>CAVYIU010000015.1:0-342319 GCA_963768665.1 uncultured Spirochaetota bacterium | reverse complement strand
TTCCTTCCATAAAAGGAGTCATCGAAGAACACGCTGATCATCGGGATGGACTTCGGCACCGACTCGGTGCGCGCCGTGCTCATCGACGCGCTGGGCGGCAGGGAGCTGGCCAACGAGGTCGCCTACTACCGGCGCTGGGCCGCGGGGAAATACTGCGACCCCGCGAAAAACCGCTTCCGCCAGCACCCCCTGGACTACATCGAGGGCATGGAGGCCGCGGTGAAAGGCGCGCTCGCCAAGCTGGGAAAACGCGCCGGGCAAGGACGTTGCCGCCATCGGCATCGACACCACCGGCTCCACCCCCTGCGCCGTGGACCGCGCGGGGGCCCCCCTCGCCCTCACGAAGGGGTTCGAGGAAAATCCCGAACGCCATGTTCGTCCTGTGGAAGGACCACACCGCGGTGAAGGAGGCGGAGCTCATCAACAAGGTCGGCCCGGGGCTGGGGCGGGACCGATTTCACCAGGTACGAGGGAGGGGTCTACTCCTCGGAATGGTTCTGGTCGAAGATCCTCCACGTGCTGCGGGAGGACGGCAAGGTGCGCGGCGCGGCCTTCTCCTGGGTGGAGCACTGCGACTGGATGCCGGCGCTCCTCACCGGCACGACCGACCCTCTCACCATGAAGCGCAGCCGCTGCGCGGCCGGTCACAAGGCCATGTGGCACACCGAATGGGAAGGCCTTCCGCCCGAGGCGTTCCTCGTCAAGGTCGACCCGCTCCTGCGCGGCCTGCGCGCGCGGCTGTACACGGAAACACACACCTCCGACGTGAGCGCCGGCGGCGCTCACGGCGGAATGGGCGAAGACGCCTCGGGTTTCGCCGGGGACCGTTGGTGGCCGTCGGCGCTTTCGACGCTCACATGGGCGCCGTGGGCGGCGGCATCAGCGACGCGCACCATGGTGAAAATCATGGGCACCTCCACCTGCGACATGCTGGTGGCGCCGAGCAGGGCGGTGGGCAGCAAATGCATCGCCGGGCATCTGCGGCCAGGTGGACGGCTCCGTGATCCCCGGCATGGTCGGCCTGGAGGCGGGACAGTCGGCCTTCGGTGACGTGTACGCATGGTTCAAGGACCTCCTGTCCTGGCCGCTGCACGACGCCGTCGCGCGGGCGCGCGGGGCAAAAGCCGCCGCCTTCGGCCAGGCGCGCCGGCAGATCGAGGAGAACGCTCTGGAGCGGCTTTCCGAGGAAGCGGCGAAAGTGCATCCCGCCGAAGTCCACCGTGGTTGCGCTGGACTGGCTGAACGGCCGGCGGACCCCTTCGCCGACCAGACGCTCAAGGGCGCCATCGTGGGGCTCACCCTGGGCACAACGGCGCCGAAAGTCTTCCGCGCCCTCGTGGAGGCAACCGCGTTCGGCTCCCGCGCCATCGTGCAGCAGTTCCGCAAGGAGGGCGTGCCGATCAACGCGGTCATCGCGCAGGGGGAATCGCCCGCAAGAGCCCCTTCGTCATGCAGGTGACGGCGGACGTCATGGGCATGCCCATCCGCGTGGTCGCCTCGGACCAGGCGTGCGCGCTGGGGGCGGGCATGCTCGCCGCCGTCGCGGCAGGCATCTACCCTCGGTCGCCGCCGCGCAGAAAAAGATGGGAGCGGGTTCGACAAGACATTCAAACCCGGACAGCAAGCGGGCGCGCTTTACGCGAAGCTCTACGAGAAGTACGTCGCCCTCGGCGGGGGCCTGGAGGGATTCCTGAGGACGCTATGACAGCGACGTCTGACAAGAAGAGCCTCCTGCGGCTGCGGAGCAGGTGTACGCGGCCAACATCGGCTCGTGGAGCATGGCCTCGTCGTCTCCACCTTCGGCAACGTCTCGGGTATCGACCGCGCAGCTCGGGTCTGATCGCCATCAAGCCCAGCGGCGTCGAATACGCGGATCTCACGCCGAAGAACATCGTGGTCCTCGACCTCCAGGAAGGAAGGTGGAGGGAGACTGAACCCCTCCTCGGACACGAAGACCCACGTGCGGCTGTACCGCGAGTTCCCCGACATCGGGGGGGTGGTGCACACCCATTCGCGGCACGCCACCGCATGGGCGCAGGCGCGCCGCGCCCTCCCTGCTTCGGCACCACGCACGCGGACTACTTTCCACGGCGATGTGCCCTGCACGGCGGTCATCTCCGACCAGCAGATCGGGCGGGACTACGAGGAAGAGACCGCCGTGCAGATCCTCGACGCGTTTCGCTCGATCGACTACCACGGGATGCCGGCGGTCCTCGTCGCATCCCATGGACCATTCACCTGGGGAAAGGACGCCGCGGAGGCTGTCTACCACGCCTGGATGCTGGACTATGCAGCCGAGATGGCCATCCTCACGGTAGCGAATCAACCCGCGCATCAAGGGCGTGAAGCAGTCCCTGCTGGACAAGCACTATCTGCGGAAGCACGGGAAGGACGCATACTACGGTCAGGGAGGCAAAAATGGCTAAGGCGCGGGTCGGCATCGTCGGGTGCGGGAACATCAGCGAGATCTACATCACGAACCTCTCCACGATGTTCGGGAACGTGGAGGTGGCAGCCGTGGCCGACCTGCTGCCGGAGAGGGCGAAGGCGAAGGCCGACGCGCACGGCATCCCGAAGGCGTGCTCGGTGGAGGAGCTGCTCGCCGACCCGAAGATCGACGTGGTGCTCAACATCACCATCCCCAAGGCGCACACCGAGGTACCATGGCCGCCCTCCAGGCCGGCAAGCATGCCTACTCGGAGAAGCCGTTCGCTATCAACATGAAGGACGGCGAGAACATGCTCGCCCTGGCCCGCAAGAAGGGCCTCGCCGTGGGGTGCGCCCCTGACACGTTCCTGGGAGCGGGGATCCAGACCTGTATCCGGCTGATCGACCAGGGCGCCATTGGCGCGCCCGTGGCGGCGACCGCCTTCATGACCTGCCACGGCCACGAGAGCTGGCATCCCGATCCCGCCTTCTACTACCAGGGCGGCGGCGGCCCGGTGTTCGACATGGGCCCGTACTACTTCACGGCGCTCATCGCTCTCATGGGACCCGCCGAACGCGTGTCGGGGTCCGTGAAGCGCACGTTCCCGCAGCGCGTCGTGGGCTCCGGCCCCAAGGCGGGACAGGTGATCGCCGTGGAGGTGCCCACCCACGCGGCAGGCACCATCGACTTCGCGTGCGGAGCGGTGGCCACGTTCATCATGAGCTTCGACATCTGGCACGCGGAGCTCCCCCGCATCGAGATCTACGGAACCGACGGCACCCTGAGCGTGCCGGTCCCAACACCTTCGGCGGCCCCGTGCGCATGCGCGGGAGCGCGGAGAAGGAGTGGCAGGACGTGCCCGTGACGCTGCCGCACGCGGAGAACTCCCGCGGCCTGGGATTGTCCGAGATGGTCGATGCCATCGGGGCCCGGCAGGCCTCCCCTTGCTTCCGGCGCGCTGGGCATGCACGCGCTGGAGATCATGCACGCGGTGCACGACGCCTCGGGCGCGGAACGGAGCGTGAATCTGCGCTGGCCGGTGCCGCGCCCCGCGCCGCTGCCGGGCTGAACGGGAGGCGATCACCGGGGCGGCACCTCTTGACGCCTTTCCATACCATGAGTATGGTTTTCCATATGAAGACCACGCTCATCATCGACGACACGGTCATGAAGGCACTGAAACGTGAAGCGGCCGCGAGCGGGCGTACGATGTCCGAACTGGTGGAAACGGCCCTCCGCATGCTTCTCAGCGCCCGGCGTCGACCTGCCGCGCTGCCGGAGCTCCCCGTGTTCGACGGCGGCGGCGCGCGCGTGGACATTGCCAACCGCGACGCGCTCTATGACCTGATGGAACAGCGCTGATGTTCGTTGTTGACACGAATGTGCTCGTGTACGCCGCCAACGCGGCGGCCCCCGAACACGCCCGCTGCCCGGGAGCTCCTGCTCTCGTGGCGGAGAGAGTCGCTTCCCTGGCACGTGACATGGGGCATCATCTACGAGTTTCTCCGCATTGCCACGCACCCGCGCGTTTTCGAGAGGCCATGGGCAATTGGCCAGGCATGGAAGTTCGTCGACGGGATCATCGCCTCCCCCGGCCTGTCGGTCCTGCAGGAGACCGAGCGTCACGGAGAGATCGCCCGGGAGGTCCTGGTGAAAAGCCCCCCCATCGCCGGCAACCTCGTCTTCGACGCTCACACGGCCATCCTGATGCGCGAGCATGGCATCACGCGCATCTTCACGAGGGACACCGCATTCCACGTCTTTCCGTTCCTCGCCGTCGTTGACCCGCTCGCATAGGCCCGCCGGATCGCCAGGATCTCTGAAATCCGCTATCATGACGGCATGATAGCAGCAGGACTGGACTCCCTCTTCCTTCTCGCCGATGGGAAGACGCGCGCGATCACCGCCGAGAATCCCCGGGGAGAAAAGGGCAGGGGCGGCATGGCCGTTCCTGACGCCGCCAACGCGGCACGTGACCTGGGGCAGGGCTGGAAGGTGGCGCCGTGCGTGCAGGTCGCCGCGGGATCAACCTTCACGTTTGCCGACATCGAGGGCCCCGGCGCGATCCAGCACCTCTGGCTTTCCGGCAACGTGGCGAACAAGGGCCCCGGCGCGGGTACTACATCTTTCGCATTTACTGGGACGACCAGGCCGTCCCCTCGGTGGAGTGCCCCGCGGCCGACTTCTTCGCCTGCGGCTGGGGACAGTACGCGCAGGTGAGCTCCCTGCCGGTGGCCGTCAATCCCAACCGCGGGTACAACGCCTTCTGGCCGATGCCGTTCCGCAGGCGCTGCCGCATGACGCTGGAGAACCGGTCGAGCGAGGAGATGACCTTTTTCTACCAGGTCGATTACACGCTCACGGCCGTGCCGCAGGACGCCGCGTATTTCCACGCGCAGTTCCGGGGGTCAACCCGCTGCCCTACAAGTCGGTCTACACGATTCTTGACGGCGTGCAGGGCCGTGGCCACTACGTCGGGACCATCCTCCACTGGGGAGTGAACAGCAATCGCTGGTGGGGTGAAGGGGAGGTCAAGTTCTTCATCGACGGGGACGGGGAGTTCCCGACGATCTGCGGGACAGGCACGGAGGACTACTTCGGGGGCGCGTACAACTGGGATGTCGACGGCGCGTACGTCGCCTACTCCACGCCGTTCATGGGCATGCACCAGGTCATCCGACCTGACGGACTCTACAGCTCCCAGCACCGCCATGCCATGTACCGCTTCCACGTCATGGACCCGGTGCGATTCGAGAAAGACCTCCGCGTCAGCATCCAGGGTCTTGGCTGGAGAAGCGAGAGGCGCTTCCTGCCGCTGCAGGATGACATAGCCTCGGTGGCCTGCTGGTACCAGGCGCTTCCCACGAAGCCGTTCCCCGCGCTGCCGGACAAGGACGCCCTGGAGATCATCTGAGCCGCGGGCGCTCCGCCGCTACGTGGTCCCGCCGAAGAGCTCCTCCACGGCGGCCGTGAAAGCGGGGAAGCATTCTTCGCCGCCCTCGGGAAATCCCGCGTGCTGCACGAGGTACACCGACGCCACCCCGCGCGGGCGTCGATGCTCATGCTTGTTGCGTACGCGCCGCCGTGCCCGAAGGTGCCACCGGTGACGCTCCAGCCCAGTCCGTAGCTCTCGACGATCCCCTCGGGAGTTTGCCGGCGCGTCATCTCGTGGACCGCTGATTCCGACAGGTACCGGCGGCCCGCCAGCTCGCCGCCCCGCAGCACCATCTGGCAGAACCGCGCCACGTCCGCGGCGGTGGAGAACAGGCCACCGGCCGGATGGGCTGGCGGGTGCGGTCGGTGAGGGGGTAGCGCAGCTGAGTGATGACTGTCTCCTCGAGCGCCTTTTTGTCGGCAGTCGGCTTGTATGACCGGGCCAGCCGCGCCACCTGCCGAGCGCTCGGCCAGAAGGTGGTGTCCTTCATGCCCAGGGGACGCAGGAGACGGTTTCCCAGGAAGTCCTCGTAGCGCGCGCCGCTTCGCACCTCGATGATGCGTCCGACCGTGTTGATCCCCGCGTTTGAGTACTGGTACTTCGTGCCCGGCTCGAAGTCGAGCGGCGTCAGCGCGTAGCCGGCCACCCTTTCCCGCAGCGGGAACATGTCCAGCGTCGGCTGCTCCAGCGGCGAGGCGAACGGCATCCCGCTGGTGTGACTCAGGATATGGCGAACCGTCACGCGGTGCCGCGGCTTTCGCAGGAGAACGTGCTCACCGTCACGCTCGACGGCAAGCCACGGGTTGGCAAACTCCGGCAGGTGGCGATCGACGGGATCGTCCAGCCCGACGAGCCCCTCGTCGACGAGCATCATGAAGGCGGCAGCCGTGATGGGCTTGGACTGCGACGCGATCCAGAAGAGAGCGTCCGGCCGCATCGGGGTACGGGCTGCCCGGTCCGCGAAGCCGACGGCAGAAAGGCTTCGCACCCCGTCCCTGTCGACCACCGCGGCGACTGCGCCGGCGAGCATGCCGGATTTGACGAACGGCTCCAGGACGGCGGCAACCCGCGCCGAAGCGTCTGGTGAGGCATGAGTTCTGTTCACGCCGCGTAGTATCGTGCGGAAATCGCTTCGGTTCAACGGCGCCCGCGCGGCAGGTCCCGTGCGGCAAAGGCACGCTTCTTGCGGCGGCCTCGCCGTATCGCTATCCTTCCGCCACGGGAGGGAACGCCGTGCAGTGGCTGCGACAGAAAAAATCCGAGGATCCCGCTGACTTCTGGCACGGGGTGGAAACGCGCCGCGGCGGCCCCGTGACCTTCTCCACGTTCGCCACGCTGGCGGGCAGCGCGGGGGGCGGCAGGGTCGACCTCGCGGGGCTCCTCTACGTGGTGAACGCCGTTGCCTGGTTCGAGGATTTCGAGAAGGACAATTGGCTCTACCGTGTCGTGGGAGCAGGAAAGAAGTACGAGAAGACCGAGGTCTCCTTCGCCCTCGCCGAGGTGACGAGCGTCAGGTTCGTGTCGAAGATGCAGGCGTCGCAGCGCATGGCGAAGGCAGGGACAGCCGACATCCTCCCGGAAACGACGCGCCTCTTCCAGTTCTTCTCCACGCCCTTCGTGCAGGTCGCGCTGAAAAGCGGGACGACCCTCTACTTCGACATGCTGGAGGGCGGAAGTTCGCCGCGATCGCCGCGCCGGGCAGGAGCTGAAGATGCGCCGGGCCCGCCCCGTGCGCCGGGCATGATGCGCGACGGCCCGCTCAAAGCTTGGCACACCCGCCCCGGCGGCGCATAGTCTCGCGCATGACCATCACACGCAGCTTCTTCCTTTGCGTGGCCGCGGCCTTTCTGGCGGCCCTCTCCGGGTGCGTGACCCAGACCGCGCCCGCCCCGTCGACGTTTGCTGTGGGAGCGTGGAACGGTTCGCCGCTGGTGCAGACCGCGTACGGCGCGATCAAGGGCGTGGGTGACAGTCGAAGCACCTGGGCCTGGAAAGGCATACCGTACGCGAAGCCGCCCGTAGGGGATCTACGGTGGAAGGCGCCCCGACCGCCCGTGCCGTGGAACGGCGTCCGCGTCGCGGACCGCTTCGGAAGTCAGGCGATGCAGTCTATTCCGATCCTGGGCGCCTGGGGATCCGAGGACTGCCTGTACTTGAATGTATGGCGGCCTCAAAACACCGAGGTGTCGCTGCCGGTGTACCTTTTCGTTCACGGCGGTGGAAACTCGATCGGGACGGCCTCCTACGCGGACTACCATGGTCAGGTCGTGGCGGCTGCGTCGGACATGGTGTACGTGTCGATCAACTACCGCCTCGGCGTCTTCGGGTGGTTTCACTCTCCCCCGTTGGCGGAAGGCGAATCCCCCGAGGATGCGTCGGGCAACTACGGCACGCTGGACATCATCCAGGCTCTGAGGTGGGTCAGGCAGAACATCGCGGCGTTCGGCGGAGACCCGGACAGAGTCACCCTGGCGGGAGAGTCTGCGGGAGCCTTCAACATCCTTTCGCTCCTCGTGTCGCCGTTGGCAGAAGGGCTCTTTCAACGGGCCGTCATCGAAAGCGGTATCACCGCGATCCAGAGCCTCGCCGTTGCGGATGCTGCCAGTCGCACGATCGAACGCAGGCTCATCATGCGCCACGGAAAGGCCAGCGACCTCCCGGCGGCTACCGGGTGCTGGACGGGATGACAGCCGCCGATCTCCGATCCTTCCTGATGTCGACACCGCCACGCGAGTTCCTGGATGCCCAGGGGAAGAGTCCCGTCGGTCTGGGCATGTCGGATCACCCGACGATCTACGCCGACGGGTATGTTCTTCCGAAAGACGGCTTTGCCAGCCTGGGCAACGGGACCTACGCCAACAAGGTTCCGCTGATCATCGGGAGCAACAAGGACGAGATGAAACTGTTTCTCAACGCGCGGAAGGACACTACGTTCACGTCCAACCCGGCGCTCTACCAGGCCCTGTCCAAGTTCATGACCATGACGTGGCGCTATCGGGGCGTGGACTCGGTGGCAGCCGCCATCACCTCCGTGCCGAATCATCCTGCCGTGTATGCATATCGATTCGACTGGGGAAGTCCCGACGCGCGCGGAGAAAGCCCGCTCCCGGGGGATCGCGGGCTGCGACTGGGCGCCTTTCACTCCATCGAGGTTCCGTTCTTCCTGGGTACCGATACGAACTCCGTTTCCCTTCTCACCGGCAACTACTACACGGCTCGCAACAAGCCCGGCAGGGTTGCGCTGATCAGCGCGGCCATGAGATACCTCGCGGCATTTGCGCGGACCGCAAACCCCAACCCGGTGTCAGGCGACCCTCTCCCGGTGTGGCCGGCCTGGGACCCGGCGGAGGGCGGTGAGAAGGCACTGGTCATGGACACCGAAGGCTCGGGGATCGCTTTCACTGTCCTGAGAGAGAGCATCACCCCGGAAACGATTCGCCAGCAGGCGGAAGCCGAGTTGAAGGAGCCCACGTTGTCTCGGGTCGAAGCGTCATGGAACGACTTCGGGATGCCGGCGGAGTAGCCCGCCGCACTTCGGCGGTGGGCCCGCCTGCACGCGCGACACTATAGCCGGACCGCCGCCGTTTCTCCCGACGGCACGGTCCCGCTGAGCTCGGCCGACCTGTTCGGCAGGAAGACCAGGCTCAGCACCACGCCGAGAACAGCGATACAGGCGCTCGCCAGCATCATGGTGTCCATTCCCTTCACGAATGCCTGCTGCACGCTGGTGAGCAGTTCGGGGCACTTCAGCTGGGAGGCGGCCGCCATGCCCGCGGAGCCGACCCCGCTCTGCGCATCGCCCTCATAGCCTCGGAGTTCTTCGGCCTCGCCATGGCGCGTTTCGTCGTGAAGATCGAGCCCCTGGCCAGCGCGGACGTCGAAACCGTTGCTGCGCTCCTCGGCCCGACCATCCAGCGCTACCTTGCGGAGCCGCTTCCGTAGCCCGCACTTCCCCTATTCCCTGATGCTCACGAGCGTCCCGTCGACCACCAGGTCGACATTCGTTCCCAGCGCCAGCCATGCGGCGGCACCGGGCTTCCTTGCCAGGAAGCTGAAGTATTCCTCGGAGCCGAACCGTATCTGCTTTTGCGCGAGAGCCTTGCCTGCCTGCGCCGTGGAATCGGTCCAGGTTCCCGCATTTTCGTAGAAGGCCCTCCCGTTCACCACCTGCACCTGCTGCGCGTAGTTCCGCGTCAGCGACGCGCGGTAGCCGCCGGCATCTCCGGGTGCCGTCGTTGCCGGCACCTCAGAGGTCTTGGCCAGCCCGGGGGCAGGCGCCGCCTGCGGCACGGTCACCGCGTCTCTCATCTGCTGCACCGCCATGGAGTTCTCCACCGCCCCGGCGCCTGCCCGGCTCGACTCGGACGACGCTTCCTTGCGCACGGAGTCGAGCTTCTGCCGTGCGTTGGCCACGGCGCCCTTGTCGTCCTGCAACTCCTGGAAGGAGCGCATGCCAAGGGGCACGCCGCGTGCTTCCTCGTCTTCCAGGACGAGGTACGCCGTGTACGGCGTCACGATCCCGAAGGCGCGCGCCAGGCGCGTGACCTCGTCACGCAGCTCGGCTGATTCCCCGTTCATACGTACCTGGTCCAGCAGCCAGCCGACACGCCTCGTTGCCCACAAGCGCGGGATGGAGGAAGACCCGGTGGTGCTCGCCGGGAAGTTCACGGCGGCGGAAAACTCGTGCGGCGTCCCGTTGAAAGTGCCCGCGATGGTGATCGTTGCGCTGCCGGACCCGCTGTAGCGCCCGAACACGGCGAGCACGTCCCCGTTGAAGAGGTCTGGCAGTGCAGCCGGGATGAGCTGGGCGATGCGCACGGCCGGGTTCGAGACGCGCAGGGAGAGGTTGGTGAGCACGGGGTCGCTCACCCTCGAGAAGAAGGAGCTCACCTTCAGCTCGATGTCCTCCCCCGGGCAGCACGTACTGGCTGGCTGCCCTCGTGGAGGCCGCGATCCTGTCCAGGAGATGCGTGTTCACGTCCGTGCCGATCCCGAAAGAAAAGATCCTCGTCGATGCCCCCGCCGTTGCCACCGAGGCAACGAGCGCATCTTCCGACGTCTCGCCCACCGTGGGCAGGCCATCCGTGAGAAACACGACGATGTAAGGCCGCCCTTGGTCACGCGGCGCGCCGGCGCCTCCCCGCAAGGCGAGCGCCTGTGCAAGCGCATCCCCGATGGCCGTGCCGCCCGTGGCTCGCATGCCGTCCACGAACGAGGCGGCTGTCCCGCGGTGCGACGCGTCCGCCGGAACGAGGCCGCCGAACAGCTCCTCTGCCTCGGTGGAGAAGCGGATGATCTCGAACCTGTCGCCGGCGCCGAGACTTGCTAGACAGTAGCGGAGAGCTCCCTTTGCCTGGTCGAGCTTTACACCCGCCATGGACCCGGAGGTATCCAGGACGAAGCAGACGTCCTTCGGCTGGATCTCGGCCTGCGTCGCGGTGTTTCCCGGCGACGCGAGGAGCATGAAGTACCCGTCCTCCCCGGGAGCCCTGCTCGCGTCCAGGTCGATGCCCAGCGCCGACGGGCTGCGGCTGAAGATGAGCTTGAAGTCGGTGTCAGGCCAGATGTTCTGCCCTTCCCAGCCCACCACCGCCCGCGTGTCACCGGTGCGCTTGATCTCCACGGAATGGGTGGGACTGAGCACGCTCTTCAGGGGCAGCTTCCCGTCCAGGCTCACGCGGACCGAAACATCCTTCAGCGCGGTGGAGCTGAACTTCTCCGTGGCGAGCGGGTACACGTATTCCACCAGTCCCGCGTCGTTTCTCAATAGCTGCGTGTACGTGATGCGCACCCGCTTCCCGGCGCGCGGCTCGATGGGGTAGATGCGAAGCCGGAACGCCCCCCGGCCCGCGTACTCGAGGAGCGCGGGATCCTTCATCTTCCGAACGATTTCCTCGTAGTACGCACGGGCCTTGTCCGCCGGCATGAGCTCGGCGTCGGTCATTTTTCCGCCGATGTCCATGGAGAGCCTGTCGATCTGGGCCCCGTCCGGCAGGGAACACGTAGGTCCCTTCCAGGCGCTCGGGATTCGCATTCGAAGAACTCCTCGTCCACGGTGGTCACCGCGACGAGATCGGTGATCGCAACGCTCACGTGGTGGTACGTCACGGAGAGCGGCGCAAAGCCGAAGTGCCCCGCCGGCGCAGGGCGCGGCGGGTTCTCGATGATGATCATCCCGTCCGCACGCACCGCGGCCGGCGACGCCAGCGCAGCCGTGATGAACGCGGCGACGGAAAACGCCGCCCCCAGGAGCCCGCTCCGCCCGACGAAACCGAATCGTGTCCGCATGTGCACCCCCTGACGATGAGATGCACCAAGTATCGCGCCGGGCGCGAGCGGGCGTGTCAGGAGGGGTCAAAAGGATTGTAAAAAAGCTGTAAAGGCCGCAGATCGGAAAAGGCTTGAAGTGAAACAATTCCCTTTCTCGTCTGACCGGGTGACCATGGCAGCAAGAGCCGTGGAGTTCACCCCCGAGGAGGGACCAAAAATGAACAGTACTGTTTCGATGGGCGCACCACGGGCGCTTCTTCGGTCAGGCCTTGCGCTGGCAGACATCGTGGCACTGCCGCTTCTCACCCTGGCGTTCCTGGTCGTCCTGGGAATGGCACTGGCGTCCATCGCGATCGCCGCGGGCGGCGTGAACTTCGTGCTCGGCCTGCACTACCTCGACTACTTCCCCACCTTCCCGGTGGCCGCGAGGCTCCTGTGCGGTATGAGCCTTCTCGCATTCTCGGCGCTGGTGGTCGCCTCGGCGCTGTTGCTCTGGCGCCTTGTCCGCGCGGCATGGACGCAGTACTGGAACTGGCACACGTCAGCCTGGCAGGGCACCTCTGTCACACTCCGCGCGGTCGTCGGGGCGCGCACCGGCGCGAAGCATGGCGCCACCCTCATCCGTCTCATCCGTCTCATCAGGCTTGCCGGGCTGGTCTTCGTTGTCGTGCTCACCGTGTCATTCGTCGTGATGATGATTCTCGCGGGCGGGCCGTTCTGGCACGCGTGGCACTGGTTCACCTGATGCGGGGCGCCCGTGAGGCGGTCCGCGACGCGCGGCTGCCGGCGCCACGGCTTCTTCCCTTGCCGGCCGCGGCCGCGTAGGCGTGGAGGGCGGGCCGCCGCGTGAAGGCCATCTTCGCGCAGCCTTCCGCGATCCCGACCACGAGCTCGCGGGGGAGCGTGTCCAGGAACGCGCGCGGGTCCAATGCCCCGTCGAACATCCTCCGGGCGGCACCGAGGAAGTCACGGAAGCCTTCTGTCCCGAGGTGCAGGTAGATGAACAGCGAGAGGGGCGAGTTCTGCAGGTCGAAGCTCGACGCGCTCGCCCTCCCGTGTGCCAGCAGGTCGTGCAGGGTGATGTCGAGCACCACGGCGTTGGGAGCGCGGTACTCGGGCAGGTGGTCTTCGAGACGGCTCCCCGGGCCCTTGGCGCCGATGTCACCCATGAACAGGGCGATGGGTGCGTCGCCGCCGCTGATGTCGGCAAGCGCTTCCAGGATGGCGGCCGTGAGCAGCTTGATCCCCAGGTAGGCGCGGGCCGTGATGACGTTCCGTTCGGCTCTCTTCAGCTTCTGATGGTAGTCCTTCTCCGACGGCACCCCGCCGTGGCGGGCGAAGATCGTGTTCGGATCGAGGGACTGCAGGAAACCTTCCATCTTCTGCAGCGCGACCCGGTAGCTCTTCACCGAGTACACGCCCTGGAAACGCAGCGACGGGTTGGTCTCCGGCAGCAGCTTCCACGTGTTGTCCAGGAAACGCGTGACCGCGCGATCGGCGAAATTCGCCACGTCTCCGTTGGCGAAAACGACGGCAAGGCGCACGGCGTCGGTGACCTGCTCGGGAGAAAGGTCCAGCCCGAGGGTACCGACCGCTGCCGTAAGCCGTGTCTCGAGCGCCTGCGCGGGCGGCGGCCCATCCGCGGCCGACGTGCGGAACGGGATGGTCGCCTCGATGCACGCGGTGGCACGCACGAGGTCGTCCTCCCCCACCACGTGACCGAGGGTGAGGTTCATGACGAGCGCGCTCAGGAACTCGTTCATCCCTCCGAAAGGCGGGAGCAGCTGCCCCGCGGTGAACCCGAACACGGCCATGGTCAGGGCGAGGAGGCGATCGTCTTGGATCCCGCCGCGGATCCGAAGCCCGCCGTCACCGGCAACGATGCGCGGCTGCAGCACGCTCGCTACCTGCGGCACGAAGCCCTGGTCCACCTGGTAGTACACGAGGTCGTGGAACAGGGCGGCGAGCGTGCCGTGGGGCGCCCGGGGTGCACGAGATCGAAGACGTGCTCGGGCGTATGGAAGCTGCGCGCGCCGGCCGTCATGGCCTGGTTGATCATCACCGCCACGCGCTCCACCTCGGGGAGCGGCATCTGTGCGTGCAGCGCGCGCAAGGCGTCGTGCAGGAGAGCGATGGTCCGATGGATCGTTCCTGCCGGGCTCGATGCCTTCCGTCGCTCTTCCATGCCCCTCCCGCGCTACTCCTGGGGATTCATGCCCATTTTGGCCCACTCCTCGCGGGCAGGGCCGTAGATGCCGGGAACGGGGAGCCCCGCCTGGCGCATGAGCACCGTCATCTGGCCGCGGTGGTGGATCTGGTGATGGACGATGGAGGCGAGGATGGAGACCCGCCGCCACGGCCGGCCATAGAGGGGAACCTCTTCGCCGAGCATGCGGTCGTTCCACCGGGCGCGCAGCAACTCCGCCAGCGAGCGCGCCGCCGCCTCGTAGGCGGCCACGATCCCCGCGGCGGTGCCCGGCTGCGGAGCATCCTCCGCCGGCCCGCTCACCGGCAGCCCGGCCTTGCCGCCCATCTCCGCGATGGTCAGCACCAGGTGCCACGCGATGAAGCCCAGCGAACGCCCCTCGGGCGTCACCTTCTGGCGGAGCGATTCGTCGGTGAGGACCCGGAGAACCCGCAGCGTCGTCGCTGTCTCGCCCTTCCAGTCATCGAGAAAGGAATCGATGGTCTGATACACCTCTATGCCACCCCGAAACGCTTCTCCAGCGTCTCGTAGTAGTCGATGATCTGGCGCACCCACTTCCGCTTCATCGGGTAGGGATGATAGTAGAACGACCTCTTGAAGCCGTACGCGATGATGTCCTTGAGCTGGTCGGGGGCGATGGAGAAGTGCTCCAGCGCAAGTCCCAGCTCGCGGGTCACCGTGGTGTGCGACACGAGCCTGTTGTCCGTGCAGAAAGTGACCGAGAGCTTGCGCGCGAGCATCTGGCGCAGCGAATGCTCGGAGATGTCCTTCATCGCGGGGGAGGTCTGGATGTTGCTGGTGAGGCAGACCTCGATGGTGGTGCGGTTCTCCGCGATGTAGTTCACGAGGTTCTCGATGTACGCCCGCTTGTCCTGCACCGTCCCCGAGTGGATCAGGTCCTCGTCGAAAAGGTGCAGGCCGTGACCGATGCGGTCCGCGTGCAGCTTCGCCACCGCCTGGAAGATGGACTCCGGTCCGTACGCTTCGCCGGCATGCACGGTCTTCTTCATGAAGTTGCGGTGCACGAAGTCGTAGGATTCCTCGTGCGCGCTGGCAGGGTAGCCTTGCTCGCTCCCGGCGAGGTCGAATCCCACCACCTGGTAGTCCGTCTCGCGGCGAAGGCGCACGCCGGCGCGTGCCAGCTCGAGGCTTGCCGCCCGGATGGCCTCCTGCTGTCCCGAGTACGCGAGCAGCCGCGAGATGTCGCGGTAATACGCGGAGAACGACTCGTCGAAGAAACGCATGGCGCAGACGATGATCCCGTAATCGTAGGGCGGCTCCCCGGCGGGCCGGCCCCTGTTGGCCTCCTCCCGCGCGCGGCGCAACCCCCGGTCAACGGCGGCGACCACCGGCTCGAAGCCGAATGCCTCCGACATGTGCAGCTGCGGGGCAAAGCGCGCCTCGAAGTAGCGCACCCCTTCCGCCCAGTTGTCCTGCGCGAGCTCGTACGCGGTCCGCTCCAGTCCCTCGGCGTCCTGCATGACCTTCAGGGTCCAGGCGAATCCAGCGAGGTATTCGTTGAGATCCTTGTACGAGGGCTTGAAGATGAGCTCGTTGAGGCCTGCCTCGGTGGTGGACGGGAGCTTCACCTTCCTCTCGCGTGCCAGCTCAATGAGGGTGGAGAGGCGCAGCGATCCGTCGAGGTGCACGTGGAGGTCCGTTTTTGGAATGGCGCGAATGAACTCCTGGCTGTACTTCTGCATATTCTCTGCCCCACACGATACCGCCGACCGGGAGCCCGGGTCAAGAAGCGCGCTGGCTCGCGGCATGCGCGCACAGCCAGGAGACCGACGCCGCCGGAAGGCGGCGTCCGGGCAGTTACTTCCTGTCCGCCGCCTCCGCGGCCAGCTTGATCTCGACGTAGGCCTGGCCGAGGAGGTCCTTTGCCCTGGCCGCGTGGCCGCCCATGTCGAACTCATTCGCCTGCTGCGCCGCCGTTATCCTGCTCATTGCGCTCTCGATGAACGTCTGCGCCTGCGCGAGGTTCGGATGGCGCGCGGAGCTTACCCGCTCGGACGCCATCGTGGCGCAGCCGGCCAGGATGAGTGCCGCCGCGCTGCCGATCATGATGGTGCGAAGGAGACGCGATCTGCCGCTCATGTCACCTGCCTAGTTGTTGGCATTTGCCGCTTCCGCTGCCAGCTTGATCTCGCCGTAGGCCTGCTCGAGAAGGGCCTTGGCCTTGGCCGCGTGACCGCCCATGTCGAACTCGTTCGCCTTCTGCGCCGCCGTTATCCTGTTGACGGCGCGCTGAATGAAGTCCTGGGCTGCCGCGAGATTGGGATGGAGCGCCTTGTTCACCTGCTGGCCGAAGGCCGCCGTGCCGACCGACAGAACTGCCAGGGCAATGCAGGCGATGATGAGTTTCCGTGCCGCGTGTCGTGTCATGTCACTCTCCTTTAACTCAGCAGTCAAGATAGCTGCGCTCTCCGCCGCGCGTCAAATAATAGTGCGTTATCGCCCTGCCTCCTTGCCGCGCACAACGCGGCCGGTCTACGATCGCGGCCATGAACCCGGTCGTGGACTGCATCATACCGGCCGCGGGCCGATCGGAGCGCATGGGCAGGTGGAAGCCGATCCTGCCCTTCGGCGCCTCCACGATCATCGACACGGTTGTTGAAAATGCACTCCAGGCGTGCACGCGTGTCATCCTGGTCACCGGGTATCGCGGGGGGGAGCTCGCCGCGCGGTTCAACGGCCGGGCGAGGGTCACGGTGACGGAGAACGGGGGCTGGGAGCAGGGGATGTTCAGCTCCGTCCGCAGGGGAGTGGCCGCGGTCGAAGCAGACCGGTTCTTCGTCACGCCGGGGGACATGCCGTGGATCACGCCCTCCGTGTACGAACGCCTGCTCTCCTGCAGGGGCGTCGACGTCGTTTTCCCGGCCTTTGCCGGCCGTCGGGGCCACCCGGTGCTTTTCCGCCGCGGCGTGCGGGAGGCGGTCCTCGCCGCGGATCCGGCGCGCGGCCGGATGCGTGATATCGCGGGGCTGTTCGGTTCCGTTGACCTCGCCTGGGACGATGACACGATCCTGCGGGATATCGACACGAGGGAGGATTACGAATGAGACGCGAGCTTCGAGCGGCCCTTCTTGCCGGTGTGCTCCTCGTGGCCGCGATCGGCGCCGAGGCCGCCGCGTGGACCGTGACCGACACGCTGGGCAGGACGGTCCGGCTCACGCAGGTGCCGCAGAGGATCGTGCTGGCCGGACGCGCCACCCTCCTGCTCGTGGACGCGGTCTACCTCTTCCCGGGCGCCTCCTCCCGCATCGTCGCGGTCGGCACGACGGACCAGGGCCTTGGCGACTTCTTCCCGTTCCTGGATCCTGCCGCGGGAGGCAAGCTCCGCCTCGCGAACGCAGCAGGGCCCGAGCAGGTCGCGGCGGCGCACCCGGATCTCGTCATCCTCAAGTCATTCATGAAGGAGAAGCTGGGCGATCCCCTCGAGGCGGCCGGGATCCCGGTGCTCTACCTCGACCTGGAGAGCCCCGGGACCTTCTCCGCCGACGTGAGGACGCTCGGTGACCTGTTCCAGCAGCCCGACCGCGCCGCCTCCATCACGCAATGGTATCGCTCGCGCGTGGACGCCGTGACGCGCGCCGTGGCCTCCGCGCAGCGCCCGTCGGCGCTCATCATCCAGTACAGCGCGCGGGACGGGGTCTCCTCCTTCGCGATTCCGCCGTCGAGCTGGATCCAGACCACGATGACGGAGATCGCCGGCGCGACTGCCGCCTGGAAGGAAACCGGTCCCGGCGACGGCTGGAAGAAGGCGGGAATCGAGCAGCTTTCAGCGTGGAACCCGGCGTACGTGTTCGTCGTCTCCTATCAGCAGCCCGCCTCCCCGTTGGCCGACCAGGTGCGGAAGGCGGCGCTCCTGAAGGGCACGATTCTCGGCTTCCCGTCCGACTTCTATTCGTGGGACCAGGCGGACGCGCGCTGGATCCTCGGCCTGGAGTGGCTGGCGCGCACCATCCACCCCGACCTGTTTGCCGGGCTGGACCTGCGCTCGGAGGTCTTCTCTTTCTACGAGCAGCTCTACGGGCTGGACGAGACGACGATCCGCGCGCAGGTGCTGCCGCGTCTGGCAGGCGCCCTTGGCGAGCGATAGGACGAGGCCCTCCGCGGCGCCCGCGCTCGCGGCACTCGCAGGTCTCCTCCTCCTCGCCGCTGCCAGCTCGCTCCTCGTCGGCCGCTACCCTTCCCCCGGCTTCCTCTCCCCGTGGCTCCTGGCACGGGATCCCCTCGCGCTCCGGCTCGTGCTCGGCCTGCGCCTGCCGCGCATCCTCATGGACATCCTCCTCGGCTGCGTCCTGGGGGCTGCGGGAACCGTGTTCCAGATGATCTTTTCGAACCCGCTGGTCGAGCCGGGTTTCCTCGGCGTTTCGCAGGGCGCGGCCTTCGGCGCGGCGCTGTGCATCGTGGCGGTGACCGCGCATCCCGCGGCCGTGGAGGCGACGGCGCTCGTCTTCGCGCTCGCCGGCCTCGGCGCGTCCCTCCTTCTCGCGCGCCTGATCCGCTACGGCGGGTGGATCCTTCGGCTCGTGCTCGCCGGCATCGCCGTGTCGGCGGTGTTCGCTGCCGGCATCGGTCTCCTGAAGATGGCTGCCGATCCGCGGAGCCGGCTCGCGGACATAACATTCTGGCTCCTGGGCAGTCTTTCCAGCACCGGCTCGGCGTGACCTGCTGTTCGCCGGTCCTCCCGCCGTGGTGGGGCTCATCGTCGTCGTACTCTCGCGGTGGCGCCTGAACGTGCTTTCCCTTGACGAGCGCGTGGCGCACTCGCTGGGAAGCGCCCCCGGCCGCGAGCGCTTCCTCCTGCTCTTCGCGGCGACGCTTGCCACGGCCGCCGTCGTCTCGGTCACGGGCCTCGTGGGATGGGTCGGCCTGATGATCCCGCACCTCGCTCGCCGCTGGTTCGGCGCTGACGCCTCGCGGTCCCTCCCCGGGGCCCTGCTGATGGGAGGGGTGTTCGTGATCGCCTGCGACGATGTGGCCCGCGCGCTGCTGCCGGTGGAAATTCCCCTGGGTGTTCTCACGGCGCTCATCGGGACGGCGGCGTTCCTCGCGCTCATGATTGCGCGCCGAAAGGAGCGCGGCGGATGAGCGCCCTGGAGGCACGCGGCGTTCGCTTTGCATACAGCGGCGGTCCGATGATCATCCGCGGGGTGTCCCTGCAGCTGGAGAAGGGCACGGTCGCGGCGATCCTGGGTCCCAACGGCGCGGGCAAGTCCACGCTGCTCGACCTGTGCCTCGGCTGGCTGAAGCCGGCCTCGGGTGAAGTGCTTCTCGGCGGGGTCAACGTCCAGGAGATGAGCCGCGCGGAGCGCGGACGGTCACTGTCTCTCGTGCCGCAGCGCGAGAACGTGCGTTTCGATTTCCCGGTCCTGGACTACGTGCTCCTGGGCAGGGCGCCGCGCCTGCGGCCGCTGGGCGCCCCGGGGGAACGCGACGTGGCAGTGGCGCGCCAGGCGCTGCGAGCTGTCGGCATACCGCACCTCGCCGAGCGCTCCATCACCACGCTGAGCGGCGGCGAGTACCAGCTGATGCTCATCGCGCGGAGCCTGGCACAGGAGCCGGCCGTCCTTCTCCTGGACGAGCCCGGGAGCCACCTGGACCCGCGGCACCAGCGCGGCATCCTCCGCGTCCTGCGCACCCTGGCTGCCATGGGAACCAGCGTCCTCATGACGAGCCACAACCCGCAGTCCGCGGCCGCGGTGGCCGACACGATCCATCTCATGAAGTCCGGGCGCATTGCATATGCAGGGCGTCCCCGCGAGGTCCTCACCGCGGCCGCCCTGCGCGCCGTCTATGGAGTGCCGTTCGACGTCCGGTGGACCCGCGGCCGTTTCTCCTGCTCCTTCGAGTCAGCGTAGCCCATTTTGTTGCACACGACCGGCGAAGGCGCTACCCTGCCGGCATGACCTCATCGACTGACATCGAGCACATCGCCGGGGCTGCCCGTTCGCTCCTCGCCGATCCCGGCGTCATGCTGCAGGACGACGAGGTAGTGGACCACCTGCTCGCTGCCGGTGCAAGGCCGGGCGGGAAGACGCACGTCCTGATGCTGCCTGCCGGCCTGATCGACGACTGCCTGGCCCGAGCGCCCCGCCCTTTCCTGATGGCAGACAGGCGCGGCGTACGGCGCGAGGTCGGGCCCGATACGCCGTCCCTTTTCTGGACCGGCGCTGCCCTCTTCGTGCTCGATGAGAGGGGCGCCCGTCCCATCAGCAGCGCCGACCTGGAGAGCTTTGCGCGCGTCGTGGATGCGCTTCCTGTCACCGACGGAGTCGTGGGAACCGCGATAGAAGATGCGGCCCCCGCCGACCGCGACTTCGCCGGGCTGCGCGTGATGGCCCGCGGGACCCGCAAGCACCTGCGCGCGCTTTCCTTTACGCCGCGCGGGGGGGAGGCAGTGCTCGAGATGGGTCGCGTGCTTGCGGGTCCCGCGGGCTTGCGCGCGAACCCCGTGCTCAGCGTCGGGTTCACGGCCCACGGGCCGCTGCGCTGGACCGCGCTGGCACTGGGCGTGTTCAAGGCCACGGCCGGTCACGGCGTGCCGGTCATGGTGAACGGCGAGCCGATGGCGGGCGCCTCGGCGCCGGTCTCCCTGGCCGGCACTGCAGCCGTGGGAACGGCGGAGATTCTCGCCGGTATCGTCGTGAACCAGGTCCTCGAGCCGGGCCGGCCGTGCTTCTTCAATCTCGGCTTCAGCCACGTCATGGACATGCGCACGGGATTCGCCGTCACCGGCGGCGCGGAGAACTGCATCCTCGCGGCGACCGGCGCCGCCCTTGGACGCTGGTTTGGCCTCCCGTCGGCCTCGTGGATGTGCACTGACTCGCTGCTCGTGGACGGCCAGAACGCGCTGGAGAAGAGTCTCGCCGCCGCGACGCACACCGCGGCAGGGGTCAGCGTCATCTGGGGCGTCGGGCAGGTGGAATCGGAGAAGACGATCTCACCGGTCCAGGCCGTGATCGATGACGAGATCGCCGCCGCTGCCCGGCGCGTTGCAGCGGGTTTTCCCGTGGACGATGCGAGCCTCGCGGTGGACGAGGTGCGGCGCGAAGGCATCGCCGGCAGCTTCCTCGGCACGGAGCACACCCTGGCCCATTTCCGCGGGACCGTGCTGGAGCCGCGCCATCTCGTGCGTGCGCAGAGAGGCTCCGACGCGGCAAAGAGCGGCATGCTCGAGCGTGCCGAATCGTTTGTTCGTGAAATCCTGTCGAAGCCGCCTGTGCCCTGCATGTCGAAGGAAGAAGACCGGGAGCTGGCGCGTATTGAGCGCCACTACTCGGTGCGGACCTGATTAAAAGCCGACAGGCAATAGACGCCATGCGTCTATTCCTGTCGATTTCCTGAGGTGTGCGACCCCCCTCCGCACCAGGCCGCGGCATTGTCAAAACCGACCGCAACAGACGTCGCGCGTCTATTCCTGTCGCAATGCTCACCTACGCGATCTTCGGCTTGCCCGTCGCCCGCTTCGCTTCGGTCACGATAACCTCGGCGAGCACCAGCGCAAACACGACGACCTGGGGTGCGAACGCCTCCAGTGTCGGCGACATTCCAAGGAAGCGAACCGACGGCACCCACGCCACGAAATGCGAAGGAAGCACCGAGGCAGCCTGAAGCGCCCTGACGCTTTCCCCCGTGATCTTGAATGCGAGGTAGTAGATCAGCACCGTGGCAACCAGGAACACCCAGTGCAGAGGGAGACGCACGCTGAATCGAATGAGGAGGAAACCGGGCAATGACGATGATGAGAACGGCCGCTCCAATGCCCAGCAGGAGCTGTCCCAGGCCTATGCCTTGGGCAATCCCGATGTAGAAGACGGTGGCTTCAGCGCCCTCGCGGAGCACGGCAAGAAGCGCCAGGAAATAGAGAGACCACATGCGACCAGAGGCAACGGCGCCGCCCACCTTCCCCTTGATGAAACCGTTCCAGGCCTTGAGGCTGGACTTGCCGTGAAGCCAGGCCCCGACGGTAAGCATGACGAGGACGGAGGCCAGGCCCACGGCCCCTTCCATGGTCTCGCGCGTCGCACCGGCAGTGGCGGCCGTGATCACGAACACCAGGAGCACGGCCAGGGCGCCGCTTGCAAGGATTCCCGTGCCGGCGCCAGCCCAGATCCAGCGGGCTCCCCCTGCGTTGCCAGCCTTCTTCAACGCGGCCAGGAGCGCAGCCAGGACCAGGAGGGCTTCCATCCCTTCCCGCAGCAGGATGAGCGCGGCATCCCAGGCGGAATACCCCGCGGCCCCCGTCAGCCCTTCCAGCTGCGCAAGCATGGCGCCCACGACATCCAGGGCCCTGTCCCTTGCACCGGGGCCGGAGAGGAGCAGCGCGGAGGCCTGCGTGATCTCGCTTTCAACGCGATTGTAGGTCGGGATCGAACGGGTCTGCACGTCTCCTTCGGCGAGAGGCCACATCTCCTGGAAGCTGCCCAGGAGGTCGGAGGCCTGGTTGTCGTCGCCGGAAGCCAGCGCCTGCTTCACCTGGCCTATCACGGTGATGAGCGCCGAGAGGCCCTTCTGTCCCGACGTGGTCGCGGTTGGCGGGGCGGCCGTGGCGTAGTCTCCCGCAGCCTTCTGCAACGCAACGAGCGCCTGTTCTGCGACGGAAAGGTCCGGCGGCGCGGCTCCCAGGGCGGCTTCCGCCCTGCTTGACTCCACTTCAACACGCGCGTAGATATCGAGGTTCCGGGCCCGTACCCCGTCTTCCACGGGCTTCCAGAGCGATTCGAACCGTTCCAGGGTGGCGCGCGCCCCCGCCGCATCTGCCGCGTGGACCTGCTCGATCGAGCGGGCTGCCATCGTGACGATCGGCTGCAGCACGCCCGGCGCGGATGCGGGCTGGCTCCACGCGGCCGAGACACACACTGTGACCGCCGCAAGAATGAACAGCCGTCGCGACGGGTGCACGGACGCCTGCCGCGCTTCTGTCGTATCGATCATCTACGGGTGTTCCCCCTTCGGGGTTATACATGACTAAAATGGTCAACAATAGTCAATAGTTAATGTGCATCAAGCGCGCTCCGGTCGAAGGACCGCCGGTGTCCTTCTCGAACGGCGCGAGGGCGGGCGGCAGCCCGTCGCGGGAAGCGACACGCGCGAACTCCAGCGCCGCGGTGCCGAAGAGCCTCTCTCGGTTCTCTTCGCCGGTGCCCATGTACAGGAACCTGCCGCGAGGCATCGCCCGGGCTATGAGCGGGTAGACGCGCGGATCGTGAACCTTGTCGGCGGTGCCGTTCAGGACGAACACCTCCTGCCGCACGTCCTCGAGTCTCCCCATGAGCTCCACGTCGCGCGCCGCCTCTGCCGCCCGCTTCCACTTGCGCACGTCGGCGCGGTAGACGAAATCGCGCACCCTCTGCTTCTGGACCGGCTCCCTCATGTCGCCCAGCATGGCCCTGAACACGAGGGGCCGCAGCGCCGTGACGACGGGGACGGGCACCAGCGGCGTCACCCAGCGCAGGAGCCAGCGAGGGAACCAGAGCGCGTGCATGGGGTCGCAGGCCAGGATGGTGGGAGCGTTCAGGAGTCCCTCGCGCAATCCCTCCAGCACGATGGTCGCTCCCCAGCAGACGGCTGCCAGGATGAAGTCACGGCCCTGGCCGAGCCCGATGCCTTCCAGGACAAGGGAGAGGTCGCGGGCCATCCTGGGCACTGACATGTCGGCGCGACGATCGAGCCTGCTGCTCGCTTTCTCCCGACTCTCCACGTAGAAGAACTCTGCCCGGCCGTGGATGGCCCGGTAGAAATCCTGGAAGCCCTCCGGGATGACTCCGAACCCGGGCACCAGGACGACAGGACGGACAGCTCGGGCGCCGGATCGCGCCTCGGCACCGCCCGGCATGCAGTGGATCACGCGTATCTCCGCGTCCCCGACCGGGACGCGGATGTGCTCGCCTGACTCCCAGAACGGCGGCGCGTCGGGGGCGGAGGAAGCAAGCAGGGCGCTGACTGCCTGTGCTTCCTCCGCCGACGACGCGAACGCATGCGTGGTATCGAACGTTGCCTCCGCCATGGCGGCAACAATAGAGAAAAAAGGCGGCACCGTGAAGTGAGCCGGACACCGCCCGCGTCCAACCGGGTGTCCCGCAGCAGCAGGAGGAGGACCTGATGGAACTCTCGAGAACATGGCGCGCGACGCGCCCCTGGGCCTGGCTTGTCCTGGGCTCGGTATGCTTCGCGTTCGTCGGCTGGCGCTTCAACGTGCCGTTCATGTCGTGGCTCGCCCCGCTGTTCCTGATCCGGTTCTTCCGCGACCGGCAGCGCTGGTACGCGACGCTCCCCGCCGTGGCGCTCCTGGCGGCAGCGGCGTTCGTCCAGATGAACGGGGGCTGGGACCTGGACCCGTGGATGGTCGTGGCCGTGTGCGTCCTTCGGCCCGCGTCATTCCTCGGGGCCCTGTACGTCGACCGGGTCCTCTCGCGCCGCCTCCCGCCGGCAGCGGCCACCCTGGTCTACCCCGCCGTGTTCCTCGTCGTTGACTTCGTCATCTCGCTGAGCCCGCTGGGCAGCGGCATGGCGGTGGCGTCGACACAGCTCGGCGCGCCGGCGGTGGCGCAGCTCGCGTCGCTCACCGGCATCTGGGGCATCGGCTTCCTGTGCTCGCCTACGGCGGCACGCGCACGGCGCTGGCCCGCCCGTCCTCGCCCACCGTGCGCATCGGCTCGGTGGCCGTGGCGCACCCGCGGGACTACTGGGCGTGGATCGACCAGGGGACCCCGCGCGACCTGGTCGCCGGCTTCTCCACCGAGCTGGGCGGCATGGAGGACACGCTGTTCTCCCGGAGTGAGCGCGCGGCAGCCGCGGGAGCGAAGATCATTTTCTGGTCGGAAGGAAATGGCGTCATCCCCGAGGACCAGGAGGCGGCCTTCAAGGGTCGCGCGGCCGCGTTTGCCAGGAGCCACGGCGTGTATTTCGCCCCCGCGGTGGTTGTTCTCCGCTACGGCCAGGCCGTCAGCGACAACAAAATGCTGATGTTCGCGCCCGACGGCACCCTCGCATACACGTACGTGAAAACGATGTCGTGGTACCCCACGGGATCGGACGGCATCCTCAAGACCGTGGACACTCCCTATGGAAGGATCGGGTCTGCCATCTGTTTCGACATGGACTTTCCCGCATTCATTCATCGGCTCGGTGCGCTGCGGACCGACATCGTCATCGTGCCCGCATTCGACCGGCCGCGCATCCGGCCCTACCACACGGAGGTCGGGCTGATGCGCGGCATCGAGAACGGGTTCTCCGTGGTGCGCCAGACCAACGAGGGCACCTCGATGGCCATCGACGCCTCGGGCCGCGTTCTCGCCCAGCAGGACTTCTACGCGACCCCTGACGGGCTCATGCTTGCCGACGTGCCGACGAAGCGGCTGCCAACGCTCTACGCGCTGCTGGGCGAGTGGTTCGCGTGGGCGGGCATCGCCCTGGCGGCCGCGCTGGTGATAGCAGGCATCGTGCGGCGGCCCGCGAAAGCGACCCGCGGGGCCTAAATGACCCGGGGCACCGCCCTGTCCAGGAACATGGTGAGGACCTTGCGGACGTCCTGCATGCGCGACGTGAGGATCATGGAAGCGATGACATACGGCTTCCAGCCCGCCTGCCTGTACAGCGGCGTGCGAAACGTGTCGAAGACGGGCGCGGCCACCTCTCCCCTCTCGCAGCTGACGCCGCTGATATCGGCGGGGAGACAGTGGAGGTAAAGGGCGTTGTTGGTCTTCGCCATGAGTTCGGGCGTGCATTCCCAGTCCTTGAACCGGGCGTTGTTCTGCAGGCAGCGCTTCTCGAGCTCCTGCAGCTTCTGCCTGTCACCCGTCTCGACGATGGCGGTGCGCTCTTCCATCACCGCGAAAGGTGCCCAGCTCTTCGGGTAGACGAAGTCCGCCCCGTTGAACGCCTCCGCCATGGAGCCATACTGGCGGAAGGAACCGCCGGTGTGGCCGGCATAGCGCTTCGCATTCTCGACGACGTCGGGCATGAGGGAGTAGCCCTCGGGATGGGCCAGCCGCACGTCCATGCCGAACCGCGTGAAAAGGCCGATCACGCCCTGCGGCACCGACAGGGGCTTCCCGTAGGAGGGCGAGTACGCCCAGGTCATGGCGACCTTCTTCCCCTTGAGCTTCTCCACGCCGCCGGACTCCGTGACGAGATGGAGGAGATCGGCCATGGACTGGGTGGGATGGTCGATGTCGCACTGGAGGTTCACCACCGTCGGTCTCTGCTCCAGGACGCCGTCGCTGAATCCCTGGTCCACGGCGGCCGCCACCTCCTGCATGTAGGCGTGGCCCTTGCCGATGTACATGTCATCACGGATGCCGATCACCTCGGCCATGAAGGAGATCATGTTCGATGTCTCGCGCACGGTCTCCCCGTGGGCCACCTGGGACTTCCCCTCGTCGAGGTCGGCCACGGTGAGTCCCAGGAGGTTGCACGCCGAGGCGAAGCTGAACCGCGTCCGGGTGGAGTTGTCGCGGAACTGCGAGACGGCGAGGCCCGAGTCCCACACGCGCGTGGAGAGCCCGCTGGTGCGGAGGTGGCGCAGGATCACGGCCACCTGGAGGACGGCTTCCAGCTCTTCGCGGCTCTTGTCCCAGGTGAGGAGGAAGTCGCGTCCCTGCACGCCCGTCCAGCGCGGATGAGGCCAGCCCGTTGATCATCCTGTGGATGTCGTGCGCGGTCAGTGACGGCATCAGAACCTCCCCAGCTGGTGCAGAAGCCGCTCCGGCGTCATGGGCCAGTCGTGCAGCCAGACGCCCGCGGCGTCGTGGATGGCGGCGGCAAGCGCGGGGGCGGCGCCGTTGACGCTGATCTCCGCCACGCTCTTGCCACCGAACGGTCCGAACGGATCGTCGGTGGTGACGAGCTTCACCCGCAGGTCGGCGGGCACCTCCTGGATCATGGGCACGCCGTAGGCGCCGAGCCCCGTGGTGAGGCACCGCCCCTTCTCGTCGAAGATCATCTCTTCGTACAGCGCGTGCCCGATGGACTTGAGGATGCCGCCGTAGACCTGGCCCAGGGACAGCTCGGGATTGATGGGCGTGCCGCTGTCGTGAACGGCGTGGTAGCGGCGCACCTCGATGGATCCTGTGCGCACGTTCACGGCGACCTCGCAGAAGTGCGCGGCATAGGGAATGGCGTGGTCGTTGGAGGTGAAGGAAGCGCTGCCCTTCAGCTCGCCCGGCCCGAAGCCCGTGTGACAGCGCTGTGCCAGTCCCTTGAAGGTCATGGAACGCGTCCCCGCGCGCAGGACCCCAGGATGCTCGATGCGGACCTCGGCGTGCGGCACCTTCCACTGCTCGGCGGCGACGTCGATCATTCGCTCGACAAGGGCCTGCGCCGCCTTGAGCACCGCGTTACCGGAGAAGTACGTGCCGCTGGACGCGTAGGCGCCCTTGTCGAACGGCGTGGTGTCGGTATCGCCGGAAAGCACCGTCACGATGTCCACGTCGCAGCGGAGCGTCTCCGCGGCGACCTTCGCCAGCACGGTGTCCAGGCCGGTCCCGAGGTCCGCGCCGCCGGACTGCACCATGATGGTGCCGTCCGCGAGGAGCTTCACGTCGGCGCACGCCTGGTCGAGGCCGGGAAGGCCCGAGCCCTGCTGGATGATGGCAACGCCCTTGCCGATGCGCACGTCGGGATCCGGATCAGTCTCCCTGCGTCCCCACCCGATGCTGGCCCGACCCTCGGCGATTGCCTTGTCCAGGCCGCAGGTGCTGACACGCACGGCTTCACCCGGCCTGCCCTCGCCGAGGCTCTTGAGGATTTCCAGGACATCGCCTTCCCGGACCCGGTTCTTCTCGATGAACGCGAGGTGATCCATGCCTATCTCCGCTGCCATCTCCGCGGCCGCCACCTGGACGGCAAAGGACCCCTGCGGCGCGCCGTAACCCTGGTAGGCTCCCGAGGTGACATGGTTCGTGTACCAGGCACGCACCTGGAAAGCGATGTTCTCGCAGCGGAAGAGGGGAAGCGACTTCGAGCAGGAGTTCATGGGCACCGTCAGCGCGTGGTTGCCGAAGGCGCCCGTGTCCACGTCCGCCGTGTACTGCAGGGCGGTCATGGTGCCGTCCTTCCTGGCGCCGATCTTCACGGTCACCGTGAAGGGGTGCCGGGTCGTGGCGGAGACGAACTCCTCCTCCCTCGTGTACTTGTAGAAGACAGGCCTGCCGGTCGTCAGCGTGGCCCACGCGCAGACGTCCTCCAGGAGGATGTCCTGCTTGCTCCCGTAGCCCCCGCCCACGCGCTCCTTGATCACGCGGACGCGGTTCTCGCGTATGCCGCAGACCCCGGCAACGATACGGCGCAGGTGCCACGGGACCTGCGTGGATGCGTGGATGACCAGCCTGTCCCCGTCCATCCGGGTGTAGACGACGTGGGTCTCCACGGGCGTGCACTGCACCTTGCTCGTGGTGTAGGTCCGCTCGATGACCGCCTCGGCCTCCGCGAATCCCTTCTCGATGTCGCCGACGCTCCCGTGCGCGCTCGCCGCGAGGTTGCGCTCCGGCGCCGAGCCGATGGAGAACTGGCAGGTGATCCGCTTGAGCTGGTCTCCGTGGACCAGCGGGGCGCCCGGCGCCATGGCCTGCGCCACGGAAAGCACGGCCGGCAGCTCCTCCCACGTCACCCTGACCAGCGCGGCGGCGGCGGCGGCGGCGGCCGGCGATTCTGCGATGACGGCAGCCACACGGTCCCCGACATGGCGGACGACGGGACTGAACATGCGGAAGTCGTACGGCGAAGGCTCGGGGAAGCCCTGGCCGGCAAAGGTGTACATGACATCGGGACAATTCTCGTGCGTGATGACCGCCACCACGCCGGGCTGCGCCAGCGCCGCGGTGGTGTCGATGGAAGTAATCCGCGCATGCGCGTGCGGGCTGCGCACCATGTGGAGCACGCAGCTTCCCGGCTCCACGCGGTCTTCCACGTAGGCCTTCATGCCGGCGACCAGCTTCACGCCGTCCACGCGCCGCCTGTTCTTTCCCACCACCCGGAGATCGTCGCGGAACTCCTCCGCGAAGGGCATCGTGAACGAAGGGTCGTGTCGGCGCTTCGCGGACAGCTCCACTGCCATGAAAAACTGCTTGTAGCCCGTTGCCCTGCTGAAGAGACCGGAAAGCGCGTCCTTGACGTCCGCTTCCGTGGGCACCGCCGTGCGGCGAAGAAGCTCCTCGATGAGAAGAGCCGCGGCCGGACTGTTGAAGGCAGACTGGACCACCCCCGCATCGAGCATGGCGCCCTGGATCGCGGAGAGCCGGCCGTCCGTCATGAGGCTTTCCACCGTCTCCAGGGAATGCCCCTCTGCCTGGGCCGCCACCATGAGGCCGGCCAGCACCGCCTTGCCGTCGAGGAGTATCGTATCGGCCCCGACGAATCCCTCGCCGTCGTCAGCCGAGCGCACCGAAGGAATGCCCATGCGCTGCAGGAGGACCTGGAGGGATTCACCTGGTGCCGCTTCCACCGTGCGCAGCTTGCCGTTCAGCGTAAAAGAGACGCTCACGAGCCGGCCCCTGGAGCGGCTCTCGCTTCAAGGGCACGCACCACGTCCGCCGCGAGCACTCCTGCCATGTAGAGCTTGTACGGCGCCCCGGCATGGATGTCCGGCTTCGGCGCGAACACCCTGGCCACCAACGACTCCAGGCGCTCACGGGTGGGAAGCGCGGCGCCGGCCGCGGCGGTCTCCAGAAGCCGGGCACGCTTGCCCGCGCAGTCGGAAAGAACCGCCCGAAGCTGCCGGAGCTGCCCGGTCCCCGTGATGCACGCGGCCACCACCAGCGAGCGGGGGCTGTGCGACGTGCGGGAGAGAGCCTGCACCGCGCAGGGACCGACAGCATCGGGCAGGTTCACCGAGAGGATGAGGTCGCCCCGTTCCCGGTTGAGGTAGTCCTCGAGGGCAACGGGCCGTCGCGTCGAAGCGAGCCGAAGCGATGCGCCCATGACCATGAGCACGGGAATGACGGCCGAGTCTGCCGCGTCGCGTCCCAGCTCGCCGCCGAGCGTCTTCATGTTGCGCAGGGTGCGCGACGCGGTGAGCATGGCAGCGTCTTTCAACGCGCGCGGGGTGAGGGGCGAGTCCACGATCTGCTGGAACGTGCAGGCCGCGCCGATCACGCAGCCCGTCCCGTCAGGCGCGATGGTCCCCAGGCCGAGCTTCTCCAGCGAGATGAGCGTTGTTATCCCCTCGGCGCGGCCCGCGTTCAGCCAGGTGCCGCCGCCGAGGTACGCTGCCCCGCGCGCGGACTTGGCCCGCACCGCGTCGCGCGCGGTCGCCGGCCGTACGATATCGGTGATCACCCGCCCATTCTACGGCACCCGCCCTCATGGCGCAAGCATCGGCTCTCGTGGAGGGCGACTATCGCCACTTCCCCGTGTCACGTGCCTACCGTTTTTCCACCGGGAAGTACACGGTGTACCGCTCGTGACCGATCTCGTGGAGAGGCACGAAGCGGATCGATTCACGCTGGCCGATTGTTCGGTAATGGCGCTTCCAGATCGTCCAGTCCCGGGAATCGTCGTCAGCCAGGAAAGTTTCGGGCCTCTTGCTGTCCCCGGAGAGGACGCAATCGCTGCCCGTCAGGCCGGCCAGCACGACCGGGCCGTCCATGATCGCCACCGTGTCGGGACGATCAGGGAGCGGACACGCAGAAAGAGAGCGAGGAAGCGTGACCTCCACCGTATCGCGCGACCAGGAGCGTCGGATGGGCAGAAACGACGTCGGTCCGCCGCGGTGTTCCACCACTGTGCCATTGACGGAGAACCGCGCAGCGCCAGCGATCCACCATGGGAGGCGAAGCTGGAGCGTGAACTCCGTCGGTTTCGGGCATGTCACGGTGATCCGTGCCGTGACGCTTTTCGGCGTCTCGATCGACCCGAGTTGCTGGTCGATCTCCTGGGCGATCTCGACACCACCCGGGCCCGCGTCCTGTATGTCACCGATGACTGCGCGGGACGCCAGGTACTGGGCAACGGCGATGCCGTCCCTCGTCCTGTAATAGATGCCTTCCGCGTGTGAGGCGTTGGCCTGCACCAGGGTGCCATGGCAGCACCAGAAGTGCTCCGTCGCCGAGCCCCAGCGCTTGCGCGCGCCGGGTTCCAGGGGAAGGAAGTAGGCGATGAGCTCGCGCTCGGTATAACGTTTCGTCGAGACCTGGCCCTGGTGGTATTCCTCGTAGTAACCCTGGGCGGCAATGCCATTGTAGAGGTTGCGCTCCCAGTAGTCGGCATAGGCAGCATCTCCGGTCCACCGAAGGAGACGCTCGGCCAGCCGCATCATGTTGTAGACCACGCAGTGTTCCTGGTTGCGTTCGCCCAACCGGGCGGCCTGCGCCCGCAGCGGCGTCCATATCTCCCCCGAGGTCTGTCCTCCGGTCGCATAGAGGCCCCGGTCCGTCACCGCCATTTTCCAGTAGGCCTCGACGATGCGCCTGTACCGGGTGTCTCCCGTGGCCTCGAAGGCCCGCGCGGCGCCCATGATCTCGGGAATGGTCGTGTTGGCGTGCATATTCGTGAGAACATCTTTCCCCTCCAGGAGGGGCTCGAAGAGTCGTGGCCTGTCGTAGCGTTCCATGAGATCCCGGTACTTGGGTGACCCCGTCAGGATGAAGAGATCGGACCAGACCTCGAGCATCCCGCCGGTTTCAAAGTCGAGAATCGCATCCATCCGCTCCCGGTCGAATTGACCGGACCATTTGTGAAACCAGTCCGCCCATCGGTCCGCGATCTGCAGCGCCTGCTCGCTGCCGGTGAGCACCGCCATCTCCAGCAGGCCCATGAACGTCTTGTGGTGGACGTAATGCGGCGCCCAGGCGGTCTTCCCTCGCGCGATCCAGTCCAGGTACTTTTCCGGCGTCGATCCGGCCCAGCCGCCGCCGTTCTCCGCCTGGCACCTGCCGATCTCCGCTACGATGAAGTCAGCTTTCCCTTTCAGCTCGGGATCCGCGGCCACCGAGCATCGCCGGGCAGCCGCGGAGAGCCAGTGCCCCAGGAAGTGGCCGCGGATCTGGCAGGTCGGTGACTCCCAACCCCAGTGACAGCGTTCCGGCTTGTCGACCGTGGACCAGAGGCCAGCCTCCAGGTAGAAGTTCTGCAGGAGGTCAGCGCTCCGCAAGCCCAGCAGGTACGCGCGGTTGGCCTCGACCTTCTTTGCGTAGAAAGGATCACGCAGGGTGACGGTACCGGGTCGCATCGGTTCGAATATGTCATGGGCGTTCATGACCACAGTATGCAACGAAAAAGCGGCTTGTGGAACTCGTTGCACGATCGACGGATCTCGGCGGCACCGCTGCCGACGCGGCGGCACCGCTCGTTTGACATCGACGCTCCTCTTCTATAGAAGGAAGCAGATGCTCGATTACACGCTGGTCAGCACCAAGGCGACCTACCGCATGCCGACCCCGCGCGACCTCCCGGGCCTGGTCCGCCTGGTCCAGGCCTTCCACCGGGAGCACGAGCGGGGCGCGGAGATCACCGCGGACCAGGTGCTCGCCACCGTCGCGGCGTTGTCGCGGTACAAGGAAAAGGGCTCATTTTTCGTCTTCGAGCGCGAAGGAGAAATGGCAGGATACGCCATCCTCGTGACCAGCTGGAGCAACGAGCTGGGGGGCACGGTCCTTTCCATCGACGAGCTGTTCGTCGATCCCGCCCACCGCCGCAGGGGGGTGGCGAGTGACTTCCTCGGTCTCCTCAGGAAAGTGGCACCGGCGGACGTGAAAGCGATCCAGCTCGAGGTGAGCCGCGCGAACAGGCCGGCGCTCGCGCTTTACCGGAAGCTGGGATTCCAGGATACGGGGCGCCAGGTCTTTTCACTTCCCGTCGAGGTGAAGTAGAGTAGCCTCATGGAATGGCGTGCAAGTCACATACTGGTGAAAGACAAGGCGCTCGCGAACGAGCTCCTGAAGCGGATCAAGATGGGCGCCAGTTTCGAGGCAATGGCCCGTGAGCATTCCACGTGCCCGTCGAAATCGAAGGGCGGCGACCTCGGCTGGTTCGGGCCCGGCAAGATGGTCCCGGCCTTCGAGGCAGCCTGCAAGCGGCTGGGAAACGGCTCGCTCAGCGACGTGGTGTCCACGCAATTCGGCCACCACATCATCAAGCTCACGGGCCGCAAAGACTGACAGCCCCGCCGCATATCCGGGCAAAACGATCGAGCACCCCTGCCGCCTGCGGAGCCTCACCGACTGCGCTGAGCAGGACATCCGGGTCCTGCCCCTCGGCGGCAAGAAGACCCTTGTAGTGACCGATGTACTCGCGCACGATCTCTCCGTCGAACTCGGGATGGAACTGGATGCCCCACGCCCGCTGACCGATCCGGAAGGCCTGGCAGGCGTCCCGCGTGTTCGATGCAAGCACAACCGCGCCGCCCGGAACCCGCAGGACCGACTGCGTGTGGCCGACATGTGCGCGTATGCTGCGCGGCAGCCCGGCAAGGAGCTCGTCCTCGCGCGCCGCCTCGTTGAGTGAAACATCCACCGTGCCGAACTCGCGTCCTCCCGGGTTGTCCCCGACTACTCCCCCGTGCGCGTGGGCGAGGAGCTGGTGACCGTAGCAGATGCCCAGAACGGGGAGCCCGCGCGCCACGGCCTCCCGCAGCCAGTCCGCGGCTCGCTCGCTCCAGTCCCGCCGCTCCGTGACCATGGCATGCGAACCGGTGACAACCACCCCGGTGTGACCGTTCGCGTGCGGGAGCGCCGCGCCCGCGGCGACATCGATCACCTCCGGCGCTCCCGCTGACCGCCCCAGGCCGGCGGTGATCCAGTCTTCGAAGTCGCCTTTCCGGGACCGCAGCCCGGGCAGCGTGCTTCCCATCTTGAGGATGAGGAACGTTCCTCGCCGCGCTTTCATGACGGGCAAGGATACCCGCGCACCGAGACGGGTGTCAAAGGACGGAGGCCGCACGCGGGCCGCCGCTGGAAACACACCCGCGGCACAATCGTTGCGTCGCCGCCGCCAACCGTGCACAATGACCCGGCCCAGCACAGTGCGAAAGTGAGGAGATCCATGCGCTCAACCAGGCCCTTTTTCTCCCTCCTGGCGGTGGCCGCCATGCTCGCCATCACGGCGTGCTCGACGCTGAACTTCCAGGCACCGCAGGCGGTCGCACCCTTTCCGCCCTATCCCGAGACAACCTTCGCGGTGTTCTCCGATCCCCACGTCTTCCTGCCTGAGCTGGGGATCGGGCAGCCCTCGTTCGAGAAGATCAAGTTCGACGACCGCAAGATCTTCGAGTACAGCACGGACCTGCTCGACACCGTCATCAACAGGATCATCGCGGCGAAGCCGCGGTTCGTCCTGGTCCCGGGGGACATGAGCAAGGACGGTGAGGAGGCGGTGCACCTGGCCGTGTCCGCGGCGATGCAGCGGCTGAGAGCCGCCGGTATAGCCGTCTTCGTCATTCCCGGAAACCACGACGTGAACAACCCGCGGGCCGTGAGGTATGACGGCACCGCCACGGCACGGGTGCCCAACGTCAGCCCCCAGCGCTTTGCCCAGATCTACGGTGACTTCGGGTACAGCGAGGCGATCGATCGCGACCCCGCATCGCTCGCGTACGTCGTGGAGCCCGTGCCCGGGTTGTGGCTCCTGGCGCTCGACGCCTGCCGCTACGACCTCAGCCTGAAGGAGACGCACGAGCACACGGGGGGATCGTTCACCGCGGAAAGGCTCACCTGGATCAGGACGATCCTCGAGCGCGCACGAAGGGAGAACAAGGCCGTGATCGCGATGATGCACCACGGCGTGGTCGAGCATTTCCCGGGCCAGAAGAAGCAGTTCCCCGAGTACATCGTCCAGGACAACGACGCTTTCTCCCGCATGCTCGCCGCGTACGGGGTTCGCGTGGTCTTCACGGGCCACTTTCACGCGCAGAATATTGCCGGCGCGTGGTGGGATTCCAGTGGCGCGAAGGCAGCGCCGCCCGTCTCCCGGTTCCTCTATGACATCGAGACGGGATCGCTCGTCACCTATCCCTGTCCCTACCGGATGATTTCCCTGGGGTCGGACCAGGTGATGCACGTGCGCAGCTTCCGCATCGATTCGATCCCCGGCGCGACGGCGCTGCGCACCGCGCTGGCCATGCCTGCCGGGTTCGCCGACTACGCCCTGGCATACGCCCGCAAGGGAATGCTCCCCTATATCGAGAGCGTCCTCGAGGGCTACGGTATCTCACAGAGGGAAGCAGACAGCATCGCGGAGCCGCTGACAGATGCGGGGATCGCGCACTACGCGGGAGACCCGCACTTCCAGGGAACCGAGATGTACCCGACGAAAAACCTGAGCCTGATGGGCTCCATCGTAATCGCGATGAAGAAGGACGTCATCGAAGGGATGTGGAAGGGGGTGCTTCCCCATGCCGACAACGACATCGACATCAACCTGGCTGACGGGACCTGGGGCAGGGCAGACTAGACGCTGGTGACGCCCCGCGGCCAGAGGTCGGCGACGGCGGCGGCCATCCGTTCAAGCCATTCCTGGTCCAGGGCGTCGAACCGGTCCTTCTCGGGGCTGTCGATGTCCAGGACGCCGAGGACCTCGCCGTCCCTGGCGAGGGGGATCACGATCTCCGACTCGCTCGCGCTGTCACAGGCGATGTGGCCGGCAAACTGGTGGACGTCCGCAACCCGCTGGGTTTTCCGCGTGCTGACCGCGGTGCCGCAGACGCCCGTGCCCAGGGCGATGCGCGTGCAGGCCGGCATTCCCTGGAAGGGGCCCAGGAGGAGCTCGCCGCGGGCAGCGTCCCAGAGGTAGAACCCCACCCAGTTGGTGCGTTCCAGGAAATGCTTGAGGAGCGCCGAGACGTTGGCGAGGTTGCCCGCGAGCGGCAGGTCCTTCTCCCAGAGGCGCTTCGCCTGCTCCACGGCGAGCCCGTAGTCGGCTGCCCGGTCACCTGTCGCTGCGCTGGAATGGAACATGACGCCTCCCTCAGGCGCTCAATAGTCGCGATGCGATCCTGTTGGCGTCACGGGCCAGCTTCTCCTCGTCGATGCCGGTGAGCCTGCCGCTGTCCACCACCACCTTCCCGTTGCAGATCGTGTAGGCGGTGCCGTGGTTGTAGCCGGCAAAGAGCAGGGCCGCGAACGGGTCCGAGAGGCTGCCCGCAGTACTCCATGCCGCCCACGTCGAACACGGCGAGGTCCGCCGCGTACCCTTCCTGGATCCGGCCGATGCCCTGGAATCCGAGGACCGCCGCGCCGGTCTCGGTGGCCATGCGGAGCACTTCCCGCGCGTCCAGGGCGCCGCTCCCGCGCGCCACCCGCTGGAGGAGAAGGGCATGGCGCATCTCCCCCAGGAAGTCCGAGGAATCGTTGGAGGCAGAACCGTCCACGGCCAGCGAGACGGGGATGCCGAGTGTCCAGCATGTCGCGCACGCGGCAGATGCCCGAGCCCAGGCGCATGTTCGACGAGGGGCAGTGCGCGACCTGCGCACCCTCGCCGGCGCAGCACTGCAAGCTCCTCGTCGTTGAAGAAGATCCCGTGCGCGTAGAAGACGTCCGGCCCGATGAACTCGCAGCGCTCCATGAGCTCCACGGGGCGCACCCCGTAGTTCTCCAGGCAGTACTCGTCCTCGTCGGCGGTCTCGGCGAGGTGCGTGTGCAGCCGCACCCCATGGGCGCGCGCCAGGCGCGCCGTGCGCCGCATGAGCTCCTCGCTCACGGAGAAGGGGCTGCAGGGCGCGAGGACCACCTTGCGCATCGCGCGCGGGGCCGGGTCGTGGAACTGCGCGGATCACGCGCTCGCTGTCGGCAAGGATCGTGTCCTCGTCCTGCACGACCGAGTCCGGCGGCAGGCCGCCGTCCTTCCTGCTCCGCGACATGGAGCCGCGCGAGTCGGGGAGAAGCGCATGCCCAGCATCTCGGCGGCCTGGAACTGCAGGGCGACGAAATCGCGCGTTCACCCCGCGCGGGTAGAGGTAGAGGTGATCCGTGGAGCAGGTGCAGCCGGTCTTCAGGAGCTCCCCCATGGCCAGGAGGGAGGAGAAGTAGATCGCCTCGCCGTCGATGTTCTTCCAGATCTCGTAGAGGTAGACAAGCCAGTCGAAAAGCTTGGCATTCTGCACGGCGGGCAGATTGCGGGTGAGGGTCTGGAAGAAGTGGTGGTGCGTGTTGACGAACCCGGGAACCACCACGTGGTGCGAGCAGTCGATGATGCGCGCGCCGGGCGGCGCTGAAAGGGACGGGCCGATCCTCCTGATCTCCTGCCCTTCGAGCAGAATGTCAGCGCCTCGAAACCCCTCCATGTCGGCCGAAGGCTGGACGAAGAAGCAGTTCTTCAAGAGGACCGGGCCCATCGGTGCCAGTCTATCGATATGGGCGGGGGGGCGCCAGATCCCCCGGCCTAGCGCGCCGGAGCCCGAAAAAAAACCGCGCGGCGGCGCTTGACAGCATGAAATCAAAGTGATATCATATAAATATCACTGATGAAGGGAGAGAGAAAGACATGACAGAGCAGAAGAAAAATGCGGCGAACGGGATCGTGATGCTGGTGGTGTTCCTGGTGATACTGGCGGGAGCCATCGTGCTGGTCAACATCGGGATTACGGGGGTCAGCGACACGCCGGGCAATCGTCGGGGGCATCGTAATCGCGATCGACGCCTTCCTGATGGCCGGCCTGTTCACCGTGAGCCCCAACCAGGGAAAGGTGATGCAGCTCTTCGGCGCCTACCGCGGGACCGCCCGAGAACCGGGGCTCCGCTGGGCCAACCCGTTCTACACGAAGAAGGGGATCAGCCTCCGGGTCCGGAACTTCGAGACAGCGAAGTTGAAGGTCAACGACAAGCGCGGCAACCCGGTAGAGATTGCTACCGTGGTCGTGTGGAAGGTGGTGGACACCGCCGAGGCCGCCTTCATGGTGGACAACTACGAGAACTACGTGCACGTGCAGAGCGAGGCAGCCCTGCGCACACTGGCCACGGGCTACCCGTACGACGCCCACAAGGAGGGCGAGATCGCCCTGTCCAGCCACACGGCCGAGGTCTCGGCGCAGCTGAAGATCGAGATCCAGGACCGGCTGCAGAAAGCCGGCGTGGAGGTCATAGAGACGCGCGTGACGCACCTTGCCTACGCCCAGGAGATCGCCGCGGCGATGCTCCGCAGGCAGCAGGCGGCGGCGGTGGTCGCCGCCCGCAAGACCATCGTGGAGGGAGCGGTCGGCATGGTGGAGAACGCCCTCGAGCTGCTCGCGGCCAAGAACGTCGTGACCCTCGACGAGGAGCGCAAGGCGACCATGGTAAGCAATCTCCTGGTGGTCCTCTGCAGCGAGCAGAGCACGCAGCCCGTGGTGAATACAGGCTCGTTGTACCGGTGATCCGGAGGCCCCCGTGGCGGACAAGAAGTCGTTCCTGCTGCGCGTTTCTCCCGAACTGTACGACGCGCTTGCGATGTGGGCAGAGGATGAGCTGCGCAGCATGAACGGGCAGATCGAGTTTCTCCTGCGCCAGGCGCTGGCGGACGCCGGCCGCCTGGGCAGCCGGAAACGGGAGGAGAAAGAATGAGCGGGCCCGCGGCCGCCCCGGCGGTCGATGTGCGTCACATCGTCAAGACCTTCTCCTCGAAAAAGGCGGTGGACGATCTCTCTTTCACCGTGAAGCGGGGGGAGATCCTCGGCCTGATCGGCCCGAACGGCGCAGGCAAGACGAGCTCCATCCGGATGATCATGGACATCGTGCAGCCGGACTCCGGCACGGTGCTCCTGTTCGGAGAAGCGCGCGCCCCGGCGACGAAGAGAAGGCTCGGGTACCTTCCGGAAGAACGGGGACTCTACCGGAAGCTGAAGGTGATCGACTGCATCCTCTTCCTCGCGTCGCTGCTCGGCATGGAGAGGCCGGCGGCCCAGCGGCGCGCCGACGAGCTCCTCGAGCGGACGGGACTGGCCGCCTGGAGAGAGAGGAAGGTCGAGGCGTTGAGCAAGGGCATGGGCGACGTGGAGGAGCTCTGTGACCGGGTGCTGATGGTCAACGGCGGGAGGGCGATCCTCTACGGCGACCTCCAGGAAATACGCTCCCGCTACGGGGCCAACTCGGTCCTCCTCGATGCCGCAGGGGAGACGGGAAAAATCCCGGTCGTCATCGAGTCACGAACGCGCAGGGGGCATGTCGAGCTGATCCTCGCCCCGGACGCCGTGCCCCAGGAGATACTGCAGCACCTCGTTCGCAGGGGAACCGTCGTCAGGCATTTCGAAGCGGCGCTTCCCTCGCTGAACGAGATCTTCCTCCAGGTGGTGGAGGCCCGGCATGCGTAGCACATCGCTGATCCTCGTGCACGAGCTCACGGGCACCGTTCGCCGCACCGGTTTCATCGTCATGACGCTCGTCGTCCCGATCCTCGCGCTCCTTGCAATCGGGGTCGGCAGGATCGTGACTGCCTCGTTTATTCCGCGCGCGGCCGAGGCGCGCTGCATCGGGTACGTCGACGGGACAGGCAGGTTCGGTCAGTTCAGGGACCGGGGCGCAATCACCCTGGTGCCGTACCCCACGAAGGAGGAAGCCGCGCGCGGCGCGGCGAGCGGGACGATCCGGGAGTTCTTCGTCATCCCGTCGGAGTACGCGACGACGCTGACGCTCTCCCGGTTCACGAAGGAGAAGGAGCTCGTGGCGCCCGCCGACACGAGCGCCGCCATCAAGAGCTTCCTCACGAGCAACCTGCTTGCCGGGCAGCGTGCCGGCCGCTGACATAGGCATCGTGAATGCGCCGCTTTCGATCGTCAGCGCCCGGGTCTTCAGGACCTATCTCCTCATGTACGGGAAGAGACCCGGACTCGGAGAGATCATGCGCAGCATCTGGATTGGATAGGAGGAAATGAGATGACTGGACCAGCGCCGGAGTGCCCGGCATGCAGGGTTCCCATGGAGCAGGGCCACGTCCTGACGAAGGACAATGCGGGCAGGCTCACCAGGCCGCAGTGGATCGAGGGCGAGGCGGAGAAAGGCGGCATCTACGGCTTCCGCGTGAAGGGCAGGCGGATGTACCCCGCCATTTCGTGGCGATGCCCGCGCTGCGCGTGGCTGCTCTGGTTCGCACCGGAGCCCGAGTATACATAGACGACGATGCCGGGACGGCACCGGCGGTTGTTCTCTCAGGTCGTGCGGGCCGTTGTCGTTTCCGCCGCGCGAAGTGAGGGGCTTCAGTCTGGTAGGGATGATCACGGGATCAAGTCGTTGCGGAGGGCCCGTGCCCCGCGGGGAAACTCGCGGCACTGTGTCACGCCAAGGGCAGATTTGGCGGGCTTGAATTTCTCGCGTACTATTGGATCGAGGGCGGAGCAGGATGAAATACAAATGGGTTGCGCTCACCGTCACGACGGTGGGTGCCTTCATGTCGAGCCTGGACTCGACCATCGTGGTCATCGGGCTCCCGACGATCCTGAACAGCCTGCACGCGAGCATAATACACGGCATCTGGGTCATCACCGGCTACCAGCTCATGATGACGGTCCTGCTGGTCGTCCTGGGCCGCCTGGCTGACATGCGCGGCAGGGTGAGGCTCTACAACATCGGATTCGTTGTCTTTACCTTCGGCTCCCTCCTGGCAGGGCTGTCGGGAAACGGCACCCAGCTCGTCGTCTTCCGCCTCATCCAGGGCTCGGGGGCGGCCCTGCTGAGCGCCAACTCCGCGACGATCATTACCGACGCATTTCCGCCGGGAGAGCTGGGGACGGCGCTCGGAACGAACATGATGGCTTTCAACGTGGGAGCGGTCGTCGGCTATACGCTGGGCGGGGCGATGATAACGTTTCTGGGATGGAGATCGATCTTCTTCATCAACGTTCCGATCGGGATCTTCGGAACGGTCTGGGCTTACAAACGGTTGAAAGAAGTGAGCGTCAGGGCCTCGGGCCAGAAATTCGATTATCTCGGGACGGTCTTGTACTGCGCTGGTCTGTCCGTGATTCTTCTGGCGCTTACCATCGGAGATCCCACTTCCTCGCGGAATATCCTTATCCTTGCCGCGGGAATCGCGATCTTTGTGGTGGTCGTCCTTGTCGAAAGCAGGCAGGAATTCCCGACGCTCGACCTGGGGCTGTTCAGGATACGCGTCTTCGCGGCGGGGAACCTCGCGAGCTTTCTGAACTCCATCGCGTTCAGCTGCGGACCTTTCCTCCGATCCCTGTATCTCCAGTTGATCCTTGGTTACAGCGCTCTCCAGGCGGGCGTCGCCCTCATCCCTATGGAAGTCATGGTTTTCATTCTGAGCCCCATCAGCGGACGCCTGTCCGACAGATTCGGCGGTCGGATCCTGAGCTCTGTGGGGCTTGCACTGAACGCGTCTGCCTTGTTCTGGTTTTCGACGCTGGATCAGCATTCCAGCTACGCGTCTGTCCTGGTAAGCCTGGTGCTGTTCGGCCTTGGCAGGGCTCTTTTCATTTCCCCCAACACGAGCTCGGTCATGAGCTCTGTTCCGCCGCAGAAGCGCGGGGTAGCCAACGGTGTGAGGATGACCCTGAACATGACGGGCGGGGTCCTGAGCGTGCCCTTGTCGCTCCTGTTGATGACGTTCGTGATGCCGTACGCGAGACTGTCGCAGATCGTTGGGAACGACCAGCTCGCGAACGGCAGTGAGCTTCTCACGTTCCTCCACGCGATCAACCGTTCTTGCCTGATCCTGGGGGTCGTCATCGTCGTGGCGATCATCCCGTCCCTGTTGAGAGGCCCGCGAACCTCCTCGAGCTCGGGGTCCGTGGAGGCTCAGCCGTAGGCGATAGAGATGGGTGCGTACCTGCGGGGGAACAACGAGGAGGATGATCCCCGCACTCCGCACGAGGCCTTCCGTTTCCACGATGCGGTTCGCCAGCCCTGCCTCGATCAACCGCGCACGGGTTTCGGCCGACCGGCCGTGAGCCACAAGGAGCCGTGATGTCGGAAAGCCGGCGTCCAGCAGGCCCCTGATCAGCGCGCCGCCGAGCCTTCCCGCGCCGACCACTCCCAGCGCCGTGCCGTCGAGCCGCTGGAGCGTCGAGGAGAAGTCGGCCATGTTCCTACAGGTAGCAGCAGATGGAGGCGACGAACCCCGCCGCATCAATGTCGAAAGAGACCGCGTGCTTCACCACTGCCTCCTTGTCGCCGTTGCGTGCCGGGATCGTAACCGGTGAAGCCTCCGTGTTCCAGCGGCGCGTCAGTTGGCCGACGCGGCGTCCCGGTGTTCGCGCCCCTGGAGGGCGCGGCCGAGGAGCCTCTTCCCCCGCACGCGTCCCCGGCCCCCGGTATCCCGGCTACTCCCCGCGCACCCTGATGGTGCGGGGCTTCACCTGTTCCTTCAGGTCGAGCGTCAGCGTCAGGACGCCCTTCTCCAGGACGGCATCCACCTTCGACTGGTCCACGGTCTCGTCCAGCGTGAAGCTCTGGACGAAGTCCCCCTGCGGCCTCTCGCGCAGGAGATACTTCCTGTCGGCGGGCTTCTCCCTGCGCCCGACCACGATGAGCTCGTTGTTCTCGATCTTCACCTCCAGCTCCTCGCGCCGGACTCCCGGCATCTCCAGCACCACGCGAAGCTGGCCCTCCTTCGACTCGTTGACGGCCGCACGGGGCTTCAGGTACCGCGGCCTCTGGGCAACGCTTCTTTCCGCCATGGCACGCCTCCTTTCACTTTGCCTTCACGGCGATCTGCCGCGGCTTGAGCTCCTCGTGCTTGGGCAGCACGACCTTCAGGATGCCGTCCTTGAGCACGGCCTCGACGCGCTCCGCGTCGACGGCCAGCGGCAGCTGCAGCGTCCGCTGGAACCGCCCGATACGCGTCTCCTCGCGGTAGGTCCTGGCGCCATTCTTCTCCGCGGCCTTCCTCTCGCCCTTCAGCGTGAGCACGCCGCCGGCCACCGAGATCTCGACATCCCCCAGCTCGACACCCGGCATGTCGCAGAGAAGCTCGAAGCTGTCGGGGTTCTCGACGAGATCGACCGCGGGTGAGAACGCCCTGTCGAAAATGCCCTGCGCTTCCGGGATCCTGGTGAGATCGAAAAGCCTGTTGATCTCTTCTTGCAGATCCTCGAAATCCTGGAACGGGTCTCCAAGCCCGTTCCGCCAGCGAATCGGGTCCATGTGGCACCTCCTGGAAATGGTTTCACAACCGATATAACAAGAGGTGTGCCAACTCGCGATAGTAAAGCCGCACGGGGAGAGCTTCTAAACCTTGGAATGAAGGGAATTAGAGATAGGGTCGATGCGTGCACGCCGATACACCCGAACGATTGCGTGCCCGTGTCGATTCGACCCAGGTGCCCCGGACCGGCTGTGTCACGACGACACAGAAAGAGCAGGTTCGACGAGGTGAATTGTTTCCCGGCGGACCTGCCCGAGATCAGGCGCTCTCTTCCCCTCGGCGGGGGCGTGATCATCGCTGCGAGCGGCTCCAGGGCTTTGGTATCGCCCAGGACGAGGCGAAGGTCACGGGCCTCGCCATTCCAGCTCGAGAACCGTCACCGAGTGGGGCGCAAGCTCCACGGCGCCCGCGGCGAAGGCCAGGGGCTGCGAACGGGGCACGACCCGCTCGGGAGCCTCGATGCCGTTCCATGCATCGGGGGAGTCTCCGCTCAGGACGGTCGCGTGCCTCACGCCGGTAAGCTCCCGTCCCTCGGAACTGATCCGGCACCGCATCGGAAGGTCGGGATGGCGATTCACGAGTGCAAGCCTCCGGCCGCAGCCGGAGCCGTCGCAGGTGGCGACCGCGTCCAGGGCCGGGACCGTCCTTCCATCGTGGGACAGCGGGTCGCTCTCGGCACCCGCCGGCAACACGTGCGACCCGAGGAGCCTCGCGTACATCAGCAGCACGTGATACGTGGTGCGCAGGACGATGCCGCCGGGATGGGCGTGGATAGGCCCGCGGGCATTCACGACCGGGGCGACGCATGCCATGCGCACCGTGTCGCCGTGGCGCAGGCAGGTATTCAGGAAGCCCGCCGAGAAGACCGCGTCGGCCATCGTGTAGGTGGCGTCGAGGTCGTTCTGATCCCTGGCAGCGATTCTCGATTTGTCGATGGGGTGGTCGTGGCCCGGGTGGTGCCAGCCCCGCAGGTTCCACTCGTCAAAGGCTATGGAGACGCGACCCCGGAATCCCGCCTCGTCGATAATCTTCTCCGTGGCCGCGATCGCGGATTCCGGCTCCAGCGCACGGGTCACGCAACTGCGGTAGTCGCTCGGCCTGTCCTCCTGCCACAGCGGGTCCCAGTAGCCGTGGATGGAGACCATGTCGAGATATGCGCCGGCACAGCGTAGCAGGCTCGCGGTCCACTCACGGTCGGGGAGAGCAGCTGCGAGGAGCCGGATGGACGGATCGACCTTGCGCATCATCTTGGCTGATTCGCGGACGAAGGGACCCCACTCCGCCAGCGTCTTCGCGCCGGTCTCCCATCCGCCGTAGTTCTCGTTGCCCACGGACCAGAACCGGACGTGGTGCGGCGTGAGCGAGTTGCCGGCCCGGCGCAGCCGCGCCCATCGTCCCTGCCCTTCGAGGTTCGCGTACTCGACCCAGTCGCTCATCTCCTCCGGCGTGCCGGTGCCTGCGTTGGTGCAGATGTACGGTTCGCAGCCGACCAGCCGACACCACGCGACGAACTCGTCCGTGCCGAAGGTGTTCGGCTCCTCCACGAGCCACGCCTTGTCGTAGACCGGCTCCCGCCGAGGCCCGATGCCGTCCTTCCAGTGGTAGGCGCTGGCAAAGCACCCTCCGGGCCATCTGACGATGGGAAGCCCGAGCTCGCGGAGCGCCCGGATGACGTCGAGCCGAAAGCCCCTCGCGTCCGCGAGGCGGGAGCCCGGATCGAAGATGCCGCCATAGACCTGGCGGTGGAAGTGCTCGATGAATCCGCCAAAGAGCATGCGGTCGTAGGGGCGGGGCTCGGCGGAAGGATCGATAGTGACGGATCCCGCGAGCGCTGCGGTGTGAGCACGGCCCATGCCCGGGGAGCCTATAAAAGGGTTGGGATGCGGTCAAGAACGCCGGCCTGTGGTTGAAAGGCACGCGGTCCACCGGGAGACCGCGGATCAGCCTGATGAATCGTTCCGTTGACGGCCGCCGCAGCATCGCCGTTGGGGTGAGGCAGGGGGGGCGGGGGCGTGGAGTGGCGTTGCGCGCCGTGTTGATGTACGATGCCGCAATCCATCATGACGATCGACGGGCAGTTTTCGATCCTGGTCAAACCCGCCTCGGCTGACTGCAACCTGAGCTGCTCGTACTGCTTCTCCCCTGCTCGAGGGAACAGCCCTGTCCAGGCCGGTCCGTGCCCGGAAGCATTCGAAGGATTTCTCGATCGCCTTGCTGCGCGGCTCGATCCTGTCGACGCGGCGGCTTCTTCCGGCACCGGCGCCATCCACGCCGCGGTCGCCCTGCTGCTGCGCCACCCGCGGGTTCCATCTGGGGGATCACGGAGCGCATCCTTACCGGATTCCTCTCGCGGATGGCTCCGTAGGGGCCGGGGGGGCTCACGAAAGCCGCTCAGTCGTTCTCCAGCAGCTCGATGATCACCTTCAGGTCCTTCACGGCGTCGACATACGCGTAGCGCCCACCGGTGTATTCACCCTTCTGCAGAAGAGGCATGCCTTCCGCATCGAGCGCGGCGAGCTTCTCTTTCATGCCCTTGACCTGGAAGGCGATGTGGTGAACGCCCTCGCCCTTGCGGTCGAGATCTTCCCGCCACGAAGCGTCGCACAGGCGGGGGCCAACACGGCTTCCCTTCCCGACATGCCCGGAAGAGCTGGTGAAGAAGCTCCACGCCCACAACTGGCGCCGCGGCTTCTGGTACGAGGGAAGGGAGGGGCGGCGGGCAACCGCCGGGCTTGCGCAGGCGGCCCGGCACGGCGTCTCGCGTTCGCGCGAGTTTGACTTTCAGAGCAAGGCGTGATAGCGTCCTGTTCAGCGTCACTGCTGCGACGGTGAAAGTGTCATTTCAAATTCCGGATCGAGACCCAGCGCGTGATCCACTGGTTCCAACGATCTACCCAGGAGGCCTGAAAGTGCGCCGCGTCATTGGTCCGCTCGTTCTTGCGTGCCTTCTCCTGTCCCTCACAACATGCAACCTGTTCTTTCCGACCAAGCTCACCATCCAGAATTCCACGTCGCTCAACCTGGACTTCGTGGAGTGGAATGACCACTACTTCGGCAAGGACATGGTATGGGACGCCGTTCTCGGGAAGTATGAACAAGGGATCGCTGCCGGCAACTCAGACACCGTGACAGTGGAATCTGCCAGCGACTACGTATCATTCTGGCCGGCCAGCTCGCCTCAGCACATGGTGACCGTCGAACTTGTGACGATGTCTCAGGGGGAACAGAAGACGTACGTGCTCTATGACACGACAAGCGTCATCTATCTGTCCATTGAGGGCAGCCCCTTATACACCCCGGCCACAATACCCGCTGGCGCATCAAGCCAGACCGGCACAACCAAGAATCCGCGGCCCTGACGGGGTCAACCGGCGAGCACCAGCCAGGCGGCCAGGGCCGCCTGCTTCCGCTCAAGGCGCCATGGTCGGATTCCCTGCCCGAGCTTCGCGAGCTGCTCCGCGAGGCGCGCCGGGTCCAGCCTCGGCCGGACCGACGTCCCGGCGAAGACTTCCTTGTCCAGGAACGCCGGCTCGGCACGGTCAAGCCCCAAGGCCGGTCACGACTGTGGTTGGCCAAGGGTAGCTGCCTGGCTTCACGACGAATCGGAGATGCGGTGCCGCCTGTGGCCTGAGCACCACGACCCCGGGTGCGAGCTCTCCGTCCACACTGAATCGCCTCCATCCCAGCCGGCGAGCCAGTGCCGCAGCCGTGGCGCCGCCCTCCGCAAGCAGGACGTCTGGCGTACGCGATGTGACGATGACTGCCGCGGCGCCGCAGAGCGCTGCGAGGAGGACCGCTGGATCTTCGGAGGGCGCGGCACGGTCGATGGCAATTGCACCGCGGGCTGCCCCGCCGAGGGCGCGCGCGGCCTGAGCCTGCCAGCGGCCGTCTGGTTCGGTGGCGGGCACACGGATCACCGGGAGCGTTCGCGCCTCCAGCGCGGCCAGTGCCGCGTGGCTGGCCTCTGAGCGGCTACCGCTCACGAGGAGCCAGGAGCCGTCGGGGAGCGGCGGCGCTGCTGCTTCCTGGCCCGGTGAGCCCGGCGCCCTGCCCTCCCTCCCCTGCGCCTCAAGGACGGCAGCGAAGAAGTCTGCCGCCCCCGCAGGGAGCATCGTCTCATCCAGGCGTCGCGCCCAGTCAGCCATCTCCGCTGTCGTTTCCGCGCCGCCCACCACGATGCCCGCGGCCGGCAGGGCGCCGCCCGGCGCGACGAAGGCGGTCGGCAGCTCACCGGGCCCCAGCAGGTCCAGCACGCCAGAGGTGCGCGCAGGGTGGGTCGGGTCCAGTCGGAACTGCGACTCGGCCAAGGGCATACCGTCGACGTCGTAGACGCCGTCACGGATGGTCCTGCCGCGGCTGGGATTGCAGGGCAGCAGAAGACACAGGCGGGCGCTGGAGCGGAGCATGGCAGCCTCTATCTCCGCGCGGACGGGCCCACGAAGCACGGAGTCTGTCTTCTTGAAAACCTGGCTCGGCAACACGGCGGGGCACAAGCGGAGAACGACGGCAGCCGCCTCCGCGGGCACCAGGCCGCGCGTCTCGGTGTCGACTACTTCAACCGCGTTCGCATCCCCGCCCGTCATGGCCGCGTCCAGGGTAAGCGCCAGGTCTCGACCAAACCGGCGACAGAGCCCTGCCACCTCCGCCGCCCCGCTCAGGTCATCCGCGAGTATGATCACGCCGTGAGGCCGGTGCGCGCTGCGGAAGGCACGTCGGTAAAAGAATACATGGCGGCAAGGTATGTCGTGTCAAACTGAGGTGTCAACCAATGGTATCTTGAGAGTTGAGCCGAGCTTCGTCGTACTTGGGGAGCTCTGGCGAGCCAGGAGGATCAGATGGAGCGCGTTCTGGTTTCGTGGAGCGGGGGCAAAGACAGTGCCATGGCGCTGTCGGAAATACTGAAGAGCGGACAGTACGAGGTCGCCGCGCTGCTCACCACTGTCACAAGGGACTACGACAGGATCAGCATGCACGGGGTGAGGCGCGGTCTGCTCAAACGCCAGGTGAGAGAGCTCGGCCTCAAGCTCGAAGAGGTGTTCATCACCAAGGACGCCTCGAACGCTGAATACGAAGCGAGCATGGAGAAGATGCTCGTGAAGTACCAGGGGCAGGGCGTCACGACGGTCGTATTCGGGGACATCTTCCTGGAGGACCTGAGAAAGTACAGGGAAGACAAGCTCAGTCTCCTGAAGATGAATGCCATCTTCCCGATCTGGAAGGTGGAGACGAAGGAACTGGCGCGCCGGTTCGTTGCCGCGGGCTTCAAGGCAATCACCAGCTGTGTTGACACAAAAGTCCTGGGCAAGGAGTTCGTCGGCAGAGAGATCGACGAAAAGTTCTTCTCTGAACTGCCCGCCGGTGTCGACCCGTGCGGGGAGAACGGTGAGTTTCACTCATTTGTGTACGCGGGGCCGATATTCAAGAACCCCATCCCGTGCAGGCGAGGGGAAAAGGTCCTGCGTGACGAGAGGTTCTACTACTGTGACCTCATCGAAGGATGAACCGGGACGCGCGTGGCCCCCATCCTGGCCGCGGTAAGCACCGCCTGCCGCATGCTCGTGACGTCCGCCTTCCCCTTCCACGCGATGTCGTAAGCCGTGCCGTGGTCCACCGAGACACGGACGATGGGCAGACCAAGCGTGATGTTTACCCCGGTAGCGAAGGCGACCATCTTGAACGGGATATGGCCCTGGTCGTGGTACATGCAGACAATCGCACCGTAGCGCTTCGCCGTGGCAGGCACGAATGCGGTGTCCGGCGGCAGCGGGCCGTCCACCTGCAAGCCCCGCCCCCGCGCCTCCTCGATCGCCGGAATGATCTGCTCCTCTTCTTCGCGACGGCCGAACAGCCCGTGCTCCCCGGCGTGAGGGTTGAGCCCGCACACGGCCAGAGGCCGTCGTCCGCCCCGCAGCCGCGTCACCCCCAGGTCCGTGAGATCGATCACGTCCAGGACACGGTCGCGGCGAACGGCCAGGGGAACATCGGCCATCCCGATATGAGTCGTGACCATGCTCACCGTGAGCGCGTCGGAGGCGAGCATCATGCAGACGCGAGGGCTGCCCGTGAGCGCCGCCAGGATCTCGGTGTGCCCGGGGTGCGGCACACCCGCCGCACGCAGAGCTTCCTTGTTCACGGGGGCTGTCGCGACAGCAGCGATATCCCCCGCCAGGGCGCGCTCCACGGCTGCCTTGATGTACTGGAACGCCGCCTCCCCACCGACAGGGGAGACTCTTGCGGGCAGCAACTCATCGCCCATCACGGGACCGCAATCAATCACACCCGGCGCAGCGCTGCCAGGCGTCCAGCCCGCGCCCGTTCCAAGTCGGGGTGCAGGTCTGAGCCCGCACGCCCGGGCCACTCGATCCAGGATGCTCGCGGATCCAAAGATCACGGGGACGCAGGCGTCCAGCACCTTCCGGTCACGAAGCATCGCCAGGCAGATCTCGGGGCCGATGCCCGCCGGATCCCCCATGGTCAGCGCCACGACAGGGCGCTTGCTGTCCAAGGGCACTACGCTTGCGCCCTGCCGGAGGCGACTGCCTGGGCCATCTCTTTTTCGAATGCCGCGCAATCCACGAGCGCGGCGGGCAGACGCTTCTCGACTTCCGGTGGGACGCCCGCGGTTGGCTCGCGCGCGGGCCCGTAGGGATGGCCCAGCAGGACGGCCGCTCTCTTGGTGGCCGACGATGGATTCCCGCCGGCCAGCGCATCCCTCAGACGCGCGAGAGCCGCCTGGGCACGCTCGGCAAGCTTCGCGTCGCCGGACCTGCATGCGCGGTAGATGGCGGCTACTGTCGCCGGCACGACGTTGGCGAGGCCCGATACGGAACCGGCGGCGCCGGCGAGCATGCTGTCGCGGATCAGGTGGTCAGCCCCGCAGAGGACAGCCAGCCGGCCTTTCTCGACGGCAATCAGCTCCCGAATGGTCGTGAAGTCGCCGCTGGAATCCTTGACGCCGACGATGTTCGGCACATCGGTAAGGCCCGCCGCAGTCTTGACCTCCAGGCGGTTCCCCGTCCGAGAAGGGATGTTATAGAGGACAACCGGTAGGGAAACGGCGGCCGCGACCGCCCGGTAGTGCCTGGCGAGCTCCTCCTGGGAGACCGCCGCGAACCACGGCGTGATCACCGAGATGTACGTGAAGCCCAGGCGCTCGGCACGCCGGGCCAGCTCGATGGTAGCCCGGGTGGTCGTGCAACCGACACCTGCGGCCAGGTCGATTCCCTGGGGCTTCAAGCCGATCAGCGCTTCCATGAGCTCGATCTTTTCTGGAGTGGAGAGCGCGTAGGACTCGCCGTTGGTGCCTATGCAGAAGATGCCCCGGAGCCCCGCCCCCTTGAAGCGCGCAATCTCGCCGGCGAGCACGGACAGGTTGAGCGTTTCGTCGCTCTTCATCGGGGTGAGCATGGCAACGTGCACGCCTTCGGGTCTGTACATGGCCGGAGCGTAGGGCTCATGAATCGGGCATGTCAACCGACAGGGCGAGCGTCGGCCCTTCGTTCACCCGTCCTCAGATCGCGCTTGCGTGGTCAACACGGTGCCCGGCCGCCCCGACCCTGTCGAGAACTGAATGTCGGGGCGGGCCGGATCGGTCACCGCGACGGCACCCTCCAGCTCGCTCATGCTGTCGTTCTCGCCGCAGAAGAGCTCTCCCTCGCGCCGCTCGCGGGCGAAGCGGTCCGGCCGCCAGCAGGCCGCCGTGTCATGCCAGCTCTGCGCGCGCGTGTACAACCATTCCTCGTCGGTAGTGACGAAGCCGCCTTCACCGCTCACGGCGATCTTGTAGGAGTCGAAGCTGAAGCAGCCCAGCGCACCAATCGTGCCGAGCTTCCAACTCCTTGAACTGAGACCCTGCCCACTGCCCTGCCCCGTCCGCCGGTGGTGTCATACCCTTCGGGCAAGAGAAGCTATCCACATATTGCGCGGGCCTGGCCGAGACTCATCAACGGGCAGCGGCAGTGGCCTGCCACGGCTCCAAGCGCCTCGCCGGGGACTCCGGTCATCCCCGCTGGAGACCCCGGGGGCCCGCCGCCGACGCACTCACCCGCCGACGCCCAGCCGACAGGAAATCGATTTGCGTATCATTCACGAAAGCCGCTCAGTCGTTCTCCAGCAGCTCGATGATCACCTTCAGGTCCTTCACGGCGTCGACATACGCGTAGCGCCCACCGGTGTATTCACCCTTCTGCAAAAGAGGCATGCCTTCCGCATCGAGCGCGGCGACCTTCTCTTTCATGCCCTTGACCTGGAAGGCGATGTGATGAACGCCCTCGCCCTTGCGGTCGAGATCTTCCCGCCACGTGCTGGGCGCCTTGTCAGGCTCTATGAGCTCGATGTCGAGCGTGGGTCCGACCTTGAAAAAGGCGAGCCTGGCCCGGCACTTCCCGGGGTTGCCGCGATAGCGCACCTGCGTTTTCTCGGGCATGTCGGTGAGGTGTATCTCGGGCAGGGGAACGCCCAGGAAGTCGGCATAGACCTGCGCGCTCTTCTCGATGTCGTGCACCAGGATGCCGATCTGCGTCACCTGCGATGTGCCGAGGATGTTCTTCTTCATGCCAGTCCCTCCACGAATGATGTGACCAAACCTGCAGCGACCTCGCGGCGATACTCGGCCGTGGAGCGCTGGTCGTCTATGGGATGAACCGCCGCGCGCACGGCGTGCGCGACACGCGCGGCGCCGCCGGGCCCGCGGGCGCTGCCCGACTCGAGCAGCGCCTCCACCGCTTTGAGCCGCAGGACCACCGGCGCCACGGCACCGAGCGCGATGCGCGCGCACCTGATCCCGGCGCCCCGCCGCTCCGCGAATGCCGCGATGGAAACCTTCGTCAGCGCGTTCGCCTTGCGGGTGCCTACCTTGCGCCACAGGCAGGCGGACGGCGTCCAGGCGGGAATGACAATCGATCGAAGGAGCTCGTCCGGCTGGAGGGCAGTGTGCCCTGGTCCTGTTATGAAGGAATCGATGGGAAGCTCGCGCTCACCCCCGGGGGCGCTCACGCGCAGCCGCGCTTCGAAAGCGTAAAGGAACGGCAGCGTGTCGGCGGCCGGCGAGGCGTTGCAGATGTTGCCGCCCATGGTTGCGACACAGCGAAGCGCCGGGCCGCCCATCTGCATGATCGCCTCGCGCAGCGGGCCGGGGATATCCGGCGCGTCGGCGAGCTGCGCGAGTGTCACCATGGCGCCGACCTCCAGGCCGGCGTCCCCGGAGAGCCGGCTGATCCCGCGCAGCTCGGGGCACCGGTCGAGGAAGACCGCCGGCCGTTCCAATGACGGCAGGGCGCCGGCTCCCCTGCGCAGCCTGACCATCAGGTCCGTGCCGCCTGCGAACGGGACCGCGCCCTCGCGCGTGCGAATCTCGAGGGCTTCACGCAACGTTGCAGGGTGGAACGCTGCTACCACAGGCCCCGCCCCTCTTTCGCCGCGGACGCCACTGCCCTCACGATCAGGTCGTATCCCGTGCAGCGGCAGAGATTGCCGGAGATGCCGGTCCGGATGGCCTCTTCATCGGGCGACGGAGTGCGCCGCAGGAGCGCCTGTGCCGCCATGACCATGCCGGGGATACAGAAACCGCACTGAACGGCGCCTTCGCGCGCGAAGGCCTCGATCAGCGTCCTGCCCTGCGGCGTCTCCCGCAGCCCGGCCATGGTCACCACCTCGGCGCCCTCAGCGAGCCCGGCCGGGAAGATGCACGAGTTCACCGGGGCGCCGTCCTTCAAGACGAGGCACGCCCCGCACTCCCCTTCCCCGCAGCCTTCCTTGACCGACGTGTCACCGCACTGGTCCCGCAGGACATCGAGGAGGCGCGCCGTCGGCGCCGCGTCAGCCGAGACGGCCCGCCCGTTCAGCCGGAAGCTGATCACGGCCGGCCCCGGGCTCGCGGGCGAGCGTCATGATGCGCTCGGGGGTCAGCGGCAGGGCCCGCACCTCCACGCCGAGCGCATCCTGCACGGCGAGGGCAAACGCGGGAGCGCCGCCGTCGAAGACGAGCTCGCCGGCGCCCTTCGCACCGAAGGGGCCGAAGGGGTACGGGTTCTCGACGAGCTCGGTGCGCGTCGACGGGAAATCCAGTGACGTGGGGATGCAGTAGTCGGCCATGGTGACCTGTCGGAACGCGCCGTCCTTCGCCTCCAGCTTCTCCAGGCCTGCCCAGCCCAGCGCCTGGCTCATGCCCCCGTGCGCCTGCCCTTCCACGATGAGCCGGTCCACCGGGTACCCGACATCGTAGATGGTCCACACGTTCTCCGTTTTCACCTCGAAGGTGACGGGGTCAACGGAGACCTCCACCGCGTTGACGCCCCATCCCCACGTGGGATACGCGTCGCCATGAAGGTGCTCCTGGTCCCAGGCGAGGTGAGGCGGATGGTGGTATTCCTCCGTCACCTCCAGCGCCGCGCCGTCCTTCCACTGTGCCTTCAGCTTCTGCGCCGCGGTCTGCAGAAGATACCCGACGATCATGATGGAGCGCGATGCGCAGGTGGGTCCCGAGTCGGGAACGAGGTCCGTGTCGGCAAGGTCGTAGAGGACGCGCTCGATCGGGATGCCGAGGCTCCCTGCCACCACCTTGCGGAAGGTGGTGAGCACGCCCTGGCCCATGTCGATCCCGGCCGCGAGGATCCGCACCGTCCCGTCCGCGTTCGCCCGGAGGCCGACCCGTCCCTTGATGAGGTCACGCTCGCCGCTTCCGGTGAACGCACAGCCATGGTTGAAGAGCGAGATGCCGATGCCGCGTCCCTTCACAGGGGCCGAACGTTTTGCGCGATAGCCGGAGAGATCGAGAATCCTCTCCAGCATGGAGGGAAGGAGGACGTCGTCACGTACCGTCCCGGATGTCACTGTCCTGCTTCCCTTCTTCTGCAGCCATCGACGCTTGAACTCCACGGGGTCCGCGCCGACGCGACGGGCGAGGTGGTCCATGTGCATCTCGATGGCGAACAGCGCCTGGGGCGCGCCGAACCCGCGGAACGCGTCGGTGGGCACGATGTTTGTTGCATAGGCACGGCCGCGCACGCGGACGTTGGGGATGTCATAGGCGCCGGTCGCGGTAAACACGGCGCGCTGCAGAACCACCCCGCTGCACGTCTCGTACGCGCCGGCGTTCAGGCGCGTGTCGATCTCCATGCCGAGGATGGCGCCGCCGGCGTCCAGTGCCGTGCGCACGCGGATCCAGGAGGGGTGCCTCTTGGGCGTGTTGGCGATGTCCTCGTGCCGGTCGAGCACAAGGCGTACGGGACGGCCGACCTTCCGGGAAGCGACCGCTGCCGCGGTGGCGAGCACATCGGGGTAGTGCTCCTTGCCGCCGAACCCGCCGCCGGTGTGCGGCGCCACGATGCGGACGTCCTCCTTGCGGAGGCCCAGCGCGTGCACAAGGGCCTTTTTCAGATAGTAGGGACACTGCATGGAAGCGTGGAGCGTCAGGCGCCCTCCCTCCCAGGAGGCGAGTGATCCCTGCGTTTCCATGTAGATGTGCTCCTGGAAACCGGTCTCGAACACCTCTTCGACGATGGTCGCCGCGGCGCGCATGGCCCTGTCAGGGTCCCCGTTGGTCACCGTGTAGTCGGCGAAAAGGTTGCCCGTGCCGTGGATGGCGCCGCCCTTCAGGGCGAGCGATTCCTCCATAGTAAATGCGGGCTCGCCGTCCTCGTACGTGACGATGACCCGGCCGCAGAGATCCGCCAGCACCCCCCTGTCAGGCCCAACGACAAGGGCGATGGTCTGGCCCCGGAACCGTACCTCGCGGTCCGCGAAAACCGGCCAGTCGTCCTTGATCATGAGGATGGCGTTGCGGCCTCCGGGGGGGATGTCACGGCTGTCCACGACGGCGTACCCCGCCGGCATCTCGGGGTAGCGGACCGACGTGATGAGGGCGCGCGGCCGATCCGAGCGTACGCTGTGCGCGTGCAGCATGCCGGGCACGTGAAGGTCCGCGAGGTACAGCGCCGTTCCGGAAGCCTTTTCCGCGGCGTCGACCCGGGGAACCGGGTCGCTCACCCTCGTCATCATGTGCCCCCGCGCTCCAGCGCCTCGGGAAGCTGGGCATAGAACGCACTGGCCGTCACGAGGTCTTCCACGCGGGTGTATTCGTTGGCCGCGTGCGCCTTGTCCTCGTCACCCGGCCCGAACCCGATGCTGGGCACGCCGTGCTTGCCGCAGACGGCGACGAGGTTCGTGCTGAATGTCCACTTGCCCACCTCGGGCGCGCGCCCGAAGAGCGCCGTGTGCGCCTGGACGCCGGCCTTCACGAGGAAGTGGTTCGCCTCTATCTTCCACGTAGGAAAGGACAGCTCCTGCCGGTAGTGCGCGCCGTTCCAGCCGGCGCCGTCGTAGGACGGCATCGACACCTTCTCCGCGTCGGCACCCATGGCCGCGCGCACCTGCTGGATGGCGAGCTCGGCGGTCTCGCCCCACGTGAGCCGCCGGTCCATGTAGATGGTTCCCTGGTCCGGGACAGCGCACTGGCTGGGGCCGTGCACGTCGATCTTCGAGACCACGATGGTGCCCTTGCCGAGGAAGTCATCCGATGCCAGACCCTCGTTCATCCGCTCCATGGCGAGCGCCGCGCGCGCGGCCTTGTACGCGGCACTCTGCCCGCGCTCCGGGGCGCTTCCGTGCGCCGAGACACCGCGGATCACCGCCTCGATTTCCATGCGGCCGCGCTGGCCGCGGTACAGGCGGCAGCTGGTAGGCTCGGTGGACACGGCACAATCGGGCTTCAGCCCTTCCTTCTCGATGAGGTAGCGCCAGCACAGCCCGTCGCAGTCCTCCTCGAGCACGGTGAAGGTGAAGTACACGCTGAACGCGCCGTCGTACCGGGACTCCTTCAGGATCCTGCCTGCTGTTATCATCGCGGCAGCGCCGCCCTTCTGGTCCGCCGTGCCGCGGCCGTGCACCAGCCCGTCCTTGACGAGTCCGGAAAACGGTTCCCTCTCCCACCGCGAAGGGTCCCCCACGCCGACGGTGTCGACGTGCGCGTCGATGGCGAGCTTCCGCGGCCCCGTGCCGACGCGGGCAATGACGCTGCCGAGGCCGTCGAACCTGACCTCGTCGAAGCCGGCCTCCGTGCAGAGTGCCGCGATCTTCCGGCACACCGCCTCCTCCTTCCCGCTGAATGACGGGATGCGGACGATGGCGGACAGGTTTTCCGCGGACCAGTCGCGGAGCCTCCGGGCTGATTCCAGGATCGACGCGCTCTGCAGGGGCATGATGGAGCATTATGCGCCGGCCGGGTGCCGGCGGCAAGCCGCCGCGCGGTGCCGCCCACTTCTACAGCGCGGCCATTTTCAACCCGGCGTCGTTGGCGGCGAGGATGCGCTCGCTCAAGACGTTGAACGCCTCATCGATGCCCTGCCGCTCGGGGTGCTTCTCGAACCACCCCAGTGAGCGCCGGACGCCCTCGGAAAAAGGCACGGTGGCCTGGTACCCAGGCACGAAGGTCTTGATCTTCGTGTTGTCGAACACCCCGCATTGCGCCTTGTCGCCGATGAGATTCCCCAGGTCGTCGTGGTTGAACGCCGCAATGAAGTCCGAGGCGACGTGAACTATCTTCGGTTCGGCACCTGCGGCGGCGCCGATGCACTGCACGATCTGGTCCCACGTGAGGACCTCGTCCGATGTGATGTGGAACGCGTTCCCGATGGCCCTGATATTCCCCATGAGCCCCACGAAACCCTTTGCGAGGTCCGTGTTGTGCGTCATGGCCCAGAGTGAAGTGCCGTCCCCCTGCACGATGATCCTCTTCCCCTTGCGGATCCGATCGACGAGCGTCCAAGGGTAGTTCCAGCTCATGACAGCGGCCGGTATCATCGAAACCCCGTAGGTAAGGGTAGGCCGGACGATGGTGATGGGAAAACCCGTCTCCCGGTAGGCCTTCATCAGGAGCTCCTCGCACGCGATCTTGTCCCTGCTGTATTGCCAGTACGGGTTGGCAAGGGGCGTGGACTCGGTGATGAGGTAGTGCGTAGCCGGCTTCTGGTAAACGCTCGCGGAACTGATGTAGATGTACTGGCCGGTGCGACCCTGGAAGAGGGCGACATCCCCCGCTACCTGCTCGGGCGTGAATCCTATCCAGTCCACGACGACATCATACGACTCCCCCTGGAGCGCCTTTCTCGTCTCCGCGAGGCTGCGAGCGTCCGCCACGATGCTGCGCGCGCCACGCGGGAAGAACTCGCCGCGCGTGCCGCGGTTGAGGGAGGGTGAGCTCGATTCCCCGTTCGACCGCAAGTTGGGAAACCGCCGAGCTGATCAGACCGGTACCGCCGATGAAGAGCGCTTTCATACGGCACAGTATAGCGGAGCGACTCCCGATTGACTATTCGACGGCCCATGGTACCATGGCAGAACACGCGTTTCCGGAAAGGGAGGGGTTGCGCATGCCCAGGAAGGGCGGGTCGAACGGAAAGACACCGGTTCGAGGGAGAAGCCGCAGGACGACGGCCGTCGAGCCGCGCGCCCGGCCAGTCCACGATAGACAGCGTCGGGATCGCCCGCGTGGTGGGAGTGGCCCGCAGCACGGTGAGCAAGGTGCTCAACGGGTATCCCTATGTCGCCGCGGAGACGCGGGAGCGCATCCTGCAGGCCATCAGGGCATATGAATACTATCCCAACCACTCGGCGCAGGTCCTGGCGGGGAAGCAGACCAATACACTGGGGCTGTTCTTCTTCAATCCGGGGCATTTCTCCGAGGACGTCCTGGCGGACTTCATGATCTCCAGCGTCATCGAGAACGCCTCCGCCATGGGGTACCGGACGCTTGCCTACGTCATACGCGACCCGCAGGACGGTGCCACGCGCGGGGCGCTGAAGGAAGCATTCTACCAGCGGCGGATCGCGGCAGGCATCTTCATCGGCGCGAGAACCGGGAGCCGCTCATCGAGCAGCTCGTGACGGATGGACACATCGTCGGCGTCTTCGACCAGAAGCCCTCGCTGCACCCGGAGCCCAACCGCGTGGTGGCGAACTTCGACGACGCGCGCACGGCCCGTGCCGTCATCGACTACCTCGCATCCCAGGGACACCGCGACATCGGCATCATCCACGGGGACCGCCTGCGCAACGCCGGCGCGGCGAAGTACCGCGGCTTCATGGCCGGCATGCGCGCGCGGCGCCTGCAGGTCAGGGAGAAGTGGATGATGGACGGCGATTTCCAGAGTGAGGGCGGCTACCAGGCAATGCGCCGGCTCCTCGCCGAGGAGAAGCACCTTCCTACCGCGGTTGCCACAGTCAACGACAACACGGCATTCGGGGCCATGCGCGCCATTGCCGAACGCGGCCTTCACATACCGGATGACATCTCGATCGTCGGGATCGACGGTCATCCCTTCTGCGACTACGCGCGTCCGCCGCTCACGACGTTCGAGTACGACATCCAGGCGATGATGCGCGGCCTCATCTCCGCGGTCATCTCGGTCGTGACAGGAACGGCCGAAAAGACAGTGCTCAACCAGGTGCACTTTTCGCGACTTGTCGAGCGCCAGTCCTGCCGCCGCATCACCCTCGCGTCACCCGGCCATCAGATCGCGGGATCTCCGTAAGTGTACGACACGAACGCGGCCGACTTTCCATCCGGGCTCCACGACGGCACGTTCATTGTCCCTTGCCCTCCATAGAGGTGGGCCAGGACCCTCACTTTTCCGCGCGCGGTCTCCTGCTCGCGAATCATGACCCGCTGGTCGGGCGGATGCTGCGCCGCGGGCACCGTCGAGGCGTAGGAAACGTAAGCATCCGGGTGCCGTCCGGCGACACGTGGGGGAACCAGTCGTTATAGTCGTCGTAGCTCACCTGCTCCTGCCCGGACCCGTCCGGCTTCATACGCCAGATCTTCATTCTCCCGCTACGCGTCGAATTGAAGTAGATCCACGACCCGTCAGGACTGTACTCCGGCCCGTCGTCGAGGCCAGGGTCGGTCGTGAGGCGCGTCTCCCGGCCGCCCTGGGCGCCGATTGCCCAGACATCGTAGTTCCCGTGCCGCTCGGCGCAGTACACGAGCGTCCCGCCATCCGGCGACCACCCATGCCAGTAGGAGGGAGCCTGGTCAGTGATCTTGACAGGCCGCCCCCCCCCGACAGGGACGATATAGATCTGCGACCCAGGCTTGCGCCCCGGCTGCTCGGTGTAGCTGGAGAGCGCGAGCCATTGTCCGTCGAAGGAAATTCCGTGATCGTTGTTGTTCCTGCTTACCCCTTCCGTATCGAGGAGCTTGGGCGTCGCCGTGCCCAGTGGCAGGGTGTAGATCCTGCCCTCCTGGTTGAACAGCAGCGTACTGCCGTCGCGGCACCAGTTCGGTGCCTCGAAATGGTCCTCGCTCGTGTAGATGACCCTGCGCGAGCCTGTCTCGACGTCCAGGATCTCGAGCCTGCTCGGCGACGGCTTCTTCTCTCCGCCAGGGCCCTCGGCTCGCCGGCACGTCGAAACGGACATTCTGAAAGACCGCGGTTTCGGCAACGGCTGGCTCGTGGGCGCAGACGAAAAGACCGGCGAGGATCTCTGCCCCAAGAGCCAGCGTGGTCCTGCCCGTTTCCTGCAGCGCAGCGCCGCGCTTCGCCGCGCGCATGATGATGGTTGCACCCGCGCGCTCCAACTGGACCACGGCAGCAGAGCCTGTCGCGGCCTTTACTTCGCGGGTCTCTGCACCGACGCTCTCTCGAAACTGCAGCGACGTGAGGCCGTCACCGTGCACGGCGGCATCCGCATGAACGGCGCTCCCCTCCCCGTCCTGGCGGAATGTCAGGCCCCACTTCCGATGCGCGTTGACCCCCGCGCCGTTGAACCTGCCCTCCGCGGTCAGGATGAAGTTGCCGCGCATCCTGCGGGCCGCGAGATGGAACTGGTCCGACGTGCCCCACGTGTTCTCCCCCCCACCCATGACCGTAAACGTCTACCCCGGCCGCATCGTACAGCGTGGCGCCGCGGACGCGCGGTGCGCCGATGTCCATGACGATGTCAAATGCTCCTTCCGTTGCGCTGCCCATGATCTGCTCCTGTGTGAAGAGTCCTCCCGCGGCGCAGTATCGCTGATTCGACGCTTCGGAACGCGCGTTCCGAGCGTTTCAGCGTCCATCACCGACGCAGCGGCACGCCCCATCATAGCACGGATCAACGGTCCTGCAAGAGAAAAGCATCTCATGCCGTTTTCGCCTGAAGCGCCTCAAAACACTTGTATCTCAGCGGCGCACGGCGGCCCCGCCGGCGGAGAGCAGCCTCCCCTTCGGCTGCCACATTTCCTTGACAGGGAGGATTCCTGTCGTAGGATAGCAGAGGTCGGACGCGCGGTTCCGACCAGGGTCTAGTCTGAGGAGGATGGCGCATTCCACGGCCACTCCCCGATACGTCGAGAGGAGGAAATGCGATGAAGAGACCTGGCTTTGTGGTTTTCGTTGTTTTGCTGGCGCTGGCCTTCGTGCTGCCGGCCGTGAATGCGTCGGCCGCCACGAGTGGACCGGTGAAGATCACGGTCTTCACGTGGGGCTTCCCGGCAGAAAAGAAGGCCCGCGAGGACACGGCCGCCGCTTTCATGAAGAAGTTCCCGAATATCCAGGTGGACCTGCAGGTTTCGCCGGATTACGACAGGAAGCTCGATGCCATGCTGGCCTCCAGCGCGGGACCGGACGTCTTCGAGACGTCGGATGACTGGTACCACTTGCGCGGGAAGAACGGGCAGCTTGCCGACCTGAGCTCGTATATCAAGAAGGACAACGTGAACCTGTCCCTCTTCTATCCCAAGATGATGCAGGGATTCACGCTTCCCAGCGGGATGATCGAGTCCATGCCCATCGGCATGGATGCCTTCGCCATGGCCATCAACACCGACCTCTTCAAGAAGGCCGGGCTGAAGATCCCCACCAGCAAGTGGACCTGGTCGGAAGCCCTCGCCGACGCGCAGAAGCTCACCGCGGGTACGGGCGTTGACAAGATCTACGGGATGTCGGACCACTGGATGTACGGGCAGATCTCGGCCTACCTCTATGGCGGCTCCTTCATGAGCGCTGACTTCAAGACCGTCACCGCGGCCGACCCCATTACCGTCAAGGGCGTGCAGTTCCTCGTCGATCTCATGTTCAAGTACGGTGTCATGCCGGATCCTAACGCGGCGAAGGGCCTCTCCTCCGAGCAGCGCTTCTTCAGCGGCAAGTCGGGAATGATGCCTGTGAACAACTGGGACATCGACAACTTCGAGTCCAACATAGGTAGCAAGTTCAACTGGATCGTCGTGAACATGCCCGTCATGGACGACAATAAGACGGCCACCTCCTGGTACATCACCGAGGGATACGGCATGTGGTCGAAGTCCCCGAACAAGGACGCGGCGTGGCAGTTCATCAAGTGGGCCACCACCGACCCCGAAGCGTCGAAGATCGCGGCGCGCGCGGCTATCCCGGCGCTGCAGGCATCAGCGAAGGACTTCATGAACATGGGGACGCCGAACAAGCTCGACTTGAGCGTCTTCGTGAACACCATCCCGTTCGCCCGCCTGAGCCCGTTCGGCGGGATATTCGGACAGATTGGTGACGAGTTCTACCGAGCGTGGGACGAGATCAACACGAAGCGGACAGATACCGCCGTGGCGATGAAGCACTTCGTCGACGCCGCGCAGCCCATCGTGGACCAGCTGCCCCAGTAGGGCATGAGTTCTTCCCGGGGTGCGTCACGGCCCCTGGAGCCATCGGAGAGACGGCCTGTCGGGCATGCCCGCGCGGGCCGTCTCCTTCCTCGGACAGGGGACACACCAATGGTGAGACACCCGTATCAGCGCCTGCGCTGCGTCGTCGCAGAGGCTCGATGGCCCGGCGCGAATCGCTCACGTTCCATCTCTACGTGGCGCCGTGGATCATCGGCTTCCTCGTTTTCACCCTCGGCCCGATGATCTACTCTTTATACCTCTCCTTTACGAATACCCTCCTGGGCTACAGCGGAAAGTGGACGGGGTTTGCCAATTACCTGTTCATGTTCACGAAGGACAGGCTGTTCTGGAGGGCGCTCCTGAACACGGCGTACTTCGCGTTCGTAAGCATTCCCGTTGGTCTTGTTCTCGCCTTTTTCCTCGCGTCGCTTCTGAACCTGAACCTGCGCGGGATCAACGTCTTCCGGAGCGTCTTCTACGTCCCCTCCGTGGTCTCGGGCGTGGCCGTCATTCTCCTCTGGGGTTGGATCCTCAACCCCGAGTATGGCCTGCTCAACTGGCTCCTGTCCCTGGTAGGCATCAAGGGTCCAAGCTGGCTGGGTGACCCGGCGTGGGCCATGCCAGCCCTGATCCTCATGAGCCTGTGGAACGTCGGCGGCTCCATGGTGATCTTCCTGGCGAGCCTCCAGGGGGTGCCTCAGGAGCTCTACGAGAGCGCCGACATGGATGGGGCAAGCGGATGGACAAAAACCATGCGCATTACGGTTCCCTTCATATCTTCGGTGGTCCTGTTCAACCTGATCCTCGGCATCATTTCCGGGGTGCAGGTTTTCACACAGGTCTACATCCTCACCTCCATCCAGGGCGGCTCCATTGGAGGGCCGCTGAACGCGACGTACACATACGTCCTGCACCTGTTCCTCAGCGGCTTCCGCTACATGAAGATCGCCTACGGGTCCGGCCTGGCGTGGATCCTGTTCCTCGTCACCCTCGCCATGACGCTCGTGGTCATGCGCACGTCACGCCGCTGGGTCTACTACAGCGGCGGGGGGGAGGACTGATCATGGAAGTCACCGCGAGAATGCGGCGCGGCCCCTCTCTGGGCGCACGCGTGGTGGGATACCTGCTGCTCTGTGTCTTCGGCATCGCCTTCCTTTTTCCGTTCGCGTGGATCGTCTCCACGGCGTTCAAGCCGGCGACCCAGGTTCTCAACTTCCCGCCGATCTGGATCCCGAGGCCCTTCGTGCTCACCAACTTCACCGAGGGGTGGGCGGTGCTGCCGTTCACCCGCTACCTCTTGAACACAGTAATCATCACCGTGCTGGCGACGGTGGGGACCGTGATCTCCTCCTCCCTGGTGGCGTACGGCTTCGCGCGCTTCCGCGCGCGTGACAGGGGAGTGCTCTTCGCCATCCTGCTCAGTACGATGATGCTGCCGAGCCAGGTGACGCTCATCCCCACGTACGTGCTGTACAACTACCTGGGGTGGCTGAACAGCTTCAAACCGCTGGTGGTGCCTGCCTTCTTCGGCATCGGCGCCTTCTACATTTTCCTCCTCCGCCAGTTCTTCCGCTCCATCCCGAAGGAGCTGGGGGAGGCGGCCACCATCGACGGGTGCGGATCGTTTCGCATCCTCCTGCGGGTGCTCATGCCGCTCTCCCAGCCCGCCATCACCACGGTGGTCATCTTCTGCATCATCAACAACTGGAACGACTTCCTGAACCAGCTCATTTACCTCAATAGTGACGTGAAATACACCATCGCGGTGGGCCTCTCCTTCTTCAACTCGAAGTATGGGCCACAGCAGATCAACTACCTCATGGCGGTCTCCCTGCTCACCATCACCCCGATCCTCGTGCTGTTCTTTGCCGCGCAGAAGTACTTCGTGCAAGGAATCGTGACGAGCGGCCTCAAGGGCTGACTCGTCTCACACGGAAGGAAGGGCATTATGGCGAAGATCGGGCTGCAGCTGTACACGCTGCACGACATGGCGAAAGCCGACCTCCTCGGGACACTGGGGGAGGTGGCAGGCCTGGGTTTCGAGGGCGTCGAGTTCACCGGATACTTCGCTGTTCCCCCGCGGACGCTGAAAGCGCGTCTCGACGACCTCGGGCTCGCTGCGATGGGGAGCCACCTCGGGTACGGGATGCTGAAGGATCATTTCCAGGAGACCGTGGAAGAGGCGAAGGCAATCGGGCTCACCACGATCTCCTGCATGGGTCTCCCAGCCGAGTTGCACAGGGACAGGGCGTCGTGGGCGACGGCGGCCGAACTGCTGAACGACATGGGGAAGCGCTGCCGCGAGGCGGGTCTGCGCTGTGCCTACCAGAACCATGATTTCGAGTTCCAGAAGCTCGGCAACCAAACCGCGCTGGACGTCCTCATCGCCGCACGGAGCCGGCGAACGTCTTTCTCGAGCTCGACATCTTCTGGGCGGAGTACTGCGGGCATCCCGCTGACGGCCTCATCCGGGACCTCAAGGGACGCTGCAGGTACCTGCACGTTACGGACATGAAAAGACGCGGGGAGAAGCAGAACACGGAGCTGGGCGCGGGTGTCCTGGATCTCCCCGCCATCGATGCGCGCGCCGGTCAGACGGCGGGAGTCGAGTGGTACATCGTGAAGCATATAGGTTTTGAAAGACCCGCGCTGGAGAGCCTGGGCGTGAGCCTGGCCTGCCTGAGAGAGATCATCGCGGGAGCTGGCAAGGGAGGAAAGGCATGAAGGTCTTTGTCACGGGCGGAACGGGATTTATAGGGTCGTACGTGGTCACGGAGCTCTTGAAGCACGGTCACACGGTTACGATTTTCGCGCGCAACCCCACGAAGGTGGTGGCGTTCCAGGGCAACCCCTCCATCGAGATCGTCCAGGGCTGGCTCACCGACAGGGACGTGATCAAGTTCGCCATGACCGGCGCCGACGCGCTCATCCACATCGCCCTGGGCTGGGGAGACACTGCGGTCGCGATGCTCCAGGCCGACACCCTCCCGTCGGTGTTCCTCTTCGAGACCGCGGCGCAGGTCGGCGTGCAGCACGTCATCTACACCTCTTCCATCGCGGCGATCGGCGATCATCGCGACGTGCTGAACGAGCAGACCAGCACCCGGCCGAACAACTTCTACGGCTCCACCAAGGCTGCGGCGGAGGCGTATCTCCTGGGCATGCGCGGCGCGTACAAGATCCGCTGCAACATCATCCGGCCCGGTTACACGTTCGGGAACCCCGTGGTGGAAGGTTCGTTCACGCAGACCGACAAGATGTTCCCGACCATCGTGCGCAACGCGAAGAAGGGAGAGCCGATTACGCTGACGAAGGACTCCGGGACCCAGTTCATCTGGGCGGGCGACCTGGCGCGTATCTACTCCTCTCTGCTCGCTTCCCGCCACGATAGGTGCGTCTTTACGGGGGTGGGCACAGAGTTCGTGACCTGGGAGGCCATCGCGCGGTACGCAGTGGAAAGCCTGAAGTCGAAGAGCCGGATCGTCCTGGAAGAAGAAGGGTCCCTCCGGGCCGCGCGACATGTTCGATGTGTCCGCCATCGAGCAAGAGTTCGGCCTGCGGTTCACGTCGTTCGAGCAGATCAAGAAGCACGTGGACTACTTGGCAGCCGCAATGCGCTGAGAGCCTGCAAGCGCGCTGCACGCCGATCGTGCGAGGCATTGGCGGCGCATCTGCCCTCTTGATCTCCTGGCCGCGTTCCCGCTATGCCAGCGACATGGCCGGAAAGAAACGCGGGTGGCTCATAGCGCTCGGGGTCGTTGTCGTGGTGGTGGGGATCATGGCCATCGCGGCAGGCTCGGGGATGGGCGCTGTCAGGCGGACCGTGGTGGCCGACGTGGACATGGCACAGGTGCGCGACGGCGTCTCCCAGGGCGTCTTCCACAGGGGCCGGTTCCGGTACGCCGTCACCGTCGAGGTGAAAGACAACCGCATCGCGGCAATCACTCTCGTGGATCCGTCGAGAGCAACGGACGTGACGCGTGCGATAGCGGCACGGATCATCGACAAGCAGTCAGTGGAGATCGACGCCGTCTCCGGGGCGTCGCTGACAACCCGGGCGTTCGCCAAGGCGGTGGAGAATGCGCTCCGGGCGGCGCAGGCACCGGTAATTGCCCCGGGCACATCAGGTTCCCCTTGACAATAGATTCGATACATGTAGAATTGATTTCATGAGTATCGAAACTATGAAAGCGGGCGTGGCAACGGCCGCCGCACCGGCGGGGAGCGACACCGGAGCGGCCGGTGCGGCGGCCGCGGTGGAGGAGCTCCTGGGCTTCTTCCGCGCGCTTGCCGACCAGAGCAGGCTGAAGATCGTGGGCCTCCTCGCGCAGAAGCCCTACCCGGTGGAGCAGCTCGCGGCGCTCCTGGGCATCGGAGAGTCCACCGTGTCCCATCACCTTTCGCGCCTGTCCGAGGCGGGGCTCGTCTCCGCGCGTGCGGAGGGACATTACAGCGTCTATTCCCTGCAGCCGGACGCCGTTCCCCAGATGGCGCGGAGGCTCCTCCGCACGGAGCGCCTTGCCGAGCTGGCCGGCGGCATCGACACAACGACGTTCGACCGCAAGGTCCTTGCCAGCTTCACCGGTCCGGACGGGCGGTTCACGGCGTTTCCCGCGCAGGAGAAGAAGTACCTCGTGCTCCTGCGCCACGTGCTGAAGGAGTTCCAGCCGGGTGTTCGCTACAGCGAACGGAAGGTGAACGACATCCTCCGCCGCTACAGCGACGACACGGCGCGCCTGCGCCGCAGCCTCGTGGAGTTCGGCATGATGGACCGCGAAGGCGGCGGCCGCGACTACTGGCGCAAGGAGCCCTCGGCCGCCGGGGCGCCCGCGGCGGCATCCGTCTCGAAGGGACGGCGAGAGGCGGCGGTATCCTGATGAGTGACCAGGGTGTGCTCCATGCCGGCATCGACGTCGGCTCCACCACGGTGAAAGTCGCCGTCCTGGACGGCGAGGACCGCCTGGTCTACAGCACCTACGAGCGGCACAGGGCCGACATCCGCGGCACGCTCATCTCCGTCATCGAGGCCGCGCACGACGCCGTCGCGGCGCTGGGCGCGTGGGCGCACCGGCTCACGATTGCCGTGACCGGGTCAGGGGGGCTGGCGGTCTCCCAGTGGCTGTCGCTCCCCTTCGTGCAGGAAGTGATCGCCGGCTCGCGCGCCGTGCAGCGCTTCATCCCCGACACGGACGTCGCCATCGAGCTCGGCGGGGAGGACGCGAAGATCACCTACTTCGCCGGCGGCCTGGAGCAGCGGATGAACGGCACCTGCGCCGGCGGCACGGGTGCGTTCATCGACCAGATGGCAAGCCTCCTGTCCACCGACGCGGCGGGCCTCAACGAGCTGGCGAGCCGGCACCAGACCATCTATCCCATCGCCGCGCGCTGCGGCGTGTTCGCCAAGACGGATGTTCAGCCGCTCATCAACGAGGGTGCCCGGCGCGAGGACATCGCGGCCAGCATCCTGCAGGCCGTGGTGAACCAGACCATCTCCGGCCTGGCCTGCGGGAAGCCCATCCGCGGCGTCGTGGCGTTCCTCGGCGGGCCGCTGCATTTCCTCTCGGAGGCGCGGCGCCTGTTCATGAAGACCCTCGGGCTGGGGCAGGCGGAGGTGCGCGCGCCGGAGCACGGCCAGCTGTTCGTGGCGATGGGCGCGGCGCTTTCCTCGCGGGGAAGCGAGCCGTGCGAAGTCGGGGAGCTGCGCGACCGCGCGCGCGGCCTGTGCCACGAGCCGGCACACGAGGTCGAGCGGCTGCGCCCGCTGTTCATGGACGCGGCGGAGCACGCCGCGTTCGTCGAGCGCCATGCCCGTGCCCGCACCCCGCGCGTGGCATTGACGGACGTCCGGGGCCCCTGCTTCCTGGGCATCGACGCGGGATCCACGACGACCAAGGCCGTGCTGGTGGACCAGGACGGCGCCATCGCGTGGTCGGCATACGCGGCAAACGGCGGCAGTCCCCTGAAGCTCGCCGTGAAGATGGTTGACCGGGCTCCTCGCCGCGCTGCCCGCCGGTGCGTGGATTGCACGCTCCTGCGCCACGGGCTACGGAGAGGCGCTCGTGAAGGCCGCTCTCGGCATGGACGAGGGCGAGGTGGAGACCATCGCGCACTTCACCGGCTGCCGCGCGCTTCCTCCCCGGCGTGGACGCCATCCTGGACATCGGCGGCCAGGACATGAAGTTCCTCCGCGTGCGCGACGGGGTCATCTCCTCGGTTCTCCTCAACGAGGCATGCTCCTCCGGCTGCGGCTCCTTCCTGGAGACCTTTGCCCACTCGCTGGGTCTTCCCATCTCGGATTTTGCCGCCGCAGGCGCGTGACGCCCGCGCACCGGTGGACCTCGGCTCCCGCTGCACCGTCTTCATGAACTCCCGGGTGAAGCAGGCGCAGAAGGAAGGGGCGACAGTCGGCGACATCTCCGCCGGTCTCTCCTACTCCGTCATCAGCAACGCGCTGCAGAAGGTGATCCGCCTGCGCAGTCCCGCGCAGATGGGGGAGCGGGTGATCGTCCAGGGCGGGACGTTCTGCAACGACGCGGTGCTGCGCGCCTTCGAGCTGATCGCGGGCAGGGAGGCGGTGCGTCCTGACGTCGCCGGGCCTCATGGGCGCCTACGGTGCCGCCCTCCTGGCGCGCCAGGGCGCGCGGGCCGGGGAACGGAGCACCCTGCTGTCCCGCGAGGCGCTGGAGACCGTGGAGGTGACCACGTCCATGAAGCGCTGCGGGCGATGCGCCAACAACTGCCTCATGACGGTGACACGTTTTTCCGACACGCGGGCTGCCGGCGTCCCTGCCTCGCCCGCCCTCGGCATCCCTGCCTTGGGAGTGTTCGTCTCCGGCAACAGGTGCGAGCGCGGGGCGGAGGAAGCGACGGGACGCAGGCGAATGGAACCGGTGCCCGGTGCCGACACCGCCGCGGCCCGGGAAGCGCCCGTGCCCAACCTGTTCGCCTGGAAATACGACCGGGTGTTCCACTACACTCCCCTCGCGCCCGAGCAGGCGCCGCGGGGGGTGGTGGGAATTCCGCGCGTGCTCAACCTCTACGAGGACTACCCTTTCTGGTTCACTTTCTTCACGTCGCTCGGTTTCTCCGTGAAGCTCTCACCGCGCTCCAGCCACGGCGTGTACGAGGCGGGCATGGAGACCATCCCTTCGGAATCCGTCTGCTACCCCGGCAAGCTCGTGCACGGCCACGTCGCGCGACTCATGAAGGACGGTGTTCCGTTCATCTTCTACCCCTGCATCCCGCACACCCGGCGCGAGGATCCCCGGGCGCGCAACCACTTCAACTGCCCCATCGTCACCTCCTACCCGGAGGTTGTGCTCAACAACATCGACGGCCTGCGCCAGGGCGCGGTGCGCTACGCCAACCCCTTCCTCCCCCTGCAGGATACTGCCCGGCTCAAGGTGCGCCTGCGCCAGGAGCTCGCGTGGGCCGCGGTGAGCGCCGGCGAAGTCGCGGCAGCCGTCGACGCGGCCTCCGCGGAGCACGCCCGGTTCAAGGCCGAGGTGCGGGCCAGGGGTGACGACGCGCTGCGCGAGATAGAGCAGCGAGGGCTCCGCGGCCTGGTGCTGGCGGGCCGTCCCTACCACCTCGACCCCGAGATCAATCACGGGATCGCCGAGCTGGCGGCCTCGCTGGGGATGGCCGTGCTCACGGAAGACGCCGTGGCCCACCGTGGTGTGGTGGACCGGCCGCTGCGCGTCGTGGACCAGTGGGTGTACCACACGCGATTGTACGCGGCGGCGAGCTTCGTGGCCGGCCGTGACGACCTCTCCCTCGTGCAGCTCACCTCCTTCGGCTGCGGGCTGGACGCCGTCACCACCGACCAGGTCCAGGAGATACTCGAGAACAAGGGCAGCATCCACACCGTCATCAAGATCGACGAGCAGTCCAACCTGGGCGCCGTGCGCATCCGCCTGCGGTCCCTCAAGGCGGCGCTGGACGCGCGCCGGCGCGCCGGCAGCACGCCGCGCCGCTGCGTCGGCACGCCGCGCCACTCCGTCGGCATCCCCCGCCTGGTGGCCGCGCCGCGCCGGCGCCCCTCGTTCACGCGGGAGATGCGCAAGGACTACACGATCCTCGCCCCGCAAATGTCGCCCATCCACTTCCGGATGCTGGAACACGCCTTCCGCCTTACCGGCTACAACCTGACGGTTCTCCCGGACGTCGACCGGGACGCGGTGAACGAAGGCCTGACGTACGTGCACAACGACGCCTGCTTCCCGTCGATCCTCGTGGTCGGCCAGATGATGGCGGCGCTGCGCTCGGGAAAGTACGACCTCTCGAAGACCGCCCTTCTCGTCACGCAGACCGGCGGCGGTGCCGGGCGACGAACTACATCGCCTTCCTGCGCAAGGCGCTGGTGGACGCCGGCATGGATCACATTCCCGTGATCTCGTTGAACGCCATGGGACTGGAGAAGAACACCGGCTTCCGCGTTTCCCTGGACCTCCTCAAGCGCGGCATGATGGCGATGGTGTACGGCGACCTTCTCATGCGCATGCTCTACCGCGTTCGTCCCTACGAGCAGGTGCCGGGTGCAGCGCAGCGCCTCGTGGACGCCTGGACCGTCCGCTGCAACGCAGCGCTGAAGCGGCCCGGGTTCACGCGCTACCACGCCACCATCCGCGCCATGGTGAAGGACTTCGACACCCTGCCGCTGCAGGGCCCCCGCAAACCGCGGGTCGGCGTCGTGGGAGAGATCCTGGTGAAGTTCCACCCCACGGCCAACAATGGGATCGTCGATGCCATCGAGGCCGAGGGCGCCGAGGCCGTCGTGCCTGACCTGGTGGACTTCCTGCTCTATGCCTCGTACGGAAACAGGTTCCGTCGCCGGAAGCTTGCCGGGAGCCTCCAGGGCGTCCTCCTCTCGCGCGTGGCCATCGGCGCGATGGAGATGTTCCGCGTCGTGCAGAAGCGTGCCCTGGCGCGCTCGGAGCGTTTCAGCGCCCCTGTCTCCATCGACGAGCTCGCGCGCGGTGTGGACGGCATCGTGCAGCTGGGAAACGTGACCGGCGAGGGGTGGTTCCTGACCGCCGAGATGATCGAGCTGATCCACGGAGGGGTCTCCGCCATAGCCTGCATCCAGCCGTTTGCCTGCCTGCCCAACCACGTCACGGGCAAGGGCATGATTCGCGAGCTGCGCCGCCGCCACCCCGAAGTAACGGTGGCCGCCATCGACTATGACCCCGGTGCCAGCGAGGTGAACCAGCTCAACCGGCTGAAGCTCCTCCTCGCCTCCGCGCGCGAAGCCCCCCGCGGCACTGCGTCGGGTCCCCGCGCCACTGCGTCGGGTCCCCGCGCCACTGCGTCGGCACGCAGCGCGTGAGCTTTTTCTTGACAGCGTCACGGGGCGCCAGTACGATCGAGCCATGCGCGCGGGAGTGCTCACCGACACCGAAATTCGCGACGGCGTTTGGCGGGCTTTCGAGCGCTTTCACCCCCGCCGGATCATCCTGTTCGGCTCGCACGCCAACGGCACCGCGGACGACGAGAGTGACATCGACCTGATTGTCGTCTACGAAACGGAAAAGCGGTTCATGGACCGACTGCGTGAGCTCTACATGGCATGGGATCTCCCGAAAGGCGTGGACATTCTCGCCTATACCCCGGACGAGTTCGCGGAACTGATGGCAACACGGGCATTCGTGCAGGACGCGGTCGCGTCGGGCAGGGTTCTCTATGAAAGAGACTGAACGCGAGGCACGACGCTGGTACCGGCAGGCTCTCGACGACCTGCACTTTGTCCAGTGGGTACTGCAGGAGGATCGGTTCTTCGACAAGGGATGTTTCGTCGTTCAGCAGGCGGGCGAGAAGGCGTTGAAATCCTGCCTGTACGCAGCCGGCAGCCGGCACGTTTACGGGCACTCCCTTTTCGACGCATGCGCCGAGCTTCGCGCGCATTCCCCCTCGTTCGCGGAAGTCGAAGAACAGTCGAAAAGGCTCGATCGATTCTACATTCCGACCCGCTATCCCAACGGCCTGCCGGGTGGACTCCCGTTCCAGTCCTACTCCAGGAGAGATCTCGCGGACGCCCTCGAAGATCTGCGCCGGGTTTTCGGTGTCTGCGAAGCGTACCTGCGGCAGCTCGGCGTCGATGTGGCGTGACGACAGGTTGCCTCGGTCCCCGATCTCCAGCGCTACGATTCAACGTCAGGCATCGAGAAGCCCGACTCTCCCGGCCCATGCGGTCACTTCCGCTCGGTTGGCCATTCCTGTCTTGTCCAGCAGATTGTGGACGTGCTTTGCCACCGTCAACGTACTGACCACCAGGCGGTCAGCGATCTCGGCGTTGGTGTAGCCTCCGGCAATCAGCCGCAGGACCTCGATCTCGCGGCGCGTGAGGCCGTCGGGGCGCGACCGACAGCGATGCACACCTCCGGTCAGTGCCTGCTTCGCCGCAACCAACCGCTTCCGCAAGGGGCTCATGCCCAGCTCCCGGCAGAGCGACAAACCCTCCTCGAAAAGCTGTTCCGCGCGTTCACGGTCACCGACCCCGCCACGACGCGCAACGGTCTGCGCGAAATCCAGCAGGATCCAGGCCAGCTCAGGGAGGTAGCCGGCACGGCGGCAGAATGCCGCGCCGCGTTCAAAATGCCGGACGGCGTCCTCGCCCCTGTCGATGACAAGGCAGAGGCGGCCGAGAAGTGCATCGTTGGAGCAGCTCGGGGAAAGGCTCTGCCAGGTGCAGAGGCATTCATAGGAGAGCTGCGCCGCGACAGGGTCCTGCTGCAGGGCGGCGGTTTCTGCGCTGGAGAATGGCACACCTGTCACGAAGGTGACGAGGGAGCCTGCCGGATCAGGGAAAGGAAGAGACGCGGCGGCTGCCGGCAACAGGCGTGCATCACCGGTGACCCGCGCGCCGAGGTGCGTCGAGCGGATGTCCGTGCCACCCAGTGCCACTCCCATCGCGGCGGCCGATTCCAGGACGGCACGGGCCGCCTTGAAGTGTCCCGTCTGGAGCTCGACCTCGAGGAGTGCTTGTTGACACTCGTGCAGGTTGAACACGGGACCGGATGATCGAAGGAGGGTGATCCCTTCCCGGGCCTGCCGCCGGGCTTCGTTCCAGTCGCCCCGCTTCAGCGCTCGAACAGCGGCACACCTGTGCGCGGTGGATCGCGCGCGCAGGGATCGTGTCCGTCGAGCGAGGTCGAACAGGTCTCGCGTCGCCGCTGAGAAAGTCGAGGCATCGCCGGTGAACAGGCCGTGCCAGTACCGGGTATATGCGCAGGCCTGTGCAAGACCATGGTCGCCCTCGCGCGCGGTTGCTGCTTCCGCAAGCGTCAGCCACCGCGCTGACGCCTCGAAATCCCACGCGAGGAGCTCGTGGTAGGCCAGCTGCGCCAGCGCCTTTGCCTCAAGGTGCCCGTCTCCGGCCGAGCGCGCGAGGTCCAAGGCAGCGCCGAGGTCCGCGCGCGAGCCGCGCTGCTGAAGCAGCATGGCATGGTCCCGGGAGCCAGCCGCGGCGAGGGCAAATGCCCGCTCGCGCAGCTCCGCAACTCCCCTCCCCCCGCCGCCGACGCTCGACATCCATACATGGTTCCAGGGGTTTTCGAGGGTCGGTGTCAGGGCGACATCGATGGCGCCCTTGTGGTTCCCGCCTGCGAGGTAAAGGTGAAAGGCGCGGACGAGGTCTTCCCTCGCCTCGATCGGCTGCATCAGGTCGGTGCGGAGCCGTCCTCGACGATGCAGCAGCGGCGCCACGCGCACGTCCATGACCCGGCCGAGCCGTTCCCAGGCCTGCAGGGTCATCTCGACCATGACCCAAGGATCAGCTCGATGCAGAGGTGCCGGCGCAATGGAAGGCGCGGGTCGATGCCAGTGACATGGTCATGGCAATCAATCCACTCGAGATAACCATCAACGGTCCCTGGGCCTACTCGCGCGGCGTCTATACCCAGAACCTGACCAACAAGAGCACGGGCGTGAAGACACTGGTCGATGGCAAGTTCCTCACCATCCTGAAGCGTCAACAGGATGGCTCGTGGAGGATCTACCGGGATTGCTTCAACTCGAATACCCCTTGAGGGAACGGGGCACCACCTTCGCCGTCGCCGTCAGGGCATTACGATCGGCGGCGAAGGCGGGCGTTCAGTCCCCGATTTCCAGCTTGATGCGCTTGTTGATCCTTCCCTTGCTCTCGTAGCCCGCCACCCTGATGCGGCCCACCTCGCGCGTGTTCGCCACGTGCGTGCCGCCGTCGGCCTGCAGGTCCAGGCCCTGGATTTCCACGATGCGCACCACCTGGATTCCCTCGGGCAGCAGGTTGATCTTCGTGCGGATGAGATCGGGTATCTGGAAGGCCTCCGCGCGCGGCAGGACGCGGACGAGGATCGGACGGGCAGCGGCGACCTCGGCGTTCACGCGCTCCTCGATCTGCCCGACGAGCTCCGCGTGGAGTGTCTCGAACTCGAAATCCATGCGGCCGCGCAGCGGCTCCATGTTGCCGCCGGTGACCTGTGCCTTCCAGTCACGCCAGACCACGCCGCAGAGGATATGAAACGCCGTGTGCGTGCGCATGAGGCGGTGGCGCAGGTCCCAGTCGATCACGCCGTGCACCGCGGTACCGCGTTCCGGGAGCGCCCCGTCGAGGGTGTGCCAGATCACGTCGCCCTTCCGGAAGACGCGCGTGACGGGGACGCAGCCCAGCGTGCCGCTGTCGCAGGGCTGCCCGCCGCCGCCGGGGTAGAAGGCGGTCCGGTCGAGGGCAACGCACCTGCCGGACGGATCCCCATCGACCACGCGGGCATCGAACTCTTTCAGGTACGCATCGGTATGACAGAGGAGTTCGGTCTTCACCGGGCGGCCTTCGCGCCGTTCTCCAGCCGGCGCACCAGGTCGGGAAGAAGACGGATGTCATCCAGCGCGTGGTAGCACGGGTGACCCGAAGGCGGGGGGTCGGCCACCTCGTGCGTCCAGGTGAGCTCGTAGGGGATGTGCACGGCGCACCCTCCCATGGCGAGGACCGGGAGGATGTCGGATCGCAGCGAGTTGCCGATCATGAGGAAGCGCTCCGGGACCGTGCCGTGCTTCCTGAGGAGAGCGGCGTAGCTTTCGCGGCTCTTGTCGCTCACGATCTCCACGGCCCGGAAATGCCGCGCGAGACCGGAGCGCTCGATCTTCTTTTCCTGGTCGCGAAGATCGCCCTTGGTGACGAGCATGAGCTCGTGGCGCTTCGCCAGGGTTTCCACCGTCTCGGCGACATGGGGGAGGAGCTCGACCTCGGCTGCCATCATCCCTTTTGCAAGCGCAATGATGCGGTGCACGTCGCTGCCCGTGACGCGGCCATCGGTGAGCTCCACGGCGGTTTCGATCATGGAGAGTGCGAAGCCCTTGATGCCGTACCCGAAGTGCGGGAGGTTCCTCACTTCCGTCTGGTAGAGACGATCGTCGATCCCCTCCACCGGCAGGTAGCTGCCCAGGAGCTCCTTGAACCGGTCCTGCGCCGCGACGAAGAGGCGCTCGTTGTGCCAGAGGGTGTCGTCACCGTCGAAACCGACCAGGTCGAACCGCGCCACGGGCGTGATGGCCTATCCCACGGCTTCCCAGGCGCCGGACGTCTCCGACCGGAACAGGGCATCGAGGACCTTCATGTTGTCCACGGCGTCCTGGGGCGGCGTCGGGACACTGGTCCCTTCGCGCACGGCGCGGGAAAAGGATTCGAACATCTCCACGTACTGGTCCGAGACGGGATTGTCGATGGTCCGGGTGCCGACGCTGGTCCTGACGGAGAGCTGCAGCGGGACGTCCGGGTAGGCGTTGAACGGCAGGTGGACGGTGAGCGTCCCGCCGGAGCCGAGAACCTCGACCTCCTGGCGCGGCGTGCTCTGCGTGCCCACCGTGAAAAGGGAGCGCGTTCCCCCGCCGAAGTCCAAGATTCCGGAGGTGAGGATGTCCGTCTTCAGCGCGGGGTCCCGCTGGACGAGGCTCACCACGCGCCGCGGCTCGCGGCCGACCAGGAAGCGCGCGCTGGAGACGGCGTAGCAGCCGATGTCGGGAACGGCCCCGCCGCCGGCAGAGAGGATGTTGCGGATGTTGCCGGGATCCTTCAGCATGTAGCTGAAGAGCGTGTGTACCGCGTGCACCTGCCCGATCTCCCCGGCCCTGATGATCTCGCGCGCCCGCACCCACTGGGGGTGGAAGCGGTACATGAACGCTTCCATGACCAGGACGCCCCGCCGCTCGGCATGCTGGATGGCCTCCGCCGCCTCGGCGGCGCTCATGGCAAAGGGCTTCTCGCACAGCACGTGCTTGCCGGCGTCCGCCGCCTTCTTCACCCACTCGGCATGCATGTGGTTCGGCAGCGGGATGTACACCGCCTCGATGCTCCTGTCCGCGAGGAGCTCTTCGTAGCTCCCGTACGACTGGGGAATCCCGAGGGACTTCGCCTCGGCCGCCGCCTTCCCGGCGGAGCGGGAGGCGATGGCGCGGAGGTCCACCATTTTCGAGCGGGCGAGATACGTGTGCACCCTTTGGCGATAGTGGGTCGAAACGGACAGCACCCCCCAGACGACAGCCTTCATGCGCGTTCCTCCATGCATCGAACATCGTGCGCGCGACGCCTCTCGTCAAGCCCGGCGAAGTCGGCGTCGGCGTGACACGGGGAGCCGGCAGGCGCTATAGTCACCCCATGCGCGAGACAATCGATGTGCTCCTGCCGGCAGAGCTGCACGTCCTTGCCCGGTTCCGGCTCGACGTCGCGGCACACCTCGCCGCCGAGGCCGCGGCGGTGGATCCCGCCGTCATGGCGAAGGCGCGGCGGCCGTTCGTGCTGAAGCTCTCCTGCCCGGGGTGCCCGCCGGCGTTCGTCTCCTGCCGCCGTCCGGGTGACGGCGGTGCCTTCGCGGTGGAGGCATTCTCGGGCGGCGAACGGCCGCCCCGCGGCGGTGTGTCGCTGACGCTGCGCTTCGCGGGGCCCGCCGCGTGCGCCCGCGCGCTGTCGGGCGGCGGCGGCACGCCGATCCCCATCCCCCGGGGCCCGGGCATGGGCGCCGCGCTCGCGTACTTCCGCGCCGCCGCCCCGCGCGCCGCGGCCCTCATCGGCGACCAGTCGGTGCCGGCCGCGGCCCGGGCGCGGCTGATGGCCGTGGCCGCCCTCCGCGGCCTGGCGGCGGTCGGCAGCAGCGACCGCGCGCTTGCCGAGCGGCTGTCCCACATGCCCGACGGCTCGGTGGCCGTGTCGGCGCCCGGCTCCTTCTCCCTCGGCCTCGTCAAGCGCGGGGCGCGGATCACGGCCACCGCAGCCGCGCCCGAGCCGCCCAGCGCGCGGCTGGCCTTTGCCGACCCGGCAAGCGCGTTGGCGGTCCTGTCCGGCCGGCGCGCCGCCGTCGTGGCGCTCGGCGCCGGCGAGGTGACGGTGACCGGTCTCCTGCCGCTGGTGCAGGGCATGTTCGGCGTGCTGGACCGGCTCGGGGAGTATCTCGCCGTGGGCGTGAAGAAAGAGGCATCACGATGAGCGACAGGACCGGCGGCGTGGATCGCATCGCGAAATCGCGCCAGATTTTCGAGCGCGCGGCAAAGGTCATTCCCGGGGGGATCTACGGCTCGAAGGCGCCCGGCTTCGCGGTGCCCGGCGCGTATCCCTACTACATCGAGCGGGCCGAGGGCTGCCGCATGTGGGACCCCGACGGGAATGAATACATCGACTATCTCTGCGGGTTCGGATCGCAGATCGTGGGCTATGGCAACAAGCAGGTCGATGGACCGGCCCAGGCACGCATCTCCAACGGGGATCTCCTGGACCAGCCTGCCCCTGTCATGGTCGATCTCGCCGAGCGCCTCGTCGGGCTGATCGACGGAACCGCCTGGGCGGTCTTCACGAAGAACGGGACCGACGCCACCAGCCTGGCCGTGTCCCTCGCACGGGTGCGCACGGAGAAACCCGTCGCCATCATGGCATCCGGGGCGTATCACGGTGCGGCGAACTGGTGCGGCTCGAACCTTTTCCCGGCCATCGCCGACGAGCGCCGGGACATGCGCACGTTCACCTTCAACGACACCGCGGGGCTGGAGCGCGTCTTCGAGGCCGAGCGCGGACGCATCGCCTGCGTCATCCTCACCCCGTACCACCATCCCACCTACGCGCGGCAGGTCCTGCCGGCGCCCGGTTTCTACGAGACGGTGCAGCGACTGTGCGCGGCCGAGGGCGCGCTGTTCATCATGGACGATATCCGTGCGAACTTCCGGCTCCACGAACGGGGATCGCACGTCCTGTTCGGCGCCACGCCGGACCTCTGGTGCATGGGCAAGGCCCTGGCCAACGGATACCCGATCTCGGTGCTCATGGGGACGGAGGAGCTCAGGAAGACCGCCGCCTCGTTCTTCATCACGGGAACCTACTGGATGTCGGCCGCGCCGATGGTGGCCGCCATGGCGACACTCGACGAGGCGCGGAGACTCGGCGGGCCGGCGAGGCTCGCGGAACTGGGCACTCTCCTGAAGGACGGCTTGGAATCGGCGGGGCGGGAGTCAGGGTTCGGCGCGAGGGTCAGCGGCCCTGCTGCCATCCCCTTCCTGACGTTCGATGAGGATCCTGACCTCTATCTCAACCAGCGGTTCGGCGCGGCCATGGCGCGCCGGGGCGTGTTCCTCCACCCTCACCACAACTGGTTCCTGTCGCTTGCTCACACGGAAGCGGATATTGCCCTCACCGTGGAGAGGGCACGCGCCGCGTTCTCTGCGATGCGCGCAGGGAAGGAATGACAGGGGGCGGCGGCTGCCGCCCCCTCTCGCGTCACACCATCACGTCGATTTTCGATCCGGTTCCCTGGGCCAGCATGCCCCAGGACTGCTGGGTCTGGGCTGACTGCGTCCTGGAAGCGGCCTTGGCGCCGGGCCAATGCAATCCTTAGCGTTTCAATCATCATTGTGTAACCTTAACCTGGTCGTCAAGAGGAACGCTATACGCAACGCCGCTGACGCTATTGGCGGTCGCCGCGCGCGGAGCCCCACCCGCCTTGATGAACGAATCGATATATTCGCCCGACGCACAGAAACCGGGAAGATCGGTCCCAAGGACCATCGCCGGGATGGCCCAGAACATAGAGTTAGGCCGCACCGCCGCATTAATCCACAAGCGACGCTTGCGATAGCCCCATGCAGCCACAGTCCCAGCCGGCCTTCAAGGTGTCAGCTTCAAGGATTTGTTATGTGGCGATCACTCTAGAATGTCGCCGTTGCGCCGTCTGAAATAGGCCTCTCCTCCACCAAATCAAGCTTCTTGAGTAGATAGCGATACTCCTCGTTGCCCGCAAACCGGTCGATTCGGAGTATCGGCCTCAACAACAGACAGCGTTGGCTTAACGGACGGGGGGCACTACAGCCGATGGCACCCTTCTACAAACCCCCCGCCCGGGGGGCCACCGGGGGCCGTTGGGGGCCCGCGGCCTCCCAGGAGGATTCGAATGACCGCCGAGCAGGTCGACCGAGTGAAAACCGAGCGCGCCGTTCGCGCCAACGAGCTGGTCAGCAAGCTTGCCGATCGACGCGTCCGGTTTTACGCGCCAGAGACCCGCATCTTCCGGGCACCCGCGCTCATCTGTTCGCAGGGAGGAAGGGATTGATCTCTGTCGGTACTCTATCCTTTTACGCTGCCGATTACTAGGCCCTTGGTGAAATACTTCTGGAGGAAGGGATACAGCACCATCATGGGCAGGGCGCCCATGAAGAGCTGGGCCGCCCGTCCGGTCCTGACGCTCAACATGGAGAGGAGCCGCATGTAATCGACGCCGGCGATCTGCATCATCTCTTCCATCTTGAGCAGGAGGCCCTGGAGGTAGGTTTGCAGCGGATACCTCGACGGACTCTGCATGTAGATGAGGCCGCTGAACCAGTCGTTCCAGTGGCCTACGGCGCTGAAGAGGGCCACGGTCGCCAGCGCGGGCTTCAGGAGGGGCAGAAGCACGTTGACGAGGCGGTAGATCACCCCTGCGCCGTCGACAAGCGCGGCTTCCTCGATCTCCTGGGGCATCGTCCGCATGAAGTTCATCAGGATGATCATGGTCCACACCGGCAGGGCCCCCGGCAGCACCAGGGCCCAGAGGCTGTTGAGGAGTCCGAGCTTGGTGACCAGTATGTAGGTTGGGATGAGGCCGCCGCCGATGATCATGGTGATCGCGAAATAGAACATGAAGATGTTGCGGGCCCTGAACTGCGCCCTGCTCTTCGAAAGCGGATACGCGGCCATGATCATGAAGACCAGATTGACGGAGACGCCCAGGGCAATCCGTTCAAGGGAAATCAGCAGGGCGGGGAAGAACTTGCCGTTGCTGAGGGCGAACTCGTACGCCGCCGTCGTGAAGCCCACCGGCCAGAACATGACCTTCCCCGCCGCCACGGCGCCGGAATTCGAGAACGAAATGGCCAGGAGATTCAGGAAGGGGACCACGCAGGTGAGCCCGATCAACGACGAGAATGAGTAGTTCAGAACGATGAACAGCGTCCGCGCAGGCGAAAGTCGTAGTGTCTTCATGGCTAAAACACCCAGTAGCCGACGAGACGGTCGGCAAGGAAAAGCGACAGAATCATAAGCACCGCCGATACGGCGGACTTGAACAGCCCTACCGCCGCGCCTACCGAGTACTGGGCCTGGAGGATGCCCAGGCGATACACGAAGGTGTCGATGATGTCGCCCGTGGAGTAGACGATGGGCGAATAGAGGTTGTAAATCTGGTCGAAGCCCGCGTTGAGCACGTTCCCCAGCGAGAGGACCGTCATGAGGACGACCGTCGGGGCCAGGAGGGGAAGGGTGATGCGCCGGGTCTGCATCCAGCGTCCCGCGCCGTCCACCACGGCGGCCTCGTACAGGCCGGGGTCGATGCTCGTGATGGCGGCCAGGTAGACGACGGTGCCGAAGCCGAAACCCTTCCAGACATCGGAAGAATCATCACCCAGGGAAAGAGCTTCGCGTCCCCCAGGAACTGGATGGGCTGGAGTCCGAGAGCATCACCCCCTTGTTCATGATTCCGTCGAGGGAGAGCATGTCGATGAACACGCCGGACAGGATGACCCAGGACAGGAAGTAGGGAAGGTAGACCAGGGTCTGGAAGAACCGCTCCACGCGGATGTTGCGGATCTCGTTCAGCATCAGGGAGATGGTGACGGGAACGATGATGCCACCGATGATCTTCATGACCGCAATGAAGATCGTATTGCTGATGGTCCGGGTGAACTGGACCTGGGAGAAGATCTGGCGGAAGTTGGCGAACCCGATCCAGGGGGAGGAGAAGCCGCGGGCCACATTGTAGCGCTGAAAGGCAATCACGAGGCCGTAGAGCGGGATGTAGCTGAAGATGAAAACGACGACGACAGCGGGCAGGATGAGCGCGTAGTATGGCCCTTCCCGTGACAGCGTTCTCTGGAATCTGGATTGCATGGCAGCTCCGGGCCTGAAGAAGATGACAGGAGGGGACGGACCAGGCGGTTCACCTGGTCCGTCCGTCGTCCGCTCGTTACTTCTTGCCGTACATCTTGTTCACGGCCTTGGTGACCACATCTCCGCCGGACGACTTCCACTGCGCAACCACCGTGTCGAAGTAGGACAGCGGCTGCGTGCCGGCGATGATCTTCGTGAACCCTTCGACGAGGAGATCGTCGAGGGTGGTGCCGTAGGAAGTCTGCTTCATCGGGCATGGCGCCGGTGACTTTCGTCGGCACGTAGCGGCCCTGCTTGATCACCTGCCAGTTCAGCCAGCCGGAAGACATGGGGAAGTACTGCTGGATCCAGCGACCGTACCCGTCGACGCTCTTGTCTCTCCACCAGGGAGCGGCCTGCGCATACTCGGCTTTCCATTCCGCGGTCATGGCGGGCTCGGTGATCTGGTAGTTGTTGAGAGCGATCTTGTGGGCCCATTCGACCATGGCGGGGCCGTTGCCGTACGGGTCGTTCAGCTCGATGGGCATCATGGTGTGCCGGCCCTCTCCGCCCAGAAGGTAGCGATCGACCTGGGCCTGGGTCATGGCGCCCTGCATGGTCGCTTCCATGGCGATCCAGCTCACGTAGCTGACGCATTTCAGCACCGCAGCGATGTTCTTGCTGTCCTTGTTGACCACGATGTATTCGGAGTTGTCGAAGGGAATGGGGAAGATGCCGGGCTTGCCATCCACGGTCGGGATCTCGTAAGGCGCCATATAGGCGTCCATCCCGAGCGCCTTCACGTGCGTCGATATAGCTCCAGCCCGCCCAGTTGCGCCACAGATGTGGACGCCCAGTTTTCCCGGCCGCGATATCACCGATGATGGCATGGGTGTCAAGGGACATGAAGTCCTTCCGCAGATAGCCCTTCTTGTACCACTCGGCGAACTTGCCGATGACCGGCTTCATCTCAGGCTGCACCGAGCCGTAGACGATGGAACCATCGGGTCCTGCAATCCAGATCCTGGGCTTGGCGTTGAAGGCCGAGCCCAGCCAGAACACCTCGTCGAGGGTCTTGGAGACGCCCATGCCGTAGGCACCCGGATGAGCCTTCATGAAGGCGTCCATGATCTTTTCGAGGTCCGCGATGCTCTTGGGAGCGGGCAGATCCCGTCGTCTTCAACCAGTCGTTCCGCAGCCAGAGATCGTAGACGTTCCACAGGTCCCCGTAGCCGTAGGTCGGAAGCCCCATGAGGCGTCCGTTGACCTTGGCACTCGCGGTGACCACGGGTGCCGCGTTCATGATATTCATCACCATGGTCGAGAGGTTGTTCGCCTGGTAGTCCGTCAGGTCCGCCGTCAGCCCGGCCTGTACCAGCTGGGCGAACTGGGCGTTGTTGGCCCGGTAGACGTCGGGCAGCTGCTTCGACGCAATGGCCAGGTTCAGTTTCTCGGTATACCCCTGGGAGTCGGTCAGCCAGTCCGTGACGATGTCTACGTTGAGGTGTTCCTTGATGCCGCGGGTCCACTCGTTCTTGGTCGGGTCATCACCGGCGAGGAACGGCGTGTCGGCGATCGGCCGGTTCACGATGTGAATGGTGACCGGCTGGTCAAACTTCGCCATCCAGAAGTTGGGGCCGTCGACCCGCTTCCCGTAATCGGTCCCCGCGGCGAACGCGAACGGCACGAGCGCTACCAAGAGCGCTGCCAGAACCAGTACTCGCTTCATGTGTGCCTCCCTTTTCCGTGTTTTGAGGATGTGATCAGCGACTTTAGCACCGTCCCCGATGGCTGTCAACTTTTTTCGCGTCTGTCCAGCGGTCCTCATCGTGGAGCAGGCGTTTGCGCCCCGATATCTCGAACGATGGCAGTAACATGATCCCCGACAGCGAATGTCGCCTGAATGCCTTGCAGGGGCCAGAGCGAGTTGCCGGAGGCGGTGAGGTCGGACCGGTCGTGCAGGCTTCGGGCGTTTTCGGAAACGCCGGCGGTCTCAGGCGGGCGGGTTGATAGAGGGAGAGGCTTGAGGTCGACCTCGGTTGCCCAGAAAGCGCTGTGAGCACCTATCCGCCGGGATCGGCCAGGTGGAATCCCTCCATCATGGAGCGCAGGTTGATGTCTTCGTTCTCGATCTTCCACCGACCTCCGCTGGTGGCCACGACCTGCACCACGCTCCCTAAAATCACGAGGGTCGACAGATCATTCGTTGGATATCACTCGAACAAACGAAGTCTTCCAGAACCCTCTCCCTTGGGTACTTCGCACCGCGGCATCTGGCCGGGGCAGCAACTTGGGACCACATGACATCATGTTCCGGTAGTAGTCGGTGCCCGTGTTCCGCTCCCCTGTGTCGCCGCGCATGATGCACGGAAGGTCCCACTGGTGGCCCTGCACCAGGGCGTTGTTGTGCTGGAACTTGCGGATGAACTCCATGCCGTAGTCGCGCTGGCCTTCGATCATGAAGACCATGCCCAGCATCGTGGCCTCGGCCACGAAGAGGGCGGCGCTCCCGTAGAAGGCGATCTTGTTCTCCTCGTCGACGAGCTTCGCGTCCGGCCGGGCGAAGTTTGCAGCGCCCGCGGCCGGGGTGATGGGGATGTTGATCCTTTTCACCGTCGCCAGCGCCGTCTTCACCCGCGCGTGATCGAACACGCCGTCGAACCCGTGGTAGGCGCTCATCCACTGTCCGACGTTCTGGTAGGCCATCACTTCGTCCGAGACCCGGCCGGTTTCTTTCACCACGAAGTTCAGGTAGGAGCTGCCGGTCCACAGCTCCTTCTCGATAGCATCACTTCCCTCCTTGAACCACGCGCGGCACCTTTCCGCGTACGCCGTATCACCGACGTGCTCCGCCAGGCGGCGCATGATCTGCAGTTGCGCCAGGCGGATGCCGCCCATGTGCGCGCAGATCCCGTCCCAGTCAATGAACTCGAACCACCCGGATTTCGGCCCCTTCGTGGGCATGGAAACCGGGCCGCCGTTGCCGGTTTTCGGACCCATGACGTAGCTGTTGCATGCCTTCAACGATTCATAGAACTCGCGGAGCCACGAGAGGACCCGCCGGAGAAGCGCCCCGTGGTCCGCGGCCATCCTGCGCGCAACCTCGAGCGCGGAGCGGAAGCGGGACGCGTACATGCTGGTAGAGGAGTTCACCTCCGCGCCGGGACCGGGGATGAACGGCGCCCAGGCGCGAAGCCCGACGGAGACCGGCGCATCGGTGATGTACTCAATGTCAGCCACCGGGTAATGCCCGAAATAGATGATATCCTGCGCGGCTTTCACTCCCTTGATGTCCTGGCAGAGCACCTTCACGGGCTCGCGCGCCTTTGCCTTTGCGCTGATGACGAAGGGCTCCGTGCAGCACGGGACCAACCCGCCGTCCACGATCTCCTGCGTGGCGAGCACACAGACCTGGCCGTCCACCGCGAGACCGAGAATCGGCCACAGGCTTGGCGCGACGCGCGGGACCCGCGTCGAGTCCGTGTTGAAGGTGTAGCCGTTGAACATGGAGTTGTATCCCCAGGCCCCGGAAGCATCGATGTCGACGCAGCCGGTCCCGATCCCTCCCAGCGGAACGCCGCAGCATGGCTTGCGGGATCCTCGGAAAAGCGCACCCGGCACGGGAGCTTCAAACCCCTGGGCGGCGATCGTAGTCCACGCGCGCTCGGGCAGACTGGTGTCGAAGAGGGTGTTCATGGAAGCGGAGCACACGATTTGACTCCATGGTTTTCCATGTGTATGCATTCACGCGCGACCTCGAAAAGGCGCTGGGGGGTCCTCGTGAAAATCGAGATCTGGTCCGACGTCGTGTGCCCGTGGTGCTACATCGGGAAGAGACGGTTCGAAAAGGCGCTGGCGGGCTTCGCGCACCGCGATGCGGTGGAGGTGACCTGGCGCAGCTTCGAGCTGGATCCCGACGCGCCCCCGGGTCTCGGCATGTCGCTGGATGACATGCTGGCACGGAAGTACGGCATGTCCGTGGAAGACGCGCGCTCGGCAAACGCGCGGGTCACCAGTCTTGCCGAGGGAGAAGGCCTGTCCTGGCGCCTGGATCTCGCGCGGCCCGGTAACAGCCTGGCGGCGCACCGTCTGGTGCACCTGGCAGGGGCCGCGGGCCTGGCAGCGCCCATGCACGAGCGGCTCATGAAGGGATACTTCTCCGAGGGCGTCTCCATCGGCGACCCTGAGGCTCTCGTGCCGCTCGCCGTGGAAGCGGGCCTGGATCCTGTCGAAGTGAAGAAGACCCTGGCCGGCGACGCGTATGAGCACGAAGTGCGCGACGACGAGCAACGGGCCGCGCGGTTCGGCATCACGGGGGTTCCCTTCTTCGTGATCGAGGAGCGGTGGGGCATCTCCGGAGCCCAGCCCCTGGAGACGTTCCAGGAAGCGCTGGAAAAATCGTGGCAGCAGCTCCAGGGGACCGTCGCGTAGGCCCGCGAGGATCCCACTGCTATGGCTTCGGCAGCCCGAATCTTTTCCGCACGCGGGAACGAACGATCCTCTCGGGCAGGTGACGCGCCAGGAACGACAGGTACCAAGCATTGCGGCCTGCCGCGAGGAAGAACCGGGGCCTGCGCGCCTTCACCAGGCGCATGACCGCCTCGGCGATCACCGAGGGATCCGGGCCCGTGGCAATCGTATGATCACGCCGTTCGCGGACGCGGAGCACGGCCGGCAGGTACGCCGAGGCTTCCGTGTAGCCGACATCCAGCGGGAGCGTGGTGTGCACGTCGAAGGGTGCGACCACGGAGACCCGGATGCCCCACGGGGCCACCTCGTGGCGCATGCTGCTGTAGATCGCGACGAGCGCGGCTTTCGTCCCCGCGTACGCGGAGATGAACGGGACCGGCGCTCACCGCCGCGAACGAAGCGATGGCGATGATCGACCCCGATCGCCGGGCACGCATGCCGGGGAGCACGAGCTGTGTCAGCCGTATCGTGCCGAAGAGGTTCATCTCGAACAGCGCTTTCATGCGCTCGAGGGGAAGCTCCTCGACCGGCCCGACCTGGCTGCCGCCCGCGTTGTTGACGAGGACGTCGATGTCTCCCGCCGCGGCCGCGCATCGCTCGATGCTCGCCGGGTCCCGGAGCTCGAGGGCCACCCACCGTATGCCTTCCAGGCGGTCGGCCGCGGGGATGGACGCAGGATTGCGTGACGTGCCGACAACCTCGGCACCCGAGCGCAGGAGCGCCCGGGCGATGGCTCGCCCTATCCCGCGGGATGCGCCGGTGACGAGAGCCCTCATCTGTTCAGGAGCGAGGGCCGTGTCGTGAGATCGAGCTTCATCCGGTCCCGCATCTCGCGGAACGCGGTCAGCCGTCGTGTCCACGTCTTCGTTCGAATGGGCAGCCGTGGGAATCATGCGGAACAGTATAACGCCTCGCGGGACGACGGGGAAAGTCACCGCGGAGACGAAGACGCCGAACTCCTCCCGGAGGAACGAGATCATTGCCATGGCCGTCTTCTCGTCGCCGGAGATGACGTAAACGGGCGTGATGGGCGACTCGGTGTTCCCGATGTCGTAGCCGAGGTCGACCAGCCCCCCTGGAGCAGGTGGGCCACCTCCCACATGCGGTCGCGCAGCTGCGGCTCCTCCTGGATGATCGACAGCGCCTTCTCCACGGTCTTCACGTAGACCATGGGGCAGCGCCTTGGCAAACACGTTGGAGCGCGCGTTGTAGCCGCACCCATTCCACCACGTCATCGCTCACCCGGCGGTCACCCCGCCGATGGCGGCAAACGCCTTTGCAAACGTGCCGAAGTACAGGTCGATGCCCGCCTGCACGCCGAGGTGCTCGCCCGTGCCCCGCCCTGTCCTTCCCATGACGCCGAACCCGTGCGGCATCGTCGACGAACAGGCGCGCGCCGAACTGCTCCTTCAGCTCGACCGACGTCGGCAAGCCGCGCGCAGGTTGCCCTTCATCCCGAAGACGCCCTCGGTGATGATGAGGATGCCGCCCTTGCGGTCCTGTCCGCCGCCTTCAGGTGGGACTCCAGGTCATTCATGTCGTTGTGCTTGAACGGGCGGAAGCGGCCGGCCTGCGCTCGCAAGGATCGTGGCGTCGATCATGGAGGCGTGGGAGAGGGAATCGATGACCATGATGTCATCAGGCCCGACGAGCGCGGACACGGTGCCCAGGACGCCGAGGTAGCCATAGTTGAAGACGATCGACGCCGGCCTTGCCGGCAGAACGCGGCGAACTTCCTCTCCAGCTCGATGTGCTCCGTCCGTGTTGCCCGTGAGCATCCGCGACCCCATGGGCGCGCTCGGGCCCGTAGCGGCGCAGCGCTTCCGCCGCGGCGGCCTGGACGTCGGGACGGCCGGCGATGCCGAGGTAGTTGTTGACGGCCCACATGATGACGTCCTTGCCCCGGAACTTCATCCGCGGGCCGGGGCGTGCCTTCCAGGATGGGCTGCGAGAAGTACGTGTCCCCGGCGGGCGCGGAATGCGCCGAAGTAGCCGCCGTCGGTCCTGCACTTGTCGAAGAGATCGTTCACGCGGCGCCTCCTTCAGGGACGCAAGGCTGCGGGCGGCGCCGTCGGCGCGCAGCTCTGCTCGATGGTGACGGTGGCATGGGCGCGCAAGGCCCGTGTGCTCCTGTCCCGCTCGAGACGGTGGCGTCCGCCGCCGGTGATGTTCAGCGCCACGACGTCGCGCCTGCCGATCCGCCCGAGGGCGACGGCCTGCCCGCAGTGACGCGACGGCCACCTCCGCCGCGGGGTCGATGTCGCTCCCTTCGCACTCGTCGAAGAGGCGACCGGCGCGCCTCCGCCTCGGCGTTCGTGACACGGTACATGAACCCGCCCGTGTCGTGAAGGGCGTCGATACAGCCCGCCCGCGAGGGAGTACGGCGGGTGTCCTGTTCGCCAGCACCTGCGCGCGGATGTCGCGAGCGCCTGCTCGCGGCCGTCAGGCATCCGGGGCCAGGGCGCGCGCGCCGGCCTCCCAGGCGTCCGTCATGGGCGTGAACGGCGCGTTCTGCGCGAGGTGCAGCGCATCGTGCGCCCCGCCGAACCGGCCGTCCTCCGCGAGGCGGAGGCTCATCTCCCACGCGGCAATGGCGCCCGTGCCGCTGCCGACGGCCTGGATGTAGTGGTCGGGGATCGACCCCGCCGCTTCCACGGCGGCAGAGCACCGTCGTGCCCATGCCGTCCCGGCGGGCCGCGTTGCGGGCCCCCCTTCGGAGTAGTAGCCCTCGGTCCCGGCAATGCCGTTGCCCAGCTCGATGGCGTCGGTGTAGTCAGCGCCGCCGTCCAGCACGGCCAGGCGCACGGACGACTCGCGGGGCGAGGTGGTCCACAGGAGCGGCAGGGAGTGGCTGGGAACGACGATCAGCGCGGGAACATCGTAGCGGGTGCAGGCATGGTGGAACGCGCGCGCCGTGTTGCCCGCGGAGGAGACCACCAGGGACGACTCCCAGCCGATCGGAATCCGGCCGCAGACCGCCTGGGCCTCCAGCTCCTTGAAGGTGCAGGTCTCCATGCAGGCGCCCTTCTCGGGCCACCAGCCGCTGAAAATGACGTAGAGATTCTCCAGCCCCAGGCGCTGCCCAAGGCTCGTCCGCACGCCAGGCCACGGGCCCTGCCGCCCCGGCGAGGGTGCGGCGGATGGGAAGCCAGTCGGAGAAGCGAAAGACGCCGGAGTTCTCGGGGTGCGGCAGGAAGCGGGTTCGCTGTACTCCGCCCGCAGGAGTGCCGGGGCGTGCTTCTCGGGGCACGCCAGGAGGAAGTCGTGCGGCGAGTCCTCGTAGCGCCCCGCGCAGACAGGGCAGACGAGGGTGTAGTGCGCGGCGCGTGCTTGCTTTTCTCCGGTGCTTTCATACTCTGTGCACAGACTGTTTTTCGCGCGCCCGGGCTGTCAATGGCACGCGCGCGCGAGGCTGGAAATAGCACGTTTCCGGAGCATTTCCAGCGGCCGCGGGGTGTCCGGGTCTCTTCCAGGGAGGCGGGCACCGGATATTTGAAGCGCGCATCCGGTCCATCGGGAGGAGATCATGGATGTCAACCGCAAGGGCACTCTCATGAGAATCGGCGAGCGCCTGTTCGCGCAGCACGGGTACCGCGACGTCAGCATCAAGGACATCACGAGCTCGGCGGGACTCGGCATGGGGAGCTTCTACACCTACTTCCCCAGCAAGGAGGCCTTCTACTCCGAGATCCTGGATGCCATCGAGCAGAAGGGCATCCACGACGTGGAGAAGCACGTCAACAGCCTCCGCTCCCCGCTGTTCCGCCTCAAGGCGCTTTTCCGCTACACCACCCTCAGCCTGCGCAGCAACGAGATCCTCCGCGGCATCTATACCGGCGAGAAGCGCTACCTCTACCCCGGCCTGGAAGAGCGCGCGCAGAGAGGCAACGGCCTCCTTGCAGCGCATCGAGACGCTCGTCGACGAGATCCTCGCCGAGGGCACGCGGCGCGGCGTCTTCCGGACCAGCCTCTTCCGCAACCCCACGGGCATGCTCCTCGCCATCTTCACGTCGCTTCCCCTCAGCGCGCGCGGCCTGTCCACGGAGGATCTCACGGACGACGTGATGATGCTCATCGAGCGCGGCCTCAAGCGCTGGCTGCGTTTCCGCCAGCGGGACGAGCGCCTGGACGTACGGGCCCGCCGGCGCGGCTCACGGCCGGCACCTCGCCGCAACGGCGCTGACCGAACCGGATAGTTCGTTCGGATATCCGGCCCGACGGGGAGGATCGAGCCCCCGCCGCACAATCGGCACTGCAAATCTCCATGAAAACACCGTCCTCCGTTGACGGGCGCTCCGCGCCCCCGAAGAATGGCGCCCAAGGAGGAGGTCATGGAGAAGAAGAAAGGTCTGGCCGTCATTTCCCTGGACTGGTGGGCTGTCATCACCGGTGCTGTCGTGGCGGGTCTCGTGCTCCTCTGGCTTCCGGCCCTGCCGTTCTAGGAATCACCTGATGAAGCGAACCATCGACGCAATTCTCCGCTACGCGCCCGGGGTCCTGCTCCTCGCCGCGCTCGCCATCGGCGGCTGGTTTCTCGCCAAGTGGCTCGAGTCGATCATCACGGTCGCGTGGGGCAAGTCCCTGGCATCCACGGTCATCGTGGCCATCGTGGGCGGGCTCCTGATCGGCAACCTCGTTCCCCTGCCGAAGGTCTTTGCCCCCGGCATCGGTTCCTACGAGTTCTTCCTGAAAGTCGGCATCGTGCTGATGGGAGCCCGGTTCCTCGTCACCGACGTCGCCCGCCTCGGCGGCATGGGCCTTGCCATGGTGGTCGTGGAGATCCTCTTCTCCATAGCGTTCGTCGGCCTTATCTCCCGGCTGTTCAGGCTTCCCGACAAGCTGGGCACGCTCCTGTCCGTGGGCGTCGGCATCTGCGGCGTCACCGCGATCATGGGGGCGGCCGGCAGCATCGAGGCGGAGAAGGAGCAGACCGGCTACGCCATCGCGGTGATCCTGATCTTCGGGGCGGCCGCCCTCGTGGCCTACCCGCTCATCGGTCATGCACTCGCGATGTCGGACAAGGCGTTCGGCGTCTGGGCAGGCCTTGCCGTGGACAACACGGCGGAGGCGGTGGCAACGGGCGCGATCTATTCGAAGGCAGCCCTCGCCTACACCACCCTGGCCAAGCTCTGCCGCAACGCGCTCATGGGATTCGTTATCCTCGGCTTCGCGATGTGGTACTCGCGCCGCGGCATGGCGGCGGGGGTGACCCGCAAGGGTCTCTTCCTCTGGCAGAAGTTCCCCAAGTTCGTGCTCGGCTTCCTCGGGCTGTCCATCGTCTTCAGCGCGCTCCTCGCAGTTTTCCCGACAGGCAGCGCTCACAGCTACGTTGCCGGCAAGGTCGCGGCCATGAAGAACTACTCCGAGTGGGCATTCCAGTTCACCTTCATCGGCGTCGGCCTTCGAACGAAGTTCGCTGACATGGTGAAAACAGGCGTGAAACCGCTCGTGGTGGGGGTCGCCGCGGAGGCCGCGGTCGCGGTGTTCACTATCGGGATGGTATTCGTCGTGGCGGACCTTCTGCCGACGATCTAGAAGTCCGGGGGGGCGCGGCGCCCCCCTTCGCGCGTCCTACAGCGCGTCCATCCGCCTCCACAGGGAACGGGCGGCGACCTGCGCCCGCGCGTAGATGGCGCCTGCATCGATCGCGAAGGCGCGGTTTTCCATCACGAACCTTCCGTTGACGATGACCGAGCTCACGTCCCTGCTGCCCATGCCGAAGATCACGTGTCCCGCGACGTTCTCGCGCACCAGCGGCGTGGGTGCATCGTAATCCAGGATCACAAGGTCCGCCTTGTAGCCCTGCTCCACCCGGCCGAAGCTCTCCCCGAACGAACGGTGGAGGAGATCGTTGCCTGCCTGCAGGTAGCGCATGAATGCGCCCGGCCCGAGCGGGCCGCCGGCGTCGCGGTGGCGGAAATAGGCGAACTTCGCCTCGGCGAGCATGTCGGAGCCGATGCCGTCGGTGCCGAGCACGACGTTCCTGATGTGCGGGAGCTCGCTGTTGTAGCCGACGTGGTTGTTCATGTTCGAGCGGCTGTTGTGCGCGAGGAACGCTCCGCGCCCGTTCAGGATCTCACGGTCTTCCGGGGTGAGGAACAGCCCGTGGCCGATGATGGCGTGGTCGGACAGCAGGCCCGCCTCGTCGAGCCTTCGCAGCGGGTCGCGGCCGTAGGCGCTGTGGGAGTGCGACGTGTCAAAAGCGTCCTCTGCCACGTGGATGTGAAGGCCGCGCTTGCTTTTCGCGACGGCCTCGGCGAGCAGCGCAAGGGATTCGTCCGAAAGCGTGAAAGGCGCGTGCGCGCCGACCATCGCTTCCACGAGGCGCTGCGCGCCCCGGGACGCCTTCTCTCCTTCCACGAGCTGTGCGAAGCGCATGTTTTCAGCCACGCCGGCCCGCATGCCTTCCTCGCCGTTCCGGTCCGTGGTCTCGTAACAGAGCACGCCGCGGAGGCCGACCTCTTCGAAAGCGGCCTTCATCGTCGAGAGAGACCCCGGGATGAATGATGGCGATGCGTGGTGGTCTATGGCGGCAGTGCAGCCGGCCTTCACCGCTTCCAGCGCGCACACGGCAGCGCTCGCGCGGACGCTCGCCTCGTCCAGCGCGCGGTCCAGCCGCCACCACAGGTTCTGCAGGGTGGAAACGAAGTCGCTGGACGGCGCGATGCGGGCCATGATGCCGCGGGAGAGGCCCGAGTAGAAATGGTCGTGCCCGCACACGAGACCCGGCATGACGACCCTGCCGGCGAGGTTGATGGACCGCTCCGCCTTGATTCCCTCGGCGACCCCGTGACCGACGGCGCGGATGACGGTGCCGTCGAGCACGATCTCGACGCCCGGCGTCACTTCGGCAGGGTGAAGGTGAACGAGCGTTGCGTTTTTCAGAACGATCATGGCATCCCTCCCAGCAGCCAGGAGTTGTTCCGCGCGACCTCGTCGATCAGCGTCCGCGTCTTGTCGTCCGCCCCTGCCGCCTGCGCGCCGCCGCTCGCGTTCCAGGAGAGGGTGCTCACCACGCCGCCCGAACGCACCAGGCCGCGGCCGCCTGCCAGGAAAAAGCCGGGGTTGGTGCTGTCGCGGAAGTCCTCTTCGCAGGCAAAGACGGTGAGCTTGTCCCGGTAGGGCTTCCCTTCCCAGGGACAGAACGTGGCGCACGTGCCGCATTCGTTGCACGGCGCATCGAGATGGACGATCTGCAGGTCGTCGAGGAACCCGTCGTCCAGCTTCACGGCAACGCGGACCGTCGTGTTGGCCCGGTTCGGGCAGACCTCCACGCACTTCAGGCACAGCGCCCGGCAGCCGAGGCAGCGCCGCGACTCTGACGCGGGCTGCGGCGCGGGAGGCCGTACGCGGTCACGCAGCGCCCGCAGCCGAACGGTGTCCTCCGCGGGCAGACGCCACGCGGGCGCCCAGCTCCCGCTTTCCTCGGCGCAGACGGCGTCCACGGCGGCCCGTGCCGACGCGATGGCCTTGACGATGGTCTCGGGCCCATGCAGGGCGTCGCCGATCAGCGGCGCCCCCGGCACCGCGCCGGTTCCGACGGCCCCGAGGGCGGTAAGCGCGTCCGCGTCGACCTCGGCGCCGACAGCGGTGATGACCGCGTGTGCCGGGATGATCTCCTCCTGGCCCGTCGGCACCGGCGTGGAGCGCCCGCTTGCGTCAGGCGCTCCCATCGTCATGACGGAGCAGACCAGTCCTTCCCGCGCCGACCACCGGACCGGGGCGCGGAGGAAGTGAAACACGATGCCTTCTTCCCTCGCGGAGCGATACTCATCCGGTGATGCCGGCATCTCGCGCTCGCTGCGTCGATAGACGATGCTCACCTCGCGGACGCCGCGGCAGCGCTTCGCGGCACGCGCCGCGTCCATGGCCGTGTCCCCTGCCCCGATGACGACCACCCGTTCGCCGGGCCGCGGGGACCGGGGGTCGGCCCTGAAGGCCCGCAGGAACGACAGGACATCGATGGCACCCTCGATGCCGACGTCGCGGTCCTTCTCGGCGCCGATCGCGACAAGGACGTGGGCATAGCCGCGCGCCTTCAGGGCGCCGACGGAGAGCGTTCCCTTCTCGCCGAAGTGAAACACGACACCGAGCGCGCGTGCCAGGGCCACGTCCTTCTCCACCGCGCCCCTCGGGATGCGGAAGTGCGGCAGGACGTAGCGGACGATGCCCCCCGCTTCCTTTTCCCGCTCGAACACGTGCGTCTCGAACCCTTCGCGGGCGAGGAAGCAGGCGGCTGCGAGGCCTGCCGGGCCTGCCCCGATCACGGCCGCCTTCACGCCGCGCGGCGCCGCCTGGTGCGCGGCCAGCCCGCCGTCGGCGAGCAGCGCCGCGTAGCCGCCCTCGGCGGCAGCCTTCTTCACGTCGCGGATCCGCAGGGCACCCTCCCAGTCCAGGCGCGTGCAGTTGCCTGCGCACTTCTGGTCACAGAGGTAGCTGGTCATGAAGGGCAGCGGGTTGCGCTTGAGGATGGCGTCCAGCGCGTCCCGGTGCCGCCCCTCGCCGACGAGGTGGATGTATTCCGGCACGTCCTGGTGGATAGGGCACGCATGGATGCACGGCGCCACGAAGCAATCGTAGAGGGGGAGCGCTTTCTCGACGCTCACCCTGCGCGTCCCGCGGAAGTCCTTGCGCGACCGCGGGGCTTGCAGCGCCGCGGCTGCCGCCTCGGCCAGCCTGCGGAAGTCCACACGCCCCGTGCTCCACGCAGCCGCGCGGTCTTCCGCTTCCCGGGCGAGCTGCGTCATGCGGGAGTACCCGCCCGGCTTCAGCAGCTCCGTTGCAACGGTGATCGGGCGCACGCCCGCATCGAGAAGGGGCCCGATGTTCCACGACGCCGCGCCGCCGCAGAATGACATCGGCAGGGCGCCCTGGAAGTCGCGCGCCAGGTCGCCGGCCAGCGTCATGGTGAGCGGGTAGAGCGCGCGGCCGGACATGTACATTTCAGCGCCGGGCAGCGCGCCGCGGGTGTTCGCGGCGGCCAGCGTGTTGGAGAGCTTCGCCCCGAAGTGCCGTCCCTTCTTCTTCCCCAGCGCCAGCAGGCGTGTGAGCATCGGCACCGCATCAGCGTACGAGAGATCCTTCGCAAACCCCTGCGGCGAAAGCTGCACGTACCCATAGCCGAGCTTCTGCAATGTCGCCCTGGCCCTCTCATGCCCGAGCAGGGTCGGGTTGAGCTTCACGAGCGTATCGAGCCTCTTCTCTTCGATCATGTACGCGCAGATCGACTCGATCTCGCCGGGGGGACAGCCGTGCATGGTGGAAAGGGTGACAGAGCTGCAGATGCGCGGGGGACGCGTGCGGCGCTGTCCGCGCCGACTGCCAGGGATGCCAGCTCCTCCTGGTAGCGGGCAAACAGCGGCTCCCTGCCGGAGTCGATGAGCCTGCCGATGAAGCGGTCCATGGGCTCGCTCTTGATCCCCGCGAGGTCGTATCCCACGCTCATGTTGAAAAGCGTGGCAGAGCCGCTGGCCCCCGTGCCCGGTCCACCGGCCACCATCGCGGGAAGCGCGTGCACGAGGAACCACGCCTTGAGGTACTCGTCATACGCCTGTTCGAGACTCAGCTCCGTGGACCACTCGACGTTGTAGCCCTCGTCCGCCGCATCGATGCAGGGCTTGTCTATTTGCAGCGCGTCGAGCTTCTGCACCGTCTTGAGCTCGATGTAACGCCCGCCGGTGAGCCAGGCTGCCACGATGTTCTGCGCGAGCTGGGTGTGAGGCCCGGCGGCGGGGCCAACCGGGTTGGCAGCTTCCGAGGTGAAGATGCGCGCGGCGCGCCGCTGTCGCGGCACCCAGAAGTGCTCCCTGGGGATGTCGAATATTGAGCCCTTGGCGCGGAACTCGGCCACGATCCGCAGGAGGAGCTCGCGGAAGGGAACAGGCCGCATGCGGTCGCTCATGTGCCGCCATCGTACCCCGGACTCGTTCCATGTTCAACGCAGCCTGCATTGGCATCGTCCAAGAAATCGAAAAAAAGGTGTTGACACCGCCCTTTCCATGTGTTACATATTTAGTGTATTAGTAACTTAGTATACCAGAAAGGAGGACGACAGTGATCCAGATCACGAACATGTCGTTCGGGTACAAGAAGGGGAAGCTGTTCAAGGGACTCGACCTGGGGCTCACCCCCGGGAACATCTACGGCCTGCTGGGCAAGAACGGGGCGGGGAAGACAACGCTCCTCAAGATCATCAGCGGGCTCCGCCTGCCCCAGGGAGGGACGTGCAGCGTCCTCGGCCTGGACCCGGCGAGGCGGCCGGCGCGCCTGCTGGAGGATATCTTCTTCATCTCCGAAGAGCTGCACGTGCCTGCCCTCTCGGGAGACCTGTTCGAGAAGCTCTATGGTCCGCTCTACCCGAAGTTCAGCACCGCGGCGTTCCGCGAGAACGTGCGCGAGTTCGAGCTGGATACCGCCAGGAAGCTGAGCGAGCTCTCGTACGGGCAGAAGAAGAAGTTCCTTGTCGCGTTCGGACTCGCCACGCGGTGCAGGGTGCTGCTCCTGGACGAGCCGACAAACGGCCTGGACATCCCGTCGAAGAGCCAGTTCCGCAGGCTCCTCGCCCGCGCGGGAGCGACCGACCAGATCATCCTCATCTCCACGCACCAGGTACGGGACATGGAGAACCTGATCGACCCCATCATCATCCTCGACGACGGGAAGATCATCTTCCAGCAGTCTCTGCAATCGGCGGCGCGCAAGCTGTCGGCCCAGGTGGAGCGCGACGAGCCGCGGGACGCGGGGGTCCTGTACGCCGAGAAGACGCTCGGCGGATGGGCGGTGGTGCGCGAGAACACGGGAACCGAGGAAACCAACATCGACCTGGAGACCCTGTTCAACGCCGTCACGACGAACCGGGAAAAGGTGCAGACGCTGTTCGGCACGGCAGGCGCGGCAAAGGAGGCCCTGTAATGGAAGCAATGGAAGCGACGGCACGCATGGGATTCTGGAGCCCCCGGAGGTTCGGGCAGCTCCTCCTGAGGGAGCTGGTGACGGGATACCGAAGCCTGCTCATCGCAATGGCCGCGGTGGGAGCGGCGCTCATCGTCATCTCCCTGCTCACGTCCCTCGGCATGATGGTCTCGGGCGCCAACGTCAGGATGAGCGGAGGCGATTTCTACCTCGGCTTCTTCCAGAACCTGCTCTTCATCGGCGGGTTCGTGGTCACCAGCCTCGCCTTTCGCGAGATAGGGCAGAACGGCGGCGGGATCTTCTACCTGACCCTCCCGGGTTCGATCTTCGAGAAGTTCACGACGAAGCTCCTGGTGACGGCGGTCGGGTTCGGCGTGGGAGTGACGCTGTTCTTCTCCCTTGCGGCAGCGGCCGCGGAAGGCCTCAGCCTCCTCGTCTTCGGCGTCGGCCACGGGTTCTTCAACCCGCTGGACGCGCGGGTGCTCCACGACGTCCTGATCTACATCCCCGCACAGTCGGTGGTCCTGCTGGGATCGATCTGGTTCCGCAAGCTCGCCCTCGTGCGGACCGCCTTCTGGGTGATGATCTTCGCCCTGGCGGCGGGGATCATCGGCGTCGTGGCGGCGCGGATCTTCCTCTTCCCCCACCTGGTGCACCACGCGGCAACGAACGTGGCCTTCTCGGGCGGGTGGAGCTTCAACCTCGACCAGGACCGCCTGGGGGAAACCTTCAGGCCGGGGCACGGCCGCCGACGCCGGTCTCATGGTGTTCCGGACGATCTGCGTCGTGTTCCAGTGGATCGCCGCCCCCGTGATGTGGCTGGCCGCGTACTTCCGCCTCCGCGAGGCGGAGGTGTAGCCATGGAGTTCCGGGAGAACCAGGCGATCTACCTCCAGATCGCGGATCTCATGTGCGAGAACATCCTCGCCGGGCTGTGGAAACCCGGCGACAGGATCCCGAGCATCCGCGAGCTCGCGGAGAGCATCCAGGTGAACCCCAACACGGTCATGCGGACGTACGGCTACCTGGAGGACCAGGGGATCATCCACAACCAGAGGGGAATCGGATTCTTCCTCGGGGAGACCGCGTACGAGACCACGCGCGAGCTGAAGAGGCAGAGCTTCGTCAGCCGCGACCTTCCACAGTTGTTCCGCACGATGGACCTGCTGCGGCTGGGGCTCGACGACCTGTCGAACCTCTACGCGGCCCACCGCGACGCGGCTGCACGAAAGGAGAACAAGGCATGAAGAAGAGCATGATCGTCGTCCTTGGCGCGTTCGGCGCCGTGGTGGTCACGATCGTCGCATTCGTGATCTTCGTCGGATCCGTGCTGTAAGGCGCCGCGGGCCGAATCCCGCGACTCACGCTCAACCAGGCGCGCCGCCCCCGTGGCTGGCGCGCCTTTTCTTTGCTCGCGGCGGCGCCCTGGTCCCCTTGCGCCCGAAGGTTTGACGTGTCTATCCTTTGGAACACACGCAAACCCGGGGGGCATATGGCAAGGACGTCCAGAAAGATGGAAGTGTTCCTCACCGCGGAGGGAACCGGTGACAGGATCACGAAGAAGAAGCCGGTGACCTTTGATCCCGCGAACACCGAGGTGGAGAACCAGGTCGTCAATGTCCACGAGAAGATCCGCTACCAGGAGATCCTGGGATTCGGCGGGGCATTCACCGAGGCAGCGGCCCACACGTTCTACAAGCTGCCGCAAAGCGCCCGGAGGCAGGTGCTCTCCGCCTGTTTCGACGCCAGGAAGGGACACGGGTACAGCCTCTGCCGCACGCACATCAACAGCTGCGACTTCTCCCTCGACAACTACGCGTACGTCGACGATCCTGCCGACACTGCCCTGAAGACCTTTTCCGTTGCCCGCGACGAGAAGGCGCTCATCCCCCTCATCCAGGCAGCGCAGAAGATTGCAGGCGGCGGTCTCACCCTGTTCGCCTCGCCATGGAGCCCCCCCGCCTGGATGAAAACAACCGGCGCCATGAACCAGGGCGGCAAGCTGAAGCCAGGGTGCCGCGAGGTGTGGGCACGGTACGTGGCAAAGTATCTCAAGGTCTACGCCTCGAAAGGGATAAAGCTCTGGGGCATTACCGTGCAGAACGAGCCCAAGGCAACGCAGACCTGGGATTCCTGCGTGTACACGGCGGAGGAAGAGCGCGACTTCGTGAAGAAGCACCTCGGCCCCGTCCTCAAGAAAGCCGGGCTGGGCGCGGTCAGGATCTTCGTGTGGGACCACAACCGGGAACGCGTGGTCGAGCGCGGCCAGGTGATCTTCTCGGACAAGGCCGCCTCACGGTACATCACCGGCAGCGGTGTTCACTGGTATTCGGGGGACCACTTCGAGGAGCTGGAGACCTTCCACCATCTCTACCCCGACAAGGTCCTGCTCTTCACGGAAGGATGCGACGGTCTTCCCGGCATGGGCACGTGGAAGACGGGCGAGAGATACGCGCACGATATCATCGGCAGCCTCAATCACTGGACGGCGGGCTGGTGTGACTGGAATCTTCTTCTCGATGAGCGGGGCGGCCCGAACCACGTCGGCAACTTCTGCAACGCGCCGATCATCGCTGACACCCGGACCGGGCAGCTCAGCTTCCAGAGCTCCTACTACTACATGGGGCACTTCTCCCGCTTCATCGTTCCGGGCTCGCAGCGCATCGGGTCAAGCCGGTACACGGACAAGCTCGAGGTGACCGCCGCGCGGCGGCCCGACGGGAAGATCGTCGTGGTCGTCATGAACAGCGGGGACTTCGACATGCCGTTCATCCTGCGGACGCAGCACGGCACCGCGGAGTGCACGGGACAGAAGCATTCCATCATGACGATGGTGTACTAGGCGCGGCCGGTTTCCCCGGCCCAGGTGAGAGGGTCGCAGACGGCCAGGGCCCGGAAAACTTCGAATCCCTGCCTGTCGCTGGTCACGATCTCGGTAATGCCCGCCGAAAGGCAGGTTGCCGCAAGCAGGGTGTCGTGGATCCGCATGCGGCCCAGCCGGAGACCGCGCATCCACTCCATGAAGAGCATGACCGCGTGGGAGTCGGGAAAGAGATGCCTTACTTCCGCGGCGCGCCACCAGGTGTCTGCCTTGTCCAGGGCCTCGCCCACGTCGAGCGGTTTCTCGAATCGACGCGGGTCGGTAACGACATGAATGAACTCCTCCAGCACCTGCGGAGTGAGCGCAAGCGGGTTGCCGGGCGCGAGTACGGCGCTGTCCAGGAATGCGCGAGCCTTCTCGTGCCCTGCAGCTTCTCTCACTTCGAGCTGGACGAGAAAAGTGGTGTCAACGGCCCTGACCATGTGCCAGCTCGTCGAGGATGTCATCTGCTCCCGTGAAGGGCTGAAGCACCCGTCCGACCGACGCCGGCCTGAGCTCGCGCAGGCTGGTCTGCCGGTTGATCTTTCGGGACCGGAAATCCTCCATTGCCTCCCGGATTATCTCCGATGCTGTTCGATCATTTTGCCGCGCATACTCTTGAAAATCACGGTACACCGGCTCACTGACATTCACGGTGATGGTCTTCACATATCGAACATACTGTCTCTTCGATGTACCGTCAATACATGCCACCCTTTCACTGCCCGCGGGAGAACGCGGCGAACGGGTTCGCCTTCACGAGTCGGTCCATCATGTCCCTGCCCAGGCCCGCATCGGCAAGCATCGGGAGGAAAGTCCTCACGAGGTACGTGTACGGCTTCTGCTCCCCGCCGCGCGGTTTCGCCGGGTCATACCAGCCCCTGTCGTGACTCAGGAGCACCCGGGCCGCGAGGCCTGCACTGATGGCGTCGATGACCAGTCCCCTGTACATCTCGTCGGTTCCCGGGGTTCCTATGGCATCGTATTCCAGCCATGCGCCCCGGTGCGCGGCCTCGCGATGGAGCCCGCGGTCTTCTTCCGCCTGGGTGTGGATCCAGATGAATCGATCCGGATGCAGGCCGTATTCGCCCGCGATGCCGAGCTGCTGTAAAACGACACGCCCGCGGATGGTATGGCTGCCGATGACGGATCCCGTCTCCGCGGCCGCGCGTGCGGCGGCGCGCAGCACCTTGGTCTCGCTCGCGGTCAGCCCGTCGTCACCCGCGCTGAGCTTGATCCAGCCGGCGCGGACGCCGCTTCCCTCGATCTCCTCCGTAAGCTCCTTGAGCATCCACCGGTACAGGGCGGCCTCGCTCGCCTCGTGCACCCAGCGCGGAATCCAGGGTTCCCGGTAGACGCCCGTGGGCAGGAGGAGGGGCACGCCGGCCGCGCTGGACACGGCGGCCAGGATGTCCGCGCGCCGACCCACGCCGAGGGTGCTCGCCTCGACGATGACGCCAACGCCCGCGGCGCGCGCGTCCCGCAGCGTGGGGGTCATGACCTCGACAACGTCAGCTGCGCGTGCTTTCCCGTGATCGGGGTGATCCGGAGTGCGCAGGTCCACGAAGACATGCTCGTGGGCGAGGATGATGCCGGCCGCGGCCTCGTCGAGCTGCCCGAGACTCGTGTGCAGGTGTCTCACAGCCGGCTTCATCATTCCCCTGTAGACCTGTGCGGGCCGACTGTCAAGGACGAGGCCCCCGGCCCGGAGCCCCGGGGCGGCCGCGGCCGGCGGGCTCTTGTGCTCCCTCGCGAGCGGAACTACGCTCGCCGTCGCGGTAAAAGGAATGACACGTGACACCTCGTGATCTCGTCCGCGTGGGCTTCGCAACGGCCAGCCTCTGGGGATCATGGAAGACCCCCTCTCCCCTCCTGGACGGGATCGAGGTCACCGCGTTCTACGCGGAAGACGGCTGGGGCAGCACGGCGGTGATTGCCGTGGCCGACGTCTGCGGCATGTGGACCTCGACGTGCACGCGGCTGAGGCAGCTCATCGCGCGGCATGTCGGCATGTCGATGGAAGCGGTCGGTGTCTTCTGCACCCAGAACCACGGCGCCCCGCCGGAAGGCCCCGGCATCTACAACCTGGACCTCTGGTCCACGGCGTTCGTGCGGGCTGTCGATGCGGCGCGGGGCGCCGCCCGGCCGGCGCTCGCGGCGTACGTCGAGGTCCGGCCGGACCCCCCGGGTCTCTTCAACCGCAGGAAGCAGACACGTGACGCCGGGGCGTTCACGTTCTGGTTCGGCTTCGAGGCCTTGTCGGGCGGGAAGGCAGGATGCGCGCGGCTGCTGGATGCCGCCGTGCGGGGCCTGTACGCCGGACCCGAGGTCGCGGTCCGCTGCACGCTCCCCGATGAACGCGACCGGCAGTGGCCATGGCCCGCCGCCGTCCCTGCACGGTTTCCCGACGCTGTGCTGGACGGGCCCGTCGACCCGCTCGTCCAGGGCTTGTTCTTTCGCGCGGCCCGCGGTGAGCCAATAGGGTCCATTGCCCGGTGGTCCGCGCACCCGGTGACCGCGAACACCCCCGCCGGTCACAGCGGGGACTACCCGTACTACGTCCGCCGTCGCCTGTCACGAGAGCTCGGGGGTACCTCGCTCTTCCTCACGGGTCCCTGCGGCGACCAGGCGCCGATGGTGGTCGAAAAATCGCGGGCCCTTGCGGAGAGCACCGGTGATCGGGTGGCGGGGCTCCTGCTCGAAGGGCTGGGCCGGGCGCAGTGGAGCGAGCCCGGCGTGGTGCGCGCGGCGACGCGGACAGCGACGCTTCCTCTCCGCGACGACCTGCCCGCGACGGCGGAACAGGCCGCTCGCGACCTGGAAGCGGCGCGCGCCGAGCTCGCCCGCCAGCGCGCAGGCTCCACACCGCTGCGCGACGTGAAGCGCGCGTCGGAGCGCGTCGAGCGGCTGCGCTACCTCGTCGATGGTGACCTCTCCGGCTGGTGCGGGATGAGTCTCGCCGAGCTCACGGCATCCACCGTCCTTCATCCGCTGTTTGCCGTCCGGGTTGGCGACGTCATCCTCGCGGGCCTTCCGGGGGAGCCGTTCCACTCCTACAGCATCGGGCTGCGCAGTCGCATCCCTGGTCAGCGCCTCTTCGTCTGCGAGGAGGGCAACGGGTACCTCTCCTACGTGCCGCCGGCGGCCGAGTATGCGCACGGCGGGTACGGGGTAGCGGCTGCGATCCTGGCGCCCGGGGCGGAAGAGATCCTGCTTTCGGAATCAGAGGCGCTCGTGCGTTCCGTCGCGGAGAGCCGCTGACCATAGGCGCCCTACCCGCGTGCGCGCGAGTTGACACCTGTCTTTGGTAGCATTATGCTACAAGTATGAAAGCGATACACATCAGGGATGTCCCTTCAGAGACCGTCGAGGCTTTGAAGCGGCTTGCCCGGGGTAACCATCGCTCGCTCCAAGGGGAGCTGCGCGACATCCTGGAAAGGGCCGCCCGCCGGGCGCCGGAGCCCGACATGGACGATGAACTGGACATAGTCACCGTCAGGACCGGTTCGACCTCGACGTGGCACCGCGAGGAAATATATGGCGATTCCGGCCGGTGAGCCGCTGTTCCTGGACACGAACGTGTTCGTGTCTGCGACGGATGAATCGCGGCCCTTTCATACGGTGGCCTGTACGCTGATCGCACGGGGACGCTCCGTTGGCCTGCCCGGCGCGACGAGCGGGCAGGTGATCCGGGAATACCTCGTCGTGGCGACCCGGCCCCTTGCGGCCAATGGACTCGGATTGAGCCCCGCCGATGCTCTCGGGAATATCGGGAAGATGACCCGGCACCTCCAGTTCTGCGACGAGTCGGAATCCGTTTCACTTCGGCTGCGCAGCCTGGTGGGCGCGGGGGATATTTCCGGCAAAGGCATCCACGACGCCAACATCGTCGCGACGCTCATGGAACAGGGGATCGAGCTGCTCGTGACGGAAAACCCTGAAGACTTCGCAGGGTATCCGGAAATCAGGCTGGCGAGGCTCTCTGAAGTAGAAGCCCGGCTTTCCGCGGCCGACGGGCCGCACTGACCTCCCCCCACCGGCTCACCGCGCCCGCGTCAAAGCACCCGGGGGAGCCAGTCGGCTGCGTAGTCGATCGCCTCCCGAGAGAGGCAGTGCGACCCCTCCCGCATCACGATCCGCAGCCGATCCGCCGCGCCCTTCTCCGGGTAGGCGGCCGCCGCGCTCGTTTCAAAATCCTGGACGCCAGCGGGGGGCATGCCCGCGTCCTCGCGGGTTGCAGAAACGAGGAGCGGGCGCGGCGCGAGAGATCCGGCCAGCGCAGGATGGTCCAGCCCGGCGGCGAGAAGCCCCGGCGGGTAGAAGTACACGCTGTGAAACCGGGTCTGTCCCTCGCGGATGAGCCTGCCGACAGACCCGACGCCGCCGCAGAACACGGCGCACGCGGCTATCTTCTGCTCAACGGCAAAGGAGTAGAACGCAACTATCCCGCCCAGCGAGTACCCCGCGACCGCGATCCTTGCGGGATCGATCTCCGGCCGGGCCGCCAGCCACGCGACGCAGGAGAGCACCTCGGACACCATGAGCCCGAGCGCGCTCTTCCCGTAGGGCAGGAGGAGCTTGGGCCATTCCCAGTCCCACCCGTCGCACCGCGGGGGGTGCCCCCGCTGGGTGACGGCGAGAGAAGCGAACCCGTGGCGAGCGAGCTCGCGCGCCCACCCGCGGTGGTTCGTTCCTCGGGCGACGAGGTCGCGCTCCATCAGGTCTTGCCAGCATTCGCCCGTGCCATGGAGACAAACCACGGCGGGCAGGCGCCCCTTCGCCCTCGGCGGCAGGGCAAGCATTCCCGGGATCGAATCGCCGGGAACGATGTCTCGCAGCGCCCCCGGGATGGCCACGTTCTCGAGGAGCAAGCCGTCCGGTGTCTCGCGCTGCACACCACGGGGACTGCCCTGGCCCAGCGGCCGGCACACGCCGAGGACCTCAGCGAGCCTTCGTGATACCGGATTCTCCGGCTCGAGCAACGAAGCGACATGCCTGCCAAACGCGTCGACGTGCTCACCGTGCCGCGGCATATGGGGTGCGGCCGCGGCCTTGCCGCCGGCATCCAGCAGGAAGAAGGGATCCCCGATCACGGCGGCGCGGCATTCATCGAAAAGGTCGCGGGCATGCACGCCGCGCACCGTTGCCTCTCCGATCTTCACGACACGCTCCATGCCCCTCGCAGCGAGCCGCTCGCCCAGCTTCGTGAAATCGTTCTCCACGCCTGGATACCGCTCCAGGAAGCGGTAATCCTTCCTCGCGACAGCCCGGCCCTCGCTCACGGTCCCGGATCGCACAACCCATTTTCGATACGGCACCTCGAAACGCTCCTCGATGACATGCACCATCGTGGCGCTGTTCCAGGTGACACCGAGGAGGAGAATCCAGGCATTGAGCTCGATGAGGCGCTGCCAGGGACTGTCGAAATCGAAATCAGTCTCGTGCAGCATCCCCGCCAGCTCCTTGGCGAGGCGCCCGACGGCGGCGATCGGGTGAATGGCGTGGGCGCTCCTCTGGGCGCCCGGCCAGGTGCGTACCGTCTCGCTGATGATCCCCATCAGCGAGGGCGAGGAGTCCCTGTCCCAGGACTGCTGCGGCCCTTCCGTGAAAAAGGCCCTGAATATCGGCGCCACGAGCGTTCCGCGCGAGGGGCCGACCGCGTCCAGGAGCGCGCTGACGACCGTTGGTGCGCCCCCCTCTACCGGGCCGAAGGACTTGAGGGAGCTGTGAACGAAGACAGTGTCGCCCTCGGCGATCCCGAGAGCCCTTGTGCCGTCACGAATTTCACCGCGCGTTACCATGTGGCGGGGATGCTATCACCCGGGGCGGGGTGGGGACAACGGCAGGGCGTTTCAGGAAGGGATTGCCGCGAAAAGGTCCTCCAGGCCGATCTCGAAACCCTTGCACACGGGGAGAAAGAAAGCCGCCGCTTGTGCCGAGCCATGCCGGGCGCGAGAGGTCCGCTCGAGCCGGAAGGCGTCACCGCTCGCCGTCGGCCGACAAACGTGGTGGAGCCGATGTACAGGGCGATGGCGCACCATATCAGCCCGAAACCGATGGCATCATTCCGCGTGAAAGCCTCGCCGTAGGCGACCACTCCGAGAAGGAGGTTCAGGGTCGGCGTGAGGTACTGCAGGAAGCCCACCAGGGAAAGCGGGATGAGGCGCGCGCCCGAGGCGAACCAGAGCAGGGGCACACCCGTGACGACTCCTGCCAGGACGAGAAACACGTTCACGGGAAGGCTCGCCGTGCCGAACGCGCCGACGCCGCGCGCGGCTTGCACGCCGAGAAAGACCAGCGTAAGGGGAAGCAGGAAAAGCGTCTCGAGGAATGTCCCCGTGGGCGAATCCACGTTCACGGTCTTGCGCAGCAGGCCGTAGAGGCCGAAGGAAACGGCGAGCCCCAGCGGCGTCCAGGGGATGACATGCTCCGCCACCGCCTGGAAGAGGACACCCGCGAGGGCAAGGCCGACCGAGACCCATTGCACCACGCCGAGCCGCTCGCGCAGCACGATCACGCCGAGGAGCACGCTCACCAGCGGGTTGATGAAGTAGCCCATGCTTACTTCGACAAGGCGATTCTGCAGCACCCCGACGATGTAGATCGTCCAGTTGACGCTGATGAGAACCGCGGTAGCGATGAGCGTGAGAACCACCTTCCGATCGGAGAGCGCGGTGCGGACGGCTCCCCATCCCCGTCGGAAGGTGATGAGCAGGGCCAGGAACATGCACGACCAGACGATGCGGTGCGCGGGAATCTGCAGCGCCGGCACGCTCTCGAGCAGGCGCCAGTAAGGCGGCGCGACACCCCAAAGAAGGAATGCGCCCAGCGTCAGGAGCATGCCGGTGGTGCGTGAGGACGGCTTCTCCATCAGCGGGGGCCGGACGGGCGCGGGGCGGCGACGCCGCCCGTGCCGAGCGTGAGCCCGGGCAGGCGGCCCACGCGCTCGACGACGCGGGACAGGTCCTGCTCGTGGAACTCGGCCAGCGTGCAGTGGATGGTGTTGCGCAGCGGCCGCGTCCAGCGTGCTTCCAGGTGGCCGGGGCCGAACCAGGCGCCCAGGAGGGAGCCCGCCGTCGCACCGAAGCTGTCCGTGTCGAGCCCCTGCGACACCTGCAGGCAGATGCCGTCACCCACGTCGCGCGCGAAGCGCACGCTGTTCATCACGGTGCCCAGCTCCTGGTAGACCTGGCAGAACCCGTAGCGGCCGTAGGCCGCGTGGATCTTCTCGTAAGCGCCCAGCCAGTCGGGCGCTGCTCTCACGATGGCCAGGGAGTCGGTCATCACCTGGTGGAACCTGCTCCCCTTCGGCACGCAGCGAAGGGCGATGTCAAAGATGGCAAGCCTGTCGCTGCCCTTTGCGGCCAGGGCAGGCGCGGCCGCGATGGCCGCTGCAATGAATATGCTGCCGTAGAGGCCGGCGCCGCGGTGGGTCATGCCCGCGTCACGCCACGCGAGGGCTGCCGCGCGCGCCGGGTCACCCGCGCACGCGTACCCCCAGGCGTCCGCGCGGATGGCCGCGCCGCAGTGCTCGGGGGCGGCGCCGCGCTCGGCGACCCACGCGGCCAGCGTCGCATCGTCCACGGCGGCTGCATCCTCGGCGCCGCCGCGCGTGGCAAGCGCCGCACGGGAGAGGAACTCGCGCTCGGGCCCCCACGTCCACCCGGGGGCGAGGTTGGCCAGCCACGCGCGGCGCAGGTCGTCGCGGGTGAAGTCCACGCCCCTGCTCTCCAGCACGGTCATCGCGAGCAGCGTGTAGTTGATGTCGTCGTCGGGAGCGACGCACCGGATGCGTTCGCGCACCGTGTCCGTCCAGCTGGGATGTCGTCCGCCCAGGGCATCGAGGAACGATTCGGTCACGTAGAAGCGCAGCGGCCACTGCCCCGTACGCGTCCCGGCCGCGTGCATCCCCGCGAGGTCCGCGCACCCCTCCACCGGCTTTCCCAGCATGCACCCGCAGACCCGGCCGAGGAACGCCGCGCGCACCCGCTTCTCCGCGTCGGCAAGGCTGACGCGGCCGAGCTCCCCGGGGCCGGCGGGTCGCAGTCCGCCAGGACGGCCGGAAGCTCGAAGGGCTCGGCGCCCGCGGCGGCGGGCCCCGTGCGCGGCGGCTCGCTCACCCTTTCACCGCGCCCGCGGTCATGCCGCTGATAATGTAGCGCTGCGCCGCGAGATAGAAGGCAATGACCGGGAGGGACGTTATCACGAGGTCGGCGAACACGAGGTTCCAGTCGCGGGAGTACTGCCCGAAGAAGTTGTAGACCGTCAGCGGCAGCGTCCACTTCGCGCTGTTGTTGAGGAAGTACAAGGGGATCATGAACGAGTTCCACACGCCCATGAAGACGATGATCGCGGAGGTCATCACCACCGGCACCATGAGCGGGAAGATGACGCGGCGGAGGAGCCCCAGCGAGGTGCAGCCGTCCAGGGCGCTCGCCTCGTCGAGCTCGCGCGGGATGGACTTCACGAAGCCCGTGCAGAGAAAGACGGTGAGCGGGATGTTCAGGGCGCACATGAGGAGGATGACCGAGGCGAAGGTGTTCTGGATGTGGAGGAACTGCATGAGCCTGATGGTCGGGATCATGGAGAGGGGCGCGATGAGCCCGATGGAGAAGGAGTTGTAGACCAGGCGCGTGACGCGGTTGTTGACCCGCGCGAGGTAGAGCGCCGCGGCCGCGGAGACGACCACGGTCAGCACCACGGAAAAGGCCGTGATGAAGACGCTGTTGTACAGCGCCCTGCCGATCTCCCCTCTCTGGAAGACGATGACGTAGTTCTCGAAGTGCCAGGTGGTGGGCAGGGCGATGCCCGGCACGGCTGACTCACGCGCGTCCTTCACGGAGCCGATGAACATCATCCAGAACGGCACGAGGACCACGACGCTGATGATCCACAGGATGACCGCCAGGAGGACACGCGAAACGCGGCGGCGCCTCACAGCTCCACCTCCCGGCGGCGCAGGAGGTTGAGCACCGTCAGCGCTATCACCGTGATGAAGGCGAAGAGCACGAGGTTCATCGCCGTGCCGTAACCCCATTCCCCGTTCCCGAAGGCGCGATAGATCTGGGTGTTGACGACCTCGCTCGCCGTCCCCGGCCCGCCGTTGGTGAGGATGAAGACCATCTCGAACACCTTGAACCCACCGATCAGGGACAGCACGAGGTTGACGTTGAAGGTGGCGATGATGAGCGGCAGGGTGAGGGAGAAGAACTTCCGCACCGGCCCCGCCCCGTCGATGAGGACCGCCTCGCCGAACTCCCTCGGGATGCTCTGCAGGCCCGCGAGGTAGATGGCCATGTGGAACCCGGACCACTGCCAGATTTCCACCGCGCTGATCGTGTACATGACGATGCTGCGGGTGGCCAGCCAGCTCTGCGCGATGCCCCCGAGCCCGACGGCCCCGAGGAAGCTGTTCAGGAGCCCGTCGGGATGCAGGATGGAGGAGAACAGGAGGCCGATGACGATGAAGCTCAGTATGGAGGGCGCAAAGAAGACGGCGCGCAGCGCGTTGCGCGAGCGCAGCGCCTGGTTGAGCGCCAGGGCGAGCCCCAGCCCCAGGGCGTTCTTGCCGACGGTCGTCACGACCGAGAAGACCAGGGTGTTGCGGATGGCGAGCGCCGAGATCTTGTCCGTGAACATCCTCTTGAAGTTCTCCAGGCCGTTGAAGGACACGCCGGGAAGGTACATGTTCCAGTTCGTGAACGCGAACCAGAAGCCAATGACCACCGGCACGAGGAAGAAAATGACGTAGAGGGCGAGACCCGGTGCCACCAGCAGCGGGTTGTACATGCGCAACGCGGGTCTCCTGGCGGGGCTGCTCATGGGATGGACTGGTGGTCCACGTCGCGCACGTGGTGGAGCCGGGTGAGCTCGGCCGCCTGCGCCGGCAGGGCGGGCACGCCGGCGGCGCCTTCCCGGTACCAGTACGCGGTGGAGGTCGCGATGAACGGCTTCAGCCTCTCGGCCTTCCACGGGTTCCTGAACTCGAAGCGCAGGCGCGAGCGGAACGTGATGGCATCATCCTCGTGGAAGCGGTACATGGACACCATGGAGCGCAGCGGGTCCTTCAAGGGCACACCGTGCAGCGGGGCGCAGAACTCCTGGTCGCGGAAGTACCACCCGCCGTTGAAGTAGTCCTCCAGGCCCGTCCCCATGAACGTGGGCGCCGTCCCCCCGGCATCGTCATCCACGTACACATACTCCGGCGCTTCCAGGTAGGCAAGGTAGTTGGGCTCGGTGCCCTGGAGAGAAACGGCGCAGCCGGCAAAGTGCCCGTGCCCTGCCGCGTCGAGGATGACGAGAGGATCCGGACCGGGGTTTTCCGCGCGGCGCCACGAGCAATGGAAGCGCCCGGCCGCGGGGGAAAGCTTCTCCTCCGCCTGCCAGGTGATGTTGGCAAAGAGGAGCGCGTCCATCGACTCGTGGAGATTCTCCACCTCGATGCGCACGGAGGAAAACGGCATGGGAAAATACGAGTAGAAGCCGCCCGAGGACATGCCGAGAAACCGGGACGTCCAGTGGCGGTACTCGCAGTGGCCCACGCCGAAAAAGTCGCCCAGGGGCGACACCACGGAGGGGACGTCGCTGCCGTCCCAGTACACGCGGAGGATGAGGAGACGGAGGATCCTGGGGTCCACGAGCTGCGCCGGGTCCCAGTGCTGCCAGAACCACCCGGGGAAGGTGAACCAGAGCCGGGTGAGAACGCCCGGTCCCTCCGCCTCGGCGATGACCGCCTTCGCGCCCGGGGCGATGCGGCGGAACTTCTCCCCGGTGCGGGGATCGAAGGTCGTGAACTGCCGGGTGCGGGACTCGCGGAGCTCCCAGATCGATTTCAGCATCGGGATGGTCCCTTTCAAAAAAAGGGCGGCCTCTCGGCATCCCTGCCTCGGCCGCCCTCGATTTCGCCGCGCCGGGCCTACCAGCCCGGGAGCTTGCGGAGCGCAGCCTGCTGGGCGAAGTACTTGGCCCACGCGGGCATCAGCTCGGCGACCTTCATGCTGCCGTCCAGCATGTTGGCAGTGTACGTGGAGAGCTGTCCCATGGAGACCATGGAGGCAACGCCCATCTCGGGGATGGGGGGCTTGCCCTTCTTCACGAAGTTGTCGATGGCATCCTGCGTCCACGGCGCCAGGGGCACCGTCACGTCGGTGGTGGCAGGCACGTAGCCCCAGTCGGTGGCAACGGTCTTCACCTGCTCGGGGGTCGCGAAGTACGCGAGGAGGTCCTTCGCCGCCGCGACGTGCTTGGCCTTCAGCGGGATGGTGAACGCCGCCGTGAAGCCCGAGGTGTAGACCGGGTCATTCACGATGGGGAGCGGGAACATGCCGATCTGCGCCGTGGGGTATTTCTTGACGATGTCGTTCGCCGACCAGTCGCCCTGCACGACCATCGCCACCTTGCCCTGGCCGACGAGGTCGTTGCCCATGTCGTAGGTGGCGGAGAACATGTCCTTGTTCGCGTAGCCCTTGTCCACGACCTGCTTCATCTTCGTGAAGACGTCGGTGAACTCGGGGACCGCGTCGAACTTCACCTTGCCGGTGTTCAGGTCGGTCCAGATCCCGGCCTTGTCCTTCACCGCGAGGGGGACCATCTCGACGATCCACATGCCGACCGTCCAGTTGTCCTTGGCCGTGATGGCAACGGGGGTGACGCCGGCCTTCTTGATCGTGTCGCACGCCGCGAGGAACTCGTCCCAGGTGGTGGGAATGCTCACCCCGGCTTTCGCGAAGACCGCCTTATTGTACACCACGCCTTCAATGGAAGGAACGCCGACCATGGGCAGGCCGTAGATCTTCCCGGCGTCCGTGACGCCGTTGGTGCTCATGAGCCTCTTCACCCACGGCTCCTTGGAGAGGTCGACCAGGGTGTCGGGGATGGAGTAGAGCTGCGCGATCTGCCCGAAGTTGTCGAGGTACACGTCGGGGTAGTCGCCCGTCGCGAACCGCGTCTTGATGAGCTGCGTGAACTGCTCATCGGGGATCACCTGCATGTCGATGGTGACGTTCTTGTGCGCGGCCTCGTAGGCCTTGAGCGCCGGCTGGAAGCCTGGCTTGTTCCAGGTCTGGTTCAGGACCACCTGCAGCGTGACCTTGGGCACCGCGCAGGAAACCAGTGCCAGCCCTGCCACAAGCACGAGCAGCACAAGTGCGGGATAACGAGCCTTGATCATTCCTACCTCCTTGGGATATTCAGAATCCGTATGATAAATGCCCGCAGCGGTTGATGTCAATCACTTTTATGCACTAATGTCGCTAAATACTGGCTGACCAATCATTTTTCTAACATATTCAATCAGAATAATGCTTGACAGTTGGCCGTTCTGCCCGCTACTATGACGCCGCCGTGTCAGTCTCCAACGCGCTTCGAAGAGAGAGAATCCGCGAGCTTCTCATGCGCAACCGCAGCGCAGGTGTGAGCGCGCTGGGAGCCGAGCTGAATGCCAGCGAGGCGACCATCAGGCGGGACATCCAGGTACTGCTGAAGGAGCCGGGCTTCCGGAGGATCCGCGGCGGCATCGGGATCGAGGAATCCACGGCGGAGCTTTCCGTCCTCCAGCGCGGCCATCTCATGGCGGACCGCAAGCGCCTGATCGGGCGCAAGACCGCGGAGCTGGTGCGTGATGGAGAGGTGATCTTCCTCGGCAGCGGCTCGACGACCATCGAGGTGGCGCGGGCGCTGGCCGGGCACAAGGACCTCACCGTCATCACGAACTCCATCCCCGTGGTCATGATCCTGGCGGACAACCCGCGGATGAACCTCGTGGTGACCGGCGGCGCGTTTCGCCGGCCCGAGCAGTCCCTCATCGGGCACATCGTGGAGAAGGCGCTTTCCGAGCTGCGGGCAGACAAGGTGATCATGGGCATCCAGGGTATCCACCCTGAGCACGGCCTCACCAACGAGTTCCTGCCGGAAGCGGTGCTGGACCGCTCCCTCGTGCACTTCGCCCCCCACCTCTGCATCGCGGCGGACAGCTCGAAGCTGGGCAAGATCAAGGCATCGCTCGTCGGGAGCATCGAGGACGTGGACGTGCTCGTCACGGATGATGCGGCGGACCCTGCCATGCTCGGGGCCCTCGCGGACCGCGGCGTGCGAGTCGTCCTTGCCGGGAGAACCGAGTGAGCTCGGTGGTTTTCCTGGGAGACTTCAACGTCGATCTCATCCTGGACGGACTGGAGGCGCCGCCTGCCCCGGATCGCGAGATCGGCTGCGCGTCGTTCGACATCGTCATGGGGGCTTCCTCCTGCATCGCGGCGGCCGCGTTCGCCCGGCTAGGCGGCCTCGCCGCGGTCTGCAGCCTCTCGGGAGATGACGAGTTCGGCGGGTTCATGCGCGCGCGGCTCGCGGAGGCGGGCGTCTCCACGGAGCTCGTCGGCCGGCACCCCGAGATGAAGACCGGCGTGACGGTGAACCTCGTCCAGGGATTGAAGCGTTCGCAGGTGACATATTCCGGCGCCATGGGGCAGTTTTCCGCGGCCCACGTCCCCGACGCCCTCTACTCCGAGCTGGCCCACCTCCACGTTTCCGGCATGTACCAGCTGCAGGGCCTCCTCCCGCACCTGGCCGCGATCGTGAAGAGGGCCTCGGAGAGCGGTGCCACCATCTCCATGGACTGCCAGTGGGATCCCGCGGAGCGCTGGGAGCACCTGGATGCATGGCTTCCGTACGTGGACTGGCTGATCGTGAACGAGCAGGAGGCGCGGTCCATGACGGGCGGTGCCGGCCCGGCGGAGGCGCTCCTCACCCTCGCCTCCCGCACCCGCTGCCCCGTGGTGAAAGCCGGGGACGCCGGTTCGTGGGTGGTGGATGACGGGAAAGCCGTCCTGGTCCCCGCTTTCCGGGTGGACGTCGTTGATACCATCGGCGCAGGGGACAATTTCGACGCGGCGTTTCTCTTCGCCCTCCTGGAAAAGGGGATGGCGCTGCGCGACGCTGCGCGGTTCGCAAACGCGGCCGCGGCGCGCTCCTGCACGTTCCGCGGCGGGACCGACGCGCGCTCGTCTTTCCAGGACATCGTTCTCTTCATGGAGACCAGGGCATGAGCGCATTTTCCACACTTGCCTCCCGTGCCGAGTCGGAAGCGGCGGGCGCGTGGCATACTGCCCGGGAGATCGCTCAACAGCCCGCGGTCTGGCCGAAGCTGCTTGCCCTCCTGGAAAAGAGGCAGGGCGAGATCCGCGGCTTCCTCTCGCGCGCCGGGGCAACAGGCAGCGCCGGCGCCCGGGAGACGGCCATCGTCCTCACGGGCGCCGGCAGCTCCGACTACGTCGGCCGCGCCGTGGCGGCGAGCCTGGGTGCGCGCCTGGGGCGCGCCGTCACGCCGGTGGGGACCACGCACATCGTGACGCACCCGACGTCGCGCCTGGACCCGGTGCGCCGGCAGCTCGTGGTGCACTTTGCCCGGTCCGGCGACTCCCCCGAGTCGCTCGCCGCGTGGCGGATCCTCCATCGCGAGCGCCCCGACGCCCTGCACGTGGTCATCACGTGCAATGACGCCGGCGCCCTCGGCCGCGCCGCGGCCGCGGATCCCGCGGCCCTCCTCCTCGTTCTTCCCCCGGAAACGAATGACCGCTCGCTCGCCATGACCAGCTCGTTCACGGGCATGACCCTCTGCGGCATCGCGCTGGGATGGATCGACGAGCTGCCCGGCGCTCCGCCGCCGCATGGAGCCGGTCTGCGCGGCCGTCCGCCGCGTCATAGAGACCGATGCGGACGTCATCCAGGAGTTGGCCGGGCGCCGCTTCGACCGCGCCTGCTTCCTCGGCTCGGACGTCCTGGAAGGCGCCATGAACGAAGGTGCGCTGAAGATGATGGAGATGACCGCCGCGAAGGTCACCTCCATCAGCAATTCCTTCCTCGGCCTCCGGCACGGTCCCATGGTGTTCGTGAACGGGCACTGCCTCGTCGTTGCCTGCCTTTCCTCCGACGCCCGTGTCAGGCGCTACGAGCTGGATCTCCTGCGCGCGCTGCGCGCCAAGGGCCAGGGCGACGCGGTGCTCGCCATCTGCTCGGGGGACGACACCGGCATGCGCGGGTGCGTGGATTTCCCCGTGCTCCTGGACGGCGGGAGCGGCGGCGCGGGTGCGGGACCCATCGCCGACGACCTGCGCGTCCTCACCGACGTGGTGGTCTGCCAGGTCCTTGCCTTCTGCACGTCGCGGGCGCGCGGCCTGGCGCCCGACAACCCCAGCCCTGACGGCGTGATCGACCGGGTCGTCCAGGGCGTCACGCTGTACGACGAAGAGCCGTAACCGCTATACTGCATCGACAGGAGGCGCACTGATGGCAGGATTCAATGGGCTCGGGATGGGCATGGGGACACTCTCCCTCCTCTCGGCGGCACAGACACGCTCGATCAGTCCGGAGAACACCACGGGTGAGCCCGGCAAGGGCGGCATGGCGGTCAAGGGAAAAGGCGAGAGCTGCGCCCGGGACCTGGGACAGGGGTGGAAGGTTTCACCGAACTTCGACGTCGCCCCGGGCGCCACGCACGTCATGGCCGATATCGAGGGGCCTGGCGCCATCCAACACATATGGATCACGCCCACCGGTCACTGGCGCTTCAGCATCCTGCGCATCTACTGGGACGGGCAGGACCAGCCTTCCGTGGAGTGCCCCATCGGCGATTTCTTCGCGTGCGGCTGGAACCAGTACGCGCAGGTCTCCTCGCTCCCGGTCTGCGTGAATCCCGGCAGCGCCTTCAACTGCTACTGGGAGATGCCCTTCCGCAAGCACTGCCGCATCACGCTCACGAACGTCGCGGCGGAGAAGATGGTCGTGTACTACCAGGTGGATTACACCCTCACGCAGGTGCCGGCAGACGCCGCGTACTTCCACGCGCAGTTCCGCCGGGTCAATCCCCTGCCCTACAAGTCCGTCTACACGATCCTCGACGGCGTGCGGGGACAGGGACAGTACGTCGGCACCTACATGGCGTGGGGCGTGAACAACACCGGCTGGTGGGGCGAGGGCGAGATCAAGTTCTTCATGGACGGCGACAAGGAGTTCCCCACCATCTGCGGCACGGGGACGGAGGACTACTTCTGCGGGTCCTACGATTTCGACCTGGGCAAGGAGAACGGCGGCTACCGGGAGCACACCACGCCGTACTCCGGCCTTGCGCAGGTCATCAGGCCCGACGGCCTCTACCAGTCGCAGACCCGGTTCGGCATGTACCGCTGGCACATCATGGACCCGGTGCGGTTCCAGAAGCAGCTGCGCGTCACGATCCAGGCCCTGGGCTGGCGGAGCGGCGGCCGCTACCTGCCGCTGCAGGATGACATCGCTTCCGTGGCGTACTGGTACCAGGCGCTGCCCACCGCGCCCTTCCCGGCGTTCCCCGACAAGGACGCGCTGGAGGTTATTTAAGCGGCCCGTACCCGGGTTCGACGGTTGCGCAACGGTTTACCTCTTCGGCTCCCGAGCTGTCGACACGAAGAAGGGGGGGACATCGACCTTCTCATCCTTTCCGACACCGTCGGTATCCGGCAGAAGCAGCAGATTCGCAGGCTGATCTGCGATGCCGTGGGAGACCAGCGCATCGACATCGTCGTGGCGGCCGATGCGCGCAACCCTTTCGTGAAGATCGCGAGGGAAACCGGGGTGCTCCTGCAGTGACCGACGAAACGCTGGTCCTGCTGAGGATGAACCTCGATGGCATGCGCAAATCCATCGTGTGGCTCCGCAGATCCCATGAGAAGTGCGAACGGTTCCACTGAGCCGCCCGCCCGCTCCTGGAGGGGGCATCGGCAAGCCGAGCACCCCTGCGTCTTGACCGGCAGCCCGGCGGGCCGTACGGTTGAATCAGGCATGCGCGCAGCCGTTCTCCACCAGTCGCGAACGCCGCTCGTGGTCGAGGAGATGCCGGTCCCGATCCCTGGCCCTGGCGAGCTCCTCGTGCGGGTCCGAGCATGTGGGGTCTGCCGGACCGACCTCCACGTGGTAGATGGCGAGCTGACAGAACCCATGCTTCCCCTTGTGCCAGGTCACCAGATCGTGGGAATCGTGGTGGAGGCGGAGGCCGGCACCACGCCGATTGCGCCGGGCACGCGCGTCGGCATCCCCTGGCTGGGATGGACCTGCGGCCAGTCCCGGTACTGCGTCTCGGGGCGGGAGAATCTCTGCGAGAAGGCTCGCTTCACCGGCTACCACAGGGATGGCGGGTTCGCGGAGTTCGCCGTTGCCGATGCACGGTTCTGCTTTCCCCTGCCGCCCGGATCTCCCGACTCCCAGCTCGCGCCCCTGCTCTGCGCCGGGTTGATCGGCTACCGGGCACTTCGCATGACCGGCGACGCCGAGCGGATCGGCCTGTATGGATTCGGGTCTGCCGCCCACATTGTTGCCCAGGTCGCCCGGCACGAGGGCAGGGCTGTGTACGCCTTCACGCGTCCCGGCGATGTGCAGGGGCAGGCATTCGCCCGTTCGTTGGGCGTTGCGTGGGCCGGTGACTCCACCGCCTCATCGCCCGAGGCACTCGATGCGGGGATCATCTTCGCTGCCGACGGCACGCTCGTGCCCAAGGCGTTGCGGGATGTGGCCCGGGGAGGAACGGTCGTGTGTGCCGGCATCCACATGAGCGACATCCCGGGCATTCCCGTACGCGATCCTGTGGGGAGAGCGCTCGATCCGCTCTGTCGCCAATCTCACCCGCCAGGACGCCCGTGAATTCCTCGAGCTTGCCCCGCGCGTGCCCGTGAGGACGACCGTGACCGAGTTCAGGCTGGAGGAGGTGAATGAGGCCCTGGCGTGCCTGCGAAACGGCCGGCTCGCCCGGCGCTGCGGTCGTGACTCTCGCGTAGCAGGGGCCCCCGGAGGTTATCCTGCGCCGCGCCAATTCTCCTTGACACCTGCAATGAGGTGGCCCTAAAATCGGGACAAAGGGTGCCCGTCGGACACCATGCATCACCTGAAAGGAGAAAAGGCATGAAACGATCCCTGGCTTTCCGCATCGCTGTCGTTCTCCTCATGATCGCCCCGGTCGTGATCTGGGGCGCGCCAAAGGCGACCTTCTTCTGGGCCGGCTATGACGGCCTCACGGAAGACTTCCGCGCGCTGCTCGAGTCTTCCTTCAACAAGGCGTCGCCGGACGCCCAGATCCAGGTCGTCCCGGTGCCCTGGGACAGCCTCCAGGACAAGCTCAACACGGCGGTGGCAGGCGGAGCGCCCCCGGACATCTCGGTCGTCGGGACGCGCTGGATCCTGGACTACATGGCGACCAACTCGGTGGACGAGGTGACGCAGTACCTCAGCAAGGCCACGGTGGCAAACATCAACCCCGCGGCCATGGAGGCGAAGGTCAACGGCAAGCTGATGGGAATCCCCATCGCGGCTGGTGCGCGCATCCTGGCCATCAACAACGCGATCACCAAGGACATCCCCAGGACCCTGGAGGAGCTTGAGGCGGACGCCATCAAGGCGAACCACCCGCCCGCGAACGCCGGCCTGTTCATGCCCGGCACGACGCACACGGAGCTGACGGACTTCTGCTACTACTTCTATGGCGCCGGCGGCAACTACTTCGACGTGAAGGCTGACGGCTCGTACGGGAAGTGCACGGTGAACTCACCTGCCGGCGTGAGGGCGCTCACCTTCATGGCCAAGCTGGCCCTGCAGGACAAGGTGGTGGAGGACAAGTTCACGACCTACACCCGCATCCAGGGCCACCCGCTGTTCTACGCGGGCAAGATCGGGTACGTGATGATCGGCGCGTGGGTGGAATCTGCCATGAAGCAGGCGGGATCCACGTTCCCGGTCACCTACGTGAACATCCCGTCCTTCGCGGGCCAGAAGCCGTCCGGGCTCATCATCACCGACTCCATCGCCTTCTTCTCCAAGGCCAAGAACCTGAAGGCGGCGGGCAAGTTCATCGACTTCTTCTACCAGGATGCCTGGAAGGGCAAGTTCGACCAGCTCATCGGGTTCCCGCCCGTGACGCTGAGCGCGGCCAAGGACCCGTTCTGGAACACCCCGCTCTACAAGGCCCTCAACGCCGCGGCGCTCACTGCCAGGCCGTGGCCGTTGGTGGACGGTTTCGACACGCTGAACAACGAGGTCTGGAAGGCCTGCGAGAAGGTCTTCCAGGGACAGGCGACGCCCCAGGACGCCCTGGACGCCGCGGCTGCCGCGGTGGACAAGGTGCGCGGCATGTAACAGGCGCGGTTCGACACGGGGGGGCCCAAGCCCCCCCTCTTTTTCTTCACTTCCTGGGAGGATCCGTGGCGGACGCACACCTTACCCTGCGCCAGAAGATCTGGAATCCCGAGGCTCGTCTCGCGTACCTTCTCCTTCTCCCGACGGTCATCTTCCTCGTCGCGTTCATGTTCTACCCCATCATCTACGTCTTCGTGATGTCCCTCTTCCGCACGAACAAGCTGAGCGACCTCACCCGGTTCGTCGGTCTCAGCAATTTCGTCGACCGTTTCCACGAGCGCGAGTTCTGGTGGGCGGCGCTGCGGTCCCTGATCTGGACCGCGATCGGCGTGAGCGCCAAGTTCCTCATCGGGATGACGATTGCCGTGCTCCTGAACGTCGAGTACCGCGGCCGCAAGGTCGCACGCATGGCATTCATCATCCCCTGGGCGTCCTCCGTTCCCATCAGCGCCATGCTGTGGAAGTGGGTCTACCATCCCGAGTTCGGGCTGCTCAACTACACGCTCTCCGCCACCGGCCTCTGGCACAACCCCCGGGGTGGCTTGGCGCCCCGCTTTCCGCGTTTGCCGCCACCATGTGGGTGGATATCTGGATCGGGATACCCTTCTTCGCGCTGGTCTTCCTCGCAGGGATGCAGGCGGTCCCGCAGGAGCTGTACGAATCCGCCCACATGGACGGCGCCGGCCCGGCGCGCAGCTTCTTCTCCATCACGCTCGCCGGGCTGCGCGAGCTCATCCTCATCTCCACGCTGCTCTCCGCCATCTGGACGTTCAACGATTTCAACGTGATCTACATCCTGACCCGGGCGGGTCCGGCCAACACCACCAACATCCTCATCACCTCCGTCTACATGAACGCCTTCGTGGACCGGCGCTTCGACTGGGCGGCGGTGCAGTCAGTCGTGACGTTCGTCATCCTGGTCATCGTCAGCGTTGTCTATGCCCGGTTCTACTTCCGCCAGGAGAACGACTGATGCGGCGGCGCAACCGCGCGCGGTGGGTCGCCGTGCCGCTCACCATCGTCATCCTGCTGGTCCTCCTGTTCCCCTTCTTCGTGATGATCTCCACGATGCTCAAATCGGGGAAGGACGTGTACGCGGTGCCCCCGCTATGGATCCCGACGCACATCGAGTGGTCCAACTTCGTGACGGTGTGGGTCCAGTACGACCTGGCACGCTACTTCCTCTCCAGCCTCATCATCGCGCTGGGCGCGACGGCGCTCAACACGCTCCTGAGCGTGCCCGCGGCCTACGCCATCGCCCGTTTGCGCTTCCCCGGGCGGAAGGTCGCCATGTACCTGCTCCTGATGATCGAGATGTTCTCCCCGGTCATCGTCATCATTTCCCTGTTCAAGGTGGTTGCCGCTTTCCACCTGCTGGATACGCGCATCGCGCTTATCGTGCTGGACGCGCTTTTCACCGTGGCGTTCAACACGTGGATGATGAACGGCTACTTCAAGACAATCCCCAAGGACATCGAGGAGGCGGCGCTCATCGACGGATGCAACCGGGTCCAGACAATGACGCGCATCATGCTCCCCATCTCGGTGCCCGGCCTGGTGACCGTGATGATCTACGCCTTCATCTTTGCCTGGAACGAGTTCCTCTTCGGGCTGACCTTCATCTCGTCCAAGGACAAGATGCCGCTCACCATCGCCCTGTTCAACTTCGTCGGCCAGTACAACACGCAGTGGCAGTACCTCACCATGGCCGCGTTCCTCGCCCTGATCCCCGTGCTCGTGCTGTTCTACGTCATCGAGAAGCGGCTCGTGGCGGGGCTCGCGGGAGGCGCGGTCAAGGGATGACCGGCAAGGAACGGCTCCTCGGCGTGCTCCGCGGTGACCCTGTCGACGCGCTCCCGAACATCCCCATCACCATGATGAAGGCAGCAGACCGTATCGGCGTCCCCTATCTCACCTACGCCATGGATGTCTCCGCCCACGCGCGCGGCCAGGCAGAGACCTGCCGCGCGTTCGCCATCGATCACGTCTCGGGCATCTCGGACCCGGCGGTGGAGGCGTCGGACATCGGCGCCGAGATCATCTACCGCCCTGACGCGCCGCCTGCCATCGACGACGCGCGGGTGCTCCTGGAAGACAAGGGTCGCCTGGCGGCGCTGCGCGCGCCGGATCCCTGGAAGGGCCCGCGGATGAGGAAGCGCATCGACGTGGTTGCCGCGCTGGCAAAGGAGCTCGGCGCGCAGAAGGCCGTGGAGGGCTGGGTGGAAGGGCCGATGGCGGAGGCGTGCGACCTGCGCGGGGTCAGCAGGATCATGCTGGACTTCTACGACGACCCCGATTTCGTCGGCGAGCTCATGGACTTCGTGATGGAGGTCGAAATCGCGTTCGCGGCCGCGCAGGTCGAGGCGGGCGCCGCGCTGATCGGCATCGGAGACGCGGCAGCGTCGCTCATCGGCCCCGACCTGTACCGCTCGTTCGTCTGGGAACGGGAGAAGCGGCTCGTGCGCGAGGTGCACCGCATGGGCGTGCCGGTCCGGCTGCACATCTGCGGGAACATCGTCCCCCTCCTGGACATGCTGCGCGATGTCGGCGCCGACCTGGTGGACCTGGATTCAATGGTGCCAGTCGCGCGCGCCCGCGCGGCGCTCGGGCCCGACGTGGTGCTGGCAGGCAACATCAACCCCGTCGCGGACCTGCGCAACGCAACGCCCCGGCACGTCGAGGAGCGCCTGGCGGAGTGCTTCCGTGACGCGGGAGCGGCCCGCTATGCCGTTGCCGCAGGCTGCGAGGTCCCGCGGGACACCCCGGATGAGAACCTCCGGGCCATGGCACGCTTCGCCGCGGCGGCCCGGGTTCTATGATGGCCCGGCTTTCCCTCGGTTCGCCCGCACCGTTGTCAGCTCTGCGATTTCATGGAGCGGCACAACATCGATGTTCTTGTCGAGCGAATATCGTCTGTCCCCCGGATACACGACCTGCAGGCGATGGAGGCCAAGGTCGCGGACGGCGATTCGCATGGACGGGGTGATCACCGGCGCATCCTGCATTTTAACCTCGACCCCGTAGCGGCGCCCCCCGACGAACAGCAGCAGGTCCAGCTCAGCACCGGCGTGGGTTGCCCAGAAGTAGGCCGCATCGGGGCGGAGTCGCCGTATCGTCTCCTCTATCGCGTAGCCCTCCCACGACGATCCTGCTTTCGGGTGCGACAACAGCTCCCGCTCGGTCGAAAGGCCCAACAGCGCATGGAGCAAGCCGCTGTCGCGTACGTAGACCTTGGGGGCCTTCACCTGGCGCTTTGACATGTTCTCGTGCCAGGGGTGTAGCTGGCGGACCAGGTACAGATCGGCAAAGAGGTCGAGGTAGCGGCGCACCGTGGGCATGCTCACCCCCAGGGAGCGGGCGGGATCGGCGGCGTTCCAGACGCCGCCATGGACGTGTGCCACCATGGTCCAGAAGCGCAGCATTGCCGACGCCGGCAGCGATACCCCGAATGATGCCACGTCGCGCTCGAGATAGGTCTGGATGAAGCCGCGCCGCCACGCAAAGCTGTCGGCCTCCGTGCGCGCGAGGTAGGCGGGAGGAAAGCCACCCCTTCGCCAGTGTCGTCGCAGCGCACCGTTTCCCACCTCGTGCAGATCGAATCCGTCCAGCATGATCGTTTCAACCCGTCCGGCAAGCGACTCGGACGACTGGCGCAGCAGTGCCGGGGAAGCGCTTCCCAGGATCAGGAACCGGGCCGGCAGAGGCGAGCGATCGGCGAGCACGCGCAGGATCGGGAAGAGCTCAGGCCGGCGCTGAATCTCGTCGATGACGACCGTGCCGCGCAGGGGCGCCAGGGCGGTCATCGGCTCTGAAAGACGCGTCAGATCACGAGGATTTTCGAGGTCGAAGTAGTTCACGCTCGCGGACGGCACGATCTGTCGCGCCAGCGTCGTCTTGCCCGACTGTCGCGGGCCGGCAAGGATGGCGATGCGGCTCCTCTTCAGCGCAACGCGTACCTCCGCCAAGCGCTCCCGCCGCTCAATCACGCATACAGGGTACCTTGAAATATGAACATGTCAAGATCACATTTCAATATGGCCACCTGGGCCGTGGCCGCGGAGAAGGCTGCAGCGCCCCCTCAGGCCTTGACCGCACCGATCATTGCGCCCTGGATGAAATAGCGCTGGAAGAACGGGTAGATCAGGATGATCGGCAGGGTGCTGACGATGAGCGTCGCCATCTGGATCGAGGTCGGGGACACCGCGTGCTCCGTGACCCTCCCCGACTGCGCTTCCATGGCGCTTCCCATCGACTCCATGATGATCCGCTGCAGCATGGACTGGAGAGGCTTCAGGCCCGGCCGGGTGACGTAGAGGAGCGGCTCGAACCATTCGTTCCAGTGCCACACCCCCACGTACATCGCGATGACGGAAACGATGGGCATCGAGAGGGGGACGACCACCTGCAGCAGGATGCGCAGGTCCTTGGCGCCGTCGATCTTGGATGCCTCCTCCAGGCTCTCGGGGATGGTGTCGAAATAGGAACGCATGAGAAGCATGTTGAAAGCCCAGAACCCGTGGGGGAGGATGTACACGAGAAAGTTGTTGAACAGGTGAAGATCGTGTATCCACACGTACGTCGGCAGCAGCCCTCCGCTGATGTACATGGGAATCACGAAGAAGATCGACAGGGTGCGCTTGAACGGGAGCGTCTTCTTGGAGACGGCGTACGCGGCAAGACCCGTGACCACGAGGGCCCAGGCGATGCCGGCAACGGTCCGCAGCACCGAGATCATGAATGCCTGGAGGATGGCATTGTTGGCGAAGACGTAGGAGAAGTTCTCGAAAGTGAAGCTCACGGGAAAGAGAACGACGTTGGTGATCATCGCCTGCCGGCTGTTGCTGAAGGAATAGGAAAGGCAATACAGGAAGGGGTACAGGAGCACGAACGACAGGAGCACGAGGATGCACTTGATCACGGCGTCGAAGACCCTGGCCCTGCGGTATTTCAACGGCACCTATTCATCCCCTCTGTTTCAGCCCGGCCCGCACGGGCGGCGGCTCGTCGATCGCGGCCCATGCTCAGAATGCCCCGTAGCCGCGGATCCTGCGCGAGATCGTGTTTGCCCCCATCACGACGATGAAGGAGATCAGGTTCTGGGCGAAGCCAATTGCCGCGGCGAAGGACATCCGGTTGGACGAGACACCCTCCTGGTAGATGAAGTAGTCCACCGTGTTCGCCGTGTCGGAGACAAGGGCGTTGCGCATGTTGAAGATGGCGTCGAAAGAGACGTTGCCGTTCGCGTTGAAAAGATTGCCGATCGTGAAGATGAACATGAGGGCGATGACCGGGGCGATACCGGGCAGCGTGATGTTGGTCATCTTCTGCCAGCCCGTGGCGCCGTCGATGATGGCGGCCTCGTACTGCTCCACGTCGATGCTGGCAAGCGCCGCCAGGAAGATGATCGTGTTCCAGCCCAGCTCCTTCCAGATGGCCACTGCCGTGATGATCCCCCAGAAGGACTGCGGCTGGCGCATGAAGGGGACGGGATGCCCGCCGAACAGCTTCAACAGGAGATTCACCGCCCCGGATTCCTGGTCCAGGATCTTGTACATCAGCCCCGCGATGACCACCCACGAGATGAAATGGGGAAGGTAGCTGATGGTCTGGGTGACTTTCTTGAAGGGGCCGGGATTGACCGTGTTGATGACAAGGGCAAAAATGATGGGGAGCGGGAAGCCGATGGCGATGGAAAGCCCGTTGATCACCAGGGTGTTGCGCAGGGTGAGGTAGAAGCCCGGGTTGCGCAGAAAGTCGGCGAAGTTCTTCAGCCCGACGAACGGGCTGTGGAACATGCCCAGTGTCACCTTGTAGTCCTGGAACGCCATGATGAGGCCGACCATGGGCCTGTAGAAGAACACCAGGCATACCACGACTGCCGGGAGCAGGAAGACGTAGAGCGTGCGGTGGCGGACGACCTCCTTCCAGGTGTTCCGTGGCGCCAGCGCGGCCGCGTTCGTCTTCATCATCGTCTCCCCTTCACGAGCGAGGGCGGGACGATGTTGCCATCGTCCCGCCGCTCGCCTCTTCTCTGGTGCTGCTTACTTCGTGTTCTCGTTGAACCACTTCACCAGGTCGGCGTGGGCAGCGTCGTAGGTGCCTTCGGTCAGCCACGTCTGGCGCTGCTGGTCAAAGATGGTGTTGAACTCCGCATCGGTGGTCGCGGCCATCAACTTGGCGCACCGATCGTTCTGCCACTTGCTCCAGAAGTAGTTCTGCCAGTTGCTGTCGTTGTCCCCTCCGTCGCCGTAGGTTCCCCTGCCCGAGTAATCCATGCCGGCCCGGCCGAACAGGGACCGCGCGTAGGTGAACACGTCGATGTTGACGGGATAGCTCTTGAGATACGTCTTGGGGTTCCCGACCATGAGCTTCGGAGCGCTCAGCGCGGCCTTGCTCAGGTAGGGGAGGATGTAGGAGGTCGGATCGTAGAGGCCCCAGTAGTCGGGCCCCTTTGCGCCCTTCGTCGAGGCGAGCATATCCTTCTCGACATCCGGGGTGAACACCTTCTTGCCGTCCTTCATGACCCAGACGCCGGTGTTGGGAGGTCCCCAGGTCAGCATGTCGAGGCCTTCATCGGAGAAGAACCAGTCGAAGTACTGGGTGAGCCGCTTGAGATCCTTGACCTTCTTGCTGACGATGGTCCGCTCGAACCCGCCCACGTACACGTCGAAGAATCCTTCGTTGGGATTGGTCTTGGGCCACGGGATATAGCGGATCTGGTAAGCCGCGTTGACCTTCGCCATGTTCTCACGCGCGGCGGGGATGTCGGACAAGTACATCCCGACAGCCACGAGCCCCGCGGAGGCCTTCTCCTGCAGCTGCTCTTCCTTCTGCACCAGCCAGTCCGGATCGATCAGGCCTTCCCTGTTGATCTGCCAGAGGTCCTTGTACCAGTCCTTTGTTCCCGGGGACTCCAGGAAGCCGGCGACGGTCCCGTTGTCGTACTTGTGCCAGTGACCGAACGCGAACTGGCATCCCAGGTGGAACTGCTGCCAGCTCGTCACGGAGAGCGGCATCACCGACCGGTCGCCCACCTTCAGGTTGAGGGCCTTGATCTTGCGAAGCAGGTCGACGAACTTGGCCGGGGTGTCGATGGCCGGCGTGATCTTGTAGTCGTCGATGGTCGGCTTCTTGCCCGTGGCCGTGGCCTTCTTCTGGATGTCGGCCATCGGGGTGAACTTGTAGCCGCACATGCCCAGGATGTCTTCCCGCGCCCAGAGGCACCAGTTCGGCGCGCCCAGGTTGTAGGGGTCGGCGTCGTACTTGGGGTCATTGAGGTTGAGCTCGATGTCGGAGATCTGGTACTGGCGCCCGTTGTTCAGGTACATCGGCAGGTACTTCGGGTCGAAGTACTTGTTGTAGTTCTTCATGTCCTTGATGTAGTCCGTCAGGTCCGCGTACAGCCCCGAAGAGACGGCGTAGTCCGTGTCGCCCTTTCCATCGGTCAGGACGTCGGGCACATCGTCGGCCGCGGCCATCTGGTTGAAGCGCTGCTTGAAGGGGATGGTCGCCGAGGCGATGACGACGCTGGATACCTTGATGTTGAACTTGTTCTCGATCCACGGGGTCACCACGTCGTGAGGGTTGTTGATGTATTTTTCGGATTCCGGCATGCGCGGATACGCGGTGTAGGTCATGAGGGGCAGGCTCGACTTTGTCTCGCTACCGCCCGAGGCAAAGGCGAACGTTCCGTTCAGGAGCATCGCTCCCACCAGGAGCAATGCGAAAGTCAGGATTCTTCTTCGGCCCATGAAATTCCTCCCTTGATGGTTTTCATTATCGATTCCATGCAGGCAAACGAATGAAGATTCATGCGGGCATACCGGGGTCGGAGGTGGCATGGCGAGCTCAGCACCGCTCATCGAAAAATGGATGGCGTTACCCTTTTCCTGGTATGAGTCATGGCTTTATAACGCCATCGCGCGCAGTTGTCAATGGTTTTTGCGGGCCCGGGACTGGCCCGGGGACGCTTCGCAGCGCCGCAGCGCCCGGCAAAGCTTGACACCGGCCACCGGCCGGCGTTTCATCGAGTCCATGATCACGCTCACCGAGAACCGGGAAGCGCGCGCGCGCAACGTCCGCCGCTGCCGCGAGCGGAACATCATCCTCCCGACGTTCGCGCAGCTGAAGGACCCGGGCGCCGCGCCGCGCCATGTCCGCGATTCCCTGCGCGCCGTGGGCCTGTGGGACGTCAACCCGCTCAACCTGTTCCGCATCACGTGGCGCAATGAGCCCGTCCCTTCCGGCGGCGCCTTCGGCGGCGTGAACGCGCTGGAGTTCCCCTCCTCGCTGACCGGCGTGCCGGCGCGGATCATCGCGCTGGTCGGCAAGTGGTTCCCCACCGGCGCGCACAAGGTGGGGGCGACGTACGGGTGCCTCGCACCGGCACTGGTCACCGGCGCTTTCGACTCCAGCCGGCAGAAAGCCGCGTGGCCGTCCACCGGCAACTTCTGCCGCGGCGGCGCCTTCAACTCGGCGCTCCTGGGGTGCCAGTCCATCGCGATTCTCCCGGAAGGCATGAGCCGCGAGCGCTTCGAGTGGCTGAAGACGGTGGCCGGGGAGGTCATCACCACGCCCGGCAGCGAGAGCAACGTGAAGGAGATCTTCGACAAGTGCCACGAGCTCTCCCGCACGCGCGGGGACGACATCGTGATCTTCAACCAGTTCGAGGAGCAGGGGAACTACCTCTGGCACTACGAGGTGACCGGCAGCGCGCTGCTGTCCGCGGCGGAGACCATGCTCGGACCCCGCGGCCGCGTGCGCGGTTTCGTGTCCTCCACCGGGTCGGCCGGCACCATCGCCGCGGGTGACCGCCTGAAGCAGGCGTTCCCGGGCGTGAAGATCGCCGCGGCCGAGGCGCTTCAGTGTCCCACGCTGTTGTCGAACGGCTTCGGGGCGCACCGGATCGAGGGGATCGGCGACAAGCACGTGCCCTGGATCCACAACGTGAAGAACACCGACGCGGTGATCGCCGTGGATGACGGTGACTGCATGGGCCTGCTCCGGCTGTTCAACGAGAAGGAAGGCAGGCGGTATCTCGCGGGGCGCGGCGTTCCCGCCGGTGTCGTGGACCAGCTTCACCTCCTGGGGATTTCCGGCATCGGCAACCTGCTGGGCTCCATCAAGCTGGCGCGCTACTTCGAGCTCTCGGAAGACGACGTGGTCTTCACGATCCTCACCGATTCAACGGACCTCTATCACTCGCGCCTGGCCGAGCTCACCGCGGAGCGCGGCGCCTTCGACCATGATGCCGCCGTCGAGGCCTGGGCCGGCTCGCTGGCGGGCCAGCGCGCGGACAACGTGCTGGAGCTCACCTGGCCCGAGAGGCGGCGCGTGCACAACCTGAAGTACTACACGTGGGTCGAGCAGCAGGGGAAGCCCGTCGAGGAGCTGAACAACCAGTGGAGGGACGATGGCTACTGGACCGGGATCCAGGAGCAGGCGCCGGCCATCGACGAGCTGATCACCGCGTTCAACCGCGACGTGGGAGCGGCCGGGTAGCCATGCTCTACGGCTGCGTGACGTGCCGGCGCCCGCTCACGTCGGATGCCGTGGTCTACGAGTGCCCGCGCTGCACCGGGGCCCTGCCCCGGCCAGCCGCGGCAGTACCGCGGCAGGGGTGGCCGCACGGGTACCTTTCGGTGGTGTGGGAGCCGGCGCGGCTCCAGCCCTTCGGCAGCCCCGTGGATCCGCGGGCGCTTCTCTCCCTGGAGCTCGACGCTTTTGACGGTTTCCCCGTGGGCGGCACGCCGCTCGTGGCGCCCGCCGGGCTGCGATCAGCCGTCGGCTTCCCCCGCCTCTTCCTGAAAAACGATACGCTGAATCCCTCGGGCTCGCTGAAGGACCGCGCGTCGCTGCTCGTTGCGGCCCAGGCCGCCGCGCACGGCGAGCAGCGCATTGCCCTCGCATCCACGGGAAACGCCGGCGCGTCCATGGCCTGCATTGGAGCCGCGTTCGGCCTCGAGGTGGTGCTGTTCGTTCCGGCCTCCGCTCCCCGCGCGAAGCTCCTCCAGTCACTCCTCTACGGGGCTCGCGTGGTGCCGGTGGACGGGACGTATGACGACGCCTACGCGCTTTCCATCGCCTTTACGCGGGCCCGGGGCGGCGTGAATCGAAACACGGCCTACAACCCGCTCACCGTGGAAGGGAAGAAGACCGTCTCCCTTGAGATCTACAACCAGCTGGGATGCTGCGTTCCCGACGTGATCTACGTGCCGACGGGCGACGGCGTGATCTACTCCGGCGTCGTCAAGGGATTCGGCGACCTGATGAAGGCCGGCTGCACCGACAGGATGCCGCTCGTGGTTGCCGTGCAGGCGGAGGGCAGCAACGCCATCAGCCGCGGCTGGCGAGAGGGACGTGAGCCCGTGCTGGATGGCACGGCGACCATCGCCGATTCGCTCTCTGTCTCGCGGCCAGCAGCGGGACAGATGGCCCTGCTCTGCCTGCGCCGCTACGGCGGCCGGGCAGTGGAGGTTTCCGACGGGGAGATCCGCGCCGCGCAGGCGCAGCTCGCCAAGGAGGCGGGGCTGTTCGTGGAACCCTCCTCCGCGGCCGCGTGGGCGGGGTTCCTCAGGGATCGGGGCGGAGTGGACCCGCGCCTCTCCGTGGTGGTCCTTCTCACCGGCACGGGTTTCAAGGACGTGAAGGCAGCCGAGGACCTCGTGCAGATGCCGTCCCCCTGCCGGGCTGACCTCGACAGCGCGCTGGGGCTGCTCTCCGACACGTACGGGATGAAAGCCTGATGGCGCAGGCGCTCACCCTCGTGGTCCTCGCGGCCGGCATGGGCCGCCGGTACGGCGGGCTCAAGCAGGTGGACCCGATGGGACCCAACGGGGAGATCATCCTGGACTACTCCGTCCACGACGCCCTGGCCTCCGGGTTCACGCGGGTGGTCTTCGTCCTATCGCGGGAGATCGAAGACGCGTTTCGCGCAAGGATCGACACGACGATGGGTCCGCACTGCGAGACGGCGTGCGTCCTCCAGCGCCTGGATGACCTGCCTGCCGGCCGGCAGGTGCCCGCGGGCCGGACGAAGCCGTGGGGCACGGCACACGCAGTCCTGTGCAGCCGGCCCGCGGTGCATGGGCCTTTCGCGGTGATCAACGCGGATGACTACTATGGGCGGTCGGCGTACGCGGCGCTGTCCGGCCGCCTGTCGGGAAACGGCGGCAGCGCCGGAGTGCCCGGTGCAAACGAGTACTGCATGGTGGGATACCGCCTGGGGAACACGCTCACCGAGAACGGCCACGTTGCCCGGGGTGTCTGCACCGTCGACAAGGACGGGTACCTGGTGAGCGCGCAGGAGTACACGCGGATCGAGAAGGGTGCAGGCGGCCCCCGTTTCACGACGGACGGCACGAGCTGGCACCCGCTGGCCGCTGACACGATCGTCTCCATGAACATGTGGGGATTCACGCCGGCCGTGTACGGTGACATCGAGGAGCGATTCGGGCGATTCCTGGCTGCCCGCGGCCGGGACATCGACACGGCCGAGTTCTTCCTGCCCTCCGTCGTCACCGACCTCGTCGCGGGCGGCAGGGCGCGCGTCCGGGTGCTCCCCACGGAAGAGACGTGGTACGGGGTCACCTGGGCCGGCGACAAGCCACGGGTCAGGGAAGCGCTGCGGGCAAAAATCGCTGCCGGTGAGTACCCCGCCAGGCTCTGGAAGGAAGCGCAATGACGGAAGAGGTCGCCGGGATCACCGGGCAGTTCCGGTTCGAGGGCAGCCTCGTCGATGCAGTGCCCCTCGAGGCCGGCCATATCCACCGGACATTCGTGGTGCGCTGCCGCGCGCGCGGCGAGGTCGCCCGCCGCTACCTTTTACAGGAGATCAACCAGAACGTCTTCCGCGACCCGGCGTCGCTCATGGAGAACATCGAGCGTGTCACGGGTCACCTGCGAGGGAAGATCGAGAGGGCGGGAGGCGATCCCGGGCGCGAGACGCTCACCCTGGTGCCGACCGCGGCAGGGGCATCATTCCACCGTGACGCCGGGGGCGCCTGCTGGCGTGCGTACGAGTTCATCGAGGGGGCGACGGCATACGAGCGGCCGAATGACCTTGGACAGGTCACGGCGGCTGCCCGGGCCTTCGGCGCCTTCCAGGCAATGCTCACGGATTTCCCGGCTGCCACGCTGCACGAGGTCCTGGTCGGCTTCCACGACACGCCACGGCGCTTCGCCGCCTTCGTCGACGCGGTGCGGCGCGACCGGGCCAACCGGGCCGCGGGCGTGCGGCAGGAGATCCGTTTCTGCGAAGAACGCGCCGCGCAGACGGAGATCATCGCGACACTCCTTCGTGACGGGCAGCTTCCGCTGCGCGTCGCGCACAACGACGCGAAGTTCAGCAACGTGCTCATGGACGACCGCACGGGGGCGGGGCTGTGCGTGGTGGACCTGGACACCGTGATGCCGGGATCCGCGCTCTTCGACTTCGGAGACGCCGTGCGCGCCGGCGCGGCGACCGCCGCGGAGGACGAGCACGACAGCGCGCGCGCGGGCATCTCGCTCCCCACCTTCGAGGCCCTGGCACGGGGGTACATGGAGACGGCGGGCAGCTTCCTCGTGCCGGCCGAGATCGAGCACCTCGCGTTCGCCGCACGCCTCATCACGCTGGAGCAGGGCATCCGGTTCCTGGCCGACTACCTGGACGGCGACACCTACTACCGCGTGCGCCGCGAGGGGCAGAACCTCGACCGGTGCCGCACCCAGATCGGGATGCTGAAGGACATGGAACGGAACTTCGACCGCATGACGGCGATCGTCGAGCGCTGCCGCTGAGACGGCGCCGCGGGACGCGCTACCGCTTCCATGCGCGCCCGGCCTCCATGAATGCCTGGATGTTGGCGAGCGGCGTTTCCTGCGGCAGGTCGCACCCGGTGCTCAGGATGAAGTTCGGCCAGGGGCGCATCTGCTCCAGGAGCGCGTTCACCTCGCGGCGGACATCCTCGGCGGTGCCGAAACGCATCGTCGTGGCGGGGCTGATGTTGCCGATGACGGCGACGTCCTCGGGGACGCGCGCCGCGACAGCCGCGAGATCCACGCCCGTGTCCGCGGAGTCCAGGCTGATGCCGTGCACGCCGGCCCGCGCCATCTTTTCCACGAGGTGCATCGTGTTGCCGCAGGTGTGATAGACGAAGCTCGCGCGGCTGTACTTGAAGCTCGTGGTGATGTGATGGATGTAGACCGCGGAGAATGCGGCAAATTGCTCGGGGCTCAGCATGACGGCCGTGGGCTCCAGGATGCAGATCACGTCCGCTCCGGCGGCCAGCAGGAGCTGGACGTACTCCTGGATGCGCTCCGTGGTGAAGTGACAGAGACGGTGCAGGGCGTCCGGGTCCAGCACCGTGGAGATCACCGTGTCGTCGGCGCCCATCATGAGCCCGGCCAGTGTGAACGGCCCGACCACGTACGCCCCGCGGAGGGTTCCCGCCGGGCAGGGTGACGCTCATCATGCGCAGCGTCTCGACGTAGCCCATGAGCCTGCTGTCGAAGGTGATGTTGATGTCGGCGAGGGCATCCAGCTCGTCCAGGGTGAACGAATCCTTGGGCACCGTCGCCGATTCGCCCCGTGGAAAGACCGTGTAACGGCCGAGGGCGTTCGCTTCCACGGAAAGATCCATGAGCGGAAAGACCAGGTCAGGGGCGAAGGTATCGACGAGGGCCCGGATGGCCTTGTAGTGCTCCCCGAAGTTCTGCTGGGCGATCTTGATCGTGCTGTGGATCATCTCCACGCCGGGAAAGCCGACGAGGGGAGCGACGAGACGCCGCTTCCCCTCGTATGCCGTGCGTGCCAGTCCCGCGAGGGTGCGTTCGGTCACCGGTGGAGGAGACGTAGACCTTGAACTTCTCCGACGCGCTGGCCGCATCCGGGGCGTAGCCGTCCGCGCCGATCTCCTTTGCGTACTGGTCGGTGAGAGGTGCGCCGCCGACCATGAACTTCACCTTCTTGCGCATCCCTTCCTTCTCGAAGCGGTCGATGATTTCCTTCATGCCCGTCATCGTGGTGGTGAGGAGCGCGGAAAGCCCGATGGCCTTGGCGTCGGGGTTGTCCTTCACGCCCTGGAGGAACTTGTCCGCCGAGACGTCGATGCCCATGTCCACGACCTCGATGCCGGCGCCCTGCGCCATCATCTTCACGAGGTTCTTGCCGATGTCGTGGAGGTCTCCCTTGACCGTGCCAATGAGGATCTTGCCGATCGGCTTCACGCCGGCCTTCACGAGCTCGGGCTTCAGGATGTCCATGCTCTGGTTCATCGCGCGCGCGGCGATGAGGACCTCGGGGATGTACACCTCGTTCGCCTTGAAACGCTTGCCGATCTTCTCCATGCCGTCGAGCAGGCCCTCGTTGAGCACCTTGCCCGCGCCGATGCCGGACGCGAGAAGAGCCGATGTGAGCTCCTTGGCCTTGGGCGCGTTGCCCTTCTGGATGGCTTCGGAAAGCTCCTGCACAGTCGCCATGATGTTCCTCCTCCGTGATGGGATGCACCGTGACTGTAGACCCCGCCGCGGCGCAGGTATTGTACCAGGGCCACTCTTTTTTGTAAAATCATGCTGCAATGGAGTCAGGCACCGACGAAGGAAAGCTCCGGCGGCTCGGCGCGGAGTTTCGCGCCGCCACCGGCCTGCCCGTCGTCTTTACCGACAGCGAGGGACGGCAGACGGGCGCCGTCGGCGGCTGCAGCCTGTGCGCACGCATGGCCAGGTCCCGCAAGCGGGAAGAGATCTGCCGCGGGCACCGGCGCACGGCGGTGGCGGAAGCGTACCGCTGGGGCGAGCCGTTCATCTCCCTCTGCCCCTTCGGCCTGGTGACCTTCGCGGTCCCCCTCTCCCGGGACCGTCACCTCTCCGGGGGGCTGGTGAGCGGCTTCTGCATCTTCCCGCAGATGGCGGAGGACATCCGCGAGGAGGTGGTCGAGCGGGTGCGCCGGCTGGGCATCCGGTTCGATCCCGCGCGGCTGCGCTTCCGCCAGCTCACCTCCGAGACCCTGCGGCAGAGCGCCCGCCTCCTCTTCGACCTGGCAGCCTCCCACGGGATGAATGACCTGGAGACCATCGCGGAGAGCCGGGCCAGGAGCATCCAGCAGTTCACCATCGCCAACTACCTCCACGAGGCGCGCGGAAGCGCCGAGGACCTCGTCACCTCCCTGGTGAGCATGCAGAACGACATCATCGACAAGGTGATCGTGGGGGACATCACGGGCTCGCGCGAGATCATCAACCGCTTCCTCGGCGTGATCTTCCTGGAAAGCGGGATGAACTTCGACATGCTGAAGGTGCGCCTGCTGGAGCTCATCGTCATCATCTCCCGCGCGGCAATGGGGAAGGGCATCAGCGCCGAGGGACTCCTCGGCCCGCGCTATTCCTACCTCACCGACATCAACGCGGCCACGGGCTTCGACGACCTGTTCTGGCGCGTGACGAAGGCGCTGGAAAACTTCACGCGCGCCATCTCCGAGGAGCGGGGCCGCACGGCGCGCGCGCACGTGACGCGCATGAAGGAGTTCCTGGCGCGCAGGTTCGCCACGAAGGTGTCCGCCGGTGAGACCGCCGCCGCCGCGGGACTGAGCGTGAGCCGGGCGCTCCACCTCTTCCGGAGGGAGACGGGCGTGTCCCTGTCCGCCTACATCACGCGGCTGCGCGTCGACTATGCCTGCTACCTCTTGAAGAACACCACGCGCTCCATGGCGGACATCGCCTCGGAATGCGGTTTCTTCGACCAGAGCCACTTCACGAAGACGTTCAAGGCCGAGGAAGGCATTCCGCCCCTGCGCTACCGCAAGGCGGCAAGAAGCGCGTGAGAGGGGCGGCGGCCGGGATGCCGCGCCGTCAGAGGGTCGTGCCGATCCTGGCCAGGATCTTCGGCCAGCCGCCGCCCATGCCGTTGAATGCGGCCTTGCCCATCGGCGCATCGAGGTCGAAGCCCTTGTGTTCGAGGGTCACCAGCGTGCCCGTGGCGTCCGGCTTCAGGCGCCACGTGATGGTCGTAGTGAGCATCCCCGGCGAAAAGGCATAGGAGATCTCGCGCTCGGGCTCCACCGTGAGCACCTTGCAGGTCTGCTTGCCGAAGGGCTGGCCCATGTCGAGCGTGAACGTGTGCCCCACGACCGGGCGGATGTCTCCGGGGGCCCACCACTTCGCGATCAGCGCGGGGTCGGTAAGGGCCTTCCACACCTTCGCGGGCGAGCGGTCGATGTGCTGCTCCAGGCGGATGATGCCGGGCTCACTCATGGTGTCTCCTTTTCGCTCATGTCGCACCGCCCGCGGCCGGGAGGTGCCGGGTATCGCAGCTTTGCAGGACCGTCCACGCGCCGCCCGCGCACGCTGCGATGCTGATGCTCGCCTCCGGCACGAACGGGATGCTCCTCATCTGCGCGATCGTCCTCCCCAGCATCAGGAGCAGCGCAATACGGATGAGCCCCGCGTGGGATACGAGGAGGACCGTCCCGCCGCTGTCCAGGGGCAGCTCAGCAAGGAAAGAGGAGAACCGGGCCTGCTGCTCGCCGAAGCTCTCCCCGTTGGGCGCGCGGAACGCCGCGGGGTCGTCGCGGTACACCGCGTGGAGCCCGGGATACCTCTCCACGATCTCCTCGTGCCGGAGGCCTTCCCAGTCGCCGAAGTGAAGCTCGCGCAGCCGGGCATCCGGCGCAGCGGGCGGGAAGTGCGGGTTGAGGCCCTGGATGACGCCGGCCGTCTGCACGGTCCGGCCGCTGTCGCTGCAGAAGAAGGAATCGATCACGTGGCCGGAGAGGGCCCGGCCGGCGCACGCGGCCTGGTGCACGCCTTTCGGTGTCAGCGGCGAATCGCCGTGACCCTGCGTCCGGTGCTGCAGGTTCCATTCCGTCTGTCCATGGCGAACCAGAACGAGCGTCATCCTCGCCTACTCGGCGATCGCCTTCTCGATGCCCTGCAGGAGCGTGTCGACGTACCCGGGGAAGTCCGGAATCTCGCCGCGGGGAACGCGGAACCCGATAGCCCCTTCGTGCCCGCCGCCGTTCTCGATGGCGAAAAGGGCGAGGAAATCCCGCAGGTCGTACTTCTTCCACGAGCCGGCCCGGCGGAGGCGGAACTGCACCAGGTCACCGCGCTCGGGATTGTCATAGTAGGCCACGAGGCCGAGCTTCCCGCTCGCCTCGGCGAGACGGTCCGCCACGACGCGCGCGGTGGAAACGATGGCATCATCCCCGCAGCCGTTGTACAGGGGAGTCATCTCGTCCAGGGAGAGGGCGACGTAGGCCACGGAGCCCTTCACCTTCTTCCTGTCCATGATGTAGTCGTAACAGCCCTCCTCGCTCGTGGAGAGCTTCTGCAGCTCGCTGAAGACCTGGTCCATGGTGAAAAAGTTTGACTTCTTGGTCGTCCGCCGGGAGAGCATCTCGTTGAACATGCCGGAGAAAATCTGGTAGTAGCGCTTCTCCCGGCGGGACTTCAGGTACTGTCCCATGTTCGAGTCGCCGATGATGCCCGTGAGGATCGACAGGACCAGGTTGCGCGGGAACAGCTCGGCCACCTGGTGACGTTCGAGCAGCGCCGTGTGCCCCTTCAGCTTCAGGAGGATGTGCCCGACGAGCTCGCTCGCCGACGAGGCCTCCGTCACCAGCCGGTAGCCCTCGTCACCGAAGTAGCCGCTGTCCGCGCCGAGGTGGTGGTCGATCTCGATGCGCAGCACGCGCGGGCTGCGGACGAGCTCCCGCACCGCGGCGTTCGCCTCGATCATGGACGGCTTCGGCGTGTCACAGAGGATCACCGTGTCGATGTCCGCCGGGAGCGGCGCGTCGGGCCCGAGGAGGGGGATGGAGTTGTAGCGGCAGATGTCGAGGAGGTACTTGAACCGCTCGTGCACCTGCGGCCCGAGGTGGAGGGCCACGTCCCGGTAGAACATGTGCAGGAGGAGGGCGCAGGAGATCATGGAGGAGAGGCAGTCGTCGTCGGGGCTCTGGTGGCCCAGGACGAGGAACTGCTTCCGCGTGGTGAACGCCTCGATGATCCGCTCGATGACCTGGTTCTTCCTGCGGATGTTGACGATCGTGCTCTTCGCCACCGGGCGCTCCGGCTCGGCGCGCTCGGGAAGCGGCGCGCAGACCACCCTGTTCCTGCCGCCTTCCTTGGCCTGGTAGAGGGCGGCATCGGCCGCGGCGCGCAGCGCGGAAAGATCGGTGGCGTGCGCGGGCACACCCGCCACGCCCATGCTCGTGGTCACCGTCGTGATGGAGCCCTTCAGCCCCTTCAGCGTGTCCAGGCGCTGGACCTCGGCGCGCACGCCGTCGAGGATCTGGGTGCCGCGGGCCGGATCGGTGCGCGGCATGAGGATCACGAACTCGTCGCCGCCGTAGCGCGCCACGACGTCGGTCTCCCGCAGCGTGGAGCGGAAGACGCGCGCCGCGGCCTTGATCATCTCGTCGCCCTTGGCGTGGCCGTAGGCCTCGTTGATCTCGCGGAAGTGGTCGAGATCCACCATGACGAGGGACAGGGGCTCGCTCTTCTCGCGTGCCTCCGCGACGTAGGTGCCCAGCGAATCCTCGAGGAAGCGCCGGTTGTACACGCCGGTGAGCTCGTCGGTGACGGCGCGCTTGCGCGCCCCCTCGCCCCACTGGACCATCTCGGAGACGAACTCGCTCGTGCCGCGGAGGCGCTGCGTCGTGATGTTCAGCATCCGGTACATCAGCTTCAGGGCGATGGTCGGGTGCTGCGCGATGACGTCGGAGAACGCATCCTTGGAGAGGCTGTAAAGGTCGCTCTGCTCCACCGCGGTGCAGGTGGCCGAGCGCGGGGCGTTGTCGAAGATCGACATCTCGCCGAAAAAGTCACCGGGCTTGAACCGGGCGATCTCGCGGTCCCCGCCGTCAGGAAGACGGATGCTCGCGGCAGCGGCCCCGCGTGCCAGGATGTACAGGTCGTTGCCCGCGTCCCCCTCGCGGAAAAGCGTCTGGCCTGCCTCCAGGTTCACGGTGGAGAGGTGCACGGTCACGCTCGCGATCTCTTCCGGGGTGAGGAGGGAGAAGATGCCGACCTTCGAGAGCAGCGCGGGGGATCGCTTCTTCATGCGCCTTCCACGAGGATGCGGTCACCGCCGGCATCGCGGGCGGCCCAGAGCTGCTCGAACGCCTTCGCAAGGAGCGCCCGGGCGTCGGCCGCGGGGGCGGGATGCGAGGAGACCCCGATGCTGCCGGTGAGGAAGAAGGTGTCGCTTCCCGTCACGGGCTTCACGTCGATGGCGCGCACGGCGGCGCGGAGGGACTCCGCGGCCGCCGCCGCCGCCGCCACGCCCTGCCCGGGAAGGATCACGCAGTACTCGTCCCCGCGGTAGCGCGCGCCGATGTCTCCCCCCCCGAGGTGCGCCTTCACCGTCTCGGCGAGCAGGACGAGCGTCCTGTCCCCGGCCTCGTGACCGTAGGTGTCGTTGATGGTCTTGAAGTTGTCCGGCTTCACGACGAGGAGGCTCGTCCGCGGGTGGGCCGTGACGATCTTCGGCAGCTCCTCCTCCAGGAAGGCGCGGTTGTAGAGCCCCGTCAGCCTGTCGCGGTGCAACTGCTTCTTCAGCTCCTCGATCCACGGGGTTTTCTCCGAGATGAGACGGTCGATGGCGCGTATCCGCCGCGCCATCTCTCCCAGCAGCTTCCGCAGCACGCGGGCGAACACGGCGGGATGCTGCGAGAGGAGCTCGGCAAACTCGATGGCGTCGGGAAACACCAGGAGCGTGGCCGGTCCCTCCGCGACCGCCGAGGCGGTGCGGGGCACCGTGTCGAGGAGGTCCATCTCGCCGAACACCTCGCCGTCCACGAACCGCGCGATGTCCTGTTCCCCGTTGCCCTCGATGCGGCGGCGGATGGCAACCGTCCCCTTGCGGATCAGGTAGAGCTCCTCGCGGTGGCTGCCTTCCCTGAAGATGACCTCTCCCGCCCGGTAGGTGCGGTAGCCGCTGTAGCGGGCAATGGTGGAGAGCTCCTCGGCGCCGAGCTGGGCGAAGAGCGCGGCCTTGCCGAGGAGCGTCGCCTTCGCGGCGGCCTTCTTCCGGGGTGCGGGCTTTTTCGGGGCAGCCTTGGCCGCCTTTTTCGATCCTGACCTTGGTGCGGCGGGCCTTTTCATGCTCATGGCTGCGTAAGAAAGTACCTCCAAGTGGGCGTCCCCTGCAAGCCGCGGAAGCCTCCGGGCCGTCTTTCAGCCCTGTGTTTCGGCCTCGAGGTTGCAGCCTACCAGCAGGGTGGCGAGGGTGTTCGAGGGGGAAAAGCGGAAGGTCGATCTCAGCCACATGTCCGTGGCCAGGGACGGGCTGATGCTCAGTATGTCACGGATGCCCAGGACCTGCGCCTGCGCTTCGAGCTCGGGGAAGGCGATGGGAGGGAGCATGAAAACGCAGGGAACCCCGGCGGTCGACCGGCGGTCGGGAAAGATCACGAACGAGTCGTCGAGGGGGATCGTCATCTCGGAGGAATGGTCCCTGCCCGGGATCACCTCTTCACCGACGATCCTGTAGGAAACGCCGTCCACGACGATGAACCGGGAGGGATCCGCGGGAGCATCGTCCGCGCCGGCCCCTCCGGGGGCACTCTCCTCCACGAGGTAGACGGTGGGGCCCTTCGGCGGCCGAAAACGCGTGTCTTTGAGGAGAGCGAAACAGACCGCGCGCCGGCGCAGGAGCCGCACGCCGACGTTGCGGATGGGAAGCGCAGAGGAGCTCTCGTACTGCGACTCCAGCGCGACGACCCTCCGACGCGCCTCGTCGTCCAGCGGGGCGACGTCGATCGTTCCGGGTATCCCCCGGAGGAGCTCCTGGATGCGTGCCAATGTCTCGCGGGCCATGCTGGTGAAGAAGTCTATCCCCGCGTTCGCCGCGCGGCAAGCGAGGAGAGGAGCAGCGGCGCCTGCGCGGCCAGCATGCCGGCAAACATGATCACGCAGCCCGCGGTCTCCCGCGGGGAAAGGCGCTCGCCAAGGATCACGCTGCCGCCGATGGCGGCGAACACGCTCTCCAGGCTCAGGAGCACCGCGGCATGCGCCGGCGGCGCGCTTCCCTGCGCCACCACCTGCAGCGTGTAGGCAACGCCGACGGACAACACGCCTCCGTACAGGATGGGGACCGCGGCCGCGGCGATGCCCGCGGTGCTGGGGTGCTCGGTCACCACGGCAACGACTGCGCTCGCCAGGGAACAGACGACGAACTGGACGCAGGACAGCCGGAGCGGATCCGTGCGGGGTGAGAGGGCCCCGACCACCTGCACGTGGGCGGCCCAGAAGAAGGCCCCGACGAGGACGATGAGGTCACCCCGTTCGATGGTCAGCGTGTCGGTGATGCTGAGCAGCGCGAGCCCCGCGATCGACAGGATGGCCCCGACCCACGCACCGGCGCCTGCCCGCTGGCGCCACAGGAGCCCGGAGAGCGGCACGAGGATGACGTAGAGGCCGGTGATGAAGCCGGCCTTGCCCGCCGAGGTCGTGACGATCCCGACCTGCTGCAGCGATGCGCCGACGGTGAGGACCACCCCCGCGATCAGCCCGGCCACGAGCGGCCGCACCTGCCCCGTGCGGAGCGCGCGCGAAGCGTCGGGCGCCGCCGGCGCCCTGCGGCCCCGCAGCAGCACCAGCGGGAGCAGGGAAACGGCGCCCAGCGCGAAGCGCACGGCGTTGTACGTGAAAGGGCCGACGTCCCGCATGCCTGCGCGCTGGGCGACGAACGCGACGCCCCAGATGAGCGCCGTGAGGAGAAGGAGCGAGTCATTGGCCGCCACCGATGCCGCGCGGTTCATCGCGCCACCGTAGCCCGCGCAGCGACGGCGGGGCAAGGCCCCGCCTTGCCGCTGCGGGCACATCTCACTAAGATGGGCCCCATCATATGAACACGGGAAAACTCGTCCGCCTCAACAGGATCTTCGGGCACTCCTCCGGCCGCCTCTGCTCGGTGGCGGTGGACCACTTCATGGGATACCAGCAGGGGATGCCGGCGGGGCTCCGCGACGTGCCCGGGGCCCTGAAGGCCATCGTCAAGGGCAGGCCGGACGCCATCACGATGCAGGTCGGCATGGCGAAGAACGCGTGGAAGGACTTCGCCGGCGCGGTGCCCCTGATCATCCAGAGCTCCATGATCCGCATCGACGACAGCGCCCAGGCCCAGGCTGCCACGCCGGAGGACGCGGTGCGTCTGGGTGCCGACGGGTTCGCCATCGCCTGCTTCGTGCGCGGCCCCACCGAGTGGCGCTACATGCAGATCGTGGCCGAGGCTGTCCGCGAGGCCGAGCGCTGGGACATGCCGGTGATCTGTCACATCTACCCGCGCTCGTACGCGGGCGGGACGGTGCAGAACTCCTACACGCCGGAAGACATCGCGTGGGCCGCGCGCTGCGCCGCGGAGCTCGGCGTGGACGTGATCAAGACCCCCTACTGCGGCGAAGTCGCCGCCTATGCCCAGATCGTGTCCGACAGCCCGGTGCGCGTCGTGGCCGCCGGTGGTCCGAAGGCCAACGACCTCAGGGGCGCCCTCGCCATGATGGCCGATGTCGTGAAGAGCGGCGCGGCCGGGGCGACCATCGGGCGCAACATCTGGGGCTTCGACAACGTGACGGCCAACGTGAAGGCCTTCCGCGCCGTGATCCACGAGGGGATGAGCGCCGAAGATGCCCTCCGAAAAGCTGGACTCTAGCGAGTCCCAACGGGACTCTAGCCTTTCCACCCGGTACCGCTTCCCGCATCCCGACGCTGCTGACGCCGACGGCTTCCTCGCCGTCGGCGGTGACCTGAAGCCCGGCACGCTCCTCCTGGCATACAGCAACGGCATCTTCCCCTGGACCACGAACCCCATCACGTGGTGGTCGCCCGACCCGCGCACCATCATCCCCATCGGCGGCGTGCACGTCTCGCACAGCCTTGCGCGCTTCCTGCGCAGGCCGGGCCTGACCGTCACCTTTGACCGCGCCTACCGGCGGGTCATGGAGGAATGCGCGCGCCCGCGCCCCGGGCGCGAAGAGACCTGGATCAGCCCGCGGTTCATCACCGGCTACACGCAGCTCCACGAGCTGGGCTACGGGCACTCGGCGGAAGTGTGGAGGGACGGAACGCTCGTGGGCGGGATCTACGGGGTCGCCATCGGCGGATTCTTCGCGGGGGAATCCATGTTCGCGGCAGAGGACAACGCGTCACGGGTGGCGCTTGTCATCATGGAGCAGAGGCTGCGCAACGCCGGCTTCACGCTGTTCGACGTCCAGTTTCTCACGCCGCACCTGCAGTCCATGGGTGCGGTGGAGATCCCGCGCGCGGACTACCTGGGACGGCTGCGGGCAGCGGTGGCGGGGCAGTCCTCCTTCACCACGGAGCCCTTCACGACAGGACGCTGAGAACGACCTCGTCGTTCACGGCGTCGGCCCGGGCTGTGCCGCCGCCGGTGAGCCTGCCGAAGAGGATCTCGTCCACGAAGAAGTCCTTGAGCTTGGACGACACCAGGCGCGCGATCTCGCGCGCGCCGAACTCGTGCGAGTAGCCCTTGCGGGCCAGCCACTCCAGGCAGGACGGCGTCACCTCCAGGGTGACGTTCTTCACCGCGAGCTCTGCCTGGAACTCCGACACGGCCTTGCGCACGACATCCAGCACGACCTCGTGCTCCAGGTCGTTGAAGGTCACGATGGCATCCAGGCGGTTGCGGAACTCGGGCACGAAGATGCGCTCCACCGCGTCGCTCACCGCCGAGGCGTTCACGGACCGCTCCCCGAAGCCGACGAGCGGCTTGCCGATCTCCCGGGCGCCGGCGTTGGACGTCATGATGAGGATGATGTTGCGGAAGTCGGCCTTTTTCCCGTTGTTGTCGGTGAGGGTGGCGTAGTCCATGATCTGCAGGAGCATGTTGTAGACGTCGGGGTGCGCCTTCTCGATCTCGTCCAGGAGCAGCACGGCGTGGGGAGTCCTGCGCACGGCCTCGGTGAGCTGGCCGCCCTCGTCGAAGCCCACGTAGCCCGGGGGAGCGCCGATGAGGCGCGACACCGTGTGCTTCTCCTGGTACTCGCTCATGTCGAAGCGCAGGAGACCGATGCCGAGGATGGACGCGAGCTGCCGCGCGAGCTCCGTCTTGCCCACGCCCGTGGGCCCGGCGAACAGGAGGCTCGCCACGGGCTTCTCCCGCGCGCCGAAGCCCGCCCGCGAGCGGCGTATGGCGCGCACCACCGTCACGAGCGCCGTCTCCTGCCCGAAGATCCGCTTGCGAAGCTCCGCGTCCAGGTGCTTCAGGCGGTCCCGCTCGTCGGAGGAGACGCTCGCCTCGGGCACGCGCGCGATGCGGGCCACGACGTGCTCGATGTCCTTCACGCCGACACCGCGGGCCGCGGCGGGGCCTCCCGCCTCGTCGGTCTCGGTCTCGGCCTCGGGCCCGTACACGCGGGCCCAGGAGCCCGCCTCGTCCAGCACGTCGATGGCCTTGTCCGGAAGGTGGCGGTCGTTGATGTGCTTGGCGGAGAGCTCCGCGGCGGCCCGCACGGCCTCGTCGGAGTAGCGCACCCCGTGGAACGATTCGTACTTCTCCCGAAGCCCGAGGAGGATCCTGTGCGTCTCGTCGATGGTCGGCTCGGGGACCTCGATCTTCTGGAACCGCCGTGAGAGCGCCCGGTCCTTGTCGAAGTACTTGCGGAAGTCCTCGAACGTCGTGGAGCCGATGCAGCGGATCCGCCCCGAGCCGAGGATGGGCTTGAGGAGATTGGAGGCGTCCATGGTGCCGCCGGAGACGGACCCGGCACCGACCACCGTGTGGATCTCGTCGATGAACAGGATGGCGTTCGCCTGTCCCTCCAGCTCCTTGATGACCTTCTTCAGCCGCTCCTCGAAGTCCCCGCGGAACTTCGTGCCCGCCAGCAGGGCCCCCATGTCCAGGGCGAAGATCCTGCACTCCCGCAGCGCCTTCGGCACCTTGCCGTCCACGATCCGCTGCGCCAGTCCCTCGGTGATGGCCGTCTTCCCCACGCCGGGCTCGCCCACGTGGATGGGGTTGTTCTTCAGCCTGCGGCAGAGCACCTGGATGGTGCGCTGCAGGATCTCTTCCCTGCCGATGAGGGGATCAACGTGGCCGGACCGCGCCTTCTCCAGCAGGTCCACCGCGTACGCCTCCAGCGCGCGCACGGGCTTGCGCTTCTTGCCGCGCTCGGGAACCTCTTCCTCTTCCTCCTCCTCCGGGGTGCTCTCCTGCTCGGAGACGGGGTACACGGTGACCCCGTGGGAGATGTAGGAGAGGAGCGTGAGCCTGTCGATGCCCTGCTGGGCGAGGAAGTGGGCCGCGAAGGACTCCTTCTCCTCCAGGATGGAGGCGAGGATGTCGTCGATCTCCACGGCTTCCTTTTCCGATGAGGCCGTGTGGAGGATGGCGTTTTCCATGACGGACTGGAAACCGGTGGACTGGATGGGCTTGGAGTTCTCCACCACCGGCACGCGGGTCTTCAGGAAGTCCTCGAGGCTCTTCGCGAGGTCCTCGAGGTTGCCGCCGCAGGCGAGGATGATCTCCCGCCCGCGGTCGAAGAACAGCGACGCGAACAGGACATGTTCGGGCATGAGGTACTCGTGGCGACGTGACTCCGCCTCGCGGTAGGCGGCGACGATGATCTGGTTCAGTTCTGCCGATATGTCCAACTCAGGCCTCTTCGCAGCTCGCGCGGAGGGGGAACTCGTTCTGGCGCGCCATCTCGTGCACCTGGGACGCCTTGGTGGTGGCGATATCGAACGTGTAGACCCCGACCACTCCCTGCCCTTTCTTGTGCACGTCCAGCATGATCTTCGTGGCCTCCGCCGCCGGCTTGTGGAAGACCGCGACGATGACCGTCACGACGAAGTCCATGGTGGTGTAGTCGTCATTGTGGAGGATGACCCGGAAAAGCTTCGGCTCCTTGAGACGAGTCTTCTGCTGGACGCCGGTTTCTTCCTGGAAGACGCCGTCGGGTTTTCGTGGTGCCGCCATGTCACATCGCTCCTCTTCTATAATACCGCGCCGGGGCACCCCTTATCAACGCCGGCGTGGCAACGGCAGCTCTTCCCCGCTATACTGGAACCAGGGTCCCCATGGCGCTGCTTGCCCGTTACCTCTCGCCCGCGAAGATCCTCACCCTCCGGAGCCGTTCCAAGGAGGCCGCCATACGCGAACTGGCCGCTGCTTTGCCGCTTTCGGACATGGGCGTCGCCATGGAATTGGTTGTCGCCGCCGTGCAGGCCCGCGAGCGGCTGGTGAGCTCCTGGATAGCCCCCGGCATCGCCATCCCCCACGCGCGCCTGCCTGACATCGATGGCATCGAGATGGTCATGGGCCGCAGCCGCGTCGGGGTGGCATGGGACTCGCCGGACGGGGACCCGGTGAACCTGCTGTTCCTCATCGTGAGCTCCGACAAGGATCCGGATGAGCACGTGCACCTGCTCGCCGAGATCGCCCGCACGATGCGTGATCGCGCCCTGGTGCGGCTCCTGCAGACCGCCCGGTCGCCGGCGGAGACGTGGCGGCTGCTCGTGGCCCGCGGCTACGGGGACGGGGGGGCACCGGCCCGGCGGCCGCTCCGGCCAAGGGGCGCCTGTCACGCCTGCTCTTCGCCCACGCGCTGTCGGTGGCGGAAGAGGTGAAGGCGCGTGCCGTCGTCCTCCACGGTGACGCCGTGGGGAGCCTCCACTTCATGGAGGACATCCCCTCGCCGGTCCAGCTCATCCTGGTCACCTCCGCGAAGGCGGAGATCGTCGCGCAGCCCCCCATCTCCCACGTGCTGCAGGTCCCGTTTCCCACCCTCAACCGCGCCGACCAGGTCGACCTGGCACTTCTCTTTGCCGTGTCACGCGGGCTCCTGGCGCGCGGGGATACCGTGGTGAGCCTCTCCGGCGTCCCGTCCTCGGGGTACCTGGACACGCTTTTGGTCATCGACGTGGGACGGGAGTTTCCCACCGTGTTCGCCAAGCAGGGGACCACGCCTCTCGGCGACATCGAGCCGCAGGTATTGGAAAAGGTGCTCCAGCTCGCCACGGACATCGCGCGCGAGGGGCGCGAGGGACACCCCGTCGGCACGACATTCGTCATCGGTGACTACGAGCGAGTGGTGAAGGACTGCCGCCAGATGGTCATCAACCCCTTCCGTGGCTACCAGGCAGAGGAGAAGAACATCCTCGACCCGAGCCTGGAGGAGACGGTGAAGGAGTTCTCCACGATCGACGGCGCCTTCACGGTGCGCGGCGACGGGGTGATCATGTCCGCCGGCACGTTCCTCCGCCCCGAACGGACGGCGCCCAACCTTCCGTCCGGCCTGGGCTCCCGGCACGCCGCGGCGGCCGCCATCACCCAGGGCACCGCCTGCATCAGCATCGTCGTGTCGCAGTCCACCGGCAGCGTCTCGCTGTTCAAGGGCGGCGGCCTCGTCATGAGCCTGGAAAAATAGTAGTACTCTGCCGAGGAGGCCGCGCGTGCTCATCGTGTTCAGGGGGCTGCCGGGAACGGGCAAGACGCACCTCGTGCGCCGGCTCGTCCGGGCGCGCCCGCGGCTCCTCGTGCTCAGCCGTGACGCCATCCGCGTGGGCCTCATCGCCCGGCCGACCTTCGGCGCGGAAGAAAAGAACCTCGTGGACGATATGATCGTAGTGATGGCCGGCTTTCTTCTTGACCGTGGGAAGGACGTCGTGATCGATGGCATGGCCCTGTCCTCGGCGTCCCGCGTGGAACAGTTCGCCCGCGCCGCGGAGAGCCGCGGGGTGCCGCTCCTCGTCGTCGAATGCACCTGTTCGGAGGCCACGGCGCTGGGGCGCCTGGGAAACGACCGCGGCGGGCACCCCGCGGGAGACCGCGGCGAATCCCTCTACTTCGAGGTGAAGGCGCGCTGGGAGCCGCTGGCCCGGCAGACCCTGCGCGTGGACACCGAGGGTGATGCCGCGCGGCCGCTCGCCGCGGTCCTCGAGCGCGTCGGAGAAAGCCCCCATGACAAGACGTGAGCGCGTGCACGCCAGCATCGCCCACTCGGGCCTGGATGCCCTTCCGTGGCAGTTCGACCTGACCACGGCGGTGATCAACAAGCTGAAGAAGTTCTGGGGCGTCGACGACGTGCGCGGCCCGCTGGAGGACCACGTCCTGTTTGCGCACCTGGCGAAGCCGGCCGACGTGCCGGAGCCGTCAGACCCCGCGCTGGTGCGCGACGAGCTGGGCGCCACCTGGCGCCGCGCGGCGCGGGACCTCAACGTGGGCGACTGGGGCGAGCTGGTCGATCACCCCTTGAAAGAGCCCTCCCTGAAGGGCTACTCGTTTCCAGACCCCATGAAGCCGGGACGATGGGACCACGTCGCCGAGCTGCGCCGGCGAAACCCCGACCTGTTCCTGGTTGCCGGCGGTTTCGGGCTGTACGAGAACGGCTGGGCGCTCTGCGGTTTCCAGAACTATCTCGGCTACATAGCCGGTGAGCCGGCCTTCGTGGAGGAGCTTGCCGAGGGTCTCGCGGAGTTTTCGTGCGGCGTCACGCGGCAGCTGGCAGGCCTCGGGTGCGACGCGGTGCGCTTCGGCGATGACTGGGGCTTCCAGGACCACCTGATGATCCGGCCCGAGCAGTGGCGCGCGATCTTCAAGAAGCACTACGCGAAGATCTACGGGACGGCCCGGTCTCTCGGCCTCATCGTGTCCATTCACTCCTGCGGCAATATCACCGACATCCTGCCGGACCTCATCGACATCGGGGTGCAGGTCGTGCACCCGCTGCAGCCGGAGGCCATGGACGTGGAGCGCTGCCGGCGGGACTTCGGGAAGCACCTCACTTTCTGGGGCGGGCTGGGCAGCCAGGGCACTCTCCCCAGGGGCACCCCGGACGACGTGCGCCGCGAGGTGAGACAACGGCTGGCGCAGTTCAGGGACGGCGGCTACATCCTGGCGCCGGCCGGTGCCGCTCCCGCGGAAACCTCGGCGGAGAACATCGCCGCCATCGTCGAGACGGCAAAGGCACAGCTCGCGGGCGGATAGGCCAGCGCAACGGGTTTTGCCCGTCCCTCCAGCAGCAGTTCCCTGAGCACGCCGTGCGCTTCCGTGAAGCTGCGGCATGCCAGCCACCGGTCCAGCTGCCGGAGGAATTCCCCGACCGGCAGCCCGATGACGACCCGCGCCGCGATAAAGGGATGCTCGCCGCGATGGACCAGGAATCCGCGGCCGATCACCTTTCTTCGTGCCGCGAGGCGCAGAGATGCCAGGTGCCGGTTGCGCGGACTCGTCGTCTGCGTGAACGCGAATCCGATCCTTTCCTTGTCCGTGCGCACCACCAGGTCGACCCGCTTCACCCTTCCGGCTTCCCAGTACGTGCATGGTCCGTAGGCCAGTCCTTTCACGATGCACTCGGTGAGGCAGGTCCGCATGACGGCGAGCGGGCTGCCTCCGAGCTCCAGCAGGAGCCGGCAATCCCGCAGCTGAACGTGGGGGCGGCGGGAGCAAGTGGTACGCAAGACGCGGATCAGGCCGAGGCTCTCGAGCGTATCGAGGCGCCGATACACGGCGTGGTACGAGATGCCGAGCTGTCGGCCGATCTCCGACGCGTTCTGTACCTCGCCGTTGCGGGCCGCAACCAGCGACAAAAGGTCACGGCACTTCGTGACCTCAAAGGTCCGGAAGGTAGGTTTCATCATTGCAGAGAACGACGCAAACAGACGCGCCGCGTCTACGGCCGTCGAAAACTGTAGGTCCGCAAGGTGGCCCCGGGCTCCCACCCGGGGGTGGGCCCTGGCATTGTCAAAACCGACAGCAATAGACGCGCCGCGTCTAAAGCCGCCGAAAACTGTAGGTCCGCGAGGTGGCGCCGGACTCAGGGGCCGACGAATCCCGCGATCAGGGCTGCCGTTTCCTCGGGGTGCTCGATCATCGGCATGTGCCCGCAGTCTTTCACCATCACCAGCCGGGCGCGCGGGATCTGCGTGACAAAGGTCGATGCCCATGACGGTGCGAGCACCTTGTCATGATCGCCCCAGATGATGAGAGTCTGCTGTCCGATCGAAGGCAGCAGCCCCTCGACGTAGTCGTGGCCGATCACGTTGCGCGTGATCCGCGCTATGGCGCGTGCGCCCTCGGGACCCAGGATGCTGCGCGCGGTGGATTCCACCGCGGCGTGGACGATCGCGGGCGGTGCCCGGTAAAGCACGTTCGCGCGTATCGTCCACTCGATGAAGAGCTTGTTGTTGAGGCGGAAGCCCAGGTCCACGAAACTCCCCCAGCCGGCAAGCGGCAGCCAGATCCCTTCCTCGCCCTTCAGCCCGTAGGGCGCGATCAGGACCAGCCGCTGGACCATCTCGGGCCATTGGCTGGTGAAGTGCACCGCGAACTGGCCCCCCATGGAGTGACCGAGAAGCACGAACCTCTGCAGCCCCCGTGTGTCACAGAATGCCTTCAGGAAAGTGACGAAGTACGGCAGGTCATAGACGGCGTCCGGCTTTTCGGACTGCCCGCAGCCGGGCAGGTCCACCGCTATCGCCCGCACCGTTGACGGCAGCTGGGCGAAGAGAGGCCGGAAATCGTCGGCCGAACCGGCCCAGCCATGGACCATGAGAACAGCCGTGGCCTCGGGCTGCGTCCCGGCTGACTCCAGGGAGCGGATGCGCGTTCCGTCCACGATATCCCAGCGCTCGAGGAGGTCGGGCACCGCGGCCGCGGGGCTGGAAAGCCCGAGAAGGAGGAGCATGGCCGCGCAGGACAATTTCATTCCTCGCCATTATATCGACCCGGCGATAGTGATAGAATGCGCTGACCTATGCCGTTGCGCGCGGTGATATTCGTCAAGACGCTTCTTGTCAGGCAGCCGATCGCACAATCGCTGGGAGCGCTCGATTTCCAGGTCGTCGAGTCGGCAAGCCTCCCTGCCGTCGTGTCCGTCCTGGACCAGGCGGCGCCGGTTCTCGTTGTCATGGACGCGGACGGCATGGCACGCGAATGGCGCCTCGTAGCCTCAGCGCTGGGCGCGAAGCGGGGAGCAATAGGGCTCGTCCTGGTGGCCAGCCGGTTCGGCTTCGACGATGCGCACGACGCCATGGCGCTCAAGGTCGCCGGCGTGATCATGAAGCCGTTCCGGAGGGAAGAGCACGCACCGAAACTGCTGGACATCGCCCTGCGTATGATGAACCTGAAGGCACGCCGCTCGAGCCCGCGCTTTACGCTTCCGCCCTCGGAGGGCGCGGCGGTCTCCCTCTCCCGGCCGGAGGGGGACGAAGCGGTACCGTTGAAGAACATCGCCGAAGGCGGGGCCCTGATCGAGAAGGCGCTCGCGCCCGGGGACTTCGTGCCGCTTGCCACGGTGTCGTGGGGCGATGCCCGGATGGAGACGAGCCTCGACGTCATCCACGCTGCCGGGGGCGCGGCGGGCGTCCACTTTTCCCGGGTCTTCGCCGGGGCGCCGAAGTTCATGAAGGCGATCGAGGAACGACTGTCCCGGGCCGTTGGTCACCAGGGAAAGAAGCGAAAATGGTAGCCCTCCTCCTGTACCCGATCATCGCCGTTGTCGGCCTGTACCTCGTGGACCTCGCCCTCCCCATGGAGCTCGTCGCGGTCGTCGACGGCTCTTTCATTTTCACCGCGGTGCTCTCGCTGCTCATCCTCGCCGCGGTGCTCGTCGCTGCCCGGCGCAGCAGGCAGAACACCGTGCTCATGAGCGCGTGGCTCTTCCTGTTCTGCGGACTTGCCATCCTCTCGCTGGCGGCCCTGGTGGAGCCGTTGTTTCCCGGGAACGAATCCTGGACAGAGGAACTGTTCTCCGCGGCCTCCTTCTTCCCGCTGCTCTTTTTCGTCATCTACATCGCCTCTCCCCTGCGCCTCTACCTTTTTTCCAGCCGCAGGCGCACGCTTCTCGCGGCGGCGGCGATTGTCGTCCTGGTCGCGGTGTTCGCCATCGTCTTCTTCCCGTGGCTCCTGCTCTACGAAGGCCCGCGGCTTCATTCGTCGACGAAACACCTGCTGCGGCTGACGAAACCGCTGCTCGACACGCTTCTCGTGGAGCCCCTCGCTCTCCTGATCGTGGCGGTCGGCCTGACCCCGGGGAGCGGCCCGTATCTCCTGGTCGGGATCGGGCTCGTGCTCCTCATCCCCGAGGACATCCTTGAGCACCTGCAGCTCCTGCAGAAGATGGACCCGTCGGGCCAGGCGTCGAGCCTCATCTCCATCGCATCGCGGCTGTACCTGCTGAACGGGGCGCTCCTCGCCATCATGCGGCGCAGGAACAACGCCGTGGTATAGTCGGCGGGTGGACACCGGGTTCATCCTCCACGCAACCGAACGGACGCACGCGGGACGCACGGAGCTGCATTTCATCGGCAGGCTCACCAGCGGGGAGAGCTTCGCCATCGTCGAACGCCGCCTGAGCCCGTTCTTCTACGTCCGCGCCTCCGACGAGACATCGGCGCGGGCCATCGCCGCGGCGCGCGCATCCGTGCTGCCGTGCGTCATGCAGACGATGGACGGCGCGGAGCTGGTGAAGTTCGAGACACAGACCACCGCGTCCTCCCAGTCCCTCCGCGATGCGCTGCACGCCGCCGGCGTCCGGACCTACGAGGCCGACGTGAAGCTCTCGGCACAATACCTCATGGACCGGCGCGTCCGCGGGGGCGCAGGGATAGAGGGCGCGTGGAAACCGGGCCGCCGGGTGCGGCGTGTCTACGAGAACCCCCAGGTCTCCCCCGCGGAGGTGGACCCGCGGCTCAGTGTCCTCTCGCTGGACATCGAGACCGACGCGCGCGCAGGGGCCGTGTACGCCGTGGGGCTCGTCTTCGCGGACCCGGCGGCGGGCGGTTCCGTGGAGGAGATCCTCTTCAGCGGGACGGGCCCCGCTTCCGCGCGCTCCTTTCCCACCGAGGAGGCGATGCTCGCCGGCCTGCGCGCGCGCATCATCGAGCTGGACCCCGACATCATCACGGGATGGAACATCGTCGACTTCGACATCCGCGTCCTGGCCCGGCGCTTCGCCGCCCTGGGTGTCCCGTTCGACATCGGCCGGTCGGACCTCGCCGCGAGCTTCCTCGACCGCGAGGACACTGACGGCGTCACGCGCTGGCGACGGAGCAAGGCCATCGTCCCCGGGCGGCAGGTGCTGGACGGCATGTGGCTCGTGCGGATGGCGGGCATGGGGCTCGAGGACTACCGGCTGGAGACCGTGGCGCAGAGCGTCCTGGGCCGGGGGAAGCGGATCGACGAGCTGCCGGGGGAGACGCGCACGGCCGCCGTGGAGAGGCTCTATCGCCAGGAGCCGGAGAACCTCTGCGCGTACTGCCTGGAGGACACGCGGCTGGTCCTGGACATACTGTCGAAGGAAGGGCTCCTCGACCTCGCGCTGCGCAAGTCGCTCCTCATCGGCACCTCGCTGGAGCAGACTTCCACCAGCGTGGCGTCCTTCGAGTTCCTCTACACAGAGCACCTCCACCAGCGCGGCGTCGCCGCGCCGACCCTGGGGATCGACCAGGACGTGCTGGACCGCGCCCCCGGCGGCGGCATCATCACCCCGAAGGCGGGCCTGTTCCGCAACGTGCTCGCTTTCGACTTCAAGAGCCTCTACCCGTCCATAATGCGCACCTTCAACATCGACCCGCTGGCGCGGATTCGCGCCAGGGCGCCGGGCGGCGGCGCGCCGGGCGGCGGAGGCCCCCCCATCACGGCGCCCAACGGGGCGAAGTTCTCCCGCGAGCCGGGGATACTGCCCGGCATCCTCGACCGCTTCTTCGCCAGCCGGGAGGAAGCGAGGAAGCGCGGCGACAAGAGGGCGGTCTACGCATACAAGATCGTGATGAACTCGTTCTACGGAGTCCTGGGCACACCGGGCTGCCGGTTCGCGGCTTCCGCGCTCGCGGGGGCCATCACGACATTCGGACAGCACATCCTCTACTGGGCGCGCGACGTGGTGACGGCGGAAGGCTACGAGGTGATCTACGGGGACACCGACTCCCTGTTCGTGCTCTCGGCCCAGGGGGATGACGTGGGAGACCTCGATGCGCTGGGGGCGCGCCTCGCGGCCCTTGTCAACGGGAAGCTGGCGGCGTATGCCCGTTCGTCGTTCGACGTCACCTCGCGCATCGAGCTCGAGTTCGAGGGCATCTACCGCCGCTTCTTCCTGCCCCCCATGCGCACGCCGACCTCCGATCCCGACGACGAGGACGCGGAGAGCCGCGGCCGGGCGAAAGGGTACGCGGGGCTGGTGGTCGCGGCCGGCAAGGACGGCGCCGTCACCGAGTACCTCGAGGTGAAGGGCATGGAGGCGGTCCGCCACGACTGGACGCCGCTTGCGCAGCAGCTCCAGCGCGAGCTCCTCCACCTCGTCTTCCACGACGCGGACCAGGTGTTGATCGGGGAGAAGGTGCGCACCCTGCTGCGCGACCTCAAGGCGGGGCGCTGTGACGAGAAGCTCGCCTACCGCAAGTCGCTCCGCAAGTCGGTGGAGTCCTATACGAAGTCTTCCCCGCCCCACGCCCGCGCCGCTGCCCTGCTTCCCGCCGAGGAGCGGACCGGTCTCATCCGTTACGTCTGGACGGTGGAGGGGCCCCAGCCCGAAAGCAGGCGGAGCGCCCCGCTGGACTACGAGCATTACGTGCAGAAACAGGTGCGCCCGATCGTCGAGTCCATTGCCCCGTATATCGGGCTCGCCACGGACAACATCTTCGCGGCGGGCGGCCAGCTGGGACTGTTCTAGCCCCCCTTTTCAACCCTTTTCAACCGGCGGCAATTCGTCGATAGTCAATGCATCAATGCCCGGCCGTCTCGCCGCGTTCTACAACAGCATCGTCAACGCGCTTAGTTTTGGGACGGAATACCAGAAGCTTCGGCGGCTGCTGAACGCCCGTATCGACAGCCCCACGGCCATCGAGGAGATACCGTCCTCCCACCCCGCCGGGTTCGTCCGTGAGCTGTCGAAGCGCCGCATCACCATCGTCGAGTCGTATCTCATCATCATCCGTTACCTGGAATCCGAGCAGCATCGCGAGCGGATCCACGCGCTGAAGCTCCTGGAGGAGCAGACCTTCCATTCGAAAAACCTCACCATGCCCCTCAACACGGCGCGCGTGCAGCTCGCCCTGATGAAGGAAGCCATCAAGAGCCGGGACAACAAACGCCGGCAGCTGGAGCTCCTCCACGACTTCACCGTGTCCTCCTACGGGCAGCCCTCGGTCATCCGCTCGTACCTCGCCGAGATGGGGATCATCGAGCTGCCCGAGACGGGCCAGCGCATCGCAGACCTCGCCATGGGCTGGGACCTGCACGTCCACGACAACTCCTCCTACGGGCGCAAGACCCCGTCCCAGCTCGTCATCGACGCGTTCATCAAGGGCATCTCCCACATCACGGTGGCCTTCAACCAGCTCACCAGCCGCGGCAACATCGAGGAGGTGCTCGCCGCCGGTGACATCCTCGGCGTGCGCGTTCACATCGGCGTGGAGTTCAGCCTGCATGCGCAGGGACACCGCTTCCACTTCATGTACCTCCTCCCGCTGGTCCGCACGAGCGAGGAGCTCGCCGGCTTCTTCCAGCGCAACGAAGCGGCGCTGCGGTTCTTCACCGAGGGCCTCACGCGCAACCAGGAAAGCCGCATCGCGTCCATCCGCGCGCTCATCGACAACTACAACGCCGTTCACCTGCCGACGCTGAACAGCGGGTACGCCGACGGCAGCGTCTATGCCCTCCCCGCCCTCGACCTCGCCGCCGTGGACGAGATCGTTCCCCTGGAGAGCCTCAACAGGATGCACCTCGGCGAGCTGCTGTACTCCCAGTGGAAGCCGGTGCTCCTCAGGCGCGTCCTCCTCGCCAAGAGCAAGCGCAACCATGCCCGCGCGGAGCTCGAGCGGGGAAGCATCTCGCAGTGGGACTTTGCCAACCTCGAGACCCGTTACCAGGCGCTCCGTGACTCCTACACGCAGCTCAACCCCGAGACGCTCCGCTCCCAGTACTTCGGGTTCCAGCAGATATCGGAATACCCCACGGTCTTCTCGGACATGGCGGAGGTCTGCGGGCGGCTGCGGTCCGCCGGGGGGACCATCAAGATCCTCCACCCGCTGGAGCATGGGCTGGACGCCGCGTACGAGGTGCTCCTGGCGAACGCCCCGTGGATCGACTACGTCGAAGTCTACAACATGTACGACAGCATCAACCGGTCGGTGGACGACATCCTCCGCTTCTCCCGGTTCGTCAACATCCTCAACGGCGGGCGCCCCGAGCTCGTGCGGCCGTTCCTCGAGGGCCACGACATCACGGTGTCCGACGACGAGCTCGCCCGCATCGTGGCCGGCGTTGCCGCGCGGCCGCTCGTGGCGGTGTGCGGGAGCGACTCGACCGGGCGGAGCAGCACCATCCCCGGCATGGGCTTCATCTTCCAGTCCCGCCTCGTCGGCCCGCATCGCCGGCGCTACGTCGAGCGGCATTTCTCGCTGCCGGAGTTCGTCTCGCGGGTCGTCGCGGCGCGCGGATCATTCGTCTCCCCGGCGATCGAGGCAGCGCCCCACGATCCGGTCATCAGCATGGGCAAGTCGGCCCACTTCGTCCCCAACCGCATCGGCGACGAGACCGACGTCTCGCCCATCCCCCTGGGGCGCGCGCTGCGCTACCTCAACCCCGTGCTCCGCAACATCATCTACGTGGGTGCCGGCTTCGCCGTGGCCACGCTCACCATCGGGTGGCAGTACGCGCTGCTCTGGTTCGGCATCACCACCCTCCGCCACGTCATCGTGGACCTCGTGGCGCGCCGCGGCTCGCGGGTGAAGGAGTGGAACGTCCGGGAGATCGATTTCCGCAACATCGCCCGCTCCCTGTTCTGGACCGGCGTTTCCGTGCCGATCCTGGCGTTCGTCAAGACGGAGTTCGACCTGCTCTGGCCGCTGGTGAAGGCGGGCCCCGCGTACCAGTTCACGAAGTTCTTTTTCATCTCCCTGGTCAACGGGCTGTACCTCGTCATGCACAACATGCTGAGGGGATTCGAGAAGGGCGTCACGCGCGCCAATTTCTTCCGCAACATCCTCTCGTGGCCTTTTGCGAGCCTCTTCGCGCCGTTCGGAGACCTGCTCCTGGTGCCGACCATCGTGCAGTCGAAGATCTGGTCGGACATCGTCGGCGGCATCATCGAGGGATCGGGGAAGTTCATCCGCTCGGTGGGCCTGACCCGGCGCGATCTCTCCGAGATCATCCCCCTTTCCCGCTCGGAGGACGAGACGGAGCGCTACACGGCCATCCTCGACCTGCTGTACATCTTCGGCCGCGAGCCGCGCGCGCGCAACTCGATGCGGGAGATCTTCTTCGGGAAGCGGAACGTGCTGGAGCGCACGGGGGACGTGCTGCGGAGGCGCGCGGCGGTCCCGCAGAGGCGTGAGGCGGAGTACAGGAACCTCGCGGCATGGTTCGATCACATGGGCAACTACCACAAGCTGGCCGATTTCATCATCGAGCGCTACAGCCAGGACTGGGCGCTCATGCTGATCGATCTCCTGGAGCGCGAGTACCAGCCCTTCCGCGACTGGCTTTCCAGGGAGCAGCGTTCCGGGTCGTTGCCTCCCCGGCCATAGCCTGGTATAGTACGTGGGATGCCTATGCTCAGCACGGTCGCCTTGCTCGTCATCTTCATTGCGGCGCCGGTCGTTTTCGTAACGCTCTACTTCTTCACCGCACCGTACGGGAGACACAAGCGCGAAGGATGGGGACCCTCGATGGGCGAGCGACTGGGGTGGCTGGTGATGGAATCACCGGCGGTCATCGTCATGGCGGTGATCGTGATCTTCAGTACGCGGGCAGTGAGCCCCGTGGCGGTCTTCCTGCTGTGCCTGTGGGAGCTGCACTACGTCTACCGCACGTTCGTCTTCCCGTTTCTCATCCGCGACAACGGGAGGGGAATGCCCGTGGTGATGGCCGCCATGGCGTTCGTGTTCAACTGCCTCAACGGCTACGCGAACGGCAACTTCCTTGCCGGCGCCGCTGACCTGGGGACCGCCGGGCCTCTTCCCGCGTTTCGCATCGGCGTCGGCGCCGGGCTTTTCGTGGCGGGCCTCCTCACGCACTTCTTCGCCGATCGCGGCCTGCGCAACCTGCGCAAGCCAGGCGAAGTGGACTACAAGGTCCCCCACGGCGGCCTGTTCGACCTCGTGGCCAGCCCGAACTACCTCGGGGAGATCATGGAGTGGACGGGCTGGGCGCTGGCGTGCTGGTCCCTGCCGGGGCTGGCATTCGCGCTGTTCACCGTGGCCAACCTCGTGCCGCGCGCGCACGCGCACCGCAAGTGGTACCTCGCCACGTTTCCCGACTACCCGAGGGAGCGGAAACGGGTCATCCCCTTCGTCTATTGAAGGGGGGCGCGCTCAAGCCTGCCTGTCCCGCTGGAGCCGCGCCACCTGCCGCGGGAGGAGACCGCCGAGATCGGCGACGTATGCGCCCGGGGGCACGACGCGTCCCCTGCGGAGGTAGGCGCGGACGCCGATCGTGGCCCCGTCGCCGATGACCACGCCGGCGCAGATCACCGCGTGCGCCCCGATACGGCAGTCCTTCCCGATGCTGATGCGCCCCAGGTACAGGTCGTTTCCTCCCGCGATGTGCGCCGAGATCACCACGTCACCGCCGATGACCGTCCCGTCCCCGATGCTCACGAGCGCCGGGTCGATGATCGTCACCCCCGTGGTCCACACGTCCCGGCCGATCCTGCAGCCGGCCAGGCGGTAGTAGAGGACCGGCAGCCAGCCGCCGGGAACCACCGGCAGGATCAGCCGCAGGGCAATCGTCTGCACGCCGTTCATTCCCATCCAGAAGACGGTGGTCACAGAGAACAGGCGGTGCCTGCCCGGCCTCACCACGAGGGAGAGGAGCCCCATGAGGATGCCGAGGACCAGCAGGCCGCAGACGAAGAAGACGTAGAGAGCGCCGCCCACGACGAGACAGAACAGGAGGAGACGGCCGACTGTTGCCGCGGGAAGGAGCGTCCCGACCGCCCAAGTGACGAGGAGGGCGGATGGCAGCGCGGAGAGACCGACCGCGGCGGCGCTCAGGGCATAGAGCACCGTTGCGAGGGGCACCGAGACGAACGGCGAGAGGTGTATCCGGGCGGCCGGCTTCACCGGCCCCCCGCGTGTCTTTCGCGGGTCACGCGTCCCTCTCGCCGCGCGTGCGGACGAGCTCGCGCGTGGACAGGAGGCCGCACGCCGCCTCTATGTCCTGGCCCCGTGAGTGACGGATGGTGGTGAGGATCCCCTTCCCGCGCAGGAGCGTCTCGAACTGGATCATGACCTCGGGCCGGCTCGGCGCCAGCGGCGTCCCGGGGATGGGGTGGAAGCGGATGAGATTCACACGGCAGCGGATGCCGTCCAGGATCCGGGCAAGCTCCCGCGCGTGGCGCGGGGTGTCGTTGAGACCGTCGAAGAGGATGTACTCGAACGAGACGCGTCTCTGGCCCCCGATGCGGCTCGATCGGAGCTCGGCCAGGACGTCCTTCATCGGGTAGACGTTCTCGATGGGCATGAGCCGGCGCCGCTCCTCCTCGAAGGGAGTGTGCAGGCTCACCGCGAGGTGGCACTTGCTCTTCTCGAGGAAGGTGCGCATGGCCGGCACGAGCCCTATCGTGGACACGGTGATGCGCGTGGGACTGAGGCCGAACCCGTAGTCCGCGCAGAGGATCTCCAGGCTGTCCAGGACATTCCCGACGTTGTCCAGCGGCTCTCCCATACCCATGAAGACGATGTTGGTGACCTTGTCCCGCTCCGGGAGGCTGCGGTACTGGTTGAGGATCTCTCCCGAGGAGAGGTGCCCCTGGAAGCCCTGCTTGCCCGGTCATGCAGAAGAGGCACCCCATCTTGCAGCCCACCTGGACCGAGAGGCAGAGGGTGCTGCGGGCCCGGTCGGGTATCCACGCGGCCTCGACGAATCCCCCGTTGGAGGCAGTGAACAGGTACTTGCGCGTGCCGTCGGCGGACTCGGTGACCTTCGTCGGGGCCGGGCGGTCCACCACGAAGCGCTCGGTGAGGGCGGCGCGGGCAGCGAGGGGGAGGTTCGTCATGACCTGGAAATCGGCGGCGTCCTTGCGGTAGATCCAGTCGGCGAGCTGGCCCGACGCGTAGCCGGGAAGACCCACGGCTTCCGCCGCCTCCCTGAGCTGCGCCGCCGTTCTGCCGAAGAGGTTTTCTTTCACCTCAGAAGTAGATCTCGGCAATGACATTCTCGAACGGCACCCCGCGGCCGATGAGGATGTCGCGCGCATCCACCACCATGAGGCTGTTGCCGCAGAGAAGGTAGCGGTCCACCGTGGGCAGGGACCGGAAGGAGAGCCAGGCAGTGGGCCGTCCTGAGAAGACGCCCTCTCCGGGCTCCCGGGTGCAGCAGGGAACATACGCATTGCCGAGGAGGGACTGGAAGTACTGCCGCTCGAAAAGACCCGCGATGGTCCTGCTGCCGTGAACGAGCATCTTGCCGGCAACGGGCGCCGAGCGGGCCATGGAGATGAACGGCGCAACGCCCGTGCCGGTGGCGATCCAGCAGGAAGGACCCTTCGCGTCCTGGAAGGCCCCGAAAGGAGCCGAGGCGTAGACGAGGTCGCCCGGCGCAAGGGTGGCCAGCCGCGGGGTGAGAAGCCCGTCAGAAACGATGTCGTACAGCACGTCGACCAGGGCGTCACCGGTGCCGCTCGCTATACTATAGAAGCGAGGAGGCACGGCGAGGTCCAGCGTCAGCGCCACGGACTGCCCGGGGACGAAATCCCAGGTGCGGGCGAAGGACAGGCGGCGCACGCCGGGCGCCACCTCCGCGTTCGCCTCCACCCGGACCTGCCGCAGCCGGGACGGATCGAACCTGTGGCCGCTTCTCTCGCTGCTTCCCCTCACCGGTATGACGCGTATGCCTCGGTCGGAATCCACGGGCCTCAATGTACACTCCCCAGGCCCCCGGTGCAAAGCCGCCTTCTCGGCCGGCCCCCCCACCGTCGGAATTCCCAGAAATTTCGGCGGGAAGCCTTGCCGCCCGCCTGCCGCTTCTGCTATGTTCCGTACACGATGACGTCTGACGACAAGGGCTCGGGGAAGAAGAACGGGGCGAAAAGCGCGGCCAGCTCCTCTTCCCCGCCCCCCTTGCCCTCCTCGCCCCCCGCTGACCAGCCTGCACTCCCTGCGCAATCCGGCTCCGCTCCCGGCGGTCCTCCCTCCTCCCCGTTCGGCGGGCCGGCGGGGGCGGGCCTTCCCGTCCCTCCTGCGCCGGCCGCCGCGGCCGCGGCCTCCACGCCCGTCGTGGAGACCCACGTGACCCAAGGCCCGCGGCCGCAGCGCTTCCTCTTCGTCTCCAAGTGGGGTCTCATCCATGACCTCGCCTGGGAGATAAAGAAGGAAGGCCACGAGGTCCGCTACCACGTCATGATGAAATCGGAGCGCGACGTCGGGGAAGGCTTCGTGGAGAAGGTGGACCGCTGGGAGGAGAGCAAGGACTGGGCAGACACGATTGTCTTTGACGATTGCGAGTTCGGCACCGTGGCCGATCGGCTCCGGGCAGAGGGAAAGGCCGTTATCGGCGGCACGCCGTATACGGACCGCCTGGAGATGGACCGCGACTTCGGCCAGGAGGAGATGCGGTCCGCCGGGCATCACCATCCTCCCCCGCTGGGAGTTCGACTCCTTCGACGCCGCCATCGCCTTCATCAAGGCGACCCCCGGGCGCTACGTCGTGAAGCCCAGCGGCCGGGCGCAGAACGAGAAGGTGCTCTCCTTCGTCGGCCAGGAAGAAGACGGCCTGGACGTGCTCACCATGCTCGAGCGCTACAAGAAGGGCTGGAGCAGCAAGATCAAGAGCTTCCAGCTCCAGAAGTACGCCTCCGGCGTGGAAGTCGCCGTCGGCGCCTTCTTCAACGGCAAGGACTTCCTCCATCCCGTGTTCGTGAACTTCGAGCACAAGCGGATGTTCAACGACGATATCGGCCCGCAGACCGGCGAAATGGGCACTTCGGGCTTCTGGCACGGGACCAGCACCCTCTTCCAGCAGACCCTCTACCGCATGAAGGACAGGCTCGCGGCGGTTCACTACACCGGCTACATCGACATCAACTGCATCGCCAACTCGCGCGGCATCTACCCGCTGGAGTTCACGTGCCGTTTCGGCTACCCCACCATCAATCTCCAGATCGAGGGCGTGCTCTCGCGATGGTCGGAAGTCCTGGCCACCATGGCGCGCGGGCAGCCGGTGACGCTGCGCACGAAGCGCGGGTTCCAGATCTGCGTGGTCATCGCGGTGCCCCCGTTCCCGTTCCTCGACTCGGACGCGTTCCGCAAGTTCAGCGAGGACGCGGTTGTCATCTTCCGCAAGCCGATGCCCGAGGGCATCCATCCCTGCGACATCAGGCTCGTGGACGGGGACTGGCGCCTCGCCGGCAACTCCGGTTACGTCATGGTGGTGACCGGCTCGGGCTCCACAATGGATGACGCGCGCCGCGAGGCCTACAACCGCGTGAAGAACATCATCATCCCCAACATGTTCTACCGCACGGACATCGGCGAGCGGTGGCACAAGGACGGGGACCTCCTCCAGACGTGGGGGTACCTGCTGTAATTTCTTGCCCCGCCGCGGCCGGTTTTTGTACCTTTCCGCAGGGGGAATCCATGCGAATGATCGGGCCGAAGGCCCTTGCCGCGGCCGCCCTGCTGGCCGTGCTCCTGCCCGCCTCCGCCTCTGCCCTCGACGGCGCCGTGGTCTACACGGAGGGTGCCGTGACGCTGCGCTCGGGATCGGGCAGCCACGACGCGCAGATCGGCGACACCATCGCCCAGGGCGACACGATCGTCACCGGGCCGCAGGCGCTCGCGGTCATCGACCTGGCAAACGGCACCACGCTGAAGCTCCGCGAGAAGACGACGCTTGCCGTCGATTCCATCGGGGAGGGCACGGCTGTCACGTTGAACTCCGGCGGCGTCTTCACCTCCATCGCGCACAAGCTCACCGGCACGTTCAGCCTGAAGGCCACGCATACAGTGGCCGGCGTCCGGGGGACGCAGTTCTTCGTCGCCTACGGAAAGACCATCGACGCCGAGCCCGACCTGTGGCTCTGCGTGAACCAGGGGATCGTGCAGGTCGACCTGCCCGACGCGGGACAGACCGAGCTCGTGAAGGCAGGCCGCGGCGTCAACATCGTGGGCGGCGTGAAGCTCACCGTCCCGCGCCCGTACCCCTGGACGCGCAAGCTGAACTGGAACGTCGATCCCGCTGCCGGAGAGGTGAAAGACATGACGAACCTCGACCAGGCCTACGCGGACCTCCTGGACCAGGACTACGATTGATGAAGACCAGGATATCGATGAAGACAGCAATCCTGGCAGCCGCGGCACTCCTCGCGACAGTAGCCGCAGCACCGGCACAGCACGTGCCCGTGTTCCCGCAGGACCTCGTGACGCTGCAGGCACGCACGCAGCTCATCGCCACGCTGGACAACCTGGACCTTCTCGCCGAAGGCCTCGGGCAGCTCACGGATGCAGACCTTCACTTCGGTTACCGCTCGCTGACACTGGGCGCCTACTACCGGGTCCTTCCGAACCTGAAGCTCGGCGCGTTCTACCGGCTCCAGGCCGGCGCGCTGCATGACGATGACGTGATCGCCAACGAGGCGACGGGCGGCTGGAGCTGGGCCGACACGACGGGTCGGCTCGAGAATGTCTTCATGGCGGACGTGAGCCCGCGCTTCCAGCTCCCGTTCCTTCCCGGCAGGGACTGGGTGCTCATGGTGAAGAGCCGGCTCCTCTACGACACGTTCAACGACCAGGCGGCGCTCATGGCCCGTCCCGAGCTCACCTGGTTCTGGATCGTCGACAGGGTGCCGATCCTCAACGCCTCCCTCAGCTACGAGATGTACTTCCCGCTGAACTTCGGAAGCACGCTGATCTACGATAGCTACCCCTACCTCACGCTGCTGTGGCACGCCACGCCGGAAGTGGGCATCGAGCTTTCCGGCGCGTACAAGACCACCGTGTGGAGCACCTCGGCGAGCTGGCTGCAGGCGAGCTGGGACAGCTACAGCACGCCCGTCAATTCGTGGATCGTGTCCCTCGGGGCGGTGATCACGCTGACATTCTAGGCCGGGGTATTCATCGCCTCCTCTCGAATGAGCCGAGGAGGATTCCCAGGCCGACGAGGATGAGAACACCCCCCGCGATCCATCCCGAGCGCTGACGCGAAGGCCTCTTGTCATCCTGGTTGGATTGATCACTCATTTCTTTCCTCCCCGAATGCAACACCATGCGCTTCCTCACGGGAGCGCCGCGACATGCCTGCTGCCCGGCTCCATCCTTACCCAGGCCCAGGACATGGCACGGCCGTCGGCACCGGCGCCTGCAAGGGCTGCCGTGCGCGCGCCGTCGACCACCAGCGTTTCCGCGCTGCCCGGGAAGCAGGCTCGCCAGAAGAAGGGCGGACCAGCCCTGTTCTCGCAGGACGTCCGTGTCCGTTCCTCGTGCCGGAGGGCAACCATGTTGCCGAACACGGGCACCTCGTCGACGGACGCCCAGGCGACACTCCCCGGCAGCCGGGGCAGCGTGGAGACCACGCGCTCGCTCGCGTCGGGCTCCACGCCCATCAGGCCGCTGACCAGGGAACCGACGACCGCGAAGGAGACTTCGGGGTACTCGCGGCGCGGCAGGTCAGGCGCCATGAGCGCGCGCAGCTCGGCCGTTGCCTCTTCGTTGCGGCCGTACATGTACCATGCCGCCGGGTAGTACGATCGGGCCTCCACGTTGGGCCGGGGCGCGGCCACCATGACGTCCAGCGCGCTTTCGATCCGCGGGCGGTCCTGGACTATGCCGCACAGGAGCGGAAACACCTGGGATTCCAGCGTGGCGTCCCCGGCGAAAGACCCGTCGTGGAGCCTGAGGCCATGAAAGATCCCACGGCGTTCGTCCCACCACTCGGCGTTGTAGCGGTCCTGCAGGGCCTGCGCGCGCGCATGGAACGCCGTCGCCTCTGCCGTGTTCGCGCGCCATTCCATGAGACGCGCATAGGAACGGAAGGCGGCGTACTGCAGCGCGACCAGGTCGCCGCCGATCATGGAGCCGCGTCCCTGCTTCTCCTCGTTGTACGAGCCGAGGCCCCGCACGCCATCCGCCGGCCGGTGCTCGGGTATGCCGTCCTTGTCCCGATCCCAGCGCTGGATGTACCAGGAGACAGTCGCCTCGTAGAAGCAGCGGAACGCCGGGTCATCGAGATACGCGCGATCGCCCGTCCAGAGATACTCGCGGACGCACGCCTGGAGCATGTCGAAGCTGGCCGGCAGGTTGAACCAGAAAGAGGTGTCGTCCTTGTAGTCTGCCGGGCAGGGAGCCCCGGTCCTGTCGATCTCCCAGAAGGGGCACCAGTCCCTGCCCTCCGAGATGCTCTGCGCAAACCGGTGGAACATGTTGCGGGTCAGCGGCTGGAGGCCAAGGGCGCGGGCGCCCTCCGCCTGGTGGGAGACGTCCCGCATGCAGAAAGCCTGCCGACCGGGGAGGGCCGCCTCGTACCAGCCGCCCACGGGGTCATCGAGAAAGACGTACGCCTGTGCCTGCGCCTTCGCCCACGAAAAGCCCTGCACGAGCGCGCTGTCGGACGATCCAAACGTGAGCGGACTGTCGGCGATCCGCACTCAGCGCATCTCCGCTTTCATCTCGCTCGCCTACGCCTTCGGCGGGTCCCCGAAGTCCGGGATCCTCATCGTTTCGCCATCCTTCTGCGCGGAGCGGTGGGCGATAATGCCGGGCAGCGCGTAGCGCGCCGCCACCCACACGTTGTTCGTGGGCATCTTCTCCTTCACGCACGCCTCGATGAAGTCCGTTACGAGGAACGGGTGCGAGCCCTCGTGGTAGTTGCCCGGGGAGTCGAAGTACACCGATGACAGCCGCCCAATGTCGTGCATGTCCGACATGCCGTTCATCACTGTCGAGGCGCCGGCGTCCTTGATGATCCGCTCACCCTCGATGCGCGCGCGAACGCCCTTGCAGGCCAGGCGGTCGGCAAGCACGTCCTCGTGCTTCTGGTCGCGGGTGAGGTAGACCTGCGCGTGCGGCCTGTCCTCGAAGCTCGCCTCGGTACCGATGAGGTTCAGGCGGATGGCGCCGGGGTGGCCCAGGCGGCGGAACTCATTGATCCGCGCCATGCCGCCGTCCGACGTGCGGAACAGGGCGGTCTCGCTGGAGAAGTTGTTGCCCCACTGGCTCACGTTCTTCAGGAACACGCCGTCATCCCCGCTGTCCTCGTAGCCCAGGCAGGAGACGCTGGTGAACCGCGAGCCCGTGACGGACTGGATGAGGCTCACCGAGTGCGTGGGGTACAGCATCGGGGGAAAGCTCGCCGTGCTCTTCCACGTCTCCCCGCCGCTGCGCTTGTAGGCGTCGTAGAAGCCGTGGGTCATGTCGTGGAGGTACTCGCCTTCCCCGTAGATGAACTTCCCGAAATCGCCTTTCACCCAGCGCTGCCGGCAATAGATGATGGACGGGTAGTAGAAGCTCGTTTCCCCGAGCATGTAGATGAGCCCGGTCTTCTTCACCGTTTCGACGAGCTCCTGGACTTCCTCCACGGTGATGCCGGTGGGAACGGCGGAGTAGACGTGCTTCCCGGCCTTCAGGGCCTTGATGGCCTGCGGTCCGTGCATCCACCGCTGCGTGCAGATGGCCACAGCGTCCACGTCGGTGGCCAGGAGCTCATCCAGCGAGCCGACGCTCCGCTTCAACTTGAAGGCGGCTGCCGTCTCGCGGCGGCGCTCGGGGAACACCTCCGCCAGCACGACCTCGTCCACCGACGGATGCTTCTGGAACAGGGGCAGGAACGCCGTGGCGTACTCCCCGGCGCCTACGACTCCGATCTTCAGTCCCACCGAAGGCCTCCTTACCAGTTCGCCACCAGGGACCGGTCGTCCCCGTTGTGGTGGTAGATCTTCCAGCCCATGTACTTCGACAGCGCCTCGAAGAGCACAGTGGTGCGCACCGTGTAGTTCATGGCCACGTGGTGCTCGAACCCGTTCTCGGCCAGGAAATAGAGGAACTTCTGCGTGTTGGGCATCTGCATCACGCCGGTGGTGCCGAAGGTGTCAAGGTTGTCCGGGGTAATGACCCCGTCGCCGATGCAGCCCACGATGCGCCCCTTCTCGTCGTCGGTGGCGAAGCGCGCCCACCCGATGGGCCCCGGCTTCAGCTGGCCGTGCAGGGTGCAGTAGCAGCTATCCAGCGGGTTGGACTTCACCGCCATGGCGTTGAAGCCGGCCTTCACCTCGCGCATGAAGGAGGTGGCCGTGTTGCTGCAGTGGAAGACCACGAGCTTGTCCGGGTCCTCGCCGTAGTTGTTGTTCCAGTCGAAGAGCGCCGACGCACCGCCGCCAGCGAGCTGCAGAGCATACATGGCCACGGCGCCCATGACGTCCACCTCGCAGGCCGAGGGCATGAGCTCGTTGCTCATCATGCTCATGATCGAGCAGGGGAAGATCTTCAGGGCATCCTGCATGGCCGACCAGCACTGGATTGCGTAGGTGTCGATGTGAAACTCCTCAATCCACTGGTCGAGGACCACGCCGAGCTTGGCCGATGTCTTCAGGGCCCTGCCGGGAATGTCCTTGGAGCCGGGCAGGTACGCGGCGAGCTTCTTCACCTTGGCTGCAACCCGCGGCTCGTCATCGGCAAGCGCGTTGATCTGGCCAACCATCTCCACCATGCTCTTGGACTCAACGCTGATCCCGCTGCTTTCCAGGAGCTTCTCGCTGTAGCGCACCGTCTTGAACGGCGTGGTGCGTTCCCCGATGCTCCCGATGCGCGCTCCCTTCAGGCCGCGCACCACCCGGCAGATATCGGCGAACCAGCGGATCTCCTCGCGGAACCGGGGGAATCGGGGGACAGCACGTGGTCCTTCCCGATGGAATACGGGATCCCGTACTGGCGAAGGTTATTGCAGACCGACAGCTTTCCGCAGAACGCGTCACGCCGCTGCTTGATGCCCATCTCGGGCACCTTGTCCGGCCAGGCGTGGACGTAGACGGGCACTTTCAGGCCGGACCGCTTGATGGAGTCCGCCACGGCGCGCTCGTCACCGAAGTTGGGAAGCGTGACGAAGATGCCGTCGATCCTCGCACGCTGGGCATCGAAAAGCGCCGCGCACGCCTCCGCGTCCTTCCAGGTCATGACCACGCCGTCCGGCGTGTCTTTCGGCGTAAGGGCGACGACGTCGATCCCTTCCTCTGCCAGGATGGGGAGGACCTTTTCCCTTCCCTCCCGCGCCAGCTCGGCGGGGAACACGTCGCGGTTTCCCACGATGACACCCAGGGTGATCTTCTTCGCCATCCTGCTATTCCTCCATCTCCACCTTCACCTTGCCCACCTTCTCGAGATCCTTGCGGTAAAAAAGCGCCGCGAGGAGGAAGAGCACGCCGGCAAACGCCGAAGCCGAGGGGACGATCATCATGGCGGTGCTCAGCCCCCACTTGTCCGAGATGGCGCCGACCACGATAGGACCCGTCGAGCTGCCCAGGAGGTTTTGCACGATGACGCAGAGGCTGTAGGAAACTGCCCATAGCCCGGGGTGCACGACGTCCTGGGTGACCGCCGCAGCCGCGGCGAGGTACAGCAGGGTAGAGACAGCGGCAAACATCAGGCAGATGTACTGGGCCGTCCCGGTCAACGCCCCGAGGGCGATCAGCCAGATCGCCGCGCTCAGGATGCTCGTCAGGCCTGCAAACAGGGGCCGGGCGCCCAGGTTCCTCTTCCGCCACGCGTCCACGAGGAACCCGCCCAGCGGCGCGCCGACGATCGCAAGGAGCATGATGGAAGAAGCCTTGAGGCCGGCGCGGTTCGCGGCCATCCCCTGCGTCCGGACGAAATAGGAAGGGAGCCAGGTGAGGAAGGCGCTCGTGAGGAAGGTGTTGCCGGCAAACCCGATGTAGGTGAGGATGAGAGACGGCTTGGCCAGGAACTCCTTTGCCATGTCGGCAAACCGCATCTTGCGCGCCGCCTGCGTCGCCGTGGCGGCCTTCTCCAGCTTCACGGTGCGGTAGTCACGCGCAAAGAAGAAGAACAGCACTCCAATGATGAACCCGGGGATGGCCACGAGGCCGAAGGCGTGCTTCCACGACCAGGCCGTCGCGATCACGCCGCCCAGGCCGACCCCGATGGCCGAACCGAGCGGGATCGAGGCGTTCCAGAGTCCCATCATCCGCGAGCGCTTCTCCGCGGGGTACATGGCGGAGATCATGGCCGTGCCGCCCGGCGAGTAGCCTGCCTCGCCGATGCCGACGCCCAGCCGGGTGGCGAAGAGCGCCGGGAACGTCCTGACGAATGCCGCGGCACCGGTGAAGAGGCTCCAGAGCATGACCATGATGCCCACGCTCCGCTTCCTGCTCCAGCGGTCGATGAGGATGGAGGCCGGGAAGGCGAGCACGATGATGGCCCAGTAGACGGCGGAGGCGAGCGATCCCGCCTGCGTGTCGGTGATCCCCAGGTCGGCCTTCAGGAACGGGATGACCGATGAGACAATCTCCCGGTCGATGTAGTCGAACATGTAGAGGAGGAACAGGCCTGCGAAGAGCCAGCCCATGCGGCCGCCCGCCTGTGGGGCTTCGGCGAGCGACACGGGAGTCGCGGACTTGCCAGGACCATCACGCTTTGCCATATCGCACCTCCGGGGGCCATCTGAGGCCGGAAGAGTATCGAAAGGCCGGGGGGAAATCTACTGCTGAAGGGGACCTTCAGGACATTCGTGCGCCTACGGGAAGCAACTTTCCGGGCCGACGAAACGGCGCAGCCGCGGCGTGCGATGATCAGTTCAGGTCTTTGAACAAGGCCATAGCGAGATATTATACTCATGCGTTAGGAGGACGATAGACGATGAAAAGATCGATCTTTCTAGTTCTTCTCGTTGCCGCGGGGATCATGCTGCCCGTCGCCCTGTTCGCGCAAACCGGAGCGCCGGATCTTCCCCAGTACCTTGCGGGTCCTCAACCGTGGATGCCGCAGGGCTCGGAGCTGGGAAGGAACAGCTTCGGGGTCTTCACTAACCCGCTGGATTCCGCGTTCAACCTTTTCCAGGTCAGTGCAGGCTCAGGCTTTGGCTCGTTAGGCTCCTCGTACGCTTTCGGTGGAGCCGACAATCTCTTCGGCGGCGCCGCGGTGCAGGGGTCGACAACGGGCGGCGGCACCCCGTTCTACGGAGGCTATTACTCACAGGGTAAGAGTCCATGGTCGGTGTACGGATACTTCAATCAGACCGGTGTGACCGGTGGTGATTCGGCGGGCGGCACCGCTGTAAACACCGTGAACTCCTATACGATCGGCACTGCGACCTACCAGTACGCCGCTCAGCAGACTGACACAACGTACCAGACGCGGCCCTTCGCATCGGTAAATAACGACTTCGTCCAGACCCTTTTCAACGTCGGCCCGATGACCACCGGGATCGGCGTCAAGCTCGGCCTGGTCGACAATGCCCTGCCCGCGAACAACGGCACGACCGTGGTAACCCACAATTACAACACGACTCCTACCGGGGCACCAACGCCTACCGTCGACTATACGACGACCACGGTCAAGACGGACGCGCGCGACGCAACACCGGCTCCTTCGACATACGACATTGCGCTGGGCATTCCTCTCCTCCTCAAAGCAGGTGGGCTGAGTCATTTCGCGACGATCGGCTTCGAGGCTTCGGGAACGGATTCCTCCTACAGCACGGTCATCACCAATACCAACCCCAAGAACCCTGCCGGCGTAGCGGGGGCATTCCTGAACTCGAATACAACGGTCATCGACAAATCGACCCTGTACCAGATCCCTGCCGGTTACGCGCTGTATCTTCCCCCTATCATAGCTTCCAATAAAAAGAACCAGCTCATCGTCACCGCAGACACTTTCGTGAACCTCGCATCGGCGCAGTATTCAAGCGTCATAACAACGGCGAACTTCAACTATCCCGGCGGCGGCGCGGCCTGGACCCCGTCAACGGCCACGGACAGTGAGGACACCAAGACATACGCCATGGCCGCGAGCTTCAAAGTCGGCGCAGGCGCCATTCACTCCCTCTACTTCACACCGGCGCCGGGCATCGAGTACGGGATCGTGCCGGCCGTGTACTTGGATTACGCCAGGCTGACGAACGCCCCCTATCTCACCACGGACCTCAGCGTCGTCAAGACCGACGCCAACAACAACGGCGTATTCACCGACAACGGCGATTCCACACAGACCACGACGACGACCTACACAAATGCGCTCAGCGACGTCGCGGGGACCGTCACCCCGATCACCACCACGGACCAGTTCGAGGCGTTCATCTCTGTGCCGATGGTGTTGAAGATCATGCCCCAGGGATGGATTTTCGGTTTCACGCTGGGCACAACCCCCCAGGCCTATTACCAATTCCAGAAGGCGGCGGCAGCTTCCGCAACGAAGACGCAGACCCAGACTACTGCGGTGGTCGGCGGGGCAACCACGACCACCACGACTGATTTCGTGGTCCTCGCACCTTCGTCGAACATCAGCAACAACTGGACGTTCCAAGCCATTCACACCCTTGCGTTGAACTTTGTCTTCGACAAGGTGACCATGGACGTGAGCCTGAATTTCAAGACCGTGGCGACAGGCGCTACTCCGGCGTCCAACTCTATTTCGAGCCTCTTCGACTTCAACAACCTGACAATCCAGGCGGCAGTCCCGCTCACGTAGCTCGAGCCTCGAGACATTGCTCTATAGCCCCCGAGCCTTCTGGCTCGGGGGCCTTTTTCATTCCGGCTCAAATCGCATGCCACGGTATGGCCGTCACGCGCGGGCTGAGGGCAGCAGGCCGCGGGCACCGGCAGACGACGTAGCCGCGGCGAGCGCCTTTCGTCTCCTGGATGAACCGCTCCAGCGTAGTTGCGTCACCCTTCGAGGGGCGCGCCGTCCATCTGACTCTTACCGGGGTTATCTCTCCACCGCGGTCCAGCACTGCGTCAATCTCGACGCCGTCTTTCGTCCTCAGGTAGGAAAGGGTGCCTTCTCCCAGGTACTGGAGCCGCTTCCAGAGTTCTCCGATAACCCAGTGCTCCAGGAATCGTTCGGGGTCTGCGTTCACGACGTCAGGTCCGGGCCGGGATCCACCGGCCGCATGCCGTAGACCGAGATCGAACAGGTAGAAGCGAGGCGTGGAGAGGAGATTCTTCCGCGAGTTCCCCGAGAAAGCCGGAACGTGAAACCCGACGAACATGTCCTCGAGCAGCTGGTAGTGCGATTTCACGGTGGGGATGGAAAGCCCTACCTCGCGCGAAAGGGAGGCGTAGTTGAGTATCCCTCCTGATTCTCTCGCCGCGAGACAAAGAAAATTGACGAACGCACCCCAATCCTTCACGAGAGCTTCTCGACGGATCTCTTCTTCCATGTGCGCCGTTGCGTAGGACTGGAGCACGCGGGCCCGGTCCTCCGGGAGTTGGACAATCCCCGGCAAATCGCCGTACGCGAGGCGCGGCTCCAACTCTGCCTCCGGGAAAGAGTCGTCACTGTCGCTCAATTCCATTTCAATTGGCACAAGGAGCCCGTGCACTCCAGGCTCCCGCGTAGGACGCTCCGCAAGGATCAGTGGGTACAGCCGATGAAGGAGCGAGCGACCGGGCAGCAGGTTGGTTCCCTGCCGTCGGAGCGTTCGAGCGGAACTGCCGCAGAGGATGAATCGCCAACGAAGCGGTGCGCGGTCGTGCATGACCTGGACGGCGTCGAAGACCGAGGGAACGGCCTGCGCCTCGTCGACGACCACGATGCTTGGCGAAGAAGACGCCGGCAAAGCTTCACACTCCCGACGGAAAGCACCCGGGTCAGAGAGGAGCCTCCTCCGTTCTTCGGGGTCGGCCAGATTGTATCTCGCCGTTGCATGCGGCACAAGACGGTCAAGGAGAGTCGTTTTGCCCGTCTGCCGCGCTCCATAGAGGATATGCACCAGAGGCTTCTGGAAGTCGACGGCTAGACACTTCTCCAACCATCGTCTATACATACAAGACTTTATATTTCTCGCTATTTTATAAGTCAAGACTTCGGCGGGTTCGAGCCGGCTGCCGCCCTGGGAACGCTCAACCGTCCGTCGTGAGGCAGGCGTTCACCGAAAGCTGCCGCTAGATAATGGATCCCGCCGGTGACGTCTTGCCGTGATGTTCATAGAGTATGAGATTGCGCTGGGAGATACCCGGCGCCTTGAGGAAAACCTTGCTTAGTTCTTGATCCGCGCAGCCCGTCCGATTCCCCACGGGGCCGCCCGGCTGTTGCAGGCAATGCCAGTGGTTGTTTTTCCGATTCCCGTTCTGACCCAGCATCTTCAGGTACAGGGACTCGAGCCGCTCTTTCAGAGCCAGTCCGTCTCCGTCGAGATAGTCCTCGCCGTCTATCTCCATCTGGTACGAAACGGCTCGCATGCAGCCAACCAGTATCCGAAGATCGTTCATATTCAGGTCGAGGCGTACCGCCGTCTTGAGGATTTCAAGGTTGTCGGTCGAGGCAACATCCAGCTTCATTTCCATGGCCTTCCTCTTCACACACAAAAGATAATCAAGAAGCATGCCATCTCATAGGGGGTGATAAGGAAAACTTAACTTCTTGTTCAATAAGCAATTAGAACGAGAGTTGATAGAGCTCGACAATGCTTGCCGTTTTCTGTGACAAAAATCAGACACGATCGTACTATTTTCACACCCCTGCCGCCGCATCACGCCATTCCAAGCATCGGTCATTTCATTCGATGATATGAGCCCTGCTACAAATTGATGGCCGCCCAGGAAGCAGCCTGTAGCCGGTTGGAGACGTTGATCTTCTTGAAGATGTTGTACATGTGCGTCTTGACGGTGTTCGGGCTGATGAAGAGCCGCTGGGCTATATCCTCGTTCGACGAGCCGCCGGCAACGAGCCTCAGGATCTCGACTTCCCTCATCGACAAGCCTGTCTTTTCCTGGATCGAGGACTGCTTCTGCCGCAATCCTCCGAGAGCGCTCCGCATGAGGATCTCACGCGACACCCAGATCTCGTTGCCGAGAATGGCGTTAATGCCCTTCAGAAAGAGCTTCAGGCTGTCCTGCTTGTAGAAGAAGCCCTTGATGCCATACGCGAGCGCCTCACCTTCAATTCCCCATCCCGAGTACACGTTGTAGATCGCGATGATCAGGTCGTCGCTCGGTTCCACTTCGTGATCGGAAAGTGTGTTGACGAGATGGTCGAAGTCGTTCTCGATGCAGTCGACAAGGAGGATTGTTTTCCCGGCGGTCGAGGGGGCACTCTTCGTGCCTTCCGCTTTTCGGGGGAGCGTCGGGATGATCGTGGTGATGTCAGGCACGACTTCGCATCTCTCGCACGCCTGTTCCTGGAGCGCGAAGGCGAGGAGTTCACTGTAGAGATTTCGCGTGCTCACGACGTAGATGACGACATGAGCTGGTTCTGCTTCATTCACCGGCGCCCTGCCATTCTGTCTGGAACTACGTCGGCCAGCTATACCACAATGCCGGAGCTGGCAATCCTCGATCAGGCGCCCTAATAGTATCAGGGCGGAGACTATTAGGAGCAATTACGATTTTCGGAGTATTGCTATTGCGAGCTCCCGCCCTATAATGATCAAATCTGGGCGCATTAGATCCGTTCCCGGGCGCCCGTCCCTTCCGGAGAGAGAGGATGATCGAGGTCCCGATCGACTACGTGACGCCCGGGGACATCCTCGGAAAGTATCACATTTTCCGGAAGTATCGAGATGGGAATGAGCTCCTCCGTCGACCTGGAAAAGGGATACCGCATGACGGAGCGGGTCATCCACAAGCTGAAATACGAGTACCGGGTCCAGTACGTCTCCATAGAAGATCCCTCCCCCGAACTGAAGGACGTGAGCTTCATCGAGCCCTTCGATGAAGCCGAGCGGCAGCAGGGGGTCTCGACGATCATCCACAACATGAACAGGATGAAGTCGTCGAAAATCCTGGACCTCAAGTCGTTCGGGCCTGTCGTCGAAGACATACTGCGAAACGTCTTCAGCATTCTCAAGAACGGAAAGGGCAGCTTCAAGACGCTGTCCAGCACGTTCCAGAGGGTGCAGTCCCATGACTTCTACACCTGGGAGCACTCGGTGAACACGGCGATCTATGCCGCCGTCATCGCCCTCACGGTGCCGCACATCTTCAACAACGCGGGCGCGAGCTACGCGACAGGACGGACGTCGCGCCTGGAAAGCCTCGTCATCAACATGCTGCTGCATGACATCGGCAAGATCAAGATCCCCGAGGCGATACTCAACAAGCCGGAAAGGCTCAACGCCGCGGAATTGCAGCTCATGCAGAAACACCCTATGAACGGGTTCGCCTATATCAGGGAAGTGAATAGGGAACTGGAGAGGGCAGGGCTCCCGTGGATTCCCTCGTATTTCATGCAGGCGTGCATGATCCACCACCAGGCGTTCGACGGCTCGGGGTATCCGCCCCTCAAGGCGCAGGACGGTTCGGTGCGGCCGCTTGCCGCGCTGGAAATCCCGGTCATCGGGAGGATCGCTGCCGTTGCGGATATCTATGACGCGGTGAGCTCGGGCAGGCCGTTCCGCAGCCCGTTTCACCCCCTGGACGCAATCCGGATCCTGCGATTCGAGGAGGGCAAGAAGCTGGATCCCGAGCTTGCGGAGGCATTCATAAAGAACATCTATCCCTTCCCCATCGGAGCAACCGTGGTGCTGACAACCGGGGAGCTTGCGGTTGTCATGGGGTACCAGAACGAGAACAAGTTCGAGCCCATTGTCCGGCCCATCATGAAAAAGGTGAAAAAGGAGGGCAAGGAAGAGGTCTGCCGGCTGCCCTGGGTTCAGCAGCGGAACATTGCAGTGACATCCGATTCGAAGATACGGATCCTGGTCAACAAGGACATCTACCAACTCCGCGACGATTTCTACCAGTGAGGCCTGCAGCTATGCCCACTACAAACACCGCAGATTACCTGATGGAGCACGCAAAGGCCGAAAGCATTGCTGTCGTTGCGCCGGGCGAGAGTTGGAGTTACGGAGCGCTGAGCACGGCGGCAGCCCGGCTGGCAGGAGAATTGCTCTCCCGCGATCTGAGTACGGGTGACCGGGTAGGCCTCCTCGGGCAAAACTCACTGTTCTGGGTTGCAGCCTACCTGGCAACGATAAAGCTCGGTCTCGTCGCCGTCCCTTTCTCGACCATGCTCACTCCCCAGGAAGTCGCGCGGTATGAATCATGGGTAGGATGCAGCGCTGTCTTTCTCGAACGCAAGCAGCAGGGCAAGTTCGGCGCTGCATTTCGGAGCCCGCTGCCGCGGATTTCAGAAGAAGCGCTGCAAGGCTCCGCGCCCTCGGCATGGCCGGTGACGCCATCAGAGTTCGACCCTGACTCCGACGCGGTGCTGATGTTTACGTCGGGAACCACTGCCAGCCCGAAAGCCGTGCGCGTTACGCACCGCAACATCCAGGCTAACACCACGTCAATCATTTCGTACCTGGAGCTGACGCAGGAAGACTGCGTACTAGTCATCCTTCCTTTCTACTACTGTTTCGGCACTTCACTGCTGCACACGCACCTTCGAGTCGGCGGCTGCCTGGCTCTCAGCAACAGCTTCACGTTTCCCGAGACATCGCTCGACCTGATGGAATCCGCAAGATGCACGGGTTTCGCGGGTGTTCCCTCTTCCTTCCAGCACCTGCTTCGACTCAGCACATTCTCTCGGCGCGCCCTGCCCCACCTGAAAAAGATCCAGCAGGCGGGGGGCAAGCTGCAGAACGTGCTGATCCACGAACTTCGACGCGCCAAGCCTGACGCCAGGCTCTACGTGATGTATGGCGCAACCGAGGCGACCGCGCGGATGTCGTATCTCCCCCCCGAGATGCTGGACGCGAAGCTGGGCTCGATCGGCCGCGGCATTCCAGGAGTTGAGCTGCGAGTGCTGGGCGAAGGGGGTGTGCCAGTGAAGCCTGGCGAGGTGGGAGAAATTGTCGCCCGGGGAGAAAGCATCTCGCCGGGGTATTTCAATTATCCACGGTCCACCGCGGAGAAATTCGCGGGGCGAACTCCATACGGGGGACCTGGCAACAGTGGACGAGGATGGGTATCTCTACGTCGTCGATCGCAAGGACGATTTCATCAAGTCCTGGGGGTACCGGGTGAGCAGCCAGGAAATCGAGTCAACGGTGCTCGAGCTCCCCGATGTCGTTTCCGCAGCGGCGGTAGGCGTTCCCAGCCTCTCGTCCGGGGAAGCCATCCACGTTTTTGTCACGCTTCGTCCGGCGAGTGAGCTTACGCCCGCGTCGATAATCAGCCATTGCCGTGCTCAGCTGGCCAAACACATGGTACCGGAAGCCGCCATGGTAGTCCAGAAAATGCCCATGAACTCAAACGGCAAGATCGTAAAATCGGAGCTGCGAAAGATGGCCGAGCAGTGAGCATCACCCGCGTCCTGGTCTGTCTGCTCCTCTCACTCGTGCTGGCCTCGTGCGAAGGGGGACATGTGATGAAGAACGGGAACTCTCAGGAGATCGATCATGGCGTCACGGCAGCACAGCTGCAAAAGGTGCTCGGCATGCGCCTCTTTTTTGGGCACCAGTCGGTAGGATATAATATCATCGAAGGGATTCGTGACGTATTCAAGGAGAAGGGGATCGAGGGGCTCGCCATCGTGGAAACCCGCGCTCTTCCCGCGGATACAAAGCCGGGCTGTACCACGCAACTATCGGGGCAAACGGAGACCCGGTGGGGAAAATCGCAGATTTCGAGGCCGTCATGCGAAGCGGTGTCGCCCGTCATGTCGACGTCGCCTTCATGAAGCTCTGCTATGTCGACGTAGGTCCTGCAACCGATGTGCAGCAGATCTTCGAGGCCTATAGAGCCGCCATGGCCCGCCTGGAAAAGGATTTTCCAGCAACGATATTCGTGCATATGACCATTCCGCTCGTGTCGCGGGAAGGAGGCCTCAAGGCGCTGGCAAAGCAGCTTCTCGGCAGACCGCTCCAAGGGACCGGGGACAACTTGGCACGCGAGTCGCTCAATGCCCTGCTGCGCGCGCAGTACGGCGCCTCCGGCCTCCTGTTCGATCTGGCGCAGCTGGAATCGACCAGGCCGGATGGAACCCGCCTGGCGAATGCCATGGCAGGGGAGTACACCGACGACGGCGGACATCTCAATGCGACTGGCAGAAAGCACGTTGCCAAACGTTTGCTAGCGTTTCTCTGCACTATCAGGAACCAGTGAAACGACAGTCTCTTGTTTCCCTGCCGGCCGTCTGGAATCCGTCATTTCATTCCTGTAATGGCATAGAACTCGCAGCCTAGCACACATTCAGCGACTAGACGATCAATTCCTTTTCAGCAAAAGAAATAGAAGCTATCCCTGCAAACCGTCGGCTTGGCATGCCCTTTGCTCCGATACGGTCACGGGGGTTGACCAATGGAAGAAAGAAGACGGCTTGAGCGGTATGCACTTCGGACGGCGACCACGGTCGAAGCGGATCAGGAGAGCGGCCGCCCGCAACTCTACCACGTGGTCACACGCGACGTCTCTTCCGGGGGAGCATTCGTCGTCACACCCGAGCCTTTGGCGGAGGGCAAAACGGTCCGGATGGAAATGCTTCTCCCGTTCGATACGTTGACGCGAATGCTTGGCAAGTCCGGGAAGGTGCTGGTCAGCGTCCAAGGCACAGTGGTACGCACGGACGAACGGGGAATGGCTGTTGCGTTCAGTGGGAAGCACAGGATCTCTCTCACCGAAAACGTGTTCAGCGGATAGCCCGGGAGGCACGTGGCCGCACAGATTCATCGGCTCTCGAATGATATACTGCTGATGAATGGAAAGTTTTCTCATCATCGACGAAGACAAGGCGCTGCGCGAGAGGCTGTCCCACTTTTTTGGCGCGCAGGGATTCTACATCGACCTCGCACCTGATGCCGCCAGCGCAGCGCAAAGGCTCGAGCAGCACGTTTTCGACGTGGTCATTTTCGATATCAAGACGATCCAGCCGACGATCGACTCATCGCTCGCCACCATCAAGGCAAACAACAGCAGCGCGGCCATCCTCGCGATGTGTGAGAGAGACAGGATCGACGATGCAATCCGCGCGATCCGCGAAGGCGCCACCGACTTCATCCAGAAGCCGATCAACCTTGCCGAGCTCGACATAAAGGTCGACAAGGGAATCGAGCTGAAGCGGCTGAACCAGGAAGGCCAGCTTCTTCGGGGTGAACGCAACCTCATCTACAAGACGAAAAGCTTCGTCGGGAGAAGCCCGTCAATTCGCAAAGTACTGACGCTGGTCGGAAAGGTGGCAAAAAGCAGCTCGAGCGTGATCCTCCTTGGCGAGACGGGAACGGGAAAAGAGCTCCTGGCCGGGGCCATCCACTACAACAGCCCACGGGCATCCAATGCCTTCGTTCGTGTCAGTTGCGCGACGCTTCCCGACACGCTGCTGGAAAGCGAGCTGTTCGGCCACGAGAAAGGCGCCTACACGGGGGCGGAAAAGCTCCGCATCGGCCGGTTCGAGCAGGGCAATGGAGGCTCGATTTTTCTCGATGAGATCGCGGACGTCAGCCCATCCACGCAGGCGAAACTCCTGCGTGTGCTTCAAGAGCACGAGTTCGAGAGGCTCGGCAGCAACCGGACAATCCGCGTGGACGTTCGGATCATTGCGGCCACGAACAAGGACCTGGCAAAGGAGATCGAGGAAGGCAGGTTTCGGGAGGATCTCTACTATCGCCTGAATGTCGTGACGATCACCATACCGCCCCTGCGCGAACGGGAAGGCGATGTCGAGCTCCTGGCGAGCTATTTCCTGCACAAGTACGCGACCACTCTCAACAAGAAGCTGAAGAAGATCGATACCAAGGCCATGAATATCCTCAAGGGCTACCGCTGGCCGGGGAACATCAGGGAGCTGGAAAACACCGTTGAGAGGGCGATCCTTATGGCAGAGGGCGACACGATCACCGCGGAGGACCTCAGCCTGCCGTTCAAGCCCGAAATCAAGCCAGGCCAGAAGATTGTCCGCATCCCCCCGGAGGTCTTCGCTGGAGCGAGGTGGAGAAAGAGCTCATCCTCCAGGCGCTGACGATGAGCGGGTGGGTACAGAAGGAAGCTGCAGGACTCCTGGGATTGTCGACGCGCGTGCTGAACTACAAGATCAAGCAGTTCGAAATCACACACCCTACCTGGAAGCATAACAAATGAGCGGACGCGTACGGGGCATCCTCCGCTCACGACTCGCGCGCGTTCTCATTGCGTCCCTTGTCTCACTCCTGATCCTCGGGCTTTCACTCACGCCCAAGCCGATCCAGGTTCTGCGGAACATCAGCCACTCCGACAAGATCGAACACGCCGCTGCATACCTGGTTCTGGCTTTCAGCATTTGCTGGGCATTTGGGCGAAAGGGATTTCTTCCTATCATCATTTCGATCGCCCTGTGCGCCGCCTACGGTGGCATAATAGAGATCGTCCAGCCCTACGTGGAACGGACGAAGGACCTGATCGATTTCGTCGCGGATGCGGCAGGGGCGACCACGGGCGCGATGCTCTGCGGTCTGATTTTCCGCAAGATCCCCTTTCGACCAAACGTGTAAGTACAAGCCTTCCATTTCACCTGCAAGCTTTACTCGCGCAAGTCGAACGCGGTCACATGCACGACGCCTTATGCCGGGCACGGGAGATGCCAGGACCTCCGCACCTCCGCACCTCCGCATATGCAGGTTGCCGATGGGGGGAACTGGTGCTATTTTAAGGGTTTGCTAGCGGGGTCAGGAAAGGATGAGGATGGAATGAGGCAACCAGACTCTGAAAGCCCGCTTTGTCCAGCGAATCTTCGCATTGCAGAATTGTAATGATAGGCGGCCAAGGAGAAGAAAGCGTGCGATTGGGGCAATCGTTTAATTCTATGCTGAAGCAGTAGTTAATGGACAACGGGTTTTAGGCGATTGTTTGGCACGCTCCTTGCAGGATGACAGGTGAATCCTAGAAGGGGGCGAACTATGAAGGTCACTACCGGATCGAAGAAAACGCTGCTTCTTCTTTTGATTGCCGTTGTGCCTCTGGCGGCCACGCTATCGGGCTGTGTGCTCCCTGATTATGCCGCTTTCTTGAAGACCAACGGGCAAACGACGGGCAGTGATGAAAAGATGATAACAACAAGCGCTGATCCTATCGTCCTGCAGTGGGACCCGCCCACGACCCCTGTCGCCAATTATGGCGTCTACTTTCGCATTCACGGTTCAACAGAATGGACGAAGCTTGCGGAAGTACCCGCGGATCCTCAACCTTCATACTCGGTCTCAAAGGCTACATTGGGAGTCGGCGAGTTCGACTTTGCCGTAGACGCTATCGACGCTGCGGGTGATCAGTCGGCTTTGCATACCTCGCTTGACGCCACTGCGGATCCTACGACAGGGTGGTATATCCAGTGGCAATGAGGGCGAGTCAGAAAACAGTTCAAAGCGCCCTACGGGCGTTTTGACATTCAGGCCTGATTATGGCATGATTCGCGCAAGTGCCATGAAAACAGTCTTTAAGCCCGTCCTTAAGCGACCGCGGCTGCATCACGTGATCATCGTCGTCTATATAGCCGCGCCCTTTGTCAACGTCCTTATGCTGCGAGCGTTCCTCGGCGTGCCATTCGCCACCATTTTCACGCATCTCAGCGCCGGATATGGGACCCTGGCGACCATCTGGCTGTATTCCGCGCCTATCGTCGGGATCTCGCTTTACTTCGTAAACAGGTTCAGCTGGTATCTTTTCATCGGCCACAGCTGTCTCATCCTGGCGGATTTCATTCTGAAATGGGCGACACGGCCGGCGTACTTCCTCAAGACAGTTCCCGGTTTACACAACGTCCTTATTCTCGCCGGGAACCTTGCCCTTCTCGCCATCGTTGCATTTATCCTTCAGCGCGATTTCAGATCGCCCTACTTCCAGGTACTGAATCGAAGCTGGCGGGAACGAAAACGCATTCCAATCCATCACCCCATGGATGTGGACGGGCAATCCTTCATGGCGGACGATCTTTCTCCCCTTGGATGCTTCGTCCGCGAGCCCGCATCCCAGCACGCAGCAGGAGACAAGGTTGCGGTGGGCTTTGCAAGTGATACCCTGACAATAGCATGCACCGGGGAGATCATGCGTGTCACTCAGAAAGGCATTGGTATCCGCTTTGTCGGCCTCCCGGCGCAAAAGAAACGCGATATCGCCGGCATGCTCCGCAAACGATTCTCGCTCCGACAGAAAGTCGATCTTCCGTGCACCTGGAATTGGACGAGCAACGTGCGAAAGGCCACGATCCTGGACCTGTCAAACGGGGGATGCTACGTTCGGTCGGACACGGATGGTTTGACGGAAGGATTGGACGGCACCCTTGCGGTGAAGCTGAAAGATCAACCTTTGTGCCGGAATCTGACGGGAAGAGTTGTCTGGATCAACGGGAACGGCAGGAACGACAAGCCGCCGGGATTCGGATTCCAGTTCCACAGGAAGCAACGACGCTTCATGCGGTACGTCACGGTCAACTATGGCCAGGGATTGCTGGTGCGCTGATTCCCAATTGAGGCGGCAGTGAAGATATCAGGAGGAGCTTGGAACCGCTCATTGAGAATTGTCCTGGCAACTGCAGGCATTTCGCTCCTGTCTGCCTGCCAGGCAATTTTCACTTTTTCTCCGCTCGCCTTTCTTCAACGCAATCCTGAGAACCTTCCCCTGGAGCAGAAGATCGAATATGGCAGAAACGCGCTCGCTTCGGGCGATCTGCAGACCATGCGCACGGCCTACGATTCTCTGCAGGGGATTGAGACCGTCGACGCGCTCTATGTATCTGCGGAGCTTGCTGCAGAATTGTCGGGAGTGCCTCGGATAGTCCTCGGGCTCGCAGGAATATCGGGAGACCAGTTGTATCTCACCGAGGGCAACTTGAGCGACCTCGGTGGATATCTTTCCACGTTCGATGCCGATCCTGCACTTCTCATGGAGGCAGCCGACCTTTTCAGCAGCTCACTCAGCCTTGGGCAGACCCTTCAGCCGTTGGATTACCTGTACGGCAGCCTTGGGCTTCTCCTCACGGCAGCTCAGCAACCGGACGGAAGCCTCGATTTCAGCACTACCACCGACCCGGGCTTCGTGGCAAGACTCCCCGACGCCATTGCGTTTCTGGACCTTGGAATTGCGGCGCTCCCGCCCCAGCCAGCGAATGATCCAATTCTAGTCTTCTTCTCAACTTTCTCAAAATACCTGCAGAGCCTTTAGCCCGGATCCAGCTTTCGGGTAAGCAAGTGCCTTGCGCGGAAAAGCTGGAAGACTCGTTGTCACGGACAATGACCCAATCTGATGTGCAGTCAAGCGTCAACAACTGATCGCCGCCATACGCACCAACCTGCTCCGGGACTGAACGTCGGACCGTAGAGCGTCTCGATCTACGCAAGATATGCCACCGTCTGTCATCTGTCATGCGCGGTTCTCCATCATTTTGCTCGTCCATTGGAGCTTATCTGTTAAGAGCCCTGTCTTCTGGAGATCGAGCAGGACCTGCAGCCTTGTGAGTCGGGAACTGCGAAAGCTCTCGTCTTTGAACCCCATCGACTCCAAACCCCGCTTCAATTCAAGAATCGACCTTCCGAGATCGATTTCTGGCTGATGCTGTGGAGCGAGCCTGGCAAAAAGGCTGAAGTCCACCCGATAGGATCGCTTGTCCGGTAGACTGTCCTTGTTGATTATCACCTCGACGCTCGGAATTGCCTTGGAGACAGCCTGAGCCAATTCCCTCACCTGATAGTTCCGATCATCGCTTCCGACATTGACCGCTCGAAACCATTCCCTGTCGTCCACTCGCTCCACAATCGCCCAGTCAATTGCGCGTGCCATGTCCTTCACGTCGATCAAAGGCCTCCACGGAGTACCATCGCTCAGGATACTGATGCGCTTGGAAGAAACCGCGCCCGCCACAAAATCGTTGAGCACGAGATCCAGCCTCAGGCGATCACTCCACCCGCACGCGGTTGAGAACCTCAGGCACGTAACCTTGAAATTCTGTGCCGCAAGTGACTCGAGCCCTTTCTCTGCACTGACTTTCGATTTCGCATATGCGGTAAGGGGATGCAGCGGTGATGTTTCCGTGCGCGGACTGTCATCCGCCGTACCGTACATGCTGCAACTCGAAGCGAAGATGAAGGACGGAACGCCTGCGTCTTTCGCCATCCGCGCAAGGGCGACGCTGGCACGATGATTGATATCGTCCGTCACTGCCTCGAATCTCGTTCCAATGGGATCGTTAGAAATCGCCGCCAGGTGTACCACAGCATCAACGTCGGCCAGGATCGAGCCCCGGAACTCCCTGATGTCGCCGTAGTATTGGACGTCGACCCTACATTCAGGAAGCACTCCAATACTGGTCGTGCAATTGCCAAAGAAACCCGTGTCGTAACCCAGGAGCGTCCATCCCGTGTGCGTATTACGCAGATAGCTGACAACTGCCGGTCCGACATATCCCATGTTGCCTGTAACAAGAACACGCATTCTTATAGCTCCTTCCGACGTTGGCATATTCTGCCGTGATGTGCTTCGTGCGCAGCTTCCACGTCATGCGGATCCTAAACCAAGATATATGTATCAAGATGCAATGAGATACTGCCGATCGTGAGGGTACGACTCCAGGGCGGGCACCTGAATCGATAACGGTTACCACGCGCCGCACTTGCCCGACCATGCACCTGGGTTCGCTGGGCTATTTGACGAGCATAACAAGGCCGTCTTCGTCGAACGAAGCGCTCGTCAACACGGGGGAGCTTGGCAGCAGGCGCGCCCACAATTCTGTACTAAACTCCATCCGTTGGAGCCTAAGGCCCCGTCGCTCGTGGAAGGCTGCCACCTCTGCCCGATCTGAAGGCAGCCTGAAAGGCCGAGACGTTCGGCCGGTCGCGCCAAAGTCATCGTTTATCCCGCGAAGCTTGAAGTCATAAGCAATGTGGCTGCCTGCGAAGAGCGTGGTCGCCATTGAACGCAGGAAGCAGTCAAAGGCGTCGTCGTTGATGTAGGGGCTGACGCCTTCAATCATCAGGAGGGTTCTCGCCTCTGGCTGCCGTCGCAGCCAGAGATCCAGTTTCGACCACTCCTCGTCATTAAGATCAATATCCAGATAACCGACGTGATCGGCCGGCCTCCACCACCTAACCAGCCGCTCCTTTCTGCGAATGGCATCGGGTTGGTCGCATTCCAGCACTCGGACGCCATGGCTTCGTAGAAGCCCAGCGAATCGGTATGCCCGCGTATCGCTTCCGCAGCCAACGCTCACAATTCGCTGTACGCCGTCAGACACAGCATCTCTTAGCACCTGGTCGTAGTGCCTGGTTCGCGCGAGCACGTAGTAGTAGAACGGATTCGCCCTTAGCCTGGCAAGATCTTCTCGGCTGAGCCATAATGCGCGAACCCGCTGGCGCGTCGACAGGAAGTGTCCGACAAGATTGTCCGGGTTTCGAAGCTCTGGGGATTCGTGTATGGCCTGAATATAGCGCAAACGTGCGAGGTACATCGAGTTGCTCAAGTCTGGTAGTGCCATATCGCTCCATTCACCGCACAGCGCGCAAGGCGCGCCGACGGAAAGCGCTATCCGCGTTGATAATGAGGTAGCGGCTCAGGCCCATCCGACACTCAGGCTCGGTGTGCGCCATCAGCAGTCGGTGCGCGAAATCCGTTCTTGCCATATAGCCCGCAGTCACGCTATTGTAGGGGCCATCTCTTATGACGCTTCTGGATCGTCGCGCACAGCGACACTCGCGATACCTCGTTTTTACCTCGGCCGGCGACCGTTCCAACCTGAAGTGTTGGCTAAGGGGGAGCAAAAACTTCGATCTCTGGATTGCCTATTATGGTGATCAGAAAGGTCGATACGCTGACATAGGAGAGCTTTACTTTGCGAGGAAAGCATCAAAGTTCCAAAACCTGAAATTCGCCTACGAAACCTGGCCGGAGGTCCTAGGCACCTATGACGCTGTCATGGTGATGGACGACGACATTCGGATCACGGCACGGAAGCTCGGCGCACTCTTCGAGCTGCGTGACGAGCTGGACTTGTGGATCCTGCAGCCCGCTTTCAGCCCACTCGGCAAGATTTCGTTCCCGATAACGCGCGTACAGTGGGCCACTGAGCTTCGGTATACGGATTTTGTCGAAATGACGTGTCCGCTGTTTCGAAGGGACAAGCTCGATGTGTTCATGTCCGCGTACGATCCCATTCTCGCAGGTTTCGGAACCGACTTGTGGTTTCTCGACGTTCTGGGCCCGCAGTTGGAGGGAAAGGTCGCAGTGATCGACAAGATCACCTGTATCAATCCGCACGATCGGGCGAAGGGCGGCGTAAGGGAGATCAGCCGGCTGCAGTCTCAGGAACTGCGCGAGGCGACTTGGCGGGAGGTGAGGCATAAGTACGGCATCAAGATCGACGAGGCGCTGAAGCGGGAGTTCCGCGCCGTACGGAAACCGGTTCCTGTGCGCTGGCTTTCCCGACTCCGCCACATGACGATTGACGCATATCTCCGCGCGCGATCGACCGCGGCGCCTCTGAGGCGGTGGGTCGAAAGCAGGTGGCCGCCTGGGAAAAAGTCGTTTGTCTCTAGTCGCAAATAGCGCCTGAGCGTCTTTGCCGGTCCTGCGCGAGCGACGCCAAGGCATCGTACTGCCCTTCTAAGGACGCCTGAATTCTCAGCCGATATGCGTCGATGTGATCCAGGACAGATTGCCGTTGAACAGTCAGCCGATCGACGGCATCCATGACGTCTCGCGCCTCGAAAGTGCCGATCTGAAGAAGGTAATCCGTCTGCTCGACGTCCTTCATCACCTGCTCCACCTTCGGGTCAAAAGAAATGGCAATGACCGGCTTTCGTGCTGCGAAACCAAGGATGCAACTGTGCAAGCGGCTGCCAATCAGCAGGTCGCACACCTGTAGTAGCGCGACCAACTCCTGCCAGGTCGTGATTTCCGGGGCATAGGAAAGGCGCGCGAGTTTCGCCCGCGACGCCTCGCTCAAATGCTTCAGCACTTCCCCGAAGACACCCTTGTCGTCAATTGCTGAGCAAACGATCGCCAGGGAAAAATCCCGGTCCAGAAGCTGTGATATCACCTCCGCCATCTGCGCGATGTAACGTTCGTAGAGGGTCCGGTCCTCGTGCGGCCAGCTGCCGGGCCTCGCATAGACTATGAAGCTGACAGCTACGACGGTCCGGCCCTTTGCAATGGATGGGATGCCCGCCGGTGCAGGCAGATCCTGCAAGCTGAATGCCGCGTCAGGCACGATGGGATCTTGCACCGCGCGCGCCAGCAAGGTGCACGCAATCTCCAGGGTGCGGCTGTCCCGGTATGAACGATATGCAGCAACGCGAAGGACCGTCGACAAAAAGAAACGAGTTGTCACGGACTGCATCTGGCACGCCCCGACGCTGGCCACGGCAACAGGAACCCGTGTCATCCAAGCCAGTATGGCCCACTTGAACAGCGCGAAAGGGTGCCCCCAGGGCCCACCCCACTCCTCGTCTAGCTGACCGCCTCCGGAAACGATCAGCAGATCGTGCGAACACAAGAAGTGATACCCCCGGATGCAGTGCTGGATTTCGTTGCCGAGACTCCAGACCCGCCTGTACATCACCTTCAGCAGCCAACCGACGAAGGGCACATGCTTCAGGCGGCTCCTGATTCCACCGCCATGCTCCGGCTCACGGACTCCCAGCGTGGCTTCCGGTGAGTACGCCATGCCATAGAAAGCCTTGCGCGAAGCGCAGAGCGGAAACCCCTCTATTCCGTGGCGCTCGACGAAATTGTCGCAGTTCAGCGTGATGCCCGTGAAATGCGAGCCGGGCAAACGCAGGCCCAAGTGAGCGATCATTGCATCCTGGATCGCTGCGTCTCCGAGATTGTTCCCGGTATACGGTGTCAGAAGCGTTATCCGCAGATTTTTTTGCCGCAGGCCGACAACCTTGCGTAGCGGTGGCTTCATGAACCGCCCTGGTGCTGCTCATCCGTTCTGGTCACAGCAACGTCCGAAGTGCGACTGACCAGCACTCGAAGCAGCCTTGGCTTGTCGGGATATGGTGCCCATCAGCGCGATTGATTCGGTGCACCCGTCCGGCCGGCGCTTGCAGAACGGTGAGTGGCACGCTGAGCATGACATCCTCCAACCACGCAAGCTTGTCTCCCTTCGGCTCCTGATTAAGACGAAGCGCTGCAAGAAGCGCACCCTCTGCCGCTACCTCGTCCAGCGCGACGTGCAGCGCCTCTCGCCAGTCCTTCATTGTGAGTCCCCGTGCTCCGGCTTGCTCGTCCAGTATGGCGACCTTTGCTGATGTCACATCCAGGCCGTTTGCGCTCAGGTACGCCTCGGCATTGCCGATATCCTGGCACTCGCTTTCGAACAACCACGCGAACGTCGCCCTGCGTTCCACGAGCCACTGGAGGTAGTGACCCGGTGCATCCGGGTCTCCTCCGGTCGTCAGGTATTCGTCAACCTGCTGAAGGGTATCAGCAGGAAAAGCATAGACTGCAGCGCTCGCAATGGAGGAGCGAGGGCACGCGGGTTTCTCCTCGTACGCCGTAATCCGAAGATCCTTATCAACCACGGCGCAACCGTGCCGGAGACGAATCTCTTCCGGGTCGTATACGTCTTGGCAGGCATTCACCGGGGACCCACGGCGAACCATCTCGGCCGCGAAATCGGCAAGGTCGAAGCTGAATAAGCGATCGGAGCCAAGAAGAAGCACGTCTTCGCAGATGCTATGCTCGCGGATCGACAATGCGAAATCCCCGATTCCTCCTCGGCGTTCATCATTGGAACGCGTACCGTCGTTCAGGAGGTCGATGCGGTCCGCCGGGCCGCCTCGACCTCGGAAATCGGCAAGCCAATTGGCGTAGAACGCCGCGTGGAGCGCGTTGGTAACCACTGAGACTCTGTGGACTCCCGGCACAGAAAGGACCTTGCGCACGGAGGTTTCGAGGACAGCCTCTCCTTTGACCCGAAGGAGGCCCTTAGGGAATCGCTCTGTGAAGGGATGCAGACGCGTAGCATACCCTGCGCAAAGGATAACTGCTCTCATCTGCTCAACGCACAGTACTCGACCGGCCGCACTTTGAAAATCGCGAAGCCCGCGACGCGATACGCCTCTTCGAGCGCAGCGTACTGTTCATCGCTCGTGTAAATGCCAATCACGGCGCCGCCCGATCCGGCGTAGTTTGCATGCGTTCCGCAATGGCGCGCCACGTCAACCAGCCGTTGATTCTCAACGGAAATGTCGTAGACGCTCTTTCTCAACTCAAAATCTCGTGTCAGCAGTGGTCCGATTTCATCCTTCCTTCCGGCCTGCAGTAGAGCGCGTAGCTCATCCACCAATTGCGCCTTGTCGCGCATCACCGCCATAATCCGGTCATCGTGGTCCACGTCGACGCGGTACCTCACAAGGTTGTGTACCCGGCCGGAAGATTTGGAGAGTTTTTCCGAGTAAGCAATGAATAGCGGCGGCAGCATCTCCGGGTCGAGGTTTTCGTACTTCCCGTGAAGGCCTTGGTTGGCCTTGTACGCCTGCTCCGTGAAATCCATGTAAACGACCCCACCATAGACCATGACAACGCGATCCTGAGGCCCGGCGCCGATTTCCAGTTCCTTGGTCTCGGCCTCCAGCATTATATTGGCCTGCTGAGCCCTGGGGATGTCCTTATCAGTCAAGTCGTAGAAGCGCATGAGCGCGCCCAAGACCGCGCGGATGATGGCGGCCGAGCCGCCGAGGCCCACAGCAAACGGAATGGTGGAGTCGTACTCCACCGTGAAGTTGCGTTCGTCCAAGCGGACACCCTGCTCCTCGCAATACCTAGCGAAGCGCACAATTATTGCCTCAATGATGCGAACGCCGCCGTAATAGCCGAACTGCCTTTTGTACGCAACCAGATCTGCCAGGCTTTTGAACTGAGTCATATCCCTTGCATTCGGCACTATAGTCAGACAAGGCGTCTCGTACAGCTTCACCGACGCGCTGAACCGGTCGAACAACAGTGAAATGGTCTTGCCGTGGAAAATATCGGACGGGTTTCCCACGAGGCCTGCCCGTGCGTAGGATACCTCTCGTATAATCACTTTCTCTCCCGTGCTCCCTAAGGTGCGAAATGAAACAGCATATGCCCGTCCGGCAGAATGTAATCTCCTAAGCTACTAGCCAATAGCCGATCTCAGGACCCACGCTCAAGAGTCAGAACTTTCGGATATAAATTTGCGCCACCCCTCACGTCCTTTGCTGAGGATATGAAAAATGTTTCTGCTGGAAACCATTCGTCATAGAGCTTTTCAATGTTGTACTGATAGATCAAAACCCCAAGGTGGTAGCTTCCTTCTGTCAGATGAAGCACAATCTCGAAAGTGCATCTCCAGGTTTCTCCGGGCATAGGTGAAAACGTCGTATTGTCCAAGCGTTCAGTGGAGGTATTGAATATATCGTAACAATTCGCATCCTGGATGTACATTGAAAGCGATAATCCATTCAACTTTCGGGCGCTAATAACTTCAATATCTACGAACGCCTTTTCGCCAGCAGCAAAATGGGTTTCTTTGGCCTTTTCACTGCGAATCGCCACTTTTGAAATAGAGACTTCCTTTGCCACATCTTCTGCGCGACCCTTTACATGACGGTTTAGGTAACGCTGAATGACTTCGTGGGTAGCCCCAAACATTACCGCCTTCCCTCGTTCTAGAAGAAGAGTGCGTTTGCAGATATCGCCCACAGTCTTAAGGTCATGCGAAACAAAAATGAGCGTGACACCACTCTTCATTATTTCATGCATTTTCTCAACGCATTTCCTCTGGAACAGATAGTCTCCCACGCTAAGGACTTCATCGACGATCAGTATTTCCGGATCTACGTGCGCTGCAACCGAAAAACCAAGGCGTGCATACATTCCTGAAGAATATCGTTTCACGGGAGTATCGATAAAGTCGGCCAAACCGGAGAACTCAACGATTTCGTCGAGCTTTCTTTTGATCTCATTCCTGCTCATACCGAGAATGGTGCCATTTAAAAAAATATTCTCCCTGCCCGTGAGGTCCTGGTGAAAGCCCGCCCCTATCTCTATCAAAGCGGAAAGCCTGCCTCTTGAAATAACATCGCCGGTGGTAGGTTCCATGATCCTTGTAAGGATCTTCAGGATGGTACTCTTGCCGGCTCCATTGGGTCCGATTATTCCAAGAGACTCGCCGGTCCGAATCTCAAAAGAAATGTCTTGCAGAGCCCAAAACTCGTTCTGTCGGAGCTCATTGGCCCCTCCTCTGTAGAGTCTACGCGCAATATAGGGTACGAAGTCCCTAAGGGAGTTGTTATTCTCCCCCGTGCGGAACTTCTTGCAGACGTGCTTCATCTCCAACGCAACATCAGACATGGCCCGGCCTATATACTCTCGGCAAATCTCGGCTCAAGCCTCTTGAAGGCCCGCATCGCAAGAATGCAGCCGGAGACCGCCGCAAGAGTACTGTAGAGAACCCACAGCAGCTCCGGGGACTGGTGGAGTACAATGGCGTGGTTGAGACCCTCAAGGATCGGAGCCACCGGATTCAACAACAATACCCATTCCCAACGGCCCGCTAGCCTCGCATCATACAAAACCGGCGTGAAGAAGATCGCGAAAGTCAGGATTGTCTCGACGATATACTTCACGTCTCGAAAGAAAAGATTCGCGGCCGCTAGAAACAATCCAAAAGCTGTTGCCAGTAGCAAAAGCAATGCCATGAGAAGAGGTACCCAAAGCAGAAAAATGCTCAACCCGATCCGAGCCAGCACGCATATTATCACAAGCAAAGATGCGGCAACGGCAAAATCTACAAGCTGGGAGAGAATAGCCGAAATAGGGAGTATTTCTCTCGGAAAGTAGATTTTGGTCACCAGGCTGGAACTTGCTACCAGGCTGTTGGTCGCAAAGCGAATCGAAGCTACGAAAAAGGACCAAGGCAGCGCCTTCACGGATACGGTAACGACGTCTGACAAGACAAGTTGCTTTCCGGAAAGCTGCGCTATGCCGAATCGTACGATTATCCCGGCCAGCACTACCAGCATGGGCATCAACACAGCCCAGAGGAACCCCATAACCGACTGCTTGTACTTCACCTTGATGTCGCGCCAGGTTAGCATATATAGGAGATCCCCATAACGCTTAATCCTTTCAAGCCGATCATCATCGGAGACCTTCTTTCGGCGACACTTCCACAAGCCGGGCAGCATCTTTTCGCTCACCTGTTGTGTCGGACCTCGAAAAACAAAGCCCTTATGTAACGACAATATCTCGGCGCTCTACACCTGCCACTTACTTGCACGGAACGCACCTCCACCTTCCTACAGCACGTGAATAAGGGTACATGGATCTTGCCCCGGCTATTGGCCAACTCACCCGTGCCGGACCACTATATCTCGCGACCGGCTGACGTCCGGTGGGGAGCCTTTCCTCTGCCGGATCCTGGCAAAGACGCCCTGAATCGTGCTCTTTGGATTCAGAAGCAGCTCTAGTCCTACTAAGACTGAGTATCTAGCGAGCCGGCCCTTGTTCAGACGGACATCGATTGTCTTCAGCCCTTTCCTATGGTAATTCCAGAAGCTCTTGCCTTCCCGCTTCAGGACACTTTTCGCCAGAAACTTCATGTAGGATTGTTTTACCCGGGACAATCTCCTTTTATAGACATCCTCGCGAAGATAACGCAGTCCGTATTTTTTGAGAATGATGAAACTGTCAAGGCTATCCGGATTGAAATCGGCGCTTATGGCGGTGATGGAGGCATTTCCCCGGCGCACGAAGGCAAGTACTTGCGGCACAAATCCGAAATCCCAGGTGCCAAGGAACTCGTAACAAGCCTCAGTGTCTTCATGCAACGAATTCCTGTCGTAGAAATGATATCTGCTTCGGATAAGGTCCGACCGCCATAGTATAACGCTCGGCGTTCCAAAGTAGAACTCCCCGGTTAAAAGAGTCTTCATGCAAATGTCGGGCCCCTTGAATACTGATTGCGTCGGAGGCAGGCCAACGTTCATGACTGCTGCGCCCCATATATAGTAGCTGCTGACTATGCCGACCGAAGGGTACAACTCTCCCAGTCCTACCATTCGTTCGACGCATTCCGGGTAGAGCCAGTCGTCCGCAAAAATCGCTTTGCAGTATCTGCTCCGCGGGGAGATTTTCCTCAGCAGCTGATTGATGTTGTCGACCTGTCCTAGATGTGCTTCATTGTTAAAGACTCGAATCCTGCCATCTTTCCTCTCATAGGCTTTCGCAATATCCAGAGACCTGTCTGTACTGGCATTATTGGCGATCAGGTATTCAAAATTTCGGTACGTTTGCGACAGGACACTCTCTATGCACTCCGCAATGTAGTGCTCGCCGTTGTAGACAGGGGTCACAATGCTGACAAGCGGATGCTCATTCACGTTGCTGACAACCTCCAATGCATCCTTTCCCATCATGGTGCATTCGCTTGAGGCTACTCACGCCGCTCGACAATCAGAAGCAAACCTTACGCCCGAAAAAGGCCTCGGCAAGATTCTCCGGAGCGTTTGATTCAACTCCCCGAAGCAGGAGCATAGCCCGAAACACTTCTCCATTTGAACCAGTGATTTGACCTTTGACTCCTAAAGTATTTTAGAATATATGAGACCTTCCTGGTGCCAATCGACTTGCTGAAGTAGGAAAAAACGTTGGGAGACCCCAGATCTCCGTCATATTTCGGAATCTCGTACTCCAATATCGCATTATCTCTGAAAGTATTCCAAGTCAACTCGGACAACAGGCGATGATCCTGATGAAGGTCAAATCGATGGTGTGTGAATACCAAGTCGGGCGATACACTTCGCTTGAGCTGTTCGAAGTATTGCTTGATTTCGCTGCCAGCGTATGGAAAGAAACCATCCCGGAAGCTTTCAACAAGCACTGTCTTCTGACTTGAGCCCTGCAGGAAGGCGTCCGCACTTTCTTCGGCCTCTAGCTTTCTCTTAGCGTCAGAGCTGAACACTATCCACCAGAACGCTACGTTGCCAAAATCTTCTATCAGCCTAAGGACAGTTCCGCCGCATCCAATCTCAATGTCGTCACTGTGGGCGCCCACACATAGTACTGAAAGCGGGCGGCCATTTGGCGGAACAACGGAGAGCCTCATCATATCGGTGCTCCAGGCCTGATCATCGGCGTCTTCAGATCAATTGCCCGGAGCGGCGAAGCCGAAGGCAGCGCTGTCCACAACCAGTACCCAGTCTCCATCTCCGCCCGTCGGCGGCGTGAAGCTCTGTGCGTCGCTCGTCGGGTAGCTCCCGATGGAGGTGGCCGCTCCCGTTGCCGGGTTGTACCACCACGCGTTCATAGTGCCTCCCGTCAGATTGCTTCCATTCACCGTGAACGCCCTGGCGGTAGGCATATATGCAATAATGCTTGATCCATCCGATGCGTACGCTGCGGTGGCATAGTCGGATTGTCCTGACCCGTTATAGCCGTCTGTCAGTGCAATATGACTCATGTCGGGCACCAGCGTCTGCCAGTGGCGCGAGTTGAAAAGGTTCTGAAAGTACTGCATGTTCAAGGAGCCTTGGCCGTCCAGTTGCGTTTTCCAATCAGCCGCAGAGCAGAATGAGCCGGTTGCGGGGCAGCTGAAACCCCACAGCGGACAATTCCCGAAGATATGGCCAAATCCACCCGAAAGCACCGTCCAGTATGACTCGGCGCGCAGCGTCTGGGGGGTCATCCCATGTTCATTCTCGTATTGCGCTTCAAGAAGGAAGAAAGGCATCGCGGGAGTCACCGCATAGGCCGTTTGCGCAAGCAGGTATGCCGGATTGTAAGTGTAGATATCGTTCAGGGTGAGCCACTGCGCTCCCGACCACGGGGTGATAGCCATTGACTCACCATTATTGTGAGCCGTGAAAAGGTGACGGGTATCGTACTGCTGAATGCCGGCCACCACCTCACCAAGCTTCCCCTGTACTGTTGTTGTACGGGGATCGATATCCCCACCGATGAGCCATATGATGTTGTCGAAACTCTTGTACCTGTTTCCCAGGTACTGGCCCCATGCTGTCATCTGTGCATCGGTGGCCGCCTGCATTTCGACGCACCATCCTTCGTCCCCGCACGCGTAGCCCACGTAGGTGGGATCCAAAAGGACCACGATACCCTTTGCCGCGGCAGACTGGATGACGTAGTCAGCGTGGGCAAAGTATGCCTCGTTCGGCGTCCCAAAGGGCACGTCGGTGAACGGTTGGACCCCGGCGATATTCGCAGGAGCGTTTGTGGCAAACTTGTGCTCCAGGAGATTCACGATGATCAGGTTGAAGCCATGCTGCTGTCGGTTGGCAAGATACAGGTCCGCGTCCGCATTCGAAAGCTGCGCAACGATCGACCACCCCGCGTCGCCAGTCAACAAGAACGGCTTCCCGTTCTGATCCACAAGGTAGCGGCCGCTCGTGCCGACTTTCACCGGATAGGTCGGCGAACCGCCTGGAACTGTTGCACGAAGGCCTGAGACATAGGAATTGATGTTCCCTGCCCCGTCCTTCACCAGCAAGTTAAAATAGTACAGTGTCCCCGCACTCAGCCCCGTCGCATTCACTGCCCCAATATTCGGCGTCCAGTCCTGCACGACCGTTCCGTTGTTCTGCGCATCAGTCGCCGTCTGCACGTTGTCCGACTGTGACTGGACAACCTTGTACGCCAGCGCGTTCGCCGCGGTCACATTGTCCGTCGCCATCTGCCAGCTCACGGGTACCGAGCTGGAAGTCGCAGACCCGAACGTGAGGGCTCCGCTTCCACCGGGTATCGGCGCTTGCCACGCCCCGCTCGCTTCGTTCGAGTACGAAGAACCCAGATTGTTCTTTGCCGCCACCTTGTACCAATACGTCTGTCCCGTCGCTGCACTGCCGTCATGGTAGCTCGTTGCAGTCGGCCCGAGAGTGCCAGCCAACACCGTAAAGCTCACGTTGTCGCTGCTCCTGTCCACTTCACAACCATTCGCAACGTGCGAGTTGTTCGTCCAGCTCAGATCCACTCCCCCCAAACCTTCTACAGCAACAAGCCCGCTGGGAGCCGCCGGAGGCAAGGTGAAATCAGCCGCCGTCAGCGCAATCGTCGCAGAGCTTGTCAGGTTCCCGTACACCTGCACCGCTTCGCTCACGCTGGCTCGCAGCACGCTCCCGCTGTACAGGTCGATGATCAGCTGATGATTCCCCGCGGCCTTCCCCTCCGTGTACCTTACCGAGGTCCCCCCAGCGGTGAACGTCACTGCTCCCGCTGACACTACACTGCCGTCCAGGGTCACCACACACGTGTCCACGGCAGGCGTCAGCGTCGGCCACGTCACCGTCACATCAATCGCGCCGGTCCCTGAGGACAGCGCGCTCAGCACTATCGACACCGACGTTGTGACTCCCGTCGTCACAACCACCCCTGTTGCGCTACCCGCGGCAACCACATTCTTCCCGCCATCACTGCCCGCAACATTGATAGTCCATGTCCCCACGTCCAATTCTATCGTCGAAGTGGACTGCGTCGTGTCCACGTCGCTCATCGCCACGGGGCCGCTGAAGCTGATGCGGTAGGAGGACACCGAGACGACTGGCAACACCGTCTTGGCCCCGCTGCCTGATTTGATGGTCAGGCTCACGCTCCCAATTACCGGCCGAACGGATGGGCACCCCGATAGAACAAGAGCCGCCAGCATCACGATGGATGAAAGAGAAACGGTGATTCGGATGGATCTCATAGCTCTCATTGCATCGTCCTCGGGCTCAGTCTTGAACGCTGAACTGCAAACTCTTCGAAAACAGGTTTCCTTGCAGCATAACAAATGCCGTCACGTGGTGCGGTCCGAGCTCCAGCGATGTACAGTCTATGGTCGCCGTTGCGGAGGTCTGCCCTGTAAGGGCCACCCCATCCAGCAGCCAGGCATAGGAGTCGAATCCCTGGGCTATCGTGACGGTCAGCGTTGCGTCAGGCGCTACCACGACGGCGTCAGCCTGGCTGAATGTGATCTGTGCGTTCTGCGGCGAGGTCACCGTTATGGTCACGCGCGACTTGATGCTGCCGGTTGTTCGGTCGACAGGTGGACACCCCGACAGGAGGAAGGCCGCCAGCATCATGATGGATGAAAGAGAAAGAGTGATTCGGATGGATCTCATGGCTCTCATTGCATCGTCCTCGGCATCAGTCCTGAACGCTGAACTGCAAACTCTTCGAAAACAGGTTTCCTTGCAGCATGACAAATGCCGTCAAGTGGTGCGGACCGAGCTCCAGCGTCGTGCAGTCGATTGTCACCGTTGCGGAGGTCTGCATTGCAAGGGCCACCCCATCCAGGAGCCAGGCATAGGAGTCGAATCCTTGGGCGACCGTAATGGTCATCGTTGTATCGGGAGCCACCACGATGGCGTCAGGCTGGCTGAATGTGATCAGTGCATCCTGCGGCGACGTCACTGTTACTGTCAGTGAGATAAAACCCGTTGCCGGGGAAGTCATTGCAGAACCCGAGAAATAGGCGCTGATGTTCCCTGCCCCGTCCTTCACCAGCAAGTTAAAATAGTACAGTGTCCCCGCACTCAGCCCCGTCGCATTCACTGCCCCAATATTCGGCGTCCAGTCCTGCACGACCGTTCCGTTGTTCTGCGCATCAGTCGCCGTCTGCACGTTGTCCGACTGTGACTGGACAACCTTGTACGCCAGCGCGTTCGCCGCGGTCACATTGTCCGTCGCCATCTGCCAGCTCACGGGTACCGAGCTGGAAGTCGCAGACCCGAACGTGAGGGCTCCGCTTCCACCGGGTATCGGCGCTTGCCACGCCCCGCTCGCTTCGTTCGAGTACGAAGAACCCAGATTGTTCTTTGCCGCCACCTTGTACCAATACGTCTGTCCCGTCGCTGCACTGCCGTCATGGTAGCTCGTTGCAGTCGGCCCGAGAGTGCCAGCCAACACCGTAAAGCTCACGTTGTCGCTGCTCCTGTCCACTTCACAACCATTCGCAACGTGCGAGTTGTTCGTCCAGCTCAGATCCACTCCCCCCAAACCTTCTACAGCAACAAGCCCGCTGGGAGCCGCCGGAGGCAAGGTGAAATCAGCCGCCGTCAGCGCAATCGTCGCAGAGCTTGTCAGGTTCCCGTACACCTGCACCGCTTCGCTCACGCTGGCTCGCAGCACGCTCCCGCTGTACAGGTCGATGATCAGCTGATGATTCCCCGCGGCCTTCCCCTCCGTGTACCTTACCGAGGTCCCCCCAGCGGTGAACGTCACTGCTCCCGCTGACACTACACTGCCGTCCAGGGTCACCACACACGTGTCCACGGCAGGCGTCAGCGTCGGCCACGTCACCGTCACATCAATCGCGCCGGTCCCTGAGGACAGCGCGCTCAGCACTATCGACACCGACGTTGTGACTCCCGTCGTCACAACCACCCCTGTTGCGCTACCCGCGGCAACCACATTCTTCCCGCCATCACTGCCCGCAACATTGATAGTCCATGTCCCCACGTCCAATTCTATCGTCGAAGTGGACTGCGTCGTGTCCACGTCGCTCATCGCCACGGGGCCGCTGAAGCTGATGCGGTAGGAGGACACCGAGACGACTGGCAACACCGTCTTGGCCCCGCTGCCTGATTTGATGGTCAGGCTCACGCTCCCAATTACCGGCCGAACGGATGGGCACCCCGATAGAACAAGAGCCGCCAGCATCACGACGATCCACAGTGCGAAAGATCTTGGTTTCACGGCTCTCACTGGCTTGTCGCTATCGCAGATGTGCGTTGGCGCCCCGGAGCGGCGAAGCCGAAGGCAGCGCTGTCCACAACCAGTACCCAGTCTCCATCTCCGCCCGTCGGCGGCGTGAAGCTCTGTGCGTCGCTCGTCGGGTAGCTCCCGATGGAGGTGGCCGCTCCCGTTGCCGGGTTGTACCACCACGCGTTCATAGTGCCTCCCGTCAGATTGCTTCCATTCACCGTGAACGCCCTGGCGGTAGGCATATATGCAATAATGCTTGATCCATCCGATGCGTACGCTGCGGTGGCATAGTCGGATTGTCCTGACCCGTTATAGCCGTCTGTCAGTGCAATATGACTCATGTCGGGCACCAGCGTCTGCCAGTGGCGCGAGTTGAAAAGGTTCTGAAAGTACTGCATGTTCAAGGAGCCTTGGCCGTCCAGTTGCGTTTTCCAATCAGCCGCAGAGCAGAATGAGCCGGTTGCGGGGCAGCTGAAACCCCACAGCGGACAATTCCCGAAGATATGGCCAAATCCACCCGAAAGCACCGTCCAGTATGACTCGGCGCGCAGCGTCTGGGGGGTCATCCCATGTTCATTCTCGTATTGCGCTTCAAGAAGGAAGAAAGGCATCGCGGGAGTCACCGCATAGGCCGTTTGCGCAAGCAGGTATGCCGGATTGTAAGTGTAGATATCGTTCAGGGTGAGCCACTGCGCTCCCGACCACGGGGTGATAGCCATTGACTCACCATTATTGTGAGCCGTGAAAAGGTGACGGGTATCGTACTGCTGAATCCCGGCCACCACCTCACCAAGCTTCCCCTGTACTGTTGTTGTACGGGGATCGATATCCCCACCGATGAGCCATATGATGTTGTCGAAACTCTTGTACCTGTTTCCCAGGTACTGGCCCCATGCTGTCATCTGTGCATCGGTGGCCGCCTGCATTTCGACGCACCATCCTTCGTCCCCGCACGCGTAGCCCACGTAGGTGGGATCCAAAAGGACCACGATACCCTTTGCCGCGGCAGACTGGATGACGTAGTCAGCGTGGGCAAAGTATGCCTCGTTCGGCGTCCCAAAGGGCACGTCGGTGAACGGTTGGACCCCGGCGATATTCGCAGGAGCGTTTGTGGCAAACTTGTGCTCCAGGAGATTCACGATGATCAGGTTGAAGCCATGCTGCTGTCGGTTGGCAAGATACAGGTCCGCGTCCGCATTCGAAAGCTGCGCAACGATCGACCACCCCGCGTCGCCAGTCAACAAGAACGGCTTCCCGTTCTGATCCACAAGGTAGCGGGAACTCGTGCCGACCTTAAGGGGTAATGTGTGCTCAATCAGAATCGCCGGTGAAGGCGGCGGATTGTAACAGCCTTCGCTTGCAAGCACGACAACGAAAATGGCAAGTTCTGCGCTTCTTCCATGAAGCCACTTCCTGCCTCTCATGACGTTCGCCTCCTCAGCAGCACGCTCTCCTCACGGCGCTATTTCGAGAATACCAGGTATTCCGTCTTTCCTGGCCACAAATCAATGAAAAAAGAGCCGCGAAGCAGAAAGCCCTTTCGAAGGAAGTAATCTATGGCGTATCTACGGGGAAACACTGTAACCGTGAGGTCCCAGGAGTCTATCGCTACTTCCGGAGCCAGCCATTTGGCGAGCGTCTCATCATCCATACAGTCCTCACTGCAAATATCGAACACTACTTTCCCACCATTTCGGGCAACTCGCGCCATTTCTGCAAAGTATCGCACGACGGAGAAAAAGGGCAGGCCGGGGAAAACCTTGTGGGCTTGAACCAAGTCAATCGAGGAAGAAGGTGTGCTATCAAGCGATGTGCCACCGCAAGCTTGCGAAGTGACATGGTATTTGCCAGCGAGCCACTTTGCCCAGTCAGAAGCTGTCTCATATATCTCGTAGTACGCTGGATTGCAGCGTTGCAGAGTCCGCTCAAGGTAACGTCCTGACCCAGGCCCAATTTCGCTGACGCGCTCGATTCTGCCATCGAATACCCCGGCTTCAGCCATTTTCTGAAGCGTTTGCTCCGTCGAGAACGGAACCTTCGAGCGATTCTCGATAAAGTCACCAACAGAGAGGCCGCTCTTTAATGCCAGATTCATCGTATCATGAAAATCCAGGTACCCGCTGTAATCGCCTTTCCGTCGCACCAGCCGATAGCCTGCGCTGCCAACTACCGACTTGATGACGCCTCGAATTGAGCGCTCCATTTCTGTGCTCCTCCCCATCCGACCAACCGACTAGAGCCGTTTAGATGCTAAGAACTACAACGCGTTGCCTTTCCAAAACTGAACAATTCTAACGGCTGTAATTCAAGTTAATAGAGACATTCTGAATAGAGGACCTCCCTGCCGCGAACTGGGCTTTAATTATACTTGCGAAACACGGGTGCCACCGGCCGTCCTACGAGGTACTTGTGAACGCCGTCCGAGAGAGCTTTCTTGTAGATTGATAAAGATTCATAGACCGCCTCGATTGTCCTGTCTATGTCTGCATCATGATGTGCATAGCTGACGATAAAACTTGGTGCAAGAATTCCGCGCTTGATGAGCTCCTGCAGAAAAAGAGCGCGAAACGACTGGGAGGGCTGTTCCTTTTCGTCCCGGGTGGCATATACCATGCAGCATGGCCTGCCAATGAGTTCCCAGTAGCCTCCAAGACGCAGTTCCTCCAGTGCTTTGCCTATTCCTTCCGCGAGGCGCTGTCCCTGCCTCCAAAGAGTCTCCACGACCGGCTCATTCTGGTAAACCTTCATTACCTTCAGCGCCGCAGCAAGATTCGGCGTCTCTGCGCCGTGGGTCAATGAGAGAAGAAAAACTCTCTCTCTATCATGGCTCAGACCCCCAAGCTTCATGATCTCGCGTCTTCCCGCCAGCGCAGAAATGGAAAAGCCATTTCCCATTGCCTTTCCAAAAGTGGACAGATCGGGTACGACGCCATAGAAGCCCTGCCCCCCCGCATTGTGCCATCTGAAACCGGTGATCATTTCGTCAAAGATCAGGACAACGCCGTTCGAGCTGCAAAGCCGTCTGAGCGCAGGAAGGAAATCGCCCTCGGGAGGCGTGTTCTTCTCCGGCTCAAGAATCACGGCAGCTACCTGGCCAGGGTACTGGTCAAGAAGGCGCTGCAAACTCGCAATGTTGTTGTAACTGAACTTTACCGTCAGATTTCGAATGGCGTTAGGGATTCCGGCGGCCATTTCCGTCGTTCCAATAAACCAGTCGTCAACTGAAAAGAAAGCGTGATCCTTGCACACCGCAACGTACTCTCTACCCGTGAACGCGCGCGCGAGCTTGACCGCAGCGCTTGTTGCGTCGGAGCCGTTCTTTCCAAACTTGACCATTTCCGCGCCAACTATCAGGCGGAGAAATTCTTCGGCACATTCCACTTCTATCGGAGACGGCCTCAGGAAGTTTTGACCCATTTGCATCTGAGACATCGCTGCCTCGAGGACCGGCTGATATGCGTGGCCCAAGGCAACCGAGCGAAGCCCCATTCCGTATTCAATGAACTCGTTCCCGTCTACGTCAATGACGTGGCACCCCTTTCCCTTAGCGATGAATCCCGGAGCCACTTCCGGATACTGGTCATCTCCCTTGGCGTACGTATGACAACCGCCGGGAATCAGCTCGTGGGCTTTTTTCCTAAGAGCCAAGGACTTTTCAAGCTTCATGGCAATCTCCGTGATCTGCTGCAACTCGACGCTGAATGCAACTTGTCGAATGCAGATGAAAAAAAAGGATCGACGCCGTCAGAGCTGCTGCTTTTGCAGGGTCTTTCCAGAAGGCAGCGCGGCTGATTCCACAGACTTGTGGCTGCTTTTTTGCCACACCTGCCAGGGCGTATTTCCGGCCTTGTGCATATCATTCAATTCCTGATGCTCTTTGAAGGTATCCATGGACCAGAATTTGTCATACCTGTACCCTATGAGCTGCTGCTCGGAAATAAGGCGACGAAACGGTTCCTCAACCAACTCCTCTCCTGGACGTATATAATTGAATATTTCCCTTTTCATCACAAAGAACCCGCCATTGATCACTAGATCCGCGTCCTTGACGTAGCTGATATCATTGACCAGTCCTGTATCTCCCAGCTTCACGACATGGAAGGTTTGCGAAGGGCGTACACAGACAAAGCAGGCGATCTTGCCGCTCATCTTGAAGAAGCTGATCATCTTGTTGAGATCCATATCCGTCAAACCATCAGCGTAATTTGCTAGGAACACTTCGTCCTCTTCAACGTATTCTTTCACTGCGGACAGCCTGCCGCCGATGCTGGTTTCCATTCCTGTGTCGACGAAGCTGATTGTCCATTCGTCCAGGTCCCTCATCTTGGACACGAGCCTCCGGTCTCCATTTTTCATAGTAAAGTCGTCCGAAATGAACTCGTTGTAATTCAAGAAGTAGTCCTTGATGACATCCGCCTTGTGACCCAGGCACAGCACGAACTCCTTGTGACCAAAATAGGCATAGTATTTCATGATGTGCCAGAGGATTGGCCGATACCCGATCCTCACCATGGGCTTTGGAATATTGTCGTTGAGGCCGCCAAGCCGCGTCCCTTTTCCGCCGCAGAAAAGCACAACTTTCATGCTACCTCCCCACGCATTTACGCGTGTCGGCTCTTCTTCTGTTTACTCGGAGCAACTTGACACAACAGGCCGTGATCTGTCAGTATATCCGCCGCGGCGCGAATCGACGAGAAGTGAACTCTCGCCATTCTCGCGATATCCAGTAGCGAGTGCTCGTTGTCCGAGTAGTTGAGTACCCAAAGCATCGCGAGCTGATTCGGGCCAATCTCATTGTATAATCCACGCCTTCCCAGTTGCGGCTCACACTTGGGAACCAGGTTCCTCAGCCTGCAATTCCCTTCCAGTACGTCAAACACCTCGACAAGGAATGCGAAAGAGTCTCCGACGGCTTCGCTCCTGACAAACTCAACGTTGTCTGCCGATGTATGATATTCAGGATATTCCGCATACGGCGTTCGCGAAAGGCTTCCAACCGGCATGTTGAAGCCAGGAGAACAGTATTGTCGCTCGTCATAGCCATAGGGGCTGAACTCGCGAACATTTTTCTTCAGGCCTCTCGTTTCCAGAACATATTGCACAACCTGATCGATTTCTGCGTTTCCTCGCCTGCTCTTCTTGTAGCTTATCTGGCCGGAATCGCCGATTCCACTCAAGACGATGCCGTGCCTAATCCTCGTTATCGAGTTCTTATTCCTGGAAAGCCACGCGATTGGACCAATGGTTCCCGGAACGAAGAGAAATCTATACGAATACCGTCTCTTTCGTTCTCCGAGGTGCTTTGCTATAAAAGCCGCCGTGCACAACCCCGACAGATTGTCATTTGCGAGGGACGGATGGCATATGTGCACGGAGACCAGTACTTCATCTCTTGTTTCTCCCGGAATGAAGCATTCGGCGTAGGTAAGATGACCCTTCTCCAGAGTGGAGTCGACTCGCACCCTATAGTCGCCTTGCGCTAGCGACTTCAATTGATTGTGGCTCAGGCAGAAGCCCCACCGTTCTTCGTAGTATGAGGTCTTGTAGGGGATCCAATCCGGATGATCCGGGAGCGTGAAAAGATGCTGCTTCAGTTCGTCAAGTGATATTGTTCTGTCAATAGGAGCACTATAATTCAGGACATGCAGATTCGAGTTACGAAAATCGACAACTCGCTGACCGTTGGGTCCTTGTATATATGCCTGCCGAATGTTCCACTCTCTCGGAATCTCCCAATCGAACACCTTGGTTCCTGATGCAACTTCATGCATGACAAGGGGAATGTGCCGTCCGATAACCTCCAGGGTCTGTCGTACCCCATCTCCGGTTATGCTCCGACAAAGTGGAAAGAGCTCTCTTATGAGCCCATGAATCATGTTCCCCGCGCGATCGACGCTCACGCCTAAGCTTGACGGAGAAGCACTCATGGCAGATAGTCAGGGTATGCCTGATCCCTCTCCGATATCACGACGGGACTCAACGGCCATTGAATTGCCAAGCGTGGGTCATTCCAGCGGATACCCATCGCGGTGCCCGGGGAATAGAATTCTGACATCTGATAGGAGACTTCAGAACAGTCCTCAAGCGTTAGAAATCCATGTGCAAAGCCTTCCGGAACGAAAAGCATCAATCGATTCTCACGGTCAAGACGCGTTGCATAGTGTTTCAGATATGTATTCGATCCTTTCCTCAAGTCAACCATCACATCAAAGATTGCGCCGGCCGTGCAACGAACTAGTTTGGCCTCGTCGCCGCGAAAGCCTTGATAGTGCAGTCCGCGGAGAGTCCCCTTCTTCATGCTAAAGGAAACGCTGCATTGGACCACCTCGGGATTCAGCCCATGTTCCCGAAATTCCTTCTGGCAGTAGGTTCGCGCAAAAAAACCCCGCTCGTCCTCGAGCCTTTCGGGTTCCACAAGGAAGGCTCCCGGAAGCGGCGTCTCTTTAAAAATCACCGACGATCTCCGCTTCCGGAATGGGAACGATGAACCGACCTCCCCATTCCCGGATAAACGACATCTGCTGGACCACTTCGTCCTTCAGATTCCACGGAAGAATGAATAGAAAATCTGGGCGGTCTTCGCGGATCTTCTCAGGTGGGAAGATTTCTATGTGGGTCCCAGGAGTGAATCGCCCCTGTTTGTAGGGATTCCGGTCGACCGTATATTCCAGAAAATCGCTTCTAATCCCGCAATAATTCAGCAAAGTGTTCCCTTTACCGGGCGCGCCATACCCGACAATTCTTCTCCCAGTCCTTTTTATGTCAATCAGGAGTTGGAGAAGATTCCGCTTTGTTTCCGTGACTTTCTTCCGGAAGCTGGAATACATCTCCACCGTGGAATACCCCGCGCGCAATTCCCGTTTTCTCAGATCATATACTTTCCTGGTGACCGCTTTTTTCGTGTCTTCTGTATGCCTCCCATAGATCCTGACTGACCCGCCATGAGACCTCAATTCCTCAACATCAAACAGAGTAATGCCATGTTCTGCAAATATCCGTTCTACGCTCGTGAATGAAAAGTAGGAGAAGTGCTCATGGTAGATTGTGTCGAATTGATTTCCTTCGATCAACCTCATCAAATGCGGGAACTCCATGGTGATAACGCCAGAAGGTCTCAGGAGAATCTTTATTCCTTTCACAAAATCGTTGATATCGGGGACCTGGGCCAATACGTTGTTGCCAATTAGGAGATCCGCGTTCTCTCCCTTTTGGGACAGTGTCTTCGCAATGTCGGTTCCAAAAAACTCGGTCATGGTGGGAACACCTTTCTTGACTGCCGCCTGCGCGACATTTTTCGCCGGGTCAACGCCCAACACAGGCACATTTCGCTGAAGAAAGTATTGCAACAAGTAGCCATCGTTGCTTCCGAGTTCCACAACCTTGCTCTTCGACCCTAGCTGAAACCTTTCAATCACCTGGTTCGCGTACTTCTCTGAATGCTTCAGCCATGTATCAGAGAAGGACGAAAAATAGGCGTATTCAGTGAATATGTGCTCCGGTGTGACATACTCTCCAAGCTGGACCAGAAAGCAGTTGCCGCATACATATGCTTTTAGGGGGTAGAACGCTTCCATCTGGTTCAGCTCCTCTGCTGAGAGATAGCTTTCGCAGAGCGGCGACATACCCAGATCAACGAAGATGTGTTCGAGACGAGCGCCGCAGAATCGACATGAAGCTTTTGCATTCAATGACGACATCCTCTCTTTGGTCCTTCGGATCGGCGGCAGGTAGCGCCCCGTTCACCACAAGGCAATAGAGTCGCGCGCAAGTACTGGAAGTGCGACGTCAACGGGCAACTGTTGCAGTTGTTGCTCCAAGGACACATCGCCTTTTGCTGGCGCTCTGATATGTGGACGACTCGGCAAATTGCTCCACGCTGGTCCACAGGGAGTTCGCCATCAACTACCACTTCACGCATGTTGCCCGAGCATCTCATTCCTTGGACGGCGGTTAGAAGAAACCCGAAAGCCGAGCCTTGGAAAGCAGCAAGGCTGCCGTCCGGAAGCGGGAATCGGTACAGATAGGAAAGTGCCGCCGTCAAGGTCGCGCCGCACGTATGACGGAAGCGATGCGCTCGCTCGCCTTCCCGTCCCACAGCATAGGACAATGGCCCTTTTTTCCATTGCCGTCCAAGATCGCGAAGACTGTTCGTATCAAGAGGTCCATATCATCGCCCACGAGGTAGTTAGTGCCCACGGACACAGTGACCGGGCGCTCGGTGTTCTTTCGCACCGTAACGCACGGCACCCCAAGGAATGTGGTCTCCTCTTGAATTTCCTCCCGAATCTGTCAGTACGACGCGTGCGTGGCTCTGCAAAGCCAAGAATTCGAGGTAACCTAAAGGGTCCGCAAGATGAATCCTTCCCGCGGAAGAGGCACGGCCCATGATGGTCAGACGGGAGCGAGTCCGCGGGTGCACGGGGAAGACGATGGACAGACGCGCGGAAAGTGAGATCAGAGCGTCCAAAATGCGCGTGAGGGTCAGTGGATCGTCCACGTTGGACGGCCGATGGAGAGTTGCCAAGACGTAGGGTTCATCACCGACGCCCAGCCGTCGGGATACCTCGGCCCACTGCCCCTCGGCCGTAGGAAGCAGCCGAACCAAAGTGTCTATCATAACGTTGCCCACAAGGTAAATGCGGTCGGACGGAATGCCTTCGCGCGCCAGATTCTCGTTGCCGTCTACAGATGGGGTGAATAGCATGTCGGCAAGTTGATCCGTCAGAACCCTGTTGACCTCCTCCGGCATGGAACGGTCGCGCGCCCTGAGCCCGGCTTCCACGTGGGCCACCTTGATGCCGAGCTTGGCGCAGACCAGCGCGGCCGCCACGGTGGAGTTGACGTCCCCATATACCATGAGAAGATCTGGCCGGCGCGCGAGGACAAGTTCCTCCAACCTGAGCATGACCTGCGCCACCTGGGACGCATGGGAACCTGAGCCCACGCCAAGATTCACTTCTGGCGCAGGCAGGCCGAGTTGCACGAAGAACACTTTGGACATGTTCTCGTCGTAATGCTGGCCGGTATGTACCAGACTCTGTTCCAGAGCCGGAACGGACCGGAGGGCTTCCATAACCGGAGCCACCTTCATGAAATTCGGGCGCGCGCCGACGACGTGGGTGATGAGCATGATCGATTGCTGGCGCGGTATCGCGTAGGGCGATTCGTCCCCAGCACCTCCTTCCAAACTGTGCGTGCGGATTTTTCGTGTAAAGTTCTGCCGCAATGGCGAAATGTCCCCGTTGGCGCTATAGGCGCTCCAGCCCAAGTTTGCCGGTGCCTTCCTGGTACGTCTGCGGTCCATTTCAGGTGACATCATGCCCTGGCTTGTGTTATGATTCGTGGCAGTCGCGGCTCCAGTCTGGCGCCCTGGGGAGTGTTCGTATAAAAGCCGACGAAGACAAAGTGAGAACTCGCGACGGCTTGGCGCGAAGCTATAGTGCATTCGGTATGCACCTTTTCGGTCAGCGCCATGACCGGCATGGAATCGGGCCGACACGCTTGAACGTAGACACTAGGGGACAGCGTTGTGAGAGAGAATCCGATTTCTGGCATAAAGAACCGTCTACTGCAGGGGCTTGCACGCCACGCGCCGGGGGCGACCAGTGTACGTGTTGTGCTCCACCGGCTCCGCGGTGTTCATATCGGTGTCGGAGCCTTCATAGGCACCGACGTCCTCATAGAAACTTCTCAGCCTCATCTGGTCTGGATAGGCAAGAACGTGATCATCAGCATCCGTGCGGTCATCATTGCGCACTTCGAACCACATGAGGCTGTGGATTTCGTCCCGCGTGGAGACGGCCCAACCGTCCAGATTGAGGACGATGCGTTTGTCGGTCCCGGAGCCATAGTCCTGCCGAACGTGCATATCGGTCGCGGGTCCGTAGTTGCCGCCGGCAGCGTTGTCACACGTTCCGTTCCCCCGCATGTCATTGTCCGGGGGAACCCCGCCCGACCGGTTGCTCACTGCAATCGACCGCTAACGAAGAGTCGGAACATGTGGCAGTTCATCAGCCAAGCACGGCGCGCGGATCCCGGTGGACCGTCGTCCGGTCCTGAGTATACGGGGAACGAGGAAGGGAAAAGTGCACCATGAGCCAGGAGAAAGTAGACTACTCCGCGGATGGCATCAAACGGAAAGTGCGCAGATTCGTGCGGGACAATTTCCTGTTTGGCGCCGAACTCGAGAGATTCTTAGACAGTGACTCGTTTTTGGAACGTGGAGTAGTCGACTCTACGGGAATACTTGAACTGATCGGGTTCCTCGAGAAGGAGTTTTGCGTTCATTTCCGCGAACAAGAAATTACTCCCGAGAATCTGGACTCTCTAGACGGCATCGCGACGTTCATCGCGCGGACGCGTCGCCCTCCGGTGTAAGTAATGGGCCGTAGCAGGACGCATAGATCCTTGATTTATGATACCTTGTACCATTCCCTTGGGCAGCGATACTCGTTGCCACGTAGATGGACCGAAGAGCATCAAGACACCAACGCGCGCTCGAAAACGTCTGCTGTTTGCCAGATGCGTGTTCTGATGCCTATACCCTTGCCGCAGTCAAGTTCCTCCAGTATCGCGCCACGTCTCGTGGAAGCGCGTTCCAGAACTGGCCGGGATATGTCTCCATGATGTGTTGCAGGAATTCCCGGTAAAGCTCTGATGGGTATTCATCTACTCTTCGCCTCCCGTCGCCCCAATACATGTAGTCGGGATGGGTGTCGACGAGCGCCATGCCACCTCTACTTGCGATCCACGATAGCTTCTCCTTCCAGAGATGTATGTCGCTATGCTGCAGAATCACGAAGAGAGTCATGTCATGCGGCAGAGTGTACGGAAGCTCGACGTATCCTCCGTCTCCTGCCTGGTTGGGAATCCACATCGGAAACACAGTATGCAGGCCGTCCGGCTGCGGCTCGAAGGGATCCGTATCGAATGTCGAAGAATCGTATTCCATGTTTAGCTTGTGGATCCACTCAAGGTTATGAAACATCGAGCCGGAACGGAATCCCACAGCACGCCACTCCCGGAGGTAGTGGTTGATGCGTTGGGCACGCCTCAGGAACACCGCTTCCGATTGGTACAACTTTCCGTCGTGAGTCAAATCGTGCACGGCGACCTCAAAGCCACTTCTCGCGAGCTCATCGCGGAGTGCCAGCGGTGAACGGTATCTTTCGGGAACGAAGTTGAACGAAGATACCAAGCCGGCCTCCTTCTCCATTCTCGAAAGCCGGAGGCATCGTTCCACACCTCGCTTATGTTCTACGTCGTGGGTCAGGACAAGGGCAAATCGCCGCGCAGAAGGCCATCCTCGCCAACCGGAAGGGGCGTCCCCTGAACCAGGATCGATCGGCCAGATACCGGCGACCTCTCGCAGCTTGGAGCGAACAAAACGGCGGCGCAACGCGATTTGCACCGATCGGAGAAGCATCGGCTTCGCCACGTAGTACAATCTGTTTCTGCACCGATACCATCTGCGCTTGTCCACGCTTTGAACTCCTGTGTCCGCACCTGCCTCGGTCTTCAAGACTTCGCTATTGCAGTGCCACTCCCAGGTACCGGCTTGCTTCCTTGCGGGCTGAAGGCCGACTTGCCACTCGAGCAGTTTGTAGCATGTACGTCCTCTGGCCTATGACTCGCGACAACGAGACGTTTCGTTGCAAAGTGGGTCGGAGCGAGCTTCTCTATGAATCTTATGGGCTGTTTGTAGGATAGGAGACTATCAATTCGTGCCGTTCCGCAACGCGTCTGCGCGGGCAAGCGCTGCCCCGGCGCCCTAAGGATCCCAGCCCTGAATTGCGCACCAATACACCCGCTTTCATCAACGTCCGCTTAGCGTGCCGTAGCAAGACAAGGTCAGAAAGAAAAGAACAGTTTGAAGCAAGGACGGAGGCGACATCATTTGGTCCCGAGCAGAAGAATCCGTCTCACCACTACTGCTGATCAGCGTCGACGGAGCATCGCAATCGCCAGTCGCCCTGCAGCCGAGCGGACTAACACGTTGTCCCTGAAGCGACATAGTTGGAGCCGGATCGCAGACCATATCGTTAGGAGTATGCGCAACCGTAGCCTTGCACGGCCGACTTCCGGGCGCTCGACCGATACCTTCATGCTCTGGTTTGCCTCCACAAGCAAGGACAGACTCACTACCCCATTCGCAGTCGTATGGGGGATCTCCTTGCCGTCGACGAGCACCGTAACCCCCCCCGCTTCTGCTACTCGGACCTCGCACTCGATTGTCGCTTGTTCTTGGAGCGGGTTCTGGAGCATGAACATTCGCGTGGCAAATCGCGCCTTCCAGTGGGTCCCGCGGACCTGGCGATATTGTCCGCTCGAGGTAACCGCGTCACCCAGCGGCTTCCACCTTACGCCTTCGCATGAAGCAGTCACGCGCCTGATCAGCTCGTCGAACCGAGCCATTCCGTGGCGGAAAAAAGAATGATGCTCAACGATGATCAGAGGGCGCCCGAAGAAGGCGTCAAGCCCCAGACCAAACCCATCACGCGGATTGCGGCGCATGAAAAGCGGGAACCCCTGATGCTGCGGGATGTCGATGCCGAGCAAGTCCACTATCCTGAGGCTGAGTGCAATATCGTATTTGTCTAGAATGAGCGAATTGGACGCGGCAAGATAGCATCCCGTCCGATCGAGTGCCCGAAGCGCCTCAACAGAATAGACTCCTTGTGGGAATACCATGACCTTGTCGTACGGAACGCCAAATCGGGCAGACAAACTGTTCATCCGCTCCAGAGCCAAATCGGAGAGACCGGTGAGATACGCGACATCAGTGGAGGCGAATTCGCCGCCGGTATGATTACAGCCATGTACACACAGGGATAGCCTATCAGGGCGCTCGCTGATCATCTTGGCAACGCCGGGATCGCATCGCCGATGATTGGCCGGGATAAACGCGATCGTGGCTGCCCCACCCAGTTTATCAATCGACTGAACAAGCTCCGCATAGCCAAAAAAACCATAGCGCGCCCGGAGGTCCGGATCGTCGATGACGAAGCACGCCGTCTGGAAGGGATTGTGCCAACAGGCTGTTCCCAGGAAAGACCGCAGAACCACCATCACTGGCAGGATGTCCGCCCAGGCATCCGCCCAACACGCCACGTCGCCTATGCGCGCATCTAGATCTGACAATTGGAGCGTCCGAAAGCAGCATGACGCGCGTACCAGCGGCCGTGCTGCTTGCCAACAAGCCCTCACCATCTGCGCTGAATAGGGTCCGGACGCCGTCACACCGAGCGAACAACGGCAAGAAAGTTGTCCTTCTCCGCTTGCCAGGGCCGAATCGACATTCAGAGAGGGACAGGTTGGCCGGTTCCTTGGCGAAGCCGAAATCGGAGGGTGCGGACGGTCGAGTGTGCATCCGCAAAGTCCCCTCCGGAACCCCGATGAGGTGCTCAATCTCGGCCATGGCATTCCGGGCATTCGCACCATAAATGAAGAGGCCGAGCCCCGACCGAGCTGCCATAGACAGGAGCCTGCGACCGTCTGAGCCACTTGCCATACACCGTTCCGCGGCGTACCCGTTCATCGCTAATGCGGTTGTCGCTGTAGCCGTCTCCGCCGCTCGGCTGGCCTTGAGCGTGACCAGCAGTTCGGCAACTGAGGATTGCCTTACTTCCAGTCCTAACAACTCGGCGAGCTGTTTGACGACCTTATCTGATCCGAACCCGGGGTCGCTTGCAACTAGGAGCAGAGTCGGCGCCACACGATACCTCCCCTCTCCGGCCGCCCTTCACCAGATTTACCCACGCGAGACTCCCTCCCGTCGATCTGCCGTAAAGGGCTACTGCGGGTTTTACCCGCAGTAGCGGCAACCCAATTCACCCATCTCCTCGCCCCAAGCAGCGCGCGCATCAAAGGAGAAGCGACAGCGCACAACACACGGCTTAGCTCCTTCGACAGCCCTGCGAGCTCGAAAATGCTCCCCTCTCGCCCTTACGCAGGATAGGAGTCGCTGTACGCTCAGACGTAGCAGGGAGACCAGGCGACCCGCGCCTCAGCATCAGGTCTCATAATAGCAACTGCCTTCCCTCACGGTTCCCCGCTCGCCGTAACAAAATCATCCGCGCAATGGAGGGAACGAACACTGCGGCAAGCGTCTTCAAAGCGATACTCGGCGTTATGCCGAACCGCGCAACATTCCTCAACGTCCGCCGAGCTTCGGAGTACGCCTTGCGCTTCAAGTGCCAGTTCACCCATTCGCTATGGATTTCCCGAAGCCGCGACCGAATCTTGTTTCGAGCTCGAGCATCCAGATCCGAACTGGCCGACAGCCATTTCTCATACATGTGTTGCCGTTGCTGGAGTCGCACAGGATCCTGCAACAGAATCTCGATTAGGCCGTCACTCCGATTTGGTGTTCGGTCGATGAAAACCAGCGGCCGGTTGACGAAGCAGAATGCAGTGATCCGGGACAATCGAAAGAGGAAGTCGGTATCCTCGCCAACCCGCAGCCTCGGATCAAATGGCCCGGCCCGGTGAACGAGTTCCGTCCTCACAACGATTGTCTGCAGATAGACACCGTGATTCCCCAAAAGGATCAGATCAAGAGCGCTGGGGACTGCACCACTCTTCGCGTCATAGTTCCACGCTGCGTACTGAAAGGCGGACTGAGTCAGGCGCGGGTTATTCAGATAGACGGCATCCGTGAAGCACGCTCCATAAGGGTGCCCTAACCGGCTCGATTGTCTCGACCTGACGTTCCAGCTTCAACTCGTGCCAGTAGTCGTCCGAATCCAGGAATGCAATCCAGTTGCCCCGCGCTGCGGCTACGGCCTGATTCAGTGCAACACTTTTGCCACTATTCTCCTGCCGGATTGTACGAAGTACGTCTGCGTAGGTCCGACGATATTTTTCCAGAACCGCATCTGTATGGTCGGTCGATCCATCGTCCACAACGATTATTTCGCAAACGGGATACGATTGCGCAAGAACGCTCTCAAGTGCGCGAGCAAGGACGCTCGCACGGTTGTAGCTGGGGATGATGGCTGAGAAGTGTGTGCAGTTACCAGACATGCATTTGGAGCCATCTCTTCGGGCGCCCAGCCTCATCGGCACTTTCGGCGCTTGCCCGCATCCGAGTTGCCTGCAACAGCCACTGCCGGGCGAAAACGGGCCCGGAGCAGGACTTCCTGCCGCCAATACCATCGCCAGTTGAGCCGCCAGCGAGCCATTTGACCGCAGTCACGCACATCCCTAGTCGCCTGAGGCGCCGCCCCAACGAGGCGGGGCCGCAGACAGAGACGCCACTATGAGCGAAGACCCGAAGCCGGCCGTAAGGGCCAAACCAGGCCGCCCGTTGCATCAACAATGGGATCCGGGCGAAGTTCGGACCACCGAGCACAATCGTCCCGCCTTTGGCGAGCAGTCGACAACAGCGTTCCAGCACTCGAGCGTGATCCGGCCACAGATGCAGCAAGCCTATGATCAACACCGAATCGAATTTCGTATCCACAAGCTCAAGCAGGCATTCATCGAGTGATCCGTAGACAACCGCGATTCCCTTGCGCGCTGCAACACGCCCGATGACGGAGTCGAGAGGGAGGGCCGTCACCGCAGCTCCACGCTTGGATACCTGTGCCTCTAGTGCTCCGCATCCGCAGCCAATTGAAAGCACCCTTGCTGCTCGTGCCGGAACCAGGGATAGCACCTGGCTGCTGGGTTTCTCCTGGTAGCTCTTCCACCAGGAGTAGTACGGGACACGGGTTTCGACACCGCAGAGGACCGTGTTCGGATGCCGTCCGTTTTCAATCAACATCAGAGTTTTGATCTGATCGCGAAATCCAGTCCATGACAGACCAATGAGACCCGCGTAGGTGTCAGGAAGGTGATGTATGAGGAACCGCTCAACGGAAGAAACGCAGATGACTTTTCGGAATCCACAGGAAGTGTAGGGATCAGTAGCAGCAGTGCAGAGCATGTCGTAGCGACCTTCGTATGGAGGTCTCAGAAAACCTCCTGATGCGATTGCCCGCCGTAGCTGTCCTTGGGTCAAGAGGTAAAAGGCCGAGTGCTCGTTGGAAAACTCGGCCACCACCTCTCTGCCGCGCCGACGTACAGAACCAGGGTGCCAGTGGTGCGAACGGTGGATGTCAGGAAGACAACGCCTACCCGAGGAGTCAACCTCATAACGCAGGAATCCAGCAACCTCAGATGGATCCAGCTCGTTGGTCAGCTCAAGAAAGGCTCGAATATTCTCTTCTGTAACCTCCATATCGTCTTCGGAGTATGCGAAAAGGTCAAACGCCTCGACCTCCTGTGCGAACAGGGCCTTATGTGCAAAAGGAAGAGACCACGGATTGCAGGATGGCAGACCGGTAACTACTCGGACACGAGGGCCTAGGTCCTTCGGCGCCTCGGAGAAAACGACTATGTGCACGTCGAGGCTCATGCCATGGTAACGTTCGATTACCCGCTCCAAGTACGGGAGGTTCCGTCTCCCATAGCTGGCAATGGCGATCAGAAATCGCATCGGCCTCGGACTGCTTGGTGAAGTGGTCGCGCTCAAGTATTGCCCTTTTCCCCGACGCCGGTTTCCGGAGAAGCTTGTTGATCGGTTCCCGAGCTTCCGGTCTATCCGACGAGGAAAGCGAAGAACAAGGCGAATGCAGACGCACGAAGGCGACTGAAAGCCAAGATGGACTCGCCCCGCCGTTCCGTCACAGCCGCGTCCCGGTACGGCGAGATTAGGGGGCGACAGAAGCAGCGCTTGACCCTCGAGCTGCGGCTAGGATATGCTCCACGACAAAGTCCAGTACCCTTCTCTGAAGATCCTGGTCCGTCCTACGCCGTTTGATCGAGCTCTTCCGCAATGGCAGACCGGTGAACTGCGTAGAATCGGTGAGGAGTCTGAGCCTCCCAACACTGACAAGATGCCTATCGACTGCCCCAAGAGGCCCTTGGTAAATCGAATAGACGGGAACATTCAGCGTGGCTGCTTCCCGGTTCATCGTGCCGCCTCCACTGATAACAAGATCTGAGAACCATACGAGCCCGGGGCCGTCGTACACCTTGTCGGGTACACGGAAATCGTGACAGCCCAGTGCCTCTACGAGGCGTAGAATCTCGCGCCTCTGCTCGTCGGTTCTGGGTAGTAGTACCACCTGCACTTCCCGATGAGATGAGAGAAACGCCAGGACCTCCCTGAACACCACGCCACTTGCCCTTACATAGTAGTGCGCCATTGTCGCAGGCGGCCGCACAAGAACGACGGGCCGGTTCGGATCAATTCCGAGCTCGCGCATCGGCGTCGGGTCCGGTCGTAACTCGTGTATGTAGAGGTCCTCTTTGAGTCCCGGGTACCCGGTAATCCGACTTCGCTCGATGCCGCGAGATGCGACAATATCCACAGGCATGACATCGGGAACCAACCAGCATGCGGCCCAGCGGGCCATGAAGGCTGGAAGGGTCGAATGCTCGTAGTCTGACAGTACCACTAGAGGGATGCGCAAGATGCGGGCAGGAAGGAACACGCCGCGGCTTACATGGCACACAATGGCATCAAAGTGCCGACTGCGACCATAGCGTAAGAGCGCAGAACTGCGCCGCAGGAATGCGAGGCATTTGCCGAGCTTGTTCCGTCCTGAGTGCCGGCCGATCTGCGTATACTCAAGCCCTCGGAGCTTCAGAAGCGGAATCGTCTGGCCATAGTCACGCGCCGTGATCTCCACTTCGTGCCCGCGAGCACGCAGCTCACGTATCAAGGGAGTCACTACCATTACGTGCGGTGCGTTGTCAACGTCGACCCAGATTTTCATGCGGCCCTTCCTCGACGGGTTTTCTACCATTCCACGATGTGGCGAACAATTTCCTGGCACAGCCCGGCATTAGAGAGCGGCGTCGGCCGGGACTTCTTGGCGATCTGCAGTCCGTCCACGTCCGCCTCGGACTCCAGAGATGACAGTCGTCCCAGGGCCATAAGGGCCCTGTCAACGGACGGGAGTACACCAGCGAAAATCGTGCTGACGGGAGTTCCGATGACTGCCGCTTCCCGGTTCATGGTGCCGCCGGCGCTCACTACAAGGTCGGAGTAGTACACCAAGTCGTCACCAGAAACAGGATACTTCGGTATGCAGAATCCCGGATATCGCTTCCGGTAGTAGGCACGCTGGGCAGCGTCCCTGGGCAGAAGGACCACGGTAAGGTCCGGCATTGTCTTGAGCCGCCCAAGCAACTTCTCGAACAGCAGATTTGGGAAGCGATGATAGACTGCCATCGTTGCAGGGGTGCGAACGGTTACCAAGACCTGCTCGTCGGGGTTCCAGTCTGGACCAAGGCCGCAAGCGCCCCGCAGTTCCCTAATAAACAGAGGGTTGGGCACGAACTCGGACAGATATACCTGCTCTTTGAACCCCTGATACCGACGCACCTTGCGATAAGAGGCACCAAAACGCCTCAGGTCCGCCTCGGGGAAAGCAGCCGGGACAACGACCCGGTGAGCGAGCCGGAAGGCCAAGTGATTCGCTGGTTGCCCCTCATAATCCATGATCGTGACCACACGTGCACCCACCATTCGGCCGGGAATTGTGTGAGTATACGAGTTGTGGCTCACGGCCACGTCCGGATGAATCGCGCAAGCCCAGCGCGCGAGAGAAAACGACCGCCATAGGAGGTTAGCGGCTTTCCCCAATGGCGACCTGCCGCCATGCTTGCCAACGACCACAGGTGAAAGACCATGCTTTCTGGCGAGCTCCGCTGTCTGGTTGAAGTCGCGGGCCGTTACATAAACGTCGTGCCCCTTACTGAGGAGCGCCCTGACGATGGGATCAAAGAACGCAACGTGTGGAGCGTTCGCCAAATCGATCCAGATCACCATTGTGATTCTCCCTGCGCCTCGATCGCCGAACCGTTTCCAGCCGAGAGGGCCAATTCGCACATCTGGCGCATCGCACAAAACCGCTCTGTGTATCAGGACCGCCGAGATCACGCTCCCCTGTTATCTGCCACCGTGCAATTAGCCCCATATAGGGAGGATCACAGGAAAATTTTCATCCACTGATCCAAGGCGATCAGGCTGAAAAGAAGTTTCGAGTGATCCCGTGCACCCTGCTGGTGCTCCCGCAAGATCCGACTAACAGCGACGAAACTCACTTGATCGAACAGGGGTGCTGCGCGATCGAGCAGCACACGTGTAAGCCCGGAACGCAATGAGTGTGCGAACCACTGATCGACCGGTGTATCGAAGCCGAGTTTCCTGCGTGAAACAATAGTAGCTGGCAAGAGCGAAGCGGCAACGCTCTTATGCAGCCACTTGCCTTTGCCAAAGTGGATCAAGTAGGACGTCGGTAGTCCTTGCACGAAATCGACGACATCCTGATCTAGATAAGGAACCCGAACCTCCAAGCCGTGGGCCATCGAAAGCTTGTCTCCGTAAGTGAGGAGCTCATCCGGTAGCGAATAAGACAGTTCGAGGAACTGGAGGCCGCGCAACTCACCTGAAGGCATCTGGCCCGAGAGCTCCTCGTTCAACTTCCACCAGAATCCGCGGGCTGATTCCGTCAGCTGCAGATCTCCCAAGAGCTCGTCGACCACACCGTCGGGTAATAGTGAGAATACCTGCCGATACCGCTCCGTGCGTTCCGCAACAGCGAGAGGCTTCGCGCTTCGCCGGACCCACTCCGCGCGAGTCAACGCCTCCGCGGTTGCCGAGACCGCCGTCCGCAGAAAGGCAGGGAGCGATCTCCAATACCGACCGTACTGGATTCCGAGGTGCCGAGCATAGCCGGCAAAGATCTCGTCCGGACCCTGTCCCATAAAGGCGACCTTAACATTCTGACGCGCGAGCTTGCACAGGTGGTACATCGGGACCACAGATGAGGCCGTCACAGGCTCCTCTAGATGGTAAACAACGTCATTCAGGCTCTGCGCAAACTCGTCCTCCGTAATACGCACCGAAGCGTGCTGACTCCCAAACGCCGCAGCAGTTGCAGCGGCCAGATCCACCTCGTCCTTTGCGAAGCTGCCAGCGAAGCCAACCGTGTAGCTTGGCCAGGTGCGTTTGTCCGACTTCATCAGCGCGAGAAGAAGTCCCGAATCAACGCCTCCGCTCAGCAGAATCCCTAGCGGGACGTCGCTGACCAACTGCCTCCGCACAGCCCGGCCGTACAGAAACGCCAGCTGCTCCCGCGCCTCTTGGATGCTGGGTACCGGGCGCAGTGGCTCCGGTCGGCTCCGCGACCAGCGCGAGAGCTCCACGCGGCCACCCCTTGCCACCAAGCACGTTCCCGCAGCGAGCTTGCTGATGCCGCTCACCATTGTCAGCGGAGAAGGTGTATATCTCATCTGCAGGAACAGCCTGAGGCCAGTGCGGTCTACCGTGAGTGGCGCTCCTATGCCATGGGCGACCGCTCGCATCTCCGAACCGAATAGGCACGAACCACGACTCAGTGCATAGTAGAGTGGCTTAATCCCGAATCTATCCCTGGCAAGCAGGAGCATGCGCTGGCGTTCATCCCATACAGCGAGGCCAAACATCCCGTTGAGACGGGTCAGGAAATCCGCCCCCCACTCTTCGTAGCCGTGCACTATCACTTCAGTATCCGATTGGCTCCGGAATCGGTGGCCCCCCTTCTCGAGTGTTTCTCTTAACTCTCGATAGTTGTAGATCTCGCCGTTGAAGACCGTCCAAACCTGCTGTGTTTCATTGCACATGGGCTGATGGCCGCCATCCAGGTCTATTATCGATAGCCTTCGGAAACCCAACCCGATGCCTCCGTTAAGGTACTGCCCGGAGTCATCTGGACCTCTGTGCTTCAGGCTGTCCATCATCGTTGAGATAATGTCTCGATCCACTGCCTCGTTTCCCGCGAGGATATGCTGACCACAGATGCCGCACATATGCTACCTTCGCTATCCTTTCCTCTGCAGGCTTGCTGAGACGCGACCGTAGCCGAGCCGTCCGTCAGTTGCGGGGGCCTCGGCAGGCCTATATTTCGCGGCGCTGCAGAGCAAACGAGCTGACCCTTCTGAGCTGCTCCCGTCGCAAGAATCGTTTCACCCGATGCTCGAGGAGTGCCGGGCTGCCTCTTGAGACGCCGCGTAAGTACCCTGCAGCAGTGCAGGCGCTGCCAAGGACGCGCGGATGCTCCACGACCGTGAAGACGCAACGCAAGAGCTCAAACAGAGGGTGGTACCCCAGTTGTCGATGCAGCATCCCTTGCCTGTACCGAGTTCGCACCAGAGAGCTGCCTAAGCCGCCAACCGGCCTGTGGTGAAGGACCCTAAAGTCCGCGTAGCATCGCACGCCCCAGCCCAGCGCCCTGGCCTTGATCTCGGCGATGGAGTCGACCCCACCGAGCCTGCTTGGCGTGTAGCCACCGATGGCCGCGAAACACTCCCTTCGGAAGAGCTGCACAGCGCCTGCCACGCTGGTCCGGCTGGAGTTCTGCGAACGATAGCGACCGTCAATCAGCTCGTAGATCATTCCTCCGCCAATGCCGATGGCGCGATCCGCGAGCAACTCATTAACAACACCATCGAAGTAGTCCGGAGCGAAGGTTACATCTCCGTCGAGATTACCTATGAACTGATAATTCACCTCGCCAAGCAGGCTGTATCCGTAATTGAACGCCGTCACTTTTGAGGCGAAGCTGCGAACACCAGCCGTCGCGAGCCTCGCGAAGCCAAGGAAAGCGAGACGCTCGGCGTACGACTGAACTATGTCATCGCTGCCGTCGGACGATCCATCACTCACGAGCACCCACTTCACCGGTCGCAGATGCTGTGAGGCCACCGCCTCAATGGTCGCTCCGATGTGATCCCGCTCGTTGCGCATGGGCGTTACTAGTACGTAGGCTTTCTCCTGCAAGATGTCTCCGTTCCCTCTCGTAAGAAGCTTGGCTCAGATGTTGGACCCGTCATCCATATGTCGGCGCAGCACGCGCATACGCGCCAGCTCCCCAAGAAAAGTTACGGCAAATAGCGAAAGCAGAAAAGTGCATTCCGCCGCTTGCCGGCCAGTGTGCCTGAAGTGGCGCTTCTCTATGGTGACTGACCCAGCAGAAGACCATATCCGCGTACTTGATCCGCATGAATCCATTCGTTTTTCGATTGTACTAGGCCAGCTATCCATCAATCGCTTCGATCTACTCCTTGACCGTTCCCAAGGAGCCATAGACGGATACGCTTCTGACTAATCGCTCGGAACCGCCCTGCCATTCCTCCACGCTCAGCCGGCTCTCTCATTCCGGTCTCCGGTCTTTGGCGGATCCTGCCTTTATTCCGATGGCCTTGCCCACCGCGCGATAGTTCCCCCCTCAGAATCGTAGGTGCGGATTTTTAAACGCGGCTCTCATAGGTCCTTAGGGCGACGACATTGCACAGCCTCTGCCAGATCAACATCCCGTTGATGAAGTCTGGTCGCGCCATTTCCATCGCTCAGGCCGCGTTTCTGCGAAGGGCTTTCCAGAGGGCCGCCCAAGCCAACTCGATGCGCGTTCGACCTCCGGGCAGCAACAGCGACGCGCCCAGGAACGAGACCAGCATGACGGGCGCCCCAGCGGCCAGCATCGGCACGGGAGACAGCCCAGGAACAAGGAACGATTTTAGCGACCACACGAGAGCTCCGGCCACTAGTGATGCCACCAAGCTGGGCACGGACGCCCGTAATACTGCGACTGGCCGAACCGGAGTGTCTTTAGTCGCGTACAGAAAGCCGGGCACGGCCAGTATCAACTGGCCAGCCGAGTATGCTATGGCGACACCGGCCGCCCCGAACGGCAGCCCAGCAACGAACGAGCCTACCGTCAATAGCGCCGAAGCGACACCCCACTTGACCATCCGGTCCGAGCGGTCCTGCGCCACGAAAAGCCAGCCAAGCGCGGAGCTCACAGGCTGCACGATCGCCGCGCCCCCGAGGTAAGCCAGCAGCAGCGCTGAATCCAGCCATTTCGGTCCAAGGAGCAAGAGCACGATCTCCTTGGACATCAAAATCATATATACCACCAACGGCGTGCTGACTAAGGCCACCAGCGAGACTCCGCGCAGGAAGAAGCGAACGAACTCGTCGGGTTTTCTCTGCATCCGGCTGAGAGCAGACACCGCAACGTTCGTAATCGGCCAGACAAGCTGGGAGAGGGGCATGAGCATCAACGAGTAAGCGCGGCTGTAGTATGCGATCGCTTCCGGTGTGTAAAAGCGCCCAATCAGAACGTTGTCAAGGTTTCGCGAGAAGTAGTTCACCATGCCGAAAGCCGACACGTTGCCGCCAAACAAAAGAAGCGCACGCGTTCGGTCGGTGAAGGCGGTAGCTCGTGGCCACCACTTGCAGACCAGCCAAGTCAGTACAGATCTGACTGCCTCCTCGACCAACTGCATGATCACGAGCGACCAAACACCGTCACCAGCGATGGCTGCCACGATCCCGGTGCACACGCTGCAAGCAACCGAAGCCACCCCAATCGCGGATAAGGCCCCGAAACGCATTCGCCTCCGAAGGAGGGCGGTTTGCTGCACTGCCAACCCGCTTATGGCAAAACCCACTCCAAGAACTGCGGTCACTGGGACAAGCTCGCTACGATGGTAAAACATCCCTACGAGCGGCGCCAATCCCACGCACATCACACTGAGGACTAGCCCGAATCCCGCGTTGACCCAGAACAGAGCCCCTAGATCCTCTTCAGTTATCGCTTCCCTCTGCACGATCGCAGATGACAAGCCAAGGTCCCGGAAAAGCGAGAGGAAACTGGTCAAAGCAGTTACCATGGCCACAAGCCCGAAGAGCGACGGGGCCAGAATCCTCGCCAAGACAGCTGTGCCCAGGAGCCTTAGAACCTGCGTCGCAATCTGCCCTCCCACAGTGGCCAGTCCTCCCCGTGCAGATTTTCCCGCGAGCGATGTCGGATCAATCTGGTCACTAGGGCGGCCGTTGGTAGTCGGTAGGTCGTCCCGACCCGTTCCGACGCGGTGAGCCTTGATGCTGCAACCCGAACCCATATTCGCCCATGCCACTCCCGGACTCCAATCTACTCTATGGTGCCGCAGGGAGCACTTCCTCACATAGAACAACACTGCAGAATATCATGTTCGTGTCCTTTGGCCACAGGTATCTCTTCGACCCTCAGTTGTGCCAGGCCAGTCCACCGCTGTTTACAAGCACGACACAGGTTTTGGGGAGAAGCTGCGGTGTGCGCCGAGACGATGCGTTCGGAGCTGTGGCCGTCATGCCACCTCCATCAATGGACGGAGCGCCATAGGCTAATGGCCGCGTGAGGTTAGCTGTCGAAACCAGCGCTTGGTCTCTTGCGCGGCCAAACGCAGGCGCCAGAGTTCGCTCCTGTTGCTCTGCACGCGTCTGGCGTCGCCCTTTACTTCGTCAAGCCAACCGGACAATGTCGTCACTCCCCTGTTCTGAGCGGTCAGAGAAGGTCGCGAACGAACATCCTCATCTGTCCTGAGCCTAGTGTAGGGGGAACGCGGGTCATCCATATGTTCTTGGAAGATAAACGGGTAGTACCAGCCATTCACCCAGCCCGCTATCCGGACCCTCAGGCAATAGGTGGTGAATGACTCATCGTCGCGCAACGAGCCGGCCAATCGGAAGCACGACCGTTTCATCAAATACCCACTCCCGCCAACGAATGGGTTGACCAGCAGCTTATGGCCCCCAGGAAACAGGCGGATCTTCCTTTTTGCCAGAGCCGGCAGGAAGTCCTCAGGGCGAAAGTGCCAACAGGAGATGACCCCAAACACCGACGCGTCAGCATGCGCCCTACCCAGTGCCATATCCCACGCATTCGGTACGATGCAGTCATCATCCACCTTGCCGAGCAGGCTACCCTCGGATTCTTGCCACAGCCAATTGGTAGGCGCGGTCAATCCGACGTTGTCGTGGCTGTGGAAGAAGCGGTAGAAGCGCGGGTGGGAATCGTAGGATTTTACCACGGACAAGGTTACGGGATCGTCTCCGTTGTGCCAAACCCACACCCTTGAACACACGCTATTCTGGAGTAACGCCTCCAACGACTTCTTGGTGTATTCCGGTCTGTCGTGCGTGATCATTAACACGTCCGCCGTTTCGGCCCGTCGATCTACGTTTGCGATCACTGGAGGCGTTCTCCCTTTCGCACGCATTTACCGCTTGCTATAAAAGCCATCACTGAATTCGCTTCCCACCCCATGGCTACACCCACGACAGCATGCCTGCGCTATCCCAGCAAGCGGCCCTGGCCTTCATAGTATACGTTCAAAAGAACCGTTTGCACACAAAAACCAACTCCCGCCGGCCGAACTGCCAAGCAATCAGGATCATTATGCGGCAAATGTTAGGCCTACGGAACCACGCGGATATTTCTCGGCTTCCCCACCGTCGGGACATACTGGAACGCTCCACGATCCCACGTAGAACGCGATACCCCGTCCATATCCGACCCATAGGTCGTCCCTATTGTTGAATCCCCCGCCGTGGTATGGGCGTTCAGATGGAGATTGTAATTGGGCAGATCAACAAACGGGTCGGACACAAGCAGTTGGTCGTGCGTTTCGCTCAAGTCGATATTGGCCGCGTTGTAGTCATGCGTGCAACCGTTGAATGGAGTAGCCAATAAGCAATTCCAAAACACATTGTTTTTCGCTACATTCCCGCTATTATCACTTAGGAGAGTGATCCCGCAGTTGAATCCTGTAAGATTGACGAAAGTGTTTTGATAAATAACTGCATTGTTTATCGAATACGATGCGCTTGACCATCTGCATATAGCTCCATTGTCCAACCCGCCACCGCTTGGAGTGCTCCAAAACAAATTCCCATAGATCGTCCAATTATCACCCCAGAAGGCTATGCATCCCGTGCCTTCGATGTCTTCCCATTTGTTGTATCGAACAACGAAACCGTTGCATTGATAGGCATAGATTCCCTCCGAGTGTTCATCTGGGGTGCTTTCGTTCCTCGCATTGTGGCAATACTCAATGGTTACGTTGGTACAACTATTCGCATAGAAAATGCAGTCGCCGGAGTCATGCAAATAGCATTCGCTGATTGTCCAGTCATTTACCGACGTATTCAACCACACAAGATTCTGCCTTCCATGCGTTAGGCCAGAATCATGTCCATGCCCCTGTATTTCGACATACCTGATGGTGACGTGGTCGGCAGTGTCACCGTTAACCAAAATACCGGGCTTCCAATCACTAAGGTCTGTACCCATCGCAGTCTCGTCTATCTTGAAACCATAGCCACTTTTCCAATCGGCCCCCCTTGTCTGCCCGTCTATCACCAAGTAGCTGGTCTTGAACGACAAGCCTCCAACAAACGTCGCAGTTCCGTAACCGTAGGCGTCTTTCCAGTCGGCGGCGTCTCCGTGAACCATCGAGGTTGCCTTATTCACCGTGATCGCGGCCGTTCCACTTGTCGCATCATTGAACGTGTGACTCGGGTAAGTCCCGTCGGCCACGTAGTACGTGTCGCCCCGCACCAAGCTCGCAGGCAGGACCGGATACGCGTTGGTCCAACTGCTCCCATCACCACTTCCGGTCGCGTCAGATCGTACGTAGTGGTTTCCGCCCCAAGCACCGCCTATACATGCTACTGCAACTAAGCATCCCACCAAAACCCTGGCTCTCATGGCTCACCTCCTGCTCCCGGCAAGATATCGAAGCCGGATCCGCCGAGACTTCCTATTCTTAAGCATACCATCTTGCTGGTGGGCAACCCAGTTTTCTAGCAAAGCGAGTGAAGCATTAAAAGACATGAATCAGGCAGGATTTCTGGAGCTCGCAAGACTTTTGTGTGGTGGTGGGCGGATTGCGTACCACCTCACAGGGATTTTCGGTCCCGGACCAAGCCCGACCATCTGCTCGCGTTGTTCTCGTTCGCCTTCCCATGTACCCCCTTGTGGTCACGGAGGGAGGACCGCTATGTGCTCGCGGCGTTGCCGTCGCTTCGCCTGAGATACTGGATGGCACTGTACCGAGCCCGGCGGAAAATGGCCTCTAAAGCCAAGGCATGCCCAAAATCGGGCAGAATCGGCACAATCTGAGACAGCCGAAGCATGCGAAACAGTGTAACGTGTGCTTATCCCGACCGCCTGGCCACGTTTGTCGTCGCTCACCACATTCCCGCAACCCCATACGGCCCAGAACGGCATTGGTCCTTCGGTCCTTTCGATCCCCCGGATCTCATAAGCTTTTTCTTGAGTGCGTGAAGCGTCTACGAACCACGGGCCTAAGCCGAAACTGTACCCCACCGGGGCGCGCCCGCCTTCTCCCGAAAGGACCCCGAACCGTAGCCTTCCAGGCTGGTTCGCCTAGGTTCACACTTCCTTCGATTCGAAGATGCCGTCTTGGGGCGCAATGTCGATCAAGCCCGTCCTTCTGCTCGGCCACGCCAACGGCTAAGGTTCACTCCCCAAAGGCGTCGCCTGAGACCGTACGGACGTCGCATATACTGAAGCAATACACCCGAGGAATAGATGCAGAAAAAAGGTCGATTGGTCAAAGAACGAAACCGCAAATCCAGCCGCGGCGTACGCGAACAGTGATGCACCCAACGCCCATGGCATCGAAGCTTCCTTCTGCTCTTTAGGTCGGAGCCGAAGGCAGATCCGTCCTACGTATTGAAACGCAACAGCCATCAGCCCGATGAAGAGCCCCATCAGAAGCAGCCCCCCCAGTACGCCCTGCTTGATGTAGTGGTTCGTGATATCTGTCTGCGCTTCGCTCCACTCTACCCCAGTCGCCATCCAGTGGCGCGTATAGTCAGTGCCGGCCAGCCACCACTCGCTCAGGTGCTGAATCGACGACTGGATCAACCTCGCCCGGAACCAACCCGTACTCCCGCCCGCCAGATCCACGCGTGCCAGAAGGTAATACGGCGGGTCCTTCATGACCAGGCTAAGAAAAAGGTACGCAGCAACAATCATCCACCGAATCTCGCGCATGTGACGTCGGTGTCTCCATGAATAGAGAGCCGCAATGCCCGCTCCTATGCTGAGTAGGGGCGTGCTCGATGCTGAGAACAACACGATGCCGATGCAGGCGCACACTCCCACAAACGTATGTAGGGGGTGCTGCCGCCGGAGAGCCCACATGAATGGCAGGCAAACTCCCCCGACAGTCCCTGCAAGAATCGAATGGGCGAACGGGCCTTGTGCTCGAATGCGTCCGTTTCGAACCTCAGGGCTAGCGCCTACTCCCCCGAGCATGGAGAACATGTCGTGGCCAGTCAGCTTTTCGAACAGCATCTCCACTGCTATAGGAGCGAGTAACAGCGCGACCGTTCGCGCGACACGAATCAGGTCATTCTCCGATTCGCAAAAGACCCGCGACAGGAAATAGATCCCACAACAGTCTCCAGCTATGCCTACGCGGTAGACAAGCGACGGAAAGAAGTTGTGGTGAAAAGCGCTTGACACAAGCGCCCATATCACCCATGCCAGCATCATATGATCCATTGAGCAAGTCGATCCGCTGACACCCTCGCCCCTCACGACGACGCGGAGGACCCCTATGACAATGAGGAGTCGGAGCACCGTAAAGCCGAATACACCTACCTCGATGCCTTGGCCGAGCGTCATGTAGCAAGCTCCGGTCAACAGCGGAATCAAAGCCCATCGCTTTGGCACCAGAAACAGGCAGGTGCCGTACAAAGAAAGGAATACGACCGCGACAGCAGTCATCGAAGCCATCTTGGCCTCGGTGTGGCTGCTGCCACAGAGTGAGAAACAGGGCCCATGCGGCAGGATGTCAAGCCTGGCTCAAGACGCTCGTCGCGAGTAGCCCTGGCAGCTACAGCGTACGTCACGGGCGTGCCATCGCAAACCTGCCCTGAGCCGCACCCCGGACTGACTCCGGGTTGATCCGGAGTGCCGAGTGGCTTGCCGTCCAGTTTCCCCGCGGACCTTCCCGAGTTGCGACAAAGAGCCGACACGCCTCCGCTCGGACGTGCTGAACGATCGGAACTCCGTTCTTGGTATTTTGAACGGCGCACCGTCAGCGGGGACCTCCAGAAAAGGCTCCACCCATGACAAATGTTTCGGTCAGAATCCACCTCAATGCCGCCTTTAAAGCGACCATCCGGTTGCGGTCGCCCGCGTGCGTGCGCGTCCAAAAAGTCACCCGTACGCTCAAGGAGGTTATCCTTGTAGACAAATACAGGACGCGCGTCAGCACAAGTAGAGCCCGCTTCGTAGTTCCGTAGTGCAGACGCCACAGCCTAAGCGAGGCCTTCTGCAACTCGATGACAAACCTCCGGGTATCTCTGGAGGAACTCGCGCCAACTAGATGCACCGCCGTCGCGGAGGGCACATAGCTGATACGCCACCCAGCCCGCGCAAGGCGGAGGCAGTAGTCCTTGTCTTCTCCGTAGAAGTAAAAGCCTTCGTCCAGCAGCCCTACCTTGCACATCGCTTCCCGCCTGATCATCCAGAAACAGCCCGAAAGAATATCGACGTCGACTGAGCCACACGCTTTTCCTGGCCTGACATTCCCGCCGGACAAGAAAGAGAGTCCTCCGAAGCGATTGTGCAGTCCGGTCACTTCGACCAAGCTGTCCCAAACTGAAGGCGACCTCCGGCAGGAATCTTGCGCAGTCGAGTCCGGATTCAGAATTCTTGGGCCCGCCAGACCCACGTCAGGGTGCATATCCAGGTGCCGGATCAGCGCCTGCATGCACCCGGCACGAAGCTTTACGTCCGAGTTGACAAGGCAGATGTAGCGCCCCTTACTCTGCCTTAAGCCAATATTGCAGGCCTTCGCGAAGCCAACGTTCGCGGCGTTCATGATGACGATAACATCTTCCCACTTCGCAGAGACGGCCTCGCAAGAGCCATCAACGGATGCGTTGTCGACAACGACAATCTCAAAGCTTTTCGGATTCGCCGTCTCTCGTATAGTCTGGATGCACTCCATCAGCAGCTGCTTGGTGTTCCAGCTCGGGATCACCACGGAAGCTTGCACGGCATCTGAGATTCCGCTCATGCGAGTATCCCCTCCTTGCGGCCGCCGTTGCCGAGCGCCCTTCGGGCACTTCGCCAACACCCCTGAGTTCGGCGAATCTGTCGGCCCGAATACATGCCAAGGCACCCGACGCGTTGCGTACAGTCTGCCTATTCTTCGCCACCGGGGCCGCCAAGAATGCTGAGCTTGCCACCACGTTCGCTCGGCATAGTTCTCACCGGCTACGCGCCAGGCCGCGCGCCGCGTTGTGGCGTTGCAGCCCTGTTCCGCACGGCCAACTGCAGGTTATCCGCACAAAGATACAGCCGCTGCCTGTCGCGCCTCTTCCGTGGTCCGCCTCCGCCAACCGAGAAGCTTCTTCGCCTCGACGTCTCGGACTTCTTTCAGCCGCCGCGCCCGTGTCCCGGGAAATTGTCCATCTGACGTTGGGACTTTCGCCTGACACGAAGTGGGGACAGCCATGTGCCTGCACTAGCACCGACGAGTACCGCGATAGTCGTCGTCCCCCGCATGCCAACATGCAAATCATGGAGCAGAAGAAAGATCCCGACTGCAGATACTCCTACAACCACATACCTGCCAATTCGCACGACAGAAGGTAGCTTCGCGAGCAGATAAGCCCCAATTGCACATGACAGGCATCCCACAACAGTCGCAACTGCCAAGTATAAGATGAAAACGGACACCCATAGGCGTACCAGCAACCACCAATCGGCCGAATCAGCGTACAACGCGCTGTTTCGTGTCCAAGGCAACGGTGGCAATAGGCTGGATGCTGAGAACACGGAGTTGTTCCACAAGTACCGTCTCGCACTCAGATCCGAGATCAGCTGCGTGGCCTGGCCAATTGAAAGCAAGTTGATGTCTTGTTTTGACCCCAGCCACTCCAGCAGATCCGAGAACTCCTGGTAGGTGATAATTCCGCTTCCCTCGTCGTACTCACGGAAGTCGTAAGAGTGAAATAGCACAACAACCAGTGGCTGAAGGGCAGAAGATCTCTGGGCCACCTGGACTGCGTCCTTCAGGTGAACCAGATCGCAGGTAGTCGGTAGGAAGCGGAGCGCACTACTCCGCACGGCCCTGCCACCCGGAGCAGCAGATATCGTCTGGAAACCTAAGTCCTCAAGGGCGCGCAAAGTGCTCAAGTCGTACGAGTTCCAGGGTGGAACAAAGGTAGCTACGCGCAGACCTGCCTCCGCTTCAAGGAATGCCTTGCCCTTGACGAGTCTATCGACCTGAGCACTGTAGGTCAGGCCCGCAAACTCGGACATCACGTTTGCGTTCGTCGTCTGGTGGGAATAGCCATGCAGGGCTACCTCTACGACACCGTCTCTTGCTGCAGTCCGAAGGATGTCGGCCTTAAGAGGGCTCAGCGGAATGAAACCCTGGGGAGACGGGTCATGGAGGTCGCCACCGCACACAAACGGGATTACTGCGAAGGTAATGGCAGCTTTATGGATACGGAAGGTATCGATGAGGCGGAGCTCGAGGTCCGTTGGGCTCCTGGCCGAGTAGTCATCGTAACGGAAGACCACGTATACTTGCTTGCTCCCAGCTCCTTGAAGGGTGCAACCCGGAACAAGGATCGCCCACAGCAAAAAGAGCCCGGCGAGCAGAGCCTTGTCCCGAGCTATCGTGCTTGCGAAAAGATAAGCCATCCACGGCCTCCATCACAAGAATCCGAACTACGTGGAGCCGGCCTATGCTCGTGTTCGCATGGATGCGGTGCCAGACGGGCTCCTGAGCTGCCCGATTCTGCTGGCATGGCCTTGTCACGGCGTGACATGGGCGCCAGCTCCATTTTCGCCTCATAGCGAGACTCGAATCCAACCCACGGACTCACCGGCAACCCAAGTATGTCGATTGTCTCAGCATATCCCTGTACCAGGCGAAACGAGTTGATCCGTTGCCGGCGCATGTGGTCGGACGCCCCTATCCGGCGGAGCAAAAGAGCATCAAGCATAAATCCGCGACGCAGATGCCGACTCCGTTCCACTCTGCTGGACTCTCGGGTCACGCGCAAGGGCAGCTCGGCAACGTCTTCTGGGCATTGGCTACCGAGTCTCGCCTCCTTGGCGGCCCAGAGTTCTTCATCAAGGTTCGGTTCCGGAGTGTAGGCCGCCAGGCACCTCAACCGCCTTGGTAGCCGTCGGTCCAGCATCCTGTTTGGCTGCGGAATGCGTCCCTGACGTCAGACAGTAAGATCGTGCCATGCACTCGCGAGTGCGCTTCCGCCGGTACACGGCGAGTCGCGCAGCCACACTGGCCGTCGTCTGCCCTCCCCCCAACAAGGGCCGTCGGTCTACGGTCGTCTTAGAGGATTCCCGCTTCCAGGTCCTTCGACAGAACCGAAACGATCCGCTCCGACGCGTGCCCGTCGCCGTAGGGGTTGACGGCGTGTGCCATTCTCGAGTACTGCTGTCGATCATCCAGCAGCGTCTGCACCGCGCCCGCGATCGCACCATGGTCAGTGCCTACTATCCTAACGGTCCCTGCCTGCACGGCCTCCGGTCTCTCAGTTGTCCTCCGCATGGCTACCGCACCGGCTTTCCTAGGCTCGGCGCTTCCTCCTGCACGCCACCACTGTCGGTCAGTACGAGATAGCACGCCTGCAGCAAGAATATAAAAGCCTCGTAGTCCAAGGGTCCTATAAGATGGACATTTGGACGAACCGGCTAGCAGCTCGCGGACAACGTGCTGGACGCTAGGATTCAGAATGAACCGGGTACACAAAGGTGATCGAAGGGTTGTCCTGAGCGAGTTGACAGATAGCGCTACAGATGCCGCGGAATCCCTCTCCGAAGCTCTCACGCCGATGCCCAGTGATCAGCACTATCCGGCGCTGAAGCGCCTCGGCCGAAATATGGGCAGTTGCGCGGTCTATGATCGCTTTGCGATACGCTTTGTCACTTTCCAAACGTGCAACTACTGAGTGCAGAGCATCGATTACCGTATTGCCGGTGACGTAGATGCGTTCTGGCCCAATAGCCTCGTTCAGCAGGTTTCGGCGCGCGCCCTCTGTCGGTGCGAAGTGATACGTGGCAACGCGCGCGGTCACTTGGCGGTTCATCTCCTCCGGCCATGGTGCGCTCATGTCATGGGTCCTGAGTCCGGCCTCGACGTGCCCGACGGGCACTTTCCGGTAAAACCCGGCGAGCGCCGCAGCCATGCTTGTCGTTGTATCCCCTTGAACCAGAATCAGCCGAGGATCCTCGCTCTTCAGCACGCCAGTCACGCCATGGATGACCTTCGCCGTAAGGCAAGCAAGGTCCTGTCCCGGCGACATGAGATCTAGATCATAGTCAGGATGAATGGCAAAGACACCCAACACGGAGTCCAGCATTTCGCGATGCTGGGCTGTAACACACACACGACTGCGAAGCCGCCCCGACTGATTGATCCTATGGATCAATGGGGCCATTTTAATGGCTTCCGGCCGCGTTCCAAACACGAAGAGCACGTCGCTGCGGCGGCTTGTATCAGGCATTTATCCGCGACCTCTTTCGCCGAATCTCCCGCCGCGTCGCACAGCTTGTAGCGCTGTTCGTGCGATGCCCATCCCGGCCTGAAGGATCGTGACAACGGCCGGCACAGTCAAAGCGCGATCGGCCTCAAAGGACCATATTTTCGACTCCATCACTGGGTCAATCTCCATGCGAGGTGCCCGAGCGAGGAGGTCGCTCAAGCCGGAGGAATTGCGGAGCCAGTCCAGGTTCATAAGCGCAGCAGCTCGGGCCGCCTTCTTCATCTTCCGCACACCCTCGCGGTCGTTTGCTACTTTTTCTAGTATGCGAGTGAGCGCATCGGAGTCGCAGATTGCCTGGGGCCAATAGTACCCGTCGGCGCGAGCTATCCGCCGCTTGACGTCCACCAGAAACCCGGCGTTATCAAACACGAACTCGCTCATCGGAGGTTCATCCGTTGCGATGACGGGAAGACCGCAAGCAAGCGCTTCGGCCACCGTGAGCCCGATTCCGTCTAGCCGCGATGGGTAGACATAAATGTCACCCAGATGGTACAGGCCTGGCGACGGGACGGTCTTACAGAGCACCGTCAGGCGACCTGAAGCCTCGAGCTCTCTAATTGTGGGGCTCAATTCAGGGAAATACGTGTCCAGCGGAACCTGCGTGTGGATGATTAGTCGGAACCGAGAGACCGCTTTCCGCGCGGCCCGTACCAAAATGTCTGTACCCTTCCGGAGCGGATTCATCCCGGCGGAATGAAAGAACGTCACGGTGTGTTCATCAACCAAGTCTTCCGTACCGGGGCGGAATAGTTGCAGATCCGTCCCCCAGGCTATCAGATGGGCACCCTTGTGCCATTGGAACGCATCGAGGTGGCGCCGTGTATTGCAGAGCAGCACATCGTACGCCTGAAAGAAGGGAACTGTCGGTTCGGTGTAGTAGTCGACGTAGGCCGCCGTCCTGATGCCCATGGATCTGCACTTCAGGACCGGAGGCCACCAGTGCTGTTCGTTGAACAATACCATGTCGGGTTTGACATTCGACAACCACCGCTCGAAATCCTTCATCTGGATGCCCGTGATGATTCCTCGTGCTCCTGGCTTTGCCCAATGAACCGTCCCGTCGTCCCATCGGGGATCGCCACGTCCACTCGCCTCGCCCCCACGTGCAAAGATGCGTACGTCGCAGTCGGTCTTCAGGGTATCCTTGTACTGCCGAGACACATACGCGGCCCCCCTCTCAAACCACGTGGTCACGATACCTATGGTCATAGCTCCGCCTCTAGTGTCCTGTAAACGACCCCAACGCTAATACCTCATGACCTTCTTGATGGCAGCCGTGACTTGTCCTGCGCTCTTCGTCCAGACAAAGGTACGCCGCTTCTGTTCCAGTGAAGGATATAGTCCATGATCGCTGCCTTCAGTTCTCGTGCATTGGCCCAACTCCCTCGACGGATACTCATTGCGGTTATCTCGGCGAACCACTGCTCGATCAGATTGAGCCAGGAAGAGTGCGTGGAAATGAGTTGCACAACGAAGTGTCCTTCGAGGGAACGGAGGAATTCCTGCACCGCCTTTGTCTTATAAGTAACGCCGCCCACCAGCGATATGCCGCCGATCACCGGATGCGCGGACCACTCGCCCGCGTCGCCGCGCACGATGCCCACTATGTCGAAGCGCGGCGCCAGCACCTATATCAGCTATTACCCGAGCATCCCGGTCGCTCCAAGGGCGAGAAGTGGTCATGAGTCGAGCGAATTCATTCCGGTCGGTGAATTCATCGCTGGTACAGCATCACGGTTTTCGCCAGACACCGCAAAAGACGATCGATCGAGTCGTTGAAGGTCACGATCAGCGTTCCGCCGGGCCGCAGGATCCTGGCGAACTCGTTGAGGATCGCCCGATAGCTCGTCGTGTGCTCGAGCACCGAAACGCAGTAGATCGCGTCCTGGCTCCCATCCGGATACGGAAGCGTCTCAAGGCCGGCAATCTTGAAGGAAACTCCCGCGGCGACGCAATGATGCACGTGCCGGTAGGGCTCGGCCAGACTAGAATCGTCGTCGCAACACAACACCTGGATTCCAGGGAAGTGCTCGGCGACCAGGAAGGGAAAGAACGTCAGGCCCGAGCCCGCATTGAGTACGCGAGGACGAACGGATACTCCCACTGATGGCTCCACTGGTGAAGCGGATCGGCGACCCAGCGCCGGCCGTAGTCGGCTAAATTATCCCTATCGGCGACAAGGAATTCGTTGGAGGCGCGTTCCATCTCGACGAAACTCGCGCCGGAGACGAGGGGCTCGTAGGCCGGTATTCGCGGGATACCCGAAGGAAGGATGGGGTTCGACTTCGCGATCATTCTACGGCCCCTAGGACTCTCATGCCGATGTGCGCCGCCCGGGCGGTCGCGCCGCGAGTGCGTCTCGCGACGAGCGGGCCCGTAGCGAGTTCCACCCGTGTCCTCGGTATCTCCTAGCGGCCTGCACGAATAGATTGGCGCCCGATGCAACCGCTATCATGCGCGCTCCTCCGCCTCATCGCGCGGACACCGTGATGAAATAAGACTCGATACCGTTACTGCTTGTAGCCGACTCCACGTTCACGATCAAGTGAGATCCAGCTGTAAATCAGCTATTCCATCAGAAGCCGTTCACTCCGTATCGAGTACAACGGCTGCAACAGCAGCGCCTGAATCAGCTTCTCTAGAGGAATCGAGGCCCGACCTATCGGGGAGTACATAATGTTCAACTCAGGCGACAGTTGCTTGAGAGACCGGTCCGCCATTTCCTTGATCTCCCGCAACGGGTGATCGGGCGGCACTCGGTCAGCCGGCGAGTGGCAACTGAAAATGTAATCTCTACTCGTTGTTTAGAACTCTAATCGATTCCCTCCCAGGAATTCTTCTACCCGCAAGCATACCAATGAGAGCTTTCCCACTCAAAGATCTCATTTTTCAGCGCACTGCTATTCATCGAGGCCGCACCGACTTCATGTCCGGCCGATTGCTCAGGTCGTTTCCAAGCGCCTTCTGGACGTGACCGCATTCCGGACCCAGGAACACCACATCCACAACCTTTTCTGCCGCTTCCGCGAAGGCTGCCGGAAAGCTCTGCTTCTCCGTCACGCACCTGGGAAGCAGCTCGGCCACCTCGGAGTCTTCAGGCGCTGCAAGGCGTCTGCGCAAATCATCACCGAGTTCTTGCCATAGCGCCGTCGCCTCGGGCTTTGCACTCCCACGGCGAATCGGCCCGACCCCCCGGCGACGTAGGAGCAATCGGCCACGAATGCGGCAATTACCATGCCGACGAAGTCTCAGGACTACTACGGCCTCGAGAGGCTACCGCTCGCGGCGGTCCTCTCGAGGCAACCAAGGATCCGGGACTCCTCGCACAACACGCCGGCCCGCACTTTCGTCTGTCCGTCCATATTCATGCTCCGGCTTTCGCAGGCCCGCAGCACCGCCCCGGCCACCGCCTTGGCCTTTGCCTGTCCCATTTCCGCATACATGGGCAGGGACAGAAACTCCCGCGCGCACTTCTCCGCTACCGGGTATGAACCCGCCTTCAGGCACGCATATGCCTTCTGCTCGTGCACCGCCACGGGGTAGTGGATCCCGCACCCGATGCCCTCGGCCTGGAGCGCCGCCAGCACCCGGTCTCTCCCCTTCACCCGCACCGCGTACACGTGGTAGATGTGCCTGCATTCGCGACGTGACGCAGGCGTGGCCATGTCCGTCTTCCCGCCGAGAACAGAGTCGTACACCGCCGCCCACTGACGACGCTTCTCGTTCCACTCATCCAGGTGCTTAAGCTTCACGCTGAGGACAGCCCCCTGGATTCCGTCCATGCGCGCGTTCCAGCCCACGATGTCGTGGAAGTACTTCCTTGACTGTCCGTGGTCCCGGAACATGCGCATGGCGGAGGCAAGGTCGTCTCGATTCGTCGTGACCGCCCCGGCCTCGCCGTACGCCCCCAGGTTCTTCCCGGGGTAAAAGCTGAACGCCGCCGCCTCTCCCATGGACCCGGCCTTCCTTCCCATGTACGTCGCCCCATGCGCTTGGCAAGCATCCTCCACCACCTGGACTCCATGCCTTCGGGCGATAGCCATGATCGAATCCATGTCGGAGGTCTGGCCGAACAGGTGCACGGGGATGATCGCTTTGGTCCGCCGAGTGATCGCAGCCTCCAGGAGCTCCGGGTTCAGGGTGTAGTGCTTGTCTTCTATGTCTACGAACACCGGCGTCGCGCCCGTTAGGCTGATGGCCTCTGCCGTAGCGAAGAAAGTGGAAGGAACCGTAATGACCTCGTCGCCCCGGCCTACTCCAAGTGCAACGAGCGCGAGCCACAGGGCGTCCGTTCCGTTCCCGACGCCTACTGCGTGCCCCACGCCGCAGTAGGTAGCCCATTCCTTTTCGAACTTCTCGACGAAGGGACCGCCGGCAAAAGCGCACGAGTCCAAGACTTCTTGGATCGCTGCGTTCATCTCGCCTCTGATGGAGTCGTATTGGGCCTTGAGGTCAAGAAACGGTACGTTCATCCGACTCTCCTCAACACCCGGGCTGGGTTGCCAGCAACAATGGTGTCCGGTGGCACATCGTGCGTGACCACGCTTCCTGCACCGACTATCGCGTTCTCACCAACTGTGATCCCAGCCAGAATCGTGGAACCCGAGCCTATTGACGAACCATTCCTGACGGTAGTACGAATGCACTTCCAATCCGCTTCTGTCTGGAGAACGCCTCCGGCGCCCGTCGCCCGGGGATATAGGTCATTTATGAAGGTGACGCCGTGGCCGATGAAAACGTTGTCCTCAATCGTGACACCCTCGCAGATGAACGTGTGGCTGGAGATCTTGCAGTTCGCGCCGATCTTTGCGCCTTTCTGGACCTCGACAAATGTGCCGACCCGCGTGTTGTCACCAATCTCGCACCCATAGAGGTTCACAAAAGCGAAGAGCTTGACGCACTTCCCGAGTTTGACGTCCGGCGCCACTCGAAGTAGGAAGGACCCCTCGGTGCTCACGGCCGGCCTGCGAAGGAGATGGTGTTTCCTCCACTCCTGAGCGACTCTGTTGCTGCTTCGAGGATCCGCACAACAGCGAGCCCTTCGTGTCCGCTGGAATCGGGACGGTTCCCCTTGTCGATGCAGTCGATGAAATGCTGGCACTCGGCCCTTAGCGGCTCCTCCTGCCTGATGAAAGGAGACAGGACATCTCCATAGTGATAGGAGTACTGGAAGTCCCCGAAGGTGTCATAGTGAGGTGGTGCCTCCACGCGCTTGTCGTAGATCTTTACCTTCTCCAGCGGCTCGGTGTCGTCGTAAACGATCATCTTCTTCGTGCCAACAATGGTGATCTCCCTCACCTTGCGGGGATCAATCCAACTGGACTGTATGGTCGCAAAGCCCCCGTTCTGGAAGGAAAGGCTGATATTGGTTATGTCCTCTATGCCGGGGCTTACGTGTGCCTTTCCCTGACAGTTTACGGAGACAGGCTCCTTGCCCATGATGAAGAGAATGATCGAGATGTCATGGGGAGCGAGGTCCCAGGCCGCGTTGATATCTTTCTGAAACAGCCCGAGATTCAGGCGGCGACAACTGATATACATCAGGTCGCCAATCTCCCCGGAATCAACGATCTCCTTGATCTTACGCACCGTCGTGGTATAGACGAAGGTGTGACCGACCATAAGAGTGAGGGACCCGGCTTCCGCAAGCTCGATCATCTCGCTGCACTGGGCCGAGGTGACTGCGAGGGGTTTCTCAACGAAAACGTGCTTTCCCGCCTGCAGGCACGCCGAGGCAAGAGCGTGGTGTGTTGACACAGGTGTTGCTATGGCGACAGAGCCAATTGTGGCGTCTTGGATGATCCGCGCAAAGTCGGTGGATTTTTCAACCTCTGGATAGAGCTTCCCCATGTGATCGAGCCGTTCCCGGCTCTTGTCGCAAATGACTCCGACCCTGACCCCGGGGAGTGATCGAAAGTTCCGCACGAGGTTTGGCCCCCAATAGCCGCAACCGATCACAGCCATGTCATGTGTCACGGAGAGATCCTCCCTCGCCGCTGTCAATCATGCTCACCGTCGTGGGCTTCAGCATTTTCACACCGAGTCTTTTCACAGTGGCATCAAAGACCATCCCCATGATGGCCGGCCCGGTCAGCAGGAGAATCTTCAGATCGAGCAGGAAGGACATCCGATTGGTATAGGAGATGTCGAGCCGGATCATCTGCGCGAAGCTGAGTTTGTTCTTTCCACTCACCTGCCAGAGTCCAGTCATGCCCGGCAGTACGTCGAACCGATGGGCGTGCCATCGCAGGTACTCTTCAGCCTCGTAAGGAATGCACGGCCGCGGTCCTACCAGGCTCATCTCACGGCGAAGCACGTTGAAGAGCTGCGGCAGCTCGTCCAAGCACATCTTTCGGATGACTTTCGCGTGGGGAATGATGCGTGTGTCCTTGTCTGCGTCGAGCTTTTCCATCGGTCGTCCGCTCCTGATAAGCTCCTTCAGATACTCCCGGTGCGCCCCCGAATCGTTGTTCTCGTGCATCGTGCGAAACTTGATGAATGTGAAGAGCTTGCCGCGAAGACCCACGCGCTTCTGTCTGTAGAAAACTCTTCCCGGTGAGACCGACTTGATATATACAGCCAAGAGAAGAAACAGCGGAGAAAAAAGCACGATAAGTATAAGAGATCCGGCCACGTCCATGCTGGATTTCCAGAAGGGAGCTTTGGCACTGAAGATCTTGTAAATCGCTTCCTCGGATTGGCCTGCCCTCCGGCCATTCCCGCCGGCTGTCGGGTCTTCGCCGGACAGCCAGTCCGCCGGATAGACGCGCACGGTGTAGGGGATCATCGCTCCGACGCGATTCGCAAATCGACCACCTCCCGCGAAGTTCGTCGCGGGAAGCATGACGCCGATGTTCTGCGAGTCGATCCACCCCACTTCGTCAATCGACCTCATCTTTTTCCGGATCTGATTCGCAACCTGCTGAACGAGACGGTCCCGGGAGCTCAGGGCCGACACGTCGAACACAACCAGCGAGAACTCGCTGCCATCCCTGTCCGATCGGCACCTCTCGTGTCTGAGAAGTGCGTGGAACACGGCGGCCGAACTGATTCCGGCGCGCCCGGTGGGCTGAGCGTCCCTGGCTAGGGTTGCGGCCTCTGTGCGTTTAAGATTCTCCATTTGTCACGAACCTCCGAGATGGGTCACTGATAAACCTCTCCCATCGCGACGGAGCAGGCTCGGAAAAACCGACTCCTTCACTTCGATGATCAAAACCCTTGTTCGCAACGGGCCGCCGAAACGAGCTCAGTTGCGCGCTCCGCACTGGCACGGAGTCTAGAGCATTCCGATGTCCTCAGCGCATTTATCGAAAGCAGTAATCGCGTACTTGCTCTCGAACCGAACAGCTATTCCATCCGCCTCGACACGGACAACCGTACCTTTGACCTTGATCTTTGCGCTGCCTTTGTCACCCACGAGCCTTGACAGCTTGTCTCAGGGAGATCAGCAGCTCCATGTTCACCCGAGCGCCTTTTTCGAAGGGCTGGGTACAATAGAGATAGGCGCCCGCGGAGGATATGTCCTTCGTCGTCAGATCGAGCTGCGATTTCGTTCTATTCTCCGTTACTGCGGTGAGCTGCGCAGGGGCGGCGAGGTTGAAGCGCTCCAGTCTTCTTCTTTCAGCCATAAGGTCACTTTCTGTAAAAGCAACATAGCACCAGGCAAGGCCGGGCTCGCAATCGGAAAAGAGGATTACAAAATCATGATTATTGGCATGGATGCCGCGCAAGAAGCCGTAATACTAAAGTATTACTGTCTCCGAAGCTGGATAATACTTCTTGATCGCCCAGGTGCTTCGGGATAAAATCCAGCCGAAGGTCGACGCAAAAGCTACCAAGGAGCGCCCACGATCAAGGACACAGGGAGATCGATTGCCGGAGTTGTGACTCGTTTACTCATCCTTTCTTTTTTCTGCTCCGGATGCTCTTTCCTTCCGGGCGACACAACTCACGTCCCGGGTGACGCAACTCCCATCACGATCACGTCGAAGACTATTACCCTGCAGTGGGACCCGCCCCCGGGCAGCCCGCCTTTTGGTCCCCTCTCTGTCTCCTTTTACCGTGTCTATTACAGGGATCATGGCAGCGCGAACTGGGCCTATTGGGCCCAAGTGCCATCAAGCGAAGACCCGCAATGCGTGCTGAAGCATTCCGATTTCGGCGATGGACGCTATGATTTCGCGGTTGCCGCTGTCGACACTTTAGGGGCAGAATCGCCGCTCCACGGTTCGTTGGATACCAGTGCGTTTCCGTTCGGTGGCTGGTACGTGATCTGGAACAGTACCGCCGACAAGTAGCTTTTAAAATAGGGGGTATGCTCGTGAGCACCAAATGGGTTTCTCTCGCAATCACGGTTCTCAGCTTTTACATTGCCGTGCCAAGGGTCAGCGCGGCCTCCCCGGCTCCTGGTGTAAGCCCGAAGGTATCTCCCGACCCCACGGATGTCGGCATCATCTTCTCATCGAGCGACATTCTCCTGGATCTCGACAACTATCAGGGTGGGTTCGGGGTGAAAATCGGGTCAGGGAGTTTCTACCTGCGAGGGACCCTAGATTTCCTCCTCAGCAGTGCTTCAAGCTCATTCTCAGTGAACGCAGGCGCCACAGGTGAGTATCACCTCGCCCCTGGTCCAGTCTCCCCCTATCTCGGGGCATATGCCCAAGTCGGCTACTCCCTGCAGGAAAACGTAATTTGGACAGTTCCTCTGTCGGTAGGGGGGGTGGCGGGAGTCGAGGTTTCCATCCTCGATTTCATCTCTGTCTTTGCGGAATATTGCCTTGCCGCCGATTTTACGTTTACCACGGATCTGGAGACCTCCAAGACAACATTCGACTACCTGGTTGACACGCGGCTGGGGAACGGCTCGAAACTAGGCATCGTCGTGTATCTGACGCGCTTTCCTGTTAAGAAATGAAGCAATGAGTGCTCAGGGATTTTTCCGTGTTCATCGTCGACTTGGACAAGCGGTTTCGATCGATGTACAATAATCTCCATGGAAGCCTCAACTAAGTCAATCAGCCCCTGGGGAGAGAGTTTTGTCCTCCCGACGGCGGAAGAATCTCAAGAAGAGCTCAAGTGCCTCGGGGATCGGGCGCGCGTGCAGAAGGAAATGGGTCGCGAAACCGTGGTAGTGATAGGCCTCGGGTTTGTCGGCACCGTCATGGCTGCTGTCATTGCAGACGCAGTCGACAAGCAGGGCAAACCGACGAAGTTTGTCATAGGCCTCCAGCGCCCGAGCCCAAGGAGCTACTGGAAGATTAAGATGCTCAACCGGGGCGAGTCCCCCGTGACGTCCGAGGACCCGGAGGTTCCTCTGCTCATTCGCCGGTGCGTGACCGAAAAGGGCGTCCTCGTCGCCACGCACATCGAGGACGTCCTGGGGCTCGCCGATGTCGTTGTCGTGGACGTGCAGTGCGACTTCTCGAAAAAGGCTCTGGGCAATGTCAAGTCCGGGTCCGTCGACATGATTGCCCTTGAAGAGACATTCGGCATTATAGGGCAAAAGGTCGAGCCCGGGGCGCTGATCCTCATAGAGACCACCGTAGCGCCCGGCACAACCGAACAGATAGCGTTCCCCATCATCAAGCAGGCATTTGAAAGACGTGGGCTGTCGGTGCCTCCCCTCCTTGCGCACAGCTATGAGAGGGTCATGCCGGGGAAGAACTATGTTGCGTCGGTCAGGGATTACTGGCGAGTCTGCAGCGGGGTCAGCAAGGAGGCGATGGAAAAGGTAACGGGATTCCTGAAATCCGTCCTCCACACCGAGAAGTTTCCTCTTACGGTGCTTGACAGGCCCATCGAGTCAGAGACGGCGAAGATAATCGAAAACAGCTACCGCGCCACGATCCTCGCCTTCATGGATGAGTGGTCGCTTTTTGCGGAAAGAAACGGCGTGGATCTCAAGAAGGTCATCGAAGCCATTCGGGTTCGGCCAACGCATTCGAACTTGATCTTTCCGGGGCCGGGCATCGGCGGCTACTGCCTTCCCAAGGACGGCGGTCTCGGTGTCTGGGCGTACCAGCACATCCTAGGGTGGGAAGACGAGATCTTCCGCATGACCCCCCTCGCCATCGACATCAACGATACCCGCGCGCTTCACGTGCCCCAACTGGTGAGGGATGCCCTTCGCAACATGGGAGAGCCCGTTGCGTCTGCGGATGTCCTCGTCCTCGGGGTTTCATATCGTGAGGACGTCGGGGACTCCCGCTACAGCGGTTCGGAGATCATCGTCCGGCGCCTTGCGGAAATGGGTGCAAAGATGCGGATTCACGACCCGTACCTGACTCAATGGCCGGAGCTCGAGCTGCAGGACGAATCACCGGACCAGAGCCGCGCCCGATTCTTCTCGCGCCAGACGAGCCTTGGAGGCGTCCGAATCCAGAAAGACATGTGGGAAGCGATGAGGAATGTAAAGGTCATCATCCTTGCCGTCCGTCACACCCCTTACCTCAAACTTGATCCGGACGAAGTGCTGCGGGCTGTCGGAAAGCCGTTCGCAATCATCGACTGCTTCTTGATTTTGGATGACGCAAAAATCCGCCGATACCTCGAGCTCGGCTGCGAAGTGAAGGGACTCGGCCGCGGGCACATCAAGCGAATAAAAGAGAGTATCCGAAAAGGAGAACAGGGGTAGAAGAGCTACAGGTTCTTGGCTGCCCACAGTGCCGCTTGGAAGCGATTCGGAACGCCAACCTTCTTGAAGATATTGTAGAGGTGAGTCTTTATTGTGTACGGGCTGACGCAGAGCTTTTCGGCGATCTCCTCATTGCTTGCTCCGATGCTCACAAGGGCAATGACCTGCATCTCCCGCTCTGTCAACGTCTTCTTTTCGCGCGCGATATGGCCCTTCTTCTTCCTTCCCTGCATCGCCAGATCCGCCAGGACACCACGGGAGATCCAGATATCGCCGCGGAGAAGGGCATCAAGCCCTTTCACCAACTGCTTTATCTTGTCGCCGGAGTAGAAGAAACCCCTCACGCCTTTTTCGAATGCGCGTTTCTCCACGCCTGAGTCTGCTGGAATATTGAACAGGGCAAAAAAGATGACCTTGTCGGCAAATCCATTTCCGGATTGAAGCTCGCTAATCGCAGTTTCATAGTCCGTTTCCGAACCGTTTATGAGGAAGAGCCTCTTCTCGGAGTCCTTTACGGTCGCGTCTTCTTTGGCTTTTTGCGGCTCGCAAATCGACAGACAACGAGCTCCCAGTTCCTGCGCAATGCAGACGGAAAGCGCTTCATCAAGCAGGCTCTCCGAGCCGAGGATATAGACGGAGCAATTCTTTCGAGCACTGTGGCCGATCGTCTCATCCATACTGACATTTCCCAGATCGACATTCCAAGCAAGAGATGTCCCCGCGAAGCTTATAAAACCTTCGCTCGCGGACCCGGATCACATGAGTATCAGCTTGCCTGCCAATTGAAGATTACAATACGTTCCGGTAGAAAATCAATATTCTTTTCAGCTTCTCCATGATTCCGGCTTGACCCCGACAGCACCGCCAGGTAATATAGATACTGATATCAAGGCCTATGAAAAATCCGGAAGCGAACAGCTCGGAACGCACTCTTGTAGAAGCGCTTCTGCATTACCTGAGCATTTTGCTCAAGTTTCGCTGGCTAATAGTCGGCATCACGGCCGCGGTGGCGGTGATTGCAGTGGCATTCAGCATTGTCAGCATTCGTTTGCCCCCTGACAAGAGCCCGCTCCCAAACACGTACAAGGCCCAATCCATTCTCCTTCTCCAGCAGCCTTCTGGGGGCGACTTGGCCTCAACGATCATGTCTGCCCTTGGAGCTGCTCAGCCTGCGATCGACGCCGCCAGAGGCTTCGATACTGGCGCGCTGGTTCTCCTTATACTCCAGAGTAGGTCGATTATCGACCAGGTGATCGCCGAGTTCGACATCACTCACAGGTATCACATCACCCAAAACGCCAGGTCAAGGTCCAGGGAGGTACTCCTCAAGAGCATGGGCTTCAGCTATAACCCCGCGACAAGTGCCATCACGGTTTCCTGCGAGAACACGGATCCTGATTTGGCCCGGGATATTGTGAACCGGGTAGTAGCTCTGACCGATTTGTGGTTCAGCCAAAACCGGGGCTATGCAAAAAAACAGCAGATGCAGCTGTTGGAGCAGAAGATCGGCGAAGTTAAAACCCAGATCGCTGATCTGGAGAACAGCCTCAAGGATCTGCAGAAGAAGTACGGGGTTCTCACCGCACAGGACCTTGGCTCCACCCAGGCGGCAGCGATCGCTGACCTTCGGTCACAGCTCATCCTGAAAGAAATTGAGATCAAGAACTACTCAAACTTCTCTATCGTCGACGATCCCCATCTCCAGCAGCTCAACCAGGAGCGACAGAACATTCAGGACCTTATTGACCAGACCCAGCAGGGAATCTCAGGCACCCAGGCATCGACATCTGACTCGAAAAGCCTGCCGGATGTCGCGCAGGAGTTCTCATCCCTCACCCTCGAGCTCGACATCCAGCGCAGAATTTACAACACTTTGTCGCCTCAGTATGAGGCCGCCAAGCTTACAACAGAATCCGCACCGGTATTCCAGGTGCTGGAGGCTGCGGAAGCTCCGGATATGAAATCAGGACCCCAGAGGTCTCGAATCATCATGATAGCTGTGCTGCTGGCATTCCTAGGGAGCATTGTTCTCTCGTTCCTCATTAGCATGCTCAGCCAGGCAAATAAAAATCTCGCAACGACGAACAAACAGCCAAAAACATAACGGGGCACGGTAGTGCATCGAGACGGTCGACGGGGCAACTTCATCAACCCGGTTCGCTCCCAGAGGAATGCGCGACTCGACGAATACCTGTGCATGAGGCCGGAGCCAGGGCGCGATGAGCTCTCTCTCCTTGAGACTGCACTCTTCATGGAAGAGGCCTTCGGCATCCGCCTGTCCGACGCTGAAATCGTATTTGATGAGCTCGGAACGAAGGAAGCCCTCCAGCTTCTCCTTGACCGGAAGCTGGGGGAAGCATAGGCGTGTGCGGCATTTGCGGCGTTGTGACGCCGGCGCGAAGCTCGCCGCCGGATCTCGAGCTCCTTCGCCGCATGATGGGGAGACTCGCGCACAGAGGGCCTGACGGAAGCGGCTTCTACCGCGATGCCAACGTAGGGCTGGGCCATACCCGCCTTGCAATCATCGATGTTGAGGGGGGCGCGCAACCGCTTTCCAACGAGGATGGGACGCTGTGGATCACCTTCAACGGGGAAATCTTCAATTACGTGGAGCTCGCGGCGGAGCTGAAGGCGCACGGACACATCATGCGCACGAAGAGCGACACCGAGGTGATCGTTCATTCCTTCGAGCAATGGGGCTTGAGGTGCTTTGAGCGGTTCAACGGTCAATGGGCAATGGCTCTCTGGGACACCCGAACCCGCCGGCTAGTGCTCTCTCGTGACCGCATGGGGGTCCGGCCGCTCTACTACGCCTGCAGCGGGGACTCGCTCCTGTTCGCTTCGGAGATGAAGGCGATCTTCGCCGATCCTAGGATCGAGCGCCGTTTCGATGCCGCCGGGTTGAGCGAGCTGTTCACATTCTGGTGCCCTGTCGCGCCCCGCACGACGTTTGCGGGCATCAAAGAGCTTGCCCCTGGAGAATACGCTGTTTTCCAGGAAGGAAGGGTCAAGCGTACCTCGTTCTGGTCACCGTCATTTCCCCCTTCCGGGTCAGAACAGTGCCAGAACCTGGGGGAGAACAGTCACGAGCTGCGCGAGCGACTCATCCAGGCGGCGCGTCTACGCTTCCTAAGGAGTGATGTTCCGGTAGGCGCTTATCTTTCCGGAGGGATCGACTCCTCGATCACTGCCGCGATCATTGCCCGCTACACGCAGGCGCCTCTGACGACGTTTTCACTGCGGTTCACAGACTCGGAGTTCGACGAAGGCCCGTATCAGAGCGAAATGAGCGCACGACTCGCCACGGATCACCGGTCGGTCGACGTTTCAGCTGAAGACATCGGTAGGGTGTTCCCGGAGGTCGTGTGGTACGCGGAAAGACCCCTGCTGCGAACGGCGCCTGCGCCCTTGTTCTTGCTGTCGAAATTGGTGCGTGAGTCGGGGTGCAAGGTTGTCGTGACGGGAGAAGGGTCGGACGAGGTCCTCGCCGGCTACGACATCTTCCGCGAGGCAAAAGTGCGGCAGTTCTGGACGCGCGACCCCTCCTCCCGGAAGCGGCAGCGCATCGTGGAGCTCCTTTACCCTTGGATGGAAAGATCCCCCACTGCCTTCCCCTCGTTTGCCAGGGCCTTCTTTGCCAGGAATCTCGACTCCTCCGATCCGGCTCTCTCGCACCGGCCGCGGTGGGACAGTACAGCAAGTATCAGGTCGATGCTGAGCGAGGGTATGCGCGCATCGGTGGACGGGACGCAGGTCGAGAACGAGCTATTGGCACGGATGCCGCCTGAGCACGTCACCTGGGATCCCACGCAGCGGGCGCAGTGGCTCGAGATGACGACGCTTCTGCCCGTTATATTCTCTCGGCGCAGGGGGACCGCATGCTCATGGCTCACTCCGTGGAGGGCCGGTTCCCTTTCCTTGACCCGGATGTCGTGGGTTTTGCAAACGGGCTTCCCTCCAGGCACAAGCTGCTGGGCCTCGACGAAAAACACATCCTGAAACATGCGTTTGCAGACTTGCTGCCCGACTCGATTCTCAACCGCCCGAAGCAGCCGTATCGCGCGCCTGACGCTGCAAGTTTTTTTTCTTCGGCAGACCTCGAATGGGTCGAGGCGGCCGTGGACAAGGCAGCGCTGGAATCGGCAGGAGTCTTTGCCCCTCAGCCAGTGGCAGGCCTGATGGAGAAGTGCAGAAGGGTTCGGGGGGAAAAGATGAGCAACACTGACAACATGAGGCTGCTGGCAGTGCTCTCTACAATGCTGGTTTACCGGGAGTTTATCGCCGGCGACGGAAGAGGGACGCGCGGCGAAGAGCCGCAGCAGCCGCTCGTTGCCATTGACAGGATCACGGAGAAACCGAAGGGAGCACGCATATGAGCACGACGACGCGGTTCGGGCGTGAGTCGCTCGTCATCAACGCGGACGCAGAGGTTGCCAGGATCGGGGAGAGGATCCGTGCCTATCTCACCCTGGTCCGTCGCAAGGGCGTTGTCGTCGCCATGTCCGGAGGCATCGACAGCAGCGTCGTGGCATCTCTCTGCGTCGCGGCACTCGGGAAGGAACGGGTGCTCGGCCTCCTGATGCCTGAGCGCGAGAGCTCGGCTGATACCCCGCGCCTGAGCCGTCTCGTTGCGGACACCCTTGGCATTGCGACGATCGTGGAGGATATCTCGCCGATTCTGGAGGCGGTGGGATGCTACAGGAGGCGCGACGACGCCATTCGCCTCGTTTTCCCCGGATTCGGACCTTTCCACAAGGCGAAGATCGTCCTCCCCGGCGTCCTCCAGAGCGACACCTTCCGCCTCTACTCGGTCGTTATCCTCACGCCCGACGGACAGGAGGCGAAGGTACGACTGACCCCGGAGGCGTACCTGGGCGTCGTGGCGGCGACCAATTTCAAGCAGCGGGTACGAAAGATGCTTGAGTATCATCACGCGGATCGGCTGAACTACGTCGTTGCGGGCACTCCCAACAGGCTGGAGTATGATCAAGGCTTCTTCGTCAAGCTGGGAGATGGCGCCGCAGACGTCAAGCCGATCGCGCACCTCTACAAGAGCCAGGTTTACCAGCTCGCCGCGAAGCTCGGGGTGCCCGAAGAGATCCGCTCGCGGCCTCCGACGACGGACACATATTCCATGCCCCAGTCCCAGGAGGAGTTTTACTTTTCGCTTCCGTACGATTGCATGGATCTGTGCCTCTATGGAAAAAACAACGACGTGCCCCTTGCCGAGGTCGCCTCGGCCGCAGCGTTGACGGAGGAACAGGTAGGCCGCGTGTACCGCGACATCGACCAGAAGAGAAGGAGCACCGAGTACCTTCACCTTCCGCCGCAACTCATGACAAAGGTGCCGGAGGTGTAGAGGGGTCATTCGTGACAACTACGGAGGCGACCGCATATTCAGAGGTGTGAGAAAGAGAGACATGCACCGTGCTGATCCCTGCTTGTGCCGCAAGGGCAGCCGCTCTGCCGGACAGCCGAAGAGCAGGAGCCCCGTTTTCGACTGCCACCACCGATACATCCTTCAGAAGTATTCCTGCGGTCCATGCGGGACGGAGAGCCTTGATGAGCGCCTCCTTTGCCGCCAGGCGGGCCGCGAAGTGCAACGCGGGCTTCGCGCGGGTGCTGCAGTAGGCTATCTCCTCTTCGCTGAACCATCGGTGCAGGAAACGATCACCTGCCCGCCCCATCAGGGTGGTGATCCTGCGGACCTCGACGATGTCGATCCCCGTGCCAATGATCATGCGTCCACCGTGCCGCAAGAGTACAACGCCCCTGTGGAGTGTCGCAAGCGAAGGCTCGATTTGAGGGCCCGCGAGGGCCCGCCGCCCGGTCTTTACTCCGGACCTTTTTTCCGTGATACTTGGGGGTCACTCTAACAGACGAGGATCTGCTAATGAGAAAAAAAGCGTGTACGCTGCTCCTCGGGTTTCTGTTCGCAATCGCCCAGGGGTTCCCCCAAGGGACCCCGACGGCGCCGGTGGTGCCGCCCAGTCAGGGTGCGGCAGCGTCGGACCAGGAGCACCTTCGCCTCGCGGCCACGAGCGACAACTATCCTGTCACCCCGGGCGACGAGTATCGGCTCACTTATCGGCAAGGTGACAACCAGGTCACCAGCGCTGCCATCGTGGACTCCGACTATACTGTCGGCCTCGGCCTGTTCGGCACAATCAACGCATCCGGCATGAGCTTTCCCGAGCTCAAGCAGGCGGTTGAAAAGCTCATACTGAGCGGCTATCCGCGGAGCATGCCCTCACTTTCCCCCTCCGCGATCAGTGAGTTCCAGGTGTTCGTCAGGGGCGAGGTGCCACGGGCAACCTATTTCACCGCCTGGGGCCTTTCGCGTGTCAGCGACGTTCTGGACGGCATCTCGGCCCCGACCGCGTCCCTCCGCAATGTTGAGCTGATTTCGCGTGATAGCTCATCGCACGTCTACGATATTTTTGCGGCGCTGCGCAACGGATCGCTTGAAGAGAATCCATTCGTCAAGCCTGGAGACAGCATTGTGCTTTCACGCTTCGAACGAAAGGTGCAAATCATTGGCCAGGTGCGAATGCCCGGCGCGTACGAGTTGCTCCCCGGCGAACAGCTCCAAAGCCTGGTGGATACCTACGGTGGCGGACTCCTGAACGGGGCCGACCCTTCACGGGTAAGCATCCGGCGTATCGCGGGAGAGGACGCGAGCGTCCTGTATGTGGATCTTGCCGCCGCCGGAGGCGTCGAGACCCCTCTCATGGACGGGGATGTCGTGACCATCGTGTCGAAGGATGCGCGCCTTCCCGCTATCTTCATCGAAGGTGCGGTTGTCGCGGCGGCGGGTGCCGCGAACCAGGCAGCAGGGGTGACCGACAACATGGCCCAGGTCGCGGCCGCTCCGTACGGAAGGGTGGCGTACACTTTCCTCCCTGGGGAAAAGCTGTCCGACGCGCTCTTCTCGGAAAAGGCGTCTATCTCCCCGCTTGCCGACCTTGCATCCGCCTATGTCATTCGGGAGGGAGCCAGTCAACCGACGTATGTCGACCTGCGGGGCCTACTTTCGCGGTCGCTGGAATCCTCGGACCTCACCCTTCGCGCCAACGACCGGATTGTCATCCCGTACTCCAACTTTTCGGTGTTCGTCTCCGGCGCCGTGACGCGCCCCGGCTCCTACCCGTACTCGCCCAGCCGCACGTACGAGTACTATGTCAATCTTGCGGGGGGAAACGGCCAGGAAAGCCCGAAGAGCATCGCGGTGACGGACCGCGGCGGGGCCACCAGGGCACTCAGCGCATTCGTGCAGCCGGAGGACCAGATCTTCGTGACCCCGGAGATGATAGCCGTCCAGGGCGCGGTGTTCGGTCCCGGGTCATTCGCCTGGCGCGCAGGGTCTCCGCCTTCATACTATATTTCCCTGGCAGGCGGAGCGGATCCAGAGAGAAATCCTGCTGGAACCTACGTCATCTATGATTCAAGCGGAAAGACAAAGCGTTCGTCTGACCCGCTTGCTGCGGGCGACCGCATATACCTTCCCAACAATGGCTTCTTGTACAATTTCGAAAGGTATTTTCCCCTGGTGACTTCGATCCTGACGACCGTCCTGACGTTCCTCACCCTGTACAACGCATTCCCGCACTGAGCCCCGGGCCGCCGGTGGGCGCCGCCCTACCTCCGCATCCCTCCCATGCCCGGCATGACAGGCGCGGCCTTGGGCGCGGCGGCGGCCGCCGCCTTCTTCCGCGCTTCCTCCGCCTCGATGTCGGCACCGGTGAACTGGCTGTTGTAGAGCTCCGCGTAGAAGCCGCCCTTGGCGAGCAACTCCTTGTGCGTGCCGGTCTCGATGATCCTGCCCTGGTTCATGACGAGGATCTGCTTCGCGTCCCGGATGGTGGACAACCTGTGGGCGATCACGAAGCTCGTGCGGCCCTCCATCAGGTGCGCCATGGCCTTCTGGATGAGGACCTCCGTGCGCGTGTCCACCGAGCTTGTGGCCTCGTCCAGGATGAGGATGGCCGGGTCGATGAGGATGGCACGGGCAATGGTGAGAAGCTGCCGCTGGCCCTGGGAGATGTTGGACGCGTCCTCGTTGAGGACCGTCTTGTACCCGTCCGGCAGCGTGCGGATGAAGTGGTCCGCGTGCGCCGCCACGGCCGCCGCGTGCACTTCCTCCTGCGTCACGTTCCCGCGCCCGTAGGCGATGTTGTCGCTGATGGTGCCGTTGAAGAGCCACGTATCTTGTAGAACCATGCCAAAGGTGCAGCGGAGGTTGCCGCGCTTCACCTCGCGGATGTCGATCCCGTCCACGGTGATGCGGCCGCCCTGGATCTCGTAGAACCGCATGAGGAGGTTCACGAGAGTCGTCTTGCCGGCGCCGGTTGGCCCCACGATGGCGATGGTCTGGCCCTGCTTCACGTCGAGGTTCATTCCCTGGATGAGCGGCGCGTCGGGCTTGTAGCTGAAGTCGACGTTCTCGAACCGCACCTCGCCCCGGGGCGAGGAGAGGATCTTCGCCTCGGTCGCGTCCGGCACCTGTTCCGGCTCGTCGAGGAGCTCGAAGACCCGCTCGGCGGAGGCCACGGTGCTCTGGAGGATGTTGGCGATGTTGGCGGTCTGCGCGATGGGCATCGTGAACTGCCGCGAGTACTGGATGAACGCCTGGACGTCGCCGATGGCGATCGCCTTGCGCGTCACCATGATCCCGCCCGCCACTGCCACGGCGACGTAGCCGATGTTGTTGATGAAGGTCATGAGGGGGAACAGCAGCCCGGAGATGAACTGCGCCCGCCAGCTCGCGTTGTAGACCTTGTCGTTCACGGCGTCGAAGCGCTCGATGGCCTTGCGCTCGTGGCCGAATGCCTTCACGATGGTGTGCCCCGTGTACATCTCCTCGATGTGGCCGTTGAGATCGCCGATGTTCTTCCACTGGTCGGCGAAGTACTTCTGCGACCGCGGCGCGATCACGCGGGTCACGAGGAAGCTGAGCGGCAGCACGACGATGGTGATGGCCGTCAGGAGCGGGCTGATGCTGAGCATCATGATGATCACGCCGAGGATGGTCACCACGGAGGTGATCACCTGCGTGAGGCTCTGCTGGAGCGTGTTGGAGATGTTGTCCATGTCGTTGGTGAACCGGCTCATGATCTCGCCGTGCGTGCGGCCGTCGAAGAACGAGAGCGGCAGGCGCGCGAGCTTGTCATTCACCTTCTTCCGCATGTCATAGACGGTCTTCTGGGAGACGCTGGCCATGATGAACTGCATGACGTAGCTGAGGATGGCTGACCCGACGTACATCCCGATCAGCTCGATGACGATCCAGCCGATGGCGGTGAAATCGATCCCCGCCCCGGGCAGGCGCATCATCTTCGCCATGAGCCCCTCGAAGATCTTCGTCGTCGCGTGGCCCATGATCTTGGGCGCGAAGATCGAGAACATCGTGCTCCCGATGGCGAGCACCAGGACGATGATGAACTTGGCCGTGTGCGGCTTCAGGTAGCCCACGAGCCGCCGCAGCGACTGCCCGAAGTTCTTTGCCTTCTCCACGGGCGCGCCCATGCCCATGGGCCCGCCGCGATGGCCGCCGCCGGGACCGAAGCCCGGTCCCCTGCCCCTCGCGGGGCCCGCTACCGGTGCGCCTGCCTGCGCCGCGGGTCGGGGGACGCCGTGGCCGTTGCCGTGGCCGTTGCCGCCCGCAGCCTTGTTTCCGTTTCCGTCGCTCATGCCAGTTCCTCCTCAGAAAGCTGCGAGGAGACGATTTCCCTGTAGACCTCGCATGTGCGGATGAGCTCCCGGTGCGTGCCCATGCCGACCACGCGTCCCTCGTCCAGGACGATGATCCGGTCGGCATCCATGACCGTGTTCACCCGCTGGGCCACGATGATGACCGTGGCCTCGGCCGTCTCACGCTTCAGCGCGGCGCGCAGGACCGCGTCCGTCTTGAAATCGAGGGCCGAGAATGTGTCGTCGAAGATGTAGATCTCGGGCCGGCGCACCAGCGCGCGGGCGATGGCCAGGCGCTGTTTCTGCCCGCCGGAGAGGTTCGTCCCCCCCTGGGAGACGACGGACTCGAAGCCGTCCGGCATGGCCAGGATGAACTCCCTGGCCTGCGCCGTTTCCGCCGCGTGCGCCACCTCTTCGTCGGTGGCCTCCTCGCGGCCGTAGCGGATGTTGTTGGCGATGGTGTCGTTGAACAGCACCGCTTTCTGCGGGACGAAGCCGAGCTTCTTCCGCAGCGTTTCCTGGTCCATCTCCCGGATGTCCACGTCATCCACGAGGATGGAGCCCGAGGCGATGTCGTAGAAGCGCGGCACCAGGTTGACGAGTGTCGACTTTCCCGAGCCGGTGCCGCCAATGATGGCGGTCACCTCGGCCGGTTTCGCGCTGAAGGAGATGTCCATGATGGCCGGCTCCTCCGCGCCGGGGTAGGCGAAGGTGACGTTGCGGAACTCCAGGTAGCCGTGCTCCTCTTCCCCGGCCGCTCCGCGCGCCATGCCGGTCTTTCGCGGGGAAGCGGCGTCCCTGATCCCCGGCTTCAGGTCGAGCACCTCGTTGATCCTGCGCGGAGGACGCGCTGGCCCGGGGAAGCATGATGAAGAGCATGGACACCATGAGCAGCGACATGAGGATCTGCATGGCGTACTGGAGGAACGCCATGAGGGATCCCACCTGCATGTCCCCCATGTCGATGCGCTGGGCCCCGAACCAGATGATGGCGATCATCGTGAGGTTCATGATGAGCATCATGAGGGGCATCATGAGCGCCATCAGCTTGTTGACGCGGATGGACACGTTGGTGAGGTCGAGGTTCGCTTCGTCGAACCGGGCGCGCTCGTGGTCCACGCGGTTGAAGGCGCGCACGACGCGCACGCCGGTGAGGCCCTCGCGGAGCACGAGGTTGATTCGGTCGATCTTCTTCTGGATGGAGCGGAACAGCGGGATGGCCTTCCCCGCCGTGAGGCCCACCACGACGGCGACGATCGGGATGACCGCGGCGATAACCCACCACAGGTGCGCATCCTTCTCCAGCGCCATGATGACGCCGCCCACGGCCATGATGGGGGCCATGATGAGCATCCGCATCGTGAGCATCGTGAACATCTGCACCTGGGTGATGTCGTTCGTCGTCCGGGTGATGAGGGACGGTGTGCCGATGATGTCGAACTCGTGGAGGGAAAACTCCTCCACGTGCGTGAAAACCTTCCGACGCAGGTCGCGGCCGAAGCCCATGCCCGCCCGCGCCGACAGGAAGGCGGCTATGAACGCGCAGGCCATGTCCGCCATCGCGACGATGAGCATGAGCCCGCCGGTCCGCAGGATGTACGCCGTGTCGCCCTTCGCGACCCCCTGGTCCACGATGTTGCCCATCAGGGTGGGCAGGTACAGCTCGGCGATTGCCTGGCCCGCCACGAGCGCCACGACGGCGGCGATGGCCAGCGCGTACGGTTTCAGGAAACGAAACAACTTCAGCATGATGATCTCCTCGATTCCAGTGACGTTACCGGGCGCCCCGTATTGCAGCCCGGTGGAGAAAACTCTCGGGGCGGGGCATCGACGCCTCCGCTTCCATCAGCAGGGGAATGACCTGGCGCAGCCCGGCCTTCACCTGCGGTCCGAGCGCCCCGGCGAGCTCGTTGACCCACCGGTAGCTCTCCTCGATGCCCTTTTCCAGCAGCGCGCGGCCCTTTGCCGTGAGGGCCACGTGACGCGCGCGGCGGTCGTCGGGGTTCTCCGTGCGCGCCACCAGGCCCGCCTGGACGAGCCGGTCGACGAGCTGGCTCGCGGCAGCGGCGGAAATGTCGAAATGCTGTCCCACCTCGTGCACCTCGCATTCCCCCTGGTGGTACAGCCGCCGAAGGAGCCCGAACTGCGGCAACGACAACCCCGTCCGCTTTGCGAAGCGCCACCATTCATGCATGGAGCGGGAGGTGAAAGTCTCCATCCATGCCCGCAACGTGGCTGCCGTTTCCTTCGCGTCCTGCATTGTTCACACCCCTTATTCAATAAGTGAGCTTAATATATCGTTGCGCTTAGCGATCGTCTACCTTTCCCAGCGAGCCCGCAGGGCTTCGCGGGGCGAGCCCGTCAGTCCGGATTCCGCTGCAGCAGGGTGCTGGGTGGTATGGGCGCCGCCGGGACCAGGTTGCGAACGGAGCTGCGCTCCACCAGGGACGGCGTGATGATCGTGTGGGTCACGAACCGCATCTCGGGATGGAATATCTTGTCGAGGAGTATGTTCGCCGCCTTCACCCCGATCTCGAAGCTGGGGTGATCGACGGATGTCAGTGAGATCTTCTCGAGCTGGGCGATGTCGGAGTTGTCGAACCCCACCACGGAAAGGTCGGCGGGGACGCGGATGCCTTGTCTTTCGGCGGCCCCGATGAGTTGCAGCGCATCCTCATCGTTGCCGCAGACGAACGCGCTCGGGAGCTCCTTTGCGCCGCGCAGGAAGCGTTCCGCGGCCGCGGGCGCCTCGCTCATGGGACCCTGGCCGTTGAACCCGACGATCCAGGAGGTCCTGACGGGAGCCTCCTGGCGGCCGAGAAAATCGAGGACTCCCTTCATCCTGTTCGCCTTCACCAGGAAGTCCTTCTGGTAGAAGATGCCGATCCTTCGGTGGCCCTTTTTCCACAGGTGGGCGGCCGCTTCTTCACCGCACTGGTGATAGTCGAGCGTGACGCTGCTGAAGCTCCTCCCGGGAAAGTAGTCATCGCAGAGAACCACCGCAATGCCTTCATTCTCGATCTCCTCCAGCAGGAGAGCGTTGGAGCGATCCCCCGCCCCGTAGATGGGAGCAATGATGATGCCCCCGACCTTCTTCTTGCGCAGCTCCTGGAGGATCGTCTTCTCCTGCTCGAGGTTGTACTCGGACTGGTTGAGCAGGAGGGCGAACCCCTTGCGGGAAAGGGTCTTGTAACAGCCGCGGATGATCTCGGGGTAGATGTAGGAGCTTATGAAAAACTGCACGAGCCCGACGTTCGTGGACAGCGGCGACGCGGGAACCCGCGTCCGGCAGAAGGTGCCGACCCCCCTGATGCTTTCCACGAGCCCCTCGTGGATCAGGTTGTGAATGGCCTGGCGAACGGCATTCCTCGAGACGCTGAACTGGGCGCAGAGCTGGCTCTCAGAGGGGATCTTCTCTCCCGGAACGAGGGCACCCTCGTCGATCCTGCTGCGGATCCAGGTTTCTATGACCTGATACTTCTTCATCCCCGTCCCGAATGATACAAGTTGTACTTTATTCCCGCACAAATGTCAAAACCAAATAGCCTCCCGCCACGGGAAAGGATGCCGGAAAAGCCTGCAATTTGGCTAGAAAAAGGTTGCAGTGAGAACCGGGGCGTGCTACTATGACGACAGTCTGATTGGTATAAGTTGTACCAAAAGGAGGCTTTTTCGTGGCTGAACCCCCCCGAGAGCGCACGGCGCTGCGCATGGTCAACATCGAGAAGTACTTCGGGTCAGTGTGCGCGCTGAAAAGCGTCAATTTCGCGGTCGGCCGCAACGAGATCGTCGGCCTCATCGGCGACAACGGGGCCGGCAAATCCACCCTGGTGAAGATCCTCACGGGGGTATTCCCTCCCACGAGCGGGGAGCTCTACATCGCGGACCGCTGCGTCGACACCGGCGCGTACTCCGTGAAAAAGGCCCACGCCCTGGGCATCGAAACCGTCTACCAGGACAAGTCCCTCGGGGAAAAGCAGGCCATGTGGCGGAACTTCTTCATCGGCCGCGAGATCACCTACCCGCTCGGGTTCCTGAAGGTCCGCGAGGAAAAGCGTATCGCCACGGAGATCATGGTCAACACCATCGGCTTCCGGGGCAAGGGAATAGGAGTTGATTCGAAGGCGAACAAGCTCTCCGGCGGAGAGCGCCAGGGCGTGGCCATCGGGAGAGCGATGCATTTCGAAGCGGACCTGATCATCCTTGACGAGCCGACGGTGGCCCTCTCCCTGAAGGAAGTCCGCAAGGTGCTGAACTTCGTGCACAAGATCAAGGAGGCCGGCAAGGCGAGCATCTACATCTCGCACAATCTCACCGACGTCTACGAGATCTCCGACCGCTTCATCGTCATCGACAGGGGGGAGATCGTCGCGAGCATCACCAAGGCCGAGATATCGCTGAAGGAGCTGGACGAGTTCCTGCTCGAGTACTCCCACGGCCTGAAGGACAAGGTGCAGCCATGAAGCCGTCCACCTCCCGCCTGGCGTTCCTGGGTCGCGTCGAGGGCCTCCCCATCGGTCTCGTGCTTGCCGTTCTCTACGTGGTGTTCATATTCACCGCGCCGCGGGTCTTCACGGGATACCGGATCTACATGTCGTTCTTCCAGACCGTCCCGCCCATGCTGGTGCTCGCCATCGGGCTGACGTTCATCATCACCGCGGGAGAGATCGACCTGAGCTTCCCCGCCGTTGTGGCGCTGTCCGGGTTCGTCTTCACGTGGTTCTTCAAGAACTTCCACGCGCCGTGGATCGGTTTCGTGCTTGCCCTCGCATCCGGCGCGCTCGTGGGTTACGTCAACGGGCTCCTCGTGTCGCGGCTGCGCGTGCCGTCGATCATGGCCACCCTGGCGGCCCAGTTCTTCTGGTACGGCGTCACCCTCCTGATTGCCGGGGGGCTGCAGATCAACATCGAGTCCATCACGACTACGACGATCCATACCATCTTCGTCGGCCGCCTGTTCGGGATCTTCCCCGTGCAGGCCCTCTGGGCGCTGGGACTCACCGTCTTCTTCTGGTTCATCCTGAACAGGCACACCTTCGGCGAAGCCATCATGTTCATCGGTGACAACGCCGAGGTCGCGCGCGTGATGGGCATCAACGTGGAAGCCACGCGGATACGTCTCTTCACGCTCCACGGCGTGATTGCCGCTTTTGCCGGCCTGCTCCTGACGATGGAGATCAACGTCTTCTTTCCGACGCAGGGCTCGGGGATGCTCCTGCCGGTCATGGCGGCTGTCTTCATCGGGGGGACGTCGATCGCGGGCGGCTACGGGGTCCTCGTGGGCACGTTCTTCGGCTCGTACATCATCGGGTCCCTGGAGGCCGGTGTCGTGGCCACCGGTATCGGGGGCTACTGGGTGCAGCTCGTGGAAGGCCTCGTCATGGCCGCCTCGGTCATTCTCAACGTGGTCATCGGCGAAGGAGGCATTTCCATCCTGTCGCGCACGGCCCGGAGGTGGGCCGTCCCGCAGGCGCCTCCCGGCGGGAGCCCGTCGGACCACGACGGCGGATAAGACAGGGAACGCGCCGTTGGCGCGTATGCTATCCAGCGGAAAGGGAAAGGGGGAACGGCGTTTCACGGCGCCTGGTTCAGGCGCAAGGCCTTATTCTTCACCCGGAAGGGGGATTCCATGCGCAAGTTGACATGGGCACTTATCGTCCTCGTCGTCTTCGGAGCCCTGTTCACGGCACAGACGTTTGCCGCGGACCAGCAGCTGATCATCTACATGCAGATGGGCGGCACCCAGGGGGACGGCGCAACACTGGCGCGGACCAACGGAGCCCGGGCCGCCGCCGCCGCCAACAATATCAAGCTGATCGAGCAGTACTCCAAGTGGGACCAGCAGACCATGATCGATCAGTTCAAGCAGGCGCTTGCCGCCAACCCTGACGGCATCATCATCATGGGCCATCCCGGTGAGCCGGCATTCGCCGCGCTCGTCGACCAGGCGGAAGCCCAGGGGATCGTGGTCACCAGCGGCAACAATCCCCTGCCGGGCATCGAGGCCAAGTACCAGTCGAAGGGCTTCGGCTATGCCGGCGCTGACCTCTACCAGGGCGGCTACCTGACGGGGCAGGCCATGGTGAAAGCAGGCCTGAAGGCCGGCGACAAGGCGCTTGTCTATGACATCTGGCACCAGGAAGGAAGGAGCAGGAGCAGCCAGGGCGTCTACGACGCACTGACCAAGGCCGGGCTCATCGTGGACAAGCTCGACGTTTCCGCCGCGGTGGACAGCGACACCTCGCTGGCCATCCCCATCCTCACGGCGTACCTCCAGGCGCACCCTGACCTCAAGGCCATCGGCACGCAGCATGGAAGCGTCACGGCCATCCTGCCGAAAGTCCTCCAGGCGGCAGGGAAGAAGCCTGGCGATATCATCTGCGGCGGAATCGACCTCTCACCTGCCACGGTGAGCGCCATCCAGGGCGGATGGATCACCGCGAGCTTCGACCAGGTGCTCTATCTCCAGGGCTATCTCCCCGTCCTGCAGGTGGCCCTGACCAAGCGTTACCTGATCCCCGGTCTGCACATCGACACCGGCGTCGGTACCGTGACGCCCGCAGAATGTCGGGACCATCAAGCCCCTCATTGACCAGGGTATCCGCTAGACAACAGTTTCACGGCGCCTCCGCGATCCGCGGAGGCGCTTCTTTAGATTTCCGCCAGCACGTGCCCGTGGTAGAAGCGATCGCGCATCTCGTCGATGCGCTCGTCGGCGATGTAGTCGTCGAAGCTCATGGACTTGTCGATGACCCCGCCCGGGCAGAGCTCGACGATGCGGGTGGCGATGGACGTGACGAACTGGTGGTCATGGCTCGTGAAGAGCAGGATCCCCGTGAAATCGATGAGGCCCTCGTTGAGGGCGGTGATGGCTTCCAGGTCGAGGTGATTCGTCGGCTCGTCGAGGATGAGGCAGTTCGCGCCGGAGAGCATCAGCTTGGCCAGGAGGCAGCGCACCTTCTCCCCTCCCGAGAGCACGCGGACCGGCTTCAGCGCCTCGTCGCCCGAGAAGAGCATGCGGCCAAGGAAGGAACGGATGTAGGTGGCATCGTCGTTGGGGCTGTACTGGGAAAGCCAGTCGATGAGCCTCATGTCCGTGTCGAAAATTTCCGCGTTCTCCCGCGGGAAATAGGACACCGAGAGGGTCTGGCCCCACGTGAAGGCACCGGCGTCCGGCTTGTCTTCGCCCGCCAGGATCCGGAACAGGGCCGTCTTCGCGAGGTGCTCGCGGCCAACGAACGCGATCTTGTCGCCACGGTTGACGGTGAGGTCCAGGCTCGGCAGGAGCGGCCTCTTCCCGGGGCCCTTCGTGAGCCCCTTCGTTTCCAGCACGACGTTGCCCACATCGCGCGCGGGCTTGAACGCCACGTAGGGGAAGCGCCGGCTGGACGGCACGTAGTCATCGACCTCCAGCTTTTCCAGGATCTTCTTCCGCGACGTCGCCTGCCTGCTCTTCGACACGTTGGCGGCGAAGCGCTGGATGAACTCCTTCAGGTCCTTCACCTTCTCCTCGCGGCGCCTCTTCTCGTCCTTCTGCTGCTGCGCGAGCATCTGGTTGAGACGGAACCAGAGATCGTAGTTGCCGACGTACATCCGCACCTGCCCGAAATCGATGTCGCAGATGTGCGTGCACACCGCGTTGAGGAAGTGACGGTCGTGGGAGACGACGATGACGATGCTCTGCGTCTCGATGAGGAACTCCTCCAGCCACGAGATGGAGTGGAGGTCCAGCCCGTTCGTCGGCTCGTCGAGGAGGAGGATGTCGGGGTTCCCGAAAAGCGCCTGTGCGAGGAGCACGCGCACCTTGGCGGCCTCGTCCACCTCGCTCATGCGCTTCTGGTGCAGCGCCTCCGCCACGCCCAGTCCCGAGAGGAGCGTCGCCGCCTGCGCCTCCGCCTCCCAGCCGCCCATCTCGGCGAACTCGGCCTCCAGCTCGCTCGCGCGGATGCCGTCCTCGTCGGTGAAGTCGGACTTCGCGTAGAGGGCCTCGCGCTCGCGGACCAACGCGTGCAGCCGCGGGGACCCCACGATCACGGCATCCAGCACGCCGTGGTCCTCGAAGGCGAAGTGGTCCTGGCTGAGCACGGACATGCGCTTGCCGGCGCTGATCGCGATCTCCCCCTTGTCGGCCTCCAGCGTCGCCGGAGAGGATCTTCAGCAGGGACGATTTGCCCGAGCCGTTGGCCCCGATCACCCCGTAGCAGTTGCCGGGGGTGAACTTCAGTGAGACATCCTTGAAAAGGTAGCGGGTTCCGAAGGACAGGGTGAGGCTGCTGACGGTAATCACGGTCCCCTGTTCTGGCAGAATAGGCACAGATGTGCAAGGGGCACACCCCGACGGTGCACATCTCGCGGCCCCGACGGCGCCAGGCGTTTGCTGAAAAGCACCCCTCCCCTCTATACTTGTCTCGGAGGACGCGTGGTCACCGGTTCATTCGATCTTCTCTCCCCCGATGCGGCCCTGCGCGCCGTGGAGCAGGCCTACGGGCTCTCCCTGGACGGCACCATGGAGGCATACCCCAGCTACGTGAACCGGGTGTACGGCCTGCGGGCCGACAGCGGCGAGCGCTTCGTCGTGAAGTTCTACCGCCCCGGGCGCTGGGACCGGGCCGCGATCCTCGACGAGCACGATTTCCTGGTGGACTGCGCACGGGAGGAAATCCCCGTCATCGCGCCCGTGACTGCCGCGGACGGGCTGACCCTCCACGAGACCACGGCAACCGGGGAGGACCGGGAGCAGGCATTCCTCTTCGCCCTGTTCCCGCGCAGCGGCGGCCGCAGCTTCGAGCCGGAAACGGAAGACGAGCTCGCGCGGCTCGGGGCGCTCCTGGGCCGCTGTCACGCGGTGGGCGCCCGCCGGCGCCGGGCACCGCGCCGTCTGCTCTCCCGGGTCCCTGACCGCCGCGTTCGTCGCGGAGCTCCTGGCCGACGGCCTCGTGCACCCCACCAGCAGGGACGAGTTCCATGCCGTGTGCTCGGCGACGCTCGCCGCCATGGTCCCCCTGTTCGACGGCGTGGCGATGCACCGCATCCACGGCGACTGCCACCGGGGCAACATGATAGAGCGCCCGGGCACGGGGCTCGCCCTGATCGACTTCGATGACATGATGATGGGGCCGGCCGTCCAGGACCTCTGGCTCGTGCTGCCCGGCCGGGCGGCGGAGAGCCGCCGCGAGCTCGGCATCCTCCTGGACGCCTACGAGGGATTCGCGGCGTTCGACCGCGCGAGCCTTCGCCTCATCGAGCCGCTGCGGTTCATGCGGATGATCTACTTCCTGGCGTGGCGCGCGCGGCAGCGGGACGACTACTGGTTTCGCGAGAGCTTCCCGCAGTGGGGCACGGAGGCCTTCTGGATCAAGGAGACCGAGGACCTCCAGGAGCAGGCCGCCATGGTACGCGACGCCGTGGACGACGCCCGGCCGTAGCAGGCGTCTCGCTCGGGTTCGGCAGCGCCTCGTCCTCCAGGTTGCGCGCATAGGGAATAGTCGACCATGTACAGAGGCGCGCATAGCTGAACTGCAGGCCCGCTTCCAGCGCCACGGCCGCCACTTCGCCGGACAGCCCGAAGCCTTCGTAGTCCTCGTCCACGACAAGCAGCCGGCGGGTCCGGCCCACCGTCTGGCAGATGGCCGTGACATCGAGAGGTGACACCGTACGGAGATCGAGGACGTCTGCCGAGATGCCCTGCTCCCGCAGCAGTTTTGCGGCAGCCAGCGCCCGGTGCACGCCCACACCGACAGCCACGAGCGACCGGACCAGCGGGCCCGCGATGGCGGCTCCCTGCGTGAGCGGCTCGCTCACCATGCGGATGAGCGGGAAGCCGAGGAAGTGGGCGTCGAGGCGGACGCACCGGGCGCGGAGGAACGCCGGCCCGGCGCCTGAGCGCGCGCGCTCGATCGCCTCCCCCGCGGCCTGCGCCACGGCCGCCGCGTCCAGCCCGTCGACCGTGACCGCCGGCACGCCGAGGCCCCGCGAGCGCTCTTCAAGCGAGCCCGCGGTCATGGAGGGCGATGGTGTCGTGATCGACCAGCCATCGTCCTTGCAGGCGAAGAGCACCGGCAGCTTCCAGGCTGCCGTGAGGTCCATCGATTCCATCACCATCCCCTGGTAAGCGTATTGTTCAGCAACGATCAGAGAATGAGGCGCTGCAGTTGAACAACGCACTGCTATGGACGCAGGATTCTCATTTTGAAGGCATTCCAAACGTGAAGTATCGGAAAACCGGTTCTTGATCCCGTTCCCCCAGCAATTGCGGATCGGTTGGAGGGCTTCGCCGTTGCTGAATCGGCGGCGTAACTCATCGTTCTGCGCTTTTGGCTCTGATGGATTGGATAAGACCGAGCGAGCAGGCGTCTCTATCGCGCAGGTCCGGAGCGGCGCTCTATGCCGACTTCCATGGGTTTCGCTCCAGTGGTAGAGTTAGTAAACTCGATGACGGAGACAGGAATGGCAATCAAGACCAACAGAGCGGATAGCCGGCAGGCAGTTCTCGACCGCGTCAGTTCACAATTGGGTCATTTCCGCTCGGTCTATCGCTTGCAGAGCATCGCACTAATCGGGTCATTCGCACGCGAGGAACAGACGCCCGAGAGTGATGTGGACTTCCTCGTCGATCTTGAAGAAGGCACTCCAAACATTCACCTGGTCAAGGGACGGCTCAGGGAAGAGCTGCAAAGCCAATTGGGGCGGCCGGTCGACCTCGCCTCTGAGCGCTACCTAAAGCCTTACTACAAAGAGCAGATACTGCGCGAAGCAATCTATGTCCAGTAAGGATGAGGCCAACCTCCTCGCGATTCTGGATGCAATCGAGAAGATAAGCGAGTACACCCGTAACATGGGAGGACACATAGGGAGCTCTTCAGCTCAAGGATTGCTTTCGATGCTACACTGATGAACTTTATCAACATCGGGGAAATGGTTGATCGCCTTTCTACGGAACTGAAAGCTCGACATACTGATTTCGATTGGCAAAAGGTAAAGGATTTTAGAAACCTCGTTGCACACGATTACCTTGGAGTTGATGCGGAGGAAGTCTGGCAGATAATCCGCGACGATTTGCCCTCCCTAAAGAAGACCGTGGAACAAATACTGGTCGGATACCAGGGGTAGGGCCGGAAAAGCGCAGAACATGTCGTTGTCGTGGAACCGGCTCACGTCTGGAGAAATCCGAAAAAACGCTTGCACAAACTACCTAACGGATGTATAGTACTTGCCATGGACACACTCGAAGAGCTCGGCCAGGAGATCGCCACCCTCTCGGCGCACCTGGATGCGGCCACCCATCGGCTGCTCGAATGCATCAGGCGCTTCGACGAGGCGAAGGGCTGGCATGAGCAGGGCGCACTGTCCTGCGCTCACTGGCTGGCCTGGCGCCTCGGATGGGACTCGGCCACCGCGCGCGAGAAGGTGAGGGTGGCCCGCGCCCTGGGGAAACTGCCCGCCATCGACGAAGCGTTGCGCTCGGCCAGGCTGTCGTACGCCAAGGTTCGCGCCCTCACCCGTGTGGCGACTCCCCAGAACGAGGGGAAGCTGCTGGAGATGGCGCTTCTGGCGACCGGGGCGCAGCTTGAGCGGCTGTGCAGGGGCTATCGACAGGTGCTGGACGGCGGAAGGGCGCCGAGGCCGGAAGAGCGTTTGGTACGTCAGCGTCTGCTGCCGGGGGGTATGGTCAAGCTGGAGTTGGTGCTGGAGCCCGACGAGGCGGACTTGATCCTTCGCGCCATCGAGCGTGCCCGTGAGGTGCGCGCAGAGAAGGCAGAGCCGATCAAACAGGAGGATCCCGACGCGCCAGGCACGCCTGACGTGCCGGTCGCCGAGGGGAACTCAGAGCCGGCCCGGGCCGTCGACGCTTCCGCGGAAGCTTGCTGGCCCTCCCGCGCGGATGGAGCGGTGCAGCTCGCAGAGTCGTTCCTGGCCGGCAATCCGGTCTCGGGAACGGGTGGTGAGCGCTTCCAGGTCATGGTTCATCTGGAGCAGGATGTGCTGGGCCTCTCAGGCGACTGGGCGGGCACCCTGGAGGATGGGACCCACGTTTCCGCGGAAGCGTTGCGAAGGGTCGCATGCGATTGTGGCCTCGTGGCCGTAGGCGGCGAGGGGCAGGCGCTGAACATCGGCCGCCGCGCCCGTACGATTCCGCCGGCCATCCGCCGTGCCTTGATGTTGCGTGACCGCGGCTGCGCCTTCCCCGGGTGCACCCACACGGCCTTCCTTCACGGCCACCACGTAAAGCACTGGCTGAACGGCGGGGAAACCAGCCTGGACAATACGCTGTTGCTATGCAGTCCGCACCATCACCTGGTCCACGAGGGCGGGTGGACCGTCACTGCCGGCGCCGAGGGTGTATTCAGCTTCCACTCGCGGGCCGGGCATCTTGTCTCGCCCGAGCCGCCGCGTGAAACGGTTGGCGCCGGTCCGAACTGGCTGCGCGAATGGGCTTATAAGCGCAAGCTGGACCTGGGCCCCGAGGTCAACATGCCGCAGTGGGACGGGAAGACACCGGACTACGATTGTGCGGTGGCATCGCTGCTGGCGGCAGGGCAATAGCTGCTGGAAGGCACGGCGCTCTGCGGCAAAGCGCCTTGACGGGATAACCGGAATGGATCGTCTTCCATTTCAGTTATACCAAAATGGAGGAGTCGGGCCAACCTGTTGGGCGGGCGCGCGCCGCACTGCCGGCGCCCCACTACCGGCGCCCCACCGTCGGCGCACCGCCCCGGGCGGCCTTTCACCAGCCGGTGCAGGAAAGATCCCGGATTCGCCTGAAATGGACGAGGTTTGCCGTGAGGACGCCGGCGTCGTGACTCATCGCGATGGCAGCAATAGCTATGTCGAAATCATCGATAAGGTCCCCGGTGCGCTCGAGAGCGGCCTTGATGGAGCCAAACCGCGATGATGATTCGGGTGTCCATGGCAGGACCTTCAGCACCGCAAGGAGTCGATCCATCTCCGATTGAAGAAGCGATCGCTTCTTCGACGAAAGGGGAATCCTCTGGATGCCATACTCGATTTCAGAAACCACGGGAGGAACCGTCGCCAGCTCGCCGGGCAGCCGTGACTTCATGAGCGCGTCCAGCGCGGGCTCATGCCGCATGGCGGCTGAAAATGCGGTGGCATCCAGGACCGTCGTCACAACGCAGCCGCCCCGCGGTTCATTCTCCGTGCCAGGACGTCTCTCTCGAGCTCGCGTGTCGCCTCCGTGAGCAGTTCTTCGTCTTCAGCGCCATGGACGGCGTCGAAGAATCCAGCCGGCCATTCGCCAGCCTGCCTGGCAAGTGCATCCCCACACGCCTTGATAACGAACCGATTCCGGCTCATGCCCATGCTCTGAGCAGCACGGTCGATATCGCGCAGGAGATCGTCAGGAATGTGAAACGTAGTCGAAGGCACGAATAGAATATATTCTATTCTAAAGCGCCTGTCAACGGACTCCTTCTGCCATGCCGCTGCCTCTATTCTATCTATCTATGCACCCTATGCGCCGCTCCCGCCGCCTTGGCGAGCTTCTCCGCGAGTCGTGAGTTGCGCTGCCGGGGCTTTTCGTTGCGCAGGGCAATGGCAAGTGCCTTGCGCGAGCCGACGAGCACGACCAGCCGTTTGCCCCGCGTCACCGCCGTGTACAGGAGGTTGCGCTGCAGAAGGGGAAAATGCTGCGTGAGGAGCGGGATGATGACCGCGGGGAACTCGGCACCCTGCGCCTTGTGCACGGACACGGCGTACGCGGGAACGAGCGCGCCGAGGTCCGAGAGCTCGTACTTCACCAGCCTGCCGTCGAAGTCGACCGTCACGCTTCCGCTCTCCGGGTCCGCGGAAGCAACCCGGCCGATGTCGCCGTTGAACACCTCCCGCTCGTAGTCGTTTCGAAGCTGCATGACCTTGTCACGCGTCCGAAGACGCCTTCCCGTGCGCGGACACCTCGCTGCCGGCGGGGTTCAGTTGCTCCTGCAGCAGCTCGTTGAGGCGCTCCACCCCCGCCTCTCCGCGGTGCATCGGCGAAAGCACCTGCACGTCGTCGATCGGGTCGAGGTGGAAGCGGCGCGGGATGCGCCTGCAGGCAAGCTCGACCACCGTTCGTGCCACCCGGGCGGGGTCCTCCTGCTCGATGAAGAAAAAATCGCGCAGCTCCTCTGCGTCGTTTTCAACCGGGGCGATTCCCAGGTTGATGCGATGCGCGTTGGTGACGATGCTGCTTGCCTCGCCCTGGCGGAAGATTTCAGTCAGCTCAACGACGGGGAGCGCACCCGAGGCGATGAGGTCGGAGAGGACCGTGCCGGGACCCACGGAGGGAAGCTGGTGGGAGTCCCCGACGAGGACGAGGGAGGCGCCGGACGGTACTGCCTTCAGCATCTGGTGCATCAACGGCGCGTCGATCATCGATGCCTCGTCCACGATGAGCATGTCGCAGGACAGGGGTTCTTCCAGGCAACGGCGGAAGCGTTTCTCACGGGGCATGTATTCCAGCAGTCGATGGATCGTTCGGGCCTCCCGCCCCGTGGCTTCAGAGAGGCGCTTTGCCGCGCGGCCCGTGGGCGCCGCCAGGAGGGGACGCGCCTGGGAAGCGGCAAGGACGGCAAGGAGCGCGCGCTGGATCGTGGTCTTTCCCGTGCCCGGTCCGCCGGTGATGACCAGCACTTTCTCGGTGAACGCTCTCGTCGATGGCCTCGACCTGCTTGCGGGCAAGTTCGACCGAGAGGCTTTTCTGCGCCCGGACCGCGACGGTCCCGGGGTCAACGACGGGAAGCTCGCGCGCCGCGCGGAGGAGCCGCGAAGAGCTGGCTCACGATTCCGCTCTCCGCGGCGTGGAGGGCGGGGAGGTACACGGCCCGCTCGCGCGGCAGCGAAACTGCATCCGCCGGAAGCGAACCGGCCCTGCCGGTGAGCGCGGTGTTCGGCGTCAGCGGCGCCGCCTTCTCCCCGAGCTCCTCCGCGATCACCCTGCCGCTGGCAGTCAATCGCTCCAGGGCTTCCGCGAGGATGCTTCCGGTCGCACTCCGAGCATCCTCTGGCTCTGCTGGAGAAGCTCCGTGGAAGGGAGAAACAGGTGCCCGTCCTCCGATGACTTCTGAAGGACGTGGAGAATGCCCGCCTCGGCCCGCAGGGGCGAACCCTCGGGGAATCCCAGGCCGCGGGCGAACCTGTCGGCGGTGAGAAAACCGATCCCTTCGACGTCCTCGGCGAGTCGGTACGGGTTTTCCCGCACCACTTGCACGGCCCGGTTCCCGTAGTGCCGGTAGATCCTGGCGGCGTACGCGGGGCTCACCCCGTGGGACTGGAGGAACAGCATCGTTTCGCGGATTCCCCGCTGCTCCTTCCATGCCTTCCCGATGGCGGCGATCCTCTTCGGCCCGATCCCCGGAACCTCGGACAGAAGCGAGGGCTCCTCGTCGATGACCCGCAGCGCATCTGCTCGCAAATCGACGCACGATCCTTTGCGCCATCTCGGGGCCTATCCCTTCCACCAGGCCCGACCCGAGATATGCCTCGATGCCCTCGACGCTCGCGGGAAGCAGGGGCAGGCACTCGACAACCTTGAACTGCCTGCCGAATCGCGGATGCCTCTCCCAATCCCCTTTCAGCCGCGCCCTCTCCCCGGGACCTGTCCCCGCCAGGAATCCTGCCGCCGTTATTGGATCAGAGGCAGCCGTCCCGGAGGAACGCGCACGACGCTGAAAGATCCGTCATCCGCCTTGATACACGATGGACTCGATGCGACCTTCCAGCTCCTCGGCCACGGTCAGTTTCGCTTCTGCGCGGGGCGCTTCGGGGCAGGCGAGGGAGGCGTCCACACCGCGCAGATCCCGGCGAGATGACGCCGCCGTACCGGAGATTTGGCGCCGCCGTACTCGGCGGATTTGGCGCCGCCGTGTGTCAGCCTGCCCCGCACAAGGGAAAGGCCGTGATCCGCGGTCAGGACCAGCGGCCTGCCGTCCGCCCGACACAACGCGACCAGGCCGGGGAGCTGCAGCTCGATCAGACTGCGGAACGCCTCCGCCATGGCGGCAGAGGCGAAGCTCGCCCGCGGTGCGCGGCCCGATCCACGAGGGCGATGCGGACAACGGCGGGCCGACGGGGCGACGATGGCGCATCGGTGAGTGAAGCGGAGATCGCGGCAGTGAGGTTCTCCTCCCTTCCGCTGAACTGGACATACGGGATCCCGTTCGCCGCCAGCACCTCCAGTGGATCGCCATCGAGCCCGAGCTGAAGCGCGAGAGAGTCCGCCGTGGCCGACCTTCCCTTCAAGCCTCAGCCATTCCCAGGGCGCACCGGGCAGGGCACGATTGGGGAAGCTCGGCGTTCGCCAGCCACAGGTCGGCGCCGACACCGCGTCCATGATGAGCACCACGGGGTTGTCCTGCAGGAAAAGAGCGGCGGACGAGGGAAGCGAGGCCAGCCACAGCCTCCCGGTGGCCTCCATGTCCGCAAGCCCGCGCTCCGCGGCGCGGCGCAGCTCATCGGTGGACCATGGGTCGGCAATGATCGCGTCGATGCACAGCCGCGCTTCAAGCTGCTCGGGGAACGCCTGCTGCGCGGAACGCGTCATAACGGAGAACCGGCGCAAGACGCGCGGCGACGGCCGCCGCCTCGGCCGGGTCCGCATGCAGCGACTCCGGGAAGCCGCCCCGCCCCGCCCGCCGCCGCGAGCACGTTCTCCACCGAGCACCCGTTCGGCGATGATGAGCCATGCCTGCCCGATAGCCCGGGTGTGGAAAGGCTCGGTCGATACGAAGCGCAGCAGGACATCCGTCCGCGCGCGCCGAAACTCTTCCGCCAGGCCGGCTGGAAGGAGCGCGCCTCTCCAGCTCCGCCGCCACGGCGGCCGGTTCCGTCCCCTGCTCCCCGGGAACGGAACCTGTCGTGAACAACCCGGGATGCAGCAGCCGCCACCAGGAGAAGCGGTCTGCGTGGGACGCCGATGCGCCCGGCATTGTTCCGCCTCTGCCGCGAATCCATCGACTGCGATGAGCCGCGTCGCGGATTCCGCCTCGGCAAGCCATTCCCGGACGAGGGACTCGATACGCTCCGCGGGCAGGCGTCTTCCGGCGAGCTTCCGTGCCAGCCCGTCCAAGCCCAGGTGAACGATCGGCACGCGACCGGCCAGCGCCTCCTCGATCTCGCGACAGAGGGAGCCGTCAAGCGTGTCGAGGAGAGCGGCCGAGCTCAAAGCCTCGGGAGCAAGCACGGAGGCAAGCTCTCGCCAGCCTTCGCGCGATTCCCGGGTTCGCATCCTGCAGTGCGAAGGCGCGAGCAGCCACCGCTTCCCTGACGCGCGGTGTGACCAGCGCTTCCATGAATGACGCGAGCGCTTTCTCGATCCGAGTCCTCGGGGCGCTCCGGCGGCTCCGCTCGCGGCCAGGTCGCCGGGCTGGAACCCGCAGCCGCACACCGGCGGAACGCAGGCAGCTCCTCGGAGACGTGGCGGGCGCAGCGCGGCGGCGCGCGCGGCTCCATCGCATCGGAGGAATCGATCGAGGTCCGCCGGCCTGATCCAGCGATTCGATCGAGGCGAGAAGCCGCACCGCGCCCAGCGCGCGCGCGGCCTGCCGGGACAGCTTCACAGGCTCGCGGGCGCGATAGAACTCCGCGTGCAGTCCGCCGTAGATGGCGATGTATCGTTCCCTGAAGTGAGCGAAGAGCGTCGTGAGCACCTGGCCGCCGTCCGCCAGCACTCCCGACGCGGGCTCGCGATAAGCGCGCTGATCTCCTCGCGCAACGAGGCAAGCTCGGGTTCCTTCGCCGCCGCCCGCTCCACCGCCGTGTGGCGAAGATAGTGGCTGATGAACACGAACTGTTCCGCGCCCTGCGCGAAGGAAGCGCCCGAACCCCTTGAGGAGCTCGACGTCCTCCGCCGTGAGTCCCGACCCGCGCCATGCGGCAAGGAACCTTTCCAGGCCCTCCTTTGCGCCCACCGAGGGCTTGATTTCACGCGTGACCATCTCCAGGCCCGCCAGCTTCGCCTGCAACGACTTGAAGTCGAAGACGGCGAAAGCGGAGAACTCCGCGACGCCCGTGACGCGCTGGCGGATATCCGCGATGAGGGCCGCTGAGGCCAGATCGCGGAGCTTGACGCCTCCTTCCACGCATCTCGCTGCTGCCGAAGACCGAATGCCTCGTCGGCGGAGGCAGGGGCGAGGAACGCGCAATCGGTGAGCAGCGTGGCGCGGTCCGCGCTGCCGATCAGCTCGCCGGGCAGCAACTCCTCCGCCTTCTCCACCGTCGTGCAGCCCCAGCTGCTCCAGCGGGATGGCGCGCCCGCTCCTCCGGGCGGCGATCAAGCCGCCCACGGCAAGCGAGGCGATCAGGAACAGCGCCGTGTCACGGGGAAGGCCGAAGGGGCCGCGCTGCAGGCGGTCCAGCACCTCGGCCGTCGAGGTGGCGGAGGCGGGTCGAAGGAGGCCGAAGAAGAATGCCAGCAGCGCATGCCCGGCGATGTTCGGCGAGAACAGGTAGGAATTGCGCTTTGATCTCCACGAGGCCGAGAGGGAAGGCCAGGCCGTCTATCGCCGGGCCGAGCGACCGGGCGCGCGCCTCGTTGAGGGAAAGACTTCCCGGCGCGATGAACTCCTCCACGAGCTGTTGATACATCCGGGCCGATGCGGGGAACCGCCGCGGGGCCACCTCGCGAAACCGCGGGTAGCGTCCTTCCAGGATGACCTCCGCCGCGCATTCCAGGAGCCGGTCGAACCGGCGAAGCTGGCGAACGGCCGCCTCCACGCGGAGCCCCGGCCTGGTGAACTCGCCCTGGTAGAATGCCTCCAGGGCGGCCTGGCAGGCGCCGGCCTGGCGGCGGTTGACCTGCTCCTGGGCCTCCGCGATGAGGAGCGCCTCCGCGGGATTGCCGGGCCGCAGCTCCGCCGCGACCAGCAGTGACGCCAGGAACTCGCGGAGGACCTCCTGTCGTTCCGGGGCACCGGGACTTCCCAGACCGCCGTGTGCTCCGCCGTGAAAGCCGACTTCCCGATGCTGAAGACCACGGCGAAATCGATGTCGGAGCCGCATGCGCGGCTCGACCCTTTCCCGCGTCGCATCCTCCTCGCCAGGCGGAAAGGAAGCAGAGAAAGCCTTGCGCTCGCTTCCCGAGCCACGTGACGGAACGCCGCATCCCCTCCCCTAGGAGCGCCTTCCCCGGCCAGGCGTCAGACTCGGGCACACGCGCAAGCGGCGCGCCGCAGCAGGCGGGTGTCGTCCGGCGGCAGGCTCGGCCGCCCTGCGCGAGACGCGGGCCGCAAGGAGCTTCGCCGGATCGTCCTCCGTGACGATGCGATACGTCGCCTTCTGCGGATCGCCGCCGGGATCCGCCGCGCGCGCGAGGAAGCGGCTCGATGCCGCCACGGGGTCAAGGATGGCCTCCGCGAGAAACCGCGCATTAAGCTCGGGTGAGTGTGCGTCGAGGCTGCACGAGGCAAGCTCCGCCAGCTCGGCCACCGTGGGAGGCGTCGCTGTCGGGTGGATGCGATAGAGCACGCAGCATCCGCACGGCCCTGCGGCACAGCGCCGGTCGTCGGGGCTCTGCGAGCGTGCGCTCGATCACCTCGTCCAGGTGCGGGACAATGTGCCGCGGATAGATGTGGAAGGCGGAGAACTCGGCCAGCCGCTGGCTGAAGTGATCGTAGATGCTGTCCGGCGCCAGGAGCTCCGGGGCGGGCCGGGTCAGGTGGAGTGGGTATCCCGCGGCTTGCATCCCCGGCAATGCGGGAATGGACGAAATCGACGATGCCCCGATGCTGGGAAAACAGCCCGCCCAGCCCTTCCAGGAGAGAGATCGTCTTCGGATGGACGGGATAGACCGACCGGAACTCGTCAAAGGAAGACGAGAAACCGGGGAACTGCGCGCGGAGCCCTTCGTAGATAGAGTAGAGCGCCTCCGGGGCGCCCGGCCGCAGGCGCACGAGCCTCCCCGAGAGAAGCGCCTTGATGTGGAGCGTCGAGAGCGCCATTTTGACGGGGAATCGATCCTTGATCTTTCGAACGATGGCCTGCGACAGGTCCCCGACGCGTTCGATGGACTCCTGCACGGCGGCCACGATCCACAACGGGCCTCCGCCCGCCATCTCACCGAGGAGCTGCAGCGTCCTGGCATCCTCGTTAAGGCCTGCGGCGAGGGCTTGGAACGGAGGAACTCGGAAAGCTCGTCGATCAGGAGGATGAGGCCGAGCGAAGCCCGCCGAGCGGCCGCGGAGAGCATGCGCGTGAAGGTGTCCAGCCGGTTTTCCGACCGCCACTGCCGGGGGTCCGTGCCTTCAGCTCCTTGGCGATAGCCTCCAGGACTATCCATTCGAGGTCCGATGAGGCGCGGTGGTCAACCAGCGAAATCGAGCGGGCAGGAAGCGGGCCCCGGTTGCGGAGAGCCGGGCCAGCCCCGCGTGTCGTCGCGCAAGCTCTCCGGCGCCTGGCGAGCCGGAGACCCAGGCGCGCAGCGCGGCGAGAAAGTGGCTCTTCCCTGAGCCGAAGTCCCCCTGGAGGAAATAGCCCCGTCCCTTGTCAGAGGACAAGGCCTCGGCCAGCACGCTGAAATGCGAAAACACCTCAGGCGTGAAAACGAAGCTTGCGGCGATCTGCTCCGGCTGTTCCGTCCCTCCGCGAGTCGTATGACGGTCTGTATGGGCGGGATCTCGACAAGGTCGCCGATGGAAAGCGACGCCGTCACGATGCGGCGTCCCCCGGGCCGGCCCGGGGACGTCCGCGCGGCAAGCATCTTCTTCAGCCGGTTGATCCTTCCATAAAGGCCCTTCTCCTCGGGATGGGATCCCATGAGCCGAAGATAAAACTCGATCGCCCTCTCGATCTGGTTGACGCGCGTGACCGCGGCGCCGTAGCTGGCGTGAAGGTAGATGTCCTTCGGATCCAGGGCCAGAAGCTCCTCCAGGAGGGGAATCGCCTCCTGCTCACGCCCGGTTTTTGCCAGGAGAAAAGCCTGCTTTTTCTGAAGGCGGGTCCCGTTCGCCCGTGCTTCCGATTTTCTCATACTCCTTCAGGGCAAGCTCGGGGAGCCCGGCCCGCCTGCACAGGGAAGCGTGTATCTCCCGGTAGACCTGCGGGAGGGTCGGAATCCTGGCCAACCGCTCGTAGCGGGAACGAACCGCCTCCAGCCCCTCGGTGGCGATCTCCAGCTCTGACAGCTCCCAGAGCGCCTGCGGATGATCGGGGTTCTCCGCGAGCCACTGGCGGCACTCGCCGAGGGCCTCCGCGGTCTTTCCCAGCGCGTGCAGGGCCTTCACGCGCCAGGGCGGGCGCTCCTGCGCCGGCGCGGCGGAAAGGGAAGCCAGCAGCTCCTCCCACCTGCCCAGCCGGGCAAGGCTTTCGGCGAGGCCGGCCCGAGCGCGGACGCCCACCTTCTCGTGGGCGACGATCTCCCGGAAGTGGCCGAGCGCCTCCTGGGGTCGCTTCAGCCCGAGGAGCGCGTCCGCGGCAGTGAGTATCGCGTACGGGTTGGAAGGGTCCGCCGCGAGCGCCGTCTTCGAATCGCTGAACGCCTGTTCGTAGTCGCCGGCGCGATTGAGCGCGCTGGCCTTCCGGGTGAGCCAGAAGGCGCTCGCTCCCTCCTCCTTCGCCTGTTCCTGTTCGGCTATCTCCGCCGCTTCGCGGTACCTGCCGCTTCCCATGAGAGAGCTGTAGTGACGGTAGGCGTCGGTCATGGACCCTTTGCGCGACCGTGAGGCCGCGCGCCGATCCCCGCGAGGACCCCTGCCATGGCCTCGATCGCAGAATCGTCGGGGAAACGAACAGTCATGCGCCAGCCGCCGCCCTCGGCTCGCTCCATGCACTCGGAGAGGATCCGTTTCAGCGCCTCGGCGGAGCTGCCTGGCCCGGCCCGGGCCGCTCCCTTCCGCGCCGCTCCCTCCCTCCCCGCTTCCCATCGCCTGGTGCACAAAAGCAAAGGCGGCGGCGAGAAGGTTTCCGCCCGGCCAGCGCCACCGATTCCCTGCGCTGCTTCCTCGCCTCCGCTTCCACGCGGCGCTTCTCGCTCTGGTCCAGCGGCGCGGGCGGCGTGATGCCGGTGAGCACTTCCAGCTTGCGTTTCAGCTCGTCGATATTGCCCGTGAGCGAGACCTCCGACTTTTCCGAGGACGGGTCGAGGGCGGCGAGCGCCAGGTCCTGCTTCGCCGAGAGCGTGGAGAGCATTCCTTCCTCGATCGTCCCCTCGGTGACCAGGAGGTAGACGTGGACGGGCCGGTGCTGACCCATGCGGTGCGCGCGCGAGATCCTCTGCTCCAGCACGGCCGGGTTCCACGGAAGGTCGACGTTGATCACCGTGTCGGCCGCCTGGAGGTTCAACCCGGTCGCCCCGGCGTTCGTCGAGAGGAACGCGACGCAGCGAGGATCGTGCTGGAAGCTGTTCACCAGCCCCTGCCTCTTGGCCTGGGGCACATTCCCATCAAGCCGCACGAAGCCTGTCCGATGCTTCGACAGGAGCGGCTCGATGAGGTCGAGCATTGTCGTCCATTCGGAGAAGAGTATGATCTTGCGATCAGCTTCCGCCGTGAGCCGCTCGAGGAGGGCCTCCAGCTCCTCGAGCTTGGTCGAGTACCCGGGAGGCTCCTTGTCCAGCAGGAAGGTGCTGTCCGCCGCCATGCGGCACATGAGCAGGGCCTTCTGGAGGCGCAGCAGGTCCATCTCGCTGATGTAGCGCTTGCTGAGGATGGAGATGATCGTCTTCTTGTGAGCGTCGTGCAGCTCCCGCTGCTCAGCCGAAGGCTCCACGCGGAGGATTTCCGTTGTGCGGGGTGGGAGCTGCTTGAGGACCATTGCGCGCGTGCGGCGGAGAAGGACCGGCGCGAGGTGCCTCCGAAGCTCGTCAAGATTCCTGTACCCCAGCACCTTTCCCTTCTCATCCACCACCCGGTGCCGGTGGAAAAAGCGGAACGCGGGGCCCAGCTGCCGGTTGTTGATGAACTGCACCACCGAGTACAGCTCGTCAAGCCGGTTCTCCAGGGGCGTTCCCGTCAGCACGAGGGCAAAGGGCGAACGCAGGGACTTGATCACCTGCGCCGTTTTTGCCTGCCAGTTCTTGATCCTCTGTCCCTCGTCCAGGATAATGAGGTCCCACGGCACGGTCTCGATGGCGAGGAAATCCCTCAGCACCTGCTCATAGTTCGCGATGGTGTAGAATGCTCCCGAGCGGTACAGCGTCGGCCTTTCCCGCGCGGGACCCGTGACGATCTGGCACGTCCGGTCGGTCGCACGGCGTATCTCCAGCACCCACTGGGCCTTCACCGAGGCGGGACACACGACGAGCACATGGGAAATCCCCGTCTCTCGCGCGAGAAGCTCGGCCGTTCCTATGCCCTGGAGGGTCTTGCCGAGCCCCATGTCATCGGCCAGGAGCGCCCGCCCGGCTCCCACGGCAAAGGCGATCCCATCGAGCTGATACGGGAGCAGCTCCACCTTCAGGAGCCCCTTGCGCAGGGGGTGCGATCGAGGGTCCCTGCGGATCGATGAAACCGTTGCGTCGAGCCGGGCGCGGGTGAGGATCGCGTTTGTCATCTCCTCCGCGTCGGGGTAGATGTGCACGGCGTGCCCGAGGAGCTCCAGCTTCTTGATCCGTCTCATGAGATCGGAGATGTCCGTTATCGGGGCGTCCCGCAGCGGCGCGGCCACCGCCTCCACCTCGCGGGGAAGATTGTCGGGAAGAAGAAGTCTCAGCTCCGCTTCATCTCCGTAACGAACGTGCAGCGTGATGCGGGTGCGCTTGTAGGGGCGGGGCATCTTTCCCCGGGGAGCTTTCTCCTGACCGCGCGTGCGGCAAAGAGCAGATGCTTGCAGGTGCCCAGCGTGTTTGTCTTGAAGTCGGGACACGAACAGTAGGATTCGCCTCGATCCCAGCCGCGGAGCGCCACCCTGTAGGTCTTGCCGGACAGTCCGCTGGTCACGGTGTAGTCGCTCCAGATCCCCTTTCCGTCAAGCGGCGCCAGGCTCATGCGTTCCGTGCGAGCCCGCTCGGCCCTGTCGGCGAGGGCCCGCTCGACCAGCTCGCTGTCGGAAAGCATCTCCAGGGGAACGGTGTCGCGCGGAGCCGCGGCAAGCCCCAGCGCCAGTTTCTCCTCCAGTATCAGGGAGAAGGCGGCACCCACGTGCTCGCAGGGAACGGTACACTCGCTGCACGAAAAATCGATCCGTCCGTCCGCCGCGTCGCTGAGAGCAAGCGTGACATTGGCGCGGCCAAGGTCAAGCGCGAAATGGTCCTGGTCCATGCCCACCTGGGCGTCGATGTCGATCGGCAACGATCCGCCCTCCCTCATGAGCGCCTGCCCGCGAGGTCCCAGGAGTTTTCGAGCCTGCGAATAGCTCAGGTGAGAGAGCACGTCCCTGAGTGAGAGCTTGATCTTTCGCGCCATTGCGTAAGATTAGGACATGCACTCCCGCGGATCAAGGCCGAGCGGGCCTCACCTCCACCGCCACCCCATGCATGATCGGCGCCGTGCCGGGCCCGGTGCCCTCCGTCGTGGTGAGCATGTTGGCGGAGCCGCCAACATCGACCCCCGCGGCATCGAGCTCCACCCAGGCCCCCTCTGCCAGGGAGACGACACCAGTGATCACGTCGTCGGAGAGATGCACGGGCACCCGGATTTCCCCCGCGGAATTGAAGACAGACGCCATGTCCCCCTCCCGCAGACCTCGCGAAGAGGCGTCACGCGCGTTCATTTCCAGGGCGTGACCGGCCCTTTCACGAAGCTCCGGGATGTTCCATCCCTGCGAATGCGTGAAGTGCGGAGATTTCGGCGTGACGAGGCATAGCGGGTGCAGTTCGCTGCGAGGAGGCTCCTGCCAGGACGGGAACGGTGAGAAACCCGTCTCGGCGAGGTATCGTGCGCTGGTGATTTCGACCTTTCCCGACGGGGTGTCCAGGGGATGGGAGTGCGGGTCGCGCGCGAAGTCCTCCAGGCCCACCCTCTCATCATCCGGGGCAACGTACACGCCGCTTCGCTGGAACTCGAAACGATCGGGAATCTCGGACTCGTCGATGAAGTGCTGGATCCATTGCGCCGCGCTTCGCCCCTCGGAAAAATCAGCACCAAATCCCAGCCTGTCGGCCAGGCCGCACAGGGCGTCGTAATCGCTTCGGGCCTGCCCCCTGGGCTGTGCGATCCGCGGCTTGTAGAGAAGGTAGTTGCCGGACCACGGGATCCCGACGTCCTCCTTCTCGAACGCGGTGGCCGCGGGGAAGACCACGTCGCAGTGCCTCGCCGTGGGGGTCATGAAGATCGAGTGCGTGACGGCGAAATCCAGCTTCTGGAACGCCGCGATGGTCTTGCGGATGTCGCTGCCCTGGTTGATCACGTTGCTGCCCATGGCGTACAGGGCGCGAATGTCGGTGGGATAGCCGCCGCCTCGACCCTGCAGGATTGCATCCGGCAGACGCACGGAGGGAATCGAAGGCTGCGGCGCGCGCTCCGGGACGGGAAGGCGCCCGACGCGCGGGGCCGGCAGCATGTGGTTCGGCGCGCCAGTGGATCCGCCGCGCACCCCGAAGTTCCCGGTGGCTACCTGCAGCGCGACGGCCAGGCGGGACGGCTCTTCGCCGGCAAAGACCCTCTGGATGGAGAGCCCGGGCAGGAGCATTGCCGGCCGGGCCGCGGAATACGCCAGGGCGAAACGCACGATTTCCCCCGCCGCGACGCCGCAGCGCGCCGCCGCCCAGTCCGGAGACTTCGGCACTCCGTCGTCGAGACCCCGGACATACCGCTCCAGCGCGTCGAAACCGGCTGCGTGCGCGTCGACAAAGGACCGCACGACAAGGCCCCGGCAGCACAGCACGTGGAGCACCGCGAGCATCAGCGCCGCGTCCGTGCCCGGCCGGCAGGGAATCCACCACGTCGAGGCCCGTTTCACGGTTGCCGTGCGCCGGGGATCGATCACCACCACCTGCGCGCCGCGCCGGCGCGCCTCCATCACCTGGCGGGGCACATCAGCCCCCTGGCGCGTCTCCAGCACGTTCGCGCCCCACAGGATGACCATGCGGGAGTGCCGCATCGTTGCCGGGTCGTGGCCCGCGCGCGTCCAATCGCCGCCGAGCACGTAGGGGAGAGCGAACTGCATCGCCGCCTGGCTGTACCCGCCGGTCAGCCGTGTGAACCCGCCGTACATGCCCAGGAACCGGGCCAGCAGCCCTCCCGTGTTATGAAGGGCGCCGATGGTGCCGCCGCTTCCTGCGCAGAGGACCGCGGTCGGGCCGTGCTGCGCGCGGATCTCTTCCAGCGCATCGGCCGTGATCTTCAGCGCCTCCTCCCATCCCGTCGGGCGGAAGCGGCCCGACCCGCGGGGCCCCGTGCGCACCAGCGGCGTGAGCAGGCGGTCGGGGGCGTTGTGCTCGAGCGGGCTGTCGAAACCGCGGCGGCATGCCCGGGGCAGCTTCCCGGCCAGGGGATTGCGTTCCACCCGCAGGACGCGGCCGTCATCCGCCACGGCCAGGAGAGGACACGCGTTGCCGCCGCAGTCCTTGCCGCAGAAAAAAGGCATCGAAGGCATTGTGACACTCCAGCTCAGATCGTCGTTTCCTCGATCTTTGAGTATTCATAGGCGTCTGTCCAGATAGGATTGCCACGCGAGATAGAGTGGTCCACGGCGCCGAGCTTCTTCTCCGTGACGGAACGGGGCTGTGACGAACCCCCTTGACGACTCTTGTGCATATCGATATGCCTTCTGACATACGCATACGCCATCGATAGGAGCCAACATGGCCACCGTGACCATCTCTCCCAAGTTTCAAGTTGTCATCCCAAAGGATATCCGCGAGCGACTTGGTCTGACTCCTGGGCAGAAGGTTCAAACGATCGTCTTTGATGACCGCATCGAGCTTATCCCCGTCCGACCAATCAAGAGCTTGCGTGGCTTTCTCAAGGGAATTGATCCGGCCGTTCCCCGGGAGAACGATCGCGCATGAACGTTGTCGATTCCAGTGCATGGCTGGAATACTTCGCGGGCGGCAGCAACGCAGCCTTCTTTGCTCCGGCCGTCGAAAACGCCGCGGAGCTGCTTGTTCCAACTATCTGCCTCTACGAAGTGTTCAAGCGAATTGTTCACCAACGTACGGAAAACGACGCGCTGCAGGCCGCAGCCGTGATGCAGCAAGGCAGAGTCGTGGATATCGACGCGCCGACTGCGTTCAGTGCTGCTCGAATCAGCATCGACCGGCAACTTTCAATGGCCGAGAGTTTGATACTGGCTATAGCCCGACTGCATAAGGCAACCCTATGGACGCAAGACTCACAGTTTGTAGGAATGGAAGATGTAAGGTACAGGAAGGTGGCAGGCGGCAGGCTTGACCGTCGAGAGGCGAAGGAAAAGGCCGTGATGACCCATGGATGGGCATAGCGAGCGCTTCGCCAACTCTTGACTCGCGTGCATGATCCCCTGATGATGAAACCATGGTGGAAGTGTCTCCTGCCCAGAAAGAGAAGCTCGATGCAGTGAGAAGGAAGTTCGGCATCACGTTCATCGTGGCTTTCGGTTCCCGCGTGAAAGGTATCACCCATGCGCGGAGGTGAAACCACAATGAAAGACGCCTTGCTCTCGAGCAGACCCATCCTTGAGCGTTTCTCGCTTCACGAGCGCGTCGCCCTGGTGACAGGGGGCGGCCAGGGCATCGGCCGAGCGTTCTGCCACGCGCTTGCGGAAGCAGGGGCCGCGGTCGCCGTCGTGGACAGGGACGCAAAAGCGGCCGAGAGTGTCGCCGAAGAGCTTGCCCGGAAAGGCGCGAAGTCCATCGCCGTATGCGCGGACGTCACGGATCCGGACCAGGCACGGGCCATGGTGGAAACGGTCACCGGCCGCTGGGGAAAGCTCACCATTGGCGTCAACAATGCGGGCATCGGGATGTGGGTCGACTCGGAGAAGGCGACGCCGGAGGACTGGCGAAAGGTGATGGCGGTGAACCTCGATGCCGTCTTCTGGTGCGCGCAGGCGGAGGCGCGGGTCATGCTCCCCGCGGGCTACGGAAAGATCATCAACACCGCCTCGATGTCGGCGCACATCGCCAACACCCCGCAGCGGCAGGCAGCCTACAACGCATCGAAGGCCGGGGTGCTGCATCTGACCCGGACCCTCGCGTCCGAGTGGGCCGCTCGCGGCGTGCGCGTGAACAGCATCAGCCCGGGGTACACCCGCACCTCCCTCGTGGAGAACCTCATCGCCACGCCGGAAGGCTTGAAGATGCACGACGCGTGGATGCCGCTCATCCCGCAGGGGAAGATGGCGGAGGTGACCGACCTTCAGGGGGCGGTGGTCTACCTGGCATCCGAGGCGTCGGACTATATGACGGGATCCGACATCCTCATTGACGGAGGCTACTGCACCCTCTGAGGCGACGCCCCCGGCGCAGTCACCGGCGCCGGGCAGCGTGGCCGCGGAAGACCGTCAACCCGCGGAGACACTCGTGAGCTCGAGCACGCACGCGTCGCAGCCCTCGAGGTGCACTTCGAAAGATCCCGAGGTCGCCGTGGGCCGAAGGCCATACCGGCATGTTTCGACGCTCCACCCGGACTTCACCGCGACCCGCGCGGTCATGTCGTCTGCTCCGTAGTTGATCAGCACGGCGACGCGGCGTCGTTCGTCCAGCGGATGCTCGGTGATGCCCAGGCGCGGCTCGGAGCGGGACAGGATGCACACGGCCTGCGTCAGCCGGGGAGGCAGGCGGGAATACGGGAGGCTGTCGAGGAACCGACGGAAGGCGCCCAGCTCCTTCACCACGGGCCTGGCCGTCCCGTCCGCACGGAACAGGCCAAGCTCCCGCTCGTACGCGTGCCATTCGTACGGCGCATGCGCCAGGTGGTCCTGGTCGAAGGCGCACCACCACAGGAGACCGTGGCAGTCGTGCGCCCAGAGAGAGAACAGCGCGGCGCGGAGAAATCGCGCGGACGCCGTGTCGCTCGCCACCATGGGACCCAGGGTTCCCGTCTCCTCGGCGAGGCACGGACGGCCCCCGATGTCCGCGTAGAGCCGGCTTTCCGCGGTGGAGTGCAGGATCGTGCGGATGCTGGTGACGGGGTCCTGGTCGCAGTGCGGCGTGAAAAAGGGATAGGGATGCGTGGTGAGAACGTCGGTGAGCTCGCCCTGGTCCTGGATGCGCCAGGGGGCGCGTTCATCGGGGAGGAGACCGTGCATGCCCGACACCACCGGGCGCGAGGGGTCTTCCACGCGCGCGGCCGCGGCGATGGCCCACGCCCAGGCCCAGGCCGCCTCGCGCGTACCCGCCTCGGCCATGCAATTGCACTCGTTGCCGAGGTCCCAGGCCAGGATCGCGGCATGCTCCCGGAATCGCCGGACAAACGCGCGGACAAACCGTACCTGCCACTGGATCGCCACCGGGTCGGTGAGCACGTTCCTGCGCTCCAGGGCCGGGGGGACATGCAGGCGTCCGCTCATCCAGCCCGTGATCAGCCCCACGATGAGCCTCAGCCCGTGCCGCGAAGCCGCGTCCGCGAACAACCCGAATCGCCCGAGGGCGGTCTCCGACAGCCCGGCGCGGCCCCCCTCCGTCTCAGGCAGGGGTCTTCACCGTGCCGCATCTCTACCGGTTTCCCGTTCACACCCGCGAGCTCCGTGATGGGCTGGAAGTCCGGCCAGAGAGGGAAGACTCTCAGGACCTGGAGCCCGGCGGAGGCGAGACGCGCCAGGTCCCGTTCCACGACCTCCTCGCGCCAGTCCCGCCACATCGCGGTGCCTGCATGCGAAGCCCAGTAGTTGCATCCGACCACGAATGCGCCCGGTTCGGTCAGGGTGGAAGAGAATGGACCAGCTGTCATGTGCTCCTCCGAGGGTCAGGCGTGGCGGTAGTACGTGCGGTAATCGTTGTAAAGCAGGTACAGCGGTTGCTCGTCCTCCTGGATCTCGGGGAACCTTCCCACCCGATCGAAGAAGTGGTTGTCCACGTGGTCGTCGTTCACGCGGCTGACCTCGCCGACGAGAACGGTGCCCGTGCCCCTGGCGCCCCAGAACTTGTGGTACTGGCGCTGGGGTAAACAGACCGACTCGCCCGGGGTCAGGGTGATGGTACCACCGGCCGGGACCTGCCTGCGCACGGAGTCCACGTTCACTTCCACCGGTGTCGTGGCAAGGGCGTCGTCCTTCGTTGCGTTCCAGAACTGGATCACCAGGTCGCCGCCGCCGCGGTTGATGATGTCTTCCATCTTCTGGTAGTGGAAATGAGTGGGAGTCACCTGGTCTTCCGCGGTGACGAGAATCTTCTCGGCATAGACCTTGCCCTGCTCCTTCTTCAGCTCCTCGAAGGTCCCGTTGCGGATCGTGAAGATGAAAAGCCCCACCTTGGCAAAGTCGCCGCTGCCGAAGTCCGTGATGTCCCAGCCCAGCTGTTGTCGCACGATATCCCGGCACTCGGGGCCCTTCTTGCGCCAGTCTTCCGGGCTCCACCATGCGAAAGGGGGGAGAAGGAAGCCCATGCGCTTCATGAACGCCGCGCTTTCGCGCATGATGTTGTTGATCTCGGACCGCTTCATCGTCACCTCCGGGCCCCGAGTCTACGAAGCCGCGGCGAGAAAAGCCAGCAGGCGCCGCAAAGCTGCGGCCCGCAACGAGGTATTCATCCTGCCCGGGATGTGAATGCCTACCGGCGGAGTTCCAGCGCACCAGCCAGGACGGTCTGAAGGTGCATGCGGACTGCCTCACGATCCCAGGTATCAAAGGTCTATATCACTTTTTCGCCCACGATGGCATATGCAATCGTGTCACCTTCTTTGAGGTGCAGCGCGGCCCGTATTGGCTGCGGGATGGTCGTCTGCGCCTTGCTGGTGAGTTTGCTCGTCATCATGGGTACTGCCTTCTTTGGGTAAGGAAGATCCTTACACGAGAAAATGCAAGGGCATTCCTTACCGAGGTCAACCTCGAAACAGTGATAAGCGGCCATGCTGGGCCTCTCGAGTGCCCATCCGACCCAACGGCAGGCTGTTGTCGCTGCTATCAGTCGTAGCTGTACAGCTTCACCTTGCGCGCGCACAGCTGCCGCTCGTGCAGGATGCGTACGGCGAAGTCGAAAGTATCGTCCCCATTGAGCCTTCGCACGGGCACCCACGTGCCGTCGACGAACTCCCCCTCTTCGAGGGACAGGAAGTCCACGGTTCCCGTCCTGCCTTCGGGAGGAAGGAAACGAAGGGAAAAGCCGCGGCCCGCGACGAGGTATTCATCCTGCCCGAGATTCACCACGAGCCCCCGACCCCTGGCGGCGTCGTCCTCGGCGCTGCCCGCCCAGGAGATCTCCAGCCGGTAGTCGCCCAGGGCAATGATCTCGGTGCGGTTGTCCGTCTGCAGGATGCCCCGCATCCTGCCCGTGCCCTGGAACCGCGTGAGGAGCGGCATCATCGAGGCAAGGAATCCGAAGGCCTCGCGCAGCGCCGGCTTGTCGTCACCGAGCTCGGGAAACCACGGGTGGGCGCACTCGAATCCGAACGGCGAGAAACCGAGGGCGTTGTGCTCGGCGATGGCCCAGAAGGCGTTGCATTCGCCGCCTGCGGCGTTGGCCTCGGGAATGAAAAGCGGGTTGCCGCCCTGGTGGAAATCCTCGCACGCCCGCTTGAAGTCTTTCACGTAGATGTCAGGAGCAAGGAGGTCGATGCTGGGCGCGGCCGCGCGCCACACGTCGTGAAGACGCGTCAGCGGTCCACCGCTGGGGAAGGTTCCTGGCGTTGCCCCGTAGTCCAGCCACGCGTTCACGTACATCGGGAGCGGGTACTCCGCCTTGCCGGAGGCGCACACGGCCTCCACGTACCGGCCGAGGTGCCAGGCCATGAAAACCTCCGACGCCATGTCGCCGAACACCTGCGGCCACGTTCCCGAGACAAGCCCGCCGGCAGCCTCCCATCGAGCGCGGAACTCCCGGCGAAGCGATTCGCGGCGCGCGGCCAGCGCCGAACAGAGCGCCTTCGGCACCGGCGCCGTGAAAGCCGCGTTGGCTTCCGGTCCGCAGTCCCTGAGAGGGCCGATGATTCCCGTCTCGTTCTGCACCTGCACGGCGACGACAGTGCCGTGCGCGGAGTCGATCTCTTTCACGTGAGCCAGCAGCGCGGCGAAGCAACGGGCGTCCGCGGTGCGGCACTCGGCGCAGAACGGGGAGATCATCCGCGTGTTCCTGCCCGCCGCGTCCCGGGCCCGGAAGAAGCGTCGGAGGTCGGTCTTCACCCACGAGGGAACGTACTGTGAGACGCCGTTCTTCCACGTGCCGAACCAGAGCAGGACGAGGCGGAGACCGTGCTCGCGCGCCGCGCTCACCATGCCGTCCACCAGGCTGAAGTCTCTTTCTCCTTCGCGCTGCTCCACCAGCTCCCATGAGACGGGCACCAGCACCGTGTTGCAGTGATATCCCTTGAGGCGCTCCCATACCGGCGCCATGAAACGAAGGTCGGAGGCGCTGGAGTTGTTGACTTCGGCCCCCAGGATGACGAACGGCGCGCCGTCGACGACAAGGCGCGTGCAGCCATCGAGTGAATCCAGGCGCGGCATCAGGTGCGTGTGCATGTTCCCGATACTACCAAGCCACCCGCGGCGTGCGCAATGGCGGGCGGCGCCGCGCTCAGGAGGCGGGAGCTGCCGGGACTGCCGGCGGAACGCCGTGGGCGCCGATTCTCCTGCGGCTCCTCACCTCGATGACAGAAACCACGCCGGCAAACACGACGAGCGAGACCGCGATCACCGGCAGCGAGAACTCCCCGGTGTCCGTGACGAGGGAGGATGGCGAAAGGCTCATGACAGCGATGATGGTCCCGTTGTAGAGGCAGTGCGCGGTCATGGAGGCGTAGAGCGTCCGGCACCGGTCGAAGAGGAATCCCAGGTAGAGCCCGACGAACGCCAGTGCGACGATGGACAGCGGGCTCATGTGGAACAGTGCGAACAGCACGGCCTGGATGACGATAGTGGGCCAGGCCCGCAGCCTTCGCCGCAGGGCGGCCTGCAGCCAGCCGCGGAAGAGGGTTTCCTCGCACAGGGCGGGCGTGACTGCGACCGCGGCAACCACGAGCGCCGCCTGCCACGGCGTGGCGGTGGAGAGGAGGGCATCCTGGCCGCCGCTCAGCTCGTGCAGGGGCGGGAGGATCACGTAGGACCAGCGGTCCAGGAGCTCCGCCACGGGCACCACCGCCACCGCGCCGATGCCGGCCAGGACGAGGTCGAGCGCCGCGGCCTGCCGCCAGGAAAGGAACGCGAACGGCCGGCTGCTGTGCCAGCGACGTACCAGGAAGACCACCATCCCGAGGAACAGCAGCAGCTCCATCACCATGGTCACGGCGAGGATGGGAACCTGGAAGGTGCGGTAGTAGCTCAGGACCAGGTCGATGAAGCTGCCCGTCTCCAGCCATGCGCCCTCGAACGGGCTCATCACGGCAACGATCACCGAGAGGACGATCCCGCCGAGCGTCGTGTAGAGAGCCCCGCAGATGAGGAGCCCGGGCAATGCCGGCGGCAAGAGGGTTGCGCCCCGGTCTTTCCCAGGAGCCGTCCAGCGGCGCGAGCGTTCCCGTCACGGGGCGGCCTGCGGATCGGCCGGAGCATCAGGCAGGACGGGAGGCAGCGCCGGCTCTTCCGCGCCGGGCTGATCGGTTCTCTCCCGCAATCCGAGGAAAAGGAGGGTCATGAAGACCGGGGTCACCACCACGGCGAAGATGCTCTGCAGGTACAGGAGGATGGCGAATCGCGCTCCCATGCCCGAGAACAGGGACTTCAGCAGGGCAGGCATGTCCTCCCAGGAGTCCGAGCCGCTGAGAAGCCCGGAGAGGAACCGCGCGTAGCTCCTGATCGTTGCGAAAAAGACGAGCGGCGTCGCCACCAGCGACACGGCGAAGCTCACCATCAGGCCAAGGAGGATGGTGTAGCCGAACACCCGCCACCAGGCGCCGCGCACGAGCAGGGAGCTGCGGTCGAGGCTCTCCTCGATTTTCACGTTCTCGATCACCACCGCTTCCAGCGTCACCGACCATCGTACCGAGAACCACGTCACCACGACCGCCGCGCCGACAAAGAGAAGGACGCCGACGAGGACGGGGAGCAGCGGGGACGGGAGAACGCGGCCGAGGCCGATGGCGGCACCGAGAACGAAAGAAGCGGAGCCACCGGCGACCCCGAGGATGGTGTACTGCAGCGCGCGCTGGCCGATGAGCCTTCCGTAGCGGCAGAAGAAGACGTGGCGCAGGACCTCGTGCAGCGGCGCGGACTCGCCGCGCACGACGCGCGCGGTCTGCTCGGTCACGCCGGCGCGCACGAAGAGCATGGCGAAGCCCTGCACGAGCCCGGCAGCCAGGAGACCAGCGTACGCGAGCCCGAGCGGGAGGAGGGTTTGCAGGGAAGCGCCGTCCGTTACGAGGTCACCCAGGAGATCGAGGAGCCGGCCGAACGACCACCCGTAGAGAAGCGCGTCCGGGATGAAGAGGACCCCGCCGCAGAGGACCGCGGTGACCCACGTGCGCGGTATCAATCGAAACGTGCCGTCAAAGAGGTCGGCGAGCATCCCCTTTTTTGACTCTGCCACTTTCCGCCTCCGCCCCGACTCTACCCGCGGCGCCGGCTGCTGTCAAAGCGGCTCCTTCCTGCACCAGTTGTCAATATGCCGTGTTGATCCTGCGTCTTTGCCTTGATCCTCTCGCAGGCCCTCACCCAGATCCAATTGACAAAGATAGCTAACTTAGCTACCTTTGTCGTATGAAAGCGGTTGGAACAAAAGTTCTCAAAGACAATCTCAGCAAGTACCTCCAGATGGTCCGACAGGGCGAGACGATCCTGGTATTGGACAGAGACGAGGTGATCGCGGAGATTCACCGTCCCGCACACCCATTCCCAGGAAAGGTCAGCCGTTGGGAAGCCTTCATCAACGAGGAGACGCGGAAAGGGAGCGTGACGAGGTCAAGAACCGGGAAACCTCCCTCGCTGGCCAGGCTTTTCGAGCTTCAAAGACCTTCCGTGCCCATTCGAATCCAGGAACTGATGGATCTCATCAAGGCCGACTGATGGTGCGGTATTTCGATTCCAGCATCATGCTCGCCGGAATCCTGGGCCAGGAGCCGCAGGGACTTCTTGCATCTCTTTGGGATTCGGCGGAGGTCCGTCTCTCGTCCGTGCTGTCGAAGATCGAATGCGTGATCGGCGTCCGCCGAGCCGGCACGCTGCAGAAACTCCCTCCTGACGATCCATGGTGCACGGAGCGGATCAGGCTGCTCGAGACCTACCTGGAAGAACTCGACTGCAAGCGGATCGACGACGACATTCTCGACATCGTCAGGAAGACCATTTTCCTTTCAAACTGCCGTTCCCTGGACGCGATCCACGTCGCCACGGCGCTGTATTTCAGGCCGTACCAGGAAGAGCCGATCCAGGTGGTCACCCTTGACAGTCAGATGCGGGAGACGGCCGGAAAAGCTGGCTTTGCGGTTCTCCCTTCGTGACGTGCCACTGCGGCAGCGCTCACGATATCGCCATCAATTCCATTGCAGCCCTGGCAATGCGCGTTGCGTCGGGAACGTAGAACCTCTCCATGGGAGGCGAGAACGGCGCCGGGGTGCTGGGCGCGGCGACGCGTCTCACCGGCGCGACCAGCGCGTCGATCATCTCCTCGGCGAGCGTGGCGGCGATCTCGGCGCCGAGGCCGCCCCGCCGCGGGCTCTCCTCCACCGTTATGACGCGGCCGGTCTTCGCCACCGACTCCTTCACGAGGTCCCAGTCAAAGGGCACGAGGGACCGCGGGTCGATGACCTCGGCGCTGATGCCTTCCTTCTCGAGGAGCGCGGCCGCTTCAAGGGAGCGGTGCATCATGAGGAGGGTGGCGATGATGGTCACATCGTTGCCCGCGCGGCGGATGATGCCCTTGCCGATGGGAACAGTGTAGTCCTCGTCGGGGATATCGCTTGACCCGTCCAGCGCCCCGGATTCGGCGCGGGGGCCCTTGGATCCGTAGAGCAGCTTGTGCTCGAACATGAGCACCGGGTTGTCGTCACGCACGGCTGCCTTCAGGAGACCCTTCGCGTCGTAGGCGGTCGCGGGGCAGACGATCTTGATGCCGGGCAGCGGCAGGAAGTACGGCTCCATCATCTGCGCGTGCTGGGCGCCGCGACCCGTGACGCCGACCGGCGCGCGCATGACCATGGGCACCGTCAGCCTGCCGCCGGACATGTAGCGCATCTTGGCGACCTGGTTGGCCATCTGGTCCATGGCGCAGAAGAGGAAGTCCGAGTACTGCACGTCCGCGATGGGTCGCATGCCCATCATGGCGGCTCCCAGGGCAGCTCCGGTAAGGCCGGCCTCGGAGATCGGGGTGTTCACCAGCCGGTCGGCGAACTCCTTCTCCAGGCCGAGGGTCACGGTAAAGGCCCCTCCCCATCCGCCGGGGATGCCGATGTCCTCCCCGATGCAGAACACACGCGGATCACGGCGCATCTCCTCCGCGATCCCTTCGCGGAGCGCCTCCGCGATTCCCAGTCGACGCGGGCTGCGGTCGCTCCCGGCGATATTCATACGAACATGTCCTCCAGGGCATCTTCCGGCCGGGGCTCGGGGTCGGCCATCGCCTTCTTCACGGCGACCTCCACTTCTTCCTTCACGCTGGCAAGCGCCGCATCCAGGTCCTTCTGCGTCGCCCACCCCCTGGAAAGGAGGACCTTCGCGAACCGGCCGATGGGCTCGTTCTCCAGTGCTTTCTTGCGCTCTTCCTCCGGCTGGTAGAGACAGGGGTCCCTGCGGGAATGCCCCGTGATCCGGTAGGTGACCATCTCGAGGAGCGTCGGCCCCCTGCCGGAGCGTGCCCTGTCCACTGCCTCCTGCGCCGTGTCGACCACGGTGAGAAGATCATTGCCGTCGATGGTGACACCTTGGATCCCGTAGCCGGCAGCCCTGTCGGAGATGTGCGGTGTCTTCACCACCATGCTCACCGGCGTGGAGGCGCCATAGAGGTTGTTCTCCACGGCGAAGACCACCGGCAGGTCCCAGATGGCTGCCATGTTCACCGCCTCGTGGAACGCGCCCTCGTTGGTGGCGCCGTCGCCCATGAAGGCGACGCACACGCGCTTCTCCTTGCGCATCTTGAACGACAGCGCGATCCCGGTGGCCAGCGGCAGCGCGCCCCCCACGATGGCGACCGCGGGAACGATGCCGCGCGCGAGGTCGCCCATGTGCATGGAGCCGCCCTTGCCCTTGCAGCATCCCGTCACCCTGCCGAAGAGCTCGGCCATCATGCTGTTGACGTCCAGGCCCTTGGCGATGCAATGCCCGTGCGGCCGGTGCGTGGAGGTGATCACGTCATCGGGGTTCAGCACCGAGCAGACGCCGACCGCGCACGCCTCCTGTCCCTGCGACTGGTGGATGGTGCCGGGCATCACGCCTTCGAGGAAGAGGAACTTCACGCGTTCCTCGAACTGCCGGCAGAGCACCATGCGCCGGTAAAGCGCAAGGAGGAGTTTCGGGTCCCGTGGATTGGTGGTGCGAGTGCTCACGCGAATGCTCCTGTCTCGAGAATCTGTTTCACCCGCGAGAGAAACCGGGCAGCGGTCCGCCCGTTGATGATGCGATGGTCCACCGTGAGGGTGAGCCGCGCCAGGGGCGCGGGCGCGGGAACGGTCGGCCCCGCGGCGAGCGCGGCGCAGTGCTCGGGGTGGATGATCGCGTCGAAGGACTCGATGGGGAACATGCCGAGGTTGCTCACGAGGAAGCAGCTGCCGTCCGCGTCCCGCGGCCCGAGGGACCGCGCCTGCGCCCGGCGGGCCAGCGCATCGATCTCGGCGGTGATCTCGGCGGTCGACCGGGCCGCGGGCCCGCGGACGGCGGCCACGAACAGGTCGTCGTCGACGCCGATCGCCACCGCGACATCCATGCCGGGGTGCTCGAAGCACTCGTCGCCGCGGTAGAAGCGGCGGAAGAGCGGCTCGCCGGCGAGCGCGCCGGCCACCGCCTTCACGAGCAGCGCGTCCCAGCTCACGGGCCTTCCCGCGGCTTTCGCGTCCGCGCGATAGGCGGCTGCCCGGCCCATGTCCACCTGGGCATGCACGTGAAAGACGGGCTTCTCGCGCCAGCTCTGGCTGACGATGCGCGCCACGGCAGCCTGGGCCGCCGACACGCGGACAGCAGCGGCGGGCCCCCCGACCGTTCCCCCTGCCGATGCGCGCGCGGCGCCTGCCTCCGCGTGTAGAATGTCGTCACGGGTGACCTTCCCGCCCGGACCGGTGCCCCTGACCGACGCGATAGCAACACCGCGCTTTCGGGCCAGGGCCCGAAGCACGGGGGAGAACGCGCCGCCGGAGGCCGCGGCGCGTTCCGTGGCGCCCGGCGAGGCTGCGGAAACGGCATCCGGCGGCGAGGGCTGCGCCGGCGTCCCGGTCTCTCCTGCCTCCGCCGGCTCGCCCGGCCGCCGGATGAGCGCGATCGGCTCCCCGGAGCCGGCCCTGGAACCTTCGGCCACGAGCTTCCGTACCAGTATGCCCGCCAGCGCCGCTTCGACCTCGCTGATGCCCTTGTCGGTCTCGACCTCGAAGAGCGGCTCGCCGACGCTCACGATGTCACCCTCGGCCTTCAGCCAGCGCACGAGGGTGACGTCGCCTTCCACGGTGCCCATGTCGGGCATGCGAAGCGGTGTTGCCATCAGCCCTTTCTCCTACCCAAGTGACGCAAGCCAGTCAGCCGCGGTGGTCACCAGGATCCGGTTCTTCCCGCGTTTGAGGAGCCTTCCGACATTCGGCCTGTTGACCACCTGGATCGCGGGAACGTCCAGGAGGTCCTGGAAGAGACCGAGGTTCGGGCTCACCTCCGCGTCGGTGAGCTTTGCCTCGACCATGAAGAGCGGCGCCTGGTCCCTGGTCACCAGGAAATCGACCTCCTTCTTTTCTTTCGTCCGCAGGTACCAGAGGTCGAATGCGCCCTCTCCGTAGTCGGTCCAGAGATCGGTTGCCCGCTTCAGCTCCAGGGCAACCATGTTCTCGAACCGGCCGGCGGCATCTTCGACACGGGCGACGTCGAACAGGTAGAGCTTCGGCTCTTTGACCAGGGACCTGCTGATTTTTCTGTGCCAGGGCTTGAGAGAGAACACGAGGTAGAACCTCCTGAACACCTCCAGCCACGCAGTCACCGTGGTGTGGGAGATCCTGAGGAGATCCGCGCAGCTCGATGCGGAGAAGCTGCTGCCAACTCGCGAGGGCAGCAGCGTGTAAAGAGCCTCCATTGTGTCGATGTCCTTGACGGCGAAAGCGTCACGGATGTCCTCACGAAGCACCTGCCGGTGGTAGCTGCCGGCCCATCGGCGGTAGGTGCGCGTTTCTCCGCTCAGGAACGGCTCCGGGAAGCCCGAGCAGCGGGACAGGGTTTCCCAGGCAAGACCCGCGTCGCGCCGTGGCTTCTCAGGGATGTCGAGCATTCGCGAGGGCATCCCCTGCGGGTCGGGACGATCAGAAAAGATCTCCCCGAGCGTGAACGGGTAGAGGTGAAACTGCCAGTACCTCCCCGCAAGGGAATCACCGCGCCTCTGGTACACGTCCAGCCTTCCGCTTCCCGTCACGAGAAACCGATAGCTGTCGCTGTAGCCGTCGAAAAGGCCCTTCACGTAGTTCTTCCAGCCCCGGTACTTGTGGATCTCGTCGAGTATGACCAGCGGGATCTCGCCCTTTTTCCGGTCCACCGTCTCGAAAAACGTCGGGTTCTCGAGCAGGATCCGCTTGTCCCGCGGGATGTCGTAGTTGAAGTACACCGAGGAAGGCTCGTGCCGGGCAATCGCCTTTGCGAAGGTGGTCTTGCCCGCCTGTCGAGGCCCGGAGAGCAGGACGAGGCGCTTGCGCGCATCGAACTCCCTCCAGATCGCATCGTAGTACCCCCGCTCCCTCACGGTGACTCTTTACCATGCGACTATCAAAAAGTCAAGACCGATTGCCATCAGGGTGGCAAAAGGCCAGGCAGAAGCTTGCGCGCGGTGCTGCCATCACGGCTTTCCGCCCAGCATCTCGCGCACGAGGCGCACGCTGTCGGTGCCTTCGCCGCGGCGCACGACCTCCGTGATGGCGTCCATGCCCTTCTCCTGGACACGGCCGAGCGCGTGGCGGAGCCACGCGAACGACTCGATGGCCGCGGGCACCTTCTCCTCGCGGTAGGGGAAGATGTCCAGCGTGAGCCAGCCCTTGTACCCCGAGCGCACCAGCCAGTAGGCGAGCTCGAGGAACTCGGGCACGTGCACCGTCGCCGGGAATCAGGTCATCGTCCCAGTCGCGGTGGTTGTCGTTGAGGTGGATGTAGTCGAGGATCCCGTGGTCGGAAAGAAGCGCCACCGCTTCCGCCATGCTTTCCCCCGCGGCGAGCGCGTGCCCCACGTCGAGGAGGCAGCCGGCGTTCGCAGTCCCCTGGACGAGGAGGATCGCCTTCGCGGCGGAGCTGAGGAAGCAATGATCGCGCGGCTCGCGCAGCTTGTACTCCACGAACACCTTCACCTTTGCTCGATGAACTTCTCGCCTTCCAGCACGTCCTTCATGGAGCAGGTGGCGACGATGTGGGTCTTCAGGTCGAGGCCGTCCATCGTGTGCTGGAAGATCTCGGGGAGGTAGTAGCGGTTCATGCGGTGCTCCTTGCGTGATGGATGCGGCCGGGACACTTCATGACAGTGCACTACAAGTGGACGGCACGATCCGTACACCGGCCGGTCACGTTGTCGTCACACCACGTGCAGCGCGATGCGCTGGGAGCGGAAGATCTCGACGTACTCCAGGGAGATGCCGGGGTCGGTGACCACCGCGTCGAAGTCGCGCAGCTCCGCGAACCAGGCAGGCCGGACCCGGCCGAACTTGCGCGAGTCAACCAGAAGGATCTTCGTCTGCGACATGGACACGGCAGCCTTCTTCAACTCGGCCTCGGCGGGGTCGGAGCAGGTGATTCCCAGGGTGTCGCTTACGCCTCCCGCCGAGAAGAAGGCCTTCGTGACCCGGTGCCGGCGCAGGAGGCTCACCCCTTCGGGACTCTCGAAGACGAGGGAGGGTCCCCGCAGCGCACCTCCGGCGAAGATGAGTGTCCTCTGTTTTCCCCTGCCCGCCTCCAGCAGGATATTGAGTGCGCAGCACACGATCGTCAGGGGCATCTCGAGAGGAAGGCTCCGCACGAGCCACTCGGTGGTGGATCCCGAATCGACAAAGATGATGTCACCAGCCTCGATGAGGGACGCGGCCTTCTGCCCGATGCGCATCTTCTCGTTCGCTTCGGAGGTGTCGTTCTCAGCAGGGAGGCCGGCCAGCGAGAACGCGAAACGCATGCGCTCGGCCTGGTCGGCGGAGGGGACAGCCCCGGCGTGGACGATGCGCACCTTCCCTTGCTCGGCAAGGGTCTCCAGGTCGCGTCGAATGGTCATCTCCGACACGTCGAGCTCTGCTGCCAGGTCGTGGATGCTCGATCCCCTGGTCCTGGCGAGCGCTTCGAGTATCTTTTCGAACCTGTCCTCTCGCTTCCTGGTGGGCAATTGGTACTCTTCTATACATATGTACGGCATTTTGCTGTAAATCGTTCACTTTTCTATGCCCTTTGCCTCATTATTATCTTGACAATTGTAACGATTTTATCAATTCTAACTGTGTATTGATCGCAGAGTCACAGCCCGTTGATAGGGCCGCAACTGGGAGGGCCACCGAGCGCCTGCATGGTGCCCGGCGGCAGCGGCCGATCGCGGGCATTTTCATTTTCGCGGGCAATCAATTACAATAGCACCCATGCAGGAAGCGGAAGCCCGGCGCCAGATCGTCGAAGCCGGAAAGCGCCTGCGCGACCGGTTCTTCGTCGCGTCGAACGACGGGAACATCAGCGCGCGGCTGTCAGACAACGAGCTGCTCGTCACGCCGACGGGAATGAACAAGGGCGACGTTGCCCCCGAGCAGATACTGAAGATCGACATGCAGGGCAACGTCCTTTCGGGCAGCCTGAAGCCGAGCTCCGAGACCAAGATGCACCTCGCCGTGTACCAGGTGCGGCCGGACATCCAGGCCATCTGCCACGCCCACCCGCCCGTGGCAACGGGTTTCGCAGCGTGCCGCGTCCGTCTCGACCAGGATGTCATCCTCCCCGAGGTCGTCTTCGGCCTCGCGAAGATCGGGTTCGCCGAATACGGGACGCCGACGACGAACGAGATCCCCGACGCCGTGGTCAGGGAGATCCCTGACTGCGAGGCGCTGCTCCTCTCCAACCACGGGGCCCTCACCGTCGGTCTCGACGTGATGCAGGCCTACTACCGCATGGAAGTGCTGGAGATGTACGCGCGGGTGCGCCTGGTGACGCGGATCATCGGGGAGCCGAAGCCGCTGAGCCAGTCCGAGGTCACCGAGCTCTTCAGGGTCCGTGACCAGCAGGGGTGGGGCCGCACGAAGCCGGCGCTGGAAGACGTGGACCCTGCGCTCATCGACGTGATCGCGCAGGTCGTGCTCGAGGTGATGAAGAAGAAGGGGGCCTGACGGCCCAAGAGGGGGCAGCGAGCGCTGCAACTCCGGGGGGCCTGAAGCCTACCCCAGCTTGCCGCCCGGAAGGATCCGCGTGGGCAGGAGGTTGGAGAGCGCCAGCAGCGTGTTGGCAAGCGGCGTCATCCAGTACTCACCCGAGCTCCACACGGTGCGGCCTTCCCTGTCGACGTAGATCTCGTCCTCCGCGGTTCCCCGCGGGCCGACGCAGAACCCCCCGGGGAGCGTTCCATAGGCGCGGCTGTACGGGGAGGCGTTGAGGCTGCCGACGCCGCTTATCATCGTAACGTTGAGAGGGTTGTTGCCGGCAAGCCAGCCCAGCTGGTCCAGCGCCAGGTCGCGGCACGCCGTATCGTCCAGGACCCGTCCCATGACCGACAGCGCATGCGCCCAGCTTGTCCAGTGCCCGGACAATCCGTGGTTGACGCGCTCGGGCGCGTTATCGGGCATGTAGAACCTGTAGACCATGCCGTCGCGCCAGGGATGGTAGACGTCGCCCTTCGTACGGGCGCTGGAAAAGACACCGTAGGGCATCATGCCGAACGGGTTTGTTCCCACCATCGGCGCCACGTACCGGTCGCGGCACAGCTCCAGCGCGCGGCGGGCGGCGGCCACCAGGGAATGCTCGAAATCGTTCTCGATGAACGCGCCGAGGGCGATGACGGGCTGGGCAGCGTTGACGATGCCGCGGTACGGCTCGCGCCGCTGGGAGTCCATGTACCAGCACCCCTGCTCGGCGGACTGCAGGTCCAGCAGGACGGAGACGAGCGCGGCGACCTCCGGTTCCTGGACCCTGCCGATGGCGTGCAGGCGCAGAGCGGTGAGGAGCCTCCAGGAGATCACCGACGTCCAGCCGTGGTACTCGTCGCGCCTGCGGGTTTCCATGAAGGACCAGCAGCGCAGCGCGGCGTCACGGCAGAGCTGCGAGAATGCCGGGTAGTGGGAATGAAACTGGTCCACGGCGTCGAGGAGAATGCTCGTGGCGAGGTACTGGACGATGGGATGGTACTGCACGCGCACGCGCCGCTCGTCACCGCTTCCGCGCCTGTTGTCGGTGAACCGGTTCTCGCTGTTGTCGGCATAACAGCCGGCATGATTCTCGTACCACCACGTCATGCCCGGGCAGCCTGCGGCTGTCCCCGCCGCCTGCCACGTCCTCGTAGAACATGCCCGTGGCCGGATCCTGCATTTTCAGTATCCAGCGCAGGCCCCAGGCAGCCTCCGCCAGGAGGTCGTCTTCGTGCGGCCTCTCGTGCCAGTGGTTGCGGGAGAATCCCGAGCCGGCTCCTTATCTCGAAGAGTCCCAGGATCGGCAGGACCGCCGTTGCCATCCACTTGCGCAGGTCACCCGCGTCGTGCCAGCCGCCCACGGCGTCCACCGGCGCGCCGGTGTCCGTGCGCACGGCGTCGTCCAGGTGGCACGGCCCGCGCAGGTCATTCTCGAAATCCCCGCAGCGCTGGCCGTGCATGTAGTCCAGGAACAGCGACGGCAGCCGCGCGTGCACGCCGTCCGCCACCGGGAACGGGAAGGACCACGCCGCAACGTCGGCGGCGCCCTCGCCGGCGCGCGGCGGAAGCACGGCCCGGTAGATGCCGGGCTCGCGGAGCGCGGAGAAATCGCCCACGAGGTACGATCCCATGGGGCCCTCGTGGCGTTCCAGCCTGCCGCGGAACACGGTCTTCCAGTTCTCGAAGGCGCCGAGGGACTCGGTGTCGCTGTGCTCCATATCTTGGAGATGGAACTCCCCCGCGCCAGCGGCCGCCTCGGCCGGCACCACGATGCGCTTGCGTGCCGAGCAGGGAAAACCGAGCTGGCTGACGTGGATCCCCGGCGGCGTGCGGCTCATCGCTCTTCCTTTTTCTCCACGATGCGGATGTGGAGGTCCTCGAGCTGCCGGGCGTCCACCTCGGACGGCGAGCCGTCCATGGGGCTCTGCCCGAGGGTGTTCTTCGGGAACGCGATGAAGTCGCGGATAGTCGTCTCGCCGGCCATCATGGCCACCAGGCGGTCGAACCCGGGGGCTATCCCGCCGTGCGGCGGCGGGCCGTAGCGGAAGGCGTCCAGCAGGAAGCCGAAGCGCTTCTGCGCCTCTTCCTCCGAGAAGCCCAGGAAGCGGAAGACGCGCTTCTGGATCTCGGGGTCATGGATCCTGATGGAGCCGGAGGCCAGCTCCGCGCCGTTGCAGACCAGGTCGTAGAGGTCGCCCTTGACCTCTCCCGGCCGGGTCTCGAAATCGGCGACGAACCGCTCCTGGGGCATGGTGAACATGTGGTGCGCGGGGTCCCACTTCTTCTCTTCGGCGTTCCACTCGAAGAGGGGGAAGTCGACGATCCAGCAGAACTTGAAGACCTTCGGGTCGGCGAGCTTCAGCTCCCGCGCCAGCTGGACGCGCACGGCGCCCAGCGAGAGGCATGCCGCGCGGAACTCTGCCCCGACCATGAGGACGAGATCCCCCGTCTTCGCGCCGAGGGCTGCCTTGATGTCGGCGGCCTGCTCCGCGTAGAACCGGGACACGCCGCCGTCCAGGCCCGCCTCGCTCACCTTCATCCACGCGAGACCGGCGGCACCGTACACCTTGGCGACCCCCTCCAGGTCGGTGATCTGCTTGCGCGAGTACTCGGCGCAGCCCGGCGCCACGAGCGCCTTCACGGCCCCGCCTTCCTCCAGCACCTTGCGGAACACTTCGAACCCGCCCTTCTTCGCGAACGGGGCGAAGTCCTTCATGTCCAGGCCGTAGCGGAGGTCCGGCTTGTCGGACCCGTAGCGGTTCATCGCCTCCTCGTGCGGGAGCCGGAGAAACGGCACCTCGATATCCACGCCGATGGACTGCTTGAAGATGTGCGCCATGAGCCCCTCGACCAGCTCGAAGACGTCTTCCTTCGAAACGAAGCTCATCTCGATGTCGATCTGGGAGAACTCGTGCTGCCGGTCGGCGCGCGCGTCCTCGTCGCGGAAACAGCGGGCGATCTGGAAGTAGCGGTCGAAGCCCGACACCATGAGGAGCTGCTTGTAGAGCTGCGGGGACTGCGGCAGCGCGTAGAACCTGCCGGGGTTCAGCCGCGACGGGACGAGGTAGTCGCGCGCGCCCTCGGGGGTGGACTTGATGAACATCGGCGTCTCGATCTCGTAGAACCCCTTGCCCACGAGGTATTCGCGCGTGGCGAAGGCCGCGCGGTGGCGGAGGGCGATGTTGCGCTGCATGGTGCCCGTGCGAAGGTCGAGGTAGCGGTAGGCGAACCTCGTGTCCTCCTTCGCGTCGGCGCGGTCATCGATCATGAACGGGAGCACGTCGCACCTGCTGAGGATGGTGATCTTCTTCGCCTGCACCTCGATGGCGCCCGTGGGCATGTTCGGGTTGGCCATGGTGCCCGGCCGCGCGCGCACGAGGCCTTCCACGGCGATGCAGTACTCGAACTTCAGCTGTTCGCTGGTGGCGCGCAGGCCCTCCGCCGCGTCGGCGTCGACCACCACCTGCGTGAGGCCGTAGCGGTCGCGTATGTCGTAGAACCGGACTCCCCCGTGGTCGCGGCGGCGATGCACCCAGCCGTTCAGCGTCACCACCGTGCCCGCATCCGCGGCGCGCAGCGCGCCGCAGGTCACCGTCCTCTTCATGGTCTCCATGGACCGACTATACCGGGAAGACACCGCGCGCGCAAGGAAAAGGGCCCTGCCGGCGGGCGATCGGGAAGGTTTGTCTTGCCTCCGGATATGTACTATGGTAGGTTGTTTCAATCTCACCGCGAAAGAAAGGAGCATTCCGAATGAAGAGAATCCTATTCATTCTCATTCTTGTCCTCGCGGCCACTTCGCTGCTTTCGGCGCAGGCGAAGGGCCCCATCGTGGACAAGATCCTCTTTAACGCCCGCAGCCAGCAGGACGTCGGCGTGAAAGACGTCGCGGAAGGCCGCAGCGATCTCTGGCGGTACAGCACGGACGGCGCGGCGTGGGCAGGTCTCCCTGACGACGTGAAGTCCAAGCTGGACCCCTATACGGCGGCAGGTGCGTTCTACGTCTCCCTCCTCATGAACCCCATCCCCAACGCGGCCCCGTACTCTTTCACGGCAAACGATGGGAAAACGTACTTCAACCCCTTTGCCATCCAGAAGGTCCGCTACGCGATGAACTTCCTCATCAACCGGAAGCAGGTCGTCGACCAGATCATGGTCGGCGCGGGCGTTCCCATGTACACCCCCGTGATCGCGGGTCAGCCCAACGCGTCCCGCTATGACCTGATTGCCAGCAAGTTCGGCTTCACCGCGACGGGCAACGAGCAGAAGGCCATCGCCGACATCACGGCCGCCATGACCGATGCCGCCAACCTTGCCGAGAACAAGGGCAAGCTCGTGAAGGGCGACCAGTGGTGGACGTACAACGGCGACCCGGTGACCATCAACTTCATCATCCGGGTGGACGACCCCACGCTCCGCCTCCCCGAGGGCCGCTATGTCGCGGACCAGATCGAGAAGGCCGGCATCAAGGTGAACCGCCTGGAATACGAGCGCGCAAAGGCGTTCGCGACCTACCGCAACAAGGATCCCAAGGACTACGGTTGGAACATGTACACCGAGGGCTGGGGCGGCGGACAGACCTACGCGTTCTGGGAGAGCCCCATCGCGCAGATGTATGCTCCCTGGCAGTCCAACATGCCCGGCGGCGGCAACACCAGCTGGTGGAACTACCAGAATGACCAGGCCGACAAGCTCTCCAGCGACGCCTACAACGGCAAGGTGAAGGATGCCGCGGAGTACTATTCTGACCTGACCCAGACGGTGCAGATCGGCCTCAAGGAGGCCGTCCGCGTGTTCGTCGGGGCGCAGGTCACCTACCAGGCCAGCAACAAGGACCGGTTCAACGCTGCCCGCATGGCATGGGGCATCGGCGACGGCATCGACAAGTGGTCGCTCCTCACGGCCGACGTGAAGCCGGAGGCGAGCGGGACTGACAAGGGCCTGAAAGTACTGAGGATGACGGACTTCTCCTCCCAGTCCACGTACTTCACGTTCCCCTGGGACCCCATCGGACCCGACGGCGCCGCTGACACGTATTCATCGGGCGTCCTGAAGGGCCTCTCGGACCAGGAGTTCGAGGCCAACCCGGTCACCGGCATCATGATGAACCTGAGGGCGGACTACACCGGCCTGAAGACGTCGGTCGCCACGGACCCCAGCGGCAAGCTCGTCGGGAAGCTCGCGGTGCCGGCCACCGCGGTCCTGTGGAACTCCCGGGACCAGAAGTGGGAATCCGGCTACACCTATTCCGACCTGAAGGGTGACGGCTCCGCGTACGACTACGTGAAGGCGACGGCTCCCATCACCGCGTACAGCGTGGCGACGTTCAAGTTCAAGTACGGGAAGTGGCATGACGGCCGGGCGGTCGACATCAACGACTACCGCTACGCCCTGTCGTTCCCCTACGACGTCGCCCTGAAGAAGGGTGACAACGACAAGGTGTACGAGGAGGCATACGCCGGCCCGAAGAACCCGGGCCTGAGCCTCACCAAGGGTTTCGTGTTCAACGCGGACGGCACGATCACCGCGTACGCCGACACGAACTACCCGGTGGACCAGCAGCAGCTTGCCAGCCTCCTGTCCCCCACGCTGATGGTGCAGGCGAACAACTACGGCACTATCGTGCCCTGGGAAATCCTGGATGCCCTCAAGTCCATGGTGTCCGAGGGGGCTGCCTCCGGCACGCAGTACGTGTACAACGACAACGGCGACTTCACCGAGGTGGACCTCCTCAGCCAGAAGTGCGTTGCTGACATCAAGGCGAAGCTCCAGGACTTCATCACCAAGGAGCACGTTCCCACCGCCCTGCAGGGCTTCGTCACGCCGGCGCAGGCCGTCGCGGACTACAAGCTCGCCGTCGCGTTCATCGACAAGCACGGTCACGCGTACATCTCCAACGGCGCGTTCGTTCTTGATTCGTATGACGCGGCGAACAAGGCGGGTGTCATGCTTGCCAACCGCGATGCAACGTTCCCGTACGCCAAGGGCTCCTGGACGACGACCCTGGCCACCCACTTCTCGCGCGTGGACGCGGTCAACGTTCCCGCCTACACGAAGGGCAGCAGCATGAGCGTCGGGCTCACCATCGCGGACGTGGCGTATCCCTCGAACAAGGCCACCGCCGCCGCAAAGGCCACCGTGAAGGTGACGCTCATCGGCGACAAGGAGACCTCGTACACGGGGACGCTCGTGAAGGCGGGCAGCTTCCAGGCCGTCATCCCGGCCAAGGACCTGGACTCGCTGAAGCCGGGCAGCTACACGCTCGTGGTCGAGTCATCCTTCGGCACCGAAGCGCCGGCCGTTTCGACGTCGAACGTCATCATTTTGTAGACCGCCCCGTTGCACAAGGGTGCCCCGCGCCGCGATCAGCCGCGGCCGGGGCGCCCGACTTCTGCCGACACAGGACAACCTATGTTCTCCCGGTACATCCTGAAGCGGGTCCTCTACGGGATCCTCATGTACGTCGTCATGGTCTTCGTGTACTCCGCGCTCTTCATCAACGTCGCTGACCAGACGCTGCGCTCCCAGATCGAGGAGCAGCTGAGCCAGGAGGTGCGGCTCCAGAAGAACCTCTCGAAAGACCAGCTGCAGACCTACCTGTCCCAGCGGCGCGTGGCGAAGTACCGGCAGTACCACCTCAACGAGCCGATTCCCAGCAGGATCTTCTGGCGCGCCGTGCGGACGCTGGAGTTCGACTATGGGAACGCCACGACGATGAAGGCCGCCAACGGCGACCGCCTCGTCATGGGCATCATCCTCGAGGCGCTTCCCCGCACCGTGGTCCTGTTCACCACGGAGGTCATCCTGACGACCCTCCTCGGGGTGGCCCTGGGGCTCTACATGGCCCAGCGGCCCAACGGCGCGCTGGACCGGTTCTCCTCCGCCGTGACGATGATTTCCAACGGCCTGCCGAGCTGGTGGCTCGGCCTCATCTTCATCATGGGCTTTTCCTACGGCATTCCGCTCTTTCCCTCCGGGGGGCTGCACATCAACCCCGCTCCCCACGGGATGGCGGGCGCCGTGGACTTCCTGTGGCACCTCTCCCTGCCTCTTCTCACCCTCGTGATCCTGAGCGTGTGGGGCACTGCCTACCTCACGCGCAACATCGTGCTCTCCAACCTGCAGGAGGACTACGTGATGGCGGCGCGGGCGCGCGGCGTGTCCGAGAGGCGCGTGCTGTTCGGGCACACCCTGCGCACGGCGATGCCCGCCATCATGACGCTGGCCGTCCTCGGCCTGTTCTCCTCCATCGCGGGCAACATCATCGTCGAGGGGATCTTCGGGTGGCCCGGCATCGGCAACCTCTACTTCGTGGCCGTCCAGCAGAACGACGTGCCGATCCTCATGGCGACGCTGGCGATCGAGACGCTCTTCAACATGGTCGGGCTTCATCCTGCTCGATATCATCTACGGGCTCCTTGACCCGCGCATCAAGGTAGGCGGGAGACTATGAAGGCGAAAACGAGCGATTTCCTCGAAAGCCTGCGCGGTTTCTGGCAGGAGTTCTCGAAGGTCAAGACGGGTCTGGTAGGGCTGGCGATCCTCGTGGTCTTCGTCGTGCTGGCGCTGATCGGCCCGTCCATCGTTCCCTTCCCGGGAGCCACCCACCACTGGCGCGACATCAACTTCTGGCAGGACAACTCCCTCGCCTCGCCCCCGGTGTGGACCAACGCCCTGCCGTGGGTGACGAAGAAGTCCGCGGTGTCCTCGCTGCTCGGTGCGCCCACCGCCTCCGAGGAGAAATACGACAACGGGTCGCGGGTCCTGACCTACACGTACACGTATCGTTACAACTACGACCTGTCGCCGCGCGATATCGTGTTCAGCTTCCAGGGCGACGGGCAGATCCCGGTCCAGCTTTCCCTCACCCGTCCCGACGGCCTCGTCGCCGACCTCGCGCACGAGACGTTGAACGTCGCCAAGGGCACCCCGCAGCGGCTCAGCATCTCCAACGACTGCAGCCAGGCGGTGATCGAGTTCGTGCGGGCGCAGGACGCGGAGATCGCCTCCGCGCTCACCTCCGACCTTGTGAAGACCGTGACCATCCTCTTCTCGAAGATGGACGCGGCCGTCGTCAGCGCCCCGAAGCCGCTGAAGGGAAACTACACCCTCACCGTGAAGGCGCTGCTCGTGACGGGTGACCTGGCCCTCGCCGTGCCCACGGCCGTGGTCTCGGGCCGCGTCGCCGGGGTCATGGGGACGGATCTCTCCAAGAGAGACATCTTCACCGGCCTCATCGTGGGAATCCGCTGGGCCCTCATCATCGGCATCCTCACCTCCATCATCACCGTGCTGGTCGGGGTGGTGCTCGGCGTCATGGCGGCCTATTTCGGCGGCGCCGTGGACTGGATCCTCAACAGGCTCTACGAGTTCATCTACCTCCTGCCCGTGCTGCCGTTCCTCATCGTCATCTCGGCGATCTTCAAGCCCAGCATCTGGACGCTCATCATCATCATCTGCCTCTTCTTCTGGACCGGGCCGTACAAGCCCGTCTACAGCATGGCGCTGCAGATCCGCGAGGAAACCTACGTGGAGGCCTCCCGCGCCCTGGGCGGCCGGCGCCTGTGGATCATCTTCCACCACATCATTCCCATCCTCCTGCCCTACAGTTTCGCCGTCATGGCGCTCGCCATCCCGGGCGTCATCGTCTACGAGGCGAGCGTCAGCCTCCTCGGGCTCGGAGACGCCACCATCGTGACGTGGGGCCAGCTGCTGCACGACGCCCTGGGTCGCGGGGCGGTCATCAACAAGCTCTGGTGGTGGGTCATACCGCCGGGGCTCATGATCGCACTCATGGGCATGTCCTTCGCGTTCCTCGGAACGGCGCTCGACAAGATCCTCCATCCCAAGCTGAAGACCAGGTGACGTCCATGGCAGATCCCCTCCTCACCGTCCGCGACCTCACGCTGCACTACTTCACCTCCAAGGGCGTGGTGCGCGCCCTGGACGGGGTGAGCTTCGACCTCGCCACCGGGGAAACCCTCGGCCTCGTCGGGCGAATCCGGGTGTGGAAAGACCACCACCGGTGTCGCCCTCCTCAACATGCCCTCTCCCCCGGGACGGATCGTCGGCGGCTCGATCATGCTGGACGGCACCGAGATCGTCGGCATGCGGGACAGGGACCTGCGGCAGCACGTGCGCTGGTCGAAGATCTCGATGGTCTTCCAGGGAGCGATGAACTGCCTCACGCCGGTCTACACCATCCGCGCGCTCATGCAGGAGACCTTCCGGGAGCACGCCGAGACCCGGCGCATGGCAGGACAGGAAGCCGACTCCCTCATGAAGCACTACATCGGGATGGTGGGCCTCCCCGAGCACATCCTCGGCCGCTACCCCCACGAGCTTTCCGGCGGGATGAAGCAGAGGGTCGTCATCGCCATCGCGCTCTTCCTCGAGCCGAAGGTCATCGTCATGGACGAACCCACCACGGCGCTGGACGTCATCGTGCAGGCCCAGATCCTCAACCTCGTGAAGGCGCTGAAGAAGAGCCTCAACCTCTCCTACGTCTTCATCACGCATGACCTCGCCACGGAGGCGGAGATCGCCGACAGGATCATGGTCATGTACGCGGGCAAGGTGGCGGAGATCGGCACGAACGAGCAGGTCTTCGGGGCCCGGGGCCCCCTCCACCCCTACACGCAGAAGCTCCTCAACGCCACCCCGCGGCTGAAACGCAAGGTGAGTGAGCTTGCCTTCATCCCCGGCGCTCCCCCCGACCTGGTCGACCCGCCGAGCGGGTGCCGCTTCTCCCCGCGCTGCCCGTTCGCGAAGGGGAAATGCCGCACGAGCGAGCCGCCCGTGACGCTCGTCGAGAAGGACCACACGGTCGCCTGCTGGAAGGCGACGGAGGATGCCGCGTATGCGCGCTCCTGATGTCACCGCTGACAAGAAAACCATCCTCGAGGTGCGCGGGCTCCGCAAGGAGTTCCAGGTCAGGCGCAGGCTCGCCGAGGTGGCGCGGGGCGACCGCGTCGTCGTGAAGGCGGTGGACGGCGTGAGCTTCCAGCTGCGCCGCGGCGAGATCCTCGGGCTGGTGGGCGAGTCCGGGTGCGGAAAGACGACCACCGGGCAAGATGATCATGAAGCTCATCACCCCGACGGCCGGAACCATCAGCGTGGACGGGCACGACGCCGTGGCGGCCGACCGCGCGGCGGAGATCGCGTACCGCCGGCAGGTGCAGATGGTCTACCAGGACCCCTACGCGTCGCTGAACCCGCGCTTCAAGGCGCGTGACGTGCTGGAGGAGCCGCTCCTCATCCACGGCGTCGGCGCGACACGGAGCGAACGGATGGAGCTCATCCGCAAGGTCATGGAGAAGGTGAAGATGACGCCGGTGGAAGACTTCATGGAGCGCTATCCCCACATGCTCTCGGGAGGTCAGCGCCAGAGGATCGCCACCGCGCGGACCCTGATCCTCTCTCCGAAAATCATGGTGGCCGACGAGCCCGTCTCGATGATCGACCTCTCCACCCGGGCGGAGATCCTTCACATGATGAAGTCCGTCCAGCAGGAGATGGAGCTCTCCATCCTCTACATCACGCACGACATCTCCACCGCGCGCTTCTTCACCAACAGGATCGCCGTCATGTACCTCGGGAGGATCGTGGAGATCGGGCCGGCGGACGACGTGATCGACTCGCCCCGCCATCCCTACACCAAGGCGCTCATCGACGCTGTGTGCGAGCCGGTCTCGGGCAAGCAGAACGTGATCAAGAACCTGCCCATCAAGGGCGAGATCCCCTCCGCCGCCGACATCCCGGCGGGATGCCGGTTCCATCCCCGCTGCGCCTACGCGCAGCGCGCCTGCTGGGAGATGGCTGAGCCCGAGCTGGAGGACGCCGGGCCCGGGCACTTCGCCGCGTGCAGGCGCTGGAGGGATATATAGCCATGGATGGCGAAAGCGCGCGCAGGCCTGCCGCGCGTGCGCGGCATGGAGGCCTCGCGCGACAGCCGGCTGCGGAGCAGACGGCGAAAGCGCAAGCGCGCCTTGATCCTGCCGTGGTGCGCCGGCATTTTCCCGCGATCCGCCCGGGGGGACCGATCTTCTTCGACAACCCCGCGGGGACCCAGATCGCCAGAGAATCCCTGCAGCGCATGAGCGACTACCTCGTGGAGCGCAATGCCAACCACGGCGGTGTGTTCCGCGCCAGCCGCGAATCGGACGCGATGGTCCGGGAGGCGCGCGCCGCCATGGCCGATCTCCTCGGCGCCGCGCGGCCGCAGGAGATCTCTTTCGGCCAGAACATGACGTCACTGACCCTGCACGTGTCGCGCAGCCTCGCCGCCGGCCTCGCCGCGGGCGACGAGATCGTGGTGACCCGTCTCGATCACGACGCGAACATCTCCCCCTGGCTGCTCATCGCGCGCGACCGCGGCTGCACGGTGCGGTGGGTCGACTTCGATCCATCCGAGTGCGCATGGAGCGTGGAGGAGCTATCCCGCCAGGTCACCCGGCGCACGAGGATCGTCGCGGTGGGATGCGCCTCCAACTCGTCGGGCACGATCAATCCGGTTGCCGAGGCGGCGCGCATCGCCCACGAGGCGGGTGCCCTGTGCTTCGTCGATGCCGTCCATTTCGTGCCGCACGGGCCCGTCGACGTGCAGGCGCTCGGCTGCGACCTCCTTGCCTGCTCGGCATACAAGTTCTTCGGGCCCCACGCTGGCGTGCTCTGGGGACGCTATGACCTGATGGAGCGGCTGGCCGCCTACAAGGTCCGGCCGGCCGGCGACGTCCCGCCGGAAAAGTGGGAGACAGGCACCCAGAGCTTCGAGTCGATCGCCGGGGTCCTGGGCGCGGTGGAGTACCTCGAGTGGGTGGGCCGCACCTTCGGCGGCGCATCGGCTCCGGGCGGCACGGCCGCGCGCCCTGCCGTGCTGCGGGCAGCCATGACAGCCATCCGTGAGTACGAGGCCACGCTCTCCCTTGCCATGCGCGACGGCCTGGCGGCAATCCCCGGCCTCACCATTCACGGCATCACTGACACTGCCCGGTTCGGGCGGCGTGTTCCAACGTTCTCGTTCACCCTGAAAGGCCGGCATCCGCGCGCGATCTGCGAGGAGCTGGACCGCGCCTCCGGCATCAACGCCTGGAACGGCAACTACTATGCCCCCGAGGTGACGGGGAAGCTGGGGCTCGAAAAAGCCGGCGGCATGGTCCGGGTGGGAGCGGTTCATTACACCACGCGCGCCGAAGTGGACACGCTGGTGGACGCCGTGCGGCGGATCGCCGCGAGCCCCGCATGAGCAGCGGCTACCGCTGGGACGCCGCGGACTACGCGCGCAGCTCCGCTGCACAGCAGTCCTGGGCGCTCGAGCTCATCGACAAGCTCTCGCTGCAGGGCGCAGAGACGGTCCTGGACATCGGGTGCGGGGACGGCAAGGTGACCGTGGAGATCGCGCGCCGCGTTCCCCGCGGCCGGGTGACGGGAGTGGACAGCTCGGCGGACATGGTCGGCGCGGCGCGGCGCTCATGGGAGACACAGGATCACCCCAACCTCGCATTCGAGATCGCCGACGCCCGTTCCCTCCCTTTCGAGAACCGCTTCGACGTGGCGTTCTCCAACGCCACGCTGCACTGGGTGATCGATCACCGCCCGGTCCTCCGCGGCGTCGCCCGCGCGCTGCGCTCCGGGGGGCGGCTGCTCTTCCAGTTCGGGGGCAGGGGGAATGGCGAGGAAATCTTCGCGGTTGCAGGCGAGATGATCCGGTCCGCCGCGTGGCAGGGCTTTTTCAAGGGCTTCGCGTTCCCGTGGGGCTTCTACGGGCCGGAACAGTACGCCCCGTGGTGCCGCGAGGCGGGCCTGGAGCCGCGGCGGATCGAGCTCGTTCCTCGCGCCATGCACCAGCAGGGCCGCACCGGCCTTGCGTCGTGGATCCGCACCACGTGGCTGCCGTACACCGAGAAGGTTCCCGCGGAGCGCCGCGAGGAGTTCATCGCCGCCGCGGTCGATATCTACCTGTCCCGCCACCCGCTCGACGCGGAAGGCCGCGCGGTCGTGGAGATGGTCAGGCTCGAGGTGGACGCAAGGAAGCCGTGACGGCGACCTGCCTTCACGCCTCCCGGTCTGCTTTTTCCTTCGCCTCGGCAGGCGCGCCGGCGGTGACGCCGCCGGCCCCGCTGGCCCCGGCCTCGGGGCCCTCCGTCGCGTCGGCCTTCCTGCCCCGCAGGCGCCGCACGAGGGAGAAGACGCCCTGGCCGATGAGCGCGGCGATGACGACGTACACCCACCACGGAAGGTTGCGGCCGAAGAAGAGCACGTAGAGGAACGGCGCCGCGGTGGCGGCGAGGAAGACCATGCTCCACGTGATGATCTCGTTCTGGCGGCGCTTCGCGAGCCCCTGCACCATGCGGAAGATCGAGTAGTAGAAGAACGGGACCGACGCGAGGTAGATCACGAGGAAGACGACGGGGTCCACGCCGTAGTTCGCGCGCGCGGAGTCCATGAGGCGGTGCATCTCTCCCAGGACGACGCGGTTGAACCATTCCATCTCAGGCGCTTCTCCGCAGCGAGGGCACGGCCAGTGCGACCGCGGCGGCGCACACGAGTGTGCCCGCCGCGCCGATGAGGATGGTGAGGGGCACGCCGATGACGGTGGCCGCGACGCCGGCGATGAGCGCGCCGAGGGGCATGAAGCCGAAGAAGGAGAACATGTAGATGCTCATCACGCGGCCGCGCAGGGCGTCCGGCGTCAGCGTCTGCACCACGGAATTGGCGAGATTGTTCACCATGATGTTCGCGGCGCCCACGACCACCAGGAGGGTGAGCGACAGGCCCAGCCCTCGCGTGAGGGAGAACAGCGCGAGGAGCAGCGGGAAGGCGAGACTGCCGTAGGTCAGGACGCGCCCGCGCCTGAGTCTCTGGGCGTAGGTGGCGATGAACAGCGCGGCGGCCAGCGCGCCGATGCCGCGCGCGGACTGCAGGAACCCGTTGGTGGTCGCGTCTCCCTTGAGGACCTGCACGGCCCAGGCCGGGATCAGTGTCGCGAACGACCCTCCGAAGAGGCTCATGGCGCCCATGAGGAGCACAACGGCCAGGATGCGCTTGTCCTTGACGACCGCCTGCAGGCCGTCCCGGAGCTCGGCCACGGCACCGGTGGTCCTGATCAGGACGGCGCGCGGTGCGAGCTTCATGGCAGCGAGGGCGGCAATGACAGCGATGAAGGACACGCCGTTGATGGCGAAGCACCAGCCGGGCCCGAAGAGGGCGTAGGCGATGCCCCCGATCGCCGGGCCGACGACCATTGCCGTGTTGAACATCGTGGAGTTCAGCGCGATGGCGTTCACGAGCACGGACTTGTCCACCATCTCCAGCACGAAGGACTGCCGCGCGGGGGCGTCGAACGCGTTGACCGTCCCCAGGAGGAAGGAAAGCACGATGATGTGCCACGGCGCGACCACGTGCGTGAACGCCAGCGCGGAGAGCACGAAGGCGAGGAGCATGGAGAGCGTCTGCGTGATGATGAGCAGCGTGCGCCGCGGGATGCGGTCTGCGATCACCCCGCCGTAGAGCGTGAACAGCCACGTCGCGGCTCCCGATGCGAAGCCGACGTAGCCGAGATAGGCCTCGGACCCCGTGAGCTGGTAGACGAGGTATCCCTGGGCCGTGGACTGCATCCACGTGCCGAAAAGGGAGGTCATCTGGCCGTAGAACCACAAACGGTAGTTGGGATACGTGAGGGCGGCAAAAGTCCGTCCACGTCCTGCCGCTGCCCCGCGAGAGCGTTCCATGTGGAGGCAACTATAGTACGGAAGCCCGCCTTGGAAAAGCTCCGGGGAGCTCTTATACTGGATACAGGAGCCTCATCATGAACGCCGTGCCAGAGGAGCTTTTCACCGCCGAGACGACGAGGCTTCTCGACGAGGAGTCACGGCTCGCATCCGAGGTTCGCGGCACGGAGGAACGGTACTCCGGGCTGCGCGACATCGATGCCGTCCTTTCCCTCGCGCGCATACGACTCACCCTGAGCCTGCACTACATGCGGCGTCTCTCCTCGCGTGGCGCCGCCCATCCCGTCCCCGCGGAGACCGACCGTCTTCGCGCCGCCGTCGCGGAGAAGGGCCTTTCCGCCATGCGGCTCGTGGAAAGCCTCCTCTCGGAAAACATTTCCGAAGACCAGAAGGGCGTCATCGAGGCGAATCCCCTCTTTGCAGCGGTGAAAGGCCTGATGGAAGAGTTCCTGGTGTCCGGCGGCGGGGGATTCCTGGAGACCACGCAGGGCGACCAGCGCCGGCGCAGGATCCTCTCGCGCAGCGTGGCCGCTTCCATCCGCAAGTACTTCGCGGAGGACGACCTCTATCCGCCCCTCGCCCTCGAAAGGTTCCCCCCCTTCGTGCGCACGGCGCTTCTCTTCCTGTTCCCGGCAATGGTGCGGGAACATCCCGAGCAGCCGCCGTACGGCATCGAGGAAGGCGACGAGGTGACATACTCGTCGCGTGCCATGAAGCTTCCCCTGTCGCAGGCCGTTCTCTACCTCGAGGAGGAGCTTCTCCCCGAGCTGGAGGCGAAGCTCGCGGCAGAGCCGGGAACCGCCTCGCTGCAGGCGGAGATAGGCCGCGTCAAGGAGCGCATCGAGGAGTACCGCAAGCTCCGCTTCTTCCCCCGTTCGACGCCGGTGCTGCTGGAGAAGGGGTTCTATACCGACGGGATGACCTCGTACACGTCGGACGGCGAGATGCTCGTTCCCATCCCGCTGCCGGTGTCGTTCAAGAGCGGCACGAATCTCGATCGCAAGATGGAACTGGTGCGCATGGACCTCGTGCGGAGGATCGCCGGAAAAGGCGTCAGCCGCGAGGTGGACCGGGAGTACCGGCGCCTGCGCAGCCTGGAGAGCGGCCCGCGCGGCAGCTCGCGCGCGGCGAGCATGAAGCTCGACCCGGCCTGGGGGTACCGCGTGCTCAAGCGCGATTTTCCTTTCCTGCGCCGGCTTGCAGACAAGGCAGCGTTCACGGAGCTGGTGTCCCTCGTCGGCTCCGAGGGCAGGGCGGCGACGGAACACCGTATCGAGCTGATGATCGACAGGGACCGGGAGGAAGCCTCCCTGCGCACGCCTTCACTGCCGGGTTGAGTCCCGCCGCGCTTGTGGGAGGCAGCCGAGATACTCGGGGCTGAAGCGACCCATCAAAATGCCGGACGCTTTTGCAGCGGTAGCGGGACCAGATTTCGGCGAGGCATATGTCGCTGATCACAGTGAGAAGCAGGCTGGACGGGCAGCGGTGCGCGCCGGCCTCCTTGCTCCACATCTGCCCGAGGTCGGTGGCAAGCCGGGCGCAGAGACTTCATTGCGCGATGCAGTGGATTCAACTATGCTCGAGGACGCACCACATGGCCAGCTTTTTGAAACGTACCATCGATTTCGATCAGCATAACGACGAGGTGAAAAGGGTTTGGGAGGCGTACAACCGGCGCACACCCTATCGTGTGCCGATCACCGTTGCGGGGAGCATCCGGAATTTCTTCAACAATCCGGAAGTCAATGATACGCGATACACGTTCGAAGATTTTTTTAAGAATCCGCAGGCACAGATCGACTGCCAACTGGCCTACCAGAAATGGGTCCGGCACAATCTGGTCTGCGACCTGGAAATGGGGAGTCCCCGAAACGGCTGGCAGGTCAGCATCGATTTCCAGAACTCGTACGAGGCGATGTGGTTCGGCTGTCCGCTCAACTACTTCGGCAATGACGTCCCGGATACGAGCGAGATACTGAAGGCCGACAAGATGAAACTGAGCCGGCTCAGAGAGCCCGATCCGCTTTTCGGCAATCTGCTCGCACGGGGGATGGAGTTTTTCGACTACATGCAGGCCACGTGCCCCTCGATGGAAAAAGACGGCCTGCCCGTCCATCCGCCGACGACGATTCCTGGTGAAGGCACCGACGGCCCTTTCGATGTCGCCTACAAGCTGCGCGGCGCCGCCGAGGTCTGCATCGATATGCACGATGACCCGCGCTACTTCCATGAGCTCATGAGGTTCGTGACGGAGAACACCATCCGTCGGATGAAGGCCATCCGCGAATGGCGATGGAAGCGGATACCGGATTCACCGGACAAGGGCCGTTTCAAGATGCCCCAGTGGGGGTTCGCCGATGATGCCATCGCCTTGATCTCCACGAGCGACTATGAGAAGCATGTCTTTCCGTATCACAAAAGGCTCATCGAGGAGTTCAGCGACGGCGGTCCCGTTTCCATCCACCTGTGCGGGAACGCGACCCGGCATTTCAGATTCCTGAGGGACAATCTCAACGTGCAATCGTTCGACACGGGTTTCCCCGTCGATCACGGAAAGCTGCGCCAGGAACTGGGTCCGGACGTGCAGATCCAGGGCGGGCCGACGGTCATGCTCCTGAGGGAAGGGAGCCCCGCTGAGATTCGGAATGAGATTCGCCGCATCTGCGAGTCCGGTGTGATGAGCGGTGGGCGTTTCATCCTGAAGGAGGCCAATAACCTCGCCCCGCGTACGCCCATCGAAAATGTCGAGGCTCTGTACGAAGCGGGGAAGGAATTCGGGAGATACGAGGCATGAACGTATGCTATCGCCACTCCCGCGGACGATCACCGACTCGAGCCGGCAGCAGTCGCCGGTAGCCCGAAGAACCTCCGGTACTCCCTCATCATGGCGAGATAGCTCGCCATTGGCACACTGGCGGTGATGGCGTTGCTCGCGCAGAAGATGTGGCCCCCGGGCGACCCTTCCCTCCCCGCTGCCAGGCATGCTCGCGTGGCGAGCGTGATATCCTCAACGCTGGCAAAGCTCAACAGCGTGCCGCAGTCCATGTTGCCGAAAAGCGTGAACCGCTGGCCGTAGGAGCTCTTGAGCCTGCGCAGATCCATGCCGGCCTGGGCATCGATCTCCAGATAGCCATCGACCCCGCAGCCGTCCAGGAAATCATCCATGACGGACCAGAGGTCGCCGTCACTCGCGTTGATCGCGCGCATGCCAAGAGCATGCACGGCCTCGGCGACAGCGCGGACTTCCGGCACGATGAAGCGGCGATAAGCTTCCGGCGAAATGAGGGGACGATTGCCCGCAAAGTCGCCTCCCACCCCGACGATGTCGATGCCGATCTCCCCGTAGCGGGCGGCCAGGCCGAGCATGCGCGCAGTGGCTCGATGGAAGTGCTCGGCCGCGACATCGGGGGCAATGGCCATGGATTCCATGAGGTCGGTGTCTGTCCACACCCCGTGGGCGTAGGCAGGCGCCAGGATGGGGAGATCCAGCTGGCGAACCTGCACTGCCTCGCGCAGCCGCACGAACAGCAGCAACTGCGCCTCGTCGGGATCGGTGCCTGCCTCTGCCGCGCGCCGATTGCGCTCCCGGAGCCGCTCGACAGGGTCGTCGGGCAGGGCAGCACGGGAATCAGAGCCGTCGCGATGGCGCTCCGGCAGAATCGGTTTCGGGGGAGGCCACGCGTACAGGAGATCGTGGCCCAGGGCCTCCGCCAGGTCCAGGCGGTCAATCGCGTTCCGCTGCACGGCTGCCTCCCAGCCGCACTCGGCGACAAGTCGCAGAAAGACAGCGTCATCGCCCGCGTAGGGTCGACCCAGGAACAGGTCGGACAGGGGCGGCAGCAGCACGTACTCGAACGCCGGCGTGCGGTCGGGCGACCCGTGCGCGAAAGCCGCCATGACCCGCTCGCGGGAGGTCATGGGCATCAGTCCTCCGCGTACCAGGGGCTGTGGACGGACACGTCGTTCCGGAATCACGCCTGCATCCTCCCATCAGGGCCGAGGCTGTTTCATTTGGCCGGTGGTGTCAAGGAAAAGACAGGCTACGCGTATCTCTCGAATCGATCCTTCTTCGCCTTGCAGATGGGGCAGACTTCGGGCGGCTGGTCGCGGGCGCAGAGATAGCCGCACACGCGGCAGCGCCAGAGCGGATAGCGCAATCCGGAAAGGTCGGGCAGCGCGGGGCCGGTCCCCGGCCCGCCGCTCATCCTCTGCGCCGGTCCTTCCGCGCGCGCATCGGGCCGAAGCTCCGGCGGCCGACGCTCGGGCACGCGCGTGGCTTTCCTCTTCCCGTCCTTGATTTCCTGCGAGACGTAGAGCGCGCAGAAGCACGAACCGTACTGGGCGATGTCCGCGTCACGGTAGTCGCAGGGGCAGATGATATCGAGGTCTTCGACTTTCTTTCCGGAGGCGAGACGGCACGGGCACGCCCAGTAGCCGTACCGTTTCTCGTTCACGAGCATACCCTCGATGAGGCCGAGGGTGAACTCCCTGTTCGGGTTGAGGTGGTAGCCGGCGCTCTCTGCCTCCTCGTCGAGGCGCTCGAAGAGACGCTGGACCTCCTGCGGGCTGACCTCGGGCCTCTCCTCGGGGCTCACTTGATCTTCTCTCTTATCTCCTGCTCGTCGAACCCGGAGAGGGCCTCCTTGTCATCGATCACGATGGTGGGGTAGGAGCCGTCGGGGTTCCACTTCTTGACCTCTTTCTTGACGAGGTCTTTCTCTTCCGGCGGGAGGGAGTCCACGTCGATGTAGTCGTACCCGACGCCAATGTCCTTGAGGAGGTTCTTCGCCATGCGGCACCACATGCAGGTGCTCAGTGCATAGAGCACGATGTGACCCCTGTCCGCCCCTTCTATGCGCTCGAATGTCACGCTGGCCTCCTGGCCCCCACAATAGCGCGGCATGCCGTCACGATCAATCCAGCGGTGGTACTCCACCGCGCTGCGGCGGTGTCCTGCGGCGGGGCCGGGCTCGCGGCTTCTTTGCGGGCGCGGCAGCCTCCTTCCGAAGGGCACGCCGCGCAGCCGCCAGGTACTTGCGCCGCAGCTCGGGCCAGGCGGCGAGATCCGCCTCCCCCCGCGCGGTGAGCCCGTACGTGCCGTGCGCCACGCGCTCGAACCAGCCGTAGGGATTCAGGCGCAGGATGCCCTGTGTCTTCGGGCTGGTGCCCAGTGCGCGCAGGCCTCCCGGCGACCTTTGTCCTCCGGCCAGGAAGCAGCATGCAATGGAGATGGAGTCTTCGCGGTAGGCGGTGGCGAGCTTCACGCGGGTGCTGCCGCCGCGGTTGTAGTCGGCGGACCGGCGGGAGATCTCCTCCAGCACGGCGCGCCGCGACTTCGCGCGCTTCCGCCGGGCGAAGGGCACCGGGTGAAAGATGACCTCCACCGGCGGCTTCCCCTTGTCCACGGAAACGAGGATGAGGCCGAGCTCGAGCCTTCTCAGGAGGTGCTGGGCTCCCCTGCTTTCCTTCCACCACTTCCACTTGTTGGCGGGCCGCGGGATCGCCACGTAGACCGAGTCGGTGAGCCGCTGCCGGCGCACCGCCTGCACGACGAGCGGCAGGTTCAGGGTCTTCTTCATCTCGATGATGAGGAGGTCGTCGCCCTTCACCGCGGCGATGTCGCAGTCCTTCACCTCGCTGCGCACGGTGTAGCCCTGCCGCGTGAGGTGGGCGGACAGGGGGCCGGCGAGGTCCGTCTCTTTCTGGATCCGGGGCGCCCGTTTAGCCATAGGCGCCGGGGCGAAGGTCGTCAAAAAGGGGCAGGCGCGCACGAAATGCATCCACGACCGTCACGTCACACGCGGCCAGGATCAGCTCCTCCCGGCCGGGCCGGGCATGGGCGAGCACGGTGCCGTGGGGGTCGACGACAAGGCTCTCCCCCGAAAAGGGGCGGCGCCGAAGCTCCCCAGCAGGACCGCTCCCGCGACGAAGATCCCGTTGTCCAGCGCGCGGGAGCGCAGGGCGAGCTCCCACTCGGCTCCCGGCCCGAACCAGGCCGAGCCTGCGAGGCCATAGATGGCGCCGGCCCTGGCGAGAGTCCGGGCCGTCTCGGGAAACCGGGTGTCATAGCAGATCCACATACCCGCCCGGTTGCCAAGCGCGTCGAAAGGCGTGAGCGAGCTGCCGGGAACCGCCCATGCCTTCTCGGTCACCCAGAGGTGCACCTTCCTGTAGACGGACACAAGAGAACCGTCCGGCCCTATGTAGGCCATGCTGTTGCAGAGAGTGCCGTCCGTGCGCTTCTCGGCGAAGCCGAAGGCCGTCGCGATGCGTTCCTGCCGCGCCGCTGCGCGCACCTCCTGGATCTCGGGGCCGTCGGGGCTCACCGCCAGGCCCGGCGCTTCCTCCGCCGTGGGATAGCCGCAGAGGCAGAGCTCAGGGAAGACCACCACGGCGGCGCCGGCGCGTGCCGCGTCGGAGAGCATACCTCGCATGATATCGGCATTGCGCTTCACTGCCCCTGTCTCAGGGGCGAATTGTCCGCAGGCTATCGTCACTGTCACGCCGTTCTCACGGGCAAAGGGTAGTCCGACGTACAGGAAGGACGCAAGTCCCGGACACGACGCCGGGGGATCGCCGGCTTGACCGCTCACGCGCCGCCGGTCACCATCGACGGAAAGGAGACGCGCATGGACGAAGCACGGTCGGTTCGGAAGCTCGGGGAGCACCTGGTGGCCTCCGGTGTGCTGCGTGCCGAGCAGGTGGAGGCTCTCCTTTCCGAGCAGCGGCAGACCGCGGCAGCCGGCGTGCATTCGCGGCTCGGCGAGATCGCCGTGCGACGCGGCTGGGTGGAAGCCGACCGTGTGACCTCGGCGCTCCTGGCGCAGGCGAGCGAGGTGATCGATGCCACGGATTCCATCGCGGTCCTCCGCGGCATGGGATGGATCACGCCGGAGTCCGAGCGGCAGGTGCGCGCTCGGGCCGCCGCATCCGGCGAGTCGCTGGAGGAGGCGGCCGCGGAGCTGCGTGTCGCGGACCACGACAAGGTGCGCCAGGCGGCGTCCCTGGCGCTCGTGCGCAGCGCCGGTGCCCTGCGGCTCGCGTCGGCATCGAGCTTCGCGCCGTACAACGTGATGGAGCTCATCGTGGCCGAGGAGACCAGCGCCGCCGTACGGGGTGACGCGCTGTGCGCGTGCAGCCAGTGCTGGAGCAACGTGTACGCGCTGGCGCTGAATGCCATGCCGGTGCGCTACGTGAGCGATCACGAGCGCATCTTCGACTTCCTGAAGCGCTTCCGGCAGGAGTACGGCCCGCTCGCGCACGAGAGGGTCGCATCGGCGCTTGCGCAGGTCAGGGCAAACCCCAAGGCGGCGTGCTGGTCACGCTTTTCGGACGACATCCTGTCGGGCCGGGAGAAGGATGACCTCGTGCAGGAAGTCGTGGTCCGGGTCTCCGCCCGGCACGTCCACCTCGATGCGGCGGCGCTCGCGGCCCTCTTCGGCAGCGGCAGCGCGCTGACGAGGCTCAAGGACCTCGCCCAGCCCGGCCAGTACGCGGCCAACGAGACGGTTGCCGTGGCAGGACCCAAGGGGACCATCGAGAAGGTGCGGGTGCTGGGGCCCCTCCGGCAGGAAACGCAGGTGGAGATATCCGGCACCGACCAGTTCGCCCTCGGCGTCCAGGCACCGGTGCGGGAATCCGGGAAGCTCGAAGGAACCCCCGGGATCAGGCTGCGCGGCCCGAAGGGGGAGATCACCCTGGGACGGGGGCTCATCCGCGCGCTGCGGCACATCCACATGGCACCGGCCGACGCCGACCGGTTCGGGACCGCGAACGGGTCACAGGTGAGCGTCCGGCTCGTGGGCGACCGCACCACCATCGTCGAAGGGGTTCTCGTGCGCGTGAGCCCGTCGTATGTCCTGGAAATGCACATCGATACCGACGAGGCGAACGCCTCGGGGGTTCCCGCCGAATCGACGGGCCAGGTGCTCACGCCGCTGCGGGCGGTCTGAGAGCACCGCCGCAACCGCCCCGCCGCGCTAACGCGCGGCTGGGCTATGGGCTCGCCCTCGCCGTCCCTGGCTAGGGGCTCGCTTCCGCACATCCCTGTGCTCGGGCTCCCGCGAATCCGCTTCGCGGATCGCTGCCGCCCAGGGCTCGCCCTCGCCGTCCCTGGCTAGGGGCTCGCTTCCGCCCGCCTTTCGCACGGCCTTCGGCCGTGCTATGGCAACAGCGCGCTTCCCGCGGCGTCCAGCGGCGCGGGCGTAGGAAAGAGGATGCTGTTCTTCGTGAAGTCGAAGTAGGCGCGTATCTCGCGGCCCGTCCGCCGCCCGGTCCCCTCGAGGAGCCCGATCCAGTGCCCGTTCCACGGGAAGAAGACGAGGTGCCGGATCCACGTGTCCTCGATGTACGCGCGGAAGAGGACCTCGAGCCAGTCGTCGATGTCCACCAGGATGCTCCCGTCCGCCAGGGTCAGGATGTACGCGGGGCCGGGACCTGTCGTCTCGTCGAAGGACACCGTCTGCGACGCGACGATGCTCCCGGGGTGGTAGAAGAGCAGGGCGAACGGAATGGGGATGGAGACGTTGCGGCTGAACTCTATGGCGACCGCGCGCGTGCCGTCCTCCTCGTTCGTGTGCTGGGTGACGCGCGTGATGAGATCGAAGGGCAGGCTCAGGGCCGACTTCAACTCGACGAGGATGCCGCGCATCTCGGCGTTGTCGATGTCCACCTCGGACTGGGCGCGGATGATGCCCAGGACGTAAGCGAAGAAGGTGTCCTTGATCTCGGAGGGGGCGAAGCTCACCTCGCGCCCCGGCCTCTGGGGTGCCGAGGGCTGCTGGGGGGACTGGGCCGCGGAGCCGTGGGCCGCCAGGAACAGAAACGCTGCAAGCGGGAGCAGGCGCTGCCTCACCGGGGAAGCTCGCCCTTTTTCCGCGGCCGCCACGCCTCGGTGGAGAGCGCGCCGTCCTCGGCGATGCGCAGGAGCTCGAAGCGCACCTTTCCCTCTTCCACGGACCGCGCGATGGCCTTCTGGAAAGGCGAGAGAGCGGAGGACCCCTGCTTCACCTCCAGAAGAACGACTTCCAGCGCCGAGCCGTCGGCGCCCTCGTCCCGCACGTCGCTGTAGCCGCTGAACACCACGTAGTCCACGGGATCACCGAGAAAGCGGGCGTCAGCGGGTCGATAGCGGAAACCGGGAAGGAGCGGCGCCATCTGCTCGGCGATCTGGCCCTTCAGGGAGCTCCTGCTCTTCTCAACTGATTCCCTCCGCGCTTCCAGGAGTCCCTTGTCATGCCCGCTGATGAGCGCCTCGATGCGCGCCTGCGCGCGGCGCCGCTCGCGAAGCCACGCGCGCACGACAAGAAGGAGAGCAACGAAGGCGACGAGCGTCAGCGCGCAGAGAGCGAGGAGAAGCTGCCAGGCGCCTTCCATGCGGCAGTCCTACGTGGCGCTGGCCCCTATCTTGTCGAGCTTCTGGCGGAGCTCCTCGTACGCCCGCGCCATGGTGCGGTCGTCGGTGGCATGGGATTCGGAGGTGAGACCGTTCAGCAGTCCCTCGAGCTCCGAGGGCGTGAACTCGATGTGAAACCTGTTTCCGTCTATCCGCGATCCAACGATCTTCTTCTCCACGTCCGGGGCGATGTGCAGGATGTTGAGGAGAAGCTCCCGTTCGCTTCTCGTCAGCTCGAATGTCTTGGGAATATCCATTCGTCGAGTGTAGCGCGTCTCCGCCGCCCTGTTCAATGGGAGTCTCGCGCGCGTCCTTCTCAGAACGAGACGACCCGGTGCATCAGGTAGTACCACGCGGGAGCGCCTGCATCGGCGCCGCCGCCGGCGACGGGCCGCAGCCGGTCGAACCAGGCGAAGCCGTACCCGTGATGGTAGAGCTCGTGAAAGACTGCGAAGAGCGTGGAAAGGAAGGTGGAATCCCGGGCAGCAGACTGCGCGAGGGAGTCGCTGTCGAGGTCAGGAAGGAGCACGGAGATCGGTCCGGAGTACACAACCCCGTCCCGACGGCGAGGCATTCCCCCGGTCCAGTCCAGGACGGTCCGCTCCGCGGCCTCGTCGTCACGGAGATCCAGGGGCCGCGCGAGAGGGTCGTCGAAATCGCACTCGCAGGAGACGTACGGCCACGGTTGACCCTCGGGCGTGCGCACGCCCTCCCGCCAGCGATAACGGGTGCCGAATCGCGTCACCCAGAGCGCGGCGGTCGCGGTGAGGAGGGGGCTGGTGCCGAACTTCAGGCGGTGAGACTTGTGCGCCCGCAGGTGCTTTTCGGCTTCGTCGATGAGGGCTTCCTCGAGCCCTTCACCGCGATGACCGGGATGAACGCCGATCGTGTCCAGGCGGAAAAGCGTGCCCCCCTCGTCCCGCTCGGGATGGAGACCCAGCGCGCCGAGCACGGTGCCTGAATCCTCGTCCACGGCCGCAATCGTCTCCCCCCGGCGCTCTCCGAGGAGGCGCAGATCGCCGAGAAGACCCGCCGGGTCGTGCGGGGACCGGCCGGCGGCGATTCGAACCCGCTCGCAGCGGACGTGCATGGCCCTTCCCGTCTCCCTTCGAGTATCGGCAGGCTTGCCCCATCTCTCCTCTGCCGCTACAATGCCGTCATGCCCCCCAGAGAGGCACCGACTCCATGCAAAAGCAGCGCGTGACGAACGGGGTCTACTGGGTGGAGATCCCCGAGGCAGACCTCTTCGTTCTCTGCGGCTGCCCTGCTGACAGCGTCAAGCATCTCATGAAGTCCGGCCTCATCGCCGAGCGCGAACGGGACGGCGTCACGGCGCAGTCGGGGCCCAACGCGATCCTCCTCTCCGACACGACCATCCAGAAGAGCAGCTTCTCCAACCTGGCCGAGTTCCCTGTCCTGCAGATGCTCTACCTGCAGGGCATGATCCTCCCCGGCCATCCCAACAACACGGGGCGCAAGCCGATGCTCATCGGCCTGGAGGACCAGGTGAAGAGCCAGAGCAGCTACATCTACCGGGGGACCTACGGCCTGGCCACGCTCGCCGAGCTGGCGGAATCCGGGCGCCGGAGGCGCTGGCGCAGGACATGATCCGCGTGAAGCGCTGGTTCGCCTTCGACAACATCCGCCGCACGGAAGATCTCCTGGACCTGCGGATCGTCGACACCCCCGCGCTGGAGCTGCGGAACGGCGCCTTCGTGCGCCGGCGCGGCTTCAACCGCTACGAGTTCATCCACGGCGGCAGCTCGGTGACCGTGGACCTGAACCTCGGGGACACGGAGGAATACCTCCCGACCTACCAGCTGGGCTCCCACACGCTGCGGCGCGAGTACTTCTCGGTGGTCCACATCGGGGAGGGGGACGGCTGGGACGTCACCCGGCCGTGCATGGGGAGCATGATCTGCTTCCAGGGCCGGATCTACCTCATCGACACGGCCCGGGCATCCAGCACACCCTCACGGCCCTGGGCATCAGCATCAACGAGGTGGCCGGCATCTTCTGCACCCATGGGCACGACGACCACTTTGCCGGCCTCACCTCCCTGGTGCGGACGGACCACCGCATCCCCTACTTCGCCGCGCCCCAGGTGCGGGCGAGCGTGGTGAAGAAGTACGCCGCGCTCACCGGCCGCAACGAGGCGACCTTCTCCCAGTACTTCGAGCCGCGCGACCTCGCCTTCGACAGGTGGAACATGGTGCAAGGACTGGAGGTGATGCCGGTCTTTTCCCCGCACCCCGTGGAGACCAGCGTGCTGTTCTTCCGCTCCCTCTGGGACAAGGGCTACCGGACGTACGCCCACCTCGCCGACATCAGCTCCTTCGAGGTGCTGAAAAAGATGGTCACCAATGACCCCGCGAAGAACGGCATCTCCCAGGCTTTCTACGACAGCTTCACGGGGAAGCTCCTCGCGCCGGTGAACGTGAAGAAGGTCGACATCGGCGGCGGGCTCATCCACGGGAAGGCGGAGGATTTCGCCGGCGACGCCTCGGGAAAGGTGCTCCTGAGCCACACCTCGGAGCCGCTCACCGACGCGCAGAAGGAGATCGGCTCCTGCGCGAGCTTCGGGCAGCAGGACGTCCTGGTGCCGTCCCAGGGGGACTCCCTCCTGCGCGACGGCGCGCGGCGCGTGAAGGACTACTTCCCGGAGGCGTCGTCGTTCGACCGCGCCATGCTCGCAAACTGCCCCCTCGTGGAGTTCGCCCCGGACACGATCATCGAGCACGCGGACACGGCCGTGGCCGCCGTCCACCTCCTCCTCAGCGGCGAGGTGGAGCTCATCGACTCGCGCACGGGCCTGCACAACCGGGAGTCGGCGGGCGCCCTCGTGGGGGAGCTCGCCTGCGTGGCAGGCGGCAGCGCCCGGCGCACCTGCCGCGCGGTCAGCCACGTCGCCGCGCTGCGGATCCCCTGCGAGGTCTACCTCGATTTCCTGAACCGGGCGGGCCTCACCGGGACGCTGCGCGCCGTGCAGGACAACCGGCAGGTCCTGCAGGGCAGCTGGCTCTTCGGGGAAATGGTCTCCTTCCCGCTGCAGCTCCGCGTGGCGCGCGCCATGGAAAAGCGCTTCGTGAAGGAGGGCGCCATCCTCGCCCCGCAGGGGCGCGCGGAGATCCTCCTCCTCGCCGAGGGGCTCGTGAGCGTCTTCCTCGGGACCCGGCCGATCGAGAACCTGAAACCGGGGGACTTCTTCGGCGAGGAGACCCTCATGCGCGGCGCGCGCGAGCTCCCCGCCGGCTGGAGCCAGCGGTTCACGCGCCCGTCGGGGCCGGGCCGCGACGGTCACCACCTCTTCGAAGCGAGGGCGCTCCTGGACACAACGCTGTACGCGGTTCCCGCCGAGGCAATCGAGGACATCCCGGTGGTCCAGTGGAAGCTCATGGAGACCTACGAGCGGCGGCTGAAGGGATTCCGCGCCGAGGTCCGGTTCGTGTGGCACGACTCCTACGGCGTCGGCATCCCCGAGGTCGACGACCAGCACCGCACGCTCTTCGACGGGATCGACGGGCTCGCGGCAGTGGCAGAGGGACGCGCCGCGGGCGACGGGATGATGGGCGCGGTGGAGCGGTTTTCCGCCATCGCCCGCGCTCACCTCCAGTACGAGGAAACCCTGGCAGCCCGGCATCCCGGAGGGCCCGGCTACGACGCGGCAATCCGTGAGCACGCGGACTTTCTCAGGAAGCTCGAAGGCCAGGTGCGTTACCTCGAGACGGCGCCCGTCGACGCCCTGCACACGCTGGTGGAGTTCCTCAAGGACTGGGTCATCGATCACACGCTCCTTGAAAACCGGCGCTTCCGCACGTCGCTGATGAAAGGAGTGACATGAGCGTTGCACGGATGAAGGACCTGCTGGCCGGGGCTCTGAAGGGGGGGTATGCCATCGGCTACTTCGAGGCATGGGACCAGTACTCGCTGGAGGCGTGCCTGGAGGCGGCGGAGGAGATGCGCTCGCCGGCCATCCTCGGGTTCGGCGCGGCGGTCACCGACCAGGCGTGGCTGGACCGCTGGGGCGTGGAAGAGCTGGCCTGCCTCGCGCGCCGGCTCGCCGAGGCAGCCGCCGTTCCCGCGACGGTGCTCTTCAACGAGGCGCGGACGCTGGAGCAGATCCGCCGCGGCCTGGCGGCGGGATGCAACGCCGTCATGCTGGATTCCTCCCACATGCCCTGGGACGAGAACCTGGCCGCGACACGGGAGGTCGTCGCCCTGGCGCGCCGGCACGAGGCCGACGTCGAAGTGGAGCTGGGGCACCTGCCGGATGCGCGCGACACCGCGCACGCGGCTGCGGCGGTACCCCGCCGCGTGATGACGGACCCCGAGGAAGCGGGAAGGTTCGTCCGGGAGACCGGCGTCTCCGCGCTCGCCGTGTCGGTGGGGAGCGTTCACTCCATGGCAGGCGGCGCCGTTGTCATCGACATGGAGCGCCTCGCCGCCATCAAGGCTGCCGTCCCCGTCCCCCTGGTCCTGCACGGCGGCTCCGGCATCCCCGCGGAGTCGATCCCGGCCGCGGCCGCCCGCGGGGTGGCCAAGATCAACTACGGCCTGCGCATGAAGCGCGTGTTCCTCGAGGGCCTCGCCGAAGCGGCCGCCGGCGCGGCGGCCGCCGTCACCGGCGGCGCCGACGTGCACCTCTACGTCGGCGCAAAGAGCGAGCGTGACGTGATGGCACGCGGCCAGGCCAAGGTGCGCGCGCTCGTCTCGGGTCTCATGCGCGCCTACGGCAGCGCGGGCCGAGCTTCCCGCTCAGCGGGCCGGGCCTCCGACCCAACGGGCCGGACCTCCGACCCAACGGGCCGGATGGACGGCGGGCACCATGGCTGATCGGCCGGTCGACGTCCTCTGCGCCGGCATCCTCGTGGCTGACCTTTTCGTGCCTCCCCTTCCCCGGCTTCCCGAGGAAGGCGAGCTCCTCAAGGTGGACGGGATGCTCCTGGACAGCGGCGGGTGCGCCGCGAACGTGGCCACGGACCTCGCACGCCTCGGCGCCCGCGCTGCCGTTGCCGGGACTGTCGGCGCGGACTCCTTCGGGGAGTTCGTGAAGAAGGACCTTGCCGGGAAAGGGCTGGCCGACGTCTCCGGCATCAGGGTCTCCCGCGCGCATCCCACGTCGCAGACCGTGATCCTCCCGGTGCAGGGGCAGGACCGACGGTTCATCCACTCCGTCGGGGCGAACGTCGATTTCTCCGTGGACGATATCGACAAGGACGTGATGTCCCGGGCGCGCATCCTTTACGTCGGGGGATACTTCATACTGCCGGGCGTCGACGCCGCGTCTCTCGCCGGGCTCCTGCGCGCGGCCCGGGAGAGCGGCGTCCGCACGGTGCTGGACGTCGCGGGCGTGGACCCGCGGGGCGGCATGGAGCGCCTGGCCCCGGTGCTCCCGTTCGTCGATGCATTCCTCCCCAACGACGACGAGGCTGCCCTCCTCACCGGTGAATCGGACCCGGTGCGGCAGGGAGAGACATTCCTCCGGGCCGGCGCTTCCACCGTGGTGATCACCCGGGGTGAGAAGGGCTGTGTCGTGGCAGCAGGCGATCGGACCCTGAGAGCAGGCGTGTACGCCGTTGACGCGGTGGACGCTTCGGGAAGCGGCGACGCGTTCGCCGCGGGTTTCATCGTGGGAATGCTCGAAGACTGGAAGCTCGAGCGCAGCGTGGCGTTCGCGTCGGCGGTCGGCGCCTCGTGCTGCACGCGGCTGGGGTGCACCGCTGGCGTCTTCACCCGCGAGCAGGCGGAGCGATGGACAACAGGCCATCGCCTTTCGATCGAGGATATTCCGAGAGGAGTGGAAGGCGCATGAAAGAGGTCCATGACCTGGGGGCGCTGGCGTGGAAGGTGTCGCCCTTCATCCCCTGGTTCTGGCAGTTCCAGCAGTTCAAGCGCCTCGAGGATTCCCCGGAGGCGCAGGCCATCCCGGTGCGCGTGCCCGGCTCGGTGCAGCAGGCGCTCCGGGAGGCCGGGCTGCTGCCGGACTGGAATGTCGGCCAGGCGTCGCGCGCCTGCGAGTGGGTGGAGAATCGTCACTGGATGTACGAGGTCTCCCTCCCCGACGCGTGGTGCGCGGCCGCGGTTCGCGGGGAGACGCCGGGCTCCACGACTGCAGCGGCAAGTCCTGGCCGGCCGACTGTCCGCCTGGCCTGCGAGTGCCTGGACTACAAGGGCTGGGTGTTCCTGAACGGGAAGCCCGCCGGCGAGTTCTGCGGCACGCACGTGCCCTGGCGGTTCGACCTCACGCCGCACCTGGCGGCGCAGGGGAACGTGCTGCGGATCGTCTTCGACCTGCCGCCGCGCTGGCTCGGCCAGTTCGGACACACATCGCGCATGCAAGAGTGGAAGGTCCGGTTCAACTACACGTGGGACTGGACGCCCCGGCTCGTGCAGGTCGGCATCGCAGGGCCCATTGCCCTGGAGGTGACGGACGGCGCCGAGATCGACGGGCTGCGCTGCGTCACCGACGCGGAGCTCTCCGGCGGCTCCGTGACCGGCCTCCTGCGTGTTTCGGGGCGCGTGCCCCTGGGGTCCGGCACGGTGCATGTCGCGCTCGGCAGGAACGGGACGCTCCTCAGGTCCGAAGACGTTGCCGCGGCCCGGTTCACCTCGGCGGGCGTCCTCTGGACGGGACTCCCCGTCGAAGCCTGGCAGCCGAACGGCAACGGCGCGCAGCCCCTGTACCTGCTTCGCGTGGAGCTGCGCGATGAGAACGGCGCGCGGCAGGACGCGGTGGAGCGCCGCGTGGGGTTCCGCCGCGTGGAGTGGCGCCCGTGCGAAGGCGCGCCCGCGGCGGCCGACCCCTGGCTCTGCGTGGTCAACGGCACGCCGACGTTCCTGCAGGGCGTCAACTACCCGCCGGTGCGGTCCCTCTGGGCCGACGTGACGCGCGAGGAACACCGGAAGAGACTCGCGCTCTACCGCGACCTCGGCATGAACATCCTGCGTATCAACGCGTGCCAGTTCCTCGAATCGAGCGACTTCTACGAGCTGTGCGACGAGATGGGCATCATGGTCTGGCAGGAGATGCCGCTCACCTCCTCCGGCGTGGACAACACGCCCCCTTCCGACGCCGCGTCTATCGATGCCGTGTGCGCCATCGCGCGCTCCTCCGTCGCGCGCCGCCAGCATCACCCGTCGCTCGTCCTGTGGAGCGGCGGCAACGAGCTCATGGACCACGCCATGAAGCCCCACGACGTGTCTCATCCCATGCTCGGCGCGCTCCAGCGCGTCTTCCAGGAAGAAGACCCGTCACGCCGGTACATTCCTACCTCCCCGTCGGGCCCGCGCTCGGCGGTCGAGGAGCCGTCCATCGGCAAGGGCCTTCACTGGGACGTGCACGGCCCCTGGAAGCCGAAGGCGGATATCGGCGGATGGAAGGCATTCTGGACGACAGCCGACGCGCTCTTCTACTCCGAGATCGGATCTCCCGGCGCGTCGCCTGCCGCCGTCATCAGGAAGTACGCGGGGGAGCTGCAAACCACGCCCGTCACCGCGCGCAACCCGCTGTACTGCCTCACTGTGTCCTGGTGGACGGAGGACGCGCAGTTCGAAGCGGAACGGGGCCATCCCCCCGCGACCCTCGAGGACTACGTGGCATGGAGCCAGGCGCGGCAGGCAGAAGCGCTCAGCGTCGCGGTGGGCGCGTGCAAGGCGCGCTTCCCCCGGTGCGGGGGCGTCATCCTCTGGTGCGGCCACGACTGCTTCCCCTGCGCCGTGAATACATCGATCGTCGATTTCGAGGGCGTGCCGAAGCCGGCCGCGCTCGCCCTCGCCCGCATCTACAAGGAGACCGTCCCGTGAAGAACATGACCCCGCGCGAACGAATGGCCACCGCCATGCGCAACGGGAAACCGGACAGGGTGCCCGTGGCGCCGGACATCTCGAACATGGTTCCCGCGCGCCTTACCGGGAAGCCGTTCTGGGACATCTACGTCGACGACGACCCGCCCCTGTGGAAGGCGTACATCGACGCGGTGGACCGGTTCGGCATCGACGGCTGGTTCATCTACGGCGACATGCAGTTTGCCTACCCGGGCACGACACCGGAGCGGGTGGTCTCCCGCCGCGAGGCGGATGACCGGAAGGTGCTCACCTTTGCCGGCACCCGCGGCGGCATCGACTACACGTACGAGCAGGTCTACTACCGGGCCGACTCCCCCACGCGGACACGAAAGGCCGTGGCGGATCTCGAGAAGGACTGGAAGCTCGCGAAGGCATTCCTCGCGGAGCCGACCGGGTGGGACCGGACGCTCCTCGAGCAGCAGAGGAAGATGCTCGGCGAGAAAGGCGCGTTCGGCGTGTCCCAGAGCTACCCCGGCCTGCAGTGCTGGCCCTACGTGTGGCTGGACGGCGGCATAGAGAAAGGCGTGGAGTGGTACTATGACCGGCACGACCTCGTCATGGAGGTGCGCGAGCTGCACGAGCGGCAGTGCATCAAGGAGTTGGAGATGGTGCTCGACGCGAAGCCCGACTTCGTGCTCTTCGGCGGCTCCGGCACCATCACGCTGCAGTCCCCTGCCATTGCGCGGGAGCTCTGCCTGCCCACGCTGAAAAAGCTCACACGCATGGCGAAGGAGGCGGGGCAGGCGAACATGCTGCACAGCTGCGGCAAGGAGCGTGCGCTGGTGGAGATGTGCGTGGAGGAAACCGACCTGGGCTGCATCAACCCGCTGGAGGTGCCGCCCCAGGGTGACTGCGACCTGGCGGAAATAAAGAAGACCTGCGGGAAGAGGATCGCGCTCATGGGAAACCTCCACACGACCGAGGTGATGCTGAAGGGGTCTCCCGAGACGGTGCGCGCCGCCTCGAAGAAGGCCATCGAGGACGCCGGCGCCGGCGGGGGCTTCATCCTGTCCAGCGGCGACCAGTGCGGCCGCGACACCCCGGACGAGAATATCAGGGCCATGGTGGAAGCAGCCGAGCGCTGGGGGAGATATTGAGAGCCGTTGAAGGCCGACGAGGGGTGCGATATCCTGAGGCTGCAAACATGGCTCGGAGGTCGGCATGAAACTTATCGTGACGCTCGAACGGGATGAGTCGGGGATGATCGTCGTCGAATGTCCGTCGATACCCGGCTGCGTCTCACAGGGCAAAGACGAGGAAGAGGCGATGAGCAGCATCCGTGAAGCAATCCAGGGATGCCTGGAAGCTCGCGCTGCCAGGGGAATGCCGCTTACCGTGGCAACTCGCGAAATTGAAGTAGCGGTCTGATGCCGAAGCTGCCTGCCGTCTCAGGCGCCCAGGCAGTGAGGGCGTTTGAGAAATCGGGTTGGAAACTGGACAGGCAGAAAGGAAGCCACGCGATACTTCTCAAATCAGGATCCATCGCCAGCCTTTCCGTGCCGCAGCATAGCACGCTGGCGCCCGGCACCTTGCGGTCACTCCTGCGCGCTGCCGGCATGACGGTGGAAGAGTTCATCGACAATCTGAAATGAGTCAATCGGGCGCCGATATAAGCTCCCAGGACTCCGTCATACGTATGGCCCGCGCCGTGGACTTCGCCGCGCACAGGCACTCCGCCCAGCGCCGCAAGGGGATCATGGCGGAACCCTACATCATCCACCTCACCGAGGTTGCGCGGCTGCTCGCGGAGGCAACGGACGGGACCGACACGGGGCTGGTCATGGCCGGGCTCCTCCACGACACCATCGAGGATACCGCCACCACCGAGAAGGACCTGCGGGACGCGTTCGGTGACGACGTGACCTCCCTGGTCCTCGAGGTCACCGACGACAAGAGCCTGCCCCGCGACGAGCGCAAGCGCCTCCAGGTCGAGCTTGCCCCTGCCAAGACCCTGCGCGCCCGCATGATCAAGATTGCCGACAAGACGTCAAACCTGCACTCGCTGGCCGAGAGCCCGCCGGTGGGTTGGACAGCGCACCGCAAGGCCGAGTACGTGGCGTGGGCGCGCCGCGTCGTGGAAGCGTGCGGGCCGACCAACGCGCGGCTGGAGGCCTTGTTCGCTCAGGCGGCCGCCGCAGGGAGCTCGCGGGCGCGTTGAACGGGCGCGGGTGTGCCGGCCCCGGGGCTCATCGCGGGATTGACAACATGCGCGTTTTTCTAAAATCTTTGTTTGAATTCAAACAGGTCGAGGAGTCACCATGGAAAACGACTACGGCGCTGGCCTGAAGTCATACGCGCAGATGCTGCGGGCCGTGTCCGAGAACCTTCCCTTCGACAAGATCTCGCTCATGGTGGACCTGCTCTGGCAGGCCTGCCGGACCGGGAAGAGGATATTCACGATGGGCAACGGCGGCCACTGCAACACGGCCAGTCACATGATCAACGACATCGCGAAGCACACGGTGAGCTCCGACGACAAGACCCTGGTCGTGGCCGACGCCAACCGGTTCAAGACCATGTGCCTCAACGACTCGATGTCCTTCGTCACGGGGATCGCCAACGACATGGGCTACGAGCACATCTTCGCCGAGCAGCTCGCCAACTGGGCCGAGCCGGGAGACGTGGTGATCGGCATCAGCGGCTCGGGGAACTCGGCGAACGTGATCAACGCGTTCCGCGTCGCGCGGAAGAAGGGCGCGACGACCATCGCGATGACCGGTTTCAAGGGCGGGAAGTCCGTGGCAGAGGCGGACCTCTGCATCGTGGTTCCCTGCGAGAAGATGGTGATGGTGGAGGACTTCCACGTCATGATAGCGCACATGGTGGCGGACGAGCTGAAGAAGCTCGTGCAGGACCGCGCCGACCTGAAGGGGTAGAACGTGAAGGAAACAAAGCCCAGGAAAGCCGCAGGCGCGAAGAGCGCAGCCGCCGGCCTGAAAGGCTCGGCCAGCCCGGCCCGAAGAGCGCGGCGCTGCCCATGACCGCGGAGGAGGCGTTCTCCGTCTATCGGACGATGGTAAGGATCCGCCGGTTCGAGACCTCGGCGCACGAGCTGTACCTCGGCGGCAAGATCCCCGGCATGTCGCCGCACCTCTACATCGGCGAGGAAGCCGTGGCATCCAGCATCAGCCACTTCCTCACGAAGGAAGACTACATCGTCAGCAATCACCGGGGTCACGGTCACATCCTCGCCAAGGGCGCCTCCATGGACAGGATGCTCGCCGAGATCCAGGGCAAGAGCACCGGCTACTGCCGCGGCAGGGGCGGCTCCATGCATATCGCCGACGTGTCGCTGAACAACCTCGGGGCCAACGGCATCGTGGGAGCGGGGATCCCCATCGCGGTCGGCGCGGCGCTGTCCATCGCCTACCGGGGCACGAACCAGGTCTCCGTGGTCTACTTCGGGGATGCCGCGTCCAACCAGGGCGCGTTCCACGAGGCGGTGAACATGGCCGCTGCCATGAAGCTGCCGGTCCTCCTCGTGTGCGAGAACAACCAGTACGGGCTCTCGACGAGCATCAAGACAACGAACCCGACCGCACAGATCAGCGACAAGGCCCACGGCTACGGTATCGAGCACGCCACGGTGGACGGCATGGACCTGGAAACGGCGTTCGCAGGCGCGCGGGTCGCCGTGGAGTACGTGCGCCGGCAGCGCAGGCCCTACCTCATCGAGTTCGACACCTACCGCTTCCTGGGCCACGGGGCGAGCGACAACCGCAGCTACCGAACGAAAGAAGAAGAGGAAAAGTGGAAGAAGCGCTGTCCCATAGAAAACTTCCGCCCGCGCATGCTCTCCGTGTACGGCATTCCGGAGGAAAGGATCGCTGCCATGGAAGCCGAGGTCGAGAAGGAAGTGGCGCACGCGCTGAAGTTCGCGGCGGAGAGCCCCGCGCCGCCGGCGGACGAGGTGCTGGAGGACGTGTACTTCCCCACCGAGGCGGTGCGCCAGGCCTTCCCCGGCGTGACGCTGAAAGGACACCTCTCATGAGCACGATGACCTACCGCGACGCCATCCGCCTCGCCCTTCGCGAGGAGATGAGCCGCGACGACCGCGTGTTCATCATCGGCGAGGACGTGGGCAGGTTCGGCGGCGCCATGGCCGTGACCAAGGGACTCTTCGACGAGTTCGGCCCGAAGCGCCTCATCGATACGCCGATCTCCGAGGCAGCGATCATCGGCGCGGCGCTGGGCGCCGCGCTCACGGGGCTGATCCCGATCGCGGAGCTGATGTTCGTCGACTTCACCGGCGTTTCCATGGACCAGATCGTCAACCAGGTGGCGAAGGTCCGCTACATGCTGGGCGGGCAGGTCCAGGTGCCGATGGTCATCCGCACCCCGGGCGGTGCGGGCAAGGGATATGCCGCGCAGCACTCGCAGAGCCTGGAGTCATGGTTCTGCTATACCCCCGGCCTCATCGTGGCGATGCCCGCCACGCCGCGTGACGCGCGGGGCATGCTGAAGAGCGCCATCCGCGAGCCCAATCCCGTGATGTTCATCGAGCACAAGGTGCTCTACAACTCGGAGGGCGAGGTGCCGGACGCCGAGGAGCTCATCCCGCTGGGGAAGGCCGAGGTGAAGAGGCCCGGCAGGGACGTGACCATCGTCGCCCACTCCCGCCAGGTGCTGAGCGCCCTGCAGGCCGCGCAGACGCTCTCCCGGGAGCACGGGATCGACGCGGAGGTCCTGGACCTGCGCACGGTCAACCCGCTGGACGAGGAAGCGATACTTGCCTCGGTGCGGAAGACCGGCCGCCTCGTGACGGTGGAAGAAGGCCACGAGAGCCACGGCGTGGGAGCGGAAGTCGTCGCACGGGTGGTCTGCAAGGCGTTCGACGCCCTGGACGCGGAGCCGCGCCGCGTGGCGTTTCCCAATTGCCCGGTGCCGTTCTCGAAGTCGCTGGAGTTCGCCGTGCTGCCCGACGCGAAGATGGTGGTTGCCGCGGTGCTCCAGGCCATGCAGTAGCGCGCCGCGCACGGGCGTGCGCGGCCTGTCTCAACCGTAGCTGTGGAGTCCGGACAGCAGGTAGTTCACGCCGAAGAACGTGAAGACCATCGCGGCAAATCCGACGATGGCGAGGATCGCCGACGTCCTGCCGCGCATGCCTTTCACCAGCCGGGTGTGCAGGTACGCCGTGTAGATCAGCCACGTGATCAGGGCCCAGGTCTCCTTGGGGTCCCAGCTCCACCACGCTCCCCACGCCGTCTCGGCCCAGATGGCGCCGAACACGAGGGCGCCGGCGGAGAAGATCGGGTAGCCGATGCCGATGGACGTGGCGACGAGCCTGTCCATTTCGGTCCTGCGGTCCTCGTTCTTCGTCGCCAGGAGGACGATCGCGGCCACGAAGCTCACCACGAAGAACGCCTCCCCGATGAACGCGAAGGTCACGTGCAGCACGAGCCAGTAGGAGTGCAGGGCCGGGATGGGCGGCTCGATGCCCTTGGGCGCCAGCGGCGAGGAGGAAATCGCCAGGAGCACGATGGCCACGATCGTGGAGCCGAACAGCACGAACGGCGAAAGGCCCCTGGTGCTGCGGATGAGGCGCAGGGCGAAGAGCACGGCGCAGATGGCGGCCGCGAAGAAAAGGAGCGACTCGTAGGTGTTCGTCACCGCCACGAAGCTGATGAGGACGCTCCTGTCGATGAGCGTGGCGGCGAGGAGGACCGCCGCCGCGCCCAGGAGCCAGTGGGACACGGGGTCGCGCCGGTTCTCCCGCCGCAGCAGGAACCCGGCCTGGACCAAGGCCGCGAGGCCGATGAGCGCGAATGCTATGGTGGCTGTCATGCCGCGGTGTCTCCTCGTTTCTGGATGAACGTCAGGGCGAGGCCGGCCACGATGAGCACCGCGGCCGCGAGAAACGGGGCGCCCCCGGGATCGCGGACAGCCTTCAGCCCCGTGATCTGCGTCGCCTCGATCCCCTTGACGGTGAAGGGCCCGATGGTGTCCCCGGGCCTCAGGGAACGGCTGGCCAGGCGCGTGGTGTCACGGTACTGCTCGAACACGACCGTCCACGCGTCCTCGGCCTTCTCGAACCGGGCGAACACCCACTTCGAATCCCCCTGCTGGAAGTAGTCACCGGGGACGGGCGGCGGCATCACCGCGGCCCCCGCCTGGTCGGCGAGGTGAAGGGTTCCCGTGACGTCCCACGATGCCTGGTAAACGCTCATTCCCGGCAGGCGCAGGGGGTGATTCACCTCGATGGGGTAGGAAGGAACCTCCTCCTTCCCGTCATGCACGACCTTCACCGTGGAGATCCACTCCTGCGGGCTGCCGTCGGGATAGCGCAGGTACTGGAACGACAGGAGCGAGAGCGTGTAGGCCGGGGTGATGGCGGCGGTCTCCCCTTCGGAGAGCGTCAACGTGGTCTCCTGCCTGCCGAGCGCCGTGACCAGCCCGCCGGCGATGAGCACGAGGAGCCCTATGTGCACGAGGTCAGGACCGAAGCGCCGCGTCGCCCGCTGCCGTGCGCGCCTGACCAGCCTGTCCACGGCGCAGACGCCGAGGTTGATGGTGAAGAAGGCCACCGGCACGAGGAAAAGGATCGACCTGAAGAAGCTCTCCATTCCCAGGGTCCGGATGAGCGCGTACAGCAGCGCCCCGTAGCGGGCCTGGTACCAGGCGTCCGGGCGTCCCTGCGGGACGAGAGTGGCAACAAGGGACAACCCCGTGATGACGAGGATCAGCACGACCGCGACGCGCGTCGACTTGAGGAAACGGTAGAGCGCCGGCACGGGGCGACTATACCCTAGACAGTGAGCGCGCGGAAAGGGAGCACGGCGACGAATTCGTGTTCGTTTGACGACATTTCCTTGTGGAGTTGAGCACAGTCGGCTATACTCGACTGCCATGAAGGACCGCATGGAACGGATCACGGAGATCCTGGCCCGCAAGGGGTACCAGAGCGTGAACGAGCTCGCGGCGGAGCTGAACGTTTCCGACATGACGGTCCGCCGCTATCTCGACAGGCTCGAGGAGAAGGAGCTGATCAAGCGGACGCACGGCGGCGCGTTCGCCGGCCAGGACATGATCGAGGTGGACTACCGCATCCGTGAAACGGTGCACAGCGAGGAGAAGGAAGCCATCGGAAAGCGCGCCTTCGCCATGATCCAGCCCGGCGAGTCCGTCTTCATCGACGCGGGAACGACCCCGGCGTTCCTCGCGTACGCCATCAACGACACCAAGCGCATGACGGTGGTCACGAACTCCCTCGTCGTGGCGCGCGCACTGGAGAACCGCTCCAACGTCCAGTGCATTCTCCTGGGGGGAACCGTCCACGGGCCCACCCACTCGCTGACGGGACAGATCGCGGAGGAAGGCCTCGCGCAGTTCCGCTTCAACCGCGCCTTCATGGGAACGAGCGCCATTGACATGGCGGCGGGACTCTCACAGAGCACGTTCGAAGAGATACCCATCAAGCGCCGTGCAGCTCGCCAGGCGGCGCAGGTCGTCGTCCTGGCGGACAGCTCGAAGTTCCACAGGCAGGTCACCTTCCTGTTCATGCAGCTCAACGAGGTGCATGCGATTCTCACTGACACGGGCATCGGCGCATCGGATGCCCAGGCCCTGAAGGAGCAGGGTATCGAGGTGATCATCGCGTCGACGGAAACGTCGTAGCGTCAGTGCGCCTGGAGAACGGGGCGTGCTCATCGGCGCCACCAGGGGGTAGGCACGGAGACCTGCCATGAACCCGCTGGCCGACCTTCCTGCTGACCGCCTCCTCGTGGACCTCTCGCTGTGGTCCGCCGACCTCGCGCGGCTGGCAGATGACCTGCAGCGCATGGAACCGTGGGCCGACCTCTACCACTTCGACGTGTCCGATGCGCACTTCGTCCCGGGGCTCCTCTTCTTTCCCGACCTCGTTGCCGCCCTGCGTCCGCTCACGCGAAAGCCCTTCCACGTCCACCTCATGACGGAAAACCCGCTGGGACTCATCGACGAGTTCGTGGACGCGGGGGCCGACATCGTGAGCGTGCACGCCGAGAACGGACCCCTGGTGCCCGCGGCCCTGGAGCGCATCGGCGCGCGCGGCCGGGGCCGCGGCATCGTGCTGGGTCCCGACGTCCCCGTCGAAGTCGTCGCGCCGCACCTGGAGGTGCTCGACATCGTCACCCTCATGGGCACACCCATGGGCGTCAAGGGACGCGGCCTCGTTCCGCAGGCTGCCGCGCGCATGCGGGCGCTCGCCGCGCTCGTGGAGGCAGGCGGCGCTGCCGGCCGGGTCAGGCTGGAAGCGGACGGCGGCATCCGGGCAAACACGGTCCCGCTCCTGCGCGCGGCGGGAGCGGACCTGGTGGTCATGGGCTCGCTCGCCTTTGGCAGCGCCGACACGGGGGGGACATTCCAGTAGGCGCGGTCACTCCCGAAGGACCGCTCCATCGACAGGGGGGACACGACATGAAGGCACTGATAGCTGCCGCGGAGACCGTGGGCGCCGCCGGTGCAGGGATGGCGCCGTGACCCCGCGCGAACGTCTCCTGGCCACCCTGCGCCACGGCCGCGCGGACCGCATTCCATGGGCGCCGAAGTTCGGAACGTGGCTCACGGCGCACCTGCTTCGCGACGATGTGCCCGTGCGCCTGCAGGGCTGCCGTCACTGGCACGAGGCTGCACGCAGGATCGGCGTGGACATATTCGACAAGTCGGGTGCCGTGTACAGGGAGACGTTCTCCTCCGTTCGGGTGCTGGAAGAAAAGAGGGACGCGCTGACGGTCACGCGCCACGTGACGCCGGTGGGGGAGCTTCGCACCGTGCGCGAGACGGTGGACGATTACGCGCACACGGTCTACCTCACGGAGTATCCCCTGAAAACCCCGGGCGACTTGCGGACCTGGCGTTATGTCCTGGACGACCTTCGCTACGAGCCCTGTCCCGAGGAGTTCCTGCGCGTTGACGCCGAGATCGGCGAGGACGGCATCACCATGACGAACCTGCCCGACTCGCCCCTGCACAGGATCTTCGTCTCCCTCATGGGATACGAGGTCGGCAGCTTCGCGTTTGCCGACCAGCCGCGTGAGATGACCTCCCTGTGCGAAGCGATTCTGCGGAAGAACGAAGAAGCCTACCGGGTTGCGATGGCTTCACCTGCCGAGGTCCTGCTGACGGGAGAGAACACGAACTCGGATTTCGAGAGCCCGCCGATGTTCCGGCAGTGGGCGTTCCCGACGTTCCGCCGTGGGTCGGAGCTTGCGCACGCGGCGGGAAAGCTCCACTGGGTCCATGCCTGCGGCAAGCTCAAGGTGCTCCTGCCCCAGTTCGGGGAGGCAGGCATCGACGGCGTGGAATCCCTGACGCCTCCCCCCTACGCGGATACCCAGCTCTGGGAGGCACGCGAAGCGTGGAACGGCCGCATCACGATCGACGGCGGCCTTTCGCCGCACCTGCTGGTCGGCGAGAAAAGCGATGCGGAAATCGAACGCTCGATGCGCGAGCTTTTCTCCCGAATGGGGGACGGCCGCAACTTCGTCCTTTCCGTGAGCGACGACACCCCCGTTGATGCCCGCATCGAGCGCCTGGAGCTGGTGGGGGCGCTGGTACGGGAACTGGGGAGGCTCCCGTTGCCGGGAGCCAGCGGCTAAAAGCGGCAGTTCCGACAGGCGCCCTAGCTTCGAACGGGTGCGCTCCCTCCGAAAGGAAAGCTGAGGCGGCGCCGTGGTTGCGTTCCCCCGAAGCGCCCTCCGGAGATGCTCCGGAGGGCGCCAATGTTCAAGGCAGGGTAAAGGTGAACCAGTCCCAGGCGCCTGACGCCGAGTAACGGTTCACCATCGAGCCGAGATTCATCTGCACGGGGTGCGTCGGCAGAGGCCAGTTCGGCGAAACGGAGGGATTCAGGTTCTGGTAGATCGGATACACTTGCGGCGTACCATCCGTCGTATAGGGGTCCTGCGTCAGCGCCGTGGGGAAGGGCTGCAGCGCGATATTCCCGGTGATCACTGCCATCGCATACGGACCGTTCCCATATGTGAAGCTCGGTGTGACGCTCGTACCCGTATAGGAGAGGACCAGCACGTAGTATGTCCCCGGCCCCAGGCTCAAAGGCGAAGAGATGGAGCCGATGGCCTTGTAGCCGTATCCCGGTCCCCCCGGATCCGCCTGGGCCTGGTAGACGCCCACGCCAGAGCTCAACTTGTAATACGCAACGATGGTGTCCACCTCGGCCGAAGAAGTCCCGCCGGTAAGGTTGGTGGTGGGGCTCGTGGGGTCGTAGGTCTGGAGAATGACATTGTAGGTACGCGAGCCGTTGCTGCTGTCATACACAAGAACAACCGCCGCATCTGCCACCGTTGACACGTTGCTGCCCACCACCGCGTAGAGGTAGAAATCCTGGTTCGGGCTGGAGACGGTGGGCATCGTGAAAGAGGTAGTGAGCTTGTAGCTCGAGCCGGCGGCAATCGTGGTGTTGACCGTCGAGCTGCCCAGCAAGGTGTCGGAGGTTGGATTGAAAATGCTCGTTGTTGCCAGGTGGAAATCCACCCCGAACGACTGCGTGACAGAAGTGCTCTGCGGATTCTGAAGGACCAGCGAGACGGCAAGCGTCCCACCCTCGGCAACCGAGCTTCCTGTCCCGACAAGCGATCCGGGGACGACATTCGGAGATCCCTGCGACTGGATGGGTGCGATCGTGATGCTCCCCTTCTGATCAATGGTGGCGATAGCCGGATTGTCATCCTGGTCAGTGCCCGTAACGAGGTAGACGCTATTCGGCTTGTCGAAGTGGACGCCGTTCTTTTCGACCATGACCAGGTAGGAGTTGTAGTATCCCTGAAGCAGGAGCTTGAGCTGGCCAAGCAAGCGCCGCAACCCCGCGCTGACCTGTCTACCGGCACGTCCGCTGAGATTCTGGAGCTTTGACTGGTCGAGGGTTCCGATGATATGTGCCCGGCTGGCGACGAAGCAATGCAGTATGGGGTGCCGGGAAACCTGCCAGTACACACCTACCGTCGTTCCCGGGTCGACCTGGGTAGTACCGAGGGAAATGCCTTTCTGGTTTTCCGCATAGCCGACGATGACAGCGCCATCCTCGCTGATGCCCATGACGTAGTACACCCAACCGAACGCGCCGCGGAAGATGCCGCCGTTGTCCGATGCCTCCGACAGCTTCGAGCTCAGCCTTCCGCTGTCCGCGTCCATTACCGCCTGCATCTTGCCGGAGGCCCACATCCACGCGCCGGGTCCCCCATCGTTTCGGGTTCCGACTATCAGGGCCGCCAGACTTGACGAAATGCTCTTGGAGCCGCTCGCGGCCCCGACGCTGGCGACTCCGACGGCATCCACGCAGTTGACAACTGTCCCGTCATCGGCAGTCGCCTCGACATCGACGGTCGATCCGTTCCCCGTCACGAGCACTCCCTGGTTACGATTCGCATCCGTCTCCACCGAAAGCGCACCGGGATTTGGCGAGGAGGCCGCAGCGCCGGGCGACGGAGCAACGGGCAAAGAGCAGGCAAATAGCAGGAGAAATGGTGCGACAAGAAGCAAGGGGGAAACTCGCCGTTGCATTTGCGGCCTCCTGCACTTCGATACTGCGAAACTATATCGCAACACAATAGACCGTCATTTGACCATATCCCGCTTTCCCGTTCTTTTCCAGCCGTGCTGCGTCAGGGAAGCGTAAAGGTGAACCAGTCCCAGGCGCCATTCGCCGAGTAACGGTTCACCATCGAGCCGAGATTCATCTGCACGGGGTGCGTCGGCAGCGACGACAAGTTTGCATCCCACGGATACGGCGTCGGCGTGCCATCCGTCGTATAGGGGTCCTGCGTCAATGCGGTGGGGAAGGTCTGCAGCCCAATGTTCCCGGTGATCACGGCCATCGCGTAGGGACCTGGCGTATACGAGACGACCATCACGTAGTATGTCCCCGGCACCAGATGCAATGGCGAAGAGATGGAGCCGATGGCCTGGTAGCCGTATCCCGGTCCTGTCGGATCTGCCAGGCCCAAGTAGTCACCAGCGGCAGAGTAGTACGCAACGACGGTGTCAACCTCGGCCGGATCGGTCCCACCGGTGAGGTTGGTGGTGGGGCTCGTGGGGTCGTAGGTCTGGAGAATGACATTGTAGATACGCGAGCCGTTGCTGCTGTCATACACAAGAACAACCGCCGCATCTGCCACCGTTGACACGTTGCTGCCCACCACCGCGTAGAGGTAGAAATCCTGGTTCGGGCTGGAGACGGTGGGCATCGTGAAAGAGGGGTTGATCGTGATATTCGAGCCGGCACCGATTCCGGAGGACACAGTCGTAGTCCCCAACAAGGTGTCTGAGGTTGGATTGAAGGTGCTTGTCGTGGCCAGATAGAAATCCACCCCAAACGAAGCGGTCACCGCCGAGCTCTGGTAGTTGTTGAGGACAAGGGAGATGGAGAAGCTGGCGCCTTCCGCCACCGAGGCTTCCGTGCCCGCGAATGACCCCGGAACCACGCCGGTCGCCAAGACGGTGAAGGTGACTGCAACGGTCTGGGGACTATTACCGGCAACCTCCGACGCGACAGAGACAGTGGCCACGTAGGTGCCCGCCGACAAAGACCCGGTGCTCGGCTGAACCGTCATCGTCGCAGGGGCCGTGGTGGTGTTCAACGAAGCTGTACCCAGCCATCCGCTGCCGCTTGTATAGCTGACGCTGGCACTCAGTCCGCTCAGCGTACCCCCTGCCGTGTTGGTGACAGCCACAGTCTGCGCGGTCGGGTTTGCTCCCCCCACGACAGCCGAGAAGCTCAGGCCCTTTGGCGACAGCCCGATCGACGGCTCTGTCGTCCCGACACCCGTGCTGGCTGGATTGCATCCCGTCATGACAAACAAGGTCAGTACAACAACGGCCAGGAATGGAAGGCGCGATGCGAGCCCTGACGATAGGGTATAGAACTCTGAGCGTCTTTTTGCCTTTTTCATGTCAGCGCCTCTTTGTGAGTTCGACGATGAGCCTGTCGACAACTCGTCATATCCTTCCTTCGATTGATACCAACTATATCACCGAAAGACCAGAATTTCACTCAGAGATTTCAGATCCGGGTCTGCAACAGGGCGCCGGCTTGATTGCGGAACAACATTTGGCGCAATATAATCCTTCTCAGAAAGGGCTTTGCAGCTCGTCGATAATCGCTGAGGAGGGTTCTGGGTGACGAAAAGGGCGTGGTGCCTTCTCTTTTCCGCAACTCTTTTGCTCATCTCCGCCGCCGCCACCGCGCAGGATATATTCACCGGAACTGGAAACTGGAGCAACCCGGCCCGTTGGAGCGCGGGAGTCCCCGCCGCAAGCCAGTCCGTTGAGATCGCCGGGACGTGCACCCTGAACGTTACCCCGCCAACTCTCGGAAACTTTGCAGTGGATGCAAGCGCCACGCTCACGAAAGGTGGTGCCGTTTCTCTTTCAATAGGCGGCAACGTGACCATCGCCGCCGGCGCGACATTCGATACGACCATCGCCATCACGATGACGGGCGCTGTCACGACGTTGAGCAGTACACCGACAATCGGCAATCTCACGGTCGCAGGGGGAGCAAGCGTAACGTTGAACAGCCCCATTAACCTGGCAGGCACCGGCGGCCTCATCATCAACGGTAGTTTGGACGCGAACTCTACTGGAAGCTATTCGATTGCACTGGCCGGCAGCTGGAACAGCAGCGCGGGAACCTTCATCGCAGAAGCGGGGACCGTTACTTTCAATGTTGGCGCGGCGCAGACCGTCAACTCGGTATCAGCGTTCAACAACGTGGTGGTGAGCGGAACAAACACCCTTACCGTGTCGACAAACCCTTTGGCTATCGGCGCAAACCTGACGGTCAATTCCGGTGCAACGCTCAATCTTGGGACAGCGACTGGTACGGGTCCTATCGCCACGCCCGTGATGACGGTGGGCGGGAGCTTGAGTGTCACGGGCACGCTTACCGCGGCCGGCATCGCCTACACGAATACGGGTGGCACCGCCTACGCCTTCACCGTGGGAGGATCAACGACGATCAACACCGGCGGCCTGATCACCACGGGCAACAACACCATCCTTCTGACTGGTGCAGCGAGCGGCCTGATATTCGCGGGTGGAACGCTTGACTTCTCCGGCGCGGCCAACTCGAGCAATACCACCATTGACCTGGGCTCCATCGGCGGCAACGGCACACTGAATGCGGGGGACAAGGGACCTTGCGGCCCCAAGGCAGCGTGAACCTCACCAGTATTGCATACACGCCCGGCCAGACAAAGTTCACTTTTGCCGGCGGCGTGGCCGGCACTCCCCTCCAGTTCACAACCGGGGGCCAGTCAATTGGAAGCATCCGGATCGGGAGCGGCACACTGAACAAGATCGCCGTGGTGCAATTGATGGATGATTTCACGATCACCGGCAATACCGATAACAATGGCGCGATCTCGACCGGCTATTCTGGACCTGGACCCTACTCGAGCCTGGACGCGACAGGACGCACCCTCACAATCGAAGCAACGCAAGCGAACGGCGGTAACATCGGCATGAGTGCCGGCGGTGTGGTCTATACGCTTGCAGGCTCCACCTTCATCTTCAGCGGCGGTTTCAATCCCATTGCGCTCACAACCGCGGGGTTCACTTTCCACAATATCCAGGTCAACAACGGCCAGACAGTCAACCTGCAAAGCGCCCTGACGATGGACGGAAGCATGACGATCAATGCGGGAGGCGTCTTCGCCGCAAACAGCAACGCCATCAGCATCGCGGGGAACTGGACAAATAGCAACAGCGCCGCGGGATTCACGCCGGGAACACAGACAGTAACCTTCAACGGCGCCTCCAGCCAGACCATCACCGGGCAATACGACCTTCAGCGGGCTTACGTGCAACACCCCCGGCGCCACTCTCATCTTCGCCAGTGGCTCTACACAGACCGTCGGCGGGACCTTTACCATTGCCGGGACCTCAGGAAGCCAGGTCAGTCTGCTCAGCTCCGGCATTACCTGGAACCTGAGCCTGGGCACAACGGGAACTGCCGCCGTCAGCTATGCTCAGGTACAGTACAGCGCCGCGACTGGCACCGCAACGCCCATCACAGCGACGAATAACTGCACCAACCTCGGCAATAACAGCGGCTGGAACTTTGGCGCCGGGGGAGCATCTATCTCTTGGATCGGTGGAACGAATACGTCCTGGAACGTTGGGAGCAACTGGAGCGGTAACGTCGTGCCTGGCGTCACGGACAATGTCACTATCAATCCTGGCACCCCGAATAACCCCACGTTGACAGCCAATGTCGCCGTCAATACGCTCGTTATTTCAGGGACGGGCGGGAACCTCAACCTTGCCGGCCTTAACCTTGCGGTCACCGGCGCGCTGAACCTTCAGGCAGGCGGAACGCTGCAGCTGTATGGACAGGCTGGCCAGACCGTCACCGAGGCCCCGATTACTCTCAGCGGAACGGTCGTGTACAACGGGGCTGGAGTTACACGGGCCTGCTGCTCGGTGTGAGTTATGTGAACCTTGGGTTCGCAGGAGGTGGGGGGACCTATACCCTGAACACCGGACCTCTCAGCGTCAGCGGCAACCTCACTCTGAGCACGGTCGGCGGGAACTCTACCCTGGCACTGAATAACAACAATCTCACCGTTGCGGGTTCGATCACTGCCGCCGCAGGGACCGGCATTTTGACGGCGTCGGGAACCGAAGCCATCAGCGTGGGTGGCAACTGGAGCGTCAGCACCTTCAACGCCGCAAACAGCACGGTGACATTCACGGGGACAGGGACACAGACTGTTGACCCGTTGAGCTCCTCCTTCCACAACGTCATCGTCAGCAAGACCGGGGAGCTCCTCCATTTCCTTCATCAACAACACGTTTAGTGCCGCATCTTTTGTCACGGGGCCCGTCAACGTCGCATTCAATCTGGCGTTCAATGCGGGGGGGTCCATTACCGGTGCGGGACCAACAAGCCTTACCAACACCGGGACATTCACCATCGCGAGCGGATTTGCATTCAACAACGGCGTGACGGCGACAGGACCGTCGAGCTCAACCTCTCCGGGACAATCCAGAACACGGCGAGCAGCGTCATGAACTTCGGCGCAGCCACCACGACTCTTGCTGGAGACACCACAATCAACAGCAACGGCGGCACCATCACGATTGCGGTGGTGAACGGGACCACCGCCGTCCACTCAGTCGCTTGTATTGAACGCCACCGCCACCGGGGACGATCATTCTCAATGGAGCCATGGGAACGGCAATCCTTCCGCTGAAAAACCTTACTCTGACTTCCGGGACTACGCTCACCCTCCCGTCCATCCACATGTCGGGTAACCTTGTTGTCACGGCGGGAGGCCCGCTCAGTCAATCGGCAACTGTGACAGTTGGTGGGACCGCCGGCTTCAGCACCAGCACTGCGACGCAGACGATCACGCTGAACAGCCTGGCCGTGGACCGGCACCATCGCCTTGTCCACAAACGGGGCGGGCAGTGACGCGGCGATCACCAACGCGACAGGGATTAGCTTCACCACCTCCAACGTCGGGGGCAACCTCTCTGCCACCGCCACCGCGGGCAACATCGCCGACAGCGGTGGGGTTGTCACTGTCGGCGGAATGCCGCCTTCACCACCTCCACCTCGGGAGCCCTCATCAACCTCAACACCCTGGGCAACCTCGCGGTGGCCGCCACGGGCACCATCTCGCTGAACACAAGCGGCGCGGCGGGCAACGCCTCGCTGATCAACAACAACGCCATCACCTTCACCACCTCCAACGTCGGAGGCAACCTCAGTGCCACCGCCACCGCGGGCAACATCGCCGACAGCGGTGGGGTTGTCACTGTCGGGGGAAACGCCACTCCTTCACCACCTCCACCTCGGGAGCCCTCATCAACCTCAACACCCTGGGCAACCTCGCGGTGGCCGCCGCACGCACCATCTCGCTGAACACAAGCGGCGCGGCGGGCAACGCCTCGCTGATCAACAACAACGCCGTCACCTTCACCACCTCCAACGTCGGAGGCAACCTCAGTGCCACCGCCACCGCGGGCAACATCGCCGACAGCGGTGGGGTTGTCACTGTCGGGGGAAACGCCTCCTTCACCACCTCCACCTCGGGAGCCCTCATCAACCTCAACACCCTGGGCAACCTCGCGGTGGCCGCCACGGGCACCATCTCGCTGAACACAAGCGGCGCGGCGGGCAACGCCTCGCTGATCAACAACAACGCCATCACCTTCACCACCTCCAACGTCGGAGGCAACCTCAGTGCCACCGCCACCGCGGGCAACATCGCCGACAGCGGTGGGGTTGTCACTGTCGGGGGATAAGCTTCCTTCACCACCTCCACCTCGGGAGCCCTCATCAACCTCAACACCCTGGGCAACCTCGCGGTGGCCGCCACGGGCACCATCTCGCTGAACACAAGCGGCGCGGCGGGCAACGCCTCGCTGATCAACAACAACGCCATCACCTTCACCACCT
>CAVYIU010000014.1:0-178800 GCA_963768665.1 uncultured Spirochaetota bacterium | reverse complement strand
GGCGATGGCGAAAACAGCGGGCGGCGGCGAGCTCAGGGAGTTCTACGGCAGCGGGTTCTTCGACTGGGAGTTTTCCAGCCCCCATCACCGGAAGATGTGGGAGGAGAGGCACTACGACCCGGAGCGCTGGCGGCGGTTCCCGCGTGACCCGGTGCCGGAGCCGCAAGCGCTCCCGTCATGGGCGGTCGGTCCTTTCTCGAAGCACCCGGCAATTCCGTTTCGCCCCGACGGACACGGGGTGGGACCGCGGGCATTCGGCGGCGGCGTGCACAACGGCGCGGTCTCCGCGAAGGCGGCCGTTTCGCCTACGTCTACCGCGGCGAGCGGAGCTCGACGGTCGCTGGCGCGACAGTACCCAGCCGAAAATCGACTACGTCTGCGACATCGGCCTGGCCACGAGCGACGACGGGGTGCGTTTTGAGCACGACCCGGCCGGCGGCCGTTCCTCCGCCACGGTGCCGACGAGCGCTACAGCTTCGAGGACGTGAGCCTGGTGCGGCACGGGGGCGTGGTCCGCTCCTCTGCAACCCTGGGACTGGAGCGGGTCGGCGATCCCTCCGTCTACGGGGGCTTCCACGCGGAGTCCCCGACCTGCGTCACTGGGAGAAGCGGGGGCTCGGTTTCCCCGACGCAGAGGGCATCCACCGCAACGGGGTGGTCGTGCAGAACCCGTCGAACGAGGCGGCGCGCGTCGGGGGGCGATTCCTGATGTACATCAACGACGGCCTGGTGGCATATTCCGACGACATGGATCCATGGGAGTCGCGCCGGGCACCCGAACTGTGGCCGGGCGGCGAGGGCTGCTTCGCCCTTGTCGACTATATCCCGGCCGCCGCCGACGACATCATCCTTTTCACGGGCGGCAACCACACCGGCCACTTCTACGCGGTCGGCGAGGTCTCCTTCGCAAAGGCCGACCCGTGAAGCCGCTCGCCTGGCTGCCGCGTCCCGTCCTGCTCGCCGACCCCACCGTACCCTACGAGAACGGCCTCTCCGCAGATCCCGCCGCACAACCCGTTATCGAGCTGCCGTGACGCATCTTCTTCACGGGCTGACGCGCGACAAGGGCCGGTGGTGGGCCTATTACGGGGGCAGCGAGTACTACACGTGCCTGGCCACCGCGCCAGCGCCCTGACAGGGGAGAAACGGATCAGGGCTGGATGGCTTCGTACACGACGAGGGGGTCGTCGATCACGATGCGCCCGATGCGGCGGTGGCTGAGGCCGGTCCACAGCTCGGCCTTGCCGCCCGGCAGACGCACGACCCGGCGGTGAACGTCACGTCCTTTGTCCGCGGGGTGGCTGACGGGCCGTCGGCGAAGCTCTCGCGCGCCGCTATCACCTCTGGCTGGGTGAAACGCCGCGTGCGCGGGTCCACCGCGAATGCCATGCTGTAGTAGTGGATGACGTGCACGCCGTCCACGTGCTCGCCCCACGCCTTGTGCCCGATCACCCCGACCAGCCCGTTGGGAAGGAGGAAAGCCTGGTTGGCACCACCGGAAGTCCTTCCCCGGGTTGGCGCGAACGGCGAGGATGGTCTCCCCCCCGACGGCGAAGGGGATCGACGGGTTGGTGACGATGGGGTCGGGGATGCCTTCGACGCGGACGATCTCCCCGCCGCGCGGCATCCCCCGCCGCGCACGCCTCCAGCTGCTCCCGGGCGGACTGCGGCTCGACCCGGGGGAGGAGCACGGTCATGACTTCCCTTTCGCCCCGCGCGGGAGCGTTCGCACCGACTGGCGGGTCACCACAGCGTGGCAAGCTCGATGCGCTGGGGCTTCGCCGCCGGGTGGGCCAGCCGCCACAGCATCTGGTCGAGCGCCCGCTCCGCCAGCTCGTGCCGGTTGATGTCGATGGTGGTGAGCTTCGGGTCGCTTTTACGGCTGCTCTCCGAGTTGTCGAAGGACACGATGGAGACGTCCTCCGGCACCCGCTTCCCGCCCGCGCGAGGAGCTGGATGAGCTGGCAGGCGGCGCGTCGCAGTGGCAGACGAAGGCGGTGGGCAGTGGCGCGGGCAGGGTGAAACGCCGCGTGAACGTGCTGAACTCGTAGTTCGCCGGGATGTGCCAGCTCTTCTTCGCCGCGAGCTCGTGCAAGGTGAGGGCCTTGAGGTAGCCGAAGTAGCGGTCGCAGATGCTCGACGTGCTGCGGTGGTCGCCCAGGAACCCGATACGGGTGTGGCCGTTCTCCAACAGGTGCATGGTGGCGGTGTCACCGGCGATGAAGTTGCCGACCATGATGGTATCGACGGGGATGCCGTCGCGGGAGAAGTCCATGGTCACCGGGGGACGCCGAGCTTCACGACGCGATCGAGGGAGGGGTCGTCGATCTCCCCGCAGAGGAACACCCCGTCATAGCGCCCCCTCGAGCGCCTCCCCGAAGGCGCGGACGGTCTCGGCGGAGCTGTGGATGACGTGGAGGTGGAGGGCGAGCTTCTGTGCCGTGCAGTTCTGCAGCAGCCGCATGTACACCCGGGAGTAGAACTGCTGTTCTCGAAGAAGGAGCGCTTGGCGACCCACGGCGAAGCGGTACGGGGAGCCTGCACGACCGCGCGCGGCTTGCCGCGGTAGCCCATCTCGAAGGCCTTCTTCAGTATGCGCTCGCGCAGCGCCCTGCTGGTCCGGGCTGGCTCGCGAGCGCCTTGGACACGGAGACCTTCGAGATGCCGAGCTCCTCGGCGATGTCCTGCATGGTGACGCGCTTCATGGCCCTCCGGCAGTGTAGCGCGCGGCGGTGCCGGGTGCAAGCCGGCAGCCTAAAAATAGTTAGGAAAGTAAGGTCCGCCGGTTAGCCTGGCGCGCCGCGGGAGGAGCCCCGGGACTGGCACGACCGCGCGCTGCGCCGTATGCGACGGAATACCGCCGCAGTGCGAGCGGAGTACGGGAGTACCCGTTCGGCGAATACGCCGTACCGCCGCAGTGCGAGCGGAGTACGGGATTTTATCCGTTCGGCGAATCGCCGTACCGCGCAGTGCGAGCGGAGTACCGCCGCAGGCCTAGTACGAGTAGAGATCGCGCACGGCGGCGATGACGTCCTCCGTCATGCCCTCGATCACCGGCGCGTCGGCCTGCTCGGCCAGGTGCTCCTTGCCGTGGGTGTCGATGAGGTGGCCGGACTTCAGCGCCTTCGTCTCGAGGTAGAATCGGTTGTGGTCGTTCGCCGGCATCACGTGGGGGATGCGGCCCGCCACCCTGATGCCGTTGCGCGAAAGGTCCTCGATTTTCTTCGGGTTGTTCGTGATGAGGCGGATGGACTTCACGTGGAGGGACCCCAGCATGTGCGCGGCCACCGAGTAGTCGCGCTCGTCGTCGCGGAAACCGAGGGCGATATTCGCCTCCACGGTGTCGTAGCCGTGCTCCTGGAGGCCGTACGCGCGGATCTTGTTCACGAGGCCGATGCCGCGTCCCTCCTGGCGCAGGTAGAGGAGCATGCCCCGGTCCATGGCCCCGATCATGCGCAGGGCGCTCTCCAGCTGGTCGCGGCAGTCGCAGCGCAGCGAGCCGATCACGTCGCCGGTGAGGCATTCCGAGTGCACGCGCACCGGGACCTCCTCGGCGCCGAGGACGTCCCCGGGACGATCGCCACGTGCTCCTTGTTGTCCTTGTTGTTGTAGAAGGCCACGATGTGGAAGTCCCCGAACCTGCTGGGGAGCTCCGCGATGGCAGCGATCCTCACGCAGACCCGGCTGGACCCACCCCATCGCACTCGTGTGATCGGTTCTCGTCCAGGAGATCCTTGATTTCCATCCTTGTCAGGCCCATGAGTTGCTCCTTTTTTCCCCTATCCTGAATGACGTCATCGCAAGAGCGCCCGCGAGAGGAGTGTCGTTGAACCACGCCAGGGGCTCCCCGGGCTGCCGCAGGGCCGCCGCGTAGCATGTCGGCCATTCATGGGGCTCCCGTGGCACACGAAGAGCACGGGCATGCGCGGGGTGGCGGGAAGATCGTCGGCGAGTCGATCGGGCTCACGGGAGTTCATCATGAGGAATGTGCTTCTCGCGTCCGCGCGACGTCAAGCCCCGCCAATTCTCAGCGTGACGCCGATGGAGCGAATTCTCATTTTGCACGACCTTCACGGGCCCCTGTTGGCAGTTTTCAGCGGTCCGCGTGCCTGCTGAAGGTGCAAAATGAGAGCACACGTCGCGGTTCAGGTCACTCGCGTAGTTCTTCGACGTCTGCTTGGGGTACGCGAACCAGACCACGGCCCCGTCCTCGATGGCGCGCAGGACGCTCTTCGCCGCCTTCACGAGGTCTGCCTTCATGGGCGCAAAAGCAAGGGCGAACCCGTACCGTGCCCCGCTGCCGGCAGCCCTGTGGACCTCCACGATGCCCGTCATGGCCCGCAGCTCCTCCTCGAACGAGGCGGGGGCGCCGACGACGAGTATCGGGCCCTGGTCCTTGAAGTTGAGCTTTTTGAAAACCTCGGTCACTGCGTCTTCCTCTCCAGGCGGATGGTGTGCACCGCCACGGCATCGCTGTGCTTGTAGACGAGCCGCTGCCGCTCGCTGTCATGCCGGTACGTGCCGTCCGAAACAGACACCGTGCATCCGCGCGGGTACTGCAGTCGGGGCACGAAGAGCTCCGTCGGACCGCCGGTCGCTTCGTGGCGGAACGTGAACGTGAAGGCGCCGCTGGCCCGGTCGAAGCGGAGAGACAGCGGCTCGCCGGCGATGGCGCACGGGTATGGCCGCACGATGGCGTCCAGGGCCCTGCCGCCCGCGGGAGCCTCCCTGCTGAACACGGAGTAGTCCTCCCCGTTCCACCCGTCGCCGTGGACCTTCTCGTTGTCCGCCGCGTAGTTCCACCAGCAGGCGGAGACGAGTGCGGCTTCCACTCCCCGCATGACACGGTCTGCCGCGTCTGCCTGGACGGTCCAGCCGCGGTCGTTCCGCGCCCGCCTGTTTCCCAGGTCGAAGGGTATGCCCGTTTCGCCGAGGATGAACGGGGCATCGCGCAGGCATTCCCGCGCCTGGAGGCGGAGCGTGGCAAGCTGCGCGGCAACGCTGCGGCGGATGGCCCGCCGGCCCAGCACGAGCCGGTTGCGCAACGAATCGTACGCGACGAGCGCATTGAACTTCTTCATCACCATCGTGAGCGAGTCGTACCAGTGCGGGGCGAACACGATCCTTTCCGCGTCCTGCTCTCCCCACCGGGGAGGCCGCATGCCGACCTCGGTCTGCACGAGGACGCGGGCGCCGGGATCAACGGCCCGGATGGCGCGCGCAAACCGGTTGGCAAAGGGACGATACAGGTCCTGCGCGAAGTCCACCGCTCGCCCGTCCACTGCGGAGAAATGCCCCGGCCGAAGGAGCCGCGGCCGGCCCCCGGGACCGAGATCCCAGACCCCGTGCCGAAGCCAGGGGCATTCGATGCCTTCCCGCCAGAGGCGCACTCCTGCCGGGTTGAGGACGCGCCGTCCCGTCACGACCACCCCGGTGAGGCGAAGATCGTGGACGGGAACCTCCTGGGGGAAGCCCGCGCCCAGCAGCATGGCCTGGTAGGGTGTCGGCGACTCACCGAGGTGCATGAGGCCCTCGAGCCTTCCGAGGTCCCGGTGCCCGACGAAGCCGCGCAGGGGCTCGTTCATCGTCTCGTACCCGATGACGTGCCGGAAGCCGCGCAGCCGCCCGGCGACCGCGGCCATGGCGGCGCAGAAATGCCGCTGGAGGTAGTCCTGGGCCGGCTCGCCTTCGATCTGCACGCGCGGGGCGAAAACGCTCCCGCCGAAGAAGAGGGTGAACATCGTGGCCGCGGCGAGCTTCGTGGCGTTCGTCGGCCAGATCATGCGGGGGAACGGATCCCCGTGAAACTGGTGGAGCACGGCGGCTCCCGTGTCGTGCACGCGGGAGAGCTCCATGCCGACCGCCTCCAGGGTCCACCCGGAGCGCCGGAGCCGCCCGTGAACCGTGACCACACGTCCTGGTGAGGGTCGACCTGCAGGGTCATGCCGTGCGCCCCGATCTTTACCACGAGCGCCTGCAGATAGTCGAGGAACGCCGTGTCGTGGATGCCCGGGCCGGCGTGCTCCACCGCCTCCCACGTCACGCCCAGGCGCAGGTGCGTGAATCCCCACGAGAACAGACGTGCGAGGTGCTCGTCCGCCTCGGCGAGGAGGAGGGGACGGCCGACGAACGAGACGTCGCGGTGGTTGTAGAAGCCTTCGCGGAGGTGCGTCGAGCCATCCGGGCGTGACGGGACCTTCGATGCAGCCCCCAGGTTCATGCCCCGGAGAAGAAGTGTCCTGCCCTCTGCGTCAACGAAGCGCGGCCCCGCGAGCGTGACCAACGGTGTGTCCATGCGCCGTTGAAAGATACCAGAAAGGCGGGCGCTTCGCGATGCTCCCCGCGGCCGCGTGTTCGAGAAGTCCTGACCCGGCCGCGGTCAGGCAGCCTTCAGCGCGTCCATCAACGCCCCGATCTTCACGTTCAGGACGAGGTCGGCCTCCGCGTCCAGGGGTGTCTCGGAAAGGGTGACGATGACCAGCCGCGCGCCGGATCGCTTCGCAACGAGGGGAACCTCGGCCGCCGGCGAGACGAGGAGTGTGGATCCCATGGCGATGAGAAGGTCGCAGCTGCCTGCCAGCTTTCCTGCCCGCGCAAGGTCCCCGGCGCGAAGCGGCTGACCGAAGGAGACGGTGTCGGGCTTCAGGAGGCCCGCGCAGCGCGGGCAGGCGGGCGCCGACCGCGACAGGTCCGCGGACGCCGCGATCTCCTCTGCCGGGAAGCGCGCCGCGCAGGAGAGGCAGATGATCGAGAGCGCGCTCCCGTGCAGGTTCACGATGAGCTCGGCGGGGATCCCGCTTTTCTCGTGCAGCCCGTCTATGTTCTGCGTGATGATTCCCGCGAGCTTTCCCTGTCGGGAGAGATCCGCAAAAAAGGCGTGACCCGTGTTGGGCCGGGCGTCGCGGATGGCAGGCCAGGTCGCAAGGGATCGCTCCCAGTACTCCTTGCGCTTTTTCTCGTCGGAGAGAAACTCGTTGAAGGAGACCGGCTTGTACCGCTCCCAGGTGCCGCCCGTGCCGCGGTAGTCGGGAATGCCCGACTCGGTGCTCAGCCCGGCGCCGGTGAAAGCCGACGATGCGGGAAGAATCGCCGATCATGTCCCGGAAGATCCTCACGAGCGATGCGTCCACCGGCATGGCCTCGTTCTCCATGAACCGATTATCGTGGAAGGGCCGTTCCCACGCAACTCCCGCTCCTTCTTCGTCGTCCTGGCCCTGGCGTCCTCCGGGGTGGCCGCGGACCGTGTCACGTTTGTACATTAGCGCCGGAGGTACTCCGAATGCAGGAAAAGAGGGAGCCGATGGCGCAGGTGCGGGAGTCGTTCAAGGTCAGCTGGTACCGCTGTCCCCTCCCGCCCGACCAGCTGCGGGCGCTCACCCAGCGCAGCAACCTCCGGGGCGCGTTGCAGACCTTCGGGTACCTGGCACTGGTCGTCGCACTCGGGCTCGCCACGTGGTTCTTCTACGCCCACGGGCTCTGGGGCTGGATGGCTCTTGGCCTGTTCTTCTACGGCACCGTGTTTTCCTTCACTCCGGGCCTCGTGACGCACGAGCTCTCCCACGGGACCGTTTTCAGGACTCGCTGGCTCAACTCGCTCTTCCTCCGTTTCTACAGCCTCGTCGGGTGGACGCATTTCCACCAGTACAAGAGGAGCCACACGTACCACCACGTGTACACGCTGCACCCCAGGGGTGACCGAGAGGTCGTGCTGCCCGCTACGCCGTCGCTGCACCCGCTGCGGATCCTGAGCTACCTGACCCTCAATGTCACCGGGTTCGGGATGGCGCTCGGGGGAACCGTGAAGCTCGCCTTTACGGGCAGGTTCTGGAGCCAGTGGTCGGAGGACGTTTTTGGCGACGACAAGCCCGCGCGCCGCCAGGCGCAGGCGTGGGCCTGGCTTCTCCTCGTGTTCCACGCGGCGGTCATCAGCGTGTCCATCGTGTTCCGGCTCTGGCTCCTTCCCGTCCTGGTGACGTTCGGGCCGTTCATCGCGAGCCTCTGGGTGTACCTCGTCGGGATGCCCATGCACACGGGTCTCCGGGACAACGTGCCCGACTTCCGCCTCTGCGTGCGGACAATAAAGCTCGACCCGTTCTCGCGGTTCATCTACTGGTACATGAACTACCACACCGAGCACCACATGTACGCCGCGGTTCCCTGCTACAACCTGCCGCGCCTCGCGAAGGCCATCGAGGCGGACATGCCGAAGCCGCGGAGCCTCTTCGGCGCGTGGAAAGAGATGCGGGAGATCTACCAGCGGCAGAAGAAGGAGCCGGGATACCAGTTCGATACGCCGCTGCCGCCGCGGCGCAAGGCCGCGGCGCCGCAGGACGCCCTCGGCGCTTCCATAGGGGACCTGGCACCCAGGGCCCTGGCCTGACGAGGCACGGGCGGGGCCGTCACCGCGGAAGTGCCTGCCGTTGCCCGCTGCCGGCTCAGACGAACCGTCGGCCCTCGCGCTCCGCAACGAGCGCCTGCAGCTTCTTCACATCGTCGGCCCGTGAGCGCGGGCAGACCAGCGTCGCATCCGCCGTGTGGATCACGATCATGTCCTCGCACCCGAGGCACGCCACGAGGTGGTCCGGCTCTGCCGAGAGCGCGATGCTGCCCGTCGCACCGGAGAAGAGCACGCGGCCCGACGACGCGTTGCCGTCCGCGTCCTTCTCCATGAGCGACGCGTACGCCGGCCACGAGCCGACGTCCATCCACCGGATGTCCAGTGCGAGCGCCGCGATCGTGACCTCGGGATCTTTCGACGCCGGCTCCATGACGCCGTAGTCCACGCTCGTCTTTCGAACGGTCGCGTAGGTTTCCTCCAGGAGCTGCCGGTAGCCGGGCGTGCCGTCGGCCGCGGCGATCCTGTCCACGGCGGCGCGGATATCGGGCGCATAGCGGCCCGCGAGGTCGAGGAACCGCGAAGCACGCCAGAGGAACATGCCGGAGTTCCACAGGTAGCGGTCCGGGCCTGCCGCGAGGAAACGCTCGGCGTCCTGTGCCGCCGGTTTCTCCCTGAAACGGGAAACGCGGCGGGCAGCTCCCGTTCCCACGGAAGCTCCCAGCTCCAGCCAGCCGAACCCGGTTGCCGCGTACGCCGGGCGTATCCCGAATGTCACGAGCATCCGCGGATCATCGTCGAGGAGCTGGAAGGCCCGCAGCATGGTCGACCGGAAAACGGCCGCCGGCTCCATGACCTGGTCAGCGGTCACCACGGCCACGACTGCCCCGGGATCACGCCGCGCAAGCAGGGCGCAGGAAAGGGCTATGGCGGCGAAGGTGTCCCTTCCCCGCGGCTCACCGATGAAACAGTCTCCGGAAAGCTCGGGCACGCGGTCGGAAACCGCCCGGCGGTGCCGCTCCGCCGTGCACACGACCCTCTGCCCTGCCGGGACCACGCCGTCCAGCCGGTTCCAGGCCTCCTCGAGAAGGCTCCGTCCGCCGACGGCGGGGATGAGCTGCTTGGGGACCTCTTCGCGCGAAAGGGGCCACAGCCGCGTGCCGGAGCCTCCCGCAAGGATGATGGCGTATCGCATGTGCTGCTCCTGGACGTGATTCTAGCCGCCGCCGTTGCGTTGGACAACCCGTGTTGCCCGTCGCTCCGGGAGCAGCGCCCCGCGCCCGGGCCGCGGCCCCGGCTACCCTTTTTCACCGAACCAGAGCTGGCGCATCTCCGCGCACGACTGGAGAAGATGGTCCAGCGTGCCCGCCGCCTCGATCCGGCCGTCCTTCATGACGATGATCTGGTCGGCGCGCCGCAACGCCGGCTTGCGGTGGGACACGACCAGGCAGGTGGCTCCTGCAAGGGTGGAGACGCGCTCCCACAGCGTGGCCTCGGTCTCCACGTCCAGGGCGCTGGACAGATCGTCGAACACGAGGAGCGCCGGCTCGCGCACGAACATGCGGGCCGCTGCCGTCCGCTGGAGCTGGCCCCCGGAGAGCTTCACGCCCTTGGGCCCGATGAGCGTCCCCAGCCCGTCTTTCAGGCCCGCCAGGTCGTCTTCCAGCACGGCGAGCCGCAGCGCGCCGGCGACGTGCTGGTCGTCGCGCGAGAGACCCATGAGGATGTTCTCGCGCAACGAGTCGGAGAAAAGCCGGGGCACCTGCGCCGTGTAGGCGCACCGCGGCGGGACGAAGAAGGTGTCCGGGGAGTCCACCGCCTGCCCGTTCCAGAGCACGGTGCCCTTTTCCTTCGGAAGGAGCCCCAGGAGGACCCGCAGCGCCGTGGTCTTGCCCGACCCCACCCGGCCCGTGAGAACGACGAAGGAGCCGGCCTCGATCTCGAAGGAGAGCTCCTCGATGCCGTGCCCGGTGTCCTTGTGATGATACGACAGGCCCTGGATGCAGAGGCGCTCCAGCTCGTGGGCGGGCCCGCGCTCGGGGTAGGGCGTCCCGGGAAGCTCGCCGGCGAGGTGCACGTCGCTGAATGCCACCAGGTCACGGGGATCCCCATCTCCCATGAGGCGCTCCATGCGCTGGACCGAGACACCGATCTGCTTGTAGCGCGCGACGAGGAGCCCGAAGAAGGTCGTCAGGTCGGAGAGGAACCCCAGGTAGAACGTGAACAGCGCGAAGTCACCGACCGTGAAGCTGCCGCTGCCCATGGCCCGCGCCGCGAGGATGAGCACCATCCCGGTGCCGATGGTGGCCGTGTTGTTGAAGATGGAGTTGAGCACCTCGTTGAAGACGCGGTCCTTCAGGGAGACGACCCGCCTCTCCTCGTTGATCTCGCGAAACCGCCCGACCACTCCGTTCTCGGCAGCCGCCACCTTGATGGCCTGCGCGGCGCCGAAGATCTCCCCGATGAAACCGGTGACCCGGCCCGCCGCCTTCCTGCTGGCGATCCTGTACTGCTCGAACTTCGACGTGGCCATGAAGGAGATGATGGCGGCCGCCGCGCAGGGGATGAGCGCGACCACCGTGATCAGGGGGTTGATGGAGGCCATCAGGACGATGGCCGCCACGCCGGTGATGAGCGCGGAGATCAGGTCATTCATCCACAGCGCGAACAGGGGAATCTCGAACACGTCCCCCATGAACCGGCTGATCGCTTCCCCCGGGGAGTCGGGGAGGGCGCGCGCGCCCGGCTGGCGGAGGATCCGTCCGAGGAGGTTCTTCCTGAGCAGGCTCATGGTGTGCACCCAGAACGGCACGTTCGTCCTGATAGCCCCGAGGATTCCCAGGACGCCGCCGATCTCGCTCACGAACAGCAGGGCAACGAGGGTCCAGAGGGTGAACCCGGTCGCCGCCTCGCCGGTCACGAGGTTGAAGAACTGGCGCGACACGAGCCCCGGGAGCATGAAGAAGAACATGAGCATGACGAGGGAGAGCGTGTTGAAAAGCCAGAGCCTCGGCCGGAAGCGGATCACCGCCACGATGACCCTCCACGCCGGGAGGGCCGCTCCCCCGGGGATCCCGTCGCCGTCCCGGGGATCGCCTGCCTGCGCGCTTCCCGCGCGATCGCTCATGCGAGCACCTCTTCCATTCCCGTCTTCAGCAGGCCGCTGAACCGCGACCCGGGATCCGCGGCCAGGGCCGTGCGCTTTCCATATTCCGCCACTGCCCCGGCCTCGAGGATGAGGATGTCGTCCGCCCGACCCACGGTGCCGAGGCGGTGCGCGATCACGATGGCGGAGCGGCCGAGGAGCAGCTTGTCCACGGCACGCTCGATGAGTCCCTCCGTGGCCGGGTCCAGCCGCGAGGACGCCTCGTCCAGGATAACGAGGCCGGGGTTCCTCAGGAACACGCGGGTGAATGCGAGCAGCTGCGCCTCTCCCGCCGACAGGCCGCGGCCGCCGGTGTCGAGCTTCGTGTCCAGGCCGCGGGGCAGTGCCGCGAGCCAGCGGCTCAGCTCCAGGCGTTCGATGGCCTCGAGGATCGCCGTGTCGGGGACCGAGCGGTCGAAGAGCGTGATGTTCTCCCGCACGGTTCCCTGGAAGAGTTGGACGTCCTGCGTCACCAGGGCGACGCGGCGGCGCAGGTCCGCCAGGCGCGCCTGGGCAAGCGGCGTCCCCTGGAGGCAGACCTGGCCCGCGGTCGGCTCGTAGAGACGGAAGACCAGCCGCGCGATGGTGGTCTTCCCGCTCCCGGTGCGGCCGAGCAGGCCGAGGATGTCCCCGGGTGGCAGGGAGAAGCTCACGCCTTCCAGGACGGGCTCGTCGGCGAGGTAGGAGAAGGAAACGGACTGGAACGCCAGGGACAGCGGTCGTCCCGCAGGGATGGCGGCGCCGTCGCCGTCGAGGATCAGCGGTTTTATCAGCCTGAGCTCCCGTATGCGCTCCACGCTTGCGCCCACGCTCTGCAGGCTGTCCACCTGCTGGGAGAGCTCGCGGATGGGCCGGGAGAGAAGGTTCACGTAATAGACGAGGAGGAACACGGTGCCGACGCTCATCACGCCGGAGCGGTAGAGGGTGTACCCGGCAACGAAGGCGCCGGCAAAGCCGATGGTGAGCACCACGCCGGCAATCATGCGGACCCAGAAGTGCATGCCCCCCGCGGCGGTCCAGTGCTTCAGCACCTTCCTGTGAATGGCGTACAGGCCGTTCATGACGTACGGGACCGCGCCGCTGGAGCGGATATCCTCCGTGCCGGCGAGCCGCTCTTCCAGGAAACCGGAGAGCTCCGTGTTGGCCTCCCGCAGGAGCTTCTCCGGCTCCACCGCGAGGTTCCGCACGAGGCTCATCGTCGCAATCGTGAGCGCGGCGAAGAGAGTGAAAAGCCCGCCGATAGCCGCATTCTCGAGGTACAGGACGAGGAGGATGCCGGCCATCAGCAGGATGTTCGCCAGGATGCGCACGACGAGCTGGGAGAAGAAGTTGGAGAACTCGGCCACGTCGCCGTCGATGCGCTGGATGAGCTCTCCCGGCGTCGTGTCGTTGTGGTACTTCATGTCCAGGGACAGGCAGTGCTGGGCAAGGTCGGCTCGCAGCTCGTTGGTCGCCCGCCACGCGAGGTTCTCCCCGACCCAGGCGGCCGCCACGGAGGAGCCCTGCTGCACCATGGCAACGCCGATGAAGAGGAGCGCGGAGAGCACGAGCCCCCGTCCCGCGTGCCCTGCGAGCGCCCCGTCGATGACCGAGCGCATGATCTGGGGATTGACGAGCTGCAGCGCGATGCCGCCGCAGATGAGGAAGGCGAGGAGGACGAACGCGGCCGCTCTTTTTCTCAGGTATTTCGACAGGATATCCCAGTAGCCGCGAAACGGTATTTTCATTGGAAGAACAATAGGCCCCGCGCGAGTGCATGTCAAAGCGGAGATGTCGTCGCGCGTGCCCCGGCCCGTCGTCGCCGGCCAAGCCGGCAGGATGTGCTACACTCCGCCGTATGGCAAGACTGGCACTTCTCGGCGGCACCGCCGCCGTCACGCTTCCCCCGGCCGACATGTTCGACTGGCCGATCATCACGAAAGAGGACGAGGACGCGGTCCTCGACGTGCTCCATCGCCGCGCCATGTCCGACACCGACGTCACGAAGAAGTTCGAGGAGGAGTTCGCCGCCTGGCAGGGCAGGCGGTACGCGCTGGGCTTCTCCACGGGCACGGCGGCCATCCAGGCGGCGATGTACGCCTGCGGGGTCGGGGTGGGTGACGAGATCATCTGCCAGAGCCTGACGTACTGGGCCTCTGCACTGCAGTGCTTCTCGCTGGGAGGCACCGTGGTGTTCGCCGAGGTGCACCCGCGCACGCTCTGCATCGACCCCGCCGACATCGAGAAGCGCATCAGCCCGCGCACGAAGGCCATCGTCGTCGTGCACTACATGGGCCACCCGGCGGACATGGACCCGATCATGGAGATCGCGCGCCGCCGCGGGGTGAAGGTCATCGAGGACGTCAGCCACGCGCAGGGCGGGCTGTACAAGGGGCGCAAGGTCGGCTGCTTCGGCGACGTGGCGGCCATGTCGCTGATGAGCGGCAAGTCACTGGCCGTCGGCGAGGCGGGCGTGCTGGTGACCGACGAGCGCGGGCTTTACGAGCGGGCGCTCAGCCTTGGTCACTACGAGCGCTTCGGCGACGACATCGAGAGCCCCGCGCTGCGACCCTACACGGGGCTGCCGCTCGGCGGCTACAAGTACCGCGTGCACCAGATGAGCTCCGCGGTGGGCCGCGTCCAGCTTCGCCACTACGACCGGAGGATCGCCGAGATCGACAAGGCAATGAACCGCTTCTGGGACATTCTCGAGGGGACGCCGGGGCTCGTAGCCCACCGCCCGAAGAAGGGCTCCGGGAGCACGATGGGGGGATGGTACGCGGCGCACGGGATCTACGAGCCGGAGGCGCTCGGGGGTCTTTCCGCGTCGCGCTACTGCGAGGCTGTGCGCGCCGAGGGCGTGGAGGTCGCGTGGCCCGGGTGCAACAGGCCGCTGCACGCGCACCCGCTGTTCCTCGAGGCCGACGTGTACGGCCATGGGAAGCCCACGCGCATCGCGCATTCCGACCGTGACCTGCGCCAGCCGCCAGGAAGCCTTCCCGTCACCGAGCGGATGCCCGGGCGCATCATCTGGATCCCGTGGTTCAAGCACGACAGGCCCGCCGTCATCGAGCAGCACGCGGAAGCCTACCGCAAGGTGGCGCTGGGGTACCGTGACCTGCTGGCCGGAGACAAGGGCGATCCCCCCGAGCTGGGCGGCTGGCACTTCTTCAAGCACAAGCAAGGATGACGCCGGCCCTGCCCACCGGCAGTTAGTCTTCACCCCTTGGTCGGGCCTGGTGATGGTGAGGGTCCAGTCGGCTGCAGAACCTTTGCCCTTTCAGCACCATGGAAACGATGGGAGCAGCGGCGGATGCTGCCGGTTTTACTCGGAAGGAGGCGGAGGCAACTCCCGCACGGCGGTGAGGACCAGCGAGTCGCCGTCCAGCCCCCAGGTTTCCTCCCGATAGGTCGTTTCATGCTCGTACGCAGTCTCGCCGTCCTGGCCCCCTTCCACGGGCACGTTCCTCGACGTCTTGCGGACAAGCCGAATGAACCGCCTCCCTCGCTCGACCAGGAAAGCCGGCCCGACGGTGACGCGCGAGCTGTACTCGCCATCAGGACCGCCCGCTCCGCCTGCGTAGATCTCAATCCCGCCGAACTTCACGTAACGCCCGGCTCCGCCGGAATACCCATAGAACACGAGCTGGGAAACGGATGAGTCGGGGCCTGCGACCGCCACCAGGACGCTGATTTCTTTCCGCGAGTCGCCCAGCAGGTCGGCGATATCCGCAATCCTCGCTGTGCTGGTGACCTGATCGCCCTCGCCTGCCTGGAGCGTTTCCTGGTAGAAAAGGACCTGGGGCACGCCCTTGTCGGGTCTCACGAATATCATGGAGGGGGCCGACACTTCCGCGGGATAAGGGGGCTCAGGAGAAGTGACCACGACCAGGACGAGCTTCCCGTTGTCAAACTTCCCGCTGTAGTCCTTGAAGGTGATTTTCGGATGCTCCTCATCTTGCAGGGGGTACGACCCGCCCGCTGTCTTCGACAGGTACCCGCCGAAGACCCAGCCGTACACTCCGCCCATTGTCAGCACCCTGTACCAGTATCCTGTGCGGGCATCGATGACCTCCTCGGCGGGGGTCTGTGCGAACAGAACGACCTCTTCACCCTTGGAGAGCGAGCCGAGCACAGCCCCGGTCAGCGCGGGCTGGGAGCGGATGCTCAATCCATGGACCGATGACGCGGCGACGTTCGCAGCCGACGCGGAGAAAAGGACCTGTGCGTTCACGAGGAGCAGGAGACACACGAGCCGCGGCAGCCGACACACGACCTCTCCGACACTATATCGGCCGGCACCCGCGGTCAATCTGCCCGCTGAACCAACTGATGTACATCACCTGAGCAGCTGCCCTGCTTCTTCGAGAGGGTTGTGCGGCTGCAGTGGTGCTGCTGCCAGAGCCAGGAGAAGAACGCCGATCCCGATTGCGCGATTCATCCCTTCGTCGAGGCCGCGAGCACGAGAACGAGCGCAAAGCCCGCGGACGCGTTGACGAGCACGACACGGATCCAGTGGGTGTCGAGTATCTTCTTCAGCCAAGGGCTTCGGCCGCCTATCGTGTTGTCGTTTTCAAGCTTCGCCTGCCACCGCGCCCAGAATGCACCCGTGAGGGCAATTGCCAGCACGAAACAGACGAGATTGCCCCAGACGGCCCATGCCGGCGAACCCGGTGCGCGATACCATATCAGCAGGATGGAAAGAACAAAGAACAGCCCGTACGGAATGAAAATCCAGAACGGGATCTTGTGCCAATGGACCGCGTGCACCTTGTGGAAGGTCGCGTTGTCGAGGAGCTTCCACGAGCGGAAGATGTCGACCTCGTTGGCCCATATCGTCCCGACGTTGTAGAATGCCAGGCAGAGGTTGATGACCGCCAGGGTATTGCTCATGTCGATCATTGAACCACGAATGCCTGCTGAAAACAACTCGGGCAGTTTCCGATTCGACTCCTGGTGGGCGTCGTGGAGGAAGGAAAGTATTGCGAGCACCCGGTTGCCATTCACGGGTGAGGATGCTATCACGATATGAATACCACGACGGAGCCCATGATGGCCGGTCCTAAAGAGAATGCCTCGGCAAGGCGCGGGAAACCATCGACCAGCAGACCGTGAACTGGCCAGGATCGCCGGGGAGGCGACGAGGGCAGAGTTCGAGCTTGTCCGGTTGGGCAGCCTCGACGAGCTTGCCGCGCTCATCCAACGCGACCGCGCCTCGGATCCCGACAGCGAAAAGAAACCCTACCCGCGATGGCAGGCGAACCAGTACATCCGCAACATGTTCAGTGGTCGCGGAAAGCCCGAACCGCTGGACAACGATCGCTACCCGGACATGTCGTGGACGGGTGTCCGTGACGTGATCCCGGCGAATTGAGAGCTTGGTACACCTGTCACCGCGCCATTCCGATCCTGGCGATCTCGTGGTCCATGGCGCCGCTGGCCTCATCACCGGCGCCTGGCTCATGCCCCCGCTGGGGAGCCATCAGGCCCCACGCTGAAGCGCTCATCCTCCGTACCAGTCGTCGCTCTGGCGGTACTTCCGCATCCTCGATACAATCGCCTTTCTTCGTTGCCGGCGACCAATGCGGTACGTGCTGAGCACTGTCCGAGATCCGACCCGGACGGAGGGTTCCCACGTGGGAACCAGCGACTCCTGGGGAGGGAGACTGCGGTTTTTTGCGGGCTGCCATCCACGGGAGGGGAAATCCACCGATTGCCGGACGAAACCAACGAGACGGAGGAGAGAGTTCATGGCGACGCATGCAATGTTCCTTGTGGGAGAGGCGGAGTACGCCTCGCAGGTGTCGATGCCGCCCCTTGCGCGGGAGTTTGAAAAGAAACACGGGTGGCGGGTGACGATCTGTCCAAGCGATCCCATCGAGGACGGCAGGGACTCCTACGCGTTCACGGGCATGGACGGTCTGGAGGACGTCGACGTCCTCGTCATCTTCACGCGTTTCCGACGCCTCCAGCAGCGGCAGATGGAGATGCTCCTCCGTTACGTGGCTGACGGGCGGCCCGTGGTCGGCCTGCGGACCTCGACCCACAGCTTCGATTTTCCGGAGGGAAGCGAGTACCACCGCCAGAACATCGATTTCGGCACCACCGTCTTCGGCACGCCCTGGCGATACCATCACGGCCACGGTGCCAGCACGGATGTCTCCGTGATCCCCGAAAAGAAAGGACATCCCATCCTGCGCGGCGTGGAGAGCAGGTTTCACGTTCGTTCCTGGCTCTACCACGTGCTCCCGCTGCCCGCAGGTTGCGACTTCCTCCTCGTGGGCAAGGCGGTGGATTCGGAGATCAAGGATCCGGCCCGGAGCATGGAAAACCCGGTCGCCTGGACCACCACCTGCAACGGAGGAAGAGTGTTCTACACGAGCCTGGGGCATCCCGAGGATTTCGCGTGCGCCTCCTTCCGGACGCTCGTCATGAATGGCATCGTCTGGGCAGCGGGAAAACAGCGGGAGGGGATGTGAAATCCGCGGCTATCACGGGGACGCGCGAATGCGCCTTCAGGGATATCCCGGATCCTTCCATCAGGGACAACTACTGCAAGGTGAAGATCATGTCCTCGCCCCTGTGCACGGAGTTCCATTCGTACGGGACGGGACACGTCACGGAGTCACTCGGGCACGAGGCCGCGGGCGAAGTAGTGGAGACGGCGCAGCGGGGGCTCTTTGCTCCCGGCGATAAGGTCGTGGTCATGCCGGGGAACGGGTGCGGGAAATGCGCCCTTTGCCTTTCGGGAAACCATATCCATTGCCGGACGCCGCGCGATCCGTTCGCGATCTGCGGCACCTCCACGGGCAGGGCAACCGCCGCCCAGTACTGCATCCAGCAGGACTGGCTCCTGGTGAGGATCCCGAACGGCATCTCGTACGACCACGCGGCCATGGCCTGCTGCGGCCTTGGGCCCACTTTCGGCGCCATGCAGATGATGAACGTGAGCGCGTTCGACACCGTCGTGATCGCCGGGCTCGGTCCCGTGGGCCTCGGCGGGGTGATCAACGCGTCCCACAGGGGCGCACGCGTCATCGGCGTTGAGAAAAACCCCTTCCGCGCCGAGCTCGCGAAAAAGCTCGGCGCTGAAGAGGTTGTCGACCCGACGGACTCCAGCGCGAAGCAGAGGATCCTGGACCTGACCGGGGGCCGGGGAGCCGATGCGTGCGTGGAAACAGCGAACGCCGCGGAGAGCCCGGCGTTCCTCGTGGATGTCGCGCGACCGAAGGGGAGGATCGCCTTCGTGAGCTGGACCGGGAAGGTCGACGTGCCGGCGATCGTGGGAAAGGGCCTGAGCCTGCACGGCGCCTGGCACTGGAACCATCTCCAGGACGGGGAAAGGATGTTCGCCGTCATCCAGCGGAATACGGCACGGCTCGACACGCTGATCACGCACGCGTTCCCGCTCAGCCATATAAAGGATGCGTTCGAAATCCAGCTTGCGGGGCGCTGCGGCAAGATCGTCCTTCACCCCTGGGAGTGAACCAGGCGATCCGGGAAGGTCGGCCTCCCCGCCCCCGGGCGGCGAAAAGCGTCACGGGTCGAGACATGATCGCTCTCCTCTCGGGCTCTCAGGCCATCAGACTTTTCAGGAACGCCAGGCCGTTTTTTGCGAGGCCGTCCGCGGTGGGCGCGAGGGGCCGCCAGACGGCCGCGGCGCGGGCAATCTCCTTGACTTCGGTCGAGAAGGACTCGATGACAAGCGCCCCGCTGAACCTCACCTTCTTCAGCGCCGCGGCGATCTCGGTCCAGGCCACGTGCCCCGTGCCCGGGCGTTCCGCGGTCGTTCTCGTTCGCGTGCACGTGCACCAGCAGGGGGCCGGCCGCCTCGATGGCCTTGCCGAGGCTTTTCTCCTCGATGTTCGCGTGGAACGTGTCCATCATGAGCTTCACGCGAGGGCTGTCGATCATGCGGACAAGCTCCAGCGCCTGCTCGGTGAGGTTGATGAAGCTCGTTTCGAACCGGTTCAGGGGCTCCATCGCGAGGGTGACCCCCTTGTCCTCGGCGTAGCGCGCCACCCGTTTCAGGTTCTTCGCGCATCGCTCCAGGTCGCGCTTCCTCTGGTCGGGGGTGGCCTGCCACGTGCGGCCCACCGCGGCGTAGTGAGGGCCGACCACCGCGATGGCCTTCACCGTGACGGCCGCGTCAACGAGGTGCTTCAGGTAAGCGACCCCGCCGTTCTGGATGGCCTCGTCTTCGTGAGTCGGGTCACGCCCCGGGCCCATGACGCTGCAGAGGGAGCACTGCAGCCCGGTGCGCTTGAATGCTTCGGCGGCCATGGCGTAGTCGATATCCTGCTCGTCCTCGATGGGAATTTCCACGAGGTCGAAGCCGAGTCCTTTCGCCTTGTCGAGCAACGGGAGGTGCTGGGTCTTGAAGGGGGATGCCCAGAGGAACGTGTTGATCCCGTAGGCGATCACGGCGTGACCTGTACTTTCACCGGGTCCCCTTCACGTTCCTTCCAGTCACGGATCGCCTTCGCGGCGCCGATCAGCGGGACCGTCCCGGTAACGAGAGGCTCGACCTTGACGAGACCTTCCGAAACTGCGTGGATTGCCGTGGGCCATGCCAGAGGGGCAAGCCAGGAGAAGCGAATCTCCTTGTCCTCCGAGATGGCCTCCTTGAGGTCCTTCACGTCGTGCTTCGATTTCACTTCCTTGGTATTGAACAGGTGGTCCGCGCCCCACTTCCTGCCGACTTCCAGGCGATAGTCCCCCCGGTGCCGATCAAGGCGACCGTGCCCGCACCCATCGACTTGCAGAGCTGCACCATGAGAAGGCCGACTGCGGCACCGCCACATCCTCGAGCTGCATTTTTCAGCCATACGCCTCCCCGTTATTTCGTTCCGTACTTGGCCACCAGCTTGTCCATGAAGACCTTTGCCGGGGCGGTCTCCTCCAGCGCGTTCGACCAGTAGCACAGGTCGATCGGCCACCACTCGTCGTCGTACCCCGCGTCGAGGAAGGCCCTGGTGATCTCGTCGAAGTCGAGCTTGCCCTTTCCGAACGGGGCATGCGTGCTGGTCTCGTTGTCGTGCAGAGTGCCGTCGGAGTCGATGAAGTGCACCGCCCCGATCTTGCCCGTCAGCATGTGGATGAACTGCACGACGCCGCCGGGAAGCGTCTCCTTCTGCCCCATCTGCCGCGCGCCGACCACGGCGCACATGTAGCCGTGGCAGGAGTCGAACATCACCTTGAAGTTGGGGTGGTCGACCTTGTACGCCATGCGCACGACTTCGCTCGGCTTGTTGAAGAGGAACCCCGGTTCGAACTCCCAGACGAACTTCACGGCGCTGCTCTGGCACAGCTCCGCGGTCTCCCGCCAGCGGTCGGCGGTCGTGGCGAACGCCGTCTCGTAGTCCAGGCCGCCGGGAATCCCCGTCGGGGGATCCTTGGTTTCCGTGCGAAGCTTTGTGATCCCCATCTGGGCGCACATCTCCAGGTGGCCCTTCACCACCTCCCGGTAGTCCTTTGCGCTCGTGGTGATCGGGGAGGGGAACGGCGCGGCCACGCCCGAGATGCCCAGGCCGGCGTCGTCCAGCATCTTCTTGATCTCCGCGCGCTTTTCCTTCGTGTTCGGCTGCAGGTGCGGCTCGAACGCGCCGAACTCGATCCCGTCGAACCTCAGCTCCTTGAGCTTCTTCACCACGGCGGGGAACGGGATCGGCTTGTCCGAATAGCCGCCCCAGATGTACGCCCAGGTTCCGACGGAAATCTTCTTCTTGCCCACGGAAACCTCCTCGTGGATATGTCTCATTTCCCGGATGCGGGCCAGGTGCCGTACCGTGGGATCATCGGGACGTCGCGGTTGATGTCCGGGCCGAAGAACTTGATGATGAGCAGGTCTTCCTTTCCCGTGTTCTCGACCACCAGCGGCTGCACGGCGCGCGCGTGGGAGACCAGGAGCTCGTCCCTGGAAAAGTCCCCGGCCTTCACATCGAACCCGTCGAACTTTCCGCTTCCCTTCCAGACCAGGATGTTGTACACGCCCTTGTCCGTGGAGGTGTACTTTCCCCCGGGTGCACGACGAGCTTCTTGCCGCTGAACTTGTGCGTGTTGTAGTAGATCCAGAACTCCTCGCCCCCGGGCTGCTTTGCTCCCGGGATGGGCTGGGGAGAGGTGTGACGGTTCTCGTAGAAGAAGGGATCGCCGCTGAGCTGCCAGTCCACCTGGTTGAGGACCGCGCGCTCGCCGTAGCGCTTCTTGTCGTCCGGGTGCACGTCCTTGTAGAGCAGGTCCTTGGAGATGTGGTGCCCGTCCATCACCGCCTGGAGCATGGCAAAGACGTCGGAATCCTCCTGCAGCTCGATCGTCAGCGCGGTTCCCGGCGCGTGAAGCCCCCCGGAAGGCAGGTGGAATCCCTCGTCGGGGCTCTGGAGGTAGGCCCGGGCGAACCGCAGGATCAGGTCGTTCTTCCATTCCACCAGGTAGGGGAGGAGCAGGTCGAACTGCTTGCGCTCCACGATGGAGGGATGGACGCCGAAGAAGGTCTCGGGGTGCGCGCCCATGTCCACGCCCTCGGGAAAATAGTAGGCCTCTTCCTTGGAGCGCTTCCCGAGCCTGTCCATTTCGGCCTGGCCCTGGTGGATGTGGTACGGCAGGCGCGTCTCGTAGTCGAAAATCTTGGCCAGGCGGCCGAGTCCCTTGTGGGTTTTCGCGTAGTCGGCGCCCATGACGAGGTCACCGGCCTCCTCCACGGCGGCCTTGAGGGTCACCCGCGGGCCCTCGATGGCGAGGTAGCTCAACCCCTCATCCGGCGAGCTGATCCTGTTGTCCGCCTTCGTCGTGGAGCCGAACCAGCGCTCGCAGATGTATCCCCGCTCGCCGACGCCGTACTCCGACTCCTTCAGGCCAAGACGGCGGCCCGGCGGCAGGAAATCTCGTGCGACCCAGGCTGGCTCCAGCCGGAAAACTCCGTTCCCCGACGAAAGAGCTTTCTCTACGATGTCTCGTGTCGCCATCATCTTCTCCCCTTGCCTCGCGCGGATCATTCCCACGTCTCCTTCATTTCCATCGCCCAAGGTAACTGGAGAACGGTCGCAAGGACAATTGGTGTTGGGACCAAAGCGATACCTCCGCGCTGCCGGTGAGCTTCGCCAGCCGGGGGATTCGATGTATCTTTCATACCTGTATGACAGGAGCGCCGCAATGGATTGTTCAATACGTCGGCTTCGCGACTGCGGTCGGCCGCGAGGAGTTCCTGGACCGCTGGATGCCGTTCGCCCGGCGATTTTCCGACCGGGGCGCGAGGACCATCGACCTCTGCGAGGTCTCCTCCCCGGCGCCCGTTCGGTACATCTGGAGAGACGTGTGGGATGCCGGGACCTCCCTCGGCAGCGTCCCGGATGGTGTGGCCGCAGGCGGCGGGGATGGGGGAGCCAGGGTGGAGCCTTGAGGCTGAACACCGAGCGGGAACCGGGATGACGACAGGCCCTACCAGCGAGCACGTCCGCCTCGCCGAAGACGCGCATCGTGTCAGGAACTGGAAGAGGTGGGGTCCCTACCTGTCCGAGCGCCAGTGGGGCACGGTTCGGGAGGACTACTCCGCCGACGGCGACGCCTGGTCGTATTTTCCGCACGCCCACGCCAGGAGTCGAGCGTACCGCTGGGGAGAGGACGGCCTGCTCGGCATTTGCGACCGCCAGGGAAGGCTCTGCTTCGCCCTGTCGCTGTGGAATGGAAAGGACGCGATCCTCAAGGAGCGGCTGTTCGGCCTGAGCGGCCACGAAGGCAACCACGGCGAGGACGTGAAGGAGTGCTACTACTACCTGGAATCCACTCCGACCCATTCCTCCATGAAGGCCCTGTATCGCTATCCCCAGAGCGAGTTTCCCTATGGCGCGCTGATCCAGGGCAACGCGGCACGGGGGAGAGGCGAACCCGAGTTGGAGCTCGCCGATACCGGGGCCTTCGATGACGGGGCGTATTTCGACATCCAGGCCGAGTACGCGAAAGCCTCGCCCAACGACATCCTGGTGCGCGTCACCGCATCCAACCGCGGAAGCCGCGATGCCCCGCTGTGGATCCTTCCCACTCTCTGGTTCCGAAACACGTGGGCGTGGGGCCGCGCTGGGGAAGGACACACCACGCGTCCAGGAATCCAGCGGGTTTCGAAGGGCATGCTCGGGACGGAACACCAGACGCTGGAGCCTTTCTGTCTCGCCGTCGACCACGATTCCGGAAATGAGCCCCCGTTCCTGTTCTGTGAAAATGAGACCAACAACGTGCGCCTTTACGGAGTTCCCAACCGGACCGCGTGGGTCAAGGACGCCTTCCACGACTACGTGGTCAACGGGAACAGGCACGCGGTGAGTCCGAACGGCAGGGGCACCAAGGCCGCCGCCCTGTTCCGCTGGGTCGTGCCGGCGCACGGCGAGGTGCGGGTGCGGCTCCGCCTGTTCGCCCGGGCCGAGGCGCCCGGGGAGGTATTCGGCAGCGGATTCGATCGAGTGTTTGACCACCGAATCCTGGAGGCTGAGCAGTTCTATGAAGCGGAGAATCCTGCCGGGCTGTCCCGGGACGAGCTGCGAATCGTACGACAGGGATATGCGGGTCTCCTCTGGTCGAAGCAGTTCTATCATTACGCCGTGTCGGAATGGCTGCAGGGGGATCCCTCCCAGCCTCCGCCACCGGCCGAGCGAGCGGCAGGCCGCAACAGCGACTGGCCGCACGTGTACAACCGCGACGTGCTCTCGGTGCCTGACAAGTGGGAGTACCCGTGGTACGCCGCGTGGGATCTCGCGTTTCACATGATCCCGTTCTGCCGCGTCGACCCGCAATTCGCGAAGGACCAGTTGATCCTCCTGCTGCGCGAGTGGTACCAGCATCCCAACGGGCAGCTGCCCGCCTACGAGTGGGGCTTTGGTGACGTGAACCCTCCCGTGCACCCCTGGGCGGTCTGGCGCGTGTACAAGATGACGGCGCGCCGGGGCGAGCGGGACCGCGCGTTTCTCGCCCGCACCTTCCAGAAGCTTCTCCTGAGCTTCACGTGGTGGGTCAACCGCAAGGACCCGCACGGCCGCAACATCTTCTCAGGGGGGTTCCTCGGCCTGGACAACGTGGGGGTCTTCGATCGCTCCCGGCCGCCGCCGATCGAGGGGCATCTCGAACAGGCGGACGGGACCGCGTGGATGGCCTTTTGCTGCGGAACCATGCTCTCGATCGCGCTCGAGCTGGCCCGCGGGGACCCTGCGTATGAGGACATCGCATCGAAGTTCTTCGAGCACTTCATGGCAATCGTGAGCGCCATGAACTCCGTCGAGGGAGACGGGCTGTGGGACGAGGAAGACGGCTTCTACTACGACCATGTCCACGGGCCGTCCGGGTTCACGCCCATGCGCATCCGGTCTGTCGTGGGACTCCTGCCGATCATCGCGGTCCAGGTGCTCGAGGACGACGTGATCGAATCCCTGCCCGGGTTCCGCAAGCGGATGCGGTGGTTCCTGGAAAACCGCACGAATCTCACGCGCACGATCAGTCTCGACGCGGGCACCGAAATGACCGAAGGACATCGCCACCGCATCCTCGCCATCGTCTCCCGGGAGCGGCTCACGCGCGTGCTGCGCTACATGCTGGACCCGCAGGAGTTCCTCTCTCCCTACGGCATCCGGTCCTTGTCGAAGTTCCATGAATCCTCGCCATACGTGTTCCGAGTCGGGGAGCGGGACTTCCGGGTTTCCTACGCGCCGGCGGAGTCGGATACCGCGCTTTTCGGGGGAAACTCCAACTGGCGTGGACCGATCTGGTTTCCGGTCAACTACCTCATCATCGAGGCCCTGGAGCGCTACCATCACTTCTACGGAGATCAGTTCCAGGTCGAGTTTCCCACCGGCTCGGGAAGAATGGCAAACCTCGGCGAGATTGCCTTCGACCTCTCGAGACGGCTCGTGTCCATCTTCCTCCCCGGCGCGGAGGGCAAGAGCCCATGGCGCGGACAGGACCGCTTTGCCGACGACCCGGAGTGGCATCACCTGCTGTTCCACGAATACTTCAACGCGGAAACGGGGAAGGGGCTGGGCGCGAGTCACCAGACCGGCTGGACGAGTCTCGTGGTCAGCCTGGTCGAAGACCTGGCACGAAAGCGCACCAGCCCTTCGCCCCGGGACCGTTGAGCCGCCGCACCCCGGCGGGTTCCGCTGTGGCGGATCGCCCTTCGATGACCCTGCGGCCGCGGCTGTCGGGTGATACGTGAGCCGCCCGGCGGACATGGACCCGATCATGGAGATCGAACGCCGCCGCGGCGTGAAGGTCATCGAGGACATCAGCCACGCGCGGAGTCGGCTGTACGAGCGGGCGCCAGCAGTTCTCAGTTTGACGCCGAGGGAGCGAATTCTCATTTTGTACGACTCTCAAAGGGCCGTTCTTGGCCCTTTGCAGAAGTCTGCGATCCTGTTGAAGGTGCGAAATGGGAATCGCTGAGCGGGCGCACCGCTCATTGACAATCGGCTTCCGCTGGTGCATTGGTGGCCGCTATGAAGAGTTTTTCGCGGCCTGTCACACCCGATGTCGCCGAGATGGTCGACGTGCTCTTCCGCCGCCGCGTCCCGAGGCGGGTGCACCACGTGGAGCTTTTCCTCGACACGGAGGTCAAGGATGCCCTCGCGGAGCGGTTCGAGGTGGTCGGCGCGCCCGATCCGGCCGACCCCGTCGCTGCTGCCCGCCGTGACGCCGAGCTGCACGCCTTCCTGGGCTATGACATGTTCCGCGTCAACCTTGCGAGAAAGACCGTCTTCCCCATGGCGTACCTGGACGCGCCCGATACCGCGCGTCTTCCCGGCCACGAGAGGGCAGCGCGTTCGTGGCAGGATGAGCACCGCGGCCCTATCCAGGGCTGGGAGGACTTCGAGAATTACCCGTGGCCGCGGGTTTCCGACCTCGACCTCTCCGCTCCCGCGTGGCTGGAGAAGAACCTTCCGCCGGGCACGGGGTGGTACGAGCTCACCGCACATGTATTCGAAATTCTCTCCTTTCTCCTGGGCTACGAGACGCTCTGCTATTTCGTGGTCGACCAGCCTGCCCTCGTGGACGCCGTCCTCGAGCGCGTCGGCACCTTCTATGTCGACTTCACGCGCGTGCTCGCGGACTTCTCACGGGCCGCGGTGATCTGGGGCTCCGACGACCTCGGGTTCCGTTCGGGCACGATGATGTCGCCCGGCTTCCTTCGCACCAAGATTCTCCCCTGGCACGCCCGCTGCGCAGAAATAGCCCACGCGAAGGGCAAGCCGTACCTTCTCCACTCGTGCGGGAACATCGACGCGATCATGGAGGACCTCATCCGGGACGTGCGCATCGACGGCAAGCACTCCTTCGAGGACGCGATCCGGCCCGTCACCGGGTGGAAAAAGCTCTACGGCGAGCGGATCTCACTGCTGGGCGGCATCGACATTGACTTCCTCTGCAGGGCGGGCGAGGAGGACGTTCGGCGGCGGGTGCGCGAGACGCTGGACGCCTGCGTGCCCGGCGGAGGATACTGCCTGGGCACAGGGAACACGGTGGCCAACTACGTCCCGCTCGAGAACTACCTCGCGATGCTCGACGAGGGCCGCCGCTGGGGAAGCTGACCGGAAAACGCCGCCTTGTCAGCACTTTCTCCGTTCACCTCCACGCCGCCGAAGCGCTACGGCTTTCCCCGATTCGCGGAGCGCTTCAATGCTGGCCATCGGCATCGCGCCGCAGGTGGCTGCCAGCACCACGCTCGCTGGCCTCTCTGAGCCGTCAGCGCCGGCGATCGACGCCTGCGCGGCGACGAGCGGCGGAGTGTGATGTTGGCGAGGTTGTTTCTCCTGCGTCCAAGGATTATCATCGCTGACGTGTGCGTCCCCAGAGCATAGCCCCAGAGCTGGTCAAAGCCGCCCTCGTGACAGGCAGTGACGGAGAAGAGGAGGATTCATGAAGAAGGTCCGCGTTGCCATGCTCAGCATGGCGCACGTCCACGCCGAGTCCTACGGACAGCACGTGGGAGAGCATCCCGAGGCCGAATTGGCCTGCATCTGGGACGATGATCCCGGCCGACGCACGGCCGCGGCCGAGCGATTCAAGGTCCCGGTGTACGACGATCTGAAAAAGACACTGGCCGAAGTGGACGCGGTGGTTGTCGATGCTCCAACGTCCCAGCATCCCCAAGTCATCAAGGCGGCACTGCTCGCCGGCCGGCATGTCTTCACGGAAAAGGCGCTCACCGTTGCCACGCGCGACGCGGATGAGATCGTGAAACTAGTAGGAGCAAGCGGCGTCAAGTTCATGATCTCACTTCCCAGCCGAAGCCGGCCGGAGATACTCTTCATGAAGAGCATCCTGGACCGCGGGCTTCTGGGAAAAATCACTCTCATGCGGGCGCGCGTTGCACACAGCGCATCCCTGGACAAGTGGTTCCACGATGGCAGCGCCTGGTTCGCCGATGAGAAGCTGGCGGGCGGTGGAGCCCTGTTCGACCTCGGCTGTCATACGACCGACGTGATGCGGTGGTTCATGGGGACGCCAAGGAGTTTCATCGCGAAGCTGCAGACATTTTCCGATGCCTATCCGATCGACGACAACACCGTGGCGGTGATCGAGTTCAGGAATGGCGCCCTGGGCATTCTGGACACCGCGTGGGTGCAGCGCGTCGGCCCGAATCCCTATGAGATCTATGGCACCGACGGATACATGAGCCTGAACGCAACACCGGGGGGCGGCCTCGTCGTCAACAGCACCCGGCTCGAAGGTGGAGGGGATCGAGGGGTTCATCAGTCCGACCAATCTGCCGAAAGCCCTTCCCGCGCCCATGGATCAGTGGATCGACTCTATCGTGCACGGCACCCCCATGCACATCACGGTGGAAGACGGTCGTAATCTGACCGAGATGCTGGAGGGCATTTACACGGCATCGCGGACAAAGAAGGAGTACGTGCCCTAAGGGCGGGAAGGCTCGAACAGGCGGCGGGGTCATCTCCGCGAGCGCATGCTGGAAGCGCAGGCAATGCTCCAGATCCCTCCCGGCTTCGTATATATCAAGATATTTGCTTCGGATCCATATTTATAGTAGATTTGGTCATGCGCTGGTTGTGTGGCGCAAGGAATCACGTGAACCCGAGGAGGCTATTGCTATGAGACGAACTTTGGTAAAGGGCATTCTACTGCTCGCGCTGATATGTGTGCCGCTGATTGCGTCGGCCGCACCGACACAGGTGACATTGTGGGACTTTCTGAGCGGAGGAGATGGTGTCCGATGGCGGTCGATCATTGACAGCTTCAATTCCAGCCAGAGCGACATCGTCGTGAACGCAACCACGCTCACGTGGGGAGAGCCGTTCTACACGAAGGTGCATACATCCGTCGTTGCCGGGCAAACCCCTGACGTCATGACGTACCATATCTCGCATTTCCCCGCGGGCATCAAGGCCGGAGACCTCCGCCCGTTCACGGAAGCGGAGCTGAAAACCGTCGGCCTGACGTTCAAGGATTTCAATCCCGCACTGATGAACCTGTCCCTGGACATCAGCAAGACCTACGGCATCGCGGGCGACATCTACGGCATCCCGCTGGATACGCACACCTCGATCATCTACTACAACAAGGACATCCTGAAGAAGGCCGGTCTGCTCGGCGCTGATGGCAAGCCCCAGGGCTTCACCGGCATCGACAATTTCACGAAGTCCCTCCAGAAAATCAAGGACACCACGGGGCTTCTCCCCATGGCGATGTCCTCCTCGAGCGACCCTGCCACCGTGTGGCGCATGTTCTACACGCTGTTCACGCAGCAGGGGGGCAAGCTGGCTGCCAATGGACAGGTAACCCCTGACCAGCTCGACACGTACGGCAAGACCGCCATGCAGGTGATCGGTGACTGGGCCAAGAACGGCCTTATCCCGTCGAACGTCGATTACGCGGGCGCCGTTGCGCTGTTCACCACGGGGAAAGCGGCGTTCATGTTCAATGGGAACTGGGAAGTCCCGACGCTTGTCGACATGCAGGCCAAGGGAACGCTGACCTTCTCCTACGGACTCATGGCGTTTCCCAAGCTGTATGGAACCCTGACGACGTGGGCCGACTCGCACAACATCGCGATCCCGGCCAACACGAAGACGCCCATCACGCCGGCGATGCTGAAATCGGTTCTCACGTTTGTCGCGTACGTCGAGAAGCACGCAGTGGCATGGGCGGGAGGCGGGCACCTGCCGGCATATCTCCCCGTGCTGAACGGGCCCGACCTCGCGAAGCTCAGCCCGGTGAACCAGTACAGCGCACAGGCTGCCAAGCAGGTGATGCTTGAACCGGTGAGCCCGGTCTTCGGTGTCGGCGCGTCCGGCCTACGACCTGGTGGGCAACTACCTGACCCCGGTCCTGCTCGGGCAGATCTCGGCCAGCGACGCGGTCGCCCAGTTCAAGGCGCAGCTCTTGAGCGCGGGACAGTAGACGGCATAGAATAGACTTCCAGGAAAGTGAAATCGAGACCCCGCGGATAACCTCCGTGGGGTCTCCTCTGTCACAGGAGGATGCCATGGCGTCGAGCAGCACCGAGGCGAAGGCTGTCACTGCCCGGGGGTCCGCCACGCCAGGCGGGGAACGCCCTGGCTGGCGGTGATACTCATGGTGGCCCCCTTCCTCATCGTGTACGCGGCATTCCTCGTGTATCCGACGCTCAGGGTCATCCTTCTCAGCTTCACCAATTCCGACATCGCCGGAAAGGGAAGCTACATCGGCACGGCCAACTACATGAAGCTCTGGAAGGACCCCCTGTTCTGGTCCTCCCTCTGGCACACCATCTACTTCATCATCCTGACCGTCATTCCCAACACGCTGCTCGGCCTCGTGTTCGCGCTCATGGTGGTGCGCCAGAGGCTCTGGCTGAGAAGCCTCCTCCTCGTGCTCCTCTTCATGCCCTACATCCTGCCCGTGAGCGTGGTGACCCAGATCTACCTGTGGGTCCTGAGCGCCGCGTACGGCATCGTGAACTTCGTTTTCAACCTGCACATCAACTGGTTCCAGGACCCGCGCTGGTCCATGCCGTCGGTTGCGTTCGTGACGATCTGGTGGACGGTCGGATTCAACATGCTTCTCTTCATAGCGGGCTTGGAGGCGATACCCAAGGAATACTACGAGGCCGCCTCCCTCGAGGGCGCGGGCAGGGGCATGCGCGTTTTCCGCTTCATCACGTGGCCCCTGGTCTGGCCGGTCACGTCACTCGTTTTCGTCCTGCAGCTCATCGCGCAGTGGCAGATATTCAACCAGGTCTACCTGCTCACGGGCGGAGGCCCCTTCAACAAGACGCTCGTCGTGCTGATCTACATGTACCAGCAGGCGTTCACGCGCTACAAGGGGGGATACGCCGCGACGATCTCCATTGCCCTCTTCGTGCTCATCCTGCTGACATCGCTCGTGCAGACCAGGCTGCTGCGTTTCAGAGGCAACATATGACCAATCGGCGCCAGTCTTTCGCCACAGCGGTCACCGGGTTCATCTCGCTCGTCATCGGGCTGGTCTGGGTATTCCCGCTCTACTGGGCGGTGAATACTTCCCTCACGGTGGACCAGAAGACCGCCCAGATACCGCCCTCACTGGTTTCCCTCGCCGATACTCCTGGACGCGTTCAGGTACGTCATCAAGAACACCGCGATCATCCGCTGGTACCTCAACAGCGTTGTCACCTCGGTGGCGATCGCCGTCTGCGTGCTCCTGCTCACGATGATGTGCGGGTACGCGATCTCGCAGATCAGGTTCCGCGGGCGCAGGTTCGTCTTCTACGCCATCCTCGCCGGGTTCATGATTCCCACCGCGACGAATGTCGTGCCGTTGTTCATGTTCATGAACAAGCTGAGCCTGGTGAACACGTACTGGGGGGTCATCCTTCCCCAGCTCGCCTCGCCCATCGCGGTGGTCATCTACAAGCAGTTCTTCGACCAGATGCCACAGGAGCTCAGCGACGCAGCCCGCATGGACGGCGCGGCCGACTTGCGGATCCTCTTCCGCCTTTTCCTTCCGCTGAACTGGGGCATCACGTGGGCGCTGGCCATCGTCCTGTTCATCTGGTCATGGAACAACTTCTTCTGGCCGTTCATCATCATCAGCAAGACTCCGATGATGACGATCCCCGTCGGGATCACGCAGGTGCAGTCCTGGTACGGGATCGCCTATCCCCGGCAGATGGCCTCCGCGGTGCTCGCGGCGCTGCCGACGGCAGTGCTCTTCGTGATCTTCCAGAGACGGGTGGCGCAGGGAGTGGCGATCACCTCGGGCATCAAGTAGGGCAGCGCGGGAGGCGCCGCGCTATTTCCGGGACTGCGCGCCTGTCAGGGAGCGGATCAGGTCGGTCTCTTCGACCGAATACGGGGTGCCGTCGCCGCGGAAAATGTCATGAAACCAGACCATCGGTTCCCGCGCATAGGCCCGCTGCCAGGAGTCCCAGGGATAGATCGTCTGGGTCTTCCCTGACACGAATCCCCAGTTGATGGCGCCGACCCCCGCCGTTTTCAGCATCGGCATCACGGCCTGGAACGTCGATCCCTGCGGCCGCGCCATGTACTCCGTGCAGATGATGCGGCCGGCCGAACCTGCGCAGGCCCGCGATCTTGCGCGAGATCTCGGCAGGTGGATCGTAGCTGTGGAAAGTGATGATATCTGACGAGGTGAGCTGGAAGCGCTCGAAATCCAGAAGGAGCATGTCCTGTCCCCACTCGTTGTGCCAGACGCCTGCCGTGAGGGGTTGATCGGGGTCGATTTCGCGCGCCCAGCCGAAGGCCGAAACGAGAAGCCGGTAAGCGTCGATCGTCTTGTCCGCGGGCTCCCTGCTCCCGTACGCATCGCGGTTGGTATTGTCGGGCTCGTTCATGATGTCCCATGCGAGCACCCGGGGATCCTTCGCGAAGCGCTGGATGGTCTCCTTCACGTACGCCTCGAGCCTCGGGTATTCGGAGACGTGGGAGAGAGCATAACCACCCGGGGATTGCACCCACCCCGAGTTGTGCCGGCCCGGCACGGGATCAGGCTGGCGGCCCGTGTGCGGATCGGGGTCCCAGACGGAATCGAAGAGCACGAACATCGTGGCAATCCCGTGCCGGGAGGCAATCTGGAGGTAGCGGTCAACGCGACTGAAGAAGCCTGCGGGGTCCTCGCTCCAGGCGAGGTCGTGGAGGAAGGTGCGCATCACGTTGAAGCCCAGTCCCTGGGCAAGGGTCATTTCCCGCTCGATCTCATCCGGGTCGAACGTGTCCGCTTGCCACATCTCGAGCTGGTTGACCGCGCTGCGGGGCACGAAGTTGGATCCGGCCATCCACGGCCGGGCCGCGTACCAGGCGTTCGCCCGCTCGGCGCTCCAGCGGCGCCCGAAGATCAGGTCGTCTGGCGGGAGAGGGGGCAGGGGCTTTCCGGCTGCGTCCGTCGGGACGGAGCCGGTCGTGTGGGTGCTCATACACGCTCCAAGGCACAGCAATGTCACGAGGGACGGGACGAAGAGACGGCTGAGGCTCACGCCTTCGGATCATACACCCGCGAGCGCCGTCGTGGCTGCCCGCCGGCCGCGTGGTGGATCCTCGTCACCATGGCTGCCGTCGTCGCCTGGATCCTGATCCTGAAGCTCTTCTGAGCCGCACGGCCTACAGCCAGGGCGTGAAGGGATCAGGCCCCATGCCCCGCGGGCTGGGCCTGATGCCCGCCGCCGCGAGGTGCGAAACGTCGGCCACGCCGAGGACGCGCGGCACGGCCCACGTCTCCGAGTGCGTCTCCATGTACACGGTGGTCACCGAGGCGGGCCACGTGTAGAAACCGCAGAACACGAGGGGCAGCGGAAGCTCGAGAAGGTGGGCGAGCCACAGCAGGTTCGTGCCGTTGTGGGAGATCACCGCCACCCTGCCGTGAGCGCCTCCCGTGACACGGTAGCGTCCGCCCTCCCTGCGGAACCCGAGCTCCGCGAGAAACCCGTCCGCCGATGCGCGGAAGGACCTCCACGCAGCGCTCACCGCCGGCGCATCGAATGGAGGCTCGCGGGTCCACGTCTCGTGCGTGGGCAGCTCCCCGGCGCGCACGCGTTCGCCGAAGGTGTCCCACAGCGCGTAGAGCCTCCCCCCCTGCTTGACCTGCAGCCCCGGCTCGAGGAGCCAGTCGTGGCTCTCCAACGGGATGCCGTGCGCGTCCGTGAATGCCCGCGCCGTGAGGATGGCCCGCGGTGCCGTGGAGGAGAGCACCCGCGTCACGCCGAGCGAGCCGAGGCGCCCGGCAAGAGCCGCTGCCTCCTGGAAGCCCTGCGCGGACAGGGTGGACCGCTCGTAGTCGGGGTCGGCGTGCCGGACGAGGTAGATGTGCATTGCTGTCTCCCGTGCAGGCGCCCGGAACCCGGCTTACCGGTCCGAGACCTCCCACTTGTTCGCCTTGAGGGGGGACCGTGTCCAAGGCGCCCGCGTGCGCGGTGACGGACGGGAAGCGTCGTCCCTTTCGCTGGGTCGGTGTGCGTCCGCGGCTGCCGTCATCGCTGAACAACCACATTCCCCGCCGCACCATACGCACTCGCTGCGCTTACCGGGCGCCCATGCCGAAGAGCATGACGCCGGCGGTGCGCAGGATGATCCGAACGTCGAGGAGCAGGTTGCGGTGTGCGACGTACCACAAGTCGTGGGCCGTCTTGTCCCAGTAATCCGTCTCCCCGGTGGTGTGCGGGAACCTCACCTGCGCCCACCCGGAGAGCCCGGGACGCACGAGCAGACGCTTGCGGTAGAACGGGATGACACCTGCCCAGGATTCGTGGAAGAAGTCCATTTCTGGCCGGGGACCGACGAGGCTCATGTCGCCCGAAAGGATGTTGACAAGCTGCGGCAGCTCGTCCAGCCGAAGCTTCCTCAGCAAAGCGCCGAACCGGAATGCCCGCTCCTCGATGCCGTCGTTCGGGTTCGCCGATGGCGCCGTCGCGGCGCGCAGCGTCCTGAACTTCAGAAGCGTGAAACGCCGGCCGAAACGCCCCACCCGTGACTGTCGAAACAGGGCGGGCCTCCCGTCGGCCAGCGCGATGCCGATGGAGGCGATCGCCATGAGAGGGCTGCCGAGGAGGAGGAGAATCCCGGCGCAGGCGATGTCGAGCAGGCGCTTGGCAGGATCGTAGAGGCGTCTCTCGTGCCGTCGCCAGTCGACGTAGCCGGGGCTCTGAGCCAGCACCGCGGGGGGAAGGACGCGCAGGGCAACGTCGCACAGGCGGGCCGGATCGATGCCGTCGGAACCGGTCCGGGGATCGAACACGATTTCGGCGGGATACCGGGACCGTGTGACGTGCCTTTGCAGGGCCTCCACCGCGGCCTCCATGCCGGGCCCGAGACGCAGGACGATCCGCCGGCTGCGTGCGCGCAGCAGCCGTTCCGCGCCGTAGTGCGCGCAGGCGAAAACGATGCAGCCCAGCGCGGCGATCCCCACGCGGCACAGGCCCTGGACCGGCAGGAGCCAGGATTCCTCGGGCTTCTCGCGCGCGGTGGCCGCAACGAGGAGAAAGGCGAGGCATCCGACAGCCACCCCGAACCTGCGGCGCAGCGAGAGCTCCGAGAGGAGCGAGTATTCGCCGCTGGCATAGATGACGAGGAGGAGGAGCGCGGGAACCGCGACCTGTGCCATGCCCAGGGGCAGGACGGCAGTCGCCGCACAGAAGGCGACGACAAAATCGACTGCCACCAGGATGTACGGGGCGCGCTCGAAACGGTTGGCACCATGCATTTTTTGCATCCCGCGGGACGGAGAAAATTCTATCACGATCCGTTGGCGGCCGCCATAACGCCGCAGCGGCGGGTCACAGGCCTGTCGATTCCCCGCGTCCCGAGCGGGCCGACCGCTCCGCGGCGTCCAGCATTCCCATGATCTCCCGGGTGGCGTCCAGCGCAACGGGGGCGTTGCCGCCCTGGAAGAATGCCGCGATATGCGCCACGAGGTCGTGGTAGGCCCGGCCCATGTCGACGAAGAAAGGCGCCGCTTTTTCCTTTGTCCGCAGCGTCCCGCCGTAGATCCACGCGCCTTCCGTGAGCTCCACCACGCCGCGGCGGCCGTCCTTGTAGGACACCGTCACCACGGCGCCGCTCGCGTCCATGTACGCGGCCACCTTCTGCGCCCCGAGCCCCATGGCCCGCTGGAGCATCTCGAAGGCATGCACCCCGTACCAGACGATGGAGCTCCCGGCGGGCGCCTTGCCCAGCGGGCCGAACACGGTGCACGCCGTGGGCTGCGGGATCACGCCGCAGGCCGCTTCCAGCTCCGGCACGAACCGGAGCGACGATGCGGAGAAAAAGCGCGTTCCGTGCTGTTGCGCCAACGCGAGGATCTGCTCGCCGTTCCCCATGGTGTCAGCAAGAGGCTTGTCGAGGAACAGCGGCTTCCCGAGGCCGGCGCACTTGCGGAAGTACTCCAGGTGGGGCGCCGGGTCGTTGATCTCCAGCATGAGGGCGTCGCAATCGGCCACTGCCTCGTCGAAGCTCCCCGTCACCTTGATGCCCCACTTCTCCAGCTGTTTCTGCCGCTCGTTCAGGCCGGCCTTGTCCTGGAACGGGGTTTCGAACCGCATGCAGCGGGTGACCCGCAGGCCGCTGACCTTCTGCTCCTTCGGCAGGTCGGGCGCCTGCATGATGCGGGGCAGCTCGATGGCGTGACTGGTATCCAGGCCGATGACGGCAACCCTGATTTCCTTCGGCATTATCGTGCCCCCTTTGCGAATGCTTTCTCGAGCTTGGTGAACGCGGTCACGATATCCTGCGCTTCCCGTCCCGTCCAGCTCTCCGAGAGGTTGAGGGCGATGCACCGCTCGACGGACGCGCGCGCGTTCGGGCAGGGGAAGGCGCGGTCCGGGTCCCCCGTGTACCGGGGCGATGTCCAGGGAAGCCCCGAAGCGGCGCTGAAGAGGTCCCTGCCGTCCCCTACTTCCGGTGCTCCTCGTCGATCTTCCTGATCTTTTCCACCTTGGCCGCGGACCGTCCGCCCTGGAACTCGCTTTCCAGCCATATGTCGATGAGCTTGACGGCCGCCCCGGGCCCGACCACCTGGCTGCCGAGCGTCACGATCTGCGCGTCGTTGCTGGCGACCGCGCGCTCGGCGGTGTACGGGTCGTTGATGCAGACGGCGCGGATGCCGGGGACCTTGTTCGCAACGATCGCCATGCCGGCGCCCGTCCCGCAGACGAGGATGCCGCGGTCGAACTCGCCCCTGCTCACCGCCTCTGCCACCGCCGCCCCGATGTCGGGGTAATCGACGGGCTCGTCGGTGCTCACCCCCGCGTCCGTGACGCTGTAGCCGCGGCCGGCGAGGTAGTCGCGCAGGATGTTTTTCAAGGGCAGGCCGAGATGGTCGGCCCCGATGACGATCGTCTTCCTCGTATCGAACATGGCGGGATCCTACACCTCGCCCTGATCCTCTGCTACTCTGCTGGGATGGACACCGCAGGAATGGACGCGATGGAAAGGGTCGGGGTCCTCGTCATCGGGGCCGGGGTCATCGGCCTTTCCATCGCCCGGAGCCTTGCCCAGGCGGGCGAGGACGTGCTCCTGGTCGAACGGCATGAAAGCTTCGGCCGCGAGACCTCGTCGCGCAACAGCGAGGTCATCCACGGAGGGCTGTACTTCCACGAAGACCTCCTTCGCACGAGGCTCTGCGTCCGAGGCAACCCGATGCTCTACGAGCTGTGCGAGCGGCAGCGCATACCGTTTCGCCGCTGCGGCAAGATCGTCGTGGCGGCCAGCCGGGACGAGGAAGGGCGGCTGCACGAGGTGCTGGCGCAGGGACGAAAGAACGGCGTCCAGGGCCTGCGGCTTCTCGACGCGCGGGAGACGACGAAGCTCGAGGAGCACGTGAGCGCCACCCTCGGCCTTTTCAGCCCGGACTCGGGGATCGTGGATTCCCACAGCCTCATGGCGTTCTTCGAGCAGGACGCGAAGGCCGCCGGCGCGGTCATCGCCTACGGCTGCGAGGTGACGGGCATCCGGCGGTCCGCGGCGGGGTATGTCGTGGAGATCGGCGAACAAGGAACACAGCGGTCGGCCGTCGAGGCGGAGAAGGTCGTGAACGCGGCAGGTCTCGGGGCGGACAGGATCGCTGCCATGACCGGCATCGACTGCGAGGCAGCGGGCTATGTCATCCATCCCTGCAAGGGGGAGTACTTCCGCGTTTCCTCGCGGCACCGCGGCATCCTGGGCCGTCTCGTGTACCCGGTTCCCACTGCCGACCACCTCGGCGCCCACGCTGTCCTGGGCCTGGACGGGGGGTTGAAGATCGGCCCCAGCTCGTTCCACGTGAGCACGTTGAGCTACGATGTCGATCCCGCGCACCGGGCCGAGTTCTTCCAGAAGGCCGAGCCGGTTCCTGCCGTTTCTCACCCTCGAGGACCTGGCGCCTGACATGTCCGGGATACGTCCGAAGCTCTCCCGGCCCGGAGAGGCGATTCGTGATTTCATCATCCGCGAGGAGAGCGACCGTGGTCTCCCCGGATTCGTGGACCTCGTCGGGATGGAGTCCCCCGGGTTGACATCCTGCCTGTCTATTGCGGAGATGGTGGGCGGCCTCCTGTGAGGAGCCCTGCCATGGCGCGCGCCATGGTGCCGAGGAGGAGCGCGCACGAGGATGCCCCCGCATCCAGCACGCCGCGGGAGCGCTCGCCGAGCCTGCTCGCGCGCCCTACCTTTGCCACCAGGCCGCGCGTGGATTCCTTGCCCTGCTCGGCGGCCGCTGCCATGGCAGCGAGGCACTCGGTGAACGCCGCCCCTGCCGCACGACTGCGCGCGTAGGCATCCGCTGCCGGGGCCAGGACGTCGACCATGGTCTTGTCGCCGACCTTCGCGCCTCCCAGCTCCATCACCGCGCGGGAGGCGTCCGCCAGCATCCGTCCCACGAGCTCTGCCGTGATCGCCTCCGCTTTCCTGCCGGCGGCAGCCATTTCCTCGAAGAACGTGCCGTACAGCGGTCCCATGGCCCCGCCGATCTCGGTGACGAGCACCCGGCCCAGCGTTCCCAGCGCATCGGTAAAGCTGCCCGGCGACGCCGCGAGGCGTTCCGCGCACAGCGTGAACCCTTTTGCCATGTTGATGCCGTGGTCACCGTCGCCGATCGCCCCATCGATGGCGCTCAGGCTTTTCGCGTTCTCCCGGATGGCCGCGATCATCGCGCGGACGATGATCTCTCCCGCCGCGTTGGCAAATCCTTCTTCAGCCACGTGAGTACCGCTCGATTGCTTTCACGTCCAGCTCCACTCCCAGGCCCGGCGCGTCCTCCGGGATGGCGATCATCCCCTCCGCATCGAGCTTCCAGGGGTTCTTCACAATGTCGTCGACGTACGGTGATCCGACAAGGTATTCCACGAGGTCCGCGGCGGGGAGCGCGGAGGCGAGCTGGAGGTCGACCGCGAGCCCGATCGCCGTGTTCCATCCGTGCGGGACGAAGCGCACGCCGTGCTCTTCTGCCATCCAGGCGATGCGGCGCGATTCGCTGATGCCTCCGACTTTCGTCACGTCCGGTTGCACGATGTCGAACGCGCCCGCCTCGAGCCAGGGCTGAAAAGCCTGCCGCCGCGTCAGCACCTCGCCGCCGGCGATCGGGACGGGAGAGTGCTCGCGCAGGCGCACGTAGTCGGCCATGGCGTCCGGCGGCAGCGGCTCTTCGAACCAGCGCACGTCGTGCCGGGCGAGCATCTCCGCCGTGCGCAGCGCCCACTTGTATCCCTGGGCCCAGTACGCGTCGCTTCCTCCCGCGTCCACCATCAGCAGCGCCCGCGGCCCCACGGCGTCCCTGGCCGCGCGCACGATCTCCTCGTCGAGGGCATCGCTCTTCCTCCCGAACGGCCCCCACCCGATCTTGAATGCGCCGAACCCGTGTGCCGCTATCGCGCGAAGATGCTTCGCAAGGATGCCGGGCTCGTCCATGAGAAGGGATGCGTACGGCCGGGCGCGCTCCCTGTACCGGCCCCCGAGGAGCCGGCCCACCGGCTGCCCCGCCGCCTTTCCCAGGATGTCCCAGAGCGCGATGTCCACGCCGCTGATGGCGTGGGTGATGGATCCTCCGCGTCCCTGCCAGAAGGTGTTCTGGCGGAGCTTCTCGCTGACGCGCTCGGGCTCCAGGGCGTTTTCTCCGCGCCAGAGCGGCTCCATGACGGCGAGCGCACCCTTCACGAGGTCGTCGTTCGCGAAGACGCTGCCCCAGCCGCTCAGCCCCGCGTCGGTGGAGACAGAGACGAGGGTCTGCACGCACTCGTCCGGCGTCAGCTCGTTCGTCCAGCCGCCGCGCGGCGTCCCGCCCCGCAGCCCGATCGCCCGTATCTCGAGGATTTTCGCGCGCATGGCGAAGGATCGACCGCGAAGCGGACGCTGTCAACAACCGGGTTGCATCTGTCGCGGCGGGCAGGTACACTGGGTCGCATGGACATCGACAGGATTTCCGCGTGCACCTACGCGGTGAGAACCGATCCCCTGGACAGCACCTTCGGCCTGCTCTCCCGATCGGGGTTCCGCTGCGTGGATCTCTGGGGAGGGCCCCCGAACTACGGCAATGATCCGGGCGCGTGCGACATGGCCGGCATAAGGAAGAAGGCGGCCGCGCACGGGCTGCGCGTGGCGAACCTCGGCACCTACCCCGGGCAGAAGCTGCTGGAGAACGGGCACGACGCCGAGATGCGGGAGATGAAGTGGGCCATCGACAACGCCGTTGCCCTGGGAGCGCGGAGCATACGCGTGCACCCCGGTTCGGGCGAGGACGCCGGCATCATTCCATCGCTGGTCCCCTTCTTCGTCGAGAGCGCCCGGTACGCCGCGGCCCGCCGGATATTCCTGGGAATGGAGAATCACGCGGGGAGCATCTCCGGAAATCCTGACGCGGTGATGAAGCTCGTGCGTGCCGTCGACTCCCCGTGGTTCGGCATTCTCTACGAGCCCGCGAACCTGATGCACTGCAGGGTGGACTACCGGGCAGCCTACCGTGCCTTCAGGGGCTCCATCGTCCATCTCCATCTCAAGGACAGCCGGTGGGTCGGCGAAAGGTACGAGCTCACGATGCTGGGAGAAGGCGATGTGGATTGCGGCTGGGTGATCAGCACCCTCGAGGCGGACGGCTACGCCGGTCACTACGCCCTGGAGTTCGAGATCGAGGGCGGCATCCCCATCGCGGAAGGCCTGCCGAAGTGGTTCTCCTACGTGAAGGCACTCTGAGGCCATGGCGGCAATGACATCTCGCGAGCGGCTCCTGGCCGCCATCCGCTTCCAGGGGCCCGACCGCGTGCCGGTCAGCCCCCGGATGTGGCGCTACATGCTGCGTCACGGCGGGTCGCAGGGACACCTCGCGTACCTGTCGTACGCGGAGGAGTTCGGCGTCGATCCGCTCCTCACGGCCGCCGCGGGCCCGGTCATCATGTATCCGCCGCCCCTCAGCGACTACGCGCTGCTGCCGCGCTCCATAGAGGTCGAGGAACGCGTCGACACGGGCGCGGATGCCGACACCGTCGCACGGACCATCCGCACGCCGGCGGGCACCCTGACGGACTGCACCCGCATCCCGCACCCGGGGCAGCAGTTCGGCATCGCGCCGAACAACCACATCGAGGAGCACGCCGTCAAGGGTCCCGCTGACCTGCCCGCACTCCGCGCGGTGGTCCATGCGTGGTGCGAAGCGAATCCCGGCGTCGATATCCCGTCCCTCGCCGCGGAGGTCGGCCAGCGCGGCCTCGTCGCGGCGAACACGTACTCGGCGCTCAGTCACAACGCCGGTGACGTCTACCCGCTTTCCAGCATGATGATCGACTGCTTCGAGCGCCGACCGTTCGTGGAGGAGCTGATCGATATCTTCCACGGTGAGCTGCTCGCGGCAACGAAGGCGGCGCTGGAGCGCGGCGTGGTCATGGTCTACTGCTCGACGTTCTTCGAGTCGATGAGCTCCGGCTGGTCGCCCCGGCTCTACCGCGAGCTGTTCCTCCCCCGGATCCGCACGCACGTCGACATGGCGCACGCTCACGGAGCGCTGTATCACTTCTACGACGACGGGAAGGTGGCCGCCACGCTCCCGATGATGAGAGAGATCGGCGTGGACCTCGTGTCCACGCTCTGCCCGCCGCCGTCGGGGGACGTGACGCTGGCAGCCGCGCGGGAGGCAGCGGGCAACCGGATGTGTCTCAACGGCGGGATCGACACGGTGAACATCGTCTGGCGCGGGACGCCGCGCACCATCGATGCCGCCGTGCGCGAGGCCATGGCCGCCGCTGCGCGTCCCGACGGCGGGTACATCGTCGGGACCAGTGATTCTATCGTCGAGGAAACCCCGCCGCAAAACTTCAGGGCATTCTTCGATGCAGCCCGGAGGCACGGGCGGCCGGCATAGGGAGAGGCCGCCCGCGAGCCCGGGTACGGGCCGCTGGGCTATCGAAGCCCCTGTTTCGCCAGCGCCGCCTCCGTCATGGCAAGGCAGGAACGGACGCTCTCGTCCATGTAGCGCGCACCGTTCCTGGCGTTCGACCTGCGCGGGTCGTCACGCACGATCTTCTGCGGATCGGGATGCTTGCTGAACCCGTGACCGTCGACCACGGAGAACTCGTGGTAGTGGATCGGGACCTGCGCGGGAGGGAGCGCGGCGAGGTCGACCATGGGTCCGCCGTCGGTCATGGTCTCCTGCACGTGCATGACCAGGGATGTCTCCCACTCGTCGGCGTGCCCCCCGAAGCCTTCCTCCGGTGGCTCGGTGGGCACCGGCGGTATCCCGGTCACGAGGCACTGCGTCGTCGCCGTGTAGTGCTTTGCCAGCCGCTCGAGGGTCAGGAGATGATTGGTGGCGCCGTGCCCGTTGACCAGCACGATGACCCGGTAGCCGCCCGCGATGAGCATCTCAACCTGGGAAGCCACCACGAGCCCGAAGATGTGCTCGGGGTAGTAGTGGCTCTTCAGGATGGCCGTGGGGAAATCCATGCCGACAACCCAGCCGCCGCTCTTCAGGCCCAGGCTTTCCAGCATCCAGTCAGGCCGTTCACGCTCCGTCCCCCAGTACAGCGTCGGCATGACCACGCCCTTTCCCAGGCGCCGGCACGCTGCGAGCGCGATCTGCGTTGCCACGATGGGGTCCGTTCCGAACGGCATGTGCGGCCCGTGATATTCCAGGGGACCGATGGGGAGAAACACCAGGGGGCAGCGGGCGCGTTCTTCGTTGAGCTGGCCGGGCCGCAGCCGTTCGAAACGCACCTCGCGGGCACTTGCACTCATCTGGACACCTCCCCGGTAGCTCTACCAGATCGTCGGTCCGTTGCCAAGCTCAGGGGCAGCGCCCGCAGCAGCCCCGGTCGGGGAAGCTCGCCGGGCAGGCCGGCTCGTTGACTTTTCGCTTCCTGACGGATATGAGTGTGAGGGCACCAGGGACCCCTGGCAACGAGGGGGTCCTGCTGATCAATGAAAAACCCGATCGACCCGCGGGGAAGGTGAGTAAGACGTGAGTAGACGCGACAGGACGTGGGCGAGCAACCACCTATCGGCGGGTGGGAGGCTGCAGGTCTTCGGTCACGAGCTCTACAAGAACAGGATGCTCTTCCTGATGGCCCTGCCCGGGATCCTGCTGCTCATCGCGTTCAACTATCTCCCCATGTTCGGGCTGATCATCGCGTTCAAGAACCTGAACTTTGCCAAGGGTTTTTTCCGCAGCGACTGGTACGGGTTCAAGAACTTCGAGTTCTTCATCAGGACGCCGTACGCGTATACGACCACCCGCAATACCATCCTGTACAACCTCGTTTTCATCGGCCTGGGCACGGTCTTTTCCGTTGCCTGTGCGCTGGCCCTCCATGAGCTTCGCAACCGGCGCACCGCGAAGGTCTACCAGAGCATCATGTTTCTCCCGTACTTCCTGTCCTGGGTCGTCGTCTCCTACCTGACCTTCGCGTTCCTCAGCGTCGACATGGGCTTCTTCAACAAGCAGCTCCTGCCGTTGCTGCACATCCCGCCGGTCGAATGGTACGGGGAGACCCGGTTCTGGCCGCCCATCCTCGTCCTGGCAAACCTGTGGAAATACTCCGGGTACAACAGCGTCATCTATCTCGCGACGATCGTGGGCATCCTGCCGGAGTACTACGAGGCGGCAACCATCGACGGGGCGAGCAAGTTCCAGCAGATCCGCAAGATCACGATCCCGCTGATCTCCCCTGTCATCATTATTCTCGTGCTCCTGGGAATCGGGCGCGTGTTCTTCGCGGACTTCGGCCTGTTCTACCAGGTCCCCCGCAACACGGGGGCGCTGTTCGATGTGACGAATGTCATCGATACGTACGTCTACCGCACGCTGGTGATCTCCGGGGACATCGGCATGGCGTCCGCCGCCGGCCTGTACCAGGCAGTCGTCGGCTTCATCCTCGTGCTCGCGTCGAATCTCATCGTCCGTCGCGTCGACCCGAGCAAGGCCCTGTTCTAGGAGGACCGGAATGGCACGACGAGATCTCACGGGCATATCGCGCGTTTCCAACGCGCTGCTGAACGGCTGGTTCATCCTGTACTCGGCGCTGTGCATCGCGCCCCTGCTCCTCGTCATCGCGGTGTCGTTCACCGACGAGAAGACGGTGTATCGGACGGGCTACCAGTACATCCCGAAGCAACTGAGCCTCGCCGCGTACAAGTTCGTCTTTTCGAACGTCGACCAGGTCCTGCACGCCTACGGCGTCACGATCGTCGTGACGGTCATCGGCACCCTCGCAAGCCTCCTCGTGACTGCCATGCTCGCTTACGTCATTTCGCGAAAGGACTTCCGTTACCGCAAGGCTCTCGCCTTTTTCGTCTTTTTCACCATCCTGTTCAGCGGCGGTTTCGTGCCGTGGTACGTCATCTGCGTGCGCCTTTTCCACCTGAAGAACACGCTTGCCGCCCTCATCCTTCCCTACCTCGTCAACGGGTGGTACGTCATCATCCTGAAGACCTTCTTTTCAACGAACGTCCCCGACGAAATCCTGGAATCAGCGAGGATGGACGGCGCCGGGGAGCTGCGCACGTTCTTCACCATCGTCACGCCCCTCGCGATACCCGGGCTCGCCACGATAGGCCTGTTCAACGTGCTGACGTACTGGAACGACTGGTGGCTCCCCCTGACCCTCATCAGCAACGACAAGCTCTACAACCTGCAGTACCTCATGTACAAGGTCGAGCTGGACATCCAGTACCTCAAGTCCGCCCGACAGTCCATGGGTGCCATAGCGCTGAAAGAGCTGATGTCCATCCCCTCGGAGACCTCGCGCATGGCCATGGCAATCATCGCCATCGGGCCCATCATCCTCGCCTATCCCTTTTTCCAGCGTTACTTCGTCCGCGGTCTCACCATCGGCGCCCTGAAGGGGTAGCCGGGATACCGCTCCAGGGAAACGCGAACAACTCCGGGTTCCAGTCCCTTGACTGGGCAATGCCCCTCGGCCGCCGCGTCCCCGTGGTCATGTACATGACCGGCAGCGTCCTGAATGTCTACAACCTGCTCGATCGCCCCGAGACGCAGGCAAACTGGGCCCTCGCCCGGAAGTACTACCTCGAGGGCTTCGTCCGCAAGGACGCGGCGAGCACCGAGGACGACACGCCTGACCTCGCTTCGGGCAAGCTGTTCGCCACCTGGGCGGTTACCCACCCCGGCGCGCTCGGGGAGACACAAGCCGCCTTCGGCTTCCCGTTCTACCAGGTGAGCTTTACGCCGCCGGTCATCACGAACGACGAAACCATGGGCGCCATGAACTTCATCTCCATCACCTCTCGACGAGTCGATCAAGACCGAGGTCGCGGCCCTGAATAACGCGTGGGCGGAGTTCATCCCCGGTCTCGAGTCCGGATCCACCGACCCGGCGGTATACGTTCCCCGTGCCGCGGCGCGCCGATCGGCACAGCCAGTCGGCACAGGCTTGACTTTGCACCGGGCAGGCGTTCAAATGGGAGGACTGTTCGCCTGTGAACAGGTGACAGCGGGTCCACGGGGACCCAGAAGGAGGTTTTCAATGAGAAGAGCCAGTCTGTTCCTGGTGCTCGTGGCGCTGGCCTTTGCGGCTTCCGCCGCGTGGGCTACGGGAGGCAGGGAGTCAGGAGGAGCCCAGGGCGCGACCGCGACGACGAATGCGTCGAAGCTTCCCCCTTATAACCTTGTCTGGTACATGCGTGGGCGAGGCCAGGAAAAGGATGAGGGGATCGTGGAAGATGCCCTCAACAAGTACCTGAAGCCCAGGATCAACGCGACCATCAAGATCATCAACTTCGACCGCGGGGCTTACCCTGACAAGATGACGGCTATCGTCGCGTCGGGTGAATCCTTCGACATGGGATTCACCGCGAGCTGGGTCCTCAACTACGCGCAGTACGCGCAGAAGGGCGCGTTCGTGTGGCTGAATGACCCCGCCAACAACCTCCAGGACAAGTACCTGAAGGGAACCGTCGCCGCGCTGGGTGATTTCTACTACGGCGGGTCCGCCATCGACGGAAAGCACTACGCCATTCCCGTCAACAAGGAATGGGCGCACAGCAACGGGTTCGTCCTTCGCAAGGACATCATGGACAAGTACGGCCTCAAGACCCCGGGGCGTGATATGAAGCTTGCCGACATGGAGCCGATTTTCCAGGCCGTCCACGACAAAGAGCCGGGCATGTACGTGGTGCAGGCGTACGCCAACAACTCACCGCTGACCAACTACATCGACTGGGACTTCCCGGCGGGAACGCGCGTGCCTGTCGTCGATTACCAGACCGGGCCCGACAAGAAGCTCTACAACATGTTCGAGCGTCCCGAGACCCTGGCCTACTACAACCTGATCCGCAGCTGGTACCAGAAGGGCTTCATCCGCAAGGACGCGGCGAGCACGGAGGACTACACCCCGGACCTCGCGTCGGGCAAGCTCTTCGGGACTATCGTGGTCACCCACCCCGGGCAGCCTGGCGAGACCGAGGCGGGCTTCGGGTTCCCGTTCATCGTGGTGAACAACACGATCCCCACGATCTCGAACGGTGAGACACAGGGCGCCATGAACTTCATCTCCATCACGTCCAAGGACAAGGACCGCGCCGCGATGTTCATGGAGCTGGAGAATACCGATCCGTGGGTCAACAACACGGTTGCCTTCGGCGTCGAAGGCACGCACTGGGTGAAGACCGCGACCGGGCAGATCACGTTCCCCAAGGGGCTGGACGCGAAGACCAGCGGGTACGTCCCGGCCATCAACTGGGCATTCGGGAACCAGTTCCTGAACTACCTGTGGACCGACGAAGACCCCAACAAGTGGAAGAACTACATCGCGTACAACAAGAGCGCTGTCCCGGCGAACACGCTGGCGTTCATCCCGGACTACGAACCCATCAAGACCGAGATCGCCGCTCTCAACAACGTCTGGGCGGAGTTCGAGCCTGGCCTCGAGACCGGTTCCAGCGACCCGGCCGTCTACGTGCCCCGGGCCGACGCCAAGGCCAAGGAGGCCGGCATCGACAAGGTCATCTCGGTCCTGCAGGCGCAGTACGATGCCTGGAGGGCGAAGAACAACAAGTAACGGGCGTTGTCGCGGGCGGTTTCAGCCGTCGCGGCAGGAAGCAATCGGGGGACCGCAGCCGCGCTGGCTGACGGTCCCCTCTTTTTTGGTAATCTCCGGAAAAGGCGGGACGATGGCCGTGCCATATGGAGTCGGTTCGCTCCCCTGGGGACGTTCACGTTCGGCTTCCGCTGAGGAGCCCGAAAAAAAAGCTTGCACGAACTACCCAACATATGTATAGTACAGTTCATGGATACCCTCGAAGAGCTCGGCCAGGAGATCGCCAGCCTCTCGGCGCACCTGGATGCGGCCACCCATCGACTCCTGGAATGCATCAGGCGCTTCGATGAGGCGAAGGGCTGGCATGAGCAGGGCGCGCTGTCCTGCGCGCACTGGCTGGCCTGGCGCCTCGGATGGGACCCGGCCACCGCGCGCGAGAAGGTGAGGGTGGCCCGCGCCCTGGGGAAACTGCCCGCCATCGACGAAGCGTTGCGCTCGGCCAGGCTGTCATATGCCAAGGTTCGCGCCCTCACCCGTGTGGCGACTCCCCAGAACGAGGGGAAGCTGCTGGACATGGCGCTTCTGGCGACCGGGGCGCAGCTCGAGCGGCTGTGCAGAGGGTATCGACAGGTGCTGGACGGCGGAAGGGCGCCGAGGCCGGAAGAGCGTTCGGTACGTCAGCGCCTGTTGCCGCGGGAGGCCGAGGGTGAAGCTGGAGTTGGTGCTGGAGCCCGACGAGGCGGACATGATCCTTCGTGCCATCGAGCGTGCCCGTGAGGTGCGCGCAGAGAAGGCAGAGCCGATCAAGCAGGAGGATCCCGACGCGCCAGGCACGCCTGACGTGCCGGTCGCCGAGGGGAACTCAGAGCCGGCCCGGGCCGTCGACGCTTCCGCGGAAGCTTGCTGGACCTCGCGGGCTGATGGGGCGGTGCAGCTTGCCGAGTCGTTCCTGGCCGGCAATTCGGTCTCGGGAACGGGTGGCGAGCGCTTCCAGGTCATGGTTCATCTGGAGCAGGATGCGCTGGGCCCCTCCGGCGAATGGGCGGGCACCCTGGAGGATGGGACCCGCGTTTCCGCGGAAGCGTTGCGAAGGGTCGCATGCGATTGTGGCCTCGTGGCCGTAGGCGGCGAGGGGCAGGCGCTGAACATCGGCCGCCGCGCCCGTACGATTCCGCCGGCCATTCGCCGTGCCTTGATGGTGCGTGACCGTGGCTGCGCCTTCCCCGGGTGCACCCACACGGCCTTCCTTCACGGCCACCACGTCAAGCACTGGCTCCATGGCGGGGAAACCAGCCTGGACAATGCGCTGTCTGCTATGCAGTCCCCATCATCACATGGTCCACGAGGGCGGGTGGACCGTCACCGGCGGCGCCGAGGGTGTATTCAGCTTCCACTCGCGGGCCGGGCATCTGGTCACGCCCGAGCCGCCGCGTGAAACGATTGGCGCCGGTCCGGACTGGCTGCGCGAATGGGCTTATGAGCGCAAGCTGGATTTGAGCCCGGAGGTCAACATGCCGCAGTGGGACGGGAAGACACCGGACTACGATTGTGCGGTGGCCTCGCTGCTGGCGGCAGGGCAATAGCTGCTGGGAGGCACGGCGCTCTTCACTATAGGCCCTGCGCAACGACGAATATATCTTCCTCAAGATCCGCGCTGCATTCCAGCTAATTCCCGGAAGAACTTCTTCTTGCCGCGGGTCGCGCCGGCCCGTCGCCCCGGCCGCCGTGCTATGCGTGACCGTGCATCGCGCGGTTTCTCAGGCGCGCCTTCTCCCAGTCGGCGTAGGTGGACGGCGGGAAAAGACGATCGGCATCCGGACGCAGGGAAAGGGTGGCAGCGCCCGGCTGCGCAGCCGCTCACGCAAAGACCGCAGCCGATGCAGGCGTCTTCCTTCACCGAGTGGATGAGGCCGCCCTTCGCGTCCTGGACCGCGATGGCTCCGACCTGGCACCGATCGACGCACACGCCGCAGGCGGTGCACAGCGTGGCGTCGATGGTCGAGACGTAGTTGGCCCGCGCCACCGATTCCCTGATCCCGTATTTCGTGACCCCCCGCAGGATGCCGCAGCAGCATCCGCAGCAGTTGCAGACGTAGGAGACTCCCTCCATCACGTTGCTCACGGTGTGCACCAGCCCCGCCTCTTCAGACTCATCGAGGATTGCAAGTGCCTGTGCTTGCGTGATGCCATCAGGCCGGGCCGGGCCCTCAAGCGCGGACACACCCAGGCAATTGTGCACGGCCGCGGTGCACGTGCGCTTCCCGAGCAGGTCCTGCTCGACCCGGAGATGCAATCGCGGACCTGGAACGACTTCGAAGCCGTGATGATCGCCTTCACGTCATCGTAGGGAAGGATCCACTCGGTCTTGGCGGTCCCTCGCGCGGGCACGACCCTGTGGAGCGCGGGCTGCGGCTGCATGATGCCCTTGATCCCGCCCTGCGCCATGTAATCCTCCACGAGGTGCGCGAGCTCGTGGTCGAGGATGGGAAGCGACGCCTCGTAGATCCCCACGATGAACGGGGCCAGTCGGTAAAGGAGCTTTCCGTCACCCTTGGAAACCCACACCAGTCCCTTCTTTGCCATGGCCTTGAGGGTGCTGCGTGCGGGCGCCAGCCCTATCCCGGCGCGAAGCGCGATGGATTCGAAAGGCTCCGGCTCACCGCTGATGTGGCAGCCCAGGGAAGCCTCTTCCGGGGAGAAAATCTTTCTCAGGATAAGCAGCTCGATGCCGGATTCCGTGCGTGGATAGCCGTTGGGCAGCTGGTCCAGCGCGTTCGCCAGGCGCGCGAACGGGTCCGCGGGCGAAGCCGGACGGGCCGTCGGGTGCGCATGCAGGTGCGCGTGTTCATTCCTTTCCACGTGGTCCCTCCTCCGCGGTCTCTCGCCTGATGATGGGAGGAGTATAGGGCGCGGACCTTCGCCCGTAAAGGCGACTACACGCTTCCGGACCTGCGGGGGTAGATCTCGATGAATGCCTCGGCGGAGTCCAGCGCGCACAAGCCTTTCCAGGCGCCCCACTCGGCGCGACGGCCGTTCTGCTTCTCGGGGAGCTGCCCGCCCTGGGAAACGTGGCACGCCAGCGCCCTGAGGCACGCCTCTTCGTAGCCTGCCACGTCGACGAAACGGTTGGGCACCATCGGCGGAAACGCCTGTGCATCACGCGGCGCGGGGATAGCGGGGAGCCAGTACGGGCCGATGTCGGCCCTCTGTGATGCCTTGTGCCACGCGATGGCCACGATCTGCGCGGCCAGGAAGTGGTCGGGGTTCATGTCGCCAAAAGGCTGGCCGATCACGAGCTCGGGCTCCCATTTCACCAGGAGGTCCACGAGCGCCCGTACTGGCCGGGTGGCCGCCCCACGACGCACCGGCGCCGGCAGCGGTGAGGAAGAGGCTCCCCTCGGGGAGCTCATCCTCCGGGATGGTGTTGTCCAGGGGACCCCCGTCCGTGGTTTCCGGGCGTCGGAAGCCGGGCGCGATGCGCGCTCCTGACGTCGTGGTGTAGCAGTTCTCCAGCAGGTCACCGTAGTAAAGCTCCGCGCCGAGACTGCGCGCAGCCGCCTCCGCCTCCTGGCGCCGGCGGGGGATGATGGTGCAGGAAGGGACGTAGAACCCGCCCTTCTCGGTGCGGGTCCATCCCGAGTTGCAGCGGGAGAGAACGCCGTAGAGGCCTCTCGAGCCTGCCGCGATGTATCGTGCCAAGGTCGCGCCCGCGCTGAACTCGATGTCGTCGGCGTGCGCCATGATGGCAACGACGGTCTTTTTCACGATGAGCTCCCGATGCTTTTCATGCTATGCTGTCCCCCGGGCAGGCGCCCGAAACCCGTTTATACAAGGAACAGCTCGTGACTGACAAGACAACGTCCATCGAAGAACTGATCCGGGCATGAGCCTGGAGCAGAAAGTCGGCCAGTGCCTCGTCATAGGCTTTGTCGGGACCATGGTCACCCCCGCGATCCTCCACCGCATCAGGAGCTACACGCCGGCCGGCATCAGGACGGGGCTCACGTTCCGCACGAAGGACACCGTGCACGACCCGTACGCCTACAGCAAGGAGCACGCGGACCGCACGCTGCGAAAGCCGCGCGGCACCGTCAAGGATCTCACCGTGGGGCTGCCGGTGCCCTGGTGCACGAACGAGGAATACTGTCGGTTCCTGAACGTCCTGAAGGCGGAAGCGCTGAAGAACGGGCTGGGAATCCCGCTGCACGTGACCCTCGACATGGAGGGTGACGCGAGCGCCGACTACTTCCGCGGCGGCATCCGCTTCTTCCCCAGTCCCATGGGCATCGCGTCCACCGGCGATCCGCGCCTTGCCCGCGACGTAGCGTGGGCCACGGCAGCGCAGCTGGTGCCGCTGGGGTACGACTGGATCCATTCGCCGGTGCTCGACGTCAACACGAACCCGTTGAATCCCGAGATCGGCTCCCGCAGCTACGGGGAGACCGCGGAGGCGGTCATCCGCTACGGCCGCGAGGCGCTCGCCGGCTTCAAGGCGGGCGGGCTCATCACGACGGGCAAGCATTTCCCGGGGCGCGGGGCATCGTCCACCGACGCCCACGGCAGCCTCCCCGAGATCGCCATCAGCAGGAAGGAGATGGACACCCACCTCGCTTCCTTCCAGGCGCTCATCGATGCCGGTCTTCCCAGCGTCATGTCCGCCCACACCACCTACCCGGCCCTTGACCCGTCCGGGCACCGCGGCGCCCCTTTCCCACGCCATCCTGACTGACCTCCTGAAGGGAACCATGGGCTTCACGGGCGCCATCACCACGGACGACATCACGATGGGCGGCATCGTCGAGAAGTACGAAGTGGCCGAGGCCTGCGTCCAGGCGCTGAATGCCGGCAACGACCTCGTCCTCATCCGTGACGAGAGCAGCCTCATCGACGAAGTGTACCCGGCGCTTGTTGACGCGGCCCGTCCGGGAGGATCCCGCGGGAACGGCTCGAGGACGCCCTTCGCCGCTCCCTCTCGGTGAAGTACGACTACGGCCTCTTCAAGAAGGGCGGGGTGAGGGACGCCTCCCGCGCCGGCAGCGGCATCCGGGACCCGAAGGTCACCAGGATCGCTTCCGACGCGGCCCGCAGGACGGTTCTCCTCCTGCGTGACACGGCGAGGCTGCTGCCGCTTGCGAGGGAGACGCGCGTGCTCCTCGTCGAGGCCGTCCACCCCCTGCTGCGGCACACCAACACGCAGGAATGCCACCCGGGCCTCCTGTGGGAGAAGATGCTGGAGCATTCCGAGAAAGTTGCCATGGTGGAGACGAGCCTGGAGTTCACGGACACGGAACAGCAGAGGGTGATCGACAGGATCGACGAGGCGGACGTGATCGTGATCACCAGCTACTACCTGCGCCGCTACGCGAACGGCAACAGGTTCGTCGGCCGCCTCGCCGCGTTCGGCAAGCCGCTCATCGTGGTCTCCAACACGCCCTACCCGCAGTCGGTGCTCCCGGAATACGGGACGGTGGTCATCAACTACGGGGCGTCACCGGAATCGTTCGCCGAGGTGGGCCGGCTTCTCTACGAGGGGGCTGTCCCCGTGGCGGCAAGGTGATGTATGGTGTTCGCGAGAGCACGGGAGTGAATCGACGCCCTCTCTCCACAGGAGGTCATCGCCGTGAGACGCGTTCCCCTGGCAGGGGTCCAGGTATCCGGTCTGTGCATCGGCGGCAACCCATTCAGCGGGTCTCGCACCAGAGCGACGAGCGCAGCCGCGAGATGACGGGGTACTATACCCCGCAGCGCATCAAGGAGACGTGGGCGGCGGCTGAAAAGGCGGGCATCAACACGTTCTTCGGCCGCACCGACCGTCACATCATGGACCTGGTCAAGGAGTACTGGGACGAGGGGGGCACCATCCAGTGGTTCGCCCAGGTCTGCACCGAGGACGGGAAGCCCGACGTCTGGCGGGACTGGCTCAAGGCGGCGGTCACCCTGGGAGCCTCGGGCACCTACCTGCACGGCGGCGTGGTGGACCTGTGGTACGCCAACCGGCTCTGGGACAACTTCCACGAGGCCCTGGGCATGATGCGCGACGCGGGTGTCGCTGCCGGCTTCGCCGGGCACAACGCCGACGCCCACGCCTGGATACGCGACAACCTGAAGCCGGATTTCCAGATGTGCAGCTACTACAACCCGACGGACCGCTCGCAGCACGCCGGCCACATCTCCACCGGCGAGAAGTGGGACGACGCCGACCGCGCACGCATGCTCGAGGTGATTGCGAGCATCCGGACGCCCGTCGTCCACTACAAGGTCTTTGCCCGGCGGCAACCGGCCCATCGTTCCCTCGTTCCAGGTCATGGGAAAGCACATGCGGCCGTCCGACGTCGCCTGCGTCGGCCTGTTCCTCAAGGACGACCCCCGGATGATCACGAAGGACATCGCGCTCTTCGAGAAGTACGTGGACGGCGTGAAGGTCGGCGCACCCCGGTAGGGAGGCGGGGTCGACGCCGGCCCGCGGGATCAACGCCCGCGCGCCGGTCTCCCCGCCTGCGTCAGTCCCATGCAGTCCGTTTCCACGTCGATGAGCTCCTTGAGCTCCGCGTCCACCTTCATCAGGGTGACGGTGACGCCCATCATCTCCAGCGACGTGAAGTAGTTCCCGACGTACGGGCGGTAGACCCGCATGCCTTGCCCGCGCGAGCAGCGCCGCCACCGCGGCGTAGAGGATGTACAGCTCCATCACCGGCGTCGCCCCGAGACCCGAGACGAGCGCCACCACCTCGTCACCCGGCAGAACGGCAGATCGCGGAAGGATCACGTCCAGCATCATGCCGGCCATGTCCTTCGCCGGCCGAGGTCCTCCACCCTGATGCCCGGCTCGCCGTGGTGGCCGATACCCACTTCCATCTTCCCCGGCTCGATGGTGAAGTTCGGCTTCCCCACGGCGGGGATCGTGCAGGGCGTGAGCCCGATGCCGATGCTGCGCGTGTTGTCGATGGCCTTCTGCGCGGAGGCGATGACCTCGTCGAGACTGCCGCCCAGGGCGGCGCGCGCGCCGCCGGCCTTCCACATCAGCACCTCGCCTGCCACGCCGCGGCGCTTCTCGCGTCTCCGCTGCCGGCGCCGAGGGAACGTCGTCGTTGGCGACCACGGTCGCGATTCGGATGCCCGTCCGCCTCCGCGCGCTTGAGCGCCAGCTTCACGTTCATGTTGTCGCCCGCGTAGTTGCCGTAGAGGCAGGCGACGCCGTTGCCGCCGTCGGCCGCCTTGAAGGCGTCGTAGAATGCCTGCGCGGACGGCGAGGTGAAGATCTCCCCCACGGCCACGGCGTCCACCATGTTCCTGCCGATATAGCCGATGAACGCCGGCTTGTGGCCCGAGCCGCCGCCCGTGACGATGCCGACCTTGCCTTTCACCGGGGCGGCGGCAGCGCGGATCACGCGGGGATTCGCCGTGGCAGCCACCCGGTCCCCGTGCGCGAGGAGGAACCCTTCCAGCATCTCTTCCACGACCCTGTTGGGGTAATTGAGCACCCGCTGCACGACTCCCTCCTATGCAGAGACCTCTGCCGCGATCCTCTTGAGGTTCCGCAGGCCTTCCACTGCCAGCACCTCCCCGGAGTCGGCGAACTTCCGCCAGATGGCGCAGAGGCGGTTGAGCTCCTCGAACCCGGGGTCGAAGGATTCTATGACCAGCGGACCGTAGAAGCCGACCTTCCCGAGGGCCGTGAAGAACTCCTTCCACGGCACGAGGCCGGTGCCGGGGATCCCCCGGTTGCTCTCGCAGACATGCACGTACCCCAGGTACTCCCTGCCGCAGGCAGCAACGGCCCCGGCAAAGCTGTTCTCCTCGTGCGTCATGTGGAAGCTGTCCAGGTGCACCTTCACGTTGCCAGTGCCCACGTCGCGGCAGTAGCGCACCGCGTCGTCGGCGATGTTCAGGAAGTGCGTCTCGAAACGGTTCACCGGCTCCACCGCGATGGTGAGTGCGCCGTTCTTCTTCGCGTACTCCGCGGTCTCCCGCATGGCCGTGACCGACCACTGCCACTCCTGCTCGGTGCGCGGCTTGCCCGTGATGCAGCCCCACCCCGCATAGATCACGCCGCCGAAGATGCGGGACCCCAGCTCGTTGTTGATGTCGACCATCGTCTTGAGCGCGGTGACGCCTTTCGCGCGGACCTTCGGATCAGGGGAGATGAGGTTCGTGTCCTTGTTGAGCGTGTGCGTGGTCACGAGCCTGATCCCCGCGTCGGCCGCTGCCTGCTTCACCTTCTTCGTGGGAAACACCTCGGGATGCGCCACGGCGAGGTCGATGGTTTCGAACCCGAGGGCCTTTGCCTTGGGAATGATCCACAGGTCCTTCTCGGAAAAGCTTTCCGACCAGATGAACGAATCGACTCCGAAACTGAACATGGCATTCCTCCTTGTGCCAGGATTACCCGGCAGGCCAGGATTACCCGGCAGGCCAGGATTACCCGGCAGGCCAGGATTACCCGGCAGGCCAGGATTACCCGGCAGGCCAGGATTACCCGGCAGGCCAGGCACACCTGGCGTTTTGTCTTCCCCGTTGTCTCGGCAGTCACCTCGCCGCACATTGCAGCGAGGAGGTGCCGGTTGCATTCAATGCTAGCGGCTCCGCCCCCGCCCCGGGATGGGCCAGACCGCTTCCAGGGTCCCGGCGCGCACGCAGTGATACGTGTCGTGGAGATTGACCGTGGTGCAGCAGTGGCTGGGGATGTACTCGATTTTCTGCCCGTACACGAGCTCGCCGGCAGGGTCGGTGATGATGCCGTGCTCCTCGTTGGTGCGCAGCTCCATCCCGGGGTGGCCTTTCACCGTGGGATTGCCGTGGTCGGTGGTGCAGACCTTGATCCCCGCGTCGGTGACGGCGCGTCCCTCGTGCGTGTGGATGACCGTGGCGAGCACGGTGAGAGCCTCGCGGAAGGGCAGGCCCATCCCGCCGTACGAGTTGTCCATGAACACGTAGGACCCCGCCTGGATCTCGGTCCAGATCGTGTTGTCGCCCGTGATGTTGTAGGTGGACGTGCCTCCGCCGCTGATTTCCTTCACGGGCAGCCCGGCCTTCTCGAGCATCGTCTTGAGACTGCCGATCGTCTGCTCCATCGCGCGGACGCCGTCCCGCCTTTTCTCGCTATCGGTGATCTGGACGAGGTGACCCTCATAGGCCTGGATGCCTTCGAAGACGAGGCCGGGGGACCCGGCGATCTGTTTCGCGAGCGCGAGGGCCTCCTCGGGGGTCTTCACGCCGCACCGGTTCATGCCGACGTCCACCTCGACAAGCACGCGCAGGGTGGCGCCCACCGCGGCGCACGCATCGGAAAGGGCCTTCACGTTGACGGGGTTGTCCGCGCACACGGTGACCCGGGCGCTTCCGCGCGCAAGGCCTGCAAGGCGGGTGATCTTCACCGGGTCCACGATCTGGTTGGCGATCAGCACGTCGGGAATGCCCGTGGACAGGAGCACCTCGGCCTCGCCGAGCTTCGCGCAGCAGATGCCCTTTGCGCCGGCGGCGAGTTGGAGGTGACAGATGGCGGGGCTCTTGTGCGTCTTGAAGTGCGGCCGCAGCCGCACGCGGCGGCCCTTCATGAAATCGGCCATGATCCGGATGTTCCCCTCCAGGGCATCGAGGTCGACGAGGAGGGCAGGGGTCTCGATTGCATCAACCGTGATCATGGGCTTCCTTCCGGGTTCTCAGGCTATCGCGGGGAGGCTCGCGGACTGCCATACGGCATCCTGTCCGCGCGCCCCTTCACCGTCAAGGCCTTTCCGTGCCTAAAATGAGTCATGAAGCTTGCGTTCATGACACTCGGCTGTCCCGCGTGGGACCTCGACACCATCTGCGCCCGCGGCAGGGCCTACGGCTACGACGGCGTGGATTTCCGCGGCTACCTCGACACGCTGGACATCACGACGCTGCCGCTTTTCACGCGTGACGCCGCGGCGACCCGGCGCCGGATCGAGAGCGCGGGTCTTGCCGTCTGCGGCGTCAGCTCCAGCATCCGTGTCTGCGACCCCGAAGCGCGGACGGCGAACCTGGAGGAGGCCAGGCGGACCATACCGGTGGCGCGCGCCCTGGGCGCCTCCCTCGTGAGGATCTTCGGCGGCGGTGACCTCCAGAAGAAGACCCGCGAGGAGCTCGCGAAGATCGGCTGCGCCACCATCGAGGAGATCCTCGCCCTGGACGGGGCCGGGGACATCCACTGGCTCTTCGAGACGCATGACCTGTGGATCAAGGGGCGCGACTGCCGCCTTCTCCTGGACAGCATCCCCAACCCCGCCTTCGGCGCGCTGTGGGACATGGGCCATACCTTCCGCATCGGGGGCGAGTCACCGCAGGAGTCGTACGCCGCCATCGGCAAGCGGGTCGGTTACTGCCACGTGAAGGACGCGGTGAAGGATCCGAAGCACCCGAAGGCCATGGAGGACGGCTGGCGCTATGTCATCCCCGGGACGGGGACGCTGCCGCTTGCCGAGTCCATCGGGATCCTCAGGAAGAACGGGTACACCGGGTGGATGCTCTTCGAGCACGAGAAGCGCTGGGTCCCCAACCTTCCCGAGCCCGAGGAGATCTTTCCCGCGTTCGTGAAGTGGGTGAAACCGCTCATCGCATAGGGCGCCGCGACCGTCGCGCGCGTCCGCGGCCTCACAGCGACCGGTAGCGCTCCAGCGTCTCCATCATCGCCCAGAAGTTCCGCTCGGGCGTCGGGGACACGATCTGGTTGCTGCACCCGATGATGCACCCGCGGATCTCCTTCGCCGCTTCCACGGCCGCGCGGGTCTCCTGCCGCACCTGCTCCTCGGTGCCCACGTGCAGCGTCTCGCTGCGGATCCCGCCCAGGAGGGTGAGCCGGGGGAACTTCTCCCGCAGCCGCCGCAGAGGCATGAAAGACCCGTCCACCTCGTAGTAACCGTCCACTCCGGACCGGCCGAACAGGTCATCGGCCACGGGCCAGAGGTCACCGTCGCTCGCGAACAGGTGGTAGGCGCCCACGGCATGGCACGCGTCGGAGATCCGCTTCAGCCGGGGCACCATGGCGGAGCGGAAGAAAGCCGGCGCGTAGAACGGCCCGGCAGCGCCGGCGAAGTCACCGCCGCCCATGCAGTAGGGCAGTCCCATGCCCGGCAAGTAGCTTCACGCACTTGGCAGCGCTCATGGCCTGCGCGTCCAGCACCATGCCGACCAGCTCGGGTGCCAGGATGGTGGCCTCCAGCCACCACGCGTCCCGCGGCACGGCGATGCCGTTGCCTCCCGCGGGGACCGCCCGGCGCGCGCCGAGACGGTCGAGCGCCTGCCGCTCGGTGAGAAAATCGGATTCCGTCGGCGCATACGCTTCCGCGTCGCGCATCTCGCGCTCGGCCTGGGCCCGCAGGTCAGGCGCGGAGCCCTGCCACGTCGGGCCCGCGATGGCGCCGTAGGTCTCCGTGGGCGGGTCGAACCGCCAGATCTCCCCGCCGGCGTATTCGAACGTGTGCTCGTCGATCCTCCGCACCGGCCGCTCGTTTTTCCTCCAGTAGCCGGTCCGAACGAGGTCGAGGTCGAGCTTCTCGCAGAGCTCGCACGCGTCGTCGAGGCTCTTCCGCACGTACTCGTCATGGGCGCTTCCGCCGTCCCACAGCGCGCGCGCCTCTCGGAACTGCTGGATCCCGCCGCCCACGTAGGCCTCCCTGCCGAGCACGAAGGAGGCTGCCCGGGAGCTGAAACCGGCCTGGTAGATGGGCACCTTGTCCGTGGGCTCGTGGCGGAACGCCGCGGCAACCCTTTCCCTGGGCAGCATGGCCCCGCTCACCCGCGCGCCTCGCTGAAGACAGGCAAAGGCAGGTCCCGCCGGATCGCGTCCACCACGTACCCGAAGCCGGGGCCGTCGATGGTGGAGAGATCGACGCAGCCGCCGCGCCTCTGGTAGAGACCGGGGTGGACCTTCGCTTCCGGCAGCGAGGCGGCGGGATAGAACTGCATCCCGTTGGTCTCCACTCCCATGATCGTGCCGACGTGCGCGGCGAGGAGCACGTGCGGCACCTGTGCAAGCATCGGGTTGGTGAGGTCCTGCACCATGAGGGTCATGCCGTGCGCCTTTGCCCAGCAGGCGGAGAGCAGGGCACCGGTCTGCGTCTTGCAGGTCTTCAGGGCCACCCCGGTCCAGCCGAGGCCGCGCCCCATCCGCACGAGGCGCCAGTCGTGCGCGCTCTCGTCCATGAACAGGGGCTTGCGCGCCGAGACGCTGTGCACGTCGACCTGGTGCCTTTCAAGGTCATACGGGAAGGGCTGCTCCACGTAGAGGATCATCCCGTAGATGCGGGGATGCTCCACGAGGAGCCGGTCGAGGATCGCGTTCACGTACCCCGGCTCGCTCACCGTGCAGTTGAAGTCCGTGCTCAGCCAGGGCGCTCCGCCCGCCTCCCCGATCTTCCCCACGGCCACGAGGCGCTCGTAGTCCCACGGGGCGTCGTTGCCGCGCAGCTTCACCTTCAGGCACGTCAGCCCGTCCCGCGCGATCCAGTCGGCGAGCAGGACAGGGTAGCCGTCGTCCGGCTCCTCGCCGGTGAGCTCCGCCGTGCCGAGGGGATCCTTGCCGCCGACGAGGTGCCACGCCGGCAGCCGCGTCGGGGCGGGTTGCACCAGGAACTCCTGCGGAAACTTCCCCTTGAAGGAAACGCCCTTTTCCCCCTCGAGGTAACAGGAGAGGTCCCGGTTCATGAATGTCGCGTTGTAGGTGGCATAGACGGGAGTCCCCGCCGCCTTGCCGAAGGCGTCGTGCAGCGCGATGTCGAATGCCGAGCTGCAGATCAGGGCTGCCAGCCACGGCATGGGTTCCCCCGTTCCCCGTCTGCGGTTGAAGTCCCGCAGGAGTGACGGCAGCACCTTTTCCTGGAACTCGTGTCCCAGCTCCACGTGGTCGCCACGGCCGCGGAACGCCGTCCAGGCACGGGCGATGGCGAGGGAGAAACCCTTCAGCGCGGCGTGCCGCTCCTCGTAGGGGAGAGCGCCCGGCCAGACCCACTGGACGCTGAGCGGCGTCTCTCCCCACCCGCTCGCCGAGCGCCCCGCCACGCTTGCCACGTCCAGCTTCACGCGGAGGCAGGTGACCGAGGTGAGCACCTCGTGGCCGAACTTCAGCGGCACCCGCGTCTGCACGGGAAGGAACCAGGCGGTGCAGCCCAGCACCTCGATATCGCTCGTCTTTCGGCTCATGGGGTTCCCTTCTCGTCGGGTTGTGTCAGCACGATGCGCCCGTTTTCCAGCGTCACTTTCACCTTGTCCTTGCCCGTGAGGCCCAGCGCGTCGAGGTACTCGCGCGGAAGCTGGAGCCGGCCCGCCCTGTCCAGGACGGTGAGCTCCTCGTGGGTGTCCTCCGTGGGCGCCAGGCCCCCCGTTGCCTCGGCGTCCGCGACGGACACGCGGCGGATGAACTCGCTGGAGTTCCTCCCGTCGCGGATGGCCACCACCCGGTCCACGGCGCGGGAGATCCTCCGGTCGTGGGTGACGATGATCACGGTGACCCCCCAGGTGGCGTTCAGCGCGCGGAAGGCCTGGAGGATCGTGGCCGCCGTGGCGGAATCCACGTTGCCGGTCGGCTCATCGGCGAGGAGGAGCTTCGGCCGGTTGGCCATCCCGATGGCGATGGCGACGCGCTGCTGCTCGCCCCCGGACAACTCGCCCAGCCGGGAGTGCATCCTGTGGGGAAGCCCGACCAGCTCCAGCAGCTCCCGCGCGCGATGCCTGCGGTCGGCGGCGCCGGCGAGGAACATCGGGATTTCCACGTTCTGCACCGCGTCGAGGTACGGCACGAGGTTGCGCGCCACGTTCTGCCACACGAACCCGACGAGGTCGCGGCGGAACGCGATGAAATCGCGCGCCGTGAACTTCACGAGGTTGCGCCCGTCCACCTCGATGCGGCCGGCCGAGGGGATGTCCAGGCCGCCGATGATGTTGAGGAGGGTGCTCTTCCCGCTGCCCGAGTTTCCGATGATGGCCATGAGCTCGCCGGCATTCACGGTGAGGTCCAGCCCCTGGAGCGCGACCACCTCGACCTCGGAGGACTTGTAGATCTTCACGAGGTTCTCCGCGTAGACCATGGCCTGCGGGGCGGCCGAGCCGACAGCATCATCCGCCATTGGTCACCCTCCCGTCTTCCAGCACGATCACCCGGTCCGCCAGCTCCGCCACCGCCGCGTCGTGGCTGGACATCACCACCGTGACGCCCTCCGCCTTGACGAGGGTGCGGAAGCTCTCGATGACACGCAGCCCCATGGCCGTGTCCAGCTCCGCGGTGGGCTCATCGGCGAAGATGACCGCGGGGCGGTGCGCCATGGCGCGCGCGATGGCGACGCGCTGCTGCTCGCCGCCGGAGAGCTCGCTCGGCCGGTGGTGCATGCGCCGCGCCAGGCCGACGAGGCCGAGGCATTCCTCCGCCCGCTGCGCACGGCGCCCGGGGTCGAACCCCGCGATGCGCAGCCCGAACTCCACGTTCTCGAACGCCGACATGAGCGTGATGAGCCCCACGGACTGGAACACGAACCCCATGCGCAGCCGGCGGATCTCGTCCCGTGCCGGCTCGGAGAGGGTGTGCAGCGGGGCGCCCTCGAAAAAGACGGCGCCGCTGGTGGGCGTGTCGAGCGCTCCCAGGAGGTTGATGAGCGTGGTCTTTCCCGAGCCCGACGGGCCCTGCAGGAGAACGAGGCTGCCCTGCGAGATCCGCACCGACGCCTCCCGCAGCGCGTACACCACGGTCGTGCCGGTGGGAAACGCGCGGGAAGCCTTGTCCGCCTCTATGATCGTCCCCATCACTATTCCTCTCCCCGCTTGATTGCCCGGTGGATCTGATCCGCCCGATCATCCAGCGGAAGAGCAGGGAGCCCGTGATGAGCATAGCCACGACCTGTCTCTGCCTCAAGCCCATGGCGCGCAGGATGCCGAACTGCAGCGTTTCGTCGTCGCCGACGTTACGCCCTGATTGCCACCTCGCCGCCGGCCTCTATGGCCTCTGCGGTGACCATTGCTGCAAGACTGTCAGACAGCACCGGAGTGAACCCGCTGCCGCTTCGCACGGCACGGAGGAACGCTTCTGTTTCCGGCAGGGCGCCGCACGCAAAGGCGTGTTCCGCCGTTTCCGGCACTCTCCAGGAGAAAGATTCCTCTTCCTTTTCGAAGACGCGGAGGGAGCAGCGCATGCTGTCGATGACGATCGCATATCCCTGCCCGTGGATCTCGACGGTCTCTTCCTCCACACCGACGTCAGGCGAGATGATGATGGCCGCGCTCGCCCCGGCGCCGAAATCGAGGACCGCGTTGTAGAGGAATCGATCCGGCGTGTTGGTGGGCGACATGCACGTGCCCACCCTGCGGGGAACGCCCATGAAGAAAAGCACCGTGTCGATCAGGTGGATGCCGGTGCCGGACACGAAGCCCTTCTCGCGGCGGGCGGAGCGCAGCATGCGCCCGACCACGAGCTTCGGCGCGCGCCCCTTGCCGGGACCGGCGAGCCATTCCTTCGCCTTGGTGACCGCGGGGATGTAACGCCGATTGAAGGAGACCATGTGCCGCGCCTTGTGTGCCGCGGAAATCTCCACGAGACGCCGGGTGTCTGCCACGGTCTCCCCGGTCGGCTTCTCGATGACGAGCGGGATCCCGCCGGGAAGCAGGTCCGCTGCCACGGCTGCCGTGACAGCCATCGGCGTCACGGCGATGATGGCGTCGAGCTTCTCTGCGTCGAGCATCGCCCTGTAATCCGTGTAGCTCTTCGCAAAGCCGAACTGCGCCGCGTACTCGCGCGCCCGCCCGGCATCCAGGTCACAGACGGCGGCGAGGTCCACGTCTCCCGGCCGCGAGGAGGCGATGGACTTCAGGGAGCTGCCGTGGTGGAGGGCGGAGTGGTTCCCCGCGCCGATGACCGCGATACGGAGCCCGCTCATGCCGCGCCCAGCCCGAAGAGCGTGCGCGCGTTGAGCGAGAGGATGTTGCGCATGTCCGCCTCCGCGATATCCGCCGCCACCACCCCGGCGATGTAGTAGTGCTCGTCGAACCAGGGGATGTCCGTCCCGAAGAGGACCCGCTCGGATCCCGCCTCGCCGACGAAGCGCTCCAGCACCCCGGTGCGCTCGTCGAGGACCGCGCAGAGATCCAGGTACACGCAGGGGAACTGCCGGGCCATGGCCACGGCATCGCCCCAGAGATCGTGGAGGCTGTGCCCGAGGATGAGCTTCACCCGGGGGTAGCGCTCGGCGATGGCGCGCATGACCGCGGTGCCGTCATTCGGAGAAGTGCCCCAGGAATGGACGAGCACCGGCAGCTCCCGCCGGTCGGCGAACTCCCAGGCCGGCGCGTAGCGTGGATCGGTATAGGGCACGCCGTGCATGTCGCCGTGGAGCTTCAGGCCGACATAGACGTCCCGGTAGGAGTCATAGCTGGCGAGCTCTGCCTCCGCCATCTGCGGGTAGAAGGGGTGGATAGTGCAGTAGGCCCGGAACCGCGTCGGGCAGGCGCGGGCGCACTCGACGGTCATCCTGTTCATCACGTCGGGGGAGGAGAGCGCGGCGTGATGCGAAAAGACGGCAAGCTGCACCCCCGCCCGGTCCATGCTCTGCGCCATCTGCGCCGGCCCGGCGTGCGGGAAGAAGATGCTTTTCCAGATACCCATGTGGGCGTGGGCGTCGATGATGCGGAGGTCCGCGCTCCTTCCTTTTTCCCAGAACTGCCGGCCCAGCGATGTCCGCGTGGCCCATGACGGTGTTCTCACAGCTTCACCTCCTGCAGGAGCCGCGCGAAGTTCCCGCCGGGCAATCATCTTCTTCTCCGCTTCGCCGATGTCCGCGTGCACCAGCGGGAGCATCGCGGAGGCGGGCAGCCGGTCGGGGAAAGCCGTCCCGAAGAGGAACCGCGCGGCGCCGTAGCGCTGCACGAGCAGCGGGAGGACCCCGTCGTGAAGGGCGAGATAGCTCGTTTCGATGTGCACCCCCGGGAACCGCGCCAGGAGCGGGCGGATGGAACGATCCACGCCCCAGATGCCGATATCGGAGAGCACGCAGACCAGGCGGGGAAACTCGCAGAGAAGACGGTCCACCGCGGCGAAATCCATCCCGCTGCGCTGCAGCGAGATGATGAGCGGCACGCGGCGCTTCACCAGTGCGTCAAGAAGGGAGCCGAGCGCCGTGCGGGTTGGCACGTAGCAGTGGTCTCCGGGGAAGATGCGAGCGGCGCGGATGCGCTCCGCCTTCATGCGCGCGAACAGCTCGCGTTCCGCCGGGATCTCGTCGGTGTGGGGAGGAAGGAGCGTCCAGCAGCCCCACAGGCGGCTCTCGCCATCGATCTCCGCGCTCAGCAGGTCGTTGCCCTGCGCGATGGACCAGTCCTGCTGGCCGACGTGCCAGACCAGGGCGTTGTCGATGCCGGCCGCGTCCATCGCGGCCAGCATCTCGGCGCGTCCCTTTGCCGGATGCCATGTCCCTTTCTGCGCCGCGCCCATGAACGCATTGCAGTCGAAAAAGCTCAGATCCATGCGGCCTCCACCGGGGGCACTATCGCAGGCGCAGGTGATCATGTAAAGGAGTCGCCCTGCACAAGGACGTGCAAGGCGGGCGGAGACAGGGACGTCGAAAGCCCACGCCTTGACCTTCCCTCCCGAATGGAGTACGGCGGGGAGCGAGGAGTCCCACCATGAAGTATCCGGTCATCATGCACATCACTTACTGCGAGCAGGGACAGGAGATCTCCGACATCTGCCGCAAGGCGGTGGACTGGGGTTTCGACGGCGTGGAGTTCCGCCGCAGGAGGATCGGCGTGCAGGAAACCGCCGAGGCGTACCTCGACGCCCTGGAAAAGGGCGTGCGCGCCTCCGGCCTGAAGAACGTCCTCTTCGGTTACCCGGGGCCGCTGCTCACGAAAGAGGATCCCGCGGAGCGTGAACGCGAGGTGAAGGACGCCATCTGGTTCTACCGCCACGTGGCCGGCCGCTTCGGCGTGCGCTGGGTGAATCTCCTCACCGGCGGCCTCAACAATCCCGACGAGAAGGTTCCCTACTTCGAGTACACGAAGCACGGCTCGTTCATCGCCGCCGAGAAGCAGTGGCAGTGGCAGGTGAAGGGCTGCCAGGACCTCGCGGACGGAGTCGCCGACCTCCCGCTGCGCTTCGGCTTCGAGACGCACATGGTGTATCTCCACGATACCATCGACGCCGTCAAGAAGCTCGTGAAGCTGATCGGCCGACCCTCGATGGGCCTGAATCTCGATTACGGGAACATCGTCGATTTCCCCTCGCCGCCCTCCCTCGAGGAGGCGCTGAAATCCGTGCAGGGCATCCTGCACTACGTCCACCTCAAGAACTCGGTCTCCGTGCGCGGCGCGCCGGGCCGCGTGGCGACGGGGCTCGGGGACGGGGAGATCAACAACCGCCAGCTCCTGCGCTCCCTTGCTGCCATGGGCTACGAAGGGCCGATCGTTCTCGAAGGTCCCCGGGCAGGAGACCGCGAGTGGTACGCTCAACAGGATATCGCGTACCTCAGGCGGGTCCTCGCGGACCTGGGCCTGTGAGTGGCCTCCTGCTCGACAGCGACCAGCCATCATGGAAGACGTCGACGCGGGAACTCCCGCGATGGAGCGGCTCCTCGCCGGCGACTGGCCCGCGAAGAGGAACATCATCATCAAGAGTCACTGCGCATCGCTGGAGGAAGGGCGGGACCTCCTGGGCCGGCTGCGCGCTGCCTCGTCCCGGAACCGAGAGGTGACATCATGAGCCATTCCGTGGCGCGCTCCTGGGACCTGCACAAGAAGCAGAGGGCCCGTCTTGCCGGCGGCAGCTCCACGAACTCGAAGACGCCCCGCTTCGAGGGGGACGAGCCGGCGCTCATCGTGCGCGGCAGGGGCTGCCGCGTCTGGGACGCGGACGGCAACGAGTACATCGACTTCCGCGGGGGGCTGGGTCCCGTGTCGATTGGCTACGCGGTTGCCGAGATCAACGCGGCCATCGCCGCGCAGCTTGCCGACGGCATCTGCTTCGGCCACCCGCATCCCCTGGAAGGCGAGGTGGCGGAGCTCCTCCACGACGCGGTACCCTGCGCCGAGAAGGCGCGCTTCCTCAAGACAGGCGGGGAGGCGGTGGCGGCCTGCGTCAAGATCGCGCGCGCGGCCACCGGGCAGGGACCTCGTCGTGCACTGCGGCTACAACGGGTGGCTGTCCAGCATCGCGCAGCCGCGGGGGAGGGTCCCCGCCGCCATAGCCGCTGCCCGGTCGCAGAACGGCGTTCCCCGCGCGCTGGCGGAGCTGCATTACTCGCTCCCCTGGGCGGTGAACGAGGAGTGGATCGAGCTGTTCGCCGCCCGCGGGAAGGAGATCGCGGCGGTCGTCGTGGCCTGCGACTACGCGGAGATGGACAAGGGGCGCCAGTTCCTCCCGTTCCTGCGCGACCTGACGGCGAAGGCCGGGGCGGTCCTCGTCTTCGACGAGATTGTCACGGGCTTCCGCCTCGCCCTCGGGGGCGCATCCGAGTATTTCGGCGTGCTGCCGGACATGGCCGCGGTGGGCAAGGGCGTGGCGAACGGCATGCCGCTCGCCGCGTACGTCGGCCGCGCGGACCTCATGGACAGCGCGCCGAACCTCGGGATATCCAGCACCTTCGGCGGTGACGCCCTGTCCCTCGCCTCGGCGAAGGCCACGCTCGCGTTCTACCGGGAGAAGGGCGTGATCGCCCACATCTGGAAGACGGCCGGGGGGCTCTGGCCGCGGGTGCAGGAGCTCCTCGTGAAGAAGCGGCTCCCCGGCACCATCAAGGGTGCGCCGGTCTGCCCGTGGATCGGGTTCGACACTGCCGACCAGCGCGAGGCCTTCTTCCGCGCATGTTACCGCAACGGCCTTTCTCTCTACGATGTCTCCTACGTGACGTGGTCTCACGGGGAAGCGGACATCGCCGACACCATGGAACGGTTCGAGAAGGCCGCCACGGAGCTGGCCCGGGGATAGAGCGAACCCGCGCGGCGCGAGGAGCGCCGAAGTCCCCTTGACCGCGGCCCGCGGGCTGTTCGATAGTCGGCCGTACCCGGAACTTCATCGTCGTCCTCACGACGTTCGATGATGGCGACTATCCAGGCCCTCCAGGAGGCTCTCGCCAATGTCACCGAGCTGAATACCACCCGAAGGAGCGGTTTCTTCTATATATAGAGAGGGCGATAGTACCGGATCGGTACTTGGGTACTGGATGGCGATATCGAAAGAGTGAACCGAGGACTCTTGCTGGCGGAACAGCGGGTGCAGTACCATGCCGCCGAATGAGAGAGATCGCGTCCGCCCTCAAAGCCACCATGGCACTCTTCTCCGTGGTCTACCACGGGAACGAGTGGTTCAGCGGCATCATCTCAGTGGCGGATCCCCACGAGCTACCCGTCCGTGCCTTCCCCGACCGGACCCTGAAGACGGCCGCGGCGCAGATCCGCGCTGATTCGCGCGGAGCGGATGTCGCGTACAAGGTGCCGCCCACGCTGACCATCAAGAAGGTCCTGGTCGCGTTCCCGTTCTTCCAGAGATACTTCGTGGAAGGCATTCTGATCAGCTCGATCGTGTGATAGGGATCGGAATCGGGGTGTTGCCCCGAACGGAAAGGTTCTCAAGGAGGGACATGTGAAAAGGGCACTTCTTGTCCTGGCAGTCCTTCTCCTCCTGCCCGCGGCCATGGTGATGGCCAAGGGCGGGGGCGAGAAGGGCGCCGCAGCGGCCGACGCGCAGCCTGCGCCCGTGGTGTTCTTCACCGACATCGGTCACCAGGCGAAAGAGGCAGTGTGGGCACGCATCCACGACTACATCGAGCAGCAGACCGGCGTGAAGTTCACGTTCCGCGACGTCAAGGACGATGACACCTACCAGACGCAGCTGACGGCGGCCATCGCGGCGCGGGAGCCGATCGACGCGTTCACGATCGGCAACAAGGTCGCGCTGGCCAACGCCGAGTCTACCGGTGTCATCCAGGACATCACGGACAACGTCAACAAGTACGGCCCGAACATCATCAAGCTGTTCAATGCGCCCCCCGGGTGGTCCGGTCTCCGCCGGGCGAGATGTGGAAATCCGTCACGGTCGGCGGCAGGATCTGGGCAATCCCCCAGGCCAGCAGCACGAACGTCGGCGTCGTCACGCAGATCCGCAAGGATTGGCGCATGAAGCTGGGCCTTCCACCCGTCACTACCGTCGACGAGTTCGAGATCTTCCTCCGCAGGGTGAAGGCAGCGGACCTCAACGGGGGGGGCAACGTGATCCCGTACCTTGACCTGTATGGGCCCGATCTGGAAGGCACCGCCTCCGGCGGCCTCCTGTACCCGTTCACCGGCTCCAGCGGCTGGATGCACGCGTGGTACAACCCCACGTACCTGACCCCTGACGGCGGCATCGCGCCGACCATCCTGAACCCGGAGTTCTCGGACTTCCTGAAGCGCATGCAGACCTGGTACAAGGATGGGCTGATGTTCAGGGATGTGCTGTCCTCCACCTGGGACAACGGCAACGACCTCGTGGCGGCCAACAGGGTCGCGGCGATCTCCTGCTGGTACTCCGATTTCTACTCCGCGTGGGAGACGCTGGCGAAGTCCGTTCCCGACGCCGAGTACGAGATCGTGACCTTCAAGGGTGCCGATGGATCGCCCGGCAAGTTCACCCTCCGCGATCCGGCCTCCCCCGGATGGGGCTACGCGTCGTGGAGCAAGCTCGCTGCATATGGCATCGCGCTCCAGGACTGGTTCGCGGCGTCCAAGGACAACTACGTCGTCCAGGTGCACGGTCAGCCGACGGTCGACTGGAAGTGGGTCAACAAGGACCTCAACCAGATCGCGAAGACCGACAAGGACCTCTACGCCTACCGCTTCCTCGGTTTCAACCCGTGGAACGGCGTTCCGGCGGAGGACGTGAACTTCGAAAGCGCCAAGCGTACCGCGGCGAACGACGTCCTCGCGAAGACGCCGGGCGTATGGTGGCCTGACTGGTACGTCGCCTACGACTGGAAGGGCACCCCGATCGAGAAGAACTATGGCGATGCCGCCACGTTCATCAACGAGGCCATCGCGAACTACATCCTGGGCAGGACGAGCGACGCGGACTGGACGAAGGCCCTCGCGACCTACAGGACGATGTGGGCCGACGAGTTCGCCACGCGGGCGACCGAGATCTACAAGGCGTCCAGGTAGACGGGGTCGCTCCCCCCGAAAGGAACGACAGGTGAGTGACAGGAAGGCCGGGCCCCGGAAGGTCGTGGTGGGGACCGCGATGTACGGCATGTGGCACGCCTACCCGGGGCTCGAGCAGCGCCTCGGCGAGCTCGCGGGGCTGGTGGACCGGATGGCCGGCGAGGCGTCGCGGCGCTTCGGCGGCGCCGGCCTCGATATCGCGGCCCTGCCGGAAGTGGCCGTGAACGGCGGGCTGGAAGGAAAGGGACGGGAGGTCGCGTTCCCCCTGGAAGGACCGGTCCTCGACATCATGGGTGCGGCCGCGCGCCGGGCATTCCTGCTACGTCGTGGTCCCTCTCTACCTGGTCGACGACGAAAAGCAGGGGCTCTCCAGCAACGCGGCGGCGCTCCTTGACCGCACCGGCGCGCTCACCGGCATCTACCGCAAGGTCTTTCTCGTCGTGGACAAGGGAGCCGCAGAGGCCGAGGCCGGCGCCACGCCGGGGAAGGCATTTCCGGTCTTCGATTGTGACTTCGGCAGGGTCGGCATGCAGATCTGCTGGGACATGGCATTCGACGAAGGGTGGGAGGCGATGCGGCGCAAGGGCGCCGAGCTCGTGATCTGGCCCACGCAGTGGCCCGGGCGCCTGCACCCGGGAAGCCGCGCGTTGCGGGGAGGCTGTCACGTGCTTTCCAGCACCTGGCGTAACAACGCATCCCTGCTGGACCCCACCGGACACGTCATCGCCGACATCCGCGAGGAAGGGGTCCTCGTCGAGCGCATAGACCTGGACTACGAGATCCTGGCGTGGCAGGCGACCCTGAAGAACGGCGCTCTCTTCGAGGAACGATTCGGGTCACGGGCCGGCTACCGGTACGCGGAGGAAGAGGATTGCGGGATCTTCTGGTCGAACGATCCCGCCATGCCCATCCGCGAGATGGTGCGGACGCTGGGCCTGGAGACGAAGGCCGAAGAGGTCGAGAGAACGAGGCGCTTCCTCCTCGGCCTCCGCGGCGGGCCCCCGAGCACGGACTGAGCGGCAGCCAGCCCGTCAGCGCCAGGACTCGACGAGCTTCTTCAGCGCGCGGTAGCCCTTCCTGGGCCGGAGCTTCTCGTCCACCATGCCGCCGTGCGGGAGGAACGAGGGATCGGAGAAGTCCCACCACGTGAGGGCCTCGACCTCGGGCTTCGCGTAACAGATGGTGTAGAAGCCCTCGATCCAGTCCGCCTGCTCCTGTTCCGACCACGGCCGGCCATGCCAGCGCATCCGGTTGGGGACGGAGACCTGCGTCGGCGTCACGACGGGCGTGTCAGCCGCGCTGATGCCCATCTCTGTAATGTGCACCTTCTTCCCGAGCCGGGCGAACATCTCGATGTGCCGGTCGATCTCGAAAAGGTCGCGCCCGGGGTCGTACATCTGCATCCCGATCACCTCGAAGTCGACGCCGGCGGCAAGCAGGTCACGGCAGTACTCGAGGGTGCTGCGCGGGCGGTCGTCCAGCGTGTTGTTCCAGCCCCAGCCCGTTGCCACGTACTCGCTCCACGTGAAGCAGCAGTTCACCACGCGCTGGGCCTTCGGGTTCGCGGCCTTCACCGCCCTGGCGGCGCGGTCGGTGATCTCCACGAGCTTTTCATACGGCCAGCGATGGATGTTGTTCCAGCTGTGCGCCTCGTTGATGATGTCCCAGCGGTCGATGCGCCCCGCGAACCGACCCACCGCGTCGCCGATGTAGTCCAGGTGCGACGCGAGCAGCGCCTCGTCGCTGCGTCCCCGCTGCCAGTCGGGCGTGCCCGCCTCGTGCAGCCAGATCAGCGGGTGCCCCTTCACCTGCATGCCCGCCTTTTTCGCCCAGCCCACGATCCCCTCGGCCGCGGAGAAGTCGCGCGTGCCCTCGACCTTTTCCGTGAAGATGGCGCGGTAGAAGGGCGCTGTCACGTAGTTGAAGAGGCCCTGGAAGAGCTCCGCGTAACGATCGCCGTGCTGTGCGTACGAGAAGCCGTTGCAGCCGAAGAGGAAGCCGCCGCGGCTGCCATTCGCCGCGATGCGCGCCCGTGCCCGTTCCAGCACGAGAAGCTCGCCGGCCCGCAGGGACCGTGCCAGCGATCCCATGGCAAGCTGTGCCTGGCGCACGGGGTCAGCGTCTGTCTTCAGCGCGTCCTGCAGCTTCCTTTCCGCCTCCGCCATGGCGTCGCGGTACGGGCGCGAGAGGCCGGTGGACCAGCGCACGGCGGCGCGCTTCACGGCGGCCAGCCTGCTCTTCGCGAACTCCAGGTTCAGGTTGAGCCGCTTCCTGGCGGTATCACCCGGGCGGTACCCCTGGCCCTCGTTGTCCGCGTACACGTGCACGTGCCCGAATCCGGCAACGGCGAGGGGCATCCCGATGGCGAACGGCCCGTCCGCGCAGGGGAGGCGGACGCACCCGTACCCGGTGTCCACGATCATGGGCCGGTGCTGGAAGGCGGGCATGAAGTCCATGTCGAGCACCATGATGAGGTTCTGGGGCGGCCAGTCGTAGGGAGTGCCGTCACTCGCGAAGACCACCACGTCGAAATAAGCACCGGACTGCTTCATGCCGCGTAGGCTATCACATGCGGGCAATCCCGGCTTCCCCGCGTGCCCTTTCGGGGCGCCGCGTTGCCGGCCACCGCGCGTCCTGCTACATTTGCCGCGTGACAAAGCTTCCTTCGCGCCCGTCCTGGCCGGTGGTCGACATGCACGGCCATACCGACTGCAAGGATCCGAAGAGCCGGGAACGGCTCGCCGCTGCCGCCGCGGAGCTGGGTGTCCGGCACATCCTCCTGCTGGGTGACGTGATCGCCTTCGGATTTCACCCGACCCCGGACCAGATACGGTTCATCAACGACGCCACGATCGCCGACGTGCGGGCGATGCCTGATCTCTACCGCGGGCTCTGCCACGTGAACCCCGAGAATCCGCCCGCGTTCATCGTCGCCGAGATCGAGCGCTGCGTGCGTGACAACGGCCTTTCCGGCGTGAAGCTGGAGGCCACGGTGAACTGCCGCGACAGGCGCCTGGACCCGGTCATGGAGACGGCGCGGAAGCTGGGCTGCTTCGTGCTCCACCACGCCTGGTACCAGTCGGTCCGCACGACCGAGGGAGAGTCCACGCCGGGCGACATCGCGGATCTCGCGTCGCGCTATCCCGATGTGCCCATCCAGATGGCGCACCTCGGCGGGGCGCGCGTCAGGGGAGTGCTCGATATCCGCCCGCACGCCAACGTTTCCGTGGACACCTCGGGCTCCCAGCCCATGGGTGAGCTCATCGAGTATGCCGTGCGCATGATCGGTGCGGAGCGAATCGTGTACGGGTCCGACGTGCCGGGGCGCGACTTCTCCGCCCAGCTGGGCCGCGTGTGGGGCGCTCGCTTGAGCGAATCAGACCGGCGCAAAATCCTGTACGAGAACGCCCAGCGAACGCTCGGGCTGCGAGGGACCGACGCATGAGCGACATCATCGACGTCAACGCCTGGCTCGGGCAGTGGCCGTACCAGTATTTCCACGACGATACCGCCGCCCTGCTGGAAAAGCGTCTCGCCGCCGAAGGGGTCTCGCTGGCGCTGGTCGGTTCGCCGGAAGCGGCGCTGAACCCGGATCGCCGGGAAGCCAACCGCATCCTCCTCCGGCGGCTCGTGGGGAGCCGCACGCTCCTTCCCGTTCTCGCGGTGGATCCCACCACGGGGGACTGGCCGGACATTCTCGCGCTTGCCCGCTCGGTGCGGGCCCCGGGCAGTCCGCCTCTTCCCCGGCTATCACTGTTACGAGCTGGGATCGGAGCCGGCGCTCTCGCTCGTCGAGCAGGTTGCGAAAGACGGTTCCCTGGCTCTCTTCGTCCAGGTCAGGATGGAGGACGAGCGCACGCATCACCCGCTCTGCAGGATCCCGCCGGTGAAAATCGAATCCATCGTGGACCTCGCGCGGCGTTTCCCCGCGCTCCCCGTTGTCGCGCAATGCCCCTACTACCACGAGGCCATCGAGCTCGCGAAAGGACCGTCCAACCTCTCGTTCGACATCTCCCACGTGGAGACGCTGCGAACGCTCCCGTCGCTGGCGCAGCAGGTCCCGGTCGAGCGGGTCCTGTACGGCACGCACGTGCCGTTCCTGCAGTCACGCGCGGCGCTCATGAAGCTCGATGCTCCCGACGTGACGCCCGCGCTGCGCGCCGCGGTCGGCTGGGAAAATGCCCGGGCGCTGTTCGGCGCGTCGCTTGCAGCGCGGAGGACAGCCGCTGCCGCCCGGAAGCCGGTGACGGCTGCAAAGTCGGCACCCCGGCGGAGGACGTAGCGCAGGGATCACGGCACGGCGCTCCCTTGCACACCGGGGGCACGCCGTGCTATTTTGCCCGCCGGCCAGGCCCCGTCACACCGATACGCGAAACGATTCCACGAAGGAGACACGCCATGGATGTCGAGCTGTTGAAGCAGGTACTCACTTCGTCCCCGCCGGGATTCTTCGGCGCGAACGTCTACGACGACCAGGAGATCGCGGCGGCGCTGCGTGTCGTTTTCAACCAGTCCCCCTTCCGTTTCTACGGCCGCAAGTGCACGTTCGAGGCGCAGCATTTCGAGGAGGAAGCGGCGACATGGTACGGCGTGAAGCACGCCTGCACCACCAACAGCGGCAGCGGGGCCCTGCTCCTCGCGCTGCACGCGCTGGACATCGGTCCCGGGTGCGAGGTGATCGTTCCCGGGTTCTTCTGGATCGCGGTGAGCAACACAGTGCTCCTGCGCGGCGCCATCCCGGTCATCTGCGAGGTGGACTCCACGCTCAACATGGACCCCGCTGACCTCCGGAAGAAGATCGGGCCGAAGACGAAGTGCGTCATCGCGGTGCACATGTACGGCGGCCAGGCGAACATCGTTGAAATCGCGAAGATCTGCAGGGAAAGGAAGATCCCCCTCATCGAGGACAGCTCGCAGTGCAACGGCGGGGCCATCGGCGCGAAGAAGAACGGCTCCAACGGCGACATCGGGATCACCAGCCTCCAGCTCAACAAGGTGATCACGGCCGGGGAGGGCGGTCTTCTCCTGACGAATAACGCGGACTATTACGAGAAGGCATTCGCGCGCTCCGACATGGGCTACCCGCGCTCCGGCGGCATCTCCAGCGCCGAGGCGAAGAGCGATTTCGTCACCGTCGGGGAAGGACGGCGCTTCAACGAGATCGCCGCGGCCATCATGCGCGTGCAGCTCACCAAGGTCCCGGCGATCGTCAAGGCCATGAGCGCCACCAAGCGCGCCATCGAGGCCGGCATGAAGCCCACCGTGGAGTGCGCGCCCCGTACCGTGGTCGACGCGGCAGGCGACCTGGGTTCCACGCAAGCCATCACCTTCAAGACGGAGGCTCACGCCGTCGCATTCTGCGCGGCGGGCAAGAAGCTGTTCGGAGACGATGCCTGGTTCGCCGGCCAGCTTTCGAACACCGGCCTGCACATCTATTACAACTGCAGCAACATGGTGAAGAAGGTGCCGGTCCTGCCGGGAGGGTTCCCCTGGAACCTGCCCGAGAACAAGGGCTCCTACACGTACGAGAAGGGGACCTGTCCGAACACGGACTCGTTGCTGGCGCGGAGCGTCGGCTGGAGCAACCCGCCGGACCTCAGCGCGATCCAGCGGGACGCGCGCATCGAGGCCCTCAACCTGGCATTCAAGGAGATCGCGCGCTAGGCCAGCGGCCCGTACCCGGGCTCGCGCCAGCGGCCCGTACCCGGCCCCTCCAGGCTCGCGCCAGCGGCCTGTACTCAGGCTCGCGTCACCCGCGCCTTCGCGCGTGACGGTGCGACCGGCTTCCTGTCGTAGTTCTCCACGAGGTCCCGGAGGAACTCGGCCACGTCGGCCATGCGCGCGTCGCTGAGATTCGACGGCTCGTCCTTCGGCGTGTGGATGCGGGCATTCGCCCAGTCATTGACGACGTTCACCGCGTTCACCGACGGGGCCAGGTACTCGCTGATCTGCCCGTCGGTGCGCTTCTCGGTCGGCACCAGCTTCATTCCCTGGAATGAACGCAGGGTCTGGCGCACCAGCGGCAGCACGGTGTCGTCCTTCTGGACAAGGACCCGCAGGGGGCACAGCGTGCCGCCGACGCAGTCCGCGTTGATCACGAGGTCGATCTTCTTCAGTTCCGCCGCGAACTTCTTCGCATAGACCGGGGTTCCCACGTTGCCGAATTCCTCGCCCGTCGCGGAGACGAACCGGATCGTTCGACGCGGCTTCGTGCCGCTCAGCAGCCGGGCCAGCTCGAGGAGGACGGCGGTCCCGCTGCCGTTGTCGTCGGCTGCCGGGGTGTCCGGCGCCGCGTCGCGGTGGGCCTCGATGCAGATCTCGCGCTCCCCGCCCCCCAGGATGCCGATGACGTCACGCGTCTCGCTCGCGTAGCGCCGCGCCTCCACCTGGAACTCGGCCTGCCTGCCCTCCAGCTTCGCCAGCTTGAACCCCGTGTTCAGGCTTACCGAGGCGACGGGCATGCGCTGCAGGGCCAGCTCCCGGATCAGCTTCGTGGCCGAGGTGTCGTGGTTCGCGTCGATGACGATGACGCACGCGGCGCCGGCGATGCTCCGCCTTCAGCGCAAAGGAGTTCAGGCGGTCCGGGTACGGCTCGAAGCTGCCGTAGACCGCGACAGCCTTCCCCTTGAGGAGCCGGAACTCGCCGTCGGCGATGTCGGGCTCGCTCAGCACCAGCGGCGCGCGCACCTTTCCTGCCGGCGAGTACATGTTGCCGATGGCGGTGAAGCTCCTGCCGTCCACCCTGAGCTTCGTGGAGATCAGGTCCCATCCGGTGCAGGGCATCGCGTGGCTGATTACCTTCATCCCGAGGCGCAGGAAATGCGCCTCCACGTACGCGGCGGACTTCTCGTCCCCCGGCGTCCCGATCATCCGTGACGGGATCCTGCTGCAGAGCGCGGTGATGTGTTTTCGCAGCGCGCGCTGTGATTCCAGGCTCATTGGCGCTCTCCTGTCATGCGATCGTGTCCAGCCGTTCGCGCGTCACCTCGGCGAGCAGGGGGCGGCCCTCGACGTAGAGCGCGATCTCCGCGGTGATGAATTCGCCGATCCGTACGAGGTTCTCCGCCATCGCTCCCGCCTGGTGGGGCGTGAGAATGACGTTGGGAAGCCGCCGCAGGGGATGGTCGATGGGGAGAGGCTCGGGCACCGTGACGTCGAGGCACGCCACGAAGCGCCCGCGGTTGAGCTGCTCCACCATCTCGTCCTGGTCCACGAGGATGCCGCGCGCCGTGTTCACGAAGACGGCGCCGTCGGGAAGCATGGCAAAGTGCCTCCCGCGGATCATCTTCTCGGTCTCCTTCGTCACGGGGGCGTTCAGGCTGACCACCCGGCACTGGCTGAAGATCTCGTCGAGGGTTTCGACCTTCTGCGCCCCGAGGGCGGCGACGCGGTCCTTCGTCCAGTACGGGTCGTACACCAGGACCGTGCACCCGAAGGGCCGCAGCAGCTCGGCGAGGCGCTGGCCCACCTGGCTGGCGCCGATGATCCCCACCTTCTGCCGGTAGATCTCGAATGCCTTGCCGAAGAGGTCATCCGCGCGGGAAAAGTGACCCTGGCGGATCCTGTCGGAGAACCAGAAGACCCTCTTGCTTGCCGTGATGATGAGCCCGAGGCAGAACTCCGCCACGCCCACGGCAATGGCCGGGGCTGCGCCCGTGACCGGATCTTCCGGTCCCACGCGGCAGGGGTCATCTGGGGTTTCACCGTTCCTGCCGCGTGGGCGAGCAGCTTCAGCGAGGGCGCGCTGGCCAGGACCGCGGCGTCCAGGGCAGCGGTCCCCCAGCCGCTCACGACGATCTGCGCGTCCCCGAGGTGCTTCTTGAGGAATGCAGCATTCGGATCGGCAGGGGCAGGAACGTCGATCAGGTCGCAGACTGTCCGCAGCTTTTCGATCGCGTGGGAAGCAAAAATCTGGTCCCGGAACTCGCGCGCAACGGCCAGGAGGAGCTTCGGCTTCATGGCACCACTATGCGGGAGAAGGGGGTGACGCGCAATGCGACCGGGGCTAGATGCGGGCGTGCCGGCGAGTACGTCGGCGTGCCGGCGAGTACGTCGGCGGGTCAGAGCTTCCTGTAATAACTGATGGAGGAGATGCTGATGTCGAAGCCGGCGCGCTCGTACGCGCGGCGGGCAGGGCCGTGACCTTCATCCAGGCCGGTTTTCACGTTCGCCCAGGTCATGCCCTCTTCGCGAAACAGGTCGAGGAGGTGGCGGTACATCTGCTGCCCGATGCCCTTCAGCCCGCAGTCGGGGTCGACGGCGTTGTTGCCGATCTCCCCGATGCGCCTCTCGCGATCGATCACCCCGGTGACGAATCCGACTTTCTTCCCGTCCTCTTCGCAGATGAAGACCCACTCGGGACGGGCAGCGCAGATGGCGCGCATCTCCGTGCCCTTGCGCGTGTGCTCGTCCGGCACGAGGAGGGCAAAGAGCTCGTCGCCGTACGCGGCGCGGTACGCGGCGTTGATCGGGCGCCATGCCTTGTCGGCCGTCTTCATGACCCACGGGAGATCCCGGGGTTCATACTGTCGCATCATGTTGACAACACTACGGCGGCTGTCTACCGTGTGCAAGCGATGAGCCCCCTGTCACACCGTGACGAGCAGGTCGAAACGCTGGTCACGGCAACGACCGGGATGACGATCATCGACGCGCACGCCGAAGCGGATCGACGGGCTCTCCTGAGATGAGCGCACCCCGGATCGCGACCTTCCGCGTCGAGGTCACCCCTCCCGTCGGGTCGCCCCTCTGCGCGGGACGCGTGGCTCCCGTGAAGGCTGTTGCCGATCCTCTCTTTGCCATCGGGCTGGTGCTCCTCGGCGACGAGGCGCCCGTCGTGCTCTGCGCGGTGGACTGGTGCGAGATCGACAACGACGCACACCTCGCCTGGCAGGCGGAGCTGGCCCGCGCCGTGGGCACGACAACGGACCGGGTGGCCCTCCACACCGTCCACCAGCACAATGCGCCGATCGTCGACCTGGCCGCGCAGGAGCTCGTTGAAGCCGCCGGGGACCTCGCCCCTCTGATGGATGTCGCACACTTCCGCTCCTGCGTGGCATCCACCGCCGAAGCCGCGCGCGGTGCCCTGTCCCGCGCGACTCTCGTCGACGGCGTGGCATTCGGCAGCGCTGTGGTGCGCGAGGTCGCCTCGGCACGGCGGATCCTCGGGGAGGACGGCACCGTGCGCCTGACACGCTGGAGCTCCGCGCAGGAGATCGAGCTCCAGGAGGCCCCGGAAGGCCTGATCGATCCGCTCCTGCGCACGGTGATGTTCCTCCATGACGGCAGGCCCCTCGCGGCGCTCCATTTCTACGCAACCCACCCGATGAGCTACTACGGTGACGGTGTTGTCACCGCGGACTTTGCCGGCCTGGCACGGGAACGGCGATCCGCCGAGACGCCCGGGTGCGAGCACCTCTATCTCAACGGGTGCGGGGGAGACATAACGGCAGGAAAGTACAACGAGGGCACGCCGCAGAGCCGTGCCCGGTCTGACAGGTCGCATTCACTCCGCGCTCGTGCAGAGCGAAGAGGCTGCCCGCGCGCGGCAGCTTGCCGCGTTCCGCTGGCGCTCGCTCTCCGTGACGCTGCCGCCGCGCCGTGATCTCGCGGAGGACACCCTTCTTTCCACCATCAAAGATGCCAGCCGGGTTGCCGGGGACAGGCTCACGGCAGCCCTGAGGATCGCCTACCTTCGGAGACTCGGCACGCCGTCGATGCTCTCGTTACTCGGTCTCGCCCCGGGCGCGGGCATCCTGTTGCTGCCGGGCGAGGCATTCGTCGAGTACCAGCTCGCCGCGGTCCAGCAGCGCCCCGCGGGATTCACCGCGGTGGCCGCGTACGGGGAGCACCGGCGCCGGCTGACATTCCCCTCGCGCGTTCGTACGCGGAAGGCGGGTACGAGATCGGGGCCTCCAGCGTCTCCGAGGGCGCCGAGGCGATCATGAAGGAAACCATCAGGAAGCTGCTTTCCTCGTCATGAGGAATACCCAGTCCTGCATGTCGGGCGCTTCCAGCACGAGAGGGGAGCCCTCCGCGACCGGCAGCTCCGCCCGTTCGCCCGTCCTCGGGTCGAAGCGCACGGCCTGCCAGCCCGTTCCGGCCAGCCGAATGTCCACGCCGCGGGAGCCGACCGCGTACACGACACACGTTGCCGCAGGGTCCGCCATGCAGAACGCCATGCCCCCGCGCGGTGTGCACAGCTCGTCGTGGGGCTCCAGGAGCCACCATGGCAGCGCCGTGAAGAACGCGCGGATCCTTGCCAGGTCGGCGATGGCATCCGCGTGCCGCGGGTTGTCGACGAGGAACGGGCCGAGCTCGCGCCACCCGCCGAAGGAGGTGGTGCCGAATCCCGTGACGAAGTAGCCGCCGCCCATGGGGAACATCCACGAGGCCCGGCGGAAGGACTCGCGCGAGTGTGAGTTCGGCTTGTCCACGATGCCGTCGAAGTCCTGGTCGCGCAGGTAGGAGGCGTACGCGCAGTCCACCACCGGCTTGCCGTGCCGGCGGGCCGCACGGGTGAAGTCGCGCAGGTCCCGCCGGCACCTGTCGTTGGCTTCCTCCCTGTCGGGGGCGAAACAGGCCTGCGCGTAATCGCCGAAGCTCATCCATTCGTCAGCGGCGTAGTCCTGCGAGGAGAAGTACGGCCTAGGCCCCGGGTGGATGCCGATCATGCGATGGTGGGGATCCGAGCGGCGGATCTCGCGGCCGATGGCGCGGAAGAGCTCGATCTCCGTCACCATGTGCTGCCATTCACCCGTGACGATGAAGACGACATGAAATGCCGCGTAGCGCGCCACGACGTAGCGGGCGAACCTCCGGCGCGCCTCCTCGTCGGGAAGCGATTTCCACGACGGGCTGCCCGTCGCGTAGAGGAGGGTGATGCCGAGCACGATCCCTTTCTCGTTGACGTGCCGGACGCGGCTGTCGACCTCGCGGAAGAAGGCGGGATTGATCACCTCCGCCCCGGGGTCCGGCAGCATCGCGCCCCCCTCGTTTCCGGTGGAGCGAAGGCCTCCTGTCCCGGCGAGCTCGGTGTGCATGTAGGTGAATCCCTGCGCGGCGCGCACGTCGACGTGGTGCATGACGCTGTGGTGATCGAGCTTCTTCGCCGGATCGGTCTGGAGGAGGCGCCACGCCTTGTCGCCGAAGAACCAGCAGGGCGTCCCGTCCTGGTAGGCGAAGTGCAGCGGGTGGCCGGGCATGGGCCGCAGCGAGCCGCGCAGCGCGGAGTCGGCGCAGCGGAACGAGCCGCGCCTGCCATCGAGCCCGGGGTCCGAGGAATGCACGACCCAGGACCATTCCCCCGTCGTGTCAGGCGACAGGCGGAGCCCCCAGGACTGGCCGCCGTCCCAGTACAGGGGCATGACCCACGTGTTCCCGTCCGGCCGCACGATGGAAGCCGCCGCGGCGACGGAGCGAAAGGGGTTCTCGTACGAGCGAGCGTGCGCGAGGCGTGTCTCGAACATGCCGAACAGCGGGACCGTGTCGGCCGAGGCCGGCGGCAGGGACGATGCGGGCGTGCGGTGTGCCATGGGCACGAAGGTAGCCTGACGGGGCGGCGGGGAGAAGGGGTCCCCGGCGCGCCGGACGGGCATTGTACCGGCGAATACGCATGGAGCCGCCAGGAAGGATGCCTCCATTCCCGTCCCGGTGCGTGACGCATGGCCTGATATCCTCGTGCGCGAATCATCGCGGGAGACTCTCAAGTCGCTCTTCCCGCGCGTCGATTCGCTTGTCCTCATGCCGTACTGAAGGCGCCGGGCCGGACCGGGCACGTGCAGCCTGTCAGTCGACAATGCCCCGCTGGCGCAGCACGGACACCAGCTGGTCGTAGCTGATGCCGAAGCGCAGCGCCACTTCCCGCGCCTCGCTGGACCCCGCGGGCGGCCCGCGCTCGATGCGAAATCCCCGGCCGGGCAGGGCCACGAGGCTTGTCACCCGGCCTGCTCCCGCCGTGCGCCGGTTGAACGATTCAGCTTCCTCGGCCAGCTCGAATAGGTGCGTCGTGTAGACCGACCGGGCGCCCAGCATCTGCAGCGCGCTCACCACCTCGCGGGCGAGCGCGAGGCTTTCCCGCGCGCTCGTGGCCGTGAGGGACTCGTTGAGGAGGATGAGGCTGCGGGGTGTGGCACGCGCGAAGATGTCGCGCAGCCGGCGCATCTCGTCGGCGAACCGCCCGGATTCGAGATCGCTGCGCTCGGCGCGGGGGAAATGGGTGTGGATGGCGTCCACCACGCCGAGGGCGGCATCGCTCCCCGGGACATAGAGCCCGGCCTGGCACAGGACGTGGATGAGCCCGATCGCGCGCATGGTGGTCGTCTTGCCGCCCTGGTTGGGGCCCGTGAGGATGGTGACCTCGTGCGCGGAGAACGCCAGGTCGTTGCGCTTTACCGCGCGGGAGAGGTCGGCTTCCCGCCCCTGCTCGGCGAGCTTCAACGCGAGGACGATGTTGTACAGGCCGGTCACCTGGAAGCCGTCTTCGTTTGCGGGGACGAGGCGCGGACGGCTCAGGGGAAGACCCGCCGCGCGCAGGCGCACCACGAGCCTCGCGGCGCCGAGGAAGAATGCCAGCTCGCGGCCCCATCGATCGAGGAACTGCGTGCGCACGCCCGTGAACTCGCGCAGCGCCGCCGCGACCGGCCGCAGGGAACGGGAAAGCGCTTCCGAGAGATCGCGGAACAGCGGATGGAGCATGGGGTTGGCGCCTCCGTCCGGCACGCGGTGCAGCGGCGCGATGCCGCTCGGCCGCCCGTGCCCCGGCCCGAAGAGGCTGTCCAGGAACCCGGGGCTGCCATCGGCGAAGCTCCGGTTGTTGATAGAGAGCAGCGTGGCACCGGATGGCTGCAGGTCCCTGTCGATGTTGACGCCGATCGTCACGCTGCGGACCCCGCGGACCTCCTTCAGGAGGGCCGGCATCGCCTCGAGGAGGTGGCGGATGACCTCGCTTTCCAGCAGGCCCCGCAGCGCGTCCCGAGCGAGGACGATGCCCCCCGATGCGGCGGCCACGGGAACCTTCTCCAGCGTGTCGGCGAGCTCCCGCACGCACCCGAGGAAGATCTCCAGCTCGCCCAGCCGCCAGGCGACCTCGTGGAGCAGCTCGCCCTTCTCGCGCGGCACGTGGTGCTGGCGGAGCCTGTCGATGCGGGGGAGGAGCTCCTCCATGCCGGCGCGCAACGCCGGCGGCGCGGCAAGAACGGATTCCAGCACGCCGTGCCGCCACGCCAGGACATCGGGATCGCCGCAGAGCTGCAGGAGGATACCGCGGACCCAGGGGCGGTCGGCCGCGTCGAGACAGAGGTGACCGACCAGGCTGTCGAGCTCGAGATCGGCGGCCTGCTCGTTGCCGAGCCGGGGCTCGGGATCGGCGGTGCCGGGGAGCCGGCCGGGCGGCCAGAGGAAACTTGCTCCCTCGGGACCATCCATCATCCAGAGACAAAGATACCGCCTGGCGTGCGGCCCGAGCAAGGTGCTCGTGCGGCCCGAGCAAGGTGCTCGTGCGGCCCGAGCAATTTCCCGCTGCCACCGCTGCCGCTTCTCAGTACATTGAACGTGCCGCTGCAAGGGGGTCGACGATGGACGGTATCAGGGTCACGGGCCTCTGCAAGAGTTTTGACGACACGCCGGTCCTGACAGACGTGAGCCTCGAGGTTCCCGCCGGCGAGTCCCTCGTTCTCCTGGGACCGTCCGGGTGCGGGAAAACCACACTCTTGCGGTGCGTTGCAGGACTGGAGCGCCCGTCGGCGGGCGAGATCTCCCTCAACGGGGAGACGGTGCTGGGGGAAGGGATCGACGTGGCGCCGAAGGACCGGCGCATCGGGTTCGTCTTCCAGACCTTCGCGATCTATCCCCACATGAGCGTCTACGGCAACGTCGCGTTCCGCATGGGCCTGCAGCACGTGCCGCGCCCCAGGATCAGGGAGCAGGTGCTGGAGGCGCTGCGGATGGTGGACCTTGAAGGGTTCGAGGACCGCTCACCGCGCGAGCTGAGCGGCGGGCAGCGCCAGAGGGTCGCCCTGGCTCGTGCCATCGTCGGCAAGCCGGGGACCCTGCTCTGCGACGAGCCCCTCTCGAATCTCGACCCTCCGCTGCGCGCCTCGCTGCGCTCGCAGCTCCTGGCGCTGCAGCGCCGCACCGGCGCCACGATGCTCTACGTCACCCACGACCAGGAGGAGGCGATGATCATGGCCGACCGCGTCGCCGTCATGGCGCAGGGGGAGATCCTCCAGGTCGGAGCGCCGTCGGAGGTGTACGCGATGCCGCGCACGGTGAAGGTGGCGGAGCTGACCGGCGAGCTGCAGACCAACCTGATCGCGGGAGAGGTGCACAACGCGGAGGATCGCACGCTCCTCGTCCCCGCCGCTGATCCGTGGTTCTTCATCCGCCTGGACGAGGGGTGCCGGCGCTACGCCGGCGAGCACGTGGTCTTCAACGTGCGCCCGGAGGACCTCGAGATCCAGCCGGTTCCCCCGGCCGACGAAGGCAGGGCGCGCGTGCTCGCCGTCATGCCCCGGGGCACCGACTGGCTGGTCCACCTCCGTCTCGGCGAGCGGCAGGGGCAGATCGTTGCCACCGGCGGGGCATCGCCGTTCGCGGACCTGCGGCCGGGCCAGGAGGTCGGCGTGCGTTTCCGCCGCGGCACCATCCACGACGCGCCGACGGGAAGGCTCGTGTCCGCCTTCGGCGACCAGCCGGCGTAGGGCTACCGGGGCGCCAGCTTCGCCTTTGCCTTCGCCTTGGGCCGCGGCACGATGGGTGTCAGCAGGATCCTGCCGGCGTCCTCGCGGCAGCCGGCCCGCCTGAAACCCCCATCCTGATCCTTCCCTTTGCCATGGTCACGCCCCTTTCCTAGCGAAGCGCGCGCCACTCGTCCAGCATGGCGAGCGTGTTCTCCCACGGCATCATGGGATGCACCGAGGAGGCCGCCGTGATGAGGAGACCCGTCTTTCCGAACGCGGCGAACGTGTCCCGCACGGCCTTGCGCACGACCTCGGGACCTTCGTACATGTGAAAGGTGTTGCTGGGCCCCGTCCAGAAGCTCATCCGCGGCAGCTTCTTCGCGATCAGGGCGAGGTCGGGCTCGTCGAAGGCGATATCGAGCGCCGAGATGCAGTCGAAGTCGAAACCGGCGAGGTAGTCCAGGATGGGCATGATGCCCGAGTACATCGTGTAGGCGACGGGTCGTCCCGCCTGGTGTACGGCGGCGATCTCCGCCCGCAGCGGCTTCCCGAGGAAGTGCGCGAGCGTCGCCGGACCGTAGAAGTCGGCGCTCTCGTAGAAGCCGTTGCGGCGGATGATGTCGGCGCCGAAGTCCAGGACGAGGTCCAGCACGTCCAGGTTCCACCGGTGCTCCGTCTCGATGTAGCTCTCCACGAGCCCCGGGTCGTCGACAGTGAGCAGGCACAGCCGCTCGGCGCCGAACATGTACAGGGCGCCGCTGAGCCCGGATCCCACGGTAGCCATGGTCGGCAGTCTCAGCCGGTCCGCGAGGGCCCTCCCCTGGTTGAACCCGGCGCGCAGGGCTTCGATCTCGTCCCGCTTCCGGGGAGCCCTGAGGATGTGGCGGAGGCAGTCGACGTCCTGCTCTGTCTTCAGCCAGACCTCGCGGTAATGACCGGGGAAGTCGTGGAAGAAGGGGATGTCCTCCCCGAACGGCCACGTGTCGTTGAGCACGATCGAGGCGTGCAGCTGCCCCGCCGGGGTCACGAAGGTCTTGTGGAGGAGGTCTCCCTCGCGCCAGACACGGCTTTTCACCTCGGGGTCAGGGGATATCCCGTCCATCCACCACAGCGACACGACGGGATCCGTGCCCAGCTTCGTGGCCATGTATTCCACGCCGTCCCCGGGCGGTTCCCACGGGAAGTTCCAGGGCTGGCCCCGCCTCTGCACCTCCGTGAGCGGGTTGACCAGGGGGCAGCAGGGGACATAGTCCACCGGCTGGCGCCGCATGGCGGCAAGGACGCGTTCGCGCCCGTTCATCGCGGAGGGCCTGTTCATGCCTTCCATACCTCTTCGAAGACGCGCATGAAGTTTCCGCCCAGCACCTTCAGAATCTGCTCGTCGGAGTGACCGCGGCGCACCAGGGCGCGCGTGATGCCCGGCAGTCCGCCCATGTGCTCCAGGCCCCGCGGTGCGGCCGCCGTCCCGTAGAGATCCGAGCCGAGCCCCACGTGGTCGGGCCCGGTGATCTCCATCATGTACTCGATGTCCGCGACGACGTCGTCGACCGTCTTCATCCCGAGGAAGAACACGCCGAACACGCCCCCGTTCTTCGCAAGCGCCTCCAGGCGTTCCCGGCCCCGCGTGAGGTCGTAAGCGGGAGAGAAGGGGCTGTCCTCGGGCTTCAGGGGGAAGAACTTCTGCGGGCTGCGGTGCGACAGCACCACGGGGGCCTTCGTGATCTCCAGCGTCTCCCAGAAGCCGGTGGCCGTCAGGTGCCCGACGTCCACCACCATGCCCAGCTCGTTCATGCGCTTCACCGCCTCCCTGCCCAGGGGGGTAAGCCCCGCGGAGACCGTGTTGGAGAGCGTCCCGTCGCACCAGGCGCTGCGCCTGTTGTGGGCGAGCCCACCCATGCGGACGCCGAGCCGGTAGAAGACGTCCAGGAGACGGAGGTCGAGGCCCAGCGGCTCGAAGCCTTCCAGCGCGAGGACGGCCCCGCATTTCCGCTGCTTCTTCAGGCGGCGGATGTCCGCGGCGCTCGTTACCATCTCGATGCGCCTGCTGTTTTCTTCCATCTCCCGGTGGAACCAGTAGACCATCTCCATGGCGCGCTTCAGCGCGTGGTCCAGCCGCTCGTCCTCGACGAAGATCGCGCAGACCTGGGTGGTGAGACCGCCGGCTTCGAAGCGCGGCAGGCTGTACTGCCCGATGCAGCCCGGCCCGCCGAACGGCCACTCCTGCCTTCTCGCCGATCCCTCGGGCACCGGTACCGGCGGCTCCCACGCGGCGGCCGCCGGTACCGGTGCGTCAATGGCAAGGCGCGTGAAGCCGTCGGCAATCGGCATCAGGAGGTCGCTGTGACAGTCGATGACCACGGCGCGGGAATGCAGCTCCGCCTCGTGCGCGGCGACGTGATCGGGGTCTCGGGCATTCGGCATGCCGAGACTGTGATGCGCGCATGCCTGCCCTTGCAAGCCCCCCGGCTGCGCAGGGCACCCGTGCACGTCCTGGGGCAACCGCCGGGGGAGAATCGTCATCCGCCTGGAGAAACCGCCGCTGGCGGGGAGCCTCCTCTTTCCTTTCCGGGGGGAGGCGTGATCACCGCCAGCTTCCCGGAGGCGGAGGACTCGTAGACAGCGTCGAATATCTTCTGGAGGACCAGCGCGCGCCCCAGGTCGGTCCGGGGCTGCCGCTTTTCCAGGATGGCGGCCGCGAAGTCCAGGACCGGCCCCTCGTGATAATCGAGCTCGTTCTCGGTCCCCTGCCAGAGCACCCTGCTCGAGACGCCGGCGGCCGTGCCCGTTTCATCGATCATGAGGGTCTTCTCGCCGCTGAAGGTCATGGACAGGCGGAGTGATCCGCGCGTCCCAATGACCTGCCACGCCGTCTCGGTGGAAAGGGCGCTGAACTCCGCGCGCTCGATGTGGATCATCTCCCCGCCGGCGCAGCGGATGAGCGCGACGCAGTGGCTCTCCGCGTCGGACCCCGGGGCCACGTGCGCCGCGAGGTGGGGCGCGACGCGCCAGGTCTGCGCGAAGACGGACCGCGGCTCCAGCGACCATCCCGTCAGGGCGAGGAGGTAATCGAGGTCGTACGTGCCCCAGTTCACGAGGATGCCGCCGCCGTTCTGCGCCCGGCTCACGCGCCACGCAGGTGGCGGCTCCGTGGGGGCACGCTCGGCGCCGAAGAGGGCGCGCACGTACACCTCCCTGAGGTCGCCCAGACGGCCCGACGCGATCTCCGCGCGCGCGGCGCGGAAGCCGGCGAGGAACGTGAATCGCGAAGAGCAGCAGGCACCGACCCTGTCCCCGGCGAGCTTCATCAGCTCCTCGATCTCCGCGGCATTCATGGCAGGGGGCTTTTCCAGCAGGACGTGCTTCCTGAGACGGAAGGATTCGCGTGCCAGCGCCGCGCGTCCTCCCGCCGGGATGGCGAGGACCACGGCGTCCACCGACGGATCCTTCACGAGGTCGAGCCCCTGGCGGAACACCCCGGGGACGCGGAACTCGGCGGCCTTTGCGCGGGCGCGCTCCTCGATGGGGTCCGCGATGGCGACGAGGTCGATGAGCGGCGAGGCCGCTGCTGCCTGGATATGCCGCGTGCCGATGACCCCGCAGCCCACGACGCCGATCCTGGTCTTCGCCATGGAGGGTTTATCGCCCGGACGGTCATTCCGGCATAGGGCTTCACAACGTCATCCCGGGGCGAAAACGATCATCGACGGCTCCGACCATGCCGTGTTCACCGATCGCCGTGCCACCGTGAAGTGATTGCCCGCGCAGCGGCGTCAAAACCGGCATGAGCAGAGCAATGACACCACGCGGTGAAGGCGTTGTCGTGACGGGGTGCTCCTCCGGCATCGGGCGCGCCACGGCGGTTCTCCTCGCGCAGCGCGGCTTCATCGTCTTCGCGTCGGTGCGCACCAGGAAAGCGCACGAAGAGCTGGCCGACCTCCGCGTCCGCGGACTCGTTCCGGTCTCGCCGCTGGACCTCGCAGCCCCGGATGACCTTCCTCGCGCGCTCGGCATTATCAGGGAAGAGATCGCCGCGCGGGGACTGAAGGGCCTGTACGGCATCGTGAACAACGCCGGCGCCGGGGACGTTGCCCCGATCGAGCTGCTGGATGTCCGGAAGCTGAGGATCGAGCTGGAAGCCCGTATCGTGGCGCCCATCATGCTCGTCCAGGGTCTCCTGCCCCTGCTGAGGACGGCCAGGGGGAGAATCGCATGGATCCAGACGCCGGCGCTGATCCCGATCCCGTTCGTCGCCAGCATCCACGCCTGCGACTTCGCGGCGAACTGCATCGCCCGCACGCTTCACCTCGAGCTCGCCTCCTGGGGCATTCCTTCCGTCCTGGTCCGCTGCGGAGGCATTCGTACCGATGCGCCTCGCAAAAGCGATGACGGGCTGGAGAGAGCAATCCAGGGGTGGTCCGGCGAACAGAAGGCCCTGTGGGAGAGCACGATGCAGCGGGAAAGGCGTGACCTGCTCGCTTTCGACGAGAAGCGGAGCGACCCCCGCGACGTGGCGGAAAAGGTCTGCACTGCCCTGTGTGCCGCCCGTCCCCGGCGCGCCTACCGCGCGGGACACCTCTCGCGCGCTGCCGGCGTGCTGGAGCTCCTCCCGCAGCCGGTGGTCGACCGGATCATGGCGCGGCGCTGAGCGGCGCGGGCGGGTCCCGCACGCTCCTCAACGGTTCTGCAGCACCACCACGCCGAACGGGGCAATCTCGACGGTTCCCCGACCATGCTCCCTGCCGGTGAGCAGGTCCCGGGCAGGTGCGTCGAGCACCATCGATGCAGGCTTCCCTTCCAGCTCCACGGCGATGGTTCCCCGGCCCGCAGCGCCATCCCGCGGCACGATGAGCAGGTGGGGAGACCCGGCGGGAGGAGCTGCCACGCCGGACTCCGATGCCGTGCGAAGCAGGATCTCTCCGAGTGCCCGCGGCTCGGGCAGCGTGCCCAGGAGCACGATGCGTCCCTTGCCGATCTTCCGTGTCACGATCGCTGCAAGACCCTTCATGGGCCCTTCCGTGTAGGTGGCCACGGCCTCGGCGCCTTTCAGCTCGAAACAGTCGTACCAGAGGGATCCCTCGAAATCCCCTCCACGCGCCCAGGACGCCTTGAACGGGCGGGGGTCACCGGGGATCTCGTAGACGTCTTTCACACCGGCCCAATCCTCCAGCACACCGAAGGGCGCATGCTGGAACTTCGCCGCCTCGGCATTGCGCACGTCGGTGAACGGGCCGGCCATCCAGGTGCCGCCCGCCTCGATCCAGGCGCGGACCCGCCGGTTGAGCTGGTCCTCCCCGATCCAGGGGAGGAATGGCGAGAGGACCAGGCGGTACGACTCCAGGTCGGCCGACGGGGCGATGACGTCCACGCGAAGGTGCGTCTCGAAGAGTCTCCGGTACACGCGCTCGATGAGCGCCTGCTGGTACTGGAATCCCTTGACCATGGGCTGGAACTCCAGGAGCCACATGGCAGGAGTGGAGACGTGGAGCGCGATGCCGGGCGCTGACGGCCGCGTGCCCGTGAGGAAGGCGGCGGCGGCGCGGAGCCCCCTCCCTATCGCCTGGACCTCGGGAAATGTGTGCAGCGGGCGCCCGGCGGTGGACAGGACGCCGCCGTGCATGAGCTCGTGCCCCGCCCAGTGCGTGCGCCACAGCCAGTAGAGGTTCGCCTCGCCGCCGAGGGCGATGGGCAGCCAGGAGTTCGCCCGGCCGAACCCGGGGTCGGGAAGTCCCGTGGCGGTGGTGCCCCCGAACCAGCACGTCGAGGTCTCCGTGTTCCAGAACGGCACCGGCTTCAGGGGCCGGCAGAGGTCCATCCAGAACGCAGCCTGCCAGAGATTCTCCGCGGAGTTGTAGTGGTTGAACATCACCACGTCGAGGAAAGTGTTCATGTGCGCGTGGCTGACCCCGAGGATGGGCATCATGTCGGTTCCCACGGGCTGCCGGCAGAACTGGTGCAGGATGTCGGCCTGGTACAGGCAGAAGTCCACCTGCGATTCCCCCTGGAACGTCATCCACGCCGTGATGAGCGACGGGTGGTGCCAGACGTCGCTGCGCGGCACGGGGATCTGCGAGAACGAGTCGTAGGCCATGCTGAAGAGGTTCAGGTTCCACGCCTCGTTGAGCGCGTCGATGGAGCGGTAGTGGTGCTCCAGCATGTCGGCGAACTTCTCCTGGCAGATCGGGCAGCAGCATCCGCGGGTCCCCTGGACGTGCACCTCGTTGTCGATCTGCCAGCCGATCACGGCCGGGTCCTTGCCGAACTCCTCGGCCATGCGCTCCACGATGAGGGCGCAGAGCTCCCGGTACACCGGGTTGTTCGAGCAGGCGTGGCGGCGTGTCCCGTGCGAGCCCGGTCTCCCTTTCTCGTCCACCACGAGGATCTCGGGGTAGCGCTGCGTGAGCCAGGCCGGGGGCGTGGCCGTGGGTGTGCCGAGCAGGGAGGCGATGCCGGCCTTGTCGAGCTTGTTCACGACGTCGTGCAGCCAGCCGAAATCGTAGGCACCCTCGGTGGGCTCCATGCGCCGCCATGCGAACTCGCCCATGCGCATGACGTTCATGCCGGCCTGTTTCATGAGCTCGATGTCATGGTCGATCTGCCCGGCCGGCGAGTCCTCGGGATAGTACGCTGCGCCGAACCACGGAGGTGCTGCTGTGCTCATGCGGGGATCGTAGCACGGCGGGAGAACAGAGAGAAGGCGACGCTGCAGCCGACGGTGGGCCTCTTGTGTCGCGGCCGCGAATCGGCGACCATCGCGTGCAAGCAGGGGGAGACATGAGCGCAGCGAAAGTAAGGGTCGGTGTCGTCGGCGCCGGGGGAATTGCCCGGAGCGTCCATATGCCGTCCCTGTCCGAGATGGATGACGTGAAGGTCGTTGCGGTCTGCGACCTGGTGGCGGAGCGCGCGGCGTCGCTCGCGGCGGCCTGGAAGGTGGAGAAGACGTACCTCTCCTTTCACGAGATGTTCGCGAAAGAGAAGCTGGATGCCGTTTACGCGCTCGTGGAGCCGGCCAGCTTGTTCCATGTCGTCTGGAACTCTCTCGACGCGGGCCTCCCCGTGTTCATGGAGAAACCGCCCGGGATCACCTCCATCCAGGCCTGGTCCCTCGCGCGCAAGGCCGAGGAGAAGGGCAGGTTCGTCCAGGTCGGCTTCAACCGCAGGCACATCCCGGTGGTGCGCAAGGCGCTGGAGATAGTCCGCGATCGTACGACAATCAACCAGGTGGAAGGCTGCTTCTTCAAGTACGGGGACGCCGCCTTCGACAGGGGAAGCCTCAGCGCGTTCGTCTCGGACACCATCCACGCGGTGGACATGATCCGGTGGATCGCCGGCGGCACCGCGACTTCCGCCGCGCTCGTGGAGGCGCGCTACGACGGTGACGTGGTGGACAACGCATGGAACGGCGTCATGCGGTTCGACAACGGCGTCACCGGGGTCATCAAGGCGAACTACCGGACCGGCGGCAGGGTGCACCGCTGCGAGGTGCACGGCGCCGGTGCCAGCGCCTACATCGAGCTGGGAATGGGCGAGGAGATTGCGTGCTCGGCGTCGATCCTCGTGCACCAGGGCGAGAAGCGCTACTCGCTGGCAGCGGCGGGCGCCGCGGCGGAAGCGGTCCAGAAGCTCGACGGTGCCGAGCTCGCCGGGCAGCGCGGATTTCCACCGGGCCTACGGCTTCTACCAGGAAGACAGGCACTTCATCGACTGCGTGAAGAGCGGGAAGAAGCCGGACACCGACATCGTGGAAGGGGCGCGGAGCATCGAGCTGGTGGAGATGCTGCTGGCGCACCGGATCTGACGGAGGACCGGATGAAGGCCCGAGAGGAGCCTGAGGGAGTGAGGCCCGTCGGTCTCGTCCGTGATCCGCTTTTCCTGGAGCACTCCAACGGGCCCGGGCACGTCGAATCGCCGGACCGACTACGCGCGGTCGACGCGATGCTGAAGACCTTCCCCGACCGCGGGTGCCTCGTGGACCTGCCCGGCCGCGACGCCCTGCCGGAGGAACTGGCCTGGGTGCACGAGGCATCGTACATCCGGCGAGATCGAGGAGACCCGCGGCCGCGAATACACCTTCCTCGACCCGGATACCGGCGCCGTCGCCGGGTCCCACGCCGCCGCCGTGCGGTCAGCCGGGGCGGCAATCACCGCGGTCCAGTCCGTATCGCGCGGCACCGTGGAATCGGCTTTCGCCCTGGTGCGGCCGCCGGGGCACCACGCGGAGGCCGGGGCAGCCATGGGCTTCTGCCTGTTCAACAACGTGGCCGTCGCCGCGCAGTTCGCGCTGCACGCCCTGGGGATGGACCGCGTCTGCATCGTTGACTGGGACGTGCACCACGGCAACGGCACCATGCATTCGTTCTACGCGTCGGAGAAGGTCCTCTTCTTCTCGGTGCACCAGTTCCCCTTCTACCCCGGCACCGGCCGGGTCGAAGACACGGGGGCAGGCAAGGGCCGGGGGTTCACGGTGAACGTCCCCCTTCCGGCGGGCAGGATGACAAAGACTACGCGGTGATCTTCTCCCGGGTCCTCCTGCCCATTGCGCGGCAATACAAGCCGCAGCTCATCCTTGTCTCGGCGGGCTTCGACATCGCGCAGGGAGATCCGCTGGGAGGCATGAACGTCACGGCAGAAGGCTTCGCCTGCCTGGCGCGGCTGCTCCAGGAGCTGAGCGACGAGTGCTGCCCCGGGCGCCTCGCGATCGTCCTGGAAGGCGGCTATGACCTTCCGAGCATCGCGCACGGGGTGTCGGCCGTCCTGGAGACGCTCATCGTCGACGCGCCGCCCCCCGACGCGACGGGCACGGGAGATGGCGCCGCGAGTCCCGAAACGGAACGCGTGGTGGCGTCGGTCCTGGAAACGCAGGGAGCATTCTGGAGGGTTTCGCGATGAGGCCGCCGACGGATCACCTCACGGACACGGTCGCCTTCGTTGCGCTCGCCATGACGTTCGCGCTTCCTATCCCCGCGGGTACTCGAACGTGCGCCGGCCGGAGCCGACGCGCGCCTCGGCGCCTCCCGCGCACTTCGCGAAGCGGGCCGGGTCGCCCGTGATTGCCGCGGGATCCGCGTCCGGGAGGATCACGCGGGCGGTGGCGTTGTGCGGGATGGCCACCTCGACCTTCATGGTTCCGGCCTCCTGCCGCCACGCGATCGATGCCGGGCCATAGGGAGTGACCAGCTCGGTCTTCGCCCACGTCAGGCCGCCTCCCGGCCGCGGATGCACCACGATCTTCCGATAGCCCGCCCCGTCTTCTTCCATGTCCAGGCCGCCGATCACCCGGTAGAGCCACTCACCCACGGCGCCGTAGGCGTAGTGGTTGAACGAGTTCATGTTGTCGCTCCACATCGACCCGTCCGGCTTGATGCCGTCCCAGTGCTCCCAGATGGTCGTGGCGCCCTTCGTGACCTGGTACAGCCAGGAAGGGAAGTCTTCCTTCAGGAGCAGGGCATAAGCGTCGTCCAGCCTGCCGTTGTCGCTCAGGGCGCGGCAGATCGACGGTGTGCCGAGGAACCCTGTCGTGAGGTGCCCCCCGTTCTCCTTGATCAGCGCGAGGAGCGTGTCGATGCAGCGCTGCCGATGCTTCTCCGGTACGAGGCCGAAGACGAGTGCGAGGACATGCGCCGTCTGCGTGCGAGCGGCGAGCCGGCCCGTCGACGTGAAGAACTCGGCCTGGAAAGCAGCGACGATGCGGCGATGGAGGTCCTCGTAGGCCCGCGCCTCCCCTTTTCTGCCCAGGAGCGCCGCGGTCCGCGCGAGGAGGCTCGTCGAATGGGAGTAGTAGGCCGTCGCGGTCAGGTCATTCGGCGTTGCGCCGAAGTAGCTGCCCTCCTTGGCGTCCAGCGCCACCCAGTCCCCGAAGTGAAACCCGGTGTCCCAGAGGACCTCGTCCTTCGCGTGCGCCCGGATGTACTCCACCCAGCCCTTCATGCTCGGGTACTGGCGTTCCAGGATGCGCATGTCGCCGTAGCACTGCCAGATCGTCCATGGGCAGATCACCGCGGCATCGCCCCAGCCGGTGGAGGAGTGCTGGTCCGGTATGAGCGCGTCCTTGCCGGGCGCCAGGGACAGGACATCCGGCACGACGTGCGGGACGCCGCCGCCCGGCTTCTGCTCGGCGGCAAGGTCGCGCAGCCACTTGGTGTAGAACGCCGCGGTGTCGCGGTGGAAGCACGCGGTGCGGATGAAGACCTGCGCGTCACCGGTCCACCCCAGCCGCTCGTCGCGCTGCGGGCAGTCAGTGGGTATGTCGATGAAGTTGCCCTTGAGGCTCCAGAGGATGTTCCGGTCCAGCGCGTTGAGGAGGGGATGCGAGCACTCGAAGGTGCCCGTCGCTTCCATGTCGGAATGGACGGCAACGGCCACGAAGTCCGCCGGCGCCGGCGTGCCCGGATACTCCTCGATTGCCACGTAGCGGAAACCCTGGAAGGTGAAGTGCGGCTCGAACACCTCGGGTCCGCCGCCCTTGAGAATGTACTCGATGCGTGCCCTGGCCGTGCGCAGGTTGCCCGTGTAGAAGTTGCCCTGCGCGTCGAGGATCTCCGCGTGGCGCAGGACCACCGTGTCACCTGCCCGGCCGTTCACGGTGAACCGGACCCAGCCGGCAAGGTTCTGCCCGAAATCGAGCACTTTCTCCCCGCGCGGCGTGGTGAAGATCCTGTCCGCGTGGAGCTCGTCATGACGCCGCACCGGAGGCGCTTCCTGCGCCACCAGAACGTCGAGGGATTGCTCGGAACGGAGGGCCGGCTGCCAGCCCTTCGCGTCAAACCCCGGCATGTCCCAGCCGGCCTGTTCGCGCCGTGCGTCGTAGGTCTCCCCGTGGTAGAGCTCGGAAGAGAGGATGGGCCCCTCCGCGGACGCCCAGCTCTCGTCGGTACCCACGACCTGCTCGGTGCCGTCGGCGTAGCGCACGTGCAGCTGCAGGAGGAGCGCGGTGCGGGTCCCGTAGCGGTTGCGGCCACCGACCCAGCTCGCAAGGTCTCCCTTGTACCATCCGGCTCCCAGTGTCGCGCCCAGGGCGTTGACGCCCGGACGGAGAAGGGGCGTCACGTCGTAGGCCTGGAACGCCAGGCGCTTCGCGTAGGCGGTCCATCCCGGCGCGAACAGTGCGTTTCCCACGCGGGCGCCGTTGATGCTGAGCTCGTACATCCCGAGTGCCGTTGCGTACACCCGCGCCGAGACCATGCCATCCCGCACGGTGATCTCGCGGCGAAGGCGCATGCCGCGTGATTCCTCGGCCTTTTCGCCCTGCGGCATGATGAAGACGCTCCGCCAGAGGGCCTTGTCCAGGAGCGAGGTCTCGAAGGACGCCGTCCTGCTCCAGGCGCCCTGCGTTCCGCCTGCGGAAACGCGCACACGCCAGGAGTACCGTGTGCCGGACTCCAGCGGCGTGCCGCCGTAGGGGACCAGCACTGACTGGTCCGAGGCAACGGTCCCGCTGTCCCAGGCCGGCGAAAGGAAGTCCGCCCCCCGGTCCACCTGGACCTGCCAGCTCTCCTGCAGCACGTCCTTGTCGTCGGACTGCAGCACCCAGGAAAAGCGCGGCCGCGTCTCCCCGATACCGACCGGGTTCTCGCGGTGCTCGCACCGCAGCCTGACAGCCTTCAGCTCCCCCATGTTTCCTCCCCCGGCGCCTATGCCCTCGCCGTGCTTCCTCGCCGCTTTCCGCGGACCAGCCGTGCCACCGGCCACGGGACGTACAGGAGGAGGAACACGGCCAGGCCCATGAGCTCCAGGCCGACGACGTAGCGCGGCGACGGCCCGAAGATGTCGGCGAAAACGTCCACGATCGAGCCCGTGGGCGGCGGGTACCCGAGGACGAAGTAGTTGCCCATGTCGTACGGCGGGATGAGCCCGATGAGCTTGTCGATCCCGTACATCGGGATGAGAACGATGTTCGTGAACACCAGGGTCCGCAGGAACGAGCGCAGCGTGATGGTCACCCGTCCCGCGATGGCCATGGTCACGGTCATGACGATGATGAGGCCGTGGGAGACGAAGAACGAGAAGTAGCGGAAGGCAGGGAACCCGTTGGCCCCGATGTCAGGGGCGATGAGGGCCTGCACGGCCCCCCCGATGCCCCAGAACCAGAGGATGTCGAACATCGCCTGCCGGGTCTTCCCGTTCTCGCTGAAGAGCATCACCGGCAGGAACAGGATGCTCAGCCCGCACATCTGGATCATCAGGGCGTTGCTCACCGACCAACCGCCCACGAAGAACCAGTAGAGCTGGTAGCTGAGCTCGTTCACCCACACGGCGCAGGCCAGCACGACCGCCACCACGGAGAAGCGGCGGGTCGGCCCTTCGCCCCGCGCGCCTCCGCGCCGCAGCCCGGCCGCGCCCTGGCCCCCGCGCGCGAATATCCCGATGGCGACCGCGAGAACGACGATGAGGAGAACGGGCAGGCCGTGCTCGGCCGTCCAGGACCGGAACTCTCTCACCGGCGCGCCGGCACGCACCTGCACGGTACGCGGCGGTGTCGCGATCTCCCGGCCGCCCGTGTCCTGGGCGACTGCCCGCAGCTCCCACGATCCGTCCGACGGGAGAGTGATCTTTGCCGACCACGTGGAAAGGTGGAAGAGCACGGCGCCGCGGGACTTCACGGCATCGCGGGTCGCGGGGAACGTGAGAAGGCCCGTTGCGCGCCGGTCCGCGGGAACCGCCTCGACGCGAAGGGCCGCAAGAGCCGCCGAGCGCGCCCAGGCGTCGCCGGCCACCACGAACGATCGATCGAGGAGGAACCCCGGCTGGGGGCTGTGGATGCGCACGCCATCCGGGGTCGCCAGGACGATCGTGAAGACGCACTGCGCCCCGAGGATGAGGGCGAAGCCGGCCGCGACAAGGATCCGGCGTGAGCGCTTCACTGCCGTGCGCCCTGCACCGGCGCGGTCCCCTGGAAGTAGTGACCGCCCCGCGGATCGATGATGGAGCGCAGCGCTCCCGGGAGCACGTCGATCTGGAACGTCTTCGCGAAGATCAGCTCGCCGTCCAGGTGCGCCGGCACCTCCTCGTCGAAGGAGCACTCGATGTGCGCCGTCTGCGCGTAGTGGAACGTCGGCAGGGCGAGGTGGGTCTGCTTCCCCACGGCGGAAAACGCGCCGAAGCGCGCCAGGATGCCAAGGGGGTCGCTGCTGCAGTAGTCGAGCTTGCCGTCATTCGCGATGGCGCGCGGCGTCAGCATCAGGCCGGCGGCGAGCCGCCTCCCGTTGCCGATGGTGTTGAGAAAGCTCCTCCTCTCCTCGGTGACGCCGTCGACGGTGACGAGCATCCGCCGCTCCTTGTAGAGGAATATGTTCTTAACGATGTGCCACATGTACTTCGACTTGCTGCCCCTGCGGACCTCGCCGCCGTTCTCCAGGTGGTAGTTCTCGGCAGCCACCTGCGCGTCGAAACCGAGCCCCATGCCGTTGATGAAGTACCTGCCGTTGCACCGCCCGACGTCCATGTCCGCCGTCGCCCCCTCGAAGAGCGCCTGCCACTGCGCGTCCTCGAACCTGTCGGGAAAGCCCAGGACATGGATGAAGTCGTTGCCCGTGCCGGCCGACACGCCGCCGAAGGTCACGCCCTTCCGGGTGACGAGGGCCTGGGCTATCTCGCTCAGCGTGCCGTCCCCGCCCACCCCCACGATGATGGGGAAGTCCTTGTCGGCATGCTCCGCGGCGAGCTCGGTCGCATGACCCTTGGACTTCGTGAGAACGACCTCCCCCGTGGCGCCGTGGCGCTTCATCATCCGCCGCACCGTGTCCACCTGCGTGGCGCCGAACCCGTTTCCCGCAACGGGATTGACGATGAAAACCCAGCCGTCGGTGTTCATAAGGCGGTTTCCCCCAGGTGTTCCAGCATCGATTTCACGGTATTCATGATCTGGCCATCGTCCAGCGAGACCAGGTCACTGTTGGCAACCGGGCTCCCCACCGTGATGGAGATCGGTTCCCGCGGGTCCAGCAGGCGCTTCCCCCGCGGCTGCAGCGCGTAGGTGCCTCGAACGTAGACGGGCAGCAGGTCGGCGCCGCTCTCCCGCAGCACCGTGACGAAGCCGCGCTTCAGCGCCTGGACACGGCCGGTGTCCGTGCGCGTCCCCTCGGCAAAGATGCCCACCGTTGTCCCGCCGCGGATGCGCTGCGCTGCCTGCTGGAGCGCGGCGCGCGCGCTGCGGGGGCTCCGCGTGTCGATGGGGACGTAGTGCAGGATCTTCAGGAGCTGCCCGAAGCCGGGGATGCGGGTCAGGTACGCCCGTCCCATGATGGCGATGCCCGGCACCGCCGCCATCAGGGCGGGGATGTCGAACATGCTCGCGTGGTTGGACACCACGAGGTACGGCTTGCCGGGGTTGCGTTTCTCCGCGCCGATCACCCGCGGGTTCCGGCCGACCAGCCAGAACATGAGCCTGCCCCAGATCACTGTTCCCTTGCGGATGGCCGCCTGCCAGTTGATCACCGCCGCGACGCAGCCGATGAGCACGCCGAACGCCGTCAGAAGGTACGCGAGGAGGTAGATGGAGAGCGTGGCAAAGACGATTCTCAGCGTTCGCTGCACCGCAGCTATTTATAAACGCACTGTCGAGCGATTTCCAGAGAAAAATCCGTGAATCGGCGAGTTGCCGGGCCGGTGGCGCTGTTCGTATTCTTGTCTCGTGAGAATGATCTCCCGGGGTACAAGGTCGTCGTCGTTTTCGTGAGCCCTGCGGGGGCAGTGACAGGGATGGAGGATTTCATCACGGGCTGGCTGACGGATACCATGCGCGTCCTGGGGAGGCCCGTCGGCGTCGCGGTGGCCGCGGATGGCTCGATCTTCGTCAGCGACGACACCGGGTATGTCTTCCGCGTCCGCTACGGCTCCTGACCGGCAAAAAAAGAGCCCCGCGCCGCTGGCGGCGGGGGCCCCTGCATTCACACCGGGTCAGTTGGCACGCTTCAGGCGGCCTTCCTGGCCGCGATCTGATCGCGCATGGCCTTCAGTGCGCCGCCCCATGCAACCACCTGGTCGAGCATCATGCCCAAGGGCGCCTCGAGCGCCGCGCTCGGCTTGAAGACCGTGTAGTTCTCGAAGTCGGTGATGAGGGACAGGAGGACCTGTGCCCTGACATCCGCCACCTGGATCTCAGCCATCACCGGGCGCAGCTGCTCGACGGCACGCGCTCCGCTGGAGCTGGCGCCGTAGCTCACGAAACCGGCGGCCTTGTTGTTCCACTCGGCATAGACGTAGTCGATCGCGTTTTTCAGGGCTGCCGAGGGGGCGTGGTTGTACTCGGGGGTCACGAAAATGTACGCATCGAAAGACGCGACCTTCTGTGCCCAGGCCTTGGTGTGCGGCTGGCTGTACTTGCCCATGGAGGGCGGAACCGGCTCGTCCAGCAGGGGGAGCTTGAAGTCCGCTATGTCCACGATTTCGAACTGCGCGTCGACGCGCTTCTTCGCGTGCTCCAGGACCCAGCGCGCAACAGAGTCTGCCTTGCGGCCCGGACGGGTGCTCCCAACAATAATGCCGACCTTGATCATCTCATCTCTCCTTGCTTGTATTATGAAGCTAACTAATGCTTTGTTGCTTCATCTGGGGAGAAACTACTCCTTTTAGCAAGGAAAGGCAAGCAGGCAATCAATAATAAGTTAGTTGCAATGTCAGCGAAAAGGAGGCTATATTGACGGGATGAGTGAACCAGCGGCTACTGTTCCCGCCACGGTAGCGGGTTCAATACCTACCCCCCAGCATATCTCCGAGTTCTGCCCCACCTACGCCTCTCTCATGGACCTCCTCAGCAGGCGGTGGATGGGGATAATCCTTCGCGTGCTCATGAACGGCCCCCATCGCTTCAGCGAGATTCTGGCGGCGGTGCCCGGACTCTCCGACCCGCTCCTGACGCAGCGGTTGCGGGAGCTCGAGGCGAAGAGGATCGTGGAGCGCAGGGTGCTTGCAACCTCTCCCGTTCGCGTGGAGTACGAGCTCACCGAATCGGGGCGGGACCTCGAACGCGCTGTCCGCGTCCTCTCCGAGTGGGCGGAAAAGTGGATGGTAGTGCCGGGACCCGGATCCGCCAGGGATTCGTAGGGGCCGCTTGGGGCCTTGCGGAATTGGTTCACACGCGCGCGAACGGCGGGGAGAGCGTCAAGGTCGCGTAGTCGAAGACGCGCCGCTCCAGGGCGACGGCCCGAAGGAACGCGGCAAGCTTCGCGTTTCCCAGGAGCTCCTCGGCAGCGCCGAGTCCGAAGAGCTCCCGCGTCTCCTCCTCCAACTCCTCCTGCCGCATCGAGCGCTTCCGATTGAAGACCCGCTTGCGCAGCAGCAGCCAGTCAGCGTAGCGCCGCGCGGCGACTTTCAGGGCATCAACCGCGACGCCCCGTGCCGCATACAGCTCGCCCATGTGCTGCAGGAGCAGGTGGAGCTCGTCGTAGAGGGGGACACTGTTCCCGTACACGGCGTGCGGCAGGAGAAAGGGCACGCCAAGGCCCGCGGTGGCCGCGACCACCCGTTCCATGAGACCGTCCCGGTAGATGCGCGTGCATGCCCCGGACTGCCGTTCCTCCGCGTAGATCTCCCTGTAGCGGCCCAGGAGCCCAGGGTACGAGGCCTCTATCTCTTTCATGAAGAAATCCTTCTGGCGCCCGGGGCGCAGGGTCAGCCCGCCCGGCATGACGTACACGGCGCCGGCATTCTTCAACGCCCGCACGAGCGCGCGGATGTCCTCCTCGCGGTCCGCGATGAAGGGGAGGAGAGGGAGGGCCATGACGCCGACGGCGATGCCCTTCTTCGTGAACGTCCGCAGCGTCTCCAGCCTCTCGGCGATCGGGCTCGCGCCGGGCTCGAATCGGCGGCGCACCGTTTCGTCCAGCGTGCCGATGGTCATGTTGAGGATGAAGCGGGAGCGCGCGTTCACCTTTGCCCAGAGGTCGATGTCCCGCGTGACGAGGGATGACTTCGTGAGCAGGCTCACCGGGAACGGGTGGTCGGCGAAGATGGCGGCGCATGCGCGCGTCAGGCCCTGCGTCCTTTCCAGCGGTTGGTAGGAGTCGGTGCTCCCCGAGCCGATGCCGATCGGTGCACGCTCGCGCAGCCGCGGCAGCTCTTCTCGCAGCAGCGCGGGCAGGTTGCGACGCACCACGATGTCGCGCTCGAAGTCCCCCTCCACCCAGTACTTTTCCGCGCGCCCGTCGCAGTAGCGGCAGCCGTGCCCGCAGGCCATGTACGGCGCGGCATGGAACCGGCAGCAGAGAAACGAGTCGATGAGGGGCGATGCGCGCAGCGCACGCCGCACGTCGCGGGGGTGAACGGTTGCGTCACCGGCGGTGCTGGCTTCATCGATGGCCATGGGGATCCGCCGCTATTCTACACCATCCGCGCTCAGGAGCGGCGCGCAGCCGCGGGCCCTGTGAAGGCCGAAAATGCTGCCATGCTGAAGCCCAGGAGCGTGAAGCTGTAGAGAAAGTCCTCCAGCGGTATGCTGACGACCCTTGGTCCGAGGATGGCGGCAGGCGCGTAGCTCACCACGGGCAGCGCGGTCAGGATGCCGTTCATGACGGCAAAGGGAACGTAGGAGAGCAGGATGGCGAACCAGAATCGTCTGCTGCGGAGGAGTTTCGGCCAGGCCAAGGCGCCGAACAGGAAGAAGGCGGAGGTGATCCCAAGGACCGTCGAGGTGTAGAGGCGCGGCTGAGCCAGGGCCGCCAGGAGAGCGCACAGGGTTCCCACGGCAATCCACGGCAGCCGCGCGGGCTTCCCGCGAGCCGGGTACAGCCGCTGGCGAGCCGGGTACAGCCGCTGGCGAGCCGGGGACAGCCGCTGGCGAGCCGGGGACGGCCGCACAGGGAGGAACGAGGCGACCACCTCGTGGATGAAGAGGCAGCAAAACGGCACAACGAGGAAGAAGAGCAGCTCTTCCAGCGGGAGCCATGCCACGCGGGCCGGGAAGACGTAGCGGGGATTGAAGGCCCACGCGCCCCGCGTCGTCATGAACCAGTCCCACGCCGCGTAGGGGATTCCCACGATGAGGGCGGCAGCCAGCGCCGGCAGCCAGCTCTTCACGAAGCGCACCCTGCGGTCGAAGGAGAGCGCGAGCGGACCGGCGATAGCCGCCAGGTCCAGCAGGAGATACAGGCTCATCCGTCAGCAGTTCTCAGTCAAAATGAGAATCGCTGCTCATCGGTCAGGAGGCAACGGCGTTCGAAAGGGCCTGCATGATGATCCGCGTTTTCGGCGGCTTCACCTTGTGGTGGAAGACCACGAGAGGATGACGCTCTATCTTCCTGGCCGTCCACTTGTACATATCGGAGGCGGTCTTGATGGGGATGCGGAAGCGCCAGGGGATCATCCGCAACCCCTTCTCCGCTTTTTTCTGCCATTCCCTGTACAGAGCGAGGTGATAGCCCATGAAGCGGGCGAGCTTTTCCGGGTGCTCCATGGCGTACGCGGCATCGAGCGACTCCATCGGCGTCCCGTCGAGCGGGAGGTAGCGGCGCCCGAGCCTGCGGTCCTCGTCGAGATCGCGAATGAAGTTGATGTACTGCATGGCCCTGCCCATCAGGCGGGCGAACGGCCACGCGGCCTCAGGCAGGTCCAGGATGCGCGCCATGAAGAGCCCGATGACCTCCGCGGACCCATACACGTACGCCAGGGTCTCCCCGACGCTGTCGTATGTCGAACGTGAGAGATCGGCCTGCATGGCGTCCAGGAAAGCTTCCACCCACGCGGGATCGAAGTGCTTTCTTTCCATGAGCTGCACGAAATCGCTGATGATGGTATCCGCGACCGGTTCTCCTGCCCTGGCCCGGTCGTACCGTGCTCGGAAGGACGCGAAACCCGCGGAGTCCTGCGGCGTTGCATCGACGAAGTCATCGGCAACCCTCACGAACCCGTAGAGAACCGACACGTCCGCACGCACGTCTTGCGGAAAGAACAGGCTGCTGGTGAAGTATGTCCTGCTGCCCTTCCTGAACACCGCATCCTGGAGCTTGGCGTTTTCCATGTCATCAATATTATACACGAAACGAGCTAAGGCAAGTTGATTTCAACCACAATTTGAAATACTATGCTTTCCATGAAGAATCTTATCGAGCAGGCGATCTCCCGTCGGTTCGGCGGATATGTTCACATCCTGAACAATGTGCGGGAGGATCTGCCGCTCCGGCGGGACGACCAGGCGACCGGCAGTCGGCGGCCCGCCGGGCAGAGCCCAGGAGGGCAGCTAAACGTCGTGGTGATCGGCGGCGGAATAGCAGGGCTTTCCGCCGCGGCTCTCCTTGCCGAACGCGGATTCCCGGTGACCCTGCTGGAAAAGAACAGCTACATCGGCGGCAAGGCGGGATCGTGGGACGAGGTGCTCCCTGACGGGTTTCGCGCGCGGGTGGACCACGGGTTTCACGGCTTCTTCCGACAGTACCACAACCTTCTCGGTCTCATGAGGCGTACCGGCGCGGCACAGCGACTGGTCCCCATTGACGACTACCTGATCATCGGCCGCGATGGCCGCCGCTACAGTTTCAAGGATGTCCGCACGACGCCGCTTCTCAACATGCTTTCGCTCCGGCGGACCGGCGTGTACCGCCTGGGAGAGCTGATGAGCCACAGGGAGTCCCAGCTTCTCCTGGAGCTCCTGCGCTACGACAGGGAAGAGACGTTCCGGCGCTTCGACGCCATGTCCTTCCAGGAGTACGCCGACGCGGCCCGGCTCCCTGACGCGATGCGCCTGATGTTCACGACGTTCAGCCGGTCCTTCTTCGCGGATCCTGATCTCATGTCCATGGCCGAGCTGATCCGCAGCTTCCATTTTTATTTCCTGAGCAACGACCGGGGGCTTCTCTACGACTATCTCGACGGCGATTTCGAAACGACCTTCCTGGCGCCCGTGCGCCGGTACCTGGAGAGCCTTGGTGTCCGGATCCTGACCTCGCGTCCCGTCGCACGCGTTGCGAGGAGCGCGGCCGGATTCTCCGTGGGCGGTGACACCTACGGTGCCGTGGTCCTGGCCGCCGACGCCGGCGCTGCCCGGCGCATCGCGGAGGCCTCTCCCTTTCTCCGCGACGAGGATCCGCGGGGCTTCGCGAACCTTACGAGTCTCCGCCAGTCACAGGGGTACGCCGTCCTGCGCGCATGGCTCGACCGGCCCGTCACGCAGGCGGTTCCTCCCTTCATCGCCGTGGACCGGCGGGAGCTCCTCGACTCCATCACTCTCAACCACCGCATCGACCCGGCTTCCGCGGCCTGGGCCCGGCAGCACGACGGGTCGGTAGTGGAGCTGCACTCGTACGCGCTGCCTCGCGGCCTCGACGACCGCGGGCGGATTGCGGCGCTGATGGTCGAAGAGGCCGGGACGTTCCTGCCCGAGCTCGCGGGAGCAAAAGTGATGCACACCTCGCTGCACGTCGGTGATGATTTCACGGCGTTTCATACCGGGCTGCACGCGTCGCGGCCCGGCGTGGCCGAGCCGGGTGGACGGCCTTTACCTCGCCGGAGACTGGGTGGACACGGTCGCGCCGGCCATGCTGATGGAAGCGGCCTGCACCTCCGGATTCATGGCTGCCAATGCCATCCTCTCCCGCGAGGGACTGCGGGAGGAGCCGATCCTCTCGGTGCCGCCGCGGGGCATCTTCGCCCCGCGCGTCGCTCTCAAGGGAGCGTGAACCTCAGCACGGCGAAGAACCCCAGCTGGATTGCGGTGGAGACGGATGCAAGCCGCGCCGACGGGTGGTCCCGCAGGGCCGGCCCGAAGAACGCCGCTGCCGGAAAAGCGAGGGTTGCCGAGATGAGGAACCACGCCGCGTAGTTGCGCGCGGGGATCACGCCGCCCGCCCACGTCCAGTAGCCCAGGCGCACCGCCACGGGCTCCATGAACCAGTCGAAGAGCACGGTGAGGATCCCTGCGAGCAGGGCCGCGGGAAGGGGCGCGCTGACGAGCCGCCGTGTCAGCGCGACGCACCCCAGGATAACCAGCGCCCAGTTCAGGCCGATCAGGAGCGGGACACCAAGCACGGCAGGACCCAGGACGCTCCCGTAGGAGTAGGCGCCGAAGACCAGGCCCGTCTTGACTCCCGTGACCTCGAGCAGGAACCCGGCCGCGTAGGCGGCCGCGCACCACAGGGCCATGCGTGCGCTCCCCTGCCAGGCCAGCGGCAGGAGCACGAGGACCGCGTTGAGCAGGAGCACATACCACGTGACGGCCGCCATGATGGGGCGGGTGGACGCGAGCAGGTGACCCGCTGTCCCCACCAGGTAGAGCGCGGCAATGACCGCCGCGGAGATGCGCGGCAGCTTCAGCGCGAGCGCTCCCGTCACCCGGATCCCTCCAGGATCTGCCCGGCGACGATGCCGGAGCTGACGACGGTCATGGGCACGCCGATCCCGGGGTGCGTGTAGGCGCCGGTGTACCACAGGTTGGAGAGCCGGGCGCTGCGGTGGCGGGGCCGGAACACGGCCGACTGCATCAGCGTGTGCGCCAGGCCGAGGGCCGTGCCCTGGTGCGCGTTGTAGTCCGCGAGGAAATCCCTCGGGGAGTAGACCCTCTCGACAACGATGGAGTCGGCGAGCCGCTCGCCGGTCATTTCCTCGACGTGACGGATCACGGCGTCCCGGTAGCGCTGACGCGTGTCGTCGCCGTCCTCCAGGCCCGCCGCGATGGGGACGAGGATGACGGCAGTCTCGCACCCCTCCGGGGCGACGGTGGGATCGGTCAGGGACGGGACGCTGAGATAGAAGCAGGGCCGCTCGGGCCAGGCAGGAGCATCGAAGATCGTGCGGAAGTGGGCGTCCCAGTCCTCCGAAAAATACAGCGTGTGGTGAAGGGATCGAGACAGCCTTTTCGAAAGGCCGAGGTAGATGACGAAGAAGGAAGGCGCCATGACCTTCCGCCGCCAGTAGCGCGGAGGGTAGGAGCGGTGGACGGGATCGAGGAGCTTCGTCTCGGCGTGCACGTAGTCGGCGTTCACGGCCACGATGTCCGCGTCGAAGCTGCCCCTGCCCTCGACCTGAACCCTGCGGACCCGGCCGTTCCCGCCTTCGATGCGCGTCACCTCGTGATCCACGAGGACTTCGACGCCGCGGACGGCGCCCTCCCGCGCGATCGCCTTCACGAGCGTCCCCATACCTCCCGCGGGATAGAACACGCCCTGGGTGAGGTCCACGTGGGACATGATGGCGTACAGGCCCGCACGTACCGGGGGATGGTGCCCAGGAAGACCATGTGGTACTCGAGGATCTGCCGCGCCCGGCGGTCGTGGAAGAAGCGCTTCACGTGGGCGTCGAGGCTTCCCAGAACGTTCAACCGCAACCCTTCCCCCAGCATGCGGCGGTTGAGGAACTGCGCCACCGACGTGTACTCCCTGTCCACGAACTCCCGCATCGCGACCTCGTACTTGTAGCGGGAGTCGTCGAGGTAGCGGCGCAGGCGCTGCCCGCCGCCGGGTTCGAATCGATCGAAGAGAGCGCTGTTGCGTTCGATGTCCGTCGTCAGGTCCACGCGCTCGTCGGGGGAGAAGTACACGCGGTAGGAGGGGTCCAGGCGCTGCAATGGGTAGGCGCTCTCCCGCGTGGTGTCCAGGCGCGAGAAGAAGGTCTCGAAGACCTCCGGCATCATGTACCAGGACGGGCCCATGTCGAAGGTGAATCCCTTCGTCGTCCACGTGCGCGCCCTACCTCCCGCCGCGGCATTTTTCTCGAGCACGCGAACCTCCATGCCCCGGTGGGCAAGAAGAGCGGCGAGGGAAAGCCCGCCGATTCCTGCCCCGACGACCAGCGCCGTTTTTCTACTCATTGGTCCTACCTTATCTCTTTCTCCAGGTCGCGTATCCAGGTGTTGCCGGGATAGATCCCGGCCGCTTCGGCCAGGTAGCCGCGGGCATCCGCGCTGTCCTTGAGCCTGCTGCTCACCACGGCGAGCCAGACGCGGACGGAAAACCTGTCCTCCTGCTCGAGGTCGTCCCGCAGCCGGAGGGTCTGCAGCATCTCGCGCGCCTTCGGGAGGCTCCCCCCCGCAAAACCGGGCGCGTTCAGGTGGTAGAGAGCGAGGGTCAGCATGGCCTTGGGGTTGGAGGGGTCCAGGGCGAGCGCTTTCTCGGCGAAGGTGCCTATCTTTCTCCCCGTGGTGATCGCGTAGAGGATGCCGTTCACAAGCATGAGCTGCGCGTAGTCGTCTGCCATCAGGCGATACGCATCGGAGGTCTCCCCTGCGTCGATGCTGCGGGCGAGCTGCTCCAGGCTCGCCGTGAAGCGCTCCTCCGCGGCCTTCGGGTTCCTGTCCGCCCGCTCGGCGATCCCGTAGACGTAGTTGACACGCGCCTGCCAGTAGAGGCGGGCCGCGACGTCCTCGACCTGCCAGGAATGACTCCAGGCTCGCGTCGAGGATGGATTTCACCTCCGCGGTCGACGAGCTTTCACTAAAGAGCGCGCTCACCGCGTGATCGAGGAGTTGTCTCCCGCTTTCGACCGGCGCGGCTGCCCACGCGGCGAGCGGGAGAGCCAGGATCACGGCACCAAGGAAGCTGGAAAAGCGCGAAGCCACCACTATTGTCCTTTCGTCCTGAATATAGTACACAATTTGAAATAAGAATAGTTGTCATGTAGCACGTTTCGTATTATAATTCTTCCATGAGCAACGAGAAGATCGGGATAAGCGACATCAGCCTTCATATACCGGAGCCCCGCATCGACCTCGCGACCATCGTCGAGAGAAGGGTCCGGGAGATACCCTCGCTGGAGAGGCACCTGCAAAGGGCCATCCGGACGACGGGACAGACCGCGATCCGTTTTCCGCACATCTGGGAGGACACGGCGACCATCGCGGCCGAGGCGGTCCTCGGGCTGGTGCGCGCCGGCACGGGCGTGGATACGAGGATGCTCCGGCATCTCAGCGTCGGCACGGAATCGGGGGTGGATCACTCGAAGCCCGTTTCCGCCTACGTCCAGGGAATGCTGCAGCAGGCGGGTTGCGAGCTGCCCCGGACCATCTCGAGCGCGCAGGTGCAGCATGCGTGCGCCGGTGGCACCATGGCCCTGCTCGGCGTTGCCGGGCTCCTGGCGGCCGGCGGCCGCGAAGGGGAGGCGGGGATCGTCGCCTGCTCCGACATCGCCCGCTACCAGCTGAAATCCACGGCAGAGGTCACGCAGGGGGCCGGCGGGGCCGCGCTCCTCGTCGAGTCTTCACCGCGCCTGGTCGAGATCGACCTCTCCACGGCGGGCTTTTACTCGAGCGACGTCGATGATTTCTTCCGCCCGCTTGGCTCGACGATCGCGCAGGTGAACGGCTCCTACTCCATGAGGTGCTACGCCGAGAGTCTCGATGCCGCGTTCCTCGATCACTGCGGGCGCAGGGGCCTGCTTCCCCACCAGGCGCTCGAGCAGGCTGACTTTCTCGTCCTGCACGCTCCCTTTCACAACATCCCGGAGATGGCCCTGAAAAAGCTCCTCGAGCACCACCTTGGCTTCGACGAATCGCGCACCGCGGAGTTCCTGAGAGAGAAGGGCCTTTACGACGGGATCGACCCCCTGGCCGGCATCGGGAACCTCTACACGGCCTCGATGTACTCGGCGCTGGCATTCCTTCTTGATAGCAGGTACCGTGCGCTGGGCGACGGCATCGTCGGGAAGAAGATCCTCTTTGCCTCCTACGGGTCGGGCAGCACGATGGTGGTTTTCTCCGGCACAGTCGCTGCCAAGGCTCCCCGCGTGATCTCCCGCTGGCGCATGGACACGGTCTTCGACGCGGCCCGGCACGCTGGTTTCGACGAGTACGCCACGTGGGCCGGCGGGCCCTACCCGGCTGAGCTGTACGCGGAGCTCCTGGCCGCGGCCCCGCAGCCCTCCGCCGCTTTCTACCTCGCCGGAGTCCGCAAAGACGGCTATCGTGAATACGCGCGGGCGGGAGTGCAGCAGGAATGGACGGTGGACAGGGACGCACTGGTGGAAATGCCGCGGGCAGCCGCGGTCCCGGCGTGACGGCGGCGGAGCGGTCCTTCCGGGGCGGCTCCACGTGACCGCGGCGCGCCACGCTTGGTGGGCAGAGGCCCTCTTCCTCCCGTACATCCGGCGGCTTGTTGCGAAGGATTTCCAGGCGCTTCGGCTCATGGGCGACGTTCCCACCCTTCCGGCGGATCGCGCCGTGCTCCTGGTGGCAAATCACGGCACCTGGTGGGACGGCTTCTTCGTCTACCTGCTGAACCGGCTGATCTTTCGCCGCACGCTTCACCTGATGATGCTCGAGGAGCAGCTCAGGCGGTACCCGTTCTTCCGCAGGGTAGGGGCATTCGGCATCCGGCAGGGTTTCCCCCGCGACGTTGTCGCTGCTCTGCGCTACGCGGCTCGCATCCTCGCGTCTCCTGGCAACGCCGTGTGCATCTTCCCCCAGGGAGTGCTCGCGCCCGGCGGGATCCGTCCCCTGGGTTTCCGTCGCGGCATCGAGCGGATCCTGCAGATCCACGGCGGTGCAGTGACGCTCCTTCCCGTGGCGATACGCTGCGAGTTCCTCGGTGACCGCAAGCCCACCGCGTATCTCCTGCCGGGGGAAAGCATCACCGTGAGTGCCGACTCGTTCCCTGGCATCACCGCGCTGGAGCGTCGGCAGGAAGAGCTGCTGGACCGGCTGCAGTCAATGATCACCAGCCGGGGAGAAGGGCCGGATCCTGCTGGGCCGGCCAGGGCGCCGAGCGGCCCGGGGTCGGCGAGCGTCCGGGGAGCACCGCATGATGACGGCCGCCCTTGTCGGCGTGGCGCTGCTGTGGGCGGACCGGCTTCCTCTTCCTCTGGCGCATCCCCCTGTGCCCGCGGGAGGGTGCACCCGACGCCTCCGACATATCGGTGATAATCCCCGCCCGGAACGAGGAGAAATCGCTCCCCCGGCTCCTCGCATCCCTTCGGGCCCAGGATGTGCGAATGCGGGAGATCATCGTGGTGGACGACCACTCCACCGACCAGACCTCCCGGGTCGCCACGGAGGGCGGCGCGAAGGTCCTTGCATCCGGCCCGCTTCCCGCGGGCTGGCTGGGCAAGCCATGGGCGTGCTGGCAGGGCGCGCGTGCCGCTTCCGGCGGGACATTCCTCTTCCTCGATGCCGACACCGAGCTGGAGCCTCGGGGCCTTTCACGTATCGTGGCGGCCCAGCGATCCCGGGGGGGGCTGGTTTCCCTGTGGCCATGGCATGCCATGCGCAAGCCCTACGAGTGGCTCTCCGCGTTCTTCGCGATCATCATCATGGCGGCCATGCGGGCATCGACGATTCTCGGCACGAGGGTGGCGCCGCTGGGCGCCTTCGGCCCCTGCGTCATCTGCTCGCGGAAAGACTACGAGGCGGCAGGAGGGCACGAGGCGGTGCGGGGTTCGGTCCTGGAAGACGTCGAGCTGGGGCGCGCGTTCCTCGCCTCCGGTTGCCCGGTGCACTGCCTCGGCGGAGGCGGCGCCATACGCTTCCGCATGTACCCCGACGGCATTCGCACGCTGGTCACCGGCTTCAGCAAGAACATGGCCTCCGGCGCGGGCGCCGCGTCGGCCCCGGTCCTTGCTCTCGTCATCGCCTGGATCAGCGGCGGGTGCGTCGTCACCTTCCTGGCCATCACGTCCCTGCTGCCCGCGCCGGGGGTCCCGGTCTGGCCCTGGCTGGGGATGGATGCGCTGTACGTCCTGCAGGTCGCGTGGATGCTGGCGCGGCTCGGCGCCTACCCGCTGCCCGTCGCGATTCTCTACCAGGTGCCCCTTGCCTTCTTCGCGGCGGTCTTCGCGCAGTCCCTCGTGCGCACGTTCCTCCTGCGGCGCGTAAGCTGGAAAGGGAGGATCATTGTTCTCCCCACGGGGCGTGATTCCGGCCATCGTCGCGCTCCATGACGACGCAGGATCAGCGGCCGCGTGCTTCGTGCTTCTCCACCAGGTCGGCGACGATCTTCCCTGACAGCGTCACCAGCGGCATGCCTCCCCCGGGATGCGCGCTCCCGCCGCAGTAATAAAGCCCCCGCGGGCGCAGCGAGCGGTTTCTCTGGCGCAGGAACGCGCTGAAACGCGAGTTCGACGCGCTGCCGTAGAGGCTGCCCCCCGCGCTGCCCGTCCTCGATGCGAAGTCTGGTGGCGCGAGCACCTCCTCGAAAGCGATGAGCGGCTCCACGTCGCGGCCGAGCGCCCGCCGTATGCGCGAGAGCACGCGCGCCCGGGTCTCTGCCGTCGCCGCTGCCCAGTCCTGCCCGCGGTCCGCGGGAGCGTTGACCAGCACGTACCAGTTCTCGCACCCCGCGGGCGCGTCGGACGGCGTGACCCGCGAGCTGACGTGAATGTACACGGTCGGGTCGCCGGGGCAGATGTGCCCGCGGAAGAGATCCCGGAACTCTTCCTCGTACCGGGGGGGAAACAGGATGGTGTTCACGCCCAGCTGCGGAAAGCTCCCGCGGACGCCCCAGAGAAACAGGAGCCCCGACGTCGAGGGATCGCGACGCTCCAGCCGCCGCGTTGCCGCCGCTGACGGCTGCCCCAGCAGGTGACGACGGGTCGTCAGGACGTCCACGTTCGATATCACCACGTCGGCGCCGATGCGCCGTGCGTCCGTCTCGACGCCCACCGCGTGCCCGGATTCCACGAGGATCCGGTCCACCGTGCACCCGCAGTGAAAGCGGGCGCCCGCGCTCTCGGCGCGGAGCCGGAACGCCCTCGGTATCTCGCGGACGCCGCCCTTGACCGCGTAGCCGCCAACGCCGTGCTCCACGTGGCTGATGAGGGCCAGGGCGGCCGGCGCCTGGTAGGGATCAGAGCCGTTGTACGTTGCGAACCGGTCGAAGAGCTGGACGAGCCTCTGGTCGCCGAAGGATGACGCGTGCGCCTGGTGCAGCGTCCGGCCCGGGTCCAGGGCGGGGAGGCGCGGGACCAGTGAGAGCGTTCCGGGATCGAGCCAGGTGGCCGGCTCGTGGAGGTTCCGGGAAAGGAAGAGCGGCGCCGCGGCCTCGTATGTCGCCCGTGCACGGGAGAGGTACGCCAGGAGCTTTTTCGGCGGGTCGGAGGTCTTTCTTCCGATCTCTTCGGCGAAACTCTTCGGGTCGCGGAACGCATTGATGACCGTTCCGTCGTCGTAGTAGTAGGTGCAGAGGGGATCGATGGGGACGAAGGAGAGAGAGTCGACGATCTCGTTGAAGACGGAGGGCAGGGTGAGGAGCGTCGGGCCCGTGTCGAAACGGAACCCGTCACGGGCAAGAGAGCCCGCCTTGCCGCCCTCCTGGGCGTCCTTCTCAAAAACGTCCACCTCGTGGCCCGCGCCCGCCAGGCGGATGGCCGCCGACATTCCGCCCAGGCCGGCCCCCACAATCGCTATGCGCATGACCTACGAGTATACAACGGCGACGGGCAGGTTGCCCCGCGGCGCCGCCGACAGAGGCGGCGACGACAGCCTTTGTCTGCGGGGCCCACGGCATGAACAGGCACAGGGCGACAGGCACGAGGAGAAAACCGCACCCGAGGACAATGACGCAGAGCACCAGCAGGCACAGGAGCATCGCCATGCGCCGGGTGCCCTTGATGAGCTTCAGGTAGGCAATCGCTCCCTGGACCCGGAGCGCTGCCACGGAAGCCCTGACCTCCGAACCGACCAGCCGCCGAAGGATGTCCGCCCAGAAGCTGATGCGCATAGGCCGGCTACTTGCGCGAGCGCCCGAGAAGGATACCCAGGATCAGCTGCAAGATCCTTCACCTTCTCAGCGCCCTGTTCGTAGGCAGCGTGCGTCTCCTGGCCCGCCTTTTCTGCGAAGCCGCCGAGTGCCGACTTCAACTCGCCGTATTTCTCGGACACGAGGTCTTGCAGCTCGGCGCCCTTCTCCCCGGCAACCTCGTTGAGAAGCTTCAGCGCTTCGTCAATTCTCAAATCCTGCGTTTTTTCCGACATTTCATCCTCCCGATTCCAAATCCTTCACGAAGCATGCGCTCGGAAAACGCGGATTGCCACGGAAATAGATTTTCCCCTTTGTACGCCAGCGAACAGACCGCGCCGTACCCCGGGGTCTACACTCGCAGCAGAAAGAGTCCCTGGTGAGGTGAAACCAGGAAGGAGAATGGTATGAGCTTGTTGGCGATTCTCGGCGTGGTCCTCATTGCCATCATTGTCCTGGCAATACTCTAGCGCGGTGAGACCCGCCTGGCGGGAAGGAGCGAGCGGTATGAAGCTGGCTTTCGGACGGAAAGAGTCCACGGTTTTTCTTATTATCGGCGTCGGACTCATGCTGCTGGGAATCCTTGGCTTCGGCACCGCGCACACATTCGGTGGTTCCCTGTACGTGGCCCTCCTGGTGGGATTCCTCCTCGTGGTGATCGCACTGGCGAATCGCCTCGGGGGACAACGACACTAGGGCATGCTGAATCGACGACGCTCCGCTGCGTGAGGAAAGGGTGACGCGATGACGATACTCCTGATACTTGCCGCCTTCTTTTTCGTGTTCTGGTTCCTGGGGCTCATTATTCGAATCACCACGAGCGGGTTGATCCACATCGCACTCGTCATCGCGGTCATCCTGCTCATCGTCTGGCTCATGAAAACGGTCCTGCGCGTTTTCTAGTCACGGTCGACTGCAGTTGGCGTGGAGGAAAGATATGAATGGCGTCCGGTCCTTCGTGCGCTCCTGCGTGGGATAGTGCGATGAGCATACCGCGCGTTCTCGGTTTCGTTCTCCTGGTGGGTGGGGTCATCCTCATCGTCGTTGGCATCACAGCATCCCGTTCAATCGCTGACAGCCTCAGCAACTGGTTCACGGGACGGTTCACGGAAACGACGATGTGGTACCTGATCGGCGGCGTCGTGTCCGCCGTTGCAGGGTTGCTCCTGATGCTGGGTGTCCTGGGACGGTCCCGGTCGTAAAGGGAAGCGGGAGAACGCCCGCCGGCACGCGCGTCGGCTTCGACACCGTCCCGGCGGGGCACTCGCGGGCCGGTGTCCTGTCCTGGTGGAAGCCTGCGATGACGGCCACCGGGAGTGCGACGGGTTCCGTGTCGTTCTCGTCACGTTCCTCTTCGCTGGTTGCAGCCTCTTTCCCGACGTCATCGACGAAAGCTGACAGCAGGTGTCCTGGACCCGGAGCGGCAGCGTAGACACGCTGAACGGATCATTCTTCGGGACAGCGATCTTGCGGACCGGTGGCAGAACCGCATCTGCTGGTGTTGGGAGGTGTTTACAGAAGCGGCTTCTCGCGATAACATGATCGTCGCCGGAGGCACCGTTGCCAGACTTCCCGCACCCCAAACTGAATCACCTGCTGAGTGTATTGGGACCCGATGACTACGCGCGCCTGCTTCCGCACCTCGAACTCGTCCCCATGCCTCTCGGCGAGCCCTTGTACGAATCCGGGGACCCGCTGAAGCACGTGTATTTTCCCACGACCGCGATCGTCTCGCTCCTCTACGTCATGGAAAACGGCGCGTCCGCCGAGATAGCGGTGGTCGGCAACGAGGGCATCGTGGGCATCGCCCTCTTCATGGGCGGCGAAACCATGACGAATCGGGCCGTCGTGCAGAGCGAGGGCCACGCTTACCGGCTGCAAGGCACGCACCTGAAACAGGAGTTCAACCGCGGCGGAGCGCTGCAGCACCTTCTGCTGCGCTATACCCTGGCCATGCTGACCCAGATGGCGCAGACCGCCGTCTGCAACCGTCACCACACCGTCGACCAGCAGCTCTGCCGCTGGCTCCTGCTCAGCCTCGACAGGCTGCCTTCCAACGAGCTGAGCATGACCCAGGAGCTCATCGCCAACATGCTGGGCGTGCGGCGGGAAGGCGTGACGGAGGCGGCCGGCAAACTGCAGAGCGCGGGCCTGATCCACTACAGCCGGGGCCGCATCACGGTGGTGGATCGCCCGGGCCTCGAAGCCCGCGTCTGCGAGTGCTACGACGTCGTCCGCCAGGAGTTCCTCCGCCTCCTTCCCGATATCACGGCGCGGTGACCCTCCCGGGCAGCGAGCGTTGCGGAAGGATCTCCACGTGAAAGACGCCGCCGAAGATCGTTTCCCTTCCTGTTCGGCACCCAGTACTACCGTGCGCCCACGCCGGACCCCCGCGAGTGGGAGACCGACCTGGACGCCATCCGCGGCCTGGGCTTCACGATGGTGAAGTTTTTCGTGCAGTGGCGGTGGTCACACCGGGAGCCGGGGCGCTTTGCCGGGGACGACCTCGACTACCTCATGGAGCTCTGCAGGCGGTGCGACCTGGGGGTGACGCTGAACTTCATCCTTGACGTGTCACCGGCGTGGCTCTACGTGTCGTGGCCCGACGCGAAGCAGGTCAACGCGTCCGGCGTCGTGGTCGAGCCGTACGTCGTGGGGCATCGCAGCATCGGCGGACATCCCGGCCCGTGCTACCGGCACCCCGGGGCGCTCGCCGAGAGGAAGCGATACGTCGACGAGGCGATCCGTCACTTCAAGGACGCGCCGGCCCTGCGGATGTGGGACGTGTGGAACGAGCCGGAGCTCAGCTTCCCCCAGCGGACGCCGGACCTCGCCACCATGGTCTGCTACTGCGCGCACTGCGGCGCCGGTTTCCGGGCGTGGCTGCAGCGGAAGTACGGCGCGCTATTTTCCATTTTTGCTTGCACGGGAACGTTGCTTCGCATAGCGCCGGCATCGGCGGGTGGATCCGCGCGTTGTACGCGGCGAATCTCCCGCACGTTCTTGTCAACGATCTCATGCTGCCGGAGAGGATCTCGGAGCGGTAAGGCTCCTCGTCATGCCGGGTCCCTACTACCTCACGCAGGAGGAGGCCGACGGCCTGGACCGCTGGGTGCGCGCCGGCGGGGTGCTGGTGTGCGAGGCCCATCTCGCCGGTTACAACGGGAGCACCGGCCGTCATAGCACGGTCCTCCCGGGGTGCGGGTTGGCCCGGCAGTGGGGCATCCGCGAGTCGGAGAGCACAGCGGCGGTCCACCTGCGGCCGGCTCCCGCGCAGCTCGCCGAAGCGCGCGGGCTGGCTGATGACGTACGCAAGGCGCTGCAAGGAGCAGGTTTTGTCGGAAGCCGCTGGTTTCCCATCCGCATGGATGATGGCGCAACCGTGCTGGGCGCCGATCGGTACGCCGAGCTGTCAGGCCCCGGCATCGTGCCGCTCGGCAGCTTTGACGGCGTATCACCGTGCCTTGCGCGGGTCCAGGTCGGAGAGGGGACGGTGTTCTACTGCGGCACGAATCTCGGCGAGGCGTCGGAGAAAGACCCGTCTGGAATGAACGCGCTCATCAGGATGGCCGCGGCGGCAGCCGGCATCGAGCCGACCTGCCGCGTGCGTCCGCAAGTGCCAGGATCGGTGCACCTGGACATCCTCGAGCAGGAGGGCACGCCGCGCTTCGCGGTGTTGGTGAGCTCTCTTGATAGCGGCCAGGCAGTGCGCCTGCACGCCACCGGCCACTGGGTCGGCATGTACACCGGGACAACGTGGACACTGAACGGGGAGACGAGCGTCGAAGTGCCCGCAGGGTTCGCGGAGATCTTCCGGAGAGAAGGAGCCGTGAGTTAAAGGGCTTCACCGATGCGACCAGCCGCGCGATGTTCATCCACCGCAGCTCCGTGAACCCGCCCAGGTTTGCAACCGCCCTGCGGTCACTGGAGAAACGTTGCATCCAGCGCACGTCGTCCATGACGAGATACTACCACAAGGAAACGAGATCCGTCGATCATTCCGACGGGTGCCTGCGTCCCGAAACGCCCGCACCGGCGGAGACGTGATGGGCATGGAGACGGCCGGTCCCCGCCGGGCACTTCAGTACTCCACCCGGGCCACGTCTGTTCGTGAGAGATCATCCCCTTCGAACAGCAGGGGCTCGCCCGAGATCCGCGAGAGCGCCCACGCACAGCAGTCGCCGAGGTTGAGGTTCGCCGGATGCCTGCCTTTGCCGAACTTCCTCCAGGCATCCCTGGCTACCTCGACGTGGGACGCGGTGAGGGGGACGCTCCTGAAAGCGATCCGATGAAGGAGGAGATCCAGCCCGCGGCCGCCTGCGTTGCCCTTCCGCGCCTCCGCAACGATCGCTGCCTCGAGCACGGTGAATGCGCCAGCAAGCCGGCGGGGAGCGGAGGCGATCGAACGCGCGACGCCGGGGCCGGCGGCAGCGCCTTGACTCCGCCCGTTCTGAGTGAACAGCATGGGAAGACCATGAGAGCACTGATCATCGACGGACAAAATGGCCACGACATCTGGCCCAAGACGACAGCCATGATGAAGAGCTACCTCGAGCAGACAGGGCTGTTCGGCGTCGACGTCGCCCGGACAGCTTTTGCCTGGCAAGGCGACCCCTACGACGCGGATGGCGGCGTCACGAGGAAGCGGCGGATGGCGCTGCTCGAGGCCTATGCCGTTCCGGGAGCCCGGCCCGTGAAATCCGTCGACGCGCCGATTGCGGACCCGGATTTCAGGCCGGATTTCTTTTGGTACAATGCTGTCATCTCGAACTTCGGGTGGCGCGCGGCGCCATGGCCCACGGAAACCCGGCAGGCGCTGGAGAGGTACGTGTCCAACGGCGGCGGGTTCGTGTTCGTCCATGCCGCGAACAACTGCTTTCCGGAATGGCGGGAATACAACAGGATGGCCGGCGTCGGCGGCTGGGCCGACCGGGACGAGAAGAGCGGCCCGTACCTGTATTACGACCAGGACGGCACGCTGGTGCGTGACACATCGCCCGGCGTCGCGGGCTCCCACGGTCACGAGATGGAGTTCCTGGTGGATATCCGGGATCCAACGCACCCGGTCACGAGGGGAATGCCCGGGCAATGGCTTCACGCCCAGGACGAGCTCTACGAGCGGCTGCGCGGCCCGGCAGAGGACGTCAGCGTCCTCGCTACCGCGTTCTCGGACGTGGAGAAGAACGCCTGCTACTGGGCCCCGATCAAGGGAAGCAATCACCACGAGCCGATGGTGCTCTGCCGCGACTACGGAAGGGGCCGCGTGTTTCACTGTGTCATCGGGCATTTCGACTACTCGATGGAGTGCGTGGGATTCATCACCCTCCTGCAGCGCGGGACGGAGTGGGCCGCTACCGGGGCGGTGACCCAGGCCATTCCTTCCGATTTCCCGACAGCAGAGAAGCTCAGCACCAGGAAATGGAGCCCGTAGCCGGCGGCCACGCGCCTGCACGTCCCCCGACAGGCGGCACTTTACGCGCCGAACGTGTCCTGCTACGGTGTCCCATGCTCCCCAGGGAAAGAATCGAGGCAGCTCTCTCCTACCGGACGCCTGACCGCGTGCCGCTGCAAGTGCATCCTTCGCCTGCCGGGCTGTACGAACACGGCACGAAGCTGCTCGACCTGATGAGGTCCGTCGAGAATGATTTCTGCGATCCCGCCTCGTTCCAGATGCCCGAGCCGCCCGCGCCATCCGACTTCGACGCCGACGGGCGCTACCACTCCGTACGCACGGATGCGTGGGGGACAACCTGGGAGTACCGCATCTTCGGCATCTGGGGGCACCCTCTCCGCCGGCCGCTGGACGACCTGGCGGCCCTGCCGGGCTGGCGGGCACCGGCCGCACCCGCGGATGGCCCCGAGCTCGCGGCAGCACGCGCGGCAGCGGATGCGCGGCGCGGCACGTGGTACGTCGTCGAGGACGCCGGTGCACTGTTCGAGACTCTTCGATGGGTGCGCCGGTTCGAGGACATCCTCATGGATATCGAGGACGACACGCCGGAGATCAACCGCGTGGCGGACATCATCAACGCCTATAACGCGGCCCTCGTGCGCCGTGCGCTCCAGCTGGACGCCGACGCGGTCTCGTTCGGCGACGACCTCGGGACCCAGGAATCGCTCATGATATCCCCCGCGGCGTTTCGGCGCTTTTTCAAGCCGCGTTACAGGGACCTCTTCGCTCCCGTGGTTGCCGCGGGCAGGAAGGTGTTCTTCCACACCTGCGGGCAGGTGACGTCGGCGCTGGAAGACCTGCGCGAGGTGGGCGCCAGCCTGGTCTGGCCGCAGCTGCCGCTCTACGACCTGGCGGACCTTGCCCGGCGCTGCCGCTCACTCGGCCTCGCCCTGCTCCTGCATCCCGACCGCGGCGAGCTCATGCAGCGCGGGACCCCGTCGCAGATCAGGGACTACGTCCATCGTCTCGTCGATATCTTCGATGCGGCGCACGGGGGGTCGATCCTGTACCTGGAGATCGACCCCGGCTTTCCGTGGCAGAACGTGCAGGCGCTGTTCGAGGCAGCGCGCGAGGTGTGCCGGTAGACAAAGGGCGGGCGGTCTCCGGCCCGCCGTATCCCTTACAGCCTGACCTCTCGTCTCGTGGCGGATGACTCGTACACGGCGTCGATGATCCTCTGGACCTTCAACGATTCCTCCATGCTCACGCAGGGCTTCTCTTCGCCGAGGATGGCCTTCACGAAGTTCACGAACCTGTTCCTGTGCGGATAGGTGAGGGGCATGCCGAGCGGGGCGATGTCCACCGGGGCTTTCAGCGTGCTGTCGTGGGAGTAGATCTCCCCGGGATACACGAGCGCTCCCGCCTCGGTGCCGAAGAGCTCCACGTTGTACATGTCGCTCTCCTTCTGGTGCGACGCCCAGCTGATCTCCACCTGCACCGTGGCGCCGTTCTTCATCCGTATGAACGCGAGGGCGCAGTCGTCCACGTCGAAGGGGATGCCTTCCGGATCCGAGGAGCCCCAGCCGCCCTCTCCCAGGCCCCTGTTGCCGAACTTCGTGTAGGTGGAGCCGGTGACGCTCTCCGCGTCGAAGTTGCCCGCCGTCCAGAACGCGAGGTCCAGCATGTGCACGCCGATGTCGAGGAAGCACCCGCCGCCGGCTGCCTTCCTGCTGCCGAACCACGTTCCCAGCCGGGGGATGCCCGACCGGCGCCGCCAGAACGCGCGCATCCGGTAGATGTCGCCGAAGTAGCCGCGTTCGGAGAGGACGTGGACGCGCTGGGCGCCCTCCGTGAAGCGCTGGTTCATGCCCACCATGAAGAGCTTCTTCGCCTTCTTCGATGTGTCGACGACCTTCTGCGCCTCGGCGGTGCCGGTGGCGAAGGGCTTGTCCAGGATCACGTGCTTGCCGGCTTCCAGGGCGGCGATCGCATACGGTGCGTGGAACGCGTTCGGCACCGCGATGTAGACGGCATCGAGATCCTTCTCGCGCAGCAGGCTTTCCGCGTCCGGGTGGGTCCTGCCGATCCTGTTGCGTGCCGCGTACGCCTTCAGGCGCGGCGCGTTGATGTCCGCGATGGCCACGACCTCCGCCTGGCCGCTCTGCGTCAGCCCGTCGTAGCCGGTCTGCGAGATCATTCCTGCCCCGACGATACCGAACTTCAGCATCTCGTCCTCCCTGGAGACTCCCGATTCATGGTGCCGCGGCCGTGACAGCGGCGAGGTGGTGTGACAGGTGCCCAGTATGAAAGAGAAAGGCGAAAAGGGGAAGTGCGCCCGGCGACGCAGTGGCGCGCCGGCGACGCAGTGGCGCGCCGGCGACGCAGTGGCGCGCCGGCGACGCAGTGGCGCGCCGGCGACGCAGTGGCGCGCCGGCGACGGCAAGGGCACAGGCGAGCAGGAAGGGCAGGAGCTTTCTCATGATTCGGCTATAATGACCGGATGCGGAAGGACTGTCACCAGGAGGTTGCACGGTGAATGATTCTCACACCATGGATACGGCGGCACCGCCGGAAATCGCCCGCGCACGGGAGGCGGCCCGCGGCACGTTCGACGTCGCCTGCATCTACTATCCCGGCTTCCATCCCACACCGTTCATGGAATCCTGGCACGGGTTCGGCTGGAGCGAGTGGGATATCACGATGCGCTGCCGCCCGCGGTTCCCCGGTCATCGCCAGCCGCTGGAGCCGGGGTGGGGGCCTTTCGACGAGTCGGACCCTGCCTGGTCGGCGCGGGAGGTGGACGCGGCGGCCGATCACGGCATCGACGCCTGGATCTTCGACTGGTACTGGTACAGCGGCATAGAGATATGGAACGAGGCCCTGGATCGCGGATTCCTCCACGCTCCCAACCGTGCACGCATGAAGTTCGGTCTCATGTGGGCCAACCACACGTGGCAGAACAACCACCCGGCCTCCCTGACCGAGGCGCTCCCCAATCTCCTGCCCATCAGGCACAGCCCGGAAGACCTCGACCGCGTGCTGGATGCGTGGAGCGCGCGCTACTTCAGCCAGCCCAACTACTGGCGCATCGACGGCAAGCCCTGGTGCTCGTTCTTCCTCCTGGGCTCGCTCCTGGATCACCTCGGGGGCGCGACGGGCGTGGGGAAAGCACTGGAGCGGATACGCCGCCGGGCGCAGCGCAACGGCGAGCCCGACCTGTTCATCGGGGTTTTCACCGGGACGACGAGCGAGGCAAAGACGGCCATCGACCTCGGGTTCGATCATGTCACGACGTACAACGTCGTCACGGGGCGCAACCAGGCACTGCGCCAGCCCCTGGTCCCGTACGACGACGTCATGCTCGCCCACCAGGACCTCTGGATGCAGTTCCTGCGCGACGGCATTCCCTGCTGGCCCGTGGTGACGCAGGGCTGGGACGTGTCCGCGCGCAATCACCCGCACGAGCCCTGGCCTCCGTCGAAATGGGTCTGGCCATGGGGGCACATCGTCGTCGACAACACCCCGGAGAGATTCGCGCAGCTCGTTCGCGCCTGCCGGCAGTTCCTTTCCCTGCAGGAGCATCGTCCCCCGGTCATGGTGCTGAACGCCTGGAACGAGTGGACGGAGGGGTCCGTCCTTCTGCCGCTTCGCGAGGGCGGTGACGCCGTCCTGCGGGCGCTCAAGGCAGCGCTGGGGTAGACGCACGGCCCCGGCACCGGTGTCCGTCCCCGCCGGGGAGCCGCGCCCCTTGCCGCGATCGTGGAAAAGGAAAACAGTGGCGCCATGCAGACAATGACCAACCGCGTCACCGTTTTCACCAAGCCGTGGATGAGCGAGACAGTCGCCGAGCTCGGGGCCCTTGTTCGAAAGCTGGGCTTCGGCGGCGTGGAGCTGGCGGTACGCCCGGGCTACCAGGTCACGCCGGAGAACGTGACGAAGGGGCTGCCGGAGGCCGCGAAGATCCTCGCGGACAACGGCGTGACCATCAGCAGCGTTGCCGGGCCGACCGACGAGCGTACCATCGCCGCGTGCGCCGCCGCGGGATGCCGCATCATCCGGGTCATGGTGCCCATCGACAGGAAGGCCGGCTACCGGGCCACGGAGGCGAAGACCCGCATGGAATACGACGCGCTTGTGCCTCTCCTGAAAAAGCATGGGGTGCGGCTCGGCGTGCAGAACCACTGCGACTTCTTCGTCGGCAGCGCCATCGGCGTCATGCATCTCATCGAGGATTATGACCCTTCCGTCGTCAGCGTGGTGCTGGACCCGGGCCACTGCGCGGTGGACGGGGAGCCGCCCGAGATGGCCATCGACGTCGCGTGGTCACACCTCGCGCTCGTCAACATGAAGAGCGGCTCGCACATCAGGAAGAACGGACCCAACGCGGTGGAAGCCGCGTGGGAGATCTACTGGTCCACGGCGCAGCACTCCGGGTTCTCCTGGAGCGCGGCCATCGACGAGCTGCGCCGGCGCGGCTACAAGGGCGACATCTGCCTGCCGGCCGAGTACACGCCCCCGGTCGGAGACGGCCAGCTCATGGGATTGGACGTGGTGGGGCCGCTGCGCTACGACGTGGCCTACCTGCGCTACCTCCTGAGCGACGCTGCGGAGGCACGGCCCGCCTTCGTCGACGAGGACTGGAAGGCTTGAGCGGGGCAGGCGGGCTGCATCAGCTCGCCGGTAGCGCATTGCTCCCGGGAGCCGCGGAAGCGCCCGGCGCCGCCTGGCCTGCAGGAGCCGCGTCCCCGGCCTGCTTTGCCTGCGCATCCTTCAGCGCCGCGAGCCTTCTCTCCACGTCCGGATCGGCCCGCAGCTTCAGGGAGCTGGCCAGACTCGAGATCGCGTTGGCGGGATCGTTCAGCTTGTCCTGGTACAGGTCAGCGAGGAACAGGTACACCGCCGGGGACGGCGGCGTGGGGCCGTCCAGGATCGCCTTGAGGAATACCACCGCGCCCGGGTAGTCCCCCGTCCTGAACGACACGATGGCATAGAGATAGCGCAGGACCGCGTCCTCGGGGTCCAGGGACTGGGCCCTCTCCAGGAAGGTGCGCGCCTCCTCCCATTTCAGGGCGGAGAGCGATTGCCGTGCCCTGTCCAGGAGCTGGGGGAAGGAGACGATGGTCAGGTGCAGCACGTCCGCGCGGTTGAGGAACATGACGCTCGTTGAGAGCGATTCGTATGCCTTCTTGCTCGCCACGATGGCATGACTCCCGCGCGCGAGGTCGGGCACCACGAACCTGCCGCGGATGTCGGTGACGGGGCCCGGCTGGTTGTCCACCGTCAGCTCGACGCCGGAGCAGGGCTGGTTGTCTTCATCGTAGACCATCCCGAAAAGGGGTGCCGTGTCGAAGGTCTGCTGGTCGACGTTCTTCTCCGACGCGCAGGAGACGGCAAGGAGGGCAGCCACGGCCGCCGTCACCACGAGGGCAGCTGGTCTTCTCATCATCACCTCTTTCCCACCGAGTATGCCGTGTCCCCGTTTTTCACGATGACGGCGTCGTCCTGTTCCTGCACGAGCACCCACCGGCCGGCACCGGCGTCCCGTGTGGCCGTCATGAGCCGGCCCGTTTTCGTGTCTTTCAGGTAGACCTGCGTCGATCCGTCAGCGGCGAACGCGCGGCCGAGGTACTTCATCCACGGTGCCTGCTGGGGCGGCACCGTGGCCGGGGCGGGAGCGGCGGCCTTCGGGGCCTGCCTGCCGACGAGCAGGGTCAGGATGGCCTCCGGGGCGGCCGGCTGCGCCGCGGGCCGGCCTCCTTCGAAGACGCTGCCGGCAGGGGCGGCGGCCGCGGCGGAGGGATCGGGGAGGGCATCGCCAATCGCATAACCGATCCTGAAATCGACGTTCACCACTCCGGAACCCTCCTCCACCGAAAGGGTCATGGACGGGATGGTCCAGGCCCTGGGCGCCTGCGAGACGGCGCGGAGGAACTGGACGAACGACCGCGCGCTCCCGCTGACGGAGAACTCGAGGTAACTGGCCCCCTTCACGTCGATGACCTGGTAGCGGAGCACCGCGATGCCCAGGGACGCGAGCTCGTTCCTGATGACCGCGCCGAACGCGTAGGGGTCTGTCTCGTCCTTCGCGTAGAATCGCGCTGCCCTCTGCTGGACGTCCGCGCGCAGCGTGTCGCGCTGCTGCACGAGCTGGTCGATGGCGGAGGGCAGGGAGCGCTGGAGCGCCCGGAGCTGCCCTTCGTGCAGAGCGATGCGCCCCTTGGCGGCGGAGAGCCGCTCCATGCCGAGGTCCAGCGCCACGGCGGCCGCCGCCACGAGCACCGCCCCGCCCAGGAGCGCGAGCAGCCTGTTCGTCGTGCTACCGGGCACTGAAAACCCCCGAGAAGGAGAACAGCTCCTTGCCGGTCTTCGGATCCGGCACCACCTGCGCGAGCTTCATTCCCGTGAAGAAGGGATGCGTCTTGAATCCTTCCATCAGCGTGAGGGGATTGGTGCCAACCGCATCCCCCTGGAAGGAGTCGTCGCGGACGGAGAGGCTGCGGAGCCGGGCACCGTCGCCCAGCACCGCGGCGAGCTCCGAGAGCAGGAGGGAGATGTCGCGCGGCTGCTGGGCGGTGAGCCGTGCGCTCCGCGCGCCGAGGTCATCGATTTCCTTCTGGATGGCCAGCACCTGCAGGTTGCCCTTCTCCAGCGTGGTGATGAGCGCGCGCAGGCGGGCGTCGTGGCTCTCCACCGTGCGCACTTCCTTGAAGAAGACGAGCAGCCCGAGGACGATGACCGCGGCCCCGAGGGCGGCAAGGCGGAGAGCCGGGGGAAGGACGGAGCGCCGTGCGCGCGGCGCGAAGACGCCTTCACCGCGACGCGGGGCAGGCAGTGTCTCCAGCGACAGGTACTGGACGCCCTCGATCCTTTCCATGACCTCGATGTCGGCGGCGGGCGCGGCCACCACGATCCGGCCGCCACTCTGCCCCGGCTCGCCGTGCCGTTCCTCCTTGTCCAGGTCGAACCGCCGGCCCCGCGCGAAACGCCTGACCGTGGAGGAGGCGAGGAGGCCGTCGTGGAAGGTGAGGGACTCTGCCCAGCGGCCGTTGCAGATCCACGTGCGGAGGTCCCCCTTCTTCGGCGCCTGGCGGGAGAGGAGGAGCCAGGGAACGACGAGCGGCCGGCGCCCCGCGGCCTCCCTGTACTTCTCCACCGTGGCGCGCCGGGCGATGAAGACCACTGCCTGGCGGACAGCGCCCTGGCGCACGATGCGGAAATCGAACTCGGTCTCCTTCGGGTTGCCGGGGTACACGCTGCGAAGGCGCAGGCCGATGAAGCCCTCCACGTCCCTGTCCGCGACCGGTGGGATGGCGAGCACGCGCACCTCCACGTCCCGGCGTGACATGAGAAGCGCGTCGAACTTCCCGCCGCCGCCCAGGATGATCTGCCCGCCGTTTTCTTCGCCGTACGCGAGGTTCATGCGCGCGTGTACCTCCGCTCGACGATGGTGAACCGCGGCTTCTCGTCCTTCGCCACGGGGATCCGCGTGATGATCATGTCCAGCGTGTCCCCTGCCTTTTTCACCGTGACCTTCCAGAACCAGGTGGTGACCCCGAGGTACTGGTAGATCCTGCTCGTGTCGGCAGCGCCTACGAGGGTGTGCAGCTGCTCGCTGGTCATCTCCACCTTGTCACGCATGGCGAGGATGGCCTGGGCCGCCACCGGGGGATGCGGCACCTTCAGGTCGGCGTACGCCAGGAGCTCGCCGAGGGTCAGCGGGTCCACGAAGTGGGCGTTCATCACCGGCTCCACGTTGATGACGGGATAAAGGCTGTCGTAGTCCAGGCCCAGGAAGTCCCTGAGGTTCCCGGGCTCGAGGATCCTCCGGTCGCTGAGGAGCTGCCGGATGCGGGCCTGGAAGACGTCCGCGGCCGCCTCGTCTCCCGTGCGGATGGCGAACAGCCGGCGGAGCGCGAACTCGTCGCTGACATTGATATTGGCGTATCCATACGGTGTGCAGTACTTCGCCAGGGCATCCGTGATGAACAGGTCACCGTAGGCCTGTTCGAGGTTCGTGAAGAATCCGAGATCCGCGCGCCGCTGCTGGAGGACGTCGGCGGAACCCGTGTCCTTCAGGAGGGCCTTCAGGCCTGTTTTCGTGAACACGTTCTTCTGCACCCAGTTGGGGTCCAGCGCGCTGGACACATCCTCCAGCGAATCGGTGGCATCAGCCAGGGCCGGGGATGCCAGCGCATCCCAGACCGGGTCCTGCGGCGAATCGGCCTCCGGGGTCGGGTCCGCCGCAATCAGCGCGGCCACGCGCTCGGCCTCCGTCGCCAGCGCCTTGCGCAGCGCGTAGTCATCCACGCTGTGCCGCTCCCGCAAGAGCGACCCGCTGATGAGGAGAGCCCCGCCGCCTGCAACGGCGGCCAGGAGCACGAGGAGAACGAGGGCCGCGATGGTTGCCGAGCCGGCCTGCCGTCGGTGTTTCATCTGCCTTCCCGCGGGGGCACCGGCGCGCTCCCATAGCGCGCCACGATGCGCACGGCCGTCTTGTCGGACCGCACCGCCGTCAGCGTGATGCCGAGCGCGGCGTCACGGTCCTCCAGTCCCGGCTGGACGACGGCGCCGGTGATGCCGGGATGCCGCGAGACGTACTGCCCGTCGTCGATCCACACGGTGCCGTCATGCCAGGAGATGACGAGCTTCCCGTCCGGGTCCCCGTTCAGCCACGGGATGCTCCACGTGCCGGCCGTCGCCTCCACGACGGGCCGTGCGATCCACCAGGGCACACGCACCCGGCCCACGCTTTCCCGCAGGCGGTCGTCCAGCAGCAGAAGCCGCGCGTTGGCCAGGGCGCCGTCATGGAACCTGCCCGCCGTCCGCAGGCCCACCGTCACTGCCGTCCACACGGCCAGGCCGAGGATGGACATGACGGCCATCCCGATGAGCACCTCGACGAGCGTGAAGCCCTGCTCACGCCGGCGGGAATGTGATTTCCTGGGCCTCTGCATCCGCGTTCCTCTGCTCAACCGCCTGGTGCACCCGTTCTCCCTGCCGGCCCGCGATCCGCATGGCTCCCGAGAGGCCGCCGAGGAAGGCGGAGATCCCGATCATGGCAATGACGAGCGCTGCCAGGACATCGAGGAGGATGAACCCGCGTTCACGCCCCCCGCGGCGTGAGCGCCGGCGGGGCGCACGCTCGCGCTCGCTCAGTTTTCCCACGACACGACGTCCTTGTCGTTGCCGTCCCCGCTTTCCCTGCCGTCGGCGCCGAAGGAGCGCAGCCCGAAGGGGAGCCCGCCGGGGCCCGGCACCGTGTAGTCCCACGGGCGCCCCCACGGGTCCATCCCGATGGGCTTGTTCAGGTAGGGCCCGTTCCAGTCAGGCGGGGCAGGATCCTTCGTCGGCTTCGTGAAGAGGGCGTCGAGGCCCTGTTCAGGAGTGGGGTACTGCGTGTTGTCGAACGCGTAGGCATCCAGGGCCAGGGAGAGGGTCTCGACCTGGTTCCTGGCCGTCACCTGCCGCGCCTTCTCGATGTAGCGGAACGCCATGAACCCCACGGCGCTCGTGAGGATCAGGATGATGGCGATGACGATGAGGACCTCGACGAACGTCCAGCCCTCTTCCCCTTTCCTCAGAGGATGGTGCCGTAGAGGGAGAAGACCGGCACGATGAAGAACAGCACGAATGCCACGATCAGGACTCCCAGTCCCACGATGAGCGCGGGTTCCACGAGCGCCATCATGCGGGATAGCCATTTTTCCACCTCCTGCTGGTAATACGAACGAAGCTGGCCGAAAACCTTCTCCACGTGTCCCACCCGTTCGCCGATGGCCATCCAGCGGGACATCCGCTCGGGAAAGAGAAGGACGCGGGAAAAGGCGGCGGAGAGATGCTCTCCCTTGAGCACGCGGGCGCGGATGTCCAGCACGGCATCCCGAAGGGCGCGGTTTGTCACCGTGCCGGCGCCCTCGGTCAGTGCCTCCTCCACGCTCACCCCTGCCGCTGTCAGGGCTTCCATGGAGAAGGTGAAGTTCAGGAGCTCCCGCTGCTTGAGGAACTGCGAGAGCAGGGGCACCCGCAGGATCAGCGTATCGATGCGCGTTGCAAGCGGGCCTTCGCTGCGCCGGGCAACCACCATCCCGATCGCCAGCGTGATCACCAGCGCCACGACCACGGCCACGACGACAAGCGCCGCCTGCAGTGAGCTCATGAGCGTCTGCACCTTCAGGGCCATGCCGGGACCGAGCTCCCCGAAGATCTCGCCAAGCCGTGGGAAGAGCACGATGACAATGAACACCGCGCTCATGACGGCCACGCCCAGGACAATGGCGGGGTAGATGAGCGCGGAGGAGACCTTGTCACGAAGGTTCTTCTCTTCCTTCAGGTACGTGGCCAGGCGGCCGAAGACCTGGTCCAGCGAGCCGATCTTCTCGCCGACGCGCACCATGCCGCGGTAGAACGCGGGAAAGCCACCGCCGGCCCCGTCCAGCGCGGCGCTGAAGGAGCTGCCCTTGCCGATGCGCTCCCGGAGCAGCGTGACGAGCTCGTTGCCTTCCCCGGTGGTGAACACGCCCTGCACCACCTCCAGGCCGTCCTTGAGCGAGAGGCCGGATCCGAGGAGGAGGGCGATGAGCTCCGTGAGCTCCGCCACGAGGCGGCGCGAGTACGTGCGGGGACGGGGCCGCGCCATTCCCTGCCGGGTTTCCCGGACCGACAGCACGAAGGGATGCCGCTCGGAGAGCTCGCGGAGGCAGGAGTCCTCCGAAACCGCCTCGCGGAGGAACTGCTGGATTCTTCCCTTGTCATCGGCGACACGGCAGACGTAGACGGCCATCAGCTCTGTACCGCCATTTCCACCTCGGCCACGGTGGTCACGCCCTTGAGGGCAAGCGCGAACCCGTTCCGCGCCAGGCTGTGAAAACCCTTCGTCTCGAGATAGGCGGCGATGGCGGACACGCGCTCCTCGCGCAGGATCATTTCCTCTACCGTCGCGTTGGTGCCGAAAATCTCCCCCACGGCCACGCGGCCCTTGAAGCCGGTGCCGCTGCATGCGTCACAGCCCGCCCCGTGCCGGAGCTTCGTCGCCGAAAGCCCGTGCTCCTGCAGGAGCGCTCTCTCACGGGCGTCGGGTGCACGGGACTTCGCGCAGGACGGGCACACGCGGCGCACGAGCCTCTGTGCCATTGCCCCCCGGAGCACGGCTGCCAGCAGGTAGGGTTCCACCCCCATGTTGCGCAGGCGCGGGATGACGGAGACGGCGTCGTTGGTGTGGAGGGTGGAAAGCACGAGGTGCCCGGTCAGGGCGGCGCGCAGCGAAAGCTCGGCGGTGGGACCATCGCGGATCTCTCCCACCATGATGATGTCCGGGTCCTGGCGCAGCACGCGCTTCAGCATCGTGTCGAAGGTCAGCCCGATGCGCTCGTGGGTCTGGATCTGGTCCACCCCGTCGATGCGGTACTCGACGGGATCTTCTATGGTAATGATCTTCACCGCTTCTGTTGCGAGCTCGCGCAGCACGGCGTTCAGCGTGGTGGTCTTCCCGCTGCCCGTCGGCCCGGTGGCGAGGACCAGCCCGTGCGGCGCCGCGGCGAGCTGCCGGAGCAGGGTGATGCACCGCTCGTCCAGCCCGAGCTCCTCCAGGCCGAGGGGGGCGCCTTCCGTGTTGAAGAGGCGCAGCACGACGGATTCGCCGTCGGCGATGGGAACGATGGAGACGCGCACGTCGTAGGCGCCCCCGCCGAGGTGAACGGAGATCCGCCCGTCCTGTGGAAGCCGGCGCTCCATGATGTTGAGGTTCGCCATGATCTTGATGCGCGAGGCGAGCGCCGGGAACTTTTCCTTCTCCAGCCGCGCCACGACCTGCAGCACGCCATCGATGCGGTAGCGCACGCGCGTTTCCGCCGACAGCGACTCGATGTGGATGTCGGATGCCCCCTTGCGTATCGCCTCGATCATCAGGCTGTTCACCAGGTTCACGATGGGGGCGTCGTTGGCGAGCCTGTCCAGGAGCAGGCGCTCCCCGTCCGGGGCGGTCGGGCGCGGTCCGGCATCCAGGACGGACAGCCGCCTGCCCAGGTACCCGGACAGCTCCGCCTTGTCGATCCAGCGGAACCGCACGGGCTTGTCGTGGAACTCGCGCAGCGAGCCCAGGAGCGCCGTGTTGCCGGGCTCGCAGATCCCGACCACCACTTCGCGGCCGTCCTCCCTGAGCTTGATGACCGCGTTGGCGTCCATGTACTCCAGGGGATACTGCTGGTCAGCCTCGGGAAGGGGGCAGAACTCGGCGAGGGACGCGCGCGGCACGGGCGGATCAGCCACCCTGTGCGCCCTTCACGAAGGTGGCGTACAGGTCTTCCATCTGGCGCCCCTCGTCGGCCCTGCTCGCCTCCGGATGCTCGAGGTGCGGCACGATGTAGATCACGAGCTCCGTGTTCGTCGTCGTCTCGCCGCGGGACTGGAAGAGGTACCCGAGGAGCGGGATGTCGCCGAGGACCGGGACCTTGGTGATGGTGGAATCCCTGTTCTGCTGGATGAGACCGCCGATGACGACCGGCCTTCCCGACGGCGTGCGCACGTTGGTGCTCACGATCTTCTCCGAGGTATCAGGCAGCGCCCCGCTTGCGGCCGCCGTGGCCGTGCCCTGCTTGGAAACGGTGGAGGTCACCTTCATCGTGATCATCCCGTCCCCCGACACCCAGCCGTTCATGCCGATGATGAGGCCTGTCGTGATCTCCCGCGTCACGGCGGAGGGGAGCTGCCTGCCCGTGTCCGGGTCGATCTCGGTCTGCTGGTAGCGGGAGGTGTCCGTGTTCTGGAACTTGATCTCCTGGCCCGACAGCCCGTTCAGCGACGTGTCGGCAAGGACATTCGCCTTGTTCTCGTTCAGGCCGAGGTTCAGCTGCAGGGCGAAAAGGTACCCGAACGTGGAGACGATGTTGAAGTTCAGGTTGAGCAGCTTTCCGATGCTCCCCAGGAACGCCCCGGGAAGCGCCGACGGCGCGGGGCTTGTCCTGGTCTCCAGGCTCCAGTCCAGGCCGCGCCCCTCCTGGTACTGGACCACGAGCAGCTCGTAGCGTATCTGCGGCGTCGGCCGGTCGAGGAGGTTCAGCTCGCGGAGGAAGCTCCGCCGCTTTTCCTCGGTGCCGGTGAAGAACACGAGGGTGGAGTCACCGGTCTGCAGGATGTCGTCCTTTGCCACCGAGGGCGGCAGGTTCTTCACCAGCGTGTCGGACTGGATGTACTTGAGCTGCACGGGGTAGGCCGGCGCGTGCCTGTCCACGAGGGGAAGGTACTGGTCGACCATCGCCTTGCCCTCGGGGGTGAGGAGCATGACGAACGAGGAACCTGCCGGCAGGGCAACGGGCTTCACCCCGCTGAGCGACGGGGGGAGGAGCGCGATCAGCTCGCTCACCGTGAGGTAGTCCAGGTCGAAGCGGTAGTAGCGCTTGTCCCCCGGCGGCCGATCCAGCGCGACGATGAAGTCCCCGATCGGGGTGATCTCTTCCGCGCTCCCGGTGAGGATGACCGTGTTGGTGTCCTTGTCCAGGCGGTAGAGGTTCTGCGCGCCGATGTCGGGAGGCAGGAGGTTGGGGATGCCGTCGACGGCGAGGTACCTGAGCGCCACGGACTTCGTGATCTTGAGCTTCTTCAGTATGTCGCTCCGTTGCACGTCGAACACGTAGTAGACGCCGTTTTCCACCGCGTAGTCGGCGCTTGCCTGCTCAAGGACGAGGCGCAGCATGTCGGCGAAGCTCTTGTTCGCGAAATGCAGGTTCTCCACGATCACGTCGCTGCGCAGGAACAGGGAGTACTCGAGGTGCGCCTTCCGGAAGAGATCCACGAGGAGGTCCCGCAGCCGGGCCCTGTCCGTGTCGAGCGAGAAGCCGCTCCCGCTGACGGTGAACAGGGAAAAGCCGCCTGCCGTGCCCGCGGCAAGGGGCGCCGCCACGATCTTGCGGACGTAGAAGAAGTCGCTGGTCGACTCCACCTGGTAGTCGGGAAACCGCCTCAACAGCACCTGCAGCACGGACCCGGTGGGAAGATCGCTCACGTGCACGGAAAGGTTCTCGCGCGGCAGCGGGTCGAAGAGGATGGTCTTCCCGATGGCGCGGGAAAGGGAGCGCACGATCAGCGTCAGGTCCACGTCCTCCGCGTCCACCGTCGTGGTGGCCGCGTCCCTGTTGTGCTGCGAGCGCACGCGCGATACGTAGTGCACGTTCCCGTCACGCCACGAGTACATCTTGTAGGTGGTGAGGAAGATCCGGAGGGCCGTGTCGAAATCGGTCTGCGCGAAGTAGTAGGAGGCGTTGCCCTGCACCGTCTCGTCCGGCACGATCGAGCGCCCCGCCATGGCTCCGAGGGCGAGCAGGATGTCCGTGATGGCCTGGTTCCTGAACTCGACCTCCCTGATCTGCTGGGCCTGCAGGGAGCTCGCGGAAAGCGCAGCCAGGACCGCAAGACAGGCAACCCGTTTCATCGCTTTACAGGGCGGGCAGGGAGCGCCCCGCGACGAACGAGACGATGGCCCCGATCGTCAGGAAGGGGGCGAAGGGAATCCGGGCCCGCCGGTGCATGCCGAAGAAACCCATCATGACCGCGGCGAAAAGGAGCCCCGCCACGGATGCCGCGAGCAGCGCCAGCAGCCACGGGAGGATTCCCACGGCCACGGCGATGAGGGCCGAGTACTTGGCGTCTCCCAGGCCGAGACGTCCCCGCGTGCATCGATGAATCAGCCAGAACATGCCGTAGCCGAGGCACGCTTCCAGCGCGAGAAGGCCGATGGAGCTCTGGCCGAACGCCAGCTTGAGGACGGCGAGCGCCAGGATGCCGCCCAGCGTGAGAAAGTCCGGGATCCGGAACTCCCTCACGTCCATGACGGTGACAGCCGCCGCGATGAGCATGAAGAGACTGTATTCCAGGGCGAGCTCAGGTCTCATACGATCTCACATTTTCTACGAACTGCAGTCTATGCGCCCATCCTAAACCGCCGAGACCGGTTCGTCAACTGTCGATACAGAACCTTGCTGCCGCCTCCAGCACCGTCCCTTTACGGGACCAGGATCACCTTCAGCAGGCGGTTGCCGGGATCACGTGCCTTGGCGAACCACGCGGCTCCTTCTGCCAGCGGAGCCCGGGCGCTCATCATGGTTTCCAGGTTCACCGTCGTGCGCCCGATCAGGTCGAGGCACGCGGGAAACTCGCCGCAGGAGGCGCATGAACCGTAGAGCGTCAGCTGGCGCGCGACCACCGCCTGCAGCGGGATCTCCACGGTCGGGGAGAAGTTGCCGACCAGGACGAGGGCGCCGCCCTTGCGCGTGCAATCGATGGCGAGCTTGACGGTCGGCGTGATGCCCACCACCTCGAACACCGTGTCGGCGCCCCGGCCGTCGGTGAGTGCCCGCACCTCCGCCGGGATGTCTGATTCCTCCGGGTTGAGGGCGACGTCGGCGCCGAACCGCGACGCGAGCTCGCGGCGGTACTCCTGGAGATCGACCGCGACAATCTTCCCGCACCCGGCGGCACGCAGGACCTGGATCAGCAGGAGGCCGACCAACCCGGCGCCCACCACCACCGCCGTGTCATTCAGTGTGAGCGGCGCAAGCCGCACGGCGTGCATGGCCACCGATAGCGGTTCCACCATGGCAGCCTGCTCGAAGCTCACCGCCTCGGGGATCCGGTAGAGGATGTGCCGCGGCACCGCAACATACTCGGCAAAGGCACCGTTGCGGCGGTACTCGTCGCAGGAGACACCGAGCACGCGCCTCTCGTCGCTCAGGTTGAAAAGCCCCTGCCGGCTGTACCAGTCATCGAGGCGATAGATCGTCGAGTCGAAGGTGACGCGGCTGCCCTTCTGCCAGTCCTTCACGCCGGCGCCGACCTCGGTGATGACCCCGGAGGCCTCGTGACCCATGACGAGGGGCGGCTTTCGCCGGCCCGTCGAGCCGTCCACGCCGTGGATGTCGCTGCCGCAGATGCCGCATGCCTTGACCTTCACGAGCACCTCGTCGGGGGCGATCTCGGGCACGGGGACGTCCTCGTACACGAGCCTGTTGTATTCCTTCAGGACGAGCGCTTTCATGGGCATGAAGGAGAACGTACGGCCGGTGGAGCGGGCTCGTCAATCGCTTCAAAGGGAAGGTCCCCGCAGGAGATGGTTCATGACAGGAAGATGATTCGTGGTTATGATCGCCAGGGAGGTACGCACAGATGCGCAAGACGACATTCGCTCTCTTCTACGGCAACCGCGGGTTCTTTCCCGCCTCGCACATCGCGGGGGCGCGCGAAGAACTGCCCCGCGAGCTGCGGGCCATGGGACACGAGGTGATCGAGATGGCTGCCGGGGAGACGCGCTACGGTGCCGTGGAGACCCCGGAAGAGGGTCGCAAGTACGCGGCATTCCTTGCCGCCCATCGCGGGAAGTTCGACGGGGTGATCCTTTCCCTTCCCAACTTCGGCGACGAGACAGGCGCGGTGGCCGCGCTGCGCGAGGCCGGCGTCCCCATCCTGGTCCAGGCCTACCCTGATGACCTGGACATGATGGCCCCCGCGCATCGACGCGACTCCTTCTGCGGCAAGCTCTCCATCATGGACGTTTTCCACCAGTACGATGTCCCGTTCACTGCCCTTGCCCCGCACACCGCGCGCCCCACCGACGCGAAGTTCCACGAGAACGTCGCATACTTCGACCGGGTCTGCCGCGTCGTGCGGGCGGGAAGGCGCATGACCGTGGGTGCCCTCGGCGCGCGCACCACGCCGTTCAAGACCGTGCGCATCGACGAGCTGGCGCTGGAACGCCACGGGATCACCGTGGAGACGATGGACCTCTCCGAGGTCATGAGCAGGATGGGGGCGCTGAAGCCGAGCGCGCCCGGCTACGCGGAGAAGCGCTCCATCCTGGACAGGACGGCGAGCTGGGAAGGCGTGCCGGAGGCGGCGCGGGACAACCTCACGCGGCTGTTCGTCATTCTCCAGGAGATCGCCGAGGAGCAGTCGCTGGCAGCCATGTCCATCCGGTGCTGGACGGAGCTGCAGAAGACGCTCGGCATATCACCGTGCATCGTCAACGGCATCCTGGCGGACAACGGCATTCCCGTTGCGTGCGAGGTGGACACCGGGAGCGCCGTCATGATGCGCCTCCTGGGCGCGGCTGCCTCGGCACCGACCACCATCATGGACTGGAACAACAACTACGGCGACGACGAGGAGAAGTGCATCATCTTCCACTGCGGCAATGCGCCGGCAAGCCTCATGGCGGGACCGGGCAGGGTGACCGACCACCTCATCCTGCAGAGCTCCGTCGGAATGGGCCGCGGCTTCGGCTGCAACCAGGGGCGCCTGCGCGCCGGCGCCATCACCTTCGGCGGGCTCATGAGCGAGGACGGGGCCCTGAAGGCGTACATCGGCGAAGGGAGCATCACGACGGATCCCATCCCGGCGAGCTTCTTCGGGGTGGCAGGCGTAGCCCGCATCGGGGGACTGCAGGACGTGCTTCTCCACCTGGGACGGGAAGGGCATCGCCACCACGTGGTCATCACTCCGGGAGAAGTCATGGCGCCCCTGCGGGAGGCACTGGTGAAGTACCTGGGATACACGGTGAGCGTGCCGCAGGAGGCCACGAGGGCCCCGGGGGCCTGAGGAGGCGAGCAAGAGAAAGAGCCGGACCCCGACGAGGGGTCCGGCCCGGTTGACCCTTACTTCTTCAGGAAAGCGTTGATCTGCTTCTGCAGCTCGTTCTGGATGGTCTTCAGCAGCGGTCCTGCCTCCGACTTGAACTGCGCCAGCGTGGTCGTGGGATCCAGCACCCCGTTCATGAGGGCCGGGTAATACTTGCCCTCGATTCCCTGGTACTGCGCGATCTCGTTCTTCACGGGCTCCGCGTTGAAGGAGAATCCCGCCGTCACGTCCTTCACGAAGTAGCTGGACTGCGCGATGAGCTTCTGCATCGCGATAGCGTTGGGATCGTCATCCGCCGGCAGGAGATTGTACATCGGGTTCCAGCTCAGGGCGTAGGCCTGCCAGCCGAACTCCGAACCGGTGATGTTCTTCCACTGCGACGTGCCCACGAGGTCCCAGTCCTTGCCCCTCACGCCGTGCTCGACGAGGTTGTAGTTGTCCGTGTTCTTGTTCACCCAGTCGAGGAACTTTATGGCCAGGACCTTGTTCTTGCTGATCTTCGTCAGGGCGATGAAGTTGTCCATCACGAATTCGGACACGACCTTGCCGGGGGTCTTCGTCGCGAGGACCACGGGCTCGGAGGATCCGCCAAGAGCGGTGAGGTTCTTCAGATACTCGCCGTTGTGCGTGTTGCTGAACAGGCGGACGGGAAGGACGGCCGCCTTGCCCGTGTTGTAGAAATCGTCGTACGGCTGCTTGATGGAGAGGATGTCGGGGTTGATGAGCCCGTCCTGGTAGAACTGGCGCGCCTCGGTGAGGGCCGTCATGATCTTGGGATCCGGCTCGTCGAAGAGGTTGTGCGCCACGCCGTCGTTGTTCTTGTAGTAGAGCATGAGGCTCGCGCCGAATGCCTGGGTGAAGCGGATGTTCGTGTCGCTGTCATCCAGCATCTTCCAGTTCACGAACCCGTACTGGATGTTGCTGTAGTTCCCGTCGAACCCCAGCGGGAACATCTTCGGGTTGTCCTTCTTCACGGCGTAGGCGTACTTGATGATGTCGTCATACGTCTTCAGCGGCTGGAACCCGAGCTTCTGGCGCAGGTCCGCGCGGACCACCCAGTCGTGCGGCTGCGAGAAGAACAGTCCCAGCGGGATGCCCATGATCTTGCCGTTGAACTTGTTGGCGTCCCACATCTCCTTGGGCCGCGTGCGCAGGATGTTGGGGCCGTACTGGTTGAGGAGGCTCGTGAGCTCCTCGTAGTAGCCCTGCGCGATCATCTGGTTCATGTGGAGCCACGGGGCGTCGAAGATGAGGTCGACGTTGTCCTGGCCTGCCAGCATGACCTGGGTCTTCGTGGCAAGGTCCGACCACGGGACGAAGATGACGTCGAGCTTCACGTTCACGCCGTCGGTCTGGAGACCCTTCTCGATGACCGGCAGCAGGCTGTCGAAGATCGCCGTCTTGTCACTGGGCTGGACGACCACGAGGGTGGTGGGCGCACCGGCTTCTTTCCTGCCGGTCGGCGAAGACCCCCGTGACGACGCAGGCCCCGAGCAGGAGCATGCAGATCACGTTCTTAAGACTCATGTGATACCTCCTCGATACGAACCGCACTGTGTCCGCGCGGGGTTCACCCCCGCGTCAGAATCCATGATTCATCCCTTGACCGCGCCAAGGGTGAGACCTTTCACGAAGTACCGCTGGATCAGGGGATACAGCAGGACGATGGGGCCGATGGTGATGCACACGGTGGCGAGCTTCAGCCCCTCGGACGGGACGTTCTGGATGTACATGCTCCTTCCCATGACGTACTGGGTGGCGTTGATCTGGGACATGAGCGCCCTGATCATCATCTGCAGGGGGTGCAGGTTGTTGTGGTTGATGAAGAGGATGGCCAGCCACCAGTCGTTCCAGTACGTGAGGGCGTAGAACAGGATCACCGTGGCGATGCCGGGGATGGAGATGGGGAGGATGATCCTGAGAAAAATGTAGATGTCGTTCGCGCCGTCGAGTGATGCCGACTCGTAGAGATCGTACGGCAGGGCCTTGAAGAAGCTCACCAGGACGAACACGAGGAACGGGTTGAGCAGGTACGGGAAGATGAGCGCCCAGATGGTGTCCTTGAGGTGGAGCCAATGGGCCACCAGCAGGTAGAAGCCGACCAGCCCCGTTCCGACGACCATGGGCACGTACGTGAAGAAGGAAAGGATGTTCCTGTATCTCACCTTCTTGTGGGAGAGCACGTACGCGAAGGACGACGTGATTGCCGTGCCGAGCACCGAGCCCACGAGGGTGACGAAGAGGGTCACCTTGTAGCTGGTCCATGCCTGGCTGCCCTGGAAGAGGTACTTGTAGGATTCCAGGCTCCCCTTGGAGATGTAGAACTGGTAGCCGTTCTGGTTGAGCACCTTGTTGTCGACAAAGGAGTTGACGACGATCAGGTAGAACGGGAACAGGCAGACCAGGGCAAAGAAAAGCACCACGAAGTAGACGAGGACGGAGAAGAGCCACTCGTTCAGGGTCCGGTCCCTCGGTCGTCGCATCATCGCTGCCTGCCTCTAGAACAGCCGCACGTCCGGCTCGATCCTGCGGACGATCCAGTTGAAGACGATGATCGTGAGCAGGCCCATGATGGACTGGTAGAGGACCACGGCCGAGGACATGCTCAGGTTTCCGACCTGGCGCAGGGTCCTGTACGAGTAGGTGTCGATGACGTCCGTGGTGGGGAAGAGCACCCCGTTGTCCGCCACGATCCCGTAGATCATGCCGAAGTCGCCGTAGAAGATGCGGCCGATGCCCATGAGGAGCATGATGATGAAGATGGGCCGCAGGAGGGGCAGCGTGATGCGCGTCACCTGCTGGAAGCGCGACGCGCCGTCTATGCGGGCGCTCTCGAAGAGCTCCTCGGAGATGCCGACGATGGTGGCCAGGAAAATGATGGAGTTGTAGCCGGCGTACTTGAAGATGTTGGCGAGGGTGAGGATGGCCGGCCACAGCTCGGGCCTGCCGTACCAGTTGACCGGCTTCAGCCCCACCGCGTTGAACACCTCGGCCAGGAAGCCCGTGGAGGAGTTGAGGACGGCGTAGATCATGATGGAGATGACCTGCCACGAGATGAAGAACGGCAGGAAGACGAAGGACTGGGAAAGCTTCTTCACGGTGACGTTGCGCATCTCGTTGATGAACACCGCGAGAAGCAGCGAGAAGGTGAGCCCGATGCCGAGGAAGCGCGCGTTCAAGAGAACCGTGTTCCTGGTGACCGTGATCCAGTCCCGGCCGCCGAAGAAGAACTTGAAATTGGCGAACCCGACGAACTTGCTGTGCAGGAGCCCCGTGGTGAGATTGAAGTCCTCGAAGGCAAGCACGTGACCGATGAACGGGACGTAGGCGAAGATGATGAGGAACAGGATGCCCGGGAGGGCAAGGACGTAGAGGTACCTGTTGGCCCTTATTTCCTTGAAGAAACCGATCATGCGGTTCGCGGCACCGTCTCAAGAACGCTATTCAAGTGCAAGGACACGCCCTTTCATGAGATCGATTGCGCCAAGTATCTGACTCGCACTAATGTAGTCGCCGTGCTCGATGACAGTCAAGCGTTTTTCGCTCGGCAGCCCTCCATGGCATTTTTCGCGGGACGGCGGTAGGCTTCCTCATGAACGTCCCGGACTCTCCCTTCTTTCGAACGGACAAGCCGTCCACCCGCTGGTGGTGGTTCAGCGAGCGGATCGACACGGCGGACATCGAGCGCCAGGCCCGCTGGATCGCCGAACAGGGATTCGGCGGCGTGGAGATCGCGTGGGTGTACCCTCTGCCCGGCCGTGAAAGGGGCGCTGCCTGGCTTTCGCCGCAGTGGGCGGAGCTGGTCCGCACGGCGAAGGATGCCTGCGTACGGCATGCGCTGGCCTGTGACTTCACGCTGGGGAGCCTCTGGCCGTTCGGGGACGCCGCGCTTACCGGGCAGCAGGTGTCGCAGTGGTACTCCGGCCCTTCCCCGCAGAGGATCGATCGCCACTGGCAGACCCGTGACCTCCCGGGCGGCCCTCCCGTCATGAACCACCTGGACCGGACGGCGCTTGCCTCCTACGGGGCCCCCATCATCGCGGCGCTCGCCCCGGCGCTCGGCGGCGACGCTTCCTGCCTGTTCTGCGATTCCTGGGAGGTGGAAGAAGAGGGCAGGCTGTGGACGGCGGGGTTCGGGGAACGCTTCCGCGACCGGTTCGGCTACAGCGTCGAGCCTTTCATGGCCCGGCTCGACGACCACCCGCGAGAACGATACGACTACCGCGTCCTGGTCGGCGAGTACGCGCTGGAGGAGTTCTACCGGCCCTACACCGTGCTCTGCCGGGCGCCGGCTGCCTTTCACGCGTGCAATGCCACGGGGCGCCTGCCGATATCGTTGCCGCCTATGCCGAGGCGGACGTTCCCGAATCGGAGGCCCTCCTCTTCGATCCCGCGTTCTCGCGGTTCGCCGCCTCCGCCGCTGCCATCACCGGCAAGGACGTCGTGAGCTGCGAGTCTTTCACGTGCCTGTACGGCTGGAATCCCTGGCCGAGCGCGGGCCCGCACCTCGGGGAAGAGAAGATCGGTGATCTCAAGCTGCTGGCCGATGCGCTGGCCGCGCACGGCGTCAACCGTTTCATCTGGCACGGCATGCCTTTCTCCGCCTCCGGCAGGGAGACGCGCTTCTATGCCTCGGTGCATGTCGGTCCCGACGGGGCGCTTGCGCCCCGGATGCGCGAGCTCAACAGCTACCTGGAAGGCATCTCGCGGATCCTTCGCGAGGGACGGCCTGCCCACCGCGTCGCGTGCCTCCTTCCCCTGGAGGATGTCCGGATGAAAGGGGAGCTGCCGGTCGAGCTCCGCAAGCCGAGCGCGCGGTACTGGTGGGAGTTCCAGCACCCCTGCCACCCGGCGGGCCTGGAGCCCTGGTCACCGCTCTGGGTGTCGGATGCGTTCCTCGGATCGGCCCTGTGCCTTCCGGACGGCTCGCTGAGGTTCGGTGAGGCCACGGTCATGGCCCTTGTCGTCGACTGCCGGTACCTCGACCTTTCCACGGTCCGTCACCTTGCCGCGCTCTCCGCCGCGGGGGCCCGCATTATCTTTACCAGGAAGCCGACTGGAGCCGGGCAAGGCGCGGGGCCCCGCATACGCAGTCCTGGTCCGGGAGATGGTGAGCGGCTCGCGCGACCTCCGTCGCGGAGGACCCGCGAAGTGCGCTGCGCGATGTTCCCCCGTTCCTGGAGATGCCGCCGTCCGGGCCCGACGCTCGACTTCTTCGTTCGGGAGCGCGAGGGAGAGCACGTCGTCTTCGCGGCACATCCGGCCTCGGCGCGGATCACCTACCCCATGGAGTACGATGCCGCCTCGAAGGCGGCGGCCGTGACGCTGAAGCTTCGCTTCCACGCTCAGCGCGGAGCGGAGGTCGATTTCCCTCTCTCCTTCGCGCCTGCCGGCTCCGCCGTGTTTCGCGTCTCCGCGCGCGGAAGCGGCAAGCGCGAGCCGCTGGACTTTCCTGCTCGAACGGGGGTGAGGCCGAGGATGCCTGCCTGGCCGGCGGACGCCGTTGGCCAGGCGGAGCCGGTTTTGCGGCTTTGCCGCTGCGGGCGTTCGTAGTAGAGTAACCGTCCGCAGGGAGGACGCCATGAAGCTGAAGGATCGGGTTGCCGTCGTAACGGGCGCGGGCGCGGGGATCGGCAAGGCGATTGCCCGGGAGTTCGTGAAGGAGGGCGCGAAGGTCGCTCTCTGTGACCTGAACAAGGAGAAGCTCGCGGTGGTCGAGGGAGAGCTCACCGCGCTGGGTGGATCGGTCGTCTCGATCCGGGCCGACGTGGGCTACCAGAAGGACGTCCAGGCGCTGTTCGAGTCGGTGCTGAAGCACTACGGCGGCATCGACATCGTGGTGAACAACGCCGCGGTCATCCACCAGGCAAAGGTGGTCGACACCACCGAGGAGGACTGGGACAGGCTCCTGCGCAACAACCTGAAGAGCGTCTTCCTCTGCTGCCGTGAAGCGGCGCGCATCATGATCCGCCAGGATCGGGGCGGCAAGATCATCAACCTCTCCTCCATCCACGCGGTGCTCTCCGAGCCGCAGGCGAGCGCCTACACCGCCGCCAAGGGTGGCGTGGAGGCGTTCAGCAGGACGCTCGCCACCGAGGTTGCCCCCTACCGGATCAACGTGAACTGCATCGAGCCCGGTGCCACGTATACGGAGCTCACCATCCCGATGTACACGGAGCAGGTGAAGAAGGCGCTCTACCAGCGCATCCCGTTCAAGGAGATCGCGCAGCCGGAGTGGATCGCCCGCGGCGCCGTCTTCCTCGCCTCCGAGGATTCCCGCTACATGACCGGCTCCGTGCTGACGCTCGATGGCGGCTACATCATGGATGGGAGCCTGCCCGGCGCCGCCTACTGGGAGAAGTAGGGCGCGCGATGGACAGGGAAAGAATCGAGAGAACCCGCACGGCAATGGAAGGAGCACGGTTGGACGTCCTCGTCTGCCGCATGCCCGAGAACATACTCTTCCTGACGGGATACTGGCCGCTCTCGGGAACATCGTTCCTGCTCTTCCCGCGGGAGGGAGACCCCGTGTGCATCCTGCCCCGCGTGGAGGAAGCGGAAGCAAGGGATGATCTCGGCGGCATGCGCGCCGTGGTGTATCCCGCCGGCACCCTGGCCGACGGCGACATGGACGAGTCCGTGAGTCGCTGCCTGGTGGAAGAAGCCCGGGGCAAAGGATGGAAGACGGCCGGGTACGAGGGCAGCTTCGGGACAATGGCTTCCGCGTGGAACGCCTCCGAGTCGTTCCTCTCCTCCCGCCTCACCATGGCCATGCTCGAAAAGACCCTGGGCGGCCGGCGCCTGCGTGACGCAACGGATCTCCTCTTCCGCCTGCGCTCGCGGAAGACTGCCGGCGAGGTGGCGGCAATTCGGAAGGCCAACGAGATTGCGTGTTTCGGCCTGCAGGCTTTCAAGGACGCCGTGGCGCCCGGTCGCACCGGCGTCGAGCTGGTGGCTGCCGTGGAGCACGCCGTCATGACCAGGGGAACCGGTCATCACGGCGCGAAGCGTGTCCGCGCATTCGCCCAGGTGGCCGCGGGGTGCGAGGAGACCGCACAGGGGTGGCGCCCCATGGAGATCTCCACCACCCGTCGGCTCGCCGACGGAGAGCTCGCGCTCCTGGAGCTGGGTGTCGTTGCTGACGGGCTGTGGAGCGACAGGACGCGCGCCAGGGTGGCCGGCGAGCCGACGGCGCGGCAGCGCGAGATCCACCGGCTGGTGCTCGGCGCCCAGCAGGCGGGGATTGCGAGGGTCGCCCCGGGTGTTGCCGCGAAGGACGTCGATGCCGCGGCGCGCTCGGTGCTGGATGCCGCCGGGCTGCAGAAGGAGTTCTTCCACATCACCGGTCACGGTACCGGTTTCCGCTACCACGAGCCCATCCCCTCCATCGCCCCGGCGAGCGATCTCGTGCTGCAGGAGGGCATGATCTTCTCCGTCGAGCCGGGGGTCTACTCTGCCGAGATCGGGGGAATGCGGGTGGAGGACAACGTGGTGGTGACGAGCGCGGGCGGCGAGGTCCTCGCGCCTTTTGAGACCGGGCTCACGCCGTGATCGAATCACTGGAGCACGTGGCGCTGAGCGTGGCTGACCTGGAGCGCTCCATCGCCTTCTATCGTGACCTGCTCGGCTTCACGCTGACGCGGATCGTGGAGTCCCCGCCGTCCATGCGCCTGGGCGACGTGAACGGTCTCCCCGGCAGCGCGGCACGGATAGCGCACCTCGTCCTGGGGGCGGCGATGCTCGAGGTCTTCGAGTACCAGGTGCCGCGGGGCCGGGAGCTCGCCGCGGATCGCACCCAGGCTGACCACGGCCTCATCCACGTCGGGCTGAAGTCCACCGACACGCGCGCCGACTACGCGCGCCTGGCGGCGCTCGGCGTGCCGTTCTTCCACGAGCCTGTCGAGTTCCGGCCCGGCGTCTGGATCGCATATTTCCGCGGTCCCGACGGCGAGGTCTGCGAGCTGCGCGAGACATAGGAGCCGCGGATGGATCTCAATCTCACGGGAAAAGTTGCCGTTGTCACGGGGGGAGGCGGCGCGATCTGCGGCGCCATAGCGCGCGCCCTCGCGCGGGAAGGCGTGCGCGTCGCCGTCTGGGACCTCTCGCGCCCGGCAGCGGAAGCGCAGGAACGGGCCATCCGGGAGGCCGGCGGAGACGCGGCGGCGGTCGCCTGCGACGTGACGGACGAGGAGAGCGTGGCACGCGCCCTTGCGGAGACTCTTCGTCACTACACGAGCGTGGACATTCTCGTGAACGGCGCCGGTGGCAGCCGCAAGGAGACCACCACGGCGCCGGAGCTTTCCTTCTTCGACATCGAGCCGGCCGACATGCGCCGCGTGGTGGACCTCAATTACACGAGCGCGGTCATCTGCTCCCAGGCCGTGGGAAAGGTATTCGCGGAGAAGAAGCAGGGGGTCATCCTCAACATCGCGTCCATCGCGGGGTTGAAGCCGATCACCCGGGCGCTTTCCTACTCCAACGGCAAGGCGGCACTCGCGAGCTTCACGCAGTGGTTCGCGGTGCACATGGCAGGGACGTACTCGCCGTCTATCCGCGTGAACGCCGTTGCGCCGGGTTTCATGCTCACCGACCAGAACAGGTTCCTGCTGGTGGACGAGAAGACGGGCGCGTTCACGGAGAGGACAGGCCAGATCCTGCGCCACGTGCCCATGGCACGCCTGGGCGAGCCTGAGGAAATCGTCGGCGCGGCGCTCTGGCTTGTCTCGGACAAGGCCCGGTTCGTCACGGGGATCGTCGTCCCCGTGGACGGCGGGTTCACGGCATCTTCCGGGGTGTAGGGTCCTCGCGCCGCGCCGCCGCGCGCACCGCCGCCGTGATGTCCTGCACGGTGGGTATGCACGCCAGCTCCAGCCGCCGCGACACCGGGAGGGGGACGCTGGGCGCCGCCACGAAGACCGGCGGCGCGTCGAAGCTGTCGAAGAACCGGCGCTGGCACTCGGCCGCGATCCGCGGCCCCAGCGTGCTGCACAGCGGTGCCTGCTCCACGAAGACAAGGGCGCCCGTCTTTCCCAGCGACCTGCCGAGCGTTGCATAGTCTGTGCCTGCCGCGTCCAGGGAGCGCAGGTCGATCACCTCCGCGTCGATCCCCTCCGCCTCCAGCGCGCGCGCCGCGTCGAGCGCCTGGGAGACCGTGATGGAGTACGCGACGACCGTCACGTCCTTCCCCGTGCGGACCACGCTGGCGCGGCCCGGCCGCACCTCGTAGTCCAGCGGCCCCGCGGGCACGGAGAACTTCCTCGCGTACAGCTCCTGGTGCTCGATGAAGATGGCGGGGCTTCGGCTGCGCATGGCCCAGTTGAAAAGCCCGGCGTAGTCGAACGCTGATGCAGGCGCAAAGATGCGCCACCCGGGGAACAGCGCGAAGAGCGCTGCCGGGTCCATGCTGTGCTGCGCCCCGTAGCCCAGGCCGATGGCTACGCGCGTCCTCGCCACGAGCGGGACCGACGCGTTTCCTCCATATATATGGCCGAGCTGCCCTGCCTGGTTGAAGAGCTGGTCTGCCGCCACGAGGGCGAAACTGGAAAACATGATCTCCACGATGGGACGAAGCCCGTTCATGGCCGCCCCCAGCGCGAGGCCTGAAAACCCGGCTTCCGAGATGGGGGTGTTGATCACGCGGTCGGGAAAGCGCTTCGGCAGTCCCTTTGTCGCGCTGTAGGCGCCGCCGCCGAAGTTCGCCACCTCTTCACCGAGCACGACAACCCGCGGGTCCTTCTCCAGCCAGCGGCCGGTGACCTCGGCGATCGTCTCCACGTAGGTGAGCTCCCGCGTGCCCGGGAGGTCCGTGGACTCCACGAACGGCGCGGACCCCACGGCCTCGTCACGCAGGCCGTGCGCCAGCGTGGCAGGATCCGGCCAGAGGCTTTCTTTCACGACCTGCACCCCGGCGCGTGTTTCCGTGCACGCGGCAACGGCGCGGGCCATGCATTCATCCGCCTGTCGCCGCAAGGCGCGTTCCTCGTCCTCGCGGAGGATGCCGGTCCGCATGAGGAGCGCGGGGAAAGCGGACACGGGGTCACGCAGGAGCCATGCGGCCTCCTCGTCCTTTCCCCGGTAGCCGAACGCGCTGCCCGGTGTTCTGCCTGCGTGGTGGAAGAAGCGGTACGTCTCGGCCTCGATGAAGCAGGGGAGCCAGCCGTCCCTGTGCTCGCGGACCCGCCGGACTGCCAGCGCCACGGCAAGGGGATCCATCCCGTCCACCTGCAGCGCGCGCGCGCCGTAGGCGGCGGCCACGTCGCCCAGCTCGCGGGCGGACAGGCTTCCCTGCGCGAGGTGGCGACGGCGAACTGGTTGTTCTCGATGAAGAAGATGACCGGGATCTTCCACAGGGCCGCGAGGTTGGCCGATTCGTGCAGCGTCCCCTGGTAGAGCGCGCCGTCGCCGAAGAAGCAGACGGTGATCCAGTCCAGCCCGTTCCGGAGATCAGCCCACGCGCCGCCGGTGGCCATGGGGATGCCGCCACCCACGATGGCATTCGTGCCGGCAACACCGACAGCCGGGTTGTACAGGTGCATGGAGCCGCCGCGGCCGCCGCTGCAGCCGTCCCGCAGGCCCATGACCTCGGAGAGGAGCACGCGCACCGCGTCGTGCATCGCATCCGACAGGCCCGCCCGCGGGTCAGAGCCCTCGGGGACGAGCGCTGCGATGGCCTTGGCCAGGTACTGGTGGTGCGCCCTGTGCGTGCCGGTAATCCTGTCGTGGGCACGCAGGGCGAAGGCGGTCCCGACCGCGACGGCCTCCTGCCCGATGCTCGTGTGCACGGGCCCGTGCACGAGGTCCTTTGCCTTCAGCTCGAGCAGGGTCTCCTCGAAGCGCCTGATGAGGTGCAGTGACTGCGCCATCCAGAGGAGGCGCCCCGGCTCGTCTTTTCCGCAGTCTCCCTCTTCCCGGGAGAGCTTGTGGAGGACCGGCGCCCCCTCGCGCGTCTCGATCCTCATGCCTTGCCGCCTGCCACGTACACCGCCTTGCGGTTGACGAAGAACTCCAGGCCGGTGGAGTCGTTCTCCGGGAGGCCGAACCCCGACTCCTTCCAGCCGCCGAACGGCAGCGACGGCTCCTTGAAGCCGGAGTGGATGTTGACATGCGCCAGCCCCGCCTCGATCCCGTCGGCGTACGCGAGCGCGTCCCGTATGTCGCGCGTGAAGATGGCGGAGGAAAGACCGTAGGCCGAGTCGTTTGCAATGGCCAAGCTTCCTCCAGCGTCGAGAAAGTGGTGGCCGCGAGGACCGGGCCGAAGACCTCCTCGCGGAACAGCGTCATGGCAGGAGTCACGTCGGCGAACAGCGTCGGCCGGATGTAGTATCCTTCCGCGAGCAGCCCGCCCGGGCCCCCGGCCCCTGCCGGGGTTCCCGCGATCATCCGCGCGCCCTGCTTCGCGGCCAGCGCTATGGCATCCGTGATGCGGGAGAACTGCGACGGCCCGGCCACGGGACCCATGCCGGTGGAGTCGTCCAGGGGGTCGCCGAGCTTGACCGCATCACACTTCGCGGCGAGCTGGTCGATGAACCGGCGCGCCACCCCTGATTGGAGAAGGATGCGGCTCGTTGAGATGCACCACTGGCCGGCGCAGGCGAGCCCGGCGGTCATGATGGCGGTTGCCGCGGCATCCAGGTCGGCATCGTCCATGACGATGAGAGCGTTCTTCCCGCCCAGCTCCAGCTGCGTCCGCTTCAACCCCGCCGCGGCTTTCACGCTGATCCGCCTGCCCACCTCGGTGGAGCCGGTGAACGACACGGCTTTCACGCGCGGTTCCTCCACCAGCGCGTCCCCGAGCTCGCTGCCCGCGCCCGTGATGCAGTTGAACACTCCCCTGGGGAAGCCGGCGCGGACGAAAAGCTCCGCGAGGTACACGCCCGACCAGGGCGTGAAGCTCGCCGGTCTGAAGACCACCGTGTTGCCGGTGAGGAGCGCCGGGATGGCCTTGCGGCAGAGCACGTTCACGGGGAAGTTCCACGGGCAGATGACGGCGACCACGCCCAGCGGGTGGTACTGCACCCAGCCGGACATGCCGCGCGTCCCCATGGGGAGACCATGACCGAAGAAGCGGGATGCCTGCTGCTGGTGATAGGCGCCCTCCAGGAGCGTGGAGTCCACCTCGCCCCGGGCTTCCCGGATGGTCTTGCCGTTTTCCATGGCAACGATTCTCGCGAGCTCTTCCTTCCCGCGCAGGAGATCGAGCAGCCGGCCCACGGCTTCCTGGCGATCCGGCAGCGACGTGTCGCGCCAGCCGGGGAACGCGGCCTCGGCAGCGTCCACCGCACGGCGGACGTCCGCAACCGATGACGCCGGGAAGATGCCCACGACAGAGCCGCGCTTCGCGGGGTTCTCGTCGTCGAATGTCTTTCCGTTGCTGGCGGCGACCCAGTCGCCGCCCACGAGATTGAAATGAGACTTCTCCGCGGCATGCTTCATGCCGTTATTCCTGACAGGGCCGCGAGCTCTGCCGCGCCCAGGCCGTCCAGGGCGATGGCGCGACACGGCGAGCCGTCACGCCCCCTGATGCGAAGCGGCAGGGCCGAGAAGAACACCTGCTCGGCCTCCAGCTTTTCCAGGTGCGCGAGACCTTCCACGATGAGCACCTCCGCTCCCAGGAGCGTGTGGTGGACGACCACGTAGTCCGGCGCGTACACGGAGGGCATGTCCAGGGCGACGCAGACCACCCCGCGCTCCACGACGTAGGCGCAGGCCTCGGGGTTGAGGCCGGGATAATCGGTGAAGTAGCGATCCCCGGGGAAGACCGTGTCCCACCCCGTGCGGATGATGATGCGCGATCCCCGCGTGAGCTTCTTCTCGTGCTTCTGCATGTCGGCGCGGCCGATCTCCGCCTTCGGGCCCGTGCCCGTGAAGTCCAGCACCCACGCGGGTCCGAACCCGCGGGTGAGGTCCAGGTTCTCCACCGTGCGGCCCTGGTCGAAAAAGTGAAACGGCGCATCCAGGTGCGTGCCGAGGTGCGTGCTCATGATGAGCTGCGTGATGTTGTACTTGAGGTTTTCCACCTTCAGGTGCGGGAGCACGGCCGTCTTCGGGTCCGGCCAGAATGTCGGCGCCTTGTCATAGATGTCCAGCGAGAGGTCAACGATCCTGCTCATGCGTCCTCCTCGGATCCCGCGCCTTCATTTGCGAGCCTGCCAGCACGGTGGTCTTCCCCAGGCCCTCGGGGCCCATGCCGTTGTAGCCGCCGTCGATCGGAAGGTCGGATGCCGTGATGAACGATGCGTCGTCGCTCAGGAGGAAGAGCACGGGGCCCGCGCACTCGATCGGCTCACCGCAGCGTCCCAGCATGTGGTATTCGCCCCAGATGGGGTCCCACTTCTCCCTGCCGCCCCCGTCCACCGCGGCTGCCTTGTCGACCTCCCGGGTCCAGATCCAGCCGGGGCTCACGCTGTTCACGCGGATGTGCGCCGGCGCGAAATCATACGCCATGCAGCGTGTCAGGTTGAGCACGGCGCCCTTTGCCGCGTTGTAGGTCCAGCGGTTCTTCTGCGCGATGAACGCGGAGACGCTTGACATGTTGACGATGGCGCCGCCGCCCTGCGCCTTCATGGGCTCCACGACGCTCGCGGCCATCAGGGAATAAGCGACAGGGCCAACGCGCATCATGCGATCCCATTCCGCCACGGTGGCATCTGCGCCCTTGGCGATGAAGGAGAACGCGTTGTTCACGAGGTAGTTCACCTTCGCGAACCGGCGCAGGCACGCGGGCGTGATGCTTCTGCAGAACGCATGGTCTTCCATGTCGCCGCGCAGGAAAAGCACGGCGTGACCCGCTGCGGTGAGCTCCTTTTCCACCGTGTCCCCGGCCTCGCTGATGCCGGTGAAGCAGACAGCGGCGCCTTCGCGGCAGAGCTCGCCGACGATCGCCCGGCCGATCCCCGATGCGCCGCCGGTGACAATGGCAACCTTCCCCTTGAACCTGTCCCTGATGGGCGTGCGTTCCTTCATGAGCTCTTCCCTCCCGCGGCCGGGTCCACGACAGGGAGCATTTCGGCCGCCCCCCGCAGCACCGCTATGCGGGAGCGGGGCCCCGTCACCTCGAATGCGCGCGCGAGCGCTTCCTGGGGCGTGGACGCGTAGTCCAGCCCGACCTTGCGGACGTCGGCGGCGGGTATGCCCGTGGTCACGAGGATCACCGTGGCCTTCTCCCGTGCAACCCTGCTCACCTGGGTCATGTGCACCGCCACCACCTTGGACGCGATCTTTCCCTCGGCCACCATCCGCCTGATCTCCTTGACCGGCGGATAGCCGAAGTCGATCAGCTCCCGGTGCGTGGCGGAAAAACCCTCGGTGCAGGGCGAGACGAGGATCAGCGCGCCACCCTTGCGGACCACCAGCGCCGCCTGGTCCAGCGCCTTGTTGGCCTGCCAGAACTCGATGTCGAACGGGAAGCTGTCCGCCACCACGATGTCGGCCTCGCGCGGAAAGCTCACCGAGTGCACCTTCAGCGCGAGCTCGCAGCCCTTGCGGTGCGCCTCCACCATGTCCCCCGCCACGGCGTGCTGGATGCGCGCGCCGGCGTCCATGATCACGTTGAGGATGAAGTCCAGGCCGGCCGTGCGCGCCATGGCGTCGATGGATGCGCGCACGGGGTTGTCGCGCGTGCCGATGACGAGCTCGTCAGGCACATCCATGCGCGTCCAATGCATGTCGTCGTTGGTAAGCTTGCCGCAGACGCCCGGCACGAGGATCTTGCCGCCGCCGGTGAAGCCCGAGACCTCCAGCGGCATGATCCTGCCCACGCCGACAACGAGGTCGGCCCGCGCCACGCGCCGGTTCATCCATACCTCGACGCCGAGGGTCGTCTTCCCGATGAGCTCGCAGGCGGCAGGGTCTTTCCAGTCGTGGTTGTGCACGGGATAGCGGGCGGCGATCTGCGGCCCGAGCTTGGCATCGATCTCGGCCTTCGCCATGAACCTGTGGCTGCCCAGCGCAAGGAGGAACTCGATTCCGCTGTCGGGGACGCCGCCGTCATGGAGCTCGGCCAGCAGGGGAGGGATCAGGCGATAGATGGGTGTCGGCCGGCTGATGTCGTCCACGACGATGAGGACGCTCCGGGCGCCGCCGGGCCGGCACGCGCGGGCAAGCTCTGCGAGCCTCGGTGTGCCGATGGGTGCCGCCAGCGCGTCCCTCACGATCTCCTCGGGCTCGCCGCAGGCCTTGCACTCCTTCGCGGCGAACACGCCCATGAGATTCTCGTCAGGAACGGTGAGCGGGGGCACGTCCGGGTAGGGAAAGGCGACATGCATGGTATTGCTTTGTATCCCCGCCGCGACGGAGAGTCAACGCACAGCGGGGCGAAGCCCTCGCACAGCGGGGCGAAGCCCTCGCGAGTTGAACGCTCGTCCCGTCCCGTGCCACGATGCTCCCACGAGGAGGCCGCATGTTTTCACACGGGACCGGGCATCGAAACAGATCCGCGGTTCGTCATCCAGGTGCATGGCGGCGCCTGGAATATCCCGGAAGTCTTCGGCCGGCTCACATCGAGGGCGTCCGCCGTTCCTACCGGGTGGCCCTCGACGCCCTGCGCAGGGGCGCCCCGCCGCTGGACGCCGTCATCGATTCGCTCGTGGTCCTCGAGGACGACCCCGCGTTCGACGCCGGAACGGGTAGCTTCCTGAACGAAGACGGCAAGGCCGAGCTGGACGCCGCCGTCATGGTGGGCGCGGACCTGCGGGCGGGCGCCGTGGCAGCCGTCGGCCGGTTCAGGAACCCGTCGGTGATCGCGCGCGCCGTCATGGAGAGGACCGACCACGTCCTGCTCATCGCCGAGGGCGCCGAGAGGTTCGCGCTCGCGCAGGGCTTCGCGCCGGTGGACCCGGCTTCCCTGGTGAACGCGCGGGAGTTCGAGGGCTACGAGGCGTGGGTGCGGGCGGGGAGGCCCGACGCCCGGGTGTTCTTCGACGAAGAAGGGAAGGTGGACCCGCGCGAGGGCGGGCGGTCCGAACAGGACAAGCGCGGGACCGTGGGCATCGTGCTCGGGGTGCGTGCCTCGGCCGGGGACCTCTTCACGCTCTTCGCCGGGACGAGCACCGGCGGGACGCGCGGCAAGAAGGCAGGCCGCGTGGGGGACGTGCCCCTTATCGGCTGCGGCATCTATGCCGACGACGAGGGGGCTGCCGTCTGCTGCACCGGGTGGGGTGAGGCGTTCGTCCGCGCCGCCGCGGCCAAGTCCGTCTCCGAGCGCTGCACGCGCGGAGACGACCCCCAGGAAGCCGTGGAGGCAGTCCTCGCGTTCATCCACCGTCGGACAGGCGGACGGGGAGGCATCATGGCGGTGGATGCACGGGGCAGGGCCGGGGCCGCCTTCACCACGCCGGACATGGCCTACGCCGGCAGCGCGTGCCGGCACGTTGCGATGTGAGCCGGGTGGGGGACTCCGTGCGCATCGTCAGCCTGGAGCTGAGCGTTGACTTGGTGGAGGGATCAAGGCGATGATGCCCCCTACGAAGGAGGGACCATGAAACGACTCGCACTTCTCACCGCGGCACTTCTCGTCGGCCTGGCGGCGGCGGTTGCGGCGGCGCCCGTCGAGGTGAGCCTGGCCTACCCCGTGGCGGTCGACGCACCGATCACGGCCATGCTGAAGGGCTGGGCCTCGGACTACATGGCGAAGAACCCCGACGTCAGGGTGACGCTCATCTTCTCCGGCGGCTACCCCGACGTGAAGACCGCCGTGCAGACCGCCATCCAGGGCGGCGCCAAGCCGCCGACGCTCGCGGTCATGCTCGCCACGGACGTCTATGACCTCGTCAACGCCCGGTACGTCGATAGCCTCGATGACCTCGTGGCCGCCGCGCCCGGCGGCGCCGCGTTCGTGAACGATTTCCTGCCCGCCTACATGGGGAACTCCCGCTACAAGGGCAAGCTCTGGAGCCTCCCGTTCCAGCGCTCGGCAGTGGTCCTCTATTACAACGCCGACCTCTTTGCCGCGAACAAGCTCACCCCGCCGAAGAGCTGGGACGAGCTTGGCAAGGATGCGCAGGCGCTGACCGTTGACGGCGGCAAGACCCGCTGGGGCATCGAGATCCCCACGGAGACCGCGTACTGGACATTCCAGCCCCTGGCCATCGGCGCCGGGAAGAACGTGTTCACCGACGACCTCACCGTGAACTTCAACGCGCCCGAGGTGGTGGACGCCGTGCAGTTCTACCTGGACCTGAGCCAGAAGTACAAGGCGACTCCTCCGGGCGTGCAGGTGGCGTGGGGAACCTCCACGCAGAACTTCGCTGCCGGCAAGACGGCCATGATCGTGCACACGACGGGGAGCCTCGCGGGCATCCTCAAGACCGCGAAGTTCAAGGTCGGCGTGATGGCAGTGCCCGGGCGGACGGCTGGCACGCTGGCGAGCGTCACCGGCGGCGGGAACCTCTACCTGACGGCAGGCCAGGCACCCGAGCAGCGCAAGGCGGCGTTCGCCTTCGCGCAGTTCCTCCTCGACCCGTCCCGCGTGGCGGCGTTCAGCCAGGCAACGGGCTACATCCCCAACCGGACCTCCGCAACGTCGACGCCCGAGTTCAAGGCGTGGCTGGCACAGGTCCCGCAGGCCGCCGACGCGGTGACAGCGCTGGCCTCTGCCCAGCCCGAGCTGGCCACCCAGAACCTGAACGGCGTGAAGACCGTCTTCAACAACTACCTGCAGATGGCCTTCAACGGCGGCAAGTCGCCGAAGGACGCCATGGATGCCGCCCAGGCGGAAGCAAACAAGGCGCTGGCGGACTACCGCTAGGCATCCCGAGAGGTTGGCGCCACGAAACGACACCGGATACTTCCGTACCTGCTCGTGGCGCCGACGCTCCTCTTTGTCGTCGTTTTTACCCTGCTCCCGCTGGGCGAATCGCTTGTCGGGAGCCTCTTCAAGCACAAGCTCAACATCCCGAAGTACCAGGTACCGGTTTTCACCGGTCTCGGCAACTTTGCCGACCTGTTCAGGGACCCTGAGTTCCTCCGCATGGCGGCGAACACGGGCCTCTACGTTCTCATCCTCATCCCCGTGCTGCTCGTGACCGCGCTTGCGTTGGCCTTTCTCGTCGAGAACAAGATAAAGGGCTTGGCCTTCTTCCGTCTCGCGGTATTCCACCCGACAGTCCTGCCGCTGGTGAGCGCAGCCACCATCTGGATGTTCTTCTTTACGCCCGGCTATGGACTCTGGAACCAGTTCCTTCATTTCTTCGGGTACGCGGGCCCCCAGAACTGGACGGGGAATCCATCGCTGTCGCTTTTCGCCGTTGCGCTGGTGGCGTTCTGGAAGAACGCGGGATTCCTCATGCTGTTTTTCCTGTCGGGCCTGCAGAACCTCGACCGGTCCCTCCTGGAAGCGGCCCGCCTGGACGGGGCCGGCGGGGCCCGTCTCCTCACGGGAGTCATCCTCCCGCTGATCCGCCGGCAGACCCTCTTCGTCACGACCATCGCCTTCATCGGTGCGTTCCAGACCGTGGACCACGTGTTCGTCCTGACCCAGGGCGGGCCCAGCGGGACGAGCACGCTCCCCCTGTACTACCTCTGGCAGCTCAGGTTCGACCGGCTGGATGTCGGCCGCGGCGACGCCGTCACTGTTCTCCTGATCGCCGTGCTGCTTGCCTTCACCACCACGAACACCTTCGTGAGCGAGCGCCATGAGAAGTAAGGTCGTGGCGCCGGTACGCTTTGCCGCGCTGGCGGTCATCAGCGTCCTCATGCTCACGCCGTTGCTCTGGGCCCTGGGCGCGTCGCTGCGGCCGCCGGAGATCCCGTTCGCTCTGGGCAACGTCTTCTTCCATTCCTCTTTCAGCCTCGCCAACTACGAGAAAGCGCTTTCCCTCGCACCGTTCGGCCGCTACTACCTGAACACGATCCTCCAGGTGGCGGCGATCATCGGGTTCCAGGTGGTCACGGCGAGCCTCGCCGCATTCGCCTTTGCCCGCTACCGGTTCGCCGGTGACCGGCTCCTCTTCACCGTCATCCTCCTGCAGATGATGATCCCCACGGCAGCCCTGCTGGTTCCCAACTTCTCGACGATCCGGTTCCTGAACCTCTACGACACGATCCCCGGCATCGCGCTGCCCTTCTTCGGCTCGGCGTTCGCGACATTCCTCCTGCGCCAGACCTTTCTCTCCCTGCCGCGTGACCTCGCCGACGCAGCGTCCATCGACGGCTGCCGCTGGGACCAGGAGCTGCGGCACGTGTACCTCTCCACCTCGCGGGCGTCGCTTGCCGCCATCGTGCTGTCGTCCCTGTCCTACCATTGGAACGATTTCCTCTGGCCGCTGGTGATCACCCAGTCGGATGCGGCGCGCCCCCTCACGGCAGGCCTCGTTCGTTTCACGCAGATGGGAGAGATCGGCGCGCAGTGGGGCCTGCTTTCCGCCGCGACCATGATCGTCACGGTCCCGCTGTTCATCGCGTTCGTCGCGTTCCAGAAGCAGTTCGTCCGCGGTTACATTTCCTCGGGGATCAAGTAAGGAGAAGCCATGAAGATACTTTCCCTGCACGCCCACTTCGACGACTTCGAGTTCACGGCAGCCGGGCTGTTTACCGCGTGGAAGCAGAAGCTGGGCAAGGACCTCCAGGCGCGTGTCATCGTCAGCACGGACGGGAGGGCTGGGCACCATTTCCGCAGCCCTGCCGAAACCTCGGCGCTCCGGCGCAGGGAGCAGGAGGAGTCGGCCCGCGTGGGAGGATACGAGTTCCGGCCGCTCGTCCTGCCCAACGGGAAGCAGCCGCGGGAGGCGTGCCTGGTCCTCGGCGCGGACCTGCTCGCCGCCATGTGGAAGGCCATCCGCGATTTCGAGCCTGACTACCTCTTCTGCCCCCCGGTGCCGGAGGACACCCTCGCCGGGATCCACATCGACCACGTCACCGTGGCGGAGGCAGTGCGGAAAGTGGCCTACATGATCAACGTGCCGCACGCGTTCCTGGAGGAGTACCCGTCGGACGACCCCGCGCCGAAACCCTGCAAGGTGCCGGTGATCGTCAACGTCTATGACAGCTACACCCGCGGCGCGAACACGCACGACATCGCCGTCGACGTGGAGCCGCAGTTCGAGCAGGTCTGCGCCATGAGCTACTGCCACCAGTCCCAGGTGTCCGAGTGGCTGCCGTGGGTGGGCCGTCATGACACGGAGGCCCCGGCCTCACCCGCGGACTGGCAGAAGACCATGCGCCGCAGGTTCGACAGGAAGAACAGCGAGCTGGGCCTGGAGACGAACCACGCGATGGAGGTCTTCACGGTGACGTCGTGGGGCACAGTCCCCACGGTGGAGCAGGTCCTGAACGATTTCCCGTCGGTGGCCCGGGAGCACTCGCAGCTGGACCGGATGACCGAGCGCCTCGGCCGCGCACGGTAGGACGCACGCCGCAATCAAGGCTTCGTCTTTCGGCCGCGCTGCTTCTTCGGATCTCCGGATGCTCCTGCGTTTTCCGCCGCGCTTTCCCGTGGCAGCTTCCCCTTCAAATCCGAAGAGCGGGGGCTCTGGAGGTCATTGACTTCTACCCTCAATCTCTCGATCTCGGCTATCATCCAGAGAAAATCCTCAAGCGCATCTTCAGTGTCGTACTTGTACACTGTCTTCGGATCGTACCATGCGTAGTAGACGGAGATCCGTCCGCTGCTCACTTTGCCCTTAATGTGGTTGAGCCTTTCCGTCATGTTCTCAGCCGCCCCGTCTTCAAAGGTCCCTGGACATGAAACACACTTTGAAAGGGAGATGCTCGACCCTCCTGCGATCGTGCTGGACGAATCCCTGCGCTGTGTACCATGCCTTCAGCCTCTCGTTGTTGTCCATGAGCCCGATGGACGCAGTCCGTCCGCCGGCTCCACGAATCGTTTCCAGGGCAAATTGCATAAGTTGCCCCCCGAAGCCGCAGTGCCTTCTCTCCGGTGAAACCGCAAGTCTCTCGACGGAGAAGACAGCGTCGCCGGCTTTCGACTTTTTGACGGCGACGCATCCGATCAACACGGTATCAAGAAACATCCCATACAGCCGCATGCCCGATTGCAGGTGGCGCTGCAGGTTTTCCAGATTGGCAAAAGCGGCATTCGTCGGCGCAGTGTCGTGCGTGAGGCCGAACTGCCGTGCAACGGTTCCAAACGCCACTCGAAGGAGGCCGACGCAACTCCGCAATTCCTCCTCGGACTGCAGCTCCCGGATTGTCGGATCGGGCCCCACGATCGGTCAGGATAGGCAGGAAGCGGGTCTCCGGCAATCCAGCGATGAGCTCAGTCGCGCCGCCGCTCCGTCCGCGTCGAGGTTGGCCGAAAGGCGTCGCCTGCAGGGCCGTTACCCTCGTGACAACTCGATTGTTGTCAACGCCTCCGGGAGCTGCGCGATCGACTGCAGAGTGAGATCCGGCACTTCGTGCCCGTTCCTCGGCTCCTGGAAGCGGTGGGGTCCTTGCAGCACCCTGACTGTCGTGCAGCCAAGACGTTTGGCCGGCCCTATGTCATTGTCCAGCCTGTCGCCCACGACGACAGCCTCCCCGGATCGGCAGCCCGCGATCTCCAGTGCATGCAGGAATATCATGGAATCCGGCTTGGACAATCCAGCCTCCGCGGAAACGACCACGGCCGAAAAGCAGCCTCGAATGCCCCAGAAATCGAGTCGAGACTCTGTCCCCGCAGGCTGGTTGGCGACGACGGCAAGCTTGTAGCGAGACTGGAGTTGAGAGAGAACAGCAGGGGTCTCCGGATAGAGTTCCTCCCTCTCCTTCGGGTACACGGCCGTGTTCATCAACGTCTGGTAGTGATGCCCGGGCAAGCCCAGCGCGTCAACAACGGCACGGAACGGACTCTGTTCAAAGCGGGTTGCCGCCCACTCCGCCTGGCTCGCCAGCTCGGCTTCGCTGAGGCGGCGATTCCACTGCCTGAGCAGCTCGGACACCGTCTGCCACCGATATCGATGCGCCCGGGTTTCGTCAACGAGAGTCCACCCCATATCCAGAAACAGCCATCGAATCATTGCCTGCAAGCTATCTTCGAGGCCGCCGAGAGGCAAGTGCCGTGTCGTAGGAGAACCTGCGCAACGGCTCGAGTTCGGCAGAAAGGCCACGCTCCTGGTTCAGCCCGACCTTGATGCGCTTCGGAAGGTCTGCCGCCATGGACCTGCAGAGCGAATGTCCTGGGCAGCTGCAGGTCCCCAGTGTACACGGACGTTTCTCCCTGGAAAGACATGGGGCGTGTCCCTGTTCTTCAGCAGATCGATCACCTTGAGAATCCCAAGGTAGTTCAACGCGATCCCGAGCACCGTGCCCACGATCCAGTCGACAGGACGCGCGATGTTGTTGTGAATGACCAGGAAGAAGAAGGTGATCGTGATCGGAAGGAACAGGACAACGGCAGTCAACATCCCGGGGCTGTAGCGCGTCCTGCCACGGATGGGAAACAGGAAAGTGTGGGCAATGAAGTTCCCGAACGATACGAGGACAGCCGCGATTGCCAGCCAGATTGCCGTGGTGCCGAAAAGGGCGGCAAGGAAGTAGGTCAGCCAGCCCGCGAGGACGTTGACGATCAGTGCAGTATTCGGGTTCAACGGATAGCGGTCCGGCTGGTTGCTGGCAAACATGACCCTGTTCATCATTCCGGGGAAAGTCCCTGGAAAACGATATTCTTCGGCCTGGTGCAGGAAGAGCGAAATCAGGCTGATCCAAAGCAGCAACGACACTCCCTCCGGGCGGGCCACCAGCAGGAACACCGCGGTCACCACGGCCAGGCCGAGGCCCATGTCGTACCAATGCGAGCGCAGGAAACCCATCGTGAACTCCTTGCCCCAGGCATGTCTCGGGGCAGCCGCCTGCGGGCAGCCCCGGTGCCCCCGCCTACGCCCCGCGGCTCACCCCTACGGCTTCGCCGTGTTCCACTTCCTGAACGTCTCGTACCAGTCCTGGCCGACCTGCTTCCGGCTGAGGAAGTGGCCGTACTCCCAGGTGATAGTGGACTCGACGTAGGGTGCGCCGGCCCTGTACTGCCTGTCCACCCTGTCCATCGGCGCCGGATGGAGCCAGATCTTGGACCTGTCGTTGTTGGACCTGCGATAGCCGGGATGGAACGAGAAGGTCTCCACGTTGTTCCAGAACGTGATGCCCTTCCGATGCAGGACGTCGCGGAGCGGGGCGTAGTAGTGCGGGATGTCCTCGGGGCTGATGTCGCGGTCGCAGCCCACGCCGTCCTGCATCGCGATGATGTCGAACATCGGCCGATCGAGGAAGCCTTCCCAGAACCGGGGGAAATCGGCAGGGGCAATGTCCTTCGTGAAGAAGGGCGAGCAGAGAATCGGCAGCTGTCAGCGGGACTTCAGGCGCGCATAGAGATCGCCGAAGAAGGATCGCGCAGCTTCCTCTTACCACCGTCTCCCAGCCGAAGGAGGGCGTCGGCCGGCTCGTCTTCCAGATGATCCACCGCATGATCAAGGGGGAAACCGTGGCGTCGGTGTCCCTGCTGCCGGAACTGGTGACGCGGTCCACCACCGGGACCTGCCCGCCTACGCGTACTGCTCGATGAGCGCGGTCACGTCGGAGGGAACACTGTCCTCGACCTGCCCGCGCGCCTCCTCGATAATGTCGCGGAGGATCGGCCGCACCGCCTGGTAGTAGACGCCGGTGTACAGCGGCTCCTCGCTCGCGGCCAGCGCCATGGCCGCCATCCGGTCGGACGTGTCGTGGCCGCCAGGGATTGGCGCGACAAGGCGGTTCCAGGGCTCGCGCATGTCGTTGAACGTGAGACACGGATTGTAGATCTGGACGATGGCAGTGCCCCGGTGCTGGATCGCCTTTCGCATGATGGCGAGCATCTCGGGCACCTTGCCGGCGTACGCGCGCGCGAAGAACGAAACGTCGTAGGCGAGGCACATGAGGCCCGGGTTCAGCGGCTGCTCGGCAGGGCGCATCGGCATCGACTTGGACCGGGTCCCCACCGGGGTCGTCGGCGACGCCTGGCCCTTCGTGAGGCCATAGATCTCGTTGTCCAGGACGAACACGGCGATCTTCGGATTGCGCCGGGCAAGGTGCGGCAGGTGGCCGCCGCCGATGCTGAAGATGTCCCCGTCGCCGCCCACGACGATGTGCGTGAGACGGGGCTTTGCGAGGGAGGCGCCGATCGCAATCGGCACGGCCCTGCCGTGGACGGTATGGAAGCCGTACGTGCCCATGTAGGCGGCCATGCGCGACGAGCACCCGATGCCGCTGGTGATCATGATGTTCTCGGCTTTGAGGTCCAGCGATGCGAGCGCCTTCCGCAACGTCCCGAGGACGCCGAAGCTGCCGCACCCCGGGCACCAGACCGGCTTCAGGCCGCTGTTGAACAGGTGCGGCCCGCTCGGGGCGGCCTGCTCGACGATCTGTTCGAGAATCTCAGTCCGCGATGCTGCAGATGCCATTGAAGATCTCCTCTGGTGTGAACGGTGTCCCGTCGTCCTTGTTCCATGGGACGATCTCGCCGTCCCACGTCCCGAGGTCCTGCGACCGGAGGTACCGGGCAAACTGGCCCGAGTGGTTGTTTTCCGGCACCAGGACGCGCCTGCACTGGCGCAAGAGGCGGCGCACGTGGTCGAGCGGGAGCGGCTGGAGGAGGCGGGTGTGCAGCGCGATGACCCGCAGGCCTCGCTGCCGCGCCATGGCGACTGCCTCGCGGATGACCCCCTCGGTACTGCCCCAGCCCATCACGCCGATGGTCCCCTCGGGGTCTCCCCACCAGCGCACCAGCTCGTCCTGCCGGAGCAGGGCAAGCGCCATCTTGCGCGCACGCTTGTCCAGCATGGCGACCCTGTTGGCCGACTCGGCGTTCGGGTTGCCCCTCTCGTCGTGCTCCAGGCCCGTTGCCGTGAACATGCCCCCGGGTGTGCCGGGGACCGCGGCAGCGCTCACCCCGTCGGGCGTCAGCCGGAAGCGCTGGAACGCGCCGCCGTTCGCACCGGGGGCGTTGAACGTCACGCGGTTCTCCACCGGCACCCGGGCCGGGTCCAGCTTCGGGACCGAGGAGATGCGGGTGGTGAGCGCCTGGTCGGAGAGGAGGATCACGGGCACCTGGAGTCGTTCCGACAGGTTGAAGGCATGCATGGTGGTGTAGAAGCTGTCCTCGACGCTCGTGGCCGCCATCACCACGCGCGGCGCATCACCGTGCGCCCCGTAGAGGGCCAGGTTCAGATCGCCCTGCTCCGTCTTCGTGGCCATGCCGGTGGAAGGACCTGCCCGCTGGACGTCGATGACAACCAGGGGCACCTCGGCCATGGTCGCAAGCCCGAGCATCTCGACCATGAGGGAAAGGCCGGGGCCGCTCGTGGAGGTCATGGCCTTGAGGCCGCCGAAGCTCGCGCCCACCACGGACCCGATGGCCGCGATCTCGTCCTCCAGCTGCATCACGGAGCCGCCGAACGCCGGCAGGTGACGGCCGAGCCACTCCATGATCTGCGTCGCCGGGGTGATGGGGTAGCCGCCGAAGTAGCGCATCCCGGCCGCCACGGCGCCGAGGCACATGGCCTGCGAGCCGGTGAGGATGACGCGCTCCACGCCGTCGCTGCGGCGCGGGAGCTGGGCGGCGGGGAAGGAGAAGTTCTGCTCGCGGATGAAGCGCATGCCCACGTCGAAGGCCTTGAGATTGCCGGCGACGACGGAAGCACCCTTGCTCTTCCATCGATCCCTGATCAGGTCTTCCGCGACGTCACGGTCGAGGTTCGCGAGGCCGGCGAGTGCGCCGAACATCACGACGTTCTGGGCGATCCTGTTCCCTACTTCGCTCTCGGCGAGGTTCTCACCGGGCACTCCCACGGCGCGAAAGGGATGCTCCCCCGGCACGTGGAACCGCGATGAGTCGTACATGACCAGGCCGCCCGCGGGGACGAGTGACGCCCAGCGGTCGAACGCATCGGCATTCAAGGCGAGGAGGATGTCCGGCCTGTTGCCGCAGCTGAGCGTGGTCTCCTCGGAGATCCTGGTCTGCAGGTAGGCGTGTCCGCCGCGGATCTCTCCGGGGAATGTCTGGAACGTATAGACGCTGTAGCCGCTGCGTGCAGCGGACCGGGCGAGGAAGTCTCCGATGGTGGTGGGACCTTCTCCTGCTTCTCCCGCTACTCGAACAACGAAGTCCGTCATTTGTGACCTCACCTGGCAGCAGCGTGCTGGCTTTCCTGTCCAGATAAGATAAATTTAGTCGAGATTTATTGAAAACGCAACAATAATAAATGATCTATTTAGTCATTTATTATTGGGTCATTTTGTCCGATCCTGAATCATAAAGTCGTTTCACCGCCCCTATCCAGCGCTGCCTTCAGCAGTGCGCGCGTTTCCTGCAGACGATCAGCTCCGCGCTGCGTTCCGTCAGCGCCAATGCGCGGAGCCAGCGGCGAGGATCCGCCTGAACTCGTCGCGGTCGACGATTACCCCGTAATGGTCAGAGTCGCTCTGGAGGAAGACGATCCTTTCCCCCAGGATCCAGCTGTCGTTGGCAAGGCTGTCGTGCGCCACCTCCACGGGGACCTTGTCAGCCCGCAGCAGCGCTATCAGGTCGTCCACCACCGTCGTCTCCTCTCCGCCGGCCGAGATCACCGACACGAACCGGCCGCCCCGGTTCTCGATCCACGACGCGAACTGGTGGATGCGTGCGTAGACCGCGTCGAAGAGAAAGACCTCCCGGATGTTGTCGGCCAGGTCGCCGTTGGAGAGGATGATGGCGATCACCTGGAAGGCGCCGCTGTGCCCGGCCAGCGTGATGGTACCGGGCTTCTCGCTGCTGGTGACCCCGTTCGCCGCGAGGACGTGCAGCAGCTCGCCGACCATGCGTACGAACCCGCCCTTGTCCTCCAGCTTGCCGCCGAAGGAATCAGGGGCGTTCACTGCCAGCTCCGGCACCACGAGGAGCCCCTGCACCCCGCTCTCGGCGAACTGGCGGTCCAGGTCGAACTTCTGTTCGGCGTCGTCGATCGAGGAGTCCCACCCGTGGAAGAAGAACACCAGGTTGACGGGGCCTTTCGCGCGGTAGCCCCGCGGAACGAAAACCCTCACCGACGGATCGCTGTAATGCGGGTTGGCGGGATAGAGCACCTGGTCGTACGTGTAGCCGTTCCGGCGGTCGGGATGCGGAAAGGGCGCGGAGGCGAGCTGGAGACTGATGACGTCACCGAGGGCGGTCTTCTGCACGGCCAGGCCGTGGGAGGTGCCGGCTCCCCGTGCCACGGGGCTCGTGTCGCCCCAGAGGAAGAGGCTGAAGAGGGACGTGAGGAGCAGCAAAGCAGCGAGAGCGCCCGCGGAACGCTTCATCTTGGCCCCGCCCATCATTCTCGGGAGCCTCCGAATGTCAAGCCTGACCCGCGGACTTGCCGCACGGCCCCGTGCTTCATAGTTTTTCTACCGGGAGAGTAGTGTTCATGAAAACAACAATCATCTTGCTGGGTTCACTGTTGTTCATCTATCCGGCGGCGGCCTCGCAGGGAAGCGCGTGGGACTTCACCACCGCCGAGGCGCGGATGGTCGAGAGCGGCCGCACCGCGGACATGACCGCCGATCAGTTCAGCCAGCTGCAGGAACGCAAGCCCCGCTACCTCTCGAGAATAGCGGATTACCTGAAAAAGTCACTCGGCACGGTGGACCCCCGGGTCATGAAGGCATTCGAGGAAGTTCCCCGCGAATATTTCATGTACAACTACGAGCAGGGGACGAGCCTCGTGGATGCCACCTATGAATCCCAGCCCCGGCCCTGGCAGGTCGGCTTCGGATCCTACATCAGCGACTACCGGGCCCAGGCGTACATGACCCAGATCCTGGATCCCAAGCCGACGGACACGTCGCTGGAGATCGGGACGGGAAGCGGGTTCCAGACCGCGCTTCTCTCGCGGATCGTGAAGGACGCCTACTCCATCGAGATCATCTCCGAGCTCGGGGAAAAGGTCGACAAGATCTACGCGCCGCTGGGATACTCCAACGTCCACACCCGCGTCGGCGACGGCTTCTACGGGTGGCCGGACGCCGGGAAGAAGTTCGACATCATCCTGGTCACCTGCGCGGCGCCCTTCGTGCCCCAGCCGCTCCTGGAGCAGCTGAACGACAACGGCCGCATGGTCATCCCCATCGGCCAGCCCTACAAGACCCAGTACCTCTACGTCTTCACGAAGGATGCGCAGGGGCACGTGCACTCGCACCGGGACATGGCGACCTACTTCATTCCCATGACGGGACGGGCGCAGACGGGAGAGGCGCCCGCGGGCCAGGCGCAGCACCAATAGGGGCCCCCCCGGGGGTGCCGCGGCGGGCTTACCAGGAGGCGCCTCCGACGCGCGAGCGGATGAGGTCCGCCCAGCGCCGAAGACGCGGCCGATCACCGTCGATGCGATAGACGTCCCTGCAGATGATCTCCAGGCAGCAGTCGCGCGCCGCGCGGAGGGTGGCGTCCAGGTCTTCCTCCACGCCGCGCCAGTCGGCGTGCGCCCCGCTCAGCAGCCACGGGCGGGGCTTCCGCGAGAACACGCGGGCGCGTCCCAGCATTGCCGCCACGCGCTCCTGGTCGCACCACGGCGAGACGGAGACCGCGCGGATGTGCGGCATGGCTGCGGCGACGAGCTCGAACCGATCGTGGACTGGCTCGCAGCAGCCGTAATAGATCAGCCCGAACAGCGCGGCCACCTCCGCCATCGCCGGCAGGAAGAAATCGGCGAACATCGCCGGTGACATCATCGTGGTTTCCTGTGATTCCACCCAGGCCCAGATGTCCCGCAGGCGCGCAGGGGCGGAAGCGTCGGCCGACGGGAGGGACGTGGTGAACCCGGGGCTTCCGGAACCCACCAGCTGGCTGTCGCTGTTCGAGGCGATGAGTCCCTCGCTTTCCAGCCACCTGTAGTGCGCCAGGCGGTCGTCGCGGAGGTAGCTGACGATCCCGCGGAGCACCTCCGGCGCATCGAACGGCCAGGTGAGGAGGTTCTCGTTCCCGATGAGACGGAAGAGGTCCGCGGTGATCGCCGGCAGGGGAGCGCCGATGCCCCGGATCTCGACAGGCAGGATGTCCCCGAACTGGTCTTCCAGCAGGCGCCTGCGCTCGAAGGTTTTCTCCCTGAGCACGCGCCTGGTCCGCGGTTGCAGCTTTGCAGCGTCCTCGGGGCGCCGCACCGGGTGGTTGTAGTGGTAACCTTGCGAGCCGCCCTGCGAGTCCACGGCGCGCGTGCAGTCCACCGGCACCCCGTAGTCGGACTGCTCCACGTCCCAGAACAGGGTCATCCGCGGCTCGACGACCAGGTCGTCGCCGACTTCCTCGGCGTGACGGATCACCAGCCGCATGCGGCCTTCCACCTCGCGCAGGTCGGGGCTGGCACAGGTGAGCTCCCCCGGCGCCACGTAGTCCTCGAGGAGACCCGTCTCGAAGAGGAACAGGGGCCGCTCGGGGCGCAGGTCCTTGAGCGCCGTCCACAGCCGCTTCCGCTCGGCCATGACGGGCCGCGCAGCGATTTCCTGCCAGCGCTCCGCGAGATCGCGGAGAACCTGCCGTTCCGGGAATGTCGTACTCATTGCCGTGACTGTAGCCCAGCGACGGTGACGGGTATATCCATTGCCCCGTTCGTGCAGCAGTTCTCAGTTTGATGCCGAGGGAGCGAATTCTCATTTTGCACGACTCGAGGGGGAAGGCAACAGGAATGACAGCAGGAGGTGGATTGACACTCGTGACAACGAAAGCCGCATCACCCTTTTCAGGGGGACCCCTGGGACGGGCGCCGGCGTCAGCCATTTCGAAAATGTCGCCGCGGGGCAGGGGATCACCGTCAGCGCATGGCGTGACGGGGAGTATCTGGAAAAGGTGGTGATCGTCTCGGAGGTGGACCTCGACGTGCAGGTCTTTGGGAGCGCATGAAGCGGGGCGGGATCCACCTGCACAACCAGCAGAGCAACCCGTTCGACCGGGGTGCCACGCGGGCCTGGGGCGCTGGTCAGGCTCCCAGGAAACCTTCGTGGAGGAAGACGGGGCGGTACCCGCGCTCCGCGCAAAAGCGGATGGCGGCCGCGCACCGGTCCACGTGATCGGGCCGCCAGGCGTGGTACGACTGCCAGAAGTACTGCTCGTGCGTGAAGATGTCCATGATCTCCGCGGTGTCCGGATCTTCCGCGAGTGGACCCAGCGTCGGCGCGACACGATCCACCGGCGTGGTGTTGCAGACGATATCCGCCCGCGAGAAGACGATGCCGCTCTCGAAGTCCTTCAGCGCGTCGTGGTGCGCGAGGTACTCCGATCTCTCCTCGTCCAGGTGGTAGTTGAGGTCCCAGTGCAGCGACGGCACAGCCGCGCGCTCCTCGTCCTTCACGTAATTACTGCCGGTATAGGGTACGAAGAACCCGCTGAGGGCGCGCACGCCGCGCGCGGCAAGGATGGGGAGCGACTCCCTGGGCAGCATGGCCCAGTGGATCACCGTGGGCGGCGACCAGCTGGAGTGACCGGGCAAACCGGATGCTCTCTTCCGCCACCTGGTCGAAATCCTTTGCCAGCCGTTCGGGCGCCGCGTATTCGTAGGGGCGATCGGGGAACTCGGCCCGGGCATGGAACGACAGCCTGAGCCAGTCCGCGTTGTCAGCCCACTCGGAGCGGTACTGCGCGGGAAAACGGTCCAGAGAGAAGTCGGCCTCGGGTGTCTGGAAGAAGAGATTGAGAACGAAACGCGTCCCGTACTCCTGGTGCAGGCCGCGGAGAGCGGGCAGGAACGGGCCGCCGTCAAAGAGGGAACGGGGCCGGCGGGCAGCCAGGTCCCGCAGGAAGAACGAGCAGTCGTCCACGGCGAATCTGTAGCGCGGGAACGAGGACCGGTCCCAGACCACGCGGACCCGGTGCTCCAAGGCACCGAACGCGCCGCGGCAGCTTGCCACGACGTCCATTTCTTCCTCTCCGAGGGCCACGGGGGCCGTGAACAGGGGCCCGTCACGCCGCGCGTGCACCCCGTTGACCGTCACCAGGTGCCCGATGGGAGCCTGCCCGCTGACCGCGATCTCCAGCCCCCCGGGAGTGGCCCGTCCGTGCCGGTGATTCAGCACGGCGCCGTTGCGAGGCTCGGTAATGCGGATCATCCGGCGGACCCCCAGAGGTCCATGCCAGGCGTGATGGCGACAGGGACACCTCCCTGCTCCTGCGAGGAGCGGTGAGCGTCAGCCGCCAGCCGCGAGCGGCACGATTCCAGTGCCGCCCGGTCCAGGTTGCACAGTGCCGTGATCTCGCACTCGGGAACCCGTAGCGCGTTCGCGACCAGGTCCCGCCCGCGTCGACCCACCCCGCCGCACCCGATGCGCAGTTTTCTCATTTCAGGCGATGCTATTGGGGGCATACTCAATTGTCAACAAGCAAAACAGCAGCGATTTTTGCTCGGAAATATGAACGCATTATTGACAACTGCTGATGAACAAGTGATAGTTTCCCGGTGACGAAAACGCTGGTGCGCACCCGCACCCTTTCGACAGTCCTTCGTGCCATCCGCGACTCCTCCCCGGTCTCGCGCTCCGCTCTCGCACAACAGACCGAGTTCACGCATGCCGCCATATCCAGGGCCGTCTCGGTGCTCCTGGACGAGGGGCTCGTCGTCGAGCGGAAGCTCGCCGACACGTCGGGACCCCGCGGAAGCACGGCCTGGAGATCAACGGGGAGTTCGGCTACGCGCTGGGCATCGAGTACTCGGCGACCCATATCCGCGGGGTTGTCCTCGACCTGGCGAGCAGGAAACACCTGTCGATCGTGGAAGACACGAACCTCGGCGCGCGAACGCGCGAGGACCGCATCCAGCTCATCACCGACTTCTCGGCACGACTCCTGGAGACGGCGGGGCGAACCCCCGGGCGGTGCGTGGGCGTCGGCCTTGTCGACCCCGGCATCGTCGACCGCGAGCGCGGCATGACCATCAGCTCTTCCCTGCTCGACGACTGGAGCGAGGTGCCGATCGCCGACGCCGTGCGCAACCGCTGCGGCCTCCCCGTGCGGCTGGTGGGCAGCGGCATCGCCAAGGTGAAAGCCGTCGACCGGCTGGAGCTGGCACGGCCGGTCCGCGACCTGCTCTACGTGGAGTACGGCGAGGGGATAGCCTGCGGCCTGAAGCTCGACGGCCGCTACATCGCCGGCGCGCACAATTCCGCGGGGGAGCTGGGTCACCTGAAGATCTCCACGCGCGAGCCGAAGCCCTGCCGCTGCGGGGGCCTGGGGTGCCTGGAAGCGCACGCGGCGCTGCCGGCCGTCGTGCGGCGGTGCAGGGAGGCGTTGTCGGCGAACAGCCGCAGCGTTCTGTCCGCCGCTCCTGCCATTTCACGGTCCCCTGGTCCTGAAGGCGGCTTCCGAGCACGACCTCCTCGCGCGGCTGGTCGTGGAGGAGGCTTTCGAGCTGCTGGGCGTTGCCATCGCGGGCGTCGTGAGCATCACCAACCCGCGCGTCCTGGTGCTGGACGGCACCCTCGCTGCCGCCGGGGACGAGCTGCGCGACCACCTCCTGCGGGTCATCCGCCGCAGCGCGCTGCCGGATCACTGGTCCGCACTCGAAATTCTCTTCAGCACGTCCGACGCGTCCATCGGCTCCGCGGGAGGGGCCGTCGATCTCATCGACTCCCTCCTCGCGTACTGACCAGCGGCAGACCCCGACATTCACGGCGAACGCCGAGCGCTGTATTCTCGCGGCCCTGGAGGCAGGCGCATGGTGGCGTGCGGGAGCGGAGGCTCCTCCGCCACCCAGCAGACCCGGTAGAGGCGGTCTTCCCAGCTTCGCAGGTCATCCGGCCGGGACCAGACGTTGTTGACGGCGTCCCATGTGCCTGCCCTGGAGATCCAGACCATCATCGCGTTGTGCGGAGCCGGGCCGGATCCCGCGCCCCGATTGTCCCAGGCGAAATAGGGAATCGCCGTGAACGGTTTTCCATCAGCGGCCATCCCCCTCACCACGCTCACGCCGCCCAGGAGGCCCGGAACGAACTCGTGCGTGAGCCGGGGGTCCGTCGGGAGCCGCAGGTCCATGACGCCCTCCGCGTTGTCTGCTTCCTCTACGCAATACACGATGGGGCCTCTCACGATCGCCACCCGGCCCCTGTCCGCTTCGACATAGGGGTTCGCCTCCAGCAGGGCCACCGGCATGTGCATGTCCAGCGTGACGAAGTCGCCCTGTTTCCATGTCCTCTCGAGGAGCACGTACCCCGATTTCGTCGCGGCGCGGGCCTGCTGCTCGCCGTTGATGGATACCGCGAAGCTCTCGCACCACCCGGGAATCCTCAGGCGGATGCCGAACCGCAGGGGTGACGGGACGTCCACCGTGAGGGTGACGTGACCGTCCCACGGGTAGCGGGTATCCTGCCGCAACGCCACGGCTGTTCCGCGCCAGGGGATGGTCACAGTCCCCCCCACGTAGTGATTGACCGAGATTGCCCGGCTGTCATGGGCATACAGGAACCCTCCGATCCCCGCGACCAGCTTCTGCAGCATCGGGGGACAGCAGGGACAGCTGTGCCATTCCCATCGGTGATGGTCACCCCGGGAGACGAGCGGGTTCTGGTAGAAGAACCGCTTCCCGTCGAGGGAAAGCCCGGAGAGCACGTTGTTGTACAGTGAGCGCTCCAGGGCGTCGGCGTATGCGCCGTGCCGGAAGGCAAGGGTCATGCGGTGGCTCCAGGCCGCCATGCCCACTGCCGCGCACGTCTCGAGGTACGCGTCGTTGGGAAGGTAGAAGTCGGGTCCGAACATCTCTTCCTCGCGCATCGCGCCCACGCCCCCGGTGACGTGCAGCTTCCTCGTGACCACGTTGTCCCAGAGGGCGAGCGCCGCGCGGCGATAACGGCTCCTCCCCGTCTCCTCCGCGACCGCCGTCAGCCCGGCGTACAGGAGGGTTGCCCGTACCGCGTGCCCCTTGGCCTCTCCCTGCCGGTGAACCGGCAGGTGATCCTGCGCGTATTCCCGCATCGCCGGTACGTAGTTCGCCCTGCCGCGGTGGTTGCCCCTGTTGTCGATCCAGAACCGGGCAAGTGACAGGTACCTCTCCGGCTCCGCGCCGGGGTAGGAAGCCCGCAGCCCGGGGCTGCCCCTGAAGAGGCGGTACAGCTCCACGAAGGCGAGCTCGGGGAGGGGATGGGCCGGCACGACGTTCATCCGGGGCGCGGGGCCCATGGACGCGCACATGCCGTGCGCGAACTTCACCGCGACGTCCAGGAGGCTCGTCTTCCCTGTCGCCCGGTAGTGGTAGACCGCGGCCTCCACGAGACAGCCTGCGTTGTAGACATCGTGCTGCCATCGCAGATTCCCGCCGTTTGTTCCCCACTTCTTGTCGGGGAACAGGAGCGTCGTGTTGGTGTTCAGGTAGCCGTCGGGGTCCGCGGCCTGCGCGTCGGCGATCCTCCTGATGTAGCCGTCCAGGCGTTCATCCAGGACGGGGTCGGGCGTCTTCGCCAGGAGCTTTGAGGCGGCGCAGATGGTCTGGTAGATCAGCCCGTCATACCATGGAAAGCCGACGTGCGTGCCGTGCTTCTTTTCCTTCACCCAGTCGAAGTTCTGGAACGCGCCGCCATCGGCGCCCTCGAACCGGGAGAACACTTCCCGCACGGTCACCTCGCGGAGCAGGCGCAGCCGCGGGGACCAGAAGGAATCGTCGATAGTCACGGACTCGAGGGGAACCTCACAAAGCGGATGCATGCGTGGTCTCATGATTCCCTGCCTGCTCAGCCTGCCGGATACGTTGTGTCGGCGAAGATGTACTGGTGGTAGCCCTGGCCACAGCAATCGCCCACGATGTTGTAATAGCCGCCCTGCGAAGGTGCGATGACGAGGGGCTCTGCGAGGGCCACTTTCCTGAGCGTCCACCCGCCAGGGAGTGCGACGTCCAGGCGCGGGACGCCTGTCTCCGTCGCATGCATAACGTAGAAGTTGCCCCTGTTGTCCGTGAGCTGGTACATCGATCCCGTGAAGCGAAGAAGCTGCGCCTTGATGATCGTCTTGATGACGAGGTGTCCCGGCGCCGGCGTGAGGATGTCGGTCTTCTCTCCCGCAGGGACGAAGTCGACGGCCACGGGCTGTGCAAGCTCGATCCACGTGTGGCCCGAGATCTCGCGGACCGTGGAGCGCTGCTCGCCGGTGGCGCCCTCCGGCGCGCGCGGGACCGGAGAAAGACGGTGTCGCTGAAGAGGAGGTTCCGCTCGATGTTCTTCATCCAGGGGAGCGGCGGATGATAGGTCTCCCACGCGGCGGCGGGCATGGGATTCGCGCCGCCGCCGATGACGACGAGGAGCTCCTTCACGTTGATGAGCTCATGGGCCTGGCCCACGTGTATCCAGTCTTCTCCCGCGGGGATGTCCATGGCGCGGGTCTGGAAATGGAGGCCCGCTGCTGCCGCGGTTGGAAAAGAGACCGTCAGGCAGGAGCCGAGAAGGAGGGACATGGCGGCGGCAGTGATGGCGCGGACAGCTCGGGACCCCATCTGTCTCCCCCGGCCTCAGCGCGAAGCCAGGAAGCGGTTGATCGCTCCCGCTACCTGTGCGGGCTGGTCGAGATTGTCGAAATGACCGGCATTCGTGATCCATTCCAGCCGCACGTTGGGAAACAGGGCGGGCACGTCGGCAAAGCTCGACACCGGCTGCGACGGGTCCCCGTCCGCCTGGAGCTGCAGGACGGGGAAGGGGAACGTGTTCTGTGCGATCTTCGTGACCGCCGCTTCCAGGTCCCAGTTCTCGTACTTGAAGTAGTTGGCGATGGCCTCGGCAACACCCGGGCGCGAGAACTCGTAGACGAAGTAGTCCCTGTCCGCCTTGCGGAACGGCGTCTTCATGCGGGGCGGGTAGACCATGTCGATGAAGGGCCCCGCGTCGCGCAGGAGGGCGACCGCCTTCGCTGTATCCTGGAAAAGCTTCCACTGCGGCTTCCGCGCGTAGAGCTCGTCGAGGCTCTGGCCAGGCGTGTACTTCAGGTCCGCTTCCATGCGGACGAACCCGCGGATGCGCTCGGGGTGGTCGGATACCATGACGCTCGCGATGAGCGCGCCCCAGTCATGTCCCACGATGAAGAAGGTGTCCACCTTCAGGGCGTCCATGAGCTCGAGGGTCTGTCGCGCGACGGTATGCCAGTTGTAGTCGGTGTCGGCGGCCGTCGACTGCCCGTAGCCCTTCATGTCGGCGACGATGTAGTGGAAACCCGGGTCGAGCAGCGGAATGACTCTGGCCCACGAATACCAGCTCTCGGGAAGCCCGTGGAGCATGAGAACGGTCGGGCCTGTCGGGTTCCCCGCCTCGACGAAATGCCAGCGCACCGTTGCGACCTGCAGGTCCCGCTGGGAGAAGCCGGATGCCGCGGCATCATGCGCCCCCTTGTCCTGCGCCCGGAAGGTCGCGTACTTCGCAGCCAGGGCGACCGGGCTGCTCGCGCAGGAAACGAGGAACCCCGTCGCGAGGACGAGCGGGAAGAGAAGAAACGGCACGAGTTTCTTGCCCATGCCTCACCGTACCACCTTGTCCGCGTCCCTGTCGCCCGGCAGGGAAAGCCGCCGCGGCATGGGACTATCGGGGCATGCCCGCCACGCTTCCGGCGTTCACGACGTCCGTGAAGCGGGCCCGCTTGAGAATGCGCGCAGCCTGCGCGCTGCGCATCCCCGAGGCGCAGGAGAGCACGAGCGGCTTGTCCTTCGGCAGGTCGCCCATCTGAGTCGGCAGCACGTCGACCGGCACGTTCTTCGCTTTCGGATACGACGTGCCCGCGAACTCCTGGGGGGAGCGGACATCGATGATCCAGGCACCGGCACGGATTTTTTCGCTCACCAGGGCGGGCGGCGCCTTCCTCGCGCGAAGCCGCTGGAAGACGAGAAGCGCCGCGACCGCTGCCATGGCGACGTACAGTATCGTTTTGCTGTCCATGACCCGGGAGCTACCTGCCGCGAGGCGCCCGGTCAGTGACATATGTCACTTTCCGCCGGTGCCCGTTCACCCCGGCGAGCCGGTCGACGCGACGCTCGTGTCGCTTGACAGCGAATGCTCGAGGAACCAGAGATACAGGCGGGAATCCCCATACGTTGTGGTCCAGCAGTCGTGCGCGAGGTGGGGATAGACGGTGAGGCTGGCGTCGATGTCCGCCCCGCGCAGGGCTGCCACCATTCTCAACGACTCGCTCACCGGCACGTTGCGGTCCTGCGCCCCGTGGAACACCCAGATAGGGATGCCCTTCAGCCGGGGAACGTCGGCGATATCGCTCATGCCGCAGAGAGGCGCAATCGCGGCGAAGGTCCCCGGATAATCGGCCGCCGTCTGCCACGTGCCGAGGCCGCCCATGCTGAACCCGGTCAGGTAGACCCTGCTCCTGTCGATCCTCAGGCCGGCCTCCACGGAATCGATAACGCTCTTCACCATCGGCGGCTGCCAGTCGGTGTTCCGCGGGCACTGGGGGACGACGACGATGAAGGGGAAGTCCGTCTCCTGGTCGGCAAAAGCGAGGGGCGCCATGCCGTCCAGGAGTGACGGGTCGTCCCCCCGCTGCTCGCTGCCGTGCAGAAAAACGATGAGCGGCCACGATGCGGAGGGCTCGCGCGCGTAGGCGGGTGGCACGTCGAGAAGGTAGTTCACGTGATCAGCGCCGGGTGAATGGAGGGGGAGCCGGTGCACGGACCGTCCCACCGGGGGCCCGCTCTCTGCCGCCGCCGCGGCGGCGACGAGCACGGCCAGGATCATGATCGTGCACGGGAGTCTCATGTGACAATGATAGGGCGTCGGGCGCGGCCCGGCAGTCATGTTCGCGTCGACAGCGTGTCATCGAGAAACGACACGGCGTCCATCCGATACTCCTCGGGCTCGCGTGCTGGGCAGCAGTCGCGCTGGTCTCCCTGGCTGTACAGTCCGCGGGACTGTCGCGCGGCCCTTACGCGAGGGCCTGCCGCGGCGGGGGCGCTGACGTGCGGGCGCGCCCCGCAAGGATGGGGTACGCCTCCTCGGGATCCGTGACCGCGCGCAGGATGTTCTCGGTGCTGCACTCGATCTGGTCGATGAGATCGTCCCAGGTGGAAACGACCCCCGCCCTGTCCAGGACGTCCTTGCCGAGCCGGCTCAGCAGCCCGGCGTGCACCGTGCGGATGCCCAGCCTGACGATCAGGAAGGCCGAGCCGCGGCCGACAACCTTGTCGTGGATCTCGGCCTTCGCCGTATCCACGCCCTTTCCCTCCAGGAATCGCTCGAGGTCGAACAAAGGGTGCAGCCATTTGCCGGTGCTCTCGAAAAGCACCTTCCCCTCCACGAGAAACTCGAGAGACACGTCCGGTCGCATGATCACTTCCCCTCGTACCAGAATCCGCGCAGCCAGTTGTCCCGGTGCAGGGTCTGCTGGAGCGTTTCCGGCATTGCGGGGAGGTCGGCAACCGCCGTGTTCGCGGCTGCCTGCGCCACGCTGCGGATGCCGGGAATGACCGTGCTGACCGCAGGGTGCGACAGGACGAACTTCAGCGCGGCCTGGGGCAGCGTGTAGCCCTTGCCCTTGATGTCCGACTCCACGGCGGCCACGCGCTTCAGCGTCCGCTCCAGGCGGTCACCCGCAAAATAGCGCGTGCGGAAATCGTCAGGGTCGAAACGGGTCTGCGGGGTGAGCCGTCCCGCGAGCGCCCCTTCGTCGAAGGCGACCCTGACGATCACGCCCACGCCTTTCTCGCGGGCAACGGGCAGGAGCTCCGCGGCCGGCTCCTGCTCGAAGATGTTGTAGATCACCTGGACGGTGTCGATGAGACCCTGGCGCATGAGATCGATCACCGCGTTCTGGTCCTGCTCCGGCGTGGAGACCCCGACTGCCTTGATCTTTCCTTCTTTCCTGAGGCTCGCCAGCACGTGGAAAGGAACGGCATCGCGGTTCCAGGCCCGTGTCCACGTGTGGAGCTGCAGGAGGTCGAGGCGCTCGACGCCGAGGTTCTTGAGGCGTTCATCGACGCTCTGGCGCAGGTAGGACTCGGGGTAGCGCTCCTCCGCCTTGCAGTAGGGCGACGGCGGCCAGTACCCGGCTGTCGGCGGCGTCTTGGTGGCGACGTGGATCTCTTCCTTGCGCTCCTTCAGCACCTGGCCGATGAGGCGTTCGCTCCTGCCGTTCCCGTAGCCGGCCGCGGTGTCGATGAAGGTCACTCCCCTGTCGATGGCCAGGTGCAGGGCTTTCAGCGACTCGGCGTCCTCCTGCGGTCCCCACCCGCCCCCGATGGCCCATGCGCCGAAACCGATCTCGGAAACCTTCATGCCGGTGCTGCCCAGGCTGCGATACTTCATGACACCTCCTCGTGAAAACGCTGCGAGGACAAAGGTAACGCGATTCGCGGCCCGGGTCGAATCGAGCCGCGCGCAGGCGCGTCACGGCATTTTTCAGGTTGGCGCTTGCAATGACGGCCATTCCAGAGACAATGGTCTTCCGGGCGCGGCAGGAGGGAATCATGGTTCATATCACGGGTCCTCGTTTGCGCGAGGTCGCGACGGACGTTCTCGAGGCAGCCGGGGCGCCGAGCGCGCCGGCCATGCAGGTGGCGGAGTCCCTCGTGCTCGCCAACCTCGTCGGCCACGACTCCCACGGCGTACGGGCTCTCCCCGGGTACGTCGAGTCCCTCGAGAACGGAACGGTCAACCCGCGAGGCGAAGCACGCATCATCCGTGAGTCCGCGACCACGGCCATCATCGACGGCGGACTCGGCATGGGGATCGTCACCATGCACACGGCGAACGCGCTCGCCATGGAGAAGGCCCGGCAGCACGACCTCGGCATGGTGGTGGTGCGCAATTCCGCCCACACGGGACGGATGGGTGAGTACGTCGCCCGCGCCGCGCAGGAGGGCTTCATGGGCCTGGTCTTCGGAACCGGCGCACTGCCCGGCGGTACGGTGGCGCCGTACCTGGGCGCCAGCCCGCGTTTCAACAGCAACCCCATAGCCTGGGGAGTGCCGGCGGGCTCGCACCCGCCGGTGTTCTTCGACTTCGCGACATCCGCCGCTGCCGTGGCAAAGCTCATGGTGGCGCAGGACAAGGGTCAGCAGGTGCCGGTGGGGTGGCTGGTCGGTCCGGATGGCAACCCCTCCACGGATCCCGCGGACTGGCAGCGGGGCGGGGCGCTCCTCCCGTTCGGGGGGCACAAGGGCTACGGCTTCGTCTTCCTCATCGAGCTCCTGTCCGGAGGCCTCTCGGGGATGAGCTGCGCGCCGCTCTCCGACTACGAGCCCAACTTCTCCGCGGTCATCATGGCGGTCAACATCGACGCCTTCCAGCCCCTTGCGAGCTTCAAGGACATGGCGGACCGCCTGGTGGAAGCGACCAAGCAGGCGAAAAAGGCGCCTGGCACGCGGGAAATCTTCGTGCCGGGAGAGCTGGAATGGAAGACGCTCGAGACGCGCACCAGGGACGGCCTCGACCTTCCCGATCTCATCTGGCAGCGCATCGTCGAAGCAGGCGCGCGCCACGGAGTGAGCGTGACGGCCTGACCCTACAACACCCCGAAGACCTTGTAGACCTCCGCGACCGGCATGCCCGATGTCAGGGCAGCGCGCACCTTGTTCTCGTGCTCGTAGAGCGCCTCGACCTCGAGGAGCACCTCGTCGACCAGGTGCGCGGGTATGAGCTGGACGCCGTCGTTGTCGCCGAACAGGAAGTCCCGCGGCCTGAGCAGGACGTAGTGGCTGAGATGTCCGGGCAGGTAGATGGGCTCGTTGACGGCCGTGATCGCCCACTCGCTGTCCGTGAACGGGCAGACGCCGAAGGAGAAGACGGGGAAATCCGGCATCCTGATGATGTACTGGCTGTCACGCAGGTTGCCGGCCATCAGCATGCCGCGTGCTCCCTGCGCCAGCGCGAGCTGGCAGGTCATTTCGCCGCAGTGCCCGATCCTCTCGTCTCCCCCGCAGTCATAGCAGACCACGACCCCGTCCTCGGCCTCGGCGATGGCCCGCATCATCTGCTCCTGCGGGTGCCCGCCCTGCGCGTCCCAGCGGGCCTTGATGGCATCCTGTTCTGCCTTGGGAAGCTGGTCGAAAACGAGGGAGTGAGCCTTCACGGGCAGGACGCGCCCGGCGAGCTGCATGCCCTGCTTCAGGGGCCTGAAGCGCGAAGAGAGGAGCGTGTTGTGAACGCCGAGCCGGAGCAGGACGTCGGCAATCGCGCCGCCGTAGCCCGCGCGCCGGTAGCGGGCAATACGCTCCAGGTCAGTGATCTCGAGCGTGCGGATCTTCGTGGCAGGCTGGTCTGGCATGGGCTATCTCCTTTTCGCCCATGCTACTTCGGAACCAGCGCCCCGGGTAGTTCAGGTTCGCCGCCGCACGGGCAGGCTCTTTAGAAATGTCCCCTGACCGGAGCGCCCCGCCGCGAGCCATCCCTCGGGGAGGCCGCGAAGCCACGCGTTCAGCATGGCCGGTGTACGGGCCAGCTGCGCGGTGGCTTCTGTCAGGGCACAGCGGCGGCGGGTGCTGTCAGCGTGAGCGACTGCAACGGGCTGACTTTCCCGCTGGGGGGAGGAGACGGGTCAAGGGGCCAGCGGATCCGGGCCCATGGACGGCGAGCGCATGTGGGCGCTCGTCGCAACGATGCCGCGGATTTCTTCCACCCTGGCCGTGGTGAGCCCGCACTGTTCGGCGATGTCACTATCAGGCATCCCATGCTCCAATCCGAAGAGCGCCAGGTCGACCGTTTCCGAGGGAAGACGAAGGACGTCCAGGTACTTGTCCTCGACACCGGGGAGCATCTCGGGGTTCGGGGTGCGCGCGATCACGGCGCCGGGCACGCCGACATGACGCGCGACCTGGAGAATGTGGCTGCGATAGAGATGCTTCATGGGCATGATGTCGGCGCTGTCGTCGATCCCGAACTTGACGAACAGGCCCACGAGATCTTCCGACTTGTGGGCGCTCCCCGCCACGAGGAGCCCGTGCAGGTCCGCGAAGCGGAAGGTGACCACGACGCGGGCCCGCTGCCGCGCATAGATCGAGGCAAAAGCGCGCCGCATGAACGGCTCGTCGCCGCCCTTGATCCCTTCGAGGAAGAGGTTCTCTCTCGATCCTGCCAGCGTCTTCCTGACCAGGCGCGACAGCAACCGTCGGGGCACGAGGTTCGCGACGAAGCTGTACGCGCCTGCGGCGGCCAGGATGGCCGTGGTATCGATGAGGTGCCCGTGGATGCCGAGCTCCTTCACGACCAGCCGCCCGAAGCGGACCGCCTCCCGGCTCCCCCTGATGTCCGGGAGCATGAGCCCCGTGACATTCTCCCTGCCGACAGCGCGTGCGCACAAGGCAGCCACGGTGCTCGAATCGAGGCCGCCGGAAAGAGGAACGAGCAATGCCCGAGCGGTGCATTCGATCGCATGGTATCCCGGATGAAGGCTTCGATTCTCGGAACCACGACCGGGCAGTCAAGCGCGAAGACATCCGGTGAGAGACGCATGAGCTCATGGTAGCGAAACCCGCGGACCGATGCTATCGAGCCCGGGAGCCCGTCAGCAACGCGGCTACTGCGTCATCCCCATGGCATACGCCCTGTCGATGGCGTGCTGCAGCGGCTTTCCCTCGAGGAGACGTTCCGCGTCTTCCAGCACTGCGAGCGTTGCCAGACGCCTGCGGTCCACGGTGGGACCCGCCATGTGGGGGACGAGGATTGCGTTCGGCAGGCCCCGCAGCGGAGAATCGGCAGGCAGCGGCTCGACCTGGAACACGTCGAGCACTGCCATGAACCGGCCCGTGGCGAGCTCCGCCGCCAGGGCAGCCTCGTCCACGATGCTGCCGCGCGCCGTGTTGATGAAAAGCGTCCCGTCCGGAATGCGGCGGAGCAGCTTCGCATCGATGAGGTTCGCCGTCTGGGGCGTGCGCGGCGCGTGCAGGGAGACGATTTTCGATCGCGTGACCACCTCCTCCAGGCCGGCGGCTTCCACGCCGTGCTCGGCGAAGACGGCGGGGGACACGAAAGGATCGTAGACCCGGATACGCGCGCGAAAGGCGCGGAGCAGGGGCACGAGGCACCGTGCCACGGCGCCGAATCCCACCAGGCCGACCGACTGGTCCAGGAGCCCCTCGGTGTGATGCTCGATCGGCATCCAGCGTCCTTCCTGCACCTCGCGCGTCCAGTCGGTCAGCCGGCGCAGCGCGAGCAGCGCGTACGCAATGACCGACTCGGCCACCGACTCCGCGAAGACGCGGTTGCCGCTCACCACGGTCACGCCCCGGTCGTACAGCTCCGGGCTCACCAGCTTCGCGACCGATCCGCACGTGTGCGCGAGGAGCCTGAGCCGGTCTGCGCCGCGCAGGACCTCGGCGTCGAACCGCGGCGCGTCCCATCCCGTGAAGCAGGTGTCCACTCCGGGGAGGCGTCTCGCAAGGTCGGACGGCGACAGGTTGTCACCCGTCTCGTTCCACTGGACCTTCCCAAGCTCCTCCAGGCGCGCCCGGATTTCGGCAGGAAAGAACGTATCGAACACGACGCCCGCCGGCGTGGTGACGAAAATGCGCGGCCGTGCTGCCATGGCGGGAGCGTAGCACGGCCCGGTGCATGCTGCCATCGACTGTGCGACGGCATGGGCCGAACTAAAGCCAATCAACCGGAGGCGATGCGTAGCCTGCTGAAGGCAGCCTGAAGGGCGCTCCCGGTGCCCGGCGCTTCC
>CAVYIU010000013.1:0-210360 GCA_963768665.1 uncultured Spirochaetota bacterium | reverse complement strand
GCGAGACGTTGCCGAACGTGGCGACAACGAGGCCCCGCTCCACGATGGCGAGGTTCGCCGCGAGGACCTCTTCACGAAGGAGCGCGAGGCGGCGCTTCCCGGCAGAGCGGCCGCCGGCCGCAGGGCTCACAGCGCGCGCAGGAGAGGCTCGAGGCTCCTGCCCAGCTCCGCGTAACGTTCGTAGAGCTTCGTGTATCCGGCCGCTCGCTTCCTGTCCGGAGTAAGAATGTCTTGTCGAACCCGCTCCCCATCCTCTTCTGCGCGGCGCCGACCGAGGGGTAGATGCCTGCCGCGACGGCCGCGAGCATCCCCGCGCCCAGCGCGCAGGCCTGGTCGGAAGCGACGACGCGGATGGGCATGCCCAGCACGTCGGCGGTCACCTGCATCACGAACGGGCTCTTGCGGGCGATGCCGCCCTGGGCGATCACCGATCACCGGCACGCCTTCCTTGCGGAACTGCTCCACGATGGCCCGTGAGCCGAACGCGGTGGCCTCCACGAGGGCGCGGAAGATCTTCGGCGCGGTGGTGCCCAGCGCCCAGCCCGACGATGGCGCCCTTGAGCGTCTGGTCGGCAAACGGAGTGCGACGGCCGTTCAGCCAGTCCAGGGCAGCCACGGTGGATTCGGCGGGATCGACCTTCGCGGCTTCCACCGCAAGGACCTCCAGCAGCTTCCCATCGATCTGCCCGCGAAGGGCTTTCGCGCTTTTCGGCGCGGCAGCTTCGAGCGGCCACATCAGGAGGTCCTTGAACCACGCGTAGACGTCACCGAACGCGGACTGTCCCGCTTCCAGGCCGACCATGCCCGGGACCACCGATCCGTCGACCTGGCCGCAGATGCCGGCGATGCACCTGCTGCCCACGGCCTTCGTCGGGGCCACCAGCATGTCGCAGGTGGAGGTGCCCATGATCTTCACCATGGCGCCGTCCGTGATGCACCCGCCCACGGCACCCATGTGAGCGTCGAAGGCTCCCACCGCCACCGCCGCTCCCTCGGGAATGCCGAGCTTCTTCGCCCAGGCCGCCGTGAGGCCGCCCGCGCTCCTGTCCGACGTCTGTGTCTCGGTGAACAGCCGCCCGCGCAGGCCGCGCAGCAGGGGATCGACGCGCACGAGGAACTCCCCGGCGGAAGACCGGCCCACTCGGCGTGCCACATGGCCTTGTGACCGGCCGCGCAGCGGCTTCTCTTCATGGTGAGAGGGTCAGTGCTGCCCGTGAGGAGCGCCGGCATCCAGTCACAGTGCTCGACCCACGACCACGCCGCGGTACGCACCTTCGGGTCCACGCGCAGCACGTGGAGGATCTTCGACCAGAACCATTCCGAGGAGTAGACTCCTCCCTCGTACCTGGTGAAATCGGTGCCGCCCCAGCCGCGCGCCACCGTGTTGATGAGCTCGGCCTCGGCAACCGCCGCGTGGTCCTTCCAGAGCACGAACATGGCGTTCGGGTTGTCCTGGAATCCCTTCGTGAGGGCGAGGGGCGTGCCCGCACGGTCCACCGCGCACGGCGTGGAGCCCGTCGTGTCGACGCCGATGGCGACCACGCTCTTTCCGGCGGTCTTGCCCAGTTTCGCGAGGGCGCCCTTCACGGCTGCTTCCATTCCTTCGACGTAGTCCAGGGGGTGCTGGCGGAAGATGTTCTTCGCGGGGTCACAGTACTTCCCGGCGGCCCAGCGGGTGTACCAGGCGACGTCGCTGGCAAGCTCCTTGCCGGTGGCAGTGTCAATGACGACGGCGCGAACCGAGTCGGTGCCGAAGTCGGTCCCGATGATGAGCGTGCTCATCGATGACTCCTTTTATGGAAGGAAATTCGTTTGCACGATACGGCCGCCCCGGCGAAAAGTCAAGGATTCGTGGCGGTTCGATAGAACCAGAGCGCGCCCTCCCGTGGAGGAAGGGCAAACGCGAACCCGTCGCGCACGAGATCCTCGGCGGCCATTTCCCTGCGCTCACCCGTTTCCGCGTTTTCGAACACGTACCGTGCGCCCGGCTGGACGGCCTGCGGATGCACGACGAGGGTTTCACGCGGACACGCAGGAAGGCGGATGGCCTGGAGGAACCCCCGGGCGGGGCTGTCGCCCCCCCGGGCCGTGCGCGGGCAGTCGAACTGTCTCGCCACCCACATCTCCGCGGAGCGGTGGACCGGGGTGAGCGGGTAGTAGTCGCCGTCCACCATGAGCGTCGCGGCCCTCCGCCAGAGGCCGAGCAGGCGCCGCATCAGCTCGAAGTCATAGTCGTCTCGAGCGATGTCGATGGCCGGCGCGATCATGGGTCCCAGCCCGCAGTGGTACGCGAAGCTGTCCACGTCGGTGTCGTAGCGCGCTTTCCCCGTGCGGTCCCACGAGAGCGTGGTTTCCTTGAAGTAGGGTATCCACTCGAACATCACGTGGTGGAAGGAAAGCTTCACCGGGTGGTCACCGTAGCCGAAATCCGAGTAGTGCAGGGGCACGGAGCGGCGCAGGGTCTCCAGGTCATTGCGTCGGCCTCCCGACGCGCAGGAGTCGATCCACAGCCCCGGGTTCCGCGCAAGGAGGTCGTCCCAGTACTGGAGATACCCCTGCACGTGCAGGTTTTCGTTGATGCCCTGCCGGTCTTCCGGTTCGCTCGATCGCCAGTGCTCCAGGGGCTCGAAGTTGAAATCCTGGCGGTAGATCCCGATGCCGTTCTCCCGGATCAGCCGGCAGACGTGCTCCGTCAGCCAGCGCCTGCACTCCGGGATGCCCAGGTTCAGCAGCAGGTCGGGGCTGCCCTGGCGGCCCAGGAGCCACTCCGGGTGTTCCCGTTCCAGGGCCGTTCCCGGGCGCACCCGCTCCGGTTCGAACCAGAGGAGCAGCTTTGCCCCGCTGCGGGCAGCGTGCTGCGACACGGGCCCGAGGCCGCGGGGGAAACGATCGGGGTCCGGCTCCCAGGTGCCCGTCATCGTCCATCGCCTCTTCTGCTCGGCCGTGTTGAAGCACGGGTACCAGCCCGCATCGATCCACCACACGTCGAACGGGAGACCGCGCTGGGTCCACCGATCCATGAACCGCACCTGGTTCGCCTCGGTTGCTGCCGTGAACTCCTCGCCCTCGTCCGTGCCCGAGCCGGACAGCAGCGGTCCCAACGGCTGGCCGCCGGACCGGGGCAGAAGGTGAGCGCGGTACCACTGGCGCCAGAGATTTGCGGCACGCACGGAATCGCCCGTCCAGGACATGACGGTCATGCGCGGCGTGCGAATCGTTTCACCGGGCATCAGGCGCAGCCTTGTCTTCTCCTGGCCGGCCCTGACGTGCACGGCCCCGTCGGCACCCGTGAACGACGCCGACCACTGCGCCGGCCACCCGATCGCAATGGAAAGCCCGCATCCCCCGAAGACGACCCTGTAGTAGGGAAACGCGCGGTCGCAGGGACGGCCCCCGGCAGGGGAAAAGCGCTGCTCGTCCCCTGTCCGCAGGGCTGACTCCCTTGTGGAGTATCCTTCGCCGCTGTAGAAGTCGCCGTTGCAGCTCCAGAGGACGGCAGAGCTGCCGTCGAACGAGGCATCCAGCGCGAGAATGTCGCTGAGGATCGGGGTGGGCGCTTGCCCCGTGTTGGTGAGCCACGCGGTCCATTCTACGACGGGGAAATCGGCGTATTCCGCGCACTCGATCCGGACCGCGAGGCCCGTCTGCGGATCCGTGCCGGCGAAGGTCTTCTCCGTGACGGCGGCATCGACACGCCGCGCCGTGATGGATGGCTTCCAGCCGGCCGGATTCCGGCCACCCGCTTGCCATCCAGCTTGAGCGAGACGGGAATGTGGGCGGGCTCAGAGAAGAACCGTTGCGTCCAGTCCCTGCTCTTTGCCATGTCCGCGACATCGGGTATCAAGCGCATGGAGACTACTGTGGTTTCTTTTATGGCCGTTGCCAAGGGCCCGGATACCTTCCATCCCCTTGTGTTTCGGCGGGGTCACACTCACTGTATAGGAAAGGTAACAAAAGTACACCACCCAGATCCGCGGGAGCGGCGCATGCTCTATCTAAATACTTACTCCAGAAGGTATTACGATTATCGCAAATTTCCGGAACTGTGGCACCAAAATTGCATAGAGAAGCCGTAAGGAGGACTCCAAGAATGAAACGACGTATATTAATGCTGATCGCGCTGGCCGCGGTCGTGTTGCCCACGGCAGCTTTCCTGGTTGCCTGCAACACCGGCCCCAAGGTGCAGGTCGGCATCGTGCTCCCCACCAAGGATGAGCCCCGCTGGATCCAGGACGAGACCCGGTTCCAGGACGCGCTGAAGACGGCCGGCTACACGACCTCGATCCTGTTCAGCCAGGGCGACTCGGCGAAGGAAAGCGCCAATGTCGACTCGCTGATCACCCAGGGGATCAAGGTCCTCATCATCTGCCCCCAGGACGGCACGGCGGCAGCGGCCGCGGCCGACAAGGCCCACAAGGCCGGCGTGAAGGTCATCTCCTACGACCGCCTGATCCGCGACACGGCGTCGGTTGACTACTACGTCACCTTCGACAGTGTTGCAGTCGGCGCCGCGTGGGGCACCTACCTCTCCGACAATGCCAAGGGCAAGGGGAACAACCTGTACCTGTACGCGGGCGCCGCGTCGGACAACAACGCGTTCCTGTTCTTCCAGGGCGCGTGGAGCGTCCTGCAGCCCAAGATCGCCGACGGCACCTTCGTCGTGAAGAACTCCAGCGAAGCGGTCAACCTCAAGGGCAAGGCCGAGCTCTCGCGTGACGAGGAGGCCAAGATCATCGGCCAGGTCACGACGAACTGGGACTTCAACACCGCGAAGACCCTCGCGCAGTCCAACCTCACGGCCGCCAAGGCCGCGGACAAGGGCACCGTGTACATCTGCGCCCCGAACGACGGCACGGCCCGCGCCATCGCCGATGCGTTCGCCGCTGACAAGGCCGTGAAGAAGTACTACATCACGGGCCAGGACGCGGAGAAGGCCTCCATCCAGTACATCATCGACGGCAAGCAGTCCATGACCGTGCTCAAGGACGTGCGCGTGCTCGTCAACGACGCCATCGCCGCCGCGGTCGCGTACCTCAAGGGCGGCGCGCCCGAGAAGACCACGACCTACAACAACGGCAAGGCGGACATCCCCGCGAAGCCCTCGGCCATCGTGACGGTCACGAAGGACAACGTGAAGGCCGCGATCATCGACTCCGGCTACTGGCCGGCAAGCGAGTTCAAGGGAATCTGTCCTAGCCAGGGATGGCGAGCCGCGCCGAGCCCAGGGATGGGCGGAAGGCGCGGCCCGATCCTGAACTGTTTCCCACGGAAGAGCGGTGGACATCACACCGCTCTTCCTGTATCCTCTGCTTTCTGATATCAACCCCCGGGAGGCGCCACGGACATGAACACTCCCCTTCTGGAAATGAAATCCATCAGGAAGACGTTCCCCGGCGTCGTGGCCCTGAACAACGTCAGCTTCGCCGTGGCCGCAGGGGAGATCCATTGCCTGGTCGGCGAGAACGGCGCCGGCAAGTCGACCCTCATGAAGGTGCTGAGCGGCCTGTATCCCTACGGTGAGTACACCGGGGAGATCGTCCTCGGCGGGGCCTCGCAGCAGTTCCACGGCATCTCCGACAGCGAGCGTGCCGGCATAGCCATCATCTACCAGGAGCTCGCCCTGGTTCCCGAGATGACGGTCTACGAGAACATCTTCCTCGGCCACGAGATCCGCCGGGGCATCATGGTCGACTGGAACGAGACCATCAAGCGGGCCGGGGAGATGCTGCGCCGCGTGCGCCTGGACGTGAGCCCCGAGGCGAAGGTCCGCGACCTGGGCGTGGGCAAGCAGCAGCTCGTGGAGATTGCCAAGGCCCTCAGCCGCAACGTGCGCCTGCTCGTGCTGGATGAGCCCACGGCGGCCCTCAACGAGGACGACTGCGAGAACCTGTTCGCCATCATCCGGGATTTGAAAAAGAACGGCGTCACCTGCATCATGATCAGTCACAAGCTGCGCGAGGTCATCGGGATTGCCGACACGGTGACGGTGCTGCGCGACGGGCAGTCCGTGGTCACCCTCGACGCTTCCATTGCCCCGGTGACCGAGGGCGTCCTCATCAAGCACATGGTCGGCCGCGAAATCGACAACGTGTTTCCGAAGCGGACGCACGCTCAGTCCCCCGTGGTCGTGATGGAGGTCCGGGGCTGGAGCGCGTACAGCGCGGAGCTCGGGCGGGAGATTCTCAAGGACATCTCCTTCACCGTGCGCAAGGGCGAGATCGTCGGGTTTCGCCGGGCTCATGGGCTCGGGGCGCACGGAGCTTGCCCGCAGCATTTTCGGCAACCCGGACCACTTCCGCCTGTCGGGGAGCGTCACGCTGCGGGGCGAGGCGCAGGCCTTTCACCACCCGCACGAGGCCATCATGAGCAGGGTGGCATATGCCACCGAGGACCGCAAGAAAAACGGGCTGATCCTCATCCAGGATGTGAAGCAGAACATCACCCTTGCCAACCTGCGCGAGATCGCCGCCCGGGGGGTTATCGACGTCAACGCCGAGGTGAAGGTCGCCACCGAGTACCGGACCGCGCTCTCCATCAAGACCCCGTCCATCGAGCAGACGGTGGGGAACCTCAGCGGCGGCAACCAGCAGAAGGTGTCGGTGGCGAAATGGCTCTTCGTGAAGCCGGACCTCCTCATCCTTGACGAACCCACGCGCGGCATCGACGTCGGCGCGAAGTACGAGATCTACACCATCATGAACAAGCTGGTGGAGCAGGGAATGAGCATCATCATGATCTCCTCCGAGCTCCCCGAGGTCCTGGGCATGAGCGACAGGATCTACGTCATCTCCGCCGGGCGCATCACCGGTGAGCTCCCCGTTGCCGAGGCGACGCAGGAGAAGGTGATGCACATGGCGACGCGATAGAGTTTTCGAGGCCGACGGCGTACCCGCCGAACGGGTACACCCGTGCCTCGACATCCTTTTCCGCGGCGTACCGTGGAAGGCCTAAGGAGGGCCCCGTGACGAGGAACGACCTGACGAAGGTTTTCCGGGCGAACATCCGCGAGTACGGCATGTACATCGCGCTGGTCGTGATCATGGCGTTTTTCACGATCCAGAACCCGCTGTTCATCTCCTCGCGCAACATCGGCAACCTGCTGAACCAGACCGGCTACATAGCGGTGCTCGCGGTCGGCATGACGCTGGTCATCGTCATCCGCCACATCGACCTCTCGGTGGGATTCCTCTCGGGCTTCCTGGGAGCCATCGCGGCCATCGCCCTCGTCTCCTGGGGCCTGCCGGTCTGGGTCGTCCTTCCGCTGGTCCTGGTCCTGGGGATCGCGGCGGGCCTGCTCACCGCAACGCCCGTGGCGCAGCTGGGGATCCCGTCCTTCGTCGCCTCTCTCGCCGGGTGGCTGATCTACCGCGGCGCCCTCCTCCTGGTGACGCTGAAGACCGGCACCATCATCATCCCCAACGCCATTTTCAACGCCATCGGCAACGGCTACATCCCCGACATCCTGCCCCCCGACGCGCTCATCCCGGGGGTCCACAAGCTCACCATCCTCATCGGGGCCGTGGGGATCGTGCTGTACATCATGGGGCAGATCCGCGGCCGGCGCAGCAAGAAGGCCTACGGCTTCGAGGTCCTGCCGGGCGACATGTTCGTGATCAAGCTGGTGTTCATCTCCATCGTGATCGGCCTGATCACCTGGGTCCTCGCCGGGTACAACGGGATGTCGTGGACGGTGCTCATCGTGCTCGCCGTGGTGGCCATCTACCACTTCGTCACGACGCGCACGGTCCTCGGCCGCCACATCTACGCCATCGGCGGCAACCCTGAGGCTGCCGAGCTCAGCGGCGTCAGCGTCAAGAAGCTCACCTTCTTCGTGTTCGGCTCCATGGGCATGCTCGCGGGGCTCTCGGGTATCCTGTTTGCCTCCCGCCTGCAGTCGGCCACGACCACCGCGGGCAACCTCTTCGAACTGGACTCCATCGCCGCGGCCTACATCGGCGGCGTCTCGGCAGCCGGCGGCGTGGGCAAGATCATGGGCTCCCTCATCGGCGCCCTGGTCTACATGTCCCTCACCAGCGGCATGAACCTCATGCAGACGGACATCTCGCTGCAGTACATCGTGCGCGGCGCGGTGCTCGCCATCGCGGTCATCTTCGACGTGACCACGCGGCGCGCGCGGAAGTAGGAGGGCCCGAAGGCGGACCCGCGGGAGCGTCCTCTCGCGGGGCGGGACGCGCGCGGGTCCGCCGGACGACGATGCGTCTCAGGACCAAGCTTCTCGGGGGTATCCTGGTCACCCTGCTCGCGCAGATCGCGGTGACCGGTACCTTCACCCTCACGTCCTTCATTTCCACCACGCGGGCGTCGCGCGAGGCCGAGCTCCAATCGGGCTGGGCGCGCGCACGCGCCTACGTGGAGGAGCTCAAGCACCGGCTCTACACGGATCTCTTCCAGCTCTCCTTCCTTCTCCAGCAGGATGCGGCCAGCGTCGACCCCGAGCGCGCCCGGCAGCTGGTCCGCTCTTCCATCAGCCTCACCAGCGCGGACCGCATCGTCCTGGTGGACGACCCCGGCGGCGTCGTGGTGGACGAGAAGGCGGGCGTGAGCGGGGCAGGGACCGACCTTCCCGTGGCCCGCCTGGCACCCGCGGACTACCGTTTCCCCCGCAACCAGTTCGTCTCGGTGAAGTACGGCAACGGCGCCACGCGCCTCTTCCTCGTGACCGGGACCACGATCCCCCTGGGGCAGGGAACGCGCGGCGTGTACCTGGTGACAGACATCGACGAAGGCGTCGCGCAGGCGATCTTCGAGAAGACGGGGACCGAGGTGGCCTTCTTCGTGGGCTCCACGCCCGTGGCGGCCGCCTCCGCGTGGCAGTCCTTCGACACGGTCCTGCCGGCCGTGCCCCGCCTCGTGCGCCTCGGCGACGATCCCTACAGCGTGCTCTCGCAGCCGCTCTCGGCGGGACGCGGGGGGACGGTCAACCTCGCCGCGCTCCGCTCGCTCCTTGCCGACCGGATCTACGTGCGCTCGGTCCTCCTGTCGTACCTCACGGCGTTCCTCGTCACGCTCGCCGCCTCGCTGTTCGTCGCCGCCGGGATCACGAGCCTCGCCATCTCCCCGTTCAGCCGTCTCAGCGCCTGGCTGCACCGCTACATGGACACCGGCGAGGTGGGGGCACTGCAGATCCGCTCGCGCGACGACATCGGGTTCCTCGCGGGGGCGTTTCACGGCATGGTGAGCACGCTCATCCAGGAGAAAAAGGTCATCGGGGACCAGCTGGAACAGATCAGCTTCCTGCACGCCTACAACGAGCGCATCGTCGACAGCATCCAGGCCGGCATCGTCGTCACGGACCAGCGGGGGGGCATCGAGTTCTGCAACGGCTACTTCGCGCAGCTCGTGGGCCGGAGTGTGGACTCACTGCGCGGGCTCCCCCTCGGCGAGCTCATGGCGAATGCCTTCACGCTGCGCGATGGTCCCCTCGGCGACGCGCTCAGCGCCGACCACGACGCCGTGGTGGAAGGACTGTCCCTCGCGCGGCCGGGGGAGGCCCCGCTCCATTTCACCGCGAAGGTGTCCGCCATCGCGCTCTCGGGCAGCCGGCGGGGCTCGCTGGTGGTGCTGGAGGACGTGAGCACCTCCGAGCGCCTCTGGGAGCGCATGATGATCGCCGACAGGATCACCTCCCTCGGCCTGCTCTCGGCGGGCATGGCCCACGAGATCAACAACCCGCTGGGCTCCATCCAGTCCCACGTGAGCTGGCTGAAGGCGGTGGAGAAGGACACGGAGAAGCTGGACTCGCTCTCCTGGATCGACAGCGAGACCAGCCGCATCGCTGCCCTGATCCGCCGCGTGCGGGCCTACGCATCCGCCGGGCCCGGCGCGGAGGGCAGCGCGGACCTGAACACCGTGGTGCACGAGACGACGGAGATCCTGCGTTCCACGCGCGAGAAGAAGCGCATCGCGCTCTCCCTCGACCTGCCGGACGGTCTTCCCTCCGTGTCCTGCGCCGCCGACGAGCTGAAGCAGGTTCTCGTCAACCTTCTCCTCAACGCCATCGACGCCTGCTCCGAGGGGGGATCCATCGGCATCAGCACGTCGGCCGCCGACGGCACGGCGTTTCTCCGCGTGGTGGACGACGGCGTGGGAATGTCGCCGGCCACCCTCCGGAGGATCTTCGACCCTTTCTTCACGACCAAGGCGGACCACGGCGGGAGCGGGCTCGGGCTCTCGATCTCCTTCGCCATCCTCAAGCGCGCCGGCGGTGACATCCGCGTGGCGAGCAGGGAAGGCGGGGGCACCGAAGTGGAGGTGATGCTCCGTGTACATGAGCGTCCTGATAGTGGATGACGAGCCCGGCCTGCGCAGCGGGATCGCGAAGCTGCTCACCCTGGAAGGCTACAGTGCCCACGAGGCGGCGAGCGCGGCGGAGGCGCGGGCGGTCATGGCGCGGGCGGAAGTGCACCTGGTGCTCCTCGACCTGCGCCTCGGCCGGGACGACGGCCTTGCCTTCCTGCGCGAGCTGCGCGCCGAGGAGCCGGGCATCCCCGTCATCATCATCACGGGCCACGGGGACGTCGCGAGCGCGGTGGAGTGCATGAAGGCAGGAGCCACGAACTACATCCTCAAGCCCGTGGACAGCGGGCTTCTCTACTCGGTGCTGGAGAAGGAGCGCCTGGCGCTCGGTGACCGCCTCTCCTCGGATGCCTTCCGCGAGTCGCTGCGCGCCGCGGTCCGCAGGAAGCTCGCCCCGAGCGCCACCCGGGAGATGAAGGAAATCAAGAGGGTCGTGGAGAAGGTGAAGGACTCCGATGTCCCCGTGCTCCTCCTGGGGGAGACCGGGACGGGCAAGGAGGTCATCGCGCGCACCATCCACTACACCGGCTCCTACCGCGACAGGCCGTTCGTCGCGCTGAACTGCGCCTCCCTGAGCGAGAGCCTCCTGGAGAGCGAGCTCTTCGGCCACGAGAAGGGTGCCTTCACCGGCGCCGTCTCCCGCACGGTCGGTCGCTTCGAGCTTGCCGGCAACGGCACCCTCTTTCTCGACGAGATCGGCGACATGAGCCTCGGCATGCAGGCAAAGCTGCTGCGCGTCCTGCAGGAGCGTACGCTGGAGCGCGTCGGGGGAACACGGCCCGTCACCGTGTACTGCCGGCTCATCGCGGCAACGAACAAGGACATCAGCGACCTGCGGGCGCGCGGCGTCTTCCGCGACGACCTCTACTACCGGCTTGCCACGGTGACCATGCGGCTGCCCCCGCTGCGTGAGCGCAGTGCGGACATCCCGGCCCTCGTGCAGGTCTTCATCGACGAGGCGAACGCGGCGTACGGCAGGAACGTGCGCGCCGTGGCGGAGCCCATCCTCCGGCGGCTCGCGGCCCACCCGTGGCCGGGGAACATACGCCAGCTGAAGAACGTGATCACCAACGCGGTGATACTGGCCGAGGGGGACGAGATCGCCTGGCTCGATCCCGGCGACGGCGAAGCCGCCGCCAGAGGGGACGGCGAAGCAGTCCTCGGCGGCCAGGGCGGGATCCCGCTCGGCAACGGTGCGGGGGGCGGCGACCTGCGCTCCACCGTGGCCCATGCCACGAAAGACCTCGAGAAGAAGATCATCACCGGGGCGCTGGGCGCGGCGGGCGGGAACATCACCAGGGCTGCCGCGGAGCTGGGAATCAGCCGCAAGACGCTGTACGAGAAGATGAGGAGACACGGCCTTTGATGCGCACGCGAACCCTCGCCGCCGCGGCGGCCCTCGCCCTCTTTCTTCCGACCTTCGCGACCGCCCGGGGCAACGCGGAGCGCGGATCGACGCTGGAGATTTTCAGCTGGTGGACGGCCGGCGGGGAGGCGGAAGGGCTCGCCGCGCTCTTCGATCTCTACCACAGCCAGTTCCCGTCCATCAACATCATCAACGCCACCGTTGCCGGGGGCGCAGGCTCGAACGCCAAGTCGGTCCTCCGGACGCGCATGCTGGGCGGGAACCCGCCTGATTCCTTCCAGGTCCATGCCGGCCACGAGCTGATCGACACGTGGGTGGTGGCGGGCAAGATGGAGCCGATCACGTTCCTTTTCCGCGACAACGGCATCCTCACCGTCTTCCCGCCCGGCCTCATCGACATCATCTCCTGGAAGGGAGAGATCTACAGCGTCCCGGTGAATATCCACCGCTCCAACGTGCTCTGGTACAACACGAAGATCTTCACCGACAACAAGCTCGCCCCCCCCCGGACGCTCGGCGAGCTGCTGTCGGTCTGTGATGCCCTGTCCCGCAAGGGCATCACGCCGCTCGCCCTCGGTGACAACGGGATCTGGGCCGCGGTCCACCTCCTGGAAAGCGTGCTCCTGGGCACCATGGGCCCGGCGCACTACAGCGGCCTGTGGACCGGGTCCACCGCGTGGGACAGCCAGGAGGTCCGTTGGTCGCTCTCGACGTTCTCCGCGCTCATGCGGTACGTGAACACCGACCACGCCGCGCTGAGCTGGGATGGCGCCGTGCAGTACGTCATTGACGGGAAATGCGCCATGACGGTGATGGGGGACTGGGCCGAGGGCTACTTCAAGGCGCGGGGTCTCACGCCGAACAAGGAGTTCGGCTGGGTCCCGTCCCCCGGCACCGGCGGTTCCTTCATCGCCCTCTCCGACTCCTTTGGCCTTCCCCGCGGCGCGCCGCACCGAGACGCCGCCGTGCGCTGGCTGGCGCTGGCGGCCTCGCGCGAGGGACAGGACGCGTTCAACCCGCACAAGGGCTCCATCCCGTCACGGATGGACGGCGCGCGGACGCTGTACGACGAGTACCAGCGGTCGGCCATCGACTCGTACACGCATGACACCATCGTGCCCAGCGTCACTCACGGCGCGGCGGCCTCCGAGGGCTGGCTCGCCGAGATCCAGGATGCGGTGGACATCTTCGTGCGCAACCTCGACATCGACGAGGTCCAGGACGCGCTTGTGAAAGCCGCGCACGACTGGACCCCGACGGGCAAGGCCGCGCCGTAGCGCGCCAGGGGCGCCAGGGGGATGCGGCCTCAGCGAACGATGCCCGGCAGGAGGTAGGCTTCGACAAGCGTGATGCCGCCGATGATCAGCGCCATGGCGAAACTGTGCCCCACCGTGGCCCTGAACAGGACGCCTTCCTGCCCTTTCAGTCCCGCGGACGCCGTTGCTACAGCGATGCTCTGCGGTGACACCATCTTCCCCGCCACGCCGCCCGAGGCGTTCGCCGCGACCATCAGGACCGGGTTCAGCCCGAGCTTGTCTGCCGTGGTGCGCTGGAGGGAGCCGAACAGCGCGTTGGACGACGTGTCGGATCCCGTGACGACCACACCCAGCCAGCCGAGGATCGGCGCGAACAACGGGAAGAGCGCTCCCGTGGCCGCGAACGCGGCCCCGAGTGTCCCGCTCATGCCGGCGGTATTCATGATGAATGCCGTGGCCAGGATGAGGCAAACGGTGAGAATGGTCTTCCTCAGGGTGACCACGGTGCGGCCGAAGGCCGCGATCGTCTTCCCCAGCCCGAGGTCGGGCAGGAGGAATGCAGAGAGGATGCCCGCCACCACGATGGCAGTGCCCGGCGTGGAGAGAATCGGCAGGGAGAAGCTTCCCCCAGGCAGGCCCGGCCAGCGGAAGGAGATGTCGCCGCGCTTCAGGAAACTCGTGACGGGCGCCATGCTCCAGAGGAGCACCATCACTGACATGAGGATGTAGGGCGTCCATGCCCGAACCACCGCGAGTCCGGAAGCCTTGCCGGCCGGGCAGTGGGGCAGCGGGCGCGGTCCTTGCCCCGGGGAAGTCCCACAGCGACCTCGGCTTCCACACCCGCAGGAAGATCCACAGGCCGGCCATCGTCACGATGCCCGAGAGGATGCCCGCGGTCCACGGGCCGCTGTAGCTGGCGATGAAGAACTGCGTCACCGACATGAGAACGCCTGCCACGATGAGAGCGGGGAGGACTTCCAGCATGCGCCTCCAGCCGCAGAGCACGACGATCAGCCAGATCGGGACAATGAGAGAAAGCACGGGCACCTGCCTGCCTATAACGCGGCTGAGGGCCATCAGGTCGAGTCCGCTCACCCCGGCGGCGACAGCCACGGGGACTCCTGCCGCCGCGAACGCGACGGGCGAGCTGTTGGCGATGAGGCACAGGACGGCCGCGGGGCGCGCCTCGAATCCCAGCGCCACGAGCATTGCGGCGGTGATCGCCACCGGCGACCCGAAGCCGGCGGCGCCTTCGAGGAACGCCCCGAACCCGAAGGCGATGAAGAGCGCCTGCAGCCTGCGGTCAGCCGTGATGGAGGCGAGGGTGGAGCGGATCACGTCGAACTGGCCCGAGCCGACCGCGAGCGAGTGGACCCACAGCGCTCCCACCACGATCCACAGGATCGGGAAGACAGCCGTCACCGTCCCCTCGAGCGCGGCGGAAGCTGTCATGAAAACCGGCATCGCCCAGGCAAGGACGGCCACGAGGAACGCGCCGACAAGGGCGAACAGCGGCGGTGCCCATGCGGGGAGACGGCTCCACGCCATGAGGCCGAAGAGCAGCAGGAGCGGGATTGCGGCGGCCAGGGCGGAGACGGCGATGGTTCCCAGGGGAGCGGTTGCCGGTGTCCACGGCATGGCAGAGGACTAGAGCATGGAGGCCCGTGCGTGTCCAGACCGGAGCCCAGCGATTCCCATTTTGCACATTCAACAGGATCGCAGACCCTTGAGGCTCCTTTTCGTGCCCGGGGAGTTGCTATATACTCCGGCCGGGGGTTTGCGATGCGCGCTGCGTCACCAACGCTTGCCCTCTCTTTTCTCGGCCCGCCCGTCGTTGAGGTGGACGGTTCCCCGCTCCTGCTTACCCGGCGCAAAGTCACAGCGTTGTTGGCCTACCTCGCGGTGACCTCGCGCAAACACTCCCGCGATTTCCTGGCGGAGATGTTCTACCCCGGCCATGACCGCGAACGCGCGTACTCCGACCTCCGAAACACTCTCACGATGCTGCGAGGAGCCATCGGAGAAGACAGGCTTGAAACCGGTCGCGACGGGGTATCACTATCACGACGCACGCGCGTCTGGATCGACCTGGAAGAGCTGCGAGCCTTGTCGGGGCCGGGAAAGAAGGGCTCGGAAGAGGACTTGGAAAAGGCGGCGGCGCTCATTCGGGGACCCTTCCTTGCCGGTTTCTACCTGAAGGATTGTCCCGGGTTCGAGGAATGGCAGAACACGCAGGCCGAGGCGCTTCGGGTGGAAGAGGCAGGCATCCTTGGTGGCCTCCTCGGCGTCCTGGAACGGCGCCGGGAGTATTCCGAAGCAGTCGGGGTCTGCCGCCGGCTCCTGTCCCTGGATACGCTGGACGAGGACATGCATCGTCGTCTCATGCACCTGTACTGGCTCGCGGGACATCGCTCCGCGGCGCTCGCGCAGTACGAACGGTGCAGGGAACTGCTGCGCAAGGAGCTCGGCGTCAACCCGGGCGAAGAAACAGAGCACCTCCTCCAGGAGCTGAAGAACGGACCGTCCGTCCCGAAGGGTCCGGCAAACGCACGCCAGCCGGACACGAAAGCCGCGCCGGACCGTGGGGCATTCGTGGGGCGCGACGCAGAGCTGAACCGGGTAAAGCAGTCGGTCGACCAGGGACGCGGCGGCATCGGGCGCTTCCTCCTGGTCGCAGGTGAAGCGGGGATCGGCAAGACCCGCCTCCTCGAGGAAGCGTCGGATTACGCGAGGGACAGCGGCCGTCTTGTCGTGTGGGCTCGCTGCCACAACGACCCCGGCCTTCCTCCCTACTGGCCATGGCGGCAGCTTCTCCTGCAGCTCTTCCGCGCCAGCAATCCCGAACAGGTGCGCAGGTGGGCAGGAACGCGGGGTGGCCTGCTGTGCGACCTGGTGCCGGAAGCGGTCGAAGCGCTTGGGAAACCACGCGGGACGCGAACGACGAATGATCCCGAGTCGGCCCGTTTTCTCCTCTCGGAGGCAGTGGACCGCTTTCTCCGGGAGGCGGCCCACGAGAGACCGTTGATGCTGGTCTTCGATGACGTCCATTGGGCGGACAGCGCCTCGCTGGGCCTGCTGGAGTTCGTTTCGCGCGATTGTGCCGCTTCGCGCCTCCTTGTCCTTGCGGCCTGCAGGGAAGGAGAAGCCGCGACGAGCGAGATGCTTGATCACACCCTGGTCGAATTGAGCCGGGAGCGGTGTTTCGAACGGGTGGACCTGGACGCCCTGGATCGAAGCGGCGTTGCCCGCCTGGCCGAGCTCTCCCGCGGGAGCCCGCCGGCGCCGTGGCTCGTGGAGATGCTGTTCGAGAAGACCAGGGGCAACCCGCTTTTCGTGATCGAGCTTCTACGGTCCATCGGCACGAGCGATCCCAGGGAAACTGGCATCAGCGTCCCCCCGAGTCTGAAGTCGGTCATCCGGGGCAGGCTTGAGAAGCTGAGTCGGCCCTGCAACGAAATGCTGCAGGCAGCGGCTGCCTTGGGTGCCGAGTTTCGCCCCGATCTCGTTGGCCGCGTGCTGGGACGCACAGAACAGGTCATCCTGGCTCTCCTGGATGAAGCAGACGCTGCCAGGCTCATCACCACATCTGCCGATCAGCCGGAGGCTTACCGTTTCAGCCACCCGCTGATTTACGAGGTCATTGAATCCGAGCCGGGTGCAGCACTGCGTACCGAGATGCATGCCCGGATCGCGGAGGTCCTGGAGGAGCATTACGGCGACGACGCTGGGAAACACGCTATCGAGCTGGCCTACCACCTCGAGCAGGCGAAGGCGCTCGCACCGCGGCAAAAGCTCTGCCGTTTTGCCCAGCTCGCCGGGGATCAGGCATTCGCTGCCTTCAGCCCACTGGAAGCGGTGGTCCACTTCAGGGCGGGGTTGGCCGCCAAGGGGTCGTGTCCCGCTGACGCCGAGTCAGCGTGGCTGCGCTTCGGGCTCGCGAAGGTCCTCCTTCCCGCGTACGGGCACATAGGCGTGGATCACGAGGGCGCACAATGCCTTGGCGCATTTGCTGAGCTGCAGGCGGCCTTCGAGTATTTCGAGAAGTCAGCCGATGCAGAAGCCGCCGCGAAGGTGGCGCAGCTTCCCCTGGTTCTTTTCAACGAGGCCGAGGGATCGTACCAATCCCTGTTCGAACGGGGGCTCCGATTCGCTTCGCCCGATTCTCTCGACGAATGCAGGTTGCGGTGGAGGTCGGCCCAGGTCGATTTCATGCGCAACGGCGACTATGCCGCGGCCAGCAGGGAGTTCGAGAGGGCGCAGGCATCTGCCAGGCACCACGGTGAGCCGCAGCTCGAGCTTCACATCCTGGCCGCCTGGCTATGGCCGGCCCTGGACCTTGAGTCCCCGCAGAAGGCCAGTGCACTTCTGGGACGAGCGCTCGAGCTGCTTCGGGTCATAGACGATCCGGCAGCCGAGCTCCAGGTGCGCTTCCGCGCCTATCACTGGGCGCTGGCAATGTCTGACGTGGAGGACGCCGCCCGAAATGCGGAAGCCGTGTTCAGGGCAGCGAGCAGGCTGAGAGTCCCCTGGTTCCTGCATGGCGCGTTCTTGATAAGGCTCGAGCTCGCCTGGATCCGCGGGGACTGCATTGCCGCGCTGGCTGTGACAGAAGAAGCGTTCCCGATCGCAGAAACGGACTACAAATGGCAAAACGCGCCCTGCGGTTACCAGTACTGGCACTGGTTTGGACTTCGGGCCAAGCTCGAGTTCGAGCTGGGGAACGACGGCGCGGCGAAGCGGTTTTTGGGCACATACCTCAAGGCGCTGGATCGGATCGGGCCGAATCGCGATCCCGAGTGTTCATCGGCCCTGGTTCTTCTCGCACAGCTCTCGCGCCTTACAGGCGACCAGGAGCTTGTGAAGCGTGCCCGTGCTGCTATCGCGATGTGGATAGAGCCGGGCCAGGAGGCGGCAGCCACGGAAGCAACGGCGCTGGACGCCTTGATCGCGCTTGCCATCCTCGCTCCCATGCACGGGGACCGGGCGGAAGCCGAAAGGGTTCGGCAGGCGCTGACACGTGCAACGTACCTGTCGTTTCCTAGCCTCTACCCGACGAAGCCGCGATTGCTTGGGCAACTCGCACTGATCCTCGGCGATCCGGCGGCAGCGGTCTCGCATTCTGAGGCGGCAATCTCGCAGCTGCGCCGCCTTGGAAGGCCCAACGCTGACCTGGGCTGGGCCTGCCGGGAGTGCGCCGAGGCGCTTCTTGCCCGGGGAGGGGAACACGACCGGAGGCGGGCAGCCGCATCACTCGACGAAGGACTCCACGTTGCAGAGAGCCTGGGCTTGAAGCTGTTGGCAGGCCACGTTGGTGAGCTGCGGAAGAAGGCGAACGGCAGGCCCAACAGGCCCAGGGAGATGCCCTCGGCCTCTGCTGCCCTCCGGTCACTGTAACGGCGCTACGCCCGCACCGGCGAGAGGATGCGCTCAGGCAGGGCGCGCAGCGTGTCCAGCGCGTCGCCCGGCGGGAACCAGGCGAGCGCGGCGGCGGTGCGATGGCGATGCTCGTCTGCCGCGGCTGCCAGCGCCGCGCGGTCTTCGCACGCGCCGTCACCGTCGGCGAGGTCATCGGCTATCTGGAACAGCAGTCCGAGGGATCGGCCGTAGTCGGCGAGCGCCCGCACGGCAGGCTCGGCGGCGCCGCCGAGGAGCGCGCCTGCCTGGCAGCAGGCGGAGAGCAGCTCCGCTGTCTTGGCCTCCGCTATGAAGAGGTACGCCTCGCTGGTGGGCGTCGTTCCGTCCACCCGAAGCTGGTCGGCGAGGATCTCCCCCTCGCACATCCGCCTTGTGACACCCAGGAAGATCGTGAGCAGGCGCAGCCTCGCCTTCTGGTCGGCGCCGGGAAGGGCGGCGAGCTCCTCGAAGAACCGCGCGTACAGCAAGTCTCCCACGAGGATGGCCGTCGTGCTCCCGTGGGCAACGTGCAGGCTCGGTGCGCCGCGCCGCGCATCGGATGCGTCGATCATGTCGTCATGGGCGAGGGAGGCGGTGTGGATCAGCTCGACGGCAGCCGCCGCATGGATGAGGGCTGCGCGCCGTGCGGTATCGAGTACGACACCACGGTCCTCGAGTGCGCCTCCACGTGCGTGGTGCGGCGCGCAGCAGGACCGGGCACCGAGGAGCACCAGGAGAGGCCGCAGGAGCTTCCCCTGGTGCTGGAACAGGTGCCCGACGGCGGGGAGGACGTAGCGGGCCCGCAGCGCGGCCCACCTGTCCCCCTCCGCGAAACCGGCCAGGAGCGAACGGATCCTCTGCTCGACCGCGTCGAGCTCGGGCTGCACTGTTCCCGTGACCAATGCCCGTTCGCTCACAGGGACGCTACTTCGCAGGGGCAGCCGGGATCATCGTGGACGGCATCCACTTGCTGAAGGCGTCGAGGTGGCCCCAGTACGCGCTGAACCCGACGTAGATCCAGCCGGCGAAGGTCAGGATTGCCGCAAGGGCGGTGAGCCAGCGGATCCACTTGACCTTGGGGAGCGCGATGGCGGGAAGGGCGAGGATGGCCGTGATGCCGCTGCCCCAGAATGCGAGGGCGGCCTCGATCGGGCTGGAGCCCATCTTGAGGCCGAGGATCCTGAAGCCGAGCAGGATGACTGCCGCACCCGAGACCGCGGAATAGATCCCGATAGTCAGGAGGTCCCATCCGAAGTGGAGCGCGAGGCCCGCCATGAAGAAGAACGCGCCCAGCAGTATTGTCGGCTCACCGTACGCGATGTTGAACGAGCCCGGGAGCGGCCAGGTGAAGACCATCCGGAAGCCGGTGATCAAGGCGATGGCCCCGACGACCAGGAACCCGGGTATCATCTTCTTCGGGTCCTTCTCGAGGAAGAAGAACACCCACAGCGCGAAGAGAATGAACGCCACGGCCATGTTTGTCAGCATCAGGGTGAGGAAATCGATAAACATCCTACGCCTCCTTTGCCCCCGGGGGGGCGATTTTGCGCGGGATCAGGCCCTGTGCCTTCGAAAGCTCCCGCGACTTCGTTTTGTGTGATCTCACGGATAGTATACCAAAGCACTCGGGTATTTGTAAAGAACAATTTCCAAACACTATCGCAAGAATGGTGTTCATGATACAGTCCGCCCCATTCTCGGAGGATAGAATGCGATTCGCGATGTGGAAGAAGGCACTCAGCGTCATTCCGTCCGTGACGAAAGAGACCTGGGCCACCCTGGACATCGTCTCGAAGTGGCTCATCTCGTCGCGGGCCGCCGTGCTGGTCATGACCTTCATGTCGGCCGCGCTCGCGGGCCTTTTCGCCCTGCGGGACGGGGGCTTCCGTTTCCTCCCCTGGCTCGTCATGACGATCGGCCTGGTGCTCGGGCACGCCTCGAACAATCTCTTCAATGACTACACGGACTACGTGCGCGGCGTGGACAAGGACAACTACTTCCGCACGATGTACGGCCCCCAGCCGGTTGCGCACGGCCTGATGTCCACGCGGCAACTCCTCGGTTTCTTCGCCTTCACCGGCGCCCTGGTGATCGGGCTTGCCGTCCTCCTGTTTGCCCTGGACGGCTGGGACCCGACGATCCTCCTCCTCCTCGCCATCGGCAGCGCTTTCGTTCTCCTCTATACCTGGCCGCTGAAGTACCTCGGGTTGGGCGAGCTGTCCGTCCTGTTCGTCTGGGGACCGCTGATGGTCGGGGGCGGGTACTACGCGATTGCCCGCCACTGGAGCTGGGAAGTCGTGGTGGCGAGCGCACCGTACGTGCTGGGTGTCACGACCGTGATCTTCGGCAAGCACATCGACAAGGCCGGCGTGGACCGCGAGAAGGGCATCCGGACGCTTCCCGTCCTCATCGGGGAAGGTGCCTCGCGCGGTGTCGTCATCGCCATGTTCCTTCTCCCGTTCCTCGTCATCGCCGGACTCATCGCCACGCGGTACTTCACCCCCGCGCCGGCCATCGTCCTGCTCTCCCTCCCGGCGCTCGTGCGGACGCTCCCGGCGTTTTTCAAGCCGCGGCCCGCCGAACGCCCCGCGGACTTCCCGGACGGGCAGGGCGGGTGGCCTCTCTACTTCGCCCCCCTCTCCTTCGTCTACACCCGTTCCTTCGGCACGTGGTTCCTCCTGGGCATCGCCGGCGAGGCGGCGCTTCGCATACTCCTGCCGGGATTCTGGCGATAGAAGGGAGGCATACGATGGAATACGGGACGGTCCTGATGTTCCTCGGCATGGCGCTCCTGCTGGGCGCCACGGCGCTCGGGGTCAATCGTCTCCTCATGCCCTTCCACCCCGGCGACATCAAGAACGCCACCTACGAGTGCGGCAACGAGCCCACCGGTGACGCGCAAATCCGCTACAACGTGCGCTTCTACATCTTCGCGCTGCTCTACGTCGTGTTCGCCGTGGAAGCGGCCTTCCTGTTCCCGTGGGCAGTGGTCTTCCGCCAGATCGAGGGGCTCCTCCCCCTCGGGGAGGTGGTCGTCTTCATCGGCATCCTCGTGCTCGCCCTGGCCTACGCGTGGCGGAAAGGGGCCCTGCAGTGGGACTGATGAACGGCGTGGACCCGAAGAGCCTCCTCCTGCGCATGCCCGGGGGGCAAGGTGCTCTCTCGTCGCTTGACGGGATGATCAACGCGTCGCGGAGCAACTCGCTCTGGACCCTCACCTTCGGCCTGGCCTGCTGCGCGATCGAGATGATGGCCGCCGGCGCCTCCACGTACGACTGGGCCCGGTTCGGCTTCGAGGTGCCCTCGGCCTCCCCGCGGCGCGCGGACATGATGATCGTCGCGGGCACCGTGGTGCGCAAGATGGTGCCGATCATCCGCACCCTCTACGAGCAGATGCCTGAACCGAAATACGTCATCGCGATGGGCGGGTGCGCGATCGCCGGCGGTCCCTACGTCTACGACTCCTACACCATCGTGCGCGGCGTCGAGCAGATCGTGCCGGTGGACGTCTCCATCCCCGGCTGCCCTCCCCGGCCCGAGGCGCTCCTCCACGGGCTCATGAAGCTGCAGGAGCGGATCAGGGGACAGAGCGTGCGGGACGTTCGGCCGGAGGACCGGAGGCCCCGGGGAAGGGAGGCAGCGCGTGACGGCCGCCGAGGCTCTCGACGCATTCCGCGCCCGGTTTCCCGACGCGGCACCGCGCCTGCCCGACGCCGCGCCGGCGGCAACGGTTGACCCCGGTGACCTGCGCGGGCATCTCCTGTTCCTGCGCGACACGCTGCGCTTCGATTTCCTTGTCTTCGTGACGGCGCTCGATCTGTCCCGACCGCGCGAGCCAGGAGCTGGTCTATCGGCTGTTCTCATACGAGACGAAGCTCACCGTGGTGATCCGCGTGCTCCTTCCCGCGCGAGGGAGCGCCGGGTGGACACCGTCTCGGACATCTACCGCACGGCGGAGTGGCACGAGCGGGAGACGGCGGAGATGTTCGGCATCGAGTTCATCGGCCATCCGGATCCGCGGAAGCTCCTGCTGCCGGACGACATCGAGGGCATCCCCTGCGAAAGGACTTCACGCACCCCAACATGATACGGCTGCCGGAGGTGGAGTGATGGAGATCACGCCGCTCGACTCTCCGGGCGACCTCCGACGAGTTCCTCCTCAACATCGGGCCCGCAGCACCCCGCCACCCACGGCGTTCTGCGCGTGGTGGTCACCATGGACGGGGAGGTGGTGAAGGAGGTGGTGCCGCACATCGGCTACGTGCACCGAGGGCTTGGAGAAGCTCTTCGAGAACCGCACCTACGAGCAGATCATCCCGTTCACCGACAGGACCGACTACCTCTCCGCCATCGCCAACAACTTCGCCTACGTGATGGCGGTGGAGAAGCTCCTCGGCCTGCAGGTGCCGCCGAAGGTCGAGTACATCCGCGTCATGACGGCGGAGCTCAACCGGATCGCCAGCCACCTGCTCTGGCTCGCCGCCTACGGCGCTTGACATGGGCGCCTTCACGCCCTTCCTCTACGCCTTCCGCGACCGCGAGGAGATCGGGTCGATGATCGAGGAGGCATCGCGGCGGCCGTCTCACGACGAACTACTTCCGCGTCGGCGGCTTCCGTCTACGACCTGCCCGAAGGACTTCTTTGCCCGGCTTGCGAAGTTCATCGCGCGATTCGGCGAGGCGATGAACGAGCTGGACACGCTCCTGGTGGAGAACGCGATCTTCGTGGCGCGCACGCGCGGGGTCGGAGCAATCAGCAGGGAGCGCGCCATCTCCTACGGCATGACCGGGCCCGTGCCTGCGCGCCTCCGACGCGCCCTTCGACGTCCGCCGCGACGCTCCCTACTCGATCTACCCGAAGCTTCGCCTTCGACATTCCCACGGGCAGGAACGGCGACACGTGGGACCGGTCCTGGGTGCGCATCGAGGAGATGCGCCAGTCGCTCGCGATCCTGCGCCAGGCCATGGACGGCTTCCCCGAGGGCGATCACCGGGCGCGCGTGCCGCGGAACATCGAGCCGCCCGCCGGGCGAGGTCTACGCCTCCGTGGAAGGACCGCGCGGCGAGGTGGGGTTCTAGATCGTGAGCGACGGGACGCGCAAGCCGTACCGGATCAAGATGCGCAAGCCGAGCTTCTCCAACTTCAGCGCGCTGCCCGAGATCCTCCGCGGGCTGAAGATCGCCGACCTCGTGGCCATCATGGGCAGCCTGGACCTCGTGGTCCCCGAAATGGACAGGTGAGGGCATGGGACGCTTCCTGTACGATCTGTTCTACAACACCGACACCCTCCTGGCGGGCTGGAGCGCCGCGGCGCACGCCTCCTGGGCTGCGCGCGGCATGCCGCTTGTCGTGCTGGACATCCTCTTCCAGCTCGCTGGCGGCCGTCGCGGTGGCGCTCTTCCTCGTGCTGAACGCGCTTTTCATCATCTGGTTCGAGCGCAAGGTCGCCGCGCGCATGCAGCTGCGCCGCGGACCCAACCGCGTCGGGACGTTCGGGCTCCTGCAGACGCTGGCCGACACGGTGAAGCTCCTCATCAAGGAGGACATCGTTCCCGACGCCGCGGACAAGGCCGGTGTTCCGCGCGGCGCCCTTCGTCGTGCTGGCCGCGACGTTCCTGCTCTTCGTGGTCCTGCCCTTCGGCAAGGGACTGACCGCCGGCGGACTCAACGTCGGGCTCCTGTACTTCCTCGCCGTGGGCAGCCTCTCGGTCATCGGCATCCTCGCCGGCGGCTGGGCATCGAACAACAAGTACTCCCTCATGGGCGGCATGCGCTCCGCGGCGCAGATCGTGAGCTACGAGGTGCCGGCCGTGCTCACCCTGCTCTCCGTGGCCATGCTCGCCGGCTCCCTGAAGATGGGCGACATCGTGAAGGCGCAGCCGGTCTACGGCTACGCGCTCCTGCAGCCCGTCGGGCTTCATCCTTTTCCTCATCGCCTCCAACGCGGAGATCAACCGCGCGCCCTTCGACCTGCCCGAGTCCGACTCGGAGCTCGTCTCGGGATTCGTGACCGAGTACAGCGCCATGCGGTTCGCCTTCTTCTTCCTCGCCGAGTACACGAACCTCTTCCTCGCCGGGGCCTTCGCGACCACCCTCTTCCTGGGCGGATGGCGCGGCCCGTTCCTGCCGCCGATCGTATGGTTCCTGCTGAAGACCTACATCGTGGTCTTCGTCCTGATGTGGGTGCGCTGGACTTTCCCGCGGCTCCGCGTGGACCACCTCATGCAGTTCTCCTGGAAGGTCCTCCTTCCCGCTCGCGCTGGCGAACCTGCTGGTCACCGCCGTGCTCGTGAAGGTGCTCTGATGCGGAAGGCAAGCGATTCGTCCGCGATCCGCGTCCTCAAGGGCGACCTGGTCCCTGCTGCAAGGGCCTGGGGATCACCTTCTCCTATCTGTTCCGCAGGCCCATCACGGTCCAGTACCCCGAGCAGCGCGTGGTCCTCCCGCTGCGCTTCCGCGGGCGCCTGGTGCTGCCCATCGATCCCGAGAAAGGGACCGACCGCTGCACCGCCTGCATGCGCTGCGTGAAGATCTGCCCGAACCACTCCATCGACATCGTGCAAGGAGATCGGGCCCGGACGGCGCGCCGAAGCCGCGCCCGGCCGAAATACCTCTACAACCTGGGCACCTGCATGTTCTGCAACCTCTGCGTGGAGGTCTGCCCCTTCTTCGCCATCGTCATGTCCGACGAGCACGAGCTGGCCACCACGGACAAGGCCGACCTCGTCATCGACCTGGTGGCGGAGAAGCACACAGCTGAAAGGGAAGAAGGCGGCCTGGTGGCAGCAGCAAGTTCCGCGGGGCGCGGGGAGGAGTGACGAGAATGGCGGACGCGATCCTCTTCTACGCGCTGGCGGCGCTCACCGTCATCTCGCGCCGGCCTCGTGGTGACGGTGAAGAACATCTTCCACGCGGCGCTCTACCTCGCGCTGGCGCTGTTCTCCGTGGCGGCCCTGTACGTCACCCTCGGGGCCTACTTCCTCGCGGCCATCCAGGTGCTCGTCTACATCGGGGCCGTGGTCGTGCTCGCCATCTTCGTGATCAACCTGACCCGCACCGTCACCGGCGCCGCCGGTGACGCTGTCGCGCCGCTGGATCATCCCGGCTGCGCTCGTCTCCGCGCTGACGGCCTGCCTCATCACCGTCGCGCTCCTGAAGGCGGCCGGGCGCCTGGGTGGCGTGGCGGGTGCCGCGGCCGGCGCGAGCCAGGCGGCCCCGCCGCTGCCGGCGGGCGACGGCACGGCCCTCCTGGGGCGTCAGCTCCTGGGCGCCTACGTCCTTCCGTTCGAGCTGGTCTCCGTGCTCCTGCTCTCCGCGCTCATCGCCGCCATCGCCATTGTCGGGAAGGACCGGGAGGACGAGAAATGACGCATCACCCTCACGCACTACCTGGTGCTCGGCGCCATCCTCTTCGGCGCTGGGCATCTACGGGGCCATCTCGCGGAAGAACGCCATCGGCATCCTCATGGCGCTGGAGCTGGTCTTCAACGCCGTGAACCTCACCTTCGTCGCCGCCGGGACGGTGGCAGCCCGCGGGCCGACGGCTGTGGGCCAGCTCTTCGCCCTGTTCGTCATCGCGGCCGCCGCGGCGGAAAGCGTCCTGGGCCTCGCCATCATACTGGCCATCTATCGCCGGCGCGCTCGTGGTGAACGCCGACGAGATGGACCTGATGAAGAACTGAAGGAGGAGCGGTGTGACCGAATCGTCATCCTGCCGGCACTCGCATACGCCCCTGCTCCCGCTCGGCGGCGTTCGTGCTCGCGCTTCTCCTCGGCCGCGGGCGCCCGCGTGCGCGCGCCGCTGTCTCCATCGCCGCGGCCGCTGTCGCTTTCTGCTCGTGGCCGGCATGGGTCCTCGCCGGCGAGCTCGCCTCTCCCGCCTCGATGCACGGCGGACATTCCCTGGCTCCACGCCGGGAGGATCGCCATCTCGCATGGGGATCCTGGTCAACCCCCTCACCGTCCCTCATGCTGGTGATCGTCACCGGCGTGAGCCTTCTCGTGCAGGTCTACTCCCTGGGCTACATGAAGGGCGACCCGGGCTTCGGCCGGTTCTTCGCCTACCTCTCGCTCTTCTCCTTCTCGATGCTCGCGCTGGTGCTCGCCGACAACTTCATCCTGCTGTACATGGCCTGGGAGCTCGTCGGCCTCTGCTCGTACCTCCTGATCGGGTTCTGGTACCAGAAGCCCGAGGCGGCCGCGCGCCGCGAAGAAGGCGTTCGTCGTGACCCGCGTCGGCGACCTGGGCTTCCTCATCGGCATCCTGGTGCTCAGCCTCCTCGCCGGGTACCTTCGACTTCGGGCAGGTCGCGCGGTTCGTCGGCGGCGGGAGCCTCGCCGCCGGGCAGGTGACGCTGGTCGCGCTCCTCCTCTTCTGCGGGGCGGTGGGCAAGAGCGGCCAGTTTCCCGCTGCACGTGTGGCTTCCCGACGCCATGGAAGGGCCCGACGCCGGTCTCGGCGCTCATCCACTCCGCCACCATGGTCGCGGCGGGCGTGTTCATGGTGGCCCGGCTCTACGGCATCTTCCAGGCGCAGCGCCGACGCGCTGCAGCGTCGTGGCCTCCCTCGGCGCCTTCACGGCGATCTTCGCCGCTGCCATCGCCATCGCGCAGGACGACATCAAGCGCGTCCTTGCGTACTCCACCATCAGCCAGCTCGGCTACATGATGCTGGCCCTGGGCGTCGGCGGGTACGGCGGCCGGGCTTTTCCACCTCACCACGCACGCCGCGTTCAAGACGCTGCTGTTCCTCGGCGCGGGGAGCGTGATCCACGCGCTGGGCACGAACGACATCTGGAAGCATGGGCGGGCTGCGCCGGCGGATGCCCGTCACGGCGGTCACGTTCCTGGTCGCCGTGCTCGCCATCGCCGGGATCTTCCCGCTCTCGGGCTTCTGGAGCAAGGACGAGATCCTCGCAGGCCGCGCTCGCCAGCGGCCGCACTGGCGCTGTACGTCGTGGCGCTCGTCACGGTGTTCCTCACCGCGTTCTACATGGCGCGCGTGTTCTTCGTCGCCTTCACGGGCCGGCCGCGCGGGGAGCCGCACGCGCACGAGTCACCCGCCGGTCATGACGGTGCCCCTGATCATCCTCGCCGTCCTTGCCGCCGGGCTGGGGTTCGTCGGGTCGCCCTGGCTGCCCCGTGACATCCACACCTTCCTGGAACCGCTGGCGGCGCGCCCCGCGGGTATCGACCTTTCCCTGCTCCTGCAGTCGAACGGGCTGGCCGTTGCCGGCATCCTCGCTGGCTTTCCTCCTCTACGGCGCCGCGCCCGGACAGCGACTGACCCGCTCCGCTCGCGCCTCGGCCCCGTGCACACGGCGCTTGCCCGCAAGCTCTGCGTCGACGAGCTGTACATGCTGCTCATCCGGGGCGTGTTCTTCACGGCCACCCGGGCAATCGCCTGGTTCGACCGTCACGTGGTGGACGGCGCCGTGAACCTCGTCGGCGGCGCGTCAAAGGCGGGCGGGGCCGTCCTGCGCCGGACACTGACGGGCAAGGTGCAGGGGTACGCGCTGATCATCCTCTGCGCCATGGCCGCTGCCCTCGTCCTCCTCCTCACCTCTCGGGGGCAGCCGATGAGGATCCCCGTTCTCACGGTGCTCTACTGCATCCCGCTCCTCGCCGTGCTCGTCCTCTTCTGCATCCCCGCGCGCCGCCGGGACGCCATCCGCGCGGTGGCACTCGTACTCCGCCGCGGCCTCTTTCGCCCTGGCGCTGTGGCTGTTTTTCAGCTACGACCGCGGCGCGGGTGGCCTGCAGTTCGTGCGAACGCGTGCCCTGGATCCCCGGCCTGGGGATCACCTACTTCGTCGGCGCGAACGGCATCAACGTGCTCCTCCTCCTCCTCACCGGCGTCATCATCACCGCCGGCGTGCTCGCCTCGTGGGGCGTGGAGCATCGTCAGAAGGAGTTCTTCATCCTCCTCCTCACGCTGACCACGGGCGTGTTCGGCGTCTTCATGTCGTGGAACCTCTTCCTCTTCTTCCTGTTCTACGAGGTGGCCGTGCTGCCGATGTACCTCCTCATCGGGATCTGGGGAACCGGCAAGAAGGAATACGCGGCCATGAAGCTGACGCTCTACCTCATGGCCGGGCAGCGCGCTCATCCTGGCAGGGATCCTCGGGCTGTACTTCGCCGCCGGGCACGCGGAGCCTTCGACCTCGACGTCCTCGCGAAAACCGCGTTCGACCCGCTCTTCCAGCGCATCTTCTTCCCGATCCTCTTCGTCGGCTTCGGGATCCTCGCCGCCCTGTGGCCGCTGCACACCTGGTCCCCGGACGGTCACGCCTCGGCGCCCACCGCGGTCTCCATGCTCCATGCCGGGGTGCTCATGAAGCTCGGCGCCTACGGCTGCCTCCTGGTCCCGATGACCCTCCTGCCCGACGGCGCGCGGTTCTGGCTTCCGCTGGTGGCCCTGCTCTCCGTCGTGAACATCGTCTACGGCTCCCTCGGCGCCGCTGCGCAGAACGACCTGAAGTACATCGTGGCCTATTCCAGCGTCAGCCACATGGGCATCGTCATGCTCGGCCTCGCGTCGGCGAACGAGACGGCGATCAACGGCGCCGTGCTCCAGATGTTCTCCCACGGCGTCATGACCGGCCTCTTCTTCGCCCTGGTCGGGCATGATCTACGGCCGGACCCACACGCGGCATGGTCGACGAGCAGGGCGGGCTTGCCGCCCGCATGCCCGTCCTCGCCGGCGTTCTTCGTCCTCACCGGGTCTCACCTCCCTGGGCCTGCCCGGGCCTGAGCGGCTTCCCCGCGGAGCTCGCCGTTTTCCTCGGCGCCTTCCGCGCGTACCCGGTGGTCGCCGTGGTCTGCACCACCGGCATCGTCATCACCGCCTTCTACGTGCTGCGCCTCGTGCAGCGCATGTTCTTCGGCGCCCCGCGCCTCGCCCACGAGGCTGTCTTTCGCGGACGCCAACCGCGTGGAGATCGCCGCGCTCGGGCTCCTCATGGTTCTTCATCCTCGCCGTCGGGCTGTACCCCTTCCGTTCCTGCGCCTTGTCGGGTCCGCCGTGGCCGCCGATCGCGGCCGGCTCGGGGGGCATGTGATGAGCCTGCCGCCCTACTCGGTCGAGATCGCCACGGCAGCCCTTCATCGTCCTCGTGCTCCTGGCAGACATGCTGGGCAGAGCACGGGAACGGGTGCCGTGTGGACCGTCTTCATGGCGGGCATTGCGCTGCTCCTGGCGCTCGCCGTGGCAGCACGCGGCGACGGCGTGTCTCCTGAACGGCGCCTACTCGCGGACGGGCTTTCGTGGATTGCGAAGATCGTCATCGTGATCGGCGCGGGCCTGTCCGGGCGGCTCTCGGTGCGCGGCCTGCCCATGCAGCGGAAGTACCACGGCGCCTACGCCGCGCTTCTTCTCGCCGCCACCCTCGGCATGATGGTGCTCGTCTCCTCGAAGGACCTCATCACGATGTACGTCGGCCTGGAGACCTCCGCCATCAGCCTTTACGGGCTCGCGGCGATCGCGAAGAGGGACGACCTCTCCCTGGAAGCCGGCATCAAGTACCTGGTGATCGGCGCACTCTCGTCGGGCATCCTTCTCTACGGCCTCGCGCCTGATCTACGCGGGAACGGGCTCCACGACTCTCGACGCGATCCGCGCGGCGGCGGCCGGCCCGGCGCCGGCGCCGCTCCCAACGTCATGCTGATCACGGGCGCGATCCTTCTCCTCCTCGGCGTGGGCTTCAAGCTCTCCATGGTGCCGATGCACGTGTGGACGCCCGACGTCTACCAGGGCGCCCCGACGCCCGTGGCCGCCTTCATCTCGGTGGTTTCCAAGTCCGCCGGGTTCGTGTTCGCCATAAGGCTCTTCACGTTCGCCTTTGCCGACCTGCGGCAGTTCTGGGAGCCGGCGGTCATGGTGGGGGCGGTCCTTTCCATGACGGTGGGAAACCTCGCGGCGATCCCGCAGAAGAGCGCGAAGAGGCTCCTGGCCTATTCGACGATCTCGCAGGCCGGCTACCTGCTGGTCGGCTTCCTGGGCTCGGCATCGACGGGCACGAGCGCCGTGGTCTTCTACCTGTTTGTCTATACCGTCTCCAACATCGCGGCCTTCGCCGCGGTGACTGCCTTCTCCACCGCCACGGGCTCCGACGACCTGGAGGACTATGCGGGCCTTGCGCGGCGCGAGCCCGTGCTCGCCCTGGCTTTCACCTTTGCGCTCCTCTCACTCGCGGGAATCCCGCCGCTGGGCGGATTCATCGGGCAAGTTCTACCTTTTCGCCGCGGCCATGGAGAAAGGCTACCTCTGGCTGGTGATTGTCGCCGCGCTGAACAGCGTCGTGTCCCTGTTCTACTACCTGCTCGTTCTGCGGAAGATGTACATCAGCGAACCTGTTGCGCTGCGGCCGGGCCAGGCGCAACGACTGTCCATCCCGCTGCCCGTGAAGCTCGTTCTCCTTGCGGCGAGCATCGGGATCTTCTGGCTCGGCATTCTCCCCGGCCCGCTCATGACCGTCATCAGCGGCGTGTCGGTGAAAATCTTCCCGGGACTGTAGCCGCGGACAGGCGGCGGCCCGCGGGATCCGCAACACGGGCGGCGTTCCGCGTGGCGCCGCCGCCTCTTCAATAGGGTCTGCAGTTGCATCGGCAGCCTTGGCCTAATATGACGCACACTTTGGGCAATCGCTCGGCTTCCCGGATGCCCCGAGACGTTGTATCCTGCATGACGTGAAGCTTCTGCTTGTCTCACCGGGCCGCGAGGCTCATAACAAAAAGACCACCAACGGGTTCAAGTTTACCGCGCTCACCCTCCACGTCCTGGCCGCGCTGACGCCACCGGATATCGAGGTCAGCGCCGTGGACGAGGACATCAGTGACATCGACTACACCAGGAGCTACGACCTGGTGGGCATCACGTGCATGACCGCCACGGCGCGTCACGCCTACGAGGTGGCCGATGCGTTTCGTGCCCGGGGTTCCGCGGTCGTTCTCGGCGGCATTCACGCCACGGTGCTGCCGAACGAGGCAATCCAGCACGCGGACGCCGTCGTGATCGGGGAGGCCGAGGGCTGCTGGGGGACGCTGATCGACGACCTTCGCAACGGGCGCCTGCAGAAGTTCTACCGCAGTGAACATCCCGACCTGGCTCGCGCGCCGCTTCCGCGGCGTGACCTCGGGATCGACAGGACGATCTTCGGCACCACGGGCCTGGAAACCACCCGTGGCTGCCCCTATGCATGCGAGTTCTGCTCCGTGACCGACCTCTATGGGCCCCGCATCCGCCACCGCGACGTTGACCGTGTCGTGGAGGACGTGCAGCGGTCCGGCTCGCGCATCTTCATGGTCACGGACGACAACGTGACCGGTGACGTCGCCTATTCGCGGAAGCTGTTCACGGCGCTGGCGCCGCTGGGCATCAATTGGGTGGGCCAGAGCTCCATCAAGCTGGCAAAGGACCGTGAGCTGCTCACGCTGTGCAGGAAGTCAGGCTGCAACATGCTGTTCGTTGGCGTGGAAACAGTCACCCCCACCGGCATGCAGGAGCTCCGGAAGTCCTACAGCTCTGTCTCTGAAACCGAGGAGGCGATCCGGATCATCCAGGACCACGGCATAGCCTTCCACCCGTCGATCGTCTTTGGACTGGACACCGACACGCCGGCCATATTCGACGACACCCTCGAGTTCCTCCAGCGCAACAAGATCCCGACGGCCACGTTCAACGTCATGACGCCGTATCCCGGCACAGCAATCTACCAGCGGCTGGACCAGGAAGGCCGGCTGCTCACCCACGACTGGTACTACTACAATCACAAGTGCGTTGTCTTCAAGCCGAAGAACATGTCCCCCGAACAGCTGCAGGACGGGTACCGCAGGGCCCTGAAGACCTTCTACTCGCCCTCGGGCATTGCCTAGGCACCTGGGGTGGTCGCTGGGGCTTGCACCGCTCTCCCCGCGGCGCGTTCTCTTCCTGTTCCTCTGGAACCTCGCCCACCGCTCGCTGCACGCCGAGGTGGACAGCGCCCAGGAATCCCTGGGGAACCTCACGGCGCCGCCACCTGCCGCTGCGCCGCAGTTCAGCGTTTGAGGCTGGCGGCTTCCTCGCAACCCCTCGTCGCATCCCCGGCGCACTCCCGTCTCTCTTGCGTGCCCGCCGCGTCGCCGGCGAGCCTGCCGCGGACAGGCCCCGCACGTGATACCAAGCGGCCTGACTTCTGCTACTATGCCGAGCGGGCGGTCAGCCTCACGGGGGGCTCAATCCGACCGTCAGGAGGCGTAGCGATGGATCGTACGGTGAGCCTTCGATGCGGCGGAAAGGCCGTGGAGCTCAACGATTTCTCCGCGCGCGTGCTGCGGGGCACGCTCCTGGGGCTCGTTGGTGCCCTGCGGGGGGTGGACACCCGGCAGGAGATCACCGTTGTCATCGACCCCTCCGGAAGGAGCAACGCAATGAAGCGCGCAATCACGGTTCTTCTTCTTGCCTGTGTGATCGTCCTCCGGCATCGGCCGACGGAACGCGCCTGCGGCTTGCCACCACCACGAGCACGCAGGACAGCGGGCTGCTGCCCATGCTGAATCCTCCTTTTGAAAAGCTCACCGGCATCACCGTGGACGTGATCGCGGTGGGCACCGGCAAGGCCATCAAGCTGGGGGAGAACGGCGACGTGGATGTCGTCCTGGTGCACGACCGCAAAGCGGAGGACCAGTTCGTCGCGCAGGGCTTTGGCGTGAACCGCAGGGACGTGATGCACAACGACTTCGTCATCGTGGGTCCCGCGGAGGACCCCGCGAAGAATCGCGCGGCGGCAGCCAGCCGCTGATGCTTTTGCCCGCATCGCTGCGGCCGGCGGCCGCCTTCGTGTCCCGCGGAGATGCCTCAGGCACCAACGCAAAGGAGCTCGACCTCTGGGCAGCGGCCTCCGTGAAGCCGACGGGCGCCTGGTACAAGGAGGCGGGCCAGGGCATGGGAGAAGTGCTTACCATGTCCAACAACCTGAAGGCATACACGCTGAGTGATCGCGGGACCTGGATCGCCATGAAAGACAAGCTGCCGGGGCTGAGGATCCTCTCCGAGGGCGACCCGTCGCTGTTCAACCCCTACGGCGTGATCGCGGTCAACCCGCAGAAGCACCCCGAGGTGAACTACATGGCTGCCATGCAGTACGTCGCGTGGGTCACCTCCGTCCAGGGCCAGAAGATCATCCGCGACTACACGCATGGGCGGCAGCAGCTCTTCACGGCGGACGCGGTGAAGTAACGAGGCCGGGCACGGGCGCTCTCGGGACGGGCGCTTCAGCCTCATCATTTCGGGCGACCGCGAGGTCTGGTTCATTGCCGGGACCTCCCTGCGGTTCTCACTCGCCTCCGCGCTCATTGCCTGCATCCCGGGATCCCCCTCGGGGTGCTCATTGCGCTGAGGCGCTTCCGCGGGGGGAGGGCCCTGCTTGCCGTGCTGAACAGCCTCATGGCGCTGCCGACGGTGGTCGTCGGCCTGCATCGTGTACTCCTTCATTTCCCGGGCAGGGCCGCTGGGCATGCTGGGCATCCTCTTCACGCCCGGCCGCGGTGATCATCGGGCCAGGCGATCCTCGCCTTTCCCATCGTGCCTCCATGACGGCCAGCGGCGCTGAGCAACCTCGACCCGCTCTTCCCCGAGGTGCTCACCACCCTTGGCGCCTAACGGCGGCACGTCCTCTGGATGAGCGTGCGGCGAGGCGCGCGGGGCCGTGCTCTCCGCGGCCCTTGCCGCATTCGGCCGGGTGGTGGGCGAGGTCGGGGCAGCCATGATGCTGGGCGGCAACATCCGCTGGTACACCCGCACCATCACCACGGCCATTGCGCTGGAGACGAGCAAGGGCGAGTTCGAGCTGGGCCTGGCCCTCGGCATCATCCTGATGGTGCTGGCCCTCGGGGTGAACGCGCTCCTGCACTGGGTGGTGAAGCATGAGTGAGCACCCGCGCTCTTTTCGCAGGTCACGCTGCGTGCGCCGGTTCGAGGGGCGCACAGCGCTCGCCGTCGACTCCCTCGCCATCCAGGAGGGCGGCGTCACCGTGCTGGTCGGGGAGAACGGGTCCGGCAAGACCACCCTCCTCCGGCTCCTCAACGGCCTCTGCGCGCCGACGGAAGGCCGGGTCGCGTACCGCGGGCAGCCGCGTCGACGGGGCCGGGCTCTCGCGTGCGCCGGGCAGACTCGGTGCTCGTGCACCAGTCGCCCCTCCTCTTTCGCGGCACCGTCCTGCAGAACGTGCTTCGGCCTGCGGCTCCGCGGGTCGCGAAGACCGAGGCGCGGGCGCGGGCAGGGAAGGCGCTCTGCCCGGGTGGGGCTCCCCGGTTTCGAGAAGCGCCGCGCGGGTTCGCTCTCGGGCGGGGAGAAGCAGCGCGCGGCCCTCGCCCGCGCCCTCGTCCTCGCGCCGCGCGTGCTCCTCCTCGATGAGCCGACGGCGAACGTCGACCCGAGTCGCAGCTCCTTGTCGAGCGCCTCGTGAAGGACGTGCGCGGCGCCGGGGCGACGGTCATCATGAGCACGCACGCGATGGACTTCGCCTACCGGCTCTCCGACCGGCTCCTGCGCCTGGACCGGGGCGCCCTCGTCCCGGCGACCGAGAATATCCTTCGCGGGAACGTGGAAGGGACGGACGAGGCCTTCACGTACTTCCGCGCGGGGGCAGCCCGGCTGATCTGCCCCGCACGGGCCGGGCAGCTTCGTGACGGCCGTCGTGTCCATGGACGAGCTGATCCTCTCACGCGCGCCGTTTGCCTCGAGCGCGCGGAACCTGCTGTACGGCACCGTGCTCTCCGTCGAGCCGGCGGGGACGCTCCGGCGCGTGACCCTCGACTGCGGCGTGCCGCTCGCGGCGCTCGTCACCCCGGCCGCGGCGGCCGAGCTGGGCGTGGAGACGGGGCGCTCCTTCGTGGTGACGTTCAAGGCCTCGGCCGTTCGGCTGTACTGAGGCGCACCCCCGATCGGCCGCGCACGGGCCGCGCCGTGGGGGCGGCGCGCCGTCCGCGTTGCCGACCGGCGGGAAGCCCTCGCTATTTTTTGACATGTCCGCAGCATGAGAGTATGCTCTCCACATGAAGATGATCCAGATCAGAAACGTCCCCGACGAGCTCCACCGTCGGCTCAAGGCTCGGGCGGCCCTCGAAGGGACCTCGCTCTCCGAGTACCTGCGCGCCCAGATCGAGGCCGTCGCGCAACGGCCCACCGAGGCGGAGCTCCGGCGGCGCCTGGCGTCCAGGAGCCGCGTGAGCCCCGGGGAATCGGCCTCGGCAGCGGTCCGCGCGGAGCGGGATGCGAGGTGACAGTCGTCGATGCCTCGGCTCTCCTGGAGACCCTTCTCCGCACTCCGCTCGGGGACAGGTGCTTGGAGCGGCTCCTGAGACCCGGCGATGCGCTTTTCGCTCCTCACCTGCTCGACGTCGAGGTTGCGCAGGTCCTTCGCCGCTTTGCACGCAGAGGCGATCTCGGTGAGGGAAGGGGACGCGCGGCACTCCAGGACCTCGCCGCCTTCCCGTTGACCCGTTGCGCTCACGAGCCGCTCCTCGTGCGGATCTGGCAGCTTCGGCATTCGCTGTCGGCGTACGATGCGGCGTACATCGCTCTCGCTGAAGCGCTGGACGCCCCGCTCGTGACGTGCGACGCCCGCCTGGCGCACGCGGGCGGGCACCGTGCACGGATCGAAGTTCTTTCCGGCCAGTAATGCGTCGGGGAGATGTCGCCGAGCCGGGCGTGGCACCGGGGCGGCCGTTCGTGGTAGTGTCGAAGGCCGCGGCGGTTCGGCCGCAGTGAGGTACATCCCTTGATCGATTTCGACGACGCGCTGGCACTGGCGCTGAGCCAGTCTTTCCCCGGCGCGAACAGAGTGTCCCGCTCGACCATGCACTGGGCCGCGTGCTCGCGCGCGAGGTGCTCTCTCTCGTCGATTGCCCCCCGTTCGACAAGGCAGCCATGGACGGGTTCGCCCTGGTCCCGGACGACGACGCGCCGCGGTTTGCGATCGTGGAAACGGTCGCCGCGGGCAGCGAGGCTCCACGCGCCCTGCGCAGGGGGGAGTGCTCCCGCATCATGACAGGCGCGATGCTCCCTCCCGGGGCCGGGCGGGTCCTCCGGAGGGAGCTTGCCGAAGTGAGCGGCGCCGTCATGCGCCCGCTCGGGACCGAGCACGACGACAACGTCGTCCGGCGGGCCGCGAGCGCGCGGGCCGGCGCGCCGGTCATGGGACCGCGCGTCCTTTCGCCGCAGGACATCGGGATCCTCGCCGCGTCCGGCATCGACCCGGTGCCGGTCGCCGTGCCGCCGTCGACCTGCGTCTTGTGCACGGGGCAGGAGATCCGCGTCCCCGGGGAGCCGCTCGCTCCCGGGCAGATCTACGACAGCAACGGGCCGCAGATCCGCGCCCAGCTCGCGGCCATGGGCTGCCCCAGCCGGTTCGGCGGCATGGTGGAGGACGCGCGGGGCCCCCTGTCGGCGGCTCTGGAAACGGCGTTGGCTGCCTCGGAGCTCGTCCTGCTCACCGGCGGCGTCTCGGCCGGGGATTTCGACTACGTGCCCGACTGCCTCGTTTCGATCGGCGGCGAGATCATCTTCCACGGGATCGCGGTGAAGCCCGGCAAGCCGACCTTGTTCGGGCGCCGGGGAGCGGCGCGGGTTTTCGGTCTCCCCGGCAACCCTGTTTCCGCTTTCGTCATGTTCGAAATGCTCGTGAAGCCGTTCCTCTACCGGTCCATGGGGCTCGTCTGGAGCGCGCCGCTGCTCACCGTGAAGCTCGGCGCGCCGCTGCGCCGGCGTGACGCCGAGCGCATGGAGTTCGTGCCGGTACGCCTGCGCGGAGGGACCGCGACGCCGGTGCCCTATCACGGCTCCTCGCACGTCAACGCGCTGGGGGACGCGGACGGAGTCCTGCGCATCGAGAAGGGGGTTCGCGAGATCCCCGAAGGAGAGATCGTCGATGTACGATCGATTTAGGCGCAACATCACCTCTCTTCGCATCTCGGTCACCGACCGGTGCAACCTCCGCTGCCTGTACTGCATGCCCGCGGAGGGCGTGCCCGCGCGTCGGCCGGAAGATCTGCTGAGCCTCGAACGGATCGTTGCCGTGGCGCGGGCAGCGGTCGGGCTGGGCATCACGAAGATCCGGCTCACCGGCGGCGAGCCGCTGGTGAAGCGCGGCATCGTGGATCTCGTGGGCATGCTGGCGCTCGTCGACGGCCTGGAACACCTCGCCATGAGCACCAACGGCACCCTCCTCGCCCCGCACGCGCAGGAGCTGAAAGAGGCGGGCCTCGACAGCATCAACATCTCCCTGGATGCCCTCGATCCCCTGCGCTACGCCGAGCTGACACGGGGCGGACGCGTGGCCGACGCCCTCGCGGGGGTCCGCGCCGCTGTGGCAGCGGGCTTTCCCGTGAAGATCAACATGGTGGTGATGCCGGAGACCACCGAAGCGGAGATCGACCTCATGAGGCGGTTCTGCGAGGCAGAGGGCGCCCGGCTGCAGCGCATCCGCCTCTATTCCCTCCGGCGCGCCAAGACCGATACGCATGCGTTCGACCGGCCCCCCGCGTGCGACGCCTGCAACCGCATCCGTCTCACCGCGGACGGCATGCTGAAGCCCTGCCTGCACTCCGACGACGAGGTGGCCCTGGACTTCTCGCGGCTCCCGGAGAGCCTGCGGGAGGCGGTGGATGCCAAGCCGCGCCGGGGCTCCGTGTGCGTCCGCCGCTCGATGCCCCAGATCGGGGGATGAAGTGAGGGGCCGGGAGTCCCCGACCCTCTTGTGCTGATACCTTTCCCTCGCGATCATCTCCTCCGGAGGAGACAGTCATGGAAACAGGCTTGTCCGGCATTTTTCGGGCGAGAGACGCGGAATCACGATCGCTGAGCGCGGAGAACCCGACGGGGGAACGGGGGAAGGGCGCGCTGGAGGACCCCCGGGGCGAGGGTCCGGCCCGGGAGCTCGGCCTCGGCTGGAAGGTGCGACCCTGCCTGAACCTGAAGCCGGGAGAGAGCGTCACGATCATGGACGCGGAAGGTCCCGGGATCATCCGTCACATGTGGTTCACGTTCGACTGCGCTTTCTACCGTCACGTGATCATCCGCGTCTCCTGGGACGGCCAGAACGTTCCCTCCATCGAGGCGCCCCTTGGCGACTTCCTGTGCAACTCGTGGAACAAGCGCCAGGAAATTCTCGCTCTGCCGATCAACGTGAACCCGAAGGGAGGGATGAACATCTTTTTCCCCATGCCCTTTCGGAGGCACGCGCACATCACGGTTACCAATGACTCCCCGCGGCCTCTCCCCGGCTTCTTCTACACCATCAACTACACGCTGGAGAAAGTGGAGGAGGATGCCCTGTACTTCCACGCGCAGTGGCGCCGCTCCAACCCTGTCACGGCAGGGACGGACTACCTCCTGGCGGATGGCATCAGGGGCAAGGGCCAGTACGTCGGGACCTTCATGAGCTGGCAGCAGAACAACGCCGGTTGGTGGGGGGAAGGCGAGATGAAGATGTTCATGGATGGCGATGGGAAATTCCCCACCATCTGCGGCACGGGCACAGAGGACTACTTCGGGGGCGCATGGGGATTCGGCCGCCAGGGTTACAGCGCGCCGTTCTTCGGGTTCCAGCAGGTGGAAGGCCAATCGGAGACCATCGGCTGCCGCATGACCTTGTACCGCTTCCACGTCATGGACCCGGTCTTCTTCCGCAAGGACTTGAAGATCACGATGCAGGCGCTGGGCTGGCGCAGCGAATCGCGTTTCCTTCCCCTGCAGGACGACATCGCCTCCACGGTGTACTGGTACCAGGGGCTGCCGTCCGCCCCGCTGCCGCAGCTGCCTGACAGGAATCACAGGGAGATCGTGTAGGGGCGCGCGCGAGAAAGGCGCGTGGCCACATTCCCGGCAGGGGGATCTTGTCGTTCTCCTGCTACCACCGGACAGCCAGGCTCGATGCCACCGACACCTCCGATGGGAAAGAGATGCGGCCGTTCGTGCTTTGGCAGGAGACGCTCTTCCCGTCGACGGAGACTTTCACGGCCCCGGAGGGGATCCCGTCGAACGACAGGCTCCGCAGCGCGATGGACCCCGAGCGGAGGAGGAGCTTCGCGCTTCGCTTGCCCGTCTCGAAGGAACCCCACGCGGTGTTCAGGCACCAGAAGAACCTGCCCTTCTCCCGGGCAATCACCGGGGCGAACCCCATGTGGCCTTTCACCATGTCGAAGCTGAAGCCGCTCAGCGCGGGCAGCAGCGCGTAGGAGGCCATGGAGCGGGCATAGTTGCTGCCGCACTCGATCTCGTTCCAGGGGTTTCTCTTTTCCCCGTCGTAGCGGTCGCGGATTGCCCGGACGATCTCCAGCCCCTCTTCCACCATTCCCTCCTGGATCATGTGGCAGGCGGCCTGGTACTCGAACCCGTGCATCGTCTCTTCCGCGTACGTGAGCGCGACGGCCGGCCGCGCCCGGGGATAGTCGCAGATGACAACCCCCGCCTCGTCGTTCACGCAGAAGACGCGCGCGGGATTCACGTGGTCGCGGACGCTCTTCTTGAAGTTGTAGCGGTAGAGAGAGCGCAGCGCCTTGCGCGTCCTGGCCGGGTCGAAAACCTCCCCGAGCCCGCAGATGTTGGCGTGCCACTGCGCCACCACCTGGTCGATGCCGCAGCCCTCCGCCACCTGGTACTTCACCTCGCCGTGCTCGGCATCCCAGTATGCGTCGACGGTCTTGCCCACCATCGAGTCGCCGCCGGAGTAGCGTTCCAGGATGGACCTGTCGTGCAGGTCGATCTTCTGGTGATAGTACGCGCCGTTGAACAGGTTCTCCTCGACCCACGCCTTGCCGCGGTCGAACAGGCCCTGAAGCTCCTGCGCCGCCTCCTGGTCGCCGAGGTGCCGGGCCATTTCCGCACCCGCCTTGAGCGCGGCGAGGTAGAAGCCCGTCAGCCACGAGTTGGGACCGAAGAGCTCCATGTCGAGGGTGTGGTGCTGCCGCCCTTCCAGGACCCCGTCCTTGTCGGCGTCCCACCTGTCGGCATTCGACGGCGACCAGGCGAACGCTATACTTGCCTTGATCGTCGGCCAGTGGCGCTTCAGCCAGTCGCTGTCTCCCGAGATCTTCCAGTCGCGGTACGCCTTGATCACCCCCCCGAACTCCCCGTCGGCGCAGGGTCGGAAAGGTGAGCGCTGCCGGGCCAGGGGAAGCTGGAGCCGGAAGCTCATACCGCCGTCCGGCGCCGCGTTGTACCGGAAATCCGCGTCCCGCATGGAGCGCTCCAGCTGGGGAAAAAGGAAGGGCAGGGCGTAGGCGTAATTCCACACGTGGGTGCAGCTTCCTTCGCAGCATCCCGAATCCGGATGGCAGCCTTCAAAGCCGTAGAAGGTTCCGTCCGTCAGCCGCAGCACGGTGGGGGTCTTGATGATGGAGATGTTCGCGGAGACGGCGTCGATCACCTCGGCCGGCAGCGTCGAGCCGAACAAGGCGTCCTTGAAAGCGCGGGTCTCCCCGGCGAGACGGTCCCAGTTCTCCAGGCTGTACGTGGCGGCGGCAGCAGAATCCTTGTAGAGCGTGGCGTAGTGGTTCTTCCATGGCTTCGGCCGGCCGACGGTGCCGCCGGGGTCGCGCTCGGGGTTCCAGTAGTTGACGCAGTTCGGAAAGCTCCAGGCGATCACGAAGCGCGCGCGCCGCTTCTCCCCGGGCTTCGCCTCGAGGCGGGCCGCGAGGAGGCAGTGGTCGTCCTTGCCGTACCCTTCGCCTCCCCTCTCCGCCGGCGGATAGCTCCTGTTGACGAACGGGCCGGGCGTCCCCAGGTCCTTCCAGTAGATCGTGAGATCGTCGAACCAGGCGCCCCGAAACCAGTATTCCTGGAAGCTCGCATCCTCCGCGTCGGTCGCGACGCAGAGCTCGCCGTAGCGCGGGTCGTCCTCCTCCAGGGTCCGGGAACGCAACGTGATGAGGGATGCGGCGCCGCTTCGCTGGTGCTGGTTGATGGCGGCCGCAGAGGAGAACGGGTTGCGGACCGACAGGCAGACCGTGTAGGTCATCTTCCTGCTCGTCGTGTTCGCGACCTCGATCTCGAAGAACGACGCCGGTATCTCCGAGTCCCTGTCGTTGAGGGGAATGAACGGGTTGAAAGCGGAGAGCTGGACGGTCCCCGGGAACTTCTCGTCGCGAAAAGAAACAGTGGCGATGGGGAACTCGCCGCGGAACTCCGTGTCCCGGAAATGCGGCAGGCCGCTCAGGTGGTCGCGGGAGGGGCCGAACCCGAACGAGTTGAAACGGGAATGCGTGAAATCGCCCACGTACGGAGGGAGAAGGTCGCCGTGAAGGACCCTGCAGTCCCGGACCGTTCCGCCGGATTCCGCCCTGATCGCGAAATGCGAGAAGCCGTTGGTGCTTCCCTTGCTGGGCCTGTTGAAGATCTCCCAGTCGATCAGCCGGCCGTTGCCCGCGAGGCCGATGCAGCCCGTCCCTATCCCGCCCAGGGGAAACGATATCTCCTTCGTTTTCGCCCCACGGTACACGAATCGCGATGCCATGCCTTGCCCTCCTTGCGCGCGGTGCGCGGGTCCGACGTACCGTCCATTGCGTAGGGCAGCACGGCCGTGCTGTCAACCGAGTTGCCGCGACCCGGCTCCGGATCGCGCGGTTGACAGGCTGAGCTGCCGGGCAGAGGATAGCCGGGCAACGCATGCCGCAGATCGGAGGCTGACCGTGGAATTCACTCACCTCGACGACAAGGGCCGGGCCGTGATGGTGGACGTCTCGTCGAAGCCGCCGGTGCGCCGCACGGCGCGGGCCGCCGGACGGGTCGCCATGCTGCCGGCCACCGTGCAGCGGTTGCGCGATGCGACCCTCGCCAAGGGAGATGCCCTCGCCGTGGCGCGGGTGGCGGGGATCGCGGCCGCGAAACGCACCGCCGACCTGATCCCGCTCTGCCATGCCATCCGCATCGACCAGGTCGGGGTCGATTTCACCCTGTCCGAGGACGGCGTCGAGGTGGAGGCGCACGCCGTCTGCACGGACCGCACCGGCATCGAGATGGAAGTGCTCACCGCGGTTTCCGTCGCGGCCCTAACGATCTACGACATGTGCAAGGCAGTCGACGCGACGATGCGGATTACCGACGTGCGCCTGCTGGAAAAGACGAAGGGAGGCGGCGCGTGACCCGGCCGTTCACGATACTCTCGATCAACGTTTCGAAGGAGAAAGGGACCCGCAAGATCCCGGTACAGTCGGCCGTCCTGCGTGCCGGGCACGGGATCGAGGGCGACGCGCATGCCGGTGACTGGCACCGACAGGTGTCCCTTCTCGCCGAGGAGGACATCGCCACGATGCGCGGCAGGGGCGTGGAGATCGGGTACGGCGACTTCGCAGAGAACCTCACCGTGAGCGGCCTCGACGTGGGTACCCTTCCCGTGGGCGCCCTGCTCCACGTAGGGCCCGTCCTGCTGGAGATCACGCAGATCGGCAAGGAGTGCCACGAAGGGTGCGCCATCTCCCGGGCCGTGGGGGAGTGCGTGATGCCGCGCCGGGGGGCCTTTGCCCGGGTGCTGCGGGGCGGGGAGATCGACCATGAGAGTCGCTGTCATTACGATTTCTGACCGCGCCTCCCGCGGCGAGTACGAGGATGCATCCGGCCCGGCCGTCGAGGAGGTGCTCCGTCGGCTCCTGCCGACTTCCCAGATATCGCGCGCCGTGGTGCCGGACGAACAGGATCGCATCCTCGCCGCGCTGGAGGCGCACGCGGACCGCGACTTCATCGTCACCACGGGGGGAACGGGGCTTGGTCCCCGCGACGTGACCCCGGAGGCGACCCGCCGGTTCTGCGACCGCGAGGTCCCCGGGATTTCCGAGGCTCTCCGGGCCGCATCGCTGCGGGAGACGCCGGCTGCAATGCTCTCCCGCGGATGGGCAGGGGCGCGCGGCAGGACGATCGTCGTCAACTTTCCCGGGTCACCCTCGGCAGCCCGGACCTGCGCGGGGGTCCTCGCGCCGGTCATGGAGCACGCGGCGAAGATGCTGCGCGGAGAGCCCCACCCCGCCGGAGGCGCGCCTTGACACTGGCGGGGCTCTGGGTCGTCTTCTCCCTCTCCTTCGTGATGTCGCTGAGCGGCGCCGTCATGCCCGGGCCGCTGTTCACGTACACGGTCGCGCGCACCCTTGTCACGGGCAGGGCGGGGTGGCTCACCGGCGCGCGCGTGATCGCCGGCCACGCGGCCCTGGAGGGTCTCCTGGTGTGCGGGCTCGTGCTCGGCGTGGTCAGCTTCCTCCGCGCGCCGGCCGCGGTGAAGGTGATCGGAGTGGTGGGCGGGCTGCTCCTGCTGTACGTGGGTTTCGGGCTCCTGCGCGAGGCCATCCGGGGGGGCGGGCTTGCGCTTGCCGGAGCTGGCCAGGCACCTGTCGCTCCCGCAGGGGTAGCCGGCCGGCTCCCGCCGGTTCTCGCCGGCGTGCTGCTCTCGATGAGCAATCCCTACTGGTGGATCTGGTGGGTGACGGTCGGCTCGGCCTTCCTCCTGCGGTTCGACATCTCTTTCGCCCGCGGCGGCGCGCTCCTTGCCTTTTTCCTCGGGCACGAGCTCGGCGACCTGGCCTGGTTCACGGCGGTGTCGACGGCGCTCCATCTCGGCCGGCGCAGCTTTTCCCGCGGGCTGATGACGGTCATCCTCGGCGCCTGCGGTGTCGTGATCATCGGGTTTGCGTTGTACCTCGGCATCACCGCGTTTCTCAAAACGGCGTGAGGTCCCCCTCGAGCTCCCTCAGGAGCCGGAGGTCTTCGGGGGTGTTCACGTTGGTGAACGATAGTCCCCGTGGGTCGACAGCGCGGACTTCCTCCTCGGGCAGGTAGCGGACACGCACGAAGGGATAGAACGAGACGATCCTTCCCTGGTCCAGGCAGCGCTCGATTGCCGGGAGACAGCGGCGGGCATAGACGGCACACAGCGGCTCGACATTTCCTCCCCAGACAGGGACCGCCGCGTCGCACTCCGCGGCCGGGGTGACCAGCGCGCAAAGGGCGCGAACCAGCCCGGCCTGCAGCAGCGGCGCATCGGCCGCCGTCACGAAGCATGCATCCGCGCCGCTCGCCTGCAGGCCGGCGTGCAGGCCGGCAAGAGGGCCCGAGCCCGGTTCCGCGTCCGCAACGAGCCGCACCGCGAGGTGACGGTAGAGCTCCGGCTGGTTCGTCGACACGATGACGGAGCTCACCACTGGCGCGACCGTCTCGATGATGCGCTCGATGAACGTGCGGTCCCCGAGGGTGAGGAGCGCCTTTGCCTGTCCCCCCATGCGCCGCGCGAGGCCGCCGGCAAGGATGAGAGCGTCCATCAGGTCGCGACAGCCCGCAGGACGCGCTCCAGGGCTTCCTGGTCTTCGAACCCGTCGGCGAAGATGTCCACGCGATCCTTCACGTCCCGGGCGGATTTCTTCATCGCGCCGCCTGTGGCCAGCACCATGACCGCGACGTCGGGGTCGAATACCTCCAGCACGTGGTTGCCTTCCAGGAGGACCCCCGGCGCGTCCTGCAGCATCTCCAGCGCCCGCCGGACCGACGCGGCGAGCGCAGCCGGGCGCGTGCGCACCCACAGGACCCGCGATGCGCCCGCGGCGCGAAGACGCCCCGTGTCCTTGGCAGCGGTGGTCCCGTCGCCCGGCTCCTCGTCGATCACCCAGGGCTGATCGAGCCGGCCGCACACGCCGCACTCGTCGCCCCTGCCCCGTGGACACGGCTCCCCGGCCCGCTCGAGGCACGTGGTGACTTTGCATGCCGACCAGCCCGGCAGGCGGGCGAGGAGCTTCGCGGCGAACGTCGTCTTGCCGGCCCGGCTCGCTCCCCCCGCAACGCAGATCGTTTTCACGGCGCTCACCGCCCGCACTATAGACTGCGCCGCGGCACCGCGGAAGCCCCGGGGAAGCCCGCCCCGCGAGGTGCTGCGCACCCGCCCCGCGACGCCTTTCAGGCGCGCTGCCTTGACAGCAGGGGGAGGCGATCCTATTGTCCTCTCCAGTGATCCTGTCAACGCGGGCGCGACTCATCGCGGGCTCACTGGGCGTTTCCCTCCTGGTGGGGGGGCTTTCTCTCGTCGTGGGCAGCAGGCTCATCTACCGCGCGGTGCTCGGGGAAGCGCAGGCGCGCGTCGCGCAGGACCTGCACTCGGCGCACGAGATCTACGACGACCGCGTACGTTCCGCCCTGCTCGGTGTCTCCCTGGTCGCGGGGGGCGGCGACGTGCGGGCGGCCGTGCAGGCGCGCGACCGCGCCCTGCTGTCCGAGCGGCTTGCCGGGCTCCTCTCCGCGGTATCCTTCGACTTCGCCGGCGTCATTGCGGATGACGGCACCGTGATTCTCCGCACGGGGTCCGCGGACGGGTCCACCCCGAACCCCGCCGCGCTTCTCGCCCTGGCGCGGGGCGCGCCGGTCTCCGGCACCGTTGTCCTCGACAGCGCCGCGCTCCGTGCGGAGGGAGGGGCCGCTCTCGTCGACAGGGCGCGCGTCGCGCTCGTGGCCACGCCGCACGCGGCGCCGGGCACCGGCAGCGTGGAGACGGCCGGGATGACCATCGAGGCAGCCGTCCCCGTGCGCCAGGGCGCCCGGGTGATCGGGGCGGTCTACGGCGGCATTCTCCTCAACGGCAGCGGCCAGCTCGTCGACCTGATCCGCGAGACCGTCTTCCGCCAGGAGACATGGCACGGGTCCGTCGTGGGGAACGCCACGATCTTCCTCGGGGACGTGCGCATCGCGACGAACGTGCCGTCGCCGGCGGGCGACAGGGCCGTGGGGACCCGCGTCTCCGCCGAGGTCAAGGCTGCCGTCCTTGACAACGGGAGAACCTGGAACGGCCGCGCCTTCGTCGTGAACGACTGGTACCTCACCGCGTACGAGCCCATCGAGGACCTGCGGGGCTCCCGGGTCGGTATCCTGTACGTCGGCGTCCTGGAAGCGAAGTACCGGGAGCTGCGGGCGCGGACGGTTGCCGTGTTCGCGTTGATCACCGCGGCCGGCGTCCTTGCCGCGATCGTCCTCGGCAGCCTCCTCGGCTTCCGCCTCATGCGGCCCATCCGGGAGCTGGTCGCGGCGAGCCGCCGCGTCTCGGCCGGGGACCTCAGCGCCGACCTCGGACGCCCGTCACGCACCGAGGTGGGCATCCTCCAGAAGACGTTCCAGGAAATGATCGTCTCCCTGCGCGAGCGCGACCGGCGCTACGAGGCGGAGAAGGAGATGCAGCTCCTGCGCTCGGAGAAGGAAGCCAGCGTGGGCCGCCTTGCCGCGGGCATCGCGCACGAGATCAACAACCCCCTCACCGGTGTGCTCACTTTCACGCACCTGCTCCTGCGCCGGACCGACATGGACGAGCAGGCCAGGAGCGACCTGCAGACCATCGCCCAGTCCACCGAGCGGGTGCGCACCATCGTGAAGGGCCTTCTCGACTTTTCCCGCCAGACCCGCATGGCGTCCGTGCCGGCGGACATCAATGCCGTCGTCCGCGACGCCATCGCCCTCGCGGTGAACCAGGCCCTCGTGAAGGGGATCATCTTCTGCTTCGACCCCGCCGAGGGGCTGCCGCTGCGCACGATGGACAGGAACCAGATGCAGGGGGTGATCCTCAACCTCCTCATCAACGCCATCGACGCCACGGCGCCCGGAGGTCACGTGAATGTGGCAACCGCGCTGGGGGTCACCGAGGGGCGAGATCCCCGCACCTGCATCGAGGTCCAGGTCGTCGACTCGGGCAGCGGCATCCCGCCGGAGAACCTCACCCGCATCTTCGATCCCTTCTTCACGACGAAGGAAGTGGGCAAGGGCACGGGCCTCGGGCTCTCGGTGTCCCTGGGCATCGCGCAGAAGCACGGGGGCACCATCCGTGTGCGCAGCACGCCCGGCCACGGGAGCGCGTTTACCGTCGTCCTGCCCCTGGACGGGAAAGGGGCCCCGGCGTGAAGGCGCTCGTGGTCGACGACGATCCCATCGTCCTTGCCAGCTGCCAGCGCATCCTGGAGGCCGCGGGGTGGGACGTGACAGCCGTGGGGGGCGTGACCGATGCCCTGGCGGCCATGGCCGCACGCGCGTTCGACCTTGTCGTGCTTGACCTGAAGATGCCCGAGCGCGACGGGTTCGCCATGATGGTGTCCCTGAAGAACCTGCCGGTGCCCGTGCCCGTGATCGTGATGAGCGGCTACGCCACCTCCGATTCCGTGCTTGCCAGCCTCGAGGGAGGTGCCTTCGCGTTCGTGGCGAAGCCGTTCACGCCGGACGAGCTCCTGGCGTCCGTATCCTTCGTCGTCGGGAGAGGGACATGAAGAATCCGCGGATCATCGCCATCGACGACGAGCAGGTCGTCCTTGACAGCATCCTGCGCATCCTCGGCGCGGAGGGCATGATCGTCGATGCCGCGCTGAGCGCCCGCGAAGGGCTGGCCATGGCCGTTGGGCGCCCGTGCGACCTCGTGCTCTGCGACATCCGCATGCCGGAGATCGGGGGCATGCGGGTGCTCAGGGACGTCAAGCGCGCCCGCCCGGAGCTCCCGGTGGTGATCATCACGGGATACGCGACGGTGAGCTCCGCGGTCCAGGCGATGAAGCTCGGCGCCGCGGACTACGTGGAGAAGCCCTTCACCCCGGACGGCCTGCTGGCCGTGGTGCGGGCGGCGCTGGCGGCGGGGCACGCGCCGGAGCCCCAGGGCATCGTGCACGCCGAGGAGGTTCTCCGCGTCCTGACAAAGGCGGGAACGGATTCCGCCTTCGTCCAGGAGCTTTTTTCCAGCGGCGCCGACGCGCTGGAAGGATACACGCTCACCGGTCCGGAAAAGCTCGCCATCCTCACGGGCGACCTTCGCTGGATCGAGGAGCACGTGGGGCAGCTCGCCCCCGTGCAGCGTCGATGGCTCGAGCAGAGGCTCAGTGCGGAAATCTGGTAAAGGAGGAAGGGACGGGATGAGCGAGAAGCGGATGCTGGTGATCGACGACGAGGAGGTGGTGCTCGCGTCGTGCCTGCGGATATTCAGCGAGCGGGGATACGCCGTGACCACCACGACGAACCCCCGCGAGGCGATAGCGCTCGTGGGCGCGGAGCACTACGAGGTGATCCTCTCCGACTGGAAGATGCCGGAGATGAACGGCGTCGACCTGGTCGAGATCCTCGACAAGCGGGCGCCGGACACCGCCATCGTCATGATCACCGGGTACCCGAGCCTTGAGAACGCCACCGAGGTCATGAAGCGCGGCGCGATGGATTTCGTCGCCAAGCCCTTCACGCCCGAGGAGATCGTCGCGAAGGTCGACCACGCGGTCCGGCACAAACGGCAGGAGGCGACACGGGAGAGCGGGCGCATCGAGCGCATCGTGCGGTCCCTCTCCTTTCCCGTGCCCTCGCTGGACGATCAATCCCCGCGCACGATCGCGGAGACCGTGGCGGAGAAGGTCGGCGTGGGCAAGGCCACCTCGCCCTGGGTGTCGGTGCTGGTCCTGGGAATCCTCGCCGGGGCGTACATAGCATTCGGCGGCATGCTCTCGTCGACCGTCACCTACGACATGGCAGCCATCATGGGCACCGGCTTCGCGCGCTTCATGTCCGGCTCGGTCTTCAGCCTCGGGCTGATGCTCGTGGTGATCGCCGGCGCGGAGCTGTTCACGGGCAACAACCTCATGATCTCCAGCGTCATGTCCGGCCGCATCGGGCTGCGCACCATGCTCGCCCGCTGGGGCCTCGTGTACGTCGCGAACTTCATCGGGGCCCTCATCCTCGCGTTCCTCTTCGCTTTCTCGGGGCTGTGGAAGACCGGTGACGGCGCCCTGGGCGCGTACGCCGTGCGGGTCGCCTACACGAAGGCAACGCTGCCGTTCCTCGATGCGCTGCTGCGCGGGATCGGGTGCAACTGGCTGGTCTGCCTCGCCGTGTGGATGGCGCTGGCCTCGCGCCAGACCATCGGCAAGATCTTCGCGATCTATTTCCCCATCATGGCCTTCGTCGCCCTGGGATTCGAACACTCCGTGGCCAACATGTACTTCATCCCGACCGGGCTGCTCCTGCGCGCCTTCATGGGCGTCGCGGCCCCGGAGGCTTCGCGCCGGATGCACTGAGCGTCGGGAGCTTCCTCGTCGGCAACCTCGTGCCGGTCACCATCGGGAACATCATCGGGGGCGTTTTCTTCGTGGGCATGGGCTACTGGGGCGCGTACATGAGGAGGAACGGCAAGCCGGGCTGAGAGGCGGCGCTCGGACAGAGGAAGATGATCGTGATCGAGCTGCACCCCGTCGATGCGTACGGTGATGCCCGGAGCATCACCCGCATCTTCTCCTGGTTCATCGTCGTGATCCTGGCAGCCCTCGCCGCCGGGATCGTCATCATCCTCGCGTCGAAGGACTTCTTCCGTGCCGTGACCATCGCCGCCGCACTCCCCCTGGTGTGCGCTGCCTTCTTCTTCGTCCGCCGGCAGCGCTTCGAGGCAGCGGCCGCGTTCCTGGCGCTCGTGCTCCTGGGACTCTGCACCGTGATCGCGACCCAGGGACTGGGCGTCCACAGCATCAGCAACCTGGGCATCGCGGCCATCCTCATCGTCGCAAGCATGGTCACGAAGGCGCGGACCATGGTGTTTCTCACGCTGTTCGCGATCGCCGGGTTCGCCTGGCAGGTGTTCGGGGAGCTGGCGGGGGTGTACAGGCCCCAGGTCCTCGAGCGCAGCGTCACCGGGGATTTTTTCACGGCGTCACTTGTCATCGTGGCGACCGCGTTCATGGTCCGGCTGCTCTCGGAAGCGCTGTTCAAGAGCCACGTGCGGCTGCGCCGCGAACTTCGCGAGCGGGAGGCCGTCGAGGAGCAGCGCGAGGCGCTGATCCGGAGGCTGGGAGCCGAGGACGTGGTGCGCCGGCGCGCGGAAGAGGACCTCACGGAGCGGGCGCGGCGCCTCGAGCTCGTGGCGAGCGTCGGGAAGGAAACCACGGCGATCCTCCAGCTCGAGGAGACCCTCTCGCGAGCCGCGGCCCTGGTGCGCGCGACGTTCGGCTACTACAACGTCTCCCTGTTCCTGGCCCGCGACGGCACCATCGAGCTCGTCTCCACGGCGCAGGAGGAAATGCAGCGTCACGTGAAGAGCCTGCGCCTCCGTGTCGGGAAAGAGGGAATCAGCGGATGGGTCGCCGGCGCGGGGACGCCGCTGCTCGTCCCCGACGTTTCCCTCGACAGCCGCTACGTGAAGGGCGACGAGCGGGTCCGCACGAAGTCGGAGCTTGCCGTGCCCATCCGGTTGCGGGGCGACGTGATCGGCGTGCTGGACGCCCAGAGCGAGAAGCTCGACGCCTTCTCCGACATCGACACGTTCACCCTCCAGACCGTTGCCGACCAGCTCGCCGTGGCCATCGAGAACTCCCGGCTCTACGCGGAGACGCAGCGGAGAGCGGAGCGCCTCGCCGTGGTCAACCGCGTTTCGGCCGCGGTGGGCGCGACGCTGGCACTCGATGATCTCCTCGCGCTCGTGCACGCCGAGATCGCGCCGGTGTTCCGGGCCGACGCCTTCTTCGTGGCCCTGTACCACGAAGAGCCCGGGGACATGGAGTACCGCTACCAGGTCGACAACGGGGTGAGAGCGCCCGCGGAACGCCGACCTCTCGGCACCGGGTTCTCTTCGGTCGTCATCAGGACCCGCAGGGCGCTTCTCCTCAGGACCCTGCAGGAGCAGGGCCAGGGCGGGCAGGATCTCTGGGGCAGCATGCGGGCCGCCGAGTCGTGGCTCGGGGTCCCGATGACCCTGGGCGACCGGGTGACCGGCGTGATCAGCGTGCAGGCGTACCGGCCGCACGCCTACGGGGAGGAGGATCTCACTCTCCTCGCCACCATCGCCGACCAGGTCGCGGCGGCGGTGGAGAGGGCGAGGCTGTACGAATCGCTGCGCATCGAGCTGGCGGAGCGCACCGCCGCCGAGGAGAAGTTCAGGAGCCTCGCCGAGCAGTCGCCGAACATGATTCTCATCATCGCGGGGGGCCGCGTGGTGTACGCCAACAGGCGGTGCGAGGAGATCACGGGGTACACGCGGACCGAGCTCTCCGATGCTTCCGTTGGTTTTTCCTCGCGCATCGCGCCCCGCAGCCCGGATCTTCTCGACGCCATGCGCGCGAAGCACCAGGCAGGCGAGGATGTTCCCCCGTACGAACAGACGCTGCAGACCCGCGACGGCAGGCGGCTGGAGGTGATCATCAGCACGCGCCTCATGACCTATGCCGGCGAGAGCGGGATCCTCAGCGTCCTGACGGATATCACCCAGCAGAAAAAAACCGAGCGTCTCCTGCAGGGCCTGAACAGCGCGAGCCTCGCCATGGAAGGCGCCCTGAGCGCCGAGGAGCTCTTCCCTGCCGCCGGCGCGGAGCTTCGCGCGCTGGGGCTCGATTCCCTCGCGTTTCTCCTGGGCGATGACCCCGGCGATGCTGCGCCTCGCGTTCGCGGACAGCGCCCAGGCTTCTGCATCCGCGGGCAGCGCGTTCCCGATCGACGGTTTCGAGATTGCCCGGCGCGTGATCCGGTCCCGCGAGACGCTCTTCGCGGTGCACCCGATGCCGCCGGGTGCCGCGGAGTGCGGCCCGTGGAAGGCGCTGCTCGGGGACGTTACCCCGGTGATCGCGGCTCCCCTGGTCGCCGAGGAATCCGTCGTGGGGATGCTCCTGGTCCGGTCGGAAACTCTCGCGCCCGAGGACGCTCCCGCCATCACGGCCTTCGCGAACCAGATCGCCGCCGCGCGGCGCAAGGCGCTGCTGGTGCAGGAGCTCGAACGGAGCCTGCGCGAGCTCAAGGAGACACAGGAGCAGTTTCTCCAGTCCCAGAAGATGGAGGCCATGGGAAGGTTCGCCGGCGGCATCGCCCATGACTTCAGCAACGTGCTCACGGCCATCGGCGGTTTCGCCCAGCTCCTGCGCGACGATGTCCCCGTGGCCGGGCCCGGGCTGGAGTACCTCGAGGAAATCGTGAAGGGTGTGCGGCGCGCGGGCGAGCTGACGCGGCAGCTCCTCGCCTTCAGCCGAAAGCAGACGCTGCAGCCGCGCGTCGTGGACATGAACAAGCTCGTCCGCGGCATGGAGGGAATCCTCAGGCGCATTATTGGAGAGAATGTCGAGCTCTCCACTGTCCTGGCAACGGGCCTCGGCCGGGTCAGGGCCGACCCCTCGCAGATCGAGCAGGCCATCATGAACCTCGTCGTCAACGCGCGGGACGCGATGCCCGACGGCGGCAGCATTGTCCTGGAGACCTCGGAGATCCGCCGGGCCGACAGCAGGCCGGGATCGCACGGCGTCCTGCCCCCGGGACGCTACGTGGCGCTCCGCGTGAGCGACACGGGGACAGGCATGACCCCCGAGGTGCTCAGCCATATCTACGAGCCTTTCTACACCACGAAGGAGCAGGGGAAAGGCACGGGGCTCGGGCTTTCCACGGTCTACGGGATCGTCAAGCAGAGCTCGGGCTCCATCGACGTCGAGACGACCGCGTCCGTCGGCACCAGCTTCCGCATCCTTCTTCCCGTGGTGGACGGGGAGATCACGGAGACCGGTCAGAACGGGAAGGAGAGCGGGCGCCGCCAGGGCACGGAGACCATCCTCGTCGTCGAGGATGACGCCGGGGTCCTCGAGCTGGCCGCCCGGGCCCTCGCGGACCAGGGGTACAACGTGCTGCAGGCCACCCGTGCAGGCGATGCGCTGCGCATCTGGCGCGAGTCCGGGACACCGATCCACCTTGTGGTGACGGACATCGTCATGCCGGGCGGCATGAGCGGGCGGGACCTTGCCCACGAGCTGTCATCGCTCAGCCCGGGCAACGCCGGTGCTCTTCATGTCGGGATACGTCCCGGATGCCATGGCCGATCGGGGATGGCCGGGAACGCGGATCAACCTGCTGGAGAAGCCGTTTGCGCCGGAGTCGCTCACCCAGCGAGTGCGGGAGATGCTGGACGCTCCGGTGGGAGAGGCCGGTACCGGGTCGGCAACGCCGGCCGCTGAGCACGGGCTCACTGCGACCGCGCCGTCGGCGGCTTCACGCGCTCGACGTCCAGCGCGACGCGGTCGGCGCTGACGCCGAGCCTCTCCACGATCCCTGCCCACCCGTTCGAGGAAGGCGCCTTCCAGAGCTGGGTGATCCGCGCCAGGGACGCATCCGTGACGCCCCGCGGCATGCGGGATGCGGCGGCCAGCGCCGCGGCCACGTCCCCTTCGCCCATGCCCTCGGCGCGCAGCGTCACGATGCGGGCCGGCGTCGTGCGGAACACGGCGAGCATCAGCCGCTCCATGGCGCGTGCGTCGGTTTCCTTGTGCCCGAGCGCGTTCAGGTACACCACGTCGCCGTTCAGCCGGACCCCCAGGCCGCCGCGGGCTGCCCAGACCAGTCCCGCGGAGACAAAGATCCCCAGGAAGATGAAAAGGATGTCGCGGATCGACCGTTGCATGCGCTGCTCCTCTCCTTCAAGGATCGGCAGGCTGCAGCGGGTATTGAGGGCTGACGGGGCGCCTCAGCCCGCTTTGCGGACCCGCACCGCGCAGACCTTGTACTCGGGGATCCGCGCCAGGGGGTCCAGCGCGTCGTTGGTCAGCAGGTTCGCGGCTGCCTCGGCGAAGTGGAAGGACATGAAAACCGAGCCGGGGCGCGACTTCCGCGTGGCAACACAGCGCGCGCGCACCGCTCCACGCCGGGACTCCACCTCCACCATCTCACCGTCCTTGCATCCCAGCGCCGCCGCATCCTCGGGATTCATCTCCACGACGCCGTCGGGCCGCATCTCGTGCAGCGCCTCGACCTTCCGGGTCATCGTTCCCGTGTGGTAGTGGTAGAGGATGCGCCCGGTTGTCAGCAGGAGCGGGTAGTCCTCGTCCGGCTCCTCCGCCGGCGCGCGGTACTCCACAGCGTGGAACTTCCCCTTGCCGCGGGAGAAGCGCTCCTCGTGGAGGATCGGCGTCCCCGGGTGGGTGTCCTCGGGGCAGGGCCACTGCAGGCCGAATCGTTCGATCCTCCTGTGGCTGATGCCGCCGTAGATGGGCGTGAGACGGGCGATCTCGTCCATGATCTCGCTGGTCGATGCGTACGCCAGGGGGGCGCCCATGCGCGCGGCGATGTCGCAGACGATCCGCCAGTCTTCGCGCGCCTGCCCGGGGGCCTTCAGCGCGGGCCGCAGGAGCTGCACCCGGCGCTCGGTGTTGGTGAACGTCCCGTCCTTCTCCGCGAAGGCAGCGGCCGGCAGGACGACGTGCGCGAACGCGGCGGTCTCGGTGAGGAAGATGTCCTGGACCACGAGGAACTCGACGCGCGCGAGGTCGTGGCGCGTGCGGTTCACGTTCGGGTCGCTGAGGAAGGGATTCTCCCCCATGACGTAGAGGCCTCGGATTTTCCCTTCCCCCGCGGCGTGGAGCATCTCCACGGCCGTGAGACCCGGGGCCGCGGGCAGCGGCACGCCCCACGCCTCCGCGAACTTCTCCCTCGCCTCGGGGCTGGTGACCGCCTGGTAGCCGGAGTAGACGTTCGGCAGCGCGCCGACGTCGCAGGCTCCCTGCACGTTGTTCTGGCCGCGCAGCGGGTTCACGCCGCTGGACGGCTTGCCCACGTTCCCCGTGACCATGGCGAGGTTGGCCAGGCTCAGGACGTTGTCGGTGCCCGTGGTGTGCTGCGTGATGCCCATGCTGTAGACGATGGGGCCGCGATCGGCGGACGCGTAGAGGCGCGCGGCGCGGACAAGGTCGGCGCGCGGCACGCCGGTGATCCCTTCCACGCGCTCGGGGGTGAAGTCCGCCACGGCCGCCCGCATGGCCTCGCATCCCTCGGTGCGTCCCGCAATGAACTCCCGGTCCTCCAGCCCTTCGGCGAGGATGACGTGGAGGAGGCCGTTGATGAGCGCCACGTCTGTGCCCGAGCGGTGGCGCAGCCAGATCGTGGCCATGCGTGCCAGGTCGATCCCGCGGGGGTCGGCCACGATCAGGGTTGCCCCGTTCTTCTCCACCGCTGCCTTGATCTCCAGGGCGACGATGGGGTGTGCCTCGGTGGTGTTGGAACCGGTGACGAAGATGCAGTCCGCGCGGCGCAGCTCGGCGATGGAGTTGGTCATCGCGCCTGACCCGAAGGCCATGGCGAGCCCCGTGACCGTCGAGGCGTGGCAGAGCCGGGCGCAGTGGTCCACGTTGTTGGTGCCCAGCACGGCGCGCACGAATTTCTGGAAAACGTAATTCTCCTCGTTCGTGCACTTGGCGCTGGCAAGCCCCGCGAGGGCATCCGGGCCGCTCTCGTCCCTGATGGCGCGCAGCCGGCCGGCAACGAGGTCCAGCGCCTCGTCCCAGGACGCGGGCTGCAGGACGCCGTCCCTGCGGATGAGGGGCGTGGTGAGCCTGTCAGGTCGCTCGAGGAACCCCGTGCCGAACTTGCCCTTCACGCAGAGGCTGCCCTTGTTCACCGTGTCGCGGGTATGCGTCGTCGCCTTGACCACCTTCCCGTCCTTCACGTTCAGGTCCAGGATGCAGCCGCACCCGCAGTAGGGGCAGATGGTGCTGGTGACGGCGAGCTCCCACTCGCGGCCGTTGCGGCGCCGGGATTTCTCCACGAGCGCCCCCACGGGGCACACGCTGATGCAGCGGCCGCAGAACTCGCAGGTGGTCTCCGTGAGAGGCCTGTCGAACGCGGTGGAGATGCGCGCGGCGAATCCCCGCTTGCTGTAGTCGATGGCGCTGTCGAACTGGATCTCGGCGCACGCGTGCACGCACTTGCCGCAGAGGATGCACTTGTTGTCGTCCCGGACGAGGAAGGGGTTGGACTCTTCCAGCGGGTACGCGTGCTTCTCCCACCGGGGCCCGGTGAAGCGGGACTCCTTGATGCCGAACTCGTACGCGTAGCGCTCGAGCGCGCAGGCGCCGCTCTTCTCGCAGGTGATGCACTCGATGGTGTGGTCAGAGAGGATGAGCTGGAGGTTCATGCGGCGGGCGTTCTTCACCCGCACGGTGTCGGTGTGGACCACCATCCCCGGCGCCACCGGGGCCGAGCAGGAAGCGGCGAGGTTCCGCATGCCCTCCACCTCCACCACGCACATCCGGCAGGAGCTCATCGGGGGGAGATCCTCCCCGTAGCAGAGGTGGGGGATCTCGATCCCGAGGCTCTTCGCGGCCCAGTAGATGGTCACCCCTGGCGAAACACGGGCTTCGCGGCCGTCGATGGTGAGTGTCACCTGGTCGCTCACGATGCCCGCCCTCCCGGGTTCACTTTCACCGCCTCGAACCGGCAGACCGACGTGCACATCCCGCACTTGATGCAGGCTTCCTGGTCGATGACGTGCACCTTCTTGCGCTCCCCCGTGATCGCCGCGGTGGGGCAGGGCTTCACGCAGGCCATGCACCCGGTGCATGCATCCGCGAGGATGTCGTAGCGGATGAGCGACTTGCACACGCACGCGGGGCAGGAGGCATCCTCGATGTGCGCGCGGTACTCATCCGCGAAGTACCGGAGCGTCGTGAGGACGGGGTTCGGCGAGGTCTGGCCGAGTCCGCAGAGGGATGAATCCTGGATGGAAGCTGCCAGCTCCCGGAGCACGGGGATGTCCTCGGCAGTTCCCTTCCCGTCGCAGATGCCCTGCACGATCTCCAGCATGCGCTTGGTGCCGATCCGGCAGGGAACGCACTTGCCGCAGGATTCGTCCTGGATGAACTCCAGGAAGAACCGCGCGAAGTCCACCATGCATGTGGCATCGTCTGCCACGATCATGCCGCCCGAGCCCATGATGGAGCCGACCGCCGCGAGGGAGTCGTAGTCCACCGCCAGGTCGAGGTGCTCGGCCGGTATGCAGCCGCCCGACGGCCCGCCGGTCTGGACCGCCTTGAAAGCGGCGCCGCCGGGGATACCCCCCCCGATGTCGAAAACGACGCGGCGCAGGGGGATTCCCATGGGCACCTCGACGAGGCCCGTGTTGTTCACCTTGCCGGCGAGCGCGAAGACCTTGGTGCCCTTGCTCTTCTCGGTCCCGATGCCGGCGTACCACGCACCCCCGCGCAGGATGATGGGCGCCACGCTGGCGATGGTCTCCACGTTGTTGATGCAGGTGGGCTTGCGCCAGAGGCCCGATTGCGCGGGGAACGGCGGGCGGGGCCGGGGCATGCCGCGTTTCCCCTCTATGGAAGCGATAAGCGCGGTTTCTTCACCGCATACAAACGCGCCGGATCCCTTCTTGATGGCAAGAGAGAACGAATAGCCGGTCCCGAGGATGTTCTTCCCGAGGAGCCCGGGCATCCTCGGCCTGGCCGATGGCGATGCGCAGGTGTTCCACCGCGATGGGATACTCGGCGCGCACGTACACGATTCCTTCCGCGGCGCCGATGGCCCAGGCGCCGATCAGCATCCCTTCGATCACCGTGTGCGGGTCACCTTCGAGAACGGCACGGTCCATGAACGCGCCGGGGTCGCCCTCGTCGGCGTTGCAGATCAGGTATTTCGGCTCACCCTTCGCGGCCCGCGCAAAGCCCCACTTGCGCCCCGTGGGGAATCCGGCGCCGCCGCGGCCCCGGAGGCCCGAGGCGGTCACTTCCTGCACCACCTTCTCGGGGCTCATGGTCTCAAGCGCTGATGCGAGCGCCGCGTAGCCGTCGCGCTCGATGTAGTCGTGGATGCTGGTCGGGTCGATCTCCCCGCAGTTGCGCAGGACGATCTTCAGCTGGTCCTTGTAGAACGGGATGTCCGCTGCAAGGGCGATCGTCCGCCCGCTTGCCGGGTCGTGGTACGCGAGGCTCTCCACGGGCTTCCCTTCGACCAGGCTCGTCTGGACGATTGCCGGCACGTCGGCGACGCCCACCTTGCCGTAGAAGTACCCCCACGGATCCACGACGAGCACCGGCGCCTGGGCGCAGAAGCCGTGGCACCCCGTGGGCACGAGGTCCACCGACTCCGCGAGCCCGCGCCGGTCGATCTCCTGCCGGAAAGCCTCCATGACCTCCTCGGCGCCGTGGGCGCGGCAGCCCGTCATGCAGATGCGCACCCGGACACGCCGGGGGTCCCGGCCCGCCCGCAGGGCAGCCCGCAGCGCCGCGAGGTCGAGCCGGGCGGGCGATCTTCCCCACGGCAACGGTCACTCCGCTGCCGCCTTCCCGGCGCGGTACCCGTCGAGGATCTTCCGGGCCTTGGACGGTGTCAGGGCGCCGTAATACTTGGGCCCGATCATGATGACCGGCGCGAGGAAGCACGTCCCGAGGCACCGCACGACCTCGAGCGTGAACACGCCGTCCTTCGTCGTTTCCTTGTCCTTGACGCCCAGGGACGTCTTGATCTCGTCCAGGACGCCCTGTCCTCCCCTGATATGGCACGCGGTGCCCATGCACATCTTGACGATATGCTTGCCTCGGGGCGTCAGGGAGAACTGGGAATAGAAGCTCACCACGCCGTTAATGTGGGCAAGGGGAACATTGAGGTGCGCGCTGATGGATTCCAGGGCCTGCACGGGCAGGTAGCCGCACTCCTCCTGGACATCCTGCAGAAGGGGCATGAGGGCAGCGTGCCGCTGTTCGCGGGGGTATCTCGCGAGGATCTCGCCGATGTCGAGTCGCGCCGGGGAAGTGTCCATGCTGATATCCCAGAAACCATAACTCCGGCCTGATGTCAAGTAAAATAGTCAGCTTTGGCGCTGTTTTGCGTGAATGCCGGCAGTGGCGCCTTGACTTTCTTCGGGGTAGTCTCGCCTCATCATGAACACATCTGCGATGTCCATCCCGAAGGCGCAGCTCATCGGCGAGCTCGAACGGCGCACGGAGCGCAAGCGGAAGGAGGTGGCCGAGCGGGACGCCCGCTTCGGGCCCGGCCGCGTGCCCATGACCAGCTACATGGAGAACATCGGCTGGCCGGAGCTGTTCGGCTACGAGATGCACCAGGTGCACGATGATGCGGCCTTCGCGGCCGCGCAGCGCCTGCGCGAGCTCATCTTCTGGGCCGACAACGTGGATGACGACACGGTGCCCACGGCCGCCCTGCAGGCCGACGTGGGATGGTACTGGGACATAACGCTCTTCGGGATGAAGATCCACCACTCACCCGTCGGCGTGCCGGAGTTCGAGCCGCATCCCTTCCGCGAGCGGCTCGACCTCTCGCTCCTCGGCAGGTTCGACTTTCACGCGACCGGCGACATGCCGCGCCTGCTGGCCAAGTACGAACGGTTGCGCGAGCTCTCCACGGAGGAGTACGGAGGGAAGCTCGAGGTGACGCTCCCGAGCTTCAACCGGGGACCCCTGGACATCTACGTGCAGCTGCGCGAGTACGTGAGCTTCGCGGAGGACGCGGGCGCCCGGCCCGACGAGCTGCGCGCCGCGCTGGGGTACCTCGTGGACGAGCGGATTCGCTTCGCCCGCGAGCGCCAGCGGTACCTCGGCCTGCCGTCGCTGCCGCCGACCACCTACGTTGCCGACGACTGGGTGAACGTGCCCTTCATCTCCCCGGCCCTGTTCCGCGAGTTCGTGGTGCCGCTCTACCGCAGGATACGCGCGGAGGAAGGGCCCCCCAGCGGTTTCCACACCTGCGGCAATTTCGAGGCCGTGGCGCTCGACCTCGTCGGCGTCTTCCCCGAGATCGAGATGCTGGAAGTGAGCCCGTGGAACTCGGTCGCGGCCCTCGACGCCATTCTCCCGCCGCGGATCGGCCTGCAGGCCGCCATCCTCAACACCGTAAGCCTCGGCGGGTCGGAGGAGGAGCAGAGGGGCAAGCTCGTGCCCGTACGGAACGCGGCGCGGCACAGGAAGATGTGGCTCAACGTGCAGGCCATCGAGCGCATCCCCGCCACCTACGAGGAAACCTTCGCCCGCCTGAACGGTTTTCTTGCCCTGGCGCGGCGGGTGCTTTCCACCTAGCGGGCTTCGGGGACTGCCTCGGCCGCGGCAAGGGCCGGCGCGAGCCGCGCCAGGCGGGCAGCGTCGAATCGAAAGGCAGCGAGGCCGGCAGCGGCGCCGGGAAGCAGGGCGATAACGTCCCGGATCACGGCCGCAGGGACAGCCACCGACCGCTGGAGGGCCGCGGCGTGCGCCGCCTTCCACCGCGTGATCCGGTCGTACGACTCCTCGATGCGTGCCAGGAGCGCGCTGCCGGCCGGGGACCCGGAGCACGCCATCGTCACGAGACCTTCGAAAGCGCGCGTGGTCTGCGCGGCGGAGCCTTCCTCGATCACCATGTCGTGTCCCGCCAGGATGGCCCGTGCAGCCCAGACTGCCGCCTCGTCGATGCCGGTGATGTCTCCTGCCGTGAGTCCGCCCGCGGTCCCGCCGAGAATCCTTTTATCCGCGTAGTTCTTCAGCATGAGGAGGCCGTCGGACATCAGGAGTCCCTGGAAACCTGTCTGGTCCCGCAGGAGCGCGTTCCATCTCGATGAAAAGGTGACGAGACTCGCATCCACCAGGGTGTCGCGGAAGTGCGTGGTCATCATGATCGCCGCTTCCCCCGCGAGCTCCCGGAAGGGGGCGGCGCGGAGAGCGGCATCGGCAGCCGTGAGCTTCGTGTCAGGAGATTCCCGGTGCAGGTTCGCGTCCGCCGGGAGCGTCGGGAAGTGCTTGAGGACCGGCGCGAGCCCGTAGCTCTCCATCTGCGCCAGCACGAGCCTGGCCCTGTCGACCACGCGGGGGTCCGCCGTGCTGGTGTCGATGGTGGGACCGAGGGCAACGTTCACGCCGAGCGCCGCGAAAACGAAGGCGTTGAGCCGTGCGAGGGTGGAGAGCTCCTCGTCACCGAGATCGCGGTAATGGCCAAGGAATCCGCCGACGTACCCGTCGCCGAATGACGCGATGCTCGCGGCGCCTCTCAGCTTCACGATGTCGGCGCAGACAAGAAGCGGGGTGCCGGTCAGCGCGGCCAGCGCCCGGTTGGTCCGAACGATCCTGTCGTAGTCGCTGCTGCCATAGTGCGGGATGACGCCGCCGACCTGGAGCTTCGTGACCAGGTCCACGAACTCCGGGTTCAGCGCGAGCGGACCCGGGTGTCCAAAGCCGTCCACGTTGATGACGAGGAGCTGGCCGAGGTGCGCCTCCAGCCGGCGTGCGCTGTCCATCGCGATGTGCAGCTTCCCGCCAGCAGCCAGCGCATCGACGACCGACGGCGCCGCCGCGGGCCGGGTGACGCAGGAGCAGAGCAGGGCCAGGGTAAGCAGCAGGCGGCGCATGCCTGCCTACTCTACCCTGATCGGGCTTCCTGCTCCAATCCTGCGCTCGCTGACTCCGCGGGACGCTTGCCGTCGTCTAGCGCTTTTCTTTGAAAATCCTCTTGACAGTTATAATAACATAAGTTATTATAACATATGTTTTACAAGAGGAACAAATGACACAGAAAGCGGTGTTTACTAAGGAGATGATCGTGGAGGCAGCCTTCCAGCTGACACGGAAGCGGGGGTGGCACGAGGTGCGGGCGCGGACCATCGCCCAGGAGCTTGGCTCCTCCACGATGCCCCTCTACTCGAGCCTTAAGTCTATGGACGAGATCGAGCGGGAGGTGAGAGCCAGGGCAGAGGCGTGCATGCAGGACTACCAGCGCAGGAAGTACACCGGGGAAACGCTCCTGAACGCCGCGGTCGGCTACGTGGTGTTCGCGAGGGACGAGAGGAACCTTTTCCGCTTCCTCTACGTCGACCGGCCGGTGCCGTCGCGGACTCCGCAAGCCGGCGAGAGGACAATCGACGTGCAGGAAGTGGGAGGCGTTGTCGACCTGGCCGAACAGAGCGCGATCGCCATGAAGGACCCGCTCGTGTTGAAAAGTTGGGCTTTCACGCACGGCCTTGCGTCGCTGATCTCCAGCGGGGTCCTGGTGCTTCCTGACGAGACAATTGTCCAGCTGCTCTCCGAAGTGGGGGCAGCGATCTATCTCAACGCAGAAAAAGGAGGAAAGAATGGTTGATTCGGTGGTTTCGGTCCAGGGACTCCGCAAGTCCTACGGGGGCGCGGCGGCGCTGCGCGGCATCAGCTTCGATGTCCATCGCGGCGAGATCTTCGCCCTGCTGGGTCCCAATGGGAGCGGCAAGACGACGACCCTCGAGAGCCTCGAAGGGATCCGCCGGCCCGATGCCGGCACCCTCCGCGTCGGGGGGGTCGACCCCGTGCGGCAGCAGCGACGGCTGCGGGGCATCATCGGCGTCCAGCTCCAGACTTCGGGCCTGCCGGCCGCGATGACGGTGGACGAGGCCATGACGTTCTTCTCCAGCTACCACCGGGTGCGCCCGCGCCGCGACCTCATCCAGCGGCTCGGCCTGGAGGAGAAGCGCGGCGTCCAGTACGGGCAGCTCTCGGTCGGCCAGCAGAGGCGGCTCGCCCTTGCCATCGCCGTGGCGCACGACCCCGCGATCATTTTCCTCGACGAGCCCACCGCCGGCCTGGACGTGCAGTCCCGCACGGACCTGCACACCCTGGTGCGCGAGCTGCGCGACAAGGGCTCCACCGTCATCCTCGCCACGCACGACATGGCGGAGGCCGAGAAGCTCGCCGACCGCGCGGCGATCCTGCTGGCCGGCCGCCTCGCGGCGCTGGGCAGCCCGCGTGAGCTCACGGCGGCGGGAGACCGCAGGACGCGGATCTCCGTCTCCTCGCGGGACGGCCGGCTCCTGGAGGCCGCGCCTGTCTTCCCATCGGCCACGGCACAGGCCGGCACGGACGGCTACGCGCTGTACCTCTCGGAGAGCCCCGGCCGTGCCGTGAGCGCCATCCTCGCGTGGCTCGAGGAAAAAGGCGATGACCTGCTGGACCTCCGCGTGGAGCGCCCGAGCCTCGAGGAACGATTCCTGGAGATCACCACCGACACGAACCGGAAAGGAGCAACGCTGTGAGCGCATTCGCCCATCATCTCGCCTACGACTTCCGCACCGGTGTGCGCGACAGGTCGAAGCTCCTCATGTATTACCTGTTTCCGCTGGTTTTCTTCGCGCTCATGGGCGGCCTGATGTCCACCGTGAACCCGGGTTTCACGAAGGTGATCGTTCCGGGCATGGCCCTGTTCGCGTTCATGTGCGCGTCGCTCCTCACCATCCCCAGCGGGCTGGTGAGCGCGCGGGAAGCAGGGGTCTATCGCAGCTACCGGATCAACGGCGTGCCCTCCTCGTCGATCATGGGCATCCCCGTGCTGAGCACGGCAGTCCACATGGCCATCATCGTCGTGATCATCGCTGCCGCGGGACCGCGCCTGTTCTCCGGCGTGGTGCCCTCGAGCGTGCCGGGGTTCATCGCGGCAGCAGTGCTCAGCTACGCGGCGTGCGCGGGCGTCGGCGTGCTGATCGGCGTGGCAGCCGGTAACGCCACCGTGACGATCCTGTTGAGCCAGCTCATCTACATCCCGTCCATCGTGCTGGGGGGCATCATGGTGCCCACCTCCATCCTGCCGCCGGCCCTCCAGCGCATCTCCCTCCTCCTGCCGGCAACGCACTGCATGAAGGTGTTCACCGGCCTGGCGATGCCGGACGCCGGTACGGTTCCCTGGCTCTCGTTGGGCGTCCTGGCTGCCAGTATCGTCCTTTCCTTCGGCCTGTCCGCCCTGCTGTTCGAGTGGGACTCCCGAGCTGCCGCACCGAGCCGCAAGGCCTGGCTGGCGCTCCTCGGCGCTGCGCCGTTCGTGGCCGCGGCAATCATAGGCTGAGCCCCTGCGGGCCGGGCGGTTGCCCGGCCCCTCACTCCCCTGTATACTGTGGCTGCCTATGGCATAGGGAGCCGCAGCTAATGAAAGCCGTCATCACCGGTGCGACAGGACACGTTGGCATAAATCTCGTCCATGCCCTGCTCGATCATGGGCATGACGTGCGCGCGATCGTTCACACGCGTGACGAGGCCCTTGCCGGGCATGGGGGTGGCGACGGCGAAGGCCAGCCTCAGCCGACCGGATGCCCTGGCAGAGGCCTTCCGGGATCGTGACGTGGTCTTCCACGCCGCCGGGCGCATCTCCATCACCCGGCACGACTCCGAGGAAGTGGAACGCGTGAATGTGCAGGGGACCCGGAACGTCATCGCGGCGTGCCTCGCTGCAGGCGTCCGCAGGCTCGTGTCGTTCAGCTCCATCGAGGCGATCGAGCCGTTCCCGCTGGACGCCCCCGTTGACGAGGACCGTCCCGCCGCGGACCCCGCCACTGCCTCGCCGTACGCCGTGTCCAAGGCGCGCGCCGAGCGCGAGGTCCTGGCGGCCAACTCCCGCCGGCTGGAGACCGTGGTCATCAATCCCACGGCCATTATCGGGCCGCTGGACTACCGCCCGTCACTCCTCGGGCGCGCGCTTCTCGCGTTCGCCCGCGGCCGCCTGCCCATGCTGGTCGACGGCGGCTTCGACTGGGTCGACGTGCGGGACGTCGCCGCGGCCGCGCTCACCGCGGCGGAGCGCGCGCCCGCCGGCCGCCGCTACATCGCCGGCGGGCGGTGGGCATCCATGGCCGAGCTCGCGGACCTGGCCTGCGCCGAGACCGGCGCCCGGCCTCCCCGGCTCATGTGCCCGCTCCCCCTCGCCCGCGCGTTTGCGCCCGTGTCCACCGCCCTCAGCCTCCTCACCGGGGGCGAGCCCCTGTTCACGAAGGAATCCCTCCGCGTGCTCACGGGGAACCGCAACGTGAGCCACGCGCGGGCGGCACGCGAGCTGGGCTACGCGCCGCGGGACCTGTCCGACACGATCCGCGACACCATCGCCTGGTTCCGCGAGAGGGGGCTGCTCTGGCAGGCTGCCGCCGTGCCGGTGCAGTACCGCGACCGGGGGGACCCGTGAATAGGCAACCGGACCTGATGACGCAGCTCATGGCGTTTCTCTCCAGCGGCGCCCACTACATCGGGCTGGGCATCATCAAGGCCATCCAGGCCGTCCTGCCGTCCGTGAAGGGCCTGGAAGCGACGGCGGATCCCATCGGGTACCTCGCCATCCTCACGATCTTCGTCATCCTCGCCTCCGTGGCGCGCAAGGTCGCCCTCGTCATCCTCGTGATCGGCTGGGCGCTCATCCTGATCCGCATCCTTCTCATCGCCTTCAAAATAGGCTGAGTTCCCGCTATACTCCGGCGCACACAGAAGGAGCAGAACACATGGGCATCAAGATCGCCGTCGTCGGCGCCGGGAGTGTCGGCTTCACGCGCGCCATGATCCACGACATCCTCTCCGTTCCCGAGCTGCGGGACGCCGAGGTGGCACTGACGGACATCAGCAGGCGCAACCTCGACATGGTCTCCAAGCTCATCAAGCGCGACGTGGAAAGCGCCGCGTTGCCGGCGAAGATCGTCGCGACCAGCGACCGCCGCCGGGCGTTCAAGGACGCCAACTACGTTTTCAGCTTCGTGCGCGTCGGGGGGCTGGAGGGCTTTGCCACCGACGTCGATGTGCCCCTGACGTACGGGGTGGACCAGTGCGTCGGGGACACCCTCGGCCCGGGCGGCATCATGTACGGGCAGCGCACCATGCCGGTGGTGGTGGAGTTCTGCCGGGACATCGCGGAGGTGGCGGCGCCGGGCTGCCTCTTCCTGAACTACTCCAACCCCATGGCAATGAACACGTGGGCCTGCAGCAAGTACGGGGAGGGCGTGAAGGTCGTTGGCCTCTGCCACGGCGTCATCGGCGGGCACAGGCTCATCGCGAAAGCGTTCGGGCCTGAAGCAGGAGGACGTGGATATCATCTGCGCCGGCATCAACCACCAGACCTGGTACATCTCCATCAAGCACAAGGGCAGGACATGACCGGCAAGCTCCTCGCGGCATTCGAGAAGGACCCCGAGATACGGGAAGCCGAGAAGGTGCGCATCGACATGCTGCGCCGGTTCGGCTACTTCAGCACGGAGAGCAACGGGCACCTGAGCGAGTACGTGCCCTGGTACCGCAAGCGGGTCGACGAGATCACGCAGTGGATCGACACGGACACGTGGATCAACGGGGAAACCGGCGGGTACCTGCGCGTGTGCACCGAGGGCCGCAACTGGTTCGAGCACGACTTCCCCAACTGGATGAAGGAGCCGCCCCTCCGGTTCACGCCCCGAGGCGCGCGGCCACGAGCACGGCTCGTTCATCGTGGAAGCGCTGGAGACGGGGCGCACCTACCGCGGGCACTTCAACGTGGTCAACCGCGGGGTCATCACCAACCTGCCCCCCGACGCGATCGTCGAGGTGCCGGGCTACGTGGATGCCAACGGAATGAACATCCCCGTGGTGGGCGACCTGCCGCTGGGCTGCGCCGCGGTGTGCACCGCGAGCATCAGCGTCCAGCGCCTCTCCATGGAGGCGGCCATGAGCGGCAACGACGAGCTCCTCCGCCAGGCCATGATGATGGACCCGCTCACCGGCGCGGTGCTGAACCCGCCGGAGATCTGGCAGCTCGTTGACGACATGCTCGTTGCCGGGGAGCAGTGGCTGCCGCAGTACAGGAAGGCAGTCGCGGAGGCGAAGAGGCGCCGGAAGGGCGGCAAGCGGATCCCGACCAGGGATTTCGCGGGCGCGGCGCGCCTGCACACGAAGACGGTGGAAGAGATGGAGATGGACAGGGAAACCTCCGCCACGCTGGCGTCGGCCTCGGAGAAGGCCGGGAAGGACAGGAAAAGAGCCTGACGGTTGACCCTGCATTCGCGGCCTGAGTACCTTGGAGGCACACGTCGTCACCCGAAGGAGAATCACATGGCAGTTCTCGTAGGAAAACCGGCCCCTGACTTCACGGCAACAGCCGTTCTCGCCAGCAACGAGTTCAAGGAGATCACCCTCTCGGCGTTCACGAAGGGGAAGTACACGGTCATCTTCTTCTACCCGTTCGACTTCACGTTCGTCTGCCCCACGGAGCTCATCGCGTTCGACCATCGTCTCGACGAGTTCAAGAAGCGGGACGTCGAGGTCATCGGCGTCTCCATCGACTCGGAGCACACCCACCTCGCGTGGAAGAACACCCCCGTGGACAAGGGCGGCATCGGGCCCGTGAAGTATCCCATCGTCGCCGACGTGCGGCACCTCATCGCGCGCGCCTACGACGTGGAGTCCCCGGGCGGACAGGCCTACCGCGGCTCCTTCCTGGTAGACCAGAAGGGGATCGTCCGCCACCAGGTGGTGAACGATCTTCCCCTCGGCCGCAACATCGACGAGATGCTGCGCATGGTGGACGCCCTCCAGTTCAACGAGCAGCACGGCGAGGTGTGTCCCGCCGGCTGGACCAAGGGCAAAGCGGGCATGAAGGACAACGCGGCAGGCGTGGCCACCTACCTCGCCTCCCACGCGAAAGAGCTTTGAAGACAAAGGCGCGCGCTCCCCTGCACCTCATCGCGGGGGGGCGCGGGCTGGATCGTGTGCGGGGCCCGGACCCGCTGCTCCAGGCGGTGGTGCAGGGAACGGGCCTCGCGCGCCCCTCGGTCGCGTATGTCGGGGCAGCCTCCGGTGACAACCGCGCCTTCTTCCTCATCGTGAGCCGCATGATGCGCGCGGCGGGGACGGGTCCCGTGACCCTTGTCCCGCTGTGCGGCCGGCGGGCTGACCCCGGCCGCGGCAAAGGAGATCCTGGGCGCGGCGGACATCGTGTTCATCTCCGGCGGCGACGTGGAGGAGGGGATGCGCGTGCTGCAGGAGAACGGCATGCTGGCGTTCCTCCGGCAGCTTTCCCTGCTCCGGCAAGCCGTTCTTCGGCATCTCGGCGGGCAGCATCATGCTCGCCCGGTCGGTGGGTCCGCTGGACCGATCCGAAAGACGATGACAGCGCCGAGCTTTTCCCCTGCATGGGCCTTGCCGACGTGCTCTGCGACACGCACGGGGAGGGAGAAGGGTGGACCGAGCTGAAGGCGCTGCTGTGTCTCGCCCCGGTGGGCTCCAAGGGTTACGGGATCGTCTCGGGCTCCGGGCTCCTGGTCCATGACAACGGGAAGGTCGCCGCGACGGGCGGCGAGGTGCACGTTTTCCGCCGGGAGAAGGCCGGCGTGGTGCAGCAGGCCAGCCTGCTGCCGAAGCAGCCCGCGCTTCGCGGGCGTTGAAGACCGAAAGGGGTACAGAGTGGAATATCGTCGACTGGGCAGCGCTGGCCTCAAGGTGAGCGCCCTGTCCTACGGCTCGTGGGTGACGTACGGAAAGCAGCTCGATCCCGACGCGGCGGGCGCCTGCATGAAGGCCGCGTGGGACGAGGGGGTGAACTTCTTCGACAATGCGGAGGCCTACGAGGGCGGCCGCTCGGAGGAGATCATGGGCGCCGTGCTGAAGAAGCCGGGTGGCGGCGGGCGAGCTACGTCGTCTCCACGAAGATCTTCTTCGGGATGCACGATTCCGTGAACGAGAAAAACACCCTCAATCGCAAGAAGCTGCGTGAGGGGATCGATGGCGCGCTGAAGCGGTTCGGACTGGACTACATCGACCTCGTTTTCTGCCACAGGCCCGACCCACAGACGCCGATCGAGGAGACCGTGTGGTCCATGCACATGATGGTGGAGTCCGGGCAAGGCGCTCTACTGGGGCACTTCCGAGTGGGCCGCGGACCAGCTCATGGAAGCCGTGGGGGTCGCGGAGAAGCACCACCTGCACAAGCCGCAGATGGAGCAGCCGCAGTACAACCTTTTTACGCGCCGCAAGGTGGAGAAAGAGTTCTCCCGCCTCTACGCCGGCGTGGGCCTCGGTCTCACGATCTTCAGCCCCCTGGCCGCGGGCATCCTCACCGGCAAGTACAACGACGGCATCCCGAAGGATTCCCGGCTCGCGCTGCCCGGCTACGAGCCGTGGACCCTCAAAGGACGGGCTGACGCAGACTCCTCCTCGGCGGCGGTGAAGAAGCTGCAGCCCATCGCCGCGGACCTTGGCGCCACGACGGCGCAGCTCGCGCTGGCCTGGTGCATGCACAACCCGAACGTGAGCACCGTCATCACCGGCGCGAGCCGCCCGCAGCAGGTGAAGGAGAACATGAAGGCCCTGGCGATCCTTCCCCGGCTCACGCCCCCGAGGTGATTGCGAGGATCGAGGATGCCGTGCGGGGCGCCACGGACCTGGCGTAGGTCCACGGGGAGACATCCGTGAAACCTTTTCGGATCGTCGTGGCCGGGTGCGGGGGGATGTCGAACCACTGGATCTCCTACGCCCGGTCCCGGGACGACGCGGAGATCGTCGGTTTCGTCGACATACGGGGAGAGCTCGCGGAGAAGAAGGCGGCGGAGCACGGACTGGCCGCGCCCTCGTTCACCGACCTGTCGCAGGCCATCCGGAGCACGGGAGCGAACCTCCTTTTCGATGTCTCCACGCCCGAAGCCCACGCGGGCAATACCATGACCGCAATGCGGCTGGGCTGCGACGTCTTCGGCGAAAAGCCGATGGCATCCCGCATCGCCGACGCGCGCTCCGTCACCCGGGCGGCCGCGAAGCTCGGGCGGAAGTACGCGGTCATGCAGAACAGGCGCTACCTCAAGGGCATCCGCGCCTTCCGCGGCCTCGTCTCCGAGCGCCTCGGCCAGGTCGGGATCGTCAACGCGGACTTCTACATCGGCGCTCACTTCGGGGGCTTCCGCGATCTCATGGAGAACGTCCTGGTGCTCGACATGGCCGTGCATACCTTCGACATGGCGCGGTTCATCGCGGGCTCCGACGCGGTATCGGTGTGGTGCAGGGAGTTCAACCCCGGCTGGTCCTGGTACAAGGGCGACGCGTCCGCCGTGTGCGTCTTCGAGATGGCCGGTGGCGCGGTCTTCACCTATCGGGGCAGCTGGTGCGCGGAAGGCGCGAACACGACGTGGGAATCCGAGTGGCGGGTGGTCGGCAGGAACGGGACGGCGGTCTGGAATGGCGCGGATGCGCCCTGGGCCGGCACTGTCCCGCCGCGGGACAAGAACGATTTCATCAACGAGGCTGCCCGCGTCGACGCGCGGCTGGACTGGGCGGGACGGGAAGGCCACGCAGGCTGCCTTGACGAGATGTTCGCGTCGCTCACCGAGGGCCGGCCGGCGGAGACAGAGTGCTCGGACAACGTGAAGACCATGGAGATGGTCTTCGGGGCCATCGAGAGCTCGCGCACGGGGAAGACGGTGCGGCTGCGTTAGCGGGAACGGCGTCCTGCCCGTTCGGCGAGTACCCCGCCAGCCCCGGCCGGCGTACCTTGGTGTCATGGCTAACACACTCAAGGATCTTTCTGCCTCGCTTCGCGATACGATAAAGAAGGCGGCTGCCTACACCGTGGGGCTCGAACGGGAACCCTACGCCGTGAGCGGTGTCCTGATAGGGGGAGACCGCGTCCTCACGGCTTCCCACCTGGTGCCGGACGAGGGGATCGACGTCCTCCTGCCGGACGGGTCGACGGTCAAGGCCAAGGTGGCCGGGCGCGACCCGATCAACGACCTCGCCCTCCTCCGTCTCGAAGGGAAGCTGAACGCCCCCGTTCCGCCCAGCGCGGCGGTCGAGGTCGGGGACCTCGTGGTCTCGCTCAAGCGCGACCCCTTCGACGGCATCAACGCGAGCCTCGCGATGGTGAGCGCCAGCGGCGCCAAGCTCAAGCTAGGCCGCTCGGCAGTCCTGGATCGCTACCTGCAGCTCGACGCTGAGCGGTTCCCGGGGACCACAGGGGGGCCCATCGCCAACGCCGACGGCGCTTTTTCCGGCATCCTGGTCTTCAACCGGCGCATGGGCGCGGAGGTCGCCATCCCGGCGGACATCGCCCTCGCCCGGGCGAAGATCCTGGAGGAGAAAGGCAGCGTGCAGCGGCCGTACCTTGGCGTGCGGAGCCAGGCGGTCGAGCTGAAAGGATCGCAGAAAGCGGGGCTCCTGCTCGTCACGGTCGAGAAGGGCAGCGCCGCGGAGGCCGCAGGGCTGGAGGTCGGTGACATCATCGTGACGTTCGCCGGCACCACCGTCCAGGACCACGAGGCTCTGGTCGGCGTGCTGGCTGAAAAGGGCGCCGGGGCGAAGGTGGACGTGCAGATCATGAAGGGCGGCGCGTCCCGCACCGTGTCGCTGACCATCGGCGCCCAATGAACCGACCGCCGCCCCGAGCGCGCATCGTGGTGAAAGCCCGCGACCCTCTCCTTCGGACCGAGATCGAGGAGAGGCTCGCTGGGCTGGGCGATGTCTCGGTGACCGTCGACGTGTTCGACGCCGATCCCGGCATCACTCCCCGCGAGGTCGAGGTGCTCGGCCTGCTCGCCGAGGGCCTGGCCAACAAGGAGATTGCCGGCCGGCTGGGATTCAGCATCCACACGGCGAAGTTCCACGTCGAGTCGCTGCTGCGCAAGCTCGAGGCTGCCAACAGGGCCGAGGCGGTGAAGGAAGGGATCCGGCTCGGCCTCATCGGCGTCTGATGGCAGGGGCGATGTCCGGCTCGACGAGCAACGTTGACAGCATGCCCGGCCGCCCGATAGAGTGCCTTCATGCCGGCGCACCGGGAGGCTCCTTCAACACATCGTCCTTCAGCAACGAGTCTTCCCCCGATTCCCCCCTGGGTCCTCGTGCTCTCCATCCTGCTCCAGTTGTCGAGCATACTGCGCTACGTCGCGCGCGACGGGTTCAGCGGTATGGGTGATCCCTGGTTTCCGCAGATCACCGCCGCGGTGACTTTCTCACTTCTGTGCTCGATTGTGGGCTCATTCGGGAAGAGTCCCCTGTTTCGGACGGGCGTTCTTGCGCTGCGTGTGTTCGTGCTGACGGCTCTCACCGTTCCCCTCTCCGAGTCTATCGGTGGTATCAAGCTGCCGATCCTCCTCGCGCTGTATCTCGAAATCGGCTTCGGGATGCCTCTGTACGCGGGACTGGCTGCCTCGATGATCGTCACCTTCCTACTCTGGGGCCCCCTGCGCTTCCTGCTGCATTGGAGCTTCGACAGTGTTCCCGAGGTGCCCATAGACCTGCCGCAGGTCCTCGTTTATGCGGGGCTGCTCCTCGGCGCTGCCGCGGCCGGACGGCTCTCTGCCGGGCAGGGCTGCCGCGGCTGACACCACCGTCGCCGCCCTGGAAGAGTCGATCAAGAAGTTGACGGACGCCAACACGGGGTTCCAGCAGTACCTTCGCGTGGCCGAGGAGAACTCAAAATCGGATGAGCGCAACCGGATCATCCGGGAGCTCCACGACTCCATCGGCTACACCCTCACGACGATCATCATGCTCAGCGAGTCCGGCCTCGAGCGGAGCAAGCTCGTCCAGCCCGACCGGTTCACGGAGCTCTTCGAGCCGATCCGCGAAAACGCGAAGAACGGTCTCATGGACGTGCGGGTTGCACTCCGCCTCATCAAAGCGCGCAAGGACGCGGTCTCCGACATCAACGCGCTCCTGCGTCTCGTGAAGGCCTTTGAAGCGGCAACGAGCGTTACCACGAACCTCAGCTATGGCAACGTCCCGGACTGGTTCGGCCCGGGGGTCGACACGCTCTCGTTCCGGATCATCCAGGAAGGGATGGTCAATTCGTTCCGCCACGGGAGGGCGCGGCACATCGACATCCTCCTCTGGATAGACCGCGGCCGTTTCCTGATCACCATACGCGACGATGGCACCGGCGGCGAGCCGAAGGAGGGGCTCGGGACGCGGGGAATGCGGGAGCGCGTCGAGGCCGCCGGGGGCTCGCTCGAGCTCAAGGACACCGCCCACGGCTTTCTCCTCTCGGCGTCCCTTCCTTATCCCGGGGTTTCGGAGGACAATCGATGATCCGTCTTCTCCTTGCCGACGACCAAGTGCTCTTCGTGAACAGCCTCAAGGACGTCCTGCAGATGAAGGATCCCGAGCTCGTCGTGACGAAGGTCGCGTACAACGGGAGGGACGCGGTCGCGTTCCTCCGCTCAGGCGGCATCGTGGATGTCGCCATCCTCGACATCCGCATGGCGCCGGTCGACGGCGTGGAAGCGGCACGGATCATCCACGAGGAATTCCCCGCGGTGAAAGTCATCATGCTCACGACCTTCGACGATGACTCCTACGTTCGAACGGCCCTGGAGCACGGCGCCTCGGGGTACCTCCTCAAGGACATGCTGCCGGAGAGCTTCATCGCGGCCATCAGGGCGGTGTGCCAGGGCAGCACGTTCCTTTCCCGGGCCGCCGTCACCGCGATAGTGAAGGGCGCGCGGAGCGAGTCGCCTCCCTGGCTGCACCAGCTCACGGACAAGGAACGCCAGGTCCTCCGGCTCCTGAGCCAGGGCTACAACAACGACGAAATCGCCGCGGAGCTGCACCTCGGGAAGCAGACCGTGAAGAACTACGTCCATGAGATCTACGAGAAGATCGGAGTGCGCGACCGCATGCAGGCCATGCGCATCTGCATGGAGCACAAGGTCTTCGACTGACCCGCCCGGTACCGTCGTACGGGAAAGAGAGTACCGCGGTAACTACCGTGCCGGGAGAGACAGGGCTAGACTGCCGGCAGGTTCACCCACGACAAGGAGGAGTTTGAATGAGCAAAACCCTGCGTTTCCTGCTGACGGCCATCGTGATGATCATGCTGGCCGGGACGGCGATGGCGGCGCCCGTCACCATCGATTTCTGGACATTCGACGACTGGGGCACGGGCATTGCCGGCACCCTGTTTCACACGTTCATCGCCGAGTTCGAGAAGGCGAACCCGGACATCAAGATCAACTTCGTCCCGAAGCCCGGAAATGACATCCAGTCAGGGCTCGTCACGGGCGCGAGCTCGGGCACGCTTCCGGACGCCTACACCATGGGCTTCAACGCCGGCGAGGCTCTCCTGCGCGCGCAGGTCCCCGAGGACGTGTCGAAGTACTTCAACGCGATGCCGGCTTCTTACAAGTCCCAGTTCGCGGCGCCGGCCATGGCAGCCCTCACGGCGGGGTCGAAGATTTACGGCGTGCCCTTCACGTCGTACGCGATCATCCTGTATCGCAACCTGACTGTTCTGCAGAAGTCGGGCATCGACCCGAAGGCCGGGATCAAGGACTGGAACGACTGGATCGCCCAGATGAAGAAGATCAAGGCGGCCGGCTTCCAGCCGCTGCCCGACATGAGGCAGACCGAGCAGCTCATCGAGGGCATGCTCGGCGGAATGGGCGTGAAGAACGGCGTTGCCGGCGGCAAGACGACGGTCACGGAGGCGGACGTGAAGGCAGTCCTCGACGTCATCCAGCAGATGCTTCCCTACATGAACAACATCAGCAACTGGGACCAGGGAACCGTCGACATGTTCAAGCAGGACAAGCTTGCGTTCATGATCAGCGGTCCGTGGCAGAACCCCGACTACGATGCCCTGGCCAAGTCGAATGCCGCCTTCAGGTACGATTTCATCCCGCAGCCGGGCAAAACGGCGGCCCAGGTATCGGGCGTCTACGGCGGAGAATGGTTCGGCGTCGGGAAGGGGAGCAAGAACGCGGCCCAGGCGTTCAAGTTCATCTCCTATCTCGCTGATGCGCCCCAGGCGAAGCGCTTTGCCGCGCAGCTCGGACGCACCGTCCAGAACACGGTCGCCATGAAGGACAAGGATGCGGCGGCGAATGTTCTCAACCAGGTGGTCTATAAGGTGGCCTCGATGGGCTTCCAGGACTCGGCCTGGTTCCAGTACTGGCCGGTGGACGCCCGCCAGAACTTCCAGGACGCGGTTGCCGCAATCTCCAGCGGGACCAGCACGGCGGACGCCGCGAAGAAGTGCATCGCGGATGTGAACAAGACCCTGTCGGGCGGTTGATCGAAGAGAGGACCGTGGAAACCGCGGCGGGATGGAGACCGGTCATCCGTCCCGCTGCCCATTTCGTTGCAGCAAGGAGAGGCGCCGCATGAAGCATCACGGGCTTGGAAAGGACATGAAGCACTACGCGATGATCCTTCCCTTCTTCGTCCTTTTCACCGTCTTCTACCTGTGGCCGCTTCTCTATGGTCTCCTCATCAGCTTCACCCGGTGGAACGGGGTCGAGACGCCCCGGTACGTCGGACTGGCCAACTACCTCAAGATAATCGCTGACAGGAAGTTCGGGATCGCCTTCACGAACCTCGCGAAGTTCATCGTGGTGGTCGTGCCCGTGGGCATCACCATCGCGCTCTTCTTCGCCCTGCTCGTCAGTGGCCAGAAGCAGGGGTGGGCCCGGTTCTTCCGCAGCGTCTTCTTCTTCCCGGTCATCATTCCCCTTTTTCTCAGCGCCAGCATCTGGCGTTCCCTCCTGTCTCCCGCGCCCGTCGGGATGCTGAACGTCCTGCTGGGCATGCTGGGAATCAAGGACATCCTGTGGCTCAAGGACCCCAGGATCATGGTGTTCGCCGTCTGCTTCGTGGACGTGTGGCGCGCCGTGGGCTTCCATTTCATCCTTCTCTACGCAGGCATCAAGGGCATCCCCGCCGAACAGACGGAGGCGGCCGAGGTGGACGGTGCAAGCTCCGCGCAGCGCGCCCTGTACGTCATCATCCCGCAGCTCGAGCCGATACTCTTCCTCGTTGTCGTCAACGCCTTCATCGGGGGGCTGCAATCCTTCGATCTCCCCTGGCTCATGAGCACCTCGCAGTGGGGCGTCTTGGGCCAGCCGGGCTACGGGATGCTGTTCCCCGTCATGGACATGGTGGACAGGGCCTGGGGGATGAAACTGGCTTTTGGCGAGGCGGCGGCGTACGCCGTCATCCTCCTGGTCATCACGCTCGTCATCACCGGCGCCCAGTTCGCCTGGCGCCGCCTGCGGATCGAAGCGTAGGTGAGGCACGAGATGGCAGCAGTCCAGGGAATCACACGGATCGGTCACCGCGTTCGGCGGGAACCCATCGCCTCCCGCGTGCTGAAGAAGGGGCTCCTTCTTCTCTGGGCCCTCATCGCGGTCTTCCCGATCTACTGGGTGTTCTGCGTCGTCTTCACGCCGACCGGCGCCCCGGTGACCAGCCAGTTCCTGCCGACCACCCTTGTCGACGGGTACACGAAAATACGGCAGGTGATCTCCGAGCTTCCCCTGCTCCAGTCGGCCGGTGTTTCGCTGGTCTATGCCGCCCTGCAGGTGGCGGGCACGCTGATCGTCGTCACCATGGCGGCCTACGAGTTCGCGCTTTTCACGTTCCGCGGCAACAAGGTTCTCTTCATGATCGCGTTGTCTTCACTCATGGTTCCCCGGGCTGTCACCCTGATCCCTCTCTACCGGGTTGTCGTCAACCTGCACTGGCTCAACACGTTCCAGGGACTGGCCGTTCCCGGCATGGCCGGGGCGCTGGCGCTTTTCATCTGCCGGCAATTCATGGAGACCCTGCCGCGGGACCTCATCGACGCGGCGAACATCGACGGGTGTTCCCACTTCGGCGTCTACTGGCGGGTCATCCTGCCGCTGTGCGGCAACGCCATTACCACCATCACGGTGCTCGCGACGATCAACGTCTGGGGTGAATACCTCTGGCCCCTGGTCACTCTCACCAAGAAAGCCATCTACCCCATCAGCCTGATCGCGGCGGCGCAGTCGGGCATGCAGAGTTGGCGCCCGATCTCCTTCGCCATGACGACGTACTTCCTCTCGGCCATACCGCCGATCGTCGTGTACCTCTTCCTGCAGCGCTTCGTGCTCCAGGGCGTAGCGACGTCAGGCATGAAGAGCTAGGGGAACCGTCAGAGCAGCGCTCCGGCCTGCGCGAGTCTCAGGGTGACGATTGCGTAGGGCCGCAACGGCACCTGGAGCCGGCCGGAATGAATGGGCACCTCCTCGCCGGGCTCCTCCGCGAGATTCGTGATCCACGCCCGGGTGAAGGACGAGGAGAGCTGAACCAGGGCCTCCGCCTCCTTCCCCTCGTTTTCCCAGATACGCAGGATGTACCCGTTCCCATCGTCGGACTTCTTGAACCCGCTGACCCGCAGGTGCGCCGGTTGCAGGGAGAGCAGGGGGAGTGCCGCAGGCGCTGCCTGTGCCGGGCGCCGTTCCATGACGTGCACGATAGGGGGGAAGAGGAAGCCGTCGGCGACACGGCTCACGAAGCTGCGTCGCTCCTCCTGCGCGCCGGAGAAGGGGATGAGTGCGAGCGCGAAGCGCTGCCGGCCAAGGCACTGCGCCTCAGGGGTGGGAACAGCGGGCGAGGCGGCGGACGCCCGCGTCGCCAGGTTGTGCCTGCCCATGCACCCGATGCCGCGCAGGAGGGTGATGCGCAGGTCGACGCCGCCCTGGCCCACGCCGGATTCGTACTCGTAGAGGCCGCGGCACGCCAGCGCGAGCCCGCGCTCGGCGCCTTGCACCCCGACCCATTCCCTGAAGTGCCGCGTGCGTGACGGCGGCTGCTGCCAGCCTTCGCCGGTTTCCGTGCCCGAGACCGGACGCTCCAGGATGCCGAAATGCCCCTGGCTCGTCACCGATTGCGCCTCGATGCCCGTCGGGCAGTGGAGCCTCAGGCGATGATCGCGCGCGGTGTTGTCCAGCTCAACGAGCAGCTCGACGCGCGGTATGCCCCGGAGGAGCGAAACACGCAGGGAAAGGGGCAGGGGCACCCGGCGCGCGCTCCGTGCCTGGCCTTCGAGGCATTCGGGAACCTGCATCACGCACTCGATCCGGAGGGTCGAGCGTACAGCGCCGGACTCGACGCACCGGCACCGGGGGGCGAACGAGCTGCTGGAATAGCGACGCGACGGCGCTGCCGTCGGCGAGTAGTCCCACGCATCACCCGCGTCGGCGTCTTCCTCGATCACGCCGAGCCCGCGGTACCAGGCGGAGGTCCGCTTGTCCTGGATGTCGAACGCCCCGTTGGAAAAGCGGACGACGAAGAAGTCGTTCTCGATCTGCCCGTCATGCGCAGGCCGGCTTTCTGCCGGGCTGCCGCGAACGACGCGGAAGGCTTCGATCCCGAAACCGGGGACCGGCGCCGCGAACAGCAGGCGCCGTGCATCGGGACTCGGCCAGGGAAGGTCGGTGGAACGCGCGTCCAGCCCGGCCGGCGGCGCGGCCTCCTCGAGTACCTGGGTGGGAAGGTCAGCGCCGGCGCGGTCGACGACCTTCCACGGGCCCGCGCCCGCATCGACCCACGCCTCAATCACCGAGGGAAGGCCGTCCTGCGGGACCGGGTTGTAGACGACGAGGGGCACCCCCTCAGCCCCGGCGGGAGGGGTCACTCCGGCGCCGAGATGCTCGAGGGAAGCGTTGCAGACGCCGGTGGCGATCTCCCGGGCAGCAAGGGAGCGCTGCAGCATTTCCGTGTGCACCGCGTCGGCGCTCGAGCCGTGGATCCCGTCGTGCGCGTGGTTGTGGAACAGGAGCCGCCACGCCTCTTCCATGATGGTGGCGGGGAAAGGAAGGCCTCGGAGCTCCGCGGCAGCGGCGAGCGGGTCGGCGTACTTTTCCAGGAGGGCCTCGGCGGCGAAATTGGTCTGCTTGATGTAGGTCCGGGTGGAAAGCGTTCCCGTCAGGAGAACCTGGAAGCGTGCTCCCCAGAGCTCGCCCTTGAAGACGGGAAGCTTGTCCGCTGCCGGGCGGATCCTGTTCACGAGATCCTCCACGCTCCCCTGGACGAACCGCAGCTCACTCTGCACCTGGTTCGCGCGGGCAATCACCGCGCCGATGCGCGCCTGGGGCGGGGTATGGTCGCAGCCGTTGGCGAGCGGGACGACGCCCGAGGGGTGACGGCTCATGCCGTCCCGCGCGAGATCCACGAGCCTCCGCGCTCCGGCGTCCACGTCGCTGACCTCGCTCTGTTCCCTGGAGAATCCGTACCCGAACTCCCAGTCCCCGTACGGTCCCTGCTGGTAGACGCTCCGGGGCAACCGGGGCGCGGCGCCAATGCCCACGGCGTTGCAGTAGGTGTCTGCCAGGTGGATGGCGATGACACGCGTGCCGTCCAGGCCCTCCAGGAGGAACTCGTCCCCGAAACCGGGAGGCCTGTCGGGCATTCCCCTCATGAAGACGAGGCTGTCGATGCCGAAGCCGGCGAGAATCTGCGGGACCTGGGCGGGATGCCCGAAGTTGTCGGGGAGGTAGCCGGCGCGCATCCCGGTGCCGGCGCCGAAATGCGCCGCACGCCGCCGGCCGAAGAGGCAGTTGCGCACGATCGACTCCGGGCTGACCAGCCACTCGTCGAACTGGGTATAGAAAGGACCGAGGCTGAGCTTCCCGTCGCGCAGAAGGGCCCGGATCGTCCCCTCCGCTTCCGGCCGCACGGCCAGGTAGTGCTCGAGGGGTGCGACCTGCCCGTCGAGAACCCACGTGTGGAAGTCCTCCGGATTGTCTCGGCAGGTGGCGGTCAGCCCGTCGAGGAGATCGACCAGCCAGAACCTGTACGAGCGGAACGGCATGTACCACTCGATGTCCCAGTGCGCGTGGGAGAAGACAAACCCTGTTCCTTCCATTGTGCGAACTCCTCGGATCTCAGGTGTCGTGGCAACAGCTCACACGGCCTCGTCCACGGCCGGCTCGTCGCATACATCCAGGAGCACGTTGTCGTAGCCCGCCGTCTCCGTGGTGATCTTCCGCACGTACGCCTCGTGGCGGCGCGCGAGCTCCGTGCCCCGGACCGTCTGCACGCACTTGCTCTCGCAGGTGCCGACGCCCTGGATTTTATCGGCGTGGTACAGCGCCGGGAACGCCCAGGTGTCCAGGTCCAGCCTGCAACCGCCCAGCACCTCGTGGGTTCCTGTCTCCCGTGAGCGCGCCCAGGGCCGCGAAGGAGTGCGGGTTGCCGGGGAACGGGGCGATGGAGACCACGGTCACAGGACGAACCTTCCCTTCACGATCACCGGCACCTCGGAGCCGGCGGCATCCGTGCCTGTCACGGTGACATCGTCGGAGCCTATCATGAAATCCTCGTGCACGAACGACGAGTTGAAACCGGGCCTCTCCGTGCCGATGTATCCCAGCTCATAGCCGGCGCCCAGCGCGATGTGGCAGGCCGCGTTCTCGTCGAGCAGCATCGTGTCGAACACGATGCCGCTCTTCCCGATGGGGCTGGCGGAATCCACGAGCGCCACTTCGCCGAGCCGCCGGGCCCCCTCGTCGGTTTCCAGGAAACGCTCGAGCGCCTCGGCGCCCCGCGCGGCGGAACACGAGGTGACGACACCCCCGTGGAATTCCAGCCGCGCTCCTTCCACGACGGTGCCGTGGATGCGGGCGCGCCTTGTCACGCTGACCACCCCCTCGGTGCCGCGGTAGTCCGGCGTCGTGAAGACTTCCTCGGTCGGAATGTTGGGCATGAACGGGTGCCCGTCCGGCGTCGCGTCACCCCCGCCACGCCAGCGGGAGCCCGGCGACAGTGCCACGCGAAGATCGGTTCCCGGTCCCTGGAAGCGCAGAGACCGCAGCCCCTTCCCGTTGAGATGCCGCGCCCGCTCGGCAAGGCTCTCCATGTGCGCCTTCAGGGCGCGCTCGGGGTCGGGGGAGTCCAGCCGCAGGATGGGAACGAGGAGCTTCCACAGCTGCTCGGCCGTGCCGCCGGCGCCCAGGACGGTGCGGGCCCACGCGTCCGTGGGCGCGCAGATCACGCACCAGGGGATGCGGCTGGCCATCTGGGCATCCCGCAGCACCTGGATCGCGCGGGAGCGGGCGCGCTGGATCCGCGTGAGCCGCGCGTGATCGGCGCCCTCCATGGCAGCGGCGTCCTCGTAGCCGGCGATGCGCAGCATGCTCCATCCCTCGCGCACGAAGATCTCCGCGTCCTTCGTGAGGAGCTCGGACACGTCGTCGAGGGACGCGTCAGGCGAGCGGTCCACCCTGATCCGGGAAAGGCGCACGTCGTCGTATTCCAGCCGGACATGCGCGGCTCCCCGGCCGTAGGCCTCCGCGGCCAGGGCCAGCATCAGCTCCCGGTGCGGCAGCTCGCCGCCGACGCGCAGCAGCGTGCGCGGGCCCACACCGAGCCCGGCGCCGAGCACGAGCCCCGCGTACCTTCGCAGCTCCTCGGGATCGATCATGGAGGCACTGTAGCGCTTGCCTCGCCCATCGTCGATACCTATCTTCAACACCAGCAATGAAAGCACCCCGCGAGGCGCGCAAGGGCGCAGGTACTCTCGCCACCCTCCTCCCGTTCGTGAAAAGGCACACGCTCGCCCTTTCCGCCGGGTTCGCCTTCATGCTGCTGCAGAACTTCGGCGCCGTGAAGGTCCCCGCTTATTTCCAGAAGATCGTGGACGAGCTTGCCGCGGGGAACCGCCCTGGCGTCATCATTTCCCTCCTCCTCGGCGCCGGCATCTACGCGGCCATCGCGGTTGCCTCGATGTACCTCATGCGCAGGCTCATCATCGGCGCCTCCCGCCTGGTGGAGTACGACCTGCGGGAGCGGATCTACGACCGCCTGCTGGAGCTGGACTACGCGTTCTACCAGACCCACGAGACCGGGGACCTCGTCTCGCGGACCACCAATGACCTCGACGCCGTGCGCACCCTGCTGGGGCCGGGCATCATGTACATCCCCAACTCGCTGAGTCTCTTCGCGCTGTTCTTCCCGGTGCTCTTCCGGCTGAACACGATGCTCATGATCGTGGTGTCCGCGGTGCTGGTGACCGTCATCGCGCTGGTCTTCCTGGTGCTGCCGCGCCTGCAGCCCTCCTTCCGCCGCATCCAGGAGGCCACGGGCCGCCTCAACAGCCGCGTGTGGCAGATCGTGTCCGGCATCACGACGGTGAAGCTGCACACCATGGAGCAGGGCGAGGAGAAGCGCTTCGTGGATCTCAACCGCGAGTTCCTCAGGCGCAACATGGCCACGGCGAAGGTCCAGGAGTTCCTCTGGCCCACGTTCATCTTCGTCTTTTCCCTGACGCAGCTTGTCATCATCATCATCGGGGGGCGGCAGGTCATCGGAGGCACCATGAGCCTCGGCCAGCTCCTCCAGTTCAACGTCATGATCACGGCCCTGACGTTCCCCGTGATCTCCCTCGGCTGGATCATGTCGCTCATCCAGCAGGGCATCAGCGCCATGGGAAGGATCAACGCCATCCTCCAGGGTCCCGTGGAGCGGCGCACCGACTGGGTCCGCCCTGCCGGGGATTCCATTGCCTTCGACGTGCGCACCCTCGCCTTCGCGTATCCCGGGCCAGGAGAGGCGCTCCCTGGACGGGCGTGACGCTCTCGGTGGCGCCGGGGGAGTTCATCGGCATCACGGGCACCATCGGGAGCGGCAAGTCCACCCTCGTGAACGTCCTCACGGGCCTGCAGCGTCCCGAGCGCGGCACGGTCTTCGTCAACGGCACCGACATCCGCGACGTCGAGCCGGCCGCGCTCTTCGAGAAGATCGGGATCGTCTCCCAGTCCCCGTTCCTCTTCTCCCGCACCCTTGCGGAGAACATCGCCATGGGTCAGGGACGGCGCCGACGGCGGCGCGCGCGGTCACGGCAGGCGGCCGAGCTCGCGGGGCTCGCCGGCGACATGGCGGCGTTCACCGAAGGGCTACGAGCCAGATGATCGGCGAGCGCGGCATCACCCTTTCCGGCGGCCAGAAGCAGAGGACGGCGATTGCGCGCGCGCTCATGAAGGACAGCCCCGTGGTGATCCTCGATGACTCCCTTTCCAGCGTGGACGCGCGCACCGAGTCGACCATCATCGACAACCTGCGCAGCCTCAAGGGAGCCAAGACGCTCATCGTGGTGTCCCACAGGATCTCCCCGCTGAAGGGGGCGGACCGCATCTACGTCATGGACGAGGGGAAGATCGTGGAGCAGGGCTCCCACGCGGAGCTCGTGGAAAAGGGCGGCCTGTACGAGCGGCTCGTGCGCTACCAGCAGATGGAGAAGCAGCTCGCGCCAGCCGGAGGCCCGTAGGAGACCGGCATGGAAATGACGAAGAAGCCCCTGCAGACACGGCTGCTCCGGCGCCTCCTCCCCTACATCGGCCGCTACGCGTGGCTGGGCATCGGCGCGCTCCTCGTGCCTGGTCATCGTGGACGTGGCGAGCGTGCTGCAGCCCGTACCTGGTGAAGCACGCCATCGACACCGACGTCGCGGCCAGACGACCTCGCGGGGCTGACGCACACCGGCATCCTTCTCGGCGCTGCTGCTCTTTGCCGCCTACGCGTTCCAGGTGCTCTCCGGCTACGGGCATCCAGTACCTCGGGCAGAGGCTCCTCCTCGACCTGCGCATGGACCTGTTCCGCAAGGTCCTGGGCCTGTCCAACGACTACTTCGACCGGACGCCGGTCGGGCAGCACCTCACCAACCTCTCCAACGACCTCGAGGCGCTGCGGGAGTTCATCGCGGAAGGCATCGTGAGCGTGGCCGGGGACATGCTGAAGGTGCTGCTTCATCCTCGTCGCCATGCTGCTGATCAACTTCACCCTCGCGCTGGTGGCATTCATCACCATCCCGCTTTTCATCGCGGCCACGCTCCTCTTCCGGTCCGAGCATCCGGGCCGGGCTTCCGCCAGGTCCGCAAGGCAAACGGCGAGATCAACGTCGGCGCTGAGCGAGACGATCTCGGGCATCCGCGAGATCCACCAGTTCGGCTACGAGGCGGAGAGCCGCGACACCTTCCGGCAGCAACAACACGAGCTACCTCGGGGCCTACCTGAAGGTGGTCAACGCCTACGCGCTCTTCTTTCCCGCCATCGAGGTGGTGACGAACGTCAGCATGATCCTCACCCTGCTGTTCGCGCATTTCTGGGTGGGCGTCACCGTGCACGTGGGGGAGATCTTCGCGTTCTTCGCATACATCAACATGCTCTTCTCTCCGCTGCGCCAGCTCGCGGAGAAGTTCAACCTCCTGCAGTCGGCCGTTGCGGCCACGGAGCGGATCTTCACGCTCATGGACGAGACGGTGAGCGGTCGTCTCCCCCGCGGCCCCTCCCGCGCGCGCAATCGCCTCGCCCGGCGGAGCTGGTCTTCGAGGACGTGCGCTTCCACTATTCGCCACGAGTCTCCCGATCCTGCGCGGCCTCTCCTTCCGCGTGGCCCCGGGGGAGAAGGTGGCGATCGTCGGGCCCGACCGGCGCCGGCAAGACCACTCTCATCAGCCTGGTGACGCGGCTGTACGACGTGCAGGCAGGGAGGATCCTCCTGGACGGCGTGGACCTCCGCGAGATCCCGCTGGACCTGCTGCGGCGCGCCGTGGCCACGGTTCCCCAGGACGTGTTCCTCTTCACCGGCACCGTGGCGGAGAACATCTCGCTCTACGATCCGGCCGTTGACTGGCGCACCGTCGAGCACGCGGCCCAGGAGGTGCGGGCCAACCGGTTCATCGCCAGGCTTCCCCAAGGGCTACGGCGAGCAGGTGGGGGAGGAAGGCCAGCGGCTCTCCGAGGGACAGCGGCAGCTCCTCGGGCTCTCGCGCGCCTTTGCCCGCAACCCGTCCGTGGTGATCCTCGACGAGGCAACCTCGAACATCGACTCGGAGACCGAGCACCTCATCGGCGAAGGGATCCAGCGGCTCCTGGCCAACCGCACCGCGCTCATCATCGCGCACCGCCTTTCCACCATCCGCTCGGTGGACCGCATCCTCGTCATGCACGCCGGCGAGATCGTGCAGGAGGGCAGCCACGACGAGCTGGTGGCGCGTGACGGCCTCTACCGCCAGCTCTACGAGATGCAGTCCCTCATGCTCTCCCGGTAGACCGGGAGAAGAACCCATGCCAAGGGGCCGGCTGCTTCCCCGCACCACGTCCTACTGCTCCGTGCTCCCTGCGCGGAGTGACCCCGTGACCGCGCCGGCGATGATGATGACCATTGCCGCCGCGGTGAGAAGGCTGAGCTTCCGTCCGCCGGCAAGCGTCAGGGCCAGCGTCGAGAGCAGGGGAGTGACGTAGGAGAGCGAGCCGATGGTCCGCGGGTCACCGCGCTTCAGCGCGGCGTCCCACAGGAAAAAGGCGGCGCCCATGGGCCCGATGCCGAGCGCGACGAGGACGGGCCAGTCGGCGGCGCGGATGAGGGTGAAACCGGCCATGCCGGACTCTGCCAGGTACACGGCAAGCGACAGCAGGCCCGCCGCGAGGCAGAAGGCGCCGACGGCGCCGGTGCCGAACGCCGGCAGCCGCTTCGTGAGCAGGGAGTACGACGCCCACACGGCGGCGGCGCCCGCGGCGAGGAGATAGCCGGGCAGGGACGTGAGATCCGGCCGCATCGAGCCGCCGGTCACGATGAGCGCGGCCCCTGCCAGGCCCAGGACGGCGCCCGCGACGTGACGGGCCCGCAGGCTGTAGCCGCGGAGGAACACGGGAGTCAGGAGAACGATCAGGAGCGGCCAGAGGTAGTTGAGGAGGTTCGCCTCGATGACCGGCGACAGCCGGAAGGCGCTGAAGAGCATCAGGTGGTAGCCGAAGATCCCGCCGATCCCGACGAGGAGGGTGAGCGCGGGAACCTTCCACTCCCGGAGCCGCGCGAGTCCCAGGAGGCCCCCGATGGTGAGCGCTATCCCCGCCGCGAGGAACGCCGGGAGATGGCTGACCTGGGAGCTGAGAAGCGCGAAGGAGCTCCAGAGAAGGATCGCGCCCCCGGCGAGGAGGAGGGACGAGGATCTCATAGGGATGGCGGAGGTTACCACGGTGCGCTGAAATGCTCCAGGAGTCCCTCCAGCGTGAGGCCGCTGGTGTCAGGAAGGAGCCAGTCGGCGCCGGTGAGTGCCGACCCGATGCCCACGGCGAACATCCCGGCCGCCTTGATGGCCGTGATGCCGACCTGCGCATCCTCCACGCCCGCGCAGTCCTCGAACGGTATCCCGAGTGACTCGGCGACCCGCAGGAAGACCTCGGGGTCGGGCTTGCCTTTCACGACGTCGGCGGGATTGACCGCGCAGTCGATGGCCTCCTCGATCCCGAGGCGGCGGATGATCTCCGCGGCGTTGTGGCTGACCGAGGCCAGGCCTGTCTTGATGCCCCTGTCACGGAGCGCCGCGAGGAGGGCCGGCATTGCCGGCAGCAGGTCAGCCTTCGTCACGGTGCGGATGAGCTCCTTGTAGTACGTGTTCTTCCTGTCGGCGAGCACGGCGCGCTCCGCCTCGGGCATGCTGACGCCGGCGTGGCGGAGGATGATCTGCAGGCTTTCCCCGCGGCTCACGCCCCGCAGCTCCTCGTTCACGGTGCGGTCGAACGGCAGCTGCAGCTCGGTGGCCATCCTCTGCCACGCCTGGTAGTGCAGCTCCGCCGTGTCGGTGAGCACGCCGTCGAGGTCGAAGATCACGCAGCGCAGCGTCGGCCGCAGGCTCGCCTCTTGCGGCGTGCCCGTCTCGAGGAGAAGCTCCTTCCCCCGTGTGCACGATGGCAAGGGGCTGCCCCTCCACGAGGAGGTAGGTCGCGGAGGTCGCGGTGACGACGATATCGAGAAGCCGTCCCCGGTAGCGGAGCCTGAAATGGAGCCTGCGCCACGACGGGGGGAGGCGCGGCGCGAAGGACAGCCGGCCGTCGTGATCGCGCATCCCGGCGAACCCGTTCACGATGGAGATCCACGTGCCTGCCATGGCGGCCGTGTGTACCCCGTCCTCCACGTTGCCGTTCACGTCGTCGAGGTCCATCCGCGCCGTGCGGGAGAAGTACTCGATGGCCATGTCGGTGTACCCGAGCTCGGCGGCCGCAACGCTCTGGATGCAGGGCGAAAGGGACGAGTCGCCGTGGTGAGCGGGTTGTAGAAATCGAAGTTGCGCTTCTTCTCCGCCCTGCTGAAGAGGTGGCTGAGAAGCACCTGGGCAAGGACCACGTCGGGCTGCTTCAGGACCTGGTGGCGATAGATGACCAGCGGATGATAGTGGAGGAGGAGCGGGTATTTCTCCGCCGGGGTGCCGGCGAAGTCCCAGGGGGCGCGGTCCAGGAAACTGTCGTCCTGCACGTGGATGCCCCTCTGCGGGTCACGGGACACGAGCATCTTTGCGGCAGCCTGCCGCCACCCCTCGATCTCGGCGTCGGCGAGGCCGATGGCGCCGGCGATCCGCCGGAACTCCCGCGGCTCCCGGGCGCGCAGCTCCCCGGCGACCTCGGCGGCATAGGCGAGGTTCTCGCGGGCCATGAGGTTCGTGTAGGGGAACACGTAGATCTCGGTGTCCCAGAAGTAGTGGCCCTCGTATCCCTCGCCGCTCAGCCCCTTCGCCGCGACGCTCGTGCGCCCGTCGTGCCCCGCCGACTGCAGGAGGCTCCACAGGTTGAACCGAAGCCCCTGCTGCAGCGAGAGGTCCCCGTCGACCTCGACGTCGGCCACGCGCCAGAACGCGGAAAGGGCTTGCTCCTGCTCTCCAAGGAGGGCGGCGAAGCCGCCGCGGAACCCTTCCTCGAAGCCGCCGCGCAGGCCGATGGTCCCATTGCCGAGGCTGAAGATCGTCTCGTTCCTCCGCACCGGGTCGAAGGACGGCTCGGTGATGCGCCACGCCTGGGGCGGATAGAGCGGTGCCGGGAGCGCCATGTGCTGCCTCAGATCTCCCTGCAGCTTCCCCGCAACGCCAGGGAGGTGGGGAGGACGGTCCGCGGGCCGGGAGCGGGGCGGCCCTTCAGCTTGCTGATGAGCAGGCGCGCCGCCTCGGCACCGAGACCCGGCGCAGGATTGGTGACGGTGGTGAGCGGGGGATTCAGGTAGCGCGAGAGCAGGTCGTCGTCGAAGCCGACCACCGAGATGTCGTGCGGGATGGCGAGGCCGGCGTCCCTGATGGCCTGCACGGCGCCGTAGGCCACCACGTCGTTGCCGGCGAAGACCGCCGTGGGCCGGCGCTGCGCGGCGAGGATCTGCCGCATGGCCATGTAGCCGCTCTCCTCGCTGAGGTTGGCGACCTGCATCCATTCGCGGTGCACGGGAAGACCCGCGTCCCTCATGGCACGGGTGAAGCCGCCGCGCCGCTCGCGGGAGGCATAGTAGGCCAGCGGCGCGTGGGCGATCATGGCGATCCGGCGGTGGCCGAGCCGTATCAGGTGGGAAGCGGCCGCCGCGGCCGCCGCGTGGTTGTCGATGTCGATCTGGCAGACGTCGGTGCGGGCGATGGAGCCGATGACCACGAGGGGGAATCCCGCCTCGATGATCTCCGCGAGGCCGGCATCGTCGTCGTGCGTGTTCATGAGGATGATGCCGTCCACGTTGTCCTGCCGCGCGAGCTGGAGGTAGTTCATCTCCCTGAGCTGCAGGGGCTGCAGCACGAGCTGGAAACGCGCCTTGTTCAGGACCGGCGTCATGCCCTCCAGGACGCGGAAGATGTACGCGTCCGAGGAGATGTAGCCGGAATGCGGGATGAAGAAGCCGATGGAATTGCGCTTCACCATGGCCACGCTGCGCGCATTCTCGTTCGGCACGTAGGACAGCGCGCGCGCCGCCGCGAGGACCTTCTGGCGGGTGCCCTCGGGGATGGTCTTGCCCGGGGTATTGTTGAGCACGAACGACACCGTGGTGCGGGAGACACCGGCCTTGCGCGCGACGTCGTAGGAGGAAGCCTTCTGTCTCTTCATCGGTGCCCGTCCCTTCGGGACATGCTGTCGACAAGCGGCCGGGCTGCGAAGCCGCCCAGGGCTGTCCTTCTCACGTGGAGCCCCCCGTGATCGCGCTCGTTGTGACTAACAAGAGTTACTAACAAACAGTAGCACGGGTCGCCCGGCGCCGCAAGCTTTTTTGCGGCGGATTCCTTGTGCGCTCCGCTTGCGCGGAAGCGGGTTCGGTGGAATGATCGTTGCCATGGCAGGAGAGAACCCGTGAAGCCGTCGCCCGGTGCCGGGGACATCGGCGTCCTGCGCGCGCTGGCCGCGCGCAAGGCCCGCGCCGCGGCCTCGGCCGTGAACGCGGAACGGCGCGCCCGCTGGCTGCGGCACAACGGCCTGGGTCACACGCCGCCGCTGGTCCTCGCCGAGATCAGCGGCGTCATGGACGAGACGGTGCCGGAGACGAGCCTCCAGTGCGCCGACGAGTGGGCGCGTGGCGTGGAGCGCGGGCTGCGCGCGGAGCTCTACGAGCACGAGGTGCTGAAGGATGATCACGTCGTGGAGCCCTGGATCGCGTGCAACTGGCGCGTGCAGGCCACGCCGTACGTCGACCCGTCCGAGACCAGCATCCACGTGCCGCGGCGCGACGACCGGAAGCTGGGGGCGCGGCGTTGGGACCCGCCTCTCACCGACCTTGCGCGGGACTTCGGCAAGCTCCGCCAGCGGGTGTTCAGCGTCGACCGGGAGGGGACGCTGGCGGAGCGCGACCTGCTGGACGAGGTCTTCCAGGGGATCCTGCCGGCACGGATCCGCGGCGCGCACTGGTGGACATTCGGCATGACCTGGACGGTCATCGATCTCATCGGGCTCGAGAACCTGATGCTCTTCATGTACGACGACCCCGAGGGATTGCATCGTCTCATGCGGTTCCTGCACGACGACCACGCGGCGTTCGCCTCCTGGCTGGAGCGCGAAGGGCTCCTCACGCTGAACAACGGGTCCGACTACACCGGGTCCGGCAGCAGGGGGCACTGCCGCGAGCTGCCGGCGCCCGGGTTCGCATCCGCGGGACCCGCGGCGCCCTCGGGACCCGCGCGCACGCGCGACCTGTGGCTCCTCCTCGAATCCCAGGAGACCGTCGGCGTCGGTCCGCGCCAGTTCGAGGAGTTCATCTTCCCTTACCAGCTCGATCTCGCAGCCCGGTTCGGCCTGGTCTACTACGGGTGCTGCGAACCGGTGCACGGGCGATGGGACGTGCTGAAGAGGATCCCCAACCTGCGAAGCGTCTCCGTCTCCCCGTGGGCGGACGAGGCGGTGATGGCCGGGGCGCTCGCCGGCCGTTACGTCTATTCGCGCAAGCCCAACCCGTCACAGGTGAGCACGGGGATCTTCGACGAATCGGCGATCCGCTCCGACCTCGCACGGACGTTCACGATCGCGAAGGACTGCGACGTGGAGATCATCATGAAGGACGTGCACACCCTCCGCGGCCATCCCGGGCGCCTGGCGCGGTGGGTCCAGCTCGCGCGGGAGGAATCGGGGAAAGCCTTCGGGGCGCTCGCGTCCGACACCGAGTAGCCGCGCCGTCTCCACGGCGCGGCTACGGGGGTGCCTGTGATGCGGAGGGCAGGCCCGCGGCCGACCGCACGAAGCGGACGATCTCGGGGCGGAAGCTTTCCAGGAGCACGCTTCCCAGGAGGAGCGCGGCGAGGGCCACGACCAGGAGCGTCACCGCGCCGAGTGGCTTTCCGGAGCGCCGCGGGGTGTCGCGCCTCGTGGACTTTCTCTCCCGCGCCAGGTTCTGTATCTCGGTCAGGAGCGCGTGCCTCTGTGCCCGGAGAAGGAGGAGGTTCGCCTGCTCCGAGTGACGCACGGTCTCCAGGAGGTTCTTCACCTCCCGCATGCGCGGCGCCGGGTCCGGAAGATCACCGCGCGTGCGTGCCGTGCCCTGGTAGAAAAGGCGCAGCCGCTGCGTGACGATGTTCGCGTTCACGTATGCCAGTCCGAGGGCTTCCACCCGGTCCAGCCACGCAAGATACTCGTCAATGGCGGCCCGGGTGCCCCGCGGCTGGCGCAGGGCAAGCTGCTGGTTCAGCACGTCGTCGATGACCTTCACCCGGTTGCCGATCCCTGCCATCTCCGCCTCGACGTTCGTCACGTGCGCGCGAAGATCGAGCTCGGTCCGGATGCGCGAGCTGGCGTCGGACGAGAAGGTGCCGCCATGCCCGTTCCGGCGCGCGTCGCGACGGGGCCGGTCCGTGGTGCCTCGCTCCCGTTCCATGCCCTCTATTATAGTGCGCCCGACGAGGGAATTGCTCGGTGCGCGTCGTGGAGCGTTGGGAACGCAGGCGAACGATGCGCATCACGGCTTCCTCCGCAGGCTCAGGCGTCGAACAGGGACGGCTCGAACGCGGCGAGGGGCGCCCGCGGGGTGAGCCCGGCGTTGACGACGTTCTCCCCTGGCGGCCAGTACCCGGCGAGAACGGCGAGGGCGTTCTGCACCGCGGTCCGGGTCTGTATCTCCGCGGACTCGACGGAGTGCGCCGCCACGTGCGGGGTGAGCACGACGTTCTCCAGCTCGAGGAGCGCGTGGTGGGGCGGCGCCTGCTCCTCGGCGTGGACGTTGATCTGCTCGAAGGTGTCGATGCCGGCCCCGCCGAGGCGGCCGTCACGGAGCGCGGCGACGAGGGCCGTCTCGTCGACGATGGCGCCGCGCGCCGTGTTGATGAGCACGGCCCCCCGCTTCATGCGCGCGATCCGCGCAGCGTCGAAGAGGTGGTAGGTCTCGCGCGAGAGGGGAATGTGCAGGGAGACGTAGTCCGACTCGGCAAGGAGCGTGTCCAGGTCCACCATGCGGACACCGAGGCGTTCGGCGACCGGATCCGTTGCCATGCGGCGGCGCGTGGCCAGGAGCTTCAGCCCGAAGCCGCGCGCCCGCTCGGCGGTGGTCACGGCGCTCGCGCCGAAACCCACGAGCCCCAGCGTCCGTCCCGCGAGGCGCCGGTTTGTCCCGGAGAGCACCCGGGAGTGCAGCCACGCGCCGTCGGCCATGGCGCGGGCCATCTGCGGCAGCTTGCGCGCCACGGCGAGCAGGAGCGCCATGGCGTGGTCGCCCATTTCCTCGTCGCAGAAACGGGGCACGTTCGTCACCAGGATGCCCATGCGCGTCGCCACGTCCACGGCGAGCTTGTCCGTGCCGACGCCGTGCCGGGAGACCACGCGGCAGCGCGCGAGGCTCTCCATGACCGGGGCCGGGATGGACGTGGAGACAACGCACACGGCGTCGGCGCCGGCGGTCTGTTCGATGACCGCCGCCGGCTCGTTGGCCTCCACGGTCACCGGCTGGATGCCGCAGCGGGCATAGAGCGTCTTCTCCAGCTCGTCGGGCGGAAAAAGCCGGGCGTTCAGACGCACCACGCGGCTTCCCCGCACACGGCGTTCCAGCTCAGGCATCGGTCGACCTCCGGGACGCGTTCAGTCCCGCGATGAGATTAGCGCTCGCAATGCACCATCGTCCAGCACTGCCACCAGCGGTTTTCATTTTGCACCTTCAACAGGATCGCAGACCCTTGAAAAGGGCCAAGAACGGCCCTTTGAGAGTCGTGCAAAATGAGAATTCGCTCCCTTGGCGTCAAACGGAGAACTGCTGCACTGCCACGCCCCCTTTCAAAAATCCTGCGTCAATGCCCGGGTCCGTACACCTATGGCCTCCATAATGAGCTCATCGAGGAGAATAAAACTGCCAAAAGAGCATAGACCTTCGACATGGGCTTCCCCTCTGGACCCCGGGCATGCCAACGGGGTATACTGGCACAACACTGTAATAGTACCGGAAAGCCTCGCGGCAGGCCTGGACGGGCTGGCCGGCGGGCGTGCGGGCATCGGGCTGGTCATGCTCACCGTCAACGAGGAGGACCGATGATCACGCGCGCGAAGTACAAGAACAAGGACTGCTACGTCATCTCCTCCGGCAGCCTCTCGGCGTCGATCATCCCCGACCCGGGGGCCAAGGTCGCCTCCCTTGTCGATCTCGCCTCGGGCTACGAGCACATGGCGCAGCGCGCCGGGGTGGTGTACCGCGACCAGCCCTTCGACGGGGTGTACGTGGACGGGGAGTGCACCGGCTTCGACGACATGTTCCCCACCATCGACGAGTGCCATTACGAGGCGGCGCCGTGGCAAGGGGTGCGGCTCGCCGACCACGGCGAGGTGTGGAGCCTTCCTTGGGAGCACGAGGTGAAAGGCGACACGATCCGCCTGCGCGTGCGCGGCGTGCGTCTCCCCTATGTCCTGGAAAAGACGGTGAGCCTGCCGTCCGAGCGGACGCTGCGCCTCGATTACGTGCTCACCAACGACACGGACTTCGCCATGGACTACCTCTGGGCAGCCCACGTCATGGCCAACATCGACGAGGGAACACGCCTCCTCCTTCCCCGGTGCTGCCGCACTGCAATGACCACCATGAGCACGAGCGGGCGCAGGGGGCGCTACGGTGACTCTGTCCCGTGGCCCGCCTTCACGGCGCCGGACGGCACGCAGCACCGCGCCGATGTTTCCCGGCCCGCCTCCGTGGCCGACAACGAGAAGTACTACTTCCGCGATCCCCTGGACGAGGGATGGTGCGCCGCGCGCGCCCCCGGCGGCAGGATCCTGGCGCTCTCCTTTCCTGTCTCCACCGTGCCCTTCCTCGGCATCCTCATGAACGAGCACGCGTTCGACGACCGCTACAACATCTTCCTGGAGCCGTGCTCCGCGCCGTTCGACCGGCCCGACGTCGCCCGGCTGCACGGGCAGGGAAGCCGCGTGAAGGCGCATTCCCGGCTCACCTGGCACCTCTGCATGACGGTGGACACGTTGAAGGCCGGGGAGGAGTTGGCCCGCGTCACCCCGGACGGGACGATCGTGAAGGGGAAAGGGAACGGCAGGTGAGCGCGTTCCCCCTGCCGTGGATCGAGAAGCGTATAGAGGAAATCGAGGGCCGTGTCGATCGCTGGGTGAAGAAACCCGCGTGGGTGGAGGCGCCGGTGCTCCAGACGTTTGCCGGCAACAACATGTACACGGACGTGCGGACCTCGGAGCGCAGCTTCGTGAACCAGATGGCCTGCATCGAGACCACGTTGAAGGCGCGGACGGACTGGATGCCCTTCCTGGAGCCGTGGCACGGCGTGGGCGTCTACGCGAACCTCTTCGGCTGCGCGTACGACTGGGAGGTGTGCGCCTATCCCCAGACCCGTTACGCCGTGACGACAGTGGACGAGGCGCGCACACTGCAGAAGCCGGACTGGCGCAGCGGCGAGGTCTGCCGGCTCGTGATGGAGTCCATCAAGTACTACCGGGACCGGGTCGGGGATGCCATCCCCATCGCGTGCACCGACACGCAGAGCCCCATCGACACCGCCACGCTCATCTGGCAGACCGACAACTTCTTCCTGGCCTGCCACGACGAGCCCGCGACGGTGCATCGCCTCCTCGCCATGGTCACCGACGTGATCATCGAGTTCTCGCTTGCCCAGCTCTCGGCCATCGGGCCGAACCCCGCGCGCCCGGGTCACAACGCGTGCATCTCCCGCGCGCGCGGCCGCAGCGCCGGCATCGGGCTCTCGGATGACCTTGCCACCGTGGTGTCCCCGGCGGTGTACGATGAGTTCTCACGGCCGTACAACGAGAGGATCGCCCGGGCACTGGGTGGCGTGGTCATCCATTCCTGCGGCGTGTGGCGGCCGCCGATCATGGAGACGGTGCTTCGCACGAACGGCCTCGCCGGCGTGGAGCTGGCGCTGTCCACCGATGAAGACCCGTCGCCGTCGTCGCCCGAGGTCATTCGCGACGGCTTCGCCGGGACGGGCGTTCCCGTGAAGGCCCGGGTGGGGCACGATTTCCTTCGCACGGTGCAGAGGGCATACCGCCCGGACTTCCTCTTCATTCCCCAGATCTCCTGGGACGATGACCCCGCGGTGCGGGACCGGAACTACGACGCGCTGCACGATTGCATGGCGGCGCTGGGAGGACAGTGATGGACAGCGCCTGGGCCCGACGACCGGGCAGGGGATGGGCGATGGGGAACGGCTCCTTCCGCGTGGAGCTCGTGACGACGGCGGCCGGCGGGGCAAGCCCGCGGGACGCATCACGGCTCACGTTCGGATCCGACCTGGTCATGCTCAAGGAGGCTGCCCGTGGCTGACAGGGACCCCATGATCTTCCTGCGCTCCACGGACTCACCGGCCGGGGCCGGCGCCCGTTACGCCTCCGGCGCCGTTGTCCTGGACGAGGCATTCCGCAAGGGCCGGCTGTTCACGCGCTGGTGGTCGGCCGCGGGACAGGTGGTTCCCGAGATGTACGCGGAGAAGGTCGCGTGGGCCGTGGACGAGCCTGCCGATGCCTTCCAGCTCTCCATCGACGGTCACGACCTGGCAGGCGGCTACGAGTGGGCAGGGGCGCGCGAAGAGGCCCAGGGAAAGGCGGCATCCGCCGCGGTGAAGCTCGGCCATCGCACGGCAGGGGTCGAAGTCATCGTGCACACGCGCGTGGACGGAGGCCCGTTCCTCGTGCGCTGGCTGGACGTGGCCAACCGTTCGAAGAAGGCCGTTGCCATTACGGCCGTATCGCCCTTCTCCGGCATGGCCTGGAACCGGAGGATCGACGAGCACCTGGACCCGGAGTCGCCGAGCCCGTTCCAGCTCGCCCACACGCACCTGTTCAACTGGGGACAGGAAGGGGACTTCTGGTTCGAGCCCCTGCCCGACGGCGTGAAGAAGGTGGACGGCGGCAAGCTCGGAAGGAGCGGCTGGGGACGGCCCGCGTTCTGGGCACGGGACATCATCAACGGCCAGACGCTCGTGTGCGAGCTGGCGTGGGGCGGCAACTACGAGTTCGCGCTGGACTGCCGCGTGCGCCGCGCCGTGCCGCAGGGCAGCACGACGGCGCCTCATGCGAAGCTTTTCTTCCGCATCGGGCTTTCGGGACAGGACGAGGCGCTCCGCGTGCTCCTGCCCGGGGAGACAGTGACCACGCCGGCGGTGCACGCGGCGCTGTTCCAGGCCGACACGGACGCCATCGTGCATGCCACGCACCACCACGTGCGGACTGTGGTCATGCCGGCCCCGGTACCGGGCTGGCACGTGGAGATCGAGGCCAACCACCGCGGTTACCTCTGCGACCGCGAGAACGAGCCTGACCTCAAGAAGGACGAGGAGGTCGCGGCGGCCATCGGCGCCGAGATGTACGTCATCGACGCGGGCTGGTACGGCAACGACCCCAACGCCTGGTGGAAGAACACCGGGGACTGGACCGCGGGATCATGGCTTCCCAACGGCCTGGAGCCGGTGGTCGCCCACGCGAGGGAGCTGGGCATGCGCTTCGGCCTCTGGGTGGAGATCGAGTCGGCCGGGGAGTCCAGCACGCTGAAGAAGGAAAAGCCCCAGTGGCTCCTCTGCCGCGATGGCAAGCCCACAAACGGCAGGGCGCTGGACATCACGAACCCCGAGGTCCTGCGCTGGGAGGAGTCGGAGATCGAGCGGATCATCAGGCAGTACGACCTGGACATGTACCGCATCGACCACAACCACGTCCTCACGCCGTCGGGCAACCGGAAGATCGAGGGCTACACGGAAGACCTTACCTGGCGATACTACGAGGCTCTCTACGGCATGTTTTCGCGCCTGCGGGCGAAGTTCCCGAAGGTCGTGTTCCAGAACTGCGCCGGCGGGGGGGGGCGCCTGGACTGGGGCACCCTGGGACAGTTCCACAACACGGAGCTCAGCGACTGGATGCGGATGCCGCGCGGCCTGCGCATCCTCAACGGGGTGACCCTGTCCCTTCCCCCCGAGATCCTCCTCCGCACGTTCGGCACCGAGGTGGGAGAGCACGACCTGGACGGCGACATCGACGCGCAGCTGCGCATGGCGTGCCTCTGCCGGCCGATCTTCCGCGGCATCGCCCCGCGCGTGGGCGAGCTCACGCCGTTCCTCAAGGAGCGCATCGACCACCACCTGGGCCTCTACCGGCGGATCATCCGCCCTGTCCTTGTGGAAAGCCGCGTGTTTCACCATACGCCCTTCGTCCCGTTGTACGGCGCCTCGCCCTGGTGCGTGCTGGAGTACGCGTCGCGGGACGGCACGCGCTCGGTTGCCGGGCTCTTCCGCACATCGGGGGAGGGCAGTGACGAGTTCCTGCTGAAGCCGCGCGGCCTGCACGCCGCGACGAGGTACACGGTCACGCTCGACAACAGCGGGGAGACAGACACGGCGTCCGGCGCCGAGCTTTCCCGTGCCGGGGTGCCGGTGCGGCTTTCCCGCACGATGAGCTCCGAGCTCGTGCTGTTCGAGGCAGCAACGTGAGCGCCGCCTCGCGCGAGCCCGGCGACCAGCGCTCGCCTGCCGGCCCGTCCGTTCCCGGGACGGACATCGCGTTCGGGGCCTCGGCAGGCCGCCCCTCCGCGCGGTACGTCAAGGCAAAGGGCATGCTCTTCGGCCTGTGGCAGGAGACGGGGGCCATCGCGAAGAAGAGCCGGCTCTCCAAGGAGCGCCCGGAGCGGACGCTGCGCACCGATGACGGCCGTGACTGCGCCGACACGCCGGACCTTTCCAATCCCGACGCGGCGCGCTACGCTGAGGACTCGGTGCTGCGGATCATCAGGGACTTCAAGCTGGACTTCTGCACGATCGACGACAACGTGCAGGTCGGCGAAGGGGGGCAGGGCCTCCGCGACGGCGTGCGCGTGCTGCTCGACCGTCCCCTGACATCCGAGCTCCTGCTTTTCGACGCCGCGCCTTCCGGGAGGAAATGATGGCAAAGACCGAGTCCGCATCCCCGGCCCGCATCCTCGGCATCACCGGCGAGGTCTCCGGCGTCCACGCGGCCGTTGCGCCGAAGGGCATCACGCCGCTGGGCTCCACCCGTCCCGACGGCGACATCAGCCTCAAGCGCATGGCCGAGTGGGCGATGAACTACCTCGCGCGGACCCCGCGGCCGCACCTGGGCTGGGAGCCGGTCTTCCAGTGCCACCCCCTGAAGTGCCCGCCCGTGCCCGCGGGATACGACGTGGTGGTGCCCTGCGATACCGACGCGCGCATGGAGTGGGAGTGGTACTACATGCGCGACATCAGCGGTGCCATCGGGGCACGCAGCGTGGAGAAGGCCTTCCACGAGCGCATGCGGGATTTCATCCAGCCCGACGGGACGGTCCTTGCGCCCCCGGGTGCTACAACGAGGCGGACATCAACGCCGTGTTCGAGAAGAAGGACGACGTGTTCCACACGTGGGGAGCCACCAAGATCCTCAAGAGCCTCTCGGAGGATTACCTGCGCACGAAGGATCCCGTGTCGAAGGACCTGGCGCGCAAGGTGATGCTCCGGCTCAAGGGGCTGGCGCAGTGGGGGCAGGGCGGCAAGGCCGCGTGGTTCCCCGGCGGCATGGCCGCGGTGAAGCCGGACGGAACGCTTCTCTCCACCGGGTGGAGCATCAACCCGGCGCCCATCGTGGAGCCGCTCCTCACCTACCACCTCGCCACCGGCGACGTGGAGGGCCTCGTATTCGCCCGCGCCTACGCGGAAGGCATCATGGGCAATATGCAGCCCGGGGGCGTGCGTTTCACGCACGACGGGAGGTTCGACGATCCCCTCGGCCACAGCCATGCCATCATGCATTCCCTGTGGGGCATCAGTCACCTCGGCATCCTGGAAAAAGACAGCAGGTACATGGAGTTTTGCCGGCGGGCGTGGGACTGGATGCTCTCCCGCGGCACGGGGACCGGGTGGTTCCCTGCCATGCCCGACAACTGCAACGAGACCTGCTGCGTCTCCGACATGATCTCCAACGCCTGCCTCATCGGCCGGGACGGGCACCCGCAGTACTTCGACTACGCGGAACGGTACCTGCGCAACTACATCGCCAACCTCCAGTTCGTTCTCACCCCCGAGTTCGAGGTGTACTACCGCAGGCTCAACGCGGCGGCCGGGGCCGAGGCGGTGGAGAAAGGGCTCGCGGAGCTCAGCAAGTTCCAGGGCGGCATCATCGGTGGCTCGGGTCTCAACGACGTCGAGAACGAGCTGCTGGGCCGGGTGTCCGGCTTCGAGATGTTCGGCTGCTGCGCGCCGGAGGGCATGCGGGCAATCCACACGGCCTGGGCGAGCACGATCGAGCACCGGGAGAAGTCGCCGTGGGGACCGGCCGGGGTCTACGTGAACCTGGGACTCTCCCGGGAGTCACCCTGGGGCGAGGTCGTCTCCTTCTTTCCCGTGGAAGGGCGCCTCACCGTGAAGGCATCGACGAAGGACGCGTTCCACCTGCGGCCGCCCCACTGGGCGCCCCGTGCGCAGGTCGCCGCGTACATCGGCACGAAGGCCGTGCCTGTCACGTGGACAGGAGACTACGTGCATTTCGACGCGGCGCCCGGCGACGAGCTTACCATCACGTACCCGATCATCGGGTTCACCCACACGGTGAGCGGCCTCTGGAAGGACACCCGTCCCGACCTCACGATGGAGTTCGAATGGCTCGGCAACATGGTGACCCGCAGCACACCGGGACCCGAGAAGACGCCGCTGTTCGCCCCCTGGCCGCGCCGGCTCCCCCGGCGCCGGTTCTTCCCGACTGAGACGCCCATGACGTCGCGGGAACGGGTGCAGGCAGCGCTGGCGCGCGAGGAGCCCGACAGCGTCCCCATCGATCTCGGCGGGTCCGTGGTGACATCCATCGGCCTGCCGGGCATACCACGACCTTCGCGCGGGCCTCGGCACGGTGTTCACGCCGGGCGGCGGCTTCGTGTTCAACCCCGTGCACAGCATCCGGCCGGGGGGCCCCGCGCGGAAAGTGATCGCCGCCGGCGAGGCTGCGCTGGCCGAAGGCGCATACAGCGGGGCGCGCGCATGAGCCTCCTCGGGGTGGACATCGGCTCCAGCAGCGTCAAGGCAGCGGTCTTCTCCCACGGGGGCACGACGCTCGTGTCCGTGTCGAAGAGCTACCCCACCGTGTCACCCGGACCCTCGATGACAGAGGTCGACCCCGAGGAGATCTGGCTCGCCACCGCGGGCGCCATCCGCGAGGCGGCAGCCGGGGCCGGCGCCGACAGGGTCGAAGCACTCTGCATCGGCGCTCACGGTGAAACGTTCATCTCGCTGGACCGGGCCGGTCGACCGGTCGGCCGCGCCATCATGAACAGCGACAACCGGGCAACCGACGAGGCGGCACGTCTCGAAAGGGAGCTCGGCCGGGAGCGTCTCTACGGCCTGTCCGGCGCCATGGCGCACCCCATGTATCCCCTGCCGAAGCTCCGGTGGCTCGCGGCGCACGCGCCCGCCGTCACCGCTTCCGCCGTGCGGCACCTCGGACCCGGCGAGTTCGTGCTGCAGCGCATGGGCCTCCCGGCGCTCACCGACTACTCGCTGGCCTGCCGGTGGATGCTTTTCGACGTGCGCGCCCGGCGCTGGTCGCCGGATCTCCTGGAAGCTGCCCGGGCTCAAGGCAGCGGCGCTCCCCGAGGTCGTGCAGGCCGGTACCCTGGCCGGGCGTCTCTCCGCGGAAGCCGCGCGCTCTCTCGGGCTGGCTGCAGGGACACCCGTGGCCGTGGGGGGGCATGACCAGCCCTGCAGCGCGCTGGGTGTCGGCGCCATCGATCCGGGCGTCGTCTCGGATTCCGCGGGCACCTACGAGGCGCTGGCCACCGCGAGCCCCGAGCCCTGCCTGGGGCCCGCGGCATTCCGCCTGAACCTCAACTCCTACTGCCACGTGCTCCCCTCCGCGTTCATCACGCTCGCGTTCTTTCCCTCCGGCATCATGACGCGATGGTTCGTCGAGCGGCTGGCCGAGGCCGAGTCTGCACGCGCCGCGGCAGCCGGCGTCGACCCGTACGCGTGGCTGGAGTCGCGCGCGCGGCCGGCCCCAGCGGCCTGTGCGTCACGCCGCACCTGATCGGCGCGTGCAACCCCTACTGGAACCCGCGGGCCACGGTGGCAGCGGTCGGGTTCACCGGTGCCGCCGATCTCTTCCATTTCTACAAGGGCGTCCTGGAGGGGCTCGCGTGCGAGTTCGCGCTCAACGCGGCAGCCCTCCGCGAGGCCACGGCGGGCTTCTCCCGGGTGCGGATCACCGGCGGCGGTGCCGGCTCACCGCTCGGCATGCGCCTGCGCGCCGCGCTCTCCGGCGTGACCCTGGAGACGCTCACCAACCCGGAGGCCGTCTGCCTGGGCGCGGCCATCCTCGCCGGCATCGCGGCCGGCGTCTACCATGACCTGCGTGACGGCGTCACCCATGCCGTCAGCGTCGACGCGGTGCACGCGCCCGAGCCCGGCCTGGCGGCCGAGTACGCCGGGCAGGTCGAACGCTACAACCGGCTCTATCCCGCCTTGGCGCCCCTCTTCGGGGCCTGATGGCGTCCCCCGAGGTTCAAACAGGAGGTGGACGGGATGGCTCGACTCGCGGATGAAGTTCGCTCTGCAAAGGCTTTGCCCGGTACGGCGATTCTCTGGTGGCTGGGACAGGCCGGGTTCGTCCTGAAATCGAGCGGCGGCGCGGTGGTGTTCGTCGATCCTTACCTGTCCGATGCCGCGCACAGGCTCCACGGCTTCCGCCGTCTCTCCGTCCCGCCCATGGAGCCCGACGAGGTGAGGGCTGACCTCGTCGTCCTGACACACGAGCACACCGACCACCTGGACCCGGAAGCCCTCCCCGTCATCGCGTCGAACAACCCCGCGTGTCCCGTTGCCGCACCCTCGGGCTGCGACGAGGGGCTGGACGCGGCCGGAATCCCGGCGCAGCGGCGCCTGCTCCTCGCCCCCGGTGCGAAGCAGACCTTCCGCGACGTGACCGTGCACGCGGCCGGCGCCGACCATGGCTCCCTATCGCCGCTCGCTGTTTCCGTCGCCCTCGACCTTGCCGGCGTGAAGGTGATGATGAGCGGGGACACCTCGTGGCGCTCGGACCTGTTCAAGCCGCTGTTCGACCTGGGCCTGGACGTCGTGATCCCGTGCATCAACGGCGGGTTCGGCAACATGGGGCACATCGACGCGGCGCGCATGGTCGGCGAATCCGGCGCCCGCATCGCGGTTCCCTGCCACTTCTGGACCTTTGCCGAGCAGGGCGCCGGTGATCCCTTCGGTTTCGTGGCAGCGTGCCAGCAGTTCGCCCCCGGGGTGCGCGCGCAGCTCCTCTCCCCCGGGGAAGCGCTGACGGTGAGCGCGGGCGCGTGAGGCGGCGGAGATCAGGGAACGAAGGCGACTGCCCTGATCGGGAATGCATCCAGGCCGGCGATCGGCACCACGAATCCGAAGAAGTAGAACCTTCGCTGCCGCAGCTCCCCGAGACCGGAAAGACCCTCGATGAAGGGGATGTCGCTCCCCAGGAATGCGTCGTGCGTGTGGTCACCGGTGAGGTCCTTCGAGAGGTAGCGCGGCTCCTCGGGAAATACGGAGTCGTCGATGCCGGCCATCCTGATAGGCAGGCCGGCCAGGAACCGCGCCGCTTCCTTCGAGATCCACGGCCGATCGGCGCCGTCGTGATCGGCGTTGCCGAAGAGGACGATGTCCCCCGGCTTGACGCCGAGATGCTTCACGTGCTCGGTGCCGACCGCCTGCCCCGGGGCAAAACCGTGCAGGTCCACCAATACTGCCTCTCCGAACATGCTGGAAAGAGGGAGCTCGGAGATGTCCTTGCCGTTCCTCCCGTGCCGCGCGTTCACGAAGTCCCGGGGCGCCTCCACGTGCGTGCCGATGTGGGTCTCCATGTCGACCTGGTGCATCGTCTCCCCGGGCGGGTAGGAGAACTCGCGGATCTCGAGGCGCCTCTTGCCGCTGCCGACCGGTCCCATGGCAGCACCGGGGACCAGGCGCCTGGTGAGATCGACGACACGACAACGGGAAAGGATGTCAGAAAGCTCCACGATGGCACCTCCTGCCAGCGCCCCGTGCGGGGGCGGGTTCTGCCGCTTCTCGTCATCGAACCCGCGGGTCCATCCCCCGTCAAGAGGGGATCCACCGGACTGCAGCGGGCACCTCCGGCGCGAGTGCGGGCTCGTCGAATACGCCGGGAGTCCCTCCCGCTGGCATACTTCCCGATACTGGTATACGCTGGGGGAAAGGATCACAATGAAGCGACGTCTATTCACTGCCGCGGACGTGACTCCCACGGAAGCGCTCCTTCGCAAGGGCCTCGGGACGGCGATGGACTACTACTACGGCATAGTTTCGAAGGCCGGGGAGTACCGCAAACAGTGGCAGTACAGCCGCGGCAACGGCTGGATCCTCAAGGTGGACGACACGCGCAAGGCCCTCTACTACCTCACGCCCCTCGAGGACGGGATCGAGGTCAGTCTCACCGTGCGGGAGGCGGAGAGGGACCAGTTCCTGAAGGACGAGGAGCTCAAGGAGTTGCAGCCGCTGCTGGAAGGCGCCACGCGCTACCCGGAAGGGTACGCCCTACGGTTCGACATCGAGTCGGCGGCCCAGTACGCCCCCGTGGCCCGGTTCCTGACACGTCTCATGGAGACCCGCCGCGCGGAGAAGGCAGCGCCCCCGAAGCCGAAAGCCCCCAGGAAAGCGGCGAAGAAAGCCGTTTTGAAAGCCGCGCCGAAAGAGTAGGTCGGCCCGACCCGGTTGCGCTGTTCGCGAGGCGCGGTGGGAAGCGGCGATCCGCGACGTCCCTGCCTGGGCTGCCCGGCGTGCCCCGCCCGGCGCTTGGAGCGCCCTCGAAGTTCTAGTACCTTCACGGCTGTGACGACCAGCAAGAAGTACGCCGTCGGGCTCATCCAGATGTCACCGACTCCCGACGCGGATGAGAACGTACGCAGCGCGGCCAGGCTCGCGGGTGTTGCCGCGGACCAGGGCGCACGCCTGGTGTGCCTCCCCGAGCTCTTCCGCACGCAGTACTTCTGCCAGCAGGAGGACGCCGGGCTGTTCGACCTGGCCGAGCCGATCCCGGGGCCGTCCACCACGGCAATGGCGCGTGTCGCGGCGGAGAGAAAGATCACGATCATCGTGCCTGTTTTCGAGCGCCGGGCCCCGGGGCTGTACCACAACAGCGCCGTGCTCATCGGGCCGGACGGCGCGCAGGTCGGCCTGTACCGCAAGATGCACATCCCGGACGATCCGGGCTACTACGAGAAGTTCTACTTCACCCCCGGGGACCTGGGGTACAGGGCGTTCGATACCGCGCAGGGACGCGTCGGCGTCCTGATCTGCTGGGACCAGTGGTACCCGGAGGCGGCGCGTCTCACCGCCCTGCTCGGGGCGCACGCGCTGTACTACCCCACCGCAATCGGGTGGCACCCGCGGGAGAAGGCCGGCCTCGGGGCTGGCCAGAAGGATGCGTGGACGACGATCCAGCGGAGCCACGCCATCGCCAACGGCGTGTTTGTCGCGGCGGTGAACCGCTCCGGCGTGGAGCACCCGGCCGGCGGGGACGGCATCGATTTCTGGGGCGGCACGTTCCTGGCCGATCCCTTCGGAAAGATCCTCGCCGCCGCACGCACCGACGGCGAAGAAGTCGTCATGGGCGAGATCGACACCGCCGGGTGGAGGAAGCGCGCCGCGGCTGGCCGTTCCTCCGCGACCGGAGGATCGACTCCTACCAGGGCCTCGACAAGAGGTTCCTGGACACGCGATGACCTACCGCATGCCCGCGGAATGGGAGCCGCACCAGGCAACCTGGATCGCCTGGCCGCACAACCGCGCCGACTGGCCGGGGAAGTTCGCGACGGTGCCGTGGGTGTACGGCGAGATCGTGCGGAAGATCGTCCCCGGCGAGCGGGTGCGCATCCTCGTCAACACCGAGCTCCACGAGCGCGCGGCGCGACGCATCCTCGAACGCACCGGCGTCGACGGGGAGCTGGTGGACATGCACCGGATCCCGACGGACCGGACCTGGATGCGGGATTCCGGCCCGCTCTTTGTCCGTCGGGAGGGGGCGCCGCGCGACCTGGCGATTGCCGGCTTCCGCTTCAACGCCTGGGCGAAGTACCCCGACTGGCAGCGCGACTGCCGTGTCGCGGAGCGCGTGGCCCGGGCAACGAAGCGCGACCGCGTTCCCGTCCTGCGCGGGGCGAAGGAGGTCGTGCTGGAGGGCGGGAGCATCGACGTGAACGGGCGCGGGACCCTGCTCGCCACGGAGGAGTGCCTCCTGGACGCGGGGCCGCGGGCACGCAATCCCGGGCTCGGCCGGCAGGACATCGAGGCGGTGCTGGGGGATTCCCTCGGAGCGGGCAACGTCCTCTGGCTGGGACGAGGGATCGCCGGTGACGACACCCACGGGCACGTGGACGACCTCTGCCGCTTTGTGGGGCCGCGCACCGTTGTGCTCTCCCGGGAGACAGATCCGCGTGACGCCAACTACGCGGCGCTGGAGGAGAACCGGGAGAGACTCGCAGGGGCGCGGCTGGAGGACGGGTCGAAGCTCCAGGTCGCATTCCTTCCCATGCCCGCGCCCCTGTTCCTGCAGGGCCAGCGGCTTCCGGCCAGCTACGCCAACTTCTACATCGCCAACGCGGCGGTCCTCGTGCCGACCTTCAACGACGCGAACGACCGCGCCGCGCTCGGCGTCCTTGCCGATGTGTTCACGGGCCGGCCCGTGATCGGCATCCACGCGGTGGACCTCGTCTGGGGACTGGGGACGCTGCACTGCCTCACGCAGCAGGAGCCTCGGGACTGATCAGTTCCCCAGGAGCCCGAGGTTCTTCCCCACCATCCTGTCCACGGACCGCGTGCTGAGGACGCTCCGCGCGAGCCTCATCATCGGGTTGCGGCTCGCCAGGTGGTAGCGGGCGCGCGGCTTGCGCGCGGAGAGTGCTTCCAGGACCAGGGCTCCCGGCTTCTCCGGGGGTGCGCCGCTGCGGCCCGTGGACAGCATCATGCTCTTGAACCTTGTGATCGACGGCAGGTACGGCGAGCTCTTGTACGGGGCCATGTCGATGGCATCCGCCTTGTCCCAGATAGCAGTCGCCACGCTTCCCGGGTCGACCACGATCACGTCGACGCCGTAGAGCAGGAGCTCGCGCCGGAGACCGTCGGAGAGGCCTTCCACCCCGTGCTTGGACGCGGCGTACGGGCCGAGGAACGGCAGCGCAAACTTCCCCGCCGGCGAGCTGATGTTGACGATCCGGGCCGGCGGCCCCGGGGTCTCCCCGCGCTTGCGCAGGAGCGGGAAGAACGCCTGGGTCACGGTGAGAACGCTCACGAGGTTCACCTCGAGCTGGTGACGCAGGTCGGACACCGGCATCTCCAGCAGGGGTCCCGGCACGGCAATGCCGGCGTTGTTCACGAGACCGGCAAGCTTCTCCCCGCCAAGAGCCCTTCGCACGACCTCCGCCCCGCGCCGGACCGCCTCGGCGTCCGTGACATCGAAGACGAGCGGCGTGAACATTGCCCCCAGCTCCGCGGAGAGACGCGCGGCGACGTCCTGCTTCCTGACGCTCCCGAAAACGCGGTACCCGTGTGCGAGGAGAACGCGGGTTGTCCCGTTGCCGATCCCGCTGGACACCCCGGTCACGACAACGGCCGGTGCCGCGGCGCCTGTCTTTTCCATGGCATCTCCTTCGTCCCCCAATGTAGCCGGCGGCCCCGCGCGAAACAACCGGGCCGCAGGCAGCGCGTCAAACGTCGATCCGGCGCCCGAGGTATCCGCTGTAGTCCCTGACGATGGGCTCGTACCCCTCGTCCATGAGCTGCGACGATATCAGGAAGTCGGCCGTGGACCTGTTGCACGCGGTGGGGAGGTTGTACAGGACCGCGATCCTCAGGAGCGCCTTGACGTCCACGTCGTGCGGCTGCGGCTGCATGGGGTCCCAGAAGAAGACGAGCACGTCCACGCCGCCGTCGGCGATCAACGCTCCCAGCTGCTGGTCTCCGCCGAAAGGACCTGACTTCAACTTGACGGGCGGGTAGCGGATCGGGTGTTCCTCGTCCACCTGCCGGGCCAGGGCTTCTTCCACGAGCTTCCCGGTCGTCCCCGTGCAGATGAGCTGGTGATTGAGGAGCAGGCTCCAGTTCCAGTTCACCCATTCCACCATGTCTCTCTTGCAGTTGTCGTGCGCGACGAGCGCGATGCGCTTGATGATATCCATGGGCTCCAATGTAGGCAGCCCGCCCCCTTTCGGCGAGTCGCCGGGCCGGTGTATACCTTTCAACCATGGCCCAGCGCACGAACAGCAGCCTTCTCGACGACGAGCTCGCCGCCTGGTGGCCTCTCCTCTGGCCACCGGCGGATTACAGGGAGCAAGCGGCCACTTTCAGGGACGCGCTGCTCCGTGTCCCGGCGCGTCGTCCCCGGACCGTCCTCGAGCTCGGTTCCGGGGGCGGGAACAACGCATCCCACCTCAAGAAGACCTTCCGCATGACCCTCGTGGATGTCTCCCCGAAAATGCTTGCCATCAGCCGGCGGCTCAATCCCGAGTGCGAGCACGTCGGGGGCGACATGAGGACCGTCCGCCCGGGGCGGCTCTTCGACGCCGTGTTCGTCCACGATGCGATCGGCTACATGACCACCGCCGCCATGCTCAGGCAGGCGATGGAGACAGCGGCCGCCCACTGCCGGCCCGGCGGCGTGCGATGAGCGGACCGGGGGCGCAGGCGGTTGTCACGCGGGATGCTCGGGCGGGCGACGCGCCCGTCATCGCGGTCCTGGCCGGCCAGCTGGGGTATCCCGTGATGCCGGCGCAGATTGCCGAGCGTCTCCATCGCCAGGCGTCGATGAAGGACCGCAGGGTCATCGTGGCCGTGGACGGGGCGGGCACGGTGCTGGGCTGGACCGCGGTCGCGGTGGAGGATCACATCCACAACGATCCGTACGTCGAGATCTCCGGGTTCGTCGTGGAGGAAAGGGCGCGGGGCAGGGGAGTCGGGCGCGCCATGATGGCGGAGGTGGAGCGCTGGGCGAAGCTGCAGGGGCTCGCCGAGGTCCGGCTCCACGCCAACGTGACCCGCACGCCGGCGCACCGGTTCTACGGCGCGCTGGGATTCACGAAGATGAAGGAGCAGTTCGTCTTTCGGAAGGTGCTCACCGATTGAGGTACCTTCCTATTGACGGAGGCACGACGTGACACGGGAAAAAACCTGCGGTTGGTGCGCCCTCCTGGCGCGCGCGCTCCTCGGCGGCGCCGTTCTCCTTCTCGCGGGGTGCTCGACGCTCCGGGTCGCGGGGTCCGGCAGCGGCCTGCCCGGGGCCGGTCCGAAGGCCGCGCCGAAAGCTACCCCGCAGGAAAACGCGTCGTGCCGGACCCTGTCGAAAGCGGATCTCGACCACGTTATCAACGCGCGGCTCAGTCGCAAGGATGCAGCCTCCTTCCTCAGGGGCATTACCATCAGCGACGACGAGATCGCCGACCCCGGAACGAACTGGATGCACGGGGCGATCCCCGGCGCACCTTCATCGTACGCTATCTACTATTTCACCTATCGCCAGCACTACTTTATCCTGCTCCTGGTGGACAGGCCGGACGCCTGCGCCGACACGCTGGACGCCGTCATGCTGCCGCGGACCTCGGCGGACGACGACCTCGGGATGGGGCCGACGCGGATCGACACGGGAACCGTTGCCTCTGACATCATCGTCATCTACAACAGGAAGTGGGACGGCAATCACAGCGACGATATCCTGGCCGCGTACCGGCCGAACCTCGACCTGCGCCAGCTGGAGGCGTATCCACGGGAAAACCTGCGGATGTTCCGGGAGGAGCCATAGAGAACGCCGTGCCCTGGAGCTGCCCAATCGTAGATCTTGAGCGGCCGCTTCGTTCGCAATGGGCAGGATTTCGCAGATTCCTGACAGGCAGGCGCATGGGCTTGAGTTAGGCAGCGGCAGCAAAATATGATGTTCGGCGGAAGCAAGCTTCGGCGACCACCTGCAGTCTGCCGGAGTGGTGCGCTGTAAAGTGCATTCCCCCAAACGTGTCTAGCAGCGAGAGGAGATTACTGGCGACTATGAAAGGATACACCCCAGAGGCCAGCTTTGGTCAGGACGAGGCCAAGACGTATCGGGACATCGAGCGTGGAGACGAAGGCGCAGCCGTCGCCTTTCTGGAACGTCTGGCGCATGGCGGTGATGCCCTGGAGCTTGCGATCGGCGCCGGCCGGATTGCATTACCGCTGGCCGCAAAGGGCATCCGAGTAGACGGAATAGACATTTCGCCGGCAATGATTGCCCAGTTGCGGACAAAGCCGGGAGGAGACACCGTTTCGGTTACGGTTGGCGACTTCGCCGACGTTCCTGTACCCGGGAGTTATCAGTTGATCTACGTCGTTTGGAACACGATATTCAACCTACTTTCGCAAGAGGACCAAGTCCGCTGTTTTAGGAACGTGGCTCGCCACCTTACCGCCAACGGTTGCTTTGTTGTAGAGACCTATACTCCGTCCTTCCTTCACCAACTGACTGATGGTCAATACGTAAGGGCGGAAAGTATCTCGCTCCATGAAGTCAGGCTAGATGCCCTTCGCCACGATCCGGTCGGCCAGACTATAGAAGAAAGCCATGTTTCCATCTCCGAAGGCGGAGTCCGACTCAATCCTGTCGTACAGAGGTACGCCTGGCCGAGCGAACTGGACCTTATGGCGCGGATTGCTGGGCTGCATCTGATGGAACGGTGGGGAGGTTGGAATCGAGAGCATTTCAACTCCACCAGTTGCCTGCATGTCTCAGTTTATGGCAGATAGCTATTTCGGCCGCATAGGTGCCTTCGAAGCAAGCGGGCTTCCGCCGAACATGTCGTTGCAGTTGGCGCCTTGGATGCGTCTTTGATTCTGGAGTGGCCCGATCCGTGCCGGGTCACAAGGTCTGCATCACCGGGAGCCTCAAGAGCAAGAGCGCGATCGTTTCATCCGGGATGACGGCCAAAATGAGTACCTACAGCTTCCGCACCGTCATACCGCCGTCCACCAGGATCACCTGGCCGGTGGAGTAGGGGAGATCGCCGCGGGCGAGCATCGCCACGGCGCGACCCACGTCCTCCGGGGTACCCCAGCGTTTCTGCAGCGCCACTCCCTGGGCGAAGAGGGCGTCGTACCTGGCCGCCACTCCCGCTGTCATGTCGGTCTTGATGATGCCGGGCCTGACCTCGTAGACGGGGATGCCCTCGTCCGCCAGCCTCGTGGACCAGAGCATGCTGGCCATGCTGAGGCCTGCCTTTGATATGCAGTACTCGCCGCGGTTGATGGAGGCCACCGTGGCGGACACGGACGTGATGAAGACGATGCAGCGGGAGGGGGCCGCGGCGCCGGCAGTCGCGCTGCCGGCAGCAGCCAGGGCCCTGCCCTGCTCGATCATCCAGCGGGCCGCGGCCTGCGTGAGGAAATAGGGACCGCGCAGGTTCGTCCTGATGAGCCGGTCGAAGCTCTCGCGGGAAGCTTCAAGCAGGTCCTTGCGCTCCCTCGGCGCGACGCCCGCGTTGTTCACCAGCAGGTCCAGTCGTTCGAACCGATTGCGCACGGCATCGAGGAGCGTGCGGGGGGCGTCGTCCGCGCCGATGTCGGCCTGGACATAGAGCACGGTCGCGCCGTCGCCGGCCGCCGACCGCAGGGCACCGAGTCCGTCGGCCGCATCCGCCTCGGCGCGGACGCCGCACACGGCGAGGTCCCAGCCTTCGCGGGCGAGGGCCGTCGCGCACCCCAGCCCGATGCCGCGCGTCCCCCCCGTGACCAGCGCCACTCGCCGCGCCGCGCGACCGCCTGCCGCCGCCGCCATCAGCGGATCTCCGCGAGGTCGGGCAGGGCCACCCACGCGCGCTTCGCCGAGGACTCCAGGCCCTTCTCCGCGAGCTGCACACCCTTGGCGCCTTCCCGCAGGTCCCAGCGGAACGGCTCGTCCAGCGCGACGTGGCGGAGGAAGAGCTCCCACTGCACCTTGAATGCGTTGTCGTAGGTGCGCTGCTCGGGCACCTTCTGCCAGCCGTCGAAGAAGTTGATGGGCTGCGGGACGTCGGGGTTCCACGTGGGGCGCGGGGTGGCGCCGTAGGGCTGGACCCAGCAGTCGCGAAGCCCGGCCACGGCCGAGCCGAGCGTCCCGTTCACCTGGAGCGTGAACAGGTCGTCCCGGCGCACGCGCGTGGTCCACGAGGAGTTGATGTGCGCGATCACGCCGCCCTCGAGCTCGAACGTGCTGTACGCGGCGTCATCGGCCGTCGCCGTGTAGCGCTTGCCGTTCTCGTCCCATCGCTCGGGGATGTGCGTGGCGGCCAGGCAGGAGACGGCCTTCACGGCGCCGAAGAGGTTGTCCAGGACGTAGCGCCAGTGGCAGAGCATGTCCACGACGATGCCCCCGCCGTCCTCCTTGCGGTAATTCCAGGACGGCCGCTGGGCCGGGATGGTATCGCCCTCGAAGACCCAGTACCCGAACTCCCCGTGCACCGAGAAGATGCGGCCGAAGAATCCCTTCTGCGCCAGGTCGGCGAGCTTCATGAAGCCCGGGCAGCCAGAGCTTGTCCTGCACGACGCCGTTCTTCACGCCCTTCTCCTGCGCCTTCACGTAGAGGTCGTAGGCCTCGGCGGTGCTCGTGGCAGTGGGCTTCTCGCAGTAGATGTGCTTGCCGGCCGCGATGGCCTTCGCGACGGCAGGCGCCCTCTGCTGCGTGCCCTGCGCGTCGAAGTAGACGGACATCGCCTTGTCGGACAGTGCAGCATCGAGGTCGGTGCTCCATCGCGTGAGCTCCGCTGCCTTCGCCACCGCTTCCAGCTTGTCCCTGCTGCGGCCGACCAGGAGCGGCTCGGGGACGATGAGCGTGTCCGTGCCGATCTTCACGCCGCCCTGTTTCATGATGGGCACGATGGAGCGCAGGAGGTGCTGGTTGGTTCCCATGCGGCCCGTGACGCCGTTCATGATGATGCCGATGGTGTGCGTCTTCATCGCGCGCTCTCCGTGACCTGTGGCTGCGCGCCCGCGGGGAGCGGCGGCGCCTGCAGTCCCGCTCGCGGCAGGGTGCCGTCGAGCTCCTGGCGCCAGTGTGCCACGTCGCCGCCGGGCGCGTAGACGTAGATCATGACCAGCGGCTCGTCGCCGACGTTGGTGAGCTGGTGGAACACCCGCGGGGGAATGTAGGCAGCCTGGCCGCCGACGAGCGTCACCCGTTCTTCGCCGAGGCACGCCTCGCCTGTGCCCTTCACGATGAAGTAGACCTCTTCCTGCTCCTGGTTGTGCCAGGGAACCTGGCCTCCCTTTGCCTCGAGGGTCACGTATCCCATGCAGAAGTTCTGCGCCTGGAGGGGCGATGCGCCCCCGACGAGGTTCTGCGTCCTCCGGCGCGCCGGATAGGTGCGCCCGGCGATCGTCGCGAGATCGGCAATCGTCATACGAGGTCCTCCCTGACGGTGAAGAATCGCGGGGCAGGAACGCCCCGGGCCGCGCGCTCAATGCAGGCGGCGAGCTCGATGCCATGGTAGTCGCCCCACATGCTGGACTCGCCGCAGGGCACCTTCCGACCGGTCGGGATCGTGTCCCAGCCGTTGGGCCGGTGGTAGACGGAGTGCAGGATGAATCCCTGGTGCGACGGATCCTCCGAGAGGTACGGCGATGAGAACAGCGTGCGCGCCGTGCCCAGCGCCGCGGCGCGGTACCGCGCCGGCCCGGGCCGCGGCTCCCTGTGGCGCAGGTGCTGCGCCGCTTCCCGGCGCGGCAGGCCCTTCCAGGAACGCGGCCAGTCTCAGGAGTCCCTGCGCGGCAATGGCCGCGGCCGAGCTGTCCACGGGCTCGTGGTCGTTGAAGGGTTCCGCGGCCCTGTCGGCCCACGCGCCCATGCGCGCAAGGCCGGGTGCGCCCGTATCCCAGTACGGGATGCCGTCCGTGGGCGTGGTCTCGATGTAGAAATCCGCTGCTGCCTCCGCCACCTCGAGGAAGCGGCTGATGGCAGCGGCCTTGCCGGGCATGGGCGCGAACTCCAGCGCAGCGATCTCCTCGTCCTTCACCGTGGCGAGGAACTCCAGCTCCTCCGCGTAGCCGGCGAGGATCCACGCCAGGCCGCGCGTCCACGTGGAGAAAGGCGAGTAGCCCTGCTGCGTGGAGGGGCAGCGGTAGGAACCGCTCTGCACGTTGAAGATGGACTCGTGCACGACGCGTCCCCTCACGTCCCACGTGTCGCGCCCCTTGCCGAAGTACACGTTCCAGCGCGCCGTGGCCTCCGCGTGCTGCAGGGCGCGGCGCAGCAGGTTGATCCGCTCGTCCTGCTCGCCCATGAGGGCGTGGCCCAGGAGGTGCGAAACCACGAGGGCGCGCAGGGATCGCACCGTGTCGGAAAACAGGGACTGCGGGCCGTTGAACGAGTGGATGTAGCCGAGGTCACCCGGGAGCGGCGTCCAGCGCGCGGCCTGCACGGCGCCGCTGGCCTTCAGCGCAAGCTCGTAGAAGGAGCGCTCCCACCGGTCGGCCTTCAGCTTTCCTTCGAGGGCCATGCGCAGGAGGTTCCCGTACGTGCTCACGTTGTTGAACCCGTGGTCATGCACGCCGGTGTGGGTGACATGGCCGGCCATACGTTCGACGACCTGCGCGCGCGCCCATTCCAGGAGCTCGGTATCTCCCGTGAGCTCGAACGCGTAGAGCGCAAACCCGTACTGGAAGCCCTGGGTCCATTCCGTCCAGCCCCGGGTGGTGTAGGCGCCGCCGGAGGTGAAGACGGGCGTGCCGCGGGACGGCTCCCATTTCGCGCGCAGGAGCCGGGACTTCTCCGCGGCAAGGGCCGCGGCCCGGCGCACAAGCGGCGCCAGGGCGCCGGCGGTGAGCGTGGTGTCACAACGGATCACTGGATCGTCCTCCCCGGTACGTGTCGCCCGGCAACCAGGCGCGCAAGCGGCTTCTCGTCCCGGTCGAAGATGCGCGAGCGCAGCCACGCGGCGCCGGCCGCACCCATCTCCTCCACGGCGAGGTCGATGGTGTCGATCCTCTGCGGCGCAATCGAGAGGACCGGCGTGTTGTCAAAGCCGCTGATCATCAGGTCTGCCGGCACCCGGATGCCCTCTGCGCGCGCGGCGTTCAGCGCGGCGATCGCGACGATGTCGTTGAAGCAGACCAGCGCATTGTGCCCGGTCCCCGTGATGCCGCGGACGAATGCCGGCACGATCTCATCGAGTGCAGTGACTTCATGCGCATCCGTGGGCCCGAAGGGAGCGCACGTTGTCGCGCAGGCAGCACCGAGGGCTGCGAGGCGCAGCCGTGACACTTCTGCCACGGGGAGCAGGCCGAGGTAGAAGGGCCGTACCGCCGGCCCGTGGCGAGCATCTGCCCGACGAGTGTCGCCATGCCGGCGCCATGGTCACACGCCACGAACGGGAGGTCGGGCCCTGTCCGGTTGATCACCACGAACGGGATGCCGCGGCCGCGCAGGCCGGCCGCGAGCTGCCGGTCGGGCCGCATGAACGCGAACACCCAGCCGTCCACGCCGCCGAGCTTCCGCGCGCCCCCGATGTCGCTGCCGTCCACGATCGTCACGATGTTCACCCGGCCGGGGCGAACGCGCCCGTGATGGATTCTATGAGCGACGCCGGGTCGTAGAAGAGCTGGCGGTACGTCTCGCGCGCATGGGGCAGGACGAGGGCGATGGTCGGGATGGAGCGGGCCCGCTGCCGGCGGACCGTCCGCTTCACGTAGCCGAGCTCCCGGGCGCCGTCCAGGATCCTGCGGCGGGTTTCTTCCTTTACGAGCACACTGTTGTTGAGGACCCTTGATACGGTGGCTGTCGACAGGCCGAGGGTCCTGGCCAGTTCGTCGAGCGTAGGGCTTCTCGCTGCCGTCATGGCTGATTCAAAGATTATTGCATGCAAACTAACATGTCAAATCCTATTTTTGCATGCAAAAAATGAGGCTCACGTACAGCTTCCGCTGAGGAGCTCTAAAAAAACTTGCGCTAACTACCTAATCGGGGCGCTGCGCGTCATGCTGAGGGAGCGCCCCGGTGGACGACTCGGCGCCTGGAACGGGCGGCATGTTCGTAATGGGCCTGGACGGAGCGCGGCGGCGCATGCTCGGCACGATCGACAGGATCGGTGCAGCGCCGCGAGCCCCGACGTTATCAGGTACGCCTCAATCCCGTGGGACTGAGGCGCCTCCCCGCCGCAGGGCGGATGATGCCCTGCCGCTCAGGGACCGCTGCCACCCGCCTTCTCCCGAAGATCCGCGAATCCCTCGGCGGCTGCCTTCACCTCCGGGGTGAAATCGCCCATCTCCTGGACCTGGCGTATCTCGATGATCTCATTGGCCGAGCCTGGGCAGCGCTTTGCCCACTCGATCGCCTCGTCCCGGGACTTCACCTGGATCAACCAGTAACCGCCGACGGCTTCCCTGGCCTCGGCGAAGGGTCCATCGGAGACCTTTGGCGTGCCGTCGGCAAACGAGACACGGGCGCCCGTGGAAGGCGGGTGCAGCCCTTCCAGCGCGAGCAGGATGCCCGCCTTCTGAAGCGACTCGTTGTATTTCATCATCGCGGAGACCGCGGCCGCGTCGGGCATCGTGCCCGCCGCAGCCTTCTCGTACCCTTTCGGGATCATAAGCATCATGAATCTCATCGTGTCTCTCCTCCGCGTAATATACGACAAACGGCGCGCGAGGAAATCGCCCTCCCCTCCCCGGCGCGCACCTTCTCGCGGGGGTTCCATGACCGTGCAATCATCGCCTGACACCCGCCGGTGGCCGCCGATGCGGCGTCATCGTACATTTCCCTCATGGCAGACATTCGAACCGAATCGATCACCTACGGCGCGGCGAAGCTCAACGGCTCCATCGCCATCCCGGCGGGCAAGGGGCCTTTTCCCGGGCTCGTCGTCATCCACGAGTGGTGGGGACTGAACGACCAGATCAAGGCGACAACGGCGGACCTGGCCCGCGCAGGGTACGTGGCGCTGGCGGTGGATCTCTACCGCGGCTCCGTCACGGCGAATCCCGAGGAGGCGAAGAAGCTCGCCATGGGGATGGACTGGTCGCGCGGCATCTCCGACCTGCAGGAGGCTTTCCACTTCCTTTCCGCGCGCGGCGACGTGCGCAAGGGAAAGGTGGGAAGCGTCGGGTGGTGCATGGGCGGCGGCTACTCGCTGGGCCTCGCGCTCAGCCAGCCGGACCTCGCTGCCTGCGTGATCTACTACGGGAGGCTGGAGACGGACACGGCGAAGCTCGCGAAGATCGGCGGGCCCGTCCTCGGTTTTTTCGGCCAGGATGACGCCGGCATCCCCGTCGCCGCTGTCAACGGGTTCGAAGCGGCGATGAAGAAGGCCGGGCGACGGGTCGACGTGCACGTCTACCCGGGCGCGGGGCACGCGTTCGCCAACCCCACGCGCACCGACGCCTACCGGCCCGAGGCCACGAAGGATTCCTGGGAGAAGATGATGAGGTTCTTCGCGGGCGCGCTGCGGTAGAAGGCCGCCCGTCCCGGGCAGGCGGGCGCGGTTCAGCCCTTCATCACCTCGTCGTGGAAGGCGAGGTAGTTCGCGAGCGGGATGTCGTTGCCGATCTCCGTCGAGCTGCCGATGAGGAGCAGTCCCTCCGCGCCCGTTTCCGCGATGATCCGCCTGGTCTCCCCGCGCACCTCGGCAGGCGTGCCGAACGGGAGAAGGTGCGAGACGTCGACGCCGCCGACAAGGATGAGACCCGGGTGCCTGCGGCGGATGTCGTCGATGTCCATCCCCGCCGCCTTTTCCAGCGGGTTGAGGCCGTCGATCCCGGCTGCCAGGAGGTCGTCGAGGATCTCCATGACGTAGCCGTCCGAGTGGAAGATCACCTGCTGGCCCTTGCGGTGGCAGAGGCTGCAGATGGCCGCGATGTCGTCGAAGAACCCCATCTCCCTCATCATCGCGGGGCTGAACATGAGCTTCCCGTGGTAGGCGACGTCCGAATAGATCATGGCGAGCGGGCCCGTGTCGCAGTGCCCGGTCTTCTCGATGTACCGCATGTTCTCCCGCATGAGGGCGCGCATCAGGCGCCGCGCCAGGTCCCTCTCGTCCATCCACAGGAGCGGGAACACGTCCAGGCCGCAGCGGTACCCGAAGAGGAGCGTGTTGATGGCGGCCGAGGGGGTGCAGTGGATGAACAGTGTCCCGTCCAGCGACCCGTTGAGCGTCCGCTGCCGGGTGCGCTCCTCTTCCTTTTCCGCTCCCGTCGGAAAAGGCCGGGCTTCCAGCATCTCCACGTGGCCGGGGAGCCACGCCAGCCACTGTTCCTCGGTGGCGAATGCATGCTTCTTGACCCAGCTCGTCCAGCGCGCCGTCGCGTAGACGTTGCCGGTCTCGTCGGTCCACGTCGAGTCCTTCGGGTAGGGCGCCGCGATGTGGCGCGTCCCGTCCAGCGCGCGGGCCGCCGCGGCAGCCATCACGGCGGCGTCGTCCGAGCCGTCGAGCCTCCGCCCGCTCCAGTGCTCGACGACAGCGTCGTTCTGGAAGATGTCGAAAATCGGTGTGCGTGCCGGGCGCCTGCCCCTGCAGGCTTCCACGATGAGCGCGGTCGAGCCCTTCATGTCGTCGTCACTCCCTGCATCCAGGACCTGATCTCGTGCTCGACGTTCCCGGGCAGGGGGCTGCGCGATCCCCGCGTGAGAGCGTTCATCACCGCGTCCACGCCGATGCCCGCTGCCGCGCCACGCTGGATCGACGGGCGCGTGATGCGGAACAGGACGCCCACGTCGCGCCCGACTCTCTCGCAGAAGCGGCCCAGCTCGGCCTCGCGCCCGGGGCTCGGCGCCAGGAAGACCACCTCGTAGTTGGGCGACACGATGAGCGCGCCGTCCTGCGGCTCCGCGTCGGCGGCATCATCGCGCCCCTCGCTCGGCAGGCCGAGGAGCATCCGGCCTGCCGCTGTCATGCGGAAGAGCGGGCGGCCGTCGGCGCCCATGCCCGCCTCCGCGCCCCCGAGCGCGAGGAGGCAGCGTCCCAGGAAGACGCCGAGGAAGGACTTCCAGAGCTCTTCCACGGCCTCCTCGGTGGCCAGCCCCTGGCCGTCGCCTGCCCCGGGCGTGCCGACGGCGAGCGCGGAGGACACCGCGAGGGGGCTCCCCAGCGCTGACTGGTACTCGGCGAACTCCGCGAACCGTATGAACGTCGAGACGGGCACGGAGGAGAACGCCTGGAGCACCCAGGGAGCCACCTCGCTGTGCGCGCCCTCGGCAGGGGCTGCCTCCTCGTCCATCAGGGTGAAGAGCCGGGGTTTCAGCGCCTCCTCGGCGATGCTCTTGCGCTCGGCAAGCGGGCGCGCCGCCCACGCGCGCGCGTGCGGCGCGGGCAGCAGCGGGGATGCCTGCAGCAGGCCGGTGAGTCGGAGGGCCTGCAGCGCGAGGCCCACGCGCTCCTCGAGGGAGAGCCCGGTCATGCTTTCCACCCACTCGGGGAGCGTGAGCAGCATCGCGGAGGCATCCTCGACGAACCGGGCAAAAGGACGGTCGTCACCACGGCGCAGCGGGATGGGCTCGCGGAATGCCGAGCAGAGAAGCGTGGTCATGTCCTCCACCAGGAACGGGTGCAGGAACCGCTGCTCTGCCTCCACCGGCTCGGGAGCGAGGACCACGGAGAGCCGCCGCAGCCTGCGGGCGGCCGCTGGCCACACGCCGATCAGCGGCTCCAGGTCGCTGCGCCGCAGGCCGAGGTAGAAGACGGCGCGCTGGATGCCGTGCCGCACGCCGACACAGAGGTCTTCCCGCGGGATGCCCGGGAAGTACTCCTCGAGGTCGCGGGCCTGGATGCGGTCCCTCTGCTCGGTGAAGAAGGCGAGCATCACGCGGGCGGTTCCTGCCTCCGCCGGATCAGCTCCCTTGCGCGGGCGGGCCAGGGCGGTCTGGAGCCACTCCACCGAGGAAACGAAACCGGCAATGCGCGGGAGGTCGTTCGGCAGGAGCGCGAGAGACTCGTGCAGCTGGGAGCGTTCCTGGGGGCTGTAGTGCTCGGCGAGGTACGAGCAGAGAACGGCGAGGCCGGGGCTCTCGAAGACGGGGTGCTTCTGCAGGGACTTCATGACCTGGTGAAACCCCGCGAACCGCTCCGCCACGCCCAGGGGGCCGCGGCCGGTGTCCTCGATGAGCCTTTCATCGCGCAGCTCCGCGATGGCAGGGTCGCTACGCCCCGCATCGATGGTCAGCCCGGGGGTGATGCCGTCCAGGAATGTCCTGCGCGCCGGGATGGACAGGCCTCCCCAGGACACGAGGTCCTCGAGAAATCCCGGCCAGTCCGGCGGGAAGAGCTTCATGCGAGTGTCGGCAGGGACGCTGCGGCACCCACCGCATGGATGGCGTACGCGTATCCCTGCTCGCAGAGGAAGAGCTGGCGCTTCAGCGCGAACTCCTGCTCCACCGTGTCGCGCGAGACCAGCGAGTAGAAGTACGCCTGGTTGCCCAGCTCCTTGGGCCGCAGGATGCGCCCCAGGCGCTGCGCTTCCTCCTGCCGTGACCCAAAGGTGCCGGAGACCTGGATGGCGAGGCTCGCTTCGGGAAGGTCCACGGCGAAATTGGCGACCTTGGAAACGGCAAGGATGCGGATCGCGCCGGCCTTGAACTCGGCGTACAGCCTGTCGCGGACCTTCTGCGGCGTGGAGCCGGTGATGACCGGGAGGCCGAGCGGCCGCGCGATGGCGGCGAGCTGGTCCAGGTACATGCCGATGACGAGAGCCGGCTCGCCGGGGTGACCCGACAATATCGCCTTGACCTGGTCGATCTTGGCCGGGTTCTCCGATGCCATGCGGAACTTCATCCGCGCGTCTGCCACCGCGTAGCTGGACCGCAGTGCCGCGGGCAGCGGCACCCTGATCTCGGTGCAGACCGCCTTGGCGATCCAGCCCTGTTTCTCCATTTCTTTCCACGGCACGTCGTACTTCTTCGGGCCGATGAGGGCGAACACGTCGTCCTCCTTGCCGTCCTCCCGCACGAGGGTCGCCGTCAAACCCAGGCGCCGTCGCGCCTGCAGGGACGCGGTCACCTGGAAGACGGGGGCGGGGAGAAGGTGCACCTCGTCGTAGACGATCAGGCCCCAGTCCCGCTCGTTGAAAAGCGCGAGGTGCGGGTAGCGCGCCGGACCCGTCGGTCGGCCGCGGCCGCGCGGCCCCGTCCCCGGTGCGTCAGCATCTGGTAGGTGGCCACCGTGACCTTGCGGACCTCCTTCCTCTGCCCCGTGTACTCCCCCACGCAGGACGGGTCGATGTCGGTCTTGTCGATGAGCTCCGCGATCCACTGCCGCACGGCCGTCACGCAGGTGGTCAGGATGAGGGTCGATGTCTGCAGCATGTTCATGCAGAGCATGCCGACGATGGTCTTGCCTGCGCCGCAGGGCAGCACGATGACGCCCGAGCCGCCCCGTTCCGAGCCTGCCGCGTGGAATGCCTCGGCTGCCGCGCGCTGGTACGGCCGCGCGCCGAAGAGCCTTGCCCCGGCCGAGGGTGACCGGCCGCAGCGAGAAGGAGAAGGTCTCCCCCGCCGCGTAACCGGCGCGGTCGTCCACCGGGTACCCGATGCGGATGAGGGCGAGCTTGAGCTGGCCGCGCGCGGCCGGCGCCACCAGGAACGACGTGGGCGACAGGCGTTCTCCCAGGATCAGCGCGGCGTGCTTGTCACCGGCGATGAGCGTCCGCCAACCCCTCGTCGCGGCAGTGCAGGACCATGCGCCTGCCCTCGCTGTCCCGGTCCAACATGAGGCTGCCGAACCGGGCCCCGTAGTCCTCGATCTCCGTCACGATATGGTCAGGGACGGGGTAACGGGAGAGCGAACGCAGGGACTCGATGATCTGCGACGCGCTCTCGCCGGCGGCGCACGCGTTCCAGATCGACAGCGGCGTGATGCGGTAGGTATGCACGTGCTCGGGTGACTTCACCAGCTCGGCGAACCGCGCGAGCGCATCACGGGCCTCGGTGTAGCGAGGGCTCGCGACTTCCGCGAGTATCGTGCGGTCCCCCTGGACTATGAGCGGCAAATCGTTCGTGTTCTGCGTCATGGGGAAGGCGCAAAAAGGATAATGGCCGCCCCCGCAAGGGTCAAGAGAGGAGAATCGGGGCAGGTGGATCCTCGCTCAGGAGCAGCGGAATGTCGATGCGGTCACGGAGAGCGGGGGAAGCTTCGCCGACGCGCGGCCTGCCCTGACCGCCCATCCATCGAACGGGCTGGCGGTGACGACATCCGGGGAGTCCCAGCTGTTCGCCGCGCGGGGTCCGGGACCGCTGAGGGTTTCCGCATCCTTCACGCCCTCGATCCGCAGGTCGGCGGGGTCGATCACCACGGGCGCCGCTTTCGACATGCTCCTGTTGACGAGGAACACGCTGAGTTCGCTGCCGTTCCAGACCGCGCTGGCGTCCACCAGGGGCACGGTCCCGTTCGTGCGGCCCGAGAAAGAGGGCCCTTCCAGCGCGACCCTCAACGCGGTCCCGTCGCGCCGGTGAGCGTACATCTCGACGGGGTGAAAGATGGACTGCACGAGGACCCGGTCGGCGTCGGTGAGAAGCGGCGCGATGACGTTCACGATCTGCGCGAGGTTGGCGATCTTCACGACATCGGCGTGGCGGAGGAAGCTGTTCAGGAACCCGGCAACCACCAGCGCGTCCTGCAGGTCGTAGACCTCCTCGATGAGGTGCGGCGCGCGCTTCCCGCGGCCGTCCATCTCCCTGTTCTTGTACCACACGTTCCACTCGTCGAAGCAGAGGAACGCCCGCTTGCGCGCCTGGCGGCGCGCCTGGACGAACCGGCAGGTCGCGTCCATGTCCTCGATCTGGCGGTCAATGGAGGCGGTGACCGCCAGGTAGTCCTCCGTGTCATTCGTCCTGTCTGCCCACGTACCGGTGCAGGCTGATGTAGTCCGCTGCATCGCCCAGGTGCTCCAGGACCTGCCTGTCCCACTCCATGTAGGTGGGCAGGTCGGTCGCCGCAGCTCCCGCAGGCGACGAGCTCGAGGGACTTGTCGGCGTCCTTCATCATCTTGGCCGCCTGCTGGGCGCGCATGGCGTACTGGTCCGCGGGAACGTGACCGAGCTGCCACGGGCCGTCCATCTCGTTGCCCAGGCACCAGAGCTTCACCCCGTGCGGCTCCCTGCTCCCCGCCGCCGCGCGCATGTCGGCGTAGCGGGTGCCGGCGGGGCAGTTGCAGTACTCCACCCAGTTGCGCGCTTCCTCCGGGGTGCCCGTACCGAGGTTGACGGTGAGCATCGGTGTCCATCCCATCACCCGGCACAGGCGCATGTATTCCTCTGTCCCGAACGCGTTGGGCTCGATGCTCTGCCAGGCCAGCTCACGTACCACCGGTCTCGCGGCAGCCGGGCCCACGCCGTCCATCCAGTGGTACCCGGAAGCGAAGTTCCCGCCCGGGTACCTCATCGCGGTGAAGCGCAGGCGCTTCATCGCCGCCAGGACGTCGGAGCGGTACCCGTGGGCGTCCGCGTGCCGGTTGCCGGGCTCGTACACGCCCTCGTAGACGGCGCGCCCCATGTGCTCGAGGAAACCGCCGAAGAGCCGCGGGTCCACGGGACCGACGGCGAACCGGGTGTGAAGGCGTACCCTCGTTGTTTCCATAGGGAAAAGTGTATAGCATGCGCAGGGGAATGAATCGATGGCCCGACAGCGTCCTTCTATAGTCGTTCTCGACGGCCACACCATGGGGGAAGGGGACAGCACCTGGGCGGAGCTCGCCGGGCTCGGCGACCTCCGCGTGCATCCGCGCACGCCTCCCGCGCGTGTCGTGGAAAGGGCGCGCGAGGCGGACATCCTCCTGACGAACAAGGCGATCGTCGATGCCCGCATGATCGGGTCGCTGCCCCGCCTGGCCTACATCTCCGTTCTCGCCACCGGCTACAACATCGTCGATGTCGCGGCAGCCTCGGCCCGTGGCATCCCCGTCTCCAACGTGCCCGAGTATTCCACGGGCTCGGTCGCCCAGCTCGTCTTTGCCCTGCTCCTCGAGCTTACCCACCGCGTCGGCGACCATGACCGGGCCGTGCATTCGGGCGGCTGGGCGGCAAGCCCGGACTTCAGCGCCCGGCTGGGCCCCCTGCATGAGCTTGCCGGCAGGACGATGGCGGTGGTGGGCTTCGGGAGGATCGGGAGGGCCGTCGGGGAGATCGCGCACGCCATGGGCATGCGCGTGCTCGCGACCGCCCGCTCCCGGGGCGACGCGCCGCCGTGGCAGCCGTTCGCCTGGTGCACCGTGGACGAGGCGTTTGCCGGCGGCGACGTCGTCAGCCTGAACTGTGCCCTTACCCCGGAGACCGCCGGGATGGTCCACCGGGGGCGGCTCGCCACGATGCGGCCCGGCGCCTTTCTCGTGAACACGGCCCGCGGCGGCCTCGTGGTGGAGCAGGACCTCGCCGACGCCCTGGCCGCGCACAGGCTCGGCGGCGCCGCGCTGGACGTCCTTTCCCGCGAGCCGCCCCCGGCCGACCACCCGCTTCTTCGCGCCCCGCGCTGCATCATCACGCCGCACATCGCGTGGGCCACCGAGGCGGCGCGCGCCCGCCTTGTGACCGCCACGGCCGCCAACATCCGCGCCTTCCTCGACGGGAAGCCGATCAACCTGGTGACCTGACGCTCACCGCCGAGGGCGCTTGCACGAGGGCCGCCTCATCTGCTGTACTACGCCGATGCCGGCTCCTCCCCTCAAGATCCCCGTGGGCGCTTTCATTTTCGACATGGACGGTGTGCTCGCCGACACGGAGCCCCTGCACGTGCGGGCCTGGCAGGGGTCGCTCGCGGGCATCGACCCCGTGGCCGTGTTCGAGGAGCGCGGGCGGTTCATGGGCATGTCCAGCCCGGTGATCGCGGCAGCCCTCATCCGTGAGTTCGGCCTGTCCGTCACCACCGAGGAGCTCCTCCGTCTCAAGCGCGACGCATTCCGCGCCATCGCCGACGAGGGACTGCGGCCCTTCGACGGCCTGCACGCGCAGGTGGCGCGCCTCGACGGCGTGCCGCTCGGTCTTGCCACGTCCAGCACCCGGGCCGAGGTGGATTACATGCTGGAGCGGATAGGGTTCCACGAGACTTTTTCTCCGGTGGTGACCTGTGACGACGTTCCGGCGGCGAAGCCGGCCCCCGACTGCTACCTCATGGCCGCCCGCCTCCTGGGCCGCGCCCCCTCGGCGTGCTGCGTGATCGAGGATTCTCTCAACGGGATGCGGTCGGCCGTGGACGCCGGCACGACCGTGCTCGCCATCTCGCAGAAGCCGCTTGCCCGGCTTCCGCCGGGCGTCCTCGCCGTGTTCCCGTCAACCGTGGAGGCACTGCAATGGCTGCTGGATTGATCGTCGTGCGGGCGGCACGCGAGGCCGACCTCCCGAGGATCCGCGAGATCTACAATCACGAGGTGCTCACCTCCACCGCGACCTACGACACCCAGCAGCGCACCGAGGCCGAGCAGAGGATCTGGTTCGCCCGCCACGGCGGCCCGCACCCGGTGTTCGTGGCCGAGAAGGGAGCCGCCATCTGCGGATGGGCGTCGCTCAGCCCCTGGTCGGACCGGGCCGCGTACGGACGGTCGGCGGAGGTGTCGGAATACGTGGCCGTGGAGTGGCGCAGGCGGGGGATCGGGCGAAAGCTGCTGGAGACGTTGATCGACGCGGCCCGCGCGCACAGGCATCACGCACTCCTTGCGCGCATCTCGGCCGACAACGCGGCGAGTATCGCGATGCACGCCGCGCTGGGCTTCTTCGTTGCCGGTACGCTGAAGGAAGTCGGGATCAAGTTCGGCCGGATGCTCGACGTCTGCATCATGGAGCTCATCCTGCCCAGCGGGCCCCGGAGGGGCCTCGCGTGCAGCGCCGACGCGGCGCGCCGACGCGACGGCCCAGCGATCCCCTGAGGGGCCCCGCGTGCCGCGCCGCGCTTGACATCCGGATTCGCCGGGGTCACCGTTGGCCATGCCAATAGACGTCAAGAAAAAGATGGCCTCCCTGTTCCCCGCCCTCGCCGACGTTCCCCCCGCGGCTGACTTCGCCCCGGGCGGCGGTGTCTACGACAAGGGCCGCACCTACCTGGTGAACGGGAAGGTGCTGGAGTGGAATGGGGAGGTCGCGGACGCCCTGTCGGCGGTATGCCTGCGCGGCGCTGACGGCACCACGCGTGACAGTGCTGTCACCCCGAGGGTCATCGGTCCCACGGCGCGGCTCGACCGGGTGACCGCGCTCGCGGCGCTGGAAGCCGCGCGCGCCGCCTGGGACCACGGCCGCGGGCCGTGGCCCACCATGCGGGTCGCGGGACGCGTGGAAGCGCTTTCGCTGTTCGCGGCCCGCATGCGCGGCGTCCGCGAGGAATCGGTGCGCCTTCTCATGTGGGAGATCGGCAAGAGCCGCGCGGACAGCGAGAAGGAGTTCGACCGCACCGTCCAGTACGTCGTCGATACGGTGGAGGCGCTGAAGGAAACGGACAGGGCCGGCGCCCGGTTCTCCACGAACGGCGGCGTCCTCGCCCATATCCGCCGCGCGCCGCTCGGCGTGACCCTCTGCATGGGTCCCTTCAACTACCCGCTCAACGAGACCTTCACCACCCTGATCCCGGCCCTGGCCATGGGCAACACGGTTGTCGTGAAGCTTCCCCACTACGGCGCGCTGTGCCAGGCGCCGCTGGTCGACTGCTTCGCCGAGTGCTTCCCGCCCGGCGTGGTGAACATCATCAACGGACGGGGCCGCGAGGTGGCCGGGCCCGTCATGGAGACCGGTGACGTCGCGGCGCTCGCCTTCATCGGCACCTCGGCGGTCGCGAACGGTCTCAAGCGCCAGCATCCCCAGCCCAACCGCCTGCGGTGCATCCTCGGCCTGGACGCGAAGAACCCCGGGATCGTCCTGGAGGACGCGGACCTCGACCTTGCCGTCGCGGAGTGCGTCACGGGCGCCCTGTCATTCAACGGGCAGCGGTGCACGGCCCTGAAGCTGCTCTTCGTCCAGCGGGGCGTGGCCGAGACGTTCATCGCGCGCCTCTCCGACGCGGTTGACGCCCTGCCATTCGGCATGCCCTGGGAGCCGGGTGTCCGCGTGACGCCGCTTCCCGACCAGGGCAAAGTGAAGAGGATGCAGACGCTCGTCGCCGATGCGGTGGCCAAGGGCGCGAGGGTGGCCAACCGCCACGGCGGCCTTTCCAGCGGAACGTTCTATTTCCCCTCGGTCGTCTTCCCGGTGACCCCGCCCATGGAGCTCTACCACGTGGAGCAGTTCGGACCCGTGGTCCCGGTGGCGGTTTTCGACGATGAGCGGGAGGTGTTCGATTACGTCGTGAGCTCCAGCTACGGCCAGCAGGCGAGCATCTTCGGCGCCGACCCCGGCCGCATCGGTCCGCTGATCGACGTCCTGGCCAACCAGGTCTGCCGCATCAACCTCAACGCTCAGTGCCAGCGGGGCCCGGACGTGTACCCGTTCGCGGGCCGCAAGGACAGCGGCGAAGGCACCCTTTCGGTGTCGGACGCGCTGCGCTGCTTCTCGATCCGCTCGATGGTGGCAGCCCCGGTGTCAGGGAAGAACACGAGGCTGCTCGGCGATCTCCTGCGGGAGCGCGCCTCGAACTTCGTGAACACCGACTACCTCTTCTGAGCGAGCGCCTCCCAGGCGTCGAACTCGTACTCGCGCGCCAGTGACTCCTCGCCGGCCCTGCCGCCCGCGGGGATCGCCATGCCGAAGGTGCGGCAGACGGCGTCGTGCGTGATCTCCCTGAGCCGTTCCTTCGTGGCGCCGCGCCGGGCGAGCTCCTTCACGAAGAGCGGGTAGTACGGGAGGCCGGGGATTCCCGAAGCGTACCCCCTGGTCTTGTCGACCAGCGTGTGGGGCGCATGATCGGTCTCGATCCAGTCGATCTGCCCGTCGAGCAGGCGCCGCATCATGAGGGACGGCATCGGCAGGGGCCGCAGCGGCGGGTTCATTTTCAGGAGCAGGCCCTTCTCCGTCTCCATCATTCCCGCATCCAGCAGGGCGTGGTGCGGGGCCAGGCCGCAGGTGACCCGCGGCCCGTCCTTCGGTCCGGGTTCGTGTTTCCCCGGACCAGGTCCACCGCCCACGGCGTGGAGACGTGGCAGACGTGGAGCGTCCCCGCGAAACCCGCGGCGCGCGCGAATCCCTTCTGGTCGTCCACCGAGGCCACCTCCGCGGCCGGTGGCCGCGCGCGGGCGTGGGTGACGGGTCGGGCCGGGTCCCATTCCGCCGGCTTGAGCAGTGATTCCTTCTCGCAGTGCACGGCGAGCACGCCGTTGAATCCAAGGGCAGTCAGCGTCCGGTAGACCAGTCCCTGCTCCCGCGGGTCGATGATCCCCATGTTCCCGGTGGAGTGTCCCGCGAAGAGCTTCAGGCCCACCACGCGCGGGAAGAGCTCGCGCCATGCGCGCACCACCTCCTCGATCTGGTGCGGCACGGCCGTGACCCCTGCGTACAGGCCATGGAAAAGGCTGATCCCCGCGGCTCTCATGGCGGCATCGGCGTCGTCGATGCGGCGGAGGATCGCCTCGCGGGTGGTGAGCGGGGGATCCGTGTTGGGCATCTCGAACACGCCGTCCAGCCCCGCGCGGTACGCCACGGACAGCCCGTGGCGGAGCGTCTCCTTGGAGGCCTGGCGCCAGTCGCGCAGGTGGACGTGCGGGTCGATCATGGTCAGCCGGGGTAGGCCACGGGCTCGATCCGCGAAGGTAGCGATGCGAGGTACGCCGTCGTCTCTTCCGCTGTCACCTTCCGGTGGCCGATGGCATACGGCCTGCGGCAGTAGCGGCAGCGGACGGTCCCCGCGTCGTTGTAAAAGCGCGGCGGCACGTCCTCGTTCACGGTCCGCGTGATGCAGTTGCCGTTGGCACAGAGCAGGTAGACGAACTTCTCGGCGATCCTGCCATCCTTCACGACGTCGATGGTCGGCTCGGGGGAGAGCAGGGCAATGCGCTTCAGGTCGCGCTCGGGAAGCTCGCGCATGTTGGTCTTGATGAAAGGGTTGGGCTTCTCGGCGATGGTGGCGGTGGTGCAGGAGTAGCCGCGGTTCTCCAGGTCCAGCGCGTCGCTCACGGCCCGCAGGGTGCCCGGCGCGAGGTGGTCGATCACGGTGCCGTCGTGGATCTTGTCGATGAACATCCCGCTCTGCTTCTGCCCGTGGATCCGGCGGGGCAGGCGGTTGTTGCCGGTGCCCAGCTCGGCGGGCAGCCGCCCGTCGTAGCGCACGTAGCCCTCGTGCCCGAGCATCTCGTGGAGAAGGGCCTTGCGCAGGAAGATGCCGAACTCGGCCTGGGCGAAGAACGCCTGGGCCGGGGTGAAGTAGACGCGGTAGTCGATCTCGGCGATCTCGCTGTTCACGGGCAGCGGGTGCAGCACGCGCGCATCCACCCCGTCCACCTTGGCGAGGTCGATGCGGTACTGCTTCATCATCGTGATGATGTCCTTCTGCGTCACGCCGGGCATCCGCTCGAGCTGCGGCCTCGTCATGTAGTAGAAGTCGCACTGGCGCATCACGTCCCGCACGGTGGGTTCGCGCACCACCGTCACCCCGCGCGCGGCCAGGAGCGCCGCGAGGTCCTCCGGCATGCCGAGGAAGTCCTCGGCGGCCCACCGGATGGTGACGTCGTCGAAGTGGGACAGCGCGAGGCTCAGCGAGCGCACGGTGCGCCCGTGCGACAGGTCGCCGCCGAATCCCATGCGCATGCCGTCGAGCTTCCCGCCCCGCATGGCGTACACGGTCAGCACGTCCAGGAGCGCCTGCGTGGGGTGCTCGTTCTTGCCGTCGCCGCCGTTGATGACGGGGATGTTCGCCACGTCGGCAGCCCACTGGAGCGAGCCGTCGAGCGGGTGGCGCATCACGATCACGTCGTTGTGGTTGGCGCACATCATCGTGACGGTGTCGCGGACCGTCTCGTTCTTCATCACGGAGGTGCCTTCCGTGCCGGAGAACCCGTCATAGCGGCCGCCGAGCTCGCGCATTCCCGTGTTGAAGCTGGTGCGCGTGCGTGTGCTGGGCTCGTAGAACATGTAGGAGAGCGTGCGGTGCTTTAGCGCATCGCGGAGGCTGTTGCGCTTTCCTGCCTTCTCGAGATCGGCCATCCGGCGGCCGGCCTCGCAGAGGGCGAGGATCTCGGCGCGCGAGAAGTCGGTGATGGAGATGATGTCCCTGTCACGGAATCCCATTGCTCTTTCTCCTTCAGCAGCGACGCGAAGCAGGGCGGCACCGGTGACTCCACGACGAGGCGCGCGCCCGTGTCCGGGTGCGGCAGCTCGATGCGCTGCGCATGGAGGTACATCCGCTCCTCCTTGCCCGCGGGCACGGCGACCCCGTACAGCGGGTCCCCGAAGATCGGCAGCCCCAGGAACGCCAGGTGCGCCCGCACCTGGTGCCGGAATCCCCGTGCTATGACGGCCCGGACTATAGCCCGGTCCCCGCGCACCTCCTCGAGGACCGCTTCCGTGCGGTACGGGGCGGTCGTCGCGGCTCTGCGCGTTCCAGCCGATGTCTCCTCGGGCGGGACCACCCGCACCTTCCGTCGCCCGACGCCCAGCGGGGCGAACCGGCTCTCGATGGCACGGTGTGCGCCGACGCGGGCGTCCGCGACGGAGCAGGCTGCACAGTACGTCTTGCTCGCGAGAAGACCCTCGAATGCCGCGCGCAGGGCCGCGAAAGCCGCGCTGGTCCTGGCGATCACGACGGCGCCCGAGGTGTCCCGGTCGATGCGATGGACAAGGCCGGGCTCGATGTCCTTCACCCCGGGAAGCCCCGCGACCTCGGGGAATGCCTCGATCACCAGGTGGAGGAGGGTCTCTCTCTCCCCCGGGCGCAGCGGCGCGCAGTGCATCCCCGCGGGCTTGTCCACCACGAGCAGCGAGGCGTCCTGGTAGAGGATAACGAGCCCGCGCACGGACCTGCGGCCTCCGCCTATCGGAACAGGGCGAGCGCTTTCTGGAGCGTCTGGACGTCCTGGAGGATGGCCGTCTGCACCTGGTCCCTGGTCAGGGGAACCGTCTTCACGCCGGGGAAGCTCTTCGCGGCCCGGTCCGCGTTCTGCGCCGTGATGAAGTCCTGTATCGGCGTCACGGTGGTGTAGAGACGGATGGGACCCATGACGATGTAGCCGTCGAACAGGTCCGCAAGAGTCGTCGCGGCGTCCGTGCCGTACGTGGAGCCCTTGAGGGAGAGCGCTCCGAACGGCGTGCCGGCCGTGTCCCAGCCGCCGTTTTTCTTGTCGTCGGGGAGCTGGTCGATGACGGCGTCGATGGCGCCGCCGACGGGATAGCCCAGGCCGTTCTTCGCGGTGGTGTCGGGCCAGGGGGCGTGCAGCGCGATGGTCATGGTGCGCCCCGGCGCCTTCGCGGCCACGATGTTCCCCGCCCTGCGGACCTCCGGCAGCTTCATGGCCGCCGCGTTCTTCTCGTACTCGGTGCTGCGGTACTTCGTCAGCGCGTGCTGCGTGCCGCAATAGACCAGGGCCTTCTGTCCCTTCTGGAGGAACTCGCGGTCGATCACCTCCGCCATGTGCGCGTCCGGCACGCCCTGGGCGTACATCTTCGCCACCACGGCGGGATCACTGATGTCCTTCTCCGAGGTGAGAACGGTCCAGTCCTGGCGGGGGCTCAGGCCGACGATACGGAACGGCGCCGCCCCCGCGGGGCGCGCGCTGTTCACCTGCCACGCGGCCTTGTAGAGGTCGATGTACTCCTGGTAGCCCCAGGTAACGACCCAGTCGAAGGTGATGGCGCGCGCCTTGCCTTCGTCCCAGATCGAGGAGGTGACCAGCGCGTCAATGTCCTTCTGGTCATCAGAGAGGGCGTACTCGATGCCGAGGTTGCGGATGCCCGCGGCGTAGAGCTTCGGGATGAGCCTGCCCACGAGCTGGGGATTCTGGCTGATCTTGTAGAACTCGCCGAGGAAGACGATGTCGTGCCCGCCGAAGGACGAGAGCACGTAGTCTTCCGGGGACTTCCACGCCGACTGCGCATACTGGAGCAGCGGGGTCACGGCCGCGGCGGTGATGGGCGGCCGCTGCACCGCATCCTTGTTGCCCGTCAGGTACTGCAGCGGGTTGAACAGGAGGAAGATGGCCGCGACGGCGATCACGACGATGAGAAGGGTGTTGCGCTTCATGCGGCGCCCCTACAGCCTGACGGTCTCGGTGAACTCCTTGGGGCTCAGCAGCATCTTGGCGTACTGGGCGCGGGTGTACGCCCACGGATCACCGGCGTTCTTCGCGGACAGCTTGCCACGGAAGGCGTCGATACTCGCGTAGTTGCGGGCGTCCATCCACGTCTCGAGCTCGGTGAGCATCGTGGCAATGGACTTTACGCCGTTGCGGTAGAGACCCGTGACGACCTGCACGGCGGCGGCACCCGCGAGGATCATCTTCGCCACGTCCATGCCGTTCATGATCCCGGTGCTCGCGCACACGTCGGCCTTGATGCGGCCGTGGAGCAGTCCCGCGAAGCGCAGGGGGAGACGGTTGTCCGCCTCGATGCTGAAATTGAACGGCTGGCGCATCGATTCCGTTTCAGGGTCGATGTCGGGCTGGAAGAAGCGGTTGAAGAGGACGAACCCGTTCACCCCTTCCTTGTCGAGCTTGCCCACCATGTTCAGGGGGTTGGAGTAGAAGACGCTGAGCTTCACGGACACGGGGATGGACACGGCGCGCCGCACTTCGTGCACCGCTTCCAGCTGCTCCTTTTCCACGTCGGCGCCGTTCGTGTCGAGCTCCCGCGGTGTGGCGAAGAAGTTCAGCTCCAGCCCGTTGACGCCCTGGTCGGCGAGCTGCTTCGCGTATTCGACCCACGTTCCACGTTCCACGGCATTGAGGCTCGCGAAGAGCGGGATCTTGACTGCTTCCCGCGACTTCTTCACCCAGTGGAGGTGTTCCCTGGCCCCGGCGTGCTTCAGCTTGGGGAATATGGTGGCCATCTCCCCGTACAGCTCGCTCCCCGTGTCGAGGTCGTCCTCGAGCTTCATGCGTTCCAGCTGGATCTGCTCTTCGAACAGGCTCTTCAGAACAATGGCGCCCGCACCGGCGTCCTCGATCCGCTTGATGCTGTCCACGTTCGACGTCAGGTCGCACGCTCCCGCCACCACGGGATTGGCGAGCGCAATACCCATGTAGCGCGTCTGCAGGCTGCCCATCACTACCCTCCTTCGTACAGCGCCAGCATAGGGAGGGGGAGGGGAAAAGTCAACGCGGACCACGCGCGCGGGACGCGCCTCCCTACCGCGGGCGCGCCACCACTTCGGCCAGGGAGTTTTTTTCCGCGAGCTCGGCGCGCAGCATCTCCTCGCGCGCCTTGTTCAGGTAGCTCCTTCCCTGGAAGGAGTAGGTGAACTTCGTGTGCATCTCGTATGTCCCTTCCAGGAGGGCGTGGGTATCCTCGGTCATCACGAGCTCTTCGTCCGTGGGAATGACGAAGATGCGGACCTTTGAACCGGGTCCCGTGATCTCCGTCTCGGCGTTCCGCGTCATCGAGATCTCGTTCTTCCGCTTGTCCAGCACGATGCCGAGATCCTCCAGGCCGTCCACGCACTTCTCCCGCGTGATGGGACCCCTCTCGCCGACCCCCGCGGTGAACACCACGGCGTCGATTCTCCCGAGGGCGGCGTAGTAGGAGCCGAGGTACTTCTTCAGGCGATACCCCTCGATCTCGATGGCCATCTGGCAGCGCTCGTCGCCGTCACAGGCGCCCGTCTCGATGTCGCGCCGGTCGGTGTACTTGCCGGTGATGCCGAGGACACCGCTCCTGCGGTTGAGGATGGAGTCCATCTCGTTCGGGGCGAGGCCTTCCTTGCGCATCATGTAGTAGCCGATCGCAGCGTCGTGATCGCCTGCCCGCGTTCCCATGACGAGGCCTTCCAGCGGCGTGAACCCCATCGAGGTATCCACGGAGATGCCGTTTCTCACCGCGTTCGCGCTGGAACCATTGCCGATGTGGAAGCACACGAGGTTCGTGGCGAACGGGTCCTTGCCGAGGAGCACCGCGGCGCGCTTGGCCACGTAGAGGAACGACGTTCCGTGAAACCCGTAGCGGCGCACGCGGTAGTTCTCGTACCACGCGTAGGGCAGCGCGTAGAGATACGCGGCCGGCGGCATGGTCTGGTGCCACGCGGTGTCCATGATGGCGCAGTGGGGCACCCCGGGGAGCACCGCGCGGGCGGCCTCGATGCCCGTGATGTTCGGGGGATTGTGCAGCGGCGCGAGGTCGGAAAGGTCGCGGAATGCCGCGAGGGCCGCATCGTCGATGATGACGGACTTCGCGAAGCGGTCACCGCCGTGCACCACGCGGTGGCCGACCGCCCTGATGTCGGAGAGGTCGGAGATGGCCCCCACCTCGGGATCGAGGAGCGTGCGCACGATCAGCTCGATGGCGTCACGGTGGTGCGGGCAGTCGTGCTCGATCTTCGTCTTCTTCCCGCTCCTCTTCGAATAGTGGTTGATGAACGAGCCGCCCACCGTGACGCGCTCCACGACACCCGACGCGAGGACGTCCCTGTCTTCCCAGCGATAGAGCTGGTATTTCAATGACGAGCTTCCGCAATTGAGCGTGAGGATGTCCATTCGGGGCTCCTTGAGGTGATGAACGAGGTTCGCACGGGAGCCCCCGGCAGGTCAAGGAACGCAATCGGGGAGCACGAAGGCTCGTTCCTTCCATTAATGTGCGGCCCAGCCTCATCCTCCTGTTCTTTCTGCCATTCCTCTGCCCCGTCCGCGCCCCGGGCGCTGCTCTCGGAATCGTTACCGGCACCTCGGCCGGCTCCACGTCACTCACCTGGACCTTCGGCATGGAGGACTTGAAAATCGCAGTCGGCTGGCACGACACCGGAGAGCCGCTTCCCTGTGTTGCCGTCGAGACACCGTGGCTGGCGGCCGGCCCGCTGCGGCTGACAGGGTTGATGAGGGAAGTCATGGATCCGCTGGGGTTTGCCGCCGGAAGCGGCGTCTTCCAGGAGCGCACGGGCCTTTCCCTGGACCTGTCGGGGCTCGGCGGCCCGGTCTCCTTCGCCTGCCTGCCCGTTCCGGGGGTCCTGGGGTTCTATGCCCTTCCCGTGAGCCTGACTGTCGGCTCGTTCGCCAGTGCAGCGCTGACTGACTGGCTCGGGATGGAAGCGGGGATCCAGGTGGAGGACCGTGCGCCGAAGAGTCCCGTCTTTGAATGGTTCCCGGACAAGCCCGCTTTCCCCGGGGGAGGGCTCCTTCAGCTCGCGGCCAGGATCCGGACGCGCCTCTCCGGGTTTGCTGCCTGCGGATCCTTCGGCATGTCGTTCGCGGAGTGGTCGTCGCCTGGCTGCTTCTTTCACCTCGAGTCGGAGTACACGCGGGGCCCTGTCGAGGCTGCCATCCTCGTCGGGGCGGCCGGAAACGGGTACCGGACGCCGGCAGGACGAGCGGCCGGCGCCCAGGGTCGAGTCTCCGGCAGAATCGGTCTGCAAGGTCGGGATGGGAAGGCGGGGCTCAGCTGGACCATCGATGTCGAGCGTCCCGGGTTCCTCCCCCGCGCCTGTCGAGCGGAAACGGAAGAGCTCGGCGCGGACTTCGAGCGGTCTTTCCAGCTCGCCAGGGGTGTCAAGGGGTCCGTCCGGGTGGAAGCGCAGAAGCAGATCAGCTTCAACGAGTGGGCTCGCAGGGGTGAAGATCCGTCAGCCTCCGCTTCCATCGCCGTGGATGCCGGGCTGCTGCAGGCACGGGGGGGCGTGTCCTGGTCGCGTGCCCTCGGCGTGGAGCTGCAGGGCCTCTGCGTCGCGGTCCCGGTGGAAACGCTGCGCATCGAGCTGGAAGCCGGGACGGACGGCGTGGAGGCAGGCTTCACGGTCCGCCAGCACGGAAGCCGGGAGATCTCCGTCAAGGCCGGTGTGTCGGGAGGGACATTCAGCTTCGGGCTGTCCTGGAAGACTGCGGAAGGGGAGGCTGGAGGATCCGCACGCGGTCCCTGAGGCCCAGGTAATCATCGCGAAGAACCTTCCCGTTGACGTCGTCCAGGCAGTTCGCTGTGCCCATGGCCGCCGCGGTGAGCAGCGCTTCCCTCAGGACCCGTGCGGAGGAGAAGACGTCCTGCCGGCGCGTGCCGGCAGCGTCCAGCGCATTCAGGATCACCCACGCGGCGCCCGCCGCGGCGGCATCACCGCTGCCGATCGCGTTGGCCACTGTCACGCGGGGGGGAACCGCGTGAGAGAGGGTCGTGCCGTCGAACGCCTCGATGCCGTCCGGGCCCCGCGTGACGAAAAACCACCGCACCGCGTGGCGCCGCCCGATCTCCCGGCACGCGTCCACCCTCTGCGCGAGCGTTTCCACGGGGAGGCCGGAGATCTCGGCGAGCGCGGCGGCGCTTGTCGTCAGGATTTCCGGGGACTCGCGCATGGCGCGCTTCCCCTGGACTGACGCTGCGTCGAGCATCACCGGGATGCCGCGGCCGTGCGCTTCCTGCAGCAGGCGCTCGTAGCAGTCCTCCGTCTCCCCCTCGGGGCTCGTGCCGGAGATGAGCAGCATGCGCGCCAGGGGGAGGCGTTCGGCAACGGTTCGGCGCATCTCGTCGCGTTCTGCCGGTGTGACCCGCGGGGACGGCTCGATGATCTCCGTGCAGGCGCCGTCCGGCTCGACCATGGTGGTGCAGGTCCGTGTCTCTGCTGCGATCCGCACGAGCCGGCAGGGGAGCCCCTCGGCGCGCAGGGCATCCTCCATGCGCTTGCCGGTCATGCCGCCCGCGTATCCAATGGCCTCGCCCGTGCCGCCCAGCGCGCCGAGGGCGCGCACCACGTTCACCGACGTGCCGCCGGGAAAACTGCTCATGTCGCGCAGCCGGTTCACTTCGCCCCGGCCCAGGCGCGAAAGCCGGCCGACCTTCTGCCACGCGAGGTTCTGCCCGACCACGAGGATCATGCGCCGCTCACCATTCGCCCACGAGGATGACCTCGCGTTCCAGGGTGAAGCCCATGCGCCGGCTCACCTCTTCCTCCACGCGCTCCATGAGCGCGCGCACATCGTTCGCGGTGGCGCTCCCGGTGTTGATGATGATGTTGCCGTGGAAGGGAGCGACCTGTGCTCCGCCAATCGTGGTGCCCTTCAAGCCGAGGGAATCGACCAGGCGGCCCGTCGGTGCGCCGAACGCCCGGTTGTTCTTGAAGATGCTGCCGGCGCAGGGGAAGCGGAAGTGACCCTTCTGCACCCTGTCGGCGTGGTGCTCCGCCATGGCCGCGGCGATGCGCGCCGGGTCCCCGGGGGTGAGCTGGAAGCGCGCCGAAAGGATGGGGACGCGCATCGACTGGAACGGGGAGAGCTTGTAGGCCCACTCGGCGCTCTCATTCCGTCGGCGGCAGAGCGTCCCGTCTTCCGCGATGTACTCGGCGTATTCCAGGATGCCGCTGATCTCCCCGTCATAGCAGCGCGCGTTCATCCACACCGCGCCGCCCACCGTGCCCGGGAGCGCGTAGGCGAACTCGAAGCCCGAGAGACCGTGCCTGCCGGCACGCTCGGCCAGCCCTGACACCGGGCTCCCGGCCAGGGCTGTCACGCAGCTCCCTTCCACCGCCATGCCGCTGAGGCCTGTCAGGTCCAGGACAACGCCGCGCACGCCCCTGTCCGCCACGAGGATGTTCGTGCCGCCTCCCAGGAGGAAGCAGGGGATGCGCTCCCCGGCGCAGGCGCGCATCACGGTGCGCACGTCCTCCACGCTGTTCGGTGCAACGTACAGGTCGGCGGGACCTCCGAGGCGGAAGCTCGTGTGGCCGGCCATCGGCTCGTCACGTTTCACGACCCCGTCGATCTTGAACATGCCCTCCAATTCCCGTACTGTTGTCACGAGAGAAAGAGTAGCCGACAGGGCAGGGCGGGTCTACGGAGGAGAGATGAGCCGCGGTGAGCTGAAACTCTGGAACACGATGGGCAGGCAGATGCAGGTGTTCGTCCCGATCACCCCGGGGCACGTCGGCATGTACTGCTGCGGTCTCACCGTCTATGACTTCGCCCACGTCGGGAACCTGCGCGCCTACATCTTCGAAGACCTCCTGAGAAAGACCTTCGAGTACTTCGGCTACACGGTGCGCCACGTGATGAACGTGACCGACGTCGGTCATCTCACCGATGACGCCGACGAAGGCGAAGACAAGATGCTGAAGGGCGCGCGGGAGAAGGGGAAGACGGTCTGGGAGATCGCCGATTTCTACACGAAGGCGTTCTTCCGTGATTTTGCCCTCGTGCACTGCGCCATGCCCACGGTGGTCTGCAAGGCGACCGAGCACATCCCCGACATGCTCGCCTTGATAGAGCGGCTGGAGAAGACGGGGCACACGTACCTCAACGGCGGGAACGTGTTCTTCGACATAGCGACCTTCCCCGCGTACGGGAAGCTCGCCCTCCTCGACCAGCAGGATCTTCGCGCCGGGGCACGCGTCGCCGTGGACGAGGGAAAGCGGAATCCCGCCGACTTTGCTCTCTGGTTCACGAAGGGAAAGTTCGAGCACCAGACGATGGTCTGGGATTCCCCGTGGGGCAGGGGATATCCCGGGTGGCACATCGAGTGCAGCGCCATGTCCATGAAGTACCTCGGCGACCATTTCGACGTTCACTGCGGCGGCATCGATCACATCCCGGTGCACCACACCAACGAGATCGCCCAGTCCGAGGCTGCTACAGGTCACACGTGGGTCAACTACTGGCTGCACGGCGAGTGGCTCCTGATGGACAAGGAGAAGATGGCCAAGTCCAGCGGGAAGTTTACCACGCTGTCCACGCTCGTCGAGCGCGGCTACCACCCCCTGGACTATCGGTTCTTCTGCCTGGGCGCCCATTACCGCACGCAGCTCGCCTTCACGTGGGAATCGCTTGATGCGGCGAAGGCAGGACGGGCCACGCTCCTGGAAAAGGTCGCGGGCCTGAAAGCGGCCTCCCCCGGCGGAGCCGAGGAGCCGGACGGCAGGGCACGGGAGTACCTAGACGCGTTCGAGACGCACGCCGCGGAGGACCTGAACATGCCGCGCTGCCTCGCGGACCTCTGGACGATCCTGCGGGACCCCGAGGTCCCCGCCCCGCAGAAGCTCGGGGCGGCCCTGCGGATGGACAGGATCCTGGACGTGGGGCTCGTCGAGGCGAGGGTGGAAGAGGTCACGGTGGACGCCGAGGCGCGGGCACTGGTCGACGAGCGCGAAAAGGCTCGCAAGGACAGGAACTGGAGCCGGGCGGACGAGATTCGTACCGCCCTCGCCGCCAGGGGTTTCGAAGTCCAGGACGGACCCGGGGGTCCGAAGGTACGGATCGCCGCCGGTCAAAAGGGGGCTGTCTCCTGACGAGGCTACCCACGGGCGCGGAAAAGCTGTAACCTCGTCGGGATTCTGTTGTTAGTAATGAGTAACACCGAATATGCGCGCCCGCTGTCTTTTGATGCTGTCTATGAATCGCTCTTCCCTGTCATCTATCGAGTCTCCCTGCGCATAACCGGCGACAGGGAGGTGGCAGAAGATCTGTGCCATGAGGCTTTCATAAAGCTGATGCAGCGTTCCGATGTGCTCCCCGACCTCGACCAGTCGAGGTACTGGTTGATCCGCGTCGTCAAGAACCTCTCCCTGAACCACGAGAAGAGACGGATACGGGAGAGAGCCGCCCTGTCCAAGCTGACCCGCCTGACCAGCACCACGACGGAGTCCAGCGAAAAGGCGGTGCTTCGCGCGGAGACGCGGGCCACCATCCAGGGCGCCCTCAACGAGCTGCCGTACAACCTGCGCGCGCCTCTGGTGTTCCGGGAGGACGGCGGCCTGGACTACAAGGAAATAGGATCGATCCTGGGTATCACGGAGACCAACGTCAAGGTGCGGATATTCCGCGCGCGGGAGCGCCTGAAAAAGACGCTGTCCAAGGGTGATGCGTATGTGTCCTGACCGACAGATCCTTTCCGCCTATTTCGACGGCGAGATCAACCCCCCGTGGGATCGTGCTATCGCCGATCATCTCGCCGGCTGCGAACGCTGCCGGCGCGTCGTCGAGGAGCTCGAGGAGACGCGGCAGCTCCTGCGTGACGAACCCGTGGAGAGCTTCGCGGCGCCCATGGAACGTGTGCGTCGGAACCTCATCGCGGGGGTGCCCCCCGTGGCCCCGGTGGCCCCCGCCTGGAGACGGCGCGTGGAGGTGCCGGTTCCCCTCGCCGTCGTTGCCGCCATGCTCATCGTCGCCCTGGGGATCGGTTTCGCCGTGATGATGTCGCGCAGCGGCATGGGATACATCCGCATCACGCGCGCACCGGCCGGCAACACGGAGTACCAGTTCGCCGTGCCGTACGACAAGGTGGAAGCGCTCCTGAAGTCCGTCGGCGGCGCCGCCGCCACCAGTGATGACCTCATGACATTGCCCAAGGACGTGAAGCTCATACCCGTCGGAACGCCCAGGATGGGGAAGGAAGCCGAGTACCCGAGGAAGCGACCATGATGCTGCGGAAGACGTCTGCCGTTGTTCCCCTTCTCTTTGCCTTTGCCGTGGCCAACGTCCAGGCCCAGGAGGCGGCCGCGGATCCTGCGGACGCGCTGCAGCAGCTGCTGTCCACCGCCATGACCGTTTCCATCAGCGCCCGCATCGTTCCTCCGGACTCGCAGGCCGACACCCCGATCTGGAATGCCGAGAGCACCAAGCTCACCATCCCGGGCCGCTCTATCAGGGTCAGGCTCGAGGGCGACAACGTGCGTATCTACCTGGTCTGCACACCCTACGTCCAGGAGGACGGGGAGGTCCTCCTCCTTGCCCAGGGGCAGGTGTGGTTCTCCACGCCCACGGAGAAGGAGAGCAGGGTCTCGAACAGCTTCTACACGATACCTGTCACGTACGGGACCCCGGTGTTCTTCTACCCGCTGGGAGTGTCCGACGCCGACGCGCAGCAGAAGGGATACTTCAACATCGAGGTGGAGATCAGGATCGAGCGCGGCTTCGAGCAGAAGCAGTAGGACGGCAGGATGGCGGGGACGGAGACAGACGAGGGCGAGCAGGAGCAGATCAAGCCGCACCAGCGGCTCCTGAGGAGCAAGGGATTCATCCCCACCGTGGTGGTCATCGGCCTGGCCGCGTTCGTGCTCGCCAGCCCGCGCATGGGCGGCAGCCCGCCGCGGCTGGATTCCCTCACGCCGACGAAGGGTCACCCTGACAGCACCATCATCCTGTCGGGACGCAATTTCGGCGACTCCCAGGAGACCTCCGAGGTCCGCATCTCGGGCGTCTCCGCGACGGCGAGCGAGATCAAGGAATGGTCCGACCAGCGCATCTCCCTGACCGTGCCTCATGACGCCACCTCGGGCCTCGTGTACGTCATCACGAAGAACGGGAGGAGCTCGGGGCTGCTCTTCATCAACCAGGACGAGATTCCCCAGCCGACCACCTCGGCGAACCTCGGCGAGCCTTCCATCAGGAACTACAACGACAACCCCATACAGCCCTCCGCCGAGCAGGTCGGCGGCGTCATCACGATCTACGGGCTGAACTTCGGGCTGGAAAAGGGCTCCTCGGAGGTGTACTTCACCCCGGCCGGCCAGCAGGCAGCCACGGCGGGCAGCCTCAGCACCAGCGACCTCCTCCCGGCCGCCGACTCCAACCGGGACTATGTCTCGTGGTCGGACCGCGAGATCATGCTGCACGTCCCGGACGGAGCAGCCTCGGGAAACGTGATCGTCAAGACCGACAAGGGCGAGAGCAACGGCCGCTACTTCGTCGTGAACAAGGGCGCCGGGACGAAGACCTACACGAATCCCCGCAAGTACTCGGTGCAGTACGGGATGGACATCAGCGTCGCCGCCGCGTCGGGAGAAAACGAACTGTACGTGTGGCTGCCCCGCATCTTCCCGACGCCCGAGCAGCGCGCCATCGAGCGGGTGAGCCAGGACCCCGCGGCGCTTCTCGATACCACGGCGGCATCCCTCTATTCGTTCGCGAACCTGCAGAAGGGCGGCCACTACAAGGTGGCGCTGAGCTGGATGTTCGATCGCTACGCCGTTGCCACGCAGGTGAGCGTCGCCGACGTGCCGCCCTACGACACGACCTCCGAGCTCTACCGTGCGTTCACCGCGCCTGACGCCATGGTCAACGCCACGGCGCCCGAGGTCACGAAGGCGGCTGCCGCGGCCGTGGGCGGGGAGAGGAACCCGTGGCTGCAGGCCCGCAGGATCTATGACTGGATGCTGACGCTCCTCGCGCCCGGGCCGACCGGCACCGCGCAGGACCTCGCGCTGGCCACCCTGCGGTCGCGCCGCGGCGACGCCGAAGGGTACGCGGTCCTTTACTGCGCCGCGCTGCGGGCAGCAGGCATCCCCTCGCGCGTCGTGGCCGGGTACCTTCTCGGGGCAGACACCGCCCGCCCGGCACAGCGGCACTACTGGGACGAGCTGTACATCGAGACGCTCGGGTGGGTTCCTGTCGATCCCTACCTCGCGGACGGCGGCGTGCCCGCTCCTTCCTCCGTCGCCGAGGACGTGGATCCCCGCGTCTACTACTTCGGCAACCTCGACAACCAGCACATCGCGCTTTCCAAGGGCCTCGCCGCCGTCAGCCAGATGAATCCTGCCGGGTCCATCAAGCCGCACACCGACCTTCCGTACCTGCTCTCCGTGTACGAGGAGACCGTCGGCGCGCTGAGCAGCTACACGGCGAGCTTCGAGGATCTGACGGTGACGGGGACGTACTAGGGTCTGGGAGCACGCATTCCCCAGGGCTCTCGCGATCTTGCTTCGCAAAACGCTGCCGCCCTGGGGCCCCTGTCGCACGGCTGCGTCGTGCTATGCCTGCGCTGCTGCCGCCTTGCGGCGGGCGCGCTCGATCTTCTCCATCTTGCGGTAGTATTCGGACTGCTTCTGGACCTCTTCCACGTCGATGGTGGCGATCTTGTTGTCCGCGAGGACCATCTTCTTGTTCTCGAACAGCTTCCTGATGTAGGGGTTTCCCTTGTCGCTGGACAGGCCCACCGTGTTCAGCAGCTCCCTGGGTCCGAGCTGGAACGTGTACTTCCCGCCCGGGGCGATGGGGATGCGGTTCTTCTCCAGCTGGAGGAGGAGGGCATCGTAGAGCCTTCCCAGCGGATCCTGGATGAGGGTGTTGGCCAGCTGCTTGTAGATGAACCAGAGCCGCTCTCCCAGGAGCGTGGTGAGGCGCGTGATGAGCTGCGGCTGGGTCTGGACCATGCGCTCGAAGTTGGTCTTGTTGACTGCCATCAGGCTGCAGTCCTCGTTGGCGATGGCCGACGCCGAGCGCGGCTTGTTCTCCAGGAGCGCCATCTCGCCGAAGATGTCCCCCGTCTTGAGCATGGCCAGGAGAACCTCGTTGTCTTCCACGATCTTGGTGATCTTCACCACGCCCTTCTGGATGATGTACAGCTCCGTCCCCGGCTCGTTCTCCGAGAAGATCATGGTGTTCTTCGGGTAGGTGCGGGTGAAGTCGTCACTGGCCTTGTCGAGGTAGACGGCCTTGGCGTAGGGGTGGATCTTCGCCATCCGCTCCTTGGCCTTGTCCGCGTTGGGGTCCGTGGGGCAGTTCTGGAGGAACCGATAGTAGGCGTAGTAGGCCTGGTTGTACTGGCTCTGCCGCGCGTAGTACTCGGCCACCTTGAAGAGGTGGGACGGCTCGCCGCTTGCCGTGTTCTTGAAGGTGAGGCGGGTGAGCGCCTCGTCCAGGTAGCGCATCTTGCGCGAGAAGCTCTGGATGATCTTCATGGCCACCGGGGCGTTGCGCTCGATGAGGAGACCGTACTGTTCGCGCGCAACGGAGATCAGGGAGACGTCGGATAGTGCGAGCGCCGTCTCGATGTGGCTGTGGCCCGACATGGTGGAGATGACACCGAAAAAATCCCCGGGGGCGAGGAGGTTTCCACCTTCCTCCTCGACGACCTCCACTTCCTTGCTGATGCGGACCTTGCCGCTGCGCAGGATGTAGAAGTAATCGGCCTTCTGCTTCCCCTCGACGATGATATACGAGTTCTTGTTGAAGTTGACGATCGACAGTTGGAGCGGACTCGCCATTCGTTTTCTACCGTCTTCTCCGGGTACCAGTATAGAGATCGGATTTCCGGTTGTCAATGTGAAGGAGCGCCTTTCGGCGAAAGTCGCTGGATCCGTGCGCGGCGTAGCCAGCCTATCCTGCCTCTGCTATAGTGCAGGCGCCATGAACGGCAGTGATGCCCGTCTTCGATGGGATGAGCTTTCGCGGCGGCGAATCGCTTCCTGCGCCATATTCGACCTCTATTCCTCCCTCCGCGCCGCCGGCGACGGGCGCAGGGGTGAGTTCGTCGTCCTCGACGCCCCGGACTGGGTCAACGTCCTCCCGCTGGTGAAGACCCCGGAGGGCCCCGCCTTCATCATGGTGCGCCAGTACCGCCACGGGGCCGCCATGATCACCACCGAGTTCCCCGCCGGCGCCGTCGAACAGGGCGAAGACCCCGCGGACGCGGCCTCCCGCGAATTGCGCGAGGAAACGGGCTACCGGGCCGGGAAGCTGACGCTCCTGGGACGCGTCCAGCCCAACCCCGCCTTCATGGGGAACTGGTGCCACACCTGGCTCGCGGAGGACCTTTCCCTGGAAGGCGAGGCGCGGCCGGACGCGATGGAGTCACTGGAGGCGTTGACGGTCCCCGTTGCCGAGGTGAACGCGCGCATGGGGACCGGCGAATACGTCAATTCGCTCGCCGTCGTCGCCCTCAGCCTCTACAACCGCCACCTCGCGGGAGCCGCATGAAGCTCCGCATCCCGAAGCCCGTCAAGATCACGTTCGAAGTTCTCCTCCTCGCGGGCATTGTCGTGCTCTTCGTCAAGATCCTGGACCCGGTCAAGCTCCGCGGCTACCTGCAGCGGGTCACGATGCAGTCGATCCTCGGGCTGCTCGCGTTCCAGCTCGGTATCCATACCGTGGGCATGCTCCAGTGGTTCGTTCTCCTGCGGCAGTCGGGCATCCGCCGGAACGTCTGGCACGTATTCTGGGCCAGGCTGTCGGGATGCGCCTTCACCTCGCTCACCCCGTCGGCGTACTTCGGCGGGGAGCCTGTGCGCGCGGCCATCCTGAAAGACGACTCGATGAGCTACCGCCAGCTCTTTGCCACGATTGCCGTGGACAAGTACATCGAGCTGTTCACGAAGTTCCCCATAGCGGTCCTCGGCTTCGGCTGCCTTCTCTTCCTGGCGCACCCCAGCCGCACGCTCGTCGTCGTCTCCTCCGTGTTCGTGACGGCGTTCTTCGCTTTCTTCTTCTTCCTCATGGTGAAGCTGTTCCAGGGCGGGGCCTTCATCATGCGGTTTTTCAAGACGATCCTCCGTCCCCTGACGCGGCTGCGTCCGCGCCTGGCCGTGAAGATCATCCATCCCATCCGGGACTTCACCCACAGCGTCTCGCATCTCATCAAGAGCAAGAAGGTGTTCTACCTGGCGATGTCCCTGGGGCTCCTGCTGAGCGCCGTCGAGCTCTTCCAGTACTACTACGTCCTGTCGGTCCTTGACATCTTCAGCGTCGCCAACGCGGCCATCATATTCTTCGGCCACGTCTTCCTCGGCATCTTCAGCTTCATCCCCGGCAACGTGGGCTCGATGGAAGGGGTCTTTCTCTTCGTTTTCGCACTGCTGGGCCTTGGCTCGGATCGCAGCCTGATCTTCTCGATGATCATGCGCATCGGCCAGCTCGTCATGGTTGCCCTGGGGATCGGGAACATCGTGGTGTCACGGGTGACGCGACGGATGAGGAAAGGCGCCGACCGGATTCGAACCGGTGCATAAAGGTTTTGCAGACCTCTCCCTTGCCACTTGGGTACGGCGCCGTGAAAAAAACCCTAATCGAAAATCCCCGCGCTGTCCAGAGCGGCGAGCCCCGGTCCGCGACGGCGCTATGCGCCGCTGCGCCGCGCCCGCCGCGGCTGGGCGCGGACGCTCTCCAGGAATGCCGAGATCTTCACGATGAGGTAGAAAACCATCGAGAGGAGCATCTGCGCCGTCGCGAAGAGGAGCGGCATCGCCAGGGTGCCCCTCCGGACGCTTCCCACGGGCCCCGGGGCATGCGCGTAGAGCGTCTCGGTGCTCCGCATGGCATTCGACCAGTCGAACGGGCGGGCCTTCATGCGCGCGCCCTCGCACAGCGCGGCGTAGGATGCGGGGTCCTGCTCGCAGAGGCGACGCACGGCGAAGGCAAACTGCTCGGGAGTGGTGTCGCGCGGGAGCCTTCCGCCCGCGCTCTCGTCCACCATCTCGTCGATTGTCTCGTTGGAAAGGCCCAGCACGGGCGTCCCGGAGGCAAGCGCCTCCAGCACCGCCAGGCTCTGCACCTCCATGAGCGACGCCGATACCCACAGGTGGGTCTGTGCGAGGTGCTCGGGGACGCGTTCGTGGGGGAGATTGCCAGTGAACGTCACCCGCCTGCGCAGCTCGGGCGTCAGCGCATCCTCGATCTCGCCGCGGTAGCGGTGGTCGACGTTGTGGCCCACCAGGACGAGACGGTAGTTCGGCGGAAGGAAGCTCAGCACCGACACGAGGTATTTCTGGTTCTTGCGGGGGAGGATGTCGCCGATGAAAGCGAGGACCTTTTCCGGAGCGTCCACGTCGGCCGGCTCCTTCCCGTCGTACAGGGCGAGCGTTCGCCCGTTGGGGATGATGGAAAGCCGCCCACGGTAGCCGATCCCGCGGATGTCCTTCGCCGCTGCCTGGTTGAGGGCGACCACACCGGTGCAGTGACGGCAAAACGTCACGAGGTAGGCCCGCGTGAGGACGTGGAGAAGGCCCGTGCGCGACACGCCGCGCATGTAGCGCACGAGGCCCCACTCGAGGATCTTGGACGGCAGCTCGTGGGCGGTGAAGTAGAAGGGGACGCCGTTCAGGAATGCCCATGACTGGAGGATTGCTCCCATGAGCCACGGCGTGTGCGAGTGGACGATATCGGGCTTGAAGGTGTTCAGGAACCGGAACAGCGTCTTCAGTTCTCCTCCCGTCATGGCGGCGAGGGTGAAGTCGATGCTGCGGACGGGGTAAATTTCGAGCGTGGCTCCTTCCGGCAGGTGATCAGGGACGATGCCGGGGTAGACGAGCACGACACGGTGGCGGCGTGACATTTCCACGGCAAACTCGAATGCCAGCCGTCCCTCCCCGCCTCCGTGGAGGTGCTCATGCGAGGAAACCACGAGTATTTTCATGCTTTGCGGAACGAAATGATACGGGCATTCAATGCCGGTGTCAACCGTTCACACGATCTTCACACTCGCGTGCCTTGACTTCCGGGGTGACAGGTCCCTACTATCCGGCAAAGCGTATGGGCGGCATACAGGCGCTGGCCACACCAGCTGCGAACACGGGACGTCACGCGGCACGGCGGCGCCGCCGGGATACGCTGACGGGCTGGCTCTTCATCAGCCCCTCGTTGCTCGTCATAGGGGTGTTCGGAATCTTCCCGCTTTTTTTCACGGTCTACGTGAGTCTCTTTCGCTGGCGGCTGTCCCGCGGAAGCTTCTCCGGGCTCAACAACTACGCGCTGCTGTTCGGGGCCAGCCCCGTGGCCCTCGCCGTTGTCGTCGCCGCGATTGCCGTGGCGGTCGGTGCCGTGGCGCTCCTTCGCAGCGCGCGGGCGGGGCGAGGGTCGGCACCCGTGCCTGTTCGCGTGGGCGCCGTGGTGCTCCTCGCGGCGTCCGCCGTCGCGTTCGTGATCGCCCTTCCGTCCCTGGCCTCCCAGGGCGACAAGGAGGTTTTCGACTCCCTCCGCGTCACCGTCTGGTACTCGATCTGCACCGTGCCCGTGCAGATCGCCGGAGGCCTCTTCCTCGCCGTCCTTCTCACGCGCCGCATGCGCGGGAAGCAGTTCTTCCGGGTCGTCTCCCTCACTCCCTACATCGCGCCGACGGTGGCGACGGCTGCCGTCTTCGAGCTCCTCTTCTCCCTGCGCCCGGACTCATTCGCCAACCAGGTCCTGAAGCTCGTCGGCGCGGGGCCCCTGCAGTGGCTCCAGGAACCGAAGGGCATCCTGACGCTGCTCTTCGGCTGGGGCACCGGGGCGGGGGGCGTGAGCTCCGTCGTCCCGGCGTACTGGGGCGAATGGGCGCAGGGCCCGAGCCTCGCCCTCGTGGCCATCGTCGTGTACAGCTGGTGGGTCTTCATCGGCTACTACGCCCTCATCTACATGAACGGCCTGGGCGCCATCCCGCGGCAGCTCTACGAGGCGGCGGAGGTCGACGGGGCGGGGACGCTGCGCAGCTTCTTCTCCATCACCATCCCGCTGCTCTCGCCGACAACCTATTTCCTGTCCCTCCTCGGGATCATCGGGACGTTCAAGGCCTTCACGCAGCTCTACGTCCTGCGCAGCTCGGCGGCGTCCGGCACCGTGGACCCGCTGAGCGTGTCGATCTTCTTTACCGCCTTCCGCAAGGGAAACATGGGATACGCCTCGGCCGTGTCCGTTCTCCTCTTCCTCATCGTCCTGGGCCTGACGATCATCCAGCAGCGCACGGCCGAGGGGAGCGTCAACTATGGGGACTGAGCCGCGCCGGGGCCGGCTCCGACGGCAGGCGGCGTGGTCGCCGTCGCGCTCCTCGTCGTCGGCTCCCTCGTGTGCATCATGCCGTTCCTCTACATGCTGAGCACCTCGCTGAAGACGGTCGGGGAGACGATCACGCGGGTCAACCCGCTGCCGGTCTCTCCGGAGTTCTGGCCCTCCGTTCCGCAGTGGGGCAACTACGTCAACGCGTGGACCACGGCGAGCTTCAGTCTCTATTTCAGGAACAGCGTCATCACGGCGGCGCTCACCGTGGCGGGGGTGATGCTCAGCTCGTCCCTGGCGGCGTACGCGTTCGCCAAGATCCGGTTCGCGGGGTCGCGGCTGGTCTTCTCGGCGCTCCTGGCGACGCTCATCATCCCCGAGAGCGTGTACCTCATCCCCAACTTCATCACGATCACGCGCTTCGGCTGGTACGACACGCTCGCCGGCCTCACGGTGCCGTTCATGGCGAGCGCCTTCTTCATCTTCCTCCTGCGGCAGTTCTTCGCCCAGCTGCCGAACGAGCTGCTGGAGAGCGCGCGCATGGACGGGGCCGGCCACGTGCGGTGCTTCGCCTCGATTGCCGTGCCCCTCTCGACGGCGCCGCTGTTCACGGTGGCGTTCCTCGCCTTCGTCGGGTCGTGGAACTCGCTGCAGTGGCCCCTCGTTGCCACGCGCTCGGCGCGGTGGCGGCCCATCACGGTGGGCCTGACGACGTTCATCACGGAAGCAGGACCCGAGAACGAGCTGCGGATGGCCGGCGCGATGATCGCCGTCCTTCCCGTCGTTCTGCTGTATTTCCTGGCCCAGAAGCGCTTCACCGAGGCAATCGCGAGGAGTGGCATCAAGGGGTGATTTCAGGTATCGTGGACACGCGTCCTGCGGCGGGCACGGAGCGGCCGCGGCGGGCCGTCCTCGGCAACCGCTCTCAAGGAGGTCTCATGAAAAGGGCAGTGTTGATCCTGGCGCTCGCGGCCATGCCGCTGGGGCTGTTCGCGCAGAGTCTCGCGGGCGTGGACCCCACGGGGGCGACGGTGACCTACTGGCATCCGCAGAGCGGGTCCAACGGGGACGCGCTGGCAAAGATGATCGCGGACTTCAACGCGACCAATGAATGGAAGATCACCGTGAAAAGCGAGTACGCGGGGACGTACGATGACGTTTACAACAAGATGATCGCCGCCATCGCGGCGAAGAACCCGCCCGAGCTCGTCGTCGCCTACCAGAACCAGGCCGCCACCTACGAGGTGAACAACGCGCTGGTGGACCTGAACCCCTACGTGAAGGACGCGAAGTGGGGGCTGGGCAGGGACATGGCCGACTACTTCGACGGTTTCATCAACCAGGACGTGAACGCCCAGTTCGGCGGCCAGCGCCTGGGCTTTCCCCCGAACCGGTCCATCGAGGTCATGTACGTCAACATGGCGCTCCTGAAGGCCGCCGGTATCACCGCGCCGCCGAGGACGTGGGACGAGTTCTCCGCGGACGCCGCCGAGGTGACAAACAAGGACAAGGGCACCTACGGCTACGCGCTGGACAACCTCGACGCGTCCCACGTCTACGCGTTCCTTGCCTCCCGCGGCGGCGAGTTCGCCCGCCCGGACGGCAAGGGCTACACGCTGAACACGCCGCAGATGAAGGCGACCATGCTCTTCATGCGCGGGCTCATCCAGCAGGGAGTCGCGCGCAAGATCCCCAAGAAGTACGACGACCAGACCGATTTCGGCAACGGGCTGGTGGCGTTCACGACGGGGTCCACCTCCGGGCTGACCTACTACGCCAAGGCAGTCCAGTCGAACAAGAACGGCGCCTTCGATTGGACCGTGTCCGCGATTCCCCAGCTCACCGCGGCGGGCGCCCCGGCCATCGACCTCTACGGGGCGAGCGTGAGCATCCCGAGGACGACCCCGGCGAAGCAGCTGGCGGCCTGGCTGTTCATCAAGTGGTTCTCCGACCCGAAGCAGCAGGCGCAGTGGACGCACGTATCCTCGTACTTCCCCGTGCGCAAGTCATCCGAGCCTCTCATCAAGGACCTCCTCGACGCGGATGCGCGGTTCTCCGCCTCCTGGTCGCTCCTGAAGACGGCGAACCTGAAGTCCGAGCCGCCGTTCGCCGGGTACGACCTCGTGCGTGACGCGATCACCGCCGCGTACAGCAGGATCCTGGACGGCGCGGACATCGACGCGACGCTCGCCGCCCTGCAGACCCAGGCCGACAAGCTGTTCAAGGACTCGGCGCCCTAGCGCAGGCGAAGCCTGCGCGGCAATAGTATCAGTGAGAGGTGAGGGGCGGCCTCGGAAGGCCGCCTCTTCATGATAGAATGCGTACCGCCATGCTGAAAATCCCAGAGGGTGTTCGACCCGGTCTCGGCTTCCTCTCCCCCGCGCGCAACCCCTGGCTCCTCGCCTTTGCGCCGTTGGGATCCTGGCTCTCCGTCCGTCTCGGCAACCGCGTGCGGCGGGAGGAGTTGTTCGGGATGGAACGCCTCGTGGAAGCATACCGCCAGCTCCAGGAGGGACGCGCCCGGGTCATCATTGCCTTCCGGCACCCCGGCGTGGAGGATGGCACCGTGGTCTTCCGCCTGATGTCCGGCATCGTGGGGCGGGAAGCGCGGCGCCTTGGCGTTCGCCTGCGCCGGTCCCCTCGAGGCTACTTCCTCTTCGGGCGCGACGTGCCCGAGTGGGCAGGGCGGTTCCTGAACTGGATGCTCCCGCTCCTCGGGGCCATTCCCGTGTTCCCCGGTCGCTACGAATCGCAGAGCATCGCGACTTTGCGCCGCTCCATGACCGACATGCCGCATCCCATCGCCCTGGCGCCGGAAGGGCAGGTCACGTATCACAACGAGCGCGTGGCGGCCCTTGAGCAGGGCACCGCCCAGCTTGCCTTCTGGTGCCTGGAGGACCTGAAGAACCAGTCCCGGGCCGAAGAGGTGATCATCGTGCCGGTGTGCACGAGCTACCACTACAGCCCCCGTCACGCGAAGGGTCTCCTGCGTCTCCTCGCGGCGACCGAACGCGCGTGCGGGCTCTCGCCGCTGGAAACGCCCGGCGCGTCGGCAGCGACGGGCGCGGATCGCGAGCGGATGTTCGTGCGCGTGGTGCGTCTCCAGCGGCGCCTCGTGGATATCGCGGAGGACTTCTACCACCGTTTCTACGGCGCCTCTTTCGCGCCGCGCGGCGGAGAAGAGACCGCCGCGACGCTCCAGGACCGGATACGTGCCGTGTGCGAGGCGGCACTGGGCGTCGCGGAGCGCTTCTTCCACGTGAAGCCGAAGGGGGACTTCGTCAAGCGCGTGTTCGCCGTCCGGCAGGCCGGGCTGCTCTGGATGTTCCGCGACGACATTCCCGACCCCCGCGCGATCGCCCCCGTGGAGCGAGCGCTCGCCGATCGTGTCGCCGTGGAGTCCTGGATGTGCAACCGACACGTGGAGCTCGTCGATCTCCTCGAATACCTGCGCACCGACTACCTGCGTCCCGATGCGGGCTTCGACCGGTTCGTGGAGTCGGTGACGAACCTCCAGGACCTCGCCAACCGGCTGTCCGGCGGGAACATCTCGGGCCGGGTCAACCCGTTCCCGCGCACCGCGCGCATCATCGTCAACCGTCCCATCGAGGTGGGTGGGCGATGGGCCCAGTACAGGACGAACAGGCGTCAGGCGGTGGCCGCCCTCACGGCCGATATCTACGCCAGCTTCCGTGCCGTCGCGGAAAGCGGCAATCGGCCTGCCGAGTGAGCGCCCGGCCGGGAAAAATGTTTGACAAACCGGGCGCCCGGGTTCATACTACAGCGCAACTGAGGGGGGGCTATGGAGAAGGTGCAGAAGAGAGAGGGGCTCGTCTGCATTTGCGCGGAATGCAAGAAAGTGATCAGGACGCTGGGGAGCTTCGACGCTTCCGACGTACCCATTGTCAGCCACGGCATCTGCCCGGCGTGCGCTGAGCGGCTCTACGGGCATCTCTTCCGAAAGGATCCACGATAGCTCGCCCTTTCAGGTGATCCTGCGGGGGAGCAGCGGGCTGATCCTCGTCACGATTTCATAGTTGATCGTTCCCGCCCACTCCGCCATGGTCTCGGCGCTGATCTCCTCGTCTCCCGAGCGTCCCAGCAGAACGACCTCGTCCTCCAGGTGCGCTCCCGGCACGTCGGTCAGGTCCACCATGCACAGGTTCATGCAGATGCGACCGATGACCGGCGCACGTCTCCCGCGGACCAGCACGTGCGCGCGGTTGCCCAGGGCGCGGTCGTAGCCGTCGGAATACCCGACCGGCAGCACGCCGAGGATGGTGGGACGCATCGTGCGATAGGAACACCCGTAGCCGATATACGTCCCCTCGGGGAGCTTCTTGATCTGCGCCAGGCGCGTCTTCCACGTGAGGACGGGTCGAAAATCGGGAACTGCTCCTCCCTTCTCACGGGCGGACACCATGGTCTCGCGGGAGGGCCACAGGCCGTAGAGGCCGATGCCGGAACGCAGCATCGTGAAGTGCGTGGCGGTGAAGAGGATCGAGGCAGCGGTGCAGGCCGTGTGAATCCACGGGGGGCGTCCCGCGACGCGGTCCACCGTCGCAAGGGCCGCGTTGAAGCGTTCGATCTGCATGGCCGCGTACTCGTGGTTCAGCGTGTCCTCGATATTGGCGTAGTGCGTCGACACGCCCTCGAAAAGGACCCCGGGCGCGGCGCGCAGGAGGCCGAGGAACGGCTCCAGGTCGGCGGGAAGCACGCCCTGCCGCGAGGTCCCGGTATCCACCTTCACGTGCACACGCGCCGGCGAAGGCAGGCCGCGGAGTCGGCCGAGCGCTTCCACCGTCTCCCTGTTGTACACCGTGAGCCGCAGGTCAGCCTTCACGGCCTCACCGAGGTCGGCGAGAGGGACGTGTCCGAGCAGCAGGACGGGGCGCGTGACGCCCATGGCACGCAGCTCCAGGCCTTCCTCGAGAGAGTTGACGCCGAACCATTCGGCGGAAGGAAGGTGCGCGGCAACGGGTCCTGCCCCGTGGCCGTACGCGTTGGACTTGATCACGGCGCAGAACGCGGTCCCGGGCGCCGCGCCGGCCCGGACCTGGCGCAGGTTGTGATCCAGGGCCGCGCCGGCGAGCTCGACCCAGACAAGGCTGCTCATTGATACTCCCTCCCGGGGCAGGATAGTATGGCGCGCCGGGGCGAGTCAAATGTTCCGCGGGGAGGGCAGGCGTGGACGCGCGGGAGTTCTACGATGAGCTGGGTGGTGACTACGACCGGATGGTCTCCTGGCAGGCGCGCCTTGCGCGGGAGGAAGCCTTCTTCACCTCGCTGTTCGACGAAGTCGGCGCGCGGCGCGTCCTGGACGCTGCCTGCGGCACCGGGATGCATCTCATCGCCTTCGCCCGCGGGGACCTGCGGTGCTTCGGTGCTGACATCAGCCCCGCGATGATCGACCAGGCGCGGCGCAACGCCGACGCCGCCGGCGTGAAAATGGATCTTGCCGCGGCGCCCTTCGGCGCGCTGGCGCCCGTTTTCCCCGGCCCTTTCGACGTGGTCACCTGCCTCGGCAACTCGCTGCCGCACCTTCTCGATGACGCGTCGCTGGCCGCCTGCCTCTCCGATTTCGCGGCAGTGCTCAGGCCCGGTGGAGTGCTCGTCATCCAGAATCGCAACTACGACCGCCTGCTTCGGGAGCGGCAGCGTTTCATGCCGCCCGCCGCGCGCGCGGAGGGGGGCGAGGAGACGCTATTCCTCCGCATCACCGATTTCCCGCGCGCCGACACCGCTGACCCCGAGGCCATCACCTTCACGATCGTCACGCTGAAGAAGCGCAGCGGCGCGTGGACGCAGAGCGTGCAGTCCACCCCCCTCCGCGCGCTGCGCCGTGCCACGCTGGAAAACGCCCTGCGGGCCGCCGGCTTCACGGCAGTCGAGGTGTACGGAAGCTACGCCCGGGGACCCTTCGACGCTCCCGACGCCGCAGACCTTGTCGCCGTGGCGCGGCGCGGGCCCGCGCCAGCCCAGCCCAGGTTCGTCAGCCGCTTCGAAAAAGCCCGAGATCATCCTCCTGGCTGACGAACGTGGGCGAGAGGGTTTCCTCCGAGAGCACCGCCCTGCCGTCGATGGAGACGATCACCGCCTTGACCGGAATCGTGCGGTGCGCCTTGGCCAGGGCGGCGTGCGCGATGCCCAGGAGCCCGCGGCAGCAGGGGACCTCCATCATGACGACAGTGAGGGAGCTGATCTGCGCGTGGTCCACGAGCGCCGTGATCTTCTCCTGGTAGATCTCGCGGCCCTCGTCGAGCTTGGGGCACGCGATCGCGAGCATCTTTCCCCGGAGGAATCGCTCGTGGAAGTCCCCCGCGGCATGGGCGACGCAGTCCGCACTGAGAAGGACGTCTTTCGCCCGGAACTGCGGTGCCATGGGCGACAACAGGTGAAGCTGGATCGGCCAGTTGGAAAGCGCGGAGGCGGTCTCACCCAACCGCGAAGGCGCGGCGGGCCGGTGCGCTCCTGCCGGGGCCGCCGGCTCCTCCGCCTCGCGCGTCCAGGAGGGGACGGCCATCTTCGCTTCCTTCAGGACCGCGAGCGCCTCCTGGAGGAACACGGCCTGGCCGTGCCCGTCGAGGTGCTCCAGGTGCGCCCGCACGGTGTTCATCCCCTGGGGGATGATGTTGGCCATCACGCGCCGCTCGTCGTACGGTTCGGCATCCCGCCGTGAGAGCGTGATCGCCCCCTCGGGGCAATAGCCGACGCACGCCCCCAGCCCGTCGCAGAAGAGGTCGCTGATGAGCCGCGCCTTGCCGTCGATGACCTGCAGCGCGCCCTCGGGACAGTTGGGGATGCACAGTCCGCAGCCGGTGCACTTCTCATCGTCGATGGTGATGATCGTTCTCATGCTCATGGGGAAACTCTACCGTGCGGCGCCTGCCGCCGCCTTGACGTGGATCAAGCCCGGGGGAGGGTGTAGAGTCGCGCCAGGCGCCCATGGACATCCAGAGCCTGCTCGAACAGTCCGATTTTTTCCGCACCCTCTCCCCGGCCGGCCGTCGCGCCGTTGCCCGCATCTGCATCCCCCGCACGCTGCGCAAGCGCGAGATGCTCTTCCTGGAGGGCGACAAGGGTCATGCGATGTTCCTCATGGCGCAGGGGGCCGTGCAGGTCTTCAAGACCTCCCCCGACGGGAAGAGGTCGTCATCAAGGTCGTGCGGGCCGGCGAGCTCTTCGGCGAGGTGATCCTCTTCGAGCAGGACCGCTTCCCGGCGAGCGCCTGCGCGCTCACCGCTGCCGAGGTCTTTCTCCTGCCGAAGAGGCAGTTCGATTCCCTCCTGGAGGACGAGGCGTTCCGCCGCGAGTTCATCGCCATGCTCCTGGCCAAGCAGCGCTATCTCTCCGAGCAGATCTTCCGCCTGTCGGCGCTCGACGTGGAGGAGCGCTTCTTTCGATTCATCCGCGACCAGTACGGGGAGAAGGAAGGCTACAGCATCGACGTGACGAAGCGGGAGGTGGCAGCGGCCATCGACGCGCTCCCCGAGACGCTCTCGCGCCTCCTCCTGAAGCTCAAGGACGAGGGGACGATCCAGTGGGAAGGCGAGACGCTTTCGCTGCGGAAGGGATTCTGGAAGGCGAGGGGAACAGGCGGCACCTGATGGCGCCGCCCACCCGCCGCGCCGCACGCGGCCCTTCGGGTCGCCCCGCAGGGCTTCGCCCTGCCCGCGGCGAGTACGTCGGGTCGCGGCGCTTCGCGCCGCTGGCCTAGTTCCTGCTCTTGTCCACGAGCCGGTTCTTCGCGATCCACGGCATCATGGAGCGCAGCTTCTCGCCGACCGTCTCCATCTGGTGCTTGGACATCGCCTCGCGCATGCGGAGAAACTCCTTGCGCCCGCCGGTCTTGTTTTCGGCGATCCACTTCCTCGCGAACTCGCCGCTCTGGATCTCGGCCAGGACCTTCTTCATTTCCCTCTTCGTCTCCGCCGTGACCATGCGGGGGCCGGACACGTAGTCGCCGTACTCGGCCGTGTCCGAGATGGAGTAGCGCATGAGGCTCATGCCCCCTTCGTAGATCAGGTCGACGATGAGCTTCATCTCGTGGATGCACTCGAAGTAGGCCATCTCGGGGGCATAGCCCGCCTCTACGAGGGTCTCGAATCCCGCCTGCATGAGGTGGCTCACGCCGCCGCAGAGAACCGCCTGCTCGCCGAAGAGGTCGGTCTCCGTCTCTTCGCGGAACGATGTCTCGATGACGCCGGCCTTGGCGCCGCCGATGCACATGGCGTAGGCAAGAGCGGTCTGGCGGGCCTTGCCGGTCGCGTCCTGCGCGATGGCGATGAGGCAGGGGACGCCGAAGCCCAGCTCGAACTGGCGGCGCACCGTGTGCCCCGGACCCTTGGGCGCCACCATCGCCACGTCGACGCCTGCCGGCGGGACGATCTGGCCGAAGTGGATGTTGAACCCGTGCGCGAACAGCAGCGTCTTGCCCGGGGTAAGGCCGGCCTGGATGTCTGTCTTGTATGCATCGCCCTGGAGATGGTCAGGGATGAGGATCATGACGACATCGGCCCACTGCGCGGCCTTCGCCGTGTCCATGACCTTCAGCCCCGCTTCCTCCGCCTTCTTCGCGGAAGGGCTTCCCGGCCGCAGGCCGACAACGACCTCCACGCCGGAATCGCGCAGGTTGTTGGAGTGAGCGAATCCCTGGCTGCCGTAACCGATGACGGCGACCTTGCGTGAGCGGATCCACTCGGGTTTGATGTCCTTTTCATAGAATACGTTCATCCCGTCACCTCTTTCCCACGCATGGTACATATGTGAGTGGAAAAGTCAACTTCGCACGGCGAAGGCCGTGCGAAAAGGGGCCCCATGGCGACAGCGTTTGCGAAGCAAATCGCGTGAGCCATGGGGAAGCAGCAGCTAATTCTCCAATATCGTGATCTCCACCCTTCGGTTCTTTGCGCGGCCGGCTTCGTTGGAGTTGTCGCCGATGGGGTTGCCTGCGCCCATGCCGCGCGCCGACATGTGCTCTGCCGTCACCGCGCCCGTGGAGAGCAGGAAGTCGGCGGCGGCGTTCGCGCGCTGCGTCGAGAGTGCCTGGTAGTCGTCCTCGGTGTAGCCGGGGGCGCGGGCGGTGAAGCCGGCAACGGCGATGTCGCGGTCCGGGTACTTCTTCAATATCGCGGCGATGCGGCGCAGCTTGTCCTGCTCGGCAGGAAGGAGCTGGTCGGAGTTGGGCGGGAAGTTCACGTTCTCCAGAGTGATGGTGACGCCCTGGTCGGTGGGCTGCACTGTCACGCCCGGAATGTTCTGCGCGTCCAGCTGCTTCTGGATGTCTCCCGCCACCTGTCCGCGGTCCAGCGGCTGTGACGCGATGAGCTCGCCGTCCGCGTCGCCTTTGAACTCGACCTGGTCGCCCGTGGTGAAGGAGAAGAGGAAGTCGAACGATTCCTGGTAGTAGACGGGCCTTCGACCGGCGATGTCCCACCAGTACTTCTGGTGCGATGCCCCTGCCACCCTCGTGGGGGACATGCGCGTTGTTCCCTGGGGCGGCGTCACGGCGTGGAAGATCTCGTAGTCGATGGCGATCACGGCGCACGGGATGCCGTTCCGCGTCTCGTTGGTCACGTACGTGTAGTTCGCCGTGATGGGAAACTGGAACGGATCCTTGATGCCGAAGTTGGTCCTGAAATCGTGCGACTCGGTGCCCTTTGCCGTCCACGTGCTCCCGACAGTGATGTCGCCTTCCGGGAACAGCGGCACGTCACGGACGACAGGCATGAAATAGGACGGATCGATGGTATAGGCGCCCCTGCCGTCCCTCCAGAACTCCGAGGTGTATTCCTCCGACCATTCGTAGGTGTTCTGCGAGCCGTAAGAACGTTCCGAGGTCTGGAAGTCCACCACGTGGTAGCCCGCGTCAGCCTTCGTGTCGGTGACGGCCACGGCGATCTTGTTGAGAATGTCGGCGTCGTGGTTGAACTCGCCGTTGACGTACACCGATTCGTGCACCTGCGAGAGGATCCGGTACTTCTCACCCTTCGTGTAGCCGAAGCGAAAGACGTCGGCAGGGAGCGGCCCGGCCGCGGCGCAGAGCAGCACCGCAAGAATGATCAGCCGTTTCGCCATTGACACCCCCTGCCCGTTCCACTATCCTCCGAAAAAAGAGATGCACCCCGCAAGAGTACCATCACAGGACGAGCTTCTCCAGGTTTTCCGGCGCGCCGGTTTTGCCGCCTATACGCCGCTCCAGGAGCGTCTTGTGCCTGCCCTCCTGAAGGGCCGGGATGTCGCCGTGGAGGCCGCGGCGGGCACCGGCCGGACTGTCGGCTTCGTGCTTCCCCTCATTGTCGGTCTGCGCGGTGCAGGTCTCGCGCCGCACGCCCTCGTGCTGTGCCCGTCCCCGGAAGACGTGGGCAAGGTTGCCCGCGCGGCGGTCCGCATTTCCCGCGTTGTCCGTGACGCACCCGCCTTCATTGCCCTGGGGGAGATCGAGGACGCGCGCCGCGAGCAGCGACGGCTGGAGAAGGGCGCGACCATCGTCGCCGGCACCACGGAGCGGGTCATCGACCACCTGCGCCGCGGGGGCCTTGTCTTCGCCGACTTGTCCACGTTCGTCATCATGGCGCCGGAGGGCGACGCGCTGCACGACTTCGTGAAGGACGTCCAGTTCATTGTCGCCAAGATCGCCGAGCGCCGGCAGACCGTGCTGTTCAGCCCCGTCCCGCTGGGCGAGGAGAGCGAACTTGCGAAGCTCCTCCGACACCCCGTCCTTGTCGGCGGCGCAGCCCCGCGGGAAGGCGCCGTGGCCCCGGGGACGCACCTGTACGTGCCGGTCGATGACGGCGCGCGCGTGGACGCACGCTCGCGGCTCCTGGCCCGCGTGATCCTCGGAATGCGCGTCTCCACGGCAGTGGTCTATCATCCGCCGCGCGTGGACGGGCGGGTCATCGTGGACACGCTGCGGGCTTCCGGGCTCCGTGCCGCATCGCTGGGCCCCGCCCCGCGGGGGCAGGCGGAGCGTCGCGGCGTCGTGGAGGCACTCTCGCGGCGCGCGCTGGACGCCGTCGTCGTGGTCCTGGGCAGCGGCCCGGCAGCGCCCGAGCTGCAGGACGTGTCGCCGTCGCACGTGGTTTTCTTCGACGCCGGGGGGCCGCGGCCCGCACCGGGACGCGTCCGCCCCGGGGCGGCCGTCATTGCGCTGATCGACGTGACGCAGGAGAAGGATATCGCCCGCCTGCAGGAAGCGATGGGAGTGACTATGAGCAAAGGGCAGATCCCTGCCGACGACGAGGTGCTCCGGGGCGCCATTGACCGGATAGTGAAGCGGCTGGGCGAGGAGGATGCGGCCGAGCTCGCGTGGCTGAAGACGCAGATCCGGCGCCAGGTCCCGCTCCTGAAGCGGCCGCTGTTCATGGCCGCGCTTCTCAAGGCCCAGCTGCCGCCCCTGGGCCGCCACGCCGGCCCGAAGGATCGGCCGGTCCCGGCGGCTCCTGAACAGCGCCGCACCGCGGCACAGGTGCGCCCTCCCGCGGCGGACGGGCCGCGTGCCCCGCGCGGGCGGTTCGGCCGCAACAGCAGCGCCGGGCCGGCGCCGCAGCGCGCGCCACGCGCAGAGCAGCGCGGGGAGAGCGGGTTCGCCCAGCTCTTCGTCAGCATCGGCCGCAACCGCCGCGTTTTCGCGCGCGACCTGAGCGCGCTGTTCGCCGAGACGCTGTCCCTCGCGCCCGGCGACATCGGCGGCGTCCGTGTCTTCGAAAAGTATTCCTTCGTCGACATCGTCCCCGCGCGGGCCGAGGAGGCCATCGCGAAGCTCTCCGGCACCGAGCTGAAGGGGCGCACCATCACCGTGAACTACGCCAAGAAGAAGGAAGAGAAAGAGGGCGCATGAACGCCGCCTCTGCGGACGCATGAGCTGCGAGGTGGAGATCGGCTGCGGGAACGGTCACTTCATCACGGCCTACGCTGCCGGCAGGCCTGGCACGCACCTGGTCGGGATCGACATCAAGGAAAAGCGCTGCCGCAAGGCCCGCGACAAGGCGGAGAAGCGGGGCCTGAAGAACGTCACCATCGTGCAGACCGCGGCGGAGACGTTTCTCCATGACCTTCCGCCCGGCTCGGTAGACGCGTTCCACATCTACTTCCCCGATCCGTGGCCCAAGAGCAGGCACCGCAAGAGGCGCTTCTTCACGATGGAGACCCTCTGCCTCATGCACGCGGGCCTTCGCGGGGCCGGCCGCCTCTACTTCGGCACGGACTTTTTCGATTACTACCTGCAGGCAAAGGTTCTCGTTGCGCTTCACGAAGGCTTCCGCATCACCGAGGAACCCGCCCCGGAGCCCGTCCTCTCGTCCCTCTACGGTCAGCGCTTCACGGGAGAGAAGAAGTCGATCCACATCTTCACGGCACTACGCGTGGATTCAGCGGATGACCAGCACGAGGACGAAGAAGAGCAGCGGGACGTTCACCACGATGTTCAGTGACAGGAAGAGGGCCGACAGGGCGGTGAGCCTCTGCGCCCCTTTCTCGCTCGCCTTCGCGATCGCCTCCGGGATCCCCGGCACGAGCACGAGGCCGGCCATCGGGTCCTCCGTCGGCACCAGCCGCACGCTCTCCCCGTCCATCGCGTAAGCGCTGAACAGCACGCTGTCAGGACCCGGGCCGCGCTCGCTGTTCCTGCCGAGGGCGGGCAGGTCGACCGCCAGGCGGACGGCCTCCGGCGGCAGGGAGATGCGCGCCCCGTCGCAGAGGAACACCGAGGGGTCCGCGGGGTCAAGGCTTCCGCGCAGCATCGCGTACGGCTCCATGTCCGGAAGGAGGGTTGCCCGCCTGCCGGGGGGCGCCGCGGCGGCGGGCGCGGGAAACCAGCGCAGGGGCAGGCGGACGATATCGCGCTGGGCGCGCAGCAGCCGTCCCCGTTTCCACGCGGAGCGGTACGCGAAGTAGAGGGGAAACCCCGGGGGCAGGAAGGGCGCGATCGGTGCCAGGGCTGCCGTGAAGGCGATCAGGCCGGTGAGGTGCTCGGGGACCCCGAGGAACGTGAAGGCGAGAAGGACGAGGGTGAGCGAGCCGATCCCCACCGAGGGGAGAGTGAACATGTTCATGTACTCGTTGCGCTGGCGCCCGCTCCCGATGACCCGCACGAGGATGCTCTCCCGCGGGCAGTCGTGGATGACGACGATGAGCGGCGCCGCGGGATGCTCGCGGAACGTCGCGCGGCCTTCCTCGGAGACCAGCCTGCCCGCGACGAACATCGGTGTCCCTTCCGGAAGCGAGAAGATCCTGTTCCATGGCACGCTCGCCAGGCCCGTGTCCTCCTGGTCAGGAATGAGGTAGACCCGCACCCCCCGGAGATCGACCGCCACGGAGAACCGCCCGTTGCTGATCCAGATCCTGTCGTCCCCCTGGATGGCCTCGAGGGTACCGAAGAACCGGCAGCGGCCGAGGAACGAACCCCTCTCCCGCCCGACGGACGCCGGGGCGGCGGTGGGATAGCGGGACGCGGCGACCATGAGGGCGCGGAACGTGCGCCACCGGGCGCGCACGGTGACGGCACCGATCGCGGGGATGGCGGCGTAGAAAAGGGCGGCGACAATGGCGACGAGGAGCAGGTGACCGGTCATGACCTGTATTGAATATGGTCGCGCAATCCTTTAGTGTGGACTCTACCATGGTTGAACGAGTTGTCGTAGGGGCCTGGAAGACAAACTGTTATATCTTTTCCAGCACCAAGAAAGAATGCATCATCATCGATCCGGGTGGAGACGAGGCGGAGATCGCCTCGCGCGTCGACGTCCTCAACATGGTGCCGGTGGGCATCGCCCTGACCCACGGCCACGTGGACCACGTGGCCGCGCTCGCCCGTCTGCGCGAGAACTATGGCCGCCGCGGGTATCCCCTGCCCGTGGCCATCAATCCCGCTGACCGCAAGTTCCTGGGGACCGGCGGCATGGAAACCCACCGGGAGAGCCTCGAGGTCCTCGGCCTGGACGAGATGTCGTTCTTCGGCGTGGATCCAGCCGAGCTCCCGCGGGCCGACGTGCGGCTGCGCGAAGGCGATCGTGTCTTCGACATGGATCTTCTCGTCATCGAGACCCCGGGACACACGCCCGGCAGCGTCTGTCTCTACGCCGAGAAGGAAGGGATTCTCTTTTCCGGCGACACGCTCTTCTTCGACGGGGTGGGACGCACGGACCTGCCCGGGGGAAGCGAGAAGAAGCTCAAGGAAAGCATCCAGAAAAAGATCGCCGTCCTCCCCCCCGAGACGCGCGTGTTCCCCGGTCACGGTCCTTTCACCACGGTGGAGCGCGAGAAGCGGGGCAACGCGTTCTTCCGCATTCCCCCGGCCCCGCCGCGCCCCGAGTCCCCGCGCCCCGCGCCGGCGCCCGTCGCGCGGAAGGTGCCGGCCGGCAAGAAGCCCGTGCGCTCCTCGCCACCGGCGTCCGCGCGGAAGGCCCCGGCCGCCAGGAAGACGAGCCGGCGCGCGCCCGCCGGGCGCAAGCCGACGGCCGGGAAGGCGAAGAAGGTCAGCGCGGTGAAGAAGGTGGCGGCACGCGGGCGCGGCGTGCCGGCAAAGAAGGCCGCCCGTCAGGCCACGAGGTCGACGAAGGCGCCCGGGCAAGGGGAGAAAGCCGGCGCGGTAGGACCTGGTGCCGGCGGCCTGTCCGGCTGCGCGGAGGCTTCTCGACAGGTCCCCGATGAGCCTGTCCACTCCTCCCTCATTCCCGGCCGCGCTCTCCCTGGCTGTCCCTGCGGCTTCGGCCTGGCCGTTCGCCCCGGGCGCCGGTGGCGTACATCCGGTCGATCAGCGAATCGAGGATCTGCAGCTTGTAGAGCGGGACCCCGTCCTGGAGCCTCGAGTCCGGAAGCAGCTGGATATGACGGAAGCTCGCTTCGATGGCCTGGGCGGGCCGCACCGGCATCACGACGCCCTGGTCGTTCGACTGCGCGGAACGAAGGGCGATGACCCGTGCCGCGCCGATGGTCGTGGACGGTGTCAGTCCCTGCACCATGACTTTTCAATCCCCCTTTTTTCCTATCGGAGAGATCGTCGCGATGCATGAGCGGGAGTGAAGTGTCAGCGGTTGCGGCGTTCCTCGGACGACTTGCAGTCGATGCAGAGCAGGGCGTAGGGGATTGCCTCGAGGCGCTCACGCGGGATCTTCTTCGAACAGCGGGCGCACAGGCCGTACTTCTTGTTCTCGATCCGGGCGAGGGCCGACTCGATGAGCTGCAGGCGCCGAAGCTCCTGCGTGCCGAGGGCTTCCAGGGTCTTGCGGTCTATGTCATCCGCGGCGATGTCCGCGAGGTCCTTGGGATCCATGTCTTCTATGATGGTCCTGAAGTCCTCGCTCTCGGAGGCGAGGTTCTTGAGGATCGACTTTTTCAGATCGACCAGAGAGACCTTCATTTTCTTGAGAAAAGCGTCTTCCATTGCGGTTGCCTTTAGGGAGGGCAATCTAATCATAATGGTACCCGTTGTCAATCCCAATCCTCCGGAAGCCGTGTCCCCGCCGCGGCGGCACGGTTTCACATCGTTGATTGACACCCGGCGGCAATGCCGTTACAGTGAGAGGGCAAAGGAGAGCCTGTTGGCGAAAGAAGAAGCAATCGAAGTCGACGGGAAGGTGAAAGAATCCCTTCCGAACACCATGTTTCGCGTCGAACTTGACAATGGTCATCTCATTCTTGCCCACCTGTCGGGCAAGATGCGCAAGCACTACATCCGCATCGTCCCGGGCGACAAGGTGAAAGTCGCCCTGTCACCGTACGATCTCACGCGCGGACGCATCATCTACAGGGAAAAGTAGCCGGACGTGCCCTCGGGACCGCGGAGACGCCGGTCCCCTCTTCCTGACAGTTACGATCGGTAGTCCGCGTTTTCCTTGACGTAGTCATAGGACAGGTCGGTCCCCAGGACCTGCACGACCGGTGCAGGCCCGTCCATGACGATGTCGACGTCCACCGTCCTGTCGTGCCGCGGCCAGGGCAGCCTGCGGGCCCGATGACACGGTCCCGCAGGTAGGTGCTGAGCCTTTCCTCCTTGCCGGCGTCCAGGCGGAAGCAGCCGCCGCCGAATATCTCTTCCCCGCCCATCCTCACGAGCATCCTGGCCCCGTCCACCGGGAGACCGGCATTGCCGAGATAGTCGCCGATGGCGCTCACGATGCGCCCGACGTTGGGGTCGTTTCCGAACATGGCGGTCTTCACCAGCGGCGAGTTGACGACCGCCCTGGCGACGCCGAGACCCGTCTGCTCGTCCCGCGCCTTGTCCACCCGGACCCTCACGACATGCCCGACGCCTTCCGCGTTGCGCACGATGTCGAGTGCGAGGCCGTCCAGGACGCAGAGGAGGGCCTCGCGGAACGCGCCGGGATCGGCAGGTCCCTTCACGCCCGAGGAGAATGCCAGCGCCATGTCGCTCGTGCTCTGGTCCGAATCGACCGAGAGCCGGTTCAGGCTGCGCTCCACGCACCACGCCAGGTGCCCGCGCAGCTCCTCGCGCGGCACCGCCACGTCGGTGAGGAGGAAGCAGAGGAGCGTCCCCATGTTCGGCTCGATCATGCCGGCGCCCTTCGCCACGCCGACGATGCGGCCCCTGCCCACGGCAGCGCTGCGCACCTTCGGGAAGGCATCGGTGGTCATGATTCCCCTGGCCAGGGAGAGAAGCGACGAGGTGTCGACGGAGGCTGCGAGGCCCGGCAGCGCGTCGGCCATCTCGGCCACGGGCAGTCGCCAGCCGATGATGCCGGTGGACGCAGCGAAGAAAGCCTCCGGCTCTGCGCCGACGATGCCGGCGAGCCGCGCCAGGAGCGCGTTCGCGTCCTCGACGCCCCCGGCCGCGCAGACGTTTGAGATCTTCGTGTTGATCAGCACTCCCCGCGCGGCGGGCTGGTCGAGCCGCCGGCGCCCGATGATCACGGGTGCGCCGGGAAAGCGGTTCCTCGTGAACACGCCGGCAAAGTCACGCGTCTCCCGGTCAAGGAGGATGAGGGACACGTTCATTTTCAGCTCGTCGGCGGTCGCGCGCTCCCGGGGGCGGAATGTGACGGGTTTCACCGCGCAGCGGAACCCTTCGGGCAGGACGGAGCGCTCCGCCAGCGCGCGAAGGTAGTCGGCTTCTGATGTGTAGGATTCCACGGGTTCCTTATAGCCGCGCGGGGGCGGCAGTACAAGGCCGCTACTTCTTCACGTCGAGCGTCACGAGGAGCGGGAGGTGGTCCGAGTAGCCGCGTCCACCCCGCGGATCGGCGGACGAGCGCGGCGTGCCGTCCGGGGAGAGGAGGAACGCGAGACGGACCGGGCCGAAGCTGCCCCAACGGTAGGTGAACCCGACCGCGTCGAACAGCCCTGCCGACAGGAGCATGTGGTCCATGGTCAGCCAGTCCCCCGGTACGCGTAGGACCCGCGCCGCTCTTCCTGCAGCTCGAACCAGGGTTCGTACATCTCCAGCCGCTGCCCGTCGGCGCCGAGACCACGCGCGTCCGCCGAGAGGTAGATGGCAGACACCGGGCTGGCAGCCGCCCTGCGTTCCGTGTCCGGCATGAGCGCGGTGGAATATTTCCGGCCGACACGCGCGTACTCGTCCGCGTTCTCGTTCATGTCGCCGGCGGCAACGATGTCGGCAGCCGGGTCCAGTGCCAGGATCTCGCGTATCCTGCCCGCGAGCACCCCCGCCGACTCGATCCGCGAAGCCTCGGTCTGCCGCGCCCCCCGGTCCTGGCCTTCCAGTGGTTGTCCAGCACGTAGAGCGTATGCCCGAGGAGCGTGACGTCGGCCTCCACCACGTCCCTCATGGGCGAGTTCTCCTTCCAGGGCCCCACGCCGAGGGAGCCCACGTGGACGACAGGCAGCCTGCTCAGGATGGCGAGGTTGGCCGAGACGTTGCGCTTGGGAACGTAGACCCGGTAGTCATATCCCATGCCGGCGAGACCGCGCCTGGCCAGGGTGTCCAGGGCGTTCGCGTTCTCGACCTCCTGCAGGAGGACGATATCCGGACCGCCCGCGACGGCCTTGCGGATGACCTCCGCGATGGAATCGACGCGGACGAGGAACATGTCCGTTGTCCATTTGCCGAGGGACGGGTCGAACTCGCGGTACTCGCTGCCGTTGCGAACGTCGTCGAAGAGGTTCTCGACGTTGTAGCTCATGACGGTGAGCCCGCCGGCGCCGAGCGCGCACCACGCGGCGAGCGCTGCGGCCAGGACCCAGGCTCTCATGGCGTGTGTAACCCCTGGCGGGGCCTAGCGCTTCCCCGCGGCTGCCAGGCCGGCGACGCGGGCGGATTCTTCCTCCGCGCCCCGTGCCTGGGGAACAAAACGCTTCCCCGTGATCGTTTCCCATGCGGTAACGTATTTTCTCGCCACTTCAACGCGGACGTCATCCGGAATGAGCGGCGCATCGCCGTCCCCCTTCCAGCCGCGGGCGAGCAGCCACTGGCGGAGGTACTCCTTGTCCAGCTCTCTCTGCGGGGAGCCTGCCTGGAAGAGGGTTTCATAGGTGTCCGCGTACCAGTAGCGGCTGGAGTCCGGGGTGTGCACCTCGTCCACGAGCGTCAGGATGCCATTGTCCAGGCCGAACTCGTACTTGGTGTCCACAAGGATGAGCCCGCTGCGGGCCGCGATCTCGGTGCCGCGCTGAAAGAGGGCCCGGGAGACTGTCTCGATCTGTTCCCAGAGGCTCCTGGACACCCTTCCTTCCGCAATGATCTCCTCCCGCGAGATGGGACGGTCATGGAGCCCCTTCTCCTCCTTGGTGGATGGCGTAAGGAGGGGCGAGGCGAAACGCTGGCTGAACCGCATGCCGGCCGGCAGCCTGATTCCCGAGACGGTCTTCCCGGCCTGGTAGTCACGCCACGCCGACCCGGTCAGGTAGCTCCTGACCACCACCTCGATGGGAACCACCGCGCACTTCACCGCCCGCACCGTCCGGGGCGAAACCTCTTCCCGGACGTGGTTGGGGATGATGTCCCGCGCCGCGGCGAACCAGAAGTTCGAGATGGTGTTGAGAACCTCTCCCTTGCAGGGGATGGTGGTGAGGACCCTGTCGAAGGCGCTGATCCTGTCCGTGGTGGTGAGGAGGAGCTCCCGGCCCAGGTCCACCACGTCGCGAACCTTGCCGCGGCTGATCGGCGTTCCTTCCGGGAGCGCGAGCTCCCGGAGGCACGTGGCGATCAGCGGCTGGAGGTCCCGCGCTTCCACGGTCTACAGCTCGTCACGGGTCTTGATGACGCGGGAGAGCAGCCCGTAGGCCACGGCTTCCTCCGCGTTCATCCAGTAGTCCCTGTCGGTATCCTTCTGGACCTTGTCCATGGGCTGGCCGGTCTCCTCCGCGATCAGGCGGTTGATCTTGGCCCGCAGCTTTTCGATCTCCTTGGCGTGGATCTCGATTTCCGTGGCGACGCCCCGCGTCCCGCTCATGGGCTGGTGGATGAGGTAGTGCGAGTTGGGAAGGCCGACGCGGCGCTCACGCGGCGCGGCGAGGATGATGATGGCGGCCGCGCTGGCCACGAGGCCCATGCCGATCATGGTGATCTGCGGTTTCACGAAGCGCATCATGTCGAAGATTGCATACCCGGCGTCCGCGTCACCGCCGGGGGAGTCGATGTAGACCTTGATGGGGTCCTTGCTCTCTTCTTCCAGGAGGATGAGCGACCGGATGACCCGCTCGGCGAGCGGCTTGTCGATCTCGCCCGAGACGAGCACCGTCCGGGACTTGAGCATCCGCGCGAAGACCATCCCGTCATCACCGCTGCGGGGTGTGCTCTCCTGTTCGTTGGGCTTGTCCTGCATCTTCATACTATCTTTTACAATAAGGAAAATCGCGGTGCTTGACAATGCGCCGCCCGCGTCGCCTTCGGCGCGTCGCGCAGACTTCGTCCCGCCCGCGAGGACTTCGTCCCGCCCGCGAGGACTTCGTCCCGCTGGGGACCGAAAAAAAAGGCCGGGGCATTTCTGCCCCGGCCACCCGTCAATCTTCCGTCCTCCAATTGGTACTGGAGGTTGTGGGGCGGAAGGCTCCCAATGGAAGATTCGATTATACATGCCCACCGGGGGATGTCAACGAAAAAGCCCCTCCCGGCGCTCCCCGCGAGAAAAAACTTCAGGCAACTGCGAATCGCCCGTATAGTGTGGCTCCGCGGGGCACGACGACAGGCCAGCGATTCTCATTTTGCGCCCTCAAGAGGAGCGCGGACCGTTGAAGGGGCCACTACGGCCCATTGCGAATCGTGCAAAATGAGAAATCGCTCCATCGGCATCAAACCGAGGACTGCTGACGAGAGGCGCCGGTGCTTGCGTTCCTGTGCGAAAACATCCACAATCGAACATATGCGGGCGATGGAAGGGAGTGTCAGCGATGGACGCGCGGATAGCCGTGATCGGCGGAAGCGGGTTGTACTCCATGGAGGGAATAAAGGTGACGGAGGAGCGGGAAGTCCCGACTCCCTGGGGCCTGCCTTCGGATCCCATCGCGCTGGCGGACGTGGACGGGCTCGGCGTTGCGTTTCTGCCCCGTCACGGCAAGGGACACCGTTACCTTCCTTCGGAAGTCCCTTCCCGCGCGAACATCTGGGCCCTGAAATCGCTTGGCGTACAGCAGGTCCTGTCGGTGAGCGCCGTCGGTTCACTGTCCGATGGGTACGCGCCGGGTGAGTTCGTGCTCTGCGACTCCCTCATCGACCGCACCCGGCGCCCGGCGACCTACTTCGGTGATGGCGTGGTCGGGCACGTGGGGTTCGCCCGGCCGTTCTGCGACGGCATGCGGGAGGCAATAGCCGGGGTGCTGGTGGCCCAGTCCCATCCCCATCACCGGACGGGGACGTACGTGTGCATGGAAGGCCCTGCGTTCTCCAGCCGGGCCGAATCGGAGCTCCACCGTTCCTGGCGCGCCGAGCTCATCGGCATGACTGCCATTCCCGAGGCCAAGCTGGCGCGGGAGGCGGAGATGTGCTACGCGACCATCGCCATGATCACCGACTACGACTGCTGGAAGCCGGGGGGAGAGGACGTCAGCGTGAGCATGGTTGTCGAGACGATGAAGAAGAACACCGCCTCGCTCCTCCGGATGGTCCCTGCCATCGTGCGCTCCCTCGGTTCGCGCGGCGACTGCCCCTGCCGGCATGCGGCAGAGCACGCCATCATGACGGATCCCGCCTTCATCCCCACCGACGCGCGTCGGAAGCTGGAGCTGTTCTACGGCAAGTACTGGCGCAACGTGGGGCGGGGCGACGCATGAGCGTGGCGACACTTCTGAAGCGCCTGGAATCCCAGGCGGCGTTCGATGTCCGTGCCCGCTTCATCCTCGCCTGGGCCATGGAGGAGCTGGGGCTGGATGGTGCCGCTCTCATGGAAGCTGACGCATCACACCCGCAGGGCGTCGTGATCACCGCTCCCATGGGCTCCCTGGCGGCCGTGCCATCGGACATCGGCGAGCGGCTTGCCCGCGCGGGGCTTCCCCGGGAGCCGGGCCTCATGGCGCTTCCTGCCGGCGAGGGCGGGATCGATGCCCTGTACTGTCTCCCGCTGGAGCTCCCCCGGGGAGCCGCCTGGGGCGCCCTCGTCCTCCACGGGACCGAGGCGGAGGAAGCCGTTCGCGCCCACGCCGGTGACCTGCGGGCGGCGGCAACGCTGCTGCGCGACGCCGTCGTGCAGGACCGCGACAGCCGTCACGCGACGCGCACGAATGCGCTGGGCGTCCTCCTCGCAGGGCTGGGCTCCGCCGGGGCCCCGGAATCGAACGCCGGGCTGACCATTCTCACAGACGGGCTCCATCTACCCCTGTATGCCTGCGACGAGCAGGGGGCTTTCGTCTACGCCAGCCCGGGTTTTCTCCTGCTCACGGGGCACCGGAGCTTCGACGAGCTGGCTCGCCGCACTGATTTCTATGCCGATCCCTCCGCGCGCGCGGAAGAGCTGGACAGGGCGCGACTCCAGGGAAAGGTGAGCGCGGAACCCCTGACGGTGGTTTCCGGCACCGGGAAGCACCTCCAGGTGCACGATTCCGCCGTCTGCCTGGACGGGTCCTTTCTCGGCGTCTTTTTCGATGTTTCCAGCCTCATGGCTGCCAACGCCGAGCTGAAGGATTCCCTCCAGGTGCAGGAGCTCCTCAATGACAGCATCATCGCGGGAACGAAGATCCTCCAGCGCACCCAGGAGGCTTCCATCCGCAGCCTCGCGCGCCTGGCCGAGTTCAGGGACCAGGAGACGGGATTCCACCTCCAGCGCATCTGCGAATATTCGCGCCTCCTGGCGCTCCAGGTCTACCACCGTGCGCCCTACAGCTTCCGTGTCACGCGGGAGTACGCTGACGACATCTCGATGTCCAGCATGCTCCACGACATCGGCAAGGTGAGCATCCCCGACAGCATCCTCCTCAAGCCAGGGAAGCTCGACCCGGCCGAGTGGGAGATCATGAAGAAGCACACCCGGTTCGGCTGGGACGTCCTCCACAAGGCCGACCGCGAGCTCGGTGAGCAGTCATTTCTCACGCTGGCCGCGACAATCGCCCTCTGCCACCACGAGCGGTATGACGGGGCGGGCTATCCGGACGGCCGCAGCGCCGCGGAGATCCCGCTGTCGGCGCGCATCTCGTCGATCGCCGACGTCTACGACGCGCTCACGAGCGAGCGCCCGTACAAGGCGGCCTGGGACCACGAGCGCGCATTCCAGGAGATCATCAGCCAGAGCGGCAGGCAGTTCGATCCCGTGCTGGTGGAGATCTTCCGCGACCTGGGCAACGATTTCGCGGCCGTCCGCCGGCAGTTCCCCGGGTGAGCGTGGGGACAGCCCGGCCATGAAGGCAGCCGTCGTCGCGATCGTGGGCCGCCCGTCCGCCGGCAAGTCGACGCTCCTGAACGCCCTCTGCGGCGGCAAGATCTCCATCGTCTCACCAGTGCCGCAGACAACGCGCACGCGCGTCCGCGGGATCCTCAACGACCCGCGGGGGCAGATCGTGTTCATCGACACGCCGGGGTACCACCTCTCCCAGAAGAAGCTCAACCGTTACATGACCGACCTGGTCACCGCGACCCTTCCCGACGTGGACGCGGCCCTCTACGTGGTCGACGTCTCGCGCGCGGCCGGCGAGGAGGAGCGCGCGCTGCTCGAGGTTCTCCGCCGGGCGCCCTGCCCGATCGTGGTGGCGCTGAACAAGTGCGACACCCCCGGGGTCGTCCTGGACGCCCTGCGCGCGGAAATCGGGGCGGCGCTCCCGCAGGCAGGGCAGTGCGCGATCTCCGCCCTCGCCGGGACCGGGCTGGACGCCGTCCGCGAGAAGCTCTTCGCCCTGGCCCCCGAGGGGGACAGGATGTATCCCGAAGACTACTACACGGACCAGACACCGGACTTCCGCATCTCGGAGATCGTGCGCGAGAAGGCGATGCTGCAGACGCGCGAGGAAGTGCCCCACGCGCTGTACGTCCGCATGGAGGACATCGAGATGCGCGGCGAAGCCCTCTGGGCGCGCGGCTTCATCTGCGTGGAACGCGAGTCACAGAAGGGGATCGTGGTGGGAAGGGGAGGGGAGCGGATCAAGGCCATCGTCCGCGACGCGGAGCGGGAGCTCTCCGAGCTGTTTCCCTGCGAGGTCAAGCTCGACATGCGCGTGAAGGTGGACAAGGACTGGCGCAGGCGGGACCCGCTTCTCAGGAAGATGATCACGTGAACGCAGGGACGCCTGCCGCGGTCTGACGCCGCTATTCCTTGTCCGTGACAGCAAGGACCTGGGTCAGCGCGAGGGGAGCCACGGCGTTCGAGGGGTTCTCCAGGGTGAGGAGGAGACGCGTGCCTGCCTCCGGCGGCGGCGCGAGCGTGATGGTCTTCGGCGAAGAGCCTGTCCCGACGACCAGGGAATGCCCGTCGGCTCCCACGCCGAACTGCAGGAGGGTCCCACCGGCGGTGAGCGGCGTCTGCGCCGCCTGCGCGTTGCTGCCTTCCCACTGCGCCACGAGCATGGCGGCGCGCGCTGAATCCTGCGTGAGAGAAGCCGTCACGGTGATGCCGGTGCCGTCCAGCTTCAGCGGGGGAAGGCCCAGCGCGCTCCCGGCGCCGAGGGAAATCGCTCCGGCGTACAAGGGCGCGCTTCCCTCGGCCGTGAAGCTGCTGGAAAGGGTGGCGGCATCAAAGCCATCCGCGAAGACGAGTCTCGTCCCGTAGAGGTCGGACTGTGACCTCTGGTACAGGTCGGGATCTGTGGATGGCTTTCCGGAGGCGTCGGCCACGTACACGCCAAACTCGTCCACGACTCCCGCGAAGCCCTGGTCACCGCCGATCGTGAGCGATCCCTTCTGGTTCAGCCCGCTCACCGTGAGCGCTGCCGTCGAGAAGGACTGCTGTTCACCGTCGAGGAACCACTGGGCGGTCAGCGACGTTCCCTGCGGGGTGAGGCTGAGAGAGATGAGGGCGCGTTTCCTGGCAACGAGCGGCTGGCCGTTCCACGGGATGTCGAACGCGGCCTGGCCCGCCGCGGTGAGCACAGCGTGGGGAGCCCCCGTGCCAGGGTCGATGGTGATGGCGAGGGTGACGCCCTGGTCGCTGGACTGCGCCAGGAGGAGGCGGCCACCGGCGGAGGGGTTATCCAGGGCGACGCCGATGCTGATCGTGAACGGTTTCATCGTGCCGTTCAGCGCAGGGAGCGGCAGCCACGGGATGCGGATGCCCGTCTTCCCGTCCAGGCTGTAGCCAAACCCGTCTTCCAGCGAGACGATCGTCGGCGCACCGACGGGAACGGCGGCCGTGATCCCGTTCGCCTTCGCGCCCGTGCCGGAGTCATTGAGGTTGGCCTGCAGGTGCAGCAGCGACAGGTAGGACGACTCCGGTCCGAGGTCGCCCCTGCCCTGCGCCTTGCCGCTGGTGACGAAGACGTCCGTGGAAAGCAGGACCGACGAGAGAAAGGCATAGTCACCGTCGGCCGGGGCACTGGGGAACATCTCGAGCGTTATCGTATAGACGCCCTCGTCGGAAGGAGCCACCCACAGGATCTGGTCATATCCCTCGGAGAGGAGCCCTTTCGCTATGGCCTTGCCCTTCCATGACCATCGCAGCCACGGATCAGCGTTGGCGGGATACTGCAGGTCCGCCTTCAGCATGACGCTCGCCCTCGTGGTGATGAGCGGGGGAAAGCTCGAGACGCCCACGATCTTCCAGCCATCCGCTGCCACGAAGAACGAGGATGTCTTCTTCTGCGAGACCTCACCGCCGGTGTAGACCACGACGTCCAGGCGGTACAATCCGGTATCGATTCCCGCGGGAAGCGAAACGTTCGTGAGCTCGTTCAGCGTTGCCGGCGACCGGTCGTGGAACACGACGCTTCCTGCCGCCGACGTGACCGTCACTTCGACCTCGACGTCCTTTTCCTTGGACGCGTCCTGGGCGTTGACGGTGAGGGGAAGCATCGCACCCTTGGCGATGATCTGGCCGTCAGTCACCGAGGAGATCTGCAGGTCGGGGGGGCTGCTGCCCAGCGACATGAACAGCGGCTGGTCACCGCACGACACGAGTATCGCGGCAGTCGCGAGAATGAGGAAGTGTCGGCGCAGCCGGGTGACCATCTAGTGGTAATATATCACTGCGAAGGGGGAAATCAAGCGCCGGTCGGGTTCCCCTGTCGATGGATCACCTCGATGACGACGTCGCCGCGCACGTAGGTCTGGCACGCAAGACGCATGTCAGCGCCGGACGGCTCTCCCTCTGATGCGAGCGACGCGAGCCTTCGCGTCTCGCTCTCCCGCCGCGGGCTGAGAAACTCGGCACCGGACATGATGCGTATCAGGTCCCTCCCGCACTGGGCGCGGCCGCCGCAATAGGTCTGGATGGGGAACTTGTTCTTCAACAGGACGTTGAGGATCGACGTGTTCAGGTTCGTCTCGTAGATCCCGGGGCTGCCGTTCACCCTGACGCTTGCCATCTCCCGTTCCGCCCGCTCAGATGTCCCGCGCGTCGCACAGGGCGCGCACCGGGCAGCGTTCGTGGGCCGGGTTCCGCGCCGCGCAGCAGCGCCGCCCGTGGAAAGTGAGGGTGTTCGACGCGATGGTCCACTGCGCCTCCGGGAGGATGGCGTGCATCTCCTCCTCGATAGTGTCCGGGTCCTCGCTCGCGGCGAGGCCCAGGCGCTGGGCCACGCGCCTCACGTGCGTGTCGACGATGATTGCAGGCTCGTGGAAGCAGGTGCCGAGGATCACGTTTGCCGTCTTGCGGCCGACGCCCGGCAGGGTGAGCAGGTCGTCCATGGTGTCGGGGAACCGCGTCGGGTACCTCGTGGCCAGCGCCTCTGACGCTCCCTTGATGCTCTTCGCCTTGTTGTGGAAGAAGCCGTGGACCGGACCAGTCCCTCCAGCTCGCCGATGTCGGCGGCGGCCATCGCGGAAGGCGTGGGGAATCGCGCGAAGAGCGCCGGCGTCACCATGTTCACCCTCTCGTCGGTGCACTGGGCGGCGAGGATCGTGGCGACGAGGAGCTGGAACGGGTTTGCGTGGTCGAGCATGCAGCGGGCATCCGGGTATTCCCGGGAGAGAGCCGTGACGATCCGCAGGGCGCGCGCCGACGCCGCGGGGCCCGACAACCGCCGGGCCTTCCGCGGTGTCCCGGCGGCACTCTTCCCGCGCCTCGTGTCAGGCTCTCCTGCGCGCTTTGAACCGGGCATCGATTTCCTCCGCTCCCCTGCTGCTCGGGCTCTGGCAGGTCGAAATCTAAGCCGCGCGCCGGGAAAAGTCGAGGCCACTTTCCCCCGGGAGAAACTGTGAGTATATCTGAGGCATGTTCCACCCGTTTTATGGATTCCTCGAAAAGCTCGGATACACCCACCCCATTCATCCCATGGTGACCCACGTTACCGTCGGGCTGACCATGGCGACACTCGCGTTCGCGCTGGTGTCCCTGATCTTCCGCCGGGTGAGGCTGCGGCTCACCGCGTGGCACTGCGCCATGCTCGCCGTCGTCAGCGTCGTTCCCGTTGCATTTTTCGGCTTCATGGATTGGGAATATTTCCGCGCCGCGCACTGGGAGCCGACCATCATAGCGAAGATGATCCTCGCAGGTGTGCTGTTCGTCACGCTCCTCTTCAGCCTCCTGCTCGGGCGTCGCCGCGAGGGAGAGACCGAGGACGAGGCCTCCGGCCCTGGCGCCAGCCGCGTCACATCGGCGCGCTCGTGCTCTGGGTCCTGAGCACCGGTATCGTGATCGTCCTTGGGTACCTCGGCGGCAACCTCGTCTATTCCTGAGACTGCGGGACGGCGGTCGTTGCCACGGCCGCCGCTCTTCTCCGAACCGCGTCCCTTCCCTTCCGCCGGCCGCACCTGCCCCTTGACAAGGGCGTTCGCGGTGCATTTTGATTCATTACATTCATAAAAATCCGTTGAACCGGAAGCTTCACGCGATGGACTCGAACGCCCGGCAAGGAGGCCAGTTCTGAAGAGCCAGGAAGCGCGGCGGCGCCTGATCCACGGCATACTGCATGCAGAAAAGATCCACAGCCAGGAAGAGCTCCTCAAGCGGCTGGAGAGGGAGGGTGTCGAGGTCACGCAGGCCACCCTTTCACGCGACCTGAAGTTCCTGAGCGTTGCCCGTGTCCCCGACGGCAACGGCGAGTACGTCTATACCGTGGATCCTCCCCAGGAGGCGGCGCAGGACCCGTTCATCCGCGACGATCTTCGCAGGGAGATCGTCGAGATCCAGTTCTCCGGCAACCTCGCTGTCGTGAAGACCAAGATGGGCCATGCCCCGGGCATCGCGTACGGCATCGATCTCCTGAAGATCACCGACGTGATCGGGACGCTGGGGGGCGACGATACGCTCCTGGTGGTCCTGAAGGAAGGCGCGGACCGTGCCAAGTTCCTGAAGGAGCTGACCGGGGAAGCGTGAGAGACGGCACCTTGACCGTCCGAACGAGAAGACGTAGCGTGGCGCCCACGCACTCCCGGCGCGCGTGCGCATCGCAGGGGAGTCTCCGGGATGTAGCCTAGCGGCTAAGGCGCCTGCTTTGGGAGCAGGAGAGCGGTGGTTCGAATCCACTCATCCCGACACGCGTCCATAGCTCAGTTGGATAGAGCAACAGCCTTCTAAGCTGTGGGTCGCCTGTTCGAGTCAGGCTGGACGCACGAGATCTCGGTATACAAAAGAGTTCGTCGCCTGGATCCGTAACCGGACCCCGGTTCTCATTATCCTGCTCTCCTGCACTCCTGCACTGCGCCAGCATGATTGATACCTCGGTAATGACGACTGTGTCTTTCTTTCGCAGGAAGCCGGATTCAGGAAGACCGGAAGGTGGTCGACACGGGGGCGCTGTGCTCGCTGCTCCCGGCGGTCTGCATTCCGCTGCTGCTGTCATTCAGGATTCGTTGGTTTGGTGAGCCGCTGGCAGAGCCTCAAGCTCTGGGGAGCGCATCATGGTCTTCGTCGAAAGCGGGAAGTGCACGGGCTGCGGATCGTGCGTGAAGGTTTGCCACGAGCACTGCATGTCTCTCGTCGGCAAGAAAGTCACGATCGACTTCGAGGCCTGCAGCACCTGCACCCAGTGCATCGCCACGTGCCCGGAAAAGGCGCTCTCCTGGGACGGTATCCTTCCTGTCGACTTTGATCCAGCCAGCCTGCCGTCGCCACACCAGCTCGAAGAGCTCTTCATGCAACGTCGGACAATCAGATCGTTCAAGGACGAGCCGCTCGCCAGAACGACGCTGGAAGAGATCATTTCCTGGGGCGCCTACGCCCCGACGCACAACTTCCATCTCCGGTTCATCGCCGTTGATGACCCGGAAATCATCGAAGCCTTCGACACGGCAGCATTTCAGTTTTCGAAAAGAATATACCAGTTGGTGTTCCGCCCTCGGCTGATCCGTGCCATGGTGGCTCTCGCGCCACGCTCCCTGCGCGACGAGTTCAGCAAGGCCCTCCCGAAACTTGAGACCGCCGTCAAGAGAGGCAAAGGGTATGCCAGCAGGCCCGTCGCCCTTGTTTGCGTGGTAGGCGATGGGCGGACTCCCTTGTCACTTGAAAGCGCCCAGTGCGTCCTGTACAACATGTCCCTCTCTGTGCAGGTGAAGGGTCTGGGATGCCGAAACCTCGTTGGAAACCAGATGATCTTCAACAGGAACAAGGGGATTCGACGTCTCCTTTCTCTGAATCCACACGAGAGGATCTTCGCCATAGGAGGGTTTGGGCATCCGTCTGTCCGATTCAGGAACAAGGTTCCTGGAAAGCAGATGGGCCTCCAGTGGAATGGCGACGTTGCGGGTCGGACGGGCGGCGAGCGGGGTGGTCAGGAATGAAGATAGCGCTGCTGACCATCGGCGCCAGGGGCGACACCCAGCCCTTCCTTGCGCTCGCCGTGCGTCTGAAGCAGCGGGGGCACACCGTGAGACTGGCAGCGAGTGCCCTACTTCGCGCCATTGGCTGCCTCCTATGGCGTCGAGTTTGCGCCTTTGGGGAATCCGTACAAGTCCCTGATGGCAAGCGACGAAGTGGCGGCCGCTGTTGGATCGGGGAATCTTGTTGCGATCATCAAACAAGGCGCAGACAGGAAGAAGCGGGAAGCGTTCTTTGAAAGGCTCGATGTCGACACCTTGCGCGCGGTTGAACGCTCAGAGGCCATCATCTACAAGAGCAGTTGGGTCCCATTCTATGCGTATGCGCAGAAGCTCGGGATCCCGAGCGTGGCCGCGATGCTTTTTCCCATCACGAGGACCCAAGCCTTCCCGAGCTTTCTCCTGGGCAGCGGCAAGGATCGAGGATGGCTGGTCAACTCGGCGCTCTGGCGCCTGAGTGAACAATTCGTCTGGCAGGTCGCGAGGAGGTACGACTCGAAGTTGCGGCGCGGCTTGCTGGACCTCCCTGCCTTGCCGTTTCTTGGCCTTTCGAAGCTGCGAGACCAGAAGCAGATGCCGATCCTCTACGCCTACAGTCCCGCCGTCCTGCCGCGTCCCGCGGACTGGCCAGAGCGAATCCACGTGACGGGTTACTGGTTTGCCGATCCGCCCCGGGCTGGGCTCCGCCGCCTGACCTCGTCTCCTTTCTCGAGAAGGGGCCGCCTCCCATCTATGTCGGATTTGGAAGCATGACGGCCGGCAACGCTGAGGCAACTCTCTCGATGATCCTCAAGGCGCTGGAGCTCTCTGGCCAGCGCGGCATCCTGCTCTCAGGCTGGGCGGGCATCGGGGAGGGCCGCAGGCTGCCCGACTATGCCTTCAGTGTCGGCGGCATTCCGCATGGTTGGCTTTTCCCCCGCGTGTCCGCGGTTGTTCACCACGGCGGGGCGGGCACAACGGGTGCAGGCCTTCGCGCAGGGGTGCCTTCAATGCTGACGCCGTTTCTGGCCGATCAACCGAGCTGGGCGCGCAGAATCGAGGCTCTCGGAGTCGGACCTCGTTCGATTCCCTTCAGGGAGCTGACCGCGGAGCTTCTTGCGGACGCCATTCGACAGGCAGTAACGGACACTGACATGCGCGAAAAGGCGCAATCCATCGGGAGGCGCATTCGCGCAGAGGACGGAACGGGCAGGGCGACCGAGATATTCATGGACTACCTGTTTCGCGGTAAGCCCCAGTCTGGCAAATCAGGCTGACACGTTGAGCTTGATACCCCGTCTCCAAACGCCCCGGGTATTCAACGTGTCACTGATCGTGGTGGTCGGATCACCTTTGACCAGCAGCAGGTCTGCTCTGGCACCAGGCACTATGCGACCACGGTCACTGAGTCCGAATCGACGCGCAGGGACGTGGTGGCCGTCTTGAGCGCCTCGACGGGAGTCAGTCCGGCCGCTCCCAGGAGCTGGAGTTCATGATGCAGGCTCGCACCATGGGCAAGTCCGCCGAGGATGGGCAGAGGCTCCGAGACATCACTGCCTGCAAGAATGTCCACACCTGCCCTGTGGAGGGCCAGGACACTGGCGAAGGCGTCCTTCAGCTTGCCTTGAGGGTAGACGTTCATGCTTCGCGCCAGGGAATCAAGCCACTTCCGGCTCAGCCGTGAACACACTCGTTCATCTGAGGCCAACGCGCTTGCGCTGTTGCCGAACGCAGTGGAGAGCGTGACGAGGGTTGGAGTAACAAACACTCCGCGGGATGCAATGGAGGCGATCAGGTCCGGGGAAGGCTGGTGGTCGAAGAACAGGTGTGCCAGCCCATCGATTCCGGCCACGATGGCCCTCACGCCACCCTCAAGGCTCGTCACGTGGGCGATAGCCATCTTGCCAAGACGGTGAGCTTCCTGTACGGCCGCCGTGAGTGTCTCATCGCTGATAACGCGAAGCCCGGGAAAGCCGACAGTGGTTCCCTCTTCGATGAAGACCTTGACATAGTCGGCTCCGTGGGCAATCTGCGCATCCACAAATCTGATCGCTTCTTCGGGGGTGGAGACAAACGGGAAGTGGAAGAAGAACCTGATGAGCAGGTTATTGCTCGATTTCATGTATTGAGAAGGATGCCCCCCGGGCGGCGTGACGCCCATGCCCGAGGAGCGAAGATCCGCCATGTCGTCCCGTTCCGCAATCTTCCTGCGCTGTCTGGATGTCCAGTGTCCCTGCATCTCCAATTCAGTCGTGACGCCAAACCGCAGCGCATCATGAAGGCCATCAATGTCCGTGTGAACATGAGAGTCGATGAGACCAGGCAGCAACGTCCCGCCCTGGGCATCGATGGTGGTTGCTCCCGCTGGCACTTTGCCACCAACGGCCTCTATCGTTGCGCCACTGACAGTAACATTCCGACCGTCGAAGACGCGCTCACCGTCAAAAACACGGACATTGCAGATGGATGTCGTCATGGATCTTGTCACACATCCACAGACGTTGTTGGCGGAGCCCTATTGCATGACGATCGCCGGCAACGCTTTTCAAGCCGCTCGGTCTTCAGTTCCCTGTCGTGTCCGGTCCCACCAGGAGCAGGACCGCGCCGGCGACGATCTCGGTCATGATGCTGTAGCTCCTGCGGCCTTCTGCCTTGTGCGGGAAGCTGAAGGCAACCCCGCGGAGCCCTTTCCCCGTGATCCACGTGCTTTCCACGGCGCGTTTCAGGCGGCAGAGGAGGCACGCAACCGTGTCGCCGCATCGGCCGAGTATGGGCGTGTACATGCATTCCAGCGCTTCGCCGAGCTTGAGCCCCACGACAGAGCCGTTCGTCGCCATGCCCTGGAACTTCCCGTTCGCGGAAAGGACCGTCTGGTCCTGGGCAACGAGGGCCGCCGGCATGCGAAGTGATTCCAGGTAGGCCGCCACCACGGAGTCCCGTGATGCCAGGACCGTGAAGAAGCATTTCCGGCAGGTCCTGATGAGGACATGCAGCTCTTCCTCGTTCTCGAGGCTTCGCATGCAGCGCGCGCAGAGATTCGGACCCATGGTTGTGCCCTCTTGATCCCCTTCTCGTGTCGATCCGGCGGCAGCGGTCGTGCAAGCTGCTCGAAGACGTCTCAGGAAGAGTGTACAGTCGTCACAGGAGTTCCACCACGTGGAGAGACGAGGTGATCGATGCCATGCGGGCGCACGCGCCGGAATGATCGTGCCCCCCGGCCCGGCCGGATCGACATGACTTGCTCACTCGCCCCTATTTCGCGATGATTTCCCTGGCACGCAATGAGCCAGGACGTCGGGACGCTCAGGAACTCACACGCTCAGCTCGCGGCAGCGTTCGACGCCTGCCTCCGGCAGACCGCGTTCGAGAACCGCTATTTTCTCCACCCGCGCCGCCTCTCGGCGCTCGGCGAGGAGCTGGCGAGCCAGTTTGTCGGTTTCCTCGACGATCCCCCCTCCACGGATCCCGTCGCCTGCGGCCGCCGCCTCGTGCAGGAGGGCATCGGCGAGAAGCCCCTCCTGGCCCTGGTCGTTGCGTTCCAGGATTTCCTCCGCGGGATCTTCTCGGCGGAGGCTTCCGCGGCGCGCGAGCGGCTCGCCCGGGGTGACGCGGCGGCGGCAGCCCTGCTGCAGGGCTACATGAAGGAAAGGGAGACCCAGCTCTTCAACGACCAGGAGCAGATGCGTCGCGCGCTTTCCACCGCGCTGGAGACGCAGAGCCGCGAGCTGCTGGTCAAGAACCACGCCCTCGACACCTCCACGAACGGCATCCTCATTGCCGACAGGGAAGGAAGGGTGACGTGGGTCAACGCGTCCTTCCTCTCGCTCTGGGGCTTCGCGTCGGCCGCCGACTGCATCGGGTCCCCGCTCTCCAGCCTCTGGCCGGAGGAGGATGCCCGCAGGACGCTCCTGGAGCTCCCGCCTGCCGAGGGCTGGCGGGGCGAGCTCGACACGCGGCGCAGGGACGGGACGCCCGTCAGCGTCGAGGTCTCCACCTCGCTCATCCGCAACGAGGCGGAAGAGGTCATCGGCGTGATGACCTCCTTCAGCGACAGGACGGAACGCAAGCGCCTGCAGTCGCAGGTCCTGCAGGCGCAGAAGATGGATGCCCTGGGGCAGCTTGCCGGCGGCATCGCCCACGACTTCAACAATCTCCTCACCGCGATCAGCGGCTACCTCCAGCTTCTCATGCAGGATGCGCGGGGCAACGAGGAGATGAGCCACGACCTCATGGAGATCAAGGCGGCAACGGAGAGGGGGATCGGCCTGACGCGCCAGCTGCGCTTCTTCACGCGCCAGGCGAGCGGTGCCCTGCAGATCCTGTCGCTGAACGAGGTCATCAGGGAGACGTGGGCGATCCTGAAGCGCACGTTCCCGCCCGAGATCACCATCGACCTGCGGCTGTCCCCGAGCCTCTGGAACGTCGAGGCTGACCCGAACCAGATGAGCCAGGTGCTGGTGAACCTCTGCGTCAACGCGCGGGACGCCATGAATGACCCGGGCGTCGGGCGGCCTGCCGGGACGCTGACCATCGAGACGTCCAACGAGGAGATCGCCGATGCGCGCGCCGGGCGCTACATGACGGTCGGCCCGGGTGCCTACGTGCACGTGCACGTCAGGGACACCGGCATCGGCATGACCGCGGCGCAGCTGGAGCGGCTCTTCGTCCCCTTCGTCACGTCGAAGAGCGCCCGCAGCGGGACAGGCCTGGGGCTCGCCGTCGTGTACGGCATCGTGTCCAGCCACCACGGTTCCATCGACGTGCACAGCGAGCCGGGGAACGGGGCCGCGTTCGACCTCTACTTCCCGCGCGCGGAGCGCCGGAAAAGCCCGCGTGACCCGCGGACCGCGACCCCGCACTTCGCCGCGGGGCACGGGCGGATCCTCGTGGTCGACGATGAGCCCCAGGTCCGCGACGTCGTCACGCGGACGCTCGTCGCCTGCGGTTACGAGGTCATTGCTGCCGGGGATGGGAAGGAAGCGCTCGCGCGCTTCGGCGACGGGAGCGCTGTCGACCTCGTCATCCTCGACCTGATGATGCCCGTGATGGGCGGACGCGAATGCCTGTCGCGCCTGCGCGAGGTCTGCCCCACCGTCAGGGTCGTCGTCACGACGGGGTACACGAGCGACGGCTCGGCGCGCGACCTCCTGGGGCAGGGCGCCGCGGCGCTGCTGGAAAAGCCGCTGGATCTCCAGGCGGTCGCGGAGACCGTGAAGAGGGTCCTCTCCCGCAGGGCCGGCGTTCGCCGCGGCTGAGGGGGCAGCCGAAAGAAAGAGGCCGCCCGCGGGGCGGCCTCCGTGCACTCCTGGCTCGCTAACGGGGGAGCGTGATGGTGACGTCGGTCCCCTGGCGGTCCACTTTTATCGTGAGAGTGTTCTTCGACCTGTCATTCAGGCCGCGGTAGAAATCCATGGCCGTGTGGATGTCTTTCCCGTTGATCTGGCTGATCACGTCCAGCACCTTCAGCCCCGCGATGGCAGCCGGCGTCGGGTCCTGCGCCTGCGTGTTGAGGAGAGCCACCATGATGCCGTCCACGCCCTTGGGAATGCTGTCATCCCCTGCCTGCGCGAGCTGCTGGCGGACCTGCTCGTTGATGTGGACCACCGTGATGCCCGGGCCACAGCGACCTGGTGGAGAGCGTGTCACTGCCGTCCGCCGGCCGGACGCCGAGCTTCACGGACAGCTTCACCCTTTCCCCGTTGCGCACGAGCTCGAAGTCATAGCTCTTCCCGGCGAGCAGGTCCCCGACGGTCTGGATCAGCTTCGTGGTGTCCTTCACGTCCTGCCCGTTCACACGCGTGACATAGTCCCCGGGGAGGAGCCCCGCCTTGTCGGCAGGAGAGCCCTTGTACACGTTCGCCACGAGTGACCCCTTGAGGGTGTCCACCTTCAGGTCCTTGGCGACGCCCGGGATGGTGTCACCGGTGGGATCACTCACGGTCACTCCCAGCCACCCGTACTCCACCTTGCCCTTGGTGATGAAGTCGTCGATCGCCTTCTTGGCGCTGTTCACCGGGATGGCGAAACCGAGGCCGATGCTGCCGCCGGTGGGCGCCGCGATCCACGTGTTGATCCCGATGACCTCGCCCTTGATGTTGACCAGCGCCCCGCCGGAGTTGCCCTGGTTGATGGACGCGTCGGTCTGGATGTAGTCCGTGCTCTGCGTGGAGGAGCTCGGCCCCGAGCGTCCCAGCGCGCTCACGATGCCCATGGTGACGGTGTTCTCGAAGCCGAACGGGCTTCCCACGGCGAGGACGAGGTCCCCGACCTCCAGGTCGCTGGAATCGCCGAGGCTGGCGAGGGGAAGGGTGTCCTTGCTCGTGAAAGAGATCACGGCGAGGTCCTTGCGCGGGTCGGTGCCGACCGCGCGCGCTTTCACCGAGGTGCCGTCGGAGAGCTTCACCGTGATCGTGGTGGCGCCGTCAACGACGTGGTTGTTCGTGAGGACGTAGTAGGTGTCCCCCGATCTCTTCACGATGATGCCGGACCCCAGGCCTTCCTGGATCCGCGGCTGGACGCCCCGTCCGCTGCCCGGGCGCCTGGTTGAAGAAATCAAAGGGATTCGTCGACGGGGACGCCTGCGACTGCTCCTGGACGTCGACCTCGACAACCACGGGGAGGATGGTCCTGACGACCTCGCGGAAAGAGTACTGGATGACGGAGAGGTTCTTCGTGGCCTCCGCCATCGCCTGCGTATCCGTGGGGGAGGAAGAGGCGCTCTGCGCGATCGCCGTCCCGCCGGTCTTCTCGGCCCTGCCGTACCCGAACAGGAAAGACGGCACGACAAGGGCGAGTGCCAGCACCGGGAGTATCAATCGTTTCGCGTTGCGATGCATCACGTGTCTGCACCTCCTGTCCACAAGATACCCACGATACATTGTGGATGTGTTGGACGATTGTTAATTTTCCTTAATCTGCTATCATCACCCGAGCGTGAGCAACGACCAGGTCAAGGCACTCCTCCTGAAGCTCCGGAAGACCGCGCACGATTTCACCGTCATCATGTCCGGCAAGAAGAGCCGCAAGGTGCACGGCCTGTACAAGCCGGCGACCCGCGAGATCATCATCCACAACAGGAACTTCAAGAACGACAACGAGATGATGTACACGGCCATCCACGAGTACGCGCACCACATCCAGTTCACCACCGCCGCGACGCCGGTCTCGGTGCGCACGCACACCACGGCGTTCTGGAACCTCCTCCATACCCTGCTGTTCGAGGCCGAGGAGAAAGGGATCTACAGCAACCCGTTCGACACCATCGGGGAGTTCACGGCGCTCACGAAGAAGATCAAGGAGAAGTGCCTTGCCGGCAGCGGCACGCTCATGAAGGAGCTCGGCGCGCTGCTCGTGGAGGCCCACGGGCTGTGCGAGAAGCACGGGACGAGCTATCCCGACTACCTCGACCGCGTCCTGGGCCTTCCCCGCGCCAGCGCGAACGTCATCATCAGGGCGCACACGCTGGACCTCGACCCCCGGGTGGGTTTCGAGAACATGCGGACCATCACCGGCATCCGTGACGACAAGGCGCGCGGCCGGGCCCAGGAGGAGCTGATCGCGGGTCACAGCCCCGACATGGTCAAGACGAAGTATGGCACGCGGGCCCCGCCGCGGGACCCCCGCGCGGCGCTCCAGGAAGAGCGGGAACGCATCGAGAAGAGCATCGATCGCCTGCGGCGGCAGCTCACGGAGATCGAAAAGAGGCTGGCCGAGCTGGGAAAGGAGTGAGCGACATGGATGTCTACGAAGCAGTCCGCACGCGAAAGAGCGTCCGCTCCTTCCTGGACAGGCCCGTCGAGGATGCCCTCCTCGAGCGGATCTTCGAAGCGGCGCGGCTCGCGCCGTCGGCGCGCAACGTGCAGGAATGGCGGTTCGTCGCGGTGCGGGACGCGGCCGTGCGGCGGCGCATCGCCATCGACGCCGCGCGGCAGCCGTTCATCGGGACCGCGCCGGTGCTTCTCGCCTGCTGCGCCGAGACCGACGGCAGGATCATGCGCTGCGGCCAGGCCGCGTACCCCATCGACGTGGCCATCGCCATGGACCACCTCACCCTCGCCGCCGCCGCCGAGGGCCTGGCAACGTGCTGGATCGGCTCGTTCGACGAGTCGATGGTCCTGGAGATTCTCCACATCCCGCGCCAGGTGCGCGTGGTGCAGCTCATGCCGCTGGGATGGCCGGCCGATCCGAGCCCCGTCCCGAAAAACAGGCTTCCGCTGGAGAAGATCCTGCGCTACGAACGGTGGTAAGCGCGGGGTGCCGTGGGACGCCAAGGATGGCGAAGGGCGCCGAGGACAAGGATGTACGAGAGGCGCCCCTTAGTGTTCATGTTTTGAATCCCCGTCGTGGGCGTGGCCGTGCTCGATCTCTTCCGCCGTTGCCTCGCGCACGTCGACGATCTCGACGTCGAAGGTGAGCGTCAGTCCTGCCAGGGGATGGTTGCCGTCCACGGTGACCTCGTTCTCGTCCATCGCCACCACGGTGACCACGCGGCCGTCCCCGTCACCCTGCAGCATGATCTGCATGCCGATCTCGGGCTCCTCCCCCGCGCCGAACTGCGCGCGCGGAAGCGTGAAGACGATGGCATCATCCCGCACGCCGTAGGCCTGGTCCGGCGTCAGGGTCAGGCTGACCGTGTCGGTCGGCCCCTTGCCTTCCATGGCAGCTTCCAGCGCGTCCACGAGAGTCCCCGAGCCGTGCACGTACGAGATCGGCTCGTCGCCGCGCGAGGTATCGAGCACTGACCCGTCTTCACCGGTGAGCGTGTACTCGATGGAAACCACCCTGTTCCTCGCAACCGTCATTGTCGTCCTTTCGCGCCCGCGCCGTATCGCTCCGCGGCGGCAACCACCGCGTCGAGGTTTTCCAGGGGAGTGCCGGGGCACACGTTCGCCCCGTCACCGAGCGTGAACCCGCCGAACGGCGCCATGGCCTCCAGGCAGCGCTCCGACGCCGCCCCGACCTCCGCCGCGCTCCCGTTGAGCAGGAGAAGCGGGTCCACGTTGCCCCAGAGCCGGCATTTTCCGCCGAGGTTCGCCGCGGCCACCTCCGGCTCCACGAGGCACCCGAACACGTTGAAGCTCGATATGTGCAGGTCTTCGGTCAACGCCTGGTGCAGGTGCATGCTGCGGCCGCACATGTGCATGCCGCGGCCGTCGGCCAGCCCGCGCCCGAACGCATCGTACATCCTCTCGTCACAGGGGATGCAGAAATCCCGGAACATCGCCGCCGACATCGCCTGGGCGGAGTCCTCGGCCAGCCCGTAGGAGCCGCGCGGCCTCGGGTCGATCCGCCGGAAGTGCTTCTCCGCGGCGATCATCCCGTCGGTGATCTTGGCGAGAAAGGCGCGGCACTCGTCGGGATACTCGACCTGCCACCAGTAGAAATCGGTGCCCACCAGGTCGATGGCGACCATGTGAGGTCCCTCGCCCCCGATGGACAGCGGCGCCGCCTCGATCCGCCCGGGCAGGCCACCGATGGTCACCTCGGTCTGTTCCGCGAACTCCGCAAAGGCCTGCCACCACCGCACGAGGGTCCCCCAGAGCCCGTCCTCGGGCCCCGGCACCTCCATGGCATCCATCTCCTCCACCGCGTGGATGACCGGCAGGGCGCGCGGTGTCTCCCCGCGCGGGCGCACCACCTGGGCGCCGAACGCGGAGGCGTTCACCACGTTGTCGAAGAACGGGCTGACCGCGAGGACGGGGCCGGTGAGAAAGTCGTCACGGACCCTTTCCGCGTGGAACTTGTGGAAGGCGAGGCTCATGACGTAGTGCGTCTCCGGATCGCTCACGAACTCGTCGTAGTCGGCGCCCAGTGCGTGGGCAAAGGAGCGGGCAACGATGCAGAAGGCCACGGGAACCCGGTCCGCGCATCCGCCGGAGGCAAGGGCGTCCAGGCGGGCGGCGCTTTCCTGCATTCTCCGGGGGGAATGTCGATGTGAAGTGAAAACCGCACCCGCTGCCTCGGCTCAGACAGTGTCTGTTCGCGCCGGCGCTGTCAAGGCATGACGGTGATCTCGGTCCTGCGGCCGGCCGGCAGCGGGTGCGTGCCGGACGCGAGACGCAGCTCGCCGCTCGTGCCGGCAGGCATTTCCGCGAACACCCGTACCTGGCCGCCCGCGTGCTCCCAGCCGGCGCTGACGGGACCGCGGGAGGAGGGAAACGTCCCGGCGGCCCTCGGCAGCAGCTCGATGCGCGGGCGTATCACGCAGCCGTCGAAGCCGGGGCCGGCGGCTTGATGCCCAGCACCTCGGTGAGGAGGAGGAAGCCCGCCCCGAGGCCCCCGCAGTGGGCAAGGGAGATGGCGCACGGCCTGTGGTAGGGGACCGCACCCGGTATGTTGCCGCCGGGCACCATGTCGGGCACACCGCTGGTCTCGGTGATGTGGGGGAGCATCGCGTGCCTGCTCCATCCCTCCCAGATTGTCCCTGACTCGGCCACCATGCGGCCGAACCGCGCCGTGATCAGCCGAAGGGCAGCCAGGGCGCTCCCCGCGGTCCCGGCCTCGAACAGGGCCTGCGCTACATAATGGAAGAAAAGTGGCGTCGCGGGAGCGATGGAGCGGTCATTCGCGCCGAGGTGCGCCGCGACCCGTGCAGTCCGGGGGTCCCCGGCGGGGAGGACACCGAAGAGCAGCGCCGCCGCGTTGCCTATCTCGCTGGCGACACCGGTCTGCCTTCCCCGATAGATGCTGTCCACGAACAGGCCGCGCTCCGCGTTCCAGTACCGCTCCCGGAGGGTTTCCCTGAGGGCGGCAGCCTTCCCCGCCCAGGCGGCGCCCTCCGACGGCACGCCCAGGATCCCCGCCATCTCGGCGAGGTCGTCCAGCATGTGCAGCCAGAAGGCGTTGGTGCCGAGATTCGCCCCGCGCATGTCCACCGGCGTCCAGTCAAGCCAGTTGAAGAAAGGCAGCCGGTCCAGCAGCCCCTCGACGTTCACGTGGCGTCGGCACCAGCCGTCCAGGTCGCGCAGGGTGGGGTAGAGCCGTCGCAGGAAATCAGCGCCGCCGAACAGCCGGTAGTATTCCATGACCCGCGACGCCCACACCAGCGCATGCTGGGGAATCGCCATGGCGATCTTCGTCCTCGGGTCGATGAAGTCGCTGCCGGGGAAGAACATGCGCAGCATCCCGTCTCCGAAGGGTCCCTGCTGGACGAGCTGGAAATACCTCTGGACGATGGGAACGTCGCCCCACGCGGCAAACACGCCCAGCAGGACGTGGCTGCCGTCACCGAGCCAGTTGCGCTTCTCCCGCAGCGGCGAGTCCATGAAGGCGTCGTCCGTGCAGAGGTCCGTCGTCGCCACGGTGGCCTGCCAGAGCCGGTCCAGCGTTTCGTCGCCGGACTGGAAGGCGCCCCGCACCGGGCCGGGTAACGCCAGCTCACTGCCCCGATGGAGTGGATCACGACCGGCCGGGCCTTCGTGCGGAACGATACCTGCAGGAAGCGGAAGCTCCTGTACTCGAATGCCTGCAGGACCTGGCGGCCGCCGCGCAGGATGTAGCGGTCCGCGCAGCGCGTCGACGTCAGCACCGGGGCGATGCGCCCGCCGATGAGCTGTTCGCCGCAGGCAAGGTCCACGATGTCACCGGGCGCGCCGTCCAGGTCGAGGCGCGGGAACGCGTTCACCTGCCGCCCGAAGTCCAGGAGAACGAACGGGTCGCGGATGCCGTCGAAGACGTCGTCCTCGTAGCGGTGCGGCGAGCTCGCGGCGTCGGCCGTGCCCGCGGCGGCCGTGCCGCCCGCCGACACAAGGCCCTCGACACGCCGAAGGCGCGCAGTGCGGAGCTCCTCGTGGATCTCCCGGCCCATCATCTCCGGAACGTCGAGCGTCGTGAGGGTGTCATCGAGCTCGAGGGTCTCGCCGGTCCGCAGCACCGCGGTTGGCCGTATCTCGCTCTCCTCGAGGAAGGGGATGTGCCGGGGCTCGGGCCTGCTGCACCACTGCCCTGTCGCCAGCGGGACGAGCGCAGCCTGCTCCCACGCGGAGTCATCGTCAGCCGGGGAGCAGCCAGTCCGGCGGGTCCAGCCGCGTGTCCAGGATCTCGGTGACCCCCACGCCGATCCCGACGGGCTTCGCATCCCGCCGCCAACCGCGGGCCGGCCGCGCCTTCCAGGCCGCGTCGGTCGCCAGGAAGGGGAGGCCGTCCACGTCGAGCTGCGCGAGGAGGCCCGCTCGGCCGTCGCGGCCCGCCGCGGAAGAGCAGCCATAGAAGTACGCGTGGACGGCGATGCAGTTGCCACCGGCACGGAGGAGCGCGGTGACATCGTGATCGTCGTAGGACTGGAAACGCTGGTCGCAGCGCTCGGGCCCGCGTCCGAGGTACGACCCGTTCACGAAAAGACGGTACCTGTCGGTCGCGGTGAGGTGTAGGACTGCCGTCACCGGCGCGGCGGCGAGCGTGAAGGAACGCCGGCAGAAGAGGTGAAAGTGGAAAGGGGCAGGGTCGTCCCCGTGCCAGATCCACTCGGCGCGCCAATCCGGGAGGGAGCGTGGGTGCATGGCGCCGTTGTAGCCGAACGGGTATCGTGGCGCAAGGCTTCTGCAATCCGCCGCAAGCGTGCATGATGCAGACGGAGGCTGCATGCCGAAGCTCGAGATCAGCAAGGTCCACGACGCGTACGCGGCGCCCGGGGAATGCCCCCTCTGCGTCCTGCTCCACGGGGCGGAGAACGTCTACCTCGCGTCGTTCCAGCACTCGCGGGTGATGGAGCCGAACGTCCGGGTGAAGACGAACGAGTCGGGGTTCTGCGCCGATCACTACAGGAAGCTCTACGCGCGCGAGAACAAGCAGGGCCTCGCCCTGGTGACCCACACGCATCTCCTCGAACAGCTCCCCCGGATCTCGGCCCTCATCAGCGCGTCGCTGCAGGCGGGCCGCAAGGCGCGGGAGACCTTCGACCGGTCCCTCGCGGGCCTTGCGGAGCTCATCGACGCGTGCTTCCTCTGCGACCTCCTCCGCGCTGACGCGGAGCGCTATGCGTTCACGATCCTCTACCTCTGGACGAAGGACCCGGAGTTTCCTCCCGTCTTCCGCGCGTCCAGCGGCTTCTGCCTTCCCCACTACCGCGACATGTGCGCTGCCGCACAGCGCACGCTCCGCCCCGATCGTCGCGAGGGCTGGCTCCGCGAGGCCGCTGCGCTCATGACGGCGAGCCTCGGGAGGCTGGAGAAGGAGCTCCTCGCGTTCACGCAGCTCTACCGCGACACCAACCCCGGGCTCGGCACCGACGAGGTGCGCACCGCCCTCGCGCGCACGCTGCAGAAGCTTGCCCGGGGGCCTTTTCAGGCTCGAAGACACCGGGGAGGGCGACGCTACAGCACCGCGTCGAGGGCAGCGCTGAGCTCGGGAGGCCGCGGTGATTCGATGGTCACCGTGCGCCCGGTGAACGGGTGGACGAACGAGACCCTGACCGCGTGCAGGTAGTGGCGCGCCGGCAGCGACTCGTCCAGTGTCCGGCGTGCCTCCTGGTAGCGGAGGAACAGGGTCTCGTCCTTGTAGAGCAGGTCCCCGACAACGGGATGGCCGATCGCGGCGAGGTGAACGCGGATCTGGTGCTGCCGGCCGGTGACTGGGGAGGCCTCCACCAGGGTGTGCCGCGGGAGACGCCGCAGCACGCGGATCCGCGTGATGGTGGGCCGGCCCCGGGGAGCACCGCCACCTTCAGCCGGACCCTGCTTGCGGGATCGCTTCCGATGGGGAGGAGGATCGTGCCGGTGTCCCAGGGCACGACGCCTTCCACGAGCGCCTCGTACTGCTTCTCGATGCGCCGTTCCAGGAGGAGGACCTGCATGGCTCTCTGCGCCTCGCGGGTCAGGGCGACCAGGACCACGCCGCTGGTGAAAAGGTCCAGCCTGTTCACCGGCCGCGGGTACCAGCCCTGGTCTCCGCGGGCGAGGCTTTCGCGGATCGTGTCCGCGGCGCGGCTGCGTGCGAACTGGATCACCGTTCCCGCCTGGAAGCTGCCGGTGGGATGCGTCGCGATGCCCGCCGGCTTGTCCACCGCCAGGAGATGCTCGTCCTCGAAGAGGATCGGCAGCGCGGCAGCCGTCTCGTGGCGCAGGGGCGCGCGCAGCGGCACCACGATCTCGTCACCGGCGCGCAGGCGCGTGGAGGTCGCAAAGCGTCGCCCGTTGAGACGCGCGGCCCCGGTCTGGATCTTCTGGCGCACGAGGGTGCGCGACAGGCCGGGGACCTCGCGGAAGACAAACGTGTCGGCGCGCAGGCCGGCGGTCGGGGTCCCCGACGCGCAGGCGCAGCGACGGGGTCTCAGTGCTGTCGACGCCCATCGAGGACCCCCCGGACAGGGACAATGTGCCTCACGCTGATCCTTCCCGGGAGAACGAGAACAGGGAGGCGAGGGCTGCGACGTTCCTCCCGTTGCGCGTCTGCGAACCCTCGGCGGTGTAGGAATACTCGATGAGATCCCTGTGGATCTCGGTGATCCTGTGCCTGACGATTTTCATGGTGGAGTTGACGGTGCCGTCCTTTTCCGAGAAGCCCTGGGGAACGACCTGGAAGACGGCGGGAACCCAGGCGGGTTGGATCTTCTTTGCCTTCGGGTCGGAGCGGAACCTGTTGAACTCCTCGTCAAGCCGTCCCAGGAGCTCGTCGGCGCTCCCGATCCCGCGCGTCGCCGCCATCCTTTCGACCACCGCCGTGTCCAGGGAGACGAGCGCCGTGACGTGCCTGCGCTGGTCACACCAGACCATCACCTGCTCGATGACATTCGTCGAGAAGCAGACGGCCTCCTCGATCTCCTCGGGGCTGTACTTCTCCCCGTCTTCCGCGATCAGGAGAGCCTTTTCCCTGCCGACCACGACCAGGAAACCGTCCTTGTCCTTCCAGGCGAGGTCACCGGTAAAGAGCCAGCCGTCGCGGAGCGCCTGCTCCGTCGCCTCGCGGTTGCGAAAGTAGCCCTTCATGACGTTGCCGCCCCGGATGACGATCTCGCCCGTCTCCCCCGTGCCGGCTTCCGACCCGTCCTTCTTCAGCAGGCGGCACTCCACCGACTCCAGGAGGACCCCCGAGGTGCCGAGCTTGTGCTTCGACGGCGTGTTGGCGCAGATGATCGGCGTCGCCTCCGTGAGGCCGTAGCCCTGGTAGACGGGAACGCCGAGAGCCGCGAAGAACTCCTGCTGCTTCAGGTCGAGGATTGCACCGCCGCCGACGCAGAACCGGAGGGAGCTGCCGAAAACCTTCTTCTTCACCGTGCCGAACACGACGAGCCTCGCGAGGAAGTAGGGGAGGGCGTTGCGGAGGCGGATGCCGAGGGGAGGAGCGTTGTGCCCGTTCCCATTGAACGCGATGCCCGCGCGCATTCCCGCCTTGAACAGGCGCTCGATGATGCCGCCTTTCTCCTCGACGCCCGCGATGATCTTCTTCATGAAATTGCCCGAGAGCGCCGGGACCGTGAGGAGGAGGTGCGACTGGGACTGGAGGAGATTCACGGGGATGCTGCGCAGCGTCCCGATGCTCCCGCCCCGGGAATCGACGAAGTACAGGGCGATGCCGCAGAGCAGGGCCGTGTAGAGGCCCGCCGTGTGGGCAAAGGAGTGGTCGACGGGGAGAATGACGAGGGTGCGCCATCCTGCCGGCAGCTCGAAGGCCTTCACCGCGTCGTGGCAGTTGGTCCAGTAGTTGAGGTGCGTGAGCATGATGCCCTTGGGGTTGCCCGTCGTTCCCGACGTGTAGCAAATGGTGACGGTGTCATCCTCTGCAACCCCCGCGATCGCCGCGTCGACAGCCGTGCCGTCAGACCGCAGGAGGGCCTCTCCCGCGGCGCAGGCCTCGGCGAAACCGGTCAGGCGACCGGGGTCCACGCCCATCTCGGCGGCGACCCGCCGCGCCTCCGCGGTGTCGTCATCGAGATAGACGACGCGGATCCCGTGGTTCTCGGCGCCGCGGAAGGCGCCCAGCACCTTGCGGAGCTGGTTGCGGCTGGTGAGCACGGCGCGCGCTCCGGCGTGGTTCAGTCGGAAGGGCACTTCCTCTTCCAGCAGCTTGATCGAGAGCGGCACCGAGACGCACCCCGCCATCAGCAGGCCGAGCTCCCCCATGATCCACTCGGGGCTGCCCTCCGCGAGGACGGCCAGGGTGTCGCCCCGGGAGAAGCCTGCCGAGAGGAGCCAGGCCGCGAACCGCCGGCAGCGCTCGCGGGCGTCGCGAAAGGACACGGGCGCCCAGCCGCTGTCGGTCATGCGGCAGGCATAGGGAGCCGCACCGAAGCGTTCTGCCGCTTCGTCGAACATACGAAGAACTGTCCGCAGCATCCCGCCACGGTAGCACGCCCGCGCCGCGGCGTAAAGGAAACGGCCGGCGTCGCCCGCGCGTCACGTCACCGCGCGCCCTTGCCGCCCCGTCCGCGGCGTGGTTGAATCCCCCTCGCGGGGAGGTTTCGTGGCAATTCTCCTGGCAGGGCTTTCCGCTCTCCTGTACGGCGCGGCGGACTTCTGCGGCGGTCTCGGGACGAGGAAGGGATCACTCCTGGCAGTGCTCGTCTTCTCCCAGCTCGTCGGCTTCTTTCTTGCGCTCGGCGCCGCGCTCCTCCTGGGTGACCCGCTGCCCGGCATCGCGGATCTCGGGTGGGGCGCGCTCGCCGGTGCGTGCGGCGCCGCGGGGCTTGCCGCGCTCTACACGGCAATCGCGACGACGCCCGTGGCGGTTGCCTCGCCCGTGGCCTCGGTGATCGGCGCGGCCATCCCCGTGCTCCTCGGCGTCCTGGGAGGGGAGCGGCCCACGGCGGTCCACTGGATCGGGATCGTCCTCGCCCTGCCCGCGATGGTGCTCCTGAGCGCGGGTCGCCTGGGCCCGCGGGACAGGAGCGCCGCGCGCCGGGCCGCCGGCCTCGGCTCCCTCGCGGGTCTCGGGTTCGGGCTCTTCTTCTTCGTTATTGCGCGCACGTCGCACGCGTCGGGGATCTGGCCGCTGGTCGCCGCGCGCGTCGCCACCATCTCCCTGGTCGCGCTCACCGCGGGCGTGACTCGCCAGTCCCTGCGCCCCGGGGACCGGGCTTCTCGTTCGTGATGCTTTCCGGCGATGCTGGACATGGGGGCGAACATCGCCTTCCTGCTGGCAAGCCGGCGCGGGCTCCTCTCCACCGCGGCGGTGGTCACGTCCCTCTACCCGGGCCCGACGGTGCTGCTCGCCCTCGTGGTCTTCCGTGAGCGGCTCGGTCTCTCACGCGCGGCAGGGCTCGTCCTCGCCCTGGTCGGCGTGGCGCTCATCTCGGCGTGAACGACGCGCGTCAGCCGGGGGTGGAATGATGGTAGTCGATGTATTTCTGGATCGCCGCGTCGTTGATGTAGCCGAGCTCGATCGCAATCTCCCCGAACATCCTCGTGTCGCCTTCGTGCTGCACGCGCAGCACGTCGTCCACCTGGTAGGTTTTCATGGCGCCGATCTTAACGAGAAACTCACCGATCCTGTTCTCCATGGAAGGGCCTCCACGCGCATGATGATAGGGGGAAATGCGTCCCGTGGAAAGCCGTTCGCGTCAGCGTCCTTGCCCAGGACGCCTCCCGCGTATATACCAAGCGCATGAACACACGGCGTGCCATGGGAATGCTCCTCTGCGCGGTGCTCGCCCTCACGGGGTGCATCGACACGACGACGAAGGTCGTGGTGAAGGCGGACGGTTCCGGGACGATCGAGAAGACGATCTTCCTGAGCAGGCACCTCGCGGAGCTGATGATCAGCATGGGCAACAAGAGCGATCCCGCGACGATCGAGCAGGGGATGCTCAACGAGAAGACGCTCAAGGCGGGAGCGGCACGCATGGGCAGCGGCGTGACGTTCGTCTCCGCGGAGAAGGTGACGGGGCCGAAGGGCAACGGCTGGAAGGCGCTCTACTCGTTCAAGGACATCGGCGCGGTGAAGCTGAGCCAGAACCCGGCAGCGGACCTGACGATTCCCGGCGCGGCGACCACGAACGCGGCATCCGCCGACAAGGAAAGCTTCACGTTCACCTTCACCAGGGGCGCGCCCGCCACGCTGGGCATCGCTTTCCCGAAGCCTGATGCCAACGCCAGGCCCGCCGGCGGCCCCGGCCGGCGCCGGCACCGACGAGAAGATGATGCAGAGCATCAAGCAGCTCTACGCCGACATGCGCATCGTGCTCGTCGTCGAGGTGGACGGGACCATCGCGAAGACGAACGCCGCGTACGTCAGCGGCGCCGACGTCACCCTCCTCGACATGGACTTCGCGAAGATCATTGCCGACGACGCGACCTACAAGAAGCTCTCCTCCCTGCAGAACCAGTCGATGACCGAGGTGCGCAAGACCGTGAAGGCGGTGCCGGGGATCCTCATCGAGGACAACGACCCCGTGACCATCTCGTTCCGATAGACCAGCGGCGGTACGGCGTATTCGCCGAACGGGTACTCCCGTACTCCGCTCGCGCCAGGGCGCGAAAAAGGGCGCCCCCTTCCGCCTGCGCGGCCGGGGGCGCCCTTCGTTTTTCATTCCCGTCGAGGGGCCGTTTACTTGAGGAGCTGGAGCACCGTCTGCGTCTTGGTGTTGGCCTGGGCGAGCATCGCCGTTGCGCTCTGCACAAGGATGGCGTTCTTCGTGTAGTCCACCATCTCGCTGGCCATGTCCGCGTCGCGGATGCGTGACTCGGCCGCCTGCAGGTTCTCCGCTCCCACGTCCAGTCCCTTCACCGCGTACTCCAGCCTGTTCTGGTAGGCGCCGAGGTCCGCGCGCTGCTTGTTGATGGAGCGCAGCGCCGTGTCGAGGGTCCCGATGGAACGGTTGGCCCCGTCGGGGGTGGAGAGGGAAATGATCTGCTTGCTGGAGGCGTTGCGTATCCCCAGGGCGTCGGAGGTCATCGTCCCGATGAACACGCGCGTCCGCTGGTCCATGTTGGCGCCGATCTGCAGCCACATGCTGGCGGTGACCACGTTCTGCCCCGCGCTGCGGGCGAAGCGGCCCGTGAGCATGTTCATGCCGTTGAACTGCGCGTGGCTGGCGATGCGGTCCACCTCGCTCACCAGGGCGGAGACTTCCACCTGGATCTGCATGCGGTCCTCGTCGGTGTAGATGCCGTTGGCGCTCTGCACCGAGAGCTCCCGCAGTCTCTGCAGGATGTCCTGGCTCTCCTGGAGGTAGCCTTCCGTGGTCTGGATGAAGGAGATGCCGTTGGAGGCGTTGGTGCTGGCCTGGCGCAGGCCGCGGATCTGGCTGCGCATCTTCTCCGACACGGCGAGCCCGGAGGCGTCGTCCCCGGCGCGCACGATGCGCATGCCCGAGGAGAGCTTCTCCATGCTCTTGGTGAGCGCGCCGTCGTTCACGCTCAGTTCCCTGTTCGCGAAGAGCGCGCTCATGTTGTGATTGATGATCATCCCATCCTCCTTGCGTTGAGCGCTCCGCTGCCGATATCCACGAAGCGCCCTCCTGAAGCCACAACGGGCCCCCCGAGGGAGTCACGGCGCAGCGCGATTTCCCTCGTGTCCCCTCCCCCTCCTGCCGAGAGTGTGAGTAGGGACCGGGGAAACCGGGCCGTGCCGTTCGGCCAGAGCTACCCTCACTCCTTGTTTCGACAGACTGAAGTTTAAAAATGAAGCCTTTTTCTGGAAATATTTTTTTCCGTCATTGTGCTATCCTGCGCGCGTGAAAAAGACCCCTGTCACTCCGGTTCCCGAAACGACGGACGCCCCGCTCGCCCGCGGGCTCCGGCCCTTCCTCTACGTCGCGGCGGGCGTGACCGGCGCGGCCGTCATGATGGTGGAGATCCTCGGTGCCCGCGTGCTGGCCCCGTGGGTCGGCACGTCGCACTTCGTGTGGACGGCGCAGATCGCCGTGACGCTCGCCGCGCTCGCCTGCGGGTACTACGCCGGCGGCCGTCTCTCCGATCGCGGGGCCCAGCCGCGCGTCCTGTTCGGAGGGCTCCTCGCCGCGGCCGTGTACCTCGCGTGCAGCGTCGTGCTGCGCGAGTGGGCCATGACCGGCCTCCTCGCGCTTCCCCTCGCCGCGAGCTCCCTCCTCGCCTCGGCGCTCCTGTTCTTCATCCCGCTCGCCCTCATGGCGATGACGGGCCCGTTCCTCGTGCGGGTCCTGGCGGGGTCGCTCCGCGCCGCCGGCGGCACGGCCGGCAGGCTGTCGGCCGTGAGTACCCTGGGGAGCTTCCTCGGGACGGCGATCATCGGCTACGTCCTCGTTCCCCTTCTCCCCAACTCCGTGACGCTCCTGGGCACGGCCGGCCTCATCGGTGTCCTGGCCGCCGTTTACTTCATCGCCTGGGGCCGCACCGGTGTCTCCGTGGTCCTGACCATCGCGGCGTGCGCCGCGGGCATCGCCGCGGGGGCGGCAGGCCTCGGCGCCGAGGGCCTTCATACCCGCGGGCTCACCGAGCTGTACCGCGGAAGCTCGAGCTTCGGGCAGCTGCAGGTGGTCCAGGTGGCGGGCACCCCGAACCGCTACGCGCTGGACGACTACCTCGTCCAGAACACCTACGACGTGACCCTGAGGAAGAGCACGTCGATGTTCACCTACATGCTGGAAGGCCTTGCACGCGCCTATACCGCCCGGCTGGACGACGTCCTGTGCATCGGGATGGGGGTCGGCATCGTGCCGCGTGACCTCGCCGCGCAGGGCGCGCGGGTGGACGTGGTGGAGATCAACCCGGCGATGGTGAGCCTCGCCGAGCGGTGGTTCGACCTGGATCCCCGCGCGTTCTCCCTCACGTACGCCGACGGGCGCACCTTCCTGCGCGGCGCCACCCGCACCTACGACGCGGTGGTGATGGACGCGTTCCTCGGTGACTCCATACCGTCGCACCTCATGACACGGGAGGCGTTTCAGGAGGTGGCGCGCGTGCTGAAGCCGGGCGGCGTGCTGGTCATCAACACCTTCGTGGATTTCGCCGACAGCCGCGACTATTTCGGCACGTCGCTCTACAAGACGCTCTCCGCCGTGTTCCCGAGCGTGCGCACGCACGGGTCCCACACGGCGAACACCCTGTTCGTCGCCTCCGGCCGCCCGAACCTCGCCTTCCTGCGGGATCCCGACTTCAGCGACGTGCACGCGGCGGCGCTGGCGGAAGTCCGGGAGGCGTACGAGCGCAGCTGGGTTCCCGATCTCACGGCGGGGATCGTTCTCACGGATGACTACAACCCGCTGGAGTACTTCGACGCGGCCAAGCGCGAGCGCTACCGGCGCACGCTGGCCCGCTCCATCGGCGGCACCTGAGGACCGCGGCATGGACTCCGGGCCGCGGGGGCGTTGGCAGATCGTGCGCGAATGCAGGCGTCGGATGGACGAGCCTCTCCGGGAATGACCGGCGTGAAAGGGATCGCGCGGCCCTACATCCGCGCGCACGCGGTGCCGTTCCTCGGGGCGGTGGGCTGCCTTTCCGTGGAGTCCGTCTGCGATCTTCTCCAGCCCACCGTGATGGCGCGCATCGTGGACACGGGCGTGGCATCGCATGACCTCTCGATCGTCATCCACCTCGGCCTGCTCATGCTGGCCATAGCGGCGGTGGGTGCAGCAGGCGCCACCGGCAGGAACATCATCTCCAGCCTGGTATCTTACCGGTTCGCCGCGGAGCTCCGCGCCGATCTCTACCACCGCATCACCTCGTTCTCCTTCCGGGAGCTGGACACCTTCGACCGCGCCTCACTCATCACGCGCCAGACCAACGACGTGACCCAGGTGCAGGGTTTCGTCAACGGCATGATGCGCATCTTCGCGAAGGCGCCGATCGTTGCCGCCGGCAGCCTCGTCATGGCTGTCCTCCTGGAACCCGGCCTGAGCCTCGTCCTCGCCGTCGTGGTGCCCGTGGCTGCCGGGGTCATCGTCGTGAACCTCCTCACCGGTTTCCGCCGATTCCAGCGCGTGCAGGAGGGCCTGGACGGGGTCAACTCCGTCACGCGCGAATACCTCGGGGGCGTGCGCGTCGTGAAGGCGTTCGGACGGGAAGAGCACGAGGTCAGGCGCTTCGCCGGGGCCAACAGGGAGCTCACCGACGCGTCCACGCGCGCGCTGCGGGCTATCGCGTTCTTCGGCCCTGCCATCGCCCTCGTGGTGAACCTCGGGATCGTCGCCGTCCTCTGGATCGGCGGCATCCGCGTTGCCGGCAGCTCGCTGCAGGTCGGCAAGACCATCGCGTTCATCAACTACATGACCCAGCTGCTCTTCGCGCTCGGCATGGTTTCCGGGGTATTCACCTTCTTCGTCCGGGCAAAGGCGTCGTGGGACAGGATCGGCGCGGTGCTCCGCACCCCGGGAAGCGAACCGTACGGCGGGGGGCCAGGCGGGAGACGACCGGGCGCGTGGCCAGCGCAGCGCCGTCCGGTTCGAGGATGTCTCCTTCGCCTATCCCGCCTCCGACAACCGCATCGTGATCGAGCGGGTGAGCCTCACCTGCGCACCCGGGCAAGCTCACCGCGGTCATCGGCCCCACGGGCGCGGGGAAAAGCACGCTGGCGGCCCTCGTGCCGCGCTTCTACGACGCGACGAAGGGCCGGGTCCTGGTGGGCGACGCCGACGTCCGCTCGGTGGACCTGCGCACGCTGCGCAACCGCATCGCTCTTGTCCCGCAGAAGACGGTGCTGTTCACCGGCACCATCGCGGACAACCTCCGCTGGGGCAGGGAATCGGCCACGGAGGCGGAGCTCGAGGACGCGGCGCGCGCAGCCTCGGCGCACGACTTCATTGCAGGTTTCCCCGAGGGCTACGAGAGCGTCCTGGGCCAGGGAGGCGTCAATCTCTCGGGAGGGCAGAAGCAGAGAGTGGCCATCGCGCGGGCGCTCATCCGGCGTCCCGAGATCCTCATCCTCGACGACTGCACGAGCTCGCTGGACGCCATCACGGAGGCCGCCATCATCAGGTCAATCCGGACCTCCGCCGAGGGCATCACCTGCATCCTCATCACGCAGCGCATTTCCGCGGCGGCCGCGGCCGACACGGTGCTGGTGCTGGAGGACGGGCGGGCGGCGGGCATCGGGCCGCACGCGGAGCTGATCGAGAGCTGCGACGTCTACCGCGATATCTGCATCGCGCAGCTGGGGAAGGAGGCGCTCAATGGCCGACCGCGCACGGGCCGCTAGGCCTGCCACGCGCCCCGAGCTCACCAGCGTCCCCGGCATGGCCGGCCGTGGACCGGGAGGCGGCGGGTTCGGGCAGGGATTCCGCGGCGGCCCGCGGGTGCGCCCGCGCGATGCTCGCGGCACCGCTGCACGCATCTGGTCCTACTTCGGCGGAGAGCGCTGGCGGCTCGTTCTCATCGCGTGCCTCATCCTGGGCGAAGCGGCCCTCGGCATGGCCGGCCCCTGGCTCATCGGAAGGGCCGTCGACGCGATGGCGGCGCTGGCTGCCGGACCGGCCGGCACCGGCGCGGCGGGAGGCACGGTCCTGCTCGGTCTCATCCCTGCCCCGTTCCGCGGCCTGGCGGCGGCCGCTGCGGCGCTGCTCGCCGCGTACGTCGGCGGCGCGATCCTCTCCACCCTGGACGGGTTCACCATGGCGGGCGTCTCCCAGCGCATGGTGCGCAACGTCCGCGAGGGGCTGTTCGCAAAGCTCCAGCGCCTGCCGCTTGCCTTCTTCGACCTGCGGACGCACGGGGACCTGATGAGCCGCCTGTCCAACGACGTGGACGCGGTGAGCGTCACCGTGTCGCAGTCCGCCATCCAGATCATGTCGAGCCTCGTCGTGGTCTCGGGGACCCTCGTCATCATGCTCGTGCTGAACCCGATCCTCGCCGCGGCCGCCCTGCTGCCGGTGCCGCTCGTCCTCCTTCTCACCTCCACGATCTCCAAGCGCACCCGCAAGCTCTTCAAGGAGCAGCAGACGGTGCTCGGCGCGCTCAACGGCCAGGTGGAAGAGACCGTGTCCGGCATCGAGGCGGTAAAGGCGTTCGGCCAGGAGCCGCAGAGCGCTGCCCGGTTCGCGGTGGTCAACGACCGCCTGGCGCGTGTCGGCACGCGCGCGCAGATCTATGCCGGCTTCCTGATGCCCATGATGAACGTCATCAGCAACCTCGCCTTCGCCACGGTGGCCGTCACGGGCGGCGTGCTCGCATCGCGGGGGATCGTGACCGTGGGTGTCATCGCCACTTTCATTGCCTACTCGCGCCAGTTCGTGCGACCCCTCAACGACATCGCCAACACGTACAACACCTTGATGGCGGCCGTGGCCGGGGCCGAGCGGGTCTTCGAGATCGTGGACGAGACCGAGGAGCCGGCGGATCTCGCCGGATGCCCTCACGCTGGATCGGCCGCGCGGGGAGGTGGAGTTCCGCGGCGTCTCCTTCGGCTACCGGCCCGACGTGCCGGTGCTCCGACGAGGTGTCCTTCACGGCGCATCCGGGCAGCGTCACGGCGATCGTCGGGCGCACGGGCGCCGGAAAGACCACCATCGTGAACCTGCTCTCGCGATTCTACGAGGCATCCGAGGGCAGCGTGCTCATCGACGGCATCGACGTGCGCCGCTACAGCCGCGCCAGCCTGCGGCGCGCCTTCGGGGTGGTGCTCCAGGAGGGCTGGCTGTTCTCGGGGACGGTGCGGGAGAACATCATGTACGGCCGTCCCGGCGCCACGGAGGCCGACATGCGGCGCGCCGCGTCGCTGGCCGGCGCCGACCACGCCATAGAGCGCCTGGCGCACGGCTTCGATACCGTGCTCGCCGAATCCGGCGCGAACCTGAGCCAGGGGCAGCGGCAGCTCATCGCCATCGCGCGCGCCGTGCTCGCCTCCCCGGCGCTCCTCGTCCTGGACGAGGCCACCAGCTCGGTGGACGCCCGCACGGAGCTCCACATCCAGGCGGGACTGATCGGCCTGATGGAGGGCCGCACGAGCTTCATCATCGCGCATCGCCTCTCCACGATCCGTGATGCCGACACGGTGCTCGTCGTGGATGACGGGAGGATCGTGGAGCGGGGGAGCCCCGCCGACCTGGCGGAGCGTGACGGCTACTACAGGAAGCTCTACCAGACCCAGCTGGGAGGGGTGGAGACCTGAAGCCTCGCCACGGATGGCGAGGGCGAGCGAGGCCAGGGATGGCCGAGAGCGAGCCCGTGGTCGAAGGCCGCGCTGCTGTTGACGTCCGGCGACGGACGGGGCATTCTCAGGTCAGGCACGAGAAAGCCGTGGATCTCACCCGCGTCCCCCTTCCTTCCGCAGGCACTCTCGGCATCGCGGCGGTTGCGCTTCTCCTCTCCCTTTTCCAGTGGCAGATGTATAGAAAGCGGTCGAAGCATGGATGGAACCTGTGGGGGGCCGCGCTTTCACTGTCCACAGCCGTCTACGCTGCCGCCACGTTTCTCCAATACAACGCATACTCGGCTTTCCTGCTCAGGCTGACGACACAGGTCCAGATGACGACGCTCGCGCTGATCCTCTTCTCCCAGACGCAGTACACCGTGAGCTACCTCGGCCTGCGGCAGAGGTGGTCAATGCCCGCGACGGGGGCGGTCGGCGGGATTTTCGTTATCCTGACCTGGACCACCGACCTGGTGGTCGACCGAAACCTCGTTTCCATGCACTTCCTTCTCCTTCGCGCGCCCTATCGACAGGCCGGCCTGGGGCCGCTCGGATTCGTGTACCTCGGCTTCCTTTCCCTCCTCGGGCTCGCCCTCTTCGCGCTGTGGCTGAAGCTCCGCAGCCGCACAAGGGTCCCGGCCGCCCTGCTCGGCGCGCTGATCGTCTGGCTGCTGTTCGGCCTCGCGGATGCGCTCTCGAATATCTGGACGGGATTTCCCGCCCTGCTGCCGACCGCGGAGTACGGTTTCCTCGGGTTCTGCGTCGCCGTGCTCATCGTCACCCTGCGCGACTATGTCGCCCTGTTCGACCTGGCGGAAAACAGGCAGCGGAGCCTGGAAGAGGCGAGGATCGCCGCGGAAAGGGCCAACCTCTCCAAGAGCGTTTTCCTCGCCAACATGAGCCACGAGCTGCGCACGCCGTTGAACCACGTCATCGGTTTCACCGAGCTCCTGGGCACGGAGAGGCTGGGCAGGCTCAACGAAACGCAGGCCGAGTATCTCGGGGACATCCTTGCGTCCAGCCGTGCCTCCTCACGCTGCTCAATGACATCCTGGACCTCGCGAAGATGGAATCGGGAAGGACGCGGCTCGAGCAGGAGGAGATTCGGCTCGAGGAGGTGCTTCGGGAAGGCGTCAGGGCGGTCCGCGACACCTGCCGCGAGCGTTCGATCCTCCTGGAGACCCGGTTCGAAACGCTGCCCCCGTCGATATGTGCGGATGGCGGGCGGCTCAAGCAGGTCCTCTCCAACCTCCTGGACAACGCCGTCAAGTTCACTCCCGACGGCGGCCGCATCGAGGTGGTCGCGCGGTCGGTGTCCATGCCGGCAGGACAGGGCGTGGAAGTGAGCGTGGCAGATACCGGGATCGGCCTGTCGAAATCGGATTGCGCGAGGATATTCAGGCCGTTCGAACAGGTCGACACCTCGGTCAACCGTGCGCATCCAGGGACCGGTCTCGGGTTGTCCATCTGCCGGGAGCTCGTCCAGCTCCATGGCGGCCGCATCTGGGTCGAGAGCGCTGGCCCGGGGCGGGGGCTGTCTTCATCTTCCAGATTCCGTCAGGAGGGAAGGGATGAGCCTGCAGCGGGTTCCGACCAGGGGAAGGTGCAGAATGAGAATGGCTGGTGCGACGCCTGTTGGTTGACGGACCGGTGACGAATCGGGCATGATCGGGGCTGCAGCAGAAACCCGGGGCGGAAAGGTGAACGAGACACGGTGGAGCCCCTGCAGATCTCCCCTCGTTCGCCGGTCTCCCAGTCCATCGCGGTGCTCACGTCCCTCCGCCCCGCGGCGCATTCGCCGACGAACTCCGCGAGATCGAGCAACGGCCGGGACCTGCGCGCATGCGCGGTTCCGCGGAACAGACGCACGGTGAGGCGGCAGACATGAGCGAACGCACGATCCTGGTGATAGAAGACGATCCCCTGAACCGCAAGCTGGTGCACGCCCTTCTCAGCCTGGGAGGCTACAGGGTCCTGGAGGCAGGCAGCGCGGAAGACGGGCTGGCACTGGCGCGCGAGAACCCCCCCGACTGCATTCTCATGGACATCCGGTTGCCGGGCATGGACGGCTTGAGCGCCACGCGCCTCCTGAAGCAGGACGCGACGCTCAGGACCATCCCCGTCATCGCGTTGACGGCATTCGCGATGAGCGGGGACGAGCAGAAGGCGATCGAGGCCGGTCTGCGACGCCTACATCACCAAGCCCATCGAAAGCGCGCGCTTCATGGGCGCGGTGCAGACGCTCCTGCAGCGCGGGGCGCCCCCCGCGGACGCGGGGAACGGGCGCGTTCTCATCGTTGACGACGAACCGGTCGTCTCCCGATTCCTGGCGACGCAGCTCTCCAACGCGGGATGGGAGACGGCGGAGGCGTCGGGCGGGGAGGAGGCGATCCGCCTGGCGCAGGAGAACCCCCCCGACCTGATCCTGATGGACGTCCTCATGCCGGGCGTCAGCGGCTACGAGGCGACGAGGCGCCTGAAAGGCGACCAGCGGACCGGGCACGTCCCGATCATCCTCGTCACGGGGCTGAGCGGCGTCGAGGACAAGCTGCACGGCCTGGAGGCGGGCGCCGACGAGTTCCTCTCGAAGCCCGTGAGCACGGCCGAGCTGATCGTGCGCATACGGAACATGGTCACGCTGCGGCGGTACGAGGAGCAGCTCAGGCACAGGGGGCTCAGTGACGACCTTCCCGTTGCGGAGCACGGCGCCGGGGAGCCGTCCCCGGGCCCCGTGCGATCCGCGCAGATCCTCGTCCTCCAGGGCGCGGACCCCTCCCGGAGCGCCGTCAAGGAGCATCTCGAAGGACTGGGCTACCGCGTCTCCGTGTCGGGAAGCATCGCCGAACAGTCGTTCAGCGGGAACGAGGGCGCGGCTGACCTCGTCATCCTCGACGCGGCGCTTCCCGGCGTCGATGCGCTGGAGATCTGCCGGTGGCTGAAGGCCGGGCAGCGCGACGAAGCACATCCCGCTCGTCGTCATCGAGGGACCGGGCGGCCCGGAGGCGCGCATCAGGTACCTGTCGCTGGGCACGGAAGATCTCCTTCCCTCGCCCGTCGATCCCCGCGAGCTGGGCGCCCGGGTCGCCCGGCTCCTGAGGCAGAAGGCCCACCTCGACCTCCTGCAGTCGCGGTACCGCTCGGCGCTCGTGGCCTCCAGCAACGACGGCCTCACCGGGCTCTTCAACAACGTCTACTTCAAGAAGTTCCTCGATCTCGAGGTGAAGCGCTCGCAGCGGCAGAACCACCCCACGTCCCTCGTCATCCTCGATCTCGACGATTTCAAGTCGAAGAACGACACCATGGGCCACGCGGCGGGAGACATGATCCTGAGCGAGGTCGGCCGGCGCATCAGAAAGAGTATCCGGGAGATCGACCTGCCGGCGCGTTACGGCGGGGAAGAGTTCGCGGTCGTGCTTCCCTACACGGACAGGACCGGGGCCGCCGTGGTGGCCGAGCGCATCCGCGCAGCACTCGCCTCGGAGGCCGTCCGGCTCGACCCGCGGGTCCCCGCCGCGGTCGTGACGGCGAGCATCGGCGTCGCGACGTGCCCCGACAACGGCAAGCTCTCGGGCGAGCTCATCGAGGCGGCGGATGCCAGGCTCTACCGGGCCAAGAGGGGAGGCAAGAACAGGGTGTGCAGCGAGGATCCCTGAGCCCGCCCGTCACCGGGCGGGCACGACGAACCTGAAGGTGCTCCCCTTTCCATCACCCTCGCTCTCCGCCCAGATTCTCCCCCCGTGCCCCTCGACCAGTCCCCGGCTCAGCGCAAGCCCCAGCCCCACGCCCTGCTCGGTCCCGCACCCGGGCCGCTCCAGCCGCGTGAACCTCACGAACAGGAGGGGAAGCTCGTCCGCGGAAATGCCGATGCCGTGTCGGACACCGAGAACTCGACCATCTCTTCCCGTGTCCCCGGCCCGTCGACGGTCCTGCAGCCGGCGGTGACCTTTCCGCCGGGCGGGGTGAACTTCACGGCATTCGCGAGGAGGTTCACCAGGACCTGCGTGAGCCTGCGCTCGTCCGCGGCGAAGGTGCGCTCGGGAAGGTCCGGGGCGATCGAGATGGCGATCTCCTTCGCGCGGGCTCGTTCGCTCACGAGCTTGACGGATTTCTCCAGCAGGTCCCGGGCGGTGGCGGGACGCATCGTCAGCTCCATCCTGCCTTCTTCCACCCGCGAGAGGTCGAGCGCATCGTTGACCAGGAACAGGAGATGGCGTCCGCTCTCGAGCACGTCGGAGAGGTACTCCACCGAGGTCGCGTCGCCCCTCTCCCGGGCCGGACCCAGGAGCAGCTCGGTGAACCCCAGGATGTGGTTGAGGGGGTCCGCAGCTCGTGGCTCATGTTGCCGAGGAACTCGCTCTTGGCCCTGCTGGCCTGCTCCGCGGCCTGCTTCATCCGCAGCGCTTCCTGCTGCCTGTGGACGAGCGCGGACTGGAACCTTCGCCGGGTCGTGTCGATGAAATACGTGCAGGCTGCCACGAGGGCGTAGATCAGGACCAGGTTCACCTTCATCGTGAAGAACCCGTCGGGGGTGATGACCTCGTAGGGGGAGAGAAAAAGGATGGAGAAGTAGACGACCCCGCAGACGATCACGCTCGGGAGTCCGTCCGTTCTCCCGATGAACAGGAGGACCATGGAAGGATAGAAGAGGACCAGCGCGGCGTACTCTACCCTGTTGAAGAGGGCCAGGGAAAGCGACTGCACGGCGAGCAGGGTGGCGATGTACCCGAGGGACACGACACGGTGGATGCGGAAGAACCGCCGTGCATCCATGGGTCTCATGAGCGCCGCAAAGCCCGTCCCCAGGATGGCAGCGCTCATCAGGTACAGGCCCGCGACATACCAGGGCGCCTTCAGGGAGAAGGTCAGGATCCCGTACCCCGTGATGAGGGGCCCCCCGATGTACACGAGGTAGCGGAGGATCCGCCTCTGGTAGGCTGCCTCCAGGGACAGCTCGTCATCGAGAACAGGGACGATTGGCGGGGAGGAGTCCATCATGTTCTCAACCTCCGTTGCGCGCGGCGGGACGGCGTGCGGCGGTCCTTCAGGAGGCCTGGTGGCCGGTGACGAGGCCCGTGAGAGTATCAAGGACGCGGCCGTCCAGCCTCCCGCGGGTGACGTCCTCGCGCAGGAGGGTGAGGGCCTTTGCCTTTTCCATCCCCGCGCGGTACGGCCGGTCAGTGATCATCGCGTCATAGCAGTCGACGACGGCCATGATGCGGGCCATCAGGGAGATGCTGGTCCCCTGGAGGCCGTCCGGGTACGACGAGCCGTCCAGCTTCTCGTGGTGGTGGCGGATCACGTCGAGCGCAGGACCGATGGATTCCATCAGCGGGAGGCAGATCTTGTACCCCAGCTCCGCGTGGCTCTTCATCAGCTCCCACTCCTCGTCATTGAGCGGGCCGGGTTTGTTCAGGACCTCCTCGGGCACGCCAATCTTGCCGACGTCGTGAAGGACCCCGCCCAGCCGCAGCGCCTTCAGGTCCACGTCGTCAAGGCCCATGGTCGAGCCCACGGCAACCGCCAGCGTCGAGACGCGCTGGGTATGCCCGAGGGTGTAGTTGTCCTTGGCTTCTACCGCGTTCGCAAGGGAGATGAGCGCGTTCTCCAGGCTGACGAGGTCCTTGTTCAGCCTCTTCACCCGGATGAGCGATCGTGTCCGGGCAAGGAGCTCCTCCTTGTTGGCGGGCTTGCTGATGAAGTCATCCGCCCCGGATTCGATGCCCTTCAGCCGCGCCGCGGCGTCGTCAAGCGCCGTCAGGAAGATGACGGGCACCTGGCGGGTCGTCTCGTTGCTCTTCATCCGCCGGCACACATCGAACCCGCTCATCCCCGGCATCATGACGTCGAGGATGACCAGGTCCACGTCGATGCCCTGGACGAGCCCCAGCGCCTCCGCTCCCGAGGCGGCCGTGAGGACCTCGTAGCCCAGGGGCCCGAGCTGCGCGCTCAGCAGCTTCAGGTTGCGGGGATCGTCGTCCACGAGGAGGACGCGCGGCTTGTCCCGGGAAGCCTTGCGCATCTGCCGCTCGGGATAGCGGACACTGTTGCCCCCTGCCGCCACGGCCTGGAAGTACGCGTCCGCCGCCTTTGCGGCGATGGCCTCCCTGTCCAGCCCGTCCTCGGGAAAAGACGCCAGGCCGACGCTCACCGTGGTCGCGCCCCCCGAGGCTTCCTCCACGGCCGTGCGGACTCTCTCGGCCGCGGTCCGCGCCAGCTCGGCGCCGGTCCGGGAAAGGATCATGGCAAAGAAGCCGTCGAAATGGGTGGCGACGTCGACCTCCCGGATCTGCTTGGCGATGAGGGCGCCGACCTCGCGGATGGTCTGCTCGGAAGGCGAAGCATGGTCGATGCCGAGGACCCCGATGGTCAGCGGCTCGCCGGTCCTCAGTATCCGCGTCGCCTCTCGCGCGAGGATGACGTGGAAATACGGCTCCCGGAGGAGCCCGGTGAGCAGGTCCGTCCTGTCCGCCGGTCTGGCCGATGATCTGCTTGACGATGTCGTTGGTGTCCACTGATTGCCTCCGCTGCCAGGTGGCACGGCCTTACGGTCCGCGCTCAGGATAGGACGATTTTCCGACTGGCGTCAATTCTCCGTTTGGCGGCGCGCCATGCCCGCGGCTGTCGCAATGGCGGTCAGATTGACGTCTCGGGAAGAAAAACCGTAGGATCCGGTCATTCACTCTCGTTGTCCGGATCCCAGAGACTGCAAGGAGACGACAGGACCATGCATCATTTCGGGCGTTTCCTGGGAAGAGCGAGGTCATTCCTGGAGGGAAGCGAGGATGAAGCCGCAGCGGCTTCCCCGGAAGATGGCCCAGCGATTCCGGTTCGGCAGGCTGCTCCTCGTCTTTGTCGGCCCGGCTTTTTGCGGGGTACGCCGTCCACTTCTTCTTCATGGGTTACCTGTTCGCGGCCGCGCTCATGCTCGTGGGCGCGCTCACCATTGCGTCGGGGATCATCCTGGCGGCCACTTCCTGGGGGATGCAGGTCTGGAACCGCCGGTATGCCGTCATCCTTCTTGTCGGCATCTTCCTCCCCCTTTTCCTGCACGATGTGGATCTCGTGGGCGTGAAGCGCAGGCTCGATTACCTCTGCTGGCTCTCTCTCTATCCCCTGCTCGGGTTCTTCCTTTTCGGAGAGAAAGCGGGTTTCGCGTTGACGGGCATCATCTTCGCTATCATCGGGATTCTCTTCGCCATCCCGCGCCCCGGGACCGTCCCCTCGTTCGACAGGGTGAACATGGAGGTGCAATTCGGGCTCTCGCTGATCGTCGTCCTTGCGATCTCGGCACTCCACGAGCGGGCCCGCAGGCTCACGCAGGAACGCCTCCGTGCCTCCGAAGCCCGGCTGCGCGAGAGCAACGCCGCCCTGGAGGCCGCCATTGTGGAGTCTCGGCGCCTGGCGAGCGCCGCTGAGCAGGCGAACAGGACCAAGAGCGATTTCCTCGCGAACATGAGCCACGAGCTCCGGACGCCCCTGAACCACATCATCGGTTTCACGGACATCGTCCTGGAAGGAAACGCCGGCCCCTGAGCGGATCCCAGGGCGAATACCTGCGGGACGTGGCGTTCAGCAGCCGGCACCTGCTCACCCTCATCAACGACATCCTGGACCTGTCCAAGGTGGAGGCGGGGAAGCTGGAGCTCCGCCTGGCAGAGGTCGCCCCGGGCCCCCTGCTCGAGCGGTGCGCCGTCATGCTCAAGGAGAAGGCGGCTCACCACGGCATCGCGCTGACGGCGGACATCGGCGAAGCACCCGCGCGGATCCGTGCGGACGAGCTGAGGCTGAGGCAGGTCGTCTACAACCTGCTCTCGAACGCGGTCAAGTTCACCCCGGATGGCGGCCAGGTCACAATCCGGGCACGGTCCGGGACCACGGAAGCTCTGCCGCGGTCTTCGAAATCGCGGTCTCCGACATGGGGCGGGGTATCGAGCAGGCGAACCTCGAACGTATCTTCCTGCCGTTCGAGCAGGGGGAGGTCGCGGCGGAGAGCGGGCGGAAGGCACGGGCCTGGGCCTTTCCCTCAGCAGGCGCTTTGTCCAGCTGCACGGCGGCAGGATCTGGGCGGAGAGCGAAGGACGGGCCGGGGAAGCAACTTCCACGCCGCGTCCCGCTGTCCTGATTCCGACGGCGGAAGGGAGTGGAAATGGCTTCCCGCTGACGCGAGCCTGGTACGGCCACTTCGCGGCGGAGTACTGCTGCTACGACCGGAGCTCCGACCTTTCCACCGTCACGCTCTTGGCGAGGTCTGGGCTGGTCCACGTCGCGCTCGAGCTCCACGGCGATGTAGTAGGCGAGGACTGCAGCGGGACGACGGTGAGCAGCGGCGAAAGGGCTTCACGGGTCTCCGGGACGAGGATCACGTCCTCCGCGATGCGCGTCATGCGCTCGTCCTGCACCTTCGTCACCGCGATCACGCGGCCTTTGCGCGCCCTGATCTCTTCCATGCCCCCGATGGTCTGCTCCAGGCTGACGCCCTTCACCGCGATCACCACCACGGCAGTCTTCCTCGCTCACAAGGGCCATGGGCCCGTGCTCCACGTCGCCGGCGGACACGCCCTCCGAGAAGATGTAGGCGATTCCCTTCAGCTTCAGCGCCCTTCCATGGCAATGGGGAGCCTTGCCTCCGAGGTAGAGGAACGTCTTCGCGTCACGGTACTTGCGGGCGACGCGGCGCACCTTCTTCAGCGCCGTCCAGGACCCGGCGCATGAGGGAGGGGATCTGCGCGATCTCCGCCACGAGCGCCTTGCCCTCCGCGGAGGGAGAGATCGCGCATCCTTCCGAAGAGCAGCGCGATGAGAGTGAGCGCGGTGACCTGGCTGGTGAACGCCTTGGTGCTGGCGACAGCCATCTCGGGGCCCGCGTGCACGTAGACCCCGCCGTCGGTTTCCCGTGCGATCGTGGAGCCGACCATGTTCACCACGCCCAGCGCCCTGACCCTTCCTTGCTGCGGATCTCGCGGAGCGCCATCAGGGTGTCGGCGGTCTCGCCGGACTGGCTCACGGCGATGTAGAGGGTCTCCTTTTCCACGATGGGATTGCGCGAGCGCAGCTCGCAGGCGATCTCCGCGCGCGCAGGCACCCGCGCCACGCGCCTCCAGGGAGCCACGCGCCGATCATGGCCGCGTGGTAGGCCGTGCCCATGGCGAGGATCTGCACCCGGTGGATGTCGAAGAAGTCCCGTTTCTCCAGGTTCAGCCCGCCGAGCTTCGCCGTCCCGAACTCGGGCACGAGCCTGCCGCCTTCGCCGAACGGCCCCGGGCCCCCCACTCCGGTCTGCTCGAAGATCTCCTTCAGCATGAAGTCCTGGTAGCCTTCCTTGTCGGGATCAGCCGTCGACCACTCGATGGTCTCCACCCGCTTGGCCACGGTGCCGCCCGCAGGTCCCTCGTGTTGAAGCCCTCCTGTGAGGACCACCGATTCGCCGTCGTCGAGGTACGCGACGCGCGAGGTGTGGCGGACGATGGCATTCGCGTCCGATGCCACGAACATCTCCCCTGCCCCCGACACCGACCACGAGCGGGCTGCCGTTGCGCGCGCCGATGATGAGCCCGGGGTGCTCGGCGAAGAGGAAGACGAGGC
>CAVYIU010000012.1:0-215129 GCA_963768665.1 uncultured Spirochaetota bacterium | reverse complement strand
ATGGAGGTACTGACAGTTGGGGACGGATGGATATCAACTTTTCCTAACATCAGCAGGGATGCTCCAACGAATGGCCCCACGTTCAGGGAATCTCTCCTATAAGGAAGCTGCTGAGTTGTATTGGAATGCGCTGATCTCCCAATTACGGTGATTCAAAAGGGTGTGACGGACTCGGTTTTCAGATAAGGATGGCATTATGAAACGTAAGACCTACAATGGCAGCAGTTGCGGGAACGTCTTTGAAGTGGAGAATGTAATGACCCGAGAAGAAGCCAACGAAAAGCACCTTCAGCTAAGGGCAATCGCTTGTCCCAAATGTGGTAGCCAAAATGTTCTTCCACGGTAGGCAGTCAGCGCCTCCTTTGGGAGTTCATCAAATGAAGACCGCTATGTCAAGGTCAGCACCGTCCAAACAAGCAGGATCAGTCCACTGGCATTAATCAGAACCGTTCGAATCCAGTGGGTCTTCAGGATTCTCTTAAAGTAGGGACTCTTCGATCCAAGCGGATCACGCGCAAGATGAGACTGCCAGCGTCCCCAAAAAGCACCTGTGAGAATGAGTGAAAGGATTTGACATAGCGGTACGCCCCATACACCCCACATCGGTGAATTAGCGGGGTGATACCAGATGAGAGCTATGCTTCCAACCAAAGAAAGGCCAACTGGAATGAATACCCAGTAGGGAAGTTTGTGCCAGTGCATATCCTGCACTTTGTGGAAAGCTCTTTGCATCGACCAGCTTCCAGGTTCGAAAGATGTCTACCTCATGTGCCCAGATTGTACCCACGTTATAGAAGCCAAAGGCAAGATTGAGAAGAAGAAACAGTTTTGGATTCATGGAGTAAGGGTAGATGATCAATTTCCTCTTAGCAACAAGCGAAGCTTCGACTGGATTACGCTGCACTTGAGAATGTGTTAGCTTACAGAAAGTCTTTCTTTGGAGGTATAGATGCCCAAACAGATCGTCGGTAACGTTGATTGGATTGAAAACGGAAAGCAAACAAGTAGGCTCGTTGACGTAAAAGAAGCTTTCACCGATCCCGACCAAGCTAAAGCTCAAGTTCTTTTTGCAGAAGCTTCGGGCGACAAAAAGCAGATCAGGCTGGCAAGGTTGGCTTACCGTCAGTTTCAGGGAAAGAGGTATCGGGTTGAATGGAAAAGCACACAAAAACGGTCAAAGAAATTGGTTCAACAAAAGGCTTCCAAATCCTCAAGAAAGAACGTCCAGAGAGCATCAGAATCGAGAGTGACGGTGCGAAAAGGAGTCGGAGGAAGAGACTCTGTTGAAAAGACACCAAAGAGAAAAGTGTCAAGGAAATAGGGAGTAACGGTAGTGCATGGAATGTTGCTTTCTGAAGCTCTCCAAAACCTGGGGCGCAGCGTCACAGTTGCCGCCAATAACTTGGCAGCAACATCTGGCTTTTTAATAACCTACGGCGCTTACGTTATTGCAATTGGAGGCTTCATATTTCAGGCTCTTATGACTTGGCGGCAAAATAAGCGTCATCACAAAGAAACACAGGCGCAAAATGAGCAAAGGCGAAGGGAAACAATTGAGCAGCTTCTAAAACAAAAGGCGGAAGAATACTACCTTGTCGCTGAAAAGGCCCTTCATGGATATACGAACGTAATAGCAGAATTGGGAATCAAGAATACCAAGACCTACCAAAGCTTTCTCGATGGGCAACTGGAAGATGGAAGAACTCTAACCATGTTAGAGAACTACCACCTTGTCTTCTTCAAGAATGCAAGGCATGGTGCGACTAAACTGTTAGGTCCTCTATTGGATAAGTTTCACAGGCATGTCGAACGAATCAAAACGTGGGAAGCATCGTCCCCTCAACTGCGAATAATGATGGACATAGACATAAACAACCAGTGGCAGGAATTGAAGAAAGAGTATGATGCGGTAAGCAATAAGCTGAGGCGCTTTCTTTGGTGCCTTTCACGGATGGATTTATACAAGCTATTTCTTGAGTATGGTCCGAAAAAAGCTTAAGTCAGCAATTCAAGACTAAGATTTAGTGTAGCCATTAATGTAGCCAATATGATCGCAAAGTGGGCGAAACTGGCCGAAACCAAAGGAAAGAGATTTTGATTTAATTCATTATAAGAAAAATACATACGAACGAATAGGAATAGCTGGCGAAAACAGCGGAAAACAGCCATAGTATATTCAGGGTCTAGTGCTCGCAAGGGCATGGAGGTTCAAGTCCTCTTCCGGGCATCAGCAAGTTTCTGCTCTGTAAGAGATTGCAGAAGCTACCGGAAACCGGCGCTTCCTCGACGTGCACGCATTAAGGCACACTTTCGTCACCTGCATGCGAGGGTTAGTTCCGGACTCCCGGTTGCAACGAGCGACGGGTCATCGCTCGGGCGAGATGCCCGAGCGCTACACCGCTGACACGACGCGACCGGAGGACTTCGTTCAGCTCCGCGCCGCACAGGATGCTCTGTTCCTGTTTCCGGGAGCGCCGGTGGTTCCGAGTTGAATCGACCGCTTGTGGGCGAGGCATGTGCCTGTGAAGGGCTCGCCGGAAATCCCGGCCCTCATCCGCCGCCCTTCTCTTGCGCAAGGTCATCGGACACAAGGAGCATCACGGGCTGGAAGCCGCCCGCGTAGGCGGTCTGTGTCGTCCACACCTGCGTGGTGGCGTTCGCCTTCCATGTCTTTCCGTTTTTCGCCTTTGCGCTGAGGACGTAGGTCACTGTCGCTCCCTCCGGCACCCTCATGCCTTGCCCAAATGCGAGGGCCCTGTCGCGTCCCTCGCCCGCCTTGGTCAGGACCGTGGTCGAGCCGTAGGACTGTCCCGAACCGGCGTCGGCGATATCGACCGAGATCGAGTACTCGCCCTTCGCGTTTTTGTCGAAGTCTTCCTTGTCCACAGCGCGGTCACTCGTCAGCGGAAGCGTCGAAAGGTATCCGCCGACCTGCACCGGGGTCCCGATTGGCGGCCAGTGCACCAGGGGGTCGTCGCCGTAGAGCAGGAAGGGAAGTTCGACGCTGACCTCCGCACCGGCGGCCTGCGCCTCAGTGTAGAAGAGGAAATGACCCTTGGTCGTTGGGATCGCTGTCTCCACTTCTACGAGCCTGCTCCTGTCCAGGGTCACCCCGCTTGACCGGTAGTCAAGGCTCACCGTCGGGGTCCCTTCCTGCTGCTTCACAACCACGGGGACGGTGTACTGGGTGATCATGCTGCTGGTTCGATAGTAGCGGACGGTGATGCGAGCGCTCGTACCTACGGTGTCACCGGCACCCTTGAGCGCGGAGGCCTCCCTCGGCTGGAGCCTGAGGTTATCCGCAGTCACGAGGACGCGGTCGCTGCCTGCAGCCGCGGGAGAGAGCGGTGTGACAGCGCCCCCCTTTCCTGCTCCAGGCAGGTTTGCGGCAACCTGCTCCCCTGCGATGCGGAGCGTATAGCGGTTCGTTGCTCCGTTCTGCGCCGTGACATCGATGAGTACGGTCCGTGTCTGGCCCGCCGGCACGGGCACGACACGCGGTATGCTCCCGGCGGCTTGACCATCGATCGTCACCGTGGCAACGGGGCTTTGGGCGTGCGCCGAAATGTTCACCGATTCTTCGGAGCCTGTAAGCTTCACGTCGTATAGAGCAACCGCGGGATTGAATGCCGACGCAAGGGCGGCACCTGTGACAGTGATGGACTGAAGGAGGGCGTTACTGTCCAGCGGAGCTTTCTCACGGCTGACCGTCACTTTGATAGGCCGTTGGGTGCCGTCTTCCGCCGACACCACGAACGTCACCACCTGGGATGCTCCCTGTGCTACGGTGACGACGACGGACTGATTCCCGGCTGGTTTTTTTCCAGGCTGCTCCCCGATGGAGACCAGTGCGGTGGGGCTGGCCGCGGTGGCGGTCAGTGTGGTGCTGTCCACCGCGGCACTGAGTGCAACGGCATACGCGGCAGTGCGTGCCGAAAACGCCGGACTAAGGATGCCCGAGGAGGCGGCAAGGGTCGCCAGGTCCCCGTTGTGGTCGGGCTGTGCTCGGCGGACATCAACCGTGTATCGCTGGATGCTTCCGTCCTGCGCCGTCACAGCCACGGCAAATGTCAAGCGGATGACAGGGGCCGGGAAGTCCAGTGTGGCTCCGTTGCGGCCCTGGACATCACCCGCGACGGCCAGGGGGACCCTCGTCGGCGCCCCCACCGGCTCGATTGCCGTCGATGCGACCCCGCTCTGCGGCGTCGCTTTCACCGTCACCTGCCGGGCGGAAAAGGGAAGGACTGCGCTGTACTTCGGCGCCGTGCCGCCGAATGGCGGCGAGAGCGGGATATCGACGCCGTTCATGGAAAGGGAGAGAGTGGAAAGGAGCGTGTTGTGGTCGGGCGGAGCACGGAGCACGACCACCTGGTAATACTGGACGCTCTGGTCTTCGGCAGTCACCGTGACCAGGAGGGCTACACCGTCACCGGCGGCGAAATCCACCCTTGCGCCGGTCGTCGCGGAAGGATCTCCCGCGGTCACGAACGAGGCCGGCGCACTCCCGCTCACGATCGGAGCGACCCCCAGCGTCAGCGTGGCAACGGGACTCTGCTTCTGCGCCTTCACGACGATCTGCGTCGTCTCGAACGGAACGACAGTCTGGTAGGTGAGCTGTGCGGGGGAGAACACGGGCGAGAGGGGGGTGCCGGGAATATCGAGGAGTGAGAGCAACGCGTTGTTATCAGGCGCGGCACGCCGGAGTGTCAGCACGTACTGCTCCTTGGTCACGCCGTCTTCGGCGAGGATCGCGATCGACACCGGCCGCTCCTGGACAGCGTCGAAGCTGATGACGGCAGCGCCGGTGGGGCCAGGGGTTTCCGCGCCGTCCACGCTCACGCTCTTGGCCGTCGAGGTCTGCGCATGCGCCTCGATACGGACCGAGCGTGTAGCATAAGGAACCTCGAGCGCGTACGCGTGGACCGTTGGATTGAAATCGGGCTGGAGGGTCGATCCCGCGGGGGCCAGGATGCCTCCGAGCCTGGCATTCTTTTCCTCTTCCCTCACGAGCACGCGGTAGTTCCACGGGGTTTTCTCACCGGTCACTGAGATCGTGTAGACCACCGGCACCGAGAAGTCGTTCGGCGTCACGCCGTTTTGCTGCACCACCTTGCTGCCGCTTGAGACGACCGCGATTGTCGCCTCCTTGGACAGAGCAAAGCGCGCCACGAGTGCGTGTACGTCCGTGCCTGCCGGCACGACCACCCTGATCTCCTTCGGTTCGACCCGTTCGTCAATCGCGCCCGTGATGTCCCGCGAGAGGCCGCTGTTGAGGGCGGAGGGCAAGACGAACGCGTCAACCGGCCCGTGCCCGCGGGGCAGGCCGGCGCACGCGCTGAGCGCAACGCAGAGGGCCAAGGGCGCGGCGAGCTCAAGCAAGCGGGTCTTCATGGATTGCCTCCGTGTAAGGAACAACTATACCCCGAAAGGGCCTCGCGCCACTGCGGGTAGCCAGATTTCGGCATTCACCATTATTTCTACTTCGAGTACCGGCTTGGCGATCCGGGCTGCGCGAAGGTGAAGGCGGTCAGCCCGCACCTGGGCCACTCCTCGACCTCGACCAGGATGGATATGTACGAGCACGAGACCCTGAGCATACACCCGGTGCCGGGCAGGGGCAACTGCCTCGTGGATCCCCACGGCAAGACCCTTGAAAATGCCCATCACAGCTCACCACGGCCCACCACAACGCTATGGAATTCCGCCAAGTGGGGCGCGCGTGAAAGCACCTCAAGCGTTGGTTGACAAGTTGGGAGAGGTGCGCCTCCTAGTGCTCGCAAGGGCATGGAGGTTCAAGTCCTCTTCCGGGCAGTAGTTGCAGACAGGCTCCCTTCGAATAGCTCGCTGGGGATGTCGATGACATCGACAACAACACCGGAACGCAACCCCCCGAAAAACCCGCACGCCTTATTGCGCGTTTGGTCATGGAAAGCGATGAGAGCCGCAGCGGTGTTTTTTTGACGAGAATGGCCCCGTCCCCCGGTAGGAGGGGGTGTCAAGCGAGAACGATCGACTTTCGCACACGGCATGGCAATTGAACTGGTTTCCGTGCCGTACTAAGATTGCTGCATGTATACATCCGTTGCAGAGTTTGTCGAGGACTGGGGAAGAGAAAGCGCCAGCAGCCTCAAAGTGATGCGTGCACTGACTGACGCCTCGCTGTCTCGGCGGTCTGACCCGGAGGCCAACACGCTGGGGAAGGTTGCCTGGCACATGGTAATCATGATCGGGGCATCAGGTTCCGCCGCCGGGCTGGAGGTAACCGCGCCGCAACGCGGAACCGAACCACCCGCTTCCGCGTCGCGCATTGCCGATGCGTTCGAGACAGCGGCGCACACCATGGGAGAACAGGCTTCGAAGAAGCTGAGCGACGCGCAACTGGCTTCGGAGATCTCACTCTGGGGTAGAACGATGACCATTGCCGCGTCCTTTCAGGGCCTCGTTCGACACCTGATCCACCACCGCGGCCAGATGACGGTGTTGATGCGGGAGGCGGGTCTGGTGGTTCCCGGCGTCTACGGGCCATCGCGGGAAGAAGTCGCGGCGATCCGGGCTCGGCAGAAGGGATAGAGGCGACCGAACAGACATCGCGCGGGGCACCTGTCTCGCGAGTTTAGGAAGGATATGCGCTACAGGAACTTTGGATCTACGGGGTGGGGGGCTTCGGCTTTGGGGTTCGGCTGCATGCGGCTCCCCGTCCTCGGGTCGCCGCGGGAGATCGACGAGCCCCTTGCCATCCGAATGATCCGGCGCGCCATAGATGCGGGGGTCAACTACGTCGACACTGCCTATCCCTACCACGGGGGAACCAGCGAGGTGGTCGTCGGCAGGGCCCTGGCAGACGGATACCGCCAGCACGTGAAGCTTGCGACCAAGATGCCCGTCTGGCTTGCAAAGGAGGCTTCCGATTTCGACCGGCTTTTCGACGAGCAGCTGCGCCGCCTTCAGACCGACCGGATCGATTGCTACCTCCTCCATGGCATGGGAAGGGAGCGGTGGAACAACGCGCGCCGCCTGGGTATCCAGGAATGGGCCGAGCGCCGTATAAAGGCGGGGCAGATCCAGTGGCTCGGTTTTTCATTTCACGACGAGTATTCCGCATTTGAGGAGATCGTGGACTCGTGGGAGCGGTGGACTTTCTGCATGATCTTCTACAACTACGCCAGCGAGAGCGTGCAGGCAGGCACCCGAGGCCTGCACTATGCAAGCGCCAGGGGCCTTGCCGTTGTCGTCATGGAGCCTCTCATGGGCGGCAACCTCGTCAACCCGCCACCCCCGGTGCAATCGATCTGGGAGCAGGCCCCGGTGAATCGAAGCCCGGCCGAGTGGGCCCTCCAGTGGGTCTGGAGCAAGCCCGAGGTAAGCCTGGTCCTGAGCGGCATGAGCACCATGGCGCAGGTGGAGGAGAACCTGGCTTCCGCCGACCGCTCGTTGCCGGGGCTCTTGAATCCTGAGGAGCTGGAGATTGTCAGCCGCGTGGCAGCGGCCTACGAGAAGCTGCGGCCGATTCCCTGCACGCAGTGCGGCTACTGCATGCCCTGTCCGAACGGCGTCAACATTCAGCGGATACTGGACATCTACAACAAGTCGGTTGCCTTCGCCAACCCAGCGGAGGGAAAGCGGCAGTACGGGTTTCTCAAGGAGGCAGAGCGCGCAGGGAAGTGCTCCGAGTGCCTGGAATGCGAAGGAAAGTGCCCGCAGGAGGTCCCCGTGCACGAGTGGCTGAGTCGAATCAAGCAGGAGTTCGGCTCCTAGCGCCGCGAGGAGCCAGCTTACCCGGTCAGGTTCTTCACAAAGAAGGTCAGCAGTCTCGCAAAGGAATCCCGCGAGGCCCGCACGTCGTAACTTGGCCTGTCATCGTTGAAGAAAGAATGAGCAGCGCCGGGATAGATATGGTGCTCGAATGATTTCCCGCCATGGCGCATCGCCTGCTCGAATCCGGGAATGCCTGCGTTGACTCGCTGATCTTTCTCTCCATAGAAGCCAATCACCGGACAGTTGATCTTCTCAATTCTCTCAGCAGCCGGCGCACCTCCATAGAACACGGCGGCCGCCGACAGTTCAGGCTCTTCACAGGCCAACAGCGCGGAAAGGCCTCCGCCCATGCAGAAGCCCACGCACCCGACGCGCTGCTGCCGGGTCTCCGGACGTTCGGAGCGCAGGTAGCGCACGGCGCCCCGCAGAGGAGGTACGAATCGCTGCAAACGGTCGGGGGCGCCGGAGCCGAAAATCTGGCCAAAGCTCTCGCTGATCTGCTGTCTGTCACTTCCCGGCAGCTTGGCCAACTCCGCATCCCGTACCGCGGGATCCATCATGGAGCCAGGGGGCAGCCGTTGCAGGAAGTCGACTGTCTTCTCAATCCGATCCCGGCTGAGCGCCGCCGGTCTCTCCCCCTTCACGGCGTACAGATCAGGAGCAAGTGCGACATACCCGGCCGCGGCGATCCGTTTCGTCACGTTCTCGATCTGCTCGTTGACCCCCCAGGCTTCTTGAATGACGATCACGCCGGGGAGAGGCGCCGCAGCGCGCTCGGGATGCGCGAGGTACCCGGTCTGATCTCCGTACTGCACCCACTCGCTCTTGATTGCCATTGGTTGCCTCCGTTTCCGGTACGTCGTATCACGGCGCCCTTGGCTGCTCGCTGTCCAAGCTGGACAATCCGGGACATTGTAGCGTCCCCCCGCGACCGCGGAAAGGGGGGGGCCGCCCTCGCAATCTTTTGGAGATCCACCGGCGAGAGCGAAAGCTCGCGTGCGCCCAGAGAATCGCGAAGCTGCTGCCTGGTTCTTGCCCCAGAAGCGGAGCGATGTCGTCACCACGAGAGGAGCCACGCGCAGGCCAACTGCTTGGTGGCGACTCCCAGCCTTTTCGCAACGGCATGGAGCGCCTGAACGAGGATCAGGTTCTGCTTGAGATTGCCCTCCTGGAAGCGAGGGAATCGGCTGCGGATGTCGGTCTTGCCTCGTTCTGGCGGACCAACGCGCGCCAGGAGACCGCGTGAGAGGATGCCGTAGGCAGTCACGCCGATGCCCAGCTCACGCGCGGCCGGCAGGATCTCTCTCTCCAGGCTCCTGCTCATCTGCGGGTACTCTATCTGCAGCGCCTTGTCCTTTTCATTGTTGGCTCCCCAATGATTCATAAGGCTGCTCTGGCTTGGCCGGCGGGGTGCTCGCGGCAGGCAGCCCGGGATAGGGCATGTGCAGGAGGATGGAATATAGCGCGACGTTGAGCAGGTAGCGTCCCGTGAAGCGGTCCAATTCTGGGCCTCCGGGACGTTGGCTTATTCCACTTCGCTGCTCTCGATCAACGCGACCGCCTTCCGTTCCCAGAACCTCGGCGATTCTCTCGCTGCTCATTTAGCGCCGGGGGACCTGCCACTCGTCGGTCGGCTCGATCAGCAAGGAAGCGACACCGCATACAAGGACATCCTGCTCAAGACGACCAAGGCAGACAACATGAGCATCCAAGTTGAAGGAGCCAGGACTCCGAGAGAGTCATAAATAGCCTGCTGTCGCTGGGCAAAGGTATCGCTGACGGCGATGGGAAGTGGTCTATGCCGATTGTGCCGTCGTTGTTTAGCTTCGGATCGCCGTGATGTCCTGTCTCGAACTTTGATCGATGTTGTTGAAACTGTATGTGCCATCGGAGTGGGTGAGAGTCCATGTATTTCCCGACAAGGTGTAGGTGATATGAAATGTCTGCGTCCCTTGCTGCACAGTCATAGTGCTATTGTCTATCACCGTCGCAGTTCCGGAAACGGCGACTTCTCCGGCGCCCGGATTGACAGTTCCCGTGTAGAAGCCATCAGTATTGACCGTGATCGTCCACGAACCTCCCGCCGCGACTACATCGACTACCAGATACGGGGATACCAGTTCGGTTTCTGTCCAGCTGGCAGCGTTCCAAGTTCCCACGAAGTCGGCGATGGTTGTTTTGGTAGAACAGCCGATGAGAATTGGGACGAGAAATACCGCACATGCCAACAAAGAAAGAGATGCCCTTTTCATAGGATTGCCTCCTTGCTGGGATTTCAAAGGACTCGATACGTTCCACATCGGAACGCGGATACTCGCGGTGGAGTGATAATGACGGGATAGAAGGTCTGTCCGTGCGGAATGAAGTGGGTTCTGGCGATAGCGCCGAACGGTAAGGCTGAGAAACGCGAGGGGTCTGTTCGAATGCAGGACACTGGTCCTTTCGTGCATTCTTTGCCCCAAAGGGGACGGAACAACCGCTTCTATTTCAAATGTAGCACAGCGCTGTCGAAACTGCTACTCCATGGCAGAGCAATCAGGTAAGCCGTGCAAAGTGAAATGCGCGTCCCCGATGAAGACAAGACCATCCGTGTCCGGTCTTGGACACTTGGACAGACTTCATTCCTTCATCCTTGATGCTCTCTTGCTTGTCCTTTTTGGCAGTTGCGATTCCCGCGCAACGGGGCACCATGTTTCCGCAAAAGGGCTAATTCGGCTCGTCGTCCGTACTTCCATCATCAACGACACCATTAGAACCAAGTTCAAGAGTGAAGCATACGGTTACGTATAGACTGCTACCGGCATAAGTTTCATTGCCCCAGTAGTAATTGCTGCCACTTGTAGAAATATACCTGTAGCCAACCATGGTAGAAATGCCGTAATTCTGACGCTCATCAAGATAGAATACCGGTCCGGCACCTACGCTGAAACCAAATCCATAGAGTGTGTCAGCAGAGAGACCATCGAAAAGCATCACCCCAAGCAAGGACGCCTTGGCCCCGATTGAAAGGTATTGGGAGATGTCAAATAGAAAAGGAACGTCCAAGGATAGGACTAAAGGACCTATTGCGCCATTTGCGTTGTTGCTGCCATAGGTCACCGGAATAGAAAGGGTAATCCCAGTTCCCATCCAAAGACCCAGACCGCTGAGCATCTGTCCGAAGGTCTCCCCCAGCTTCCAGTAGGCATGAGCGCCAAAGACAAGATCGAATGAGGAGCCACTGAGATTTGGAAATGTGCCGAAATAGGGATTGCCGAACGAATCCATGCCATAGGCTCCTGTATACTGCGCGGAATAGAGACTACCCCCAAGTCCGAAGGACATGTCGCCGAAAACGGTTGTTCCCTGTGCAAAGACTATTATTGGCGCAAAGAGCGTAAGAACAATAATGGACACCAGAACAACTCTCTTCATAACAGCAACTCCCTACTTCTTCGTCTTTGCCATTTGCCCAACAGCAGAGATTTATCTCTGCCCCTTGCTACTGAAGGAGTCCTTGAAAGGGAGGCTTGAGGAATTGTCAACGCCTCATATTCGGTTGCCACGTTTCCACTAGAATAGCATGGACGACACGCGTGGACAATCCGATGTCCGCAGATGGAACTGCGCCAAGGGGTGAGCGGGCGCGAGCGACTTCGGGCCCTGCATCGGCGTGCCGGTAGGGCAGTGGGGCAACACCACGCGAAGCGGATTGCTCTCATCCCCGATGCGGCGCCGAAGAACTGAGAGCTACAGAAGACCAACTTCCCCGGGGCGATGCAAATCCTGAATTTCGTGCAAAGAAGCAGCTATCATAAGTCGATTCCAGGGAGACGGCCGACAATTTGCGTCACGTTCTCATGTCCCATAGAATACCCTCCGGATGAGCTCGCGCTCAGGGACTCGCCTCACTTCAAGGGCGTTCAACGTAAGGGTCTTGTTATAGGGTACCTTGATCGCTTCTATTGCCGGAGGATGAGAGTCCATGTCCACAACGATGAACCTCGCCAGTGCATCTTTGCTGCACCCAAGTGAACCGGGATTGACAAAACGCCGCCTGAGAGTGACATCCAACTCGATGTGAGTATGACCGAAGAAGACAAGATTCGAAAGGCTAAACGCCGAGCGGGACGTTCTCTGTCCATTTCGGATCGCAGCCCACTCTCTTCCCGTACTCGATCATCACATCCCACCGTGAGTCCCGGATTGTCGGAAGCTTGAAGCTCTTGTCGTGCAGGACAACATAGAGCACGTCTTTCTCGATGTTGAAAGCGTGTGCATACCATGAGTCCTTGACATCGGCTTCAAGCCACGGAAGTAGATCGATCAAGGCATCGTAGGGAATCAGGTACTCGTTCGCGTGCCACACTGGAGGTTCTTCGTTTGGCACCGAATTAATACGCGACTTTACGAAGAAGGGCTTGAGTTTGGCGAGAGTTCTACGACTTGCGAGACTCTCTTCGATCACTCTGCACCGATAGAGGATTTCCGCCACGTTCGTATCCCCCTTTCAAGCGAACAACTCTGCCTACCGCCCTTGATGCTATGACTGCTGCACTGGTCATCGCTTTGACCAACATTCCTCGAGCGGTACCGCCTATCATGGTACCATCCTCGTCAATCTGCGGGCTTCCCTGTGCCATCGGGGAGCATTATCAACTTCTGGGTGTTCTGATTTGGATTTATCCGCGTCCCGTAGATCTCATCATCTGAGGGAAGTATACACGGTCTTATCACGAAGGACCCTTTCAACAGTATAGCTGCTTTGGCGAAGACTGAGAACGCAGTGAAGGTTGCAGCTTCTTTTATGCGTAGTCCGCGCGAAAAAAGCCACCGTTCCGTTTTGAGCGAGCCAGCGTTCCGATAATAAAAAGCCACCCTTCCGCTGCAAAAGAGCCAATTTTGGGCTCTCCAGCGGAATCCCCACCCCATCCAATCCCTCCATTTGAGCAATTGGTATGCTCTCCTGTACGCATCATGCGGAAGGAGAGGAAATGGGACGGAGGAAAACGGGAGTGAACAGGGTTCGAGACATCATCCGTTACGACCAGACCACAGATTTGAGTGAGAGGCAGATCGCGCGGGCTCTCGGAGTTTCACGAACCGTGGTGGCCCGGACCCTGCAGGCCTTCCGCGCCAGCGGCCTTGAATACCCGGCGGTAGGACAGCTTCCCGACAGCGAGTTGCAACAGAACTTGGAACGCGGGAAAACCCCGCAGGACGGAGCTCGCTACACGGCGTTGGCGGAGCGATTCCCCGAGATGGTCGTCGAGTTGAAGAAGAAGGGGGTGACGCTGCAGTGGTTGTGGGAGCGCTACATCCACGAGAACCCGCAGGGCTACCAATACAGCCAATACTGCCTGCACTTCCATCGCTGGTGCCGAAGCGAGGAGGTGTCGATGCACATCGAGTACAAGGCGGGAGAGGCGATACTGGTGGACTGGGCAGGAGACAAGCTTGAGGTTATCAACGGCCTCACGGGGCAGAGTTGGGCTTTGGATCAATTCGTGGCGATCCTGGGAGCCAGCGAGCTGACCTACGTCGAGGCGCGCGAGAGTCAGAATGAACAGGATTGGATTCGCGCCAACGAGGGCGCCTTTCGCTACTTCGGAGGCGTCACCAGCGCCCTCATCCCCGATAACTTGAAGACGGCGGTGATTCGCTCTGACCCCTACGAGCCGGGGCTGAACCCGGTATTTGAGGACTTCGCTCGCCACTACGGGGTGGTCATCATGCCGACGCGGGTACGCCGCCCACGGGACAAGGCGCTGGTGGAGGGGGCGGTGCGCCTGGTCTACCAGAGAATCAGCGCACGACTTCGGGGCCAGGTCTTTCACTCCCTGGCGCAGGTCAACGCGGCCATTCGAGAACTTCTGGAGGAGCACAATCGCCGAGCGTTCAGCCGGCTGCCCTACAGCAGGCGGCAACTGTTCGAGCGGGTGGAGAGGCAGGCCCTGCGTCCGTTGCCCGTGGAGTCCTTCGCGCTGAAGACGACCATTGAGGCCACCGTGGCGATCAACTACCATGTGGAACTGCGCGAGGATCGGCATTACTACAGCGTGCCGCACCCCCTGCGCCGACGCGATCCACCCACACGAGTGAAACTCGTCTACGACGAGCGGGTGGTGGCCATCTACTGGGACAACACCCGTGTGGCTCAGCACCGTCGCGACCGCACGCCCAACGGCTACACGACCCTGGCCGAGCACATGCCCTCAAATCACCGCTTCTACGCGGAATGGAGCGCGCAGCGATTCCTGAACTGGGCGGCGACGATGGGACCCCAGACCGCGGAGGTCATCGCCAAGGTGCTCTCTGCCGCCGCCTACCCACCCCAGGCGTTCCGCAGCTGTCTGGGCATCCTGAGTCTGGCAAAACGCCACGGCTCGGATCGTCTGAACAAGGCCTGCGGCAAGGCGTTGCATGTGGGCACGCAGTCCTACACACGGATCAAGAACATGCTGGCCTTGGGGCTGGAGGAAGAAACCCAGCCCTGTCTGGATCTGGGAGCGCTGCCGGAGCATGAGAACGTACGCGGCAGCGGGTACTACAACTGAACGAAGGAGCGCGTGAGATGAACAGCAATCAAGCAACGATACAGAAACTGGAAAAGATGGGCATGTGGGGCATGATGCGGGCCTTACGCCAATCCATGGAGGCCGGCGCGAGTGCGGACCTCACCCCGGACGAGTTGATCGCCCACCTGGTGGACGTGGAATGGGACGAACGGCAGGGCCGCCGGTCGACGCGGCTGCTGCAGCTGGCACGCTTGCGCTATCGGGCGGGTCTGGAAGACATCGACTTCGGCCTGCACAGGAACCTGGAAAAGAATCAACTCATGCGCCTGGCCGACTGCCGTTGGGTCGAAGACCGCCAGGACTTGATCCTCACTGGCCCCTGTGGCAGCGGCAAAAGCTTTCTGGCTTCCATGTTGGGCCAGCAGGCGTGCATCCATGGGTACACCGTCTGCTATTGGCCGGCCAGCAAGCTGTTCGAGCAGATGAAGCTGTGCAAGGCCGACGGCACCTACCTTCGGGAGTTGGCCAAGATATCCAAGAAACGACTCCTCATCCTCGACGACTTCGGGCTGGAGGTCCTTGATACTGCCAGCCGCCTGATCCTGCTGGAGATCCTGGAAGACCGCCATGGCCGCTGCTCCTCGGTCTTCAGCTCCCAGCTTCCCGTCTCGCAGTGGCACCAGGTCATCGGAGATCCCACCATCGCCGACGCCATTTGCGACCGCATCGTGCATACCGCCCACCGTATCGAGCTCAAAGGTGAGTCGGTGCGCAAGCTCTATGCCCATCGGGGTACGGAAAGCAAGAAGGAGCCGATATGAGTCGATCTCGCTCCTCAGGTGCCCACAAGCTGGCCAACCACGAAAATCATCCCTCGTGGCGGCCCGCTGCTGCATTTTCCAGAGGCAGGTGGTATCCAAGGACCCCCTCTCTGGTGACGGGAATTCTAATTGTCGTCGACTTTCTCAACTCACAGATTCATGACGAAAGAAGGAGGACAGAGTTGACCGAATAGAGCCACCATGACATTGTCTCGGTGATCGGATTGGCTGAGTGGGAAAGTGGCTTTCTATTTCGGAACAGGTGGCACTCTTCAGCGGAATACGCACTTTTACTCTCCATGACTACCGTTGACTTCTGCCCGAAGTGGGTTAGACTGATTCCGGTCGCACGCCCTCGGTCCTGCGAAGTCCGTAATGAACACGTGGCCAGGAGGTAACGTATGATCCAAAGAACCGCCGCTCCCAATCGAAAAAGGCTCTTGGTTGTCAGTATGCTTCTAGCCCTCGCCCTCTCGGCGAGTGCGCAGAGTCCCCTGGACAGCATCGGAGTGCGAGGTGGCATCGGCGCCGATTTCACATTTGACGGCATCGCTTTCGGAGGCGGCATCAACAAGTTGTTTATGGACCAATTTGAAGTAGGCCTGGTGTTCTACTACGGCAGTTTCCAGCAGATCTCCAGTAATGGTGTCAATACGTACGTCGACACGACCCAAACCACTGCCGTCGCGGCCTCCGTGAACTATCTTTACGGGTACCATCGCAACCAGGGTGGATTCTATCTGCTCGGTGGCGTAGGCATCGGATATCTCGGAGTCAACTGGGAGGAAAGCAGCAGTACTGACCCAACCCTTGGGACGCTCCTCCCGGGTGGTGGCAGCAAGGAGGACTTCGGAGGAGGTGCCGGTGGGGCTCTTGTCAGCCTGGGGGCCGGATACGCGATTCCCGGGCGGCCTGGATGTGCGTCTCGAAGTCCCGCTCCTCATCGCCTTCTCGCAAACCGGTGGGGCCTCCACCGTCCTCCCGATGCTGACGATCACCGCCGGATATCGTCTCGGCCCATAGCGCAAGGACGGCGGGCGCCGTACCGCTCTGTTCCGCCGGCGTGCGATGCAGCTTCATATGCCGAGCTGGGACTTCAGCCGATCGACCTCTTTTCGCATGGTTGGCGCCGCGGACTCGTATTTCGTGCGGCGGTACTGCCGGGCGTACTCGTCATGCGCCGCCAGAAGCGCCTGCTCGGTCTCGTCGTATTTCCTGCACATGCTGGCGGCATCATCACGTTTCCCGGTAGCGAGGTAGAAGGACGCCAATCCGCGGTAGGCGTTCAGCATGTAGGGGTCGCAGACCAGGGCGGAGAGGAAGGCGATCTCGATCATCACCATCGCCTGGCTTTGGCGCTCCGACCCCTCGGGAACCTCGGCCAGGTGCCTGATGGTGTCGCTTGCTAGTCCCACCAGCGTTGCCGCGAACGCGGACAGGGCGAGGCGGGGATCCTCCCATATTTTGGCCAGGTCCACGAAGCTGTTCTTCACGCAGTCGAAGTACTCCGAGACGAAGACGAGCCGGGAGATCTTGAGAACGTCATCCCTCGTGTTGTGGATCAACGCCCGAAGGACCTCCGTCCTGATCTGGCTCCAGTGCTGACGGCTGCCCAGCGTACGCAGAACATCCTCCTCGTCGCGGAACTCGAAGCGCTTCTCGCTGCCGAACAGAGCCATCGTGTGCTCCCGATCCCGTTGAGGAAACCTCGCTCCAGGGGATATGGATCAGCTGCAATCCCCAAGGCCTACCCTACACCGTTGGGTGGGAAGGGTCAAACTCGCTGCCGGTCGCCGCGCACCGGGCTGTCGCGCCGGCGAGCAGCGCGGCGCGAGTCGGGAGGCCCGTGCCTCATTTGCTTCATTTTATAAAGCACTATATCTTCTTAAGCGATGAAAAACACGCAGGAAGGCCGGGGGATGCAGGCGGCAGTGACAGGCGGGGGAGAGGTAGACGGGGCGTTCGACGCGCCGGCGGACGCCGGGATGCTCGAGCGCGTCGCTGCCGCGTTGAAGGAACGGAATATCGGGACGATCATCGTTGCCGGTCCCGCCGAGGCGCGGGAGGCCGTTTTCCGCATGCTGCCTGTGGGCGCCGAGGTCCACGCCGGGAAATCGAAGACACTGCAGGACATCGGCGTGACGCCTGTCCTGGCGGGAGAAAGCCCCTACAATTACCTGCGCACCGTCTACCTGAAGATGGACCGCGTGACCCAGATGCGGGAGATCCGCAAGCTCATCGCGGCTCCTGACTTTATGCTGGGAAGCGTGAGCGCGGTCACCGAGGAGGGGATCCTCGTTGCGGCCTCGGCGACCGCGAGCCAGCTTGGTCCATACGCGGCGGGAGCAGGGAAGCTCATCCTGGTCGTGGGAAGCCAGAAGGTCGTGCCCACTCTTGATGCAGCCCTGCGGCGCATCCGTGAGTACGTGCTGCCCTGGGAGGATGCACAGGTGCGGCCCCTGGTCCCGACGGGGTCTTTTGTCGGGAAGACGCTCATCATCGAACGGGAATGGATCGCCGGGCGCATCGAGGTGATCCTCGTGCAACAGCCGGTGGGGATGTAGGGAAACATGGACGGGAAACCCGGGCTGATACTCGTGGCAGGCGCGAGGGGAAACCAGGGCGGGGCGGTTGCCCGCCGCCTGCTGGCGCAGGGATGGAAGGTGCGCGCCCTGACGCGTCGGGTCGATTCTGAAAAGTCCCTGGCCCTGAAGAATCTCGGCGCAGATCTCGTCCGGGGAGACTACAACGACCTTTCCAGCCTCGCACGCGCGCTGGGGGGTGCATACGCGGCGTTCATGCCGGGGTTCCAGGCGAGCGCACGGAACCTCATGGAAGCCGAGAAACGCTACGGCATCGCTTTCCTCCAGTCCGCGAAAAAGGCGGGAGTGAAGCATCTTGTCTACGCCTCCGAGGCCGGCAGCGGCACGACGACCGGCCTCGGCTACCTCCAGAGCAAGCAGCGCATCGAGGGCGTCATTCGCGAGCTCGGGATTCCCGCCACCATCCTGCGTCACGCATTCTTCCTTGATTGGCTTGCCGGCCCCGCCGGCCCGATGATCTGGAAGGGGCTCAACGCGGGGGGGGGGGGGGGGGACGGGCGGACCTTCCCGGTGACCTGTCTCGAGGACGCGGCCGCTGTTGCGGTGGTTGCCTTTGAGAACCCTGGGACGCTTCTCGGGAAGGACATCGAGATTGCCGGCGACGAGATCACGCGCGAGGAGCTGGCACAGGCGTACCGTGAAGCAACAGGAAATTCGCCCCGCGTGTCGCGGATTCCTCTCTGGCTCCTTGGACGGATGGGCGACTTCGGCAGGTTCGTCACTGACATACCGGCCCTTTCGTCACACGCGGATATCGCCTCTCTTCGCGCCTTCTATCCCGGGAAGAAGGTCCGGGGAGGCGATGCGTGCGGCCGTTCCGATGCTCTATCTTCCGAAATGATTTCACACCACCGCATAGTGAAGGGAAGGAGGGCGCGGAATGGCTGCCCCTGATAAGTATATTCCTGGCGTCTGCAACATCGGGCCCGCGGAGACACGGCGAAGAAGTCAAACCGGATGGTTCGGCCTGGGAGTGACCGTCGTTCTCTGGGCCGCCTTCTTCCTCTTCCGCGTGCCTGCTCCCTGGAGACTCTTCCTGTTCTTTCCTTCGATGATCAGCGCGACCGGCTTTCTCCAGGCCGCCATGCACTTCTGCGCCGGGTTCGGGATGCGCGGTGTCTTCAACTTCGGTCCTTCGGTCGGCAAGACCGAAAGCGTTGAACAGGCGGAGTTCAGGCGCAAGGATCAACGAAAAGCCCGCACCATCGGGCTCCTGTCGGTCCTGGCCGGAATCGTTATTGCTGCCGCGGGTTTCTTCGCCGTCGTGCCTGCGTAGCCTTGTCACCCGCACGATCATCCAGTCGGTGTCGGACTCCCGCACGAGGCGCGCGATATTCACGATCTCGTCGTAGGCTGAGCGCAGGAAGGTTCTCACGACGGCGATCAGCAGGCTGAACCTGGGGTCAGGCAGGTCCCGGGGATCTGCCGCGCTTGGCGTCCAGGTGACGATCAGCCGCCGTATCCCGCGTTTCCCCATGGCAGCGATGATGTTCCTTGTTCCCGTGGACAGGGGCATTCCCCCGCCGCCTTTCCCGGGGCGTGGACCGAGAACGCTTATGACCGCTTCCGCTTCGCTCACCGCTCTTTCTATGGACGACGTATCGGACAGCTCGCCCGCTACGATCGTGAGGTGATCGTGAGCCGGCCCGACGCGCGATGGATCCCGGGCAAAGGCAACAACGCGGTTCCCCGCGGCAAGCGCGAGCTGCAGGAGCTGCCTGCCGGTGGCGCCCGTTGCCCCGAATATGGTGAGCTTCATTGTGACCTGCACGATCGCATGAACGTCATGGTAGGCGATAGCCCGCTTCACGGCGCACCACGGGTGCAACCTCGGCGGCCAGGAGCTCGATGGTCCGGGCAACCACGCTGAAGGGCAATCCTCCCAGGTCGACCTGTGCCAGGAAACGCTGGTGTGCGAACAGCTCCCGCTGGTAAGGCGACTAAATTGTATTAATCAACTTTTCTCATCCCTTTCGTGGTATCTTTTCCTGCCATGGATGGAGATCGATTCTCGGAGGATCATTGCCAGGCGGAAGCGCTGAAGCTGCTCGGCGACTACGTCACGCTCCGCATCGTGGACTTCCTGCGGGGCGGAGAGCTGCGCTTCACGGAGCTGCAGCGCTCGATGGGGGACGTGAACTCCGTCACGCTTTCCAACCGGCTCAAGCGCCTGGAGACCGCGGGGGTCGTCGAGCGTGAAGAAGCGACCATCGACCGCCAGTCCGTCGCCTACAAGCTCTCCCGCCTGGGCACGGGCCTCCTGCCGGTGCTCCGGGAAATCCAGAACTTCACGAAGCGGAATGTCAGCCTCGGACTGGCTGTGGGGGCCTCGGTCGCGAAGGGCGGGGGAAAGGCGGCAGGGAAGCGGCGGACCCGCGCGTAACGTTGTCCAGCGGCTGGCCCGCCGTGACGCGTGCGGCGATTTCATCCATGGACGACTCCTCCCAGCATTCTCTCGAGTTTCCCGTGGGCGATCATCTGTCTTTCCTTTTCGCTGATGCGCGCGTAGCGGATCATGGTGACCGCGGCCGCCCCCGAGTACACCGGCATGCCGCTGCCGAAAACCGGCCGCTCGGCGCCGAACCTGCGGCAGATCTCCTCGATCCCGCGGTGCACCTTGTACCCGATGGTCTCGATGGAAAGGCCAGCGAATCTGTCCAGGAGCGGGGAAAGGTTCCTGTCGACCCGGTAGCTCACGTCCGTGAGGACGACGCGCAGCGCGGGATGGCGGGAAAGGATCTCCTGGACGCTGCGCCAGTCCACCTGGTCCAGGCCGATGAAGAGGGGAACCTGATGCTCTTCCACCGTGGAGAGCAGCACCCCGCAACTCCATTCCTCAAGGCTGAACTGCTGCTCCATCTCCGCGGGGAACATCCGCGCGGCGCGAACGACCCCTTCATACGCCTTGCCGTCCCGCCTCAGCGAGCGGACGGAATCCGCTCCCGTCGTCCCGTGCGCGCCGAGCGGTAGCAGGCGGAGAGGACAACCTGGCTCCTCACGCCCAGCCGCGCCGACACCTCGGGCTCCCGCCTGTCCAGGACCGCCTGGGAAAACTCCTCTATCTCGGCACGGTACGGGTTCACCGGGGCCGGGTGATCTCGACTCCGCCGGTGCCTGATCGCGCCTGGGCCGCGTTGTAGCTTGCCGCGTCGCTGCCCAGGCGGGCCGTCATGTGCCCCTCGGCGTTCTGACCGATCGTGCCCTCCGCGAGGATGCTCCCCCGCGAGCCGTAGATCTCCAGCACGTTGCGCGAGCTGTCGTCGGGGATGCAGAAGCAGCTGTCCACCGTGGCCAGGGCGCCGCCCTGGAACTCCAGGAGCGTGACGGCGGAGTCCTCCGACCGGTAGGAATGGACCAGGCGGGCGGTGCGACAGCTCACGGCGACCACGTCGCCGAAGAACATCTCCAGCAGGTCGATGCAGTGTCCGCCCATGTCGATGAGCGCGCCGCCGCCGCCCAGGGCGGGGTCCTGCCGCCATGCGCCGGGGATCGGCGGGTACCAGCATGAAAGCTGCGCGCGTCCGTACACCAGCTTGCCGAGGTCGCCCCGCCGGATCATCTCCCGAGCCGCACGGTGCTGCGCCGTGAAGCGCATCATGAAGGCCGTACCCAGCGTGACGCCGGCGCGTGCGCACGCGCCCACCATCGTCTGCGTCTCGCGGACCGTCATCCCGAGCGGCTTCTCGCAGAGCACGTGCCTGCCCGGCGGAGGCAGCCTGGGCGACATGCTTTGCATGAAGGGAGGCAGGTGTCGCCACGTACACCGCGTCGATGTCGCCCTTGAGCATTGCCTCGAGGCTGTCGAATGCCGGGGCGCTGCACTGCTCCGCGACTGCCTTGTTGGCTTCCCAATTGACATCGAAGACGCCGGCAAGCACCGCGTTTTCCGCTGCCATGATTCCTTCCGGGATGGTGCGCCTGCGCGCTATGCCGCCGGATCCGATGACGCCCCAACGAATCTTTCCGCTCATGTTCCCATTGTTAGCTTTAGTTATGATATTGTCAATAATGATATCATATTCTAGCTTAAAGAACGTCAATACATTTGTATATTGACAAATAAGATATCCTCAAGTAGCCTATCGGTACGGGGGCAAATAATGACAACGTCTGAACGGAAGCAGGCACTGAGCGGCGGGATCTCCATCGAGTGGCCGCCGGAGCCCATCCTGGGAAGCTTTTACGGTGAAGAGGAGATCGAGGCCGTGGTTCGCACGATCCGGGCCTCCATGGATCCTCGCGTCGGTTTCGGCTTCATCTGCGACGAGATCAGGGAGTTCGAGGAAGCCTTTGCCGCCTGGATCGGGGCGAAGTACTGTGTCTCCCTGAACGGGGCGGGCGGTGCCCTGGACATGGCGATGATATGCCTGGAGCTCGAGACCGACGACGAGGTGATCGTTCCGTCGGTCAACTTTCGCGCCTCACCCCTCGCCGTGCTCGGCCAGAGAGCGAAGGTGGTGTTCGCCGAGATCGATCCCCAGACGCTGAACCTGGATCCCGCGGATGTCCAGAGGCGCGTCACTTCCCGCACGCGGGCGATCGTTCCCACCCACATGAACGGGCTCTCCGCCGACATGGACGCCCTGGAGGAAATCGGGCGCAAGCACCCCACGAAGCACGGGCCCATACCCGTCATCGGCGACGCGGCGCGGACGCTGGGAGCGACCTACAAGGGCACGAAGGTCGGGCGCAAGGGCTGGATGAACATCTTCAGCTTCCACACGCAGAAGATGATCACCACGCTGGGCGAGGGCGGCGCCATCACGACAGACGACCGCGACCTTGTAACGAGGCTCCAGGGGATCAGGCAGTTCGGAAATCCTGCGCACAGCTATGACCCCAACCTGCGGGGCGTCGGCTGGGGGAGCAACTACAAGATGACCAAGATCCAGGCGGCCACGGGACTCGTGCAGCTGAAGCGCCTGGATGACCTGGTGGCCCGCCGGCAGCGCCTGGCGCGGGCGCGCTCCGCCATGCTCCAGGGGTGTCCGGGCCTGCAGCTCCCGTGCGAGCCCAGGGGCTACGAGAGCAGCTACTACCTCTACACGCTCCTCGCGCCCCGCGCGTGGGCGGGCAAGACGCGTGACCGCCTGATGGACGTGCTGAAAAAGGACTACAACGTGGAATGCATCGTTGCGAACCCACCGGTGCACAACACCGTCCCCTACATCACCTCGCACGTGGGTAACGTGAAGCTCCCGGTGTCCGACGAGGTGGGCGGAAGGATCTTCTGTGCGCCGATTCACCCCTACATGCCGGACCAGGACAACGCGTATATCGCCGCGTCGATCTGGGAGGCGATGGACAAGGTCCGGGCGGAAGTCGGCACGTAGCGGCACGGCGCGGCGGCCGGGGCGTTCCCGCCCCGGCCTGGCTCAGCGCGGCAGCGTGCTCCGGGCAGTGGCGGCAGATGCGAGCGCATCTGCCAGCGGGTCGCCGTCCTTTGCCGAGAAACCGACGTGCGAGTGGCGGCGCCAGCCCTCGGCAAGACTGAAGCGACCGGAGAGCCGGCCCACGGTTCTTGCGGCATCCACCATGGCTGCAATATACGACCCCATCCCCTGGCTTCGATCCAGCCACGTCCCCTGGCTCCTGTGACACGCCAGCATCGATTTCTTCTCCTCGATCACCGGGCCGACATCGACGTAGATCTCGGGAACGATCGGCCGGCGCATGGGATCCGTGAGGGTGTGCGGCGTGGCGTGATAGACCATGACGTCGGTGCTGAAGGCGGCGCGGTCCGGGAGAGAGCGGTAGTTGGGAATGCCGCGGCAGAAGGCCGCCGTCACGGTGACACGCGCCGTGTTCACGTGGTCCTCCATGTAGTCTTCCAGTGACTGGGTGAGCACGATCGACGGGCGCACCTCGCGGACCAGGCCGAGGACCCTGCGGATGAGCTCCTGGTCGTAGAAGACTTCAAGGTCGTTCACGAGGCTTTCGTGCCAGGTCGCCCCGAGGAGCTCCGCGGCCGCGCGCGCCTCCGCGCGCCTCGTGGCCGCGATGCGGTCCGCGGGCTCGCTGTCGGTCCCGCAGCATCCGTTTGCGAGGTTCACGTAGTGCAGCGTCCAGCCTGCCCGCCTGAGGAGGAACAGGGTTCCCGACATCATCAGCTCGATGTCGTCGGGATGACAGCCAACGGCGAGTGCAACCATGGAGCCCTCCCTTTACAGCCGGTCCATGCCCGCCATCACGCGCTCGAGGAGCCGATCCATCGTGCCCGGCGCGAAGTGGGTGGATGCCGCGGTAGCCTCGTACCCTCCCCGGTCGTACTCGTACGCCCTGGGCAGGTACCCCTGGTAGCCGTTGGCGACGGTGACCACGACCGCGCCCTGGCGATGCCGCTTCAGGACGAGCGCCGTGTCGGCGAGCACCTCGAAGGGAAATGCCGCCAGGACCATGTCGCCAATCCGGTGCAGGGCCACCTCGATGACAAATGAGTCCATCGGGTACAGCCGCGCGCGGAAGGCACGCAGCGCGGCAGCTTTCAGCCCGGCCAGGGCATCAGCGGCTGGCTCGCGGGGAGCCGCAGAGGCCCACGCGTCACGGGCTGCCCGGTACGCTTCCTCCGCCCCGTGCCGCGCGTGGGGAGAATCGTCTGTGCCTCCATGTGCACGGTGGTCTGCGCCATCACCGCCTCGCCGGGACTGCCGCTGGCTACAAAAACCCGTTCGCCCATGAGAATCGAGTTGCCGAGGACGGCCCCGATCTGCTGGCGGGAATGGCCGCCGCGCTGGAGGGGGACGGCATCCCCTGCCGTCCCGAGCGTGAACAGCACCGGGCACCCCCACGCGCTGCCGACGACCTGCCGGAGGTAGAACGGGTAATCCGCCGAGATGTCGTAGTGCGACCCCGGCCCCTTCACGCCGCCTGTCACGGGATGGCAGCCGAAGTTGGCCAGCACGGCCCGCGGCGTGCCGTCCTCGACAATGCGCAGGGTGACGAGCTCGGGGTCGACCGGAGAGAACTCGAACAGGGTCGGGTCAGGCGGATACAGGAAGTTCGTTTCCACCGTCCGCGCGGGACCCGCGCTGCGCAGGATCGTTCTCCTGTTGAAGAGAACCGAGGGGACGGTCGTTCGATGATACTGGAGCTCCCCCTGCCGCGGAGCCCGGCAACACTCCCGCACGACGGCCACCACCGCCGCGCGGACGTGCGAGACGTATCGCGGGTCCGGCTCCAGCACGCCCAACGAAGGCGCGGCAAAGAGCTGGGGGCTCACGCACGGGGCGAAATGCGTGTGACTCGCCGCCACGAGCATCTCCTCGCGACGCAGGCCGCATTCCCGTGCCAGGTCTCCCCTGATCAGCTCGACCTCGGCAGCCTGCACGCCGATCATGTCCAGCGTCAGCACCACCAGCCGGCTGCGACCGGTGCCGTCGGCAGCCCTGCCTTCCAGGAACAGCGCCGCCACCTGGATCGGCTCGGACACCGCACCGGTGAGATGATCGCGGTCCTCGTAGCCGTGGAGCATGACAGGAAACGGCGGCGTAACGTCGCGTGCTGCAACGCCGAAGGTGATGGTTGCCATGGAGCCCAGCCTACCATGTCCCGAGGCCGCGCGGCCTCCCCACGGCTCCCGCGATTCGCTGAGCGAACGCTGCCGCCACGGGGCCCCTTCCGCACGGCCTTCGGCCGTGCTACGGTTCCTCGGCCTCCCGGTCGTGCGACCGGGGCGTGCGGAGGCTGGAAAGCGGAGACGAACGCGGCAAGCAGCGTGATCACCACCGAGATCCAGAAGACCTCGTGCAGGCCCCCGAGGAAGGAGGCAAGCGCCTCGGGCGTGCCGCCCATGCCCCCGCCATAGAGAAAGATCTTGAACATCACGTCCTGGGGGATACGCCCGAGCACGAGCGGAAACGCGATGGTGATGCTGAGCATCTGGCCCGTGTTCATGAGCATGGTGCGGATGCCGGCAGCGCTGCCGCGGTGATCGCGAGGGACGGATGACATGATGGTGTTGGTGTTCGGGGAGCCGAACAGCCCCGAGCCGCCGCCCATGAGCACCATGAAAATGGCGATGAGCCAGTACGGAGTCGCCGTTCCCACCAGCCCCAGGCCGAAGAGACCGAGCGCGGAGACCAGGAGGCCGACGGTGGCAAGACCCCGTGACCCGTGCGTGTCGGAAAGGTAACCCGAGAAGGGCCCGACCAGCATGAACGCGGCGCCGAAGGGTGCCATCATGATGCCCGCCTGCAGCGGGTCCTTTCCGTACGGTCCCTGCAGGAAGAAGATCAGCACGAACAGGACCGCCCCGCGCGCCAGGCCGTTGAGCGCGTTCGCGAGGGACGCGAAGGAGAAGAGCCTGTGGCGGAAGAGGCGAAGGTCGAGCATCGGCTGCGCCGCCCGGGTCTCCACGGCGAAGAACACCCCGAGGGAAACCACGCCGCACGCGAAGATGACGTAGACGGCCGACAGCGGGAGCAGGGGGAAGGCGAGCAGGGAAAGCGCGAGCAGGACGGCACCCAGCCCGACGGTGAACGTGGCGCTTCCCTTCCAGTCGAAGGTCTGCGCCGGCGCGGGCTTCACCGGTTCCCGCAGGCGGAGAATGCCCCACACGGTGCCGAAGATGCCCAGGGGGACGTTCGCCAGGTACACCCATCGCCACGAGATCGCCGTGAGCAGTCCGCCGACCACCGGCCCCAGGAGAAAACCCGCCGCCGCGGCAATCTGGTTGACGCCCAGGCCCAGCCCGATCCTGCCATGCTCGAATGCATCCGCCACGATGGCGGTGCTGTTCGTGAACAGCAGCGCTCCCCCGACGCCCTGGATGATGCGGAATACGACCATGTCCCACGCGTGGAACTGCGGCTGCGAGAGCCCGGCGAGAAGCGATCCCAGGGTGAAAATCGCGAAGCCGGCGTTGTAGAGATTCTTGCGGCCGAACATGTCCGCGAGCCGGCCGATCACCGGCACGAGGACCGTCGTGATGAGCAGGTAGCCGAGGAGAACCCACATGATGGTAAGAAACCCGGCTCGCAGCCCGGTGAGGATCTCGGGAAGCGCGATGGTGAGCGCGGAGCCCTGGATGGACGCCAGGAGGGCTCCCACGGTCGTCACGGAGAGGGCGGTCCACTCGTATTTCCGTTGCGGTTTCGACTCTGTCTGCATGTCCTTGTTGCTGTCTCCTTCACCAAAAATCTACTGTCCGGGCCCTTCCGAAGGAAGGGGGTCGTCTCGGTGCGAGCGCTCATCGTCGGTGCGGCGCCGCTCCTGGACGCAGCGGGCCCCGTTCTGCTTGACACCGGCGGGCGCTCCTCATACCTTTCGTTCATCGTAAAACGGCAAGGGGGCGCGCATGGCGGTCGTCACTGAGCGGGTTGCGACGAAGAAGCAGCTGAAGGAGTTCGTCAAGCTTCCCTATGCCCTGTACAAGGGCGACAGGAACTGGGTGCCTCAGCTTCTCTCGGACGACTACAAGAAGCTCGACAGGAGCAAGCATCCCTTCTTTCGCCACGCGGAAGCCGAGTTTTTCGTGGCCCGGCGGGATGGGAACGTGGTGGGAAGGATCGCGTCCATTCACGACAGGATCTGGGAAGAAACCCACAAAGAGAAGGCCGCCTACTGGGGGTGGTTCGAGTGCATCGACGACCAGGAGGTCGCCACGGCCCTGTTCGACGAGGCGCTCGCGTGGGCCCGCGCGCGCGGTTGCACGCGCATCATCGGGCCCATGTCCCCGAATGCCAACGATTTCATCGGGACCCAGATCCACGGTTTCGACGGCTCCCCGCGGATCATGATGACCTACAACCCTGCGTACTACGACAAGATCATCCAGGGATGCGGCAACACGAAGTGGAAGGATCTCGTCGCCTGGCTCATGGATAATCCAGAGATTCCCGAGCGGCTGGCGAAGATCATGCCGCGGGTCGAGGCCAAGGGCGGGTTCAAGATCCGCACCCTCAACATGAAGGAATACCGCAAGGAGATCGACCGCTTCAACCTCCTGTACAACCAGTTCGAGCAGATCAACGCGGTTTTCACCCCCATGACCCCGGAAGAGATCGAGCTGATGGCCAAGGACCTGAAGATCGCTCTCGACCCGGACCTCGTCTTCTTTGCGGAGGTGGACGGCAAGCCGGTCGGGGTCTCGCTCGACCATCCCGGACTTCAACGTGGCGTTCAAGGCGGCGCGCGGTCACCTGTTTCCGTTCGGCATCTTCTATCTCCTCACGGCCAAGAAGAGGACAAACCTCGTGCGGACGCTCAGCATGGGAGTGCTGAAGGACTACCGTAACCGCGGGATCGACCTGGCATTCTACTACTACAGCTACAAGAACGGGGTGCCCAAGGGCTACGTCGCGGCGGAGATGTCCTGGGTGGAGGAAGACAACGTCGCCATGACCAACACGGCGCTGAAGCTGGGGGGCAAGGCCTACCGCAAGTACCGCGTCTACGAGCGCGCCCTGTAGCGGAAAAACACTCGTTGGATCACGTCATCCGCGTGGAAAGAGTGCGCAAGACCTATGGCGCGCTGACCGCGGTGAAGTCCCTGAGCTTTTCGGTGGCCGCATCGACCTGCTATGGCCTGCTGGGCCCCAACGGGGCCGGCAAGACAACGATGCTGAAGATGATCTACGCGAAGTGCCTGCGCGACCGGGACCAGGCGTCGGTGATCTCCGTCTTCGGCTACGACCCGGCAGCGAACGAGCTCGCCATCAAGGCGCTCTCCGGCGTCGTGCCGCAGGAAGACAACCTGGACGCCGAGCTCTCGGTGCTGCAGAACCTGCGGGTCTACGCGAAGCTCTACGGGCTTCCCCGGGGCGTGGCCGACCGGCGGATCGACGAGCTGCTTTCCTTCATGGAGCTCGGCGAGAAACGCCTCGTGAAGATCCGCGAGCTCTCGGGAGGCATGAAGCGGCGGCTCATCATCGCCCGCGCCCTCCTCAACCAGCCGCGTCTTCTCATCCTGGACGAGCCCACCACGGGGCTCGATCCGCAGGTGCGCCACCTCATCTGGGACAAGCTGCACCAGTTGAAGCGTGAGGGACTCACGATCCTCCTCACTACGCACTACATGGAGGAGGCTTTCCAGATCTGCGACAGGGTGCTGATCATGCACAAGGGCGACAAGCTCATGGAGGGCTCTCCCCACACCCTCGTGGAAGGCAACATCGAGCGCTTCGTGCTGGAGGTGCGCGGGCGCGAGGCACCGGCGCGTCTCCCCGGGCCGCACCCTGGGCGCCGGGCTGCGCGTGGAGACGGGTGCCGAGGCGCTGCGCGTGTTCTCGGGAGGACCACGCGGCGCTGCGCGCGCTCGCCGCAGAGGTGGGGGCCGACGCGTTCAACGTGCGAGAGACGAACCTGGAGGACCTGTTCCTCCAGGCCACGGGGAGCGCGCTCGATGACTAGCGGCGCCGCCTACCCGCCGCTTGCGCGGCGCATGGGAAGCCGTCTGGTACCGCCACTACCGCGTCTACGTGAAAAGCCTCCTCAGCAACGGCCTCCCGCCGTTCCTGGAGCCGCTCATCTTCCTGGCAGGCGTCGGGCTCGGCATGGGCCGCTACGTCACCCGATGGACAACCTGCCCTACATCACGTTCCTCGCCACGGGGCTCCCCATCACGGCGGCCATGTTCACCGCGGCGTTCGAGTGCAGTTCGGCACGTTCATCAGGCTGGAGTTCGACAAGGTCTACGACGGCATGCTGGCCGCACCCATCTCGGTGAACGACCTCCTCATGGGGGAAATCCTCTGGGCGGGGAGCAAGGGCCTCTTCTTCTCGCTTGCGGTCATCAGCGTGGAGTCGCTGTTCGGCATCGTGCCCATGCCCCGGATGCTCTTCGCCGGGCTCATCGGCTTTCTCACCGGTGTCATGTTCGCCTCCATCTCCCTGTTCGTCACCTCGCTTGTGAGCAGCGATCAACCACTTCAACTTCTACTTCACCGGTTTCCTCTCGCCGATGTTCTTCTTCTCCGGCGTGGTCTTTCCCGTTGCCAACCTGCCGGCGTACCTCCGGCCCGTTGCCGAGATCTTCCCCTTGACGCATTCGGTGCGCATCGTGCGGGAGGTTGCGCGCGGGCGGCTCACCACGCTGTCTGCCATCGACGTCGGGGCCATCCTCCTCTTCACGCTCGTTGCCGGCTTCTTTCCATCAGAAGGCTCCCGCCGGCGCCTCATCCAGTAGAGGGGGGATGCATGGACAAGGGAACACTCCTGCTGAACGGCGTTTTTCACACGATGAATCCACGCCTGCCCGTTGCCGAGGCAGTGGCTATCCGCGACGGGCGGCTGCTCGCGGTGGGCACCGAGGCAGAGGCACGGGCAGCGCTGGGCGAGGGCGCTGCGGTGCGCGACATCGGCGGCAGGTGCGTGCTGCCCGGGCTCACCGACGCGCACCTGCACCTGAAGTGGTACGCAGAAACCCTGCGTGCCGTGGACGTCGAGACCCCGACGCTGCAGGAGGCCGCCTCCCGGGTCTCGCGCCCGCGCGGCCGCGTCTGCGCCCGGCGCCTGGATCACCGGCTCGGGATGGAACCACAACGTCTGGGGACGCGGCGACCTGCCGGACGCGGGGCCCCTGGACCGGGCGGCGCCGCGCAATCCCGTTGCCTTGAAAGCGAAGAGCGGGCACGCGCTGTGGGTCAACTCCCTCGCGCTTGCCGCGGCGGGAATCGGCGTGGGAACTCCCGATCCCGACGGGGGGCAAATCGCGCATGGACCGGGCGGCATGCCGTCCGGCGTCCTGCTGGAAAACGCCATGGACCTCGTCATGTCGGTGATACCGAAACCGGGGCCGTCGGAGCTCGCCGTCATGATGCGGGACGCGCAGGCAGCTCTTCACCGGGCTGGTCTCACCGGCGCGTGCACGACTTCGACAGCGCGCTCGTCCTCCAGGCGCTGGCAGAGCTGGACGCACGGGGGGAGCTCACCCTCCGCGTCGTGAAAGGCATCCCGCACGAGAACCTGGATGCCGCGATCGCCATGGGCGTCCGGACAGGCTTCGGCGGCGAGCGGGTCAGGCTCGGGCAGGTGAAGATGTTCGCCGACGGGGCGCTGGGGCCGCAGACCGCCTGGATGCTCGCCCCGTACGAGGGGACATGGAACACGGGGATCGGGACGCTCACGGAGGAGCAGCTTGTCCGCGACATCGGCAGGGCGAACGCGGCGGGACTGGCCTGCGCCGTGCACGCCATTGGCGACGCTGCCTGCCACGTCGGTGCTGAACGCCTTCGAGAAGGCGGCGCGTCGCGCCGCACGGGTCTCCAAAACCGCCTGGAGCACGCACAGCTTCTGCATCCCGAAGACCTGGCCCGGCTCGTGAAGCTCGGGGTGACGGCGTCCATGCAGCCGCTGCATGCGACCTCCGACATGCTCATTGCCGAACGCTATTGGGGCGGGCGCTGCGCGGGCGCGTATGCCTGGATGTCACTCCTGCGGCTCGGCACGGCCCTCGCGTTCGGCTCCGACTGTCCCGTGGAGATCCCCGATCCCCTCGCGGGCATCCATGCCGCCGTGACGAGGCGGCGCCGTGACGGCAGCCCCGGGCCCGAGGGCTGGCGGCCCGAGCAGAAACTTACCGTGGGCGCGGCGGTGAATGCCTTCACGCTCGGCGCCGCCCGCGCCGGCGGGCGCGAGCATGAGCTGGGCTCCCTGGAGGCAGGCAAGCTCGCCGACCTGACGGTGCTCGACGCCGACATCTATCGCATTGACGCGCACGAGATCCGCGGCGTGAAAGCCGCGGCCACGATCGTGGGCGGCAGGTTCGTCCATGACACGCTGTAGGGTGAAGGCTTCACCGGCCGGCCGCCGTGCTACCCTGAACCCGCATGCCGCTCAGCCGGATCATCACCATCTTCCTCGCCGTGTTCATCGTGGTGGACCCCTTCGGGATCGTCCCGGTCTATATCTCCCTCACCGGCGGCTTCGCCCCCGCGCGGCGGCGCAGGACCATCCTGAAGGCTTCCGTGGTCGCGTTTCTCGTCCTGTGTCTCTTCACCTTCACCGGGAGCGCCATCCTCGGCTTCCTCGGCATCCAGCCCGGCTCGTTCTATATCGCCGGCGGCATCCTCATGTTCATCGTCTCCATCGACCTGCTGCTGGGAAAGCCGGGCCGCACGAAGACCTCCGGCAACGAGAGCGAGGAGGACCGCGACGACGTGTCGATCTTCCCGCTGGCCATTCCCATGCTCGCCGGGCCCGGAGCCATCACGACGATCCTTCTCTACGCGAGCGAGGAGAACGCCAAGGGGATCATCCTGCCCGGTGCTCGTCGGGTCCTCGGCGCTCGCCCTGGCATGCGCCGCGCTTACGATGCTTGCGAGCTCGTTTTTCCTCCGGGTCCTCGGCAGGACCGGCCTCTCCGTGATCGAGCGCATCATGGGTATCGTGCTGACGGGACTGTCGGTGCAGTTCGTCTACGACGGGATGCTGAAGCTCGGCATCCTCGCCGCGCGGTAAACCGCATGAATCCCCGTGGCTCCCGCGAACCTGCTTCGCAGGTCGCTGCTGCCACGGGGCCCCCCCGCGCGGAGTACCGCGCTAGGAGCGCGTAGGGTATAGCAGGGACGCGATGGACCTCTGCGGCAGCTGGCTGCCGGTCGAGCCCAGGGCGCCGCGTTCATCTGGTAGTGAACTCTCACATCCCGTCCTCTTTGGTGGCTACCCCATGCACGGAAGCTCATGCAACGCGTTTTCAGGGCCTTCAATCATCCTGTGACGGAACAGTTTCAGCAGATTGTGCGTCAGGCAGACGAAGGCCCATTCGCGGCGCACCTTCGCGCGCCCGCGTTGTGAGAACCTACGGAAGCCGCGCGCCTGCTCAATCTGCCCGAAGACGGGTTCCACGATCACCTTGCGCCGTGAATACACCAACTTGCCCGCGCTCCCTTTCAGTTTCTCACGCATGAGAGTCTTGGGGCTCTGCTGCCCAGCAGAACCCCCCGATGGGACGGCGGCCTCAGTCCTCTCGCGGCCGACGGCGATGTAGGGATCAATCCCACGCTCCTGCACCTTTTGCACGTTGTCTGCTGAAAAGTAGCCGCTATCAGCCAGAAGCCTCTGGGGCCGCTGGGCATGCATGCTGAGCATTCTCTCCACCATCGGCACCAGGTACTCCTGGTCGGGAGACTGGTTGCTCACCCCGTGGGCGATGATCACCTGGTGAGCTGCATCCACGATGACCTGTGCGTTGTAGGCCTGGATGTAGGCCCCGTCCTTGACCATGATGCAGCTCTCTGGATCTGTGAAGTTGCGTTGCGCTGCCGCCTTGGGCTTGCCGTCCATCTCGCTGGCTACCCGATGCAAGGGCAACTCTGGCTGCCTACTTCCCTTCTTCTTTTCGCTGTTCCTCTCGGGAGCAAGGGCGTCGGCCTGCTGGCTGGCTTTCGCCGCGCGGGTGCGTGCACGTTTGCGCTCGTGGTCCGCCAGCGCTTCGCCCTCGCTTTTGGCGCTCTGCCGCTGGGCCTGCTCGCGCAACTCCTCAGCTCTGGTTTCGGCGGCTTCCTTTTCCAAGGCGGCCTTCGCCTCGCGAAGCCGCAGCAAGCGTGTCTCCCGTCGGGCCAATTCCTCAGGCAGATCCTCTTTGTCCTGCCCGGGCCCGTACAACTCATCCTCCTCCCGATCCACCTCATCGGCGCGTCGCAGCAGCTCCGCCACCTGCTCCTGTAGACGTTTCTCTTCCTCGTTCATCCGCTTATAGCTCATCGCCTTGTGCTTGCTCGCTGCCGCCTTGATCTTCGCCCCATCCAGCGCTACTGCCCCCAGCTTCACCAGTCCGGCCTCCTGGCACAGGCGCAGCGCCTCCACGAACAGCCTGCCCAGCGCTTCCCCGTGCTCCAGTCGAAACTGGTTGATCGTGGTGAAGTGCGGATGCTGGCCACCACTGATCACTCGAAAAGCCACATCTTCATGCGTGGCCCGCGCAATTCGCCGAGAGGAGAACACCCCAACACTATATCCATACACCAGAAGCCCCGTCATCATTCCGATCGCGTAGGGCCTCTCCCCGCGGTGATCCTTGCGTTGGACCTCATCCTCGATCTCGCCCAGATTCATCTGCTCCATCACATCCAGCACGAAGTAGGCCAGGTGTTTCGGGGGCAGCCATTCCAGCGGAGACGGGGGCAATAGGTATGGTTGCCGCGGCTCCCAAGGGCGATAGTTTTTCTCTCCCACATCAAAAGAGAACCAGATCCAGGTGAGAAAGTAAATTCCCCGGGCGTTCCCTTGAGGTCGCCACGGGCATCTACGCCCTACGCGCTCCTAGGGCCTCAGCTCCACCACCTGCCCTGTCGTCGCGAAGCGCGCGCTGAGAAGCGGGCCGCTGGTGCTCTCCCCCTCGAAGCCCGGTCTGCGTTCCGCCCGCCACCACGAGGTAGCTGCCGGGCGCCACGATGCGCCTGCCGGCACGATCGATCACCGACATCTGCTCCGCGTTCACCGTGAAGGAGAGACGCCGCGATTCCCCGGCGACAGGCTGATACGTTCGAAACCCACGAGCTGGCGCACGGGCACCGGCACTGTTGCCTGTTCGTTGGTGAGGTAGATCTGGACGACCTCGTCGCCCGCGCGCTCCCCTGCGTTTTTCACGTCGAGGCTAATCTGCGCCGTGGAGCCGTTGGCCACGGGTCCCGGGGGAGCGATGAGCCCCGAGTACGAGAAGCGCGTGTAGCTCAGGCCGAACCCGAACGGGTAGAGCGGCTGGCCGCGGAAATAGCGGTAGGTCCGCCCTTCCATGCGGTAGTCGCGCAGCGGCGGGAGCTGGTCCGCTGACTTGTAGAAGGTGACCGGCAGTCGGCCGGCCGGGCTGCAGTCCCCGAAGAGGACATCAGCCACCGCGTCCCCGCCTTCCCCGCCGGGGTACCAGGCCGCGAGGATGGCATCCGCGTGCTCCGCGGCCCAGTTCACCGACAGGGCGCTTCCGCCCATGAGCACGACAACGAGCGGCCTGCCCGCGGAGCGAAGGGCGCGCAGGAGGTGCTCCTGCACGGCGGGGATGTCGAGGGTCGCCCTCTCGAGAGCTTCCCCCTGTTCGCCTTCCAGCTCGGGGGAGATGCCCACCACGGCGACGATCGCGTCAGCGGTCCGGGCCTGCTCCACCACCGCGTTGAACGCCGTGAGATCCTTCACGTCGGGCGGAAGCGGTCCTTCCGTCGCGATGTCACCGTGCTCGGGCGAGCGCCACCCGGTCCGGGCGAGGATCGGCTCCCGCGGAGAAAGGTCCATGTTCAGCAGGCCGCTGCCCATGCGGAAGACGACTTCTGTGCCTGCCGAGACGGCCGCCTTGATGCCGGAAAGGACCGTCCGCGGGCACGACGGCGTCCCGTTGTAGGTGCCGACCAGGACGTCGATGTCGTCCGCGTTGGGTCCCACCACGAGGATCTTTTTCAGGTCCTTGCGCAGCGGGAGCGCCCCGTCCTGTTCTTCAGCAGCACGATGGACTCGCGGGACGCCCGTGCGACAGCGCGCGGATGCGGAGCGGAGTCGTTCACCGAGAGGGGAATCTTCGCCCAGCGCACGGATGCGGGCGCGTCGAACATGCCAAGACGGAACCGGGCGGTCATGACCCGGCGCGCGGCGCGATCGATGTCGGCCTCCGTGATGAGACCCGCTTTCAGCGCTTCGGCGAGCGTGGTGAAGGTGTCCCCGCACTCGAGGTCACAGCCGTTCCCCAGGGCGGGAGCGCGCGCGGCCTCGGCCCGCGTCTTCGCCAGGCCGTGCGAGCGCCAGATATCGTCAAGGGCGCCGCAGTCCGAGACGACGTACCCGTCGAATTTCCACTCCTCGCGGAGGATCTTCTGCAGCAGGCGCGGGCTGGCGCAGCAGGCCTCGCCGTTGGTCCTGTTGTAGGCGCCCATGATCGAGGCGGCCTTCGCTTCCACCACGCTGCCTTGAACGCCGGCAGGTAGGTCTCGCGCAGGTCGCTGCTCGCTCACCGCGGGCGTCGAACGTGGCGCTCCGCTTCCGGGCCGCTGTGCACCGCGAAGTGCTTGGGCGTGGCGACCGCTTCAGGTACCGGGGATCGTCCCCCTGGATTCCTCGTGACGAACGCCACGCCCAAGCGCGCCGTGAGGTAGGGATCCTCGCCGTAGGTCTCCTGGCCCGTCCCCAGCGCGGGTCGCGGAAGATGTTGATGTTCGGGCTCCAGAACGTGAGGCCCTTGTAGATGCCGATCTCCCCCTTGCGGAGGGAGTCGTGGTGCTTGGCGCGCGCTTCCTCCGAGATGCCTCCTGCCACCTTCCTGGAGCAGCGGCGTGTTCCACGTGGCGGCGAGGCCGATGGACTGGGGGAAGACGGTGGCCACGCCGGCCCGGGCAACCCCGTGGAGGCCTTCGCACTGCCAGACGTAGCGGGACACGCCAAGCCGCGGAATGGCAGGAGCGTCGTTGAGGAGCTGCTTCATCTTCTCGTCGAGGGTCATGCGGGACACGAGATCCGCCGCTCGCCGTTCCGCCGAAAGGGGCGCGTCCTGCCAAGGTGCGAGGCCGGAAGCCGGCCACGTGCGTGTCGTGGTCGTGGTCGCGAATGACCTGCGCACGACGATCTTCTTCTTCACGACGACGGTGGTTCTTCCGGCTGTCGTTTTCGCAGGTGCCGCGACGGGGGCAGGTGCCGCCTTGCGAGCCGCCTTCCCGTGTCGCTCTTCTTCACTGCCTTCTTTGCCGTGGGCCGCCTGGCCGCCTTCTTTGCCCGCTTTTTCGCGGCTGGCTTTTTCACCGGCTTCTTTGTGAGCTTCTTCGCCGGAGTTTTTCGAGCAGGAGTCTTTCGGGCTGCAGCCTTGCGCGGCGGAGCTTTCTTTGCCGGGGTGCGGGCCGCCGGTGCTTTCTGTTGTTTCGCTTTGGGAGAAGGCGCCTTTGCTCTGGATGACTTCTTCTTCATGGCATCCTCCTGGCAGCGGCTCGTGCAGGTCTTTGGGCGAGCATGGCAAGGCCGGAAGTGATTGTCAATCCGGATGAGCCGGGGACGCGTTTTCTAAGCGAGATGCCTGCGGAAAAACGCCGTCGCGGCGTTCGTGATCTCCTCCCAGCCGAGACTGCCGCCCTTGAAGTCGTGATCTGCGCCGCCCACGGCGAGCAGTGTCGATGCCGGGAGTGAGCGGTGCAACTCCTCGGCCTGCGAGAAGGGCACCACCGTGTCCGCCGTCCCATGCACGATCATGTACGGCGGCAACACGCGCCCCTTCGCGGCAGCGGCGTACGTGACGGGGCTTGCCCTGTCCGCGAGGGCCCGGCTCGTGCGGATGCGCGAGCCGATCAGCTTTGACTCGGGCGAATCGGGATCATCGTGCGTACCGCCCATGGCGAAGAGGTTGGTGGGCGCCGAGACCGGCACAACCGCCTGGATGGGCATGCCGGCGCCGCCCAGCTCGCGGACGGACGCCGTGAGACCGAGAAGGGCCGCGAGATGACCGCCGGCGGAGTGACCCCATGCACCGATGCGCGAGGGGTCCGCCCCGAGCCCCGGGCCCTCACTGCGAAGCCATTGCACGGCTGACCAGATGTCGCGGATCTGGGCCGGGAACAGTGCCACTGCCGAGAACCGGTACCCCACGCTCACGGAGAAGAATCCCTCGGCCGCCAGCGCGAACATTCGCTCTCGCTCGGCGGCGCCCGCGCGATCGCCGAAGAGCCAGGCGCCGCCGTGAATGTACATGACAACGGGCAGACCACGCGGCCTCCCGCCGCCGGCCGCCCGCGATCCTGCCGCCGCTGCAACTGCGTAGTCCAGCCGCAGCGTCGTGCCGTCCACGGTCCCGTAGCCGACGTCAGCGGTCAGTGTCACATCGTCCCGGGTCATCGTTCCTCCACGAGAATGGCCATGGTGAAAGCTGCCATGGAGCGGCAGAAGCTGTCCATCTCCTCCGGCGTGCCGAACTTGATCCAGTGGAGGAGGGAACCGAAGAAGGCCGAGCTCAGGAACACTACCTGGCAGTCCCTGCTCGACGAGGAGGTACCCGCGTCCCTCCTTCTCCAGCTCGTCAATCAGTCGCCCCACTTCGATATGACATGCGCTTCGTGAACAACGCGTGGAACGCCGGGAACCTCCCTATCCTCGAGGATTCCCAGCATGAACTCCCGCCGCGCCGCGCAGCTTACCGCGGCCGTGCGGAACAGCCCGGGAAGCAGGGTCGAGATATCCGCTGCGCCTGCGTCCGGAAGCGGATTCGCTTCGATCTCGAAGAAGCTCAGGATGCAGACTTCGAGCAGCTCGAACTTGTCCCGGTAATGGAGGTAGAAGGTTGAGCGGTTGATGCCTGCGGCCCTGCAGAGCTCGTCGACGGTTACGGAATTGAAGCCCTTCCGCGCGACTCCATCCATGAGCGCTGTCTTGAGCATTGACTCTGTCCGTGCGAACCGAGGGTCCTGCTGCTTGCTCGACAAATGGGTGCCTTCTGCCTACTAAACAACGAAAAGCATGAATCTGTCGATACGCCCCGCGCCATTATCCCCTAAGCTCTCCGCGGGAGGCAGATATGGGCCCATTCACGATTGTGCCGGCCTGGATTGCGCAGGATGTGATGATATTGGTCGCCACCGTGGCGACCATCATCTTCATCGTCCGGAAGGAGGAGCACCCCGAGTCCTTCCTGATGGAGATGGTCTGCTTCACTTTCCTGTACGCCGCGGTCTTTGAGAACTATGCCACCCTCGCGGGGCTCTACGGCTATGGTCGCTCGCTCCTCATGGTCTTCAACGTCCCTCTCACGGTGCCGTTGGTCGAGTACCTGGTCGTCTACGCGGGTCTTCGATTGACGGGAAAGATGAAAATGCCCGGCTGGTCAAGGGCCATCGTCACGGGGCTGATGGGAATGCTGTTCGATCTCTCACTCGATCCTCTCGCCATCCGCCAGGTCCACCAGGGCGTCCACGAAGCGTCGATCGGTCGCTGGTCCTGGTTTCCCGGACCCGGGGCCGCGAATCTCCTCGGGATACCCGTCTACAACTTCACCGGGTGGATCCTGATCTGCGGATACGCCGCGGCGCTGTTCCTGGTCGGTCGCCTGCTCTACCGGCGCTCGGGCTGCAAGACCTGGGTGGGAATGCTGTACCCGGTCGGTGCCGTCATCGGCTCACTGGGCGCCCTGTACTCCCCGCTCACCGCATTCCTCATGTGGCTGGGCCCCTTCTGGTCGAAGGGAGGCACGACGGAATGGATCATGTTCCTCTTCGATACCGCGGTCGGTGTCGTCGTTCTTGCCCTCCTGTGGCGGGGCAGGATGAAACAGGCTTTCAGCCTCCGCGAGGACTGGCAGGTCCCGATGATCTTCGTCTCTTTCCACGTGGCCAACATCCTGTTTGCTGTCGTCGGAAGGCATTTTGAGATCCTCGGGGTCCAGGTCGTGGCAGCGGCGGCGCAGATCGGCATGCTCGCGTTGATATGGTCGCGGAAACCGGCCGGGACTGCCGCTGGGGCCCCTAGAGCCAGCGCCCGATTGAGTGCTCGGGCTCGAACCCGATGAGCGCGCGGGCAGCGTCGGTGCTGACGAGGGTGGCGTAGCCCGCGAGCCGCGTCTCCTGGAGCTCGGATTCCTCGAAGAACAGGCGCGCGAGCGGCAGGGAAGGAACTCCCGTGATGTTGTACGAGTCGTTCACGAACAGCGCGTGGCAGCCATCGTACTCTGCCAGGAGGGACTTCTCGACGGCCTGCGCCGCATCACGTTCATCAATGCGGGTATAGAAGTCGGTGCGTCCCATCATGATGGGATCCGGCACCTTGAACTCTTCCAGCGGACCGACTCCTTCCACTTTGCGCGCGTGAAAGTGTGCCTGGCGGTGATCGATCCATTCCCGCGCGCGGGCCCGGCGCTGTGCCTCGGGAAGCTTCATGAGCCTTTCGAAGGTGGCGCGGCAGAGGGCCGCGTGCGGCTGGACCACCTCCCGCGTGCTGAAGCGCTCCGGGGCCACGAACGGGAGACGCAGGCACACGCCGCTGATTCCGTCCCGGCGCCACGCGTACGCGGCGATGCTCTCGGTGACCTGCTTGGAGAAGGAGTAGACGTCCGATGTGAATGCCGTGTGCGTCTCGTCGACGGGAAGCGTGCGGATGGGAAACGAGACGACGCCCCAGTTGTAGCCGAACGCGTTGATCGAGCTCGCCGTCACGACGCGACGGATGCGCGCCCGCGCCGCGGCCTCGTAGAGGTTGAACGTGCCCGCGCAGTTGATGCGGAAAATCTCCTCCGAGGCGTAGCCGCAGGGTGACGGGATGGCGGCGAGGTGAACCACGGCGTCCATGCCCTGCACGGCAGGGAGAAGCGCCGCTGGATCGTTGATGTCACACTGCGCGTAGCGCGCACCTTCCACCGTGAGACCGCCGGTGCGGCCGATGACGGTGAGCTCGTGCCCGGCACTGGCCAGGCGCCGCACGACTGCCGCGCCGACCCTGCCGGCACCGCCGGTGATGAGAATCTTCACACCGCCTGCCTTTCCTTCAGGAACGGCGCCAGGAAGCGCGCCGTGTGCGATCCCGAGCGAGCGCCTGCCACGCGCCGCGGCGATCCTTCCGCCACCACCCGGCCACCCGCGTCTCCGCCTTCCGGGCCCAGGTCCATGATCCAGTCCGCCTCGGCGATCACGTCGAGGTTGTGCTCGATGATGCACCACCGTGTTGCCGGCGTCCACCAGCCGGTGCAGGACGCGGACGAGCTTCTCCACGTCCGCCATGTGCAGCCCGATGGTCGGCTCGTCCAGGACGTAGAGGGCTTTGCCCTGCGCGCTCCTGCGCGGGAGCCCCGCGGGCGTCGCCGTCGGCGAAGGTCGCGCGCCTTGGCCAGCTCCGTCACGAGCTTGATGCGCTGCGCCTCCCCGCCGCTCAGCGACGGGCTCTGCTGGCCGAGGGAAAGGTAGCCGAGGCCCACCTGCTGGAGAAGGCTGCAGGGCGTGGCGGATGCCGGGGTGGAACTCGAAGCACGCCGCCGCCTCGTCCACGCTCATGGCAAGCACCTCCGCGATGCTCCTCTCGCGGAACCGCACGGCGAGCGTCTCCGTGTTGAACCGCGCGCCCGCCGCAGGCGTCACAGGGCACCGTCACGTCCGGCAGGAAGCTCATCTCGATCTTCTTGCATGCCCTGGCCCTCGCACTCCTCGCACCGGCCCCCCGTTCACGTTGAACGAGAAACGGCTGGCCGTGTAGCCGCGCATGCGGGCCTCGGTGGAGGCCGGCGAAGAGGCGGCGGATGTCGTCCCAGATGCCGACGTAGGTGGCAGGGCAGGACCGCGGGGTCTTGCCGATGGGCGTCTGGTCCACCTCCAGCACGCGCCCGATCGACTCCCACCCCTCGATGCCATCACACCCGCGCAGGACACCCTTGCGCCCGGCAGCGCGCGCCGCGGCGCTCCTGCTGCGCTTCTCGGCGAGGAGCTGCCGGAGGTTCCCGTGCAGGATGTCGCGCACGAGCGTGCTCTTGCCGCTCCCGCTCACGCCCGTCACGCAGGTCAGGCGCGCCAGGGGCAGGGACACGCGTCGAACCCCTTGAGGTTGTGCAGCCGCGCGCCGCGGATGCGTGATTGCTCCTGCCTCGTGCGCGGACGCGCGCGGACAAGCGAGTGGCGCAGGGGGTTCTTCAGGAGCTGCCCCGTCAGCGATGCCTTGCTGCGCATCAGCGCCGCGACGGTGCCCTGGGCCACGACGTGGCCGCCGTTCACGCCGCCGCCGGGGCCGAGGTCCACCACGTGCTCGGCGCGGCGGATGGTTTCCTCGTCGTGCTCCACGACGATCACCGTGTTGCCCTTTGCCCGCAGCGCATGCAGCGTGTCCAGGAGGATGAGATTGTCCCGCGCATGCAGCCCGATAGTCGGCTCGTCGAGGATGTAGCAGACGCCGCGCAGGTTGGAGCCGAGCTGGGAGGCCGAGCCGGATGCGCTGCGCCTCCCCGCCGCTCAGGGTCGGGGCCGCCCGGTCCAGGGCAAGATAGGAAAGACCGACCCTCCCCAGGAACGCCAGGCGCGAGACGATCTCCGCCACCATGTCCCTCGCGATCGCGCCCTCCCGCGCGGCCAGGGTGAGGGCGCTCATCTCGCGCTGGAGCCCGGCCACGGGGAGGCCGGCGTAGTCCGCGATGCTCTTCCCCGGAACCGGACCGAAAGCGCCTCGGGGCGCAGGCGCTGGCCGTTGCACGCGGGGCAGGCTTTCTCCTGCCCGCCCCACCAGTCGTTCCACCAGATCTCTTCGCCGGTCTGTTCCGCGTCGAAACCGGAAAGCTCCAGCCCCGTCCCGAAGCACGACGCGCACCACCCGTGCTTGGAGTTGTACGAGAAGAGGCGCGGATCGAGCTCCTCGAAGCTCCGTCCGCATTTCGGACAGGCGCGCTTCGTGGAAAAGACCGTTTCCCGCACGCCGCGCGCGCCGGCTCCCCGGGGACCCGACGCGATGACCCGCACCACGCCCTTGCCGAAATCCAGGCCGCGTTTCAACAGCTCACGCAGCGCACGCTCGCGCTCGGGAAGGGCAGGCACCGTCCCCACGGGGAGCTCGATGGTATGCTCCTTGTACCGATCGAGACGCGGCCACGCGGAGGTCGGCGTCATGACGCCGTCCACGCGCAGGTTGTCGAATCCCTTCCCCGCGGCCCAGGCGGCAAGGTCCGTGTAATACCCCTTGCGCGCCGTCACCAGCGGCGCCAGGACGGTCGTCTGCTTCCCCTTGAACTCGCGCAGGAGGCGGGCCGCGATGGCGTCGGCGGACTGAGGCTCGATGGGAACCCCGCAGTCCGGGCAGTGCTGGATTCCGAGCTTCACGAACAGGAGGCGGAGATAGGGCGCAATCTCGGTGAGCGTGGCCACGGTGCTCTTCCTGCCGCCGCGGCTGGTCCGCTGCTCGATGGCCACCGTGGGCGGCACGCCGTAGACGCCGTCCACGTCGGGCCTGCGCGCCGGGCTGCACGAACTGCCGGGCGTACGCGTTCAGCGACTCCAGGTAACGGCGCTGTCCCTCGGCGAAAAGGATGTCGAAAGCGATGGTGCTCTTCCCGCTGCCGCTCACGCCGGTAATGACGCTGAAGGCGTCGCGGGGAAGGGTGAGGTCGATGTTCTTCAGATTGTGCTCGCGCGCGTGGCGAATGACGATGGCGTTCTCCGCGACCCCGGGGAGAACCGCGGCGGCCGAAGCGCGCGCGTGTCGTGCTCCGGACCCGGCGTGGTGCGCATCGCCTTGAACGCCGCGAGACCGGCGGTGCGCAGGGACGCCCCGGTGCGGCTCTCGGCGTTCCCCGCGACCTCCTGCGGCGTGCCCGCGCAGACGATCTCTCCGCCGCCTCGCCGCCCTCGGGACCCAGATCGATGATCCAGTCGGCGGCCCGGATGACATCGAGGTTGTGCTCGATCACCACGACCGAGTGGCCGGCGGCCACGAGCCGGCGGAAGGCCCCCAGGAGCGTGGCGATGTCGTCGAAGTGCAGGCCGGTGGTGGGCTCGTCGAAGAGGAAGAGGTTCCCCCTGCCGTCCTGCGCCGGGGAGGTGTCGGTGAGATAGCCGGCGAGCTTCAGGCGCTGCGCTTCGCCGCCGCTCAGCGTGGGCACCGGCTGGCCCAGGCTAACGTACCCCAGGCCCACGGCGGCCAGCGGCGCCAGGGCCGCGAGGACCTCCGGCGCCTCGGAGAAGAAGTCGCAGGCCTCGGTCACCGTCAGCTCGAGGATGTCGGCCATGGACTTGCCGGGAGCGCCGTTCTTCGTGATGTTCGCCCCGGGCGGGAAAAGCGTCACCTCGAGGATCTCCGAGCGGAAGCGCTTCCCGTCGCAGTCGGGGCAGCGCAGGTACACGTCGCTCAGGAACTGCATCTCGATGTGCTCGAACCCGCTGCCGCAGCACGTGGGGCACCGGCCCGTCCCCGCGTTGAAGCTGAAGGTCCCGGCCGTGTAGCCCCGCTCCTTCGACAGGGGTTCGGCCGCGAAAAGCTTCCTGATCGTGTCGAATGCGCCAACGTAGCTCACGGGGTTGGAGCGCGCGGTCTTCCCGATGGGAGACTGGTCCACCATCACCACGTCGCGCACCGCCTCGTGGCCTATGATGGCCTTGTGACGGCCGGGCTGGTCACCCGGCTTGTGCTTGATGGTGCGCAGGGCGTTGTAGAGCACGTCCTGCATCAGCGTCGACTTCCCGGACCCGCTTACCCCTGTCACGCAGACCAGCTTTCCCAGCGGGATGTCGACATCGATGGACTTGAGGTTGTGCTCGGCCGCCCCCAGCACGCGGAGGACCGCGTCCTCGGCGCGCGCGCGCACAGCAGCTTTCGCAGGACGTGCGGGCACCGCCGGAGGCGCGGCAGGCCGCGCCTCCACCTTCTTTCTCCCCGACAGGTAGTCTGCCGTGAGCGACTTTCGGCTCTGCAGCAGCGCCGCGACCTCACCGTAGAAGACGACCGAGCCCCCGCGTTCGCCGGCGCCCGGCCCCATGTCCAGGACGAGGTCAGCCGCGCGGATGACGTCGGGATCGTGCTCCACGACGATGATGGTGTTGCCGGCGTCGCGCAGCCGGCAGAGCACGCCGATCAACCTGCCGATATCGCGCGGATGCAGGCCGACACTCGGCTCGTCCAGGACGAAGAGCGCGTTGACCAGGGAGGTGCCCAGCGCCGTGGTGAGGTTGATCCTCTGCACCTCGCCGCCGCTGAGGGTCCGTGACTGCCTGTCCAGCGTCAGGTAGCCCAGGCCGACATCGACGAGGTAGCGCAGCCTCGTCCTGATCTCCCCGGCCAGCATGTTCGTGGCCTCGTCCAGGGGAACCGGGCAGAGCGCTGTCCTGGAAAAACGCGAGGCACTGGTCGATGGGGAGGAGCATCACGTCGTGAATGGAGAGCTTCTCTGTGCCGATCTTCCAGAGCAGGGCCTCGGGCTTGAGGCGCGCACCGCCGCAGGAAGGGCAGGACGTGTAGGCGCTGTAGCGGGAGAGCAGCACGCGGATGTGCATGCGGTAGCTCTTCGACTCCAGCCACGTGAAGAAACGCTTCGCCCCGAACCACACCCCGTCGTCCCACTCCCCTTCGCCGTCGATGACCCATTTCTTCTGCGCGGCGGTGAGCTCACGCCACGGAACGTCGGTGGGCACGCGCTGGCGCCGCGCGTGCTTCATGAGCTCGGCCTGCACTTCGCGGAAGCTCTCCGTCTGCCACGGCTTCACGGCGCCACCGGCGAGGGTCTTCGTGTCATCCGGGATGACGAGCGACCAGTCAATGCCGATGGTCCTGCCGAACCCGCGGCAGGCCGTGCAGGCGCCGATGGGCGAGTTGAACGAGAAGAGGTTCGGCGTCGGGTCCGCGTAGTGGATGTCGCAGAATGCGCAGTGCAGGTCGGAGGAGAAGTGCAGCGTCTCGGCGGGGGTTTCCTCCGGTGCGCTGCCTGCGGCTGCACCGCCCGTGCCGCTCCCGGCGGCAGCCAGGACGTGCGCGCTCACGCGGCCCTGGCCGTACTTCAGCGCGGCCTCCAGGTCCTCCACGATGCGCGCGCGGTTGGCGCTCCCGCCGACGATCCTGTCCTGGATCACCTCGAGCTTCCGCCCGTCCTGCCGGTTGATCCTCGTGTAGCCCTGCTTTGCCAGGAGATCCTTCACCTCGTCCCCGGAGAAGTTCTCCGGCACCGTGACGGGGAAGGTGAGCAGGAGCCGGCGGCCCGACGGGAGCTGGTCGACGATGGTCTCGGGCGTGTCGCGCCGCACGGGCCGGCCGCAGCTGCTGCAGTACAGCGAGGCAGCCCGGGCGAAGAGCAGCTTCAGGTGATCGTTGAGCTCCGTCATCGTTCCCACGGTGGAGCGCGATGTGCGCACCGGGTTGGTCTGGTCGATGGCGATCGCGGGCGGGATCCCCTCGATGCGGTCCACGCGCGGCTTGTCCATGCGGTCGAGGAACTGGCGGGTATACGAGGAGAAGGTTTCCACGTAGCGGCGCTGACCTTCCGCGTAGATGGTGTCGAACGCCAGCGAGGACTTCCCCGACCCGCTCACTCCCGTCACCACGATGAGCTTTCCCAGGGAAATGGTGATGTCCAGGTTGCGCAGGTTGTTCTGCCGCGCGCCTTCGATGACGATGCGACCCGCGGGACGCGGCTGGATTGTCGCACGGGAAACGGGAGGCTTCTTCCTGCTGGCCATCGGGGTGCAAAATATACCGAACCGCGACGATACTGGCAACGCGCCCGACAGCCCGCGACGGCGGTCCGCGCCGCGCTGAGCTTCCCGCCCGGCCGTTCTCTTCTCCTCGTGTTCTGATCCTGCATAAATATGAAATACCTGCTTGACTCTCCGCGGATCAGCCTTCTAGACTCCCCTGAACGGCTCTTCTCGCCGCCCCCGGCGTGGATCGGCCGCACCGGCCCTCGGCGGATGGATGAACAGGAGGTAGTGAAGATGCGAAGAGGAACTCTCACAGTCGTGTGCCTGCTCTGCCTGCTCCCCATGGCCCTCGCGGCCCAGAGCCAGGTCATCAAGATCGCCACCCAGAGCCCCCTCTCCGGCGGCATGTCCGCCGTGGGCAGCGACATCAAGAACGGCGCCCAGCTGGCCGTGGAGCAGCTCTCGGGACCCCTGGCAAAGCTCGGTTTCAAGGTGGAGCTCGCCCCTTTCGATGACCAGGGCAATCCCGACACGGGCGTCGCCAACGCGAAGAGCATTGTCGCCGATCCCGCGATCCTCGGGGTCGTGGGCCACTACAACTCCGGAGTCCAGATCCCCTCTTCCGAGGAGTACCACGCTGCCGGCCTCGTCAACGTGTCTCCCGCCAATACCAATCCGAAGGTCACCGACCGCGGCTACGCGGAAGTGAACCGCATCTGCGGCCGGGACGACGTCCAGGGCGCCGTCGGTGCCCAGTACGCCGCGGCCAAGGGCATCAAGAGCGCCTACGTTCTGCATGACAAGACAGCCTACGGCCAGGGCATTGCGGCATATTTCAGGCTCGAGGCTGAAAAGCTCGGCATCAAGGTGCTTGGCTTCGACGGCACCGAGGAGAAGGCCAACTTCGACTCGATCCTGACCCCTATCCTCGCGGCAAAGCCCCAGGCTATCTACTTCGGCGGCATGTTCGACCAGGGCGCGGTCCTCTTCAAGCAGGCCCGCCAGAAGGGCTTCAAGGGCATGTTCATCTCCGACGACGGCTTCGATTCGTCGGATGCCGCCAAGATCGGCGGCCAGGCCCTCCTTGACGGCGCCGGCACCTACTACTCAACGGTCTCCGGCCCGGCGAGCGTCTACCCCGGCACCGCGAAGTTCCTGACGGACTTCAAGGCCAAGTTCGGCGCCGAGCCGCAGCCTTTCGCGGCCCAGGCCTACGACGCAACCGCGATCGTCCTCAAGGCGATTGAGAATGCCGCGGTGGCGGCCGGCGGGAAGATGCCCACCAGGGCGGCCGTCACCACCGCGGTGCGTGCCCTCAAGGACTTCAAGGGCATCACAGGCACAATCAACTTCAACGCGAAGGGCGACCTGACCAAGGCCAACTACTTCGTCATCCAGGTTATCTCGGCAGACCCCGACAAGTGGTCGTCGAACAAGATCGACAAGACCCTGGACATCGCTCCCCCGCAGTAATCAGCGGAGGCGGCCCACTGCGCCACCTCCCCGTTCGATACGAACGCCCCGCCCCCTTGCCGGGGGCGAGCGCTTCTTGCTGGAGGCTCAATGACGAAGCACGGGCACGCGGGCCCTGCGGGAGATACTGTTGCCCCTGGGAAGGATGGCCGTCTTCGTCGCGGGCGCCGGGGCGCTCTTCTCCGCGTTGATGCTCGTCCTGGCCCTCCTCTGCCGCGGGTCGGGCGCGGACAAGCTCCTCCTGGACACGCAGGGCGTGAACATCGTCACGTACACCCTGCAGAACCTGCCGCAGGTCCTCATCGACGGGGTGACCCTGGGCTTCGTCTACGCCGCCATCGCGCTGGGCTACACGATGGTGTATGGCGTCCTGGAGTTCATCAACTTCGCGCATTCCGAGATCTTTGCCATTGGCGCCTTCGCGGGCGTCGAGTTCCTGATCGCGATGGACACGCTCGGCGTCTCAAGGCCGCGGGCCCGCTGGGCTCCTACCTCTATCTCACCATGGCCCTGGTGGTCTCCATGACGGCGGCGGGCGGCATGGCCATGCTCGTCGAGAGGACGGCGTACCGGCCGCTGCGCAACTCGCCCAAGCTCGTGCCCCTCATTTCCGCGATCGGGGTCTCCTTCGCCCTGCAGGACATCATCCGCCTGGTGGAGAGCCTGACAACGGGGCAGTTCTACCGGGTCATCCCGACCTTCGGCGATTTCGACAAGCGCCTTCCGCTCTTTTCCCTGCAGACCGGCGGCCAGGACCCCACCATGGTGGCCATCCAGGTCAAGTCCATCGTGGTCATCGGCGCCGCGGTGCTCATGCTGGCGGCCCTCAACTACATCGTCAACGCGACGAAGATCGGCAAGGCCATCCGGTCGGTTGCCCAGGACAGCACCACGGCGGCGCTCATGGGCATCGGCGTCAACGCGATCATCTCTTTCACGTTCCTGCTAGGAGGCGCGCTCGGGGGCGCCGCGGGGCTCCTCTACGCGCTGAAGTTCACGCGCATCGACCCCTACGTCGGCTTCATGCCCGGCATCAAGGCCTTCACGGCCGCGGTTCTCGGCGGCATCGGCAATCTCACGGGGGCCCTGCTGGGCGGCATCGTCCTGGGGATGCTGGAGAGCTTTGCCGGCGCCTACCTCGGGACATTCACCCAGGGCGCGTTCGGGTCGGAGTACAAGGACATCATCGCTTTCCTCGTACTGATCGGGGTCATCATTTTCCGCCCCTCCGGGCTGCTCGGCGAGCAGGTCTCGCAGAAGGCATGAGGCTGCACGTGATGAAAGGAAAGGCCAGGAGGGCCCGGGGAGCCGCGCCCTCCCGCGCGTTCCAGGTCTTCGGCTCCCTACTCAACAGGGGCGCGGTCCCGTACGTCGTCTCCGTCGGACTCCTGGTGCTGGCGACGGTCCTCGTCTACCTGGGCCCTCGATCCATTACGGCCTTCCTGCTGTTCATCGGCGCCGCTGTCCTCACCTACTTCCTCGACATGAACAAGGCCGTGAAGCTTGTCATGGCGGTCGTGGTGGCGGTGGTCATCGTGCCGGTGCTCGGCGCGCGCAACATCTCGTACCTGGAAATCATCTTCCAGATCTCCGTCTTCTCGGCCCTCGCGCTCGGGCTCAACATCGTGGTGGGTTTCTCGGGCCTGCTCAACTTCGGCTACATGGCCTTCTACGCGGTCGGCGCCTACCTGTGGGGATTCTTCGGGTCCCAGCAGCCTTTCCTGCTCCACGCTATCCCCGGCACTGTTCCCCCGGCACACCGTTCTTCCTCGCGCCGGACTGGTTCTACCTCTTCCTGTTCCTGGGCATCATCGTCGCGGCAATCGTGGGTCTCCTCCTGGGCCTCCCGGTCCTCCGCGTCCGCGGCGATTACCTGGCCGTGATCACCCTCGGTTTCGGCGAGGTGGTCCGCCAGCTGCTGAACAACCTCGACAAGCCGGTGAACCTCACCAACGGGCCCCAGGGCATCACGCCGATACAGCGGCCGAGCCTGCCGTCCGAGCTCCTCGCCTTCTTCAACCGTCTCTTCGAGCCCATCGTGGGGACCACGGTCACGCCCAACCAGTTCTACAACATCATGTTCTATCTCATTGCCGTCATCGTCGTGGTGCTCGTCATCCTCGTCACGCACCGCCTGGAGGATTCCCGGATCGGACGCGCCTGGGCGGCCATCCGCGAGGACGAGCTTGCCGCGACCGCCATGGGAATACCGGCCAACAAGCTGAAGCTCGAGGCATTCGCGGTGGGCGCGTCTTTCGCCGGTGCCATGGGCGTTCTCATCGCCGCCAGCCGCACCTTCATCAGCCCGGACTCTTTCAGCTTCCTGCAGTCGGTGAGCATCCTCACGATGGTCATCCTCGGCGGCATCGGCAGCATCCCCGGCGTCATCATCGGTGCCGCCGTGGTCATCCTCCTCAACCAGCAGGTGTTGCAGAGCTTCTCCCTGTACCTTGCGCAGCTCCGGCAGAGCGACGCGATGATCCCGATCATCAACTTCCACTGGAAGGATCTTTCCAACCAGCTCGATCCCTCCAAGTACCAGCGCCTGGTTTTCGGCATCATCCTCGTCCTCATGATGATCTACCGGCCTGCGGGCATCCTTCCCGCCGCGCGCCGCAGGCGCGAGCTCAAGGGCGATGACGCGAAGGACGGCTCGGGGAACGACGGGAACGCGGCGGACGGCCAGGACGCTGCCCTGGGCGCCGGCGTCGGGCCGGGCGGGAAAGGGGATGGTCGTGGCTGAGGCCGGGCCTATCCTGGAGACGAAGGACGTCGTCAAGCGGTTCGGCGGCCTCGTCGCCGTGAACAGGTTCAGCTTCTCCATGGAGAAGGGCCGGATCAACTCCATCATCGGTCCCAACGGCGCCGGGAAGACGACCTTCTTCAACGCCCTCTCGGGGCTCACGCGGCCAGAGGAGGGGGAGATCAGGTTCGAGGGCAGGCGCATCGATGGCCTGGCGCCGGAGAAGGTGACGAACCTCCACATGGCGCGGACTTTTCAGAACATACGGCTCTTCGGTGGCATGACGGTGGTGGAGAACATCATGGTCGGCGCGCACACGAGACTCCGGCAGAACGCGGTGCAGACCGTGCTCAGGACCAGGACCTTCAAGGCCGAGGAGGCGCGCGCGGAGGCGCGTGCCGAGGAGCTGATGGAGTACGTCGGGCTCAGGGGAGTGGGCAACGAGCTGGCGGGGAGCCTGCCCTACGGGGCCCAGCGCCGGGTCGAGATAGCGCGCGCCCTCGCCTCACAGCCGCGCCTCCTCCTCCTCGACGAGCCCACGGCCGGGATGAATCCCGCCGAGACCGAGGACGCGATGAGCCTCTTCCGGCGCCTGCGGGACGACCTGGGCATTACGATCCTTCTCATCGAGCACGACATGCGGGTGGTGATGAGCATCTCCGAGCGCATCAGCGTCATGGACTACGGGGAAATGATCGCCGAAGGCGCGCCGGAAAACATCGCGTCCAATCCGAAGGTGATCGAGGCGTATCTCGGCCGCAGGGCAGCCGCCGCTGGCGGCGCCCCGGGAGCGGTCTCGTGAGCGTCCTGGAGCTCGAAAACGTCAATTCCTATTACGGCAAGATCCACGCGCTGCGAGGTGTGTCCCTCACGGTGGAGGAGGGGGAGATCGTCACCCTCATCGGCGGGAACGGGGCCGGCAAGACCACGACGCTCCGCTCTATCTCCGGTCTCCTCCATCCCCGGGAGGGCTCGGTGAGGCTGCTGGGCAGAGACATCACGAGGATGGCGCCCCACCTCGTGCACAAGGAGGGTCTCGGCCTGGTGCCGGAGGGCCGCAACATCTTCCCTCGCCTCACCGTGCTGGAAAACCTGGAGATGGGCGCCTATATCCTCAGGGACAGGGCAGCGGTGGACCGGGGTGTCGAGTATGCTTTCACCCTCTTCCCGCGGCTCCGTGAACGCGCGGCACAGAAAGGCGGCACCTTGTCCGGCGGCGAGCAGCAGATGCTTGCGACCGCCCGCGGCCTCATGTCGAATCCCCGGATACTCCTCATGGACGAGCCGTCGATGGGCCTCGCCCCCGTCCTCGTCGACCAGATCTTCGACGTGATCCGTGAGTTGAACGCGAGGGGCACCACGATCCTGCTCGTCGAGCAGAACGCCCTCATGGCCCTCGGCATTGCCCACCGCGCGTACGTCCTGCAGACCGGCAGGATCGTGCTGTCGGGAAAGGCTGCCGACGTGGCCCGCGACGAGAACGTCAGGAAGGCCTACCTCGGGGTCTGAAGGATTGAACGTTGTGGCCGAAACGTCAGCCCCTTGGCAAGCTCAGTCCTGCGCGTATCGCAAGCCGATTTCCCGGCGCCACTGGTCCAGGAGGCGCATGTTGCTCAGGCTGTCCTCCCAGCCCATCGCCGGCGACTGCCGCTCCTTGATGTGCGCGGCCACCTCGTCAGCCTCGTAGGTGTACAGATCGCGATCCGAGGTCACGGGGATCTCCTTCGGCTCCGAGCCACCATAGCTGCCCAGGAGAAGCCGCTCCGATGGCCAGAGGGTGTCCCGGGGGAGCGGCCTGGGCGCCTTTCGCGCTGGAGATGACGGCAGCCACGGGTTGGGCAGCGACAGCCACCCCTCGGTGCCGAATGCAATCACCTCGACGGGGAGCTGGCCGCTCAGCGAGCAGGCCAACTGGGCCAGGACTCCTCCGGGGAACTCGACCGTCGCAGCGGTATGAGAGTCGACCCCGCTCTCCCCGAGCACACCACAGGCCTTCAGATGCAGAGGGTCAGCAAAGGGCTTGCCGTCAGCCGCGCCTGCGATGAGCCGCGCAACCGAGGCCGGGTAGCAGCCGATGTCGAGAATGCCCCCTCCACCCATGGCCTTGTTGAACAGCCGGGAGGCGGGGTTGAAAGCGACCTTGAATCCGAAGGTGGAGCGGATGGTATGGAGCCTGCCGATTGCCCCATCCCGCAGGAGGCCGACCAGGCGTTGGACCTGGGGGTGGCAGCGGTACATGAAGGCTTCCATGAGAAACACGTCGTTGGCGCGCGCGGCCGCGACAATGCCATCCGCCTCGCGAAAGTTCATGGCCATCGGCTTCTCGACCAGGATGTGCTTCCCGGCGCGGGCCGCTGCAATGGCCCAGCGGGCGTGATACGGATGGATGGTGGAGATATACACGGCATCCACCTCCCGGTCTGCCAGCAGTTCCTCGTAGCTCGTGTAGCGCTTTGGAACGCTGAAATCCGAAGCCAGAGCCTCTCCGCGTCCCGGCGTGAGACTTGCCACGGCGAGGATCCGCCCGGTCTTCGAGAACCGGACGCCGTTGGAGAATACCCGGGCGATCTCCCCTGCGCCGATGAGTCCCCAGTTCAGCATGGCTCAAGAGAGTATTCCGTCACGAGCGGTGGGGGAAGCCGGCTCGGGGCGTGTTCACGGCAGCCCGCGACGGCGCTCCGCTCCGCGCTTCCCGCCCGGCCGTGGTGCTGGTACTATCTGCTGCATGGCAACCAGGATCTCCAACGAGGTATTTGAGCTTACCGTCGACGTCGAACAGGGCCGGCTGCGGGCGGTGCTCCGCGACACCGCCGCGGGCTTCGATTGGGCCGACGGACCGCTGCACTACGCGGCGTCGCGCCCGGTTGACGGCGGTCGCATCGTGACAGACCAGCCGCAGGCGGCCCCCGTCGACGCGCGCGGCGACACGATCACCATCCGGGGGACGCTGGCAGGTCTCGCCCTCGAGCACGCCTTCCGCCTGCCACCGGGCAAGCCGTTCCTCGAAGAGCGTCTCAGCGTCCGCAACGCCGGCCGTGATCCCATCGACCTCCTGGACTTCCATTACGGGCTCACCCGCATGGTGACCGATCACTTCGGCAACGTCCTTGCAGCGCTGGCCGGTGACAGGCTCGCCGCTGTTCCCTTCCGTCACAGGGCCACGGACCCCGCCGACTTCGACCTGGACCTGGGCTTCGCGGACCTGCTGCGTCTCGCCGGCCGCGAGCCGCGGGCAAACGAGGCTCCCCTCACGTGGCCGACCTGGGGCAGCGTTCCTTCCCGCGGCTGGGGCTCCGACGGCTGGGCGTGGGAACATGGCGAACGCGCCCTGGGCATCTACAAGTTCAACCAGGAAGGGATGGAACGATGCGTCGTGGCGCCGCTCGTCGGCGAGCACGGCGTCCTTCTCTGTTTCGGCGGGGGAGGGATGTTCGGGGGTGACCCGTCGGCCCTGGGTCACATAGCGCCCGGCCAGGAGATCAGCCTCGGCCTGACCCGCTACCGACCGGCTGTCAACGACAGGCGGGAGGCCTGGTACGGCTTTCGGCAACTCCTGTCAGAGCAGGGCTGCGGCTGCCCGGCCGACTTCGATCCCCCGGTGCACTGGAACGAGCTGTACGACAACCCCGATTGGAACCTCGGGTCCCCGGGAAAGCCGCCCCAGGGAACGACCCGCCAAGTGACATATACACGCGCGCTGATCGAGCAGGAAGCGGCCAAGGCGGTGGCGTACGGCTGCCAGTCGCTGTACCTCGACCCGGGCTGGGACACCGCGTTTGGAACTTTCCTGTGGGGCGAGAAATGGCTCGGACCCCGCCGCGAGTTCATCGAGCTGATCCGTTCCAAGTATGGTCTTGGCTTGTCGCTGCACTGTCCGCTCGCCACATGGATGTCCGTGGACGGTCGGGGCACTTCCACCTGGCCCCCGGATTCGTTCCAGATGCGCCCGGACGGGACCATCGTCCCCGGAGCGGTCTGCCAGGGATCGCGGCAGTATCTCGACGAGGCGGAGAAACGTCTCCGGGGGCACTGTGACGACGGGGTGGGCTTCCTCATGTTCGACGGAAACTGGTGGAACGGCGGCTGCTGGAATCCCGCGCACGGGCACCCCGTTCCCTACACGATGGAAGCCCACGCGCGTGCGCAGCTCGACCTTGCCCGAAGGATCCACGCGCGCCATCCCCGGGTGATCATCGAGATGCACGACATGATCTCCGGTGGTGTCCTCCAGCGCCACACCCCCGTCTACTACAAGCACGGGCTCCCCGGCAGCTACGACGAGAACTGGGGGTTCGAGCTGATGTGGCAGCCCATGGAGGACATCATCAGCGGCCGCGCGCGCAGCCTGTACTGGTACAACCTTGCGTGCGACGTTCCCCTCTACCTCCATGTCGACCTGCGCGACGACAACGAGAGCTGCCTCGTGCTGTGGTGGTACGCGTCTACCTGCCGGCACCTCGGCATCGGCGGGACCCACCGTGATCCCCGGGTGGCCGTTGCCCAGAAGAACGCGATGCAGACCTACCGACGGCTCGATCGTTTCTACAAGAGGGGCGCATTCTACGGCATGGGCGAGGAGATGCATGCCCACGCCTTCCCGGCGGAAAACGCCTTTGTCATTAACCTCTTCAACTGCTCCGGGCAGGAGCGCGTGGTCGAAGGGAGCGTGTCGCTTGCCCGCATGGGTCTCGACCCCGACCGCTGGTACCACACGCCGAAGGGCGGGAGATTCGATCGGACGGCCGGGACGTTCATCATGGCGCGCCGGATGGCCGCATGGTCGGCCGACGTTGCTGAAGTCCGGTCCGTGGATATCTGACGAACCGGGGGAAGGAGGAGACATGGCTGCACAGCCGGAACCTTTGGTCGCGCTGGGGACAACCGACGTCCGGGTGAGCCCGCTGGGGGTCGGCACGAACACCTGGGGGACCGGTGGCGGGGCCGATCCGCGCAAAGTCGACACGTTCACCGCGTTGCTGGACGAGGGAATCACGCTCTTCGATACCGCGGAGATTTACACAGGATCGGCATCGGAGCGCACTATCGGCGAGTGCATTCGTGTCACCGGGCGTTCCCCCGTCGTGCTCACCAAGTTCTTCCCGTTCCCGTGGAGAGTGAGCAGGGAGGGGCTCGCCGTCGCCCTGCGTCGCAGCCTCCAGCGCCTGGGGCTCCCGCGGGTTGACGTCTACCTCCTCCACTTCCCCTTGCCGCCTGTTTCGCTGGAAAGCTGGACAGAGGGCCTGGCGGACGCGGTGCAGGCGGGGCTCACGCGCGCCGTCGGTATCTCCAACTGCGGCCCCGCGCAGGTGCGTCGCGCCCACGAAGTGCTGAAGGCCAGGGGCATTCCGCTGGCCTGCAACGAGGTGGAGCTCAGCCTCCTGAAACGGGCTCCCCTGGAGAACGGCCTCCTGGACGTGTGCCGGGAGCTCGGGGTGACGCTCATCGCCTATCGACCGCTCGCCCAGGGGATGCTCAGCGGCAAGTACTCACCCGAGCATCCGCCGCCGGCCTTCGGGGGCTCCTCTTTGGCAAGGGCGCGCTGCGGCGCATGCAGCCGCTCATCGAAACGCTGAAGGAGATCGGCGGCAGGCACGGAAAAACCGCATCCCAGGCGGCCCTCAACTGGGTGATCTGCAAGGGCGCCATTGCGATCCCCGGTGCCAGGGATCCGGTCCAGGCACGGGAGAATGCTGGGGCAACAGGCTGGCGGCTTTCGGGGGACGAGATCGCGGCGCTCGACGAAAGCGCCCGGCGCTTCGCGCGCTGAGGCGCGGCTCACCCGAGGCTACACGGAAGAGCCGAGGATGATCCCGCCGATCATCGGCACCAGCCATACCAGCCAGACGAAAATGCTGAACCGGTGAAAGCGCAGGATCATCCGCTCGTTCTTCCGGGCCAGGACGACCGTTGCCCAGGTCGCGTGGAAGAGCATGAGGATGATGGCCGCCATGCCCGTGATGCCGTGAAAGGTATTGGAGAAGATTCCTCCCGCGAGTGTCCCCATTGCACCCGTGCCGGTGCTGTCGCACGCCACGCCGGCCCAGAACACGATGGCGTGCCACCAGCGCAGCCTCCCGCCGATGCGTTCCGCCCAGACCCCGACCGTGTAGAGCCCAAGCGCGGAGAAGATGAAGATGATGGCGATGGTCAGGAGCATGCGGCAAGATAGGGGGTCGCCGGCCGCCCGTCAAGGATCGTCGAACGATCAGCCCTTCCTGTTGGGAACGCGCGCCCACTCCTGCCAGGGCCAGACGATCTGGCGGCGTTGCGGGGTCAGCCGCGCGAGCAGCTCGGGAGACGGTCGATAGCCCCAGCGGAAGAAGTTCCACGTGGAGCCGTAGCGGTAGACGATGAACCTGCGCTGGCCGGGATTCGACCGCCGGGCCGACCCGTGGGCGATGGCGTCCACGAAGAGGATCGCGTCCCCTGCCTTCATGGGAACCTCGATCGCTCCCGCGGTTCCCTCGACGGAGGCGCCCTCGGAAATGACGTGCTCGGCGAACTGCGGGTGGGGGAAGTTGGACTTGTGGCTTCCGGGGATGACCATGGTGGCGCCGTCCCCGGGCCCGATGTCATTCAGGGCGATGAGGACGTTGATCTGCCCGCACATGAAGGTCCCGTTCTGCACGCGGTACTGCTGCTTCTTTGACGCGTCATAGCCGCCGGCGTGCAGTCCGATGGCCTGCCCCGGGCTGCGGAAGGTGGCAAAGTTCTCGTCGATGAACAGGGGCCCGTGGTTGTAGTCGAACGTCCCCTCGCCGCCAACGAACCGGGTCACTCGCTCCAGCCATGACGGGTGATCGATGAGACGCTCGAACGGCTCGCCGGCCTCGTAGATCTGCTGCCACGCGACGCCGCGGCTTGCTTCGAACTTCTCACGGTGGACATAGCCGAACCACTCGCCCGGCTCCAGGGCCGGGATCGCTTCCAGGTTTTCGTTGAGCTCCTTCACCTCGGCAGGGCCCAGCGCCTTCTCGACGACGATGTAGCCGTTGAGATCGAACATGTATTCCTCGAGCTTGCTGACCATCACGCTGGAAGATAGCGATGTTCGACGCCCGACGTCCACTGGGCCATTATCCTCGATCTCATGCTTTGTCCGAGAAGTTCCATATGGCTACAGGAGCGAAGAAGAAAACAGGAGATCCCTCCCCCTTGTCGGTACGGGAGCAGTGGGTGGGAAAGAAGCGTTACGTGGTCTGTTACAACGAGGATCAGGCACGAAAGGATGCCGCTGACAGGGCAGCCATCGTAGAGTCTTTGAAAGAGAGAAGCCTAAGAGCGGGGACAAGAGCCTGGTGGGCAACAAGGGCTATCGGCGCTACCTGAAGTCCACAGGAAAGGAGCACTTCACAGTCGACGAGGCGAAGCTTGCCAAAGAGCAGCTGTTCGACGGCATGTGGGTGCTTCAAACCAACACGACGCTTGCCGCTGCGGATGTGGCACTGACGTACAAGCAGCTGTGGATGGTGGAATCAATGTTCCGTTCAGCCAAGAGCCTGCTGGAGACCCGCCCGATCTATCACAAGATCGACGATACCATCCGCGGGCACGTGTTCTGTAGTTTTCTCGCCCCGGTGCTGCGAACAGAGTTGCCGAGGCGACTCGAGCAGCGAGGCGAAAAGCTGGAATGGGCGGACATCAATAGCGACCTTCGAGCACTTCAGGAAGTGCAAATGCATGGCAAGAAGTTGTATCTGCGTACCGACCTTCGTGGGGTCTGCCACACGGTATTGCAGGCCGCCGGCGTCGCGGTACCGCCGACGGTTCGCGAATGATGGCGCCATGCCTGGGGAAGTGGCATTGTAGTGCCAAAGAACTATCGCCGTCTTCTAATTCATTACAGGGCAAGAACATCATTTTCCCGAGTGTCGAAGATGAGTCATGCAATTTGTCGAGACACCCCTCGCATTTTTCGTTGTTGCAGGCTGTCGATCCAATCAATTCCCCGAAGAGTCTGCCTTTGACTTGTCAGGCCACCAATCTGTCATGCTCTTTTTCGACATCTCTGTGGTGAGCTGCTTGCAATGGCTCGCTAACTTTTTCCAATCTGCTTAAATCACCAGGATCTATTCTTAGATTCATCGCCATAATGTTTTCCGTAAAGTACGTCAGTTTTTCAATGCCAAGAATCATGGCAGCTACATTACGCCTTTCCAGCATCCAGGCAATCGCGACCTGCGATATTGTGCATTTGTACTTCTGCGCGATCTCTTCAACCACGTCGAGCACGCTGCTTGCCAAATGGAAGTAGGGTTCCTTCAACAACACCTGCTTTCCCTGCGTTTCGCTCAAAGATCTTCTTCCATTCTTGATGAAAGCGGATGTCAATATTCCGAATGCCAAGGGACTGTATACAATCAGTGGAATCCCATTCTCCGAGCAATAGTGAAAGACGTCGTCCTCAAGACAACGCCAAAGCAGGCTGTACGGCGGCTGCAGCACATCGATCGCTGCATGTTGTCTGACCATTTTGAGCTCGTTCAGCTGAAAATTAGAAACACCAATTGCACGCAGCTTGCCCTGGCCCTTGAGCTTGGTCATCCCATCCATGACATCCTTCAACTGGATATCGCTGCTTGGCCAATGCACAAAGTAAATGTCAATATAATCTCTTCTTAGTCTTTTAAGGCTGCCCTCAACAGCTTCCTGCACACTCGCCGCGCTGAGTCTGAAGTCTTTGTTTTTGGTTGTTGAATGCTTCGTTGAGATAATCACATCTTTCCCGGATTCGTGTATCGCTTCGCCGATTATTGTCTCCGAATGACCGTCTCCGTAGGATTCGGCAGTATCAAAGAAGTTAACACCCATCTCGATTGCCGATCGTATGATCTTGATGGATTCTTTATCATCCTGCCTTGGGAAAGCCGGAGGGCCTCCAAACTCCCATCCGCCAACCGCAAAGGGTGGAATCTTGACGCCCGTTTTGCCCAATTCACTATAATCGGAGATGCTTATCCGGCTGTTTTGCATAGCTGACTCCTCTCCTTTGCAGCTGAAAGCATCATTTCCTCAAATGATCGGTGCCGCGCGTGCTCAAACCAGCAATCGCCCTCCATCAACGACAAGTGTATGGCCGTTCACATAGTCGGATGCCCGCGAAGCAAGAAAGATCGCGCTGCCTTTTATGTCTTCTGGTCGGCCGATGCGTTTAGCAGGAATACCGTTTATAAGTTTCGTATTATTCTCAAACCCCGGTGTCATGTCCGTCGCCACGAAACCAGGAGCGATCGCATTTACATTGACGCCATGACACGCCCATTCAAGAGCAAGGGACTTTGTCAACTCTACAATCGCAGCCTTTGCCGAAGCATATGCAGGAATTCGTGCGCCTCCCATATAGGCCATAATGGAGGAGATATTGATGATTTTTCCGCTCCCTTGAGCTATCATGAGCTTTCCGGCTTGCTGGCATAATATGAAGACGGATTTCAGGTGCACAGTCATAATATCGTCCCACGCTGACTCTGGAAAATCTACCGCGTCATAATCCCGCTGCATTCCCGCATTATTGACAAGAATATCAATCTTGTTGAAGACTTTCGCCGCTTCGTCGATTATGACCTTCGCTCGCTCGACATTCAACAGGTCACACTCCACTATTGCACAGCGCCTGCCGAGCTTTTCTATTGCCTGCTTCGTACCCGAGTCCTTCATTGACCGCTGCAAAAGCACGGCATCAGCTCCTGCCTCGGCCAATGCTATTGCTATGGCCTTTCCTATTCCCTTTGAAGCGCCTGTAATAACTGCCACCTTCCCGGTCAAATCAAATATTTCGTTCATATTATTCGATGCCATTCCTTTCAAACGGCGTATGACAAAGTCAGGCTTGCGCTGCGCACTGTGATACACTTCACTCCCGGGGCCAAACAGAACTGCCGCGCACCTTTCGAGCCAGCGTGCCTCTTTCGCGGCCTGTGGCATTTTTGCCGGTGGGCCGCGATGTCGGAAGGCCATGCGGCTCTGTTGCGGCTTGCCACGGATGCCAGGATGGCGCCATCCCGGATAAGGCCTCGCTGCATCGCAGCCAGGATGACTTGTCGAATGGGAAGGAGCGGTGCGTAGCGATGCTTCCCGCAGAAAGCAGGAAGGGAATTTCGCCTGACTGTTTTTCTTGCTGCGCCGTACCTGGACTTTCCTAGGAAGGACCTGCTGGCCATGCCACCCGCAAACGAAACGTCTCTCCGACTGCCGTCCTTCTCTCCCGGACTCAACATCGCCACGCGCTTGACCCCTTCATGCAACAATTCTCCAAAATGCGGATTTGGCGCAAGAATCCGTCATGTGCTTGCCCCGCTGCCTTCTTCACAAATGCCGTTTTATGGCCAGCGATCCTAAAAACCCAAATCCTTGCCTGGATGCATGGCCAAACCGATCCGCTCTGTATGGCCCTGGCTTGCATTATACCAAAGCAGCCATCTGTCATTTTCCGCTTCCCATAGGACTGACGGCTTATAGCAGGAACCGTCGTCCCATTCTCCCTTTTTGCTGCGAGAAATGAGGGGATTGGCTGGATGTCGCACCCAGTGTGTTATTCCATCCTTCGAGCGCGCCGCGCCGATCCTGGCGATGGATAACTCCTCATACCCTATGTAGAACATGACATACAATCCATCTAGCTTGAACACGTCACAGGCTCCCACCCTGTCCTGCTCCCACGCATTGCCAGGATCCGGCTTGAATATCGGATTGGCTTCGTGCTTGGTCCAATGAATGCCATCTGGGCTGCTGGCATAACCGATCCCATCCGGTTCCCACTCGTTGCCCGCCGAATACCACATGCTGAAGCGCTTTTTTTCCTCTTCCCACATGACATTGGGGCACATCACGGCCTCTCTTTCCCAGGGCTTTTCAAATTTCAATACGGGCTCGTAGAGCCTGGTGAAGTGAATGCCGTCTTCACTCTGGGCAAATCCAATCAATGACTGCTTGCCATACACGTCGAGCGTAATGATCCCGCCATATCCTCCTGTATACCACATCAGGTATCTGCCATCTTTTTTCATAATTCCCATTCGAGTGATGCCTTCTTCCCATCCTGTTTCCGGCCTTGGGCCAAGCACGAGAACCGGCTCGCTCCAGTTGACGCCATCCCAGCTTTCGACCATACCGATGCCTTTTCCAAACCCCCAGGTGAAATACATGCGGTACTTAATGTTACGGCCGCTGCCCTCCTGAAGAACCGTGATATCGGCGCAGTATTTGCCTATCTTCGGCCCTACCAGCACAGGGTTTCTTTCATACTTTTTCCATCCTCCACTCGTTTCGCTCAAGTTCAGTCTGCTTTCCTTAGCCATGTTCTTCCTAGCTCCCTTCGCATTGCACTAGATTTGTACTATTGGCACTCTCTTTTTTGATCTGAAATATCGTACAGCACCGCCTCACTTCTCACTATCAGGGACAAAACGTAGAAAATGCACGGGATCGTCCGCTCAGCACACCGGCTCCGGTATCTTGGTGCCGACAATGGGTCGATAAATCTCAGGATCCATGCCCGTAGGCTGCAAAAGGAAAATGGAAGCTGTGATCTAGCTAAAAATTGTTGCGCCTTAGAATACTCGTTCTTTGAGCTTTTGCTGCCCTTACCAGCGCACCAAACTGGACTCTTTGCTTCGTCATACCCGCCCTCGCCAAAACCCCATATTAGTCATCAGGTAGTCCACGCCCAAATCTTCGAGCTCCTTTGCGCGTTGAGCAATATTCTCCTGCTTGACGGAAAGCATGTCCGCCACAACCCTTATGCCACTGTCCTTCCCGGCCCTTGCTCCTTCCAAATTGCTGCCGTCCGCCGGCACACCCAGGACCACCGCAAGTGTTGCGCCCTGTCTCGCTGCCTCGATAAAGTACGTGTTTACGCCATCCTGCGCGCTAAAGTCAGCAAGCACCTGCACACCCTAGCAAATCTTCACGACTTTGCCAATTGCGCTTACGCCCTTAAATAGAATCAACGGGATTCCCACCTCTACCCGGTCGGCTCCGGCCTGCAGCGCAATATATGGCAGCTTCCGCGCTTTGTCTATTTCCAGTACGCCGATCGCGATCTGTACCCATGGTTTCTCCACGTGAAAATCACCTCTCTCGCCATTTCGCTTCTCCACATGACAGGCGTGTCTTCTATGGGATTATTATGACATTTATTGCGCCGGACGATGCATCGAAAGCCAGTTCGAATGCCTTCTACACCTCCTGCAGAGGGAGCTCATTTGTAGTGAGCGGCTTTACATTCAATCTCCCTTTGTTGACCAGATCAATGGAGTGAAGAGAGCACGGGCAACGAGGTAGCTCTGCTCGTCGAAGAATCACCTCTGCTCTCCGGTGACCATGGTCCCTCTTCCAGCCGTTGCGGGCGCCCGGTCCCAAGAACTCCCATATCAATAGGCTGCGCAAGCAAAGATCGAATCGGATCCCGGCCATTCCCGGTACCTGCGTACCGCCTGGGGAATCGGCTACCGGTTCGCGGAGCCCGCGAAGATCTCGTGACGAGGCTTTTCGGCTCCTTCTACGGGCGCCTCGCTGGGTCGCAGCTTCAACGAGATGGCTGCTGCCGTCCGCCAGGCGAACGTGGAGAAGCTGCGCCAGGCCGAGCGCATGCGCGGCTGCCGCCCTGGGGGTTGGTGCACTTGATTCTGGCGATACCCCTGCGGTAGTCCCCACAGGCCAGGAACCGCTCTACCCACATTGATCGACGGCCCCTCGTTGCGCGCCGCATGATCATCGTGAGCCCTGGCTGCGCACCTTGCGGGAACGACCGGCGGCCCGGCAGGGTGGAACCCGAGAGGCGCGGGATGGGAATGTCGGTGCATGCCGCTTGCCACCGCGGCGGGATGATACCTCCTGGAGGCGAGAGGGTTCTCAACGCTCTTGCATGTGCGCTTCCCCGAGGGATGGAAGCGCGGCCACCCACCCCGTTCGTCCGTATCAGTCTGCCCCGACGACACTTTTGAAAGACATGACCGTGACTGATGTGGGTTCTTGATAATCATCAGGAATGACTATAGTATATCAACATGAGGACTATACAGATTACCATAGACGAGAAGCTTCTTTCCGCCCTGGACGCCGACGAGGAGGTGAAGAAACTCGGCCGATCGGCGCTGTTCAGGAAAATCGCCGCAGAGTTCCTCGAAAGCCGGCGCCGCGCCGGCATCTCCAGCCGCTACCGCAAGGCCTACGGTGACGGCAGCGGCCTTGGCCCGGAGTTCGCGGGCTGGGAGCGCGAAAGCACATGGCCGGCGGAGTAAAGCAGGGAGAAATCTGGGTCTACGCCTTCGGGCGGCCGGACAAGCAGCGGCCCGTTGTGGTGCTCACCCGCCAGGAGGTAATCGACCTGCTCAACACCGTGATGGTGGCGCCGGTGACGTCCAGGATCCGGGGCGCGCCCAGTGAGGTGATCGTTGGCGCAGAGGAAGGGCTCAAACACGACTCGGCCGTGAACCTGGACCACGTGCAGACTGTGGAGACAGCCCGACTGCGCAGGCGGATCGGACACCTGAGTCCGCAGAAAATGTCCGCGGTCTGCCATGCTTTGGCTATCGCGACCGGGTGCGGGTAGGGTGTTGAGCCCGATGCCCGCGCATGAAGATCCCGTTCCGTACGCGGTACTGCCGCTTCTTGGAGGCATCATAGCCGCCGGCGTGCAGGCCGATGGCCTGCCCCGGATTGCGGAAGCTGGCAAAGTTCTCGTCGATGAACAGGGGCCCGTGCGGAGGCTTGTCGTCCACCCACACGCCGCAAGTGCCCTCGCCCTCGCTTGTCCTCAGCTCCGCCACGGAGCCGTCCATGCGGAGCGCGGGGTGGAAGAACTGCGTGATCTACTGCGCGCCACCGGCAACGTAGTTCGCTATCAGGGCCCGGCGGAAGAGCTCTGCGCTCCGGTGACCATGGTCCCTCTTCCTGCCGTTACGGGCGGCCCGGTCCCCAAAGGAGCCACGCCGCCGCGGGCGGGGCAAAAGTATCCGGCATCGAGGCCAGCGACGTATATTGTAGGCGGAGGAAACGGGAGCAGTGCCGGGCGCCGAGACAGTCCTTATTATTGAAGACGATCGCGATATCGCCGACGTCCTTGCTCTCAATCTCGGGGACTTGGGCCTGCAGGCCGAGCGCGCGGTGGACGGGGCAACAGGCCTCCAGAAGGCGCTGGAAAAAGAGTACGCCCTGATCATCCTCGACCTCATGCTGCCCCGTCTCGACGGACTTTCCGTGTGCAGCCGACTCCGCGCGAAAGACCCTCTCACGCCCATCCTCATGCTGACGGCGAAGTCGGAGGAGGTGGACCGGGTGGTCGGCCTCGAGATCGGCGCCGACGAGTATGTCACGAAGCCGTTCAGCGTCCGCGAGCTCATGGCCCGCGTGAAGGCCCTCCTGCGACGGAGCAGGGCCGGCCGGGAGGAGGACGCCTCCGGAAGACCCGCCGCCGTGACAATCGGCGCTCTCGCGCTGGATTTCCAGAAGCGCCGCGTGACAAGAGACGGCGCGGTGGTCGAGCTCACCGTCAAGGAGTTTGACCTCCTTGCGCTGTTCGCGCGCAACCCCGGCCGTACGTACAGCCGCACCGACCTCCTCGACCTGGTCTGGGGCTACCAGTTCGAGGGTTACGAGCACACGGTCAACTCCCATATCAACAGGCTGCGCGCAAAGATCGAATCGGATCCCGGCCATCCCCTTTACCTGCGTACCGTCTGGGGCATCGGGTACCGGTTCGCGGAGCCCGCGGAGATCCCGTGACGAGGCTCTTCGGCTCCTTCTACGGGCGCCTGTCCACGATCTTCCTGCTCCTCATCCTCCTCCTCGGCGCGGGGTGCATCGCCATCGCATTCCGGTCCGCCCAGCGCCTCTTCGACGACGTGGAGCAGCTCCTCAACCGCGACACGGCGAAGAGCATCGCCGACGAGCTGCGGCCGGTCGTGGCGCGGGGCTGGTCTGCCGACCTGGTGGGGAGCCGCATTCATCTCATGATGGTCCTCAACCCCATGGTGGAGATCTACCTCCTGGACGACACGGGAAAGATCCTGGCGTACTTCCTCAACCCCACGGAGCGGATTGTCCGTGATTCCGTGGACCTCGGGCCCATCCGCGCATTCGTCCAGAGCGACGGGCACCGCCTGATGACGGGACCGGATCCCCGCAGCGCCGGGCGCGCGCGCCCTTTTTCCGCGGCCGCGCTCCCGATGGGAGCCGCCAGCGGCTACGTCTACGTCATCCTCGGCGGTGAGCGCTACGACGCCTCCCTTCGGATGATCCGCGAAAGCTACTACCTCCGCGCGGGGTTCATCGCCTTTCTCCTCGCTGTCCTTGCCACGCTTCTCGTGGGGTTCTCGCTCTTCTTTTTCCTGACGCGCCGCCTTTCCTTGCTGGCGGACGCGGTCCGCGGGTTCGAGCGCGGCGAGCTGGGCCGGCGAGTTCTTGTTCGGGGCAGCGACGAGCTGGGCGCGCTGGGCCGCAGCTTCAACGAGATGGCTGCCACCATCGAGGCGAACGTGGAGAAGCTGCGCCAGGCCGAGCGCATGCGCAGCGACCTCATCGGCAACATCTCCCATGACCTGCGCACACCGCTGACCTCCGTCCAGGGCTACCTGGAAACCATGGCGCTGAAGGACTCCCAGCTGAGCGCCGAGGAACGACAGCGGTTTCTCGCCATCAGCCTGCGCAACATGGCCAGCCTCCAGCGCCTGGTGGAGGAGCTTTTCGAGCTGGCACGGCTCGATGCCCGGCAGGTCACCATGCGCCCGGAGCGCCTGCAGATCGCGGAGCTCGCCCAGGACGTGGCGCTGAAGCTCGCACCCCGCGCGCAGGTCAACGGAGTGTCCATCTCCGTCCAGCCGGAGGGGGACCTGCCCCTCGTTTCCTGCGACGTCGGCCTGATCGAACGCGTGCTCACGAACCTCGTGGAAAACGCCGTCCGCTTCACGCCGGCCGGAGGCTCCGTCCGGCTGGAGCTCGAGCGGGGAGAGGGGGAAGTGAAGATCACGGTGGCGGACACCGGCTCCGGCATCTCCGCCGAGGATCTTCCTCATGTGTTCGAAAGGTTCTACCGGGCCGACAAGAGCCGCGAACGCTCCACCGCGGGGCCGGCCTGGGCCTGGCCATTGCCCGCCAGATCGTGGACCTGCACGGCAGCACGCTCACCGTCGAAAGCTCGCCGGGCGCCGGCGCGCGGTTCTCCTTTTCCCTGCGGAGCCCGTGATGGACTTTCCGGTCTTCCGTGACACTTCCGTGACATTCGTTTCGTATGTTTCGTGAAAGAGAGGGTTCGATGATACGTATAGCAGTTCTGACATGTGCGGCTCTCCTGGCAGGAACGGTCTCGTTCGCCCAGAGCATGATGGGCACCAGCTCCTCCTCGACCACGGCAGGCTCCATGACCGCGCCGGCCATGGCTGACCCGAAGGTGGGCGCCGAGCTGCGCGCGGCGATGAGCACCGGGCACAAGGTGATCTTCACCGACATGGCGGCGGCCCAGGCCCTCGCGGCGAAGGGACCCGTGGTACTGTTCTTCGCGGCAGACTGGTGCCCGTACTGCCAGGCGGACCTCAAGGATATCAATGCCAACGGGGCAACCCTGAAGGACATCACGATCGTGGTCCTGGACTACGACAAGGAACGGGCGGTGAAAAAGCAGTTCGGCGTCACCGTGCAGGACACGTTCGTGCAGATCGATGCGAAGGGCACGAAGCTCGCTGCCTGGAATGGCGGCGGCGTGGCCGGCATCCTCCAGCACGTCGTTCGCGGATAGGCCGCGTCCATGATCGTCCTCCTCGGGTTCGCGTTCCTGTCAGGCGTCATAACGATCCTGTCCCCGTGCATCCTGCCGGTGCTGCCTATCGTGCTCTCCGGCGGCGTCGGGGGCGGCAGGGCAAGGCCCTTCGGCGTCCTGGTGGGGTTCATCGTGAGCTTCACCGTTTTTACGCTCACCCTGTCGGCCATCGTGCAGGCGCTGGGCATCCCGGTGGATGCCATGCGCATTGTCGCGGTGGTGCTGATCGTCGTGTTCGGGATCGTGATGCTCGTCCCCGCGCTCCGCGACAGGTTCGAGATCATCGCGTCGCGGATCGCGCGGCGCGGTGCGATCTCCGGCGGAGGCGCCGGCGCGCCGCAAAGGACCGGCTGGGCGGGATTCGGCAGCGGCATCGTGGTAGGGCTGAGCCTCGGCCTGATCTGGACGCCGTGCGTCGGGCCGATCATGGCTTCCGTCATCAGTCTCGCTCTCACCCAGCACGTGGACGGGGGGTCGCTTTCCATCACCCTGGCCTACACCCTGGGAACGTCGATACCGATGCTCGGCGTCATGCTCGGTGGCCGCGCGCTTCTCAACCGCGTGCCTGCCCTGACGCGCAACGCCGCGCGGATCCAGCAGGTGTTCGGCGTGCTCATGATCGTCGTGGGCTTGGCCATCGGGCTGGGGTGGGACAGGCGCTTCCAGGCAGCGGTCCTGGCCGCCTTCCCCAACTACGGGTCGGGACTCACGGCGCTGGAAAAGGTCCAGCCGGTGCAATCGGCGCTGCGCGCGCGCCAGCCCGCGCCGTCCATGACCATGCAGGGCAAGGCCGGGCAGCGGCGTCTTCCAGGCACCTGACCAGGCGCCGGAGAACGCGGTGCTCGGCGACTATGGACCGGCGCCCGAGTTCGTCACCAGCGGAAACTGGTTCAATACCGAGGGAATTGCCGCGGCGTCGGGCCAGATGGCGCAGGGCAGCTCGCTGCCCCTGAGCCTCGCCGCGCTCCGCGGGAAGGTTGTCGTGGTCGACTTCTGGACCTACAGCTGCGTGAACTGCGTGCGCACGCTCCCTTACCTCCGCGCATGGTACGAGGCCTACCGCGACAAGGGACTGGTCATCGTCGGCGTGCACACGCCCGAATTCGAGTTCGAGAAGAACACTTCGAATGTCGCCCGGGCCATCCGGGACCTGAAAGTGACGTGGCCGGTCGTGCAGGACAACGACTATGCGCAGTGGAACTCGTACAGCAACCAGTACTGGCCCGCGCACTACTTCATAGACGCGAAGGGGCGGGTGCGCTATTTCCACTTCGGCGAAGGCGACTACGACGTGGGGGAAAAGGTGATCCAGGAGCTGCTCGCCGAGTCCGGGGCGCAGGTGGGCGGCATCGTGTCGAAGCCTGCCCCCGCCATTGACGCCGGAACGCCCGAAACGTACCTCGGCTACGGCCGCGGCAAGGGATTCGCGAGCGCCGTGGCGCCGGTGGGTGACGCCGTGGTGGACTACACGCCCGCGCACGTGCCGGTGAACGGCGAGTGGAACCTGGCGGGCAGGTGGACCATCACGCAGCAGTACTCGGTCCCCGCATCGTCGGGGACACTCCAGCTCGCATTCGACGCGAAAAACGTCTTCCTGGTGATCGAGCCGCAGAAGCCGGGGGGGACTATCTCGGTGTTCGTTGATGACAAGCCCGGGGCGGACACGGTGGACGTGAAGAAGGGCCTGCTCACACCCCTCGAGAGCAGGATGTACCAGCTCGTCGGCCTGTCCACGCCCGGTTCGCACAATCTCCGTCTCGAGGTGAAGGGACAGCTGAGGTTGTTCGCCTTCACCTTCGGATGATCCGCCGACCGACTGGCCGGCTGCCAAAGGAGGCTCCCTCTATGAAGAGGATGCTCATACTGTTTCTTGTCCTGGCCGCCGCGACCGCGGCGGGCGCTGCGCCGCTTCCCGCGGGGAAGCCGCAGACTGCCTTGTTCGCCGGCGGGTGCTTCTGGAGCCTGCAGTCGGCCTTTGAGAACGTCTACGGCGTGATCACGGCCGTCTCGGGATACACGGGGGGGAAGACCAAGAACCCCACCTACGGCAACTACGCGGAGAACGGGCACGTGGAATCGGTGCTCGTGACGTGGGATCCCGCGCGGGTGAGCTACACGGATCTCCTGGACGCCTACTGGCACCACACCAACCCGACGGACGCCGGGGGCCAGTTCGTGGATCGCGGGCCGCAGTACCGGCCTGTCGTCTACTGGATGGATGACGCGCAGAAGGCGGCCGCGGAGGCCTCCAGGGCGGCGCTGGGCAAGTCCGGCAAGATGCCGGGCCCCGTGGTCACCGAGATCGCGAAGGCGGGCGCGTTCTACCCCGCGGAGAACTACCACCAGGACTACGTGCGGAAGAACCCCGACAACTACGAGGCGTACTACACGCACTCGGGACGCATCGAGTTCTTCACGAAGGTGTGGGGGAAGAACGTGCTCGCCGACGTCGCGGCGCCGCCCACCGCCGTCAACGGCGCCTGGACGAAGCCCACCGCTGCGCAGCTGAAGAAGACGCTCAACGCCATGCAGTTCGACGTGACGCAGAATGACGGCACCGAGCCGCCGTTCGACAACGAGTACGATCACAACTGGCAGGACGGCATCTACGTCGACATCGTCTCGGGAGAGCCCTTGTTCAGCTCCACCGACAAGTTCGACTCGGGCACCGGCTGGCCGAGCTTCACGCGGCCCCTCGTGCCGAGCAATATCGTCTTCGTGACGGACAGCAGCTTCGGCATGATCCGCACGGAGGTGAGGAGCAGGTACGCCGACTCGCACCTGGGCCACCTCTTCCCGGATGGGCCGCCGCCGACGGGCCTGCGTTACTGCATGGACTCGGCTTCCCTGAAGTTCATCCCCGTTGCCGACATGCAGAAGGCCGGCTACGGGCAGTACCTGAAGCTTTTCAACAAGTAGAAAGACAGGGCCGGGGCGCACGCGGCGCCCCGGCATTTCCCCGGCCTCCTGCTCGGGGGGCGACTATCTCCGCCCGCACCGCTCAGGCAGATCGGGACAGGTATTCTCCGTACCCGCCGTCGTACACCATGAGGGAGCCGTGATCGATCTCGAAGACGCGCGTGGAGAGATGACGGAGGAACCAGCGGTCGTGGCTCACGATCATCAGCGTGCCCTCGAACTCCCGCAGCGCCTCGAGGAGCACCTCGCGGCTGGCGATGTCGAGGTGATTCGTCGGCTCGTCCAGGACGAGGAAGTTGACGGGAACGGCAAGGATGCACGCCAGCATGACCCGGCTCTTCTCGCCGCCGGAGAGGATGCCGACCTTCTTGTGAACGTCGTCGCCGGAGAACTGGAAGGCGCCCAGGATGTTCTTGATGACGCCCTCGCTCGCCCGGGGGATGCGCTCCTCGACCTCCTGGTAGACCGTGCGGCCGGGAACGAGGATGTCGCTGGAGTACTGGCTGAAGTAGCCGGTCCTGACACCGGAGCCGAGGGCGCAGCTCCCCCCGGATGCCTCCGCCTGTCCCGTGATGATCTTGAGGAGCGTCGACTTTCCGGCGCCGTTGATGCCGGTGAGAGCGATCTTGTCCAGCCGCTTCACCACTCCCGTCAGGCCGTGGAACACGGGATGGGGTGAGCCGTCGGGCCGCGGCCACGTCTTGGAAAGGCCGTCCATCCGCACCACGACGTCGCCGCTCCTGTCCACGCGCGCGAAACGGACCTTCATTTCCTTCGGGTCCGGCGGGATCACGATGCGCTCGATCTTCTCGATGGTCTTCACGCGCGACTGGACCTGGGCGGCGTGGGAGGCGCGCGCGCCGAACCGGGCGATGAACTCTTCTTCCTTGGCCAGCATGGCAGCCTGGCGCTTCTGCGACGCGACGAGCTGCTCGCGGCGCACGGCGCGCTCGCGGAGGTAGAACTCGTAGTCCCCCGCGTAGGTCGTGATTGCGCCCGATGCCACCTCCACCGTGCGGGCGCAGACGCGCGTCATGAACTCGCGGTCGTGGCTGGTCATGACCAGGTCGCCCTTGAACGTGCGCAGCCACTCCTCCAGCCAGACGATGGATTCCAGGTCCAGGTGATTGGTCGGCTCGTCCATGAGGAGGACGTCGGGATCGAGGAGGAGGATGCGGGCGAGCGCGATGCGCATCTTCCAGCCGCCGGAGAAGCTCTCCACCGGCAGCTGGAACCGGTCCTTGCCGATGCCCAGCCCCGTGAGGATTGCCTCGGCGCGGTTCTCCAGCTCGTAGCCGTTGCCGCGCTGGAACTCCATCTGCAGCTCGCCGTAGCGGTTCATCTCCGCGTCGGTGAGCCCGGGACCGTCGCCGTCCGCCATGCGGTGCTCCAGCGCGGCCATCTCCCGGCCCAGCCTCGTAGATCCGTCCCGCCCCGGCAAGCACCTCTTCCAGCGCGCTGCGCCCCGACATCTCCCCGACTTCCTGGGAGAAGTAGCCGATCACCGTTCCCGGGTCCATCGAGACGGTTCCTTCATCCGGCTGTTCCATGCCGCAGATCACCTTGAAGAGCGTGGTCTTCCCCGCGCCGTTCGGTCCCACGAGGCCGACCTTGTCGCCCGGGCGCAGGAGGAAGTCGCCCGTTGTCGAAGATGACGCGCTCGCCGAAGGCGACGCGGATGTTGGAGAGGTTGACCATGCATAGTCCCCGGAGTCGGGCACTCTACAGGAATCGAGGCGCAGGGTCAAAGGCCGCAGCCCCCGCGCAAAAGGCCGCCGCGAGCGATGCAGGCGGCGAGGACGACCGATACTATCCCGCGGGGGCGCTCTTTGGTTTTCCGGGGCTCACGAGGAGCAGGACGCACCCCGCCAGGATGGCCATGTCGGCCAGGTTGAAAATGCCGGTCCGAAGGTTGCGGATCCCCAGGTTCAGGAAATCGCTGACATGCCCTCCACGCGAGAGCCTGTCGACCAGGTTCCCGAAACCTCCTCCAGCAACGAGCGAGAGACCGACCAGGAGCGTCCACTGCAGCGACTTCGACCTGACCATCCCTATGACGACGGCTGCCAGCGCGGCGAGCGGGAAAGCGCCCAGCAGCGTCATGCGGACAGGCGCCGGTAGCCGGGATCCAAGACCCAGGAACGCACCCTCGTTCTCCACGTAGCGAAGCACCAGCACGTCCCCCACGACGCGCACCGTTCCCCGTCCCTCGAGCGATGTGCGGGCCGCCTGCTTTGCCGCCTGGTCGCAGCCCACCACCGCCAGGATCAACAGCGCGATGACAAGTGCTTTCTGCGCACGCAGCTCCATCACGGGCTCCTTTTTCCTGCCTGGCGGATCATCGCGTCCAGGCTCCTTTCCACGTCAGCATCGGTCGTGGCCCAGCAGGAGACGCTTATCCGCATGGCCGCCCTGCCGTGCCACAGCGTGCCCCCGCACCAGCACGTGCCGTCGTCCTGGATGGCGCTGATCACGCGGCGCGTGGCCGCGTCGTCACCGAAGGAGACCAGCACCTGGTTCAGGACGACATCGTTCAGGATCTCGTATCCGGCGGAGCGGAGACCCTCCGCGAACCGGCAGGCCTGGCGGCAGTTGCGCTCCACCAGGTCTGCCACGCCGCGCCGGCCCAGGCTCTTCAGCGCAGCCCAGACCTCCACCCCGCGGGCCCTGCGGGAAAGCTCGGGCACGAAGTCGGACGGGCTTCGCCGGGGATCGACGGCGGGGAGGTAGTCGGCCGTGACCGCCATCGATGCGCGGAGGATCTCGGCGTCCCGCACGAATGCCAGGCCGCAATCGTAGGGCACGTTCAGCCACTTGTGCGCGTCGCTAGCCCACGAATCCGCTTTCCCCGCTCCGTCAAGGAGGTGCCGGAGCCGCGGCGACGCCGCGGCCCACAGTCCGAACGCACCGTCGACGTGCACCCACGCGCCGGGCCCGGTCCCCCAGCCGCGGACGGCGTCGCATACGTCGCCGGCAGGATCGAAGGCCCCCGTGTTCACGTTCCCGGCCTGGATGCACACGATGGTCGGACCGGTGCATCGCGGCAGCGCCGCGGCGCGCAGCCGTCCCTGGCCGTCCACGGGCACGCGGATGACGCGCTTTCGACCCAGGCCGAGCAGTCCCAGGGCCTTGAAGAGAGAGGAATGCGCCTCCTCGCCGACGACCACCGTGATGGGCGGCGCGTCGAACAAGCCGTCCGCTTCCACGTTCCATCCCGCCGCCGAAAGCACGCCGTGGCGCGCGGCAGCAAGAGCCGTGAAGTTTGCCACGGTCGCGCCCGTCACGAACCCCGCGCCCGTGCCCGCGGGAAGACCGAGGAGATCCACGAGCCACGTGAGTGCGGCCTGCTCGATCGTCGCGGTGCCCGGCGTGACGCTGGCGAACGCCGAGTTCTGGTCCCAAGCGCCGGCAAGCCAGTTGGCCGCCAGGCTGGCGGGCAGGCTGCCGCCGGTCACGAAGCCGAAGAACCGCGGGCCGGCCATGGCCATCGACGCGGGTGAGCCGAAATCGTCCAGGAGTGCCAGGACAGCGGCGGGATCCACCGGGTCATCCTGCAGCGCAGAATCGAAGACCGCGAGGGCGGGGACCGCCCCGGGCACTGGCGCCACGGGCCGTGCCGCGATGTCGTCGAGATAGGCGGCAGCACGCCGCGCCGCGTCTGCCAGGAGCTCACGCATGGTTCCTCCGTTGCCTGTCCCGCTCGTAGAGAACAGCCGTGACCGCCGCAGCGAGGTTCAGGGACGTCGCTGTGCCGTGCATGGGCATGCCGACCAGCTCCTGGCAGCGGGATTTCAGCCACGGGGAGAGCCCGGTCGTCTCGTTTCCAAAAAGGAGCACCACGGGTCCACCGAGGTCGCTCGCATCCACGGGACGCACGGCCCGGGCGCTCGTGCCCACGACGCGCAGGCCTGGACATGCCGCGGCACAGTCGGCAAGCCATGCGTCGAAGGCCGCGTGTTCGTCCACGCGGGCCACCTGCTGGGAAAAGAAGGCTCCCGCCGACGCTCGTATGGCCAGCGGGTCGAAGGGATCCACCGAGTGCCCCGTCACGACGATCCCCTGGCTGCCGAACGCGTCGCAGGAGCGGATGATGCTGCCGAGGTTCCCGGGGTTTCCGGGCCGGTCCAGGACCACAACGCACCCATCGTGGGACGGGCGCACGTCCCGCGGAAGCACCACGGGCATGCGCACGAGCGCCAGCACCTCGGAGCCTTCGTCGCGATCGGAAAGCTTCTCCATGAGCTGGGCGGAGAGCTCCAGGCGCTGGGCTGCGGGGAAGGTGTCCAGCACGTCGCGTGCCCAGCCGGAAAGCCTCTTCGCCGGGCAGTAGAAAAGCGCCGTCACCTGCCATGCCGAGGACGAGCGCAGCGCGTTCACGGAGCGCACGCCCTCGACGAAGAACAGCTTCTCGCGGGACCTCTTCTGCCTGTTCGTCTTCAGCGTGACGGCGAGCTGGAACCAGTGATTCTCCACGGTGACGGGAAGCGCGCGGGAAGCCATGGCTGCCGTCAACGGCCGGGACGGGTCGGGCCCCGCGCTCACCGGAGGGCAGCCCTGATGAGCTGGATGCATTCGCCCTCCCGATCACGCGCGCCGGCCAGCAGGGTGAGCCGCCTGTCATCAGGAGTCTCCTTCCGGCCCGTCTCGCGCAGCGCGGCCGCAACGGCGTGATAGTGCTCGGCCAGCACTTCCGCCGGCGGGACAAGGCCCGGGAACCTCCGGCCGATCTCCTCGAAATAGTCACCCGCCCGGTCCCGGCACTCCGACCACACCATGGCGTTCCACCAGGCCCCGTGGGACGTTCCGTGCCCCGTGCTCACCGCGTTGATCCAGGCGGCGTACGCCCCTGCCCGCGGCATGTAAGGCGTCCCTGCGGCTTCGGTCACCGGCGCCGCGTCATGACGGGCCGCGAGCCGGCCGAGCGGAATCCTGCCGTGATGTCATCCCGCCGCCTTTTCAATCTGGGCGAGGTGATGCCCCCTGTGCGTTCCCCTGTTCAGGCGCACGGGCTTCCCTTCCGTCTCGATGCGGGAGAGGAACGCCGGATCCAGGCCGTCAATGGCGGCATCCACGGCGCTCGCCGCATCGAGCGTGAGACGCACCACTTCGCGCGGGGGCAGCGCGTTGAAGAACGGCCTCATCGCCTCGTTGAGGAGATCCACGTCGGCGGCAGAGGGGCCGACCGAATCCTTTTTCCACTTCTCCAGGAGACGCAGGGCCCGCACGTCCCAGAAGGCCAGGTGGACGAGGGTCCCGCCGATGGTCCAGCCGGCGGGGCCTGTCGTCTTCGCGAAATCGCTTTCCGTGAGCCGGTGAACCAGGTCCGCGAGCCTCTTCCGCCACGCGGCGTTCTCGGTGCTGTACGCGTTGCTCATCCCAGTGTTCCCTCCACCTTGTGCACACCCCTGTCCCCGAACGGGTGCACAATGCTCCCCTGGATCTCATGATTGCCCACGATCGTCGCGGCGGCCCCGCTGTAGGCGCGCTTCGGGTTCATCACCTGCCTGCGGCGCGCATCGTCGAAATGCCCGAAGCCTTCCGCTTTCATCCGTTCACGCCCCGCAGGAGCGCGAGGATATTCTCCGTGGGCACCGTGGCCTGGATGTTGTGCACGTTGTTGTAGACGAACCCGCCCTGCCGCCCGAAGGTCGCGCTGTTTCGCCTCGCCTCGGCGCTCACCTGTTCGGCTGTTCCGAAGGCCAGCGTATGCTGCACGTCGACTGCCCCGCCCCAGAACACGAACCGATCGCCGTACGTCCCCTTCAGGACTTCCGGCGCCATGCCTGCCGCAGAGATCTGCACGGGGTTGAGGATGTCGATGCCGGCCTCGGCAAAGTCATCGAGGTACGCAACGATCGAGCCGCAGGTATGATAGAAGGTCTTCCATTTCGTGTTGCGATGGACCCAGTCATTCATGGCCTTGTGCAGCGGCTTGAACATCTCCCGGTACGCATCGGGGGAGATGAAAGGTCCGTTCTGGGACCCGAAATCCGTCCCGCTCATCACCACGACGTCGATCCTGTCTCCCACCGCCTGCCGGTAGGCCTCAAGGTTCTTCATCTGCAGCTCGAACTGCAGGCGGAAGATCTCCTTCACGTAATCCTTGCGGGTGAGGGAGGAAATGTACCATTCCTCGGGGTCGCGAATGCCCTTGGGATGGAGCACACCGGGCCCGGGCACGACGGCGATGTCGCCGAAGCCGGCGCCCCAGAAGTTGCCCAGGATCCCGTAGGAGGAGCTCTCGTACCAGTACCGCGATGCCTCCTCGACGAAGCGAAGCTCTTCGTCCGTGTAGGCGGCGTAGGTCTGCGCGACCCACTCCGCCGGGTCCAGGCGTTCTTCGTCGATCGGCTCCTGCCGGACGATGGTGTCGAAGTACCAGCCGTCCTTCGGCATGTGACCGGACGGAGGCGCCGAGCGGTCGCCTTTCGGATACTGCACGATGTCGCCGTTGGGAAGGACGTCGTACGCGAAGTGCCCCGACATCTCCACCTCGGTCCCGTCGAACATGCGGAACGGCTTCCAGTCCTCGTTGCGGTACCCGAACATGGTGGTCGGAAGCTGGATGCCGACGGTGTCCACTCCCAGCGCCTTCTTCACCGGCTCCTCCACCTCGGCCAGCATCTGGTACGGATCGTAGACGCGCACCCGGCCGCCGGGCACTCCCAGCGCTTTCCGCAGCCGGGCGTAGGCCCCGGCCTGGATGCCGGTGACCAGAGTGCTGCCCAGGTCCAGCGGCGGCCTGTCGGGCTGTTGGTGGTGAATAGCCTTGCGGAGACGCTCGCGTGAGGTCATGGGATCCTCCGGTGGGGATGATCGACGATAATAGAGCAGCGTCTCGAGGTGCACAACGGTCCACGTGCCTGAAAAGCCGGCGCGGTCTTTCTGCCACCTCAGCCGCCCTGCACGGCCGTCAGGGGAAGCTCCTCGTCTCGCTCCAGCCCCTGCTGTTTCCAGAGCATGAAGTACAGCTCCTTGCGGCGGAGGAGCTCCAGGTGCGAGCCCTGCTCAACGACCCGGCCCTTCTTCAGCACGACGATCCGGTCGGCGCCCGCGATCGTGGAGAGGCGGTGGGCGATCAGGATGGTCACGAAGCTCGGGCGGGTGCGGATGATGTCGTCGATGGTGCGCGTGATCTCCTTCTCCGTCTCGGTGTCCAGGGAGCTCGTGGCCTCGTCGAAGATGAGCAGGTCAGGCTTGCGGAGAAGGGCACGCGCGATGGCCAGCCGCTGCCGCTCTCCGCCAGAGAGCTTCAGCCCGCCTTCGCCGATCCGCGTGTCCAGGCCCTGGCGTGAGCGTTCGAGGAGGCCGCGCAGCTGGGCCGCCTCGAGGCTCGCCATGCATTCATCGTCGGTGGCCTCCTGGCGCACGAACGTCAGGTTGTCACGGATGGTGCCGGCAAACAGCTCGATGGACTGCGGCACGAACCCCACCCGGGTCCGCAGGAGGTCGTAGTTCACGTCGTGGGCATCGATGCCGTTGAAGAGGATGCGCCCCTCGTCAGGGGCGTACAGGCCCAGGAGAAGCTTGATGAGGGTGCTCTTGCCGGCCCCGGAGGGCCCGACGAACGCGAGACTCTCGCCCGACCGCACGGTGAAGCTCACCTCGGCGAGGGCGCTCTCCCGCGCGCCCGGGTGACGGTAGGTGACACCGGAAAACTCCAGGGACTCGATCCCGTCGGGAACAGCGCCGCCGGGGTTCGCCGGGGCAGGCTCCTGCGCGAGGATCCGCTCGACGTTCTCCAGGCTCGCGCGGGTCTCCCCGTACTTCGTGACCACGTTCCCGATCTCGCCCAGCGGGGAGAAGATGGCGAAGGAGTAGAACATGAAGGTGAAGAACTGCCCGAGGGTGATGTGCCCCATGTAGATCAGCAGGAGGAGCTGCAGGAGGAGGAGCGCCCGGGCGAAGTTGATCGCCGTGCCCTGCCAGAACATGAGCATGCGCACCGTCTTCACCTTGGCCAGCTCGAGGTCGAGGATCTTCTGGTTGGTCGTGTTCAGCCGGTCGATCTCCTGCGTCTCCAGGCCCAGGCTCTTGATGAGCTCGATGTTGCGCAGGCTTTCCGTGGTGGAACCGGCCAGCGCGTTGGTCTCGGCGAAGATTTTCCCCTGCACCTGCTTGATCCGCCGTCCCAGCGACGAGACGAGCAGCCCGATGAGGGGCGCGAGGACCAGGAGCGTCACGGCGATGGACCAGTGCACGTAGAACGCGTACCCGATGACCAGGAGCAGCGTGAGGGAGGAGATGAAAACCGTGTTCACCGACTGCCCGATCATGTCGCGGCTGTCCGAGCGGGCCTTCTGCAGCTGCTGGAGCACCGCGCCGCTCTGCTGGTCCTCGAAGGAGCGGTACGGCAGGCGCAGGGAGTGGGCGATGCCGTCGGCGTACATCCGGGCTCCTACCGACTGGGAGATCACGTTGACGTAGTAGTCCTGGAAGTTCTTCGCGATCCTGCTCACCATGGCAACGCCGATGAACCCGAGGATCAGGACTGTCACTCCCTTGACGAAATCAGCGAGCGGGATGGAGGCGATCTTCGTCGCGTAGCGGTCGATGATGAGCTGAAAGATGAACGGGTCCAGGAGGGAGAAGATCTGGTTGATGGCCGCCAGGAAGATGGCAAAGGCCACCATGGCTCGGAAAGGCCGCATGTACGCGAGGAGAAGCTTCATACACCAAGATACACTTGGCGCTGAACGAGGGACAGTACCGCGGGAACTCCCGAAGTCAAGATCGCCGACGTCAGCGGGCGACCGTGACGGGGTCGCCGTCGTTCAGGAAGCTCTGGCCCTCCGTCACCACGAGCGTGCCTTCGCTGATCCCGCTGGTGATCTCCGTGACCGCGTCGTCGGAGATCCCGGTCTGCACGGTGGTCTTCTTCAGCCTGCCGTCCACCACGGCGAACACGGACGCCACCCCCGTTTCGGTGATCACGGCGCTGTTGGGCACAACGAGGACGTCCTTGCGCGTGTCAACCGGCACCGAGAGACGGGCGAACATGCCCGGCCGGACCGCCGCGTCCGGCGCCTCGACCCGCACCTTCACGAGGTAGCCCTGGGTCCGCGGGTCCGCCGCCGGGCTGATCGTTTCCACGACGCCGTTGAGGACCGCCCCGGCATCCGTGTCGACCGTGACCTGCAGCGCCTGCCCGCGGTGCATCGCGCGAACGGTGCTCTCCTCCACGCTCGCCTCCGCGGTGAGCGAGCTCACGTCGATGACCACGAACGCGGGGACGGCGCTGGAAACGAGCTCCCCCGCGTCGACGTTGCGCGTGGAGACCACGCCGGTGATGGGCGAGCGGATGATCGTGTTGGAAAGCTGTGACTGCGCCAGGTCGACGCTGGCCTGGGCCTGGTCGACCTGGGTGGAAGCGAGACCCGTGGACTGGGGCCCCCCCTTCTCTTGCAGAAGGGCGAGATTCTTCTGGGCCGTGTCCAGGGCGATCGCGGCGCTGTCCGCCTTCGCCTTGGCGTTGTCGCGCTGGAGCCGGGACGCGGTGCCATCGTTGAAGAGCTTCTCGGTGCGGTCAGAGAGGTCCTTCGCGTCGTCGTACTGCACCTGGGCCTGCTGCACGGCTGCCTGCGCCTGGAGAACCTGGGAGGACAGCGAGGAGTCGCTCGTCCGTGTCAGGTTCGCCTGCGCGCTGTCGAGTGCCGCCTTTGCCTGGCGGTTCTGCGCCTCGAAGTCCCCCGCCTCGAGGGTGAACAGCACGTCTCCAGACCGAACGGCCTGGCCGACCTCCGCCTTCACGGCGGCGACCCTGCCCGCCACCTTCGGGGAAACGACGATCTCCTGGCGCGGGCGGATCCGGGCCGGGTACTCGAGCTGGATCGTGATGGAGGAACGAACGGCCGCGGCGGCGGTCACGCTCTTCGCCTGCTGCTGTGTTTCCTTCTTCGCGGGGGTGCACGCGGCAAGGGCGAGCAGCACGAGGGCGGAAAGCCCGAGAATCGCGAAAAGGGTTCGCTTCATGGAGAGGTTCCTCCAGGTCGGGAATGCGGAGATCCTTCTTCCGGGCCCGCGCGCCGCGGACGTCGTCCATGAGCGTGTAGATCACCGGGAGGAAGACAGGGGTGAGAAGGGTCGATGTCACGAGGCCGCCGATCAGCACGACGGCCATGCCGGAGCGTATCTCGGAGGAGGCGCCGAGGGAGAGGGCGAGAGGAAGCATCCCGACGATCATCGTGACGCTCGTCATCAGGATCGGACGCAGGCGCGTGACGCCGGCCTCCAGGAGCGCCTTGCGCAGCGGCAGGCCGCGCTTCACCAGCGTGTTGGTGTAGTCGATGAGGAGCGTCCCGTTCTTCGAGATGAGCCCGTCCAGCATGATCAGGCCGATGAAGGAGATGATGTTGATGGCCTTGCCGGTCAGGGCGAGGGCGGCGAACGCGCCGATGACGCCGCAGGGGATGGACATCATGCGGATCAACGGCGTGAGGAACGATTCGTAGAGCACCACGAGGATCATGTAGACCAGGAGGAGGGATGCCGCGAGCGCCCACGCGAGGGACCCGAACGCGCTGGTCATATTCGCCGTGTCCCCGCCGTAGCTCACGTCGTAGCCGAAGGGCATGTGCAGCCCCGCCATGGCCTTCTTGATGTCGGTTGCCACGGCTCCCAGCGCGCGGCCCTCGATGTTCGCCGAGATGGTAGCGACGTTCTGGCGGTCACGGCGCAGGACTTCCTGCGGGCTGTCGGTGCTCAGGAACGTGGCCACCTGGGAAAGGGCGACCTGCTGGCCCGCGGTGTTGGTGACCTTCAGGGTTCCCAGGTCGCGGGGCGTCCGTATCTGGTCCGTGCGGTAGCGCACCACCATGTCGTACTCGTCACCCGCGTTGCGGTAGACGCCGACGTTCGTGCCGGCCAGCGCGGTGCGCATGACCGAGGCGATGTCGTAGGCGGTGAGGCCGTACGTGGAGGCGGCGAGCCCGTCCACCTGCACGCTCACCTCGGTCTGCGTGGCGCTCATGGTGTTGTCGACGTCCGCGGCGCCCGGCACCGAGCGCACGAGATCTTCCACCTGCCGCGAGACGGCGCGCAGCACGTCGCGGTTGGGCCCGCTGAGGTTCATGATGAACGGCTTCGTGCCCTCGATGGATGTCCGCGCGATGATTCCCTGCTCGGTCACGGAGATGGAGGCGCCGGGGACGGTCCTCGCCCACTCACGCAGCTCGCTCGCGAGGGCGCCCTGGCTCTTGCGCCGCTGGCTCTTGTCCTTCAGCTGCACGATGATTTCCGACGTGGAGACCGCCGTGTCGCTGCCGACGGTGGTGAATGTCGTGTCCACCTCCGGCAGGGACAGGAGGTACTGTTCCACCAGGGTGGCTTTGGCATCGGTCTGCCGATACCCTGCCCCGGGTCCGAGATCGATGTCCACGACAAGCTTGCTCTGGTCGAACGAGGGCATGAACTCGCTCTCGATCACTTTCAAGGGGATCAGGGCGATGCTCACAAGGACGAGCACCGTGATGCTGACGATCACCGTCCACCGATGTCCCAGCGCCCATTCGAGGAACAGCATGTAGCCCCGCTTCACGGTGGTGTCGAAGAAGCCGCCGAAACGCCCGGAAGCGCGGGGCGGTTCAGCCGGGCGCAGGGCCTGCTCCGCGGGCGCCTCGACGGGTTCCACGGGAACCTCTACGGGTTCCGGGGAAGCAGCGAGAGTGGCATCCGGAGCCCCGCGCCGCGCCTTTCGCCGGGCGGTGAGCATTCGTGAGGCCATCATCGGCGTCACCGTGAAGGAGACGAGGAGCGAAAGAAGGGTCGCGAAGACGACCGTGATCCCGAACTCCCGGAAGAACTGGCCCACGATGTCGGTGAGGAAGGCGATCGGCGCGAACACCACCACGTCACAGAGCGTGATGGCCACCGCGGCCAGGCCGATCTCCATACGTCCCCGCACGGCGGCGACCCGCGGTTCCTCCCCGAGGTGGATGTGCCTGTCGACGTTTTCCAGGATGACGATGGAATCGTCCACGAGGATGCCGATGCAGAGCCCCAGCGCCATGAGCGTGACGATGTTGAGCGTGAAATGGAACAGCCACATGGCGAAGAAGGTCCCCACGAGCGAGATGGGAATGGCAATGAGGACGATGAGGGAGGACCGCCACCGCCTGAGGAACAGGAAGAGAACGAGGGAGGTGGTGATGATGCTCTCCACGAGGTTCAGGCGCGTCTCGTCGAGGGAGGAATTAATGAACGTCGTGGCGTCGCTGGCGACGCTGACCGCGGTGCCCGGCAGGAGCGTCCCCTGCAGCCGGGCCAGCTCCGCCTTCACCGCGCCCGCGGTGGCCATGACGTTCGCGTCGCTCTGCTTGCGCACGAGGATGCCGATGGCCGTATCACCGCCGCGGCGGACGGACTTCGTGGGATCGGGATAGGACAGGCTCACGTCGGCGATCTCGGAAAGCCTGACGCTGCCTCCCGCGGAGGTGGGCACGAGGAGTCCGCGGACGTCGTCCACGCTGTCGAACTCCCCGACGAGGCGAACGGTGAGATCACGGTTCTTCTGGGTGATCGACCCGGCAGGAGCGGTGATGTTGCCGGCCTGCAGGACGCCGACCAGGGTCGGGACGCTGACGCCGAAGAACTCCATGGCGGACTTGTCCACCGTGATGGCGAGCTCCTTCTTCTGGCCGCCGGCCATCGAGACGTTGCCCACCCCGGGGAGGCTCTCCAGCTGGCGCTGGATCCTGTCCGCCTCGTTGTACAGTTCTTCCGGTGACGCGGAGCCGGCGACGGTGATGATGAGGATCGGCTGGGAGTTCACGTCGAACTTCGTGAGGACGGGCCGCGTCGAATCGCGGGGCAGCGTGTCGGCGATGCCGTCCAGCGCCTTCTGCACGTCGATCACCGCGGCGTTCATGTCGGTCTGCATGGTGAACTGCAGGATCGTGTACCCGAAGCCCGTGCCGGAGGTCGAGCGGATGGTGTCGATCCCGTTCACTCCCGAGACGGCGTCCTCGATCGGCTTGATGAGCTCCTTGTCCACTTCTTCGGCGCCCGCCCCCACGTAGGTGGAGTGGATGGAGATGATGGGGGTGTTCACCGCGGGGAAGAGGTCTGCCCCGAGGTTCACGTACCCGGCGACCCCCAGGCCGACGATGAGGGCCATGACGACGATGACGGCCGTGGGCCTGCGGACGGACAGTTCCGTGATGTTCACGATGCGTCCCTCATGGGGTTTCCCCGGCCAGGCGCGTTATGTCGGCAAGCGCCTCCTCCCGGGTGTAGCGCGCCGCCAGGAGATCGAGGGCAGCGGTGCCCTCCAGGATCTGCGCGCCGCGAAGGTCGGTCCTGCTCACGAGACCGTTGTCGTAGGAGGACTGCGCCTCGCGCAGGCGCTCCTGCGCATCCTCCCATGCCGCCTGCTCCTGTTCGACCGCCGCCTCCGCGCGGAGGGCCGCCTCCACGCCCTGGCGCACCGACAGGCGCACCAGTTTCTCCTGCTGGACCGCCGCGGCGCCCGCCATGTCCACGTCCTTCTGTGCCTGCGCGATGCGGCTGTGCGCTGCCAGGCCGTCGAAGACTGTCGTCTTCACGCCCAGGCTGATCACGACGTCCCAGTTCCACTCGCTGGGGTCCCAGCTCCAGCCCGCGTACGGCATGTCTTCCTGCCCGGTGACGTCGAACTGCACTCCCAGCGAGACATCGGGGAGCAGGAGCGCACCGCCTTTTTCCACCACCAGCTTCTTCTCCGCCTGCTGGACGTGCGTTCGGGACGCGGCGAGATCGGTTGACGACTTCAAGGCGGAGGCGAGGATCGCCGGCTCTTCCAGCGGCGGGAGGGAGTCACGGAAGCCGGAGGCAAGGACGATGCCCGCGGGATCGAGTCCCGTGAGGATGCCGAGACTCTGGAGGGAGGAGAGGCGTGCCTGCTCGGCGTCGACGAGCTTCGCGTCGACCCGCGCAAGATCGGCTTTCGCCTGGAGCACCGCCTCGCGACTGGTGGTCCCGTCGTCGTATGCCTTCTGCCGGTCGTCCACGACCTCGGCGGCGGTTTCCTTGAGGCGCCTGAGGACCTCCTCGGACCCGGCGGCGAGAAGCGCGCCGTCCCAGGCGCGCGCAACCTCGCGCTGGATGTCCCGGCGCTGCGCGGCAAGATCGTTGCCGGCCAGGTCAGCCGCCAGCGAGGCAAGGTCGATGGCACCGCGGATCTTCCCCCACGTGAACAGGGGCTGCGACAGCGATGCGCTGAGGGCGAAGTAGTCGTGTTCCTGGGCGCCGATGTTGAAGTCGTTCTGCGGGATGGTAAGGGTGCCGAGCGGGGTCGCATCGGGCCCGATCTTGCCTGCAGGGATGGTCGGCGTGAAGCTGCCTAGCTCTCCTGCCGTCACCGTGTAGCCCTGCGGCGGGTTCACGAGGTAGGACGCGGACGCCTGGATGCCGACCTGCGGCAGCGCCTTTGCCGTGGCCTCGTCGACGGCGAGCCGGGACTTCTGCACCGCGAGCTCCCGCAGGCGGATCGCGTCAGCGCCCCGGAGGGCGAGCGCGACGGCCTGGTCGAGGGTGATTCCTGCATCCTGGGCTGCTGCCGCTGCGGGCGTCACGGCGAGCACCAGGGAGGCGATCAGCACGCAGGGCAAGGGGGAAGTCCGGGCGGTCACGTCAGCCTCCTGCAAGGAGCATGGTCACGGTGCGCTTCAAATCGTCGATCTCTTTTTCCACCCGGTCGGGTTTTGCCATGGCCGCGGAAAAGAGCACCCCGACGACGGTCGTCCTGACGAATGGCCCGCGGACGGAAATATCGATGGCCTGGTGAGCTCCTTCCCGCCTTCGATCATCGAGGATCCGTCCAACGAGGCCGCAGAACTCGTCGATGCCGTTCTGGAGGATGTTCATCTGGCTCGACTCGAAGAGCATGCCGCGGAGCAGCGGAAGGTACTGGCGCAGGCTCCCGAAGCCCAGGTCGAGGAACCGGGCCATCCTGCTTTCCGCGGGCTCGGGTGACGCCGCGAGCTCCCGCATCTGCTGGAGGAAGCGGTTCCAACCTTCCTCCGCGGTCGCCCGAAAGAGGTCGAGCTTGTCGTGAAAGTAGGTGTAGATCGTGCCCGCGGAGATGCCGGCGCGGTCCGCGATGTCCTTGATGACCGTTGCCTGGTACCCCGCTTCCCCGAAGACGGCAAATGCTGCCTCGAGGATCTGCGCAGGCTTCTCACTGTCCTTTCCACGCGCCATGCCACTTTCCTCCACCCATCAAAATGAATGAACGTTCATTCAACAATAGGCGAGGTAATCCCGCGTGACAAGGGGGGGTGGGGGACCACGGGCGAGTTGCGCGACCGATGCTGAATGGCCCCCTTCGGTCCGGCGATGGCACGCGCCGCGCAAACTTTCTGGACCTGCCGGAATTCGCTATACTCCACCGGCGCCACATGAAGAACGCACTGTTCCTGGCTGTCTATCTCGTGTTCGTGACTGCGGCGAACGTGCTGCTGAAGCAGGCAGCGGGGGCGGGGGCCGGCCTGCCTTTCCTGGCGCTCCTCGTGGCGGGCAACGTCGTGGGCTTCGGCGGGATCCTCGCCTATACCGGCCTCCTGCGCACGCTGCCGCTGCACATCGCCTTCCCCCTCAGCAGGGGCTTTGCCGTCATCGGCGTCCTCGCATCGTCGCTCCTCCTCTTCCACGAGCAGTTGAAGGTCACGGAAGCGATCGGTGCGGCTCTGGTCACCGCGGGGATAGTCCTCGTGGGGAGCGTCCCCCGGAAAGAAGAGGGGTGACGATGCTGCGGATGCTGCTCCTGCTCGCCGGCGATATGTGCGCGAATACCGTGGCGCACGTCTGCCTGAAGCTCTCCGCGGCCCGCAAGGGTCTGCGTCTCTTCGTTGCCTGGCAGGTGGCCGGCAACCTGGCGAGCTTCCTCGGCGTGCTCGCTTACACGGCGCTGCTGCGGGGCATTTCGCTGCACGTCGCGTACCCGCTCACCGAGGGCCTGACCGCGGTCGGCGTCCAGCTGGTGGGCGGCATGCTGGTGCTGCGCGAGAGGATCTCCGCCGCCGCGTGGGTGGGGACAGGCCTGATCCTTTCGGGCATAGTCTTGTTCAGTCTCTGAAGGAGGGTATCCGTGGGCGCACCGGAACGCTACATCGAGGAGCTGCGCAGGGCCTGGCGCGACGAGAGGTCCGCCGTCCTCACCTACACCGCCGCGGCGGAGAAGGAGAAGGACGTCCGCCGACGCCACATCTTCCTGCGCATGGCCGCCGAGGAAGAGAAGCACGCGGCGCAGTGGGAGAAGAAGCTGCGCGAGCTCGGCGCCGACCCGGGCACCTACGCCGAGACCGCAGCCGAGACGAAGGCGCGCCGGGAGCTCATCGCCCAGGATCCCGAGGTCGTGGTGAAAGCGATGGCTGCCGCCGAGGGAAACGCGGACGGGCTCTACGACACCCTCGCCGAGCTTGCCCCCAGCGACGGGGATCGGACCGAGTTCACGCGCCGGGCGGGAGGAGCGTGCGCACGACCGCGTCCTGAAAGACATGGCGACGCAGAACACGCTTCCGCAGAACGCGCTGGACAAGATCCTCGGCCGCGAACGCCACGTGCGCGGCGGCGGCTGGATCGGGCAGGCCATCTACGGCATCAACGACGGCCTGGGCGCCGCCTTCGGCGTGGTGAGCGGCGTGGCCGGCGCAACGAACGTCAACGGTTCCTTTGTTCTCCTCAGCGGCTTTGCCTCCATGGTTGCCTCGGCCCTTTCCATGGGCAGCGGCGCCTACCTCGCCACGAAGGCGGAGAAGGAAGTCCACGAGGCGGAGCTCGCCAGGGAGAGCAGCGAGATCAAGGAGCACCCGGAGGAGGAGAAGGAGGAGCTCTCCCTCTTCTACCAGTTGAAAGGCTTCACGCCGGAAGAGGCCAACGCCATGGCCTCGCGCATGGCGGAGAACCCCGAGGAGATGCTGCGGACGCTGGCGCACGAGGAGCTGGGCCTCTCCGAGAAGGCGTTCGCCAGCCCCATGCGCTCCGCGGTGAGCGCCACGCTGAGCACGGCCGTTGGCGCCGCCGTGCCCGGTCCTCCCGTACCTGCTCGCGACGGGGGTCACCGCGCTCGTCGTATCGTTCGTCATCAGCACCCTGGCGCACTTCGCCGTGGGCGCGGCGAAGGTTGTCATGACGGGACGGTCCTGGTGGAAGAGCGGGCTGGAGATGATGATCATCGGGCTGGGAGAAGCGGCAATCACCTACGGCATCGGGCTTGCCATCTCCCCGCTGATCCCGCGCTGAGCGGGAAGGAGGAACGCATGGCCGACAAGCATTCCCTCGGGGAGACGGTGCGCACCATCCGCGAATCGCGGAGCATGAGCGCCGAGCAGCTCGCCGAGCGCGCCGACCTGGCGCCTGAGCTGGTGGCCCAGATCGAGGCGGGATCCCTCATCCCTTCCCTCTCGCCGCTCATCCGCATCGCCCGCTCACTCGGCGTGCGCCTGGGCACCTTCCTCGACGACGAGGCCCACCTCGGTCCCGTGATCTCCCGCCGGGGCGCCCACGAGACCATCGTGCGCTTCTCGGGCCGCGAGAGCCCGGGGCGCAGCGACCTGGACTTCTTCTCCCTCGCCGCGAACAAGGCCGGCCGGCACATGGAGCCCTTCCTCATCGACATCCACCCGGGGTCGGCGCAGGGAGTGAAGACCTCCACGCACGAGGGGGAGGAGTTCATCTACGTGCTGTCCGGCGAGATCGAGGTGCTCTACGGCAAAGACATGTACCGCCTCAAGACAGGCGACTGCATCTACTACGACAGCATCGTTCCGCACCACGTCCACTCCGCGGGGGACGCCGACGCGCGCGTCGTGGCGGTCGTGTTCGCGCCGTAGCGCGGCCGAAGGCCGCGCGAAAGGCCTTCTCTACGTGGTCGACTCCCCCCAGGCCTGCACGAAAGCGCCGACCGCGCGGGGTGTGATCGCCCGCATTGTGCCGTCGCGGAGCGTCACCAGCACGAAATCCCCCAGGGCACGAGCCCGGACGGCGCGCACGACCGTTGGTCCGCCCCGGACGGTCTGGGTCAGCACGACCGGCACCGTCACGAAGGCGACGATGCGGCCCAGGTCGCGCCGCGCCCGGATGCCGGCACGGAGGTCCATGCCCCGTCCCGTCTCCCTGCCGGTCCGCGGGGGACCTGCAAGGATTTCTTCCATCCGCGACCCGTCGACCTGCTCGACGTTCGCGATGTCCCCGCGCGCGAGCAGCCGCGTCCCCAGGAGCCGGTGGATCCCGATGCCCTCCGTGCCGATGGTGTAGTGCCACCACGGCCGAAGGGTCTGCAGCACGACAAGCGCGCCGAGCAGGAGCGCGAAGGCGAACACGTCCCAGCCGAAGGCCTCGCCCTCGGCGGCAACGAGCGCGCCGAAAAGGCACATGCCGAGCAGGGCGAGGGTCAGGAACCGGGCGCCTTTGAGCGTGCGGCGCGCGGGATAGACTGCGCCAGGGCCAGGCCCGGCAGTCCGGTCCAGGTGCGTCACGCTCCCGGCAGGAGGATCACCTTCCCTGTCGTCCCCCGGCCTTCCAGTGCCCTGTGCGCTCCCGCGGCGTCGGAGAGCGGGAACTGCGCGCCGATGCGGATAGCAAGGCGTCCCGACGCTGCCCACCCCAGGACGTCGCCGGCGCGGCGCTCGAGGCTCGCCCTGTCCGCTATGTACGCGCCCAGCATGGGTCGCGTCAGGTAGAGCGAGCCCTTGGCGCTCAGGAGCGTCGGCTCGATGGGATCCGCCTTCCCGCTGGACTGCCCGAAGCTCACCATCATTCCCCGGGGCTCGATGCAGTCGAGGCTCTTGAGGAACGTGGCTTTCCCCACGGAATCGAAGACAGTCTTCACGCCCCTGCCGCCGGTGAGGCGTTTCACCTCGGCGGCGAAGTCGGTTTCCGTGTACAGGATGACCTCGTTCGCGCCCGCCTCCCGGGCGAGCGCCGCTTTCTCCGCGGTAGACACCGTGGCGATGATACGCGCGCCGCGCATGCGCGCGATCTGCAGGAGCAGCAGCCCGACGCCGCCCGCCCCCGCGTGCACGAGGATCCAGTCGCCCTTCTTGATGGGAGCCGTGTCGATGGCGAGGTAATGCGCCGTCATCCCCTGGAGCATGGCGGCGGCAGCCTGCGCCAGCGTGACGCGGGCGGGCACCTTGACGGCGCTGCCGGCGGGCACGAGGATCGACTCGGCGTAGGCACCGGGACAGTTGGCGTAGGCAACGCGATCACCCGCGCGCAGCCCCTGCACGGCTGGCCCGATCGCCGTGACCGTCCCGGCGCCTTCCATGCCGGGGACCATCGGGAGCTCCACCTGGTACAGCCCGGTGCGGCGGTAGACGTCGATGAAGTTGACCCCGATTGCTTCCTGGCGGACGAGGACCTGGCCGACGCCGGGCTTCGGGTCCGGCGCGTCCCTGAGCTGCATGACCTCGGGACCGCCGAAGCGATCGACAACAATGGCTTTCATGGTGCAAGGGTACGTCCGTCATCCGGCGAGATCAATACCAGCGATGCGTCGGTACAAGGGAGCGAACGCCTTCCCGGGCGAGCCCGGGTGCCGCTGCGTCATCATGGGGCCGGAGTACGGGTAACAGCGCGTCGGCGAATCACCCTAGCCGGAATGGAAGCCGTACTCGTTCCCGTCCCCCAGGGGACGGCAAGTCACCTTGTCCGCCCCGACGGCTTTCGCGAACTCCTTGGCGCGCTTGATGAACCCCACTGCCTCCGCGCGGATCGCGGGGTCGGTCGAGGTGGGCCCGCCGTCGCGAAAGATCGGCTCGGCCTTCACGTTCGCGTTGATGGATGGCCACGGCAACGCTCCTTTCCATTCTACGGGATTTCGTCCTCGCGCTCGAGCACGCTGCCGTCGCGCAGGCGAATGCGCGCCGTCCACCGGCCGCGTTCTGCCCCATGGGCATCGACCGGGTCGGCGATCCATCGGGCGCGGTAGTGGAGAAAGAACGGCTCGTCCCAGGCGGTGTCAACGGTCGTCCCCTCGTGGAGGAACTCCACCGAGTCGATGGTCTCGGGATACTCGCTTGCCACGCGCAGCCATCGCTTTCCCTCGTGTGTCATGCGGGGCTCGAAGCCCTGGAACACGTAGCGCTCCTCCGGGGGAAGGTCAGCCACGGGGATGCCGAGACCGCGGGCCATGCGCCGCGCAAAGAACAGGTCCTCGCCCGGGGTCACGCGCCAGTCGGCCGGAGGCTCCTGCTTGGTGAGGTTGTTGTAATAGCCCCACGAGCTTGCCGCGCTGAAAGCCACCGCGAGCTGGCCGATGCAGGGAGAATCCTCGTTGCACACGACCGGCGGCGCAGCCCGAGCCCGCGCGCTCGGGAGATCAGCGCGTGGTACGCCTGGCGGGTGCACCCGTTGGCGTGGATGAGGATAATGTCGCTGGCGTCGGCGATCTCGCGGAAGAGGTCGCCGCCGGCAGAGCTGCATCCCACGGGCAACCCCCCCGACTCGTGGCGGGCCAGGGCGAGCAGGCTCGCCATGCCGGCAGGCTCGAAGACCACGGGGTGACGACGAAACTCCCCCACGTTCTGTTCGTTGGCCACCTCCACGATGACGTTCGCCCTTCCCAGTTCGCGCAGGAACCGGCAGGCGCAGGTTACGGCGTTGCGAATGACCCGTTCGCCGGCCATGCGCGGGGCCTGGCCCTGGTACAGGAGGCTGACGATGACGATCATGCCGACGTCGTCGGCGGCAGCGATGAGGCGCTCCAGCCGACCCCTGTACGCTGCATCGAACTTCCTTCCGTCCTCGCTGTACGGATTGTTGTCGATGGTCTCGTTGCCGATCGTGAATACGGGCATTCCGCCCTGCAGGCCCACGGTAAATGCACGCAGGCCCCACGCGTGCCAGTCCGGAAGGGCTCGTATCAGCGCTTCGGTGTGCTCCGCGGGATCGAAGACGTCCACCCCGAAACGGGCGTAGCGCCCCCGGCCGGTCCTGTCATCGAAGATTCCCTGGATGAAGCGCGCGTTCATAAGGAGCCCGTGGACACGGGGTCTGTTGCCGGGGATATCGCTGTAGACGGGTCGATCGTTGACGAGGAAGGTTTCGCCGCGGACGCCGAGAGTCGTCGTCATTCGAAGATCGCCACAGGCCGCACGGGAGAGCCGGTGGCGCCGACGATCTTTAGCGGCATGCCGACGTAGAGGAATCGGCGCCCCGCCACCTGGTCCAGGTGCCGAGGTCGATCACCTGCATGGGCGATGTTCCTGGGCCGCGCTCGGAACGCTCATGGCTCCCTCCCGGCAATGCGCGCATTGACAACGATATATGCTATACGTATATCCTAGAAACCGTCAAGGGAAGCGGGGAAAGGGATGGAAGAGTCTTCTCGCGTCGAGGATTCACGGGGCCGGATCGCCGTCCGGCCGACGATGGTCGCCGGGGTGCGGCAGGCGTGCCTCCTCCTGGACGGAGTGTGGGAGTTCACGATGGACCGCTGGCCGGGCGTGCCGGTCCCCGCCTCGCTTTCCTGGCTCCCTGTGAATGTTCCCGGCGAGCTGGCAATGCAGGGCTTCGACATCGAGAACGGCACCGAGTACTACTACCGTCGGACCGTCTCCGTGCCGGCGGATTTCCAGGACAAGGCGATCGCCGTGCGTTTTGAAAGCGTGCACAGCGACGCGCGTGTCTGGATGAACGGCACGATGGTCGGGAGTCACCGGTCCCCGGCAACCATATGGGAATGCGACGTGTCGAGCGTCGTGCGGCCGGGAGAAGCCGCCGTCCTGGTGGTGGGCGTACGGGACGACCTTCTCGATCCATCGATCCTCAGCCTGTACGCCGGGCACAATACGGGCGGCATCCTGCGCAGCGTTTCGCTCCTCGCGCGGCATCGCACTCATGTCTGCATGCTGCATGTCGATGCCGGGCTGGACGCGGACGGAAGGACCGGCCGGCTGGCGATCGAGGCCGCCGTTGCCCAGCCGGGAAAGCAGACGGCGCTGCAGTTCCAGGTGCAGGGTCCCTCGGGTCTTCCACGGCCGGCCTTTCCCCCGCAGCCTGTCGGCGCGGGCGATCGCGTCCGCTTCCAGGTTCCGGTGGAAGATGTAGCAGGCTGGGACACCGAGCACCCGCGTCTCTACCAGCTGCGCTGCGTTCTGCAAGAGGGGGGCGCGGCGCTGGAGGAGTACACGCTGCAGATCGGGTTCCGCCACATCACCTTCGGCGGTGCCGACGGCACGGACCCGCGAAAGGTCCTTGTGAACGGGCAGCCCATCAAGCTGCGCGGCGTCTGCCTGCATGACTGGTCGTTGAAAAGCGGGCGATGCACGACCCCGGAGCAGAATCGAAGCGACGTGGCACGGCTCAGGGAATGCAACGTGAACTACATCCGCACGTCGCACTACCCGCCGCCCATGACCCTCGTGGAGGAATGCGACCGGCAGGGCATCTACCTCGAGATCGAGACGGCACTCTGCTTTCAGCACGGCATCCTGGGCACGGAGCAGTCCGCCGACTACCTGTCGCGGTTCATCGAGATGGTGGAGGCGTGCAGGAATCATCCCTCGGTGCTGATCTGGTCGCTGGGAAACGAGTCGTCCTGGAACGATGGCACCGGCGCGGAATACGACTGGGTGAAACGGAACGAGCCGACCAGGCCCGCGAAGTTCAGCTGGCCGCAGACCATCTTCGAGGAGCACGCCCCGATGGATCTCTTCAGCGTTCACTACGTGCATTTCGAGGACGGGCTGAACGCAACGCACACCGTCGCGGCCGGCGAGCGCCCGTACCTGCACGACGAGATCGCCCATGTTCCCTGCAACAACGTGGTCGAGCTGCGGAGGGATCCCAACGTGCACAACGCGTGGGGCGAGAGCATCCGCCGACACTGGAACGAGATCTATGAGACCGAGGGGGCCCTCGGCGCCGCGGTCTGGGAAGCGCGTGACGACGTCTTCTTCCTGCCTCCCGGAGTGACCGCCCGCAGGACGACCGTGTTCAACGACGTGAACAGCACAGCCGCGTGGGGATGCGTCTGGGACAGCGCCGATGTCATCAAGCCCGAGGCCTGGTTGTTGAAGAACGCCTATTCGCCCATCCTTATCGAGGAGCGCCGTCTGGTCTCCGGCGTTCCCGTGGCGAACAGGTTTCTTCACACCCGCTTCTCGGAGATCACGGCGGAGTGGCAGTCGGCTCGCGGCAGCGGACCCCTGTCACTGCCAGATCTCGGCCCGGGCGAATCCGGGATGATTACCATCCCCGAAAAGATCATCACGGGCACGAACCGTGTGACCCTTCGATTCTACGACCAGGGCAGGCTCATGCTTTACGAGCACGTCCTGGCGCTGAAGGGCCGGGGCCGGCCGCCGCGTCCGACAGGGAGAGCGAGACCGGAGATCGCCACGACGGGGTCTTCGCTCCTGCTGCGGGCCGGGTCGACCGAGCTCGAGCTCGACAAGGCAACCGGGGTGATCGTCGGGCTCCGCTCCGACGGAGAGACTCTCCTTGCAGGAGGGCCTCACCTGCACCTTACCGGTGTTTCCACCGGTCCATGGAGGATCGACCAGGGGTCGCTTGTCACGGCGCGCAGGAGGAGCAGTGTTTCGGTGCGCATGAGCGGGACGTTCCCTGCCGCGCGCGTGACCTTTGCCATTACCCTTTCCGACCGCGAGGACGTCGGCTTTTCGTTCCTGCTGCCGGAAGAGCCCCGCGACGACCGCGAGCTCTCGGAGGCAGGAGTCTCTTTTGTGCTCCCCCTCAGCGTGGAGACGATCGGTTGGCAGCGCGACGGTCCCTGGACCGCCTATCCCGATGACCATATCGGTCGAAACGAGGGGGTCGCACGAAGGAGCGTCCCCGGCGCTGACACCGACCGCTTTGGACTTCCGGGGGCAGCACCGTGGAAGGATTCCACGAGAGACTACGCTCTCTTCCGTCGGAATGACGTGCACGACGGTCTTGCCACGAGGGATTTCAGGGCGATGAAGGAGCACGTCCGCAGGGTCACCCTGGAATATGCAGGCCTTCGGCGCGGCCTGGAGATTTTCCCCGAGGGCGACCAGGCTTGCCGGATCGCCTACGGCCGCGGGCGGGATCCGCTCGTGCACGCGTCCGACGGCGACATCGTCTACGGGGGACCGTGGCGGAGGGTTCCCCTCATCGGCTACAACGGGGCCACCTGGGTGAGCACGCAGGCCGGTTCTTCGGCAACGTTGCGTTTCATCGGCACCGGCGTCGCCGTGCACGGGCTTCGACAGCAGGGGTCTGCCCTCATGCGGGTGCTCATCGACGGGGTCCCGGTGGCAATGATCGACCCGGCCACGGGAAGCACTGCCGAGCGCGCCGTGGTGATGCTCTTTCGCTCCGCCGTGCTGGCACCGGGCGAGCATACGGTCAGGGTGGTCGTCGCAGACAGCCATGGCGGAGAGCTGGGCATCACGCTGTTCGAGATCCTGCAGGGCACCCCACCGCCGCTTTCGGCCCGGCTCATCTTCAACCGGCTGTGGGGATACCCGCAGATGGACTGGGGCAACCACGGGAGGCCCCCGGCCCGGCTTTTCAAGGGCCTTGCCCGGCTCGCTCCTCCTGCGGCCGTCAGCCCGGGCTACTCCACCATCCCCGTGAAGAGATTGTGATTCCGGTTCAGTTCCTTGTTCTCATCCAGCAGGATGCTGTGCGTGATCGTGATGGGGGGCAGCGGCGCAGGGGTGCCTGACTCGAGGATGTGCTCGAGAGTTTTCACGGCGTAGTAGCCCTGGAGGACCGGGTTCTGGTAGATCACGGCGCTGAGGATCTTTTTCCCGAGGTACTGGTTCGCGGAGGAGTCGAGGTCATGCAGGACCGAGACGACGGCGCGTTGCACCACCTTCTCCAGCGCCTGCAGGAACTGCACGTTGTGCGCCGGGTATGAAGTAGATGGCGTCCGCGTTGTCCGCGCGGGAGGCGAGCAGGTCCTCGATCTGCGTCCCGATCTCCTTCGAACGCATGTCGGTGGTCAGGTACCCGACCGCGTGTTCAATCCCCGGAAAGCGCTCCGCCATCACGGAGAGAAAGCCTTCGTACCGGAGGCGATTGATGTCCGGAGCATCCGAGTCGGCGGGGACCTCCTCCCGCGTGGAGATGACGAAGACCCGCGGTTTCTTTCGGAAGAGAAGGCTTTTGCCGATGTACTCCGCCGCGAGACGGCCGCCCGCCCGGTAGTCAGGTCCGACGTAACAGAGCCTCCTGCTCTTCGGCGCATCGACGTTCAGCGTCACGTACGGGATGTTTCTCGCTTCGAGGGAGGAGATGACGGAGGTCATGTCGAAGATCCGCTGGTTGACGAGCGCCGCGGCCTCCAGGCCGGCGTCGAGCTCTTCCTTTACCCGCAGGAGATACTGGCGCGTGTTCCAGTCGGGAATCGTACGGTAGGTGACCTCGTAGTGAAAATCCTGGATCTGGCGGGCCGCGACGGAGATGCCTGTCCGGATGTCGGCCCAGAAATAGTGCGGGAGGGCCGAGGAGAACACGGCGATCTTGCGGACCTTGTTCCGGACCAGGACGCGCGAGGCGCGGTGCGGGACATAGTCCACCTGCTTGGCGTAGCGGAAGATGTGGTCCTTCAGCTTCTGGGAAACATAGCCCGTGCCGGTCAACGCCCGGTGGACCGTGATGAGCGATACCTTGAGCGCGTCTGCGATGTCCTTCTGGGTCACACCCACGGAGCAGGGCCTTTCAAATGAGCCTTCTTTCCATCGGAATATCTGATTCCACGCGGAAAGAAAAAGAGGGCGCCTTCCGCCCTACGCCAGCCGGATGACCAGATCCTGAGACGCCGCGCTGACCCGTGTTCCCGTCGGCTCCGCGGTCCACGAGCCACCCTCAACCGCAGCGACGGCCGGGATCCCGCGCAGGAGAAGCGACCACCCCGCGTGGCTGCCGTGGCCTTTGACGGTGATCGTGCCGCCGTCGCGCCGCGCGGTGATGCCGCACCGCTCCTCCCCGCCGTCGCCATGGACCGCGGCAGAGGTGGACGTGCCGTCGGCGAGCGGAAACAGGTGATAGGTCACGCCCACGGTGTAGTCGTAGTCAGGCCGTGTCTCCTCGGCGCCCGTGGCAACGATGGTTCCCGGACGGGCCAGGAGGGGAAGGCTGAGGTAGCCATGGTTTTCTGTTCGCCACCGTCCGCCCTCTATGGTTTCACCCGACAGGAAATGTGTCCAGCGTCCCTCGGGGACGTAGTACGTGACAGAGCTGTCGGCGCGGAAAACCGGCGCCACCAGGAGGGCGCCTCCCGAGCATGTACTGCCGATCGAGGTACGGCAGGCGGGGTCATCGGGGAACTCGAGGATCATGGCCCGCATCACGGGGACACCGTCCCGCGAGGCCTCCACTGCGGCAGCGAAAAGATACGGCATGAGGCGGCACTTCAGCTGCGTGAAGAAGCGCACGACATCGACGGCCTCCTCGTCGAACAGCCACGGCACGCGGTAGGATTCGATTCCCGTGCAGACCGGCTGTGGGAGGAAAGCAGGCCGAACGCCGCCCAGCGCTTGTAAAGGTCCGGCGTCGGCCTTTCCTTCGAACCCGCCGATGTCATGGCTCCAGAAACCGAAGCCGGAGAGGCCCAGCGACAGCCCGCCCCGGAGGGTCTCCGCCATTGATTCGTACGTTGCGGAGCAGTCGCCGCCCCAGTGCACCGGGTACTTCCTGGCTGCCGACGGTTGCCGATCGGGCGAACACGACGGCGCGGCCCGTGCCGTGCTCCTGCTCGAGCAGGTCGAAGACCGCCTTGTTGTACAGGTAGGGGTAGTAGTTGTGCATCTTCAGCGGGTCCGAGCCGTCGTGGTAGCGCACGTCCATCGGGATTCGCTCGCCGAAGTCGGTCTTGAAGCAGTCCACCCCCATGTCCAGCAGCCTGCGCAGAGCTCGCATGGTACCAGCGCACGGCGTCGGGGTTGGTGAAATCCACCAGGCCCATGCCCGCCTGCCACCTGTCCCACTGGAAGACCGCGCCGTCCGGCTTCTTGAGCGAGATATCCCTTCCGCGGCCCCTCTTCGAAGAGTCTCGACTTCTGCGCGATGTACGGGTTGATCCAGAGGCAGATGCTCAGCCCCATGGCCTTCAGGCGGGCGAGGAAGCCCTCCGGGTCGGGGAAACGATCGACGATCCCACTCGAGGTCGCACCACTGGAACTCCTTCATCCAGAAGCAGTCGAAATGGAACACGTGCAGGGGGATGCCCCGCGAGCGCATGCCCTCGACGAAGCCGCGCACCGTCTTCTCGTCGTAGCTCGTCGTGAAAGACGTGGTGAGCCACAGACCGAACGACCACGCCGGCGGCAGCGCCGGGCCGGCCGGTGAGCTCGCGTGTAGCGCTTGAGAACCTCCTTTCGGGGTGCCGCCGCCGATGACGTAGTATTCGAGCTTCTCCCCCGGGACGCGAAAACTGCACGCGCGAGACAACCTCGGAGCCGACCTCGAAGGAAACCTTCCCCGGGTGAGCGACCAGCACGCCGTAGCCGCTGCTGGAGAGGTAAAAGGGGATGTTCTTGTAGGCCAGCTCGCTGGCGGTGCCGCCGTCCTCGTTCCAGATGTCGACGACCTGGCCGTTCTTCACGAACGCCGTGAAGCGCTCGCCCAGGCCGTAGAGGCATTCCCCGACGTCCAGCGAGAGCCTCTCCCGCATGTACCCCAGCCCGTCACCGTCGGTGAGGTAGCCCGCGTCGTTTTTCCCGCTCCCCGTGAGGCGCCGGCCGTCGAAGGCGAACTCCAGGCGCCACTCTCCCTTCTTCTGCACGGAGGCGCGCAGGCCGCCGCTGACCAGGCCGGCTTCATCGCGGGTATCGATCACCGAAGGTACATGGTCCTTCCTCGCCGCGATGGCGAAACGCGGCCCGTGGTCCACGTCTCCCCTGTGGTGGTACAGGCAGACCCGCACGACGTCGGGAAGCGGCGCGTCGAGCTCGATCGTGATCTGTGGCGTGTTCAGCGTATCGTCCCGGGAAGCGATCTTCTTCACCGGGGCGAAGATCGTGATCCCCCGCGCGGAGGTGCGCACGTCGCTCACCTCGGCGGGCGCGTAAAGCGTGACGCCGTCCCGGGACGCCCAGCGGCCGGTTGAGAACTTCATCGCGACGAACTCCTGCTCGACAAGGATCGACCCGTCATTCCCCAGCGATTCTCGTTTTGCACTTTCAACACGATCGCGGGCCTTTGAAAAAGGCCAAGAACGGCCCTTTGAGAATCGTGCAAAATGAGAATCGCTCCCTCGGCGTCAAACTGAAAACTGCTGGTCATTCCCCTCACGCCTTGACCGCTCCCGCGATCATTCCCTTCACGATGTTTTTCTGAAGGGCAATGAAGAAGATGACCGCGGGGGTAATGGTCAGCACGACCCCCGCCAGGGCGTAGTTCCAGTCGCTGCGGTAACGGTCGAAGAAACCATACATGGCAAGCTGGAGCGTGACAGATTCCCGTGCCCCGCTCAGCATCAGCAGCGGGAGGAGGAAATCGTTCCACATCCACATGGCGTTGAGCACCAGCGCGGACACCGTTACCGGCTGCAGAAGGGGAAAAATCACCTGGAAGAACAGCCGGCCGGTGGAGCACCCGTCCAGCGTGGCGCACTCGTCGAGCTCCCGCGGCACCGTCTTCACGAAGCCGTGGTACAGAAAGACCGTCAGCGGTGCGCCGAGCCCCCAGTAGATCACCGCCAGCCCCCAGTCCGAACCGATGAGGTGCCCGCACGCGCCCCACCTTCACCAGGGCAATCATGAAGGATTGAAAGGGGATCATCATGGGGGCGATGCACAGCAGGAACAGGAGCCAGCTCATGCGGCCCGGGTGCGCGAGAGCTTGTAGCCCGCCATCGAGCTGAAGAGGATCACGCCGAGGGTCCCTCCGGCCGTCACGATCAGGGTGTTGAGGAAGAGACGGGGGTAGTTCATCAGCGTGAACGCCCTGGAGAAGTTCAGCGCCTCGATATGTGTTGGCAGGGTCAGGACGTTGAGGGTTATCTCCGAGAAGCTCTTGATCGAGTTGTAAAGGATGATCAGGATCGGCCCGATGTAGACGAGCACGAGCGCGTAGAGAACCACGGTGAGGATGGCACGGGGAGCAGTGGTCTTCATGCCTCCACCTCCCGGCGCTTGAAGACGGTGAGCTGGAGCACGGTAACAGCAAGGATGAACAGGAAGAGCACGACGGACTGCGCCGTGCCGTAGCCGAATCTGCTGTAGATGAACGCTGTCTGGTAGATGTTCAGCGCGACGCTCGTCGTGGCCGTTCCCGGGCCGCCCTCGGTCAGGACGAAGATCACGTCGAAGGCCTTCAGCGCGTTGGTGATGGCATAGAATACGCACACCGTCACCGACGCCATGATGAGGGGGAATGTCACGCGGAAGAACCTGCGCAGGCCCCCGGCGCCGTCGATCATTGCCGCCTCGATGACCTCCCGGGGCACCGTCTGCAGGCCCGGCAATGTAGATGACGAGGTAGAACCCGATGGCCTGCCAGACTGACACGAAGACGACGCTGAGGAACGCCAGCGTGCGGTCTCCGAGCCAGCTAGCCCGAAGATGCCCGCGTGCGTCAGGTCGAACAGGGACGTGAAGCCTTTGGAGAGGATGAACTTCCAGATGTAGCCGATGACGATCAGGCTGATGATGTAGGGGAGGAACAGGCCGCGTCCGCAGGACGCGCTCTCCCTTGATCCTGCTGTCCAGCAGCACGGCGAGCAGGAGCGCAACCACGTTCGTCAGGACCACGACGCAGGCCATGTACTTGAAGGTGAAGCCCAGCGTTTTCGCCATGTCCGTGTCTTTCAGGAGCGACGCGTAGTTGGCCAGGCCGATGAAGGTGGGCACCTTGTCGAGGCCGTTCCACTTCGTGAAGGAATACGAGACGCTCATGACGAAGGGAACCAGGACGAACGCCGTGACCAGGAGCACCGCGGGCACGGTGAGCCAGAGAAAACCCCAGGCATCCATGAGATGGCGCCGTGTCAGCCGCCTCGGCATGTCGACCTCCGTGTCCTGGAATGGCCAGGGCTCGAACCGCGAGCCGGCGGGCGCGCCGCGGTCCGAGCCCGGCGAAATGGCGAAGGGACGCTACTGCGCCGCCGCCTTCGCGTACGCGGAATCGAGGGCATCCAGCGTCTGCTGGCGATTGGTCTGCCCGGTGACGTAGCCCTGGAGCACGACGCCGAGGCCCTGCTCGAGGCCGGTCGGGAAGCGCTGGTAGTACCACGGGTACGCGGGGGCGCCCTTGTTCAGGAGGGCGAGCGAATCCATGTCGATCATCGTGGGCGGCGTCTGCGGCCCCTTGATGGCGGACATCGCCTGGGCCTGCCTGGTGTACCAGGTCTTCGACGTGGGCGAGGTGGCAAGCCAGCGCAGGAACTCGAGGGAAGCCTTCACGTTTTTCCCGTCCTTGGCGACCCGCAGCGTAATGTTGGAATCCATCATGATCCCGGCCTTCGCGGCCCCCGCGGCGACCGGGGTGAGGAGCTGGCCCAGCTCGGCGGTCGGGGTGATCTTGAGGATCTGTGGCTCCGCCCAGTCACCCTGGTGGATCATGCCGGCCTTGCCGGACGCGATCATGGAGACCTGGTCGTTGAAGTCGGACTCCAGCGGCTTGCTCCCGCCGTACTTCTTCACAAGGTCCAGCAGGTCGAAGACGCTCGCCATTTCCTTGACCTGGCTGAACTTCAACGTGCCCTTGTTCAGCTTGTCGACGAAGGCCGGCGTAGCCGCCGTACACGTCCTGGACAGTCGGGGCGAGCACGCCCCACGCGGTCTGGGGAAGGACCCACCATTCCTTGTACCCCGTTGCGAAGGGCTGGATGCCCTTTGCCTGCAGCTTCTTGGCGAGCGTCTCGTAGTCGGCGATGGTCTTCGGCTTGTCCGTTATACCCGCGTCCCGGAAGACCTTCTTGTTGTAGATGAAAGAGTAGGCCTGCACGGAGAAGGGATACGCCGGTGATCTTCCCGTCCAGGGTCACGCCGCTGAGGGCTCCGGGTTCAGCAGCTTGACGAAATCCTCGTTGGTGAGGTCGTACCAGTAGTCCTTGTACCCGACGTTGTCGGCGTAAGCGCTGGTCATGAACAGGTCGGGATAATTGCCCGAGTTCAGCGCGGCGCGAAGGACCGTCTGCTGGTCATTCGTGACGAGGTTGAAGTCGAGATTCACGCCGGTCTCGGCCAGATACTTGGCCGTGAGGTCGGCATACGCATCGGCTGTGGCCGCACCGTAGACGAGAAGGTGCAGGGTCAGCGCCGCCGCGCCTGCGCCGGACGCGATGAGCGCCATCAGCGCGATTGCCAGAAGAGCCTTCTTCATCGTTGCCTCCTTGGACGGACCCGCTTCGGGGTCAGTGTATGATGTACGTTTATCATACGAGGTAGCAACTGTCAATAAAATTCGATCCCGGGTTCAGCTCTCCGGGAAGGGTCAGCGGATGCCCGGGGCATCCGCTGACCCTTGCAGCTCCACCCGTGCCTTCATGATCCGGCAGACCACGCCGAACAGGACGCCGTAGAGAGGCGCGAGGAGCGACGTGCCGAATGCCCTGGCCAGCTCGTTGACCGAGCCGCTTACCCTGGCCAGGACGAGCACGATGCCCAGGATGAGCCCGATGACACCAGCGGCGTAGCACACCTTCTCGGTGAACTCCCAGATGCGGACCGACCGTGCCCGCTGGACGGCGTCGGCTTTCTTCGAGAAAGCGTCGCCGAACGCCCGCCCGATCTCGGCGAGGCGCCAGACGGCGAGCGTGGCGAAGAGCGGCACGAGCAGCTCGATGATCAGCGCGGTGAACCCGATGTAGGCCAGGATGCTTCCCTTTTCCAGCACCACGGCGAACAGCATGGTGCCCAGGAGGAGCAGGAGCGAGACGATGAAACGGACCATTGGGACCTCCCGGTGCTTCGTCATTCACTGAACAATCGCCCCCGTCGGCGGCTTTCTCAATACTCCGTTTGTACGATTCAGGCCCGCAAGCGGTTGGCCAGCTCCATTCGGTTGCGCGAGTCGGTCTTCTCGTACAGATGGTGGACGTGCGTTTTCACCGTCCTGGTCGATATGAACAGGCGCAGCGCGATCTCCTCGTACCGCAACCCTTCCGTGAGCAGGACAGCGACCTCCCTCTCGCGCGGAGAAAGGGAGAATCGTGCGACCGCGGTGTCGGTTATCTCCCGCGGGATCTGCGCGCCCGCGCGGTCCTGCAGCTGGTCGGTGGTCTGGCGCACGGCCCGGAAAAGAAGGAACGCTCCCCCCGCTTCCGCTCCGCACAGGCCGGCAAGGGCCAGGGCGTACCTGTGGTACCTCCCGGCGGTGACCGGCGTGCCCTCCGCGGCCAATCCTCCCAACGCCAGGATGACGAACGTCCCGGCGCCGAGGATGCCTGCCAGGGGAGCCAGCCGTTCCATGAAACGCAAGATCGAAGCGCTTCCCGGCCGCGCTCGTCGCAGCGGGTCGCTTCCCCATGCGTCGAGGAACGCCTGGTGAAGCATGCGCAGCGGCCAGACGGCGCTCGCCGCGAAAAGCGGGCAGAGCGCGACAACGAGGAGGGGAGCAACGGGGAGCGCCGCGGGCACGGAACCCCATGCCCCGAGGAACGCGATGACGAAAACCACGACGGCCAGTTGGAGGAAGGGAAGCAGTCGGCCCATGTGACGTCGATTCTGGGAGCGTTCCGCGCCGGCGTCAAGGACGCGCGCGCACGTTGGACCGGACGGAAGCCGGTGTTCTCTCCGGCGGGTGGCGCGCACCGGGCCGCGCGGTGTTGAAGGAGGCATGACAGTGGAACAGAGGAAGATTCTCAGGCGATCACGCTCCAACCGGATGATCGGGGGCGTCGTGGGCGGGCTTGCCGATTTCATCGGGATGGATCCCGCTCTCGCCCGCGTGCTCTACGTTCTCGTCTCCGTCCTTTCCGCGGCGTTCCCCGGCATCCTCGTTTACATCATCCTCTGGGTGGTGATGCCCGAGGAATAGCCCGCCGCTGGATCAGAACTTCACCACGTTCAGGAGCGCGGTCGTCATCCAGGGCACGTAGGTGATGACGAGGACCGCGGCGAGCATGGAGAGCTGGAACGGGAGCACGTCGCGGTAGATCCGCACGAGCGGCTGTTCAAAGCGGTAGGAGGCGAGGAAGAGGTTCAGGCCCAGCGGCGGGGTGAGGTAGCCCAGCTCCAGCGTGGCCAGGAAGATGATGCCGAGGTGCACGGGGTTGATGCCGTACAGCAGCCCGAGAGGCGCGATGAGCGGCACGACGATCGTGATCGCTGAAAAAACGTCGATGAAGAATCCCTTGATGATCAGGACGACGTTCAGGAGAAGCAGGAAGACGAGCGGCGACTGCACGTGCGCCTTCAGCCAGTCTGCGAGAACCGTCGGGATCTGCGCGTCGACGATGTAGTAGGAAAAACCGCTCGCCGTGGCGAGGATCACCAGGATCCCGCCGAGGATGACGACGCTCTTCAGGAAGATGGCCCGCAGCTGGCGCACCTTGAGGTCCCGGTGCACCGCCACCTCCAGCACGAGCGTGTACACCACCGCCACCGCCCCGGTCTCCACGAGGGTCGTCACGCCCCGGAGGAAGAGCACCAGGATGAGGACCGGCAGCAGGATCTCGCCCAGCGAGAGCCAGAGCGCGGGGAACACTTCCCGCGGCACGAATGCCGTGCGGGGTACCTTGTCCCGGCGCGCCCGCCAGACGCCGATGGCGGCGAGGCTCACGACGAGAAGCGCGCCCGGAAGCAGGCCCCCGACGAACATCAGCTTGATGTTGGTCATGGAGACGACACCGTAGAGAATGACCGGAAGGCTCGGCGGGAAGAGCAGGCCTATGCTGCCTGACGCCGTGAGCAGGCCCCTTCCGAATCTCTCGTCGTAGCCGCTGTTCTTCAGGATGAAGAGCAGCAGCGTGCCCACAGCGATAATCGTCACCCCCGATGCGCCGGTGAACGTCGTGAGAAACGCGCAGATGAGGACGCTCATCAGCGAGAGCCCGCCCGGTAGCCACCCGAACAGCGCACGGAACAGCCGCACGAGCCGGTCGCCGGATTTTCCCTCCGAGATGATGTACCCGGCCAGCGTGAAAAGCGGGATGGAAGGGATGAGGTCTCCTGTCAGCATTGTGTAGGCCTGGTTCGGGCCTGTTTCCAGCGCCCCGCCGGCGTGCAGGAAGAACAGAGAGGCCAGCCCGCCGACGAGCACGAAGATGGGACCGCCCATGAACACGCAGGCCACCAGGAGCAGGACGAGGGGGAGGTGCAGCGTCGAGAGCCCGGGAGTGATGAACGCCTGGACCTGCGCGCCCGCCGACGCCAGCCACGCGGTGAGCCCGGTGGCAGAGCGCGAAAGCGCCAGGACCGCATTCACCATCGGCGCGAACCCGACGAGGATCCCCGCGACGAGTCCCAGGAGAACGATGGCCCGCCGCCCGCCGCCCTTCTCCGGTGTCAGGATGAAACGCACCGCCATGAAAGCGAAGCCCAGCGGCATGATGATCCCTGCCGCGCGCACGGGGATGATCCCGACGCGCTGCGCCGGGTCAAAACCGGCGAGGACGAAGGAGAAGGAAGAGAGGGCGAGGGCGGTGCACACGGCAGAGGCGATGATCGACGTTCCCGTGACCACCCACCGCCGCACGCCTTCCGGCAGCCGCTCCACGCCGATGCTCAGCGAGAGGTGGCTCTTCTCCCGCGTGGTGATCATGGCGCCGGCAAAAGCGACCCACAGGACGAGGTGGCGCACGTAGTCCCCGCCGGCGCGGATGCCCGAGACGCCCAGGAGCCGGGCGACGATGGAGATGGACAGCAGGAGGGTCAGAAGAATAAGGAGGAGCGGCGTGAACGCGTTCTCCGCCGCGTGGATCGCCGTCCCCATCCTCTTCCGGAAGCTGCCCGGGCTGCGATCCGCCGTCATGTCCGGAAGGTACCCGCCGCCGGCGGGTTCATCAAGCCTGCTGGTGCGCCAGCCTGTACCCGACGCCGGGCTCGGTGATGATGAGCGTGGGCATCTGCGGGTTCTCCTCGATCTTCTTCCGCAGCCCGGTGATGAACACGCGCAGGTAGTTCGTCTCCTCGTCCGCGTTCGGTCCCCAGACCTCGCGGAGGATCTGCCGGTGCGTCAGCACCCGCCCGGCGTGCTGCACGAAAAGCCGCAGGAGCCCGTACTCGGTGGGCGTGAGCTTCACCGGCTGTCCCGAGATGGACACCGTGCGGGTCTGCAGGTCCACGCGGAGACGCCCCGCCACGAACGGCTCGAGGGTCTCCTGCGGAGCGTGGTGACGGATGGCGACCTTCATGCGGGCAATCAGCTCGCCCGTGTTGAACGGCTTCACCAGGTAGTCGTCGGCACCCGCATCGAGGAGGCGCACGATGTCCTCCTCGCCATTGCGCACCGACAGGATGATGACGGGAACGGACGACCACTGGCGCATGCCGGCGAGCACCTCCGCGCCGTCGCGGTCCGGCAGACCGAGATCCAGAAGCACGACGTCGGGCTTCCGCGCGAGAACGAGCTGGATACCCTCCTCGCCCGTTGCGGCCTCGTGCACGGAGTAGCCGAGTTTCTCCAGCGTGACGCGGAGCAGGCGGCGGATCTGGACCTCGTCGTCGATGACAAGCACGCTCGTCACGGGGCGCCCTCGGGCACCGCGGCGATGCTGTCGGGCAGCACGATGCTGATCGAGAGCCCACCCTTGCGATTCACGAACGCCGCGATCCTCCCGTCATGCGCCTCCACGATGCCCTTGCAGATGGAAAGCCCGAGCCCGACACCGCCGGCGGCGGCATTCTTTCCCCGGAAGAAGGTTTCAAACAGGTGGGGCAGCTCATCCGGGGTGACACCGGGTCCCTCGTCGGACACGGTGAAGGTGACACCGGTTCCCGTCTTCTCCACCGACAGCTGGATGGGAGTCCCCGGCGGCGTGTGTCTCGCCGCGTTGAGAAGGATATTGGTGAGGACCTGCACCATGAGGATGAAATCCATGCGGACGGCAGGCACGTCCTCGTCCACCTGGAGGGAGAGGGGATGATCGCGGGACTGCCGGCGAAGAGCGTCAGCCACCACGGAAACCAGGTCGAAGACGTCCGTCTCCGCGCGCTTCACCTTCAGCATCCCGGATTCCAGCCTGCTCATGCTCAGGAGATTCTCGACAATCGCGTTCAACCTGTCGGCGGCGGTGAGTGTCTCGGCAAGGAGCGCGCCGCGGGTTTCCGCGTCGCTTCCTGCCGTCGGGTCCATGAGTGCCGTGATGGAACCCTTGATCGTGGTCAGGGGCGTGCGCAACTCGTGGGAAACCGTGTTGAGGAGGACGCGGCCGAGGCGCTCGGACTCCTGCGCCATCATGTTCCTCCTGTTCTGGAGGGACAGCAGCTCCCTCTCGATGGAGAGGGAGAGGGTGCGGCCCAGCATCTGGAGCGAGTCCTCCTGGTCCTGGAGCCACGCCTTCCCGTCGGCAAGGGTGATGCCCATGACGCCCACCGCCGAATCCGGGGTGAGGAGCGGGATGTAGTGATACCGCGACGCGTGCAGCGTGTCGGTGTAGCGCCCGCACGGCGAGCGGCTGTCGAAGCACCAGCGGGCCGCGCCGAACTCCTTCTCGTCGATCGTCACAGGGCCCAGGGAGTGCGGCGCGCGATCCAGCCCACCAACGTCATCCCTGTGGAAGACGATCACGTCCCCGTCCAGGTAGCGTGCCACGTATTCCAGCCCCGTGCGGACGATGCCCTCCATGGACCGCTGGAGGGACAGCGCCTGCGAGAGATCGAGGAGCAGCGACAGGCGCCGCTCGCGCACGAGGAGCATCCGCTGGTTCATCCGCAGGCGTGACATGAGGAAGGCGAGCGCCGCGGCGGTGAGGAAATACAGGAAGAACATCAGGATGTCTTCGAGCTGGGTGATGATGAAAGTAAAGCGGGGCGGCAGGAAGAAGTAGTCCCACAGGAGAGCGCTGGCCACGGCGCCGACGAGGACCGCCGCCCGGCTGGTGAAGAGGGCGAGGGCAATGACCGCCATGAGGTACAGCACCGCGATGGAGCGGTACCCGACGACGGGGAGCGCCAGGAAGCTGATGCCGGTCACCACGAGGAGCACGACCGCCGTCTTGGCGAAAGAGGCCCGCTCGGCCCGCAGGTACGAGGAGAGACGCACGCGCGGCTTCCCGAGGCGGGTTCCCGTCTCCTGCACGACGGCGATGTCCATGTCGCCGCTCATCTTCATGATCTTCTCGGTGATCGTGCGCCGCCGCAGGAAGGGCGCCTTCCCGGAGAGGCCCGACTTCCCGACCACGATCTCCGTCACGGCGTTCGCCCTCGCGTAGCGGATGACGCCGAGGGCGACATCGTCGGAGGGTATCGTCACCATCGCCGCGCCGAGCTGGCGCGCGAGATTGATGTTCTTCCGCAATGATTCCCGCGCCGTGTCGTCCATGGCCGCGCCTGTCTCGATGTACAGGGCCGTCCACTCAGCCTTCAGGTTGAATGCCCGCTGCCGTGTCCAGCGAATCAGGTGTGCCGAGTGGGGGCTGGCGCTGATGGCGACCAGCAGGCGCTCTCCCGGGGCGGCGCCGGGGCCGTCGGCGGTTTCCTGCAGCAGGCCGGTGAGCTGATGGTTCACGAGGAGTGCCGTGTGGCGCAGGGCCATCTCCCGCAGCGCTGCCAGGGTGCTCTTCTTGAAGAAGTTATCAACCGCTGCCTGGGCCCGGTCCCCCAGGTACACCTTTCCTTCCGCGAGCCGCTTCAGGAGCTCCTCGGGGGAGAGATCGATCAGGACCACCTGGTCGGTGGTATCGAAGATCGAGTCGGGGATCCGCTCCTGGATGGAGATCCCGGTGATCTCCTCCACCGTGTCGGCGAAGCTTTCCAGGTGCTGGACGTTCACCGTGGTCAGGACGTCGATGCCGTGGTCCAGGATTTCCAGCACGTCCTGGTATCTCTTGCGGTTGCGGGCGCCGGGGGCGTTGGTATGGGCGAGCTCGTCAACCAGGACGACGCCGGGGAGCGCGCCAGGATCGTGTCGAGGTCCATCTCTTCCACCGGATGCCGCGGTAGTCGATGACCGCGCGCGGCACCTGCTCGATCCCGACCGCCAGGTCGTCGGTTTCCTTGCGTCGATGGCTCTCGAGGTACCCGATGACGACGTCGGCGCCCTCGTTTTCCCGGCGCTGCGCCTCGAGGAGCATGGCATACGTCTTGCCGACGCCCGCCGCCATGCCGAAGAAGATCTTGAGCTTGCCTTGCCCTCCCTCTCGCGCTCCATGGAGCGCAGAGAGCGTCGGGGTCAGGCCGTCGAGCGTCCGCCAACGACGAGAAACGTCCTTTCACCACCGAGGGTAACGCAGCACGGGAGCCGCGCAAAGGGGGGAGGTCCCCGTCCACCGCGGCGACCGGGCTGCGTATGCGCGCTACTGCGGGAAAGCCGCGTCGACGTCCAGGTTCAGCTGGAGCACATTCACGCGCGGCTCCCCGAGGAATCCCAGCTGGGGCTGCCTCTTCGTGCTGCCGCACGAGGGCCGAGCAGCTTCGCCGTGTTGTCGGCGGAAAGGTGGCGTGCCGCCGCGACTCTGTGCACCTGCAACTCGGCCGCCCGCGGGCTGATGTGCGGGTCAAGGCCGCTTCCCGATGCGAACAGCATGTCGGGCGGGACCTCGGTCGTGCCGTTCGCCTTCTCCCACTCCGCCTTTCGCTCATCATAGGCTTTCTTCAGGCCGCGCTCGTCCAGCCGAAGTTGCTCGCCCCGGAGGACGTCGGGTCGTAGCCGATGGCCGACGGCCGGGGCTGGAAGTACCTGGCCGTCGCGGAAGTCCTGGCCGATCAGGGCCGAGCCCACCGTCTTTCCATCCTTCTGCACGCGGCTGCCCTGCGCCTTCCGCGGGAAGAAGGCGGCCCCACTCCCCACATGAGCAGCGGGTAAGCTCCTCCCAGGACCACGGTCCAGAATATCGTTACCACGATCGCGGTTCGTACATGCTTCATGGTCGTCCTTCCTTTTCACGCAAGACCGATCGGCGTGGATGAGGAGGTCGATCGCCTTGATGCCGATGAACGGCGCGATGATGCCTCCCAGCGCCGTAGATGAGCAGGTTGCGCCGCAGGATGCGCACGGCCCCGATGGCCCGGTAGCGGACCCCGCGCAGCGCCAGGGGAATCAGGGCGACGATGATGAGCGCGTTGAAGATGACTGCCGAAAGGACCGCGCTCTGCGGGGAAGCGAGCCGCATGATGTTCAGCGCCCACAGGGGTCCCACGCCGCCTGCCGTCGCGTAGAGCCCGAGGAACATGGCCGGCAGGATGGCGAAAAACTTGGCGACGTCGTTGGCGATGCTGAACGTGGTCAGCGCACCCGCGCGTCATGAGCTGTTCCTTGCCCACCTCGATGATGTCGATGAGCTTCGTCGGGTTGGAGTCGAGGTCCACCATGTTGCCCGCCTCGCGCGCCACCTGGGTACCCGAGCTCATGGCCACCCCCACGTCGGCCTGTGCCAGGGCGGGGGCGTCGTTGGTGCCGTCCCCGATCATGGCCACGAGGTGCCCGTTCTTCTGCTCTGCGCGGATGCGCTCCAGCTTGGCCTGCGGCGTCGCCTCGGCGATGTAGTCATCGACGCCCGCTTCCGCCGCGATCGTGGCCGCGGTCAGCGGGTTGTCCCCCGTGATCATGATCGGAGCGGATGCCCATCTTGCGCAGCTGCAGCAGGCGGTCCTTGATCCCGCCCTTCACCACGTCCTTCAGGTAGACGACGCCGAGAACCTCGTTGTTGCGCGCCACGGCCAGCGGCGTGCCGCCCTCCGCGGATATGTGCCTGCACGCGCTGGGCCACCTCCACGGGATAGCTTCCCCCCGCCGGACGTACCCATTCCCTGACAGCTTCCGCCGCGCCCTTGCGGATGCTCTTTGCGGAGTCCGCTGAAATCCACGCCGCTCATCCGCGTCTTGGCCGAGAAGGGCACGAACTTGCCGCCGATGTCGGCCATGTTTGCGGCGTTCATGGGGTAGTTCTTGCGCGCCAGGTTGACGATGGACCTGCCTTCCGGTGTTTTGTCGGCCAGCGAGGCAAGGTGGGCCGCCTCGGCGAGCGCGTTTTCCTGCACGCCCCGTGCGGGGTAGAACGCGGGCGCCATGCGGTTGCCCATGGTCACGGTGCCCGTCTTGTCCAGCAGCATCACGTCGATGTCACCGGCGGCGTCCACGGCGCGGCCGCTCAGCGCGAGCACGTTCTTCTTGATGAGCCTGCTGATGCTGCTGATGCCGATGGCCGAGAGCAGCCCGCCGATTGTCGTGGGAATGAGGCAGACAAGCAGGGCGAAGAGGACCGCCGTCGTGACGAAGGCCGTCGTTCCCGCCTGTTCACGCTGTAGTCCGAGAAGAACCACAGCGTGCCGACCGCGGCCAGGAAGATGATGGAGAACGCCGAGAGCAAGATCAGGAGCGCGATCTCCCCGGGCGTCTTCTGCCGGGTGGCGTTTTCCACCAGGCCGATCAGGCGGTCCACGAAGGTCTTTCCCTGCTCCGCGGTTATGCGGACCACGATGCGGTCGCTGATCACCCGCGTGCCGCCGGTGACCGCGCTGCGGTCACCGCCGGATTCGCGGATCGACCGGGGCCGACTCCCCGGTGATCGCTGATTCGTCGACGCTCGCGATGCCCTGCACCACCTCACCGTCGCCCGGGGATCACGTCCCCCGCCTCGCAGACGACGCGGTCACCCACCTTCAGGAGTGCCGAGGCCACGCTTTCCTCGGAGCCGTTGGGCAGCAGCCTCCGCGCCATGGTTTTCGTCCGCATGGCACGCAAGCGCGTCGGCCCGGGCCTTGCCCTGGATCTCCGCCATGGACTCGGAGAAGTTGGCGAAAAGGACCGTGAACCACAGCCAGATGGCGATCTGCAGGTTGAACCCGTCGAAACGTCCCGCGCACGCAGGCCGGCGATGAATACAACGGAGATGAACACGGACCCGACCCAGACCATGAACATGACGGGATTCCTGATCTCTACGCGGGGATCGAGCTTTTGGAAGGCCATCCCGACGGCGCGGCCGAGAACAGGAAGACTCCAGAGTTTGATTTCGGTTCTCATGTGCGGCTCCTCTAGAACACCATGCCCTTGAGCATCAGGAAGTGCTCGAGGATCGGGCCGAGGGTCAGCGCGGGGAAGAAGTTCAGCCCCGCCAGGATGATGATCGTGATGACCAGGAGGATGACGAAAGTCGGCGTGTTGGTTGAGAACGTGCCGATGCTCGGCGGGATGGGCGTCTTGGCTCCCAGGCTCCCGGCGATGGCCAGTGCAGGCACGATGACGATGAACCGGCCGACGAGCATCGCGAACGCGAGCGTCACGTCGTAGTAAGGCCGTGTTGACGTCCAGCCCCGCGAACGCGCTCCCGTTGTTGCCGATGGTCGACGAGTACGCGTAGAGGATCTCCGAGAGCCCATGCGGCCCCTGGTTGTTGAGCGAGGCGAGGCCGACCTTTGTCACCATGCCGCCGGCGGCAAGGAAAAGGATGGTCACCGTCTGCCCGATGACCGCGAGGACGGAGAGCTGGACCTCCCGGGTCTCGATCTTCTTGCCCAGATACTCGGGCGTTCGGCCCACCATCAGCCCGGCGAAGAACACCGTGATGAAGACGAAGACGAGCATGCCGTACATCCCGGCCCCGACGCCGCCGTAGATGATCTCCCCGAGCATGATGTTCAGCATGCGGGACCATGCCGCCCAGCGGAGAGAAGCTGTCATGCATGGCGTTGACGGACCCGTTTGAAACGACGGTGGTGGCCTCGGCCCACATGGCGCTGGCCGGGATGCCGAGGCGGACCTCTTTGCCCTCCATGGAACCGTGCCCGCCGGTCATCGGGTTGAACCCAGCTCCGCGACCAGGACGACGACCATGCCGATTGCGAAAATCACCGTCTTGGCGGCAAAGAGCGCCCTGCCCTGGCTCTTGTCCTTCACCATGCGCCCGAAGACGAATGGGATGGCCACGGGGATGAGAAGGATGGCAATCAACTCCAGGAAGTTGCTGAAGGGGGTCGGGTTCTCGAACGGATGCGCCGAGTTCACTCCGAAGAATCCGCCGCCGTTGCTCCCGAGCTGCTTGATGGCGACCTGGGAAGCCGCCGGGCCCAACGGGAGGATCTGGTCCTTTCCCTCCAGGGTGACACCGTGCACGTAGGGCGAGAAGCTCTGCACGACACCCTGGGAGAGGAGAAGGACCGTGAGGATGATGGACAGGGGCAGGAGCACGTACAGGATTGTCCGCGTCAGGTCGACCCAGAAGTTGCCCAGGTGCGCCGCCGCGGCGCCGGCTCCTGCACGGACGGCCGGTTACGGATCCCGCGGATCAGGGCGAGCGCCGCTGCCATGCCCGTGGCCGCGCTCAGGAAGTTGTGCACGGCGAGGCCGGCCATCTGTGAGAGGTAGCTCGCGCTCACCTCGCCGTTGTACGCCTGCCAGTTCGTGTTCGTCATGAAGCTGACGGCCGTATTCAGCGCGAGGTGCCACGACATGTTGGGGATGTGCGCCGGGTTCAGGGGCAGCCACTGTTGCGTCATGAGCAGCGCCATGAGGGAAGCAAAACCAAACCCGTTGAAGAAGAGCAGTGCCGCGAGGTATTGCTTCCAGTTCATCTCGCGATCAGCACGGATGCCGCTCACCTTGTAGATCCCGCGCTCCACGGGACCGAGGAAGGAGAGCACGTGGCGCTCGCCTTCGAAGACCCGCGCCATGAACTCTGCCAGGAAGGGGGCGAGCGCGAAGACCGCTCCCAGCGACACAACCAGCTGGATCCAGTTAGCCGTCGTCATGAATGCCCCCTAAACTTTTCCCGGCCTGATGATGGAATACACGAGGTAGACGAGGAGGATGACTCCCAGGACGCCTGCTATGATCAATTCTGCACTCATGACGCTATTGTAGGCAGACAGCGAGGCGTCGTGAATTTCGAAAGCGCTAAAGAGAGGGGGGAAGCGCTAAGAACCCGTTAAGAAGCGGTCAGGACCGGCCAGACGGCGCCCTGGGGTCATGGCGTCACGCCGGCGGGCTCCCAGACCATGTCCTGCCGCGTCTCACCGTCTGCGGCGTCGAGGCGCGCACCGGAGAGATTCTGGCGGACGAACTGCGCCAGGGCGTCGCTGGAGGCGAATGACTTTCCGTCGAACAACGTGTCGTCCACGACTGTCAGGACGAGCTTCCGGATTCCTTTCGTGATCCATACAGAGATTTCAGTTCCAGTTATTGACATTTCTAGTCGCGAAATGGTATATATTGAATTGTGAATTAATTCACAATTTCTCCTGCAAGCTTCTTGATAAGGGGACTGTATGGAAGCAACGCATCAAGCACGCCCCATCGACCAGGTCATCGAGAAGTATCCGAAGTCCAGAGAGCACCTCATTTCCATCCTGCAGGAGGTGCAGGCCGAGTACGGCTACCTCTCTCGCGAGAGCATCAACCGGATCTCCGGGTACCTGAGCCTTCCGTCCTCGAAGATCTTCGGGGTGGCGACCTTCTACAACCAGTTCAAGCTCAACGCCCCGGGCCGGATCCAGGTCGCCATCTGCCGCGGAACGGCCTGCCACGTGAAAGGCTCGCTGAACCTCCTCGATTCGTGCCGCCAGCTCCTCGGCATCGAAGTCGGGCAGACGACCAAGGACGGCCTTTTTTCCCTCGAAACGGTGGCATGCCTGGGCTGCTGCTCGATCGCACCGGCCATGATGGTGAACGGCCAGTTTCTTCGGCCGGCTGGACAAGAAGAAGCTGGAAGAGCTCATCGAGAAGTTGGCGCGCCGCCGGGAGGGTCGAGGAATGAGCACGATGACACAGAAACGCCGCGGGTCTTCATCGGCATGGGAACCTGCGGGCTGGCCACCGGCGCGGCCAGCGTGAAGACAGCGGTGGAGAAGTGGGCAGAGGCGCACGGGACGACCATCGACATCACCGCCACGGGGTGCATCGGCTACTGCAAGGCCGAGCCAATCATGGACGTGGTCACCGACTCCGGCCACCGCGTCTCGTACAGCAACGTCACCCCCGACGTGGCGGGCTTCATCCTCGATGAAGTGCTCGTGCGGAAGAACTACAAGCTGGACGGACTCCTGGGGCAGTTCAAGAACGGCGCGTCCCCGCTCCCCGGCATCCCGCTCATCGAGGACCATCCTTTCTTCCGCAAGCAGGTGAAGTACGTCCTGCGCAACTGCGGCGTCATCGACCCCGAATCCATCGCTGACTACCGCTCCCACGGCGGCTTCAAGGGACTGGAGCGCGCGCTCTCGATGAGCAGGCCCGAGGTGATCGCGGAGATCACGAAGTCCGGCCTGCGCGGGCGCGGCGGCAGCGGGTTCCTCGCCGGGCAAGAAGTGGGAGCTCGCCCTCGCGTCGAAGGAAGAGAAAAAGTACGTCATCTGCAACGCCGACGAGGGCGACCCCGGCGCTTTCATGGACCGCTCGATCTTGGAGGGCGACACCTACGCGGTGCTGGAAGGCATGATGATCGCCGGCTACGCCATCGGGGCCGACGAGGGCATCGTCTACTGCCGCGCGGAGTACCCGCTCGCCATCGGGCGCATCCGCAAGGCCATCGCCGTCCTGAAGGCGGAGGGCCTCCTGGAGGCCCCCACGGGCACGGCGGGATTCCGCTTCACGCTGCGCATCAAGATGGGAGCCGGGGCATTCGTCTGCGGCGAGGAAACGGCACTGATGGCATCGGTGGAAGGGCGACGCGGCATGCCCCGTCCCCGGCCGCCGTTCCCGTCCGTTGCCGGTCTTTTCCAGAAGCCGACCATCGTCAACAACGTGGAGACCATGGCCAACGCGTCCCACATCATGCGCGAGGGCGCCGCGAGCTTCTCCGCCATGGGCACGCAGAACATCGAAAGGCACGAAGGTCTTCGCCCTGACCGGCAAGGTCGCCAACGCGGGACTCGTCGAGGTGCCCATGGGCATCACGCTGCGCGAGATCGTCTTCGACATCGGCGGCGGCATCCCCGGCGGGAAGGCGTTCAAGGCCGTGCAGATCGGCGGCCCGTCGGGCGGCTGCATCCCGGCGGAGCACCTGGACATCCAGATCGACTACGAATCGCTGAAGTCGGTGGGCGCCATCATGGGCTCCGGCGGCCTCGTCGTCATGGACGAGGACACCTGCATGGTGGACATGGCCCGCTACTTCCTGGCTTTCATCACCTCCGAATCCTGCGGCAAGTGCATCCCCTGCCGCGAGGGAACGCAGAGGCTCTACGAGATCCTGGACTCCATCGTCTCCCCCTACTCCAAGATGGAAGACGAGGAGGAGAACCTCCTGCGCTTCAACAGGGTGCTCAACATGGAGAGCCTCGCGCAGGTCATCAAGGACACCTCCCTCTGCGGGCTGGGCCAGACGGCGCCCAACCCGGTGCTTTCCACGCTGCGCTTCTTCCGCAAGGAGTACGAGGCGCACATCTACGACAGGAAGTGCCCTGCCCACCAGTGCAAGGGCCTCCTCACTTACGCCATCGACACGAACGCCTGCACGGGCTGCACGCTCTGCGCGAAGAAATGCCCCACCCAGGCCATCGTCGGTGAAAAGAAGAAGGCGCACTACATCGTGGACGAGAAGTGCATCCGCTGCGGCACCTGCCGCGACGTCTGCCGTTTCGACGCCGTCACGGTCAACTGAAGCCCAGCCGCGCGGGAGCGCGGCGGGATGGCGGAAGCCGCCGAGGAGAGGACACCATGGTCACCATGACGATCAACAACAGAAAAATACAGGCCAAGCCGGGGGCGACGATCCTCGAAGCGGCCACGGCGGCAGGGGAGAAGATCCCCACGCTCTGCCACATCAAGGAACTCTTCCCCAGCGGCGCCTGCCGCATGTGCGTGGTGGAGGTGAAAGGGAAGCCCAACCTCACCCCGTCCTGCGCTTTCCCGGTGGAAGAGGGCATGGAGATCCAGACGCGCAGCCCGCGGGTCATCAACGCCCGGCGCACCATCATCCAGCTCCTCCTGGCGAGCCACCCCTTCGACTGCCTCACCTGCCCGAAGAACGGGTACTGCGAGCTGCAGTCCCTCGCCTCCGAGTACGGCATCGACCGGGTGCCTTTCCAGGGAAAGACGCGCCACCACTACACCGACTTCTCCTCCCCGTCGATCATCCGCGAGCCGGACAAGTGCATCCTCTGCGGGCGCTGCGTGCGCATCTGCGAGGAGATCCAGGGCGTCGCCGCCATCGACTTCACGCGGCGCGGGTTCGACACCATGGTCCTCCCTCCCTTCGAGATGGACCTGAGCGAGACCACCTGCGTGAATTGCGGCCAGTGCACCCTCGCCTGCCCGACCGGCGCCCTGCACGAGGTGCGCGTCGTGGAGAAGGTCATGCAGACCCTCCAGGAGGGCAAGAAGTACCTGGTGGCGCAGGCTGCCCCGGCCATCCGCGTCTCCCTGGGCGACTTTTTCGGGCTGCCGCCGGGGACGAACGTGACGGGCAAGGTCGCCGCGGCGCTGCGGCGGATGGGTTTCCGCCAGGTCTTCGACACCGACTTCGCCGCTGACCTCACGATCATGGAGGAGGGCACCGAGCTGGTGCAGAGGATAAAGACAGGGAAGAAGCTCCCCCTGTTCACCTCCTGCTGCCCCGCCTGGGTGAAGTACGCGGAGATCTACTATCCCGAGCTCCTGCCCAACATCTCCACCTGCAAGATCCCGCAGGAGATGATGGGCGCCACGATCAAGAGCTACCTGGCGAAGAAGCAGAACATCGACCCCAAGGATATCTTCGTCGTTTCCGTCATGCCCTGCACGGCCAAGAAGTTCGAGGCGATGCGGCCCGAGCTCTCCTCCGAGGACGGGCATCGCGGACGTGGACGCGGTCATCACCACCCGGCAGCTCAACCGCATGATGCAGATCTACGGCATCGACTTCGCGAGCCTTCCCGAGGAGGAGTTCGACCGGCCCTTCGGCGCCCCCACCGGGTCCGGCGACATCTTCGCCGCCTCGGGCGGTGTCATGGAATCGGCCGCTGCGCTCCGCCTACTTCCTCCTCACGGGCAAGGACCTCACGACACCTCGAGTTCGAGGACGTGCGCGGCATGGCCGGCGTCAAGGAAGCGCGCGTCACCATCGGGGACCGGGTCCTGAAGGTCGCGGTGGCCAACCGGCTCTCCAACGCCCGCCAGATCGCGGAACAGCGTGAAAGCGGGCGACGCGCCCTGGGACTTCATCGAGATCATGGCCTGCCCGGGCGGATGCGCGGGCGGCGGCGGCCAGCTCTTCGGCTACGACCCCGAGCGGGTTGCACAGCGGCATCAAGTCGATCTACGCTCTGGACAAGAGCGCGGACGGTGCGCCTGTCCTACAAGAACCCGGCCATCACGGCGGTCTACAAGGAGTTCTTCGAGGAGCCGGGGTCGCACAAGGCGCACGAGCTGCTGCACACCGGCTACGCGCCGCGCGCGGTCACAGCGATAGGGTCGGGACGAGGGACGGGACGCGCGCCGCCGAGCGCGCGGGCCCGTCGAGGAAGCAGGATGGTATCCGTCTACACGGTCGGAGAGATCTGCAAGAAGTGCTACTCATGCGTCCGGTCCTGCCCGACCAAGGCCCTGCAGGTCCGCGGCGGGCAGGCGGAGATCATCGAGGACTTCTGCATCTCCTGCGGGTACTGCGTGAACGTCTGCTCCCAGGGGGCCAAGCGCGTCGTCTCCTCCCTCGACGCGGTCGCGGGACATCCTCGCCGGCCCGGGCCGCAAGTACGCGCTCCTTGCCCCTTCGTTCCCGGCGGCGTTCCTCGACCTCGCCGCCCGAGCGCCTGGTCGGCGCGCTGCACGCGGCCGGGTTCGACGGGGTGTACGAGGTGGCGTTCGGCGCCGACCTGGTGGCCCACGAGTACGCGCGCCGTTTCCACGCGCTGCAGGAGCAGCGGCTCGCAGGACTTCCTCATCTCCACGCCGTGCCCCGCGGTGGTGCAGTACGTGGAGAAGGTCCTGCCCGAGCTTGCGCCGCACCTGGCCGCCATCGTCTCACCCATGGAGGCCACGGCCCGCGCTGGTGCGGCAGAAGCTCGCCACGCGAAGGGTGACCGGCATCCCGCAGCTCGTCTTCATCGGTCCCTGCGTGGCGAAGAAGGTGGAGGCCTGGCGCGGCCGGGAAGTGGATGCCGTGCTCACCTTCGCCGAGCTGGCGGAGCTGTTCGCCGACGCGCACATCGATCCCGCGACCGCGCACCCTGCGGATTTCCTGCCGCCGCATGGCAACCTGGGCAGGATCTACCCGGTGACCGGGCGGCCTCCTGAAGGCGGCCGCCATCGACGCGGACATCCTGGAGAGCCCCGTCTACGTGGTGGAGGGCGCCGAGAGGGTCATGGACATCCTGCGGGTCCTCTCCCACCGGGTGAAGACGGACAGCCGGTGAACTACCGCCTGTTCGACCTCCTCTTCTGCGAAGGCTGCATCGGCGGGCCCGTGATGGTGAACGACCTGACGTTCTTCGAGCGCAAGAAGTACGTGGTGCGCTACATGCAGGCACGCTCGCGCCGGCTGCCCGGGACGTGGAGGAGTGGGCCGAGCAGCCACGCGCGAGGACCTGGCGGTGGACCTCTCCACGACGTTCCATGCCCATCGTCCGCGAAGAGGTGGATGCCCCCGAGGAGGAGATCCGCAGGATCCTCGCCCTGACGGGGAAGAACACCCCCGCGGACGAGCTGAACTGCGGCGCCTGCGGCTACCCGTCCTGCCGGCAGAAGGCCATGGCGGTGTACCGGGGCAAGGCCGAGGTGGAGATGTGCCTCCCGTACCTGATCGCCCGGGTCGAGAACGGCGATGAAGGACCTCACGGACAACCAGGCGCGGCTCATCCAGGCGGAGAAGCTCGCCTCCATGGGCCAGATGGCGGCGGGCATCGCGCACGAGATCAACAATCCCCTCGGCGTGGTGCTCATGTACTCGCACCTGCTGAAGGAGGAGCTGGCGCGACGCCTCCCGCGGGCGCGAGGACGTGGAGCGGATCATCGCGGAGGCGGAGCGCACGCGCGGCATCGTGCGCGGGATCCTGAACTTCGCGCGGGAAGAGAAGGTGGAGCGCGCGCCCACGGACATCAACGCGCTGGTGACGAGCGCCGCGGAGGAAGATGCTGGCAGCTTCACCAAACGGGAAATTCCGTGTAGAGTTCCGCCTCGATCCCTCCCTCGGACCGCAGATGGTGGACGGCGGGCAGCTCCGCCAGGTGTTCGACAACCTGTTGAAGAACGCGGTGGAGGCCATGCCGGACGGCGGCGACCATCCGCGTGACGACGGAGGACGGCGGACGGGGAGTTCACCGTGACGATCTCCGGACACCGGCCCCGGCATTCCCGGAGGAGAACCTGCCGAAGATGTTCTCGCCGTTTTTCACGACGAAGAAGGTGGGCAAGGGCACGGGTCTCGGGCTCTCGGTCTGCTACGGCATCGTGAAGATGCACGGGGGGACCATCCAGGCGGCGAACAACGCGGAGGGCGGCGGGGCATGCTTCACCGTGCGGATCAGGCACGCACGCGCGGCGCCCACCGGCGCAGGAGGAGGAAGATTTGGCGCGAATACTGATCGTTGATGACGACACGGATCTCCTGGAGGGACAGAAGGTGTTCCTCGAAGAAGAACGGATACACGGTGGAGACGGCGCTCACGCATCGACGAGGGGCTCGCCAAGGCGCAGGCGATCGCGCCGGACCTCATCATCGCCGATCTCATGATGGAGCACTACGACTCGGGATTCGTGTTCTGCAAGAAGGTGCGCGAGCTGCCCGGTCTGGCCAAGGTGCCCATCGTCATGCAGACCGCCGCGCCCCGCAAGGTGGGCTTCACCTTCGAGACCGGCGTCCGCCCCCGGGCGCGAGTGGATGAAGGTGGACGAGGTGCTCACCAAGCCGGTGCCGCTGGAGCACCTGCTGGGCAAGATCGAGCAGTACCTCTCCGGCCCGGGCACGCCATGCCTGACCCGGAAGGTCCCGCCCCGCGCCGCGCCGACGCGGCCGCTCCGTCCCGGCGCTCCCCGCCCGCCGGATCCTTCGCGACTGGATCCGGGTGATCGTCATCGACGACGAGGAGGGCATGCGGGAGGGGATGCGGCGGGTCCTGGAGCGGCGGGGCTTCCCGTGCGCACGGCGCGCGACGGGGAGACGCGCCCTGCGGCTGCTGGAGGAAGCGCCCGTCCGACGTGGCGCTCGTGGACCTGAAGATGCCCGGCATCGACGGCTTCAAGGTCACCGAGCACATCACGCGGCGCTTCGCCGGGCGCACCGTGGTGGTCATCGTCTCCGCCCTTGCCACGGTGGAGGCGGCCGTGGAGGTGACCCAGCACGGCGCATTCGATTTCCTGGTCAAGCCCTTCACCCCGGACGACCTGCTGCAGGTGGTCAACCGGGCCGTGCAGCAGTGGCGGCTCATCCGCGAGCGCGAGAAGCTACCTCTCCGAGCTGGCCGGCGAGCGCAGCCTCTCCCACCAGATGATCTCCTCGATGCACGAAGGGGTGGTGGTCCTCAACATCCGCCGCGAGCCCGTGCTGATGAACCCCCGGGCCGAGCACTTGCTGGGCAAGCGCTTCCGCGAGGGCATGACGCTGCCGGAGCTGTTCCCCGACCTGGACGCCGCGGCGGCCATCGAGGCGGTCATCGACTCGGCGCCCGCCCGGCCCGGAGTGCCGCGTGGTGCAGCTCTCCGCCGGGCGAGCGGCGGCTGCAGGTGAGCATCTCCCCGCTCCTGCCGCGACGGGGAGGCGGGCGGCGCCATCGTCATCCTTTCCGACGTCACGGAGAGCTGGAAGGCGGAGCAGGACAAGAATCGCTTCGTCTCCATGGTGGCCCACGAGCTGAAGAGCCCGCTCTCCGCCATCATCAACTACATCAACGTGATCCTCACCGGGATGTTCGACGACAACACGCCGAAGGTCCACGAGATGCTGGAGCGCTGCAAGGTCCGCGGCGAAGCGCTGCTGGACCTCGTGCGCGACCTCCTGTACATCAACAGCCGCGAGGTGGGCAAGGTCGAGCGCTCCCTCGAGGCCCTCGACCTGAAGGCCGTCCTCGCCTCCCAGCTGGAGTTCTTCCACGTGCAGGCGGACAAGCGGCGATCGTCACGGCCGCCTGGAGGCGGCGCTGGACGCCTGCCCGGTGAGAGCGGACCGCGGGGATCTCGACCGCATCTTCATGAACCTCATCTCCAACGGGATCAAGTACAACCGGGACAAGGGCTGCCTTACCGTTGCCATCACCGACGCGGGCCCGTCCTGGGCCGTTGCCGTCACCGACACCGGCATAGGGATGAGCGAGGCGGAGAAGGCGAACCTCTTCCAGGAGTTCTACCGGGTGAAGAGCCCAAGACATCCGGGATCGCCGGGACCGGGCTGGGGCTCGCCACCGTCCGCCGCGTGCTCTCCGAGTACAACGGGAGCGTGTCGGTGGAGACCAGCCCCGACGCCGGCTCCACCTTCACGGTCCTCTTCCCCAAGGAGTAGCCCCGGAGCGAGCGGGCGGCTGCCCCGGGAGGTGACAGCCCGACCATCACGGAGCTCGGGCTTCCCGCGACCCTCGTGGCCATCCTGGCCGCCTTCCCGTGCCTCTTCTCGCCCCTGCAGGTCGCCGTCGGCTCCTTCTCGGACCGGCACCCGCTCGCCGGCCGAAAGCGGACGCCGGACATCGGCCTCCCTGCTCTTGATGCTGGTTGTCTCGCTGTTTATCCTTCCCCGCGTCAACGCCGCGCCGTTCCGGAAGACGGCGCGCTGAGAGGGCCCGATGGCGGAAGAGAAGAAGTTCACACGCGCCGAGCTGGCCACTTTCCACGGGGAGGACGGCCGGCCCGCCTACGTCGCCTACAAGGGTGTCGTGTTCGACGTATCGATGAGCAAGCTGTGGCGGGACGGCATGCACATGAAACGCCACGTCGCGGGGCAGGACCTCACCGAGGAGATCCTCGGGGCGCCCCACGACATCGACGTGCTGGACCGCTTTCCCCGCGTGGGCGTTCTCGTGGACGAGGTCCCCGGCGCCCCGGCGGGGGATGGCCCCCGCGTCGAGCCGCCCATCGCGCAGTCGGTTCCCGCCTTCGTCGCCCGTTTCCTCGAGCGGCACCCCTTCTTCCTGCGCCACCCGCACCCCATGACGGTGCATTTCCCGATCGTGTTCTTCATTGCCGCGCCGGTCTTCACGGCGCTGGCGCTGATCACCGGCGCGACCGGGTTCGACGTGACGGCGGTGAACTGCCTCGGCGCAGCGCTCCTCTTTTCCCTGGTGGTCATCCCCACGGGGCTTTTCTCCTGGTGGGTGAATTACGGGGCCCAGCCGATACGGGCCGTGACGATCAAGATCGTCGTGTCCCTGGTGCAGTTCGTCGTGGGCCTCGCAGCGTTCGCCTGGCGGCTCTCTGATGCCACGGTGCTGCACCGTGGCGGGGCGCAGACCGCGGGGTACCTCGCCCTCGTCTTCGCTCTTCTGCCGATGATCGTCACTGTCGGTTGGTACGGTGCCACGCTGACCTTCCCCCTGCGGAGGCAGAAACGGCAGTGGAGACGAAGGAAAGGGTAAGCCCGCGCCGCCTGCGCGTGCCGGTGCGTGTTTCCCTACCGGGCAGAGGCTTCTCCCAGGAACACGGCACGGTTCTCCTCGAGCGGATCGATCCACGCAAGCGCCAGCCCGTCCCCGTCGACCCATCCCTCGGCTCCCGTGCCCGTCACCACGTCGTACCACCATGACCCCGGCCCGGGGGTGTCGGTCCTGTCGAACACGTACACGACGTCTCCCTGGGAGAGCGCCGGCGTCGTCGCTTCCACGCCGCCGGGTCTCGTGAACAGGGCAAGGTGCGCGGTCTTCACTGTTCCGTGCTGCGGCAGGTCCTGCAGGGCGTCCCTGCGGTAGTCGGTTCCCGTCCACGTGGAGAAGCTCACCGTCCGCGTTCGGAACTCCCGCTCTCCCGAGACGATAACGTAGTCGGTGTCCAGCCGCACCGTGTCCTTCATCCCGGAGGTGCCCGAAGCATCGTAGGCCCGCATGGTGGTGGTGTAGGAATAGCCGCCGTCCGTGGCAAAGCTCTCGTCGTAGAGGAGGATCGGCCTCCACTGGCCGTCGCGCGGGCTCAGCCAGGCCGTCCACCGCAGGGGGGTGGTACCAAGGGCGCTGAGGGAGACGATGGTCTCCGCTTTCACGACGACCTCGAGGCTGCCGTTGCCGTTGACGTCGGCAATCGTCACGGCGAGGACCCCGGAAGGGTGGAAGGCCTCGGGGAACCGGAAGGTGCTCGTGTCGATGAGGGTGGTCGTTCCCGCATCGACGATGGCGAGCAGGCTGTAGTCGGATTCACCTCCGCCGATGACGACATGCCGCGGGACCACCCCCGCGGACAGTGTTCCCTTCTCCGCGGTGATCAGGGCGAGGGCGGAGCCGTCGATCCAGCCGTCGGCACTCTCCGCATCCCAATGCACCTTGTACAGGCGCCGGTACGACGTTGCTGCCGTCACCCACGGACCCGCATCCAGGACCGCGACCCGCGTTCCCGCCGGGACGGTGAGCCCGGTGCTCCCGCCGCCCCCGTCCCGCAGGGAGGTGTCGGCAAAGACGTACCCGTAGAGCACCGTGTTCATCGCGCCGGGAAACAGCATGCCGAGCGGCCGCCAGTCAAGGCCGAGAGTCTCCCCGTCGTTTCCCCTGAGCACCCTGTCCCGACTGGGCAGGTAGGAGACTGCCGTGCCGGACCCCGCGTCGGCAACGACAGGGGCCGACGGCTGGCTCACGGCAGGCGGAGACGGCGGAAGAGCGGCAGAGGCGGGAGGCGGGGAGGACGACGAGCGCGTGCAGGATGCAAGAAGGACGCAACCGAAAAGAAGCGCGCTGAGCGCGGTGGCTCTCATTGACGGCACCTGGGTTCGAGAATGGGCGCCCGCGCGGCGCGCGTCAAGGGCCGCCGGGCTCGAAGAGCCTCGTGTCCACGCCGGGAGCCGCCGCCCTTGCAGGCTCCGGCGGTTTTCTGTACTTTGTCGGCGAGACCCATGGGAATCCTCTGGAGAGTCATCGAGTGGATCGGGCTGATCCTCGTTGTGGGAATCGCGGGACTCGCGGTGCTCTTCCTCGTTGCGCGGCGCCGCATCCTCCGCGGGGTGGTCTCCGACCTCTCGGGTGAGAAGCTCCTCCTTGTCGCGGCCGCGCGTGCGGCGGAATACGACGGCGCCGGCGGGACGCGCGCCGCCCCGCGCTCGCGGGGTGCCGCGGGAATCCTCATGCTCTTCGGGAGCGGGCTTTATTTCCGCTCGTGGGTCGGGCGGCGCGAGGTCTTCGTCTCTGGGCCGGCCATCTCCTGGATCGGCGTGTTCGACCCGCACGAAGGGCACCGCTCGGAAAGGCACCGCATCGTCGTGCGGTTTCTCAACGCCTCGGGCAAGGAGGACGGCATTGCCGTGCAGGTCCTTTCCCCGGAGCAGTGGGTGGAGGCCATCAAGACCCACCTCATTTCGCGCGCCACGTAGGGAGGCAGCATTTGCCGGGCAGCTCTTTCGGACGCATCCTCACCCTCACCACCTTCGGTGAGAGTCACGGGCCTGCCATCGGCGTCATCGTGGACGGCGTGCCCCCGGGCATTGCGCTGGCGGCAGCGGATGTCCAGAAGGAGCTCAACCGGCGCCGGCCCGGGCAGAGCGCCATCACCACGCCCCGCGCGGAGAAGGACACCGCGGAGATCCTTTCCGGTGTCTTTGACGGCCTCACGACCGGCACGCCCATCGCGCTTCTCATCCGCAACGAAGACAAGAAGAGCGAGGACTACGACGCGCTCAAGCAGCTCTACCGGCCCGGCCACGCCGACTGGACGTACAGCGCCAAGTACGGCGTGCGTGACTGGCGGGGCAGCGGGCGGGCGTCGGGACGGGAGACCGCAACGCGCGTGGCGGCCGGCGCCATCGCGAAGAAGATCCTCGCCGCGCGCGGGGCGACCATCATCGGGTTCAGCCGCGAGATCGACGGGGTGCGCGCCGAGCGCGTGGATCCCGAGGAGATCGAGCGCAACCCCGCCCGCTGCCCCGACCCGGATGCAGCGGCCCTCATGGTGCAGCGCATCGAGAAGGCGAAGGCGGAGAACGACTCGGTGGGCGGGGTGGTGGAGGTCGTTGCCAACGGCTGCCCCCCGGCCTGGGCGACCCCGTGTTCGACAAGCTGGAAGCCCTGCTGGCCCATGCCGTGATGTCGGTGGGCGCCGTACGGGGGGTGGAGATCGGGGCGGGGTTTTCCGCCACCCGCATGCGCGGCTCTGCCTACAACGACGAGCCGTACGTCGAAGCAGGGCGGATGAAGACGCGCACGAACAACGCCGGCGGCATCGCCGGGGGCATCTCCAACGGCATGGACATCGTGGTGCGCGCGGCCCTGCGGCCCCCTGCCTCCATCGCGCGACCCCAGAAGACCATCGACGTGAAGGGCTCCACGGTCACCGTGGAGATCGGCGGGCGTCACGATCCCTGCATCGTGCCGCGCGCGGTGCCGGTCATCGAGGCCATGGTTGCCCTCGTCCTCGCCGACTGCCTCCTCATGCAGTCCGCCTACCGGCCGCAGTAGATCCCGTTCGACGTCGGGGATCCCCACGGGCCCGGTCTCCTTGACAGCGCTTCGCGCGATGGATTAACTGGCATCAGCACACGACGGCCGCGAACGCAGACCGCCGTGCGACTCCTGCGAACCGCTGAGGGGTTCCCCATGTCGATGAAGCTCATGCAGTACATACGCCCGGACTGCTTCCTCGCCGACCTGCCGGAGCGGACGCGGGAGGACGCCCTGCGGCGCATCGTGCACGCGGTGGCGGTTCACGGGCACATCAAGGACGAGAAGGAGGTGTTCGCCCGGCTCATGGAGCGGGAGAACATCCAGAGCACGGCCGTGGGCAACGGGATCGCCATCCCGCACTGCTTCACCGACGAGGTCCCCGACCTCATCATCACGGTTGCCCGCTCCCGCCAGGGCCTGGAGTTCGATTCCTTCGACGGAAAGCCCACGCATGTCGTCTTCCTCCTGATGGGCAACCGGCAGGAACACAGCCTCCACCTGAAGGCGCTCGCCCGCATCGCCCGGCTCATCAAGAGCACCTCGTTCATCGAGAAGATCGTGGCATCCACGACGGTGGAGGAGATGGTCAGGGCGTTCGAGCAGGAAGAGGCGAGAATCTGATGAAGCTGCTCTGCATAGTTCTGAACTCCAGCGACAAGCTCGAGGAAGTCCTCGAGGGGCTCATCGAGGTGGGCGTCACGGGTGGCACCGTGGTGGACTCGGTGGGCATGGGCCACATCATCGAGGACGTGCCGCTGTTTGCCGGCGTCCGTAACGTCTTCCGCTCGGCGAAGTCCCGCAACAACATGATCTTCTCCCTCATCAGCGACATCCAGGCCACGGAGGCCCTCCAGGTCATGGAGAAGATCCTCGAGTGCTCCGGCGGGAAAGGGAAGGGTCTTGCCTTCACCCTGCCCGTGGACGGGGCGATCGGTGTCGGCGCCGGGCGCTGACCGCACGGTGCATGACGTCCTGGTCATCGGGGCAGGAGTCTCGGGCGCTGCCATAGCGCGCCGCCTCTCGGCCTACCACCTCGACATCGTCCTCGCCGAGCGCTGCGTCGACGTCTCCTTCGGGGTGTCCAAGGCGAACTCCGGCATCATCCACGGCGGTTTCCACCACCACCCCGCCACGCTGAAGGCCCGCCTGGAGATCGAGGGGAACAGGGCTTTCGACCAACTGCAGGCAGAGCTCGGCTTTCCCTTCCGCCGGGCGGGCATCGTCCTGGCCGCCTTCAGCGTGGAGGAGATGAAGGTCATCGACCATCTCTACGCGCAGGGCGTGGCAAACGGGTCCCCCGGCATCGAGATCGTCGGCCGCGACAGGCTTCTCGCCCTCGAGCCCTCCCTGTCGCGCGACGTGGTGGGCGGGCTCTTCGCTCCCTCCGGGGGCATCATCGAACCCTACCGGTTCGTGTTCGCCCTCGTTGAGTCCGCCGTTGCAAACGGCGTGACGCTACGCACCTCGTGGGAGGCCGCCGCGGCGCGTCATGACGGCACCGCCTGGCACGTGCGCAGCACGGGCGGCGACGAGATCGAGGCCCGGTGGGTGGTGAACGCCGCCGGCCTGCGCGCGGATGCAGTCTCGGCGGTCTTCGGCGCAGAGAAATACACCATCGTTCCCCGCAAGGGCGAGGAGTTCATCCTGGACAAGGGCGCCGGCGGGCCTCCGACGCGCGTCATCTTTCCGGTGCCTGCCCGGGCCTCCAAGGGCGTGCTGGTCATCCCGACGGTGGAAGGCACCGTCATGGTCGGACCCACCGCCGAGGAAGGCGAGGACAAGGACGACACCTCCACGACGCCCGAGAACCTCGCGCGCGTCTTCGCCCTGGCATCCCGCATGGTGCCGCGCATCTCCCTGCGCGACATCATCACCTCCTTTGCCGGCCTCGGCCCACGCTGCCGGGTGACGACTTCTACATCGACATCTCCCAGGAAGCCCCCCATTTCATCCAGGTCGCCGGCATCCAGTCACCGGGCCTCACCGCATCGCCGGCCATCGCCGAGCACGTGAAGCGCCTGCTGCGGGGAGCCGGCCTGGCAATGGTGGAGAAGCCCGACTGGCAGCCGGGCATCCCGCACATGGAGCGCACGCGCGATCACGCGGCCTGGGAGATCGACGAGCTTGCCCGGCGCGACCCCCGGTACGCGCACCTGGTCTGCCGCTGCGAAGGCGTGTCCGAGGCGGAGGTCGTGGAGGCCATCCGCAAGGGGCACCTGACCCTGGACGGCATCAAGTACTACACGCGCGCGGGCATGGGACGGTGCCAGGGAGGGTTCTGCACGTACCGCATCATGCAGATCATATGCCGCGAGACCGGGCTGCCCCTCGAGCGCATCACGAAGCACGGCCCCGGCAGCGAGCTGGTGCTGGGCAGGGTGGGGGACGCCCGATGGTGAGCAGGCAGGTGGACGCGGTGGTCATCGGCGGCGGCAGCGCGGGCATGGCAGCGGCGCTCGCCCTGCACGCCGGCGGCGCGCGCGTGACCATCGTCGAGAGGGACCCGTTCCTCGGCGGCATCCTGCTGCAGTGCATCCACAGCGGGTTCGGGCTGCACGAGTTCGGCGAGGACCTCGCCGGGCCGGAGTTCGCCGAGCGTTTCATCGGGCCGGTCACGGCGGCAGGCATCGACGTCCAGCTGGATGCCACCGTCACCGAGATCACCGGTGAGCCGGGGCGCAGGATGGTGACCGCGCTTTCGCGGAGGCTCGGCGTCGTCCAGCTGCAGGCCCGCGCTATCGTGCTTGCCATGGGTTGCCGGGAGCGCAACCGGGGAAATGTCGCCATCGCGGGCACGCGCCCGGCGGGGGTATTCACCGCGGGGCTCGCGCAGCGCCTGGTGAACATCGAGGGGTGCATCCCGGGCAGGCGCGTCGTCATCGTCGGCTCGGGGGACATCGGGCTGATCATGGCGCGGCGCATGACGCTCGTGGGGTGCGAGGTCCCCGCGGTGGTGGAGATACAGCCCTACCCGTCGGGCAGCGCGCGCAACATCGTGCAGTGCCTGAACGACTATTCCATACCGCTCCATCTCGGCCACGTGGTGAGCAGGATCGAGGGCCGCGACAGGGTGGAAGCCGTGGAAGTGGCGCCCCTGGAGGACGGCAGGCCGGCAGGCGGCCGGAGCTTCCGCATCCCGTGTGACACGGTGCTCCTCTCCGTGGGCCTCATTCCGGAGAACGAGCTCTCCCGCGCTGCCGGGGTTCCCATCCACGAAGCCACCGCGGGCCCACGCGTGGACGCTGACCTCATGACAGGACAGGAAGGGATCTTCGCGTGCGGGAACGTCCTGCACGTCCACGACCTCGTGGACTTCGTGACGGAAGAGTCGCGGCGTTGCGGTGAGCGCGCGGCAGCATGGCTGGCAGGCACGGGTCCGGGAACTGAGGGCGGCATGCCCGCGACCGGCGGCGGGGGACGCGCCGCCCGCGAGCCGGGTACGGCCGCTGGCCTCCCGGTGAGCGCGGGCGCAAACGTCCGTTACGTCGTGCCCCAGGCCTGCGCCGCTGACCGCGAGAACGTGTTCTTCCTGCGGCCGCTCGTGGTGAAGAATGATGCGCGCCTGGAGGTGAGCGTGGACGGCCAGGTGATCAGGACCCGGCGGCTCCCCCACGTGCAGCCTTCCGAGATGATCCGTTTCACGCTGGAACGCGGCGTCATGCCGGCACCGGGAACGCGCGCTGGCATGGAAGTGGCAATCCGATGAGCGGCGCAGCACCTGCCGAGCTCGTCTGCATCGCGTGTCCCATTGCCTGCCGGCTCATGGTGGCGCAGGCAGCCGACGGCGTCGTGACAGTGTCCGGCAATCGCTGCGCGCGCGGAGAGCTGTATGGCAGGGAGGAAGTGCTGGCGCCGAAGCGGATCGTCACCGCGGTCGTGCCGACATCGTCTGGGGATTTTCCGTGCGCCCCTGTCCGGACGGATGCGGCGGTGCCCCGGGCAGAGGTAAAGGAACTGCTGCTCTCCCTGTACAGGATGCGGGTGGACCTTCCCGTGCGCCGGGGACAGGTCTTGCTGGAGGATTTCCATGGCGCCCGGGTGGTGTTTACCCGGACGCTACCACCGGATGAGGTTGCCCCCGTAGGTCAGGCCGGCCCCGAAACCGAAGGTCAGTAGCAGGTCTCCCTTTTTCAGGAGCCCCTTCGCGCACATCTCGGAGAGGGCGATGGGGATGGAGGCCGCCGAGGTGTTCGCGTACTCTTCTATATTCATGAAGAACTTCTCCATGGGGATCTTCGATCTCCTGGCAGCAGCCTCGATGATCCTCACGTTCGCCTGGTGGGGCACGATCCAGGCAAGGTCATCCTGCCCGAGATGGTTGGCCTCCATCATCTCCACGATCCCTTCCGAAACCACCTTCACGGCGAAGTTGTAAACCTGCCGGCCATCCATCTTGAGGCAGGTCCCAGACAGGTCGGTTGTGCCCTCGGTGAAAGGAAAACGGGACCCGCCGACAGTCCGCTCGAGAAGCCGGGCGCCTGAGCCGTCAGCCCGGAGCATCGATTTCAATATACCGCGGTTGCCGTTGCCCTCCTCCGCCGACACCAGGGCCGATCCAGCCCCATCGCCGAAAAGAACGCAGGTGTTGCGGTCCTGCCAATTGATGACTCGCGTCAGAGTTTCAGCACCGGTGACCAGCACATTCTTTGCGCTTCCTGAGAGAATGAAGCTCTTGGCCGTCTCCAGGGCGTAGATGAATCCCGTGCAGCCGGCACCGACGTCCATCGCAGCCGCGTTTTTCGCCCCGATCTTATCCTGGACGATACACGCCACGGACGGAAACCCTACGAAATCCGGCGTTGCTGTTGCCACGAGGACCAGGTCGATGTCCTCGGCCTTGAAAGCAGTCTTCTGGAGCACCTTCTGGCAGGCCATAACAGCCAGGTCAGAGGTTGCCAGGGAGGATTCCGCGACATGGCGGAACCCGATGCCGGTGTGGGACCGTATCCACTCGTCGGAAGTGTCCACGAAGGCGGAAAACTCATCATTGGCCATCCGCCTGCTTGGAACGGCGAAATCCACGGCCCGGATCACTGCCTGCATGCCGCACATAGTAATGGGATTGAAATTGAGGGTCAACCACTACCGGGTGTTTGGTGTATGCTGATATTTCAGTCAGCTTTTCGGATGTCTATTTATCATAAACACTTAGGTGGCGACAGGGCGCCTGCCTTGACCAGAAATCGCACCGCGTGGTATTTTGGTCCGATATGAAGACTTGCTTCCTCTTTCCCGGACAGGGCGCCCAATATCCCGGCATGGCAAAAGACCTGTGGGAGAGGAGCTCCCGCGTCAAGGATCTGTTCACAAAAGCCTCTGACGCGGCCGGAATGGACACCCAGAAGCTGCTTTTCGAGTCCACTGCAGAAGATCTGAAGGCAACCGACAAGACACAGGTCGCTATCACCCTCGCCAACCTATGCTCGAGCGCATGGCTCCGGGAGAACGGGACACCCATGGACGGATGCGCGGGGTTCAGCCTCGGCGAATACGCGGCCCTCTGCGAGGCCGGGGTCATCAGCCTGGAGGACGTGTTTCCAATCGTGAAAGCGCGCGGCGATTTCATGGAAACAGCAGCCCGCCAGCTCGATGCAGCAGGCGCCAACGGCGCCGCGGCCGGAGCAGGCACCAGCTCCGGGGCCGCAGGGATGGCAGCCGTTCTCGGGCTGCCTGCCGACAAGGCATTCCAGATCGTTGAAGGGCTTGCCGGTTCCGGGGCCTATGTCGCCAACCACAACAGCCCGTCCCAGGTGGTGGTCTCAGGCACCGCGTCGGGCCTGGCAGCCGCGGAAGCAGCCCTGAAAGCGGCAGGAGCCAAGCGCTTCGTGCGCCTGCAGGTCTCGGGACCCTTCCATTCACCGCTCATGGCAAAGGCGCGCGCCGCGTTCGACGATGCTCTCAAGGCGTACACGTTCAGCGATCCCCGGCTGCCGGTCTATTCGAACGTGACCGGGAAACGCATCCAGACGGGTGCCGAGGCCAGGAAGCTCTGCGGCGAGCAGCTGGTATCCAGCGTCCGCTGGGTGTCAGTGGAGGAATCGCTCCTCGCGGAGGGTTTCGACCGTTTCCTCGAGGCGGTCCGGGCACCGTGCTGACGGGGCTCTTCCGGGCCCTGCGCCCCGAGGCAAAGTGCTCCCCGGCAGGCACCCTCGAGAGCATCGGGAAAGTCCTGGAGGCAACGGCATGATACTGAAGGGAAAGCGGGCCATCGTCACCGGCGGGTCCCGCGGCATCGGGAACGCCATCGTGAGCGCATTCCTCGGCGAGGGCGCCGTGGTCTACAGCCTCTCGCGGAAGCCTGCCGACAACCAGGCGGCTTTAGAAGAAGCGGCGCGGGCATCCGGCGGCGCCCTGCACTGGCAGTCGGTGGACATCACGAAGGAAGAGGAGATCACGAAGGCCATCGAGGCCATCGTGACGGAAGCGGGCGGGGTGGACATCCTCGTCAACAACGCGGGCATCACGCGCGACGGCCTCATCTTCCGCATGCCCACGGCGGACTGGGAAGAGGTCCTGCGGGCGAACCTGACCTCCGCCTTTCTCACCTCGCGCGCCGTGGCACGCACCATGATCAAGCAGCGTGCCGGCTCGATCATCAACGTTTCCTCGGTGAGCGGGATCATGGGCAACGGCGGCCAGACCAACTACGCGGCTTCCAAGGCAGGGCTCATCGGCTTTTCCAAGAGCCTCGCCAGGGAAGTGGCCTCGCGCGGCGTCCGGGTGAACGCCATCGCGCCGGGCTTCATCGAGACGGACATGACGAAGGCTCTGAACGAGAAGGCCCGCGAGACGCTCGTGGCAGGCATCCCGCTCTCGCGGGTGGGCGTGCCGTCCGATGTCGCCGCGCTGGCGGTCTTTCTCGCCTCCGACGGCTCGGCCTACATCACGGGCCAGGTCATCCCCGTCGACGGCGGGCTTTCGATGTGATGGGTTGAAGGAGAAAAAATGCCCCGACGAGTTGTGATCACCGGCATGGGGACCGTGAACCCCCTCGGCACGAACGTGAAGGATTTCTGGCGCGCGATCAAGGCCGGGGAGAACGGCATCACCGTCCTCGACCGTTTCGACACCACCGACTTCACCTCCAAGATCGCGGGCCAGGCGCGCGCCTTCGCGCCGGAAGCGGCGCTGGGGACCAAGGAAGCGCGCCGCATGGACCGCTTCACGCAGTTCGCCATGGTGGCGGCCATCGAGGCCATGGCCGACGCGAAGCTCGCCCCCGGGCAGGCGGACCCGGAGAAGTTCGGCGTCATCCTGGGCAACGGCATCGGCGGCATCGAGACCCTCGAGGCGCAGGCGAAGCGCGTCCAGGACCGCGGACCCAAGGCAATGCACCCGCTGTTCGTGCCCATGATGATCTCCAACGAGGCCGCGGCGAATGTTGCCATCAAGTTCAGCGCCTTCGGCCCCTGCTCCGTGGTGGTCACCGCGTGCGCTTCCTCCAACGACGCCATCGGGCACGCCTTCACCATCATCCGCGAAGGAACGGCGGACATCATGATCGCCGGGCGGCACCGAGGCGCCACTCACCGGGCTGGGACTGGCGGGGTTCTGCCAGCTGCAGGCGGTAAGCACGCGCAACGACGCGCCGGACAAGGCATGCCGCCCGTTCGACAGGGACAGGGACGGCTTCATCATGTCCGAGGGAGCCGGCATCATCATCCTGGAAGAGCTGGAGCACGCGAAGAAGCGCGGCGCCACCATCTACGCCGAGCTCGGCGGCTACGGGGCGACCTGTGACGCGAATCATCTCACCGCGCCGCACCCCGAGGGCCGCGGGGCCATCCGGGCCATGCACCTGGCCATCGCGGGGGGCGGTCTCACCCCGGCCGACGTGGACTACATCAACGCGCACGGCACCTCGACGCCGATCAACGACCCCATCGAGACGAGGGCCATCAAGGCGGTGTTCGGCGATCACGCGAAGAAAGTGAAAGTCTCCTCCACGAAGTCCATGCACGGGCACCTTCTCGGCGCGGCCGGCGGGGTGGAAGCCATCGTGTCGGTGCTCGCCATCCAGGACCAGTTCTTCCCGCCCACGCGCAACCTGGAAAACCCGGACCCCGCGTGCGACCTGGACTACGTCCCGCACAAGGGCTACAACGGCCGCATCCGGGCTGTCATCTCCAACGCCCTGGGTTTCGGCGGGCACAACGCGGTGCTGCTGTTCAAGGAAATGAAGGAATAAAAGGGATCGAAAAAGAGGGGCCCGCGCGCGGGCCCTCTTTCTCAGCGCAGCGTCATTTCGTCGGGTCGAAAAGCCAGTTCTTCACCAGCTCGTAATCTCCCGGAGCCACGAACACGAACCGCTGGTCCGGGACCGCGGCATTCGGCTTCATGTTGGTGAAGTCCACCACCATGGTGGAGCCGTTGGTCAGGGTGGCCTCGATGCGGCGGATGAGCTGGTCCTTCACGGACACGATCATGTCGGAATAACTCGTGCTCGCCGAGGCGACCAGCTTCAGCTTCGTGACGAGCTCGTTGGTATCCTTGTCCAGCGGGACCGGGTCAGGACTGACCAGGTACGCTACCGAGTACTGGGCCCTCAGGACCGCCAGCCCCGGGCCCGTGGCTATGCCGGCAAGCTGGTCATCCGGCAAGGCCTTGTACTCCTGTTCCAGCCAGACCTTTTGCGACGGCAGGCTCACGTCGAGCTTTTTCCCGTCGAAATTGATGACCTGGCCGGACGGGATGTCGAACCGGATGTTCAGCTTGTCGGGAGCCTTGTACGAGAGCCGCCCGCTCGACGTGGTCGTGTCCTGCTTGAAGCTGACCGTGGCCTCGTAGGACTTGATTCCTGCGTAGTGATCGCTGAGGGTGGCAAAGAACTGGTTTGCCGACATGATCCGCGTGGCCTGACCGAAGCCGGGCAGGGACGGCGGAAAGCAGGAGAATCATGGCGAGGGCGCGGCTCTTGTTCACGACCGAATTGTGAAGATGCGGCGCTGCACTGTCAAGCAACGGCACGGGAGCGCCGCGGCGCGGCGGATCAGCGGGCCAGCGCTCCGAGCGCCAGCGAGTAGAGCTTGTTGCGCACCGAATCGCTCCGCGATGCCAGCACGATGGGCGCCCTCGCTCCCATGACGATCCCGGCTTCCTCCGCCTTCGCGAAGAAGATGAGGGCCTTGTAGAGGATATTCGCTGCCTCGATGTTCGGGGCCACGAGGATGTCGGCACGCCCCGCCAGCTCGCTCGTGATACCCTTGTGACGCGCCGCTTCCACGCTCACCGCGTTGTCCAGCGCGAGCGGACCTTCCACGCGCGCTCCCCGGATGGCGCCACGCTCGGCCATCTTGGCGAGGCAGGCGGCATCCACCGTGGCCGGCATCTCCGGGTTCACCGTTTCGATGGCGCAGAGGATGGCCACCACCGGCATCGGGATCCCCAGCTTGTGCGCGAGGTCCACCGCGTTCTGCACGATGTCGATTTTCTGCGCGTAGTCCGGGGCGATGCTGAGGGCGGCATCCGTGACGAAATAGAACCGGTCGGACTCGGCAAACCGGAAGACGCCGACGTGCGAGAGGGTGCGCCCGGTGGCGAGCCCGTTCGCCTTCGACAGGACGGCCCGCAGGAGGTCGGCGCTCTGCAGGAGTCCTTTCACGAGGATGTCGCCGTCGCCGCGCGCCACCATCTTGACGGCCTCGGAGGCAGCCTCCTGCCGCGTTGCCGGCTCGACCATCTCCCAGCCCGTGGTCGTGACAGCGCGCTCCCGCGCCGCTTCCTCGATCTCCGATCGGCGTCCCACGAGGATGGGCCTCCCGAAGCCTGCATCCCGGGCGAGCGCCAGTGCCTCCAGGATGGTCGCGTCGGCGGCCTGGGCCACGACGAACCGCGCCGGCCCCGCTGCGCGAGCGGCGTCGATGATCTGTTCGAAGGTGTTCATGGGGACTCCGTGCGCAGAGTATAGCACGGCGGCCGCAAGTCGGGAGTGCCGGGAGATCCCTTTCCCTGCCGATCCAGGGCTCCACGAGATGGAGCTGCCGTTGACCATCAAGACCGGATAGCCATGGATCGCGTTGCACCATTATGCCTTTGAGGACATTCGCAAGAGCCTGAGACTTATACGGAAGTACCGCACCAACAGGACAGAAGCAGAAAAGGACAGCGGAATGAACGTGAGCGGCAGCGAAGAAGTATCCCAACCCCAGGACGTTTGCGGTGATCCCCAGCCAGGCCGTTGCGTCGCCGAATTCGCTGCCCTTCAACATCATGATGGAAAAGAGAAGCCCGGCAACCGTCACGAGGTTGAAGCTCCAGAAGACGCCTGTGCCAAAGTTGAGAGCATCACAGGCGTTCACGGCTGCCTGTCCCGCACCGAGGAGAGACTCTCTCTGTGCACTATCTGCGACGGACGCGTAGCGGTAGCTCAGGGACCACATCTTCGGTGTGAGATGAAATCGCATTCACCAGGAGACCGAACTCGTCATTGTTGAGGTCAACATCTCTTCGATGCTTACGAGCGTCGGCAACCGCTCTTGCTCCGTGATCGATGTCCCCTGCGTTGCTGACTCGTTGGCTGTCGTGAAGAATGGCGAACCAGATAATGACGTTTACATTTGCATCCGTATTTTATGCGAGGCGATGCCCGTTTTCATAGACCTTGATCCAGTGTTCGATGCCATGGATGCCGTGTCGATCAAGTGAAAACTGATGGACGATCCTCTCAAGAAAGGCTTGATTCACTCTGAAGCCCTGTTGTCCTCTTGGGCGGTGAAATCCCTGGGGTGCCATGCCTTCAATCGCGGTATCCACATCCGAACGTTCGCCCTGTATTCCTTGTACTCATCACCGAACCTCTTCAGCAGCCCCGGTTCCTCGGCGAGCTTGAAGTAGACAGTATTGACGACGAAAAAGCATAGGAGGTAGACAGACAGCTGCAAGCTGTTGAACGCGACTGCTTCTCCAAGGATCATGAAACCAACTCCCGAGATCATCGGATTCCTGAGGTATCCGTACACGCCCTCCGTGACAAGCTTCTGTGTCGGTTTCCAAGGCGCAAGTGTTCCCCTGCCGCGCGTGATTATCAGACGGATTGCAGCGACCAGTAGCAACAGCCCAAACAGGAATAGAGCTACCCCGATTGGCGGCTGAAGAAGGGGCATTTGAATGGAGTGTCGCAGTCGAAATGGGCTGAACCGTACAACAAGAAAGAAAGGGACGACACCAGCCACCCCGACTGGCAGAAGAAACGATCTCAATTGATGGGTCAGGCGATACTTCACGTCTTGCTGGCTTTCGATAGGATCATGTCACCGAATCTCCCTTGTCTGCTCAGTGCCGCCCCGTCAGTCACTTCTCCACCCTTAGAAAGGCACCTTAAAAAAGTCCCAACCCTTCTTGGGCTGACGAAGAAGGCTGGAACCTTCCGCCTGTACTCGATGTAGGACGGACCGAACCCGTCGAGAAGTTCCTTCTCTTCGACAAATCGAACATGAATCCAGAAGCCCAATATGAAGAAGGCGCAGAGAATAATTGAGAACAAGGTGAATGTTGAGAAGCTCGCAGCAACATTGAGCATTATCACAGCTGCATAAATGGGGTGTCGCAGAGCTTCGTAGATTTTGCTGATCTGAATCTTGCTTTCCTCGGGGAAGTACAGGCCCGACAACATCGGCACCTTCTCTCGGAACTTGTCAAAGCCCTTCAATATCATGGGATATTATCCGTGCCTCGGACAATTTGTGAAGCCGACGAACGGTATCAACTTGCAACCGTTGCCCCTTTGGCATTATTGTCGTGTAAAGGCGTTTCCCCTCACTTCGCCTATCGGATAAAAGCGTCATATGCATCTCCCGTTGATAGCCAACACCCTGACAGATGCCTGGAAGTCAGAGGAGACCTTTCCGCTTCTTTCTACTCTATAGCCTCCAAGCAGGTTGTCAAGACCGATGGAGTGGCTACCTTTCTATGCTCTGGGATTTACGAATGAGACATTTTGTCATAGAATCTCAGCAGGTCACCACCAAAGAAGGAAGGACTCGCATGATAGCCAAAGTTGTCTATACTTCAAAAACAGGGAACACGCGAAAAATCGCAGAGGCGATTGCGGAATCTGTCGGAGGGAAGGCGGAGACTGCCGAGTCCTGCAAGATCACTGAGAATGTCGATGTGTTGTTCCTCGGAGGAGCGATCTATGCTACCTACAATCATGATTTTCATCCTTCAATAAAGCAGTTCCTTTCAGGCATCGACAAGAAGAAGGTCCGCAAGGTAGCGACATTTGGGACATATGCCTTCGCCTCATCGATCGACAAGCTGAATGTATTGGTGAAGAACGCGGGATTGTCAGTTCTTGGAGAAAACTTTGTGTGCAAAGGAAAGTTCTTATTCTTCAACCTTCGCCATCCGAGCCGTGAGGATGTGGAAGGGGCAAAGGACTTCGCCGCGAAAATGATGAAGAAAACATAGCAGGAAGGACACAGAACGGTCCAGTTCGAGGCACGCGGATGAGGCACAGGCAGAAAGTGGACAACGCATTTATGGCAAAAAGGAAGGCAGGCAAACCACGAAAGGCGATGCTCTTCGTGAGGTTGCTCCTGAATGTGGCTTTGGCGGTAGTACTCTTTGGGCTTTCTCTCTTCCCCCGGCTGGATCATTTGAATTTTGGAACGCATGGCTCTTTCTCGGGCTTTTTGTCGTCGAGTTTGCTTCCGTTCTGGTTTATTTCGCCGTGACGAATCCGACCTATGCCGGGAAACGTCTACAGGCAAACGAAGAGGAAATCGCTCAGCGAGTCGTAATGATTCTTCTCGTCCTCTGTGCCTTGGCGATGATGGTGATCGCCGGATTCAACTACCGCCTTGGCTGGTCGAGGGTACCCTTGTGGCTTTTCGTCGTTGGAGCGCTCCTGATGTCTGTGGGGTTCCTCGGGGTCTTTTTGGTGATGAAGCAGAACAGCTACGCTTCCCGAGTCGTAGAGATTCAAAAGGATCAGAAACTCATAGACACGGGCATGTACTCTGTGATTCGGCACCCGATGTATTCTGCCTTCGCTATAATGTTCTGTGCCTCTCCGTTGGTCCTCGGCTCCTATTGGGCGCTGATTCCTGCTTTTTGCATACCATTCCTGCTAACCTTCAGGATCAGGAATGAGGAGAAGCTATTGATCGAGGGGCTGAAGGGATACAAGAAATACGTAAAGAAGGTGAGGTACCGACTCATTCCCTATGTCTGGTAGGGGACGGTATTGAGGACTGAGCGGGGGTAATCACACGGACCGACATCTCATTAGGAGAACAGAGGGAAGAGCACGGTTGAAGAAGCAAACAGGATTCTCGATAGCATTATCGAGCACCGTAGAACAGTGAGGTCATTCAAGTCAGGAGAGCCTGACGAGGCGTTGGGAGAGGCGATTATCCACGCTGGTCTATGGGCACCATATGCCTGGCTGGCGATGGGTGAAAAACAAGACTTTCGACGGTTCTTCGTCTGTCACGTCTCACGCTAATCCGGCAGGACTTTGCACGCTTTTCTGGACTGCACGCTTCTTTATTGAAATTAGCCTAATTAATGCAATGATCAGGGCAATGAAACGGCGAACCCCGACTGGCGGATACAGCCGTGGAGTGCCGGCTGCGATTGGGCAACGTTCCTGAACTCGCTTTGTAGTCGGTCGGCAAGTTTCTCCAGATCGTCAGGCCGTCCGTTGGCGAGCTTGCCCTTCAGCAGTGCCCAGACCGCTTCGTCGGGGTTCAATTCTGGCGCGTCGCCGGGGAAGTACTCCACGTGGAGCCGGGGGTAGCTGCGACAGAGATTCCGAAGGGGAGCTCCCGTGTGGATACTGCCGTTGTCCAGCAGGGCGATCACGTGGCCTCGGAGGTGGCGCAGGACTTCAAGCAAGAACAGCACAACCTCTTCCTGGGCGATGTTGTCCCAGAAGAACATCCCAAACAGTCCCAGCCGTTTTCTGGGCTACGAATTCGGCTGGCAACGGAAGGCGAGGTCCCAGCAAAGAGCGGAGCCGCGAATATCCAAAGAGGCTCCAAAGGGGTGTAGAGAACACCTTTACATCTCACCGTGCAAGGGTGGAGGCATTCTCCATGCCAAGAATCTCCTGTCCTGTTTATCTCGATAAAAAGAGGCCAGTTTAGTTCAAACGTAACATTGGCAGTTCAAGGGTATCTGATGGTGGAAGGAGCCGTCATGGCTGAGCAGCCCGAACAATCGTTCCCGCGGGCTGACATGGTCCGGAATGAATCCCAAATCCAATTCGCAGGGAAAATCCGATTCGACTCTTTCCAAAAGTTCAGCGTCGCTGTTTGCCAGATGCGTGAGAGCTTTTCACTGGACGAGCCTGATGATGCGGATCGTTTTCTCGAGGCAGTCGACGTAGCAGGCGGCGACTTGCGAAGAATCGCCTGCCCCCAAGCAGTTGCCATGCACGTGTCAGACCAAGCGCGAACAATACCATCAAGAGGCTTGCGATAAAACCAACATAGCGAGTCGCCTCCGGCGAGCGCACCAAACTCACTCCGCAATAGAACTCGAATCCATAAATCAGAAAGCCTGCGAGAAGCAAGCCAGCACGGAGAAGAAGGCGTTGCCACCTGGCGGGGTGAGTAAACAACTCCCATCCGAGCATGAAACTCGTGATGATCCCGACCGCGCTTACAACCACAGCGGTGTAGCCCACATTGGCATGCGGAAGAAGAGCAGACATGGATACGAAGAAGGCGTTCAGGAGTGCGGTGAACGCATTTGCCGCCAGCGCGCGTTTCTCAGGCGGCGCACCTTCTCTGACAGTTTGTTCCGGGGCAAGCGAGATGGCAACGAACAAAAGTCCGACAAGCGCTCCTACCGCGCCCACGCTCGCCGCGAAGTAGTCATGATAAATTTCGGGAACCATACCTTACGCTTCCTTCAATAGCGGCCTCACGAACGTGAACGATTTCGAAATCTACCCGCAACCCCTGTTTCCTGCCTTCACCAATTGGGTCCTCCGCTTTTCAGGGCCTTTAAACCGTGTTATCCCTTCATAAACAGGCAATAGTACCACAATGACGCATTTGGCAGCAAAAATCATCTGGGGAATGTAGGGTATATGCCTTCTGTCTCGGTTGATGAGGAGGGGCGCGTTGCTTTGGCTGCTGGGCCTGTGGGGCACCCGCGGGAAGTAGCGACAGAAGCGCGATTCAGGAGCTATCGGCGGCCCCGAAGCTCTGGAGGAGCGTGACGATCACCTCAAGAGAAAGAAACTCATCGACGCCACACGCATACTTTAGGTCAAGACAATATGAGACGTGACACTGCCGTTGCGAGTGTGGAGCGATAGAGCCGATAGAGCCGTTGGTTGAAGCTTTCGGATTGGAGATATCTTACACAGTTCATGTCGACTTGGCAGAGTTTTCAGGAAGCGAACACTTGAAATCAAAAGTCGAAAACGACCGCTCCATCCGTACTATTGCTCTACCCCACCTCAGAGCACGGGCTTTCAGAAAGCCGGTGAGTCGACCGCATCAGAAAACAATCAGGCTACTCTCGATTGTACTCATCATGAGATCCCGTCACTTCGACACGGACTTTGCAAGCTGCTTTCCGGCTTCCTTGCATTCTTTCAGCACCTCAGAGGACGGCACTCCCGCGGCAGACACTCCGTTGACGGCCTTCTTCAGTTTGAAAGAGCCGCACAAGCGATCCAGAACCGCAAGGACCGTATCGCCGCCTCCTCCACCGGTCGCGAAAGCAGCATACGGTTTACCAGTGACCTTGCCCTGAGAAGGGTAGAATGTCCGGTCGAAGAAATCTTTGAGCGCCCCGGCGACATAGCTGAAGTAATCTGCGCTTCCAAAAGCCACGGCACCGCAGCGCAGCAGGTCCTCAAGGGTCGCTTCCGATGCCTTCCTGAGAACGACTTCAGTGCCGGGGACGCTCTTCGCGCCTTCGGCGAATGCCTTCGCCATCTTTTCCGTGCTTCCTGACAGGGAATGATATACGACTAGCACTATCGCCATATTTCTTTCCTCCGCAGTTGTCTCAATTCAGCTTCTATTATCGAAGTTGGGCCGCAAGGGTCAAGCATAGAAGGAATTATATGCCGGCGGTCGGACTTGAACCGACACGGGCGTTGCCACCCACCAGATTTTGAGTCTGGCATGTCTGCCATTTCATCACGCCGGCGATGAGCCGAGGATAGTCGGGCGCCGGGCCCGGTGTCAACGAAGCGGGAAAGGGACGCTCACCTCCAGTTGCCCGGGCGTCGAACATCATGTATAAGGTTGATCGCGATCATGGGGACATTTGCCGTGGGGCCCAGGGTCGCCATTCACCTGGCCATGAACGGCGCCGCGGGCGCGGCCGTCGGAAATCCGAGTATGGCGAACGCGGTATTCTGGTGCGTCGGCGCCGTTGCGGCCGTGCCGCTCACCCTGACGGGATACGACGCGCAGGTCTGGCCGAAGGCCGGTGCCGTTTCACCGTGGCTTTGGACGGCCGGAGTTGCAGGAGCCAGCCTCGTGTCCAGCGTTGCATGGCTGATCCCGCGCCTCGGTGCAGGGACGGTCGACGTGACATTTCTCACGGGACCGGTCCTGGCGGCCTGATCATCGCTCACTCCGCATCCGCGGGTGGCTCGGCATGCCGTGGCCACGCGCGTCTCACGCACACAACTTGACAGCGCGGTGCATTTGGGTAGGGTAGGGGCCGGGGCCCATAGCTCAGTTGGTTAGAGCGACGGACTCATAATCCGTTGGTCGAAGGTTCAAGTCCTTCTGGGCCCATTTCCCGCCCGCTCCCGGATAGCCGCGTGCACCAGAAATCCGCTATAGTTCCGCCGATGGGAAACGACGCAACGACGCCGCTGGGCATGATCTTCGACATCGAGAGATTTGCCATCCACGACGGACCCGGCATCCGCACCACCCTCTTTCTCAAGGGCTGCCCGCTCTCGTGCTGGTGGTGTCACAACCCCGAGTCGATCTCGCCGCGGCCCCAGCTTGCCCTGTTCGAGGAGAAATGCATCGGCTGCGGCCGCTGCTTCGACGTGTGCCCGAACGGCGTGCACGAGAAGCGTGCCGACGGCTCGCGCGCCCTTCACCGCGAGAAGTGCGAAGCCTGCGGGCGATGCGTGCAGACCTGCTATGCCGAGGCGCTGGTCATGGAAGGCCGGGAGATCACCGTCGAGCATGCCATGGACGAGCTGCGGCGCGATGCGCCCTTCTATGAAACCTCAGGCGGGGGCATCACGCTCTCGGGCGGCGAGCCGCTTCGCCAGGTGGCGTTCACCACCGCCGTGCTGCGCGCGTGCAAGGGAGAGGGATTTCACACCGCCCTGGACACGTGCGGCTACGCCCCGTGGACGGACTACGAGAAGGTCCTGCCGTTCGTGGACCTGGTCCTGTATGACTTCAAGCTCGCCGATACCGAGGCGCACGCGAAGTATACGGGGGTCCCGAACGAGCTCATCCGCGAGAACCTCGCGCGGATCGACGCGCGAGGGCTCCCGATCGAAATCCGCATCCCGGTGATTCCCGGCATCAACGACGGTCGGGACAACGTCGACCGGACCGCGCAGTACCTCGCCGGGATGAAGCGGGTCATGCAAATCACCCTCTTGCCCTACCACGGGCTTGGCGAGACGAAGTATCCCCGGGTCGGCAAAACGTACCGGCTCAACGGCCTGGCCTCACCCACGCGAGAGCATATGGAAGAGATCGCCGGGTGGTTCCAGCAGCATGGTCTGACGGCCAACGCACGCTGAGCGGTCAGACAGGAAGGTTTCCCATGCTCAGAGTCCAGGATATCGCCGACATGATCGATCACTCCCTCCTGCGGCCGGAGCTGACCGATGCGGAAGTCAGGGACGGCTGCCGCATCGCCATCGAGAACCGCTGCATCTCGGTCTGTGCGCGGCCATCGGATGTCACCCTGTGCGCCCGCGAGCTGCGCGGCTCCCCTGTCCTGCTGACCACCGTGATCGGGTTCCCGCACGGGTCCTGCACCCCTGCGACGAAGCTTTCCGAGGCGCGCGAGATGCTGGCAGCGGGCGCCGTGGAGCTCGACATGGTCCTGAACATCGGAAAGCTCAGGAGCGGGGAATCCTCGTACGTGGAGGACGAGATCCGCGCTCTCTGCGACATCGCCCACGCGGCCGGTGCGCTCGTGAAAGTGATCCTGGAGAACGCCTATCTCACCGACGAGCAGAAGGTCACGGCATGCCGTATCAGCGAGCGCGCGGGCGCCGACTTCGTGAAGACCTCGACGGGATTCGCGAAGTCGGGATCCACCATCGAGGATCTGAAGCTCATGCGAGCATCATGCTCGCCGCGCGTCCGGATCAAGGCCGCGGGAGGCGTTCGAACGCTGGATGATGCCCTGGCTGTCCGGGCAGTGGGAGCGTCGCGCTTCGGCGCCACCCAGACAGTGTCAATTCTCGCTGAGGCCGCCCGGCGGGCCGCCGAGGGGCGCCTGTAGGGTAGCGAGCTATGGGCTCCCGGCGTTTCTTCGAAACGCCTGCCGCCCTACGGACGCGCTTTCGCACATCCCTGTGCTCGCGCCTCCTCGCCATCCCTGGCTACGGATGCACCAGCAGCACCGGGATGCCGCCGTGGTGCACGATGCGGTCAGCGACGCTCCCCATGAGCCTCCCGATCAGCCCCGTCTTCCCGTGGGCGGAGATCGCGATCAGGTCGGCCTTTGCCTTCTTTGCGAACTCCTGCACGACCACGGCGATCGGTCCCTGCTCGGGGAGCACGCACGTGGTGACGGTAGCGCCGGCGACCTTCAGCGACCGTGCTTTTTCCTTCAAATAGTCGGAGGCTTCCATCGAGAACTCGTCGTCGAGGCACGCGGAGAGCTGCGCGTCGCGCAGCATGTAGTCGTAGTGCGGCAGGGCGACGACACGGACCAGCACGATCTCGCTGCCCTTGCCGGCCACGGAGCCCACGTGCCGCAGGACGCATTCCGCCGCTGTTGAGCCGTCGAGAGGAACCACGATCTTCTTATACATGCGCGTCCCCCTTCCCCGGGCGCAGCCTCCCGGCGCATCGTTCGGGGAATGAGGAGCGAGCTCACGGCGCCCAGGAGAACGAAGATACTTGCGATCAGGGCCGCGGCCCTGCTCGCATCGATGAAGGCATCCCGGATCGCGGCCCCGACGGCTGCGATGGTCGTCGGATCGCCCATGCCCTCGGGAACCGTCACGCCGCCGAGGGAGCCGATGGTGGCGCCCTTGTCCAGCGCGGCGACGATGGCGTCCTGGGCGATGCCGGGGAGCCCGTCCACGTCTGCCAGGTGCGCCTGCGCCGAAAGGGAAAGCGTTGAGCTCAGGACGGCCCCGATCACGGCGATGCCCAGGGCGGCCCCGACCTGCCGGAGGGTGTTGTTCGCACCCGAGCCGGCGCCGAGTCTCTGCTGCGGCACCTGGCTCAGGACGATGTTGGTGAGCTGTGCGATGGCAAGGCCGACGCCCACCCCGTACCCCAGGAGGATGAGGAGGATCGTCCCCTGGGAAGTGTCCGTGGCCAGGACCCTGCTGAGGATGAAAATGAACACTGCCTCGAAGAGCATACCGGTCGTCACCACCCACTTCGGCCCGAAGCGCGCGGAAAGAAGGCCGGCGGTGGGGGCGACGAACAGGGTGAGCGCAGCGAATGGCAGGAACGTCAATCCCGTCTTCAGCGCTGTGTAGCCGAGCACCCCCTGCAGATAGAGCGACATGACGAAGATGATGCCGAACTCCCCGAGCGCCACTATCGCCACCGTGAGAAGACCGAACCGGAAGCTGCGGTAGCCCAGGAGGCCGAAATCGAACAGCGGCTCACGCCCCCTGCGCCGCAGGGAGTTTTCCCACAAGACGAAGCCCGTCAGCCCGATGACCGCGATGACGAATGCGGCGAGGGACACGGAAAAACCCTCGAAGGGCCACGCCCATGAACCGAGGGCAAAGTCGCCGTGCGGCGAGAGCCACCCGTACGCCTGGCCCTGGATGAGGCCAAGCACAAGCGCGCCGACGCCGATGGAGATCAGGAGAATGCCGGGCACATCGATGCCGGCCCCCTTCCCTTCCGCGCGGGACTCGTCCACGAGGAGCCACGCACCGATCACGGCCACCGCGCCGACGGGCACGTTTATGTAGAATGCCCAGCGCCAGCTGGCGGCCGTGGTGAGCCACCCGCCCAGGAGGGGGCCGAGCGCGGCGGCCGCCCCCGCGATGGCGCCCCAGACACCGAAGGCCACCCCGCGCATCCGGCCGGTGAAGGTGCCGGAGATGATGGAGAGCGTGGACGGGGACGTCATGGCTGCGCCGAGTCCCTGCAGGGCCCGGGCTCCGATCAGCATGCCGATGGAGGAGGACGCCCCCGAGAGCACCGACCCTGCCACGAAAACGAAAACGCCGATGACGAACATGAGACGACGGCCGAACTGGTCACCCACCCTGCCGAAGGTCACGATGAGCGCCGCATAGACAAGCGCGTAAACCGAGTTCACCCACTGCAGGTCGCGCAGGTTCGCGCCGAAGTCCCGGCTGATGGACGGGAGGACGACGTTGACGATGGTCCCGTCGATGATGACGATGGCAAGGCCGAGGCCGAGGATGATGAGGGCGAACCACTGCCGCGCCGTGGCGGCCGCGGCCGGAGCCACGGGCTCGTTCTGCGGCTTCGCGGACCGGGGCTTCATGCGGGAACTATGCGGGAGGACACGGCCGAAGTCAACGCGAGAGGAGGAAACCAGCCGCCGAGGCGGCGATGCCGCTCGCGATGTTCACGACGTCGTTGTTGACCCACGCGATCCCGTGGACGAGACGGTTCGCCGGTCCTGACCCGTCGGCGCGGCGTTCGGTGACCGACCCCGGCGTCGTGCGGGAAGCGTAACGCGCCTGGATCGAGGCCCCGAGGACGCTGTCCACGAGAGACCCGCCGAATCCGCATGCCGTGACGAGGAGGAGCACCCGCGGGAAGCTGCCCGGCAGCGCGTGCAGGAACGTGTTTTCGAGTCCGAAGAGAAGGCCGATGAGAAGTGCTCCGCCGAGCGAGGCACCCGTTCCCAGCAGGGTCATGCCGCCGGAGATGCCCCGCGGGACGGGTCGGAAGGTGACGGGAGACACGGGCGTCCCGCGCGACAGGATCCCGATCTCGCTCGCCCAGGTGTCGGCGTTCGAGGCGGCGAAGCTCACCGCGAAGGCTGCCGCCCATGCCGGCGCCGGTGAGCCGGAAAAGAACGGCGGTGAGCGCACCGACACCGCCGTTGGCAAGCACCTGCAGGGCGTCGCGCCGTTCCCCCTTCTGGTGGATCGAGGAGAGCCATTCCTTCTCGCTCCGGCGGAGAATTCCCGCTGCCGTGGCGGTGACGAAAAACGCCATGAGCAGGACCCAGAACAGCGGACCGCCGAAACTGAAGATCAGTGTCGCGACGATGGTTCCGGCCACCGCGCCGCCGGCGTCCACCGACCCGCGTCGAAAGGCAATGGCCGCCGCCGCGGCGTTCAGGGCCAGGCCGATGCCAAGAAGCGCCAGGAGGGTCACAGGAACACCGCCGCGTAGAGGAAAGATGTCGCGAGGGGAACCGTGATGTTGTCGACGCCCAGGGGCGTCAGCACCTCCACGGCCGTTGCGGCTGCCGCGACGCACGCTGCGACGCCCACCGCAGGAATGAGTGCGCCATAGTGCTGGTTGAACAGGAGCGTGAATGCCAGGATGACCGCGAACGACGCACCGAACATTGTCGCGGTACCGGCCAGGCTCTTGCGGCCGCCCCAGAGGCGCACGCCTTTACCGCCGCTCGCCTCGCCCACGAGGGCGGCAAGCCCGTCTCCCCATCCCAGCACCAGGATGCCGATGCCGCCGACCCACAGCGGCATGAGCCCGCGCCAGCAAACGTTCACGAGGAGGAGAAGCGAAACGGGGAAATAGACGGTTCCCCAATTGCGCTTGTCAGCGCCCTCTTCCATGGCACGCATGAGGCGCAGCCGGATGTCGACGCCGTTGATAATGATGAAGCTCACCGGGCCGATGGAAGCGATCCATGGATTGTCGAACAAGGCCATGGCGATGAGCCACCAGTGCGCCACCCCGACGTGGATGACCTTGCGCGCAGCGTGGGCGTTCATGACCCCCCGGCGCATGAGAAGGGTCGCGATCCCGATGAGGCCGAGCACGAAGACGTACGACCCGAGGATGCCAAGGAGGTCGCGCAGTGCCGGGGGCATAGGGCGGAGTATAGCGGGCCCGCCGTGCGCAGGCTATCGGCGCCGCGGCCGGCTCAGCCGCTCACCGACATGACCATCCCCTCGATGAAGAACTTCCGCAGGCCGATGAACAGCGCGATGGTGGGGATGGAGGTGAAGATGACGGCCGTCATGATCCACGGGATGTTTCCGCCGCCGTAGCCCGTCATCGTCGCGACGGCGACCATGACGGGCCGCACGTACTGCGTGCGGGACAGCACCATGCCGAAGAGAAGGTCGTTCCAGATCCAGGTGGCCTGGAAGAGGGCGACCACCGCGGTGGGTGGCAGCGACTGGGGAAGAAAGACCGAAACGAAGGAGCGGATCGGGACCGCAGCCGTCCAGTTTTGCCGCCTCCTCGATCTCCCGGGGGATGGTGGTGTAGAAGCCGCGGTACACGAACAGGCTGAAGGGGATGCAGATGGCCGAATAGATCAGGATCATGCCCGTGCGCGTGTCGTAGAGACCCAGCGTGTTGAAGAGCCGGTAGACGGGGATCAGGTACATCTGGAAGGGGAAGAGGGTACCGCTGTAGATGACCAGGAACAGGAGAAAGTTGAACTTCGGCCGCAGGCGTACGATGCTGAACCCGGCCATGGACGACGCAACGACGACGACCACGGTGCCGACCGCGGCGTAGATGAACGAGCTGACGAAGTTGTCCTGGAGCCGGTACTCCTTCAGGACCGTGGCGAGGTTCTTGAAGAGAGAGAAGCTGGTGGGAAGGTCCGCCACAGGTCTGTGACACGAAGTCCTTGGAGCTCTTGAGGGACACGAGGAACGAGCTCACAACGGGCAGGAGCCAGAGGAGCGTGAGCACGATGAGCACCGCATAGAGGAGCATCTTTCCGGGGTGAACCTCTGTTCTCATGCGCCGCTCTCAATAGTACAGCATGTCGCGCTTCGTCATGCGCCGGATGTACGCCGCCGAAATGACGATGACGATGAGCGGAGAGGACCACCGAGATGGCCGCCCCGTAGCCCATGTTGAAAAGGGTGAATGTCTCGCGGAACATCGACACGGCCAGGGTCTCCGAGGAGGAGTAGGGGCCCCCGCGCGTCATGACCCAGATGATGTCGAAGACCTTGAAGGAGTTCACCATGGCCATGGTGATGACCACCGTGGTGATGGGCGCAAGCATAGGGAACTTCACGTGGCGAAAGGTCTGCCACGCGTTGGCCCCGTCGATGAGGCACGCCTCGATGGGGTCCCGGGGGATGGTGCCGAGCCCCATGAGGAACATGACCATGTTGGTTCCGAGCTGCTGCCAGGTCCAGGCGATGATCATGGCGAAGGTGTTCAGGGGCACATCGGTGAGCCAGGACAGCTTCCATGGAAGCCCGACCATGGCAAAGAGGCCGTTGAGACGCCGAGCTCCCTGCTGAACATGTAGGCCCAGATCACGCCCGTGGCGACGAACGAGATGGTCAGGGGGATGAAGAAGATGTTCTTGAAGAAGCCGGCCCCTTCACGCCGGTGACGAAGACAGCCACCAGCAGGCCGCCCGATGGCGGGAAACACGAGCGTGAAGACGACCCAGATGACCGTGTTCAGCATGGAAGCGCCTATGACCCTGTCCGTGAACAGGGTGACGTAGTTCTTCACGCCTATGAACAGCGGGAATCCCCAGGCCGTTCCACTTGAAGAAGCTGTAGTAGATGTTCTGGAACATCGGCACGACGAGGAGAACGACCACGAGCACGAAAGCGGGGAGGATGAAGAGGTAGCTGATGACCGTGTCCCTGGTTTTCAGGGAACCCTCCGGTGCCCGCGCAAGGAAGCGGGGCGCCGCGACGGCGCCCCGCTTCAAGCGAAAGGACTGTACTCTACTTCTTGGCCGTTGCCCAGTAGTCGTCGGCGATCTTGTCCAGGTCCGCGAGGACCGTGTCCACGCGTGTTCGGCTTCAGGATGAACTTGGCGAACTCGTCCACCGCCTTCTCGCAGATCGGGGTGGGCGTGGCCTTCCCAGTAGCGGTTGAGGATCCGGTAGCTCGTCCGCGATGGTCTTGGCGAACGCCACCTTCGACCGGGGGCAGGAAGCTCGTGTCGGCCTTGGGGTTGGCGGGGTACTGGTTGACCATCTTGGCGTACGCGCGCGTTTCCCGCCGGGCCCATCCACCAGTCGGCCACTTTCTTGGCTGCGGCGAGGTTGGGCGCCTTGGCGGAGATGAGGATCGGGCTCGCTTCCTGGATCACGACCTTGCCGGCCGCGGGATTCACGTGCGGCATGATGAAGATGTCGAGCTTGTCCGCGGACACGCCGCCGCCTGTGAGCGTCGGTCATGTACCAGGAGCCGGCAGGGATCATGGCCACCTTGCCCTGGTCGAACAGGCGCGGAGCATCGGCGAAGAAAGGTCGGTGGACGGGTCGGTGAAGTAGCCCTTGGCAATAAGGTCAGCCCACACCGTGAAGGCCTTCTTCACGCGCGGGTCGGAGTACTTGACGCGGCCCTCGCAGAGATCCACGTAGAGTTGCGGGTCCTGGCGGGCGACCATCTCCTCGAACATGATGAAGGTCGTCCAGCCGCCCTGCACGGACTGCACCATGGGGGTGATCCCGTTCTTCTTCAGCGTTTCGCAGACCTGGAGGAACTCGTCCCAGGTCGTGGGGACCTTCAGGTTGTACTTCGCGAAGATGTCCTTGTTGTACCAGACGCCCCAGTATTCGACGACGTACGGGAGGCCGTAGGCCTTGCCGTTGAACGACATGGCGTCGCGCAATCCCTGCGGGAACTCGCGGGTGCTTGTTCCACAGATCGGTGAGGTCGGCGACGAGGCCCTGGCGTCGACCAGGTCCTTCATCCGGTAGGTGGACCACCAGGTGAACAGGTCAGGGGCCTTGTTGGTGGGGAGCGCGGCGCGCACCGCGGCCTGGTAGGCAGTGGTGTCGGGATACCGGGATCTGTGTGAATGCCGACGCCCGTCGCCGCCTTGGACAGCTGGCCCATCTGGTCATAGAAGGGCCGATAGTCGGGGTTTCCGCCCTTGTCGTGCATCAGCACGATGCTGGACGGCTTTGCCGCGCAGGTAACCAGCGCGAGCGCGCTGGCTGCCACCACGAACGCCAGCAGAATCCTACTCAGTTTCCGCATGAGATCCTCCTTCTCTTGTTGAACAGTCCCAGGGGTCTGGACGGGCATCCGGCTTTGGCGGTGCTCGTGAAGGTACGGCGCAACGGCCGCATGAAGGGCCCAGACATCCTGAATCACTGTCCTCTTTAACCTCTTTTTAACCTAGTGGACAGAATCTGTCAAGCTACTGCAGAGTTAATCACTTTTTATCAACGACATGCTCATTGGAAAGCATTTGAGGCAGCGATATTCGGCTTGACAGGCAATTCGCTTGTGATTAAAGCTAGGTAAAAATTAAGCACGAAAGTGAGAGCAATGTCTGTTCCAAGACTGAAGGACGTGGCCGCGAAGGCGGGTGTGTCGGTGGCAGCAGCCTCGCTGGCGCTCTCCGGGCAAGGGGCGGATCTCGGCCGAGGTCCGGGAGCGCGTCCGCGCGGCCGCGTCGGATCTCTCCTATCGTACGGGCGTGGTGCCGAGGGCACGCGCCTCGGCGCGGCAGGCCGTGGGGATTCTTCATTCCGACGATCGCGCGTACGAGGTGAGCTTCGTGCGGCCCGACACTCCTGGAGCTGGAGCGGACCATGCTGCAGCGAGGCTACAACCCCGTCCTCCTGCCCGTGAACGCGGGCATGCCCGCGGACCAGGCGGTGCGAATGGTCGACGGACGCGTGCGCGGGCGCAGTCTTCGCGATCCAGTCCGCGGACGGCAGGTGCTCTGCCGAGCTGCAGTCGCGCGGGATCATGGTCGTCGTCGTCAACAACGGGGGCTTCCAGGACCGGTTCCACTCGGTGTGCGTGGACGATTTCCAGGGCGCCTACGAAGGCACCCTGTCGCTCATCGCGCTCGGGCATCGATCCATCGCATTCGTGGAGTACGAGCGCCCTGAGTCGCCGGCCGTCGTGGCCGACAGGTTCGTCGGTTTCCGCAAGGCCCTGGAGGAAGCGAAGGTCTCGTTCACCGCCGACCAGCGTATCACCATCCCGTTCATGGACGCGAAGCGGCTGGAAAAGAAGCTCGCCGCCCTCTTCGCGCGGGACGGGAAGCCGACGGCCATCTTTGCGCATGACGACTACCTGGGTCTCTTCGTGATCCAGGCGCTCGCGGGCCTGGGACTGGGCGTCCCGCGTGACGTATCGCTCGTGGCTCCCGGGGACGTGCTGGACTACAGCCTTCCCCTGATGCCCCAGATCACCACGATGCGCATCGACACGTCCCTCCTGGGGAGGATCGCTGCCAACCTCATGCTGGACCGCCTGCACGGCAGCGACGCGGGCGTTCACGTGCTGAAGGTGAAGGAACAGCTGGTGCGGCGCGCATCGTGCCGGCGCCTCGGAGGAGAGAAAGCATGACGTCCAGGGAAAGGTTCTCAGGGCCTTCGCGCCACGTCCGGAGCCGGACGCAGTCCCCATCGATTTTTCCGGCCACCGTTCCTCGGGCATCGCCGCGCTCGCCTACGCGCGGTCTCCGCCGCCATCTCGGGCTGCCGCAGCGGCCCGTGCGCGTCTACGACCCCATCCAGCAGCTCGCCGTCATCGACGATGACGTGCTGGCGAGGTTCGGCGTCGACACGGTGGAGATGGGCCGCGGCTTCTCCCGCGACACCGCGGACTGGCAGGAGTGGACGCTTCCCGACGGCAGCCCGTGCCTGATGCCCGCGTGGGTGAACCTGGAGCGGCGGCCCGGCGAGTGGGTCATGAAGTCCACGCGCGGGACAGTGCTCGGCCGTATGCCCGACGGCGCCCTGTACTTCGAGCAGGTCAACTTTCCCTTCCTGGAGTCGGACGACCTGCCGGGCCTCGCACGAGCCTACGAGGAATGCATGTGGACCTCGAAGGCCGCCGCGGCGCCTCCGGGGCCGGCCGCCGACGGGCCCGACGGCCAGCGTCGCCTCCGCGAAGGGGCTCTGCAGCTGCGCGCCGCCACGGACCGGGCCGTCATCGGCCTGTTCGGCGGAAACCTCCTGGAGGCCGGGCAGTTCCTGTACCGCAACGACAACTTTCTTCATGCTCCTCGCGGGCGAGCCGGAGCGGGCAGAGGCGTTCCTGGACGCTGCCGTGGAGCTGCACCTGGAGAACCTCCACACGTTCCTCGGCGCCGTGGGTGATCGCCATCGACATCATCGTCTTCGGCGACGACCTGGGGATGCAGACGGGGCCCCAGATCTCCCCCGCAGATGTACCGCGAGCTGTTCAAGCCGCGGCACGCGCTGCTGTGGAACGCGGCCAAGAAGCTCGCGCCGGCGGGTCGGGGCGGCGATCCTGCGCGGCCGGCGCTCAAGGTCATGCTCCACTGCTGCGGGAGCATCCGCGCGCTCCTGCCGGACCTCATCGACGCCGGCCTCGACGCGCTGAATCCCGTCCAGATCTCCACGGCGGGCATGGAGGCGGCCGGGTTGAAAAGGGACTTCGGCCGCGACATCGTGCTCTGGGGTGGCGGCTGCGACACGCAGACCGTGCTCCGCGTCGGGCACCGCCGCAGGATGCGGGCCCACGTGCGCCGGCAGGTCGACGCGTTCGCCCCCGGCGGCGGGTTCGTTTTCCAGCAGGTGCACAACATCCTGGACGGCATACCGCCCGGCAACATCGAGGCCATGTTCGACGCGGTCCGCCGCTGAGCCGGTGTCCGTCGGGGCCGCCGGGACTGACGCGCGCGGCCGTTTCTGGTAGAGTGCCGCAGGGAGATCATCGATGAGAGCAATGTCGCGCACGGTCCTGTTCGTGCTGCTGGCCGTCGTCGTCCTGGCGGGCTGCACCACCACCTATCCCGCCCAGGTCCAGCTCGACCCGGCACGGTTCGACGACGGCTCGATCCGTCTCGAATGGGCCATCGGGATGAATTTCTTCAAGCTGAAGATCACGAACCTCACCGACCAGCAGATCGATCTCGATCTCGCCAACTCGGCCGTCGTCTCGGTGGACGGGGAAGCGCGTCCTCTCGCCTCAGCCACCCAGCAGGACGCGGCGATGATCCCTCCCAAGTCCTACGTCGTCCTCGGCTCCCGCCAGGGTGCCGTGTACGGCACCGACATCCTCGGCAGGTTCAACGCGGAGACGGAGGAGAAGTACCCGCTCCCGGCAAACCCCGACGATGACCGGCTGTTCCTGAAGAGCCACTCCGGTGAAACGCTCCGGCTCTACCTTGACGCCACCATCAAGGGCAGGAAGACGCTCCTCGACATCCCGTTCAAGATCGCCGGGGCATCACGCGTCCAGTCCGCCGCGGGCGACAACGCGCCGGCCGCGCCTGCCGCTTCCGCAAAACCCTAGCGGAGCCCGTCGGGGCTCGCGCCCCGTCCACGGCATGGCGGACAACCGGCACTCCCTCTCCCAGGCGCGGCGCATCGTCATCAAGGTGGGGACCCGCGTCGCCACGGAAGAGGACAACGAGTTCTCCTCCGGCGTCATCGGCGGCCTCGTGCGGCAGATCGCCGCGTGTCCCCCGGAGGACGGCCGGTCCTTCCTGCTCGTGAGCTCGGGCGCCATCGCCCTCGGCCTGAACCGCATGGGTGTGAAGGAACGACCGCGCGAGCTGAACATGCTCCAGGCCGCCGCCGCCATCGGGCAGAGCCGGCTCATGCACGCCTGGGAGCACGAGTTCGCCGCGGTGAGGCGCGAGACGGCGCAGATCCTCCTCACCTCGGAAGACATCCGCGACAGGGCCCGCTACCTCAACATACGCAACACCATCTTCACGCTCTGGTCCTTCGGCACCGTTCCCATCGTCAACGAGAACGACACGGTTTCCTTCGACGAGATCCGCTTCGGGGACAATGACATCATCTCGGCGCACATCGCCGCGATGCTCGACGCGGACCTGCTCATCATCCTCACCGACACCGACGGCGTGTTCGACAGGAACCCGAAGCTCCACCCGGACGCGCGGCCCCTGCGGACCGTGGAGAAGATCACCGCGGAGGTGCTCGCGGGAGCGGAAGGGAAGGGCTCGGCGTTCTCCTCCGGCGGGATGGAATCCAAGATCCGCGCGGCCGATATCGCGACGCGAAGCGGGGTCGGGGTGATCATCGCGCGCGGCGACGGATGCGACCTGGGCGGCATCCTGGCGGGGAAGGAGATCGGCACCTGGTTCGTGCCGGCGCCGCTGCGCATGCGCGGGCGCAAGAAGTGGATGGCGTTCAACCCGCGCACGGCCGGGGCCATCGTGGTGGACAGGGGAGCGGAAAAGGCGATCCTTCGCCAGGGCAGGTCCCTGCTGCCTGCCGGGGTGAAAGAGGTCAGGGGCTCCTTCCCGATCGGCAGCGTCGTCTCCGTCCTGGACGAGACCGGCGGCGAGGTGGCGCGCGGGTTGAGCAACTTCTCCAGCGAGGAGCTGGAGCGCATCCGCGGGATGAACTCGAAGAAGGTCCCCGCCGCGCTGGGCGTGGAGCACTCCTTCGACGAGGTCATCCACAGGGACAACCTCGTGACGGTGTCCCGAAAGGAATAACATGGCAGACCTGAGAGAGACCATTCCCGCGATGGCCCGCGCGGCAAAGACCGCCTCCGTCGGGCTGCGCGCGCTCAGCACGCACGCCAAGAACGCCGCGCTGCTCGCGATGGCCGCGGCAATCGACGCGGACCGCGCGGCCATCCGCGCCGCCAACGGGGGTGACGTGGAGCGCGGCAGGGCGGCGGGCCTTCCCGCCGCGATGCTGGACCGCCTCACCCTCACCGACCGGCGCATCGACGACGTCATCCGGTCGCTCCACGAGATCGCCGCACTGGAGGACCCCGTCGGGGAGATCATCGGGTCCCGCCGCCCGGCAGGGTTCGTCCTGGAAAAGGTGCGCACGCCCATCGGCGTCCTGGTCATGATCTACGAGTCACGGCCGAACGTGACCGTCGACACCGCTGCCCTGTGCCTGAAGTCCGGTAACGCGTCCATCCTGCGGGGCGGCAGCGAGGCGCGCGAGTCCAGCAGTGCCCTGGTGCGCTGCATCCAGAAGGGGCTGGCGGCGGCGGGCGTCGACGCCAACGCCGTGCAATACGTGGACAGCCCGTCCTACGACGCCATCGACCTGCTGGTCACGCAGAAAGGCCTCGTGGACCTCGTCGTGCCGCGCGGCGGCGAGGCGCTCATCCGCCGCGTGACAGAGAAGGCGACGGTGCCCGTCATCAAGCACTACAAGGGCGTCTGCCACATCTACGTCGACGAGTCGGCGGATCTCCCGATGGCCGCGAAAGTGGTGGCAAACTCGAAGCTCCAGCGGCCGGGCACCTGCAACGCCCTGGAGAAGATCCTCGTGCACGAGGCGGTCGCGGACGCCTTCCTCCCCCTGGTCCGGGCAGAGATGCCCGGCGTCGAGATACGCGGTGACGGGCGCACCCGCGCGGTGCTTCCCGGCACCGCCGCGGCCACCGAGGATGACTGGTACGCCGAGTACCTCGACCTCATCGTCGCCGTGAAGGTGGTGCGGAGCCTGGAGGAGGCGGCAGCGCACATCGAGAAGTACGGCTCCAGCCACACCGACGGCATCTGCTCACGGGACGCGGCGGCCATCGAGCGGTTCGTGGGTCTCGTGGACTCCGCGGTGGTGACAGTGAACGCTTCCACCCGCCTGAACGACGGGGGCATCTTCGGCCTGGGCGCGGAGCTTGGCATCAGCACCGACAAGCTGCACGCCCGCGGCCCCATGGGCCTGCGGGAGCTCACCACGTACAAGTGGGTGCTGCGGGGGAACGGCGACATCCGCAGCTGAGCCCGCGAATCGGCGCGCCGCGTTGTCCGCCGGAGGCTTTGTCACTATTTTAACCAGGGAAACCGGAGGCCGCGGGTGAGTGAAAAGTCACAGTGGAGAAATGACCAGAAGGCCGCGGCGCGCACACGGGAAGCGGCGCGCGTGCGGGCCCGGCGGATGGCGCTCATCATTACCGCTATCGTCGTCGCGGTCGTCGTCGTCGGCGCGATAGTCCTGTACGCGCGCGCGAACAACGCGCACGCTGCCTTGCCGGCGGCGGAAGCCCCCGCGGCATCGCCGGCGGTCCTCCCTTCCACGTCGTCCCCGGCAAACACCGCCCCGACCGGAGGACCTGTCACGGACCTCGAGAAGGCCGCCGACGCCGTGGGCTTCCAGGTCACCACCGGCGCGAATGTCGGTGTCATCGAGGACCTGCCGGCGGACACGACGCTCGTCGCTCCGAGCCGGACGCTCCTCCCGGTGGGGTCGACAGCGCCGGACTTCACCCTCGGCACCCCGGACGGGAAGCTCGTAACACTTTCGCAGTACCGCGGCAGGACGGTGTTCCTGGAGTTCTTCGCAACCTGGTGTCCCCACTGCCAGGCCGAGGCGCCCCACCTCCTGCGGCTCTACAACGCCCTGCTGTCGTCGAACGTCGTCTTTCTCTCGGTGAACGGGGACAGCGAGGACGCCGCGAGCGTTCACGCATTCACCCGTCACTTCGGACTTCCGTGGTCGACGTTTCTCGATCCGGGATCGCCCGCGGGCAGCTTCAGCCAGCAGGGCGGCATCGGGCCGGTGAGCCGCACGTACGGCCTCGACCTTTTCCCGACTTTCTACATCATCGATGCGCGGGGGCGTATCGCGTGGCGCGCGGACCGCGAACAGCCGGATGGGCTTCTCCTTGCAAAGCTCCATGATGTCTCCGGATCGTAAGGTCATGTCCTGGGTGGGGTTCGTCCTGCGGCTGGCGGGTGCCGCGGTATGGATTGTCGCCGGGGCGGCGAAGCTTCCTGACATCCATTCCTTCCACGTTCTCGTCGATAAGTACGGGATCCTGCCGGGTTTCCTCTCGGGACCGTTCGCATACGCACTGCCGTTCGTGGAGATAGCGATCGGTGTGTACCTTGCCGCCGGGCTGTTCGTCCGCGGCACTGCCCTGGCGGGGACCCTCCTGTTCGCCGCATTCATGACGGCACAGGGGATCGCGTGGGCGCGCGGCTTGACGCTGGACTGCGGCTGCTTCGGAACCGCCGTGGAATCCACCGTTGGTCCCCTGACAATGCTGAGGGATCTCGGCCTCGGCATCCCTACCTTCCTCATGCTCGCGTTCCCTGCGCGTAAGCTCTCTCTCGATAGCCGCCTGTTCGACGCCGCCGATAGCTTTGGCAATAATCCCCGATTTCACAAGAATAGTTGACTAAAATAGTATACTATTACCAGCACAACGGATTACCTTTTGCTTTGAGACATTTCCTAAATAGGAGGAGTTTTCAATGCGACGATTTCACACACTGCTTCTTACCCTCGCTCTCCTCGCGATGTCGGCAGGCATTGCTGCAGCGCAGGCCACGACCATCGGTGTCCAGGCCGTGAACGGCGTGAGTTATCTCACGGACGGCAAGGGGATGACCTTGTACTACTACACCCTCGACGCAAACGGGAACAGCGCCTGCTACGGGGGGTGCGCCAAGGCGTGGCCGGTCTTCAACGCCGGTGACATCTCGGTGCCCTCGAGCCTGAAGGCATCGGACTTCGGAACGATCACGCGCACCGACGGCTCGAAGCAGACCACCTACATGGGTTGGCCGCTGTACTACTGGCAGAAGGACGCGAAGGTCGGCGACATGACGGGCGAAGGGGTCGGCAAGGTCTGGTACGTGCTGAAGGTACCCGCTTACAACGTCATGATTGCGACGAACAGGGACCTGGGCAACTTCCTCGTGGACGGGGCCGGCAACACCCTGTACTGGTACACGAAGGACAGTGTCGGCGTGAGCGCGTGCTCGGGCGGCTGTCTCACGGCGTGGCCCGCGCTCACCGCCACCACCTTCAGCGTGCCCTCGGCGCTCAACCCGGCTGACTTCGGCTCGATAAAGCGTGACGACGGCACCATGCAGTCGACGTACAAGGGGTACCCCCTGTACTACTGGCAGAACGACAAGAAGCGCGGGGACGTCACCGGCCAGAACGTGGGCAAGGTCTGGTTCGTGATTGACCCGGCGAAGTTCCCCCCGGCCAAAATGTAAGGAGTCCCGCCCTTTTCCGGTTCCCGTCGAAGCCGGATGCCTCCCGGGCGTCCGGCTTCAGCTGTTCTCAGTCTGATGCCGAGGGAGCGAATTCTCCATTATTATGCACGACTCTCAAAGGGCCGTTCTTGGCCCTTTTCAAGGGTTCGCGATCCTAGTTGAGGTGCAAAGGGAGAATCGCCGGTCCGGCTTCGCTCTCTCCTGCCGATCTGCTACATTTGACCCATGGTGTCCCGTGCCGAGCTGCGCCGCCGTGTGGCCGCCGTCCTCCCCGAGGTCACGGAGATGCGTCATTCCCTCCACCGCATCCCCGAGCTGCACTTCGAGGAAAAGGAGACAGCGGCCTTCATCCGCCAGAGGCTGGCCGGCACGCGGCTGGAAGTTCTCCCCCCGCTGATGGACACGGACACCGTGGCGCTGCTCCGTGGCGGATCGCCCGGGAGGACCGTTCTCCTTCGCTGCGACGTCGACGCGCTCCCCGTGACGGAGAAGACCGGAAAGGCCTGGAGCTCGACCCGCCCGGGCAAGGCGCACTCCTGCGGCCATGACGGGCACATGGCCATGCTCTTCGGAGCAGCCATGGTCCTGGAAGGTCTTGCCGGGGAACTCCCCGGCGCGGTTCGGTTCGTGTTCCAGCCCGCCGAGGAGGAGGCGTGCGGCGGCAGGACGCTCGTGGAAAAGGGCCTTCTCGAGCTCGCGCCGCGGCCGGATTTTGCGTTCGCCCTCCACGGCTGGCCGGGCGTCCCCGCGGGCACCCTCGCAAGCGCCCCGGGCGCCATGATGGCAGCCGCGGACCGCTTCACCCTCACGGTGCACGGGAAGGGCGGTCACGCCGCGCTGCCGCACCGCGCCGCCGACCCGGTTGTCACCGCCGCCCAGCTCATCGTGAACTTCCAGACCATCGTGTCGCGCTCGGTCGATCCCCAGGAAGCGGCTGTCGTATCGGTCTGCCGCGTGGAAGGGGGCCGAACGAGCAACGTGATTCCCGACAGCGTCGTCATGGAAGGAACAGCGCGGTACTTCAACCGCGCCCTGGGTCCCCATCTGCGGGAACGCATCGAGAGCATCACGGCCGGCGTCTGCGCCGCGGCGGGCTGCACTTCCGCGCTCGCCTACGAGGAAGGCTACGTCCCGCTGGTGAACGACCCGGCCGCGGTGAAGCTGGCGCAGGACGCCGTGGGGCGCTGGCTCGGGGCGAACGCGTGGAGCACCGATCACCCGCGCACCATGGGTGCCGAAGATTTCGCGTTCTACCTCGACAGGGTGCCGGGAGCCCTGCTCCGCCTCGGCCTCGGGGTGGACTGGCAGCCCCTCCATTCCCCCGGGTTCGACTTCAACGACCAGTCACTCGACGCCGGCATCACGGCGCTGGCCGGCGCGGCGATCGACGTCTGTTCGGGGTAGGAAAGGCAGCAGCATGGCGAAAGCGCGGATCATGGTGGTGGAAGACGAAGGGGTCGTGGCGATGGCAATCCGCGAGAGCCTCCTGGGCCTGGGCTACGAGGTGCCGGTGGTCGCCATGACGGGGGAGGACGCGGTGAACCGTCTCCTGGAGACCGAACCCGACCTGGTCCTCATGGACATACAGCTCAAGGGCGGGGCGAGCGGCATCGAGACGGCGCAGCGCATCCGCCAGCGCCTCGACGTTCCCGTCATCTATCTCACCGCCTATTCCGACGCGGAGACCCTCGAGCAGGCGCAGCTCACCGAGCCCGACGGGTACGTGCTGAAGCCCTTCGATGAGCGCAGCCTCCACGCCATCATCCAGATGTCACTCCTGAAGCACCGCCGCACCCGCACCCTCCGGGAGAACGGCTGGTGGATGTCCGCCGTGGCGGAGAGCATGATGGAGGCGGTGGTCATCTGCGATCCCAAGGGCTACATCAAGTTCGCGAACCCCGCGTCGGAGATGCTCCTGGGCAGGGGAAAGCCCGAGATGATCGAGAAGAGGCTCGCCGAGCTCGTGCGTCTCATCGACGCCGAGTCCCGCGCCGACATCTCCTTCCCCGTGAGCGAGCCGCTGCTCGAAGGGAAGAGCACGCTGCGGGTGAACTGCCGCCTGGTGGCCGGGCCCAGCAGGGAGATCCCGGTCGAGCTCAGCGCCTCCCCCCTGCGCAGCCCCGAGGGAACCCTCTTCGGCATCCTCTACGTCTTCCGCGAGACCTCGGAGCGGGAACAGATCCAGACGCTTCTCGTGCGCGAGTTGGAGGAGCTGTCCCGGGTCCGGAAGCGGTTCCTCCCGACGCGGGGGGCGATCGCGCCCGGGATGCGCTGCGAGTGGATGTTCATGCCCGGCGGCTTTCGGCGGCGGGGACTCGCTGGGGTGTTTCGCCCTCGACGACACGCACGTGGCCTTCTACGCGCTGGACGTGATCGGCCAGGGCATCTTCCCGGCGCTTTACTCCCTGCTTCTGCGTACCTTCCTCTCCCCTCACATGGACCGCGGAGGTATGCTGGTGGAAAAGACCTGTGAAGAGTCGAGGAGACGCATTCTCACGCCCTCCGAGGTTGTGATGGGGCTCAACCGCCGCTTCTCCCTGCACGAGGAGAGCAACCCGTACTTCACCCTCGCCTATGGCGTCCTGGAGCCGATCACCGGCATCGTCCGCATCGCCAGGGCCGGTCATCCCTTCCCGATCCTCCACGCCGCGGACGGTCGGGTCCAGATGGTGAAAACGGAAGGCTTCGCGGTGGGGCTGTTCCCGGGTCCGAGGTGGCATCGGAGGAGCTTCACCTCTCGAAGCGGGACCGGCTCTTCCTCTACTCCGACGGCCTGGTGGACAGCACGAACGCGGGCGGCGCCCGCTACAACTCGGTGCGCCTCGTGGAGAAGATCAAGGCGGGCAGGGACGTGCCCCTGGACAAGCTGGTGGACTCGCTGCGCACGGACCTCGTGTCGTGGCGGGGTTCAGAGTCTTTCGCGGACGACGTGTCGCTGCTGGCACTGGAGAAAGCGTAGGCCTTCTGCCCGCAGGAGTATCCCCTCCGCCTGACGAGGCAAAGCCTCGTCAGGCGGGGAACGTCACGGAGAACGATGCACCGGGGCCCGGCCCCTGCGAGAGCTTTCCCCTCAGCTGGTCCACGAGCATCGAGACGATCCGCAGCCCGAGGGTCGCGGCGCTGCGCACCTCCACGCCGGCGGGAAGCCCCACGCCGTCATCGCTCACCGACAGGACGAGCGTGCCCGGCGGCATCGCGGTGCAGCCCCACCGTCACGGTGCCCCGGCGGCCGCCGGGAAACGCGTGCTTCAGGGCGTTGGAGAGAAGCTCGGTGATGATCAGCCCGCACGGGACCGACGAGTCCAGGTCCAGCGCGATATCCTCGACGTCGATGCGGACCTGCACGCTCTCGGAATTGCCGGCATAGGAATGGCGCAGGTGGGCCGCGAGGTCCCGCACGTAGGAGGCGAAGCTCAGGCCCCGCTCACTCGCCGGTCTGGTAGAGCTTCTCGTGGATGAGTGCCATGGAGCGCAGGCGGTCACGGCTCTCGGTGAGGAGGGCACGGGTCCGCTCGTCCCCGGCGGCGCGCGCCTGCAGGGCGAGGAGGCTGGAGATCACCTGGAGGTTGTTTTTCACCCGGTGGTGGATCTCCTTGAGGAGCACCTCCTTGCCGCCGGGCTTCCTCCACCTGCTTGAGCGCGGTGACCTCCCGCACGAGCACGATGACCTCGTCCTTCCCGCTTGCCACGAAGCGCTCCTGGTAGTAGCGCCGCCCGCTTCCCCACGTCGACGTGGAACTCAAGGTCTGGGGAACCCCGGTGTCCAGGGCCGCCTCGGTCGCGGCGATGGAACGGGTGAAGTGCTCGGGGGAGAGGAACGAGTACAGGGCGAGGATCTGCTCGGCGTCCCGCCCGACGAGGTCGTTCGACGTCTCCATCAGGGGCAGCTTCGTCGGGGAGCGGGCGTCGGTGATGGTGCCGTCCCGCGTGACGCGGAAGATCACGTCCGGCACCGCATCGAGGAACGCCTCGTTCCGCCGCTCGCTCGCCCGCAACTCCTCCGTGGAACGCTGCAGCGTGTCCAGCATGCCGTTGATGGCCGCGCCCAGATACGCGATCTGGTCCTTGCCCCCGATGGCGACGCGCCGCGACGGGTCGCTGCCCGTGCCGATGGCGAGGACGCTCGTGCTGAGGCAGCAGGCGCGAGAGGATCGTGCGCGCTATGGTGACGAGATCACGACGGCGGCGAACACGATACAGATGAAAAAAAGCCAGAAGAAGAAATAGCGCACCGTCCGCACGCCCTGCATGCGGATGTCGCGGGGCGATTGCATCCTCACGAGGACCGCCGGCGTCCCATCCACGTCGCGGAGGACCGTGTATGCCGTCACCGTCTTCGGGTCCCCGGTGTCGGCGACAACCGGGTCCGCGTCCGAGGCCGGGTCACGGCCCTGGCAGCCGCCGCGGGCAGCGCGCCGTCCAGCGGGAAGAGGTCGAGGGCAAGCGCCACCCGGAAGCTCAGGGCTGCCGAGGCAGCCGCATCCATGACGCGTGCCATGACGAGCGTCCCGTCGGGAGCAATCGTAGCGGCAGTGTCCACGATGGGCCGGGCTGCGGCGAGCAGGATCGCGCCACCGGCCGTGACCAGGCCCTGCGAGAGGCTGCGCGGCGCGTTCCGGTCCAGGAAACGAGGATGCGCCGCGATCCACTTCTGGAGGTCCCCGGCCACGTCCCCGGCTTTCCCTTCAACACGGAGCTGCCGGCCGTAGAGGAGCTTCCCGTTTTCGTCGAAGACCAGGAGAACGTTCACGGGAACGTACTTGGTGCTGTCATCGGAGAAGTTTTCATCGGTGAAAGCCGGGGAGGGATGCTTTACGTACTGGTAGAGCTCGGTCCACGCGCCGTAGTCCGCGGTCGTGGTCGCCAGCGCATCGAGCTGCCCGTCGATATCGGCGCGCACGCGCTGGAGATCGCGCTCGATGTACGCGCGCTCCAGCTTGTCGTAGCTCTCCAGGAGGATCATGCGCGAGATGGCCGTGATGATCGCGAGCATCACGAGAAGCGTGCCGCCAATGGCGATAAGGATCCGCCTGCGCATGGCTTTGGACGAAGGTACACCGGGGCAATGGGCTCGTCGAATCGAAGCCCTGGGCTCAGCGGGAGAGGAACACCACCAGCGAGCGGCCGGCGATCATCCTCGTGTCCCGGTCCGCCCTCTCCTCTTCTCCCGGCAGCAGCACGTCCCGCGGGGAAGGAAGCGCCGTGTCGATGGCGCGGTACCACCCTTCCTTGCCCTGGGGCACCGCGGGGAGCGTGAACAGCACCGGCTCCTCCGTGCCGTTGAAGATCATGAGCGATGTCGTTGTCGTCGCGGTCGGCCTCGATCTCCGCCTTGTTGCCGTCGATGAGGAGCATGAGCGTCCGCCTCTTCTGCGCCCAGTCGGCCGGCTCCGCCGTTTCCGTGAAGCCAGGTGATGTCGGGGATGAGGTTGTGGCCGCGCTCCCTGCCGCTGTAGAACTCGGGCCTGAGGAACGCGGGGTGCCGCAGGCGGAAGCCGATCAGCTCGCCGGCAGAAGCGGTGGATATCCGCGTGCCGGTCGAGCAGGCGCCAGTCGTACCAGGAGATCTCGTTGTTCTGGCACCAGGGGTTGTTGTTCCCCTGCTGCGTGCGGCGCATCTCGTCGCCGCCGAGGAGCATCGGGCGTGCCGAGGGAGAGGAGCAGCGTGGCGAGGAAGTTCTTCACCTGCGCGGTTGCGGATCGCCTCGATCGGCGGGTCGCTGTGACGGTCCCTCCACGCCGTAGTTCGCCGCCTGGTCGGGGGTGGCCCCGTCCCTGTTGTCCTTCCCCGTTTTCCTCGTTGTGCTTGCTGCGCGTAGCTCACGAGGTCGTTCAGGGTGAACCCGTCGTGGGAGGTGACGAAGTTGATGCTGTGAAAGGGCTTGCGGCCGTCGCGCAGGTACAGGTCGGAGCTGCCCGGCCAGCCGCGTGGCGAGACCCGGCACGGTTCCCTCGTCGCCACGCCAGAAGCGGCGCACGTCGTCGCGGAAGCGGTCGTTCCATTCCGCCCACCGGCCCCCGGGGAACCAGCCGACCTGGTAGGCGCCCGCGGCGTCCCACGCCTCGGCGATGATCTTCGTGTGGCGCAGGATCGGGATCCTCCGCGATGCGCTCGAGGATCGGCGGGTTTTCCATGATCTTCCCGGTCGTGTCACGCCCGAGGACCGAGCCCAGGTCGAAGCGGAACCCGTCGACGTGCATCTCCACCACCCAGTAGCGCAGGCAGTCGATGATGAGCGTTCGCAATGATCGGGTGGTTGCAGTTCAGCGTGTTCCCGCACCCCGTGAAATTGAGGTAGCGCCGCGGGTCCCGCGTCCAGCATGTAGTAGACGGCGTTGTCCCAGCCGCGGAAGCAGAGCGTGGGTCCCGCGTCGTCGCCCTCCGCCGTGTGGTTGAAGACGATGTCGAGGATCACCTCGATCCCCGCCGCGTGCAGCGTCGCGCACCATCTCCTTGAACTCCGTGACCTGCTGTCCCAGCGCGCCGCTCGCGGCGTAGCGGCCCTTGGGCGCGAAGAAGGAGATCGTGTTGTAACCCCAGTAGTTCGAGAGGCGTTCCCCGGTGCGCGGATTCACGCGCGGGTTCTCCACCTCGTCGAACTCCTGCACCGGGAGGAGCTCCAGGGCTGTCATGCCGAGGTCGGCGAGGTACGGGATCATCTCGGTGACGCCCCGGAAGGTGCCCGGATGCTCGGCGCCGGAGCTGGGATGCATCGTCAGGCCGCGCACGTGGGTTTCGTAGATGACGCTGTGCCGCAGGGAGCGGTTCAGCGGCCGATCGCCCTTCCAGTCGAAATCGTCCGCGACCACGATTCCTTTCGGCACGATGGAGGCATCGGCCGCTGCCGGGCGCCCGTCGCGTCCCCGGCCCGAGCCGAGGAGGCTCCACGTGAAGCTTCCCGCGACAGCCTTGACGTACGGGTCGAGGAGGAGCTTGCCGCGGATCGAAGCGGTGGCCTTTCTCCGGCTGCCAGGGGCCGTCCACGCGGTAGAGGTAGTACGCGCCGGGAGCGACGCCGTCGACGTCCACGTGCCACACGTCACCGGTCCTGTTCAGCCGGGGATCCAGCGGGATCTCGCGGGACGGGGCGGGGGAGCGCGGGTCGTCAAAGAGAAGGAGCGTCACGGCCGCGGCGTGCCTGCTGAAGACCGAGAACCGCACGGACCCGCCCATGGGCGTGGCCCCGAACGGCAGCGGCTTGCCGGGGCTCGTGGTTATCTTGTCGGGTGCGATGGATCCTCCCTTCGCAGTGTAGGATCGCCCGGCGCCGGGGGTCAAGGCGCGGGCCGTACACGCCGCGGGAGCCTGCCGCGCGCGGGCTCTCGGTTGCGGGGGCTCTCGGTGATCGACGGGACAGCCTCCCTGCCTTGACCGCTCCTTCCTTTGCACCCACAATGCGCGGCCATGGACGTCACCACCCTCGGCCGCGACATCGAAGGCTCCCTGGCATCCGTCCCCGTGCTCGACGCGCACACGCACCTCGACGCGACGCACCTCACGGCCCGCGGGCTGCATGACATCCTGCTCTACCACATGGTCGTGAGCGACCTGGTGAGCGCGGGCTGCCCCGACCGCGACCGCCTCTCGGAGAAGCCCTCGGAGGAGGAGGCGCGGGCGCGCATCGAGCGCGCGGTGCCATTCCTGCCTGGCATTGCCGGCACGAGCTGTGCCTGGGGCGTCCGCATCATCCTGGAGGACCTGTTCGGGTGGAAGCAGCCGGTCACCGCGGCGAACTGGCGCACGCTGGACGGGCTCATCCGGGAGCGCGGGAAGGAGAAGGGAAGGGCGCGCTCGCTGCAGCCGGGGCCGGAATCGCGCGCAGCTGCACCGAGCTGTGGCGCCGCCACGACGGCAGGGCCGACGCGATGCTGCAGTATTCCCTTGAGTGGGGGTTCTTCGGCCGGGCGCAGTGGGGGGAGTACGACACGGCTGTCGGGGAGCTCGAGAAGGCATGGTCCGAGGGCAGGCCCAGCGCGCCGTCGCCCATCGGTGCCTCGCGGGCCCGCCCGGTTCCTGCGCGGGCGGTTCGTTCGCTGAAAGACGTTCACGACGCCCTGGACGCCTACGTCGACGGGATCCCCTCCACCGTGCTCAGCACGGCCCAGCACATCTCCACCGACATCGATTTCCGCCCCGTGGACGAGCGGACCATGGCCGCGGCGCTCCGGCACAGGGGCCGTGCAGGGATCGAGGAGCGCAACATCTACGCGTCGTACATAATGGAAGAGTTCTTCAAGCGGCTGGAGGCGCGCAAGCCCGAGGTGGTCTTCCAATTCTCCCTCGGCGCGGAGCCGCTCCCGAACGAAACGGCCAGCAGGCTGTCCCAGGCGACACTCGCTTCCCTGGCCGAGATGATCCAGCGTCACCCGAAAATCAGCTTCCAGTGCTTCCTGTCCAGCGCCCATGCCAACCAGGCCCTCTGCACCTTTGCCCGGGAGCTGCCGAACTTCTCCCTTGCCGGGTACTGGTGGCACAACTTCTTCCCCGACCTTCATCGAGCGCGTCATCCGCGAGCGGCTGGACATGCTCTCCACCGCGCGGCAGGTCGGGTTCTTTTCCGACGCCTACACGATGGAGTGGAGCTTTGCGAAGCTCGTGATGGTGCGCCGCGTGCTCTCCCGCGTGCTCGCGGAGAAGGTCATCCTTGGCCAGTACGACAGGAAGGGAGCGGTCGCGGTCGGCACGCGAAATCCTCTACGAGTCGCCGCGGCACCTCCTTGGCATGGAGCCCGCGGTGACCGAGGTGCGCAGCACCTCCGCGAAGGGCGCCGCGCGCCCGGTGCGCCGAAGCCGGGCCGCCGCGGGGCAGGATTGAGCCGTGCCTGCCATCGAGGTGCTCGGCCTGGGTGCCGTTGCCGTGGACGATATCCTGTTCCTGGACAGGTTCCCCCTCCCGGATTCCAAGACGGCGATCCAGCGCCACGAACACCGGGCCGGCGGGCTTGCCGGGACGGCCCTCGTCGCCGCGCAGCGCATGGGACGGACCTGCGCCTACGCCGGGACCCTCGGGGACGACGAGCTTTCCCGGTTCATCGTCGATGGATTCACGGCGGAGGGTGTCTCGGTCGACGCCGTCATGCGCGAGAGCACGGCACGCCCTTTCACTCCACCATCCTCGTCGAATCCTCCCGGCACACGCGTACGATCCTCTATGACCAGCGGAACGTCATCGGCGCGCACCCTGCAGGCCCGGCCGAGGAGTTCATCCGCGCGGCCCGCACACTGCTGGTGGACCACGTGGGTCTGCCGGGCATGGTGCGGGCGGCCCGCATTGCACGGGCGGCGGGCGTTCCCGTCGTGGCCGACTTCGAGCGCGATGCCGGCCCGTTGTTCGGGGAGCTCCTCGGCCTCACCGACCACCTGATCCTGCCGTGGGAGTTCGCACGCGCGCTCTCCGGAGCGTCTGACGGCCCTGCCATTGTGCGTGCGCTCTGGGCGCCGGGCAGGGCCGCGGTGGTGGTCACCCGCAGCGCCGACGGCTGCTGGTACCTCACGCGCGAAGAAGAAGGGAAGGTGTATCACCAGCCGTCCTTCAGGGTGCCGGAGGCGGACACCAACGGCTGCGGTGACGTCTTTCACGGGTCCTACGCGGCAGGTGTCGCCGAGGGCCTGCCTGCGGCCGCGCGCATCCGCCTGGCATCTGCAGTGGCCGCGCTCAAGGCCACCAACGCCGGCGGGCAGAAGGGGATTCCCGACCGCCCGGCGGCCGAGCGATTTCTCGCCGAGCGTTCCGCGGAAGCCCCGCGCGCCCGGGCCTGAACGGAGGCACCATGATCCCCAACCAGTGGTATGTCGTCCTGGAATCGCGCGAGGTGCGCCCCGGCCGCCTGCTCGGCGCGCGGCGCATGGGTGAGAAGCTCGTCTTCGGCCGCGACGCGCGCGGCGCCGTCTTCTGCCTGCGCGACCGCTGCGCGCACCGCGGCGCGGCACTGAGCCGCGGGACTCTCGCGGGAGACAACGTGCGCTGCCCGTTCCATGGCTTCGAGTACGATACGCGCGGGCAGGGCCGCCTGATCCCCGCCAACGGCGCCGGGCACCGGTTCCCGAGCGCTTCCGGGTGCAGGGATACCCGGCGTTCGAGAAGCACGGCTTCATCTGGATCTGGTGGGGGACGAGGCAGCCGCTGCCGGCCGAGCCGTTCTTCTTCGATGACATCGGGGACCGGTTCAGCTCGATCACGAGGATCGATCCCTGGGACTGTCACTACTCGCGCGGCATCGAGAACCAGCTCGACGTGGTGCACCTGCCCTTCGTGCATCGAACGACGATCGGCCGCGGGAACGCGACGCTCGTCAGCGGACCCGTGGTGGAGTGGAAGGGACCCGACCGGATGATCGTCCGGCCGTTCAACGAGGTCGACCGGGGCCAGAAGCCCCGCACGGCGGCGGAGATCACCCCGCCGTATCCCGCGTTCCACCTTGACTTCCATTTCCCCAACCTGTGGCAGAACTGGATCTCGCCGTCGATGAGGATCGTCGCCGGTTTCGTGCCCGTCGACGACTCGCACATGCTCCTTTACCTCCGGTTCCTCCAGAGCTTCGTCCGTCTTCCGCTCCTGCGCGGGGCGTTCAACAGGATGTTCATGCCTTTCAATCTCGTCATTGCCCACCAGGACCGGCGCGTGGTGGAGACGCAGGAGCCGAAGGCCAGCGGGCTGGGAACGGGGGAGAATCTCGTGCAGGGAGACGGCCCCATCGCGGCGTACCGCATGCGGCGGGAGGATCTCCGCAAGGCCGCGGCCGTTCAGGCCTGAGCGGCGCTTCCTGCCAGGCCGATCTCTTTCGCCGCGGGCCGCATGCCCAGGATCGTTTCAGCGATGAGCGCTCCGATCTCCATGCCCAGCATCGCCGCGCCCTTTTCTATGATGCCCCGGTTGACGCCTGCCGCGAACCGGGCGTCCTTCCACTTCTTCTTCACGGAGGATGCCTCCAGGTCGAGGATGCTCCGTGACGGGCGCATGAGCGCTGACGCCTTGACGAGGCCCGTCAGCTCGTCCACCGCGTAGAGCACCTTCTCCATCCGCTCGGTGGGCTCCACGTCGGAACAGATGCCCCACCCATGACTGACCACGGCGTGGATGTAGTCGGGAGGGAAACCGGCCGCGGAGAGGATTTCCACGCTCTTCCTGCAGTGCTCCTCCGGGTACTTCTCCCAGTCGATGTCATGCACGAGCCCGATGATGCCCCACTTTTCCTCGTCCTCGCCGTAGGTGCGGGCGAAGTGGCGCATGGCCGCCTCCACCGAGAGGGCATGGCCGAGGAGACTCTCCGTGCTGTTATGCGCGAGGAAGAGCGCGAGGGCTTCCTGCCGTGTCGGCGCGTGTGATGCTTCGGACATGAGGAAAGTGTAGCCGGGAGCCGACCGCCGCGGCAAGCGGGGCTGCGTTTGCATGGCCGGGCGGGTGTGAGTATCTTAGGGTCGATGAAGGCAGCACACGCAAACGGGCTTCCCCGGTCTTTTTTCGAGCTCGTGCGCGTCGCCGACCTGCCGGTCCTGGTCGATTTCTGGGCGGAATGGTGCGGACCGTGCAGGACGGTGACTCCTTCCATAGAGCGCCTCGCGCACGAGTACGCAGGGCGCCTCCTCACCGTGAAGGTGAACGTGGACCGCAGGCCGCAGGTGGCACAGGCTTACGAGGTCCAGGGTATCCCCACCATCATGCTGTTCTGGAAGGGCGAAGCGCGCATGCGGCTCACCGGCGCCTATCCCTACGAGGCCATTCTCCAGAACATAGAAGAGAACTGGCCAAGGGAAAGAGTTTCCCCGGCCTGATTCAGCCCAGTCCCGTCGTTTCGGCTGTCGCCCGGCGCGCCGCGCCTGCCCCGAACGCTTCGTCCAGCCAGCCCCCGATGAACGGCCTGGTGCCGACCGCGAGCTCCATCACGTGGTCGTCCCCGACGAGCATGCACCGGCCCGAGAGCAGCATGCGTTTCTTCTGCGCCTTTTCCGTGACGACGAATCGGTACGTTCCTCCCGGCCGCATGATGGTCACCGGCACATGGTTGTCGCGCAGCCACGCGGCCAGGCTGTCGGCCGGCACCGGGAAAGGTCCGCGTCGGGAGGGTGAGGCGAAGCTGGATCGTGCTGATGGAATCCGGTGCAACGCCGCGAACGGAGCCTTCGCCAAGCGCGACCGCGAGGCCCGCGGCATCCCATGCGGTCACCTCCGCGAGCGTCAGCCCGAACAGGGGGATTTCCTCGGGAAGGATTCTCCGCGGCTGCAGAAGCGCCTCGCGCAGCGAAAGGATGTTTCTCGCCTGGCCCGGGAACCGTCTCATGAGCGACCGTGCCAGTGAAGCTTCCGCCCACCGCATCCCCAGCCCCGCTTCCTCGCGGGGCAGGTGAAGCACCGCGTGCACGGGCGAAAGCCGCCGCTTCTTCCGCACCAGGGGGGTCATGAGCCGTGCTGCCTCGGCGATCCCGCCGGTCTCCATCGGGCGACGGGCCGGGGAAAGCCCGTACCCGACGTCGCGGCCGCTCTTCGCCCGTTCGTACTGGCGCCAGAGCATCGCCTGCATTGCCCGGGTCGTCGAGAAAAGAAAACCCGAACGGGTGCCCCTTCTTCTTCTCGCCTTCCAGCTCCCCGCGGTGCATGCCGATCCATTCCTCGACGGCGGCGCGCGAACGCGCAGGCATCGGCGCATCGATCATGGGCCCCTCTGCCGCGAGCTGCAGGAGGAGCCGGTGGAGGGAGTGCCCCCCGAGGGCCAGCACCTGCGTCGCGGCGTAGTCGGGCCAGGACAGGGAAAGGCGGAACTCGAAACCGTTGGTCTCGCACGTCGCCTTCACTTTCCCGATGACCTGCTTCCAGTCCGCCTCCTGGAGCACCGGCGGATCATGGCGCAGGGGGGTGAACGGCATGCGCACGAGCAGGCCGAAGCTGAAGACGATGCGCGGGTGCGAGGCGGCCCGCATGCGCATGTCCTTCAGCGCGTTCACGAACCCGGAGAACTCCGCGGTGTCATCGGCTCCTTCGCGCCCGGTGAGCATGTAGAACAGCTTGATCTCGCGGGTCTTTCGCGCGTGCAGCGCCTCGAGCGCGCGCCTGGATATCGGTTCCCGGGAGGCTCTTGTGGAGGAACGCGCGCATCGCCGTGCTGATTCCCTCTATGCCGAGCGTGAAGCTCGCCTTGTCGGCCGCGATCTCGAGGTCGAGGAGGCCCGGGGTCCGCGCGAGCACGTCCACGCGCTGGCTCATGAGATTGACGTGCAGATAGAGGCGATGCAGCTCGACCAGGAGCGCCGCGATCTCGGAGTGCGTGTTGAAATTGAAGCTGTCAACCTCGATGGTATCGGCTCCCGTCGCTCTCTTCAGCTCTTCGGCGGCCGCCACGAGGGCCGCGGCGGGGATCTCCCTGTGCGGCTTCCTGTCGAAGCCCTCGAAACAGAACGAGCAGAGACAGGGGCACCCGCGCGTGATGGACAGCCGCACCGTTCCCGCCTCGGGTCCCGGGAGCACAACAGCGCCCGCGGGCGCGCGGGCGGCCAGCCGGTCCGGCATCACGCGCGCCTTCTTCATCCTGCCGCCGAGACTGCCCGGGGCCCACAGCCCGGGGACCGCCGAAGCCATGCGCGCAATCCGCTCCCTCTTGGGCAGCGCCGCGCCGTCCCTGCAGAGAACGGCAATGCTGCCCGATGGAGTCCTCCCCCTCGCCGAAGAAGAGCGCGTCGGGGATGGCATCGCCGGTTTCGGCAACGAGGGCATGCGCGGCCGTCGCGTTGGATCCGCCGAGGAGGAGGGGCGGCCACTCCTCGCCGCGCTCGCTCGCCCAGGCGGGGATCGCCGAGTGCGCCAGGAGCCAGGGAAGGTTCACCTGCTCGAGGAGCCACGCGTTGGACACGAGGGCCAGGTCGAAATCGTCGAGCGAGCGGTGCGATTGCGTCCCCAGGAGGAGAGGGAGTCCCGCCTCCTCCAGCAGCGCCGCGTCATGTCGATGGGGAAGGAACGCCATGTCGATGTACGCGTCCGGCAGCGCCGCGCGGACTTCCTCCGCGATGAGCGCGTGCGGTGTTGACCGTTCCACGTCGGAGAACGGGGAGAGGCGCACCACGAGGACGCGCAGCCCGCTCGCGTCCCACCCGGGGTTGCCGAATGTCGGGTTGGGGAGGAAGAGTCGGAAGTCTCTCAGGCCGTGGTGCGCCCGCTGGAAGAACTCGTCGTGGAGAGCCATTGCCGTCATGCACGGTATCCCGGATCCGCGCCGGGGTCGATGGCCGCGCCACGAGCATCGCTGCGCGGAATCGCCGTGGCCTTGCGCTCGCAGGCAAAGCAGACTATGCTCCGCGCACGATGAAACTGATACGTCTCGGCATTTTCCCGGTTCTCCTCCTCGTTGCGCTGGTCGGTTGCGCGCCCGTCAAGATCGCGGTGAAGAAGGTCGTGCAGGTGAGCTACACGCTCACGCTGGCCGACGGCTCCGTCTTCGACAAGTCGCCGGACGGGCAGCCCCTCGAGTTCATGGTCGGGGTGGGGAGAATGATCCCCGCTTTCGAAACGGCTGTCATGGGCCTGAAGGTCGGTGACAAGAAGACCTTCCAGATAAAGGCCGCCGACGCGTACGGCGAGTACGACACGGCGAAGCTCGTCGAGGTTCCCCGGGAGCAGTTCCCCAAGAACACCCCTCTCACCGTGGGCATGCGGTTCTCGGTCCAGACGTCGCAGGGGACGCTTCCCGTCACCATCTCGGCGGTCGGGGACAAGACGGTCACCGTCGACACGAACAACCCGCTCGCCGGCAAGGACCTCACCTTCGCCGTCCAGATCGTCAAGATCCGGGACGCCACCAAGGAAGAGCTCGCCGCGCTGCAGACGGCTGCCCAGGCGACACCGAAGTAAAGAGAGCGTCCGCGCGCCCGTTCTCCTTTACGGCCATACCCCTATCCCCTATACTCGCGCTCGATGGCGTTGCGCATCCTGCTGAGCTCTGACCTGCACCTCGGGATGAAGTTCGCCGGCTACGCCGGCGCGCAGGAGGCGCTCGTGGAGGCGCGCTTCCGCTCACTGGAGAGGATCGTTGCGGCGGCCAACGACGCGGGCTCCGAGCTGCTGGTTCTGGCCGGCGACCTGTTCGAGTCCGTGTCGGCCGCGCGGCGCGACGTGCAGCGAGCGGCGCGGGCGCTTGACTCCTTCCGCGGCAAGCTCGTGGCCGTCATGCCCGGCAACCACGACTACGTCGCCCCCGATGACGAGTTGTGGCCGCGCTTCCGCGAGGCGGCGGGTGACACGGTCCTTCTCCTGGACGAGCCGCGCCCGTATCCGCTTGCTCACTACGATCTCGATGCATGCCTCTACCCCGGGCCGTGCACGACCAAGCACAGCGATGTGAATGCGATAGGCTGGGTGAAGTCCGCGGCGCGCGACGGCGGCGTCCGCCACCACGTCGGCGTTGCCCACGGGAGCCTGGAGGGCGTCTCTCCCGACATGGACGGGCGTTACTTTCCCATGCGCCGCGCCGAGCTGGTGGAGGCAGGCGTGGGCGTGTGGCTCCTCGGCCATACGCACGTGCGTTTCCCCGTTTCACCGGGCCCCCGTGACACGATCTTCTGTGCCGGTACCCCCGAGCCCGACGGGTGGGACTGCACGCACGAGGGCTCGGTCCTTGCCCTGGATCTCGATGATGCCGGTAGCGTGACCGCCCGGGTCATTCCCACCGGCAGCTTCCGTTTTGTCGACGGCCGGCACGAAGTGCGGACCACGGGTGACCTCGAGCAGCTCGAGCGGTCGTGGAGCGGTCCCGAAGCGTCATCGACGCTCCTGCGCCTGCGCCTGTTCGGCAGGGCAGAACAGGAAGCCATTGCGTCCGTCGGCGCCCTTCGCGCGCGCATGAGCGTCGTCCTCCGCTACCTCGACCTGCGTGCCGACGAGCTGCGCGGCGAGATCACTCCGGAGACCATCGACCGCGCGTACCCCGCGGGGTCCTTCCCGCACACGCTCCTGACCCGTCTCGTGGAGGACGCCGACGCGGAAGCGCTCGGCATCGCGCACGAGATCCTGCAGGAGCTGGGCTCGTGATCCTCCGGCGGGTGAGGCTGCATCCCTTCGGCTGCTTCGCGGACAGCGAGCTTGCGTTCCGGCCGGGCTCAACGTGGTCCTCGGTCCCAACGAAGCCGGCAAGTCGACGATCTTCCGCGCGATACGGTTCGCGCTCTTCGTGCCCGCCCGGTTGCGCAAGCCCACCTTCACGGAAAAGGTGGCACCCCACCTCCCGGCGAGCGGCGGAGATTCCATCGGCACCGAGCTCGAGCTCGGCGCTGCCGGCGAGGTGTGGACGCTTCGAAGGCGCTGGGGAGGAGCCGCGTTCTCCGAGCTCCAGCTTCCCGGCGGCGGCACCCTCTCCGACGAGGACGCCATCACGCGCCAGGTGGCAAAGCTCCTCCCCGCGCGGGCCGGGACCGGCGGCCAACATCCTCATGACGGAACAGTCGAAGCTGGCCGAGACCCTCGCCCTCCTCCGCACCCGCGAGCAGGGACGCGAGTCCCTCGCCGACCTCTCCGACATCCTCCGCCGCGCTGTCCTGTCCACCGGCGGCGTCTCGGTGGACAGGTTCACGGCCCGGATCGCGGAGGAGCGTGCGGCGGCGTGGTCGCACTGGGACCGGGCCGCGCGCGGGCCCGAGGGCGGTCGGGGCATCGAGCGGCCGTGGCAGAAGAGCGTCGGCGCCGTCCTCGCGGCGTGGTACGCCGCCGAGGAAGCCCGCGTGCGCTGGCAGCGGGCCGTGGCGCACGAGGCGGCGCTCGACCAGGTGAACGGCGGCCTGCGTGCCGCGGCGCGGATGCGCGCGGAGCGGGAGGCGTTCGTGGCAGCGCATGCCGCCGCCGCGCGGGACGCGCGTGAGCGGCGGACCATCGAGGCGGAGATCCGCGCCGCCCAGGCGGAAGCCCAGGCGCTCATGGAAGCTTGCCGCGAGTGGCCCGTCACCGCGAACCGTGTGCACGAGCTCACCGACGCCTCTGCCGGGGCCGGCTCCGTACGAGCCGCGCTGGAGCGCGAGCTGGCGGCCGCGCGAAAGGCGGAAGAGGCCCGGGGGCTCCGTGAGAAACATGAGCGCGTCACGAGGCGAACGGCGCAGCTCGAGGAAGCGAAGACAGCCCTGGCGTCGGTGCCGGGCCTGGACAGGAAGTCCCTCGACGAGATCCGTGCCGCGGCATCGCGTGTTGCCCGGCTCGAGGCGGGGGCCGAGGCAGGAAGGATCACGGTGACCATTGCCGGCCGTGCGCAGGCTGAGATCGCGGTCCAGGAGGACTTGCGCCCCGAGGACCGCAGGGCGCTCCAGCCCGGCCAGACGGCACGCCTGCGGGCGGCAGGGCGCGTTCGCATCGTCCACCCTGACATGGAGATCGAGGTGCGCTCCGGCGACCCCGACGCGGAGGCGACGGCCGAGATGGCTGCCGCGGCGCGCGCCACGCTCGCGGCGCTGCTGGCCCGACACGGCGTTCCGTCACCCGAGGCGGCGGAGGAGCGCGGCCGCGTTTTCGAGGCGCTCGCCGCGGACCTGCGCGCCGCGGAGAAGAACCTGGCCGACGAGCTTGCCGGCGAGACCCTCCCTTCGCTGGAGTCACGCGCGGCAGCGCTTGGCGCGTTGGAAGACGCACGGCCGCTCGCGGTGGTCTCCGCGGAAGCCGCTGCCGCCCGTTCGCAGGAGGAAGCGCGCTCACGCGAGCTCGGCCAGGTCAGGCGCAGGATCGCCGAGTGGGAATCGCGCTACGGGAGCATGGAGTCCCTCCTGCTGGCGCTGGGCGCAACCACGAACCGGGTAGCGGAGCTTTCCGTGAGGATCGAGGGAGCGGCGCCCGTTCCGCCTGGTTTCCCTGACGCCGCATCGTTCCTGAAGGCCTTTGACGAAGCGCAGGCGGAGGCGGCTGCCTCGGCGGCCGAGCTGCGCGTCCTGGAGGAACGCAAGCGTTCCCTGGAGCAGGCCGCTCTCAGGGAGAACCCGCTCGCGCAGTCAGCGGAAGAGCTCGGCGCACAGGCAAAGGACGCCGCGGAGACCTTTGCCACGAGCCTCCGGCGCGCGGAAGCCCTTGATCGCATAGCCGCGCGGAGCACCGCGCTCCTGGAAGCCAGTGACTCGACGGTCTACGCGGCGATGAGCACGCGGCTGGCCGGGACCCTTGCGGCCATGACCGGGGGGAAGCACGCGGATGTCGTCATGGAAGGCGCTGTGCCTGTCGGTCTTGCCAACGGCGCGGGCCGCCCGGTGTCGTGGGACTTCCTCTCGGCGGGAACACGGGACACCCTCGCCCTCGCGCTGCGCCTGGCCATGTCATCCTACTTCCTCGGGGACGCCGATGGCTTCATGCTCCTCGATGATCCCCTCGTGGACATGGACCCCGGGCGTCAGCGCGCCGCGGCCTCTGCCCTGAAGGAGTTCGCAGCCGCCCACCAGCTCATTGTCTTCACGTGTCACCCCGCCACGGCGGAGCTGCTGGGAGGGAACCGCATCATGCTGGACGCTGCCGCCCCCTGAGGATGAGCCCGCGCCCGGGTGCGGGCGGGAGCTTACCTCCTGCGGGATCTCCGCCTGTTCTCCCCCGGCCCGGTCTCCGCACCGATGAGCCCTTCCGCCTCGGCCAGGCGGGCGTCGAGGTCCTCGGCGTTGACGCGGTTGCTTTTCCGGGACTGGTTGAGAAAGCCCGCTATCCCCTGCGCGCTGCGCAGTCCCCTGTCAATGATGGCGCGCATGTCCTGCTTCGAGGCGACGTTGCCGGGCGGCAGATCATGTTGCTTTCCGTACAGCTCGCGCGCGTACCACAGGAGCCTGGCGAAACGCTGGCGGTCGGGCGGGAGGCGATTGTAACCGGGAATGCGCACGTAGTTGGACCACGGATCCCAGGCGCGTTCGGCCGTCTCAGCGACCTTGTTGCGGGCGTTGAACTCTTCCAGCAGCCCCTCCTGGCGGAGCTCCGCATCGAGGGAGTCGTCGAGGGGGAGAAGGTGCGTGACGTCGGAGATCGCGTAGTCCAGCAGGGCGCGTGAAAGGGGACGGCGCATCCAGTTCGATTTCTGGAACCTGTCCTTCGCCGATGCCGAGCCGGGCTGGCCGGTCATTGCGTGCAGCCCTCCCTGCTTTCCCAGGAGCCGCGCGGCGATGGCAAGGTCCCTGATCGGGGAGGGACGGATGGACAGCGCATGCTGGAAAGACAGGAGGTCATTCGCCGCGTCGAACCAGACGAGAACCCAGGGCGCGTTCTCGAGGAGCTGTTTCAGGAGAGAGCGATCGCGGATGGCCAGGACATCCACGACAGCGCCCTGGGTACCGTCGAAGAGCTGGATGAGCGCCACGTGGATGCCGTAGCTGTGGAGGTTGTTTTCCCCCTCGACGTCGATGGCCAGCCGCGTGACGTGGCTGCTCCGCAGGCCGGCGATCAGCGACTCCAGCTGCCGGTCGTCCTGGACGAACGTGTAGGGGATCATGAGCCGGACGGCCTGGCCGGGACAGCGTCCTTCCGGGTGTGCACGCGCGCCATACGGGGGCACAGTAGTCGGCACGGCCGTTTTACACAATACGGGAGGCTCCGTTGCAGCGGTTCTCAGTTTGACGCCGAGGGAGCGAATTTCTCATTCTGCACGACTCTCAAAGGGCCGTTCTTGTCACTTTTCAAGGGTCTGTGATCCCGTTGAAGGTGCAAAATAAGAATCGCTGGCTCCGTTGCCCTGACCCGTGAGCGCCGCTATAGTGGGTGCCGTGAAGCAGCAGCCATTCGACCCTGGTATCACGCAGAGCTACGACGGCTCGATCGACAGGATTGTCCGCCGCGACGGGAGTTTCAACGTGGAGCGCCGTGGAGGGCGTCTCCGTGACTTCCACTTCTACCAGTTCCTGATCGGCGTGTCGTGGCCATCGTTCTTCGGAATCATCCTGGCAGCCTTTCTCGTCGTCAACCTCGGGTTCACTGGTCTCTATTTCGCCGTCGGCATCCCCGAGCTCCAGGGGGTGGATGCCGACGGGCTGCAGTTCCTGCACGTCTTTTTCTTCAGCGTGCAGACCCTCACGACCGTGGGCTACGGCATCATCGCGCCCCGCGGCATCGGCGCGGACGTCCTGTCGAGCATCGAGGCGATGCTGGGCGTGCTTGGCTTCGCCTTCAGTGCGGGCCTCCTCTACGGCCGGTTCTCGCGTCCCGTGGCGCGGCTCCTCTTCAGCTCGCACGCACTCATCGCACCGTACCAGGGGGGCACCAGCTTCCAGGTCCGGATCGCCAACATCCGCAGGAACGCTATCATCGACCTGGAGGCAACCCTGGTGTACATGTCCGTGGAGGGGACGGGCGCCGCGGCGCGCCGCACCTACGCCCGGCTCGCGCTCGAGCGGCCCACAATCTTCTTCCTTCCCCTGACGTGGACCATCGTCCATCCCATCGACAAGGACAGTCCCCTGTTCGGGAAGACGGGATCGGACCTCGCCTCGCACGCGGCGGAGATCCTCGTCCTCATCCGCGGTTTCGACGACACGTTCAACCAGGTCGTCAACGCCCGCTGCTCCTACCGCTACGACGAGATCGAGTGGGGGCGACGATTCCTCCCGGCCTTTCACAACGATGAACGTGGCAGGCTCGTCCTGGACCTGGAAAAGATTGACCGCGCCGAGGCGGCGGCGCTGCCGGTGACCGCCCTCGCACCCGGGGATCGGTAAAACCGGCGCAACGGGCAATTCAGGGAACGACGACGGTCCGTATGCCCGCGGCGCCTTTTTCCAGGCCGTCGAGGGCCGCGTTGATGGCGGCCGCTTCCAGCGGGATCGTGCGCGAAACAACCTGCGTGACATCGAGGATGCCGCGCCGTGCCATCTCGATGACTGTCGGCAGCTCGGACAGGAGGTGATCGTTCGAGCCGATGACCTGTGTCTCCCCGCCCAGCACCTCGGTGTATGTATCCAGGGTCAGGGGTTCCTTCGTGATGCCGACAAGAACCGCCCTCCCGAGAGCGGAAAGGCACCGGACAGCCTGGTGCATGGTGCGCGACATGCCGATGAGCTCGACGGCGACATCCACGCCCCGGCCGCCCGTCAGCTTCCTGATCTGTTCGACGGGGTCCGTGCTCCTGGCATCCACCGCGACCGCGCCGTGGCGGGCCGCCAGCGCGAGGCTCTCTTCACGGATGTCGACGGCGAAAACCGTCATGGCACCGAAGGCGCGCGCAAGCTGGACCGCCGAGAGCCCGAGCCCTCCGACGCCGATGATGGCGGCGGTTTCTCCCGCCGCGAGCCGCGCCTTTCGAAGCGCGTGGAAGGCGGTCGCGGATGCGCACATGAGGGTGGCGCCCGCGGGGAAGGGGATCTCGGCCGGCAAGGGAAGCGCGTTGCGGGCCGGGACCGCGATGTACTGCGCAAAGCCGCCGTCGCGGTGGTGCCCGATCATGAGGCCGGAAGCGCAGAACTGCTCGCTCCCGGAAGCGCACCATGTGCAGTCCCCGCAGGTGACGTTGTAGTGGAGGCAGACACGGTCCCCGACGGCGACGCCTCTCACGCCGGGCCCGACGGCATGAACGATCCCGGCCACCTCGTGGCCGAGGGTGAGGGGCAGGGAGCGCACCGGTGATGTCCCGGCCCGGTAGTGAGCGTCGGAATGGCAGATGCCCGCGGCGCGCACCTGCACGAGGATGTCCTCGTGGCCGATGACGGGCGCGGGAATCTCCTGTTCGACGAGCGGGGCGCCGACACGCGCTAGGCGTACAGCCTTCATGGAGCTCCTTTCGGCCCGCCCGGTGGGCGTCAGCCCGCCCGGTGGGCGTCAGCCCGCAACGTGGACGATCCTGACTGACCCCGTGACGTGGGACGTGACATGCGGCCCGCCGCGGCAGCGGACGGATCCCGAACCGTTGATGCCGACACGGGCCGTTCCCACCTTCAGGAGGCCTTTGCCTCCTGGCTCATTCAACCCCGCGCGCGGTCGGCCATGCTCCCTTTCCGCGACGACGCGGGAGATTCCGCCAGCGACCCCATGGGATCCCACGCGGGAAGGACGATCGGCGCCTGCGAGAGCGCGGCGCGGAGATGCGACGGCAGGAGGCTGCGGCGCGCCGCGATCTCGAACATATGCTCGTCGAACCAGGAATCGTTCATGACGTAGAATCCCTTGCCGTCGCCCTTGTCGCCCCAGCTGTTCTCCACGCGCCACTTCTTCGGCTTCCCGTTCTCCTCGTCGACGCCCGTGAAGAGCATGGCGTGGTTCATGGCCGTGCCCTTGAAGAGGAGCCGATCCTCCTTGGACTCGAGGTCAAGCGGCGCCGCGTACAGGGAGGCGTGGTCGAACATCTTCGCGTCCCAGACCGACATCTCGCGGTGCATCATCTTGCTGCAGTCACAGCCGAACCAGACCGGCTCCCCGGCCTTCAGGGACTTCATGGCGATCTGCTTCATGGTAGCGATGTCGACGTTGAGGTACGTCACGACGCCGCCTTCCACCACGTTGCCCAGGTACTCCACGGTGAACGTGCGGCCCACGGGGCTCGTCTTGCGCGGGTCATGCACGAGGGCGACGTACTGGTCCAGCGGGTTGGACACGAACCTCTTCATGAACGATTTCGGGGTCAGCCCCTTTTCGCGGTGAAACTTCTTCTTGTCATCCGTCCACTGCCAGTCGAAGCGCTCCGGCGGGTTGCCCATGTGCAGGCGGAGGATGGTGTACACGTCGGCCAGGATCGCCGCCTTGGCGGCACGGATATCCCCTGCCGGGGCGAAGGAGGAGGCAAGCTCCCGCAGCCTCCTGGCCCCGACGCGCAGCCGCCCGACGAGAGCGTGGTTCATGCTTCCCGTGGAGGACGAGGACAGCGTCTCCGGCATGGCTCCCTTGGGGACGAGGCCGTACTTCTGCGCGAGGTTCACAAACATGTTCCACTGGCCGCCGTCGCTCACGCAGTTGCCGAGGATGGTGACCACGGTGCGGTCGTCGATGTCCCTGTCCGCCGTGTCGATGATCGCCTCGAGGAAGTAATTGGCCTTTTCCATCTTGTCCCAGAACATGAGCCAGCTCTGGCTGAACTCGAAGCTCTTCAGGCGGAGCTTCTTCATGAGGGGGACGCGGAGGAGGTTCGTGGCGGCGAACAGCCAGCAGCGGCCCGTGCTTTTCTGGTCCGTGGGCGTCCAGTCGTCGATGCGGATGGAGAAGTTGCGGTCCACCGCCATGGCGACCTTCTGGTTGAGCACCAGCTTGCCGGCGTCGGATTCCGCCATCGCGTTCTGGCGAATGCTGTTGAACGGGCTCGCGTCGAACTGCGCACCGAGCTCGGCGAGGAACTGCGCGCTCACGGTGGTGTCTTTGGCGCTGCGCGGGGCGTCACCGGTCCGCTTTTCGAGCGTCGTGCCCCCGGGTTGAGTCGTGCGTGATGTCTTTGCCATTGCGCGGCGAGTGTAGAAGGGGCGGGGAGAGGGGGTCAAGGCCGCGCCCGTTGTGTATCTTCTTTCCATGCGGCGCTGGGTTGTCCTGGCAGGTGCGCTTCTCCTCGGTGTCGCTGCCGGCCTTCTCCTGGCAGGCATCACTGCGGCGCCAGGCCAGGAGTCCCCGGCAGGCGCGCTGCTGGCGATGGGCCGTGTGCCCCGTGAGGCCGCGCGGCTGTCGGCGGACCAGCCCCTGCTGCTCGCCCCGCCGCCGCTGGGCATGACGCGGGGAATCATCCAGCCGTGGCGGGTGGGCATCCAGTCCGGCCACTGGATGATCGACCAGCTTCCCGACGAGCAGTGGAGGCTGCGAAACGACACCGGCGCGAGTGGGGCCCGTTGCACGAGGCGGACGTGAATCTCGCCATGGCGCGGAGCGTGGCCCGGGACCTTGCTGCTGCCGGGGTAACGGTTGATCTCCTCCCCGCCACGGTCCCCGTCGGGTACACGGCGGACGCGTTCGTCGCGATCCACGCCGACGGCGGCGGCCGGCTCGCCAGCGGCTGGAAGGTGGCGGCCCCGCGGCGCGCCTCTGCCGCCTCGCGCATGCTCGTTGACGACATCGCCCGGGCGTACGGCCCGGTCTCGGGGCTGCCCGAGGACCGCTACGGGGTGACCTTCAACATGCGGGGCTACTACGCGTTCAGCTGGACGCGCTACGCGCACACGGTATCGGCGGACACGCCGGCCGCCATCATCGAGACCGGGTACCTTACCTCGGCATCGGACAGGCAGGTCATCGTGGACGATCCCGAGAAAGCCGCCCTCGGCATCACGGCCGGTATCATCGCGTTCCTCGGTCAGCGGGCGAGCCTTCCTCCCGCGGCGCTCGTGCCGTTGAGCTACCCTCCCATGATCGTGACAACGAATGACGCGGTGCTCCGCTCCTTCCCTGCAGACGACGAGAGGATCGCCGCGCGGCTCCCGGCCGGGACGCGGGTACGGCCGACAGACGCCGTGAGCGGCTGGATCGAGCTCACCGTGCAGGGCAACTTCCGCCTCTCCGGGTGGATGAGGAGCGCGGATCTCGTGACCACGGGAGGATGAGCGCCATGATGCCGCCCACGGGACACGCGAGACGCGCCGCGCTTCTGCTTGTCCTGTTTTCCATCCCGTCGAGTTGACACAGCAGTTCTCAGTTTGACGCCGAGGGAGCGAATCTCTCATTTTGCTCGACCTCAAAGGGGCCATGTCGGCAGTTTTCGATGATTTTCGTTCCTGTAGAAGGTGCAAAATGAGAATCGCCGGAGTTGACAGCCCCTGCGGCCCGGCCCATCATGACGGCGTGCCCCCCCATGCCGTTGTCGCCGCATTCGAAAACGTCCACAAGAGCTTTGCCGGCTTCCCGGCGCTGAAGGGCGTGTCCTTCGATCTGCGGGAGGGGGAGATATTCGGCTTCATCGGGCCCAACGGAGCCGGGAAAACCACCACCATGCGGATCCTGGTCGGGCTGCTGACCGATTTCGATGGCAGCCTCACGGTGAACGGGCAGAGCATGCCGGGCCACCGCGACAGCCTCTACCGGACGGTCGGGTACATGCCGCAGGGCATCGCTTTCCAGGACTGGCGCACGGTGGACCCACGAGATCCTTTCCCGGCTCCTTGCGAGGGGCAACCGCGTGCGGAGCTTCCACCCGGCCGCGCCGAGCCTCGACCAGTTGTACCTCGCGTACGTCGGGGGAGCCGGGGGCGCCGCGTGAGCCTGCGCCTCATGTACGCAGACGAGCTCTCGGGGTTTGCGCGATCGCGGGTCATGCTGGTCCTCTGGGTGGGCATGCCCGTTCTTGCGCTCCTCCTGCACACGGTACAGCCGGACCTCGGCGGCCAGATGTCCCTCACCGTCTTTTCCATGCTCGTGATATCCACAATGGCGAGCACCATCGCCGCGGCCATGCTCAGCGTGGGCATCGTCAACGAGAAGACGCGAGGGGTCTACGCGTTGTTCCTCGTGCGGCCCGTGCGCAGGCGGAGCATCATCCTGGGGAAGTTCCTTGCCGTGGTCACCTGCGTCGGGGTTGCCGCATTCCTGACGCTTGCCGTCGGCCTCCTGTATGACAGCCTGCGCGGCGGCGCACCAGGCCCGGCTCTCCTGCGTTAGATCGCGAAATCGGCGGCCACGGGCCTGTCAGGCATCGCCATCGCCAGCTCCGCGGCAACCCTCATCGGCGTCCTGGCGCCGAACGTCGCGGTCGGGGTGATCCTCGTCATCTACGGTGCAAACCAGCTCTCGGTCCTCGGCTATGTCCCGGTTCTCCTGAAGCTCGAGCCGGCATGGCTCTTTGCCGTCGCAGTCGGCTGTGGTCTCTCTGTCATCCTGCTCACCCTCGCGGTGTTCCTTTTCAACCGCAAAGAGCTGTAAGGAGCGTCCCCATGCAGAAGAACGAAAGCGCCGCGTACTGGGCCATGCTCGGCCTGTCCCTGGCTTTCAGCATCCTCGCCGTTGTCACGCTCCTGCCCCATCCCGCGGCTGCCAAGCCCAACGTGCTGGGCTACCGCTCGGTCTGCAGCTTCGCTCCCACGGCGACCCTGCTCTGCGGTGTCCTCGCGGGCCTTACCTGCACCATCCGCAACCGACGCTTCTCGCGCGGTGCCGCATCGGCCCGTTATCGGCCCCTCTTCGTGCCCGTCGGCGTCGGGGTCCTTCTCCTGGCCGGTGCGCTCGTGTTCGGGATCCGGTTCGGGAATGCCCAGGCGCGTTTCGGCGAGGTGATCGCGCGCACGCAGGTCACCGCCCGGTCCTCCACTGCACCGGCGGACGGCACGCGCCAGGCCACCGCCACGGGAGGCGACGTCTCGGCGACGGTGGAGGTCACGGTGCGCGGCGGGGCGATCGCCTCGCTTCGGCTGGTGGCGGGAGCGAACGTGGACCAGGCACTGGTCACGAAGCTTTTTGGGCGGGTGGTTGCGGCCGGGAACACGGACGTGGACACCGTGAGCGGAGCCACGGCGTCCAGCAAGGTCGTTCTCTCCGCGGCGGCCGCAGCGGCAGCCGGCCGGTAGGTCGGCGGGCCAGCAGGTCGGCTGCCGCTGCGGCCCGCGGCAGGGACAGGCGCTATTTCGGAAGCTGTCCGAATACTTTCGAGAACCAGCGGTGGACACCGTGGAACGAAGCCACGGGCTCCGCGAACATCATGATGCACTTGCCCGTGACCGCCGTGAGGTTGTTTTCCACGCAGGCCGCGGTTGCCGCCTCACTCACCGTTCCCTGCTGCAGCCACACGCGGGTGATGCCCTGCGCAACGGCATCGCGGACGATCTGCTCCGACTGGGCCGGGGGCGTGAAGACGACCACCCCGCCCACCTTTTCCGGCAGGGCAGCGAGTGAGGGATAGCAGGCGTCGCCCTGTATCACCTTCGCGTTCGGGTTCACAGGCAGGATGCGGAACCCCTTGCCCTTGAGCTCGCGGTAGGCCATGGCGCTGAAGGCTTTCTGGTCACGCGAGACGCCGACCATGGCGATGGTCTTCTGCGCGAGGAACTCCTGCACGTCCTGTTTCGTGTTCACGATGGTCTCCTTTTTCACTTCAACACCGGCGCGGCGCGGAAACCAGCCGACGAGGAACAACAATTATTCGATCACGACCATCTGGTGGCCTTCCACCGAAGGTACCACCATCCTGACCCGTTCCCCATCCGAGGTAAAGGGGACGTGCACCATCGACGGCGCGCAGTAGATCCGCTTCGGCGCGTGCGGCGCCAGGAGCGACACGTGCACGGCGTGCAGGGGAACGATATCCTCGGCGATGTCGAGGGTGTCCGTTCTCCTTTCGGCAGGGAAGTACAGGATATGCACCACCGTTCGCGGGGTGTTTCCCTTCTGCCGGGTCACCGTGACCTCGGCGGAACTCGGCGCTTCGACCCTCACGATCCGCTGCGGCATGAGCAGGTCGATGCAGTTCTCCACGAGCTGGCGGTAGGGAATGCTGGCATGCTTCCCGTAGGCCTTGAAGACAGGGCAGGCGATGCTGATGACGCTTCCCTTGCGGACCACGGCTGCCCACGGGCTCACCGTGGGACGCGGCGGCGTCTGGCAGTGCGAGCTGAAGTGTCTCCAGCTCCTGTCGAAGTAGGGCTCCACGATGCGTGCCAGCGCCGTGGCGCCCGCGCCGGGCTTCACGCGCACGGTCCGCTCGTAGATGACGTGGTCGGCCGCCGCAACCCCCGCGCCGATCTCCCTGCCGAACCGGATGTAGGCGGTCTGGAACGGGCTCATTCCTTCCACGGTGACCCCCATCTCCTCAAGGACCGGAACGAGGTTGGCATCAAGGCCGCTGGTGCCCGAGAGGAGGAGCGAGCCGCCGCCGGTGACGTACTTCGAGAGCCTCGCGGCGAGGGCGGGATCGACGTTGATCGAATCAGGAAGGATCAGGAGGTCGTAGGGCTCGAGAGGGGAGGCTGGCGTGATGACGTCGAACTGGTGCTTGAGTTGCGTGAGCATGCGCACGGCACCGTCGTTGGAGCCGCCCGGTTCGTCCTGGTAGCGCGCCTCGTCCGCCCCGGCCATGAAGAGGCCGATCTGCGTCACGGGTTTTGCGCCCGCCGTCCACGGCTCGCAGGCTTCCGTGTGGGCGAATGCCTTCCCGATCAGGTCATAGGCCGCCGCGTCGAGCACGCCGCGGGGATGGAGCTGGTCGCCGATGGAGCACGCCGCGCCGTGCGCGATCATCTGGCTCACCTCGTAGGTCAGGGCCGCCACGGGCTTCAGGCCGCCGAAATCGGCCCAGCTCTTGTGAAAGCGCGCCGTCATGCCCATGGTCTGGGCGCCGAAGGTCCGCGCGAAGCGCACGTTCTTCGGGAAATACATGTAGCCCCAGCCGCCGGTCGGGAGCGCCTCGATCTCGACGTGGCTCATGAAGTCGAGGTCCGCGCCCAGCCGGGAGAGGGGGCGCGAGTTGAAGTAGACCGAGGCGTCCGGCGAGGTGGCCTTCACCATGGCCGCGTAGCGGGCCATGTATTCACGGGGAAGCTCCGCGGCAAATCTCCTGCGGTCCTCCGGCTTCTCGGGATCCATGCCCTTCCCGATCATCGCCCTCATCACGTGCCCGCTGAGCCCCTCGACGTCGTAGCAGATGTCGAAGAAGATCCCGTCCACCGGCGAGTACTTCTTGAGCACCTCCGCCACCTGGTCGGCGAGGTAGTCCTGGTACGGGCTTGCCATGTCCATGACGCGCCAGCCCGCCTGCAGCGGCCCGCCGCCCACCACGCCCCCCTCGGCCGTGCGCGCCACCCACTCGGGGTGGGTCGCGGCGGCGAACTCGTCGAACAGCACGGAGATGTAGAGGGGCGCCCGTATGCCTTCCTTGTGCAGCGCCTTCACCTGGCTCCCGGTCAGGTCCAGGCCGGCCGGCAGCGTGGGGTGGCGCGCGGGGTGCCTGGTGGCGAAGTACAGGTGGCCGTGGTGGCACTTGGCGAACACCGTGACGGACTGCACGTGCGCGTCCTTCATGGTGCGCGCGAAGGCGTGCGCGTCGAAGTCCTCACCGACCCCGGGGATGAGAGGGCTCGTGTGAAAGTCGAGATGGACCTGGCGCTGGGGCAGGATCGGCGCTTTCATGAAAGTGCTCCTTGGGTCGACGCTTCGCGTCGGGGTGAGACGGGCAGAGTGTATCGGTCACCATGAGGAGCGGCAAGGCTGACGCCTCATCACGATGATTCTACGAGTCATCGTGACGACGCCTGCGACCGCCCGCGTTTCAGGCGGGTCTCCAGGAGCCTCACGAGCATCGAGAGGCTGATCGTGAGGAAGAGGTAGAGGAAGGCAACAACGTTGTAGGTCTCGAAGAAGCGGAACGTGCTCGCCGCGTAGACCTTCCCCATCTGCGTGATGTCCTGGACGCCGAGGGCGCTCACGAGGGCCGAGTCCTTGATCATGGCCACGAACTCGTTGCCGATGGGAGGAAGCACGTTTCGTATCGCCTGCGGCAGGACGATGCGGACCATCACCTGGCCCCGGCGCAGTCCCAGGGCGTCGGCCGCCTCCCACTGGCCGGCAGGGATCGACTCGATGCCGGCGCGGAAGATCTCCGAGATGAACGCGCCGTAGCCGAGGGTCAGGGCGATGATCGCCCGCGACGAGAAGGTGATGGAGCGGATGGAGATCGCGGGGATGATGGCGCGGCGCACGAGGGGGCCGAGGATCCGGAGATGCTCGCGGCCCGCAGGGCTGCGAGCCTTCGTATCGATCACTTCGTGTAGAAGTCCGTGAACCACTTCGTGGTGAGCTTGTCCAGCGTGCCGTCCGCCTTCATGGCGGCCAGGGCCGCGTTGAAGGGGGCAACGAGGTCCGAGCCGATCTTGAAGATGAAGCCATAGTCCTCGGTGGCCAGGGGATCGCCGATGATCTTCAGCTTGTCCGGGTTCGCCCCGATGTAGCCCTTGCCCGTTGCCGCGTCCATGAGGACGGCGTCCACATCCTTCGAGAGGAGGGCCTGGACGGTGGCGCCGAATGTCTCGAAGAGCTTGATCCTCGGGTTGTCCTCTTTCCCGTCCAGCACGTTGTAGACCGCCGCGTAGAAGTTGGTGGTCCCGGCCTGCGAGCCGATCAGGAGGTTCGCGTTGGCGCCGAAATCGGTGGCGCCCTTGAACCGCGTCTCGTCCTTGCGCACGAGCATGAACTGCTGGCTGCGCATGTACGGATCGGAGAAGGCGACCTGCTGCTTCCGTTCGTCGGTGATCGTGATCCCGTCCATGCCCACGTCGAACTGGGAATCGCGGATGGCCTGGATCATCGTGTCCCAGGTCGTCACGTTCCACGCCACCTTGGCGTTCAGCCGTTTCGCGACCTCGTTGACGGCGTCGTATTCCCAGCCGACCGCCTTGCCGGTCCTGGGATCCACGAAGTTCAGGGGCGTGAAATCGTTGCCGGTGACCGCGCGGATCGTTCTTCCCTTCAGGTCGGGGAGCTTCGCCTGCGCGAACACGGACGCCGACAGGAGCACGGCAAGGACCGCGCACGCGATCTTTTTCATGGAGCCTCCTTTTGCGGTGAGACTATTGAATTCGCCGGCGGCCATCAAGGCACGCGCCGGTGTGGGCGCCCCGACCGGCCGCGTTTCGTTGACGATGCGATGTTCCCATGGGTACATTCTCGCCGTTATCGTTAACGGAGCCGAAAAGACACTGTGAACAGAAGGAGGCAGACCATGGTCTTGAAGCGCCTTTCGGTGGCGATCCTCTTCGCGGCGCTCGCCGCTGCGGGGAGCGCGTGGGCCGCGAGTCCTGTGACACTGACCATCTGGACGCACACACACGCCCCGGCGAACGCGTACATCCAGAAGCTCATCGCCCTGTACCAGGCGGCGAACCCCAACGTGAAGCTGAACTACGAGCCCGCGGCGGACAACAACACCTACGAGGACAAGGTGCTGACCGCCCTGGCTTCCGGAGCAGGCCCCGACATCTTCAACGAGGGACTGAGCTCCATGTACACGTTCGCCGGGCTGGGACAGCTGGCAGAAATCACCCCGCAGGTCCTGCAGGGAATGGGCTACTCGTCCCTCGCCGCGTTCAAGAATGACTACATCCCCGGAATCATCGACAAGCTGATGTTCAACGGGAAGCTTTACAGCGTCTACCGCGAGTTCAACATCTTCGGCCTCCTGCTGAACAAGTCCGCCTTCAAGCGCGCGGGGCTCGACGCGACGAAGGACGCTCCGAAGACCTGGGACGACCTGATGACGCTCGCCAAGAAGCTCACGATCTGGGACGGGGACAAGCTCGTGCAGACCGGCCTGTACCTTCCCTCATCCTGGGGCGCTGACTGGACCTTCATCCCCATGCAGTCGCTGTTCACCCAGAACGGCGCGACGGTCCTGGACGCCACGGGCAAGGCGGCGGCCATCACGAGCGACGCGTCACTGAAGACGTTCAACTACTTCCGCGCGCTGGTGCGCGCCGAGAACAACGCTCCCGTCAAGTTCCCCGACGACCCGTGGACGCGTCTCGCCCTGGGTGACGTGGCCATGTACGTCGGCTCGACCTGGACCATGCCCCTTCTCTCCGACTCGGCCAAGGGTGACAAGCGCTTCTCGCCGGACAACTTCGTGGTCGTGCCCTATCCCAAGGCACCGGGTGCCGACCGCGTTCATGCGCCCATCCAGGCCCTCGTGTGGAGCGTCAACGCGAAAGCCGCGAGCGTGCCCGCGGCATGGAAGTTCGTGCAGTGGATGACCTCGGGCCCGCAGGCGATCGGCTGGTACAACGAGGTCGGCTACATGCTTCCCACGAAGGCCATCATGGACATGGGCAAGCAGAACGCCGACGTGGCCAAGTACCTCCAGCTCGCCAATGACGCCGACCTCCTGTTTGCCAACCCAAAGTACAACGAGATCGGGAACGCGGTCTTCACCGCGTGGCAGGCGGCGCTGACCACCGACAACGACATGAAGGGCATCCTGTCCGCGGCCGCACAGCAGATCAACGCGGCGCTGAAGTAGCCGTTTCCCCAGAGGCGGAGGGGTGATCCCTCCGCCTTTCCCGTACCAGGAGGAAAAAGTTGGCGCACAGGGTTTTCCGGCGTCCCTGGGATCGATGGGGCCTGGGCTTTCTCCTCCCCGGCCTCGTGTTCTTCGCGGCGATCTTCGTGTACCCCACGGTGCGCACCGTGCTCATCTCATTCACGGACTACAACCTTTTCACCCCGCCGAAGTTCACCGGCGTTGACAACTACGCCACGCTCTTCCAGCAGGGCATCTTCCTGGGCTCCGCGAAGGTCACGGGCATCTATGTCCTGGTGATCGGGGTCCTCAACTACGTGCTTCCCTTTGCAATAGCGCTCGCCCTCACGGCCGGGCGCCGTGGACAGAATCTCGGCCGCGCCCTGTACTTCCTGCCCGTGATCCTTCCATGGGTGGTGGTCGGGACGATCTGGCGGAACTTCTACACGGCTCCCGGCCCCATCGGGTCGCTCCTGGGCCTCGTGGGCATCCCCTTCCCTGTCAACCCGCTGACCCAGCCGCCCTCGGCGCTGGGGGCGCTCATCATCATCGCGCTGTGGAAGAGCTTCGGGTTCTACGTGGTCCTTTTCATGACGGGCCTCTACGCGATACCGGACGCGTATTACGAGGTGGCAGACATCGACGGCGCCAGCGCCCTCCAGCGATTCCGCTGGGTCACCTTCCCGCTCATGCGTTCCACGAGCCTCTTCATCGCCACGGTGAACTTCATCGGCGCGATCAAGGAGTTCGACCCCTTCTCCGTCATCACGGCTGGCGGCCCCGCCCGAGCCACCTACGCCACGACGCTCTTCATCTATGACACCGGGTTCAAGTTCCTGCGCATGGGACGGGCCGCCGCCGCCTCGCTCCTGCTCTGCGCGGCGATCGTGGCGGTGACCATCGTGCAGTTCCGGATCTTCCGGCCGGCGAGGGACTGACATGCGCATGACCGTTCCCCGTGCCATCGGCGGCACCGTCCGCGTCATCGTCCTGGCCGCGCTCGGACTGGCGGTGCTCATCCCGCTGTACTGGGCGATCTCCTCCTCCCTCATGACCAAGGCGGAGTTCGTCTCCATCCCCTCGCACTGGTGGCCGCACAACCCCGACCCCACCGCGTACACCCGGCTTCTCACCGAGCAGCACTTCCCGCGGTACTACCTCAACAGCATCTTCGTGTCGGTCATCGTCGCGGTGTCCAGCACGTTCTTCGCGGCGCTCACCGGGTTCGCGCTCTCCACGAAGTACACCTATGCCGGCAAAGGCGCCTTCTTCGCCTTCATCCTGGGCACCATGCTCCTGCCTTTCGAGCTCATCGTGATCCCGCTGTACATCCTGATGCGGACCTTCAACCTGCTGAACACCTACGCCGGGCTCATCATCCCCGGGCTCCTCGGCGCCTTCGGGGTGTTCCTCCTGCGCCAGGCCATCAACGACATCCCCAACGACTTCCTGGACGCGGGCCGCATCGACGGGGCGCACGAGGTCGTGCTCTTCGGCCGCATCGTCCTGCCCATGGCAATGCCGGTGATGGCGGCGCTCCTGGTCTTCACGTTCGTGGGAATGTGGAACAGCTACTACTGGCCCCTGATCGTCATCAACGGCGAGCCCAAGCGGACGCTCACCCTCGCCATCGTCTACATGCAGGGGTTTTACGGCGTCGACTACCCGCTCATCCTGGGAGGCGCTGTTCTCGGCGCGCTGCCCATCATGATCGTCTTCGCGTTCTCCCAGCGCTTCTTCATCAGGTCCATGACTCTTTCAGGCCTCAAGGGGTAGCGCAGCGTGCCGCGAGCGGTCCCCGCGCCGGCCTACAGCGAATCGGCCCAGTGGATCCTCGGGTCGAGCTCGATGAACGGGACGCCGCCGGAGCTCGGGGGCGGCTCGATGAGCAGGGAGAAAGCGATCTCGGCCATGCGCTGGATGGGATACTCCACCGTGGAAAGAGACGGTGAGACGTACCGAAGCGCGTCGATGGAGTCGAACCCCATGAGCCCGACGTCCTTCGGGACCGCGACACCCCGGGCGCGCAGGTCGCTCAGGATCTCCAGGGCGAAGATATCGCTGGCACAGATCACCGCGGTCCGCCTCTCCGCGAGGTCAACGCCGCGGAGCTGCGGCACGTAGTCGCTGCCGGAAAGCAGCATCCCCTCGACGCCGCGTGACCCCTGGATTGCTTCCTGGAAGCCGGCATACCGCTCCTCGATCTCGTAGAGGTTTATCCGCTCTGCAAAGACGTCGAACGGGCCGACGAAGAAAAGGCGCCGATACCCCTTCTCGATGACGGCGCCGACTGCCTCGCGCAGGACGGCGCGGTCCCGCAGGCCGACGAACGGAAGGGACGGGGAGACCCTGTTGGCGATGGTCACGATCGGCCGGCCGAGCCGGCGCAGGAACGCGTCGAAGCCCGGGCCGCACGGTCGTCGGGAAGAGGAGGATACCGTCCACGTTGCGGGCAGCCATGTGCTCCAGCGCCGAGCGCTCCCGCTCGCCCTGGCGGCGCGAGACCGCCACCTGGAGGAAGTAGCCCTTGCGCCATGCGATCTCCTGGATCGCGTTCACCAGCTCGGCGAAGAACTCGTTGTCAAGGTCGTGGACGACGAGGCCGATTTCCCACGACCGGCGGGTCTTCAGGCTCCGGGCGATGATATTCGGCGTGTACCCGTGCTCGCGGACCGCCGCCAGCACCTTCTCCCGCGTCGTCGCGTGGATGCCCGGCCTGTTGCGCAGCGCGCGGTCGACGGTTCCCACCGAGACGCCGCAGATGCGTGCAAGATCCTTGATGGTCAGCGCCACCCGTGTCCCCCGGCGTTCGTCCATTCCCCCGGGCCCAGGTCGATCTTCACGATCTCCCAGAGCGAGACACGCTCCACCCGGATCTCCCACCCGTCGGCGACGCGGTGCATTTCCACGGGGGATGACTCCCGCAGCGTCGTCACTCCGTCCACGCGGTCCCGGCGCACGAGGATGCGAAGGTCGTGAACGGGCACCGTCTCTTCCATGTATTCGTAGGACCTCTCGAAGCGCCCTTCGTAGATGTCCATCATGCCGCAGCAAAGCGACGGCTCGACGTTTGGATTGAGGAGGTGGACATGCACCGTCCCCGCGTCTTCCACCATCTCAAAGTCGAGTTTCATCGGTATGGCCAGCCCGATGCGCGGCGGCGCGCAGTGCCGGGCGATCAGTGCGCCCACGATGCCGCGGAGCGCTGCGGACGGCGCCTTCGCGTAGTGGCGGAAGAGCGGCTGGGGGAGCAGTGCCAGTGCGCCTTTTCCCACGGGAACCTCGAACAGGGCCGGCCGGCGGTCGGCCTGTGCGGCGCGGGCAGGTTGTTGTGGAAAAACGTCAGAGGGCTCGTTTCGCAGATCGGATCGATGATCTCTCCCTGCGCGCTCCCTGGGGGCAGCACGGCCCCGGCGCGGAACGCAGCGGCTCGTCCCCGGACCAGGATGTCCCTGTTGCCGTGGCCGGGGAGCCGGAGGTAGGAGAGGGAAAAAGCTGAGGAAGCGCTCCCCTCGATCCCGAGTGCGGCCAGTGAGCGCATTGTGTCGGGATCGCCGCCCAAACCTCCCGCCGCGAGGACGAGCCCTCCGCCTTCCATGTAGCGCGCGAGCCTGCGCCACTCCTCGCCACGGACCGCATTCACACCGGCGAGCACGACGAGGGGAACGTCAGTGGCATCAGGGATGCGGCCGGTCTCATCGAAGAGGAATTCCACGGGAAGGTGCAGGTCACGGAGGAGCCGGAACCCGCCGCAGATGTCCTTCACGAAGTCCTGCTGGTCGTGGCAGAGGTCCTTCGCTGCCTGGGAATGGTAGACCGCCGCGTAGCGGACGGGAGTCCCTTCCACCGAGCGGCGCGCGGCAGAGATGTCCCTGAAGATGTCCCGGAGATCGTCGCGGTAGAGCGACGCATCGAAGCTCCCGTCGTGGAACGGCTCGTCATCCACGGTGACGGTTGCCCCGTGAGCGAACACGGCGCAGGCCTCGTAGGCGAGGTACGCCCTGGGCTTGCGCGTGTAGTCCCACGTGTTGACGCCGGTGCCGATCAGCGATTCGAACGGACGTCCTGCCGCGACACTTCTCAGGAAGATCGGGAGGAGGGAGGAAGAACGGATGCCCGTCCAGTCCGCGTACGCCTCGCCGGTCAGGAAGTCGACCTCCCTCGTTGCCCCGACGGCGCGGCTTCCCATCTCGCCGGACGTCCACGGGTATCCCCAGTAGTTGTTGGTGAAGGAGAGCGCCGGCGCAACGGAGCGGATGCTCGCCCGCAGGCGGGCGTAGAGCGTTTCCACCATGTCACCGCGGAACCGGAGGAAGGCGGGCCACGCGGGATCGGCCGCGGACAGGGGAATATCGCGTCCGTGCTTCGCCGCGAAGCCTGCGCGGCAGCGCGGGCAGTAGCAGTTGCCCTCGCCGACGATCGTCATGTCCAGCCAGATCCCGTCGATCTCCTTGCCGGCGATCCAGCGCAGGTGCGCATCGACGAGGTCCGCGTAGGGGCTGTTGATGCACAGGGTCCGCCAGCGCGACGTGCCCGGGCCGACAGCTCCCGGCGCCCCCGAGGAGTTCCAGGCCAGCCATTGCGGGTGCAGGTCGGCGTGGCGCTCGTCCCACGACACCGAGTAGTACGCGAGGGTGCGGACGCCCTTCTCGCGCAGTGCAGCGGCCGTTTCCGCCAGGAGGTCCGTGCCGCCGAGGCCGGGGTGCAGGGTCTCTCCCGCCACGCGCGTGTAGAAGTTGCCGTACTGGCACTTGGCAAAGAGCACCGCGGAATCCGCGCCCGACGCGGCGATGGCTTCGGCGATCTCCCGCGGGACGAACTTTTCCGCGATCCCCTTTCCCGGCCACGCCGGCAGATGCATGTCGAAGAAGATCCGCGCCTTGCTCTGCGCAAGCCACGGGGCGACAGCGCGGCTCATGCGGATGCCGACGCCGCCATTCGCGGCGCTTGACCGTCACGCGCCTGCGGAGTCACGATCCGCCCGTGCATCGACAGGGAAGCTCCTCCGCACGGGAGCGCGTGAACGCCGCCTTTTCGCACCAGTCGCCCGATCGCCTGCCGGTGGATTTCCTGGCAGTTCCCGAGATCTGGCGTCGCCTGCAGGAACACTTCGGGATCGGCGCGGCGGCCCCGGGCGACGGGCTTTTCATCGATCCGGGGTGGGAGCAGGTCCTTCGCAGGCTCCAGGTGGACTGCCGTGTCGTTTCCTACGACCAGTTCTGCGCCCCGCCCGCCTCCGTCCTTCCCGCCGGTTCCACCGTGCAGTGGTGGGACGTTCCCGGCCGTTCCACGCCTGCCAGGATGTGGCGCCTGCGCGCCGCTGACGGGAGCACGCGCGACATCTTCGGCCGCCGCTTCCATACGATGGCCGTTCCGGGGCGCGCATACGAAGAGGCGGTTCCCGTGCTGGAGAGCGATTCCCTTTCCGATGCGCGGCAGGTGGAGTGGCCGGATCCCGCGTGGTGGAGCTTCGAGCGGCTGCCCCGCGTCATCGACGACATGAACAGCGGCGATTGTCATCATATCCGGTTCCGGGCAGGGTCGGTGTTCGAGATCGCGTGGCAGATGACGGGCCTCGAGCGATTCCTGGTGGGTCTCGCCGGTGACTCGCCCGTGCCTGCGTACCTCATGGACGCGGTCCTGGACCGCGTTCTCGCGGTGACGACGGGGGCGCTGGAGAACGCCGGCGGCAGGATCGACATGGTCTACTTCTATGACGACGTTGCGACCCAGCAGGGCCTGCTGGTCTCCCGCGAGATGTGGCGCCGCTTCATCAAGCCCCGGCACGCCAGGCTCATCGACCTCGTGAAGTCCCGCGGGCTTCGGGTGATGTACCACAGTGACGGCGCGGTGTTCCCGCTCCTGGAAGAGCTGGCGGACATGGGCGTGGATGTCATCAACCCCGTGCAGGCCGACGCGGCCGGGATGGAACCGCACAACCTGAAACGCGCCCTCGGCGACAGGCTGGCATTTCATGGCGGCATCGACATCGTGAAAACGCTCCCGCGGGGCACGGCCGCCGACGTTCGCGCCGAGGTGCGCGCCCGGCGGGAGGTCCTCGGGGCCGGCGGCGGCTACGTCATGGCGAGCTGTCACCACATCCAGGCGGACACCCCGGTCGAGAACGTGCTTGCCATGTACGACCCGGCGCTGCGCGATTGAGCTCATCCGGCCGGCCGCGCTTTCTGCATGGTGGCACGGATGCGGTCCACCGCGGCGCGCGCGGGCAGGGAGGGGATGACCTCGTCCACGGTGCAGGCAAGCGAACCGCAGCAGACCGCGAACTGCGCCGCTTCCTCGAGTGACTCCCCCTCGGAAAGGGCAACCGCCATTCCCGCGGAGAATGCATCCCCCGCCCCTGTCGTATCCTTGACGGTGACCGCGGGCGCCGGCACGTGCAGCGCGCGGTCCCCCGTGCACAGGAGCGCGCCCTTCTCACCCAGCGTGACGACCACGCACCCGACGCCCCGCCGCAGGAGCCAGCGCGCCGCGGCCGCGGCCGCGGCCAGGGAGCCGGTTTCCATGCCGGTGAGTGTTGCAAGCTCGGTGGCGTTGGGCGTCAGGACGTTCACCTTTTCCAGCAGGCGCGGCTCCATCTCCACGGCGGGCGCCGGGTTCAGCACCACCCGCATGCCACGGGCGTGCGCGATGTCGATTGCCCGGGAGACCGCCGGCAGGGGAGCCTCCGTGACGGTGAGCAGAGTCGCGGCGCGCTCGATGATCGCCGCGCGATTCTCGACGAAGGCACCGTCCATCTCGCGGTTGGCGCCGATGTCGACGATGATGGCGTTGCGGCCGTCGGGAACGACGAGGATCGCTCCCAGCCCGGTGGGGAGCCTGCTGCTGGTGGCGATGCCCTGCGTGCCGACGCCTTCCCGCTCGTAGAGCGCCCGTGCCCACGGACCGAACGCGTCTTCTCCGACACACGTGAGGAACTCCACGCGCGCGCCGAGGCGGGAGCACGCGACAGCCTGGTTCGAGCCCTTGCCCCCGTAGCCCACGGCAAGACCGGAGCCGTGGAGCGTTTCGCCGAGGGTGGGGAGGCGATCAGATCGCAGGGTGACGCCGACCGCGAACGTGCCGACCACGGCGATGACAGGCGTCGGCGGCCGGCCGCCCTCCGGGCGCGGAGAAACGGTTCCGTTATCGTTAACGGAAGCTGACATGCATCCAGAATAACGGCCAAAAACCGGGGGATCAAGACATCGTCGACAACCAGGCGCGCTGTTGGTGCTTCGCTATTTCCACTTCACGGCGTGCGCTGTTGGAGGAAAAACGGGCGAATAGACGTACGACGGGTCTCGTTTCTGTATCTGTTTCACCATAAACAGGTTTCTCATCCCCGCGAGAAAGCTCTTCTGGGGCGCTGGATAGTCATCCGCGAGCAGCTTGTGGAGCTTCTTCAAATTATAGAAGGGAACCGCCGCGTACATGTGATGCTCGATGTGATAGTTCATGGACCAGTAGAGAAACCGCAGGACGGGGTTGAATCGCACCGTGTAGCAGAGCACCCGCCAGTCCGGGACGTTCTCGCTGAGACCCGTGTGCTGCAGGGCCACGCACGCCTTTGAAAGGAAGGTCCCGACGAAGGTTCCGAAGCTCACCAGGTAGATGAGCACCCACTGGTGAAGAAGAATGAAAAGGACGATGAGGGCGGCGTGGCCGGCGAGCATGAGCCGCGCCCAGCGGATCATCCGGCGCCGCCGCGGGTCGTCGGGCGGGAAGAGCGGGTCCCAGTGGAACACGTCCGCGTCCCCGTCCCCCGCCGCGTGCAGGAAGTTCGTGCCGAAGAAGCGGAAGAACGCCGGCACGTCGATGGTGAACCAGAAGAGGAGGTTCTTCGCGTTGAGCTTGTCCGCCACCGGGCCCTGGACGATCTCCTTGTCGGTTCCCCTGATCACGGTGAACTGGTGGTGGAGCATGTGGCTGGCGCGGAAGTGGATGGGGTTGTTCCACGTGAGGAAGCAGAAGAGCTTGTAGAAGAACTCGTTCAGCGCCTTCGTGCGGAACGAGGTGCCGTGGCTCAGCTCGTGCACAGCCGCGGCCTGGCTCAGGAATCGGAAGAGCACCGAGTGCACGTAACAGGCGGCGATCATGGCGCCCCACGCGCGGAGGTGAAAGAAGTACCAGGAGACCGCCGTCGTGGCGAGGAACATCAGGAGAAAGCCGCCGGCCTGGAGCAGGCCGCGCAGGTCGCTGCGGCGGGTCAGGTCGTTCAGGACCTCGCGGTCGATAGGCGAACGGTACCAGTCCACTGTCATGGTGCGGCGTGCCTCCCCGCTAATATGCACATGCCAGGGTGAAGGCGGCTACGCGCCGGAGGCGTCGGCTGCGCAGCGGAAGCCGATCGTGGCGCCGCGGTCGAGGCTCGGACTCAGCAGCAGGAGCTTCGCGTGGCTCGTGCAGGGCTGGGGTCCCCCCTGCACGTACCACAGGCTCCCGTGCGGGCCGGAACCACGAGCCGCCGCGGACGATGGCGAACCGGGTGTGACCGTCGTCGCGCTCGCTCTCCGTCCACTCCCACACGTTCCCGCTCATGTGGTAACAGCCGAAGGGGCTGCGGCCTTCCGGCAGCGAGCGTACCGGCATCGGGCCGGTCCCGCCCGGCGCACAGCGGGAAGCGTCGAACGCCGCGCCCCACGGCCAGGCGCGGCCGTCCCGTCCCTGCGCGGCCAGGTGCCACTCGGGTTCCGTCGGGAGGCGGCGCGAGACCCATCGCGCGTACGCGCGCGCATCGTCGAGGTCCACGTGCACCACCGGCAGGTCGGCGATGCTTTCCGGCATCCTGCCCCCGGGCCAGTGTGCGAGGAAACCGTCGGTCACCCGCGGCCGCCAACCGGTGACGGAGAGGAATCGCTTGAACTGGCCGTTGCTGACCTGTGCCTCGTCGATGAAATACGGTTGCAGCTCCACGCGGTAGTCGTGGGTCAGTGTCTCTTCGAATGGCGAGCCCCACAGGAAACGCTTCTCCTGCCCGCGCGCCGTGCCGGGGTCCGGGTAGCAGCCGCACTCCCGCCGGGTATCCCGGATCAGCATGCCTGCCGTGCCGCCCGGCACGAGGACCATGCCCGCGGGGACAGCGTCACTCGGAACAGGCGGGGTGCGCTCCACCAGCCTCGCCTGTACCACGGATGCGGCCGCTGTTCTCTGCACGGCCGGCACGGCCTCTCGCACACCCTTCGCGAGAAGACCCTTCACGCGGGAATCGTCTTCCCGCCCGACGAACCAGCACCCGATCCCGTCCACGCCCCCGATGACCCCGGTCGCTCCGTCGAGTGCTGCGGGAGCGCCGTTCCAGAGATCGAACACCGCGGCGCCGGGCGGCATGTCCACGACGTCGAAGAGCGCCTGGCCGCGCAGGGCAGGACCGCTGTTCCTCACGGTGTACAGCGCGCAGCCGTCACCGAGCCACCGGTGCGCGAAGATGCTTCGGGAACGAGTGGGGATGAACGGGTCCCAACCGTCGCCGGTGAACACGTCGGCGAATGCCCTGAGGATGCCGACGGCGCGCTTCCACATCGCGCAGTCATCCGCTGACCACGGGTTGTACGCGCCGAAAACGTTCTCCCAGACCAGCATGCCGCTCCCATTGAAGAAGGCAGTTTCAATTTCACCCCGGTGATCGGTGTCCCAGCGGCGCACCTGGTGCTGCATGTGGCGCGGCTCGATCCATTTGAGCCGCAACGCGCCGGGCGGCTGCGGGTCCCGCAGCCACTGTCCCCACGACGCGTTGCACAGCGCCAACTGGTCCACGCCCAGGTGCCCTTCCGGGGCGAGCACGACTCCGGGCCGGGCCCTGTCGAGGGCGGATCGCAGGGACGACGGCGCCGCGTTCATGGTGTCCAGGAAAATGCCGTCGGCATCGATCTCACGCACCAGCGCGGCCAGGGCCTCCTCGTCGCCGATTCCTTCGCGCCTGGTGCCCTGGTCCCAGGGGTTGTAGTCGATGAACACCCGCACACCCCGCGCGTGGAAAGCGCGGATCATGTCCCTGAGTCCCGCCAGGCCGCCGGGCATGTCACGGTAGTGGTCGAACTGGTTTCTCGGGTCTATGCCGATCCGGGGGTATGCCTGCCAGAGCACCACGGCGTCGTAGCCGCCGAACACCCGTTCGCCGTCGTCGAGGAAGTCCTCGACCCTCCAGCCTGCACTATCCGCCGGGCGGATGGCGCTGTCGTAAAGGAATGTGAAGTGACAGCTGTAGATCGAGGACGCCCAGCGCAGGTCGGGCCTGTCGTGGATATCGCGGATCCCCGGTGCCGCTTCCCTCGTGCCCCGCCCAGACCCCTGGCCGATGACGAGGTCTCGTATCTCGATCCCCGCGGGCCCGGCGTGGGCCATTTCCGGCACCACGAGCATCGGGCGGATCACGGTGTCGGGATGAACAGCCGGGGGAACGGTCACCACGGTCTCTGCCCGGTGCCATGCCCCGTCGCGGGGCAGGGCGAGCGTGCTGCCGGTCTCCGCGCGTCGAAGCACGGCTTCGCTGCACCGGTCAGCCTCTGCCCATGCCAGCCGGAGCTCGTTGCTGCCGGAATGGCACCGACCTTCCACGCGGACGCTCACCGACTGCCCGGGTCGCAGCGCCAGGGAGAGCGCCGCCGGGAACCGCAGCCCGAGCCAGGCAGGGGACGCGTGGATGCGCAGGAGCCGCTCCTGCGTCTCGGTGCCGTCCCGCACGCGCCCCCGGTAGTCGAGCAGGGCCGCGATCCAGCGCTTCCTGTCCTCGCCCGGGCAGCGGCGCAGCGATGAACGCCTCGGTCATGCGGAGCCCGGGCACCTCGGTGAGGACCCAGCTGCATTCGTCGCTCGTCTCGAAGGATTCCGGCAGGAAGGGGGGAGGCGCCTGCGGGCCGTCGTTGCGGCTCATGGTCCGGCACCATAGCGGCATGCCGCGGCTCCGTCAATGCGGAAGCCCGCACGGTCACGCGGCGCAGAGTCTTGCGGGGCCGGGGGCAGCCAGCGATTCTCATTTTGCACCTTCAACAGGATCGCAAGCCCTTGAAGAGGGCCAAGAACGGCCCTCTGAGAGTCGTGCAAAATGAGAATTCGCTCCCTCGGCACCAAACTGAGAACTGCTGGGGGGCGCAGCCGGGAACCGTTGACATGCCCCCCTGCCCGGAGGTAACCTCACCTTGCGAGGGAGAAGCCAGGAAGATGCGGTAAGGAAAAAGCAGGGCGCACAATCCATCCCCGGTGGGGACGATGACGCCTGCCATTCCTTTCACCTCGTCGCTCCGGAGGCTTCCCGTGACATCGTCATTCCTCTCCTTCCACCACGTCACCTTTTCCCACGAAGGGCAGGCCGAACCCCTTTTCGCTGACTGCACGTTCGCCGTGGCCGAGGGCTGGACGGGCATCATCGGGCCGAACGGTTCCGGCAAGACCACGCTCCTCCTTCTCGCCGTCGGCACGCTGGCACCGGCTCCCGGCCGCATCACCGTCCCCGGGGAGGCCCTCTACTGCGCCCAGCGCACCGACAGCCCGCCGCCCGACCTCGATGACCTCCTGGCCGACCAGGTTCCCCCCGTCCCGGAGATCAGGGGGAGGCTCGGCATCGATGCCGACTGGAACGCGCGCTGGGACACCCTGAGCCACGGCGAGCGCAAGCGTGCGCAGATCGGCTGCGCCCTGCGCCGCGCGCCCGAGGTGCTCGCGATCGACGAGCCCACCAACCACGTCGATGCAGGAACGCGCCGCTTCCTCCTGGACGCGCTTCGCCGCTTCCGCGGGATCGGGTTGCTCGTCAGCCACGACCGCGAGATGCTCGACGCCCTGTGCGCGAACTGCCTCGTGCTGGACCCTCACCGCGCGGCGTCCCAGCGCGTCGTGCTGCGGCCCGGCGGGTACAGCGCGGCGGCCGCGACCGCGCGCGCGGAGACCGAGAGGATGCGCGCGGAGCTCGCCGAGGCGCGCGCGCGCGCCCGTGCCCTCGGCGCCGAGGTGCGTCAGCGCCGGGTGGAGGCTGCCGCTTCCCGCGCGCGGCTCTCGAAGAGGGGCATCGACCGCAAGGACCACGACGCGAAGGGCAGGATCGACATGGCACGGATCTCTTCCCGTGACAGGACCGCGGCGCGCCAGGTGCGCGAGTTCCAGACGCGCAGGACGCGGGCGGAGGAGGACGCGCGCCGGGTCTCGCTGCGCAAGGACTACGACGTGAGCCTCTGGTTCCGTTCCGAGCCCGCGCGGCGCGACACCCTGTTTACCTTCCCGGCCGGCGGTATTCCGCTGGGAGGAGGGCGCGTCCTGGAGGTGCCGGCGCTTTCCGTCGCGCCGCGCGATCGCGTCGCCCTCTGCGGGCCCAACGGGTCGGGGAAGAGCACCCTCGTCAGGGAGATCGTGTCACGGCTGACCCTCCCGCCGGACCGGCTGGTCATCATGGAGCAGGAGCTGGACGAACAGGCGACCGCGCGGATCGCCGCCGAGCTGCATTCCCTCCCCGGCGAGCAGCTGGGCAGGGCTCTCACCGTCGTGAACCTTCTCGGCTCCGACCCCGAGCGCATCCTGGAGAGCCGTGTCTCAGTCCCGGCGAAACGCGGAAGGTCCTCCTCGCCATCGGCATCGCGCGTGTTCCCCACCTCATCGTCATGGACGAGCCCACGAACCACCTCGACCTGCCGTCCATCGAGTGCCTCGGGACGGCCCTCGGGGAGTGCGCGTGCGGCCTCCTCCTCGTGAGTCACGACGAGCGCTTTCTCGGTCCCCTGGCAACGCGCCGGTGGGAGATCAGGCGCGACGCCGACATGAGTGTCCTCCGCGAGGTGTTCTGAGCGTCTTCCCGGGTTTCTCAGCCCGGCGCCAGCTTCACGCACACGGGCGCACGGACGGGGACCGGCGCGCCCGCGGGCCCGAGGGCGCCGGAAGAGGGATTGATACGGAAGCGGGTGATGTCGTGGGTGTGCTGGTTCGCCGCGAGCAGCCACCGCCCCCCGGGATCGAGGCAGAAGGCGCGCGGCGTCTTCCCGCCCGTCGGCTGGCAGCCCATGAAGGAAAGCGTGTCACCTTCGATTGCGAACGCCGCGATGGAATCGTGACCCCTGTTTGAGCAGTAGACGAAGCGCCCCTCGGCATGGACGTGCACGTCGGCGCACGTGTTCGTCCCGGTCCATCCCGCCGGGCAGGGTCGATTTCGTTTCGAGGCTGCGGATGTTCCCCCGCTCGGGATCGAGGTCCAGCAGGGTGAGCGTGCTGTCAAGCTCGTTGACGAGGCAGGCGCGCCGGCCGCCCGGGAAGAAGGAGAGGGCGCGCGGTCCGGCGCCCGGCTTCGCTTCCACGAAGCCGGGGACGTGCGCGTGGAGAAGACCCCGGGCCGGGTCGAACCGGTAGATCATGAGCCGGTCGATGCCCAGGTCGGCAGCGAACGCCCAACGCCCGCTCGCGTCGAAGACGAGCCCGTGCGCGCGGGGGCTTTTCATACCACCCGTCCCCGGGAGCAAGGGATGACTGACCACGCACGACGCTTCCCCGAGTGCGCCGTCGGTTCCCGCGGGAAAGACCACCACGGTTCCGCTGGCGAAGTTCGCCGCGGCCACCCACCTGCCGCTGGGATGGCAGGAGACGTGGCACGGCGCTCCTCCCGCGGACGGGCGGCTGTTGATGAACGTGAGGCGCCCCGTCGCGGCGGAACGCGAGAACGCGCTGACGGAACCGCCGCTTTTCCCGTCGGGCTCCGACAGCTCGTTCACCGCGTACAGGAACGGGAGCCCCAACGGATCGAGGGCAACGTAGGAGGGCTGGCTGGCCGCAGCGACACAGCGGGGCACCGACAGCGCGCCGGTCTCCGTGTCGAAATCGCTCTCGTAGATGCCTTCCGAACCCTCCGAGGTATAGGTGCCGATGAAGAGGGTCATCATCTCACGCTCCCGTCGAGGCGTGCTGCGCGAAGGCAAGGCCCGCCGCGGCGAGGAACGCTGCGACCCCGGCGAGCAGCCACGCCTGGCCCGAGAGAGCAATCACGCCGAGCATTCCCCCCGAGGCCGCGAAAAAAAAGACGACGTACGCGATCAGCGTCCCCCGCGCCGAGCGGATGTCCACGCGCAGGATCGCGTCGGCGATGCCCTCGAACAGGACAAAGGCGAGGAGGAGAGCCGCCTGGACGTAGAACAGCGGCGGCCGGGAGAGCCCCGGTGCCGTGGCCAGGAGGAGCGCGAGCGGGAGGGCGAGCGCCATCTGCGCGAATCCCACCACGCGGTCGCCGCCGGCCCGTCCGGCGAGACGCAGGAGGAAGACCAGCACGCAGGAGAGGTACCAGGCGAGTCCCGTAACCGCGCCGACGAGGTTCATCGCCCTCACCATGGAGGCAGTGTAGGAGCGGGCAGCGGAGAATGCAAGTCAGCGAGGCCGAAGGCCTTCGCGGGTCAGCGAGGCCGAAGGCCTTCGCGGGTGGGCGGAGGGGCCGTCGTCGTCGTATCTTCTGTCCATGATCATCGAGCCGCGGGTGGAGTCGTACATGGCGTCGCTGGACGCCCAACCGGACCCGGTGCTGGCCGCGATGGAAGCACTCGCGGAGCGCCGGCGCTTTCCCATCGTCGGACGGCAGGCAGGCAGCTTCATGGCAATGCTTGCGCGCCTCATGGGCGCGCGCCGGGTGCTGGAAATGGGATCCGGCTACGGGTACTCGGCGCTCTGGTTCGCCCGTGCCATCCCGGAAGACGGGCGGGTCACCTGCACCGATCTTTCCGCCGACAACCGCGATCTCGCCATGGGATACTTCCGGGCCGCCGGCGTGGAAGAGAAGATCGAGTTCCACGTCGGTAACGCTCTGGAGTTCGCGCGCGCCCAGAAGGGAGGCTTCGACATCATCTTCAACGACATCGACAAGCACGACTACCCGGCCTCCGTCGAGGTGGCCGCGGTGCTCCTTCGCCCGGGAGGGCTCTTCATCACGGACAACGCCCTGTGGAGCGGCAAGGTGGCCGACGAGGTAGCGAAGGACGCCACCACCGAGTCCGTTCGCGCCTTCAACCGCAGCGTCTTCTCGCGCCCCGATCTCGAGTCCGTCCTCCTCCCGGTGCATGACGGCCTGGCCCTCTGCCGCAGGAAATGAGCATGGACGAAGCGACGGGTCGGATCGAGAAGGCCGTCCTGGAGCGGCTGCACGCGCCCGGCATCGGGCGCCCGGTCGTCACGCTGAGCTGGGCGCAGTCTGCCATGGGTGCCATCGCGGCGGCCGGCGGGGTGCGCACGGCCATCAGCGGACCCGAGTCCCTCGCCCTTACCCACCGCATGCGTGCCATGCATGACGCGATCCTCGTCGGGATCAACACCGTTCTCACCGACGATCCACTCCTCTCGGTGCGGCTCGCCGAGGGCGGCCAGCCGCAGCCGGTCCGTCCTGGACTCGCGGCTCCGTTTCCCCCTCGGTGCGCGCCTGCTCGCCCGCACGGACAAGAAGCCGTGGATCTTTCACGCGAGCGGGCGCGGCAGCACGGTGGCCGGGGAGCTGGAGCGCCGGGGGGCGGTGCTTTTCGCGGTGGCCAACAGCCATGGCGGCCTCGACCTGCGCGCGGTCCTCGCCGCGCTGGCGGGCGCCGGCATCTCTACCCTCATGGTAGAAGGCGGGGCGCGTGTCCTGCGTGCCTTCATGACCCTCCGTCTCGCCGCGCAGGTCGTTGTCACCGAGAGCCGTCTCCCCGTGGAAGGCGTCCCCGGTCCCGGGATCCCGCCCCTGAACCCCTCGTTGAAGGGAAACGTCGGGGAGGACGTGGTGACCTGGGGACTTCCTTGAGCCGCCCCGGCGCGGTCCGCGCCTACCCCGCGGCTCGCGTGAGCTCCTCGATGTCGAGCTTGATCATCTTCAGCATCGCCTCCGTGACCTTCCTGGACCGGGCGGGATCCGGATCATCGAGGAGCTCGCCCAGCACGGCAGGGACGATCTGCCACGAGACCCCGTAGCGGTCCTCGAGCCAGCCGCACTGCGATTCGCGCCCGCCCTCGACGAGACCCGCCCACAGCGTGTCGATTTCGCGCTGCGTCTCGCAGTTCACGAACATCGAGAGTGCCGGGTTGAACGTGAACGCATGTTCCCGGCCGCTGTCGGCGGCCATGAAGCCCTGTCCTTCCAGCGTGAAATGCGCCAGCCGCACCGCACCCTCCGGAGTGTCTTCCCCGGCCCGCAGCGCAGGACGTGGTCGATGCGGGAGCGGGGGAACTGCGCGGTCCAGCTTTTCATGGCTTCCTCGGCACGCCCGCACTGCTTTCCGACGAACAGGAAATACGGAGTGATCCCCGTCTTTCCGTCGAGGCTCAGCTGCCATGAAACGCCGTACCTGTCGCCGACCCAGCCGAACTTCGCGCTGAAGGGGTACTTCTGCAGCTCCATGAAGACCGTTCCGCGCTCGGACAGCCTGCTCCAAAGTGCGTCCCCTTCCTTCTCCGTACGGCAGGAGACGTGGAAAGAGACGGCGGGGGTGAAGCTGAACACCGGCCCGCCGTTGAGGGCCATGAAGGACTGGCCTTGGAGCTCGAAGGAAAGGGTCATGACGGTTCCCTTCGGGCCGGGCCCGGCATCCCCGTAGCGGCGGATGGTCCCGATCTTCGACCCGTCGAAAAGCGACGTGTAGAAACGGGCAGCCTCTTCAGCCTGGTTGTTGAACCAGAGGAACGGGATGATCTTCTGCATGCCCGGAATGTAACAACGGGGAAGACTTTCGTGCAGGCCAGGCCCCGGTCAGGGACGGGGCACGCCATGCTGCCGGATGATCGTCTGATCAGCCGTTATCGTGACCACGCTGAATCCGGCAGGTTCCGCGGGTGCGGGCTCCGGCTCTTCCTGGCCCGGCCAGGTAAACAGCTGTCCGAAGCTCGAACCTGCGCTTGCATAGAGGACGCCTCGATGCATCACCTGGAACGAGCGGTGAACGTGTCCGAAAAAGACGCCGCGAAGCCGCTCCCGCGCCGTGCAACGGCGTCCTCGGAATTCTGGTCCCCTGTCCAGCAGCATGTTCGGGACACGGCCGCTCGGCACCGTCCAGCCTTCGTCGAGCCACCTCGTGTCCAGCGCGACGGGCGGGTGGTGGATGGCGATGACAAGGGGAGGCCCGTGCGGTGTGCAGAGCCGTGAAGATCCGCCAGCTGAGCGTCCGTGAGTGTCCCCGAAGGATCGTTCGGGCCGCGAGAGTCGAACACGGCGAGCAGGACGCCTGCAATGTCCGACACGGAATCGAACCGCGGTCCTGACGACGAGCGGCCGAGCAGGACGCGCTGGAGGATGTCGGCGTCATCGTGGTTCCCGGCCACGTAACGGACGGGCAGGCGCAGCCGGGAGAGAACGCTGCCGGCGAGCCGGTAGGCTGCCTCGCTTCGATCCTGCACGACGTCACCGGAATGCAGGACGAAGTCCACGGGAAACGGCAGCGCGTTGATCGCATCCACGACGGCGACGAGGTTCGCGTGCGGGGCATGGCCGTAGTTGGTGAACGCCGGGTCAGGGGCGATGTGGCTGTCGGTAACGTGGATGAAGCGCACGCGGGTCCTCCTGGTGTTCTGACGGGGCGTCGGTGCCGGATGCCTGCTCCCTGCGCGGGCCTAGAGGGCGCAGTAGCGGTCGATGCGGGCGCGTATGATCTGCAGCGACCCGTCCCAGAACGCCCGTGTACGTATGTCGATGCCGAAGCGCGCGGCGAGGTCGGCGGCCGTGCCTTCACCGGTGGAAGCGAGCAGCGCCTCGTAGTCCGGGACGAACGAAGGACCGCGGGCGGCGTACACGGCGTAGAGCCCCGTGCTGAACAGGATGCCGAAGGTGTAAGGGAAGTTGTAGAAGTCGGTGCCGGCAATGTAATAGTGGGGTTTCCACGTCCACATGTAGGGATGCCGGAAGCGTTCATCCAGGGCGTCCCCGTAAGCAGAGGCCTGCGCGCGGTCCATGATGTCGCACAGGTCGTCGGCGGAAAGCTCGGACGCCTGTCGACGCTCCATCACTTCCTTCTCGAAGAGGAAGCGCGAGTAGATGTCCACGACCGTCTGCGACGCGCCGACGAGGTCCGTCTCCAGGACGGCCAGGCGCTCCCGGGGATCCGTCGCGCGCTCCAGCAGGGCGCCGGTCACGATGCTTTCGCACATGATGGACGCCGTCTCCGCCAGTGTCATGGGCGTCATCTGCTGGAGCTCGGTCTTGCCCGCCCGGTACGCGCAGTCGTTGTGGTACGCGTGACCGAGCTCGTGGGCGATGGTGGTGACCTGGTCGAGGGACCCGTCGAAGTTGGCGAGGATGCGCGATTCCTTCAGGGACGGGACGGGGCTGCAGAAGGCGCCGCCGCTCTTGCCCTTGCGCGGCTCCGCGTCCACCCACCGCTTGTCGAATGCCTGCTCTGCCAGCGCCTGGAGGCTCGGAGCGAACCGTCCGAATGTCTCCAGGATCAGGGAGCGCGTGTGGTCCCACGTGAAGGTCCTGTCCACCGCGCCGGCCGGGGCAAAGAGATCCCACCACGCGAGCTTGTCCTTGCCCATGCGCCTTGCCTTGGCAAGGAAGTAGCGGCGGAACAGGGGCAGGGAATCCTTCACGGCGCCAATGAGCGTGTCCAGCGTTGCGCGGTCGATCCGCGCCCCGTCCACGGGTGCGTCGAGGCAGTCCTTCCTTCCGCGGCGAACGAGCAGCGTGTTGGACGACCCTTTCAGGCCGTTCAGGCACGCCGCCAGCGGCTCGCGCACCTTCTGCCACTCCTTCATTTCCGCCTCGAAGGCGCGCCTGCCAGGACGCCTTGCCCAGGAGCGGCGACTTGCGCGTCCTGGGCAAGCGTCATCAACATGATGAGCAGGGGCTGGTGCATGAGATAGAGGGTGAAACTTCCGCCCGCGGCCCATCTCACGCATTTCTCGACGTTTTTCCCCATAGCGCGCGCGCCCCAAAGCAAGCGTCGAAAGCCAGGATATTCGCCGCCACGATGGCGCCGATCGTGGTGAAATAGCAAAAGCTGATCAGCTCCTGGCCGAGGCTCGACGTCAAAAATATGTTCGAGGCGTGCTGGCGGCCCAGTTTCCACACCAGAAGATAGAAAACCTCGGCGTCGCCACGAATATCGCGCCAGCCATGGCCCTGGGCGAAATGCGGAACCGATTCGTCGCCAGGGATTTGTAGGCGAAAACGCCGAGAGACCAGAGCGGCAGATAGAGCAGGATTTTCGGCCCGCAAATCGCGACCCAGGCGAGGATCGCCAGGCGGCGCGACCAGCCGTCGAGGAAAGTCAGCAATCCGAAGAAGACATAATACCAGACCTCGAATCCGAGCGACCAATAAGGCTCGTCGCTGCCAAAGACGACATGGCTGAACCAGAATTGATTGTGAAGGTCAGATTGACAAGGCTGTTGAATATGCCGATGGGCTCGCGGAACGCCAGCAGGGGCGCGCCATTATTGCCCAGGACAACCGTCTGCGTCGTGCTGAACGTGATGTACTGTGTGGCTGTCACGATCATGGCCAGGATGGCGACCGGATAAATCCGCGCGACGCGCGCCAGAATGAAGATCGCCAATCGGCTTCCTTTTCATGCGCGACAAAACTGATGACGAAGCCGGACAATGAAAAGCACGGCGACCGCCTCGCGCGCCTGTCCCGTGATCAGGGCGATGCCGGTGGCCGGAAACAGGAAGGTGCGGACATGGCCGAAAAACACGAAAAGAGGCGGCGGCTGTTCGCAAAAAATCGAGAGAACCAAATATTTTTGCCGAGGCGATAATTTTCCATGCGAAAAATAACTCCAGTTCAGCCAGTTGCGGCAAGTCGCCAATGGCCCGATCTGCTCCGGTGTCTTGCCATGATTGTCGCGGGCCTGGCTAGAGCGGATTGCAACTTTTGTTGAGGCGCGCGATAAAATGCGCGCGAAAGTGGCGCGGGTCGCGCCAAGTTTCAACCGACCGTGACCGCCGCCGCATCCCCAATGCGCTCTCATTGAATTACCAAAGGATTTGCCAATGTCGAAAATTTCCAGACGTACATTATGCCAGGGCCTGGGCGTGGCGCTGCTGCCGGTTGCAAAACCCTTCGCCGCGGCGGCGGCCGATACGCCGGTTCTTCGGTTGAAGCGGGGCGTCAGCGTCCACCATCTGCTGAATTGGCCGGAGATCAGACAGCGCGGCGATCAGATCGACTATGTCTGGCCGCCGTTCCAGGAAGCCAAGCACAGGATGAGCGATGGCGAAATGCGCCGCCTGGCGACGCTGGGTTTCGACTTCGTCCGGCTGACGGTCGATCCGAGCATTTTCGTCGCCGCCGACGCCTCCCGTTTCGAGCAGTTGATGGAGCAGTCCCGGCAGATCATCGCCAGATTTCACGCGGCCAATCTCAAGGTGATTTTCGATCTGCATCCGTCTGGTTAATTCCGCATTACCAGGTGAAACGCATCCTCGATCCGGCCTATCCGGACATGTTCAACGCCTATGTCGATTGCGTGGGCCGGATCGCCAGGGGACTGCGCGCGATTTCACCCGATCTGCTCGCCTTTGAATTGATCAACGAACCCTGGTTCGCCAGCAGCGCCGAAATTGGACGCTGGCCGCCCATGCTCGAACGGCTTCACGCCGCGGCGCGCAACCAGTCGCCAATTTGCCGCTGGTTTTGACCGGCGCGCCCTGGGAGCAGCCCCTATGCCCTGACCAATGTCGATGCGTCGCCGTTCAAGGGCAGCGCCGTGCTGTACACCTTTCACTTTTACGAACCGCATTATTTTACCCATCAAGGGGTGGATGACGAGGATACGAAATTGATTCGCGACCTGCGCTGGCCGCCGGACCCGCAAAATATCGCCGATTGCAAGGCGCTGGCGCTGGCGCGGCTCGAAACCTACGCGCGTCGCGGCGGCGCGCGGCCCGACGGCTATCGCGCGGGCTTGCTCCGCGCCGACGATTACGCTCGCAATGGGCCGGGCCTGGAAAGGGTGCAGGGGGGTTGCCTGAAGATCGCCAACTGGGCGTCCAAGGCAGGGGTTGGTCCCGACAAAATCCTGCTGGGGCGAATTCGGCTGCGTTCCCACGCAGGGAGAAAAATCAACCAGGCCGATCGCGCCTTCTGGCTGACGACAGTCCGGCAGCTTGCGGAAAAACACGCCTTCCCATGGGCCTACTGGGCTTACAAGGGCTATGGCGGCATGGTGCTCGACGACGACGCCGACAAGATCGACGCCTCCGTCGCGACAGCTTCGGCGCTCTGACCGAGCCGGCCGCGAACTACGGCGGTCCCGCTCCGAGTCGCGGACGCGAGCGCGGCTGTCTTGACGCGCGAAGATTTGACCAAACCCGTCGCCCGTGTCGGGCCGTCGCCTCGATCGCCATCCGTTTTCATGGCGAGTGTTACGAGAGGACGGCCTTCACCCGGCGCCTCGCCGGCTTCGCCTCGCCCCCCTCTCGCGCAACAATCCGAACGGACAGGGAGTTGCGGTGTCGGTTGCATTAAATGCAATGACGCAACCCTTGCGCGCCATGAAATCCATGGTTAATTTGCCGACTTGACGGACGGAATTGTCCGCTGGATTGTGGCGGCGTCAAAAAATGACAAATAAAAAATTTGTAACTCTGCAATATTTACGTGGAATTGCAGCGCTGATGGTCGTTATTAATCATACGGACGGCGCTGTCGGTGGAATGACGCGTCTTTTTACGCGGGGAATATGGGCCTGCGGCGTCGATATATTCTTCGTTATCAGTGGATTTATTATATATTATGTTTCGTCTCAAACGGGGCTACGTGTCGCAATTCGTCGTCGATCGTATTAATACGCGTCGCGCCCTTGTATTGGCTGTTCACAGCGCTCACCGCCGTTTCGTTGCTTGCTGTGCCCGGGGCGTTTGCACGCCAGTCTCTCTGAGGCGCATATTATACTTTCATTTTTATTTATCCCGCATATTAATCCAAGCTCTGATACAATATCTCCATTGCTCGCGATCGGCTGGACGCTGATTTACGAAATGCATTTCTATGTCTCGTTCGCAGTCTGCATGGGCGCCGCGTTCGGATTTCGCGCCCTGATCGCCTCTGGCGTTTTCCTGGTGCGGTCGGCATCGGCCTGATGTCCGGCAATGGCGGCGATGCTGTCATCGGTTTCTATACCAACAGCATGCTGCTGGAATTCATCTTCGGGCTCGGCCTATGCGCGCTGTGGCGCGCCGGACGGCTCACATTGCCGCCTGCCGTCGCGGTCCTCATGGCGATCGCCGGATTTGCGGGTCTCGCCGCCGCCGGCGAAAATGCCGAGCGAACTGCTGGCGCATTGGCGCGGCGTGGTTTGGGGCGTTCCCGCGGCTGCGGTCGTTTGCGCCGCCCTCGCTCTCGATCGGGCTGGCTTCGGCCGCTCCGGCCTGGAGCGGCTGGGAGACGCCTCTTATTCCATCTATCTGTCGCACTTGTTCGTCATGGGGTCCATGTAGGCGGGCCGTCGGACGAAGGTGGGAATTCCGGTAACGGCGTCCTGGTCGGCCCCTGTGTTCATCGCGGTCGCCATGGTCCTGTCCACGGCGCTGGGATTTGCCGTTTATCATCTCATCGAGGCGCCGCTGATTTCCATGTTCAGGCGGAAGACCTTCCCGCTGGCGATCAGGTCGGCGCAGCTCGCCGGGTACTCCCCCGCAAACCCCATTGTCCCGGCTTGAAAGCAGGGACCAATGGAAACCCTCACGGCTTTGACCCCTTGAGAGAATTGGCAAGGGTCGCGACTGCCTGGCCAGGGTTTTCCTTTGATAGCATTTGCCGGTTTCGCCCGGGTCGCGCCCAATTCCGCGCCGAATCTTTGCTGCGAACGCGCCACCGCGTCGGGAGATTTCGCCATGGATATGAAAAAGGAAAAACGAAGTGAAGGTGATGACGCCGTCGAACCCCGTGCAGATCATCGCCGTGCCGTCCACCAGAGATTGAATCGCCGCGCCGGCTAGTAGAAGGAACAGGCTCCACAGGGCGTCGCGCTCCCTTTGGTGAACAGAGGGAATTCATCTGAGCGCGTTGCGCAGGCCGGCAATCAGCGGGACCATGAAAAAAACGAATTCGACGATCCCCAGATCGAGCAGGAGCGCCAGGTAGCCGTTTTCTGGCCCGAGCTCCTGCCTGATTACGATATAGGTATAGTCTCTGAACAATTGTCCGCCCTGGTCCTTGATAACCGTCGCCGAGCCAAGGGCGCCGCAAGAAAAAGTCAACGCCGGCGTCCCAGAGCGTGGTCCTCCCGGTCAGAGTCTGCGTCGCGGTCGAGAAGTTCGAAAATAATATCGGAGCCAAAGACGATAAACAGCGCGGCGGCGAGAACCAGCAGCAACGTCAAAATGCCGGCGACCGCGGCCGAGGTGCGTCTGCCGATATGCAGAATTGCCGAAGCGGCCAGCAGCGTCACCGCCACGACCAGCGCGGTTGAACTATGCGAAAAAATCAGACAGGCCAAACTGCAAACCCAGCCGATGCGGATGATCGGGTCGATCCATTGAAAAGGCCGGCATAGGACAACAGCAGGACCGAGCCCTGAAGGCGGCCCAAGGGCCCATGCCGTTTTTATGCGCGGAATATGCCGCGCCAGCGCCCGGCATGGCCCGACTGAACCACTTCCGTTCCGGTATGGATGCCGACGCTGGCACGAAGATCGCCAGAAGAAAGCTGATGATCATCACCCAGGCGATCAGCAGCAGCGAGAGGCGCGCGACCCGAACCAGCCCCAGCCGGTGCGCCAGGGGCGGCAGAGCGATCCAGATCCCCAGCAGGGCGGAGGATTTGCGCAAGGCGTCCTTGGCGTCGGAGGCCCAGATAAAAAAGGAGAAAAGCGCGAGAAAGACGAAGGGCGCGAATTGAATTGGATGCGCGGCAGAACCCAGGCGAGGCCAAGACGCAAGGTCAGATAGCCAAAGGTCAGAAATGAGAGCGCGACGCGCACATAGGGCAGGACGACCCCGATCGGGTCTTCGAGCGAGGAGCCCTTGGTCTGGTTGAGATGGTTATAGAAGACGTCGCGGCCGAGCGACGCGTAGGTCACGTAAAACATGACAAAAACGATGGACAGCAGGCCGTTCAAACGGGCCGAGCGTGGTGTCTATGTTGAGGCTCGGATGCAAAGGCGCTGGCGAAACTGATAAATTTCGGCCGCGTGGAACGCGATTGCTCACGAAGTGTCACATCCGCCATGGCCGCCGTTTCGTCCGTTTCGCTTCGTCCCGATGTTGAGCGCGAACGTGCGCGCATCCTCCAGGATTCCACATAATAACTGTTATAATAGCGTCCCTTGAGCCTCGAACCGCTTCAGCGCGGCCGGATCGGCCTTGTTGAGCACGCCGCCGACAAGTCGCTCGCGCAATTGCGCGTTCCAGCGCCTCGCGCACGGCGTCGCGGCTGGTGACGCTCCATTCGATGACGAAGACGAACTGGCGATTGATCATATGCGCGGTCGCCTTGACATCGACGACGGGAATCGCCGGAGGAAGATCGATCACGACATATTCGTAGGCTGCGTTCCTCCAACAGGTCGTTCATGGCCTTGAGGTCAGCGCGGCGATGGTGTTGGCGTTGCGCGCCTGGGCGCAAACCGGGATGACCCAAACCCCAAACCCCAAACCCCAAACCCCAAACCCCTTAAACACAATTTTGTAATAAATTCATCTAATTACAAAATACTTGAATACAATTTGTTAAATCATTCAAAAAATAACTCTCAAACAACATAATGGTTGTCTATGCAAACCGATATTGTTATTGTTAGAAAAAATTATTTATTTTATTAATGTTTAAACTATTCTTCTTTTCACTCAGTTTAAGTTCATATAGTTCTATTAATTAATCTTTTTTGTAAGGTCTTATTGAAATCATTTTATTTTTTTTCATTTTATATTAACTGGCTTAATCATGCTATTAGAATTTTCATATTTTATAACTTATTCAAATTTCACTGTGAATATTTTGATATTATATTATTATATTTTAAATTAATTATCTAATCATTTACAACCATAATACTTTTCCATTCTATGCAATATTCATACTAAAGATTTATTTTAATTAAGTATTACCATGTATTCACTTAATTTAATTTGTTCTATTAATATGGATTTATCTAATATTTGTTCTAATCGAAATGAATTCATTATATTTATTAATAACAATGAACTTAATTTTTTGAAATCAACTTTTTGATAATTAATTTAAACTTAATATTATTATTTTTAAACTTAAGATTAAATATATTAACAATTTATTGTTTATTAATTTGGGGTTTGGGGTTTGGGGTTTGGGGTTTGG
>CAVYIU010000011.1:0-151619 GCA_963768665.1 uncultured Spirochaetota bacterium | reverse complement strand
GCGCACATAAATATTAGGCAGGGGGCGGTGGGGGCGGGGTTTTCATGAATTTCCATGCGCCGCACGAAATTCTTATACCTCCGGATTTTCTCCAAGGGTTGTGAAACACTCCTCCCAGACATGAATCCTGGGAGGGACACATGGATAAGGAGCAATCACCTCGACTCATCGACCACTTCAGCGACCTCAAAGACCCGCGGATCGAGCGAAACAAGCTGCACAAGCTCATCGATATCCTCACCATCGCCATCTGTGCAGTGATCTGCAACGCTGACACCTGGGAGGACATCGAAGAGTTCGCCAAATCGAAGGAAGAGTGGTTTCGCAAGTTCCTGGAGCTTCCCAACGGCATTCCTTCTCACGACACCCTCCGACGGGTATTCATCCGCTTGAAGCCCGAGGAGTTCCAGGCGGGCTTTTTCTCCTGGGTCAGAGCGTTGCGACCACTACTGAAGGAGAAGGAAGTCGAAGTGGTTTCTATCGACGGCAAAACGGCGCGCAGGAGCTTCGATGTGCAAGGCGGGATGCCGGCGATGCACATGGTAAGCGCCTGGGCAAATCACAGCAGCATGGTGCTGGCTCAGCTGAGGGTAGAAGAGAAGTCCAACGAGATCGATGCCATTCCCGAGTTGCTGAAGCTCCTGGAGTTAGGCGGCTGTGTAGTGACCATCGATGCGATGGGCTGCCAGAAACAGATCACAAAGGACATTCGGGAGAAAGGCGCCGACTATGTGCTGGCGCTGAAAGGCAATCAAGGCACCTTGCATGAGAACGTGAAGCTGTATCTCGACGATGCACTTGCGAGAAACTTTCGCGATATCCCCCACGACAGCTACAATACGGTAGAGAAGGATCACGGGCGCTTTGAGCGGCGAGAGTATTATGTGACCTCCGAGATCTCATGGTTGGAGGAGGCCAAGGGGTGGAAGGACCTTGGCAGCATTGGCATGGTGAAATCCACCCGCGAGATCAACGGACAATCCGACCACGGACATCCGCTATTTCATCGCAAGCCTCCCGCCTGACGCGCAGCAGTTCGCCCATGCGGTACGGGGTCACTGGGCGGTTGAGAACTCGCTGCACTGGGTGATGGACATCGCCTTCCGTGAGGACGAGAGCAGAATCAGAAAAGACCATTCCCCGGCGAACTTCGCGGTGCTACGTCATATCGCGCTGAACCTGATCAAGCAGGAGAAAACCTCCAAGCGCAGCGTCAAAGGAAAACGACTGAAGGCAGGGTGGGACAACGCCTACTTGGAACGGGTGGTCTTCGGCGCGTGACCGCCCGCCCGCACCGTCCCGGGTTTATGTGCGCGCGCCCTGCGGTGAGAAGCGGGTCCTCTTGACAGGCGAGGGGGAGTTGAGGCGAATGGGCAATGGCGGATTCGAACCGCCGGCCTATGGTTCCGGAGACCATCGCTCTATCCATCTGAGCTAATTGCCCGTGACCGGCCCGCACGCAGGGGCCGCAGCTTGCAGAGAACGATACTCGGAAGGGGTTTGGTTGTCAATCAAAGCGTTCAAGCGGGTGTTCTGGATCGTCCTGGACGGCATGGGGTATGAGCAGGCGCGTCGCTGCGTGGACTCAGGACGATTCGCGTCTCTTTCACGGCTGGGCAGGGAAGGCTACCTCGGTCCGAGCGCTCCCTCGTCACCCGGGTGCCAGACTCCATCGGCTCTCTACGCGCTCTTTTCCGTGACGAGCCGGCGCAGAGCGGCATATGGGGATACCGCATGCCGGACCCCGCGAGGAACGAGCGGACGATCAGCGGCTTCCACGGACGGCCTCCGCGAGGCTCGCGGACAGCCTGGCAGGTCCTCTCGGAAGCGGGGAAGAGCTTTTCCGTGATGAACGTTGCCTTCCGCTGGGATCCCGTCTGGTCGGGAACGGTCCCCGGCACCGATTTCGCCTACGACGGGTACCGCCTGTTCCGCTGGCCGTCGGCGCACACGCTGGGCGACAAGCCGCAGGACATCGTGCACCAGGGCCTGGAGCTCCGCGTTTCACCGACACGTGACGGGGTCGTGATCCGCAAGGGACGGACAGTGCGCTCGCAGCTTGCGGTGGGCGAGGGCAGGGTGCTCAGTTTCTCCGCCGGCGCGTCGGCCTACGCGCTGCTCCTCAGGCGGGACCTCCTTTCCCTCAGCCCGCTTTCGCCGGCGCTCGTTCGGGGTTCCGTGGAGGTGCCCGGCGCGCGTTCCCTGTTCCCCGACGCAAACGCTTTCCGCCTCGCGCGGGGAGCGGAGGACATCTCCATCGAGGCGGAGATGCAGCCCAGCCGGATGGCCATGCGGCCGAAACTCGATCTCATGCTGGAGGCGATCAGGGCCACGGCGTCACCCCTGGTCATCGGCTACTTTCCCGTCATCGACGAGTTCAACCACGTCTACGCCCACCAGCTCGAGACATCATGGCCGGAGGGGCGCGTGTCGAAGCTGTTCTCGGAGTGTGCCCTCCTGGTGGATGAATGCATCGGCCGCATCATGGCGGAGGCCGACGAGGACACCGCCGTGGTCATCTCCTCGGACCATGGCATCGTGCCCCAGAGGCGGGAGCTGCACGTGAACGAGATTCTCGCCGCGGCGGGTCTCGTGAAGAGAGCGGGCGGCGGGTACGACCTTGCGCGCTCGGATGCCTACTACCACCCCTCCGACTGCGGGCTCGTGCTCCGCCGTTCGGGCGCGCCGCATGGCCCGACTCTTGCACGGCTGCTCACGGCGCTGGAGCGCGCCAAGACCACCCACGGCGTTCCCATCGCCCACCGTGCGGACGGGTTCGCATCGCCCCACCTCGCTTTTCTCTATCCCATGGACGATACGGGGCTGACGGGAAGTCCTCCTCGCCGCGGGAGGCCCGCGTTGAATGCACGGAAGCAGGGAGGTCATCACCTGTCGCCGCTTACACCGACACCGTGGATCCAGGCGACGCTGGGCGCCTGGACGCCCCGGAAGCAGGCTCCGTTCGCTGCCGGGGCAGTCCCGACGGCAAACCGCGACGTCTGCCGCTTCCTCCTGGGACTCCTGGAAGGGGAGATCTGATGGAAACCATCATCCTCGCGTCAGGCTCGCCCCGGAGGAGGGAGCTCCTCACGAAGGTGAAGATCCCTTTCAAGGTGATCCCCCCCGAGGTGGTGGAGGACCATTCCGGGAACGATTCGGTCACGGACCTCGTTGCACGCCTTGCTCGAAAGAAGGTGGAGGCCATCCTTGCCGTGTTCAGGGCGGAATCCCCGCGGTGGGTGCTGGGCCTGGATACCGTTGTCGAGATCGACGGGAAGGTGCTCGGGAAGCCGTCCAGCCAGGAAGACGCCGAGGGCATGATACGGATGCTTTCCGGGAGGATCCACAGGGTCTACACGGGCATCTGCTTCCTCGTCGACCGCACGAAGCCCATGGCCGAGGAAGTGGTCTGCACGGAGGTGAAATTCAGGGAGATGACGGCCGCCGAGGTCCGTTTCTACCTCGAGACCGGGGAATGGACGGGCGCGGCGGGCGGATACCGCATCCAGGAGAGAGGCGCATTCTTCGTGGAGTGGATCCGGGGCTCCTACAGCAACGTCGTAGGCTTGCCACTGGAGGCGTTTTATGGCATCTTGGCTCGGAACGAGTACGCATTCTGACCTCCGCCCCGCAGGGCGGGGTCGGACGTCGGTCCCTTTCTATCTCACCCGCCCGTTGGGGTGGGTGTAGAAGCCAACAGAGAGGCGAAGGAGGATCCTTTTGGCTGTTGTTACCATGAAAAACCTGCTCGAATCGGGGGTCCATTTCGGTCACCAGACCAAGCGCTGGGATCCGCGGATGAAGAAATACATCTTCGCGGAGCGCAACGGGATCCACATCATCGATCTCCAGAAGACGATCGTGGCCATCAAGGACGCCTACGAGGCGGTGCGCAAGACCGTCCTGGCGGGGAAGTCGGTGCTTTTCGTCGGCACGAAGAAGCAGGCACAGCAGACCGTGGAACGCGAAGCGAAGCGCTGCAACATGTTCTTCGTGAACAATCGCTGGCTCGGCGGCATGCTCACCAACTTCTCCACCATCAAGAAGTCCCTCCTGCGGCTGAAGAAGCTGGAAAAGATGGAGATCGACGGCACCTTCGAGAACCTGACGAAGAAGGAAATCGCCCGGCTCATGAAGGAGCGCACCAAGCTGGAGAAGAACCTCGGCGGCATCAAGGAAATGAAGGAGCTGCCGGGCATCGTCTTCATCATCGATACCCGCAAGGAATCCATCGCCGTGACGGAGGCGCGCAAGGTCAACGTCCCCATCGTCGCGGTGGTGGACACCAACTGCAACCCGGAAGGCATCACCTTCCCCATCCCCGGCAATGACGACGCCATCCGCGCCATCAACCTCTTCGCCCAGATCATCGCCAACGCGGTCATCGAGGCGGAAAACGAGGTGGGCCTGGAGGTCGTGGAGACGCTGCAGGAAGAGAAGGGCGACGAGGAGTTCGCCGAGGCCATCGACAAGGGCGAGTTCGCCGCCCAGTCGAAGTACGACCAGGAAGAGGTGGAGAAGGTCCCCGTGGCCGCCGCGCTCGGCGCCGCGACGGAAGAGGCGGGCACCGGCTTCACCGACAAGGACTACTCGAACTACAACCCCGACGAGGCGGGCAAGAAGGACGACGCCCCCGCCGTCGAAGAGCCCGAGATCGACGAAGACAAGCTGTACAAGGAATAAGAGAGACCATCCATGGAGATCAAGGCAACCGAGGTAAAGAAGCTCCGGGAGAAAACCGGGGCGGGGATGATGGACTGCAAGAACGCGCTCGTCAAGACGGAGGGGGACTTCGACAAGGCGGAGCGCCTGCTCAAGGAGCAGGGGCTTGCCGCCGCGGTGAAGAAGAGCGACAGGGTCACCAACAGCGGCAAGATCTTCGCGAAGATCCTGCCGGTCCAGGGGCATCATGCTCGAGCTCACCTGCGAGACGGATTTCGTGGCGCGCAACAGCATGTTCCTGGAGCTCGGCGAAGCCCTCATGGCCAAGGTCGCCGCCCAGAACCTCACGGCCCCGACGGAGGAGCTCCAGCTCATGGTCAAGGAGACCATCGGCAAGATCAAGGAGAACATGCAGCTGCGGCGCATCGTCACGATGCCCGTCGCCGCGAACGAGGTCCTGGTGGAGTATGTCCACGACGACCGCATCGGGGTCATGCTCCGCTTCTCCTTCGCGGATACCCGAGGCGAAGGACCTTCCCCGCGTGAAGGAGATCCTCTTCGACTGCGCGCTGCACGCGGCCGCGTTCGCGCCCCTGTTCCTCTCCAGGGACAAGGTGAGCCCGGCGTTCCTCAAGGAGCAGGAGGAGATCTTCGCCAAGCAGGCCGAGAAGCTGGGCAAGCCGGCGAACGTCACGCAGGGCATCATCAAGGGCAAGGTGACCAAGATGCTCTCCGAGATCTGCCTGCTCGAGCAGCCCTTCGTGAAGGACGACAAGCGCAAGGTGTCCAAGGTGCTGGAGGAGCTCTCCAAGGAAGCCGGCACGAAGATCGAGATCGCCGACTACGCGTACATGAAGCTCGGGGCCGAGTAGGGTCGAACGTCTTCCTGAATGCGGAGGTTCTCGTATGACGCGGGACAAGATCAGGAGCCAGGCGGAGGAGCGGATGAAGAAGAGCATCCAGTCCCTCCAGGATGAGTTCAAGACGCTGCGCGGCAGCCGCGCGTCGCAGTCCCTGTTCGAGAAGATCCGGGTGGACTACTACGGCAACAAGGTTCCCCTGAACCAGGTGGCCACCATCTCCATCCCCGAGGCGCGGCTGGTCATCATCCAGCCGTGGGACCGGTCCGTGCTCTCGGAGATCGAAAAGGCCATCCAGAAGTCCGAGCTTTCCGTCAACCCGAACAACGACGGCAAGGTGATCCGGATCAACATTCCCCCGCTCACGGAGGAGCGCCGCAAGGACCTGGTGAAGCTCACCAAGAACACCGCGGAGCAGTCCCGGGTGTCCGTGCGCAACGTCCGCCGGGACGCCAACGAGGAGATCAAGAAGGCCAAGTCGGACTCCGAGCTCAGCGAGGACGAGGCGAAGAAGGCCACCGACGAGATCCAGAAGCTCACGGACAAGCTACATCGAGGAGATCAACAAGCTCCTCGAGGCCAAGGAAAAGGAAATCCTCGAGGTGTGAGCGCCTCGCCCGATCAACGGTCCCGCGCCGCATCCGCCCGGACGGGGATGCCGTCGATCGCTCCCGCTACCCCCGCCACGTCGGCATCATCATGGACGGCAACGGCCGCTGGGCCAAGGCGCGGGGAAAGCCGCGCACGCGAAGGCCACCTGGAAGGCGTGAAGGCCGCCAAGCGCGTCGTGGCCGCCGCCGCGGAAGCGGGTCTTTCCTACCTGAGCCTGTACACGTTCTCCACGGAGAACTGGATCGCGCGCCGAGGAGGAGGTCTCCTACCTCATGTTCCTCGTGCGCTCCTATCTGAGGAAGGAGTACGACTTCTACCGCAAGAACGGCATCCGGATCGTGCACAGCGGCGACATGGCGCGGCTGCCGCGCGGACATCGCCCAGGAGATCGAAGAGGTCACCCGGGACACGGCGGGGTTCACCGGTCTCACGGTGAACCTCTCCATCAACTACGGCGGGCGGGACGAGATCCTGCGCGCGTTTCACCGGCACCTGGCGCACGGCGGCACCGGCGAGCTCACCGAGGACTCCTTCCGCCGCTACCTCGATCTCCCCGAGCTTCCCGGATCCCGACCTCATCATCCGCACCGCGAACGAGCAGCGCCTCTCCAACTTCCTGCTCTGGGAGTCCGCCTACGCGGAGCTGTATTTCAGCCCCAAGCTCTGGCCGGACTGGGACCGCGAGGACCTCTTCGAGGCGCTGGACGGAATACGCGGGCAGGTCCCGCACCTTCGGAGGAGCGTCGTGAACTGGAAAGGCTTTCTCCCGCGGGTGCTCCTCGTGGCGGTGGCGTTCCCCGTGCTCGGCGTTCTCATTCTCGCGCTCCCGCAGCTTCACCACCTCGGGTTCAACATCGTGGTCCTGCTCGCCACCGTCATGGGGGCCTGGAGATGGCCGGCCTCTTCCAGGCGCGCCGCATTCCCACGTCGCCGCACCTGGCGCCCATCCTCGCCGCGTCGCTCCCCGTGGGGGCGTACCTGGAAATCGCGGGCATCATCCCGACCGGGTGGCTGGGGATCTGGGTGCCGGCGGCCTTCTGGCATACTGCTCGTCCGCAGCGTGCTCTTCCAGGCCAGGCGGGGACTGCCCGGTATCCTCGGGCATGTCACCTCGTCCTTTTTCACGTTCCTCTACCCGGGCTTTTTCCTGGCCTGGATCGTGAGGATCTCCGGGCCTGCCGGAGCCGTCGCTGTCCATCCTCTTCTTTCTCTGCCTGGTGTTCGGCAACGACATGTCGGCGTATTTCGCCGGGAGCCTCTGGGGACGCTCCACCCGGCTGAACCTCCCCGTGAGCCCGCAGAAGAGCGCGGTCGGCTTCGCGGCGGGCCTGGTAGGGTCTCTCGTCATGCGTCGGCCTTTTCCTGCTGCTCACGCCCGGGTTTCCGCGTTTCCCGCTCTGGCTCTCTGTCGTCCTCGACCGTCGCCACGGGGATCATGGTCATCCTGGGGGACCTGCTGGAGAGCGGGCTGAAGCGGTCGGCGCGCGTGAAGGATTCGGGCATCGTCATCCCCGGCCGCGGCGGGCATGCTGGATTCGGTGGATTCGATGCTGCTCAGCGCGCCGCTTTTCTTCTACCTTTTCCACCTCCTTTCCCCGTGATCATCGTGCCCGGGGCAGGGGTTCGGACTGCATGAAGGGATAGTCGTGATGATCGTTACGGTTCTGCTCGGGATCGTCGGACTCGGGCTCATGGTATTCGTCCACGAGCTGGGGCATTTCGTCGCGGCCAAGATCATCGGGGTCGACGTGGAGATCTTCTCGCTGGGCTGGGGACCGCGGCTCGTCGGCTTCCGCCACAAGGGGACGCTCTACCAGATGTCCTGGCTTCCCATCGGCGGCTACTGCAAGATGAAGGGCGAGCTCGTCCCCGGGCATCGCCGGCGGCGGTGCCAACGCCGCGCCGCTGGAGCCGCTGCGGGTCAACGCGCAGGACGGGACGCCGGCCGCGCTCCCCGCCGCGTCGGCGGCCACCGGGGTGCCTCCCGCGGGCTCGTTCCTCGCCGCCTCTCCCCTGCGGCGGATCACGATCGCCGTCTTCGGTCCCCTGTTCAACGTCCTGTTCGCCCTGCTCGTGTTCACCGTCATCTGGTGGGCGGGGTTCCGGATCTATTCCAGCGACAATCGCGTCATCCTCGCCAGCGACTACACGCTCGACTCGTTCGCGGGAACGCTCCCGGCAGCGGCTGCCGGACTGCGCACCGGGGACAGGATCGCCGCGATCAACGGCGCGCCCGTCGAAAAGTTCCAGGACATCCTGGAGGCCGTGACGGTGGCGCCCGGGCAGCCGCTGACCGTCACGGTGCAGCGGTCCGAGGCGGGGGCTCTCTCCACCCTGCATCTCCGCATGACGCCCGAGCTCGACAAGGACACCGGCGCAGGGCGCATCGGCATCTATGCCTGGGAGGATCCGGTCATCGGGACCGTCACCGCGGGGAGCGCGTCGGCGATTGCCGGTCTGCGCCCCGGCGACCGCATCGTGGCGATCGACGGCAAGCCTGCCTCCAACAGCATCGACCTTTCCCAGGCACTCGCCGCGAAGCCGAAGCGGCTCGCCATCACCTTCGATCGCAACGGCGCCCGCGACACGCTCCCCCTCGTGCTCAGCTACGGTGAATCCGGCGTCCCCAACCTCGGGGTGGCATTCGCGCCCGTCGTGTTCCACTCTCCGCGCCTGGGTCCGTCAGGGGCATTCGAAAAGAGCCTCCAGGAGACGTGGAACACGGTCACCCTGACGGTGAAGGGGATCGGGCTGCTCTTCCAGGGAATCAAGGTGCGCAACGCGGTCGCGGGCCCGCTGCGGATCACCTACTACATCGGCAGCGCCGCCGCGAGCGGGTTCCAGACCAGCATCGGTGCCGGCCTGGTGCAGTTCTTCCGCTTCCTGGCATTCCTCAGCGTCGTGCTGGGCCTGATGAATCTCCTGCCCATCCCCGCCATGGACGGCGGGCAGATCATCATGTTCATCGTGGAGATCGTGAGAGGCAGGCCGGTGCGCTCCCTGCTGATCTGGCGGATGCAGCTCATCGGGTTCAGCCTCCTCATCGGGTTGAGCCTTTTCGTGACGTTCAGCGATATCCTGTTCTTCATGGGACGGTGATGCGATGACGAGCGTGAAACGAAGGGTCGCGTGCTTCTGCGAGAGCACCTTCGAAGCGGACATCCCGGACACGGCGGACCTGGCGGCAGATCCCGAGGTGGAGCAGTCCATCCTCGACGGCGACTTCATGTCCGTGACCTGTCCCGCCTGCGGCAAGCGGCTCACGCCCGAGTATCCTTTTCGGCTCGCGGGTGTGAAAGGACTCGGCGAGGTGCTCCTCGTGCCGGAGCCCGACAGGGCAGCGCTGGCCAGGGGGAAGCTGGAGATCGTGACGGGCAGGGAGGGGAGGGTCGTCGCCGGTTTTCCCGAGCTCGTGGAAAAGCTCATCATCGCGGCCGCGGGGCTCGATGACCGGGTGATCGAGATCATGAAGTATTACCTGCTCACCGGGGGCGCCACCCACGCGCCGGCGGAGAGCCGGGACGACGTGACGATCCTCTATCGCGGCCTGGACGACGGCAGGCATCTCTTCCACATCGTCGGGATGAAGAAGGGTGAGGTCGGCGTCGCGCGGCTTGCCACGGCTCTGTACGCGCGTATCGCCGCCGACGTGAAGACGCGCGTCCTGGAGGAACCGTTCAGGGACTTCTGCACGCCTCCGTGGGTGTCCCTCCGCCGCGTCAGCGGGAGCCCGTCGTGAAGGCGCTCCGCGGGATCGTCGCTCTCGCCTTCCTCGTGTGCGTGGCGTGCCAGTCCACGGCGTCAGGCGCGACGGAAGCTGCCGACGGGAATGCCGGGCAGCGGGAACGCCGCCCGCGCCGTCGTGGACGCGGGCCATACCGGTGCGGTGCTCGGGCTGGAGTACGACTCCGGCCGTGGCCTCCTGTTCAGCACGGGGGAGGACGGCACCGTGAGGATCTGGGATGCCGCGTCGGGGGCGCTCCAGCGGATCCTCGAGGTGACGCAGCTGGACACGGCGGCCATCGCCATCGATCCCCAGGCTCCCCGGCTCGCAGTCGTCGTCACCGATCATACCGGTGCCTACTTCCTCTCGGTGTGGGACTGGGAGGCCGAGCGCCAGGTCTACCGGGTGACGTTGAAGGAGGAACCGCTCTTCGTCCGCTTCTCGGGCGGCGGATCCTACCTCCTCTATGGCGAGTCGTCCTGGCAGGGCCTGAAGATGCTGAATGCCTCGGACGGGACGGCCGTGAGCTTCCATCCCGAGGGATTCGGCATTGTCGGGTTCGCGTCGATGCCCGCGGGCGAGAAAACGCTCGTGACGTACCTCGTCTCCGGGCGGCTCCTGGCCTGGGACATGGCAAGCGGGGCCCAGACCCTCGACCTCCCGTCGGTTCCCTTCCTCTCCGACGTGCGCATGTCGCGCGATGGGCGCTACCTCGCGGGCACCACGGGCAAGGAAATCGTCGTGCTGGACGCCGCAACGGGAGCCGCGCGCGCACGGGTCGCGGCTTCGAACGTGCTCGCGCTCGATATCTCGCCGACGGCGGATGCACTTGCCGGCGCCATCCAGGGGCAGGGCGGCATCTCGTCGTGGGCCTTCAACGGGAGCGCGCTCCTGCCGGTCGCAGGCCCGTCGACCACGCTCCGCCTCCCGGCCCGTGTCTGCTACGGCACGGACGCGCTGTTTGTCGGGGACGCGTCCGGCGCTCTCGTCGCCCTGCCCCGCGGGGGAGCCGAGGCACGGTTCGGCGGAAGCGCCCTGGCGGGCGTCACAGGGTTCGCGGCGGTCGGCGCGAGCGTCGCCCTGAGCGCGCCATCCTTCGTGAGGGTCTTCCAGAGCGACATCCTCGATGGGGCAGCCGCGCCGACGTACATCACCGCGCTTCTCGCGGCCAACCCGTTCAAGGCACCGACGCAGCTGGCCGCGCTTCCTGACGGGAGGCTCCTGGCGTGGCGCACCGACGCCGCGGGCCCGGGCCTGGCCATCATCGATACGTCGCAGGGGGGGCGCGTGGTCTCGCTGCCCACCGGCTTCCGCGCTCCCCTGGCGGACCTGCAGCCGGTGGGAAGCCTCGTGCTCGGCGTGGAGACCGGCGGCGTCGTGCGGCTCACCGATCTGGCCACGGGCGCGTCGCGGTTCGACATGCGTATCCCGGGGACCGGGGCCGCGGTTTCGACCGGCGCCACGGAGATCGTCGCCGGTCGCATGTCTCCCACCGGCGCCTACGGCTCGCTCGTCCGCATCGACACGCGCACCGGCGAAACCGTCGCCATCAGGGACGGCAACATGTACACCTATGCGCTCGCCTGGGATCCGGGAGACGGGCACCCGGCGCTCTACACGGTCGGGGTCGACGCCGCGGGCGCCACCAACCTCGTACGCCATGACGGACCGGGTCTCGACCGGTCAACGGTGCTCGGAAGCGTCGCCGAGGAAGACCTCGATGTGAGCGCTGCCGTCGATGCCGGCACCCACCGCCTCTATGCGAACCTTGGCCTGGACCGGCTCCGTCGCCGGTGACGGGACCGCGGTGACGCCCCTCGCCATGGGAAACGCGGCGCCGGTGCAGCTTGCCGCGCGGGGCGGGCTCCTGTTCTCACGGGGCAAGGCAGGAACGGTCAGCGTTGCCGACGGGGCCACGGGGAATCGACTGGCGGAGATCTTCCTCTTCAGTGACGGGGAATGGGCTATCCTCTTCCGCGACGGCCGCTATGCCGCCTCGCCGGGCGGCGATATCCACGTGCGGGTGTTCGTCGACGGCGCGCCGGTCAAGGCGACGGAGGATTTCCGACTGCGCCTGGAGACGCATTAGCGTCACCCGTCAAGTCCACGCCGTCCTCAGTCATGCGACGGGTTGGCCTTGACCTTCTGGATGGCCTCGCGAACGCTGCGCCGGATCTCCTGCGCCTGCGCGCTCTCACCCGCGGCCTTCGCGTAGACGCTTCCCATCAGGGAGACCCGGTAGGCCGGCTTGACGTTGTTCAGGGCGAAGGCCGCCATGTCCAGGACACAGTCCTGGCAGGTGCAGACCGTCTTCTCCGCGGACAACTGGGCTTCCAGCTCCGCGAGCACGAGCCGCTCGGATTCGTTGACGAGGCTTTCGAAATCGTAGTGGTCCTTCAGCGGCATCGGCAGACTCCCGTGTCCAAGATACGTGTGCGCCACGCCCGCGTCCACAAGGGAAGGCCCCCCGAGGGCGGCCTGGCCGCCCCAAGGCGGGCGCGGTCAGGGGATGCGTCCCGCGCGCTATCCACCCCGCTCGAGTGCCTCGAACCGCGTGTAGCGCGCAACGAATGCGAGCTGGATTTCTCCGACCGGCCCGTTTCTCTGCTTGGCGACGGCGATCTCCCGCGATTCGTTCTTCAGCTCTTCGGTGTGAATGAAGATGACGACGTCGGCATCCTGCTCTATGGAACCCGATTCGCGCAGGTCCGCGAGGCTCGGCTTCTTTCCCTCCGTCTCGCGACGGACCTGGGAGAGGGCGACCACCGGGAGGTTCAGCTCCCGCGCGAGCGACTTCAGCGACCGCGAGACCTCGGCGATCTGCTCGTGCCGGGGAAGCTCCCTGTTCTCCGTCCCGATGAGCGTGATGTAGTCCACGAAGATGATCTTCACGTCCTGGTTGCTCTTCATGCGGCGCGCCTGCGCGCGCAGGTCCAGGATCTTCAGGTCCGGGGAGTCGCTGATGTAGAGGGGCGCGTCGTAGATCTTGCTCGCCGCGTCGGTCAGCCTGCTGAAATCGGCGGGGCTCAGCATGCCCGTGCGCATTCGCTGGGAGTCCAGCCGGGCTTCCATGGAGAGCAGGCGCTGCATGATGGCCATGGACGACATTTCGAGCGAGAAGAAACCCACGGGGACCTTGTTGCGGATGGCGAGATTCGCCGCGATCGTCAGCGCAAATGCCGTCTTCCCCACCGAGGGGCGCGCCCCGATGACGATGAACTCGGAGTTCTGGAACCCCAGCGTGAGCTGGTCCAGGTCCTTGAATCCCGACGGCATGCCCGTGTACTCGGTCTTCGACTGGTAGTGCTTCTCGATCGCCTTGAAGGTCCTGTCCAGGATCTCCCTGGCCGGGGCGTAGGTGCCGGTCTGGTGGCGATCCGAGATCTCGAAAATCCGCCGCTCGGCCTCCTCCAGGATGACGCTGATCTCCGCGCCGTCGTCGTGGGACTGCGCGATGATCTCCTGGGACACCCGTGACAGCGTGCGCCGGATGCTCGATGCCTGCACGATGCGCGCGTAGAACTCCACGTTGGCGCTGGACGGCACCGCGGAGGTGAGGCGGGCGATGTACGCCGTGCCGCCGCAGGATTCGAGGATCCCCCGGGTCCTATTTCCTCCGAGAGGGTGATGAGGTCCACGGTCTGGCCCCGCTCGTAGAGGGCGAGGATTGCCTCGTAGATGCGCTGGTGGGCGGTCTTGTAGAAGTCATCAGGACGGACGAGCGGGAGGATGGCGGGGAGCGCTTCCCCGTCGATGAGGAGCGCGCCGAGCGTCGCCACCTCCGCGTCGTCGTTGTGCGATGGAACGGCGTCCCGAAGGCCGCCGGGGGAAGCGTTGGTACTCACCGGAGCTCACGCCCCAGGTGCGGCGGGCGCTACGAAGCGTCCGCGGACGCCGGCGTCTCCGACGCTGCCGCCTTGGGCGCGGCCTCCGCGGGTGCCGCGGCGGCAGGCGCCTTCGGCGCCCGCGGCCTGGCAGCGCGCTGCGTGGAAGCGCCCTGTTGCGGCGCCCCTTCCACGACGAGCTTGATCGTGGCCTCTTCCTTGTCATAGAGGCGGATGCGCACCTTGAACGTGCCCACCGTGCGAATGGCGTGCTCGGGGACCTCGATGCGCTTCTTCTCCAGGGTGAAGCCGCGCTTCTCCAGCTCCACGGCGACGTTCGTGTTGTTCACCGACCCGAAGAGCTTGCCGTTCTCCCCAGCGGGGACGACGAAACGGATCTCTTCCGCTTCCAGCCGCTCCTTCAGGCTCGCGGCCTCCAGCCTCTTCCCTTCCTTCCTCTTCTCGATGGCGGCCCGCTTGTGCTCCAGCGTTGCGAGGAATGCTTTCGTGTGCGGTACGGCGAGCTTCTTGGGGAGGAGGAAGTTGCGGGCATAGCCGTCGGCCACGTCCTTGATATCGCCCTCTTCTCCGAGGCCGATCACGTCCTGGTTCAGGATTACCTTCATGCTGTCAAGCTCCTTTCGATCCAGCGACGGTACTCCGCCGCTTTTCTCAGCAGCGACGGTACTCCGCCGCCCCTAATTCTCTTTGGTCGGCTCCGGGCTGCGCGGCACCCGGTAGCGGATCCAGTTTTCCGACACCCCGAATACGGGGATCACCAGCAGGCACACGAGCGCGGCGGCCGGCGCGCCGCGAAAGAAAAGGGATCCTCCCACGAGGATGAGAAGCGGCCACACGATCCGCGGGATCCTGTACTTCTCGAACAGGAAGCGCAGGATGGCGAGGCCCTGCAGTCCGAACAGGAAGAGAACGATGAGCCCTGCGTTCCACGCGGCGTATGCCCACGGCCCGAGGCCCGCGAAGAGGTCCAGGAGAATGAGCGCGCCGGTGACGATGAATGGCCAGAGCCACCAGCTCTCCAGCCTGAACTCGGCGAAATGGAACCGCGGGGGGATCCCGAACATGGCAGGCGTCCGGGTGGCCAGCGCCTGCCCTGCCCACCAGGAGAATGCCAGCATGACGACGAAGCTCGCCGCGAGGCTGCGCAGGAGCACCATCTCCGCCACGTCCTTCAGGCGCCCGGGCGCCAGGAGGGTGGAGAAGACCGAGTTGGCAACGACGTCCGCCGAGGTGGACACCTGGCCGAGGGCCGCGGCGAGCGCGGCAAACTGGTCATTCATGGCGGCCTGGAATGCCGTGCTCCCCGCCAGCCAGAGGCCGACAGGAACGGCGACCAGTCCCGCAAGGACCCCGGCCGCCGCCACCTTGTGTGCGGCACGCGGAAACCGGCGCAGGGGCGCATTGACCAGCAGCAACCCGCCGAGAAACACGCACACGACGAGCGCCTCCACGGCGGCCAGGATGGGCGCTTCGTGCACCCCCGCGGGCAGGAGCCACGCGACACCCTGGATGGCGGCGTTGGCGGCGAGGAAGAGCCCCGCGGCTGCAAGAAGCCCCATCACTCCTCGCCGCGTGGCCACGATCTGCAGGGGCACCAGGAACAGGAGCACCCCGATGCGCGTGCGGTAAAGCAGCACCGCCGAGAGCGTGAACAGGAGAACTTCCAGGGACAGTCCGGGCCTGGGTTGCTGGTTCATGCGTGTCGCCCCCCGCGGGGCGCAATCCCCCCTCCCTTACCGGGAGACGTACGGCAGGAGAGCCAGGCTGCGCGCGCGCTTGATGGCGGTCGCCAGCTCACGCTGGTGCTTTGCGCAGGTCCCGGTGATGCGCCGCGGCATGATCTTCCCGCGCTCCGACGTGAAGCGCTTCAGGCCCCCGGCGTCCTTCCAGTCGATCGTCGCCTTTTTAATACAGAACTTGCAGACCTTGCGCTTGAAGAATGTCTTGTGCCGTCCGCGGCCGCCCTGGTAACCGCCTCGATCGCCGCGGTCTCCGCGATCACCGCCGCCACCGCCGAACCCGCCCTCGCGGCGGAATCCGCCCTCGCGCCTGTATCCCCCGCCGGGCGGGCCTGTCACCCTGGGGACGATCCCCCTGGGGCCGGTCTCCCGCGGGGCGTTCGCCCTGGGGCCTCTCCGGCGCGGGCGTGCCGCTCGCTTCCGGGGGCCGCTGCGGTGTTTCAGGAGTGTTCTGGTTATCTGACATGCGTTCTATCCTCTCCTCTAGAATGGAATATCATCTTCAAAAGTGTCGGGTGCCGGCGCGCCCCCCTCGGGGAAATCGCCGCCGCCTTTCGGCTCTCCGGACGGGGCCGACTGCCGTGCGCCGCCCCCGCCGCTGCTCCCGCTGCCCCCCCCGCCGCCGCTTCCGCTGCCGAGGAGCATGACGTTCGTTGCGGAGATCTCCACCTTGCTGCGGGCCTGGCCGTCCTGCTCCCAGCGGTTCTGGCGAAGCTGGCCCTCGACACCGACCTGCTTGCCCTTGACCAGGTACTGGCTTATCGACTCGGCAGTCTTCCCCCACACGACGACGTCGAAGAAGTGCACCTCATCGACCCACTGGTCATCCTTTTTGCGGCGCTGGTTGATTGCCAGGCCGAACTTGCTGACCGCGGATCCGTTGTTCGTGTACTTCAGCTCGGCGTTTCGGGTGAGCCGGCCCACGAGAACGACGTGATTGATATCCGCCATGGCACGCCTCCGCGTTCCCTAGTTGTCCTGGCGCACGAAGAGATATTTCAGTATTTCGGGGCGCAGCTTCAGTGTCTTGTTGAGTCCCTTGAGGGGTTCCGGGCGGGCTCTCGATGACGTAGAGGACATAGTGTCCCCGATCATTCTTGCGGACAGGGTAGGCAAGGAGCCTGTCACCCATGTCCTCTTCCTTCTTGATCGCAATCCCCGCGCCCTCGAATTCCTTGCGAAGGAACTCACGTCCCGCTTGATGCTGAGACTCGTCGCTTGCGAAGATCACGACCGCTTCGTAGGTCTTCATCTGTCTGTCCTCCCTGTGGACGAACGACTCGCGCACGAGGCGCGAGTAAAGAGGTAAAAGCGACAATAACGGTGGGGCAGGGAGCTGTCAAGTGACCCCGCTGACCCGCCGATCATGCAATGGAAGAGAACGATGACGCGCCGCATCAACTACGAGGACGATATCTTCACCGTCGCGCTCCAGGTGCGCTGTCTCCAGGACACCCTGAAGCTCGAAGTGGATCCCGACCTTTTCCGGGACCGTATCCTCGGCGACATCGCCTGGATCGATTCCATCGTGGGCAGGCTCTACCAGAGCCTCCGCGAGAGCTCCCTCTACGTCAAGCGCCAGGACTACCTGAAGGAGCTGCAGAAGCTGAAGAGGGCGTTCATCGACGCCCTGGACGCGCTGTTGGAGAAGCGGGCACCGTTCGCAGAGCACCTCGCCGACCGCGCGGCGGACCTGCGGGGGCGCCGCGACTCCCACGCCCGCGACATCGAAGAGATCGGCATGCTGCTGTCCGGCGGCGGCTCCGCTGACGAGGAGCACATCGTATCGCAGGAAGAGCTGCGATTCCTCATGACATCCGACGACGAGGACGTCGAGCCCTGACACGGGGCCCGCAGGTCCGCCAGGCTTCTGCTCGTCCCGCGGGGAGGACTTGACCTGTTGCGGCGCTTCCCGGTACTGTTGACCCTGACACGGTGCGGCGTACCCGCCGGAAGGGCGCTCCCTTCTGCCGTGGTGCGGGCCCGGTTCGCACAGGCGCGCGAACGTTGAAAATGACAGGGGAGAGCAGCATGTACGCTCTGGTGGACATTCTGGGAAAGCAGTACAAGGTCGAGCAAGGGTCGGTTCTCAACGTCGATCACCTCGGACAGGAAAAGGGCGCCGCGGTGGAGTTTCCCTCCGTCCTCATGGTGTCTGACGGCGGATCGACGAAGATAGGGAGTCCCTACCTTCCCGGCGTGTCCGTTCGGGCGACCGTTGAGGAGCATGGGCGGGGCCGCAAGCTTGTATTCGGCAAGTTCAAGAAGAAGAAGAACTACCGCCGCCGCTACGGTCACCGGGCAGGAGTTTTCCACGATCAAGGTCGAGGGCTTCAACGGCATCTCCTGAAAGCAGCGTCGTCCGGATACGGATAACGGTGTCTCCCGACGGCCTGCTGAAAAGCTTCGAGGCAGCCGGGCACGCCGGGACGATCCGGCGGGGTGAGAACGCTGCCTGCGCGGCGGCCACCACGCTGCTGCGCACCGCGGCACGGGTCTGTGTCGGCAGGGGGATCGGGACCGAGGGCGGTGTCGAACAGCGTGGAACGATGCGATGCATCGTGGCGACCCCCGGCGCGGCGGACGCCGCGTGGCTCCGCGGGACGACGGACTTCTTGCTGCGGGGTCTCCAGGACCTCCGCGGGGAGTTTCCGGAAGCCGTAGTCGTAACGATGGAAGTGACGGAGGATTGATATGGGTCGGAAAAAGGGCGGCGCAGCAAAAAACGGCCGCGATTCACAGTCCAAGAGGCTCGGCATCAAGCGCTACGCGGGACAGGTCGTGACGGCGGGCACGATCATCGTCCGCCAGCGGGGGACGAAGTTCCACCCCGGCGAGCAGGTCGGGCGGGGCCGTGACGACACCCTGTTCGCGCTCGTGGACGGCCAGGTGGCCTTTCACACGCGGCGCGGGCGGAACTTCGTGGCCATTCATCCGTCACAGAACTGAGACCTCGTGAACGGCTTCGTGGATGAGACCACGATTGTCGTCACGTCCGGCAGCGGGGGCGACGGAGCCGTTTCCTTTCGCAGGGAAAAGTACGTTCCCCGTGGCGGTCCGGACGGCGGTGACGGCGGCAAGGGCGGGGACGTCGTATTCGCCGTGCGGACGAACCTGAAGACACTCTCCCACCTCAAGCTCAAGCGGATCTTCAAGGCGGCCGACGGCGGGCGCGGCGCCGGCCAGCGCATGCACGGGAAAGACGGGGCCGACGTCACCATCGCCGTTCCCCCGGGCACTATCCTTCGCGATCCCGGGAGCGGGGAGGTCGTTGCTGACCTCCTTCACGACGGCCAGACGTTCCTCCTCCTGCGGGGAGGGAAGGGAGGCAAGGGCAACTCCCATTACGCTACCTCCGTCAACCAGGCGCCGCGCTACGCGCAGAAGGGCATCGCGGGAGAGAGCCGCGATCTGAAGGCCGAGCTGCACCTGATCGCTGACGTCGGGTTCGTCGGCCGGCCTAACGCCGGCAAGTCCACGCTTCTTTCTGTTCTCACCAACGCGCGCCCCCTCATCGGGGATTACCCGTTCACGACGCGCATGCCTATGCTCGGGCTCATGCGGCTCCCGCAGCGGGACGTCATCCTCGCCGACATCCCGGGCATCATCGAAGGCGCCTCGCAGGGGAAGGGGATGGGCCTCACGTTTCTTCGCCACATCGAGCGCTGCGCGGCCCTCCTCTACCTTGTCGACCTTTCCGCCGAGGACTGTCCCGGGACGATCAAGGTCCTGGAGGCCGAGCTCGCTGCGTACGCCTCATCCCTGGTGGGGCGGTCGCGCATCCTCGTGGGGACGAAGAGCGACCTTCCCGCGGCGGCCGACGGCTTCGCTGCCCTGGAGACCGCCTTCCCCGGCGAGCGGATCATTGCCCTGTCGTCTTTTTCGCGGGAGGGCCTCGCGGAGCTGAAGGCGGCCATCCTGCAGCTGGTGACGGCGCAGAAGGCAACGGCGAGCGAGATGCCGCGGAGCGCCGCCGGATGAGGGCGGTCGTCCTCGGCGGGACTTTCAACCCCGTCCACTATGGTCACCTGTACATCGCGGAGGAGGTCCGCACGGCGCTGGGCTACGACACGGCCATCTTCGTGCCTGCCAACCAGCCCGTGCACAAGGACCCGACCCCCGTGCTGGAGCCGCGCCACCGCCTGGAGATGCTGCGCATCGCCGTGGCGGGCCATGACGGATTCATCGTCGACCCGGACGAGATCGAGCGCGGGGGACCCTCGTACTCGATCGACACCATCGCCGGTCTCATCCCCCGCTACGGCATCCAGGGCAAGCCGGGCTTCCTCATCGGGGATGACCTCGCCGGCGGGTTTGCATCGTGGAAGAACGTCGATGAGCTCGTCCGGATCGTCGACGTGATCGTCGCCAGGAGATCCCTGGCCGGGCCGTGCCGTTTGCCTACCCGCACCGGTCCGTCGCGAATGTCATTCTCCCCATCTCTTCCTCGGAGATCCGCCGGAGAATCGGCGAGCATCGCGCGGTACGTTACCTCGTGCCCGATGCCGTCCTCGCGTACATCAGGAAAAACAGCCTTTATGAACGATAGGAACGTCTGGCGCTCGCGCGCATCCGCGCTCGCCGAGGCAACGCTCTCCAGGCCGCGCCTGCTGCACTCGCGCGAGGTTGCGCGTCTTTCCAGCGAGCTCTGCGACAGGTTTCACGCGGACGAGGAGAAAGGATACATCGCGGGCATGGGGCACGACCTCGCGCGCGAACTGGACGCGGCGGAGGTCCTTCTCCTGGCGGAGACGGACGGGGCGCCGGTGAGCGACTGGGAAAGGGCGCGCCCCATGCTGCTGCACGGCCGGGCCGCCGCGGCAATCCTCGCCAAGCATACCGGCTACCCCGACCAGGAAACCCTGCAGGCCATCCGCGACCACGTCACGGGGCGCGGCGGCATGGGCCCGGTATCGCGGATCGTGTTCGTCGCGGACTTTCTCGAGCCGACCCGCGAACTCGTTTCCCCCGAGTTCCGCCGCCGCTCGCTCGCCCTGAGCCTGGACGAGATGGTGCTCGCCGTCCTGGAACGGAAACTGCACTACGTGCGGGCAGCGTCCAGGGAGATCTCCCCGGACTCCCTCGCCCTCCTCGAGGAGCTGACGACACATGCTTGAACGCCGCAGCCGCAGGACGGATCGCAGCATCCTCCTGCTCATCCTCATCGTCGTGATCATCCTCGTCACCGGCGCCTATGCCGTCTGGAAGCTCCGCGTGGATGTCGTGACCGACTCCCTCAACAAGAAGCAGCCCCTCGCGACGCTTTTCATCTTCTCCGACGGGACCGATGCGCAGTTTTTCGAGGTTTTCTTCTATAATCCAGCCACGCGGAAGGGCTCCCTGTTCTACGTGCCCGCCAACGTCGGCAGCCTCATCACGAGCATCAACAAGCAGGCGGCTATCAGCGTGCTCTACAAGCGCTCGGCGCCTGCCGCTCTCCAGCAGAAGATCGAAGACCTCCTCGGCGTGCCATTGCAGGCCGTGGTGGATGTCAGCGACTCCGACCTGGGCCGCCTGGTGGACCTCCTGGGCGGCGTGGACGTCTTCATCCCCAACCCGGTGGATCTCGTCCAGGACGGGCAGCGCGTGCTCCTGCCCTCCGGCAGCGTCACGTTGGACGGTGACAAGGCACGTGATTTCCTGTCGTACAAGGATCCCCTGGAATCCGACACGGACCGCATAGCGCGCCGGCAGAAGTTCCTCCAGGCGCTCCTGAAGGGCCTCGGGGAGAACAGCGCATTCGTGCTGCAACGCGGGCCGTTTCGCATGCTGCGCTCCCTCATGCGGACGAACATGCCCGCACGGGCCACGCGGTCCTTCGTGGCGGAAATGGGGCGGTTCGACGCGGAGCGCATGGTGCTCCAGCGCGTCCTGGGAACCACCCGGTCCGTCGACGGGGAGGACCTGCTTTTCCCCCACCAGGATGGCGAGCTCCTGAAGGAGTCGGTGAAGCAGGTCATGGCAGCGAACGCGTCGAACGAGCAGGTGACCCAGGAGGCGATGGCCATCACGGTCGAGGTGCTCAACGGCACGAAGACGGCAGGCCTTGCCGACCGGGCACGGGAGCTCCTGCAGAGCTATGACATGGAAGTGCTCGCTCCCGAACAATGCCGACAACGACCAGTACGTGAACACCGTCGTGCTCGACCGCAAGGGCAATCTCGACGACGCGCGAAAGGTGGCCGACATCATCCATTGCACCCGCGTCTACTCCAAGCCTGACCCGCTGATGGACCAGGCAGTCGACGTCACCGTGATCCTGGGCAAGGACTTCGATGGCCGCACCGTCAAATAGCCGCTCGATCGCCCTGGCGGCGGCACGCCTGCTCTCTGATCACAAGGGGGAAGAGACCGTGGTGCTGGACATCAGCGCCGTCTCAAGCTTTGCCGACTACTTCGTCATCACGACGGCGCGCAGCTCCGCGCACCTCGCCGGGCTGCACCGGGAGCTCGCCGAGTTCCTGCAGGGGCAGGGGATCCGGTCGTACAACCGCCACAAGAGCAGGCCGGAAACGGGCTGGCTCCTGATCGATTGCGGTGATGTCGTCGTCCACGTGATGGAAGCTGAGCAGCGCGCTTTCTACGATCTGGAGCGGCTGTGGTTCAAGGCTGAGCGTCTTTCTTACTGATCGAAATCTTCGTAGTCGAGGTCTTCGTCAACGTCAAGGTCATCTTCGTCGAGGTAGTCTTCTTCCTCGTCGTCCTCTTCCTCCTCTTCCTCTTCTTCCTCCTCGTCGACCTCTTCGCCTTCCTCTTCCTCTTCTTCTTCTTCCTCTTCGAACTCCTCTTCCTCTTCCTCGTCGAGGTCGTCGTCGAACTCCTCTTCCTCTTCGCTGATCTCCTCTTCGTCGTAATCCTCTTCCAGGTCGTCCTCGTAGTCGTCGAAATCGTCGTCAACTTCTTCCGATTCGTCCTCGTTTTCGACGTTCTCTTCGTCACCCTTGCCTTTTCCCTTTGCAAGGGAGTAGCTGAGCGCGCGGTCGACGTCCGGTTCACGACTTTCGTTGATTTCCAGCATGCTACACCCCGCTTCGGTACCGTGAAGTATGAAACCTAGCTGAATCTACGTCCAGTTTTTCCGAAATGTCAACTAATTTTTTCAGGTGATCGAGGGCGCCGGTTTCCTGCATTCCGAGGAACATCGTAAGCCTTCCGAAAGGCCCCCGGATGGTCCGCTGGAACCTCACCGCGAGGTCCGGCACGAGGCTGCGGAGCTCCTCCGCGGCGATGACGGCGGGCGCCGTGATGTCACACCGCAGGCGCTTCTCCGAGAGGATCGTGATGGCGCGGCCCGAGACCTGGTTGGAGAGCTCCCCGAAAGCGGCCATGCGCAGCTCGACGCTCTCTTCTTCGCGTGCCGCGCCGGGGATGGTGACGCCGAGTCCCCCGGTCATTTACCTGAAGAGCGCCTCGGCGCTCTCCGTGTCGGTGCGGAGCATCAGGATTCCCCTGGCATCGCCGGTGAGTCCGACACTTGCAAGCATGCAGTCCGGTCCTGCCGCCGTGTCTGCCTCGTCGACGGAGTCGACGGGCATGTCCATCTCGCCCAGCACCTGGCCGAGCGCGTCAACGAAGGCGGCGAGGATCTCCTGCTGCACCGCGGAAGTATAGGAATGGCCTTCCCGGGTGTCAGATGCGCGGGGTGTGGACCCCTTGCGGCAAGACCCTGCCTCTGGTAGAATGATCGGATGCGGATTCGCCAGGGGGAGGCCGCCCATGGATATCACGGACATTCGCATCAAGAGGGTCGAATCTGACAACAAGCTCAAGGCCTATGTCACGATTACGTTCGACAACTGCTTCGTGGTCCACAACCTGAAGATCATCATGGGCCAGTTCGGGCGGTTCGTGGCCATGCCGAGCAGGAAGACGAGGGACGGCGAATTCAAGGACATCGCGCATCCCATCAATTCCGAGTTCCGGCGCAGGATCCAGACCCGCATCCTGGAGGAGTTTGACAAAGGGGTCGGAGAATTGCATAGTGCGGGGCAGGACGATGATGATGCCCCGCTGTCGAGCGAGGAGGAGGGGAAGCACTTCGAAGAGCATTCCCCCGCGTGAAGAGAGCGGGCTGACCTGCCCAGGAAAGAGCCGCAAGGTGCCGCGGCAGCTGTGGGACGTCGGCAAGCGGTAAGCCACCGGATTTTGGTTCCGGCATTTCGCAGGTTCGAATCCTGCCGTCCCAGAGGACACACCATACGACGACGGCGCCACGCAGGTCGTGGGCGCCTAGCGAGGATCAAGGAGCCTTTTCTATGGAAGCGAAGAATCTGAATGTCGAGATGCGCCAGGGCGGCGGCAAGAGTGTCGCCGGACGCCTGCGCACCACCGGGAAGATTCCGGCCGTCATCTACGGGCACACGACGCCCACCAGCATCACCGTTGACGCCCGGGAGTTCCGCAACGCGTTCAAGAGGATCACGCAGAACAGCATCGTCGCGCTGCACCTGCCCGGAGGAGTCCACGAGGTCCTCGTGAAGGACTACCAGAAGGACAACCTGACCGGCCAGATCCTCCACGTCGATTTCTACGAGTTCGAGAAGGGCAAGGCCCTGCGGACCCGCGTTCCCGTCCGCCTGGAGGGCAACCCTGTCGGCGTGAAGGAAGGCGGCATCCTGGAGAGCCTCATGCACGCGCTGGAAGTGGAGTGTCTCCCCAAGGACCTCCCGGAAGAGATCGTGCTGGACATCAGCGAGCTGGGACTCGACCGCGCGCTGCACGTCCGCGACCTCACGCTGCCGGAAGGCGTGCGGGCCGTCCCGGCGCCTGACCAGGTTGTCTGTCTCGTTGCCCATCGCAAGGCGGAAGAGGAAGTCGCGCCGGCCGCGGTGGAGGGAGAAGTCCCCGCCGAGGGCGAAGAGGGAGCCGAGGGAGAAGAGAAGAAGACCGACGAAGCCGAGGAGTCCGACGAGAAGAAGCCTCCTGCCAAGGGCGGCCGGGAGTAGTCCCTGGCCCTCGTGGTCGTCGGGCTCGGCAACCCGGGCGAGCGATACGCGGAAACCCGGCACAACGTCGGGTTCATGGTGGTGGACGGCCTGGCGCGGAGCCTGGCCGTTCCCACGAAGAAGAAACTCTTCCACTCCTACATCATTGGCAAAGGGTTGCGCGAGGGGGCGGAGCTCTACCTCGTGAAGCCCCTCACGTTCATGAATGCCTCGGGCAAGGCCGTGCGGGAAGCACTGCGTGACACGGGAAGCGCGCCGTCGGAGCTCTGCGTCGTGTGCGATTCTCTGGACCTCTCGCCGGGCAACATCCGCCTGAAGCTTCGCGGCTCCTCGGGCGGCCAGAAAGGCCTGCAATCCATCATCGAAGCACTCGGAACCGAGGAGTTCCCGCGCATCAGCATCGGCATCGGCCGGCCAGCGCACAAGGGCCAGGTGGTGGCCCATGTTCTGGGGGCGCCGAAGGCGCGAGACGGCGAGCTCATCGACGAGGCAGTCCAGCGAGCCATGGCGGCCATATTCCGTCTTCTCAAGGAAGCGCCAACTCTCGTGATGAACGAGGTCAACAGGCGCGAGCTCCCCTCGTGACGGGCTTCGAGGAGAAGGTGCGTGACGGCCTGCGGAGCGCCGGCGTCGTGCCAGGGGAACGCCTGCTGGCAGCCGTCTCGGGCGGTCCCGACTCTACGGCGCTTCTCCGAGCCCTCGTCGCTGTCTGCCCGGCACTGGATCTCACCCTGCATGCCTGCACGATCGACCACGGCATGCGGCCCCCGGCGGAGACGCACGGTGACACGGCTTTCGTGGAGAAGCTCTGTTCCGGGCTGGGGGTGCCCTTGACGATGGCGAGCATCCCTGCCGGTGCCTGCGCCGCGAGGGCCCGCGCGGAGCACCGCAGCCTGGAGGAAATCGCGCGCGAGATGCGCCACGAGATCCTGCGCCGGGAAGCGGCGAAAGCCCGCGCGCGTGACATCGCGCTCGGGCATACCCGTGACGACCTCCTCGAAACCCTCCTCATGCGCATCTTCCAGGGCTCCGACCCCGAGGGTCTCCGCGGCACAGCGCCGCGCCGGGGCCCGTTCGTCCGGCCGCTCCTTCGTTGCACCCGTGCGGATGTCGTGCAGTACCTTGCATCCCTGCACCAGGGATGGCGTGAAGACCCCAGCAACCAGGACGAGCGGTTTCTCCGCAACAGCATCCGCCACACGCTCGTTCCCGCGCTGGAGGCTTCTTTTCCCGGCTGGAAAACGGGGCTCCTCAGCCTGTCGCGGAAGGTCGGTCTTGCGCATGACGTCGTCCAGGCCGGGGCCGAGGAGCTGCGCTGGACACCCGAAGGGAGAGGATTCGTCATCGACCATGCCGTTTTCGCCCAGGCGCTTCCTGCCGTGCGGGCGCGCTCGCTCATGATGATCTACGACCGCTTCAGGGGCGCCTTGTCTCCGCGAAGGCTCCCCTGGCGCTTCCTGGGACCCGCGCTCCTTGACGAGGTCCCCCCGAGGATCACCCTTCGCGGTCACGGCGCGCGGTTGGAAGCTCGGGGAGAGCTGGTCCGGTGGGGACCTGATATTGCCAGCCGAGGCGAAAAAGGCTACTTTATTGAAGTGAACCCGGCGGCTACCACCGCGGCGGGGGAGACGGGATTGCATGTTCTCCTGGCGCATTGCGCGGCCGGTACCGCGGCCGGGCAGGGTGTGCTTTCCCTTCTCGAAGAAAACGTGAAGCCGCCGCTCGTCCTCAGGTCGCGACGGAAGGGAGACGAGGTGCATGTCGCGGGCGGCATGACATCCGTGAAAGAGCTGCTGGACAGGTGGGGGGTTCCGGAACCCGCGAGGGACGACATTCCGCTCCTTGCCGACCGCAGAGGCGTGCTCGCGGTCCTGGGCGGCGCGCTGGGGTACGCAACCCAGGCCCGGGAAGAAGCCGCCGCGGGAGACCGCGGAGACTGCAACCGCATCATCGTGCGCATCGAAGGCGACAGGGAAGAGGGACGTGAGCAACAACAACGATAATGGCGACGGCAAGGGACCCGATCCGAAGGTACCCCGGTTCAACTTCAACAACAGGATCGCTCTCATTTCGCTCCTGATCCTCGTCTCCTTCTTCGTGTTCTTCTTCGTCTACAACGACAAGCAGAACACTTCCGAGCTTCCCTACTCGACCTTCCAGACCTACCTGGACGACGGGCAGGTGGATTCCGTCAAGATCGTGGACCAGTACGAGATCCAGGGCACCCTGAAGACGAAGACCGGCGAGGTCACCTTTTTCCGGACTATCATTCCCTACCAGGACAACGACCTCATGAAGACCCTGAAGGACAAGGGGGTCAAGGTCTCCGGCGGGACGCGCTCCATTTCTCCCATCGCGGTCATCATCCAGTTCCTCCCGTGGGTGATCGGCTTCTTCTTCATCTGGTTCATGTTCCGCCAGGTCCAGGGGAACGGCAACCGGGCATTCTCCTTCGGAAAGAGCAGGGCGAAGCGCTACCTCGATTCGAGCAAGCGCATCACCTTCGGCGACGTCGCCGGGCAGGACGAGGCAAAGTACGAGCTGCAGGAAGTCGTCGAGTTCCTGAAGAGCCCGCAGAAGTTCGCGCGCCTCGGCGCCAAGATCCCCAAGGGCGTGCTCCTCGTGGGCATGCCGGGCACCGGGAAGACGCTCCTCGCCAAGGGCGTCGCCGGCGAGGCCAACGTCGCTTTCTTCCACATGTCCGGTTCCGACTTCGTGGAGATGTTTGTCGGCGTCGGCGCCAGCCGCGTGCGCGACCTCTTCGAGCAGGGACGGCGGCATGCCCCCTGCATCCTCTTCATCGACGAGCTGGACGCCGTGGGCCGCACCCGCGGGGCCGGCTACGGCGGCGGCCACGACGAGCGGGAGCAGACCCTCAACCAGATGCTGGTGGAGATGGACGGCTTCGACACGAAGGACGGGGTCATCATCCTGGCGGCCACCAACAGGCCTGACGTTCTCGATCCCGCGCTTCTCCGTCCCGGGCGTTTCGACCGCCAGGTGGTGGTGGACATGCCGGACGTGAAGGAGCGCGAGCTCATCCTGCGCCTGCACGCCAAGAAGCTCCCCCTCGCGGAGAACGTGGAGCTCGCGCGCCTGGCGCGCGCCACCCCGGGGTCTTCCGGCGCCGACCTGGCGAACCTCGTGAACGAAGCAGCGCTCTTTGCCGGGCGCAAGGGCAAGGACCGCGTGGAGATGGCCGATTTCGAGGAGGCCCGCGACAAGACCCTCATGGGCGTGGCGCGCAAGAGCAAGGTCATTCCCCCGAAGGAAAAGCAGATGGTGGCGTACCACGAGTCCGGCCACGCCTTGCTGCACTACTACCTCAAGAACGCCGACCCCCTGCACAAGGTCACCATCATCCCGCATGGCCGCGCGCTGGGCGTGGCATTCTCCCTGCCGGAGGATGATGCGTACTCCCGCAACAGGGGATGGCTCCTGGACCGCATCACTATCGCCATGGGCGGCTACTCGGCGGAAAAGCTCATGCTGAACGAGACGACCACCGGCGCCCAGAACGACCTGGAGCAGGCTACCGACATGGCCCGCCGGATGGTCTGCGAGTGGGGCATGAGCGACCTCCTGGGTCCCATCGCCTACGGCCAGAAGGAAGAGCCGATCTTCCTCGGCAAGGAAATCGCGCGGCACAAGGACTACTCCGAGGATACGGCACGGACCATCGACGAGGAGATCAAGAGGATCGTGGAGGCGTCCCTCGCGGACGCGGACCGGATCCTGAGCGAGCACAGCGACAAGCTGAAGCTCCTCGCCGAGACCCTGCTCGTCAAGGAGAATCTCGACGACGACGAGATCCGCGCGCTCCTGGGCTTCCCCCCGCGGAAGCTGGGAGAGATGGAGCCCGCCGGCGTCGCGGCCGCGCCGCGTGTGGTGACCGAGGCATAGCCAGGGAAGGCGAGGCCGAGCCCGGGGCGGCAGCGATCCGCGCAGCGGACGGCGTACTCGCCGAACGGGTACTACCGTATTCGCGGGAGCCCGAGTGCAGGGATGCACGAGAGCGAGGCCATAGCCCCGGGGGAAGGGGCGTACCCGTTCGGCGACTCGGTTCCCTGGATCCCGGTGCCGATACTCAGAAGAGAGTGACAAGGCGCGTTTTTTCTCCGGTTGCCGTTTTCTCGTTCTTCCTGGCCGCTGCAGCGATGCTGCCGGCCCAGGCTAGAAACGCAGCGTCCTTCGCGCAGGCAGACGCCTGGATCGTGGAGGCTGCCGCCGCGCTGTCATCGGGTTCACCTGCCACGGCCATCGATCTCGCCGACTCCGCCCTCGAGCTTGCACCCGGTGACTCGGAGGCGCTGCTCGTCCGCGCGGAGGCCGAGCTCAACGACAGGACCATGACCGCCGCGTGCATCGCCGATCTTCGCGGCGCCCTGCAGTCCGCGACGTGGCGTTCGCGCACCAGTGCCGAGGCGCAGCGGGCGCTCGCCGCGGTGCTGCTGCGGACGGGGAAGCTCGCAGAGGCCCGTGGGCTGCTGGAGCCGCTCGTGCGCGACGCACCCCAGGATCCGCAGGCGCTGCTTCTCCTTGCGCGCGTCCAGGATGCCTCCGGGGACGCCGCGGTGGATCGCACGCTCGCCGACGCGGCAGCCCGGTTCCCCCTCGTGGATGACTTCCGTCTCCTGGCTGCCGGCCGGCTCGAGAGGAGGGGCCGCGGGAGCGAGGCGCTCGCTCTGGTGACGACCGGCCTCAAGGTGAACCCGTCCAGTCTCCGTCTCCTCCTTGCGGCCGCCCGGCTGCAGTCGGGCGCTTCCCGGGCCGCCGCCGTGAGCGCATACGCGCAGGCGGGTGGCACCGATCCCCTTGCCGCCGTCATCGGGATGGAAGCAACGCCGAAATCCCGCGCGCAGTACGTTGCGGCGTTCCTCGCCAACGGCGGGCTTGCCCGGCAGGACCTCGTCGACCGTGCCGTTGCGGCTATCAAGGACGACAAGGCGCTCACCCGGACCCTCCTGGACGCGCTTGCCTCTTACACGGGCACCCGTGACCTTGACGCGAACGGGGACGGCTTCTGGGAAGAGCGCTGGACCTTCGAGAAGGGCGTGGTGACGGGATGGCGGAGGGAGCCTGCACAGGACGGGTCTGCCCAGTACCTGGCCGAATTCACGGCCGGCAAGCCCTCGTCCCTGTCCTGGGAGCCGACGCCCGGTACCCGCTACACGGCCCGCTACAGTCAGTATCCTTTTCTCGTGTCCGTGAATACAGCGCCCGGTACCACGCTCGTTCTCGTTCCGTACTCCACGAGCTTTCCGTTCCTGCAGTCCACGCCCGTGGCCGCGGGGCTGGCGCCCCGCGTTGCCCAGCGCATCATGGAGCCCAGCCGGAGCGCCCTCCTTGCGGCGGCCTTCCGGCAGGAGGAGATCGCGGCCGACGGATCGGGCGTGGTCCGGACGACGACCCTCGCGAAGGGCGTCCCAACCTACAGCGAGGAAGATCTCGACGGTGACGGCGTCGTGGACCATCGTGTCTGGTACGTGAATGGCAGTCCTGTGCGTGGCGAGCGTCTCCTGCAGGACGGGTCCGTGCTGCACGAGACCTGGCGGGACGGGCGGCTTGCAGAGGGAGAGGCGGACACCAACGGCGACGGGAAGATCGACTATCGTGAGACCTACGGGACGCCGCCCACGCGGACCTGGGACTACAACGAGGACGGCATTCCCGACAGCAGAGAAACCACCGGCGCCGGTGATACGATTATCCGTGAGCTGTCGACGAAGCTGAACGGGGTCTTCGACGTGCGCGTGACCTATCGCGGCACGAAGATCGTCGGCGTGACGCGTTCGGGCGTCGCCCTGCGCGTCGTGGAGGACGCGGCGCGGGCGGTGACCTGGATCGGTGACCCTGCGCCTGCCGGCAGCGCGCCGGATGTGACCCTGGGTGACGGCCTGCAGACCATCGGGGGAAGAGAGTACCTTCTTTTCCGACTGGCAGGAGTTTTGTACGCGGAGGAGAGTCGGTGAAACACGGCGGCAAGGCAAAAAGTGAACTGCCCGTTCTCTGTGCAGCCCTGCTCGCGCTGGCAGGTTGCGCCGCGGTGCCCAGCCCGCCGGCAACACCCCTGCCGGAAGTGCGCCTGAACGAAGTCAAGGACCTTCTCAAGGCCGGTTCCTACCTGCAGACGTACCAGGCACTCGACGAGATGCGCAGGGACAAGACCCTGCTGGCGGCCGCGGACGTTGACGCGCTCCAGCGCCAGGCCGACAGCGCCCTCGCCGCGGCGTTCCAGGACGCCATCGCGGCCAGGGACTTCGCTACCGCGCTGCGCCTTCTCGATTCGGCCGAGACGCTGGGAAAGACCGACGTCGCGGGAGCCTGGACGCGCGCCTCGCTGCTTGCCGCTATCGCCTCGGCGCAGGCCGCGTCCGGTGATGTCGTGCTCGCTCTCCTGACGCAGTTGCGGCTGCTCTCGCTTTCCTCCGCCCCTTCCCAGGACGACTATGTCGCGGCGCTCCAGGCGGCGGCGGCCGCGGGAAACCGCGCCGTCCAGCGCTCCCTCGTCGCACAGATGAAGGACCACGGCCTGGCGGTTCCCGATGACCTCGGCGCTGACCTCGACGCCGCCCCGTCGTTCCCCAGGATGATCTCGGGCACTGTCACCATCCTCGTGAACAAGGGCATCAAGGTGCAGAACGGGGTCGGCTACCCCGACAGCGTCATCGGGAGCGGCTTTTTCATCGACCGGCGCGGGTACATCGTCACAAACCATCACGTCATCGAGAGCGAGGTTGACCCGAAGTACGAGGGCTATTCCCGCCTCTACATAAGGCTTTCGGAGAGCCCGTTGGGAGAGAAGATCCCGGCAAAGGTGATCGGCTACGACAAGATCCTGGACCTCGCCCTGATCAAGGCCGAGATCACCCCGTCCTACACTTTCGGGGGCTACGGCGGGGAGACGATGCAGCCGGGTGACCGTATCTACGCCATCGGCTCTCCCGCGGGCCTGGAAAAGACCATAACCTCGGGCATCGTGTCAGCCATGGGTCGCAGGCTGCTGCAGGTTGGCGACAGCATGCAGGTGGACGTGCCCCTCAATCCCGGCAACAGTGGCGGGCCGCTGCTCAACGAGAAGGGGGACCTGGTCGGCATCGTGTTCGCCGGTCTCCAGCAGTACGAAGGCCTCAATTTCGCCGTGCCTTACCCGTGGGTCGAGAAGGCGCTCCCCGCGCTGTACAAGGGCGGGGAGGCTGTCCACCCGTGGCTCGGGATGGCGATCGCTGAGGGAGAGCAGGGGCTGGAGGTGGTCTACGTGGTTCCCGACGAGCCGGCGGCGCTCGCCGGCATCAGGACCGGCGACCTGTTGGAAAAGGTGGACGGCGTTTCCTTCAAGACCCTGGGCGACGTCCAGGAAGCGATCCTGGGCCACGAGGCGCCCACCATCCTGCGCGTCGGGCTGCGCCGCGGCACGGACACCGTGGATGCCCTCGTCTGCGTGGGACCGCGACCCGACAACCCCATCGAGATCGCGCTGAAACGCGACGCGCGCGACAACGTGCTCTACCCGCTGTTCGGGATGCAGCTCGATCACATCGGCACCTTCCTCTGGAAGGGCGACTACGTCGTGAAGCGGGTGACCCGCGGATCGGTGGCGGACGAGTCAGGCATCTCCGTCGATGATCCGCTCACCATCCAGGACTGGAAGGTCGACACGGACAAGGGCTACGCCCTCCTGCAGGTGGTCATCAAGAAGAAGCGGGCAGGGTTCCTGGAGAGCGCCATCCAGATCGGCGCGTACCTGGAGACGGACAACTTCATATAGTCCGCGGGAGACTCCCCCGGCAGATCACTTCCGCCGCTTTCGCAGGGTGACCTGGGTCCCCTTTTCGCTGTAGATCACCTCGTCGAAGTAGATCTTCGTCAGGAAGATCCCCCTGCCGTTGAAGCTCATGAGGTTCTCCGGTGCCACGTCGGGCAGGGCACGCCAGTCGAATCCCTCGCCCTCGTCGCGGATGGTGATCTCGAAGGACTCCGTCGAGAGCACGGAGGTGATGTGGATCTTCTTCCCGGCCGCGTCGCTCGCCCGCCCGCGCTCGGCGAGGAGGCCCTGCAGGGTGCCGTCCTCAACGCCGTGCTCTTTTCCTGGAACGTGATGCCCAGGTTGCCGTGCTCCAGCGCGTTGGTGATCATCTCCTCGATCCCGATCTTCAGGTTGATGATCTGCTCGTCCGGCATGATGCTCGGCAGCTGGAGGGTGACCTGGTTGATGATGGGAAAGTAGGGCGAATCCGCGCGCGGTATCACGAATGACTTCGATCTCCCCGACGAGGAAGGGGGAGAACAGAGTCGACCGGGCCGCCTCGATCCGGAAATCGACGATCTTGCGGATCTCCTCGATGAGCTCGCGGACGTTGAAGGGTTTCTTGAAGAAGTTGGTGGCGCCGCCGCGCAGCGCGTGCAGGAGGATGTCCTCGTTCCCCTGGCCGGTCATGAGGATGACCACCGCGTTGGGATCGATGCGCTTCACCTCGGTGAGGAGCGCCAGCCCGTCCATGCGGGGCATCATGATGTCGGAAACGACCACCAGCGGCGCCTGGGAACGGAACAGCTCGATGGCCTGTGCGCCGTCCGCGGCCTCGATGGGATCAAAGCCTTCCCGGGCGAGCAGACGCGACAGGAGCGACCGCAGCGACTCCTGATCGTCGACGACGAGCACTCTCGGTTTTGCGCTCATGACCACGGCGGACAGGCTACGATTGGCGGGAGGCGGTGTCAAGGCTGCGCTTTCGACGCGTCACCCCTCCGCGCCGCGCACGTCCCGGAGCGCCCTCCGGCGCCTGCGCCGCGCGGCCGTTGTTGTCCAAGCCGGCGCGTTCCGCTATACTTCCCGCTCCAGTGGAAACCAAGAGAATCCGCAACTTCTGCATCATCGCGCATATCGATCACGGCAAATCGACGCTCGCCGACCGGTTCATCCAGCGCGCGCGCCTTGTCGCGGACCGGGAGTTCCACGACCAGATCCTCGACAACATGGACATCGAGCGCGAGCGCGGCATCACCATCAAGAGCCAGGCAGTCGCCATCCCCTACCATTCCAGTGACGGCGGTGACTACGTCCTCAACCTGGTGGACACCCCGGGGCACGTGGATTTCTCGTACGAGGTGTCGCGCTCCATCTCCGCCTGCGAGGGCGCCGTGCTGCTCGTTGACGCGAGCCAGGGTGTCGAGGCGCAGACACTCGCCAACATGTACATGGCCATCGAGCACAACCTCGAGATCATCCCGGTGATCAACAAGATCGACCTTCCGAGCGCCGATATCGATGGCGTGAAGAAGCAGATCACCCACGACCTCGGGCTGGACGCGGACGGCGCGCTCCTCGTTTCCGGCAAGCTGGGCACGGGCGTGGACGAGCTCTGCGAGGCTATCGTGCAGCGGGTTCCCCCGCCCGCAGGGGATCCGGAGGCGCCGCTGAAGGCGCTCATCTTCGACTCCCACTACGACGTGTACCGCGGCGTCATCGTGCACGTGCGTGTCTACGAGGGACGCCTGCGCGCCGGGCAGGCCGTGCGGTTCTGGTGGAACAGCTCGACCTACAAGGTCGAGGAAACCGGCATCTTCCGCCTGGCTCTCCTCCCCGTGGAGTCGCTGGGTCCGGGCGAGGTCGGCTATCTCATTGCCGGGATCAAGACGGTGGCCGACACGCGTGTCGGTGACACCGTGACGGACAACGACAGGCCGTGCGCGGAGCCTCTCGAGGGATTCCGCGAGGTGAAGCCGGTCGTCTTCTCCTCGATCTATCCCGTGGACGCCAACGACTACGAGGAGCTCGTCCAGGCAATGGCCAAGCTCAAGCTGAACGACGCCTCCCTCATCTACGAGAAGGACTCCTCGGTGGCGCTGGGCTACGGCTTTCGCTGCGGCTTTCTCGGCCTCTTGCACCTCGAGATCGTCCAGGAAAGACTCGAGCGCGAGTTCGAGATGTCCATCGTTTTCACCGCGCCGTCGGTGCAGTACAGGATCACCCTGCAGGGCGGCAAGGTGATCCTGATCGACAACCCTGCCAACTTCCCGGATCCCTCGCAGATCCTCCAGGCCGAAGAGCCGTTCATCTCGGCATCCATGATCACGCCCGCCACCTATCTCGGCAACATCATCACGCTCTGCCTGGAGAAGCGCGGGACGCAGAAGAGCATGACCTACCTCGACGAGAAGAGGGTCGAGCTCGTCTACGACATGCCCCTGGGCGAGGTGGTCTTCGATTTCTACGACCGCCTGAAGTCGGTGAGCCGCGGGTATGCCTCCTTCGACTACCAGCTCACCGGGTTCCGCGACACCAGGCTTTCCAAGCTCGACATCCTCATCAACGGGAAAGTGGTGGACGCGCTTGCCCAGCTTGTTTTCCGCGACAACGCCTACCAGACCGCCCGCCGGGTGTGCGAGCGCCTGCGGGACGAGATACCGCGCCAGCAGTACAAGATCGCGATCCAGGGCGCCATCGGGAGCCAGATCATCGCCCGAGAGACCATCAATGCCTTCCGCAAGGACGTGACGGCCAAGTGCTACGGCGGTGACATCACCCGCAAGCGCAAGCTCCTGGAAAAGCAGAAGGAAGGCAAGAAGCGGATGAAGATGGTGGGGGAGGTCGAGATTCCCCAGTCCGCGTTCCTCGCCGTGCTCAAGACGTCAGACGACTGAGAGAATCCTTTCCAGTCTCTGCTCGTACCAGCCCGCCGCCACCCGGACCCGCGCGAGGAAGCTGCGCGGCTCGGCCGGGCAGGTCCGGGTACTCGGGGAAGTGCGCCCACGCGTAGTCGATCTGGTGGAGAATGCCCGCGAGGTCGGGGTCCATCGCGCCGTGATGACCTATCATGTCCGCCGCCCCGCGAAGGAGGTCGCGCTCCGCGGTGATGAGCCCGGCCACGCGGTCCGCCGGGAATCCTTGTGCCGGGTCGATCTGCAGGGATGCACCCGCCGCTGTGCTGCCCAGCCTTGCCTCGAACTCACGCTCGTCGATCAGCGCTGCCCCGAGCGCCAGCCCGTTCGCGCCAATGTCCGCAACGCGACCGGGCGCTCCCTCGATTTCATGCTTGAGGCTGTCGCGATACGAACGCATGAGCGAGTCTGTCGCCACGCTTCCTCCCCGTTTCCCTGCCGCAAACGTGAGCGAGCGGCCGGCCATCGCGGCGAAGCTGTCCTGGCCCACCGGGCGGCGGCGCGATCCGCGGACCAGCATGGCAAGGTGACTGGGGCTCCCGCGCGCGTGCGTGCGGCTGCGGGGGTAGGAAGGTCCAGCCCGGTGAGGAACACGTCGGCCTTCGTGATGAGAAGCGCCGCGTGCACGGCGGCAACCCCGACGGAGCCGAGGGGAGGGAACCCGCACGGGAGAAGCCCGCCGCGGACAGCCTGTCGAAGAGCGAGAGCGGCGCGAACGACGACGAGAAGAATGCAGTCCTCCCGCGGAAAAGTCGTATGCGGTGGGGTGCGAGCAGAGATCCGCGGCGAGAAACGTTCCGGGATCCCCCGACTGCCCCACGAAGTCCTGCAGGTTCGCGGCCTGGGCCTCCAGGGCGACCACCAGGTCGGGGCGCAGGCCCGCGGCGCGCAGCGTCGGCAGGGCCGTGTCCACGGCACACAGCGCGAACCGGTCGCGCAGGCGAAAGAGCACCGGGAGGCTGTCGTCCAGCGAAGGGCCTGCGCCGGCAACCACCATGGGCATCCCGCACCTGAGCGCCGGGAAATCGAAGGCATGGCGGAGCTCCGGCAGGTTGGACAGCAGGTTGCGGACCTGGAGGCTTCCCATCGCGATGAGGGTGATCCTGTTCTGCCAGGATCGGCGGACGCCTTCCGCGAGCGTGCCCAGGAATGACTCGTAGAGACGGGGAGCCAGGCGATAGCCGGCGCACAGGGCAACCTGCATCACGCGGCGGAATCGATACGCGCCGATCCTCTGGAGGGCAGCTTCTACGCCGTGCGCGTCGGCGGTGCGGACCACGAGGAGGCGCGGATCGGTGGGCAGGCCCCTGGCCACGGCCACGGCCATGACCTCCTGGAAAGCCTCGATGCACAGGACAGCGCAGCCGTCGGGGAGAGCGGCGAGGAGCTCCGTCAGCCCGTACCCGAGGCCGACGGAAGGGACGAAACACAGGGTGCGCGGGGAGGGCGAAAAAACGCGCGCCTTTCGGCGCGCGTATTCCTGCGGATCCCCCGTGGGATAGAACTCGATGCCGCGCCATGCCAGCGCGGGAGCCGGTCCGTGGGGCGAAGGAGGGGAGCGTCCTCGGAAGGAGCCGGAGCGTCCTCTCCGCCCATCCCGGTGCTATTGCGAAAGGCCAGCGCCGCCAGCCATCTTGGCGTAGGTGGCCGCGAAGTTGTCCTTCAGCTTGTCCGGGGTCAGGAGGGCCGCGGCAAGATCGCTCTGCACCGATTGCTGCGCGACATAGGCGATCCAGCTGTCGAAGAGCGAGAGGGTGCTGTCAGGCATCTGCTGCTCGGTCTTCAGCTTCAGCACGAGAACCTGGTCGTCCAGCACGATGGGCGCGGACACCTGGTCCTTTCCGAGGGAGAACGCGCGGAAGAAGAAGTCTTCGTTCGTCGCCGCGTTCGCCGGGGTGTCGGCGTCCTTCACGGCCTTCACCGGCGTGAAGCTGAAGACGTTGTTGAGGTTCACGGGGAAAGCCTCGGTGTCTGCCGCCTTCAGGCCCATCTCCTTCACCGCCTTGTCGAAGCCGACCTCGGCTGCCCGGCGGGACAGGTTCGCAGCCTGCGTGCTGAAGTAGTCCTCGATCTTGCCCTTCTCGTAGGTAGTGATGTACGTCCGCACGTCCGCCTGCACGGAGGCGCTGGAGAAGTCCGCGTTCACGGCCTCCCCGTCACAGCGGTAGATCATCCAGCCGCCGAAGCTGCCTTTCAACACGTCGCTGAGCTCTCCCGTCTTGAGGGCCAGGACCGTCTTCGCCGTGTCCTTCTGGTCGAAGTCAGCCTCGAGGTCATACGCGTAGCGCCACCCCATGTCCCCGCCCTTGTCGGCGAAGGAATCCTTGGAGTAGGTCTTGGCGAGCTCTTCGAAGGTGCTGGTCTTGTCGAGGATCTTCTTGCGTATCTCGTTCGCCTGCGCCTCGCTTGTCTTCACGAGGATGCGGCTGAGCTTGATGTGCACGAACCGCGAGGCGTTCGCCTCGCCGTACTTGCGCACCTCATCGGCGGGGAAGCTGGAGAAGGGCCACCCGACGAACGAGAAGCTGCGCTCCGGCTTCGCCATGGCCTTGATGAACTCCGTCTCTTGCGCGCCGGTCTTCACGTTGGCGAGGATGTCGCCCACGAAGGTCTGCTCGATGAGGTTCTCCCGGGTGAGCAGGCGCGCAGAGGCCTTGTCCGTGGCCGGCGCCGCCTGGTACTGCGCCTCGCTGAACTTCCCGTTCTGGTCGAGGTACGCGGGGTACTGGAGGAGGGCCTTCACGAGGCTGTCATCGGTCACCGTGACGCCCGACGCCTCCGCTTTCTGCACCATGGCCGTGTGCAGGGCCGTGTTGAGGTACGCCTGGTAGTAGATGGACTGCTGCAGCGACTGCGTGTCGGTCTGCCCGTTCTGCGTGTACTGGTTGGAGATGGTCTGGACCTGCTGGGCGAAGTAGCTGCCCGTGTACAGCGTGATCTCCTTGCCGCCGTAGGAACCGAAGACAACCGACCCCACGCCGCCTGTTCCGCGTCCCAGGGGACCGCCGGGCCCGGCGAGCACGAAGGTGACGACGACGACCACGAGAACAACGACGACCAGGGCATAGGTGACAGGGTGAGTCTGGTGCCGCTTCTCGATGCTTTCGGAAACGGTCTCGCCCTTCTTCTGCTGTGATCTCCTGACCTCACGTGATGGCATGGCTTTTCCTGTGTAGATGATGAGTTTCGACCAGTTCACGCTACCACGGCCCCGGCGATCGTGTCAACGAGCGGGCGCTGCCGGGGCTTTGCCACGGCAGCGCGGCCGTCTCGCGCCTTTCGGGAACTCCTTCCTCTTGACAGCCCCGGGGTCGGCTGGTACATTCACGCTCACGGGGGCGTGGCGAAGCTGGTTATCGCGCTGGCCTGTCAAGCCGGAGGCCGCGGGTTCAAGTCCCGTCGCTCCCGCTCTTTTCTCCTTGCAGTTTCCGCCGCGGTGTCCGCGGCCACGGCATCCGCACTGACGACGCGGGGCAGCTTCGTGGCCTCAGCGGCCGCGGCTCCCATCGGGCTGTAGCGCAGTTGGTAGCGCGTTCGGTTCGGGACCGAAAGGCCGGCGGTTTCAAACCCGCCCAGCCCGACTTATTTTAATTGCTTATTTATAAAGTAATTACAGTCATCTTAACTAATGTGCTATAGCGTTCTATGCTCTTCCATGTAGCAGGAATGTAGCAAAGGAGAACGCTATGCCGCAAACAAAAACAGTTTCGGTACCCGTTTCTGCCTACACTAGGAAACTCGGGGCGGGGGTCTTTTGGTACGCGAGTTGGCATGAAGTGGGCCGTCGCGTCGTGCGTCCTACTGGGCTAGAGTAGAACCCGAGGCGCAAAGACGGGCGAAGAGCTGAGGCCGTGGAAGTGGGTCGCAGGCTTCGCGATAAGCGGAACAGTGGCTCTACAGAGGTGCCGACCCTATCCGTGTATGCCAAAGACTTCTACGTCTGGGGACTCTGCGGTTGCATCAAGCGCCAGCACACCAAAGGGCACGGCTTTAGCCGTCATCTGGCACTTGAGAACAGAGGCTTCCTGGTAAACTACGTGTTCCCTCGTTTTGGCGAGACTCCGTTGACGGAGATCACACGTCCAGTCGTCGAAACATGGCTCGTGGATCTGCCGCTTTCCAATTCGACCAAAAATCACATGCTCTACGGGATTCGTACGATCCTGCGTGAAGCCGAGAGCGAAGGACTGATTCCTCGCAATCCTCTGGAGCATGTCGAGCCGATGGCGAAGCAGGGCCGAAAGCGGGACGTATTCAGCATCCCTGAATTGCGGCGTCTGTTCCCGCCCGACTCTGCCGGTCTACTCAAGGTATGGGGTCAGCCGAAGTATGCGGCGCTGTTCTTTACGATGGCGACGACTGGCATCCGGGAGGGAGAAGCCCGTGCGCTGCAGTGGAAACACGTCTTGGCTTCTGGCTGGCTGGTGATCGAGCGGGCGGTGAAGATCGACGGGACAATCGGAGCGCTCAAAAAGCGCGAAAAGACAGGGGAGCCGCGTGTTGTGGCCCTTCCGGCTCGAACACGGGAGGCACTGAACTGGTGGCATGAAGAAAGTCCATTCCGCTCGTCTGACGCTCTTGTGTTCTTCGGCGATGCTGCCCAGCACCCACTGAATGCCAAGACCCTCCAGAAGATCCTTGCCCGGGCGCTTGATGGCTTCGGTGTCGCTAAGGGGGACCGCTACCTAACAACGCACAGCCTGAGGCACACCTACAACACTATGATAAGGCGCAGCATTCCCGCCGACGCGCTGCTTGCTCTCATGGGGCATCGGGACAGCGGCATGTCCGACCTTTACGACCACCCCGAGATTGCCGACCGCATCAAGGCGCTTGAGGGAGTGAGAGGGCAAATCGAGAGTGCGCTGACTTGGTAAGTTAGGATTTGCCGGGGATAGGGCGACGGCCCGAACGCCAGCCCCCGACCGGTTCTCCCCGGCTCCTTTCTCGGGACACCTCGCGGAAAGGTGAGGCATGATCGACCTTGATTCCATTCTTCTCACACCAGAGCGTCTGGTCTTGGACTACGCGCTCCAACGCCAGCGTCCAGCCCGATGGTCAACTACCTCAACCGCCTGATGGCCAAGTGGCCGAAGGGCGAGCAACAAAAAATCCTGCAGGCTATGGTGAAAGCGGGAACAGCGAAAGAGCGCGATGGCAGAATCGAGATCACGAGATACAGCTTTCTGCAGAAGGTGTCATACCTGCTCGGGCCGAAAGTCGGGGACTCACGCCTTAGCCCGGAAGAAAGTCAGGAAGTAAAAAAACTTTCGTGGCGGCAATCGTCGTCGCTTGAGGCGAGGAAGCAGTCAATCACAGGCGCCTATACGTGCATGCATTATGATGACGATCGCAGAAACAGACTGTATCCCTACGAGACAACCAGACGGTGGGCCGATAACGGATATCTAGACACCATTCCCAAAGCCCTGGGATAAGCCAAGAGAAAAAAACTTTCCCATAGTTTGTCATCTCCTGTCGAGACCACAAAGTAAGTATTGCGTGGAAACAAGAACAATTGAGAGTCTGGGAGTGTCCCAGAGAAGTTCCTCAGTCTTAAGGAAGCCTGCGAGTTCCTGTCCGTCTCGCCCGGCTTCATCTACAAGTACATACACGGGCTCCCACATCTGAAGGTGGGCGGCTCGAAGTCTGGCAAGCTGCTTTTCCGCGCCTCCGAGCTTTCGGCTTCGGCTGAGGCCCAGCGCGTTGTCAGCTCGCCCCCGGCCCCCCAAGTGAAAGCCTCCACATGAACGAGACGCGCGACGATCTTCAAGGCGCCCTCGCGTGGCTTCGCACCGAGTCAAGCCGCATCAAGTACGGCAAGGTCTTTATTGGCGTCCAAGTCCATGCTGGCTCGACCGTGAAGGTTCTTTACAACATCGAGGAGCAAAAATCCTCGCCATCCGCAGTAAACGGAGCGAAAAAAGGCAGATCACAAGACTAGCGGCAGCGCTGGCGAAGCGTGGAGAGCGCCGCGTACTCGGCGCTTCGATGAGCCTTCACAAAAGGAATGCATTGACCTTTTCAAGAAGGCGGAAACGCTTGATCACATCGTGAAACGGAGGTTCAAACCGGTGAAAGCACTGATAAGCGGCCCCGATGGCACAATCGTTCTCACCCGTCCTGGCGTCGGCATAGTCGCGGCGAAATCCAAGATCGGCAAGACTTGGCTGGTCCTGCAAGCAGGCTGCAACGTCGCAGAAATCAGCAATTCCTTGGCAATCCCCTCTACAAGACCGAGCGTTGCGAAGCCCTCTTGCTCCTCCTTCAGATGTCCAAGGCCACAGTCAAGAAGCGACTGGCGAGCGCAGGCGTAACGCCATCGAAAAACGTCACCGTCTTCACCGCCTTCGAGTGGGGAAACCGCAAGGGCGAAGATGCGCGCGATGCAATCCGCGCATGGAAGCGAAAAAACACCCCGCTCTTGGCCTTGTAGTCATCGACATGCCGGCGCAAGTCGCCACGCCTCTCAAGGACGTAACGCAGGAGCATAGCTACACCCTCAACGTTGACGAACTCACCGAATCGACCAGGTTCGCAAGCTCACTCGACATCGCGATCCTTTTTACTGACCACAACAACAAAAGGGGCATGACCGACTACGTGGATGCCGTCATGTCCAGCGCGGGAAAACCCGGTGCCGCCGCGCTTATATGGTCACTCAAACGCGACCGTGGAAGCCCAAACGCAATCCTCTACGGCACCGGATGGGATTGCGAAGACTTCGAGCTTCCGCTCGTCTTTCAAAAGGGCGGCGGCTTCCGCCTGCTTGAGGGCACCGTGCGCGAGAACGTTATGAGCGCCGAGCGCCGCTCGATCCTCGACGAGCTGCAAAAGGCGCCTTCTGGCCTCGACGCGAAAACCCAGGCGAAAGCCCTTGGAAAGCATGAAAAGACTCCCCGCTGGCACCTTGGTGAAATGCTCAAGGGTGGGTTGGTACGGCAGCCAAAGCGGGGTCGATACCTCGCGGTTCGGAAGGTCAAAGGTAGCAACAAGGCAAGCAAACAATCAAACAAACATGCAAGCACAAGCAATCATTCGCGGAAACCTCATGACCGTGAATGATTGTTTGCTTGTGTGCTTGCGTCATGTGCATTTCCCTCATCGCCCTTATCTCTGTCACCTATTGCGATGCGTCGCATCGCTTTCTCAATTCCATTCCAAGGAGGTCTGATCCATGAAACGTCGTCGTCTCCCTCGCACAGAGTGCGCCGACGAGCCCTCCGATCTCGCCGAAATCTACAAGGACTTCGCCCTCGATGCACTCGAAGATCTTCGCGAGTGCACCAAAACCCTGCGTCAGCTCAAGGGCAGCATCCAGGCTCTCCTGGACATGGCGGACCCCGATGAGCCCCCGTTCGAGGAGAGTGATTTCGCCCCAGAGGAGGAGGATTTTCCCCAGGAGGATGAGGCGGGCTCCCGTGGAGGCTCCCTCTAAAAACATGAAAAGAAAGACGGAAGTTTCCTCACCCGTTGATTGGATCCCCTCGCCTTACGACGAGGGTGAATGCAGCGATCGCTTCTGGTCTTCCGACCCCTCGGATGTGCTGCTGCCCGAGCGCAAAGGCTTCATCACCGACTGTGTCTACCGTCATCGCGGCAGGGAGATCCCAACGCTCTTCACCATCTGGTCAACACTCTTCGTCCTCTCTTCCGCGCTTAAGCGGGAAGTGTGGCTTCGCTTCGGCGAGAAGCCCCTGTATACCAACTTCTACTGCATCCTTGTCGGCCCCCCAGGCATTGCCCACACCACCGAGGCGATTGATGACGCCCTGGCGATCCTTGAAGGTTTTCGCTCCCATATCGAGAACGTTGAGTTTGCGTTCATGAAGACTCTTAACCTCGTCCTGGACAAGTCCGCTCCCCAGGACCTTCTCCAAGCGCTCTCGCCTCGATCGAAGCGCTCCATGCTTCCGGAGCCGTACAAGGGCACCGACGGCTTTTACTTCAAGGACAAGGAAGGAAATCTGCTCCTCAACCCTCATACAGCTGCGCCCATGCGATACAGCCTTACCGCCGAAGCGGCCATCGTCTCTCATGAGTTTTCGACCCTCGTGTGCCCCGGCCGCGACAGCACGGGCATGACGGACACACTTCTTGCCCTCTACGATCCCCAGCGGCCGCTTGCATTCAAGGCAAAGCGCAAGGAGGTCGTTCTCGAGCGGCTTCACACGACCTTGCTTGCAGGCACCACGCTTGCGGAGCTGCGACGAGTGCTCAGCTCCTCCAAGCGCGCCGATAGTTTTCTTTCGAGCACGATAATCGTCTTGTGTCCGACGAGCCCAGGCCGTCGCTTCTCAAGGCCTCGCATCGTCCCGGGGGCACCCAGCGAGGAGGAGCTCCAGCGAAGGCTTGCTTGGATTGTCGAGCATTCCGTCGGCCAGTTCGATCTGTCGGAAGAGGCCGATGCCTACTACGACCAGCAGTATCGCGAGTGGAGAGACGCCTTGGAGGAGGATGCCCGATATCAAGCCTTGAAAGGCAACTTCTACATACTTGTGCTGAAGGTCGCGCTTCTCTTGCGGGCTCAAAGGTACGAGACGGGTCCGAAGCTGGTTGACATTCAGGATATCAAGGACGCCCAGCGCATCGTGGAAGCGACGTGGAAGGCGCTTGAGCCGATCATGCGCGACTTTGACGGCGAGCGGGCAAAGTCTCAGCTTGCTCGCCTCCAGAAGTTCATCCGCTCCCGTGGAGAGGTCACGCGCCTCGTGCTGCTTCGCAACGGCCACTTCAAGTGCAGACAGCTCAACGAGGCCCTCGCGATGCTTATCGCGGAAGGCAAGATCGCCGTTCACGGTCGAGAAGGCGAGCGAAGCTCTCCGAGTGCGGGCACCAGGGAAACCTACACGTGGATCGGCGAACGCTCTCTTGACGCTCACGAGACTTCCGCTTAGCTCCTCGCTTCGTTCTCGCTTTCGCGTTCATTTGGAGCCATACCCTTTTTGGGGCTGGCAAAGCTTTCTCACCAAAATCGTTCGCGACGTTCACTCTCTCGCCCTGGCGCAGGTACAGAGCGCTCTCACCATCACTGGCTACTTGGCTTCGCTCTCTGGACCAGCGCCTAGTCCCTGTCTCCGAAGGCAAATCCCAAAACGAAGCTCAGAGGTATCGACCCCGCAAACAGCAGGATCGCTGCCCCGACGGGCCAACCCCAGGCCCGAACGGCCCCGATGATGCCCAGAACTGTGCCAACAACCGGCAGCGGACCCAGAAGGACGAACAAGACAAATCCGAGGAAACCGGTAATTGTCAAGGTAGTTGTCGCCCCAACCCTTCGATAGTCGCTTGACCTCCTTTTCAGGGGGTAGCTCCGATACCACCCGTCCTTGGGAAATGCGCTGGCGGCCCGCTATGACGCATGGTTTTTTGTCCCGCTCGATCAAAGCCGATACCCTGCGTGTGTTCCTGGCCTCCGGCTCTTTCTTTGCCTCTCTGCGGATTGAGAACAACCTCCCTGACCGCAGACCAATCCCTTGTTCCCCTGGACCACCGGCTCGGTTGGCGGCGGCGCGCCTGCTCGTAGGTCTGCTTGCGTGCGCACAGTATTTGCGCCTCCCGTCCTTCGTGTCGTGCCGCCGGGCTGACAAACTTGATTCCGCTATGACGGTGATCGGTGTTGTACCATCGCACAAATCGTTGTACCCACTCCCGCGCCGCTGCCAGACCCTCGAAGGGGCCACTGGGATACTCGGGACGATATTTCAAGGTGCGAAACAGCGCCTCGGAATACGGATTATCATCGCTGACCCGCGGCCGACTGAAGGAGGGTACGATCCCCAAGAATTGAAACGTCGCCAGAAGCGTTGCCCCCCTCATCGGGCCACCGTTGTCTGAATGGATTACCAGCCGAGCTGCGTCCACCCCACGCTGCAAACATGCACGAGCGATCATCCGCGATGCGATCTCACTGGATTCCTCTTCGCCCACCTCCCAGGCCACGATCATGCGGCTCCAGATGTCCACCACCAAATACAGATACAGGAATTGACCCCGCATCGGACCGCGCAGATACGTGATGTCCCAGCTCCATACCTCGTTGGGCCCCGTGGCCACGTATTCCCTCGGACGATGGTGGGCAGCAGGACGACTGCGAGCACGGTGGGTAAGCAGCTTTTCCAGCCGTAATACGCGGTAAAAGCTCGATTCCGAGGCCACGTACACCCCTTCCTCCGCCAGGATGGGCACGATCTGCGAGGGGGCAAGCTCGCGAAACCTCTCCGAGGTGGCCATCGCGATCACCTTGGCCCGCTCCTCGGTGCTTAAGCTGTTGGCCGGCTTGCTCCGAGGACCGTGACGGGCATCGCCTTCAGGGGAGCTTTTGCCCCAACGCTGGTAGGTTCTCACCGTGATCTCCAACACCTCGCAGGCCTTCCACAGCCGCGCCCTGGCGCGCACCGCCTCCTGGATCAACTCCCGTGCCATACCTCGATCCGCCAGGCTTATCTCGCGTCCTTTGCCTCCCCCCAGATCGAGTCGGCTTTTTTTTTAAGTATCAGCAACGCCGCGGCCTCCGCCAACGCCGCCTCTTTTCTCCTCAATTCCTTCTCCAGGGCCGCGATCCGCTTCTGCTGCGGGTTTTTCTTGCCTCCCGCAAACGGCTTCAGTTTCATCGCCTCGATGAGCTCGGCCTTCCACCTTCCCAGGTGCACATCGTGCAACCCCTTCTCCCGAAGAAACACACCTCGCTGTTCCTCCGAAAGCTTTTCATAGCTCAGGATAGCCTCTACCTTTTCCTCTGCCGTCCAATCTTCAGGCCGTCGCTGTTTCATTCCTTCTCCATCCGACCCCAATGTACTACCCTCACGAAGCCATCGTGAAAGGGTGGACTGCGAAATGCCAACTTCTTTGCTCAGTGAGCTGGCGCTACGGCCACCGGGAACCGACATCTTAACAACCACCGATCGCTTGAACTCCTCCGAGAAATACCGCATGTGCCACGTCGCTTTCTGCCCCCGATTTTTCCCCAGGGGGTACCCCCCTGGGGACTACCCAGACGCGACAACTACCCTGACACAGGGGGAAACCGTGAGGGAATCCCTCACGCTTTGGACGCACCGCCCAACTGAATCCAAATAGGACAAGGGCCGAGATGAGGTCCAGTGCTGACCATATTGTCTTGCTAAGGTACATCGGTACAAAGGGGTTCCCAAGCCGGATTTTGAAAAGCTGACAGAAAAGTGGAAGGCGATCTTGGCGAAGACTTCAGCGGGCAAGGACACCCTCCTTGGTTGAAGGAAGATAGCTGCTTTTCTCCTCTTTCATCAGCAGGATCGACAAGCTTCCATTCGCTTTCCGCTTTGGGACGATACGTGTTGAGGAACATGACCTGCTCTTCCTTCACAAGCGTTGGGAAGTGGACATCTGATCGTAGGGACATGAGTAGGCGGCTATTGATATACTTAAACGGCGGATGAAAAGATGAGAACCTTGCTTATCGTGATTTACGTTGCGGCGTTGATTGCCGTTGTCGTCGGTGTGGATTTACTGTTCTTTAGGCATCGTGAATGGACTTGGGAACGACTGGCAGTGAACATCGGCATAGTTTTGGTGTTTGGAGCCTTCTATTTCAGGTTCCTAAAGAAGCCGTAGGCTGTGCGCTCGATGACATCCACTTGCCCGTTGATCATGAGCATGACTCGACGATCAAGCATCGTTAGCGCTACATCCATTTTGTGATTGCCTTATCATCAGGACGCTTTCCCACCTGTGGCTCCTGCGCCGAAAAGCCAACGACGCAGCCGGTGAATGCAAACTCAGCCACATGCAATCCTAGAAGCTCACAGAAGCCCTTGTTCTCCGTCAGCGTTTCTATTGCAGAGATCAGTCTCAATCCAAGTCCAAGCGCGGTCGCCTTTAGCCACATGTTCTGAACAACGTGTGCAAGACTCTGCCTTTCTGCGGGAGGCATCCCCCGCTTCTCTGCGATGATGATCAGACAAGGTGCATTCAAGAGATCAGGGAAACCCTTTTCAGCCATGCCAGAAATCCGGCTCAGGTAAGCTGTTGATTTCTCCTTGAGGAAGGGCTTTTCCTCAAAGAGCTTCTGCATCTGTTGCAAGGACGCCTTCGCCTGTTCTTGAATGAGCACCGCTACCTTCTTCAGCGTCTCGCTTCCTTTTTGGACAACGAAGAACATCCGAAAGCCTTTTTCTCCGGAAACTGCCAGTGAGGCATAGGGTGCCCATAGACCAGCGTGGATAATCGCCTCCACCAACGCCCTGTCAGGCACTTCCGACTTGAATGACCTCACTGTTCTACGGTGCTCGACAATGTCGTCCAGAATTCTGTTTGCTTCCTGATCCATGCTCATCTCCGTGTTCTCCTTATGTGATGTCGGTCCGTCTGATTACGTCCCACTCAGTTCTACATACCCTTACCTACCAGACGTAGGGTGCGAGCCGGTACTTCACCGCTCTTCCGAGGTATCCTCAAGAAGTGTGGAAAAAGGAAAGGGCGGTATGTTAGCCTCCTTCACCCAATATCACGAAGGAGCACACCGCCATGGAAAAGGAGAACACCGGAGGAGCAAGGAAGTCAAGTGTGGAATTTGATTTCCTTGAGGACTGGGTGCGAGAGAAGGTCCAAGAGTACATCCAGTTTCTGCTGGGGTGCCTCTCACTCAAATCTGTGGTCTGGTCGTAACGGATGATGTCTCGAACCCTGTTCACTCCCGTTTTCCTCCGTCCCATTTCCTCTCCTTCCGTATGATGCGTACAGGAGAGCATGCCAATTGCTGCAATGGAGGGATTGGATGGGATGGGGATTCCGCTGGAGAGCCCAAAATTGGCTCTTTTGCAGCGGAAGGGTGGCTTTTTATTATCGGAACGCTGGCTCGCTCAAAACGGAACGGTGGCTTTTTTCGCGCGGACTACGCAGCGCCGCTAGGAAGCGCATCGCCTCCGCGTCCGAGTACAGCCCGTGCAACTCCTCGGCGTCCTCGACGCGCAGCGGCCGGATAAGCAGCCGGCGCGTCTCGATCAGAAAGGAGGGAGGGCTCACACACTTCGCTCCCTGGGAAGATCGTCCTGATTCTGCGCTATGGCGGTCAGGCTGTATGTAGAGCGTCGAGGCGCGTGCCGCAGGCACCTGCGCGCGTGCCTGACCACCATCGGACCACAATCTGCTACTCGCCTTGCCATCCGACCCAACGGCAAGCTGTCGTGACAGTTATCGCAGAATTGATGCCGATAATTGCTACAGGCATGTCGGAACGGATGGTAGTAGGCGTTGCGGCTATGTATCAAAGCCTGCAGGCTCACTTACTCGTCAAAGCCTCTTTCAGGATCGTCCTATATAGTGAGATCCAATGGGACTCGATCATCAGCCGAAGAGTTTCGTGGAAGGGTCGAACGTGGTGGCGGTGCAGGATCGCTGGCCATGAGTAGCGGCCCAGACAAGACAGACAGCGGCGACGACTTGATCGCTCACAAGACCGACGACGGCCGAAAACAGCTGCTTGCCGAGCATCTGCGTAATGTTGCAGAGCGCGCTGGCAAGTCCGCAGTGGCCTTCGATGCCCAGAACTGGGCCCGGGCCGCTGCGCTCTTGCATGATGATGGCAAAGCGCTGGATCTCTTCCAGAAGGGGATCCGGGGCGCTCCTATGCAGGTTCATCACTCGACGCCCGGGGTCGAGTATGCCGCGAAACGCATGGCGGCGCCCCGGGGCTTCGGCAAGCTTCTCGCCTACTGCATCGCAGGGCACCACACCGGCCTTCCGGACGGAAACGCAGGAGGCGACGACACATGTCTTGTGCGCCGGCTTGCGCGCGCTCACACTGGTCCGGGGTACTTGGCGGCGGAACTTCCTTCCTCTTTTGAGGGTCCCCCAATCCCAAAGGCGGCGGCAGCACAACGAGGCTTTGCTGGTTCGTTCTTCGTTCGCATGGTCTTCTCATGCCTCGTAGACGCCGACTTCATGGATACAGAGGACTTCTTTCGACCTGAAAAGACAGAAAAGCGGGGCTCTCAGCTCAGCCTGGAGCAACTATAGGGCACCTCGAAAAACCGGTACTCTTCGCGATATTCCTCTCTGTATGGTTCCTAAAGCTATGCTCTGTTACTACTTTCGCTGGGATTCGGCTCCGTTTCCATACTCTGAAGCCCCATTTGCTTCGTCTTTCGGCCCCCTCGCTGCCTTCAGGGCAAACTACGTGCCCTGGAGATAGACCGAGCGCACGATGTTGTACGTCAGATTGATCAACCCGATGTTCGTCCGAGCCCTCATCATTCCTATGGAGCGGATGCGGAAACCGTTCATGCTATTGGTGATCTGCGCGAAGACGTGCTCAACGCGTGCGCGAATCCGCGACTTCCCTCGATTGCTCCTCATCTGGGCTTTCGTCAACGGTTGATTGCGATTGCCCTTCTCATGGATCTTGCTTCGCACCCCTCGTTTCTGAAGACTTTTCTCGATCTTTGCTGAGCGGTAGGCGCTGTCAGCATGCAGCTCCTTACCCGCATCGCTTGTCTTGATCAGCGACGACAGAACCTGTGAATCATGGACGCTGGCATCGGTGACCTCATAGCTCTGGATCAACTTGCTGTCCCTGTCCACCTTTACGTGATCCTTATAGCCGTAGAAGGTCTGCTGGTTCTTCTTCGCCCAGCGAGCCTCCCTCTCCTTCTGCCGCAGCTTCGCAGCATCGTCGCTCCAATCATCGGGAACCTTTCCCGCTTTGATCTCTTGGTTCTCTTCCCGACTATTCCTCTGACGAGGAACTTCCACGAAACTGGCATCGACGATGCTGCCGTTGGCCATGATCAAGCCGTGCTTTTCCAAATGCGCCGTGTACAGGGCGAAAAGCTTTTCGATCATCCCGCGTTTGCCCAGAACCTCACGAAAGAGCCAGATTGTCTTTTCATCCGGCACCGTATTGTGCAATCCCTGGCCCAGAAACCGCTGAAAGCTCAAGCGATCCAGAATCTGGTACTCCATCTGCTCGTCGGAGAGATTGTAGAGGCGTTGGAGAATCAGCACTTTGAACATCAGCAGGTAATCGTAGGGAGGACGTCCTCCCGGTCCTTTGGGCTCCTTCTTAAAGCATCGCTTCAATAGCGGACGAAAGAAGTCCCAATCCATAACCTCGTTGAGCTTCTCCAGCGGGTCGCCCTGATTGCTTAACTTGGCCAGTCGGTCCTGCTCGTCAAAAAAACCGCGTTGCTGATTCATCGCATTACACCTCGCGCCAGGTTAACACACCATCCGTTGAAGCTCAATGAAAAGTCGAGTTTTTAGAGGCGCCCTATAAACATTAGCCTAAATAATGCAATGATCATGGCAATGAAACGGCGAGCCCCGACTGGCGGATGCAGCCGCGGAGTGCCGGCTGCGATTGGGCAACGTTCCTGAACTCGCTTTGTAGTCGGTCGGCAAGTTTCTCCAGATCGTCAGGCCGTCCGTTGGCGAGCTTGCCCTTCAGCAGTGCCCAGACCGCTTCGTCGGGGTTCAATTCTGGCGCGTCGCCGGGGAAGTACTCCAGGTGGAGCCGGGGGTAGCTGCGACAGAGATTCCGAAGGGGAGCTCCCGTGTGGATACTGCCGTTGTCCAGCAGGGCGATCACGTGGCCCCGGAGGTGGCGGAGGACTTCAAGCAAGAACAGCACAACCTCTTCCTGGGCGATGTTGTCCCAGAAGAACATCCCAAACAGTCCCAGCCGTTGTCGAGTCGGGCTCACCGATATGCCCGAGATCACGGACAGCCGATCGTTGGCGTCGTGGTGACGGATCAGCGGGGTGCACCCGATGGGCGCCCACGTCCTTCGCACGGTGGGCGTGAGCATGAAGCCGGACTCATCGATGAAAATCAGGTAGGCGCCCAACCGCGCGGAGTTTTTTTACACTCCTCCAGGTGGTGTCTTTCCCATTCTGGATAGCCGCCTCGTTGCGTTCCAAGGCGCGCCGCTCGGGTTTCTGCGGGCTCCAGCCCAGGGCATGCAACAGCCGCGCTACATGCGTGAAATGATAGCTGATGCCAAACTCGTTCTTGATCAACGCCACAATCCGCCGCGTGGTCCAGATGTCGGTTGTCCATCCGAACTCCAGCGGCCCCCTGACCAGACAGCGCAGCAATCGCCTTTTCTCTGCCCGACTCATACGCGAAGGACGTCCGGGGGAGGCGCGCACTCGCAAGCCTTCTTCGCCGCCCGACAACCAACGGTCACGCCACCGCATCACGGAGCTAGGCATTGCAGCCGATCCTACGTGCGATTTCGTTCAGCGAAAGATCTTCGTCGAGTAGCTTGATGGCTTTCATTCGACGTGAAAGGAGGACTGCCTTCAGGAGGGGTATCTCGCGATCAAGCGAGAAGCCGCACCCGGGGTCGACGGGGTCACATGGGAGGAATACGGGCGGCACCTTGGGGAGAACCTCCGTAGGTTGCATGCTCGGCTCCGCAGCGCGAGCTACCGGGCACGGCCCTCTCGTAGAGCGTACATCCCGAAGGCGGACGGGCGGCTTCGGCCGCTCGGCGTTGCGGCTCTGGAGGACAAGATCGTCCAGGGCGCCGTTGTCGAGGTGCTCAACGCTATCTACGAGGAGGACTTCCTGGGCTTCTCGTACGGATTGCGACCTGGTCGCAGCCAGCATCAAGCGCTGGATGCGCTGGCCGTCGGCATTCTACGGAAGAAAGTGAACTGGGTGCTGGACGCCGACATTCGTGGCTTTTTCGACGCTCTATGCCACGAATGGCTGATGCGGTTCCTCCGGCACCGGATCGCGGATCGGGCTATCCTGCGGCTCATCCAGAAATGGCTGAGCGCGGGGGTGCTGGAACAGGGGAAATGGACCAAGAGCGACAGAGGGACGCCGCAAGGAGCGAGGAGCTTCTTGGAGGCTCTGCGAGAGCGTATGCACCGATTCGGCCTGGAACTGCACCCTGAGAAGACGCGGCTGATCGAGTTCGGACAGTTTGCCGCCGAACACCGACGAACACGTCATCAGGGCAAGCCGGAGACCTTCTCGTTCCTTGGGTTCACGCACATCTGTGCCAGGACCAAGGCGGGGCGGTTCCTGCTGAAACGCCAGACGATGGCCAAACGGATGCGCGCTACTCTCGGCGCAATCAGGGAAGAGTTGCGGCGACGTCGCCACCAACCCGTGCCCGAGCAGGGACGGTGGCTGGGGAGCGTAGTGCGCGGATATTTCCAATACCACGCGGTCCCGACGAACATCGACGCGCTTGGGTCCTTCCGAACTCAAGTGGTCCGGGCATGGCATGCGTCGCTGAAGCGAGGCAGCCAACGCTCCCGGCTCACCTGGGAACGAATGGGACGGCTCGAATCCAACTGGATACCGCCCGCCAAGATTCTGCACCCGTGGCCGGAGCTGCGGTTCGACGCCAGGACTCAAGGCAAGAGCCGGATGCGTTAGCAGCGCACGTCCGGATCCGTGCGGGGGGCCTCGGGCAACCGAGGTCCCTACCGCGATCCCTTCTACGCCTCTTCGACTATCTGCCGCGCTAGAGAGGAGGAAAGAAGTAGGCGAGGTCTTGACGAGGGGGCACTTCATATCAGTTCAGTTGCCGCCCCGAGTCATAAACCGCGGAGCCCTCCAACCGATCCGCTACGGCCTCCGCTCGAATCAGAGACGCACTCAGGCGGTCAACTGCAACAATTTGTTAGGCCGATGACCCACTAATCTATCCAAATTCTAGGGTGCCACCTCGCCTCATTGACGTAACCTTGACGCTGAACGCAATGGGTGACAGAATTTGTTTCGTGCAAAACTCCAGAACAGAGGAGATTCATATGAGTGAGCAGCAGTACTTCGGGGCATCCCAGCAAGATAAAGTAGAAATGGAGCGCCTCAGGTTATTGGAAGAATTATATGATCCTCACACCATCCGCCACCTCAATACGATAGAGATTTTCAAGGGCTGGAATTGTCTTGAAGTGGGTGCTGGAGCTGGGTCAGTAGCACAGTGGCTCTGCACGCGTGTTGGGACAGAAGGGAAGGTAGTCGCTACCGACATCAACACCAGATTCCTTCGGCAGTTGAACGCCCCCAATCTAGAAACCCGTCAGCACGACATCCTGAAAGATGAGCTGGAGACGGGCGTTTTCGACCTTGTTCACTGCCGCTGTTTGCTCATGCACCTCCCGGAACCTGAGAAAGCAATGCGGCGAATGGCGAACGCGGTGCGACCAGGTGGGTGGCTGATTGTTGAGGAACTGGACTACGGCTCCTTGCTTTCTGCGGACATTGGTAACCCGGCTGCTGCTGTGTTCACTTCGGCCTTTAGAGCATTATTTGAGTTCCTTCGGAAGAACCGTGTTCTTGATGCGTATTTTGGTCGCCAAATTCCTAATCTGCTAGAGCAGATCGATTACGATGACATTGGTCAAGAAGGCTTGGTCATGATGGTGAAGGGTGGTGGACCGGAAGGGCGTTGGGGCTCGATGAGCCTGCGGGCAGCGGCGAGGCCGATGATTGACGCCGGGCTGCTCACAAAGGACCAGCATGAGACCGTTCAGCGCCTCTTTGGTGATGCTACTTTCAGTTGGCCTTCGTCTACGTTCTTCGCCGCTTGGGGAAGGAGGCCGGTTGAAGCCGCCTAACATTATATTGGACGGCTGTAGGATATCAGGCCAGGCGCCACGATAGATGGCTCCCGCCGACACACTGCTTGGCTGGAAAAATGCGGCAGGATTGGCTGGCTATGGGGCGGGCTAAACTGCATCTCCTGTTCGATGGTAGCAGTATCAACCGACGGTCACAATCCTAGGCCATTGGCACTTGGCGCACCGTGTCTCGCAGTTGGCAAGGACGTCCGTGCCCCAGGTCGTTCGCTTGCGCGCCTATATCCTTTCCGGCCGTGCCCTGATCGACAGCCTTCGATCCGCCCGGTGCTCTTGAGCGTTATTGCCTAAAAAGAGTGAAACCACTTCCAATATGAAGGTAGTCATCTCCGCCTGATATAAAGGTGAGGTAAAGCTCATCCCCGCTTTGGTAGAAGTTATATTCATAGCCAACGGTTCCGCTCCAAGAAGCGCTACTGGTGAGGTTCATTGTGAAAGAACCAATACCGGTTGCAGTTGAATAATAATCGTTGTAAGTGCCCGAATATGTCCTTCCGTCTGAACCTGAAATCGAACAGGAGCCGTTACCATTGATATCCTCCTGTCCTAATGTTAGCGTGATGTAGTAATTTGAAACGGTACTGGTTGAGTACCCAGCATAAGTACCTGAAATAGTGTAGATTCCCAGTTGTTTGCAGCCATCGTAGCCCAGCAATCCGATCGCCATGAGGATTGCTAATCCGACCTTTTTGCACATCCGCAGCCGCTTCATAGTTTCTTCTCCTTGGCGGGTGCTCTTTTCGCACCTCCCTGCCTCGCACCAATCCCACGTCGGCTGTAGATGCCTAAAATGGCTGCAATTGACTCAGCCAGATACATAGTATATCACGAGCGCCTCACTCCTGCATGAAGTTCCCATGGAGCACCCGCGTCTGTCGCACTGCCTGACAGGCCCAGCTCACTCCGGAGAGTGGTTGGTCTACCGGGCGTTATATGCGGCGTAGCCGGGGACGAATGCCGCACCGTAAAGCTGACTCCCATGGGGAGTGACACGGCAGGCCCCGCGAAAGCCTCCACCAAGGCCCGCCATGACGCTGTACAATGCCCGACAAGGGGGAGCCCATGAGGAAGCGGTGGATCGTCGTCCTGGTGATCGCCCTGGTCGGCGCGGCGGGGTGGGGGCAGAGCACTCTGGGAACTGGGCAGTGGTTGCATGACCTCTGGAAGGAATTTCAGATACTCGACGCGGGAACCACGATGACACAGACGGAGAATGGGAAGGCGTGGGAGTACTTTGGTTTCGTTACCGGTGCAGCGCAAGGCATTCAAGCCAGCGGCTTGCTTCAGCTTGGGGAAACGACCTGGGGGCAGTGGGCTGCGGTCGTCGGGGGGTACTTGGACGCCATCCCTGAGCAGTGGAATCATAATGCCGAGATCTTGGTCTATGCGGCCCTAAGTCAAGCGTGGCCAGTTGCAACCAAGCCCCAACAGTAGTGGGTAGTCCCAGCACCACCCCAGCCCGTAAACCTTGTCCTTCCAATGCAAGATTTTGTATTATTTCCTTGGCTCGCCCGGGTTCCGGTCACACGGGCCGCGTGGGGGCGTGTTCGGGTGACGGTGATGAGCACGTTCCCGCCAAGGGCCGGGTTTGTCGCTTCCCGGCCCTCTTTCATTCTTCGTAGCGCCGCAGCGTCCAGACCCCCTGGGCGTCCTGTTCGGCGTAGATCAGCACGTCTGGCCGCACGTTCCACGGCGCGTCCTCGGCCGGGTCCTCTTCGACCTCCAGCCCAGCCTTCTCGGCAGTCTCGACCAGTTCGTCCAGGTCCTCGCATTCGCGGAGGGTCTCCTCGATGGACTCCATGCCCGCCCACCAGAAGTCAAAGACTCTGACGGGGTCCACCGGCAGCCCCCGGAAGCGCTGGACGATGATGAGCGTGTGCGTGGACATCACTGCACCGGCACGATTTTCGGCCCTTGGCACTTGGCGCACCGGATTTCGCAGTTGGCCAAGACATCCGTCGCCCAGCTCATCCGCCGAACAGGGTCCCAGCCCTCTTCGCCCGTGGCGCCTCGCAGGGCCCAAAGAAGGGGGCGCCCGCACCGTTCCCCGTGACCGTGCTTGTCGGCGAGCGTACACTCGCACCGACCCTCTAAGCGCTTCCAGGCCGCGCGGATGAGCTCCTCGGAGAATGCCATGACTACGGTTATACACCGGGTAGAATCATGCCGCAGAGGTCCCCGGATCGCGTGTAGGCTTTTTTTTCCGAGGCCGGGGCAGCATCCGGCGGGTTTTGCCGGGTCTGCCGGGTCTTGCACCCTGGACCGGCCGGGCTTATGCTGAGCATCAGGGAAAGACCGGCAATCGGGATTTCCACAGCAAAAGGGGATGCCGTCATCCACTGATTCGCCCGTCGCCCAGGGAGGAAAACGTGGATTCATTTACCATGACGATCGACGGCAAGGGTGTCGCGGGAACTCGGCGCTTCGGAGTAACGAACCCCGCGAAGGGCACGGTGTTCGCTCAGGCTCCGGAGTGTACTCCGGCCGAGCTGGATGCCGCGATGGAGTCGGCGTCGTGTGCGTTCTGCGCCTGGAGCCGGGATATCCAGCAGCGCAAGGTCGCGCTCCTCGCCTGTGCAGAGGCTCTTAAGGCGAAGATCGGCGAGCTGGCTCCCGTCCTGACGCAGGAACAGGGGAAGCCCCTCTCGTCAGCGACTTCGGAGCTACAGGGCACTATCGGGTGGTTCCAGTTCACGGCTACCCTCGACCTGCCCGTTGAGGTGGTCCAGGACAATCAGGCTGTCCGGATCGAGGTGCGTCGAAAGCCGTGCGGGGTGGTCGCCGCGATCACGCCGTGGAACTTCCCTATCCTGCTTGCGACCTGGAAGATCGCCCCGGCACTCCTCGCCGGCAACACGGTCGTGCTCAAGCCCTCTCCCTACACTCCGCTCTCCTCGCTCATGCTCGGGGAGATACTGAAAGGAGCGCTGCCCCCCGGTGTCCTGAATGTGATTTCCGGCGGAGACAGCCTGGGCGCCCAGATGACGAAGCACCCGGCGGTACGAAAGATCGCCTTCACTGGCTCGGTGGCTACCGGCAAGAAGGTCGCGGCCGCGGCGGCGGCGGACCTCAAGCGTGTGACGCTCGAACTTGGCGGAAACGACGCGGCCATCGTACTGGATGACGTGGATCCCACAAGGGTGGCGGGGCCGCTTTTCTGGGGCGCCTTCATGAACTCCGGTCAGGTCTGCTGCGCGATCAAGCGCCTCTACGTCCACGAGCGCGTGGCACCGGCCATCGTCGATGCGTTAGCGGCTTTGGCAAAGCAGGTCAAGGTCGGTGACGGCATGCTGCCGGACACCCAGCTCGGACCGATCAACAACAAGCCGCAGTTCGAGCGAGTGAAGGAGCTCGTAGAAGACGCGCGCAAGGCTGGAGCGAAGTTCGTGACCGGCGGAAACCGCTTCCGGGCGACGGATACTTCCTGCCGCCAACGCTCCTCACCGGCGTCGCGGAAGGTACGCGCATCGTGGACGAGGAGCAGTTTGGTCCCGCGCTTCCGATCATGACGTTCCGGGATGTCGGCGAGGCCGTTGACCGCGCCAATCGCTCGACCTTCGGCTTGGGGGGCTCGGTCTGGTCGGCCGACGTTGGTCGCGCCGTGGAGGTGGCGGGCAAGCTCGAATGCGGCACCGTATGGGTGAACCAGCACATCGCTATCATGCCCGACGCCCCGTTCGGCGGCGCCAAGTGGTCGGGTGTCGGCGTCGAGAACGGACCTTGGGGGCTCCTGGGGTTTACGGACATCCAGGCCGTCACAATCGCCAAGGGGTAGCGCCGGCCTGATAGGCCGTCCTCGGGGCGTCCGATCCGAGTGCACAATTGAGTTTCGCACAAAGAGCGGACATCCGAGTCAAAACGAGAGTTCCGCGTGTGCGAGGAAAGAGCGGGCGAGAGACTTGTGCCGATGGATGCGGGCGAATCCGCGGCGCAACCCTTCCACCATGGGATTCAGGTCGTCAGCACACCGATTTGCGAGTTCTTGCCCACTGATGTTCGCCCAGACACTCTCGACGGAATTGATGTCGGGCGCGTAGGCCGGCAATCGAGTCACGGTCAGACCGCTTTTGTGCTCTTGCAGGTATTCGGTCATCAGACGGCTGCGGTGCAAGGGCAGTCCGTTCCAGATCAGCATCAGCTTCTTGCTGCGGAACTGGCGTCGGAGGTGGGTGAGGAAGTCGATGAGTTTCACCTCGTTGAAGCTGTTGCTCACGATACGGAAGTACATTCGGCTTCGCCTCCTATCCATCGGTAGCCCAGCACCGAACAAATGGAGAGCTTCTTCCAATTGAACGGATGGGTGAGGAGGGGTGTGTGTCCGCGATGCGCCCATGTTCTTCTGACCGGCGGGCGTTGAGAAATGCCACTTTCATCAAGGAATACCATGTTGTTCACACTCTTCTTTGACAGGCCCTTGGCCTGCCAGTCAGAGGAGTTTTTCTCGCAGTCCTTCGGGGTGATCTCATTGAGACACTTGCCGCCGTGGTAGGGGGAGTATCCACTTCTTCAGCTCGCGGAGAGCATCGTCGGCGTAGCGGCGGGATACAGCGGGTTTGTCATCATTGGAGCGAGTTGTCCGCGGAGTTAGCGGCACTTATTTCGCTGCCACCAGATCTCAGACTGGCCTTCCTGTCAGCTTCCGCTTGTAGAGCGTGTACGCCGGCAATCCTTTCGGCCGCCCCAGGGGATCGGGTTGGCGGCAATTCGGGGAACTAATCATCCGGCGCCATCACCCGGCCGGCGATGAGACGCCCAATGACGTAGCCGAGGCCTATTTGTGCGCTGCCATGTTCGTCGGCCCCGGGCCTCTTGACCTCCCCAAATGGCTGCGGAGGCCGATTCCTACCATGAAACGCGGCACCAATTGCGACACCAGTCGAGGCAGTCGCCCAAGATCCGGTGCCGACACGGCCCGTTCCGCCGCCTGCCTTCCGGCGTGTCGGATGTTGGACGACGAAGACGAAGAGGACGACCAAGCGACGGAGCGGCTTCGGGTTTGGATCGCGAAAACCTGTGCCCCAGGCCGGAAGCCTCCCCGGGCTCGAAAGGCGGTCCGGGAGACTACCTCTCGGGGGACTTGACGAGGCGGATCAAGCCAATAGAATGACGAAGTCGAGAAGTTGGATGTTGGATTCACAGGGAAATCGTTGTCCAAAAGAGATCTCTGATGCCGCATAGTTGCACGAGGAGGGAGAGATGAGGAAAATCGTATTGCCGGTTTTGTTGGCGATCGCTATCCCCGTGACGGCGTTCGCTTACGCACATCCTAACCTTATAGACGCTCAACGCCTTATCGACCAAAGCTTCGCTAGGATTACCAAGGCGCAAGAAAACAATGATTTCGATCTCGAGGGCCACGCCATGAAGGCCAAGGACGCGCTCGAGAACGCGAAGAAAGAGATTGCCTTAGCTGCGGCGTATGCAGACAACAACTCAACTTTCGCGAAGTTCCTCAAGGGGATCGGATTCCATGAGACTCCGAATGGCGAGGCGCCAGAAGTGAATATCGATAAGAAGAGACACCCTGCGCTCGCCGCGGCGCAACAGTTCATCTTCGATGCCTACGAGAAACTCGTGAAAGCTCAAGAGGCGAACGAGTTCGACATGGATGGGCACGCCCAGAAGGCCAAGGATCTCCTGGATATCGCGGCCAAAGAGCTCAAGGCGGCCGCTATAGCCGCGAACAAGAAGTAAAGTCAATCGGTGGGAGTCCTACTGCAGGCGAACGGCGTGCGCGATCGACTGAAGTAGGACTCCACCCAATGTGGTACAAACGCCCCGCGCGCTGGAGTCGAGCCTCACACAACTCCTCCAATTCGACGGAAATCTCCTTAGTGGCGGGGCGTAGCGCGATTTGCGGGAGACCTGCAGTATCATCCACTCGCTACGCTCGGCTTCGGCTTTGAGTGCAGCGCCCTCGGTCCCGGGCTATCGCTCAAGGCCGCGTGCTCGCATGGCGCGAGAGACTTCTGGGTCTCTCTGGGTCGTCCTGCGCGGCTCCACGACGAGTTAAGGGTGCCTTGAAGTTGTCCCACCCTCTTCATTATTCCTTTTTTGGAAGTCCCACATATTGTTCTTTGCTGGAACCTTGCCACTTGCTTATGGTCCCAGGCCGCAACCCTTTCCAAGCGAGCGCCGGGAATAAGCGAGAGGCTCTCGCGTACCTGACACAGGGGGCTGGCGCTTGAAAAAGAAGCCGGGAGGCGACCCGGATCTACCGTCGGGGTAACGACACTTTTTCAATCCCCGGAAACGCGGTCCCGGCTATGAAGGTATACCACACGGAATAGCGACCTCTGAGGATTGTCCAGGGCATTCGCAGAATCGATGCTGAGCCCCGGGCGCATCGGACGATCATTCGGTCGCTTCGGATACCACGAAAGCCAAGTGCTGGCTGACGGCGGAGTCGCCGTTGTCCAGCGAAGAGGAGGTGCAGCAGCAGCTGCAACTGTCCCCTTTGCAAACAGCAGTCCTCTACAGCCTTCGTGAGGTTATCGAGATTCAACTCCAGCGACCTCACGCCTTCTTGCGATACACATTCAGCCCGACCTTCTCGTCACGATCTGTCACGGACACCTTCCCCTCGGTGCTGGCGATGATGGTTGTCTTGCCCGAACCTGAGGGGCCAGACTCCTTGCTCAGATCCACTTTGATCGTGAGGATGTTGCCTTCGACCTTCATTTCCACGTTCTTCGAGTAGTCCTCCTCCGTTGTGGGTGCCTCTGCAAAATGCGTGTGCTCCGTTCACGCTACCGAACCTGTCTATTCAGTCGGGTGACGCGCGATATGTCGAAAGGTTCTTCCCGGCTGCTTCCAGGATGGGAAGCTTCATCGCGAGATTCTGACGGCGCACCGGCACCATGTCCAGCACATCGAACCCGATGGTCGTAAGTGTTCTCTCCAGAAGGCAGGAACAGAAGGGAGAGCCTCCCCCCCGTCCACCTGCGACGCAGATCCCGGCGACGGGCTTGGCGACGATGCCGGACTTAGCTGTGTCGTTTCGAACGACTCGGCGCAGTCGATCAAGAAAAGCCTTGAGGCTTTCAGAGAGATCAGCAAAGTAGACAGGGGTGGCGAATACGGCGGCATCAGCGTTCTGAAGCTTCTCCAGCAGCCCGGAGAAATCGTCCTCGATGATGCATCGGCCCTCTTTCCGGCACAAGCCCCAGCCGTCTTCTTCGCACTGACGACACCTCGCGATCGCCATAGGAGGAAGGAAGACCGTCTCACACGCGCCGCCTCCGGCTTCAAGCCCCCTGATGAACGAATCGATAGCCCGCGCAGTCTGGCCTTGAGGATTGCGACTTCCTGAAATGACAAGGATGTTCATCTATTTTGTCTCTCCTTCTTTCATTCTGGTTGATTTCCGCTGCTTTGCCCATACTCAGATCACGTGCTCCCTTTTCCCCCCGCCACGATCTGGCCAATCTGACGACGTCCGGCTATTCTCCAAAGGCGATTCTAAGTAAGGCCCTGTGCCTCTCGACCAGGGTAGAGAAAGCCCTGGTCACGCCCCGGTGGCGGTCACCGAGACCTACGTCCGCTCGCTGAAGCTGGACGGCTGAAAGGGGGCTCGATCCCGCAGGGGGGCGTCGAGACCCCCATACCCTCGAGGCGCGGGGACGGCCGGTTCCGCCCGGGTCCCCAGACCGGGGCGCGCGTGAGTGAGATCGTCGGGCGCTCAGCGGGTACGTGGATCTCCGTCTTTTTGACACGGTCCGCACTGAGGCTGGCGATCGAGGACACGCTCGACTCAGGCTTGCCGCGAGCCTACGCGCAGGAGATGTACCGTCAGAAGTGCGCCGCGGTCTTCGAGCACGTCTACGAGAGCTACCCCGAGCGCGATGCCGGCGTTCATGCCGGGGTAGCCTGAGCGACGGTGTGGGCTTGGGATCAATTGCAGCGAAGGGTCTCGCTATTTGAACGACCAGTGATAGGCCTTCGAAGACTGGCAGAGCGTGGAGGAAGAAATCCTTCGGCACGAGCAGGTCTGGGTGCTGGAAGAACTGGTGAACAACCGAAAATCACGGGAGGAATACTCGCTGGCGATAGGCCCCTGTCGGACACGGCTGTCCCTGGAACCACTGGACGAATCCGTTCACTGCCGCCTCGTTGAGCTCTATGCCTTGTCCGGACAGCGTTCGCTGGCACTGAAGCATTACCAGCGGATGAGAACAATCCTCGCAAACGAGCTGGGGGGTTTCGACAGCACCTCGCTTTGCGAGCGCGGCTTGAGCTGGAACTGGGGAATCAAGAAGCAGGCTGTAAATACCTCGACCGTTACCTCATCGCCCTGAAAGCCAGCGACTTCGGCTTCGATCTTGAAACAGGCACGGCCGTCTGCGAGCTTGCACAGCTGGGTCGCCTTACCGCCAAGCGCGAGCTTCTTGAATTGGCGCGCATCGCGGCTGCTGCCGTCATCCCGCCGGGGAATGAGGCGACAATTCATAGTGGGGCCAGTCAAGTCGGCCATGCGCGAGTCGGGCTCGCTCTTGCGGCGGCACTGCTCGGAGATCGCGAAACCTGCCAACGGCTGCTCGGTTGGTTTGCCAGGAGCGAGGGACAATGGATTCCTGGACTGCTTCCGACAAGAATGCGGACAACTGGTTTTCTCAATGTGGCCCTCGGAAACGCTGATCAGGCGGTGCATGAGCTCGAAAAGGGCCTTGTCGACTACGAGGCGCAACGGCCCGGTCCGGAGTATGCCTGGACGTGTTCTGAGCTCGCCGAGGCGCTTCTCGCACGCCGCCGCAAGGGGGACGCGGAACGCGCAGCTGAGATGATGCGAGGGGGGCTTGCGATGGCGGAGAAGCAGGGAATGGTCGTCCTGCAAGATCGCTATCGAAAACTGATGTCTCAAGTCGGTGCATTGGAACGCGCTGTTTCTTCTGCTCGGTCCCGTGAAACAAAATAAGGGGGTGCTTGGCTTTGCGTCTCGAGTGATCTGCGGCGCTGCCATCGCAGCCACCGACCTCTGGGACGTCATCTGGTTCGGAGATCTTCCAGGAGCTCGACGACGGTCGGAGGGCCGAGGGGAGGGATGGCGTGCACGCTCTGCGACTTAAGGAAAGTGCCGTCACCTGGTGCGTACCAGTACGTGTTGCTCCACAAGAGGGACAAGAGCCCCGCCGGCCTGACCACGACCCGCACCGCGTCCTCGTCCTCCCCGTTGACTTCGATTCGCTCGTGCGCGTCGATGCGACCTGTCATGAGGTAGGCTTTCCCGCCATAGGGCTCGATCATCCAGAAGGTGATCGTCCTGCTTGACCCCGACACCGCGAACGACTGCAGCGATCTTTCCACGGACTCGTACCAGATGCGGTCGCCGACCGCAAAGGTGCGCGACACGCGACGGCCTTTCAGAGTCCCCTCGAGCCGAAGGGAGGAGCCATACCTCCGGGCGGTCCACGCTGTCCTGTCGGACGGGAACTCGAACCGGCAGGTCGTCACACCCCCGTTGACGTCGCTCTCGATCTGGTATGACTCACCGCTTGTTATCACCACGTCGAGCATCGTGCCGTTCTGTTGCACATGCTCGCTGACTTCGATCCGGTCCACCCTGGTTCCTGTACGCTGACCGTAAATCATCGCCGCCTGCGCGCCTGTCGCAGCGGAGGCAACGACGACGAGAAAGACGAGAGCAGCAGGGACGCGCGGAGGGCGCACCACCGCCATGATAGCCCGTCGCAGGGGAAGCCGCAACATGCCGCCCCGCACCGAGGCTTTCGCTGCGTCCTGGCCAGGAACAGTACGTGGGGCGAAACGACCCGTATCCCGGTCTGCTGCCGATGCTCTCGTTCCTGCTCCCGGTCCCGTTTCCGAATGCTATTCTGAAAAGTGCCGTCGGACCTTCGCTGCGATCTGGCGATCCGTCATCTTGTCGGCCGTCTCGACACTCTCGATGCGTTCGCCAAGTTTGATGCTTACAAGACGCTTCTTCAGCTCGCCCTTTGCCTCACCCGGACCGAATATCTGAATTGACTCCGCGTTGCGAATGCTCGCAATGACCGCATCGTAGTAGATGTTGAGATGTCGCGTCGAGGCTCTCTGACGGCTGTCGTCTGCGGGCACTCTCTGCGGTTCGTAGGGGCCGGTCGAGCGCGAAGCTGGCAGGCGACGGGCTTGTTTTTCAATCGCGGATATCACTATTCCGGTCTCTTCTCCCTCGTCAGTGATGGTCACAACAATCGCCTTCCTATGGTCAATCCACAAGCCCACTCTCGCCTTCATCGAATCCTCCTTGCCCGTGCGGCTCTGCCAGACATGGCGTCCCTGACTCTCAACCCTCAGACCGGAGTAGTGCACGAGACAGTATAGCACTCGATTCGTCGGTTGAAATCGGCAAGTGGGAGCGATCGGTGACGAGGGCCCCAGGAAGATTGCGCGCAGGGCTTCGAATCCAGGTTCGTTTCTTTGTGCTGCCACAATGCTTATATTGTAGTTTAGATAAAAAGGAGGGTACCAAGATGCCCACTTTCCGAATGAAGGTTGCGCCTGACACGGTTGCCTATGCCGACGCGGAGAACCACAAGCTGATCGTGGAGTTCGCCATTCCGGGAGCACCGGCTGATACCGTCGACCTCAAGATGCTGCAAGACAGCGTCCACCTGACAGCACCCGCAAGGGACATCGAGTATGTCGCATCACTGGCTTTGGGCTGGGCTGTCAAGCCTGACAAGGCAGAAGCGACGTACGAGCACGGTCTTCTTCGAATCGAAGTGCCGTTCAAGGACCCGATGGAAGATGCCGTGAAGATCGTCGTCACGACGGGTGCCATTGAGGCCAAGATGAAGAAGATCCCGGGCAAATGACCGTCTCCACGTCGCCCAGGGCGAGGAGGGAGTTCCGGAAAAACAGTCGGGTCCAAGGAGGAGCATATGCTGCAAAAGAAGCCTCTTGCAGGAGGCAGGGTTGAGGTCACTTTCAGGATGCCGCCGATGGATGACGTTGTTGAGCTCTACCTCAGTGGAGATTTCAACGCGTGGCACGTGAAGGATCTTCCTCTCAGCCTGGAATCGGATGGCACGTGGGTCGGCAAGCTGGTGCTCGAGGCCGGAAAAACCTATCGCTTTCGATATCATGACAACCAAGGAACCTGGCACACCGACTACGAGGCGGACTCCTGCGTCAAGAACGACTTCGGAAGCGATGACTCCGTCATCGACCTGGCCACGTCACCGATGAAATCTCCACGAGCGAACAGGAAGAAGACAGCGGGGGCGCCAAAGGACATCGGTGGCAAGTCCAGGAATTCCGCCGGGAATCGGCCTGCGAAGGAAAAGCGATAGACCGGGCCCAGCCTGCCCGCGCGCCTATTCCACGCGGAATACCCTGACAGCAGAGGCTTCCAGCTGCAGGGGTACTGTCACGCCTCCGCCGGTGCGTGTGGGCCTCACCGCGTCGCCCGACACATCGACGATCCTTCCGGCCCCTGCAACGTTCGCGTCCACCATCAGCTCGGTCTTCACCGGGCTCGTGTCGTGATTGATGCAGATGATGAGTCTCGCGCCGGCGCCCTCCCGTTCGAGGCAACCGACTTCCACCCGCGGGTCCCCGGCCGCGCACGGGATCGAAAGGCGGCAGCCTGCGCTTATCGCGGCATAGATCGCGAAGAAGCGGTTGGAGAGGAAGTCGGGATAGCGCGCATCGAGCAGGCCGTCTTCGAGCGGCTTGGTCGCAAGGTACGCCGCACCACGGCCGTGCGTGTTCATGAGCAGAGCCGGCACGCCGTCGCCGAACTGGAAGAGCACCCGCGCCGTCGTCGGTCTCACTCTCAGGAACTCGGTGCGCATCCTTCCGGTGAAAGGCACGGCATCGCCAGGGGAAAAGGCGCCCCATGCTTCGCGGCACGTCATGGCGTCGTAGTCGAAGTCCTTCTCGGTCGTGATCGTCTCCACGCCGAAGAGATCGTTGAAGTACGTGCTCAGGCCCCGCCGGTCATCGTGGATGCAGTAGACGGTGCCGCCTGCCTCGACGAATGTCCTGATCCTGTTCCACCCGCTCGTGGTGACGCCGCGGGTGCAAGGGACCAGGACGAGGGAGTACCGGCCGAGGTCCTGGTCATCCCATACGAAGTCGACGTTCCCCGTGATGCCCTTGGCGAGGATGAACGTCGTGTAGAGCTTCTTGAATGCAGGCTCGATCTCCTCGTAGTAGCGGCGCGGAACGAGGATGGCCGCGCGGGCCGGGACGGGCCGCAGACCGGCCACGTCGTTGTCCCGGATGGAACCGGGCAAACGCCGCGAGCTCCTTCCCCGAAGGCTTCAGCCGCCCCTCGGTCGTGACGATCCCGAAGGAAGGCTCGAACGTCGATTCCTCCAGGGGATTGAGGTGCCAGATCGAGCGGTCGAAATCGTTATATACCCACGGCAGCGCGCCCCTGCTTCCCGCCAGCAGGTTCGCGTAGAGGGAGACGCGGAAGTAGTTGCCGATCACTTCCTCGGAGAAGACGACTGAAGTGCTGCCAGGTGCCTCGCACGTGAGCACGGGCTTGCGGATCGTGTTGAACTTCACGTTGTAGGATAGGAAATGGTTGTTTCGGGCCCGGTCGATGGCTTCGTGCGAGGGGCCGGGGTACGCGGTGACCACCATGAGGTCCAGGACGGCCTCGGCGTCCCTGACGTCGATCCCGAAATGCTGGGTGGCGATGGCGCCGTATCCCAGCGTGACCAGGTGGTTGGCGTCCACCGACTTGATCGCGTCGTAGAGGGTGCGGACCCACCGGGCGAGCGTCGCGCGCTTGTAGGGCAGGGTCTCGGAGTACTCGTTGAAGGAGTAGTACTCCGGCTCGTCGCAGATGTCCCAGAAGAGGATCCGCTCGTCGTTCCTGTAACGAGCGGTCACCGCCTTGAGGTGGCGCTCCTCGATGTCGAGCATCTCGCCCGTGAAGAAACTCCTCCCGTTGCGGAACGGGAAGTCGTAGGACTTGGTCGCGATGCCCACCAGGAACCAGGGCATGACGTAGATGCCGCGCTTCCCGGCCATGTCGAGGAAACGGCTGAACCGCGCGAAAAACTCCTCGCGGTAGACGCCGATCTCGGGCTCGATGTAGCCCCACTGCATCGGGATCCGCACGGCATTGAGCCCCAGCTTCGCCATGGCATCGAGATCCTTCTCGATAGGCCCCGGCCGGAAGTCCTCCCAGAAGTTGGTGCAGATGTAGCTCGCGACATAGTTGATCCCCACGATGTAGAGGGGCTTGCCTGACGGATCGAGGAGGATGCCCCTGTCATCGAAACTGACGAACCCCATTCTGTCTTCCTTTCGTCGACGTCTCCCTATCCCAGCAGCGCGCGTTCCGCCGCGGTCGTGATCTCGTCCAGGGCCCTTGCCTTCGCGCGATCCAGGCGCCAGGACTGCCCCGCGATGAGGGCGTCGATGCGGTCCGCGGCTCTCTCCCGGCCGGCCGCGTCCTGCCGGCAAGAAAGCTTCCCAGCGAATCGAACGTCCACAGGTCGGGCTGCCACATCTCTTCGCGCACATGATCGAGCGTCGAATCGTCCATGAGAAAGCTCCCGGAGGGTCCGACCCGGCGGATCGCCTCCATGCAGAAGGCGTCATCGGAGAACTCGAACCCCCGCGCCACCTGCTTGGCGTACCCGAGGGTTTCCACGTCGGCGAGGAGCTGCTCGGGGCTGAACACGAGGTCCACGCCGAGGAGACCGCCGAACCGGAAGCCGCGATTGCCTGCGAGCGCCATGGTCGTGCCGAATGCCGCCCTCTGCGCGGCCGCCTGCTGGTCCGGGAAGAGTGCCGAGGAGTGGAACGCGTCGGAGTCAGGACCGCGCCAACCGTAGAAGGCACGAAGCTGGTTGAGCACGAGGTCGCCCAGCACCATCTCGGGAGAACCATAGACGATCTCGAGGGTCCTCATGCTCGTGGGCCATATGCGGCATTCCACCTGGATGTCATCATGGCCGGCGATTTCCCGCACCATGGCGAAGGAGCCCCAGGTCGCGGCAATCCCGACCACGAACGCCCCCATGACCCTCGCGGGCGCCGACGTGCCCATCTGGGGCATGCACCCCACCATGACGGGGAACCTCTTCCCCTTGAGCTTGAGGAGCTGGTCGAAAGTCGCGCCCTCCACGCGCAGCGGGTTCACGACGAAAACGCCGAGGCCGAACGGCTGGCCCATCACCTCGTCCATGCGGTAGAGCCACTCGATGTCCTCGTCGTTCGTGGCGGGCGCCGAACCGCCGCAGCGGCAGTATTCCGCGCCAACGCGGTACGCCCGGATCCCCCGGATGGCGGGGGGAACATCCTGCGGCACCCCCGGAGCGCCGCCGCGGACCCCACGGGGATGCAGGGCATCGACGAGGCGGGCCATCCCCACCAGGTCGGCTTCGCTGATCGGCCTCATCCGTCCACCCCGCCACGGGACAAAATGAGTAGGGTAGCCGCTCAGGATTTCCAGGATGGGATCCTCATCCGCGTGACCCGTGGGAAGGATTCCCGCGCCCCGCGCACGGCAAAGGCCCACGCATTCCTCGACCAGGGCCGGGTCGATGTGTACGCGCGTGGCCTGGATGCGGAAGCCGGCCGGCCCCCCAGGCACTCGAGCGTGCGGGGGCTGTTGACCTCCATGCCGACGGTGTCCAGGACCTCGAGCGCCTTGCCGTGGAGGACCTGGAGCTGATCCGCAGTCAATCCGCCCGAGATGCCGAACCGGACCCGCGCCATGGATGTGACCCTCCCGCCGGGGAGGATACCCACCCCTGCCGGTGGGCGCAATCCCTTCGCGGTTGCGCAAGCAGTTCTCAGTATGATGCCGAGGGAGCGAATTCTCATTTTGCACGACTCTCAAAGGGCAGTTCTTGGCTTTTTTCAAGTGTCTGCGATCCTGTTGAAGGTGCAAAATGAGAATCGCTGCGGTTGCTCCCGCCGACCGGCGCTGCCTTTACGAGGAATACCCCGGGAAGTAGTCTGTGCGGACCGCGCTGCGCCTCACGCCCACCTGCCGGAGGACCTGCTTCATTGTATCCACCATGCCCGGGGAGCCAGAGACAAAGAACATGCGGGAGCTGAAGTCGGGGACCTCGCTGCGGATCATCGCTGCATCGATGAAGCCGGTCCTGCCGCACCAGTTCGAGGGTACGCGAGCAAGGTCCGTGAGCGTGTAGACGGCCTTCAGCCCGACGGAATGCGAGGCGGCGTCGAACACGTCCTTGAACACGATCTCGTCTGCCGCGTAGTTGGAGTAGAGGAGGACGATGTCGCGCCGCTCTCCCGTGTCGATGCAGGTACTTGATCATGCTGCGAAACGGCGTGATACCGATGCCGCCGGCGATGAACACCAGGGGACGCGACGCATCGCGCGGGAGTACGAAGTCGCCCGCCGAGCTCGCCCGCCATGATCGGTCTGTCCAACGGGGAGTGACGACAGCGCGGTCTTGAACGCGCTGAGCTTCGGGCGATGAAGCGGGCCGCGATCATGATGTCCGCCTCCGTCGGGGAGGAGGCAAGGCTGAAATGAGCGCCGGTTCCCCCGCGTGTCCGCCGCTGGAAGAGGGAGACGTCCACTCCATGTACTGGCCGAGGCCGGTGCCGGCAGCCCCGCGGGCGGGCGAAGGTGAAGCCGATGATCCCGCCCCGATCTCGCGGCGTTCCTTCAGCGGGAGCCGCACCTTGCAGCTCGGGCTCACGAGCCAGGAGAAGAAGTTGCCGACATCAGCGCCTGCTCGGGCGTGAGGTTCTGCCCGAGGATCGTCAGCTGGGGCTGGTAAAGGAAAGCGACGATCGCCGCGTACACGACCTGCAGGGGAACACGCTTTGGCGACGTCATGGGCTCGGTGACCATGACGACCGCGAAGAAGACAACGGAGGTCTGCCCGAACACGAAGAGCACGCTCGGATTGCCATGTCCGTCGGGAAGCCGTTGACGACGGCGAGGCAAACGATGAAAGACCAGGAAGACGGCGAGGAAGATCACCCATCGAGCCGAAGCCGGCCCACCTTGCGGACCACGAGCAGGCCGCCGATCACCACCAGGGGAAGCATGGCGAGGCTCCCCACCCACCAGGTGGCGAAGGCGCCGAACGCGCAGCCCGGAAAAGAGCGCGCCGACCGCCGCAGGGTTGAAGAGGTGCTGCCGGCGGACGGCAAGCGAGATATTTCGATGCCATGGCCACCACGCCGGTGAGGCGCGACGATGAGCGTGCCGTTCAGATCGGCCAAGCGGGGACACCGGGCCCAGGATGAGCGCAAGGATCAGCGCCGTGATGATGCTGGACTCGGGATTGCGACGGTACCTCCAGAGCCGGAGAAGAGCGTATTCGGCCAGAGGCAGACCGCGAGGAGGATCGCCGTCGTGGCCACCACGCCGACCGCGCCTCCCGGGATGACGCCGAACGCCGTGAGGACGAATCCCAGTCCCAGGAGCGCCGCCAGGTAGGACAGGGTGAGCCTGTACATCGTCACCCTGTTCAGCATTCCGTCGATAATTTTCATCATGCCGCTATGTACCTCGCAAAGCCTGGTGTGTACGTCGCGGTCCCGTCCAGCGCCACCATGTAGGCGTCGCAGTCGGCAACCCCTGCCATGAACTCGATGCCGCGCGTGCCCCATGGCAAAGGCAGCCGTGGCGAATCGGTCCGCCTCGTAGACGTCCGGGTGCAACCACGGTGAGGCTCGCCATCGCGGTCGCCGCTTGCCCCGGTGAGGGGGTTGTAGATGTGGTCGCCGCGGATATAGGTCCCGGAGGTGGCGATGCCGCAGTTGCTGCAGCGCCAGCTTCCGATGAGGCTTCGACGGATCGAAGGGGTTGCGGATGCCGATCGCCCAGGGCTGGCCCGTGTCGTTGGCCCCCCGGACCTCGATGTCCCCGCCTGCCTCGATGCAGAAGCTCACCATACCGTCGCTCCGCGAGGATCTGCGCGGCGCGCCGGATCGCCCACCCCTTGACGAGCCCGCAAGGGTCGAATCGGCCCTTGAACCAGACGTCGAAGTACCCCCCGGCTGCGCGCCCGCGTTTCGGCGGACAGCTCGCAGCACCTCCTTCATCTCCGGCGCTCGCCACGTGCGGGATCGAGCTCGCCCCTGTCGATCCTGCAGGTCTCGCTGCCAGGCTTGTAAGGGCTGAACCTGTCGTCGACGACGCCGGAAGCTTTCGAACACCGCTTCCGCCGCCTCGTCGCGGCGTGGCGAGCCGCGCGTCCTTCCCGTCCAGGCCCTCGCGGTCCGGGATGACGACGGTGATCGGCATCCCCATGATCAGCTCGGTCCGTTTCATTCGCCTGCCTGCCGCAGAGCATCCTGGAGCGACTGCACGAAGGCCGAGGAGGTGAAGGTTGCGCCGCTGATGAGGTCCACGTTCCACGTCTGTGCGTCCACGGCTTCCTGGATCAGGTAAGGGAGGGCGATGCTGTTGATGGAGCGCGACCTGCCGTTGTCGCTCGGGTACTCGACGACCTTGATGTCCGAGAGCTTGCCGTTGCTCATGACCGCCTGCAGCCGGACGTAGCCGTAATAGGCGTACGTCCTCTTGCCCGTGAAGGTGCCGCTGGACGCGGAGGCAAGCGTGGCTCCCGTGTCGACGCCGGTGGAGCCAGTGACGGTCCTCGTCGCCCCGGTGACGAGGAAGGCATTCTGGGCGATCGTCGAGACCGTCGGGGAGGTGCTCTCCACGGGCTTTGCCCCTGAGCCGCGCAGCTTCGCCACGATCTGCTGGACCGTCGGGGCGGCGCGCAAGGCGTAGGTAAGCGTCCCGAGTCCCAGCGCCGAGGCGAGCGCCACGGCGGCGACCTTGTTTCCCGTTGCATGGTTCATATCGTTCCCTCCATGGTGCATCGTTCGAGCGGTTGTGCCGGGCGGCACCGTGCCGCCCGGCGTCCCGTTGTATGCACACAATCTCGGTCACGATGATGAAGAGAACCTGAATTCCCGGGTCCTGAACAGGAAATTCTACGGGGAGGGGGTGTCCCTCGTGGCAGGGAAGCGGAGCGTGATCGCGGTCCCAGCTCCCGCATGGCTGGCCGCCTTCAGGGTGCCCCCGTGGTCTTCCATCGTGGACTTGACGATGGTCAGGCCGAGGCCGGCACCGCCCGCGTGCGCGGTGCGCGCCCGGTCCCCCCGGAAGAAGGGCTCTGTGATGCGCGGAAGATCCGACGGCGCGATGCCGATGCCGGTGTCCTCCACCACCAGGTCGACGTGGCGGACCGCTCCGGAGCACACGGACGCACCACGGAACCGCCGCGCGGGGTGTACGCGAGCGCGTTCTCCAGCACGTTGCCCACGGCGCGCTGCAGAGACAGCGCGTCCCCGCGCACGGGCGCCTCCCCTGCCGCCTCCACGCTGAGATGCACGCCGCGCTCCTCGGCCTGGCGTGCCATGCGTCCCGCCGCGTCGCGGGCAATCACCGCGAGGTCCAGCCTGCGCAGCGCGCCCCCGCGCCGCTGCCGGCCGCTGCGCGCCAGGTCCAGCATCTGCTCGACCATCGCCGACATGTGCCCGATCTCCTCGAGGGAGCTCGTTATGAGCTGACGCGCATCCTCGTTGGAGACACTGCCGGACCTGAGCGCAACCTCCGCCTCGCTGCGCATGACCGCGAGCGGCGTGCGCAGGTCGTGCGCAGCGTTGGCGTAGAAGGCCTTCTCCGATTCGACGGCCTGGCGGATGGGGCGGAGAGTGCGCGTCCGCCAGGAGCGCGCTCAGCGCTCCTCCCGCCAGGATCGTCAGGATATCTGCCCAGATGATGGAACGCCCGAGCCTCTCCAGGTACTCTCCGAGGCTTGCCGCGTCTTCCATCACCGGGACCGCTTCGCCCGGTCGGAGGCTTTCCAGCGCAGGCCGCGGCCGTCGCTCCTCGATGCCGCGAACGTCGTGGGCGTGGAACTCGTACAGCGCGGCGCTGAGGAGCGCCACGATCGCCGTGAGGATGGCGACGTACATCAGGGTGAGCTTCCAGCGGGCGGATCGGAACGGGTCAGTCCCTGAACCGGTAACCCGTACCGCGAACCGTCTCAATAACCTCATCGTGGCCTGCCTCGGCAAGCTTGCGGCGCACGTTTTTCACGTGCACCTCCAGGACATTGCTGTCACTGTCGACGTCCTGGTTCCACAGCCGCACCGTGATCTGATCCCGCGTGAGCACCTGGCCCTTGTTGCGGAGGAAGAGCTCCAGGAGCGCGAACTCCTTCGTCGTCAGGGGAACGACGCTTCCCCCGACTCGTGACCTCCCGCCGGGCGGGGTCCAGCAGGAGCGCCGCCGGCGCGCAGCACGACGTCCAGCGCCGAGGGCGGCCGCCGCAGGAGAGCACGGATGCGGGCGGCGAGCTCCTCGAACGAGAAGGGCTTCGTCAGGTAGTCGTCTGCGCCTGCGTCCAGGCCGGCGACGCGGTCGCTGACCGCGTCGCGTGCCGTCAGGAGCAGGATCGGCGCGCGGATGCCCAGCTGCCTGGTCTTCCGGCAGACCGTCAGCCCGTCCATGCCCGGGAAGCATGATGTCCAGGACAAGAAGGGCATACCCGTCACGCACCACTGTGATCATGGACGCGGCCTCCGTCCCGTCGCGCGAAACGTCCACCGCGTACCCTTCCTGCATGAGCCCCTTGCAGAGCGAGGCGGCGAGCTTCTCGTTGTCTTCGAGGACCAGCAATCGCATCTACCGACAAAGTACCGCGCGGGACCCGGAAGGTCGATGCCCCGACGGCGGCGCCGGCGGCTCCCGCGACCATCGACCCGGTCGTTGATGTTGATTGATGGGCGAGGGCATGTCTGCTATCGTGGCTGTGGTTGCCGCATGCTCAGGATACTCGTCCTCACTGCCATGACGTTCATGATCGCGCAGGTCCCCCTCGCGCACCTTTTCGCTCCTCCCGCCATTCCGGCCCGGCCGAGGCTGACCCGGGTGAGAGGGAGCTGAAGGCGCTTGCCGCGGCCTGGCATGATGTCATCGACGAGGTCCGGCAGAAGGACGGGGAGTGGCAGGTGCGCATCGACCAGGACTGGTTCGCCTGGGCGCACGGCCGCCTCCTTCCGCTGTCCGACGCTGGTCGGTGGGCCGACTTTGCCGCCATTCCCTTCTATGCGTACCCCCTCTCGCTGCCACCGCTGCCGCACTTCGACACAGACATCGCGGCAGGGCTTCGAAGGCGCGTTGCCGATGAGGAGATTCACCCCCCGCGGCGCAGCGAGGCGTTCATGGGGACGCTGCTGCGCGCGCACAACCGCGCGGAAACGGAGTCCCGGCTCGTGAAGATGGAGGTCGCGGGATTTACCGTGACCGTCCACCGGACGCTGAAGGATCCGCTTGAGCGCGTCTCGGCGGAGCTCTCGTTGCTGCGAAGGACCGACAGCGACGTGGCCGCGTTTCTCGAGGCCACGTCGGAGATGAACGGGTACAACTACCGCTACGTCGAGGGGACCCGGTCACGGAGCCTGCACAGCTACGGGACAGCGGTGGATATCATCCCGAAGACCTACGGCGGCCGCGACACCTACTGGCTCTGGGCGATGAACAGGGTCCCGGACTGGTGGACCGTGCCCTACGCGCGGCGCTGGATGCCGCCGCCCGCCGTGATCGCCGCGTTCGAGAAGCAGGGTTTCGTCTGGGGCGGGAAGTGGCTTTTCTTCGACACCATGCATTTCGAGTACCGGCCCGAGATCCTCCTCATGGCGCACGTCGGCAGGTCGCCCGCTGCCGTCGCGGAGATGCCCGAGTCCTGACCCCTTTTACGCGGACTTCGGGAGTGACGCGAGGAGCCTCTCCGCCGCGTCCTGGAAGGCGCCTGCCGCTGATCGATAGTCGAACCCGATGATGACGCTCAGGCCGCTGTAGACGGTTTCGTGGAGAAACGCCGCCAGGAGCTTGAGGTAGGGCTTGCCGTCGATGTGCCCTTTCCCGTCCACCACGACCAGGGCGCCGAGGTCCAGCGCCTTCGCGATGGCAGCCACCTGCCTCGTGACCAGGGCGTGCAGCGTGCGCAGGGTCCTGAGATAGCGTTCACGGTAGGCCGGGTCGCCTTCCACCAGCGCCCGGATCTGGCTGAAACGATCCCGCACCTTGCGGCCCCGCTGGTTCATCCGGCGCGGGATCAGCGCCCGGATGACACCGACGAGCGTCCGGGACTGGAAGAGCTTGTGCAGGGCGAAATAGAACAGGAGGAGAATCCCCTGGTTGCGCATGAGCGTGCTGCCCCGCGCTGCCCGGTTGAGGATCACCAGGAGCCGTCCCATCTCGTGGTCCAGCGCGGCGTCCTTCTCCAGGGCGAGGCGGCTGGCAAACGGCCCGCGGGACTCCTCGATTCTCCGGATGTGATCCTGCAGCATGTCGTGCAGCCGCAGCATCTCGCGGCGCAGCCCGCTCTGCCTCACGCGGCGCAGGAAGTCCTCCAGCGCCGCGGCAAGCGGGGCGGAGAACACGCCGGCCGCGGTCGGCGCCGTGCCGCCTCCCTTCGCGCCGTTTCCCCCCGGAGGGCCGCCCTGGCGCGCTGAGGCTGCTGCCGCCCCGATGTACCCAGCCAGCGAGGCGACGTACGAGTCGGTCTCCCCGATCTTCGGGTTCCTGTGCACGTAGGAGGTCACGATCTCCTGCACGCGCGGCGGGAGACCCAGCGGCCTGATGGCATGCGACAGGAGCCGGCCGTGCGCGTAGTCAAGCCCGTCGCGCATGCTCTGCAGGGCGTGCAGGACCGGCAGGGGCTCTCCCTGGAGAAGGTCCAGAGCCGGGTCCTCGGGAACGAACGCGAAATCGTGCAGGAGCTTCTCTTCCGCGGGCGTGAGCTTCGAGGAGGGATCCACGTAGCGGTTGTAGTTCCCCGCGACGTCGCTGGGATGAAAGCCTTCCTTCAGCCGCGTGGAGTACCGGTTGTGCCAGATCTTGATGGCCGTGCCGGGATAGAGACGCTGGACTTCCTTCGCGTATGCGCCCGCCGACGCGTGGGCGGTGGGCTCGGGGTTCGTGACGAGCACCACGACGCTCATGAGGGGGATGTAGGCGAGGTTGTCCTCGTACCCCATGCCAGCCGGCATGTCGAACAGGAGGATGTCGTAGCGCTTGTCGATTTCCGCCAGGTGCGTCCTGTAGATGCCCTGCGCGACCGCCCCGACGGCAGCTCCTGACAGCTTCTGCGCCGGGAAGAGCACCTCGAGGCTCTTGAAGACCGGCAGGACGACGCTGGCCAGGGAGGCCGAAGCGCCGGGGGCGCCGGCAGGGGAGACGACGGCGCTCTCGGGGTCCTGGAGGTCGAGGAGGGAGGCGACGTCGGAGAGCGGATCCAGGTCCACGAGACCCACACGTAGGCCCTTGCGCGCATAGGAGAGGGCGAGGTTGCAGGCGGTAATGGTCTTGCCGACGCCTCCCTTGCCCGAACAGACCGCGATGGAGCGCGCAACCACCCGCCGCAACTGCGCCTCGCCGCGCGCGGAGCGCAGCCGGGCGGCTGCGTCGTCCAGTGCTGCCACGGCCGGCGGCCTGGCCCCGGTCGTTCCGATGTGCCCTGCCATCCCGGTTTCAGCTCATGTCCAGCGGCGGGGGCGGCGCTCCGCCTTCCCATCGCCCTTCCATGCTCTCGTCGAACGGCTTGCCATAGAGGTACTGGTGGAGGAAGCCGAAATCGGCGGGCTCCATCCGCAGGAACAGGACGCCGAAGTACGCGTTCTCCGCATCCCTGAACTTCCGCATGATGCGCGAACCGACCGAGAGCACCCGCCTGTCGAGCCTGACAGTGAGCTCCAGGTCCGTATGCACGAGGAGCTCCTTGGCGAGGTCCGCCGAGGTGTGCGCGAAGAGGAGCCCCGCGGCGCTCATGTCGATGATGGGGGCCTCGTAACGGCGCGCCGTGCCGCCTTCCACCTTGAAGTACCCGTTGGTGACGAGGGAATAGCAGAGCACCTTTGCGAACTGGTGGACGAAGTCGAGGGTCTCCCGGGAGATCCTTTCCCTCCTGTCCGAAGTGTTCCAGACCTGGATGTAGCCCACCACGTATTCATTGTACAGGACCGGGTACCCAGAGCTCCGAGACGATGTCCTTCTTCGTCTTCTCGTAGAGGATGTTCCCGAGCTTGCTCGTGATGACGTAGGGCTGTGCGCCCGCCTCCTCCTCGAGCTTGATCAGCTCCCCCTTCGTGATGACGCGTTCGTCGGGGAAGGGGTCGCGCGCCGGAAAGTCTTCTGCCGTGGACGGGATCCAGAGGCACTTGCCCAGCCGGACCACCGTGCGTTCCTCCCAGGCACGGGGCATCTTGTCACGGAGCATGACGATCCTGTTGTCGCTCGCGATGGTCTCCATCTTGTCGCGGAATGCCTTCACCACCTCCTGGATGCGCTTCGGGTCGAACGTTACGTCCGCCTCCGGCGGTTCCACGGGGCTGTAGCGGTCGGACTTCGGGAAGTTGAGCTCGACCTTGGTGCCGTGGAGGCTGAACGTCACGGCGACAGGGTTGCGAACCCTCACGCGCTCGAACTTGCGCTGGAGGTTCTTGTAGACACCCTGCGGATGCTCCACCACCACGTGCGATGCGTCGGCTTCCACGACGTGCGAGACGAACGTGTGGTAGTTGTTCTTGAGGTAGAAGAAGATCCGCACCTCGTCGCCCGTGGAAAAGCCCTCGAGGGTTCCCTCATCGGGTGCGATGGTGAGGGTGTCGGTTTCCACGGCCGAGAAGCGGCAGCGGTACTCGCGGCGGCTGCCGTGGAGATCGCACGGCGCCTTCTCATCGACGAGGGATTTGAAGACGAACTCCTTCTCGATCCGCCCGACCTCGGTTCCCACCTGTCATTCCTCCAGGAGCCAGCGGTACTCGGACGGGAAGAACTTCTCCTTCACGGCGGCGCGCGCCACGGCGAGGTCCGCCAGGTTCACCTGGACGTCCGCCACGAGCCACTGCGTGCCGGCCCGGGCCATGTAGATCTCCCCCTCGCTCGTTCCCTCCCCGCCGAAGAAGCGCACGTTCGCGGCGATCTGGCCACCGGCGACGTCCTTGGGCACGCCCAGGCGGAACGAGCTCGGCGTGTAGCCCTTCTCTAGCGCGTAGGCGAGCGTGTCGGAGAGGGTGTCCTGGGCGTCCGGCGCGATCCACTGCCGCTCGACCGTACCGGAGACGAAGCCGGCGAGGAAACCCGATGCGGCGGCGAACGCGGCGTCAGACTCGGCGTTCTCCGTCGCGCCGTTCCCGAGGGGACCGATCTTGAAGTCCTCCGGCATGAAACGGCTGTCGCGCCCGAGGGCCATGAGCGAGGAGGCGCTCGCGAGGGTGCGCGCGGGGCTCGTCGCGGGAATCGAAGGGGGAGAAGCGCCCGGGGACCCGATGATGCGCGGCGGCACCTTGTCTGGCGGTTGCGCCGCGGCCCCGGTGGGCCGGCGGGCGAGACCCCGGTGGGCCCGGCGGCCTGCGCAGGCGATGGCGCGGCGGCCGGGGCCGCGGCAAGGGGCGTCTTCGCCGGCGATTGCGCAGACGGTGATGCGCTGCGCTGGCACGCTGCCAAGACGATCGCCGCGAGAATCGCAGTGAACAGGCGGAGCCGCTTTGCCACGTCTCCTTGTACCATTGCCGCCGGAATTCGTCAAACCGAGGCCTCGGGGAACGCCACCCGGCGCACCCGCCTTTACAGGGGAGCCGCACGAGCTTATTGTAGCGGACGGGCATGGGAGAAACCGAGCGGATTCTCGATCACCTGGAAAACGACTACACGGAGCCCATCCGCGACCCCGTCTGGCAGTCACATTTACATGTCCCGCGGGCTGCTGAAGGTTGTCGAGCACGAGCAGTTCCAGAAGCTGGACCGCATCCGCCAGCTCGGTCCCGCCTGCCTCGTCTATCCCGGAGCGACCCACACGCGGCGCAATCACAGCCTCGGGGTCTTTCACATCGCGCGGCGGATGATCACCACCCTCGTGCGCAAGAACAGGGACGTGCCGATCACGCTGGACGGCGTGAAGGCGTTCCTCTGCGCCGCGCTGCTGCATGACGTCGGGCACTATCCGTTCGCCCACTCGCTGAAGGACCTCGCGCTGGAGGCGCACGAGGCACTGGCGGCCCGCGCCATACGCGCCGATTTCGCCCCGGTGATCCGGGAAGCCTGGGCATCGAGCCGGAAGCAGTCGCCGCCATCATCGACCGTGGGAGCAGCTACCGGGGCGAGGAAAACGTCGGCTTCTACCGGAAGATCCTCTCCAGCGTCCTCGACCCCGACAAGCTCGACTATCTCAACCGGGACGCCTTCTTCTGCGGCGTCCCCTACGGCATCCAGGATGTCGATTTCATCCTGGAGGAGATCTACCCGCACGCCGGCAACGGGGTCGCCATCAGCCGCAAGGGCATCACGGCCCTGGAGAATATCCTCTTTTCCAAGTACCTGATGTACAAGACCGTCTACTGGCACAAGACGGTGCGGATCGCCACCGCCATGATCAAGAAGGTCGTCGCGGAGGCGCTCGCGGAGGGTGAGCTCCGCAAGGAGGAGCTCTATGGCCTCGACGACGAGGAGTTCTTCGCCCGGTTCACCTCCCGCCGCTGGCGCGGGTTTTCCCTCATCGAGGACACGCGCCGCCGCATCCTGCACAAGCAGGTCCTGCGCGTGCCGTTCGACGAAGGGAACGCCGTTCACCGCCGCCTGGAGGATATCGGGGAGAGGCTGAAACTCGAGCTCGCGGTCGCCCGTGACGCGGCGGCCTCCCTGGGGCGCGAGGTCCCGCCGGAGGCAATCGTGGTGGACGTGCCGGAACGGATTTCCTTCGAGCTGAAGCTTCCCGTGCTGGACCTCGGGGCCCAGGAGGACCCGGGGGAGACCGATGCCGGCGAGGCCTCCCACGTATTCAACCGCATCGGGAACGATGATTTCCCCGCTCCCTGCGCGCCGTCTCCATCAGTGCACGCCGCGACGAGGCGCTCCTGGCGGTCCTCCACGGCATGGACCTCGCGCGGTATCTTGCCGGATGATGGCATCCACGCCGGCAGCTGCCCGACTGCTTGAACGCTTCTCGCACCACGTGGGCCGCGGCATCAACCGGTTCTCCATGATCCGGCCGGGCGACCACGTGCTGATCGCGGTCTCCGGTGGGAAGGACTCCCTCGCCCTCAGCCTGGCGCTGAAGGAACGCCTGCGGTGGGTGCCCATCACCTACGAGCTTTCCGCCGTGCACGTGGAATGGGATGAGTATCCCATGACCGACGACGAGCGCACCGCCATTGATTCCTTTTACGACGAGATCGGGATACCCCTGCACGCGGATCCGCAGCTGCATCGCCCCGCCGACGTTCCGCAAGAAGTTCAGCTGCTACACCTGCGCGCGCAACCGCAAGCGCATCCTCTTCAACGAGGCACAGCGGGTAGGGGCGCGCGTCATCGCGCTGGGTCACCACATGGACGACATCGCCCGCACGACGCTCATGAACCTGTTCTTTCACGGCGAGTTTGCCACGATGATGCCGGTTCAGCAGTTCTTCTCGGGCGCCCTGTCCATAATCAGGCCGATGTGCGAGGTGAGGGAAAGCGAGATCGCCCGCGTCGCAAGGGCCCTCGGCCTTCCCAGCGCCGCCAACCGGTGCCCGAACTCGCAGACCAACAGGCGGGGCCTCATGAAGGAGATCCTCGGGCTTGCATCGCACGTGAACAGGCACGCGGTGTCCAACGTCTACGGGGCGGCGTGGAATCGGAACGAGGACTACCTCCCCGTCGTGGAAGAGTACACGGATGATGTGACGGGCGCGGCAGGTCCCGCTGCGGCGGAAACAGACGAGGAGTCCGCGGAGAAGTGGCTGTGACGTACGCCGTGATCAGCGACATCCATTCCAACCTCGAGGCGCTGACGGCCGTCTTCGCCGAGATCGACCGCCTCTCGGTGGATGCCGTGGTATGCCTGGGCGACCTGGTGGGCTACAACGCGGACCCCGACGCGTGCTCCCGGCTCGTCGCGGCCCGGTGCAGCGTCGTCATCCGGGGCAACCACGACAAGGCGGCCGCCGACCTCATGGACCTGGACTGGTTCAACGCGCCGGCCAGGGCCGCTGCTCTCTGGACGCGTCGCACCATGGGAGCCGATGACGTTGAGCTCATCGGTCGCCTTCCCCGGGGGCCGGTGGAGATTGCTGACGGGATTCTCGCCTGCCATGGGAGCCCGTTCGACGAGGATGAATACCTGGTGCCGGGTCCATCGATCGGGCAGGCGTTCCGTTTTCTCGACGCGGAGCACCCCGGGGTGCGCGTCTGCCTGCACGGGCATACGCATCGCCCGCTGGCGGCCTCCCGGACCTCGAAAAACAACCCCGTGCGGGTGCAGAACCGGCTGGATCGCATGGATATCGCACCGGGGGGCCTGGTGCTGCTGAACCCCGGTTCCGTCGGGCAGCCGAGGGATGGTAATACCATGGCCTCTTTTGGTATATTAGATGCCGGGAGAATGACCTTTACGATCGCCCGGGTCGGTTACGCCATCAGCGAAACCCAGCGAAAGATACTCGCGGCCGGTCTTCCCCCCGAACTCGCGCGGCGCCTCGGGGAGGGGTGGTAGGATGTCATTTTTCGCGGGAACGGCTGGGCTGGCAGGATCCTTGCGGATCAAGAGGGGATCCTTGCGGATCAAGAGGGGATCCTTGCGGATCAAGAGGGGATCCTTGCGGATCAAGAGGGGATCCTTACGGATCAAGAGGGGATCCTTGCGGATCAAGAGGGGAGAGGAGCGGGAATGAGATCGCAGCTCATGGAGGAAAGGATACGCCGGGTGACGGTGCTCTTTTCCGAGCTCAGCTTTCGTGTCGTCGAGGATGAGCGATCTCACAATGCCTACTCTGCCACGTTCGAGGACGATGATGCCTTCCAGGCGGGCGTTCTCATCGAGCGGGGGAGCCGTTTCCTCGAGCTCGCCTACGCCCTCACCTTTCCCCCCTCCTTCTCGCAGCTCATGAAGGGCAAGCTGGAGGAGATGCTGAAAACCTGCTACGAGTTCGGCTGCTACGTGAGCCTCCAGCAGACGGCGAGCGAGCTGAGCTTCTCCGTGTTCACGAAGATCTACTATTCCGGTCTCAACTACTACTCGCTGCGCGACAGTCTGAGAGACTTCCGCGAGTGTGTCGCGGCTCTCATGGACCTGCTGGAAATGGGGAAGGAGCCTCTGGACGCGGGCGCCTGACGCCCCTGCGCCGTCTCCGGCGCATTAGCGCCGTCTCCGGCGCATTAGCGCCGGAGGCCTAATAGGTCTCGGAGAACACCTCCGCGTCTTCCAGCACCCCTTCGCAGTTTTTCTCCACGAACGCGAGCGCCTTGTGCATCACCGATTCGCCGAAGCTCTTCGAGTTGGAGACTATTGCCGCGCCCAGCTGGGCAGTGTGCAGCGAGTCCAGGAGGTCCACTTCAGCCACGGAGATGTGGAACTTGTTGGCAAGCTTCCCCTTCAGGGATGAAACGATCCGACGCTTGTCCTTGATGGACTCCAGCGGGGGCAGCGAGACGCGGAACTGGATCATGGAGACAACCACTCATTCCCCCTGGCGGTCCACGAGATCCTTGATGTCGTCGATGCGAAGGCTCGTGCCGGCGTCGTGACCGTCGGCGTGCTCCCTGTCCTTCAGCGGGAGGTAGACGCTGTTGTAGAGGGCCGCGAGCTGGAAGACGTCGTCGTCGGCGTTGCCGGTCGGGATCTTCACCTGGAGATTGTAACCCGGCTCGCTCATCCCGCGCTTCATGACGTACAGGGGATCCGTGATGCCCAGGGCGAAACGGGGCGCGTAGAGCAGCAGGTAGCCCAGGAGCGTGAGGAGCACCGCCGCGAAGAAGACCAGGCTCTCCCGTGCAGATGACTGGGCGCGCGGCCTCTCGTCGGTGAACACCTCGATGCCGTTCACGGAGATGTACCCGTAGTCACCGGGCAGGAACGAACGCGCATACGCGGCGCCGTCGTACCGTGACCAGGCTGTTGCACCGCCCAGGGGGCGGACGAGCAGGAGGGTTGGGTCCTCGGCCGCCGCCGAAGCCGCCCGCTGCGCCAGCGTTCCAACGGGACCGCCGGCGAGCGTCCGCGCACGCAGCACCTGGCCGTCCAGGAAGGGGCCTTCCAGCCCGGGGAGCACGCCGGCACCCTCCAGCGCCGCGGCGCCGAGGGACGACGCCACGATGAGCGTCACGCTGATGGTCGTGATCATGGCGATGTGATTCTGGACCAGGATCGAGTGTGCGTAGCGGATGCCGCGGAAGAGCTTGATGACCCGGAGGAGCCGGAGGATGCGGGCGATGCGCACCGCCTTGATCACCTTCAGCACGTTGAGAAAGCTGCCGAGGCCGGACACGAGCCCTGCCCCCGCGAGGAGTGCGAGCGCGTTGGGCAGCGAGCTGAAGAGGAGGAGGGGGATTGACGCCAGGAAGTCGATCCAGCCGCGCCGGCGGAAGAAGTACTCGATCCCCTTCCGCTCGGCAATGGCGAGGTAGAGCCTCGTGAAGAACTCGAACGTGAAAAACAGGTCGAATCCCAGTCCCAGCCACACGATCAGCGCGCGCGCCGAAGACGGCCAGGAGCCGAGGACTGCGATATCCTCAAGGAAGGTGTGGACGAGTGCCGCGAGGATGACGACGACGACGACGGTTTCGAGGACTTCTCCGAGCTTGCGCATGCGACGCTCCCTACCAGCCGTTCTCGGCGGCCATGGTGTACATCTCGTCAAGGATCCTCTGGTCGAGGCCGTGCCAGCGCGCGTTGCGGCGCGTGACGTTGAGCCAGCTCGCGTCGGGGGAGTCCGCGCCGCGGTCCACAACGAGCGTCGGCGAGAGTGCCCGGCCGCGGAAGGCGAACACGGAAGCGAGGCGGCTGGTCGCCTCCGCCGTGCCGGAGGCGCCGGGGAAGGCGAGGGTGCTGCGCAGGCCCAGGGAGACGAGCGCTGCCGGGAAAGACGCGAGCAACGCGCCGAGGGACGGCAGGATCTTCGCCAGGTAGGCTTCCTGCAGCGGCGCGTACCCGGTGTTCCTGTCGGCACGGTCTCCCGGCGTGGTGAGGAGGTACGCGCCGGGACGCACCATCACCAGGAACCGGAGGAGCTCGGTGACCTGGCCCGGAGCCAGGTTGAGACGCTGGACGCGCGTGATCTCACCGTAGATGTACTTCTTCCGCTCCCATGCCCCGGCCACGTACCTGTCGACCAGGTTGGGGAGAGCGGCTGCCATCGACCCCTCGAGGGCTGCCCGGGAGACGGGGTGCTGTGCCAGCCGCCTGAAAAATGCGAGGAGCTCCTCGCGGGCCCTGGGCGGCGCTTCGCGGCCTCCGGCAAGCGGGGCGTAGAAGGAGAGGGCCAGGCGCGTGCGGGCAAGAAGGGTGAGCTCCGCATCGAGGCGCCGCGCAGCCTCGGACTTCACGGCACGCGAGACCGCCTCGGCCGCGCCGAGCCATCCCCGGCTCATGTCCAGGCCCAGAGACGCGAAGACGGGCTGGAGCTGCGACCCGCTGGCCGCCAGGAACTGGAGAGCCTGTGCTTCCTTCTTGAGCGCAGGAAGGGGACGCAGGGCCGGCGTTTCCAGGAGGCGGGAGGCGAAACGTGTCAGCGGGTCTGCAGGGGCGTCCACTTCTTTCATTTTCGGCCCTGTCGATCATGTACATGAATGGCGGATCTGGTGAATACTCGGCGGAAATGGTGAAGAGGTCTCTCAACGTCGCGCTGCTGGTCGGGATCTCGCTCCTCGCCGCCTGCCCGCGGGCGCACGCGGAGGCCATTGTCGCGCCGCCGCCCGAGGCTCCGACCACCATCTTTGACGTCACCCTGGGCTCGGCGGACGTGGCGTTCAGCCTCCTGGGCTCCTGGACCGCGTCCGTCTCCCTCGGCGGGGGATTTCTCTTTGCTCCGGGTCTGCCCGGTCCAGTCCCTGGATTCGTTCCCCGGCCTGAACAACGGGTTCGTCCCCCTGCAGACGCCGGACATCACCGCGTCACTCGTGCTGCTCAAGCGGCTCTTTCTCGATGTTTCGATCCAGGGGAGCTTCGCCGACAACTCCATCCAGATGGGGTACCGGGGCGGTCCGGGTGAGGTTGTGCAGTCGGTCATCCTCGGCACCCAGGGCATCACGCTGGAACCGAGCCCGCTTCTCTCCATCCCCGTCCAGCCCGCCGGGTCACTCGGTGCCATGGCCAGTCTCGCTTCCGGCGCGGCCGTGAACGACCTCCTGCTCCGCTGGGACGCCACCACCCCCAACACGAAGACATTCATCGGGAGCAACGAGCTGATCGAACAGACCGTCGAGCTGGGCACCTACACGAGGGGGACGTACTTCTTCCTGCCCGACACCGCGCTTGACGCCGGCACGCTGCAGGTCTGGCTGGAGGATCCCGCGGGAACGGTGGCCTTGCCTGACGGAAGCCGTTTCCGCCTGGCGGGTTTCAACGATGTGACCCTCGACTCGACCCTTGGTCGCGTCACCCTGCGCGCCAAGGCGAAGGGGAGAGTGCTGGTACACTATACAAAAGGCGGCGTCGAGGTCGGCGCGGTGTCCATTGGCCGCGGCGGCCTGCCGAACGTTCCGGGGCCGACCAGCCTGATCCGCAGTCCGTCGGCGACGCCCGCCAACTTCGACTGGACGGTCACCTACCTGAACCAGTCGATGTCGGCGCGCCAGGTCGTGATGCCCGGCACGGGGAATACCCTCCTGCTGTGGCAGCCCGGCGACAACTCTCCGTTCGAAATCGACAACTCGTACGCATTCACGACCACGCCCCCGGCCGACGTCTCAAAGATCACGTACACGTTCATGCCCAAGAATGCGTCGGCCGTGACGCCGACGGGTCTCCAGATCGTGAGCATCCCCAGCGAGCAGAGGTTCACCATCTCGCCGCAGGCTCCCGCCAACCGCTTCGCGAGCTGGTATCCCTTCGCCGACGCGGACGGCCTTCTCTATGGTCCGCAGCGCGACTCTCTCGCCGGTGCACTGGACGTCAATCTCCTTGTCCAGTACCTGACGCCGGTGACCGCCATGACGCTGGACACGAACATCGTCCCCGGCTCCGTCCAGGTAAAGATCAACGGGGTGTCGGAAACCCGTTTCCAGGTCGACCCCACCTCCGGTACGCTGACCCTCCTTGTGCCGGTGCTCCCGACGGACCGCATCGACGTGTCCTACGAGACGACAGTCCAGGGATCAACCGGTGGAGACATTGTCCTTGCCTGGCGGGACGAGATTCCACTTTCGGAGTCCGTCACCCTTTCGCTCTCCGCCGGCATCCGGTGGAACGCGAACCCCTGGACCTACTCGCAGGTACCCTACGCGAAGTCAGGGACGCTCATTGCCGCCGCCGGGTTGAGCGGCACGGGGGACAACCTCGCGTGGTCGGTCCAGGCGGGTGTCGCGTATACGGATCCTGATACGACGGGAATACTGCGGCTCTTCGGAATGGAGGGGAACAGCGTTCCCCTTTTGCTGACAGACGACAACGCGTATCCGGCGAGCAAGCCGGTCAGCTCCGCGCTCACGCAGCTCAACCGGGGAAAGCTGTACTACCGGGACTACCGCCTCTACGGCGCGCTCGGCGCGGTGACCCTCCAGCCGCTGGCGGTGGTTCCCCCGCCGGCCCTGATCCCGTATGCCAACGGGGGCCGCATGGGGCCATACAATGTCTTGCCCGATGCGCAGAGCATAGGAACGCAGAACCTGGCCTTTGAGTTCGATCTCGGCGCCGGCCAGTGGGTAGGCGCGCAGATGCCCATCTCCGCCGGATCCGACGTGGACCTTTCCACCGCGCGCTCCGTGACGGTCAGGCTCAAGGGAGTCTCTATCACGGGGAGCATCTCCGTGTCGCTGGAGTTCGGGAGCATCTCGGAGGACCTGGATGGCAGCGGGGTGCTGAAAGCGGAAACCGCGACGACCCAGGCCGGGTTTCCCATCTACGACGCTTCCAACGGCGTTACGCTGCTGGTGGGCGCCGGACCTCGGCTCCTGGGCAACGGGATCCTCGACACGGAAGACCGCAATGGCAACGGCATTCTCGACCGGGAGGAATCCACCAGCGTGGTGGCGAAAGGACCATCAGCCGACAGCCGTCTCGCGTTCGCGGCAGACACTCCCTGGACGAGCGTCACCATCCCACTGACCGACCAGGACCGCGCGGCCCTCGTGGGCGCGCGGGGCGTGCGGATCGTGATCTCGGAGGCGACGAACAGCGCGCCGGCGACCGGTATCGTCGTCATGGACACCCTCGAGTTCGACAGCGCTCCCTTCTGGCCCGTGGTGACGGTCCCCGACACGAGGAGTGACGTCACGGTGCGGGAAACGACCGAGGCGCTAGCCCTCAGCTCGCAGCCTGTCGGCGGAGATTTTGCCACCAGCGCGGTCACCAGCACAACCTACAAGCTGTTCCACCCCAACGGCGAGACCAACCAGGCGCTCGAGGTCGCCTGGGCCGGCCTCGCCAATCCCTTCACCGTGCAGGGGTTCGTGGCGCAGGGCACCGGCGGGATCGTCTACGACACGATCGTCTCCTACGTGCGAAGCCCGACGGCCGGGGCGAACTATACGTTCTCCCTCGTCGACACGACCGGGAAGGGAGCTTCCTGGAATGTCGTTACGTCCGACAACGCGTGGCACGAGGTACGCGTTTCGCGGACGAAGAACACCGTCACCGTGGACGGCGCCCCGGCAGGCGCGCCGTCGCGCTTTGACGCGTCCTACGGCAGCCTCTCGCAGCTCGTTGTCGGTGTGCAGGGGACGTCTTCAGGCCTGCTGTATGTCGACGAGGTTTACTGTACCGACCCCGAGGGCTCCGTCGGTGCGGCGTTCATCGGGTCCCTGGCCTGGAAGGTGCCGGGCGTGATCCTGGCGGTCGGGGGGGTGCCTCTGCTTGCCGGCCTTTCGGTCACGCAGGACGTGTCGCTCCTGTCCGCGGGGTTCGCGCCGCTGTATGGCGTGCCGACGGCCACGGAGGATCTGTCCTCGCGCACCGAGATCGGCGGGAACGTGCTCTTCACCCAGTCGGCCATCGACGTGGTGCTTCGTGAAACCGGTGGAGTGCTTACCGAGTCGGGGGGACATCGCGTCACGTTTCCGGCGTCAGGCTCGCCCGTGACCCTGACCGATGCTTTTGCGCTGACGTCGGTGGGCGGCTTCTCCCGTGAGGACACGGTGCACCTGGCCCTCGGTTCGTTCGCGGACGTGACCGCGGATGCCAGCGCGGACGCGCAGCCCGACCTCGGCTCCACGACAGGCACCCTCACGCAGTCCTGGCACGGAACGGCAGCGCTCTCTGCGTTCTCGCCGCTCACCCTGACTTCCGACCTCCTGCTCTCCCAGGCGGTCGACTCGTACGAGCTGCCCGCGGAGTGGTACGGTGCCCGGTGGTTGCGGGAGGCCGCGCTCCTGGCGCCATGGGAGCAGGGTGGCGACATCCAGCGCACGGAGTCCCTCGACGTGAAGCTGGGCATGCCGGCGGCGCCCCTGGGCTTTACTCTCGAAACGAGCGCGGGGACACTGGCGAACGGCTACTCGGCCTCCGGGTTCACACAGCAGAACAACGCGGCTATCGGACTGGACCTGCGGGCAAAGATCGGGAAAGGGGACGCGTCCGACATGACGCTGGACCTGGGTTACCAGCGGGCGCTCTCCCTCACAACGGTTCCGGCGGCGGGACCTCGCTTCACGGCGGAAACCGACGAGCTCGTGCGGGTCCTGGGGATGCAGGGATACCTGCTCACGCTGGTTCCCCTGGCAGAGGTCTTCGCGGACAACTCCGGCGTCGTTCTCCCTGCATGGGCCGGCAGCGTCCAGGGATCCTACACTCCCACCCTGACGCTTTCCGCGCAGAGGCCCTACGGCTCCCACCTGATGGACCTCCTGGTCCCGTCCAGCGTCCAGCTGACGGTTCAGCAGCAGCTCCAGCAGACAGCTGATCTGTCGCAGACGGTCTACCACGTCGCACCGCAGGTGACGACAAAGGCCGTGAACCTCTTCGGCGCGCTCGGCGCGTACCCGCTGCTGCCCGGGGTGCGCACCGATGAGTACAGTCTCAGCCTCGGCGCCGCGCTGGACGGCACGCCGGGGGAGCTCCCCGCGCTTACCACACTCTCGGCCGCCGGGTATGCGACGTTCACCGGAATGTCCGACAATGCGTTGTCGGTCGTGGAATCACTTCATGAGCAGCAGACGACTGTGACCATGGTGTCGAACGATCTCCAGGTCCTCTACGACTGGAAGTCGCGCCCGCCGAACGGGATACGGCTGCCTCTCCTGCCGGCGGAGGCGGCAGGCAGCGGTACCCTCCAGCACCACGAGAGCGTCGATCTGACCATCGGCTGGCAGGACCAGGGTTCGTACCATCCCTTCACGCTCGTTCTCGGCCACGCGACGTCCCTGGTGTTCGAGAAGCACGTGAGCATCAAGGGCGCGGTCAGCCTCGGCGTCGACGCAGAGAATGTCGGCGACGGGGCGCTGGCATGGCGCGTTGCGGGTCAGATCTCATTGGAAGGAAAGTTGACGTTCTGAACCCAGCGATTCTCATATTGCACCTTCTACAGGATCGCAGACCCTTGAAAAGGGCGAAGAACGGCCCTTTGAGAGAAGAACGGCCCTTTGAGAGTCGTGCAAAATGAGAATTCGCTCCCTCGGCGTCAAACTGAGAAACGCTGTTCTGAACCGCTGACGATGGCTTTTGCACCCGCCGGGAGATATAATACTGGCAGGATTGAAGGAGGTCCCCATGTCTACGACGTTCAAGCGCCTCGCGGTCGTTGTTTTGTGCGTGCTCGCGGCGGGAGCCGCTTTCTCGCAGGCGGCCGGTCCCTCCAGCGGGTTTGCCTTCAACATGGACCTCGGTATCGGCGTGCAGATGTTCAACGAGCCCGACCCGAGCACCGGCTCGCCCACCACCACCTATCAATCCCTGGGATTCACGCCGGATATCTCGTTCGGCAATTTCGGCATCGGTCTCGCCATCGTCATCGACTACCGGTTCACGGGGGTCAACAGCTCCTTCCAGATCCGCACTGCCGACTGGGTTCCCCCGGGACCCATCACCTTCCAGTCCGTGGCGGCGCTGTACCTGCCGAAGATCATGTACATTCGCTGGGCGCAGAGGGGTGATCCCCTGTTCCTGAAGTTCGGATCCTTCACCGATGGAACGCTCGGTGACGGCTTCATCATGGGAGACTACGACAACACCCTCTTCCTTCCGACCACCAGGCACTTCGGCCTCCAGGCGGGGTTGGATGGGAGCCTGTTCCAGTTCCCCTACGTCGGCATCGAGGCGGTGATCGGCAACGTGGCGGCCCTGGACGTCCTCGGAGCGCGGCTGTACGTTCGGCCGCTCGTCCAGACCGGGATCCCGATCCTGAAGGGCCTCGAGCTCGGCGTCTCCTACGCCGCTGACACCCAGCCATACCTCGACACTGTCTCCTCGGGCACAGGAACACCGGCCACGGTCTCCGCGTTCGGCGCCGACGTGCGCCTGCCGGTCATCAACGTTCCGAATGTCGCGACCATGCTCGCCTACACCGACGTCGCTTCTCTCCAGGGCTCCAGCTGGGGCGGGATGGTCGGCATCGGGGGAAAGCTGATCAGCATCTTCACGTACGGCTTCCAGTTCCGCGTGCTGGGGGCGAACTTCATCCCCGACTATTTCGGCCCGACATATGACCTTTTCCGCGACCAGCAGTACAACCTTGTCACCGGGGAAGGCAACGCGGGCACTGTTCCCGCCTCCATCGGGTGGCTCGCAAGCCTTGGCACCACTTTCCTTGGTGACAAACTCATCTTCAACGTCAGCCTCGACGGTCCTTTCACCGGCCCGACGGACCCCGCGTCGGTGACGCCGGAAGAGGCTCTCGTGGTATATCCGCACCTCCGTGGTATATTGTCCCTTGCGGAGGGAGTCGTGCCCGGGATAACGTTCGACTTCAGCTACGACAAAAAGGCCATTGACACCTTCGCATCCCTTATCGATCCGACCAACGCGGCCATCCAGGCACAGGTGAACTTCAAGTCAGGTCCCGCGGTGATTTCGTTCGTCTACAAGCTCGCGTATGATCAGACGGCGACGCCGAATCCCTGGATCGTCACGTCCGGGCTGCAGAGCTCGATTTCGCTGTTCTAGGAAAGGGAGGACAGCAATGAGGATACGACTGTCCAGCGTGCTTGTGCTTGCAGCCCTCCTGGCTCTCCCCGGGCTGCTCTTCGCGCAGGCGGCGCCGGCAAACGCACAGCCGAACGGGCACCACGGTGACCCTTGTCTATCACACGAACAACAGTGGCACTTTCGAGGTGCATGGACGCCAAGGGCGCCGTCGTGGCCGATCCCCAGGACGGGGACACGCTTGCCAGCCGGCTGGACCGTGCTCACCGGCAAGGGTGACGTGGCCGAGCTGCAGATCGACCCGACGAAGACCATCATCAAGATCGCCGCGGGGGACCAGCTTCAAAGTCGAGGGACTGCGATCCGACCTGACGAAGGGCGCGGACGTCTTCTCCCTCGCGTCGGGCAAGATCCGCACCGTGGCGGGCAGCCGCCTCGGGCAAGGACCAGTACCAGATCAAGACGCAGTCGGCGGTCTGCGGTGTCCGCGGCTCCGACGTCATCATCGAGTTCCTGAACATCGCGGCTCACCACGACTCGGGCACGGCCTGCGTGCAGGTCGGCGGACGCGGTCACCGACGTCGGCGCGGGCTTCAGCTTCGACACCTTGTCCAACCAGCTTCACGCAGCTCACCGCGGACGCCCTGGCCGCGGCCCAGCAGGGGATGGGTTCGTGAAGCGCGACGTTGCCGACGCCGAGGCGGCATCAACCAGGCCTACCTCGACCAGCAGGCCAACCAGGCGGCATCCACGCCCGCCACTCCCACCGCAGCACCACGGGGCAGGCTGCCACGCCCACCACTCCCCCGGCGCCCAGGCTTCGAAGCCCAACGCGATCGTTGACGGGATCATGACGAAGCTCCGCGACATCCTGGGCATGGAGATCGGGGCAATCACCATCGGCGGGCACGACCTACTCGACTGGTGATCATCCGGAGCCGACTTTCACGCATCGGCAAGCTCAAGGCCTCGCTCTATCTCCCCATCATCTACACAGGGCGACATGTTCAATCCCAACGACTGGTACAAGCCGCTGGGGAACAACGAGTGGAGCTTCGGCACCGATCCCAGTCGAAGCACGACCTCTTCGGCGATGATCGGTGGACTTCGCCGACGACCTTTTGCTCAAGATCAAGTACATCGAGTGGGGACGGCAGAGAGACCCGTTCTTCTTCAAGGTCGGGAACCTGGACGACATCACCATCGGGCACGGCCTCATCATGCGCGACTTCGCCAATGACGCTGACTTTCCCGGCCGTGCGCCGGGTCGGCTTGAACGCTGGGGGTCGACTTCGGCGGATTCGGCTTCGAGGCATGGTGAACGACGTCAGCTCGATCCGACCCGGACATCTTCGGCGGCAGGATCTATATCCGGCCGGTCCCAGGATTTCAAGGCCGCGCTCGGGATTCTCCGCCGCTCGTGGATCTCGAACCCCGCCAAGGACTGGCCGGCGAGCGGTGGTGGGGCCGTGACCCGCGGCTTGTCGGGGACCCGATCTTCATCAACCCCGGCGTGGACCTCGACCTGCCTTTCGTCGAGAGCGATTTCTTCAGCCTTGTCGCCTTTGCGGACGGCGCCGCCATGCTCCCGTACTTCCGGTCGGCACCGACAGCCCCGGTACGCAGGAATACCCCCAGGGTTCGCCTCGAATGCCATCTACGACCCCAACGCGGTCGCTCCCCCTCAAGAACTGGGGAGTCGCGGCGGGCTTTTCGGCAACCTGATCATCGAGGATTTCACGTGGCGGCTGGAGTTCCGGGACTATACCGGCTCGTTCATGCCGCAGATTCTACAGCGCGGACTACGAGCGCACGCGTACAACGCTGGTGGCACAGCGTGCTTGACGTACCTCAATGACCCTTCTGCCGCCACTACAGCACGCAGACTCTCGGCATCTATGGCGAGGGCGGGCTTGTCCTGTCAACAAGCTCTTCAGCCTGAACCTGAGCTACTTCTGGCCGTGGACGCAGGACGCCTCGGGTGCCTATACGTTCGGCAACGATCACTTCGTTGCGAAGTTCACGCTGGAAAAGGGAGTGATCCCCGTCGTCAACATCTGGGGAACCATCTCCTACGAGCGGACGAATTTCATGCCGACGATCCTGCAGACAAGGCGACGAACGGGCCGACGCCTTTTCGACGCCAACACGGTCGTGAGCGCCACTGTCAACTACCCCGTGACCGACAACCTCGACGTGACGCTCCTGTACACCACCACGGCAAGGCGGGATCCCGTGACGGGCAACGTCCTCTACGATCCCACCTCCCCTGGCGGGCTGCTGCCATACCTGGACACGACCCTCTCCATCGAGACGACGGTGCACCTGTAGGCCGATGCCTGACACCGCCCCTCGTCCCGGAGGATCACCTCCTCCGGGACGAGGTATCCAGGAAGATAGCGGCCGGCGAGGTCATCGACCGGCCGTTTTCCATTGTGCGGGAGTTGCTGGATAACGCCATCGATGCCGGCGCTTCCTCCATCGATGTTCCCTGGAGGCAGGAGGCACGGGGCGCGTCCGCGTCGTGGACGACGGCGCCGGGCATGGACTCCGAGGACCTGTCGCTGGCATGGCAGCCCCACGCAACTTCCAAGATCGAATCGGAGGATGACCTCCTCCGCGTGACCAGCCTGGGTTTCCGGGGAGAAGCGCTGTCGCAGCATTGCGCTGTGCAGCAGGCTTTCCATCACCAGCTTCCACGGGGGGAACCGATGCGCCGCACAGGCTCGAGATCCACGGGGGACAGCCGGGTTGCCTTCGAGGTGGCGCAGGGACGCCCGGGGACAGTCGTCGATGTCTCCGAGCTCTTCTTCAACTACCCGGCGCGCAAGAAGTTTCTCCGCAGCATCTCCGCGGAGTCCGGCCTTTGCCGCTCGATATTCATGGACAGGGCGGCCGCTCATCCCGGGATCGCCTTCCGACTGATCAACTGACGGCGACCTGAAAGCCGCGTATCCCGCGGCGGGGTTGGTCGAAAGGATTGCGGCGGTCTACGGCTCTCTCCTCGACGGCCGGATGCTCCGCGAGTGCGCCGCGGAAGGGGAGGGGTTTTCCGTCACGGTGGTTGCCGGTGATCCCGAGGTCCGCAGGCGTGACCGGAAACTCCTGCAGGCGTTCGTCAACGGCCGCCGCGTCACGGAGTTCGGGCTCCTGCAGGCTGCCGAGTACGGTTTCGCGGGTTTCATTCCGGGTGGCTGGTTCCCCGCGGCCTTCGTCTTCGTGAAGATCGATCCTTCGCTGGTGGACTTCAATATCCATCCCGCCAAGAAAGAGGTGCGCTTCCGCAACCTTCCGGACGTCCGTCATGCGGTATCCGCGGCGGTCAGAACCGTCCTGGAGCCGGCGGAGCGGGCAGCGGCTGCCACCGTGCGGGTCGGCAATTCCCAGCCTTCCATCCCGTTCGCCCCGTCCACGGCGCCGGGCCGCCGCGAGTTCGCCGTGCCGGTCAGGCCGGGCGCGGCGCCCGGAGGACCTTCAGGAGAGGATCGACCTCCTGTCCGCTACCTGGGTCAGGCATTCAACGTGTTCCTGCTGTTCGAGCTGCCCGGGCGGCTGCATCCTCATGGACCAGCACGCAGCCCACGAACGGATCATCTTCGAGCGGCTGGGAAGCCGCGTCCCGGCCCTGCAGGAGCTGCTGTTCCCGCTGAGCTTCGATGTCTCGGAGGACGAGTCCCGGCGCCTGCAGCGCGCGGAGCACGAGCTGGAGGCGCTGGGAGTTGTCGTGCGGCTGGCAGGGGCCGGCGCCTGCGAGGTGGTGTCACTCTCGGAGGACTTCAAGGCGCTTCCCGAGGCGAATCTCATAGAGCTTCTCCGCGCGGCCGGGCGGCCCGGAATGGCACTACGCCTTCAGGGCCGGCGCGGCCTGCCGCATGGCCATCAAAGAAGGCGACCGCGTGGACCCCGTGACGGCCGTGGAGCTGTGCATCCAGGCACTGGCACTCCCCGTCCCGCGGTGCCCTCACGGCAGGCCGATCTGGCACGAGATCTCCGAGGAAGGGCTGCTGCGGCTCGTGGATCGTCCCGTGCCCCGCCGCTGACCCGTACCCGGGCCGGCCGCTGACCCGTACCCGGGCCGGCCGCTGACCCGTACCCGGGTCGGCCGGCGCTACTTCAGCTGGTCGAGGAGCTTCTGCGCTTCATCCTTGATGTCCGGCTTGGGGTTCTTGGCGATGAGCTTCGTCAGGAGATCCTTGGCGTCCTTCGCGTTGTTTTCCTTGATGAAAATCCTCGCGAGCTTCACGTACACGTCCATGTTGGTCGGATCCTTGGAGAGGACGTCGAGGAACGCCGTCTTGGCTTCCGTGGTCTGCCCATTCTCCGTGTACGCCAGGCCGAGATTGTACTCGGTGACCGCGGAGCCGGGCTGGATGGTCATGGCCTTGGAAAGGTGCGTGATGCTGTCCTGGTACTGCTGCTGGTGGAGGTAGACGTTGCCGAGGTTGTTCTGGACCTCGTAGGAGCCGGGGGCGATGTCCTGGGCAGCGAGGAGCAGGGGCAGCGCCTTGTCCGGGCTTCCCTTCTCTCGAACAGGGCGCCCAGGTTGATCAGCGCAGGTGTGAACTTGGGGTCCTTCTGGACGGACTGCGCGTAGAAGCGCAGTGCGTCATCGCGTGTTGCCGAGCTTCTCGTTTGCCAAACCGAGGATATAGGAGCTGCTCGCCGACCCGCCGTCGGAGTCAAATGCCTTCTGCGCGAAGGGGAGGGCCTCCCGCGGTTTGCCAAGCTTCACCTTGACCTGCGCCATGTTGTAGTTGGCGATCGTGTTGTCTGCTTCCATGGACAACGCCCTGGCGAGCGTCGTCTCCGCGTTCGCGTAGTCGCCCCTGGCCATGTAGGCGGCCGCGAGCTCCCTCGTGTAGCCCGCGTTCGTCGGCGCGAACTGGGCAGCGGACTTGAACGAGTCCAGCGCTCCCGCCGTATCTCCCTTGTCCCTCAGGAGGTACCCCACCATGTAGTACGCGTCGGCAAAGTCCTTCTTCGTCGTGATCGCCGACTTGAACGTATCCACGGCCTTCACCTTGTCGCCGAGCTGGACCTGCGCCATGCCCTTGTTGAAGATGGCCGACGTGAAATCCGGCCGCAGCGTGACGCAGCTGTCGAATGACTTCAGTGCGTCGGGGAACAGCTTGGCCCTGTACTGGAGCTTGCCCAGCGCGTAGAGGGAATCCGCGTCACTGGGGTTCAGCCGCGTGGCCGTCTTGTACTCGCGCATGGCATCGTCGGCGAGCTTGCGGCTGTCGTAGATCTCGCCGAGCGTCTTGTGCGGCACCCAGTTGTCGGGGTTCTTGTCGATCGCCTTGTTGGAGTAGTCCACCGCTTTCTGGACGCTGGCGGCATCATCAGGATTCTCGCGAAGGTAGGAAAGGCCGGTGTAGCCGAGCGCGTCGGAATTGTCCGGGGCGAGCGTCGCGGCCTGCTCGAAGCTCTTGCGGGCCTCGGTGAAGCGCCCGGCGTTGAAGGACGCGGCGCCCTTCGTCATGAGGTCCTGGACCTTCTTCTGGTTCTCCTTGTCCCTGGCCGTGGCGTCCTCCGGCACGGCCGCCGGCTGCTGCACGACGATCTGCTGAGGCTTCTGGCCCTTCAGGCTGTCGCCGAGCTGGGCGAGGCCGGCCTTCAGCTGGTCCTGCTGCGCCTTCAGCGCCGCGAGCTCCGTCTGCTTCGCCGCGTCGTCCGCGGCCTTTTTCTGCTTCAGGACGCTGTCGAGCGCCGCCTTCACCTTCGGATCGTCGAAGCTGAGGGTGTTGAGGATGTTGAGCGCTTCCTGGAACTCCCCCTGGTCCGCGTAGTAGGCGGCCTTCTTGAGGCTGTCGGCCAGGCTGCCCTGGGACGCGCCCCCCGCGCCGGCCGAGCGGACGAGCGAGACCACCCCGATGGTTCCGCCCACGGCGAGAACCGCCACCGCTACCAGGATGGCGGCGAGGAGCCCGCGTGAGACGCCCCGCCTGGCGGCGGCTTTCTGCCGCGGCGCGCGCGGGGGGGCGGTGCGGCCGCCGGCGCGGCCTTTCCTCTGCTGGTTCTTGTCCATTTGTTTCAGTCCTTGATATCGACGTCGACGGGGTCGGCCTGGCCCTTGATCGATTCGACGGTGAGGTTCGTCGTGTCGCCGCCCGCGTTGTTGAGGCTCTGCAGCACGTCATTCATGAGGGCCTGCTGGCGCGCAGCGGCCGCGGCCTGCGCCTTGGCCTGGTCGTCCTGGACCCCCCGGATGAGCGCCATGATCTTCTCGATGCTCGTTCTCTGCGGGTCCTGGGGCTTGAGCTGGAGGAACAGCGTGTAGTCAGCGAGGGCGCCGTCGAGGACCTGCAGCTGCAGGCGGGTGTTGGCGCGGTTGAGATAGGCATCCGCCAGGTTCCCGTTCGTGGCGATGGCGCTGGTGTAGGCGTCGGACGCCTTGGCGAAGTCCTTGCGGGCGAAAAGGTCATTCCCGATGTTGTAGTAGAAGAGGTCCTTGTACGAGGCGGCGACGCCGAGGCCCCTGGTGAGGGTGTCGATGGCTTTCTGCGTGTCCCCCAGCTGCTGGTAGACGATGCCGAGGTACAGGTACGCCTTCTCATTGGAAGGATCGTCGTTCAGCGCGCTTTCCAGGAGCGGCCGTGCGTCCTGCGGCTTGTTCTGGACGAAGAGCGCCTCTCCCTTGTCGAAGAACGTCGAGGCTCCCAACGCGGCAGTGACGGCGCTGAAAAAGACGCATGCCAGCCCGACTCGTATTCTCATCGCAGAGGCCCCCCCCTGACAAAGTATAGCGCGCCATACCCGCGGCGTCGATGCGTGCCCGGCCTGCGCAGGGCGGATACCGTCACTTTTATCGTCGGTACCGGGCGCGCGGGCTTGACCCGATTCCGCGCAGGGGGGCAGGCGGGGCGCGTTGCACCCCGGGGGCGATTCACTATATTCAGTGGCAAGCGATGAAGCTCCTCTGCCTGGCCGACCATGTCGACCCCCTGATCTACAGCAACAGCCTCAAGGGCCGCTACGGCAAGGTGGATCTCGTCATGAGCTGCGGGGATCTCACGTTCGGCTACTACGATTTCGTGGTCAGCACTCTGAACAAGCCGCTTTACTTCGTTTTCGGCAACCACCACACGGAAAACAGGGCGCGACTACATGCGTCACGAGGATCCGTTCTTCACGAAAACTCCCCAGTGGGAGGCGGCGCGGAGCGTGGGGGCGACCTGCGTGGAGGGAAAGGTCGTCAGGGTGCGAGGGCTGATCGTCGCCGGTCTCGGCGGCAGTATCTTCTACAACGGAGGGGAAAACCAGTACACCGACCTCTCCATGTTCCTCGCCATGCTGCGGCTGCTTCCCGGCCTCCTCTGGCACCGCGTTTTCCACGGCAGGTTCCTGGACGTGCTCCTCACCCATTCACCGCCCTACGGGATCAACGACCTTCCCGACCCCTGCCACACCGGTTTCCGTTTCTTCCTGTGGTTCATGCGCACGTTCAAGCCCCGCTACCTCGTGCACGGGCACGTACATCTCTATGACCGCAACGCGGCCCGCGAGGCGCGCTACGGCTCCACCACAATCATCAACGCCTATGACCACGTGGTGATCGAGCTGGAGACGGGCACGATGAGCAACGAGCGCGTCTACAGCTCCATGGCGCGGTCGGATTTCAGCCGCTTGAGGACCCGGGCCACCTTCATGAGGATCCTCTCGCTCCTCAAGCCGCAGAACGACGAGATGCTGTCCCTCGGCGACGTCCGCGCGCTCCTGCGCCCGAGCTCCGAGACCTACCGCGGCATGAAGACCATCCCCATCGCCAAGATCGTCGGGAGCGAGGGCCGCTACAAGGACTTCAACAGGGCGTTTCTCCCCCGCCACGACACCATGGCAAAGCGATGGATAAGCGTGGACGTGGCCCACTACCGCAACGTGGAGCTGCCGGCCATCAACGTGTTCGAGCTCGGCGGCGTCTACTTCGTCCGGGACGGCAACCACAGGGTTTCCGTCGCGAAGTCCCGGGGAGCCGCGTTCATCGACGCGGAGGTGATTTCTCTCTCCTCGGAGATCACCCTGTCTCCCTCCATGGGGATGGACGAGCTGAAGAGCGCCGTCATCGATTTCGAGAAAAAACGCTTCTTCGCGACGACGCACCTGGACGCGCTGCGCCCGGCCTGCGACATCGCGTTCAGCGACGTGGGACGCTACGACGAGCTCCTTTCCCACATCCGCGAGCACAAGTGGTACATCAACCTCAAGAAGACGGAGGAGATTCCGTTCGAGCAGGCCGCCGTTTCCTGGTTCGACAATGTCTACGAGCCCATCGCTCGCATCATCCGGGAGGGCAATCTCCTCGCGCGATTCCCCGGGGCAACCGAAGGGGATCTCTACGTCTACGTCGGCAGGCACTGGAGCGAGCTCGTGAAGCGCTACGGGCCGCTGTTCACGCTGGAAGAAGCAGCCGAGGATTTCAGCTTCCAGGCGACGCTTTCCTTCGCGCGCCGAGCGGCGCTGCGCGTGCAGGGGTGGTTCCGGGCGCTCGTCTCGCGCCCGCGGCGGTAGGCGGGGTCAGCGGCCGGCCCGCGTACGGGTCAGCGGCCGGCCCGCGTACGGGTCAGCGGCCGGCCCGCGTACGGGTCAGCGGCCCTTCACGTACGTTTCGTATTCGCTCTCGGAAAGCATCAGGCCAAGATCCCCCGGGTCACTCATCTCGATGACGAACAGCCAGCCGTCCCCGAGGGGATCGCTGTTGACGAGCGTGCATTTTTCCTCGGCGAAGAGCACCGCGTTCGCGGCGACGACCGTTCCCGAGACAGGAGAGTAGATCTCGCTGGACGACTTCAGGGAATCCACCGTGCAGGCCACCTCCCCGCGCTGGACCCGGCGGCCGACTGCCGGCAGCTCGACGTACGCGATCTCGCCGAGCTCGGACTGGGCAAAGTCGGAGATGCCCACCTTCGCCTGGTTTCCCTCCGCCAGCACCCACGTGTGATCCCTGGTATACACGCGCATCGAGACGGTCTCCTGTCAGTCGAGGTTGGGATTCACAGGAGTCGTTCCCCCGCTTGAGCTGTCGATCGAGGGAAGGGTGATGCCGCTGTCCCCAGGCCGGAACTGCCCTGGAGGTCCTGCTTCAGGTACTGCAGGGCGTTGTCGAGCCGGTTCTGCTGGAATCGGCGGCGAGCGTGTCGAAAGTCTTCGGCTCCGTCCCCGCGAGAAAGATTTCCTTGCGGGTCTTCTGCGAGGGAATCTGGGGGTCAGGCAGCAGGCCGGAGAGTGAGCTGACCACCACGTCGACGAGCCCCGCGTCGGGCCGTGTGAACCGCTTCGGTGCGAGGTTCTTGTGGATGTCCCTCATGTACTTGGCCCAGGTGGGGCCGGCAATCGCGGCGCCCGTGAGGTCCGTTCCCAGGGAGCGGTTGCCCCGGTCGAACCCGTACCACACCGCGGTGGTGACGTAGGGCGAGAAGCCGATGGTCCACGCGTTCTGCCAGTTCTGCGTGGTCCCCGTCTTTGCGGCGAAAGCCATCCCCTTGTCGTCCCAGACGTTGAGGATGTTCGCCGGCTCCCGCCGAGGGTCCCCGACGTGATGACGCTCTGGAGCAGGGTGGTCATGATGTAGGCGGTCTGCGGGCTCATGAGCTGCGCCGCGGAGCCTTTCCTGCTTTCCTGCGCCATCGTGTCCTGGGCCGGCGACTTGATGATCCTTCCGTTGCGGTCCTCGATGTAGCGGATGGCCACGGGAACGACTTCACGGCCGCCGTTCGGGAACGTCGAGAACGCGCGGGCCATCTCCAGCGGCGAGACGGCAACCGGCTCGCCGAGGCCGAGCGGGTAGACCCTGTCGAAATGTCGCTTGGCCATCTCCACCGGGTCAGTGATGCCCAGCATCCTGCTGGATTGCTGTATGGCCGCGTCGAACCCGATGCCGTCCAGCACGCGCAGGGACGGGATGTTCATGGAATGGGCCAGGGCGTCACGCAGCAGGACCGGGCCCACCCACTCACCCTTGAAATTGAGCGGCTCGTAGATGGTGCCGTCCGCGTTGTGGAAGATCACCGGGGCGTCGAGGATGCGGGATGCCGCGGTGAACTTCTTCGACTCGATGGCGGCGGAATAGTACAAGGGCTTGAACGCAGATCCCGGGCGCAGCCGCGACTGCCATGCCCTGTTGAACTGGTCGCTGCGGGAGAACTTCCGTCCCCCCACCATGGCAAGGATGTAGCCGTTGCTGGGGTCGATGGAGACGAGGGCGCCCTGCACCTGGGTGTTGCGCGTGATAGAAAGCGACGAGTCCATCCCCGCGGCCGTCACCTCCTGGGTCCGCGGGATGTTGAAGAGCGAGGAGGCGAGCTCCACGATGGGTGCCACGCGCTTCGCGTAGTCCCTCTTGGCATTTCCCGTGGCGTTGCGGTTGCGGTTCATGAGGTCGTCCACGTCGAACGTGAACCCCAGCATGTCGATGACGGGGAGGAACGCGCTGTTCGACGATGCGGTCTTGGCACCGGATGTGCTGAGGTAGAGGTCGTTGACCTTGTCGATGTCCTGCGCCATCCGGTCATCCGCTATCCTCTGGTCGTCGAGGTTCGAGCGTCGTGTGGACGACGAGGCCGTCGGTGAGCATGTCGTAGGCGCCGAGGAGGAGGTCTTCGAGCTGGCCACGGATGTACTCGCTGAAGTAGGGCGCCTTGTCCTCCCGGTCGAGGAACGCGCTGGAGTTGGCGCGGGTATAGTCGTAGGTGGACCAGTAATCGTTGAACGAGTCATCCGCTTCCTTCTTCGTCACGTAGCCCAGCGCCACCATCTCGTCCAGCGTGTCGCGCTGCAGGCTTGCGCGCACGCTCGGGGTTCTTGATCGGGCTGTTGACGGAAGGGCTGGCGAGCTGGATGACCAGCATGGCCGACTCGGCAAGGGTGTCCTCCTGGACGGGGTGGCCGAAGTAGAACTTGCTCGCCGCCTGGACGCCCGACGTTGCCCGACCCGAAGGGCATCTCGTTCAGGTACATCTCCAGGATCTCCTGCTTGGAGTACCGGCGCTCCATCTGGATGGCCCACCACAGCTCCACGAGCTTGCGCTTGATGGAGATGTCGGTCGCGGATCCGCATCAGCCGGCCGGCGAGCTGCTGGGTGATCGTGCTTCCCCCCGAGACGTAGTGGCCCGTGACCATGTTGAAGAAGGCGCGCATGAGCCCCGGCAGGCTGAACCCGTGGTGGGGTAGAAGTTCGGTCTTCCCGCGTGATCAGCGCATCGATGAGGTACTGCGGGACCTGGTCGATGGTGACCAGCTCGCGGTTCTGGTCGCCGAAGAACTCGGTGATCTCACGGTCGTTGATGTCGAGGATCTTCGTGGGAAGCGGCCGCTGGTGCTCGGTGAACTGCTCGTGCACGGGTTGATTGCGTGTCAGCTGCGAGGCCATGCCGAGGAGAACACCGATGACGCATGGCGAACGGCGAATGCGACGATCAGCATTATCTCGAAAGGGATCTCTTTCGGGGGGTTAATGCACATAAAAAGGATAAGAAGCACGAGGGGGTTTGTCAACGGGAGCGCACGGCCGGAGCCACCGGAGCGCAGCCCAAAAAAAGAGGCCGGCCCCCGAAGGAGCCGGCCTGCCTGGTGTGGTGTCTTTCGACATAGTAAACTGGGAGGGGAACTATATCTTGGACACCAACACCTTTCTTATCGTCATCGTGCCCGCATGAACTTTAATTCTTTTTCATGCTCATCGCCAGCAGCTGCAAGGGGTCCGTGGTTCCGTCCCTTTGTCCGCACCTCGAAGTGCAGGTGGGGACCCGTGGCACGCCCCGTATGGCCCACGGAGCCGATGACGCGCCGGTGTTACCTTCTGATTCATAATAACACGAATCGCGGAGAGGTGTCCATAGACGGTCTGGTAGCCGCCGCCGGGTGGGTCAGGACGACGTAATTGCCCAGCACTTCGTCTGTCCCCGCCTCCTCGACCGCTCCGTCGCGCGCCGCGTGCACCTCGGTCCCTTCCGCGGCGCCGAAATCGACCCGTCGTGGAACTCGCGCTCCCGTGAACGGGTCGTGGCGCCAGCCGTACAGCGAGGTGATGCGCGGCTGTCGATGGGAGGCCGAAGAGCATGCCGAGGAAATAGGTCCGCTCCATCGCGGAGAAGGACTCGCCGGGAAAAAGACAGGGACTCGCGCGTGCCGTCACGGACCAGACGAGCCTCTGGGGTTTCTTGCCGTCCGCCAGTCCGCGTGGAGAGCATCATGCTCCTCCAGCTCGCCGCGGGAGGATTGTTGACGAACAGGCCGTCCTGGCTGGGAATGAGGATGCTGGATCTGCGCGTTGAACACGTCCTTTGCCGCTGCCGCGTTCAGGGTCGCAAGGGTATCGTAGCGCAGGCCCGAGCGCGCGTTCAGGGAGAACAGGTCTTCCGTGGGCCTTTTGAGTACGCGAAGAGGTCGACGGGCGGGAAGACCGGCGTGTCTCCGCGATCGCGGGATTCGAGCGATCTGCGGAAGTCATCCAGCGCCGACTGCTGCTGGACGAACAGGGCTGTCGTCCCTGCTCAGCGACGTATCATCACGGGTATATGCCGGGCCGCAGTGCTGGCGTGCAGGGCCGAGGAGACGAGCGATCAGGACCAGGACGGCAGCGTGCTGGTTCACCTACCTCTTATTTTCGGCAGGATTCCGCGCGCGCCTTGCGCGCCTTCCGCCCGGCGGCGGTGCCCAGGACCCAGAGCAGAGCCGCCCACACGAGCAGCGCGGCCGCCGCGATGATCCAGAGTCCCCTGAAAAGGAGCGCGGCCGCCAGGTAGGCGCCCGCGATCCCGACGAGTGTCGCCAGGGTCGACAGCAGGCACCGTAGAAGTGACGCGTCGCGGTCTGCGACGGGTCCCGGGCTGCCCGCGCGTCGGCGGACGATCGCGCGCACCGCCAGGAAGAGACCTGCACCGGCCAGAGTGCCAGGGCGATGATCGTGTAGATGCGCGGCTCTCTCGGTGGCAAAGAGCCAGAGCGGCCAGGCATGAGCAGACCCGAGTGCGCCGCCCAGGACGAGGACGCAGGAAGAACCCGACCCTGCGAGCCGCCTCGAGCCAGGCGCCGTGGTACCTCGATGCGCCGCTCACGATGCCCCCATGTCCGCAAGCGTCTTGCGGTAGCACGTCGGCATCCTCCGTCCGTCCCAGCGCGTCCGCGGCTGCGATGAGCTCGGCAAGGGCTTTCTTCATCTCCGTCTCGAGGCCCAGCGTGGTGAACACGAGGTACGATCTCTGGAAATAGTCGTAGACGGCGGCGATGTCTTTGCGCTTGCTTCGCGATGAGCCCCAGCGCGTACAGGTCCTGGGCGATCCCCGGGCGAGTTCTCGATCTTCTTGTCCAGGCGAGCGCGAGCTGCGCGTTCTTGTCGGCCTCTTCGTAGTCGCCCTGCAGCGAGTGTACCGACGCGATCATGTAGTAGTCCGCGGCGGCCTCGTCGATGAGCTTGTTGGCAAGGTTGATCTCCAGGGAGGTCTTGCACAATAGGCGAGCGCCTTGGCGAGTTCCCCAGGTTCTTTCTGCGCCGTCCCGAGGTCGTGATGGAGGATGCGCCTCCTGCGCGCGGGTGCGCGGGCCGCGCGGGCATTGCCGAGCGCTTCCTGGAAGAGCGCGAGCGCCTTGTGCGGCCTCGCCGCGCGCGAGGTACAGCTCCCCGAGGTTGTTGGTGGAAACGAAGAGCAGGGAAGGGCCGGCCGTCGCGGGCCCGGTCACGCGCGCGCGTGGAACATGTCTTCCGCCATGTCGAGGCGAGCCCATGGCCATGTAGGTCTTCCCGACCGCGTTGTAGGCCGGATGATCCCTTCCCCGTTGTCGATGGAGGTGTTTTCGGTCAGCGACTGCGTGAAGAACTGCAGCGCAAGGTCGATAGCGGCCCTGGCGGAAGTACGCCGTCGCCCGTGGCGCTGTCCTGCGCCGCCTGGGTCTTCACGCGTGGTCACCGTGTCGGTCTTTCGGCGGCCGTGGAGCAGGAGGCCGCAAGCAGCGCAGAGCAGCAGGCGGCAGGATCAGCGCAGGCCTGCAGGCGGAGTCGCGCATCAGAAGTTCTCGTCCCTGTAGCTGGACAGAGGAGCCGTGGGCTGGCCGGCGGGCGGCACGCCGCCCTTGAGCAGCGGGTTGTTCTTGGCCGCCTCCAGCACGTCCTTGGCCGATGAAGCGTCGTCGCTTCCCTTTTCCAGTATGCTGGTGACCTGGGGGCGCGTGCTGTTGATGAAGTCCACGAAGCTGCTGATCTGGGCGATGATGGCGTTGGCGCTCTTCACGGCGTTGTCCACCTGGTTGTACAGCTCGTTGGAGTCGTTGAGGAACGTGTCGATGGATCCCTTGGGATCGAGCAGCCGCTTCGCCAGCCCCTGGGTGTTCTTCAGGTCGCCGGTCATGGTCTTCAGGTTCTGCGAGATCACGTCCAGGTTCGTGGAGAGATCCCCGATGACGCCGCTGCGTCTGCACGGAGATGTCGTTGAGGTTGTCCGAGATGACGGCGACCTTGTCCAGGAGCGTGTCGATCCTGCCGTTGATGTCGTCCACGGCGCGGTTCACCTCGCCGGGCGTGTGGAAAGATCGCTCACCATGGTCCCCAGCGGGGCCGCCCCTGCCGGCAATGCCGGCGTCCACGGTGTCGGCCACGTGCCTGATCTCGAGGATGGTCGCTGCGCCTCGTCCAGCATGGGATTGAGCTTGGCGATGACCGAGCCGATGACGTCCTCGCCCTTCGGGAATGTCCACCTTCCTCGTCCATGACGAGCTGCTGGCCCTCGTCGCTGTCCAGGCTCGGGATGAACGACTTCTCCGGCAGCGGCGGGCTCCTGGTTGTTCCCCGGGATGGAACTTCAGCGACTGCCCAGCCCGATGGGGCTGGAGGTCAGCTCCAGCACCGAGTTGGGCTGCACCCGGTCGTAATAGGTGTCCTCGACGGAGAAGCGGACGTCCACCTCGTTCTGGTCATTCAGCGAGATGCGCGAGATCTTGCCGATCTCGAAGCCCTTGAGCATGATCGGCATCCCGACCGACAGGCCGTCACCGGAAAGCGAACCGGCTGGTGAAGTAGTAGTTCTTCGCGAACCAGCGCTGGTTGATGCCGATGAGAATGAGGATGGCGGCAACGCCGAGAACGCCGACGAGCAGGAAGAGGCCGACAATCTGGTCGGCGAATCGGATCTTGAACTTCATTCGCTTCCAATCCTATCTCCCGGGCGCCTTCAAGTCGAGCTGTCCACGGGCATCGTCCTCGCGGCGTCTCTGCCGTCCAGCAGAGCTGCGAGCAGGTCCGTGTCGTACGAGGCGATCTCCCCCAGGAGCTGGGACGAGGATGGACCGCGTGCGCGCGTCGGTGGTCCGCTTCACCTCGTCGAAGCTGCCCGCGGCGATGCACTGCCCCGGCGTCCATGACCACGAGCCTGTCGGCGAGGGTGGCGGTCAGCTGCGGGGTCGTGCGTCACGGCGATGATCGTGCTCCCCCGCGCCTTCAGCTCCGTGATCATCTGGTTGATGCGCTCCGTCATGGCGAAAATCGATGGACAGCGTCGGCTCGTCGAGGAAGACGAGGCGGGGCTCCGTCGACCAGCGCCCGCAGGAACGAGGCGATCTTCTTCTCCCCGCCCGAGAGCGCGGCGGGCCTCTGCGATGCCGCGTCCTCCAGGCCCGCGCGCTCCAGGGCGCGCACGACGCGCCGGTCGACCTCCGCGCGCGGTGAGCTCGGGGAAATGGACCTGCAGGGGCAGGGCAAGGTTCTCGAACAGGGTCTTGTTCTCCCAGAGCGCCCCGTCCTGGAAGACGAAGCCATTCATCTGCGCGCATCTCCGCATGGCCTTGCTCGGAGAGGAGGAAGATGTCCTGGCCCCTTGAAAAGGACCCTGCCGGAGTCCGGCGGGATCAGCCCGGCGGCCACCTTCAGAAGCGTGCTCTTGCCGCAGCCCGACGGGCCCATGATGACGGTGCTCTGCCCCTCGGGGAAGGAGACGGTGACGCCCCGCAGGGCCTCGTAGCCGCCCAGGGTGAAGCGCACGTCATCAAGCGCGATGATGCTCCTGCGCGGGGTCGTTCGTGCTCAGACATAGGTAGATGAGGGTGATCAGGGCATCGGCCAGGAAGCACAGCACGAATCCCTGGCCGACCGCCTTGATCGCCGCGCGCGGTATCTCGGTGACCGACATGCTCACCTTGAATCCCTGGAATGTGGCCACGACGGAGATGATGACCCCGAAAACGAAGCTCTTTATGCACCGTGGACAGGATGTCGCGGAGCTGGATCGTGCGCAGCAGCGCGCGCAAGTATTCGAGAAACGGGACCGGCTTGATGAGCTGCGAGACGAGGAATGACCCGAACAGGCCGAAGAGGTTGAAGTAGATGGTCAGCGCCATGACGGATATCGTGACACCCGAGGACGCGCGGAACGACGAGGTAGGACATGGGGTTGATGCCGACCGAGATGTACGCCTCGATCTCGTGGGAAACCACCATGTTGCCGAGCTCGGTGGCGATGGCGGTCCCGGACCGCGCGATGATGATGAACGCCGTGAGGATGGGGCCCAGCTCCCGCGTGATGACGACGATGAGGATCGAGTACAGGAGGCTGGTCTGGCCGAAACGGGGAAGGATGGTGCTCGCCTTCCACGATGATGACCGCGCCGATGGACAGCGCGATCAGGGAGACGATGCTCATGGCCTCGACACCCGTGAAGAGGATCTGCAGCACCAGGACGCGGAAAGCGACCTGTCTTCCGGCGCAGAAAAGGACGGTCTCCTTGACGCCTGGAAGAGGAAGCCCAGAGCGTAGCCGTAATCGCGAGCCTTGCGGTTTGCCCAGCTGCCGAGGGTGGCAGACCATCGCCGGGGAGTATAGTTCAGCGCCGCGGGAAGGAATGGCAATCCGCGGGAAGGGAGTTCGAGGATCACGTCCGGGGATCTCCCGCCCCCCGGCGGTGAGGCCGAGCCTCCGGCAGGCACGTGGTCGCCGTGGTAGTCGGATCCGCCGGTGACGATCATGCCCAGGCCCCTGGCGAGCTTCTCGAACCGGTGGCACTCCTTCACGGCGTGGTTGGGGTGCCATGCCTCGATCCCCGCGACCCCCTGGTCCCTGCACGCGGCCATGTGCGTGCGCAGTGCCGGGCCCTTGATGCCCAGTGACACCGGGTGGGCAATCGACCGCCATCCCTCCCGCGGACCGGATGAGCCTCGTGGCCTCCTCCAGTGCCAGGCACAGGCGCGGCTCGTAGAACTCGCAGCCCTTGCCGATCAGGCGCTTGAAGGCTGCATCGATCGAGCTCACGACCTTCTTGCGGACGAGCAGGCGCGCGAAGTGTGCCCTGCTCACGATCTACGCCGCCCGCCGTCTCGGCGAGCTCTTCCAGGCTGATGGGATGCCGGCCTTCCGCATCTTCGCCACCATGCGCGCGTTGCGGTCGCCGCGGGCTGCCTGCAGGCGGTCCAGGGAGGCGTTCAGCCGCGGTCCGCGGTCCCCGACCGAGGCCGAGCCCGAGGAGGTGGAACTCGCCGCGTCTCCATCTCGATCTCGATCTCGACGCCGGGGATGAGCGTCAGCGCGCGTTCCTTCGGCGCGCGCGCATTCGCCCGGTCCACGCCGGCCAGCGTGTCATGATCGGTAACGCCAGCGCGCTCAGGCCGACCTCGAGCGCGAGCTCCACGAGGCTTTCCGGTGCGCGTAGAACCGTCCGAGGCCGTCGAGTGCGAGTGAAGGTCTATCATTTGACATCAAGGTAACTCATGCGTAAGCTCGGTCCATGGACGCGACTTTCCGCGCCCCGCGCGGGGTGGGAGGGACCATGACCCCGCCCCCGATAAATCCATCACCCACAGGGCCTTGATGCTCTCCACGCTGGCGTCGGGGTCGTCCGAGATCCGCAACCCGCTCACCACCGGAGACTGCATCTCCACGCGGCACTGCCTGGAGGCGCTCGGCGCGCAGTTCGGGCCGTCGCGGGCGCCGGTGGGGGCGTCGAACATCTTGCTTTCGGCTTCCGGTGTCGGCATGCGAGGCATGAAGGAACCGGCACGGCTCCTCGACGCCGAAAACTCCGGCACCACGACACGCCTCCTGGCCGGGATCCTTGCCGGGCAGCCCTTTTTCTCGGTGCTGAGCGGCGACGGTTCCCTCCTGGGCCGACCGATGGGCAGGGTCGTGGAGCCGCTGCGGTCCATGGGCGCACGCATTGAGGGACGGTCCGGCGGGAAGTATGCGCCGCTGTGCTTCCTCGCGGGGACAGGCCGGCTTTCGCCGGTGCGATGGAGCCTGCCCGTGCCCTCGGCGCAGGTCAAAAGCTGCCTCCTCCTGGCGGCCCTGCGGGCCGATGGGCCGTCCCGCCTGGAAGGCAAGATCGCCTCCCGTGATCACACGGAGCGGATGTTCCGGGCGCTGGGCGTCGGCCTGCAGCAGGCCGCTGACTCGATCGTCATCGAGCCCGTCGAGAACCTCCCCGGTTTCCAGGTCGACATTCCCGGTGACATCTCTTCCGCGGCTTTCTTCATCGCCGCCGCGCTGGTCTCGGGCCGCGCGCTCCGCGTCGATGGCTGCGGCATCAATCCCACCCGCTGCGGGTTCCTGGAGGTGGCGCGGCGCATGGGTGCTGCCGTCGCCGTCCGCGAAGACAGCGTCTCGCTCGGTGAGCCGGCGGGCACCATCGAGGTGAGCCCCGGCACTCTCGTCGGCACGCGCGTGGCACCCGAGGAGGTGCCCGAGCTCATCGACGAGGTGCCCCTCCTCGCCGTGCTGGGCCTCTTCGCGCGGGGCATCACCGAGGTGCGCGGCGCCGAGGAGCTGCGGTTCAAGGAGAGCGACCGCCTGGTGATGATCGCCCGGCTCGCGGAGAGCCTCGGGGGAAGGATCCAGGTCCATGACGATGGTTTCTCGGTCGAGGGCCCGCAGGAGCTGAAGGCAGGCACCGTCGACCCCCGCGGCGATCACCGCATCGCCATGGCCGCCGCGGTCGCCGCGGCAGCCACCCGGGGCGGCGTGACCGTGAAGGGCTTCGAGTGCGCGCGGGTCTCCTACCCTGACTTCGTCGCCGACTATTCCTCGCTGGGCGGGGAGGTGGAATGAGCAGCCTCGCCTTCACGGTGGCCGGCGTGACCACCGTCGTCGAGTTCGTGCCAGCGCCGCTTGCGCCCGTGGCTGACCTCGTCGTGGCGGACACCACGACCTCCGGGCTCCTCGGCAGCCTCAGCGCGCTCGTGGAGCTGCCGACCGGTGAGAAGGGCAAGATCTGGAACAGCGTGAGCGCCATCCTCGCGCGCTGCGCTGCCCTGGAGCTGGGCCGGGACTCCACGCTGGCCGGCGTCGGCGGCGGGGTGATCTGTGACGTGACCGCGTTCGCCGCGTCCCTCTATATGCGCGGCTGCGGTCTCATCCTCGCGCCGACCACCCTGCTCGCCATGGTGGACGCGTCCCTCGGCGGCAAGACCGGCATCGACTTCCTCGGCTACAAGAACCTCGTGGGCTCCTTCTACCCCGCGTCCCGTATCCTGGTGTGCCCCGCGGTCCTCCACGGCCTTCCCGAGCGTGAATACCGTTCGGGACTCGCGGAAGTCATCAAGGCGGCGGTCATCGGTGACGCGGACCTCTTCAGGCTCCTCGAAGAGAAGAAGGCAGCGGTGCTTGCCCGTGATGACGCCGTGGTCGAGGAGATGATCCGCCGCAGCCTTGCCGTCAAGGGGACGATCGTCGAGGAGGATCCGCGCGAATCGGGAAAGCGCGCCTTCCTGAATCTCGGCCACACCTTCGGACACGCGCTGGAGAGCGCCACGGGCTTTTCGCAGTGGACCCACGGGGAGGCGGTTGCGTGGGGCATGGGCCGCGCGCTGGCAGCCGGTGTCCGCCTGGGGGTCACCGACAGGGCGTTTGCCGGCCGCGTTTGCCGGCTCCTGCAGGAATACGGCTACCGGCTGCAGGCCGGCGTCGGTCTCCAGGAGCTCTCCGGCGCGATCCTCCGTGACAAGAAGAGGAAGGCGGGGAAGACGCGGATCGTGCTTGCGGCGGCGATGGGGTCCATGGTCCTGCGGGAGGTCTCCCACGCGGAGCTGGGGGATGCGCTGGCCGCCGACGTGGTGTAGGATGGGGCAGCGGGGGACGCGATGAAGATCGAGAAGAAAACCTTCGAGCAGCACGTTCGCCTGTTCGGCCAGGGGGCGGTGATCTTCAGGGAGAACGACGAAGGCAGCGAGATGTTCATCATCATCCAGGGCCTCGTGGAAATCCGCAAGGCCACCGGTCCGTCGTCGAGCAAGATCCTCACCACGCTGCAGAAGGGCGACATGTTCGGCGAGATGGCCATCATCGAGAAGCAGCCGCGCTCGGCCACGGCCGTCGCCGTGCAGCCCACCCGTGTCCTCGTTCTCAACGAGAAGCTCTACGAATCGATGATCGGCTCCAACCCCGACTTCGCGCGCAAGATGAACAAGGTCCTCTCGGAGCGCATCCGGCGCGCCGACGCGATCATCCAGAACATCCTCACCACCAACCGGCAGAACCAGCTCTACGCCGGGCTCGTCCAGTACGCCAGGGAAAGCGGCGTCCAGACCTTCAAGGGCAGCCGCGTGTCCGTGGCCGAGTTCACCTCGTGGGCAATTGTCCACCTGGGCATCAGCGAAAAGGACGTGCAGGGCATCACGGCGCAGCTCCTCAAGCGCGGGGTGATCGCGTTCTCCGCGCGCGGGAAAGAGGAGATCCTCATCGAGCCGCGCGAGGGAGTCGTCCTCCCGGAGGCATAAGCGCAGCCGACGGCCGCGCGGACCTTAGTCTTCCAGCATCTCCGAGATCAGGTGGTACAGGTGGGCGGCGGTCCCCTTGTCATCGGGAGACAAGTGTTCCCCGGGCTCGTCGGCAAGACTCTCCAGGCTTGCAAGCGTTTCTGTCCGCGCGGTGAGCAGGCTCTTCTCTGCCTTGAACCAGTAGTTCCCCTTCCAGTCGGTGTAGAGGGTGAGAAAGCCCAGCCGCCTGCCCTTGGCCTCCAGTGGGCAGAGGCACAGGAGGCGGGGGAGATGGGCGCAGAGCTCGCGCCCGGTGGACGCGAAGGGGAAGGTCTGCCCGTTCGGCCACTCGTCCCACGTTCCTTCCTCGGTGTGCAGGTACGGGGCCAGCGAGAGCACCGTGGCAAGCTTCATTCCCGAGAAGATTTCCTTGCCGTCCCACACGATGGTCCCCCGGAGATTCCTGAAGGAAGGCAGGCTCGCCGGGGCGATCTGCGCGAGAACGGGCCGCAGCTTCTCCCAGGGAAGCGTCACCATCTTGCGCCCACCCTTGATGGTTTTCACGGGGAACGCCTCCGGCCCGATCCGGATCTGGTTCGTGAAGTCGCGCTTCTTCTCCGGGGCGACGGACGCGGCGCCCGCGGCCGCAGCGCCGGCCGCCGGGGCCCCGCGGACGAACGCCGACGCGAGGAGGGGGGAGATCTGCCCCAGCATCGACTTCTTCAGGGGTGAAACCGACCGCGCGTACATGCGCGAAGTCCGCACGACCTCCCCCGCGACGATGTAGGGAGGGTTCTCGCGGAACATGAGGGACCCGGGATGGATCTGGATGCGGTCCGCCGTGAGGCTCCGGTAGATTCCCTTCCCCGTGCGCTCGCAGACGAACTGGATGAGACCGCGGGAGACCGCGCAGAGGTAGTCGTCCCAGTTGCCGCCGGAGCCTATGGGGACGCCCATGTCGCTGACGATCTCCTCGAGCTGGCCCTTGATGTTGGCCACCTCGTTCATCGTGCGCAGGTCCAGGTAGTGGCTGTCGCAGAAGCGCGCCTTGTTGCCGCTCTTGAGGAAGGCTTCGAAGATGCGCTGGTAGGAGACGAAGTCCCCCAGGGGGTCACGGAAGGTGTGGTGGGCCCGGCGGGCCTCCAGCTCTTCACCTGCCGGCAGGAGGAACGGGGAGTTCACCGACAGGAAGGTCGCCGCCACGATGACCTCGTCGATGACCGCCGGGTAGGAACGGATGGATTCCACGATCATGCGGGCGTGCTTCGGCAGGATGGGGAAGCGGCACATCATCCTGCCGGTTTCGGTGAGATGCCGGTCCTCGTCCAGGGCATCGAGCAGGCGCAACGTCTCCTCCGCGGCCCGGAGACCTTCCTGGCCCGGCGGGGAGAGGAAGTTGAACGATTCGAAATCGTCGATCCCGAGCTCCGCCATGCGCAGCACGACCTCCGAGAGGTCGGTGCGGAGGATTTCCTCCATCGTGTACATGGGACGGCCGTCATGGTCCTTCTTGGAGTACAGCCGGTGGCAGACGCCGGGAGCCGTGCGCCCCGCGCGGCCGCGGCGCTGGTTGCAGGAAGCGCGGGACACCGGCACCTCGATGAGAGACTCCGTGAAGGTCCGCGGGCTGTAGAAGTTCACCTTCCCCAGGCCCGAATCGATGACGTGCACCACGCCGTCGATGGTGATGCTCGTCTCGGCGATGTTCGTGGAGACGATCACCTTTCGCTTCCCGGGGAAATCGAGGAACACCCTGCCCTGGTCCTCGTGGGAGAGCCGCGCGTACAGGGGGAGGAGGGCGAGGTTCTGTTCGCGGTCCCTGTCGGCGAGCATCTGGACGCAGTCCTTTATAGCGAGCTCGCCGGGAAGGAAGATGAGGATGTCGCCGGGCACCTTCTTCTGGATGATGCGCTCCACGATGTCGGCGATCCGCGCGAGGAGGCTCTCGTTGTCACCTTCCACCTCGGGGGGCTCGTAGAGCACTTCCACGGGGAACATGGGGGCGTCGATGCTGACAATGGGGCAGCCGTCGAAGTACTCCGAGAACACCTCGACGTTGATGGTGGCTGACGACACGATGACCCTGAACTCCGGCCGCGCAGCGAGGATCCCCTTCAGCATGCCCAGGATGAAGTCGATGTTGAGGCTCCGCTCGTGGGCCTCGTCGACCATGAGGACGCTGTAGCGGGACAGGAGGCGGTCGCTCTTGAGCTCTTGCAGCAGGATGCCGTCGGTCATGATCTTGATGACGGTTTCTTCGTCGGTCTTGTCCTCGAAGCGCATCGTGTAGCCGACCACCTTCGGGATGGTGGTCTTCACCTGGCGTGCGATGAACTCCGACACGGAAACGGCGGCGATGCGCCGCGGCTGCGTGACGCCGACCATCCCGTTGGCCGTGTAGCCGGCCTCGTGCAGGATGAGCGGTATCTGGGTGGTCTTTCCCGAGCCGGTGGGGCTCTCCACGACAATGACCTGGTGTTTCGCAAGCGCGGCAAGGATCTTGTCCCGCTGCTGGTAAACCGGCAATCCGTACGGATCCATGAAGCTCCTCTCCAGCAGTTCTCAGGCTAGACGCCGAGGGAGCGAATTCTCATTTTGCACGACTCTCAAAGCGCCGTTCTTGGTCCCCTTCGACGGTCCGCGATCCTGTTGAAGGTGCAAAATGAGAATCGCTGGCTCCTCTCCGCGTCTCTTGTCCGGGCGATCGCCGGCCGTGTACACTATAGTCCTCAGGGAGGAGAGCGGCTATCCTCACACCGGGCAAAAAAGGGGCACGCGCCGAGCGTTACGACCAGGAGGTCGCCGCGTTCGTGCGGAACATCCCCGTCATGCTCCCCCGCGAAATCGAGGCGCACGTGACGGCCTGCGGCTACGTGGGGCAGGAAAAGGCGGTCCGCGCTATCTCCCTGGGCGCCTACCGCCACGTGAGCCGGCTGCGGCGCATCTGGCTGGAAGGCGCGCACCGGGAGGACCTCCCCCCGAAGTCCACCATGCTCTTCGTGGGGCCCACCGGCTGCGGCAAGACCTACCTCGTGGAGATCCTGTTCCGCGACATCCTCCGCCTGCCCACCGTGGTCATCGACATGACGGGGTTCTCCGAGACCGGCTACGTCGGGCAGGACGTCAACTCCATCCTCACGCGGCTCCTCTATGCCTCCGACATGAGCCTGGCCGTGGCTGCCACGGGGATCGTGTGCCTCGACGAGTTCGACAAGCTCGCCTCAGGCCAGAACAGCGCCGTCTTTTCGGCGCCGGCACCACCAAGGACGTCTCGGGTCTCGGCGTGCAACGGGAGCTCCTGAAGATGCTGGAGTCCATCGAGCTGCCCGTGCCCCTGGACTACACGCATTCCGACTATGCCCCGAAGACAGTCATGTCCACGCAGGATGTGGGCTTCATCGCCTGCGGCGCGTTCTCGGGTCTCAAGGGGATGATCGAGCAGAACAGCCAGGAGCACATCGGCTTCGGCAGATCGCCGCTCTCGGGAGAGCAGGAGCGGATCGCCGTCTCCTACTCGGAAGAAGACGTGATGCTGGCGCGCAACTTCATGGGCTACGGCTTTCTCCCCGAGCTGATCGGCCGGTTCCGCCGCATCGTGCCCTTCGCGGCGCTCACGAAGGGCCAGCTCTCGCAGATACTCCACACCACGCTGCTGGCGCAGTACACCAACGAGTTCCTCCTGGAAGGGAAGGAGCTGGTCGTCTCGGAGGGCGTGCTGGACCTGATCGTGGAGGAGAGCGTTCGCAAGGAGACCGGCGCGCGGGCCCTGGAAGCGAGCCTCATGCGCTACCTCGAGGAGGCGGCGTTCGAGGCGTTCTCCGAGCCGTCCGCGAAACGCGTGACGCTGGCCGTTCGCGAGGGCCATATTGTCCACCAGATCGAGTGAGACCCCTCGGGGAACGCCCGGGCGGGCCCGCATGCGCCTCGTGGAAGAGCAGGTGGCGCTCGGGCCGCGCGTGCCGGGAACCGCGCCCCACGACATCCTCGCCGGCCTGGTGGAGGCGCTGCGCTCGGCAGGGGCGGAGGTCCATCCCCAGGAGTTTCGGGTGCCGTTTCGCGGCAGGCGGCTTTCGTGCACGAATATCGTGGGGGTATTTCGCACGGCAGGGGGCGCGGCGGCGGGGCAGCATCGGCCGCTCCTCCTGGGGACGCACTACGACACGCGCGTGCGCGCCGACCGTGATCCGGATGCCGCCCGCCGGGAGGAAGCCATCCCCGGGGCGAACGACGGAGGCTCAGGAACGGCCATCCTCCTGCACATGCTTCCGCGTCTGGGGTCGGTGGACCTGGCCAGGGACGTGGCCGTGGCGTTTTTCGACGCCGAGGACCTGGGGAACATAGACGGGAAGGAGTTCGCGCTGGGCTCGGCGCACCTGGCCGCTCACCCCGTCGGTGGCTTCGCGCCGGGCGAGGCGATCATCCTGGACATGGTCGGCGGCGCCGGTATGGTCCTGGACATCGATGCGCACGTCCTGCGCCACGAGCCCAGCATGCAGCTGACCGCGACCCTCTTCCGCGCCGGCATTGCCCGCGGATGGACGCCATTCGCGGGGGACAAGCCGCGCCGAGTGAAGGGCATCGTCTCCGACCAGGCGCCGTTTGCCGAAAGAGGCGTTGCGACGTGCCTCCTCATCGACATCGACTATCCCGAGTGGCACACGCATGCCGACCTGCCCTCCGCCATGGCGGAGGAATCGCTCCAGGTTATCGAAGAAGCTCTCTGGCTTTCGCTGCTGCCTCGTCGAGGCTGAGACCGTCATAGCTCTCGCGGGTCCGCAGGTCTTTCAGGCCGACCGTGCCCGGCTGCGGCTTCGTCGGCGCCGCAGACCAGTGCCAGCGGGATGCCCCGTTTCTGCGCGTACGCGAACTGGACGGCGAGCTTCTTTTTGTCGGGATAGACCTCCGCGGCCAGGCCGCCCGCTCGCAGCGCCTGCGCGTAGGCATGGTAGCGGCCGAGCAGCGCGTCCTCCAGGAAGAGCACGAGCACCGAAGGAGCCCCCGCCGTGCCGGCGCCCAGGCCGAGCTCCTCCATGGCGGCCATCAGCCGGTCGATGCCTATGGAGGCCCCCACGCCGGGCAGGCTCTGCTTCGTGTAGAGAGAGGCAAGGTCGTTGTAGCGCCCTCCCGAGCAGACCGAGCCGATATCGGGCAGGTCCAGGAGAAACGTCTCGAAGACGATGCCGGTGTAGTAGTCGAGCCCGCGGGTGATGGACGGGTCGAGGACGAACCGGTCCGCGCACCCCAGCTCGTCCAGGCAGCGCGTCAATTCCTCCAGCCGCCGGATCCCGGGGTCCTGTGCCCCGACTGTCTCCCTCAGCTTCGCAAGCGTCCCGGCCGTGGTTCCCTCGATGCCCGTGAACGCGAGGATGCGGCGCGCCTTCTCGTCGCCTGCGATCCCGGCAAGGAGCTCCGCTGCCTTCTCGTCCCCGATCTTGCGCCGCTTGTCGATGGTGCGCAGAACCTCGACGGAGGTCTTTTCCAGCCCGAGGGAACCGACGAACGCGTTGAAGACGCCGCGGTGACCGACGTGCACCTTCGAGCGCTCCATGCCGAGCGCGTTCAGCGTCTCCCGCATGAGGAGCAGGATCTCCAGGTCGGCGGAGGCCGCGTCGGTCCCGACGACGTCGAAGTCGACCTGCATGAACTCGCGGTAGCGGCCCCGTTGCGTGTTCTCTCCACGCCAGGCCTTGGCGGCATGCCAGCGGCGGAAGGGGAGGGGAAGCTCGGCGATGTGGGCGGCCATGAACCGCGCGAAAGGCACGGTGAGGTCATAGCGCATGGCAACGTCGCGTCCCCCGTGATCCGTGAAGCGGTAGACCTCCTTGTCCGTGTCACCGCCGCCCTTGCCCAGGAGCACCTCGGCGAACTCGAGGACCGGCGTGTCGATGGGCGCATACCCGAAACGCTCGAACACGAGGCCCAGGGAATGGAGCAGCGCCAGCCGCCGTGTTTCCCGCTCGGGGAGAAAGTCGCGAAAGCCCTTGGGAATCCGTGGCTCGATCAGCTCGCTCATTCGCCGGCATCCTTTCGACAGGTGCGCCAGGCGCGGTGCTTCCCCACCGGACGGCGCTCAATGGACTGCAGAATGGGATCGCAGGTTTCCACGAACATGGAGCGGCGGTTCACGTCTGTGCAGGCGCGGCCGACGGGGGCTTCACCGCGGTCCGCACGTTGCGCATTGCGATCGACAGCATGGGTGTCTCCATGGTCGTAGTAGACGCGTGCCTGCCGGGCGCTGTCAAGGCTGCCGGCGCGAATCGGTTTGGCAGGAAAGGTCGAGACGCGACGCCCTTCGGGCGCGCTGGCTTGACAATCGGCCATGGACCGTTAGGATACGCATGGTCAACCCGCGAGGTCATCAGCAGGCCCGCAGGGCCTTGCGAACGGACCCGCTGATACGGGATTGCAGATTGCTTTTCAGATACGGCGCAACAGACAACGGTACGCTCCAGAAGAAAGCCCACATTTACACTCAGGAAGAGCACGGGATAGATCCGTCCCTGCTGGACGCGGACGCCGTCGGGATCGTCCGGCGCCTCCGCCAGGCAGGCTTTCACGCCTACATCGTCGGCGGTGCCGTCCGTGACCTGCTCGTCGGCAGGGTGCCGAAGGATTTCGACGTCGCCACCGACGCCCACCCGCAGCAGATTCGGCGGCTCTTCCGCTCGGCCCGTCTCATCGGGAGACGATTCCGCCTCGTGCACGTGTACAGCTCGCGGGAAAAGTACGTCGAGGTTTCGACATTCCGCTCGCGGGGTGCCCTCGGAACCATGGAGCATTCCGCCAATCCCGAGCTGAACAACCTTTACGGCACGATGGAAGAGGATGCCGAGCGCCGCGACTTCACGATCAACGCCCTGTATTACTGTCCCGTGGACCGCCAGGTCATCGACTACGTGGGCGGCTACGTCGACGTACGCCACAAGAAGCTGCGGACGCTCGTTGCGGCCGAGACCTCGTTCGCGGAAGATCCCGTGAGGATGATACGGGCGCTCAAGTACGCGAGCCTCCTGGGCTTCCCAATGCCCCACCCCATGACTGCCCTCATCCGCCGCGTGCGAGAGTCGCTCCTGTCCTGCTCCCGGGAGCGCGTCACGGAAGAGGTGTTCAAGATCCTCACGTCCGGCAATGCCCGCTCGATCTTCGAGCTGGCCATTCACCTCAGGCTCTTCGAGACGATGTTCCCGGCCCTCGCCGAACGGCTGCGCGCCAGCCGGCAGCGGTTCGGCGACTCCTCCTTCTGTGCCAGGGTCGCGTCCCTGGACGAGCGGGCGGCCGCGGGGCAGGTACTGGACAGGAACGAGATGTTCGGATTCCTCTTCCGCGAGCTCGTCGAGGAGCGCAAGGACATCATGGCAGGCGAGGACCCCGGCTTCCTGGTCCAGCAGTTCCTGCGCGACGTCTCTGCGCCGTTGTTCCCGTCGAAGAAGGATCTCATGACGGCGGCCGACATGCTGGTGGGGGAGTCGCATCCCCGCCGACGGCATCCCGCATCCGGGGGGCCTCGCCGGCCATGGCGAGCGTGCCAAGGCGCCCGGCGATCGGCCCCGGCGCAAGCGCCGCCGCGGAGGAAGACGGCGTGGCGGTCGGGGAAACGCCGCGGCTCCCGCCTGAGCGGGCAGTCGGGGGCTACTGGGTGAGGCCGATTCTCTTGAGAAGCGCGTCGACCTTGTCGCCGTAGGTTGCCTTGTCCGCCTGCTTGGCGAAGTTCAGGTACTTCGCTGCATCCGCGTTCTTGCCGGCGGCGAAGGAGTTCACTCCCAGCGCGTAGTTGATGATAGCGGCGTTCGCGCCGAGCTGGAACGCCTTCAAGTAAGCGGCCTCTGCCTTCGCGTAGTCCTTGCGCGCGTAGGCGACCAGCCCGAGGTAGTACCACGGCGTGCTGGCCGAGGGCTCGAGGTCGAGGGACTTCGTAAGGGACTGCTCGGCGCCGGCAAGGTCACCCTTCGCGTAGAGGTCTATGCCGTCCTTCACGAGGTCCGAGGCGGTCTTCAGGTCGAGGATGTAGGACTGGAAGTCCTTCTGCAGCTGCTGGTCGGTGAACCAGGAGAATGCCCTCGCCTGCGCGGCCCTGGAGTTGTCGTCCAGGGTCGCCGCGGGGGAAAGGGACGAGACGCTGTCCCAGAGCACGCGGCTGTAGGCGCGCTGCGGCGCGTTCAGGAGGAACTGCACGAGGCCCCAGGACTGGGGAGCGAACACGTCCATCTGCGCCTGCGCCTTTTCCCGGGAAAGGGTGAGCAGGTCCGGAAAGGCGATGAGCTTGCTCTGCGAGTCTCCGCGCACCATCGTCTTCAGCCCGTCGAGCCACGCCAGGTTCGGCCTCGCGGTGTACGTCCCTGCCTTGGGGTCCCACGTGGAGGCGTCGACGTAAGTGGCGACACCTTCGCGGAGCCATATCGGCGGATTGTCGACGAAGCCCTTGATGAACTGGATGCAGCCCTGGTGGAGGAGGGAGGCCGTGAACGCCTTGTCATCCTTGGGGAAGCAGAGGAGCTCCGAGCGCTCGGGGTCCGACCATGCCACGAAAACGAAGTCGCTTCTCTTCTGCGAAAGGACCTTGTCCAGGTACGCGTTGAAGCTGTCGATGTCCTTGAAGACCTTCACCCGGAACTTCGTGGCCAGCTTCGAGAGATCGAAATGGAAGATGTCGTTGTAGAGAGGGATCGCGGCCTCCATGCGGTGGGCCACGTCGTCTGCCTGTGCCTGGCTCGTTTCCGAGGAAACGCGGTAATGATCGGTCTCGGAGGTGAAGGTCGTGGCGGGCGCGGCAGCCGCCGGCGCGGCCGCGGGTGTCGCTGCAGCAGGGGTCGCGGACGATGCGTCCTGCGCGAATCCCAGGAACGAGACACCGACCAGCAGCGCGAGCACCAGCATCTTCCGCATACGGCCTCCCTCTCTCTTCGATCATAGTGACGCCCCCGCGCGCTGTCAAATCCCCGAGCCGCGCGTGTCCGGCTCGCTCGGCGTCGAACGCCGCGGAGCGCGCAGCCGCCCGTACTCCGGGCGCACCACGGTCTTCTCCACGATCTCTTCCTCGCTCCGCCGCAGTCCCTTTTTCCCTTTCAGCAGCACCTGCACGGACTCGAAGAAGATGTGCGGGTAGTTTCGCTTGATCTCCACGCCGGGCACCGGGATGATGTGCTTCCCCTGCTCGGCCCTCGTGCGGAGCGACCTGCTGATCTCCTCGCGGGTGGAGACCTCCTCGATGCTGATGACGCGGTGCACCGGGAGCAGCTCGAGAGTCGTGGCGATCCGCATGATCATCTTGCGCGATGTGCCGATGATGAGGACCCGTCCCCGCGCCCTCTCGGCGAGGACCTGGCGGACCTCCTTGATCTGGTCCGGGTTTGCGAAGACCGCCGTCTTGATGGCGCTGAGGATCCCCTTTTCCCTCTTCGCGGATCTCCCCGCCATGATCTTCTTCCCGCGGATGAGCAGGCCGTCGTCGATGATGAGGTCGATGCGGAACCGCCGCGCCACCTCGCGGGCCTTGAAGCTCTTGCCGGTGCCGCTCTTGCCCACGAGGGCGAAGACCAGCCGCTTGCGCATGAGCCACGGGAAGAGCCGCGAGAATGTGTCCAATGCCTTCGTGCCCTGCATGGTCCCTGCCGCAGACTCTATACCGGAGGGACGGGGAGGGGAACCGTTCCTCAGAGCGGCAGGGGAATCGGCCGCAGCGCCCGCAGCAGCTCCAGGTACCCCTTCTCCATGCGCTGCCACTGGCGGTTGAGCTTGGAGGCGTAGATGCCGATCACGAACCCGGCGATCCTGCCGCGCAGGAGCCGCGCAATCACGGGCGCGGGGGCGTAGAAGCGTCGGTGCGCCTCGATCTGTGACTTCTGCAGCTCGTACGGGGTGAAGCCGCGGGGCGCGAACTTCACGTGGTGAGCGTCGTAGGTGTCCCATGCCGTGTCGAGGAGCCGGCCCTGCTCGGACATCTCCGTGTAGAAGCTCGACCCCGGGAAGCGGCGTGAGGATGAGGAACTGGGCGGAGTCGATCTTCTCCGCGAGGGCGAAGTCGACCGTGGCCCGCGTCGTCTCCGCGGTGTCGGAATCGAATCCGAACACGAACATGCCGTGCACGTGGATTTTCCGCGAACGGATTTCCCGGATGGCGTGGCGGATCTCCTCGACGGTCTGGTTCTTCTTCATTTCCTTGAGCGCCTTCGGGTCCACGGACTCGAAGCCGATGAACAGCGTGGCGCAGCCTGCCTCCGCCATGAGGTCGAGCAGCTCGGGATCGCGCGCGACATCCGAGCGCACCTGCGTTGACCAGGTGAACCCCAGGCGCAGGCGGATCATCTCGCGCAGAAGCTCCTTGGCCTTGCGCGGGCTGGCCGTGAAGTTGTCGTCGTAGAAGAAGATCACGTACTCCTTCGGGTTGTAGCGGGAGAGCTCGGCGATGATGCTCGCCGTGGACCGGTGGCGGTAGTGGCGGCCGAACATGCCGGTGACCGAGCAGAAGGTGCAGTCGAACGGACACCCGCGCGAGGTCTGGACCGGGAGGGTTGCGCGCCCGTTTCCCGCGCCGCCCATCGTGACGCCGCGCCCCATCGTGAGAAGCGAGAAGTCGGGGAACGGCAGCGTGTCCAGGTCCTCGATGGGAGCAGCCGACGCGTTGCGCCGGATGGTCCCGTTCTCGCGCCACACGAGGCCGGGCACGTCGTCCAGCGAGCCTTCGCCGTTCAGTGCCGCGACGAGCAGCGGAAAACAGGTCTCCCCTTCGCCCGTGACACAGTAGTCCGCGTGCTGGAGGGCCTCCTCCGGCAGGAAGCTCACGTGGGGGCCGCCGAACACCACCGGGACGCCCTTTCCCCGGAAGTCGTCGGCGATGGCGTAGGCAGCCACGGCAGTCGCCGTGATGGTCGAGATCCCCACCAGGTCCGTATCGATGGTATACGCGGCGATCTCGCGGCGGCTCATGTACAGCGCGCGGGCATTGTAGCCGCGGTCACGCATGATCGTTGCGAGGAGGATGCCTCCCAGGCGGGGAAGCTCGAAACGCGAAAATATATGCAGGTGGTCGTTTTTCGGCTCTATGAGCGTGATGGTGCGGATCATGGGACCCCTCCCGATACAAAGTATTCGAATAGAGTTGATACGAAATCAACATATACGTATACGTACACTTTGTCAAGGGTCACAAAAAAGGTCTGAAGCGGGGTGCTTCAGGCCTCATGGCTTGCTTGGCGCAGTGGACCGAAGTCCCGGCAGTGGCCCGGCGGCCGTGCAGTGGCCCGACGGGATCAGGGGTTCTGGAAAATGGTGCTCACGCCCTGCACGATCTTCTGTGTGTCCTTCGTGACCGCCAGAAGCCCTTCCGAGATGGCCTGCAGGTTCTTCACCGTGGCGTCCAGGCTCGTGGCCGTCCCGGGTGCGCTCAGCTTCGCGATGACGGAGTTCTGGGCCGTCAGCTGGTCCACGGCCACCTGGACTTCGTCCGTGATCTTCCGGACGGTCTTCATCGAGGCGGCGAGGTCATCCGAGCTGGAGTTCAGGTTCGTCTTGAGCTGCGTGAGAACCGCCTGCGTCGTGGAAGAGAGGTCGGTCACCGTGGATTGGAGCGTGTCGATGGACGAGGTGATCTGCCGCGTGATCTCGGGCACCGACGCGGTGAGCACCACCGCCCGGTCCGTGACGATGCGAACGTTTTTCGCCGTGGCCGCGATGTCCTTGAGCGCGCCGTCGAGCGAGGTGGCATTCGCCTGGAGGATCGCCAGGACGGCCTGCAGGCTCGCCGCGAGGTCGGTCACCGTGTTCATCGTGGAGCCGCCGAGGAGGTCGGTGATGTTGAAGGAGGGCTCGCCCTCGTAGAGCCTGTTCTGCGCCGCGAGCGGGGACTCCCGCGGGCCGGGGCGCTGCTCGATGTACATGTCCCCGAGGATGCCCTTGGCGACGAGGGCGAACTTGTCGTCCACGCGGACGATCGCCCCCGGCTTGAACTCGACGGTGACCATGATGGACGTCTCGTCCGCGGCGGGCTCCATCTTCGTGACAGACCCCACCTTCAGCCCCGACTTGCGCACCCAGGCACCCACGTTCAGGTCGCCGACGCTCGTGAAGTGCACGAGGATGGAGCGTCCCCGCGAGAACTGGAAGTTGTTCACCAGGAGGTAGCCCAGGAGCGAGGTCGCGACGGCAAGAATGATGATGATGATGACCCGGACGATCCTGCTGACTTTACGCGCCATGTCCTGCCCTGATCCTTTCGCGCTTCTCGATGAAGTGCTCGTAGACCGGTGAGCTCTCGAGGAAGGCCTCCTCGCGCCCGGCAACGGTGAGTATCTTCCCGTCTTCCATGAGCGCGATCCGGTCGGCGATGTACCGCGTCAGCTCGATGTCGTGGGTGACCACGAGCGACGTGATGGCCCTCTCTCTCTGGAGGCGGTGCATCATGGACTCGACGATCGCGGCGCTCGCCGGGTCCAGCCCTGCCGTGGGCTCGTCATAGAGGAGGTAGCGGGGCTCGAGGATCATGGCGCGCGCAATGGCGACCTTCCTCCGCATGCCCCCCGAGAGCTCCTGCGGCATGGCGAGCGCGCTGTCACGCATCTCCACCAGGTCCAGGTATGTTTCCACCTTCCGATCGATTTCCTTCGCCGAGTGCCGCTTGTGATAGACCAGCGGGAAAGCAACGTTCTCCCGCACGTTCATGGAATCGAAGAGCGCGCCTTCCTGGAACAGCATCCCGATGCCCTTGCGGATGGCGAGGAGGGCGGCGCGGTCCGCCCCGATCACCTCCCGCCCGTCGATGGTGATGCTTCCCGCGCTCGGGACGAGAAGCCCCGTGATGCACTTCAGGAGCACCGACTTCCCGATGCCGCTGCGCCCGACGATGACCGTGGTGAGGGATTCCTCCGCATCCACGGAGAGTTCGTCAAGGACGAGGTGTTCGGCGAACCCGAAGCAGATGCCGCGCACGCTGATCACACGGTGCTCCAGCCCAGGAGGGTGTCGGCCACGCTGTACAGCGTGTCGATGGTCAGGACGGTGATGAGATTGATCACGATGGACTTCGTCGTGGTCCGTCCCAGCTCGATGGCGCCCCCGCGGAAATAGAAGCCCAGTGCGCACGCGTTGGTGGCGATGAAGAACCCGTGGAACATGCAGCGGATGTACGACGTGGTGAAGATCGTGTGGCGAAGGACGCTCGTGGCGTGCTGGAAGAAGATGGGGAACGAGATGTCGAACCACCAGCGGGAGAGCAGGAGCGCCGAGCCGATGGCCACCCCGTCGCTCAGCGCCTTCAGGATGGGAAGGCAGATCATCGCCCCGAGGATGCGGGGAATGACGATGTGCTGGGTCGGCTCCACGGCCATCAGGCGCAGCGCGTCGATCTGGCCGCTCATCTGCATGGAGCCGATCTCCACCGTGAAAGCCGTACCGATGCGGGCGGCGAACATCATGGCGCCGATGAGCGTGGTGCTGGAGGACAGGAGGAGGAAGGAGCTCGCGGCACCGCCCCAGTAGACGATGCTGAACTTGATCCCGTACCAGCCGCCGAGCCACGCGAAGAGGCCGCCCTGCACGACGGCCGCCACCATCATGATGCCGAAGCCTTCGAGCATGACACGGACGATCTGCTGGCCGAGCTGGCGGATGGGAAATGGCTCGCGGAAGAGCCAATAGAAGAAGGAACCATACATCCGGCCGGCCGATACGCCAGCGTATGACCATTCCTGGATAGCTTCGCTCTTGGCGTGTGGCATGCAGGGAGATAGTAGGGACGAAGCCCGGAGCTGTCAAGGTTTTCGTGCTCCTGCCTTGACACGTCAGAAGGCAAAAAGGGAGACTCACGCGATGGTTTCCCAGCGCGCCGTGGACGTTCTCGCCCGGGTCCTTTCCCATCCGGTATTCCTCTCGGCGCTTTTCAGCTGGCTCACCGCGCAGATCCTCAAGTCCATCATCCACCTCGTGCGTCACCGGCCGCTCACGGCACGCGAGGTGCTCCTGAACATCCTCTGGGCAACGGGCGGCATGCCGAGCAGCCACTCCGCCGTGGTCTGCGCGCTGGCAACGGCGGCCGCTTTCGTGGAAGGACCGTCGTCGACCCTCTTCTTCGTCACGGTCTTCTACGCGCTCCTCACCCTCCGCGACGCCCTCGGCGTGCGCCGTTCCACCGGCGCGCAGGCGCGCACGCTGAACCAGCTCATCCGCGACCTGTCACCCCGGTTCAAGATCCGCGCGCGGCCCGTGAAGGAAGTCCATGGGCACACGATGTCAGAGGTCTTCGTCGGGGCGCTCCTGGGATTTTTCATCGCGGCGGGGTTCTGCACCCTGTGACACCGCGCCGCGACGCGGGCGCGGCCCGCAGTGCGGGCGCGGCCCGCACCAGCCGTCTGCCCGCGGGTGCGGCTGCCACGAAACGCAAGCCGGCCCGGAAGCGGTCTGCCGTCAAGCGGTCAGCGGCGCCTGCGCGCCCCCGCGGGTCAACGGCGTCCTCGCGGCCGGCAGTGGTCAAGGCCGCCGGCCCCCTGGTCGCGCCCGTCCGCACCCGGGGCTTTGCACTCATGGCGGGCTTCCTGCTCCTGGCACTCATCTGCGGATGGGGACCTCCGGCCTTGACCGGAGGCGCTCCGCGCCTCTGGCGGGGCTACCGTCCCGTCCTGGTGCGGGCAGACGTGGCAGCGAAACAAGGCCTGCAGACCATTGCAGGGCGCCTGGGCGCCGGCGTTGTCAGCGCTGCAACCGCGGGGGTTGAGTTCTGGGACTTCACCGGACTTGCGCGCGTCCCGCTCTCGGGACTGGCAGCACGCCTGGATCCCCAGGACCCGCGCTTCGACCAGTACATGAGCGGCATGAGCCGCTACTTCACGGCGGTTTCCCGAGGGACCGCGTGGGACGTCCTGTACGTCCCGGTGCGGACATCGCTGCCGCGCCTCCTCCTGGACGCTGTCGTCGTGCTCGGTGTGCCCTTCGGCGGAGAGTGGAGGGTCGCGGAGCTCAATGCGCTGGAAACCGCGCTCGCCCTCGCATCGATCTTCGCTTTCGCGGTCCTGTCATCGCTCGCCCTGCGCGAAGGTCGCCGTGGAGCGCTGGCGATGTCGGTCGGCGCAGCGCTGCTGTGCACTCCCTTCGTGGTGGACGGTGGCTTTGCGTCGGCGGGCATCGCCCTTCTCCTGCTCGCCTCCTGGTGGGACGTTCTGCGTGCCGTCCTCGATCGCTCCGAGCCGGGTGATGCGCGGAGCGTGCGGCGAGGCCTGCTTCTCTACGGGGTGGCAGCGGCCGCCGCGAGCCTGCTCTCGCTGCTCTGGAGGCCGTCGGCGGCCTCGATGGCGGAGCTGTTCGGGGCATCCATTGCGCTTCCCCTCCTCCTCGCCTCGATGCCCGTGCTGCGCAGAAGCCGCAGGCGCGGCAGGAACGTGTTCTCCACCGTGCCCATCGTCCGCCCTTCCGTGGACCACCGCGGGGGTCTTCCCGCGGCGCCCTTCGCGGGATCCGTCCTCCTGGTGCTCGCCGTCGTGGCCGGCGCGGTCGGGAACGTGCCTCTTCCGACGCCAGCCTTCGTGGCAGGTGCGCGGGAGTTCTCCCTCGCCTCGCTGGGGGTGCTGGCGAAGGCCCACGCCGCAAACCGGCTGCCGGATGTCTCGGATTTCACCACCCACCAGGCGTACCAGGAGACGCTGACCTTCGGCCTCGCATGGAGCCTCCCCCTGCCGGACGAGCGGGTGACCGTCCGCGACTACGAGGTTTCGACAACCGCAACTCCCATCGTCGAGTCGCTCAGAACGGTCAAGACGTTCGACGAGACATGGATGGCCAGCGTGCGGCGCCTCGCGGTGCCGGGATCGCTGGAAGCGCTGCTGTTCGCGCAGGGACGCCCCGTGGCGGTCGGCACGCCGCCGGGTGTGCGGGGATTCCTGGCAGGGCTTCCCGCCGTGCTGGCGGCCCTCTGCCTGCTCATGGCCGGCCTCCTGCGCGACCTCGCCTCTCCACCCTTGATCCGTTCCATTGTTCTGCGCTTTAATGGCGTGGCGCGACGAAACCAGGCCCCATGACACGAATACAAGGACTCCCCCGCGGCGGCGTGATTCCGCCGGACAACGATCTCGTTTCCCGTTCCGCGGCCATCGTCAACGCCGCGCTCCCGTCGTTGGCAGTGATCCCCATGCTCCAGCACGACGGCTCGCCCGCGCACTGCCTCGTGAAAGAGGGAGACCTCGTCCGCGAGGGGATGCTGATAGGGAAGGCTGACGGTCCCCGCTCGGCGAACGTCCACTCCTCGATCCCCGGCCGCGTGATCGAGGTGAAGCCGGTGGATCTTCCCGGCGGCCACCGGTCCACCGCCGTGGTGATCGAGCTGGGTGGAGAGTTCGACCGGTCGGGCAAAAGGGTGGAGCACAGGGCCTGGGAAAACCGTGCCAGCGTCGATCTCCTGGGAGCGGTGCAGGCTGCCGGTGTCGTCGGCCTGGGCGGCGCGCAGGTCCCGACGCACCTGAAGCTCGCCGCGGCGCCGGGAGAGACCGTCGAGCTGTGCGTGGCCAACGGTGTCGATTCCGAGCCTTCCCTCAACGCCGACGACGTCCTCATGCGCGACAAGAGCGCGCAGATCATCGAGGCGCTGCGCATCTGCGGCAGGCTCGTGGGAGCGCGCAGGCTGGTGCTGGCCCTCGGCGAGCACGCGGAGGACCTCGTGACGTCCTTCGAGCGGGCGCTGAAGGACCAGGGCGTGGCCTGCGAGATCATCCTCCTCCCATCCCGCTATCCCCAGGGCAACGAGCAGCTCGTGCTCTCGTCCTTGGACGGCGGCACGCACACCGCGCCCGGGACGCGGCGCGTGCTGAACGTCGCGACACTCTACGCGGTGTGGGAAGCGGTCGTGCTCGGGAAACCCCTCATCGACCGCGTGCTCACCGTGACCGGCGGCGCGGTCGCCGCACCGGCGAACCTCAAGGTGCGGGTGGGAACGAACGTCGGCGAGCTCTTCGAGGAGTGCGGGGGATTCATCGGGGCCCCTGCGAAGATCGTCGTCGGCGGTCCCATGCGCGGGTGCGCCGTTCCCTCCATGGACGTTCCCGTGACCAAGGGAACCTCGGGCGTGGTTGCCTTCTCCCGCGGCGAGGCGAAACAGCGCGTCCAGTGGCCCTGCATCCGCTGCGGGAGCTGCGTCGAGGCCTGCCCGTGGGACCTCGTGCCGATGCGCCTGTACAAGCTGGTCGAGCAGGGAGAGCCCCGGCGCGCCATGCAGGAAGGCCTGGACCGGTGCACCGAGTGCGGGTGCTGCGCGTTTGCCTGTCCCTCCAGCATCCCGCTCGTCGTCGGGCTGCGCGCCGGGAAGGCGGCCGCCGCGGGAGGCTCCCATGGGTGACCCGCGCAGGAAGCCGCAGGACGGGCTCGTTCTTGCCCCTGCTCCCCATCTCCGCGCGCCAACGACGACGGCAGGAATGTCGTGGCTCGTGGCGGCAAGCCTGCTGCCCGCGGCCGCGTGGGGAATCCTTCTCTTCGGCGTGCCCGCGCTGCGCGTCCTGGGCGCCGCGCTGGCAGCGGCGCTGGCCGCCGAAGCCCTGACCACGCTGCCGTTCGGCCGATTCACCCTCCGTGACGGCAACGCGGCCCTCACGGGCCTCCTCGTGGGCATGTTCATGCCGGCGGGGATTTCCGTCGTGGTGCCCGTCGCGGCCTCTTTCTTCGGCATCGTCGTCGTCAAGCAGACATTCGGCGGGCTCGGCCGCAACTGGATGAATCCTGCCGCGGGCGGCATCCTCTTCGCGTTCCTTTCCTGGGGCGGGTCGATGGGCGCCTGGACAGCCTTGCCGGCAAGCGGTGCGGTGACGACACCCCTTGCCGCGCTGCGTGCCGCACTCGACGGAGGCGCCACGGGCGGTCCGCTGGCCGTTCTGAACGCGGCAGGGTATCCGTTCTCCCGGTTCGACGCGGCTGTCGTGGGATGGCTCAACGGCCACCTCCTCTCCCTCTTCCACGTGTCGCTTCCGTCCGGCTGGTTCGACGTCTTTGCCGGGATCGTCGTCGGGCCCATCGGCGCCGTCTCGGCCCCGCTCCTCGCCGCCGCCGCCATCATCCTCGCGGCCCGGCGGATCATTCGCTGGGAGGTGCCGGTCGCGGCGCTCGCCGTGTTCGTCGTGCTGACCGTCGCCGTGGGAGGCCTGTCGGCCGGCCCTGTCTTCCACGTCTTCAGCGGCACGATGCTCCTGGGATCGTTCTTCGTCGCAACGGATCCCGTCACTTCCCCCCTGTCGCGCAACGGGAGGTGGCTCCACGGTGCGCTGCTCGGCGTGCTGGTCTGGCTCCTGCGGTTTTCCGGCACGCTGGGCGACGGCGTCATCGTTGCCATAGCGCTGGGAAGCGCCATCGTCCCCCTGATCGACTCGGGCACGCTGCGCCACAGGAGCCAGCCTCGGCGGGAGGAATCGTCATGAACGTCCGCAGCGAAACCGAGCTCGCCGCCCTGGTCCTGGCCCTCTGCCCGGCCGCAGCCGCGTGCACACGTCTCATCGACGCGCTGTGGCTCTCGGCCGGGATGGTGCTCGTCCTTGCGGTGACCGGCTTTCTCACCGCGTTGACGCCGCCCCTTGCACCCCGGCGGTCCGCCCCGGCAGCAGCCGCCGCCTGGGGCGTGCTCCTCGTGTCCGCGTGCTGCGCGGGCGTCTTCGAGCTCCTCCTGGGCGCGGCGGCACCGGCCGCGGCTGCCCGGCTCGGCATCTACGTCCCGCTCCTTGCCGTCACGGCCCCGTCGATGGGGCGCCTCGTCGAGCGGGAGCCGGGCACGGGCGCGCGCGCGGTCCTCCTGGACACGCTGGCTCGTGCCGCGGTTTTCGTTTCAGTCCTTCTCGTCGTGACGGCGTTCCGCGAAGTGCTGGGGGCGGGGACAATCACCCTGGGGCGGACGATCGCCGTTGCGCCTTTCTTCCAGGACCCGGCGCGCGCCGTGGGCCTGGCAGGCGGGGCGCTCATCTGTCTTGGGTACGCCGCGGGAGGCGCGCGGCTGTTCCAGTCCCGTCGGCCAGCTGCCGCGGCGGGAAAGGACGGCGCCACGTGAGCTGGGCAGCACTCATCGTCACTTTCGCGCTCGTGGACAACGTCGTTCTGGCGCGCCTGCTGGGCACGGTGCAGCCGGCCGGGTCTCCGGGTCCCTGAGAGCAGCCGTCGGTCTCGGGGCGGGAACCGGCGTCCTGGTGGCCTGCGCGGCCCTCGGCGCGTGGGCCGCTGACTCGCTCTTCCTCGACCCGCTGGGCGTCTCGTTCCTCAGGACGCCCGTGTACGTCTTCCTCGTTGCGGGCCTCGCGTGGCTCCTGTCGGAAGCCATGCGCATCGTCTTCCCGGGGTCGGCCGCCTCTGCCGGCTTCTCATTCCCCGAGGCTGCCATCAACAGCGCGGCAATCGGCGCCGTTCTCATCATTCGGCGGGGCGGGTACTCCGCGGCGGAAGGCGTCGTCGCGGGCCTCGCGGCGGGTGTCGGCTACGGGCTCGTGCACCTCATCCTCTCGGCCATCCGCCAGCGCCTGGAGGTGGAGAAGGTTCCCCGTGCCATGCGCGGCCTGCCGCTGCACCTCGTGTCAGCGGGTCTCCTCGCCTATGCCTTCCTCGCTTTCGACCGCGCATTTCTCGCGCGCGCGCTGGGAGGGTAGAGGCGTCCGGGGAAGGTGCGCGTCATCATAGGCACTCACAATCACCTCTCCCTGGGCCTGGACGAAGCGGCGGCCGAGAGGCAGTACCAGGAGGGCTTCAAGCCCCTGCTCGCCGTGCTCTACCGCTACCCGTCGAACCCGGTGACCCTCCACTACAGCGGCATCCTCATGGAGTGGCTTGAAGAGGCTCACCCGGAGTTCCTGACTCTCCTCGGCGAGATGGTGAAACGCGGCCAGGTGGAGGTCCTCGGGGGCGGCTACTACGACCCGATACTTCCCCTGATCCCCACGAACGACAAGCTCGGCCAGCTCGAGAAAATGACCACGTGGCTCAGGGTATGCTTCGAGACGAGGCCGCGCGGGTGCTGGATCGCCGAGACGGTCTGGGAGCCGGCTCTGGCCTCGGTGCTCCGCGCGAGCGGACTGGACTACACGTTCCTCGAGGATTCGCAGTTCAGGATCGCGGGTCTCTCCGGGAGCGCGCTGTGCCGCCCGTCGCTCACCGAGGACCAGGGCAAGATCATGACGCTGTTCCCCTTGAGCAGCGGGTTGTCCGCGCTCGCCGGGCGGGGAACCCCCGCGGCAGCCATCGACTACCTCCACGGCCTGGCATTCGCGCCGACCGGCGCCGCGGAGGAAGACCCCGTGGCAGTTCTTCTCGACGACGGGGCCGATGGGCGGCTCGTGAAGGACGGCTGGCTCGAGGGATTCTATTCCCTCGCGGCGCAGAACGGCGAGTGGATGGAAATGGTGACGCCGGGCCAGTACCTGCGCGACCATCCCCCGGGCGCGCGCGTCTTCGTTCCCGCCTGCGCATCGGCGGACATGATGCGGTGGGCCCTGTCCCCTGAGCGCCGTGCCGCTTTCGACGACGCGCAGGCGGCCGGCGGCACCACGGGAGGCGCCGGGCAGTTCCTCGTGGGCGGGCACTTCCGCCACTTCCTGAACAGGTATCCCGAGGCATGGCTCCTGTACGCGAAGATGATGAACACACACGTGCTGGTGAACCAGGTGCGGGGGGACAAGTACAAGAAGAAGGCGGCGCAGAACGAGCTTTGGAAAGGGCAGTCCCACCACGCGTACTGGTTCGGCGGCAGGGGGGGGATCTACGACAACCCGCTGCGCAAGGCGGTCTACCAGTCCCTCATCGAGGCGGAGAAGATCACGAGGGCCACGGAGATCTTCGCGCCCTCGATCATCAGCGTCGACTACGACATGGACAACAGCATCGAGTACCTCTACCAGGGCTCCGAGCTGAACGCGTACATCCATACCCGCGGCGGCGCACTGTTCGAGCTGGACTTCCTGCCGGCATCGTGGAACTACCTCGACACGATGGTGGACCGCGAGCAGCTGAACGGCGACTCCTCGGCGCTTCCCGGCGGGTATCCGCGGAAGTCCTTCATCGACCACTTCCTCGGACCGCAGACCGATATAGCCGCCTTCTGCGCGGGGCCCTGCGACGAGGCGGGGGATTTCGTCACGGGCCTCTACGATCTGGTGGAGCTGAACCGGGCCCTGCCGGAGCTCCTCATGCGCCGCGCCGGCGCAGTGGTCGTTGATGGAGCGCCGCGACCCGCTGCCATCGAAAAGAGATTCGTCTTCCGGCCCCGCTCCATCGACGTGTACTACCGTGTCTCGAACGCGGGTGCCTTCGACCTGAACGCGCGCTTCGGTGTGGAGATAAACCTTTCCCTCGCGGCACGCTCACCGGACTGCGGGCGCCTGTTCCTCCTCGACGAGGACCGCAAGAAGGAGATCGGGTCCGAGGAGGCGGACATCGAGGGCGTGCAGAGCCTCCTCCTTCGCGACGTACGCAACGAGGTCTCCGTGACCCTGTCCTCCGCCCGCGCTTTCCGCTGCTGGAGCATGCCCCTGGAAACACCCGGTACCGTCCGCGAGGGCTGCGCCCCGCAGAGCGAGGGCTGCGCCCCGCAGAGCGAGGGTGACACCCCGCAGAGCAACGGCACCGCCAAGGCGGCGCCGGTTTTCCAGTCCCACTGTTTCGTCCCGTTGTGGGATCTCACCCTCAAGCCGGGCGAGGTGTGGGAAAACCATATGAGCGTGGGGTTCGAGAAAACGCAGGCCAGCGGCCCGTAGGGCTCGCGGCGGGGCGTAGCCCTCGCGGGCGGCCCGTAGGGCTTGGCCCGACGGCCAAGCGGGCCCGACGCCCGCTTCCCCTCTCGCCTTACCTGTCTTGGACTTCCAGCTTTGCCAGCGCAGCGTCGATCCAGGGCTGACTTTCGACGTAATAGCTGTCCTCCGCCTGGAGGAACTCGAGCAGCGCCGCGAGCGTCTGCCCCTGGAAGTAATAGCTCTGGCCAAGGTAGTAGCGGGCGTGTGCTTCCAACGCAGCGGCGCGAGGAAGGCTGAGAAACGCGAGGAGCTTCTGCTGCGTCCCGCTCATGTCATTCTGTCGGAAGGTCCCCTGGACGATCGAAAGAAGCTGTCCTGCCTCGCTGTTCGCCGCCGCTGCGTCCGCGTCACCCGGCAGCACCGACAGTGCCTGTTGCGGGGCCGCGCCGGTTCCCGCCGCCTCCAGGAGCCACGCGATGGCCTTCTCGGTCGCCGGAGAGACGCTCTTCACGGCGGGGAGAACCGGCGCGTCGGAAGCCCCGATCTCCAGCCCGTCCTGGACGCCGAAGCCCGGGTCGAGCGACGGGAGCGGCTGCGCGCGGCGGACCGCTGAAGCCGCGGATGCCGGTCCCGATCGTGCAGGCACGCGCACCGGTTGGGAAGTCACGTTGAATCCCTGGACGAGCGGCACCTGCCCGATCTTGTAGAGGCCGGCGTCCAGGACGGCGAACCAGTAGCTGGTGTCGGGCAGCGCGGCAAGCACGTAGCGATTCGTGCCAGGGTCAAGCGGCGCGGTCGATGTCGATTTCAGAAGATCCACCGCCGTGGCGAGTGGCGCACTGCTCGAGAAAAGGAGCAGGTCTCGGGCGGTGTTCGAGGAGCGGAACGTGATCGTGACCGAGTCGCCTTGCGGAGAAACGGCAGCCGCGATGGCCGTTATCTGTGCGGGTGAGGTGTCCACCAGGGTGGCAAGCGCCGGGGCAGGGCCCGGGGGCGCCGCAGGTGCCGCCGCTGCCGGCGCCCCGGCCGTCGGGGCCGCGCTTTCCGCGGTCGGTGCGGGAGCGGCGGGAGCAGGGGCAACGGGCGGAGCGCTGGCAGCGCTCGCCGCGGGAGTCTCTGCCCGGCGCCGCGGCAACAGCAGCCGTCGCGGCAACGGCTGCCGTCGTCACGTTGCGGAACGGCACCGTGAACGTGTACCGGACGCCGCTCGCGTTCTGCATGATGACCGCGTAGTAGTATGCGCCCTGGTCGGGAGGGGTGTCTGTGAAGGTCTGGACGCCTGACGCCACGCTTCCCGCGAGGGTCGCGGCGGAGAGCGTCTGCGTCGTGATCGCAACGGTGGACCGGTACACGAGGCAGGTGCCGACCACGTCGGGGGAGTCCATCCAGGTGAGCTGGATCGATCCGTCGGCCGCCACGGCGGACAGCCGTGATACGAACGGCACTTCCGGCTGCTGCGCGGCCGCTGCCTGCTGCGCGGAGGCAGTCACCGGCGCGACGGCGAGCAGGATGAGGACGCCGAGGCGCGCGAGTGCCCGTGCGCGGAAATGACCCATCGCTGACTCCTTCCTCCCATTGTTGTCGGTTTTTCCGGGAGTTGTCTATAAGCAGGCCGGAGTCGCTCCGGCAAGCGCTCCCCGCCCGCTCCCGCGGCGCTCGTCTTTACACGTTGCAGCGTTTGCCGTACATTTCTTTCCGTATGTTTGTCGCCGTGGCCTGCGAGTTCGCGAATGATGACCATCGCAAGGCCGGCCACGATCTCCTCGTTCAGTACGGCTTTCGAAAGGTGCTGAAGGATGCCTTTGAAAGCGCGACCGTCTCCGAGAACGCGCTCAACAGGCTGAAGAAGGATCTCGACAGGATCGCGGACTCGTACGACAGCATCCGCCTCTACCAGTACCCGGTGGACGGCACGCTCGCCATCACCATCCTGAAGGAGAAGAAGTGGCGGCGGCTGATCGTGAAGGCATAGGGGACACCGCGCGCAGCGCGGTGGGAAGGGGAACCGTGCTCAGTGAACTGGAACCGAAACTGCAGAGCCTCGGGGCGCAGATCGAAGAAACCTGGAGGGGTCTTTGACCCGGACTCCCTGAGCCGTGACGATCGGCGAGATCGAGAAGCAGACGGCGCAGGCGGATTTCTGGCAGGACAAGGAGAAGGCCGGCGAGGCGCTTGTCGCGCCTGAAGACCCTGAAGCGGCGCCACGACCCGTGGGCCAAGCTCCGCTCGGACTTCGACGACCTGACGGGGATCTGGCGCCTCGCCGTGGAGGAAAAGGACGAGTCCCTCGAGGCTGACCTCGCGGCGAACTGGGACCGCGCTGGAGAAGCGCTACGGCGAGCTGAAGGTCCTCGAGCTGCTCGGGGGGGACAACGATTCCTCCTCCGCGTTTGTCACCATCCACTCCGGGGCGGGCGGCACCGAGGCCTGTGACTGGGTGAGCATGCTCTACCGCCTCTACACGCGCTGGTCCGAGCGCCACGGCTACACCGTCGACATCCTTGACATCCTCGAGGCCGAGGGAGGGATCAAGAGCGTGACCCTGCAGGTGAACGGCTCGTACGCCTACGGGTACCTGAAGGCCGAGACGGGGATCCATCGCCTCGTGCGCATCTCGCCGTTCGATTCCAACGCGCGCCGGCACACCTCCTTCGCGTCGGTGTTCTGTCTTCCCCGTGCTGGACGACACCATCGACGTGGACATCAAGCCCGAGGACCTGCGGATCGACACCTACCGCGCCGGCGGCGCCGGCGGCCAGCACGTGAACAAGACCGACTCCGCGGTGCGCATCACGCACCTTCCCACCGGGATCGTCGTCCAGTGCCAGAACGAGCGAAGCCAGTACAAGAACAAGGCCTTCGCCATGAAGGTCCTGCGCTCGCGCCTCTTCGAGTACTACAAGAGCGAGCGGGACAAGGACCGCGAGAAGCTCGCCTGGAAAAGAAGGACATCTCCTGGGGCAACCAGATCCGCTCCTACACGTTCCAGCCCTACACGCTCGTCAAGGATCACCGGACCAAGCACGAGGTGGGCAACATCCAGGCCGTCATGGACGGCGAGATCGATTCCTTCATCGAGGAATACCTCAAGCAGCAGTGGCTCGGACGCGGACGATGGCGGTCAACGTCCTGATCGTTGACGACCTCGCCTTCATCAAGATCGTCCTGCGGGACATCCTCGAGAAGTCGGGCTTCCGCGTCGTGGGAGAGGCCTCCAACGGGGCGCAGGCCATCACGATGTACCAGGACACGCGCCCGGACGTCGTGCTGATGGACATCACCATGCCCGGAATGGACGGCCTGACCGCGCTGAAAAAGATCCGCGAGATCGACCCGGCCGCGCGCGTCATCATCTGCTCGGCCCTGGGCCAGCAGAGGCTCATCGTGCAGGCCATCCAGCTCGGCGCCAAGGATTTCATCGTCAAGCCGTTTCAGCCGCAGCGGGTGGTGTCCGCCCTCAAGAAGGCACTCGATATAACGTGATGCGGACCGCGGCCCTGCTCCTGCTCCTTGCTTTCATCCCGCTCGCCTCCAGCGGCCAGGCCGCGGGCGCTGCCGGCGGCACCGGCACCACCGCCGCGTCCGGGCAGCCGGTGGGGGCCACCTCGACGACCCCCGCGGGCAGCCCCACCGGCGCAGGCTCCGCGGCAACACCCGCCGCCACGGCGCAGAGCGGCCCGGACCTCAGCATCCCCCAGGATCCCTCCAAGGCATGGAACGTCGGCTTCAGCGTGTTCACCGCGCAGGACCTCAGTCCCGAGAACGCCTACCTCGCCGACAGCATACCGCTCCTCCTCCGCGACCAGGTGAGCGGTATTTCCATCCATTCATTGACGGAGGAGGAGCGTTCCGCGGCGCGTGCGGCCCTCGCTGCAAAGGCCCTGGCCGCCGCCGAGGCGGCCATCACCACGGCGCGGCGCGAGCACGACGCGCTCCTTTTTGCCGTGACCCGCGCGACGGACGCGGCGCGGAAGGCCGCGTCCGATCATCTCCAGTTCACGGTGGCCCGGCGCGACTTTCTCCGGACCATGGACACCTCGCTGATCACGGTGGCAGAGGAAAAGCCGGTGACGATTGTCGAAGGGACGGGACAGGGGAAGCTGCTGGACGAGCCGCAGGTTCCCCCGTCCGTGTACTGCGCCCGCCAGGGGCTGGACCTCCTCGTGGGAGGAACGATCCGCGAGATCCAGGGGTACCTGCTCGTGGACATCTGGGCGTACGAGGCGGCGAGGGACACGATGATCATCTCCACGCGGGAAGCAGCGCTGCGCGAGGAGATCTATGCCAACATGGAAGGGCTCGGCGGCGAGCTGACGGGTGCCGTGCTGGGAAGGGAGTGGTCCGTCGTCACTTTCGCCCCGTCCCCTCCCGAGAGCTCCCTGTACGTGGACGGCACGCTCGTCGCCTCGGGCGCTTCCCCGGCGCTCTACCTCGAGCCCGGAGACCGGGAGATAAAGATCACGGCGTCTGGCTATGGCGAGGTGACCCGGACGCTCACCCTCTTCCCCGGCAAGCCCGGCAGGATCGATGACAAGCTGGAGCAGGTATCTCCCGGCACCATCTCGTTCACCACGGATCCACCCGGCGCCGTCCTCCACATCGATTCGCGCTGGGCAGGCGTGACGCCCCTGGTCGTCGACACCCCTGCCCGCCGAAGCAGGGGTGTCCTGGAACTGGACGGGTTCTACCCTGTCCCGCTTTCCCTGGGTCCCAGCTCTCCCTCGCAGATGTCTTTCACCATGCCGCCGGACAGGGCCCTCGGGACGTGCGCCAGGACAAGGCCCGGGAAGCTTTCTACACGTCGTTCGGGTGGTTCGCCGCCTCCATCCCGATCCCGCTCTTCTCCTATGCCCTGGTTTACGACTTCGGCGTGCAGTCGGCGGACTATGTCGTCAACGGGCAGCTTGCCCAGGCGGCCGCCGCGAAGAACGCGTACACCGGGTTCCTGGCCGGGTACTACGGGGGTGTCGCGATAAGCGCGGGCCTGTTTATCTGGATGGTGACAAAAATCGTGCAGTACGTGACGGTGGCAAATGGCATCGCCGGATAGGGGGAGACCCCTCGTGCCCTGGAAGGGCATAGGCAGGCGGCTTCGCGAGCTGTTCGCCGGGCGCGAGTTCGGAGAGGAGTTCTACCAGGAGCTCGAGGACGCCATGATGGAGGCGGACATGGGCGTCGCTGCCTCCGTGGACAGCGCGGCAGCGCTCCGCGAGGCGGCCCGGGCGAACGGCATCCGCACGCGCGAAGAGCTCCTTCGGGCGCTCAAGGGAATCCTGCGGGGGTCGCTCAAGGCAGGGGAGATCCCCCTCGCGCCGACCGGGCTGAACGTGCTGCTGGTGCTGGGCGTCAACGGCGTGGGAAAGACCACGACGATCGCCAAGCTTGCGCATCACTTCCGGGCCCGTCGCGGGATCGAGCGCATCCTCCTCGCGGCAGGGGACACTTTCCGCGCCGCTGCCATCGACCAGCTGAAGCTCCTCGGCGAAAGGCTGGACATCCCGGTCGTGGCGCAGGAGCCGGGCGCCGACCCCGGGGCGGTCATCTTCGACGCCATCGCCAGTGCCGCGGCGCGGGAGAGCCAGCTTCTCATCGCCGACACCGCCGGGCGCCTGCACAACAAGGATGCCCTGGTGAAGGAGCTCGCCAAGATCGACAAGATCGTCCGGTCGCGGTCACCCGACGGCTCCTACCAGAAGGTGCTCATCCTGGACGCGACCACGGGGCAGAACTCGCTGGCGCAGGCAGAGGTATTCCACGAGGCGGTGGGCATCGACTCCATCGTGCTCGCGAAGTGCGATTCCACCGCGAAGGGCGGCATGGTCGTGCCCATCTCCCGTGCGCTGTCCGTCCCGTTCTCGTATCTCGGTCTCGGCGAGAAGCCGGAGGACCTCGTGCTGTTCGATCCCGACCGCTACCTGGACTCCCTGTTCGGAGAAACATGAAGACGCTTCCGGCGGCCGCGCTTCTGCTCGCCCTCATCGTGTCTTCGGGCGCCGCCGAACCCCTCTATTACCGCTCCAACGGCTCCGCCATGGCCCTGGAGAGAATCCCGTCGTATCGCAGGGACGAGTCTGACTGGATCCTCTCCGTCGAGCGCACAGGCAGGGCGGAGGTCCGCATACTCTACGACAAGGGGAGCGAGAGCCGTCGATGGGTACGCGTCACGGGCGCCAGCCAGGTGGAGGAGCGGGAGCTCGCGGGAGGAGTCCTCGCGGCGCGCCGCGTCTACGACGCGGCAGGCTCCCTGCTGCAGGAGGACCTGTACGCCGCGGGCTCCCTCGCAACGAAGACCACCTACGCCTACGCCGGCGGACGCCTCGCGCGGACGCGGACCGTCGATCCCTCCGGCAGCGAGCTGTTCACCGACGACTACGTCTACGCGAGCAACGGCTCGCTGCGGTCCGTACGCCGCATCGCGGCGGGATCCACGGAGCAGGCATCGGTGGTCTCGGGCACGGGCGGGATCTCCGAGGAAAGGAGCGCCGCAGGTGACACGCTCCTGGTGGCCCGCTACGATGCAAAGGGACGGGCGACAAGCCGCGAGAAGCGTTTGAACGGTGTCACCGTTTCCCGGGAGGACTTCGTGTTCCGCACCGACAAGGACGCGCTCGCTTCCTCCACGGAGAAGATCCCGGCGCTGGGCACGCTCATCGAGCGCCTCTACGACGACGAAGGCAGGCTCTCCCGGGAGACGACCACGCTGGGCGGAGGGAGCGTCACCGTGGTGACGTGGACGCGGGACAGCGCGGGCCGGGTCGTGGCGAAGGCGAGCCGCGGAGCCCGCCGGGCTGGAGACGTGGACGTACACGCTGCGGGAGGACGGCTCCGAGGCAAGGGAAGAATACGCGCGCAGGGGCAGCCTCGAGAAGGTCACGATATTCGGCGAAGGGGCGAAGCGCACCGAGGAGCTGTACAGGGACGGGGAGCTCTTTCTCAAGGCGTACTACGACGGGGACAAGCAGCTGAAGGAAGAGGTCTGGTCGAGCGGGAACCTCGTCCGCGGACGAGGACCTACCCGTGAGGCTCCCGCTGTCCGCTGCTCATCGCGGCGCGCTATTTCCGGACGCGCCGCCGCAGGACGCGGGCAACGCCTCCACCCTGCTCTCGGCAGCGGGCATCGCCGTCGGCGTCATGACCCTCACCGTCGTTCTCGCCGTCATGAACGGCTTCCAGCTCGGGTTCATCGAGAGCATCGTCGAGGTCAGCTCCTATCACCTGCAGGTGCATGCGGCCGCGCTGACCGACGCGCAGGTGACTGCCCATGCCCGTGCGCGCTCCCCGTCCGTGCGTGCGCCGTCGTCCCGTTCGTGGAGCGCCAGGCGCTGGTCGAGGGGGCTTTCCAGCGCCCCCGCGCCGAGCGTGGTGCGCGCCGTCCCGCCTGACCTCCTCACGCGGGACCCGTCGCAGGCTGCCCACTCGTCATGACCGATGGCTCCTTCGACCTGTCGGATCCCCGCGACGTCGTCATCGGTTCGGAGCTCGCCGCGGCCGAGGGGATCCGCGTGGGCGATCCCCTGGCCATCACGTCGTACCCGGGCGACCACGGGCGGCAGGCCGTCGGCCCGCAGCGACGTCTGCCGCGTCAGCGGGATATTCTCATACCGGCTACTACGATTTCGACGCCGGGCTGCTCTTCATGTCCCTCGACGCTGCGGACGGGCTCTACGGCGGGGGCGCGACGCTTCCCCGCACCTGGGGCATCAAGATCGCCGACCGTTTCGACGACGGCGGCCCTCTGCGGGCGGTCACGGCGCTCGCGGGCGCGGGTGCCGTGGTGGAGAGCTGGCGGACGTACAACAGGTCGTTCTTCGATGCGCTCTTCGTGGAAAAGCTCATGATGATGGTCCTCGTCGGGCCTCATCTTCCTCGTCGTCGGGTTCAACGTATTCCATTCCCTGCGCAGGCAGCGTTCTCGAGCGCATGGAAGAGATCGCCGTGCTCAAGGCCGTGGGGGTCCCTCCCGCGCGCATCCAGACGTGTTCCTCCTCGAGGGGCTCTTCATCGGCGTCGCCGGTGGCGTCACCGGTCTCGCCGGCGGGCTCTGTCCTGTCCGTCAACGTCAACGGCGTCTTTTCACTGGTGGAGGCGGTCGTCAACGGACTGATGCGGGCGGCGCACGTGCTTCTTTCTCCTTTCTCTCCCGCGGGCGGGGAGGCCGGTTTCGCCATCTTTTCTCCCGACGTACTTCTACCTGTCCTCGGTGCCCTCCCACGTCCTGCCGCGGGAGGCCTTCCTCGTCTGCTTCTTCGCGGTCGCCGCCTGCGCCGCCGCCGCCTGGGCCGCCACCCGCGCGGTGTCGCGATTCCGTCCTGCGGAGGTGCTGCGCTATGAGTGAGCCCATCGTGCGCGCCTCGTCGGTGGCGCGCCGGTTCCGAGAACGGTGCCGAGACCCTCGAGGTGCTTCGCGACGGTGGACCTGGAGGTGGAGGCAGGCACCACTGTCGCCATCACCGGGGAGAGCGGCTGCGGCAAGAGCACGCTCCTCAGCCTCATCGGCGGACTGGACCAGCCGTCGGCCGGCAGGATCGTCGCCGCGGGCGTGGATATCACGGACGCCGGGGAAGCCGAGCTCAGCGCCTATCGCAACCGACAGGTGGGGTTCGTGTTCCAGTTCCATTTCCTCCTGAAGGATTTCACGGCGCTGGAGAATGTCTCATTCCCGGCATGATGGGCCGGGAGAGTCGGCGCCGCGCTCCGCGGCAGGGCACGCGCCCTCCTGGACGAGGTCGGCCTGGGCCAGCGAGGTGGCGCGTGGCCGCTGGAGCTTTCCGGCGGTGAGCGGCAGAGGGTCGCCGTGGCGCGCGCCCTGATCAACAGCCCGTCCCTCCTCCTGGCCGACGAGCCGACGGGGAATCTCGACGAGCGCAACGCGGGCGTGGTGGAGGAGATGCTCTTCGCGCTGGTGCGCCGGCATCGCATGACCCTGGTGGTGGTCACCCACGACGCGGCGTTCGCCTCCCGGGCTGATGTCCGGTACGTCCTCGCCGGCGGGAGCTGGTGAAGCAGTGAGCCTGCCCGGTGGAAGCGGGCGCGCCGTGAGCGGCAGGTTCGTGATCTTCTTTGCCCGCCGCCTGCTGCGAGGACGGGCAGGAACGGCGCGCTACCTGCGCGGCGCCGTGCTGGGAATCGCCATGAGCCTCGTGCCGCTCATCGTCGTGCTGGAGGTTTCCACCGGGATGATCGATGGGATCACCGCCCGTCTCCTCGAGGTGGGCACCTATCACCTGCAGGCGGCCCTCCCGCCCGATACGAGCGCGGCAGAGCTGGAGGCTGACACGCGTGACGGTGGCGGCCGTGGCCGGCGTGACCGCTGCCACCCCCGAGCGCCAGGGAACCGGCGATGGTCGTTCAGCACCTCCGGAGCCGCAGGCGTGAGCTCCGCTGCGTTCCCGCCGACGTCTTTTCCCGGGACGCCGGGTTCCGCTCCTACGTGACGCTGCGCTCCGGCAGCGGCGACCTCGGGGCCGGGGATGCCGTGCTCCTGAGCGCGGCGCTGGCGCGGACCCTCGCGGTGGCCGCGGGAGACACGGTGAGCATCCTCACCACGTGGGGCGAGGACTTCAGCGGCGCGCCGCGTCTCACCCCCGTGCGCGTGGGGGGCATCTACGAGACCGGCTACCAGGAGCTGGACGCGACGCTGGTCTATGCTCCCCTTGCACTTGCCCCGAAGATCCTCTCGCCGCGCGCGTCGCGGACGATGATCGGCGTGAAGGTGCAGGACCCCTTTGGCGATCTCGCCCCGGTGCAGCGCGCCGTCATTGCCGCCGCTCGCCGGCGGCGTTCGCGTCCTGGCCTGGCGGGATATCGAGTATGCCCGGCTGGCGAGCTTCCGCCACCACGAAGGCGCTCCTCCTCTTCATCATGGCGCTCATCGTGGTCGTCGCGTCAGTGAACGTCTCCTCATCGATCCTCATGATCATCTTCGAGCGCCGGGAAGACCTGGGGATCCTCAGGAGCGTCGGGCGCCGGCCGCGCAGCCGCTTGCACGCTCATTCCTGCTCGCCGGGTTCCTCACGGGCCTGGCGGGCACTTTCGCCGGCATCGCCGCCGGGCTGCTCGTCGCCGTCAACATCAACGAGGTCATCGCCGGGCTCGAATGGATCGTCAACCGGGGCCTTGCGGCAGCCTCGCTGCATCCGACGGTCGTTCGTGCCGTCGGCGCCGGGCCTGGACTCCATCACGCTCTTCAACAGCGCGTACTACCTGAAGATCATTCCCGTCCGGATCGATGCCGCGGGATATCGCCGTCGTCACCGTCCTGTCACTGGTCCTCTCCGCTCTCGCCTCCTACCTCCCGGCCGCCCGAGCGGCCAGGATGAGACCACTGGACGTTCTTCGGAAGGTGTAGCTGCCTCCCGGGCGAACCGCAACGCCATTCGTAGATTTCAAAACCCCTTTTATGTATACTCCTAGACAAGGAAGTCGAGGGCCGACGAGTCCAGGGATGGACGAGAGGAGGCTCTAGACAAGGAAGTCGAGGGCCGACGAGTCTATGGATAGGGCGTGAGGAGTCCACACGGCCATGAAATGCGAGATCTGCGGCCTTAAAGACGCAGTCATTCATATCAGACAGATACAAAAGGAACTGGTGCACGAGCTGCACATATGCGAGGACTGCGCCCAGGAGAAAGGCCTGATCCGCGAGGAAGACTCCGAGCTTCCCATCGCGAACCTCCTGTCCGGGCTCCTGGAAGGCAAGGACATGACCGGCGCGGCAGACGTGAAGGATGCCTGCCCGAGGTGCGGCATGAAGGCCTCCGAGTTCCGCAAGCAGGGGAAGCTGGGCTGCCCCGAGTGCTTCTCGCGCATTCGAGAAGGACGTCCGGGCCATCGTGTCCCAGATGGCGGCCCGGCCCCGGCACACGGGCAAGCTGCCCGCATGCGCTGGTAATCGAGCACGACCGCGGCGCCGAAGGCGAAGGCCTGCGCGAGGAGCTGCGGGAGGCGGTGGAGCGGGAAGAGTACGAGCTGGCGGCCCGCTGCGGGACCAGCCTGCGGAGAGCTGGGATCCGATGTTTGAGTTCACCGGCCTCGCCGACATGAAGGGCTGGATGCGCGGAGACCGGCCGACGGGAGATGCCGCCGGAGCGACGCTCCGCGCGGGCGTCCGTGGTCATCTCCAGCCGCGTGCGGCTGTGCGCGCAACCTCTCCGCCTTCCCGTACCCCGGGACGCTGTCCCGCGGACCAGGAGAAGCGAGTGCCGGGAGCGGATCATGGACGCATTCCGTCGCTTGCCGAACGCCGAGGATTTCACGATATTTACCTGGACGATCTCTCCGCCCTGGAGAGACGGATCCTCTTCGAGAGAAACCTCGTCTCCCAGGGCTACTCGGTGGAAAAACACAAGGCGCATGGTGCTCAGCGGCGACGAATCGGTCGCGGCGATCATCGGGGACGAGGATCACCTGCGGCTGGTCGGGCATGCAAGCCGGGGCGTGCCTGGAAGCCCTCCTGGCGCGGCTGGACGCGCTGGACGACGCAGCTCGAAGGGTCCCTGCCGTACGCGGTGTCCCCGGAGTGGGGATACCTGAACACGGCCATCACGAACCTCGGCACGGGGCTGAAGGCCTCGATGATGCTCCACCTGCCCGCCCTCGCCATGAGCGGGCTCATCAAGAGGGCGGTGAAGGCGTCCGCGCAGCTGGGGCTGTCCATCCGGGGGTTCTTCAGCGAGAGCATGGAGTCCCTCGGGGACATGTACATCATCGCCAACGAGATCACGATCGGGCTGGCCGAGAAGGAGATCATCGGCAACCTGGGGCGGATCGCCGTCCAGCTTGCGGGGTACGAGAACCGGACGCGGGAGGAGTTGATGGAGAAGAGGCGCGTGGACATCGAGGACCGGGTGTACCGCGCGTGGGGCCTGCTCACCTGGTGCCGCTACCTCACGCACCGGGAGGCCATCGAGGCGCTGTCGGCGCTGCGCCTGGGGGTGTCGCTGGGCCTGGTGGCGTCCGTGGACGCGTCCACCATCACCGCGCTCCTGTTCCTGTCGCAGAAGTCGCACATCCAGCGCGTGCTGCAGTCCCACGCCGACGCGGCGGACGGCAAGCTCATCGACTACACCCGGGCGAAGATCATTCGAGAGGCGCTCACGCAACCGAGGGGAGGCTGACGCCATGTTCAAGGGTCTCACGCAGAGGGCACAGAAGGTGCTCACCATACTGGCGCAGGAGGAGGCCAAGCGCTTCCACTCCGACCAGCTCCTGCCCGAGCACATCATCCTCGCCCTCCTGAAGGACGGGGAAGGTGTCGCGGTCAAGGCGCTGCTGCGGATCAAGGTGGACGTCTCCGAGATGCAGGCGGAGATCGAGAAGAGCCTGCCCAAGGGCAAGGGCGGCCTGATCCTCGGCGACGTTCCCCCGTCCAAGCGGGGCCAGAAGATCCTCGAGGATTCCGCCGAAGAGGCCCGCAACATGGGCCACGAGTACATCGGCACCGAGCACCTCCTGCTGGCCGCGGTCAAGGAGCAGGGCAGCATCGTGGCCCGCTACCTCGCGCGGTACAACATCACCCCCAACGGCCTGCGGGAGGCGATCCTGCAGATCAGCGGCACCGGCGACTACAAGGGCGCCCCGGCCCAGGCGGGCAAGAAGAAGACCCAGACCCCGACGAAGAAGCCGACGCCGACGCTGGACGAGTTCGGGCGGGACCTCACCGTCGTTCGCGCGCGACAACAAGCTGGACCCGGTGATCGGCCGGGAAAAGGAGATCCAGCGCGTCATCCAGATCCTCGCGCGCCGCACGAAGAACAATCCCGTCCTCATCGGCGAGCCGGGCGTCGGCAAGACGGCCATCGTCGAAGGCCTGGCGCAGAAGATCGTGGACGGCACGGTGCCCGAGGTGCTGGTGGGCAAGCGCGTGCTCACCCTCGACCTGGCGTCCCTCGTGGCCGGGCACGAAGTACCGCGGCGAGTTCGAGGAGCGCCTGAAGAGCGTCATGAAGGAGATCCTCTCCGCGGGCAACGTGGTGCTCTTCATCGACGAGCTGCACACGATCATCGGCGCCGGCGGCGCCGAGGGGGCCATCGACGCCTCCAACATGCTGAAGCCGGCGCTCTCCCGCGGCGAGCTGCAGTGCATCGGCGCCACGACGCTCAACGAGTACAAGAAGCACATCGAGAAGGACGCGGCCCTCGAGCGCCGCTTCCAGCCCATCTACGTGAGCGAGCCCTCGGTGGACGAGACCGTGGAGATCCTCAAGGGCATCAAGAAGAACTACGAGGAGCACCACCGCGTGGTGTACACGCCGGCCGCCGTGGAGGCCGCCGCGACGCTGTCGCGGCGCTACATCACCGAGCGCTACCTTCCCGACAAGGCCATCGACCTCATCGACGAGTCCGGCTCGCGCCGCCGGATCAAGAACTCCATCCGCCCGCGCGAGCTCGCTGATCTGGAGAAGGAAATCGACCGGCTCACCCTGGAGAAGACGAGCCTCGTGAACACGCAGAACTACGAGAAGGCCGCGGCCGTGCGCGACATGGTCCGCCAGCTCAAGGGCAAGGTGGACGAGATCAAGAAGAGCTGGGAAAGCACGATCACGGTGGAAGAGAACGTGGTGGACGTGGAGGACATCCAGCAGGTCATCTCCGACATGACGGGAATCCCGCTGGCGCGCATCGTGCAGAGCGAGTCGCAGAAGCTCCTGCAAGATCGAGGAGGAGCTGCACAAGAAGGTCATCGGCCAGGAAGAGGCCATCTCCGTCATCGCCTCGGCCATCCGCCGCTCGCGCACGGGCCTGTCCTCGGCGCGCCGGCCCCTGGGCTCCTTCGTGTTCCTCGGCCCCACGGGCGTCGGAAAGACGCTCGTGGCCAAGACCCTCGCCGAGTTCCTCTTCGGCGATGCCGATGCGCTGGTGCGCATCGACATGTCCGACTTCATGGAGAAGCACAACGTCTCGCGCCTGGTCGGGGCGCCCCCGGGTACGTGGGCTACGAGGAGGGCGGCCTGCTCACCGAGAAGGTGAGGCGGCGGCCGTTCAGCGTGATCCTGCTCGACGAGATCGAGAAGGCGCACCCCGACGTGTTCAACATCCTCCTGCAAGTTCTGGAGGAGGGCCAGCTCTCCGACAACCTCGGCCACGCGGTCTCCTTCCGCAACTCGGTCATGATCATGACCTCCAACCTCGGGGCGCGGGAGATCAACAAGGACTCCTCGCTGGGCTTCCAGTCCGAGGAAGGCGGGCATGAACTTCAAGGACATCCGCAACTTCGTCATGGGCGAGGTGAAGCGGGCGTTCAACCCCGAGTTCATCAACCGCATCGACGAGATCGTCGTGTTCCACAACCTCGACAAGACCCACCTCGCGCAGATATTCGACCTGATGGTGAAGGAGATCTCCGACCGGCTCGTGGACCAGAAGATCACGATCTCCGTGAAGAAGAAGGCGCGCGAGTACCTCATCGACAAGGGCTTCGACGAGAAGTTCGGCGCCCGGCCGCTGCGGAGGCTTCTGCAGAAGGAAGTCGAGGATCCCCTGTCCATGGAGATCCTCAAGGGCAGGTTCACCGCCGGGGATGCCATCGACATCGAGCTCCGCGGGGAGAAGATCACCTTCCGCAAGCAGGAGTCCCGGAAGGCGCTCAAGGCGCCCTCCCCGCCCGCGGGCCTCCTCACGGGTGAGAAGGAGGCGGAACCTGTCGTGAAATGATCCCACCAAGGGGCATCGTCCATCCCACCGAGGGCGGCCATGGGCCGCCCTCGCCAGCGTCCTCTTCTGTTCCCCTTCATTTGCCGACGCACCGCAGGACCTGCTCGCTCCCGGCACGCGTGCCTTCGCCTCCGGCAGCTTCGCGGCGGCCGCCGACAGCTTCCCGGCACATCGAGACCGTCTCCCCCGGTGCGTCGGCCGCGGAGAAAGCGGGTTACCTTCTCGGGGTGTCCCTGTTCAAGGCCGGTCTCTGGGACGATGCGATCACCGCGCTCACCTCGTTCGAGGCACGTTTTCCCCGCTCCTCCCTCGGTCCGCGGTCCGACTACTGGCTCGGGGCAGCAAGCGTTGCCCTCGGGCCGGTATTCCCCGGGCTCTCGGGTACCTGACAAGCGCGCGTTTCCGGGGAGGGGACGCGGGAGCGTACAGTGCTGCCGCGGCCCTCGGCCTACCGGCAAAGCATTCGAGGGCCTGGGACAGCGGCAGGACGCCTCCTCGTGGTACCGAAAGGCAGTGGAGGATCCCTCGGGAGGTGCGCCGGCCGCGGAGGCCGGGTTCAGGCTGGGCAGCGCACAGATGCGCTCAGGGGACTTCGGCAGCGCCCGCGGCTCCCTGGCGAGGGTGGTGCTCGTCGCGTCGAACACGCCGTTCGTGGAGGAGGCCCTGTTCTCCCTTGCCGAGTGTGAGCTCGCGCTGGGAAATCCGGCCGAGGCGCAGAAGAGGTACCAGACCCTCGTCAGCGTCTACCCGGCGACGGCGCACGCCGAGGCAGCGGCATGGCGCCTCGCCGAGTGCGCTTGGCAGCTGGGGGACCTGCCGACGGCAGGAGGCTCGGATCGAGTCGTACCTGGCCAGGTATCCGGGAGCCATTCGAGGGCGCCGCCCTCCGCCTCCGCGCGGTCGTCGCCGCATCGCAGGGGAGGGAACCCGATGCTGCACGGGACTACGCGCAGGCCGCCCTCGTCCTGGAGGCGCCGCCTGACCGCCAGGCCGCACTCTATGCGGCGGGCGCGGCCTGGCTCGCATTCGGGCAGAGCGTGCTGGCAGCGGATGCTTTCCGGTAGGCAAGCGCGCAGGGAGACCCGGGACTTGCGGAAAGGGGGTCCAGATGGCAGTCCTCATGGCAGCCGCCGGAGAGGACAGGGAGGCAGTCTCGGCGCTGGAATCGCTGCGCCAGGCATTTCCCGGCGGCGCGTACGGCGAAGATGCGCAGCGTCTTCTCGCCTCCCTGCTCCAGCGGCTCGGTGATACGGCGGGGCCGTTCTCCAGTGGGACGCGTTCGTAAGCGACTACCCCGACTCCTCGTCTCTCCCCGAAGCCCTGTACAGCCGGGGCGCCTCCCTCCTGCAGCTCGGCCGCGGCGCATCCGCGCTGGACGATTTCCAGCGCGTCATTCGCGACTTTCCCTCCACGGGCTGGAAGGGTGAATGCTCCTACGCCACGGGATACGCATATGCGATGCGCGGCGAGTATCCCCGCGCGCTGCAGTACTTCCAGGCCGCAGGCCAGGATCCTCTGGTCGGTGCCGCAGGCGCCCGCTCGCGGCTCGCGGTGGGGATCTGCCTCTACGACATGGGAGCTTCGATCGCGCGGCCCGGCAGTTCACGGCGCTCGCTGCTGAAGCGGCGCCGGGCATCCGGCGGGATGGCCCTTCTCTACGCCGGGCCAGCCTGTACCGACTGGAACGGCTGGACGAGGCGGCCGCGCAATTCGGCGAGTCCGCGCGCCTTCTCCGGCTCACGGCTCGCCGCAGGCCGCGGTTCCGCTCTGGTGGCTGGGGTGGTCGACCCTGCGTCTCGGCAGGTACGTCGAGGCGCGGGACGCTTTCCTTGCCGCGCATGAGTTCCCTTCGGATGCACGCGCCACCGAGGCGCTCTACCGCGCGGGGTGAGCGAGACGATGCGCTATGACGACCAGGCTGCCGTGGCGATCTTCGACGAGGTGCTGGCAGGCGGGCAGGGGAAGGGAGCCGGGGTATCCGCGAGCTCGTCCTGTACGAGAAGCTCCGGGCGCTGTCGCGCCTCGGCAAGACCGCCGAGAGCGCCGCGGCGTTCGACCAGCTCGCCCGCGAGTTCCCCGACGGCCGCATGGCTCCTGCCGCCCTGTTCAAGACCGCCGAGGATGCCCTGGACGCCGACCGGGTATGCCGACGCTGGCGCCGCCTTCTCCGCGTCACCCGGTAGTTCCCCCGAGCGCCGAGGCCCTGCCATCGTTCTACTGGGCAGGGGAGGCGGCGCGCCAGGCCGGGGACACGCGGGGAGCGCTGACCTCTACTGGGGCTGCCTTTCCGGGGGCGCGGATGCGGGCCTGCTCGAGCTGGCGCTCGGGGGATTTCACGATGCGCTGCTCGCCTCGGGTGATCCGGGCCTGGGTCGCCAGTACACGGAGAAGGCGCTGGCAGCGACCGGCCTTTCCGCGGATGCGCTTCCGGCGTCCAGCTCGCGTCGGCCGAGCAGCTCCTCGCGTCGAGCCCCGCCGACGCCATGGCGCTCATCGCGCGGGTGCGGGCCGCCGCGCCCTCGGAACCGAGGGCAGGGGAGGCCAGCTTCCTGGCGGGCAGGTACTATGCCGTCACCGGTGACTGGAGCAGGGCGTCGACGGTCTTCACCTCGCTCGCGGCTACCCGGACCGACGAGGTGGGCGCGCGCGCCGCCGTCCAGCGCGGCCTTGCCATGGAAGCGACGGGCAGGACTGCCGAGGCGGTCGACGCCCTGGTCAGGATAGGATCCCAGTTTCCCGGTTTTTGACGATATTGCCGCCGAGGCACTCTGGAACGCGCGCTGCATCCCGCTCGCCCGCGGCGACCAGGTGAAGGCCGGGGCCATCGAGGCGATGCTGCGCTCACGGTATCCGCAGAGCCCCTGGTCGCAGCAGCCCCCGCTTCCCCGGTAGTCCCAGGCCTCTCAGCCGAACGAGCGGGCCCTGTCGAGGTCCTTCTGCAGCAACCGGGCAACCCCGTGCGCCGTGCCCCGTGCCATCGCCGCGAAGCCGTCGGCAAGCCTCCCCGGGCTCATCTCGTACAGGGCGGTTGCGGTCACCATCGTGCCGACGATATCGCCAAGCCCGAACATGGCGGGGCTCGCCGGCTCATCCACGGTCAGGTTCCGCCGCCAGAGGAGGCTGCCGTCGAACGCCCGCGAGAGGCTCGCCCTGATCTCCATGTGCAGGGTCACGGGGCTCCCGAAAGCGTCCGCACGAATGCCCCAGTCGGTAATGTCGAGTTCGAGTGAGTAGTCGGCCATGGCCTCCGTATCCACGGGCGTGGCGCCCAGCCTCCCGGCGCACTCGGTGAACGTCTCGTCGAAGACGATGGCGGGCACGTTTACCCTCTCGAGCGCTTGGCGTCCGGTCAGCTCTCGGCCTGGGATGCCTTCGCGAGGTTCGTCAGCACGCTCAGGGCGCTGAGCACGGGGCGTCGTGAATCGATGGTGAGATCATAGCTGACCTGCATGCGCGGCTCGGGCGGCGCCTGCATGGCGGCCGAAAGACGGGCGCCCCGGAACACGTTCGGGTCCAACCGGTTGACGGTCGCGCATCCTGCCATGGCGAGCGCGATGCAAGGCTGCCCGCGGCGATTGCCCGCATGCGCATGATCTTCATTTTTTTCTCCTTGTTCGTTGCCTATTCAACACCGGCGGCGGCCGCCCCCTGCACCCGGGACAGGCCGCCCGGATTCGCGGCCCTACACTTTCCGCGGCCGACCGGCTATCATACACCATGGCCCGACGCATCGAGATCTTCGACACGACCCTCCGGGATGGAAACAAGCTGCCATTCGTCGTGCTGTCCATGGCGGACCGCGTCCTCCTGGCCCGCCAGCTCGAGCGGTTGGGCGTGGACGTCATCGAGGCGGGCTTTCCCGCTGACGCGGCCGAGGAAGAGGAGTGCGTCCGGCGGGTGTGCGAGGAGGTGAGCACGCCCTGGGTCGCGGCACTTGCCCGCGCGCGCGACGCCGACGTGGAAAAGGCCCTCGTGAGCCTGCGCCCCTCCCGTCGCGCCCACCTGCACATCTTCATGTCGGGATCGCCTCATTTCCTCCGCAGCGTC
>CAVYIU010000010.1:0-402530 GCA_963768665.1 uncultured Spirochaetota bacterium | reverse complement strand
CAAGCAGAGCGTTGAAGTACTTCCTCACGGCGCTGGAGGTGTTGGCGATGACATGCTCCTGCACCTCCTTCGCGTTGCCTGCCCCCAGGCGCGCGAGGACGATTTTCTCTTTGTCGACACCCAGTCCGACGTAGTGTACGCTGTTCATGTTCTGTGCCCCCTTCGTGTTGTATGTAGCGCTCACGTACGCGCCTCACAGCACTGTGCGTGACCGATCCACAATCATGCAACCCGTAGGGGCACTTAAATTGTCTCCTGGCTCGACGGCTCACGCATTGCATTCGGCGGGGAAGAGGACACATGGCGCTGCTGACAGTTCGAAACACAGTTCAGGATCAGCCTTGACGCGTACGGGTCAGATACGGATCCGCTCCTTTTACTGATACCAGGCGCGGGAGCTCCGGCGCAGTGGTGGCCCGACGAGTTCTGCCACGATTTGGCGCTGAAAGGACATTTCGTTGTGCGCTACAGTCACCGTGACACGAGTTTCTCATCTCATTTTGACAACGAATATCCGATAGATGAACTTGTGCAGGACATGGCTGGCATCATTAAGGAATTGAAACAGCCCATCGTGCACTTGGTTGGGCGCTCAATGGGCGGGTACTTGGCACAAATTGCCATGTGCAAATTTCCCGGGATGTTTGCGTCGGTAACATCAATTTCTGCTGGACCAACCGTCTCGCCAGAAGTAGCAAAAGACTTGGGCCTGAGTGGCGCCTCCGAAGCAACTTGGCAGACACTCATGAGGAATCAACCGCAAGGTGATCTTGAAAAGGACCTTCCTGGCTGGCTAATCAGTTGGCGCCTGTTGAATGGGTCGAGAGCGTTCGATGAACTCGCAGCCATTCGCTACACTCGATATCTTTATGATGGTGACGTGCGCAATAGACAGGTAGCATATCACCACATGCACGCGATGAGTACGGTCCCGACCTCGCTGGCAAAGGAACTGACCAAAGTGCGGTGCCCTTTCTTGGTAATGCATGGAACTGAAGACCCGCTGGTGCCTGTGGACAACGGGGAAGCCTCTGCTCGACTTGTGCCGGGTAGCAAGATGTACCACCTTGTAGGAGCAGGGCATATGTTTTTTAACAAAGAAAGTTGGCAGGAGATCGCCGAGAACGTGCTTCGACACATAAGAGCCGTCTAACAAATCGCTAGAGCAGTCCGCCTGAGCGCTGCTCTCTGAGCGTCAACTTCAGCCAACTATCAATTGCGAGTGTGGGCTGATGCGGGGCGGCTGCTCAACTCTATGTTAAGCGCTCCAAAATGGTGACTGGTGCGCTGGGCCATCCCATGGCAGACTGGGCCTATGTCAAAGGGAGATCTCATCGCCAAGGGTAGGACCGCCGAGGTCTATCAGTGGGGTGATAGCCAGGTGTTGAAGCTTTTCTACGGCTGGTGTCCGCCTGAGTGGGTAGACCGAGAGGCACGAGTAGCGGAAGCCATATCCAAGACAAGCGTTCCGTCTCCCAAGTACTGCGGACGGGTATGTGAGCCCCCTGTGTCAGGGTAGTTGTCGCGTCTGGGTAGTCCCCAGGGGGGTACCCCCTGGGGAAAAATCGGGGGCAGAAAGCGACGTGGCACATGCGGTATTTCTCGGAGGAGTTCAAGCGATCGGTGGTTGTTAAGATGTCGGTTCCCGGTGGCCGTAGCGCCAGCTCACTGAGCAAAGAAGTTGGCATTTCGCAGTCCACCCTTTCACGATGGCTTCGTGAGGGTAGTACATTGGGGTCGGATGGAGAAGGAATGAAACAGCGACGGCCCGAGGATTGGACGGCAGAGGAAAAGGTAGAGGCTATCCTGAGCTATGAAAAGCTTTCGGAGGAACAGCGAGGTGTGTTTCTTCGGGAGAAGGGGTTGCATGATGTGCACCTGGGAAGGTGGAAGGCCGAGCTCATCGAGGCGATGAAACTGAAGCCGTTCGCGGGAGGCAAGAAAAACCCGCAGCAGAAGCGGATCGCGGCCCTGGAGAAGGAACTGAGGAGGAAAGAGGCGGCGTTGGCGGAGGCCGCGGCGTTGCTGATACTTAAAAAAAAAGCCGACTCGATCTGGGGGGAGGCAAAGGACGCGAGATAAGCCTGGCGGATCGAGGTATGGCACGGGAGTTTATCCAGGAGGCGGTGCGCGGCAGGGCGCGGCTGTGGAAAGCCTGCGAGGTGTTGGAGATCACGGTGAGAACCTACCAGCGTTGGGGCAAAAGCTCCCCCGAAGGCGATGCCCGTCACGGTCCTCGGAGCAAGCCGGCCAACAGCTTGAGCCGCGAGGAGCGGGCCAAGGTGATCACGATGGCCACCTCGGAGAGGTTTCGCGAGCTTGCCCCCTCGCAGATCGTGCCCATCCTGGCGGAGGAAGGGGTGTACGTGGCCTCGGAATCGAGCTTTTACCGCGTATTACGGCTGGAAAAGCTGCTTACCCACCGCGCTCGCAGTCGTCCTGCTGCCCACCATCGTCCGAGGGAATACGTGGCCACGGGGCCCAACGAGGTATGGAGCTGGGACATCACGTATCTGCGCGGACCGGTGCGGGGTCAATTCCTGTATCTATATTTGGTGGTGGACATCTGGAGCCGCATGATCGTGGCCTGGGAGGTGGGCGAAGAGGAATCCAGTGAGATCGCATCGCGGATGATCGCTCGTGCATGTTTGCAGCGTGGGGTGGACGCAGATCGGCTGGTAATCCATTCAGACAACGGTGGCCCGATGAAGGGGGCAACGCTTCTGGCGATGCTTCAATCCCTGGGCATCGTACCCTCCTTCAGTCGGCCGCGGGTCAGCGATGATAACCCATACTCCGAGGCGCTGTTTCGCACCTTGAAATATCGTCCCGAGTATCCCAGTGGCCCCTTCGAGGATCTAGCAGCGGCGCGGGAGTGGGTACAACGATTTGTGCGATGGTACAACACCGATCACCGTCATAGCGGAATCAAGTTTGTCAGCCCGGCGGCACGACACGAAGGACGGGAGGCGCAAATACTGTGCGCACGCAAGCAGACCTACGAGCAGGCGCGCCGCCGCCACCCGAGCCGGTGGTCCAGGGGAACAAGGGATTGGTCTGCGGTCGGGGAGGTGGTTCTCAATCCGCAGAGAGGTAAAGAAAGAGCCGGAGGCCAGGAACACACGCAGGGTATCGGCTTTGATCGAGCGGGACAAAAAACCATGCGTCGTAGCGGGCCGCCAGCGCATTTCCCAAGGACGGGTGGTATCGGAGCTACCCCCAGGAAAGGAGGTCAAGCGACTATCGAAGGGTTGGGGCGACAACTACCTTGACAATCACCGGTTCTACGGTCTCCATTCCCCCATGCAGCTTGTGCGCTTTTCGGGCGGGGCATCACGTACCGCCATCCCTGAGCGTACAATTCAACCGCTGTGATAATCGTTGCCTTGTCAGCATGAATGCCAGTTCGAAGAAAGGATGGAATGTGATCATCTTGGATGGCCGAAACATCAGCGGAAGTCTTAGGCTGATCAGAGTATTCCCACGTAAAGTCGTCATGAAGTACGATATGCTTCCCGTCTGGAAGAGTTACTTGCAGATCGACTGCGAAGGATGAACAGCTGATGCTCGCCAAGATGAGAATCAAAGTAAAGACAGGCAGCGATCTTTGCTTTCGAAGAGAGAGATGACTCAGTGCGTTCATTCGTTGAACCTCTCTGAAAGGCTTGCCACTTCTAATGTTCTTCTGGTGTCTCTGCCAAATGCCATTTCACGGCAAAGGCTATCAAAGCCTTGAAAGCCGTGACGTACATCTGGGCAATCTGAAGAGATAAAGAGAAGTTGGTCTCGGCATTACATAAACGGGCAAAGCACTTGCCCAAATAGAGACCTTCCCCTTCTGCCCTGGCTTGATGGGCTTCATGAATGGCAGACATGTATTCTCGCAACCTCACGTCAAGAGCTTGTTCTGAATAGTCCGAATCATACATAACTGCTCGTCTCGTCCAAGTCGTTATATATGAGTCTCTTAATTCATTCTTTCTCTTTGACGGAATCGTTGTTGTTTGAAGAAGGTAGTCAACGAATACATAATAAAGGTAAATGAGTTCTCGTCTAAAGACAATAATATTTACTTGATACCTGTCCGCAACATAGTTGATTGCGGAGTCCGTGAGTGGAACAACGGATTCAAAAAGAGCAGAGCCGAAATCAACGATCTTGGCGGCGTCATCGTAATCGCTTGCTACGGGTTGAACCTTGTCGTTACTCGGGCTTGCTACATCAACCGAGTCGATTCGGACTGCGTTGGGATCAACTCTTGGTGCTTCAGTCTGGTTTTTCCGATCGACTGCGGCATCCCAAAAAGCTTCCGCAACGCTTCTTTGGACAGCTCTTTGTAGTTTTGCGCGTGATCTGCGTCGAGCGAACAGAAAGAGTAGTCCTATTCCTCCGAAGAAAACCAGACCTATAATACCGTTTATGCTGCCATAGGCAAGCCCACCAACAAGAAAGGCGAAGCCAGCGAGTAGGAATATAACGCCACCTAAAAGCTTCATGGTGACCTCAATTCACACCCTTACATTGGGGTGTTCCGCATTTCCCAAGCCCTACATTGGCTTGTCCTGTCCAGGGGAACATGACATCCTTATACTGATTGGGAAGATAAGGACCACGGAGGAGATCCGCTACAAACCAGATGAAGCTCGTCTTATCAGAGAAGCCGTTGGTCGCCATTAAGATTACTTCGGTATTGTGGGATTCGTGGTGGAAGATGCTGCAATCTTCGTAGGGACTGGGCATAAAGAGGGGCGTTGATGCCGAGAACGGAAGTGTCGCCATTACAGGTCACCTATAATCTGTGTCCACAGCTTTTGAAGCAACTGGCACTGGCCTATGAGTTCAGTAGGATGACCTTCGATATCATCCACGATGAACCAAGTTATTTCCAATTGCTTGCCTTGGCGAAGGATCATGCTTTCAGACCTGCCCAATTTGGGGCTTGCCTTCAAATGCTTCACTCTATTTGCCACCTGCCGTATCAGCCATTGCTGTGGATTCGTTGGAGGAAAGGGCATCAGGCTATGGTGTCTGTAGATTGGGAAGTTGTTCTCGGCATCGCTTATTTGTCCTACGTTGTATGGATTGAACTCCCTGACGCAGTTCATCCTAACCCTTTCGTCTATGCGTTCATCCTTGACAGCCCAGTCGAACAAGTGGTTAAGCGTAAGTACCAAGTTGAATAAAGTGTAGGAGTCACGGGGCTGTGCCTTCGTCACCAGTGGCAGATGTGAAAGTTCATAGGAACACTTATCCAGGAGACTCCGATAGCTGTTGATGTCGTAGAAGGTGTAGAAGGTCTTGTCGCTCACGTTTCCCTTCAGATGCGCTTTCGTGACTCTTCCCGTTCCAGTTGATGCACTTGAGATATTGGAGAATACCCGATCTGGCCGAATCCTGCCAGCAGTCCTTGACCCCTTGTATCATTCGGACACGATCCGTTTGGTGATCCTCCTATGGAAGGCTCAGCAGCGCCTTCAGAATACGGGGAATGAGTTAGGAGCCACGACATGGGTTCTGGAATTCACCAGACCGCTTCCAGCCCTTACCAGAATCAAGGGATGGCAAGGGGTGCCCCCAGGACCCGATTCCAGCTTGACAAATCAGTCAATATAGATTATGATAACTAAAACTATCAACACCAAAGGAGGTAATCATGTCCGATCTGCCTGTTCTGACCAGGAAGACGGAAAAGGGGGTCAAGAATCCAGCAAGGGTCTTCCTGACTGGTCTGGCAAAGTCAGGCCGAAGGGCTGTGGATGCTCAGCTGAGGGGAGTAGCCACGATGGTGGGAGCCGATTCCATAGATCGTGTTCCTTGGCATCTTCTCAAACACGAGCACGTTGTCGCTATCAAGACGAAGGCTCTTGAGCTTGGCAAATCTCCTGCCACAGTGAACCTCATGCTCTGTGGCATCCGTGGGGCGGTTCGCACAGCCTGGAACATGGGTCTTATGACAGCAGAGGACTTGGCAAGGATTGAGGCGGTCAAAGGGGTTAAGGCTACAACGGAACCGAGAGGCAGAAGGATCACCAGCGGAGAGCTTGGGGCAATTATGAAGGGTATCAAGACAGAGACGCCTTCAGGTAAGAGGGACGCTGCCTTAATGGGACTGTCATATTGTGGGGGTCTGCGACGACAAGAGATTGCCAACCTTCAAGTGGAGAACGTGAACGATCTTGGGGACGAGCTTGAGATCACCATCAAAGCGGGTAAAGGCAGGAAGGATCGAATCTTGTTCTTGAACAACGGTGGGGCTGACGCTCTCAAGGACTACCTCAGCGTCAGGGGAAGTTCACCAGGGCATCTGTTCTGGTCGTCTCTCAAGGGAGGGAAGTTGGTTTCCAACTCTAAGATGACTGATCAGGCTGTCTATGCAAGAATCAAACGGTGTGCAGAGAATGCGGGAGTGAAGACTCTCAGCCCCCACGACATGAGAAGGAGCTTCGTATCAGATATGCTGGACGCAGGGGTGGACATTTCAACCGTTGCTGCCATGGCGGGGCATAGCAGCGTTGCCACGACTCAGAGGTATGATCGAAGGGGGGATGAGGCGAAGAAGAAGGCGGCAAAGGCGTTGCATTTGCCGTACCAAGGCAATCGTTCGATTGACCTGTCAGAACGGAGGAGATGATCCATGCTTCTCGGACTGTCCTGGAATGAGTGGGGAGTCTTAGGAACATGGGCAACAGCAGCCATAGCGGCAGTGGCAATCGGATTCTCTGTCGAAGCATGGATAGTCTCAAAGAGGACACTCAAGCACTCAATTGTTGAAAGTTTGTATAAGGAATACGGAACGACAGAAATGGCGGAATCCGTCTTGAATCTTCAAACAACGTTCAGAGAATCTACGCAGAACAAAGACAGGGTCGATCTAACAGAAGAAGATCAGAGAAAGTTCCTAAACGATTATAAAGAGCAATACAAGAGTGACCCCAAGAAAACACTTCACTGGCATCGTCGGAGGGTATCTGTATTTTACCAGCGAATGGCATTCTTGTGCGAAAAAGACAGATATCTAACAAGACTCTGCAAGAGCATGTGGGGCATGGACGATTTGGATATTGTACGCAAGATCATCATCCCGATAGAAACCGTTGCACTTCCTGAGTTGCTCGGAGGCAAGGTCTGTAAGAACGAGAGCGACTATGTGTATTCCATGGAAATTCTCTTGGAGTTCGCAAATAGACGAATCCGAAAAGAACGGGTGTTGGCAAAAAGAAGACAAGGGAACTTCAAGTCGGGTGGGTGAGATTTTCGTGCTAACTCATTTCCGCTTTTTCACAGGCTTCGGCCTCATATGCAGCGGCTGATAGACTTTCAGGTTCCCTCCCCCAGGCAGCTTCACCTTCGTCAGTAGTCCCCAGGATTGTTTTTGGACGGGGCTGCACTTTACCTTGTTCTTCTTCATCTGAGAGATCAGGTCTTCCACGTCATCAGTGATCAGGTAGAACTCTTCAACGTTGTTCTTCGAAAAGCCGTGAAAGGCAACCTCTGAGGGTGGAAGCGCAAAGATCAGCCATCCGTCTCCTGAGTCAACAAAGGGCAATTTCAGGACATCCTTCATGAAAGCACGGTCAGCTTCTGGCTTCTTGGAATAGATGATCGAATGGGCGCCCGAGATTATCATATTGATCCTTTCCTCTTGGACGAATCATTTGTGAGCTGTAGACGGAACTCTTTGTGCCGCAAGAGTCAGCCCTCTCAGAGCAAGTAGATAGCGGCGGCACCGCTGTCGGCCACGTACTTCCTCTTGATCGTGATTCCCCGCTCTTCGCAGATCGATTGCAGACCGTGGCGCTTGAGGAAGTCACGGTAGTTGGCGAAGTGCCGCCGACCAGCGCTAATCTCTGAGAAGGTAACCACGAGCTTCCAGAGCCAACCGTAAAGGAATGGATACGGCCCAAAGTGATAGTCGATGAGCATTACGTGTCCTTCAGTTTTGGCGACTCGAAGACATTCTTGTACTACGTCCATCCGCATCGGTGCTGGCATTTCATGGAGAGCTAAAATGACCATGACCAGGTCGAAGCTGCGATCTGCGAAGCTCATGTGCGATGCATCCATTTGCAGGAGTTCGGCTGAGTCTCCCAGCTTCGCTTTGGCCCGTTCCAGCATTGCGGGGGAGGAGTCAATCCCGCATAGGCGACAGCCTTCCTTTCGGTAGAGCAGGAGTTGTGTTCCAGTCCCGCAGCCGACATCCAGTATTGCCAAGTTCTTTCGTGGAGGGAAAACCTTAGCCCCCGCTTCTCTGAGTCGTTTGGCCGCTGGCTCATAGACCCTATCGTAGAATTTCGCATGTACCATGTACGCATCCTGTTTCATCGCCACTTCCTCCTTCTGAAAACCAGTGCCCATACTATTGCTATCATCTGGGTAGCTCCTGCTCGTGAGCGGTCATAAAGCCAGGAAAGCACCCGTCTGGCTTTTCATAGCCTTCTTCTTTGGGAAGCGGGTAACAGATTGGGAATACTTGGTGGGCCAGTTGTTTCTAAATCCAAGTTGTAACCATCATGGGCCTTCCAAGCCCAATCCGAAGGGATTCTATCACTAAGGGAATGGGTGTCAAACCCTTTGTTTCGCCTTCAAGCTGCTGACGTTCTTACAAAGCACTGTAACGGTGCCTTCATTTTGGGGATTCTCAACTTACTTCAAGATCGTTACCGACCACACAAGCAACAGCACTCCACTTGCATTTATCAGTACTGTCCTGATCCAGTGCGTCTTAAGGATTCTCATCAGATAGGGACTCTTCGATTCAAGAGAGTCTTTGGCAAGACCAGCTTGCCATCGTCCCCAGAAAGCAGCAGTGAGGACGAGTGAAAGCACTTGGCAGGAGACCACACCCCAGATGCACCAAGTCGGTGAACCAGATGGGTGGTACCAGATGAGGGCTATGCTGCCGATCAGAGAAAGTCCCACAGGGATGAACACCCAATACGGGAGCTTCTTCCAGTATACGTCCTGCACCTTGTGGAAGCTCTTTACATCGACCAATTTCCAGGTTCGAAAGATGTCCACCTCATGTGCCCAGATCGTGCCTACGTTGTAGAAACCGAAGGCGAGATTCATGAGGAGAAAGAGTTTGGGAGTCATGAAGTAAAAGGTAAACGAATGCCGCCTATGTCAGCAATCGTTAGGCAAGAGTAACCTGGCATGAGGTTGACCGCTCAAGTGGTTCTTGACGCCAACGAAAAAGCTCGTACGCTTGGGAGAAGGGTAAACGTTCAGCGTCTTTAGGGGGAATGTGCCATGAGAGAACTAAAAGACAAAGTAGCCGTAATTACAGGAGCCGCAAATGGCATCGGGCGTAGCCTTGCCGAGAAAGCCGCTGAAGAAGGGATGAAGGTCGTCCTGGCTGGCCTCAACGAAGCAAACCTCCTACAAGCTGAAAGAGAACTAAAGGCCAAGGGAGCAATTGTTCTCAGTGTGCAAACGGACGTTTCCAAGGAAAACGATGTTGTCTCCCTGGCTCAGAAGACCTTGAGTGCGTTCGGGGCAGTCCATCTACTCTGCAACAACGCAGGGGTTGCGGGGGGCGGTTCCGTTTGGGAAAGCTCTCTTGAAGATTGGCGCTGGATGATGGGCGTCAACCTTTGGAGCGTCATATTCGGCATTCGGGTGTTCGTGCCGATCATGCTCTCGCAGAACACGGACAGCCACATCCTCAATACCGCCTCTATTGCTGGTCTCTTATCGCCCCCTGGAATGGGGGTCTACAACGTGACCAAGCATGGAGTAGTCGCAATCAGCGAAACTCTCTACCAGGAGTTAGCGGCAAAGAGTGCTCTGGTGAAGGTCTCTGTGCTATGTCCGTCCTATGTCAGAACAAAGATTCTGGATTCAGCACGAAATCAGCCAAGCCACAAGAACCTTGCTACGGAAAAACGGATGACCGAATCGGAACTGGAAGCTGGATGGCAGTCAATTGCTTCAAGCAACTACACGGTGATTTCTTCGGAGCAAGTTGCCGATTGCGCCTTCAAAGCTATCCTGAAGGACCAGTTCTACATTCTTACTCACCCCGAATCCAAGGAGTGGGTTCGAAGCCATGCGGACGATGTGATCAACGAGCGAAATCCTGCATTAACGCAATAGTTGTTCCGTATTGGGATTCTGTGCCAGGGCGCTGATCCATTCCACGGGGCGTGAGTCGGAAATCTGATAAGAGGAGGGTTCCCACTCACCACCTTTCTACCTTGCTGAGCGACTTTGACTTTAGGAAAGACTACCAGGAATCATCTAAGCGTGTGGGATAGCGCCTTTTGAGGGTGAGGCAGACGAAGAAAGAACCAAATCTCAGGGTCGGAAACAGGAATCTGGTATTTTCTCTTGCCATACTCTGTGTGGTTGGTTACTGTATCATCTACTTGAATTGACTAAGGCTCAGAAATACACGCAGTTGGCTATTTGGCTGTCTGCCTCATTAGGAAGCATTTGGATTCTGTATTTTCTCGTCTCCTGTGTCATGAGAGGTTTCCGAAGTCAAAAGAAGTGACGAATCGCAGAGCATAAATTATCGTGATCTATGAGTTGACCACCGAGTGGGTACAACTTAAGCTACTGGTGCATGGTGAATATTCGTAGCTATGAGGCAAATGACACAGCACGACTTGAAGAGCTATTTGCGGAGTTACAAGATTTTGAACGAACGTTGGAAATCAACAGGGTCGATGGAAAATCTGTCGCTCACGCCTATCTGACGCAGTTGCTTGACGAGTGCAGACGATGGGATGGCGCTATACTGGTAGCAGAAGTTGATGAAAAGGTAATTGGTTTCATTTGTATTCTTGCCAAGTACGATTCAGGCGAAGTGATTGAAGTTGAAAAAAAGAGTGCCGCCATCACCGATCTCGTTGTCTCTTCCAGTTTTCGTGGTCAAGGTATTGGACGCTCCCTGCTTGATGCGGCAGAAGCCTATGCTGAACAACACGGTGCACATGTGCTCAGAGTTGGCGCTTTGGCAAAGAATACTGTGGCACGTTTGGTCTATGAGAAGGCGAGGTTCCGTGAAGTGGAAATAGAATTGATAAAGGAAATCAAGAGTTCAGAGAAGGATACGAAGACGTGAGCAGGAGAGGACATTCAGTCAAGTGTAAATCCGAATTCTATCGTATTGGATGGAGGAAGGTATGGCAAAAGAAATACCGGCAACGTCTACTGGATCGAAAACGGTCGCCAGACAACCAAGCTCGTAGACGCTGAGGCTGCATTCAGCGATCCCGACGAAGCAAAGGCTCAGGTTCAATTCGCTGAAGCGTCTGGTGACAAGAAGCAGATCAGGCTGGCAAGGTTGGCATTCAGGCAGTACCAGGGGATGAGGTATAGGGGGGACACCAAGGCAAAGAAGTCTACCGAAACGAAGGCAGGAATGAAGGCGTTGGGAGGGAAGGGTGTTGCAAGGAAGTCCCTGAAAGGAAGACCGAAACGAAAGTAAAACAACAAGGATGGTGAATCCAGCCATGGAAAGAGTGACATATCTACTTGGAGCAGGATTCTCAGCACCACTTGGGCTACCGATAATGAGCAACTTCTTGTCCAAGGCAAAGGACATGTATTTCGGTACGGACGGACAGAACTACCGATATTTCCGAAGCATTCTGGGCGGAATCGATAAGATGGCTAAGGTTAACCTGTTGTTAGACTTGAACCTCTACAACATCGAAGACATTCTTTCCTTGCTTGAAATGGAAAGATTCGTACGGCCAGGAATCCAGTATGAGATTTATCGTAAGTTCATCCAGGATGTGATTTCCTACTATACCCCACCGCTCTCAGCGCCAACAGAACCGCTGAACTCTCAAAACACTGACTGGATAGGCAAGATGTTCGGGCAAGGCGTCATCAGGGGCTACCTCATATGGTTGCTGAACCTCCTTCAGTGCAGATTAAGTCGTTTGAAGCAAGATGGAGCGTTGGTAATGAACTACGTGCCCTTGGAGAAAGAGGTAGAATACCAGATAGTGACTCTGAACTATGACCTGATCAGAGAGAATATGATTGGCTACCTAGAGGGAGCATTCCATCCTCAAGAAAGGATTCGAATTGATATTGCCAAATTGCATGGGTCAGTAGACGGTAAGATTATTCCACCAACGTGGAATAAGCAAGTTCCCAAGAGGATTCAAGAGAGTTGGAAGGTTGCCTACAAAGATATTAGCAATACGAATCATCTAAGAATCATCGGATACTCCATGCCAACGAATGATAATTACATGAAGTACTTGCTATCAGTTTCTTTGAAGAACTGCCCAAATCTAAAGTCGATAGATGTAATAACAAGGGATTCAACAGGAGAAACGAAGGCAAGGTACGATAGGCTCCTAAAGCCTTTCCCATATTATCAATTCAAGAATGCTACCGTTGAGAACTACTTTGATTTCATGTTCAGTTCCTACTCCAAAATGGAGCGTGGAACGAGTGAACCTCCTTTCCAACAGTACGTAGGATCGGTGATGGTTGAAAACGCATTTGAATGGCACTTCCAAGCTAATGCAAAGTCTTATGAGAAGGATCATGCCCTCTTCATGAAGTTGTCCAATTAAGGCTTTGATTTTCCTTTTATCGTGATTCCTTTGTTGACTCGCACTATCTCCCCAAGATTGTAGAACACGTTTCTTCCATTCTTATTTCCCTGGATTCCGAGTCTGCTTACTTTCTTTTGAAAGGATGACAGCGTAAGCCCCACTATTTGGGCACACTGTTCGGCGGTAATGACTCTTTCTGAGTGCAACATAGTTCCTCCGAAGTTTCTGATAATTTCTCGTCTGAAATGGAATCAACCGTTACTTGTCGTGCCATCGACACTTTGCTTCATGCCCTTCACGTTGTTCGCCCTCACAAGCAGTTCTCCATCAATTAAGAAGTTCTCTTCAAAGGCATCAGGTAGATCAAACTGGTAATCAAGGAAGTAATCTTCCTTTTCTTGAGATTCGTCAGGAACAATAAAGAGCTTATCAAACCGTTCTTTGTCAAAGTAGTAGGAGTTGTCCCCGCAGTCGTAGACAAAGGAGATTTGATACCTATCTCTGAACGTCTTGGGCGCTTGGTAGTGCATACGGATTTCAGGATAGAACATATCCCTAAAGTACACGTCAATCTCAAACTTGGTCTTTCTTCGCTGTGGGACTGTGACAGAAAGATACTTCCCATTCTTGAACATTATTGTAAGTTCATTGTGTTTGATCGTAGCATGGCCGTTGTGCAGGAGTGAAACGTACAACTGTCTTTTTTCTGCTCCTGTCTTTGCATTCTTAAACTGCTGCAATACCGCCTGTGAAAACCATCCCCCGACCTGTGCAATGTCTGCCTTCATTAGTTCAGTAGTCTTGTCCAATTCTGCTACTCGCTTCTGTAATTTCGCCTTCTCTTCCTGCCTCTTATGCAGCCTTTCAAGCAGAGTAGCGTCTCTCCCTGCTGCTTCAACTGCATCCAGCACGTTTGCTATTGCCTTATCAACCTTTGCTATTTGGTCTACCAGGGTATGCCTATCTGAAAACGATTCTTTGCTTTCTGCTTCAATCTGCTTGATGTAGGAGTCAACAAATTCACCTATTTCATCGGGATTTGAGAAGAGACAGTAAACGGCGATCTCAAAGACTTTTTCTATTTGAGGCTTGAGGTACTTAGGGATAGCCTTACATTTCCTCTGCTTTGCCGTTTCAGATTTATGCCAGTAGTGTATTTGGTCCGTATCTGATACGTGTCTGTAGAAGCGGTAATTGTCAAGGTAGTTGTCGCCCCAACCCTTCGATAGTCGCTTGACCTCCTTTCCTGGGGGTAGCTCCGATACCACCCGTCCTTGGGAAATGCGCTGGCGGCCCGCTACGACGCATGGTTTTTTGTCCCGCTCGATCAAAGCCGATACCCTGCGTGTGTTCCTGGCCTCCGGCTCTTTTCTTTACCTCTCTGCGGATTGAGAACCACCTCCCCGACCGCAGACCAATCCCTTGTTCCCCTGGACCACCGGCTCGGGTGGCGGCGGCGCGCCTGCTCGTAGGTCTGCTTGCGTGCGCACAGTATTTGCGCCTCCCGTCCTTCGTGTCGTGCCGCCGGGCTGACAAACTTGATTCCGCTATGACGGTGATCGGTGTTGTACCATCGCACAAATCGTTGTACCCACTCCCGCGCCGCTGATAGATCCTCGAAGGGGCCACTGGGATACTGGGGACGATATTTCAAGGTGCGAAACAGCGCCTCGGAATACGGGTTATCATCGCTGACCCGCGGCCGACTGAAGGAGGGTACGATCCCCAAGGATTGAAGCATCGCCAGAAGCGTTGCCCCCTTCATGGGGCCACCGTTGTCTGAATGGATTACCAGCCGATCTGCGTCCACCCCACGCTGCAAACATGCACGAGCGATCATCCGCGATGCGATCTCACTGGATTCCTCTTCGCCCACCTCCCAGGCCACGATCATGCGGCTCCAGATGTCCACCACCAAATACAGATACAGGAATTGACCCCGCACCGGCCGCGCAGATACGTGATGTCCCAGCTCCATACCTCGTTGGGCCCCGTGGCCACGTATTCCCTCGGACGATGGTGGGCAGCAGGACGACTGCGAGCGCGGTGGGTAAGCAGCTTTTCCAGCCGTAATACGCGGTAAAAGCTCGATTCCGAGGCCACGTACACCCCTTCCTCCGCCAGGATGGGCACGATCTGCGAGGGGGCAAGCTCGCGAAACCTCTCCGAGGTGGCCATCGTGATCACCTTGGCCCGCTCCTCGCGGCTCAAGCTGTTGGCCGGCTTGCTCCGAGGACCGTGACGGGCATCGCCTTCGGGGGAGCTTTTGCCCCAACGCTGGTAGGTTCTCACCGTGATCTCCAACACCTCGCAGGCTTTCCACAGCCGCGCCCTGCCGCGCACCGCCTCCTGGATAAACTCCCGTGCCATACCTCGATCCGCCAGGCTTATCTCGCGTCCTTTGCCTCCCCCCAGATCGAGTCGGCTTTTTTTTTAAGTATCAGCAACGCCGCGGCCTCCGCCAACGCCGCCTCTTTCCTCCTCAGTTCCTTCTCCAGGGCCGCGATCCGCTTCTGCTGCGGGTTTTTCTTGCCTCCCGCAAACGGCTTCAGTTTCATCGCCTCGATGAGCTCGGCCTTCCACCTTCCCAGGTGCACATCATGCAACCCCTTCTCCCGAAGAAACACACCTCGCTGTTCCTCCGAAAGCTTTTCATAGCTCAGGATAGCCTCTACCTTTTCCTCTGCCGTCCAATCCTCGGGCCGTCGCTGTTTCATTCCTTCTCCATCCGATCCCAATGTAATACCCCCACGAAGCCATCGTGAAAGGGTGGATTGCGAAATGCCAACTTCTTTGCTCAGTGAGCTGGCGCTACGGCCACCGGGAACCGACATCTTAACAACCACCGATCGCTTGAACTCCTCCGAGAAATACCGCATGTGCCACGTCGCTTTCTGCCCCCGATTTTTCCCCAGGGGTACCCCCTGGGGACTACCCAGACGCGACAACTACCCTGACACAGGGGGGAAGTAGTGTGCGCCGCAGTAGGAACAATGTATAAGGCTTGACAATTCGTGCTGTGAGAAATTGATTCCAAGGTTTCTTTCTCTTGCTCGTATTTCCACCACGTCATATATGCTTTGCCATTCTTCAAGGCTGATATCAAGAATCTTAGGAACGTAGGTAGCTGGCAGGAGTTTATCTTTTTCCCAATTCCAAGTATAGCCGATGTATTCAGGACGACGAATCATGTTGGCTACCAATTCCTTAGACCAAAGAGCAGCAGACGGTACAAGTTGTTTGGTGTTTCTGTCTTTGAGCATTCTGCCAGCAGTCTTTGTCTTGACACCTTCGTCGTTTAAGATTCTTGCGATACTGTTAAAGGACTCTCCCTTTTTGTAGAGGCTAAAAATGTGCTTGACTGCCTTTGCCTCTTCCTGATTGACCCTTAGCACTCTTCTGCCATCCGTGTTATAGGTGGAATCATATCCATACATGTTGTTGGTCGTTCGGTTTCCCTTGTTTACACTTGCCTTCCTGCCTCTTAGGGTGTCTGCTCTAATTCTTCCTCTTACGTACTGTGCTACGGCAAGCCCTACGTTTGGAAGTAAGACTTCTTGGTAGTTGGCAGGGTCAATCTCTTGACTGCCTATGAACAGAGTGCCTTGGTTCTCTTCAAGGAGTTTGAGCAGCCCTGAGCCGATGTAAACGTCCCGAGCCAGCCTGTCTATATCACGTATCCAAACTGCATCAATAGTGCCGTTTGCGATGTCATCGGACATGGAGTCAAACCCTTTGCGGGTTGTTGCGGCTCCTGAGAACACGTCTTGATACTCTTTGTAGGGAACTCCCTTGTCAGTGGCAAAGGCTCTTCCCTGCTGCTTCTGTGAGGGGATCGAGTCTTTTTCAGGTGTATTCTGTGGAGGACTGGAAACCCTGTAGTAGAGTCCTAAGCGTTTTCATCATAGCCAATGCAGTATAATGTACTATCTTTTGTCAAGGTATATATGTAGGCGTTGCTGATCCACTCCATCTGGAAGTGGGTAGCGTTGAACTGCCTGATGATCGTGGGCATGGCGAGGTTCACGACGTTCCCGTCGAGATTGATCATGAACAACGCGAAGCACACGGTTCCCAGCACGAGCCATTTCGAGTTCTTTGACAGCGCGATCACGCTTCATTCCTCCGTTTGGCCATGGAACACCGGCGAGCGCCTCCCGGGCATCGCAGAAATGATGCGGGCCGTCTCACCAGAATGTGTGAGAAGCGCCGGGGCGCCGGTGCCGCGGGGAACGCATTTTTGCCGCGACGAATCCCACATTTTGGCGATGCGGGCTGGGGGAGCCGCAGGCTACGTTCAGGCCAAGGGAGAATGAAAATGATCAACGCGAAGGGAACAACGGGAATCGACGTGGACGCCCTCTACCGGCGTTTCGGGCCGATGGTGCTGCGGCGGTGCAGGGACCTCCTGGGCGATGAAGAGGCGGCTGCCGACGCCATGCAGGAGACATTCGTGCGCGTCCTGCGCAACCGCGCCGCGCTGCGGGCGGACTACCCGTCCAGCCTCCTGTACCGCATCGCCACGAACGTGAGCCTGAACATGATGCGCAGCGCGCGACGCAGGCCCGTGGTGAAGGACAACCAGCTCATCGACATCGCGGCCGGCAGGGACAACGTCGAGGAGCAGGTGCTGGACGCCGCGCTGGTCGAACAGATCTTCCACGGGGTCAAGGAAAGCACACGCCAGGCCGCGCGCATCCATTACCTGGAGTGCGCGACGCTCGAGGAAACCGCGGAACGCGTGGGCATGTCGATCTCGGGAGTCAGGAAGCGGCTGGACTCGCTGCGCAGGCAGAGCCTGGCGCGGGCCGCCCGCTGAGACCCTGCGTAAAAAGAAGGAAAAAGACGGTGTACATCATCCAATTCGTCGAAACATTCGTGCGTGACAGGGAGCGGGAGCTCCTGGCAGCCGCGAAGGACTCGCGCGCAGCACGGAAGCACACCCGGCCCGCCTCCCGCAACGGCAGGCGCGCACAGGCGGACACCACGGCCCGGCAGCTCGCGGCAGGCGAGGGTCGGGCCCCCGCCGACCAGCCCTGCTGCACTCCCGCCGCCGAGCAGGGTGTTGAAAAGAGGCCTTCGAAAAATGGCGAAGCCCCTTCGTGTGTCCGCTCGAGCGGGCTCGGCATCACTGCGGCTCCCCCGCGCTATGGGGCAACACCTTTGACGGCCCATGCCAACGCTGCGTACGACCGGGGTCCGTCTGGCTCCCCGTCCAGGTACGCTGCCCGAACAGCGTGCTCCAGCCGACTGCGTTCGTCTGCGCCCAGGGTGGCCACATACTCGGCACCCGGACCGTCTTTGCCGAGATAGGGCGCCCAGTAGTCGGCGAACGACGCGTACTCCATGCGGATGTGAAGCATGGTCTCGGAGACCTCGACGAAGCCGGCGCGCCGCCAAGCCGCTGCGAGTTCGCCGGGTCGCGTCAGAGGCCTCGTGTAGTTCTTGGCCCTTCGCTCCCCGGCCTTCGGATCGAGTGCCGCTGCGGTGTCAAAGAACATGCGGTTGGCCACGAATCCACCGCGTGCATCCCACACGGCCGCAGCAACCGCGGCGCCCGGCTTGGCGACGCGGTGCATCTCGGCAATCGCATCGTGCGGACGCGGCACGAAGTGAAGGACAAGGAGCGAGAGAACGAGATCGAACGTGCCATCCGGATACGTGAGAGCGCAGGCATCGCCTACGCGGAACTCGAGTCGTGGATTCGGGCTTCGAGACCTGGCATAGTCAACGTAAACGGGAGCAAGATCGACGCCGTGGACGATGGCCGAAGGCGAGCGCTCCAGCACCGCGACCGCAAGGTGGCCCGTTCCGCAGCCTACGTCCAATACGTGCTCAGCATCGCTTGTTCCAACGTAGTCGAGAAATGGGCGGGCCAGGCGGCGACTCCACCGTCCCATGTTCAGTTCGTAGCCATCGCCGTCTGCCGCTATGAACGTGGAGGAAGTGCTCACGACATGCTCCGCGGATGGTGTTTGTGATGCCTAAGGTTTGACATAACCGGTCGCCTGGAGGCGGGCGAAGCCCGCTGTAAGCCAGTCCGTGTTGATGGAGTTGTGTACGCCCAGCATGGGCGCGAACTCGTGGGGTGCAAGTCCCCTGTGGGAGTACCGACTTGGACACATCGTGACTGAGGATAACCACGAGCCGACGTCACGGGCAAGGCCGCGAGGTCTTGCCTGGAGGAAGCCCGAGTGCAAGAGGTGCGAGGCGAGGAACACGAACCGCATAGAAAGCCGAGGGGACCGAGGCGAGTTGTCACATGACAGCGAAGCCCACCGGTACGGTGCCCACGGTAAATGCGGCGCTTGCGCACCGACAGTTCGCGTTCTTACCTGGGGAGATCTGCACCCCGTGCGGTGCGTGGTGAGGGTTCGCCGTCCGGCGGGTTCCACCAGCAGTTGCCTTTTCCCGCCACCGCTTCCGCGGCCCGCACGCAAAGACGCTCCATCGCCTCCGGGGCGAGCGGCGCGAACGCGGACGCCGCGGCGAAGGCGGCATCCTGCTCGTTGGGGAAGCTCATCCCGAGGAGAGCCACGTCGGGGTCCGCCGTGAGCGTGTAGCGCACGCACTCTTCCACCGTCAGGCGGGGGAGGGTCGGCGAGGAATCCGCGGCGTCCGTCGCGGGCGCGTCAACGCCGCCCGAGCTGAGCTTGCCGCGGGGCCTCGCGGAGAGCGGCCGGCTGGATCCTTCCGTGTCGCCGAGGAGCTTCCCCGCGCCGAATGTCTTGAAACAGACGGTGCCCACGCCCCGCTGCCGGGCAAGCGGCAGCACTTCGCGTTCGTAGCGGGGATCCGCGAACGGCCCGATAGGGAACAGGACGACATCGCACGTGCCGCTTGCCAGGGCCTGCAGGAGCACGTCGGGGTGGTGGCTCGATATGCCGCGAAACCGCGCCAGCCCGCGGCGTGCGCACTCGGCAAGCTGGTCCATACCGCCCCCGGGGGAAGCGAGGCGGCGCCAGTCCTCCACCTTCGAGACACCGTGGAAGACGAAGAGATCCACCCGCTCCATGCCGAGCCGATGGAGGCTCGCCTGTGCCTGCGGCATGACGGGCTGGTCGGCGTGATCGATCTTGTCGACCAGGAACACGTCCGCCCGGGGCCATCCCCTGAGGGCGGTGCCGACGATCTGCTCGCTGTACCCGTCTTCGTATCCCGGCGCCGTGTCCACGAGGTTGAGCCCCGCGGAAAGCGCGCGTCGGAGCGTTGCGACGCAGTCATCCAGGGGGACGCCGCGGTCCGCGAGGTCGCCGATCCCCAGCCGCGTCGCGGTGAATCCCGTGCGGCCCAGGAGACGGCGGGGAGCGAAACGCCAGGGGGCTGTGCTCATGGAAGGGATACTATGCCGGGGCGGCCTGGCCCGTCACCCCGGGAACGGCGCGCGGGGCCGTGATCCGGACGAGCGTGCCGCTGCCCTGGCGGGTTTCCACGTCCAGCGTCCCCCCGATCTTCTCCGCCCGCTCCCGCATGCTGCGCAGGCCGAGACCGCCGCTCCTCCGCGCGGCCTCCGGCTCGAAGCCCACGCCGTCATCGTTGATCTCCAGGCACGCGCCCTGCCCGTCGAAGCGGAGCAGCACCTTCACCGCCTGCGCCTGCGCGTGCTTCAGCGCGTTGTTGAGCGCCTCCTGGGCGACCTGGTACAGCTCCTGCCGCACCGGCGGTGCGAGCTGCTCGGTGCCGGTCACGTGGAAGCTCACCGCGACACCGCCGCGCGCCTCCACCGCGTCCAGCCGGATCTGCAGCGCGTCGGCAAGACTCCCTTTCTCCAGCGCCGGGGGATTGAGCTCGAAGATGAGGAGGCGCATCTCGCGCAGCGCCTCGCGGGCGGTGATGCCCAGGTCACGAAGGTGAGAGGCGGCCTCCGCGCCCTGCCCCGCGCCCAGCAGGCGCGCGGCGGCCTCGGCATAGAGGGTGACGCTGTAGAGGGACTGCGTGACCGAGTCATGCAGCTCGCGGGCAAGCCTGTTGCGCTCCGCGAGGGCGGCGGCCTGCTCCGCCTCCTCGTGGAGCCGCGCGTTCTCCACGGCCAGTGACGCCTGGTCGGCGAGGCTCGTGGCCAGCTGGACCTCTTCCGCGCTGAACTGGCGCGCCTCCCGGTAGTAGAGGGTGATGCCGCCGAAGCCGGCACCGCGCACGAACAGCGGCACGCAGAGGTTCGCCTTGAATCCACGCTCCAGCATAAGGGTGAGGCCCCGCGTCTCCTCGGCGTAGACAGGGTTCTTTTCCCTGTTCTGCCACTGCACGAATGCCGCCACGTCGGGAACGGCCACGGGCTGCCGCGCTTCGATGGCCCGCCCGGGCCCGCCTTTCCCCCGCGAGTAAGAGACAGCGGCGGCGTGCTCAGGGTCCAGGCCGCAGGAGGCGCGGATCCGGAACTGCCCCTCCGGCTGGTCCAGCTCCATGAGGGAGGCGGCGTTGCTGCCGATGATCCGGCATGCCTGCGACACGATGAAGGAGAGGATCTCCTTGACGGGCCGGTGCGAGTTGAGGACAGCGAGGGTCTCCCGCAGGCCCTCGGCCACCTCGCGTCGCCTGTTGGCGTCGGTGCGGCCGACGCGCTCCGCCTCCAGCAGGCGCGCATTCTCCATTGCCAGCCCGATCTGCTGCCCGACGGCGATGAGGAGCGAGCTCTCTTCCGGGCTGAGGGTGCGCTCGCGCCGGGAGTCCAGGACCAGCCCGCCGACGAGCCTCCCCTTGGCAGCAAGGGGAACACCGATGATGCTTCGAAGGCCTTCGGCCATGATGGCATCCTTCAGCTGCCCTGCCGGGTATTCTTCCACCGACCACGTGAGCGGCTGTTCCATGCTGAGACTCTTGCCTGCCATGGCCGTTTCCATGGAGAGGCGCGCCATCTGGTCAACGAAGACCTGCGAGAGGCCGGGATGGGCGAGGAGCACGAGCGTGCCCGTCTCCTCCTCCAGCCCGTAGGCGCCGCCTGCCTCCACGTCGAACGCGGCCATGGATTCGCGCAGCGATATGCCGAGGATCTCGCGAAGGTCGACAAGCCCGCTCACCACCGCGGCCACGGAGTTCAGGAGCGCGAGCTCCCGCGTGCGTACCTCGACGCGGCGTTCCAGGGCCTCGTACGCGTGCTCGAGCTCCCGAGCCACCGTCCTGCTGGCATCCAGGGTCTTCATGTGGTTCGCGAAGAACCGCTCCATGAGGACCGTGAGCGTGATGAGGAACACGGCGAGGCTTGCGCCCGCCTCGATCCAGAAGCCGGCCGCCAGGGGGTTCTCGGGGACCGTCAGCCAGCGGATGAGGATGTTGTTCGCGGCCAGCACGCCGAAGATCGAATACAACCCCAGGCTGATGGCCAGGCATGTCCACCCGGCCCGGTGCCGACAAGGATGACGGCGGCAACGGGGATGAAGACGAGGTAGAGCCGACCGCTGCCCGCCAGGCCGACGCGCGCGAAGCTCGCCGCCGCGTTCGTGTAGGCGAGGATGAAGATGATCCATGCCCGCAAGGGGACGCTCAGCGATGGGACGACGGCCAGGAGGAGGAACGCGACATAGACCCCCGCGTAGACCCACAGCAGGGGACTCATCTGCCGGCGCTACGAGCGCATCGAGGATGGTCGATCCGTAGGCGAGAAGGCCCGCGATGGCAAGGACGATGAGGATGAGGTACAGGGCACGCGCCCGCCACGCCTGGATGTCGGGCGCCTGCGGGATGGAAGAAGGCCCCCTGTCGACGAGGTTCATTCGTGTCCGATCCTACGGCCGGTGACCCTGGAGCGCAAGGGAACCGGTCGCGCCGCAGCAGTTCTCAGTTTGACGCCGAGGGAGCGAATTCTCATTTTGCATGACTCTCAAAGGGCCGTTCTTGGCCCTTTTCAAGGGTCTGCGATCCTGTCGAAGGTGCAAAACGAGAATCGCTGGTCGCGCCGCCGCCTAACAGCCAGAGCAGCCCGTCGGTGCCTTCGCCCTTGGTCACGAAAGCATCGGCCCCCGCCGCAAGCGCATCGGCCCCCGCCGCCGCATGAAGGGACAGGACGATGATCCGCACGCCAGGGTGGCGTTCCTTGATGAGCCGCGTGGCGCGGATCCCGTCCATGTCAGGCATGCGGACGTCCATCAGGACCAGCTCAGGCTCCAGCTCGTCGGCCATGACTACCGCCTCGCGGCCAGTGCGCGCCTCCCGTATCTCGGGGGACGGCAGGGAGGCGCTGAGCAGGGCGCGCAGCCCGCTGCGGGCATGTTTCTGGTCGTCCGCGATGATGATCGTCACGCTGGTAGTCCTCCCGGGGGCCTGGCGACCCGCCGGTCAACCCTGCTCCCGAGAGTCTAACCCCCGGGGGAACCGGGACGCATCGATAAAAAGTGTGAATCGGCAGGGGGCTGCGCCCCGGGGCTACTCGCCCCGCGAGGGGGGGGCGTCATCCAGGGAGGCGATGCCGGATCGCAGGGCGTAGAGGGCGGCCTGTGTCCTGCTGGCGAGCTGGAGCTTCGAGAGGATGTTGCTCACGTGGCTGCGAACGGTCCACTCGGCCACGAAGAGCGCTGCCGCGATCTCCTTGTTGCTCAGACCCTGGGCGATGAGGCGCAGGACATCCAGCTCTCGTTCCGTCAGCGGGTCAGTTGTCGGCTTCCCCTGGGCGGGGTTGGAAAGCTCCTGGAGCACCTTGCGGGCGATGGAAGGCTCCAGCGACGGTTCACCGCGGTACACGCGCCGGATCGCCTCCAGGAGCTGCTCGGGGGTCGAGTCTTTCAGCAAGTAGCCCAGGGCACCAGCCTTCATGGCGGGGAAAACCTTGTCGTCGGCGGCAAAACTGGTAAGGACGAGGACTTTCGGGCAGGGAGAGCTTGACGTGATGGTCCGGGTCGCCTCGATGCCGTCCATCTGGGGCATGACGAGGTCCATCAGGATCACATCCGGCTTCAACGCCGCCGCCATGGCCACTGCCTCGGCGCCATTGTCCGCCTCGCCGACCACTTCCATGTCGGCTTCCGTGGCAAGAAGCACCTTCAGCCCCTTACGGACAATCGTGTGGTCGTCCGCGATGAGGAGGCGGATGGTCTTTTTCGGGGCGCTTTTCATTTGTCGGCAGTATAGCACGGGAGACGGGCGTCTATCTCCTGAGGAACGCGCGCACGGCGTCGGGAGCCACGGGCCCGCCGTGGGACGTCCAGATGACTTTCGGCTGCTGGTCCAGCACCCGGCCGAGGCTGTGGCGCACCTCCGCCAGGTCCTGCGCGACAAAGGGCCATCGCGGGCTGGCGCGGGACACCAGGGAACCGCGCAGCAGGTCGCCGATGATCACTTCCCCACCTTCCAGGAACAGTGACACCGAGCCGGGCGTGTGCCCCGGTGTGAGCTCGACGCGCCCCTCGACCCCGTACGGGCGGAGGTCCAGCGATTTCCGGATCAGGAGGCCCGGCTCAATGGGGTGCAGCGTGCCCCTGCCGGCCCGGGGAAAGAGCCACATGAGAAAGCCCATCATGCCCCCGACCGGGACGGCCGGGCCGTTGCGCCCCGCGCGCAGCCACTCGGCGTCATTCGCGTGCACTGCCACCGGGCAACGGATCTCCGTCAGCAGCGAGTGCAGGCCGCCGAAATGGTCGGCATGACCGTGCGTGACGACCACGAGGGACAGCTTCTTCGGCTCGACGCCGAGCCTGCGCAGGCTTTCCAGGACACGGGGCCCGGAAGAAGACGTGCCCGCGTCCACGAGGACAGCCTTCTTTCCCTGCACGAGGAACGCCGAAACGAAACCGAGGGAGATGGGCTTCACGGCGGGCTGCATGCCTGCGATTGTACACGCGTCCATGTTAGAATGCGAGCCGCGATGTACTACACGACCCCCGTGAACGACCTCGTCAGGAAGAGATTCTCCTGCCGCGCGTTCCTTCCCTCGCCCCTGGACGCCGAGCAGCGGCGCATCCTCGATGCGCGCGTCGGCTCCATTGACCGGGGGCCCGGCGGAACGGCCCTGCGCTTCAAGCTGATCGCCGCGGTGGAAAGCCACGGTCCCGAGCTGAACGGTTTGGGCACCTACGGCATGATCCGCCATCCCGCGGCGTTCATCGTCGGCGCGGCAGAGGCAGGACCGTCGACGGGCGAGGATTATGGATGGGCCATGGAGCAGCTGGTGCTCGCTGCTACCGACATCGGCCTCGGCACGTGCTGGCTGGGCGGGTTCTTCACGCGGACCTCGTTTTCACGGGCCATCGGACTGGCCCCGTCGGAGCGCCTGCCCGCTGTCGTGGCGGTCGGCTACATCCCTGACCTCGGCAGGGCGCGGGCAGGTCTCATCCGGCGCGCCATCGGGGCGACCCGGCGTCTCCCGTGGGAGCGCCTCTTCTTCGACCGGACGTTCGACACGCCCCTCGACCCTGCCGCTCCGGGACACTACCGGAGTGCCCTTGAGATGGTGCGGCTGGCGCCGTCGGCCTCGAACAAGCAGCCGTGGCGGATCGTCCGCGAGGACGACACCTGGCACTTCTATCTTGCCCGGACGCAGGGCTACGCCGGGGGACCTGCAAAGAAGGTCCTGGGAGTGGAAGATATACAGCGGGTGGATATCGGCATCGCGATGTGCCATTTCGAGCTCACGGCACGCGCGGCCGGCCTGGCGGGCGGCTGGCTCACGCGGCTGCCCGGCGCGCCCGTGCCCGGCCAGGGCCTGGAGTACATCGCCACCTGGGCACGGGGCTGATCAGCTCTCCTTTGCGATTTCCGCTTCGAGCACAGGAAGGTCAACGGCCGACATAGCAGAGTCCGTGTACTGGCGGCCATGCGCTCGACGGACGGGAGCCCTGCGGCGGTGGGCGTCGCTGCCCGCGTGTGTTACATTTGCGAATAACAGATCATTCTCTGCAGTGGGACGAAACCGAGGGGGGTCTCATGTCCGTCCGAGGCGCGCTTTCAACATTGGTCCTGCTCCTTGCCGCCATGGGGGGCTGGTCGCAGTCCGCCCTCGCCACTGCGGACCTGAACGACTACTACAGGTACCCCGTCTCTATTGGCTTCGACTACCAGGGCTTGTCCGCGCTCTCGGCGCTGAACGTGCCCTACACCATCTTCGACCTCGCCGGCACCGTGACCGTTCCCATCCCCGGCCTGCCTGTTCTCCAACCCTACCTGCGGGCGGGGTACACGAGGTTTGAAAGCTTGGATACGGCCTTCCCTGGAAAGTGGAGCCACTACCACCTCTACGGGCTCCTGGGAATGGCCTACGACAACAGGTTTCTGAAGAACTTCGCGCTGGGCGCGCACCGCCGGTGTGGGCTTCTCCGAGGCCGTGTTCCCCAGCCTCGTGGACACCGGCTCCGTGGGAAGCCCGTACGTGCTCTTCGAGCTGGGCGGCGCCGTCAGCCTCACCCCTTCCTATGCGTTCGCCATCCAGTTCGCTCCCGCGGTGCGCTACCAACTGGCCATCGGGCCGTTCACCACGCTGAACGCTCTGTTCCTCTCCCTTGGCCTGACCGCGAGCTTCCGCTTCGGCGAGGACCCCGACTCGGCGCAGGCCGTCATCCGCAGCCTCCGCTTCGTGAACCCCGACGTGCCCCCGGCGTTCAGCGCCATGCAGGAGCTGTACGCCGCCAACCCCATCGGTCACATCACCATCGTCAACACGGAGAAGGCCCCCGTCACGGACGTCGAGGTCTCTTTTAGCCAGAAGGAATACATGGACGCGCCCACCCCGTCCTGGTCCTCCCCGAAGATCGATCCCGGGGCCACCGTTACGGTACCGCTGAAGGCGGTGTTCAATTCGAAGGTCTTCGACATCGCTGGCGGGCTGGGCTACGTGCCGCTGACGGGCGAGGTCATTGTCACGTACAAGGCGGGCGGTCGCTCGGCGGAGCAGCGCAGCCCGGTGACCTATAACCTCTACGAGAAGAGGGCCCTGACCTGGGACGACGACCGCAAGGCCGCAGCGTTCATCACGCCGCTGGACACCGCGCTGAAGAACTACACGGCGTTTCTCTCGGAGGCGGGCAAGGCAACGTTCGTGGCCTCGTGGAACCAGCCGCTGCAGATCGCCATGTCGGCCTACGATGGGCTGCGCGAGATCGGCATCTTCTACCAGGACGACCCGGCGGCGCCATTCACCAAGGTACAGTCCGACCACGGGTTCGTGGACTTCATCACGATGCCCCGCGATACCCTGGCCCGCAAGTACGGGGATTGCAAGAACCTCACGGTGCTCTTCTGCAGTCTCATGGCCACCCGCAGCGTGAGGACCGGGTTTATCACGGTGCCCGGCCATATCTACCCCGTGGTGGACACGGGGGTCCGCGCGGCAGACTACCGCGATCTCAATCCCGACCGCACCATGACCCTGGCGGTTGACGGCACGCTCTGGGTGCCGGTGGAGATCACGATGCTGGACGGCAAGAGCGATTTCCAGGCCGCGTGGAAGCGCGGCATTGACGAGTGGCAACAGTACGAGCAGGGCCGCGCGTTTTACCGCACGGCCGACGCCCAGGCCGTCTACGCGCCGGTGGCGGTGCAACAGGAGGACCTTGGGCTCCAGTACGGCAGCGCGGCGGATGTTGCGGCCTACCTGGCGAAGGACCTGGATGCGGCCGCGGGCGTGATCCTGTCCGGTGATCTCCACGGCCGCGGACGCCAGCAAGGACAAGAAGGACTACAACAAGCTTGGCCTTACGGCGGCAAAGCTCGGCCGGCTCAAGGATGCGGAGGATGCCTTGAGCAAGGCGCTGAAGATCGACCCGAAGTACATGAGCGCGCTCGTCAACCTCGCGAACGTGGCGTACCTGCGCAAGGACTACAAGAAGGCCGTTGACTCCTACCGCGCGGTCCTCAACGTGCTCGCCACCGCGTCCCGCGGCTCCGCCGGAACGTCCACGCAGGCCATCATCATGGTCAATCTCGCCCGGACGTTTTCAGCCATGGGCAGCGACAAGCAGTCCACGGACATGATGGCGCAAGCCGCGAAGCTGGATCCGGCCACCGTGGCCTCGCTCGCCGAGGCGCCTCCCGGCGCGGGCGGCAGCGGGACCAGGGCCTCCAACGAAGCCTCCGCGGGCGGCACCGTGAGCTTCCTGGAAGGAGCTGACCAGTGAAAGCGCCCTTGCGCATGATCCTCGGCGCCGGCACGGCCCTCGTCGTCGTGCTCATGGGCGGATGCCCGAACCCCATTACCGGCATCACCTTCACCCGCATCAGCGACAAGACGCCGCCCGTCGTGGACATAGCGAGCCCCGCGGACAACACTGCCTACACGCAGACCGTCACCGTAAAGGGCACTGCGGTGGACGACAGCGGCACCATCAAGAAGCTCGCGTGGACAGTGACCGGCGCCGTCGGCGTCATTGCCACGGGCACCGTGGACCCTTCCACCATCGGCGGGAACGGTTCCTATTCGTTCTCCTTCAGCACGCTCTCCTTCTCCGGTCCCATCGGTGTCACGGTGGATGCCACGGACTGGAACGACAACGTCGGCACCGCGGTGCGGACTCTCACCGCGCCGACCGGCGCTCTCTCGTCATTCGCGGCTACCACGGGAAACAAGTCTGTGACCCTCGACTGGGAACCGGTCAGCGGGGCGACCTACACGGTGATCTACACGGATAATGGAACCATCCCGTCGCTCACGTACGGCCACCAGGTCACACCATCCGCGCCCCCGTACACGCTCACGGGGCTCGCCAACGGCGGCATGCACGTCTTCCTCCTGAGTGCGCAGGTCAAAGGCACGACGTACTGGTCGGATTACGTGCGGGCCATCCCGCTTTCCTCTTTCACTCTGGCACCGTCGGTGACCAGCGCTTACCACGCCATCACCCTCTCGTGGAACCCCATCGCAGCCACCAGCCAATTCCAGGTGGATCGGGCCCTGTCCGCGGCGGGGCCATGGACGAACTACACCGGCACGATCAGCGGCACCACTTATACCGATTCCGGGGTGAACGACAACACCTGGTACTACTACCGGGTCACACCCCGCGCTCCCGGGGGCTACTCCCAGCACGTTCAATGCAGCCCAGACCCTTCATATTCCTCAGAGCTCCACGTCGGCCATCACGGGCCTCGCCATGCCCGGAGTCACGAACAAGGTGAAGGTCAACGGGAACTACGCGTTCGTTGCCGATGACCTTCCCGGCCTCGTGGTCGTGGACGTGACGAACTTCAGGTCACCGACAGTCGTCGCCTCCGTCGCCACCACCGAGGCCATGGACGTTTGTCTTGATTCCACCGGCCACTATGCCTACGTTGCCGATGCAACGGGCGGGCTCAAGGTCGTGGACATTTCGACCCCCACGAGCCCGGGTCGTGGCGGGAACTTCAACACCGGCGCCACGTACACCAAGTCGATCGCCGTCACCGAGATTGAGCCGCCAGGCAAGAAGATCGTCTACCTTCTGGTGCAGAATCTGACGCCCAGCCCTGTCCAGACGGCAGTATTCATGGTCGACGTGACGAATCCGGCAATCCCGACGTCTGCCTACGTGCCCTACGCGGGGGGGACCACGTACTATTTCACCGACATCTCCGCCACGTACTACAATGCCGCAACCCGCTACATCTATGCGGCATCGGGCAATACATCAAACGGTGAGCTTGTCCGTATCACCGACACTGGCGCAGCTCTTACCCCAGTGAATTCCTACAACGACGCCAGCGGCACGCCGTACAAGGCGACGGACGTCTACGTGAAGCCGGTCACCGGCGTCTCCGATTACGTGTACGTCGTCGGCCAGGCAAAATCGTACCTCGAGCCACCGCCTCCCTACGTCGTCAGGGTGTTCAGCCCTGCCTTGGCGCTGCAGGGCACGACCGCGGCCCGCAACGGCTTCGTGAATGACATCACCGTGAAGGGGACCACGGCGTACGTGGCTGACGGCATTGGCCTCCTCCTGGTGAACGTGTCCAATCCTGCCGTGCCCACGCTCGGTGCGTTCTGGAACACTCCCGGCATTGCCTACGGCGTTGACACGGGATCCGGCGGCGCGCTGACGTTCGCGGTCGTGGCTGACGGAGCTATCGGGTTCCACACGGTCGACCTGACGCAGCCGGTGAGCTTCACCTCCAAAGCCCAGCAGGGCGGAAACCAGGTCAACGGCGTCGCAGTGCGGGATGGGCTCGCTTACGTCTCGGAGACGCCCTTCGGCGGATCCTGTAAGTTCCAGGTCCTCGACGTCTCTGGGGTGGCCAGTGGTACCATCACCAGCCGCGGCTCCTGGACCACGTCCGGCATGTTCGGCGGCGGCGTGGCCATCAGCGGGAACTATGCATTCGTCGTCGACGTCGGCGCCGGGCTCAGAATCATGGACATCAGCAATCCCGCAGCGCCGACACAGGTGGCGCTGGCAGCCCCCATTACAAGCAGCACCAGCGGCCGGGTGGCTGTTCAGGGAGACTACGCCTACGTGGCTGCCAACGGCCTGGAGGTCTACGATATCTCCAACCCGGCCGCGCCGACCCCGGTGGGCTTTGCCGAGTCGGACGGCGGCGGGATCAACGACGTTGCACTGAGCGGCGGGAAAGCGTTCGTGGTGGACGGGGCCTATTTCCAACCCAACAGCCTCAAGGTCCTGGACGTCAGCACCCCGTCATCGCCTACCCAGGTGGCAAAGAGCAGCACGGGGATGATCGTGTTTTCGGTGTCGCTGTTCGGCGACTACGCTTTCATTGGGGACAGCATGCCGTCCGCGTCGGGCGGGGGCCTGCGGGCGGTGAACATCAACCCCGCCAGCGCGGCCTACATGACTGCGTATGGCCCCTGCAAGCCCACCAACGGCGCCTACGACGTCGTGGCCTACGGCACCTGGGCATTCTTCGCGGAGGGCTCGGCCGGAATTGCGGTCGCGGACATCTCCTCGCCGACTGCTCTCGCATCCGTGACGCCCTCCCTCGAAACCACGCTGGGAACGCTCGTGAACGCTCAGTACCTCGCGCTGAGCGGAGCGTATCTCTACGTGTGCGACACGAACACAACGGGGAGCAGCGGCGGGCTCGTTGTGGCCCAGGTGGCGCCGTAGCGGCTGGCTCACGCAGTTGCCCGGCGCGCCCGTGCCCGGCCAGGGCCTGGAGTACATCGCCACCTGGGCACGGGGCTGATCAGCTCTCCTTTGTGCGTGAATGATAGCAGCGTAAACCGCAGGGCGAGAGAGAGATCGTGAGAAGTTGAGGAACCTGGATGGGCGCACACAGGCGGTGAACCCGTGCGCAGCGTGCGGGGAGACAGGATCTTGAGGACCTGTGCGGGTCGCTGATCGCGGCGATGATCTTTGTGGGCTCGCGGTCCGGGGCCCAGCGATCGTTGTTGCTACCCCGCGCCCGCCGGAATACAATCGGGCTGGCAATGTGCCGGATGCTTCCCTTGGGAAGGGCGCCGTGATGAAAATCCCCAAGCATTTTCGGCTGAAGATCTACCGCCGACTCGCTGTCACCTATTTCCTCATCATCTTCCTCATGGTGACGGGCGTCACGGTCGTTCTGTACGGTCTTTTTGCCGCCCGTTCGAGAGACGAGAGCATCCGCGTCTCCGTCGCCATGCTGACCCAGGCCGCCCATTCCGCGCAGAACATATTCGACCAGGTCCGCTACGTGGGTGACGAGCTCCTCACCACCCCCGAAGTCATGAGCGTTCTCATGGCGCGGCAGATCGACCACTACAAGGACTACCAGGCCGCGTTGAAGATCGGCATCCTGCAGAACGCCTATCCTTTCATCGATCATATAGGAATCTATGACGGCACGATTGACCGGTATTGGAACACGAGGCTCATAGCACCGGAGAACGAGAAGGAGCTTCTCGCGCGGATACGGGCAGGGAACGCCGGATCCTATATCGATTGCTTTCCCCACGAGGTGGACGATCCGGGCAACTCGTTTCGGCTCCACACCAACGTCATCAGCTTCATCTTGTACCCCAACTACCGCTTTACGCCCGAGGCGCGGCGGGCAATCGTCGTCAACGTCGCGGAACCCTTCCTGAGCGGCATTCTTGCAGGGATGAGCGTCGATGCGAGTGAGCGTCTCTTCATGGTGGATGCACGGGGACGCATCGTTGCTGACAAGCATCCCGGAACATTCCTGACCGACGAAAGCGGCACCGAGTATTTCAAGCGCCTCGCGGCGATGGCAGGGCCCCAGGGCTCGCTGGTGGTGAAGGCCGACGCGGCGTCGAGCCTCGTTACTTTTGTCACGGACAGCTCCACGCAGTGGCGCGTGATCAGCATCCGGCCTCTTTCGAGCCTTCTCCCCTCTCTCGACCGCCTGCGGCGGATGACGCTCCTCCTCGCATTCCTCATACTCGGCGCCGGCTGCGTCCTTTGCCTCCTCGCCACGCGCTACGTCTACCGCCCCATCGACGCCCTTCTCACGAAGCTCTTGTTCACGCCGCCGTCGGCGACCCAAACGATCGACGAGGTTTCGCTGATTGACACGGCCCTCGACCAGACGAGGAGGCTTTGCCTGAAGTACCTCCTCCTGGGGATGCGGCCGGAAGGACCTCCCATGGAGATGCTGCTCGCTTCCTTTGCAGCGGACTTCGCCTCCTCGCGCTTTCGCGTCTGCATTGTGAAGATCGACGGGTATGTCCAGTATTGCCGGGATCATGGTACGGAAGAGCGGGACGCGCATCACGCTTCGCTCTGCGCCGCCATGGAACGCATCTTCGGGGCCAGCTTCACGGTGCACGTGGTCGTCATGGAAGAGAACGAGACCGTCCTGCTCCTCGGGATGCGGGAGCAGGAGGCCGATGCGAAGATCATGGGGGGGCGCGGCTCCTGCAGGAGTCGCTGTCGCGACAAAGCGGCATCGCGCTGTCGCTGGGAATCGGGCCCGTGGCGAATGATACCAAGGCCCTGTGCGCATCCTATCACGGCGCACGCGCGGCGCTCGCCCAGCGTTTCTTCCTGGGCCGGGGGTCCATCGTGGACTACGCGAAGACTGCCACGCGCCAGACGTCCGCGGGACCGTATCCCAAGGCTATTGAAGTGCGCCTCCTGGAGGCGATCTCCATGGACCGGACCGAGGAGATCCTCCGATTCCTGGAAGCGTTCCGCCAGGCGGTGTCCTCCATGCCGATAGACAGGGCCCTCGGGCATTCCATCGCGCTCGCCCTCGCCATCGAAATGCGATTCGCCCCGCGCCTGGGGAAGGACCCGGCGATGATGGCCCCTGATTGCGCCTCCATGGAAACCCTGGAGGAGATCTCGGTCGCCATGCGCAACTATTGTTTTGCCATCAGCGCGGCGCACCGTGAGCGAAGCGCTCGACGCGGAGAGGAGCTCCTGGAGCGCATCAAGCGGTGCGTGCGGGACCGCTACCAGGAGCCGGCGCTCAACCTGGACATCGTCGCCGATGCCGTTGGTCTCTCTCCGCAGTACGTGGGGAAGCTGTTCAAGAGAAGCCTCGGCTCCTCGTTCGCCAGCTATCTCAACGAGTACCGCATGGAAAAGGCCCGCGAGCTTCTCGAATCCACCGATCTCTCCATTTGCGCGATCTCGGATCGCATAGGCGTGGGCAACGTGACCTACCTTTTCACGCTCTTCAAGAAGACCTTCGCGGACACTCCCCAGCGTTATCGAGAAAGCCATATGGGGGACCGTGTCTCGTCGTCATGACGAGCCTCCCGACACGGGGGACCGGCCGTCCGGCCGGTCCCCCTTCCTGCTTCTCGAAGGTCTATTTCTGCTTGGCGAGGTAGGCGGCGAACTGCCTCTGGTATTCCGCGACCACCTTGTCCAGTCCCGCGGCCTTCATCTTCTTTATGGCGTCGGGGTAGTACTGGTTGAAGTCCACGACTCCCCAGCGGATGGGGAACATGCTCGCCTTCATTTCCGCCTGCACGTTGGCCAGCTCGCTCGCCACGGAGGAGCTGTCGAACGCGAAGCCCACGTTGAAGCCGGTGAGCACGTTCGGGTTGCTCGTGATGCAGTCGTGGATGAAGCTCTGCGGCGTGCCCGTCTCGAAGCGCGCGTACTTGTAATACGCGGTCTGCCACCAATCGTGCGTGTACAGCGGGCGCGCATTGGCGTCCTTCATCACCGTCATGCCGTTGTCTCCGACGGGGACAAAGTCCTGCCCGGCGATCCCGTAGATGAACAAGTCATGATTCGCCTTGTCCTTGTACAGCCAGTTGAGGAACTGGATGGCGGTCTGCGGGTTCTTGGACGTGATGGGCACCCCGTTGGAATTGAGCACCGGAAGCCCCAGGAGAATGGGCTTCTCGGGGTTGAAGAAGAAGTGCTGGATGTCCGCTTCCTTGATCCCGTTGGCATGCAGGGTCACGACGTCGCCTTCGCTTGCCGTGGACGCGCCGAAGGAGAATTTTCCGTTGTTGGTCTGGGTGGTGATCTGATCCGGCTGCACGCTGAGGACGTCCGGGCTGATGAGCCCCTTCAGGTAAGCCTGGCGGAAGAACTGGCAGTCCTGCTTGAACTCGGCGGACTCGTACCAGGAGGAGGCCTTGCCCGTCTTGTCGATCATCATGATGGGGCTCTCGATATCGACGTAGAACGGCCACGAGCTGTAGGTGCGGTGCAGCCACACGGGGCTGCGGTTGACGTTGTGCTCCCAGATGAGGTAGTCGCTGCCCTTGGCGCTCCTCACCTTGTCAGCGTCGGCGAGCAGCTCGGCGGGCGTCTTGGGGATGGACAGGCCCAGGCTGTCAAAGATGTCCTTGCGGTACAGGACCTCCCCTACTTCTCCGCCGATCTGGGTCGTGTCGCGCCAGAACGCGGGGATGGAGTACTGCTTGCCGTTGACCTTGCACGCCTTCCACATCCAGTCCGCGAACTTGTTCTTCATGTCCTGGCCGTACTGCGCGATGAGGTTGTCGGTTTGCGTCAGGGCGCCCATGCCGACGTATCCCGCTGTCGTGATGTTGCCGTTCTCCATGATGTGCAGGAGATCGAACGACTCCCCCGAGGACAGCATGACATTCGTCTTGTCCCACCACGCGTCCCACCCGATCCACTGGATCGTCACTTCGATGTTGACCCCGTCCTTCAGCAGCTTCTGGTTCACCGCGGCAAGGACCTTGTCCGCGTCCGGGTAGTCGCTGCCCGGGCAGACGTACTTCATCGGCAAGGGCTTGGCGATTGCGACGCCCGCGACGAGCAGCATCGCGGCCCCGATCACTAGGAACAGTTTCTTCATGCTTTCCCCCTTCACAGAACCGGTATGAAAACCGTCGACGACGGCTTTTAGCCCTTGATGGAACCCATGATCAGTCCCTTGACGAAATACCGTTGCAGGTATGGGTAGAGAAGAAAGATGGGTCCCACGGTAATGATCGTGGTTGCCATCTTCACCGATTCGGTGGGAGGGAGTTGCGTCACGCTCGCCTGCGCCACCTCGTTCATCATCTGGATCTGTGACTGCAATTGGAAAAGAAGGTACTGCAGCGGGTACAGCTTGCGGCTGTCCACGAGCATGATCGCGTTGAACCAGTTATTCCAGTACGCCAGACCATAGAACAGCGCAATCGTGGCGAGCACGGGAATCGTGAGGGGGAGGTAGATTCTGAAGAACGTCGTCGAATCGAGGGCTCCGTCGATTTTCGCCGATTCCATGAGAGAGTCGGGAATCCCGCGCATGAAGTTCCGCACGAGGAAGAGATTGAAGGGGTTGAACAGGAGCGACGGAACCACGAGGGCGAAGATGTTGTTCTTGAGACCCAACGCCCTGCACACCATGTACCACGGCACGAACCCCGAGGAGAAGAACATCGTCATGGCGAAAAAGAGGGCAAGCCCGTTCCTGTACTTCACGTGCCGGTTGGCCAGCGTGAAAGCGCCCATTGCGGTGATGAGGACCGCAACGAGGGTGCCCGCGACGGTGGTCACGATGGAGATGAAATAGGCGTGAAAGATGAGAGGGTTGCCGCGGAAGATGGTCTTGTAGCCGTCCAGGCTGAACCCGTGCGGCCAGAACAGGTAGCCGAAAGTCTCGATGGAGTGCTCGTCGCTGAAGGAGACCATCACGACGAGGAGAAAGGGCAGAATGCAGATGATCGCGATGATCACCAGGAACGATGCGTTGGCGGCGGGGAACGCGCGTTCCGCGAAGGTGCGTTTCTTCATCATTCGCTCCTAGAACAGCGCGCCTTCCGGGAAGAACCTGCGGACGAGCCAGTTGCTCCCGAACACCATCAAGAAGCCCATCACCGACTGGTACAGGTTCGCGGCCATGGCCTGGGCCGGGTCTCCCGTCAATCGCAGCGCGCGATACACGTAGGTGTCGATGACATCCGTGGTGGGGAAGAGAAGGCCATTGTCGCGGACGATCGAATAGATCATGGCGAAGTCGCCGTAGAAGATCCTTCCAATGGACAGCAAGGTAAGCATGGCCACGATGGGAAGTATGAGGGGTATGGTCAGGCGGAAGATCTGCTGCGACCTGCTCGCCCCGTCGACCATCGCCGCCTCGAAAATTTCGCGATCCAGGCCTGAGAGGGCTGCCAGGTAGATGACGCTGGTCATCCCGACGTCTTTCCAGACCCGCAGCGCCGTGATGATGAGCGTCCACGGCCGCGCGTCGTTGTACCAGCTGTGCGTGGGGGCCCCGAGCCCCTTCAGCGCCTCGTTGAGGAGGCCTTTGTCCGTGGAGAATATGGCGTAGACAATGTAGCTGACGATGACCCAGGAGAGAAAGTAGGGGAAAATATAAAAAGACTGCAGGACCTTGCTGAAACGGCGCGAACGCATTTCGTTCAGGAAGAGGGCGAGCAGCACGGCCAGTCCCGTATTGAAGACGATGTAGAGCGCATTGAGCCGCAAAGTGTTGATGGTGACCATCGCCGCGCGCTGCGACTGGAGGAAGAACTGGAAATTGTGCAGTCCGATCCAGCGGGCGGTGAAGAGGTTCGTCGAATAGCTGAACTTCTGGAAGGCCATGATGAGGTAAGGCAGGGTGCAGTAGCCAAAAACAAAGGTGTAGAGGACGGCGGGCAGCACGAGCAGGTAGGAGATATTGTTGCGGGATATCTCGGCGAAGAACCCTGTCTTCCTGCGTTTCATGGCTGCCGTAGGATACGCCCTCTGGCGGGTTTCTCATACTTCACATTGTGGCACTCCATTCAGAAAAAAGGCATTTCGCCGCCTTGAAATCATCCACCGGGATGGAAATGCGTTCGTCGCATGTGATACTCATGGACGACGGTCGCGGAGAAGCGCGGCCTTGCCGCAACCGGCCCAGGAGGCACTTGCAATGGCGAATGAACAACCCACCGTCTTCGACGTGCGCCGCTACGGCGCAACTGCCAACACTGACGCGCTGCAGACCGCGTTCCTGCAGAAAGCCATAGACGACTGCGCCGCACACGCCGGCGGACGCGTTCTTGTTGCCGGAGGCGTCTATCTCACGGGAACCCTCTTTCTCCGCTCAGGGGTGACGTTCTTCATCGAAGCGGGCGCGGTCATTCGCGGAAGCGCCTCGCTTGCCGACTATCGCCCCGAAGGCGCGCTTGTCGGCTTGATCATCGCGCGCGACGCGCACGACGTCTCGATCCAGGGCCCGGGCATGATCGACGGCCAGGGAGGCAGGTTCATGGACTCGTCGCGCACCCTGCTGAACGGCGCCGACGGGCCGGTCATTCCACGGGAGCGACCCGGCAACCTGGTCTTTTTCTGCGGCTGTACGAACGTCCTCGTGCGGGACGTCATCCTCCATAACGCTCCCTACTGGACGCTCCATATGGGCGGATGCGACGGGGTGACCATCGACAACCTGAAGATAGACAACGATCCCCTTGTTCCCAACAATGACGGCATCCACTGCACGACCTCGCGGAACGTCCGCATTTCCAACTGTTCCATCCGTACCGGTGACGATGCCATTGCCATCACGGGTCTCACCGATCATCAGGACATGGTGCCCGGCTTCGTTGCCCACGCGGGGCGGACGCACAATGTCGTGGTCTCCAACTGCATCCTGTCCTCTCGTTCGGCGGGGATACGCGTCGGCTACGGCGACAACGACATGAGCAACTTCCTGTTTGAAAACATCATCATCGAGGAGAGCAATCGGGGCATTGGCATATTTGTCCGCGGCCCCGGCTCGATTTCCAACGTGACGTTCGACAACATCCATATCCAGACCCATCTCTTCTCCACGGGCTGGTGGGGAAACAGCGAGCCGATCCACATTTCCTGCCTTCTGCAGCAGGGGAAGTCGCGTCTGGGCAAGATTTCCGGCATTCGATTTTCGCGCGTCGTCGCGGAAAGCGAGACGGGCATTGTCCTCCTGGGGTGCCCCGCGTCTCTGCTGGAGGACGTCACCCTCGACCAGGTCACCCTCACGGTTCATGGGCGGGATTATCGGGAACGGCCCGCGGCGGTGATCGATGTTCGCCCGGCCCTCAGCGAGGAGGCGGGCCTCCTCCCCCATGATGTCCCGGGCCTGTACGCCCGGCATGTCGACGGCCTGCGGTTGCATTCTCTTCGCCTGCGGTGGCAGGGAACACCATCCCCCTGGTCATCTCATGGGATCGAGGTGGAGGATTTCCGTGACCTGGAGATCGACTCTTTTGTCGGGTCTCCCGCTCATTCACGCGATCCTTTCGCGGCCATCTCGCTTGCCCGAGGCCGCGACGTGGCTGTCACCAATTCGCGGCCCTCTGGAGCGGTGGGGACGTTCCTCTGTCACGCCGGCGTAGAGGAGGTTCGCGAGCTGCGTGATAACGACACAAGCGCGGCTCGCGTCCCGATTCGGTCTTCCTCGACAGCTAGGGCCGGCATGGCCGGGCCGACGGGTGAAGGACCGGCGCATCCGCGGCCCGGCGTCAGGTGTCCCGGTCTCAGGCCCCTGGCCCTGCTGACCCGGTCTCCCGGTGCTTGAGGAGAAGCTCCGTGAGCTCTCGCACCATCCCCTTTTCCTTGTGAAAGAGATTCTCCTGCTCGCCCGGATCCCGCGCAAGGTCGTAGAGCTGGCCGGGTGAACCGGCGATGGGCGGCCCCCCCGCCGGGGGCGGCCATCCTCCCGAGCCCTCGGTCTGGTGTATCAGCTTCCAGGTGCCTCGCCTGATGGAAAAGACGCCCGTGGCGGAGTGGTGGATGAGATCGGCACGGACGGGCGTCGAAACGGCGGTCCCCTCGAGAAGGGGCAGCAGGCTGCGGCTGTCTTCTGCCGCGCCCTCGGGGAGCGAGGCGCCTGCCATGGCCGCGAGGGTTGCGGGCAGATCGTTCAGCCCGACGAGCGCGGGGCAGCGCGTCCCCGGCTCGATGCGGGACGGCCAGCTGACGATGAGAGGCTCCCGGTGACCGCCTTCCCAGATGTGCGCCTTGTAGCCTCGCCAGCTCCCGCACGATGCGTGGCCCCAGGTGCGGTATTCCTCCCGGCCCGATGCGTTCACGACGCGGTCTCCTGGAAGCGCCCCGTTGTCGCTGGTGACGAAGATCGCGGTGGAATCCAGCGCGTCGATCCGCGCAAGCGCTTCGACGACCTGGCCGACCATCCAGTCGAAGAGCCATACCAGGTCACCCCGGGGCCCGGCCGCGCTTCTTCCCCGGGCGAGGCGCGGCACGACCTGCTCCACGCAGGGCTCGTGGGCGGCCGAGGGCGCGAAGTACAGGAAGAACGGCCGGGACGATCCCTTCTGCGAGTGCACGAAATCCACCGCCTTGCGCGCGAAGGTCGGATCGGCCTCTGCGTGGTCCCAGCCGGGGCTCGTCATGCCGGGCCGGCCCGTGTACGGGAATGTCTCGACGTACACGGCCGGGGATTTCACGAACCTGTCTCCGTCGATGAAGCCGTACGGGGGCTGGCAGGTCGAACACCCCGATGTGCCGAAGAACGAATCGAAGCCCAGGGAGAGAGGACCCCCGGAGACGGGCGCCGAGAAATCGATGCTCTCCTCTTCCTCGCGATTCGCATCCCCCCACGGGAGCGGGCGGGAGAGATCGACCGATCGTCCCTCTTGGGTGCGGTACCCGAGGCCGAGATGCCACTTGCCGATGCACGCCGTCCGGTACCCCGCACCCTTCAGGATGCTGGCCACGGTGGGACGGCCCGGCTCGATGAGCGGCGGCTCGTAGCCGTACAGCACGCCCCGCGTGAGGGATGTCTTCCAGCAGTAGCGTCCCGTGAGAAGGCCGTAGCGTGACGGCGTGCACACGGAGGAGCTGGAATGAGCGTCCGTGAAGACAACGCCCTTCCTTGCCAGGGCATCCGTGGCGGGGGTCGGGATCAGGGAGGAGGGGTTGCAGCACCCGAAGTCGCCGTAGCCGATATCATCGGCAAGGATCACGACGATGTTTGGCTGCACGGCAACCCTCCTTGACCAGCGCGGAATCGAAGCTCCCGCCCGCGCTGCCTTTGCACCTGGCGGGCAAGCCGCTGAAAACGGGTCAGCGAATGCTGGTAGAACATCCTCCAGCCGGCACAGAGCCAGCTCGGGCGCCGCGGGTCCCTGCTGCCCCGGTAGCGATTCCTCGGGCAGTCTCCCGCGCACAGGTCGAGGAAGGGGCAGCTTGTGCACTCGGGGCCGAGCCGGGATTTTGCCGAACCGAACTCCTGCCTGACCGGGGAGTCATGCATGTCCGCCCACTCCGAATCCAGGATGTTGCCCAGCCACAGGGCAGGCTCCGCGTAGAAATCGCAGGGATAGACGTCTCCGTTGTGCTCGACCATGAAGTACTGACGGCAGTCATCGCTCATGGTGCAGAGGGGAGCTTCCCCGTCCACGAGACGGGACAGGATCGCATCGAACTGCCGGATAGATACGCGCCGGGTGTCGGCCTGGACCCACTGGTCGAAGACCTCGCACAGGAACTCCCCCCAGTCTTCCGGGCGAATCGTGTAAGGCTGGGGATTCCCGGAGGCATCGAACTCCACGATGGGAATGTATTGGTGGAAGAACAGACCGGAGTCCACCAGGTACCTGTACACCTCGCCACCCCTGCCTCGATGCGCCGACTGCACCGCGGTCAGGATATTGAACTGCACTCCACTGCGATGCAGCGCCTGGATCGCCCGCAGCACCTGCGCGTGGGTTCCCTGCCCGCCCCCTGTCCGCCGGATGGCATCGTGCAGTTCGGGAGGCCCGTCCAGGCTGACGCCGAGCAGGAAGCGATAGCGGGCCAGGAAGCGGGCCCAGGCGTCGTCGATGAGGAGCCCGTTGGTCTGCAGGGCATTCGCGGCGATCGATCCGGCCCGTCCGTGCTTCTGCTGGAGCCGGATCGCTTCCTGGAAGAACTCCAGGCCCATGAGGGTCGGCTCGCCTCCCTGCCAGCCGAGAGAATAGATGTGCTGCTCCGTGGCCATGTAGGAGCGGATCAGCCGATCCAGGACGCGGGGTGACATGCGGTGCGTCGGGCTCGCGGGGTACAGGGCGGACTTCTCCCGGTAGAAGCAGTACGAGCAGCGCAGGTTGCAGTCAGCCGAAGCCGGCTTGACCAGGATCGAAAACTGCCGGTCGATCGTCATGATGGATCGCCGCATGGTACATCAGCACCGTGCGCAACGCCACTCCACGGGGTGAGGGCGATGTCCCGCGGGGAGCACTCGTCATAGCTTGATGACATCCTTATTAAGGTATACACTTAATAAGGGGAGAAAATGCCGAACATCACCCTGACCGTTGACGACGAGGTGATCCGCAAGGTACGCAAGATCGCGGTGGACCGGAGGACAACACTCACCGAGCTCGTGAGGAACTACCTTACACGGCTTTCGGAGGAAGAAGGCATGCAGCGGGAGATCTTTGCGAGCGAGGTAGAGGACGGGTTCAAGCGATACAGCCGCGACATGGGGCAAAGGACGTGGACGAGGGACCAGCTCCATGAGCGATAGCGTCTTCTTTGACACCAGCGTCCTCGTCTACGCATACGACACTTCCGACCAGGTCAAACAGTCCAGCGCCCAGGCGTTGATCAGAGACGGTATTCGCTCGGGGACGGCGTGCGTCTCCGCCCAGGTTCTCGGGGAGCTCTTCGTCGTGCTGACGCGGAAGATCCCCCGCCCGCTGGCGGTCGCCGAAGCGGTTGACATCGTTCACCGCGTGGCCAGGCTGGAAGTGGTGGACATCGGAATCCTGGCCGTCAACCTCGCGCTGCACTACGTTTCGGGTGGAGGCCTCTCCTATTGGGACGCGCTCATCGTCGCTGCGGCCAGGCTCGGGGGTTGCTCGCGGCTCCTGAGCGAGGACATGGCAGCGGGCACCACGATCGACACCGTCACTGTGATGAACCCCTTCGCGGAGGACCCTGCCGCTGATCAGCGTTTCCTGGCGATTTCCCCTTCGAGCCGCCGAAGGTCGATGGGGTAGCGGCCGCCGGGGACGACCCGCCTTGTCTCAGCGGCCAGCGAATCTCAATGACGAATTCGCTCCCTCGGCATCAGACTGAACTGCTGCTCAGCGGCTTTTCTTGTGGAAGCCCTTCATCGATTTTGCCCTGTTCTTCAGCATCTGCTTCTGCGCGGCCTGCGCGCGGACGTCGTCACGCATGGCGAGGAACGCGAGCTCCCGCTGCAGCTTCCGCCAGCTCGCGTAGCGTTCCCGGTCCAGCGAGCCCTCGTCCAGCGCGGCCCTCACGGCGCAGCCCGGTTCACTGCCGTGGCGGCAGTCGGCGAAACGGCAGCCGCGGGAGATCTCCTCGATGTCGGCAAAGGCATTGTCGAGATCGGCGTCCTCTCCCCAGAGGCCTACCTGGCGCATGCCGGGGTTGTCCACCAGGATCGCGCCCGACGGCAGGATAACGAGCTCCCTGTGCGTCGTGGTATGCCGGCCGCGCTGGTCGTCCTCGCGCACGGCGCCGGTGGCCATGCGCTTCACACCCAGCAGGCGGTTGATCAGCGTTGACTTGCCAACGCCCGACGAGCCCAGCAGCGCGGCCGTCTTCCGGGCCGGCAGGTGGGGCACCAGGGTGTCGACGCCGCTGCCGTCCTCGGCGCTCATCGTGAGCACGGGAACACCGACAGCGACCGCCTCCGTCTCCGCCAGCCGCTCGGGCAGCTCCGTGCAGAGGTCGGCCTTGTTGAGGACGACCACCGGCTGCACGCCGCTTCCCCACGCGAGGGTGAGGTAGCGCTCGAGGCGGCGCACGTTGAAATCGTTGTCGAGCCCCATGACGATGAGGGCCGTGTCGATGTTGGCGGCAACGACCTGCTCCTCCGCCTTCGTGTGGAGCTCGGCGGAGCTCATGGCAGCCTTGCGAACGAACGCCGCGCCGCGTGGGAGGACGGCGTGGATGGTGCCCCGGCTCTCCTCGGGACGCGGTGAGATCACGACCCAGTCACCGACAACGGGGAAAGCGGACTTTGCGGGGGCTTCCCGCCGGAAGCGCCCCGAGACGTCGGCAAGGAGCTCGCCGCATGCGCATGCAACGGTGCACAGCTCGCGCTGGCCCGCCGTGACGCGGCCCGGTACCAGGCCGTCTTCGGAATATCGATTGAACTCTTCGGACAATCGGCTGTTCCAGCCGAGATCGGTCAATTCCAACGGGGTTTCCTCCGTGCGAAACGCCGCAGGGGACGTCGAGGCGCGCCCCTGGGGCAGGTGAGCGCTCGCGGAGGAAAACGCGCGGGGTTCCGCGCAGTGTCAGGTTGAACCGGGCGAACCGGTAGGACGGACTACCTCAGCGAGCCCCTGGACATGGCAGGAGTAAGGGCAAGACATCGTGTGGCAATCATATTACGGCGCCCTCCTTTCGCTCGTTGCGGTACCCGCCGACACTAACGCCGTGCGGCGAGAACGTGTCAAGTGTCGCGTGCAGCGCGCCCTCCACGCCGGAGAGCGCCGAGGCCAGGCCCAGGACCGTCCCGTCCCAGAGACGCCGGAGGACCCCGGCCCTCTCCGTGTCCGCGGCTGCCAGGAGGGGGACCCGCGTTACCTCCGCGCCGTCCGCCGTGTAGACGATGTCACCGAGCTTCTGGCCGCGCATGACCGGAGCCACCACGGGTACCTGCAATAGGATGGAGTACGAGAGCGCGGGAATCTCGTCCTTGCGGGCGGTGAGCCGGATGGGGCCGGCCGGGGCCAGGGGGAGATCCCGCGTCGCGCCTTCCCAGACCCGCACCGGCGGGATGACGGGAGGCTCGATGGTCAGCGTGGCGTAGGTGCGAAAGCCGTACGTCAGGAGAGTGAGGCCGTCCTGGGTGCGGACGCGGGCGCCGTCGGTCAGGCTCCGTCCCGGACGCCGAGCAGGACCGCGATGAGGCGCGTGTCACCGCGACGCGCCGTGATGGCCGCGGTGAAGTTCGCGTTGTCGAGGTGGCCCGTCTTCAGCCCGTCCACGCCGATGCCGTCCCAGACGAGGTAATTCCCGTTGTACTGCTTGCGTGTCGCCTGCCCGGACAAGCGCCCGCCCGGCACGTTCTGGGGGAGCGGGTAATCGAACTCGCGCAGGGAATGCAGCTCCGCGAGCGCCTCGGGATGCAGCTCGATGTAGCGGCGGCAGAAATCGGCAAACTCGCGGGCCGTCACGCGGTTTTCCGTGCTGAGCCCCGCCGGATCGGCGAAGTGCATGACCGAGTAGCCCATGAAGCGAGCTTCCTCGTTCATGCGCCGCACGAATGCCTCGGAGCTCCCGGCCACGTACTCGGCCAGGGCAGCGGCGGCGTCATTGCCCGACGCGATGGCCACACCTTTCATCAGCTCTTCCACCGTGACGATCTGGCCCTGCCCGAGGTTCATCAGCGTGGAGCCCGGCGCTGGTGCTCCGCCCAGGTGTTGCGGGACAGGGACACCACGTCGCTCCTGCTGATCGCGTGGTCCTCCAGCTCCTGGTAGACGATGTGCAGCGACATGAGCTTCGCGAGGGAGGCGGGCACCATGGGCTTGTCGGCGTTGTGCTCGTAGAGGACCCTCCCGGTGGCCTCGTCGACGAGGATGGCGGAGAGTGCCGCGAGCGGCAGCGGGTCCCCGGGGAGCGCCCGGCGCGTTCTCCGCCGGATTTGCAGCGGGCAGGGGAAGCGCGCCTGCCACGAGCAGGACGAGCGCGGTCGCGAGCATGGGCCGGGAACGACGGAAATGCAGAATCGGAATCCCCCTCCCTCGAAAAAGCCGATCGTTCATTGTGTGAGTGGCACGCGGCGGGTGTTCAACGGGAATATAGACGAAAGCCGCGGGTCGTCACAACCCCCGTGCGTCATCGCTGGTCATAGTGCCGCGACGCTCCGAAGCCGTGCCATGTCCAGCCGGCCGGCGACGATCCCGGCCACCCTGTCGATCTCGCTGTCGAGCGTGGCGCCCGCCGGCCGCGCGTCTCCCGCCGGTTCCCAGCCCAGCGAGCGCAGCCACGCGCGTCGGAACCCCGGCGCGTCGAACACGCCGTGCAGGTACGTCCCCCACACCCTGGCCGTCGCGGGTCGACGCGCCGTCCGTTGACCCGTCCTCGCGCGTGAATATCGGGGCGGGCTCCCCGGCAGGAACGGTCCGGCCCCGTGAATCTCGTAGCCCTCCACGCGCGCCCCGACGCACTGGCGGAGGAAACCGGCGCCGCCGCTGACCGTCGCGCACGCGCGCCGCGTGGTCTTTCCCGTTTCCAGCTCCGTCTCCACCGGCAGCAGTCCCAGGCCGCGCTGTGCCGTCGGCGCGCCCTCGGTCCCGCGGGGATCCCGCACCGAGAGGCCCAGCATCTGGTAGCCGCCGCAGATGCCGACCACCGCGGCGCCCGCGTCGGCGAGGGCGCGCACCGCGTGCGGAAAGCCGCGCGCCGCCAGCCATCCCAGGTCGGCGAGGGTTGCCTTGCTGCCGGGGATGAGGACGGCGTCCGGCCGTCCCAGGTCCGCCACGCCCGCAACGAAGCGCACGCTCACGCCCTCCTCGCCGGCGAGCGCGTCACAGTCATCCACGTTGGACAGGTGGGGAAGATGGAGCACCGCTATGTCGATCCCGCCCGCCTCCCTCTCCACGCCCCGCCCGGTCGTGGCGCGGGGGGGCAGTGCCGCCGCGTCCTCCTGCGGCAGGCGCAGGTCCTCGATGAACGGGATGATGCCCAGTGTCGGCCTGCCCTCGGTGAGATCTTCCAGCATGGCGAGGCCGGGCTGGAGAAGCGCCGGATCGCCGTGGAATCGATTGACGACGAAGCCCTTCACCAGGGCTTTCTCCTCGGGGTCCAGGAGGGCCAGCGTGCCCACGAGCGCCGCGAACATGCCGCCGAGCTCGATGCTCGCCGCCAGGAGCACCGGCGCGCCGCAGTGACGGGCTACCCGCATGTTCACGATCTCGTTCTTCGTGAGGTTGATCTCCACCGGGCTGCCGGCCCCCTCGATGATCACCAGGTCGGAGCGCGCCCGCAGCCGGTCCAGCGACTCGCTCACCGCCTGCCACAGCCGCGGCCGACACTCGTCCCATTCCCCCGGGCCGACCGACTTCCACGTCTTCCCGTTGAGGACAACCTGCGTGCGCATGCCTCCTTCCGGCTTCAGGAGGACGGGGTTCATGTCGGCACTCGCCTCCACCCCGCAGGCCTGAGCCTGCAGGGCCTGGGCCCGGCCGATCTCGGCGCCGTCCAGCGTGACGGCGGAGTTCAACGCGAGGTTCTGCGCCTTGAACGGGACGACCCGCAGGCCCTCCTGCCGGAAGATCCGGCCGAGGGCGGTACAGAGAAGGCTCTTCCCCGCCGCCGAGGAAGTGCCCTGGATCATGAGGGTGCGGGCGGGCATCCGGGCAGGCCGGGTGGTGCCGGCCGGCGCTACGCGGGACCCGGTCCCGTGTCGCCGCTCTTAATGTCGATGCGGATTTCCTCCCCGGTCTCGGACTTTCTCGCGGGGAGGAACGACGATGCGCAGGAGCCCGTTGTGGAAGCGCGCCTGCGTTCCTGCCTGGTCGAACTTGTCCGCGGGCACGTAGTAGCGCTGTTCCTCGATGTCCCTCAGCTTCAGCCGGCGCTTGAAGTACTGCACGCCTTCCTCGCGCCTCGGCGCGGGGCGCCTTGGCAGAGAACAGGAGATGGTCGCCGCGGAATTGCACGCCGATGTCCTTCTCCTCGAAACCGGCAAGCGCCACCTCCAGCACGAGCTTCTTCTCCCGCGTCAGGTAGATCGTGGAGGGCGGGTACATGTAGGCGGGGTAGTAGTCGGGGTTTCCGAAAGGTCCCCGGCCGAAGTGCTCGGCGGCCTGCCGCATCTTCTCCGCGGCGTCCCGGCCGAACGCCTCGCCGAAGCTCTCGGCGAACTTGAACGCCTCGTCCATGATGCGCCCCAGGTCGAACGTGAAAACCCTGTTCGTCATGAAAGTGCCTCCTTCATGCCGGGATCCCCCCGGCATGGTCCATCGTGCGGCTTCCCTCGCGGGCAAGCCCCCGGTCCCCCGTACGGGGCGGCCGTCGGAGCGGCGCTCTGCCGCTCTTTCTCAATGTACACACCTGGACAGGGCGAGGCTACTGGGGTGCGGCGGTCGCGCGGAGCGTGGGCTACTTGACCCGGACGGGCATGACGAGGAAGGGAATGCCGAGCTGGTGCAGGCGTCTCTGCACGGCAAAGGTGGTGTGGTTGAACAGGAGGCGGGTGAGGAACGTGTCCTCGGGGAAGACGATCTGCCCGCCGAAGAACACGGCGCCGGGATACTTCCCGTGGATGCTTCTCCGCAAGCCCGCAGATCTCGTCGGAGATGTCCGTGCCCAGCGCCGCGAAGCCCTGCGCGTAAAATCCCTCCGACTTCAGGAAGCGTCACGTAGCGGTCCAGGCCCTTTTCCACGTTTGCCGTGAGCTTGTCCATGGCGTCCGCGCCCCTGAACCGATCCACGTCGACGATCCCTGCCTGGATGAAGAACCAGTTGCGGAACGTGTCGCCGAAGATCTTGCGCACGTTGAACAGCGTGTGAAGGCCCGTCCCGTTGAAGCCCGACACGAGCAGCACTGCCGTCTTTCCCTTCGGGTCGTAGCGCACGCCTCGATGCTGCCGGCGCGGCTTCGCGGCCGCCGGGACGGCCCCCCCACCCTCCGCGACGTCCGGCGCGCCTCCCAGGACCCGCTCGGCCGCCGCGGGCGCGTCCTCGATCTCCGTGACCGCCGTCATGAGGTGTCCAGCCGTGCAAGGCGGCGTCCCGTGCGGGCATAGAACCTCTTTATCGTGAACGCCACGGCCACCAGGGAGCCGGTCACGAGGAGCGTGATCCAGCCGCCTTCGCTGAACTTCAGCACGATCTGCGACATGAGGATGAACGCGGTCAGAAGGAGCCCGGTGCCCTTCGACAGCGATGCGCCGTTTCCAGTGGCCGCCGCCGCGCCGCTCCTTCCACCAGTGCAGCACCATGCCCAGCTGCGAGAGGAAGAAAGTGATGAAGACGTTGATGGCATAGAGGACGAGGAGGAACTGCACCGAGCCGCCGCTCACGATCATCAGGATGAGCGCGGCGCCGCCCATGAGGAAGATGCCGTTCTTGATGACCAGCCGCTCGCTCAGGAGGCCGAACTGCCTGGGCAGCCACCGGTCGATGGACATGTTGGCGAGCACCCGCGGCCCGTCGAGGAAGCCGGTCTGCGCGGCCACGAAGAGGAGGACCGCCTCGGAGACCAGGGCAAAGAGCACGAAGATCCGCCCGGCGCGTCCCCATCCCGTCGTGATGCTCTCCATGAGCACGGCGTTCAGCGTCTTTCCCGGCTCCTTGATGACGTCGAAAAGGAGGTAGCCGACCATGAGCCCGGCAGCCATGAACGCGAGGGAGACCGCCATGTACGCATCGTCCGCTTGGCCGTCTGCACGCGCGGCTCGCGAAGGATCGGGAGGCCGTTGCTCACCGCCTCGATGCCCGTGTAGGTCCCCGCGCCCATGCTGTAGGCGCGCAGCATGAGCACGAGCATGCCGAAGACGCCGAGGCTCCCGCTGCGCGGCGCGCGGCATCGGCGGCCGTGTCCTGCGACGACGCTCGCCGATGTCGGGGCACGTGCGTGACGAGCGCGTAGATGACGGCGAAGGTGTGCGTCACGAGGAACAGGAGGAAGATGGGAACGAGGGGCACCACGGATTCCCTGACGCCCCGGAGATTCATGACGCGTGAGACGCAGCACGCCGAGGATCGCGAGCACGATCTTCAGCGACTGCATGGACAGCGGCAGGAAGCTGAAGATGGCATCCGCCCCGCTGGCAACGGAGAGGGTGATGGTGAGCACGTAGTCGATGAGAAGCGCGCAGCCCGAGATCATGCCGAGGGTCGGGGAGAGGAGCTTGCTTGCCACGAGGTACCCGCCGCCGCCCGACGGGAAGAGCTCCACGATCTGCGAGTAGCTGGAGGCGATGACGAAGATCGTGACCGCGGTGGCGAGCGCCACGAAGATGCCCAGGTGCCCGTGGCTGCCCAGGGAGAGGAAGGATTCCTCGGGGCCGTAGTTGGCGGAGGACAGCCCGTCCGCGCCGAGCCCGACCCACGCGAAGAAGGCGATGAGCGAGAGCTTGTGGAAGATGCGTCGGGATCGCGGATGTCCCGGGCCCCGCCGAGGACGATGTTCTTCAGACGCGCGAGGAAACTCGTGCTGTCGCTGCGAAGGTCGCTCATGGTTTCGGGCGGCAACTCTATCGACTTCGCCGGCCGTGTACAAGATCGGCGGCGTCTCCACGGCGGCGCGCTCGCCATGGCTCCCGCGCTGCTTCCGGTCGCTGCGGGCCTCGCAGCTGCGGGCTCGCTCTCGGCCATCCCTGGCCTCGCTCGCCCTCGCCTTCCATGGCTAGGCTTAGTGCCCCATCGGGTCGTCGAGCTCCTCGCCCGTGCCCCGTGATGGAAAACACGATCCGCTCGCAGATGTTGCCCACCCGGTCGGCCACCCGCTCCAGGTTGTGGGCCACCCAGGTCAGGCGCGTGGCCTGGTCGATGGCCTTCGGGTCCGCCATGATGTAGGTGATGAGCTCGCGGTAGATCTGCTCGTACAGCGAGTCCACCTCCGCGTCTTCCTTGCGGGATGGCGCGCGCCGCCTCCACGTCCTGCTGATGAAGGCCTCCAGGGCGCGGTGGAGCATGTCGCACGCCTTGTCCGCCATGCGGGGATGTCCACGAGGGGCTTGATCAGCCCCTCGGTCCCGATCATGAGGGCGATATTGGCGATCCCCTTTGCGTAGTCGGCCATGCGCTCCAGCTCGGTGGCGATCTCCAGGATCGCGGCGAGCGTGCGCAGGTCCCCCGCCATGGGCTGCTGGGTGGCGATCAGCGTGAGGGCCTCGTTCTCGATGGCGTAGCGCCGCTCGTTGATGGCGCGGTCCGCCGTCGATGATGCGCGCGGGCGCGCGCAAAGTCCTGGCGCTTCAGCGCCTGGACCGATTCGGCAACGGCCGCGCTTCCGCCATCGCCCCCAGGGCGAGTATCTCATCCTGCAGCCGGTGCAGGTCGTGTTCGAACTTTTCTCTTGGCATAGATCTCCTCCCCTGGGCTGCGCCCGTCGCAGGCGCTGCGCCCTACCCGAATCGTCCCGTGATGTAGTCCTCCGTGCGCTTGTCCCGCGGGCTGGTGAAGATCTGCTCCGTGGCGCCGAACTCCGCGAGGATCCCTGCCCGCTCGCTCGTTCAGCCAGAAAAACCCCGTCGCGGTCGGAGACGCGCGCGGCCTGCTGCATGTTGTGCGTCACGATGACGATCGTGTACCTCTCCGTCAGCGTGCGCATCAGCTCCTCCATGCGCAGCGTCGCGATGGGATCCAGCGCGGAGCAGGGCTCGTCCATGAGGATGACCTCCGGCGCCACCGCGACCACCCGGGCGATGCACAGCCGCTGCTGCTGGCCCAGGGAGAGCGCGAGCGCGTCCTGGCGCAGCGAATCCTTCACCTCGTCCCACAGATCGGCTGCTCGGAGGCTTTTCTCCACCACCTCGGCAGAGGGCGTCCCCCGGTGGGTGCCCAGCACGCGCGGGCCGAAGGCCACGTTGTCGAAGATGCTCTGGGGAAACGGATTGGGCCGCTGGAACACCATCCCCACCCTCTTGCGCAGCTCCACGACGTCGGTGCCGGGGGCGTAGATGTCCACGCCGTCCATGAGGACGCTTCCCTCGGCCCGCGCGCCGGGGATCGTGTCGTTCATCCGGTTGAGGCAGCGCAGGAAGGTCGATTTTCCGCACCCCGAGGGGCCGATCAGCGCCGTGATCTGCCTCTCCCGCGATCTCCATGCTCACGTCCTGGAGGGCAGACGCGGTGCCATAGCGGAAGGAAAGGTCCCTGACGGCGATCTCGCCCATGTCAGCCGAACCTTCCCGTCACGTAGTCCTCGGTCTTCTTTTCCCGCGGAGCCGTGAAGACCTGCGGCCCCGCGCCGCACTCCACCAGCTCGCCGGAGAGGAAGAACGCGGCGAAGTCCGCCACGCGCGCCGCCTGCTGCACGCTGTGCGGCACGATGATCACCGCGTACTGCTTCTTCAGCTCGAAGAGGGACTCCTCCACCTTGGCGGTGGAGATCGGGTCCAGGCCCGAGGTCGGCTCGTCCAGGAGCAGCACCTCGGGCTCCAAGGCCAGGCTGCGGGCGATGCAGAGCCTCTGCTGCTGGCCGCCCGGAGAGGCTCAGTGCGGGCGCGTCCAGCCGGTCCTTCACCTCGCCCCACAGGGCCGCCTGGGTGAGGCTGCGCTCCACGATCTCCGAGAGACGCACCGGCGCTTCGCTCCCCGGCCAGGCGCGGGCCGTACAGGACGTTCTCCCGCACCGTTCCCGGCAGCGCCAGGGGGAGGGCGAAGACCATGCCCACCCTTCGCCGCAGCCGCGTCACGTCGACCGACGGGCGCATAGATGTCTTCGCCGTCCAGGAGGATCCGGCCGGTCATCCGCGTGCCGTCCACCATGTCGTTCAGCCGGTTCACCAGGCGCATCAGGGTGGTCTTGCCGCCCCCGCCGGGCCGAAGAATACGGTGACCGCCTTGTCGCGCACGTCCAGGGTGATGCCGTCCAGCGACCTGCTTCGTCGCCGTACCAGTAGCTCACTCCCTCGATGCGGACCTTGGGAGGCCCCGCGTGGGCCGCCGCGCCGGACGGGATCGCAGCGCCGTCTACCACTGCCGCTTCCTCCGGAAATGACGGCGCATGAGGGAGGCCACGATGTTCAGCGAGAGCACGAGCGCCAGGAGAACGAGGGCGGTGCCGTACTGCACGGACAGCGGCATGCCGGGCACCTGCGTGCTGATGACGTAGAGATGATAGGGCAGGGCCATTGTCTGGTCCAGCGGAGAAGTGGGGAGCCGCGGCAGGTAGAATGCCGCCACCGTGAAGAGGATCGGCGCGGTCTCTCCCGCGGCGCGCAGGAGACCGAGGATGACGCCGGTGATGATGCCCGGCAGCGCCTGCGGAAGCACGATGTTGCGGATCCCCTGCCACCGGCGTCCCGCCGAGGCTCGCCGAGACGGTGCGGAACTCCTGCGGCACCGCGCGCAGCGCCTCCTCCGCGGTGCTGATGATCACCGGGAGCGTCATGATGGCCAGGGTGAGGGACCCCGCGAGGATCGAGGTGCCGAAGCGGAAGAACAGCACGAACATCCCCAGCCCGAACAGGCCGTAGACGATGGAGGGAATGCCGGCGAGATTGACGATGGCCAGGCGGATGGCGCGGGTGAGGCGCGTGTCACGCGCGTACTCGGAAAGGTACACGGCGCCGCCGACCCCGATGGGCACCGCCACCAGGGCGGTGCCGAGGGTGAGGAGGAGGGTGCCCACGATGGCGGGGAGGATGCCGCCTTCCTTCATGCCGCCGTGCGGCATCGTGGTCAGGAACTGCCAGTTGATGGCGACGACCCCGCGGGCCACGATGACGCCGACCACGACCAGGATGGGGACGACCACGATCAGGGTGATGAGGCCGAGGAGCGGCGAAGCCCAGCCGCTGCGCGAGGAGGCGGTTCCTCATCGCAGGCCTCCCTTGCGTCTCTTCTGGAAGATCGCCGATGCTGCGGCGAGGTTGATGAGGAAGGTGAGCACGAAGAGGATGATGCCGATGCCGAAGAGAGCGTGGTAGTGCGTGCTCCCCCGCGCCACCTCGCCCATCTCCGCGGCAATGGTGGCCGTCATGGTGCGCACCGGCTTGAACAGCGCGGCGAGGGAGCCGGGCATGACCGCGGCGTTGCCCGTCACCATCATCACGGCCATGGTTTCACCGATGGCCCTGCCCATGCCGAGCATGACGGCGGTGAGGATGCCCGACCGGGCGCCCGGCACCACCACGCGCCAGATCGTCTGCCAGCGCGTGGCCCCCATGGCGAGGCCCGCGTCCCGGTAGCTCTTCGGCACGGAGTCCAGCGCGTCCTCCGCGACGCTGATGATGGTGGGCAGGGCCATGTAGGCCAGGATGAAGGCGCCGGTGAACGCCGTGAGACCCGGTCGGGGCGCGCAGGACGTCCCGCACCAGCGGGGCGACGAAGGTCATGCCGAAGAAACCGAGGACCACCGAGGGGATACCGGCGAGGACCTCGATGATCGGCTTCAGGATTTCCCGCGCCCAGCGCGGCGCCACCTCGCGGACGAACACGGCCGTGGCCACGCCCAGCGGGCAGCGCAATGACGATGGCCGCGAGGGTCACGAGGATCGACCCGAGGATGAGGGGCAGGGTGCCGAAGATCCCGAAGGTCGGGTACCAGTGCTGTCGAGAAGAGGCTGCCGGGCGGCACCTCGAAGAAGACCGGCAGCCCCTCGCGGAGCAGGAAGAGGAAGATGAGGACGACGAAGCCGATGGTGGAGAAGCCGAGGATCCGGATGAGTGTCTCCACGGCGAACTCGGAGGAAGCCGCGTTCGCCGTGCGTCTCGACCGGCGTCATTGTCCTCCCCGCGAGCGGGCACGAACCCCAGCTCGCGTCACCAACGTCCTGGCCGTCCCCCATGATCCAGTCGAGGTATCTCTTGACCTCGCCGGTCGGCTGGCCCGCCGTGTACATGTAGAGCGGCCGGGACACCGGGTAGGTGTTGTCCAGCACCGTCTGCGCGGAGGGGAGGACATACGGGCCCGCGTCGGTGCGCGCCACGGCGATCATCTTCTGCTCCGCGGTGACGTAGCCCAGGCCGTCGTAGCCGATGGCGTTGGGGTTCTGCGTCACCTCCGCGCTGATACCCTGCGAGGACGGCATGAGGAGCGTCTCGGGAGAGAAGAGCGCCGTGCTCTTCGCGTCGCCCAGCCTGACCACCTGCTCCAGGAAATAGACGTAGGTGCCCGAGTTGGATTCGCGGGAGAGGAGCACCACGGGCCGGTCCTCCCCGCCGACACCCGTCCAGCGGCGGGTGATCCTGCCCGTGTACATGTCGGAGATCTGCTGCAGCGTGAGCCCCTCCACCGGGTTGTCCGGGTTCGCCACCACGGCGATGGCATCCAGCGCCACGGTGAACCTGCACCGGCGTGATGCCGTTCTTCTTTGCCTGCGCGATCTCCTCCGCGGACATCTCGCGGGAGGCGTTGGCGATCTGGATGGTCCCGTTGATGAGCGAGGCGATCCCCGTGCCCGACCCCCCGCCGGTCACCGAGATGCGCACCTGGGGATTGCAGGGCCATGTAGCGCTCGGCCCAGGCCAGGGCGAGGTTGACGAGGGTGTCAGAGCCGGTGTTCTGGATGGAGACCGCGCCGGCGGGCACGGCGCGACGGCGCCGGCCGCGGCAGGCGGAGCCCGGCGCAGCCGCCGCCACGCAGACTCCCATGAGCGCACCGACGAACGCCAGCGATCCTTGTCCTGAGTCGTTCCCTTCTGCCGCAACGGTAGTGTTTCTCGATCGACCGTCCCCTGTCAAGAAAATCTCCGGAAAAGCCGGGCGCGACGCGCGGTGACATTCGAGGACCTTCACATTACCATCCTGGCAGGGGGAATGCGCATGAGACGATACCTGTGGCTTGTCGCGGTCGGCTGCCTCTCGCTGGCCGCGAGCGCGGGAGCGGCGGACATCGTCATGAGCGTGACCGTGGACACCACCCAGATCCGCGCCACGGCCGGGTACCTGGGAAGGTTCTTGTCATCCTGCATTACGGGGACAAGGTCACGATCCTCGACCAGCCCGCCGACGCCAAGGGGTGGGCGAAGGTCCTGGGGCCCGACAGGAAGACGCAGGGCTGGGTCAACTCTCGGCGCTCACCACGAAGGACGTGCAGCTCGCATCCACGACCGGCTGTCCAGCAGACCGCTTCCAGCGGGGACGTGGCCCTGCCGGCAAGGGATTCAACGCGGACGTCGAGGCCCAGTACAAGACGGAACAGAATCTCGACTACACGTGGGTGGACAAGATGCAGTCATTCGCCCCGCCGCCGGAGCAGGTGGCGGCGTTCCTCAGCGCCGGCGGGCTCACCGAGCAGGGAGGCGCGCAGTGAAAACCTTCGTCCGCGTCATCGCGCTCGCCGCGCTTGCTCTCGTCCTTGCCGCCTGCAGCACCCTGATGAACGGGCTCTCCCCCGGAAACATCATGGGCACCGTCTCGGGGCGGCCTCGGGCGACACGCAGTACCACCGCCAACCTGAACGAGCTGCAGAAGGCCGGGGAAGCCGTCAGCACGGCCAGCGCAGGACATCACCCCCGAGCAGGAGTACTACATCGGCCGGGCGGTGGCCGCCACCGTGCTCACGATGTACAAGCCCTGGGACACCCCGGACGGCGAACGAATACATCAACACGCTCGGGCGTGCGCTCTCGCTCGCCTCTATAGAGCCGGAAACGTTCAAGCGGGTATCATTTTCTCGTCCTGGACAGCGATGATATCAACGCGTTGAGTGCGCCCAGCGGCTTCGTCCTCGTGACCAGGGGTCTCCTGCGGCTGGCGACAAGCGAAGACGAGGTGGCGGCCATCCTGGCGCACGAGATCGGCCACGTCTCCCTCAAACACGGGCTGAAGTCCATCAGCACGGGCCGCTGGGCCGAGGCGGGCATGCAGATCGCGCTCTTTGCCGCGGCGAACTCGGGAACGCCGCGCTGCAGGACCTGACGAACTCCTTCGGTGATGTTATCGGAGATATCGTGAAGACCATGATCACCTCGGGCTATTCCCGTGACCTGGAAAAGCAGGCCGACCTCGAGGCCATACGGATACTGCATGATGTCGGCTATGACCCGAACGCGCTTGTGCGTGTCCTCCAGGCCATGAAGCTGAAACTCAAGCCCGGCGCCCATGACTTCGCGTCAACGCACCCGGCGCCGGACACCCGCATCGCGTACCTCGTGGACGCCATCAAGGCCCTGGGCCCTGTCCCGTCGGCAGGCCAGGCGCAGCTGCGCCTGCGCCAGTCGCGCTTCCAGGCGGCGCTCGGGAAGGTCTGACCCGGTGGAAGGCGGTGGTTCGGGCCGGGGCTCCCGGCGCGTCCTCCAGGGTGTCGTCGTCGGCGCCGCGGCCGCGGTGCTCGCCGGGGCGCTCTGGCTGCCCGGGGTCCTGGACCTGTTCGAAGCCAAGACCTGGGACCTCCGTGCCCGGCTGCTCGCTCGCCCCGGCCGGGAGAGCGGGCAGGTCGTCACCATCCTCCTCGATCAATACAGCCTCAACTGGGCCAAGCAGCAGGGTGTCGACTGGCCCTGGCCCCGATCCCTCTACGCGATGATTGCCGATTTCTGCAAGGCCGGCGGCGCAAAGGCCGTGGTGTTCGACGTCCTCTATACCGAGGAAACGAACGAGGACGTCAGCCAGGACCAGGAGCTCGCCCGGGGCCTGAAGGACAACCGCGTCGCGGTCGGCGCGCTGAACCTCGCGCGCAACCCGGGCCAGGGCCCCCTGGCCGCGTGGCCGGCTGACGTGCCGGAGCCCGGCACGATCCTTGCCGGGCTCGACGCGTGGCAGCCGCGGAACCTCACTTTTCCCTTCGCGGAGTTCCCCATAGCCGCCGTGTCAAAGAACGTCGCCGTCCTGGCCAACACGAACCTTCCGCCCGACCGCTCGGACGGCGTCTACCGGCGCGAGCCCCTGGTGAACACGTTTGACGGCCGCCTGGTTCCCTCCGAGGCAGTGGCTGCCTGGCTGGTCACCCATCCGCGGGGGGCCCTGTCCTTCACTCCCGGAGTGCTCGACGTGGGCGGGACGGCCGTGTCCATCGACGCCGACGGCCGCGCCATCCTCCGCTACCGCGGCCCGACCCTGACGCACGTCCATTACACCGCGGCAGCCGTGCTGAACTCGCAGCAGCAGATCCTCGAGGGAAAGATCACCCGAGCTCAATCCCGAGGTCCTTCGCGGGAAGTACGTGTTCTTCGGTTTCACGGCGCCGGGCCTCTTCGACCTGAAGCCGACGCCGATGGGCACGTTCCCTGGGGTCGAGGTGAACGCCGCAATGCTCGACAACCTGCTCTCGGGCGATTTCATGCGCGCCGTCCCGGTCGTCCTCACGGCGCTCCTGCTCCTCCTGCTCTCCATAAGCGCGGGCATCGCTGTTTCCAGCGTCTCGGGGGGTATTCCCAGCGCGCTCATCTATGTCGCCTTCCTGCCCCTGGCCCCGGCGCTGGGCATTGCCGCTTATGCGCTGGGGTACTGGGTGCAGATGGTCGCGCTGGAGCTGGGCACCCTGGTCTCGCTTGTCGGCGGCAGCCTCGTAAGCTACGCCACGGAAGGCCGGCAGAAGCGGTACCTCAAGGGAGCGTTCAAGCAGTACCTCAGCCCTCTCGTCATAGAAGACCTCATCGCGCACCCCGAGCGGCTGAAGCTGGGCGGGGAGTCGCGCGAGCTCACGATCTACTTCTCCGATATCCAGGGGTTCACCGGTATCTCCGAGGCGCTGGGCGCCGAGAGCCTGACCTCCCTGCTGAACGAGTACCTGACCGCGATGGAGGAGATCATCCAGGAGGAAGGCGGCACCCTGGACAAGTACATTGGGGACGCCATTGTCGCCTTCTGGAATGCGCCGCTGGAACAGCCCGACCATGCCACGCGATGTGTGCGCGCAGCCCTGCGCTGCCAGGCCCGCCTGGCCGAGCTGCGGCCCTCCTACAAGGAGCGCTTCGGCGTGAACCTGCTCACCCGCATCGGGATGAATACCGGCGTGGTGAAGGTCGGCAACATGGGATCCCGCAACCGCTTCGGCTACACGATGCTCGGCGACGCCGCCAACCTGGCCTCGCGCCTGGAAGGCGCGAACAAGTACTTCCACACCTACATCATGATCTCCGACATGACCCTGCAGAAGGTGGGCGGCGCGTTCCCGGTGCGCGAGCTGTCCCGCATCGGCGTGGTGGGGCGCAAGGAGCCGGTGACGGTCTACGAGCCCATGCTCCCGGACCAGCACGCGGCGCGCAAGCCGACGCTGGAGGTGTTCGCGCGCGGCCTGCGGGAGTTCTACGCCGGCCGATTTACGGAAGCGCTGAAGGCCTTCGAGGAGATCGCGGACGTCGATCCGCCCGCCGCGGCCTATACCGAGAAGTGCGCGCAGCTCGCGGCCCAGCCTCCCCTGGATGGATGGGACGGCGTGTGGCGCATGACGGAGAAGTAGCGGCCGGCTGCCGGGGAGAATGAGTACATTAGGCCGGTATGAAAACCGAACCCACCGGCGCGGGCAGCGCTGACTACTTCTTCGACCTCAACGGGTACCGCGTCCTCCCCGGGGCGGTCTCCGTGGAGGACATCAGGGCCGTCAACGCCTGGATCGACGAGCATCCCGCCTCCATGGCCGACGCCGCGTCATTCGAGAAAGGCGAGCAGGGGAAATGGATCGGGAACGTCGAGGTCCAGTCCTACATGAAGGAAGACGGCGTCAACTACCAGAACGTCATCGAGGGAGGGCCCGTCTTCGAGAAGCTCATTGACAATCCCTCGTGGATCAACGACATCCGGCGCTACATCGGGCCCGGTCTCGGCGGCCCGAACATCTCGCTGAACGAGAACCTGGTGAACTGCCGGGGCCAGGGCGGCTACATAGGGCTGCACTCCGGCGGCCACCTGCCCTTTTTCACGACGCTCTTCCGCCACCGCACCGGTTCGTGGATGGTCGGGCAGATCAACATCATCGTTGCCCTGAATGACATAGGCCCCGGTGACGGGTGCACGGTCCTCGTCCCGGGGAGCCACCGCTCCTGCATCCCGCATCCCCATTACGACGACGAGGGCGCGGACGCGAACAAGGTGGTGAACTACACCGGTCCCGCCACGGACGCGCAGAATGTCGTGGAGCTGTTCCTGAAGGCCGGGGACGCGCTCATGTTCACCGACGGCGTGGCGCACGGCTCCTCGGCGCGGAAGAACCCCGGCTACCGCCGCACCCTGCTGTACCGCTACTGCCCCGCGTGGGTCTCCACCCGCTGGAACTTCCTTCCCTCGCCGGAGCTGATGGCGCGTCTCACGGAGGAACGGCGGCAGATCGTGCAACCGGTGAAGCCCCGGCTGACCCCTGGCTGGGCACGGGCCGCGCAGGGTCGATAGGGCCGCGGGACGCGCCCTCGCGGCGCCGACGTGAGCCGCTCATTCCAGGCGCTCATGGCAACGGCGATCCGATCGATGGTCAGGCGCGCAGCTTCCAGAGCTTCTCCAGGCACTCCCCGAGACGCACCCCGAGGGCGGGGCCGCGCGGCGTGGTCACATCGTCCTCGTTTTCGAAGACAACGGCCGGCACCCTGTGGCCCTTGATGAGGAGATGACCGCCGTCGGCCCGGTCCAGGCCGTCCCAGTCATCGTGCCGGTAGAGCTTGTCCAGCTTGTCGTCGGACAACCCGTGCTCGAGGATGCTGTGCGGCCGATCAGGGTTGAAGCGCTTGCGGTTCTTCCGCAGCGATTCCGTGAAGGAGACGCGGACGTAGAGGACCGCGGCGCGCGCAAGCACGGACGCGGAGAGGTGCGCGAACGCTTCCCGGTAGCCGCCGTGCTCGGTGCCGCGCGAGAACTCGATGATGGTGGTGGCGCCGGGGCCGCTGTCGGCCGCGGCAAGCTTGTCGTAGTCCAGGCACAGGCGCCTGATGAGGACGTGCCAGAGGTGCTGGCCCATGAAGTACCCGTCAGGGGTGCTGTGCAGCCGCGCCTTGCCCATCTGCTCGAGGATGGCGTCCTCCTCGAACCACGCCCAGAGCATGGGGAAGTCATCAAGCACACGGGGCTGCCCGACCCGCAGGCGCTCCCTGTCCTCGGGCCGGGCGCGCTGGAGGTAGTCGATGATCTCGCTCTTGCCCGGACGCCGGCCTCCCCAGGAGGAGGATGACGGGATGGATATCCTCACGCATGGGAGCGAGGATACACGGGCCGGCCGCGCAGGGGAAGGGATCCGGCCTCGCCGACCTTGACGGCGCCGGCGGCCTCGCATACCCTGACGAAAAGCGTTCCAGCCAAGGAGGAATCCCGTGACCAGGAAAATCTTCGCAGCATCCCTCGTGCTTCTCACCGCGCTCGCGGTGGTGGGCTTCGCGACGCCGGCACCCGAAAAGCTCGGCACCGAGAAGAACCCCATCGTGTGGGCGTACGTGCCCTCCGGAGATACGGCCAAGGTATCCGCGGGTGCCCAGAGTGTCGCGGACCTTCTTCACGCGCAGACCGGGCTCTTCTTCAAGACCTACGTCGCAACGGACTACGTGGGCGTGATCGAGGCCCTGAAGGCCAACCCGCCCAAGGCACAGATGACGTCACTCGCAACCGCCGCCTACATCCTTGCGGCTGACCAGAAGGTCTCCCAGGCGGCCCTCGTCGCCGTGCGCAACGGGAGCGCGTTCTACAAGGGGCAGATCATCACGCGGCCCGACACGGGCATCAAGACGCTTGCCGATATCAAGGGCCATACCTTCGCGCGCGTTGACCCGCTTTCCGCCAGCGGGTGGATCATCCCCAGCCTCATGCTGAAGGCGGCCGGCCTGAACGTCGACACCGACATCAAGATCGTGGACGCCGGGAGCCACCCGGGCGTCGTCACCGCCGTGTACTCGGGCCAGGCAGACGCGGGCGCCTGCTTCACCGACGCGCGGGCCAACATCCAGGCTGATCACCCCGACGTCATGGACAAGGTCATCGTGATAAAGGTGTCGGGCAACATCCCCAACGACGGCGTGCAGTTCAGCCCGAGCGTTCCCCAGGCCCTCCGGGACCAGATCGTGGACGGGCTCCTCGCCATCATCAACGACAGACGCCGGGCAAGGCGGCCATCAACACCGCCTACCAGTGGACCGCGCTGGAGAAGCACGACGACTCCTTCTACGATTCCTTCCGCCAGGTCCTCCAGGCGGCGGGCGTCACCGCCGACGTCATGTTCCCGAAGAAGTAAAGCATGGGGTCTCGCAGACCGACAGGGGGGCCGCGAGGCCCCCCTTTTCGAGAGGAGCATCACCAGCCATGCTCGAAGTGCAGCACCTGACAAAGGTCTATGGCGACGGCACGGTGGCGCTGAAGGACGTGAGCTTCACCGTGGAGCCCGGCGAGTTCCTCATCGTCATCGGGCTCAGCGGGTCCGGCAAGTCCACCCTCCTGCGCTGCATCAACCGCCTCATCGATCCCACCGCGGGGCACATCCTCTGGGACGGCGTGGATGTCACCGCGGCGCAGGGTGAAGACCTCCGCCAGGATCCGCCGGCAGATCGGGATGGTCTTCCAGCAGTTCAACCTCGTGAAGCGTTCCTCGGTCCTCACGAACGTTCTTGCCGGCCGGCTGGGCTACGTGAACCCCGGCGCCAGCCTGGTGCACCGCTTCAGCGCCGCCGATCGCGAGCTGGCTTGGAAGGCGCTGGACCGCGTGGGCATCCGCGCGCAGGCCCGCAAGCAGGCGCGCGAGCTTTCCGGCGGGCAGCAGCAGCGCGTGGGCATCGCCCGCGCCCTGATGCAGCAGCCGCGCATGATCCTGGCGGACGAGCCGGTGGCAAGTCTCGATCCGGTTCTCGCCCATTCCATCCTCGGTCACCTGGAGGAGCTCAACCGGGAGGACCGGATAACGGTCATCTGCAGCCTCCACTACCTCGACCTGGTCCAGCGCTATGCCAGCCGCGTGATCGGGCTTCGCGCCGGCTCGCTGGTGTGGCGCGGCACCGGCGATGACATCCGCCGGATGACCGACGCCGAGTTCAAGGAGATCTACGGCGAAGACGCCGTGCGCACGAGCGCCGGGCAGGCCGGAAGGCGGGACCCCATGAAGCCCGTCGTCGCGCATGCCGAGGAGGGTCCCTCGCTCGTGCAGCCGTGGGTTGCCGCCGTTGCATCCCTGGTCCTGCCCGGGGCTGGGGCAGGCGCTCACCCGCGCTGTCTGGCGCGGCGTGCTCGTTCTCTGCTCGCTCCTCGCCGCGGCGGGGATGATGCTGTGGCGGGTGGACATTCTCGGTCACCTGCAGCAGGGACCGGCGGCGAAGCTCGCCAAGGCGTTCGAGCTTCAGCCCGCGTTCGTCGTCATCGTCCTGGCGTGCCTCGTGCTCGTGTGGCTGTGGAACGCGTGGGACGCGCGGCTGCGGGCGAAGACCCACCGCGGCAGCCCTCTCCTGTTCGTCCTCATCCTCTTCACGTTCTTCGCCCTGGGCTGGCAGATCAGCGAGATCGCCCCGGCGCGCCTCGTCACCGACTTCCCGCAGGCCATGAGGCCGCTGGGACAGGTCATCTGGCCCTGGCAGGCAGCCATCGTGCGGCAGCCCATCCTGGAGATCGCGGGCGCCTCCATCAAGGTGCCGAAGTCTTCCGGGCCGGGGCCCGTGCCGGATCCCGTTCAGCCCGGCACGCCCCACCTCGTTGCGGATCCCGAGCACCGGGGACCTTTCCATCCTCGACGACAACAACAACCTCATCCCCGGAACGACCACGACGCTCACCGGCACCGGCTTCAAGCCGGGGATCCCCGTGGCGGTCTGGTGGATCGACCCGCTCAAGAACGCGTTCCAGCTCCGCAAGGGCGGGGACTACGTGTTCGCCCAGCCGGATTCCCAGGGCAGCTTCCGTCTCGACATCGTCATGCCCTACTCGGTGGGGCCCTCTGCCGCGGGCAAGGATCAGCCGCACAGGATCGAGGCACGGCAGACCATCGGGCTTTCCCCCGCGCAGGTGAGCGAGCCCCTCCAGCTCGTGGTCCAGCGGATGGTGGAGACGATCTTCATGGGCATGATGGCCACGCTGTTCGGCATTATCCTCTCCATCCCCGTGAGCTTCCTGGGGGCGCGCAACATCATGGCGCACTCCCGCATAACACTGGCCATCTACTACCTGACCCGGACGTTCATGAACGTGGTGCGGGCCATCGAGCCGCTGATCTGGGCGCTCATCGCGGTGGTCTGGGTCGGCCTGGGGCCGTTCGCGGGGATCGTGGCGCTCACCGTCCACTCCGTGGCGGCGCTGGGAAAGCTCTACTCGGAAGCCATCGAGGGGATCGACCCCGGGCCCATCGAGGCCATCGAGGCCACCGGCGCCACGCGCCTGCAGACCATCATGTACGCCATCGTGCCGCAGATGATATCGCCGTTCGTCTCGTTCTCGATCTACCGCTGGGACGTGAACGTGCGCATGTCCACCGTCATCGGCCTCGTGGGCGGCGGCGGGGTGGGATTCATCCTGGTGCAGTACATCCGCCTGCTCGATTACCGGGCTGCGGGGATTGCCGTATGGTTCATCGCGGTCACCGTTGCGGTGCTGGACTACGTGAGCGCCGAGATCCGCCGCCGCTTCCAGTAGGGCAATTAACCTGCAAGTATTCGGCACGAAGAAGTGCAAGGACACGAAAAAGGCAGAGCGATTCTTCCGCGAGCGGAAGGTGCCGTTCCAGCTCGTCGATCTCGCCGAGAAAGGGATCAGCGCCGGCGAGCTTCGCGCCGTTGCCGCGGCCGTGGGCTTCCCGGCGCTCGTCGATGTCGAGAGCCGCCGGTTCAAGGAGAAAGGTCTCGCCTGGCAGGACTACGACGCCGAGGCCGAGATACTGGCTGATCCCCTCATCATGAAGACGCCGATCGTCCGCGATGGACGCCGTGCCACCGCAGGCTATGACCCCGCCACGTGGACGGAATGGTTGAAGGGGTGAAGGGACCGCGGGATGCCGCGGGCCCGACGGCTGCGGCGCCCGTTGCTCACCGCTTGGCCCCCCGCCCGGCCTTCGCGGAAGCCTTGGCGGCGGATTTCGCGGCAGGCCTTGGCCCCTGCTTTCCCTTTCCCGGCAGGCGGGCGGACCATCCCCTGCCGAGGAGCGACACCGTGGCGCACGCGGGGCCGCCGTCCGCCGCCGTCCCGCCGATCTGCGCCTCCAGCAGGCCGCCGGGCGCTGCAATGGCTTTCTCGATCAGCTCGGCGTTGATACCCGTCAGCGGCACCTTCGCCCGGCGGTTCCAGGGCGAACCGGCCTGGCCCGCGAGCGTTCCGGAATTGAGGTAGACGAAGCGCGCGTTCCACGGGCCCTTGACGAAAGGACCCATCAGGCGGGGTCCTTCGACGGCGGCGTCCTCACGGACGGTCACCGTGAAGTCGAAGGAGAGGGGACTCTCCGCGGCCATGGCCGGCGCCACGAGCTCCGTGTCCCCCCTCTGGACGCAGAAGGTCACCCCGGGCGGCGGGTCGACGATGGTGATGCGCAGAAGCAATTCTCTCTCCAAACGCATGCCTCCTTGTGGGTGCCGCGCAGGGAAGCCCCCGTGCGGCACCCAATGATAGAGGGGAGACGCATCTCCTGCAAGGCCGGGACCCGTGCTCCGGCCAGCCGTTTGCCATGATGTCCAATACAGGATACGTTCTCCGATCATGGAACATCGATTGCTCGGCCGCTCAGGGTTCAAGGTGCCGGCGCTCGCGCTCGGCACGGCTACGTTCGGTGGAGTCGGGGACTTCTTCGGCGCCCTGGGTGCTATCGACGCCTCGGGGGCAAGGCGCCTCGTGGATATCTGCCTGGATGCGGGCGTCACCATGTTCGATTCGGCCGACGGGTACTCCAGCGGACGCGCCGAAGAGATACTCGGCGCTGCGATTGCCGGCCGCAGGGATCAGGTCCTCATCTCGACGAAGGGGACATTTGCCACGGGGCCGGGGCCAAACGACGTAGGGCATTCGCGCTTCCATCTCCTACAGGCCGTGGAAGGGAGCCTTCGGCGCCTGGGTGCCGACCACATCGACCTCTACCAGCTCCACGGCTTCGACGCCATGACGGCCCCGGACGAGACCCTCCGGACCCTCGATGACCTGGTGCGGGCGGGAAAGATACGGTACATCGGGTGCTCGAACTTCTCCGGTTGGCACCTGATGAAGTCCATCGCCATCTCCGAGCGCTACGGCCTGGCTCGCTACGTCGCCCACCAGGCCTACTATTCGCTGATCGGCCGTGACTACGAGTGGGAGTTGATGCCGCTCGCCCTGGACCAGGGAGTGGGGACGACGGTCTGGAGCCCCCTGGGGTGGGCCCGGCTCACGGGAAAGATCCGTCGGGGCGTGCCGAGACCCGCCGTGAGCCGACTCTCTTCCAGCGCGGCGGCCGGCCACGAGGTGCCCGACGAGTACCTCTACAAGGTCGTAGACGCCATCGACGCGGTGGCGAAGGAGACCGGGAAGACCGTGCCGCAGATTGCCATCAACTGGCTCCTGCAGCGCCCCACGGTCTCCACGGTCATCATCGGCGCACGCAACGAGAACCAATTGCGCGAAAACCTCGGCTCCGTTGGCTGGAACCTTACAGCCGAGCAGGTGGGCAGGCTGGATGCCGCGAGCGAGGCCCCCATGGCGTATCCCTACTGGCACCAGAGCGGGTTCGACCGAAATCCCTCACCGACGAAGGGCGGCTGATCGCGACCGTCACAGGGGCGTGTCGTTGCGAACGCACGTGCGCGGTCACTGCACAACGATGAATGAGGGCGCCGAAAGAACGGATCCCTGGAGGTGGTTGACTACCACGACGTGATCCGCAAGGAAGGACGATATGGTTCGTGTCCCAACGCATAGAAAGCCGACGCCGTATGCACCTTCCCCGGTGAGGAAGACAACCATGAGCACGGGAAACCGGTGATCGGGCTGGGCGCACCAAGGGCATCACCCCGGAGTTATCGATCAGGAAATAGCCGCCTACCGGCGAGAGAAACGAAAGGAGTGGCAAGGGTCGTACTGGATACAAACGTCCTGATTTCGGCGATCATATATGGAGGCGATTCTCTCGTGCGTCGTCGAAGCTCTTCTTTCCCCGCGGGTGCGAATCCCGTCCGAGGAAACAGTCTGAAAGGAGGTGCTGGGAACGGGTCGCGCTGACGCGATACCGCACCAGTTATCGACCAATGCGGATGTCGGCTCTCTTCGGAACCACGCTGCGCGAGGCACCGGCGGACGCCTCCTCCTCGGCCGCGGCGCTCCTGGCCCGGGCGTCGTACCTGCGCGCTCACGGGAACGGTCTCGTGTCGTGGCTGCCGCTCGGCCAGCGCGCCCTCGCGCGGGTGAGTTCGCTCCTGCGGGCAGAAGCGGAGACGCTGGGCGCGCAGGAGGTCGTGCTGCCGGGCGGTGACGACGACGCGGCCGCGCTCGGCGCGCTCTGCCGGACGGAGGCACGTTCCTGGCGCCACCTGCCGCGCCTTCTCTCGGTCAGGCACGCAGCGTTCACGGACTTTTTCCTCCTGGATACCGACGCTGCCGGGCTCGAGCTCCGCTCCGCGGCGCTTGCGAGCGCGATGCTGCGGGTGCTGGAAAGCTGCGGCGCGCGCGGCGTCCTGCTCGGCGGAACGCCCGGTGAGCCGCGGGCGGCAGGCTGCCTGGTCGAGGACGGGGACACCGCACTGGTCCGGTGCGGCGGCTGCGGATATGCCGCGCAGCGCGACGCTGCCCGGTTTGCGCGGAAGCCCCAGCTCCCCGAGGCGCCGCTGCCCCTCGAGAAGATCGCCACTCCCGGATGCACCAGCATCGACGACCTGTGCCATTTCCTCGGCGTGGAGCGCAGCCGCACGGCCAAGGCGGTCTTCCAGGTCGCCGACGACGAGAGGTTCGTGTTTGCCGTGGTCCGCGGTGACAGGGAGCTCAGCGAGGCGAAGGTCCTCCGTGCGCTCGGCGCCGGTCGGCTTCGCCCCGCCACAGCGGAGGAAATCCGCGCGGCAGGCGCGGTTCCCGGCTACGCGTCCCCCATAGGTCTGCGGCCCACCACCCTGGTCGTTGCCGACGAAGAGGTCCCTGGCTCGCCGAACCTCGTCGCAGGGGCGAACGAGACGGGCTTCCATATCCTGAATACCAATATCCCCCGCGATTACCAGCCGGCTGTGGTTGCCGACATGGCGCTGGCCCCGGAAGTGGCGGAATGTGCGCGATGCGGGGCTCGGCTCCTGGCCTGCCGCGGGATCATGGTAGGCGCTCCTTTGCACGAGGCCCTCCGCATCGAGAGGGCGGGCGCAGTCTACCAGGACAGGGACGGCCGCGAGCAGCCAGTGCGTATCCTGGGGTTCCGGTTCCACGCCGGCCGCGCCTTGGAGGCAGCCGCGGACGCCTGTCACGACAAGGCCGGGCTGCGCCTGCCCCAGTCCATTGCGCCCTTTGACCTCCACCTGCTCTCGCTGGGCGGCCCCGGAACCGAGGCCATGGCGGGCGCGGAGAGGCTCGCCGCTGAGCTGGAAGCGGCGGGAGTAAGCGTGCTCTTCGACGACAGGGCGGAAAGCCCCGGGGTCAAGTTTGCCGATGCGGATCTCATGGGGGTGCCCTTTCGGGTCACGGTGAGCGCCCGCGCTCTCGCTGCAGGCGGCGTTGAGCTGAAACGGCGGGACGCTGACGAGCGCGTCATCCTGCCTGCCGCGGAGGCAGGTGCGCGCATCCTGGGTCTGGTGGAGCCCGCGTGTCGCCCTGATGGGGTTCCGTAGCGGCAGACAGGTCCCGTGCGGCGCCGTGGCCGCAGTTTGCCGCGGGCCCCCGCTGTGGTTACGTTTTCGACCATGGACCATCGCTTGCTCGGCCGATCAGGATTCAAGGTACCGGTGCTCACCCTGGGCACGGGGACATTCGGCGGGAACAGGGAAGTTCTTCGGCGCCTGGGGCGCCACGGACGCCGCGGAGGCGAGGCGGCTGGTGGACATCTGCCTGGAGGCGGGTCTCACCATGTTCGACTCGGCGGACGGCTACTCTGCCGGGCACGCCGAGGAGGTCCTCGGCGCGGCGATTGCCGGCCGCAGGGACCAGGTCCTCATCTCGACGAAGGGGACGTTCGCCACGGGCCGGGACCGAACGACGTCGGGCACTCCCGTTCCACCTCCTGCAGACCGTGGAAGGAAGCCTGCGGCGGCTGGGCACCGATCACATCGACCTCTACCAGCTCCACGGCTTTGACGCCCTCACTGCCCCGGACGAGACGCTCCGCACCCTGGACGACCTCGTGCGGGCGGGAAAGATCCGGTACATCGGGTGCTCGAACTTCTCCGGCTGGCACCTGATGAAGTCGATCGCGATCTCCGAGCGATACGGCCTGGCCCGCTATGTCGCCCACCAGGCCTACTATTCACTGGTCGGTCGTGACTACGAATGGGAGCTCATGCCGCTGGCACTCGACCAGGGGGTGGGAACAGTGGTCTGGAGCCCGCTGGGATGGGCCCGGCTCACCGGCAAGATCCGTCGAGGCGTGCCGCGGCCCGCCGTGAGCAGGCTGCCCGCCACGGCGGCAGGCGGTCCGCCGGTCCCCGACGAATACCTCTACAAGGTGGTGGACGCCATCGACGAGGTGGCGAAGGAGACCGGCAAAACGGTGCCGCAGATCGCCATCAACTGGCTTCTCCAGCGGCCCACGGTTTCCACGGTCATCATCGGCGCGCGCAACGAGGAGCAGCTCCGGCAGAACCTCGGCTCCGTGGGGTGGAACCTCACCAGGGAGCAGGTGGCGAAGCTCGACGCCGCAAGCGAGACCCCGCTCCCGTACCCGTACTGGCACCAGAGAGGATTCGACCGTAATCCGCACCCGACGATGGGGTAGTCACCTGCGCCAGAACAGCCTGGTACCCGCCGCAACCGTTGCACCTACGCCGGGAGCGCGCTGCCGCATCGCTTTCCGAACTGAGAAGTGACCCTGAAACGGCGTCGCGCGCCGGGCCCACCTGGTACACGAACGTCCCGCCGAGGCTTCTCATCAGCTCGGGCGGGAAGGAGAGGTAGACGCCGAGTTCCGCTCTCCTCCATGGGCCGTACTACCAGTGGACTCGCAAAGTCGACGGCAAGACCGTCACTGTTCGCCTCTCACCTGAACATATCAAGTTGCTGGAAGCTTAGATCGCTACCGGCAGTGAACCGGACCGCATCCTTGCGGAAATGGAACGAATCTCGCTGGTGGCAACCGATCGGCTGTTGAGAGAGCTGCCGTCCGCAACTCGAAAGGCGCGAGCGACCTGCCGCCGCTCCGATCGGAGCGCCGAAGGCTTGCCCGACAAGCTACAGCTACGGATTTAGTTGAAATCCGAGATTTCCAGAGCTACTATTCCATATTAACCTGCTCAGGTATCGGCCGAGAGCCAACTCGCAACCGGCTGATGGGGGTGGAGGACGAACCGATGAAGAAGGCTATTCTCGCAGGCGTTGTATGGCTGGCCGCGGTGTCAGTCATGGCGCAAACCGCGGTCGGACCGGCAAGTCCGGCGCAGCCGGCAGGCGCGGCGCAGCCGGTGCCCCCAGGTGCAACCGTTCTTTCTCTTGCCCCCTTCTGGATCGGCCTTGCACCCACGCTGACGCTGCCCATGGGCGACAGCACCAACTACTTCACCCTGGGTGGCGCGGGGGCGATTATCGCGGAATACAGACCGGCCTTCTTCCCGCTGGCCTTTGGTCGAGCGGAGATCGGCTACGCCTATACGCCGATTCTTGCCCGGCAGGCGGTCTCGTTCACGTCCGCCTCGGTCGGCGCCGGAATCGGCTACAACATCATCCCTAACCTTGGCATCAAGGCCTACGCAGACGGCGGGGTGAATTACGGGTTCTTCAACAACACCTTTCAGGGCTACGTGAACCCGTTCGTCAAGGCTGGTGCGGACCTCTACGCCTCCTTCCCTCCCGGGCTGATCATCACGGCCGGCGCGTCGTTTCTCTACCAGGCGGGCCTCTACACCGGCATCGGGTTCTCCATCGGTGCTTCCTACGGTCTCGGTGCGCCAAAGGCCGTGCAGAAGTTTGAGGCTCCCAAGCCGAAGCTTCCCGAGAAGGCTCAGCCTCTTGTCCAGAAGACCGGCATAGAGCTCAGCCTCGTCAACGTCTCTGACGTGTATCCCGTCTTCTATAAATTCTACGACGATCATCCCATCGGAAAAGCGTACATCCACGACTGGGACAGCTCGGCAATCCAGAACGTCAAGCTCACCTTCCTGGTCAAGGAGTACATGGACGATCCAAAGGAAGTGGATGGGCCCGACGTCATAGAGGGGGGCAAAGACGCGTCCGTGGACCTGTACGCCCTCTTCAAGAAGGACGTGCTCAACAACACCGAGGACACCAAGGTCTCCGCCGCAATTACCCTTTCTTACGTGCAGAACGGGAAGCCGGTGACGACCAAGTCCGTGCAGACCCTGACGATCCTGAAGCGCAATGCCCTGACCTGGGACGATGACCGCAAGGCGGCCGCCTTCGTTTCTCCCAACGATCCCACGGCGGTGAAATTCGCCAAGAACGTGGCCTCGATCGTCAGCGGCAAGGGCAATACCTCGGTGCTGCAGAACATTCGCCTCGCCACCGCTATTCACGATGCGCTGACGCTCTACGGGCTCACCTACACCTCGGATCCCGTTGCAACGCTCAATTCGGACAGCAAGACCGTGGACTACATCCAGTTTCCGGCGCAGACCCTCGAATACCGCGGCGGCAAATGCAGCGACTTCTCCGTGCTCTATGCGTCCATGTTCGAGGCAGTAGGCCTCGAGACGGCATTCATCACCATCCCCGGGCACATCTACATGGCGTTCGCACTCGGGCTCAGCCCCGACGACGCGCGAGCTTCCTTCCTCCATCGGGATGACCTCATCATCAAGGACAACAAGGTCTGGATGCCCATCGAGATCACGCTCCGCGAGGGCGGCTTCGTGAAGGCTTGGCAGCTCGGGGCCAAGGAGTGGCGGGAGAACCTGGTGAAGGACCAGGCAAAGCTATATCCGCTGCACGACGCGTGGAAGGCTTACGCGCCGGTTGGCTTTGCCAGCGTCGCCTCCGACATCAAGATCCCCGCCGATGCAAAAATCGTGACGGCGTTTTCAGACGACCTCGTGGCGTACATCCAGGGAGAGATGGGCGACCAGGAGCGGCAGCTAAAGGCCGCCGTGGCTAACGCCTCCGGCCAGGCCGGGAAGTCGAAGGCTCAGAACAGCCTCGCGGTCCTCCATTCCCGTTTCGGCATGTACGACCAGGCGATGACGGAATTCCAGGCGATCCTGGCAAAAGACGATTACCTGCCGGCACTGATCAACGTGGGAAACATCTACTTCATGCAGGCCAGCTACGACCAGGCGCTTGAGTTCTACAACCGGGCCGCCAAGAAGGCGCCCAACAACCCCACGGCGCTGCTGTGCGTGGCGAGGGCAAACCACGCGCTGGAGAACTACTCCATCGCCAGGTCTGCCTATGCGAAGCTTCAGCAAATCAATCCCGATCTTGCGGCCCAGTTCTCGTACCTCGACCTGCGGGGTGACGAGGCCACCCGCGCCGCGGACGCAAGCGGAGTGAGAGGAACAGTGGTATGGTCTCAGTAAGAAGAATCCTTTTCGGAACCCTTGCCGCGGGCGCGTTCCTGGCGCTCGCGGGCTGTCCCAGCCCCTTCCTGGCTGCGATAAAGGACACTGTGGCGAAGTTCCCGTTCAGTGCCACTACTTATAATTTCGTCCGCCAGTGGGGCAACCCGAATCCCCAATACTCGTTCGGCGACCTGCGTAGTGAAGGTAGATACCGCCGGCTACGTCTACGTGGCGGACTCCACGTTCAGAATCCGGAAGTTCGATCCTTCAGGAACGCTTCAGAAGACGTACGATATCGCCGCCGCGACTGGAATCACTGGCAGCGTCTACGACATGGCGTTCGATTCGAGCGGCAACATGTACGTTGCGACCAGTTCGACCACGACGCCGATTCTCAAGTACAGCCTCTCGGGCACGAACCTGAACTGGACAACCGCTACTACTATCGGCACGGCGAAGGCCGTTGCTGTCGATATCTCCGGGAATCTGCTCGTGCTGGACAGCAGCGCGTTGCAGGTCCTGCAATTCAATCCCTCAGGCACGTTGCTTGCCTCCTGGACCGGCCAGGGAACGCCTGCAACCGGCACGGTATTTGGCTCCGTCGGCGGAATCACGGTCGACAGATACGGCAATATCTACGTCACGGATACCACAAACAAAGTCATCAAGGAGTACACGCCTAGCGGAGGTTATAGCGCTTCCCTGACCCCTCCCGGCGTGACTTTAAGCGGGCCCACGGGAATTTCGGTGGATACGTCGAGCACCCCCACCTTCTATATAGCGGACGGTGGCGACCACGTGGTCAAGACGAACTGGAGCTCGTCCTCTCCAATTACAGGCTTTGTTTCTATCTCGAACGCCGCAGTCGACAACTCCGGCAACGTCTATGCCGCCGATGCTCCCACAAGCGGGCCGCTGACGAACGCCGGCCGAGTTCAGAAATTCAACAGCAGCGGAACTCTGCTGGCGGCGTGGGGCGGTGCGGCGCTTACCGGGAATGGGCAATTATCCCGGCCGGCGTTGCGTTCGATTCGAGCGGCAATATCTATGTCGATGACGTAGGCAATAAGCGAATCCAGAAGTTCGATCCCATTGGAAACTACCTGGGGCAGTCCACTGCTTCATTTACAGGACTCTGGTACGGTTCCATTGCCGACTAGTCCGGCGGGCAATGTCTATGTACCGGATTACTCGGGCGGCCAGGTCCAAGTCTTCAATTCGTCACTAGCGCATCAAGCGAACATCACCGGCCTTACCAATCCGACTTCAGTTGCCTTGGACTCCGCAGGCAATATCTATGTTTCGGATCTGTCGGCAGGGAAAGTTTTCATTTTCGACCCGAACGGCTATACGACGCACTTACCGACATCTGTCGGGACCCCGGGGACGGCGGACGGGCAGCTGGATTTTCCGGTGGGAGTCGCGGTGGACAGTGCCGGGAACATCTATGTCGCAGACTTCCCCCTCTTTGTGGCGCAGCCACACATGATTCAGAAATTCGACAAGAACGGCAATTTCTTAATGGCATTTGGAGCGACAGGTACCGGAAACGGGCAATTGACGTTGCCGTTAGGCATTGCCATCGACAAATACGATAACCTTTACGTCTGCGATTTTGTCAATCGCCGGATCGAGAAGTTTGACACGAACGGCAATTATCTCGCGCAGTGGGGAGGAGTCGGAGTCGGCAGCGGCGGGTTCGGTTGGCCTATGGACGTCGCGATTGATGCCTCGGGCAACATCGCTGTGGGGGATGCCACCAACAATCTTGTCCAGATGTTCGCGCCGCCTGCTCCGTGAGGTTGGCGGCTTCTTGATCTACTAGATGGCCGGTGCGCCCGCCTCGACTCATTTTGCGATCTGAGGGTTCTCGTCGGTTGAAACCGCGTGCATGAGTGCGGTTTGCCCGTTGGCCGCCCGGTGATTGATGTCATCACCCGCTCTCAGCAAAACCGCGAGGACGTCGGGGTTCTGGTTCGTCGATGCCGCGAAATCCGGCGCCGACCATCCCCTGCTATCCTCCGCCTCAAGGCGAGCCCCGGCGCTCAGAAGTGCCGTCATGACCTCGGGGCTGTCGTTGTTGGTGGCCGCTTACATGAACGGCGTGATCCCGTACCTGTCCTTTTCCGCAATATCGGCACCGGACTTGACGAGCGCCTCGATGATCTCGGGATGGGGATTGTTCGAGGCAGCATATGCGATGGGGGTCAGCCCGATGCGATCCCTTTCCTCGACGCTTGCGCCCGCCTTCTCGAGGGTCACCAGGATGGCGGGCTCCCCGTTGTTCGAGGCTGCGTATATCAGAACCGTAACGCCCTGGTCGTTGTGCGCGTTGACGTCTGCCCCATCGGCGATCGCCTCTTGGACCTCCGCGAGTGTCGCGCTCCCCGCGGCCCTACAGCTTCGGGTACTTTCCCGACAGCAGGGCGGGATACGTCTTCTGGAGGTTGATCACCTTCGGCTTGTCCCAGAAAGCGATATAGGGATAGTCGGGGTTGTTGTCCATGAAGTGCTGGTGGTAAGCCTCGGCGGGGTAGAAGGCCTTCAGGGGCACCACCTGGGTGACAATAGGCTGCGGGAAGACCTTCGCATCGCCCAGCAGCTTGATGTACGCCTCCGCTTCCGCCTTCTGAGCGTCGTTGGCATACCAGATGACCGATCGGTACTGGGTGCCTTCGTCGGGCCCCTGGTAGTTGAGCTGGGTGGGATCATGGGCAATGTTGAAGAAGACCTTCAGGAGCGTTCCGTAGCTGATGACAGACGGGTCATAGGTGATCTGCACCGACTCCGCGTGGCCGGTCTGGCCGCTCCCCACCATCTCGTAGTGGGCCGTGTCTGCCGCCCCTCCTGAGTAGCCGGCGAGGACCTGGCTCACCCCGTTAAGGCGCTCGAAAACGCCTTCCATCCCCCAGAAACAGCCGCCCGAGAGGACGGCGATCTGCTTGCTGCTCACAGTGACGGCAGCCTCTTTCGGAGGATCAGGAAACGCCGGGGAAGCGAATGCGGTGGTTCGCCCCGCGCACCCGAGCAATATGACGCCCGCCGCAAAAAGCGCGGAGGCGGTCCGCGCGATCCTGTTCGTTACCATATTATATATGAATATATGCATACACGAGCGCCGCGGCTATGCCGTCAACCGCGCCGCAGCGCCTGCCGCCCCTTGTCAGAAGGTGACCTGCCGTTTACTTTTCCCATGGTAGGAACGTATCTTCTCCCAAGGTGCGGCCGCCGGGGGGGAGAGGGCGGTCCCACATCCATCCGGAGGAGAACGTATGCGGACCTGGGTCGCCCTATGCCTGATCACGCTCGTGTTGCCGGGGCTCTCCGCGCAGGCCGCCCAGGGCGGATCACCTGCACCCGCTCCGGCTCCCGCCCCTGCTCCCGCGCCTTCCGGGACAGCCGCTCCCGCGTCACCCGTGATCACTACGACGGTCGCCGATGTCGTGAAGGACTTCGACACGGCCTGGCAGGCAATCAAGGACACCTTCGTTGACCCCAAGACCTACGGCGTGGACTGGGACGCCATGAAGACGCAGTATCGACCGAAGGTGGCAGCCGCGCCGGATGCGCAGTCGGCGTACAAGCTCCTCGCCGAGATGATCGGCAAGCTCCAGAGCCCGAACACGGGAGTCATCCCTCCCTGGGCGAAGCCCGCCGCAGCCGGCGGCACTGATGCCCTCGCGGAGCCGCTTCTCCAGTACGGCGGGGCAGGCATCCTCCTGCAGCCCCTCCAGTCCGGGGACGTTTTCGTGCTTTCGGTCTTCAAGGGCACGCCGGCGGAAAAGGCCGGGGTGCTGGTGGGCGACGTGATCACCGGCGTCGACGACTGGCGCGTAACGGGCGCCGATGCCATGGACCAGGTCACCAAGCGTGTGCGAGGCGTCGTGGGGACGAAGGTGACGCTGACCCTCAAGGATCCAGCAGGCAAGGAGCGCAACGTCGACATCGTCCGCGCCCAGATCGACCTGACTCCCAGCGTCGACTACCGCGTCATCGACGGCACCATCGGCTACCTGCGCATCCCGGTGCTCAGCAAGGACCTCGTGGACGCCGCGTCCAAGGACCTTCCGCAGCTCCTCTCTGCCAACGGTCTCATTCTCGATCTGCGCTCCGTCGGCGCCGGCAACCTGGACCAGATGGTGGTGGTCGCACAGTGGTTCCTGGGCGCGGCCAACATGGGCGGGTTCATCTCACGCCAGGGCGGACAGGGCCTGGGCTACAGCCAGGATGCGATGGCCGCCTACCAGCGGCCCATGGTGATACTCACGAACTCGAGCACGTACGGGATCGCGGAAATCCTTGCCTTCCTCCTGCGACAGTACAAGCGTGCGGGCCTCGTGGGCGAGAAATCGGCGGGCACCTTCGAGATCGCCGGCGAATCGGCCCTTCCCAGCGGCGGGGTGCTGGATGTGGCGGTGGCGCGCTACGTGACGGGGCAGGGCGCGCTCCTCCCGCTGGAGGGCCTCACCCCCGATGTAAAGGCAGACCCACCCGATCTTGCGACGCTGCGAGCCGGTCATGACGTCGCCATCGAGAAGGCGGTCGACACTCTTCGTACCAACCCGCGGTGGCAATAGCGCTCGCGGATCGACTCGGTTCCCGGGAGGTGTGCGCGTGCGTGGTCGCCTGACAGCCATGGCCCTGTCCTTCCTGCTCCTGCCCCTCCTCTCGTGGGCGAACCCTGTCGCGGAGACGGGCACGCCGGCATCCGGGCCCGGCACACCCGGCTCCACCGCTGCCGCCCTGGCCGGCACGGCCGGATCCGCGTCCCCTGACGCGCTGGCAGCCATCAAGGCCGCCATAGGCACCGACGACATCAAGGGCTTCCTTGCCGCCATGGATGCGGACCGGCTGCTCCTCTTCGAGGTGCGCAAGGACCTTCCCCAGGTGAGGAGTGATGGCGACAGCTACATGAAGCGGCTGAAGGATCTCGCGGCCCTGTCGGATCCCGTCCACCTTGTGCCCAGGGTGAACCGCATGATGGAGCAGGCACCCATCTACTACGATTATGTCGAAAAGAACATCAAGGACCAGAACGACGCTGCCAACGAGTATGTCGTGGGCGGCGCGAGGGGATTCATCATCGCGTTCCAGGACCTGCAGAATGCGATCCTGCTGACCGTCATCAACAGGCTGGAGATCGCCGAGCACGCCATACGGGATGCAGCCGGAATCTCTCCCAGCTGAGACACCAAAAGGAGACGTTCGTAAATGCCGATGCACACACAGTTCAAGCGCTTCGTCTTTCCCGCGCTGGCGGCCGTCTTTCTCGCTGCAGGAGCTTCGGCCGGGGCGGACGTCACCCTGCCGTCGACCCCGAGCGTTCCCTCGGGCCCGAACCTGGACTTCCTGAAGCCGATCGAGGAAGTCGTTTCGGGAAGATCCTGGCTCCTTTCCAGCGGCGGAGATCCCCGGCTGGCCGCGGCAGTCAAAGGCGAAAGCGAAGGCGGCGGCGGGGGAGACGCCGACAGCTCGCGAGGAGCGGCTCCGGGGAGCACCTCCAGCAAGCCGCCTGCGCTGCAGGCTGCCGGGGGCTTCCTCGTTCCTTTCCGGAATCCCGCACCTGCTTTCAGCCGCGACATCCTCATCACCCGCGACTACAGCGATTTCCCGGTCCAGACCGAGCCGCACCTTGCCGTGGACCCGTCGGACCCTGACCACGTCGTCGTCGGCACGATCGACTACAACTCCCCTGCGCCCACGGCATACACCACCTATGACGGCGGTGTGACCTGGGATGGGCCTGCTCCGGTCGGGTACCTGCCGGAGGATCTCGGCTCAGGCGGCGACCCCGTGGTGGCATTCGACCACAAGGGCAACGTCTACATGACGAGCATCTCCATCGGCGAGGAGGAGTTCTCCATAGGGCCGGTGTTCACGAGCTCCATCGTGTCCAGCATTGCCGTGTCCCGTTCAAAAGACGGCGGCGTCACCTGGCCAACGATATCCTCCACCGCACGCAGCACGGTGACGATCGCAGGGCAGTCCATCGATCCGCAGGGCAGGCTCCGCGGCTCCGTGCAGATCGGGTTCCTGGACAAGCCGTGGATGAGCGTCGGGAAGAACCCCACGAAGCCCGACCAGGAATCGATCTACGTGGCCTACGTGGAGTTCATCACCTACTACGACATCATCTACACGGGTGAGCTGCCCGTCACGCTCCCCCGCGAGGTTGCCACCACCATCAAGATGACACGCTCGGACGACCAGGGGACCACGTGGACCGACCCTGTGGCCGTGTCACCCACCGTGCGACGGGCGTATGGCGAGACGCAGGGTGGCAACCTGCCGGGCCAGGAAAACGGGGACCGGACGCTCCAGGGGCCGAGCACCCATGTCGCGCCTGACGGCACGCTGTACGTTGCGTGGCTGGACACCACGGACGACGGCACGATGAAGGGACTCGCGGAGCTCGACGTGGCAAGCACCACGGACGGGGGCAAGACATTCAGCAAGCCCGTGACGGCGGTCGTGGACAACGAGCTGCCCTTCCGACCGCGCACCGAGTTCTTCCGTTACTGGTCAGCCGGGTTCCCCAAGCTTGGAGGCGGTCCGAACGGCGAGCTGTACATGGTGTACACCGCGCTGCCGCCGGAGAAGCCGCATGACGACGGAGACATCTACTTCATCAAGTCGACGGACAAGGGGCTCACGTGGACCAAGCCGGTGCGGCTCAATGACGACCAGGGAAATGCGCTGCAATTCTTCCCCGATATTACCACGGGACCCGATGGCACCATCCACGTGATGTGGGCCGACACGCGGGATGACCCCACCATGGTCCGCTACAATATCTACTACACCCGGTCCACCGACGGCGGGAAGACCTGGGGATTCGAGGACAAGACCCTTGGGTACAGCGCCAAGGACACGCGTGTCACCGATTTCAGCTCCAACCCCAACCGCGGGTTCCCGGGCGGCCAGTTCATCGGGGACTACATGGGAATCGCCGCCACGCAGGGCGACGTGTACATGGTCTGGCCCGACACGCGCCTCGCCGAGTTCGGCGGCGTGAACCAGAAGATAGGTTTCGCGCGCCTGCGAGCCATCAAGGCTCCTGACATCTTCCTCTCCCCGTCCTCGGGCGCCGGCGGCCAGGCCGTCACCATCCAGGGGTTCAACTTCCAGCCCCAGATGAACATCGTCATACAGCTCCAGGACGCGGTCATCGCCTCCGCGCGGACGAATGCCGACGGCCGGTTCACGGCGTCGGTCTACATGCCCGTGACGGGCGAAGGGGCACAGACGCTCAACGTGTATGACGAGTCGGGCAACTTCGCATCGTCGTCCTACTACACGGAGTTCGGGTTCGGCTCGATACAGAAGATGTACCAGCAGCTGCTGGACGCCGTGAACAAGATCGGCAGCGCCAAGCGGAACACGCAATGAAGCGCGCTGCTGCAGCACTTCTCGTCCTTGCCGTCTGCGCGGTCGCCGCGGGGACGGCGGCCGCGCAGGGCGCCAAGGGCCAGGGCCCGGCCGTGGACAAGCTGGTTTTCCGTGCCTTCGACGTGGACCGGGCGCCCCGTGACCTGGACGCCGGCAGCATGGACCTCTACCTGTTCAGCCTCAAGACCGACGCGGCCCAGCAGCTGAAGAGCGACAACCGCTTTGCGCTGTACGAGGCGCCTGCCTCCACCGTGTCGCTCCTCCTGAATCCTGCGCCTGCCCCGAAGGGTGACCTGAACCCCTTCTCCATCATCGAGATCAGGCAGGCCATGCAGTACCTCGCGGATCGGCAGTTCATCGCGCGCGACATCTACCGCGGCAGGGCCGCGCCCATGATCTCGCAGGTGAGCCCGGCAGACTTCGACTACCTCACCGTCTACGACATCGAGCGCGCGACGGGCATCGGCTACGACCCCGAGTACGGCCGGCAGATGATCAAGACGGCCATGACGAAGGCGGGTGCCGTGCTAGCCAACGGCGTGTGGACCTTCGGCGGCCAGCCGGTGCGTATAAAAATCGTCGGCCGGGTGGAGGACGAGCGGCGCAACATCGCCGATCTCATCCGCGTCGAGCTGGAGAAGGCGGGCTTCACGGTGAACGTCACCTACCTGCCGTTTGCCGCGGCGGTGGATCTCACCTATTCCAGTGACCCCGCGCTCCTGGGCTGGAGCATCTACACGGAAGGGTGGGGACGCTCGTCCCCGTCACGGTATGACTACGCCAACGTGAACTCCATGAACGCCCCGTGGATGGGGAACATGCCGGGCTGGCAGGAGTCCGGCTTCTGGCAGTACCAGCAGGACGAGCTTGACTCGCTGGGCAAGCGGCTCTTCCGCGGCGAGTTTAAGACCCTGGACGAGCGCAACACGATGTATCGGCGCATGACGCAGCTGGGTCTCCAGGAGTCGGTGCGCATATGGCTGGTGACCGCGACGAACAGCTTCGCGGCCCGCAAGGACCTCCAGCACGTGTCGCGCGACCTCGTGGCCGGCGTGCACGCCCCGTGGACGCTGCGCGAGGCGTACGTGCCTGGCAAGACGGACCTCACCGTCGGCAATCTCTGGGTCTGGACAGAGCGGACCACGTGGAACCCGGTCGGAGGCCTTGGCGACGTCTACAGCTCCGACATCTGGCGCTATCTCAGCGACCCGCCGCTCTGGAACCATCCCTTCACCGGCATGCCCATGCCCGTGCGCGCAGGCTACACCGTGCAGACGGCAGGACCTGCCGGGACGCTGGCGGTGCCCGCGGACGCCGTGGACTGGAACGCGCAGACCCACGCGTGGGAAGCAGTTCCGGCCGGCACGCGCGCCACGAGCAAGGTCGTCTTCGACTACACGAAGTACTTCCAGTCCAAGTGGCATGACGGCTCTCCCATCACGATGGCCGACGTCATCTACTCGATCGCACAGGGATTCGACATGGCCTATGACCCTGCCAAGGCGAAGATCGAGGTGGCGCTCGCGGTGACCGCGCGCCCGTACCTGGAGACGTACAAGGCCTTCCGGATCGTGGACGACAACCACTTGGAGGTGTACGTGAACTACTGGCACTTCCAGGACAGCTTCATCGCCTCCTACGCGAGCCCGTCGGGCCTGGCCATGCCGTGGGAGATGCTGGCCGCCATGGATGACCTGGTGTTCAACCAGAGGCGCGCGGCGTACAGCGACACGGCGGCGGCGCGGTTCAACGTGCCCTGGCTCAGCCTCGTGATGGACAAGGACGTCGGGCTGGTGAAAAGGACGCTGCGCAGCTTCGTGGCCAACCAGAGCGTCCCCACGGGCTACCTGCAGGTGGGATCCCGGATCCTGGCAACGCCGGCCGACGCCGTGGCGCGCTACAACGCCGCGCTGAAGTGGTCCGACACCACGGGCAACCTCGTCATCGGTGACGGCCCCTTCATCCTCGCGCGGTATGACCCGGCAGCCCAGTACGCGGAGCTGCGGGCGTTCCGCGACCCCACCTACCCGTTCAAGCCCGGGGACTGGTGGCTCGGCGATCCGCCGACGCTCTCCATCGGGACGGTGGACGCGGTTCCCCTGGGGGTCGGACAGGCGCTCACGGTGAACGTCCCCGTGCAGGGCACCGGGCAGGGTCGGGCTGCGCTTCCTCCTGGTGGACTCGGCGAAGCGCGCCGTGGTGGCCAGCGGCGAGGCGACGGCGGGCACGAAGCCGGGCACCTTCGTGGTGTCCGTGCCTGCCAGCATGACGATGAAGCTCGCCCCGGGCCTCTACGAGCTGTCGCTCCTGGCCTACAGCGACTCCATCGCCCAGGTGACCAGCCGCAGCGTCGACGTGAACGTGAAGAAGTAGGCCGGGGCGGCGGGAGTCGGCCGTGCATGCCCTGCGAACCATCCTTGTGCGGGCGCTCACCATGCTGGGCGTGCTGGTCGTGGTGCAGGCCCTGGTGGTCATCAGCCTCGGGGCCACCGGCTACTCCGACAGGATGCTGAGCGCGGCCGTGGGCGAGGAGCTGCGCGGCCTGCGCACGTCGCTCGCCGAAACCATCCGTGACCCCGACCAGCTCGAGCAGACGCTGGCCCAGCGCAAGACGGAGATCGAGAAGTCTTACGGCCTGGACCGGCCGTGGTACACCCGTCTGCCGGCGCTCGTCCTGCGGGTCTTCACGCTCGATCTCGGCGAGGCGCACACGCTGCGCAGCTTCACGGGGAGCAGCAGGGTCGCCGACATCGTGAAGGAGCGCATCCCCAACTCGATGATCCTGCTGACCACCTCGCTCCTGGTCACCGCGCTGATCGGGATCGCCGTGGGCGTGCGCCTGGCCACGCGGCCGGGCACGTTCCTCGACCGGTTCGTCTCGGGGCTGTCCGCCGTGTCGTTCGCCCTTCCCACGTGGTGGCTGGGGATCCTTTTCATCCTTGTCTTCGCTTTCCAGCTGAAGATCCTGCCCACCAGCGGCATGTACAGCGCCCCGCCTCCCTACGGCGCGATCCCGCGGTTCTTCGATCTGCTCTGGCACGCGCTCCTCCCGATCTTCACCCTCGTGGTGGCGAGCGTCGGGCCCTACATTTATGCCGTTCGCACCATGACCATCAACGTGGCGCAGGCCGACCACGTCGCCGTTGCCCGGGCCAAGGGCCTTCCCGAGCGCACCATCGTGCGCCGCCACGTCCTGCGCGTGGCCGCCCCTCCCATCGTCACCAGCCTCGTGCTGGGGTTCACCGGCACGCTCGGCGGCTCGATCCTCGTGGAGACGGTCTTCAACTGGCAGGGCATGGGCCGCCTCTACTACGACGCGATTGCCGGCACGCCCGACGAGATGGTCATCGTCGCCCTCACCTTCGTCTACACGCTCATCTACGTCATTGCCCGCATGGTGCTGGAAGTCCTCTACGTGGTGCTGGACCCGCGCGTCAGGTACGGCTGAGTCATGCGCGCGCGGGGAATGATTGCCGAGCTGTGGAAGAGCGGGCCGGGCCGGGCCGGGCTCATCCTGCTGGTGGCGCTGACCCTCGCGTCGATCGCCGTGCTCTGCACCTATCCCGCCAGCTTCGGGCCGAAGATCTGGAGCAACCCGGCCCTCTGGGCGGATGCCCCGCGCTCGGCGCCGCCGGTGTGGACGAACCTCTTTCGGCGCGACAAGAGCGTGGAGCACCGGCTCCTGCGCCTGGTGAAGCCCACGCGGACCGTGTCCACCGATGCCGGCCTCGAGCTGCACTACGAGATGAAGACCACCGACGATGCGAACAAGCCTCCCACCTTTCTCTCGTTCTCCGTCTCCGACGTCACGTTCCAGTCCCAGCCGCCGGTGGTCACGGCGCGCCTTGTGCGTCCCGACGGCGCCGCGATCACCCTGCACACGGAATCCATCCGCGGCGCACGGCCCGACGAGACGCCGCCCATCCACCGGCTCGCCGATGACCCGCTGCGTTTCGTGATCGGCCCGGAAGAGCGTTCCATTGACGAGCTGGCCGCGGTCCTGAAAAAGGAGACCGGCGCCGACGTCGATCGCGCCGGCATCGAGGACAACTTCCTTGCCGACCTGTTCGGCAACGGCAGCGCCATCGTTCCCGGCACCTACACAATGGACCTTTCCGTGCTGGTGGCGGACCCCGCCGACACGGTAGGCGCCGGCCAGCTCGTGATGGGCGGCTCCGTGTTCGGAGCGCTTGGCACGGACTCTCTTGGCAGGGACCTTGCGCAGGGGCTGCTGTTCGGCCTGCCGATCGCGCTTCTCATCGGGATATCCACTGCCATCGTCGGCACCCTCATCGGCATGGGGCTCGGCCTCGCCAGCGGCTACTTCGGCGGAACCACCGACACCGTGATCCAGCGTGCCGCGGACATCGTGGCGAACGTCCCGCTCCTCCCGCTGCTGATCTTCCTGGTCTTCATCGGGGGATCGAAGCTCTGGCTCATCCTGCTCATCCTCGTTGCCTTCAGCTGGCCGGGCCTCACCATCATGGTCCGCACCATGGTGCTCCAGCTCCGCACGGGCCAGGAGGTGGAGGCGGCGCAGGCGCTCGGTGCGTCGGGGGGCCGTGTGATCGTGCGCCACATCCTCCCGCACGCGGCGTCGTTCGTGCTGTCCCAGTTGGTATTCTCCGCGCCCTCGGCAATCCTCGCCGAGGCGGGCTTGAGCTTCCTCGGGCTGGGTGACCCCTCCCTCCCCACCTGGGGGCAGATCCTGGAATACGGCTTCCGCACGGGCGCCGTGTACCTGGGGTACTGGTGGTGGGTCATTCCTCCCGGCCTTGCCATCGTGATCACCGCTGTCACGTTCATGTTCCTCGCACTGGGGCTGGAGCCGGTGGTGGATCCGCGGCTCAGGGGGCGCAGGCTGTGGCGCTCCTAGACGTCCGCGGCGTCGAGCTGCACTACGACTCGCCGCGTGGTCCCGTGCGGGCCGTGGACGGCGTGTCCTTCACCATTCCCGGGCCCGGGCAGGCGGTCGGCGTTATCGGCGAGACGGGAAGCGGCAAGACCAGCCTCGTGATGGCGCTCACCCGGTCGCTGCCGCGCAACGTGTGCCACCTCGCCGGCGAGGTCTTCCTCGAAGGCACCGACATCATGAAGCTCCCGCTGGAGACCTTCCGGCGCGACATTCGATGGAAGAAGATCGCCGTGGTCTTCCAGGGCGCGCAGAACGGCTTCAACCCTGTCATCAGGATAGGCGAGCAGGTGGTGGAGCGGGCCATGGCGGAGCGCTCCGCCGACGCCTCCGGCATTCGCGGCGAGACGGAAGAGCTGTTCCGCCGGGTGGGGCTGCCGCCAGGACCGCCGGCCTCTACCCGCACGAGCTTTCAGGAGGAATGAAACAGCGCGCCGCGATCGCCATGGCTCTCACCATGCATCCCACTCTCCTGGTCCTGGATGAGCCCACCTCCGCCCTCGACGTGAGCGTCCAGGCGCAGATCATGAACGTGCTGAAGAATCTCAAGACCGAGCTCGGCCTCGCCATGATCTTCATCTCGCACGACATCGCGCTCGCCAGCGACCTCTGTGACAGGTTCGCCGTGATGTCCGGCGGCCGCGTCCGCGAGGAAGGCACCGCGGAAGACGTCCTGCTCCGACCGCGCGACGAGTACACGCGGCAGCTCCTCGCGAGCGTCCCGCGGCTCTCGGGCGACGGGACGGGACAGGCAGATGCGGCAGCTTCGCCGCGCACCGGCCAGGCGGCCGGACCGCTGGCTGCGGTAGACGGGCTCAGCGTGCATTTTTCCGTTCGTGCGGGCCTCTTCAGGAGCCGGACCGTCCGGGCCGTGGACGGCGTCAGCATACGGATCGGCCGCGCGGAGACCCTCGCGCTCGTCGGCGAGTCGGGAAGCGGGAAGACGACGCTCGGCCGCGCCCTCCTGCGCCTCGTGGCGCCCACGGCCGGCACCGTGACCTTCGACGGGGCGGACATCGGGCACATCGCGGGGACGCTGCTCAGGGAGTTCCGCGGGAGGGCGCAGGCGATCTTCCAGGATCCCTATGCCAGCATCAGCCCTTTCATGGACGTCCAGCAGATCGTGGAGGAGCCGCTGGAAATTCACGGCATCCAGGGACGGGCGCGCCGCAGGGAGCTCGTCCTTGCCGCGCTGGAGTCCGTACGGCTCACCCCCGCAGCGCAGGTGGCCGCGAAGCACCCCCACACGCTTTCCGGCGGCCAGCGCCAGCGCGTCTGCATTGCGCGCGCAATCGTCCTGGGCCCCGAGCTCGTGGTGGCCGACGAGCCGGTGTCCATGGTGGACGCGTCGAACAGGGCGGAGATCCTGCGGCTCCTGCGCGACCTGCAGCACGAGAAGGGCATCGCTTTCCTCTACATCACTCACGACATCGCCAGCGCCCGGCAGCTTGCCGAGCGAATCGCCGTCATGTACCTCGGGACGATCGTGGAAGAAGGGCCCGCGGCCGCGGTGATCGACCACCCGGCGCACCCGTACGCCCGGGCGCTGCTGGCGGCCGTGCCCGAGCCTGACCCTGCCAACCGCCTCCGCCTGCGCGACGTGATCCCCGGAGAGCCTCCACGCTCTGATGCCGTTCCCGCGGGCTGTCCGTTCCACACGCGCTGCCCGCAGGTGATGCGCGGCAGGTGCGATGTCGAGCGGCCGGCGCCGCGGGAAATTGCCCCCGGGCACCATGTCGCCTGCTTCCTGTTCGATGATAGACTGGGCAGCGCACCGAACGTGAAAGGGGAGACGTGAGCCTGAAGGACGAGGAGCAGCTCGTGAAGGGCGCCCGGTCCGCCTCGACCGGCATGACAATCGGCGGCATCGTTGCGGCCGCGGCCGGGGTTGCCAGCGCCGTGCTCGGGGTGCTGGGAGTCTTCTATGTCTTCACCAGCGAGTTCGTGCCCCCGTACCCGTTGGGCTCGTAGCCGTCGGCGTCCGGGTCGTCCAACCATGTTCCATGATCGTCGAGGTAACGGAAACGGTAGGTTGTCCCAGCCTTCAGCGTGACGGCGCAACTCCAGGTCTCGTCTGCGGCTTTCAGGAGCGGTGTCGCATCGCTGCTCCAGCCGTTGAAATCACCGCACACGTGCAGCGCGCCCACGTCACCTAGGGAAGGCATGCGGAAGGTCACCCGCACCTTTCCGCCGCCAAGACGGCTTCTCTCTACCATGGCTGCCTCCTCTCCCCCCTCCCCAGCGGCCCGGAGGGCTCGCGTGGCGGCCCGAAGGGCTCGCGTGGCGGCCCGCAGCCTCGGGCAGCGGCTCCGCAGCGCTCATGCTATAGTAGGGCAACGGTGTTCGACAGAACAGGAGGGTACCAGGCATGTCTGAGTCGAATCGAGGCGGCGGGCAGGCGCGGACGGTCGTGACAACGGTTCCGTTCTGGCTCATCGGCTGGCTGTTCACTATCGGGTTCACCCACCCGGCATTCTGGAGGGCGGTGCTCGACATCCTGATCTGGCCCTACTTCCTCGGAAAGGCGCTCGTGTAGCTCTCGAGGATTTCGTGCGGAGGGCCCGCGCGCGTCGCATCCTGGAGCTGGCAGGCTCGGGGGAATGGGAAGGAAGCCTTGCGGACATGCGCGCCGACATTCCGCGCAAGCGCAGGGCCAAGCGGTGATCCTGGTCGATACCTCTGTCTGGATCACCGTGTTCAGAAAAGGGGCAGCGTTTCGGATCGAGGATGCCGTTGATTTCGACGAGATCGTCACCTGTCTTCCGGTGATCCAGGAAGTACTGCAGGGATTCCGGGAAGAGCGGGCGTACAGGCTGGCACGCGACGCCATGACTGCTTTGCCGATCGTCGAATCTCCAATGGAGGAATCGCTCTTCATCGAGGCCGCAGGGCTCTGCCGCTCAGCACGGCGCCAGGGATTGACTATCCGATCGTCGGTCGACTGCCTCGTTGCAGCGTGTGCACTGCGCCACGACTTTACCGTGCTCCACGCGGATCGAGACTACCACCTGCTCGCACGCGTTTCGACTCTCGCCGCCAGAATCTGGCGGTAGGACGTCAGCTCCGGCCAGCAGCTCGCAGTTTAACGCCGAGGGAGCAAATTTTCATTTTGCACTACTTTCAAAGGGCCGTTTTTGGCCCTTTTCAAGGGTCTGCGATCCTGTTGAAGGTGCAAAATGAAATCGCTGCGCTCCGGCGCGGGCTCTTGACATTTTTCGCAAAAGAGAGCCTGATATATCAGGCCGCTTCAAACGTCGTGAATGAAGCCCGCCCCACTGTTCTGGCAGCTCTCAGCTTCCGCACCGGGGCGGGCTTTTTCTATCCTAATATCTTACTCTTGACGGAATTGCGGAACGTGGTAGTATCGGCAAACCGACCATGAACGAGGCAGCAAACACACCGACCAGAGCAGCTGATCCTCGAAGCAGGGTGGACCGGGTCTACGAACACCTCCTGGAACGAATCATCTCCGGCGAGATCCGCTACGGTGACACCATCAGCATCAAGAGGGTGGCCCTGGAGCTGTCGGTGAGCAGCATGCCCGTGCGGGAAGCCGTGAAGCGCCTGGAGTTCGAGGGCGTGGTCACCATCAAGCCCCGCAGCGCGTGCAAGGTCCGGGTGCCGACGCGGAAGATGATCCTCGAGGTCTACCAGATCCGGGAAGCCATGGAAGGATACGCGGTGACCTGCTGCCGCGGGGGAGTGACCGGGGCTGCCCTCGAAAGGCTGCAGGACATCGTAACGCAGATGCGGCTGTGCGCGTCAGAGCCGGACGTGAACACACGGGCCCAGAAGGCCATTGAGCTTGACCGCCGCTTCCACGCGGAGATCATCGGGCTCGCCGACAACGAGATGCTCAACGCGTTTTCCCGCCAGCTCAGCCTCCACGTGAACATGACCCTGATGCACGAGAAGACCTACCACGCCCTGGAGAGCGACTGGGCCGAGATGCACGCCACCATCCTGGACTGGCTCCAGAAAGACCCGTCGCGCGCCGTGGAGCTGCTGCGCGAGCAGTTCGCCCCGGGCCACCGCGCTGTGGATGAAGAGCGAGGAGCCTGCCGCCGCTCCCTGACGACCGACTTTTTCAATGAAGCTCCCCGGGCTCCTGCGTCAGAACTTGTAGCCGAACCTCCGCAGCATCGCCCGCCTGTCCGCCTTGTCCTTTTCTCCCTCCACGCCCTTCGGCGAGGCGCCGTCGATCACGCCGATGATGCCGCGTCCCTGGTCCGTCCCCGCGACGAGGCATCGGAGAGGATTGCCCGTGGCGCAGAAGATCCGGCAGACCTCCGGGCACGCCTTTACCTGGTTGAGAATGGAGATGGGGAAAGCGCCCTTCAGGACGAGGTAGAAGGTATGCCCGGCGGCGACGGCCTGCGCGGCGCGAACCGCATCGGCCACGAGCTCATCGTCGTTGCCCTCTGTCCTGACCAGGCAGGGGCCGGACGCCTCGCTGAATGCCAGGCCGTACTTCGCGCCCGGTGCCGCGCCCGCCATGATCTCGGCGATGTCCTCCGCCGTCTTGATGAAGTGCGACTGCCCGACGATGATGTTCGCCCCGTCCTGCCACCGGAAGGGGAACGATGTCGATCTTCGCGTCCATTGGTCTTCTCCTTGCTCATTCTCCCTGCAGGAGGTCGAGGAAGATCTCGGCTGCGGCGCACGGCATCTGGATGCTCCAGGCCTCCAGGCAGCGCGGGTGGATCTCCCCCATGATGCCGACCACGCGCCCGTTCACGCGGATCTGCGCTGAACGGCCGGGGATGAAGCGCGGGTCATCCACCGGGGCGAGTTGCGGCTCCAGCGCCAGGTAGTAGAAGAGCGCCAGCACGTGCGCGTCCACCTCGTTGAACCCTGCTTCGCGGTCCGCCACCATGAAGGCAAGGGTGTTGTCCGTGCGCGAGCCGTGGTTGTCAGAGGGGTCCTTGCGGGCCACCTTGCCGATCTCGAAGATGCGATGCGGGTAGGCGGCGTGCGCCGAAGCGGTTTCCGTGGAGAGCAGGTTCGGGATGATGGAGTTGCGCACCGTGTCGTAGCTCTCTGTCATGGGGTTGCCGATCTCCACCACGTCGGAGCCGTCGATGCCCATGCGGTCCACGATGTCCGCCCGCGACCCGAGGTAGCGGATAGATCATCTCCTGGTACCCCAGGCCGATCATGCTCTCGCGTACCCGGCGCCCGTACTCGGTGGCGCGCAGCACGCGGCCCACCGTGAACTCCCTGGGCATCACGGGAGCGAAGCTGTCCATGCCCCGGCCGATCATGATCTCTTCGATCGCATCGACGGGATGCAGGAAGTCGTTGCGAAACTCCGGAGGCGAGACGACGATCTTCGTGCCGCTCACGCGCGCGGCGCTTCCCATCGTGCGGATGAAACCGGCGGCCTGTTCGGCCGTGAGCTGCTCCCCGAGCCGGCGCGACGCGTCAGCCACGTCGAGCGTGATGTCCTTCTGGAAGGACAACGGGGTGGTGACGTTCCGCCCCCAGGGGGTGTCCCACGGGTACTCCACGGTCACCGGCTGGATGGTGAAGCCCATGTCGGCGAAGTCGCAGGCCACGATGGCGCACGCGGTGAGGATGATCTCCAGGTCGGGCCCCGTGAGATCGACGAACAGCCGGGTGTCCCCGGGCTTCACGCCGCCGATGAGCGCCGAGTTGATGACGGGAGGGAACGTGAGGACCTGCCCCTTGTCGTCGGAAAGCAGGGGGAACTTCTTGAACGATGAAACGAGCGCCCCGTAGTCCTTCCCCTTCGGATGCTCGGCGAGGATGGCACGCATGCTCATGGGCGCGGTGAAGTCCAGCGGAACGAACTTCGTGGCGTCGGGATCCGCCGCGTCGTAATGCACGGGCCAGGTCACGAGGTCCGCGCGGGAGACGCCCATGGCCACCATCTTGCGCCGCCTGCCGTAGAGGCCGCAGAGCTTTTCCTGGGACTGGATGATCTCGCGCAGCAAGGCGTCGGTGACCTCCTTGCCCTCGGCGATGAACGAGGCGATGTACGGGCGTATCTCCTTCAACCCTGCGCCGACCACGACCCGGCGTTCCCCGGTCTTCTTCATCTCTCCTGCCCGGGAGAAGAACGGGTAGGACGGGATCCTGCCGCTGAGCACGGTGGCCAACTGCCGGGCCAGTCCCATGGTGGACCACAGGTCGGGGCGGTTGGTGTCGTTGAGCTCGATGCGCAGGACGCCGCCTGTCTCTGGCCAGTCGTCCAGCTCCGCCTTTGCCAGGGGCAGAAGCGGCAGCAGCTCGTCTTTCGTGAGCCGCCGGCCCAGCGCCTTGAAGAACAGCTCCTCGTTGACGTCGATCTTGGGCATTATCGCATCCTCCGGCCGCGGACCTCGTCGAGGGACGGCGTGAAGAGCTCGCGTATGTCCTTCAGGCCCATGGAAACGAGCGCCATCCTGTCGATGCCGAGGCCCCACGCCAGCACGGGCACCTTGATGCCCAGCGGCTCGGTCACCTCGGGTCGGAAGATCCCTGATCCGCCCAGCTCGAACCAGCCCAGCGTTGGGTGCTTGATGTGCACCTCCACCGACGGCTCCGTGTACGGGAAGAACCCGGGCACGTACCTGACCTCCTCTGCCATGGCCACCTCGGTGGCGAACATCTTGAGAAGGCCCAGGAGCGTGCACAGGTTCACTTCTTCGCCCAGGACGATGCCTTCCGTCTGGTAGAAATCCGAGAGATGCGTGGCATCCACCTGGTCGTAGCGGAAGCAGCGCACCACGCCGAAATACTTGCCTGGCACCCTGGCGTGCGGCAGGGTCTTGGCGGAGAGCACCGTGCCCTGGCTCCGCAGGATGAGGCGCTTCGTGAAGGTCCTGTCGAACTCGTAACGCCAGCCGCGGCTGCCGGTCTTCCACCCGTTTTCGTGCGTTGCCGCCACCTGGTCGAGCCACGGCTGCTCGATCTCCTTCGCGTGCGTCGGGCTCTTGATGTGGTAGACGTCGTGGATGTCACGGGCGGAATGGAACTGCGGCATGAACAACGCGTCGCCGTTCCAGAACTCGGTCTCCACCAGCGGTCCGTCGAACTCTTCGAAGCCCAGGGAAGAGAGCTTGTTCTTCAGGCCCTCCAGGAAGGAGCTGTACGGATTGGACCGGCCCGCCGGGACCCGGGTGGGTGGAACGTCGATGTTGTACCGGCGAAACCGGGCATTCTTCCACTCGCCGCTGCGCAAGAGCTCGGGGGTGAGAGCCCCGGTCTCCTCGCCGGTTGCGCCGGCCTTCTTCAGCGCCTCGGCTGCAGCGACTCCCGTCTCTGCGAACGTGAAGAAGATCTCCTCCCGTTCGGCAACACGGAAAAGACTTCCCGATGCCGCGCGCTTCCTGGCCTGCGAGGCTGCCAGCGTCTTGTCGTCCGCGGAAAGTGCTGCCTCGTCCAGCGGCGCGGAAGCGGCGCGCTTCAGGAGTGCCTGGAGGGCGGACTCGCGCGCGGCCTGGAGTGCCGCCCCGCCCGGTGCCACGGCGGCCTTCTTCTCGCCGTCCATCGCGAGGACCTTGTCCTTGCTGAGCCCGCCGAATGCTGACCCGACGTCCCTGGCCTCGATGCCGAGCTGCCGCGCCAGCTCGGGGAGAGCGAGCGCGCCGCCGGACTCCAGGAGGCCCACGATCCGCGCCTCGTACGTCCCCTTTTCCATGCACGCGCGGCCGAAGTCGGTGATCTCGTAGAACACGCGCTTGACCCGGCGGGACTCCTGCACGAATCCCTTCGCCGCGAGCCAGCTCAGCGCCTGGTTGGCCTGCCCGAGGTTGTAGCCCAGGTCGGCTGTCAGCGTTGTGGAGCTGAGCGTGTCCGCGGCCCCGTAACGGAGGAGGACCTTGACTTCCAGCGGATGGAGCTCCCGCGGGGGGGACGTTGGTTCCATGGACGTGCTACCTCTGAAGCTTTTCTGCGAGCGATCTGAGGAACAGGCCCACGTCCGTCACGATGCCGATCGTCTGGCCCGAGCCCCGGTCCGAAAGTTTTGTCACGACCGCGGGGTTGATGTCAACGCACAGCGTCTTCGTCCACGCCGGGATCATGTTCCCCGTGGCGATGGAGTGCAGCATGCTGGACAGCATGATCACCATGGACGCGCCTTTCACGAGCTTCCCGTAGGCGCGCTGTGCGGCGAGCATGTCCATTTCCGTGTCGGGGAGGGGCCCGTCGTCCCGGAGCGAGCCGGCAAGGACATACGGCACGTCCGCCCGGACGCACTCGTACATGACCCCGGAGGTCACGGCCCCTGCCGTCACTGCTGCCTCGATGGACCCGTGCGCGAAGACGGTGTTGATGGCGCGGATGTGGTTCCTGTGGCCCTCGAACACCGGCTTGCCGGTGTCCAGCGCGATGCCCAGCGACGTTCCGAACAGCGCGCTCTCGATGTCGTGCACGGCGAGCGCGTTGCCGGCCAGGAGGCCCGAGATGAATCCGCCGCGCACGAGCGCCGCGAGCGCCGGGCCGCCGCCCGTGTGGATCACCACGGGGCCGGCCACGGCGACCACGCGGCCGCCGTCCCGCTTCTGCCGCGTCATCTCCTCGGCGACGCGGGCCACCGCGACATCGACGCTGCGCTCGGAGGAGACGTCGCTCGCCATGAACCCGAACTCCTCGCTGCCCTCGTCCTGGAACAGCGGGAAGATGCGCACGCCGCGGCTGCTGCAGACCACCTGGTCGCCTGCCTTCACCTCGCGGATGAGGCGGCAGGACAACGCGCCGCCCCGCCGGACGATGACGCTGTCCATGCGCATGTCCGCCACGTCGCGCCAGGCCCTGCCCACGTGCACCTGCGTGCGGCGGTTGGTGGTGGCGTAGAAGTCGGCGGGGACGCAGGAGTCTTTCGGCGCCGGGCGCAGGAGCGCCTCGCCGGGTTCCTTCTCGAAACAGCCCTGGTTCACCAGGAGGCCGGTGATGGACGCGAGGCGCTCCTCCTCGGCGCACTGCACCTCGAGGTCCAGGCGCGACGAATCGGTGCGCACCTTTCCCATGGAGAAGGAGACGATGCGGTAGTCGGCGCCGGCGTCCACGATGATGTTGAGCATCCGCGTCAGGATGCCCGAGTCGATGAGGTGGCCTTCGGCGAGGAAGCGCCGCGCGTGCATGGCTACAGGCTCGCTTCGCCTTCCATGGCTACAAGTGCAGCTCTTTCGAGAACTGGTCGATGGCCGAGCGCGTGAAGGCGATCTTGTCCCGGGCAAGCTCCCGGCTCTTTTCGAAATGGAACTTCTCGGTGAAGGAGAGCTCCCGCGAGATGTACTGCAGGATCTCCTGCATCGTCTTCATGTTGTACCAGAGAAAAGCGCCGACGGAGAGCCGCGCAAAGCCCACGGCGCCGATGGAATCGAGCAGGTTCGCGTCGAAGAGGAGTTTCGCCTCCACCGTGGTCGGTGTGCCGTTGGGCATGTGATTGATGATGGCATCGCTCACCACGCGGATCTTTTCCGGGTCGAACCCCGTTTCGTGGAGTATTGCCTCGGCCTTGTCCGCCGAGCTCTTGGGGTGACCCACCGACATCTCGATGTCGTGGAGGAAACACGCGGCGTGGAGGATGTCTTCGTCGTGCTCGACCTCCTCGCCGATCTCTCTTGCGAGGTGGTAGACCCGGAACGAATGCTCGTACCCCGACCCGAGCCTGCCCGAGGTCAGGTCCTTGGCATACTGTTGGATGAGCTTGCGCATGGGGGCAGTGTACCGAACCGGTGTGGGGGGTGCAAGGCCGACGACGTTGCCGAATAATATTCGGAAAATATTAGGATGATCAGTATATTATATGTCTATTCATGGAAAAATACGTACAATAATGTCATGATCGATGAAACTGACAGGAAGCTGCTGGAGCTGCTCCAGTGCAACGCCCATACTTCCAACGCGGACATGGCTGAGAAAGTCGGGCTGTCCATCTCGTCCGTCCACGAACGGGTGAAAAAGATGGAGCGCAAGGGAATCATCAAGGGCTACGTGGCCGTGGTGGACCCGGAGAAACTCGGCAAGCAGCTCCTGGCGTTCCAGAGGCTCACTATCGCGCCCAATTCCCACGCCGCGGAGGATCTCCGCGCACTGTGCGCGCAGCACCCGGACATCCTGGAATGCCACAACGTCGCCGGCGAAGACTGTCTCATCCTGAAGCTGCGCGCCACCGGACCGAGGGAGCTGGAGAAGCTGCTCGGGGCCACCAAGGACACGGCGAACGCCAGCAAGTCGGTCACCAGTATCGTGCTGTCATCGTACAAGGAATCTACCCGCATCGTCCCCGCGCCCGCGGACGAAGGAGACTGAGCCGGGGAGCTCCGCCCGCGAGCCCCTGATCATCTCGGCGCTCGGCGCTTTTCCGCTGCCGGTCGAGGTGTTCTGAGCAGGCTTCCTTGACTCTCCCGCGGCGTTCGCCCACCATCGCCGCGGAGAGAGCAATGGAAGCACTTCGGTGGGGCATCATCGGCGCAGGCGGAATCGCCCGGTCATTCGCGCGCGGGCTTGCCGCCTCACGGACGGGAAAGCTGGCCGCCGTCGGCAGCCGCAGCCGCGAGAAAGCGCAGGCATTTGCCGCCGAGATCGGCGCCGGCAAGCCCTATGGCAGCTACGAGGAGATCCTCGCGGACCGGGACGTGCAGGCCGTGTATATCGCCGTGCCGCATCCCCGCCACGCCGAGTGGGCCATCAAGGCGGCCGAGGCGCGGAAGCACATCCTGTGCGAAAAGCCTTTGACGCTGAATCACGCCGAGGCGATGGCGGTCGTCCAGGCCGCGCGCGACAACGACGTGTTTCTCATGGAAGCGTTCATGTATCGATGCCATCCCCAGACCGCCCGGCTGGTCGAGCTGCTGAAGAGCGGGACCATCGGCGACATCCGCCACATCGACGCGACCTTCAGCTTCCAGGTCGCTTGGAACCCGCAGAGCAGGCTGCTCGCGAACGAGCTGGGCGGCGGCGGCATCCTCGACGTCGGGTGTTACTGCATGTCGATGGCGAGGCTGGTCGCCGGGGCGGCCGCCGGGAAGGACTTCCAGGACCCGGTGTCCTGCTCCGGGGCGGCGCATCTCGGCGAGACCGGGGTGGACGAGTACGCGGTGGCGGCGGCGCGGTTTCCCGGCGACGTCGTTGCCACCCTCGCGGCGGGCGTGATGCTGAACGAGGAGAACTGCCTGCGCGTGTACGGGACGAAAGGAAGCATCGTCGTTCCTGAACCGTGGGTGCCTTCGCCGCAAGGCGGCCGCACGAAGATCATCGTGCGCCGGGCAGGGGAATCCGCACCGGAGGAGATCGTCGTCGAGACGACCGAGTGGATCTACGGTCGGGAAGCGGACACCGTCGCCGCGTCCCTGCAGGCCCGGCAGGCCCTCCCGCCCGCCATGACGTGGAAAGACACCCTGGGCAACATGCGCGCCCTGGACATGTGGCGGGAGTCCATCGGGCTGGTGTACGAGTCCGAGAAGCCGAAATCCGTCACACGCACGGTGAGCGGGCGGCCGCTTGCCGTGCGCACGGGCGCGCCCATTCCGCACGGAGCGATCCCCGGCCTTGCCAAGCCGGTCTCCCGGCTGATCATGGGCGTCGACAACCAGGTCCGCATGCCGCACGCCTCGGTCATGTTTGACGATTTCTTCGCGCTCGGGGGGACGTGCTTCGACACGGCGCACATCTACGCGGGAGGGGACTGCGAGCGGGTCCTCGGCCAGTGGGTGAAGAACCGCGGCATCCGGGACACGGTCGTGGTGATGGACAAGGGAGCGCACACGCCGTTCTGCACACCGAAGGACTTGAGCGCGCAGCTTGCCGAGAGCCTGGACCGTCTGCAGACCGACTTCCTCGATATCTACCTGATGCACCGGGACAACACGGACGTTCCCGTCGGGGAGTTCGTCGACGTCCTGAACGCCCACAAGCGCAAGGGCGACGTCCGCACCTTCGGGGTGTCCAACTGGACCCTGCCGCGCGTCGCCGAGGCCAACGCGTACGCCCGCGCGCACGGGCTGGTCGGCTTCTCCGCGCTCAGCAACAACCTGAGCCTCGCCCGCATGGTGCAGCCGGTGTGGGCCGGGTGCGTCCACGTTTCCGAAACCGCGTCCCGCGCGTGGCTCGCGCGCGAGCAGGTGCCGCTGCTCTCGTGGTCCAGCCAGGCGCGCGGCTTCTTCACCGACAGGGCCGACCCGGGCCGCACCCCCGAGCCTGACCTCGCCCGATGCTGGTACGCGGAGGACAACTGGCGGCGTCGGGAGCGCGCTCTCCAGCTCGCGGTGCGCCGCGGCGTATCCCCCATTGCCATCGCGCTTGCGTGGGTTCTCCACCAGCCCTTCCCGACGTTCGCGCTCATCGGGCCCCGCACGGTGGAGGAGCTCCGCTCCTCTGTCGCCGCGCTCGCCGTGAACCTCACGCCGCAGGAAGTCGGCTGGCTCTACGGGGACCCCCCCGAGGGAGCCGAACGGCCCCCGGCCGGATAGCCGGGCCTGGCGGGCGCTACCGCTTCGCCGCGTACCACGCGGCGACCTTTGCCACGGCGGCAATCGTGTCGTCGATGTCGGCGGGGCTGAGCCACTCGTCGAGCGGGAAGTAGTACACGCGCGCGTTCATCGCCTCCGCGTTCGGGCAGGAGCCCCGCCTGTAGCTGACTTCTTTGCGCGCCAGGTTGAACGGGTACGGGGAGTGGTTGAACGCCGTGTGCTTGTCCAGGTACGAGTAGGCCAGGTACACCGGCTCCATGTAGAACTGCCCGCTTCCCGCGATGCCTTCCGCGTTGAGCGCACGGCCGAATGTTTTCGCGTCGACGTGCAGCACCTCCGGGTCGATCCCGATCAGGTAGTACCAGTACGTGGCGTAGCCGCCGGCGGGAACCGCGTGCGGCCGTATGCCGTGTATCTTCGAGAGCCCCTTTGTCAGGCGCTCGCCAAGCTTGTGCCGCGTCGCCGTGATGGCCTTCACCTTCCCGAGCTGGGCGATGCCCACGGCACTCTGCAGCTCGGTGATCCTGTAGTTCGGCGCCACGAAGAAGACGTCGCGGGTGTTGTTGATCCTGTCGTAGCACTTGTCGATGGCGCGCCAGGCAGTGGCGTAGAGGGCGGCGCTGTCGGTGACGATCAGCCCCCCTTCACCGGCGCTCACGTGCTTGTAGTCGTTGAAGCTGAAGGCCCCGACGTCGCCGAACGTGCCCACCCAGGCGCCGTCCACCATCGCGCCCCATGACTGGGCGCAGTCTTCGATCAGGGCGATCCCCCGCTTCCTGCAGAGCTTCGCGATCGGCTTCACGTCCGCCGGTACGCCGGCGAGGTGCACGAGGACGACGGCCTTCGTTCTCTTCGAGATCTTCTCTTCGATGGACGCTCCCGTGATGTTGTAGGACGCGGGATCGATGTCGGCGAACACGGGGATGGCGCCTTCATAGACGACGCCGAGGATGGTGCCCGCGTCCGTTATGGGGCTGGTGATCACCTCGTCACCCGGCCCGACGCCGCACGCCTTCACGGAGCCGTGGACCGCCGCGGATCCCGAGCTGCAGGCCACCACGTGGGTGCGGCCGACGAGCTTCGCCATGCGCGCGCAGAGCTTCTTCGTCTTCGTTCCGTGCAGGTAAAAGAGGGTGTTCTGCTCCAGGGCCTCTTTCAGCTCCTTCAGCTCCTCGTTCCCAAAGCGCCTGCCGGTCTTCGGCCACGGGGCCGTGCGGACCTTCGGTCCTCCGTCGACAGCCAGTACTGCCATGACAACCCTCCTTCGGGTGTGCGCCGCGTGATTCGTGAATGGATTGGCCTGATTTTCACCCACTCTACCAGGATCACGCGGTTCGCGGAAGGGGGAGGTGAATCCGGCGCGGGAGCCTTTTGCGGCAAGCACGGCTCTGCTACTATCCAGCATGGTCAGGACATACCGCGTGCGTGAGAAAGGAATCAAATGAACAAGCGCGACCTCATGATGGGCCTCGCGGCCGGAAAGGCGCAGCCCGGCTACGTCCCCGCCGCCTTCTTCCTCCATTTCGACGGGCAGTATCACAAGGGACAACCGGCCATCGGACCGGCACCTGGAGTACTTCCGCGCCACGGGCATGGACTTCGTGAAGATCCAGTACGAGCACCCGTTCCCGAAGTTTCCCTCGGTGCGCCGCCCCGAGGACTGGGCATCCATCCCGGCGCCCGGGCGGGACCACTTCACCGAGCCGCTGGACGTGATCTCCGGCATCGTGAAGGCCGCGAAGAAGGAAGCGGTGGTGATCGTGACCCTGTACTCCGCGCTCATGCACGCGGTGCACGCCACCAGCGGCGAGTTGGTGACCGAGCACCTGAAAAAGGACCCGGCGGCAACGGCCCGGGGCCTCGTGAAGATCGCCGAGAGCAATCTCCTCTTCGTCCGTGAATGCGCGAAGCGCGGGCTGGACGGTTTCTACATGTCCACGCAGGGCGGCGAGGCGGGGCGGTTCGGCGATCCCTCGGTTTTCTCGACGTACATCAAGCCGAGTGACCTTCTCGTGATGAACGAGATCCAGCGGACATTCCCGTTCAACATCCTGCACGTCTGCGACTACCACGCGCCGTACGACGACTTTGCCCCGTACCGCGACTATCCCGGGCACATCGTCAACTGCGGGACCCGGCTGCGCTCGGGGTCCCTGGCGCCCAGGGAGATCGCCTCGCTGTTCGCGCGTCCCTACATGGGCGGCATGGATCGGCACGGCGTTCTTGCCACGGGCACGAAGGAGCAGATCAGGGCCGAGGCGCGGTCGATCTGCGCCGATGCGCCGGCCCTCTTCGCCCTGGGGGCCGACTGCACGGTGCCGTCCGATACCCCGTGGGAGAACCTCAAGGCGGCCATCGACGAGGCGCACGGGGCCCGCTGAGCCCCGAGTGCGCGCGGCTGCCCGCCGATTGCTTGCCAACCCCCCTCGTTTCTCCTATCGTGGCGGGGTGATCACAGGCAAAGAGCGCATCGCGTGCATCCTTGCACGCCGGCCGACCGACAGGATCGGCCTGTTCGAGCATTTCTGGAGCGACACGCAGAAGGCGTGGGCCGCGCAGGGACACATCCGCGAGGATGAAAACCTCTCGGATCACTTCGGGTACGACCTGGAGCTGTGCTGGCCGTTGAACATGGTTGCTGACATCGATTTCGTGCCCTCCGTCGTCGAGGAGACCGCGGAGACGAAACTGGTCCGTGACGGCAACGGCGCGCTTCTCCGCCAGCACAAGCTCCATGACGCCACCCCCGAGCACGTGGATTTCCTCGTGAAGGACAGGGCAGGGTGGGAAGAGCACATAAAGCCGATCCTCCGACCCGATCCGCGCCGCATCGACTTTGCTGCCTACCGACGCGCCCGGGCGCACGCGGCAGAGAAGGGCCTGTTCTTCTGCTGGTCCGGTGTCAACGTGTTCGAGATCATGAAGGACGTGACAGGGCACGAGTACATGCTCATGGGCATGGCGCTGGACCCCGACTGGGTCCGTGACATGGTCGACACCTACGCCCGGCTGGTGCTGCAGCTCCAGGAGATGCTCTTCGAGCAGGAGGGCTGGCCCGACGGGATCTGGTACTACGAAGACATGGGCTTCAAGCAGCGTCCCTTCATGTCACCCGCCATGTACCGTGAAATCGTCCAACCCGGCCACACGCTGACGTTTTCACTCGCGCGCGCGCACAAGCTTCCCGTGATCGTGCATTCCTGCGGATTCGTGGAGCCGCTGGTCCCCGGCCTCATGGAGAGCGGCATGAGCTGCCTGCAGGTCATCGAGATCAAGGCGGGCATGGACCTGCTGAAGCTCCACCGCACCTTCGGAGACCGGATCTCCTTCATGGGCGGCATCGATGTTCGCACCCTGTACACGAACGACCGCGCGATCATCGAGAAGGAGCTGGTCGCGAAGGTGCCGGTCGTCAAGCAGGGATTCGGCTACGTCCTGCACAGCGACCACTCCATCCCGAACACGGTCACCTACGAGACCTACCGCTGGTTCATCGAACGCGGGATGGAGCTGGGGCGGTACTGATGCCTGACAGCATCAACCACGTGCGCCCGTTCCGCGCTCTCCACTTCGACCCGGCCGTCGTCCCCGACGTCGGGCTCTGTCTCTCCCAGCCCTACGACGTCATCTCCCCCGAAATGCAGGACGCGTACTACCGCCAGTCACCCCACAACATCATCAGGCTCATTCTCAACAAGGAAGAACCGGGCGACGGGGAGGAGCGCAACCGCTATACGCGGGCCCGCGACCAGCTTGCCGCGTGGCGCGCGCGCGGCGTCCTGCGCGCCACCGAGCGTCCCTCCTTCTGGGTCTACGAGCAGGATTTCGATCTCCCGGGCATCGGGCGGAAGAAGGTGAAAGGCTTTATCGGGGCGGTGCGCCTGCGGGACTACGAGGAGCGCCGCATCCTTCCCCACGAGAAGGTGCTGCAGGGGCCGCTGGAAGACCGGATCCGCCTCACGGAGACCACGAACACCCAGTTCGAGTACATCTGGAGCCTCTACCAGGACAAGGCGTACGCCATCGACGACATCCTCGACGAGGCGGGGAAGGAGACGCCAATCATCGATTTCCTGGAACAGCCCAGTCGGCGTGCGCCACCGCCTGTGGCGCCTGGCCGACCCGGCGCAGTGCGACATTATCCAGCGCACCATGGCGCGGCTGAAGATCTACATCGCCGACGGCCACCACCGCTACCAGACCATGCTCACCATCCGGGACAGGATGCGCCAGCGCTTCCCGGACGCCGGGCCCGACGCGCCGTGGGAGTTCATCATGATGTTCCTGGTGAACTCCGAGCACGAGGGCCTCACCATCCTTCCCACGCACCGCATGCTCCACGGCATCAAGGTGGAAAGCCTTTACCAGCTCGGCGCGGCGATCCTCGAGCACTTCCACGTGAAAAAGTACGTCTTCCGCGACGGGGACGAGCCGGACGTGCGCCGGCGGTGGCTGCGCGACCTCGCGGACGTGGCGCCGGGCGACCACAAGCTCGGCGCCTACATCGTGAACACCACGGCTACTACCTGCTCACGCTGAAGCGACGAGGAGGCCTACGAGGAGCTCGTGCAGCTGGACTACTCCTCCGCGTGGAAGCTCCTGGACGTGAACATCCTCAACACCCTGATCCTCGAGCAGATCCTGGGCATCACGGAGGAGCAGCTCGAGCTCTCCACGAGCATCGCCTACACGAAGGACGTGGAGGAGGCGCTCGCGCGGGTGCGCTCGGGGGAGATGCAGGTTGCGCTCATCCTCAATCCCGACGGCGCTGCGGGACATCATCACCATCGCCGAGAACGACGAGAAGATGCCCCGCAAGTCCACCCACTTCTACCCGAAGCCCGTGTCGGGGCTCGTCCTCTTCCCGATGGACCCGGGATTCCACGCCGCCCGCTGACGCCGCCGGGCCACGCGTGGCCGGGGTCAATTCTTGGCAAGAGACGCAGGCCGGGTTATACTCCGCGCACCATGAGCAGCGGACTTGTCGACGAGCTGCACGATGTACCGCTGGACAGGGAGAACCAGGACCTGAAGGAGATCCTCGAGATCGCCTTCCAGATCACGGCGCAGCTCGAGATCGAGAACGTCATCAAGAACGTCGTCTGGAGCCTCGTCTCGAAGTTCCAGCTCGACACCGTGACAGTCGCGCTCCCCGGCGACATCGACGAGACGTCGGTCCACGTCATCACCTACCGGGGCCTCAAGAAGGAAGAGACTGCCGTTACCCTCCCGCCGCTGCTCTCCGTGCTGGCCTTCCTCGACAAGGACGAGTACAGCCAGGTGCCCTTCAGCTACTTCCGCGAGAACTTCACCGACAAGGACATGGTCGGAGCAGCTGGAGAAGCTTCCCATCGAGCTCATGGTTCCCTTCGCACCGACAAGGGCTCCATCGGCGATCCTCCTCGTTCCCCCGAGCGGCAGCGGCCAGCCCTACGGCGTGCAGGACATCCAGTACATCACCCGCATCGTGCGGTTCGCCTCCATCGCCATAGAAAACGCGAGCCTCTTCCGCCAGGCCACCACGGACCGCATGACCGGCCTTTTCTCCCACCACTTCTTCGAGAAGACGCTGGACGAGGAGCTGGAGCGCGCACGGCGGTACAACTCCACCTTCAGCCTCGTCATGTTCGACATCGACCACTTCAAGAAGTTCAACGACGCCTACGGCCACCTCCAGGGGGACCGCATCATCCGGGAGATCGCCAAGCTCCTGTGCAAGTCCATCCGCCAGGTGGACTTCCCCGCGCGCTACGGCGGGGAGGAGTTCGCCGTGATCCTCCCGGCCGTCGACGTGAAGGGGGCGCTCGTCGTTGCCGAGCGGCTGCGCAAGCGCGTGGAGACCTTCGGCTTCCCCAGCGCGGATGACGGCGGGGCCACCCTGCACGTCACCATTTCCGTCGGGGTGACCGAGTTCGACGCCGAGTCGGCCTATGCCCCCTCGGAGGTCATCCGCGAGGCTGACCGCGCCCTCTACCAGTCCAAGGAGAAGGGGCGCAACCGCGTCACCGCCGCGACACCGCGCAATGGCTGATTTCGGAAAGGCATAGCCCGTGATCATCGTTCTGGAACGCACCATCAAGGACCAGGAGAAGGCCCGCATCCGCGAGTTCCTGGGCGCGCACGGCTTCGCCATCCGGGAGATCGTCGGGGAAGAGGAGACGATCCTCGGCGCCGTCGGTATCAAGCGGATCGACCAGCGCGAGGTGGAGCTCCTGCCCGGGGTGGCCCGTGTCATCCCCATCAGCTCGCCCTACAAGCTCGCCTCGCGGGAGTTCCGCAAGGACGACACCGTCATCAGCCTCGGGAACCCGGCGCACCCCGTGCGGATCGGCGGCCTGCGCATCGCGGTCATCGCGGGGCCGTGCGCGGTGGAATCGCGCCAGCAGACGCTGGAGACCGCCGCCCTCGTGCGGGAATCCGGCGCGGTGCTCTTCCGCGGCGGCGCCTGGAAGCCCCGCACCTCCCCCTACGCATTCCAGGGCCTCGGCGAGGAGGGCCTGCGCTACCTCAAGGAAGCAGGAGAGCGCGAGGGGATGCCGGTGGTGTCCGAGATCGTCTCCCCCGAGCACGTCGACCTGATGCGCGACTACGTGGACGTCCTGCAGATCGGCGCGCGCAACATGCAGAACTTCGAGCTCTTGAAAAAGGTAGGCGCGCTGGGAAAGCCCGTGCTCCTCAAGAGGGGTCTCGCCGCGACCATCCAGGACCTGCTCATGTCGGCGGAGTACCTGCTCGCGGCCGGGACCGACCAGGTGATCCTCTGCGAGCGCGGCATCCGCACCTTCGAGACATCCACCCGCAACACTCTCGACCTCTCGGCCATCCCGGTCGTCAAGAAGCTCAGCCACCTGCCCATGATCGTCGACCCCAGCCACGGGACCGGCCTGCGCGCCAAGGTGAGCCCCATGGCCCTCGCCGCGGTGGCGGCGGGCGCGGACGGGATCACGGTCGAGGTGCACACGGATCCCGAAAAGGCCCTTTCCGACGGCCCGCAGTCGCTGTACCCCGAGCAGTTCGAGAAGCTCATGCGCGATATCGAGGCCCTGGCGCCGGTGGTGGGCAAGGAGCTTGCCCGGTTGCCGGACGCCGCGTGGGAGGGCGGCGCGCCGCAGGGCGCTGCCGGCCGTCGCGGCCGCGCATCCGCGGGGGCGGGCCCTGCAACCGTCGCGTTCCAGGGGGAACGGGGCGCGTACGGCGAGCATGCCATCAGGCACTGGTTCGCCCAGGACGTCACTGCCGTTCCTGTCCCGGAGTTCGTCTCGGTGTTCGATGCCGTCCTGCAGGGCAAGACCCGCTATGGCATGATCCCCATAGAGAACTCCCTCACCGGTTCCATTCACCAGAACTACGACCTGCTCCTCCAGTACCCGGACATACATATCGTGGGCGAGCAGAAGATCCGCATCGCGCACATGCTCATCGGGCTCGCCGGGACGAAAATGGAAGAGATCAAGCGCGTGTATTCGCACCCCCAGGGTCTCGCCCAGTGCACGCACTATCTCGACCAGCACCCCGGGTGGGAGCGCGTGGCGTTCTACGACACTGCCGGCTCGGTGCGCTACGTCGCCGAGAAAGGGCAGAAGGAGAATGCCGCCATCGCGAGCGAAGAGGCTGCCCGCGTGTACGGCCTCACCGTGCTGAAACAGGGGCTGGAAACGAACGTGCAGAACTACACGCGGTTCTTCGTCATTGCCCGCGACGACCAGGAGCTCCCGCCGGAAGCGTCCACGCGGGTGCCGGGCAAGGCATCCCTCTGTTTCGCCGTCGCCGACGAGCCGGGGGCCCTCTTCAAGGCGCTGCAGGTCCTTGCCGCCCGGGGGCTCAACATGAAGAAGCTCGAGTCACGGCCCATCCACGGGAAGCCGTGGCAGTACCTTTTCTACATCGACGTGGACATGCCGGCGGACACGGCGCAGTTCGAGCAGGGCATCGGGGAGCTGAAGCCGGTCACCGAGGACCTTCGCGTGCTGGGGACCTACCGCAGCAGCTGAAGGGCCCGCCTTCCCTGTCCTACCCGTGGCCCAGGTTGGCCAGGATTCTCCGGTAGATGTTCGTAAAGTGCTCGATGCGCCGGAGCTTCATGCGGGCGTCGGAGGCCCACACGCTCTCGCCGTGCTCCATGGTCACGCGCGTGAAGTACCCGCGCGCGGCCGCCAGGAAGGCGAGGCTGCCGCTGATGTCTTCCGCGGCAATGTAGCGTCGCCGCAGGGCCGGCACCCTGCCTCCCGCCAGCTTGCGGTTGATCTCGGCCACGCCGTGGATGGCCAGCGAGAAATTGATGAACCCCTGCTTGTAGTACGCGTAGGCAGGATCCCTGTGAGCGGCCAGCGCGTTCCGCGGGTTCGTCGCGGCGGGGCGGGCGCGCGGCGCGCGCGGCGGCGGTTCGCGGACCCGGGCGGGCGCGGCTCCCATGAGCGCGCTGTAGGCCTCGGTGAGGGTGATCATGGCCAGCTCCTGGAGCGCCTTCTTCTCCACGGGGAACCGGTCGGGATGATTCTCCATGACGAGGCGTCGGTACGCCAGGCGTATCTCGTCCCGTGTCGCGCCGGCGCGAACACCGAGGATCTCCCGGAAATATCGATCGTTCATGGGGCCACGACCGCGGGCGTCTAGTCCGCTCCCTCGTCCTTGTATTCGTGCCGTCTCTGGTTGGCCTTCACGAGGCTGTTCTTGATGGTCAGCAGCTCGACCTTGACGCCGCGGAGGGTCTTCTTCTCGGCGGCCGCGCGGGCCTGGAAGAGAGTGTTGAGACTGCCCAGGCGCCGGTGGATGAGGAGGACGTCGGTGAGCTGCCTGTCGACGAACGAGGCGAGGGGGCCGTCGCCGGTGGACTGCAGCTTTCGAAACGCCGGCCCGCTGCCTGCCGCCAGTGACCCGAGCATGCTCGCCTTTTTGCCCGCTTCCGCGAGGAAGGAGGCGAAATCGATGTTCTCCACCTTGATGGCGGGCGAGCCGGGGTCCGAGTACTGGACCTTGTAGGTGCGGTCCGCTTCCTTCGGTCCCCGGCCGCCGAACAGCTTCTTCAGCCAGCCTCCGCCGGCCTTCGGCGCGCCCAGCGCCTTCTCGTTCTCTTCCAGTACGGCGAGGGCCGTCGCGATATCCTCGTGCGGGCGGCCGAGGATCCGGATGGCATCCAGCAGGACGTCGCGGCCTCCGCGCTCCGGCGCCGCCTCCGTCCGCGCCGGCGCGGGAAGGGCGAGCGACGCGAGGATCTTCTGCTTCTTCTCTTCGCTGTCGGCGGCGAGCTCTTCGTCGGCAACTTCCTCCGCCAGGGCCGGGTACCAGGGCATGGAGGACATCTTCTGTGCGAAGCCGCGCCTGATCGCCTTCAGCACGTCGTCCCGCCTGGCCCCGTCCAGGGAGACCGACGAGAGGACCGAGTGCCGCAGCTCGCACTTCCATGCCTCGCGATCGTACGAGATGAGGTCCGCGAGGATCCTGCGCACCTCCTGGAGCGTCTTCAGGATCTGCATCTCGCTGTCCTTCAGGATCTGCGAGGCCATGGTGTCGGACCCCATGCGGATCTTCATGAACGCGCGGGCGAACGCCTTGGTGGTCGGGCTTTTCGAGCCTTCCCCGAAATCCAGCCAGTTCATGTAGAACAGGAGCGCGGAGAGTTTCTTCAGCCGGGCCAGGGTCAGCGTGGAAAGCTCCAGGGAGTATTCCGTGATGACGAACTTGAGCTGGCGGCGGAACGCCGAGAGGCGGTAGCTCAGCTCGTCGGAGTTCTCGAACTCGGGAAGAATGTCGTCCTTGGGAATGACGATGTCGGTGAAGGACTGCTCGTAGTTGTAGGGATCCTCGCGGAGAAGTCCCTTGCGGATGATCAGGCCCACGACCCCCTCGAACTGCGCATCGTAGGCGGCAAGGACGTCCTTCAGCCGGGGGATGACGGCGGTCTCCAGCCACTGCGAGCGTAGTGCGAGTGCGGCGGTGAGCCGATCGAGGAACTCGGCGGATCCTTCCATCGTCCTCAATTATAGGGTAAAGTCCGGCCGACCGCAACGCGAACCAGCGATTCTCATTTTGCACCTTCAACAGGAATGCGGACTGTTGAAGTCGGCCGACACGGCTTTTTGAAGGTCGTGCAAAATGAGAATTCGCTCCATCGGCGCCAAACTGAGAATTGCTGGACGCGAACCGCCGGAAACACGCCATGGGGACTGCACGGATCTATACTCCGGAGAAGCTCGTGATCGGGGTCCTCACTTCCCTGCCCGCCGCGGCCGCCGGGCATCGCGGAGACGGCGCAGGACGCCTGGGGTCCCGTGGACTTCCAGAGCAGCCCCATCCCCTTCAGGTGGTCACGCTTCTACGACGGGGAGATGGGAACCCCGATCCTCCGCTTTTTCCTCGCTTTCCGGGAGCTGGTCGATCCGTCGCGCCTCGCGGCTGTCAAAGGAGAGTCGAATACCCTCGAGGAGCGATGGCGCCGGGACGGCAGGCGCGCCGTCAATCTCGATCCCGGCCTGCTGGCGCTCTCCCGGTTCGTCCTCGCCACGACGAAGGAGAACGCGCACCGCATCCCCCTCTCGGGGGGCATCTACGCGGAGGTGACTCTCCTGTATGCCCGCGGGGGCTTCCGCCCCCTGGAGTGGACCTACCCGGACTATCGCTCGCCGGAGTACCTCGCCATCCTCAACGACATCCGGACGCGCTACAAGGAACAGCTCCACCGGAGGGAAGGGACCGCACGATGATGCCAGGCGCCCCTGTGACCGGCCGTGGATCAGCGCGTCAGTTGTACTCCCCGTACTCGTCGATGGCCTCGTAGAGAGCGACGATGTTCTCCCATGGCACCTCGGGCTCGATCATGTGCGAGGGACCAATGAGGAAACCGCCGTTCCTGCCCACGGATTCCATCCGCCTTTTCACCTCGCGACGCACGTCCGCGGGTGTCCCGAATGGCAGGGTCCCCTGGATGCCGATGGTGCCCCAGAACGCGAGCCGGTTGCCGTAGAGGCGCTTGATCTCGGCGGGATCCATGCACTCGGGCTGGACGGGATTGAGTATCGTGACACCGATCTCGATGAGCTCGTCGATGATCGCCCGGCAGTCGCCGTCGGTGTGGTAGAAAACCGGCAGGTCGGCCGCGATGGCGCGGGCGGCCGCGATGATGTCCGCCAGCCGCGGCTTGAAGAACCTGCGCCAGGTCGCGGGGCTCATGATCATGCCGGTCTGTGCGGAAACATCGTCCCCGAGCATGAGGATGTCGCAGCCGGCGCGGACGTATTCCCTGACCTGCGCGGTGCGGCAGCGCGGCGAGGCGGTCGTACAGGCACTCGGCCATCTCGGGCTGCGTCATCATGTCGGTGAGGAGCTCCTCCAGGCCGCGGATCTGCCACGCCACCTCGTAGATCGTGCACGCAACGGGCGCGCAGGCGGCCAGCCCCCGGTCGTGCACCCGCCGCACGTCCGCGGCGAGCCCCTCCGTGCGGTACGGGGCGTCGAAGTCGGGAAGAGGATAGTCGGCGATCTCCTCGACGCGCCGCGCGCCGCGCAGGGGAGAGACGATGTGCGTGAAATGGAGCGAGGTATCGGAAGAGATCTCGCTGGCAATGCCCCACTCGTCCACGCGCGCGCCGGGCGCGTGGTAGCGGTCGTGGCGGCCGGTGAGCGTTGTTCCGGGCTGATCCACCAGCCGCGTGTCCACCTTGAAGAATGAAAGCGGGTCGGTGAGCCCGGTCTTCTCGGTGAACACCTGCGTCACCAGCGGCGTCATGCCCCAGCTCAGGTCGCGCGGAACGCGGTCAGGCTGCTGCCGGCGGGCGGCAGTGAGCACTCTTTCCCGTGAAGTCATGGTGCGGAGCATAGCGGCGGCACTTCCGTCACGTCAATCGGCGGGCACGTTCGGCCCGTGCCTTGCGGTATGCGTCGATTGACGTTCCCTGCCGCCGCAATCGTGCTGGTATCCTGCGCCCTCGGGCCGTCGGTGCGGATCACGGTCCTGCTTCCGCCGCTCCCGGACGCCTGGCGCGCGGCGTTCCCGCGGATCGATTGCCTGCTGGTCTATCCCGATAGCTCGGGCGAGGTGCGGCGGACGCACGCTGCGGGGTGGGAGTCGCCGCAGGTCATCGACTGTGCCAAGGAGGGAAATGCTGCCGTGCTCGCCTTTCCCCTGCTCCCGTCCGATGCGGACAGGGACCAGCCGGGCGTGCTTCGGCCAGCCGGCGGGATCTTTCCGGACTCGGTGCATGAAGCGCAGGGGCTGCCTTCCCTGGAGCTGACGTGGACGGATGGCGCGGTTGCGCGCGTGTCCGCTGCGCTGCGCTCGGCGGGGTTGGACACCTCGCTCTTCAACATCACGCGCCTGGCCGGGGAGATGCGGGAAACGCAGGATCCCTGGGACCTCGACCTTGACACCCTGATGGAAAGGATCGTCTCGGGGGGTTTCAGCGTCTACGACATTGATCCCCTTCCGCGTCGTGACGTTCGCGTTGCCGTCGGCACCGGCTGCTGGGTCATGGAGTCACCGTTTCGAGCCGCTGCCACGGCGGACGCGGAGGGAGTCCTGGATCTCCCCGGCCTCAGCACGGGGCTGCACGAGCTTTTTACTACAGCAGGCAGGATGGTGAAAATCGACGTGAGCGCGACCGGGGTGATCTGCTCTCCTTGAAACATCACCGTCCCAGCCGTCCTCGCTGTAGAGATGGACGCCGGCGAACCGGGCTACTCCCCGCAGCAGGGGAGCGGAGCATGAAATACTATCAAGTAATACTTGTAAGTAATATACTGGTGTATTATACCATCATGCAATGAAGATGACCCTCAAAAGGGCAGTAGGAATGTTTCTGGGTTTTCAGAACCAGATCGACACCCTGACAACCAAGCTCCAGGAGCTGAGCTGGGACAGCGTGTTCGGCATGTGGACGCGCACCGCCTTTCTCCAGTTCTGCCGCGTGATGCCGCGGGGAGAGCGGACGGTCGTCTTCATCGATCTCGACAGGATTCACGAGCTCAATCGCGAGAAGGGATACGCGGAGGTGGACCGACGCGTGAAGGCGGCGTTTTCCATCCCGCTGCGCAGCAGCGACGTCATCGCCCGCTGGTACTCGGGAGACGAGATCGTGATCCTCTTCGACAACGACCGCGAGAGCGCCCTGCAGAAGCTCCAGGAGCTGCAGGCGAGCGCTGCCGCGCAGGGCCTCAGCTTCACGCACGAGGTAGGGACGTGGAACGTGGGTGTCAAGGGTGTCGTCGACGTGGTGGATGCGCTTTCCTCGGCCAACCGGCTGAAGCGGGCCGCGGGCGGGGAGGCAGATCATGGGCGTTGAGCGCGCCGAGCGTGACGGGCTCACGTCGCTGCTGTCCCGCAGGGCGTTCGAGGAGATCTACCGGGAGGAAGCAGAGAAGGCCGCACGCGGGAAAGGGACCTTTTCCCTCGGGTTCGTCGACATCGACCATTGCAGGGCGGTGAACGATGTCTACGGGCACGCCGCGGGGGACGCCGTGATCCGCGTGGTTGCAGCGGCCATAGACGCGTGCGTGAGCTCCGCCGGGTATGCGGCCCGTTACGGGGGGGAGGAGTTCGCCATCCTTCTCCCCGGCATGGAGAAGGAAAAGGCATTCCTCCTGGTGGAGCGCATAAGGGACATGCTGGAGCGGGACGGCTCGGCGCCGGCTGCAACGGACGCCGCCGCCAGGGATGGGTCGCCACCCCGCGCCACGGTGAGCGGCGGGGTGGCTGCGTGGCCGTCCGACGGCCGGACGCGAAGCGAGATCGTGCGCAAGGCGGACCATGCCTTGTACCGTGCCAAGTCAACAGGCCGCAACAAGGTGTGCATCGCCCAGGAAGAACGGATGGCCACCAAGACGTCTCACTTCACCATCACGCAGCTGGAGCGCCTCGCCAAGCTCGCCAAAGAGGAGGGCGTCGGCGAAGCCGTCCTCCTCCGCGAGGCGCTCGATGACCTGCTGAACAAGTACCGCATCTCCGACGTGGAGAGCTGAGCGGCGCGGAAGGCCCGGGAGGCGGCCGCCGCGCCGCGGTTTCACTGCACGAGATCGCCCGGCCGTGCCACGATGATCTTTCCTTCTTCCTCCATGACGCGGATGACCGCGACGATCCTTTGCTGGGCCGCGTTGACGTCGAACAGGCGCGCCGGGCCCGCCTTCTCGAGTGCCGCCTGCAGTGCCGACGCTTTCGGCCCGGGCATGCACTGCCACACGTAGTCGCGGACGCTTGGCGAGACCGCCTTCAGCGACAGGAGAAGGTCTTCCTGCTTTACCTCGGCCAGCACCGCTGCCAGGGTCTCCTTCGTGAGCAGGACGATGTCCTCGAACACGAACATCCGCTTCTTGATCTCTTCCGCCAGCTCCGGGCTGCTCTTCTCCATTGACTCCACGACGAACTTCTCCAGGCCGCGGGTTGCCACGTTGAGGATCTCCACCACGGCGCCGACGCCGCCGGCCGCCGCGACCTCCCAGGCATCGATTGCCGCCAGCTTCTTCTCGAGGATCCTCTCGACCTCTCTCATTACCTCGGGTGACACCCTGCCGATCGTGCAGATCCGCTCGGTGATATCGACGCGCATCTCCTGCGGGACGGCTTCCAGGACGCACGCGGCGAGCCCGGGCTCCAGGTACGAGAGCACGAGCGCCACGAGCTGGGGATGCTCCTGGCCGAGAAACCGCGCGAGAGTTTCGCAGTAGCTCATGGCCAGGAAACCGAACGGCCGCTTCCGCGCTCCCGCATCCTCCGGCGATGACGGCTCCTTGCCTGACGAGGGAAGGGCGAGCTGGTCCACGAGCTCCTCCTGGCGATGGACGAGCTCCGCGATCTTCCCTTCCAGGCCCTTCATTCCCGCGCCCACTTCCGCGGACAATGCCTGCAGCGCGTCGCGCAGCGGGTCATCGGCCCTGTCCGGGGCACTCGGCCCGGCGCCCAGCGCTGCGAGATCGCGCCCGGCCTGGGGCGCGGCGACGGCGTACGTCACGACACCGCCTCCCTGCTGCCCCTGGGCGGAGAGCCCCAGGACCGCAGAGCCACCCGCCTGCAGGAACGCGTCCCCCGCCGCAAACCGCGGCACGCGGACGAGGGTTCCTTTCCGCATGCGCAGCAGCGCCGTAACGCTGAGCCGCTCGCCCTCGTAGCAGACCTCCGCGCTCATGGGCAGCGACGAGGCCGCGGCGTTGGGCCCCGCCGCCGCAGGCCGGTGCGACGCATAGACTGCCTGGACGGACAGCTTGAGAATGATCGGCTCGATGGTCAGGTACGGCAGGCAGATGTTGATGAAGCCGCGGGCTTCTCCCACCTGTGCTTCCAGGCCGGCCAGGACGATCATTTCCGTGGGCGCCACGATCTGCGCGAAGCCCGGGTTTGTCTCGATGGCGAGGAGCCGGGGCTGAAGGTCGAGAATCGTTGCCCATGCCTCTCGGAAAGGACCCAGGAGCCGGGTGATCGCACCCTCGAGGATGCCGCACTCGATGTCGGTGAGCTCCCTGTTCTTCGCCGATGCCCTGCCGATCCCGCCGAACAGCCGTTCGACCATGGCGGAGGAGACGGCAGGATCGAGCTCCATGATCGCCGCCCCCTTCAAGGGCTCCATGGCAAGCACCGCGATCGTGGCAGGGCTGGGGATCGAACGGATGAACTCCTCGTAGGTCATCTGGTCGACGAGCGCGCAGCGCACGTGCGCCGTGGTGCGCAGCATCGACGAGAGGACGTTCGACGCCTGGCGCGCGAGGGTCTCGTGCATCATGTAGACCGTGTGGATCTCGTCCTTCGTGAACTTGTCCGGCCGCTTGAAGTCGTAGATCTTCAGCATTCTCTCGCGAGGGACGGGGGCCGCCGTGGCAGCGGTTGTCTCCTGTGACGACATGGTCACCTCCCCGCCGCGACGAGCTTCGTGACGCGGATGCCGAAGTTCTCGTCGATGACGACGACCTCGCCCTTTGCCACGACCTCCCCCGAGACGACGAGGTCAACCGGCTCACCGGCGAGGCTCTCGAGCTCGATGATGGAGCCCACGTCCAGCCCGGAGAGCGCCTCCAGGCTGAGATCCGTCCGTCCCAGCACGACCTGCGCCGGTACCTTCACCTGTTGCACCGTTGCCAGTTTCATTCCCTTTCCTCCTTCTCAGCCGTCGCCACCACCTTGAAGAACCACTCCCCGCGGCGCTTCGCCATCCTGCCGCGGGCAAGGACCTGCCCGCCCGCTTCCATCTCGCACGTCGCGCCCTCGGCGGGAGCGTACTCTCCCCTCTGGACGATCGCGGCGAGCTCGGCCGCGGTGAGCTCCTCGCGGTGCACGATGACCCGCGTGGGGAGCGTGACCCTGTCGAATAGTGTTTTCATGACATGAGCATCGCCCCGGGGAGACGGAATGACGCGCACGGGGACGCAGCGAAAGTGGTGTTTTTTTTACTTTCTGCTGGAAAGCCTGTACTCGCGGGGGCTGACTCCCATGGCCCTGCGAAACTGGCGGTTGAAGTGGCTGAGGTTGTTGTACCCGACGGCGATCGCCACCTCGACGATGCTCGCATCGGAGTGCTTCAGGAGCAGGCAGCTGCGCTGGATGCGCGCCCTGTTGATGAACTCCACGAGCGGCATGCCTGCGTGCCGGTGGAAAAGACGCGAGAAGTAGCTGGGGTTCATCCCGTACCGGGCCGCCACGCCCGCGAGGGTGAGCGGGTCGGCGCAGCGCTCGCGGACATGCTGCACTGCCTCGTCGGGATGGAACCGGAGAACCGCCGGGCTCTCGCCGTCACGCGCTTCGGACCCTGCCCTCCCGAGGATGAGAATGGCTTCCGTCAGCTTGAGGCGCACCATGGACGGGAAGCCGGTCCGCAGGTCCTTCGCCTCCCGCTCGAGGGACGCGAAGATGGCAGCCGCTTCCGCCAGCTCGGGCGCGCGCAGCCGGGCAAGACGCGGGAGAGGGGAGGAGAGCGCTTCTACGACGAGGTCCAGGGAGCTCTCCAGGGAAAGGGGGTCGACGAGCGAGCGGCCGAAGGAGAAGCCGGCCGCAACGGCTCCAGGTTCTCTGACGAGCCTGCACGCAGAGCCCGGGGGGACAAGGAAGAGAGTGCCTGCCGGCAGGACGACGGCCGGACCTTGCCCGAGGATGCGCAACGATCCCTGCCTGACAAGACCTATGAGGAATGCTCCGGGCGCTGCCAGGGATCCCAAGCCGATCGAGAAGGGGAACGATGGATCGTCGGGCACCAGGCCCCCTTTTGCGGCCGCCGCGCGCCTGCAGGTCTACTTTATTCTCAGTATCTTCGCCCGCGTCAGGATGCGGGCCCCCTTTTCTGTCATCAGGACATCATTTTCCCAGCGGACGCCCCCGTGGGAGGGATGGTACAGGCCGGGCTCGATAGTGAACACCATGCCCGGGAGGAGCGCCGGGTCGCCGGGCTCCCCGAGGCTGCGCAGCAGCGGCGCCTCGTGCGTGTCCAGGCCGATACCGTGACCGAGGGAGTGCGGCATCTTCCAGCCAGCCGCGGAAAAGACGTCGTCAGCCGCGCGCGCAGGCGCCTGGAGGGAAGCGCCGGGACCCGCCGCTGTAACCGCCGCGGCGTAGGCCTTCTCCACGAGCGCGATCATCTCTTCCTGCTCCGCGGACATCCTTCCGCGCGCGACCGTCAGCGTCACGTCGCTCGTGTAGCCGTCCACCTTCACCCCGAAGTCCAGGATCGAAAGCCCGGGCAGTAGCGAAAGGTCCCGCGGAGAACGCGGGGAAAGGGTGGATGGCCCAGCTGCGCGCAGGGCCCGCTGCCAGGGTCTCGAACCCGATCCCTTCGGCGCCCAGCGCGAGGCCCTCCCGCTCGACGAGATGGGCCATGTCCAGCTCCTTCATGCCGTCGGCGCCGCCCGGGGCGGCCAGCGCAGCGCCGATCTTGTCCAGCAGCGTGTCGGTGATGGCAGCAGCCTTCTCGATGGCGGCGATCTCGGTGGCGTCCTTCACGATGCGCATTTTCCCGATGTATGTTTCGAAGCCGTCAGGGCGCAGGACGACCTCAACGCCGGGCAGCAGGCGCTGCAGGTCCTGCCACCGCAGGTGGGAGGTGCGCGAAAGAAACTCAACGCGCGCACCGGCGCTCACGCCGTTGTCCCGCAGCACGCCGGTGACCGCCAGGTCGAAAGACCTCTTGAAGTCGGCCGAGGGGATGACCTGGTCCACCACGGCGCGTTCCGCGGCCGTGTTCACGTCCCAGGGCACCAGCACGCTGCGGCCGGACGCGAAGACGAACAGCACGCCATCCATGGGATGACCGGAGAGCCAGCGCAGGGAGCTGGTGCGCAGGTTCTCCGCGTCGTCGATCACGCAGGCGGCGATGCCTGCCGCGGAAAGCCAGGACGCCAGGCCGGCCTGGCGTGCCCGGAAGGCGGCCGAGGATGCTTCAGAGGGCCGCAACGATGTTCACCAGCTTGCCGGGCACCACGATGACCTTGCGGATCTCCTTGCCTGCCAGGAGCTCCCTGATCCGCTCGTGGCCGAGCGCCTTTTCCTTGAGCGCGTCCTCCCCGGTTCCCACGGGGAAGCTTTCCTTGGCCCGAATCCTGCCGTTGATCTGGAAGACGACCTCCATGAGGTCCTCCGTGGTCAGCTCTTCCTTCCACGACGGCCAGGGTTGGCGAGAGATGGACGGGGCGTTGCCGAGCTTCTCCCAGAGCTCCTCCGCCAGGTGCGGCGCGTAGGGGGAGAGCATGAGGACGAACGGGGTCCAGAGCTTCCGCGGCATGCGGGGAAGCCCGGCCGCCTCGTTGAGGAATATCATCATCTGGGCGATGGCCGTGTTGAACTCCAGCCGGGCCGTGTCATGGCTCACCTTCTTGATGGTCTTGTGCAGCACGCGGAGGAGCTCGCCGGAGGGTTCCTCGTCAGTGAGGGGGATCTCGGTGATGCGCCAGATCCGCTCCAGGAACCGCTTCGCGCCGGTGATGCCCCGCGTGGACCACGGCTTGGAGACCTCCAGCGGTCCCATGAACATCTCGTAGACGCGCATCGTGTCGGCGCCGAAGTCGCGCACGATGTCGTCGGGATTGATCACGTTGCCCAGGCTCTTGGACATCTTCACGCCGCCCTCGCCGAGGATCATGCCCTGGTTGATGAGGCGCATGAACGGCTCGGGCGAGTTCACCAGCGCCCTCGTCGAAGAGGAACTTGTGCCAGAACCGGGCGTACAGCAGGTGCAGCACCGCGTGCTCGGCGCCGCCGACGTACAGGTCCACCGGCAGCCAGTAGTCGATCTTGTCCCGCGCGCGCGAGCGCCTTGTCGTTCTGCGGGTCCAGGTAGCGGATGTAGTACCAGCACGATCCCGCCCACTGCGGCATCGTGTTGTCTTCCCGTTTCGCGGGGCCGCCGCACTTCGGGCAGGTGGTGTTCACCCACTCGGGGATGCCGGCCAGCGGGCTCTCGCCCGTGCCCGTCGGCTTCACGGTCTTCACCTCGGGGAGCTTCAGCGGGAGCTGGTCGTAGGGGACGGCGACGGTGCCGTCCTTCGGGCAATGCACGAGGGGAATGGGCTCGCCCCAGTAGCGCTGGCGCGAGAAGATCCAGTCCCGCAGCTTGTAGTTCACCGCATGCTTGCCGATCCCCTTCGCTTCCAGCCAAGCCACGATCCTCTTCTTGAACTCCGGCGTGGAAAGCCCGTCGAACTCGCCCGAGTTGACGGCAATCCCGTCCGCGGGGTCCGCCGCTTCCAGCTCGCGCAGGATGCCGTCCTTCGACACCACCTGGACGATGGGCAGGGCGAACTTCTTCGCGAACTCGAAGTCGCGCTCGTCGTGTCCCGGCACCGCCATGATGGCCCCGGTCCCGTAGGAGAGAAGGATGTAGTCCGAGATCCAGACCGGGATCCTCTTCCCGTTCACGGGGTTCACCGCGAAGGCACCGGTGAACACGCCGGTCTTGTCCTTCGCGAGCTCGGTGCGCTCCATGTCCGACTTCATGGCGGCGGCCTTGATGTAGTCCTCAACCGCCTTTTTCTGCGCCGCCGTGGTGATGGTCTTCACCAGGGGATGCTCGGGGGAGAGCACCATATAGGTGGCGCCGAAGAGGGTGTCGGGGCGCGTGGTGTACACCTCGATGTGACCCGTCCCCGCGGCGAGGGCGAAGCGCACGTTGGCCCCTTCGCTCCTGCCGATCCAGTTCGTCTGCATGAGCTTCAGCGAGTCCGACCAGTCCAGGAGCGACAGGTCGGCGAGCAGCCGTTCGGCGAACGCGGTGATCCGCAGGATCCACTGGCGCAGGTTGCGCCGCGTGACCGGCGTGCCGCAGCGGTCGCAGAGGCCGTCCTTCACCTCCTCGTTGGCCAGGCCGGTGAGGCAGGACGGGCACCAGTTGATGGGCACCTCCGCCTCGTATGCCAGGCCCTTCTCCCACAAGCGCAGGAAGATCCACTGGGTCCAGCGGTAGTACTCGGGCTCGCAGGAGGAGATGCGCCTGTCCCAGTCATAGGAAAAGCCCAGCGACTTTATCTGCGTGGTGAAGCGCGCGATGTTCTGCTCGGTGGAGACGCGCGGGTGCGTTCCGGTCTTGATGGCGTAGTTCTCCGCCGGCAGGCCGAAGGAGTCGAAGCCCATGGGGTGGAGGACCTGGTAGCCGTTCATGCGGAGGTAGCGGCAGTAGATGTCGGTGGCGAAGTACCCTTCCGGGTGCCCCACGTGAAGGCCGGCAGCGGAGGGGTAGGGGAACATGTCCAGGACGTACCTGCGCTTTTCGCGCGGCACGGCCGGGTCCTCCGTCACGCGGAACGTCTTGTTCTCGGCCCAGTATCTCTGCCACTTCTTTTCGATGTCGCTGAACGGGTAGCCAATCATGCAGGCAAGGATAGCGGCGCTGGGAAGCGGGGTCAACTCGTGATGGAATCGCCGGAAAAGGAACGGCCGGCGTCGCCGCCGGCCATCGTCACGTCAGATCAGCGCGCGCCGGGTCAGATCTGGATGCGGACGTTCACACCGCCGCCGAGAGAACCCGTGAGGATGTTGTAGTTTGCGCTGACATCGAGGTCGAGGATCAGGAGGGAGATGCCGAGCCCGCCGAAGGCGCTGAAGGCCCAGCCGTTGGAGGCGGCGCTCACGGCGATACCTGTCGCGGACGGCAACGTGTACCCGAGGGTCTGGAAGACCTGCTGGACCGTCGCAAGGCTGTTCGGACCAGTGTAGCTCAGCGTCGAGTTCAACCCACCGCCCGCCGTGGAGATCCCATACGCGGCACTCACCCCGATGGTCGGCACGAGGATAAGTATCTTCTTGCTGAGCTGCGCCTTGGCCTCGATCACGCTGCTCTGCCAGTTGAAAGCGAGGGTAGGACTGCTGAGGGTCAGGAGGTGTGTTCCGGGGTACCCCTCGAGGTTCATTGCCTGGGAAACGTCCAGGACCGTGTTGCCGGAAATGACGCCGGGAAGTCCAACGCTCCCCTGGAAGTAGGTGTAGCCCACACCGACCGACAGGGCCGGCATCAGACCCTCGTCTTTCAGCAGCGCCAGGCGCACATCGCCGCCCGCCATGAGGTAGTTGAGCTGGATGCTGCCGAGAAGACTCTGCTCCTGGGGCGGGAAGTAGCCGAATTTCAGACCGATATCGAACGGCAGGATGAACCCGCCGATGCGGGCGTCAATGGTCGCACCCGGTAGCGGGATGCCATAAGTCTGCAACATCGAGAGGCTTGACGGGAGCGTGACGCCGAGCATGCTGAAGATGGGCTCAACGGCCGCGTAGGGGATGAGGCCCGCGCCGACGCTCACGCCGAGGCCGAGGTGAGGAAACTGCCCGATGTACGCGGGGGTCCACGCGAGACCCGTTCCTGCCGCCGTAGAGGCGAGGGTGCCGGCAACGGCTGTAGCGAAGGTCTGGAAGTCTGCCTGGAATGTCGTGAAATCCACGCTCTGCGCCGGTGCCATCGCCACCGCGAGGACTCCGATTACGAGTATCATTGCTATTCGCTTCATGTTTTCTCCTTGCTGCACAAAAATAGACCCCGCGAGCGCTCTTTTCAATGCCCCCAGCGGCCCGGAGGGCTCGCGGGCGGCCCGGAGGGCTCGCGGCGGGCCCGGAGGGCTCGCGGGCGGCCCGGAGGGCTCGCGGGCGGCCTGGAAGTGGCGCTGTGGGCGGTTCAGGACGTCATGAGCAGGGAATACGCCACGTTGATGTCCTTGCAGCGTTCCAGCCCCGCCGGGTCGACGTCGGGATGGTGGCGCATCATGAGGTGGCGATACCGCGCGCGGAGCGCTTCCGCGTCGACGTTCGTCTCGTCCAGCCCCATCACCTCGATTGCCCACGCCCGGCCGCCCTTGCGGCGGGCTCCGCCCCGGCTGCTGCCCTCCGCACGCTCCCGGGAGCTGCCCGCCCGGAAGCGCTCCTCGGGATCGACGAACCCCATGTTGGCGGCGGCGAGCTTCAAGCGTGCCTCCAGCACGCTCACGACGCTCCGCGGGTCCAGGATGTGCCGGCTGAACAGCCCCCGCAGGTACCGCTCCGCCGTGGCCCGGCCGGCCTCGGGCAGCCTGTGCCCGGCCTGGAACCGTTCGGCGCACCCCGCGATCAGCGCCTCACGGTCGAAGTGCTCACCAAGATAGATGGAAACCGCTCCCCGCACGCTCCCGGCGTGCCGGATCATCGCCTCCAGCTCCTCGGTGCGTACCTCGTGGGCCGCGCAGAACCGACCCACGCCGGTGAGAAACTCCTCGGTGAGCTCCACACCTTCGTAGTGCGGCACGAACAGGCCCGCCCGGGCGAGGCTGCCTTCCGCCGCGCCTCCCACGAGCTCCTCGAGGAGCGTGACAAGGTCCCCCACGGTGTCCTGCGTGAACCCGTCGATGGCGTCGGTCAGCGCGATGCGTGCCCTCTGGGCGTGCACGGCGCGCCAGAACGTGACAGGTGAAGCACCCAGGGCCAGCCGAAGCTCGTCGGACGTGAGGGACCAGGCGCCCGTGTCGTCGATGCGCAGGGAAAGGAGCTCGATCAGCGCTGCCAGGCCTTCCATCGCAGGCGATTGTACGAAGAGCGGCGCGCGAGGTACAGCGCCCTGTGGGCCCTCGCCCGTGCTGTGCCCAGCGATTCTCATTTTGCACCTTCAACAGGATCGCAGACCCATGAAAAGGGCCAGGAACGGCCCTTCGAGAGTCTTGCAAAATGAGAATTCGTTCCCTCGGCGTCAAACTGAGAACTGCTGTGCTGTGCCCGAGGGTGCTTGCTGATGCTCGGCGGCGTTCATACAATACCGGGATGCTTGCTCTTCCCCGCTTCGTGCTCAATCGCCTGTACATACAATCCAGCCTCGTCAACACGCCGGAGGGCTGCGAGTTCTCACTTCGCAACCGGGTCGGCGCGGGCACTCTCATCGGCATCGGCGCGGTGCACGTCGACGGTGCCTCTCTGCAGGGCGCCGCCGTTACGGTGCTCCAGCACCCAGCCGAGTTCCGAGCCGCGGGCACGCTTTCCGGCGAGGCACCTCTCGCACTACGCGCGGGGGCGGCGGTGACCTTCCGCCTGGACGGGCAGCGACTGGCACCGGGACGCCATTCCATCAGGCTGGAGCTCCTGTCCCGGGAGGTGGGGTCGGTCGAGATAACGGTGAGCGATACTGTCGGGGAGAAAAAGGATGCCGCGCCTGCAGCCGTCGCGCGACCCGCCGCTCGCTCGGAGGACCCGGTGGCAGCGGCTCGGCCCCTCCGCATCGTCATCCTCGGCGCCGGGAGCACGGTGTTCTGCCGCCAGCTCATGACTGACATCCTGTGCACCCCCGGCTTCGAGACCGGTACCTTCGTCCTCGTCGACATCGACAAGGGCCGGCTCGAGCTGGCGCATCGTATCGGCGAGGCGATGGTGAAAGCGTCGGGGCGCTCCTGGACGGTGGAAACCGCGACGGCGCGGAGGAAGGCGCTTCGCCGGTGCGATTACGTCATCAATACCATCGAGGTGGCGGGTCTTCGCAACGTGCGCCACGACTACGAGATCCCGCTGAAGTACGGCGTGGACCAGTGCATAGGCGACACGATCGGCCCCGGCGGCATCTTCAAGATGCTGCGCACCGGCCCCTCGTGGCAGGAGATCATCGCCGACATCGAGGAGATCTGCCCCCGCGCCCTGGTCATGAACCACACGAACCCGATGTCGGCGCTCACCCTCCTGGCCCTGCGGTGCAGCCGCCTCCAGGTGATCGGCCTCTGCCACTCGGTCCCGAACACCCTCGAGCAGCTCGCCGCCTACCTGGACCTGCCGGAGGAAGAGCTGACATGGCGCTGTGCCGGGATCAACCACCTGGCGTGGTTCACCGAGCTCAGCCACCGGGGAAAAGACATGTACCCGCGGCTGGCCGAGCTCGCCCGCGACCCCGAGCTCTACGAGGCGGACCCGGTGCGCTTCGAAGTGATGAAGCACTTCGGCGCGTTTGTCACGGAGTCGAGCGGGCACCTTTCCGAGTACCTGCCCTATTTCCGCAAGAGGCCCGATCTCATCGCGCGCTACACCCGTGGAGGCTATCGCGGCGAAAGCGGCTACTACACGAAAAACTGGCCGTCATGGCGCCAGGGGGGCGACGACTCCATCCGCGAGATCCTGGACGGGAGGTCACCGCTCACCCTGCAGCGCAGCGGCGAGTTTGCTTCCATCATCATGGAAGGCATCGAGTGCCGCGGTCCCCGTGTCGTGCACGGCAACCTGCTGAACGCGGGTCTCATAGACAACCTGCCGGCCGCCGGATGCGTCGAGGTGGCGGTCCTGGCCGATGCAGCGGGCCTGCACCCGGTGCGCTTCGGCTCGCTGCCGCCCCAGATGGCGGCGCTGGACGCCGCGCACATGGCCGTTCACGAGCTCATGGTGGCGGCCGTGCTTGGCCGTGACCTGCGCGCCGCGCGCCACGCCCTGCTTCTTGACCCGCTCACGGCAGCGGTCTGTTCGCCGGAAGAGATCGACGCGATGTTCGACGAGATGGTGGCGGCGGAGCGCCGCGACCTCACCGCTTACCGCGGCGCCTGATCAGCCTTCCGCACCAGCGCCGCCGCCAGATCCATAGCCATTCCCCCGCGGGCTCCAATATACTCACCGTCGATGGCGGGGCGATTTCAGTGCGCCGCGACGGCAAGCTTCGGGCTGGAAGCCGTCGTGAGGGGAGAGCTCGAGTCACTCGGGGTGGCCGTCACGCGCACCGAGGACAGGCGCGTCCTGTTCGAGGCCGGCCCGACGGAGATCGCGCGGAGCAACCTGTGGCTGCGCACCGCGGACCGCGTTCTCCTGCAGGCGGGCGAGCTCGCCACGCCTGATTTCGGCACGCTCTACGAAGGGGTGCGTTCGTTGCCCTGGCGCGACCTCGTCGGCACCACCCCGTCGGTCACCGTGAATGCCCGCAGTGCGAAGTCAGCCCTGACCTCGGTACCGTCCATCCAGTCGGTGACGAAGAAGGCGATCATGGACGCGATCGCGGGCCGCAGCGGGGACGGCAGGGGCAGGAGCACCGCGCGCGTCGCCGAGACGGGCCCTGCCTACGACGTGGAGCTCATCCTCCTGAATGATCGGTCCACGATCTACCTCGATACGACGGGACCGGGACTGCACAAGCGCGGGTACCGCAGGGGAACCGGCCCGGCGCCCCTGCGCGAGACCCTTGCCGCCGCCCTGGTGCTCCTTTCGCGCTGGGATCCCGATCGGCCGTTCGCCGATCCCCTCTGCGGCTCGGGCACGATCGCCATCGAGGCGGCGCTCATCGCGTCCCACGCGGCGCCCGGGCTCGCCCGGAGCTTCGCGGCAGAGGAGTGGCCGCTCCTGCCGGCCTCCGCGTGGGCGGAGGAACGGGAGAGTGCGCGCGCGTCGGCGCGGCGCGGCCTGGATATCGAGCTCCACGCCTCGGACCGTGACAGGGGCCTGGTCGGGATCGCCGAGGGCAACGCCCGCGCGGCGGGCGTTGCGGGCCTCGTCCGCTTCCGCGCCGCGCCTCTCTCCGACTTCCGCCCGGAGGCCGACTACGGGTGCATCGTGTGCAATCCCCCGTACGGTGAGAGGCTGGGTGACATCCGCGAGGCGCGGGCGCTGGCGGGCGAGATGGGTGCCCTCTTCCGCCGCCTGCCGACGTGGTCGCTGTTCGCGCTCTCGGCGGACGAGGAGTTCCCCCGTTTCTTCGGCGGCCGTGCGTCGCGCAACCGCAAGCTCTACAACGGGAACCTTCGGTGCTGGTTCTACCAGTATTTCGGCCCCCTGCCGCGCTGAGACAGGAGGGGCAGGCCGCGCTATAGTCACCGTCATATGATGATCAGTTTCGTGATACCTGCGTACAACGAAGAGCGGACCATCGGGCGCTGCATTGCTTCCGTCCAGCGCGACGCTCGGGGATGCGGCCACGCCGTGGAGATCATCGTCGTGGACAACGCGTGCACGGATCGCACCGCGGCCATCGCGTCGGCGCTGCCCGGGGTGCGCGTGGTGTCGGAGCCTCGCAAGGGGCTCAGCTTCGCCCGGCAGTCCGGATTCCTGGCCGCCCGCGGCGAGCTCCTGGCATGCATCGACGCCGATACAATGGTAAAGAAGGGCTGGACCCGGCGCGCCGTTTCTGCCTTCGAGCGCTCCCCACGGCTTGCCGCCCTGAGCGGGCCGTACCTCTACTATGACCTCTCGTCCTTCACCCAGCTCTTCGTCATGCTCTGGTATCTCTGCGCCTGGGTCCTCTTCGACGAGGTCATCCAGTACGTCTTCCGCCGCGGCGCGATGCTCCAGGGAGGCAACTACGTCGTACGCCGGCGCTGCCTGGAGAGCGTGGGCGGCTACGACATGAGCATCGCCTTCTACGGCGAAGACACCGCCCTGTCAACACGGCTCGTGCCGATTGGCCGCGTGCGCTTCGACTTCCGCTTCCAGCTGCGCACATCGGGACGCAGGCTCCGCAAGGAAGGGGTGATCGCGACCGCTACGCGGTACGCGGTGAACGGTCTCTCGGTCTTCATGCACGGCGACGCGGTCACCAGGAATTACACGGACGTCCGCGAGGCATAGCCGCCCCGTCCAGGCAAGGCCTTCCTCAGGCGGCACACGAAGAAGCCTTCGCGCTCCTCGTCGGGAAAGATGCGCAGCGAGAGACCCACGGCAGGGTCCCGGCCGCGGGCCATGCCGGCAAAGGAGCCCGGGATGGCGAGGGGAGACTTCTCGGGCCGAAGGGACAGCGTCTCCATAGCCCACTGCACCATGCCCTCGTTTTCCTCGCCGTTGAGGGTGCAGGTGGAGTACACGAGCACTCCCCCCGGCTTCAGCGCGCGCGCGCCGCTTGCCAGGAGCCGTCTCTGCATCCGCGCGCATTCGCTCACCAGCTTCTGCGACCATGAACGCGAGGTACCCGGCTGGAACACGATGAACCGCCCTTCCCCCGAGCAGGGCGCGTCGACAAGGACCCTGTCGAAGGATTCCGGCATCTCCTCCCCGACCTTTTCCCCGCGGCCGACGCGCACTTCGGCCATGGTGCTGCCCTGCAGGCGGATGTTGTATGCCAGCCGCTCGGCCCGCACCGGGTCCACGTCGTTGGCAAGGAGTGACCCGCGGTTTTCCATGAGTGCCGCCATCTGGGTGGTCTTGCTCCCCGGCGCCGCCGCGATGTCCAGGACCCGCTCGCCGGGACCCGGCGCCAGCACGAGCGCGGGGATCATGCTTGAAACACTCTGCAGGTAGATGCGCCCTTCCCGGTAGATTTGCCATTCCTCCGCGTCACGCTCGTCCGCGGAGACAAGGAGGAAGGCATCAGGGTACCAGGGAATGCGGCGCGCCTTGATCGCTCGTTCGGCGAGAAAGCGCATGAGCGCTGCCGCGTCGAAGCGAAGCGTGTTCACGCGCAGCGTCGTCCGCCGCCCGGCGCCCATGCCGCGCAGGATCCGCTCGGCGGTGGCCTGGGGGAACTGGGCGTCCAGCGACGCGATGAAGTCCCGCGGGAGCCTTCGCCGTGCTTCTCCGACCGATGCAGCATTCTTCACGCCGCCAGTCTATCACGAGGGGCCTTGACGACGCCGGCCGCAGACCGTACGGTGGCGATCGGTACTGCCCGTGTTTGACCGCATTTCCGAGACCACAGCGCTCCTGTTGGCATGGCTGAGGGACACCGTGAAGCCCGCACGCGTGTTCGGAAAGGCGCTCCGGGCGTTTCTCTGGCTCGCACTCCTCGGTCACGCCGCGCTCATCCTCATCGTCCTCCTGGCCAGCCTGCTGCTGTTGAAGGTGAACCCGCCGACGACCGCGCTCATGCTCTACCGCCGGGTCACGACGCACGAGACGGTCCACCCGACGCGTTTCGTCCCGCTGCGCCAGATCCCCCTGGTCTTCCGAAACATGGTCGTCCGGCTGGAAGACATGCATTTCTACCAGCACAGGGGCGTGGACCTCGGCGCGCTGCGTGATGCGTGGAATATCAATTCGTCCATCGGGTGGACGGTCCTCGGGGGCAGCACCATACCCATGCAGCTCGCGCGGAATCTTTTCCTCACGCCACGCAAGACCTACTTCCGCAAGTACCTGGAATCCCTCATCGCCCTGGAAATGGACCTCGTCCTGTCGAAGGGGCGCCTCCTCGAGCTCTACCTGAACTACATCGAGTGGGGGAAAGGGATTTTCGGCATCGGCGCAGCCTCCGTCTCTTCCTACGGGACCGCGGTGGGAAACCTCAGCCTCGACCAGATGAGGAGGATGGCTGCCATCATCACCAACCCGCTGCGCTACACCGTGAACACCTATTCCACGAGCCGGCAGATGGAAGAGCGCTACCAGTACCTGGTGACACGGTTCCCGGACCCTGCCGCGCGGCCTGTCGAGGAAGGGGCAGTGGCGCCGTCGTCACCCTGACACTCCCGGCCCCGCGTATACTCGCACGCCATGACGGTCGTGACAGGGATTCTCTCGGCAGTGGTGCTCTCACCGCTCCTGTTCGTCGTGCTGGTCGCGGTGAGCATCGGCCTCACGATCGCCGGCCGGAAGCGGGCGGCCGCGTGGCTTTCCGGGGCGACGATTCTCGTTGTCCTTGCCTTCTCCACGGAGGCCTTCGCCTCCTTTCTCCTGCGCCCCCTGGAGAATCGCTACCCGGCGCTCACGGGAGCAGCGCCGAAGGTCGACGCGGTGGTCGTGCTCGGCGGGGGAGTGAGCGGTCGTGAGCTTTCTGCCGTGGCTTTGCAGCGCCTCGTCGGAGGGTTCACGCTCGCGCGCACGCTGGACGTTCCCGTCATCGCGAGCGGCGGTCGCACATGGTCTTCCTCGGGGGATGGAGCCGGAAGCGGAGATCGCTGCCAGGACGCTGGAAGGGATGGGGCTTCCCGCCGGAATGATCATCAGCGAGAGGCGCAGTCGAACCACCTGGGAAAACGCACGCGAAGTGAAGAAGATCCTGGGGGAGCGGAAGATGGGCCGCGTGGCGCTGGTGACGTCGGCCTGGCACATGCCGCGGGCAATGCTTTCCTTCCGTCGCGCAGGGGTGGAGGCCGTTCCCGTGCCCGCGGGCGCGCTGAGCCTGGGAAGGGTGGCGCGCGCGAGCGCATTCCTTCCGAGCTTCGAGTCGCTCGCCGACAGCTTCCTTGCGCTCCGCGAGTACATCGGGATCGTCGCGTACGCGGTGCACCGCTGAACGCCGGCGCGCGTCTTCCTACGTCCGGTCGATCTCCTTGCGGTGCGTGTCGCACAGGCGGTAGAGGGTTCCTGTCAACGGGTTCTTGCGCGTGACCCTCGTCCCGCACCGGACACATAATCCCTCGTCGCGCCGCTTGCGGTAGAGGAGCGCCGAACGCTCCGTCCCTGACGATTTGTAGCGGCTTACCTGCACCCGGTATCCTTTATAGAGCCACGTCCCGATCGCCTTTTCGCTGCCGGTCTTCAGATCGGCGAACACGCGCTTCAAGGCATCCGGGGCGATCTTCCTTGGTTCCATGATGGGCCCTCCATGGGACGTTCGCCATCGCCAGGAAAAAGGTACAGGCTCACCAGGGAGAAGGCAAGCGAGGTGGACGGGGAGGGGTGTTCGGTGACGATCGCTGCTACGTGCGCTCGAGGGAAAGGCTTCCGACGTCGAGGAGCTTGTCACCGCGGATGTAGTCATGCACGAAGAACTCCCCGGGCACCTTCATGATCTTGCGGAAGAAGGAGGGTTGGTAGCCGTCGGCTCGAAGCCGATGCGCATCTCCACCCGGAGATTCTCCGCCTCACCCATTTCCACCTGCGGCCAGAAGCTGAAGTACCCCTTGCGTCTGCTCGTTGGTCTTGTAGGGGTTGCGCCAGCCCGCCTCGGCGGGGACCGACACGCTGTCATTGATCCAGAGGGTGGCCTCGGCGGCGATGACGGGCGCGCCGTCCGCGGCGTCGACCACGCGTCCGAAGATGTGGGGCATGTTGTAGAAGTAGGTGAGGCGCAGGGGGACGCCGTCCACCGATTCCGCCGCCACCGGCTTCCTGTCGCGCCGGTTCCACGCCTGTGCCGCCTGGCGTGCAACGACCTCCACCGCCCTGTTGACGAGCGTGATCAGCTCGATGACGTTGATGAGCTTCTCCCCGCCATCCCCGTTCCCGTTGTTCCCCTGGACGAACTCGCGGGTGAAGCCCCGCTCGCTCGTGATGTACTTCGGGGGAATCCGGTTGAGGGCATAGGCGGCGACATCGAGCATGAATGCCCGCGTCGGGTGTATGTCCGGGCGGTCCTTGAGGACGATCTTGACCGTCTCGAGGACGAGATCCTCGTTGTAGTTTTTCAGCCGCATCAGGGAGTTTCCTTCTCAGCCCCAATGTAGCACGCCCGCCGCCCCGGAACAGCCTCCGGGGAGAGAAATTTCGCGGGGTGCGGCATTGCCCCCGGGCTCTCCCCGGTTGTAGAGTCCACCGCAGATGAACGCCATTCCACGACACGTACGCGCCCTCATCTACGATTTCGACGACACGATCGTCGAGAGCGAGCGGCTCAACGACATGATGTTCGCGGAGCTCCTGCGCAGCGAGTACCGCGTCGACCTCTCGCGCGAGGAGCTGGACTACCTCTACGGCTTCTCCTGGTCCGGCGTTTTCGCCTGGCTGGCGGAGCACAGGGACCTCCGGGACCCGCGGGAGGAGATCTGGCGGAAATTCCTGTCGATAAAGAGGCGTTTTCTCGCCGGGCAGAAGCTGCGGGTCGCCACCGGAATCGACAGGATGTTCTCCCTTCCCGTGCCGCAGGGGATCGTCAGCGGCTCGACGCGGGAAGAGCTCAGCATGATGATGGAGAACATCGCGATGCGGCCGGAGGTAGTGCGGTTCGTCCTCGCGGACGAAGACTGCGCGCGCGGCAAGCCGGACCCGGAAGGCTACCTCCTGGCACTCGACCGCTTGCACGTCAGCCCCGCCGACGCCGTGGTGTTTGAAGACTCCCCCGCCGGCATCGAGGCATCCCGCCGGGCGGGCATCCCCGTGGCGTTCGTTGCCGAGCTCGCTTCCCGTGACAGCTCGGCGAACGCTGACATGAGCTTTCCCACCTTCCTCGACGCATGGGAAGCCCTCCGCGGCCGCGTGGCCGCCTCGTAGCAGACCGGTTCTCCTGCGGTGTTCTATTAGCGTCAGGCCGCTGGCGCGAGCCTGAGTACAGGCCGCTGGCGCGAGCCTGAGTACAGGCCGCTGGCGCGAGCCTGAGTAGGAGCGAACAGGCCGCCGCTTGACAGGGGCGCGGTGCGCCCACGATCATCCAAGGTATCCGAGGGAGAAGGGATGAAAATGGCAACCATCTTTGATGGAGTGTTCTGGGGCATCGTGCTCATCGCCCTGGGTGTATGGTTTCTTCTGCGGCGTTACGTACCGGTCCACATTCCCGTTTTCCGCATCATCGTCGCCGTCATTTTTGTGTATGTCGGGATCCGCGTCCTGGTCCAGGGACCGGTGATCCGTGACCGCAACACGATGGTCTTCTCCGAGTCCACGCTGCCGTATACGCCGGACAACGGCCATGACTACAACGTGATCTTCAGCACGGGCACCGTCGACCTGACGGGAGCCACCGTGGGAAGCGCCAGCGTCCACACGCAGGTCAACGTCGTGTTCGGCAGCGGCGTGCTTCGCCTGGACCCGCGCGTTCCCACCCACGTGGCCATGTCCGCCGCATTCGGGAGCATCGAGGCGCCCAACCGGGGTTCCGTGTCTTTCGGGGAGTCGGACTACCGCACCCCCGCGTTCAAGGAGGGTGCGCCGGCCCTCGAGATCAAGGCGACGGCCGTGTTCGGAAAGCTGGTCATCGAGCCGGGATCCTGAGAACGGCCCCGAGGAGGCACAATGCAGGTCAACAGGATCAAGGATTCGCGCAACGTGCACTCCATCCGGGAAATGGTGGAGAGCTTCCGGGACGACATGCTCTCCCAGCCGGCCCTCACGATGAAGCGGCCGGAGGGCTACCAGACACAGAGCTACGGAGAGCTGCGGGAGATCGTGCGGAACCTCGGCGCGGCCATCCGGGGCGCGGCGTGCGCCCCGGTGACCGGGTCGGCCTCATCTCGGAGAACCGCAGCGAGTGGGTGATGACCTACCTCGCGGTGACCTGCGTCGGTGCCGTCATTGTCCCCTATGACATCCTTCTGAAGGCGGAGGAGCTGGGCTCCATCATGCTTGCCAGCGGGGCGTGCATGGTGTTCACGTCAGCCGAATACCTGGAGAAAGTGAGCCGGGCGCTGCCGCCGGCGGTGCGAACGGTCGTCCTCTTCGACACGGCAGCCGCGGCCGCCCCGGTCGGGGACCGCGCGGTCCTCTCTTTTGCCGACCTGGTGGACCAGGGGCGCGCGACGCGCCGGTCCGCGCAGGACCCGTACGCTGCCGCGGCCGTTGCACCGGACGATCTCGCCGCGCTCATCTTCACCTCCGGAACCACGGGGACGCCGAAGGGCGTCATGCTCTCCCACCGCAACCTCGTGGAAAACGGGGACGCGGTGCAGATGACGACCCCCCTGGGGCCGGGAGACAACTGGATCATCGTCCTTCCCTTCCACCACACCTATCCCACCTCCATGGGAATCTTCACACCGCTTCTCACGTATGGGCGCATAACCTCCGTGCCGTCCATGAAGACGAACGTGCTCATCGGGATCATGAAGGACACGGGTGCCACCTGCATTCCCGCCATGCCCCTCCTCATCGAGAAGATCTACAAGGGCGTCCTCGCGAACGTGAAGGCGAAGGGACCGGTGGTGAAGGCGCTGTTCTCCGTGATGCTCGCGGTGAGCAGCTTTTTCTTCAAGGCGTTCCGCCTCCGCATCGGGAAGCTGCTCTTCGCCTCCGTGGCACGTGAGCTCGGTGTCAGCCCGGCTGCGCTTCTTCATCTCGGGCGGAGGCCCCATCGCAAAGGACGTCATTGACGGCATGGAGGCGCTGGGTCTTGTGACCTACCAGGGGTACGGCCTCACCGAGACATCGCCCGTTCTCTCCTCCACCTGCCCGGCGCACAACAGGCCCGGCTCTGTCGGCCTGCCCCTGTACAACGTCGAGGTGCGCATCGACCAGCCGGACGCGAACGGCAACGGGGAGATCCTGGCGCGGGGACCCAACGTGATGCTGGGGTACTACAACCAGCCTGAAAAGACACGCGAAGTCATCGACGCCGACGGCTGGCTGCACACGGGTGATATCGGCGGCAGGACAGAGACGGGTACCTCTTCATCACCGGCCGGCTGAAGAACATCATCGTCACCAAGGGCGGCAAGAACATCTACCCGGAGGAGATCGAGAACCTTCTCTCCACGAGTCCGCTGCTCGCCGAGAATGTCGTCATCGGCAAGCTGGACAAGGACGGCGGGGAGTACCCGCACGCCATCGTCTACCCCGACCCCGAGGTGCTCAAGGCCGCGGAGAAGGAGCGGGGCGCTGCCCTTCGCCCCGACGAGGTACGAGCCCTCGTGCGCTCGGAGATCCAGAAGTGCATGGCCGGCGCAGCGGTCTACAAGATCCCCGGCAGCTTCGATGTCTCGACGGTCGAGCTGCCCAAGACCTCGACCAGGAAAGTGAAGCGGTTTCTCTTTTCCGAGGTCCGCGCGTGAGGCCGGCCGCGTCCCGCCCCGGAAGGCCCTGATGCCCGTCAGCGCCTCCCGCGAGCCCCTCTTCCAGTCCCGCCGGTCCACCGTCATGGCCCGGCGCGGCATGGTCGCATCCAGCCAGCCGCTGGCATCACAGGCCGGTCTTTCCATCCTGATGGCGGGAGGGAACGCGGCGGATGCCGCGGTGGCCATGGCCGCCGCGCTGAACGTCACCGAGCCGTGCTCCACGGGAATCGGCGGTGACTGCTTTGCCCTCTACTACGACGCGGGCACACGGAAGATCACGGCGCTCAACGGCTCGGGCCGGGCGCCCGCCGCGCTCAGCATCGACCTGGTCCGGAGCCAGGGCCTGGAAAAGGACGGCTCCTTCCGGAATCCCTTCCATGCTCACACCGTCACCGTTCCCGGCGCGTGCGCCGGCTGGTGCGACATGCTCAAGCGCCACGGCTCCCTGTCGCTGTACGACGTGCTTTCTCCTGCCATCCGGCTTGCGGAGGACGGTTTCCCGGTGTCGCCGCTGACCTCGGTGCACTGGTCCCACGGCGCGCAGGGGATCCTCGCTTCTGCGCCGGGCGGCCAGGCTTTGACTATTGGCGGACGCGGGCCCCGCGAAGGGGAGATCTTCCGCAACCCGGGACTTGCCCGGGCATTCCACGCGATCGTTGATGACGGGAAGGCGGAGTTCTACGAGGGTCGCATCGCGCGGGACATCGCCAGGGCGGTCCAGCAGGCAGGCGGCGTCATGAGTGTCGAGGACCTCACCCGCCACGCATCGACCTGGGAAGAGCCGATCAGCGTGCCCTACCGGGGGATGCGGGTCTGGGAGTGTCCGCCCAACGGGCAGGGCCTTGCCGCGCTCCTGGCACTCGCCATCCTCGACGGCCTCGCCATCGGTTCGCTGGCGCCCCTGTCCGTGGAGCGCTGGCACCTCGTGGTGGAGAGCATGCGGCTGGGCTTCGCCGACGCGCTGCGCTTCGTGGCGGACCCCTCTGTCGCGCCGGCACCGCTCGCCGAGCTGCTGTCCGAAACCTACGCGGCCGGCCGTCGACGTCTCATCGATCGTCAAACGGCGATGCGGGAAGCACGCCATGGCACGCCGGGCGCTCCCGGCGCGGGCCTCCGCGGCAACACCGGCAGCGACACGGTCTACTTCTGCGCGGCCGACCGCATGGGCAACGCCTGCTCGTTCATCAACTCCAACTACGTGGGCTTCGGCACGGGCATCGTCCCCGGCCCCGCGGGCAGGGACTGGGGATTCACGCTGCAGAACCGCGGCCTCAACTTCTCGCTTGACCCTTCCCATCCCAACGCGCTGGCCCCGCGCAAGCGGCCCTACCACACGATCATCCCCGGCATGATCACGCGAGCCGACGGCTCCCTGTACTGCCCGTTCGGCGTCATGGGCGGCTTCATGCAGCCGCAGGGACACGTCCAGGTGGTCACCGCGCTCCTCGACGATGACGAGGACCCGCAGGCCGCCCTGGACCGGCCCCGGTTCTTCGTGGATCCGCAGGGCACCCGGCCGACGGTGCACCTGGAGGACGGCGTCCCTGTCGCGCTGGCACAGGGGCTGGCGGCGCTCGGGCACGCGGTGAGCGCTCCGGTCAGCGGCCACGCGCGCGCGATGTTCGGCAAGGGCCAGGTCATCCTCCGTGACCAGGGCGGCGTCTACCGGGGGGGCAGCGACCCCCGCGCCGACGGCTGCGCCATGGGGTTCTGAGGAGATTGTCCGAGCGTCCCCCGAATGGTTAGATTCTTGTTCGGAGGGCGCTATGATCGACTTGGCAGCGAACGGGCACGGGATCGCAACGTTCGGCGGCGGATGTTTCTGGTGCACGGAAGCCGTCCTCCAGCGCATCGAGGGAGTTCTCTCCGTGGTGCCCGGGTACGCGGGAGGCTCCACGCCGAACCCTACCTATGAAGAGGTGTGCACCGGCGAGACGGGCCACGCGGAGGTGGTCCAGGTTTCCTTCGACCCGAGCCTCATCAGCTACGACGAGATCCTCGACATCTTCTGGCAGGCCCACGACCCGACTACTCTCAACCGCCAGGGCGGCGACGAGGGGACGCAGTACCGCTCCATCATCCTGTACGCGAACGAGGAGCAGAAGGCGTCCGCCGAGAAGTCGCGCGACAGGGCGCAGGCGAAGTTCAAGGGCCGCATCGTGACGGAGATAAAGCCGCTGGAGACGTTCTGGAAGGCGGAGGACTACCACCAGAACTACTACAACACGCACGGCAGCGCAGGCTACTGCAGGATGGTCATCTCGCCGAAGCTGAAGAAGCTGCACCTGGAGTAAGGGCGCGCCCCCGGGGGCGCCGGCGGCACAGGCGCGACGGGCCGCACCACCCGCGATGCCTTCCAGGCATCGCTGGAAACCCTTTGCCGTCGACGGGCCTTTCTGCTACGGTGGGGCCCTGCCATGGACAATCACGACGCACCAAGGAGTGGACGCACGCTCCCGCTCCTCGCCGTGTGGGGAACGGTCCTTTTCTGGGGTCTCTCCTTCGTCAGCTCCAAGACGATCCTGAACTCCGGTGTCCCGCCCATGACGATGGTCTGCCTGCGCTTCCTGGCGGCAACAGTCATCCTCAACCTCTTCCTGCGCCGTTTCGATCCCGCGGCGCGCCTCAGGAAAAAGGACGTCCTTCCCCTCGCCGTGAGCGGGTTCTTCGGCGTCACGGTCTACTTCTTCTTCGAGTCCCGCGGGATACGGCTCACCTCCGCGTCGCACGCGTCCCTCATCATCGCCGTCATTCCCGTGATCACGGTGCTGGCCGAAGCCGTGCTCTTCCGCACCCGCGTGACGGCGCGGGCGATCGTGGGCATCGTTCTCTCCGTCGTGGGCGTTGTCTTCGTGGTCGGCCGGCCCGGGGCGGGAGACGCCGGCGCTGTCTCCATCGTCGGTGACCTCTTCATGTTCGGCGCGTGCCTCTCCTGGGTGGTCTACATCATCCTCAGCAAGAACCTGCACGAGCGTCTCTCGGAGATCGCCATCACCGCGTACCAGTCGGTGTTCGGTACGGCGCTTCTCATCCCCCTCGCGCTCCTCGAAATGCACCAGTGGGTGCCGATCACGCTGGCCGCCGGGCATCAATCTCGCCTATCTCGCCGTGTTCTGCTCGGCGCTTTCCAACTTCCTCTACGTCTACTCCCTGTCGCGCCTGGGGCCCATCGCCGTGAGCCCCTACATCAACCTGATCCCGGTTGTCGGTGTGCTGGGCGGTGTCGTTCTCCTGGGGGAGACCGTTGTGCTGAGCCAGGTCCTCGGGGGCGTGGTGATCCTGGCAGGGGTGATCCTCGTCAGCCGGGGGCAGGCGCTTTCACAGCCGATCGAAGGTTGAGGGCGGAGCGCAGAGTCACTGCCACCAGGATCACGGCGCCCCCGACGAGCGCGCGCGGGCCCGGCACCTCCCCGATGACGAGGAAAACCCACACCGGGTTGAAGAGCGGTTCCAGCACCGAGGTCAGGAGCGACTGGACTGCCGTGACGTAGCGCACGCCGTAGGCGAGGAACAGGGACGCGATCCCGATCTGGAAGATTCCCAGGAACGCCAGGCCTCCCCAGCCTGCCGCGTTCGGCCATGGCGCGCGCAGGAACGGGAGGGAGACGGCAAGGGTGATGACGTGCGCCAGGAGGATCGACTCCAGCGGCGACCCGTCCTTCTGTGCCCGCAGGGAGACCATGGAGCCGGCGAAGAAGACACCGCTGATGATGGCCAGGAGATTGCCCTGCATCCCGCCGAGGGTGAGCTTGTCCATGAAGAAGAGCGCCATGCCGCCCAGGACGACGAGGATCGTGACCCAGTCCAGCGCGGCTGCCTTTTCCTTGAGGAAGACCCATCCGAAGACGGCCGCGTAGAGGGGCGCCGTGTACTGGAGCATGATGGCGTTGGCTGCCGTGGTGAGCTTGTTGGCCGCCACGAAGAGGATCATGCACACCGCGTAGCACACCGCTCCCGCGATCTGCGCGAACGACCACGTGAACCGCGGCCGGCGCAGGTAGATCAGGATGACCACCCCGCCGACCAGGCTGCGGATTCCCGCGATAGCGAACGGGTTCCAGGAGACGATCTTGATGAAGAGCCCGCCGGTGCTCCAGAGCAGCGCGCACGCGGCCACCGCGGCGATGGCGAGTCCCTGTCTATTGCGGACCATACGCGCGCGGCGGTCTACCGCCAGCCGCTCCTCGCGCGAAGCGACGTGATGTGCGCCGTGTGATGCTTCCCGTGCCAGGCGTAGATCTGCAGGTTGCGGTCGAGCGTCGTGGGCCCGTTCTCGGGGTGCATGAAGGTGCGGTTGAAGTCCTCGGGACGCATCGATGAGAGCAGCGCCACGAACCGGGCATGCAGGCCCTCGATGAGCGCAAGGGACGAGCCGATGTCCACGCCCGACACGTCGGCGAGGGTGGCCCACGCCTTCTGGTCGTACGGCTTTATGGTCGGCACCTCTTCGGTGAGCGCGAGCTTTGTCCTGATGAAGGAGTTCATGTGGCTGTCAGCGACGTGGTGGACTACCTGCCGGATAGTCCAGCCGCCCTCGCGGTAAGGAGTATCGAGCTGTGCCGGGGTGAGTCCGGCCGTGGCCTTGCGGAGGAGATCGGGCGCCTGCGCGATCTCGCGGATCCAGACCGCGTGCTTTTCCGGGGTGGCATCCTTGTCGAAAGCGAACTTCCCGATGGGGTAGCGTGGATCTTCCATGGGGAGAATGTATCGATTCAGCAGGCTTGGCGCCAGACGTCAACGGATCAGCGTGCCGGCGCGTACGTCGGCGGCCGGCCAGGAGGTCGGCGTGCCGGCGCGTACGTCGGCGGCCGGCCAGGAGGTCGGCGCGTTGACAGCGCGCGGTCAGTCGTCTATACACCATCCATGATCCGGATCAACGAGAACTACACGAAGCTCGCCTCGTCCTACCTCTTCAGCGAGGTGACCCGCCGCGTCGCGGCCTTCCAGAAGGCGCATCCAGAGGCGTCCGTGATCAAGCTCGGCATCGGGGACGTGACACTCCCCCTGACGCCGTCCATCCTCGCCGCGTTCCACGCGGCCGTGGACGAGATGGGAAGCGAGGCATCGTTCCGCGGGTACGGCCCCGATCTCGGCTACGATTTCCTGCGGACGGCCATTGCCGAGGGAGACTACCGGTCCCGCGGCGCCGACATCGCGCCGGACGAGATCATCGTGAGTGACGGGTCCAAGTGCGACACCGCGAATATCCAGGAGCTCTTCGCGCACGACCTTCGCATCGCCATCCCTGACCCCGTGTACCCGGTCTACATCGACACGAACGTGATGGCCGGCCGCACGGGGCCGTACCGCGACGGGCGCTACGGCGGGGTCATCTACCTGGACTGCATCGAGGAGAACGGGTACGTGCCGGATCTCCCCCGCACGCGGGTGGACCTGGTCTATCTCTGCTACCCCAACAATCCCACCGGCGCAACAATCAGCCGTGCCCAGCTCACCGCCTGGGTGGAGTATGCGCGGGCGAGCAAGGCCCTCATCCTCTACGACGCCGCATACGTCTCCTTCATCCGCGACGCGTCCCTGCCGCAGTCCATCTTCGAGATCCCCGGCGCCAGGGAGTGCGCCATCGAGTTCCGCAGCTTCTCCAAGACGGCCGGCTTCACCGGGACACGCTGCGCCTTCACGGTGGTGCCGAAGGACTGCAAGGCATGGGACGCCGTGGGGACCGCCCACTCGCTGCATACCCTGTGGAGCCGTCGCCAGGCCACGAAGTTCAACGGCGTCTCCTACCCGGTGCAGCGCGCAGCGGCCGCCGTCTACACGCCCCAGGGGCGCGCCGAGACGCGTGCCCTCTCCGACTACTACCTGGGGAACGCGCGCATCATCCGCGACAAGCTCGGCGCCCTCGGTTTCCCCGTGACCGGCGGAGACAACTCCCCCTACATCTGGGTCAAGACGGAGAAGGACTCCTGGGAGTTCTTCGATGCTCTCCTGGCGACCGCCGGGGTGGTGGTGACACCGGGCAGCGGGTTCGGAACGTGCGGGGACGGGTACATCCGCATCAGCGCGTTCAACCAGAGGGAAAAGGTGGAGACGGCAATGGGGAGGATCGAGGCGGCAGCCCCGAAGCTGCGTATGCCCTGAGGAGGCGCGCCTGTCGCCCTGCCCGGCGGTCGGCCGCGCCGCCCCAACGGCGCCCTGCCGTCGATTGACCAGCCCGGGTATTGTCCATAAACTGCGTCACCATGATTCCTGAGAAGGTCCAGAAGGTGCTCTCCGCGCACGGGCTGACGGCAAAGGAGTTCGCCCCGGGGAGCACGGCCACGTCGGTTCTCGCGGCGCAGCAGCTTGGCGTCACGGTGGGCCAGATCGCCAAGTCGCTCCTCTTCATCGGCAAGGACGGGCGGTACTTCATGGTGGTCTGCCCCGGCGACCGCCGCGTCTCCTCCTCGAAGCTCAAGGCAGCGACCGGCGTGAAGTCCCGCATGGCAAGCGCCGAGGAAGCACTCGCCGCCACGGGTTTCGGCCCCGGTGGTGTCTGCCCGTTCGGTCTTGACGGAGGCATCGCGCTCTTCATCGATCGCAGCCTTTCCGCTTACCCGACCGTCTTTCCCGCCGGGGGGACCGACTCCTCCGGCATTCCCATGACGTTCGACCAGCTCGTCTCCATCACGGGAGGCGGCGTCGGTGATTTTCTGTCCGAGAACGCGGAGGAGCAGGCATAGCATGGATGCGAAGGTGGTCTGGAAGAAGGGCTTGAGCTTCACGGGTACGGGTCTGGCGAGCAATTTCACCCTGCCCCTCGGCGCCGATCCCAAGGTGGGAGGCGAGAACGACGGCTTCCGTCCGACGGAGCTCCTCCTGGTCGGTCTTGCCGGGTGTACGGCAATGGACGTCATTTCTATCCTGACGAAGAGACGCCAGGTGGTCACCTCCTTCGAGGTGAAGACGCACGGCGAGCGCGCCGAGGAGCCGCCCCGGCCTTTCGCGAGCTTTACGGTGGAATACATCGTGAAGGGGAAGGGCATCGATCATGCCGACGTCGAGCGCGCCGTGGAGCTGAGCGAGACCAAGTACTGCTCGGTCATGGCGACGCTGCGCGGCGCCGGGCCCGTGACGAGGACGATTACCGTCCTGGAAGGGTGAGATGGCGCAGAAATCCGACGGCATGAACTACGCGCCCGAGGGGAAGCCCCGGCCGGTCGTGGGCAAGGGCGAGTTCGCTGTCGCTGCGCTGCGCCTGGACCACGGCCACATCTTCGGCATGTGCAACGGGCTCAGGGAAGCGGGAGCGGAGATCCGGCTCGTGTACGACCAGGATCCCGAGAAGGTCAAGGCGTTCCAGGCGAAGTTCCCCGAGGCCCGTGCCGCGGCGAGCGAGGAATCGGTCCTGGAGGACGCGTCCATCCGCCTGGTGGCCTCGGCGGCCATCCCGAACGAGCGCGGGCCCCTGGGCTGCCGTGTCATGTCCGCCGGCAAGGACTACTTCACCGACAAGGCTCCCTTCACCGAGAAGTCGCAGCTGGAGAAGGCGCGTGCCATGGTCCGGAGGACCGGCCGCAAGTACATGGTCTACTACAGCGAGCGCCTGCACACGGAAGCCGCGGTGGCTGCCGGGCAGATGATCGCGGCAGGCGCCGTCGGCAGGGTCATCAACGTCGTGGGCCTGGGGCCGCACCGCCTCAACGCGCCCAGCAGGCCGCCGTGGTTTTTCCGCAAGGAGCAGTACGGCGGCATCCTCTGCGACATCGGCAGCCACCAGATCGAGCAGTTCCTGTTCTACACCGGCGCCTCTGACGCGAAGGTCGTGCACGCGCAGGTCGCCAATTATCACAACCCCCAGCACCCCGAGCTCGAGGATTTCGGCGACGCCTCCCTGGTGGCCGACAACGGGGCGAGCGGCTATTTCCGCGTTGACTGGTTCACGCCGACAGGTCTCTCCACGTGGGGCGACGGCAGGCTTTTCATCACGGGCACCTCCGGGGCCATCGAGCTGCGCAAGTACGTGAACGTAGCCGCGGACCCTGCCGGGGACCACCTGTTCCTTGTCGACGGCAAGGGGGAACGGCACCTGGAGCTTGCCGGGAAGGTGGGATTCCCCTTTTTCGGAGATCTTCTCCTGGACTGCCTGAACAGGACGGAAAAGGCGATGACACAGGAGCACGCCTTCAAGGCGGCCGAGCTCTGCCTCGTCGCGCAGGCGGAGGCTCGTCGCATCGATGTATCTCGGGAGATCCTGCGGTCCTGAGAGTGCCGGGCCACCGGCCGACCGCCGCCCGCGCGGGTGCCATCCCGTCGCGAGAAACGCGAATCAGCCCTTGAGCAGCGCGATCAGTGTCCAGATGGCTCCCGCGACGTCCGCGACTCCGAAGACGATGATCTGCGGTTTCACCTGCTTGAGCAGGGCCAGGAGAACCAGGAACGGGAGAACCGCGAATCGGCCGAACACCGTTGCCCAGTCGAAAGAGACGAGATTGCAGAGTCCGGCAACGATGTAGTAGGCGCCAAGGAGCGCGACAGTGCCGCCGAGGATCCTGATCCACACCTCCGTGGTCTCAGGAATCCTCAGCAGGCGGAGAATCGTATTCGGAATCACGAGAAGGCCGAACCCGTCCACGACGATGATGAATATACCGAAGACAAAGACGCTGAGGTCAGCTGCGTTTATTGTCACTTCCCACTTTCTGATGTTTTCGACGGGATGGCACCGCCCGGCGCTTTACCCGGCGGCCTCCGGTGCGGTCAACTGCTTTTCGGCTTCCGCCAACCACTGCCACACGGGCTGGCGCATGATGAGCTCGAAGCCGCGGCTCCTGCCTTCGAGGGCCCCGCCCCGGCATGAGGTGTCCTGCCGTCAGGCCTGGCTGCCCTCGCCCGGATCGATGACCGCGAGACCTGTCACGAGCCCCGCGAAATGCCGCCGGTTGAACGTCGCAACCGCCTCCGCGCCGGCATCGTGAAGGAGACGGGCGACGTATGCGTTGTACGAATGGCCCCCGACCGCTTGCATCCCGGGGAATGCTTCGAGGATCGACCAGATGCCCGCGGGTCGGAACCCGGCGAGGGTCAGGCTCGGTCGTGCGCCGCCGCGGATGGGGTTCGGCGAGCAGCGTGAGACGGTCGGGAGTGCCTCGCGAATCGCTGCCGTCCCCTTTGGAGAACGGACCACGCATCCCCGCTTCCGCGAGCCATGCTCAGTCCGTCACCGCAAGCGAAGCGGCGGTGAACTCCGCGATGTCCGGCGGGCTTCTCTGGAAGTCGCTGTAGCGTATCCACGACGGCCGTACCCTCACGTAGACCAGGCCCGGCCATTCCTGGCGGCTGGGGCCGTCCGGGTAGACGACGTCGTAGAGCCTCTTCAGCCGCTCCAGCTCTGCGCCGCCTGGCTCGTCGGCAATCCCCTCGAGCTGGACGGTCCTCTCCTCCGGCGGATGGAGCCCGCCGAGCACGATCGCCGTGCGCGGGTCGGCCCTGAGGTTGCGCACTTTCCGTGTCGTGTCCACGCTGTCGAAAACGATCTCGAAGGAGTCACTGACGGCGATCCCGACGACCGCGGCCTGGGGGTGGCCATCCTCCGTGCGTGATGTGACCACGCCCAGCCGGTAGCGCCTCATGAATCGCAGCAATTCCGTCCGCGTCATCGTTGACCAGTGTACACAGCCAACAGGACAACAGGCAATTGTCGACTGCGACGACGGGTGCGCTTCCGTGCCACGCGCCGCTCCTTCCCATGGTTCGACGGATTCCCTATTGTGTCGGGATCCACGGAGGAAGTCGATGAGTCGGGATACAGCGCTTGACAATATTGCCCTTGCGCCGACGGGGACGTGGGCCCACGCCGAGTACTCGCTGGAGTACCACCGCGGCTACGCCCGCCGCCTGACGGGCCAGGACATTGCCACGCCGGCAGGCGCCCGGGCGCTGTACGACGCGTGGGGACTGGACTTTCTCTGGTGTACCAACGACGGCATCTACGACGACTGGGCGCGCTATGGCAGGGCCACGGACATGGGCCACGCGGAATACGAGGCGGACGGGACGGATCGCCGCGAGCCCGCGCCGAGCCCTTTCACGAGCGTGCAGGAGGTGTGGGCCTTCGATCCCGTTGCCGAGTATGGGCTCCCATCCTTCGCGGACCAGGTGCAAGCCTACAACGCGCTCGATCGTGAAGCGCGCGAGCTGTACCCGGACCAGCTCAGGACGGGGGGCTACTACAAGACAATCGTCTCGGGCGCCATCCAGGCTTTCGGGTGGGACATGTTCCTGGAAGCAGCCGCGGACCGGCGGAAGATCGAGAAGGTATTCGACCGATTCTTCCAGCGCACGCTCTTCCACATGAACGCGTGGGCAGCCAGCAGCGCCGAGGTGATCATCCAGCACGATGATTTCGTCTGGACGGCGGGCGCCTTCATGCATCCCGATATTTACCGCAAGGTCATCATTCCCCGCTACGCGGCGTTGTGGAAACCCATACACAAGGCGGGCAAGAAGCTCCTCTTCTGCTCGGACGGCAACTTCATGGAGTTCGCGCAGGACATCGCGAACGCGGGCGCGGACGGCCTGATCTTCGAGCCCTGCAACGATTTCGGGTTCTTGGCGGAGCGTTTCGGTGCCAGCCACTGCCTCGTGGGAAGCTGTGTCGACTGCCGTGACCTGACATTCGGGCCATGGGAGCAGGCCGCGCGCAACATCGAGCTGACCTTCGCGCTGCTGGGAAAGTGCCGCGGCGCGATAGTCGCCGTGGGCAACCACCTGCCGGCCAACATCACGGAGGAGATGCTGGACCGCTACATCGCGGCCGTGCGCCCCCGGCTCATTCGGCGGCCGGAGACACGGAGATGGGACTAATTCAGGGAAGCCGGATCCAGGCCGGGAGGTGGGTGTCTTTGTTGGTGAAGTGTCGCAGGATCAGCTATTCGTGCACTCATGTCATCGGGGCTCCACCGTCATGGCTGCCAGCATGGGCGCGGCATTGGTGAGCGCTGAGACGAAGTCAAAGGCTATTATCTCCAGATTGGGCAAAGGGAAGACGGCTTCGGGCAAGACCAGGCAATGAACCTCCAGCGACCTAGATCCGGCCAGCACGATCAGGCCGCGCACAACAAAGAGCACGCCGCCGAAGGATTGAAGTCCTTGCGGAACATCCTGCAGGTCGCGGCCGGCATGGTTGAACCACTCATCATTCAGGGAAGTTCCGTAGTAGGCGGGAAGGTCCACCTGGTCAGGGCAGGCCAGGGGATCTCTCGGTGCAATCTGGTTCCCGTGCCGGTAGTGGCGATGAGGCATTCGAGCCTCTTCACATCCTAGAGCCGGCTATACTGCACTGCGAGGGAGACGAGGGCAACGGCCGCCCAACAGGCCAGGCCAAGAAGAATCGGGCGTACACCGTTCCTGAGCAGCTTCACGGGATTGGCGTTGAGGCCGATGGCGATCATCGCAACGCATATGCCGAATTTTCCCATCTCGTTGAGGGTGGAGTTCACCGCATCCGGAAGGAGGGCAAGACTCCGAACGAGCGACGCCGCGAGGAACCCCAGAATGAACCAGGGGATGACCCGTGCCATGTCGACGTTCTTGCTCTTCCCGTTGGGGCCGCGAGCGCGAAAGAACGCAAGGCCGAGGGTGACAGGGATGATCATGAGTGTTCGCGTGAGCTTGACGACTGTCGCGAAACGTCCGGCGGTGTCGCTGTAGGAGAAAGCCGCAGCGACGACCGATGAAGTGTCGTTTATCGCGGTTCCCGCCCACAGTCCGAATGCGTTCCCAGACATTTTCATGAAATGCCCCAGCGCAGGGAACAGGAACACCGCCACGATATTGAAGAGGAAAATGGTAGAGATAGCGAAGCTGACATCCTCGCTGCTCGCCTCTATCACGGGAGCGGTTGCGGCTATTGCGGAAGCGCCGCAGATGGAAGTACCGACGCCAATGAGCAGCTTGAGGTTTGCATCGAGCCTCAACGCTTTGCCTGCGAAGTATGCCGTCACGAAGGCCGCCGACAGCGTGAAGAGCATGACAGCGAGGGACTGTCCGCCGACCCGCAGCACCACCCCGAGATCGAGGCTGAAGCCCAGAAGAATAATGGAATACTGGAGCAATTGCTTACCGGAAAACCGGATGCCCGCTTCGAGAACCGCGGGACGCTTGAAGAAGGAAAGCAGCATCCCCGCCAGAATGGCAAAGACAGGGGCTCCAATAATGGGAACGAGTCTCCCCAGGAACCAGGCGGGAACCGCGAGCGCAAAGACGAGCGCGACGCCTGTTGAACGGGCAAGAAGTTGCTTCATGGACTGTCCTGGCAGCGATAATAGAGAGACTCTTTGCAAAAGTAAAATACTATGTAATAATGCTTTTCATAGGGAAATACCTATTGTAAATCAATGACATTCAGGCACTTCACTATCTTCGTTACGGTGTGCGAAGCGGGGGGCATGACCAAGGCCGCCTTGCGACTCTCGATCAGCCAGCCATCGGTGAGCCAGGCCGTGCGTGAGCTGGAAGAGCACTACGGAACCCCGTTGTTCAATCGCCTGGGAAGACGTCTCTTTCTCACGGATGCCGGCAAGGTGTGTCTCATGCACGCGAAACAGATCTTGAAATCGCTTGACGACGCCGCGGCTTCCGTCAAAGAGAAAGGGCACTCCACTCTCATACGGGTAGGAGCCACCATCACAATTGGCACGTATCTTCTCCCCAGGCTCCGATCCCTCACGCGCAGCACGTTGTACCCCGTTGTCGAGAACACGGCGCGCATCGAGCGGCTCCTGCTCGATGGGGGGGTGGACCTTGGGCTCGTGGAAGGAGAGACCAGCTCCCCGTATCTCATGCGACGCCCGTTCTACAAGGACCGACTGGCTATCGTGTGCAGCCCTGGCAACAACCTCGCCTCGCGTGCGCGCGAAGCCCGGGAGCTCGACGGCCGAGGCTTTTACATCCGCGAACGAGGGAGCGGTTCGCGGGAGCTCTTTACTGTCGGAATGCGGAAGCGGGGCGTGTCCTACCGGATTGTGGGAGAGATCAATAACACTGAGGCACTGAGAAACTTCGCGCATGCGGACGCCGAGAATCTCGCCGTCATTTCTGCTCTCGCAGTGGACGAAAGCGTCAGAGTCGTGGACGTCATCGATCTCAACCTTGAGAGGAGCTTCGACATAGTCTATCACAAGGACAAGGTCATTTCGCAAAGCATCCGAGAGCTTGTGAACTCCCTTGCGCGATTCACCAAAACCCATGCTGATAAAGGCAGCACATGAGCAACGGGGGGAGTCCGTCGCCCAGGTGGTTCCATGAATCCGCTCGCAAGTCTGCCTTGAAGGCCGACCGAACATCCGGGCCCTCCTTCGCGCACGTGGATCACGAAGAATCCCCAGCTGAGCGGGAGCGGGGGATTCCCTGTGACCCCGGACACGTGAAGACCATTATGATAGAGTATGTTCTGTGCACGCCTTGGTCGAGAAGCGCTTTCCCTTCCTGGGGACCCTTCCTGTACCGTTGCGCGGTGCCTTGCGTACGCAGACCATCCGGACGACGCTGCAAAACCGGCAGGTACTCGTACCGAGTGGGTCCGAATGCGCATATCTTCCGTTCGTACTGGAAGATGCGCTGCGGTGCCGTATCGAGCAAGGCGAAAGCTGCGCCGGATCGAGAGAAAGAGCAGACATGCCGGCCGACGGGTGATAAAAGTCACCGATGAGGAAGCACGGAAACCGCATTATTGATCTCGAAGTCATGTATCGGGAGGTCACACATGAAAGGAAAAGGATGCCTGAACTGACCGTTCACGCGGGGATCTGTGGTTTCACAACCATCATCCGCACTTCTTCCACCGACATGCAGGCCGTCTCCATCGAGTTCGAAACCACGTGCCCGCACGCCGCCAAGGCTCGCGATGAGTTGACAAGCGTAGATGCCTTTGTGGAGTTGTTTCGAAAGCCGCATGAAACGACCGTCTACTCGGTACTCTCGAAATATCTCCCGCACGTGACGTGTCCGCTCTCCTCGGGCTTTCTCAAGGCGATAGAGGCGGCCGCGGGGCTCGCGTTGCCCCGAGATGTCTCCATGACCTTCACGCCAGTCTGAAGCGCTCCAACGGAGGCCCCCGGCTCGGCTGCACCTGCCGACTTCAATCCCCCACCGGACACACTTCATGCAGTCGGTGCGGCCTGCGATCGCGTCGGCGCAGTCAGGTTCCCGCTATCGCTCCACGGTCAGGGCCACCAGCATGGGCGCGGCGTTCGTCAGTTGCGAAACGAAGTCAAATGCCGTTATCTCCACGTGGGGAAGCGGGTTCCGCCAGGTGAACTTTATAAGGCGGGTCTGCATCCCACGGGCGCGAGTCGCAGTGTTGGCTCCATGCCACACTTCTTCGGCCGCGGTCACATGGCCTTCCGCAGGATTCACCCACCAGTCCAGCATGTTCTGCCCGTAGACCAGATCAGCGACTCGCGTCTCGCCGTTCGTGTAATGCATCACGTACTCGCCGATCCTCTCTCCCGGAAAGGACCCTACGAAAGCCGATGCCTGGAGAAAGTGAATCGCCGTGCCCCTGCGACGCACGGGAATCCCCCGCACTGCCTCGGGCAGAGCCAGGCCGCTTACCTCGAGCGACCTGGCTCCCGCCAGCACGATCAGGCCGCGCGGTCACCCAGCCCCACGGTGAGTCCGCCTGTCTCCCACCGGACAAACCGTCAGACACCGCGTACAGCTCTGGCAAAGGCCAAGGTCGATCGTTCCCGGGCCGTCCCCGGCGGGTGCCGCTGCCGCTCGAAGGCTCATTCGCAGATGAGTTCAAAGGTGCAACTCCTCGCACTGAAGGAATCCGGGGCCGGGCAGGAACGGGAGCCGTGTGTGCAGCAGGCCCCCGGGACTTCTGGAGGTGTCTCACGGGGGCCGTTGCTCGTCGGCCGCGCTTCTCCCGCGGCCACTGGCTATTTCTTCAGGACTGTACTGAGTACTTTCTCCTTCGCGATCTTCCTCGTGCAGAAGAACCAATCGTGACACGTCATGTCTTTCTGGTTCTCCATTCGCTCCTTCGCGACTCCGCACGAGCCGGCCGTCGGCACGATCACGTCGTCACCGGGCCTCCAGTCGGCCGGGGTCGCAACCGAAAAAGCGTCTGCGGTTTGGAGAGCGACGATCACCCTGTACAGCTCGTCGAAGTTTCTCCCGAGGCTCAGGGGGTAATAGATTATCGCGCGGATGACGCTCTTCGGGTCGATCACGAAGACCGCCCGCACCGCCTTGGTGGAGCTCTCGCCGGGCTGGATCATGCCGTACTTCTTCGCCACCTCCATGGTGATGTCTTCGATCAGCGGGAACTTCACCTCGACGTTTTTCATCCCCTTGTACTCGATCTTGTCCTTGATGGTGCGCAGCCACGCAATGTGGCTGTACAGGCCGTCCACCGAGAGTCCGACGAGCTTGCAGTGCGCCTCCTCGAACTTCGATTCGAGCGACGCAAAGGTCATGAACTCGGACGTGCAGACCGGGGTGAAGTCCGCGGGATGGCTGAAGAGGATCACCCAGCTTCCCGCGTACTGGTCGGGGAAGCTGATCTCCCCCTGGGTGGTGACCGCCTTGAAGGCGGGCGCCTTGTCGCCGATGCGCGGCATCGGCTGGACGGATGCTTGCGTCATGTTTTCCATCTGGTTCCTCCTTGGCAAAGCCTTGTTCATCGTACCCGACATGGCGGCATCGCGCCGGCGATGCGCCCCATGTCCTCACGGACAGGTGGACCCGATTACCCTCCTTTCACTTCGAGGGTCACCTGCATCGGAATGCCTGCCTTCTCGTACGAAGCTTGCCGACCGGGCACGTGCCCATCGTTGTCTGTTGAGGGTTCGCTGCAGCTTCTCCCCGGGTGGCCATGTTCTCGGGCGCGTCGGCGCCCAGGTCATCACCCCCCTTGGCGCCCGGCAGGTCCAGGACAACCCCGTGGTGGCGGCCGTTGTCCACGATGGACTGGTAGCAGTGCGATACGTGCTTTGACGCGGATTTCATTCATTCTCCTCATTGGTGCAAGACTATGACAAGCTCGACGAGCTTCCATTGAAAGTAAGGCTCGAGCCGGTGCGCAGCTCGAAGAATGAATCGGGGAAGCGCCCCCTCAGGTACTCCCGCGCCGAAACCCCGGTGCAGTGGCACGGGCAAACGAGCTGTGGATGGAAGCTCTCGATCCCGTCGGCGAGTCCCGCCACTGCCTCGGGCGGAGCTTCCGAGAGGTGGAACCCGCCGATGAGGGCCCTCAGCCGACCCGACCGTGACTCATTCAGGGCGCAGGCGAGGGTGTTGGCAACCCCGGCATGTGAGCAACCGAGAAATACCACCACTCCCTCCGCGGTCTCGAAAGCAAGCGCCTCGTCGTCGAGGAGCGGGTCCGGCGTCGCGCACTCTGCATCGAGGAAGAACCGACCGGCAGGCGCCTCCACGGGCAAACGGCGCGGGATCTCACCGGTCATGAAGACGGCAGGATGGAGGTGGGTCGCCGTGGTGGCCCAGTGGACGTACTCCTTTCGCGTGGCGAACAGCTCCCCTGCTCCGAGGGGAAATCCCGCTGCGCGAATGCGCCCCTCCGCTGACCGCGAGTAGCGCTCCCGCAGCGCGGCGGGGTGAAGGAAGACGTGCGCCTTCTGGCAGGCCGCGAGAGTTGCCGGCAGGCCACCGGTATGGTCGTCGTGCCCGTGGCTGAGCGCCACGGCGTCTACCTCGGCGGGCTCGAGGCCGAGCGTCCGGGCATTGTCCATTGCCGTCGTGCCCTGCCCCGTGTCGAACAGCACGCGGTAGTGATCTGCTTCGATCCAGATGGAGAGGCCGTGCTCGGACCGCAGGTCCCCGTTGCCCGGAGAGTCGTCGACGAGGACCGTGAAGCGCAGGCTTCGGACCGTGCTCAGTGGTCGCATTGGTTGCCGCCCGTGCGTAGCGTCCCGGCCAGGAACGCTTCTACGAGCGCCTCCGATGTGTCGGAAGGCGCACCGGTGAGCACCTGGATCCCGCTCTGTGAAAACAGCTTCTGGGCGCTCCCCCCCATTCCCCCGGCAATAACCATGGTGGCTCCCTTCTCTGCCAGCCACCGCGGCAGAAGTCCGGGCTGGTGCTCGGGGGACTCCAGTTCCTGCTTGCCCACGATCTTCCTGGTTTCCTGGTCCACGTCGATCAAGGCGAAGCGCTCGCAGTGACCGAAGTGCTGGGAGAGCTTCCCCGCCGCGATGGGAATCGCAATACGCATGGTCTCCTCCTCGTGATGCTCGAGTGACTGGCCGGGCACGGCCTCGTGCCCCATGATCGAACGGATAACCTCCGCGAAGGCCCTCCCGGTCGCAGTACCCGGATGCTCCTGGATGCAGGGTGAGCCGGCATCCCCGGAAGATGACAGGATGGGATCGAGGGGAATGCAGCCGAGAAAGGGAACCGCCATTTCTTTCGCGAGGCGCTCACCTCCGCCGGTGCCGAAGATATCCGCGAGCTCGCCGCAGCGCGGACACACGAACCCGCTCATGTTCTCCACCACTCCGAGCACCGGGACGCCAAGCCTGCGGCAGAAGGTGATCGACCTTCCGCACCGCCGCGAGTGCCACCTCCTGCGGCGTCGTCACGACGACGGCGCCATCGGGGTGCTCGATGAGCTGGCAGACCGAGAGGGGCTCGTCGCCCGTCCCCGGCGGCGCGTCGATCACCAGGTAGTCGAGATCTCCCCACTCGACATCCGTCAGGAACTGCTTGATCACCGCCATCTTCATGGGCCCCCGCCAGATCACCGCTTCTTCCGGGCCTCGCAGGAGAAAGCCAATAGACATGACCCGCAGGCTGCCGCGCTCCACGGGCAGCATCACGTCGCCCTCGGTGAGGACCGTCTGCCCTTCCAGCCCGAGCATCCGGGGCACGCTCGGCCCGTGGATATCCACGTCCAGGATGCCGACCCGCTTCCCGTCGAGAGCCAGGGACAACGCGAGGTTGACGGCGACCGTGCTCTTCCCGACGCCGCCCTTGCCCGACAGCACAAGGATCTTGTGTGCAACCCGTCCCATGCGGTGGTTCACCCTGCGCTGATCGATGGCCTGAAGGTCGTCCTCCTCCGCCCCGCACCCCGCCCGCTCGTCACCACCGCACTGCCCGTGCTCGTGTCCAGTGCCCGCGTGCTCCTCATGACGATCCATTCGCGCCTCCTGGAAATCGGGAAAGTCCGCTCCAGAGCCTGCTGATGTCATCGCCGGAGGCTGCGTCAGTCTCCACGACCGCCTTGGCCTGGATCTGAGCCGCCGGTCACGCCGCGGTCGTATCTCACCCGCCCCGCCGTCCACGCTCCCCGTCCCGAGGCGGCAGACTCGATACGTCCCGCCATGTCAGGATTCAGGTCCCACTTGTTCACGCAGACCGCGGCGGGCACCTTGAAGTGACGCGCGACCTGCAGGACGCGCTCCATGTCGTGTTCTCCCGAGAGGGTCGGTTCGGTCACCACGAGCGCGGCGCTCGCCCCCGTGAGGGAAGCGATGACGGGGCAGCCGATGCCGGGAGGACCATCGACGAGGACCAGGTCATGGCCCTCGCGCGCGGCTATCTCCCGGGCCTTCTCACGGACGAGCGAGACCAGCTTGCCGGAGTTCTCGGCGGCAATGCCCAGCCGGGCATGAACCATGGGGCCGCAGCGGGTATCGGACACGCACCATTCTCCCGACAGCCTCTCCGGAAAGTCGATGGCGCGTTCCGGGCAGAGCCTCACGCATACGCCGCAGCCCTCGCAGGCGGTCGGGTCGATCGAGAACCGGGGCCGACCGGGACCGTTCCGCGTCGCGCTTCACGGCGTCGAACCGGCAGGTCCTTTCGCACAGCGCGCAGGCGGTGCATCGCGCAGCGTCGATGACGGCTCCATGGCCGGCGCGGAACTCCTCGCGCCGCCTCACGCGGGGAGACAGGACCAGATGCAGGTCCGCCGCGTCCACGTCGCAGTCTGCGACGACGGATCGCCCGGCAAGGACGGCGAAGCTCGCCGCCAGGCTGGTCTTGCCCGTGCCGCCCTTCCCGCTCACCACGACAAGCTCACGCATCGGCGTGCCTCGCCGTGAGTCGTGGGATCCGGCGGTGGGAGACTGCTTCCGCGCTGATCCGGTCGCCGAGGCCTTCGAAGATCTCGCGCACGCCCGGCAGGGCTTCAATCGCGGGAAGCCCGCGCGAATAAGCCTCGGCGATCCGCCGCTCGTCGGGAAGCTCGAGGAGGATCGGAATGCGCTGGTCCCCGCAGTACCTGCGCACCTCGAGGTCCCCGACGTCGGCGCGATTGATGACCACCCCAAAGGGCAGATCGAGAGTGCGAATGGTCTCCACGGCCAGGCGCAGGTCGTTAAGCCCGAAGGGTGTCGGCTCGGTCACCAGGACGACGAAATCGCTCCCCCGCACGGCAGCAATGACCGGACAGGATGTGCCGGGAGGGCAGTCGAGGATGACGTACCGCTGTGCCCGGACCTTCTTCTTCAAGGCGCGTATGAGGGGCACAGCCATGGCCTCCCCGACGCCCAGGCGACCCTCCAGGAAGGTGACGCCCTTGGCGGTCCCCTCTTCAATCGTGCCGATCGCGCGCAGCTCCTCGTGGATCGCGCCGGTCGGGCAGACGAGCGTGCATCCGCCGCACCCGTGACAGAGCTCCGGGAAGAGAAGCGGCTTCGTTTTGAAGCTCACGATGGCGTGATACCGGCAGAACCTCCCGCACTCCCCGCACGCCGTGCAGAGCGTTTCGTCGACACGGGGCACCGGGATGCCCACGCTTTCCCATGCAACCAGGTCCGGTTTCAGGAAGATGGCGCAGTCCGGTTCCTCGACGTCGCAGTCGAGCAATTGAACGTCACCGGGGAAGGCACAGGGCGAGATTCACGGCCACCGTGGTCTTTCCGGTCCCGCCCTTGCCCGAGGCTATGGCCACTGTCACCAGTGGCCGTCCACGTCTGCGGCCGTGGCCGCGGTCAGGGTCCCTGCCTCGAAGGCGGCGACGGCATCCGCCACGGTGCCGCGCGCTCCGTTGTAGACGCGGATGCCGGCGGCAGAGAGGGCCCGGAAGGCTTTGGGGCCGCAGTGCCCCGTCAGGAGACACTCAGCCCCGAGGCGCGAGACTGTTTCCGCAGCCTGAATTCCGGCGCCCTGGGTCGCCTGCAGGCTCTGGTCGTTGCTCACGCCCACTGCCTTCTTCGTCACGGTGTCATACACCACGAACGCGGCGGCCCTGCCAAAACGCTCATCCACGGGAGAGGCCAGGCCTTCGCCCTTTGCGGTAACGACGATTTTCACGGCTGTCCCTGCTTTTCCAGCTCTGCGATCCGCTCGCGGGCCTGCTGGAGACCTTCCTCCAAGCTCTTCGCCCGGTTCCTAAGAAGCGCGAGCTCCTGCTCGGGACCCAGCGTCGCGCCGCCGAATGCCGCGCCCGAGCGCTGCCACCCGGTGAGCCCGGTGGCATAGAACATTTTCTGCCGCCCGCGGCCGAGGCCGAAGAAACCCAGCCAGGCGCCGCCCGCCCCGCCCCGCCCGTGGGCCGGGTTCTGGAAGCCAGGCGTGCCGTATCCGGCGCAGTATCCTGCCGCCCTTCCGCTCCTCGGGCCCATTCCGGTCGGTCCCATTCCATTGCCTTTCGGCATATCAAACCTCCTCGATCTTCGTACGGCCCCGCGGTCATTCATGATGCGGTCCGTATCCTTTGTGACGGCATCTCCCCGGCCCGTGTCTTCGCGGCCGGCAGCCTGCCATGTGAAACCTCTCGTCCCTGAGCGTGTCGTCCAGACATCCCTGGATGACGTTTTCGACATCGCCGTGGACGTAGGGGATGATCCGAATGCCTCGCTCCTCCACGGCAGCCCAGAGCGGAGCTGAAACCGCACCGCAAATCACGGCCTGCGCGCCGGCCGCCTCCAGGGCGTGGGCGATGGCACGGGGGGACGTGGCAGCAAGCCTCGATTCCTTCCTTGCCGTTATTTGCCCGTCGACGATATCGACGAGGAGCAACGTTCGGGCGAAATCGAGTGTCGTTGCCACGGATCCCTGCCAGGATGCTATCGCTGTTCGGCTCATCCTGCATCAATACGTGCATGAAGTGTGCCAGAAGTCGGGAGAAGAGAGGCTATACTTAATTCTCTATATTGCAAATCTTTGGGAAGCGACTAGAAAACCCGCTGAACCAGCAGGATGCATTTCTGCATCCATTGCTCTGTGTTGAGATTGCAGAAATGCAGTGCCACTGCAGCACGCGTATCACGTGGTTCTGCTCTGCATGAGAGACGCCTGGCGCCGGCGGAGCAGCTACCCCGCACCGCCCAGGACGGAGAAGATAAGAACGCCGAGCACGAAGAGCGTTACCACGACGTACAGCCAGTCGCGCTCGATGGCGAAGGCGACAACGGAGACGGCGACGCGGAGGATCGGCACGGCAATGAGGAGGAGCAGCCCGAGTTGGATGACTGACTCGGGATGGCCGGCGGCGATCCCGCCGAGCACGCCGCCGACGCTCCGCAGGTATGGCAGTTCACCGTGGAAAACGGCGTAGCTCGTGACATTCCCACCGTGCAGCGCGAGATACCAGACGCCACCGACCAGGGCGACCCCCGCGGCGACGTACACGCCGATGCGGAGGAGCCTCCCGATGACGATCTCGACGGTCCGATCGGTGAGCCGTGGGCGACTGTCCATCTCAGAGTCTCCCCGACACGCCCTTGTAGATCATCTCGAACCCGAGGAAGACGATCGCCAGGGCAAAAACGATGCGGAGGACCTGTGTCCGCGCGGTGGCGAGGAGCCGCGCCCCGGTGAGTGCGCCGACGAGCACACCGATCATCACCGGAAGGGCGAGCACGGGGTCGATATAGCCCCGGCCGAGATACACACCGGCGCTCGCTGCCGCGGTTACCCCGATCATGAAGTTGCTTGTTGTCGTGGAGACTTTGAAGGGCAGCCTCATGATCCTGTCCATGGCAATCACCTTCAGCGCGCCGCTTCCCACACCGAGGAGCCCCGAGAGCACGCCGGCGAGCGCCATGAGCCCGAAGCCGCCCGGCACCCCCCGCACGTTGTACTCCTTCTCCCCTTCGGGTGTCGGCCAGGAACCGTTCAGCTTCAAGCGCGTCGCAAGGGGGTCGGGCGGCACGGGGGCGCCGTCCGTACGCCGGGTGCGGATTGTGGTGTAGGCCGAGTAAAGGAGCATGCAGCCGAAGACGATCGCGATAGCGCTCGAGGGCACGAGGAGCGCGAGGAATGCCCCGCTGATGGCCCCGAGGGTGGTAGCGATCTCGAGAAACATCCCGATCCTGATGTTCGTGAAGCCCTCGCGCACGTACGCCGCCGCGGCGCCCGAGGAGGTGGCGATCACGGAGACGAGTGAGGCGCCGATGGCGTAGCGGATGTCGACGCCGAACACGAGGGTAAGGAGCGGGATAATCACCACCCCGCCGCCGAGGCCGGTAAGCGACCCGAGGAGGCCGGCAACGAGGGCGCCGCCCGAAAGGATGCCGGTGAAAGCCCACGTTGTCATCTCCCTTCTTTATAGAGGATATCGGGCGGAGGGGGAACAGATGTTTCTCCGGTGTGCCAAGGCTTCGCCAGCAAGCGGGTCACGCGCCCGAGGAGGTCTGCTCGGAAATCCCCAGGGCCTTCATCTTCCGAAACAGGGTCGTCTTGTGGATACCCAGCTCGGCCGCTGTCTGGCTCCTGTTCCAGCTGTTTCTCCTGAGCGCACTGATGATGAACGCCGCTTCCAGTGCGTGAAAGCTCTCGTGGCCACCCTGCATATCGCGGTCCTGCTCCGCCTTTCCGCCGCACAGCGGTGGGGGCAGGTGGTGTCGGTCGATCGCTCCGCTCCTGCACAGGATGAAGGCTCGTTCGATGACATTCTCGAGCTCACGGACGTTGCCGGGGAACCCGTACCCCATGAGGCACGACATAGCTTCGTCGGTCATGCCCGTGACGTCACGGCCCTGTATCCTGTTCAGCTTCGCGATGAAGTGCTCCACCAGAAGCGGGACATCTTCCATCCGGTCGCGGAGGGGAGGAAGGGAAAGGCCTACAACGTTGATCCGGTAGTAGAGGTCCTCCCGGAAGGTGCCTGCCTGCACGAGCGCGTGGAGGCTCTTGTTTGTCGCAGCGATGATCCGAACGTCGGCACTGAGCGGCGCCGCGGAACCCAGCGGCTCATACGTCTTCTCCTGGAGAACCCGCAGCAGCCGAACCTGCAGTGCCGGCGAGATGTCGCCGATCTCGTCGAGGAACAGCGTGCCCCCCTCGGCGCGGGCGAAGCGCCCCTGCGCGTTCCGGCGAGCATCCGTGAAGGCACCGGCCACGTGGCCGAACAGCTCCGACTCGAGCAGGGTGTCGGGAAGCGCCGCGCAGTTCACGGCCACGAACTGTTTTTTCTTCCTCGGGCTCAGGGAGTGAAGCGCGCGCGCGAAGAGTTCCTTCCCGGTGCCGCTCTCACCTTCGAGCAGGACCGAGCTGCCGGAACGCGCGACGTCGGGAAGGATGTCGAAGAGAGAGCGCATGCGGTGGCTGCGGCTGATGATGTCCTCGAAACTGTATTCCCGCTCGATCTCCTTGCGCAGGCTGTCAATCATCGTAAGGTCGCGGAACGTCTCCACTCCCCCCGCGATCTCGCCGTCGCGTCCTCGAAGGATCGCCGTGGTAATGCTGATGGACCGGCGGGTCCCGCCGGGATCGACGATCACCACGTTCTTGCCCACGATCGGTTTGCCGGTCCGCATGGTCTGGTGCAGGGCACACCGACCCTCGCAGATGCTTGCACGAAGGATTTCCCGGGCATGGCTTGCCGACGGCCTGCTCACGGGGCGTCCCGGTGATTTTCTCCGCCGCGCTGTTGAAGGAGGTAATCCGGAAGGAGCTGTCGACGGTGAATACGCCTTCCGTGATCGAGTCGAGAATGGTGGTCTGGATCACATCCGGGCTTTCCGTCACGGTTCCACTCTACCCCGCGAAGTCGCATTCCCACAAGCGCGAGCGGTACGCGACTTCGTGAGATATGTCACTGACGCGAAGCTCAATCCCCGCGATCATGTGGCTCCAGAGCAACCAGTCATGAAGGAGCAGAAATGAGCACGAACACGATACTGATCGTCGCGTTGGCGGTGGTCGTGGCGTTCCTCGTCGTCCAGAGACTTCGCGCCGGGAAGGCGCCGGCATCGGTGGTAAGCGAGAAGATACGTTCAGGGGCGAAGATCATCGATGTCCGCACCCCTCAGGAATTCGCGGGCGCCTCATACCCCAAAGCAGAGAACATTCCGCTTGATGTGTTGCCGTCCCGCGTCGCCGACCTGCCGAAAGACAGGCCCATAGTCCTTTACTGCGCTTCGGGAGCTCGAAGCGCCCGGGCGACGCGCGTCCTCAAGCGGGCCGGATTCACCGACGTGGTCAACGCTGGAGGCCTCTCGAGCCTGCCGAGATAGGCCTGCGGACCGATTGCAGCTTGAGGCCGCTATCGGCGGCTCTGCGAGCGGCACCTGAAGAGCCGCGCACCACCGCGATCCCGTTCGCCGCGCCTCCGCGCCGCGTCTGCTGGCTTCCGCATCAGCCCTTCATCGTCGCGTAGTCATCGAGGTTGAGGATCGAGCATTCAGCGGAGAATCCCGCCGGTGGCACTCCCAGCGACTGGATGAGCCGGGCCCAGAAGTTCACCTGTGCGCACGTGCTTGCCACGATGACCATGCCCCGCTCCGAGAAGTGCGCTTTCATGCCGTCGATCACGTCAGGCGTGAACGCAAGCGGCGTCGCGCACATGCAGTCCACGTAGCGGAGCGCCGCCTTCTCGCGCGCCGTGATGCTCGGCACGCTTTCCAGGGAAACGGCGCCCTGCAGGGCGCGAATCTCGTCGTCGGCAATGCCCCGACGCTGAAAATCCTTCGCGTTCAAGTCGATGCAGAAGGGACAGGAGACGAGGAAGGAGGTCCGGATGCGGATGAGGCCGAGCAGGCGCCTCGGGACCTCCGGCTCGTCATGCGCCACGAGCGCCTCCATGACGCCGGCGCCGAGGAGAGCCTTCGGGTACCACGTCATGATGCGGTTGGCAAGAAGCTCCCGTCCCAGCCGCTTCTCGACGAGAAAGAGCATGATCCTCAGGAGAAGAGGGATGCGGCGCGGCGGCTCGATGTAGCTCAAGGGGGACCTCCTCGGGGGGCGCGGACGGGCCTCTACGGGGTGAGACGATAGAGGTCCATGTGGGCGAGGCCGAGCCGCTCGATCTTCGCGAAACCGGCCGTTCAGCGAGCGCCACCACGCGGTCGGGCTGCAGCCGGTGCGCAAGGGGCGGACCATGTCCTCTTCGCGGTACGGCCATTCCAGGACCGCCACGCGGATGCGGGCAACCCGGCGCGCCTCGCGCAGCGCGGCCAGCGGATCGTCCGTCTCGTGCAGGACGTGACCGAGAAAGACGAGGTCGAAGGACGCGGCCGCCGCAGGGCAATGATTCCGCGCTTCCCTTCCTGAAGTCCACGCCGGTCGACGAGGGACGCGGCGTTCGCCAGGAGCTCGGGGTTCGGCTCCACGCCTGCAGCGCTGAGGCCGCGGGAGGCGAACGCCTCGGCCCAGATGCCCGTGCCCGTCCCGACGTCAAGGACGGAGGCGCACATGGGCGCGACGAGGCAGAGGTCCACCACGCGCGGCACCTCCATGAGGGCGAGGCGCGCCGGGGCGCGCAGGCGCTCCGCCGCGCCCTGGAATCGTCGCTCGTGTCCCGCGGCTTCGTGTGCCACGGGCTATGCCGGGCATGTCGTCGAGGCCCCCGGCGTTGACCACGTCGGTCCAGCCCGCCTGCTTCATGATCCGCGCGGCCTGGCCGCTGCGGGCACCCGAGGCGCAGTACAGGACGACGGGCTTGTCCTTCGGCTCCAGCTCGAACAGGCGCGCGGGAAGCGTGGCGAGCGGCATGTTGATGGCGCCCTTGTAAGCGCCGTCCTTGAACTCCGCGGGACTCCGCACGTCGATGATCCGCGCGCCTGCCTTTATCATTTCCTTGACCGTTGCCATGACGACTTCCTTACTCCTTCTCGATATCGAACCCGCCCGCCGTATCGATGGCAACCCAGCCGCCGGTGAGGTTGCGGACATTGGACCAACCCTTTTCCTTCAAGATACGCAGGGCCAGGTGCGAGCGGAAACCCGACCTGCAGTGCACGACGATGGGCCTGCCCCCGGGAACCTCGTCCAGTCGGAAGCGAAGCTCGTCCACGGGGATGTGCATCGCGCCCTTCACGTGCCCTGCCTCGTATTCGTTGAGATTCCGCACGTCCAGGAGGAGGGGACGGTCCGACCCTTCTGTTCCCGTGCCCCCCGCCAGGAGCGCACGTGTCTCCTCTGCTGACACGGTCGGGCTGTAGCCCGAGATGTCGTTCTGCCCGACGAATGCCGCGATGTTGATCGGGTCATTCGCCGAGGAGTACGGGCGGAGCGTACGCCAGGTCCACCTCGGCGAGATCCTGCAGCGACATGCGGCCCTGCAGTGCAACGGCCACCACGTCGATGCGCTTCTCCACGCCCTCGTCCCCGAACGCCTGCGCGCCCAGCACACGGGAGGTCGAACGGTCATAGACGAGCTTCAGGACCAATTCCTTGGCGCCGGGGAAATACCCGGCGTGATGATCTTTCACCACGATGGCGGCAGCCGGCGGGGATCCCCGCTTCCTTTGCCGCCTTCTCCGTCAGGCCGGTGAAGCAGCGGTGGCATCGAACACCTTTACACGCTGGATCCGAGGCGCCCCGGGTACCGCAGCTTCATGCCGAGGGCGTTGGACGCGGCAATCCTGCCCTGCCGGTTGGCGGGACCGGCCAGCGGAATGCGCACCTTGCGGCCCATTGACCTTGTGCACCACCTCGTTCATGTCACCGGCGGCCCAGATCCGCTCGTCGGACGTGCGCAGGTACTCGTCCACCAGCAGTCCACCGCTCGTGCCGATGGCAAGCCCGGCCTGGCGCGCGAGGGCAAGCTCGGGCCGGACGCCCACGGACATCAGGACGATCTCGCCGTCCACCTTCGCTTCCGTCGGCGAGCTCCACCGTGCCGGCGCGGCTTTCCACGGACTTCACGCCGACGCCGGTGAGCACGCGCACGCCGTTCGCCTCCAGGCGCCGCGCTATGAGTGTCCCGAACTCGGGATCCATGACGGACATGACGCGGGGCAGGAGCTCCACGATGGTCGTCCTGATGCCGCGGCGGACGAACGCCTCCGCCATCTCCAGGCCGATAAAACCGCCGCCGGCAATGACCGCCGTCTTCGGCTTCTTCTCTTCCACCCAGGCCTGCATGCGGTCCATGTCGGGCACCGTCCAGAGGCGGAAAACGTTGGGAGAGTCGACACCGGGCAGCCGCGGCACGACGGGCGCGCCGCCCTGCGCCAGGATCAGCGAATCGTAGGAGAGCCACGCTTCACCGTGCGGTCCTTTCACGCGGACCCGCTGTCCCTGTCCGTGTCGATCTCCACTGCCTCGGTGTCCAGGAGAACCTTCACACCGTAGCGGCTGTCGAAGCCTTCCGGCGTCTGCAGGAGGAGCTTCGAGCGCTTCTGGATGTCGCCCGAGACGAAGTAGGGCAGGCCGCAGTTCGCGTAGGACACGTACTGCCCGCGCTCGACGATGGTGATGTCTGCGGTCTCGCTCAAGCGGCGGGCGCGGGCCGCGGCTGTCGCGCCGCCGGCAACGCCTCCGATAATCAGCAGCTTCATGTCTTCTCGGCGCCATCATATGCCGCCGACAGCTCCACCGCCAGCGCTCAGGCCGCGCTTTTCCGCTTCGTCGAGATCCCCAGGAGCCGGTAGAGCGGGCAGAAACCCACGATGGCGGTCAGGAGGAATATCACCGCGAGGATACCGAGAATGATTGCCGCCACGGGGGAAAGGACCCCGTGTGAAGTAGAGAACGGCGACGAGCGCCACGAGGATGACCCTCAGGATTCGGTCCAGGATTGCCATGTTTGCTTTCATGACATGAAGGTACGGGCAGCCGTAAGAAACATCAGTGACTTATGTCACCGAGGCCCGGAGACGCTTCTCGTCCAGGATCCTTATGCTGCCGCGGGAAATCGTGATGACTCCTACTGACTCGAAGTCTTTCAATATGCGCGATACAACCTCGCGCGATGTGCCGAGCTCGTCGGCGATGGCACCGTGCGTGCGCCGCACGGCTGCGGAGGCGGCACCAGCCTCTCGCAGCAGGAAGGCGGCGATGCGCGCGTCGATGTGCCGGAAGGCCACCTCCTCCACGAGGATGAGGGCCGACTCGAGCCGCCGGGAAAACTGCGCAAAAACGAACTGGCGCCACGCAGGGCTCCTGTCCACGAGGCTGAGGACCAGCTTCGCGGGCACGAGGAGCAGTTCCGTCGGGCCGTCCGCTTCGGCGATCGCGGGGAAGCTTCCGCCGTTGAGGATGCAGGTGGCGGTGAGGATGCAACTCTCCCCCTTTTCGATGCGATAGAAGGTAAGCTCGCGCCCCGTGTCGCTCGCCTTGTACACGCGCAAGGCCCCCTGCAGGACGAACGGGAGCCAGGCGCACTCCTTCCCGTCACGGACGAGCACCTGCTTGTGCTCCAGGCTCTTGTGGACCGACTGGGTCATGAGCTCGTCTCGTATCTTGTCGGGAACCTCCCGAAGAAAGGGAAATGCCTGCAGGAGCTTGTCGGGCAATGGCGCGGCCTCCGCGGTGCATTGTCCGCGCCTTTCGGATCGTGGCAAGCGGTGCACCGATGCCGTGAGAACCTGCGGCTCCCGCTGTGGACTTGACGAGCCCGCGGTTGCCATGACAAACTCCGGCACAGTTCGCCGGTAGATCAACGCGAGAGAGAACTCCCAGGGGTGCGTCGCGCACCACATGCGAGCGCCAGTAGGCGCCGCTGGGGGTCGCCGAAGGGGCAAACAGCGGCACCGGAAGCGGGCCGCTGAAACTCTCAGGCAGAAGGATCGCGTTGTGACGGCACTCTGGAAAGTGCCGCGTGTGCGCCACCAGGAGCGCAGTGACGCGGCCGCCGAAGGGGCAATCCCCGGGCAAGCGCAGGCCCGTCCGGGAGCAATCTCTCAGGCACATGACAGAGGAGAACGGGACGATGGCCCGTTCTCTTTTTTGTGCCGCAGGGAGAGTTGCATGGAAACGAAGCTGCACGGCTGGCACCTCGCTCACGGGGCGCGCATGGTCGACTTCGGCGGATGGGACATGCCCGTCCAGTACGCCACCGGGCCCGCGGGAAGAGCACATGCGCGTGCGCTCCGCTGCCGGCCTTTTCGACATCGATCACATGGGTCGTCTTGCCGTCACCGGACCCGATGCCCTGGAGTTCCTCCAGCGCGTGCAGACGTGGGACGTCGCCCAGCTCCCTCCGGGCCGCGCCCACTACAGCATGCTCCTCAACGAGAAGGCCGGGGTGATCGACGATATCTTCGTCTATCACCATGCCGACGCCGTGAGCTGGCTGGTCGTTGTGAACGCGGGCAACGCGCGGAAGGACGCCGCGTGGCTGAGGGAACAGGCGAGGACGTTCAACGTCACCATCACGCGACCGAGGCGCGGACACCTGCATGGTCGCCCTGCAGGGGCCCGGGGCACGCGGCATCCTGCAGGCACTCTGCGCAAAGATCGACCTGCCTTCCGTGGGGTACCACCGGGTGGTGGAATCCGACATTGACGGCGCCGCGTCCATCCTCTGCACGACCGGCTACACCGGAGAGAGGGGATACGAGATCCTCCTGCCGGCCGGGGAGTGCGTGCGGCTCTGGGACCGCCTGCTTGCAGCCGGCGCGGCGGCGCGGCTCATCCCCTGCGGGCTGGGTGCGCGCGACACCCTGCGCGCGGAGGCATGCCTTCCCCTGTACGGCAACGAGATCGACGAAGACACGGACCCGTTCAGCGCCGGTCTCGCCCGCGCGGCCGTCCGCCTGGAAGGGCACGACTTCATCGGGCGCAAGGCACTCGCCGCGCTCGCCCTGTCCACGCCGCCGCGCGTGCTTGCCGGGTTCGAGATGGTGGACACGGGCGTGCCCCGCCTGGGCTATCCCATCGCGAAGGACGGGACGATCGTCGGCAGGGTGACCACCGGCCTTTTCAGCCCGAGCACGGGCCGCTACCTCGGCATGGGGTACGTGGCGCCGGAGCTCGCCGCCATCGGGCAGACGGTGAGCATCGTCATCAGGGATTCAGGGAAGACCGCGCGCATCGTCGCACGGCCTTTTTACACGTCCCCGCACTGGAGGTGAGGAATGGACTATCGCATCGATGAGAAGGCGCGCTACGCGAAGACCCACGAATGGGCACGCCGCGAAGGAGCCGAGGCCGTCATCGGGGTCAGCGACTACGCGCAGGACCACCTTTCCGACGTCGTTTTCATCGAGCTTCCCGCGCAGGGGAAGGAGATCGCCGCGGGCAAGCCCTGCATGGTGATCGAATCGGTGAAGGCGGCCGAGGAGGTGTTCGCGCCGGTGACAGGCGCCGTCAGCGCCCGGAACCCCGCGCTGGAAAGGGCGCCGGAGCTCGTGAACAAGGACCCCTACGGGGAGGGATGGCTCGCGCGGGTGACTCTGGCGGACCCGAAGGAGCTGGACGCGCTCATGGACGCCGCGGCCTATCGCGCCTACCTGGCAACCCTATGAGCTTCATCCCCAACACCGACGCCGACCGCGCGCTCATGCTGGAGGCGGTGGGCGTCGGCTCCGTTGCCGACCTGTTCCACGACGTGCCGGAGAAGCATCGTTTCCCGAAGCTGGACCTGCAGCCGGCGCTGTCGGAGCATGGACGTCCTCAGGGAGCTGGACGACCTTGCCGGGCGCAATGCCGACTGCGGCCGCACGCCGCTGCTTCCTCGGGGCCGGGGCCTATCACCACTTCATCCCCAGCGTCGTGGACTTCGTCCTCTCGCGCTCCGAGTTCCACACCGCCTACACCCCGTACCAGCCCGAGATCAGCCAGGGAACGCTGCAGGCCATCTTCGAGTACCAGACGCATGATTGCGCGCCTCACCGGCATGGAGGTCTCCAACGCCTCGCACTACGACGGGGCGACCTCCACCGCCGAAGCCGTGATCATGGCGCTGAACGTGGCCCAGCGGCAGCGCAGGCGCGTTGTCATCTCCGCCGGCGTGCACCCGCAGTACCGCGAAGTGGTGCGCACGTACACGCAGGGGATGGGGCTGGACATCCAAGGCGATGACAGGGAGCGGCCGCTCGCCGAGCTCGCCGGTCTCTGTGATCCCTCCACCGCCTGCGTCGTCGTGCAGAGTCCCGACTTCTTCGGCCGGATCGTTGCCCCTGCTGCGCTGAAGAAACTTGCAGTGCGCGTGCACGCCTGCGGCGCGCTCCTGGTGGTGGTCGCGAACCCCATTCCCCTCGGCGTGCTCGTGCCGCCGGGAGAGTGCGGCGCGGACGTGGTGGTGGGCGAGGGCCAGGCGCTGGGCAACACTCTGTCCTTCGGCGGACCGTACCTGGGGTTCTTTGCCTTCCGCAAGGACCAGGTCCGCCGGTCCAGCGGGCGTATCGCGGGGGAGACGGTGGACAAGGCGGGAAGGCGCGGCTACGTGTTCACCTTGAGCACCCGCGAGCAGCACATCCGGCGCGACAAGGCCACGTCGAACATCTGCACCAACCAGTCGCTGAACGCGCTCGCCGCCGCCATGTACATGGCCTGCCCTCGGCCCGCGCGGCCTGCGCCGCGTCGCGGAGCTGTGCTGGCACAAGGCGCACTACGCGGCGAGAAAGATCGCGAGGCTACCGGGGTTCACGGTGGACGCCGGGAGTTCTTCCACGAGTTCGCCGTGCGTTGTCCCCAGCCCGTGGAGACCATCAACGAGCGGCTCTTCGAGGACCACGGCATCATCGGCGGATACGACCTGGGCGAGATGACCCGGAGCCGCGAGGGCAGCATGCTCCTGTGCTGCACGGAAATGAACAGCCGGGCGGAGATCGACGCCCTTGCCGCCGCGCTGAAGGAGGTCTCGCCATGCCTGAACCCCTTCATCTTCGAAATATCGCGCCCGGGCCGTGACGGCACGCTGCCGCCGGCATGCGACGTCCCGAGACCCCGATCCCGCCGCTCTCTGCCGCGCGGCCTCGACCTGCCCGGAGGTGGCGGAAAACGACGTGGTCCGTCACTACGTGCGCCTCTCCTCCATGAACTACTCCGTTGACACGGGTCTCTATCCGCTGGGGTCGTGCACCATGAAGTACAACCCCAAGGTGAACGAGGTGGCGGCGCGCATGCCCGGCTTCGCGCTGCTGCACCCGCTGCAGGCTCCCTCCTCGTCGCAGGGCGCACTTGCGCTCATCTGCGGGCTGCAGGAGATGATCGCCGAGATCGGGGGGTTCCATGCTGCCACCCTGCAGCCGTCGGCCGGCGCGCACGGGGAGCTCACCGGCATCCTCATCATGCGCGCATGGCACACCCGCCGGGGAGACGCGCGTCGGACCCGCATCCTCGTCCCCGATTCGGCGCACGGCACCAACCCTGCCACCACCACCATGGCCGGGCATGGACGTGGTCGAGATCCCTTCCGATGCGCGCGGCAATGTCGACCTCGCAAAGCTCGCGGCAGCGCTGGATGACCGGGTGGCCGGTCTCATGCTCACCAATCCCAACACGCTGGGCCTCTTCGACGAGAACCTGCTGGAAGTGACACGGCTCGTGCACGAGGCCGGCGGCCTGGTCTACGGTGACGGCGCGAACTTCAACGCCATCCTCGGCGTGGCCAAGCCGGGGCGAATGGGCATCGACGTCATGCACTTCAATCTCCACAAGACCTTTTCCACGCCGCACGGCGGCGGCGGGCCGGGATCCGGTGCGGTGGCAGTTTCGAAGGCGCTCGCCGACTTCCTGCCGGGACCCGTGGCCGCGCGCGTGGGCAGCGGAAAGGAGGCGCGCTACGAGTGGCGGACCCCCGGGCAGGTCCGTCGGGACGGGTGAAGAGCTTCCACGGCAACTTCGGCGTGCTGGTGCGCGCGTACACGTACATCCGGATGCATGGCCCCGACGGACTGCGCGCCATGGCGGAAAACGCCGTGCTGAACGCCAACTACCTGCAGGCCCGGCTCAAGGGGACCTAGCCGGTGCCCCACGGGGACCGCACTCTGCATGCACGAGTTCGTGGCGCAGGGAAAGCTCGCGGCGGCGCCCGACGTCCGCGCCCTGGACGTTTCCAAGCGCCTGATCGATCACGGGTTTCACCCGCCCACGAACTATTTCCCGCTGATCGTCCCGGAAGCTCTCATGATCGAGCCCACCGAAACGGAGAGCATGGAGACGCTGGACAGCTTCGTGAACGCGATGCTTACCATTGCACGGGAGGCAGCCGAACACCCGGAGCTTCTCCACGACGCGCCGCACAACTCTCCCGTGCAGCGCATGGACGAGGTGAAGGCGGCCAAGGAGCTGAAGGTCACCGCGCGGTGAAGCGGAAGTCCGCCGCCGCGGGCCCGGCGCGCTGGACAGTGAGGGCGGGGGCAGGTAGTCTCCCTGCCGTGCCGTCCCTCCGCAACCCGTACGCCGACTGCCGCGGCCCCTGGATCAGCGGCAACCTTCACGGTCATTCGAGCGATCACAGCTCCTGCGCTTCCGTGCCGCTCCTGGAAGGGCTCGCGCGCTACCATGATGCAGGTGCGCGCTTCTGCGCCGTCACTGACCACGACCACGTCAGTGACCTCGCGGCGGCCCGGGCGCGCTGGCCCGAGATGACCTTCCTGGAAGGGTTCGAGTGGTCGCGGAGCGAGAACATCCTCTTCATCGGGCCCACCGTTCCGCCGCTGCACGAGCTTTCCCTCGAGGAGGCGCTGCGGAGCGCCGACGGCCTCCTGACCATTGTCTGTCATCCGCGGCCAAGCCTGAAATCCGTGTACTGGACCGTGCCGATGATCATGGCCCTTCGGCCCCGTCCCCTCGGCATCGAAATCTACAACGCGCACTACGCGCAGCCCCACATGCATTTCGGAATGCCTAACCCGCTGTACACGGAGCACTGGGACGCTCTCCTTAGCGCCGGCGCTGCGGCTCTGGGGTTTCACCAACGATGATTCGCACGATCCCACCGACTTCCTCCACACGCAGACGATGGTCTGCGAGGCGGACCATTCGCCCACGCGTCTCATGGCGGCGCTCCGGGTCGGCCGGTTCTACGGCTCTACGGGGCTTCGCCTGGCTGCCGCAAACGTCCGGGGCGGAGGCATCACGGTGACACTCGAGTCCGAAGCGCGCGGGAAGTTCATCGGCCCGGGAGGCGTGGTGCTGGCCAAGGGAGAGGGGAAGGAGTTCCACCACCGGTGGGAAGGGGAGGCCTACGTGCGTTTCGAAGCGGAAGGCGGGAGCGGGAGGATCTTTCTCCAGCCGTTCTTCACGGACTGAACGGAGGGCAGGAAGAAGGCGCGCGGAGGCTGTTCCGCGCGCCTTCTGGCGACGACGGTCCTAGAAGATCGAGGTGTAAGGGCCGCCGCTGGTCCCCACCTGGATGTCGGAGATCAGATAGTCGTCGTACACGCTGCCGGTATTCGTCATGGACGAACTTGTAGTCGTGCGTCAGTGCCGGGGATGCTTGATGTGATGTTCACGAGAACAGCCGTGCGGATCCGGCGTCGGAGACGTAATAGTTGTCGACGTATAGGGCCCCGCCGCGAGCTGGGGAATCAGTGTCCCAGAGTCTCGGTCTGGCCCGTGTTGGCCCATAGGCGGGGTATGCTGGGGTCGAAGTTCGTGTAGGCCTGCGCCCTGTTGCTGGTTCAGGTCCGGTGACGAATTCGGAAATACGCTGGTCGATGCTCGTGCCGAGCAGGCTGCACCCGGAGAAGAACGTGCCGGCGATGACGGCCAGGACCGCGAATGCGACCAGGTGACGGAGTTTCATGGAAGGCCTCCTTCTCAGATGTCGGCCGCAGTGAGCTGCGGCACGATGGATTGCTCGAACGACTGGAGCAGGCTCTCGTAGCGATCGAGAAACCCTTTCCACGCCGGATCAGCCGTGTTCGTCATGGCGCGGGCCTTGAGGGTGACGTAGAGCCTGCCCGCGACGAAGCGCCGCAGGGACAGCGCGGCAAGCGCGTAGTAGCGCGTGTTGAGGAACAGGTGGCCCGTGTCCAGCGCGAGTGGTATGATCACCTGGTCCTGGTACTTCGCCGCCTCGTCCTTGCCCTTGTCGGCGAGGATCTTGTTGAGGTTGACCCTCTCCGCGGCGAGGCTTTTCGACGAGTCGGCGAACCGGGCCGCGTAGTCCGCCACGGATGCCTCGTAGGACGCCATCTGGGTCTCGATGCTGTCCATGGCGGCCAGCGGGTCGGCCAGGAGAGACGCGATGCGGTCGTCGTTCCAGGTCTTGTAGTCGATCTGGTCGCTGTGCACCGTGACCTTCTCTCCCGGCGGCTTGCCGAGGGGAACCGTCACGCCTTCACTGGCGGCGAGGTCCACGGACTGTCCCTCGGATTCCACCGTGACCTGCCCGAGTCGACCGCGATCAGCGTCGACCCGTCCGCGCCGGAGAATACGGTGAACTCGGTCCCGCGGACGCCTGCCACCGTGCCGTTGGTACGCACCTGCGGCTCGCTGCCGGTGATCTTGTCATAGCGGTACTTCACGGAGCCCGAGTGCCACGGATAGCACCGAGGTGCGTCTTCCCGCCCTGTCTCCCGCTCCATGAGCGTGAACACGGTGCCGTTGGCGATCTTGATGGTCACGCCATTCTGGTCCAGCTCGGCCAGCCCGTCAGAGCCTGTGCGAAGCGTGTCCCCCGTGTTCATCACGTCGCCGATCTGCGCGTCCTGCTGCTTTCCGCTCTTGAGCTTGAGGCCCGTATCACCCTCCGTGTACGTCACGTCGGCGGGCACTGCCTCCGCGATGAACGCGGCCAGGAGGAAAAGAACCGGAGCGATGAGTTTCGTCTTCATGTCTAGAAAGGCCCCTTGAAACCGTAGAGCTTCGTCGAGAAAAGGCCGCTGTGCACGATGAGCCGGACGTGCTCGCCGGAGGCAGTGGCCAGGTCGAGCGTGCGCGATCCCCTGGGGACGTAGCGCGTGAAAAAGGCCTTCACTTCCATTGTATCGGCAAAGAGCTTGTAACTCTCGGCGCCGACCGCTGTCCCGGCTCCAGCGAGGCTCCTCCACTTTGAACCCGGCCTTCGCGGCCTCGGTCCAGAAGGAGACGACGTCCGCGGGCAGCGCGACGATCTCCCCGTCCACGAGGAACGGCGTCGCGCTCATGGCCGCGATCTTCTGGGCGTTCCCCGTGTTGATGAGGTCCGCCACCTTGCGCACCACCCCGGAATCTGCGGAGCGCTGGAGCGAAGCGCAGGAAGCGAGCAGGAGCGATGCCGCGCAGACCGCGGCGGCAAGGGCGAGCGCTTTACGGTTGGTTCGAACCATGCGCCCATAGTGCACGGACAGGGGGGAAAGCGCAAGTCCGCCGGGCCGTCGGCGTGCCTACCAGCGCTGGTGAACGTCGTCGCGGATGAGGCGATTGTACAGGGACCGCACCTGCCGCATGACGCCGCGGGAGAGGCGGGGCGCCGCTGCCGCCGCGCAGTTCTCTTCCACCTGGGCCGGTGTCTTGGCCCCCGGGATGGCGCAGGAAACCGCGGGGTTCATGAGGATCCATTTCAGCGCGAACTGGGACATGGTCATGTCCCGCGGGAGCAGGTGACGGAGCTCTTCGACGGCGGTGAGGCCGCGCGCGTAGTCCACGCCGGAGAAGGTCTCCCCCCGGTCAAAGGCCTGGCCGCGGCGGTTGAACGCGCGGTGGTCGTCCGTGGAGAAGCGCGTGGTCCGGGCCATGCGGCCGGTGAGAAGGCCGCTTGCCAGCGGGACGCGCGCAATGATGCCCACCCAGCGCGACCGCGCCTCGCGGAAGAGCAGCTCCATGGGGCGCTGGCGGAAAATGTTGAAGATGATCTGCACAGTCTTCACGCCGGGGTACTCGATGGCCTTGAGCGCCTCTTCCACCTTTTCCACGCTCACCCCGTAGTTCCTGATCTTCCCGGCCTTCACCATCTGGTCCAGGGCTTCGAAGAGCTCGGGCTCGTAGTAGACCGGCGTGGGGGGGCAGTGGAGTTGGAGCAGGTCCAAGGCGTCCACGCGGAGGTTCTTCAGGCTGTCCTCCGCGAACTTGCGGATGGCCTGCGGCGTGTACTTCTCCGCCGTGTGCGGGTCCAGCTTGCGGCCGGCCTTGGTGGCAACGTAGATCTTCTCCGACCGGTCGCGGAGGAGCTGGCCGATGAGCTTCTCGCTGCGGCCGTTGCCGTAGACGTCGGCGGTGTCGAAGAAGTTGACCCCGCAGTCCACCGCCTTGTGCAGTGCCGCCAGGGATGTCGTGTCGTCCACAGGACCCCAGCTTGCACCGATGGCCCAGGCCCCGAAGCTCACCTCGGACACTTTCATGCCCGTCCGACCGAGAAGACGGTAGTTCATCTGACGAACGCTTTCCGGTCCGCCGCGGCGAATAACGATTTCTTCATGGTCGCAGGATACCACGGCCCCGGCAGATTTCAAGCCTTCACTGTATCCTGCTGGAGCAGCCTGTCCACGATCCATTTTCGCGAGTTGGGCGGCAGGATGTTGGAGAACGTCGAAAAGCCCGTCACCCCGGCCACGAGGTCCGGGTATTTCGTCGGGTCGGCGTATGCCTCCACGATCTCGATGCCGTGCTCGTCTCCCAGCAGGGACTCGTCGATCTCCATCTGCCGGGTGCCGCCCGGCATGAACCCGGGGTCCGGGTTCGGCCCGTGCGAGATGAGCGTTCCCGCGCGACGCCCGTTCGGCGTCGCCACCAGGTCCTTGCCTGTCACCGTGATGGCTTCGTGGGAGAAGAGACCGGGGGTGACGTTCTTGGCGAAGGTACTGTCGCGGAGGCCGAGTGGCGAGTTTTCGCACTGGGAACAGTTCTCAGTCAGAGCGGATGCCCACGACGCCCCAGGTCATATGCGGCAGGTGTGAATGCGGTGACAGACCTGCAACGAACGATCTCGAGCCGGGGCGAGGGATGTCTTTTCAAACTGCGAGATCAGGTGCGCAAAGTGCCAAGTGCCGAAGATTGTCCCGGTGGAATAGAACTCCTACTCGATGGCAAGAGTGATCCACCGTTTTGCGATTTCCTCCGTGCCTTGTTTGGGCTTGAAAAAAAGGCACCCCGTTGCTTCGGTCCCGAGGGGAAGGACGGTACGCGGTGATACCTCGTCACAGGGGACGCGCTCGTAGCTGTGAAACCGTTCGCAAATAGTGCAGAAGGGGATGCCCATGGCTGCTTCCGCCTGCGCACGGATCGAACGGTAGGAACAATAGTGCAAGGACGGGCGGAATGCAATCGCGTGGCGGCCCGTGGAGAGGTTTTTGGAGCGGTGTTTGCGTGACGGTGTTTGACGCGCATCGAAAAGGAGATGTCTATCTCGACTACCCCTCGAAGACGTCAAGTTTCGCCGGGATCACAGGACCTGCAAGGTCTTTCGGGAAACAGATCACTCGCGAGGAGTACCTGCGCGATGAGGAGGGTAAGAAGGCCCGAAGGACATAGCCCCTCGCCAACGGTGACCCCCGCAGCCGGCGCGGGTGGGATTCCGGGCAAGCTCAGCCCGGGTTCCCCCGTTCGAATCTTGACAACATGTGTGGTATTGAGAAGGCTACCGTACCACGAAAGGCTTCCCCATGAAAAGCGATAAGGCACCACAGGATCAGCGGGGCAAAGCCCTCGCGATCCGCACGGCTTCGCGCCCGTCAGACCTCAAGATCACCGACGTACGGTTCGCCGACATCCTCGGCGCGCCCATGCGCTGCATCCTCATGAAAATCTACACCAACCAGGACATCGTCGGGTACGGCGAGGTGCGCGACTGGTCCAGCAGGTCCTACGCGGCGTTGCTCAAGGAGCGGCTCCTCGGCGAGAACCCCTGCGACGTGGACCGGCTCTTCCGCCGCATCAGGCAGTTCGGGTACCACGGCCGGCAGGGCGGCGGCGTCTCGGGCATCGAGGTGGCGCTCTGGGACCTCGCCGGCAAGGCCTACGGTGTGCCCGTCTACCAGATGCTGGGCGGCAAGTTCCGGGAAAGGATCCGCATGTACGCGGACACCGACTGGACCGACAAGGGCACCGCGGAAACCATGGCAAGGGCGCTGAAGATGCGCATGGATAGGGGGTTCACCTGCCTCAAGATGGACCTCGGCATGGGCCAGCTCATCGGGCACCCTGGCGCTATCATGGCGCCCCCCGGTTATCTCGAAGAGTCGCAGCAGCTCGGCGAGGCATACGGGAAAGGCATTACTTCGAAACGGAAGAATGATGACGCGTACCGCCAGGTGCGCAACCGCTGGCACCAGCTCGCCAACGTGAGCAACACCCTCACGGGCTGTCACCTCACCGAGAAGGGCGTCGATATCCTTGCCGATTTCGTTGCCGAAGTGCGCCAGCGCGTGGGCTACGAGATCCCGATTGCCACCGACCACTTCGGACCGTTCAGCGTGGAAGACGCGGAGCGCGTCTGCAGGCTGCTGGAGAAGTTCAACCTCGCGTGGTTCGAAGACGCCCTGCCGTGGCAGTACACCGACCAGTACGTGCGATTGTCCCGCGCCACCGCGGTGCCGCAGGGCACCGGTGAAGACATCTATCTCGCCGAAGGATTCCGTCCGCTCATCGAAGCCAACGCCGTTTCCGTTGTCCACCCGGATGTGCTGACGGTGGGGGGCATCATGGAGACGAAGAAGGTCGGCGACATGGCGCTCGAGCGCGGCATCGCCATGGCCATCCACATGGCGGAGAGCCCCGTCGGATGCATGGCCGCGGTGCACGCCGCCGCTGCCAGCGAGAACTTCCTGGCCCTCGAGTACCACTCCGCCGACGTTCCGTGGTGGGACGACCTGGTGGAAGGACCGGCAAAGCCCATCGTGAACAAGGGTTTCATAACGGTGCCGCAGGGACCGGGGCTTGGAATAGAGAGTCTGAATGACGAATGCATCAAGGCACACCTCGACCCGAACATGCCGGGGCTCTGGGAGCCGACGGACCGCTGGGACGGGGAATGGTCACATGACAGGACGTGGAGCTGACGCGCGCCGCGGGCGGCGCTGACCAGAAGCAGAAGGAGGAGATACGTGAAGTATAACAACAGGGAAGACATCATCCAGCTGACGCCGCTGTGGAAGGGCGAGCGCTTCCCGGACGGAAGGCCCAAGGTATCTGACGATATTGTCCGCCGCATGCAGTACTGCACCACCGAGGAGGCGTGGGGCTATCCGTACGAGAAGGGCTACAAGTTCCAGTGGGAAGGCGGTTGGCTCCAGGTGCATCCCGAGAAGGTGCTCGTGGGCCGCGCGGTGACCGCGGTGTTCGTCCCGCACCGCCCCGACCTCCACGACTATCTCATGAACTACGGCCAGAAGGACGAGAAGCGCATCGGCGCCATGAACTCCTGGGTCATCCAGACCCTCCAGAAGGGCGACGTCGTCGTGGTGGACCTCTTCGAGAAGATTTTCGAGGGGACGTTCACCGGCGGCAACCTCTCCACGGCCATCTCGTCCCGCGGCGGCGCCGGCCAGGTCATCTTCGGAGGCATGCGCGACCTGCAGCAGGTGGAAACCATCAAGGATTTCCAGACCTTCTGCAAGGGCATAGACCCCACCGGCATCAACAACGTGACCCTCACGGGCATCAACGTGCCGGCGCGCATCGGCCGGGCCATCTGCCTCCCCGGTGACATCGTTCACGGCACCAAGAGCGGCGTCACCTTTGTTCCCGCGCACCTCGCGCAGGAGACGGTGGAGTACTCGGAGAAGACCCGCATGCGGGAGGCTTTCGGCTTCGCCATGGTGCGCAAGGGCGTGTACAACTCCTCCCAGGTCGACTCGGAGTGGACCAGGGACATGGAGGTTGCCTTCGAGGACTGGAAGAAGAAGCTCACCCCCGAGGAGACGAAAAAGATCCTCTGGGAGGTCAGCTACTGATGACGGCCCGAAGATCACGGCCCTGAAGGCGTGCTGCAGAACGCAATGACGGCGCCGTTCGCAGCCGCGACGCGGAGAGGAGGCCAGAATGGCGCGACCGTGGCCGTCCGGTTCACGGCGCTTGCGAAGGAGGTTTCCATGAGGAAGGTGTTGTTGAGAGCAGCCCTGCTGGCGGCGTCGCTTCCTGCCGCCGTGGCGGGCGCAGCCCCGATCACGGCCGATCCCACCGGGGTGACCATCACGTTCTGGTATCAGCACTCGCAGGCCCGCGCCACGGCAATGCAGAATCTGATTGCCGATTTCAACGGCGCCAATCCCTGGAAGATCACGGTCAAGGGCGAGTACGCGGGCTCGTATAGCGATATCTACAACAAGATGGTCGCGGCCATCGCGGCAAGGAATCCGCCAGAGCTCGTCGTGGCGTACCAGAACCAGGCCTCCACGTACCAGGTAAGCGGCGCCCTGGTCGACCTCAACGCCTATTTCAACGACCCCCGCTACGGGCTGACGCCGGCCGAGGACAAGGATTTCGTGGAGGGCTTCATCAACCAGGACGTGAGCAGCCAGTTCGACGGCATGCGCCTGGGTTTCCCGCCCAACCGGTCCGTCGAGGTCATGTACTACAACGCGACAATGCTCAAGTCGATAGGCGTTGCGGCGCCTCCGCAGACCTGGGACGGCTTCTCTGTCGCGGCAAAGGCCGCGACAAGCAAGGTCACGGGCACTTACGGGTACGCCATCGACATCGACGCCTCGCGTGTATTCTCGCAGGTCATCTCCCGGGGTGGTTCGATCGTCGCGGCGAACGGCAAAGGCTACCTGTTCAGCACCCCGGCCATGAAGGACAGCATGAGCTTCATGCAGGGGCTTCTGAAGGACGGCTGGGCGCGCAAGATGGCGAAGGCCAACGACGACCAGACCGATTTTGCCAACGGCAAGTTGCTGTTCACCATCGGGTCCACGTCGGGTCTGCCTTACTACGACAGCGCGGTCAAGGCGGGACGGGGCGGCGCCTTCGACTGGAGCATCGCGGCGCTCCCACACACCACGGCCAGGTCTGCGTTGAACCTTTATGGCGCGAGCGTCAGCATCCCAAAGACCACGCCCGAGAAACAGCTGGCGGCGTGGCTGTTCATCAAGTGGTTTTCAGAACCCAAGCAGCAAGCTGCCTGGACCATCGTGTCCAGCTACTTCCCCGTCCGAAAGTCTGCAGCATCCCTGCTTTCCGATTACATGGCCAGGGACCCGCGGTTCGCGGCGGCGTGGAACCTTCTCAACGTCAGCGACCTGAAAGCGGAGCCACCGTTCGCAGGCTACGACCTGGTCCGTGACGCGGTGAGCAAGGCCTACAACGCCGTCCTCGACGGCGCGGACGTCGCCGCGACCCTGGCGAAGCTCGACGTCGACGCGAACAAGCTGTACAAGGAATCCGCGCCGTAACGACGCCAGGGGAGCCGTGGCGGGACTGGAGCTCGCAGGGGCCGCCGAATGGGACGATCTCACCACGCCCGCTGAACCAGCAGGTCGGGCATGGGGAAGTGCTTCGCGTTGAGGGTGTAGATCTTGCCTCCGGTGATCATCGCCGTGGCCGCGAGGAGCGCGTCGGCGACGTCTATGCCATGAGATGGGTGCCAGGAACGGAACAATTCGCTGGCCACGTCGACAACAGCGGCATCAACTGCGACTGTTTCGAAAAGGGACAGGAACATGCGCGTGGAATGGACCTCCCCCTCCCTGGCGACGAAGAGAACCTCGGCCCGCTGGAGGGCGCCGACACAGAGCATCCATGCAGCATCGGTTCGCAGGGATTTCAGGAGCGCCCGGGCACGTTCGTCCCCCCGGAGGTGCCAGATCAGGATGTCCGAGTCCACGTACGCCCTCAGGGAGCCCTCCGCGCCAGCGAAGCCCTGAAGCTCTTCCGCGCACTGCGCACGGTGGCCGAAGGTGCTTCAGAACGCTTCCACGCCCCCCAGGTTTCATCGAGGAGATCCAACGAGGGTCCTTTCTCTGCCCTTTCCGCGTATCCTCGGAGAGCCTCCTCCAGGATGCTTTTCTTGGATTTGCCGAGCTTGCGCGCCAGGGCATCCAGGAGAGCCGCGACGTTCTCCTCTATCCGGGCCGAAAGTATCTTGTCCATACGTAAGAAAGATAACGTAAGCATCGATGGCCGTCAATCGAGAGCAGATCGTCCGCAGGCCCCCGCCCTCCGTTTCCATCGAAATCCCGTGTCATGATATTTCGGATTGACATTCCTATATTGCATAACCCACAATAGCCCATGCCATACCGCCATCGAGCCTTGGAGGCTCGATTGAAAAAGTACCTGGGCCTGTTTCCCGCGGTCGCGATCACGGGTCCACGGCAGTCCGGCAAGTCGACGCTGCTGCGGACCGCCTTTCCGGATCTGCCCTATGTCAGCTTCGACGATCCCGAGGAGGTCCGTGCGGCCGGTATGGATCCGCGAGGTTTCCTGTCCCGGTTCCCGGAGCGTGTCATCCTTGACGAGGCCCAGCGAGCACCTGAGTTGTTCTCCTACATGAAGATCGCCATTGACGCCGACAGGCGCAAGGGTCGATTCATTCTTTCCGGCTCCAACCGGTTCACCCTTTCCCGGCGCCTCTCGGAGAGCCTTGCGGGAAGGATCGGCCTGCTCGAGCTCCATCCCTTCGAACGCATGGAGATGCCGAAAGGCGGACGCAGGGACCAGATGCTTCTTGGCTCGTATCCCGAGCTGGCCATGAGGGATCACGAAGGGGCCCGCGAGTGGTATTCTTCCTACCTCGCCACCTACCTGGAACGGGACGTGCGTCTTGCCAGCGACGTCGGAAAGCTCTCGGACTTCCAGACCCTGATCCGGCTCCTGGCCGTGCGCACAAGCCAGGAATACAACGCGAGTTCGCTGTCACGCGAGGTCGGTGTTGACTCCAAGACGATCGAGTCCTGGGTCTCCATCCTCGAAGCGAGCTACCTCGTCTTCAGGCTTCGGCCATGGCACGCGAATATCGGAAAACGGCTGGTGAAGCGCCCGAAGCTCTACTTCTGGGACACCGGCCTGGTGTGTCATCTTTCTGGCATCCGCAGTACCGAGGCCCTGGAGTCAGGCCCCCTCGGTGGCCCCGTTTTCGAAAACCTGATAGTCGCGGAAATCCTCAAAGCGGCGGCGCATCGCGGGCTCGACGTAGAGCCTCATTACTTTCGGGAGTCCAATGGCCTTGAGGCCGATCTGCTCGTCCATGATCGCGACAACCATCGCTTCTGGATCGTGGACGCAAAAGCGGGCCATACCCCGAAGGCGCCCTGGACCGAGAGCCTCGCGAAGGTTGCCTCCCTCGTGACACTCGCGAAGTCAACCACGGTTCCGCGAACCGTCGTCATCTACCGTGGCCAGACCAGGCGTGGGTGGCCAGCGATGGGCAGCGACTTCCTTGGGTTTGAAGATGCGATAGCAGAATGGCAAGTGGAGGCGACATAGATGAACGACCATCGCTCACTCCGGCCCGAGTCGGAAGCCCTGGCCGAGCGCCTCCGCGCTTCTGAAGGACGCTCTGCTTGCGCAGCAGGCACGAAACGGAGGAGAGGGTGGATCCCATGACATCGCTATGGCGCAGCCTGGAGTGGTTTCGGAGCTCCGGCGTGATGCGCCCCCCCGACGGGTTCTGGGGCGTGGCAGAACGCGTGGTGCTCGTCCCCGGGAACGCGGCGCGGGAGGAGATAGACCGAGGCTTCCCGTTCCAGACCAGCCTCGGTGAGGACGCCATCGTCCTGGAGGCACGCAGGCCGGACTGCAACGTGCAGACCGCGTATCTCTTTGACAGGGCCGCCGAAGCGCTCGGGGATCCCGGCCTGCGCACGGTTGCCACCAACATACTCGACTTCCTCTTCCATCGGTCCACCCTGCGCGATCGTTCTTCGGGCTCGCCGCATTCCGGTCTCTGGCTGTAGGCCCACCCTGCCCCTCGGACATCGTACTGGGCGGATGACATGGCATGGGTCATCACGATTCTCTGCGCGATGGCGCGGCGCGGTCGGACCGAGCTGGCTGCGCCGGCGATTGAGACCGCCCGCAGGCTGCACGCGATGGTGCAGCGGTACTTCGCGGACGTGGAGCGGCTTGGGTTCGACCACCAGCCGTCCGAGGATCTCGTCCAGGGCATCCGCATGAATCCACACTGGATCGGCCTTCTCACCATGGCCTTTGCGCACGCCCAGGCCGCGGATCCGGACACCGACTACTCGGACGTGGTGCACCGGTACTACGCCTCCTACGTCCTGCGGGGACCACCCGCCTTTGACGAAGCCTCCCGGCATGCGGCCCGTCGTCACCCCTGGTCGATCTCCGAGTACGGCTACCTGTCGTTGAGCGCCTCCATCTGTGCGCGTGTCTTCGACGACGATGCCGTTCGCGCGGCGCTGAGGACATCGGTGGCAATCCTGCTCGAGAGCCAGCTCGCCCAGGGCAACTTCCCTTCCGAGCACTACGAGGCACCCGCTGCTCCGAACCTCGTGGACCTCGTCTACACCCAGAACTGGGCGACCCTTGGGCTGTTCCACGCCGCGCGGGTCCTGGACGACGCCGGCTGCGCGAGGGCCGTGGAAAAGAGCCTTGACCTGCTGGCCAGGATCCAGGACACCTCGCCACAATCCTGGCTAAAAGGATGCTGGCGGGGACTGTATGACATGTCCGCCGGCCGTTGGGGTGGCGGGGACCTCTCTGAAGGAGGCGCCAACAGCATCTACTCCGGGTGGACGAACGCCCCGATCGCCATTGCGTTCCTGTTCTCGGCCACCGGCGAGTCGCTCTTTGCTTAGCGTCGGCGGGGCTCCCTGCCAGGCCGTCGACATCTCACGACGCGCGCTGCTTCGAAGCGACGTCCCGGACCAGTGCCACAGCTCGGCCGATGCCGTCCTCCGCTCTGATCTGCGCGCCGATGTCGGCGGCCCGCGCGCGCATGGCCTGGTCGCTCGCCGCGGTGTCGATCGCGCGCGCGAGCGCCTCCCCGGTCAGGCGCTTGCGGGGGATCGGCTTTGGACCAGCGCCGAGCATCGCGACGCGCTCCCCCCAGAACGGCTGGTCGCCATGGAAGGGCACGACGATCGAAGGCACACCCGATGCGAGCCCGGCGGCGGTCGTGCCTGCCCCCCCGTGGTGTACCAACGCCGCCATCCGGGGGAAGAGCCACGCATGCGGAACGCTGTCGACAATGAAGACCGTGTTCGGCAGGTCCTCGGCGTGCATGCCGCCCCAGCCCCGGTGGATGATGGCCCGTTGCCCCGCGAGCCGGATGGCCTCGAGCACCGTCGCTGCAGTCGCCGAAGGATCCCGGCTGCTCATGCTGCCGAAGCCGACGTACACGGGCGGTGCGCCGGCCGCGAGGAAATGCGCGAGCTCTTCCGGCGGCATCCAGCCGTCCGGCGGACCCATGAGCCAGTACCCGGTGACATGGACGCGCGCTGCGTCCCAGTCGGCGGGAGGATGGATGACCGACGGGCTGATGCCATAGAGCACCGGGGTGTTGCCGCTCCCGTCGACCGCGAGTGGGCCGCCGCGCGGCGGAAGCGGCAGGTGGAGCAGTTTCACGCGGACCTCGCGGTCAACGGGGCGATATGCTTGCCAGATGATCTGGAGCGTCAGTCGGTGCGACAGCAGACTGAACGCTCCGCCGAAAAGCGAGCCCATGCCGGGCAGGAGCGCGCCCGCGAATTCGCGCGTCGGTGTGATCGGAACGTTGTACGCGAGCACCAGCGGCATGCCGGTCTTCACCGACAGGGACTGCGCGAGGAACCCGCCCGCAACGCCCGCGATCAGCAGGCCGCCGCCTTCGCAGGCCGACAGTGCCCTTTCGGCCATGTGAAGTCCTGATTTCTTTGCCTCGCCGGCCATGCGCGCGATGGAGAGGACAGGATTGGTGTTCTCCAGCGCCTTCCTCATGTTCTCGCTGCGGATGATGTCTTCCACCCCGATCTCCACCGGCCAGTACTCGAGCCCGTGCGAGATGACGAGCTCCTCGTGGTCATGCGTGGTGACGACCCGGACCGGGCATGCCTGCCTCCTTCAGCCCCGTGCCGAGCGCGACGTAAGGCTGCACATCTCCCCTGCTTCCCGGCACGACCATGACGATCCGTCTTGCCATATCATCCCCCTATCATCGACGTCACTTTGCCACCCGCGCCGCGTTCATACCCAGTGACTGTATAGTCATATGACCGATCGGTCACAAACTATGTCCTATCACTGCTCGGGCAGCGATCCCTGCGGTTCATGGAAGAGCAGGTCCGTGCAGGCATCGCCGCCGGGCCAGCGGCAATCTGAACCGCGTCCATTGGCCGGAGGCCGCGGCTCTTGTGGCCGGTCTGCGACCACCGTGCTACCATGGGTCTCCGGCGGATGTCATGATGTCCCCTGCGCCAGGAGCGGCCAAATGAAGAGCAGGTTTCTCATGGAGCTGACCACACCCGAAGTGGAGCGCTACCTCTCGGGAAGCGGCACGACTGCGCTTCTCCCGGTGGGCTCGGTGGAGATGCACGGGCCTCACCAGCCCGTTGGAACAGACACGATCATTGCCAAGGCGTTCTGCCTGAGAATCGCGGAGGCGGCGGACGGGCTGGTCCTGCCCGAGTTCCACTACTCGTGGGCCGGCTCCACGGACGGGTTTGCGGGAACCATTTCCATGGGAATGGACCTGGAGCAGATGATCGTCGAGACGATTGCGATCCGATCCTTCCGGATCGGGTTTCAAGCGCTTCGCAATGGTGAGCGTCCATGCCCCCAACAACCACCTCCTCTATCTCAGCGCACGGCGGATCTACGAGCAGCACCACCGCCCGGCGTTGTTCGTGGACCCCTACAAGCCCATTGATGATGCCGCGGCCGAGATCTTTGCGGGTGACTACGAGAAGTCCAAGGAGGCGTCCCTCGTCCTCGCCGCACTGGAAATCCTGGGACGCCCGGATCTCTATTCCGAGGAAGTGATGCGCTACGACGAAGAGGCCCCCGCGTTTCCCGCTTCTTTCCAGGCGCTCGAGCGGATCGGCGGGATAGGGTACTTCATGCAGGACCCGCGCCAGCATGCATGCCCCTCGCGCTTCGTGTCGAAGGAGAAGGGCGTGCAGTTTATCGCGCGCCAGTCAACGGCCATCGCTGCCGTCCTCCCCGACCTCGACAGGTATGCCGCGGAAGCCGTGCGCCAGGGGAACCAGGGCTGGTGGGCGGACGAGGAGAAGGTGACACGGTCATAGGCCGTGGCCCTTCTTGCCAATCCGTGCTGGCGTGATATTGTGCAGCCGTGCCAAAGCCAGACGACAATCGCCGCAGCCACCTCAACGCTATCTGGGGAGAATCGCCGGCCCCCCAGCCGTACCCGTATGTCTCTGCCGGCGCTTTCAGCGGACCTGAGGCACCCGTTCCGTGGATCCGCTGGTCCGCTACCGCTGGCCTCACCCCACGGCAGCCGACGGACTGGAGATCTATCTCCAGAAGCCAGGGCGCGTCGTCGCAGATACTCCGCAGTCCTTCGACGGCCTGGAATCGCTCCTGGGCGACACGCCCGCGGTCACGGTGAGCGGTCCCGGGACGATCAGGCTGGACTTCGGCCGCGAGAACGCGGCGTGGTTCGAGATCGACAGCCCCGACTGCCCGGGCGAGGTTCGCCTGAGTATCAGCGAATACAACCAGCCCGCGTACACCAACGTGGGCGACAAGACAGCAGTGCCCCAGAGAATCGGGAACACGATGCGTTGCCGCGGGTCGGTGCGCGTCCGCGTGGACACCATTACGAAGCCCAACGCGACGCTGTCCGGGATCTTTTTTTCGCCGTAAGGCCCGGCCTCACGCGCGGATCTCACTCCCCGGACCTGAAGTCCGCAACCGCACGCGGCCCTATCTCGAATCGGGAGAACGAGGCGCGGCATCCGCCCACGAACGGTGCCTGGGCATGAACGCCGATCATGACGGATTCCGGCATTGGCAGGCCGAATGTCCGCACAAACCGCCAGGCGCCCTGGCCTGCGCGGTAGTGCAGGGCAAAGACGGAGCCCTTCCGCGTGATGCGAAGCGACGCCGCGGGCTCCGTGAGCAGCTCGTTGTTGCTGTCATCCGATGTGCCGTTCGTGACGACGGAGACGATGGACACCTCTCCACGCGGGCTTCGCTCGATGCAGAGCTTGGCCCACAGCTCCGGGGAGCTGCGCACCGTCAAGGCTGCGGCATCTCCGAATCCGGCGAGCACGGCCCGGGCATCCACCGCGGCCGTGAAGTCACCCCGGGCAACGGCGCAGAGAAGACAGGCACTGTCGTGGGCTTCACCGACAGCGGGGCGGAAGAAATCGGTTTTCGCTTCCGGCACGATCTCGAGCGTGCCGGACTGGAAGCCCCATGACGGAGGCTCGCGGAGCCACCGAAGGCCCGGCTGCAGCGTCTTGCCTGCGCAGTCCCGAAACATGTCCATGGCGAGTCCGGCGGTCCTGTGCGTCAGCCCTTCTGCGGAACCAGGTCGCAGGCGTCCGCGGGCATCCAGTGCGCGTCCTGGCCCACGCCACTTCACGTTGCAGCCGATGGGGTTGGTCAGCGGCACCCGGACCGGTCGGCCCGCCGAGATCGGCGAGGGCGTTGTCCAGGTCGTTCACGGTCATCTTGCGCGACCTCCTTGCGGGTTGTCCACGCCGCGGCCGGTGTACACGAGCTTGCGCTGACCGTCGAAGACGTAGAAGTGGGGCGTGCGCAGCGCCCCGTAAGCCAGAGCGGCCTTCTGGTCTTCGTCCCGCAGGTACACCCAGGGGAACTTCTTCTGCTTCATCCGCTCGACCATGTGCGGGAAATCGTCGTCGGGGTGGGTCTCTCGGCTGTTGGAGTTGATGGCGACGAAGACCACGCCCTTCGCGCTTGAACTTCTCCGCCGTGGCCGGGTGGTCTCGTCGGACCCCAGGACGTAGGGGCAGTGGTTGCACGTGAAGAAGACCACCAGCGCTTCGCATCCTTGAAGGAGTCCAGGCTGTAGGTCTTTCCGTCCGTCGCGGGCAGCTGGAAGCCCGGCGCCTTCTGTCCAATCTCGAGTGTGAACGCCATGCCACACGTTATCGCGCCGGTACCTGGTCGTCAACCCTGGAGGAGGCCGTGACGACGACATTTCCCGTTGCGTCCCGAGAGGTATCCATGAGATCGTTCCGGTCATGGGTCGTGGCCGGAGAGCTCGACGTCTGCCACTGGAGCCAGCATGCGAGACAAGCGATTCGTGGCCGCCCACCGCGGCGGACCGCTCAGCGCAGATCTGCACCGCCAACTGGCGCTCTGGGCGGCGGACTGCGCTGAGCACGTCCTGCCGATTTTCACTGCGCGCAGTGAAGACGGACGCCCCCAGCGTGCCATTGCAGCTGCCAGGGCATGGGCAAAGGGTGAATCGTCTGTCGACGATGCCAGGGCCGCCGCCGTGGCCGCGCACACGGCTGCACGGAGTGCTTCCGGAAAGGTGCTGTCGCGGCAGCCCGGGGCGGCCGGTCACGCCGTCGCCACGGCCCACATGGCGGATCACTCCCTTGCGGCCGCTGCGTATGCAATGAAAGCAGTCGAAGCGACAGGGGTCCCCTGCGCAGATGAGCTCACCTGGCAGAACGAGCATCTTCCCGAGGGGATCCGGGCGCTCGTTCTCTCGGCCCGATGAGCCGCTTGCCGACGAAACCGGACCTTGCTCGCGGGAACCCTGCCCGCGCTTCGCACGCTTCCTTGTGTGTCCTTTCGCCGGGGGGTACCATCGGGGCGTGAAAGTGAAGGCAAAATCGGCCGAGATGGCAGAGCCGGGATACCACCGCGACCTCGGAGATAACCTGAGGCTTCGCTGGTCGCGTGCGGACGACGCCCCCCGCATAGTCGACGCCTGCGCGCACGTATTCCGCCGTTCAGCGGACGAGCAGCCCAACCGCAGGATGGGCGCCTGGCTTCTCGACATCATGAGCGGGAGGCACCCCCACATGGGGCCCGGTGATTATGCGATCGTCGAGGATACCGCCACCCGCGCGATCGTTTCCGGGACCTGCCTGATTTCCTACGAGATCGAGATGGAAGGAATGCGGCTTCCTTTTGGCAGGCCCGAGGTGGTCTTCACGCATCCGGACTATCGCGACCGCGGGCTTGTTCGCGCGCTCTTCGAGCTGGTGCACGCACGCAGCGAGGCCAAGGGACACCTTGTGCAGGGCATCACGGGAATCCCCTTTTACTACCGGCTTTTTGGCTATGAATACGCGGCGGACCTCGGCGGAGAGCTGAGCGTGTACTTCCCGACCATACCCTCGTTGATGCCCGGTGAGACCGAGAAGTTCCAGCTTCGCGGGGCGACTGACGCGGATCTCTCCGTCGTGAAGAATCTCTATGATCTCGACCGTTCCCGCCATGCGCTCACCACCCCGATGGAAGAGTCCTACCTCCGCTGGGTCGCTTCCGGACAGGACCCGCAGGCAGCGGAAGGGTGGATAACCCGCCTCATCGTGGATGCCGGGGGCGGCGTGGCCGGGTACGTCCTGACAAGCCCGCGGCGTGAATCGGACGAGCTCACAGTCCTTGCGCTGGGAACGCGGCGGGAGACAAGCCTGGCGGAAGTGCTGCCGTCGACGCTGCGCGCGTTGCGAAACGCCGCGGGGGAACCCATCCCGATCCGCGACGGCCTGCCCGAGCCCAGTCGCCTTCGCCTGCGGTTGTGGCCGGACCACCCCGTCTACGGCCTCCTCAAGGAGGAGCAGATCGCCCGCAGGACACGTCCCTATGCGTGGTATCTCCGTGTGCCGGATCTGAAGGTGCTCCTGGAGACCATCACGCCGGTCCTGGAACGACGCATGGCTGCTTCCGTGGTCGCCGGTGACACGGGAGATGTGCGGCTCTCTTTCTGCCCCCATGGCCTGCGCCTTCTTTTCGAGGCCGGCCGTCTCACGGAGGTCGAGAATTGGCGGGAGGATCACGCCTGGGGTCCGCGGGCACACGCGAGCATCCCTGCCCTCGTGTTCCTGAAGCTCCTCTTCGGGCATCGGACTCTCTCCGAGCTTCGCGACGCGTTTCCCGACGTGAACGCGGGTGACGAGGCACGGCCGATCCTCGAGGCCCTGTTCCCGCGTCGTTCGACCTGGCTCCTGCCACTGGACTGATTGCGTCCCGCGTCCGCTCAGGCGCGCATCGGGGCTGAGCCGCAGCCTTCGATGGCCCTGACCAGGTCCTTCACGAAACGCCCGGCCGGGACACCGTCTATCATGTCATGGTTGAACGCGACTGTCAGGTGGAGGATGTCCCGTGCCTCGACTGTTCCGTTGACCACCCACGGCTTCCTGCTGATCGATCCCAGCGACAGCGCGATGTTGTGCATGTTCCGGGTGGGCAGGATCCATCCCGTGGTTCTCTCGACGGCGTTCACTGTCGTGACCATGACAGTCCCCGAGTTCTTCCGGGCGCGAAAGGGATTGTTGAAGATCCGCCTCCACAGGAAAGCCGGACGGACGGGGGCGCCGCGTAGTAGAGCCTGAGCGACCTTCGGGAGAACTCGTGCCGGCTCAGGATGAAGTCTTTTTCATCCGAGACAGCCTTGTGCAGGGCGGCCTCGATCTCGCGATGGACGTCCCGAGCGCTCTTCCTGTTTGCCTGCCTGATGAGAAGCGGAAGGGGGACGGGCTTCCCGCCGACCAGGCGCTCCACGGGCACTGCAATATCGACGTCGTTGAAGGCGATCAGCTTTCGTCGTTTCCAGCGCATTGCCTGCGCGTACGTGTTGCGCGAAACGCAGTCCCCGATGGTCTTGATCATCCAGGCCGTGAAGGAGGTCTCCTGGCCCTGCTGCCGGAGCCTTCTCAGCTGGCTTCGTGCCGTGGTCACATCCACCTCCAGGAGGCCGAACATGTAGTGCTTGTTGTGCCCGAACCTGCCGACATCCACGGTGGCCAGGCGGGATTTCGGGTAGTCAATGACCTCGTAGTCGTGATTGTCCATGGGTGCCTCGGAGGCTCATCCTATCACACCGCGCCAACAAGCTACCTGAAGTCATGGCTGGCAGTGGCGGCTCTCGGCTTCTCCTCGACGAACTCGGGCTTCCAGAACGACTCCGCGATGACGTGGGTGACGCCGTCGGCCACCTGGACCTTGCCTGTCACCCCCAGCAGCCAGTTGGTCAGGATCATCGTGCGGTACTGCTTGAAGACCTTCTCCCACACCACGAGGTTCGCAAAGCCCGACTCGTCTTCGAGTGTCATGAACAGGACCCCGGAAGCGTTGGAGGGCATCTGCCTGCAGATGGCGCATCCGGCCAGGGACACCTTGCGGCCGTTCTCCATGCGGTTGACCGCGGCAGTGTCAGGCAGGCCCTGCCTGGCGAGGAAGGAGCGGAACTCCTCCATCATGTGCCCGCGCGGGCTCTGGTCGGAGGCGAGGTAGTCCCACGTGATCTCCTCCGCGGCGCTCAAGGGTCGGAAGGAAGGCATCTCCTCGAACTCACCAACCAGGAGATTCGCGGGCCGCTCCTCCTGGTCCAGGACGCCCCACAGCGCTTCGCGGCGCTGCCGGTCGAAACAGTCGAAGGCGCCCAGCTCGGCAAGCCTTTCCATTGAATCGCTCGGGAGGCGGCAGCGTGACGTGAAGTCCGCCAGGCTGGGGGGCCTGCCGGCGATCGAGGCCCGCCACTCCTGGATGCGCTTCCAGTCGCCTTCGCCGAGCCCCTTCGCGTAGCGCACCCCGATGCGAACGGCGTACCCGCCGAACGGGGACGCCTCTTCCACGACGCCTCGGCGCTCCAACGTGCACTCCCAGTCGCTCCTGAGGATGTCGACGGGCAGGAACTTCACCTTGTGGCGCTTCGAGTCGTCGATGACCGTGGCGGGGGAATAGAATCCGAACGGCCACGCGTTCAGGAGCGCGCAGGCGAACACGACCGGGAAGTGCGCCCTGACGTAGGCTGTTGCGTAGGCAATGAGCGCGAAGCTCGCGGCGTGCGACTCGGGAAACCCGTACTCGCCGAAGCCGAGGATCTGGCTGAAGACCCGCTCGGCGAACTCGGGCTCGATTCCCTTGGCCACCATGCGCGAGACGAGGCGGTCATGGTGGTGTTCCATCTTCCCGCGCTGCTTCCACGCCGCCATGTCCCGACGGAGCTGGTCGGCCTCGCCGGGCGTGTAGTCGGCAGCCACCATCGCCAGCTTCATCACCTGTTCCTGGAACAGGGGGATCCCGAGGGTCTTCCTGAGAACGGCCTCGAGACTCGGGTGAGGATAAACGATGGGCTCCAATCCCGCGCGCCTCCTGAGGTACGGATGGACCATTCCCCCCGTGATAGGACCGGGCCGCACGAGGCTGATCTCCACCACGAGGTCGTAGTAGTTCCGCGGCTTCAGGCGCGGAAGCATGGACATCTGGGCCCGGCTCTCGATCTGGAACACGCCGACCGTGTCGGCGCGGCACGCCATGTCGTAGACCTCCTTGTCGTCCGGCGGAATGGTTGCCAGGGAAAGGTCAGTGTCGTAGTGGCTCTTCAGGAGCCGGAACGCGTAGTCGAGGTGCGTCAGTGCGCCGAGACCGAGCAGGTCGACCTTGAAGAGGTTCATCGTCTCGATGTCGGTCTTGTCCCACTGGATGACGGTGCGGTTTTCCATGGTGGCGTTTTCAATGGGAACGATGGTATCAACGGGCTCGCTGCCCAGCAGGAACCCGCCGGGGTGAATGGAAAGGTGGCGCGGGAAGCCGACGACCTGGTGCACCAGCTCCGCCATCTGCCCCAGGAGGTGCGCGGGAAGATCGAGGCCCGCCTCCCTGAACACCGCTTCCAGGTTTCCATCCCCGTGGGGGAGAAGCTTGGCGCAGAGATCCAGCACGATCTCGGGAATGCCGAATGCCTTGCCGACCTCCCTGATGGCAGACCGTTTCCGATACCGCACCACGTTGGCGACCATTGCCGCGCGGTCCCTGCCGTACTTCTGGTACATGTGCTGGATCACCTCTTCCCGCCGGTTGTGCTCGATATCAAGGTCAATGTCGGGCGGCTCCGCCCTCTCGCGCGACAGGAAGCGTTCGAAGAGGAGGTCCATCTTCACAGGGTCCACCGACGTGACGCCAAGGCAGTAGCAGACCACCGAGTTCGCGGCAGACCCGCGGCCCTGGCAGATGATCTCGTTCTCCCGGCAGAATCGCACCAGCTCCCACATCGTGAGGAAGTAGCCGCAGTAGCCCAGCTCGTCGATGAGCGCCAGCTCCTTGTCCAGCAGTGACCGGGCGGCTCGCGGGGATGCCGCCCCCGTAGCGCCCCCTTGCGCCCTCGTCGGTCACGTGCCTCAGCCACGTTGACGTGGTGAAGCCCTGGGGGACTGTTTCTTCAGGGTACTTGTAGACCAGCTCCTCGTAGGAAAAGCGGCACCTGTCGGCAACATCCAGCGTCGCTGCAACGAGCTCCGGCGCGTCACGGAAGAGGTCCTGGAACTGCGCGGCCGTCTTGAGCGCGTGCTCGTCATTCGGAAGGAGCTTCGTCTCCGCCTCGCGCAGGGTGGTTCCATGCCTGATGCACGCAAGGACATCCTGCAGCCTGCGCCGCCCGGCGACGTGGTAGAGGACCTCGGTGGCTGCCACCATGCGCATGCCGAACCGGGCCGCACAGTCCCGCGTGGTCCGCTCCCGTGCAACGTCGTCCACCCACCTGTGACGGCTGACAACGGCATAGAGACGGTCTGCGAACGCCTCCTTGAGAAGCGGAAGCCCGGCCTCCCGCAGGGTCGGTTCCGGCGGGTCATTCGGCCACAGCGCAAGGAGACCCTGCGCGTGTTCTGCCATCTCCTGCCACGAAACGGTGCACGTGCCCTTGGAGTTCCTGAGATGTCCCCGCGAGACGAGCCGGCACATGTTGCCGTAGCCCGTGCGATCCTGTGCCAGGAGGATCACGGAGGAGCCGTCATCCAATGACACTTGTGACCCCGTGATGAGCCTGACCTTGCCCTGCCGCGCAGCATCGAACGCGCGGACCATGCCGTACACGCCGTTGCGGTCCGTGACAGCGATTGCAGGAAGCTCCAGCGTGTCCGCTGTCTCGATCAGCTCCTCGGCATGGCTTGCACCCTCGAGGAAAGAGAAGTTGGTCTTGCACCAGAGCGGCACGTACACGGAGCCCGTCTCAGTCGACTGCGCCCTGCACCCACGAGGTGTCAGTCAGCCTGTCCAGGAATGTCCAGAGCACGCCGCCGGCACAGACCTGGAACGAATACGCGCGGTGATACGGGGCGTCTCGTTTCTCCATGCCCCACCACGAGCCTGACACCACGAACGGATCCCTGGCGGCACCAGTCACCTGGGCCTGCGGTGCCTGCCGCGGTGAGAAGAGGATCCGTCGCACCGCGGTCAGTCGCTGCGCGGGCTGCCGGCCGGGAAGGACGGGACGCTGCATGGACACCCACGAGAAGGAACGTTCCGGGAGGTACGAATCATGCAGCTCGGCGTACTGCACGGCGTCATTTCCGAACCGGGCACGGAGCGCCGCGAAAGTCCTGGCGCCGGCCTGGAGATCACGACCCCTCACGCTGAAGAGCTCCACCTGCGCGCGCGACGGCTGGGTCCGCGCCGCATGGATCTCGATGTCCTCCACGCCCGAGGAGAACTGTCTCGCGGAGAGGCGCAGCAGGATGAGACGCGCCAGGAGTGCCGTCTGCAGGGTGGGTGCCGCCGGCCGGACAAGGTCCGTGGTGACCTCTCCGTCCTCGGTGCGCAGGACGAGCGTGAGCGCCGCGATCACGGAGCGCGCAGCCTCCGCGCGTTCCGCCTCGACCTCCAGGAGCTCGTGGATGTGCGGCACGAGCAGGTTGAGATCCGAAAGGGGCGCGTCGAGATGACGCTGTGACGAGACCGGCTCGCTGATGGCATGCGCCTGCACGGGTAATGGGTCATCCGAGAGGATGGCCCGCCACAGCACGCCTGCCTCCTTCCCGAACCGGCGGATGATCTCCCCTTCGGGGAGCGAGACGAACTGCCCCACCGTGCGGATCTCCAGCTTGCGCAGCGTGGCTCGTGTCCGCTGGGGAAGCGGCAGGATGCTTATGGGGGACCGCCGCACCAGGGCACGCTCTTCCTCGCGGGACGCGAGGACGACGGAGTGTGCCCTCGACCTGGCCGTTGCATAGGTGCCGTACCGCGTGAACCCGACAACGACATTGGCCCTGAACCCCTCCGCGGCCAGCGACCCCCGCACCTCCCGGCTCCACCGGGCCTCGCTCCCGAAAAGGGATGCAAGCCCTTCCACCGACCCCCAGAGGGCGTCAGCGTCAAACGGGCACAGCTCGATGTCCGGGGTGAAGGAAGAGATGACCTGGACGATCCTCTCCCGGGCCTCCGCGACCCGGTCCGCCGCCACAGCACGCGCTCTCAGGTTCGGCACGAGGGAGAGGGCGTTCGCGTACCGCATCCCGACGGTCAACCCCTTCTCGCGCGCCTCCGTGTTGAGCGCGAGGATGGGGCTCTGCGGCTTCTCCTCCCTGGTGACCGCAACAGGCGTCCCCGACCAGGCAGGGTTCGCTTTCACGAGGATCTGCAGCGGCAGGCTCTCGACGTTAATGCATCCCCGAAGGCCCATGGTACCGCCTGCTCAGCCGGGAGCTGACGTTGGATCGCTTGTCCCGGACAGAATGTATGTCGACCTGGAAGGGCGTGCCGCCGGGCGATGGCGTGACGCACCCGCGGAGCGATATGCGTGAACCCAGCGCGGGCTCGTTGCTGCGCTTGCGCGTCAGGAAGATCACCGCGGCCTGGTTTCGTTCCGCAAGCTTCTGGACGCGGCCCAGCGCGGCGTCACTGGCCTTCCCGCCCGGCTCGACGTCGACAATCACCAACCCGATTGACCCTGACCGAACGAGCCACTCCGTGGCCGTAAGCGTGTCCGCTTCTCCCGTTCCCGGGCGGACAACTGCCAGGGCGGAAAGGTCCACGCCGCGCTCCGCAAGGTCCGGGGGAAAGAAGATGGAATCCGCCGCGGCAACCCACGCAACCGGCTCGTTGCGCTCCTGTGCCTCGGCGATGATCTCCGCGGTGAAGCTGACGGCGCCCGCGGGAGCCTCCTCCGAGATCTCCGCGAGTATTCCCACGAGGCCTTCGAAGTGCCACGACCCTCCGCCGGGCGCCGCTTTCATGTCAGCGGCGTGGAACACGCCAAGATCGGACACGAGTTGCGGTGTGAGGGCGCGCACTGGCATCACGCATGATAGGGTAACATGCGTATAGTAGTTTGTCAAGATTGGTTTTGAAACTGAGAATCGAAAACGAGGCGCCTTCAGAGGAACGCCTCCACGCCGGGCAGGGGAGGGCAGTGTCCCCGCGGTCAGCGACGGGGCCGCGCCCACGGCATTGCCCCGAGGGGACATCAGGTGCTACCGTAGTGGCACAATGAATCCCGGCAAGGGAGTCACGCAGGAAAGAGCCACCGTCCCCTCCATGCCCGCGCCCGTCGCGAACGGACCGTTGCCCCTGCCTGCCCGGAACGCGCATCCCCGGATCAACATCGCTGACATCCAGACCGCCGTGCGCAACTCGATCCCGCTCATCTTCCGCCTCGTCGGCATCCTGCCTGAATCTTTCCCGCTCCTCGACGCGATCCTGCAGGTCTACCTTGGCGAGCTGGGCCAGGAAAAGATCCTCGAGCCGCTCTCCTACTGCCTGAAGGAGCTCATCACGAATGCCCAGAAGGCAAACGCGAAGCGCGTCTACTTCCAGGAGAACGGCCTGCAGATCTCACGCCCGGACGAGTACGAGAAGGGGATGAAGGGCTTTCACAAGGAGATATCGGAAAACCTTGCGCACTTCCTGGAAAAGCTCCGCGAGAAGAGGATGTCGATCGAGGTGAGCTTCCGATCCACCGGGGCGGACATCATCATGTCTGTCAGGAACGATGCGGCCATCTCAGCGGTGGAGCTCTCGCGCATCAACGAGAAGATCACGCGCACCCGTTCCTTCCACTCCTTCTTCGAGGTGCTTGAAACGGCGGTCGACCACACCGAGGGAGCCGGTCTCGGCATCATGATGCTGGTCCAGTTCCTGAAGAGGATCGGCCTTGACGAGAAGGCGTTTTCCATCTCGAGCGAACGCGGCAAGACCACCGCGTCCATCGTCATTCCGATGTCCTCCGTGCACCTCGACCAGATCAGGATCCTCACCGACGTTCTCGTGCGGGATATCGAGTCCCTTCCTCACTTTCCCGAAAGCGTCACGGAGCTCCTCCATCTCACGGAGGACGCGAAGGCGAGCGTCGCGGACATCGCGAGGCTCATCGCCCGCGACCCCACGCTCACCGCCGAGCTTCTCAAGCACGTCAACTCGGCCTACTACGGGTTGCCGTCACGCGTGAACGGGATCGCGCAGGCCGTGAAGCTCACGGGCCTGAGGAGCCTGCACCAGCTCTTCTACTCGTTCGGGTACCACCTCCTTCTCGACCATCACCAGGCGCGGATGCGGATCCTCTGGGACCACTCGCTGCGCGTGGCCTTCTACGCTTTCTTCCTGGCGCGGGACGTGAAGCGGCGCAAGGACATCCTCGACGATACCTACGTGGCGGGCATCCTGCACGACCTGGGGTTCATTGTCGTCACGACCCTTCATCCGAGAACCCAGGAGAAGATGCGCAAGTTCTCCATGGAAAAGAGCCTGTCTCCCCGGATCCTCGAACGGTTCTCCTTCGGCATGAACCATGCCGACATCGGTGCGCTCATCGCCGAGAAGTGGAAGTTCCCCGAACAGCTCGTCGAGGGGATCAAGTACCACCACGATCCTCTCCTGGCCAGGGCTTCGTACAAGGACATCGTCTTCTGCGTCTACCTCGCCAACGCCATCTGCGACCTCGAGCGGGGCCTGGTGGGCTTCCGGCAGATCGACAAGTCCGTGCTTGCCGATTTCGGGGTGACCTCGCACGCGCAGCTGACCGAGCTCGCCGCCCGGTTGAAGGAAGGCTACGAGAAGAGATAGGCCCTCAGCGATTCTCATTTTGCACCTTCAACAGGATCGCGGACCTTTGAAAAGGGGCAGGAACGGCCCTTTGTAAGTCGTGCAAAATGAGAATTCGCTCCCTCGGCATCACCGAAAACGGCTGCACAGGTCCCGCTTCGGCTGTTCAGATCATCGCCACATCGTTACATTGGTCCTCAGAAGAAGGTATCCAATGAACCAGGGAAAAAAATCTGCGCGCTCTCTCCGGCTGAGGCTCTCCGTCAAGGATGTAAAGCCCGAGATCTGGAGGATGCTGCTCGTGTCACCCGACGTCACGCTTGCGCGCCTGCACACGATCCTGCAGATCCTCATGGGATGGAAAGACAATCACCTGTACGCGTACGCAATCAACGAGAAGCGCTACGCTCCTCCTGATGGAGGTGACGGACACGCGGGGAAAAGCAGCGCCGTCGGGATCAAGCTGTCGAGCGTTTTCGGCAGGGAGACGGACATCCTTTCCTACGAATACGATTTTGGCGACTGCTGGGAGATAGAGTTGCGCATGGTCCCCCCTGACGGCACTGCCGAGCAGAAACAATCCCCCGAATGCACGGAGGGCCTGCGGCATGGCCCCGTGGAAGACAGCGGCGGCCCGCGACGGTACATGGAGATGGTGGATATCTTCCGCAATCCGCAGCACAGGCGCCATCAGGAGATACAGAAGTGGGTGGGAAAGGATTTCGACCCGGAGGCATTCGACCTCGCCAGGACGAATGAGCTGTTGAGGGCGATCGGCCAGCGCTCGTGACCCGCCACGGGTGACTTTCCCGCGATCCACTGGATCGAAGCCGGCGCGTCCCGCTTCGCCCTCTGGCGATCCGAGAGAGGCGCGCTCCCGCCCGAAAGCGTCGTCATAGCGGATGACGGCCTCAGCGGGGACGCGGCCTTTCGTCTTGCCCGGCAGGGGACCGCGATGCTGTGGCGCGGTGATTACAACAACGCCCGGCAGCTCCTGCAGGCGCTTTCGCGGCGCGAGCAGCGCGGCCGGGGCAGCGCGGCCGCGCCCGGTGGTCCCGCACAGCCGTCCGCGCTCGCAGAGGCGTTCCAACGGCACCGCGGAATCCAGGAGGAACGGGCGCGCATCCTCGGCTTGCTGCTGGTGGCGCTTGACAGCGACTTCCGCGTGCCGCTGCCGCGTGCGCCGGACGTCCGGCAAGCCTGCCTCGAGGCATATGGTCCTGCCGACAAGGATTCCGTCGTTTCGCTGCGCGAGCTGCTGGGACTGATCGGCGCGCATGAATGGCGCAGAAAGGGAGTTCTCGTCCCGGCGCTGAACGGACGCATCCACCCGTACTACGGGGTCTTCTCCCCTGTCCGCGGCGAGTATGTCACGCTGGTGGCCGACGCACCGCTGCCCGCGCGCGACCTTGCGTTCGACGTCGGCTGCGGGACCGGCGTCCTGGCCGCAGTCCTTGCGCGCCGCGGTGTTCGGCGCGTGGTGGCGACCGACCGGGATCCGCGTGCGCTGGCCTGCGCGCGGGACAACATGGCGCGATTGGGGTTGAGCGGGCGCGTGGACGTGCTGGGCGCCGACCTTTTTCCGGAGGGCCGCGCATCGCTGGTTGTCTGCAACCCGCCCTGGCTGCCGGCGCGGCCGAGCTCGCCGCTGGAGTTCGCGGTCTATGACCCGGACAGCCGCATGCTGCTCGGATTCCTTGCCGGCCTTTCCGCTCACCTGGCACCGGGCGGGGAGGGCTGGCTGATCATCTCCGATTTCGCCGAGCACCTCGGACTGCGCACCCGGGATGACCTGCTCGGCGCCATGGCATCAGCCGGGCTGGAAGTCACGGGCAGGCTTGACGTGCGACCGCATCACCCCCGGGTGTCGGACAGCACCGACCCGCTGCACGCGGCGCGTGCAGCTGAGGTCACGTCACTGTGGCGGCTTGTTGTGCGGGGCGGGTGAGGTACCGCCGGCGGCGGAGCGTTCGCTCTTCCGCCGCGTGCCTGTTGTCTCGCTGACGCATTCTCCCCTGGTCCCTGGCAAATTTGCCGCTGACGTCCGGTCCGCGTCCGCGGTAGATTAGTCCTATGAAAAGAGAATCGATCACGATGTCCGCGACGATCCCGGCCGCCCCGAAGACGATCTACGATGCGTGGATGAGCGGCAAGGGTCACTCGGCCATGACGGGCAGCGCCGCGACGGTCACGGCGAAAGTCGGCGGCACGTACACGGCATGGGAAGGCTACATCTCCGGCAAGACGCTGGAGCTGGAACCAGGGAAACGAATCCTGCAGTCCTGGCGCTCGACCGATTTCGCCGAGGATGCGCCCGATTCACGGCTGGAGGTCCTGCTGGCCGCTGCCAGGGGCGGCACCAGGGTGACGCTGAAGCACAGCGACCTGCCGCCGGGGAGCTCCGCTGAGTACAAGAAAGGCTGGATCGAGTTCTACTTCGCCCCCATGAAGAAGTACTTCGCCGACAGGAAATAACGGCCGCTCCCGGACCGGAGCCGGGCGCTGACTCCGTTGACCGAACCGGGTTCCTGTGCGATGTTCGTGCGGGAGCCCCTCCATCCGCGCACTCGACCGCCTCGTTGCACCAGCTTCGCGCAGGAATTTCCTCGCATTCCTCGGCGATTTCGTGCTGTTCGGCGCCGGCATCTCGCTGGTCAACCCCAGCACCGTGCTCCCCGCGCTGGTACGACAGCTCACCGATTCGGCGCCGCTCATCGGCCTCGTGGAAGCCATCCGCGGCGGCGTCTGGTTCCTGCCGCAGCTCTTTGCGGCCTGGTTCCTCTCCGGGACGGTCATCACGCGCAGGCACATGGTGGGGCCGTTCATCGCGAGCCGGTCCTCCCTCTTCCTCGTGGTGCCTGTTCTCCTCGTCCTGGCGAAGGGCCACCCCATCCTGACCGTGGCTGTGCTGCTCTCCTGTCTCACCCTCTTCTTCGTCCTGGATGCCTGCGGTTCGATTCCCTGGTACGACCTGTTCTCCCACCTCATCCCTCCCGTCGGCAGGACGCGGCTCATGGGACTGGGACAGTTCCTTTCCGGCGGCGTCGGGATCGGGACGGGCCTCGCGGTTGCAGCCATCCTCGGTTCTTCGGCGATCGGCTTTCCCGGGCAACTACGCACTCCTTTTCACAATGGCATCGGTCTTCTTCGCGCTCGAGATCCTGGTCATTTCCCGGGTCAGGGCTGAACGCCCGGTTCTCAAGGACACCCGGGTGCCGCTGTCCCGTTTCGTGCCCCAGCTTCTCGCGATCCTGAGGAACGATTCCCGGTTCCGCAGATTCCTGGGCGTCCGTCTGCTGGTGGGGACCGCCGGGTTTGCCATGCCGTTCTACATGATCTGCGCGCTTGATCGCCTGCGCCTGGACCTTGTCAGCATCGGGATATTCACGGCAGCGCAGGTGGCAGGGTCGATTGCCGGCGCGCCGCTCCTGGCCCTGCTCGCCGAGAAGCGGGGACCGACAGCCATCGCCAGGGTGTCTGCGGGTCTCGGCGTCGTTCTCCCGCTCTCTGCGCTCACCATGCTTTTCGTCGGCCCCTCCGTTTCGACGGACCTCTGCACGGCGCTCTTCGCCGTCGTCTTTGTCGTGATGGGCGCGATGAACAACGGGCAGGCCGCGGGCTTCACCAACTACCTGCTGGACATCGCCCCGACCGAGGGCCGGACGACCTACGTCGGGTTCGCCAACACGTTCAACAGCCTCATCCTGTTCATGCCGCTCCTGGGCGGCTGGATCCTGGGCGCCCTGTCGTGGGTGGTGCTTTTCGTCGTGACCGCGGTCGCCGCCGCGGCGGGTCTTGTCGGCACGCTGCGGATGGTCGACTCGCGCTCATCCCCGTCGGCCGCAACGGGGGAGCAGCGGGGCTGACCCGGCATCCTTTTCCTTGACGGGGCAGCGCGCGGGGCGCACCATGGGAGGCCAGGGAGCACCACGTGACAAGCACACTCAAGGTCTCGGTCGGAGATCTGCAGGGGAAGATGCGCCTTCGGGGCCTCGGCCATGACAACCAATCGGTTGCCATCGACTATACGCCGCCCATGGGGGACGGGGACGGGTTCACATCGCTGGAGCTGCTCCTCATCAGTCTTGCGAGCTGCAGCAGTCATTCCATCCAGTACGTCCTGGGGACCATGAACCACGCCATTGCGAACATCCGCGCAGACGCGACCGGCCATCGGCGCATGGACCAGCACCCGACGGTGCTCACCAGCATCGAGCTTGCCTACGAGATCACCTGCCCGGGCCTCGCCGATGAAACCGCGAAGAAGGCGGTCGAGGTGGCGGAGGAGAAGTACTGCCCGGTCTGGGCGATGCTGAAGAAGAGCGTGGAGATCAGCTGGACGCTCACGGTGAAGCCCCTGGGCTGACACCGGGACGACCGCCGCCCCGTCTTCGGCGTTGGAGAGAGCCCTCCCCTGCCCGGGGCTACGCGCTCATGCCGGCCGTGATCCGCGAAAGAAAGCGGGAACGGAACGTGTCGCTCATGATGGCGCGACGCACCGGGGAAAGCCCCAGGAAGACGGCGAGGACGGCCCTCAGGAATCGGCTGCTCCCCGTGTTGGGATTGTCGATGATGAAGTTCTGCAGCGTGCCGCGCTCAAGGGACTGCAGGATGACGCGTTCCACCGTGTTCTCGGGAAGCAGCGGACGCTGGGCCCGTGGCTGCAGCCGCATGGCACCGGCGGAGCAGGAAAGACCGCAGACACCGCACCCGATGCAGAAGGTCGTGTCGACGCGGGGGCGCAATCGGCCGCGCGCGCTCCCCGCGGCAGGCGTGCCCGCCTGTTCCATGCTGACGGCGCCGATGGGGCAGTCTTTCGCGCACTTCCCGCAGCCCGTGCAGAGGGCCTCCGTGCACGCGGCAAGGAACCCGGATGTCACTACGACGTTCGGCAGGCCGAACCGCTTGATGCCCGTCAGGACGTTGCAGCAGCACCCGCAGCACAGGCAGAGAAAAGAAACGCCGCTTTGCACATTGTCCGCGTTAAGCACGAGCTTCAGCTCACGGGCCCGGGCCAGGAGCTCGCGGACCTCGTTCCTCGACGCCGGCCGCGCAAGACCGCGGCGCACCGTGTAGTCGGACCCCGAGGCGAAGCCGATGCAGGTCTCCAGCGGCGCGGCGCACTGCTTCGTGCCCAGGTGCGTCTTCTCGTGCCGGCACGAACAGATGCCGACAGTGAGCCCTGGAGCTGCGCTCACGAGCGCCTCCGCCTTCTCGTGGTCCAGGACCTCGACGTGAGGCTCGGTGGCGATCGCCTCCTGGTGCGGCAGCGTCCGCATGAAGGAAACCCGCTCCCCGTGGCTGAAGTTGGCCGCGCTCATGGAATCGCGCGATGTCATGTAGTCGTGGAACAGCCCGGCAAGCCGCTTGAAGTCCAGGTTGCCGTCCGAACGCATCATGGTGAACTCGAAGACCCCGATGACCATGGGGGACACCGTGTAGCGGTATTCGCCCGCCACTTCCAGGTCCATGACGAGCCCCTTCGAAGAAAGGCTTTCCAGGAGCGGCAGCAGCCGGCCTTCTTCCATGCCGGTGACGCGCGAAACCCTCTGGATGCTCGCCAGTCCCGTTGGCATGCGGGAAACGAGAAGCGCCTCCTCCTCCGTGTAGAGCTCCACGAGGATCTTCCGAAGCGTCTCGCTCCACGGCACACGGACTGTGAGGCCGTCGATCGCGGTGCCGAGATCCCTGAACGCGTCCTTGTATGCGAGATGTCCCATGGTTCCCCAGCAGCCATCATAGCATTGACGGCGGCACCTTCCCATGATATGGGCATTGCGGCGGGTCCGTGGTTTTCACGGCCGACACGCCGACAACGGGCGGTGACAGCGTGGGCTGCCACCGGGAGGCGGTGAGCATGAAGCTGGGGACCATGGTCGAATTGCAGCCCGGGCACATGGAGGGACGGTTCAGGTCCCTGGAGGACATCGGCCTGGCCTCGTGTCAGCTCTCCTGCTGGCAGCAGGACCGGATGTCGGCGAGCAGCGCGCGCGAGGTGAGGGACGAGGCGGCTCGTCATGGTGTCGAGATCTCGGCACTCTGGTGCGGCTGGGACGGTCCCTGCGAGTGGAACCTCGTCCGCGGCCCGGCGACGATCGGCCTCGTGCCGGCGGCGTATCGCCAGAAGCGGCTGGAGACGTTGCTCGCGGGATCCGCGTTCTGCGCGGCGATCGGTGTCACGGACCTCGTCACGCACGCGGGCTTCATCCCCAACGATCCGTTCGACGCGGACTACGCGGGCCTGGTCGGGGCGCTGCGCCACCTCGCGCTGTCCCTGCGGCCCCGCGGGCAGCGCTTCCTGTTCGAGACAGGGCAGGAAGCTCCCGTGACGCTCCTGCGAACCATCGAGGATATCGGGTGCGACAACGTCGGGATCAACCTGGATCCGGCCAACCTGCTGATGTACGGCATGGGCAACCCGATCGACGCCTTGTCGGTGTTCGGTCACCTGGTGCGGAACATCCACGGGAAGGACGGCGCCTGTCCCGCCAACGGGCGAGAGCTTGGCCCGGAGAGGCCCATTGGAAAAGGAATGGTCGACTACCCGGCGTTCATCGGGCGGCTGAAGGCGATCGGCTACGATCGCTTCATCACCATCGAGCGGGAAATCAGCGGCGAAGAACAGCTCAAGGACATTCGCTTCGCGAAGCAGTACCTGGAACGCCTGCTGGCGGAAACCCCATGATCCGGATAGGACTGATCGGCCTGGGCGGCATGGGCGGGGTGCACGCCTCGTGCTACGAAGCCCTCCGGGACGGCGGCGGCTGCAGGGTCGTGGCGGTCGCCGACCCCGTGCGGGAGAAGGTGGAAAGCTTCGCAGGTCGTTTCGGCGCGAAGGCGTTCGCCACCGGGGTGGACCTGATCGAAAAGGCAGACGTCGACATGGTCGACATCTGCGTTCCCACCTTCCTCCATGCAGAGCACGTCTTGAGGGCCATGGGGAAGGGCGTCCCTGTCCTTGTCGAGAAGCCGGTCTGCCTTCTCGAAGACGAGGCCCGGCAGCTGCTCGAGATGAAGCGGAAAACCGGGGCCATCGCGGCCGTCGGCCATTGCATCCGCTTCTGGGAGGAGTACGTCTACCTGAAGGACCTGGTCGAGAACCGCACGTACGGCAGGCTCCTTCACGGCGTCTTCACGCGTCTGAGCCCGCGACCGACCGGGAATCCCTGGTTCCTGGACGAGCGCAAGAGCGGGCTGGCGGCGCTCGATCTTCACATCCATGACGTCGACTTTGCCCGCTTCGTCCTTGGAAGCCCGCTGTCGATGAAATGCGAGATTCTGCCGGCACCGCAGGGGACGGAGCACATCTTCAGCCTGTACCGCTATGGGGATGTCGTTGTTTCCCTGGAAGGCGGCTGGGACTACCCTTCCGGCTTCCCGTTCGAGATGGCCTACAGGGTCGGGTTCGAGCATGCGGCACTCACTTACTCTTCCGCCAGGACGCCGACCCTTTGGCTTGTCACCGAGGACGGGAAGGTGCAAGAACCGTTCCCGCCGTCCACCGGTCCGGCAGCGCCGCGAACCGAGGGCGGGAACCTGCCGAGCCATGGCGGCCACTTCAACGAGATCCGCTACGTCGTCGGCTGCCTGAACCAGGGGAAGGAACCAGCGATCCTCTCCCTCGAGGAGGGTATCGCATCCTTCCGCATGACACTCCGGGAGATCGAGGCAGCGCGCCGGTAGCTCCGGGCAGGCCCTCGGCGTACTCCTTGACCGCGAAGGGACACGTCAGTCGCCGCGTGTCGCTCCGTCGGCGTCGCCGTCCAGCAGGCTGCGCACGGGGAGACCCCACGCCGGATCGAGCGCGGCCGCTGCCTCGCGTGCCGTGTGGAAAATCACCGCGTGGATTCCCTCGGCTCGCGCCGCCTCCGCGTTCACCGCCGAATCATCGAGGAAGACGCACTCGCCGGGCCGGACACCGAGGGTGGACAGGCAGACGCGGTAGAACGCGGGCTCGGGTTTCACCATGCGGTAGTCGCAGGAAAAGAACGCCGCATCAAAATCGTTTATCCAGGAGAAGCCGGTGGACACGCGCATGAAGGTGAGCTTTTCCGACGGCATGTTGGACAGGATGGCCGTGCGATATCCCGAGGACCGCAGCTCCGCTGCCCACGACACCATGGACCGGTTGATCCGTGTCCAGCCCAGGGCGTCTTCCCGCTCGAGCTCCGCCACGAGGGCCGGCGTCGGGGTGACGCCGCCCAGTGCCATGAGCCGTGCCCAGTAGTCGTCCGCGCTGAGCGTGCCGCGATCCAGCTCCAGGCGATCCCGCTGGTAGTGGGAGAGGAATTGCTCCGTCGTGATCCCGCACAGCGACGCCATGGATGCGACGCGCGCGGGATCCTGGGGCAGGCCCAGGACGCCGCCGAAGTCCAGGAGAACGGTCGTAATTCGCTCACCCAAGCCGTCGAGTGTAAGACGAGCCGGGCGAAAGGGGCAAGGGCTTCTGTCGCGGCAGCCAGCAGTTCTCAGTTTGATGCCGAGGGAGCGAATTCTCATTTTGCACGACTCTCGAAAGGCCGTTCTTGGCTCTTTTCAAGGGCTCGCGATCCTGTTGAAGGTGCAAAATGAGAATCGCTGTCGCGGCAGCATGACCGAATGGGCCGGCGGCAGGGTATTTTACCCTCCTGCCGTCCCCGGTGTGCCATGATCACGCGGCAAGCCGCTCTTTCTGCTGCGCACCGGCCCCATCATCAACCTCGCTTACTTCATCCGCACGGGGAAAGCCCGCTGCCTCTCACGCGCTGCCCGGCCTGGCCCCATACACCTGCTCCGGGGCGAGCACTCCGGGGAATCGCTCCCGCAGCGCCAGGCGCATCTGGAAACACAAGTGGCACTCGTCCACGTATCCCTCCTCGTGGGGGAGACGATAGTGGCGCGCCAGCTCCGCCGGCCCGCCGTTGATCAGCGGGCCTACGATCGGGTGGCCTGAGGGGTTGTACTCATCCACCACCCGCTTCATGGAGCTGTCCTTGAAACTGCCCATGCTGATACCCTGGCACAGGTGCATCGTGCCGAAGCAGTCGGCGTGAACACGCTGGGGCTCCGCCAGATTCTCGAACGGGCACGTTACCAGCTCGTCCCAGGGGCGCGTCGGAAGGCCCGCCGCAAGTTTCAGGGCGGCCCGGCCGCGGAACTTGATGCCACCGGTGACGGTGGGAGAGCCCCCGCCGGGGGCGCCCGCGGTTGCGACGGTCGGCCGCTGCTTGCAGATCACGTCCGCCGGCATGCCCAGCTCCTGCGCGGCAGCCTGGACCCTCTCGGCATGCGCTCCGGCGGCATCGCCATAATGGAGGGGGTCGTCGCTGAGGGTCAGGGAATCCAGACCCGCCTCCTGGAGCGACCGCAACCACACCCCGGCATCCTCGCGGGAGGTGGCCCAGTAGGCGTTCGTAACAATCCCGGTCCTGAAGCCAAGCAGCTTTGCCTTTCGCAGTCCTTCCGCAAGGAGGGGGAAATACAGCAGCGGCTCACCTCCCTCGAAATACACCTCGTCGATCGTGCCGACCTCCGCCGCCTTCTCCAACGCTGCGCACAACGAGACGACCCCGAAGGTCCCTCCCGCGCCGGGCCCGCTGAACAGGAAGCAATGGTCGCATTCGAAATTGCATGCATACGTGAGAAGGAAGTGGATGCTTGTCAGCATGGTTGATGCCTCGGGGAAGTATAGCACGACACAGGCGTCGGCGGCGCCCGCCAACGCCGGCTGTGCCCCGGGCCCGGCTGGACGCAGGTTCAGGGGCTGGAGAAGGAACGGCGCTCCCAGGCTTCTTTCCGACCCGCGACCTGGTCGAACGAAGGATGGGCTATCGGGGTCCGCAACGCACGGAGAGTCTCCAGTCTTTTCAGATCGCGGATCGCGAGCTTTCGCTTCAGGTGCTGCAGCTCGAATCGAAGCTGCCCCGTTGTGACCTTGATCTGCGCGCACTTCCCCCGCCTCCTGATCCTGGCTGGATTGAACTGATAGCCGCGCGCTAGGGACTCCTCGTAGACATGCCACAGGTACCACTTGATTGATGCAACCGAATCCTTCTGTTCCTTGAACCGCTGCAGCTGCGGGTGATTCCTGTATCCCTTCGTATTCCCCTCGAGCACTTCCAAGGCAAGGAGCCCCTCCCGCCAAAGGGCTCCCAGGCCTTTCGCGTCGAGATACTTCGGGTGAAGAGACCACAGCCTCATGTGCCCGCGCCGCCGCCCCGCGGTGTCTGGACCACGTAGTGGTTCACGCGCAGGAACTCGACAAGGCCACAAGCCCTGGCCACGCTGATGGAGGCTCTGTTGTCCCATTTGACCTGGTAGCGGGGGATGAGCTTGTGCGCAAGAAGGTGGACGAGTGCAGCCGACACTGTCTTCCGGGCCAGGCCTTTCCCGCGATTCTCCGGTGTCGTGTAGACGCCCGCGATCTCCCAGGCCCGACCGTAGTTCTGGTAGACGAAGCACGCGGACACAAGTGCGCCGGCCTCTTTCATGCCGAACCGATGCGCGCCGGGCAGAGAAGTATCGGCCTAGCTCTTCCGGGTCGTACCCGTTGTGCCCGAACAGGCGCGCAGCGCTGTCGTCCAGCAGTCCTGACGCGAGGACGGCCGTGTCGGGATCTGCCGGTGGCAGTCCATCAGGAGCGGTGAACGAGTCATACTCATTCACCTTGCCGGCGAACGTGCCCGGCATCCAGCCATCGTTTGAGATCTTCATCTCCGGTCTTGAGCACGATCGGTGTCCTTGCCGCTTCCCTCAGGAGTTCCCTCTTGGCGTCCTGGTCGGTTCCATCAACGAACACGACCGCATCCACGCCCGGGTATTCCTTGCGGTCCCAGCCCGACGCGGCGACAGGAAGCCAGGTGAGGAGCGCCCAGCCGGCGGTGCCCTCCACCACCCTCATCCCCATGCGCGCGGAGCAGCTGTTCAGCATCTTGAGCGTGACGACATGGCCGAGAAGATCAGCCTGCAGAAGCTCGTACGCCCGGTGCAGGTCACGTTGAGGAATCACGGGGCCTCCCTTCACTCCAGAACCGCGGGTCCGTTCGCCATGTCTGAAAGGAGGAGCGAGAGGAACTCCCGAAGCGCGGGGCAGCCGTTCTGCTTGAGCTGGTACATGATGCCCGACAGGTTCTGACGCGCCTGCTTGGCGTACAACTCGCGCGAGCTGAGATGGAAAAGGATCAGGTTGTGGACCAGCGGCGTGAGGTTGAGAGCAAGGGCGTGTCGCAGGTAGGGTCCCATCGGCTTTTCCATCTTGAGCTTCACGTACTCCGCGTCCGCGGCGGGGTAGAGCCCTGCAAGGTCGCGCCGCCAGCCCGCGATCTCTTCCCGCGCCTTCCTGCGGGCCAGCATGAGCTCCCCCGCACGCTCTTCCGGGTGATACGCGTACGGCACCTCCAGTGACTCGATGAGGTGAAGCTGCTGGAAGAAGGCCAGGCGATGGTTCGTGGCCGGGACCACCACCGCGTCGGGCCGGGTGCTTTGCAGGCGGGCGAGGAAGTCTTTCGCTTCCGCATAGTCATCGTTCAGCTTGAGATAGCCTTCCAGGTACCGGTCGGATCCCGCGGCGTCGGGATGCGTCTTCATGACAACCGTGCGATAGGCGCTCTTCAGTTCATCCACGCTGAGGATCTTTCCTGCCTGGATCAACTCTATCAGGAGGTTGCCCATCAGGCCGGCGCGGCTCCCTTTGTCGCCCAGAGTGTCAGCCATGGGGGCGCGATCGTTTCGAAGTGGCTCCAGCTTCCTTTCTCGGGGCTGGCCTCCCGGCGCAGGTGTTCCCAGAACCCGTCTATGCGCAGCCCGGCCTGGATCATGCAGTTCATGATGGTCGACAGGCTGTGGCGAAACTCGCGAGGACCTTCCACCTTCCGAGGCCTTCCCGCGGGATCCGAGAAGGTCCAGGACATGTCCTCTTCATTCACTTCCGCGCCGTCGATGTACGGCCTGGACAGCAGGAACCCATCACCCGTGGGATGGTTCCACACCCCGTGCACGTAGGGATTCGTGAAGCTGATCCTGGTGCGGCCGCCGTGCGCGCACACGCGGGCTGCTTCCCGCAGGACCTTTCGTGCGTCAGGAACGAAATTGATGGAATGCGCGAGCCAGACGACGTCAAAACGGCCGTCCTCGAACACCGACAGGTCCTGCATGTCCCCCTGGATGGTCTGCACGCGGGTGCGATAATGCTCCGCGGTGGACCGATCCCTGGCGAGCTGGTTTTCGGAGATGTCGAAGACCGTCACGTCCGCCCCGAGGATCCCGAATGCGGCAGACTGCTGGCCGCCACTCGCGGCAAGGCACAGGACCTTCCTGCCGGCAATCCCTGCAAGCTGCCTCTCCGGATCGATAAAGGCGCGCGCCTTCCCGGAGTCAAGGTCGAGCATGGGAACGGAGTACTGGACATTCGAAGCGGAGAGCTCTTCCCAGCGGGCCTTGTTGAACGAAACTATCGGATCCATTCCGCGATGGTAGCCCTCGGTGCGAGCGCTGTCGAGTGCCGGCTTTCCGTCCTTGAATGAGGAGAGCGTGTCGTGGAGCTCGACACTTTCTGAACATGTCAAGGAGTTACTTCGTCGACGGGCCCTTTTTCCGAGCCGGCTTGCTGACCTTGCTCCCCTTCGTGCTCCTTGCGGCCCTGCGGGTTGTTACGCCCTTCGCGGCTCTTGCTGCCTTCGAGCCCCTGGTCGTCTTCGGCTTCAAGCCGCTCACATAGGAGTAGCTCACGTCGAGGTGCCTTTTCAGCTCGACGGTGTTCTGGAGCAGCTCGTCAGGGACCTGGACATATTCCTTGAGGATGACGCCATAGGCCTCGACGAGGGACGTCTTGTATTTTTCGATGAACGCTTCCCGATCGGGGCTCGGCAGGCGGAGCGCAAGCGACCCCGACGCGGACAGGAACGAGAACATGTGACCGTTGACCGACGTGTAGGGAACCGTTGCGCCTTTTCGTTCGAGGTCGGGCCGCATGGCGATCAGGCGGTCGTATAACTCCAGTTTCTCGGGCGGCACGCTTCTTATGGGCTTATCTCTGCTCATGCAGTCACACGTCCAATCCAACGATCCCTGGACATAGGCTACTCACGATGCAGGCTGCCGTCAAGGCGCGTACCCGGCGCGATGCCCGCCGGGTCAGGTCACGCGGATCGGCCCGATCCAGGATCGAAGCAGGGGTTTGCTGTACTTCGCCGGGAGTTACCGTGCCTGCTCGGGAACGGACGGAGCCTTGTCGTCCACTGCGGCTGATCTCGCGAAGGACGATAGAATAGCACGCTCGCGGGGTGACTGCATTTCTCTCCGCGCAGCCGGGGCACAGGACGCGCCGCAAATTGACAGCCGAGCCGCCGCGCCCTACCTTCAGGCCATGATGAGCCCTGTCCTCCGAATTGGCATCACCGGTTCCGGTTACATGGCCCGCACGCATGCCGAGGCGATTCGCCGGCTGGGCACGGCGGCGAAGCTGGTCGCCGTCTGGGGCGGCAGTCGGGCGCCGGACCTTGCCGCCCGCTTCGGGGTGGATTGCCATGCCACGCTGGAAGAGCTCGCGCATCGACCTGACGTCGATGCCGTCATCGTGACAACCCCTCACCAGGTGCATGCCCGTGATACCCTGCTCGCCCTTGCAGCCGGGAAGCACGTCCTGGTGGAGAAGCCGATGGCAACCACCCTGGAAGACTGTGATCGGATGGTCGGCGCGGCCGCGCGGCACGGAACAGTGCTGGCCGTGGGGTACACCCTTCGTTTTCGGGTCAACGCGCCGCGGGCGCGCGAGCTGGTCGCTGCCGGCGCCATTGGTCGCGTGCTCACCATGCACTTTTCCATGATCCGGCGCATGGACGACAACTTCGGCGGGAACAAGCTCGCCTGGATGAGCTCCCCGGAGGCTGTCGGCTTCGTGCTGGATGGGCTTCCGCATGGCATAGACATGATCCGGTGGCTGACGGGCGCCGAGGCCCGTACGGTGGCGGGGTTCAGCAGGACGTTTCTGCCCGGCCGTGCGGTAGAGGATTCGACAGTCGGGGTGATCGAGCTCTCCAACGGTGCCATCTGCTCGGTGAACGTCTCGAATGCGGCAGTCGGGCCCTATCCCGGAGAGGAGGCGCGGCTGAGCATCATCGGCAGTGCGGGCACCATCGACCTGGACGCCTTCGGTGATCTTCACCTCTCCGACCGCGCCGACGGCTGGCGGGTGATCTCGACCCAGCCGCCCGTGCCGTTCGCCGATCCGGAGGCCGCATTCACGGCGGTGGAGCGCATGCAGGCGTTCGAGGACCAGATGCGGTCATTCGTTGATGGCATCAATGGAAAGTCGATGCGCGTGGCGACCGGTGTTGATGGCCGCGCCGGCGTTGCTGTCTCCCTCGCGCTGCTCGCCTCGTCCCGCGAGCACCGGTGGTCACGCTTCCGTAGAGCTTCTCAACGGGAAACGGGGACGCACGTCCCTGTTCACGAGAGACGACGGCCAGTACCCTTGCGCAACTGCACCGATCGCGGTGACCACGGTCCGCACGCAGTCTTCCCGCGCCTCGACCGAGCCCGCCCCGTAGTGGGGTGTGAGGATGACATTGTCGAATCCCCGCAGCGGGCTGTCCGCCGGGAGAGGCTCCTCCGCGTAGACGTCGAGTGCCGCGCCGGCAACCTGCTCCTCGCGGAGCGCGCGCACAAGCGCGGGCTCGTCCAGGACGGGACCGCGGCTCGTGTTGACGATGATGACCGAGCTCTTCACGAGGCGGAGCTCCGCCTCCCCGACCAGGCCGCGGGTCCGCGGGGAGAGGGGCACGTGAACCGAGAGGAGGTCGGACTGCCGCAGCAGCGTCCCGAACCCGACGAGCTCGATGCCCGCGGGGACCATGCCCGGCGGCAGGTAGGGATCCGTCGCCAGGATGCGCATGCCGAACGAGGACATCTTGCGGGCCGTCGCGCTCCCGATGCGCCCCAATCCCACCAGCCCGAGCGTCATGCTCCTGACGCGGCGGACCGCGGAAGCCTGCGGGAAATCCAGCCACCCGCCCGCCCTGACGTGCCGATCCATCGCCACGATGCGCCGCGCACCGGCGAGCAGCAGCGCCGCGGCGTGGTCAGAGACTTCTTCCGTGCAGTAGTCCGGCGCGTTGCACACGACGATCCCCTGCCGGTTCGCTTCTTCCAGGTCGACGTTGTCGACTCCCACCGAGTACTTGACGATTGCCCGGGAGCGCCGAAGGCCCCGGATGACCTGCGCGGTGACCGGGGTTGCGCCTCCTTCCAGCAGCACGATGTCCGCGTCCCGGACGCGGCCATGATGGCCTCTTCCGTCCGTGCCGGTCGAAAGACCAGGTCGACGCCGAGGGCGGGGAGATGCTCTTCCTCGTAGCGGTAGTGAGCGCGCGTGCAATCGATGTTGACCACCCTCAGGCGCGGCTCCATGTCGTCAGCCGCCCCTTTCTTCGCCGTAGTCGCGGCCGTAGCGCGCCACCATCTCCGTCACTGCCGCGTAGTCGCCTCCGCGGAGGATGAACCGGGCGCCTGCGTCGACAAGGGCACGGATGTCCGCGGCATCCCTGCCGCGCCTGCCCCACGCGATGCCATTCCGCGCGGCCGCGGCGGCCACGCGCGCGTGCGCTTCCCGCATCGGGGGGGCGTCCCAGCGGTCGAAGCAGTGGAGGCGAAGCGAGAGGTCCGCCGGTCCCATGAAGAGCGCATCGATCCCCCGGACGGCGGCGATCTCGTCGATGCACGCGACCGCTTCCGGTGTCTCGATCATGGCGGCAATCACGGTCTGCTCGTTCGCGACGTTCATGTAATCGATGACCGAGGCGCCCCACGTGTAGGCGCTGTCAAACGCCGGCGCGCTGAGGCCCCGTTCCCCGAGCGGCGGAAACCTCAGGGCCCTGACGAGCGCCCGCGCTTCCTCGGCGCTGTTCACCATCTGGAAAAGGAACCCCGTGGCGCCGTCCTCCAGGAGGTGGTAGAGATCCGGCGCGTTGCGGTTCGCCGGGCGGATAATGCAGTCGATGTTCGCCGCGTGATGGAGCGTGAGCATCCGCTGGATCTCGCGGCGATCCCAGCTGGCGTGCTCATTGTCGAGCAGGACGGCATCGAACCCGGCCCGCGCGGCGTGCGACGGCAGGACGTCGGTCGGGTACATGAGGCTGAGGAACCGGGCCACCTTGTTCTCGCGAAGGCGGGAACGGATCAGCGACGTCCGCATGACCCGCATCATTTGCGAAAGGCGGGAGGGACATCAAGGGGCCGCCTTGACCGTCGCGCCCGTTGAACCTACCTTGGCACCGTGGGAAATGAAACACGGGGCACGATCGCAAGCCAGGGCCTGCGGCTCGAGGTTCGCGTTGCCGGGCAGCAGGTTTTCGCGAGTCTCACCGATCCAGCGGCAGGCGCAGTCGTTGCCGACGGCGAGTACTGGTACCGCGCAGAAAGGGAAGACGGCGACTCCACCCTGGTCGCGCGGCGCCTTGGGTCGCCGACGCTCCGCGTGAAGGCGGACAGCCTGGAGGCGACCGGCACCCTGGCCGGCCTCCAGCTGACCCATCTCTTCAAGGCCCCGGCCGGCAGCAGCGCCGTGGAAGAGCACGTCACGATCCGCAACGACGGCTCGGAAATCGCCGGCCTGACGCGTTTCTCCGCCGGCATGACGAGGCTGGTCACCGACCACCTCGGCATCGTGTTCCCCGAGCTTCGCGCGGACCGCCTCGCAGCCATTCCCTACCGCAACCGTGTCGACCTCTCCATCACGGACCTCCTGGAGAGACAGGGGTGGGAGCACAGGGTCGCCCGCGAGTCTTTCACACGGCTCACCAACCCGGGAAATCGGGGTCTGCCCTTCGCCGCAGCGGGCCTCCGAGGCGTGGGCGTGGCTGCGGGGTGACCTGGGCGCTCGTGATCTCCAAGTTCAACCAGGCAGGCCTGGAGTTCAGCACGATCGCCGTCGAGCCCACGGAGGAGGGTGTCCTGCTCCGCTTCGGAGGGGCAGGGACGCACGCAGGGGATCCTTCTGCCCTGAGGTCGATTGCCCCGGGCGCCACCGTCAAGCTCGGTGTGACACGCTACGAATCCATCCAGGGCGGCTACGAGCAGGCCGCGTATGCCTTTCGCGGGTTTCTCGACGAGCAGGGTTGCCGGTTTCCCCCGGGGTTCGACCCGCCGGTGCACTGGAACGAGCTCTACGACACGCCCGAATGGAACCTCGTGTCGCCGGGGTCGCCTCCGGGCAGGCGCATGACCCGGCCTGTTGCCTACACCCGTGAGCTCATGGAGCGGGAGGCAGAGAAGGCCGTACTGTACGGCTGCCAGGCCCTCTACCTGGATCCCGGGTGGGACACGGATTTCGGCACCTTCCTGTGGGGCGAATCCTGGCTGGGGCCTCGGCGGAGCTTCGTGCAGGACATGAAGAGCCGGCACGGCCTCGGGGTCTCGCTGCACTGCCCGCTCTCCACGTGGATGTCCACCGATGGCCGCGCGGTCCCCACCTGGCCGCGCGACTCCTGGCGCATGCGGCAGGACGGAACGGTTGTCGATGGGGCGGTCTGCCTGGGATCGCGCCAGTACCTCGACGAGGCGTCGCGCAGGCTCGGCGAGCACTGCGCGGACGGGGTCGGCTTCCTCATGTTCGACGGGAATGCGTGGAACGGGGGATGCTGGAACCCCTCCCACGGCCACCCGGTGCCCTATACGAAAGAAGACCACGTGCGCGCCAACGTCGAGCTGGCGCGCAGGATCCACGGCCGCCACCCGGACGTCATCATCGAGATGCACGACCCCATCGCCGAGGCCATCCTCTGGAGCCTGCAGTCGCGAAGCCTCGCCACGGGCGGCCGTCTCAGCCAGGAGGAGGCCGTCCCGCGCTATACGCCGGTCTACTACAAGCACGGCCTGCCGGGGAGCTACAACGAGATCTGGGGCTTCGAGCTGATGTGGCAGTGCATGGAGGACCTCCGCGACGGGAGGGCTCGCAGCCTCTACTACCACAACCTCGGGTGCAACGTGCCGGTCTACCTGCACATCGACCTGCGGGACGACAACGAGCACTGCGTGGTGCTGTGGTGGTACGCCTCGACCTGCCGGCACCCTGGGCATGGGCGGGACCCACGGCGTCCCGGCCGTTGCAGAGGCGCAGAAGCGGGCCATGCGCACCTACCGGGCGCTGGAGCGCTATTACAAGCACGGCGATTTCTACGGGATGCACGAGGAGGCCCACGTTCATGCCCTGCCCGCAGAAGGGGCATTCGTGGTGAACCTCTTCAACCTGTCGGCGAACGATCGGATCGTCGAGGGGAGCATCGCCATGGCACAGATGGGGCTGGACCCGGACCGCTACTACATCACCCCGAAAGGCGGCTCGTTCGACCGGATCCCGCGGCTCGTTCTCCATCCGCCGGAGGATGGCGCCGTGGTCGGCGGAGGTCGTCGAGGTCCGCTCGATCGCGTCCTGAAGCGCGGCTGCAGTCCTGTCAGGCGCGTGCACCCTTGCCGGGGGGAGCATGACAGCGTAGGTAACCGTCCCCCCGCGGACGCCTCGCGGCGGCACCGTCTTCAGGCCCGATTCGCTGGGAAACCCGCGGTCGAAAAGGTTGTGCGCGTCGGTGGAGCAGGTCTGGTTTTCCAGGCAGAAGAAGCTCTCTCCCTTCGGCGAATAGACCACCGCGTGCGAGAAGTCCGGCGAGGCTTCCAGGTCCACGGACATGCCGATGCTTCGGTGCTCGATCCGGGCGCCGCCCCCCGGGGTGAGGCGAGTGAAGACGTGATCCAGGTCGAGTGACCCCAGCGCGCGCGGGCCTCGGAGATCGAGAGGTGTGCCCTGGACGTCGATGAGCCTGCCCGTCGGCAGGAGGTCGGGTGTTGCCTCCATGACGGCAGCCGCCGGCACCGAGAGGAATGTCTCAGCGTCCCCGGACAGTTTCGAGAAGTAGGGATGGAGGCCGAAGCCGAACGGGATCTCCTTGTCGCCGTCGTTCCGGATGGAGTAACGCACCGAGATGCCCCGCGCCGCGAGGACGAACTCCAGCGTCAGCCGGTGGGAAAACGGGAAGGCATCGAAGAGCGCGTCCCCGGGACGAAAGTCGATCCACGTCTCCACCCGGGCGCTCTCCGCCCCGACGCGTGGCTCGCCGCACTTCCATCGCTCCCCGTGAACGAGTCCGTGCTCCACGACGAGCGTCCCGGCCTTCACCTGCCGGTCTCCCGTCCTCTCCACGTGAAAAACCCGTTTCTCACCCGGTTCGGCGTCGGGTAGAGCACGGGGGTGCCCGTGTAGTCGTGGGCCAGGAGCAGGGGGAGGGAGAAATCGATGACGTTCCATCCGCCCACGGAGAAGCGGCACAGGTTGCTGCCGAACGCAGGGACGACGCGTGCTTCCATGCGGGCCCGGCGCAGCCGCGTCACAGGCCAGGACGACGGCCTCGAAATCCGGCCCGTTCTCCACGCGAGCAGTGAAAACAGGAGAGTGCACCATCTGCCTGCCCCCGCTGCTGCTCAAGCGTCCAGCGTGCCGGCCCCGTCCGAGGGGTCAGTCACGTGGACCGCGGGCTCGATGCCCGTTGCTCCCTTGTACGCCTTGCGCACGTGGGCCGCGAAAGGCTCCACGGCCCCTGCCTCGACGTAGGCGATCATGCAGCCGCCGAACCCGCCCCCGGACTGCCGCGCGGCCACGACCCCCGGGCCGCCCATCATGGCTTCGTGCATCCGTTCCATGGCCGGCACGGTCTTTTCATACAGGTCCCGCTCGCCGGCAAAGGACGCGGAGCACAGGTCCCGCATGCCGGCGCGGTCGCCGCGCACCACTGCCGCCATGAAGTCCACGACACGCTGGTTCTCCTCCACGATGAACTGACAGCGCCGGCGAAGCACTTCCGGCAGCGCGCCCGAGAGCCGCCTGAACAGCGGCGTGTTCACATCACGGAGGGTCCGGATCCCCGGATCACGCTCGCGAAGGAGCCTCGTACCCTCGTCGCACTCCTGGCGGCGCTTCGCGTAGTCGGAGGCGGCGAGCGTCCGCGGCACGTTCGTGTCGCAGATCACGACGCGGATGTCCGCCGGGATACGCACCTCCACGTGGGTGATGCTCCGACAGTCCAGGAAGAGCGCCGTGCCCCGGCGGGCGAACACGGAGGAGTACTGGTCGAGGATCCCGCACATCACGCCTGCGCACTGGTTCTCCGCCTGCTGGCAGATCTCCGCGATCTCCTTCGAGGGGAGCGTGAAGCCGCCGGCGGCCTGGAACATGAGCGCGGAGGCGACTTCCAGCGACGCCGAGGAGCTGAGCCCGCCGCCTATGGGCAGGGTGCCGTGGACCACGGCGTCGACGCCCCCGGGCGCGTGGCCGCGGAGGCGCAGGGTGCGGGACACGCCGTTGACGTAGCGGTCCCAGGAACCTGCCGGTTCGCCCGGCTCCCTGCCGATCGCGTAGTCGATGCTCTTGTCGAGGTTGAGCGAGTGCACGCGCACGCGCGGCGTGCCGGAAGGTCGGAAGGCGATCCACGTGTCCAGGTGAATGCCCATCGTCATGACGTAGCCGAGGTGGTCGTCGGTGTCCGTGCCGAGGAGCTCCGCCCTGCCCGGGAGCCCGCACCCAGGAAGCCGGCGCAGCCCCGTAGAGGGAGCGGAACCGGGCGAATATGGCGTCCCTTCGTGCGTTGTCGCCGCTCATTTCCCAGCCCCCTCGCCGACCTCCCGCACGCAGTCGATCATGTACTCCACCGCCTCGTCGGTGAGACGCGGGTGCACCGGCAGCGTCACATAGCGGGCGAAGGCGGCCTCCGCCACGGGGCATTCGCCCGCGCGGTGGCCCTGGCGCATGTAGGGGCCCGTGAGGTGCACGGGCATGTAGTGCGACCAGGCCTTTATGCCCTTCGCCGTGTACAGCTCCCACATGAAGTCGGTTTTTGCGACGGGGAACGCCGCGCCGAGCTGCACGACGAAGAAGTGCCAGGCGTGCACGCCCCGGGGATCCACCCACGGGAGCTCGAGGCCGGGAACACCCGCGAGGCCCTCCGCGAGGCGCGCCGCGATGGCCGCCCGCTTCGCGTTGTGGCGCTCGAGCTTCTTCAGCTGTTCGATCCCGACCGCGGCCTGCGCGTCGGTCATGCGGAAGTTGTACCCCACGTCGTCGAAGAGCAGGCGCCAGTACTCCTTCCCCATCGGGTGCTTCGCCTCGTCGATGGGCAGGTACTTGTCGCTGCCCCCGTAGATACGGCAGCACAGCGAGCGGTAGGAGAGCGCGCTCTCGAAGAGGGCAGTGTCGTTCGTCGTGACCATGCCCCCCTCGCCGAGGGTGCCCATGTTCTTCTGCTGGTGGAAGCTGAACACGCCCATGTCGCCCAGGGAGCCGGACCTGCGGCCCTGCCACGAGCCGCCGGGGTTGTGCGCGCAGTCCTCGATGACACGCACGCCGTGCCGCCGCGCCACCGCCATGATCGCGTCCATGTCGCAGCACTGACCCGCGAGGTGCACCGGCACGATCGCGCGGGTGCGCGGCGTGATGAGCGCCTCGAGCTTTGCCGGGTCCATGTTCAGCGTCCGCGGGTCCACGTCGCAGAACACCATCCGGGCGCCGAGAGCGGAGAACGCGAAAGCGGTGGCTACCCACGTGACGGGGGTCGTGATCACCTCCGTGTCGGGCCCGACGCCCGCCGCGACGCCGGCCAGGGTGAGTCCCGTCGTCGCCGACGTGACGGCCAGCGCGTGCTTCACTCCGCAGTAGGCGGCGAACGCGTCCTCGAACTGCTTGACCTTCTTCCCGCACGACGGTGCGTTCGCGCGAAGCACCTCCATGAGCGCCGCGGCTTCCTCGAAGCCGTACTGGCTCCCGTAGGCGACCTCGAGCTCGTACTTTACTTTCGGCGTCTCCATGCTTCTACGCTTCCTTTCCCGGTCTTTCCGCGACCGCTTTCAACAGGGTCTCCTCCCAGCCCACGAGGGGCGTGGACAGGAGCCGCCGTGCCTTGTCAACACTGATGACACCGCGCGCATGCCGCGCGGCCCGGCCCATCGGGGAAGCCCCGGACGGCTGGACCGTCACCAGGGTCTCCGCGAAGCCCATGAGGGAGGCGGCCCTGCGCGTCAGCGTGAAACGGTCGACGCTGTCCGTGGACCCGAGGTGGATGGGCCCCGGCAGGCGGGCGCCGCACAGCTCCAGGACACATGCGGCGAGCGTGGCCACGTCGATGGGCGTGCGGATCTCGTCGGCCGGGCACGGCACGACGGTGCCCGCGGCGAGCTTGCGCTCCAGCCCCGCGAGGAAAGAGTTGCCGTCGGTGACGGGGAACCCCAGGACGAGGGAAATCCGCACGATGACGGCCCCCGGGCATGCCTCTCGCACCGCGCGCTCGCCGTCGGCCTTGGTGCGGCCGTACCAGTTCACCGGGGCAGGGGCGTCCTCCTCGACGTATCTCTCCGCGGTGCCGGCGAAGACGGCGTCACTGGAGAAGTAGACGCAGCAGCTTCCCTCCGCGGCGCAGGCCCCGGCGATGATACCGGCCGCATCGACGTTGACGGACCGCGCCAGCGCCTGCTCCCGTTCGGCCTTGTCCACGTCGGCGATCGCGGCGAGGTCGACCACCGCTGTCGGGCGGAGCCGCGCCACGAGGGCGCGCACCTCGGATTCGCGGCGAATGTCGAGCGCGTGCCATACGGCGCCCGCCAGGGCGTCGCGCACGACAGGGTCCGCGACGTGCACCTTCCAGCCCTCGCGGAGCGCGCGCGTGCAGAGGTGCCCCCCCACGAAGCCGCCGCCGCCGAAAACGAGCAGAGTCCCTGGCATGTCCGCCCCCTCCGCCGCATCCTACCACGCATTGGAGGCGGGAGATGTCAACCCCGTTTCGATTTCTGTCGCACCATTTTCGAATCGGCGCGCGGGCGACGGTCCGGCTCACCGGCGCGCAGCCACTCGCCGGGACTCGCACCCATCACCTTCCGGAACGCCCTGTAGAAGCTTGCCCGGGTGGCGAACCCGCACGCGAAGGCAGCCTCGGCGGAGCCGGCCGTTCCCTCCTCGATCCTGCGGGCCGCCTCGCTGACGCGCAGCCGCGTCAGGTACTCCGTGAAGGTGAGGCCGAGGCTGCGGCGGAAGAAGTCCGAGAAAGAGGACGGCCGCATGCCGAAGCGCCGCGCGACGGCAGCCATCCGCACGGGCCGCTGGTAGTTGGCCCGCAGCCAGGCTAGCACCTGTTCCCGCCGGGTGATTGTCTTCCGCCGGCCGGCGCGGGCGCCCCGCGGCTCCTTCCCCGTCTCCGTCGCGCCCTGCGCACGCAGGAGCAGGCACGCGATCTCGACGAGCTTTGCGCGGATGAGGGCTTCGAACCAGGGGCCGCGGCCTTCCCATTCGCGCCGGATCTCCCCGACGAGCCTGCGCAGGACGCGGCGCGCGCCGGCCTCCAGCACGGGCTTGTTCACGAACGCGCGCCCGCGGTAGCGGAAGAGCGGAAGGGTCCGGCCTGCGGCCGCGAGCAGGTCGGCCGTGAAGTGGAGCACCGTCTCGCGCAGGGGAACGGCCGGGTCGAAGGTCACGCGGTGACGCTCGACGTCGTTGATGATGACGATGTCGCCCGGCCCCACCGTGAAGGTCTTGTCCTCGATCTCGTAGGTGCCCGCGCCGGCCCGCACGAAGGACAGCTCCACGAAATCGTGCCAGTGAAAGGCGTTCATGTTGGTGGCGGGGCCCTTCGAGTGAAGCAGCTCGAACGGGAAGGACATGCGCGTTATGTCGGACTCGCGCCTGATCACGGGCGCGGCCCGGCGCGCGCGCTCAGTAGACACCGTGCTCGAACCCTTCCTCGTGCATGGCGTAGAAGTTCTCCAGGCGCACGTAGGTGGCAGGGCTGTTCCCGGTGCCCAGGGCATATCCGCCGCCGCGCATGCACTCCGCGAGGACCTGGCGGCAATAGGGCCGGAACTGCTCCACGGGGAGAAGCGCGAGCTTGTCCATGTCCACCCCTCCCAGGACCGCAATGCGGCCGCCGTACTTCTGCTTGAAGCGCGTCACGGGAGTCACGTTGTCTTGGAAGGAGTGCTTGGCGTCGATGCCCACCTCGCTGATGAGCTCCTCCATGATTTCCTCGTTGTCGCCGCAGGAGTGGAGACCGAACGGCATTCCCCTGCCATGGACGAGGTCGGCAACCCGCTTCATCCAGGGGAACACGTGCCGGCGATAGACGGAAGGCGGCACCACGGTCCCGCGGCCGTGCGCAAGGTCGTCGCCCATGACGCAGGCGAAGACGTCCCTCAGGTCAACGCGGCTGAAGGTGTGGGCGATGACGCCGTAGATCGTCTCCCCGACGCGTTCGAAAATCTCGCCGATCAGCCCGGGATCGTCATAGAGGAGGAACGACAGCGGGACCAGGCCGACGAGCCGCCGCACGTTCTCGAACACGCCCACCGGGCGTATCACGATCTTCATCCCGTCGGGAAGGATGTCCCTGTAGCGTGAGAACCGCTCGCAGCACCAGTCACCGACCCTCGGCCAGGGGTAGGCCTCCAGCTCCTTGCGCGTCGTGACGACCCCCCGATCCGAGTCCAGCCATTCCCTCACGCCCCCCGCGTTGTTCGCGCCCGTGTCCTCCGCGCTCAGGCAGGCTGTCTGCTGCAGCCCCGTGTCGGGAGAGAAATTGCAGTAGTCATGACCGAGGCGGTAGTAGAGCGCGACATCGGCCTCCGGCGACGCCTTCGTTCCGGTCATCCGTTCCACCATGGTGTCTTCCACGAAAAGCTCGTAGAAGGGGACCCGGTCCGGAACAGCCGTCCGGGTCATGACCTTCTCGAGGCGCCGGTAGTCGGGGACGTGGCCGGGCGGGCGCAGGTCCGGAACGAGACTCCTGTCTCCCATGCCCGTCACTGTAAACCGGTCGTACCGACGGGAACAAGCGGCCGCGCCCGCCGCACGCGCCGCGCTTCACGTTTTTCACGTTCCGCCGCGGTTGCCTCCCGTGCCGCAGGCTGTTAGTATCCGGCCGCGGCGCGCGGGCCCGGAGCAGCGCCCCGCGAGGGAATCAATGACAGAGCGCGAACGTTTCTGTGCAGTGGTCGGGGGCCGGCCTGTCGACTACGTGCCTGTCTTCGGCTTCACGGGCGCGCCCGGCGTCGCGGCAGGGTGCATGCGGAAGACCTGGGACCGGCTGCGCGCGACGGGCATGCCCGATGTCGGCGCCTGCTGGGACGTGGGGGGGCGCACGCGGACCTCGAAGGATGGTACCGCTACTGGGGCACGACGGGCCCGCTCACCATCGATTTCTTTCCTGCCGAGCGGGCGAAAGGCATTGCCTCGGAGACCAGGGTAAAGGACGGCTTTGAGATCATCGAGTACGAGTCCGGCGCCCGCACCCGCCAGGTCATCGACAACGACATCACGTACAGCATGCCTGATTTCCAGGTCTACCACGTCCGCGACCGGGCTTCCTGGCAGTTCTACCGCGACCGCATGACTCCCGGCAGGCCGTGGAGCGCAGAGCGGATTGCGGCAGCCTGCCGCCCCTGCGCGGCGCGCACGCGGCCGCTCGCGCTGTCGGCTGGCTCCACGTGGGGCTTCATACGCGAGATCATGGGCCCGGAGAACGCCTCCACGGTGCTCTACGACGACCCCGCGCTCGCGCGCGACATCGTCGAATGGGAGGACTGGAAACGACGCGCCTACGTGTTCCCCCTCGTCGAGGCCCTGCGACCGGAGATCCTGCAGGCCGACGAGGACTACTGCTACAAGGGCGGCATGCTGATCAGTCCTCGCCACTTCGAGGAGCTTTCCGCGCCCTCGTACCGGGAGATCGCCCGCGTGGCCCGCGACTGCGGCGTGGCAACGGTTGCCGTCGACTCAGACGGCAACGTCATGGAGCTGGTGCCGCTCCTGGCCGCGTGCGGGGTCAACGCGCTCTTCCCGCTCGAGGCGAAGGCGGGCAACGACCTGCCCCGGCTTCGCGCCCTCTGCCCGGAGTTCGTCCTCATGGGCGGACTGGAAAAGGAGATCCTCAACGAGGGCAACGAGGGGCTCATCCGCGCCGAGATCATGGCCAAGGTGCCCGGACTGCTGGCCGCAGGGCGCTACCTGCCCAACGGGGACCACGGGATCCAGCCCTTCGTGACCTTCCCGTCCCTCTGCCGGTTCATGACCCTTTTGCACCACCTCACGGGGAACCCCGAGGGCGAGTATCCGAGGATGCCGGCCGCCTGACGTCCCGCGCGCCGTGCGAACCCGGTTATCCCTTGAGGGACCCCAGGAGGACGCCTTTCTCGAAGTAGCGCTGGACAAAGGGGTAGACCATGATGATGGGTACCGAGGCCACGACAATGAGCGCGTATTTCAGCTGGAGCGTGGAAAGGAGGGCAGCCCGGCCCATCTGCGCCCAGCTCATCATGGCCTCGGCCGACTGCCCCGCTATCAGCACGTTCCTCAGGTAGACCTGGATGGGATGGAGCTTGCCGTTGGCAAGGAATAGCACGGCGGCGAACCACCCGTTCCAGTTGGAGATGCCGTAGAACAGCGCCAGCACGGCGATGATCTGCTTGGACAACGGGACGGTGATGCGCACGAGGATGCGCAGCTCGCTTGCGCCGTCGATCTTCGCCGACTCGTAGAGCTCTTCCGGGAGGGTCTGGAAGAAGGTGCGGCAGATCACGAGGTTCCACGTCTCGATGAGGTAGGGCACCACGAGCGCCCAGCGCGAATTGTAGAGGCCGACCTTGTTCACCACGACGAAGAACGGGACCAGCCCGCCCCAGAAGAACATGGTGAATACGAAAATCCCCATGAAGAACTTGCGCGCGAAGAAGCGCGGCCGCGCCAGGGGATAGGCGCCCAGCACGGTGAAGAGGAGGTTGCCGAGCGTCGCCACCACCGTGTACCAGACCGAGTTGTAGAAGGCCCGCCAGATCGACGGGTTCTGGAACACGCGCGCGTAGGCCAGGGTGGAAAAGCCGATGGGCCAGAGGAATACCTTCTTCGCCGCCACGGCCTCGGGCGCGGAAATGGACAGGGAGATCACGTAGAGGAAGGGGTACAGGGTGACGATGATCGCAAGGCCCGCCAGCCCGTAGACCACCGTGTAGTAGATCCTGTCGTACGCCTTTGCTTTCACTCGCCCGCCCCTACCAGAGAGAGATGTTGCTCATCTTGCGCGCGACCCTGTTGAAGACCACGATGAGCACGAAGTTGATGACGGAGTTGAAAAGTCCCACCGCCGTCCCGAAGCCGAAATTGTTCTCCAGAATGCCGCGTCGGTACACGTAGGTGGAGATCACGTCCGCCGTCTCGTACGTCGCCGGCGTGTACAGCAGGATGATCTTCTCGAAGCCGACGTTGAGCATGTTCCCGAGGTTGAGGATGAGGAGGATGATGATCGTCGGGGCGATGGACGGCAGGGTGATGGACCAGATCTTCTGCATCCGCGTCGCCCCGTCCATCGTCGCCGCCTCGAAAAGCTGCACGTCGATGCTCGTGATGGCCGCCAGGTACAGGATGGCGTTGAACCCGAAGGTCTGCCAGATCGCCGGAGGCGACGTACACGGTGCGGAACCACCGGGCGGCGTTCATGAAATCGATGGGCGCCATGCCCAGCTTCCCCAGGATTATGTTGACGACGCCTTCTTCCGGGTTGAGGAAGTTCACGACCATGCCCATCGCGACGACCATGGAGATGAAATACGGCAGGTACGAGGCTGTCTGCGTGAAGCGCTGGTACCAGCGATGGCGGATTTCGCTCAGGACGATGGCAAAGACGATGGGCACGGGAAACGAGAAGATGATGGTGGAGACGCTGAGGAGGAACGTGTTGCGCACGAGGCGGAAGAAATAGGGCGACGAGAAGAACTGGTTGAACCACCGCAGGCCCACCCAGGCGCTCCCGAGGATGCCCTTGCGGATGGAGAAATCCTTGAAGGCGAGGATGACCCCGTACATGGGCACGTAGCGGAAAAGCACGTAGTACGCGAACGGAAGGCTGATGATGAGAAGCAGGTCCCAGTCCCGCCGGCAGAGATGGAGAAACCTGCCCACCCCGCGCCGGTCCGTGCCCGTCAGAGAATTCACCGCGAGAACCCCCGTCACGCCGCTGCGATGCCCCAGAACAAAGTGGAGGAGGGCCGAGAGCGCCCTCCTCCACGACGTCGCCCAGAAATCCGGATAAAGCGCCCGGGAAGCCGAAGGCTACTTGCCCAGCGCCTTCACCTGCCTCTGGTAGCGTGCCTCGTAGAGCTTCTGGATGTCGGGGAGCCCACGCTTTGTCAGCTCCTGCGCGAAGGTGGTGAACTGGCTGATCGGCGTCTGTCCCAGCATGAACTTCGTCACGGACTCCATGATGTAGGTGTTCAGGTCCGTGAGCTTGGCATTCAGCGCCGCCTGCTCGTCCGCCGTCCACTGGATGTCGACGATGGTCGGGTCCTTGTAGAAGCGCTGCAGCGAGGTGTCGGCGGCTTCCAGCCACGGGGGCATCCACGAGCGCCACACTGCCAGCAGCTGCTGGTGAGCGCGGGGCGGCTGGTTGCCGCCGATGCTGGTGACGTACGCTGACCACTCCATGCCCGCCGGGGACTTCTTGGTGATGGTGCCGTCCGCGTTCTTGGTGTAGGAGAGGCCTTCCACGCCGTTGCCCTGGGCGAACAGCGACTCGGGCCCGTTGAAGAGGAAGTCGATCCACTTCATCGCCGCCACCTGCTTGTCCGGGGTGGCCTTGGTGGTGATGCCCATGCCGTCCCCGTTGAGGCCGAGGCGCTTGGTGTAGTAGCCGGTGAGGCCCGCGGTGGTCTGCAGCGGAGGCATCGGGGTGTAGATGGCGGCCTTGACGCCGTCCTTGTCGCCCTGGTTGTCCGGCGATGCGCCGCCGAAGAGGTAGGCGTAGGTGCTCCAGTAGGAGACGACGCCTGCCTGTCCCTTGCTCACGTATTCGATGAGCTTGTCGTAGTTTGCTGTTGTCAGGTCCTTGTTGATGAGGCCCTCGGTGTAGAGCTTGTTGATCCAGGTCAGGAACGACTTGAACTCGGGCTGCTGGAACTGGCACTGCATCCTGCCGTTGACGATGCGGAACATCCTGCCCGGAGTCCCATGTCATCTCGAGGCCGAACGCGTTGGCGAGCTCCATGATGTAGTTCTGCTCGCTGGCGGTGAAGATCGTCGCGAAGGGAACGTCCTGGTTGTCCTTTGCCTTGAAAGCCTTGAGCATGTTTTCGAACTGGTCAGTCGTCGTGGGCATGGCCAGGCCCACGCGCTTCAGCGCGTAGGTGTTGACCATGGGCATGGGGCCGAGGTGGCTGTCGAGGACGGTGTCCTCGATGCAGTAGATGTTGCCGTCCGGCGCCGTCATCATGGCCTTGTAGGCGGGATTCTTGTCGAAGAACTGCTTCGACCAGTAGCCGTACTTGGCCAGCAGCGCGTTCTGCGGGATGATGATCCCGTCCGACGCGAGCTTCTGGTAATTGCCGAGGTTGGTGAGGTTCAGGATGTCCGGGAGGTCGGCCCCCGCGGCAAGGCGCGTCGTCATGACGTCCTTGTAGCTGGCGTACGGAACTACTTCCCACTCAATGTGGACCCCGGTGATCTTTTCCAGGTACTGGTAGAGCGGCAGGTCATTGCTTGCCGGTGCCATCGCCGAGTTGGTGCCCGAATGCGTGGTGAAGTGGAGGGTCACCGGCTGGCTGACGAGCGGCAGCTTTCCCGCGCTCGGGTCCATCGCCTGGGCGCTGGCGCCAAGGGTGACGGCCAGCAGGAGCGCGAGGACAAGGATTGCCTTGATACCTCTTCCTTCTTTCATGAGAGAGCCTCCTCTGCAAAGTGTTGGAATGGAGCTCAAGGGGAGGACAACCTCCCCGGTATCCCTGGGCCGATGGACCCATTGGACTACAGCCGAACCCCGCTGTCAAGAAAAAAGTTCCCCCGCCCTACGGTGCTTGCCGCCGCTGGATTCCAGGGGTAGGATCCGGCTGAAACCGTTCTGCGGCATCCCCGTCACATCCGGCAGCGGCACGAAAGGAGTTACCATGGGAATCAGCTTGGGACTCGTGGGCCTGGGCGCATTCGGATCCGAGTTCGCGCCTCTCTTCATGAGCCATCCCCTCGTGGACAGGATCGCCCTGTGCGACCGCGAGCCCGAGCGGGTGGCGCGTTTCGCGCGCGACCCCGCTTCCGGGCCAAGCTTCGGCCCTCCGACGCCTACGCGTCCCTGGACGACATCTGCCGGGCAAAGCTCGACGCCCTCGTCATCATGACGCAGTACTGGCTGCACGCGCCGCAGGCCATCCAGGCCATGGAGAGCGGGAAACACGTGTACTCCGCGGTCCCCCTCATCACGCTCCCGGATGGCGCCGAGATGCTGGACTGGTGCGACCGGGTGGTGCGCGCCTGCGAACGCACGGGGATGCACTACATGCTCGGAGAGACGACCTACTTCCGGCCGCAGACCATGTACTGCCGCCGCCAGGCCGCCGCGGGCGCCTTCGGCGACTTCGTCTACGCCGAGGGGGAGTACTTCCATCCCCACGACTGGGCCAGGGCGGACCTTCGGCAGGTGAAGAAGAACAGGTTCGCGAGCGCCTCCGGCCGGGAGTGGGTGGCGGTGCTGGACAGCTACACGCGGCGGGGCATCCTCCAGACCCCCATGACCTATCCTTCGCACTCGACATCAGGCCCGATCTCCGTCATGAAGGCACACGCCGTGAAGGTGAGCGCCTTCGGGTACAAGAGCCACAGCACGGATACCTATTTCGACGATCACCACTTTTCCAACGTGACCGCCCTCTACCAGATGAGCAACGGGACGCAGATGCGCATCTGCGAGTTCCGCGAGCTCACCTACCCCGCGAGCGATAGCTTCGAGATGGAGATCTTCCGGGTGCTCGGCACCCGCGGCTCGTTCCGTGAGAACCGGTGGGGCGACAAGGAGACGTGGCGCGAGATGACCGTCGAGGAGATGCGCGACCCCCTGCCTCCCGAGGTTGCCGCGGCGTTCCGCCGGCAGTGCGGGGAGGAGAAGATGCTCGGCGGCCACGGAGGGTCGCACGCATACCTCGTGCACGAGTTCGTGGACGCCATCGCGAAGGGAAGGCGTCCGGCGGTGAACGCCTGGGAGGCTGCGCGCTACATGGCCGCCGGCTGCGCGGCGCATATCTCCGCGCTGAAGGACGGGGAGCTCACGAATGTGCCCGACTGGGGGGACGCGCCTCCGGGCTAACCCAGCCGGAAGAGTTTCCGCGCGGTCTCGCCGAAGATCCTCTCCCGCTGCGCCTTGCCCGCGCCCATCTGGCGCACGTACATCGTGGCGCGCGCGATGCTCTCCCGCTGCGGGAGGCAGTTGTCCGAGCCCCAGAGCACCCTGTCGAAGTCCACGGGAATGAAGGCCGCGCCGCCCATCGCGGTATAGACCACCGGGATCCCTTCCACCCACGGACCCGAGCCCGAAACGTCGAAATAGACGTTCGGGTTCGCCCATGCCACGCTCCACGCCTCCAGGTAATACGGGTAGCCGCTGTGCGCCATGATGAAGGACACGTCGGGGAACATCTTCGCAACGCCGTCGAGATTCACGGGATTGGCGAATACCGTGTTGAGGTGCATGCGCCTCTTTTTCTGTTCCTCGGTGTACTCCCCGTTGGTCTGCCCCATGTGCAGCAGGACGGGGAGATGGTACTCGGCGCAGGTCTCGTAGAAGGGCAGGATCCTCTCATCGTCCGCCCAGAAGCCCTGCGGAGGGAAGAGTTTCACGAAGTGGAAGAAACCGGTGTCCGCATAGCGGCGCAGCTCGTCCACCGCTCCCGGTTCCGTCGGCACCAGGCGGATGCCGCCTGCCAGCCGGCGGGGGAACTTCCGGCACGCCGCGAGGACGAACGGGTTGGTCACCTCCTTGAAGGTGAGGTGCATGTACTCCCACGTGGAATCCTCGAGCGTCGGCATGAGACAGGACCATTCCACCCCTGCCTCGTCCATCTCCTTGACGAGGTTCTCTGCGAATCCGGGGGTGTCGAAGTAATGGATATGGGCGTCGACCACCATGCGGTGCCCCTTCAGGCGCCGAGGCCGAGGAGCTTTGCGGCGTTGGCGCCGAAGACACGCGCGCGCCATTCGTCGTCCGTGCAGCCCATCAGCTTCAGGTAGGCGTCTGCCACGGCGCGCGCGCCGGCCGGGTCACGGACGTTGTCCGAGCCCCAGACCACCTTGTCGAAGTCCAGCGGGATGAAGGCGGGTCCGCCCACGGCCGCGTAGCCGACGGGCAGCCCGTCGAAAACGGGCCCGCTCCCCGAGATGTCGAGGTACACGTTCTTGTTCGCGTGGTGCACGCTCCAGGCCTCGAAGAGGAAGGGAAAGCCCATGTGCACGATCACCCAGCGGATCCGCGGGAACAGCCGGCTCGGCGCATCGACACGCATGGGATACCCCCAGGCGGAGCCGAGCGAGCGCCTCCGGCCCGCTGCGGAGGCCAGCGTCATCGTGACCTGCCCGCAGTAGACCACCGCCGCGAGCCCCTTCTCCTGCACGATGTCGAAAAGCTCGTAGAAGCGGGGATCGTCGAGGTAGTAGCCTTCCGCGGGAAACATTTTTGCCGCACGGAAGCCGCGCCCCGCGTATTCTGCCACCGTGCGCCGCGCCGCAGGGTCCCGGGGGTCGAGGTGGAAGCACCCCACGAACCTGTCGGGATGCGCGGCAACCGCCGCCGCGAGCTCCGCATTCCCCACGCCCGCGAGCGGCTTCTCCCTGCCCGGGATGATCGCCCCTTCGAGGGACGCTGCGAGAAGCGTCTTCTCGATGCCCGCGGCGTCCATCGCGCGCAGGAGGGGGACGATATCGTCCCTGCCGAAGAACTGACAGTTGCCGTCAAGTACCATTGTTGCCTCTCCCCGTCAACCAGCGGGCGCCATGGTAGCGTGCCGGCCGGCGGCTGTACAGGCCGCCGCGCAGCGGCTCGCGGCTTGACCGGACCGGCGGGCTCCCCTAGGATGCGGCATGCAACTCGCCAGCTTTTTCTCCGGGTTGAGCTGGGGGAGCCTTCCCCGGCCGGTCAGGGACCAGGCGCACCGACTCCTCAAGGACGTGATCGCCACTGCCGCGGGAAGCCTCGCGCTTCCTGCCGCTCCCAGGATCGAGGCCCTTGTTGCCGCGCAGTTCGGCGCGGGCCGGGTCCCCCTCTTCTTCCGCGGGCCGCGCACAACCCTCGCCGGAGCCTCTTTCGGGAACGCCCTGCGCATCGACGGCCTGGACTGCCACGATGGGTTCCGTCCCAACAAGGGGCATGCGGGAGCGACCGTTGTCCCGGTGCTCCTCGCCGCCGCCGAGCTCGCCCGCCCCACCGGGGAGGAGCTGCTCGCCGCGCTCTGCGCCGGCTACGAGATCGCGCTGCGTGCGGGACTGGCCCTGCATGCCACCTACGCGCCTGCCTACCACGGCTCCGGGTCCTGGGCGGCCCTCGGTGCGGCAGCAGCGGGCGCCCTGCTCATGGGGATCCCGCCCGAGGAGATCGACGGCGTGCTCGGCGCCGCCGAGTACTATGGCCCGATGTCGCCGATCCTCCGCTGCACCGTGCACCCCTCGATCGTGAAGGACGGCGCGGGGGCGGGCGCGTGGGCAGCCGCCATGGCGCTGGCGCTGCACGCACAGGGCATGGAAGGCCTCCCCTCGCTTTTCGTCGACGAGGCGAAGGGCCGCGAGCAGCTTGCGACCCTCGGGGAGGACTGGGCGCTGCTGCGCCAGTACTTCAAGCTCTACCCCACATGCCGCTGGACCCATGCTCCTGTCGAGGGAATCGTGCACCTGCGCCGGGAACACGGCTTCTCGGCGGCGGACGTGGAGCGGGTGGAGGTGGAATCCTTCACGGAGACGGCCACGTTGATGACTTTCCCGCCGAGAGACTCGGATGGGGCACAGTACTGCCTGCCGTGGGCGGTGGCCGCGATGCTGGTCGACGGCGAGCTGGGGCTGGACCAGGTCCTGCCCGGCCGGCTCGGGGACGCTGCCATCATCGCCATGGGCCGGCGCGTGAGCTTCGCGCCTGCCGCCGACCTGCAGGAGAGGTTCCCGCGCGAATGCCTCGCCCGGGTCCGGGTGCACCTGCGGGACGGCCGCACGCTCGCGGGCCCGACCATGGGCGCCCGGGGGGACTACACGGACCCTGCCTCCGACGCGGAGCTCGACGCGAAGTTCCAGCGGCTCGCGGGCCGGACGCTGGGGGCCGATGCGTGCCGGAAGCTCGGGGAGATCATCGATACCATCGAGCAGCGGCCCGCGGCCGACCTCCTCGACGCGCTGGGCAGCGGCTCAGCTTGCGGCGACGGGGCGTGAGAGTCGCGCGTGGATGAGGGCCTGCGCGGCGAAGGCAAGCGCGGAAAGAGCGGCGAGCAGGAGGTAGGCGCCGGGATGCCCGGTGACCGGGCGACCCCGGCACCCACCAGCGGACCGACGATCCCCGTCAGGCCGACCACCGATTCGTTGATCCCGACGTAGCGGCCGGCCCGGCTGGGATGGACGAGCGAATGGAAGGTCATGTAGTTGAAGCAAAGTCCCGAGCAGAGCCCGAGCAGGAATGCCCCCGCCATGAAAGCCGGCGCTGATCCTGCCCCGGCGAACAGGGCAAGCGCGATCACGCCGGTGCCCCCCAGGAGTGCAACCGGCGCCACCGCGTACATCCACCGGGCACGTCCCCGGATAACGAGCGAAATGGCGGCCTGGCCGAGGCAGATGAGCGCCAGAACGATGCCCTGGTCCGGCTTGGAGACGTTCCTCAGCACGGCGGTTGACGGGAAAAGGCCGCGCACCCCGGAAAGGGCAACGAGCAGCACTCCACAGGTCGCCCATCCCACCCAGGCCATGTCGGGCCGGGCGGCGCTTTCCCCCGGCGCCGGGGCGCCGGCGGGGGCCGGGACGGGGAGACCGCGGGAGAGGAGAAGGGTGCCGGCGCCGGCGAACAGCGCGAGGGCGGCGTCGAGGACGAACACCCACTGCCACCCCGCCGCGTTCCAGAGGAAACCGGCGATGAAAGGGCCTGCGCCGAGACCGAGGCTCCAGGCGAACGTGTAGGTTGCCGTCGATGCGAGCAGGCCGCGGGCCCGGCCTGCCGTGAAGTCCTTCATGAAGACCATGTAGGGGGGGAAGAAGAAGGCCACAGCGACGCCGAAGAACGCGATGATGACGAAGATCGCCGAGAGGGACGGCACGACGATGAAGGCAAGGGCCGCCGCGCTCATCGCGGCGCTGGAGGCGAGGACCATCGGCACGTACGTGCGGCGGCCGGCCACGCGACCGGACAGCAGGCTGGACAGCATGTAGCACAGCCCCCAGACCGTGAGGACGGCGCTGACGGCGACCGCATCCGCCCCGCTCTCTGCCAGGCGGACGGTGCCGACGAAGAAGAACGACCCCACCAGCAGGTCGATGCAGGCGGGAAAAACGTACACCAGGAAGGCCATCGAAACGTTCAGCTCCGGAGCTGGGGGAACAGCGCTCTCAGCCGATCGTTCATGGCACGGGGCAGCCCGAGGGGCTTGTGCTCGGCAAGGATCTGCCGGGCAATGCCCTTGGCCTTTGCCTCGACGGTCGGCCTCCCCGCCTGCTCCCAGTTGACGCGCAGCTGCCGGTCAGCCAGGCGCGGGACGAAGTGCTCGCGGCGCATCCACTCCACCGTGTGGGAGTCGTCGAGGAAGTGCCCGCCCGGTCCGACGCGGCGATAGACGTCGAGGGCGAGGGTCTCGTCGCTCACCTCGATGCCGCGCACGGCTCGCATGACCATGCCGATGATCTCGTCGTCGATGACGTACTGCTTGTAGCTGGCGGCGCTCGCGAACTCCACGAGACCCGCCGCGTCATGGATGAAGTTCGACCCCGCCAGGGCGACCAGGAGGCTCGTGATGCCCTTCTCGTAGCCGTTCTGCGTGTCGACGACCTTCGAGTCCGACATGCCCGCGGTGGTGTAATTGGGCATCTGCACGTACTGCGCCATGGCTGCCGCCCCGGCGTTGATGAGCCCCATCTCGACGGAGCCGCTGACATATCCCATGGAGGCGAGGTCGGTGGAGGAGGACGTGCAGGCGTAGAGCACCGGCGTGCCCGGGTTGGCGAGCTGGGTGAGCACCACGCCGCTGAGGGTCTCCGCGTGCACCCCGGCGAGCAGGCCGGCGATGGTCACGGGCGCGGTCGCGCCGGACAGCGGCTCGGCGGGTATCGCGACGGGAATCCCTGCCTTGGCGACGTGCCACAGGATGTCGCCGTAGAGGTCGTCGATTTTCAGCGGGCTCACGACGCAGGTGATGAAAGAGATGAACGGGCGTTCGCGGAGCGCCGCGGGGCTGCCCGCGATGGTCTCGGCCATGCGGATGGTGTCCAGCGTTCCCTGCAGGGTGTAGATCCCCCCCATCAGGTGCTTGGAGCAGTTGAGGATGGAGGAATGGAACCGGTTGATGTCCACCTCGTCGGGCTGCAGGTCGTTGGGATACACCGGGAGGACCATGAAGTGCACGTTGGGCAGCGCGTCGCACAGCCGCGCGATATCGCGCACGTCCTTCAGCAGTGCATACCTTGTCTGGTCGGTGGCGAGGTCGACGACGTTGAGGACCGTGCCCCCCGTGCCCAGGGATACGTTGGTGCCCCCGCAGACCAGGTCGTGCTTCTCTTCCCGGCCGCACAGCACCACCGTGCGGGGCGCGTGCGCGATGGCGTCCTCCACCATGGAGCGTGGTATGTGGACGATGTTCCGCGAACGGTCCACCGGCGCGCCGTGCGCCGCGAACTCCTCGAAGGCGCGGCGGCTGTGAACCTCCACCCCGATCTCGGACAGGAGGACGATGGCCGTTTCGTGGATCCTGCGCGCGCCTTCCTGCGTGAGCGGTCGATACTGCCCCCCGGCGATCGGTTTCATTGGTACTCTCCTGGCAGCCGAATGTCATAGCGTTTGCGAATCTCCCGGTCCACGGCCGGGTCGATGGGCGGACCGCGGTGGGTGGCCAGGATCTCCTGCGCCCTCGAGCCGGGCCCTCTCGCGCGTGTCCCGGCTCCCGGCGTGCTCCCAGGCATCGCGGGTCTGGCGTTCCTCCAGCGGCTGCGTGAAGTACTCCTCGCGCATGAAGCGGACCGTGTGCTCGCTGGCCAGGAAGTTGCCCGCGGGACCCACGTCCCGTATCGCCTCCAGCCCGATGGTCTCCTCGTCCACCCTGATTCCCCGCAGGAGCCGCAGCGCCATGCCGATGATCTCGTCGTCGATCACGTACTGCTCGTAGGCGACGGCCTTCATCGATTCGAGCATCCCCGCGGCGTGGTGGATGTAGCTGGAGCCGGCCAGCGCGCAGAGGCAGAGGGAGAAGGCTTTCTCGTAGCCGGCCTGTATGTCCGGGAGCTTCGAATCGGTGAGCGCGGCGGAGTTGTAGTTGGGAATGCCGACGTGCCGCGCCATCTGGGCGGCCGCGGCGTTCATGAGCCCGAACTCGATGCCCCCGCCGACGAAGCCCATGGTCTTGAAGTCGACCATCGATGGTATTGCGCCGTAGAGGACGGGTGCGCCCGGCCGGGCGAGCTGGGCCAGCACGATCCCCGAGAGCTGCTCCGCGTGGACCTGCGCCAGGGTCCCCGCCAGCGTGACCGGCGAGGTGGAGCCGGCCATGGGAGCCGCGGACAGCGCCACCGGGATGCCGCTGCCCACGACCTCCAGGAGCACGCGCGTGGTCTCCGTGGCGAAATGCAGCGGGCTGATCATCCAGCTGGTCACGAACGAGATGAAGGGTCGGCGCGCGAGCTCCGTCCGTCCCCCGGCGATCACGGCCGCCATGTCGATGATCTCCCGCGCGTTCGCGGGCGATTGCGCGGCTCCCATGACGTGCTTGCCCGTACCGGACAGGCACGCGTAGAACTGGTTGACGTCCATGACCTCGCGCGGCGTATCTTGAGGAACACAGGGCCTGAGGTAGAAGTGCACGTTGGGCAGCGCGTCGACCAGCCGACCGATCAGGGCAACGTCCATGAGCTCGCCCGGACGCGCGCGACCGGTGGCCAGGTCAAGGACCGTCAGCGCCGCGCCTCCCGTTCCGAGGAAGACGCGCCCTTCCCGCAGGTCCAGGTCGTTGCGGGCATCGCGCCCCGCCATGAGGATCCGGTGCGGCGCCCGGGCAAGCGCGCGCTCGACGAGCGCGGGAGGGATGCGCACGGTCGTGCCGTCGACCCGGGCCCCATCGCCGGCAAAGAGGCGCAGCGCCTCCTCCAGCTCAACGCGAACGCCAATCTCGTCGAGGATGCGGAGCGCCGCGGCATGGATAGCGTGAACGCTGGATGTGCTCAGGGGCATGAAATGCCCTGCGAGAGCTTGATCATTCATGGGAAATCGCGGGGATCATACGGGCCGACCCCCGGGATGTCAAGGCAAGGGAGGGGTCAAACCTGCTGAACGCACGGGGCTCTTGACCCTGCGTGAGCGGCACGCGACCCTCGCGTGGTGAAGCTTTCATCGTATCTCAGGCCTTACTGGCGGGATGCGCTGCTCGCGCCGCTGCTCATGATCGTCGAGGTGGCCGCTGACCTCATGCAGCCCACCTTCCTCGCGCGCATCGTGGACACGGGAATTGCGCACGGCGACCTTCCCTTTATCCTGCGCACCGGCCTCGAGATGATCGGCATCGTGCTCATCGGCGCCCTCGGTGGAGTGGGGTGCACCATCACCGCGAGCCGCGCCTCGATGTGCTTCGCCGCCGACCTCCGCCGCGACGCGTACCGACGGGTGCAGGAGCTGTCCGTCGCACGGCAGGACACCTTCTCCACGTCCTCGCTGGTCACGCGCCTGACCAACGACGTGGTCCAGCTGCAGACCATGGTCCTCATGATGCTGCGCATCCTCGTGCGTGCGCCCCTGCTCTGCATCGGGGGCATCGTTCTGGCCATCGCACTGAATCCGCACCTCTCCCTCGTGCTCGTCGTGGCGCTCCCCCTGCTCGCCCTCGCCGTGCTCGTCGTGGTCCGACGGGGCTTCCCGCTGTTCGCGAAAGTCCAGCAGCGGCTGGACCGGGTCAACGCGGTTATGCAGGAGAACCTCTCCGGCGTGCGCGTGGTGAAGGCATTCGTGCGTGCGCCGCGGGAGCGCGAGCGCTTCGCGGCGGCCAACGACGGGCTGCGCGATGCCACGGTCACGGCACAGCGGGCCCTGGCACTTACCTCGCCGCTGATGATACTCGTCATGAACCTCAGCGTCGCGGCCGTCATCTGGTTCGGCGGGTTGCAGGTGCGCGTGGGGGGCACGGGCGTCGGCCAGCTGATGGCGTTCATCAACTACCTCATGCAGATCATGTCCTCACTGACGATGGTGGCGTTCATGCTCCTCTCGGTCTCCCGTGCCTCGGCCTCCGCGAAACGGCTGCGCGAGATCCTCGAGGCCCCCATCGATATCTCCGATTCTCCCCGTGCAGCGTCGCGGCCCGCGCGGTCGGGACGCGTCGTTCTCGACAGCGTGAGCTTCCGCTACATCGGGGCAGCGGGAGAGCCCGTGCTCCAGGATGTGAGCCTCGTTGCGGAACCAGGGGAGACGGTGGCCATCCTCGGCTCCACTGGATCGGGCAAATCCACCCTGGTGAGCCTGATCCCGCGGTTCCACGATGTCTCGGCGGGCCGCGTGCTCATTGACGATGTCGACGTGCGCGACTACCGGCTTTCGACGCTGCGCGGGAGCATCGGCTTCGTCCTGCAGGATTCACTCCTTTTCACGGGAACCATCCGGGAGAACATCCGCTGGGGCAGGGAGGAGGCGACCGAGGAGGAGATCGTCTCCGCGGCGGCCACGGCGCAGGCGCACGAGTTCGTCACCCGTTTCCCCAACGGCTATGACACGGTGCTCGGGCAAGGAGGCGTGAACCTCTCCGGCGGTCAGAAGCAGCGCCTGGCCATCGCGCGCGCCCTCGTCCGTCGGCCGGCCATCCTCATCCTGGACGACAGCACGAGCGCCGTGGACATGGGAACCGAGGCACGCATCCAGGCCGGTCTTCGAGGCCCGTCCTACCGCTGCACCTGTTTCGTCATCGCGCAGCGCATAAGCACGGTGATGGACGCCGACCGCATCCTCGTGCTGGAGAACGGACGCGTGGACGCCGTGGGAACGCACCGCGAGCTTCTCGCCCGCAGCGCCGTCTACCGCGAGATCTGCGCGTCGCAGCTCGGTGAAGAGGCAGCCAGTGTCTGACCGACGCCCGGCACCCGCGTCAGGCCCCGTGCCGCCTTTCGGACCTCCAGGACGACCCGGGGGCCCTGGCCCCGCTCCCGGCGGAGCCAAGGAGAAGCCGAAGAATGCCGGCGCGACGCTGCGCCGGATCTGGGGCTACCTGCGGGCACAGAGCTCCGGTCTCCTCCTCGTGAGCCTGCTCATCGTCGTCGCAACGGCGATCACCGTTGCGGCGCCGTGGTTCCTCGGCTTCGCGATCGACCGCTATATCGTGCCCGGTGATTTCGGGGGGTTGCTGTGGCTCGTCGTGCTCCTCGCGGCCCTCTACGTGGTGCAGAGCCTCGCCACGTGGCTGCAGACCTGGATCATGGCGACGGTTGCACAGGACACGGTGCGCCACATGCGCCGCGATCTCTTCAACCACCTGCTGTCGCTGCCCGTGCGGTTCTTCGACCGCCACACGCGCGGGGAGCTGATGAGCCGGCTGGCCAACGACGTGGAGAACGTCAACGTGACGCTGAACCAGGGTGTGGCCCTGATCATCGGAAGCCTGCTCACCCTCCTGGGGACCCTTGCGGTCATGGTGGTGCTCAGCCCGATCCTCACCCTCGTGAGTCTCGTCGTGGTCCCGCCCGTCCTCCTCGTGTCCCGCGCAGTCGCCCGCGCAACGCGTGAGTCCTTTCGCGACCAGCAGGCGAGCCTCGGTGACCTCAACGGGCATATCGAGGAGACCGTCAGCGGGCGGCGCGTGGTGCAGGCCTTCGGAAGAGAGCAGCAGACCCTTGCCGCTTTCGACGTTCACAACGGACGGCTCCGCGTGTCGGGCACCCGGGCCCTGATCCTCTCGGGGAACATGGGGCCCTACATGAATTTCCTGAACAACATCGGGTTCGCCCTCGTGGCGGCCGGCGGCGGGTATCTCGCCGTGCACCACCTGGTCACGGTCGGGCTGATCGCCAGCTTCATCGGTTACGCGCGCCAGTTCGGTCGGCCGGTCAACGAGATCGCCACGCAATACTCGCAGATCCAGTCGGCGATTGCCGGCGCCGAGCGGGTGTTCGCGATCATGGAGGAGTCCCCCGAGCCGCCGGACGCTGCTGACGCGGCCGCGCTTGACGGGGTGAAAGGGAACGTCGTCTTTTCAGGGGTGTCCTTCGGCTATGAGCCGGCTGTGCCAGTGCTCACCGAGGTGAGCCTCGACGCTCCCCCCGGACGTGTTATCGCCCTGGTGGGTCCTACGGGTGCGGGCAAGACGACGATCGTCAACCTTCTCACCCGGTTTTACGACGTCGATGCGGGCGCCATCCTCATCGACGGGCGGAACATCCGCGGGGTCGCCCGCGACCGCCTGCGTTCCTCGCTGGGGATCGTGCTGCAGGACACACACCTCTTCTCCGAAACGGTGCGGGAGAACATCCGCTATGGTCGCCTTTCCGCCACCGACGAGGAAGTGGCCGAGGCGGCGCGCATGGCCAACGCGGAATCCTTCATCCTGCGGCTGCACGAAGGGTATGACACGGTGCTTTCAGAGGAGGGCGGCAACCTCAGCCAGGGACAGAGACAGCTCATTGCCATCGCGCGCGCCATCCTTGCGGATCCCGCAGTCCTCATCCTCGACGAGGCGACCAGCAGCGTCGACACGCGCACCGAGCTGCATATCCAGCAGGCAATGCTGCGGCTCATGGAGGGACGCACCAGTTTCGTAATCGCCCACAGGCTGAGCACCATCCAGGACGCCGACGAGATCCTCGTGATCGACGGCGGAAGGATCGTGGAGAGGGGCACGCACCAGGAGCTGCTCGCCGCCCGCGGCTTCTATTGGCGCCTGCACTCGACACAGTTCGACAGGACCGGCAGCGCGCCGGCGTGAGGCCGGTCGGGGCGGCGATGCTCGCTCCTTTGGCAACGACCGGCGACGCGCAAGCGCATCGCCTGCAGCTATTCTTTGACGGCGCCCATGACGATGCCGGTGACGAAGTACCTTTGCAGGAACGGGTACAGCAGCAGCAGCGGCACCATCGCGACGATGGCCTTGGCCGAGTTGAACGTCAGGTCGGACATCTGCAGGCGGCGGACCAGCTCCTGCGGCGTCAGTGTCGCCAGTTGCTCGGCGGTCATGCTCGCCGTCAGCGACTGGATGTACGTCGCCAGCGGCACCTTGGCCAGCGTGTTGATGAAGATCATGCCGTCGAAGTAGGAGTTCCAGTGGCCGACGACGGCGAACAACGTGACCGTCGCAATGGGGCAGGCTCAGCGGGATAAAGATGCGAATGAGCACCACCAGCGGGTTGGCGCCATCTACGATGGCAGCTTCCTCCAATGCTTTGGGCAGGCCTTTGAAGAAGTTCATCAGGATGATCACGCTGAACACGGGGACCGCGCCGGGCAGCACAAGCGCCCACAGCGTATCCATCAGGTTCAAGCTCTTCACCAGTATGAACAGCGGGATCAGGCCGCCGCTGAAAAGCATTGTGAACACGATGATCCACATGTAGACATTGCGCATGCGGAAGGCCCGCGGGTCCCTGGAAAGCGGGAAAGCCGTCAGGATGATCAGGAACATGTTCACGGCGGTGCCCAGCAGCACGCGCTTGATGGAAACCCAGAACGCAGTGAAAAACTTGCCCTCCTTGACGATGTTCTCGTAGGACGCCGTGTTGAAGTTGATGGGCCAGAAGGTCACCTTGCCGATGCCGGCGCTGGTCCGGTCCGAAAAGGAGATGGCCAGCGAGTTCAGCAGGGGCGCCAGGCCGATGAACGCCACGAGCACGAGGATCAGGACAACGACGATGTCGTATGCGCCGACTCTTCTTCTCATGTCGTCCTCCTCAGAAGATGCGGTAACCGGCGTACTGGTCGGCCAGGAAGTAGGACACGACTATCAGCACGAAGCTGACGACGGACTTGAGCAGGCCTACCGCCGTTGCGAAGCTGTACTGAAGGTTGATCAGGCCCATGCGGTACACGTAGGTGTCGATGATATCCGCCGTTTTATAGGTCAGCGGCGTGTACATGACAAAGACCTGGTCGAAACCGGCGTTGAGCACGTTGCCCAGCGCAAGCGTCGCCATCAGCACGATCGTCGAAAGTATGGAGGGCAGCGTAATCAGCCGTATGGTCTGGAAGCGGGTGGCGCCGTCTATATGGGCAGCTTCATAGAGGCCCGGGTCTATGGCGGTGATCGCCGCCAGGTAGATGACCGCGGTGTATCCGTACGTTTTCCACACATCCGTCAAAATCAGGATCGGACGGAAAACTGAGTTGTCGATCATGAACATCCTGGGCGGCACGCCGAAAAGTCCCAGGAACCCGTTGACCATGCCCGTATAGGAGAACACGTTGAAGAAAATGACCGCCAGCACGACCCACGACAGGAAGTACGGAAGGTACACGATGGTCTGTACGACGCGCTTGAACCTGTGGAAAGCCGTTTCGTTGAGGATCAGCGCGAAGAGGACCGGGACGATGATGCCCAGTATGATCTTGCAGACCGCGATAAAAACCGTGTTGTAGAAAACTTCACCCACGTCGGGGAACATCAACAGGTTCTGGAAATTCGCCAGCCCCACCAGCTTGGAGCCGAAGACTCCCTTGGCGGGGACGAACTTCTCAAACGCGATGATGATGCCGAACATGGGCACGATGGCGAAGATGAACAGCAACACCATCGCCGGCACCATCATCAGGTTATAGAAAGCCTCGTCTCTGCTGTTCCTCATGCCGTGTTCCCCTTGTCGAAATGAAGCACCGACGATGGGGAACCATTTTCCCGCATCGCAAACCGCGACCCACATCGGGGAACATGAACCGATTTTGGATTTTTGTCAGCCCTACCAGCCCGGAGCCGAAGACCCTCTTGGCGAAAAAAAGAGCGACGATGGGGAACCCCTGGCTCCCCATCGTCGCAGATCTGCATCAGGGATTACTTTCCGCCCGCGAGGGCTTGCACTTCCCGAGTGATCTTGTCGCCGCCCTGGGCTTTCCACTGGGTGACGAAAGTATCGAACGAACTCACAGGCTGCTGGCCGGTGATGATGGCGAGCATGGTCGAGTCTTCCAGCTTGTCCAGGTTGGCCTTCAGGTCGCCCATGGACTCCGTCACAAAGGAGAATGCCGGATAGTTGATCTTGACTTCGGGGTTGGTCAGGATGTTGGAAGCCTGGTACCGGGCCACGTAACTGATCCAGCCGCTGTCAGCCAGGGACTTGGTGTCGGCGTAGTGCTTGCCGTCTATGGCCAGCTGCTGGTTGAAGGCCGTCTCGGCGTGGCCGTACTTGCCCACCATCTTGCCGTTGTCGATCCAGTTCTTCACGAGGCCGCCGCTGTCGGGGACAGCGTCCGCGTACTCCAGGTTCACGCCGCCGGTCGGGAAGAAGTAGGTCCAGGAGGTGCCGGCGTCGATCTCGGGCTTCACAGCCGCCGCCAGATCCTTGTCCAGACCGCGCCACGCGTCAAACTCAATGTTGAGCATCTTCACGACGACTTCGGGGTGCGCGTACTTCTTGTTGACCACGATCATGACGTTGGACGGGCCGGGCCACATGATGTTGAAGTTGCCGGCGGAGTCCAGGGGGGCGTTATAAGCCTTCAACTCGCCGTTGGGGAAGTTCTTCGGGAAAGCCGGGAACCAAAGGTAGGGGCCCCACCACGGAGCGAAGGCCACGCCGGCCTGGCCGGCATTGATCAGGGCGTTCTGGGCGCCGCTGGCCGTGCGGGTCGGGAACTGCTTGTCAATGATCCCTTCCTTGTACCAGTCAGCAGCAACCTGCAGCGCCTGCTTCATCTCGGGCGCAATCGAGCCCCAGATGATCTTGCCGTCGGAACCCTTGATCCACTGCTTGGGGAAAGCGTGGAAGGACTCGAAGACCGGGCCGAGGGTGTACAGGGAGTTGTCAATGGTGCTGACGGGCGTGATCGGGTCCAGGGGCAAAGCCACCGTCTGGTCGCCGCCGGCCTTCTTGGCGATGAACGTCTTGATGATCTGCTTGATGTCATCCAGCGTCCTGGGGGCCTTCAGGTTGTACTTGGTCAACCAGTCCTGGCGCACCCACAGCAGCTCGTGCTGGTAGCCGTATGCGCCGTCAGCGATGGCATACATCTTGCCATCGACCTTGTAGGCGTCCAGGTTCATGTTCTTGAAGCTTCCGAACGTGTCCTTCATGTAGGGGCCGGCGCACAGCTGATAGGCTTGCGTCAGCTCGGCCAGCATATTGTTGTCCGTCAACTGCTTGTAGAACAGGTAGTTGTTGCGGGAGTCCAGCGTGAACGCATCCGGCAGCGCGTTGGCGGCCAGGTTCAGCGCCAGCTTGTTCAGGTACTGGCTGGCGTCCACTTCCCACGCGATGTTCACCTTGACGTTCAGCCGGTCCATGATGGCGCGGGTCAGCGAGTTGTTGCTGATCGATTCGCCCGCGGGCCAGTTCGGGGAAGGCTCAGCGGACTTGGGGATGGAGATCTCAACGGTTTGCGGATACTTGCCTTCCGGAGTCATGACTCCAGATTGCGCGGTGGCGAGGCCGGCCGCGCCTGCCAGGAGCAGAGCGACCAGCACGAAGACAGAAGCCTTTCGCATGGGAACCTCCTTGAATTGCAACGAATTTGGCTTTGACCAGAGACAGGCTTGGGCCTGCCGTCGCGCGGCGGGCGATCCACGATCGCCGTTTCTCTCTGGCCATTACGCAGCTGGTATCATATGAGGGCCCGGGAGACCTGTCAAGGTTGGCATGATGCCCGCCCGGGAAGAGGAGCGCGGTCGATGGCCGTCCTCGCGCTTGTGGCGCCGAGCAGGGCGATCACGCTGTCAAGTTTGGCCGGCCACCCACCGCCATTTCGCTCTACCGGACGCGGTGGTGCTGGCGAGCTCCTCGGGGGAGAACCTTCTTGCTTCCTTACTTCCGCACCCAGAACATGCCGTTTGCGGGGGACTCAAAGGGGGTCGAGTGACCGTGGAAATTCACGGTCCCTTTGGCGGCCCGTTTCAGGTTGAGATGCACGCTCGAGACGATTTCTTCGAGTGGGTCCACGGTGATGGCACCAGCGCTGATTTCCACCCGGCAGTTCCAGCCGGCCAGCTGACCATCTGCGCGCTCGACCACATAGGCGGATGTCAGCGCCACCTCTTCCAGGCATTTGAAGTGCTCGTGGACGTCATTATCACAGCAGCCGCCCTGCCCCCAATATCCCCCGGTGCTGACACCGGGGGGCGTCTTCCACCACCCGCTGATCATCTCGACATACTGCTCGCCGAGGACGGTCTCCTCATACACACCCATGTCCGGGTTGGCGGGGTGCGGCTTGAAAACCCGCGCCGGAATCCACGGATCCGTGATAAAGGCCCAGCGCAGGTTTCCTTCCAGGTCCACCGACTGCACGCAGGCGCCCAGGGTATCCATTGTCTGGCGGAGCAATTCTTCCTCGCCGCTGAGCAGGTAGAGGTACCAGGTGGCATAGGTTTTCCAGCTGGTCCAGCCATGGGGCGAATTGAACATATTGTGCTGGATCAGCACATCGTACTGGGCCTCCCAGAAGCGCAGGGTTGCCCCGGTCATGCGGCAGTCGGGGACCAGGCGTTGTTCCAGGCAGGCGTGCTTATCCAGCACCTGGCGGGCCGCGCGGGTGTATTTCAAGCGCTGATTCGGATCTTTTTGAAGCAGGGCAAACAGGGCCAGTTGGGCCGCGGTGCAGGAAATCATGCCATCTTCAAAGGTGTGCTCGCCCTCGGTGCCAATCTGGTCCCGCAAGCGCTCCAGGTCCTCGATCGCCAGCTGCGCCGAGTGAAAGTGGCGCTCGTAGCGCGCCTGCCAGGCTGGATGCTCCTGGCCGAGGCGCTTCTCCACCGACGCCAATTCCAGCATGTACTTGGCCATATAGGTGACCGAGGTGTAATGCGAGCCGGCGCCAGAAAAGGCGCGGTAGGCCCCGTCGGGGCCCTGGCTGTGGATGAGCCAGTCCGCCAGCCGGGCCGCCAGTTCCAGATCGGCCAGCCGCGCGCCAGCTTCATAGACATCCGCCAGCAGGCCGATCATGGCGGCGGTATTCTGGATGCGTCCCGGTTCGATCACCGGTTGGGCGGTCTCCAGGTTGTACATCAAGCCCAGGCATTCGCGGAATTGGGCTTCGGCCGGCTGGTCCAGGCCTGGTTCGGGGAAATGTTTGCGTGCCAGGAATGCCGAGAAAAAGCCCATCCAGCTTTCCACGTGCGTGGAAGCCTTCGGGGGCTTGTTCAACGCTTCGCTGCGGGCCTGTTTCAGGTACCAGGACCACGGCTGGCGCACATACAGTTTGGCTTCGCTGTGCTTTTCCAGCCCATCCCCGGCGGTCAGGGTGTAGACGCCCGCTTCTTCGCCCGGCCCAAAGGAAACCTGGCGAACTCCCGCGGGGTCTGGCGCGGATGCTTCCAGGGAAGCCGTACTCCCGTCCGGGCGGGTCAGCAAGAGGGAAGGCTGCGCCGAAGAGAAGACCCGCACGCGGGCTGTTTCACCCCGGGCCAGGGTATGGCGTTCACACGCGATCATCGGCGCGGAGCACAACTCCGCCAGGGCTGGCGCGACCTGCTCCAATTCCGCCAGGGGGACCAGGTAGAGGGTCCAGGTTTTGCTCTCGCCGGGCAAGAGACGGAATAGGTTTTGCGGGTGCCTCTCCGGCAAGGGGAGCGAATTGATCAAATCCAGGTTGAAGGTGTAAATCCGGTGCCCTCCATGGCGGTGAGGTCCGTACATCGAGAAGTTGTAGTCCATGCTCCAGGAGGCAACCGGATCAGGCGAAGCCAGGCCCAGGATGCGTCCGAGGGGTGACATGCAGTAGCCCCAGAAATGGCTCTTTTCACAGCGCAGCAGGGTGGGGAAATAGAGCGCATCCCAATCCGGGGCGTGGACCATGTAGGTATCCAGGCCCAGTTTGATCCCGCAGCGCCGCGGGGCAAAGGCGGTCGAGGCGCCATTCTGGACGCGTCCCTGCAGGCAGAGCGCATCAGCGCTGAAATGGTATTCGAGCCAGAAACTGAGCTGGCCTGCCTCTCCCCGAAAGACGCCCGGCTGTCCAGCGATCGGGTGGAGGGAAACGCGCCGTTCAGCCCCGTCCGGGTCCACAAACCAACCTGGCCCGCGGAAATCATCCGCGCGGAAGAGGACCCGATTCCAACCGCCCGCTTCGCGGAAGGCCAGATCGCGAATGGTTCCATCCTCGCTCAAGGCCAGCTTACCAGCCGGGGTTTCCAGCTCAAAAAAAGAAGGGCTGAAGGGTTGCATCGGTTTGCTCGCTTGTCGTTTCAGATTCTTTAGGTGCCGCACAAGAGGCCATCCAGGAATTGCTCAAACCTCCAGTTATTCTACTCCCCGCAGAATGGAGCAGGTTGCCGTTGAGATAGAATGGCGGCATCTGGTAGCTGATCTTCTCGGTCGCATCGGGGGCGAGCCTGGCGATGCGTTTGCGGATCGCTTTCAGCCTCTGTTGCGCCTTTGCCGAAAACTGCGCGATGTATTCGTCGATGGTCGTGTACTTCAGGTTCTTTTCCATGCAACATCTCCGCGTGTTACAGAGCCGAAAGGAGCTGCCGCCCCTGCACGGGTCAACGTTCCCCGAGAGTGCCCGCTGCTGTCACCGCCCCCGCGTCGTCGCCTTGTTCCGCGACAAGGGCCTGCTGAATCCCGACTTCGCCCGCAGGGGCGCCCGATCGGGCAGCGGGTCCCGGCGATCGCTACGGGACCCGATTCTCCTCGACGTAGTCCCACTTCACCCGGAAACCCAGTCCGGGCTCCGTCGGCAGATGGACATAGCCCTCCGCGTCCATCGGATCCCCGATCGCCTCAAGGTAGGGCGGCGGCGAATCGCAGTCCACCCCGGGGCAAGCAGTCCGCGCTCATAGTACTCGCAGGTGTCCTCGCTCGTGGCCCCCAGGATCTGGAGGTTGCCGAAGGAGGCCATGTGGATCTCGCACTTGACGCCGAACGCCTCGCAGACGGACACCATCTTCTTCACGCCGGTGATCCCGCCGCGCAGCACGTCGATGCGCGACATGTCAGAGGCGTCCCGCAGGATCCAGTCCGCGCGGGTGTAGAGGCTCCCCTCCGCGATCTCGGGGGACAGGACGGGGATGTCCAGCTCCCGGGAGAGCTTCTCATAGCTGCGCACCCGTATTCCGGCATGGGGTGCTCGTACCAGTAGAACCCCAGTCTCTCCAGCTCGCGGCCGACCCGAAGGGCTTCCTCGTACGTGCAGTAGGTTCCCCAGGGGTCAAACATCAGGACCATCCGGTCCCCCACGGCGCTGCGCACGGCGCGGCAGACCTCGATGTCCTCGTCAATGTGGGAGGGACGCCCGGGCATCGGCTGGAGGGTCTGGGGGTCGGCGAAGTAGTAGGGATGGATCTTGTAGGCCCGGTAGCCTCTACGCGCGCACGCCACGGCGTGGTCCGCGTACTCCTGCGGGCTTCCCATGTTCGGGTAGGTGCTTGCGTAGGCCTTGACTTTCTCGCGGCATCCGCCGAGCAGCTTGTAGACCGGGGCGCCGAGAAGCCGTGCCTGCAGGTCCCAGAGCGCGAGGTCGATGACGCTCAGGATGTGTTCCGGCGTCTTGGACACCCACATCCAGTGCCAGAACTTCTCACGGTCGAACGGGTCCTGTCCGATCAGGATCGAGCGGCCGCGATCCATCACCGCCTGCGCTTCCTCGGGGGAGAGGCCATCCTGGTCACCGTGGCCGTGGCCGCCCAGGCACAGGCCTTGCGCTCCCTCGTCCGTGCGGATCCGCACGATGGTCTGGATGATCTGTCGCACGGGTTGCTCGACCCTCGGGTCGAAGGGCTTCCTGGGGACCAGGAACCGGATCACCTCGACGTCAGAGATCTTCATGAGGCCCTCCCTCGGGATGCCATGGACGCCGTGGCCTCAGCGGCCAGCGTGCGGCCCGTGTTCCGACCCCGCCTGTCGCAGCTCGGGGTAGTACCGATGGACGAGAAGCTCCAGCTCGCGCCGGCTCGCCGGGTCCAGCGGCGCGGAGGGGCCACGGACCGTGGCGCAGCGGATGGCGCCCCGCTGCCGCAGGACTTCCTTGTGCACGGCGAAGAACGCGTTCCAGCCCTGGGCAGCGAGACGGTTGAGGGGCAGGATCCGGTCGCAGAACGCCTGCCAGGCCCCGCGCTCGTCCCCGCTCTTGTACAATCTCCAGACCTCGACGAACGCCTCCGGGTTGCTGCACCCGGGCATGGTGCCCCGGGAGCCCCGTCGCAGCTCCTCGATCAGGGTGTCCCCGCCCGCGCCCCCGAAGACGGTGACGAGGCTCCCCGCCCTGGAGACCGCTTCCTGCACCATGAGCGGGGTCGGGGCGCTTTCCACCTTCACATAGCGGACCTGCACGCATTCCTCGGCGAGCTGGCGGATGGTCTCCGCGCCCACGTGGGAGCCGGAGGTGTCCTGGATGAAGATGGGAAGATCGACGTCCCGGGCGATGGCCCGGTAGTACTCCCGCACCTCGGCGCCGGCGGCCGGCGCGGCCGTGGCGGGCATGACCATGAGCGCGTCCGCGCCCCCGTCCGGGCCAGCCGGCTGTAGTGCACGGCCAGGTCGGTTCCGGCCCGCGCCGGTCTTGATCACCACGGGTACCCGGCCGCGGACCTGGTCCACCACCGCGCGGGTCACCTGCACGCGCTCGGCCTCCGTGAGGAGGAGGATCTCGCTCCCCAGCGCGACCCCGAGCCCGTCCACCCCCGCGGCCAGCTCGAACTCCACGAGGCTGCGGAGGCTCGTCTCGTCCACCCGCGCCTCCTCGTCGAACGGTGTCACGAGGATGGGGAAGACACCGCTCATCGGTTTCTGGCTCACGCGCGTCCTCCTTGGGGGGCGGCCCGTCCGGGCCGGCAACGCGGCGGATTGTAGCACGCGCCTCGTGCCGCCCGCAATCGAGAACGCGCCGCGCGCCGCCTGCACCCTTCCGGCGAACGAACACTTGACAGGGGACGGACCGCCGGCCAGAGTCTGGCCCATGACCGTCCGGCGGAGCGGCCCCCGCCGGGACGCTGGGGAGGGTTCCGTGCCACCAGAGATCCGTACGAAGCGCATCGGCAGGTCCCAGGCCGTGGTCACGCAGCTCGGTCTGGGCTGCGCGCCCCTCGGAGACATCGGCAAGCCCGTGAGCGAGGAGCAGGCGCAGAAGACGTTCCAGGCGGCCTGGGACGCCGGCATCCGGTACTTCGACACCTCGCCGTTCTACGGCTACGGCAAGAGCGAGCACCGGCTGGGCACCTTCCTGCGCCAGGTCCCCCGGTCCCAGTTCGTCGTGTCCACCAAGGTGGGCCGCGTGCTGCACGCGCCGCGCCGGCCCGAGCAGTACAACGGACGGTTCTGGGCGGGCGGGCGTTCCTGGCCGTGGAAGGGGGCGCTCCCCTTCGAGTTCCACTTCGACTACACCCACGACGGCGTCCTTCGCTCCTACGAGGACAGCCTGCAGCGCCTGAGCCTGAACTCCATCGACCTGCTGGTGGTGCACGACCTGGACCGCGGGTATCATTCCAGCGACGTGCGCCTGAACGCCTACCTCTCGCAGCTGCTCACCAGCGGCTGGCGCGTCCTGGATGGGCTGCGCGCCGGCGGAGAGATCAAGGGCATCGGCCTCGGGATCAACGACGTCTCCATGATCCCGGTGCTCCTGGATCTCGTGGAGCCTGACTTCCTGCTGATTGGCGCCTCCTACAGCCTCCTGGATCTCGGGCTGCTCAAGGTGGACACCGCCCCGCTCGCCGAGCGGGGGATCGGCGTCGTGGCGGGCTCCGTGTTCGCCACGGGCATCCTCGCCACCGGCGCCGTGCAAGGCGCGCGCGCGGGCTACGGGCCGGCGAAGGAGCCGGTGATGGAGCGGGTCCGGCGGATGGAGGCGGTCTGCGGCCGCTACGGGGTCCCGATCGCCTCCGCGGCCATGCGCTTCCCGTTCGGCCATCCCCAGGTGAACGCCATCGTCCCGGGGGCGACCTCTCCCGAGCAGGCCCGCTCGAACGCCGAGCGGTTCGACCATTCCATCCCCGGCGCGCTCTGGGCGGACCTGAAGGCGGAGGGGCTTCTCCCTCCGGACGCCCGGTCCCCTGAGGGCGGTTCCCGGGCCGACACCATGAGCACCCTGAAGGATATTGCGCGCATCCCGGGCTGGATGTCTCCACCGTCTCCCGTGCCTTGAACGACAGCCCTCGGGTCGAGGAGGCCACCCGCAAGCGCGTGCGGCGGATCGCCGAGCACGTCGGCTACCACAAGAACGAGATCGCCCGAAGCCTGGTGACGCGGCGCACGAAGATCATCGGCCTGGTCGTCCCGGACATCAGCAATCCCTTCTTCGCGGAGGTGACCAAGGGCGTGGAGCTTCCCGAACCGGCCGGGTACAACACCATCCTGTGCGACAGCAGCTGGGACGTGCACCGGGAGCAGGAGCACCTGCGGATCCTGCGGGGCCAGCGGGTCGGCGGATCATCATCCACTTCTCCCGGGACCTCTCCCCAGAGTCGCCCGGGCGCTGAAGTCACGGAGACCCCGCTCGTGGAGATCAGAAGCTCCGGGGCGCGGGATGCCCTGCACCGGGTCTCCATCGACAACGTGCGGGGCGCGCAGGAGACCACGGCCTACCTCACGTCCCTGGGACATCGCAGGATCGCGCACGTCACGGGGGATATCCGCAGAACCCAGGCGCGGTACTCGGTGCTGCTGGAACGCCTCGAGGGCTACCGCCGCGCCCTGGAAAAGGCGATACGCTACGACGAGAGCCTGGTCATCGACACGGGCTCGGGGGTGCAGCTGGCGCACCAGAGCGTCCTTCGCTTCCTGCGTGCGAACCCCGCGGTCACCGCCCTGTTCGCCGCCAGCGACGTGATGGCCCTGGGCGCTTACCGCGCGGCCCACGAGTTGGGGCTGCGGATCCCGCAGGACCTCTCGGTTGCCCGGCTACGACGATGTCGAGGTGGCGTCCATCCTTCAGCCGGCGCTGACCACCTACGAGCAGCCCCGGCACCGGCTGGGGAGGCGGCTACGGAGATGCTCGTCCGCCTGATGAACGGACACCCCCCGAGTCGCCTGCAGGAACGCGTCGAGACCCGGGCTCATCATCCGGGAGTCGTGCGCCGCGCCCCGCAGCGGAGGCAGATCGGCGAACGGCGCGCGAAAAAAGCGTTTTGATTGACAGCGGCTCCGGGCCGTGGTAGAGTCAGCGCGGATTCCAGGAGGATTCCCGGCTCGCGCGTGCGCGAGCCCTTGTTTCGGGCGGAATACAAACGTTTGTCATCTCCAGGCATTGCGCCGGGAATGGCGGGGAAGGCGAGCAGGCCGCTTCGGGCTGCCGACCATCCCCTTCCCGCCGGAACGCGAAGGGGGTGATCGGAAAAAAAAGGTACGACATACCCCACGACCACATCGAAAGACTGTTCTGTCTCATTGTGCCAGAAGTTCGAAAGGAGCATTCCCCATGAGGAAAACCCTGTTCCTGCTCGCGCCAGCACTCGTTGCCTTCCTGTTCGTGGGAGGCGCCTCTTCGGTGTTCGCCGCAACCAAGGTCACCGAGATCGTCGTCCCCGACCTCTCCGACCCCACGCAGGGTGGAGGGGCCAAGTTCACCTACGATTGGCAGCAGGTATTTGAAAAGAAGCATCCCGAGATCAAGATCACGCACGTCGCCCGCGAGTCCGTCCAGGTCGAGAAGCGCGCGGAGTACTGGGCCACCCAGTTCCAGACCGGCGCGCAGACCATGATCTACTTCGACATGATCCCGCAGGCCATGACCCTGGCGCGGATGGGGCTGTGCCAGCCGTTCGACAAGTCCCTCCTCCCGGAGCTGTCCAAGCTGCCCAAGGCCCTGGTCGACGACATGAGCATCAGCGGCAAGCTGTACATGTACCCGGGGTTCGCGGAAGCCTTCGGGCTGGTGGTACGCCGCTCCATGCTGAAGGAGGGCGGCCTCCCCGAGGACTACGTGCCCAAGACCTGGGACGACTTCGTGTCCATGTCGAAGAAGCTCACCACCGCGGATCACTGGGCGCTGGCCTTCTTCGCCACGGGGGACTACAGCCAGAACCCCACCGAGCAGTTCCTCTGGGCCAACGGCGCCCGGCGCGCCACCGAGGACGCCAAGCGGCACGTCACGCTGAGCTATACAGCGCCCGAAGTGGTGCAGGCCGTCCAGTTCATGAAGGACCTCATCTACAAGTACAAGGTCACCGGGCCGAACCCCGCGGCGGACTGGGGCACCTGCTTCACCGGCGAGTTCATCGCCGGCAAGGCCGCCATGCACCAGTGGTACCCCTCCTGGATCTCCTGGGCCTTCAGCGGCTCGAAGTTCAAGGCGGATGATCTGACCTTCTTCTACCCCCCCAAGGGCCCGTCCTCCAAGGCCGCCTACACCCGCATCTACTGCGGTGGGTATGCCATCGCGAAGACCGCCACCCCGGACCAGGTCCGCGCCTGCACGCTGTACGCGCAGTACATGAAGAGCCCGGACTGGTACGACGCCATCTACAAGTGGGCCGATGAGAACGACGTGGCGTGGGTCCAGCCCACCCCGTTCACCGGGTACGACTGGACGAAGACCTCCACCGGCGTGCCGGCCTGGTGGCTGGCGCCGGTCACCGCGTACTACAAGATTGCCATCCCCGAGCCCGCTCCGGACAACCTGGGGGAGAAGTACTGGGAAGCCGCGCTGTCCAAGATCTACACGAATCCCGCCAGCGACGTGAAGACCGAGCTGGCCGCGGCGCAGGCCACCGCGGAGAGCGAGTGGCTGAACAAGTACAACTCGGAGCTCCACTAGACCGCTCGTCGCCGTTCACGACCGAACCAAGAAGACGCGCTCCCGCCATCCTGGCGGGAGCGGCCGTTCGTACGGGAGGGCCGCACACTATGGGCAGCGCTGAAAGCATTCCGAGGCGGAAGCGAAGGCTGCGGATCACGCCGTCGCACTTCCTCTTCGCCGGACCCGCCATCATCCTGTTCTTCATCTTCAAGTACTACCCGCTGTTGAGCGGGATCCGCATGGCCTTCGTGAGCTGGACGCCTTCCGACGCTTCCCAGCGCTGGATCGGGCTGCAGAACTTCGTCGCGACGCTCGGCTCCCCCCTGTTCTGGGAGATGATGGCCAACACCGCCATCATCTTCCTGCTGTACCTCGCGCTGTCGTTCTGGGTGCCCATCGTGCAGTCCCTGCTGCTCTCCCAGATCCGCGCGGCCCACCGCTTCCTGCGGTTCCTGTTCGTCCTCCCAGCGGCCATCCCCAACATGGTCAACGTGATCGTGTGGCGCTACATCTGGGATCCCACCTACGGGATCGCCAACGGGATCATGGCGCTCCTGCACGGGCACGCCCAGAAGTGGCTCGGGGATCCGTCCCTGGTCAAACCGGTCCTGGTGCTGCCCGGGCTCCTGGGCGGAGGCCTGGGGATCCTGATCTACCTGGCCGCCGTGCAGAACATCTCCGAGGAGACCATCGAGGCGGCCGTGATCGACGGGGCAAGCGCCTGGCAGCGTATCTGGCGAATCGTGCTCCCCGAGATCCGCTACATGGTCGAGATCCAGCTGATCTTGGCCATCAGCACGTCCCTCCTGCAGTTCGACTACGTCTACGCCATGACGAAGGGCGGGCCGGGCAGGTCGTCCACTACGGTGGTCATGGGGATGTACTTCAAGGCGTTCTCGGAGTTCCGCTACTCGGAGGCCGCCGCGTGGTCCTTGCTGGTGACGCTGATCTCGGCGCTGATCACCTACGTTTCCCTGCGCCTCTCGCGGCAGGAAGCGAACTGGGCCGGCGCAGGCGGGGAGTGCAAGCGTATGAAGGCTGAAAATCGCAACCACATCCGCGAGCCGTGGCAGGATGCCGTGCTCAAGACGGTGTCCTACTGCGTGCTCGTCTTCTGGCTCCTGCTGCTCCTGTTCCCCGTGTTCTGGCTGTTCTCTTCCTCCTTGAAGGACGTGGAGGAGGGGATGGCCAGCCCGCCGGTGTGGCTCCCTCGGCCCCCGGTCTACCTGACGGTCCGGTTGGATTACAGCAAGCTGGCCGAGCCCGCGGACGCCACGCAGGTGGAGGCCATGGCGCGGTGCGATCTGGCCGCGGCCACGCTGCTCGCGTTCGACCGCTTCGGCCGCTACGGCCTGAACGTGGTGACCGCGCAGGCCTACCAGGGGGACAAGCTGGTCGGGGAAGTGATCACGGACAACACCCAGGTCATCCTCCGTGCGAACTGGCTGCCCGCCACGACCATCAGCGTGGACTACCTGCGCAAGAACAACCACTACGAGAAGTTCTACACCGGCGCCCTGCCCAGGGTGCGCTTCGACCTCGCCGCCGGCCTGCAGGGCGGCGTGAGCCTCGGGGACCAGCGCGACAAGCGCACGCGCGAGATGGCGACGTCCCTGGAGGGGGAGCAGTATTACGGCAAAATCACCGCGATCGGGGCCACCCACTCCTGGCTGCAGGGAGCCATCCTGCGGTGGCGCGCGCCGTTCATGTCGAGGTTCTACGGGGCGTATCCCCCGTTCCAGGTCTTCCTGCGCAACAGCGCCGCGGTCACGACGCTGGAGATCCTGCTGACGCTCCTGGTCTGCTCCATGGCAGCGTTCGCCCTGTCCCGGATCTTCCGTCGGACCGCGCAGCGGATCTGGCTGCTGTACTTCCTGATCTCCTTGATGATCCCCGGGATTGCCACCCTGGTGCCCGGGCTCTTCCTGGCCAAGGACCTGCACATCTTCAACACCTTCTGGGGGATCATCCTGTTCTCGGTGCCCAATGCCTTCATCGTGTACATCCTGAAGGGGTTCATCGACGCCTTGCCCGGAGCGCTGTTCGACGCTGCGCGGATGGAGGGAGCCAACGAGGTCACCGTGTTCCTCCGCCTCGTGATCCCCCTGTCAAAATCCGCGCTGGCGGTCGCGGTGATCATGCTCTTCCTGGGCAGCTGGAACAACTTCTTCTGGCCGTTCGTTGTCATCTCGGATCCCAACCGCTTCACGTTCCCGGTGGGCTTGTTCTTCTTCACGACGCAGGGGTTGACGTACTACGGCGTCGGCCAGTCGTTCACCTATGGCATCGTCTCTTCCCTGCCCACCATCGTGATCTTCCTGCTGTTCCAGAACCAGATCCAGAAGGGCCTGGTCTGGAGCGGCATCAAGGGGTAGCGCAGACCGGCGGGCGTGGGAAGCCAAGGGCTCGGGGGAGGCATGGGCAGGACGACTCTGGCGCTGGACGGCACGTGGGCCATGAAGGGCTTCCCGGCGGGGAGCCTCTCGGAGCAGGACGCCGGCGCGCTCTCTGCGGATGGGAGCTGGATCGAGGCGGCGGTCCCGGGGGACGTGCATACCGCGCTCCTCGCCAGGGGGCTCATCGAGGATCCCACCGTCGGGGACAACATCAAGCGGTGCGCATGGGTGCTCGAGCAGGACTGGTGCTTCTCGCGCACCTTCCGATTTCCGGACGCTTCCGCCGGACGCCGCGGGTGGCTGCTGTTCGAAGGGATCGACACGCTCGCCTCCGTCTGGTTGAACGGCCGGATGCTGGGGGAGACGGACAACATGTTCCGCGCCTGGCGCTTCGACCTCCCCGAGACCGCGACAGACGGGGACAACCGCCTGCTGGTCCTCATCCGCTCGGTCCGGGCGCGCCTTCGGGCGCAGCCCCCGCACGACTACGTCTCCCTGTTCGACGCCAACCGGATCTTCCTCCGCAAGACCCAGTGCCAGTTCGGATGGGACTGCATCCCGGACCTCCCATCCACCGGCATCTGGAAGAGCTGCTCGCTCGTCCTGCCGGACGAGCGTGAGATCCGCGACGTGCGGATCGAGACCCGCGTCGACGGGCGCGTGTCCTTTTTCGTCGAGGTGGATCTTCCGCCCCTGCGCTCGGAGCTGGACGGGATCAGGGAGCGCTACCGCCCCGAGGAGCTGGGCCTCGAGCTGCGGATCGGCATCCAGCAGCCGGACGGCACATCCGTGGCGCAGGCGACGGTCGCGGTGAGCGGCGGCGCCAGCTATGCGACGCTGAGCGTCGCGCGCCCCCGGCTTTGGTGGCCCAACGGCTACGGGGAGCCCTTCCTCTATTCGTACCGCGTCGTGCTCTCCAACCGGGAGCGCGTGGTGGACGAGCGGACGGGAAGGCTCGGGATCCGCGAGGTCCGGCTCCGCCAGGATCCGCAGGGAAGCAGCCAGTTCGGGTTCTGCTTCGAGGTGAACGGCGTCCCGGTGTTCAGCAAGGGCGGGAACTGGATCCCCGCGGACCTGTTCGTGGGAGCGATCCCGCGGGAAAGGTACCGTGACCTCATCCGCAGGGCCCAGGAGGCGAATTGCAACACCCTGAGGGTCTGGGGGGGCGGCATCTACGAGAGCGACGCGTTCTATGATCTCTGTGACGAGCACGGCATCATGACGTGGCAGGAGTTCGCCTGCGCCTGCTCGGACCTTCCGGGAGACCAGGAGTGGTTCCGGCAGGCCATCATCCCCGAGATGGAGCACCAGGTGCGCCGGCTGCGCAATCACCCCAGCCTGGTGTACTGGACGGGAGGAAACGAGACGGCGAGCGTGACGGGCTGCCGTCCCAGCCGCGCGGACCCCGTGCTGAACTACCTGGTGCGCGGGATCATCGGGGACATCGATCCGGGCCGCCCGTACTCCCCATCCAGCCCCACCACCTACTCGGACCTCGGCAGCGACCCGTTTTCCGGAGACTGCCACATGTCCGCCTTCGAGCCCACCTGTCTCAACGGGCCTGGGTCGTTCCGCGCCGAGCTTGCCAGGATGCGGACGCGATTTGCCTCCGAGTTCGCCTACCAGGGGCCTCCTCGCTACCGGTCCCTGGTCCGGTACCTGCCGCCGGACGCGCTCTGGCCCATGAACGAGATGTGGGAGCTGCACAACCAGCGCAATCCGTACAGCTGGATGGTGAAGGATTCGTACAGCCAGACCCAGCGGAAGCTGGCGGAGGCGATGTTCGGAGAGATCCATGGCGTGCGTGACTTCCTGAAGAAGGCCATGACCGTCCACGCGGAGCTGCTGGGCGCGGAAATCGAGTACCACCGCAGCCGCAAGGGAGAGAACAGCGGCGCCATGTTCTGGATGTTCAACGACATCTGGCCCACGGGCACGCACTCCGTCATCGACTACTACCTGCTTCCGAAGCCGGCCTTCTACGCGGCCAAGCGGTCGTTCCGTCCCCTCCTGGTCACCATCCAGCCGCTGGAGGAAAGGCATGCCGTGTTCGTCGTCAACGACGCGCGCCAGGCGGTGAAGGGATACCTGCACGTCGGGCAGGCGGACCTGAAGGGAGCCGTGCTCTGGAAGGCGAAACGGAGGATCGAGGTGGCAGAGAACTCCTGCCAGCGGGTGGCGGAGCTTGAGCCGCGCCGCGGAGTCGCGCCCGGCACCTACTTGTTCGCACGCTTCAGCCCCGCGGGCCAGGAGGCCGGCGGCCGCTTCTTCCTGGAACCCTGGAGGAAAATCGACTGGCTGGACCCGGGGATCTCCTTCTCCGTGGGCCCGCAGCACGACGGGGACGGGATCCGGCTGAGCACGGTGACCGTGCGCGCGGGCTCGTACGCGCGGATGGTGCACCTCACGCACCCGGACGATGCCGCCCTGGTCTACAGCGACAACTACTTCGACATGGAAGCCGGCAGCACGGTGCAGCTCACCATCACCTCGGAGAAGGAGCTCGACACCGGCAGCCTGGCCCTCGGGCACTGGCTGACGGAGTGGGAGTGAGCCGGTCCGCCTGAGACGGCGGATCCGCGCCACGCCCGACCACGCGCCGTGCGAGACCTGCGCAGCGGGCGCCCTCCCGGTGCAGCATCGCGACGGAAGAAGGAGCGAGAGACATGCCACGCAAGCGCGCTAAAGCAGCCGAGTTGCGCCGCCAGATCCTGCGGATCCCCACCTACGAGCCGGGCCGCCGGAGAAGCTGCCCGTCTTTCACGAGAAGCGCTCCTACCAGGGCGCGTCGGGGCGCACGTACCCGTTGCCCGTCACCGACCGGCTGAGCCACCAGTCCAGGATCCGGGGCTGGGAGTCCCTGCGCCTGGAGAACGAGTACATCCGCATCGTGGTGCTTCCCGAGATCGGCGGGCGCATCCACGTCGGCCTGGACAAGACCAACGGCTACGACTTCATCTACCACAATTCGGTGATCAAGCCCGCGCTGATCGGCCTGGCCGGCCCCTGGATCTGCGGGGGCATCGAGTTCAACTGGCCCCAGCACCACCGGCCGACGACCTTCCGCCCGGTGCAGTCCTTCGCCCGCAGGAATCCCGACGGGAGCGTTACCGCCTGGACGGGGGAGGTGGAGCCCCTCTACGGGACCGAGGCTGCGGCCGCGGCCACCGTCTTTCCGGGGCGCTCGTTCCTGAAGGTCCGGGTGCGCGCGTACAACCCGACGCCGCTCCCGCAGCAGTTCATGTGGTGGGCGAACCTCGGCGTGCACGTGAACGACCAGTACCGCATCCTGTTCCCGCCCGACGTGCGCCACGTCGCCTTCCACGACCGCGCGTTCGTCACGGAATGGCCGCTGCTGAAGGGGAGGTACGCGGACCAGGATTTCGGGCCGGGCGTGGACGGGTCCTGGTTCCGCAATCACCAGTCCGCGGGCTCGTTCATGGTCATGGACGGCACGAGCAGCTACGACTTCATGGCCGGCTACGACCATGGGCGGGAGGCCGGCACCGTGCACGTCTGCGATCGGCACATCGCGCCCGGGCAAGAAGCTCTTCACGTGGGGCACCGGGGAGTCCGGCCAGGCGTGGATCCGGTGCCTGACGGACTCCGACGGGAACTACGCGGAGCTGATGACGGGCGTGTACACGGACAACCAGCCCGATTTCTCCTGGATGCAGCCTCACGAAACGCGCTCCTTCGAGCAGTGCTGGTACCCGATCCGGGGCATCGGCTCCGTCCAGAATGCCACGCAGGACGCCGCCATGAGCCTGCAGCTCTCGCACCGCGACATCCGGGTGGCGTTCCACGCCACCGGCCGGTTCGCCGGAGCAACGGTCGTCGTGAAGGCCGGCGAGCAGGTGCTCCTGGAGCGCGTCATCGATATCGATCCCGCCACGCCGTTCGTCGCGGAAATCCACATGCCGGCCGGCCGGGACGGGTCCGCGCTCTGGGCGGGGCTCCTCTCCAGGGACGGGCGGGAGCTGGTTTCCTACCGTCCGCCGCGCGCCGAGGCGACCGTGACCCCCGAGGCGCGCTCAGCGTCCCCGGGGCCAGGGCGGATTGAGCGCAACGACGAGCTGTACATCCACGCGCTGCACCTCGAGCAGTACCGCCACCACTCGATGGATCCGGAAGACTTCCTGTTGGAGGCTCTTTCTCGCGATCCCGGGGACGTCCGGTGCAACAACGCCCTCGGCATGCTCCACCTGCGGCGCGGCCTGTTCGAAAGCGCCGAGGGCAGCTTCCGCGCAGCGCTGCGGAGGCTCACGTCGCGCAACACCAACCCGCTGGACGGAGAGCCGCTGTACAATCTCGGCTGCGCGCTTCGCATGCAGGACCGGCTCGAGCCGGCCTACGCCGCGTTCGCGAAGGCAGCCTGGAGCTATGCCTGGAAGTCCCCGTCCTGCCACGCCATGGCCCAGCTGGACAGCCGTCGGGGGGACTTCCCCAGGGCGCACGAGCACACCGTGGAGGCGCTGAAAACCAACCAGGAGAGCCTGCGCAGCCGAACCCTCCTCTGTGCCGTGACCCGAAGGCTGGGGAGGCCCAAGGAAGCTCTTTCCATGGCCCGATCGACACTGGCGCTGGATCCGCTTGATCACGGCGCCCGGTTCGAGCTGGCGTTCTCTCTGCGCCAGTTGCGACGCAGGGACGCCTCGCAGGGGGAGTTCGCGCGGATCCGGCGGATCCTCCGGGACGCCGCCGAGGCCTACCGCGAAGTCGCCTTCGGGTACCAGGAAGCCGGGCTCAGATCCGAGGCTATCGAGGTGCTGGAGACGTACCGCAAGGAAGCTCCGCCTGCCCGGATCTCACCCATGGTGCTGTACCAGCTGGCGCTGCTGCACTCCGAAGAAGGGGATTCGCGGGAGGCTGCGTCGCTGTGCGCCGCGGCGGAGGCCGCCAGCATGGACTACTGCTTTCCCAGCCAGACCCGGGACATCGCCGTCCTGCGCCACGCTCAGTCCTGCCATCCCGACGGCGCGCGCGCGTGGTACTACCTCGGCAACCTCTTCTACGACAAGCGCAGGCACGTCGAGGCGGAGGCGTGCTGGAAGGAAGCCCGGTCACGCGACGGCGGAATCCCAGCGGTCCACCGCAACCTGGCCCTGGCTGCGTACGACGTTCGCAAGGACGCAGACTCGGCCCGGCTGTCCCTGGAGAGTGCGTTCGCGCTGGACAGCGGCAACGCCCGCCTGCTGTACGAGCTGCTGCAGCTGGGCAAGAACGCCGGCGACGAGTCGGTGGAACGGCGCCTGGAGCGCTGCGAAGCCCATCCGCAGCTGGTGGCGGAGCGTGACGACCTGTACGTGGAGAGGCTCGTGCTGCTCCTGCAGGCGGGACGAATCGACGAGGCGGCGCGCAGGATCACCGACAGGGTCTATGACGTCTACGAAGGCGGGGAGGGCCGCCTGGTCCGCGTGTTCGAGTGGACGTCCATCCTGCGGGCGCTGTCCATCCTTGCGGCGCCGGCCGCCCGGGGTGCGGACGCTCCGAGTGCGCTGTCCATTGTCACCGCGGCCTTCACTCTGCCGGAGTGCTTCCACGAGGGCCGCCCGAACGCGGTGCCCCGCAATCACCTCCACTACTTCGCGGCGGTGGCGGCCGGCATCGAGGGGGAGGAGTCGGCGCAGCGCGAGCACCTCGCGCGGGCCTGCCTCCCGACTCCGTGGGTCGGGGAAGCCTCGTTCTACCGGGCCTTGTCGCTCCGACGCGGCGGGGAGACCGCGGCCGCCGAACAGGCGCTCGCCGAGCTGGAGGCTCGCGCCGCCGAGCTGCTCGATCACCCGGGCCGCCCCGAGTTTTTCGCCACGGGCACGCCGACCCCGCCGCCCTTCGAAGGGGACCGTGCAGCCATCGACGCGGCGGAAGGGCACTTCCTGCGGGGGCTCTCGATGTTCGGGCGCGGTGACTGCGCCGGCATGCATGCAGAGCTGGCGGACGCGCTTGCCGCGCGACCCAACCACCTGGGGGCCTGGATCCACGCGGGGCGGTCCGCGGATATCGAACGCTGGCTCTAGGAGGACGCCATGGAGGCTGGATTCGACCTGCGGACGTTCGTGGCGCGCCACGGCGTCGTGGCCCAGGTCTCCGAAGGCTCGCTTGTTGCCGCGTGCGCCGCCGAGGAGCCGCTGCGGCTTCTCTCGGTCGGCGCTCCGGGCAAGACGGGCGGAGTGGACTGGGAGTCCGCGCGGTTCATCGTGGTGGACGTGGTCGGGGCCCAGGACTGGTCCCTGGTGTTCCAGTTCGAGTTCTGGGACGGAGAGCGGCAGGAGGATCCGCCGCCGCTCACCGTGCGGATGTCGGTCCTTCCCTACCTTGCCACCCGGCTGGTCCTTCCGCTGGAAGCGCTGGATGCTCAGCGCATCTTCCTGCCTCGCACGCCGGGGAAGCTGCGCTCCTTCGTCCACGGCAGGCGGGTGGAGTCGTCGGCAATCACGGGCTTCGCTTTCGGCGTCCGCGAGGGCTGGGCGCCCCAGCGCCTGGAGATACGCTCGGCCTGGGCAACGGACGTCGAGCCGTCGTACCCGGTTCCCGCCGTCCCGCTCGTGGACGAGATGGGCCAGGGGGCCCATCGGGAGTGGGCCGGGAGGACCGCCAGCGTGGAGAAGATGGCGATGTCTCTGCAGGAGGAGGCTGCACGCGCCTCCCACGCCGCCTTTCCCGGGGGGTGGAGCCGGTTCGGCGGCTGGAGGGCCCGGCGCATGGAACCGCGCGGGTTCTTCAGCGTGCAGAATGACGGCAGGCGCTGGTGGCTCGTGGATCCTGGGGGTTCCCCCTTCTTCATGTCCGGCATGGATTGCGTCCACCCAGGCGAGCCGGGACCCGTGAGCGGTAACGAGAGCCTGCACACCTGGATCCCTCCACAAGATGGGGAGTTCGCCGCTGCCTGGCAGGACGTGGAGTGGTTCCCCCAGGGCAAAGACCGCAGGCAGCTGAGCTTCGCGGTGTGCAATCTCGTCCGGGCCTTCGGCGCGGAGTGGGGGCGGGAGTGGGCCCGCCTCACCCGGGCACGGCTCATGGGGTGGGGGTTCAACACCATCGGCGGATGGTCCTCCGAGGAGTTCATCCGACAGGCCGGTATGCCCTACGTCCTCCCCATGCACGGTTTTCCCGAAACGCGCGTGCGGCTGTATCGCGACTTTCCGGACGTCTTCAGCCCTGAGTACCAGGCCGCGGCGGATCGCTACGCGGTGCAGCTCGCCCCCCGCGCTCAGGACGTCAACCTCATCGGCTACTTCCTGAGGAACGAGCCCGAATGGGCGTTCTCGGAGGACGTGGAGCTTGCCGAGGAGGTCCTGGACAGCGACGCGGCTTCGGTCACCCGCGGCCGGCTGATCGCGTTCCTTTCCGAGCGGCACGGGGGGAGCATCGGCGAGCTGAACCGGGCGTGGGGAACCGCTTTCGAGACCTTCTCGGACCTCGAGCGCAGGGTGCCCCGTGCGTGTTCTCTGTCGGCGGAAGCCGCCCGAGACCTCAACGCCTTCTCGCGGCTCATGATCGATCAGTACGTCCGGGTGCCAAGCTCCGCGGCGAAGCGGGTGGACCCCCATCATCTGAACCTGGGGATGCGCTACGCGTTCATCCTTTACGAGAACCAACTGGCGGGAAAGGACTGCTTCGACGTCTTCTCCATCAACCTCTACAAGATCGACCCGTCTGCGGTGGTGCGGCGAACCGCCGAGCTCATCCGCATGCCGCTTATGATCGGGGAGTTTCACTTCGGGGCCTTGGACAGCGGGCCCCAGGCTACCGGCATCATTGGCGTGGCGAGCCAGCGGGAGCGAGGCCGGGCTTACCGCTACTACCTGGAAAGCGCGGCGGCTATTTCCGAATGCGTGGGGGTGCACTACTTCCAGCTCAACGACCAGCCCACGCTCGGCAGACCGGACGGGGAGAACTATCAGATCGGCTTCGTGGACGTGTGCCACCGCCCGTACGCCGAGATCGTGGCGGGAGCCATGGAGGCGCACGCGAGGATGTACGAGGTCGCCGACGGTCGCGTACCGCCCACCACCGTGCAGCCTGTGAAGATCACGGCCAACATCGCCTCATAGGCCCGGGGGCGCCGGGGCGACCGCGGCCGGCCTCATGTCACAGGGGATGCAGCGGCGCCTCGCCGCGAATAACGCGAGCCACCTCCTCCGCGGCCTTTCTGCGGAGTTCGGTCTCGCTCTCCGTCGAACACCATCCCACGTGCGGCGTGATCAGCACGTCGTCCCGCGCCAGGAACGACGCGGTCCACGAGGCGGAGAGGTCCGGCGGTTCTTCCCAGAAGGTGTCCGAGCCGAAGAAGGACACCGCACCGGAGTTCAGCGCCGCCTCGATGGAAGGCCGATCCACAAGCCCCCCTCGACTCGTGTTGACCAGCACCACGCCTCGGCCACGCCGAAGGACGTCCGCCCTGACGATCCCCCGGGTCTGCGGGGTCAGCGGCGCGTGGATGGAGACCATCTGGCTCATCTCGAACAGCTTCGCCAGGTCCTCCACCCCTTCGGCCGGCGACACGCCCGCCGGCAGGGGGAGCCGCAGGAACGGGTCGTAGAAGACCGTGCGTCCGAACAAAGGCGCGGCGTACGCGGCCAGCTGACGGGCAATGTTCCCGAACCCGAGCAAGCCAAGGCACACCGAGGATGGCCGCTGCATCCCCTCCTTCAGCGGATTGTCGGTCCAGCGTCCGGTCTTCACCCGGTCCGCGAAGCGAGGCAACCTTCGGAGGCCCGCCATGCCGAGGGCGAGAGCCTGGCTTGCGACTTCCTGGACGCAGTAATCCGGAACGTTCGCCACGACGACGCCCAGGCTCCGGGCGGCCGCGACGTCGATGTTGTCCACACCCACGCCGTACTTGACGACGATCTTCAGGCTGGGGAGCGCTTCCAGAACCCTCCGCGTGACCGGCGCGTAGGTGACCAGGAAGCCCACCGCGTCGCGGCCGCTGCGGATGAGGTCCTCTTCGCTGGCGCAGAAAGTCGTGTCGATCTCAACGCCGAGCGGCTCGAGCACCCTGCGCTCCTCGGCGAAAGAGGCGTGGAGCAGATCGGTGATCAGGACTCTCATCCGGACCTCCCCGAAGTCGGCCGCGGGTCAGGCGGGGCGATCGTCGCTTTGTCCATGGTCTGCACCCGTCTCATCTTGTCTGAAAGCAGCGCGTCGTCAAGGCCCGTCCTCAGATCCGCCTGAAAAGACGGTCACTGGCCAGCCAGACTTGACAGCATCGGGGGAGCGCGGAAGCATACGGCGGGGGTGGATGCCGCACGGACACGAAGCGCCGCGCCAGACCCCGTCATGGCCGGCCATTCGGAGGAAGCGATGGAAGAAGCGCCTATCGATCCGCAGCTCCCCATCATCGATCCGCATCATCATCTGTGGGATTTCCCCGGTTCTCGCTACCTGCTGAACGAGTTCCTGGATGACATCCGGGGCGGGCACAGCGTCGTCCAGACTGTGTTCGTGGAATGCCTTGCCGGCTACAGCATGGACGGCCCCGCGGAGATGAGACCAGTGGGGGAAACGGAGTTCGTGCAGCGAGCCGCGGTAACGGGTGCGTCCTCCCACGGGGTGGCGAATGGCATTGTGGGATTCGCGGACCTCACCCTGGGAGACGCGGTGGAGCCGGTGCTCGCAGCACACATCGAGGCCGGGAGGGGACGTTTCAAGGGAGTGCGGCATGCCAGCGGTTGGGATCCCAGTCCGGCCGTGCCCGACGCGCACAGCAATCCGCCGAAGTCGCTTCTGGAGGATGAGGGCTTTCGGCGGGGATACCGCTGCCTGAGGAGATACGATCTGAGCTTCGACGCCTGCGTCTACCACACGCAGTTGAACGAGGTCGCCGCCCTGGCCAAGGCGTTCCCGGATACGATCATCATCCTCGACCACACCGGCACTCCGCTGGGAATCGGTCCTTACGCCGGCAGACGAAGACAGGTCTTCGAGGAGTGGGCAAAAGGGATGGCGGCGCTTGCCGACTGCGCGAACGTGAATGTCAAGCTCGGGGGCCTGGGGATGGATTTCTGCGGCTTGATCGTGCGGAAGCCGGGGATCATGAACACCTCCTCGCAGCTTGCCGAGGCAACGGCGCCCTACTTCCGCTACTGCATCGAGCAGTTCGGTCCGGATCGATGCATGTTCGAGAGCAATTTCCCGGTAGACAAGGCGGCGTCCTCCTACACGGTGTTATGGAACTCCTTCAAGCGCCTCAGCGCCGGCTTCTCCGCCGGCGAACGGTCGTCCCTGTTCCATGACACGGCCGCAAGGGTCTACCGGCTCGAGCGAGCCGGTGCCTGACGAGACCCTTTGCACTGCTCGGTCCCGGCCCGCTGCGTTTGGAGAAGAGAGGGGGTATGGGCGATACTGGATTTGAACCAGTGACTTCTACCGTGTGAAGGTGACGAAGGCCATTGCTTCGTCGTCGCCCTACGTAGTCCGTTACTTGTAAGTGTACGTTTGAAACAGAGTTACATCAAGTCCTACGTCGACAGTCGTAGCCAGGAAGTAGACGGCGCTTCTTGGTTGGCAGTTACTTAGGGTGACACACAAAGTGACACCGGTCTTCAAGCCTTCGACAGCGGCAGTTGGATTTCTGTCAGTCCGGTGGACCGCAGGTGGGCCCTCGCTTTTCGCATACTAGAAACTTTCGTTGCCATGGCATGTCGGAAAAGACCTGACTCAATGACTCAACAAGAAGACGCACGGCTGTAACACCAAGTTGCTCAACACGACGGCTCGCGGGGGTCAGACGCACGTCAGAGCATGTTCGGAGAGCGATCCTTCGGTGAAGCGCTCGATCCACATGTGGACTTCTGTGCGGAAAGCTCGTGGCTTTTGGTCTGGGTCGGATCAGATGATTGCGCTTGATCTAGCAACAACGTCGGTCAATTGCTGCAGTGCCTTCTCAACAAGCTGACGCTCGGTCTCAGACAGCTCTTGTCTCCCACGAATTCTATTGAGTCGTTCAAAGAGCTCCGCCGCGTCCTGGGCGGTTAGCTCGATCCTTGATAGGACTGCAATATCACCGGATGAGAATTCGATCAAGCAATGAAGCACTTGCCGAAGCCGTTTGCTTAAATGCACCGCCGGTCGAGACCATGAGAACACTTTTCTTTTCGGGACGCACCAAGTACTTCTTCAGTATCGGGGCGAGACGCCTCAACTCGTGCTCGTCGAACAACGAGCTAAAATGAATCAATTGTTTGCTGATTGCGGACTCCCCTCTAAGCCAGCGACGAAGAATGCTCGAGACAAGAGTTTGATAGGGAACTCCCCGCTCTAGCGCGCGAGTCTTAAGAGCCATCATGTCTCGTCGATTCATGCGGATGTTCATCCGCTCATCTTTCGTACCGGTCGCCCTGGCGATCGTGCGCGCTCTCTCAATCTCCTTTTCGAGATTGTTGACCGATCTCCACTCCTCGTTTTCGATGCTCTTGCTAAGCTCCTTCTCGTCTTTGTATAGCTTCATGACCCTTTCTCCTTTTCTGTGCCATGGAGATAGTGCTTTGTGAGTTTCCGGCTGGGAAATGCAGTCTTCAGGAATCTAGTGTCTCCTCTGTCAACAAAGGGAACGACCCAAGCATAGTTGTCAATTGAAACAACGTAGAGCCGTTGGCCTTCGTACCTCGAGGGGTTCGGATGCTCGAGAATATCGAGCAATTGTCCTTCTTCGATGGCGACAACGATTTCCTCGAATGAAACGTCTCTTTCTTCTCGTAGCTTCTCATTCTTTTCCTCGTTCCAGTCGAAGATCATGGAGAAAGGTACCTCCTTGTGTGCCTAATGTCAATACATCGCTAAGATCCTTTTACCTTGCAGAGGTCTGCCTCATTGTGTCAATGAAGCGTTCAGGAATGCTACTGCCCCTTAGCTCAGTTTGGTAGAGCGCGGGCCTTTGGAGCCCGACGTCGCAGGTTCGAGCCCTGCAGGGGCAATTGGGGGCGACGTCTGAGGGTGCGCTTGCTCTTTACGGCTATCGCATGTTAGGAGTGATCGCTCAGTAGAATGACAGAGTTCCAGATCGCTAGTGCCGCGTGCGTGTTATGCGTGTGAAATGAAAGGGAGCAACTCGGGGGGCTCTCGCGAGCGAGATTCTGCAGATTTGCTCTTGCATTCCTGCTCACGGATTCGACGCGGGGAGTAATCCACCTTCGCCAGGATGCGTCGGTGCTGAGAAGATGTGGAAAACAAGGTTCGACCTTGCACCTTGAACAAAGTGCTTTTCTAAACTTCTGACAGGTTGGTCTCAGCATAGTCGCTCCTGGGCCGCCCCGCCGTATCACCAGCGCGACAGAGAACCCCACCGGCCGACCTTCCCTCGATCCCGACACGCGCTTAAGATGTGGCCGCTCAACTAGAAGTTTGGTCAGCCCCCATGCGTCGTCGGTGTTAACGTTGTTCTGCGCGGGAGAGTCGTCGCAAGAAATGGTACGCGTCTCCGTGCTATCCCCTACTGTAATGGAAGGCGACCACTCCGTTGGAGAATTGTCGAGTGCTTTGAACAAGCAGCCGCGTTTCCCAGAACCTCGGGTCTTGATCTCAGCCTAAGTAGCGTTCAACGACACGACCATTCTCCTAATTGGCGAGATATACATATACTTTGGCGAACTTTCTCTTGACGCAGACCGATCTTACAGGGAGGAGTCTGCGCTCCTTGTGGTATTTTCGTTTTAGGGCTGCAAGGCGAGAAAGCTCATTTCTGAGTACGGCATAGACTATGCTCATCTGGAGTCCGCAAAGAGCGAGTATACAACAAAGAGCGACCAGCATCGAGAATCGTGTACCACAGGGCATGCAGTGGGCGAAGTGGTTCGGACGGAGCAGGGAAAGACCGTCCACGGCTGTTCCGTCGAGAATGGCCATGCCAGCATGCATTTTCTTTCTTAGCCCCCCAATCTCTCGATTCCCCGGTCCTGATGACGATCTTGATGCTTCGCCTGGAGTTCCTCTTGCCAGCTCTTGTAGCCGCGTATGACTCTGTCCCTGAAGGCGGCGAGCTTGGTCCCACCCTCGATGAGGGCCTCTTGAGCCTTCTGGATCCACTTCCGCAGCCCCTTGATCTGCTCGTCGAGACGAGCGATTTGTTTGTCCTTCGCAGCGAGTGTTTTTCTGAGGGCTTTGTTCTGCTTGCGAAGGAGATCAGCCTCGTGGGCCTGAGCCGTTAGAGCGGCAATCATTGGCTGCAGCTGGGAGTCCCGCTTTTCGACCGCCTCTTTGATCTCGAGGTTGGGATCGACAAGAACTTTATGTTTCGGAGGATCGGGGTCAGGTAGTGTTGCGTCTTGCACTGCCGCCTGCACCTTTGCGTAGAACCGATCCACTTCCTGGTGTTTGGCCTTGGATCCCTGGATGCCCCGTTCGAGTCCGTAGCGAGCCGCCACGTCGCTGTGGAAGCGCGTCTGAAGTAAGCTGAGCCTTCTGGCGCCTCCGAGCCAGTGCTTGCAGTTGAGCTTTTCGCCGAGCACCTGGCTTGTCTGTTCGTCTTTGATGGCTTCGATCGGCATTACGAACATGGTCATATGGCGGGAGGTGTGCTCGTCCCCGTGTACGGTCGTGTTAAGCAGGTTCCTAGGCCCGCCGAAGAGTCTAGCAAACCACGCCTTGGCATCGTCGAAGTAGCGATCCTGCTCTGCCTTGGACAGGCGCGCGGCTTCTGATGGGCTGAAACCGATGAGGATCTCCACAGCCCTCACGTTGTCCTTGCGGATCTTGGGCAGCTCCGAGAGGCGGAGGTCGAAGGCGTCCAGGGTTTCCTGGGTGGTGCGGTCGGCCTGGTTCTCGCCCTTCAGTGCGGGGTCGGCGTTCGTGGGTTGGCGCTCGCGGGTGGCGTGTTTGCAGCGGCCTTCCAAGGACTGGCGGGTTTTGATCTTCTCGAACCGCAGGATTTGGTAGCCCATGTAGTTTGCTCGACCTTTCTCTATTGCTCTTGCTTGCAGGCTTTGACTGGTCCGTATTGGCTTGTCTTCGATTCCCACCGTTCTACGAACGGTGTACTCACTACACCTTCCGCGAGTACGCGAAAGGTTTCCGTGAGCCAAGGGGCGTTGCCCCTGGACCCCTGCAGGCCCTGCCCACAATCGCAACGATTTCGGGGCTCTTGATGGCCCCTCCCCGCCGCTCATGTGGACAGGGTCCCAGGGCCGCCGCTGGCCCGTGTCGCACAGATGTGATCCACAACCTCGTGCATTTGGCCTTCGTTCTGGCAAGAGAGAATTATCCGGCGGGTTTCGCCGATGCCATCGGCGGCCAATTCGACCCCGCAGGGAAGAGCTTGCTGTAGCCGCGCGATCACAGAAGCGAAACCCGCGAGTTGTCCACTCATGGACTCGGTATCGCCGCAAAGACTTTCGTCGGTTTGCTCGCCTTCGGTCTGAGCCGGTGTTGCCGCCCTTTTCTCCTTCTCCCGGATCTGCTCATACCCCTTGTTAATCGAAAGCTCCCCCCGCTTGACCGCTGCGGCTACCTCGGGATCAGAGGCGACTCTCCGGGCTTTCTCGACCTTCCGCGCGGATGTACCGATTTCCTTGGCCGTCCGATAAGAGGTCTTTGCCGGCAAGTCGCGATAAGCGCCACTCGGCGCTAATGGGAAATCGCCTTTGAAGCCTGTCACCTTTTTGTCTATCAGGCTCAGCACCGACATGATCTCTGCATCGCTCAGATTCCTTCGGTCTCTCTGCGTATGAATCGCGTAATCACGAGCTTCCTCGACACCAGCAAAAGCATGGAGGTAGGCGGTCACAGTCAACCTGCCGGCTTCCTTGGCGGCTTGGGTCCTGGTGAAGCCGTCGACAAGGACGTAGTCAAACCCGTTTTCGCTTGGTCTCTTCCAAACGTCGACGGGCTTGGACTCGTCGTACCCGTGTTCCTGCATGTGGGACCTTATGGCGTTTTTGATATCCTCTCGGATCCCAAACAAAGAATGAAACGGTTCTTCCAGGACTAGATCGCTGATTGCGATCTCGAGAGCCTCGATTCTCCTGACCGAAGAGTTGTTGCCCGATTCGGCCTTGGCCGCTATGGCGGCCACGTCTATTTTTCGCGACATCTCAGTACCTCTCTACCACTCGATCAGCCCCGATCAAGCCCGCCAGGCTGTGGATGGCGTGGAACAGAGCGGCCTTGTTCAATGCGTCGGTCAGCTTCTCCCGTGTGTCGATGCATCGCTGAAGAGCCGTTGTTTCCGGTATCTGGACTGGGAGAATCACCCCGTCGAAGGTGTCTCGAAAAAGAAGCTCGTACTGGTTCTTCAACGATTCGGAGTTCTTCGTTCGCGGGGGCTTGTAGAAGTTGAAAACGATCCTCCAACCTGACAATCGGTCGGTGTCCTGTGCGATCTGGTCTCGGTAGAACGTCGCGCCCTTGAAATCAAATTGAGAAAGTCTGACGGGAGTGAGAATGAGGTCTGATGCACAGATCGCGTTCTGCACCAGATTGTCGTAGGTCGGCGCGCAGTCAATGAGAACGAAATCGTAGCCTGGCTTGCTCTCCGCGATCATGCGACGGAGCGTGTTCGCCCCTATCGTTCTTAGGTTCGTGAGGGAGAACGAAGAAGCCAGGATGTCGATGCCAAAGCAGTTGGAGGGAAGAATATTGGCGATCAGGTCTCGCGAATTTCAGGGCAAGTGCCAGGTTCTTCCGATCTGCCGCGAAGATCTCGTCAAGGTAGTAGAAGGAAAGGGAGTTCTGGATGTCGAAGTCGATGACGAGCACCTTGTATCCCGCAGCTGCACAGTAGTTCGCGACATGGATACAAAGGCTTGTCTTGCCGGTACCACCTTTAACGCTTGAGAACGATACCACCATGAAGCACCTCCATTTTCGTGATTAGCAGTCTGGGGGCTGTATTTTTCGAAATGCCTCCCGTTCTCTACTCCCTGAGCCCAATCTCCTCTCCCCGGATCGTTTCAAATCGTTTCATCCGTGTACGTACGTGGGTGAAACGATTCTGAAACGATAGGCAATCGCCATGTCGCGGCAGGCCCCTTTCCTGCGATGATAACTTTGCGGTTCCTTGCGGCGCGCCATATTGTCGTTTTTGACAGGCCTCGCTCGGTTCCCACGGCATAGACCTCGTGCGCCAGTACCTCATCGCTTCCGCCCAGAAGCTCGGTGAGCAGCTCCATTGCGTCAGATCGTTCGCGTCTACGGTCAACGTCGTCTAGAGCTATCAGTGAGTCAGCCTCGACTCCTTCCACCTGTCCACCCCATCGAATCTGCGGTAGCTTGCCTGCTGCAGCCGAAGCCAGCGAGAACTCGATAGCTTCCCCGAGGGGGGCGTAGGAGTTTTTGACTGGAACAAAGAGGGAGCGCTTGGAGTCATCTGGATGTCGTGCGAGCATGTAAACAGCACGCGCGAGCGCCACGACGGCGACACTCCCAAGAACCCGCAGCATAGCGCCGCTTGAGACGGCCTTCGTAAAATGAGCAAGGCAGAGAGTCGTCACATTTCTTCTTTCGCTGAGCTGGGCCAGGTCGGCCAAGACAGGGCCGAATGCGTCGGTGCGGAAGGTGTCAATCCCTGCGGTACAACTGGTCAACGAATCGATGATGATGAGGCGAGGGCTATTCATGTCTTCGAGAGCTGCTTCGATCGGGTCGGTGCCGTCAGCCAAAGTGAAGAGCTCAGACCTGTCGGTGCTGCGCTTCAGCCTGATGTCGGCGATAGAGACCCTGTCGAGCGCAGCCCCTGCGACTCGTAGCCTTGGAACAAGCGCCTTCGCCGCGGACTCTTCTGCAGACATGAAGAGTACGTCGCCGACAACTGGCTTTGTGCCATCGGGAAAAGGGATCCCAGCGCTTACATGGGCAGCCAAGGCAGCCGCGAACGTGGACTTCCCCGAAGATGGGTGCCCTACCAAGACGGAATACTCGCCCAGAGGTATCCGGCCCTCCCAGAGCCATTCAACCGCACGCGTCGGAATGTCCTGGGCACGGCGAGTCAAAAGCTTTGGTGAGTCCGACCGTTGCTCCGGAGTGGCCGTGTCACTTTCGATTTCCCTCGGACAGTCTCTGATGAACGCCTCCACATCCATCGATTCGGCGACCGCGTCAGCGATGTCCCAGCCAGTGGGTTTGCCATCGACTCGGAGCACCTTTGCTTTCGGTAGTTGGGCTTTGATCTTCAAGGCAGCTTCCCGGCCCGCCTTGTCGGCATCCGGCCAGACAACAACTTCTCGATCCTTCAGCGGGCTCCAGTCCGTCTTCCCAGTCGCGCCGGCACCGCCGCTCCAGGTCGAGATGAAGAATGGGAAGTCCGTCGGTGTCGAAATGGTCGCACACTTTTCACCCTCGACGATCAACACCGGGAGATTACTTTTCAGCATCTCGGACAGCCGGAACACAGGCCGTCCAGACTCAAGAGGTTGCCCCGGTTGCCATGCGCCGTCCTCGACGAGGTGCCACGGGATTACGCTCTTCGTGTCATTCGCCGATTCATAGCGACAAATGTGGAAGAGCACCCTTCCGTCGGCCTGGCTGTAAGGCCACACGCCGACAAGTCGACCGTATCGTCTGCGCGTGTAGTCGTTGTCGCATGCGCGACCGAGCGTTTCACACGCTTCTGTGGAAGCCGGAATCACGGCAGGTCGTTTTCGGCAAACACGATCGGTCTCAGAGGCCTTTGAGCCGAGACACGAACCTGCTTCACCAACTATGTACCTGGCCGCCTCAAGTGGCGGGCAGTGCCGTGTTCGTCGCACCAGTTCGATGAAGTCTCCCCCCTCTCCGGTGGCAAAATCGTACCAACGGCCGTCTCTCCGGATCGAGAATGACCCTATGCGCGAGTCGCCTCGAAGCGGTGACAGAGTCTTGTATTCATCGCCTTCCCACCGGGAGTCTTCGCAGCCAAACATTCGTTCAATCAGGCGTTCCGAGATAGCTTGCTTGGCCAACGAGAAGTCACATGTGTTCATCGCCGGCTCGTTCTCGGTTGGACTACCGGGACTTTTTGCGCGTTCAGGAACTCCCTGAGATCCTCAAGGTCGAACCGGACCAGCCTTCCAACATGAAGGTGGGGCACTCGTCTCAGCGAGACCAGCCGTCGGAGACTCTGTGGTTGGATGCCCAGCAGGGCAGCGGCTGCGTTGTAGCCAATCAGGTTGATCCCGGTGGATGACTCAGATGCCTTTTCGTTGTTCATGAGCGGACCGTATCACCGCGTTGAACCCGGTGTCGAATCCAGCGTGAGGCAGAAATACCGTCCTTTGGCCCCTCTTTTCGAAGCGTTTCTTGTTTGCTTTTGCCGAACTTCCTGATGGCCTCTGCGGCCGTTCGCGCGACAGCACTCTCGCGTGCGGGGAGGAGCTTGCCTATAGCTGTCTTCGGAACAAACGGCCGTACCTGCTCCAGGACCCTTCGCACAAAGAACAACGGATATCCCTTGAAACACTGGCGATTCCTGTCCCAAACGATCTGGCCTTTTCCGCCGCTAGCACGAAAGGCACCGTAGAGCTCGACAACAAGCCTCTTGAAATCCCGTAACTCTGGGCGGCCTGGCCGGTGGACCTCGCACAACCGTCTCTCGGCCGCAAGCCCAACTTTTGCGACGTTTTCTATTGCATGCTTCACCAAGAGAAGCATGCCGTCTCCCCGGGTTTCTTCAGCAAAAGTGAGTCCATGCGTGACCGCGTCGAACACGTCGGGAACGAGTTCACACAAGGCGATTCTGGCGCTCGTTGCCTTTCTCTGGATGGCACGAGCTGCTCTTCTGGCGGCAACGGCGTCAAGAGGGGGATACTTATTGAGCCTGGTTGCCACGATGAGGAACTCGGCGCATGCGTGGCGAATCCTCTGCCTTGCCGCGTGGTCAAGGCTTATCTCGAGACTCTCAATCCTCTTGAAGTCCAGGCAGGGAGCGAGGTGAGACAGACGACGATCAGGCTTAGTGATCATTTCATTGGCCCTCCGTCGGCCGTTGCCCACCGCCACTGGTTAGTAGCCCTTCCTGGATCGTCACTACTTCGGAGATGTCCACCGCGGCCCAGCTCGTGTACCACTCGGTCATCGCTGCTGTACGGTGACCTGTGACCCGGCGCGTCTTGGCGTCGGAAACACCGTTGGAGCGCATCAGGCTATTAAGGAAATGCCGCCAGGCGTGAAAAGTGATGCCGCGCTCCCGTTGCTCCGCAAGTGGGATGCCGACGTTCTCCAGAGCACGGGCGAGATTCTTTTCGATCCACGACTTGCTCATCGGACTGTCCTTGCCGTCCCTTCCGTAGAAGAGCAGCGATGTAGGAGTGGTTTCCCTGATGACCCGGGAAAGGATTTCGTGGACCTTTGCGGCGATGGGAATATCTCGCGCGCTCTCTGCTTTTGGCTCTCGCGGGCCGTAGCCCTCTTCCCAGGAACGGCGGACTTCTACATGGTCGGGCTTAACATTGTCCACGAGCAGAGCGCGCACTTCTCCCAGTCTCAGACCTGTTGTCGCGGCAAGGACGTTGATGGCGTACTGACGGAAGTCATCCCATGGGTGAGGGCCGGCCAACAGAGCGAACGCTTCTGAAGGAGTTAGGATGGTGCGGCTTGGACGCCTCGCGCGAATCGACTTCACGCGGTCGGCCGGGTTCTCTCTGATCCTGCCGTCCTCGACGGCCCTCTCCAGAATGGTCCGGAGCGTCTGGAGAATCTTGTTGATGGTGGCAGGCGCAAGCTTGCCGCCCTTGTGGAGTTCCACCACCCAGGCGTCGAGTCGCCTCGCCGTGAGCTCGCTTACATTCCAGGCGCCCCACGCCGGGAGAAGGTGCACGCGAGTGTAGCTCTCTGAAATGTCCAGGTATCCTTTTGAGACTGCACGCCCGTGAGCGGCGCGGTCCACGGCGAACATCGACTCAGCCTCCCAGAATCCTGCCGCGTATTCGGCGAAAGTGATGTTCTCTAGCGTCTGTTTGGCATTCCGTAGCCGGTCCTCGCACCAGCGCACTGCGTCATCCCGGCGCTGCAACCGGTGGACCGGTAGGTTGTGTAGACACTCGTTACGGGGTCTCGAAACTTTGCGTAATAGATGTCCCGACCTTTCTTGGCCGGGCGCCTGTAGATGGAATAGGGTTGCTTCGGGCGATTCACGATGCCTCCCACCCCCGATGCGCACTCAAGGTGACAATCAGGGTGACAGTAGGGACTACGTGAAGCGCCCGTTTGCGGGTAGCTTCCTATCTCCCTGCAACGCAGGGAGTTACGATTGGGCGATACTGGATTTGAACCAGTGACTTCTACCGTGTGAAGGTAGCACTCTGGGCCGCTGAGTTAATCGCCCGAAAGAACCCGGCGAGATGACAATTATGGAAGAAGCGCTGTCAATATCGGGTTGCGGGCGGGTTGCCGGCGCGCTTGAGCCGGGGAGCGTCGAAGCCCTTGGGCTGCAGGAATCCGCCTGCGCTGCCAAGGCGCGAAGGTTGTGCCCTCCAGGGCCACCGGCGGTATATAAAAACAAAAGTATTCAGTCCAAGAAAGTAGACAATAATGTGAAAATCGGGCCGGGAGGATACAGGCGGTCGCTATCTCGATGCCGGAAAAGAAATTAATGTTTGTTTATCACTGGTGCTCTTGGTCCCGATTTTGCATTGAAAGAACTGAAGTCCAGCATCATGCAGCAGAGCCCCGAACTAGCCAGACAGATCGACAGCGAACGCGTTCATCCTACACCGGCAATTGCCAGGATACAAGGGGAGGTCGTCCGCAAGTCCCTCCATCTCCTGATAGCGCTGGTGCCTGTCATGGCGTCCGTTGACCTCGTCGCCACTTTCGTCATCCTCGCACTGGGCACCCTCTTCTACGCCTTTGCGGAAACGTCACGTCTTCAGGGCCTGCCCATCCCGGTGGTGAGTGACCTCGTGCTGATAGCCTCCAGGGACAAGGATAGGAACCGATTCGTGCTCGGTCCTGTCACCCTCGCCCTGGGCGCCATGCTTTCTCTCCTGCTGTACCCGCTGCCCGCAGCCAGCATCGCGATTTTCGCCCTGGCGTTTGGCGATGCGTTCGCCAGTCTCGTAGGCACCCTGGTACGCGGGCCGAAGGTGCCGTTCCTCCAGACAAAGACGCTTTCCGGAAGCATCGCCTGCTTCCTGGCCGTGTTCCTGGTGACCCTGGGCGTCACGCACCAGACCGCTTCCTCCCTGGTCATCGCTGCGGCAGCCACAATCCTGGAAGGTATCCCCGCCGGCAACTTCGACAACATCATCATACCCTTCGGCGTCGGCCTGGTTGCCTGGGCCCTGGGAATCGGCTAGCTTTCCAGCGTCCTGAGACACACGGCCGCGCCGGCGGCGAGGCATGCCAGGCCTCCCGCGAGCACCCACGGGTTGACCGCGAAGAAGAGAATCTCCCGGGATGTGAGGAACAGCGCCATGCCCAGAGCCAGCAGGAGGAACCGGCGGTCCCGCCGCGAGAACGACGCCCCGGCAGTGGTGGCCAGGACGAGCAGCCCGATCATGAAGTTCACGAACCAGACGCCCTGTTCATCCCCGAGCTTCCACGTGAGCTGGGCGAGAAAGACGGTGCGGTCGATGGGGATGTAGGCGGCCATGGCGAACGACACGAGGAACACGACGCCCGCGAGCACCCCGAACTTCCTGTATTTCATGTCGATGCAGTACAACCCCGCGATCAAGAGCGACAACAGCCCGACGAATCTCCCCCAGTACATCACCCGCGTCAGGACGATGGCGGCAGCGATGGAGCTGTCCGCGGCATAGAGAAGCGCCGTGCCGGCGCGGAGGGACTCGAGGGAGAGGGTGAGCAAGAACAGGATGACGAACGGCAGGAGCGGCGAGCCGCCCTTGCGGAAAAGGGCGTAGGCCTGGAGCGAGGCGCCGATGCCGACGCAGGCCGCGGCGGCGGCCGCGGCGACCCGCCACACCGCCCCCAGCGCGGAACCGGGGTCCACGTCCACGTACTGGAACCACCAGCGGTTGGTCACGAGGGTTCGCAGCGACTCCAGCCCATCCGGGCGGCCGAGGAGGAACGCAATGCCCGCCGCCGCGGCGGCGGTGAACAGCGCCGACAGGAGGAGGGCGGCGCGGAAGGACACGGTTGCCGCAGGCGTTCGCATGCCTGCATAGTACGACGTTCTTTGCGGCATGGTCAAAACAATGTAGCTTCCCCCGGTCACATCGCCTCCCGGATTCTTCTATAGAAAACAGCGCGGAGTACGATACTAATAGCAGGAGCACCTATGGCAAAACGGCACGCCCTGGTCTGGGCAATGTTCCTGCTGGCTGCGTTTGCCGCATTCGCGGGTGACGTTGCACAGTTCATCAATCTCGGGTTCTCGGCGGATTCGAAATATTTCATGTTCGGCCAGTACGGGATCTCGGAGAGGACCTCGGCGCCCTGGGCGGGCTCTTTCATCGTCGACGTCAAGGGGAACGCGTACGCGAGGAAAGGTGTGCGCCAGTTCTCCGCGACGCGACCCATCGATCCCGGCGCCTCCGCCCTTGGTGCGCTCTTCAATGTCCTCGCCGACGGCATTGGCGAGAAGAACCAGTACAGGATAGACCACCTGAACACCGGCCGGCTCGTCTACATCCTCATGGACGGCGCGGAGCCGCCCGACGCCATCGAGTTCAGGGATTTCCAGTCCGGTCGTTCCTACAAGGTGGCACTCACGCAGAGCGCCTCCACGCGCGGCGCCGACGTGAGCTCCGCGTACGGCATCGCCGTCACGATCACGGAGAAGGACGGGAAGGTGAAGACGCTGAATGCCGGCGACCCGACCCTCAAGCGCGCGGGCGTGAAGGCCTACCACGTGAAGCAGATCGTGCTCGCCCCTGACGGCAGCTCCCTGGTCTTCGTCGTCCAGAAGGAGCAGAAGGACACGCAGGGCGACAACGTGCGCTACATGGTGGAAACCCTCAAGGTAAAGTAGACTCCCGTCAGGAGCCGAGGCCCCTGATGAACACCGACACACCCCTGCAGCCGAAAACATTCTCACCCCTGCCGCTGGGATCCCTCCTGCCCCGCGGCTGGCTCCTGCGCCAGTTGCGAATCCAGGCGGACGGGCTTTCCGGTCATCTCGACGAGTTCTGGCCCGACGTGAAGGCAAGCCGCTGGTTCGGCGGCGACAGGGAAGCGTGGGAGCGCGCGCCGTACTGGCTGGACGGCGTCGTTCCGCTGGCATTCCTGCTCTCGGACAGGCAGCTCGTCGAGAAAGTCACGCGCCGCGTCGGCTACGTGCTGGATCACCAGCAGGCGGACGGCTGGCTGGGGCCGCTGGCCATGATCGCCGAGGGCGGCGGCAAGGAGATGCCGCGCTACGACATCTGGGCGCAGTTCCTCGCCCTGAAGGTCCTGGTCCAGTACCACGACGCCACCGGCGATGCCCGGGTGGAGGGGGCTGTCCGCCGGTGTCTCCAGAAGATCGACACGCACATCGACCGCGAGCCCCTGTTCAACTGGGGCCAGTTCCGGTGGTTCGAAGCGCTCATCGCCCTGCAGTGGCTCTACGAGAGGACGGGGGAGGCGTGGCTTCCCGCCCTTGCCGTGAAGCTCCACGCGCAGGGCTTCCACTGGGCGGAGTTCTTCACGCGCTGGCCGGTCACCGAGGCGACGCCGAAGGGTCGCTGGAACTTCATGGCGCACGTCGTGAACAACGCCATGGCGGTGAAGGCGCATGCCCTCTGGTGGCGTCACACCGGTGACCCGGGTAACAGGAAAGCCGTCTACGACATGATCGCGCTCCTCGACCGGCACCACGGGCAGGCGACCGGCATCTTCACGGGTGACGAGGTGCTCGCGGGGCGGAGCCCCGTGCAGGGCTCGGAGCTCTGCTCGGTGGCCGAATACGCGTACTCGCTGGAAATGCTCCTGGCCGTGATGGGAGATCCGGCGTTCGCCGACCGGCTGGAGCGCATCGTATTCAACGCGCTGCCGGGCACCTTTTCCCCCGACATGTGGTCACACCAGTACGATCAGCAGGCCAACCAGGTGGAATGCAGCGTGCGGGAAGGCAGGCGCTGGATCACCAACCGCGCCGACGCGAACACCTTCGGTCTCGAGCCGGACTATGGGTGCTGTACCGCGAACCTGTCGCAGGGCTGGCCGAAGTTTGCCGCCCACCTCTGGATGAAGACGAGCGACGAAGGACTTGCTGCCGTCGCGTGGGCGCCCTGCGGGCTGACTGCCACGCTGAAAGGCGCGAAGGTCACGGTGCTCACGGAAACCGACTACCCGTTTCGCGACAGCATCCGCGTCACCGTGTCGGCGGACCGGGCCGCGCGCTTCCCGGTGCTCCTGCGGATCCCGGGCTGGGCGGCGGGCGCGAAAGTTTCCGTCGGGGACACCTCCGTTGAAGCAGCGCCGGCAACGTTTCACCGCGTGGACCGCGAGTGGAGAGGCAGCACGGTCATCGAGCTCTCGCTGCCCATGAGGCCTTCCCTGTGGCGCGGCGCGCGCGGCTCCGCGGCGGTCTGGCGCGGCCCCTTGGTGTACTCGCTTCGTATCGGTGAGGACTGGCGGAGGATCAACGCGGAGAAGGAGGGGCACGAGCTGCCGCACGGTGACTGGGAGATCTACCCCACGACGCCTTGGAACTACGCGCTGGCGGTGAAAGAGGAACGGCTCGCGGAGGACGTCACTTTCACCGAGCGGCCGGTCGGCGGCGTGCCGTTCAGCCAGGAAGGAGCGCCGGTTGTCGCCGTAGCGAAGGCGCGCCGGCTCACGACATGGGGGGCAGAGAACGGCTCCGCCCAGGAGGTCCCTGCGGGAGAGGTCGTTTCGCAGGAACCCCTGGAGGAGATTGCGCTCGTTCCCTACGGGTGCACCCGGCTTCGTATTACCGAGTTTCCCCTGGTGCGCTGATCACGGGTTGGCGGGCTTGCCCGGCCCCTGCCTGCCCCCGCTGTTGTCACCACCGCTGCCGCCGCCGCCCGAGTCGGATCCCTGGCGGTTGCCGTTGTCACTACCGCTGTTGCCGCGGTCGCCCGACTGGTCGCCCCCCGCGGCCTTCACCGCGTCAGCGATGGTCTTCTCGATGGCCGCGACCTGGTCCTGCAGGTCCTTGAGCTGCTTCTGCGCATCGTCGGTCTTCCCCGAAGCCGCCGTCTTCTGGACGGCCCCGAGCGACGTTCGAATGTCCTGCAGCCGCTTCCTCAGCCCATTGTAGTCGAGCTTGATGCCCTTCACCTTGCGCGCGTCTTCGAGATGCTTCTCGGCATCCGGGATGGTGCGCGAGTTCATCGTGGCGATGAGGGACTGCGCATTGCCGCCGCGGGTGTCAGTCGGCTGGGGAGCAGGGGTCTGGGCGGCCGGCGTCTTGCGGAGCTGGCGCCTGGGGGGCCGGGGCCTGGGCAGCCGGGGCCGGGGGCGTCCGCGGTGCAGGAGCCTGGGGTGCTGGAGCCTGGGCCTGCGGTTGTTGCGGAGGTGTCCGCGCGGTCGGCGGGTTCGGCACCGGCCTGAGCGGCGTTACCGCTACGACCGGCCGCTGCTGCGGCTGCGCAGGGGGTTGTGCGGGCGCCTGTGTGCCGGCGGGCGCCGGTGCGGCCTGGTCACGAGGCGCAAAGGGCTGGGGCACCGGTGCCGGGGTCAGCCGCGAAAACACCCTGCGCGACACGACATTCTGGGGCGGCTGGGGCACGGGCCGCTGCGGATTGACCTGCTGACCAACGATGCTCTCCCTCTGCGGCTGGATCTGCGCGCCCATTCCCACCACGGGCGCTCGCCGCACGTCGAAGGAGCCCGTGGGGAGCGCCGAGACCGATGTCGGCCGCGACTGGAGGAAGGACTGCCGAGGCACCACGGTCACGGCCGTGTTCACGGTGCGGTTGGCATAGACAACCTGCGTGACGTTGATGTTCTGGATGACCTGGATCGTGACGTTCGTCACATTCGTCACGTTGAGGCGCTGCACGTACGCGGGGCTGACCTGGTAGGGCGGCACGTACACTTCCTGGGGGCCGAGCGGGAACCAGCCGACCTGGTCCGGGTTTCCCCCGCCGACGAACACGACGAGGGCGGGCGCGTACACGGGCCGTGCAACGATGGTGCCGGGGATCCAGACCCAGCGTGACTGGAGGAAAGCCCATCGACCATAGTGGAAAGGCGCGAATCCCCATGCTGCGTCATCGATCCACGTCCATCCCCATGGCTCGACCCACGCCCAGCGGCCGAAGTGGTAGGGGGCCCAACCGGCGGGGACGCGGGTCGGGTACCACACCTGGCCGTACCCGGCGACGGTCATCCACGCGCCGTTCCCATCGAGATCCTCGACCCCGATCATCTCCCGGGGGACGTAGCGCACGGACTGGACCTGGTCTTCTCGCGCGTTGCGCGATGCGCACCACGCATCCCAGGCGTCCGGAGCCGGCGCGGGAAAGACGTCCGTGAACACCGAGTCAGTCCCCGTGAGATGGGCGAGCGAAGGCGCGCCAAGGTCGTACACGTCGTCGACAGATTCCACCTCGGCGAGACCCGAGCGAACCGTCACGTTCACGTCGCCCTCGCCGGCGGAATCGATGCGGTAGTCGCCCTGCGTGAGGAGGGTGACCACCGAGTTCGACGTGTCGATCTCCACCGTGTCACCGGCGTCCAACTGCCGAAGACGCACGTCGAGCGAGCCTTGCGTCAGGCTGACCTGGAGCGTCTGCTCGTCCAGCGAGAGGACCGCCATCTCCGTGTTCGCGTCCAGGCGAAGCGCGGTGGACCCCACGTGGATCTCCGCCCTGCCGTCGTTGTCCGTCCAGAGGCGATCACCCGCCGTCAGCGGGTAGTTGGGAACCGCGGGCGACCACGTGTCCAGCGTTCCCGGCATGAACGAGACCGTGCCCGTGGTGAGATTCAGCCGCCCGACCGTGGCCGGGGGATCCGCAAAGACCGCCTGCGATATGAGCAGGATAGCCGCGAGCGCGGCCAAAGAGACGACGATACGCCTTTGATTCATGGCAATCTCCCTCACCCCTAATATAACCCCATGTGCCCTGCGTGCCTGTACCGCGCCGGGAGTCCGCCCCGCGCCCGAATGCCAAGGCGCCATTGACGTACCAGGCACCCCACGCTATGACGATGGGAGCGGACGACCGGCACGCTGTCGCGGATCCTCGTCACCCCGGCAACACCCCTGCAGCTCGTGGTGGGATACATGCTGGGGTTCGGTTTTTTCGCCGCCCTGCAGACCGTGCTCATCCAGCTCTTCACGATCTGCGTCCTCGGGATCCCTGCTGCGGGATCGTTCCTCGCGATCCTCGTCCTGAACCTGGCGCTCTGCCTGGTGGCGCTCAGCATGGGGAGCTTTGTCTCGGCCTTCGCCCAGAACGAGTTCCAGGTGCTCCAGTTCATCCCGATCGTCATCGTGCCCCAGGTGCTCTTCTCCGGTATCCTGGATCTGCGCCAGGCGCCGGGCTGGGTCCAGGTGCTGTCGAAGATATTCCCGCTCACCTACGCCGGGCGCGCGCTGCGCGATGTGATGCTGCGGGGCAAGTCGTTGGGTGACATGTGGGTCGAGCTGGTCGTGGTGCTCGGTTTTGCCGCGCTTTTCATCGCGCTGAATGCGCTCTCGATCAGGAGGCCCAGGGCCGCATAAGGGAAACGAGGGTGCCTGCATTTCGACGGGTTTAGACGCGCGGCATCTATTCCCGCGGATCTGCAATTAGCCGTGGGCCCCGGGCTACCTCCCGCGGAGCTACAGTTTTCAACAGCAACAGACGCGCGGCGTCTATTTGCGTCGATATTGACAATGGCGCGGGCCCTCCCTGGGCGGGGATAGGCCTCGCAATGGAGCCGTTTTCCACTGATTCAGACGCGCCGCGTCTATTACCGTCGATTTCCGACAACTCCTGCCTAAGCTTTCAGCTTTTCGAGCAGGCCCTCTACCTCGTCATCGAAACTGCGTGACACGCGGCGCAGGTACACCGCGGCAAAGATCGTGGCTGCGACGATACAGACGGCAAGCGCGGCGTCGAACGCCGCCGAGCCGAACGGCGCGACCAGGCGGTGGACCGCCAGGACCACGCCGCCCAGCACGAAGGGCGCGGCCTGGTTGACGAACGCCGGGCCCTCGTGGCCGCCGGAGGGTGCCGCGAACAGGAGCGAGCTGATGTTCCCCCACGTCACGGTAAGGACGAGAACCAGCAGTGCTGAAAGCACGAACGACATGGCAGGCGCGAACGACAGCCGTATCGCCGCAGCGGCAGCGAGCGGGATGCATGAAACGCCCGAAACGGCAAGCCAGGCGCCGTTCTTGGCGGAGAAGACATCGCCCCAGGAGACTCCGCCCAAAGCGTAGCGGCGTACGGCGCCCTTGTCCCGGCCGAACAGGTTCACCGCGTGCGAGAATCCGGCGAGGACGATGAAGAATGCGCCGAGGAGCGGGATCCCCGGGGTGGGGCGCTTCGTGAGAAGAAGCCAGCCCGCGCAGCCCAGGCCGAGCACGGCATCGGCGGCGCCCGCCCCCGACGACAGGAAGTGACGGAGCTCCCGTCGGAAGATCCCCGCCGAACGCTGCGCCGGAGGGGCGACGCCGCCTTGCCGCGCGGTCACGGGATCGATCGCACCGGCACGGCGGAAAGCGACCCCCGTGACAGCCGCGTAGAACACCAGCGCGGCGGCCGCTAGCGCGACGCATGGCAGCGCGCGCCCCTCGACGATCCACGACCAGGGGCCCCACGGCCGAAGGGACGGCAGGAGGCCTCTGCCGGCATCGTCCAGGAGGAGCGTCGGGTGCTGGAACACGAAGAGCCTGATCGAGCCGCCGCTCCAGTCGAAATCGAAATTGACGAGCACCAGCGCGATCAGCGCGGCCACGAACCCGTAGCGCACCACGGCGGAGAGCCGGTGCGCCGCGCGGTGGAGCGTGAGCAGGGTGGAGAGGCCCGCGCCGGCAATCAGGGCGGCAACGAACGAGAGGAAGAGCCCGGCTTCGGCGGCGCCCGGCCGCACCAGGCGCAGGAGGGGGAACGCGGCGGGCACGAGGAACGCCGCGATGACGAACGTCATGGGCCAGGTCACCAGCGTGACGAGCTCGGCCGGCAGGAACAGGCTCACGCGCACGCCGCACAGGGCCAGGCGCCGCCGGTCCAGGCCCGCCGCGCCAAGGGACAGGACCGAGGAGAGAAAGGAAAGGAGAAATGCCACGAGGAGAAAGTGCAGCATCGAGAACTCGGCAAGCGCGTTTCCCACGGCCGGCGTGCCCCGCGCAAGCTCCCGCCAGGAGAGCGCGCAGTTCGCGGCGAACCGGGCGAAGACCGCCACCATGAGCCAGGCCTGCAGCATCATGTCGGCGCTGCGCGGGGAGCGCAGCTTCATGTGCCGCCGCCGTGAGAGACGGCTCATGCCGATAATGTCACCCACTGCCACTACGGGAGCCACGAGAGGGAGGGTGCCTCCTCGCCTCCGGATATGATCGAGGTGTACACCTGCTCCAGGGTCCGTCCTGACTCGCGCACCGCGCTCATGGACGTGTCCAGCACCGCCGCGCCGCGATGCACGATGACGCAGCGTTCGACGATGCTCTCCAGCGCGTCCAGCACGTGGGAGCTGAGGATCACGGTGACGCCGCCTGCCGCACAGCGGCGCAGCAGGCCCTTGATCCTGCTCGCCGTGAGGGCGTCCACGCCGTTGAGCGACTCGTCCAGGAGCAGGATGCGCGGGCCGTGGAGCACGGCGAGGGCAAACGCGAGCTTGCGCCGCGTGCCCTGGGACGCCTCGGCGGCCGGCGTGTCCGCGTGATCGCGGAGGTCGAGAAACGCAAGAAGCTCGGCCGCGCGGCGCTCCGCCTCGGGCGCGGGGAGGCCGTAGAGCCGGGCCACGAACCGCATGTTCTCCGCCACGGTGAGGTAATCGAAAAGAGAGAGATCCTCCAGGACGACACCGAGCGCCCTGCGCCACGGGGCCCGGCATTCCCGGATGGGCCGTCCTTCCCAGAGGATCTCCCCGGCGCTGGGGGCGAGGAGGCCGGTGAGCATCCCGATGAGCGTCGACTTGCCGGCGCCGTTGGGGCCGAGGAGCCCCACGATCTGCCCGCGGTCAAGCGTGAGGGTGATGCCCTTCACGGCCTCCCGCTTCCCGTACTGTTTGGCGAGGCCGCGCAGCTCGAGCCACGACGATTCCATGCGCGCCATGGTGATCATTTCACCGCGCATTGACAACGCCCCCGCGCGCCCGTAGAATCCGCACACACAAAGGGGCCCCCGCCATGGCAGAAAAGATCACACCACGGGCAACGGACTATTCGCAGTGGTACATCGACATCGTCATCAACGCGAAGCTCGCCGACTACGCGCCGGTGAAAGGCTGCATGGTGATCCGCCCGCGCGGGTACGCGCTGTGGGAGCGCATCCAGCAGGGCCTGGACGGCATGTTCAAGGCCACGGGACACGTGAACGCGTACTTCCCGCTCCTTATCCCCGAGAGCTTCCTCAAGAAAGAGGCCGAGCACGTGGAAGGGTTCGCCCCCGAGCTCGCCGTGGTCACGCACGCCGGCGGGGAGAAGCTGGAGGAGCCCCTGGTGGTCCGTCCCACCTCGGAGACGATCATCTGGAGCATGTACAAGAAGTGGATCCAGTCCTACCGGGACCTTCCCGCTTCTCATCAACCAGTGGTGCAACGTGCTGCGCTGGGAGAAACGCACGCGCCTGTTCCTCCGCACCACCGAGTTCCTCTGGCAGGAAGGCCACACGGCGCACGCCACCTCGGCCGAGGCAGAGGAAGAGACGCTGCGCATGCTCGACGTCTACCGGCGGTTCGCCGAGGACTACATGGCCGTGCCCGTCCTCGCGGGGGTGAAGTCCGACGCGGAGAAGTTCGCCGGCGCGGTGCGCACCTACTGCATCGAGGCGATGATGCAGGACTGCAAGTCCCTGCAGGCCGGCACCTCGCACTACCTCGGGCAGAACTTCGCGAAGGCCTTCGACGTGACATTCCAGACGAAGGACAAGACGCTGGACCACGTGTGGGCGACATCGTGGGGAGCCTCCACGCGGCTCATCGGCGCCATCGTCATGGCCCACTCGGATGACAAGGGCCTCGTGCTCCCGCCGCGGCTCGCGCCCACCGAGGTGGTGATCGTTCCCATCTTCAAGAACGATACGAAGGAGGCGGTCACCGCCTTTGCCCGGAAGCTCCGGGATGCGCTCCTGCCGGGGTTCCGCGTGCTCCTCGACGACGATGACCAGAACACGCCGGGCTGGAAGTTCTCCGAGTACGAGCTGCAGGGCATCCCCATCCGCGTGGAGCTCGGGCCGCGTGACATGGAGAAAGGCCAGGTCGTGGCGGTGCGCCGCGACACGGGGGAGAAGACCTTCGTGCCCGTGGCCGAGGCGCCCGCGAAGCTTCGCACCATGCTGGACGACATGCAGAAGTCGCTCTTCCAGCGCGCGCTGGCGTTCCGCAAGGAGAACACGTTCAAGGCCGCGGGCTACGCCGAGCTCGCGAAGCTGCTGGATGATCCGGGCGGTTTCGTCGAGGCCGGCTGGTGCGGGGACGCCGCGTGCGAGGCGAAGGTGAAGGAGGAGACGAAGGCGACCATCCGCGTCCTTCCGCTTCCGGGAGGCGATACGAAGGGGAGCACGTGCATCATCTGCGGAAAGCCGTCCCAGCACATCGCGGTCTTCGGCCGGGCGTACTAGTCGTCGCCCTGGCATGCCTCGCGGCGTGCACGGGAAAGACGCCGGCGTCCACGAAGCCGGCGGGCGCGGGCCTGCCGCCGGGAGCCGTCGCCTCGTGGTACCAGCTGGAAGCCGGCGCGCTGCAGCCCATCCCGGGACCGGCGGCGACCGCGGCGGTCCCGCTCAAGGCCTGGACGGTGCAGGCGCGGATCGCCGACATGACGTTCCTCGGCGACACGCTGTTCCTCGCGCTGAACGGCACGGGTCTCGCCTCCGTGACGCTGGACGCCACCCGCGCGCCGACCTTCGCGTACTACGCCGATGCCCTCATCTTCCCGCACAGGACGGTGACCACGATGATCCCGCGGCAGGGTACCATCGCGGTCCATCTCTACTTCAACGTGCTCCTGAACGACGTGCGCCCGCAGGACCTTCCGCTGGCCGGCATCTCGCTGGTCACGTTCCTGCCCGGCCAGTCGCAGTACACGTTCCTCATCCCGCCGTTCCAGAAGAAGAACACGGAGTGGGAGGCGGCAGGATTCGCCCCGGAGTCGGAGAACAGCTTCGACTTCGAGTGGAAGTTCACCGATGCAGCCGAGACGCGCTTCGCCTACACGCGGTTTCACGCCGACACGAAAGCGGAAGAGACCGTGACGCGGGAGGACTTCCAGGCGGCACTCGGGGTGCCGGCCATCACCGGGTCCTCCGTCCCCGGCGACCTCGCCGCCTACTTCGCAGCCTGCCGGGCGCAGATTCCTTCCCTGGGCGCCGACACGTCCCTCCAGTTTTCGCTGCGCTCCCGCGAGAGCCCCGTGCGGAGGAATTACCGCTCGCGGCCGCAGAGTGACTCGGCAGTCCTTGTGCCGGTCTTCGAGGAAGCGGGGGAGCGCACGGCGCTCCTCCCCACGGGCGTGCTCCTCTCGGCAACCGCGGCGGGGAGCCGCACCGTGCAGCTGCCGTCGCTCCCTGCCGGGATGCGCTACACCGACATCGTCAAGACAACGGGGAATTACGTCCTGTCGTGGGAGAACACCTCCTTCACGGACGTCGGGGCCGCGGGCCTTCTCTTCTACCGCGTGCCCTAGCCCAGCCGCGCGGGAGCGCGGCCTCGAGGGCTACGCCGGGGGAACGGCGCCCGGCTGCGGCGCGCTGCTCATGAACTGGCCCAGGTCGAAAACGATCGGCTCCTCGGAAACGAAGCCCTCAGCGAAGGGCACGCCGATGAGATTGCCGTAGGCTTCGCGGAACCGGCGCAGGCTCTGCATGATCTTCCCGTCACGGATGCTCATCTGCGATTCATGGCAGCGTGCGATGGACTCCCACTCGTCCATGTAGGGGCTGACGTCGTTGATGAGCGTGGGCCTGCGGGTGCGCGGAACCATGTAGTAGAGGAGGTGGCTCGCGTCCCACGGCTCGCCCTTCACCTCCTTCAGGCCGGCAAAGCGGGCGTAGCGGAGGGCCGAGCGCGCGATGAGGCCGGTGGCCATGTGGTCCGGGTGCGCCCGCCGTCGCTATGGATACGTGGGGTTGGTGTGGCAGGGAGCGAAGACGATGCGCGGCCGGTGCCGACGGACCACCTCGGCGAGCGCCACGCGCGCCTCGAAGGTATCGAAGATCCGGCAGTCGCGGAACGAGAGGACCTCGATGGCGCCTCCCAGCTTCGCGGCCGCGGCGCGCATCTCCGCCTCCCGCTTCTCGGCGGTGCCGAAGGTGCCCGCCTCGCCGCGCGTGAGGACGCAGACGGTCACCGAGGCGCCCGAGCGCACGAACTTCACGAGGCTCGCACCCATGCCGAACTCGGCATCGTCCGGGTGCGCACCGAATACCAGTATGTCGGCCATTGCCAAGAAGATAGGGACCCCGGTGTCCACCGTCAAGAATCCGTGCGCGGTTCGTCCGCGCCGCCCCTTGCCTTGACACCGGGGGAAGCTGGGCGATTCTGGCCTTGATACCATGGCCATGGATCCGCTGACCTTTCTTCCACGGAACAAGCTCCTCAAGGGCCTGACTGCCGAGCAGATCCGCAGGGTGGCCGGCATGGTGGTGCCCGTCACGTTCGCGGCGTCGAGCATGATCATCCGCCAGGCGGAGACACCGGACTGCGTGTACCTGATCGCCGAGGGACGACTGCAGGTGCGCCGCGGTCTTCCCGGCGCGGAGGAAAACGCCATCGCCGAGCTCGAGGCGGGCGACTTCTTCGGGGAGATGGCCGTGATCGTCGGGGCGGCGCAGCACCGCTCGGGGGTCATGGCGCTCACCGACGTGACGGCGCTGGCCCTGAAAGCCGCGGATTTCGCCTCGCTGCTCAGCGAGTATCCCGAGATCTCCCGCAACGTGCTCACGAACATCATCATCCAGCTCCAGGGCCTGAACGGCCGCTGGCTGGAGACGCTGCGCGCGGAGAAGCAGCAGCTGGAGGAGAAGGTGCGCGAGCGCACGCAGGCGCTGGAAGAGGTGGGCCAGCGCGTGAAGCGCGAGCTCATCCTCGCGCAGAACATCCAGAAGAATCTCCTCCCCGAGAGGCGCAAGACCTACCCCGGCGTCACCATCGCCACCGACTACATCCCCTGCGACGAGCTGGGCGGGGACATCACCGGTGTCTTCCAGATCGACGAGACGCGCCTGGGCATCTACGGCGGGGACGTCTGCGGCCACGGGATCTACGCGGCAATGGTGATGAGCTACGTGAAGAAGCTCATCGAGACATCCGTGAAGCGCATCCTCCTCAACCGCCAGTACGTGGTGAAGCCGCCGGGGGCCGTGCTCACCACCATCAACCAGAGCTTCATCAACGAGATCAGCCAGGGGGATCCCGAGATCTACCTGACGCTCTTCCTCGGCGTCCTGGACATCCGCAAGCTCACCCTGGAGTACGCCTCGGCCGGCATCCACTGCGTGCCGCTGGTGCTCCACGAGGGGAACGCGTCCCCCCTTTTCAGCCAGTCCGACTTCTCCATCGGCCACGTGCCGAACCACGACTACGCCACCAGCCGCCACACCTTTTCCCGCGGCGACGTGTTCCTCTTCGTGAGCGACGGGGTGATCGAGGCGAAGCGGGGCGGCGAGACATTCGGCATGGACCGGCTGCGGGCCGATGCCGAGCGCATCATGCGGGAGAAGAAGAGCCTCGACGCCGACGCCGTGGTGGAGTCCGTGCGGGCGTTCCTGGGCGACGAGCCGCCGCAGGATGACATGTGCCTGCTCACGGTGGACTTCTGCTCCACGGAGGAGCCCGCCGGGTGACGGGAGGGGCCGTGCGGCTGGAGATCGCGCCCGCGGGCCGGCACGCATGACGGCCGGGCGCGGAGGCTCCTGCCTTCGCTGCAGCGCTCGCTCTCGCCTGCCGTGCGTACCCTTTCCATCGTCGACGTCATTCTCCTCCAGGGCGTGCCGGCGCTGGAGCCCGCGACGGCGGCAGAGGTTTTCTGCGACTCGGTGGCGCAGGAGATGTTCGTCGACGGTTTCGCAGCGGACCAGCCGACGCGCGCGGGCTGGGCGTGGCTGGTGGAGATCACCTCGCGGCCCGGCGTCACCGATCCCGTCGCCCTCACCGCGCTGGACGCCCTGCGCGTGTGCCTCCCCGGCGGCCTGCCTGCCGACGCCAGGGTCCAGACGGCCGTGCAGTACCTCGTCGGCGTGGCGCCGGGCGCCAGCGTCGACCCGCAGAGCCTCGGCGGCTTCTTTCACAACCCGCTGATACAGGCGGCGACCTGCATCGGCGCCGCGGGAATGGCAGGCAGGCCGCCGTCCCCCGGCGAGCTACCCCCACGTCGTGTCGGGGAAAGCGCCCGCGGTCGCCGTCATCGACCTCTCAGGACCTCACCGACGCGGAACTGCCGGTGCTCTCGCGGGAACGCCTGCTCGCGCTCTCGCTGGACGAGATGAAGGCAGTCCAGGCGTAGTTTTCCGACCCCACGGTGAAGGCAGCGCGCGCCGCCCGCGGCCTGCCGGCCGGCGCCACCGACGTCGAGCTGGAGATGATCGCGCAGACATGGTCGGAGCACTGCAAGCACAAGGTCTTCAACGCGCGCATCACCATGGCGGAAGACGGGCGCGCGCAGGTCATCGACTCGCTCTTCCGCACCTTCATCCGCGCAACCACCGAGGACGTGCGGAAGATGCTGGCGCGCAGGCCCGGCGGGCGCAGGTTCCTCCGCTCCGTGTTCCACGACAACTCGGGTGTCGTAGAGTTCGACAGCGACACGCTGGTCTGCTTCAAGGTAGAGACGCACAACTCGCCGTCCGCCCTCGATCCGTACGGCGGGGCCATCACGGGGATCGTCGGGGTGAACCGCGACATCATGGGAACCGGCCTCGGCGCGAAACCGATCTTCAACACGGACGTTCTCTGCTTCGGATTCCCGGACACCCCGGCAGCGGAGGTCCCGTCGGGTCTCCTCCCGCCTGCCCGCGTGCTGGAAGGCGTGCACCGGGGCATCGTGGACGGCGGCAACCAGTCCGGCATCCCGGTCGTTGCCGGGGGGCTCGTCTTCGACGAGAGCTACCTGGGCAAGCCGCTGGTCTTCTGCGGCACCGGCGGTGTCCTGCCCGCCCGCGTGGCCGGCCGTGACGCGTGCGAGAAGAGCGTGCGCCCCGGCGACCTCGCCGTCATGGCGGGCGGGCGCATCGGCAAGGACGGCATCCACGGCGCCACCTTCTCCTCGGAGGCGCTGAGCGAATCGTCGCCCACCTCTGCGGTGCAGATCGGCGACCCCATCACGCAGAAGAAGATGCTGGACATGCTCCTGGAGGCGCGTGACCTGGGCCTGTACCGCGGCCTCACCGACAACGGCGCCGGAGGGCTTTCCTCGTCGCTCGGCGAGATGGCCGGCCTGAGCGGCGGTGTCCGTATCGACCTCGACGCCTGCCCGCTGAAGTACCAGGGACTCGCCGCGTGGGAGATCCTCGTCTCGGAATCGCAGGAGCGCATGAGCCTCGCCGTGCCGCCGTCCTCGCGCGACGCGTTCCTGGACCTCGCGCGGCGCCGCGACGTGGAAGCCACGGTGGTGGGCGCGTTCACCGACTCCGGCGCGGTGGAGGTGTTCGCCGGCGGCGCGCTGGTCGGGCTCCTGGACCTCGCGTTCCTCCACGAGGGCCTGCCCGTCATGGAACTGCGCGCCGCCTGGCGCGCGCCGGACTGCATCGCCGGCGGTGACGGTGCCCGCCGGGGGCAGACCTGCGCGCCGAGATGCGTCGGCATGCTCGCCGACCTGAACATCTCCTCCCGCGAGGAATGGGTCCGCCAGTTCGATCACGAAGTGCAGGCGCGCTCCGTGGTGAAGCCGTTCGTCGGCAGGCGCAGGGACGCCCCGTCGGACGGCGCCGTCCTGCGCGTTCGCCACGACTCGCGCCGCGGCATCACCGTCACGCACGGCATCTGCCCGCGCTACGGCGACCACGACACCTTCGACATGGCCCAGTGCGCCGTGGACGAGGCGGTGCGCGCGCACGTCGCGCTGGGCGGCGACCCCGAGCGCATGGCGGCGCTGGACAACTTCTGCTGGCCGGATCCCGTGGAGAGCCCCGACACGCCTGACGGCGCGTTCAAGCTTGCCCAGCTCGTGCGGGCCTGCCGCGGGCTGGCCGATGCCTGCCGCGGCATACCTGCTTCCCCTCATCTCGGGCAAGGACTCGATGAAGAACGATGCGCGCGTGGGCGGCAGGAAGATCTCCATCAGGCCGACGCTCCTCGTGTCGCTCATGGGCATCATCGAGGACGTGCGCCGCGCGCAGACCACCGACTTCAAGGCCGCGGGTGACCTGCTGTTCGTCGTGGGCGAGACGCGCGGAGAGATGGGCGGCACGTGCTTACGAGCGCCGCCGCGGTCTGCGCCTGGGGCCCTGCCCGTCGGTACGGCTGCGAGACGGCCTTGGCCGCGTACCGAAAGCTGCACCGCGCCATGCGCGCCGGCGCTGGTGCGCTCCTGCCACGACCTTTCCGACGGGGGACTGTGGGTGGCGCTCGCGGAAAGCTGCCTGGGCGGCGAGCTGGGCGCGCGCGTCGCGCTGGACGCGCTGCCGGTGGTCCGCGGCGGCGGCCGGGAGCCCGAGCGGCTCCTGTTCTGCGAGACCCCGTCGCGGTTCCTGGTGAGCGTCGCGCCGGCAGGCCGGGCCCGCTGGGAGCGCATATGGCAGGCGTGTCCCTGGGAAGGATCGGCGAGGTGACTGCCGAGCCGCTGGTGCGCGTCACGGACGGCAAGCGGGAGCTCGCAGCGCTGGCGCTGGATGAGATCCGCGCCGCGTGGGTCGGCCGCGGCGAGGGGCACGCCATGAGCGCCGCAGCGGCCGCGCGTCTGCGTCATCACCGGGTACGGCATCAACGCGGACGAAGAGCTCGCGCTCGCATTCGCAGCGCGCCGGCGCGCGAGCGATCGCGCGTCCACGTGCCGGACCTCATCGACCAGTCCCGGCATGCTCTCCGCCGTACCGCATCCTCGCCTTCCCGGGCGGCTTTTCCTTCGGCGACCACCTGGGCTCGGGCAAGGTATTCGCCACGCTCTTCCGCCGCATCCTGGGCGCCGCGCTGCCCGCGTTCGTCCGGGGCGGCGGGCTGGTGCATCGGCGATCTGCAACGGCTTCCAGGTGCTCGTCAAGATGGGCGTCCTCCCCGAACCGGCCGGCCGCGGCACGCAGGAGGTCTCGCTCATCCACAACTGATTCGGGAAGTTCGAAGACCGCTGGGTCAGGGTGCGGTTCGAGCCGTCGAGCCGCTGCGTGTGGACGCGCGGGCCTGCCGGACATGGACCTGCCGGTCCGCCACGGCGAGGGCAAGTTTCGTCGCCGGGTCGCCGGAGGCTGACTCCAGGCGCTCGGACCCAGGGGCTCGTTGCGCGGCGCGTATGTCGCGCGCTGCCGGCGGCGAGCCGTCGGCTATCCCGGATGATCCCAACGGGTCCGACGGGCACGTGGCGGGGATCTGCGATCCCACGGGCAGGGTTTTCGGGCTCATGCCGCACCCCGAGGCCTTCCTGCACCCGGAGAACCATCCCGAGTGGACCTCCCGCGGCCGTCGCGGAAGGGGAAGGGGCTCCGATTGTTCGTCAACGGGGTGCGCGCCGCCTCCGGCGGCTTCGCCGCTCGCGCCGGTGCTCTCTGCCTTGACACGCGCGGGGCGGTTTCTCTATTATACGTGGTGTCCTGGGGGGCGTAGCTCAGTTGGCTAGAGCGCTTGAATGGCATTCAAGAGGTCGTGGGTTCAATTCCCGTCGCCTCCACTAAGATCCCAATGGACAAGAAAAAGGAGCACCTGCTCAGAACGGACTCGATCCTGACATCGCGAACCTCTTCGACATAGAGCAGCCGAGGCCCGCGCCGGACGACAACGGCTCGGAGGCTGGCCGGGGCTGCCGGCGAGCCGGACTTCCACGACCTTTTCACCGAGGAAAAACCGCGCATGGCCAAGGCGGAGGAAGTCGACACCACCCGCACCGGTTCCCCACCATCATCAAGATCCAGGACGATCCCGAAACCGTTCTTCCAGGACAAGGATTACTACAAGAAGGTCTTGAGCGGGGAAGGGGACGAGGGAACCCGCGTCCACGACCTGCTGGGCAAGTACATGAAGGCGGAAGACCCCGAGGAGAAGTCCCACTTCCGCGCCCAGCTCATCTCGGCGCTTCTGGGAGCTGGGCGCCAGGGTCGCCTACCGGGCCGGACAGGGACCTCATCATGCCCAAGCGGCTCCTGCTGCGCTTCGGCATCCTCTCCCCCGGCTTCCTCACCCCCGAGCTGCGCGACATGGTGTCGCGCATCGTCTTCGAGAACACCACCGGCGAGCCCGTCTGCTACGTCGACGAATGGCTGGAGCGGATCGCCCGGGGCCAGGTGCGGCCGTCCACCGTGGACGAGGTCAAGGCCAAGGCCGGCAAGGACGCCAGTCAGAAGATCCTGGATGCGGTGGAGAAGAAAAAGGGCCAGCGGGACAGCGAGATCACGCATCATGAAGGCCAAGATCTCGCAGCTGGAAGAACGGGAAGGCCAGCTCCGGGGCCAGGTGGACCTCCTCATCCGCCACGACAAGAACGAGGAGTACTGGGCCTGAAGGCCGCGTTCAACGCCACCCAGAAGGCAGCCCTGGCCCAGATCCAGGAGCTCCTCCGCCAGCTCTCGGCGCTGGACGCAGCAGATGGTCTCCTCCTACGCGGAGCTCGCGAGCATCGACAAGGAGCTGGAGTCACCTGGGCCGCAAGTCGGAGGGCATCTCCGCCGACAGCCTCGTGGACCAGAAGGCCGCGTGTCGGCGAATGGGCGAGCATCCGCCAGATGGCCAAGATGTGCGTCGGCCGCCAGGGGAACCATTTCCCGATCTTCCTCTCGCAGTTCGTGCGTCCCAACATCCAGCGAGATCGCCACCCGGGAGAACGTGATCAGGGAGATGGCCCAGGTCGAAGCCATGGACCCGGGCCTTTTCATGCGCACCTACAAGAGCCAGACCACGCGCATCGTGCCCAACGTCATCCTCGCTGGCCAGCTACGGCGACACGGGGATCTGCTGGGAGCCGTTCGAGAAGTTCAACCGCGCCACCAGCCGCGGCCGCGTGGCCATCCCCATGTACTCCAAGAACCTTCCCGTGGCGGTGCTCACCGCCATGGCGGACCTGCGCTGGCAGGTGGCCAAGGAAAAGGCGCAGTACTACTGGATGGAAGAGGGGATCACCGGCAAGTACTACCAGTGGTTCACGGAGCGCAAGCTGCGCGGCGACGTGCGGGAGTACTTCATCCGCGACTACGCGCTGTGGATCAACAAGGAAAGCCAGGGAATGCAGAAGCTGGACAAGGAAGTGCGCGGGATCTTCTGGCGCATGATGCCGTTCCCGCAGCACATCAAGGACAACCTGCGGAACCGCGGCTTCATCTACAACGAGCTGTACAAGAAAGACCAGAACATCGCCAAGTCCGACGGGTACTAGCTGCAGGCGACCCGGCCCTCGGCACACCGTCGAAGCTGCGGGACTCAGTACGTCCGCCACAGTCCGCGCCTCTTCGCCTCTGCTTCTGGCCCTTCTTGACGAATCCCGGGCTTCGGGATATCCCAGCGGCGTGATCGCAGTACACGCGATCGTCGGACGCCAGGCCAAGCGCGGTGCGCAGAGCATGGCGTGCTCGAAGGCAGCCACCCAGCAGGTGCCCACGCCTTCGTTCTCCGCGGCCAGCATCATGTGGTCCATGGCGATGGCGAGGTCCGTCTCGATGGAGTTCCACCCGTCCTGCCGGCTCCACGCCTCCCCGGTGCTGCCCGGCCACCACGAGCATGTGCGGCGCATCCTGGAACCACGGCTTTGGTAGCAGCGGCGCACCTGGATCAGCATCTCCCGCGAGGAGACCACGATGAACCGCCACGGCTGGCGGTTGGCCGCCGACGGGGCGATGCGGCCGGCGTCGAGGATCCTCTCCAGCACCGCCTTGTCGACCGGCCGGCGTGGGGTCGTAGCTGCGGATGCTTTCCCGTCCCGTGATGACGCTGCGTGAAGTCCATGGCCTCCTATTCCTTCTTCTTCTTCCCCTTGAACAGCTGGGGAATGTGCTTCTCGCAGCTGGAACTTGACCGTGACCCACTTCATCACCCTCCCGTAGCGAGGAAGGTGAGCACGATGGACGCGATGAACCCGACGAAGACGAGGATCATGAAGAGGTTCGGGTTCGGGCTGGAGCCCAGGAGCAGACCGATGAGCAGGATGAAGATCGCGATGAACACGATCATCAGGAGGATATTGAAAACGGTGGCGCCGATGAAGAACAGCACCATCTTTGAGTTCGAGCTCATGTGGTTTCTCCTGCGGGACGGGTGGGAACGAGAAACGAGACGAACAGGAGGATGCCCGAGACCACCACGGTCATGTCGGCGAGGTTGAACGTCGGCCACCGCTCCATGCCGAAGATGCCGTAGAACTTGAAATCCAGGAAATCCACGACGCCCTCGGGGCGGAAGATCCGGTCCACGTAGTTGCCCAGCCCGCCGCCGATGAGCGCGGCGAAGGTCCACTTCTGGAAGCCGCGTGAGCGGGTCCCGCGTGAACAGGTAGTAGAGGAAGAGCATGGCGATCACCGCAGGGGGAGCAGGATGAAGAGCGTCCGGCGCATACCCGCGTTCAGTGCCGCGGCCGATGCTGAACGCGATGGCGGGGTTCTGCACGTGGATGATACGGAAGAAGTCACCGATGACGGAGACGGATGACCCCCGCGGGATGGCCCGCACGACGATGATCTTGGCGACCTGGTCCACGAGGATGATGCCCGCGGAGAGAACGAGCGGGAGCAGGCGCGATCTTATGTCGCGCTTTTTCGTGTTCAGAATCATTTATAACCCCGTGGGAATATCGAGATATGTCGTCTCCACCCCTGTTTCCCGCGCGAGCCTGTCTGCAAGCAGCCTGGACACCGAAGGATTCTGAGTGGTAGTGACCAGCAAAGATAGCATGGATTCGCGCCTCCAGGCAATGATGATAGATCTCGTGCGCGGGCTCGCCGGTGACGAACAGGTCCAGCCCCTCCTCCGTCGCCTGCGTGACGTCCTTGGCAGCCTCGCCGGAGACGATGCCGACGCTGCTCACCAGCGGCGGCCCGAACGGGAAGGTGCGCACCGGCTCTCCCTGGCGGACGCGGAAGAGCGCGACCACGTCCTCCAGCGAAAGCGGGGCAGGAAACCGTCCCTTGCACCCGATCTTCACGCCCCTGTGCGTCCCGAACGGCTCCATTCCGCCAGACCCAGCGCGCGGGCGATCCCGATGTTGTTGCCCACCTCGGGGTGCCGGTCCAGCGGCAGATGCACCGCATACAGGGCGAGGTCTCTCTCCACCAGGAACCGCACGCGTTCGAAGTGACGGCCGGTCAGCGTGAGCGGCGTGCCCCACAGGATGCCGTGGTGAACGACCAGGATCTCCGCGCCGCTTTCCACCGCGCGACGGAAGCTTTCCATCGACGCGTCGACGGCGAACGCCACCTTGCGGACGCCGCCCGCGGCGGGCGACCTGCAGCCCGTTCTGGCTCGCGTCGATGCCTGCCAGGGCGGAGATGTCGAGGAAGGTGGAAAGCCAGCGGTCGAGATCGGAAAGTGTCACTCGTGATTCTCCCGGCAGTTGTAGTCTCGCGGCAGCGGCCCGTCCAGTCCAGCGCGACTCAGAGTCGTCGCGTCTCGACGTTCGGCAGCATCGGAAGTAGAATGAGGTCACCAGATGCACAACGCCATGATCGATGTGCGCCCCGTCCGCACCCGGCGCGAACGCCGCCTCTTCCTCACGTTTCCGTGGAGGATATACGCGGGAGACCCTCTCTGGGTGCCACCCCTGCTTTCGGAACGCGCGAAGACCAGCGACCCGAACCGGGGCGTGTTCTTCCGGCGTGGCGCCGCCGAGTTCTTCATCGCGTGGCGCGGGTGCCGGCCGGTGGGCACCATCTGCGCTGCGGACGACAGGGCCTACAACGAGCAGATGCACATGCGTGAGTGCATGTTCGGGTTTTTCGACTGCGTGGAGGATCCGCGTGCGGCGCGCTCCCTGTTCCAGGCCGCGGCAGGCTGGGCGACCGCGCACGGCCTCGACCTGCTGAGTGGTCCGTTCAACCTCGACATCGAGGACGCGTACGGCGTGCTGGTCGAAGGCAGGGACAGGCCGCCTGTCATGCTCTGCGGTCATACCCCGCCGTACTACCAGGCCTTCTTCGAGGAGAACGGGTTTCGCCCGCTGCGGGGCGACAACCTCGCCTACGAGATCTCTCTCGCCGGCTCGTCCGCGGCGCTGGAGCGGACGGCCGTGCTCGCTCAGCGCATCAGGAAGAACGGCTGGGTCACCCTTCGCACACCGCAGAAGAGCCGGTGGCGGGAAGAGGTCGCGGTGGTGCAGGAGCTCATGAACAAGGCCATGGCGCACCTGCCGGATTTCAGGCCCTGGGAGCGGGAGGCGGTGGAGGGCCTCCTGGAGCCGTTCCTCTCCATCGCGGACCTGGACCTCATCCTGTTCGCCGAGATCGAGGGCCGCACCATCGGCTGGTTCGCCGCGGTGCCGAACATGAACGAGGTGCTCATCCACCTCAACGGCCTGCGCCGCCCGTGGGATTATGCGCGGCTCCTGGCGTGGGCACGCCGCAAGCCGCGCTGCCTCGCGCTGAAGAGCGTGCTCATCCTGCCCGAGTACTGGGGAAGCGGCGCGGCCCTCCTCCTCATCGATGAGATGGCAAAGCGCGCGCGGGCGAAGGGGTACCAGTGGGTCGATCTTTCCCTGACGTCGGCCGACAACCCGTCTACCCCCGAGCTGGCCACGCGCATGGGTGCCACCATCTACAAGAGGTACCGGACCTACACGCGGCCGTCGTCGGTGCCGTTCGGCGGGGCGGATGACGGCTCGGTGTCTCAGGCGCGCTGAAAGAGCAGCAGCTCCGAGGTCATCGGCAGGGACCTGCGGATCTCCAGCCCTTCTTCCGCGAGCCGAAGCCCGTCGATCTCCGCGGCCTGTCCCGTCGAGCCCCAGCTCACGCGGTAGCGCGATCCGCGGTCCAGGCCGCGTGCCTTGAACCGCCAGGTTTCGGGCGCATCACCTGCCAGGCGGAAGATGCCCGCCATTCCCCGCGACCGGTCACGGGACGCGTACTCGATCACGCACCAGCCCCGCGGCTCGGCGCGCCCGTCGAGCTGCGGCGTGTGTTGGAAGGGCACGCCGCCGTGGACGGGCCAGATGCCGCGCGGGAGAAAGCCGGTGGACGACCAGCAGCGGGGGACGAACCGTCCGCGGACGAGGCTTTCATCGACCATGGTGAGCCCGCTCGTGGAGAGCATGCCGGGCGCAGGGACATCGCGGAACGCAAACGACGCGGTCTCCATTGTGTGCTCCTCAGTTTCCGATATCGATGCCGAGCCAGCGCGTGAAATCGCCCATCGTCCCGTCCATCGTGCCGATGCCGACCTCCGCCGTCGTTTCCGCGACAAGATACGAACGGCCGTTCAGCGGGAACCGTATGCCCGCTCCGGGCACGTTGACGCCAAGCATGGCGTGGGAATAATCGCGGGACACCATGAGGATGGAATCGATGCCGAGCTTCTCCAGCACGATGGCCATGACCATGGCGCGCGAATCGCAGTCCCCGCGGCCGTTGAATGCCGCGGTGAGCGGCGGCACGAAGTCGATCCCGGCGAAGTCACGCTCGTAGACGAATCCCTGCACCCACGCGAGGACCCTGCGCGCGCTCTCGGTGGGATCATCGGCGGGAAGATTCTTCGCGAAGGCCTCCACGAGGCTGTCCAGCCGCGCCGCCGACTCCTTGTAGACCATGCGGTAGTACCGGGCCCACGCATCGACCCAGAGCGTCTGGCTGTCGAGGGAGAGTGTAAGGATCCGGTATTCCCGTTCCGCCACGGAGAGCTCGTGGTCCTCCTCGTCGGTGGACCATGGCAGCGTGACGCTGCCTGCCGGCAGCGCAGCGGTCTTCCTGTCGGAGCGCACGGCGGGCCACGGGAAGAGGAACTGGCTGACGGGCCCCGGGAACCGACGGGCCGCACGGTCGATCGAGAAGGAATCGATGCAGGAGATGATGAGCTCCGAGTACTGGTCGAACAGGGCGCTTTCCGCCGAGGCGATCAGCGCGTAGCTCTTTTCGGCCGTCCCGTCGGCGTGCGTCACTCCCGCAACGAACACCCCGTAGCCCTTGCGGGGACCCGTGCCCGTGGAGAAGGCGAGGTCGGCAATGACGGCGGCCCGGCCCTGGTAGGTGAAGCTGGATACCTCCCCGTGCGAACCCATCTGCTCCACGAGGTCAGCGGCCATGTTTTCGGCGGTGGCGTAACGTGAGCGGTCGTAGATCAGGATGTCGAACTCCATGGCGCCGTCGGGATCGAAGTACGAGAAGCGTGTATTCCCGTCACCCTCACCAGGCGTGAATCCCGAGGGCATGTCGAGAAAGGCACCGGTCCCGGTAGCCAGCTCCTTCGCGGATGCGGCGAAAGCAACCGCCGCGACCAGCACGGCAAAGCAGGCGACGCGCAGGTTCACTTCCCCATCATATGGCAATCTCGACCCTTTTCCCACCTCCAACCGCCTCTTTCCTGGCCCGCGCCCTCTTGACTTGGAAGCCGCGCTGGGGCAAGCTCGAAGCATACCGATTCAGTAAGCATTTCCGGGAGAGGGGGGGCTGTAGGTGAACTATTTCCTCAGCGACGACCAGAAAATGATCAGGGACCTCGCGGCGCAGATCGCCCGGGAGAAGGTCGCGCCCATCGCGGCCGAGCTCGACGAAACCGGCGAGTTCCCCTGGGAAGTGGTGAAGACGCTTGCGCAGTCCGATCTCTTTCGCGTCTTCATCCCGACGGAGTACGACGGCCTGGGCGGCGGCATGTTCGAGCTGTGCCTCGTCGTGGAGGAGCTCTCGCGCGCGTGCAGCGGCATCGCGCTGGCCTACGCTGCCTCGGGCCTGGGCACCATCCCGATCATGCTCTTCGGCACTGAAGAGCAGAAGAAGAAGTACCTGCCGCGGCTCGCGGCGGGGGAGATCCTCGCTGCGTTCGGCCTCACCGAGTCGGGCGCCGGGAGCGATGCCGCGGGCATCAAGACCACGGCGAAGCCCGATGGGGATTCCTACGTGATCAACGGCACCAAGCAGTGGATCACCAACGGCGGGGAAGCCACCGTCTACACGGTCATCGCCCTGACCGATCCCGTGCGCGGCGTTCGCGGCTCCTCCGCCATCCTCGTGGAAAAGGGTCATCCGGGATTCACCTTCGGCAAGAAGGAGAACAAGATGGGCATCCGCGCCTCCGTCACGCGCGAGCTCGTGTTCCAGGACTGCCGGGTCCCCAAGACGAACCTTCTCGCGAAGGAAGGCATGGGGTTCCTCGTGGCGATGAAAACGCTGGACAAGTCCCGCCCGGGCGTCGCGGCGCAGGCGCTGGGCATCGCCCAGGGCGCCCTGGACGTGGCCGCCCGGTACTCCCGCGAGCGCAAGCAGTTCGGCAAGACAATATCGTCATTCCAGGGCATCCAGTTCATGCTCGCCGACATGGCCACGCAGGTGGAAGCGGCACGCGCCCTCTGCTACGCGGCGGCTCGCAGCATCGATTCGGGTGAAAAGGATGTCTCGCGCCTGTCGGCCATGGCGAAGGTGTTCGCCTCTGACACCGCCATGAAGGTCACCACGGACGCCGTGCAGGTGCTCGGCGGCTACGGGTACATGAAAGAGTACCCCGTGGAGAAGATGATGCGCGATGCGAAGATCACGCAGATCTACGAAGGCACCAACCAGATCCAGCGCGAGGTCATCGCGCTGAGCCTGATCAAGGAAGCGGTGCGCGCCAAGGCGTAGGAGCCTGCCATGAAGGTCATCGTCTGCATCAAGCAGGTGCCCGACACCACCAACGTGAGGATCAACCCCGAGACGAACACCCTCGTGCGCGAAGGTGTCGCGTCCATCGTCAATCCCTTCGATGTCTATGCCATCGAGGAGGCGATCCGTATCAGGGAGAAGCACGGCGGCACGGTGACCGTGATCACCATGGGCCCCCCGCAGGCCGCCGACGCCCTGCGCGAGGCGCTGAGCCTCGGGGCGGACAACGCGTACCTCGTGTCGGACCGGGCCTTTGCCGGCGCCGACACGCTTGCCACGGCGTACGCCCTCTCGTGCGCCATCCGCCATCTCGGCGGCGCGGATATCCTCCTCATGGGCCGCCAGGCGATCGACGGTGACACGGGCCAGGTCGGGCCGGGCGTCGCCGAGAACCTCGGTATTTCCCACGTCACCGACATCAGGAAGATCGAGGAGATCAAGGACGGCAGGATCGTCGTGGAGCGGCTGCTGGAAGACGGGTACGCGCGCATTGCCGCACGGCTGCCGGTGGTCCTCACCGTGGTGAAGGAGATCAACATTCCACGCCTGCCTTCCCTGAAAGGGAAGCTCGCCGCGAAGAAGGCCGAGATACCCGTGCTGAAAGCGGCGGACATCGGGGCCGACCTCGAGAGGCTCGGGCTGAACGGGTCACCCACGCAGGTCATGAAGATCTTCACCCCCGCGAAACCCTCGGAGGGAAAGAAGTTCACCGGCGAGCCGGCCCAGACGGTGAGCGAGCTTCTTTCCGCCATCACCGCCGCGGGCATCACGATCCGCAGGAAATAAGGAAGGGCGCACATGGACCCCATCCGCGTCATTACACAAAACTGCGTGGGCTGCGGCCTTTGCGTGAAGGCATGTCCCTACGACGCCATCACGCTGAGCGGCCCCATCGGGGCCCGCGAGGACAAGCCCACCGCCGTCATTGACCTGGGCAAGTGCACCCTCTGCGGCGCCTGCGTGGAAGCGTGCAAGCGCTATGGCGCCATCGTGATCACTCGTACCACCTACAAGGGCCAGGACATCACGAAGTACGCCGGCATCTGCGTCTACGCCGAGCACAGGCTCGGGAAGATCGCCTCCGTCGTGCCCGAGATCATCGGCGCGGCCCGCGAGCTGAAGACGGCGCTCAACGAACCGGTGACTGCCATCCTGATCGGCAAGGGGGTGCGCGCGTACACCGACGAGCTCCTTTCCTACGGCGTGGACGAGATCTGGATGATCGACAACCCGTCCATCGGCGACTTCGACGAGGACGTACAGTCCGAGCTCGTGGCGGAGATCCTCATGGAGAAGAAGCCGGCCGTGTTCCTGGGCGGCGGGACCGTCGTGGGCCGTTCGCTCCTGCCCCGCGTCGCCGCGAAGATCCTCACCGGCCTCACCGCTGATTGCACCGAGCTGGAGATCGACCCCGCGACGCGCTTCCTGCGCCAGACCCGGCCCGCATTCGGCGGCAACATCATGGCCACGATCCTCACGCAGAACCACCGGCCCCAGATGGCCACCGTGCGCCACAAGGTCATGAAGCCGGCGGAGAAGGTCTCCGCGCCGAGCGGCAAGGTGGTCGAGCTCAATCACATCCCGGTGCCGACGACGAAGCTCGAGTTCCTCGAGTTCGTCGAGGAAAAGACGGCGACGGTGAACCTCGTGGAAGCGGACGTGATCGTCTCCGGCGGACGCGGCATCAAGGACCCGAAGAACTTCTCCCTCATCGAGAAGCTCGCCATGGCGACCGGCGGCGCCGTGGGCGCCTCACGCGCCGCGGTGGACGCGGGGTGGATCCAGTACTCGCACCAGGTCGGGCAGACCGGGAAGACGGTGAAGCCGAAGGTCTACATCGCGTGCGGCATCAGCGGCGCCATCCAGCACCTCGCGGGAATGAAGGGCGCCGACATGATCATCGCCATCAACTCGGACCCCAACGCGCCGATCTTCGACGTGGCGCATTTCGGAATAGTGGGGGACCTTTTCCAGGTAGTGCCGGAGCTCATCAGGAGACTGGAAGCGGGCTGAGCGGGGTAAGCGCGCAGGCTTTTTCCCCGGACGCCGCGTCTCCTTGCGGGCCGCCCCATTCTCCATCAGAATGGCCTCGCAATGAAAGCACTCTTCATCGACAAGCCAGGGAGCGCCGCGGTCCGCTCCGCCCCGCGCCCGACCCCCGGTCCCCGCGACGTGGTCATTGACGTGGCCGCCTGCGGCATCTGCGGCACTGACGTCCACATCTACCGCGGCGAGTATCTCGGCACCTACCCGGTCGTTCCCGGGCACGAGCTTTCCGGCACCGTCGCGGCCGTGGGCAGCGAGGTGAGGCGCTTCCGCCCCGGTGACCGCGTGACGGTGGAGCCGAACGTCGCGTGCAACAACTGCCCGGCCTGCCTCTCCAACAGGCAGAACTTCTGCGAGAACTGGAAGGGCATCGGCGTCACGCTGCCGGGGGGGTTCGCGGATGCCGTCTGCGCTCCCGAGAACGCCGTGTTCGGCATCGGGGACCTCCCTTTTGCCGCGGCCGCGTTCGTGGAGCCGCTCTCCTGTGTCCTGCACGGGATGCAGCGCCTGGACCCGACACCGGCGGACCGCATCCTGGTCGTCGGTGCAGGCCCGATCGGCAACCTCCTGATGAAGACCGCGCTGCTGATGGGAGCTTCGGACATCACCGTGGTCGATCGCAGCGAAAGCCGGCGCGGCCTGGCGAAGAGCGAGGGCGCCGGCACGATCCTCGCGTCGGCGGACGAGCTCCCTGTCGACGCCTTCGATGCCGTGATCGACGCCACCGGCGTCCCCGCGCTCATGGAGCGCGCCACCCAGTGGGTGCGGCCGGGAGGACGCGTGCTGCTCTTCGGCGTGCCGCCCTCCGGATCACGCGTGTCGATTGACGCATTCGCGGTCTTCCGCAAGGGCCTCACCCTCCTCTCCTCGTACACCTCCGTGCGCAACTCCCTGCAGGCCGTGCGGCTGCTCTCCGAGGGCCGGATCGACGTGAAGCGGCTCGTTTCGCACGAGCTGCCCTTGGCCGACTTCACCCGGGGCGTGGAGCTGATCGAGACCGGCGCCCAGGGCGTCCTGAAGATCCTGCTCTTGCCGGGGCGCTGATCCGGAAGCCCTGCCGGATGCCGGTGACCAGGCAGCGCAGGTCGCTGATGCCGAAACGCCGCGCTCAGCCCGGGCCGCAGATGTAGCGGCAGAATCCCTCGAGGAGGTGCAGGCACGCCACGGCGCCCGGATCGTCCTGGCCCCCGGACTTCTCCTGGTAGTAGGCGGGTCGTCCGTGCTGGGCGACCATCTCCTTCGAACGCGCCCTGCCCTCCTCCGCAGCTTCCCCGAGCTTTCGGAACGCGGTGGGCAGGTCGGCCCCGTCCGCCACCGCGGCAGCAAGAGCCTGGGACGCCGGGAGGAGAACATCGACCACGGTCTTTTCACCCGGCTTCGATTTCCCGCGCTGCATGACGCCGGCCGTGAATGCGTCAAAGAACCTCACCATCTCCGCCGCGCCGAGCGCGGAAGCTCCCCCGACCGCCTTCCCGCCCGACATGAATCCCGTGGCAACGAGCGTGCCCATCGTCGACGGGGCGCTGCGGGCGATGGCCATGCCGATCTTCATGAGGAACCTGCCGAGGTCAGGCTCGTCGATCGTCGCCGCCTCATCGCGGGCTGCTGCGAAGCCCTTCTCCATGGTGAGGCCGAGGTCGCCGTCACCCATGGCGCTGTCCAGCCGGATGAGCTCCGCCTTCTTCTCCGTCATGATACCGGCGATGCCCGCGAGAATCGCCCTCAGGTCCGTGATGCCAAGCGAGGTCATACGGGAAGCTGCCCCTGCTCGAAGAAGGGGGTCTGCGCGGGCCGCGCGAGGAGCTTCTTCAGCTCGTCGTCCAGCTTCAGCAGCGAAATGGACGCCCCGGCCATCTCCAGGGAAGTGGCAAACTCCCCGACATACGCGTGGAACACGGAAATCCTTTTTTCCTTCAAGACATGCGCCACCTTGCGGTAGATGACGTAGAGTTCCTCCTTCGGCGTGGCGCCCAGGCCGTTGACGAGCACTGCCACTTCGGACCCTCCGGTGAACGGCAGGTCGGCGAGCACGGCCTCCATCATCTCCATGACCACCGCATCCGCGGCGCGCAGCGGGCCTCGCCGGATCCCCGGCTCTCCGTGGATGCCCATCCCGATCTCCATCTCGTTCTCCCCGATGACGAAATGCGGCGTGCCGACCTCGGGGATGATGTTTGACGAGAACGCGACGCCCATGGTGCGCACGTTGGCTGCCGCCTTCTCTGTCACGCGCTTCACCTCGGCCAACGGTGCAAGAGCCTCAGCCATGGCGCCGGCGCACTTGTAGAGGAAGAAAATGCCGGCCACGCCGCGGCGCTTCCCCTCCTGCCCCTTCGGTGCCGATGCAACGTCCTCGGCCCCGACAACCTGCTCCACCGTGACGTCATCCAGGGCGGCCATGTCCTTCGCCATGTCGAAGTTCATCCTGTCCCCGCCGTAGTTGCCATAAATGTACAGCACGCCGGCGCCGCCATTGATGGCGCGCGTCACGTTGTGCATCTGTTCCGCGCTGGGGGACTGGAAGACGCCGCCCACGGAACAGCCGTCCAGCATGCCGCGGCCGACATAGCCGAGGAACAGCGGCAGGTGCCCCGAGCCGCCCCCCGTGGCGATCCCTACCTTGCCTTTCACCGGCGCGCCGGCGCGCACGATGCAGCGCCGGTTTCCCGCGGTGAAGGCGATCTGGTCGGGGTGGGCAGCCAGGATGCCTTCCAGCATCTCGTCGACAAAGTCCTTCGGCTGGTTGAGAAACTTCTTCATGGCACCGCACCTCCCCTGCCGATTCTACAGCCCACGACCTCGGTGTCAACGACAGGCCCGGCTCGACGGCGGCGGCGCCCGCCCCCGCTCGTTTCGCGCGCGTGCTGACGGCTCAGCGCCCCGTGGGGCCCGGCACGAGGTAGCGCTCGGGAATCTCCCAGACGAGGATGTCCGGGCGGGGATCATCGATTGCCTTGCTGGCAAGGTACGCGGTCATCGGGGCGAAAGGACCCTGTCCCTCGACTGCCACGTTGAGGAGGTCGGCGTCCACCGCGTCCTTCAGCGCCCCTTCGAATCCCGACACGGCGTTCACGCTGTAACTCGTACCCACCAGCGCTATGGGGATGTCAAGCTCCCCGAAGAGATCGTTCGTGTCGGTGTCGGTTGGCGCGGGCTTCGTCACGGTTTCAGAAACCTGGTCCGGGGCAGGACCGCGCCCCTTCCACGGACCGAGCGGCACGAACTTCAGCAGGTCACCGGAAACGACGCGGCGCGCGCCGGACTCGGTGGCAAAGGACGTGCGGGATGATTCGTGCCTGTCCAGGAGCGGGACGACCGCGCCGGCGAGGATCGCGGCCGCCTGCTGCGCGCCCTGCGGCGTCCAGTGCGTGTCCGTGCGCAGGTACATGTCGGTGCTCGCCGCCGCCGCGCTCATGGGCGTACGGAGATCCGGCGCGGCGACGCCCGCGCCGGCAAAGGCCTGCAGCGCGGCGGCGTAGCGCGCGTCGATGACCGGCGGGATGGCGTAGCGCCCCAGGTGCGCCCTCTCCACGCTCGCCTTCGTGGGAACCAGGGCCACGACGAGATCGATCCCCCTGGCGGCGAGCAGGTCGCGCGTCGCGGCGACCCTTTGCACGGCGCTCTCCAGCGGCACGGAGAGCGCCGCCGGGGGGTCGAACTCCTCCGCGGAGAAGAGCCAGCCGTCGGCTCCCACGAGCACCTCGGGCCGGGCTTCCCCGAAGATGTCATAGCGCAGGAGCGTCCAGAGCGCCACGGCGCCGGCGCGCACCGGCAGGGCATCTTCGAAAGCGGCCTGCCACTCCGAGGACCACCTGCCCTGCAGGATCCCTGTCGTGCCGGGTGACCTGCGCAGGGAGCGGTCGAAGAGGCTCACGCCGAGGCCGGCCGTGACGACGGCCAGGAGAATCGACCGGCTGCCTTCCTGAATTTCGCATAGAGGACCGGCGCATAGCTTTCGGCCATGATCTTGAGCAGGCCGAGGAGGAAGAGCGGGAGAAGGGCCACCCACGCGCGCCCCGACGTCCACCGGGACAGCCACCCCCAGGCCTTTCCGCCTGCCATCCCGCCCGTCGCCATCCGCTTCATGGCCCACGGACCGGCCCAGGTGACAACAAGGGCAGCGGCGAGCACGAACGTGGAGAGCCGGGAAAGCTGCCACCCCAGGTCCGCGCTGAGACCCGCGCCGTGCAGGCCGAGCATGCCCCCGTACATGGCTGCCGCTGCGGCGAGTGACGGCGCGCGGAAGATGACCCATCCCGCGGCCACCGCGACGGTGGTGAGGGCAACGCCCAGCGGCCGCGGCAGGGGGCGCGCATTCCGCCGCAGCCGGTCCACCACGAGAAGAGAGCCGTGCCACGCGCCCCAGAGCACGAACGTCCACGACGAGCCGTGCCACAGGCCTCCGATGAGCATGACCAGCATGAGGTTCACGTACGTGCGGGTCGTGCCCCGCCTGTTCCCTCCCAGGGGAAAGTAGACGTAATCGCGCAGCCAGGAGGAAAGGCTGATGTGCCAGCGCCTCCAGAACTCCCCGATGCTCGCGGAGAGGTACGGCGCCTGGAAGTTCTCCATGCTCTTCAGGCCAAGCATGCGGCAGAGGCCGATGGCCATGTCGGAGTAGCCGGAGAAGTCGTAGTAGATCTGCATGGTGTACGCCGCGGTGCCGATCCACGAGTCGACGAATGTCGGCGCCGGGAGAGTGAAGGCGGCGTTGACGATGGGCCCGACCGTGTCCGCCACGAGGATCTTCTTGCAGAAGCCCAGGAGAAAACGGGCCGCTCCTTCCGAGTAGGAATCGAATGAACGCTCGGGTGATTTCAGTTGCGCCGAGAACGGCGAGAATCGCTCGATCGGACCGGCGGTGACCTGCGGGAACAGCGCCACGTACGCGGCGAGCTCCACGAAACCACCCGCGGCGGCGGCGGTGCCCGTGTACACGTCCACCAGGTAGCTCACGGCCTTGAAGGTGAAGAACGAGATGCCGACGGGGAGCGCGATATGCGCACCGGGCACCGGCGGCGACCCCGGTCGCCGCGAGGAGCGCGTTCAGCGTGGTGATGCCGAAGTTTGCATACTTGAAGAACGCAAGGCAGCCGACGTTCAGCGCGATGCCCACGGCAAGAAAGACACGCGCCGCCGGCCTGCCGCGCGCGCCCGGCGATCATGCCTCCCAGGAGCCAGGTGGCAACGCTGGCGCCCACGAGGAGCGCAAGAAAATCCACGCGCCACCACGCGAAGAAGACCCAGCTCACGAGGAGGAGGAAGGGAACGCGGGCTTTCGCGGGCAGGGCGTGCCACCCGACGAGAACGATCGGAAGGAAGAGGAAAAGGAACGTGGCGCTCGCAAAGGCCATGCGCCGCTACTCGACTTTCACGTCCGCCTTCGCGGCCAGGAGCGACACGCGCGCCGCGTCACCCATGGCGAATACGCTGTACGAGGCGCCCCGCTGCAGGGCGATGGAACCCATGGCCTTCACGAGCGTCGTGCCGTTGTAGACCGCGAGGGACACGGTCACGGCGTTGACGACCACCTGTGCGGAATCCCCGGTCTTCACCCCGGCGATGACGGCGGTCTTCCCGTCCGCTGTTTTCAAGTCCAGGCGTGCGATGCCGGTGAGATTGTACAGGAAGACCTGCACGCGTGCCGGGTTGGTGTGGGGAGGATCATCGAACAGGATGATCCCCTGCGGGGTGCAGGCAACGGTGAGGTACGCGCCGGACTTCGGCACCACCTCGAGCTCCTGGCCGCCCGCGCGCACCTCGTAGATGTCGGGTACCACCGGCTGGTACGAAGAGACGGTACCGTAGCTCACCGGCCCGATCCGCGTGGCACCGAGGCTCACGCGCACGGGATCCGGGAGGAGGCTCACCACGCGCACGAAGGCCGAGTCACCTGGGGCGGAGGGCCCGTAGACGGACTGGGGAGCAGCGCCGAGCGGCCCGAAGGCTGCGGCAGCGAGGAAAAGCACGATGCAGACGGCAACGAGGCGACGATGCATGGGGTGATCCTCGGCGAATCGTAGCCCGGCCTGCGCCCCGTGTCGAGTAGCGCGCGGTTCGCGATGCAGCAGCACGCTGTCGCGAAGCAGTAGCACGCTGGCTTGACGGCCTGCCGGGGTGTGCGCTTCACTCGTGCACGAGCTCACCGGCATGATCAAGCCAACCTGTCTCCTCGTTTTCCTGGCGCTTCTCCTGCCGGCGTACGCCGCGGCGGCGGGGACGGCCGATGTCACTGTCCCCCTTACCAGCGCGACGCTCGTGGAAACGCTTTCACCCGGTGCCATCGACACGCTGGCTGCCGTCCTCTTCGAGCCGCTGGCAGCGCCGAAGGCGCTTCTCACGGTGGATTCCTGGCTCCTCACGTTCAAGAGCGTGTATCCCGACGGCGCCCCGGCAACCATCACGGCCCAGCTCTTCATCCCGCGTCTCACCGGCACGGCGCCCTGCGCGCTGTACGTTTTCGGCTCCGGATCGACGGGGATCACGGCTGCCTGCCGGGTCTCGCGGGAGCACATCGCGGGGATCCGCTGGGGCCTGTACCGCACGCACGTGCTCACCTGGGCAGGCCAGGGCGTGGTCGGCGTCCTGCCGGACTACATGGGTTTCGCCGACAAGGGACGCCTCCAGCCCTTCTACAGCGCCGTGGCCGAAGGCCGCGTGATGCTGGACACCGTCAGGGCCGTGCGGACATTCCTCTCCACCCACCCCGCGTCCGCCACGGGCATCGAGAGCCTGAAGCCCTTCGTCGCGGGCTTTTCCCAGGGTGGTCACGCGGCATTCGCCGCGGCAGACCTGGAGGCGACCTACGCACCCGACGTCTCCCTCTCCGGCGTCATAGGCTACGGCCCTGCCGCCGACGTGACGACGCTCTTCCGCGAGTTCCCCGTGGATGCGCCCATGGCCATCTACACCTACGCGAAGATGTACGGGACGGCCCAGTTCGACCCCGCGAAGATCCTTCTGCCCGAGTGGGCGGACACGCTGGAAGACGACGTGACGCGCCAGTGCATCGGCGGCATGCAGGCGTACTACCCGTGGAAGCCGCGCGAGATGTTCCGCACGGAATTCGCCGATGCGCTGATGGCGGGCACGCTCACCGAGAAATACCCCAGTATCGACCGCATCATCAGGGAGAACAGCACCGGGTTGACCGGTCACAAGGTGCCGGCCCTCATCCTCGAAGGCACCGAAGACGTCGTTGTCTCCGTGCATTCGCAGACCGCCTTCGCGGAGGCGCTCCGCCGGAAAGGGAGCGCCGTCCAGGTCAGCATTTACAAGGGCGTGCGCCACGACACCCGCCAGGCGGGTTTTCGCGAGGCCTTTGCCTGGATGGCGGCACGTGTCGCCGGTCGGACCCCGCCTTCGGGGATTGCCAACCACTGATGAGACAGATCGTCCGCGCGGCAGCGCTGTGTCTCGCGCTCGTCACGGCGCCGCGGGTTGCTGCAGCCGCGCGCACGGCACGGTTCTCACGCGGCAGCTCCTGGGCGTGGCCAGCACGGGCGAGATCGAACGGCAGGCGGCCGGCTTCTTCGAGACGTACCCGGTTCCCCGCATGAGCTACGAGGCGGAATCCTGGGTGCTGACGTTCGCGAGCGAGGATTTCGACGGCACGCCCGTCGCAGCAAAGGCGCAGGTGTTCGTGCCGCGCGTGCCCGGGGGCGGGGAGCGGCCGGTCCTCGTCTTCGGCTCCGGCACCACCGGGCTGTCCGACGCGTGCGCGCCGTCCCTGGAGCAGCCCGAGGTCCGCCGGCTGGGCTGGTACACGGCGAACATGCTCTCCTACGCCGGGCAGGGTTTCATCGTCATCTTTCCCGACTACATCGGTTTCGACGACCCCGCGCGGCCCCAGCGCTACTTCAGCAAGGCGGCCGAGGGACACGTGATGCTGGATGCCGCCCGCGCCGCGCTCGGCTTCCTCGCCACCGGCGCACACCCCGTGCGGGCCGCGCCGCACGTTTTCGCGGCGGGGTACTCGCAGGGCGGGCACGCCGCCTTTGCCGCGGCGGACCTGCGGCCGTCGTACGCGCCCGAGGTTCCACTGGCCGGGATCATCGGCTTCGGGGCTACTACCGACGTGACGGCGCTCCTCCGCGAGGGACCGGTCTATTCGCCTTTTCTTTTGTATGCCTGGCAGCAGATGTACGGCACGGCCGACGTGGATCCGTCGCGCATCCTCGTGGACCGGTGGGCTTCCACCCTCGCGGCGGACGCCGAGCGCATGTGCGTGGACGAGTTCCAGGTCTACTACCCCGCGGATGCGACACGGCTCTACCGGACCGATTTCCACCAGGCCCTCAACAACAATCGCTTGGCGAGCATCATGCCCGCGTTCGCGGCCAGGCTCGAGGAGAACAAGGCGGGCCTCTCCGGGCACAAGCTGCCCGCGCTGATCGTCCAGGGAAACGCCGACTTCGTGGTCACCACGGCAAGCCAGGACCGGTTCGTCGCCGCGCTGCGGGCGGCGGGAAGCAGCGTGCGCTACGTCGCCTTCGACGGGGTGCGGCACCGCTCCACGCGGCCCTCGGGGTTCCTGCTGTCGGTGCAGTGGATGGTCGCGATCAGCCGCGGGGAGCCGGCCCCTTCGGGCGGACGGTAGAATCCACGACGGCCGCGCTGCCGCGGGCAGGATCGGCGGGCACAGTGCCGAACACGTAGTCCCAGAGCGTCCATGGAATGTAAAAACGCCTGTCACGCCAGGTCGAGCGGCCCCGTTTGCCGGCCCGTACGCAGGAACGTATCTTCTTCAATGATGAGGCGACCAACCGCATCCCTTGCAGTTCTTTGCCTCCTCGTCGGCGCACCGGGTCCGAGCATCGCTCAATCCTCCCTTCTCTACCGCGAAACCACCGGCGTGCGACAGGTCACCAATAGAATCAGCGAGGAGATACTTCCGGACGGGTACCTGATGCAGTCCCGCCTGAGCGACGGCGACATGCACGATGTCCGGCTGGACAACGCTCTTCTCACGCTGAGTTACCACGTGACGAGCCCTGCGCGGCGCATCGACTACACGGTTGTCCGCAGCGGGAATACACTGGTGTTCGGCGGCATCTTCGGGGGGAAGCCGGTGTCGAAGCGGATCGCGATCGACCAGCGGCCCTGGTACGAGTCCTTTGAGCGCTCAGCCCATGACCTCGTCACCGGCGGCTCCCGCAACGCCCTCGTGTTCTGGATCGTCAACCCCTGGGACGCTAACGCCTACCTGCTGCAGGCACGCAGCGAGGGCAGCGAGGAGGTGACCGTGGACGGGGAGCAGGTCGATGCCGTGCGCGTCCGGGCCCAGCCGGTCGGGATTCTCCGGTTCTTCTGGAGCGCGCTCTACTGGTTCCGCCCGGATGACGGGCAATTCGAGCGCTACGAAGCGGTCCGTGGTGGTCCGGGCACGCCGGAGACGATCGTCGAACTGATGGACAAGGGGTAGCAGCCCAGGGCCACAGGCCAAACGAGACAGGGCAAGCATCCTATTGCCCGCATCATCCCGGGCACGCCATGGCTCACCGCGCCCGAAGCAATGGGTGACCTGTACCGAACGCTGCCGGAGGATGCCGCGGTAAACAGGCTCAATCCGGGAAGGGGGCTGACTTTCGCATTCACGACGCAAGGATTGCATGCCAGGCCATCCAGCACGGCGACGCCCTTCTCACCGGCAATCGAGGGGATTTCCAGGACATCCCGGGACTCCAACTGCTTTTCATGGAGAAGCGCCGGACGTAGCCCGCCCGGCGCTCCTGCTTCAAAGGGTCACCGGTCCAGCATCAATCGAAGAACGCCTTGTCCTCCTCCTTGAGGTACTGCACGGCCTTGTCCTTGATAAACTCGACACCCAGGCCCGGCCTGTCCCACACCTCGATCATGCCGTCCTTCACGATGGGGCTGGGCAGCCCCTTCACGATGTCGTACCACCACATCTGCTGGGCGTGCGGGTATTCGAACGCGATGAAGTTGGCGGGGAGCGTTGCGCCCACCTGCGCGTGCGCGGCAACCCCGAACACGCCGTCGATGACCCCGTGCGGGGCCATGAGGATGCCGTGGAGGTCCGCATACTCGGCGATCCATTTCAGCTCCGCCATACCGCCCACGTCGGCGGGATCCGGACCGATCACGTTCACTGCGTGCGTCTCGATGAGCTCCTTGAAGTTCTGGCGCAGGTAGACCTGCTCCCCCGTATGGATGGGGGTGGAGGTGCTCCTCGTGACCTCGCGGAATACGTCGGCCAGCGTGTAGGGAACGTAGTCGCCCGTGATGAGGTCCTCGGCCCACATGATGTGAAACCGCTCCAGCGCCCTGGCGAAGCGGATGGCGTCCGGCACCATCCACCCCGGTCCGCAGTCCAGGGCGAGGCCGACCTCCTCTCCCAGCGCCGCCTTCATCGCTTCGACGCACGCGATCACGTGGTTCAGGCCTTTCTCCGTCATCGGCCCTCTGTTGGGATGCATGCCGCCGGAATGATACTCGCCGTAGGAGAAGTGCGGCACGTCCTTCGGCATTGCGCTGTGAAACGCCACAGCTTCCTTGATAATGGTGAACCCCTCGGGGCTCTTCACCTGCTTCTTCACGTCCGCGGCGTAGTCCTCCGGTGATGATCCCGCCATGGGGAAACGAACGCCGCCGTTGTAGACCCTGACCTTGTCACGCACCTTGCCGCCCAGGAGCTTGTACACCGGAAGGCCCGCCGCTTTTCCGGCGATGTCCCAGAGGGCCCACTCTATGGCGCTTACCGCGCTGCCCCATGGCTTGAACCCGCCCTGGCGGCGGATCTTCAGCATCACGCGCTCCACGTTGGTGGGGTCCTCGCCGAGGAGGTACTGTCGGTAGAACAGCACGTGGGGCTTCAGGTACGGCTTGGAGTTCTCCGCTTCGCCCCATCCCTCGATGCCCGCATCGGTGGTGATGCGGATGACCGGGTTGTCCCCGATGATCGCGCATTTCAGGTCCGTTATTTTCATGGGCGGAATGTACCTGCTCCGCCTCCACCGGTCAACGACGGCCGCCTTGCAGCAGCAGTTCTCGGTTTGACTCCGAGGGAGCAAATTTTCATTTTGTACGACTCTCAAAGGGCCGTTCTTGGCCCTTTGCAAGGGTCTGCGATCCTGTTGAAGGTGCAACATGAGAATCGCCGGCCTTGCAGGCCACCGGTGCCTGCGCTATCCTCGACGTCAATGCAAAATGTCCTCCCGGTTGTCCGGGTTTCCCTGGTCACGCTTTCCCTCGGTGAGCTCGCCTGCGTCCTTTTCCGCCTCCGGCACCGGGAAGCACGCCGCGAGACAGCCTGGATGTGCTGCCTCCTGGCAGCGTTTTCCGCCTGGCTGCTGGTGCCGCGGGGAACCGTCGGCGACATCCTCGGCCCCATTGCAGTCCTCGCGTTCACCGCTGACCTCCTCCTGGTGGTGAACCAGCGTCGGGGAGCGCTCGGCTGGACCATCGCAGCCGGGGCGGTCGCCCTGTTCCTGCTGGGACTGGACCTTTTCGGCCCGGTCCTGCCGCATCGCGGCGCCCTGCATGCGGCCGTCCTCGCCGCGCTTTCGCTGCCTCCCCTGGCGCTCCTCGTCAGCTTGCAGAGAAAGACCGGTGATCCCGCGGACGCGGTCCTCGTTGCCCTCTCGGCCGCCTGGGATGCTGCATGCTGCGCGGACGCGGCAGGCCTCGTGCCCGCGGGAATGTCGGACTGGCTCGTCGCGCCGCTTCTCCTCCTGGTGGGGTTCATGCTCTTCGAGCAGGGCTACCTTTCCCCGCTCACCTCCAGCGGCTATGTCGACCGCCTGGCACGGCAGAGAAAGCTCATGCGCCAGACCTACGCGCGCCTCCTGGACAGCAGGCACGCGCTCGTGCTCCAGGACAGGCTCATCGCAGCGGGCCTGCTCGCTCTCGGCGCCGCGCACGAGTTTAAGGACGTGCTCGCCGCGGTGAAGGCAACCGCGCAGCACGGCAGGCAGGCAACGGGCGCGTCGGAGAAAAACGCGTGCCTGGACCTCGTTGCCGAGCACGCGGATTCCGGTGGATCGTCCGCGGTGGAATATCTCGAGAGGCTCGGCCGCGAGGGCAGGGAGGATGCCCGCATCCTGGACGTGAAGGAGCTCGTCGAGCGGCTCACACGCGTGGCGCGCCCGGCGTGGCGGCCTGTCGGCATCTGCCTGTCCGTGCACGTGGAGCCGGGGCTTCGCCTGCAGGGACGGCCGCGGGAGATAGAGCAGATACTCCTCAACGTCCTTCGCAACGCCGTGGATGCATTCACGGGCGAGTCGGACGGGCACCGCGAAATTTCCGTGCTCGGCCAGCACGCGGGGAAGGCTGTCGACATCGTCGTGAGGGACACGGCAGGCGGGGTTGCCCCCGATCGCGCGGCCGAGCTGTTCTCTCTGAAGAACACCGGCAGCGGAAGCTCTGGTATTGGCCTCTACCTGGCCAGGAACCTCGCAGCCCGCAACGGCGGGTTTCTCAGGTACACCTCGGTGCCGGGCGGGAGCTGCTTCACTCTCACTTTGCCGTCTCTGCCTGGGGTAGATGATCGAACTAGTTGACAAATATCCCAGATCTATCTATGATGAATACATTCACGATAAGGAAATGTGATATCGCAATTTCGTCCCCGTAAGCACATTTCGACATGCACGGTCTCAGCTCTCAGGATGCCAAAGGAGGCAACGAATGACAAAGAAGCTCGCTCTTATCAGCATGGCGCTCTTCGCGCTCACCGCGGTCGCCCTCTCCGCCGCCGACCTCACCATCGACATGCAGGTGAACACGGTCGCCAAGGACTACGCGGCGAACTACCTGACGTTCAAAGGCCTGGTGAACTCGGTCGACAAGGACCAGTTCGCCCCCGGCGCGGACGCAACCTCCGGCGCGAGCAAGCAGCAGTCCACCGAGGTGTTCAACGCCTACCGCTTCGACGTGAAGGGCAAAGCCACCCTCCCCGGATCGCTTCGCAACCTCATGCTCTATGCCGTTGCGAACGACAGCATCCGGACCGGTGACAACCTGACCGTGACCAAGACCGCCGCCGGCGTCATCATGGTCCGCTATATTCACCGTGGCACCGCGTTCGAGATCGTCACCGACGCCACCGGCAAGCTCACGCTGCCCGTCACGACCATCAAGTCGCGGGTCATCGGCGCCACCGACAACACTATCGCCACCGACTTCTCCTCCACCGGCAAGGCGGTCAACGTGGACTGGAAGAAGGTCTGGGACACGGGCATCGCTGACGGCAAGGCCGTGGGCACCGCGAAGACCGGCAAGGTCGTCATGGACGTCGCAAACTCCGACTTCTTCGTGTGGACCGGCTCCTACCAGTTCGCCTTCGACGGCAAGGTCCTCAAGATGACCGCTGCCCTCGACGCCCAGAAGAAGTAGTCCTTCGATTTCGCCTTCCAGGCCGATCCGCATAACGGGTCGGCTTTTTTTTAGCCCAGGACCGGCAGGCTCCAGGAGCTTCCCTTCAGCACCTGACCGGAACCATCGCAATGACTACTGAAATCGTTCAATTAGCAATTATTTGATTGCTAATTTACGATGAAAATGGTAATGTATGTTGTCCAGGAGGGCAATGCCATGCGCACCCGCAATACGCCGTATGTCATCGAGCTGCTCACGCCGAAGCAGGCCGACGAGAGCTTCGAGGAGAAGCTCGCCCGGTTCGGCGAGCGGTACCGCCGTATCCTCGATTGCGGCGCGACGGTTTCCATATGCGACAACCCGCTGGGGAACCTTCACTTCACCGCGATGGAGGTGATGACCGCCATGGAGCTTCCCCTGGATCCCGAGCGGACGCTCCTGCACCTCAACTCGTTCCACCGGAAAATGGACTTCGACGCCTTTCTCAGCGAAGCGCACGACCGCGGCCTGAAGTACCTCCTCGTTGTGAGCGGCGACGGCGGCCCGCGCCTGCCGCGCCTCGAGCCTGCCGAGCTGGGCATGAACACGAAGAGCGTGACCTCGGTGGAGCTGTTGAAATACATCGAGCGGGAGCACCCGGGACAGTTCACCTGCGGCGTGGCGTTCAACCAGTACGAGCCGCCCGCTGACGAGCGCGCGAAGCTCGATCGCAAGCTGGCCGCCGGCGCTCGTTTCGTGATCACCCAGCCCGTCATAGGCCGCGAGCCGGCGGTGGCGGAGCTCGATCGTATCGGCGTCGACGTCTTCGTCGGGGCCTGGATGTCGAAGAACATCGAACCCCTGTGCGAGTGCGTCGGAGTGAAGCGGCCCGAAGGCGTCGCCTGGGACCCGGTGGAGAACCTTGGCCATATCGACACGGGGTTCCCGGGCTTCGGTCTCTACCTCGCCCAGCTCGGGTTCAAGCGCGACTGGAGCGGGATCCTGACCCGGACGCCCGTTCCCGTCCGCCCGCAGGCCTGACCGGCCGTCCCTTCCGCCAAGCGCGCTGTTCGACGGTGCGCAATCCGCCCGGCCGTGCGCGGCAATCCGCCACGGCCCGCGGCAGCCGTTTCGCCTTGACTCGTATCGCGGCACTGCCTATTTTCAACCCGAAAGCCTATGGTGAAAACAGCTGTCCTTGGTTACCCGCGCATCGGCCCGGGCCGTGAACTGAAAAAGGCGCTCGAGCGTTTCTGGTCCTCCGAGATCGACGAGCAGGCTCTCCTCTCCGAGGCGGCGAAGATCCGCGAGCGCCACTGGAAGGCGCAGGCTGCCGCGGGCATCGACGCGAGCCCGGCAGGGGATTTCTCCCTCTACGATCACGTCCTGGATACCGCGGCCATGGTCGGCGCCGTCCCAGAGCGCTACGGGGCCGTGAACGGCCCGGGAAACCTGCAGACCTACTTCGCGATGGCCCGCGGTGGCAGCGTTGGCGGCCGTGACGTGGGCGCCATGGAAATGACGAAGTGGTTCGACACGAACTACCACTACATCGTTCCCGAGATCCGGCCCGAGCAGGCGTTCCGCCTCTCCTCGACGAAGGTCCTGGACCACTACGCGGAGGCGAAGGCTCTTGGCATCTCCGCCCGGCCCGTCCTGCTGGGGCCCGTGACATTCCTCTCGCTCGCCAAGGCCGTTGACGGCGCGAAGGATCCTCTCTCCTTCCTCGACGGCATCCTGCCCGTGTACGAGGAAGTCCTGAGGCGCCTGGCGTCGGCCGGGGCCGAATGGGTGCAGGTGGACGAGCCGGTGCTCGTTACCGACATGTCGCGGCAGGCGCTCAAGGCGCTCGCCGAGGCATATACCCGGATGGCGGCTGCCGCGGGACCGAAGATCATGCTGACCTCCTACTTCGGCGACACCGGGGAGAACCTGGACGCCGCCCTGAAACTCCCCGTTGCGGGTCTGCACGTGGATCTCGTCCGCGGAGCCGCGCAGGCGGACCGGCTCCTCAAGGCGCGCGGTCGCGACAAGGTCGTCTCGCTGGGTCTCGTGGATGGCCGCAACATCTGGAAGGCAGACCTGGAGAGCGCGGTGACGACGGCGGAACGGTTCGTCGAGGCCATCGGCGCCGATCGCGTCGTCGTTGCCTCCTCCTGCTCCCTCCTGCACTGCCCGGAGGACCTGTCGCTCGAGACAGGCCTCGACGCCGAGCTCAAGGGCTGGCTGTCGTTCTCGCAGCAGAAGCTGGGAGAGATCGCGCTCATCGGCAGGGCCCTGGCAAAGGGCCGCGGATCCGTGGCCGCCGAGCTCGCCGAGAACCGCCGGATCCGCGAAGGCCGGCTGTCATCCCCGCGGGTGACCAGCAGCCGCGTGAAGGACCGCATGGCCGCGCTCAGCCCCGCCATGGTCCGCCGCCCGGCGAAGTACGCGGAAAGGCGGAAGCTCCAGGCGGAGGCGTTCAAGCTTCCCCTGTTCCCGACCACGACCATCGGGTCCTTCCCCCAGACGCAGAAGGTCAGGGCCCGGCGCGCCGACTACAAGAGCGGCGCTGCCACGCTGGAGCAGTACGAGGGCTTCCTGAAGGAAGAAATCGAGTCCACCGTGCGCGTGCAGGAGAAGATGGGGCTCGATGTCCTGGTGCACGGGGAGTTCGAGCGCAACGACATGGTGGAGTACTTCGGGGAGATGCTCTCGGGCTTCGCGTTCACGAAGAACGGGTGGGTGCAGAGCTACGGCTCGCGCTGCGTGAAGCCGCCCGTGATCTTCGGTGACGTGGAGCGGCCGAAACCCATGACGGTCCGCTGGTCCTCCTTTGCGCAGTCACTCACTTCCCGGCCCATGAAGGGCATGCTCACCGGCCCGGTGACCATCCTCATGTGGTCCTTCGTCCGCGACGACCAGCCGCGGGAGACCACCTGCCGGCAGATCGCCCTGGCGCATCCGGGACGAGGTGACGGACCTCGAGGCCGCCGGCATCCGCATGATCCAGATCGACGAGCCGGCGCTGCGCGAGGGGCTCCCTCTGCGCGAAAGGGACCGCGACGCACTACCTCGACTGGGCGGTGGAGTCTTTCCGCATCGCCTCCTCGAGCGTCAAGGACGCCACACAGATCCACACCCACATGTGCTACTCGGAGTTCAACGACATCATTGCCGCCATCGCGGCGATGGACGCCGACGTGATCTCCATCGAGTCGGCCCGTTCGCGCATGGAGCTCCTCGGCGCGTTTCGAAAGTTCCGCTACCCCAACGAGATCGGCCCCGGTGTCTACGACATCCACTCCCCGCGGGTGCCGTCCGCCTCCGAGATGGAGGGGCTCCTGGAAAAGGCGCTCGAGGTCCTGAAGCCGGAGCAGCTCTGGGTCAACCCCGACTGCGGCCTGAAGACCCGGCAGTGGAAGGAGATGGAGCCCGCGCTGGTCGCCATGGTGGAAGCGGCGCGGGCGCTGCGGTCCCGCCACGCGGGCTGATCCGGCGAAAGGACGCAGCCCTACGAAAAGCGATTTCCGCGCCCGGCTGGCGAAGCCAGAAACCATCCTCTTCGACGGGGCCATGGGGACCATGCTCTACGAGCGAGGGGTCTTCCTGAACCGCTCCTTCGAGGAGGTCTGCCTCACCGACCCCCGCATGGTCCTGGGGATCCACCGCGCGTACCTCGACGCGGGGGCCGACGTCATCACCACGAACAGCTGGGGCGCCGGGGAGCCGAAGCTGCGCGCGGCCGGCCTCGCGGAGAAGGCGGAGGAGATCAACCACCGCGCCGTCGCCCTGGCGCGGCAGGCGGTGGAGGAGGCCGGGCGCGCCGGCACCGCATGGGTGGCCGGCTCCATCGGCCCCCTGGGGCTGAAGATCGAGCCGCTGGGAAGCACGAGCGTGGCCCAGGCGGAAGCGCTGTTCGAGAAGCAGGCGCGCATCCTCGCCGAGGCCGGCGCCGAGTGCATCATCCTGGAGACCTTCGTCGACGTGGAGGAGCTGAAGGCGGCCATCCGCGCCGTGCGGCGGGCAACTCCGGCGGCGCTCATCGCCTCTCTCACCATCAACAGCGAGGGAACGTCCCTCTACGGGACGGAGCCCGAGGTCTTCACCGCGGAGATCGACGCGCTGGAGCCGGACGCCATCGGCATCAACTGCTCCGAGGGCCCGCGGGTGATGCTGGACGGTGCGGAACGGATGATCCGCGTGGCGCGCCGTCCCCTCTGCGTCCAGCCCAACGCCGGGGTGCCGGTGAACGTGGACGGCCGCAACATCTACCAGACCACGCCGAAGTACATGGCGAAGTACGCCAAGCGCATGGTCCACGCGGGGGTGCGGATCATCGGCGGCTGCTGCGGAACCACCCCGGCCCACATCAGGGAGATGCGCGGCGAGATGCGGGCCCTGGTGCCCACCGTGCCCAGCGAGCGCGTCTCCGTCGTCGTGCCGGAGCTCGGTCTGCCGCCCGTGGCCCTGGAAAAGAAAAGCGCGTGGGCGGCGAAGCTCGCGCGGGGGGAGTTCGTGACGTGCGTCGAGCTCGTGCCTCCCCGGGGCATCGACGTGCGCAAGATCGTGGAGAACGCGACGACGCTCAAGGGCATGGGCATCGACGCGGTCAACGTGCCCGACAGCCCGCGGGCGCAGGCGAAGATGGGCGCCGTCTCTGCGGCCGTCGTTCTCCAGCAGGCCACCGGTATCGAGGCCATCCCGCACTACACGTGCAAGGACCGCAACCTCCTCGCCCTGCAGGCTGACATCCTCGGCGCGCACGCCCTGGGCATCAGGAACATCCTCCTCGTGACGGGGGATCCGCCGAACATGGGGACGTACCCCGACGCGACGGCGGTCTTCAACATCGACGCCATCGGCCTCTGCAACATGGTGAGCATGCTCAACCGGGGCTACGACCTGGGAAAGAACCCCGTCGGCCAGCCCACCGAGTTCTGTTACGGCGTGGCGCTGAACCCCGGCGCCGTGAACCTCGAGCGTGAGCTGGAACGGTTCCGTTGGAAGCTGGACGCCGGCGCGGAGTTCGCCGTCACGCAACCGGTCTTCGACGCGAAGCCGCTTCTGTCGTTCATGGAACGCGCCGCCGGGCTGCGGAAGATCCCCATCGTGGCCGGCATCTGGCCCCTGGTCAGCCTGCGCATGGCGGAGTTCATGAAGAACGAGGTGCCCGGCGTCTTCGTCCCGGATTCCGTCATCCAGCGCATGGGCCGGTGTGACACGAAAGAGGCCGCCATCGAAGAGGGAACTGCCCTGGCCCGTGAGCTCCTGGATGCCCTGAAGGGCGCCATCGGCGGGGTGCAGATCGCCACCCCTCTCGGCAAAGTGCAGTACGCACTCTCGGTCCTGGGCCGATAGGCGCGTCGAGCGCCCGGCAGCTCGATCCGGGATGGTCCCGTTCGAGCGACGCGGCGCCGTGGGCCGGAAGTCCAGCCGCTCCACCCCCCGGTGGCAATGGAGGTCAGGCAGCAGCTCACCCGGGTTGCTGGAAGCGCAGGCGGAATCGGAACCGCGTGTCATCCCCGTACCAGAGCGGGAAGTTCGTGCTGTAGAGATTCGCGTGCAGGCAGAAATGCATGCCGCCCTCCAGGCATGGTGGCGTGTCGTCGAAGCGCAGCAGCCGAGGCTCCCCGGGGGAAACGAGGTGTGCATCCAGGCTCTCGACCAGGAGCCGTGACGTGCCATCCGTGACCCGCACCCCTTCCCCGATGCCGTGCATGTTCCTGTTGCCGCAGCTCGCGACGTCCCGGGGCGATATCCAGCGCCCAAGCTTGTGAAGCTCCCACGTCGCCGCCCCGCCCACGGAGGGTACGAAGGACAGCCAGGCGGCCTCGGGCAGACGGCTGGCGGGCTTGTCGAACCACGCAAGTTCGACGTCCATGCAGGGCTCACGGTCCGGGAAGGTGTACGTGAGCTGCACGACTGCCGGGGCGCCGAGAAGCTCCCGCGATCGCTGCGGCAGGATCAGATCGAATGTGAATCGCTCTCCGTCCCGGCGGGCCTTCAGCACCCTTGGAGACCACGTGGCGGAAGGGGAATCTGCCGGCTCCAGGCCCAGCCGCCCATAGTCCGGCGCCGCCCAGGAGTGGATCTCCTCATCATCCAGGTTGATGGTGAACTCCCGTACGAAGCGATCGTAGTCCGCGCTGGAAAAGGACTGGTATCGGAAGAGAGCCAGGGGATGGTCTTTCCTGGCCCACTCCTTCCCCTCCGTCCCGACGAGGGATACGAGGGAACCGTTCACAGGACTGAAGCGCACCCGGAAGTGCTCCAGCGTGTGCACGCTGTGCAACCCTGCCCCTATCGATCGCCCGCCCGACGCGTGCCGAACGGGCGAGCAGGCCCGCAGGGCTCTTCCTGCTTCCGCGCAGAGGCGCGGCTCACCGAGAGAAGCGGCCGCCGTGCGCAGGTACGCCCGTTGTTCGAACCACGAGGCCTCGATCTTGCGGTAGCTCTGGGGCCGGCCGTTCCGCCGAAACGGCTCGGCGAAGGAATACGGGAGCGGCGCGTCCTCGGAAACCGTATCGACTGCCCGCGCGCGCTCAAAAGCGGCGCGACGGTAGTTTCGATAGTCTGCGAGGTGAGTTTTTGCGTCCATGCCCCACGTGTGCTCGGCGATCATGAGCAGATCACGGCTGAACCGGTGAAAGCCCGCATGCTCGGATTCCCGCAACCCTTCGGCCGACCACCGGGCTCGCAGCCGCATCAACGCCCGGAAGCCGGCCATCTTCAGGGGATCGCTTGCGGTGCCGTGGATCCACGCATCCCCGATTTCCTGTTCGAGCAGGGGCAGGTCCGCGCGGATGTCTTCCAGGTGCTCCGCAAACGCGTCCAGGGTGGAACCTGTGACCTCGAGCCCGGGAAAACCGGAGCGGTACTCGTTGAACGCCGCAACGACCTCCCGGGTTGACTGGGGGCCGAGGTTGTCCCCGGTGTGGGCGAATCCCAGGACGTGGTCGAGCCCGGGAACACGTTCGGCGCCGCCGTAGCCGCCCTTGTTGTACATCACGATGAGCTCGGCGCCTGTCTCCGGTTCCCGCCAGCGGAACACCGGGGGGACGCTCGGTGCCCGCGAGGCCGCATTCACGCCGATGTGAAGGAACGTGAGCCCGGCTTCCGCCATGAAAGGAACCACGCCTCTGGTGTGCCCGGGGACGTCCGTCATTTTCGCCGCGATTGTCCGTGTCCCGAACCGCTTGTCTAGCTCCTTCGCGAGCCCCAGGCCGAAGCGGAAGAGACCGGGATCCATGAGCTCGGAATGTGTCGTGAAGGGAAGCCCGTGCCACCGCAGGTCGCCCGCGGCGATCCCTTCCTCCGCTTCCTTGCGGGTGCGGCTGTCCGCCTGCTCCAGGTACTCGTAGAGGATCCAGGACCCCGTGGTCCACACGAAACGATCCGTACTCCCGCATTCGCGCAGCTCCCGCGCGACGTTCAGAGCCCTGGGGACGTAATGGTCGAAGTATCTTTGCTTCACGGCCGCGGCGTAGTCCGTGAACCCGACGTCCAGGTGCGTTTTGAAGACCAGGTGAAGCGTCCCGCTCATGATGTCATGGTGCCCGCAACTCTCGCTCCGCGTCGTTCACATTCACGTGGATTGTGTGCACAATCATCCACGACGGCGCGCGACCCCGGTTGCCAACCCCGGTGGCTGCCGTGGTGTGATAGAATGACGGCAAATGGAGATCATTCGGGATCCGGGGGTCATATCAGGCTTCCGTTTCGAGAACCCTCTCGCTGATCTTCCTGCGTTGACCCACTGCGGTGAGGCCTTCGCGGGGCCAAGCCACGTCGTTCTCCCCCAGACGCACCCGGCCTTCGAGTTCCACTACATGGTGAAGGGTTCCATCCACTGGAGGATCGAGAGATCGGTTCATCCCCTCCGCGAAGGAGAGGTGAGCTGGACCCCGCCGGATCTCGAACACGAGTCCGTTGCAGCGCACCGCGACGAACACCATATACTCTGGATCGGGATCAAGCTGGAGCAGCTGGAGGATGAGGGCGCGGAGCTGGCCCGCGGCCTGCGGGACCTCGCCGCGAGGCACCTCTATGTCTTCCCGGTGCTTCGGGACGTGGAGCTGGTCCTCCGCGGCATCCTCCTCCAGATCGTGGAACGGAGAGGAAGGGTCCGGGACGCATGCGCGCAGTACCTGCACCTCCTGGTCACTCTTCTCCTGCAGGCGCTGGAGGCTGAAAGAAGCGGCAGCCCGCCCCGCGATGTCAGGCCGTACTGCTATGCCGTTATCCGGGCGTTGCAGTACATGCAGGAGCACCTCGATCAGCGTATTCCACTGGAGACCCTCGCGCGGGAGTCAGGGCTGGGCAGGTCCCAGCTCAGCTCGCGTTTCATCCAGGAGGTCGGTGTGTCTCCTGCCGCCTACCATCTCCAGCAGCGTCTTGAGGCCGCGCGGGAAGTCCTCATGAATCCCGAGATGACCATCACGCAGGTTGCCCTGGAGTTCGGCTTCAGCTCATCGCAACATTTCACGCGGGCTTTCGGGGAGGCATTCGGCATGGCGCCGCTGTCATGGCAGAGAGCACACGCGCACGCTGAGAACCCGCGCAGGCGCACGGAGAGGCGGGTTTCCGCCAGCGTTCCCGACAGTCAGTAGCGCCCGTGGAGCTCCACGAGCTCGGCGACGCGCCGTATCCGCTCCCACCGGGCACCCGGGGGGACCTGGTCCGCGACTCCAAGGACGTACCTCGGGCGGCGCTTCATGATATCGAGGGCCCTGATCACAAACGCGTCGAACTCCTCATTCCCTATCAGGTCGGAGAAGTAAAGCCCCGGGAGTCCTCCCCAGATGATCGTGGCGTCGGGGACCCAGGCGGCGATTTCCTCCAGGGAAATGTCCCCGACGGGAGACGGCGTGAGCGCTTCCAGCACGTCGAAGCCGGCCGAGGCTACCTCGGTGATCAGCCCCCGCATGGTTCCGTCCATGTGGATGAACGAGCGCTTGCCGTTCCGGTGGATCTTCCGGATCCATTTCTCCTGGTAGGGTCTCATGAACCGTTCGTACAGGTCCTTTCCGACCATCTCCGACGACAGGTTCTCCGGGATCATCAGGCATTCGGCCGGTGATGAGAGCGAGATGAGGGCGGCCTCGTCCGCCTTCTTCCCCATCACGGCAAGGGTCAGCTCGAGCTCCGCCGGGGCGTCTTGCCATGCATAGGTGACGGTCTCGATTCCCGCGTGCAGGGCGACAAGCTCCATCAGCGGGCTCTTGGGCAGGTAGCAAAGGACGACGCCCGCGTCGCCAATGAACTGCCCGGCGCTCCTCGGTGGCGCCGTACCGCGGAGCGTAGGTAGTGCCCTCGTACCAGTACCTCATGACCTTCAGATCCGCCGCCGATTTGACAAAGTGCTCGGCGGTCGCCCAGGTGAAAGACTCCGGCAGGTACACGGAGACCTGGCGGATCGTCCCGACAGGCGTGACCACCTCGGTGATCGTCCTGCCATTCTCCGTCTTCTCATGCAACCGAACATCGGGCGAATCAGCGCGAAATGGAAAGCTCCCCTGCAGGTAGAATCCGACCCCCAGGTCGCGATGGAGCTGAAGAAGCCCTTCCGGATCCGCGTAGCGCGGCGGCAGTGTGCCTGAAAGCCTGAGCCACGAGATCCAGTAGTCGAGATCTCCCATCCAGGGAACCTTGTCCGGCGCCCGGCCGTCCAGGACCGCCAGGACACGTTCCCGTGCGGTCATCCCTTTATGCCAGAGGTAACGAAGCCTTGAACCAGGTACTTCTGCCCCAGCATGAACACGACGATCGTGGGAACGGCGAAAATCAGGGCCCCTGCGGAGACCATGTTGACCCGGCTGGTTCCGATTTCAGTCTTGAAGGCATAGAGAAGACCGACGGGAACCGGATAGCTCTGCATTGAATTCAGCAGGAACCGCGGCATCATGAACTCGTTCCAGCGCCAGTTGAAATGCCAGATCGCGGAGGTCGCAATGACGGCGAGCGCGTTCGGCATGAAGATCGACCACCAGACACGGAACCGCCCGCACCCTTCCACGATGGCGGCCTCCTCGAGCTCCTTCGGCATGCTGGCGAAGAATTGCCTGAACAGGAAGACGTTGAATGCGTCTCCGAAAAACGACGGCAGGATGAGGGGCCAGTAGGTCCCGATTGCGTGCACGTTGCGCCAGAACAGGTAGATGGGGACGAACATGGACGTGGTCGGGATCATCAGCGTGGCCAGCACTATGCCGAAAAGCTGCTTCTTGAAGGGCGCCCTCAGGCGCGCGAAAGCGAAACCCGCCATGGAGCTGGCGAGCACGATACCGATAGTCGGGAAGATCGACAGGATGAAGCTGTTCAGTATCCATCGCCCGAAAAGCGGGGCGGATTTCAGGACGCTGTAGAAGTTCTCCCAGTGCCACTGGACGGGTATGAGGTGGACAGGAAGACTTGTCGCCTCGATATCGGATTTCAGGGCTGTTGAGAGCATCGAGAGAAAGGGGAAAAGGAACACGAGACAGATGATCCACGTGACCGCGTAGAGCGCGGTTTTCGACCATGGATTGACCCTGATGTGGAGGGAGCCTGCGTGTGTCGCTGGGCGGCGTCTCATGGTTGCGTGCGCTCCTTTGCCAGGGAATCGTAGTACACCCACGAGTCGGAGGTGCGAAACAGGACGAAGGTGACGATCACGATGACCAGGAAGAGTATCCATGAAAGGGCGCAGGCATACCCCAATCGATGGTCCCGGAACGCGGACCGCACCAGCAGACGCATGTAGACGTAGTTGCCCCTGATGATGTTCGCGTACTGGGTGTCCATCCCGGTCCCCTGAAGCAACTCGGCCTGGGTGTACATCTGCATGCCGCCGACCAACCCCGTCACGACGTTGAAGAATATCGCGGGGGTGATCAGCGGAAGGGTGACGTGCCGGAAGCGACGGAAGGGACCGACGCCATCCACCACGGCGGCTTCGATCAGATCGACCGGGACCCCCTGCATTCCTGCCAGAAGGACGATCATGCTGCCGCCCACACCGCTCCACACCGCCATGATGATGAGCGACCACAGCATGGTGGGGTCCTGCAGCCATGTCACGGAACCGAGTCCCACCTTTTCGATGACCGCGTTCAGGAGACCGTAGTTCTTGTCGTACAGGAAGGCCCAGGAGAGGGCGGCCGACACGGCGGGGACGACGGTCGGGAGATAGACGACGGTTCGGTAAAGGGCTCTCCCCCTGAGGTCCCTGTTCAGCATGGCAGCGACAGCCAGCCCGACAAAGACGCTCGCCAGGACGCCGATGAAGCTGTACTCCAGGGTCGTGAGAAGCGAAGACCAGAATTGCGGGTCGGCGCTCAAGGCCCGCACGTAGTTGCCGAACCCGACGTACCTCACGTTCTGGCTGGCGCCCATGTTCGTGAAGCTGTACACGAAACCAGAACCGAAAATATAGACCTGGAACACGATGAATCCGACGACCCAGGGGGCGATCATGAGGTAGAACGCAACGCTTTCCTGGATCCTGCCGTTGAATCTCCGCCGCCGAATACCCGATGCCACCGTGCTCATGACTGCCTCTTTCTCACGGATCGAGGATCGGCCGATCACGTGACCGACCGACCCTCTGAGAGTGCCTCTCTGCGCGAGGCCAGCCGCTACTTGTTTGCTATGGCATCCGCGATCTTTGCGTTCGCCGCGGCAACGCCTTTCTTCAGCCAGTCCTTCACGGTCATCTTCGCCGTGAAGAGATCCATGAGGCTGGTGCCTGCGATTGCTTCGTTGATTCCGGAATAGTCAGGAAGATACGGGTTTGGCTTTACGAATGTCTCCTGGGGTACCATCGCGTCAAGTATCTTGAAGTAAGGTGCCCAGTAGGCTTCGCTTCTCGGCAGCAGCTGCTGGAGAGGCTTCGTGGTGGGAATATTCCAGGCGATCTTGGTGTTCTGCACGCCGCCGTAGTACTGGAGGTATTCAAGGAGCTGGAACGCTTCCTTTTTCGCGTTCTTCATTATCGCGAACCCGACCGGCATGTCATTCGGGAAGATCTGCTTCTGCCCCCAGAGCATCGGCGTCGGCCCGACGCCGATCCACTGCCGCGCCTGCGGCACCGTCAACTCACAGTTGCCAACCCACCAGGGGCCGGCGACTTCGAGAGCCGCCTGGTCATGGATGAACAGGTCACCCGCCCATTGCGTGGAGGGATCAAGCGGCGATGGCCACGAGTGGTCTTTCATTGCCATGTCCACGAGCATCTGGACATACGCCACGACGCCCGGGGTGTTCTCGTCAAAGGAAAGCTTCTTGTAGTCATCGGTGAATGCGAAATTCTTCGCGACCAACCCATTGCCGGCGGCAGCGCGTGCGATATTGAACGTGTCGGGGAACACCCAGTTATCCGCGCTCGGCTCCGCCCACCCGTACTGGACGACTTTGCCGTTCTGGTAGACGGTCAGCTTCCTGGCGAGAGCGACGAACTCCGAAGCCGTGAGCGCCTTGGTCGCCGAGGGATAGGCGATCTTGGCCTTGTCGAACATGCGCTTGTTGTAGAACAGGACCGGGCTGCCGTAATCCTTGATAATGCCGTAGTACGGACCCACCCCCTCGGTCTTTCCATCCCAACGGCACAGGTCGTTGATGGGAAGAATGTCCGACGGCGAAAGGGTCTTGCTCTTCGCCATCATCGCGTCAAGCGGCGTCAGGTAGCCTCTGGATGCAAGATCCAGGAACTGCCCACCCCCATGGAACAGGAACACGTCTACCGCGTCACCGGCCATGGCCATCGACATGATCTTGTTGGGATCATCAGCCAGGACTTCCACCGTGTTGCCCGTGTCCTTCTCGTACTGCGCGATCGCCGACGCCATGCCCTTGGGTTCCCAGGTCATGTAGGTCAGCTTGACCCCTGCGGCCGCGGCGCTTGTGATGATGCCCGCCATCATGATCGCGACGCATCCCAGGAGCACGAATCTTCTTCTCATTTCGTCCATCCTCCTTCAATCAGGCTTGGTCTCGGTTCCTACCATGCTGATTGAATCACGGGACCGGGCGCGGCGCTCATATCACGGCACGCACTTCTTATACATTCTTCCGATGAAGATAGCCCCGCCGTCGCCGTCGCGGGGTACCCCGGAAGGGTAGCGCCGCAGGTGGCTCACGGTTGAGCGCGCCGGCGTGCTATGCTACCGTGGTCCTTGCCGCCTCACCGTCTCGGCCCTCGCGGGCCTCGGCGGGCACTGATCGTCATCGGCCGCGGCGGAGTGCTGCTGCTGCGCGGGCGCGCATGACGGTGCGCGAGCACCACCTGAACAGCGCGGGAACGCTTCACGGGGGCGCGCTATTTGCCCTCGCCGACGCGGCGTTCTCGGCCGCCTCCAACTCGCACGGGACGCTCGCGGTGGCCATCAACGTGAGCATTTCCTATTTCAAGGCGATCAGGAGCGGCACGGTGATCGCGGAGGCCGAAGAGATTTCCATGAACCCGAAGCTGGCCACCTACCTCGTCCAGATTCACGGCGAAGCGGGCGACCAGATCGCACTCTCTCAGGGCACCGTGTACAGGAAAAGGGAAACACTCGGAGAGGTTCTCGCGTGACGCCTATTGAACGCCTTCTCAGTCCGGCCGCGGGTTGACGCCAGCGGTACGTTGCACCATCCTCGCGGGATGAAAATGCCCCGACCACTCATCACGATTCTCGTGTTCCTGGTGATCGGGTCCTCGGTGAATGCCGCTCCTTTTGACGTGATGCTCGACAGGCTCGAGCGGGCGCTCGCCCTCCTCGACAAGGCGGACGCGCCCACCACTTACGTGATGGATACGAAGTTCGAGATCTCTGACGGCGGGAAGAAGACGCTGCAGACCGCGGAGGTCAGTGAACGGATCACCCTCGCACCGGGTCAACCCGTTCGAAGGGAACTCCTGTCCCGAAAGACGACAGGGCAGGCGACGGACGCGAACAGCGGCGCCTCACAGAAGACGACAAACGGAGGATCCGCCTCGCCGTGGCCCGTCATCTTTCCTGTCGGGACGCACCGCTCATCTTTCAGCTTTGGTCCGGAAACGAAAGAGGGTTCCCTGGTGGCGGTCGACTTCGCGCCCGCTGCTTCCGCCGGCTCCGTGGACGGCCTGACACGAGGAAAACTCCTGTGGGATCCCGTCACGCAACTCCCCTCGCGCCTGACTGCCGTCCCGGTGCGCAATCCTCGCTTCACCTCGGCCCTCTCCGTCTCGTTCACCTTCGCCTCGGCAGACGGATACGCCTACCCGTCATCGGTCTCTTTTTCGGCGGACGCCGGCTTCCTGTTCCTGAGGCGGCACATCGAATCAATCATCTTGATCACCGAGTTCTCACGCAAGCCGTGACAATTCCGGGGCCGATGAGTTCATAGAGCAGCCCTTGGGCCGGCCCTTGATGATCGGGTCATGCGAGAGTGACGGGTGCGTCTTCGCCATGCAGGTGCCCCGCAAGAGGGTGGCCTATGACCCTATTTCCCGCCAACGCGGGAATCAAGAATGTCAGAAGCGCGGGTCGGCACGCAGGGAACCTACTGAGCGTGCCCGGCGTCGTCAGGAAAACTGCCGGGGCCGCGCCTCGAGACGGCCCGCGGCCGACCCTGCCGATTTGCCCGGCCCGGGTCCGCAGGTGTAAATTCCTGCTCGAATCACCCTGGGGAGGTAGAGCCAATGGCGGAGAGTGCAAACGCGGTTGATATACACTGGTACCGGGTGCCGCTGGACAGGGAGAAGTTGAGAGAGCTTGCCCGGCGCACGGACGGCGAAGGCCTCCTCCAGGCCCTCGGCTTCCTTCTTCTCCTCTGCGCGTCGGCCGCTGCCGCCTGGCTGGCGTGGGGAAGGCTCCCCTGGTGGGCGGTGCTCATTCTCCTTTTCGTCCATGGCACATTCTTTGCCTTTCTTCTCAACGGATTTCACGAGCTCGTGCACGGCACGGTTTTCAAGACGAAGGCTCTGAACACGATCTTCCTTTCCATCTATTCCTTCTTCAGCTGGAACAACCACGTCGGGTTCAAAGCGAGCCACACCAAGCATCACCTGAACACCCTCCACCCGCCCTACGACCTCGAGGTGGTCCTCCCCGTGCAGCTCAAGCCGGCCGGCTTCTTCCTGGCGGCAATCGTGGACGTGGTCGGCATCTACGGGGTGATCCGCGACACGATCCTTCTCTCCTTCGGCGTGGTGCGGGGCCAGTGGCAGCTGGCGCTCTTCCCGCCGTCCGACAAGGCCGCGCGGCGCCCGCTCGTCCGCTGGGCGAGGATCATGCTCATCGGCCAGCTGGTGATCGTCGCGGTCTCCGCGGTGACGGGTCTCTGGCAGCTCGCCGTGGTCACGACCTTCGCGCGGTTCTACGGCGGCTGGTTGCAGTGGATATGCAACAACACCCAGCACATCGGGCTGCAGGACAACGTGGAGGACTTCCGCCTCTGCTGCCGCACCGTGAAGCTCAACCCGTTCGTGCGCTTCCTCTACTTCCATATGAACTATCACGTCGAGCACCACATGTACGCCTCCATCCCCTGCTATCACCTGGGACGGCTGCGGAAGGAGCTCATCGCGTCGATGCCCGGGGCGCGCTGGCTCATCCCCGCCTGGATCGAGATCCTGGGGATATTGAAGAAGCAGAAGGAGAATCCGCGCTACCAGTACGCGGTGCCGCTGCCGGCCCCCATCCCGGGCCGGGCGTGAGCGCCCGGCCCGGCGGTCACTGGCGGGGAGCCTGCTTCAGCCCTGACTCGTACGCGGCGATGATGCGGTCGACCTGCACGTTGAACGCCTCATCGATGGTACGCGCCTCGGGGTGAGCCTCGAACCACGCCACTGACCTGCGAACCCCCTCGGAGAAGGGGACCGTCGCGGCGAATCCGGGGACGAAGCTCTTGATCTTCGCGTTGTCGAACACGGCGCTGCGAGCCTTGTCGCCGATGAGACTTCCCCTCTCGTCGGGCTTGAAGGCCGCGATGAAATCAGAAGGGATGTGGACGATCCGCGCCTCCGTGCCTGCCGCCGCCGCGGTCACCTGCGTGATCTGGTCCCACGGGAGCGCCTCGTCGGAGGTGATGTGGAAGGCGTGGCCTATGGCGTGCACGTTCCCCATGAGCCCCACGAAGCCTTTCGCGAAGTCGCTGTTGTGCGTCACCGTCCAGAGGGAGGTGCCGTCGCCCGGCACGATCACCCTGGCGCCCTTGCGCATGCGGTCGATCAGCGTCCACGGGGCTGACCAGCTGCCCACCGCCTCGGGGATCTGCGATTCCCCGTAGGTGTGGGACGGCCGCACGATCGTGGCGGGGAACCCCCGCTCCCTGTACTCGCGGATGAGCCGCTCCTCGCAGGCGATCTTGTCGCGGCTGTACTGCCAGTAGGGGTTCGACAGCGGCGTGGACTCGGTGATGTGCCAGTGCGACGGCGGCTTCTGGTACGCGCTGGCCGAGCTGATGAAGATGTACTGCCCGGTGCGCCCACTGAACAGGGCAATGTCCCTTTCCACCTGCGGCGTCGTGAAAGCGATCCAGTCCACCACGACGTCGAAGCTGAGTCCTGCCAGGGCGGCGCGCGCCGCCTTTTCGTCCGCGATGTCGGCCTTGATCTGCCGCGCGCCGGCCGGCGCCGCGGCCCTCTGCCCGCGGTTGAGGAGGAACAGGTCGATGCCGCGTTCCACCGCCAGGCGCGTGACCGCGGTGCTGATGACCCCCGTGCCGCCGATGAAGAGTGCTTTCATGAGGAGAAGGTAGCGCCAACACGGCGGCGAGGGAAGCGGCCCGCGGGCCCGCTCCGTTGACCGTCCCGGGCGAGGCGGGTACTCTCGGACGCATGGAGCACGAGGGGATCCACGGGTTCGTGGAGGGGATCCACGGGTTCGTGGAGGGGATCCACGGGTTCGTGGAGGGGGTCCGCGAGCATGTCGAGACGATCCGCGAGGTGTTCAGCTACCTGAAGCAGTTCCGCGGGAAGACCTTCGTCGTCCGCATCGACTGCGCGGTCATCTCCGATCCGCTGTTCTCCGTCCTGGTGAAGGACCTCTCGCTCATGCACGAGGCGGGCATCCGCATCGCCATCGCCCCCGGCGCGCGGGAGCGGATCGACGAGATCCTTTCCACCTACGAGGTCCCGTGGCAGGTGATCAACGGCACCCGCGTGGCCGGGGAAGAGGCCGTCCCCTTCATCAAGATGGCCGCCTTCGACGTCTCCAACCGCGTCATGACGATGCTCTCGGCCAACGGGATCACCGCGGTCATCGGGAACTGGGTGAAGGCGCGCGGCATGGGCGTCATCGACGGCGTGGACTACCAGTGCGCGGGGATCGTGGAGAGCGTGCGCGTGGACACGGTGCGCAAGATCATGGACGACGGCGTCATCCCCATCTTCCCCTGCATCGGCTGGAGCTCCGTCGGGACACCGTACAACATCTCCTCCAACGAGCTCGCCGTGGTGGTGGCGACCACCCTCGGCGCCGAGAAGCTCTACTTCCTCACCGCGCGCGACGCGTATAACGCCGACGGCTTCGTGGTCCCCGAGACGGTCCCCGTCGCGCCGGGCGGGCGCCTCGCCAACTTCAGCCTGACCGATCTCGATGCCTTCTTTTCCCTGAACCCGTCCCGCACCACGGACCTCGAGCTGCTCCAGCGGGCCCGCAGGGCCTGCGTCGGGGGCGTGGAGCGCGTGCATATCCTCGACGGGCGCGGCGAGGGAGCCCTGCTGCAGGAGACGTTCAGCAACCTCGGGTCGGGCACCATGGTGTACTCCAACCGCTACGGCGGCATCCGTCCCATGCACCTCAAGGACGTGTCGGACGTCCTGCGCATCATGCAGCCGTTCGTCGAGCGCGGCATCCTCCTTCCCCGCACCGAGGCCCAGCTGGAGCAGGCCTGCCAGGATTTCATCGTCTTCGAGGTGGACGACTCGGTGCACGCCTGCGCTGCGCTGCACGAGTTCCCCGGGCGCACGGCGGAGATCGCCGGCATCGCCGTGGACGAGCAGTTTCTCCACCTCGGCGTGGGTCCGAAGCTCGTGGACTTTCTCAGCGAGCGGGCGCAGAAGAAGGGGCTGGAATCCGTCTTCGCCCTCACCACGCAGACGGCGGACTGGTTCCTGAAGCTCGGCTTCGTGGAGGCGGACATCGCCGCCCTCCCGGAGAAGAAGAGGCTCACCTACAACATGCAGCGCCGCTCGCGCATCTTCGTGAAGAGACTTGGGGCGTAGCACGATCCGGCAGGGACGGGCGTCCGGGTGAGCCCCATGACCGATCTCGACGAGGCACTGAAGAAGCACTTCGGCTTTCCCTCCTTCCGCCCGAACCAGCGGGACATCATCGAGGCCATCCTGGCAGGCCGTGACGTGTTCGCCGCCCTGCCGACCGGCGGGGGCAAGTCCCTCTGCTACCAGCTCCCCGCCGTCATGCGCGAAGGTCTCACCGTGGTGGTGAGCCCGCTCATTGCTCTCATGAAGGACCAGGTCGACGGCGCCCGGGAAGACGGCATCGCGGCGTCGTACCTCAACAGCGCCCTCTCGCAGGAGGGCGCGCGGGAGGTGTGGCGTGAGCTCGCCGGCCGCCGCACCCGCCTGCTTTACGTGTCGCCCGAGCGCCTCTCCGTGGACTCCTTCCGCGCGTCGCTCCTCCGCCTGGCGCCGTCGTTCTTCGCCGTCGACGAAGCGCACTGCATCTCCGAGTGGGGGCACGAGTTCCGTCCCGACTATCGATCCCTCGGCCTGCTGCGCAACGAGTTCCCCGACGTCCCGATCGCCGCGTTCACCGCCACGGCAACCGCGGAGGTGCAGGCCGACGTGGTGCGCCAGCTCGGCCTGCGCGCGCCGTTCATCGTGCGAGCGAGCTTCGATCGTCCGGAGATATTCTACCGCGTGGGGCCGCGCGCCGGTGACGGGGACGAGCAGATCGCGGCGTTCATCGCGGCGCGGCCGGGGCAGTCGGGGATCGTCTACCGCGGGTCGCGCAGGCAGGTGGAGTCGACCGCCGCGTTCCTGGCCGCGCGCGGGGTCTCCGCCGCCCCGTATCACGCCGGCATGGAAGACACGGAGCGCCACGCCCGCCAGGAGGCGTTCGTCAAGGACGAGCTGACCGTGATTGTGGCCACCATCGCCTTCGGCATGGGCATCGACAAGTCCAACGTGCGATGGATCGTCCACGGCGACCTGCCGCGCAGCCTCGAGGGCTATTACCAGGAGACGGGGAGGGCGGCGCGCGACGGCGAGCCGGCTGACACGCTGCTGTTGTACGCGCCGCGGGACATCGCCGCGGCGCGCTGGCACATCGGGAAGATGGAATCCTCCGAGGAACAGGAGCGTGCCGAGACGCGCCTGCGCGAGATCCTCCGCTACGCCGAGTCCGGCGTCTGCCGGCGCACCACCCTCCTGGCCCACTTCGGGGAAGCCCACGCGGGAGGATGCGGGCGCTGCGACGTCTGCGCGGGCGAGATCGAGCTCGTCGACCTGACGGTGGCTGCGCAGAAGGTCCTGTCCGCCGCCGCGCGAACGGGAGAGCGCTTCGGCGCGCACCACCTCGCCGACATCATCGTCGGCAACGCCACCGACAAGGTCATGGAGCGCGGTCACGAGGCACTGCCGACGTTCGGCGCCGGCCGTGACCAGGACAGGGAATGGTGGCTCGCGCTGATCAGGGACCTTGCCGCCGGCGGGTACCTGATGCGCGGCGAGGAGAAGACATCGGGCTTCAGCATCTCCCCGAAGGGTCGACGCGTGCTGGCCGGCCGGGAGAGCTTTGCCGCTTCCCGTGCCCGCATGGACAGGGCGGGCGCGGCGCGCCCCGCGGGTGGGCCGGTCCCGCGCAGCCTTCCCGGCCTCGAGCAGACGTCCACCGATCCGGCGGCCGACGAGGTGCTTTTCCTCTGCCTGAAGCAGACGCGCAAACGCATCGCGCAGTCTCGCCAGGTGCCGCCCTACGTGGTGTTCAGCGACAAGAGCCTGCGAGCCATGGCGCGAAGCCGGCCGGTCGACGAGGCGGCTTTTCTGCGCTGTCCCGGAGTGGGTGAGCACAAGCTCGCGGCGTACGGCCGCGCCTTCATGGAGACGATCAGGTCATTCGTCGCGACGGGAGAATGCGGATCCTGAATTACCGCTTGCCCTGCTTTTTCGCGGCCGGCTTGCTTTTCGACCTGCCCGCCGGACCGCCACGCGCGGCTCCCGCTGCCTTGCCGCGCTTCGCTGCCGCGGGCTTCTTCCCTGTCGCCCCTGTGTTCTTCGCAGCCGGCTTTCCCTGCCTCTTCGCGAGCCACGGACGATAGAGGAGATCCTCCAGCAGCGTGTGCCGTATGAGCCAGTCCTTGAGGTAGCCGTCCACGGTGGTGGCGCGGGGACGGCTGCGTCTTTCACCGAGGGCGAAGACGCGCTCCAGGAGGACGAGAAGCTCCGCGTGCGCCGCCTTCTGGTTGTCCCGGCGGGGATAGCGTGTCTGTTCGAGCATCTGCTCTTCGGCCGCAAAATGGACACGCATGAGTCGCAGGAGAGCCTGCTTGAGATCGTCGTGGCCCGCGATGCTCCCTGTTGCCTTGACGGCATCCGACAGGTCGTTCGCGAGGGCGAAGAGCCGCCTGTGCTGCTCGTCGAGGAGCGGAACACCGACGCGGAAGGACTCGGTCCAGGTGAAGCGGAGCTCCGAGCGAAGACCGTGCAGGCGCCGTTCGAATGCTTCCTGGATTCCCCACTGGACGATGGGTATGCCGGCGAGGACCTCGCCGGGAATCATGTGAAAGGTCACGTCGCTGGCGGCCTGCGCCTCCCAGAGCGCCCCCGAGCCGCTGACCAGCCGCTCTTCTCCCCAGAACCCGCCGGGGCCCAGTGTTTCAACGAGGTGTTCGCCGATGGTGAGATCGACCTCGCCATCGGCAACGATCATGAGGACCGGCCGCCCGGTCACGGGTACGGTCTCTCCCTTTTTCATGGTCCGAGGTTTCATGGCGGCAGCCAGGAGATTGAGAACGTTGTCCGCCCTGATGGGTGCGAACAGGGCGCACCGGGCGAGCAGCTTCCTTCGCGCCAGCGCCGTGCGCCGCGCGCTTGCAGGTCCCCCGCGGAGTGTGAAGCTGCCGTACGCGCCCGCGGGAATGGCAAGGACCGTCAGCTCGCTGAGAGCCGTCCAGGCATGCGCGCCGGCCGGCCTGGGGACGTTTGCATACCCCGGTGCGGCCGCCCGTTCGTCCCCCAGCGAGTCTCCGAGGAGAGAGCCCGACCCGCGCCGCTGCACTGTTCCTGTGACAGCGTCCCGCTCTTCAACGGTTCCACTCACCAGGAGGAGGACTTCCGCTGTTCCGGCCTCACCGACGGCTGCCCCCGGCGGGTAGGCACGCGTGGGACAGTCGGCGAGCGCCTTCAGGTCCGCGGCCGCAACCCCGGGGAAATGCCCGGCGAGGAACGCGACGGCCCTCTCCCGCATCCGGTCAGGGGTCTTCCCCGCCCTGAGGATGTCCGCGTCACCGAACGACGCGATGCGGGTGCCCGCCGGCATGTCCGCCGGCACGGCCTGTGCGCCGTGACTCAGGACGAGCCGCGCGGTTGCATCCTGCGCGAAATCCAGGGCATTGCCGTGAATGAGCCCGCCGCCCGCGTCCACCTTCTTCACGTCCACCGGCGCAAGCATCTGCTTCTGGAAGCGCTCACGGGACTCCGGCGAGAGTGCGGGCCCCCCGTGCGCGGTCCCGAGAGCTTCCCGAGCACGTCCACCGAGGGAATGTCCGAAAGGTGCGTGTAGGTGCGACGGCCCTCGCCGCTGCCGGAACGGAACATCATTACCGTGGTGTCCACCGGGTGGGGAGAAAAGATCGGGCGGACCTGCATGCGTCCCACCTCGTTCCATTCCTCCAGGCGAAGGTCGTGCACCTCGAAGTACCGGCCCAGGCCCTGCTCCTCGATGCGCATGAGCGCGGCGAGCTTCTTCTGGATGCTGCCCCGCACGAACGGCACCGCGTAGTACTTGAGACGCTTCTCCGAGCGGACCAGCGAGGTCAGGCCCGCGAAGTGGTCGTCGTGGGCGTGGGTCTGGAAGATCCCCTCCAGGTCATGAACGGTGAGGCCGAGGGCGGCGAGGCTCCGGGTGATATGCGGTCCGGCGTCGACGAGGTAGAGCAGGCCGTCGCTGCAGACGATGCTGCCCATGCACGGGCGGGTGTGGTCCCACCCGTCGCCCTCGCCGATATGGATGATCGAGAACTTCTCTCTCTGGATGCCCGAGGCGGGAAGCGCGTACGACGGCTCGTACTCCTCTCCCGGCGCGAGCGTGAGGTCAACCTCCACGGAGGACCCGGAGGCGATGAACTCGTACCGGTTGAGCCCCTTGCGGTGGACAACCACGCCGGGGGCAAGGGTGAGCGCGTCGGCGTCGAGAGGCCTCATGTCGACCAGGTCCTCCGTGCGCCGGATGTTCCCGAAGGCGAACCACTTCTTGACGCTCAACATCTCCCGCGCCTCGGTGGGAGGGACGCCGCAGGCTTCGATTTCCTCCACGGTGCACAGCCCGTAGTTCCCCCTGAAGAAATACCCTGCCTGCGACCGGACCTGGTCGCCGAGCCCGATCAGCAGGGGCTTGCGGCCGGTGTTTCCCGGGTGGTTCGGGATGAGCATTCCCTGGCGGTAGAACATCTGGAGGAGGGGAAACTCGCAGAGATTGGCAAAGCTGCCCTGCTGGACGGAGGTGTCGGAAAGGAGGATGGCGTTCGGACCGGTCTCGTACGTCACGCCTCCCTTGACGAGGGGCGTGATCGAGACCGGCACGCGCGAGGTGTTTCACGCTGTCCGCGGGGCATCCGCAGAGAATGCGCAGGTCGGCCTCCGGCACCTCGACCCAGAAGACCCCATTGGCGATTTTTCTCCTGACCATCCCCAACCTTTTCCCTCCCGGGAGCAAAACCGCAAACCGCCCGGCATATCTCACTGGCCGCCGCGGTCATCGGCCCGGCTTCGTGTCCGCTGTCACGCCGCCGGAAACAAAAGGTATGCCCGGAACGCGCCCGCGACAACTGGGCATTCGTGTGCCCAACTGTCATCCGGTGCCCGAACGACTCTCCGGAGGCCGAAACGTTATGCCCGGCCGAACCATGATCCTGCCGGCGTTGGCGCAACGTTCTCGTCTTCTATAGAATACCCCACGATCCCGAAAGGAGACCCCATGCAGGCACGCAAGAACCGCGGTGATCATACCAGATCACGCAGGCGGCGGGGAAGTACGGCTTCCCCGAGGCTGCCGTGACAGGGCTGCTCGCGCGCTGGATCCTCTCTTCTGTCGTCCGCCGATCACTCGCAATCGAGACAGCTGCCGTGAACGCCTACCGCGATATCCTTGCTGCCGCGGCGAATACCGGGACGACTGGTGACCAGCTCCGCTCCATCGTCTCCCGTCTTCTCGAAGAGGACGAGGGCCACGCGCACATGCTTCGCAAGCTGTCAGCCGGGGACCGCGGCGTCGCGGCACGCGGGCCGACGATCGCGTCGCACGTCCGGCAGGGGGAACAGAGTATGCGCCCGGCGGAAGGCGAGGAGCGTGTACGCCTGCTGACTGCGCTGGAAGCGGTTCTCGCGGTGGAGGAATCGGCGTGGATCTACTACGGCAACCTGCGCCGCGTGAGCCGGATCCACGAGGTGAACCGTGCATTCGAGATTCTCGCCGGAATGGAGAAAGAGCACGCCGACGTCATCCGGCAGATCCTGGGGCGTCCCGCGATTGCCCCGGAAGCCCCGGAGAAGGCTTCTCCTTGACACCCCTCCGGCCTTCAATTATGGTTGTTGCAACGCCAGGATGACGGGGGCCACATGTCCACGGAGATAGATCTCGCCCAGATAAAAAGGGCTGCCCACAACGCCGTTCCGCTGACATTCAAGACATTCACGCTTCCCCACGAGACGGAGATCTATCTCGACAAGGTCCTCGAGAGCTTCCTCGGCGAGCTGGGGCAGGAGAAGCTGAAGGAACCGCTTTCCTACTGCCTGCGCGAGCTCGCCGTCAACGCCAAGAAGGCGAACACCAAGCGCGTCTACTTCCTCGAAAAAGGCCTCGACCTGAACAACGACAAGGACTACGACGCGGGGATGAAGACCTTCAAGCAGGAGACCTTCGACAACATCCAGTACTATCTGCAGAAGCAGAAAGAGCTGGGCATGTACATCAAGGTGATTTTCCAGACGAAGGGCACCACCCTCAGCATCCTCGTGCGCAACAACGTGGAGATCACCAGGAAGGAACAGATCCGCGTGTTCGACCGCCTGGCGCGCTCCCGCGCGTTCACCTCGCTGGAGGAGGCGTTCTCCACGGTGCTGGACAGCACCGAGGGCGCCGGGCTCGGCATCGTCATCCTCGTCCTCATGATGAAGAAGATCGGCCTCACCGAGGACTGCTTCGCCATCGACAGCGAGGAAGGGGAGACGGTGGCGAGCATCACCATCCCGTTCAACGAGGTGCACCTGGAGCAGCTGGAAACCCTCACGAACACGATCGTGAAGGAGATCGAGACCCTTCCCCAGTTCCCCGACAACATCATCAATCTCCAGAAGCTCATCGCGGATCCCAACGCGGAGCTCAGCGACATCGCCCGCGAGATCAGCGTCGACCCGTCCATGACGGCGGACCTCCTGAAGCTCGTCAACTCGGCGCAGTTCATGCTCCCCAAGCGGGTGGACAACATCGTGGAAGCCGTGAAGCTCGTCGGGACCAAGGGCGTGCGCAACCTCCTCTATTCCTACGGCACGCAGAAGGTCCTCGGCCAGAAGTACAGCGAGATGCGCTCCCTCTGGCATGCATTCCTACCGCGCGGCGTTCTATGCCTACTACATCGCCAAGAGCTTCAAGAAAAAGAAAGAGCTCCTGGACGACGTGTACGTGGGCGGCATCCTCCACGACCTCGGGCAGATCATCATTGCCTCCCTCCATCCCGACCTGCTGGACCGTATCACGAAGGTGTGCAAGGACAAGGGCATCCCCTCCAAGATGCTGGAAAACTTCTCCGTCGGTCTCAACCATGCCGAGGTGGGTGCCCTCATCGCCAGGAAGTGGAACTTCCCCGAGCAGCTGGTGAACGCCATCCGCTACCACCACGACCCGCTGCAGGCGAGCGGGGCCAACCGCGACATCGTCTTCTGCGTCTACCTCGCCAACGCCATCTGCGACATCGAGCGGGACCGCCTCGGTTTCGACCAGCTGCAGCCGGCCGTCCTGCGGGACTTCGGCATCGAGACGGCGGATCAGCTCACCAAGATCCAGGGGAGGCTCGCGAAGCTCTTCGACGAGCAGCGCCAGAAGTTCCAGTAGACTGCCACGGTATCTCCGCGGCAACGCGGCCGCCCCGCACCGGCTCCCCTTGACGCCACCGAGGCTATATATTATTATTCATATATAACATCCGCCGGGAGATGAAAGATGGCTGTCACGATCTACACGACCCCCAGCTGCGGGTACTGCAAGGTGGCGAAGGAATACTTCAGGACCGAGCACGTCCCGTTCACCGAGTACAATGTCGCATCCGACCAGCGCAAGGCCGAGGAAATGGTGCGCAAGTCCCACCAGATGGGCGTTCCCGTCATTGACGTGAACGGGAAGATCATCGTCGGATTCAACAAGCCCGAGATAGAAAAGGCCCTGCGCCGCTGATCCGCGGCGCCCGCCGCCCGCACGGAAGCCCCGCCCCGCAATCACGGGGAAACCATGCCCGTAGAGATTCACCGAGGAGGACCTCGATGAAGAAGGGAATGAAAGGAACCGTCGCGTACGTCCGTTCCGAGATCCAGGGGGATCACCTGCGCGTTGTCGCAAGCGTGCGGCCGGAGTCGGGAGAGCCGCTGGAAGCGCAGATGCCGGACCGGGAGGTCTCGGCCATCCTGCCCCGGTCGGTCCTGGTGGGATCGTCGCGCACGGCACCCGTCTCCCTGCTGGAGACGCTGCAGCCCATCCTCGTGCGGATGACGGAGGGCCGCCAGGTGCGGATCTGGCAGTACAAGGAACGGTGGTTCTTCAGCTTCACTGCATGGAAAGGGGTCCGCTTCGTGCCGGACTCCCCGTCCAAGACGGAGGGAGCGGCCTGATTCGGCTGCATTCACTGAGGTACGCCTGCCGCGCTGTGCCCGCACTGCCCGCGGCAGGGCAGTGCGGAACTGACCTACGTCTCCCGCGTTGATCGCTCTGCAAGGGCGGCGTGCCATGCCTGCATCAGGATTCCGAATGCCACGGACACGTTAAGTGACCTTTTTGCACCACCCATCGGTATCGTCACCCGCCCCAGCCGCGTGTCGGCCAGCTGGAGGGCCTCCGGACTCAAGCCAAGCTCCTCGGATCCGAGGAGGCACACGCCTTCGTCCGGAAAAGCGAACTCCCCGAGTGGTGTTCCACCCATCTCGAGCGCAAAGACGCCGGGGAGCGTGCTGACCGCAGAAAGTCCGGCCACCTCCCAGGGAATGGCCGTGGAAGCGCCCAGGGAGGTCCGGGCCGCCCGCGGGTGCGTCGGCAGCGGCGTGCGGTGGGAGAGAAGGACCCGTGCGGCCCCGAACACCTCCGCGGTGCGGAATATCGATCCCACGTTGAACGGGGAGCGGATGTCCTCCAGGTAGATGGTCATGGGGAATACCGTGGCGCGGGACCGGTCCAGGGACCCGGTGGAGGCATCCAGCAGGTCCCACTCGGCAGGCTCGGCATGCAGCACCGAGAGGATGGCGTGGCGCAGGGCGTTGACCGCCCGGATGGCAGCCGCGCCGGACGGCTCCCGCGGTGCAATGGCCGCCCGCAGCAGCGCGAGCTCGGTCTCCAGGCCGCGTGACGGGATTCCCTCAAGCGCGCGGAGGATTCCTGCCAGGTACGCGGCGTCAGGCCCCGGCGCGGCCGGCGCTTCCACCTCGATACCCTGCAGGATCCGGGCGATTTTCCGCAGGCGCGTGCGCGGAGGAAGCTCGGGAAGCCTGGACAGCGGGAACATGCCGGTCAGAACGCCGACTTGATCATCTCGTAGATGTCCTCCGTGGAGACCACGCGGGGGAGGTAGTTCATCATGTCGAAGCTGCGCGCGGCGCCCGCCACCTCGATCATCTCGTCGAGCGTCAGGTCGAACTCTCGCAGGCGGGTCGGGAGGCCGAGGGAAGAAATGATGCGGCGCACCGCGTCTATGGCGCGCACGGGGGCTTCCACGGAGGAAACGTCGCTGATGTCCTCGCCAAGCAGCTTCGCCACCTGCGCGATGCGGTCTCCGCGGACGTTCACGGCGAACTCCATGACGGAGGGCAGCAGGATGGTGGAGACCCACGACTTGGGCGCCATGAACCGCGCGTTGATGGCAAAAGAAAGCGCAGCCCCGATTCCCTGCCGGCTCGTCGCCAGGCCCAACCCCATGAGGAGACCGGCGATGCTCGCGTTCATCCTCGTGCGGATATCGTCGACGTTCTGGATGCCTTCCTTGATGAGGCCGCCCAGCACTTCCATGGCGCGCACCAGGTAGGTGTCGGACAGGAAGCTGGCCCTGGCGGAGATGTAGCCTTCGACGCAGCCGAGCAGGGTGTCCATGATCGTGGTAGCGGTGTACTTCGCCGGCAGGGTGAGGCTCAGCTTCGGGTCGATGAGCACCGCTTTCGTGATGCCCTTCTGCGTCCTGCCGATACGGCCGGTCCGGTCGCGGCTGTCCACCATGAGGTACTCGTCGGCGAAGACGAAGGGGTTGCGGCAGGTGGTCGGCACCTCGATGTAGGCGAGGGGCGCGGCCTGCGGCTGGACGCCGGAGAGAAAGTCGTCCATCTCATTGCCCGGAAGACGCCGTCATGGCGATGCACTTGGCGATGGAGAGGGTCCGCACGCCGCCCAGGCCGATCACCACGTCGGCATGGCTGCCGCGCGCCAGCGTGACCCCGTCATCCACCGTCTTGCTCGTCGCGTTGGGCACCACCTCGTCGAACACGATGTAGGGCACGCCCTTCTTGTCCAGGATGTCCTGGACCTTGTTGATGACCTTCCCCTCGTAGAGGATCGCCTCGGTGACGAGGAACGCGCGTTCGCCGTACTCGGTGACCAGCTGCCCGATGCGGTTGACCGTGTCCAGTCCGAAGACCACCCGGGTGGGGATATGGAAAAGGACATCCGGCATACGTCACTCCGTGCCGCGGACTCCCACGGTTTCGCCGCGGGGTCTGGGCTGAATCCCACGGATTACCATGGGAGGGCCATGAAAAAAAAGCGGAGAATCCCGAAGGATACCTCCGCCCTCATCACACGATCAGCGCAGGCCTAGATGCCGAAGGACTTCAGTATCCCGTCCGCGGTCTTCTCGATGATCTCCTGCGAAGGATAGTTCGGGTCCTGGAGTCTGCGCTTCATCTCCTCCACCTTGTCCACGCGGACATCGGGGGCGGTCTTCGCGCTTTCCAGCGCCTTGAAAACCTCTGCCTTGGAGCGCGCCTCCTGGGAGACGTTGATGGAATCGACATCGCTCTTCGTCTTCGGTTTCGCCGGCTTCTCGGTCTTCTTGACGTTCGACGCGGGATCGAGCGGGCCTATTCTCTCAACGGTCATAGGACCTTCCTTTCACTACCCTTATCGACAGAGCAGAAAAACAACTTGAACCCCATTCCCTTCTTTATAGGGAAGGAAACCAGGCTCGTCAAGGCCGATCGTTCCATGGAAACGTTCTGCCGCCCGCTCACAGCTTGACGATCTCCACGTTCATGTTGTCCGTGTCCACGAACGCCACCGTCGACGCCTCCGCCAGGTATCCCGAGCTCGTGCCCGGATTCAGGAGCTTCTTCATGCCGCCCTCGACCCGGACCTTGTGGTCGTGCCCGTAGATCACCAGGTCATAGGTTCCCAGCGCGAACAGGTCCTGGCTGAGGTCCGGATAGTGCATCACCACGATCTTCCGCCCGCCCAGCGCGAGGCTGCGGGCCCCGTCGGCAAAGGAGCAGAAGTCGCCGCCGCGCTTCACCAGGAGCGCGCGGTCACCGTCGTTGTTTCCGAAGACGGCAAACATCTTCAGCCCCTTGTCGGCGAGGGGCTTGAACTCGGGAAGCGTGAAAGGGGAGCAGAAGTCGCCGGCGTGAATGATCGCCTCCACGCCGCCCTTCAGAAAGACCTCGACGGCCCTGCGGAGCGTGGTGAGATTGTCATGCGAGTCGGACAGAACGCCTATCCGCATCCGAATGCCTGTTTCTTCATTGTTGGAGAAGATACCTCTTTGTACATCGATCGGCTGTCGCGAAATCTTTACACCATTTCGCTGCCCCGATAGACTCCCGTCATGAAACGGATCGGCATCATCGGGTTCGGGGTCATGGGGGAAGCGTTCGCCGACGGCCTCACGGCCAGGATGCCGGGAGTTGCCCTCGCCGCGTACGACGTGCGCCGCGACCACCTGGAAGCAGCCGCGCGCCAGCGACCGGTCAGCCCTGCGCGCAACCCGGCAGAGGTGTTCGCGTCTGCCGACATCGTGATCCTCGCCATCAAGCCGCAGGACTTCGGTGCCTTCGCCGCGGACCTCAAGGGCGCCGCAAAGGGCCACCGGGTGATCTCCATCCTCGCCGGCCGCAGGATCCAGGCCATCGCCGACGCGCTGGGCACGGACCAGGTCGCACGGTTCATGCCGAATGTGGCGGCAACACGCGGCGCGTCGCTCGTGGGCGTCGCCTTCCACCCGGCGGCCTCCGCCGAGACGCGCACCGACTCCCTTGCCGTGGCCGCCGCGCTGGGATCGTCCATGGAGATACCGGAGAAGCTGATGTCCGCCATGACGGGCGTGTCGGGATCGGGCATTGCCTACGTCTTTGCCTTTGCCCACGCCATGGCCCTCGGCGGCGTTGCGTCGGGATTCGACTACAAGACCGCCGTGTCCATCGCCGCTTCCACGCTGGAGAGCGCCGCGGCCCTCATCAAGGACGGCACCAACCCCATGGAGCTGGCGAGTCGCGTCATCTCTCCTGCCGGGACGACCATCCAGGGCTTGCGGGCCCTCGAGCAGGGAGGGTTCACCGCAGCCGTGATGGCCGCCGTGGAGGCAGCTGCCCGCAAGGCGGCGGAGATGGAAACGTAGCACTGCCGGCGGCGCGCCATCCTGCGCATAGGCCGCTGCGCGCGCCTGCGTACAGGCCGCTGCGCGAGCCTGCGTACAGGCCGCTGCGCGAGCGTGAATACACGCCGCTGGTCACGCTCCCGCAACTCCGCTATCATCGTGGCATGCTGGACCCCAAGTTCATCAGGGACAATCTCGATGCCGTTCGCGAAAACGTGAAGAATCGCCACGTCACCGCCGATGCCGACCTCGTCGTGCGCCTCTACGACGAGCGCAACCAGGCGCTGAAGCAGCTGGAGACGCTCCGCGCGTCGCGCAACGCCAACGCGGACCGCATGAAGGGCAAGCTGGCGCCCGAGGAGCGCACACCCCTGATCGAGGAGGGAAAGCGCCTGAAGGAAAGCATCGCCCAGCTGGAGGCGCAGCACGAAGAACTGGACAGGAAGCTGACGGCCGAAGCGCTGAAGATCCCCAACATGTCCCACCCGTCGGCGCCCATCGCGGAAGGCGAGGCGGGGAACCTCCCGCTGCGGACGTGGGGCAAGCCCGCTGCCCACGCTTTCAAGGCGCGTGACCACGTGCAGATCGGGCAGTCCCTCGACCTCATCGATTTCGAGACAGGGGCGAAGGTCGCCGGGCAGAAGTTCTACTACCTGAAAAACCAGGCGGTGATCCTGGAGCTGGCACTCGTACGCTATGCCCTGGACGCGCTCGCCCGGGAGGGGTTCACCCTCATGAGCACCCCTGACGCCGCGCGCGAAGAGATCGTCGCCGGGCACGGGTTCAATCCGCGGGGAGCAGAGAGCAACATCTACACGCTGGAGGGGACCGATCTGTGCCTCATCGCGACAGCGGAGATCACGCTGGGCGGGTACCACGCGGGGGCCGTTCTCCCGGCCGAGCAGCTGCCCATCAAGCTGGCGGGCGTGTCACACTGTTTCCGCCGCGAGGCGGGGGCCGCGGGGCAGTTCTCCAAGGGCCTCTACCGGGTGCACCAGTTCACGAAGGTGGAGATGTTCGTCTTCAGCCACCCGTCGGCATCCGAGGAGCTGCTGGAGAAGCTCACGGCCATCGAGGAAGGCATCTTCCAGGGCCTGGAGATTCCTTACCGCATCGTGGACACCTGCACCGGTGATCTGGGCGGGCCGGCGTACCGCAAGTTCGACATCGAGGCATGGATGCCGGGACGGGGCGAGAAGGGTGACTGGGGCGAGATCACCAGCGCATCGAACTGCACCGATTACCAGGCGCGGCGGCTGGGGATTCGTTTCAAGGACGGCGCGGGAAAGAACCCGCTCGTGCACACGCTCAACGGCACCGCGCTGGCGGTGTCCCGCACGCTGATCGCGCTTCTCGAGAACTTCCAGAGAGAGGATGGGAGCGTCCGTCTGCCGGCCGCACTCGCCGCCTACACGGGGTTCGACGAGATACGGCCGGCCGCGAACGGGTAGGGCCCGGCCTGCCAGCGCGTGGCGTGGTTCGTCCGGGCGGCGTCCCGGTGTTTACCGGGTCATCGAGGCGAGATTGCGCGCCAGGTTATCGTAGTAGTCCTTGAACAGGTACGGCTGGCGCTGGCGCATCTGGGCCTTGGTGGCGTCGTGCAGCTCGTCACGGCAGGACTCGCAGAGGTCCTTGTCAAGAATCGTGAAGTAGTTGATGTCCCTGCGCGCACCGCCCACGGGCTTCTTGCAGATATCACATACGATCGCTGTCATGATCACGCTCCTTGCTGCGTCTTTCGTACATTGTAAGGAATAATCGCGGCGTTGTCGAGTGCGCGGCTGATACGCCAGAGATTCTCATTTTACACCCTCAACGGGATCACGGACCCTTGAAAAGTGACTAGAACGGCCCTTTGAGAGTCGTGCAAAATGAGAATTCGCTCCTTCGGCGTCAAGCTGAGGATTGCTGCGCGGGGTCCTCCCTTGTGGACGACCTCCCGGAATCTGTGTACCCTGTGGGCAGGGGATCCGGGGAAAAGGTGTTTGAAATGGCAGAAACGCGTGCGGCGCCGACAGCGCTGGAAAGGCTGCGGGCAGAGAATATCCCCTATCTCCTCTGCGGCTATTCTTCCCTGGACCGGTACTTCCGGGTCCAGGATCCGGGCCCGCTCTACGTCGTAACGGACTCGTCCATCGTTTCCCTTGCCAAGGCCTTCGACGACCTCCAGTTCCCGGGTCTCCCGCTGGAGGACGCGGCGGTGCAGTCCAACGGCCAACGCGTGGTGTTCCGCTGCGTTGATTCCCTTTCCGTCCCGCCTTCGGCCCCCTTCAGCGTCCTGCGTCTTCTCTACGACCCGCGGCGAAACGCTTTCCTGGACAGGCTTGACATGTACCCCGACCTGCGCGCCCCCGGCCTGACCGCGGCGCAGGACGGTTCTCCGGCGTGGCTGGCGCTGTGCGAAGCGGCGCGGCTCGTCTCCCGCTACCACTACTCCGTTGATCCCGCCTCCCTCGGGTGGTCGCGGGGCGACGCGCTGCCGCCCGTCCCCTACCAGCGTGACCTGCTGATGGGTCTCCTCGGCTCGCAGTTCCCCGACCGCGGCCTCGCGCTCCTGGCGCACGCCGGTTTCGTCGCCGAGGCGTGGCCCGAGTTCGCCGACATGGAGGCCGTGCCGCACGGGAAGGACTTCCATCCCGAGGGAAACGTCTGGGAGCACACGCTCGCGACGCTCCGCTACCGCAAGCGGCCCGACCTGACGCTGTCACTCGCCCTCATGCTCCACGACAGCGGGAAGCCGCATGCCGAGAGCTCGGAGGGCAAGCGATTCGACGGTCACGCCGAGATCGGGGCGCGGATCGCGGTGCGCTTCCTCCGCCGTCTGGAGTTCAGCGAGGCCATGGTGGGATCGGTCGGGTTCCTCGTGCGCTACCACATGATGCCGCCGGCGCTGAAGACCCTGCCGCCATTTCGCACGGACAAGGTGTTCGCCTCGCCTCTTTTCCCGCTGCTCCTCGAGCTGTACCGCGCCGACGCGTCCTCCTCCTATGCCGACGAGGAGGGGTACTACGAGGCGTGCCGGATCTACAAGGCATGGCAGAAGGACCAGGGGAATCCTTACATCCTGGAAAAGCAGCGGCGCCAGAGACAGAGAGCACGGCGCTAGCCGCTCCCGCCGAACGAGCCGAGAAGATACTCCGAGAGCTCCGGAGCTTCGTGCCCATTTTCCGCGCCTGCCTGGGAAGCGCCAGGCAGCGCGCCAGCCGTTCCGGCATGACCGGGTCAGCACCGGTCGCGTCCCGCACGGTAGCGCCGAACTTTGCCGGGTGCGCGGTGGAAAGGACGATCACCGGACCCCGGGGCCGTGCGTGCGCCGCGTGACTGGTGCGACCGTCCCGCGCGGCCAGGTGATCGAACGCGGCGGTGCAGCCGACGGCCGTGTGCGGGTCCACCAGGAGCCCGTGCTCTTCGTGGATGCGGCGCATGGTCTGGAGGGTCCTCTCGTCACTCACCACCCTGCCCTCGATGAGCGATGCCATGTCCTTCCAGTTTCCCCTGAAAACCTCGGTGAGCCTCTCGAAGTTGCTGGGGTTTCCCACGTCCATGGCGTTGGAGAGCGTGGGTATCGATGCGCGCGGGTCGAACCGGCCGCTTCCGAGGTAGGCCGGCACGACGTCGTTCGCGTTCGTCGCCGCGATGAACGCGTTGACGGGCAGACCCCAGCACCACGCGTATACCCCTGCCGTGAGATTCCCGAAGTTCCCGCTGGGCACGCAGAAGGTCGGCACGGTTCCGCGAAGCTCCGCGCGCCTGGTCCCGGCAAAGAGATAGTACAGCGACTGCGGGAGGAGCCGCCCGATGTTGATGGAGTTCGCCGACGTGAGGGTCAGCCGGGTCCTCAGGACCGGGTCCTGGAATGCCTCCTTGGCAAGGCGCTGGCAGTCATCGAAGCTCCCGTCCACCTCCAGGGCGTGGACGTTGCCGCCCAGCGTGGTGAGCTGCTTTTCCTGGAGCTCGCTCACGCGGCCCGAGGGGTAGAGGATCACGACGTCGATGTTCTCCCGTGCCGTGGAACGCGTGGGCCACCGCGCTTCCCGTGTCCCCCGAGGTCGCGACGACGATCTGGATGCGCCGCTTCTCCTCGCCGAGGAAATCCTCCATGGCCGCGGCGAGGAACCGCGCGCCGAAGTCCTTGAAGGCGCAGGTGGGGCCGTGAAAGAGCTCCAGGAGCAGGACCCGCTCGTCCAGCTTCTTCAATACGACCGGGAAATCCAGCGCGCGGCGGACGACGCGGCCCGCGCGGTCGGCAGCGAGGTCGGGACGGGCGAGGGCCGCCGCCACCCGGACGGCGAGCTCCACGAAGCTCACCGAATCATCGAGAGACGCCACCAGCGGGCCGAGGTCGGGCGTGTCGACGGGATGGTAGAGACCGCCGTCGGGCGCAAGGCCCGCGAAAACGGCTTCCCGCAGGCTCGACCGGGCGCTCGGGGTGCGCGCGGCTTGCGAACCTCATTCCCCTGCGCCCTCGATGACGACAGGCCCCTTCGTGTTCACGGCGGAAAGGAAGAGGTCGGCGGCCAGGCCGGCCTCGCGGAAGGCCGCGCCCATGGCATTTCCCGCCCTGGCCGCCGATTCCGCGCTCGCGCAGAGGGCGAACACCGACGGCCCGGAGCCCGAGATGGAGCAGCCCAGCGCGCCGGCGGCGAGCGCCGCAGCTTTGACCGCATCGAACCCGGGGATGAGAAGTGAGCGGGCAGGCTCGGCAACCACGTCCTGCAGGGAGCGCCCCAGCAGGCCGAGGTCCCCGTTGTACAGCGCCGCAACGAGAGCGGCCAGGTTTCCCCACTGGCGGATGGCATCCGCGAGCCGTATCTCCTTCTTGAGCACGCGCCGGGCATCCTCGGTGCGCAGCTCCGTGTGCGGATGCGCCACGGCGCAGGCGAGGCCGGCTGGCACGGGGAGCTGGACGATGTCCAGCGGCGCGTAGCTGCGGATGAGCACGAACCCGCCGAGGAGGGACGGCGCCACGTTGTCCGCGTGGGCCGATCCGCACGCGATTCGTTCCGCCTCGATGGTGAAGGGGAGGAGATCGCAGACCGCCAGGGGACTTCCCGCCAGCAGGTTCGCCGCGAAGACCGCGGCCACGGCGCTCGCCGCCGAGCTCCCCAGCCCGGAGCTGAGCGGCATGCGCTTTTCCAGCGAGATCTCCACCCCGAACGGGAACCCGATGTTCGCCAGGAAACCGCCCGCGGCAACAGCGGCCGTGTTCCGCGCCGGGTCGCGGGGGAGCTTGCCGCCGTCACCGGTGATCGACACCACCCGCACCTCTTTCCCCGGCACGCGCACGAGGGTGACGGCGTCCCCGGGCTGGTCGAGGGCGAATCCCAGCACGTCGAATCCCGAGGCCACGTTGGCGACAGTGGCAGGGGCGAAGACGCTGACGCGTGACAGGACCGAGGCCATCAGCGCACCCTGGCCGCGGCGGTGGCACCCGGCGCCTTCGGCGCATGCGCCGAGAGGAACTCGCCGTGGATCGTCCGCAGGGCCAGGACGTGGTCTGCCTCCCTGATCACGAAGGAGATGTTGCGCTCCGACGAGCCCTGGGCGATCACCAGGATGTTGATCTTCGCACGACCCAGCGCGCTGAAGAGGCGTCCCGCCATGCCCGGGGTGCCATGCATGTTCTCGCCGATGACGGAAACCACGAGGAGGTCGCGGAGGAGCTCGAACTTCTCGATGCGCCTGGTCTCCAGCTCGAGCGCGAGCTCCCTGTTGAGGGCGGCGAGGGCCCGCTCTCCCTCGCTCGTGCGGAAGACGAGGCAGATCGTGTGCTCCGAGGATGCCTGGGAGATCATGATGATGTTGATCCCCTCACGGGCGAGCGCCGCGAAGATGCGCGCTGCGAATCCGGGGATGCCCATCATGCCGCCGCCCTCGATGTTCACGATCGATATCCCGTCGATGGACGCGATGCCCGTGATCGGCAGGCTCGTGTCGCGGCGCAGGCGCGCGGCAGCCGCGATCCGCGTGCCCGGCGCCGAGGGGTTGAGGCTGTTCTTGATGAGGAGGGGAATGTCGCGCTCGACGGCCGGGACCATGCTGTAGGGATGGATCACCTTCGCGCCGAAGTAGGAAAGCTCCATCGCCTCTTCCGAGGTGATCTCCGGTATCACGAACGCGTCCGGCACGATGCGCGGGTCGGCGGAAAGAACGCCGTCCACGTCGGTCCAGATCTCGATCACGTCGGCGCCCGCCCCCGCGCCGATGATGGATCCCGTGTAGTCGGACCCGTTGCGGCCGAGGGTGGTGGTCACGCCCTTTTCCGTGGCGCCGATGAAGCCGGGGATCACCGCGATCCCGTTGATCGCCGCGAGGCGTCGGGCGATCAGCTCGTAGCTTCGCGCGAAGTGCACCGCCGGCGGCACCGAAGCGGTCGTCGGTGATGATGATCTCCCGCGCGTCGACGAGCACCGCGTCCATGCCGCGGAGGCGCATGTAGTCGGAGGCCAGGCGGCACGAGAGCCGTTCACCGAAGCTCATCACGAGGTCCATCGTGCGCGCGGAGCACTCGCGGATGAGCTCCACGCCGTGGAGAATCTCCTCCACCTCGTTGCACATGACGGCGAGCGGCGTCAGCGCCGCGGAATGGTCGGTCGGCGCAAACAGGAAGCGGACCGCCTCGACGTGCTTCGCCCGTATCGTCTCGATGGTCCCCCTGACGGAATCAGACCCCTGCTCGGCGGCGTGGGCCGCCGCCACGAGCATGTCCGTGACGCCCTTCATGGCGGAGAGCACCACCGCCACGCGGCCCCGGCGGCTCTCCCCCTCGATGATGTCGACGACGCTGCGGATGCGTTCCCCGTCAGCGACGGAGCTCCCGCCGAACTTGAGGACCTTCACGGTGTCTACTCCCCCATCACCTTTATGATGACGCGCTTGGGCCGCTGCCCGTCGAACTCGGCGTAGTACACCTGCTGCCACGGCCCCAGGTCAAGACGACCCGCGGTGATGGGGAGGATGACCTCGTGACCGATGAGGAGGTTCTTCAGGTGGCTGTCGCCGTTCTGTTCGCCCGTGCGGTGGTGGCGGTAGCCGGGCTTCGGGGGGGCGAGGGCATCCAGCCACTCGTCGATGTCCTGGATGAGTCCCTGCTCGGCATCATTGACGTAGACGCCCGCCGTGATATGCATCGCCGACACGAGGACCATTCCTTCGCGGCAGCCGCTGGCCGTGACGGCGGCTTCCACCTTCTCCGTCATGTTGATGTACGCGCGTTTCCTGGGCGTCGTGAACGTTGCGTATTCGGTATGGAACTTCATGAGCAGTCTCCGGGTGAGGCGAACGTACACCGCGGGGGCGAGGAGGGTCTATAGCCAGCGCGGGCGAAGCCCGCGCGTCGGGGCCCCATGGCGGCAGGCGTTCGCAAAGTGAACGCCGGGAGCCATGGGGAGGGCCGCTCTTGCTGCCCTAGGCCGCCAGCATCTCCCTCCACTTCTTCCACTGGTACCACTGCTCGGGGTACGCGGAGACGTACTTCTGCCACAGCGCGAGGCAGTCCCGCGCAGTGCTCTCGGCGGAGCGCTGGACCGAGATGTCCTCCAGGATCAGCGTGTAGCGGTTGCCGCGCGAGCGGCGCAGGAAGGCGGCGACGACCGGGGCGCCGGACCTGCGGGACAGCACGTCGATGGTGTTGTCGAAGAACAGCTCCTTGCCGAACAGGCGGATGGTCTGGCTCTTCCGCCGCCGCCACGCGTCCACCTCGTCGCACTGCGTCATGAGCACGCGGTTGCTCTTCAGCGATTCCAGGGCGCGCAGGAAGATCGAGCCCCCGTACGCGGAGGAGATGAGCTGGGTGTCGCGGTGGGCGATCTTCTCCTGGAGGCTCTTCGCGAGCCGGGCAGTCGCGCATTCCAGGATGACGCTGGTGGGCACCTTCTGCGTGTGCAGGACCCACGGGATGAACTCCACCGCGCCCCAGTGCGCCGTGACGAGGATGCACCCGTTGCCGCCCTCCAGCGCCTTCTGCAGGAGCTCGATGCCCTGCACGCGGAAATGGGTGTCGATGTAGCGGCGCACGGTCCCGTAGTCAAGGTACGCCGAGAACATCTTCTCGAAGTAGTGCGTGAAGATGCCCTTGAATGTTTCCCGTATGACGCGGCGAACGTAGCTCTCCGCCTGGCCATGCAGGACGTCACGGACGTTTTTTTCGATCACCCGTTTCTCCCGGCGGTTGACCAGGTAATAGAGAAACCCGATGGCATGCAGGTAGCGCTGGGCGATCCGGGGGCTCATGTGCCTGAAGAGGAACACGTTCAACGAGGACTGAAAGAATACGGAGATCTTCAACTTCATACAGTCCCTCCTGTGATCCACGCGATTCGTGAATTTGACCACAGGGGGAATGGAGATGCAAGTTAAATTTTACGTAATGGCCTTTTTTGAAGGATTTTTGGCAGGCGTCTCCGTGTTGAGCCGATCGAAAAGGCCTTCAAAGGCATCGACGATGCGTCGCGAGAACTGGGTGCCGGCGTTCTTCTGTATTTCCCTGAGCGCCTGCCGCGGCGGCCAGCCGCGGCGATAGGGTCGGTCGGAGGTCATGGCGTCATAGACGTCTGCAACGGAGACGATCTGGGCGCCGAGCGGGATGTCATCGCCGGCGAGCCCGTCCGGGTATCCCGAGCCATCCCATTTCTCGTGGTGGTTGCGCACGAGGTACATGTGATCGCGCATGAACGTGATGGGGTGCAGGATCTCCACCCCCTTGAGCGGATGCTTCTGTATGATCTTGTACTCCGCCTTCGTCAGCCCCTTGGGGCTTCGCACGATGGACTCGGGGATCCCTATCTTGCCCACGTCGTGAAGGATGCTTCCCAGCCGCAGGTATTCCATTTCCCCCTGGGACAGGCCGAGGATGCCCGCCAGCTGCACGGCCATCGTTGACACCCGCTCCGAATGACCCTTGGTATAGGTGTCCTTCTCCTCGATTGCCTTCACGAGGGCGGCGACCGAGCTGACGTAGCTGTCCTTCAGCTCCTCGTCCAGCCGCGCCCGCTGCAGCGCCGTGGCGATGTTGTTGGCGAAAATGGAAAGGAACTCCGCGTCGTTGGACGTCAGGCGCATCTGGTCGCCGCGCCGGTCGGCGCCCAGGATGCCGATCGTCCTGTCTTCGGCGATGAGCGGGCAGACGATGAACGAGCTGGGCCGGAAATCCGCGAGGATCCTGTTGGTCGGGTTGAGGCCGGCGGACTTCGCGTCGCGGATGAGGACGGGCTTGCGGCGCTTGAGAACGCGCACCATCAGGTTCTGGTCCCTGGTGAGGGGAATGCGGTAGCTGCGAAGCTTCTCCATCGCCGCCGTGGACTCTCCCACGCCGAAGCTGTACTCGAGGTATTCGCCGGTCGGGTTCACCAGCATGATCATGGCGCGGTCGAACCCGAAAACCTCGACGATCGGCTTCATCGTCTGCTCGAGCACCTTGCGCGGATCGGACACGGAGACGATCGCGCGCGTGGCCGTGTTGATCGCCTTCAGCATGGTGAGCTTCAGGTTCAGCTCGTCGTTGAGCTTGGCCAGCTGGTCGAACTTCTCTCTCAACAGCTCCTTGTCGCGGTCGATCTCTTCCATCGCCACCAGGAGGGTGGACTTGCGGGTGAACAGGCGGGACAGCGTCGAGGAGAAGGCTCCTCGCGACATGCTCCAGGTGATCTTGTTCTCGCAGTACTCGGCGCCCTCGAAGTGGCAGCAGACCTCCTCCACCTTTGCCGGCGGCAGGCCCCAGAGGGTGAACGCGGCGCTGTAGATGCCCTTGTTGTACTCGCAGACGTCCTTCGAGGAGGTGATGCCGCTTTTCCAGTGCCAGCGAAGCCCCGCGCGGCCCGGCGCATCGTAGATGACTTCGATCACCTTGGTGGTATTGAGCTTCGTATTGAGCTGGTTCAGGCGCCGGAGGATCCCGCGCGGGGACGAGAAGAAGTTGAGAAAGAGCTTCTGGAAGTAGCTGAACTCCCGGCGGATGATCGATTCGTACCCGATATGGAAGGCGACATCGTTGCGCCCCGCGATGGAGCGCGCCCGCCGGAACATCTCCACCACGAGGCTGCTGGGGATCCAGTTGGTCTCTTCGCTGAGGTACGAAAGAGCGCCGTTCATCGAGCCCCACGGCTCGGGCAGATCGGCGAGGAGCTCGCCCATGCGCTCGGCGTGGTGATACCGAATGTACTCGATGATCGCCCTGCTGTTGAGGCAACTGACGCTGTTGGCTTCCTGCTGCACCGTTTCCCATCCACGCCCCGGCGGACGGTTTCCCCCCTACCGATAGTATCGGCCTTTCTTTTCGAGAACTTCTCGATCTCGGACCGGCTCTCCTAGATTATATCACACCTGCATCAATTTCTTTGCGTCGTTGGCAATTGGAAACCGTATATCACTCTGCTAGTGAGAAACGGTGATAATCATGCAAGCCGGCGCCGACCCGGAACTTGAACGGCCGGCTCGTCCATAATAGCATTCCCGCTGGGAGACCAGCCGATGAGAGTCCTTTCCGCCCGCCTGCATTTTCTTCGGATACCCCTGCGGCTCAGCGTCACGCACGGCGCCCGTGCTGCCCGCACCGCGTCGGACTCGATCGTCCTCGCTCTCCAGGGCGCGTCGGGGCAGGTCGGATACGGCGAGGCCGTCGTCCGCGACTATGTCTCCGGCCCGCTTCCCGGGGAAGAGGGACTGCCGCCCATGGCATCGGCGCTCGTTCGACGGATGCTGGATCCCTTCCGCGCCGCGGAGACGCCGTGGGCCCGGGCGCGCGCTGCGCTTGCGGCCGCCCCCTCCCGGCCGCAGGAGCTTCCCTTTCTCTGCGCCGTGGAGACCGCTCTCCTGGACCTCGCCTGCGCCGAGGCCGGCACCGACGCGTACGAGCTCCTCGGCGCCGCGCCCCTTCGGGAGAGGGTCGTCTACGGGGGAGTCATCCCCATCGTTCCCGTCGCGCAGGCCGATGCCTGGATCGCGCGCTACATGACCTTCGGGTTCCACGAGGTGAAGGTGAAGGTCGGCAGCGACCCCGCCTACAACGATGCCATGCTCGCCGCGTGCCGGCGGAGGCTCGGAAAAGGCTTCCCCATTCGCGTGGACGCGAACGCGAGCTGGACGGCGGAAACTGCCGCCGCTCATCTCGCCGTCTGCGACCGTCACCAGGTCTCGGTGATAGAGCAGCCGCTCCCTGCCGGCGCCCCCGATGCCGCCGCGCGCGTGCTGAAGGAGGCGAGGGGGAGAGGCTTTTCGTTCATCGCGGACGAAGACGTCCTCGGGGAGGCGGATGTCACTGCCCTGGCTGCCGGGGGCGCCTTCGATATCCTGAACCTCCGCCTGTCCAAGAACGGGGGGCTCACGCGCGTGCTGGCGCTCGCGGCCGCGGCCGACGCACGCGGTCTTCGCTACCAGCTGGGCTGCATGGTCGGCGAGACGGCCATCCTCTCCGCGCTGGGCAGGATCGCCGCGTCCCTGCTGCCGTCACCGCTGTGCATCGAGGGGTCCTACGACGACGTCATCCTCTCCGACAACGTCAGCGAGAAGGGGATCGGGTTCGGGACGGGCGGCGCAGCGGACATCATCCGCGGCGCCGGCGTGGGCTTCCGCGTGGTGCCGGAGAGACTGGCCCGCCTTTCCGTGCAGACGATCGACTGCTGAGCGCCGATCAGCGCCGCGTCGCGAGGTTCGCCGTCTCCTTGCGCCTGGCCATTGCCAGCACGATTTCCTGCACGCCGCCCGCCATGGCCGCGAAGACGCTGCCGGGCACCGCCCTCATGGCCACCCGGACGGGACGGCTTCCGCACGCGCGCAGGAACACCTGCAGGGCGGTGCTCTTTCTCCGGACGGCAAGTCTCAGGAACCGGGTGAAGATGATGAGGAACGTCTCCCAGTTGCGCTGGTAGCGCAGGCGCGTGCGCGCCCAGAACCGCGCGGCCCCGCGGGAGCTCGTGCCGATGATGCCCTCCGCCACGGCCGTGTCGTACAGGGGCGTGCCGGGGAAGAACGCCAGGGAGAAAACGTTCAGGATCACGTCGGGCGGCATGTCCAGGATGTAGCGGAAGGTCTGGTACGCGTCCTCCCGCGTCTCCCAGGGGTTGTCGATGATGAAGTCCAGGGCGAGGTCCAGCCCGCGCTCCCTGCCCGCCCCGGCAAGGTCCAGCGCGGCAGCCCGCGTGCGCTCGACGCCTATGTTCCTGTTGAACACCTCCTCCAGCACGCGCCGGCTGGCGCTCTGCACGCCCATCTGGACCATCTTCAGCCCCGCGTCCATGAGAGGCGCGAGCTTTTCACGCCGGTAGGTCCGCGCGCTCACCGCGATGCCGAAGGGCAGGCCGATGCGCGAGCGGTACGCGGCCGCGAACTCCTCGACCTGTTCCTGCGGGCGCACGAAGAAATCGTCGTCGCCGAACCCGACGAACTCGATGAACCCGAGGTGGGCGAGCTGCCGCTCCAGCTCGTCGATGACCCGGGCGACCGACTGCAGTCGAATGGGCACCTTCCCCCAGAGCGCCAGGTAGCGGCAGTTGTTGCAGTAGGCGCAGTTGTGCGGGCAGCCGCGGGAGGTCATGTAGTAGAAGATGGGCGTGCGGTAGGGGTAACTGGCGAGACGGGCCTTCAGCAGTTCCGGTGTCATGGGAACCAGGGCACGGTCCAGGATCCAGTGACCGTGGTAGTCGTAGTCGTAGGAGGGCAGGCTGTCCAGGTCACGGAAGGCAGGCAGCACCGGGTTCTTCCGCACGGTACCGGCGTGCCGGAACGCGAAATTGGGAGTGGCCAGCCAGTCGTCGCCTCCCCGTTCCATGCGCCGCACCAGCTCGGGCACCGCCTCGTCGCCTTCCGAGTAGCAGATGCCGTCGGCGTGCCGGAGACCAAGCTCGGGAACCGAGATACAGTGCGGCCCGCCCCAGAAAACCCTCTTCCTGGGCCAGCGCGCGTGCACGTAATCGGTGACCTGGGCGGCGCGTTCCGCGTAGCTGGAATACACCGATACCATGACCGCGTCGGCACGCTGCAGGATATCGTCCAGCAGCGCCAGCTCGCTCTGCTCGTACAGCATCGGCGCGCGACGCGAGAGGAAGACGGAGGTCACGGAGTCTCCGCGCCGTTTCAGGAGCGCCGATACGAGGCGCGAGCCGTCCGTGGAAAGCCGGCCTGATACGTTGACCAGCGAGATGTTCATGGCTTGCGGGCCAACCCGACGAAGTAGGTCTCCATCGACTCGGACCTGCTCGCCTTCGGCTTCAGGGCGCGAGCGGCGTCGAACATGGCGCGCATGGCGGCGAGGATCTCCCGCTCCTCGCCGCCCTGGAATATCTTGAGGACACAACTGCCTCCCGGCACGAGGCAGAGGCGGCAGATCGCGAGGACCTGCCGTGCGATCTCCGCGGAGCGTGCCGTGTCGAGTGACCTGTTGCCGGTGGTGGAGGGAGCCGCATCGGACACCACGGCATCGAAGGGCCCCGCCGCCTTGATGCGTTCCAGGATCTCCGGCGCGGTGAAATCCCCCTGGAAAAAGCGGTAATCCCTTGCGCGCGAGGAGCTTCGGGTCGGGGAGATTCAGGTCCACCCCGGTGACCGATCCGGCGCCCGCCATCATGTCCAGGATCCAGAGGCTCCAGCTTCCCGGCGACGCCCCCATGTCCAGCACGCGTGCGCCGGGACGAAGCGGGTGATGGCGCTCCTGGATCTCCTGCAGCTTGAAGACCGAGCGGGCAGGATAGCCTTCTTCCTTCGACTTGTTGTAGTAGTAGTCGGGCTTGCCCTTCATTCCCGGCCACAGTACCATGGGTTCATGGCCTATGACGAGCGGCGCTCCACCGGTCTCGGCGCCGGCACCGTGACCATTGCCCTCATCGCGGTGAACATCCTCGCCTTCCTGTTCGGCACCATCGACCGGCAGGGCGTTGGCTTTCTCGCCCTACTCCCCGCGTACGTGGTCCCGGCGGGCGCGTGGTGGCAGGTCGTTTCCTACATGTTCGTGCACCTGAGCTGGACGGCAATCTTCTTCAACATGCTTGCTCTCTTCCTCTTCGGGACGCAGCTGGAGCACCGCATGGGGAGCGTCGATTTCCTCCTCTTCTACGCCGTCTGCGGGATCGGGGCAGGCTTCGTCACCCTGCTCATCAACAACGCAACGGGCATAGGCATCTTTCCGGTGATGGGCGCGTCCGGGGCCATCTTCGGACTGCTGCTCGCCTTTGCCGCGTTCTTCCCGTACGACAAGATCTACATCTTCGGCATCCTCCCCATGCAGGCGCCGACCGCGGTGCTGGTCTTTGCCGGCATCGAGATCCTGCTGCAGATTTTCGGCGGGCAGTCCGGCGTGGCGCACCTCTCTCTTCTGACCGGGCTCCTGTTCGCCTACTTCTTCCTGCTGTTTCGCTACCGCATCAACGCCCTTTCGCTCTTCTTCCGCAGGCGATAAGCACCCGATACTCTCATTGAGCAGGATGCGCAGATTCCTCGTTGCCGTGGTGTCTCCTTTGCCTCTCACCGCTCGTGCCCGCCGCCGCGGAGCCCGTGGACCGGGTGTTCATCCGGCCCTGGATCGAGCTGGAGCCGCTCGTGCGCATCGGCGACGGCCCGTACCCCATTCCCGTTGCCGACGCCGAGAAGAGCCTCCTGGAGGACGCGCGGACGCTCATCTCCGGCATGGTGTACGGGTGGTCCTTCTTCTACATCCCCGGGGACAAGGCGCGCAAAGTGGACGAGGTCTTCGAGCTCACTCCCCTCGCGCTCATCACGGCGGGATCGCCGCGGCTCCGTGTCATCGAAACGGAGGTGAGCGCCACGCGGCTGTACGCGCGAGTGGCGTACACGATGGACGCCGAAGAGGCGGGCCGCCGCGCCGCCTGGGACAGCAACACTGCCGACATGTCCACGGGGATGGGCACGGCCGACGTCATTGCCGGCCCCGCGGCGCGCGCCGCATCGCTTTCGAACGCCATCCGCGACGCGATCCGCCTCGCGCTGGACACGCGGTACCTCAACAAGCCGCGGCAGATCACCGGCGACGTCGTCCTGTGGGAGGACCCGACCGTTCTCGTGCGCGCGGGCACGTACACGACGAGCGCGAAGGTGAAACTCGTCGTGCGTGAGCTGGTTCCCTATAAGAATTTACTGACCTGAAACACTATCTTCGTTTCATGCTGAAAAGAGCGGTTGTCCTCGTGGGATGCCTCCTCCTGGCGTGCGCCTCCGGGGCGTTTGCCGCGTCAGACACGCCGGACACGAACGGCGTCCGCGAGTTCGTGTTCGCCGATCTTCCCCCGACTCGTTGAGCCTCGATCCCCTCCATACCTTCACGACATTCGAATCGCAGTTCTACACGGCGATCTACGAGGGGCTGGTCATCGCGGACCCCGCGAGCCTCCAGCCGATCCCCGGGGTCGCCCAGAGCTGGCAGTCATCGGACGACGGCAAGACCTGGACGTTCAAGCTGCGCCCGGATGCCCAGTACTCCAACGGTGACACCGTGCGCGCGCAGGATTTCGTCGCCACGTGGATGCGGATGCTGGATCCCGCGAACAACGCGGAGAACTCCTATCTCTTCGACGTGATCAAGGGCGCGCGGGCCTACCGGATGGGCACGCAGAAGGACCCCGCCACGGTGGGCCTCACGGCGGTTGACAACAACACCCTGAAGGTCCAGCTGGAGACGCCGGCGCCGCACTTCCTCAAGATGCTCACCCACATCGCGTTCCTCCCGCTCCACCCGTCGCTCATCACGGCAACCAACTGGGACAACGCGCCCACGGTGATCGGCAACGGGCCTTTCGTCATCAAGAGCAGGAGCGCGACGGAGATCGTCCTCGACAAGAACCCGCACTACTGGGACGCGGACAACGTGCAGCTGGACCGGCTGCGCATCCGCTTCATGGACCTGGACCAGAAGATGGACGCCACCGACGGGTACATTACCGGCAAGATCCAGTGGGTGACCTCCTCGCTCATCAACTATGATGCCCTCACCGCGCGTGACAAGCTCGAGGCGACCCCGATGTTCGCTACCACCTACTTCTACCTGGTGAGCGACCAGGCGCCCTGGAGCGACTGGCGGGTGCGCCGCGCCCTGGCGCTCCTCGTTCCCTGGGACAAGGTGCGGTCGAAGGACATGTTCTACTTCCCCTCCGAGCTGCTCGTGCCCACGGTGCCCGGCTATCCCATCGTGAAGGGCATCGCCGCCCCCCAGGCGGACGAGGCCATGAAGCTGCTCTCCGACGCGGGATTCCCCGGGGGCAAGGGGCTCCCGACACTCGTTGCCAAGCTCCAGAAGGACTCCTACTTCGTGGACCTCGCGAAGATCATGGCTGACGCATGGAAGACCCAGATCGGGCTCACCACGAAGATCGTGGAGATCGATTCCAGCAGCACGCTCGCCGAGATGCGCAAGCCCGACTATACGCTGGGCGGCGCCCAGTGGATCGGGGACTACGCGGACCCGCTGACGTTCCTCCAGATGTGGACCACGGGCAGCAATCTCAACGACGCCCGCTTCTCCGACAAGGACTACGACGCTGCGGTGAACGACTCGATGTCCATCACCGACACCACGAAGCGTTACCAGCGCCTGTCCGATGCGGAGCAGATCGTGCTGACCAAGGCCGTCCTCCTCCCTATCGACCATCGCCCGGCCCTCAACCTGATCGACACGAACAACATCGGCGGCTGGTACTCGAACCCCCTGGACGTGCACCCGTTCAAGTTCCTCTCGTTCAAGCCGAGAGCGACCCCGCCGGGGATAGCGCTGCTCGGCACGCCGTAGCCATGGAGGGCGAGGTGTGCCGAGTGCATGGATGCACGGAAGGCACGCCGTAGCCATGGAGGGCGAGGGATGCGGCGGCGGCCCGCGGCGTGGTAGGATGGCCCTCGAATCCTGACACCACGCATCCGAGGAGGAGCAGCATGCCGTCTGTGGAGATACGCCCCGACGTCTTCTGGATCGGCCTCAACGACAGGACCACGGACCTGTTCGAGGGCATCTGGCCGGTCGCCGACGCCGGTGTCACGTACAACTCGTACCTCATCCGCGACACGAAGAACCTCCTCATCGACCTCTCCAAGGGCTTCAAGACAGAAGAGTACCTCGAGGCCATAGAGGCCATCGTGCCCCTGTCGTCCATCGACACCATCGTGCTCAACCACATGGAGCCGGATCACACGGGGGCCATCCGGTCCATCGCGCGCCTCGCGCCGCGCTGCAGGATCCTCGTCACCGAGAAGGCGAAGGACATGCTGGCCGCGTTCTACGGGCTCACGGAAACGGTGCACACCGTGGCGGACGGGGAAGAGCTCCCGCTGGGCAGGCACACGCTGAAGTTCGTCCATGCCCCGTTCGTGCACTGGCCCGAGACCATGGTCACTTATGACGCCCTGGACCGCATCCTCTTCTCCTGCGACGCCTTCGGCGGGTACGGTGCCCTGCCGGGGACGATCTTCGACGACCAGTGCGCCGACCTCGTGTTCTACGAACGCGAGTCGCTGCGCTACTACGTGAACATCGTCGCGAAGTTCAGCGCCCCGACCCTCGCTGCCATCGAGAAGCTTTCCGGGGTCCCCATCGAGGTCATCGCGCCATCCCACGGCCTGGTCTGGCGCCGTGATCCCAGCCGCATCATCGAGCTCTACCGGCGCTGGGCCCAGCTCGCGAAGGGCGGCGGCGATATCGGGGTCACGCTCGTCTACGGCTCGATGTACGGCAATACAGAGAAGATGATGAACGCCGTGGCACAGGGCATCTCCCGGGCCGGCGTTCCCGTCGAGATTTTTGACGCGGCCCGGACGCACAGCTCCTACATCCTGCCCGCCCTGTGGACGCACCGCGGCGTCATGGTGGGCGCCCCGACGTACGAAGGAGCGCTTTTCCCTCCCGTTGCCCAGGCCATCGAGATGGCAGGCCTGAAAAGGATCACGAACAAGAAAGCAGCGATCTTCGGCAGCTACGCCTGGAGCAAGGGCGGCATGGCCGCCTTCCGGAAGATGGTCGAACCGTTGAAGTGGGACGTGATCGACATGCTGGAGTTTCGCGGGAGTCCCGACGCCGCGCTGCTGAAGAAAGGCGAGGAGTTGGGCGAGCGGTTCGCCGCTGCGGTCAAGACCCCGTAGGGTCCTTGCGCTTCTCGCCGAGCCGCTCCAGCCACGCCTGGATGCGCGGGCGCAGGAGGAGGCCGGCCGCGAAGAGGACGACCGCCGCGGCGGCCACGACCCCGAACAGCACCCAACGCCGGGACGCGGCGGAGCTTCCAATGACGGCGCTTCCCACGAGGCCCGGCAGCCTTCCGAGCGTCGACACGGCAATGAAGAGCACGAAGCCGACGGGCGAGACCCCGGCCACGTACCCCAGCACGTCCTTCGGAATGCCCGGGATGAGGTAGAGCAGGAAGAGCGTGATTGTTCCCCGCGGTGACCCGATGAGCCGTTCGATCTGCTCCATGCGCTCCGCAGGCACGAACGCCTGGAGAAACGGGCGTCCCAGGAGCCTCCCCAGGAAGAAGCAGATCGTCGCCCCGATCACGGTCCCTGCTGCCGCGAGGAGCGAGCCGAGCGTCACCCCGAAGAAGTAGCCCCCGGCCACCTGCACGACCTCGCCGGGGACGACGAAGATCACGATCTGGAATACCTGGAGCCCCAGGTAGACCAGCATTGCCTTGTCGCCCCACGCGGCCAGCCACTGCTGGAGGTGCTCCCGGGTCGACAGGACGGCCCACAACTGCCGGTGCCAGATGAGGACAGGAGCAAAGACGGCTGCCACGAGGAGGGCGAGGAGGGCTGTGGAGAGGACCTTGCGGGCCGTCGTCGTCATTGCGGTGAATATACGCGCCCCGGTCCCGCAAAGCCATCCCTGGCGAGGTTTGACCCTCCGGCCGATCTACGGGTACAATGGTTTCATGAAATCCCCCCGCAGGCCGGCGCAGCATACGACCACCAAGTACAAGGTGGGCCAGGAAATCGTCTACCCGCTGCAGGGTGTCGGTCACATCAGCGCCATCGAGGAAAAGCCCTTCCGCGAAAGGAAACTCCTCTACTATATCGTCTACCTCGAGGTCTCCGACATGACGATCATGGTCCCGGTGGACAAGGCAGACGAGCTCGGCATCCGCGCCATCGTCGGCAAGAAGGAATCGCAGAAGGCCCTGCGGCTCATCGCCGAGGAGTTCGAGCCCATCCCCGCCGACTGGAAGCTTCGCTACCAGATGAACCTCGACCTGCTGAAGAAGGGGAGCATCATCGACATCGCGAATGTCGTGCGCGCCCTCTACCACCGCAGCCGCATCAAGGAGCTTCCCATCCTCGAGCGCAAGCTGTATGACAGCGCGCTGAAGCTGCTCATCGACGAGATCTCCTTCTCGCTGGAAAAGACCAAGGACGATGTGGAAGAGCTGGTGTTCACCAAGCTCAAGAGCGTGGCGAAATGAGCGCGCGGGTCTGAGCGGCACACGCCTCTCATGACACCCAGCCGCACGCGCCGGATTCCCTGGCAGAAGATAGTGGATGCCATCGCGGCCCGTCTCGCCGAAGGCCCGGGAACCCTCCCGTCGGTCTCGGCGGTGGCGCGCATGAACAGCGATCCTTTCCGCGTGCTCGTTGCCACCATGATCTCGCTGCGCACGAAGGACGAGGTGACCCGCCGGTCGGCCGACGCCCTCCTCGAGGCTGCGCCCACGCCTGCCGCGCTGGCAGCTCTCCCCGAGGCCCGCATCGCGCGGCTCATCTACCCCGCCGGGTTCTACCGGACAAAGGCAAAAAACCTGCGCGCGGCCTCCCGGCGCATCCTCTCCGAGCACGGTGGGGCCGTGCCGCCGGAGAGGGACGCGCTGCTCGCCCTGCCGGGCGTCGGGCGCAAGACGGCGAACCTCGTCCTCAACCTGGGATTCGGCATCGACGCAATCTGTGTCGACACGCACGTGCACCGCATCTCCAACAGGATGGGATGGGTCGTCACGCGCACCCCGGCGGAGACGGAGCAGGCCTTGATGAGGGTGCTCCCGCGGCGCTACTGGATCCCCATCAACGAGCTGCTGGTCCGCTACGGGCAGACCGTCTGCACGCCGCTCTCGCCCTGGTGCAGCAGGTGCCCGGTGGAGCGCTGGTGTGCGCGTGCCGGTGTCGGGAGGACGCGGTGAAGGTGACAGCGGGCATCATCGAGAGGGACGGAAAGGTGCTCATCGCGCGGCGCCGGCCCGGGAAACACATGGGCGGCAAGTGGGAGTTCCCCGGCGGGAAGATCGAGCCGGGCGAGACGCCCGAGCAGTCACTCGCGCGGGAGCTCCGGGAAGAGCTCGCCGTGGAAGCCGCCATCGGGGGCTTTCTCTGCCAGGCCCTGTGGGAAGGTGACGGCGTCAGCCTCGAGCTTCTCGTGTATCGCGTGGAGCATTTTCAGGGGGAACCCGTTCTGCGGGAGCACCAGGAGATCCGCTGGGTGATGCCCGCGGAGCTGGGGCGGTTCGACCTCGCCGATTCGGACCGCAAGGTCGTGGAGACGCTGTACCGCTGAGGCGGGGGCGGACCCCCGCCTCGCGCGAAGTCTTACTTCTTCACCTTCGCCTTGAGGGCGGCTTCCTTGAAAGTCTTGCTGAACGTGAACCGGGGCACCTTGGTGGCCGGCTTGGCGGCGATGGTGATCTCCTGGCCGGTCAGCGGGTTGCGACCCGTACGCGGTCCGCGGGCGGGCCGGACCCTGATGAACATCTTCCCGATCTTTCCGAGGGCCACGCGCTCGCCCCTCATGACGCCCTGCCCGATCATGTCGAACAGATCCTCGAGGACCTGCCTGGCTTCCTTGCGGGCGATGCCGTTCTTCTCGGCGAGATAGCCGATGATCGAGGCGCCGGTAAGCTTATCGGGAACCTTTACCGCCGTAGTCTTTTTGACGGGTGCCTTTGCCACTGTTCTTCCCCTCCCCTTCAGACTCGTCGGCGGCCCTGCCGCGAACTCGCGGATTTCAGGCCGCTCGACTGGCTTGCAGGATATAACGGGAGGGCCGGAATGTAAAGAGCAGGAAACAGCAGCCGGTGCGCGCCCGGCGCGTGCCGGGCGCCCGGTACCGGCGCTCGCTGGCTTGACACGTTCCGCCAGGGAACGATAGGATGCTGCTTCAAACGAAAGAAATGAGCATACAGCACTGTTTTGGTTCCGGGCACGGTCGTTTCCGACCTGGCAAGCTCCGACAAATACGATGCCATCCGCGAGTTGATACGGCGTGCCCCCGTGTTCGGTGAGATCACCGACCGCCGCGCGTTCGAGGAAGCCGTCATCGCACGCGAGCGGCTGCAGTCCACCGGTCTCGGCCACGGGGTCGCGGTCGCCCACGGGCGGACGCCGGGCATCCAGCGGGTTCTCATCGCCCTGGGCCTTTCCCGTGACGGGATCCCGTTCGAGTCACCGGACGGCGAGCGCGTCCAGCTGCTCTTTCTCATCGCCTCGCCGCCGAGCATGACCCTCGACTATCTCCAGGCGCTCTCCACCCTCGTGCGCTGCGTGCGCCTGCCGAGCCTCCGCGATTCCCTCTTCTCGGCGCAGGGCGTGGACGTCGTGGAGTGCCGGATGCGTGAAGCGCTCAATGGCGGCGCTGAGAAAGGCGAAGACTGCCTGCCCCGGCGATCTGCCGGCAGCAGCGCCTCCTGACCACGATGCTCCTCCTTCCCGCGATCGATCTCCGGGGAGGTCGATGCGTGCGGCTCCTGAGAGGCAGCTTCACCGACGTCACTCGTTACTCCGAGGATCCCGTTGCCACTGCCAGGGGATTCGCCGATGTCGGCGCGCGCTGGGTGCATGTCGTCGACCTCGACGCCGCCGAGGGCAAGGGCGCTGACAACACGGCGGTGATCGAGCGCATCAGGAAGGCGGTCTCCTGCCGCATCGAGGCCGGCGGCGGCGTGCGCAGCGAGGAGGCGGCGCGCCGGCTCCTCGACCTCGGGGTGGACCGCGTCGTTGTCGGCACGGCGCTCGTGCGGCAGCCCCGGGACGTGGCCGCGTGGGTGCGCGCCCTCGGCCCGCGGTTTGCAGCTGGAGTAGACGCGCGTGACGGCGCGGTAAAGGTCGGCGGTTGGACGGAAGGGACGAGCAGGCGCGACGTGGACGTTGCCGCGGGGATAGCGGCCCTGGGAATGCGGTGGATGGTCTACACGAACATCAGCAGGGACGGCACCCTGGGCGGGCCCGACATCGAGCGCACCAGTGCGGCGGCGCGGGCAGCCGGCGTGCCGACCGTTCTTTCCGGCGGCATCGGATCCGAGAAGGACATCGAGGACGCCGTGGAGAAGGCGGACCCGCTGGTCGCGGGCGTCATCCTCGGCAAGGCGGTGTACGAATCCCGCGTGGACCTCGGCTCCCTTTTCAGGCGTTACCCGCAGGGGAGCGGCGGTGCCTGGGAGAGTCCAGGATCCGGCTGATCTCCTCCGCGACCGACTCCGGTGAGCGGTTGTCGGTTTCTATCCCTTCGCCCATGCTCTCGTAGAGGGGCAGTCTCCCTTCGTAAAGCCTCTTCACCTCAGCGTCACCGCGGGCCAGGAGGGGACGTCCCCTGTCACCGTGGGTGCGTGCGCGGGCCGCGGCGAGCGACACCCGCAGGTGAAAGACCGCCGGGCCGTCGTCACCGGCCGCCGAGAAGAACCACGCGTTCCCCGGCTGGGCGGGCGCGCCGCCGCCCGTCGCTATGACGAGGTTCCGGCGGGCGGCGAGCTCCCGCAGCACCCGCGCCTCCGCCTCGCGGAAGGCGGGCTCACCCTTTTCCTCGAAGATCCGCGCGATGCTCGCGCCTTCCTGCTCCGCCACGAGCGCGTCCGTGTCCGCGAAGTGCCAGCCCAGGCGCGCCGCGAGGAGCCTTCCCACCATCGACTTGCCTGAGCCCATGAAGCCGATGAGCACGATGCGGGCGGGACGTTTCATCAGGCGCGGCGCCCGGCCATGATCCGGTCCAGGGCGCGGCTCAGCTCGGGCACGCCCCGCGCGTAACGGATAATCGCCTCCAGGTAGCCGGCCGGCTCACCCGTGTCGTACCTCTCGCCCTCGATGCGTCGGAAGACCACCCGTCCGCGGCGGGCAAGGGCGAGCACGGACGGCACGTGGTAGAACTCCCCCTCCCCGTGCCGCTTCCAGTCCGCGTCGAGCTGGTCGAGAAAATCGGGGGCGTAGAGGTACCTGCCGATGCTGACCTCGCGGCTGGGCTCCTTCCCCGGCGCCGGCTTCTCCACGATGCCGTCGACGTGGACGCCGTCCTTCGCGATGGAGATCACGCCGTAGCGGTTGATATCCGGCGGATCGTGGAGCGTCGCGAGCACGCGTGCACCCGGTCTTTTCCCACGTCTCGACGAGCTGGCGCGCGAGGGGGACGCTGCCGAAATGAAGGTCGTCGGGATACGCGACGACGAACGGCTCCTTCCCGACGAAGGGACGCGCGAGGAGCAGCGCGTGGCCGGTGCCGCGCATCTCCGCCTGCCGCACGAAGCAGCAGGAGGCGCGCGGCGGCGTGATGGCCGCGAGCTTCGCCGTGTCGCCGGCCGCGCGGAAGACCGTCTCCAGCTCCACCTCCCGGTCGAAGTAGTCCTCGAGGGCCTTCTTGCGGCGCGACGTTATGAAGAGGATCTCGGTGATGCCCGAGGCGACGAACTCCTCGACGATGAAGTCGATCGCCGGGCGCGTCACGAGGGGCAGCATTTCCTTCGGGATGGTCTTCGTGACGGGCAGGAAGCGCGTGCCGTAGCCCGCGGCGACGATGACGCCTTTCATGCGCGGCAGTATAGCGCATCCACCGGTGAAGGCCACCAGGCCGGTGCAGTCCAGCGATTCTCATTTTGCACCTTCAACAAGATCGCAGACCCTTGAAAAGGGCCAAAAACGGCCCTTTGAGAGTCGTGCAAAATGAGATTCGCTCCCTCGGCGTCAAACGGAGAACTGCTGGGTGCAGTCACGTTCATTGACGCACCGGACGATTCGGGTAGTGTGGGGCGAGGGAGAGGGCCCATGAAAATCTGGATCAAGCTTCTCGTCGGCGTCGCTCGTCGGACTCGTGCCTGGGGTTCTTCATCCCGGTGCAGGCCCAGGGCTTCTTCGACTCGCCTCTCCGGGCTGCTCATCGGCATCGGGCGCTACGTGCATCTTCCCGTTCGTCTTCTTCTCCCTGGGCATCGGCGCCTCGGAGCTGCGCCAGGAAAAGAGGCTCGGCCGCGTCTACCTCTCCGCCTTGAAGTACCTGGCACTGTCGGCGGGCGTGCTCGTCATCATCGGGACGCTCTCCGTGCTCGTGTTCCCGCCGGAGCGCATTCCCATCACGACCATCGTGGCGGACAAGGCCCTCCTTCCCGTGGGAGTCCTCGACGGGCTGAAGCTGATCTTCCCGCGGAACCTGTTCAACGTGTTCTTCGGCAGCGGGGACTTCCTCCTCCCCCTCATGGTGCTGCCGTTCCTCCTCGGCGTGAACCTGGACTTCGACCGCCAGCTGACCCGGCCCATCGTGCAGATCTTCGATTCTCTGTCCCGGATCTTCTACCACCTCAACTCGCTCATGGTGGAGCTGTTCGCCATCGCCCTCATCGCCATCGCCGCCGCGCGCGTCTCGCACCTGTCGCACGCCGACATGGGCATGTACAAGCAGCTCATCATCATCCTGGCCGTGGATACCGCGGTGGTGACCTTCGGTGTCTTTCCCGGCGCCCTGTACCTGCTGGGAATCAAGGAGAATCCCTACCGCTGGCTGTACGCCTCGCTGGGGCCGGCCATCACGGGACTGTTCACCGGCGACCATTACGTCTCCCTCGGCGTTCTCAGCAAGCACGGCAAGGAGAGCCTCGGCGTGCCGCGGATGGTCGGTTCCGCCGTCTACCCCCTGTTCGCCGTTCTGGGCCGCGCGGGGACCGCCATGGTCGCGAGCGTCTCCTTCATCCTCATCCTCCGGTCCTATTCGAGCCTGGAGATCAACTTCCTCCAGACGCTCTGGGTCATGCTCTGGTCCTTCCTCCTTTCCTTCCTCCTCGGGGCCGCACCGGGCGCCGGCGCCTTTTACATGCTCTTCATGCTCTCGTTCGAATACGGCAAGGGATGGCAGGAGGGCTACCTGATCCTCCAGGCCTTGGCGCCGCTCCTGGTGAGCTTCGGGGCGTTCATCGACGTGCTGTCAGCGGCATTCGTCTCCCTGCTCGATCGCGCGGGAGGAGAACGTCTGGACCGAGGTGGAGACGGAAAACTTTATTTAGCGCTGCCGGGCGCAGCCGGATCGCCACACCCACTCCGGCGGAAGCCATGAACTGGTCCAGGAAAGGCTGGCCCAGCCCGTCCCACGCGTGGAAGAGCGGGTAGAAGACCCGCAGGTTCGCGATGAGCGTCAAGGTGGGTGTCATGGCCCATCGCATGAAAAGACGGGACTCCGGGTAGAAGAATCGCCCCTCCGCGAAGAAGTAGCCCAGCGCGGGCTGTCGTCCGCTGACGCTCAGCGTGTCCGTATAGAAAGGATCCAGCGGGAAGCGTAGCAGGAAGTCCAGTCCGAGTGAGCCGCCCAGGGAAACGACGCTGGAGACAGGAAAGCTGACTCCTGCCTGCGCGCTGACCAGCGCACCGAGCGTGAAGAAGCTCGCTTCCGCATCTTCGATGGCGGGAACCGCGGTCCCGTAGTCGCCGGTCCATTCGTAGAGCGTTCCAAAGAGCTCGAGATCCGGTTCCAGGAAGAATATGTTCGTGAGCCACAGCGGCAGGGAAACGCCGAGAAGATAGGTGAGCGCCGGGTTCGGTCCACCGTAGGCGGCAGGCGGGTAGGTGCCGATCGCGAGGATGCTTGCGTTGGCGTCGATGTCCGTCAATGACAGCGCAGGGGCGGTCGGAACGAACACGCACAGCGCCAGGAGCAGGCACGCGGCTTTCAGCCTCATGCCGGCAGTATAGCACAACGGGCCCGCTATTTGCATGGCGCGCGGCGGTTCCCTGGCCTGGAGCCAGGGGATCGCGCGTCAGGCTGCTGCATGGTATAGTCCCACGGACAGTTCCATCGATGGAGGTTTCAATGAAACGCACGACTTTCGCATGCGTGTTGGCGGTCCTTGTGTGCCTTGGTGGGGCCACGGCGGTCGCGCAATCCACCACACCGACGGGAACCTGGACATTCGCGGGTTTTGGGCTTTACGCCTACTGGCTGGATGGATTCATACCCTCAGGCGCGAGCATAGACATCCTCTACGGGGGTGTGCAGCTGGTACCGGGGGTGGACACCATCATTGAAGATGACCCGGCAGCAGGCTGGCAGTCGAACGACTTCTACCTCAATCCCGACGGAAGCCACTACGGGGGCCCCTACACGGGAGGAAACACATCGCCCGGCGACAATGCCGGATCCCTGGATATCCTGGGCCCGACGAGCGGGGGGAACTCGCCCACGACCTACGATCAAGCCGAGTTTATCAACGACTTCGGCATCCGCCAGGGGATCGTGTGGAACCCGGAGCAGAAGAGAAACCTCCTTGAAGGATTTCTCTTCTACAGGGTCCGCTACGACGCCAACTCCGTTGCGACGGAGTGGGGCCAGCAGTACACGCTTCTCGATATTTCCACCTTCCCGGACAAGACCCAGATCTTCTCGAACGCGCTGCTCGCCGGTCTCTCGCTGAATACCGTTGAGACTGACTCCGTTCACAAGACAGAGCAGGGTGTCTATGCGGAAGCGTCCGTGGAATGGGGCCCGAGCTTCTTTTTCAACTCACTGGGAGGCGCCGACTACTATCGCCTCAACGCAACGCTCAAGATGTACCAGACTCTCTTTACCCGGTCTGCCGGTGCCGACCCCACCATGAACCTGGTCAGCGCGTATCTTGCGGACTACGTGGGCGTTGACTATGCCGTGCGGGAGCTCGGTTCCCATCCAGGTCTTCGAAAGCTTCGGCGGACGCTACATGCGCGCGGGCAACAGCACGACGATCCATGGACTGGACGACGGGAACTACGCTACCGGCCTGAAGATGATCAACAACCTGGAACTGCGCCTCGTGGGCCCCGCGGTCGTGTGGCGGGACTTCGAGCCGGCGGTCTTTGTCTTCCTCGACACCGCCTACTACGACGGCTACTTCCAGGAACCCGGCAACCCGGCCAGCGGTGTCCTCGGGTCCACCGGTGCGGGGATCTACGTCAACGTTTTCGACCTGGCGGACCTCAACCTCTACGTCGCCTTTCCCTTCGCCGGAACCAGGATCAACGGCTCCCCCTACGCGATTGGCGCCGCGTTCGACCTCGCTTTCTACTCGCTGGCGCGCCTTCGGCGCGCCAGCGAAGGGCCCCATGGCGGCAGCGCCCGCGAAGCGGGTCGCGAGAGTCATGGGGAGACGCGCGGAGCACCGCGCTACAGTATGTTGCTCGCCAGCTCCGCCAGCTTCGAGCGCTCGCCTTTTTCCAGGGTGACATGCGCGTACAGTGACTCGCCTTTCATCCTGTCGATCAGGCAGGTGAGGCCGTTGGAGCGCGAGTCGAGGTACGGCGTGTCGATCTGGTAGGGGTCCCCCGTGAAGACGACCTTCGTTCCTTCTCCTGCGCGCGTGATGATCGTCTTCACCTCGTGGGGGGTGAGGTTTTGCGCCTCGTCGATGATGAAGTAGATCTTCGAGAGGTGCCTGCCCGCGGATGTAGGCGAGCGGCGTGATGACGAGCTTGCCGTTCTCCAGCATGTCGTGGATGCGTTTGAACTCGGGCGAGGTCTCCTCGAACTGGTTCTGGATCAGCGTGAGGTTGTCGAAGAGCGGCTGCATGTACGGATCGAGCTTGCTCTTGATGTCCCCCGGGAGAAACCCGATGTCGCGGTTGGACAGGGGCACGATGGGCCGCGCCAGGTAGATCTGCTTGTAGCTGGAGCGCTTCTCCAGCGCCGCGGCCAGCGCCATGAGCGTCTTGCCGGTGCCCGCCTTGCCCGCCATCGTCACCAGGGGAATGGACTCGTTGAACAGTGCGTCCAGCGAAAACGTCTGCTCGGCGTTGCGCGGCTCGATGCCGTAGGCGCGCCGCTTCTGGATGTGGCGGAACGCCTTCTCGTCGGCCATGTAGGCGGCAAGAGTGCTCTTGCTCTGGTTGCGGATGATGAAGTACTCGTTGGGAAACGGCGCGCTGTCCAGCCCGAAGCGGTCCGCGCTCACCCAGCCCTCCTGGAAAAGCTCGTCGATGAGCGTGCCGTCCACGTCCTCCAGGATGCGCCTGCCCTTGTACAGCTCGTCGATGTTCTGGATCTTCCCCGTCTCGTAGTCTTCCGCCTTGATGCCGACGCTTTTCGCCTTCATGCGGATGTTGATGTCCTTCGAGACGAGGAAGACCCTTTCCTTCCCGTACTCCTTGGCGAGGTTGTAGGCGAGGGAGATGATGCGGTGGTCCGGCTTGTCCTCCCAGAAGATCTCGCCCAGCAGGGCGTCGCGCTTGACGTTCGTCTCCACCACGACGATGCCCCCGCTTTCCAGGCGGATGCCCTCGTTGAGGAGCTTGTCGCCCCCCATGCCGTCGAGCTTCCGGGAGAACTCGCGGGCGTTGAAATTGATGATCTCGTTGCCCTTCTTGAACTTGTCGATCTCCTCCAGGACGGTGATGGGGATCACCACGTTGTGCTCCTGGAAGGAGTTGATGCAGTCGTGATCGTGGAGGATCACGTTCGTGTCGAGCACGAAGATCTTGTTCGCACCGGCGAGGAGGGCCATGCGGGGAGTGTAGGACGACGCAGCGGCGGCGCGCAAGAACCGCCCTCCGCTGCGCGCGTCGGACCGCCATCTTTCTTGATTTCCCGTCGACGCGGCTATAGAATCGGCGTCCATGAGTCCGACCGCCAGGATGTCGACTTCTCCCGGAAGAATCCGGTCGACAGTCAAGCGCGTCCCCCGCGACGTGACAGGACAGCCAGGGAGCCGACGATGAGCAGACGCGGCGTTGTGGCATGCATCCTTCTCGGGGCCGTGATGGGAGTCGCCCCATCGGCAGCGCCGCTGAAGATTACGGCCGCGTGGGGCGCCTGGAGCAACCCGACCCTTCCCGTCGATCGCACCCTCACTGACTACGCCACGAAGCTCATTATTGACCGGACCGTGTCGACGCCGAATGGCCCGTCTATCCACAGGACTGGACGGCCGTCCAGTTCTGGCAGAATGTCATGGCCGCGGGCACCGTGCCCAACGTCCTGGACGCCGGCGCGATGTGGACCACGCCGGGCTATGCAGACTTCGTGATAAAAAGCAACATCGTGTGGCCGATCACCGTGGACATGATCAAGAAGAACATGCCCAACTACACGGCCCGGCTGCAGAAGTACGGGCTGTCGGTCGAACAGGTCATGGCTGCCCCGTCAAACCAGTACAAGGGCCAGAACCTCGCCATCCCGACGCAGTTCGGGTTCGCGTCATTCCCGGGGCTTGCGAGGAACCCGGTTGCCCGCCAGCCCACGAACGACTACCAGTCCCTGGCATTCCGGGACGACGTGCTGAAGAAGATCTTCCCCAACGCGCTGACCGAGTCCCAACTGCAGGACAGGCTGGTCAGGAACGACAGGCTCACCATCCATGACCTTGTGGACGACATCCCCGTCAAGAACCTGGACGACCTGTACAACTACCTGAAAGCAGTGAAGGCGCTCAATCTGAAGGTCGGCGAGAAGCCGCTGATCCCCGGCGCCATCACCGCTTCCTCCGAATCGACAGGCGCGCTGGACTGGAGCCTCCGCACGATCGTCGGCTTCGCGTGGGGCTACCCGTTCATGGAAGGGACACCCCCCGATTTCACCGATACGGTCCTGCCGAAGCTGACCCCCGAGTACAAGGCCTACATGGCCTGGTGGAACAGGTGCTACAACGAGGGACTGCTGGATCCGCAGATTTTCGTCATGAAGGACGACCAGTTCATCGCGAAGCAGGTCAACGGCGAGTACGCGGTTCTGAATGGCGCCGCGCCGGTCAAAGATGCGCGTACGGTCGGCAGGGACAGGGGATACGGCTTCCGCCTCTTTCCCGTGTTTTATGGCCAGCTGAAAGACATCTTCTCCAACAAGGTCATGTACCTCTCGCTGCAGGGATTGCCCGTGGCTATCACCAGGACCACGAAGGCTGCCGACCTTCCGAGAGTTTTGAAGTGGATCGACTGGTACATGAGCGAGGAGCGCGACAGCCTCGCCTACTGGGGTCTCCCCACCTGGTACAGGGGCACCGGCGCCGACCGCCGCTACCTGCCGGATCACGCGGTGCTCGAGGACTGGACGCTGTACGGCATCTCCGGGGTACGCGATGGCCCCTACTACGGCCTGGAGCACGCGTACCCGGCCCCCTACCACCCCGTCACCGCGGTGAAATTCCCCCTCGGGCCCCTGGGATTCTTTTCCGACGCCCAGACCTACCCGGAAGCGCCTTACTTCGTCTACCCGAAGGATCCCAGGAAGGTCCTGCAAACCACGGACATCTGGGCCTGCTCCGAGCAGGTCGTGGCGCAGGCTCGGTTCGATGAGTACACGGTTTTCACGACTGCTGACAACCCGTCCAACCGGATCCTGGCGCTTCCCGAAGTTGCCGCCTGGGACACGGCGAACAGCAACGATCCCCTCTCGACCGCCACTGTTGTGAAAATGATCACGGGGCCGACAGTCGATTTCGAGAAGAACTACCAAGCCTTCATCACGATGATCAACAACTGGGGCAGCCCCGACGGGACCGGCACCCAGAAAGCCATCCAGGCAGACATCAAGTTCTTCCGCGACTATTACAAGAACCAGATCCTGCCGAAGCAGGTGAAGCAGTAGGTTTCTCGGGGAATCGGGGGGCGGCGTGCGCCGCGCTTTATCATCCGCGGGCTTCAGGACCCGGTCACCACCTGGAGGACGATGGCCACGGCGATGGCGGCAAGCACGGGGATGATGGCGTTCCGTGCCCGCAGGGCAATGACGCCTGCGCAGGCGCCCGCCGCCAGGCCGATCCACGGCTTGCCGTCGACCACGCCCAGGATGCCGGGGAAGATGAGCGCGCCCAGCGCGGCAAAGGGGAAAAAGGAGAGCCAGCGTCGAATCCAGCCGGGGAGGGCGAGGTCCCTGCCGATCACCAGTGGGATCGCTCGAGGCAGGAAAGTCACCAGGCACATGCCCCCGATCGCGAACCAGATCATGCGCCAGGCTCCTTCCTGCTGTACGCGGCGCCCGCGCCGGATGCAACGAGTATCGCAATGACGACCCTCCACCCGGCCGGGAAGGAGGGGAGCAGCAGCGTGGCGCACCACGACACCGCGCCGCCCAGGACGGCCACCGCGCCGTTGATCCAGGCCCGCCGGACGCCGGGAACGAGCATGGCGACGAACATGGCGTAGAGTGCGACACCCATGCCCCGGGCGATCAACGGCGGTATCAGCGACGAGAAACCTGCGCCGATCACGGTGCCCCCCACCCACGCGGCATACGCCGTGAGCATGAGGCCCAGGAAAAAACGGGGAGTCAGGCGGGCGTCGAGCGACGCCACTACGAACGTTTCGTCGGTGATCCCGAACCCGATGCCCAGCGGTGCGGCCCAGGCACCAGGGCCGTCCCTGCGCAACGGCAGGCGGCGGGAGAGCGCCACGCTCATCAGGAAGTGCCGGAAGTTGAGCACGAGTGTCGCGAGGATGATGGCCAGCGCCGACGCTCCTCCCGCGATGAGGCCGAGGGCAGCGTACTGGCTGGCACCGGCGTAGACGAACAGGGACATGGCGGCAGCCTGCGCGAAGGTGAGGCCGGCCTGGGCGGCAAGCACGCCGAATGCCACGGCCATGGGCACGTACCCGACGGCGACAGGGATCCCCGCGCGGATTCCCCGCGCCACCTCGCCGTGGCCGGCACCGCCGGCCCGTCCCCGCGCGGTGGTTTCGCGGGCCGTGGCTTTCGAAGGCGCCGCCTGCTCCATGGGGCGGGATCGTAGCCCGGAATCCCCGCCGCGATCCAGAGCGGGGTTCCGGCACTTCACCTTCGCGAGGCGTCAGGGTATGTTCTCCCAGGAGGAGCGCCGGATGGGTCTGATGAGCGGCAAGAGGGGCGTCATCTTCGGGGTGGCGAACGACAAGAGCATCGCCTGGGGGATCTCCCAGGCACTCCACGCGGAAGGCGCCGCGCTGGCGTTCACGTACCTGAACGAGGTCTTCGAGAAGCGGGTGCGGCCGCTGGCCGAGAGCCTGTCCTCCGAGCTCATCCTGCGCTGCGACGTGAACAGGGACGCGGACATCGAGGGCGTTTACAGCGAGATCGAGCAGAAGTGGGGGAGCCTGGACTTCGTCGTGCATGCCGTGGCCTACGCGGGGCGCGAGGAGCTTCGGCAGCCGTTCCACCAGACCACCAGGGAAGGCTTCCGCGTGGCGCTGGACACGAGCGCGTATTCTCTCATCGCCGTGAGCCGGCGGCGCTTCCCCTGATGAAGAACGGCGGTGCGATCCTGACCCTCACGTACCTGGGCTCGCAGCGGGCGATGCCGAACTACAACGTGATGGGCGTCGCCAAGGCGGCCCTGGAGGCGGAAGTGCGTTACCTCGCCATGGAGCTGGGCGAGAAGATGGTCCGCGTCAACGCCATCTCCGCCGGGCCCATACGGACCCTCGCGGCAACGGGAATATCGAACTTCAGCGAGATCTTCGGCATCATGGAGAGCAGGTCCCCCATGCATCGATCCGTGACGCAAGACGAGGTCGGCAGGTCCGCCCTCTATCTCCTCTCCGACATGGCGAGCGGGGTCACCGGCGAGGTTCACTTTGTCGATACCGGGTACAACATAGCGGGCCTGTGACCGCGGGGGATGCCGTGGTCAAGCTGATCTGCTGGAACGTGAACGGGCTTCGCTCGGTCCTGTCCAAGGGCGCCCTGCGCCCGGTTGTGCGGGCCAGGCCCGATATCGTCTGCCTCCAGGAGGTGAGGGCGAGCGAGGCCCAGGTGGGCCAGGTGCTGCGCGCGCTGCCTCACCAGAAGATCTCCTCCACCCGGAGGCCGGGCTACTCGGGAACCGCCATCCTCTCCCGCGGTGCCCCGCTCGCGTGGTCTGAAGGCATCGGCCGGAGGGTTTCCGACGACGAGGGCCGGGTGGTGACCGCCGAGTACCCCTCCTTTTACGTGGTGAGCGTCTACGTTCCCAACAGCCAGCGCGGCCTGCCGCGCCTGGGCTACCGCCTGGCCTGGGACAGGCATTTCCGCGCCTGGGTCACGGCCCTCGCCCGGAAGAAGCCGGTGATCTTCTGCGGCGACATGAACGTTGCCCACGAGGAGATCGACATCGCCCGGCCGCGGGAGAACAGGATGAATGCCGGGTTCACCGACAGGGAGCGCAGGAGCTTCGGACGGCTTCTCGCCGCCGGGTTCGTGGACACCTTCCGGGTCTTCCACGAGGAGGGGGACCGCTACACGTGGTGGAGCCTTGCCTCCCGCGCGAGGGAGCGGAACATCGGGTGGCGCATCGACTACGTCTGCGCATCCCAGCGGCTTCGACCGCGCCTGGTTGACGCGTTCATTCTCGACAGGATCAGGGGGTCAGATCACTGCCCCGTCGGCATCGTGCTGGACGGCGAGCCCTGAGGGCGAGCCTCACACCGTCGGCAGGAAGTCGCTGTCCTTCAGCTCGACGTCGTGCGCGCCGCCTTCGCGGATGCTGACCAGGGACGCGAGGGTGATGCGGCGCGCTCCTGGAGCTCGGGAATCGTGACGGCGCCGCAGCTCACCATGGTGCTGCGCACCTTCTCCAGGGTGAGGTCGAGGTTGTCCTTGAGCTTCCCCGCGTAGGGCACGTAGCCGTCCACCCCTTCCTCGAAGCCCAGGCCGGCCTGGCCGCCCTCGTGGTAGCGCTGCCAGTTGCGCGCCCTGTTGGAGCCTTCCCCCCAGTATTCCTTGACGTAGTTGCCGCCAATGCGAAGCCTGCGGCCCGGCGCCTCGTCGAAGCGCGCGAAGAACCGTCCCATCATGACGAAGTCCGCGCCCATGCCGAGCGCCAGTGCGATGTGGTAGTCATGGACGATGCCGCCGTCGGAGCAGAGGGGCACGTAGACGCCCTTCTCGCGGAAGTACTCGTTGCGGGCGCTGGCGACCTCGATCACCGCCGTCGCCTGGCCACGCCCGATGCCTTTCTGTTCCCGGGTGATGCAGATGGACCCGCCGCCGATGCCGATCTTCACGAAGTCCGCCCCCGCGTCGGCGAGGTAACGGAATGCTTCAGCGTCCACGACGTTGCCGGCTCCCACCTTCACGGTCTCGCCATAGCGCGACCGGATCCACGTGATCGTGTCGGCCTGCCACTCCGAGTAGCCGTCGGAGGAATCGATGCAGAGGACGTCGGCGCCTGCCGCGACGAGGGCTGGCACGCGCTTCTCGTAGTCCCTGGTGTTGATCCCGGCGCCGACCACCAGCCGCTTGTCGGCATCCACCAACTCGAAGGGGTTTTCCTTGTGCTCGGCGTAGTCCTTGCGGAAGACCAGCCACGCGAGGGCGCCGTTCTTCGCGATCACCGGGAGGCAGTTCAGCTTGTGCTTCCAGATCAGGTCGTTCGCCTCCGAGAGGGTGATGCCCTCGTGGCCGTAGATGAGGTCCGCGAATCCCGTCATCAGGTCAGCGACGCGGGCATCGGGTGAGGTGGTCGACATCCGGTAGTCGCGGCTCGTGAGCATGCCGAGGAGCCTGCCAGTCGGAGTGCCGTCCGAGGTCACGGCCATGGTGGTATGCCCGGTGCGTTCCCGCAGCGCCAGGACATCCCGCAGAGTCGCGTCAGGGCGTATGTTCGAGTCGCTCGCCACGAACCCCGCCTTGAACTTCTTCACCTTCACGACCATTTCCGCCTGTGCCTCGACCGGCTGCGAGACGAAGATGAACGCGATCCCTCCCGAGCGTGCCAGCGCGATGCCCATCTGGTGGTCCGACACCGACTGCATGATGGCGGAAGCGAGCGGGATGTTGAGCCGGATGGCCGGCGTCTCTCCCCGTTTGAAACGCACGAGCGGCGTTCCGAGCTTCACGGAGGCGTTGTTGTGCTCGTGACGGGTCAGGTTGGGAAGAAGAAGATATTCGCTGAAAGTATGGGAGGACTCGTCGTAGTAGGTAGCCATGGACAAGAATACCGGAAGGGAGGCCAGGGCATCAAGGGGCGGCCGCGGCGCGGGGCACCACGCCGCCCGACAGTCAGGGCGGCAAGATCTACGAGGAAGGCACCGCCGAGAAGGAGTACATGCCGCCTTTTGACGCCTGGGAGTATTCGTAGATCATGCTCCCTATGGTCACGTAGACCGTGTTTCCGAAGGCTGCAACATCGCCGCGGAGGTCGTCCTGGATCATGCCGAGGAATCCCGGGGAGCTCTCAATGGCGCTGATTTTCGACAGGCTGGCGGCGGTGAGTTGGGCTGCCGGCGTGAAGAGCTCCACGTCGCTGACGCCGTTGTTGAGAAAGTACTGAAAGACAGCCCGGCCCATAGGCACTTCGCGTCCCGGGACTACAGGCTTTGCCGAGGCACTGAACGCCGCTGCCACGAGCAGGACAAGTGCGACGACGAAGCTGAGCAAAGTACTTCTTTTCATGGCAAATCTCCTTGCACAGGGATTCCCCCCCGCCACCGTGTCTCAGGCGCCGCGAGAAACCCACACCTTCCCTTTTGGAAGATCGGAAAGGAACCGGGCGCGGCACATAGACGGGAGATAAACAGACCATGAAAAGGAGCAGCAGGGAGATTAAGAACTTGTTCTATCAGCAAAAAAAGAGGCTGCCCGAGGGCAGCCTCCATAAAGACAGTGTCGAAAACTAGAAGGTCAGGTCCACAAGGGCGTAGACACCGCCGTTGGGGAGCAGGTTGGCAGGCGCGCCGGACGGCCCGCCGAGGGCGAAGGAGCCAGTTTCATACAGGTAGCCAGCGCGGATCTTGGTGGCGCCCAGCTTGTACCAGACCGAGCCATCGATCGAGTTGATGAGGTTGGTCGCACCGGAGGCCAAGTTCATGGAAGCATAGACGTCGATGCCAAGATTGGACATGGGCACCAGGTTGACCTGAGCGCTGAAGTTGCCAAGTCCAGTGGTGGTTGCTACTCCGCCGAAGGCGACGGTAACCACGCTCGTGTAGGCAACAGAGGCGGCATAGCCGATGGTCGCCGCGGAGGCATGCAGGTCATAGCTGACTTCGGCGTTCACGGCCGGGGTGATGTCACCAAATGCCTGGGTGTACTTAACAGCGGCGCCCACAAGGCCCATGTCGTCCGTTCTCTTGTTGGTGGTGTAGGCGACAGAGTAGCTGATCGGACCCATGGTGCCGTAGGCATCAACGATAGCCTGAGGATTGATCGCCTGCAGCTGCTGGACGCTCGAGATCGGGCTGAGAACGACCTGGAGGCTGAGCGGTGCGCCGAATCCGACCACCAGTTCCGCCGTGTCGTGGGAGACGCCCCACGGATCGTACGCAATGATGGATTCATAGCCCCACGTGGTCAGGGAGTACGAGGTTCCAGCGGGTTCCAGCCATCCAGCAGTCAACACTGCAGTGACGCCATTCAGTCCGAGGATCTTGCCGATATCCGAAACGAGGTACGCGGTGTTGAAATACGCGCTGAATGCGCTCAGGACGGTAACAGTGCCGCTCAAGTCAACGACGTCGGGAAGACCAGTTCCTGCATACGCCCCCAGGATGCTGGCGTAGAAGGTGTTGTTCGCATCTGCCGCGGCCTTGACGTTCACGTACGCATTCGCGTAGGCGTCCGCCACATTTGTGCCATCCGTGATAGAGCCGTAGGTCAGCTCACCGCTCCATGTGAAATCCGTGGCCATGACGGGCACCACAAATGCGACCATCAAGGCCACCACAGCCAGAAGTGTAATGCGCTTCATTCACTTCCTCCCTTTCCGCTTTTCGGGGCACCGAGCCAACGGCTCCGTTCACCACCCCTTATCCTATAGAACTTGCAGCCAGTCTAACAGTGCGTTATCCGGGCTGTCAAGAACTATTTTCGATCACAAAGCGGGCATCACCAGTGCCCGCGCTCAGGAGCAGGAACCGAGGCCTTTTGCCTCGCTCGTCCCCTCTCCTTATCCATCCTTGATCCTGATTTCTCCATACCATAGTGCCAAGCGGACTGTCTGTCAAGAAAAAGATGAACGGATAATTATTTCTATGAAACGGTTTACGTGTCGGCAATGGAGCATGAATCGCGGAAAAAGCGCGTCCGGGCGCGCCAAAATCGATAAAAAAGCACGGAAAGGAGCTTCTACGCTCTCTGATCGTTCATTCCGGAGAGTACTTTGAACAATCCCTGCGTTCCGAGACTTTCGAGGCCCTGTGCCTGGGCCGCGAGGTAAAACTGGTGCACCAAGGCGAGGCCAGGCAGGGAAAGATGCATCCGCGCAGCCTCCTTCAGCGCTATGCCCATGTCCTTGATGAAATGCTTGATATAGAACCCGGGAGCGAAGTCGCCCTTTACGACCCGCCGGCCGAGGTTGTTCAGGGACCAGGAGGCGGCAGCACCTTTCCCGACGATGTCGATCATCGCGTCGAGACCGAGGCCCGCCTTCCCGGCGTACAGCAGGGCCTCTACGGTCCCGATCATGGTGCCTGCAATGACAGATCTGGTTGGCCATCTTCGTGTGCTGGCCCGCCCCCGGCCCGCCCATGAGCGCGATCGTTTCTCCCATCTTCTGAAACAGCGGGAGGACCTTCGTCAAACGCGGCCCGTTCTCCGCCGACCATGATGGCGAGCTTCGCTTCCCGCGCGCCCACGTCTCCGCCGGACACGGGGGCATCGAGGGTCGCCACCGACTTCGCGCGCGCCTCCGCGTGGATCCGCACCGCCAGGGACGGCTCGGAGGTGCTCATGTCGCAGACCACGCTGCCCGGGCGCAGCGCCGGCAAGCACGCCGTCCAGCGCCAGGTACACTTCCTCGACCTCGGCGGGAAACCCGACCATCGTGAACACCACTTCGCTTCGCTGCGCCACCTCGCGGGGGGTGGGGCACCAGGCAGCGCCGCGGCAAGAAGGTCGGCCGCCTTCTCGCGCGTTCGCGTGGTCAGGGCGATCGCGTGGCCTGCCTTCAACAGGTGGCCGCACATCGACCTTCCCATGACGCCGATCCCTATCCATCCGATCGCTGCCATCGCCGTGCCTCGTCCCTTCTACAGCTTCTCGAGCGGGGGCTCGGAGTCGCCGAGCTTGATGACCGGTCCTTCACCGGGTGCCGCCCAGCGGACGGCGTTGCGGATCACGGTCTGCACTTCCTTCTGGTGGTACGTCGGGAAGGTCTCGTGGCCGGGCCGGAAGTAGAAGATGCGCCCCTTGCCGCGCGTGTAGCAGCAGCCCGAGCGGAATACGTTCCCGCCGGCGAACCAGCTGATGAAGACGGTGGACTCGGGGGAGGGAACGTCGAAGCGCTCCCCGTACATCTCTTCGTGGGGTATCTCGAAGTACGGGCCGATGCCATCCACGATGGGGTGGCCCGGCTCCACGACCCAGAGCCGCTCCTTTTCCCCTGCCTCGCGCCAGCGCAGCAGGCAGCTGGTGCCCATGAGCTTCATGAAGGGCTTCGACATGTGGCCGGAGTGCAGGACGATGAGGCCCATGCCTTCCAGCACCCGCTTCTTCACCCGCTCGGCGATGTCGTCTTTGACCTCGCCATGCGCCATGTGGCCCCACCACGTGAGGACGTCCGTCGAGGCCAGCACGTCATCGGTCAGGCCGTGTTCGGGATCGTCCAGGGTCGCCGTCCGCGCCGTCATGTCAGGCTCGCGGGAGAGCGCCTCGGCGATCGCGCCGTGGATGCCCTTCGGGTAGACGCTCCCCACCTTCGGATCGCTTTTTTCGTGGCGGTTCTCGTTCCAGACCGTGACACGGATCTTCTTCGCCATGTGCATTGCCCCTTTCGTAACGACGAGTGGATGAAGTCTTCTATAGAAACCCAGTATACCTGACCTACCGCCCCGAGGGTCAAGGTTCCCGTCGAGCGCGCCGCCTTACGGGTTTTTTACATCCCTTTTTCGAACCCCTGACATCGCGGCATCGGGAGCGCCCTATGCTTCCCTCATGCGGAAGCGACACGGCCGGGCTTTCCTGATACCCTCGCTCCGGACGGCTACGAAGTGAAAACGCGATCGCTCGGGCTCATTTTCATCGCCGCTGTTATCGTCCCGAGCATTCTCCTCGCCGTGCTTTCCGTCCGGGCCGCGGGACGGGAAGAAGCGTTCGTGGAGAAGCAGCTCGCCACTCCCTTGGACGTCGAGACCACGCACGCGGCGGCGCTCGCCAACGCGGAGATGGCGCGGATTGTCGACGAGTTGAAGGCCGGGATCGACATACCGGCCGGGGGAGCGTACGGCCGGCTGCTGACCCAGTGGAAGGCCGGGGCCCCGCTCGTGTCGGTTCCCTTCCTTCTCTCCCCGCGCTACGGCATCCTCTGGCCGACCGCGCCCACAGACCCGCTGGAGAGGAAGTTCCTCCAGGAGAACGCGGATTTCCTGAACGACAAGGCGCCGACGACGGTCCTCCAGAACATCGCCGAGAGATACACGCAGGAGATCCTTGCCCAGTCGGCCGTGTCGACGCAGAAACCGGCGCCCGAGGCCAGTGCCGCGGCATCGACTGCCCTTGCCGAGGAGGCAGGCCCCAGGAACCAGTCACGGGCTGCGTCGGGCGCCTCGGGAGGCGCCGCTCTCGTCAACACGGTGCCGCAGTCCCCGGATGACGAACAGGCGCCGGCACCCGTGGCACAGCGGGCCGCGCAGGGGCAGCCGGCCCAGCCCGTGCAGGCGCAGCTGGACTCCTCGTCGCGGCAGAAGGCGCTGGATGCGTTTGCACAGAGCGCGGCAATCCAGACCGAGGTCTACCAGGCCGCTAATGAAAAGGGAGACCAGCTCAGCTCCCGTATCGTCCAGCCGCTGTCGAAGGCGGCGTCGAACGCGCCGGCACCCGTTGCCGCGAACGCAGCGCCAGCGGAGCAGACGGCCGCTGCCCCGGCCCCCGCGCCCGCGGTGTCCTCTCCCACGGACAAGGACTCGGCTGCCCCCGCCCGCAAGCAGGCGCCGGCAGTGGTCCGGGCAGGAACAACCGTCGCAGTACGTGGTGACGTCGCAGCTCCTCAGCCAGATCGCTTCCGCGGGTGACGCCGGCATCATCCCGCGCTTCACGAACAGCGGTCTCGTGTTCCTCTTCTGGGAAAGGCAGGCGGACGGCCGGATTGCCGGCTGCGAGGTCACCGGAACGCTGCTCCGCCAGCGCATCGCCGGTGTGCTGGGGCAGACAGCCACCGAGTCGCGGATCCTCACCATCCTCGACGAGAACGGGACGCCCCTGGCGGCGCCCCCCGGGAGACCTCCCGTGACTGGCGGCGCCCGTTCGTCTCCCGTGAGATCGGTCCGAGTCTCCCTCGGTGGGAAGCCGCCGCCTATCTCACGAATCCCGACGCCATAGCGTCGCAGGCCCGCTCGACGTCGCTGGTCATCTGGATCATGGTGCTGATCCTCTTCGTCTCGGTGGCAGGCGGCGGAACGATGGTCCTCTCCTCCGTCTACGGGGAGATGAAGCTCGCCCAGAAAAAGGCGACCTTCGTCGCGAACGTGAGCCATGAGCTGAAGACCCCCCTCACGTCGATCAGCCTCTTCATCGAGCTGCTGCGCGGAAAGCGCCCGGTGCCGGCCGGGAAGCGGGCGTCCTACCTGGCACTCATGGCGTCGGAAACGGAGCGGCTCACCCGCCTCATCAACAACGTGCTCGACTTCTCGGCGACGACAAAGGCGGGCGGGGCGGGACGAAGGCTCTACGCCATGGAGACTGTCGACGTGTGCGCTGTTACGGGGCAGATCGTCGAGAGCCAGCGCGTCCGGATGGAAAGCAGGGGATTCAGCGTGTCCCTCGGCCTTCCGGCCGGTGAGATGCGCGTTCGCGCGGACGCCGAGGCGCTGAAGCAGGTTCTCCTCAACCTCCTCACGAACGCAGAGAAGTATTCTCCCGGGCGCAAGGAAATCGAGGTAGCGGTGGAGGACGGGCCGCGGGACGTGCTCATCCACATCCGCGACCGGGGGATCGGCGTTGCGGAGAATGACCGGGAGCGGATCTTCCGCGAGTTCTACAGGGTCGATGATTCCCTGTCGAGCCGGGTGCAGGGGACAGGCCTCGGGCTGACCATCGCCCGCGGGATCGCGCGGGACCACGGCGGCGACGTGACGTGCCTGCCCCGTGATGGGGGAGGGAGCGACTTCGTCGTGCGGCTGCCGCTGCGCGAGCCCGGGGAGGAGACATGAAGACGAGGATCCTGGTCGTGGAAGACGATCCTGCCATCCTCACGGGCGTGACCGACCTCCTGGAAGGGGAGGGGTACGGGATCGTCACGGCCGTGGACGGCGCGGCGGCCCTTGCCGCGTATGCGCGGGAAAAGCCCGACCTCGTGCTCCTCGACGTGATGATCCCCGAGAAAAGCGGCTACGACGTGTGCCGCGAGATACGCCGCGTCGATGCTGTCACGCCCATCATCATGCTCACGGCCAAGGGCGAGGAGGTGGACACGGTGGTGGGCCTGGAGCTCGGCGCGGACGACTACGTGGTGAAGCCGTTCGGCGCGAACGAGCTGCTCGCGCGCATACGCGCCGTTCTGCGGCGCGGCAGGCCGCGCCAGGGCAGCAGGGGCGGGCAGACCCTCGCGTTCGGCGACGTGACGGTGGACCCGCGCACGATGAAGGGCAGCCGGGCCGGCGCGGCATTCGACGTGAGCCGCCGGGAGCTTGCACTCCTCCAGCTTTTCGTGGCCCGGCGGGGAGGTCCTTGACCGCGACACTCTCCTGGAGGAGGTCTGGGGAGTGCGCTACGAGGGGACGACGCGCACCCTGGACCAGCACGTTGCGGGTCTCAGGAAGAAGATCGAGCAGGATCCCGCCCATCCCCGCCACATCGAGACGGTGCACGGTACGGGCTACAGGTTCGTGCCCTAGCGCGGCCTGGGGCCGCGCCGCGGTTTCCAGTGGATAGCGGTCGTCAAATCCCGTATACTGAAATTACTGGAATGATGACGCGCCCGCCACGCATACCCTCCAGCTTTCAGCTTGGACGCCGCCTCGCGGTGCTTTTCGTCGCGGCCACGGCAATGGTCGTTCTGCCCCTGGTGCTGCTCGTCCCGGCGGGCCAGGGTCGGGCCACCGCCGCGCGCGGAGGCGGCCAGCTGCGGCCCCTCAGCGCCCCGCTGCTCGTCGGGGCGTCGCCGCACAGCAGGTTCGTTTCGTTGAACGCCGGTGACACCGTGGACCTCTCTCCGGGCCCGGTGTCCTTCCTGCGCGCGCCCCAGGTCCTCAAGCGCGTCGCCAGGACCATGAGCTTCAAGGCCGTCCAGCCAGGGGGCCATGCGCTCGTCTCCCTCGGCAGGGGCAGGACGCAGCGGACCGTCAGCGTGTTCGTGAGCCCCTTCCCATCCTACCAGGTCGGCCGTGACGACCTGGACTGGTACAAGACCCAGTACGGCACAGGGATCGCCAACTGCGGACCGGCGCTCGTTTCCATGGCTATCCTCTGGGCCCGCGGCATCGACACCACGGTGGACCAGATCCGCGAGGAGATCGGCTGGCCGTACGATGACGGGGCGACCAGCTACGACGACCTGCGCGGCGCGCTCTCGCGCCACGAGGTCCGCTTCTCGAGTCCCTTCCTCACCGCCAACCGCGCTCTCTATTCGCTCCTTGACCGCGGTCACATCGCGTTCGTCCTGCTCCAGAGCGGCATGATCGACAGGACGCCGGGGAACCCGGCGTCGAACATGGTCGGCCGCTACTACGATGACGACGAGGGTCACTACGTGATCGTGAAGGGATACAGCCTGGATCACCGCTACCTGGTGGTCTACGATCCCTACCCGGTGGACTGGGAATCCAACAGCCTGCGCTACGGGGACGGCTTCACCCAGATCGGGAAGGACCGCTACTACCCCACCGACCAGGTCTTCGCGGCTCTCAAGACGCGCGAGGTGATCGAGATCTATCCGGGAACGTGAGCGCCGTGGTGGCGTACAGCACCAGCGCCGCGGCCAGGACCACGCTCCACCCCACCGACACCGACAGGATGTTCGCCAGCGGGGTTGCCACGACGGACAGCGAGCCGTTGATGGCCCATGCCCACGGGATGAGCGTGTCCGCCTGCTCCCCGAGCGCCCCGGTGCCCAGCGCGAAGGGGCGTCCCAGCGCAAAGGAAGCCGGGGCAAGCAGCGCGAGTGACAGAACGATGCGCGCCGCCATGGGAAGCCCCACGGCCGCGCGCATGAGGGGATCCAGCGCGAAGAGGTAGACGAGGACGCTCACCACGATGATGGGGAGCGCGCCGAGCAGCGCCCGCCGGCGGTGCACGCCGAAATGGCCCGCCTGCCAGCTTCCCAGTCCCGAGAAGACCAGCACCCCGACCAGCACGACGGCGAAGGAGAGCGTGCCGCTCTCCAGCAGGAAGGAGAGCTTCTTCACGAGGGCGAGCTCGATGAAGAAGAAGCCCAGGCCGAGCGCGCTGAAATAGAGAAACACCTTCACGATGGGGATGCCCCCGCGGGGCCCCTGGCCGAGCGTCGTGCGCCTCCGGGCGAACGGGAGGAACAGGACCACGAGGGCCAGGAGAAGCGCCTCCCCGAGCACGGCGAGGTTGAGGATGTACCCGATTTCCTTTTCCGGAAGGATCTCGAGCCGCTTCAGGAGAGACCCTGCCTTCGAAAGGCGGGAGATGGAGTAGAAGTCAGGCCGGTCCATCGTGGAAGGCGCCAGGTTGAAGTAGCGCGCCGCGGCGGCACCCCCGGCCGCTCCCTTTGCGCCGGCAAACAGCGCGGTGAGGTCCCCGCAGAGCGCATCCTGGGGCACATCCGAGACGGTGACCTGGCCCTCGTCGAACGAGACCGGCGGCAGGTCGTTCCAGACCTCGACATTCGCCCCGACGATGCCGGGATACCACGAGGTGTCGAAGGAGCGGTCACCGCACCACGAAACCAGGCGCGCGATGTCGGCGGCGCCGAAGGCTTCGCGCGAGACGAGCAGGCGGCACGTCCACGCCGTGCGGTACGCGATGACGTGGGAAGAGGGGTCAGCGATCCCGCGCTCGGCGAGGGCCGCGACGATCGTCTGTGCCATCTTCAGGCAGTACACGTCTACTTCCGAGATGTCCACCGGGATGGAAAGGACGCCGCCGGGAGCGAGGGCATCGATGTAGAGACCCATGGCCTCCCGGGTGAAGGCCCACGCATTGTTGGAGTCCTGCGTGAGGAAATCGTTGGCCACGTCGATCACGTCGAACTTCCGCGCGCCCCCGCGCAGGAGGGAGAAGGCGGAGCCGCGCTGGAGCGTGATGCCCCACGACGCCTCGAACCCCGGCTGCAGGAGCGAGAGCCGCGCCCTCACGATGGAGTACATGTCCCCGGGCTGCTCGATGGCGATGCCCGAGCGGGCGCCCTCGCGCGCCGACTCGAAGATCCTCATGCCGCCATTCGTGCCCAGCAGGAGAACGGAAGGCCGCGGGCGGATCAGGTACGGGAAGGAGGCGAGGTCGCCCCGGAGGTAGGTCGTATCGGGGGGCAGGGCGAGCGGAAGGGAGGACACGCGCGCCCCGTCCCTGTAGAGGCCGAGCGTGCGCGGCGGCGACCCCGTGCTCCCGCCCGCGTAGTCGTTCGTCATGCTCACGTCGTCGTACTCGGTATAGTTGTCCGCCGAGAGCCACGTGCCGGACGGGGACACCTTCGTCCCGACGATCCTGTTGGTCGCGATGCCCAGCACGGCGTGCAGCTGCTTGAAATCCGGCACGGCGAGTGTGCGCTCGGACAGGACGATGGTCATGCCGCCGGCCAGCAGCAGCGCCGTCACGGCCGCGACGACCGCCGTGCGGCGCCGCTCGCCGCGCGGCCGTACTGCCGCGTTCACGATGGCCGCCGCGAGGAGCAGGGGCAGCATGACGGCAGGCAGGTGATAGGGGTGCACGAAGAAGAGCGCGGCGAGGACCACGGCGGCGCCGCACGCGGCGCCGAGGAGGTCCATCGCGTAGACCTTCGGCATCTCGTCGGCGTGGATGAGGAACACCAGGCCGATGGACAGTCCCGTAAGGAGGAACACGGGGAAGAGCGCCGCGTAGAAGAGGAGGATGTTGCCGACCTGGGTTTTCCAGAGGACGGCGTTCTGCAGCTGCAGGGGGTTGAAAGGATTGGCCCGCAGCAGGAGGAAGGCTGCCGCGGCGGCGACGATGAGCACGGGAGGGACGAGGGTCAGGACCGCGTCATGGCGGCGGTGAAAGGTGTCACGGAAGAGGGTCAGGAGCACGCCGCCGAAGGAGTACCCCAGCAGCGCGACGGAGATCACCCAGTAGCTGTAGTCCGCGTACAGGGCAAGGGTGAGGTAGCGGTTGAGGAAGACCTCGAAGGACAGCCCGAACAGGGAGACGAGGAAAAGGAAAGCGAGGTTGCGTGCCCTGCTCATCAACTCGTCGGTCGCGGCGGCGGCGTCTGGATGGTCCCGGTCATGGGGATGAACAGCGTCGCGACGTCGCGCACCGAGTGGACCTTTCCGTCGGCGTCCTTCGTGAAGACGTAGAGGTACTGCGGCTTCCAGGGCTGCCCGATGGGGATGATCATGCGGCCGCCCGGCTTCAGCTGCTTCAAGAGCTCCGGCGGCACGAACGGCGCCTGCGCCGTGACCATGATGATGTCGAACCCGCCCTCGACCTCGGGCCACCCGAAGAAGCCGTCACCCACGCGCGCGTCGACGTTGTCCAGGCCCAGCGGGGCGAAGATGTTCTTCACGCGCTCGCCGAGCGCCGTGATGATCTCGATGGTGTACGCGTGCTTCACGATGCGCGAAAGAATGGAGCTTTGGAAACCGCTCCCCGTGCCGACCTCCAAGGAGATGTCGGTGGGCTTCGGCCGCGCGCGCGCGGTCATGTACGCCTGCATGTTGTAGTCGGTGAGCACGGAGCCGAAGCCGATTTTCCACTCGTGGAACGGCGTCTCGTACGCGGAGGCCCCGAAGTTCCTGTCCTTCTCGTAGTCGTACATGAAGTATTCCCGCGGGATCTCGCTGAAGGCCTTCAGCACCGCCGGGTCGGCCTTCCCGAAGGAACGCACGAGCATGGCCTGGATGGAGTCGAGGACCGTGGCCCTGCGGGCGTCCATGGCCTGGAACGCCGCGGCATCGAGTGACTGCACCTGCCGACCGCTCGCCGTCATCGCCTGCTGGTACGCGTCGAACGTCCAGGCCTGCTGGGCGAAAAGTGCGCCGGGCCGGCAGAGAAAAGGAGAAGGGCAGCGCACGCGAGGAGACGCGACCTGCGGGGGTTCATCTGGCGGAGTATAGGGACGGAGCCCTGGTGCGTCAAGAAATGTGCCGTGCTACACGCCCCGACTGTTGCGCCTGAGCATCTCGGGGACACCCTGCCTGGTCGTCGGCACGTGGCCGGCAAGAGGCAGGAGCTTCTCGTGAATTGCATCGATGATCCATTCCTTCTGCGGGAAGAACGCTTCTTCCATCTCGGCGCACGGGGTGATCCAGTTGCGCGCTCCGACCACGCCGACCGGGGCATCGAGTGAATCGAAGGCCATCTGGGAGATGTTGGATGCCATGGTGTGGAGGAACGAGCCGCGCTCGCACGCGTCCGAGGCGAGGAGTATCCTGCCGGTCTTCCGTACGGAGGCGAGGATGGCGTCGTAATGCAGCGGGTTGATGAAGCGCGCGTCGATGACCTCGGCGTCGATCCCGTGCTTCGACGAGAGCACCTCCGCGGCGTCCAGGGCACGGTAGAGGGTTGCCCCCACCGTGACGATGGTGATATCACGCCCGGCGCGCCGCACCGCGGGCTCGCCCTCCGGGACCTCGTAGTAACCGGTGGGAACGCCCCCCGGCTCGAAAATCTCCCCCACGTCGTAGATGCGCTGGCTCTCGAAGAAGACGACGGGGTCCGTGCCGCGCAGCGCCAGGTTCAGCATGCCCTTGGCGTCGTACGGCGTGGCGGGGAACATGACCTTCAGCCCGGGCATGTGCGCCGTGAGCGAGGACCAGTCCTGCGAGTGCTGCGCCCCGTACTTGCTGCCCACCGACACGCGCAGCACGAGGGGCATCTTCAGCACGTTTGCCGACATCGCCTGCCACTTGCAGACCTGGTTGAAGACCTCGTCGCCCGCGCGGCCGAGAAAGTCGCAGTACATCAGCTCGGGCACCACCCGGCCGCCGCTGAGCGCGTACCCCACGGCGGCGCCCACGATGGCGCCTTCCGAGATCGACGTGTTGAAGAGGCGCTGGTACGGCAGGGCCTCGGTGAGGCCGCGATACACGGCGAAAGCGCCGCCCCAGTCCCTGTTCTCCTCGCCGAAGGCCACCATGGTCGGGTCGATGGAGAAGCGGTGCAGCATCGCCTCGAAAAGGGCGTCCTTGAAGGAGATCACCTGCGACTTCGGAAGCGGCTTCCCGTCGGGGCCGACGCCCGTGCGCGACTTCTTCGCGTTGGCGATCACCCGCGGGTTCTTGTCCGGCGCGAGGAGCATCTCGGGTGTCCGCGTGTCCAGGGCCTCCACGCTGCCGTTGGAGAACATCATGTCGCCGATGGCGTCATGGACGAGGCTGATCCGGGGAGAGACCTCCAGGGACACGGCAAGCGCCGTGACCCGCTTGATGCGTGCCAGGACGTCCTCGCGGAGGGAGGCGAGCTCACCGGCGGTCGCTATTCCCGAGGCGCCGAGGTACTCCCCGTACCCCTTGATGCAGTCCACGTCCTGCCAGAGTGCCACCTCTTCCTTCGTCCGGTAGGAGGAAGCGTCCGAGGGTGAATGGCCCGAGTAGCGGTAGGTCACCACGTCCAGCAGGACCGGGCCCTTGCCGTCCAGCAGGATCTTCCTCTTGCGCTCCATGGCATCGGCCACCGCGAGCGGGTTGTACCCGTCCACGCGCTCGGCGTGCATCTGCTCCGGGTTCACGCCGGCGCCGATGCGGGCCAGCACCTTGAATCCCATGGTCTCCCCGAGTGTCTGGCCGCCCATGCCATAGAAGTTGTTGAAGAAGTTGAACAGCACCGGGGGAGCGCCGCCGACCTCCTTCGGCCACAGCGTGCGGTACTGGTCCATGGCGGCGACCATCATCGCTTCCCACACCGGGCCGCACCCTGACGACCCGTCCCCGATGTTGGCCACGACGATGCCGGGCCTGTGGTTGATCCTCTTGAAGAGGCCCGCGCCGACCGCGATGTCGGCCGAGCCGCCGACGATGGCGTTGTTCGGCATGCTGCCGAAGGGCGCGAAGAAGGCGTGCATCGATCCGCCCATGCCCCGGTTGACACCGTTCTCGCGCCCGAAGATCTCGGCGAGCACGCCGTAGAGGATGAAGTCCACCGCGAGCCCGCGCACGCCGCCGGTGGAGCCCTTTTCCACGGCCCGCAGGAGCGCGCCGCCGAAATAGGTCTCCATGATGCGCGTGAGCTCGGCCTCGGGGAGCGTGGCGGCGGCGGAGAGGCACTTGGCGATGATCTCGCCGTGGCTGCGGTGGGAGCCGAAGAGGAAATCGTCGATGCCGAGGGGCATGCTCTGCCCGACCACCGCCGATTCCTGGCCGATGGAGAGGTGCGCGGGCCCGAGGTGATCGTAGGGGATTCCCTCGTAGGCGCCCTTCGTCTTGATCGTGTTGAGCATCGTCTCGAACTCGCGGATCACCGTCATGTCGCGCCACGCCAGCACGAGCGCGTCGCGGCCCCAGCGCGCCTTCTCCTTCTTCGCGTCAGGGACGTACGCGTTGAGCGCGATGGGGGTGAAGGTGAGAGAACCGGCTTTGCGGTTCTCTCGCGGATCGATGACGATTGATTTCGGCATGGCTCGTGTCTCCGATGGAAAGCGGACTTTGCCCCGGCTATCCGGCCAGGAGCATCTCGAATCGGGCTATGTTCAGCGCGACGGTCTGGAGGAAGCGCGCCCCCGGGGCGCCGTCCACCACCTGGTGATTGATCGTCAGTGAGAGCCCGATCTGCGGTACGAAGCTCACCTCGCCGGCAGGTCCCACGAGAGGTGCCGGCGTGATGGCGTTGACGCCGAGGATCCCGACCTGCGGCACGTTGAGGACAGGCGTGAAGCCCTGGACCCCGAAGACTCCCAGGTTCGTCACGGTGAAGGTGCCGCCGCCCATCTCGTCCGGGGTGATGCCGCCTTCCCGGCAGCCCCGCGTGAGACGGGCCGACTCGGCGGCGACCTGGCGGAGGCTCAGCGCATGCGCGTTCCTGATCACGGGCACCATGAGGCCCTTCGGCGTGTCCACGGCAAAACCGAGGTGCACGCTGCGGAACTGGCGCAGCGTTTCCCCGCCGAAGTGCGCGTTCATATCGGGGTGGAGGAGGAGAGAGCGCGCGACCGCGAAGAGCACCATGTCGTTGATGGTGACACCACGCAGCCCCATGGCTTCCGGGCTTTCCTTGCACTTCTTCCGCAGCGCCTGGATCTCCCGGGCGTCGGCGCTGGAGCTCATCGTCAGCTGCGCCGTGGTGGCAAGGGACGCGAACATGCGCTCCGCGATGAGCTTGCGGATGCCCGTGACCCGGATGTCCGTGTACTCGTCCCCGGCAGCGGGAGCGCCGAGGGCCGCGGGAACCGGCATGGCTGCAGGAGCCGGGCGCAGAGGTGCGGCCGCGGGTGCTCCCGCTGCCGGGGAGGCCGCGGTGAATCCGCCGGCGATGGCGGCCTGCACGTCACGCTCGATGATCCGGCCGCCCGGCCCGGTGCCGCGCAGCCCGACCAGGGTGACCCCGCGGGTTGCCGCGAGCGCCCTGGCCCGCGGGGAGGCCATGATCCTGGCGCCGTTGGCAGCGGGGCCCGGCAGGACTGCCGTTGCCGCGGCGGAAGTCACGGCAGGCACGCTGCCGACGGCCGCGGCCGCCGCAGGAGATGCCGCCGCATGCCCCGCTGCACCCGACGGCCGCAGGGCATCGATCGACTCTCCCTGCTTCCCGATGGCCGCGATCGGAGTGAGCACGGGGACGTCGCTGCCTGCATCGAAGAACAGGGCAAGGATCGTCCCTTCCGCCGGGGACTCGACCTCGAAGGTCGCCTTGTCCGTTTCCACCTCGCAGATGATCTCGCCGGCCTTGATGGCGTCACCGCTCTTCTTCTTCCAACCGACGATGATGCAGGATTCGACCGACTGCCCCTGCTTGGGCATGATGACGGGAGTTGCCATGGCGAAATGATCCTAGGGACGGGCCTCGCTAATGTCAATACGGGCCCGTTCGGAAGCTCTTATCTCTTGACCGGAAAAAGACGACCATGGTACTGTTGATATCCTGGATGACAAGGAACACATGACCGACCGTCGGGACTTCAAGCCTCTCGCGGAGGAGTTTGCCTCCGACAAGATCTACTGCGCCAACTGCGTGCACTGCAAGCTCGTGAAGAGGCCGATGGGCAACGCGAGCCAGTTCGGGCTCCGCGTGCGCTGCGAGGCCGGCAAGTGGCGCAAGAAGCTCGGCGAGGAGAAGATCTACAAGTATTTCACCGTCATCCGGCGCACGCTCGAGGAGTGTGACTCCTACGAGCCCATGGGCGAAGTGGAGGTGTTCCTGAAGGAGCTCCGCAAGAGCCTTCCCATCAAGGACGAGCTGTACTCGGGATGAAAAAGACACCATTCACGGTTCGTTTTTTCCTTGCACTGGCCTGCGCCGCGGCGGCCGCGGGCCTGGCAGCCTGCGCCACGCAGACCCACATCGTGACCGACGGGTTGAACGTGGCGGAGATCTTCCAGCGCGCCCAGGACGCCGTGTCCCACGGCGACTTCAAGGCGGGAATCAAGTACTATTCCGTTGTGCCGAAGAACTTCCCCGACGACAAGGCGCACGGCGCGTGGGCCGAGTACGAGATCGCATTCCTCTACCACAAGATGGGGAAGAACGACACTGCCCTGTCCCTCCTGAAGACGCTCCTGGACGAGTATGCCCAGGCCGGTGACACCCTGCCTCCCGGGCCGCAGATCCTGGCCCAGAAGCTGAAGACCCGGCTGGAAGCCGCCGCCTCCCCCGCGACGTCCGGCGCGGCTGCAGCGACGACCCCGACACCCTCCACCACCGCAACGTCCGGCAAGTGAGGCACTACTCCTCTTGTCCCGCCTGCGGCGCAGGCTACGAACGTCCCCGGCGGCAGCCGGGGGGCGGAGGGAGAATACCGCTGCGCGCAGTGCGGCTTCCTGTTCTGGCAGAACTCGAAGCCGGCGGTCAGCGCCCTCGTGGTGCGCACGGGGGAGGGAGAAGCCCAGGTCCTCCTGACAAAGCGCGGCATCGAGCCATGGCGCGGCATGTGGGACCTGCCCGGCGGCTTCCTCGCAACGGCGAGCACCCCGAGGCGGGGCTTTCCCGCGAGCTCAGGGAGGAGCTGGGAGTCGATGCTCCACGCGCGCCTGCTCTCGGCGGACATCGACGAGTATCCTGCGCGACGACGTGGCGGAGGAGGCACGATTCGTTCTCTGCCTGTACTACCGGTGCGAGCATACCCGCCGATGCCGTGCTCACTCCGCGGACGATGTCGTGGGAGTCGCGTTGGTTCGCCCTGGAGCGCCTGCCCCAGGATCTCGCCTTCGCGTCCAACCGCCGGGCGCTCGGGGTCCTGCGATCGGCGCTCGCCGCGGAGGGCCCGGGCAGGGACGCCTCAGGCTCGACGCTGGCCAGGCTCCCCGCCCACTGCCTCGGTGAGCTGGACGAGCTTGTCCCGATCCACCAGGCGGAGAACATCCCCTTCCATCGCGAGCATCCCGTCTCCCTGCAGCTCACCGAGGATGCCACGGACGTCTTCCATGGGGAGCTCGAGGCTGAGGCGAGACTCTTCCAGGCACTTCTGGAAGGGCACGGCGGTTTCGCTCCCCGGGCAGCTCCTGGTAGAGCGTAGCGCAGGTGCAGGGCGATCGAGACCCCGCGCGTCCCTCTTCACCAGGTGCTGGATCTTCATGTTGCGCGTTCTGCAGCCTGCGGCACAGCTTGTCGATGATCGTCAGACGCGATCTTCGCGTTGCGGGCGATCAGGTTCTGCAGGCCTTCCCGGTCGAAGACGAGGAGCTCCACCGTCGTCGATGGCGGTGACCGTGGCGGTGCGCTGGATGCGGTTGACGATCGCCATCTCCCCGAAGAAGTCCCCTTTCTCCAGCACCGAGACGACGTGCGTCTTGCCCGCGAAACTCTTGCTCACCCGGACCTTCCCTTCTGGATGATGTACATCTCTTCGCCGACTCTTCGCCTTCGCGGCAGATGGCGGCCCCGGGGCGTAGACCCGGGAAAATCTCTGCAGAATGCTCGTCCGGCATTGCCACCCGATTCTACACGGAAACTCCCGGCGGTAAAGTGAAACGCCGATTCGCCGGCAGTTCTCAGCTTGACTCCGCGGGAGCGAATGATTCGCAAGCGGGAGGACTCTCCCGGCCGTGGCTTCCGGTGAGGGTCACATGCAAACGATCGCGCTTCGCGGCGCCCCTGGTCTCCTTTCCCTCTGCGCGGCCCTGTCGCTCTGCGGCTGCGGCCCGCTTGCCGACCCGCGGACGCCTGCGTCGACCTGCGCCCTCCGCTGGTGGAGTCGGTGGCATCCATCGGTCCCGGGGAAGTTTCGCATCGAGTTCGACGAAGAGGCAACCCTGCGCCCGGAGAAGACAACGGTGACGCCGCCCCTGGCCATCCGGGGTCACGAGCGCCGCCGGATCGACCGTCGTGATCAGCAGGCACCGGCCCAGGTCCCCGGGCAGCGCTACGTCGCTGTCGAGGCGGAAGCCGTTGATGCGCGCGGCAATTCCGCATCCTTCATCGCCGACTTCTATGGGTTCAACGGGAAGGTCCCGCGGCCTTCTCATCAACGAGCTCACCCCGCGCGGATCGGGCACCCACCCGGACCTGCATCGAGCTGAAGGCCCTCTCGGACGGCAATCTCGGCGGCGTGGTGCTGTACAACGGGACACCCGGCAGCTTTGACGGCAGGGTCATCTTCCCGGCCTGCCCGTGCGGGCCGGCTCGTTCATCATCGTTCACTGGAAGCCGGCCGGGGATCCCGGGGAGGTGGATGAAACCTCGATCCGGGCGGCCTCCGCAGGTCGGGACAGCTCGGAAACGGCGCTGGACTTCTGGGCCAGGGACAGCGCCGGCCTGGGCGGCAACAACGGGGTGCTCATGCTCCTGGACCGTCCGGGCGGCGCCTGCGTTGACGGGGTCCTCTACAGCAATCGCACCGCGGAGTCCGACGAACGGTACCGTGGGTTCGGATCAGACGCCATGCTTGCGCGAGCGGAGGAATTGGTCAGCGCCGGGGGTGGGCGTACGCCGGGAAGAAGGTCGTTCGCCGGAGGATGGCGTGAGCCCGGAGGGTTCAACAGGAACGAGGTCACTCTGTCGATCGCCCGGCGTCCGCTGACACGAACGAACCGGGAGACTGGCACGTCGTGCCGACGAAAAAGGCGAGCTTCGGAGCGGAGAACACGGCAGAGACCTACGCCCCGTAGCGCCGCGCTGCCCTCCGGTCCCGCCCCGTCAGGCCTGCGACCACTTCCTTGATCATCTTCTCCAGCGCGTGGCGGGGCACGGCGCCGATCTGTTGCTTGACTACCTGCCCCTTGCTGAAGACGAGGATCGTAGGGATGCTCACGATGTTGAACTGCTGGGCGAGCTCGCCCTCGGCGTCGACGTCGATCTTCGCGATCTTGATCTTGCCGTTGAAGTCCTTTGCAAGCTCCTTGAGCATGGGAGCAATCATCCGGCAGGGACCGCACCACTCTGCCCAGAAGTCGGCTACCACCGGTACCGTGGACTTGATGACTTCCGCATCGAAATTGCTTTTCGTGACGATTACTTCGTCTGCCATGTCCCCACCCCTCTTGCCGTTTCCGCGTGCCGCCGCAGTATTCCCGTGAGGTATCTACTATACCGCCCGCCAACCGTGAGGGCAATCCCCGCCGCTCCGCGGGCGCCTCACGATTCCTCGCGGTCCCAGCGTTTCTTGCGCTTGAAGTCCTTGAGCCGGAAGTCGGTGATGACGCCCCAGACGTAGGCCATGGTGTCGTCCAGCGCCCGCTTCTCCTCGGGACGCATCTCCGTGTAGACCTTCTTTACCCTTTCCAGGACGACGAGGAGATCGTTGAGGAAGAAGGCCGCCTCGAGGATGTACTCCTTCTCTTCCCGTTCCACGGCCGCGTAGTTGCGCGGGAATCTCCTGAGCTGGCTCACCAGGCCGGGCCATGAACGCCGGGGGCTCGTCCCGGCTGGCCGTCGACAGGTAGCGCAGCTTGGAATCCAGGGTGAGCATCTCCGAGGAGTTCATCGCATACATCGTGTCCCGCAGCGCGGCGCCAAGTCTCCCCAGCGGTCGCGGAGGAGACCCGTGAGCGCCCCGACCAGGCGGCGCACCTCTTCCCCCGCGTCGTTGTGGAACGGGATGTCGGCGTACTGGGATATTGTCTTGCGGTTTTCTTCCAGGACCCTGTCGGCGAAGCTCGGTTCCTTCTCGGCGGGAGGACGCGCGGGTCCGGCCTGGATGCGCTGCTCCTCGCGGCTGGTGAGCTCCTCGATGGCGCTGATCTCGGCGAGGAGGAAGGAGGAGACGTCGACCCCCGCCCGCAGGGCCTTTATGTAGCGCGTCTCGAACGCATCGCGGAGGCTCCTCGGCTTGAAGTACTTGATGATATAGTCGTCATACTTCTTGCGGATCTTCTCCACGGTGGAGGATATCTCGCCGGGAGTCAGTTTCCTGGATACCACGGTTCATCCTTCTTACCCGAATTCAGCTTCGGTGGTCAAGAAATGGAGAAAACGCCTTGCCTCGCGGCGGCGTTCGGTTGTACCAATGCGCATGCCCGCGTCCTTCCGCACGCGACACCCTTCGTGGTGCTTGCTCCTTGGCGTCGTCCTGGCCCTCGGTGCCGTTTCCCCGGTCGTCGCGGCATCCACGCCGGCCGCCACCCCTGCACCGCCGGCACTGCACGCACGCTCTGCCATCCTCATGGAGGCGGCTACCGGCACGATCCTTTTCCAGCAGAATGCCGACCAGCCGATCCCGCCGGGCAAGCCTCACCAAGCTGATGACGCTCCACATCGCGCTGAGCGAAATCGAGGCGGGCCGTCTCGATCCCGCCGAAGAGATCGTGCCGGGACCCGACTCCTGGGCGAAGAACATGCCCCCGCACTCCTCACTCATGTTCCTCGGTCCCGAGCAGCGCCTGAGCGTGCAGCAGCTCCTGGAGGGGCTCGTGGTGGTCTCCGGGAACGATGCTGCCGTGGCCGTGGCCGAGCGGGTGGCAGGGAGTGTCCCGGCGTTCGTCGCCATGATGAACAGCGAGGCAGGCCGCGAAGGCTACAAGGTCATGCATTTCACCGAGCCGGCCGGTCTTTCCGCCGCGAACGAGGTGACTGCCCGGGAATATGCGGACTTCTGCCGCGTCTTCATTGCGCTGCACCCTGATGCCCTGCGCACCCTCTTTTCCCTGCGCCGCTTCACCTACCCGCTGCCGGAGAACCTCACCAACGGCAGCCGGGAGGAGCCGATCACGCAGGCCAACCGCAACACGCTCCTCGGTCGCTACGCCGGGCTGGACGGCCTGAAAACAGGGTTCATCGACGAATCCGGGTACAACATGGCGGCGACCGCGGCCCGCGACGGCATGCGGCTCATCGCGGTGGTGCTGGGGGTGCCCGACACCGGCGGGGTGAGCGGAGACAGGCTGCGCGCCATCGACAGCGCTGCCGTCCTCGACTACGGCTTTGCCGCCTTCACGACCGTGACGCCCGCGTACGAGCAGCCCGCGGCGGTGCGGATCTGGAAGGGCCGTCAGCGTTCCGTCGTGCCCGTCCTCTCCACGCCGCCCCTGGTCGCCGTACGCAGGGCCGACGCCGGCCGGGTGACCACGATGGTCGAAGAGGCCCGGGAGATCGTCGCCCCCGTGCGGGCGGGCCAGGACCTGGGGCAGGTATCCGTCATGCTGGACGGCAAGAGCATCGCGCGGTTTCCGTTGAAGGCCGCGGACGGTATTCCCAGCGGGGGGCTCCTCCGCCGGGCCCTCGACAGCGTGGCGCTCTTCCTGCGCCGCCTCTTCGGCGTGTCCACCATTTGACCGCGGCTGCCGGGCTTCAGTAGCTTCGACGTGACGACTTCACGTCGGAGGATGCCATGGCTGTACGATCTTCTTCTGCCGAATGGAAAGGAACCCTCAAGGAAGGCGCCGGGACGATGAAGCTCGGTAGCGGATCCTGGCAGGGCCCCTTCACGTATGCCTCACGATTCGAATCGGGAAAGGGAACCAACCCGGAGGAGCTCATCGGCGCGGCCCACGCCGGATGCTTCTCCATGTTCCTGTCAGCGCTGCTCACCGACGCCGGGTTCCCGCCCACGCGTGTGTCCACGACGGCGGTTGTCCACCTCGGTGACGGGCCGACGATCCAGCTCATCGAGCTGACCACTGAAGCGTTCGTGCCGAGGCTGACGCCGGATGCGTTCCAGGAGCACGCCGAGCACGCCAAGAAGGACTGCCCGGTGTCCAAGGCGCTTGCCGGCCCCAGGATCACGCTGAAGGCAACGCTGCTTCAATAGCCCAGCGGCGGTATTCCGCTCGCGCAGCGGCGTATGCCGCTCGCGCAGCGGCGTGGGTACTCCCGTGTTACGCTCGGGGGGGTGCGGTGGGCAGGGCTTCTTTCCCGGCCTGACGCATGGTGACCTTTTCGCCCGGGGCCACGGTCATACCCACCCAGAGCCTCATGGCCCCGAAAATGCCGTAATGCCTGTGGAGATCCCGGAACCCCGAGGGTAGAAAACCGCGGGATGCCATGAGGCGCTCGGAGGGGGTATTTGCACGCGTGACACAGGCCAGGATGGTCGATGAGCCCCGCGCGGTGAGGAATGCAATCGCCTGGTCGAGGAGCAGGCCCCCGGTCCCCCGCTGCCTCTCGGCCCGCGTGACCGCGATGTAGTACACGTAGCCCGTGCCGGGGCTCAGCGTCTTCAGCATCGCGAGGCCGACGGGAATCCCGTTCCGCACTGCCGCAAGGACCGTGGCCCTGCCGGAAAGGATCCTGCGTGCGTGCCAGAAGTAGATCCCGCTGAAGCTCTCCGCGAGGACGGGGAGGAGGTCTGCGCGTTCGCCGCGCGCCCGTTCTTCGAAAGCAATGTCCATTCCCGCCATGTCAGGGTTACCCGATGGTGGATTCAGAGCGTTTCCCGGTGCCGCCCCGCGTGCCCTTGACGAAGAGCGTGATCAGGATGCCGGTCTGCCCCGAGAATGCCCGCCGTGGTGAGGAAGACGGAGCCGTAACCGGCCGTCAGGGCGATGGAAGCCCCGATCACCGGCCCGAGGGCGTTGCTCGCGGAGGCGATGGAGGCGGACAGGCCGTACGTGCTCCCCTGCTTCCCGGGCTCCAGGCGCTGGGCGATCAGCGCGTTGACCGACGGCAGGTTTCCGCCCACGAAGAAGCAGCTGCCGATCCTCATGAGGAGGAGCTGCACGGGTGTCCGCGCGAAGGCCTGCGGCAGCATGAAGAGCGCCGCGCCGGCCATGCAGGTCACCAGCGTCCGCTTGTAGCCGAACCGATAGCTCACCTTGCCGATGCTCGCCGCCGCCAGCGCGCTTGCCAGTGCGCCCACCCCGATGACCACGCCCGTCGTGGTGGCGACCGTCGTGGAAGTCGGGATCAGGTGCTGGATGAAGAGGGGGAGGAAGGGACCCGCAATGGACCCGGCGATCTGGTCCGCCGCGATGACGGCGAGGAGCGAGGCAAGCGTGCGCGAGCGGATGACGGGCGTGAAGTCCGGCAGCAGGCTGCGGAAAATCGACTTGCGGTTCTCCGGGGGCTTGAACGTGTCCACGGCGAATCGCGAGATGATGATCCCCGCCGCCAGCAGCAGGCCGGAGGTGGCGAAGAAATTGATACGCCGGCCGAAGAGGTCGGCAATGACGCCCCCGAAGAGCGGCCCGAACGTGTTGCCCAGGAAGATGGCCATCTGGAGGAGCCCGAGGCTGTAGCCGGCCTCCTCGCGGGGGGCAATGGAAGCGACCATGATGGTAGCCGCCGTAACCGTCCCCGTCAGGCAGCCCTGGAGGGTCTTCAAGGCGATCAGCTGCCACGGAGCGCTCACGAGCCCCATGAGGAGCATCACCACCGTTCCCCCGAACATGGCACGCAGGAGCATCGGCTTGCGCCCGTAGTTGTCGGCGACGCTCCCCCATATGGGAGAAAAGACGACGAGCATGAGGGAGGGCAGCGCCTGCACGATTCCTGTCAGGACCTTCAGGCGCGAGGGGTCGATCACCCCGAGGTCCTGCAGGTAGAAGGGCGTGATAGGGGTCGACGTGGCAAACCCTGCAACGGCCAGGAACTCGGCGGCCCAGACCGCGTAAAGGGTGCGCTTCCAGCGAGGCGCGGCTTGAGAGGATTCTGGCAAGGTGAGCCGATCATAGTGGGATTGGCCGATTTGTGGCAGGGGGGCCGGCGGGCGGGCCGGGCGAGAGCGGCTTCTCCTCCGGGTCGGTCCAGCGGCTTCAGCCGTCCCACCACGCGCACGCCGCGTCCTTTTTTCAGGCATTCCGCGCAGACCTCGGCCTGGCGCATCCACCAGGTGGTCACGTCGAAGAAGGAAACCTCCTTCTGCATCTCGTCGTCCCGCTTGTACATGCGGTGGCAGGCGACGGTGAGATTGCACACCGCGGCGCCTTTCGGCGTCGGCAAGCTCAGGGTCATGCACGGCGCAGGATCACTCCGGCGGACTGTCACATGAGCGCAAGAAGGACAAGGAATTGGATTTTTCTGCACGCGTGCGCGATCCTGTTGACAGCATGCCGCGGTGCCGTGCATAATCGATAACGGTTCCGATTAGTATAACGATTGCCGGAGAACAGCAAGTGGTGGCGGGACAGACTCGCAAGAGCAGACAGCGCGATCGGATTCTCGACGTGCTCAGGCAGACAAGGAGTCATCCCACGGCGAAATGGATCTACGACAAGGTTCGAAAGCAGTATCCCGACTTGAGCCTTGGAACCGTCTACCGAAATCTTGGTTTGCTTGTGAAACAAGGCCTCGTGAACAAGCTGGACTTCGGAAGCATGTACGACAGGTTCGAGGTCAAGACCGTGCCCCACCATCATTTTATCTGTGAGCGGTGCGGTTCTGTCACCGATCTGGACCTCCCCATCGACAATTCGCTCACCAGGAAGCTGAAATCGGCGACAGGCCTGAAGGCAAGCCGGCATGAGATCCGACTCTACGGCGTCTGTGAAAAATGCAGTGAAGCGAAATAGGAGGTCTTGTGTGCTCTGAAACAAGAATCGCTCCGATTATCGATAAATGGCAAGAGACGCAGCGCGCCAGTTTTTTCCCTGAACAGGTCTCCATGAGGGAGAAGACGGCGCGCGTCGGCATACGTGCAAAGCCTCCACCTTCTCCGCGTTGCCTGGAAAAACGGACCGTGTCAATTGAGGCCTGGACTCAGTACCTGGTCACATTGAGAGAAAGGAGAAATCCATGTCAGCTGAATTGAAAGGCTCCTTCACCCACGCTGCTGGGGGGGGCACGTCGAACCGCGACTGGTGGCCGAACCAGTTGCGGCTGGATATCCTGCATCAGCATTCCTCCAAGTCGAACCCGATGGGCGCGGATTTCAACTACGCCAAAGAGTTCAACAGTCTCGACCTGAAGGCCGTGAAGAAAGACCTTCATGAAGTCATGACCAAGTCCCAGGACTGGTGGCCGGCGGACTTCGGTCACTATGGACCTCTGTTCATCCGCATGGCGTGGCACAGCGCGGGCACCTACCGCACCCTCGACGGCCGGGGCGGCGGCGGCAGCGGCAGCCAGCGCTTTGCTCCCCTCAACAGCTGGCCCGACAACGTTGGTCTCGACAAGGCGCGTCGGCTGCTCTGGCCGATCAAGCAGAAGTATGGCCGAAGGATATCATGGGCAGACCTGATGATCCTCGCCGGCAACGTCGCCCTGGAATCGATGGGCCTCAAGACCTTCGGTTTCGGCGGCGGGCGTGAGGACATCTGGGAACCTGAAAAGGACATCTACTGGGGCTCCGAGGGCACGTGGCTTGAGGACAAGCGCTCCTCAGGCGACCGGGACCTCGAAAAGCCGCTCGCCGCGGTGCAGATGGGCCTGATCTACGTCAACCCGGAAGGCCCCAATGGCAACCCGGATCCGGTCGCCGCGGCCAAGGATATCCGCGAGACATTCGCGCGCATGGCGATGAACGACGAAGAGACGGTTGCCCTTATCGCGGGCGGCCATACCTTCGGCAAGACCCACGGCGCCGGACCTGCGTCCCACGTGGGGCCTGAGCCCGAAGCGGCTCCCATCGAGGAGCAAGGTCTCGGCTGGAAGAGCAGCTTCGGCGCCGGCAAAGGCGGTGACGCGATCGGAAGCGGCCTGGAAGTCACGTGGACCACGACCCCGACGAAGTGGAGCAACAATTTCTTCTGGAACCTGTTCGGCTACGAATGGGAATTGACGAAGAGCCCGGCCGGTGCGCATCAGTGGCAGCCGAAAGGGGGCGCGGGCGCCGGCACGGTGCCGGATGCCCACGATCCGTCAAGGAGACACGCACCTTCCATGCTGACCACGGACCTTGCTCTGCGGTTCGACCCAGCCTATGAAAAGATCTCACGGCGCTTCCTGGAGAATCCGGATCAGTTCGCGGACGCGTTCGCACGGGCGTGGTTCAAGTTGACGCACCGCGACATGGGTCCGCGGGCGCGCTATCTCGGCCCGGAGGTCCCTGCCGAGGAGCTCATCTGGCAGGACCCCATTCCCGCGGTCAACCACACACTGATTGATGCGAAGGACATCGCCAGCCTGAAGACCAAGATCCTCGCAGCCGGGCTTCCCATCTCGCAACTGGTCTTGACAGCATGGGCGTCGGCGTCGACGTTCCGGGGCAGCGACAAGCGCGGTGGAGCCAACGGGGCACGCATTCGCCTCGCCCCTCAGAAGGACTGGGAAGTGAACCAGCCGACCGAGCTGGCGAAAGCCCTGCAGAAGCTGGAAGCGATCCAAAAGGAGTTCAACGGCACCAAACCTGGCGGGAAGAAGGTCTCGCTCGCCGACGTGATTGTTCTTGGTGGCTGCGCAGCCGTCGAGGAGGCTGCGAAGAAGGGGGGAAACAAGGTCGTGGTTCCCTTCGTGCCGGGCCGTATGGATGCCTCGCAGGAGCAGACCGACGTGGTCTCCTTCGCCGTGCTCGAGCCGGCCGCTGACGGCTTCCGCAACTACCAGCGGAAGGGATCGCAGGTACCGGCGGAGGAACTGCTGGTAGATCGGGCACAGCTGCTGACGCTGACTGCTCCTGAGATGACGGTGCTGATTGGCGGGATGCGCGCCTTGAATGCAAACGTCGGGCAGTCCAAACACGGCGTCTTCACCAAGCGACCCGAGACGCTGACCAACGACTTCTTCGTGAACCTGCTCGACATGGGCACGGAGTGGAAAGCGGTATCGGAGGCCAAGGACGTGTTTGAAGGGCGTGATCGCAAGACGGGCGCGGTCAAGTGGACCGGCACACGCGTCGATCTCGTCTTCGGTTCAAACTCCCAGCTTCGGGCCATTGCCGAAGTCTATGCATGCAACGACTCCCAGGAGAAGTTCGTGAAGGACTTTGTCGCGGCGTGGAGCAAGGTGATGAACCTCGATCGCTTCGACCTTGCGAGCTCACGGCAGAAGGCGCCGAGCAGGGACCGCGGGTCTGGGCGCGCGAAGGTGGCCGAGGCCGCGAAGGCGGCGAAGAAGAAGAGCAGTCGCCGCTGAGTACCGGGCGGGGCGCATCGACACGGTGCGCCCCGCAACGCCACCTCCCGGTGCCTCCTTGGCCTCCTCCACGCCTTCCGCCGCCTTCTCCTCGCCTCCCCCGGCCAGCTCCCCGTCCTTCTTGATCTGCGGCTTGAACTCCACGTGCTTGGCGACGATGAGGACGCGCGCGTGGGGCTTTCCGGCCGGATCCGTCCACCAGTCCTGCTTCAAACGGCCCACCCCGCGCTCGCCGCGTCCCTGTTGCAGTGACTCCCCGCAGACCTCGGCCTGGCGCATCCAGGTGGTCACGTCGAAGAAGGAGACTTCCTTCCGCATCTCGTCGTCCTGCTTGTACATGCGGTGGCAGGCGACGGTGAACTTGCACACCGCCGTGCCTTTCGGCGTCGAGGACAGCTCAGCATCTTGCACGCCGTAGGATCCCTCCGGGACAAGGGTGGCATTCCAGAGGTGCCCCGACATTGAAAGGGGCTGTACCGTCGGTACGGCCCCTCGCATCGCTGAAAATGAATTCCTAGTTTGCGTTGTAGTGGAAAGTCGAGCTGCTAACGTAGGCATTACCGTCAACGCTCCAGACGCCGTCCCAATCGCTTGGAGCGGCGGAAGTCGCAGTTCCGTCCCCGTTAAAATCGCCAAGGCGCGTATCATCCCTGATTGATGTGAATTGCGCATTTGTGTAGCTGCCGAGATTCGCCCCGGCTTCGATGGTAAGGCCACCGCCGGCTCCGAATTTGAGAACGGCGCCGGTAGCTAGGATCAGGCTGTGCCCGGTCGTTATTCGAACCAGCCGCTCGCCGCGGGAACCACGTAAGCAACCGTTGTACAGCTCCAGGTGATGTTCGTGTCGATGTAGCCGCTGTTGAATTCGATAGCCTGGTATGTGTTCGTGATGCTTCCACCGTTGTTGAAGGTATTGGAATCATCGATCGAAAATTTCAGGCCCGCGTAGAAGGGGTGCGTATTTCCATAGAAGATATTGCTCCCACGACAAAACCCGTGCCCGCGGACTGCGCATCGAGGCCGATCGTATTGTTCGTGAAGGTATCGTCTTGCACCGTGACGCTGTTTGCTTCCACATAGCGCCCTGGGTGCAGTAGCGAACTTGGCAATACTTGAGCTGCGAGCTTGCGCCCTTGATCGAAATGTCAGTCCTAATCCCCCACCGCGGGGGTTCCGGTGACGCCGGGAATCGTGAAGCTCGCGAAGCCCTCCTTCGCAGATGTGAAGACGATCGGCTGGCTGCTTGTGCCAACCGCGGTGAGTTGGCCGTCGACTTCCATCGTCGCGTCGGCGCCAAAGGCGACGATCGTACCGGGCTGAATAGTGAGACTGGAAGTATACCAGACCCAGCTCTTGACGTAATAGAGATTGTCGCTCGTCCACGTCGTTGGGGACGTGATAGTCTGGCCGTCGATGGTGACAACGTTGCCGCTACTCCCTGGGTGATAGAGCAAGAGCTTGCGGCGATGACGAGACCGATCGCGAGCAGGATTGCCAAGAATCTTTTTGTCATAATACTTCTCCTTTCTCCAGATGGTGGAGACGTGCCATTATTGTATCACATGCCAGAAGAAAAGCAGCGAGAGGACACTGCACCTTGGCCTGTCGTGAGCGGCTGCAGGCCACCGAGAACCCGCACACTACGGTGCCCTTGGAGGTTGACTTCAGCTCAGGATCTTGCACGACATAGGATTGCTGCAGCAGGCATGGCACGAGCTGGATGTGATTCTCGGCAAGAGACGATGTCCTTTATTATTTCACACTGACCGTCAGGAAGCCCACGACCTCTTTGTAGCTGACCTGGATGGTCGCATTCCCCTTGGAGAGGGCGCCAAGCTCGCCCGTGGCGCTCACGGTGGCCACCTTCGGGGCGAGAGACTTGTAGACAGGAGCCAACGTCTCGGGTGACTCGCTGAACAGGTCTTTCCCCGTTCCCGGCACAGAGTTCGAGGCAACGAACGAATAGACGACGAGCTTTGTGGAAAGCTGAAGCTTCTGCCCGACCTTGAGGGCACCGGGATCCACCGCGGCCGGCGGCTTCACCGAAAGCCCGTCCCGCAGACCGGCAAGCTTCTTGACCGCGGCTGCATCCAGCGCGTAGTTGTATACGCGAAGCTCGTCGATGACGCCCCTGGTGAAGAAGGCGTTGCCGCTGCTGATGAGCTGACCGATGACGAGCTTTCCGGAGCTGGTGACGGCGTCTGCCTCACCGCCGGCACTCCTGGCGGGCGCGCCGTCAAGGTAGAACCTCGTGGACTTGCCGTCATACGTGATCGTGAGCAGAGTCCATGCTCCGGTGCGTATGCGGGTTTCGGTGGTATACGGATGCTGGCCTTCGGTGCTGAAACCATAGATGGTCATGGAAGGTACAAACCCCCGGCCCGA
>CAVYIU010000009.1:0-654021 GCA_963768665.1 uncultured Spirochaetota bacterium | reverse complement strand
ACAAGCGATCGCACGCCGGCTGAAGACGCCGAGATGGCGGCCTTCGCCGACGATCTGGCGGTGCGCGCCGATACCCGCTCGCGGCTCGCCGCAGCGGCGGACCTCGCCCGTGCACTGTCCCGTATTGCCGTCGGGCGTAGCGGCCCGCGTGATCTTGCCGCAATTCGCGACGGCATCCTGGCCGCCGCCGATCTCGCGCGTGCGCTCGGCTCGCTGAAAGAGACCCCGGACGCGATCGCCGAAGCGCTACACGCCTGCCGCCGCCCCGACGGCATGCTCGCCGCCGAGCTTCGGCCGCGTTGGCAGCCGAGCTGCCGGCTTTTAAACGCGACGGCGGCTTCGTGCGCGAAGGCTATGCCGCAGCCCTCGACGAGACCCGGAGCTTGCGCGACAGATCCCGCCGCGTGGTTGCCGATCTGCAAGCCCGCTATGCCGGAAGAAACCGGCGTGCGCGGCCTCAAAATCCGTCACAACAACATATGGCTTCTCGTCAAGGTCGCCACCCAGCACGGCGACCGACTGATGGCGCCGCCGCTCAATGCCACGTTCATCCACCGACAGACCTTGGCCGGCCAAGTGCGCTTCACCTCGACCGAGCTGGGCGAACTGGGAGCCAAGATCGCCAGCGCGGCCGATCGCGCGCTCGGCCTGGAACTGGAGATTTTCGAGCGGCTGTGCGCCTCGGTGATTGCCGACAGCGCGGCCATCAAGCGGTGCGCCGAAGCGCTCGCCTGCCTCGACGTCGACAGCGCGCTGGCGCAGCTCGCCGCCGAGCGCTCTTATGCGCGGCCGGTGATCGACGACAGCATCGCCTTCGACATCGAAGGCGGCCGCCATCCGGTGGTCGAGGCGGCGCTGTCGCGCGACGGCACGCCTTCGTCGCCAATGACTGCGACCTGTCGCCGCGGCGAGTCGAGCCGGCGCTCTGGCTGATGACCGGCCCGAACATGGCCGGCAAATCGACCTTCCTCCGCCAGAACGCGCTGATCGCGATGCTGGCGCAGACGGGCAGCTTCGTGCCGGCGAAGGCGGCCGCATATCGGCGTGGTCGACCGGCTGTTCTCGCGGGTCGGCGCCGCCGACGATCTGGCGCGCGGGCGCTCGACCTTCATGGTCGAGATGGTGGAGACCGCGGCCATCCTCAACCAGGCGGGCCGCGCTCGCTGGTGATCCTGGACGAGATCGGCCGCGGCACCGCGACCTTCGACGGGCTGTCGATCGCCTGGGCGATGGTCGAGCACCTGCACGACGTCAACGCTGCCGGGCCCTGTTCGCCACCCATTTTCACGAGCTGGCCGCGCTGCCGCGCGGCTCGCCGGCTGCACAGCGCGCACCATGCGGGTGAAGGAATGGAAGGGCGAGGTGGTGTTCCTGCATGAGGTCGCCGCCGGGCGCCGCCGACCGTTCCTACGGCATCCAGGTCGCCCAGCTCGCCGGCCTGCCCGCAGCCGTGATGAGCGCGCCGAGGTGGTGCTGGCCAAGCTGGAGAAGGCGCGCCGCGCCAAGGGCTTCGACGATCTGCCGCTGTTTGCCGCGCCTTACAAGCCGCCGCAGCAGTTGCAGGACGACGCCTATGAGCTGATAGTCGCCGCCGTCGCCGCGCTCAATCCCGACGACATGTCGCCGCGCGAGGCGATGGAGGCGCTCTATCTGCTCAAGCAGAAGCTGGCGGAAATCGAGAAGAAATAGCAGCGAGCGCGTCAGGCGTTTACACCGCAAAGCCACGCCGGCGCGCGGCGACGACCAGGAAGCTCCAGGCGACCGAGGCCGCCAGCGCCAGGATCAAACCGACCGCGCCCGAACGGCTCGGTGGCGAAATGCAGCATCGAGGCGGCGAAGCCGAAGCCGACCAACCCGGGGATCGCGTTCGCCATCACCGCGGCGGTGGGCGGGCCGCCGACCCGTGGCTGCAGAATGAGCATCATGCTGATCAGCATGATCGGGAACACGGCCAGAATACCGCTGCCGCCGGGCCCGATCTTGAAACTCAAAGTGACCGTCACGCCGACCAGGGTCGCCACCATCGGCGCACGCAGCACCAATTCGTACCAGCGCGGGCGAACGCCGGGATCGGCACTTCGCGCAACGGCCGCGCCAGCCGCAGACAGACGACCAGCACCACGACGTTCATCAATACGGCGGCGGCGACTCCAGGGCACCTTTGCACGATCAGCGCGAAGACCAGCCAGGCCGGGAACGCGCCGGGTAGACTGACGCCGACGAGCGCCGTTGTGCGAGCAGCGCATAGGCGAGCGCGAACACCGCGTTGGCGACGTTGATGGCGAGACTTGTGATCGCGCTCGCTGCGATAAAATGCGCATCGTGATCGAGCGCGAGAAAGACGTAGACCGGGCCGGCGCCGATCGGCAGCGTCGCCACCAGGCCGCCGACCAAGGGGCCGGCGCGCTCGGCCGTAATCGTCGCCGCCAGCACGAAGCCGGCAGTGATGGCCATCTTGACGATGAGCGCGAGGGCGAAGGTTAAGTCGGCGGGCATTCTCTCTTTCCCCTGCCCGCTTGCGGGGAGGGATGACGAAAGTCAACCCGCCGGCGTCAGCACCGTACGGCCGACCACCTTGCCGGCCTTTATGGCGGCGATCACTCCCTGCGCGCCCGCGAGCTCGATCGTTTTCGTCGGCACCAACGGCAGCGGCTGCTTGCTGACCAGTTTGATCAGCTCGTTGAGCTCCTTGAGACTGCCGGTATAAGAGCCTTGCACCGTCATGGCGCGGATCGGGATGAACGGCAGCGACAGCGTGATGTCGCCGCCGAACAGACCGACGACGATCAGCTTGCCGCCTTTCACCAGGCTGTCGACGCCGAGCTGCGCGGTCTGTGCATTGCCGACGAAATCGATCGCCGCCCAGATCGGCCCCTTGGCCGCCTTCTGGATCTGCGCCAGCGCATCCGGCGCATTGGGATCGATCGCGGCGATCGCGCCCTGCTTCTTGGCGACGTCGCGCTTGACCGGATCGATGTCGACCGCGATCACGCCCTTGCCCTTCATCGCCTTCACGATTGCGATGCAGATCAGTCCCAAGCCGCCGGCGCCGAAGATCACCACCGGCTCGGTCTTCACCAAATTGCCCAGCTTCTTGAGCGCGCCGTAAGCGGTGACGCCCGAGCAGGCCAGCGGCGCCGCCTGCTCGGGTTTCATTTTTTTCGGGTAGGGCACCAGATAACGCGGGTGCGGCACCAAGAGATGGGTGGCATAGCCGCCGTCGCGATAGACGCCGAGAAACCGAGGCGCCATGCAGAGCTGTTCATCGCCGCGCTTGCACACCGCGCAGGCGCCGCAGCCGATCCAGGGGTAGACCAGCCGCTTGTCGCCGACCTTGACGCCCTTCGCGCGCGGCCCCACCGCCACCACCTCGCCGACGTTCTCGTGCCCCATAGTGAGCGGCAGCTTCACCCCGCGCTCCTGCAGCTTGAGCACCTTGCCGTGACCGAGGTCGTAGAAGCCCTCCCAGATGTGCAGGTCGCTATGGCAGACCCCGGCGGCTAGCGTTTTCAGCACCACCTCGCTGCCCTTGGGCTTGGGCGTGGCGGTCTCGGCGAACTGCATGGGCTCGCCGCAACGGCAGACCTGGAAGCTGCGCATGTTCGTTTCTCTCCTCAATGCTCTTTTCGTTGGCCGACCGGCGGTCCCGGTCCCGACAAGAAAACACAGTCCCGGCCGGCCGTCACCCGCCCCGCAGGGTCAAAAAGCCCATATTTATTGATCAATTCCCGCAGCGCCGCTCACAGAAATATGCCCCCCGGGGCGGTGACTTCGCGCCCGACCTCCGCTATCCCGTTTGGCCCATGGCCTCCGTCGCCCTCGATACCGAGCCCGGACCCGCATGCCCGCTCCCGCCAAAGGCGGCGGGGAGCTTATCGACGCACGCGCGGTCGCCGACGACCTGGAACAGATCGCCAAGACACATACCGGCGGCGAGCGCGAACTGCGTACGGCGTTGGCGCAGCGGCTGAAGGCAGCCCTCAACGAGGGTCGCGCCAAAGCCGAGGCCTTGCTGCTCAAGGACCGTCACGGCTGCCGCTGCGCCGAGCGGCTGTGCCGGATGGAAGACGAGATCATCCGCCTGCTGTTCGAGTTCGCGATCAAGCACCTCTACCCGTCGCAAAACCCGTCCGAAGCCGAGCACATGGCGATCGTCGCCACCGGCGGCTACGGCCGCGGGCTGCAGGCGCCGGGCTCCGACATCGATCTGTTGTTCCTGCTGCCTTACAAGCAGACCGCCTGGGGCGAGTCGATCGCGGAAGCGGTCCTCTATTGCCTGTGGGACACCGGACTGAAAGTCGGCCATGCCACGCGCTCGGTCGACGAATGCATCCGCCAGGCCAAGGCGGACATGACCATCCGCACCGCCATCCTGGAAGCGCGCTTCCTGCTCGGCGACCGCAAGCTGTTCGACGAGTTGGTGACGCGCTTCGACAAGGAGGTCGTGCGCAACACCGCCGCCGAGTTCGTCAACGCTAAGCTCGCCGAGCGCGAAGAGCGCGTGCCGCCGCTCAGGTCAGTCGCGTTATCTGGTCGAGCCGAACGTCAAGGACGGCAAAGGCGGCCTGCGCGATCTGCATACGCTGTTCTGGATCGCCAAATACGTCTATCGCGTGCGCGAGCCGGACGAACTGATCAGCGCGGCGTATTCGACAAGCAGGAGTACCAACGCTTTCCGCCGCTGCGAGGATTTCCTCTGGTCGGTGCGCTGCCACATGCACTTCCTCACCGGCCGCGCCGAGGAACGGCTGTCGTTCGACATTCAGCGCGATATCGCGCAACGGCTCGGCTACACCGAACGTCCCGGGCAGCAGGATGTCGAACGCTTCATGAAGCACTACTTCCTGGTCGCCAAGGATGTCGGCGATCTCACCGCGATCCTGTGCGCGGAACTGGAAGATAGCCACGCCAAGAGCGTGCCGGTGCTGAGCCGCATGATGGCGAGGCTGCGGCCGGTGCGAGCGCCGCAAGCTTGCCGAGAGCGACGACTTCATCATCGACAACAACCGCATCCGGCTCGCGCATTTCGACGCTTTCGAGCGCGATCCGGTTAACCTGCATCCGCATGTTCCATCTGGCGCAGAAGCATGATCTCGCGTTCCACCCGGACGCCATGCGCGTGCTGACGCGCTCGCTCCATCTGATCGACACCAAGCTGCGCGATGACGAAGAAGCCAACCGGCTGTTCCTCGAAATCCTCACCTCGAAGAACGATCCGGAGACCGTGCTGCGGCGTATGAACGAGGCCGGCGTGCTCGGCCGCTTCGTGCGGCATTCGGCAAGCGTCGTCGCGATGATGCAGTTCAACATGTATCACCACTATACGGTGGATGAGCACCTGTTGCGCTGCATCGGTGTGCTGGCGGAGATCGAGCGCGGGGCCAATCCGGAGATATGCGCTCGCCAACGACCTGATGCGCAGATCCAGCCGCGCCATCGCGACGTGCTCTACATCGCGATGTTCCTGCACGATATCGCCAAGGGGCGGGTCGAAGACCATTCCATCGCCGGCGCGCGGATCGCCCGGCACTTGTGCCCGCGGCTCGGTTTTTTCGCCGGCCGAAACCGAGACCGTCGCCTGGCTGGTGGAAAATCACCTCGTCATGTCGACGGTCGCGCAATCGCGCGACCTGTCCGACCGCAGGACCATCGAAAACTTCGCCGCGGTCGTGCAGTCGCTCGAGCGGCATCAAACTGCTCACCATCCTCACCACCGCCGATATCCGCGCGGTCGGCCCCGGCGTATGGAACGGCTGGAAGGCGCAACTTTTGCGCACGCTCTACTATGAGACCGAACCGGTGCTCACCGGCGGCTTCTCCGAGGTCAACCGCGCACAGCGCGTCGCCATCGCGCAAGCTGAATTCCGCGCGGCGCTTCAGGACTGGCCGCCGGATCGAGCTCGAGGCGCATATCGCCAGCCTCTATCCGGCCTATTGGCTCAAGGTCGATCTGCCGCACAAACTCCAACATGCAAAGTTCGTGCGCGCCGCGCAGGACGACGGCAAAAATCTCGCCACCGTGGTCGCCTTCGACAGCGAGCGCGCGGTAACCGAGCTCACGGTGCTGGCACCCGATCATCCCTGGCTGTTGTCGATCATCGCCGGCGCATGCGCGATGGCGGGCGCCAATATCGTCGACGCCCAGATCTACACCACCACAGACGGCATGGCGCTCGACACCATCTCGCTGTCGCGCGAGTTCGATCGCGACGAAGACGAGCAGCGGCGCGCCAATCGTGTCGCCGAAGTCGATCGAGAAGGCGCTGCGCGGCGAATTGCGGTTACCGGATATGGTCGGCCAGACGCGCAGCGCCGAAGGGTCGTCTCAAGGCGTTCGCGCTTGAACCGACGGTCACTATCAACAATCAATGGTCCCACCGCTACACCATGGTGGAAGTCACAGGCCTCGACCGCACCGGCCTGCTCTACGAGATGACCACCGACGCTGTCGAAGCTCAATCTCAACATCGCGTCCGCGCACGTCGCCACTTTCGGCGAACGGGTGGTCGACGTGTTCTACGTCACCGACCTGCTGGGGGCGCAGATCACCTCTCCGACCCGCCAGGCGGCAATCAAGCGCGCATTGATCGCGGTATTTGCGAGCGATGAAAGCGACGGCAGCAAGCCGGCCAGCACTTGAATATCGTAAAAATTCGATTCAAATGATTATGAGTTTGGCCCTCTTAAAAATGCTCAAGGGCATTAATGACAGTGCGGCTTGGTACAGTTATTTCTACCGATGGTCGCGCTAATTCTTCGCCACCGCGTTCGGCACGCTGTCCCTGCAGTACTGCGTGATCTCGAGGTGAACCATTTGCAGCAGACGAGCGGTATCGATGAAATCGTGCTCGAAGGCGAGGTCGTCGGCGTACATATCGGGCTTGAGCTTGGCATCCGGATTGGCGACCTCGATGCGCACCTGCACGGTACGCGTGGCCGTGGTCACCTGCGGGTAGATGAAGGTGACGGTGCCATCGACCGGTTCGCTGCGATAGGCGCGGAAGGTGACGGTGGCGCGTCGCCGAGCTTGATCTCGGCGAGATCGCCTTCCGCCACCTCGGCGATCACCCACAGGCTGCTGAGATCGACGATACGGTAGAGTTCGTCGCCGGCCGTGATGCGCTGGCCGTTGACGATACGTTTGACGATCACCGTGCCGTCGGCCGGAGCCAGCCAATCGATGGTGCGCGGATTATTGCCGCTGTCGCGGATGCGGGCATCCGGCACGCCGAGATTGCGCAGCCGCTGCATGGCGCCGTCGAGGGATTTGTTGAGGCCCGACGTTGCCGTACCGGTAAAGGTCTTGGCCACAACCAGATCGCTGAAGGCCTGTTGGATGTCCGGGCTATAGACGCGGAACATTCTGTCGCCGGCATGGACCACCTGGCCGGTGGTGTTGACGAACAGGTCTTCGACATAACCGTCCGAGCGCATAATGACGACGGTGGCGCGGCGTTCGTCGATTGCCACGGTGCCGACCGGGCGCGCGAGCACGCGTGATTCAACTGCCTCCGTGCGCACGCCGCTGCGCTGGACGCGATCGAGGCTGACTTTGATGGTCTTGCCGTCGTTGGGCTCGTCGCCGTCATAAACGGCGATGTAGTCCATCCCCATCGAATCCTTCTTCGGCACCGGCGAGGTGTCGGCAAGACCCATCGGATTACGGTAGTAGAGAATCTTGGGGTCACCGCTCTGCCCCAGTTTCAGCGGGCTGAGCGGCGGCAGCGCCAGCTTCGGCGGATCGAACGATGGCTCGGCGTCGTCATAAACCGGCAGATAAGCCCTTCCCTGCGCGTCGCTCTTCGGCATCGCCGACCAGTTCGGCGCGCCGGACGGATCGCGATAATAGAGAACGGTGCGCTCGGCTGCCGCGGCTTGCGGCGCGACATTGAGCGGAACAGTTGCGCGCGACAGATAGAGATAGCCAGCAAAGGCCGCGCCCACGACCACAAGCGGGACAATGAAGACGGCGCGATTTTTAATCATGGCTTGCTCGCTTCGATCGGCCATTAAGGAACGGGTGAGCGGCGGCGGCCACACATAGCCGCCGCCTGCACATTCAGTGTGCGCGGCCTACTTGACCGCCTTGACGATGACCTTGCCGACCACCGTCTCCGGCTCGCCCTGCACTTTGGCGGCGACGCTCAACAAGTAGCGGCACGCCATCGGCAGGTCGGTCTTGAAGGCATAGACTCCCGGCTCGTTCGACGGCACAGCGGCGACCGGTGACACCATGTCGGCCATGTTGTCGGGACCCATGTCGACGCGCGTGCGCACGATCACCGCATCCGCCACCGGCTTGCCGGACGGCTTATGGGTGAGGCGCAAGGCGACTACCACGTCGTCGCCCTTCTTCCATTCGGCAGCGGTCGACTCGAAGGTGTAATCGTCGGCGGCGGCGAAGGCAGCGGCATTGGCAAAGCTCAGCGCAACCACGACGGCCGACGCGAGCAGATATTTGGACTTCATTGCGTATCTCCTGATGGCTTTCCACGTGGCGGCCGTGTCTCGACGGCTGCCGAATTGACGCGAGCGCTCACGCGACGCGTTACGGTTTGGAAGCGATCAGGCGCGGGGCGGCCGGAACGGCGGCGAGCCCATCAGCGAGAGGATATCGCTTTGCACGAGGACCAGCGTCAGCGCAGCGCTCGGAGTAACGAGGTGAGCGACCGTGTTTGCCTCGTTCCAGAGGAAGCCGAAACAAAGCGCGCAGCCCATGACGCAGGCACCATGATCCCCGGTCTTTTTTGCGTCTGCTTCGGCGGCGCCTTGTCGTGATGGTGATGCTCGCAGTCGGGCATCGCCTGCGCCCAAGAAACGGTTCCGGTACCAGCCGCCGCCGCCGTCGCGAAACCAACCGATGCCGGCAGCATACCGATGGCGACGGCGAGAAGAGCGACAATGATGATCCGACCGATCTGCAAAAATGGCGACCTTTTTTATATTTATAAAAATGCCGTCTCGCGTCCCTGCGGGGGCATTGATAAAGGTCAAATGCCGCCGCGCCTCATTTCAGGCCGGAAATGGGCGCAACATACAATTTATGACAGCAATATGAATGATTTGGCTCAATGCCAGAGCCATGCGCTCGTGCATTTATATCGTCGCGTACGCGAGTGCCCGCCATGAAATCCCAGATCATCGAGCGCCTCGGGCAAGCCGACATCCTGCTGCCGTCGCTGATCGCCGAGGGTCTCGCCGCCAACGATCGCGTAAAGGCCCGCCTCAGCGTGCTGCAGGCCGCCGGCCGCCATGCCCGCGATCCGCACGGTACCCGCCTTCGATCTCACCGACGAATGCCGCGCCGCCGATATCGATCCGGCCGCCGTCGACGCGCTGATCAATGGCGCGACACTCGTTGCCAACGAGCAGATCACCGCGCCCGGGCTCGGCAATCTCGCTGCCGCCATCTGGGACGATATCGCCGACATGATCCGTCCGGTCAAAGCCGGCGATCCGGCGCAGGGCGACATCGCGCTCGTCCGGCTGTCCGCGATCAAGCAGGCCGCCGCGCTGGGCAACTCCGACACCGTCGAGCTGGCGCAGATCGCGAGGCTCACCGGCCTTTCCGATGACAAAAGCGACAGCCTGCATCGCCTGGTCATGGATATGCACAAGGCGCTGAACCGCCTGTCCGCGGCCAATGCCGAGGAGGTGCTGGCCGGCGCGCATGTCTACGGCCTGCTGCCGCAGGACCGGCCGGCGGTGGAAGCCTTCATGCGCGGCGTCGAAGCCACGCGCAAACTGAAATTCGATCATCCCGGCTTGGCCACCAACGCGACCCGCTCCGGCGCGCGGCTGACCATCCAGAACGATATCGGCGAAACCGATGCGCATGTCGTCGTCATCGCGGTCGAAGGCGACACCGTGACCGTCACCTACACCGATGTGCATCTGGCGCGCGCGAAATTCTTCACCGGCCTGCTGCGGGATTTTCCGGTGCAATGGAGCGGGCTCGATCGCAAGAACGCGGCCGGCCTCGGCGAGGACGGCGTGTTCTATCTGGTCACCGGCCGCTATGGCGCCGAAGATGCAAAGCACCGCAACGCTTTCCTCGAAGCGATCGGCGCCTCGCTGGTGTTCCTGATCGACTGGAACAAAGCCCGCAAGGTGCTGCGCGCTTGGGTCCCGAAGGCCGACGCCATCCACATCCTCGATTGGGCGGCGCGCCACCGCGTCGGGCAGCGCGCCTTCCTCGAATTGGGCGGCAGCGAGCTGGTCGCGTCCGCCGTGCATCACGCGACGCCGACCCGTATCGGCTTCGGCGAGCGGCTCGATCGCGCGCTCGGGCGCGAAGCGGCGGTGGATTTCCTCAAGACCGTGCTGCGCGTTTCGGCCGAGGCGTTGCTCGCCGGCGGCTCGATGCGGCTGGCGCGCGACCGCATCGAGGCCGACCTGGTGCGGCATCTGCAACGGGTCGACAGCACCTTGCTGGCGATTGTCGTGCGGCAGGCCGGCCTCGCACGCGAGATCGCGGCCGGCATCGCGCATTTCATCGCCGAGCAGTTGGCGCATCGGCCGTTCGACCGCGCGGCCCTGGCGGCGCGCGCGCGGCGGATCGAAGAAAAGGCCGACAAGATCGCCATCGATGCCCGCAACGAGATCGCGCGCTACGAGGCCGATCCGAGCATCGAAAGCCTGGTCGACCGCATCGAAGAGGCGATCGACGAACTCGAACAGGCGGCTTTCATCTCGTCGCTGATGCCGAGCGAAATCGCCGAGGAACTGCTGCATCCGCTCGCCGAAGTTGCCGCCGCCGCCGTGGCAGGCGCCGGCAGCGCCGCGGCCGGCGCCGCTGCCGCCGCCGACGTGCCGGACGGACAGCGCGTCGATTCGGAGGACGCGCTCGCGGCCGTCGGCCGGCTGATCGACGCCGAGCACGCGGCCGACGACGCCGAACGCGCGCTCACCGCCGTGGTGCTGCGCGGCGATTTCGATCTCAAGACCGCTCTGTCCGCGCTCGAACTCGCGCGCGCGCTCGAACGGGCGACCGACCGACTGGCGGGCTTCGGGCATCTGCTGCGCCAGCGCGTCCTTGCCGATCTGTCGGCTTAAACCTAGGCGTTGCGACATGAAAATCGTTCGGATCGGAAACGGAGCGAGCGAACCAACATTCCGCCGAGACCGTCGGCGCCAAGGCGGCCAATCTCGCGCGCATGGCTGCGCTCGGTCTGCCGGTGCCGCCGGCCTTCGTGCTGCCGATCAAGCTATGCGCGGCGATCGTCAAGGGCGATCACGACGCCAAGCAGAAGCTGCGCGATGGCCTGGCCGACGGCATTGCCTTCCTGGAGACGGCCACCGGCAAACGCTTCGGCGACCGCCGCCGGCCGCTGCTGGTGTCGGTGCGCTCCGGCGCGGCGCGCTCGATGCCCGGAATGCTCGACACCGTGCTCGATGTCGGCTGCACCGGCAGCCGCGGTGCACGGTCTGGTGCGCATGACCGGCCATCCGCGTTTCGCCTGGGATTGCCGGCAGCGCTTCCTGCAAAGCTACGCGACGGTCGTGCTTGGCCTCGATCCGACAGTTTTTGCCAGCCGGCTCACCACAATCGTCGCAGCCGAATGCCGCGGGCAAGCAATCGCTCGACAGCGAGAGCGTCGAGCGTCTGGCGACGTCTTACCTGCAGGCGATCGAAGAGGACAATGACGGCGCAGTGTCGGACGATCCCATGGAGCAGCTCGAGAGCGCGGCGCTGGCGGTCTATCGCTCGTGGTCGGGCGAACGGGCGCGCGCCTATCGCCGGCTGCAGCAGCTCGAAGACCTGCAAGGCACCGCCGTCACGGTGCAGGCGATGGTGTTCGGCAATCGCGGGCTGAACTCGGGGTCCGGCGTCGCATTCTCGCGCGACCCGTCGACCGGGGCACGCGAGCCGGTCATCGATGTGTTGTTCGACTCGCCAGGGGGAGGATGTCGTGTCCGGCACCCGCACGCCGGACAGCGAAGAGGCCATCGCGCAATCGCTGCCGGCGGTGGCGACGCAATTGCGCGACGTGCTGGCGCGGCTCGAACGCGAATTCGCCGACGTGCAGGACGTCGAGTTCACCATCGAAGACGGCAAATTATGGCTGCTGCAGACGCGCGCCGCCAAGCGCACGCCCAACGCCGCGCTGCGCTTTGCCATCGATTTCGTGCGCGAAGGACTGATCACGCCGAAGCAGGCGCTGCGACGCGTGCAGGGCATCGATTTGCAGGCCCTGGCGCGCAAGCGTCTGCTCGACGCCCCGGCGCCGATTGCGTGCGGCATCGGGGCCTCGGCCGGCATCGCGGTCGGGCGCGCGGCTTTCGATTCCGACAGTGCCGCGCGGTTCGCCGCCAATGGTGACCCGGTGATTCTGGTCCGCCCCGACACCAGCACCGCCGACGTCGCCGGCTTTGCGGTCGCGGCCGGCATTGTCACCGCGGTCGGAGGGCGTACCGCGCATGCCGCGCTGGTCGCGCGCCAGATGGGCAAGCCCTGCGTCGTCGGCTGCACCGCGCTGAGCGTCGACGTCGCGGGCCATAGCGCAATGCTCGCCACCGCCGCGATCAAACAAGGCGACTGGCTGTCGATCGACGGCGAACGGGGGACGATCCATCTCGGCCGCTGCCAGGTCGCGGTCGACCGGCCGGACGCCGAGCTCGCCGAAATCGAGCGCTGGCGTGTCCAATCGACACGCCACGACTCAGTTGTGCGCGAGCCGGCCTGATCGGCGATCAACAATCATTTTTCCCTGACGGATCGACTTTCTGGAACCCATGTGATGTTGAGACAGACCAGCGTCAGACCGGAAATGCCGAGTTGGCGTGCGGCGACCTGCGATACGTCGATTATTCTTCCGGCGACAAACGGGACCACGATCGGTGATCCGCATCACCGTGTAGCGCCCGTTATCTTGATTATTGACATGGACCAGCGTGCCGAACGGCAGTTTCCGATACGCTGCGGTGAAATCTTCTGCCTGCGTGTCCTCTCCGCTCGCGGTCTCTTCGCTCACGTTTGAATAGAACGATGCGAGACCGCACTCGTCTGGCTTTCTGTCGGCCGCGTTCGTCGGTCCCAATAAAGCAACTTGCAGCAACGCAACCACAAGCAAGTGTGATTTCGTAATCATTGGTTGCTTCGCGCCGCTGGAGCAGTGAACTGATGCTCGCGCCGACATGAGAGATACTAAATGATATAGAATTGGCATAACGTGCATTAAGATGAGTCAAAAAACGTTGCCCGTTTCGGAAGTGTCCGGACGACGCCGAGTGACTTTCGCGGCCTGTACGAAAATGCTATCTACGCGCCGCTTTTGGCGAATTTCGGGTCAAGACTTCGCAAGAAGTTTACGCTTATGCGTCGATTTGCATATGCTCTGACCTTCGCGCTGCTTGCCGTAACGGCAGCCGGCGCACAAAGCGCGACGCCAGTTGGCGTCTGGCTGCACGCGAACAAGCGCATCCAGGTGGCGATCGCTCCCTGCGGCGACCGAATGTGCGGGAAAATCGTTTGGTTCAAATGGCCCAACGACGCTCAGGGTGTGCCCTGGTCGACTTAAAGAATAAGAATCCCGCGCTGAAAACACGACCGCTCCTGGGGCTCACGGTACTCAGAGGTCTGCGCAGCGCCGGCGACGGTACGTGGAGGGACGGTAAAATTTACAATCCCGACGACGGCGTGGATTATCAGGCCCTGATGACAATCCAGGGCGACGGCACATTGCACGTACGCGCCTACGTTCTTCTCCCCACTTTGGGCCAAACTCAAATCTGGACTCGCATGCACTGACGTTGGTTCCATTATCGGCAGTCGACCGCGCAAAGAGCTAAAGCACGACCACCGGTGCACCGACGGGAACGCGGTTATAAAGATCGATGACGTCTTGATTGAACATACGGATGCAGCCGCTAGAAACCGCGCTGCCGATGGTCGCCGGCTCATTGGTGCCGTGGATTCGGAAGTAGCTGTCGCGGTCGCCGACATAAAGATAGAGCGCCCGCGCGCCGAGCGGGTTCTCGAGACCACCGGGCATGCCGCCCGCATAAGCGGCGTAGTTCGGCATCCGGTTGATCATATCGGCGGTGGGAATCCATCGCGGCCACTCCGCCTTGCGCCCAACGACGGCTGAACCGCGGAAATTAAGCGCCTGCTCGCGGCCGACGCCGACGGCATAGCGCAATGCTCGCCCACCGGCTCGCACGAGATAGAGACGCCGTTCAGAGATGCTCACGACGATAGTTCCCGGGCCATACCGCGCAGGATATGTCACCTCCTGGCGGAGCAAGTCTTGATTGGCCGCCAGGTCGAGATCGAGCGCCGGGATGGCATTCGATCCATCCATGATGGGGCCGTAGATCGATGCATAGGGATCAGCGTTTGACGGAGCGCGTGAAAATAGACTTTGCGGCGCGCTCGCGCAGCCGGCCAACAGGATGCACACTCCGCCACAAACGGCACGGCGGCTAAGGCTGTTACTAGGTACCTTGGCAACGATCATCGTCTTGCAGAGATTAGAAGTGCGCCGGCCAATGCAGCGAATTGTTTGATATTGTTTCGAAAATAATTCGGATGCGCATTGACCTGTCGCAACGGCTATCGCGACGCACTGCAAGGCCCCGAATTTACTCGCCAATCCCCGCTTAACGAGCCCTTAAACCGGCCCTCTTAGCGTGCGGTTTGGGGACCGGCGGACGTCTGCCGGCCATTGGGTCGCTTCATGGCGGGACGGGGACAATCGGACGGACGCCGCGAGCCGGTGTTCGATGGCGGCCCGGAGCTGCGCGTGGCCGCGGATGACCGCGCCGCGCCGGCCTCCAGTCCGCCGCCGCGGCGGCGCAAGCCGCGCAAACGCAAATCCAAGAGTGGTGGCGGCGGCAAGCGACGTTCGATACTCGGCCGGCTGGCCTACTGGAGCCTGGTGCTCGGGTTGTGGCTGGCGATCGGCGGCATCGGCACCGTTGCCTATGTCGGCGCGCATTTGCCGCCGATCCAGTCGCTGGAAATTCCCAAGCGTCCGCCGTCGATCCAGATCGTCGACATGGACGGCCGCGCACTGGCGCGCCGTGGCGACCTCGCCGGCGCGCCGTTGTTGCTCAAGGAGATGCCGGCTTACGTTCCACGCGCTTTCGTCGCCATCGAGGATCGACGCTTCTACCAGCATTATGGCGTCGATCCGCTCGGCATCGGCCGCGCGCTGATCGCCAATATTCTGCATCGCGGGGTGAGCCAAGGCGGCTCCACCATCACGCAGCAGCTCGCCAAGAATCTGTTTCTGACCCAAGAGCGCACCCTGACGCGCAAGCTGCAGGAGGCGATGCTGGCGCTGTGGCTGGAGCGCAAATTCTCCAAGACGCAGATTCTGGAGCTCTATCTCAACCGCGTTTATTTCGGATCCGGCGCCTACGGCATCGAGCAGGCCTCGCTGCATTATTTCGGCAAGTCCGCCCGGCAGATCGGCGTCGCCGAAGCCGCGATGCTGGCCGGGCTGGTGAAGTCGCCGACGCGTCTGGCGCCGACGCGCGACTTCGACGCCGCCGAGCAGCGCGCCAAAATCGTGCTGGCCGCGATGACCGAGCTGCATTTCATCAACGAGAGCAACGAACGGGTCGCGCTGGCCAAGCCCCCGAAGATCGTCGCGCAAACCAACACCGGCTCGGTCAACTACGTCGCCGACTGGGTCATGGATGCCATCAACGACGTGCTCGGCCATGTCGAAGAAGATATCGTCGTGCAGACCACGATCGACTCGGCGATACAGGTGAGTGCGGAGCGCGCGCTCACCGACGAGCTGACGCAAAAGGGCGATAAAAACGGTGTCAGCCAAGGCGCGGTGGTCGCGATGACGCCGGACGGTGCGGTCCGCGCGCTGATCGGCGGCCGCAATTATGCCGACAGCCAGTTCAATCGCGCGGTCGCGGCCAAGCGCCAGCCGGGTTCGGCCTTCAAGGCCTTCGTCTACCTCACCGCGATCGAGCACGGGCTCACGCCCGACACCGTCCGCGAGGACAGGCCGATCAAGATCAAAAACTGGCAGCCGGAGAACTACGGACGCGAATATTTGGGGCCAGTCACGCTGACCAAGGCGCTGGCGATGTCACTCAATACGGTGTCGGTGCGGCTGACCATGGAATTCACGCCCATGGCGGTGATCCGCACGGCGCACCGGCTCGGCATTTCCTCGCTGCTCGAACCGAACGCCTCGATCGCGCTCGGAACCTCGGAAGTCTCGGTGCTCGAACTGGTCGGCGCCTACGCGCCCTTCGCCAACGGCGGCTACGCGGTTGTCCCGCATGTGATCGAAAGCATCAAGGACGAGAACGGCAAAGTGCTCTACGCCCGCAACGAGCAACAGCTCGGCCGCATCATCGAAGCGCGTTACGTCGACATGATGAACACGATGATGCAGGAGACGCTGACCATCGGCACCGCCCACAAGGCGACGCTGCCCGGCTGGCCGGCGGCCGGCAAGACCGGCACGTCGCAGGATTTCCGCGACGCCTGGTTCATCGGCTACACCTCGAAGCTGGTCACCGGCGTCTGGCTCGGCAACGACGACGGCACACCGACCAAGAAGGTCACCGGTGGCAGCCTGCCGACCGAAATCTGGAGCCGGGTGATGCGCGACGCGCATCAGGGCGTGCCGGTTGCGGCATTGCCGAGCACGAGCAGCGGCGGCCTGTTTACCAACCTGTTCAGCGGCAATTCGCCGGGGCCGGAACGATCGACCGTCGGCCAGGCGCCCATCCCGCCCGCTGCGATCGGCACCAGCGCCAGCGCGCCGGCATCCCGCAACAGCGCCAGCCTCGATGCCTGGTTGGTCGACAAACTATTCGGGCGTTAGTTGTTGTCTTGCGTGCGCGCGAATGGCGCGCGTCGAAACCCACAGCAGCAGTGAAGCGCACCCCATCGCCGCCACCGCGCCGACCAGCGGCCAGGCGCTGCGGCCGAGCAGTATGCCGACAATCACGCCGCTCAGAGCCGACGCGGTCTGCTGGATGAAGCCGAGCAGCGCCGAAGCCGCACCGGCGCGCTCCGGGAACGGCGTCATGGCGCCGGCGAGCGCCTGCGGCAGCACCATGCCCATGCCGCCGAGATAGACCGCCATCGGTAATACGATCGAGGCGGACGAGGTCAAACCAAGCACAATCGCCAGCATCATGCCGAGGCCACCGACCGCCATCGCCGCGCTGCCGATGCCGAGCGTCGTGTCGATGCCGTGGTGCATCACCAGCCGCGCCGCCCAAGTGGTGCCGATCATGTAGCCGACCGAGCCGACCGCAAAGGCGACGCCAAACTGGAACGGCGTGAGGCCGTAAAGATACTGCAGCACAAAGGACGAGCCGGAAATCCAGGCGAATAGCCCTGCAAAGCTGGTCGAGGCGAGGCCGAGATAGGCGAGATAGGCCGGGTTGCGCGCCACGATGCGATAGGACCGGAGCATACTCGGCAGCGACACCGGCTCGGTCGCACGCTGGCTCAGGGTTTCCGGCATCAATGGGATCACGGTGGCGGCGCCGACCAGTCCCACTGTCGCAAGGGTAAAAAACACCGAGCGCCAGCCGAAGCCGGTCTGCAGCACGCCGCCGAGCAACGGCGCCAGCACCGGCGCCAGCGCCATCACCGCCCCGATCAACGACAACTCCCGCCCGGCGCGCGCGCCGGAATACAGGTCACGCACCATGGCGCGCGCCAGCACGATGCCGCCGGAACCGCCGAGCGCCTGGACGAAGCGCCCGATGATCAGCATCTCGATCGACGTCGACAGCGCGCAGGCGAGCGTTGCCACGCAATACAGCGCGACCGCGCCGATCAAGACGGGTTTGCGTCCGTGCCGGTCGGACACCGGACCATAAACGATCTGCCCGAATGCGAAGCCGATCAGGTAGGACGAGATGGTGAGCTGCACTTGCGCCGTGGAGGCGTCGAGCTTGTGCGCGATGTCCGGCAGCGACGGCAGGTACATGTCGGTGGTGAGCGGCCCGATCGCCGTCATGGCCGCCAGCAATGCGGTGAGCGCGAAATTACCGGGGCGAAACATGCGGCTGAATTTCCAGGCGTATAAGACCTGGCGGGCGTAGCTCATCGGGCGCCGCAACGCCACCGATTCAGTCAAGCGTCCTGCATGCCGTAGCGATGCAACTCGGCGCCATGCGCATCGAGCCAGGCCTTCGCTTTATCCATGTCCGGGCAGATGCGTTCGACCAGCCGCCAAAAGGCGCGACTGTGGTTCATCTCGATCAGATGGGCGACCTCATGGACCGCGAGATAGTCCAGGACAAACGGGGGCGCCAGGATCAGTCGCCACGAATAGGACAACACGCCGGTGGTCGAGCAGGACCCCCAGCGGCTCGATTGATCGCGGATCGATACGCGCTTGATCCTGACGGCGAGCGCTTCGGCCGCGCGGCGGCTGGCCGCCTCGAGGTCGCGCTTGGCCTCGCGTTTGAGGAAATCGCGCATCCGGCGCGGCACGTGCGGCGCTTGGCCGGCAACGCACAGCAGCCTTTCCTCACCTTCGCCCTCGGTCCACACGGTCCCACGCGCGTCACGCCGATGCACGATGCGGTGATGGGTTCCGCGCAGCGGCAGCAGCGTGCCGTCGGCAAAGGGCGCGGACTGCGGCAGACATTTGAGCCGCGCCGCGATCCAGCCGCCGTGCTTTTCGGCGAATTCGCGCGCCTGCTTCAGGCTGCCGCGCGGCGGCATCGTCAGCACGATCTCGCGGGTGGCGGCATGGACGCGCAACGTGTAGCGACGCGCCTGCGCGTGGCGGCGCACGCGCACCAGATAGACCTCGCGATCGAAGGCGATGCTGATCGTGGTCGGCTCGGCTGTCCGGCGGAACAGCAGCGCGCGCAGCGGGAGTGACATCGTCAACCCAGAATCGGTTCCGGGTCAGTGTGGCACAAATGGGCGCGTGCGCGCGAGATCAGTGCTTGACGGTTGCCGGCTTGACGACGGCGAGATGCGCGGCGCCGGTGCCGTGGTGACTGCGCCGGCTGTTGTGCGACAGCACGAAATCGGAAATACGCGGCGCGATTTCGGCGCGGAAGCGCGAGCCGTTGAACACCCCGTAATGGCCGACGCCCGGCTGCAGGTAATGCGCCTTGTTCTCGGCCGGAATATTCGCGCACAGCCGATGCGACGCCTCGGTCTGCCCGACCGCGGAAATATCGTCAAACTCGCCTTCGACCGTCATCAAGGCCACGCGCTTGATTTGCGCCGGATCGACCGGCCGGCCGCGATAGGTCATCTCACCCTTCGGCAGCAAATGCTTGATGAACACCGTGTCGACAGTCTGCAAATAGAACTCGGCGGACAAATCCATGACCGCGAGATATTCGTCGTAGAACTCGCGATGCTTCTGCGCCGAATCGCCGTCGCCTTTGACCAGATGCATGAACAGACTGTGGTGTGCGTCGATGTGGCGATCAAGGTTCATGCTGATGAAGCCATGCAGCTGCAGGAACCCCGGATAGACGTCGCGCATGAAACCCGGATGCGGGAACGGCACCTTGGTGATGACGTGATTGTGGAACCATTCGAGCCCGCGCGATTCGGCAAGCTTGTTGACCGCGTTGGAGTGGATGCGGGTGTCGATCGGCCCGCCCATCAGAACCATTGAATGCGGTACGTACGGGTCCTTGTCGGCCTCCATTATCGACACCGCCGCCATCACCGGCACCGAAGGCTGGCACACGGCGACCACATGCGCATCGCCGCCGAGCATGTGGAGCATCGAGATGATGTATTCGATGTAATCGTCGAGATCGAAGCGACCTTCTGCGAGCGGCACCGTGCGCGCGCTCTGCCAGTCGGTGATGTAGACGTCATGGTTGGGCAGGAAGGCCTCGACCGTACCGCGCAACAAGGTCGCGTAGTGACCCGACATCGGTGCCACGAGCAGAATTCTTGGGTTGCGGGCGGCGCGGCGCGCGATCGAAGGCGCGTTCGAAATGCAACAGCCGGCAGAACGGACGCTCCCACACCGTGTTGATGTGGACCGGCACGCGTTCGGCGCCAACAACGGTGGACTCGATCTGCCACTCCGGACGGCCGTAACGGCGCGTCACGCGCTCGAACACTTCCAGGCTTGCGGCCATCGACTTGCCGAAGGTGGTGTGCGCGATCGGATTGGCCGGGTTGCGATAGAACAGCCGCGTTGCGTCGGCGAAGGCGCGCGCCGGATCGAGCGCAGCGTGACCCATCTCATAAAGCCAGTATAACGGAGTCGCGAGCAAACCAGCGGCGTCGCCGGGCAGACGCGCTGCTCCGTCGAATTCGCCAATCGGCGTTGCTTCTTCTTCGTTCCCCGGCCCTTGCTGCACCGCAGCAGAGTGTCGCTTTTCCGTCATGAGGTCAACATACGTAGATGTCCTAATGCTCAGCCTTATAGACAGGAACTGTCTAAAAATCACGTAATGACAAGGGGTTTTACAGACTATTCACCAGTCTGCAGCAGCGAGCCCTGAACGCGCGCGCTCTGCAAAAGCTTCAAAAAGGCCAGCGACGCAGCTGCGAAGAGAATCAGATTGAAGATAAACGCTTCAACCATCAGGTCGGCGCGAAACACATGGTCGATCAGCAGGGCGCGCATGCCTTCGAAAACGTAGGTCGGCGGCAGCGACCAAGCCACGTACTGCAGGAAGCCGGGCAACACTGCCACCGGGTAATAGACGCAGGTGAGCGGCAAGAACAAGAACATGATGGTCCAGGCCAGACTCTCCGCGCCTATGCCGTTCCGCAACAGCAGGCCGGCGACGAAGATGCCGATCGACCAGCTGGTCAAAATCAAATTGACGAAGAAGGCCGCGAGCGCGAACCCCAGCGACCACAGATTGAAGCCGAAGAACGCGATGGCGAGGAAGCTCACCGGCACCATGCCGATCGACAGCCGCACCATGCTCATGATCATCAGCGCGGCGATGAATTCGACCGGCCGCAACGGCGACATCATCAGGTTGCCGAGATTGTGCGCGTACATTTCCTCGAGAAACGAAATTGAAAATCCGAGCTGGCCGCGGAACAGAATGTCCCACAGCAGCACCGCGCCGATGAAAACGCCGCCGGCGCGCGCGAACAAGCCGCCGTTGCTGCGAGACGTAAAGCTGCAGGAAGCCCCACATCAGCATCTGCACGGTCGGCCAATAGATCAGGTCGAGGATGCGCGGCCACGACGAGCGCAGCAGATACCAATAGCGCCGCACCATGGCGGAGACGCGATTGAGCGAAAAGTTCATGCCGGCGTCGCCGCCGTTCATTGCGCGGCCTCGCGATGCTGTGCCGCGGCCGCGCGCGACGTCGAGGAACACCTCTTCCAGCGTCTGCGCGGCCGTAGCGGGCGAGCAGCCGCTCGCGGCGTGTCGTCGTCCTCGATGCGGCCCTTCTTCATGATGATGACGCGCTCGCACAGCCGCTCGACCTCGGTCATGTTGTGCGAGGCGAGCAGCACGGTCGCGCCGTGCTCGATGCGATAGCGCTCGAGCCGGCCGCGCACCCAGTCGGCGGTGTCGGGATCGAGCGAAGCCGTCGGCTCGTCGAGCAGCAGCACTTCCGGCCGGTTGAGCAGCGCCTTGGCGAGCGAGACGCGGGTCTTCTGCCCGGCCGACAGCTTGCCGGTCGGCCGGTCGAGGAACTCGGTGAGATCGAGTTCGGCGGCGAGACTCGGCGATGCGTTCCTCGATATCGGCGACCGCATAAAGCTGGGCGAACACCGACAGGTTCTGCCGCACCGTCAGCCGCATCGGCATGTCGACATAGGGGCTTTCGAAATTCATCCGGTGCAGGACGCGGTAGCGCTCTCTCGGCATCTGCGCGCCCAGCACGCGCGACGCGTGCCGGAGGTCGGCGTGACCAAGCCCATGATCATGGCGATGGTGGTGGTCTTGCCGGCGCCGTTGCCGCCGAGCAGCCCGGTGATCGAGCCGGGCGGCAGGCGAAACGAAATGCCGTCGACCGCGCGCCGCGCCCTTGTAGAGCTTGACCAGGCGATCGACGGCAATGGCTGAGGTGTACTGCGCGTCCATTGCGAGGCAAGATGTGACGCTCGCGCCGCGCGAAGCGCAAGCCCTGCACGTTTCGGCGGCATCCGCCATGTTTGAACGCGGCCCGGCGCAGCGTTACACTGCCGCCCATGCCTTCCGCTCGGCCTCAGCCAGACATCATCCGCGCCGCAATGTGCGTCTCGACACGCTGGTGCGGCTGCGCTGGCTCGCCATCATCGGCCAGACCACCGCCGTGCTGGTGGTCCATTTCGGGCTCGATTTCAAGCTGCCGATCTGGGCCTGCCTCGCCGTGATCGCGCTGTCGGCCTGGCTCAACATTGCGCTGCGCCTGCGCTTCCACATGACGCAGCGGCTGGAGCCCGACCGCGCCGCCTGGCTGCTCGCCTTCGACATCGTCGAACTGGCGGTGCTGCTGTTCCTGACCGGCGGACTGCAGAACCCGTTCGCCTTCCTGTTCCTCGGCCCGGTGCTGCTGTCGGCGACCGCGCTGCCGCCGCGCTTCACGCTGATGCTCGGCGCCTTCGCGGTGGCCTGCGCGACCGTGCTGGTGTTCGCGCATTATCCGCTGCCCTGGGACAACGACGATCCGCTGCAACTGCCGCCGATCTACATGATCGGCGTCTGGCTCTCGATCCTGCTCGCGATCGGCTTCATCGGCGTCTACGCCTGGCAGATCACCGAGGAATCGCGCCAGCTCGCCGACGCGCTGGCCGCCACCGAACTGGTGCTGGCGCGCGAGCAGCATCTCTCGCAGCTCGACGGACTGGCCGCCGCCGCCGCGCACGAGCTCGGCACGCCGCTGTCGACCATCTCGGTGATCGCCAAGGAACTGGAGAACGCGATGCCGCCGACGCGCCGCATGGCGACGACGTGCGGCTGCTGCGCGAGCAGGCGCACGCGCTGCCGCGATATCCTGGCCAAGCTCACCGAATTGTCGGCGAGCGGCGAGCCGTTCGACCGCACGCCGCTGTCGGCGCTGATCGAGGAGGTGGTGGCGCCGCATCGCAATTTCGGCGTCGCCATCGACGTGACCGTGCCGCCCGACGCGCAGCGCCGAGCCGGTCGGCGCGCGCAATCCGGCGATCCTCTACGGCCTCGGCAATCTGTTGGAAAATGCCGTCGACTTCGCCCGCGAACGCGTGGTGGTCGGCGCGCAGTGGAACGACGACGACCGTCGAGGTGACCATCGGCGACGACGGCCCGGGCTTTGCGCCGGACATCATGGACCGCATCGGCGAGCCTTATGTCACCAGCCGCCGGCGCGATCCGACGCAACGACGACGAGACGCCGGTCTCGGACTCGGGCTTGGGCTTTTTCATCGCCAAGACCCTGCTCGAGCGCTCCGGCGCCACGCTCAGCTTCGAGAACCGCTCGGCGCCCGGACGCTGGCGCCATGATCACGGTGCGCTGGCCCCGCAACGAGTTCGAGCGGCCGTTAACCTCCCAGGCGCCGATTCTGGGGGTAAAGTCGAAACGTACCTATCTCTTGGTGTTAAGGGATAACTGCAATTGAGCAAGGGCAACAGCGTGGATGCGGTCAGTGAACGACGTCGCCAAATCAATAGGAGAGCTACCCAGCGAGCGATCTTTTGCTGATCGTGGAGGACAACCAGTGATTCCTGCACCGGCTGGCCCAACCTCCTGGAGCAACGCAGCTTCACCGTATCCGCCGGCGAATGCGGAGGGCTCACCCGGCGTCGCCCCTCTCCGTCAGCTTCACGCAGGCCGGGCCCGTCGATCCTCCTGTCCTGGAGCTGCACATCCTCGGCATGCGGGTCGAGGAGGCGATGCGCATGGTGGAGAAACAGCTCGACAGCGCCCTGCTCCATGGCCTGCACGAGTTTGCCATTGTGCACGGCAAGGGAGAAGGCAGGCTTCGCACGGCGGTGCACGCTTACCTCCGCGGGCTTGAGGCCGTGAGCGACTTCCGCTTCTCTGCGCCGGAAGAAGGCGGATTCGGAAAGACGATCGTGACACTGAAGTCGTGAGCGTGGCGCCGCGGGGCGTGCACGCTGCGCGCGGCGAGGCTTGAAAGCGCACCGGCGCGACGTTAGTATTGCGCGATGGAATCCGGCCAGTTCCTCCACATCCTCTCGTCGTGGCAAGTGATCGCCTCGTGCCTGCTGCTCATGTTCCTCCTGCCCCTCGTCTTCTTCGTGGCCTCGGCTCGATCCCCGGTGCGCAGGCCCGTTCACGCGCGCCCGGCCGCCGGGCGGGGAGCGGCAAGGAAGGCGCCCGCGAAGCCGCCCCGGGAGGAGAGCGAGTCGGAGGACGATCTCCCTCCTTCCCCAAGACGGAGGCCTGACCGCGGGCAAGCTCCCGAGGACGACGCGAAAGAAGAGAAGAAAACGAAAAAGTGAAAAGCATCATCATCAGGGGCGCCCGCGAGCACAACCTCAAGAACATCGACCTGGAGCTGCCCCGTGATGCGCTGGTTGTCGTCTCCGGCCTGAGCGGTTCCGGGAAATCTTCCCTCGCGTTCGACACGATCTTCGCCGAGGGCCAGAGGCGGTACGTCGAGTCGCTCTCCTCGTACGCCCGGCAGTTCCTCGGCCGCCTGGACAAGCCGGACGTCGATTCCATCGAAGGCCTCTCCCCGTCCATCGCCATTGAGCAGAAAACGACCCACAGGAATCCCCGGTCCACTGTCGGCACGGTCACCGAGATCTACGACTACCTGCGCCTGCTGTTCGCGCGCGTCGGGATCCCCCACTGCCCCCAGTGCGGGCGGGAGATCCAGGAACAGTCGGTCGACCAGATCGTCGATTCCCTCATGGTGCTCGGGGACGGCTCACGCGTGGTCCTGCTCGCCCCGGTGGTGGGAGCCAGGAAAGGCGAGCACCAGAAGATCCTCGATGACGCGAAGCGCATGGGATATGTGCGGGTGCGCGTGGACGGCGAGATCAGGGGCCTCGAGGAAGAAATCGCTCTCGACCGCAAGAAAAAGCACACCATCGAGATCGTGGTGGACCGCCTCGTCGTCGCCGCCGAGGCGCGCCGGAGGTTCGCCGAGTCGGTCGAGGGAGCGCTGGAGACCTCCGGCGGCACCGTCGTGGCGCTCGTGAAGGACAGGGCCGGGGAGCGGGAGATCATGTTCTCCCAGAAGAGCTCGTGCCCCACCTGCGGCATCAGCATACCGGAGCTGCAGCCGCGCCTGTTCTCGTTCAACAATCCCTTCGGTGCCTGCAGCGAGTGCTCGGGGCTCGGCGTCACGCTGGAGTTCGATCCTGCGCTCGTGGTGCCGGATCCTGGTCTCTCCTTCAACGAGGGCGGCATCGCGCCGTACAACCCCAAGGCGAACTGGCATCGCAGCCAGATCGAGTCCGTGGCAAAGCACTTCAAGTTCACGCTGGATACGCCCCTGGGGGACCTGCCGAAGGACGTGTTCACGGCGCTCCTGCACGGCACGAAGGAGAAGATCGGGTTCCGCTACCAGAGCAGGGACGGCAGGGGCAAGTGGGAGTTCGAGTCGGGATTCCGCGGCGTTCTCAACGACCTGAAGCGAAGGTACCTCGAATCCAGCTCGGAGCAGGTCAAGGAATGGATGGAAGGCTTCATGTCCCAGAAGGGCTGCGAGGCCTGCGGGGGCAAGCGGCTGAAGCCGGAGGTGCTTGCCGTCACCGTGGCGGACAGGAACATCCACGACCTCACCTGTCTCTCGGTGTCCGACGGCCTGGCCTTTTTCCAGTCCCTCCCGCTCTCGCCGACTGCCCAGAAGATCGCCCGACAGATCCTCAAGGAGATCTCTGCCCGCCTCACCTTCATGAAGAACGTGGGCTTGTCCTACCTCACGCTGCAACGCCGCGCGAGCACCCTTTCCGGCGGCGAGGCGCAGCGGATCAGGCTCGCCACGCAGATCGGGTCTTCCCTCGTGGGCGTTCTCTACATCCTGGACGAGCCGACCGTCGGTCTTCACCAGCGCGACAACGCGCTGCTCATCGAGACGCTGGAGCACCTGCGCGACATCGGGAACACCCTCATCGTTGTCGAGCACGACGAGCAGACCCTGCGCGCCGCGGACTACATCGTCGACCTTGGCCCGGGCGCCGGCGTCCACGGCGGGCATGTCGTTGGCGCCGGGACGCTGGCCGAGGTGACGGCGAACCCCCGGTCGCTGACCGGGCAGTACCTGGCAGGCACGCTCACCATCGAGCGGGCCAAGGACCGACGGGAAGGAAACGGCAGGTCGCTTGTCCTGCACGGCGCCCGGGAGCACAACCTCCGGGGCATCACGGTGCGCTTTCCCCTGGGGACGCTGAACGCCCTGACCGGCGTCTCCGGATCCGGGAAGTCCACCCTCCTCTCCGATATCCTCTACCCGGCCCTCTCCAACCGCATCAGCACGACACGCCTCCCCGAAGGCGCGTACGAGTCGCTGGAAGGGGCCGAGGAGATCGACAAGGTCATCAACATCGACCAGGGCGCGATAGGGCGGACGCCCCGCTCGAACCCCGCCACCTACGTCGGTCTCTTCGGCGTCATCCGGACGCTCTTTGCGCAGCTTCCCGAGGCCAAGGCCAAGGGCTACAAGGCGGGACGATTCTCTTTCAACGTCAGGGGAGGGCGCTGCGAGAAGTGCCAGGGCGCCGGCACGATCCGCATCGAGATGCACTTCCTGCCGGACGTCTACGTGGTCTGCGACTCCTGCAAGGGACGCAGGTACAACCGCGAGACGCTTGAAGTCCGCTACAAGGGCAAGAACATCCACGAAGTGCTGGAGATGACGGTGGAGGAGGGAGCCGCCTTCTTCCGCCATATCCCGGCCATCGCGCCGCGGCTTGCCACGCTGGTGGACGTCGGGCTTGGCTATGTCCGCCTGGGGCAGTCTGCCCTGACCCTTTCCGGCGGCGAGGCGCAGCGGGTGAAGCTGTCCCTCGAGCTGTCGCGGCGGAGCACCGGGCGCACCTTCTACATCCTGGACGAGCCCACCACCGGCCTGCATTTCGCGGACGTGAAGAAGCTCCTCGAGGTGCTGCAGAAGCTGGTGGACGCCGGCAACACCGTCACCCTGATCGAGCACAACCTCGACGTGATCCGCTGTGCCGACTGGGTCATCGACCTCGGGCCCGAGGGTGGCGACAAGGGCGGGGAGATCGTCGCGGAAGGGACCCCCGAGCAGGTGGCGCGCACCGAGGGCTCGTGGACGGGAAAGTTCCTGCGCCGGGCGTTGAAAAAGGAATGATCGCGGCGCTCCTGGCGCTCCTTTTCCTTCTCTCCGCGGGCACCGCCGGCGCCCAGCAGGCTGCGCAATCCCCCGCGCCCGCCGCGGCTGCAACGCCTGCTGCCCCGGCAGCCCCGCCCGTTGCCCCGAAAACCTCCGACGAGCTCCTCTCTTCCTCGCTCCCGCAGGATATCGCCACGGCAAGCTACTACGAGCTGGTCGCCTGGTGCCTCCAGCTCGGCCTGGATGACGCCGGCGCGCGACCCGACCTGCAGGCGCGGCTGGCAGCGCATTTCGGGATGGCGCTGCCGCCGTCGGCCCCGAAGGCGGGCGTGAAGACGGTCACCATCAAGTCGGCGCGGGAGTCCGCCTACCGCACGGATGACGCGTCGAAGGAGAAGTACCTCGAGCTCCGCGGGGACGTCGTCCTGGAGATCAAGGACACGGGGAACGACAGCACGCAGGTGATCAACGCCGCATCCATCACGTACAACCAGACCCGGCGCACGGTCAGCGCGGTGGGCAATGTCACCTACACGCTCACCCACGGGGGGCAGACCGACACGTTCACAGGGGACAGTCTTGCATTCGACCTGGACTCCTCTCAGGCGGTTTTCTACGACGGGAAGACGTCGCGGGTCATGAACCGGAGCGGGAAGGACGTGCCGTACACCTTCGAGGGTCGGACGATCACCCGGCTCACCAACGACACGGTGATATTGGAGAAGGGGATCATCACGACCTCGACGACGCCCGAGAACCCGCTGTTTTCAATCCAGGCATCGACGGCCTGGCTCCTGGCCCCTGGCGAGTGGGCCGCGCAGAATGCCCTTCTCATGCTGGGCAATGTCCCGGTGCTCTACCTCCCGGGATTCTTCTGGCCAGGGGAAGAGTTCATGTTCAACCCGAACGTCGGGTACCAGAGCCGGGTGGGCTCCTACCTGCAGACGACGACCTACCTGCTCGGCCGCAAGCCCGCGCAGGACGCCCCGTTCTCGTTTCTCCAGCTCTCGAGCGCCGGAAGCGAAGGGTACAAGCTGGAGCCGGATGGCCTCTTTCTCAAGAAGGTGCCGTCCCTCCCGACGAAGGCGGAGAGCAAGGACACCCTGAAGGTCCTGCTTGACGTCTACTCGAGGCTGGGCGTGTACGGGGGAGTGGCAGGGAACTTCGCGTCGTTCGGCACTTTCCGCACGGGTATCGCCTTCTCCCGCGACATTTTTCAGGATCCGGTGACCGGGGGACTGTACACCCCTTACCTGCCGGTGGAAGTCCCGGGGTACGAGCTGGGCCAATCCGTATCCAACGACTCGTCACTGTTCGGACTCACGGTGCCGTTCCGCTACGGCGTTGACGGCACGGTGAACGTCGCCGGCGGCCCCTACGCCCTCAACGGCGCGTTCCAGTACTACTCCAACCCGGTCGTTCCCGAGCGACTTCTACAACCGCTCTGAGGCCGGTATCCTCGCCAACCTCGCTTCACCGACAACTGCCACAACGACCATACCCGCGCAGACCAACCTCTCGTGGGACCTCTCGGGGCGCCTGGATTTTTCCCGGCTGATCAATTCGCCCTACGCCCAGAGCCTCAGCTTTCCCGTCATCGGAGCGCACATGGCATGGCAAAGCTATACGCCGGCAACGAGCGCCCTCAATTTCGTCCAGCAATACGACCCGGGGAGCTCGTTCTACTTCCCGACGAGCATCACGGCTCCCAACATAACGTTTTCACTCTCCGGTGACCTCCTGAAGCTTCCGGCCACGGCCAGCAAGTCCGTCGCGCCGGCTGCCTCTCCACAGGCCGGGCCGAAGGCCGGCACGGCTTCGACCTCCGCGGCAGCGCCTGCTGCTGCCACTTCCGGAGCCCCTGCGGTTGCCGCCCCGCCGTCCGGCCGCCGTTCCCGCTGCCGCCCCGCTGCCTGCGCCCGCGAATCCCGCGGCGACCGTGGCCACGGCTCCACCGCCGGCCGCGGCCGTCCCCTCGACTGCGCCCGCGCCCTCTCCGTCCCCTGACCCCGGGAAGGGCGTTCGCTTCCCGCTCGCCCCTCCCCAGCGAAAGCCCGCCGCCGCAGCCGCGGTCCGCGTCCCCATCCGGATACCGACGCCGCAGCCTGACCTCCCTGCACCATCGGCGGGCGGCGCTTCGACTCTCGAGATCTCTTACCAGGTTCAGCCGCACACCACGCTCGAACACACCTTCGACACGACGAACTGGACGAGCCTCGAAGCGGTCGACTACGGCATCCTCTACCGGACGCTGGAGGCGGGCGGCACAACGAGCCTCACCGCCGCGGCTTCCCTGTGGGACAGGCTTGCTGACATCAGTCTCGGGCTCACCACGGACACGCTGTGGCGGGACAGGTTGGACCCTTCGCAGAGCGAAGCGGGATCCGCGGACTGGCAGTCGTTGATCACACAGGACCTCCAGCAGGATCACTTGAACCTCCGCTCAACCCTGCAGACCACGGTACGGCCGTTTCTCGGCCTGACTGCCCTTTCCTCGTCCACGCTTCTCTACCGGCTTGGCGTCAACGTCTACCAGCTCGCCTGGGACCAGGTGTCCACGGCGACACCCGCCTTCGTGGCGCCGGTGCTGGCGTGGAATCCCGGGACGATAGCGGAGCATTCGCTGACTGCATCGCTGGGCGTGAATCTCCCTTCGACGACGGACACTTTTTCCCTTGCCGCACAGCTGCCTCCCCTCGCGCCGACGTTGAGCGGCTCGGCGGCCGCGGGTGTCGGCCCGCTCAGGGCAAAGCTCCAGGCAGGGCTGTCGCAGCCCGCCAGCGGCGGGGTGGTGTACCAGCCGGTCATCGGCAGCCTTGGGTTCGATTTTGGAAACGGTTTCTCAGGGGGGGAGGAACTGCAGTACGACATCGCGAGCGCGACGCTGCAGCGCGCAACCTCGACCATTCAGGCCGGCCCGTTCTCAGGGAGCTTCGTCGGCCAGTGGATGCTCCCGGTTGACGGGCTTGGAAACCTGGTTCCCGGGGGAACCCTTGGGCTCCTGCCCTACACGGCGAAACTGGGCTATGAAACAGCCAGCAATCCCCGGTGGTTCTGGAAGGACCGGGTCAAGATGGACCTGTCTTTGAAGACGCATTGGGCCCTGAACCTGCAGAACTTCACGAACAACCTCTTCGATTTCTCGCTCGCGCTCAACCTCAACATATTCAAGGCGCTGGACCTTACGTTCAGCTCTCTTTCGACCAACAGCACAACGTACCGGTATATCCCCGGTTGGGCGAATGCGGTCGGTGAAGCGTGGGTAAACCCCCTTCAGGATCTCGCCAACTCATTCGACTTCTTCAATACGGCAGCCCGCCAGACGTCGGGATTCAAGATCAAGACCCTGTCCCTGAGCGCGACCCAGCATTTCCCCGACTGGGACCTCAACGTCCAATACCAGGGATCTCCCCAGCTTCGCACCAACCCGGCTGATGGGAGGCAGGAGTTCATATGGACACCGACATTCTCGATCCTCGTGCAATGGAACGCTGTGCCCGAGGTGAAAAGCAATATCCAGGGCACGTACACGGGAGTCACCCTGCGATGAGACCTGAATTGACGCTGCCGGATGTTTCTACTACGATGCGGACGGGAGTTGAATGGCAAAACCGCTGACGGTCGTCGTGAGCGACCAGACCATCCTGCCGGAAATCTGCGGCGTGAACGACAGCAACCTGAAGGTGGTGGAGGAGCTCCTGGGAGCCCGCGTCTTTTCGCGCGGCAACGAGATTTTCCTCGATTCGGCCGACGACACCCTTCAGAAGACTTTCACGCGCCTTCTCCAGCAGCTGGAGGACCATATACGCCTCGGCCAGCTCCCCGGTCCGGACCTCATCCGCAGCATCCACGGCTCCCTCGTCGCGGGAGAGGATGAGAAGGCCGACATCCTCAAGCGCAGCCATGTCGTCATCCCCAACGGCCTGAAAAAAGTCTACCCGAGGACCTACAACCAGGCCGTCTATCTCGAGGCGATCGAGAGCTCGGAAATCGTCTTCGGGGTGGGTCCCGCGGGAACCGGGAAGACATTCCTCGCCATCGCACAGGCACTCCGCCAGGTGCTCGGACAGAACAGGCGCAAGCTGATCCTGACCCGGCCTGTCGTGGAGGCAGGCGAGAGCCTCGGGTACCTCCCCGGCGACCTTTCCCAGAAGATCCATCCCTATCTGCGCCCGCTCTATGATGCCATCGAGACGCTCATTCCCATGGAGATGTTCCGCCGGATGGAAGAGAGCGGGGCCATCGAGATCGCGCCCCTTGCCTACATGCGTGGTCGGACGCTCTCGGGGGCATTCATCATCCTCGACGAGGCGCAGAACACCACCCGGGAGCAGATGAAGATGTTCCTCACCCGCATCGGTGAGAACTCGCGCACGGTCGTCACCGGGGACATCACGCAGATCGACCTTCCCCGAAAGTCCGATTCGGGGCTCCTGACCGTCATCCCGATCCTCACCCCGATCCGCGAAATACGCTTCACCTTTTTCGAGGAGCGTGACGTCGTGAGAAACCCCCTCGTGAGAAAGATCGTGCACGCCTACGAAACCGCGCATGAAGAATAGCCGCTTCCCCTCCGTCGCGCGCGCGGCGGAGCTCTACCAGCGGCTGCGCCTCGAGAAATGGATCGCCATTGCCACGGCCGGCGCGTTCGTGACGGCATGCGTGCTGGTCCTGCTGACGACCCAGTCTCGGGTCTTTTCCCTCCGCGGCACGGACGGCTGGCTCCCGGGGTCGGTCGCGGACAAGGACTTCGTCGTCGAGCGGGACTTCCAGTACGTGGACGAGACCTCGACGGAGCTGAAGAGAGATGCCCAGGCCGACCTCGTTCCCCCGGTGTTCACCCTGGACCCGGTGGTCACCTCGACGACGCTCGCCTCTTACGACCGGTTCACCCAGTCGATTCTCCGGCAGGTCCGCCAGGAAGCCTCGGAAGACAGGATTTTCCAGTCCGTCCAGGTCGATTTCCCCGACAGGGTCACCCGCCAGGACCTGCATCTCCTCCTCAACTCCCGGCTTCCCGCAGCCTCGCTGGACCGCGGCCGCGGGCTGCTTGACGGAGCGCTCGGGCGGGGCGTGGTGGATCTCATTGCCCACCGCGAGGAGGCCGAGCGGGCTGGCGCCGTGGAGCTGCGCAGCATGGTCGACGGGCGCGTCCAGTCGGAGCAGGTTCCCCTCGACCAGGTGCTCACCACGGACTCCCTCGCCTCGTGGGCCGACGGGCGAGTGCGGGAAGGGGCCCTTGGCGACGCCGAGCGCCGCGTGGCCGCGTTCCTCGTCGTCGCCTTCGCGGCGGACAACGCCTTCTACGACGCCGAGACGACGCTGGTGCACCGCAACCGCGCCCGTGCCGAGGTCGTTCCCGTCACGGAGAAGCTTTCCCGCGGCCAGGTCCTCGTGCGCCGCGGGGACATCATCTCGGAGGCCGCGTCGCAGAGGATCAGGTCCCTCGGCGCCTACAGCCGCACGGTCGATCTGAACCGCGTCTTCGGCAGCATCCTGTTTCTCCTCGTGGTTTTCTCGGCGGCCATCTACCTCCTGACGCTTCGAAGCGCCGGGCCTTCGCTGCGCCGGGCCCAGGTCTTCCTGGTGCTGGGAATGGGACTCGGCCACATCCTCTGCAGCGCCCTGGTGGTCCGCTTCGTTGCCCTTCCTGACTGGATACCGGCAGCGGTGGTCATCCCGACCAGCGCCATGGCGATGCTTCGTCGCCATCCTGATCTCCACGCCCGTCGGGGTCTTCTTCTCTCTCGTGGTCTCCCTCGCTTTGCTGCTCCTGACGTCCATGGGCGTGCAGGGTTTTCTCTTCGCGTTTCTCAGCGGCATGGCAGCGACCGCGGTCGTCCTGGAGGCGCAGAAGCGTATCGACCTTGTCAGGGCAGGGCTGCTCCTCGCCCTGGTGGATGCGCTGATCCTGGCGCTCCTCGGTCTTCTCACCAACGACGCGCCGCGGCATGGTGCTGGCCATGGTGGTCGGGGGACTCGCCAACGGCTTTCTCTGCGGCATCCTCACCCTGGGCTTCCTCCCGATCTTCGAGCTTCTCCTGAACGCGCCCACCCGGTTCAAGCTCATGGAGCTCTCGGACCTGAACTCGCCGATCTTCAAACGGATGCTCTCCCAGGCGCCCGGCACCTATACCCACTCCATCAGCGTGGCGAACCTCGCCGAGACCGCCTGCGAGGCCATCGGCGCCAACGCGCTTCTCGCCCGGGTGAGCGCGCTACTACCACGACATCGGCAAGGTCGACCAGGCCGACTACTTCGTGGAGAACCAGAAGGCGTACAACAAGCACGATGACATGCGCCCCAGTCTCTCGGTCGCCGTCATCAAGAGCCACGTGCGCATCGGGATCGAGAAGGCGCACGAGCTGAACCTCCCGCAGGCGATCATCGACATCATCGCGCAGCACCATGGCGGGGCCTCATCACGTACTTCTACCACCGCGCCGTGAAAGAGGGGAAAAACCCCCGTCTCTCGCGCGATGACTACTCCTACCCGGGTGTGCGGCCCCAGACCAAGGAGGCCGCGGTGCTCATGCTCGCCGACACGGTGGAGGCCGCGTCGCGCACCCTGAAGAGGCCGACGGAGGCCGCGCCTGGAGCCCTTCGTGCACGACATGATCATGGAGAAGTTCACCTCGGGAGAGCTGGGCGACTCGATCCTCACCCTGCGTGACCTGGAGCTCATCCGCAAGAGCTTCGTCCACATCCTGGAAGGGTACTTCCATACGCGGATCGAGTACCCGAAGCTCGTCCGCGGAAGGCGGAGCCAGGCATGAGGGCCGCAGAACGGGGCTGCAGGGACCGGGCGTGAACGGTCCGACGCGAGGTCCCGGGCGCAGGTGGAAATCGCGGTGGACGGGTGTCCGGGCCGCCGCGCTGGCAGGCCCGGTCTCCGCGGTTCTGCGCCCGCGTCCTGGCGACGGCCGGCTTCGCGCAGTGGGACCTCTCGATCCTGCTCTGCGGCGACGAGCGGATGGCCGCGCTGAACGAGCGCTATCGGGGAAAGAACGGCGCCACGGACGTGCTCTCCTTCCCGAGAGACGACCCTCGTGATCGCCAGGGCAGGCGTTCGCCGGGGACATTGCGCATTTCGCTGGATGCTGCGACGGAACGCCGCGGCATTCGGCGTGCACCGAGGAGGAGGAGCTGAAGAGGCTCCCGTCCATGGGATCCTGCACCTTGCCGGGATGGACCACGGACGCGGGCACGGCGGGCGGATGCTCGCCCTGCAGGAAGCGTCTCCTGAGGGAAGCTTGCGAGACAGAGCGCATCGTGGAGGGTGCAGACGCTGTGAACAGACGCGGATCCTTGGCAGGCTCTCGTGCGTGGCTCTCTCGTTCCTCGTCCTCGGCGGCGGGACACTGCAGTCGCGCGCCGATGCGCGGGCGGCGTACCTTGCCGGCGCCGCGGCGCAGGGAGTCGAGGACTACGAGCTGGCGATGGAGAAGTACAAGGAGGCGCTCTCGCTGAACCCCGCCTACCTGGAGCCCATGGTCGGGCCTGGCGGAGTCCTTCCTCCTGCTGGAGGAGTACGACGAGGCGTGCGCGGTACGCGGCCATGGCGCGCACCTACGACCGCGAACAACCCCGACCTCGCCGTGCTGGAGGGCAGGATCCGCATCGGGCAGGGGGACGTCCCGGCAGCGCGCGCGCTGTTCGCCAGCGCGTGCTCGCACCAGCAGCCGAACAACGTGGAGGCGCGGCTGGGCATGGCCGAGGCCGACATCGCGGAGGGCAGGACGAGGAACGCCCTGGGCCGCAGTACACGCAGACCCTGAGGCTCGCCCCGGAAAGCACGCAAGGCGCTTCTCTCCCTTGCCATGCTCTCCGACGAGACGCGGGGACGCGGCCGGGGCGGCGCGCTACTACGAGCTCGCGCCTGAAGAGCCATTCCTCCGACCCGCGGGTGCAGCTCGCCGCGGCGGGCTGGTATGCCTCCACGGGGATTTCGACAGCCGCGGAGAAGCACGCGCAGATCGCGCTTTCCCTGAAGCCGGGCCTGGAACGGGCCAAGATCCTCCTCGGCGCAGGTCTACCTGCAGACCGGCGCGCTACACCGACGCCATCGCGTCGCTTCCGGACGTCGTCAGCGCCAACCGCGACAACGCGCTCGCCTGGTACGCCCTGGGCCTGGCGTACCGCAGGTCAGGGGATCCCGGCGAAGGCAATCGCGAGCTTCGCGACGCGCACTGCAGGCGCGGCCGGACGACGAGATGGCCCGCATCGCGCAGGAGGCGACCGCGCGTCGAGTCTCTCCCGATGGACGATGCGCAGCGGAAGAAGATGGCCCTCGTTCCACATGGCGCAGGGACAGGACCAGGAAGAGAGGAGCTACCTGGAAAAGGCGCTCGCCGAATACCGCCGGGCGCTGATCCTGGACCCGACCTCGCGGGACGCCCGCGTGGGATACGCGCGGATCTATCGACCCTCGGTTTCCCGGCCAAGTACCTGAGCGAGCTGCAGGTCCTCGCCAAGCTCGGCGTGAAGGACACCTTCGTGCAGGACGAGATCGAGGGCTGACACAGCAGCCTGGCCGGAGTCGGTCTCCCGGTCGTGGGGCTACGACCAGTACAACCTGGAGCGCACCCGCTACACGCATTCCCGTCTACACCCTCGCCGCGCAAACCGCCTGACCCATCCGCTGGCCAGCGACGACGTCGCCGCGCTATTTCGCCTCCCTGCTGGGCCGGTTCGACGCGATCAGCGTGCCGGACGCGCCGCCGGCCGTCACCGGTTTCGACGACGCGTTCCGCGCGGCCCGGGCCGCGGGCACCGACTACTTCGTCGTCCTGGCCGTCGACGAGGCGGACCGGAGCTTCTCCGCCACTGCGGACCTGTATCTCTGCCCGGACCGGCGGGCGCATCGCGAGCTTCGCGGCGTTCCGCACGGGAAACGACAGGGTGCGGGACTCGCTCATGAAGCTGGCCGGCAGGTGTCGCGGGCCTGCTGCTCGGCCGCGGGGAAGCCTGCTGGTGCGGAAGTTCGGCCAGGGCGTGATCGACCTCGGGTCACTTCCAGGGCGTCAAGAAGGACGACACGCTGGTGATCGTGCGCCAGGGCGGTGTGCGCCTTCAGTCGGACGGCCCGGGCTCACCTACGACGAGAAGGACGTGGTGGGCGACTTCACCGTGACCGGCGCCGACGAAGGGGTCTCGGAGGGAACCGTCGCGGGCCGCGGATACTTCGACTACGTCAACGCCGGCGACCAGGTGCTCTATCCCGTGCAGCAGACACGCCGCCGCCGACCGTGACGCCGGCGCAGCGCAGCGGGAACATCCTCGACGCGGCTCTTCCGGATCGGGGGATAGCAGCCCGGGGCTGCCGCGGCGGCGCGCGAGCCCGCCGGGTGCTCAGGACGGCCTCCGCCGTTGACACTCCCGGCCCTTTCCCGTATATTTTTTTGTGATTTCGGCAATCCCATCTCGCTGAAAGCGTGCGAGATTCATTGCCAGTGCAAGGAGCATGCGTATGGCCAAGAAGACCGTTCGCGACGTTGATCTGAGGAAGAAGCGCGTGCTTGTGCGCGTGGACTTCAACGTGCCCCTGAAGGAAGGGGCGCATCACGGATGACACGCGCATCACCGCGGCGCTGCCGACGCTGAACTACATCCTCGACCAGAAGGGCGCCACCCTCATCCTCATGAGCCACCTCGGACGGCCCAAGAAGCCGGACAAGGAGAACAGCCTTGCCCCCGTGGCGGAGCGGCTGTCGGAGCTGCTGGGCCGCAAGGTCACCCTCGCTCCGGACTGCGTCGGGCCCGAGGCGGAAGGCAGTGGTGAAGGCCATGAAGCCGGGGGACGTCGTGCTCCTGGAAAACGTGCGCTTTCCACCCGGAGGAAGAGAAGAACGACCCCGACTTCGCGCGCAAGCTCGCCGGCCTGGGCGACGTGTATGTCAACGACGCTTTCGGCACCGCGCACCGGGCCCATGCATCCACGGAAGGCGTGGCGAAGATCCTCCCGGGTGTCGCCGGATTCCTCATGGAGAAGGAGATCAAGTTCCTTGGCGGCGTCTTCGAGAACCCCGCGAAGCCCGTTCGTCGCGATCATCGGCGGGGCCAAGGTCTCCACGAAGATCGCCGTCCTGGAAGCGCTGCTTCCCCGCGTCACCACGATGATCATCGGCGGGGGCATGACCTACACGTTCCTCAAGATCCAGGGGCACGACGATCGGCAAGTCCCTCGTCGAAGAGGACCTCGTCGGCACCGCTTCCGCGTTCTTGACGAAGGCAAAGGCAGCGGGGGTGGAGGTACTCCTTCCCGTCGACCAGCGCGTAGCAGCGGAGTTTTCGGAGAAGGCGAAGGCCAGATCGTCGACGGAGCGGACATCACCGGCAGGACATGATGTCCATGGACATCGGGCCGAAGTCGGCAGCCCTCTTCCGCGAGCGCATCCTCAAGGCGAAAACGGTGCTTTGGAACGGGCCGATGGGCGTCTTCGAGTTTCCCGAGTTCGCGAAGGGCACCATGGAGATCGGAAAGGCTGTTGCCGACTGCAAGGGCATGACCGTCGTGGGCGGCGGAGACTCTGTAGCGGCTGTCAACCAGTTCGGTCTCGCCGAGAAGATCACGCACGTCTCCACGGGAGGCGGCGCGTCCCTGGAGCTTCTCGAAGGGAAACAGCTCCCGGGCGTCGTGGCCCTGCAGGACAAGTAGGAACTGCATGAGAGAACCGTTCATCGCCGGCAACTGGAAGATGTACAAGACGGTGGGCGAGGCAACCGCGCTGGCCGCGGCGCTCGCCGCGGCGCTGGCCGGTGAGCAGGCAGGAAGCGCATCATGATTGCCCCGCCGTTCACCGCGCTGCACGCGGTGCAGGACGCCCTCGAGGGATCGCGGATCCTGCTGGGCGCGCAGAACGCCTGCGCCGAGCTGGAAGGCGCGCACACGGGCGAAGTATCCCTGCGGATGCTGCGGGACGCGGGGGTCTCGGTCGTCATCCTCGGGCATTCCGAGCGGCGCCACGTGCTACGGTGAGACGGACGCGCTCGTCAACCGCAAGGTGAAGCTGGCCCTGGCGGAGGGCTTCGAGGTCATCCTCTGCGTCGGGGAAACGCTCGATGAGCGGCAGAAGGGCGTCACGGAAAGGTCGTGGACGACGCCAGACCCGCGCAGGCCTGCGTCGGTGGCGGAGCGGGACCTCGGCGCGTCACGATTGCCTATGAGCCGGTCTGGGCCATCGGCACGGGAAAGAATGCCACGCCGCAGGATGCCGACGCGGTGCACGTGTACATCCGCGGCGTCATCGCCGGGCTGTACGGCGCCGACGCCGGCGCGAAGGCATGACGATCCAGTACGGCGGGTCGGTGAAGCCGGACAACGTCAAGGATCTCATGAAAATGGAGAACATCGACGGCGCGCTCGTCGGCGGCGCATCCCTGAAGGCTGAAACGTTTCTTCCCATCGTGCAGTTCGACAGATCGGTAAGGGGGTTTTCTCGGAATGGGTCTTGTCATCGGTATTGTTCTCCTCGTCATCCTCGATCATCAGCGCCGATTCTCCTGGTGCTCGTCGTGCTCGTCCAGGACGACCAGGGCGAGGGCATCGGCGGCATCTTCGGGGGCGGCAGCAACTACGGCGTTCGGGTCACGGTCGGGAAACGTCCTGACCCGTTTCACCGCGGCGCTCGCCGCGATCTTCCTGGTCTGCTGCTTTGGAGTGGCATGGATCAGCAGGACCCCGACCGGCGGAAACGTGATCGGCAAGGCGCGGCAGCAGGCCCTGAACAGCACGAGCAGCAGAGCTGGTGGGCCCAGACGCCTCCACCGGCCGCGGGAGCCACGGGCACACCACCGCGGCGGGCACGCACCAGCGGGACGCCATCGACGTCGACGTCGACGGCGGCATCCACGTCCACCTCGCCATCGGGCACCACCGCGCCGGCGCCTGCAGGACAGCCGCGGGGGCCAGTAGGGTGGCCTCCTGCTCCAGGACCTCTTCGTGCCCGGCCGGATCAAGTGCCGCCTGGAGGCGGAAGACAAGGCCGAGGTATTCGAAGAGCTCGTGGACCTCCTTGTCGATCCAGTACGGGCTTGACTGCCGTGACGAGATCCTCGAGGCCATCACGCGCCGCGAGGACAAGATGTCCACCGGGATCAAGCGGGGCATCGCCATCCCCCACGCCAAGACGTCAATTTCACGCAGCGGGCGTCATCGGGGTGCTGGGAATTTCCGCGCGCGGCATCGACTACGAGTCGCTGGACGGCGAGCCGGTGCACATGCTGTTTCTCCTGGTAAGCTCCGAGGAGGACGCGGGAACGCACCTTGCCGTCCTGAAGAAGATCGCTCTCCTGGTCGAGAACCCCGATTTCTACAAGGACGCCCTCGCGGCGGTGGATCCGGAAAAGGTGCACAAGGTCATCAGCTCGTACGAGGAAATCCTGGACTCCCAGGAAACCTGAGGCGCCGAGCGGGGAAAGAACGGAGCAATCATGTCCGATATGCTGAAGAAACTCCTTTCGATCGAGAAACAGGCCGCCGCCCTGGTGGCGGAGGCCGAGGTCGAAGCGCGCGGCCGCACGGCGCGTGCCCGCGCCGAGGTCGCAGAAGAGGCACGAAGAGGTGGCGAAGGCTAAGGCAGTCGAGCTGCTGCCGCGCTGGAAGCGGAGCGGCGCGCACTGGCGACCGAGCGCGAGACGCGGATCGCCGCCTTCCGTGCCGAGCTCGCCGGAAAGCCCCCTGACCCTGCCGCCCTCGCGCGCGCGCTTGCCGAGCTCGTCACATCAGGCGGCGCATGAAACGTTCCTCCCGCCAGATATTCCTTCTCGCCCGCATGTATGGCGCGGTCGCGCACTCGTACATGGGGGCGAACTTCCGCGAGCTGCTGAGGCTGAAGTCGTTGAACGATCTCCACGACCTGCTCTGGCCCAGGGGGCAGGAAGAAGCCCTGCAGCAGTCGCGCCGGTCGGAAATGGAGCAGCGCATCGTGCGCTCATGCATCGATGCGCTTGAGTCGTGCTCGACCAGCTCGGCGCGCAGGACATCCTCGTCCACATGCTGCGCCGCTTCGAATACCGCAACCTCAAGGTCGTGCTGCGCGGGCTTTCCGAGGGACGCGTGGACACGGCCCGCATCGTCGACCTCGGAAGGTACGCCTCGCTGCGCCTGCGCGATGTCCACGACGTCGAGAAGGCGCTCCGGGCAAGTCCCTACGCGTGGACCCTTGCAGCCCTGAAGGGCGCCTCCCGAGAGAAGGTGGAGAACCTGGCAGACGGCCGGTACTACGAGGAGCTCCTGCGCCTCGCGCGTGCGCTGCGGGGCGAAGACCGCCTTGGCGTCCTGCGCTACGTCAACCTCGAGGTATCGCTGGCGAATGCCGTCTGGGCGCTGCGCCTGCGCTTTTCGTACGGCCTCGACGAGGCCGCGGCGCGACCGCTCCTCATCGGACGAACCGGGGACACGGCGCGCAAGGCGTACGCGCGTGCCTTCGAGATCCCCGCTGATTCCATCGAGGAGTGGCGGCGCTGGCGCTTCGGCTGGCTGCTGGAGGACCAGCTCGGCGAGTCCTTCCGCGCCCCTGACCCGGTCGCCGCGGAAGCGCGCATGTCGCAGCGGCTGTTCGTCCGCGCCCACCAGCTCCTGCACCAGCACCCGTTCTCGCTCTGCCCGTTCGTCGCCTACTTCGCGCTGAAACTGCAGGAGGCATCCCTCCTGACGACGGCGGTGGAGGGCATCGCCCTGGGAGTCCCGGAAAAGGACCTTCTCGGCCTCGCGGGTATCGCCTCGCCTGCCGCTGGAAAGAACGCGTCGGGGGCGCCGAGCTGATGCTGTTTCCCGAGCGGATGAAGAAGATCGAGCTCCACGTCCTCAAGACCGACCTGGACGCTGTCATGCGGCACCTGGGACTTGCAGGCTGCATGCAGCTGATCTCGGAAGACCGTGACGCGGCCGAGGCGGTCGGCGAAGAGAGGGAAGCCTCGGAGCTGAACCTCAAGGTCCAGGCGATCGCGCGTTTCCTCGGCATCGACGAGCGGGCGGGAGGCATCCCGCTGTCCCCTGCGCCGACCCGCGAATCCCTGCGTGGCCGGGCGGCGGCCCTGGCGGAGTCCGTGAAGGACCTCGTGGAGGAAGAAGCACAGCTTCTCCAGCGCAAGCTGGGCATGAAGCAGGCGGCGGAAGACCTCGCTTCCTTCAACGCCCTGGATATCCCCCTGAAGGACCTCGAAAACCGGCCCTGGATCACGATTCGAACCGGTTCGGTTGCGCCGGAGCGACTGGATGACCTGGCCGCGCGACTGCGCAAGCGCGCGCTCGTCGTGCCCCTCGGGCGGCCCGGACAGCTGCTCGCCGTGACCACGAAGAAGGGCCGGTGGGCGCTGGATTCCGAGCTGAAGCGCCTGGATTTCCAGGAAGGGAAGATACCGACCGGCAACGGGGGACTCCCGTCAGACATGCTGAGTGCGATCACGGCAGAAGGTGCCGGCGTTGATGCCCGGCTTTCGGAGCTGGAAGCGCGCAAGGCCGGCGCGCGTGAATCTCTCAGGGAGGAGACGCGCTTTCTGCTTGCGCACCTGGGTGTTGACGCTTCGATAGACGCGCTGAAGCAGGGGTTCGGCTCCACGGGGAGCGTGCAGAAGATCACCGGGTGGGTTCCCGCGCGCCGTTTCCCCCGCATCACCCAGGAGCTGGATGCCATCACGAAGGGATGCATGGCAATGCAGTCATACGACCCGGAAGAGCTGCCCGAGGTCAAGGAACGCGCGACCCGCGTGCCGGTCTCAACACCGCACGGGAAGCTGGTGCGCGGGTTCAGCCGCATGGTCTTTTCTTATGCCGTCCCGCTGTACGGCACCGTCGATCCAACCCCCTTCGTTGCCGTCATGTTCGTTCTCCTGTTCGCCATCATGTTCGGTGACGTCGGGCAGGGGTTCGTGGGAGTCCTGCTGGGCCTGGCCATCAGCAGCGGCCGGGTAAAGGCGTTCGCCGAGTATCGGCGGAGGCACTTCGGCGTCGTCTTTCTCCTTGCCGGTGCCGCCTCCATGGTGGCGGGGCTGCTCTACGGCTCGGTATTCGCCAACGAAGGCGTGCTGGTGCCCGCGACCCGCTTTCTCACGGGGCATCTCTTCGGCACCCCGATCGACCGGATTGTCTCGCTGGAAGGCTTCCAGCGGATCATCGTCTTCTTTGGCGTCACCATCGCCATCGGGGCGGTGATCAATTCGCTGGGCCTCGTCATCAACATCGTGAACACCGTGCGACGGCGTGACTGGCAGAACGCGCTTCTCTCGAAGACCGGGATCGCCGGTGCGTTCTTCTTCTGGTACGCGCTTTCCGTTGCCGTGCGGATCGTCCTGGGCGGCAAGGTCCATGGCTTCGATTTCGCCATCATCGCGCTGCCTCTCCTGGCACTGTTCTTCCGCGAACCCATCCTGCGCCTCGCGGAGGGCCACCGGCCCCTGCTGAAGGAGGGGGTGTTCGGCTTCGTCATGGAAGGCATCGCGGAGGTCCTGGAATCGGCGATCTACTACGTCTCCAATTCCGTGTCCTTTCTCCGCGTCGCGGCGTTCGGCCTTGCGCACACGGTGCTCAGCGCGATCATGTGCCTGCTCGCCGGCATGGTCGGCTCGGGCGTCGGGCGGGCCCTTTTACGCCGCGCTGATCTACCTGATCGGCAACTCGATCATCGTCGTGCTGGAAGGGCTCGTCGTGACGATCCAGGTCGTGAGGCTCGAATACTACGAGTTCTTCTCCAAGTTCTTCACGGAATCGGGAGAGCAGTTCACTCCTTTCAATCTTGGCATCTCGGGAGGTTCACAGGTGAAGAAACGCATTCTTGTGACCCTCGGGCTGTTCCTCGTGGCCGCGCGTGCCGGCGGTCTTCGCGCAGGCAGCGACGACCGCGCCCGCGGGGTCCGCCCTGCGCTACATCGCCGCGGCGCTGGCCGTCGGGCTGGCGACACTCGGCGGGGGAATCGCCGTCGGCCAGATCGGCGCGGCCGCCATGGCCGCCATGACGAGAACCCGGATCTCTCGGGAAAGGCGATCCCGTTCGTCGGTCTCGCCGAAGGAATCTGTCTCTGGGGGTTCATCGTTGCGCTCATGATCCTGTCCGCCTAGAGCGGGGATCATGTCGTTTCACGTCATCGGGAGCGAGGAGATCGTGGTGGGGTTCCGATTCGTCGGCGTCCCCGGGACGGTCGTCCGCACCGCGGATGAGGCCCGCGAGGCGTTCCGCGCCGTCACGACGGCGGGAGTAGCCCGCGTGCTCATCGTGACAGAGCAGGTCACCGCCGCTGATCCCCGGGGACGTCATGGACTGGCAGCTGGGCGGGGCCTATCCGCTCCTGGTCGAGATACCGGGCATCGAGGGACATCGGTCGGACCGCACGAGCCTCATCGACTCGATCCGCGACGCGGTCGGACTCCACGTCTGAAGGAGCCCCGGGCAGGGGAACACGCTCATATGGAAGTCGTCAAGAACGGGGAGCTGCTGGAAGCCCAGATACTGGAGGACGCCCGCGCGAAAGCGGGGCGCCTGCGCGATGCCGCGGAGAAGGAAATCGCCGCCATCCGCGCCGACGGGGAGGCGCGCCTCCGCGAGGAAAGCCGCCGCATGGACGAGCGCCGGCTCGGGGAGCTCGCCACGCTCCGCAAGGAGCTCGAGGCATCGCTGCCGCTGGATTTCCGCCGCGCCCGCCTCTCGTACCTGCAGGAAACCCTGGACGCCGCGCTCGCCGCGTACTTTGCGGGGCTCGGGACGGAGGCCGTCGGGCGGATCATCGGCGCGCAGGTCGCGCGCGCGGCAGCCGCTTTTGCCGGCCGCGCGGTGAGCGTGCTCACGGCGGGAATGAGCGCCGCGCAGGCGCGATCGGTCGTGAGCGGCGTCCTGCCCGGGGTGGCCGTGGAGTCGGTCGCGGAGATGCCCGCCGCGGAGGCGGCAGCCGCGCTCAAGGGGCTGATCGTCGCCAGTGCCGACGGCGAGCCGGCGCCTGCGGGCGACCATCGGGGAGCTGACGACACAGCTCATGGAAGAGCGCCGCGAGGAGCTCATCACGGCGTTCTAGGAAAAGACGTGAACACATGATCGAAGGCAAGGTCATCCGGATCAACGGCCCCATCGTGAAGAGCGACGGGCCTGGGAGGGAGCGGGCTCTACGACGTCGTGGAGATCGGCGAGAAGAGGCTCATCGGTGAGATCATCCGCCTGGAAGGCGACACGGCCACCATCCAGATCTACGAGGACAACACGGGGATGCGCATCGGGGAGAGCGCCGTACTCCCTCGAGAGGCCGCTCTCGGTGCACCTCGGCCCGGGCCTCCTCGGAGAGATCTACGACGGCATCCAGAGGCCGCTGGAGGAGATCAAGAAGATCGCGGGCGGGTTCATCGAGCCGGGCATCAAGATCCCGCCTCTGCCCCAGGAGAAGAAGTGGCATTTCGTGCCGACGTGCAAGCCCGGTGACACGGCCGGTCCCGGGGCCATCGTGGGAGAAGTGAAGGAGTCCGCCACGATCATGCACAAGGTGGTCGTGGTGCCCGAGACCCCTGCGGGGCGCATCGAGTGGGTCGCCGCCGAAGGGGACTACACCATCACCCAGACCGTCGTGCGCTTCGTCGGCGGCCAGGAGATGTCGATGTCCCACTACTGGCCCGTGCGCAAGCCGCGGCCGTACGATCGCAAGCTGGGGATGGACGAGCCGCTTGTCACTGGCCAGCGCGTCATCGACGTGTTCTTTCCCATCTCCCGCGGCGGGACCTCGGCAATCCCCGGAGGATTCGGGACGGGCAAGACGATGACCCAGCACGCGCTGGCAAAGTGGTGCGACGCCGACATCATCGTGTACATCGGCTGCGGCGAGCGCGGCAACGAGATGACCGACGTTCTCACGGAGTTCCCGAAGATCCAGGATCCGCGCACGCGGCAAGTCCCTGATGGAGCGGACGATCCTCATCGCCAACACCTCCAACATGCCCGTTGCCGCCCGCGAGGTCTCCATCTACACGGGCATTACCCTCGCCGAGTATTACCGGGACATGGGCTACGACGTGGCCATCATGGCGGACTCCACCTCCCGGTGGGCGGAAGCGCTGCGGGAGCTTTCCGGGCGGCTCGAGGAAATGCCCGCCGACGAAGGGTTCCCCGCCTACCTTCCCACGCGCCTGGCCGAGTTCTACGAGCGCGCCGGCAAGGTGAACGCGCCCTGGGTGGTCGACGAGGCTTCCATCTCGGTCATCGGGGCGGTATCGCCCCCCGGCGGCGACTTTTCCGAGCCGGTCACGCAGCACACGAAGCGCTTCATCCGCTGCTTCTGGGCGCTGGACAGGGAACTGGCAAACGCGCGCCATTACCCTGCCATCTCCTGGATCGATTCGTACAGCGAGTACGCCGAGGAGATGCGCCCGTGGTGGGAGAAGGTGAACGCGGAATGGAGCGGTACCCGCGAACGAGCGCTCGATCTCCTGAAGCGGGAGCAGAAGCTCAGCCAGATCGTGAAGCTCATCGGGCCCGACGCCCTGCCCGACAACCAGCGCCTGATCCTGCTGGTCGCCGAGATGATGAAGAACGGCTTTCTCCAGCAGAATGCCTATGACGACATCGACATGTTCTGCGTTCCCGAGAAGCAGGTCCGGATCCTCCGCCTGATCATGGACCTTCTACGCGCGCTCGCTTGCCATCATAGAACTGGGGGCGCCGCTGCCGAAGATCCGCGAGCTTTCATGCATGGAGCGCATCGTGCGCGCCAAGTCGACCATCCGCAACGAGGAGCTGGACAAGCTCACGGAGATCGAGACGCTCATGTCGTCGCAGATGGACGAGCTGGAGAGGAGCTACAGGAGATGAAGGGGCTGGAGTACCGGGGCCTGACCAAGGTCGACGGCCCGATCATCATCGTCGAGCGCACCGAGAACGTCGGGCTCGGGGAGCTCGTGCGCATCTACGACCAGCGCAAGGGCGAGCGCGCCGGCAGGATCATCGAGATCTCCGAGGCGGCCGTGGCCGTGCAGATCTTCGGCACCAACACGGGTCTCTCCACGGAGTCGTCCTCCGTCGAGTTCACCGGGAAACCCCTGGAGATGCGTGTCTCGCGGGACATGCTGGGCCGCATCTATGACGGCCTCGGGAAGCCCATGGACGGCTTTCCCGCTTCGTTCAGCTCGCTCCAGCTGGACGTCAACGGCGTTCCCATCAATCCTGACGCGCGCACCTACCCGCGGGACTTCATCCAGACCGGGATTTCCTGCATCGACGGCATGAACACCCTCATCAGGGGACAGAAGCTGCCGATCTTTTCCGGCAACGGCCTCGCGCACAATCGCCTGGCGGCACAGATCGTCCGCCAGGCACGGATCCTCACCTCCGACGAGCCGTTCGTCATGGTCTTCGCGGCCATGGGCGTGAAGTACGACGTGGCACGGTTCTTCATCGATTCGTTCGAGGAGAGCGGCGTTCTCGGGAACGTCGTCCTGTTCCTGTCCCTTGCCGATGACCCGTCCATCGAGAGGCTCATCACGCCGCGCTGCGCTCTCACGGCTGCCGAATACCTTGCCTACCAGTGCGGGATGCACGTGCTTGTCATCCTCACCGACATGACCAACTACTGCGAGTCGCTGCGCGAAGTGTCGACCATCCGCGGGGAGATTCCCTCCCGCAAGGGATACCCCGGGTACCTGTACTCGGACCTTGCCTCGCTGTACGAGCGGGCCGGGAAGATCGAGGGGTCGGCTGGCTCCATCACGCAGATCCCCGTCCTCACGATGCCCAACGACGACATCTCCCACCCCGTGCCCGACCTGTCGGGGTACATCACCGAGGGCCAGATCGTCCTTGACCGTGAGCTCTCCCAGAAGGGCATCTACCCGCCTGTGGCGGGCCTGCCGTCGCTCTCGCGGCTCATGAAGGACGGCATTGGCCCCGGCATGACCCGTGACGACCACAAGGAGCTCGCGGCACAGCTGTTCGCCGCCTATTCGCGCGTTCGCAGCATACGGTCCCTCGCCTCTGTCATCGGGGAGGAGGAGCTTTCCGAGCTCGACCGGAGCTACCTCGAGTTCGGCGATCGATTCGAGAAGGAGTTCCTTGCGCAGGGCGAATACGAGAACCGCAGCATTGACCAGACCCTCGACCTGGGCTGGAAAATCCTGACTGCGCTGCCGCGCGGCGAGCTGTACAGGGTCAGCGAGAAGACCCTTGCCGAGCGCTTCGGAAAGCAAGCTGCGGCCGCGGGATCCGGAAAGGACGGCGGGGGGGGACGCTGAGATGGCGCGCTACGACGTTCCCCCGACAAAATCATCGCTCTTCGCCGTCAAGGCGCAGCTCACCATCGCCCGGGAAGGCTACGAGCTCCTGGAGCAGAAACGGGAAATCCTCGTCATGGAGCTCATGCGCATGGTGGAGGAAGTGAAGCTCCTGGAGCGCGATATCGACGCGCGCGTGCAGACAGCGTACAGGGCCCTCACCCGCACGCTGCTGCGCATGGGCCGCACCGAGGCGAGAAACGTCGCGGAAGGAATCAGCTTCGAGTACGCGACAAAGGAGAAGAACGGAAGGCTCATGGGTATCCCGCTGCCCAGCCTCGACATCACGATGCCCGCGCTGCAGCTGCGCTACTCCTTCATGGGCGCCGACAGTTCCTGCGACGCGACGATGCGCGAGTTCCACGAGCTGCTGAAGCTCGTGGCGCGCATGGCCGAGATCCGCACCATGGTGTGGCGGCTGGCCAAGGAAGTGCGCAAGACCCAGCGCCGCGTGAACGCGCTGGAGAAGATCGTGATCCCCGACGTCCTGGAGACGCGGTCATTCATAGAAGGGGTGCTGGAGGAAAGGGAGCGGGAGGTGTTCTTCGTGCAGAAGATCCTGAAGAGCCGCCTCCTGGGAGACAGAGTATGAAGCCCATGTTCCAGACCATAGTGGTAGCCGTGAGCGGTTCCGAGCAGTCCCTCAACGCGGCGCGCTATGGCATAGCTCTCGCGAAGTCGTCGCGCGGCAAGCTCGTCGCCGTGTACGTCGTGGACACCGCCACGCTGAAAGAGCTCCTGATGTCGCGGATCTTCGTGGAGGACGAGAGCGAGGAATACCGAGCAGGGCCTGGAGAGCAACGGGCAGCGCTATCTCGATTATGTGGCGGATATGGCGCAGAAGAAGGGCGTTGCCGTGGAGAAGGTCCTGCGCCATGGGGCTGTCTCCACCGAGATCCTGCAGGCAGCGGACGAGAACAACGCAAACGTGATCCTACTCGGCGGCTTCGAAGGGCAGACAAGCCTGCGCGACGTGCTGGGCCGCCAGCACCGCGAGATCCTTCGAAACGCGAAGTGCTCGGTCCTTGTCGTGAAGGAACCTGATATCGACAATCATCTACCGCTCGATTATAAGCTTGAGATAGTATCAATGTCATGGTGATATTGACATCATTCGTTTGAATCGCTAGAAGTCACGGGATGGTAGATGTTCCGAAAAACGTCATTGCGCTTTTTGACGAGCTCATCGGGCGCGGCGAGTTGATCAAGGAAGCATGCAAAAAGATCTATTTTGCGGGCAGCAAGAAGGCCATCGACGTGCAGAGCTTCGAGGCATGGCGCACGAGCTGTCTCACGCTCCTGAAGAGCACTTTCGGGACCTCGAGCCCTCACTACGACAGCTTCACGAGCCTGAAGTTTTTCGACCATTACAATTCGACGCTCCTCTTCCTGGGAATCCTCCAGGGCGCGCGCGACGACCTCCGCAAGGGGTACTTCTACCACAAGGACCTGATGCTCAGCGTGAACATTTTCAACTCCTTCCTCCTGCGCGGCGGCATCCTTCCTCGCGCACGGCGAGTGCCAGAAGGCGGCGGGCATCCTGGAGGCCGTGGTCTGCGAATCGCTTCGCAAGCTCGCGGATTCCGAGGGCCTTCCGCTGGAAGCCGAGGCAGGTATTGCCGCGCTCGCGGAGGCGCTGTTCCGCGCGGGGGCCCTGAGACAGGAATCACGCGAGAGGAGCTCGTGACCTCTTCGAGTTCCTGCGGCACGGGATCGCGACGACCGGCGACACCGGCCGCCTCAGCTCGTGGAGCGAGCTGGGCGCAGGTTCGTCTACGAGCAGCTCGGCTCGACGATCGTGATCGTCAACTAGGCGCGGGGGCACGGCGGACCCTGCACGGCGGCACGGACCGAGCGCAGGAGCTTCACCCTCCCTGGACCCAGAACGTACAGGGCATCCGGGTTTCGACGACCGCGAACCCTTCGATAGGCTGTCAGTCCCGTAGAGGATGGACTTGCGGTATCCGTCCCCGCTCACACGGAGCGCCGCCCGGGGGCGATGAGGGACACGTCGTGCATGACGCGCCCGGCGCCGGCGGCGGATCTCGTCGAACAGGAACAGGTATCGCCGGCTTCGCTCGCGGGCAGGAGCGCGACCGTGCCCGTTCCGTCGCAGACGGTCACCGTCGTCCGCCGGGCAGCGCCGCCGGGTGACGTCTCGACGTCGAGGACCAGCCGCCGGGTCCGCGGGTCCCAGCTCAGCACCGAGACCGAACCGTTGCCCGCGGCCAGAGGCGGAGGAAGACCCGCCGGCGCCGGGAACGGGACGCGCGGCGAACGACCCCGCGGAACGCTGGACCGCGTACAGGGCACCACCGTCGGCCTGGCCGCGCGCGACAAACCCGGCCCCGCCGAGGTCCGCGGTGAGCCCGTCGGGACGGAAGCCGGGACGAGAAGGGTGACGTCGCTCCACCGGGCAGCGACCTCCACTGCAGGCCGCCCGCGGCCCAGAACACGTCAAGGCCGCCTGACAGCGAAGGCATGACGTGGAGAGGATCACCGGGCGGATCCAGCATGTCCAGGGTCCACTGCGCGTCACGGGGGTACGGGTGGCAACCTTCAGGACGCCGTTGCCTCTGTGCTGATGCGGTCCTCGTAGAGGAGCATCGCCGTTTCGCCGCTGGAGCGCAGGACGTGACTGCCGAATCCTCGCGGAGAGGGGCGGCGCCACGTCGACGACGTCGATCACGGAGACGGCGGGGGCAGCGGCGGGAAGGCTCTCCCCGAGGGGCAGGAGAAACGAGTCTAGCTCGCCGTGGATCTCTGGGCGAAGACGGCGAGGAGCGCGTCACCCAGGCGCACGAGGGAGACGGCGCCCACGCCGCCGTTGGAAATGCGCAGGGTCTGCGGGTGCAGGTCCACAGGCTGCGCCCGGCGCAGCCGGCGAGGAGGACAAGGAGAAGGAGCGGAAGCGCAACGGTTGTCTTGACCATGGTTTTTCAGTCCACGTATACTACCGGGAATGCGCGGGGAGTGTACAGGCACGGCGATTCCCGTCCTGCCCTGTCGGAGATTCGACGCCGTCAGGGAGGGCCGCGAGAAGGCGTGGCGCTCCGTCGACGGTGAGGATCGTTCCGGCCGAATCGCATCATGAGAGCCGGCGGGACCGACGAACATCTTGCGACGCTCCGGCGGCGCTACGGGGAGAAGCGGCTGCGGGAGGCGGCGCGTGCGGCGGGCGCACCTGAACTACCAGCGCATCCATATCGGGCGACAGCCCGGGAGCGGGAGGGTGAAGTTCCTCCTGGCGCAGATGCACCAGACCTACTACTTCGGATTCTCGGAGAGCGCCTGCATCCTCTCGGGCACGCTGCTGGAGCAGGGTCTCATCTACAGCCTCGGCATGTGCGCTGGACCGCAGCGGGCCGCTTCCCTTCGCGCACGGCGGGGAAAAGCGGTGGCTGCAGACGCGCCACGACCTGCTGGAGCTCGAGCTGGTGGACATGCTGGAGCTGGCGCGCGCGGAGGGCATCATCACGGACGGGAGGACGCTGCTCCTCGCGCACGAGATCCGCTGGATCCGCAACATGGTCGTGCACGAGAAGATCCCGGTCTTCCGCGAGCGGACGAGAAGTACCTGGAGATGACGGTGACGAAGAGCCGCGCGGGACAGGTCCGCTACGCGCGGATCCTGCTGGAACGGGCCGAGGTCGCGGCTCTGGTGAAGGACGGCCGTGCCAACGCCGCCGGGAACGGTTCCGGGTCCGGAGAGCTCACCGCGTACTTCTGCGTGAGCCGCACGCGGATGGTACTGCGACATCTGTTCAATCAACCGGACACGGAGGAGAAAAAAACGATGAGAGTGGCGGTAGTCTTTTTCTCTGGGCGGAATCGTGACAAGCTCATGGGCCTCGCGAAGGCCGTCGCGCGGGGCATTGAGAAGCAGGGAAACCAGGTCGACACCTTCGACGGCGCGCGTGACCCGAACGTGAAGCTCACGATCTACCAGTACATCGGTCGTGGGCGCCGAGGCCGTCGGCACCTTCGGCGGAAAGATCCCCGAAACGGTGCGCACCTTCCTCGCATCCGCCGGCACCGTGGCCGGGAAAAATCCTATGCCTTCGTGCCGAAGGCGACCGTTCGGCGCCGCCAAGTCGCTCGCCGCCCTGATGAAGTGCATGGAAGGGGAGGGGATGGTGATCAAGACCTCCGACATCCTGCGCTCGCCGACGGAGGCGGAAGAGATCGGCAAGCGGCTGCACATCCAGTAGAACGGCGGGGGACGGGAGGGTCTCTATTCCTTCCAGGGGAAGATCATGCCCTTCAGTGTCCGCTTTCCCACGCGTTCGCGGTCCTCGATCAGCAGCGCGTCCCAGGGAACGTGGCGTCGGTTTGCCCGGGTTCTTCTCCAGCCAGTCGTACTTGTACAGGCGGAGCTTGAAGGCGATGTTCCACCAGAGCAGGATCGTGGCGATGCCCGGCAGGAGCAGCGCCGTGAAGCACCGACACGACGAGCACGATGAAGGCGCACAGGAGCAGCCCGATGGAAAACCCGGGGTTGTCGAAGAAAACCAGGAATGTCTTTCGGAATATCTTGCGGAACTTCCTGTCCAGCCGGGACTGGATGGGGAAGAAGTACTGGCTGGCGAAAACGCCCGGCAACCGTAACCCAGAAGAGCAGCGCCACGGCGAGAGGCCCGGCAAGGCTCTTCATGCCGCCATAGAACCGGAAGGCAACCGAGACCACGAGGATGTATGCGATGATGACGAGCGCGAGGAGGAGGCTGGACGGGAAGCTTTCCTTCACGAACCCGAAGAACTCGCGAAACCCGGGCTGCTGGTAGTCGGCGATCTCGGCGCACATCCTGCTCACCGCGCCCGTGTAGACCGCGAAGAGCGCGACGCCCATGATGAGCATGGCGAAAGACAGGACCGGCAGCGAGGCTGAAAGCGGCGCCAGCCAGGAAGAAATGGCAAGGACAAGCGATGTAGCCGAGGTTCATGATGATGATGCGGAACATATTGTCCCACATGTCGAAGAAGGCCTTTTTCACGAGGAATCCGAACATGGATGGCACGATATCACGCTTTTCATGCTGGTCAAACTCCCGCGAATCCCCTTTCGCACCTTCACCAGGATATCGGACCATTTGAAAGGGCCACGAAGCGGCCCTCCGCGAGTCGTGCAAAATGGGGTTTCGCTCCACCGGATCAGACTGAATTGCTGGTCAAACTCTCAAAGTCTTGACAGCCGCACGCGGCGGATACTATCATTCAGTCAGCATTCAACGATGATCAACTACTACGAGGTCCTCGGCATCGCCCAGAACTCCACGGCCCAGGAAATCAAGAAGTCGTTCCGGAGGAGGGCCAAGGAGATACACCCCGATGTTCGTCCGATCCGAAGGGCAGCAGGCGGACGACGAGATGCGTCTGCTCCTGGCCGCCTACGAGGTCCTCGAGCGACATCGAGAAGCGCGACGAGTACGACCGCGCCCTGCAGGCCGCGTTGCGGGTGCGCGGGCTTCGACTACCGGGAGTTCCTGCGCCGCGCACCGACGATCCCCTCAGCCAGTCGAAGCTCATCTTCCACGACCTCCTTGCCAACCACCAGGACGATGCCGTCGACCTCTACGAAAGGCTGACGGCCAGCCGCGGTTTCGAGCTGGAGCGCTACCTCTCGCGCGAGGACTACATGGACTGCGCCTTCCTCCTCGCCGAGGTCTTCGAGGCCCGCTGCCGCTACGGCGAGGCGTACGACCTGTACCGCAAGCTTTTCCTCTACGAGCGCGACAAGCCCTACTTCCACCATTTCATCGACGAGGTGATCGATCGGCTGCGCACCCTGCTGTGCTTCAAGATGCTGCCCGGGCTCGAGCCCGCGGATGCCGTCGGCAGGCTGAAGGAAATGATGCGCCTGAACTTCTCGCGCAAGGACAACGCGTTCTTCTGCAAGAAGCTCGCCGAGGTCTACGCGTCCCTCGGCCAGCAGGATGTCGCTTTGCATTATCTTCAAAAGGGGCTACAATTGGACCGGAAGCTGTCCGGGGTGAAGAAGCTCATGGAGCGGATCGGGTGCCCCGTGTGCCTTGACAATTCGTGATGCCTCGTTGACTGACCTTCGCTTCGAATCCGCGAGCACACGCAGAGGAGCAGTATCCCACGATGAAAAGATCATCTGTCGCTTGCCGTGATGTTCATCGCCGCCGTTGCCGTGACGTGGGCACAGGCCCTCGACAAGCCGGCCGCAACCGTGAGGCTCACGAGACCGAGTCGTGACCGTCAGGCAGCTGAAGAAGCAGATCGCGCCTATCGAAGCGCAGGCCAAGACGACGCTCACGATGGACGAGCGCCGGCAGGTTCTCGACGACCTGATCGCGCGCGTGCTGATCCAGCAGGCCGCGGAACGCGACAAGGTGTTCGTGTCGGACGCCGAGCTGAACGGGAAGCTCGCCGAGTACCGCAAGGCTCAGTCGCAGGCACTCAACCTGGGCCGCGACATGACGGACGCGGAGCTGCAGCAGTAGGTGAAGAACTCCGGGGCCAACTGGGACGACTGGCTGAAGAACTTCAAGGACAACCTCCTCCTGATCGATTACGCCCTTGCAAGAACAAGACCTCGGCAGCAGCAACGCCCCGGTGACCGACCAGGACGTCCAGGACTTCTACGACGCGAACAAGTCCAGCTACTTCATCGATGACATCGTCACCCTCCGCCACATCTTCATCGACACGCGGCAGCTCACCACGCAGGAGGACAAGGACAAGGCGGCGAAACGCGCCGACGACATCTGAAGGAGCTGAAGGCGGGAGCCCAGTTCTCGGACCTCGTCATGAAGTACTCCGACGACACGCAGTCCAAGTACAAGGGCGGCGACTTCGGCAGTCTTCTCCGCTCGGACGCCCAGCAGCCGGCAGCTCTACGGGACGAGCTTCTTCGATGCCGTCTTCAAGCTGAAGAAGGGCGACGTGAGCGGCGTCGTCCAGTCCAACCTCGGCTACCACATCGTCCAGGTCACCGACAGGTTCGATGCGAAGCTCCTCGGGCTCGGACGACAAGGTGCCCCCGACGAACAAGAACACGGTGCGGGAGATCATCAAGAGCTCCATCGCCGTGCAGCGGCAGACCGACGCCATGCCAGGCCGCCCTTGACCGAGATCGTCGCCGACCTGAAGAAGACCGGCGGAAATCAAGATCTTCGACGACAACCTCACCTGGTAGGCGCTGGCGGGGCGCGGGCGCGACGGACGAACATGGGCGCGCGCAGGAAGGGCAGGATCATCGCGTTCCAGTCCCTCTATCGCTATGACCTCTCCGGGGCGGCGCTGGAGGAGCTGCTCGATTTCTCCTGGCTGGAGAGTGACAAGCCGTCGGTGAACCCAACGGAAACAACCGACTTCGCCCGGCTCCTGATCCAGGGCGCGCTCGAAAACCTTCCGGAAATCGACGAAACCATCAAGAAACAGCTGGAGAACTGGGATTTCACGCGCCTCAACCGGGTGGACCTGGCGCTGCTGCGCATGAGCGTCTACTGTCTCCTCCACCAGCAGGACATCCCCCCGACGGTGACAATCGACGAGGCCGTTGACATCTCGAAGACCTACGGCACGGCCGATTCCTACCGGTTCGTCAACGGCGTGCTGGACGGCGTGCGCAAGTCACTCGGCCTCCGGGCGGAGTAGGAGAGAATGCGCCGGCGCGCCGTCGCTCTTCTCGCCCTGTCCGCCTGCGCCTTGGCGGCGCTTGCCGCCGCGGCCGTCATCATTCTCCCCCGCGTCCTGTTCCCGCCAGCAATCGACGTCCCGGCGCTCCTGGAGCGCCTCGACGGCGATCTCGCGCAGGGATCGCTTTCCACCGCGCGTGACGAGATGCTTGCCCTGAAGACATTCCCCCGCGGGGAAGCCGACATCCTGCGCATCCTGAAGAGGGCCCTTGCCGTTTCCCGAGCCGGCGGCGACTGGACGGTCCTTCAGGCAGTGAGTGCCCCTGCCCTTGCGTCCCGCCCGTCGAGCCGCGATATCCGCGCGGTCGCCGCCTATTCACAGCTGAGAACGGGGCGCCTCGCCGAGGCTGAGAAGACGCTTTCGACGGGCAGCCTTCCGCCGTCGGCGGGAGAGTTCCTCCGCGGCGAGGCTGCGCTTCGACGCGGCAGCCCGTGGACGGGGTCGGATGCACTGACGCGCGACCTGCTCGCCCTGCGCCGGAGCACCGACGCGGCGGCCTACGCGTCCGCGGCGCTGCGCACGGGCGACCAGCGCCTGTTTCTGGACGCTGCGCTGCTTTCCATGGGGGCGGGCCGTGTGGACCAGGCGCTCACCCTGGTGAAGGAACGCCTCGACGACACCCAGTTCGCCGAGCCGTCGGCGGCCATCCTTTACGACGCCGGGGATGACAACGGTGCGCTGGGCCGGCTTTCGGCCCTCGAGGCGGTTCGGGGAAAGACCGCACGGACTTCCTTTCTCGCGGCCGATGCCCTGCAGGCCATAGGCCATTTCCCTGAATCGGCGGCGCGGCTTGCAGAGGGGGTTGACCTCGACCCGGGCCTGTCGTGGATTCCCTACGCCGACCTCGCGTACGACGCGGCGGTGGAGGGCCGGTACGCCGAGGCCGACGAGCACATCTCCGACGGCCTCCGCAGGTTTCCCGGGTCGCGGGAGCTCGTGATGGCACGGGCGCGGCTCGCGGTGAAGCGCGGCGATCCGGGACAAGCGCTTTCCATCCTCCAGCCTGTCCTGAAGGCCGACCCCGGGAACGTCGATGCTGCGCTGCTCGCGCTCGATCTCCAGTCCCCCTCGCTTTCACCCGAGGCGCGTCGCGCCCGCCTCTGGAAGCTGTTCAACGTGAACCCGGTGGATTCCCGGGCGCTTTCGTCTCTCCTGGACGCGCTTTTTGCCGTCCAGGACTGGGAGGGTGCTGCCATCGCCCTCCGCCAGCGGGAGGCGGCGGGCGGAGCAACGGATGCCGGACTCCTCCTCCTGCAGGGGACTGTTGCGGCGATGCAGGGCGACGCCGCGCGAGCCGTCGCCCTTTTCCAGAAGGCGTCGGCCGTGCGCCCCGACGGGAAGGCGCGCTTCGACATGGCCCTCGTTCTCCTGAGCACGGGCAACACGAGGGGCGCAGTCTCCTCCGTCGATATGGCCGCCCTCGAGTTCGACAGGGCAGGGGACGCGGCCATTCGCGACGCGTTCCAGTCGCGTGTCATGGAGGTGCGGGGAGAGGCTCTCCTGCTGGGAGGGAACGCGAGGGGTGCGCAGACCGCCCTCGCCCAATCGCTCCGCCTCGATCCCACCAACCTTCGCGCTTCGCTTGTCCTGCGGAAACTTGCCGGGACAGTCCCATAAGTGGTATCGTGCCGGGCGGACAGGCGCCCGTGATGAGGCAGCGGCCCGGCGGCCGGGCAGCGGCCCGGCGGCCGGGCAGTGGCATGCGGGCCCGTGCGTCCCGGAAACTTGAAGGAGTGTCCATGGCGGGAAAGAACGATACGACAAACTGCGTGATCGGCGAGGGATCGATCTTCGACGGCCGGTTCTTTGTGAACGGGTCGATCCTGATCGAAGGGAAATTCCAGGGGGACATCCGCACGGACGACCAGCTCACCGTGGGCCCTACCGGGAAGGTCAAGACGGACATCCAGGCGCGCCGGGTGACCATCGCGGGCACCCTCATCGGGAATATCGTCGCCTCGGAGGAAGTGAGCCTCATGCACACGGGCAAGGTGCTGGGAAACATCGTCACGCCCAAGCTCACCGTGGAGCCCGGCGTGATCACCGAGGGAAAGGTCACCATAACCTCCGGGCAGACCGAGGACGCGCGCAAGCTCATCGAGGAAGCGTTCGGCTCCGAGACGGAAGAAGCGTTCACCGCCATCGTGAAGGAAAAAAAGAAGGAAAAAGCGCGGGACAGGGACAAGGAAGAAGCGGGCAAGTAGGAAGCCATGACCCGCCTGAAAAACGAGAAGGAAATCGCCGGCATACGGACATCGGGGCGCCTGCTCGCGCAGACCCTGGAGGAGCTGAGGAAGATGGTCGCGGAGGGTATTTCCACCCGCGAACTGGATTCCTTTGCGCGGTCCTGGATCGAGAGTCACGGGGGCCGCCCGGCGTTCCTCGGCTACATGAACTACCCCGCCTCCCTCTGCATCTCGCTGAACAACGAGGTGATCCACGGCATCCCCGGGCCGCGCAGGCTCGCTGCCGGGGACCTCGTCAGCATCGACCTCGGCGTGGACCTCAACGGGTATTTCTCGGATGCCGCCATCACTGTCGGCGTGGGGGTGGCGAGCAGGCAGCGCGAGCGGCTTATGAAGGTCACGCGCGAATGCCTGGAGCGGGGAGTGGCCCAGGCTCTGCCCGGGCAACAGGATTAGCGACATTTCCCGCGCCGTGTACGAGCACGCCGTGGCCAACGGCTTCGGCGTCGTCCGGGAGTACTGCGGGCACGGCACGGGCTTCTGCCATGCACGAGGATCCGCAGATCCCCAACTACGTCGGGGGCGGACCCAATCCCGCGCCTCAAGGAAGGGATGGTCCTCGCCATCGAGCCGATGATCAACGCCGGCACGCGGCGACATCGAGCTGCTGGATGACGGCTGGACGGTGGTCACGGCGGACGGCGCCGATTCGGCGCATTTCGAGCACACCGTGGCGGTGCTCCGGGATCGCATGGAAATCCTCACCCTTTTCCATTAGACTCTCCGGTACATGCGCAAGGAGTTCCTCACGTACCAGACGGTGCGGAACAACGCCATCAAGCTGGCGCACCGCATCCACAACGAAGGATTCCATCCCGACGTCATCTACGTCTCGCTCCGCGGCGGGGCGCTACATGGGCAACGTCATGAGCGAGTTCTTCAAGATGAAGCGCAAGGACCGGCGGCCCGTCTACTACGCGGCCGTGGTGGCGCGCTCCTACCGGGACGTCGGGCTGCAGGACCGCGTGCGCGTGGACGGCTGGACGTACGATCCCGAGTACCTGCGCAGCGGTGACAAGGTTCTCCTGGTGGACGACATCTTCGACACGGGGCGGACGGTCAACCACCTCGTGGAGATCATCATGGACAAGGGAATTCCGCGGGAAGACGTGCGGGTGGCCGTCCACGACTACAAGCTGCGCCGCTACCTCGCGAAGCAGCTGCCCGTGCAGCCGGACTACTGGTGCCGCTTCCACGAGCTCGCGACCCCCGGAAGACGATTTCTGGATCCACTACATGAGCCACGAGCTGGTGGGCCTGAGCGAGTCGGAAAAGAAGGAGCACTACTACGAAGAGGACCCCGAGCTCACCGGAATATTCTGAGCCCGCGGGGCACACGATTGCCGGCGCGGCGGCGGCGAGTCTCATCCCCGCGCAAACGGCGCTGACCAGGACCCGTTCGCGGGACCGTCGTCGGGAAACATCTCCACCGATTTTGCGGCGATCTCCAGGGGGCGCGGAGGCTACCGCGTTGCCAGGGAATGGCTGGGCCTGGGCGCCGGCACTGATCTCCCTCTGCGCCGCAGGGGCTTGCGAGTACGGGGCCCGTCACGAACATCGTCGGGACCGACAGAAGGTAGGGTTTCGCCGGCCGACCGCGAACCGCGGCCCAGCCGCTCACGACGACGGGGCGGCCGCGGGGGTGGGACATCGGGGCCGACGAATACTCTCCGTGCGCGTGCTCACTCCTGGTCCCAGGCCGAGGAAATGGCACCGGTGGCAGGGTTGAAGGATGCCCGCCAGAGGCCCGCGCCGTTCGTGCCCATGAGGATCATGCCGTTGTCATCCACGATCCTGGACACGGACGCCGTGTACAGGGCGATCGTGCTGTCGCTGAACTGCGTAAAGGTTGTTGGGGAGTTCGCCTTGGCAGCGGCGAATGACAGGGAGAAATACCCGTACCCGTCCGAGCCTACGAGATAGGCGTCGTTCGGGCCGGCGGAGTCGATCGGCCCGGCCATTTCAGAGCAGGGAGACTGTTACGGAGCTGAGGACCGGCGCCGCCACCTGTGCCCACCCGGACCCTGCCCCGTCGTCCTTGAAATAGATTCCCCCGAGCTTTGTCAGGACGAAGATACGGCTGTTGGCCGTGTCAGCGTAGAGAGCGTTGATCTGGTCGCCCGCTGCAAGAGCAGGCAGCGGCTCCGTGGCGGCGAACGCCGTCGGAGGCGCTCCCGCGTCCGAATACACCGTCGTCCCCGAGGCCATGTAATACTTTGCGGTCGCCGGCGAGTAGACCACGCCGACTATGGGGCGGGAGAGGCCGTACACGAGCGTGCTCCATGATGATGCGCCCGTTGCGCTGAAATCCAGCTCGAAGGACGCCGCGCTTCCCGTCACGTTGCCCCCTGGCCAGGTGGCTCCCACCATGAAGAGGTGCTGATTAGGCGTCGGAGTTGTCGGGCCCGCAACTTGGAGCAGCGTCACCTGCTTGCCGGCCACATGCGAGTCATTTACCGCAGTCCATGCAGTCGGCGTGGGCCCCGCGGTGTACAGGCCGAGAATGGTCTTGTCGTTGAAGAAGCCGCCCCAGAAAGCGCCGTTGCAATAGGCAAGGGCGTTCGCCATCGAATCAGCGGACGGAGAGTTGTAGATGCGTGCCGGCGCGGAAGGGTTCGGCGTCCACGCGACGACGTCCGTGCCGGTGTTCAAGACCCCCTGGTAAATGGTGCCCGCGGCCACGTAATACGTGCCGTCGCCGGCACGGCGATGTCTGCCACGGTGAGCGTGTTGGAGAGGGAATTATCCGTTACCTGGGTCTCCGTCTCTATGGTGCTGTAGATCAGGCCGCCGTCGGGCGTGCACGCGGCAATCGTGACAGCCGCTGCTGCCGCAAGGGCGAGGCGAAACAAGGTGAAAGCTTTCATCCGATTCCTCTAGAAGTGGTAAAGCGCAGTGAGGGAGACCTCGAGGAAGTTACCGATCCGCGAATCCTCGGCCGTTGGGGCGAATTGCATGTCGAACCACCAGTTGAGGTTCACGCCGAAGGACCACGAGGAGTTGTAGATCCACAGGCCGCTCGCCCCGGGGCGCAGGAGGAGATCGATGGTCGTCATGGCGACGTACTTCACGATATTCATCCCCACGCCCATGGTGAGCGGAATCTCGAACGGGTACGCGGTGAAGACGTAGATCCCGGCAATCAAGGGCAGCATCAGGAGCGGGTTAGCGTTGGGCGACTGGGAGAAATACTCTCCCTCCACCTCCAGGCCGAACCCCGGATCTGCGGAGCCACGTAGGCCGCCCAGGTGAGCCCGCCTACGGCGCCGAGGGTGAGGTGCGGGGGCGATCCGCGAGGAGGGCAGTACCCGTCGGCAGCAGGAAGAGCGGGATGAACGTCCCGGCGTCGATGGACATGGTCTGGTCACCCAGCCCGTATTGCGAGGGTTCCTTTCCGGGCGAGTCCGCGGCAAACAGGGACAGGGGACCTGAGGCGAACAGGACAAGAGCCGCGAAAAAAAGCGTGGTGCGTCGTTTCACATTCTTCTCCCGGTTTCCTGGAATCGTAGCACTCGCGGGTGCCTTCTTCAAGCTTCGACGGAATCGTCGATGTCAAGGTACAGCGTGCGCAGCGGGCCGTCCACCTCCACGTCCACGCTCCCGTGCGGGTCCGCGGCGCGCGCCGTCATGAGCGAGCCGTCTTCCTTCTTCTCGAGATCCCCCTGGGGGTAGTCGACGCGGCAGAAAGGATTGAGGAGACGGACCCACGCAAAGACCCGCGCGGGAAGCACGAGGGACAGGTTGCTGCCCGATGCGTAGATGCGGGCCGACAGCTTCTTCCGGGGACGGCAGAGGACGATCCTGTGGTCGCCCGACTCCGCCTTCAGGTCCAGGGATTCCACTTCCAGCGGGCGCAGGTCCATGCGAAGGTCCGCCTCGTGGAGCTGGAGAAACAGGTGGAGCGTGATGGCCTTCGGCAGCTCGAGGCGCCACGTGTTGTGCAGCTGGAAGTGAGCCGGGAACAGGGGCTGACTGACCGCTATGGACACCTCGTGGCGGTCACCGACGAGCTGCTCCTGGATGGACGGCGCGGGTGTCGGGCCGACCTGTTCGGTGACGAGGCGAGCCGGTCCTTCCGCAGGCCCCGTGACCAGCTCCCCGTAGGAGAACTGCACGCGGCAGGTCAGCTCGGTCGCCGAGGGCGAGGTGGGAAGCGGGAACTGGACCGTGCGCGGCCCGGGCGGCGGTGGCGAATGCGCGCTTTTTCGTCGAATCCCTGACCAGGAGGATGCCCGCGCCTATGAGCAGGACGGGCCAGAGATTCAACGCCACGCCCCGCGCTTCCTCCGTGATGAGACGCAGGTTGTAGCCGAGGAGAAAAACCCCTGTGAGCAGCGAAAACACCGAGACGAGCAGGGCTATCCTGCGGCCAGGGGATGCGTCGTCACACTTTAGTGGGGTGCCGCGGCGATGTCAACTCGCGGTGAGCGCGGGCGCGTTTGTCTCTGGACAGGCACACGTGCGCCTGCGTACATCGTTACCAGGGGGGAAGCAGATGAGTGATATCGTGCCTCGCAGCCAGGTGTCGAAAAGCGGCGTCAAGGCAGTCGGCGCAATTGCAGGGGGAGTCGGGCTGCTCGTCCTCGCTGGTTTTCATGGACTGCTGGGGGTCGTCGCGGGCGGCGTTATCACCGTCGTGGGCCTTGCCCTTTCCGGGTCGAAATCTAGAGAAGACCGCCGGCGTCGTGACCGCAGCCGCGGGCATACTCACCCTCGCCTCGGCCCTGATTCCCGGGCTGCGTATCCTCATGCTCATTCCCGGCATCGGGCTGCTCGGCGCAGGCATCTGGTCAGTCGTGAAGTTCTTCCGAGGACTGAAGTCCCGCTCCTGATTTCCGGGCCTCGACGGTCGTCGCCTTCCTAACGCAGCCCTCCGCGGTCGCCGATATTCTGAGGGACGATGGAGGAAATCAGGTGAGGTTTGCCTTCCCGGCTTCGCTGGCTGCTGCCTTCCTGCTGACGACTCTCCTGGCGCCCGCTGATCCGATGCTCAAGCATGCGGCGGCCGCCCAGGGATCGGGCAATCCGGCCGTCGCCGCCGAGCTCTACGCACAGTGGCTTCACGCGAACAGCAGCGCACCGGGGGCAGCCCGCGTGTTCGATGCCTACTTCTCTGCAGCGCGTGATTTCCCCTCGCTCCTTGCCGAATCCGGCCGGTTTCTTGAAGAGGGGCGCGGGTTGAAGGGAGCCGCCGACGAGTTCCTGCGCATTGCCCACCTGTTCGACGTCACCGGCCGCCTGGAGGACGCACGAGCGGCCTACCTCCTCGCCTTCGAACAGGGAGGGGCCGGACGTGTCGCTGCTGTGTGCAGGCCTGCTGTCGGTCGAGATGAATGATGCCGATGGATTCGCCGACGTCGTCATGCGCGGCAAGGGACACGCGGCGACTGCACTCCTCGATGCCCTTGCCGACTTACCGGTCGGGAGACCGGGATTCGGCGTCGAAGCGTTTGGTCGACCTCGCTTCGCGAACAGGTGATCCCGATATCGCGCTGAAAGCGATGTGGATTCTTTCCAGGTCGCCGGGGCAGCCCCGGCGACCGGCTCGCTCTCGGTGTCCGGTTCGCCGGTTCACCCGAGGCGGTCATGGCGACGGCTGCCGGCGCCCCGAACCAGGGCGGCACCACGCCCACGGTGCGCCTCTCACCGACACCGGGCGCCCTCGCGTTCATCGACTCTCTCGACGCACCCGCGGCAGGAGCGTCGGCAACGGCCCGCTCGCCCGAGGCTGATGCTTCTGCCGCTCCCGCGCCTGCCGTCCAGGGCGAGCCAACCGCGGCAACGGTTCCCGCCGCGGATCCGACGGGCAGCGCATCGTCCGCGGGGACGTCGGCCGCAGGCGCCTCGCCGAATGATCTGCCCGGCGCTTCCCTTGTCACCCGGTCCTGCGGCCGTTCTCTACATGGTCCAGGCAGGAGCATTCCAGGTCAGGGAAAACGCGGATGATCTCGTTGCGGAGCTCGACCGGAAGGGGTTCACTGCGACGATTCTCGAGGAAACAGTCCAGGGTCGACAGCGATTCCGCGTTCTTGCCGCCACGGGACTGACGAATGACCAGGCACAGGCCGTACTCCTCAGGCTGGCAAAGGCCGGCTACAGCGGCTTCGTCGCTTCCCAGAAAGCAGACGCTACTTCTTCTTCACGTCAGCCGTCTGGGTGAGCATGTAGTCGGAGCCGTTGGAGTCCTCGTAGCCCGAAACCGTCAAGCGTACAGACGACAGCGAGATCGTGCGGGTAATCACGGAAGTGTCGTTCCTTTCCTGGTACCCCACGAGCCACGAGTTCGTCTGCTCGGGCGAGGATTCCGTTGCCGCGACCCGGGTGGTCAGGATGGTGGCGGTCCCCAGGGAGAACAGCACGTAGCTTTCCGTGACCTTCCGCCCGCCTTCTGACCACGTCAGGCGGGCGTCACCAAAATCGACCACGACCCCTCCGGGCCCCGTGTAGGTGCCCTGCAGCGACATCGCCGCGTTCCCGACATGAGCGTCGGCGCGCTCGAGCAGCTGGGAACGCATCTCGTCGGTCACCTTCGTGTAGACTGTCGTGATCTGCTCGGTCGTTTCTTCCCCGTTCACCTGGACGGTGATGCTCGTCGGCGAGTCGGCCGTGATGGTGAAACGGCGGATGAGCTTGATGAGCGGCACGGTCTGGTTTTCACCAACCACGCGCAGCGTCTTGTAGATTGTCCGGTGCGATTCGGTCCAGTCATAGACGTCCTCGGCCGTGTTGCCGGTGGCCACCGATATCGTGCGGTTGCGCGTGTCGAAATCGATGATGGACGTGAAGCCCGCGGCGCCCGAGGATGGGTCGGCCTGCACCCAGGATCCGTCGATGAAGCGCTCGAACGCATCCTCTCCGGCGCTCAGGTACAGCTCCTTGAGCTTGGCCTGCTGGACATCCTCGCCCGGGATTTTCTGTGCGGGCCCGGGCACGTAGCGGCCCTCGGACGCCTTCCACGTGTACAGGATGCTCACGAGGTCGAGAACGTTTGTCGAGTCGGGATCACGGAGGTAGACCTGGATGGGAAAGCTCGGTCCGGGCTGCTGATCGGTGGAGTAAGAGTCCGGACGTTCAACTTCCTCGATCGAAATCTCGTCCCCGACGAGCTGGAATATGGGCTTGTAGGTGAGGCCCTTTGTCGTGCGGGACGGCACGGCGCGGAAGATGTCCAGGGTAAGCTTGCCCGCGTCGTTCATGCCGTTCACAACGATCTGCGCGCCGTGGTCGCCGACCACATCCATAACGGAGAGCGAGAACACGTGCGTGTCCGTCGCCAGCGTTTCTCCCTCCCAGCTCTGGTAATAGTACGTTCCCTGGCCGGGGTCCGCGTCGGCAATGAGGATGTGCACCGGTGAGCTGACGTCCGAAAGCTTCTTCACCGCGATCACCTGCTCCTCCTCCGGGTCGGCGTCCAGGTTGACCGTCAGCACCTGGAGAACGGAGAGGGACGGGTCTATGGCGATGCGCGGCCTGTTTGCCGCGGAATCCGACGTCGGCTCGGGCGCGGGCGTCCCGGCGGCTGCCTGGGAGGACCTCGCCAGCGGCACGGGGATGATGAGCCCGCCCGGTCCCGCTGCCGGCGCTCCCGCCGCTGCGAGCCGGCAAGGAGGAGCGTGCCGGAAAGGAGTCCGGCGGCCGAAAGGGAAAGCGCAGGGCGTCTCATCACGTGAGTTGTGACCTCAGTTTCTCGAGAATGAACGCGCGGGTGGACTCCAGCGAGTCACGGCACTTGAAACCGGCAGCGGTGCGGTGTCCGCCGCCGCCGAAAGCCTGCGCGATTTCAGCGACGTTGATGTTCCCCTTCGACCGCAGCGAGCAACGCAGGAGTCCGTCGAGGTTCTCCTTGAAAAACACCGAGACCCGGATGTCTTCGCTCCTCAGGGGAATATTGATCAGCTGGTCCGCCTCCTCGTAGTTTCCGCCGGAATCTATGATCATCTGACGTCTCATTGTCAATATCGACACGCGGTTGTCGTACGCAAGCTCGAGGGTGGAAAGCACCCGCGACTGCAGCACGAGCGCCGAGATCGAATTGCTCTCGTAGATCCTCGCGTACACGTCGTTGGGCTCGACGCCCGCTTCCACGAGGTCGCGGGCAATGGCGAAAGTCCGCGCCGTGGTCTTCGGGTACACGAAGGAGCCCGTGTCGTAGACGATGCCCGTGAACAGCGCCCGGGCGACGGCCAAGTCGATGCGGGCGCCGAGAGCGACAAAGAGAGGGTAGAGGATCTCGCACGTGGAGGAGGCGTTCACCAGGATGCAGTTCCCGGCGAGCGCGAGCTCCTTCTCGTGATGATCGATGATGAAATGCTCCTTCACCCGGGGGAGGACGTGCGTGGCGACCTGGCCGATGTTGCGCGTGTCATTCGTGTCCAGCATGAGGAGGGAGTACTCGGCAATGTCCGCGGGCAGCTGCTCGGGGGATTCGAGCACGCAGATCGCCCGCGTCGTGTCGAGGTACGCGAACTTGCGCGGCGTCGGGTCCGCGTTGAAGATGAGCGCCTCCTTGCCGAGGGAACGGAGGGCCCCCGCCATGGCGCATTCGCTCCCGATGGCATCCCCGTCGGGCGTCTCGTGCGCCGTGATGATGAAGCGGCTGGTGCGCGTGACGAAGTCGATGGCGGGCTGCAGCTCGGTCATCCCGCGGCCTCCGTCGCGCCCGCCCGATCGGTGTCCTGCCCGGAGCTGCCGGGGAACACGCTCGTGCCGCGGCGGAGAAGCTTCAGCTTTCGCAGGACGGCCGCAGACGTTCCGGGTCCGATGTAACTCCCGCCTTCGGCCTTGAAACCGCTGGGGACCTCCGCGTTCATGCCGACCACGGCCAGCCCGTCCCTGATGTGACCGGGATAGTCGACATTCTTCATGGTGGAGGAATGCACGCCGATCGAGCAGTTCTCCCCGATGTTGGCGGCCGACCGCGGCGCCTCGGCCGCGTACGGCATGATCATCGCCCCCTGGATGTCCGCGCCGGCGCCGATGCGGTTCCCGTTCAGCACGATGGACCGCGATACGACCGCATTCCTGCGGACCACGACGTTGGGAAAGAGGACCGAGCTCTCCACGGTCCCCTCGACCTCGACCCCCGACGCGATCCAGCTGCCGTTGGCGAAGCCCTTCTCTGCGATGCGCGATTCCACCCCCTTGTCGTTCAAGGCCGGCAGACGCGCCACCGTGCGATGGTAGGGTTCGCTGGTGCTGTTGGCGAGGAGCCACATGTTGTTCTGGTAGTAGTCCATGAGATCGTTCTGGAAGAGAAGCACTCCTGGCAGGTCTTCCAGCAGGTCGATGGCAGCGTGCATGGCGCCGTCGAGGAGCACGCGGCGGGACGGGGCTTCGCCGGTGCCGCGGAGCCGGCCGCCTCCAGGATGCTGACGAGGCGCTGCCTCTCCGCGGCGAACACCTCCACGGGAGTCCTGCCCACCGAGAACTTCACGAGGTGCCCGCCCGCCGCGGCCGCGCGATCGAGGAGCACTCCGCTGTCCACGACAAAGACGCTCGTCAACGCCGCGAGCACGATGGTGGCCGCGCCCGAGGCCGCCATGAGCCGCGCCAGCTCCGCGGTGCCGCCCTCGAGGACGTGGATGCGCGCGCAGGACTTCTTCCAGCGCGCCGCGAGGACCTGCTGCGCCGAACGGGACACCTCGTCCAACACCACGGTGACGGTGACCTCGGGGCGCGCCCCGACGTTGGCCAGCATGAAATCCGCCAGACAGTAGTCTCCCCAGAAGGGGAGAAGCGAGAATGCATAGGAGGAAGGGAACCCCGGCAGTGCCTGCGCAGGTCCCACGTCGAGGAGGTAGACGGCGGTCGCGCTCAGCCTTCTATTTCCTTTCCTTCGACTGCACCTTCATGGGGACGCTGCGGCCGTTCTCCGTGCGCAGCGTGAACGAGCGTCCTCGCACGTCGGGAGGTATATCCTTGAGCCGCGGGAACCTGTCCTGCTTGATGATCGTCAGGACGAGCCGGCCCCCCTGCGCGGAAAACCGCGCGAAGGATTTCGGATTCTTGCGGGGAAGGAGAGCGAACGTGCCTGCCGTCTCGTTGAGATAGAGCTCGCGGCCGGCCTTCAGTGCCATGGTGCCTCCACCAACGGTCTCCCCGTCCACCTGGAGCGCGAAGAGGACCGGTTTTCCCTTCGTTCTCCGCCAGACGATAACGAGAACGATGACCACCAGCGCAAGGAGAATGAGCACGCCGGCGCCGAGCAGGATCGCGTTGTTCTGCAGAGCGCCGTTGACCGTGACCCTTGTCACCGTGGCAGCGGGGACAAACGTCGTCGGCGACGCGAAGGTGAAGGTGAGGGTCGCCCACTCCGAGCCCCGGGGGAGATCAGGCGGGAACTTCACGGCGAAGCCGGCGGAGGTCGTGGCGTTGCTCTTCAGCGTGAGGGTCACGGGAGCGGCGAGCAGGGACGGGATGGTCCTATCCCCGAGACGGGCCGACACTCCGCTTATGATCACTTTCGCGTCTCCCTGGAGACCCGTGCTCTTGAGTGACAGGCTGATACTGCTCGATCCGTCCTTGCGCACGGGGGCGACGCGCACCGGATCCGTCAGGGTGGTCGCGAAGAAGAGGGTATTCGCCGTGGCAGCAATGGTATTGGCCGAGAGGCCGGACGAGCCCGCGGAAGTGCCGGCGGACGCGTTGTCCCCTGCAGAAGGTTTCACCGGCACCTCGGCATACGATCCTTTCAGCTCTCCTGCGAGCTCACGGGCGGCCGTCCCGGTGCCGAGCCCCAGGATCATGATCTTCCAGCCTTTTTCAGGAATCGTCTTTGTGTTGAGGAGGAACTCGTGATTGAACGAGCCGTCCTTGGAGTAGTACTTGCTCGACGGGGGAGCTTCCTGGATGCCATCGGTAAGCAGGAGCACGTATTTCTCCCGCCCGTCTGACTCGCGTTTTGCGATTTCTGCCTTGACAGAATCCAGGGCATTGCCTATATCTGTGAAATGTCCATTTCCGACGATCCGCGAAATGGTCTTTTTTACCGCCGCCTTGTCGGCGTCCGACGCGATGACCTGGGAAATGATGGTGTCGGCCTTGCCGTAGAACGTGATGACAACGAGGGTGTCGCCCGGGATGATGACCTGGTCGACTATCGCGGAGTTGACCCAGTCCCTGACGGCATTGACCTTGTCAACCATGGAGAGGGACTTGTCGAAGGCTATGATCACATCGATATTGTCCTTGCGGACATCCGCGGCGGCCGGAAGCGCCAGCATCGCGCCGAGGGCGGCGGCGGCGAGAAATCGATGGCAAGCTCTCATGGTGCCCCTCCTTTTTGGAATAAATTACTTGTAGGATGCACCAGAATTGGATAAAATGGAAGAGAGAAAAAAAAGTGCTTTACAGAGATGGGCGTTTATGCTTCACTGAGCCCGAAGAAACTGAGAAAAGGAGACTGACATGGCTGCTATAGACCTTCCGAAAAGCCCGAATGTGTTCCATCCGGAAAAGCCGAGCGCCGTTGGATCACGAAACTCACTCGCACAGGAGTTCCGGGATCAGCAGGCCGAAGTTGATCTCCTCATGAGTGAGGAAGTCGACAAGGTCATGAACCACATCACCTCCAAGCTTCCCAAGGAAGTCGCTGAAAAAGTCGACATCATGGGCGGTATGAAGGAAAAGCTCTACAACTACTTCAACCAGAACTACCAGAACATGTTCAACCGCTTCATCGTGACGTCGGAAGACGAAATGGTGAAGAAGGTGAGGAACTTCATTGACAAGGAAGAAATGAAGTCCCTCGCCCGCTACACGCCCAAGGAGATCGCGGCCCTTCTCGACCAGGTCGGCGGCATCGACAAGTTCAATACCGGCGAAATCGAGAAATCCATCGTCAACATGTACGGGCACCTCCAGGGCCACATCCAGAGGGGCGTCAACGACCTGGAGAACGTGACCAACTCCCTGCTTCGCCAGAAGACGGACGTCGGTGCGTTCATCCGCGGTGAGAACGCCTACTCCATCGTGAAGTGCTCCTTCAAGGACAACCCCAACAAGCCGAAGACGGTCACGGACGTGAAGCTGTCCGTGAACATCCTCGACTCGGAGCTCATCAGCCCCATCTTCCACTACCAGGTCACCGTCGAGTTCCTGATCAAGGACATGATCTCCAAGAACATCATGGACCTGATCGACAAGGAGATCGAGAAGCTGAAGGACGCTGTCGTGGACGAAGGCCGCGAGGAGTTGAGCGACGGGGAGATCCTCTTCGAGAAGATGAAGAGGGTGGAGAAGTTCACCTCGGACGACAAGGACGACCCCCGGTCCAGGAGGTACAGCTACTTCGCCAAGGCGCTCATGGACAAGATCGAGGGCCTCCGCGCAGAGATCGATCCCGAGGAATATGACCCCGTCAACATCCGTGAGAACCTGAAGAGGATCATGGACCTCGAGAACATCCGCAACCGCGGTTTCAACACGGCCATCAACTCCATCACGTCCATCCTCGACACCTCCAAGATGGGCTACCAGCACGTGGAGAACCTCAAGAACGCCCGCGAGCTGGTGCTCCGCGAGTACGAGGATACCGACTACGATCACCTCCCAGACGAGCGCTACGCCATCCGCCTGAAGTACTACGACCAGGCGCAGCTCCTCGAGGAGCGCAAGTCCTACGACGTCCAGGCCAAGAGCTTCGAGATCGAGATCCAGCATCTCTGGGACGTCCTGGAGATGGTGTACGAGGACTCGAAGTTCATGAAGGGCGTCGTGGACTTCAACGACCTCGCCAGGAGGCTCAAGGGGAAGATCAAGCGGAGGATCAAGGCCCGCACCGGTGACCCGCTGTACGAGGACATCGAGAAGAGCTGGAGCGAGGTGACTTTCGTCCGCTCCGGCGACACCGACGTCGAGCGGATGAACCGCACGTACATCGCGGAGAAGGACGAGATCAAGAAGCGCGTCATCCTGATGCGTGACCAGCTGCAGAAGCTGTACGGTTTCCGCTATCCCATCCAGCGCCGCGTCATCGAGGAACGGCTCGCATTCCTCGAGAAGCAGTTCCTCGGTTTCGAGTACCTCATCAACCCGTACCACATCCAGCCCGGACTCCTCCTGGACGTGAACATCACCTCCATCAAGAGGAAGAAGGCAACCCTGGACGGCATGGCCAACGTGCTCAACGAGTTCCTCTACGGCGTGTCCAAGGGATTCCAGGACGCGGCATTCGCATCGTTCTCACGCCGCCGCTCGACGGTCAGGGCGGACATCGCCCAGTCCTTCGCCACGACGGTCCCGGACGAGAATGCGCCCGCGGCCCCGGAAGGCAAGAAGTCATCCGAGTACCTCGACATGCTCAACGTCCCCGCCGCCGACGCAAAGGCGGAGCAGGGGGTCGTTGACGTTGCGCCCCGGCGCCGCGGCCGACCCGCGAAGGGCGCTTCCGGAGGGGGCGGCCCCGCAAGGGCTCGCAGGACGTCGGGCTGAGAGAAATCTGAAGCTATCGGCGACATGAAATGGTGACCCCTCCGGGGGTCACCATTTTCATTTTCAGCGCTTACCAGCGCGGTGAGGTCAGAGGGGAAAACAAATGCCGGAACAAGTCCATGCCTTCGACGAGTTGGCCACGCGGGACGGCTTCAACCGTTCGCTGCGCCATTTCAAGTTCATCTCGCGCGTCATCGGGGATTTCGAGGGGAAGCGCAACATTGCCGACACTCTGAGCGACTGCCTGGCGGACAAGTCCATCGAGCCGCGCCAGGTCCTTCCCACTTTGAATGCAATCCTCGTCGACAAGTACCACTACGCCTCGCGCTCCCACAACATCGACGGAGAACTTCGAGGACTTCGACAGCCTCACCACGACGGTGGGCAGCTGGAAGGCCATCGATGTCGTGGTGACGTACTTCCACCCGGAGCTCGGGGTGGTCGTTGTCAACCCGAAGAACCGGGATCACTGGGAGGTGGTCCGCAGCCTCAAGCGCAACGAGCTGGTGACCGTGTTCGCCGGCGCCTTCGCCGACACCGACGGCGACAGGAAGTACGAAGAGGGAATCGCCCTCCTCATCTCCCTGATCGAGGGAGGGAAAGGTGAAGACGCCTCCCGCCTTCACCAAGGGCAGTTCGTGTTCAAGAAGCATGCCCCCGCGGCGCCGCCGGCCCCGGCAGCGGCGCGCGGAACGAAGAAGGCGGCCGGCCGACGCCTCCCGGGCGGCGGTCATCGATTACGCGGCGGCTGCCGGGCCGTCCGCGTCGGCGCTGCCGGTGTACCCGTCCGCTACCGCGACCGCGGCGGCGGCAGCCCCCGCACCGGCGGCAGCCCGGGCTCCCGCGGCGCCGCCCGGCGCTCCCAAGAGCATGACGCCCATGTACTCCATCCCCGTCACGAACGAGCTGTTCCACAACGGGAACGTGGAGGCATGGAAGAAGATCATCCAGAGCTATACGACCAAGTACCCCGGGCTGGATGTCTACGTGTTCTACGAGGGCGAACGCATCCATGACATCAATACCCTGTTCAAGTGGGGGAAGGTGAAGCACGGCAGCGCCATCATGATTGCCGTCGCCGGTGACGACATCAAGGACGTGGCGAAGCTGCAGCGCTACCTCAAGCAGGGCGCCAGCCACATGTTCGAGGCGTTCCTCAAGGCGCAGGTCGGCGCGATCCTGAACCTGTTCTGAGATCTGAAAGGGAAGGACACAGCATGAAGAAGAACATCCACTTCTTTGACCAGGGAGAAGCCAACGTGAAGCCGCAGGTCCTCGAGCGGATCGGCATCCGCGGCCGCCTGGCCATGGAGCTTGCCGACCTTGACCTGCCGATACTTCCCGGGTTCGTCATCGACGCCGACGTGGCCGCCCATCTCAAGGACTTCGACATCTGGGGCGCCCTGCGGCCCTGGATGGACCGCCTGGCGAAGCTGACGGGGAAGACCTTCGGCGACGACGGACAACCCGATGCTGGTGAAGATCGTCGTCAGCCCGAACCTCGTCATCGCATCCTACCCCACGCTGCACAACTTCGGGCTGACCGACAAGACGCTTCGCGCGGTTTCAACGCACTACGTCGGTGAGAACTTCGGCTGGCACGAGCAGCAGTTCCTCACGCGCGGCAGCCTCGAGATCGAGATGGCCATCGCGGAGCTGGAGAACAAGGACAAGGAGGCCAAGGCGCTCAAGCAGGCCATCAAGGAGCTGGACGCGGAGCTGAACTCCGAGATGGACGCGAAGAAGCGCAAGGCGAGCGTCGCGCGCTACAAGGCAGATGCTCCCGGACGGCTACTTCGCGGATCCCTTCGACCAGCTGGAGATGGCGCTGAAGCGGATCAGCCACCTGCTCTGCCATCACCGACCAGAACCAGGAAGACACGGCGCTCCTCATCCAGCCCATGGTGTACGGTAACTACGGCAAGGATTCGCTCAACGGCCAGTTCTACACCCGCAACATCGTCACGGGTGACAAGCGAGATCCAGGGCGAGTATTTCCAGAACAAGTTCAACGCCATCGGAACGAGCGGCTCCGACATCGCCAACATCGCCAAGAACTACCACGCGGAGCTGGAGAAGATCGCGCGCACGGTGGAGGACCACTTCAAGGAGATCCGCTCCATCCGCTTCACGGTGGAGAACAAGAGGCTCTGGCTGATCGACCAGCGCTCGGTCATGACCAAGTCCACCCAGGCCGACATCCGCCTGCTCCTGGACCTGCACGCGCGCAAGATCGTGGACGACGCCTACGTCGTCAAGCAGATCAAGCCGGGGCAGCTCAACGAGATCCTGCACCCCATCATCGACTTCACCTCCGTGAAGGGGATGACGTGCCTCACGGGCGGCATCACCGGCGCCCCCGGAGCGGCGATCGGACGGGTGTTCTTCTCCACGGAAGGCCTCCTGGAGGCGCACAAGCTCGCCCAGCAGAAGGGGCAGGACACGAAGATGATCCTCTGCCTGGTCTCCTCGTTCGCGGAGGACGTGAAGGCCATCGAGGTCGCCACGGGTGTCCTCTCCACGGAGGGCGGCTACTCGGCGCACGCGTCGGTCGTTGCCCGCCAGTACGGGAAAGTCTCCCTGGTGAAGCCCGACATGAAGATCAAGGGCAACCGCGCCACGATCGGGAGACCAGGTCATCAAGGAAGGGGACTACATCACGCTGAACGTGCCCGTTCTACGGCGCGCCGTCGATGTACCTCGGCAAGGCGGAGCTCATCGAGCCGGATCCCGAAGAGTCGGGCATGCTCGACTTCCTCGCCCTCGTGGAGAAGTTCGTGTCGGGCTTCCACGTCCGCGCCAACGCCGACAAGCCGCGTGATGCCGCCCTGGCGCGCAAGTTCGGCGCCAAGGGCATCGGGCTGGTCCGCACGGAGCACATGTTCTTCGACGAGAAGCGCATCAACGTCTTCCGCGAGATGGTGCTCTCCGACTCGGTGGAGGAGCGCAAGAAGGCGCTGGCGAAGCTGCTCCCCATGCAGAAGGCGGACTTCTACAAGCTGCTGAAGATCATGGAGGGCTATCCGGTCATCATCCGGCTGCTGGACGCGCCGCTGCACGAGTTCCTGCCGCACAACGACCAGGAGCTCGAGAAGTTCATGAAGTACCTGAACACCGGCAAGAAGGGGGCGGCGCGCGTCTCCGAGAAGGACGTGCGCGCCCGCAGCGAAGCGATGCACGAGTTCAACCCCATGCTGGGGCACCGCGGCTGCCGCATCGCCGTCTCCTATCCCGAGATCTACGAGATGCAGGTCCGCGCGATCTTCGAGGCCGTCTACACCCTGAAGAAGGAAGGGGTGAAGGTCGAGCCCGAGATCATGATCCCCATCATCATGAATGAGAACGAGCTGAAGCTCATCATCTACGGGAAGAAGATCGAAGGCAAGCACATCCGCGGTCTCGTCGACGTGGAGAAGGAAGTGCGGGACAGCTTCAAGGCAAAGGCCGCTCCCTACAAGATCGGGACCATGGTGGAGCTCCCGGCGGCGGCGCTCGGCGCCGACCAGCTCGCGCGCTACGCCCAGTTCTTCTCCTTCGGGACGAACGACCTGACCCAGACCACCATCGGGCTGTCGCGGGACGACTTCAACTCCTTCATGCCCGACTATACCCAGTTCGACCTCCTGGAAGGAAACCCGTTCCAGTACCTCAACCCGCAGGTGCGTGAGCTGATCGCCCTCGCGGTGAAGCGGGGACGGATGACGCGGCCGGACCTCGAGGTGGGTCTCTGCGGAGAGCACGGGGCAATCCCGGAAAACATCCGCTTCTGCATGGAGGCGGGGCTGGACTACGTGTCCTGCTCGCCGTACCAGGTGCCGCTTTCAAAGCTGGCAATCGCGCAGATCATGATCGAGCGAAAGAACGCCTGAGCCGCGCCAGGGCGGGAATTGAAACGGCCGGGGTGAACGCCCGGCCGTTTTTCATGCCCTCGGGTCTGCTTGCGCTACTTGTTCCAGATGGTGAACCTCTTCAGGCCTTCGACGACCAGCTTCGCCGCCTTCTCGGCTTCCGACTTGGGAACCGCGGCCTCCTTGTTGAGGGTGGCGGCAAAGAACTTCGCGATGCTGTCGAAGACGTCCGGCAGGTTGTAGAAGATGAAGGAGAAATTGATGCCGCTGGGCTTCAGGATGGTGAACGACCCGTAGGTCATCAGCGGCTGCTTGCTCACCATGACCTTGGTCTGGTTGCGCGTCGTGAGGATCTCCAGCTCGGAGAAACGGCAGCGGGATCTGCTCCTTGACCGCCCGGCGGAACGGCTCCTGGCTCTTCTGCGAGTAGGATGGGGGCTCGGAAAGCACGAACAGCTTGTTCCCGTCGGTCTGGAAGGTCAGGCCCTCTTCAGTGACATAGATCGACTTCACGCCGTTGTACGCGACCACCTCGTAGCGCGCGTAGGGCGAGTTCTCGTCGAGGAAGGAGGAAACGATATATCCCCCGTCGCTCGGCAGCTGGCTCTCCGCGTACGCTTTGAAAAGCTCGAGAGCTTTCGGTTTCATGGCTGTATCGTTCCTCCCTTCTCCTGAATAGTATATTCGGATTGCGGCCGCGCGCAATCGAATGCCCGCTTATCCCTTCCGCGGAGCTCTCCGAGTCCCGCGGGGGCGATTTGTGCGCGAAGCTCCCTTCGCCGCCGTCCCCGGCGGGTCGACAGGGGACGGGCCGTGCGCAGCCGCCTTTGCGAGGAACTTCTCCGCGAAGCTTTCGTTGCCCATGCGTCGATAGACCATTCCCAGGTTGCGATTCGCCCTCCAGTCGTGTGGCGACAGGGAGACGGCCTTCCGGAAGGTGGCCGACGACTTTTCGAGGGCGTTGTCCTGGTACTGGAGCACGCCAAGCATCAGCAGGAGCGAGAGGGTGTCCCCGTGCTCCTTCAGAAGCTTTCCACCGCCTTGATACCCATGGCCCGCGCGCCCATCCTGATCGAGGCAGTAGACGGCCGCCTTCATGAGCTCCACGGCATCGGGGGACTCTGCCAGGAGGTCGCGCAGGATGACCAGCGCCTCGGGGTACCTGCCGGTCCGCCGGTAGCACACGGCAAGGGCCGACTTCAGCTTTGCGTTGCGCGGTTCCATCGGGAGAAGCGTGGCGATGTGCTCGGTGGCCTCCGCGTAGGCATCCTGTTCGAGAAGCAGGCGGACGAGGCGGCGGCGCGTGGGGCGGTCATCAGGAACGATCGACAGAATAGCGGAGGAAAGCACCGGCGAGCTTCTCCCGCTTCCCCAGGGCCTCGTAGACATCGGCGAGGGACGCCAGGGCGCCCACGGAGGGCTCGGCGAGCTTCATGGCGCGCTCGTACCAGCCCTCGGCGAGCTCCGGGAGGCCCGCACGCGCGTAGGCGGCCGCCAGCTCCTCCATGAGCACGGGATCCGGCCCGCGGGCGCTGGATCTGCTGCTGCAGCTCGCCCAGGACCTGCTCGATGCCGTGGCGCCTGCCCGCGACAGCGCCAGGCTGTGGAAGTACCGTCCCGTCGCGTCGGAGCGGTCCTTCTGCAGAAGCCTTGCCGCCTCCGCGAGGAGCTCCTCGTACTCGCCGCGCTCCCAGAGCACAGCAAGGAGCCCGTAGCGCAGCTCCAGCGTGAGTCCGGTCCTTCTCGATGGCCCGCAGGTAGTGGTTCTTTGCCTTGCAGAAGCTCGCCGAGGTTCCGGTAGCTCTCCGCCACGATGGCGTGGACCTGGGGGTCATCGTAGGCGCCCTTGAGCAGCTTCGTGCCGTAGAAGACTGTCTCCCGGTAGCGCTCGGCGCGGAAGAGGTTGACCGTGATGAAGCGAAGGACATCCTCCGGCGAACCATTCGGCGCCGCCGAGGATTTCAAAAGGCGCGTTCCCTCCTGGATCTCCGCGGCAGCGCCGCTTCTTGTTCCCCTGGGACAGATGGATCAGGGCCTTCTGGAGATGCAGGAACGGGTCGTCGGCGAGATCTGGGTGGCCGCGTCCATGTGATACAGGGCCATGGGTGTCCTTCCCCAGCTCGCGGTAAATGGAGGCGAGGTACAGGTGGGGGAGGATGCTCGCGGGCCGCTGCTCGAGAACCTCGGTGAAAAGCCGCGCCGCGTCGACAAGATCGCCCCGGTAGAACAGCCGGATGGCCAGGACGAGCGCCGTGTTGAGATACCCCACCTGCAGGCGCTTGTTCTGCGGATCGATCTCGAGGGCTTTCGCGAACATCCAGATGGCCTTGTCCGGCCGACGCGCCTTGAGATACGCGAGTCCCAGCAGGCCCATGCCGGGAGAAAAAGCCGGGTTGCGCTCGACCGTGAGCTTCAGGTGTCGGACGGCGGAAGGGAAGTCCTCCAGGGCCAGGAACGCGCGCCCCAGGAAGAAACGCCCCGGAATGGAGTCGGGCCGCAGGCGAACGTAGTTCTGCAGGACCTGCGCCGCACGGGCATAGTCGCCCAGCGCATGGTACCCGCGGCCGAGGTAGAGAAGGGCCTGCGGGTAGCGGTCCGTGCTCCCGACCAGGCGCGAGAGCAGGTCGACGGCACGCTCGTAGTCGCGGTCTTTCCCGGCCTGGAGTGCCTCCGTGAAAAGGGCCGCGTGATCGGTGGTAGCCACTGCACCAAGTCTACCATGGGCGCCCGTTGCTTTACAAATGAGCGCCTTTCATCTACAAAGGTCCCATGAGAGGGGTGAAAAACCTCGCCCAGATAGCCGGTGAGCAGACCGCGTTCGCCGATCGCTGCTCGACCGGGATCCGGATCGCCGCTCCCGGGATCGTGCTTCTCCTGTCGTTGTTCGCCGGGCGTTTCCGCGCGGCCATCCTGGACGGCGGCGCCTTCGCCGTTCTCCTCGTCCTCTCGATGCTGGTCGTCGCGCGGATGGCGGCGAAGAAGCCCGTGCAGGTTCTCTACCGCCCGTTTCTCCTCGTCGAAACGGCAGTGCAGGTAGTCCTCGCGGTGAGCGCGCTGGCCGCGGGCTCCCTCGCGGCCGCCATGCCGTCCCTGCTCGTCCTGGAAGCCTGGGTTCTCAGCTTCCCGCTGCTGGCGGCATTCCGCCTCTCCCTGCAGGAGAGCATCCTCGCTTCCGTCCTCGCGTGCGTCGTCCCCGCCATCACCGTGATCGACGCGCTGTTCCGCTTCCCCGCGGCGTCCACCCTGGCGTTCATCGTCGTCATCCCCGTGAACGCGCTCGTCGGGGCGCTCGTCACGCTCTCGTCGCGTCGATTCTCCTCCGCCCTGCGGGAGAACCTGGTCACCGAGGACCTCCTGCGGGCCAGCCGGAGACTCAAGATGACGATGGACATCGTGTCGGCGTCCATCTTCAATCTCCACCACCTCATCAACATGCTCGTCGACGTGTCCGCGAAGGTGGCCAGCGGCGCGCGCAACCAGGCCGCCGGCATAGAGCAGGTGACCGCCGCCGCCGAGCAGCTCCAGAGCGCCATGGAGACGATCACCCGGTCAACGGAACGCTCCGCGTCGACCATCGGGACCACCGCGCAGTTCTCGGAGAGCGGCAACACGATTCTGAAGAGGGTCATCGACGAGATCCTCGGGATCCACGACGTCGTGGACAGGATGGTCGCCGCGCTCGCCCGCATCAACGACATCGCCGACCAGACGAATCTCCTCGCGCTCAACGCCGCCATCGAGGCATCCCGCGTCGGTGACGAGAAGAGCGGCTTTTCCATCGTGGCCGACGAGATACGGACGCTCGCCGAGAAATCGGCGCAGACCGCGAGCGAGGTGAGCAAGTGGGTCCGCCAGATCGAGACGGTCATCGAGAGGGGAGGGGAATCCTCGCGCGAAGCCGGCAAGATCTTCGACACGATCGCGCACGACGTCGGCGCGTACGCCACCTTCATCTACGAGCTGTCCCGCTCGGTAAAGGAACAGCTCGGGGCCAACCGCGAGGTGACAGGCGCCATCGAGAGCATCGGGACGGTCGTCGAGGACAATCGGTTCACGGCAGAGGCGGTGACGCGCATCATCGGCGACCTGAAAAAGGAAATGGTCAAGCTCGAATCGCTGGTCGGCGGCAAGGTCCTGGAGGCGGAAACCCTTTACCGAAGCGCCCAGGGCGCGCCCTGAGCCGTCGCATGCAATCGCGTCCCATCTTCCAGAACATCTCCGCGCTCGATCACCGGTACTCCCTCTCCAACCCGGGGCTCTTCGCGCGTCTCAGCGCGCTGCTCGGCGAGGAGGCATCCGTCCTCTACTGCGCAAAGGTGGAGATGGCGCTTCTCAAGGCCCTGCTGAAGGTGTTCCCGACTACCGCACCCGCGGGATCGCTCGATGAGGCCCTGGATCACGTTGCAGCGTCACTCGGCGCCGAGGAGGTCTACGCCGAGGAAGAGATCACGCGGCACAACGTCCGTGCCCTCGTGAACGTCCTGAAGCGGCATCTTCCCCCCGAGGCTGCGCCCTTCGTTCACCTGGGCGCCACCTCGGTGGACATCCTGGACACGGCGGCGGCGCTGCGCTACCGCGACGCCGTCCAGACCGTCCTTCTCCCCCTGCTGCTCGACCTCGAGGAAGAGCTCATCAAGCGGGCGCGCGCGGAGGCGGATACGCCGCAGATCGGCCGCACGCACGGCCAGCACGCCGTGCCGCTCACGTTCGGGTTTGCCCTCGCAGAGTACGTCGCACGGCTGGGCAAGAGCATCCAGCGGATCGCGGAGAAGGCGCGCGGCCTCCGCGGCAAGCTCGCCGGGGCCGTCGGCGCCTATAACGCCACGTCCCTCCTGGTCAAGGACCCGCGGGCGCTGGAAAGAGACGTCCTGGCCGAGCTGGGGCTGGAACCTTCGGAGCATTCGACGCAGCTCGTCGAGCCCGAGTACCTGCTGCAGCTGCTGCTGGAGATCAACACCGCGTTCGGGATCATCGCGAATCTCGCCGACGACCTTCGCAACCTGCAGAGATCGGAGATCGGCGAGGTGCGGGAGGAGTTCGCCGAGTCACAGGTCGGCTCTTCCACGATGCCCCAGAAGCGCAACCCCTGGAACTCGGAGCACGTGAAAAGCCTGTGGAAGGCATTCTGCCCGCGCGTGGTGACCTTCTTCATGGACCAGATATCCGAGCACCAGCGCGACCTCACCAACTCGGCCTCGTCGCGATTCGTGGCCGACTACCTCGCGGGGTTCGCCGCCGCGGTGGACCGCATGCGGTCCGTCGTCCACGCGCTGGGCGTCGACCGGGCCCGCATGGCACAGAACCTTTCTCAGTCGGGCGACATGATCTTCTCCGAGCCGATGTATGTCCTGGTCGCCCTCGCCGGTGACAGGGATGCGCACGAGCGCATCCGCACCGCGACGGTCAAGGCGGAGAAGACGGGTGCGCGGCTGGTCGATGTCCTCCAGCAGGACGCCGGCCTGTGGGATCTTCTCGTGAGGCAGCTCGCTGTCACGCGGGGTGTGGACGCTGCCGTCTTCTTCTCGGACCCCGCCAACTACCGGGGGATCGCACCGGAACGCGCGCGCGAGCTCGCCGACACCTACGATGCCGTGGTTCGACAGGTACGCGCGGGGCTGCCTGCCTGATGGACACGATCCTCGTCCTGGACTTCGGCGGCCAGAGCACGCAGCTCATCGGGCGCAGGATACGGCAGCTCGGCGTCTACAGCGAGATCGTGCACGGCGACACTCCCCTCGAGCGCCTTCCCCTCGAGGAGGTGAAAGGGATCATCCTCTCGGGTTCCCCGTATTCCGTCTACGAGGAGGGCGCGCCCGAGCTCGACCGGCGTCTCTACGCCGCCGGCGTGCCGATGCTCGGCATCTGCTACGGCCTGCAGCGTGTCACCGCCGATCTCGGGGGAACCATCGCCCCGCTCGGGAAGAAGGAATACGGGCGTGCGCGCGTCACGGTGAACGAGCCGACCGCCCTGTTCGGCCGGGTCCCGTCACCGTCCTTCGTCTCGTGGATGAGTCACGGCGATTCCCTCACGGTCGAGCCGAAGGGCTTCCGGGTGATCGCGCGCTCGGAGTCCGGCATCCCCGCAGCGTTCGTCGACGAGGCGCGCAGGATCTGGGGCGTGCAGTTCCATCCCGAGATCAGCCACTGCGAGCACGGGATGGACATCCTGGAAGGGTTCCTCTTCGACATCTGCGGGGCCCGCAAGGGATGGGACATGGCCGCCTTTCTCGCCCGGGAGCGCGAGGGACTCGTGGCCGAGGTCGGGGAGAGGCAGGTCGTGCTGCTCATCTCGGGCGGCGTGGATTCGTGCGTCGTCGCCGCGCTCCTGCTCGCCAGCCTCGACGCGGATCGCGTGCACCTCATGTACATCGACACGGGGCTCATGCGGCAGCGGGAGTCCGAGGAGGTGCTCGTGAGCCTCTCCGAGCTCGGCGCCCGGCATGTCCACGCCGTGGATGCCTCCCGGCGGTTCTACGAGGGTCTCGCGGGTGTCACGGACCCCGAGGAGAAAAGGCGCGTCATCGGGGACCTGTTCATGAAGGTCCAGGAGGCCGAGATCGCCCGCCTGGGCATCAGGGATTCGTTCCTGGCGCAGGGCACCCTCTACACCGACCTGATCGAGTCGGGCAGGGGAGTGGGAAACAAGGCCACCGTCATCAAGACGCACCACAACGTGCGCTCGCCGCTCGTGGAGGCCAAGCGCGCTGCCGGCCTCATCATCGAGCCTCTGCGCACGCTCTACAAGGACGAGGTGCGGGAGCTCGGGCTCGCCCTGGGCCTGAAGCGTTCCCTCGTGTACCGCCACCCTTTCCCCGGTCCCGGCCTCGCGGTGCGGATCATCGGGGAGGTCACGAAGGAAAAGTGCGATCTCCTGCGCGCCGCCGATGCCCTGTTCATCGAGGAGCTTCGCTCGCGCGCCCTGTACGAGAAGATCTGGCAGGCATTCTGCGTGCTGCTTCCCGTGCGCTCCGTGGGTGTCTCGGGAGACGCGCGGCGCTACGGCCACGTTCTCTCCCTGCGCGCGGTGGCTTCCCTGGACGCCATCTCGGCCGACGTCTATCCATTTGCCATGACGGATCTCCTGGAGATATCGTCGCTCATCACCAACCGGATTCCCGAGATCGGGCGGGTGGTCTACGACATCTCGAGCAAGCCTCCCGCCACCATCGAGTGGGAATAGGCGGGCCCGGGACCCTTCGGCAGAGTCCGCCTTCCCCTTTAGAGAATAGCGGTGCGTTGCCGATAAGGAGGGAGCGAGGTAATCGAAGTGGCTGGAGAACTGCCGGAAGACCCTCCCGTTCGCGAGATGCTCGACTGGATGATGAACACGTGGGGGATGACCAAGTCGGATCTTGCCCGCATGTTTCAGCGCACACAGTCGACGATCCACCATTGGCTCAACACGGGCCAGGTCTCGCACCGCAACCTGATGAAGATCCGCTCGAGCTACTATTTCCTCCACGACGCGCGCGACCCCCACGCGAACGAGCGCAGGTGCGAGCGCTGCGGCAAGTGGCTTTCTCAAAGGGAGTTCCGCTCGGGCAAGGCCATCTGCCACTCCTGTGAAAACTCAAGGACCCTCCAGTACTACTGGGCGCACCGCGAGGAACAGCTCACCAAGCGCAAGGCCAAGAACTGGTACAACCACCGCAGCGCTACCTCGTAGAGCTGCGCGCGCATCGGCCGTCGGCCCCCCCGGGCGCCGCGCGCGGCGCGCTCTCTGGCACTTCGGTGCCGAATCCGCTATAATGGCCCCGAAGGAAAACCGAATGCGAAAGATCGCCGTCCTCCTCACTGCCGCGCTGCTCATCCTGTCTTCCTGCATCGCCGTCGACAGCCGGCTCACGCTCCAGGACGATGGCTCGGGGACGCTCGCCCTGACCTACCGGGTCTCGCAGCTCGTCGCCGACCTTGGCCTTTCCTCCACGGGGGGAACCGTCGTACCCCTGCCGCTTTCCCGCGCGGACTTCGACAGGGCAGTGGAGAGCTCCAAGGGGAAGGTCCGCGTGACGCGGTTCGACAGGTCCGAGAACGAAAAGGACATCACGATCTCCGTGCAGCTGGCATTCGATTCCTTCGACGCGCTCGCCCGACTGGACGCTTTCCGCGACGCCGGCCTGAAGCTCGCGTCGGACGGCACCGCGAGGACATTCACGCAGGTGGTCGCCAGGGCCCCGGCCCAACCTGTCTCGGACAGTACCCTGCAGATGTTCGATGCCCTCTTTTCCGATTATACCCTCAGCTTCGTGCTGAACGTTCCTCGACCCATCACCTCCGCGCCCGTCGGGACCTTGTCACCCGACAAGCGGACCCTGACGTATTCCGCTCCCGTGAAGGACGTGGTGACCACGAAGGCGGACATCGTGCTCTTGGCGGCCTGGTAGGAGCGGCAGGTGCCTGGTCCCGCCGAGCGGTCCAGAGACGGCGCACCGGTTCACAACGGTGGGAGCGGCGCACCTTGTGCCCGGACGTTGGCGGAGGCCAAGGCATGAAATCCTGGCTCGCGGCCGTGGCTCTTCCCATGCTTCTCGCGCCTTTCGCTTCACACGCTGCTTCCAGCGCCTCTGAAGACTGGATGCTCTACGAGCAGGGCAACGCCGCGATGGCCCAGCGCGAGTTCGGTAAGGCTCTCAGTCTCTACAAGGAGGCGATTCTTCGGGCAGGCGTCTTCCCGGAGGCCGAAATGGCAATAGGGGACGTTTATACCGAGGAGGGCGAACTAGACCTTGCTCTTGCACAGTACGACAAAGCATACAACCTGAGAAAATCCCTTATGGTTCCGGATATGCAATATGATGTGCTCTACAAGAGCGCGAATCTCCTTCAGGCGACTGGCCGCTACAAGGCTATGGAAGACAAGCTGACACTCATAGTCCAGGATGACAGCAACTACCAGGAAACTGCCAACATGCGCATGCGGTCCCAGGTAGAGAAGAACTACAACGACAAGGGCCTCGACCGGGTCCTGGTGCTCTACAGCTTCGATCGCTCGTTTGCAGCCGCTGCCCACGCCAGCCTGGGTTGGTTCTACTATCGCACCGGGAGGTATGCGGCGGCGGTGTCGCACCTGCTCTACGCAACGATCTACCGCACCAGCCAGATCAACCGCTTCCTCCGGGATCGCGACGTCGACTACCAGTTTATGACAATGAAAGGGTTGCTTGGCAGCTTCGGCTCGTCGAGCGAGATCACGACGTTCGTCGCCGACACCGAGTACTACAAGTGCCTGTATTATCTCGCGGCAGCATCATTCGCGAACGAGCAGGCGGAGGAGGCTCGCAGCCTCTGGATCCTGCTATCTTCGCAGACCGCCGCAGGCACGTACCAGGATCTTTCCGCCCGCCAGCTCAAGAGGCCTTTCCTTGGGCCGCTTCTTGCCCAGGATGACCAGCAGGTGCAGGGGAACTGAGTAGCTCCAGGGCAGCTCTGGCTCGGGCAGCAATTGGTACATGGCGCGCAGGATTCCATACTGTGGGCTTGTGGGGGTTTGAATCAGAAGTCTTTGGAAGTAGACAGAATATTGATTATCGGAAGTAACGAAGACGACAATTACCAATAACCACATTGGCCGATAAGCTTGGCCGCGAACGGCCCCCTTACTCCCCAGCAGATTTCCTGCGAGCTTTCTTCCTTGGAGCCCTGGGCGCCAGCAGGTCCCCTAATTCCTGGGGCGCTTTCGCGCACTTCACCGGGCAGCCTCTATTGCCGGCCTTACCATGGCAGGGATCACCAGCCCGCAGAGCATGCCTATCGCTGCGCCGACCAGGACGTCGCTTACGAAGTGCATGCCGGAGAGGACGCGGTACGACGCGGTAAGGCCAGCAAGGGCGTAGTTGGCAACCACGAACGGCAGGAGCGAAGCGCTTCCCGGGAGGCTTTCGACGTAGAGGTAGGTGGAGAAAGCCGCCGCGGTGAACGCCATCGTCGCATGCCCGGAGGGAAAGGCCTGGTTGTCTTCGGCAGGGTCCACTCCCTCGGCCCCGCCCTCGTAGACGTAGGGCCGATACTGCGGAAGGAAATACTTGATGACATTCTTGACACCAAGGGCGACACCGAAAGACTCCGCGTAGGCAACGAGGTCCCCGAGGGATACGTTCCGACCGGAGACGAGGGACATCGCGACGGGCGTCAGCATGGCTGCTGCTTCCAGGACAGTGCTCGTGACATCGGCGCTGCGTGAGTACGGAAAGAGGAACCGCAGGTCTATTGGCGAAAGCATTTCGTAGGAGCTTTCAGGGGTGGCGGGCTGCGGCGGGGCAAACCGTATCAGGAGCTCGCTTGCCCCTGCGAATCCCGCGCTCAAGCCGAGGGCGACGCCGTCCCCGAGTGCATCCAGGGTTGCTGCGCGGCCCTGCGCCGCTGCTGTCAGCAAGAGGAAGGCCAGGAAGGAGGCACGAACCTGCACGACGCCGCGCCTGGCGGTCACTGCTCCCGCCCTGCGTCCAGGATCTCCTGGACTCTTCCCACCTCGCCCGTGGAAAGCCGGACCTTGATGCCGTGGGGGTGCGTGGGAGAGCTCGTGAGGATGTCGGCGACGATCCCCTCGGTCCGACGGCCGCTTCCCTGGTCAGCCTTCTGAACGATCGAGACCCGTGCCCCGGGCCGGATCTCGGATCGCGGTACTCCGCCCACCGCTGGTCCCCTCCCCTACCTCGGGTAGCTTGCCTTGGAGAGCAGCCATATCATGAGGAGCGACGTGGCAAGCGCGGCGAACACGTTCACCGAGTTCACATCCGAGAGGTACTGGATGGTGCGGGAGAAGAGCTGGTCAACGAGCCCCCCCAGGAACGAGCCGACAAGCCCGACTATGATCGCACCCCAGAGCTTGCCCAGGACGGGCTTTTTCACGACGAAGAAGAAGAAGACCGCAGATGCGACGCCAATGGTGACGTACGTCAGGCCAACCCGGAAATAATAGAACCACATGACCCTTGTCGTCTCCTTACGGTGAGAATGAGGTCGTAAGCTCAAGATACCCCATGTAGACGGGGTACGACCAGATTGGCGTGGATAGATTCTGCAGGCCGTAGCTCACCGCGTAGACGGCGATGTAGACGACAGTGCCCTGGATGGTGGACGAGTTGATGCCGCTGATGACGATGTCCGGGTCCGTGGACTTGTAGTATCCCTGTCCCAGGGTGAAGGGCATGCAGCGCTGAACGCCGGAGATGGTGCCGTCGACATCCCGGTCGATCTCCTGCTGGTAGGCGCCGGTAGGAGCAGTATAAGTGTAGTTCGTCGTCGAATCATTGCCGAGCTGGTTGACGGGGTTGAAATTGATCGTGATGGAAAAACTCGAGCCCCGGTCTGACGGGTCGATGAGGATCAGCGGCACGTTCCTGGTCTCAGACGACGTGTCCTGGGCCACCGCCTGGGGCAAGGCGGTGGCCGGCGCGCTGACGACAGGGCCCCGGCAGAGCGTCAGGAACCCGCTCGCCGTCATCAGCGCGTCCACGGTGGTAGTGCTGGTGGTGGCGGCAGTGCCGAGATTCTGATCAGCCACGGGTGGTGTCGCGGGACTGTAAAGCTTGTAGTAAAGCTCGTAGCCGCGGAAATCCGGCTCGCTGCTGTGGTCGGTGGGCAGGATGACAAAGCTGTTGACCAGGGAGCCGGTAGGCGCGGGTACGTTGGGCGGGCTGAGGTAGTACGCATCCGGCAGGCCGCATCCGGCCGTGCTGAGCAGGACGGCAACGAGCGCAGCTCCCAGGCGGAGCAGCAGGGCCACGCGACGGCGCTTCCCGGGGGGACTGTCCTGTTCCATCAAATCGCGGACCCGGCCGCCACCTTTCCCTTGCCCTCGACCTTCGCCGGGGGCGTGAGACCCTCGATGACGTCCACCAGCTCGTAGATCACCACGGGCTTGTTCTTCCCTTTCACGCGGAGGTTGTCCAGCTCGCGGACGATCACCTTGTCCTTGACGAGGCTGTAGGTGTACTCGCTGATGATGACCCTGCTGTAGTGACCCGCGCTCTCGGTGTAGTAGCCCTTGTTGGTGCCTTCGAGCCTGGCCCCGAGGTTGACCTCGTCACCTATTGCCGTGTAGTTCATCCGGCCCAGGGAGCCCATGTTCCCCACCGTCATCTTGCCCGTGTTGAGGCCGATGCCGATGTCCAGCCGTTTCTCCGGCGGCCATCCCTTGTTCATCTCGGCCAGGACTTCCATCTGCCGCAGGGCGCACTTGCAGGCAAGGAGGGCGTGGTCGGGCTCCGGAAGCGGGGCTCCCCAGAAACACATGATCTCGTCGCCCACGTACTTGTCGAGCGTTCCCTTGTACTCGAGGATGAGGTCGGTCATGGGCGTCAGGTACTGGTTGAGATGGTTGACGAGCTCCTGGGGCGGAAGACGTTCCGACAAGCTGGTGAAGCCGCGGATATCGGAGAAAAAGACGGTCATGTACTTGTCGACGCCCCCGAGCTCGGGCGGGTTCTTCAATATCTCGTCGACAACGGCGGGGCTGACGTACTTGCCGAACATGTCGCGGATGCGGCGTTTGTCGCGCTCTTCGAAAATCATCCGGTAGGCGACCACCGCGAGGAAGGAGAGGAAGACCCCGATCGCGGGACCGCTGAAGTCGATGATCGTGTTGTCCAGGTCGAACAGGAGCGTGTAGACCACGAAGTACACGATCATGGACCCTATCGTCACGACCAGGGACCAGACCGTGGACAGCCGGGAGACCATGAGCGAGACGAGCATGATCAGCGCGAAGAGAAGAAGGGTGTTCACGCCGCTGCCGGCGCTCCTGAGGAAGTTGTTCATGAGGATCGTGTTGAGGGCGTTGGCGTGCACCTCGATCCCGTACATGAGCCCGAAGGGAGTCGGCTTCTGGTCGGATGCCGTTCCCTGCGAAAAGGCGCCCACCATGAGGATCATGTTCCCCACCCTCTTGGTGTTCGGCCACTTGGCAGGATCCGGCGGCGGCGCGGCTCCCGCGTACCCGGAGTAGGAGCGGATCGGGAAGGTCTGCTGCTCGTCGGGGCTGGCGCTGGAGGGGTACCCCATGAAGTTGATCTGCAGGGAACCGGTCTCATCGATGGGGATCTTGATCTCGTCCAGGGTCTTGTACTGAGCCTCCCTGGTGACGTTGCCGTCCTTGTCCACCTGCGCCGGCGCCACCAGGAGCTTGTACGGTTCCCATGCCTGGGTGTCGACGTTGAAGGACTGGGGCGAAGGAATGCGGATATACTTGCCCAGGACCACCTCGATGTCGGACAACTTCCTGTTCATGTAGTCCAGCGCGAGGGACAGGGTGATGGACGGGAGGAACGTATCCTTGTACTTGCGCACCACGTAGTAGCTGCGCGCCGGCGTGGTCTCGGTTTTTTCTTCCACGCGCAGCGGGGCCGACTTCTCGAGCTGCCGCTTCAGGTCGGCAAGCACGGCCACGGTCAGCGGGAGAGGAATATCGTGGGCAACGCTGTCCTTGCCGATCCATGCCAGCCGCTCGAACCCGGCCCGGTCCACCGGCGTATCCACTTTCAGGTCGTCGAACGGGATCTCTTCTTCCAGCCGTGACAGCCTGACAACGAGGGGCTGCCGTCGATAGACCTGGTCGCCATCCGCGAAGAAATTGGCGTGCCCGTAGCCGGCCACGGCGCGCGCATAGGGCTTCAGGGGAGACTGCAGGCCGAAGAACGTGTTCACCTTCAGCCAGTCACCCTTGATGTCGGTGATCGTCCCGCTCTTCTGGTCCAGGATGTCCTGCCGGCCGAAGAACTCGTCGTCGGTTCCCGGGGGATTCTGGTTGTCGGTGAGGAACGTCTCCAGGTACACGTGACCGTTGTTCTTGATGCTGCTCACCAGGAGTGCGTCGTCTTCCGGGGTCTCGGAAGGCTCGATAAAGAAGACGTCGATGAACACGGCGCGCTCCCGCTGCCCCTTGTCCTTCACGCGTGTAAAGGCGTCCAGGAGGTCCGCGTGGCGGTAGCGAGGAAAAGGCCACCGGCCGAACCGCCGAGAGACCGGTCATCGATCCCGAGGATCATGATGTCGGGGGAGATGCGGTCATTCTTCTGGACGACGGAAACGCCCTCCTGGAGCCGGCTGCTGGAGATGCCGTTGCGCAGGCGGAAGTTCAGGTCGAGGAGAGTCTGCTCGATTCCTTTCAGGATGACGGTGCCGGAGCTCAGGGCGAGCAGGATGAGGAAGACAACCAACCCTATGACGAGGCCGAAGTATCGGGTTTCAAGGAACTTCGACGCCGCCTTTTTTCCCGCCATCCGATCATCCTCCGTGCCGCGGTCCGCCCGCGGATGTCTCCTCCGCGGGGACCGGCACGGTTGGCGTGCGGCGCCGCGGTGCTGCCGTCCTGCCGCCCGGCTACTTTATCTTCCCCTCGACTTTCAGCTCGATGATCCTGTTCTTCGCGAGCTTGTCCCAGATGCTCTGCGCGTAGGCCGAATCAAGCTGCTCGTACGCCGCCTGTGCCTGGGTCCATGAACCCTGCGCCTCGGCGACCCTGCCGGAGTCGAACAGCGCACGGGGCGCGACGGTGGAATCCTTGTCGTTCGCGGACACCATGCCGTACAGCTTCAGGGCACCCGCCATGTCCCCGGTTTCTTCCGCGCAGACCGCCGCGTTGAAGAGGCTCACAGGGGCAAGGTAGCTGTTCGGGAAGCGGGAGGCAAGCGCTTCGTAGTCCTTGCGCGCCGCGTCCCAGGCCTTCGTCTGGTAGTTGAGATCTGCCCTGATGAACAGGCCCCGCTGCGCCCCGTACTGGCGCGGGTAGCGCTTGATGAGGGAGTCGAGCTTCTCCGAGAGTGCCTTCTGTTCCGAGGTCTTCTTGGTGGTGTCGCTTTCCGACTCCCACGCGGTGAACGCGGACTGCGCCGCCTCCGCTATCGCCGTCGAGTCGCTCACCAGCTTCTTGTTGATCTCGCCGTAGATGATGTACCCGAGGAAGAACGCCGCCCCGACAATGAGGATCCCCAGGAGAACGAAACGGAACCTCTGGACCGAGCGGGCCAGGAACGCGTTGATGCGCCGGCGGATCGGCTCCGCGGGAGCGCGCCCCTGTGCCCCTTGCTGTTGTACTCCCTGCATGTCCTCACTCCCCCCTGCGGTATAGCGTCCGCTCTGCGATCTACCGACCGCTCTGCGGTCTACCGACCGCTCTGCGGTCTACCGACCGCTCTGCGGTCTACCGACCGCTACGCGGTCCCTCTGTCTTTCATGATGCCCAGCTCGCGAACGAGCTTGGACAGGTAGCTTCGCTGAATTGCGAGCGCCTTCGCCGTCTTCGTCTGGTGCCACCCGTTCGATTCGAGTGCCTTCGTGATAAAGTGTTTCTTGAAGATGTTCAATGCCTCGCGGAGGGTGCGTTCGGAAAAGGCCTCGTCGGCCAGGAGCCCCCCGGTATTGAGCGTCAGCGACTCCGCCCGAATGCGCTCGTCCTTGCTGAACACCACCGCGCGCTCTACGGCGTTCTCCAGCTCCCTCACGTTGCCCGGCCAGCCGTAGGAAAGAAGGACGCCCATGGCGTCATCGCTGAAGCCGGTCAACTGCTTCTTTGTCTCCCGCGAATGCTTTCTCAGGAAGAACGCCGCCAGGAGCGGAATATCCTCCCGGCGCTCGCGCAGGGGCGGGATCTGGATGGGAAGGACGTTCAGGCGGTAGAAGAGGTCCGCGCGGAACTGCCCCGCGGCAACCTCCTTTTCCAGCAGGTGATTGGTTGCCGCGATGATCCGCACGTTGACCTGCGTGCTCTCGCTCGCCCCGACCCGCTCGAAAGTCTTGTTCTGCAGCACGCGCAGGAGCTTCGCCTGGAGCGCCAGCGGCATGTCGGCGATCTCGTCGAGAAAGAGCGTCCCGCCGTCGGCGAGCTCAAACCTGCCCCGCCTGTCAGCGACGGCGTCGGTGAAGGCGCCCTTCACGTGACCGAAGAGCTCGCTCTCGAGGAGGGCCTCCGGTATGGCGGCGCAGTTCACCCTGACGAAGGGGCGGGCGCTCCGGGGGCTGGCCAGGTGGATCTGCTCCGCAAAGAGCTCCTTGCCGACGCCGCTCTCCCCCAGGAGGAGCACCGAGGAATCCGTCTGGGCAGCCTTGCGTGCGATCTCCAGCCTCTCGCGGATGACCTTGCTCTCTCCGATGAAGGTGTGCCAGCCCTGGTCGACCTGCACCTTGTCCTGGAGAACACTCAATTCATTTCGCACTTTCTGGAATGAACGGGCGTTCTGCACCGCGATGGCGGCCTGCGTGGAGAAGATCTCCAGCCACTGCAGGTCTTCCTCGGTGAACTTCTTGCCGCCCTTCTTGTTGAGGATCTCCACGACCCCCACCAGCTTGTCCTTCACGCGCATGGGAACCGCGAGGATGGAGGTGGTGGGAAACCCGATCTTCTGCGCGATGTCGGGGAAGAAGCGCGCGTCGTTCTGGGCGTCGTTCACGATGAGCGACGTGTTCTTTTCCGCGACCCGGCCGGCGATCCCTTCCCCCATGTTGATGGAATACTGTTTCACGCTCGGGCCTTTCGGCCCGAGGGCGATCTCGAAGTAGAGCTTGTTGTTCTCCGGGTTCACCAGCATGAGGGAGGAGGCCTCTCCTTCCGTGAGCTCCGTGGCCGATTCAATGATGCGCGTGAGGAGCTCCTTGGTGTCCCCGTAGGTGGAGTTGATGCGGGTATAGATGTCGAACAGGACTTCGAGCTTCTCGCGGTCGGCGGCGAATCTCAGCATTCGGCAGGCCGCTCCCCGCGCTCATTGTGCGCTTCGGCCGGAGCGATTTTCATGTTGAACGATCTCCGGGGCCGAGGCGGCCGCCGTTGACTTTCATCCCGCCATGGATCGTGCAGAATGAGAATCGCAGGGGTCGCTCCCCGCGCGCGTGGCAGCGGTCCACCACCTATCCCTTGATCTTGTCCTTCAGCATGTCTCCGAGGGAAACGGTGTCCTGCTTTGACTCGTCGTGAATGTACTTGTCCATCTCTTCGCGCTGGACCTTCTTCACGTAGTCCCGGAGACTCAGGGAGAGCTTCTGCTTGGCGGGGCTCACCTCGGTGACGACCGCCTGGACCGTATCCCCGACCTTGTACTTCGCCATGGCCGTCTCGAGAGGCTCGACGCGGTCATCCACGATGTTCATCTTGTGCACGAGGCCCTCGATGCCGCCCTGGACCCGCACGAAGAAGCCGAAGTCGGTGATATTCGTGATCTCGCCGGAGATGATGGCGCCGCGGGGATACGCGCGGGCGATGGACTCCCACGGATCCTCGGAAAGCTGCTTGACGCCGAGCTGGACCTTGCCGCGCTCCTTGTCGATCCCGATGACCATGGTCTCGATCTCGTCATCGACCTTTGCGAAGGAGGAGGCGTTCCTGATCTTCTTGGTCCACGACATGTCGTCCACGTGCATGACACCGTCGATCCCCTCTTCGATCTCGAAGAACAGGGCGTAGGGGCTCGCGCGGACGACTTTCCGCGTCAGGCGCATGCCGACGGGATACCTCTGGTCGATGTCGTCCCACGGGTTCGGGAGGACCTGCTTGAGGCCCAGGGACAACTTGCCCTGCTGGATGTCGTAGTTGAGGATCTTCGTCTCCACCACGTCACCGACCTTCAGCACGTCGCGGGGGTGCTTCACCTTGCGCACCCAGGACAGCTCGGAGATGTGCGCCAGGCCCTCGATGCCTTCCTCGATCTCGATGAAAGCGCCGAAGTCCGCGAGCTTCGTCACCTTGCCCTTCACCACGTCGCCGATGTGGTACTTCTCCTCGAAGTGGTTCCACGGGTCCTCGGTGAAGTGCTTGAGGCTCAGGTTGATGCGGCCTTCCTGGGGCTCCAGGCGGATGACCTTCAGCTGGATGGATTCGCCGAGCTTCACGAAGTCCTTGGGCCGGGTCACGTGCCCCCAGCTCATGTCGTTGATGTGGAGGAGGCCGTCGAAGCCGCCCAGGTCGACGAACGCGCCGAAGGAGGTGAAGCTCTTCACGATACCTTCCACGGTGTCGCCGATGTGGACCTGCCCGAAGAACTCCTCGCGGCGCTTGCGGATATCCTCTTCCATCCAGTCACGGCGCGAGACGACGATGTTCGTCTTGCCCTTGGCGTAGAGGCGGTCGATGTAGAAGGACGACTTGACCCCGACGTAGTCGGAGTTCTCGCTCGGCCTCTTCACGTCCACCTTGGACAGGGGCAGGAAGGCACGGATGTCGTTTCCGAGGTCCACCTCATAGCCGCCCTTGATCTTGTGGGCAATGGTCCCCTGCACAGGCTTGTGCTCGTCGAAGGCGATGCGGAGATCCTTCCAGAAGATCTTCTCGTCTGCCTTGCGCTTTGACACGATGACCTGGCCTTCGCGGCCTTCCTTGCGAACGAGGATCACGTAGACCGTCTCGCCCATCTGGGGCTTTGTGTCGAACTCGTTGGACGCTATCTTCCCCTCTGACTTGTAGCCCACGTCGACGTAGACGTAATCGTTGTCGACCTCGATGACCCGGCCGGGGATCATCTGGCCTTCTTCGATGGGCTGGAGGGACTGGACGTACTGCTCCTGGAGCTGGTTCTCCGCTTCCGGAGCGAGTCTCTTCTTCTCTTCTGTGCTCATGGTCCGCGTATGTCTCCCGGATTATTTCTGCTCACGAGAATTGCTCCCGCTACTCTCTCACAAACTTCATCTATGGTCAAGTGCGAGGTGTCAATCCGCACGGAATCCGGTGCGGCAGCGAGCCGTCCGGTGCGCTTCGTCCGGTCAAGGGTGTCACGGGAACGGATGGACTGCTCGATCTGGTCGACGCTCATGCCGCTCACGCCCTGGCCATGGCGGCGCGCTGCCCGCGTCGCCACGTCGGCGTCCAGGAAGATCTTCACGTCGGCGCCCGGGAACACGACTGTCCCGATGTCCCGTCCTTCCACGACGACGTCACGCCCGGCGGCGAGGGCGCGCAGGCGGGTGTTCACGACATCCCGCACCGCCGGGGATGGCCGAGTGCGCCGCGACCCAGCGGTCCACCGCGTCGCTGTGAAGGCGGTCCTCCACGCAGCGGCCGTCGAGGTGAAGCTTCCCGCCGGATAGCTCCATGCGGCAGGCCCTGGCCGCCTCCAGGACGGCGTCAGCATCGTCAGGCTTCGTTCCACCCTCGAGAACAGCAAGGGTCACGGCACGGTAGAAGTTGCCCGAGTTCAGGTAGAGGAACCCGACCTCCTCGGCGGCGTTTCGCGCCACGGTGCTCTTGCCCACTCCCGCAGGCCCGTCTATTGCGACGATCATCGGCGGGGGGACCTCCCGGGAGGCCGACGCGTTGTTTCCCGGGGTGCCTTTCCAGCCCCGCCGCGGCGTCCGCCGCGGAAGCCGTCCCGCGCAGCGGGTTCCTGGCGCGGCGCATCCCGACGCATCGTGTCCCGGCGTATCACCGGAACGCGGCCTTCGCGGCGGCGGGGAAGCCGTGCGGCCGAGAAACCAGGCCACCTCGCGCGGCGTGAGCCTTCGAAAGTGCCCGGGAGCCATTCCGTGCAGGGTCACGGGACCGATCCGCAGTCGGTGAACACGCTTCAGGCGTATGTTCCTGCTGGCGAAAACGTTGCGGATCTCGCGGTTCTTGCCCTCCACGAGGGTGATGAGCACGGACTTGGGACCCCGCAGCGTGTACCGGGTGCAGTGGTAGGTGACCTCTCCGACGCGGATCCCCTTCACGTAGCGGCGCATCAGGTCCTCGTCCACGTCACGAGCGGTCTCCACGAGGTATTCCTTTTCGATGCGCGTACCGGGATGACTGACGATCTTCGCGAAGGCACCGTCATTGGTATACAGGATGAGGCCGGTCGACAGGAAGTCGAGCCTGCCGACGTGAAAGAGCCTTTCCTTGACAGCCCGGGAAAACAGGTCACTCACGAGGGGGCGATGCTCGGGGTCGGAGCTCGCGCAGAGGAACTCGCGCGGCTTGTGGACCGCCAGGTACACGAGGGAGGACGAGGGGGTGACCGTGCGCCCATTGACAGTCACCGTGTCGGACGGCCCCACCTTTTCGCCCGGCCTGGCAACGGGGACGCCGTTGATGCTCACCCTGCCCTGCTCGATCAGCGTCTCACAGCTGCGCCGTGACCCCAGGCCGCAGCGGGCAAGGTACAGTTGAAGCCGGACCGGGGCGTCGGCGCTACTCCTGCTCAAAGCGTTCCCTTTCCAGCCCGTCGAGCTTCGGGAGATCGGAGATGGTGTTCAGGCGGAAGGCCTTGAGGAACTCGCGCGTGGTGCCGTACTGGACGGGCTTCCCGGGAACGTCTTTCTTTCCCACCTCCCGGATGAAGGCCCGGCTCAGCAGGAGCTTGATCATGCCGTCGGCAGAAACGCCGCGGATCCCCTCGATCTCGGCGCGCGTGATGGGCTGGGAATAGGCGATGATGGCGAGCGTCTCCAGCGCGGCCTTGGAAAGCCTGTTCTCGGCGCTCTTCCCGTAGCGTTCCCGCAGCTGCTCCCAGAGGTCTTTGCGCGGCGCGAAAGAGAACCCCCCGCCGATCTCCACCATGTCCAGCCCGTGCGCGTCGGCTTCCAGCGCCGCCCGCAGCTGGGCAATGGCTTCCTCGACCGCCTCCGTGGTGAGGCCGGTGATCGCGGCGAGCTTCCGCGGCTCCACCGGGTCGTTTTCGAGGAGAAGCACCGCCTCCACGAGGGCGGCGTCCTTACTCAGCTCCATGCGTCGCTCCTTCAGGCGGGACATCGTCCAGGGAAGCTTCATCCTCCAGGAACGACTCGTCCGCGCGGAACAGCGGCAGGGGCGAGTCGTCATGGCGCGCCCGGATCCGGATGTCACCGAAAAGCCTGTTCTGCAGCACCAGGATGCGTCTCTCCTTCACCAGCTCCAGCACGGCCCAGAAGGAGCACACGATCTCCAGGATCGTCCTCTTGCGAACGAGGTCGGTGAACAGGAACTCTTCCTTCCCTTCCAGGATCTCCGCGACAAGGGTGATCTTCTCGTTCACGCTCACCTCCTCGTAGAGGTCGATGATGCGCTCGGAGGAGAGGTTGGAGAGCAGCGAGGAGAATGTCTGCAGCAGGTCCCAGACGTTCACCTGCTCCCATATCCCCTCGTCGACGAACGGGAGGATGCGCTGCGTCCGGGTGCGTTCGATGATCCACTCCACCTCGCCTTCCTTGTCGGACATCAGGTCGGTGAGTTTTCGGAACCTCTGGTACTCGATGAGCTTTTCCACCAGCTCCTTGCGGGGATCTTCGAGCTCATCATCCATGCTGAGCTCCACCGGCAGGAGCATCTTGCTCTTGATGTACAGGAGCGTGGCGGCCATCAGGTAGAAGTCGGTCATGGTGTCCAGGTCGACGCGCGTGGCGAAGCCCAGGAACGAGAGGTATTGCTCCGTTATCGAGGCGATGGGGATGTCGTAGATGTTGACCTCGGATTTCCTGATGAGGAAGAGCAGGAGATCCAGCGGGCCGTCAAAGTCGCCCAGGTGGAAATGCTGCTTCTCCCCCGCGTTCGTGCTCACGTCAGACATTTCTACGAGACATGACTCCCTTCAATTTGGCTTGAGGAACAGCGATGTGCGGCTGCTGCGGTGCGTCCCGTGCTGTCGCGGCTTCCGCCCCGGCGACCGGCGCGCACGCGTCGGAACTGCCGGCAGAGTATACTATTGCGCGTCGGAAAGGTAAACACCCCGGCTTTCGGGGCCTCCGCCCGCGTTGTCCAGCGCCGCCAGGGCGAGTGCGAAGGGGGTTCCGGTGCGCGGGTCAAGGAGCCCGGGATCCAGCTCGAGAAGCGGCACGAGCACGAAAGCGCGTTCAAGGAGCCGCGGATGCGGCACGACCAGGTCCGGCGTTTCCGTCACGAGCTCGCCGTACAGGAGGATGTCCAGGTCCAGCGTGCGGGGTCCCATGCGCTTCTCCCGGGACCTGTCCCTGCCGAGCTTGCGCTCGACCTCGTGGAGCGCTTCCAGGAGCGCGTGCGGCTCGAGCTCGGTCTGCACTGAGCCCACCGCGTTGAGGTAGGCGGGCTGCTCCAAGACATACAGCGGACGCGACTCATAGACACTGGAAAGCGTCATTGATCCACAGTGCGGGGAGAGCATTCTCCACGCGGCCAGGAGGTTCTCCCTCCTGTTGCCGACGTTCGAGCCCAGGCCGATGAAGCAGCGCACGTGATGCGCCAGCTAGAACAGCTCCTTGCCCGGGTCCGCGTCCCCGTCTTCACCGTCAGCAGCGGCCGGTGCCGGCGCGGCAGGACGGCTGCGCGACATGGGGGCGACAACGACCGGCTCCGGCACCGGTTCTGCCGCCGCGGCCGCCGGAGCGCCGGCGCCGCCCTTGGGGAACAGGATCTCCCTGAGCTTCTTATCGAGCTCCGCGTAGACCGCGGGATTCGATTCCAGGAAGAGGCGTGCGTTTTCGACGCCCTGGCCGATTCTTTCCTTGCCGTAGGAATACCAGCTCCCGGCTTTCTCTATCATGTTGGCCTGGATTGCCGCTTCCAGGAGGCTGCCGACGGCGGAAATCCCCTTGCCGAACATGATGTCCATCTCTGCCTTGCGGAAGGGAGGAGCCACCTTGTTCTTCACGACCTTGACCCGGACCTTGTTGCCGACCACTTCCTCGTTGCCGCGCGCGATGCTTTCCACCTTGCGGACTTCCAGCCGAATGGAGGAATAGAACTTCAGGGCGAAGCCGCCCGTCGTCGTCTCGGGATTGCCGAACATCACGCCGATCTTCATGCGGATCTGGTTGATGAAGATGAGGCAGGTGCGTGTCTTTGAGATGGTACCGGTGAGCTTGCGGAGGGCCTGGCTCATCAGGCGGGCCTGGAGACCCATGTGCGAGTCCCCCATCTCCCCTTCTATCTCGGCGCGAGGCGTCAGCGCTGCAACGGAGTCCACGACGATGATGTCCACGGCACCCGAGCGCACCAGGGACTCCACGATCTCCAGCGCGGCTTCCCCGTTGTCGGGCTGTGAGACCCAGAGCTCGTCCACGTTGACGCCAAGGTTCTTGGCGTAGACCGGGTCCAGCGCATGCTCCGCGTCCACGAAAGCAGCGATGCCGCCCTGTTTCTGCGACTCTGCGATGGCGTGCAGCGCGAGGGTGGTCTTTCCCGAGGACTCTGGCCCGTAGATCTCCACGACGCGTCCCCGCGGGTATCCCCCGACACCCAGGGCTGCGTCAAGGAGGATAGAGCCTGAGGGGATGACGTCCACGTCCACGCGGATGGCGTTCTCCCCGAGCTTCATGAGGGTACCCTTCCCGAACTGCTTTTCGATCTGCAGCCGGGCAGCCTCCAGGGCGCGGGCTTTCTCCTCCTGGACAGGTGACTTCTTCTCGACCGGGGGGACCTCTTTTTTCGCCATCCGCTTTTCGCCTCCCTGCCGGCAGGTTTGCCGGCCTTCTCTTTCAACTATCCAGCACGAGGAAAATGCCGCACCGATTGCGGCCGGGGTCCGATAAGTATAACCGGATGCCCGTGCATGTCCAGTAGAGCCGCTCTTTGCATCGCCCTGCTCGCGATCGCCGTGCCGACGGGGGCACAGGACTGGGGCGACTTCGCCCGGGCGAGCGACCGGTCACAGGATGAGTTGCTGTCGCAGGTCATGAACGAGAGCGACCTCGCCACGGCCGCGGCAATCTGTGCCGGTGTCGGGCTGCGCGTCGATCCCTACGCCGGGGACATCATCGAATCACTCATCGCCTCCCGCGTCGGCCGGGCGATCACGCGCTCCGAGCTTCTGCTTCGAACGCTGCTGAAGGGCCTTTTCGACCCCGGACGGGCCGACTCTCCCCTTGCTGAACGGGTTGCCGTCAACCGGCAGGCCCTTCGTGCTCTCTACGATGCATTCCCGTCGCTCCAGGATCCGCAGCTGGTCGAAACCCTCGTGAACCTCCTGCCCGCCCTTCCCGACAATTCGCCCGGTGTCCATCTCATGGCCGCGGCTCGCCGCATCCTGACGAAGCTTGACGCGGGCAACGGCATGCTCGATGCGCAGGAAACGGCGCTCGCGATGGACGTGATTGCAGTTGCACGGCAGCTCGGCGGCGCGGATTTCCTCGACTTCTGCGCGGCGATCGTCCACCTTTCCCGCGACGGCGATCTCGTCAGCGCCGCGCGGGCCACGGCAGCGGCACTTCGCTCCTCTCCCACGCGTTGATGATGTCGGGGGTTTCTGGTAGATTCGCCGCATGCGCGGCCGGCTCAAGGTCTTCTCTACGCGGGCCCTGGCGGCCTATGCCCAGGAAGTGTGCGAAGCGCTGCAGACCTATCCGGATTTCCGGGAAGGGGCGGCCGACATCCACGGCGAGATTGCCGTTTCCAAGTTCGCCGACGGCGAGATGGAAGCGGAGATCGGCACGTCGGTACGGGGATGCGACGTTTTCCTGTTCGCCGGTGGGGCGCGGGCCGCATCCGGGGTGTCCGTCGAGGAAAACAAGATCGAGACCTACCACGCGGTGGATGCGCTTCGCCGCGCGCAGGCGCAGCGCATCACGGTGTTCGAGCCGTACTGCAGCCCGGGCCGGTCGGACAGGCTGACGCGGAGAAACTCCGTGGGGCTCTGGCTGCACTTCAAGATCCTCATGAGCCTGGGCATCGATCACTACATCACCTTCCAGCTGCACTCGGAGAAGTCCAAGACCTTCGTCGACCCGGCCATCTGCGCCGTGGACGACATCCCGGCGCGGGCACTGCTGAAGGCTCACCTCTGCGACCAGCACATCGAGACCCTCGAGCGGCTGCACGAGGAGGTGCACAAGAACTGGATGTTCTGCTCGGTGGACGCCGGCGGGGAAGGTCTTGCCAAGCGGTTTGCCGCGTCCTTCGGCACGAAAATCGTCATCTCCCACAAGCAGAGGGACTACTCGTCGGCGAATACCATCCAGTCCATCAGCATCCTCACGGCGGAGCCGATCGAGGGAAAGACGCTCTGGATCATCGACGACATGATCGACACGGGGGACTCCATCTGCAAGCTGGTCCGCGAGCTGGCCAAGCGCTCACCGGCGTCGATCAACATCGCCGTCGTGCACCCGGTCTTCTCCGCGCCTGCCATCGAGCGGTTCGCCGCCCTGTGCGCTGAAAACCTCATAGAGAAGATCATCATCACCGACACGATCCCGGGGACGACGGAGATCCTCGAACGCCTGCCGTGCGTGCGCATCGTGCATTCCACGAGGAGGGCAGCGGAAATCGTGTTCAGGCTCAACCGGGACCTCGCCCTTTCCCCTCTCCTTGCGGAATTCAATGCGGAGGATTACTTCAAGGAGAAGCGGTCTCTTCTTTTCTGAAGAAAGCCTTCCGACACCAGGCCCCGCAGGACCTCTTCGAGCCGCGGGTCAGTGCCCCCGAGAGCCCTTGCTATCCCGCCAGGAGTTGAGCTGCCCGGCATACAGGAGGTGCGCTATCACCTTCCCGCGCAGCTGGCGCCGCGATCCTTCGAAGGGCGCCTGCCTCTTGTAGTGGGCGCTCCTCCTGTTCGCGTTGTCACCTCCCGTTGCGAGGAACGTTCCGTAGTCCATGAGCGCATAGAACCAGTCGCGGGGCTGGCGCCTGTCCATGGTTTTCTCGACGAGGGGCATGATCTGGTCATCGGGCACGCTCGTTGCCCCGGGAAAAAAGAAATGGATGAAGACGCGCCTGACGTTGGTCTCGATGAACGGGACAGGCAGCCCGAATGCATAGACGAGGACGGCGCCGGCCGTGCCCGGGCCGACGCCGGGCAGCCCGCGCAGCTCCTCCAGTGTCCTCGGCAGACGACCGGCGTAACGATCGACAACGATGCGGGCGCTCTGGTGCAGCGCAAGCGCCCTGCGGTTGTAGCCGAGCCCCTGCCAGCACGCCAGGACCGCCGAGGACGGCGCCGCGGCAAGAGCCCGGAACGAGGGGAAAGCACGCAGGAACCACCTGTAGGGCTCCAGCACGCGCGAGATCCCGGTCTGCTGCAGCATGATCTCGGAGACGAATACGCGGTACGGTGTCCGCCTGCTTCTCCAGGGCATGGCACGGCCATGCTCGCGGTAGTAGGCGCGGATAATCGACCGAAACCGGGCCGTCGAGGGAATCAGAACGTCTTCTCCGAATCCAGGAGGATCGTCACGGGTCCCAGGTTCGTATAGGCCACCTCCATGATGGCCTGGAACTCCCCGGATTCCACGTGCAGTCCGGCTCCCCTCACCCTTTCGATCACCGCTTCGTAAAGAACGCGGGCCCGCGCCGGCTCGGCAGCGGCCGAATAGGAGGGGCGTCGGCCCTCGCGGGCGTCACCGAAGAGAGTGAACTGGGAGACGACCATGATGCCGGCGTGGGTGTCGGCCGCCGACAGGTTCATTTTCCCCTTCTCGTCGAGGAAGATGCGCAAGTGCACGATCTTGTCGGCAATCAGGGCCACGTCCCGCTCGGAGTCGCCCCTGCCCACGCCCAGGTAAACGAGGAGGCCGGAGGCGATGCTCCCGCGCAGCTCTGCGCCGACGGTGACCGTGCAATCGCGGACCCTCTGGACCACCGCCCTCATGCCTGCCCTGCCTACGGCGTCGCCAGGCGATGGACCGCGATGCCCGTGAGGGACAGGGTCGATCCCGCTGCCACCACCTGGCCGAGCACTTCCAGCGCGTCCCCGTTGCCCAGGTCGGTCGCGAACGGCAGCGTGACAGGCACGATGCCCTGAAGCTCTTTCTCCTGGTCGTACCCCACCAGCAGGTCGAATGCTATGGAGGTCTTGCCCACCTGGAGGTTCGCCGTTTTACCTTTCCAGCGGACAGAGCAGCCGTCATAGAGCGCCGGCTGCGCCGCCACGGCCGCGTAGGAGAAGCCGTCGCGGAGCGTGTCGAAGCTGGCCGGTGTGATGAATCCCTTCAGCATGCGCGCTCTTTCCTTCACCGGTGCCGCAGCGTTGGAGAGGAGGATCCGGTTGATGGCGACAGCGGCGAGGTTGTCCCTCCAGGCAAGGAGCTGGTCCTTGGCCTTTTTGAACTCGTTGCGGACCTCGCCTTCACTGAGGACGATCCGGGAATCCGTGCCGGAGTCGATGAGCCGGCCGACATCCGGCGGGATGTCGATGGCGGACACCCCTGGTCGTTCGGTCGCACCCGAGGGCTGCAACGTCCGCACAGCGAGATACCCCGCGGCGCCGACGGCAAGGACCCCCAGGACAACGGCAACCACCGTGAGCCACCGCGTGCGCGCAGGCAGCGGCGGGAAGAGCTGCTTCAGGCGCCCGGAATCGATGATCTCCTGGAGGCCGTCGGGCGTCAGGCCGCGGCGCAGCAGGTCCAGGCCCTTGCGTGCAATGCGGTTGGACGGCTCGGCCTCGATCACTTCCAGCCATCGCTTCAGAGCGTTGTCGTTTTCCGCGCGGCGGAAGTGGATGACGGCGAGCCCGAGCTTGACGCTGATGTCGTCGTCTTTCAGCTGATGCGCGCGGCTGATGTAGGAGAACGCCCCGCCGAGATCACCGGCGTGGAGGCATGCAAAACCCAGGAGATGGAAATAGTCGAAGCTCTCGCGGTAGCGGAACACCTCCGGCTCCAGGATGCGAATGACATCCGGGAACTTGCGCGCCCGAAAGAGCGCCCGCGCCTCCGCCAGGCTCTTCCCTTTCATCGGGCTCGGGTCCTATTTCCCGCTGCCGCTGGCATTGCCCGGCGCGCGACCGGACAGGTCCTTGAGAGTGGACTCGATGACGTCGAGCCGGTCGCTCGAAAGGGGTGTCCCCGACGCGAGGGCTGCATCTATCTCTGCGAGGATGGCGTCCACGGACGACAAGTCAGCGGCAACGGCGGGAGAAAGGACTGTCGCCGCAGCGGCTGTCGCCTGGTTCGTGCCGGTCGTCGAAGCAGCGGACTGCGGGGACGCCACGCCTGCCGCGACTGCCGACTCCGGAGGGGCCGTGCTGAGTCCGTTCCGGCTGAACCGACCCATCACCAGGGAGATGAGCGCCTCGCCTCCCGGGACGAGCGTGCGAGGGTCGTAGTACTGGCCGACCGCCGAATCGTTCACGGAGTACGGAAGGAGGCTGAACGTCCTCACCGCGGAGGCTTCGAAGGTCCAGGAGCTGTCCGTCAGGCGCTTCCAGTTGGCGAAGATGACGCGATCCGGTGGCGTCACGCCGGTACCGGCGATCATGACCTGCAGGCCGAGGCTGTCGGGGTCCGACGGAAGCGGTGACAACCACCAGGGAGCCTTGTCGGCAGGAGTGATGGCAAGCTCGTGCGTCACCTGCGTCAGCGTGTCGGTGCGGAAGTGCACGAAGCTCGCCTCGCCCAGGTACGTGTCGAGGATGTAGCGCGCCCCGATGGCCATGTCCTGGTTGGAAAGGTTCTTCAGCGAAAGGTCGATACGCACGCCCCCGGTCACCGGGGATCCCACGGCGGGGACAAAGGTGAATGTCTCCGTCACCTGCAGGAAAGAGGCCTTCCAGGTGAAGCGGGCCCCGTTGCCGGTCTTCTCGACCGTCTCCTGGAACTCGGGACTTTCTCCCATGGTGTAGATCTTGTTTCCCGCCACGATATCGAGCCGGTCGGTGCGCGGATCCTCGGCTGCCAGGAGGGGAACAAAGGCGCCCGTGCCCGGCTTTGCCTGGGCGGCAAGGGAAAAGCGTCCCTTTCCCTCGAAGAGTGTCAGCTTCAGCGGGCCGCTGATCAGTTCGAGTGCCGAAGCGGGAACGCAGAAGACGGCAAGGATGACCGCCGCGCACAGCGCGACCACGATGCCGTGAGGGGAGCGCACGGTCTTCATTTCGTGCTCCCGGTGCCCAGGAGGCCGAGGTACTGCTCCTTGAGCGAAAGCGCCGCGGCTTTCGCCGCGAGGGTCCGCTGCATCAGGCCCAGGTCCGCCGTTTGACTGGCCGAGGCTGCGCCGGCGGCCGACGCCTGGCTCAGCTGGGCCTGGAGCCGCGCCACCAGGTCCGCCTGCTGCGCGAACTGTTGGCGCAGGTCGGCGATCGTCTTCAGGTCGTCAGGCGAGCTTGCCGTTCCCAGGCGCCGCTGGTACGAGTCGATGGCCTGCTGGTAGGACTGCTCGCGGTTCTGGTATTCCTCGACGGTCTTCAGGAACTCCTCGTGGCTGTACCTCAACAGCTTCGCCAGCTCGACTTCCTTTTTCTTGACGTCGATGAGCTCGAGCTTGTACTGGGAAGCCTCGGTCTTCACGCTGGACGGGTAATCCCGGACGATCTTCGCATAGATGGCCTGCGCCTCGTCGAGCCTCCCGAGGCCGTAGAGAGACTCTCCCACCCAGAACCATCCGCTGGGCACGAAGCTCGATTTCGGGTAGGTGGAGAGAAAGCCCTGGAGCACCTTCAGCGACCCCTCGAAATCGTCCTCCATGAAAAGCAGCCTTCCCTTCTGGTAAACAGCCTCTGCATAGTCGGGAGCAGACGGGAACGTGGCGAGGTAGAAATCCAGGTTCTGCCCGGCGTCCTCCAGCTTCCCGGTCGCCATGTAGGACTTTGCAATCAGGAGTGAAGCGTCCGCCTTCAGGGACCCCGCCGACGGATCCAGCAGCACGTTGTGGAAGAGGAGGATCGCCCTGTCGAACTGGCCGTTCCTGAACTGGTCGATCCCGTCCTTCAGATCAGCCGCGGGGCCGGAGGACTGGGCCGCCGCGGCAAGGGGAGACAGGCAGAGGACCAATGCGGAGACCAGGAGGAGCGCCATCTTCGGGTGTGCCATCAGCCTTTTCTCTCCTCCTTAGACTTTCGACGGGCGGAGTTCCAAACTGTACGCCATTTTAGCATGGCCTCTTCATGAAAGCTACTTCGCCGGGCAGGTGAGGAGGCGCCGAACAGCGCTGTGCCGGCCACCAGGACGTCGGCACCGGCACCAACGGCCTCTCCGGCCGTCTCGTGGTTGATTCCGCCGTCGACCTCGATGAGGAAATCGAGACCCTCGTCCGTGCGAAGCTGCCTGAGCTCCGCAACCTTGCGAAGACAGCCGGCGATGAGCTGCTGGCCGCCGAAGCCGGGGTTCACCGTCATGACGAGAACGAGCGCTGCGACGTGCAGAACCTCCACGAGGGCACCCACCGGTGTCGAGGGAACGATGGCAACCCCCGGCTTCTTCCCTTTCGCCTGGATGGCGGAAAGGACCCTGTGCAGGTGCGTCGTCGCCTCGAGGTGAACGGTCAGGTAGTCTGCGCCGGCGGCGCAGAACGAGTCCACGTGATTTTCAGGGCGGCAGATCATCAGGTGGACATCGAAGGGCAGCCGGGAGACCGGGCGCAGCGCCGAGACGGCCTGGGAGCCGAAGGTGATCGGCGGGACGAAGCAGCCGTCCATGACGTCGATATGGACGAAATCCCCTCCCATGCCTTCCGCCTTGCGCACGCCGGAGGCGAGCTCGCCGAAGTCGGCGGCCAGTATCGAAGGTGCAATGCGTACGATCCTGCCCGGCGAGGTGCTACCGCTGGTTTCCATCGTCTTCGATCATAGCAGAACGCCGCCATTGACGAAAGATGAAGGGCCATGCGATACTCAACGCGGGGTGTGACAGACGGTAATTGCTCTCGCCTGCGCTGTTTACAAGCATTCCGGACAGCCCTGCCGCTCGCTCTCGCCTGGTCGAGCGTGAGTTGCGCGGGGGAGACTGGCGGATGATGACGGAGAGGCAGAACAGGGTGCGGGACGACGCGGTCATACAGTTCTTTGACACGGCCTGCCAGGCATTCCGCGAGGGCCTTTTCTCCGAGGCCGTGGAGGCCCTGGAAAGGGTCCTCGAATCGGACGTCGAGTTCCCCGGAGCTTCCTCGGCGCTGAAGTGCGCCGGGTTCTGGAAGGAGCACCTCGACGGGGAGCGTGCCGCGAACGACGGCTTCGAGCAGGGCGAGCAGCTCCTGGCCCTCTGGCGGCTCTTCCAGGCCTTCGCGGAACGCCTTGGCGACGTCCCGGAAAGGGTGCAGTTCGCGCATCAAGCAGTTCGTTTTCAACGCCGCGCTCGCCTGCTACCTTTCGGCTGCCCCGGATGCGGAGCAGGAGGGCGGCGACCCTGACGTGCTGCTGCAGGTGGGACGCTGCTGCAAGGGCATCGGGAACTACGAGCGCGCCATCGAGTGCCTTGAGAAGGCAAACCGCGAGCGCAGGGACGATGCGCGGATCCTCGCGGAGCTCGCCGACTGCTATTCGCTGGTAAACGAGTCGCGCCTGGCAAAGGCTTTTTTCCGCGAGGCGTTCTTCATCGATCCCCAGGCCGTCGATCTCGAGGGCCTCGAATCCCCCCTCGTGCGGCGGCTGGCGGCGCGCGTGCGCTCGCGCGGCATCGACGGACCGGCGCTCGACGAGTGGATCCCGGTCGTACGGGACGATCTGGGGCGTGTTCAACGTGAAGCGGGAGATGAAGCCGCTCGAGTTCGGCAAGCTCAAGCAGGCGATCTACCAGCTGGAGAAGGAAACGCGCGCCGCGGGCGCGCAGCACGGGGCCCGGGCGCGGGGCAGGAACGCGGCCGCCGGGCGCCGCGGAAGCCGCACTGGTCCCGCGGCTGATCAACCGCTACTTCTGGCTGATCGACCATTACCTGACCACCGGCGAGCCGCGGGAGCGGATCGACGAGGTGCTCGCGAAGATCCGGGAGCATCGATCCCGGGCACGTGATACACGCCTGAACGTACATCGACGCTGACAGGGAGACGAGAATGGCAACGGAACTGCTGAAAACGATCACGGACCTGCTGAACGAGGAAAAATGGACCCGGGCGACGCTGAACAGCTACTCGATCACCAACTTCAAGGACCTTGACTCGCTCATCGAGCAGGCGCGCGCCGAGGGGATCGCGGAAGAGATCCGCGAGCTTGCCGGCGAGCACCTGAAGCACACGAGCAACTCGATCATCGCCCTCTACCTCTCGGGCGTCCTCGCCCTCTCCCGTGAGCTGGTGGATGACACGAACCTGATCATGCTCATCAGCATCTTCATGGACAACCACAAGTGGAACGTCGTGGAGTACCTCGCCGAGCGGATCCTCGACTACGGGGAGAACAAGTACGCCCTGCGCACCCTCGGGGAATGCTACGAGAACCGCGACGAGGAGGCGAAGAAGCTGGAGATCTGGGACCGCCTCATCCGCGTGGACTACGAGGAGGCGGACATCGTGAAGATCCTCGGAGAAAAGCGCGAGGAGGAAGGCGACATCCGGCCGCGGCCGTCGACTACTACAAGAAGGCCATCCACCGCTTCATCAACAAGAAGCAGTTCGCGAGCGTCAAGGAGCTGTGGGACAAGCTCATCCACCTCAGCCCCGAGGACATCGACTTCTTCTTCCACATCGAGGGACGCATCGCCCGCGCCATCAACGGCGAGCGGGCCGCTTCCCTCCTGGCCACCCTCATTCCCCACTACAAGGAGAAGGAGGACTGGAACACCTCCATCGAGATACTGAAGAAGATCCTCGCCTACGACGCGAAGAACAACGCGGCGCGCAAGGACATCATCGAGTGCTACCGGCAGAAATACGCCGCGCACAGCCAGCTGGAGGAATACATCAAGATCTCCAACCTGACGCAGAACTGGCGCAACGTGCACGAGGCCGTCGCGGACTTCGAGAAGCACATCGGCTTCGACACGGGCAACTACGTTTTCCACCGGACCTGGGGCATCGGGCGCATCTCGGCGAGCAAGGACGACACCTTCACCATCGATTTCGCCAACAAGACGTCCCACAAGATGTCGCTGAAGATGGCGGTGAGCGCGCTGGAAGTCCTTTCCGCCGAGCACATCTGGGTCCTGAAGAGCACGCTGCCGCAAGGAGGAGCTCGCCGCAGAAGGTCAAGGCCGAGCCTGCGTGGGCGCTGAAGGTCATCATCAAGAGCTTCGGGAACCTCGCCGACATGAAGAAGATCAAGGCCGAGCTGGTCCCGGACGTCCTCACGCAGGGAGAATGGTCGCGCTGGAACACCGAGGCGCGCTCGATACTGAAAAAGGACTCCGCCTTCGGCAACCTGCCGGACAAGATCGACCAGTTCATGGTGCGCGAGAAGCCCATCTCGTTCGAGGAGAAGACCTACAACAAGTTCAAGGCCGAGAAGGGCTTCTTCGAGCGGGTGAAGACCATCGAGGACTACGTCCAGGGCGGGAACGCCGAGCCGGACTCGGACTGGTTCACCGAGATGTTCGCCTACTTCACGGGCTTCCTAAAGGGCTACACGGCGGTCTCCGAGACGGTCATCTCCAGCTGGCTGCTGCTGCAGAAGGTCGTCGCCCTGCTACCCGTTCCTCTCCATCGGGAGCCAGACCACCTTCGAGGAGCTTTTCGGCAAGATCGAGAGGCTGGAGGAAACCTTCTCCCGCATCGACGACCCCGAGCTGCGCCGCGACTTCCTCATCGCCGTCAAGAAGAACATCGCCGACTGGCCCGCGGTCTTCACGCGCCTCTTCGCCCTGTTCCCCGCGCGTTTCATCGTGGACGAGCTCGTTGCCGGCTCCCTCTGGGACCCCCTCGGCGGGATGCTCAGCACCGTGATCTCCCGCTACCGCGAGCAGCGGGACGCGTTCGTGTGGATCGCCAAGAACCTCCTGGGGGAGCGATGGCTGGAGAAGATGAACATCTCCCGGGAGAAGATCTACATCGGGCTGATCCACCTCCTGGACATCACGTACCGCGACATCGCCAACAAGCAGAACGCCAGCGGCGAACCGCAAGACGAACCGCCAGATCCAGGAGTTCCTCTTCGACGAGGGAAAGCTCCTGGAGTTCCTCATGGCAGCGGACCAGGACTCCATCACGCGCCTGTACACGCTGGTGGACGACGTGAAGGAGCTCGACCCGTCGCTGAAGATCCAGCTGAAGCACCGGATCAAGGAGAAGCACCCCGACTTCCGCTTCCTTGGCGAAGCCGGTGCGGAGAAGGTCAGCCTCGGGCTCCTGGTCACCCGGGCGAGCTACGAGAAGAAGCAGCAGGACCTCAAGCGCGTCATCGACGTCGAGATCCCCGAGAACTCGCAAGGAGATCGGCGTGGCCATGGACAAGGGTGACCTGCGCGAGAACGCGGAGTACAAGGCCGCGCTCGAGAAGCAGGAGATGCTGAAGGTCACCGCCTCCCGGCTCAAGGAGGAGGTCCAGCAGGCGCAGATCTTCAACGAGAACGAGGTCAAGACCGACACGCATTGCGTTCGGCACACGCGTGCGCCTGAAGAACGGCAAAACGGGGCAGAACGAGGAGTACGTGATCCTCGGTCCGTGGGAGTCCAACCCCAGCCGCAACGTCATCTCGTACCTCTCCCCCCTCGGCATGGCCCTCTGGGACCACAGGGCCGGGGAAGAGCTGAAGTTCACCATCAATCAGAACGAGTTCCACTACAGTCGTGGAGTCCATCGAGAAGGCGGACCTGAAAAACCTATGAGAACACGAACAGCTCCCCGGCGGCAGCCGCGCGGCCCTGCGTCGCTGTGCGCACTCCTCGCCGGATCCGCGGCACCCGCGGCCGCGGCCAACATCGACCTCGTGGTCATGGTGGACACGTCGGAGAGCATGTTCCCCTACTTCGACGACCTGATGAACTACCTCGTGCAGAACCTCCTGACCGAGAAGCTGCACAAGGGCGACACCTTCCACCTGCTGAGCTTCTCCAGCGTCCCGGAGGTGGAGATCTCCCTCGAGGTGAACAGCGAGGAGGCGGCGCAGCGGGCATTCGGCCGCATCCTTCTCCTTCATGCCCTGGGGCGCTACACGGACCTGGTCTCCGCACTGCAGTTCCTGTCCAAGTACGCCAAGGAGCTCCCTGAGACGAACCCCAAGCAGATCATCCTCATCACCGACGGCGTGAACGATCCCCCTCCGGGAAGTCCCAACCGCGGGACGCCGGAGGCCGTCGCCAGGCCGTCAATGACGCGGCGCAGGGTATGAAGAAGGAAGGGCTGGACGTTCGATCATCCTCAAGGTCCCGCCCGAACCCGCGCCGGGCGACGAGGGTCGAAGAGCTACCTGCCCGACATCGCCAAGGCCCTGGCGTCGACATCGTGCCTTACAAGGTCTCCGAGAAGCAGTCCACCACGGGCCGCACGACGGGCTTCCCGGACCTCATCTTTCCGCCTGCACCTGGGCAAGGTGGGCAGCAGGTTCACCGCCCCCTTCAAGGTGAAGAACTGGAAGACCGAGCCCATCATCGTCCGCCTGTCAAGCCTCCGCAGTGACGGCGTGGAGCTGCTCGAGTCGTGCGCTCACCATCACCGTTCCCGCGAACGTCGAGGGCGCCCTCGACGTTCCCCTGCGCCTGCCGGCCTCCTACCCCGTCGGTGACCACCAGGCAGCGGTCCAGCTCGTCTTCGACGATGACCTTCGCATCTCGCCCACCAGCGGAGTGATCTCCTTCACGTTCACCGGGCAAGGGGGGATTCCCCTTCCCGCGCCTGACGTTCCTCTACGTGGTCTACATCGTCCTCGGGATTGCGCTGATCTATCTCCTCGTGCGGCTGTTCCTCTACATGAGAAAGAAGCTCGGAGAGGAGTCCGTGGCGGGATTCGGTCGTTCACCGGGACGATCGGCGCGAGCCGACGCGGGCGGCGCACGGATGGCGCCTGGTGCCCACGCGGCCGCAGCGGCGGCCGATGGTGGACGTCACCACCTCCAGCCGCTCACCGACATCACGAAGCATGCCCCGACCAGGAAGCTCGTCCCCTTGCTCAGCACCTCCGCGGGCGTCGACGGGGTGACGGCAACGGTGCGGCCTGGCGCTCGCAGGGTGCGACCCACCGTGACGTCCCTGCGCAGGGCGCTGCCGCGCGAGGAGATGCGGCAGGCTTCCTTGCCGCCGCTTATTGAGATGCGCGTGGCCCTGCAGAATCACCGCATCGGCTTCCGCAACGTGCACAGGATCGCCGCCGGATCTTCCCGGTCCGTCGGCGGACGCTTCTCGTCGTTCCTGGTATTCCTTGTTCCCGTGCCGGCAAATATCGCGGAAATCCGTAACGTGGACGGGCGCTATGTCTTCACGCCGCTTCGGCCCGAGCTGTTCCCCGGCCTGACCGGACCCGTGGATGACTGCCTCGGCATGGAGATCCCGTTCGTCGCGCCGAAGGGCCGTGAGCTGTCGCTTCACTTCCGGCAGTGGACGTCGCCGCTGGAGGAGATCAACAGCATCCTGAGAATGTCACGGGAGCAGGACAGGTAGCAGCGCTCTCCCCGGCTCAGAGTTTCGCGGCGGCAAGCTCGGCTTCCCGCCGCGTACCGGGGTTCGGATCCGTCGTGGACATCTTCGTGAGCCGGTCCTTCATGTCGGAAAAACCGTTCAAGGCGATTCCCCGTGCCCCGTAAGACCGTGTCACGGGATCCGTGCTGTCCAGCAGGTGCACCAGCAGCCCCTTCAGCTCCGCGGCACGCGTCGTGGAAAGCACCTTGGCGGTGGACTCCAGCGTCCGAGGGTCGTACGTCTTCCACTCGTCGTCTATGACCTTGCGTATGGCGTCCAGGCTCTGGGAAAGGGCCTTCGCGGTGAGCAGCGTCAGCGCGGTCTCGCGGCTGTCCAGCGGCCGGGCGTTGCTGGCGTAGATCGCCAGGAGCTTCCTGATCGCAGCGTCGCCCCCGATCTCGCCAAGGGCCTTGATGGAGGCGATACGAACCTGCGCAACGGGATCACTCTCTGCCTTGAAGGACAGCACCGGCACCGCGGCAGCCGCCTGGGCGGGGCTGAGCGGGCGCGCAAGGGCGTTTGCGCTGGCTTCCCGCACCTTCGCGTCCTCGTCCCGCAGCGCCTGGATGAGGCTGTCGAAAACCTCGTCCAGCCCGAACCGCGCGAGCGCGCTGGCCGCGTACTGGCGCACGAGCGCTTCTTTTTCGGCGAACATGTCACGAAGCACCGGCAGCGCCTTCGGGTCGCCTATCTTTCCCAGTGCGTCGGCCGCGTACAGGCGCCGGATCTGGTCCTCGTCGGTGTTCTTGACGATCGCCATGAGAGCATCGACGGCAGCCTTGTCCTTCAAGCTGCCCAGCGCGAGAATGATGTCGGGCTTGCGCGCATCCGGGAAATCGGCGCTCGCCAGCCTGGCAAGGAGCAGGGTCGTCGAGTCCGCGGTCCCCACGGAACCCAGGGCCGCAATGGCCGCGCTGGAGAGCGCGGAGTCCGTGGAATCCACCACGGGGCCGAGCGCGGCTGCCAGGCCGGCGCTGTGGATGGCGGTGAGGTAGCGGACGGCGGCGACCACGAGGGCGCTGGCATCGTCCTGCCAGGCGTCGACGAGGCCTTTTGCCGCAGCCTCCCCGTCCTTCACCGACTGGGCGCGCAGGATGTCGAGCACCGACGCCTGGAGAGCCGTGGATCGCTTGTCGGTGAGAATGGCCACCAGCTGGGGCACGTAGACAGGGTCCCAGGCGGAGGAAATCGTCTGCAGGGCATCGGTGACCTGGCTGTCGATCCCGTACAGCAGTATCTGCCGAACGGCGTCCACGGTTGCGCTGTCCGTCGCCGCGGCGGCCCGCACGGGAACGAGCGCCAGCAGGCAGGCGAAGAGGGCGCGGTGCTTCACTCTTTCCTTCTCCTACGGAAGATATCGGCGAGGAACGGCACCCGCAGAAGGAGATACATGACAATCGTCACGCCCACGCACGCGGCGGCCACTGCCACGATCACCGCGGTGGCGGAAAGGCTCCCGCCGCGGCGCCAGAGGTCAGGCTTCCACAGGCGGAACAGCACGAGAAGCACCGCCATGGGAATGGAGCCGACGACCGCCTTGAGGCACGTCACGACAAGGGCCCGGCTGCCGATGGGTCCGACCCGTCGCCGCACGAGAACGGCTAGGAAGATCATCCCCCCCGTGAAGGCGATGGAGTTGGCCCAGGCTAGTCCGGCGACCCGCAGCGGGGTTTCCTTGAGCACGAGGGAAAAGCAGATATCCACCGCGGCGATGCCCGCCGCGCTGACCACGGGTATCACGAAGCTGCGGTACGAGTTGAAAAGCTTCTGGAAGAACGTGTACAGGCCCATGCTCAGGAGCCCGCACGCGTACCCGGTGAGAACGCGCGAGGAAAGGAGCGTGCCGTCGGTCGTGAACTTCCCCCGCTGGACCGTGGCGGCGATGATCTCCTTCCCGAACAGGCAGAGAAGCACGGTCGCCGGGACGAGCAGGACGATGAGGAACTGGGTGCCGTAGGCCATCGAATGGCGAAGACCCTCCGCGTCCTTGTCGGCGGTCTGCCTGCTCATCCGCGGGAAGAGCACCGTCGTGAGGCTCGCCGTGAAGATGCCCAGCGGGATCTGCAGGAACATGATCGCCGTTGAGATGGCGGTGGCGCTCCCCTTGTCCAGCCCCGTCGCGAAGATGGTCGCGATGTACTGGTTGATGGCCACGATGGACGCGGCGGCGAGGTAGGGCAGCCAGAGACCCGCCGTGCGACGGAAGTCCGGGTTGGAGAATCGGAAGCTCGGCAGGAACCGGTACCCCAGCCGCCGCAGCGCGGGAATCTGGCACGCGAGCTGCAGGATGCCGCCCACGAGCACTCCCACGCCCTGGGCCACGATGCCGAGCTTCCCGGGCCGAAGAAGAGCGTGACCACCGTTGCCAGGGTGAACAGGAGGGGACTCAGCGCGGGCACCGCGAACTGGCCGTGCGTGTTGAGAACCGCCATGACGAGGGACGAGAGGGAAACGAGGAGCACGTAGTTGAACATCCACCGCATGAGGATGGTGCCCATGGCGAGGGTTTCGGGATCCTTGAACTTCGTGAGGACGCTGATGAAAGTGGAAGGGAAGATCAGGCTCAGGATGACCAGGGGCCCGGTGACCAGGAGCTGGAGCGCTACGAGCGTCCGCACCAGCTCGTGCGACCTGCCCCGGCCGGGGTCTTCGACGATCGTGGAGGACAGCACCGGGATGAAGGCAGCCGAGAAGGCCCCTTCTGCAAAGAGCTTCCGAAGATTGTTCGGGATGATCCAGACCGCGTTGATGGCGTCCGCGGGACCGCTGGAACCGAAGTAGTAGCTCACGAGCGCCTGCCGCAGGTACCCGAACAACCGTGAAGCCGCCGTGCAGGCCATGACCATGATCGTGGTGGCCGTGCTGCGGCGCGTTTCCGCCGCCTGTTTCTCGACGCCCTGCGACACTCCCCTACTCCTCCACCACGAAGGTGAGATTCGAGAGCTCCCGTCCCTTGAAGATGCGGTTGACGCGGACGGTCCAGGTCCCCGTTTCCGGCACGAGGCTGATCTCGGCCGGCTTCTGTGCGCCGGGAACGATCCGCTGCGAAATGACCTGGCGCCCGTCCCTGAGAATGGCGAGGTCCAGCGGGCCGCCTCCGGTCATGCCGTTGTAGATCTCCACGGAGAGCGGCTCGAGAGAAGCAAAGGGGCTTGCCTCCGCAAGCACCTGGTGGTCATCGGTCACGGTGAGCCGCAGGACGGGCGGCCTCCACGGGAAGACCCGGCGTGCGCCCAGGAAGCGGTCCTTGTAGTAGGCGGTGTCGAGGAGGGACACGATGACGCCCGTGTGAGAGCCCTCGGAGGCAGCGTGCACGAACCTGCCGCCGCCGGCATAGATACCGACATGCGTCGGCGTGGATATCGTGGCGTTCTCGTTCGTATCGAAAAAGACCAGGTCTCCCACGTGCAGCGGCGCCGTGGCACGCTGTCCCGTCCTGAAGAGCCCGTCCACGCCCCTGGGCAGGTCCATGCGGAGAATATCGTGGAAGACGCGGTAGATCAGTCCAGAGCAGTCCACGCCGAGGCGCGAGTTTCCGCCGTGGACGTAGGGAACACCGAGATAGCCCTTTGCAGCGATGATGAGATCAGCGGGGACGGCCGTCCACTGCCCCAGCAAGGGGGATGCCGAAACTCCAAGCGTGAGAGACACGGGGAGCACCGGACCGACCGTTGGCCGGACTGCCCTTCGCCGGCCAGGGGCACGGCGGCCACGAAAGCCAGCGCGGCGAGAAGCGCCCGCGGTCCCGTGCGCATCCTATGCGCCCCCTCGCTGGTAGCGCGCCAGGAAATCGGCCTTGAACGCGGCAAAGCGGGAACCCGCCACCGCGGCCCGAGTCTTTTCCACGAGGCTCACAATGAAGGCAAGGTTGTGGCAGGTGGCCAGGACGGCTGCCTGGATCTCCTTTGCCTTGAAGAGATGCCGCAGGTAGGCACGGCTGTGCCGCGCGCACGCCTGGCACGTGCACGTTTCCTCCACGGGTCGGAAGTCCGCCCGGTACTTCTCGTTGCGCAGGGAGAGGGGACCGTCCAGCGTCAGCACCTGCGCGTTGCGGGCGATCCGTGTCGGGTAGACGCAGTCGAACAGGTCGATGCCCGCCTCCACGGCTTCCAGGATGTACTCGGGAGTGCCGATTCCCATGAGGTAGCGCGGCTTGTCCTCCGGGAGGAGCGCTGCGGCGTGGCGAAGCGAGTCCTTGAACACGGAGAACTCTTCACCGACCGAGAGACCGCCGATGGCATACCCCGGGAGATCCAGGGCCACGATCTGGGACGCGCTCTGCTCCCGCAGGTCCGAAAAGAAGTTTCCCTGCATGATCCCGAAGAGCACTCCCTTGCCCGCGGCCGCCGAGCCTGCCCACCTCTCGGCGCTCCGCGCCAGCCACGAGGTGGTGCGGGTGACCGCGCCGGCGGCGGCCTCTCGGGAGGTCCCGGGCGCCGTGCATTCGTCCAGGGGCATCATCACGTCACTGCCGAACCCGAGCTGGATGTCCACGACGTCCGCCGGCGTGAGACGGTGCGTGGAGCCGTCGATGTGGGAGCGAAATGTCACCCCGTCATCATCGATGGTCCGGAAGGACGCCAGCGAAAAGACCTGGTAACCGCCGGAATCGGTGAGGATATTCCCGTCCCAGCCCATGAAACCGTGCAGGCCCCCTGCCTGCTCGATGACCTCGCGGCCCGGGCGAAGGTACAGGTGGTACGTGTTCCCCAGGATCAGGTTGACGCCCAGCTCCTCCAGGTCAGCGTACTGCATCGCCTTGACGCTCGCGTTCGTGCCGACCGGCATGAAGCAGGGCGTGCGGACGGTCCCGTGGCCGAGTGCCAGGGTGGCCGCGCGGGCGCGGCTCCCCGTGTCCCGGCTGGCGATCGAGAACTGCATCAGGTAGCGAGCCTTTCCCAGGCCTGGGCCGCGGCACCGAGGATGCCGGCGTCGTTGTGAAGCTCGGCCGCCAGCACCTCGACACCCGCGTGTATCTGCCGCCAGCAGAAATCCGGCAGGCGGCGGCGGATGGGATCGATGAGGACGTCGCCGGCCTCCGAGACTCCTCCACCGACGATGCACGCTTCCAGGTCCAGGATGTTGAGGAGGCTCCCGAACGCCTGCGCGATCCACGAGGCTGCCTCCTCCAGCGTGTCCACCGCGGCGGGGTCGCCGGAGCGCGCCCGGTCGACCACCTCTTTCGGCGTGACCGCGTCCATGCCGCCGGTGCGCTTGCGGATCTTCTCGGCGTAGACGCGGGCGATGGCGGTGCCGGAGGCGTACTGCTCGAAGCAGCCGCGGCTGCCGCAGCTGCACCAGAGGCCGCCCGGGCTCACGCAGAGGTGGCCGATCTCCGCGGCGAAACCGCGGCTGCCCCGGTAGACCTGGCCGCCCAGCACCAGCCCGCCGCCGATCGCCGTTCCCAGCGTGATGAGGACGAAGTGGGAGAACCGCCTCCCCGCGCCGAACGCGAGCTCCCCCGCCGCGGCGCTGGTGGCATCATTCTCGGCAAAGGCGGGCACGGAAAAGGCACCGGCGAGCTGCCTCTGGACGGAGCGGCCCTGCAGCGACGGGATGTTCTCGCACCCGCCGATGAGGAGCCCCTCGGTCTTGTCGATGAAGCCGGGAGTCCCGATGCCGATGGTGGAAAGGCGCTCCTCCGGGTGTCGACCGAGCAGGCCGCGCAGCGAGAGCTCCACCGGCGCCACGATCCCTTCGAAGGACTCCCGCGGATCCATGGTCACGGCTGCCCTGTCCACGATCCTTCCGGTGCGGTCCACGAGCCCGATCTTCGCCGATGTCCCGCCGAAATCTATCCCTGCAGCCAGCTCCATCAGATCCTTCTCCTATGTGCGTGCCGTTCGGAATAGCATGAAACCGAGCACGAGGAAAAGGGCGAAAGGCCCCCAGGCGCCCGCGAAGGGTTGGATGACGTTGTTTTTCGCGAGGATGGCAGTGACCATCTGCGCGACGTAGAAGCCCACCGAGATCACCAGCGCCGACAGGAGGCTCATGAGGAGGATATTCTTGCGGAACGTGCTGCCGAGGCTGCTCGCGATGAAGGCCACGATGAGGCACGTCGCGGCGAAGGAGAACTTGCGGTAGTAGTCCGTCAGCGCCTCGCGGTAGAACTCGGTGAGCCCGGCGCGCCGCAGGAGCCGCACGTAGCGATCCGCGTCGGCCCGGCTCATCTGGTCCACGCTCTGGGCCAGGCGCCGGAAGGTCTCCGGGGGCTCAGAAAGCAGCGGCGAGTCCCACGTGTCGTGGGATTCATCGCTCAGGATGCCGGTGGCCGCGTCCCACGTGAAGATCCGGCTGTTCCTCAGTATCCAGCGCGTTCCCTGCCAGTCGGCGCTCACCGCGTCGATACGCTCGACGAGGTCCCTGTTCGCGTCCCGCACCACCACGGTGAGGCCCGTGAGCCGCGCCTGCGCGTCGTTGTAGTAGTCCGCCGTGTACACGACGCGCTGGTCGGGGCTCGTCACGGTCACGCGCTGCTGGCTGAGCGAGGTGACCTGCTTCACGGCGAGGTTGAACTCGTCGTTCTTCATCTTGAAGGTCGGGATGACCACGGCATCCTCGAAGAAGAATGCGCCGGCGCTCAGCGCCAGCCCCAGCGCGATGAACGGCACGACCAGCCGGTGCAGGCTCACCCCCGACCCGAAAATGGCGAAAAGCTCGTTGTTCGCGTAGAAGATCCCCAGCGTGAAGGAGACCGAGAACAGGAAGGACACCGGGAGAGCGAAGGAGATGCACTTCGGGACATAGAGGAGCGCGATCCGCGCAACCTCCTGGAAGGGAACGTCGTGGGCGACGTAGCGCCAGATGCTGCCGAACACGTCTATGAGCTGGAGGAGCAGGATGAAGAAGACCAGCGCCACGAGAAAGATCGGCACGAACTGGCGCAGGAGCATCGCGGTGAGTCGTTTCATCGGCGGCGCCCGAATGCGAAAAGCGCGACGCCCGCGGTGAGTACGGCAGCGTCAGGCAGCCACATGGAGAACCCCGGGGAGAGGGACATGCGCACCCCGAAGGTCTGGCCGGCAACGAGGAGCCCCCAGTAGACTATGGAGACAAACAGGCCGACGCCGAACCCGACGGTCCTCCCGCTCCGCCGCGCCCGCAGGCCGACGGGAAACGCGAAGAAGGCGAAGACGAGGCATCCCACCGGCATGGAGAACCGGCGGTGGAACTCGACGCGGTAGGACTGCAGGCCCTGGTCGACCATGCTCCTGCCCTTCTCGGCAGCATAGTCCCTCCACAGCGCTGCGACGGCAGTCCTCTGCGCCTCCACGGCCGCGCCCGCAGACACAACGCCATGCTCGGCAGCCCGCAGGCCGGCGGAAAGGCCGAGCGCGAGGGCCGCGGTCTTTTCCGCGTTCTGCCGCGCCGCGGCAGCCTGCGGCCCGGAGCGCGCCACGATCTGCTTCCACACGTCCCGCGAGCTCATGGTGGACGGCGTGGGCCCGCTGATCGACCCTGCCTGCCCGTTGTTGTTGATCTTCAGTGAGTAGGCGAGCGTCTCGGCGGTGGTGTAGTCGAAGCGGCGGCTGGCGTCATTGGGGTAGCTCAGCTGCATGAACACGTGATCCAGCGCGAGGGTGACGGTGTCCTGGTCCGCCGCCTGCTGCAGGCGGGCCGAGCGGGCCATGATGAGGCGCCACGTTCCGTCAGAGGTCTTGTCGAGGATAACGATGTCCCCGATCCGCGGACCGTCCACCGGGCCCGTGATGATCGTCGCCCCTTCGTAGCGCTTCACCGAGTACGGATCGAGCTCCAGGGACGGGTTGGTGGAAAGGATCCGTCGGTAGGTCTCGGAAAGCTTGATGGTGCCCAGGGGCATGAAATAGTCGTTCACCACGTAAGAGACCAGCGAGAAGACCAGGCCGAGGAGAAGGAGGGGTGCGATGAGCTGGCGCGGGGGCACGCCCAGGGAACCGAACGCCAGGAGCTCGTTGTCGGAGGACAGGCGGCCCACCGCCATCAGCGCGCCGACGAGGGAGCCGAACGGGAACGAGAATGTCACTACCAGGGGAAGGGAATAGAGAAGGAGCCTGCCGATCTCCAGGATCGGCACCTTGCGCGAAAAGATCTGCTCCGCCATGACGAGGATCTGGTTGAGGAAGAACAGGAAAAAGAAGAAGAGAAAGGCGACGCCGAAGGAGAGGAAGTACTCCCCGGCGATGTACTGCCAGGTTCTCCTATGGCTGCGCACCGTCGGCCGCCTCGTCGTACACGCTCACGCCCGATCCCAGGGTGCCGAAGAACAGCCAGGGCGCCCGCCACTCGATGGCCGTGACATCAAGAGCAGCCAGGCCGTCGGCTATACCGATCGTCTTCCACGCACCGGTCGCCTTCGACAGGACGCTGACGCCTCCGCCGAAAGTGCCGAAGTACAACCCGCGGTCGGTCTCGCAGCCGGCAAGAATCCAGTCATCCGCGATCTCCCCGCCGGCCTTCGTAAGCTGGCGCAGGCCGCCCGTTTCGGGTTCCCACACCGACAGGCCATCCCCGTACGTCCCGATCCAGACGCGCCCGTCGGACCCGGGCAGGATGCTGGTGATGTTGTCGGAGGTGAAACCCGGCACGATGTCGGAGAGAAGGCTCAGGGCCCCCGTCTTCAGGTCGAGGATCACGAGGCCCATGGTGAGGGTGCCTATGAGGAGGCGCTGACGCGCGCCGTCCTCGGCGAGCGTCGTGATGAAGCGGCCGGGAAGCGCGCCGTCGCTCACCGGGTCCAGCCGGAATCTCCCCGGCGAAACAGGCCGTCGCCGAGGGTCCCCGCGTAGAGCGACGACCCCGCCCGGCGCAGGACCTGCACCTTCATCGGCGAATCTCCGCCGAATGCATCCTCCGAGCCCCAATTCCCGGTGCTCTTGCCGTACCAGGACAGCCCTTCCGTCGTCCCCACCCAGACGCGTCGATCTGCAACCTCGATGGACCGGGAATACGCCGGACCGGGGAAGGGGTCGGCGCTGCCGGTAGAGATGGTGTAGCGGCTCACGCCGCCGTTCCACGTACCGACCCACAGGTCGTCGCCGTCGATGCGGAGGCTGGACACGTTCGCGTCCTGGAGGCCGAGGGCGTGGCGGCCGATGACCGACCAGAGCAGGCGCACGCGCATCTCGCGGAACAGCACGGCGTCCGCTCCGACGAGGCTCGCCGCCTGGATCTTCGCGATGTACGACCGGGCGCCGGCTTCGTCGTTGGCGTGGTAGAGGGTCAGCTCGGCGCAGCGAAGGAGCGCCCCGTCCAGCAGCGCCCGCTGCCCGCTCACACCCGCGTGGAAAACCGTCACGGCTTCCGCGTAGAAGTACAGGGACTCGCTCCATGACCGCTTGTCGTAGAAGTAGCTCCCCATGGCCAGGCCGGCGGTGAATGCCGCGGGGGACGCCGGGTATGTATCGAGGAGGCTCTGGGAAAAGTAGCGCGCGCGGTACTCGTCGCCGGCGGCGAGCGCCGATCGAACGCTCAGCTCGAGGGAATCCGGGACCAGCGGCGAGGCAGGGTACGCGGAGCGCAGAGTCCTGAGCTTTTCCAGCGCGCCGGGGAAATCGCCCTTCCCGAACGCGGTTTTCGCGTCCTGGAGCGCCTGCGCCGCGCCGTCACTGGCACCGGTCGCGGTGACCTGTGCCGTCGCACATTCTGCTGCCGCGGTCAGCAGGAAAAGCGCGCCGACCAGGACGAGCGTTGCGCGGCTGCGTCGAGACCTCGTGTCACGTTCCTGTCGAGCCAAATCCGCCGCTCCCTCTTTCCGTCTCTACCAGCGCGTCTGCCCGCGTAAGCGAGACCCTGACAACAGGGCAGAAGACGATCTGCGCGATCCGGTCCCCGGGCCGAATGGTGACGTCCTCCTGGCCGAGGTTCACGAGGAGGACCTTGATCTCTCCCCTGTAGTCGCTGTCGATGGTACCCGGCGTGTTGAGGACCGTCAGCCCGCTCAGCGCGGCAAGACCCGAGCGCGGCCTGACCTGGCCTTCCAGGCCGGGCGGGATCTGCATCCGGAGGCCGGTCGGCACCAGGGCCCTGGCGCCGGGTGCGAGGGTGAGCGCGGCCTGGAGGTGCGCGCGCAGGTCCGCGCCTGACGCGCCCTGCGACCCGTACTCGGGCAGCGCGGCCCCGCTCCCCGTGCACAGGACCTGGGGATGGTCCATGGTTCAGCCCCCGTTCCGGGAAAAAGTGAAATCGAAACCCTTCATGCGGCGAATCCCCTTGCTGCCGTATGCGAGCAGGCTGAACGTGTCATGCCGCAGTCTCTGGCGCGCGAAGGCCTCGACCTCCGCAACGCCCACGCGGCGCAGCGCGGCGACCGACTCCTCGAACGACAGGACGTGGTCCATCATCATGTGCTGCCGCACGAGCCGCTTCATCCGGGTCTCCATGTCCTCCCGCGAGAGGATCATGCTCCCGATGAGGTGGCTCTTCGCGTCGTCAACCTCGTGCACACTGAGCGGCGTGCCCAGGAGGCGCTTCAGCTCCGCGTCCAGCGCGCCGAGGAACTGTCCCGCCTGCTGCGGCGTGGAGTTGGCGTAGATCGTCCACATCCCGGTGTCCGAGAAGAACGAGCGGAAAGAGTAGACCGTGTAGCACAGGCCCATCTCCTCGCGGAGCTTCTGGAAGAGCCTGCAGCTCATGGACTCGCCGAAGGCGGTGCTGAAGACCAGCGACGTGTAGTAGTGGTCGATGTCGTGATCGATGGGGTAGCAGGTGCCCGCGTAGATCTGGACCTGGTTGAACCGGTCCGGGACAAGGGCGATCTTCCGCTGCCACGGGGGAAGCGTGCGGCGGAGAGGCACCGCGGGCACCGGGGCGGACGGGAACACGGCATTGGCCAGCTCACGCACCTCGTCGGCGCTGCAGTTGCCCGCGACGGCAATGATGGTGCTCCCCGCCACGATGCGCGTGCGGTAGAAGCGCTCGAGCGATTCCCTGCCGATGCCCTGCACGTCCTCCACCTCGCCGGTGATCTTGCGCGAGAGGGGATGATCGCCCCACATCTCCTGGAGGTAGCGGTCGTGGCCCTTCTCCTCCGGGGAGTCGTCGACGGAGCGGATCTCGTTGACGATGACTGCCTTCTCCTTCTCCAGCTCCCCCGCGTCGAGGAGGGATCCGACGGTCATGTCGGTGAGGACATCGAAGGCGAGACGGAGGTGCTCACGCGGGATGATGGCGTAAACGCAGGTGACCTCTTTCTCCGTGAAGGCGTTGATGATGCCGCCCACGCGGTCGATCTCCTGCGCGATGGCGAGAGCGGATTCTCCGGGCGGTTCCCTTGAAGAGCATGTGTTCGAGAAAGTGCGAGTATCCTTTCTCGCCGTCGCCCTCGTCGCGGGAACCGTGGAGAAACCAGAAACCGATGCAGAGTGTGTCCGTGCGGTCAACCGGCTCCAGGAGCAGCGTCGCCCCGTTGGCCAGCTTTTCGGTGAAGATCACTCCGCGTGACCGTCAATCCCTGCGGGGAGGGCGCGGCCTGTCGGAGAACCCGCCCGGCCTGCGGGGACCGTCGTGGCCCCTCCGGGGCCCGTCATAGCCGCCGTCACGCGGGCCCGACCGGGGCCCGTCCCTGCGGGGCGGCCTGCGCTCGGCGTGCTCCGTGAGGAGCGCCGGGTTCGCGTCCACGGCTTCCTTCGTCGCGAGGTTGACCCTGCCCATGTGATCGATCTCGGTCACGATCACCGTGAGGACCTGGCCTTCCTTGACCGCGTCGTTGATGTTCTCCACGCGGGTCGCCGCGAGCTTGGAGATGTGCACAAGCCCTTCCTTGCCGGGGAGGATCTCGACGAATGCGCCGAAGTCCATGATCCGCTTCACGGGGCCGGTGTAGGTCCTGCCGACCACCGCCTCCTCCACGAGCGCTTCCACCATCTTCTGGGCCTTCTCGGCGCCTTCCTTGTTGTGGTTGTAGATGGTGACCGTGCCGTCGTCGTCGATGTTGATCTGCGAGCCGGTCTTCTCGCTCATGCCCTTGATGTTCTTCCCGCCCGGTCCGATCATCGAGGCCGATCTTCTCCGTGGGAACCTTGAGGGAGATGACCTTGGGCGCGAAGTCGGAGATGTCGCTGCGGGGCTGGGCGATGGTCTGGTTCATGACGCCCAGGATGTGCATGCGGCCCTCGCGGGCCTGGCCGAGGGCCTTCTGGAGGATCTCGGCGCTCACGCCCTCGATCTTGATGTCCATCTGGAGAGCGGTGATGCCGTCCTCGGTCCCCGCGACCTTGAAGTCCATGTCGCCGAGGTGATCCTCTTCGCCGAGGATGTCGCTCAGGACGACGAACTTCTCGCCTTCCTTCACGAGTCCCATGGCAATGCCTGCCACGGGCTTTTCCATGCGCACGCCGGCGTTCAGGAGGCTCAGGGTGCTCCCGCAGACGGTGGCCATGCTCGAGGAGCCGTTCGACTCGAGGATCTCGGAGACGATGCGCAGCGTGTACGGGAAGTACTCCTTGGGAGGCAGGACCATCGAGATGGCGCGCTCGGCCAGGTGGCCGTGGCCGATCTCGCGGCGTCCCGGCGATCCCAGCCGCCCCACCTCGCCCACCGAGAACGGGGGGAAGTTGTAGTGGAGCATGAAGTTCTTCCGGCTGTCGCCGTCGATGTTGTCCATGATCTGTTCGTCGAGCGCCGTGCCCAGCGTGGTCACCACGAGCGCCTGGGTCTCTCCACGGGTGAAGAGCGCCGAGCCGTGCGTGCGGGGAAGGACGTCGATCTCGCAGGTGATGGGCCTGATCTGCGTGGGGGTGCGCCCGTCGGTGCGGATTCCCTTCCCGACGATGGACTTCCGCATGACCTCCTTCTCCATGTCCTCGAACAGGGCCTTGAAGGGGCGAATATCGCTCTCGGCGAGCCTGTCGGCGAAATGGACCCTCGCCTCCTCCCGCACCGCCTTCATGGCGCGGTGGCGGTTCTCCTTGCCCTTGACGAAGTAGGCCTGCTCGAACTTCTCCCACGCCCACTGGCGCACCTCCGCGCCGAAGGTGAACGTGGACGGCTTCTCCACGAGCGGGAGCTTCTTCTTGCCCACCATCACCGCGAGCTCGTTCTGGATGCGGCAGAGCTCCTTGATGGTCTTGTGGGCGAGATCGATGGCCTCGACGATGAGGGACTCGGGCAGCTGCCGTGCGGAGCCTTCCACCATGGTGATGCCCTTGTCGGTGCCCGCCACGATGATGTCGAGCTTCGACTCCTGGATCTGGTCGAAGGTCGGGTTCACGATGAGCGCACCGTCCACGTAGCCCACGCGCACCGCCCCGATGGGGCCCTCGAAGGGGATGTCGGATATGGTGATGGCGGCCGAGGCCGCGTTCATCCCGAGGATGTCGGGCGTGTTCACCATGTCGGTGGAAATGGCGATGGGAACGACCTGGATCTCCCGCCGGAAGAGCTTGGAGAACAGGGGCCGTATGGGGCGGTCGATGAGGCGGGAGACGAGGATCTCCTTGTCCTTGGGACGGCCTTCCCTCTTGATGAAGCCGCCGGGAATCTTGCCCGCCGCGTAATATTTCTCGATGTAGTCGACGGAAAGGGGGATGAAGTCGAGATCTTCCTTCTCGCTTTCCGCGCAGCAGGCGGTGGCGAGCACCACCGAGCCGCCGAGCTTCGCGAACACGGAGCCGTTGGCCTGCTTGGCCATCTTCCCCGTCTCGAGGATCAGCTCCTCCTCCCCGATTTTCAATGAGACACGATGTTCCATCTCTATCCTTGCTTTCGCGCTTACTTGCGCAGGTTGAGCCGCTCTATGATCTCGCGGTACTTGTCGAGGTTCGACTTCCTCATGTACGCGAGGAGACGGCGCCGCTGGCCGACGAGCATGAGCAGCCCGCGGCGCGAGTTGTTGTCCTTGGGATGGCGTTTGAAGTGCTCCGTGAGCTCCTCGATGCGCTTCGTGAGGAGGGCCACCTGGACCTCCGTCCGCCCCGTGTCCTTCTCGTTCGCACCGAAGGTCTTGATGACCTCTTCCTTCGCCAGTTTTGTCAGTGGCATTCCCGCACTCCTTTCGTTGTTGTCATGGAAACAGAACGGTCGCGATATCGCCCCTGCCCTCGGCAGTAAGCGCGAGTGATTCGGCTCCCACGTGGAGCCGTCCTGCCCGCTCTCCCGCCGCGCCGGCGCACACGACCGCGTAGTCGCCGGGTTTCGGCAGGACCTGCGCGATGTCCCGCCGCTGCAGGGAGAACCGCCCGGGACCGGAAGGGTGAAGCGTGACCCCGCGCAGGTCCAGCGCGTACGGCGCCACGAGCATCGCCCCGGCCTCCGCGAAGTCCCCTTCCCGGATGGCGGCACGGATGCGCGAGCTGGACACGATGCTCTCGCCCCGGAACACCGGTTCGGTCACCTGCACGTCAGTCGATGTATCGGAAAACATCTCCTTCAAATCGTCGTTCCCTGAGTCCCTGCTCTTACCAAACCGGAAGTTGTGTCCCACGACGATTTTCTGGATGGCAAGGTTTTCTCTCAGCAGCCCGACAAAAGCCTTTCCCGAAAGATTACTCATTTCCTCGGAAAAGTCAATTACCACGACGGCTCCCACGCCCAGGGAAGCGAGCCGGGCGAGCTTCTGCTCGTGCGTCAGGATGAGACCGGGAAACGCTGCCGGGGCGAGGTAGGAGGCGGGGCTCCTGAAAAACGTGATCACCAGGGGCACCGCGTCCCGGTCCCCCCTGGTCCCGACGATCCCTTCCATGAGCCTTCGGTGGCCGACGTGCAGGCCGTCGAACACGCCCAGCGTGAGCCGCACGGGCCTGTCGAACGGCGGCGCGTGGACCAGCAGGTCCTGCCACCCGTGCACGGTCACCGGGCCGCTCCTGCCGGGCGGGCGTCGGCAAAGACGGCCGCGTATCGCCACGACGACCCGTCCTTCTCCATGATGGCGACCAGCTCGCCCGCGGGAGTGAAGGCCGCGAACAGCCCGTCCTCGCGGGGCGGGGTCTCGAAATAGTCGGCAGCCGCGGGAAAACCGTTCGAGGCACGTTGCACAGCGTCGGCCCGGAGCGTGACACGCCTGAATCCGGGTGCGGCGTCAAAGAACCGACTGGCCGGAAGGAGGTCCAGAGAAGGATCGAATTCCTCCGGCCTCTTTGCGTCGGTGACGGAAAACCCGCCCACGCGTGTTCTTCGCAGCGCAGAGACGAACCCGCACGTGCCGAGGCCTGCCGCGATATCACGCGCGAGGGACCTCACGTACGTGCCCTTCGAGCAGGCGATGCGCAGGCGTGCGACGGGCGGCTCGTATCCCAGGAGATCGAGTGCCGTGATCGTGACCCGGCGCGGGGCGATCTCCACTGTTTCCCCTGCGCGGGCTGCCTCGTAGGCACGGCGTCCCCCGACGTGGAGAGCGGAATACGCGGGGGGCACCTGCATCGATTCGCCGAGCATTTTCGGAAGGAGGGCCTCCAGGCCCGGGAGCGACGGGACTGAACCTTCGGCGATGACGGCGCCCTCCGGGTCCAGGGTGTCCGTTCCCTTGCCGAAAGTGATCGACGCGACATATTCCTTGTCCAGCGAGGTGGCAAAGGCGCACAGGCGCGTCATCCTCCCGGCGAGGACCACCAGGAGGCCTTCGGCGAACATGTCAAGGGTACCGGCGTGACCTACCTTTCGCGTGCCCAGCCGCCGCTTGAGGATGCCGAGTGACTGGAACGAGGTCTGCCCGGTGGGCTTGTCCAGGAGGATGATGCCGTCCGTCAACGCTGCGTATCGTCCGCGGGCGGCGGCTGCCGGACGACTGCGGCGCCTGCCTGGGCGTCACTGGAAGAGCGGCGCTCCGCGTCACTGGAAGAGCGGCGCTCCGCGTCACTGGAAGAGCGGCGCTCCGCGTCACTGGAAGAGCGGCGTTCCGCGTCGCTGAGCGTGATCTCGCGCAGCCTCTGGGCAACGCGGAACCCGTTCTCCATGGCGTCATCACGATGGAAGCTCAGGTGCGGAAAGACCCGCATGGAGATGCGCTTGGACAGGACTCCCTGGATGTACCCGGCCGCGTGGTTGAGCGCGTCCACCGTCTGGCTGACGGCGTCCCTGTCTCCGAAGCGCGACACCCACACCTTCGCGTGACCGAGGTCCTTCGTGACCTTCACTTCCGTCACCGTGGTGAGGGGCTCGACGCGGGGATCCTTGATCTGCCCCGTTGCGATCATGGAGCAGATCTCTTCCCTCAGGAGGCTCTCAATTCGCCGGAGCCTTATTTCCGGCATCTCGCCCTCCTTCCAGTTTCTTGGCGAGCTCCCGCGTCTCGTAGGCCTCGATGATGTCCCCGACCTTCACGTCGTGGAACCCGTCGATGCCGATGCCGCACTCGAACCCTTCCTCGACCTCCCGCGCGTCGTCCTTGAAGCGCTTCAGCGAGGAGATGCGTCCCTTGAAGATTTCCACGCCGTCACGCATGACGTGCACCTCGGCATTGCGCCGCACCTTGCCGCTTGTCACCTGACAGCCGGCGATGGTGCCGATCTTGGGGATCTTGAAGGTGTTGCGGACCTCGATGGTCCCGATCTGCTCTTCGCGCAGCTCGGGCTTCAGCAGGCCTTCCATGGCCGAGCGGATATCGTCCAGGGCGTCGTAGATGATGTTGTACTTGCGGATGTCCACCTTCTCGCGGTCGGCGAGGCTCTGCGCCTGCGCGCTGGGCCGCACGTGGAACCCGATGATGAGCGCGTTGGAAGTCGATGCGAGCATGACGTCGCCCTCGTTGATCGCCCCTGCCCCCGCGTGGATGACGGAGAGCTTCACCTCGGCGGTGGACAGGCGCGTCAGGGAGGAGCTCAGCGCCTCCGCGGAGCCGGCGACGTCAGCCTTGATGATGACGTTCAGCTCCTGGATCTGGCCTTCCTTGATCTGCTCGTAGAGATTCTCGAGCGTCACCTTCTTGACGTTCTTCATCTCCTCCTGCTTCTTCAGCTCCTGGCGCTTGCTGCCGATGGTGCGCGCCGTCTGCTCGGTATCGGTGACCTGGAACGGGTCCCCGGCGTTGGGGATGCTCGTGAACCCGATGACCTCCACCGGAAGCGACGGCGTGGCTTCGCTGATCTTGGCGCCGCGGTCGTTGAAGATGGCCCGTACCTTGCCCGAGTAGATGCCCGCCACGAACGAGTCGCCGGAGGCGAGTGTTCCCCTCTGGAGGATGACGGTCGCCACGATGCCGCGTCCCATGTCCACGCGGGACTCGAGCACGATGCCCGACGCTCGGCTCTTGTTGCTCGCCTTGAGCTCCAGCACTTCCGCCTGGAGGAGGATGCTTTCCAGGAGCTCCTTGATGCCGGTCTTCTTCAAGGCCGACACCTCGTTGTAGATGGTGGTGCCGCCCCACTCCTCGGGGGTGAGCCCGTGCTCGGAGAGCTGGCGCTTCACGCGCTCCACGTCAGCCTCGTTCAGGTCCACCTTGTTCACCGCGACGATGATGGGAACGTCCGCCTGCTTGGCGTGGTTGATGGCCTCGATGGTCTGCGGCATCACGCCGTCCACCGCCGAAACGACGAGGACGACGATGTCGGTGACCTGCGCGCCGCGGGCGCGCATCATGGTGAATGCCTCGTGGCCCGGGGTGTCCAGGAACACGATGCGGTCACCGGCCTTCCCTTCCGCCACGGATTTCGCCGAGGCAGGCAGGTCCACCGTGTAGGCGCCGATGTGCTGCGTGATCCCGCCGTACTCGCCTTCCGCCACGTTGGCGCTTCGGATGGCGTCCAGCAGCTTCGTCTTTCCGTGGTCGACGTGACCCATGATCGTGACGATGGGCGGCCGCGCCTGCAGGTCCTCGTCCTTCTCCTTGTCCTCCTCGATGACCGTCTCGTCATAGAGGGACACGACGTTGACCTTGCAGTCGTACTCTGCGGCCAGCAGGGAGGCGGTATCCGAGTCGATCTGCTGGTTGATGGTGACCATCATTCCCATGGCCATGAGCTTGTGGATGAGGTCCGAGCTCTTCAGGTTCATCTTCCGTGCCAGGTCGGACACCGTGATCCCTTCCGTGATCGCGATCTCCTTGGGAACGGGGTTGGCCATGATGACCGTCTTCTTCTTTACTTGTAGGTACTTCTCCTCGGGCTGATCGTGCTTCCTCTTGGGATACTCGATCTTCTTCTTCGCCTTGGAGAAGAACTTTTTCGCTGGCGGCTTCTTCTCGTCCGTCCCCGTGGAGGATGACGAGGAGGAGGAGCCGGGCCTCATCGGGGGCCGGGAGCCGCCGCGCGGGGGGCCGTAGCCCTGAGGGCCGCCGGGCCTCTGCTGCGGCGATCCTGCCGGCCGGGGAGGGAGCGGCGTCAGGCGCATCTTCTCCCGCACGGACTCCCTGACAGAGGGACGCGGATCGGTTCCGCGGTTTGCCGGTATGAAGCGGGGGCGATCGCCGGAGGCCGGGTGCGCGGCCGGCTGCTGGCCCGGCGCCGCAGGACGAACAGGAGCCCCGTGGCCAGGCGCGGCGTGGGCGGCGGCAGGATGCGCCGCGTGCTGCGCTGCCGCAGGCGAAGCAGCCGTGTGCTGCGCAGCAGGAGCGGCCGGCTGGGGCCGGGGGTGCGCCACGGACGGCTGCGCGGGTGTCGTCGCTGCCGCCGCGGGAGCGTGGACCGGACCGGCCGCTGCAGGTTGCGGCTGCGCAGGAACTGCGGTTGGGGTGGCCGCCGGAGCCGCCGCGACCGGCTTGGCTTCACCGGCTCCGGAGCTGGAGCGGGGGCCTTGTGGATCGTCTTCTTCGCGACGACGACCTTCTTCTTGACCACGACGACCTTCTTGCGCTCGGGCGCTGCAGGCTCCTCGACGACGACCGGAGCCTCCTCTTCCTTCTTGTGCTTGATCAGCGTGGTCTTGGGCTTCTTCCTGCTATCCAGTTCCTCAGGCATACTGCTCTCTTATTCTCCTGTGCCCGTCGTGCCGCCCGTTGCGGCGGAAGGTGTGTCTTCTCCGCTCTCTTCGAAGGTTAGACCGACGCCACAGTTTGGGCAAGTGGCCATGTCCGGCGTGATCGCCGTCCCGCACTCGGGGCATTCGTACCCGTCTTCTTCCGTTTCCGGCCCGGGTTCCGGCGCCGCGGGTGCCGCGGCCGGCGGTTCCTCGGTTGCGGTCTCTCCGGCGGCATCGGCAGCCTCCAGCGGCTCGCCGTCGAGCCGGCTGCTCCGCGAGCTCCTCCGCGGCCGCCCCGGCCGCCAACCCGCCGATTGCGTCGGAGGGCTCTTCCTCGACGATTTCGATGTTCTCCTCGATGATACGGTGGATGGTCCTGATGTCGTCCGCCGTGATGCCTTCCAGCGCAGCGAGCTCCTCGGGGCCGAGGGCCACCAGGCTCTCGATGTCGGTGATCTCGTTCTTTTCCAGGACCTCGACGAGCTTCTGCGGGATCCCCGGGAGCTCGGAGATCTTCTGGATCTCCTCTTCCGGCTCCCCGAACAGCGCGGACACGGCCCGCTTTGCCTCGGCGGAGATGTCCATCTCCGAGAACTGGCTCTCCGTCTTCACGTCGATGTTCCAGTCCGTCAGGCGGTTGGCCAGCCGCACGTTTAGGCCCTGCTTGCCGATGGCAAGGGAGAAAGAAGCGTCCGGCACGATGGCAAGGGCGAGCTTCTTGGATTCGTCGAGGATGACCACCTGGTTGACCTCGGCGGGGGACAGGGAGTTCTTGATGAAGCTGCGCGAATCCAGCGAGTAGCGCAGGATGTCGATCTTCTCTCCCTCCAGCTCGCGGACCACGGCCTGGATGCGCACGCCCTTCAGCCCGACGCACGCGCCGACAGGGTCGACGTCTTCGCGGGTGGAGCGCACGGCGATCTTCGTCCGGTAGCCCGGTTCGCGGACGATCTTCACGATCTCGATGGTCTTGTCGTAGATCTCGGGGACCTCGAGCTCGAAGATCTTCTTCACGAACTCGGCGTGGTTGCGCGAGAGCACGATCTGCAGTCCCGTCGGGGTTTTCACGACCTCGTAGATGAGGGCCTTGATCCTGTCGTTGGGATGATAGATCTCCCGCGGCGACTGGTATTTCTTGGGAAGGATCCCCTCGGTCTTCCCGAGGTCCACGTAGATGTTCCCGTTGCGCTCGCGCTGGTAGTAGCCGATGATCATCTCACCGACCTTGTCCTTGTACTCGGAGTACAGCGTGTCCTTCTGGATCTCCCGCAGGCTCTGGCGCGCCTTCTGCTTGGCGCTCTGCACGGAGACGCGGTCGAACTCCTTCGGGTTGATCTCGATGAGCAGCTCGTCGCCGACCTCGCACTCCTCGTTGAGCTGCAGCGCCTCGGAGAGAGGGAGCTCGTACACCTCGTCGTCGAGGTCGTCATCCGGGACGATCTTCTTCCTGGCGAAGAGCGTCACCTCGGTGCTGTCGTCGTTGAAGCGCACGACGGCGTTGTCAACCACGCCGTACTTCTTCTTGTACGCCGCCAGGAGGAAGTTTTCCACCGTGCTCATGACGAGGTCCTCGGGGATTCCCCGCTCCTGGACGAGCTGCTTGATTGCCTGTGAAAGTTCAGATTGCATTTTCGTCTTCCTCAACTCCGTGATGCGGAGCGTCGCGTCCGTGATGCGGAGCGTCGCGTCCGTGATGCGGAGCGTCGCGTCCGTGATGCGGAGCATCGCATTCCGCTTCCGCCTCGTAATCCAGTCGCGCCCGCCGGATGGCCGCCAGCGCGAACCCGTGCCTTTCTTTTCCTTCCTTCAGCCAGAGTGTGCCTTCTTCCACCCTGTCGATGATGCCGCGCCGCCATTCCTTCTCGTCTCCCGAGAGGATGCGCACGCCGCGCCCCGTGAAAACGACGTACTCGGCCGGGCTGCGCAGGGAACGCTCCGTGCCCGGGGAGCTCACCTCGAGGCTCACGTCCTGCATCTCCGGCACGGTCTCCAGCCGGGGAAGGACGGCCTGGGACACCATGGCGCAGTCATCCACCCCTACGCCCTCTTTTCGGTAGATGACGATGGAGACGCGAGTCGATCCTTTTCTCCTGCCCACCGCGAGCTCCACGAGGGAGAACCCGAGTGCGGCCAGGAGCGGCTCGACCGTTTCACGGACGTTTTTCTCGAAAAGCTCCGAATACACTCCCTCCCCCCAGGCGCCGCGCACATTCGCGCGCGGCCATAAAAAAAAGAGTCTCGGCGCGACTCTTTCTGTGCTAAAAATAAACCAAACCGGGGCCCTTGTCAACCGATCGCCCGCGCCTACAATAGTAGCCCGTGCAATCCGCCCACCCCGAAAGCCCCATTGCCCCGTACGTGAACAAGACTGTTCGCTTCCGGTTCTACGGGGTGGACCTTCATTTCCAGCTTTCCCACGCCTTGTTCAGCAGCTACGACATCGACGACGGGAGCAGGATGCTCCTGAAGACGATCGCCGAAAGGCTCGACCTGGCAGCCGCGCGTCACGTTCTCGACGTCGGCTGCGGCGTCGGGACACTCGGGCTTGCCGTCGCCGCCCGCGCAACGGGGGCACGGGTCCTTCTGCAGGATCGGGATGCGCTGGCAGCGGAGTTCGCCCAGGCGAACGCCTCCCTCAACGGGCTTCGCAACGTCTCGGTACAGACAGGCCTGGCATTCCAGGGCCTGGAGGAAAAGCTGTTCGACCTCGTGGTCTGCAACGTGCCGGCCAAGGCGGGAAAGCCGGTCATCGAGGAGCTCTTCCGCCAGGCCGCCTCGCGGCTGGGTCCCGCCGGCACGGCAGCGTTCGTCGTCGTGGGGCCGCTGGATGATCTCGCGCGCGCGGCGGCAGCCGCCGCCGGGCTGGTCCTTGCGGGTGAGGAGAAAAACCCGCGCTACACCGTCCTTCACCTGAAGGCCGCGCCTGCCGCCGTGCCGTCGAAACCCCTTGCATTCTCGATCGTTCCCTACATACGGCAGCACGGGAGGTTCCAGTTCTCCGGCACATCGTGGGGTCTGGATACCGCCTACGCTCTTCCCGACTTCGACACGCTGGGCTATTGCGTGGAGAACGCGCTCGCCGTCCTCTCCACCATGCGCGTGAAGGGACGGATCCTCGTCATGAACCCGGGCCAGGGACACCTTCCCGTCTACCTTGCGCGGCGCTTTCGCGCGTCGATCAGCCGCATCTCTCTGGCGGGAAGGGACACGCTGGCGCTGGCGATAGCGGGCTGGAATCTCGAAGCAGCCGGGCTGCCGCCCACCGCCGCCGTGCCCGTCTCTCGTGAAGGGGCCCTCGGCGGAACCGGGCCAGCAGGGAGCTGCGACCTGCTCTGCGTGATGCCGGTGCCTGTTCCACGCGTTGCCTGGCAGGCTGACCTCGCAGTGGCCGCGCAAACGCTGCTCCCTCCGGGAGGCAGGCTCCTCGTCAGCGCAAAGAGCACTGAAGTGCAGCGGCTCGCGGCAGCGCACCCGGGGTTCGCCATCGTCGAGAGCAGGAAGCATTTCGGATTTCGAACGATCGTGCTGGAGCGCCGCTGAACGCGGGCTGCAACGCTGCCCGGGCGCGCGGCTACTCTTCGATCACCAGCGTCAGGGCTCTCACCCGTTCGCACCCCGCCGCCTTCAGGACCCGCGCGCATGAATCGAGCGTCGCCCCTGTCGTGAAAACATCGTCCACCAGGATCACCTCGTCGGGAACGGCCTCCGCGTCGACACCGGGCGCCAGGCGAAACCGGCCCAGGAGATTCGCGCGCCGCTGCTGCAGGTCGAGGCTTTTCTGCTGGACCCTCCCCGTGCGGACCAGGAGCCGCAGGACCTGCCGTCCGTGCTCGCGTTGGAGCCTGCGGCAGAGCAAGCCGACTGTATCCGGGGCGCGTCGGCCGGGACGAGGCGGGACGGGCACGATCGGACCACCCGTATCCGCCAGTGCGCGCGCAGCTCGCTCGGCGAAGAGGCCGGCAAGACGAAGCCTGCCGCCGAACTTGAAAGCATTCAGGAGCCGGCGGGCTTCACCCGCGTAGGCGAAGAGCGCCGTGTTCGATGCGAACGCGAAGTCCGCGTCCCTGCACCTCGTGCAGACCCCGATCTCGGAGACAAGGGCGATGCCGCAGCGAGCACACGACTGTTGCGGCGGCACGGGAAGGCCCGCAGTGCATTCCACGCATACCGTTCCCTGTCCCAGCGGGAGCCACTCGCCGCAGAGCAGGCACCTGCCGGGGAAAAGGAAGTCCAGGATAATAGCGCCGGCCCGAGCCGCGCCGCCCACCTCAGCTCTCTCCCCGACCGTTGAGCTCCTTCCTCCAGCGAGTCAGGACGCTCAGCGCTTCCAGCGGCGTCATTGCTTCCGGGTGCAGTCCAGCGAGCTCGCGCAGCACGAGCTCCTCGGGCGCAAACAGGCCGGGCTGGTTGTCGTCCGCCCGGGGTGCGTGGACAGCGTTCGCGGCAAAGGCGCCCTGTAACGGCTCTGCGGACGCCACCGGCCCTTCCCGGTCGGCGGCCGGCCTTTCCAGGTCGGCGAGCATCTTCTCGGCCGTCGCGAGGGTGTCCGCGGGGATGCCCGCAAGCCGCGCCACGTGGATCCCGTAGGAGTTGCTCGACGGACCCGGGCGCACCCTCTTCAGGAAAACGATTTCACCGCCGCTGTCGCGGACGTCCATCGAAAAGTTCGCCACCTTCTCGTGGCCGAGCGCGGTCAGCTCGTGGTAGTGGGTGGCGAACAGGGTGCGCGCACAGACCCGCGTCAGGATGGTCAGGCAGACCGCCCAGGCGATGGCCAGCCCGTCACGGGTGCCTGTGCCCCGGCCGATCTCGTCCATGATCACGAGGCTTTTCCCGGTCGCCGTGCGCAGGATGTGCGCCGTCTCGCTCATCTCCACGAGGAACGTCGACTCGCCGCGCGCCAGGTTGTCTGTCGCCCCGACGCGGCAGAAGATGCGGTCCACGATTCCCACCGTGGCCGCGGCTGCCGGCACGAACGAACCGACTTGTGCCATGAGAACGATCAACGCGACCTGGCGGAGGAATGTCGACTTGCCCGCCATGTTCGGTCCCGTGAGGAGCACGAAGAACCGGCCCGTGCCCGAACACGCGAGGCTGTTGGGCACGAAGGCGCCGCCGGGAAGGTGCGCCTCCACGACCGGGTGCCGGCCGTCGGTGATGGAAAGGTCGGTGCCGTCCGCCACGGCGGGCCGCACGTAGCCGTGCACGGTGGCAGCGAACGCCAGCGCCTGGGAGACATCGAGTGTCGAGACGGCATCGCATATGTCCAGCAGCCACGGGACTGCAGCCTTCACCGTGTCTCTCACCCCGAGGAACAACGTGCGCTCCAGCTCGACCATCCTCTCGGCGGCGTCGTTGAGCTCCGATTCGATGTCGGCCAGCCGATCGGTCGTGTAGCGCTCTCCGCCTGCCAGGGACTGCCGTCGGATGAAGTGCGGCGGCACGTGCCCCAGGTTGCTCTTCGTGACCTCGAACGAGTACCCGATGATCTTGTTGAACCGGAGCTTCAGGGAGGCGATCCCCGTCTTTTCGCGCTCCTCGGCGAGGTAGCCGTCCAGGACGCCGCGCGCGTTTTCGGACAGGTTGTGCAGCCTGTCCAGCTCCTCGTTGAATCCTCGTCGGATGAGATTGCCCTCCGTCAGGAGGATCGAGGGCTCGTCACAGATGGCGCGCGACAGGAGGGATGTCATGGCAACCATGTCCTGCGCGCGCGCGGCAAAAGCCCCCTGGACGTTTCCGAGCGCACCTGCCGCAGCGCCCTGCCCTGCCAGGCTCCTCCCCTCCAGGAGCCTGGCAAGGGAGGCGACCGCCTCCAGGGTGGAGCGCATGCCGAGGAGGTCCTTCGCATGCGCGCGGTCCATGGCCACCCGCGCTGTCAGCCTTTCCACGTCGAGCACCTGCCCCAGCGACTCCCGCAGGCGTGCCAGCAGGACCTGGTCCCTGTAGAGGCACTCGACCGCGTCGAGTCTTTCCTCGATCCGCGACCTGTCCAGGAGCGGCGTCAGGAGCCAGCGGCGGAGCTTCCGGGCGCCCGGCGAGGTACGGGTCTGGTCGAGCACCGAAAGGAGCGTGTAGTTCCTCCCCCCGTCCTGCATGTTGGAGAGAAGCTCGAGATTGCGCTGCGTGGCCTCGTCCAGCTCCACGTAGCTGCGATCGGCATAGACGGAGATGCCCGTGATGTGTGCCAGGGCACGGCGCGACGTCTCCCCGAGATAGTCCAGGAGCACTCCTGCCGGCACGATTTCCGCCGCGGTTTCCGCAAGGCCGAACGCCTTCAGGCTTGCAACACCGAGCTGGCGGATGAGCCGCGTCTTGCACGCCGCCGGGTCGAAGTTCCAGTCGGGGTAGCGGTTGACCAGCAGGCCCGTGCGCTCGCCGAGGAGATCCCTCGTGACGCCGTCATCGACGATGAGGGACTCCTGGGTGATGACCTCACGGGGCTCTATCCGGTGCAGCTCGCGCTTCAGCATCTCCTCCCGCGCGGCATAGGGAAACGACGTGGCACAGAGCTCTCCCGTGGAGACGTCCACGTATGCAAGGGCCATGAGGTCCCCCACTTTGCCGACTGCCAGCAGGTAGTTGTTGGAACCGCGGGAAAGGAAGGATTCGTCGACGACGGTGCCGGGGGTGATCACCTCCACGACGTCGCGGTTCATCAGCCCGCGCCCCGCGGCCGTGCTCTGCTCGCAGATGGCCACCTTCTTCCCGGCCGTGAGGAGGCGGCTGATGTACGAGGTGGCGGCGTGGTAGGGAATGCCGCACATCGGGACGCCGGCCCTCCGCGTCAGCGTCAGGTCCAGCAGGGACGACACCTCCCGCGCGTCGGCGTCGAACATCTCGTAGAAGTCCCCCAGGCGGAAGAAGAGGATGGAATCCGTGTACCGGTCCTTGATCTGCCGGTATTGCGCCATCATGGGGGTTGTTTCGGCCATGGAGTGCGAATTATAGTATGCTGAGATGGCAGTGGGCAACACGAACGCTGACGCGCCAGCAGTTCTCAGTGTGAAGCCGAGGATGCGAATTTCTCATTTTGCACGACTCTCAAAGAGCCGTTCCTGGCCCCTTTCAAGGCTCCGCGATCCTGTTGGAGGTGCAAAATGGGAATCGCTGCTGACGCGCTCCTTCTCGGCGCCGACGAGAGGGGTGTTTTCGTGCGGGCGCAGGGCAGCATACGGGCGACCCTCTGCTTCCCGCTGCGTGACGCTCTCCTGGGCGAGATCGACAGGGGGCTGGCCGTGCCGGCCGTCTACATCGACCTGTCCGGGTGCCGCTACATGGATTCCACGTTCATCGGGCTGCTCGTTGCCATGGACAAGAAGCTCAAGAAGACCACCGGGGCGCGCCTGAACGTGCTGCGGCCCAGCACGGAAAGCCTCGACATCCTCTCGCAGATCGGGCTGCAGAAGTACCTGCACATCCTCCAGGACGACATCCCGTTTCCTGCCACGATGGAGGCGCTCGCCTCGGACGTGGAGAAGCCCGGCGCCGAGTTCATCCTGAAGGCGCACGAGGCGCTCATGGAGACCTCCGAGGAAGCGCGGAAGAAGTTCGCCCTTCTCAAGGAGATGCTCGAACGCAAGCTCAGGACGGAGAAGCCCCCGAAAGATACTCCCGGAGGATGAGTGACGCCGCCACGGCGTCGATCCTGTCCCGCGAGCTGCGCCTTGTGCCCCCGGACTCACGGACGGCCGCTTCCGCATCCCTGCTGGTCCAGCTCTCGTCCTGGAGCGCCGTGCGCAGGCCGGCAGCTCCGAGCCTCTCGGCGATCCGGCGGGCACGCTGGCACCCGGGGCCTTCAGTCCCGTCCGCGCTGACAGGCAGTCCTATGACGACGAGGGTGACGTCCTTCTCGCGGCAGAGCGCGGCGATCTCGGCAGCCAGCCGGGCCTCTCCTGGCATGCTGATGGTGGAATGCGGCGAGCTTATGATGCGGAGGGGATCGGAGAGGGCAAGGCCCACCCGCTTCTCCCCCAGGTCAACGGCGAGGACCCGCCCGGGCGCGGGAGACTCTCCCCACCCGCCCGGGTGCGCCTCGGCAGCGGTCATCCCGACGACTTCCCCTGGCGCTTCTGGATCTCCGCGATGACGTCATTCGTCACGTCGATGTCGGGTATCGAATAGAGCATCATGCCCTTCATGGCGTCGGTGTCCGAGCGGAGAATGAGCGCGTAGCCGTTGGCGTCAGCGACCGCGCGCACAACGTCGAGGATCTCGGCCATGACCGGACCGGTGAGCAGGCTGTTTCCCTGCTGGGCGAGGGACGCGGACTTCACCGTGCGGTAGGTGTCCAGGTAGGCCTTCCTCGCGTCAATTGTCTGCTGCAGCGTCAGTGACTTCGTCGTGTCCTTGGCCTTGTCCGCGTCGAGCTTCTGGCTCTGCAGGTCGGTGAGCTCCGCGTTGAGGCGTGAGAGCTCCTTGAGGTAATCCGAGCGCGCCTGGTCCCAGTCACGGAAGGCTTTCGTGTCCTTGTAGGCTGTCTGCAGGACTTTCGTGAAATCGCAGAGGCCTATTTTCGTAACGTCCTGTGTCTGCGCCGCTGCCGGCAGACAGAACGCGAGAAAGGCGAGGATGGCAGCTGTCCAGCGTTTCATGGTCGATCCCTTCCTCTCAGAATACGTCTCCGCCCAGCGAGATGACAAAGCCGAACTGGAACCCGCCGATGTTCAGCGTCCCGACCTGGCTGTCGAACGTGCTCCAGTCGATGGCACCGTTGGTGACCCTGAAGCCCTTGGCGATGTACAGGCGGATGGGGAACTGCGGGATGGTGATCCGGATCCCCAGGCCGAAGGAAAAATAGAACTGGCCGATGTTCATCTGGTCGATGCTTGTCGCGGGCGGCACGGCCCCGAAGGGCTGGTCCCACAGCGCCGCGGCGTCGAAGAAGCCAACCAGCCACAACGCCTGTTTCACGATCGGCATGCGCAGCTCCAGCTTGTTGTCCCAGAGAGCATCGCCGTACATCTCGCGCCAGCCGCGGCCGACCGTCATGCCGTCGATGTAGAGCTGGTCGGTGTAATCGGTGACCGTCTGCCAGTCCCAGGCGCCGACGGCGGGGTCATACGCGTAGTTCGGGAGGAGCATGGAAAGGGAGGAGTGAGCGGCCAGGACGAGGGAGAGGTCCCACGTGTCGGAGACCGGCAGGTCGAACACGGTGAGGAACCCCTCGAGGGTGGAATCGGTCCTGATGTAATCCCGGCTGCCGAGGAGGATACCGCCGACGAACGTGAAGTTCTGGGCGACGTAATAGCCCTTGGTGGGGCTCAGGTAGTAGTCACGATCATCCAGCGTGACACCCGCGAAAACCTTGTCGACGAACTGCCAGTTGCCGTTGTTGGCGCGCACGGTCGCCTCGAAGGGCCGGTAGAGCGTGGCGTCGTAGTTCACGTAGCGCAGCCCCGGGGTATAACCGCCCTTGACCGAGAGGCTCCCGATCGGGAGGGTAAACGTGTACCGGTGGTCGCGCCCAGGGTCAGGTCATACGATTCGTAGCTCATCAGGTACTGCGCCGGGATCGTGACGCCTGCCGCAAGGGCGGCAAGATAGTCAGCGCTGGTGGCGTACGGATCCGGCGCGGCAATCGGCTGCTGGGCGTCGGTGAAGACGGGGGGCAGGAAATCCTGCAGGACATTCTGCACGGTCTGGTGGTCCACGGACAGCGAGAGCCCGCCGGCCCACGGTACCCCGAACATGTACGGCTCATAGTAGTTCAGGCTCAGCAGCTGCTTGATCAGGGAGGACTCCAGGTCCACACCCGACGGTCTGCCCCGTGCCCTGGAAGTTGCGCTCGTCCCACTTGATCGTTCCCGATATGGGGTAGGTCCCTCCGGAGAACACGATACCGAAGTTGATGTCGGCCGTGCTGGCTTCTTCCACCGTGAAGACAAGGTCTTCGAGCCCGAAGTGCCGACCCCTGCTGCGGGTCGACGGCGACACTCTTGAAGAACTGGAGGTTGTTCAGGTAGTTGATGCCGAGCTTGATCTTCGCCACGTCGAAGACATCGCCTTCCTCGAACGGGAGACCGCGGCGCAGCACGTACTCCTTGGTCTTCGTATTGCCCTTGAAGATGATGTTCTCGATGTGCGCCTTGTCCGCCTCGACGATCGTAAGGGTATAGGTGATGGTCTTCGTGGCCGTGTCCCGGATGGGTGTTACGCTGGAACTGGTTGAACACGTACCCGTTCTCCTAGTACAGCGCCTGCACGCGCGTGACATCCTGGTCGAGCTTCTGGACGCTCAGTACCTTGCCGGGTTTCTGGTAGACGAGCTCGCCCAGCTTGTCCGTGGAGAAGACCTGGTTGCCTTCGAACTTCATCCCGCCGTAATGTCCACTGGTCGCCCTCGGTCAGGTAGATGGTGATGATGAGCGAATTGCGGCCGCCCTGTGTCTGCACGTCACGCGTGATGTCATCGATTTTTGCGTCGGCAAAGCCGTGATCCGTGTAGTAGCCGATGATGGCTGCCTTGTCCTCCTCCAGCTTGGACTCCTGGAACGCGCCGCTGTCAAAGAGGTACTGGGCCTTCGTCTTCATCAGCCCGCGCAGCGTGTTCTCCGACGCAAAGGTGTTGCCCGAGAACTGGATCTCCTTGATGGTGGTGGGCACGCCTTCCACGACCGTGAAAACCGCCTTCACGGTGGTATCCGTGTCCGCCGGGGACGAAGCTCGCCGACACGGTGACATCCGTGTAGCCTTTTTCGAGGTAGAGCGACTTGACCGCGGCGACGTCCGCCTGCAGCCGGGTCTGGTTGGCGAGGTCCCCCTTCTTCACGAGGATCTTGTCCGTGATTTCCGCCGTGCGCACCGTGGCATTGCCCGTGACCACTATGGCGACGACGGACGGCTTTTCCTTGACCTCGAACTTGATGATGAGGACCGTTTTCGCGTCATCCCCCGGCACCGCGTTGGGAATGATCGTCTCGAAGTCGTCCAGCGCGTAGAGCTTCGTCTGGAGGTCGAGGAGGATCGGAAGCTGCCGTCGACGCTGGGAGGCCTGGCCCACGTAGGGCTTGAGGATGGCCTGGAGGTCGGCCTCCTTGACCGTGATCAGGCCCGTGAAGGTGAACTGCTTGATCGGCTTGCCCACGAACCAGTCTGTCGCCGCGTCCTGCGCGGACAGGAAGGGGGCGGCGCCGCAGAGGAAGATCACCGTCGCCAGGAGAACTCGGGAAGCGCGGAACGTCATTCGAACTCCTTCCACGTGTGTGCGCATGATGTCAGTAACTGAACCTCCAGTTGAACGAGAGGCTGTTATCGGTGAGGAACAGGCTCTCCGGGTGCTGGGGGAGGAAGCTCCACTCGAGGAGAAAGAACGGCGTCGTCCACTCGAGTGTCAGCTCCAGGTCAGGCTGCAGGGCGGTCCCGAACGCGTTCAAAGCCCGCGCCCGGGGACGTCGAGGCTCCCGACGAGCTGCGGTTGCTGTTGCAGCTGGACGACCATCTCCAGGAAGAGGTCATCGCCAAGGTACTTTCCAAGAGAGACGCTGGTGTTGTCAAGGGGATTCGCCGTCGTCCCGAAGAGCTTCTGGGCGACGAGGTTCTGCAGGATCTGCGTCCGGATGGAAAACATGTCGAGGTTGAGCACCTGGCGGACCTTCTGCTCGAACGGCCGCAGGATCCAGGTCTGGCTGAGGATGTCGGTGTACACGAACGCCGGCAGGCCGATTCCCTGGGCCTCGGCCTGGTTCGCGATGGGGACGCCGATCATGGCCAGGATCTGCGCGTCCGTCCGCGACGGGTCCGAGGAGAAGCGCGGGGAAAACCTGCTGAAGGGGCTGTCTGCGCTCAAAGTGATCTTTACCTCTTCCGCGGTATCGGGGTCCCACTCTCTCACCTCGGCCGTTGCCGTGATCCAGGGGTCGAACTTGGCCTGGTTCTCGTCAAGGGCGATCGACCCCTTCTTGACGATGAAGCTTCGATCGAAGTAGTAGATCTCCCCTCCCTGGACCCCGGCGGTGCCCTTGACCGTGTACGCGCCGGTGTCGCCGCGGTAGGTGATTGCGATGGAGCCTCCCGGCACGGCGGTGGTCCTCAGGACCGGCAGGTCGAGGCTTGGCCAGTAGAACTCCACGCGCCGGCCAACCTGCGTCGTGAGAGAGACGATGGTCGGGGTGTCTTCCGGAACGAAGGTGCCCGGCGGCATGTCGCCCAGCGCTATGCGGCAATCCGATATGACCAGGTTCCCCGTGATGCTCACGCTGCGATCGTCCCCCGCGATGCGCAGCTGGCCCGCGGCCGCCCCTTCAGCGATCAGCCGCCCGAACCGGCCCCGGACGTGCGCGGGGACCTGCCCGTCGGTGGCGAGCGAGATGTCGAAATTGACCGGTGTCCAGTGGTCCAGGGTGAACGTCGCCTCCGCGTCCATGCGCGCGGCGCCGACCGCCGCCACTGTCCTTGCGGCATGCAGGGTCTTCCCGGCGAACGTGAGCATCGCGCGGATGGGACCGGCCTCGTCGGGCGAGTAGGCGCTTTGCAGCCCTCCCCCGATGAGGTCCAGCTCGCCGCTGAAGTCCGGATCGTTCACGGGGCCCTTCACTGACACGCTCCCCGTGGCGACGCCCGCGGTGACCTTGTAGATGGGGAAGGTGCCCGCCGGCGTCGAGACAGATCCGCTTTTCAGCATCGAGTTGAGCACGACCATCTCGACGGACTCGACGTCGGCCACGGCGTCGATCTGGCCGCCGCTCAGGGAGCCGCGGATCGTGCCGTTGAGGGGAAGCGGCGTGGCGAGGCCCAGCTGGAACGTCGACGACGGGTCGATCCACCCGGTCACCGACCCGGACGGCCCCCCGTCGATCGCCAGCCGTCCATTCGCGGAATGGACGTTCAGGTTCCAGGGAGGAAATGGCGTGTCGGCGACGGTGATGCCGGTCAGGTTGATCTTCCCCTGGACTCCGTCGCGGAAGAAATCGGGAAGCGACGCGGTTTCGCCTGCAGGGAAAGTGCCGTCCACCGCAATTGCCATGCTCAGCGCATCCGCGAAGTACACACCCGCGTACCGGCCGCGCAGCGACATGGTCCCGTCCTGCAGGCTGATCGACCCGCTGCCGTCCGTGAGACGGTGCGAAAGATAGGCGATGGAGACTGACCGTGCCTCCAGGGCGCTGCCGCGAAGCGTCAGCTCACCGGCCACGGAGAGCGGATCGGTGCCCAGGCGGCCACCCTTCAGCGCAACGGCGGCAGTCAGCTGCGGACCGGCCAAAGTGCCGCCAATGGTCCCGATTCCGTCGAGCGAGCCGGTGATCGCCGTGGAGAGGACACGTGCCAGCGGAAGACCGACGAGCTGGTAGCTCAGCGAGAGACTCCCCTGCTGGAATCCTCCCTTCACCGAGTAGGACTCGCCCCCTGCCCCTGCGAGAGCGACGGCTCCCGACACCTTGAGCGAGTCCAGCAGCGGCTGGTCGAACGGGTTGTCGGGCAGCACGAAATCGGCGACGGCGCTGCCGGAAAGCGTCGAGAACGCGTCGGAGAACCGCACCAACGAAAGGTCAAGGCGCGTCGGCGTCAGCTTTCCGCTTGCCTGGATGGTGTTCGTGCGGGACTGGAGGAACGGAAGGTCGTAGATCGTGAGGGAAAGGATGTCGGCTGACCACTGCCCGTCCATCGCCACGAGGCCTCCCGCGTCGAAGCTGACGAGGAGGGGGCCCTGCCGGAGCGGGAGGGGGAAATGGTCAGCCTTCACGCGGATGCTCGTCGTCCCGTTGTGGAGCGGAACAGCGGAGATGGCCAGGCCGTACGATCCGGTGGCGCTCAGGCCCGACTCCGGCGTGAACGAGCCGGTGAAGGCGTAGGAGTTGCCGAGGTAGACGAGGTTCGCGTTGAAGCCGACCTGCCCGTTGCCCGGAAGCGTGCCCTCGAATCCCCCGGCGACCTGGAGCCCCTTCCACGTGCCCTGGAAATCCTTCACCGAGATGTGCCGACTGTCCGCCGAGAGACCGAAGCGCATGGACGTTCCCGGTTCACCCGGCTGCGCGACGCTGACGCCGGCGCTGTCCACCGAGACGGAGGAGAAGTCGGTAGCGAGCGTGACGTCCGCGGAAACGGTGAAGCCGCCGAGAAAGCGCGCAATGTCGGCCTGCTCGCTGGAGAGATCACCTGCTCCCATCCAGAGGTGGTAGAGCCTGTCGGGCGGGATGTCCTTCAGCCCCATGGAAAGGGTGAGCTGGGGGGCTCCGACGTTCCGCAGCCCGCCTTCCGACGCGGCCTTGCCAAGGGGCACGCTGAACGTGAGGGCACCGGAGGCATCAAGGGTGTCCTCACCCGAGGTGCCTTCGAAGGACGCGAGCGCCTTGAACGAAGCACCGTCAGGGAGCGGCGACATGGTGAGATGAAACGAGTCGAAACCGACCTTCCCGAAGGCGAGATGGGTGGACTTGACGTCGAGACTCCCCTGCATCCGCTCGATGGAGAGCGTGGCGCTGAGCGGCTCGCTCGTTCCGGAGCGGATATCGGCCAGCGTGAGGAGACCCGAGGGGTAGAACGTGGCAAACAGGATGCTCCCCTCGAACACGAGGCTGCCGTTCGTCGAGGCGAGGCGCAGGGGCTCGAAGAACGCCTCCTTCTCGGTCCCGCGGAAGCTCGCGTCAAGGGAGACATCGTGGACGGGAAGCTGGTCTTCCAGGAACGCGGCGACGTCAGCCCGGTAGTCCAGCGTGCCGTGCGGCACGTCATACGTCACGTGGCCCGACGCTGTCAGGGGCACCTTCATCCAGCCGGCATACCGCGAAAACCGGGAGGAGAGCATCACCAGCCGGTCCGGCCTCAGCCGCTCCGCCTGGAAGGTCAGGGTGTACAGTCCGGACACAACATCGGCCTGGAGCTCCAGCGCCACGGGCGATCGATCCCTGATCTTGCGGATATCCAGCGCGTTGCCCTTCCACGCCACGTGGAGCGTCTGCGCCTGCGCGTTGAGCAGGGAGCTCTGGAACGAGAGCAGGCGCACCGTCATGTCGGTGGACTGGAGCCCGCTGTCGAACGATCCCTCCGCCCGCAACGGGGAGAGGAAGGTGAATCCGTTCGGCATGGTCCCGCTGGCCGTTCCGCGCATCGATACCGCGATGGCATCAGCGGCGGACTGGATCTCGAAGAAGAGGTTCTCCACCTTCACCGAGCCCTTGGACGAGCGAAGCGCGACGCTCATGTTCGCGCCCGTGATCTTCGCGTGGAACTCACCCGCGGCGCCCTGGCCTTGCGGTCGGGCAAGGCGACCGAGGAGGTCCAGGACGTCCTTGTCCCTGTCCACGTCCAGCGAGATGCCGGTGTTGAGGAACTGGATCTCCCGGATGGACGAGACCGCGTCACCGGTCTCCAGGAGCCGAAAAAGGCTGTAGGAAACCCTGATCTGCCTGATGGAAAGAAGGGGCTTCGACGACCCGGGGGTATCGAGGATGACGAGGTCACGGACGAGGAGCGCTCGAAAGAAGGACGGGGATATGTCGCCGTAGGTGATGGAGCGCCCGATCATGGCCTCCAGCGCGGCCATGGTTTGGCTCTTCACCTCCGCCATGCGAGCGCTGAGGGCCCGGTCCGCCGCCACGACTCCCAGCGCCGTCAGCGCGATCATCAAGGCAATGCCGGCAGCAATTCCCGTCGAGAGCAGGGCTTTCCTCAATCAGTTTTCTCCAGACGGAACCGGAATTTCACCGTCCCAAGCGCGTTGCCCCTGCCATTGACGGGGGAGAAGAGGAAGTCACGAAGAGCCGCTTCCACGCTCGCGTCAATTTCAATATAGCCTGTGCTCCGGGTGATTTCTACACGGAGCACCGCTCCGGACGGTGCCACCGTGATGCGGGCCTCGCCTTCGACCTCCTGCCCTGACGCACGCAGGGCGCTGGGAAACTGCGGGTTGCGCTTTTTCAATAGCACGCGCGCCTTCCCTTCCCAGCCGATCTGTGGAGTCCCCTCGGCCGGGTTTGCCGCCGCCGCCGCAGGACCTGTCGCCGCAAAGCCCGCTTCCAGCGGATCCTGGAGCAGGCCGGACGGTGAGGCCTCCACGGCGGGATCGATCGCAGGAATCGGCAGGGGCTGATTCACCGCACCCTCAACAGGCGCAACACCTCCCGCACCCCGGGGTGTCACCGCGCCGGGCACCCCGCGGGGAGCGGCAGCCGTCTCGCTTTTTGCCGTGGCGGCCTCCTGCGCGCGCGGGCCAGGGGCGCCCCGGGGAGCGGCAAGGGCAATGTCCACGGTCGGCAGGACGGCGGAACCGGGTCCAGCGGCAACGAGCCACCCCGTGAGCGCAACCAGGATGCCGGCGTGCACGAGAAGGGAGGCTGCCCAGGGTAGAAGGCGTGCCGGCTTCATCGCGACAGGGCGTCGTCCAGGACGGCCTTGGGGTCGGGCGACGATGGAGGGGAAGCCGACGGGACGGCGGGCAGAATGGGCGCAACGGTGCGCGGAGGAGGGACGGTCGTATCGAGTGACGGAAGCGTGAGGGTCGATGAGACGTCAGGCGGCGGTACGGGAATGGCCGTTTCGTCGCGCCCGACGAGCGTGAGGTCGCGATCCACCGCCGAGGCGGCAGGGCCCTCGTCCTGCGCCAGCACCACGATGCAGGCGGAGAGAAGGATCGCTACGATGACACGCCGGGCAGTTCTCATTACACTCAGTGTCGGTGATCCCCACTATACTGCAAAGATTCATCGTGCTGGAAGGGCTCGACGGCTCGGGCACCTCGACGCAACTGCAGATGCTGGATGAGAGGCTCGCCCGGGAAGGGATGCCGCACCACGCCACCTGGGAGCCCACCGACGGGCCCGTGGGCGCCTTGCTCCGAAGCATCCTCGCCGGTGACACGGAAGCCCACCCACGCAGCATCGCCATGCTGTACGCGGCGGACCGCAACGAGCACATGTTCGCGCCCCGGGCTGGAATAGAGGCGCGCGTTCGCCGCGGGGAGCTCGTGATCTGCGACCGCTACATCTTTTCGAGCCTCGCCTACCAGTCCATCGAAACCGGCTTTGACTTCGTGGAAGTCCTCAATTCGGCGTTCCCTCTCCCCCAGTGCGTCATCTTCCTGGACACCCCCGTAGCCGTGTGCCAGGAGAGGCTCGCCGGGCGCGGGAAAGTGGAGCTGTACGACGGGCAGGCATTCCAGCTGCGCGTGCGGGAGTCCTATATCCGCGCGCTGGAGTACTACCGCGGGCGCGGCCTCACGGTCTTCGTGGTCAACGGGGACAGGCCCGCGGGGATAATCCACGGCGAGATCTGGAATCTACTCGCCCAACTGCCGATAAGCAGGTCGTGAGGAAATATCTCATCCTCGTGCTTTTCCTGGTCCCGGCGCTCAGCTGCGGCGCCTGGCGCATTCTCTACGCGGAGCAGTATTACAAGCTGTACCACGAGCATCTCTATCACTACCCCGACGACACGCTCGAAGATATCAACTACCTGGAGGCAGCCCTGAAGGCGGACTTCGTGAACCCGCTCTATGCGCTCGCGCCCATCAAGGACCAGACCGAATGGGAGAGGTACCGCTACCTCTTCTCCATGCATGTCAACCTGAAGCTCATCTACAGCTGGCTCACCGTTGCGAGCAAGTATGACAAGTTCAACGCCTACTTCTACAACGCGCCGTGGAAGCAGCAGAACCTGGACAGCCTGAATACCGCCGAGGCCGCGTACAGGACCGCCGACGGCTACTGGCAGAAGGCAAAGGAGTGGTCCGCCAAGGCTTGGGCCATGCGCTCGACGCACCTGGACAACATCGAAGACTGGGAAGACGAGAACTTCCGCATCGAGACGGCGGACCTTGACTACCAGGAGATCATAGACAACCAGCTTGCACGGCTGGCAAAGGTCCGTGCCGCGTTCCAGGCAATGGACCAGAACACCTACTGATGCTGCAAATCGGCGCGCGGGCCCCGGGGCTCCCGGCCGTCACGTGCTCCAACGGCAGTCGGCACTAACGAATCAGCATCGCATCCCCATAGCTGAAGAACCTGTACCTCAGCCGCACCGCCTCTTCGTAGGCGCCCAGGATCCTTTCCCGGCCTGCAAAGGCGGAGACCAGCACGAGAAGGCTGGACGCGGGCGTGTGGAAATTCGTGAGAAGCTCCGTCACCACCTTGAACCGGTAGCCTGGCTTGATGAACAGGCGCGTTGCGCCTTCACCTTCCCGAACCCCCGCGGATTCCCACGCGGATTCCAGCGTCCGCACGACCGTCGTTCCGACGGCGAGAACGGCCCTGCCGTGCGCGAGCGCGTCGTTCACCGCTATGCTGGTTTCCTGGGGCACGGAATAGGATTCCTCGTGCATCGTGTGGTCTTCGATCTCCTCGGTGCGAATGGGCAGGAACGTTCCCAGCCCGACCCGGAGCGTGACGCGGCGAAGAAGGACACCGCGTGCCTCGAGCTCGTGCAGGATTTCCGGCGTGAAGTGGAGTCCGGCCGTGGGGGCCGCGGCGGACCCGGGCGCGCGGGAAAAGACGGTCTGGTAGCGCTCCTCGTCGAGGGGAGTGTCGTTGCGGCGGATGTACGGCGGGAGCGGCACGTGGCCGTTGAGCTCCAGCCAGGCGTCATCGATGCCCGGGTCGAACCTCATGAGACGCGTCTCGGCGCCCTCCGCGCCTTCCACCACGGTGCCGGTGACTTCGCCGGGGAAATGAAACCGCGCCCCGGGCCGGGCTCGTCGTGCCCTGCCGGCGAGCACCTCCCACACGTCCGGGTCCACGCGGCGCAGGAGGAGGAACTCGCGCCGCCCGCCGCCCATGCTTCTGCCGAAGAGACGCGCCTTGCGGACGCGGGTGTCATTCAGCACCATGACGGTGCCGGGCCGGACCAGCCCGGCGATCTCGCGCACAGACCGATGCTCCAGCGCGCCGCCGGCCCTGTCCAGCACGAGCAGGCGCGAAGCGCCCCTCTCGCCGGTCGGCTCCTGCGCTACCAGGTCTTCCGGCAGGTCAAAAGAGAATTGGCTGGTCTTCACGTCCGGACCGACGCACGCCGAGATGGTCCCATGCGCCGCTGGTGGCCACCCGTCCGCGCGGCGTGCGCTTGAGGAAGCCGATCTGGATCAGGTACGGCTCGTACACGTCTTCCAGGGTGTCGACCGCTTCGCCGATGGATATCGCTATCGTCTCGGATCCCACCGGCCCGCCGCCATACTTCTCCACCAGCGTCCTGAGGATCTCCCTGTCCACCTTGTCCAGCCCGCGCGCGTCGATCTCCAGGGACTCCAGGCCGCGCTGGACGATGGGAAGATCGATGGTCCCGGTCCCCCAGATCTGCGCGAAGTCGCGCATGCGCCTGAGGATGCGGTTGGCAATTCTCGGCGTTCCGCGCGAGCAGCGGGAAATGAGCTCAGCCGCGTCGTTCTCCAGGGCGACGGAGAGAATCCCCGCGGAGCGGAAGACGATGGTGCGGATGTCCGCCGGTTCGTAGAAGTCCAGGCGCATGGGGATGCCGAAGCGCGTATAGAGCGGGCTGGAGACGAGCCCCGTCTTCGTCGTCGCGCCGACGAGCGTGAAGGGCGCAAGGGGGATCTTGATCGTGCGGGCGCCGGGCCCCTGACCGATCACGACGTCGATCTCGAAGTCTTCCATGGCGGAGTAGAGCATCTCCTCCACCACGGGCTTCAGGCGATGTATTTCGTCGATGAAGAAAATGTTGCGCTCCCCGATGCTGGTGAGGATCGCCGCGAGGTCGCCCGGTTTCTCCAGGGCCGGGGCCGACGTGGCACGGAACTGCACGCCGAGCTCGTTTGCCACGATGGCCGCCAGCGTGGTCTTTCCCAGCCCCGGGGGCCCCGAGAGGAAGACGTGGTCTAGGTGCTCGCCACGGCGTTTTGCAGCCTCGATGTAGACCGCGAGGTTCGCCTTGAGCTTGTCCTGGCCGACGAACTCGGACAGGTGACGCGGGCGAAGGTTCAGCTCCTCGCGATCTTCCGCGCTCTGGAACGAAGGGTCGGGAACACGCGGCTCGCGCTCGCCGTGCGCCTGTGCCCCGGCTGCGGGGTCCTTGCGCGGCTTGTCCTTCACGCGCCGGCCCCCTCACCGCCTGCCAGCGCCACGGCCCGCCGGAAAAGCTCGCGCTCGAGCTCTTCGCCCTTCATGGACCGGCCGGCAAGCGACTTGGAGGCCGATGCGACCGCGGCGCGCGCGGTCCTCCGATCGAAGCCCATGCCGACCAGCGCGGTCGTGATGTCGTCCTCGGCCGACCGGCCCTGCTGCTCCGCGGGGGTCAGCTTGCCCCGCAGCGTGAGGATCAGCTTCTGCGCGGTCTTCTTCCCCACGCCGGGAACGGCAGAGAGGGAATCCACGTCCTCCCTGTCCAGCGCCGCGGTGAACTGCTCCCGGTCCACGCCGGAGAGTATCTTCATGGCTCCGCGCGGACCGACGCCGTCGACCTTCTGTAGGTCGAGGAAGAGGGCCCGCTCCGCGGGGTCGGAAAACCCGTAGAGCCTCATGGCGTCGTCCCGGTGGACGAGGTGGGTGTACACCCGCGCCACCTGGCCGACCGGCGGCAGCCTCGCCACTCCCTTGCGGGAGACCGACAGTTCCCACTCGACACCCGCGGTCTGCAGGCAGATGCGGTCCTCTCCCTTGAAAGTGATCTCACCCGTGATGCTGTTGTACATAGGCCTCGAACCTGTTGGTGTGACAAATGGCGATTGCAAGGGCATCCGCGGCGTGGTCCGGCCCCGGGATTTCGGAGAGCCCGAGGATGACCGCGACGAGCCTCTGCACCTGGTCCTTGGCAGCCCTCCCGTGCCCTATGACCGCCTGCTTGACGTGCTGGGGTGAGTAGAAACCGACGGGTATGGACCGCTCACCGAGGGCAAGGAGGACGACACCGCGCGCGTGGGCAACCTGCATGGCACTGGTGATGTTCTTGGAGAAGAAAAGGTCCTCCACGCCACCCTCTCCCGGAGAGTACGTGGAAAGGACCGTGCACAGCCCTTCGTGGATGGCGAGAAGACGTTCGGGCAGGGGCGTATCGGGATCGGTCCTGATCACCCCGTGCCCCCGGTGGATGAAGCGGGCGCCGTCGAACCCGACGACACCCCATCCCGTGGAGGCGAGGCCCGGGTCGATCCCGATGACAGTCCTCATTCACTGCCGCGGCGCCGGGCGCCGCATCATTCACTCATGACAAAGCCGGCAGGGATCTCCAGGTTCGTCGCGACGTTCTGCACGTCCTCGTGATCCTCGAGGTGTTCCACGAGGCGCAGGGCTTTCTCGGTCTTCTCATGGTCCAGGGTTACGGTCTGGTCGGCAACGCGGACGATCTCCGCCATGGTGTGCTCAAACCCCTTGGCTTCCATGGCCTTGACCACGGCCTCGAAGTCCTCGGGAGAGGTGGTGACCTCGATGGAATCAGCGTCGGCGGAGACGTCCTCGGCGCCGGCGTCGATGGCGACGGCAAGGATGTCGTCTTCCTTGTACTTGGACGCGTCGTAGTTGATCAGGCCTTTTCGCTTGAACTGGTAGGCGACACTGCCTGCGGCTCCCAGGTTCCCCCCTCCCTTGTTCAGGAGGTTGCGGATCTCGGCTGCAGCCCTGTTCTTGTTGTCGGTCAGGATGTCGATGAGCAGCGCCACGCCTCCCGGCCCGTACGCTTCGTAGAGGATCTCCTCGTAGCTCACGCCCTCCAGCTCGCCCGTGCCCTTCTTGATGGCGCGGTCGATGTTCTCCTTGGGCATGTTGGCGGCTTTCGCCTTCAGGATGACGGTGCGAAGCCGGGGATTCATGTCCGGATCCCCGCCGCCTTGCCGGGCGGTGATGCTGAGCTCCTTGATGATCTTGGTAAATGCCTGGCCGCGCTTCGCGTCAGCGAGGCCCTTCTTGTGCTTTATTGTATGCCACTTGCTATGGCCCGACATGGTTCCCCTTCTCCTGCTGAAGTTTGAGAAATCCTATCACGAAGCGAAAAGTGCAGTCAAGCCGCGCCTGTTCCCGGCGCGCTGCTGCGTCGCCAGCGCGCTGCTGCGTCGCCGGCACGCCCCAGCGAGCCCGTAGGGCTTCGCGGCAGGGCGTCGCGTCGCGGTACTCGCAGCGTCCTGCAGGCCAGCTGCCGCCGCCGGCGAGCGGCCCTCAGGGCCACTGGACCTCGAGGCGGGCAGCAGCGGCCGGCGAAAGCGCTTCTTCTGCCTGGCCGAGGAGGCTGTCAAGCACGAGCCTCCCATTCGCGCTGAGCGCGATGCGGTCCGCTGACTCCTCGGCAAGGCCTTCGCTGCGCCACTTCTCGAGAAGCCGGGGAAACAGGTCGTCGAAACCCACCCCGAACCTGTGAAGAAACGCGGCCCGCTTGATGCCCCGTGCGACGCGCAGGCCCATCATCAGGGTGTCCAGCAGGAAGGTCCTCGGCGGGATGGTCTCCACCTCCATTCCCCAAAGGGCATCACGGCCGCGGGCGAAGGAGCGGAGGTCCTTCGGGTTGGACAGCCGGAGAACCGCGCCAGGATCCTCTTTGGCCATGTCGCCCAGGATCGGGGCGAGGAACCGGGCGGGAAGCGTGGACACGGCTCCCGGTCCCAGGCCGAGGTAGGGATCGATTCGCCAGTAGCTGAGGTTGTGCCGGCACTCCTTCTCCGGCAGCGCAAAGTTGCTGATCTCGTAGTGGCCGTACCCGCGGCGCAGGAGCTCATCGCGCCCCGTGAACCAGAGGTCTTCGTCCTTGTCCGGCGCGTTGGGAACGATCGTTCCCGCCTCCACCAGACGGGCAAGGGGGGTCCCCTCCTCACGGGTGAGCTGGTAGAGCGAGACGTGCCCCGGCTTCACGCGGTCCACGAGGGCGAGATCCTCCACGACATCGCCAGGCTCCTGGCCGGGGATCCCGGCAATGAAATCCAGGTTTAACTCTCCGCGCCACCGGCTCGCAGCCAGCTCCACGCCCTTGAGAGTGGAAGCGCGGTTGGCCGATCGGCGCAGCAGCGAGAGCAGCGCGTCCTTCAGGGTCTGCACCCCGAGGCTGAGCCTCGTGACCCCGGACCCGGCGCAGAGGGACAGGAACTCGCCGTCTAGTGACTCGGGATTGGCCTCGACCGTCCACTCTTTGGCGCCGGTGCTCCTGAACGCAGCCAGGAGCGCGGCGAAATGGTCCCGCGCCAGGATGCTCGGCGTGCCGCCGCCCATGAATATCGTCCTGATGCTCCAGTCATGCCCGAGGGCCTCCATGAAGGCGCGTCCCTGTGCAAGGGTTTCCTCCACCACCCTGCTTTCGAGGGATCGAGGGACCGTCCGGTGGGGCACGGAGTAGAAGTCGCAGTAGAGACACTTGTCGGTGCAGAAGGGAACGTGAACGTAAAGCGAAAGGTCCAGGTTAGGGTGTGCCAAGAGCGCGGACCGGCCAGTAACGATAGATGACCTTGCCGATGATCCGTTCCCGCCCGATGGGTCCCCAGGAGCGGCTGTCACTCGAATCGGGGCGGTTGTCCCCGAGCACGTAGTACTGATCGTCGCCCAGGTGCAGCTCGGCGCTGTTCCCCGAAAGCGGAAGCGAGGCGTCCCACCCCGGTGCGGCTCCACCGTCGCCCGGCGCGGCGGAGCCGTTCCCGGCGGTCGCCGCGGCGCCGAGCACCCGGTACGCGGAGCCGCCAAGCTGCTGCTCCGTGACGAACGCGGTGCCATCCCGCGGCTTGATGGATAGCACGTAGTTGCTCATCCGCAGCGTGTCACCCGGCAGGCCGACCAGCCTCTTCACCATGTAGCCGCTTACGCGCGAGTTGTAGAGGTCACGCCTGAGAGTGGCCTTCTGCACGGTGAAGAAGCTCACCACCGGCTCGAAAAGCCTTTCGACAATGCCAGGATCGTCGTAGAACGGGGGGCGGACAACCACAAGGTCTCCGCGGGAGGGCTCTCCGAGACCGGGGAATCGCGAAGGCGAAAAGGGGACCCGGGGACCGTAGGCCAGCAGGCTCACAACCACGCGGTCCGCCGGGGCAAGACCCGGCTCCATGGAGACCGATTCGATGCGGAACGTCGCGGCAAAGAACCTCGAGACGACGAGGTAGAGGACGAAGGCGATGATCAGCCCCCTCAGGAGCCGCCCCCCGAGCAGGCCGGCACGTTTTCTGCCCGACATCGAGGAGTAGCGCTCCACGGAGCTGATCATGCCCTTACCTGATCCCCCCGATGCGATCCAGGGGCCAGTAGTGGAAGAGCGCCTTCCCGAGCACCTTCTCCAGCTTCACGGGTCCAAAGTAGCGGGCGTCTTCGGAATCGTCACGGTTGTCGCCCATGGGGAAGATCGTGCCGTCAGGGACATCATAGCCTTCCTTCAGGCCCCGCCAGATCCCGGCCTTGTTGAAGTCCGACGGATCGATGGCCCAACCCGTGGCGCCCTGCCACAGCTCGACTTCCTTCTCATCCGCGAGCTCCTTCATGGAGCGCGTATAGGCGGTCAGGTTCCCGTTCGCATCCACGGCGGCGTTGTAGTACTTCCGGATGGCGGCAGCCTCCGCCACGCTCACCGTCAGGCCCGCATCGAAGTGCGCTTCCCCGGCGCCGGCGAGCCTGAAGTCGGCATACTGGTCCGGCTGGATGGTCCGAATGTTGTTGTAGGTGAACCCGAGGGCGCTTTTCATGTCGGCTTCCGGCATCCACGTGGATTCGCCCGGAGGAAGGTACTCCACGAAGCCCTTGTTCATCCTGACGCGGTCACCCGGCATGCCGATCGCACGCTTGATGAGGAAGTGGTGCTTCGGCTGTCCGTTTTCGTCGCGGTCGATATCCACGAGCGACAGCGTGACCATGTAGACGACCCGCTGCAGGATGTCGATGACCGGCCCGCTGGAGATATAGTCCGGGCTCTCGAAGATGATGACATCCGCGCGCGCCGGCGGGTGGAACCCGGGCATCTTCAGCATGCCGGGAACAAGCTCGGGGCCGTACACGATCTTGTTCACGAAGATACGGTCAGTCACCAGGAGGGTCGGAACCATGGACGGCGAAGGGATCTGGTAGGCCTGGAGCAGGTACTGGTTGATGAGGAGCACGATGACGACCGCCGAGAGGATGGCGTCGACCCAGTCCACCACGGGGTTGCGCTTCTTCTGCCGGGCCTTGCGGGCGATGCGGCGCTTCTTTCTCCACGTGAGATAGCGCTCCGTGGTCCGCACGACGGCGGACTGCCATGAAACCCAGACTGCTGACGTGCCGCTTTCCATTTGCTGTCCGCGCCGACAATAGCACGCAACTGCTCACGTTGACAAGCGATGTGACCATTCCTATACTCGCGGAATGCCGAAATCGGACAGGCCGACCTCTCCCAGCGAAGGCGAAGACGTAACAGTCCGCCTCAAACCCATCCTCGGGCTCCGGCCCGGGACGTACCTGACCGTCCTCTACGCCGTTCTCCTGGTCCTCCTCGTCTACCTGTTCCTGTTCCTCCCCGGCCTGAAGAACAGGGGAAGCTACTATACGATCAACACGTTCCCTGACCGGGCGACCGTGAAGGTGGACGGTATCTACGCCGGCAGCACTCCGTGCACCATCTTCATCCACAAGGGCAGCAGGATCGTCGAGATTACCAAGCCATACTTCCAGCCCGCGTCATTCCCGCTGAAGGTCAGTGGAAGGGTCTTCGCAACGCTCCTTGTCCGTGACCGCACAACCATGGCGCGCAACCTCGAGGTCGCAGACGCTGCCGGGATGCTGACATGGGCGCTCAGTGACTACCAGAAGAACCCCGAGATACCGCGCATCATCTCCGACGCGTCGTGGGCCGTGCTCGGCGCCCCGGACGTTTCCATCATGTACGATTTCCTGGGGAAGAGCCTCTCGTTCGTTGCCGAAGAGAGCCAGCTTCGCGAGCTACTTCTCGCGGCTGCGCGGTCGGCGTCCCGCGGCTCGTTCCTCACACCTTCTTCCCTCGTGTCCCTTGCGCAGAACGCGGCACGCATGACCGCCGGGATGGACAACCTGCCCGCGTATCTCCTCCTCACGTTGTCCAGGAAGAACCAGGACGTCCTTGCAAAAACAGCGTGGGTGCAGTCCTATGCCGCCGCCTACGTGAAGTCCCTCGGCGTCCTGTACCACCCGGGCACGAGCAGCGGCGGCGGGGGCGGCTCGATCGCCGTGGCGGGAATCCCGTTCCAGTCGGTGCCCCCGGGTGACCTCGTCATGGGTGCCGACATGGACGCCGCCTCTCTGGGAAGATCGTTCGGAAGGGATCTCCTCCACCCGGTCCGCGTCCAGGGTTTCTACCTCGGCACGACCGAGGTGACCAACGCATCGTACCAGCGTTTCCTCGCGGAGAACGCGGACTGGGCGCCGGCGAATACCAGCGCTCTCATGGCGAAAGGACTCGTCACCGACGGCTACCTGGCGGCATGGAGCAATGGCCGCCCCGCTGCCGGCGGCGAGAACCTTCCGGTGGCCGGCGTCTCCTGGTACGCGGCGCAGGCTTTCTGCGAGTGGCTCACGCGGCGCGCGGCATCCGCCCTCCCCGGATACGTCGCCCGGCTCCCGCTGGAATCAGAGTGGGAGTGGGCTGCGCGCGGCGGGCTGCGCGGCATGCCCTACCCCCTGGGAACGAAAATCGGCAGCGCCGTCTTCGCCTCCAAGGGAATCACGGGACCCTCCCCTGTCGGTGCGTCGGAGCCCAACGGCTATGGCCTGCGTGACACGATCGGGAACGTCTGGGAGTGGTGCGCTGACCCGTTCAACCGCACCTCCTTTCTCCTGAGCTCCTTTGACCCCGCGGCGAACGCGGCAATGGAGCGGGCTTTGCCGGTCGGCCCGGACAGATCGGTGCGAGGCGGCGGATGGGGCAACCAGTCAGGCGCCGAGAAGGTCTCCACCCGGGGATCTCAGCCGGCCGACTGGTGCACGCCCTACCTCGGTTTCAGGGTCGCCCTGGCGCGGCAATAGACCGGGTAACCGATGGCAAAAGAAGGCGGGGGCATAAAGGTCCTCGGCGTCAACCGCAAGGCGCGGTTCAACTACTCCATAGACGAGACGTTCGAGTGCGGTCTCTCCCTCGTGGGAACAGAGGTGAAGTCCATCAAGGACGGGCGCATCTCGTTCGCCGACTCCTACGCGCTGGTGCAGAACGACGAGCTGTGGCTCATCGACCTCCACGTCACACCATACGCCTTCGGCAACAGGGTCAACCACGACCCCTTGCGGAAGAGGAAGCTCCTCGTGCACCGCAAGGAGATCAAGCGCCTGAAGCGGCTCGTCGACGAGAAAGGCTTGACCCTGGTTCCCTTGAAGTTCTACCTTAAAAGAGGAATAGTGAAGTGCGAGCTTGGCATAGCCAAGGGCAAGAAGCTCTTTGACAAGCGTGATGACATTCGCAAGAGAGACCAGAAGCGGGAACTGGAGCGCGAGTACCGGGTGAAGTGAGCCCGGGCGCGCCGGTTCGCGCGCTTGGCCCGTCATGAGGCGCTCTCGCTATTTGCTGCGCAAATAGCTGCCGCGCTTCGCAATTTCCCTTCGGGAAATTGCTGGGGGTGCAACGGTCTCGACTGGGGTCGGTTCGGCCCTGGGCTGCAGGTGGAGCGCCAGTCTCCTAAAAATGGCAAAAAAACAACTGCCAACAACGCAGATTACGCACTCGCCGCTTAGTTGCGACGACGGGTCCTTGGAGTCGGGTAGCGAACATCCAGGGGTGCCTGTAACGAACCGGTACTCACCTTTCCGCACGCCTGTGGGCGGCAGGGGACACTAAAGCAGGCTTTGGCGGGGAACGGGATGCCGCCTCCCAAACTCCCCATCGAGGTGCTAATAGGCGGATAAACCTGTAGAGGTTCTTGGTCAACACTCTAGGACGCGGGTTCGACTCCCGCCACCTCCACTATACATAATTGCATGTGGGGAGCGGAGTAGAATCGGGTAGCGGTGACTGTGACCACCTGTGCGACCAGGAGGGAACATGCGGTACCGTGAACCGTTCACTCTGCTTACCAGACAGACGAATGTCGTCCGGACTTGTCCGTTTGCTGGCCGTGTACAGGACGCATGAGAAATCAGCGACCAGCCTCCGGCGCAGGATCGAATCATTGGCGCCGGTGCGCCTACTTCAGATCACTTGCAGACCTGGGCGATCCAGGCGAAGAGCTCATCCAGGTCGTAGTCGCCGCTGTGAGGCTGGGCCCACGGCATTGCGAAGTCGACCGCGGCGCCGTTGTTCGACAGCTTTGTCGCCAGCATGACGGGAATGGCAAGCGAGGTGTCCCGGTCCGCTGTACCGTGCCGAATGCGCCAGTACTTCGCGGTGGTCGTCCCCTTCGTGCCGATGTAGTTCATAGCGTTCATCATCTTCACGATGGAGGAATTGGCGAGCGACCCACCATTGGTCGTGTGGTCCATCCCGAACTGGGTAAAGTGAAGCGCATTGGTAGTGGCGGTGCCGAAGAGCTGGTTCTCGGGGTTCGAGAGGTCTACCGCATCGAAAGCCGGGGGGGTCTTCATGCGGGTGGCGTAGGCCACGTAGCTGTCGAAGTTGATATCTTTGACGACTCCGCTCTTGATCGTGATCCAGGGGAGCGAAGTCAGGTCCTTGCCGGCTTTCAACGCCTTCTGCGCGGAGGCAATTACGAAGGATTTGACGTAGTCCCTGAACGATCCGTTCCCGTTCGCATCGACGGTCAGGGCGGAGCCGTCGCTCTTCTTGAGCCCGAGGCTGTTGAGGTACGCGGGGAACCGGGCCTTCAGCAGGCTCGACAGCATGACCTGGTCGGGAGTCAAGGACGCCTGTGTTGCGCCGGCTCCATTCGGGCCGCCCTGGTCCGCCGTCCCGTCGGCGGGGGGAGTGCCTGCGTCAACAGGCATCCCAGCAGCATCTGCGCCCGAGGGCGGAGCCTGGAATGACATCTGGGCGTACGTATTGATTCCGTTGAACAACCACTCGTACGCCGCGTCGGCGTTGTCAAGATTCGTGATGGGACAGTACGCGGAGACTGCATAGATGTCGTCGCGGGTATCGGCCGCGCCGAGGGCCTTCAGGTACGGCTCATAGTCTGCGTTGTCGCCGCTGGCTCCCAGAAGGGCGGAGAGGGCACCGCCCGCGCTTGTTCCGTTGGAAACGATCTTTTCAGCGTTGCCGGGCATGACCTTGTCGTTGAAACGGAGGTAGCGGACCGCCGCCTTGAGATCGACGATGGCGGCAGGAGCCTTGCCGGTATAGGTCCCATTCGCGTCAACATTCGTACGGCCCCGGGCGCCAGGCTCTGCCACCACGTATCCCCTGGCCAGGGCCACCAGGGCGGCATTCGCTCCGCCATCGCGGCCCATGCCCGGCCCACCGGCGGGTCCGGGCATGTAGCCGCCGACCGAGTTCGGCAGGAAGATCGGCGCGGTGTCCGCGTTGTAGGAGCCAACGGACTTGCCCTCGAAGTATTGCGTGGGAATGTAGATGTTGATGGTCTCATACCTGGTGTCGACGGGATTCTTTACGCACACGATGTTTTCGTAAGCACGGAAGGTGACGGTTGTGCCGTCCACTGCCAACGACTTGAAGGTGAATGCGCTCGGATCGAACACGAGGCTCGGCCCTCCCGTGGTTGCCGCCACAGCGCCCACCGGCGGTATCGCGAGGAACGTAAAAACAATCAGGAACGCCAGTTGCGGCCGTCTGTGGAATCGATTCATGTTTTCCTCCTGTGTGCGCGGGATACCCCTGCGGCCTGCAATTCACCCATGATGTTCATCTGCTTGCGGCGATACCCATCATCATGCTTGCCGTGCACGTGGGAGATGTCATGCGAACATCCTGAAATGGAGACGCACGAATCAGCGGGAGGCGAGCGTGTTCTTCGCCTGTTCGATTGCTTTGTCCAACTCCGCGGCTGCAGCCCGCAGGGCGCTCGAGGCCTTCTCGGTCGCCTTGATCATCGAATCGAGCACCTTCCCGACGGCGATATCGTCGACTGCGGATTCTTGCTCTGCGGGGTGGGCGTCGAGAATGCCTCGAAGCTCCCTGACAAACAAAAGAATATCCTTGCCCGAGAACCACTCTTCGCTGTTGTCGCAGAATGCCGTGATTGCAGTTCTGAGAGTCTCCTGCACGATGTTTCCTTTTTAATGCACTGCCATTTGCGCGTCTGATCACCACTTAGGCGCTTCGACGATCAGACCCCGTCGACCTTTCCCTTGACGCTGGCCAAGCATAGCAGACACCCGCGGCCGGGTAAAGGAGGAGAGCAGCCGAGAGCGCGCAGGGAGTGGATGGTGCGGCCGCCTTCACGGCTGGGCGACTGCGTTCACCGCCCAGCGTGGCTTCCCACGGACCTTACCAGACGCAGTCCACGTGAGGGTACGCCTGCATCAACCTGTCCGCTGTGACTACGGCGCACCGGAGGATGCGCGCCGTGGCCACGATCAGGCGATCCGCCGGGTCGCGCTGCGCATATTCGGGAAGAGAATAGGCCTCCTCAACGGTAGCCGGCTCCATGGGCACGACCCGCCAGCCGTTCAACTGGGTAAAATGCCTGAACCACGGTTTCCAATGGCGGTCAAGCTCGAGGCGTTTCCGCTCCACGCCGCAGGCGATCTCCGCACAACTTATGGCGGAGACGTACACTTCGGTCGAGACCTCCGTGAGTACCTGCTTCGCCGCGGTGCTCAGTTTCTCCGGGTCGAGAACCGCCCAAAGCACTGCGCACGTGTCCAGGACAATCTTCACGTGTCGTCCGTCCGAAGCATCTGCCAGTCCTGCTCCGGCATCAGCGGTTTCGTGATGTCCCCGAGGATCTTCCCCGTTTTTCTCCCGCAGCCGAGTTGGGTCCTGTTTTCAGTTGTCCTGGCCACAGGGAGGATGCGAGCCACCGGCACGTTACGCTTGCGCAATTCGATCTCCTCACCATTCTCCACGGCGGAAATCATCTCGCTGATTCGATTCTTGAAGTCCGCGATATTAGCAATAATCATGACCATAAAGTAGGCCATATAGATAGCCATGTAAAGGCAGCATCCCTCGGCCGGTTCCTCACGAAGACAATTGCGGGTTTTCGGAGGCTTCAGTGTGAATGAAGGCGCAGGGCGAGCCGACAGGCCCGCCTTCCTCCGCTGTACGGCATGGCCAATCCTTGATAGAGTAGCCGCCAATGACAGCGCTCGTGACGCTCGCCATCATCGCCGTGGCAGCCTACCTGGTGTTTTTCGTTTTTTTTCCCCTTGGCCGCGGAGCCATCTATGACCCCAGCAGCGCGGAAGAAACCCGCGTCATGGCGGAGATCGCCGATATCACGCAGGGCGATGTCGCCGCCGATCTCGGATCCGGTGACGGACGCGTTGTCATCGCCCTCGCCCAGCGCGGAGCAGAAGCCCACGGGTACGAGGTCAACCCGTTCCTCGTGGCCCGCTCGCGGCGCAACATCAGGGAGAACGGCCTCCAGGGGCGCGCCTACATTCACTGGGGCAGCTTCTGGAGATGCGACCTGTCCCGGTACGGCGTGATCACCGTGTTCCAAGTGGGATTCGTCATGGGAAGGCTCGAGGCAAAACTGCAGAAAGAGCTCAAGCCCGGCAGCCGCGTGGTGTCCCATTACTGGCGGTTTCCGGGACTCCGCCCGGAGCGTGTCCAGGGGAACGTCTACCGATACCGGACCGGATGAGCGACGACTGACATCTCGCGCCTGCGTGGCACTGCGGCCAGACCGCCGGCGCCGCCCGCCCCACCCAACCCCTCTCAGCTGAAGATGCCTGCCTGTTTCCGGGAAGCCGCGCATTCCAGCTGAGGCACCTGCGAAAACCCTTCATGCTTCAGCGACGCGCGGACGAGCTTCAACAGCTCGGAACGGGTGGCTTTTCCGGCCGTGTCCCTGATGTGGCGGCAGAAGTAGTAGCTGAACGCGCCTGCCGGCTTTCCCCCGATGTCCGCGTCCGCCGAGTACTGGTCCGACTTGCATGCGGACCACAACACGTGGTTGAGGGCGACTTCCTCCCCTGCCCGCGTGCGCTTCAGCTCTCCGCCGAACACCTCGTCAGCGCGGTGCGCTATATCCGCAGGCGGCCGCAGGTAGCGCGGCCTGATGCAGTGGCTGCTCGACCAGAGGGCCTGCTCGTCCAGCAAGAGCGCTGCCCCCGCGGCCGACACACATCCAAGGGTCGTCCTGTCCAGGATCAGTTCCCGGGTGCCGGTTCCCGAATGGCAGGAGTCGAGGATCACTTCCAGCGCGATACCCTTCTTGAGCTCGGAGAAAAGCGAGGCGAAATCGTCATCCTTGATGAAACCGCCATCCCAATCGAAATCCACGGGACAGATGATCTCGTCCAAGCCGTCCGCAAGCTCGTCTCCCTCCGTGTCCCTGACCTGCGAGCCGTGGCCCGAGTAGTGGAAGACAAGGGTGTCGCCGCTCGCCGCGCGCGCCACCAGCGCCTTCAGCCCGTCCAGGATGGCCGCCTTCGTGGCCCGCTTGTCCTGCAGCAGCGCCACGTCCGTGGATGCGAAATCGAAGTACTTCACGAGCACGTCATAGACATTGGTAATGTCGTTCACGCATCCGTGGAGATCATTCTGGGAACCGGGGTAGTCATTGATGCCGACGAGAAGAGCCTTTTTCATTTTTCATCTCCTTGACTTTTCTGATGCTGGACAATAAATCAGCCGACCGGATTGCGCAAGAGAATTACCACACGGCGAAGGAAAAGTGCCTCCGGATCTCCTCATCACGCGTAAGGAGCCCGACTCCAGCCGCGATGGATTGAGCCACGATGATTCGGTCAAAAGGATCACGGGTCCACGTCTGGCCAAGAGAACGCGCGACGACCGCCGAAAATGATGTGGGGTCCTGATCCAGGCCGATTGCCTCGTGGAGGTAAGCGAATATCTCTCCTGCCGAGGCTCGGATCCGGCCGATCTCCTGCAAGTACGCCATCTCGAGCAGAACGATCGGAGAAATTGCCAGCGGCTCTGTATCTAGCGTTGCACGCACTGACGCAGGGAAACGCTCGGCCGCGCCCTGGTACAGCCAGACCACCACGTGAGTGTCGAGGTGAATCACGACAGCGTCACTTCCCCACCCCAGGTCGATGACCAATCGAGATGTACCAGGTCATCCGGGTCACCAACGATGGTATCGTGCCGCTCGAGCCTGGATATCCTGCTGGGGGCTGAATCGGGGACGATCCTGATCAGTCGACCTTTCCGCTCGACTATTGTCGCCGACCCCGTTTCGAGCACCTCGTCCAGCACTGCATAGAGATTTTCCCGCAACTTGGTAGCGCTGAGCTTCTTCATTCCACGATTGTAACAACGTACGTACGCTATGTCAACACCGTACGTGCGTACTGGTTCAGGTTCCCCCGAAAAGGCGCGTCGCGAGGAGAGGAAAGGCCACAAGGTTGCCGATGGCTGCGCCAAGCGTGGACAGGAAGAAGACTATCAGGATGTGGGTGACCCTGTTGGTGTAGAAGCCCTTGAAAGTGAGCACGTCGTCGGTCAGGCTTTCCACGTCTCTTACGCGTGGCTTTCGGAGAAAGGCTTCCGACAAGCCGGTAAAGAGCCCGATCTTCCCGAACGGGTTGAACGTGCCGATAGGCGCGCCGACGAACGCCACCAGGATAGTCAGCGGGTGCGCCAATGCCAGGAGGGACCCAATAGCAGCCAGGCCTCCGTGCACCACCACCCAGAGGAGAAAAAGGTCCAGGCCCTTGACCCAACCGGCTCGAAGGAACCCCAGGCCGAAGATGACGACAATGGCGGCGGGGATGGTCCAGGGGATTATCCTGCTGACCAGGCCGCGCGTCGGCAGCTCATCCAGGGGAGCAAGATCGATGGGTTCCTTGCGAGCGGCCAGCTCGTTGATCTGCCGCACGATGCCTGCCATGTGCCCGGCGCCCACGACCGCCACGACCTTGCGCCCCGGGGCCTCCAGGATGCGCGCGGCGAGGTACAGGTCGCGCTCATCGATCAGGACCGCCTTGGCCGCAGGCAGGAAGTCGGCGAGCTCCTCCATCATGCTCTGCAGCACGTCCTTCTGCTTGAGCTTCTCGATGTCTTCCGCCGTGAGCTTCTCGTTCGTGAAGACCGAGGCCAGCATCGCGGAGATCATCTTCATCTTGCCCCAAAAGCCAGTCTTCCCCCACGCGCGGCGCAGGGTGACCTGGATGGTCCGATCGCAGAGCGAATAGGGGATCCCCAGCTCCTGGGCAGCCTGCACGGCGGCAAGCATTTCCTCGCCAGGCTTCACGCCAAGGTCGCGTCCCAGCCTGCGCTGGAAGGAAGCCAGGACGAGGTTCGCCATCAGGAGGAACCCCTTCCCCTCCCGGATTACCTTCCCGATGTTGAGATTCTGCCAGCTCGTTCCCTGGCTCATCGAGGTGTGCCGCCCGTCGTCAAGCTCGACGCACACCCGGTCAGGCTTTTCCTCGGCGATGACGGCCTTCACCTCGTCCACGCTGTCACGCGAAACGTGTGCCGTGCCCACGAGGATCAGCTCTCTCTCACCAACTGTCAGCCTGACGCGTTCGCTTTCCATGTCCGCTCTGCTTAGCCGAATACCGGGGAATATTCAAGCTGCAGTAGCCCGGCTGTCAGTTGCCGGGCTACTCCTGCTCCAGCGGGTCCCAGACGCGATCGAAACCGAATTCCGCAAAATCCTTTGCATTTTGAGTGGCGAACTCTGTTACTCCGGCTGCTCGCAGTGTCAGAGCAAGCCGCGCATCGATGATTCGGCGACGCGCGAATGATGGTGCTGCGGCATGGCGCCACACATCGTCCATCACGGGCGCGCAGTCGACCAGCCTCCACCTGGGATTCGATCGGAAAACCTGGCAGACCTGCGCAGCATCTTCTGACGAGCAAGGCCGGGGAAACACGACGGGGTTGCGAATCAGCAGGTAGACTTCGACGAGCACCTGCTCCGCGATCACCACGTCATCACGCGCGCTCAGATCGAGGAGAAGGTTCCACGCCCGCTGCTGTTCCGGCATGTTTTCGTTCAGCGCGTAGACCATAATGTTCGCGTCCACTGAAATCATCGGTGCTGCCTACGCGCGACCCGCTTCATCCGCCGTCAGTTGGTCCCCCCAGTCCGCCGGGGGGATCAACCGCAAGCCCATTTTTCGGGGAACCGGGAGAGTCCAGGCGCCCTGCTGCTTATGGGGAGGGAACTGAGCCACCAGCAGCTCGGCAGCACGTCTGAATACCTCAGAGACGCTCCAATCCTGAAGATCTGCCACCCGCTTGACTTCGCGGTAGAGTGGATCAGGTATCTGGACCTGCGTTCTTTTCATGCCTATAAATATGCATCGCCGCCTGATTGACATCAATGTCACTGCTGGATGGAATATATGAGTTGACAGGCGAATCAGAAGCAGATATAAATTGACTCAGATCATGCATGCATGGAGGCAGATCATGAGTCAAATAACGCTTCGGGACCTTCCAGAACCCGTTGAGAAAGAGATCCGCAAAGAGGCCAAGCGCCGGGGATCCAGTCTCAACAGGGTGATCATCAGCCTGCTGGAAAAGGGCCTGGGAATGAGCCCCGACCAGGAGAAAAAGCGCGACCTCGCTGCGCTTGCGGGGACGTGGAACGAAGCCGAGCTGGCCGCGTTTCGCGAAGCGACCTCACTGTTTGACGCCATCGATGCGGAGAACTGGCAATCATGACGCTCTGCCTGGATACCAGCGCGTACGCGGCGTTCAAGCGCGGGCATCCGCAGATCCAGGCTCTCCTTGAGGCGGCTGACGAAGTCGTGGTCCCGACAATCGTCCTCGGCGAACTGTACGCAGGGTTCGCGAGCGGCAGCCGCGAAGGTGCGAATCTCAAGGAGCTCGGGAGCTTTCTGCACCTCCCCGGCGTATCTATCGTGCCCGTCTCCGATCGGGTTGCCGAGCGGTACGGAACGCTGATGACGACCCTCCGGAAGCTCGGAACCCCGCTTCCCACCAACGACGTCTGGATCGCGTCCGTTGCCATAGACACCGGCGCGCGCATGCTTTCATTGGACGAGCGTTTTCAAAGGATTCCCGCCGTCATCTCCATACCGCTCGATTCCGCGTGACGGCTGGTCGATAAGAATGCAGGTGATGTTGAAGGAGTCGGTGAGCGCGTGAGCAACCCATGTCCCGAATGCGGCTTTGATCTGCCAGAGGGCAGCGTCTGCCCTGTGTGCGGATACAAGGACGAGAAGGCGGGGCACGCGCCGTCAGCCGTCGCACAACTTGCCGTGTCGACCCCCGTGGTCGCTGCTGTCGCCCGCAGGCCCCGGAAACGCAGGTTCCTGGCCGCGGCCGTGGCCGGAGCAGGCGGGCTCGTCGTTCTCATCGCCCTGCTTCTCATCGTCGATCCCGGGGTTTCCTCCGCGCTCGTACAGGGATCTCCTGCCGATGTGACAACGACCCCCGCTGTGCAGGCGGTTCCCGCGGCGCCCGCGGCCGTTTCCCAGAAGCCGGGTGCCGACCAGTCGGCCGTCCTGGGGCTGGATTTCCCCATCGGCGAGTCGGGGACGATCATCCTGAACGACGGTCCGCAGTCCTACAACATCGCCGCCCGGAGCGAGGCTCCTCCAACAACGAGCAAGGCCGCGTTCGTGGCATGGATGCTGGCCCATACGGACCAGAAGGAGAAGTTCCTAGCCCAGAAGTGGGACCTGGCGCTCGTGGAGCTTTCCACCGGCGCCATCACCCATTCGCGCATCCTCAAGGCGTTCCTGAGGGCCCCCCGGGAGTTCTTCGCCCGCGATACCCGCCGCGCATACGAGAACGCGGTGCTTCCGATCGGCTATGGGCAGACGATCTCGGGCCCGCTCATGGTCGGCCGCATGACCGACAACCTCAACCCGCAGCCCGACCAGAAGGTCCTGGAGATCGGGACGGGATCGGGCTACCAGTCCGCGTTCCTCTCGGAGCTGTGCCGCCACGTCTACACGGTGGAGATCGTGCGCCCGCTTGCGCTGGAGACCGACGCCATCTACCGCAAGCACGAAGCCGCCTACCCCGAGTTCGGCAACATCGACCGCAAGATCGACGACGGCTACTTCGGCTGGGCCGAGCATGCGCCTTTCGACCGCATCATCGTCACCTGCGGCATCGACCACGTCCCACCCGAGCTCCTGAAGCAGCTCGCCCCGGATGGGATCATGGTCATCCCGGTGGGTCCACCTTCCGGGCAGACCATCCTCAAGATCACCAAGCACGTAGCGCCTGACGGGACAGTCACGCTTGACCGGGAGGACATCTTCAAGGGCAAGCGGAAGGAGATCTTCGTTCCGTTTACCAGTCGCGGCGGGGTCCACAGCGGTGCGGTGCCGGGATCAACGGAGGCGACGGGAGCCAGCCCCACAACCCTCCCGGCTGCGGGAACTACGGGAGCCACCCAGTAGTGCTGCGGCCCATGAAGCTCGCCGACACACGTGTCGCCGCGCTGCTCCTGGTGTCGCTCACCATCCTCGCCTTTGAAATCGAGGTCATGCGGGTCTTTTCCGTTGCCAGCTGGTCCAATTTTGGCTCCATGGTCATCAGCATCGCGCTGCTCGGCTTCGGCCTCGCCGGGACGCTCCTGACGCTGGTGGATCGAAGCGTCCGGGCGCGGCCGGATGCCTGGACGCTGGCGTCGGCGTTCGCCCTGGCGCCATCCGTGGCACTCGCCCACACCCTTGCGCAGCGGGTGCCCTTCAACCCCGTGCTCATTGCCTCGGACCCGTCGCAGCTGTGGTGGATTGCCGCGTACTACGCCCTCTATGGCCTCCCGTTCTTTTTCGCCGGCGTCTTCATCGGAACGATGTTCACTCTCTTTGCCAGCCACGCGCACGGCATCTATTTCTGGAACATGCTGGGCTCCGGCCTGGGCGGCCTGATCATCCTGGGCTTCATGTTCCTGTTCCCGCCGGCGTTCCTCATCTTTCCGATTGTGGGGATCGCGGGGCTCCCTTCGCTCCTCTGCTGCATGCAGTGGAACGTCCAGCGCGGCCGCTATCACCTGCGCATTCCGGAGCTGACGGCGTGCCTCGTCGCACTTGCCGCAAGCCTTGTCCTCCTGGCGCGTTTCGGCGCCGTGCAGGTATCCGACTTCAAGTCCGAGAGCTACGCGCGGGCATACCCTGATGCGTCTCAGGTAGCCTCCGCGTTCAGCCCGCTGGGGGAGACCCACGTCTTTGCCAGCTCCTATTTCCACTTCGCCCCGGGACTAAGCGACAACGCCGCCGCATCCCTGTCAAAGATGCCTCAGAATGCCTTCCTGGGAATGTTCGTCGATGGCAACGGGCCCGTGGGAATCATGCGGAAGCTCGATGCCTCCGAGGAGGCGTACATCGACTACCTCCCGATGTCCGCGCCTTACCAGCTCCTTTCCAAGCCGCGCGTTCTGATCCTGAAGCTCGGCGGCGGCGCCGGCGTCCACACCGCGCTGCACCACTCTGCCCGCTCCGTCACCGTCGTCGAGTCAAACGGCGACGTGCTGGGCCTTCTGCAAGGGAACGCCTATGTCAGGTCCTACACGGGTGACCTTCTTGCAGACGCCCGAGTGAAAACGGTGCGCTCCGAGGTGCGGGCGTACGCAGGCTCGACCTCTGAGCGGTTCGACCTCGTGGAGATTGGATTGATCGATTCGGTAGGGCTTTCGCAGGCGGGCGGATACTCGGTGGACGAGAATTATACATATACGTCGGAAGCGATAAGCGACTACGTCCGATGCCTTGCGCCCGGCGGGATCCTTTCCATCACGGTGTGGGACCGGCTCAGCCCGCCGCGCAACGTGCCGAAGCTCCTGACGACGATCGTCCAATCCCTGCGCGCACAGGGAGTCCGCGACCCGGGAAGAGCATGTACGCGTTCAGCCTCCTGCTCTCGACGGCCACGGTGCTCGTGAAGAACGGCGACTTCACGGCACGCGAGATTGCCGCGCTGAACCGGTTCAGCCAGCGAATGTCTTTTGACATCGACTGGTACCCGGGTATCCCTGCCGCTGGCGTTTCCCTGGACGACATGCTAAAGGGCTACCAGCAGGCATATGGCACGGGCGTCACTTCTGCCCAGGAAGCCGCGGCGGCTGACGCGGGCCCCGCGCTGCGCCCTGCCGACCTCTACCGCGGCATTATGGGCGCCCTGGAAAGTGGTCAAGACGCCAACTTGTACGCCAGGTACATCTTCGACATTCGGCCTGCTACAGACGACCGGCCGTACTACTCGGGCTATCTCAAGCCTCGCACGGTGCCTCAGATGCTTTCCCGAGCCGGGGAGTTCCCCGAGGAATGGGGCTATCTCCTTCTCCTTGGAACCCTCCTGCAGGCCATCATCTTCGGGGCCGTAGTCATCCTCCTTCCGCTTCTCACCCGCCCGAGGCAGCTGCTGACCGCGGGTGGTCGTGTGGGCCGGATCCTCGCCTACTTCGCGTGCCTGGGCCTGGGCTACATGCTGGCCGAGATCAGCCTGATCCAGCGCTTCGTCTTCTACCTCGCTGACCCCGCATATGCAAATACGATCATTATAACCGTCCTGCTTGTAGCCTCTGGAACAGGCAGTCTCCTCGCGGGGAGGCGCCACGCGAGGCCACGCGTCGTGGTCCTGGCCGCGGTTGGCGGCATCGTTGTCTACTCAGCATTCTTCCTGTTCGGCCTGTCCCCGCTGCTCCGCACGACACTCGGCCTGCCCCTCGCCCTGCGTGCCGCGATGACGCGTCGTCCTGGTAGCTCCGCTCGGGTTGTGCCTGGGCATTCCGTTCCCCACGGGCCTTTCGCAGCTGTCTGGGCGCGCCGGGGCGCTCGTCCCGTGGGCCTGGGGCGTGAACGGGGCCTTGTCCGTGTCCGGTGCAGTGCTTGCGAGGGTGATTTCGACGTCGGCGGGATTTACGGGGGACGTTTGGGGGGTGGCGGTGCTTTACGCGGTGGCGGGGGTGCTGTTCGTGGGGATGGGGACGGAGCGGTCAGGGGCCAAGGATCCGGGGAAGGGCGGCCTCCTGAGGCGGATGGAGGGGATACGCAGTCCGGGCCGATAGCTCGGTCGGACTCACGTACGCCCGGCGGCTGCGTAGTTTGCTTCGATCCACTTTCGGTATTCACCCGTCCTGGACGCTGTTCACCCAGTCCTGATTATCGAGGTACCAGCGGACGGTGTGGCGGAGGCCGTCATCGAATCCGCGAGACTGGCTCCAGCCGAGCTCACGTTTCAGCTTCGAACAGTCGATGGCGTAGCGCTGATCGTGTCCAGGCCGGTCGGCGACAAAGCGCATAAGTTGCGTATACTTCGCCGTTGGCACGCCGGTTTCCTCGGCAACAATCTCGCAGAGGCGCTGAACGATGTCGACGTTGCGCTTCTCCGTCTCACCGCCCACGTTATAGGTTTCCCGGCCGTCGCGCGTGACATGATCGTCCAGATTGCGGAGCAATGATCCTCGACGTGGAGCCAATCCCGCACGTTCTTTCCCTCCCCGTAGATCGGGAGGGCTTTTCCTTCGAGCATATTGAGGATCATCAGGGGAATGAGCTTTTCTGGAAACTGGTATGGACCGTAGTTGTTGGAGCAGTTGGAGATGGTCACCGGCAGGCCATACGTGTGGAAAAGCGCGCGGACAAGGTGGTCGGAAGCGGCCTTTGAGGCAGAATAGGGGCTCCGAGGGGAATAGGGCGTGTTTTCGACGAAAAGCCCTTCCGCGCCGAGGGAGCCGTAGACCTCATCGGTGCTCACGTGGTGGAAGAGCACGTCGCGTCGCTCCTTCCACTGGGCGCGCGCTGCCTCGAGGAGCGTGAACGTTCCGAGCACATTCGTATTCACAAACTCCCGCGGACCAAGGATCGAGCGGTCAACGTGGCTTTCTGCGGCAAAGTGCGCCACCGCGTCAAACTGATACCGCTCGAAAAGCGATTCCACGAGCGAGGGATCGCAAATGTCGCCCCGCTCCAGGCGGTAGCGGTCACCCTTATCTGATGCGATGTCCTTGAGACTCGACGGATTCCCGGCATAGGTGAGCTTATCGAGGTTGACAACCCTCCCGATGAACGTCGGCTGCCGGAACAGATAGCGGATGAAGTTGGTCCCGATGAATCCCGCTCCGCCCGTTACAAGAATCGTGCGAAACGATCGGTTCACGCTCACGACCGCGCCTCCTCCACCAGTTCCTTTATGCACCGCTCAAGGCCATTCTGCCAGCTTGGGATGGCAAGCCCAAATGTGCCGATTATCTTGCTCTTCGAGAGGACTGAATACTTCGGCCGCACTGCTTTTGTGGGATAGCGTTCAGTGGTGGTTGGCAGCACTTTGCACTGCTTCTTCAGCAGCCCAAGTCGGAGACCCATCTCCTGGATCGCACAGGCGAATTGGTACCAGGTCGTCTCTCCCTCGTTCGTGAAGTGGTAGAAGCCATAGTCTTCGGAGTTTGTCTGGATGATGGCGCCTATGGCCGAGGCGAGATCGACTGCATAGGTCGGCGTCCCGCGCTGATCGTCAACCACCGAGACTTCATCCCTTTCTCGCATCAGGCGGAGCATCGTGGCCACGAAATTCTTTCCATGGACGCCGTACAGCCAGGCCGTCCGCACAATGAAAGAGCGACGATTCGCGGCCGCGAGGCTCGCCTCCCCCTTTGCCTTCGTCCTTCCATAGGCGCTCCGCGGTGCCGTAGGCTGTGACTCCACGTAAGGCGCCGACGCCTCTCCATCGAATACGTAGTCCGTCGAGATATGGAGAACCTTCGCGCTCAGTCGCGCGGCAGCCGCTCCGAGGTTTTCCGGACCCTTTGCGTTCACGGCCTCCGCTTTCTCTTCCTCATCTTCCGCCGCGTCAACCGCGGTGTACGCCGAGCAGTTCACAATCCACTGGATCGGGTGATGTGCCGCGAAGCGCTCAACTTCGGCGGCGTCCGTGATGTCGCAGTCCATATCCGTGTCGACGTGCTCACGACCGAGACGGTCGAGTGCGCTGGTCACCTCGTGCCCTAGCATTCCCCCTGCACCCGTCACCCAGATCATGACAACCCCGCTTCTGGAAAAGAAACGGCGTCGCGCAAAAGCGGAAGCGCCCGATCCTTTTCCGACACTGTCACCTCCGAGATAGGCCAGCGGATGCCGAGCTTGGGATCGTCCCAGCGGATTCCCGCTTCGCACTCCTTGTTGTACTCGGCAGTGCACTTGTAGAAGAACTGGGCGCGATCGCTCAACGTTACGAACCCGTGCGCAAATCCTTCTGGAATGTAAAGCATGCGACGATCGTCAGCAGAAAGCTCAGTTCCAAACCACTTTCCTTTCGTCGGAGAGTTGGTCCGGATATCCACCGCAACGTCCCAGACTCTCCCTTCGAGCACCCGCACCAACTTGCCTTGTGCGAATGGGGGAAGCTGGTAGTGAAGGCCTCGCAGCACGCCTCTCACGGAAGAGGAATGATTGTCCTGAACAAATTGCGCCGGGATACCCGCCCGCGCAAACTCGCTGGCCTTGTAGGACTCCATGAAGAATCCCCGGCCGTCAGGAAATACCTTCGGCTGGATCACAACGAGGCCCGGAATATCCAGGTGCTCGAAAGAAAAGGGCATCGCTCAAGCGCCCGCAGCTTTTGACTGGTCAAGTACCCGCAGCAGGTACTCGCCGTAGCCTGACTTGCGCAGAGGTTCCGCAAGAGCCTTCAGGTGATGGGCATCTATATAGCCCATTTGAAAGGCGATTTCTTCGATGCAAGCGATCTTCAGTCCTCCCGGTCCTCGATCGTTTTGATGAAGAGTGTAGCGTCAACGAGAGACGCGTGCGTTCCCGTGTCCAGCCAGGCGTACCCGCGTCCCATGAGATTACACTGCAGTGCGCCCTTCGCCAGGTACACCCGGTTGACGTCGGTAATCTCCAGCTCTCCACGAGCGGAAGGCTTCAGGTCGCGAGCGATCCTTACCACATCGTTGTCGTAGAAATAGAGACCGACAACAGCGTAGTTCGATTTCGGCTTGACCGGCTTTTCTTCGATCGAAAGAACCTTATGCGCGGAGTCGAACTCCACAACACCATAGCGGTCCGGGTCATTAACGTAGTAGCCAAAGACAGTTGCCCCTTGTTTGCGCAGGGAGGCATCACGAAGCATCTCCGAGAGACCGTGCCCGTAGAAAATGTTGTCACCCAGAACCAGACAGACGCCGTCGGTGTCGATAAACGGAGCACCGACGCGGAAGGCGTCTGCAAGCCCGCGAGGGCTGTCTTGAACAATGTAAGTGAACGATAGGCCCAGTTGCTCCCCCGTGCCGAAAAGCTCACGAAAATGCGGCAGGTCTGACGGCGTGGAAATGATAAGGATCTCCCGAATACCGGCCAACATCAGCGTTGCTAAGGGGTAGTAGACCATGGGCTTGTCGTAGACGGGCAAAAGCTGTTTGCAGACCGTCTTTGTCGCAGGATAGAGCCGTGTTCCTGATCCACCAGCGAGTATAATACCTTTCACGTTCTTCACTCCTTGCGCAAGCGCTCGTCCACGACGGCCGGAGGAGCAGCGCCTTTTCAACCGCTGCCGCCCGCTCCATGCCCCGCGTCGCCGCTCCTTTCTAAATGGACAGGTTCCAAACGGTCCCGGATTCAAGGCCCGTTGACGTCGGTCCAGGGTTACGCCAGTCTGATCGACGAACCCCTGCGTGTCGGTGGCGGCTCTCAAAGGAAACTGGCATTCGCCAAGGCCGGACTTTCACGGGCGGGCGGGTAAGTTTCCGCAATCGCGATGCATCGAGTTACCGCTTCTTCGTCCTTTCTCTGATCAGACCTATCGTCATCGGCATCGCGGGTGCCACGGACAATGCCTACTGGAGCTTCTCGATCCACTCTGCCATCTTTTCGCGCACAGCATCTAGGTCGGCCGTCTCTGGGTCAAGGTGCTCCTGCCATGAACGAGCTTGAACAACGATTGCTTTCTTGCTTTCAGGCGCATGGGCGATCGCCGTTTCGAGGGTTGCTGCGTATCGCACATCGTCTACTCCCTCACGAAATCCTTCCCACTCGATTGTATCCACCACACCATTTATCGTTGGATACGCAAAGACATGATCACGGTAGGTCGGGTCGTCGAAATCATCCCAGATCTGGTGAAAACCGTGCTGGTAGGCATAATCCATCTCGCCATCGAACCCTGCTTTCAGAAGAACAAGCCCGTAGTTGCGGCGATAAATGGCCGGATTTTCCAGCCCCACCTGCGGGTTGGCATAGCAGAATACCAGCGAACCGACGGAATGCCATTTTTTTGCTTCATTGGATCCGGCGGGCTGGCAAGGACCGCAAGATCAAGCGCGTTGCCGACTGTCTCGAATGCTCCTGCATAGCAGGCTACAAAAGTCTTGCCGCCGACTTTTTCGGCATGCCTGCCAGAAGGGCAGCTCGAGGCGTAAGGCTGGCCCCGAAGCTTCGTCTTTCCCATAGAAGTAGATACTTGTATAGCCAAAGGGCTTGAGGAATTGAAGCCACCACTTCACCTCGCCCTGGAGCGCTGGAATATCACTTGTCACCTGGGGTCCAAGGCCGTACCCGAGGTTGAAGGAACGGTCTGTCGGCAGGCCGACCTCCCTGCGGATCTGCAGCATGCGGCGCAGGATTCTCTCGTCGTGACCTTGATAGTTGGTCGGGAAAGGAACACCGTGGGCCTTAAGGTCTTCCATCTCGGCCCGATACTGTTCTTCGGATTTGCCCTCGCTGCTGATTGTAGGTGCCCCGTCAGCCGTCAATGTGCCGCGATAGTACAGCGAGTATATAAGTCGCGGCGGAAGCAAAACGAAGGGGCGAACGATCAAATGAATCGGAAGGGTGATTGCTCCCTGAGATGAACTGAACAGGAGCGATCCACTAAAGGCTCCCGGAGGTGCCGTATCAGCGACGTGAATGGTGATCCAGAACTCTCGAATATCCCCCGCGACCAGATCCACAGGCTGAAGACTTTTCGCATCACGGGGACGAACGCCGGATAGATTGGAACTATCCGGATTGCTGCAGATCAGGTAAGTCTCTGAACCGTCGACTCCTGTGCTTCGCAGGTAATTCGTTTGCGAGCCTATATCTACTTTCACCAGATTGTCATCCTTGAGCAAGAGTTCCGGGACGAGGTATTTTTGGGCTGTTGCGGCGACGCTACTGGGGTTCCCCTGGAACCATGATTTTAGGACCTTCACATCCACACTTGAGGCGGGAATCACGATTCCCGCCGAAGACACCAAGCTAGAGGAAGTGACAGTCAGATTGGACACGGCTTGCAGAGCATGGACGAGCGCCGATACCAGCACGTATTCTCCAGCGCATGCGGAGACGCTGAACATAGTCTCTTGGGTCTGGGCCGCTCCAAAATTCTGCGCTAGATGCCCTGGGCACAATTGGATGGTTGCTCACCACAACATCGAATGGCCGGACCGCTGGGGCAGCCATAACGGAGCGAGAGGAATCCGGAGGTCCTCCACGATCAGGCAACTTGGCCTGCGAGGGCTGTGCAAGCGAATCGCTCAAGAGGTCCGAAAGATCCGCCCGAGCGAAAGCAATGCCCAAGCCATCATGTCCGAAAGACGGAGCCAAAACTTCGAGGAGAGCGAGCGCAATCGTCGCCTTACCAATCTTGATCATTCAATATCAGCGTACTATAAATTTCAACCCTGCAGAAGCCCCCTTTCGTTCGGCCAATACTCAGATGAGGTCAAGGGCGCTCGGGTTTTCGTTCGTCCCGGGGCAACGGACATGAGGAAAAAATCAGCGACCTTGTCCTATTTGCATGATTTTCTGTAGACCCTCGTGGTCGATGGCTCGCGGCACCTACGAATGTCCACCCTGCCGTGATTTTCCAAAAGCTTTCAAAAAACCTCCAACCAGAGCGTCGACAGAATAGCGTCCAAAAGTGATATACTCGTGCCCCACAAAGCTCGTGACGGTAGGAAAGGCGACGCCTATAAGATGCGCTATGAAGTAGATACTTCGATGAACGCCCATAGCCGGGAGAGCCCAGCGAGCAAGGACAAGGCTTACGATCAGGGTCTGCGCTAGGAGCGCGTAGGGCGTAGATGCCCGTGGCGACCCCAAGGGAACGCCCGGGGATTTTACTTTCTCACCTGGATCTGGTTCTCTTTTGATGTGGGAGAGAAAAACTATCGCCCTTGGGAGCCGCGACAACCATACCTATTGCCCCCGTCTCCGCTGGAATGGCTGCCCCCGAAACACCTGGCCTACTTCGTGCTGGATGTGATGGAGCAGATGAATCTGGGCGAGATCGAGGATGAGGTCCAACGCAAGGATCACCGCGGGGAGAGGCCCTACGCGATCGGAATGATGACGGGGCTTCTGGTGTATGGATATAGTGTTGGGGTGTTCTCCTCTCGGCGAATTGCGCGGGCCACGCATGAAGATGTGGCTTTTCGAGTGATCAGTGGTGGCCAGCATCCGCACTTCACCACGATCAACCAGTTTCGACTGGAGCACGGGGAAGCGCTGGGCAGGCTGTTCGTGGAGGCGCTGCGCCTGTGCCAGGAGGCCGGACTGGTGAAGCTGGGGGCAGTAGCGCTGGATGGGGCGAAGATCAAGGCGGCAGCGAGCAAGCACAAGGCGATGAGCTACAAGCGGATGAACGAGGAAGAGAAACGTCTACAGGAGCAGGTGGCGGAGCTGCTGCGACGCGCCGATGAGGTGGATCGGGAGGAGGATGAGTTGTACGGGCCCGGGCAGGACAAAGAGGATCTGCCTGAGGAATTGGCCCGACGGGAGACACGCTTGCTGCGGCTTCGCGAGGCGAAGGCCGCCTTGGAAAAGGAAGCCGCCGAAACCAGAGCTGAGGAGTTGCGCGAGCAGGCCCAGCGGCAGAGCGCCAAAAGCGAGGGCGAAGCGCTGGCGGACCACGAGCGCAAACGTGCACGCACCCGCGCGGCGAAAGCCAGCCAGCAGGCCGACGCCCTTGCTCCCGAGAGGAACAGCGAAAAGAAGAAGGGAAGTAGGCAGCCAGAGTTGCCCTTGCATCGGGTAGCCAGCGAGATGGACGGCAAGCCCAAGGCGGCAGCGCAACGCAACTTCACAGATCCAGAGAGCTGCATCATGGTCAAGGACGGGGCCTACATCCAGGCCTACAACGCACAGGTCATCGTGGATGCAGCTCACCAGGTGATCATCGCCCACGGGGTGAGCAACCAGTCTCCCGACCAGGAGTACCTGGTGCCGATGGTGGAGAGAATGCTCAGCATGCATGCCCAGCGGCCCCAGAGGCTTCTGGCTGATAGCGGCTACTTTTCAGCAGACAACGTGCAAAAGGTGCAGGAGCGTGGGATTGATCCCTACATCGCCGTCGGCCGCGAGAGGACTGAGGCCGCCGTCCCATCGGGGGGTTCTGCTGGGCAGCAGAGTCCCAAGACTCTCATGCGTGAGAAACTGAAAGGGAGCGCGGGCAAGTTGGTGTATTCACGGCGCAAGGTGATCGTGGAACCCGTCTTCGGGCAGATTGAGCAGGCGCGCGGCTTCCGTAGGTTCTCACAACGCGGGCGCGCGAAGGTGCGCCGCGAATGGGCCTTCGTCTGCCTGACGCACAATCTGCTGAAACTGTTCCGTCACAGGATGATTGAAGGCCCTGAAAACGCGTTGCATGAGCTTCCGTGCATGGGGTAGCCACCAAAGAGGACGGGATGTGAGAGTTCACTACCAGATGAACGCGGCGCCCTGGGCTCGATCGGCAGCCAGCTGCCGCAGAGGTCCATCGCGTCCCTGCTATACCCTACGCGCTCCTAGACCGCCCCCGCCGCACGAATAACCACGTTAAGGCGACAACTGCAACGACATGATAATATCACAGCGCGGCATTCCTCGCTACAGTCGAGCGTAGTCGGGCCTTTTGTGCCCGCGAGGAGGTTCGCTATGCAATCGCTTTCCATCGGGTGTGACGCGCACAAGCACTATTCCCAGCTTGAGGTCCAGGACGCCGCGGGCCAAGTCCTTGATCGTGTCCGCCTCAACCACCAGCCCGGTGCGGTGTCCTCATTCTTCTCTCGCTTTCCCAGCGGCACCCCCGTGGCCTTGGAGTGCGTGGGCAACTGGTACTGGATCGCCGATGAGATCGAAGCTGCAGGGTGCCAGCCCCTGCTCACCAACCCTTCCAAGGCAAAGCTTCTCATGGGTCACGTCAACAAGACCGACAAACTGGATGCCAACGGACTGGCCACTCTTTTGAGACTCGGCAGCCTGCCCTCGGTCTGGCTGCCACCGGCGAATCTCCGTGACCAACGCGAGTTGCCTCGTACGCGCGTGGCTCTGTGCGCGTGGCGTACATCCATCAAAAATCGTATCCACTCTCTGCTTTCCAAGTACGCCCTGTCACCCGCGGAGGGGGTGAGCGTGTTCTCCAAGGGGGGTCGAGCATGGCTTGAGACAACTGTTGCCCGCCTCCCTTCTGAGACAGGGCGCTGTCTGTCGCAGCACCTGCAACTGCTGGACTTCCTCAGCCTGCAGATCGCTGAACTGGAAGAGCGCATTCGCGAGCAGATTGCCCTTACCCCGAACATGCGGCTGCTGAAGAGTCTGCCAGGGGTGGCAGACATCCTGTCCATCGTCATCGAGCGGGAGGTGGGCACCATCGAGCGCTTTCCCTGTGCCCCACAGTTCTCCAGCTATTCGGGCACGACCCCCCGCGTGAGCTCCAGCGGAGGCAAGACACACTACGGCAGGATGAGAACCGAAAGCAACCAGTACCTGAAGTGGGCTTTCATCGAAGCGGCCAATGCGGTGGCCGCTCACCATGCTCAGCGGGGGTGGAGCACGCGACACTGCGCCAGGCTGTACCTTCATGTTCGCGGGCGAAAGGGCTCCTCGGTAGCCATAGGTGCTGTGGCTCGGCACCTGGCAGAGTCCGCGTTCTGGGTGCTGAAGAAGAACGAGCCGTACAAAGAACCAGAAAAGGTCTCACCGAGGCAGGGGTGAGCACGTGCCTAACATGTGTCCACGAGACACGCGACATGATTGTGACTCTCCTGCTGCAGGTGATCATGCCCCAGAGAGGGCGCATAGGTGTTTACGGCGAAGACCGGCGTGATTCGTAGTTGAGGACGTACGAGGAGGTGCACCAGATACTCATTGACAAGCGGCGTTGTTATAGGTGTTAGGCTGACCCTCGACTACGCTATACTTGGGTGATCTCTATGTGGAGGGCCAGTTCGGCTGTCCGGTTATCCGGAAGGTTGCCTGGTTTGGCTTGTCTGTAGACTGGACAGCCACGAGCGATACTGGTTGTCCTGGCGGCCCCGCGGTAGCCGTCGTAATCTGAGAGTTCCCAAGAACGTAATGGTCGACTTTCAGCAGTTCAACGGTGAAGGCACATTGCAGCTGCACGGTAACGGTCTGTATGTAAAGCTTGGTGCTACCATCATCCGCTACGACATAGCACGGCGATGAGAGGCCATGCGTCATCTCGAGCGACAGGCGTTTCTCCTTTACGTCTTGCAGCGTCTTGAGAAGGCGGGGTGCGTTTTCGAGCACAGCCTTGTGTATGTCGGGAAGCTTTTGCCGATACAGGGCTTGGCCCAATCCTTCTATTCCACCTAAAGGAGTTCCGTCCCCACCAAAGACGATTGTCGATGGCGTCAGGGTAAGAGGCGCCGCTGGGGAAGTAGCTATGGCGACCGACACTGGTATGTCTTGTCGGGTCAACAGGGCGAGGCCCAGTTTTGCGAACTGAGCCGGCCAGTTGGTCTCCAACGCCTTCGTCAGGGTAAGTGTCTCTATACGGAATGCTGCAGCCTTGGCGGCTGCCCCGGCACTGAAGCCTGACTTTGATACGGCAATGACCTTGTCGACCGGCAAGTCGTGGTACTTGCCTATTAGGTCGTCGATCCATGTGACGTCATCTCGGTCCTTGCGTCCTCTGCACTCGACCGCGATCTTAAGGTCGATGCCGAAGAGCCGAGATTGAAGCAGGATGTCTACCTCGCGGAGGGTTCCGCCAGAGCGCTCGGGTAGCATGGCCGACTCGGTGATCGAGCCACCCGGCGCGCTCAGTTGCTCGTATATGGCGAGGATTAGCCGCTGGAATGCGTTCGTCCTTTTTGGCATTGTGTGCAGTCCTTTTCTTGGGGCAGCCTAACATCATATTCAGTGGTTGTAGGATATCAAGCTATTGGAGAGGTCGACCTATCGGAAGGCAGCAAGAGATGAGCCAAGCCCTTCAAGTGGCACTCCTGTCATGGGAAAGGGTGTATCCAAGGGTGGGCGTGCCGCCGCAACCTGGCTACGTTGACGACAACCCGCGGAATATGACACCCAACCCTAACCGACGAGTTTCTGCTCGAGCTACAAGGTGTTCGTCACCATGGCGAACTTGTTCTTGCCACTACCGCCGAACCGTTGCAATGGGAGGGACGCCCGTCCGCACCACGTCGGACGTCGTGTCCAAAGGCAGGGGAGAACGACTCAGCGATCTCGGCATCCATGCGACAAAACAGTCCCCGGCGGGCAAGGAAAAAGCGCTGCCCCAAATGGGCGAAATCGCCCAACTGCGAAAAAGGCGACTTGACCTAGCACAGGATTGGAGAGACCGTGATTTAAGCCGTCCACTGCCCAACACGATCGTTGGGGTACCTGGGCGCAAGCTCTGAAATACCAGTTGTTTTGGCGAATCGGGCTCAGCCGAATTGATGAGCGCAGACCCTGCGACGGAGAGTTCCTGCGGGAGGAAAGTAGAATGGGCAAAGTCCCAGCAGTCTGGAGAGAGGAATGTGTCGTCCAGTCCTTCGACGTCGATATGTTTGGAACCATGAAGCCGCAGTCATTACTGGCCTTCCTACTTAGCGGCTGACCGCAGCGTTGTATATTCGTTGGGCAAACCGTTCGCAACTCGGCACTCGCTGCCTCCTTTGCGGTTGACACGTTCCACTCTTTGCACTATCGTTGGGGCCTACACCCCCCGAGGAGGACTGTTTCATGAAAAAGACCATCGCAATAGGCTTGCTCTTTGCGGTCGTTGCTTCCGGCCTTACTTTCGCGCAGGCCAAAGCAAAGGACGGCGTGTACTTCGCGCAGGACGCGAACTTCGCTCCTGACAGCGGCTGGAAAGAGCAGGTCGTGGTCACCGTTTCAGGTGGCAAGATCATTAAGGTGAACTGGAACGGAGTCTCCAACACGGGCGTAGCGGACAAGAAGACCGTGGCGGCTGCGGGGGGCTACGGAATGATCAAGGCGTCCAAGCTCGGGCTGGAATGGAACCAAGAGGCGGCAAACGTCGAAGCATACTTGATCAAGACGCAGGACGTGGCTTTCAACAAGATCAAGACCGACGGAACCACTGACGCGATTTCTGGCGCCTCACTTCACGTAGCCAATTTTTTCGTTCTTGTGAATAAGGCCATCGCTGCGGGCCCTGTCGCTAAAGGCATTTACAGGAAGGACGGCTGGTTCTTCAAAGAGCAGGCGACGTTCGACGCCACCTCGGGGTGGAAGGACTCGGTGCTTATTACCGTGGTGAATGGCACCATTGTCGATGTGCTGTGGAACGCCACCTACAAGGACGCCACCAAGAAATCGAAGCTCGTGGAAGCCCTCGGAGGTCGCTACGGACTGGCCGCGGCAGCCAAAAAGGGCGAGTGGAATGTCCAGGCCGCCGCGGTGCAAGACGCCATTCTGAAAGCCCAGGATCCAGCCAAGATCGCTGTAAGGGCTGACGGTACCTCCGACGCGATTTCCGGCGCCTCCATCCATGTCACGGCAGTCGGTCTCGCCTTAGATGCTTTGAAGTCCGCCCGATAAGCGATCCTCACCGAAACCGAGTCCTTTGAAGCCCCGCGCCGCGGGGCGACTCCTCAGGACATTTGCTACGGGCGAACAGTCGCCCGGGGCGCCGACGAAGTGAGCAAGGCGGCCGATCGTAGCTCGCCTTGGCCTGCACTCAGCTTGCGTCGCTTGCACGACGTGATCCTCAGATTTGCGGATCCTGCATAGGAAGACGAAACACCGACGAACTTCCTCGCCCTCAACGCATCCGTCGAGGCGGCAAGGGCAGGCGAGCATGGAAGGGGTTCAACGAAGGAGATCGAAATCCTCATCCGAAGAGAGCGTTGCGAGCGTGAGCAAAGGCGTACAGACCGTTGTCAACTCGCGGCGCTGCGTTGGTGCATCTGGCATTGGTCAGCCACTGCGCCCCCCGCGGCGCGCCGCAATGTTTGGAGCGACCCAGCAGACTCCCCATCAAATCACGTGGCAACACCCCGGCGGGCTCGCTGCAAGCCCGCCATCAATACCTTCGGGCGTTGAGAACGGGTTCTGAGAGGGCTGCCTCACACCCGATGGCCCTATCGCATCGCGCGGAGCACGAGGAACCGCAGTTCCCTTGTCACCGCTCATTACGGTGGCCCGCTGACTATTTCACTTGATGTCGTCAGCGAGGGCTAAAGTTGGTTGCGCCAGAGAAAACAACGGCATTTAGCGAGTTTTCACAATTGGTCGGCCGTGAGGGACGCCGTCGGGACGCACGCCCGTCACGTTGAGCGAGATCCGCCGCATCTGCACGCCGAGGAGGGGAATTGAGAAAGTACTCGAGGCCCAGAGGTAAAGGATAGTTCCAGACGAAAGAGCTGTTGGCGTCAGGTCGTGGCGAACAAGCCCGCAATCGATGCTTCGAACTGCGAGGTCATTGCATTACTGGCCGAGGAGTAGCTTTCCGTCATCTTGGAAAACTCAATTCGGAGAGACGGATTATCCTCAGCGATTGCCTGGAACAGCTTGACCGTTGCGATGAACATCATTGTGGCTATCACTACTGTTGAAAGATCTCCTTCGAGTAGATCCTTCAGTTCTGCCGTCCCCACAAGTTCTGCGAGGTTCTGGGGGAGTGACTCGCTCTTTAGGTCACCGAACACCCATTGTGGTGCGGAATATAGGATTCGATTTCGCTGCTTTGCAAACGCTTTCGACTCGATTTTCCCAACGCTTTCAATTAGCTCGCGCCCAAACGGCAGATTTGCAGTTGTGCGAAGCACCCTCTGAAGAAGACCCCATACTTCCCAGTGGTCCATTTGGCGAATAATGTGAAACTGGGACTCTATGAAAACTCCGCGACGCTTCTCAATTCGAGGAAATAGGTCGATAAGGAGTTCTCTATTCGTTGTAGTTCGCCACACATGAAGGCCTAACATATTCAGCAGGCATCTGGTCGAGAGATAGGACGCCTCGTAGTAGTTCGTGATGCTCCACGTCTTGAGGCCTGCAAGCAAATCGGACTGCCCCGACTTTATCGCATTTTGTGATTTGTAGAATAGCGCGACAGCGTCGGTCATTACCTTGTACTCAATTCCTTCCACTCCCCTGAAGTGCGTCTTGTTCGTTGAGATAGCCTCGATTTCGGCCAGCTCATCTCCAATGCGGTCCATAAGATCGGTCTGACCACAGCCAGGGGACTCAAAGTCTTCGATGGGGAATGACATTGACGATAGCGCGTTTTGCCAATAGCCGAATATTTCCTTCCAGTCCCTCGATCCTACGCGCCCAATTGTTCGTTGGAGATCTCTCACAGGCGTATTTTTGCGGCGTCGCCGCTCTCGGTATACATGTCCTCCATCTCGCTTCGGAGTTCGTCGGCAGCTTGTATTTCAGCTGCATTCCCGGTGCCGATCTTCTTCCAGGTGTCGAAGTCAAAGTCTTTGATGTTGCCCAATACGTGCATTACATCTGCAACAGTGAATCCCTTCTGCGCTTTAAGGGCATAAGAGAACACCGAGGGAAAGACACGGATCAGTGCCCGAAACCCGGTAGTCCTGAAGAATACGGACTCCTCTTCCTTGAAGTGGGCTGGAAAGACATTCTTCATTGCGCGGTAGTAATTGTCGATAATTCTGCTCTGTTCTTCGAAAGTGTATGAAGACAGGATCCCCTTGTCCGTGACAACGAGCGATGAGACCTTGGAAGCAAACGTACTCAAGGACAGTTCGCCCCGTTTGGGGCTGGTTATTGCAACGATTCGGGAATAGAACGGGGATTCCTCGTTGTCCCTCAGGCTATGCGCAATGTCAACTGCTCGTTCCTTTGCTCTGTTCGCCGGACTAACCGCTGGAAGATGTGAGAGGAGGTCGTAATAGAGTGAAGCAGGTACTCCCTTGGCTTCCCTATTGACCGTTACGAACTGTCTGATCTGCTCCTCGAGATCTAGCTCAAGAAAGGCGACAACCGGAATGTCAATCTCGATCTTGGCCTCATGCGCACCTGCAACCCGATGCTGCCCGTCAATAATCCATCCAACATCTGGCTCGTCGACTATCTCGATATGGTCATCCTCGATCTTGTATTTTCCTTTCTCCATAGAGACGAGGATACCAAGGGGAAGTGCGTTGCCGCTTTCTATGTATCGGGCGATTTTCCTCACGCGGCCTTCTTTTAGCGTCCTCTGGTAACCCTCGTCCTTGTCCTCTAAGCGCCGATTGATTGCGAAGTGATTCCATATAGTACGGGCGTCGGCAGAGAACACCACTAACGAGTACTTGCCTTGAAGAAACTTCAAGACCGGGAAGGACAGTTGTTTCGTAGGCGATCTCATTGTGCAGCCCCCTCTTTCGTCGGCAACGAGTTTAGAGGATCGCACGCCTTCTGTAAACAATTTGGGCAGGCGATAAGACTTGCTCGTTGGTGGCTCCTGAGAGGCACTCTGCATTGAAAGGCACCTTGCACGAAGCCGCGGGTTCAGACTGCAGGACCTCCGTGGACCGATTAGCCAGGATCAGCCGTTAGTTGAGCTTCTTGCGATCTTTACCACAGTGCGCGCTCCTCTTCGCGTGTGCACAAGTTGCTCGCGCTCGTTGGGAGGCTTTGCACTGGCCATCATGTCCGGAACCGATCGCGTGGCTTTTCGTCATCCAAGGGCACCTTGGCCACTTCGTGCCGAGAGAAGGATAGTAGCAGGAGTTCGAAGACCAGGAGGCGGGCCGTCGAGACATTTGATCTCACCCCTTGGCTATTCGCAAGGTGCAGTCACCTCCCCAAGGCGCCGAATCTGGCCGCGCCGTAGATGCAGTAAGGCGTCGACGTCCTTGCCACTATCGGGGTGGTTGAGCAGAGCTGGTTTCCCCGAAAGAAATTGTTGTCTACCTGCGGTTTTCGCCATGCCACACCCTGGGCCTGATGGAAGCCGGCATAGGGTGAAAGGATATTCACTGCACACCGTCGTTGCAGAGCTGCGCCTCGGGCCTTCGCTGGTCCCAGCAGCACCGTTGCACAAAGCGACAAGTTCGCAGGCTTGACGCTATGGCAGGCGTGTCAGTTCTTGCCACTTACCGTCAGACCGGCGACTCTGCGGGGCACGTCGGGACATCCTGGGCTCGCATTCTTGTCTTCTCTTTCTCGTTCTTGGAAGCGGCCGCAGTCCAACCAGTACCCAATATTGACAGACCGGGTTCTAATGCTTCACGATGATACAAATCTCTGGCAGACAGGATGCCTTCAGATTTGGAGTAGCCAGTGTCAAACTCACTGTCATCAGTCTGCAAGCCTCGGCCATCTGTGTTTCGTCAGGATCGCCGCGCCACTGTCCTGAACCTGGACACATTTCTAAATGGACAAGTGAACGGCGCAGAGTTCTTTCTCGAAAACTACATGACTGAAGGCATGAAGACACTCATCGACAGGGCTTTTCGCCATCTGGCGGGCGATGCCACCGGATCTTCCATCTTCCAGCTTTCCCAAGCGATGGGTGGCGGCAAGACGCACTCCATGATAGCGCTTGGAATCCTCGCACGAGACGCAGGATTGAGGAAGCGGATACTTGCCGACTGGAATCCTGCTAAGAATCTCGGCGCAGTTCGGGTCGTCGGATTCAACGGCCGGCAGTCTGATGCACCATTGGGCATCTGGGGGAGCATAGCCGGGCAACTGGCAAACAAGGAACTCTTCAACCCGTACTACAAGCCACTCTCCGCACCCGGACCAGAGGCGTGGCGGACCCTACTTGGCGATTCCCCGATCATCATCCTCATGGATGAGCTGTCGCCCTATATGGAAAATGCTCGCTCCGTGGCCATAGGCAACTCCGACTTGTCCGTCGTCACTACCACAGCTCTCGCCAACCTCATGATAGCCGTTTCCGATATGCCAAACGCCATTGTTGTGTTGAGCGACCTGAGCGGGGCAAGCTACCAGGAGGGCGGGGACCTGATCAACAAGGCTCTTGCCAGATCTAAGAAACGAGGCGCGGCGCGGCGCGCTGCCCATAACCCCCGTGAATCCGCAAGGAGACGAGCTGTTCAGGATACTGCAGTGTCGTCTTTTTGATTCCTTACCTGCAGAAATCGTACGAAACTCGGTAGCGGACGACTATCGAAGCAGTCATGCCGAAGCGGTCAAGATGGGTCTGACATCCAGCACATCCGAGGGAATCTATCAAAACGTCCAGGTTGCCTATCCCTTCCATCCAGCATGGCGAGAACTGCTGGGGCGCTTCAAAGAAAACGAAGGTTTTCAGCAGACACGGGGTGTCATAAGGCTGCTGCAGATGGTCGTATCGAGTTTGTGGAATTCCGGGAAGGCGGATGAACTGTTGTTGGTCCATCCTTATGACATTGACCTTTCTGACCAGGAGATCTCCTCGGAGATTCGGACCATTAACCAAAATCTCTCGGAGGCGATCGCGCACGACATCTGCCACGAGGGGACGGCAGAAGCTGAAGTCCTCGATTCGAAGAACGGAAACTCAGACGGAAGCGAGACAGCGAAGCTCATACTTCTCTCCTCGCTTTCCACCACGGCAGGCGCCGTTCACGGCCTGCGCGAATACGAAATCTACGACTTTCTCCAGCGGCCCGGCAGGGACCTTTCCGGGCTCAAATCTAAGGTACTGGATAGCCTCGACATCCGGGCATGGTACTTGCATCGCTCCCAGGACGGGCGGCTCTTCTTCAAGAACCAGCAGAACCTGGCGGCGCGCCTGCGCAGCACAGCGGTGGGACTACATCAGGAGTCCGTGACCAAGGAGCTCAGGCGCTTCCTGAAGGAGCGTTTCGACCCTGTACTGAAAGACCTCTACCAGACCTTGGAGGCTCTTCCGGCCTTGAGCGAGGTCCAGGTTGAGCAGGACCGCGTGTGCCTCATCCTTGCGGAACCCTTGGGCGCTTCGGGCAACTTGGCGCTGTCAAAGGAGTGGCAGGATTGGTGGTCCCAACAGACCTTCAAAAACCGAGTCATGTTTCTCACTGGATCGAAAATGGTGATGGAGAACGTCAAGGACACGGCACGCCAGTATCGAGCCTTGCAGAGCATTGAGGAGGAACTGAACGCAGAGAACACACCTGCTGGTGATCCGCAAATGAAGGCCCTCGATATGCTTAAGGACAGGATCCTCTTCCAGTTTTCTTCAGCCCTCACGCAGGCCTTCGACATCCTGGTGTATCCGCATGTTGGCGGTGCGCTCCGGCAGGCGTCTATCATCCTCGAATTCAAGGGAAACGCTTGGCGGGGAGAGGAAGTTCTCAGAAAGACCCTTCTCGACGCTCAGAAATTCACCGTAGAGGTCGCAAGCGATCAGTTCCGCCAGAAGTGTGAACAAAGGCTTTTCATTTCGAGCCCGATTCAATGGGCCGAGGTGAAACGACAGGCAGCCACGAACACTACTTGGCAGTTTCATCGGCCCGATGCGCTGGACACACTGAAAGCGGAGGCGATCCGAAAGGACTATTGGCGCGAGCAAGGGACGTATGTGCTCAAAGGCCCTTTCCCGAAACCAGAAACAGGAGTCAAACCATACTTCCTTTCACGGGACGACCGCGGCGTGAGTTGGCTCAAGATCGAGGCTCTGCACGGGGACCGTGTCTACTATGAAGCGGGCAGGAACAAACCGACGGAGGCAAGCTCCAGGGTGGGCGATTTCCAACGATTCGAGGCCAAAGGCCTGCGATACAGTTTCCTGTGCGTCGACTCAAGCGGGGAGCACCCTACCGGCGTCTCTGTGGAGTGGGTGGGCGAGCCGAAGCTCAAGTACGGTATAGAATCCGCGACCAGAAAAGTGACTTTGCGCAGCCTGCCTGAAGGCATGATTCGCTACAGCACAGATGGAAGGTCGCCGGAAAGCGGGGGCAGCTACGCCGGGCCATTTGTGCCGCCTGTAGGGTGCAAGTATGTATTGGCCGTTGCGGAGGTCGAGGGAATCAAGTCGAATGAGCTTAAGATCGCCATCCCCACTCCAGGGGGACCAAGTCTTTTTCAGATCGATCCGCACAGGCCATGCAAGTGGACGCGGCGGCAGAAGTTCGACGATTCGGGATCCACGTGGAAGTTTATTGAGGCAATGGAAAAGTACGGAGTGAAGTCCTTCGATGTAACCCTAAGAGTGGAAAGCTCGAATGGGGATCAATCTGTAGAGTACCTCGGCAGTAGTTCTACCGGTTACGGCGCGGCCGACTTGCGAGCGATCTGTGATGTCCTTCAGGGTCTCATAAAAGACGGAGTCATCCGTCTGCAATGTGCCCACTCTTGGTTTGGCACCGGTCAAGCCCTACTCGACTGGCTGAAGGCCGCGGGAAGCGACCTCGTACCGGAGGAAGTGGTGCAGGACTAGAAAAATGGCCAGAATGACTATCGCGAGAAAAGGACGGCTCTGCATTGGCCTTGGCTTCCTTCCCGAAGAGGCCAGTCACGGTTTTCTCCTCCGATTGCCCCCAAGCCAGGAGGAAACGGCGTTCGTCACGCTTTCAGAGCACCGAGCCCTGGACGTCGCTGAGGGAGGGACCGAGATTCTCAACCTTGGTCCTAACGATCCCTCACTCCGCGCCATCGTAGAGCGGTTCCGCTGGGAGGAGGTTGGGCCAGTCTTTTGGGAAGAAGCTGGCCACAGATTGAGGAACTCAGGGCTCGCGGTCCCCCGCCAGCCAAAGAAGGGGCCAGTTCCTCTGCATGCCTCTCTTGGGAAGGAGCTTTGCGTTCTGCTGTGGGCAATTGAAGATGCTGATTCCTCACTCATTCCTGAGGCTATCCGCAACTGGGAAGGTCTAGCGCCCGAGGAGCGTTGGTGGCTTTACACAATGACGGCCGCGGCCACGGGTCAGGCGCAACAAAGAGGGATTGGCTGGCGAAAAGCCCTGCGATTCGCACTAACGGAGAACCCCATTGTAAAGGGCGAAGGCATTCCTCCAAAGGCGCGCAAAGAGCTCCTGCGGGCAAGCCAGATGAGCCTTTTCTAGCCGTGGGCCCTGGCGGCATGCCGACGCAGAGCGGGTGGAGCGAGGATGCTCTCGTTGCCGGAGCATCGAGATACTCACAGCCTTCGAAGGGCCCTGATCGGAGCCGCGTGGGCACAACTCAAAGCACACTGCCTCTTGTGTTGACACATTGTTCGCCGTATGAGGGCATGACCTCCACGACCCGGGCCCCTTCATACACGCCTTCGACCAAGTCACCCCCAATCTCTCGGATTCTCTTCGAATTGGCAAATCCGAACGCTGCCGAAGCGAGGACTCACGGAGTGACAGACGATCGTACCTTCATTGAAAGCCAGTTCCCCATCGCCCGTCTCTCCGCAGAAAGCTACAAGGAGCGGAAGGCGAATCTCGGGCAAACTCTCACTGGCTTAGGGAAGTGGTGGGGGCGCAAGCCTCTGATCCTGGTCAGGGCGAGCATTTTGGGGCTTCTCATGCCCGCAAGCCGGGGATCCGGCAAAGGACCGTGATGTCTTTCTTAAGCTCCTAACGATGGACGACGATGGCCTGTGGGAGAGGCGCAAGGCCAGCATCCCGGACCGGGAATTGCTCAACCGGGCGCCGTCCTACAGAGAAGAATGGAAAGAAGCCGACGAGGAGCGGCGCGAGGAAATGCGCTCGGAGATCTGGGAGTCCTTGGATGGCACTGCAAGAACAGAGCTTGATGCACTTCGGCGCTTCCCTTATTCAAGAGAAGAGTTCAGGGCTTTGCCCTACGCAGAACGTATCAGCTTTTGCGTGAGGCCTGAACAGCATACCGGGCCGGATGTATCTGCTTGGGCCGAGATCAACGCCCATCTGGGCACGAAGGCATCTACGCTCCAGGATCTCGTTGTTGAATTGGGGAAACGGAGCTTCGGTCAGAGGCCGAAGGTCGGAGATCCCTTCTGCGGCGGGGGCTCAATCCCTTTCGAAGCTGCGCGGCTAGGCTGCGAGGCATACGGGAGCGACCTCAATCCCGTGGCCGCGCTCCTTACCTGGGCCAGCCTCAACCTTGTGGGCGGCGGCAAAGAGATACAGCAACAGGTAATCGCTGCGCAGGAAACGGCTTTCCGTGCAGCCGAAGAGAAAGTTGCGGCCTGGGGAATCGAAAGAAGCGAGGAAGGCTGGCAGGCGGAAGCGTACTTGTATTGCGTGGAAGTTAAGCCCGAAGGGTGCCAATACCACATCCCCTTGGCACCGAGTTGGATGATAGGGGAGCGGACGAAGGTCATTGCGAAACTGAAACGGAAGGGAAGCGATCACATTGATATTGAGATCATCACCAAACCTGACAAGGCCAGTTGGACTGCAGCCGCGAGTGGCAGCACTGGCACAGCAATAGACAGTCGGGTGATCGATCCTACCAACCGTGATCGCTCCTGGCCGATGGAAAGCCTTCGGGGTCCGGGGGGTCTTCGCCGCTGGGAAAAGAACGACCTCGTTCCGCGCCCTACTGATGTGTTCCAGGAGCGCCTCTACTGCATCCGCTGGCGGAAGCCCGACGGGACAAAGGAATATCGGGCTCCCAGCGAATTTGATCTGAAAAATGAGCAGAAGGTTCTTAGGCTTCTGAGAGAGCGCCTCGAGGAATGGTGGGGGGAAGGATACCTCCCCTCCATGGCCATCCCAACGGATGGGGAGAAGACCGATGAGCCGATACGAACACGTGGATGGACTCACTGGCATCATCTTTTTACACCGCGCCAGTTGATAGTGAATGGGCTGATTGCGGCCGAATACATGTCGCGAGGCAGACTCCTGGCCGCAGGGATGTTGGGTATTGGAAGGGTCGTTGACTGGAATTCTAAGTTATGCATTTGGATGTCAAATGCCGCGAATGAAGGTGGTTCTCACGTCTTCAGCAACCAAGCCTTGAACACCTTCTATAACTTCAGCGTACGCCCGATTTCTAAACTTAGCACAGCCTGGCCACTATTTGATAGAGCTAATGATTTGGAGGTTACTGTCGGCAAGACTGAGCCTATGGACGCCCGCTCTATTACTGTCCCCAACCACATTTGGATTACCGACCCGCCTTATGCTGACGCGGTCAATTACCACGAACTGGCCGACTATTTTCTGGCTTGGTATGAAAAACTACTTCCCAAGGCCTTCCCCGAATGGATTCCCGATGGCCGCAAGGCCTTGGCGGTGCAGGGCTCCGGCGATGACTTCAAGCATGGGATGGTGGACGTTTATGCAAACCTGACCAAACACATGCCCGACAATGGACTTCAACTCGTCATGTTCACGCATCAGAGTCCGGGCAGTCTGGGCCGACCTCGGCATGATCCTCTGGGCATCCGGACTCAAGGTTAGCGGGGCTTGGACAATCGCTACGGAGACGCCCGCCGGGGGCATCAAAAAGGGCAACTACGTTCAGGGCACGGTGCTTCTCGTGCTCCGCAAGCGGCTCCACGCGGAGAACGCCTTTCTTGATGAGCTTTACCCGGTCGTAGAAGACGAGGTGAAACGTCAGATCGACACGATGCGTGCCCTAGACGACGCGTCAGATCCGAACTTTGGGGACACCGACTACCAGCTTGCGGCCTATGCAGCCGCTCTCCGTGTTCTTACCCAGTATCAAACCTTAGACGGGCAAGATGTGAGTTACGAGCTTTTCCGGGCGGTGCCGGAACGCCCCCGCGGGAAGGGCCGATCAAAGGCGGACCTGCCGCCGAAGCCGCGCTTCGAGCAGGTTATTGATCGGGCCATCGCGATCGCCTGCGACTACCTCGTGCCGCGTGGCCTTGAGGATGTATGGAAACGCCTCAATCCCGATGAGCGGCTGTATCTGCGGGCCTTGGACGTGGAAAGCCGGGGCGAGCGACGCCAAGGGGTCTACCAGGAGCTTGCCCGTGGTTTCGGCGTGCGGGAGGTGAAGCCTATCCTAGCTTCTGGCACTGCGAACCAAACCCGCATAAAAACCGCTTCCGAATTTGGCAACCGCGATCTGGGCCCTTTGGGAGCCGACGGTTTCGGAGGGAGCGTCCTGCGACAACTGCTCTTTGCCATCCAGGCTTCTGTCCGGGACGAGAACCCGGGTGCAGGCCTTCGCTACCTGAAGACTGAGCTGCCCGACTACTGGCAGTCAGCTCAAAGGCTCATTTCCATCCTGGACTGGCTTGCTCCTCTCGGTCAAATCGTAGGGATGGAGGATTGGAAGGAGGATACGGAGTCTGCCCGCTTGCTTGCCCGGCCTGCTGCGCGGGGACCACGGATGATCACGCGCCACTCCTCGCGAAGCAAAGCCCTTGGTACTGACGTCCTCCGTGCGCGGTTGACAGGCGCCTCCTCATACGACCGCATCGCCGGTTACTTCCGCTCCAGCCTTTTTGAAATCGCAGGCGAGGAGCTAGATGCGGTTTCAGGCCCGATTAGGATCGTCTGCAATTCAGACCTTGATGCTCGGGACGTTATGACCGCCCAGGCTGCGCAGCAGGCGATGCGATCAAGTTGGTGTCGAGGGGAGCCGGAGAAGTTGCCCGCGGCCGCTCAGCCCCGAATCGAAGCACTGTATCGCTTCCTGTCGAGTGGTCGTCTCCAGGTTAAGGTCCTGCCAGACGAGGTCTTTGGCCTTATCCACGGGAAGGCCGGCCTCATCCGGTACCCCGACGGTCGAGCAACCGCATTCCTGGGCAGCGTCAATGAAAGTGCTACGGCGTGGAAACTGAACTATGAGCTTCTTTGGGAAGACGATAGCCCTGACGCGGTGTCTTGGGTTGCAAGAGAATTTGATGCACTATGGCACGACAAACGGGCGGTAGACCTTGCCTGCTGCCCCTTCGTGTGCGCCGACCTCGGGCGTTTGGCCCGCCGGAAGGTCATTGCCATCAAAGCGTGGAAGGAGGAACCCGAACCATCGGTAGTGGCGGTTGAAAGTCCGGTCTACCGACGCGAGCAGGGGCTCTGGCCTCACCAGAAGTACTTCATTCGACTTGCGATTGAGAGACACCGCCGCGCTTCCGCCAGGCTGGTCTTGGCGGACCAGGTGGGGCTCGGCAAAACCGTACAACTGGCCATGGCAGCCCCTCCTCATGGCCCTCGAAGGCCCAGGGCCGATCCTGATTCTGGCTCCCAAGGCTCTACTCGGGCAGTGGCAGGTAGAAATGCTGGACCTATTGAGGATGCCATCGGCGCGCTGGTCGGGAAACGCATGGATCGACGAGAACGGAGTTGAATATCCCTCACGGGGGATTGAGGGACTCGCCTCTTGTCCGCGCCGCTTCGGTCTCGTCTCGCAAGGGCTCGTCACCCGAGGGCGGAAGGAGGTCTGGGATATCCTCCTTGGCCGCGACTATCTCTGTATCATCGCGGATGAGGCACATAGGGCGCGCCGACGGAAGATACCAAAAGTCGGCGCTGTCGCCGACGAAGTGAATGAAAAAGCCGATCCGAACAAGCTCATGGAGTTCCTTCAGAAAATATCTCCTAGGGCTCGTTCCATGCTCCTCGCAACCGCGACCCCCGTTCAGTTGCATCCAGTCGAGGCATGGGACCTCTTGAGTGTGCTGGCCCTCGGACATCCTTCGGTATTGGGGGAGCAGGTCATGAGGATCAGTCCATGGTGGAGGCCCGCCGAATGCTTGGACATCGCCACCAGGGCAAAGCCCCTTCCGGACCACCCAGGTGATGCTTGGAACTACATTCGGGACCCAGTAATCTACGCAAGCGAGGACGGCGCAGATGTGATCCGCTATATTCGTGACAGGTTTGAAATGGACCCGGGAAAATGGACGCTTCTCCCGGAGGACTATGGCCGTATCCCCCTGGCCTTCCGGGAAGGAACAAGATTGAGGGTCCTTGGCTCAAGGAATATCCACCAAAGCATAATCCCCTCCTGCGGTGCATTGTCCGCCGGACGAGGCAGTACCTGGAAAACACAACGAATCCAGTGACAAAAGAGCCTTTCCTGCCTGCGGTGCATGTGGTCCTGTACGGGGAAAGCAAAGCTGATGCGCTGGATCTGGGACCATATCTCGCCGACGCCTACAGGGAAGCGGAGACCTTCTGTCGCCTTCTCGCGCAGCGAGTGCAGTCGGCAGGCTTTTTCAAGACCCTCCTCCTTCGCCGGGCCGGAAGCTCCCTAGTAGGCCGGCAGGATCACGATTAGGCGTTTGCTGGACAAAGCTGAAGCGGGCGAAGCGGAGGATGCCGAAGACGATGAAGATCTATTCGATGACGTGGCTCTACAATCTTCCTTTTCCGACTTTACCGGGAAAGAAATCGAATCTCTGCATCGCTGCCAGACGCTTCTTGAGTCTGGGAACGAGGAGGATCCCAAGCTCGCTGAAGTGTTCCGGTATCTCCTCGAAGGATCTCATGAGCAATCGGCAGCTACGGGCCCCTGGATGGATCGTGGCTGCATCCTTTTCTCGCAGTATTACGATACGGTGTCCTGGATCGGCCGAAGGCTCTCATCACATCCACTGACCGGAAGACAGATGATCGGTCTCTACGCCGGCTCAGGTCGGTCTGGCATCTGGGAGAGTGGCAATTTCCGCCGAGCAGAACGCGACGAAATCAAGGGGATGGTCGCGGACAACCAGATCAAGATTCTGCTCGGAACTGATGCCGCTTCCGAAGGACTGAATTTGCAGCGCCTTGGGAGCCTAATCCATATCGATTTGCCGTGGAATCCGACGCGGCTGGAACAACGAAAAGGCCGGATCCAGCGCATCGGCCAACGCTTCCCTGATGTGTGGATCGCCAACCTTCGCTATCGGAATTCCGTAGAAGATCGAGTCCATGAGCTTCTCTCGCAGAGACTGGAGGCAATCCACGGCCTGTTCGGGCAGATTCCGGACACGCTCGAGGACGTCTGGATCGACATGGCCGTAGGCGATTCTCAGGAAGCAGCGAAGCGAATCGATCAGGCAACGGCCTTGAAAGTGAATCCTTTCGATGCGAAGTACAGTGCAGTCCTAGACGAGGATTGGGACAGCAACCCTAGAGTCATCGATCCGATCGAGGTGTTGGAGGTGCTAAGAAAGGGGTGGTAAATACATGCCACTGGCAGAGATCGTGGCGGGCGGAGGTCCCTTCTATAGTCGCTATGCATCTCTCGTTGACGATAACTGGCGATACAATCAACGACGTCCTACCACGGATGGTGGATGGTGGCCGAAGCGTGGCATGTGATCGACATGGTTCGCTTAGCCCAAATGTCTCTTGTTCTCAAGCGCCTGGATCACCTTCGGCCCGAATCCCGAGCCTTCAAATGTAGATCGCGTTTGACGAATATAAAGCATTGGTATATAATTGGCAAGTGATAGGTGAGTTCTCCCAGTGCTCATGGTCAGGGAATTCCGACAAGCATGCTGGAAAGGAGGGGGACGAAAATGACGCTGTCGTCGGGCCGGATGGAACGGAATCACCTGCCGCTTCAGGTGACCTGGGGACACCTTCTTGGGCAGATCACTTTGGGCATCGCCGAGATCCTGATTCCGCTGGCCTTCATTGTTGGGATGGTCTATTGGCGAGCTCCGTGGCTGTTCTGGGCTGTGGTGCATTTCTTCAGGGGCGAGCCGATTCTCAACCTCTGAGAAGGGAGCGAACCTGCGATGCCAGGAAGCGATTAGGACGGTAGAGGAAATGGATCTGGTGGGCGTCTACCATGACCTTGAAACAGTGCTTCGGCTGCGTCTCAGCGCTGGCGGAGGCGAAGAGGATGCCTACTATTTGGAGTACAAGACCTATGAGGAGAGGGGGTTGGAAGATGCTCTGTCAGCTCTACATAGGCTTGCGGGAAAAGGGTGCAATCATGCCTTCATCTGCCAGGCCCTCAAGCAGCGATACCTGCGGTGGCTTGATAGCGGCGCATGGAGCGATCCCGTTCGGTTCAAGAAGGGAATGGCTTTCTCAGTAGGGTACTACCGCCTCGTCCATGAGCTGGAGAAAATGAGCGCAGAGCCGAACGGGGCGAGGCCTTAGCATGCACGTCGAGAAGGCCATAAGTGAAATCGAGCGGCTGATCGGGAAGGGAAGGCGACAGTCGGTGGCCGACAAATACTGGCGAGAGCAGTACGACGCGGAACTGAGTGGTGTCGTTCAGGCGCGCGCGGACCTGGAGAAGGCTACGCAGATTGGGACGGACCCGCTGCAGTTCATGCGAGGGCGGCTCCAAGGCTTGGACACGCTGCCAGACTGGTCGACCTCGCTGGAGGTGTTTGAGCACTCGATTGCCGTGCGCATGGGCTACAAAGAGGTCGTTGACGCTCTGGTGATGTCCCGGACCGAGGAGCGAGCTGACCCGAGGAGTGTTGCCCGGGCGGTACGGGATCGCCCGGGCCTGGACCTGGATCAATAGTTCAATTCCCGACTGCTTTGCCGATAAGGTCTTCCTGAAGCGCCCTGACCTCCTCGAGGTCCCGAGGGAGCGCATGAGTGTATTGGAGGTTCGTAGACTCCTGGCGGTGCCCGACAACCTTCATGAGCTTGGCCGAATCGATCCTGCCTTTCATGATGGAGTAAAACGTATGCCTCAGCGAATGCCAGACGAGGACACGCCTCCTCCTCGCCTCATCGTTGATCCCAATAGCCTCCAAAGCAGCGTAGAAGTGAGCCTCAAGTTCTTCCTTCCGGACTGGCTTTCCGCGGGCCTCGCCGGCAAAGACCAAGTCGTCAGCGGCCGAGTACATTCCTGCCCGTGCGAGTAGGTCGACCTCTTCGGCAACGCGGGACGGTATCGGGACGATTCGTTCCGAGCCCCATTTCGCGCCGTGAAGACCGTTTCGCTCCTCCCAAGATCCGCAAACAGCCACGTAATCTGGATGGATATCCTGATTCCGAAGTCCCCGGATCTCACCCTGCCGCAGACCAGTAGCAACCCCGAGCATCGAGGCGACGTAGTGCACACGCTGTTCCTTCCAGACCAACGAGAGCGCTTCCTTGCTGAAGAGAGCCTGGATCTCTTCCGGTGTGATGATTCCCCGTACCTTGTACTTCTCAGTGAAGGACTCTATGCCGGCTGCTGGATCAGTGTTGATGTAGCCGCGGCGAAGAGCTTCCTTCATCATTACCTTCATGCAATCGAGCACGCGGTTGACACTTGCGCCGACCAGCCCCGAGTCCTTGTACAGCCCCATGATCCAGGACTCAATCTGGTGGCGGCGGATGCTGCCGATTGGTTGGCCTGAGAAGTAGGGGAGGATCCATTTCTTGACATGTCCCGCCCGAATCTCGGCGAAGATCTTCGAGAAATGGCCGCCTCGAGCAAGCTTGCGCTGAATGTACTCTCCCTCGTAGTCCCAGAAGCCAGCGGCGAAGGTCTCGAACGGGGTACCTCGCTTGCCGGGAAGGACGATTTTGCCTTCCTTCAGCTTCTGATCGGCCCAGTTTCGCGCGGCAGCCTTGGAGAACTGGAGCGTGGAGATCGGTGACATGTAGGCGCCGTTCTCGTCGCGGAATCGGCAGTAGTAGATGAACGTTTGCTGTTTGGCGGTGGGTCGCTTGAAGAGCGAGTAGGGACGTTTGGGCTTCTCCATGGAGCACCTCTGGGCTGACACGTCCGTGAAATAATGTCACAGATAGTGTCACAGTTGATGCGTTCATGGAGGTCCGTTTTCGGTCCCTCCCGGCAAGTCAATACGACGTAAAGACTTGCGATGCTGCGGACTGGACTTGAACCAGCACACCCTTTCGGGCACTAGCCCCTCAAGCTGGCACCTCTCCCGCTCAGCAGATCCGTTTGGGTGCACCGCTCGTGACGGATGCAGCTGAAACGCGGGCAGGTCAGACAACCTTGAGTCAAGAATGCTATGTCTAGGCGTTAACCGGTTTAGCTTTTCTCGAGGAAGATGTTGGTAAGGTTAATGCATGAGCGATGTCAAATTATCGCGTAGGGCTTGTGGTCGTAAGGTCAAGACGCAAATCTGCCGAAGTGACAGCTCCCTTCTATCTTGGATCTTAGCGGACTTCTGGGAGCGTTCAGTTCGGACCCGGTTGCTAGGCGAAAGCAATGGATGACGGCAAGTCCTCGATCCGGCTTCTTCGCATTAAAGAAGCGGCTGAGATGCTCGCCGTCTCCCCCATAACCGTGTACCGCATGTGTGAATCGGGCGAATTGCCCAGTGTCACCTTGGGTCGAGCTCGACGCGTGCCTGAAGGCAGACTCGCAGAGTGGATAATCAAGAACTCGCAAGGCAGCAAGAAGCAGGGTTGACTTTCAGCGTAGGGCAAACTGGCGGAGTACGAGCGCCCTTCTCCTGAAGCGCGCCTATCAAGGTATGCGCTTTCGCGCAGGACCGTCGTCTGCGGCCGCTGGCTGGTCAAGCGTTTTTCGACTTCAGTTCCTTTCTCTTACCGTAGAGTTCGTCGATCTTTGAAGCAACCTCTTCGAGACGGAAGAGCTTAAGCTCAGTGTATGAGCGTTGGACTCGGGTTAGGATTCTATTTTCTTCCGAACTCCAGCCGAGGAAGGTCTGTACAAGCAAGGCTGGGACCGCGGCGGCCAGTAGGTGACTATTGATGGTGTGGCGACAAGCATGAGGCGTAAGCCATCGGTCCCCGATCTTGAAGTTCAGTTCCTTGTCGGCATCGGCGCTCTTAAGAACCCTCAGCATATTATTCCGAATCCAAGTTTGCCCGGGGGGAGCTCCATCAAGAGTCGAGAAGACGAAATCATCAGGCGAGTTGAATCTGCTGGTTTCTCGCCATTTCTTCAGTCGTTGCAGTAAAATTCCAGGAAGAACAATCTCGCGCTTCTTGCCCCACTTGGGGTCGCCGATTTCTTTCTCGTTCTTGAATGCTTCGCAAATCGATGTCCTTCCGCTCTTTAGATCTACCGCGGCCCATCGAAGCGCTCGCAGTTCACCGGCCCTGCAACCGGTGCAAAGCAGAGCAGTCACGACAACATCAACAAGAGGGCTATTCTTCATCTCGCCTGGACGCGCTGAAAGCAACAGACGTACCTCATCCACAGTGAAGGTCCCTCGTTCAAGTTGTGATAATTGATGTTGCCGACATCTGCCCCGGGATTGAAATCAATGTCTTGGCGGAACGCTGCCTCACTAAGGATGGTCTTTATGGTTGCGATCACCTTATTCACGGTGTTTGTTCGGCCTTCCTTTGCTGCGCGTAGCCTATTTCGCAGGTCGAGGATGTCTGCGCGCCTGATCTCTTTGATTGATAGGTCGGAGAACACCTTGTCCTCGAAGACGTACGTCTCAAGCCATCGACGGCTTTTCGCCACGTGTGTCTTGCCGATGCTCTTGCCCTCATCACGAAGACGTGCAACACGAGGGCAGGTCTGCCATAGGAAGAATGGTTCGGCATAGGCCCGAAAAGTGGTTGTGGTCAAGCCAGCCGTTGCGGTCAGCCTATCTACGTATCTTCTGATCTCCTCCCGCGCTTTTTCCTTCAAGACCTGGCCGGTCGAGATCCTCACTCGCTTACCGCCTGCATCTGTGTACCACCACTGGTAGTAAGGACTGCCTGGCCTCTTCCACGGTTCGGGATACTTTCTTCTCAACTCTTTCCCCCTGATACCAATCTGATACCAATGGCGAAAACAAAAAGGCCCTCGATTTCGTCGAGGGCCTGTAAGTCCTTATTATAAAAGGACTTATCGCTCCCCCGGACGGACTCGAACCGCCGACCTAGTGGTTAACAGCCACCCGCTCTACCGACTGAGCTACAGGGGAAAGTGCAGCCAAAGGACACCAAAAACGGGCGGGATTGTCAAGGGCAGGGCGCCAGTTGGGGTCAGCTGGGTCACACCCTTTCCGACTCCTCCCGCGCAATCCGGGTCCACCGTACCGCGTTCTCCGGATTGCCCGCCAGGGTGACGATGTCCCGCAGGAGCACCTGGAGCCGGCAGCGGTTCAGGGCGGCCGCCGCAAAGGTTCCGCGAAGCTCGGCTCTTACGCCTTCCTCGTCGAAGGTGGCGACAGAGACAGGGGCGGGATTCACTTTCCTGCACGTGATGTAGCGCTCGCCGAGCCTCGCGGCCATAAGGCGCATGTCCGACCAGGGCGAAACGGTCACCTTTCGCAGGCGCGGTATCCGCCGGATGATGTCCCACCGGCTGTCCAGGGGCTCGCAGCATCCATAGATATTCAGCCCGAAGCGCTCGAGGATCGGCAGCTGGTAGGCGAACACGAACTCTTCGAACAGCTGCGGCGAGACGCTGGACGTTTCCTGGCTCTCGCAGAATCCCCACATGTCCCGAGTGCGCACGTGGGTCCCATCGAAACCCGGACAGGGCAGCTCGCGCGACCAGCCGTACCCGCCGGTGCCGATGAAGTCGCCGCCGTTGTTCAGCGAGAGGAGTCCCCGGCTCTCCAGGAAATCGAGTCTTGACAGGTTCTCGTCGCGGAGGAACGCCATGAGCGCGTGGAGCTCTTTCGGAAAGTCGTACAGGTCGAGGAGCGCCTGCTCGAAGCCGCGCAGGAGGATCAGGTCGCTCGTCATGCCCAGGGACCACCACCACGCACCCTCGAGCCTCACCTCGAGAATCCCCTGGAAAACGTCCTGAGCGAGGGCAAGAAGGGCGTTGGTCTTTTCGGAATCAACGAAGGTCTGTCTTGGCTTGAGGAGCGCCACATCGGCGTAGTCTTTCAGGGGAGCATCCCAACGATAGGAGCCCCCCGCCTCCACGTCCCCGATGATCGTGGCGCTAAGCCCTCGATCGCTCTCCGCTGAGACGTGATGTATCCTGAGCACCCGCTCTATGACCCGATCGTCGCGGATCTGCTCCGCCCAGAACAGTTCCTTGCGCAGCTTGAACTCCCAGATGCGCGCCAGCGCGCCCTGGCATTGCAGGGATTCCGGGGCAATGATCTCGTACCACGCTTTTTCCGGGTCGCAGAAGATCAACGGCCGGGTGGCCTTCAGGGCGTTGTGATCAATCCAGAGCTGCCTTTTTGCTGCCTGCTCGTCACGCGCCGCAATCTCCGCGACCCGCCGCGCGAAGTCCCGCAACAGGGCCGCATCACTCGCGTTGACCGATGTGGCTTGTCGCCCGGTCATGGCTCCATACCGGTGGGCCAGGAAAGGCCGTTGGCGTCCCGCTGAATCCTCAGGCCTCCATCACGATCGGCGACAGCGCGCCGCATTTCGCGCAGGCGGAGCCGCGCAGACCCGTCACCTGCACCGAGTACCCCTGGCGCCGGACCAGTATGCTCCCACAGGTCGCGCACGCGGTGGTCGAGTCTTCCCCGATGTTCCCGGTGTACACGTAACGCACGTGCCGTCGGGCGATGACAGCGAGCGAGCGGAGCGCCTCCGCGGGAGTGGACGGCACCTCGTACTTGTAGTCGGGGTGGTAGGCGGAGAGGTGAAGCGGTACGTCGAGCCCGAGCGAGGCGACGAATTGCGCCAGTGCCTCGATCTCGCCGGGGTCATCGTTCCTGCCCGGGATGACAAGGGTGGTCACCTCGAGGTGCGTCGTGCGGGCCGCTTGTCCCAGGAAGCGCTTCACCTCCGGCAGGCTTCCGCCCGTCTCCGTGCGGTAGAAGTCATCGTTGAACGCCTTGAGGTCGATGTTCGCGGCATCCATGAGGCCCAGGACCTCCGCCGCGGGACCCTCGTTGAGAAAGCCGTTCGAGACGAGCACGTTCCTGATCCCTTCGCTGCGCGCAATGGCGGCAGTATCCAGCAGGTACTCGGCGTGGATGAGGGGCTCGGAGTACGTGTACGCGATCCCGAAGGAGCCCTCCCGCTTTGCCGCGTCCACCATGGCTCGCGGGCTCAGGTACCGTGTGCGCGCGTCCCTGCCCTGGGAGATGTGCCAGTTCTGGCAGAACTTGCAGTGAAACGAGCACCCCACGAACCCGACCGACAGGATGCGCTCACCGGGGCGATAGTGGTAGAGAGGCTTCTTCTCGATGGGATCCACTGCCGTGCTGGACCCCATGCCGTAATAGGGGATCTCCATCGTGCCGCCGCGATTGAAGCGGACACCGCACACGCCGGGGTGACCTTCCCGGATGACGCACGAGTGGGGGCAGAGCAGGCAGGACACCCTGCCGTCGGTCCGCGTCTCGAACCAACGTGCCGCGCGCCTCGCGGCGCTGCCGCCCCCTTCGCTCATCGCCTAGACCAACCTTGCTTTGAGAGCATCGACCTTGTCGGTCTTCTCCCAGGTGAACCCCTCGCGGCCGAAGTGGCCGTAGTTGACGGTCTCCCGGTAGATCGGCTTCAGGAGGTCGAGTGTCTTGATGATGCCCTGGGGCGTCAGGTCGAATACTTCGGAAACGGCCTTCTCGATCTTTTCATCGGGCACCTTGCCGGTGCCGAACGTGGAGACGAAGAGCGAGACGGGCTTCGCGACGCCGATAGCGTAGGCCACCTGCACTTCGCAGCGCTCGCAGAGTCCCGCCGCCACGACGTTCTTCGCGACGTAGCGCGCCATGTAGGAGGCCGAGCGGTCCACCTTCGAGGGGTCCTTGCCCGAGAAAGCGCCGCCGCCGTGCCGCGCCATGCCGCCGTAGGTGTCGACGATGATCTTGCGGCCCGTGAGCCCCGAGTCCCCGTGCGGCCCGCCGATCACGAACCGGCCTGTCGGGTTGATCAGGTACTTCGTGGTGCCGTCAAGGAGCTCCCTGGGGATGGCCTTGCGGATGACGGTATCGATGAGCGCCTCGGAGAGATCCTTGTGCGTGACCTCTTCCGAATGCTGGTGCGAGAGCACCACTGTGGAAACGCGCGAAGGCTTGTTGTCGACGTACTGGACGGTCACCTGGCACTTGCCGTCGGGGCGCAGGAACTCAAGCGTCCCGTCCTTCCTCGCCTTTGCTGCGATCTGCATGATCTTGTGCGCGAGGCTGATCGGCGCGGGCATCAGGCTCGGCGTCTCGGTGCACGCGTAGCCGAACATCATGCCCTGGTCCCCCGCACCCATCTCGTGGTGGAGGCCGGTGCCGTTGACGCCCTGCGCGATGTCGGGTGACTGGCGCTGGATCGTGGAGATCACGGAACACGATTCGTAGTCGATGCCGAAGCTGGGATCGGTGTACCCGATGGACTTCAGCACGCCGCGCACGAGCTGCGGCAGGTCGATGTAACCGGTGGTGGTGATCTCACCGCCCACGAGCACCAGGCCGGTGGTTGTGAAGGTCTCGCATGCGACGTGCGATGCCGCGTCCTGCTTCAGCGCCTCGTCCAGGACCGAGTCGGAGACCTGGTCGCATATCTTGTCCGGGTGGCCTTCGCCGACGCTCTCCGACGTGAAGACGTAATCTTTTCTCTGTGACACGTGTGAATCCCCCCTTGCTGTCGGGCTAGTCAAACACAGGCGGGCTCTTGCGGGCGGTCCTGGTTTTTTAGCCTTTTTTTACGTGGTTGCAATACACCGCAAATCACTCCACGAGGACTCTCGTCCGGAAAGAAGAATACCGAGGGGGGGCGGGGAGCGTCAAGGCAGGTGGGCGGGCCGAAGCCGCGGTGCCGGGAGCAGTCGATTGTCTACCCGATCTTGTAGGGCTGCCCGGTGCCCTCCAGCACCGAGAGCCAGAGGGGATCCTCGGGCGAAAGGACCTTCCGCCGCGAGGTGGCAAGCGCGATGGGCACATGGGTGAACTGCCCGCTCCACTGGCCAATGATCATGCCGGTCTTGCCGGCCATGCCCGCGTGCACCGCGTTCTGCGCCAGCTGGATGCAGTAGATGGCGTCGTGGGCATTGGCTGCCACGGAGCGGACCATGTAGCTGGGGTCGATGTACTTGATATTGACGTAGAGGTCGGTGTGTTCCTTGAAGTACTTCTTGATGGAATCCTTCAGGAATACCCCGATGTCGCCCAGGGCGGGGTTTCCCGATTCGTCCTTCTTCCCGTCGATGTTCTTCACGAACTCCTGTCCGGCCCCCTCGGCGACGATGATGACCGCGTGATCACGCTGGCGCAGGCGCTGCTCGAGCAGGGCGTACAGGCCGAAGCTTCCCTCCAGTCCAAAGGCCACCTCGGGTATCAGGCAGAAGTTCACCTCGTTGAGGGCGAGCGCGGCGTTGGCCGCGATGTAGCCCGACATGCGCCCCATCACCTTGACGATGCCGATGCCGTTGGGTGCGCCGATGGCCTCCGTGTGCGCGCTGCGGATGGATTCCGCCGCCACGGAGAATGCGGTTTCCAGCCCGAAGGTCCTCTCCACGAACGCGATGTCGTTGTCGATGGTCTTCGGGATGCCGATCACGGCGATGGGCAGGCCGCGCTTCTTCACCTCGCGGTAGATGTCCAGCGCGCCGCGCAGGGTGCCGTCCCCGCCGATGGTGAAGAGGAGGTTGATGCCCTTGCGCTGGAGGAAATCGACGATCTCCCCTGCATCCTGTCCGCCGCGGGAGGAGGAGAGGACGCTTCCGCCGCGCTCGTGGATGTCCGCAACGAGCTCGGGGGTCAGTGTCGACGGCTCGTAGCCGTACTTGGGGATGAAGCCGCGGTAGCCGTAGCGGATGCCGTACGTGGTGCGCACCCCGTAGCGGTAGTGCAGCTCGAAGACCAGCGTACGGATGACGTTGTTGATGCCGGGGCACAGCCCCCCGCAGGTGACGATGGCCGCCTTCACGCGGCTGGGCTCGAAGAAGATGTACTGCCGCGGCCCCGCCATCTGGAAAGCGGGAACCTCCCGGCCGGCCTTCACGCGGGCCATGAGGTCGTCACGGTCGAAATCCATGAGCACCGTCCTGGTGTCCGTCACGTAGTTCGCCGTGTCGTCCCCCGAGAGCGTGCCCAGCCCCAGGGGCGAAGTGACCTTCGCCTCGCCGAGGGAGTCGATGGCGAGGTCCGCCGCTTTCAGTTCTGGATTTTCCATACCTTCTTCAACCCCATCTTTCCCTTGACCTCGAGCATCGTCTTCGAGGCGACATCGCGGCACTGCGCCGCGTTCGCTTCCAGATGCTCCTCGACGGACTTTCGCCCGTCACCGGCGAGCTCCGCGTAGCGGGTGCGGATCGGATCGAGGACCTTCATCAGGTTGCCCTGGAAGCGCTTCTTGCAGTCGATGCAGCCGATGCCTGCCGTGGTGCAGCCGTCATGGACGTCCTTGCGCTCGGCCTCAGGCGTCACGAGGAGGTGGTAGGACCAGATGGTGCACTTTTCCGGCGTGCCGGGTCCGTGCGTCGAACGCGCGCCGGGTCGGTCTTCGCGGGGTCCGACCTTTGCCCAGATCTGTTCCGCCGTCTCCAGGACGCCGATGGAGTTTCCCTTGCTCTTGCTCATCTTCGCGTCCCCGTCGACGCCGAGCACGCGGGGTGTTGCCGTGAGGAGGGCCTGGCATTCGGGGAACGTGTCACCGTAGCGCGCGTTGAAGTGGCGGGCAACCTCGCGGGTGAACTCGACGTGCTGGACCTGGTCCTCGCCGACGGGCACCACCTCGCCCTTGTAGATGAGGATGTCGGCGGCCTGGAGCACCGGGTAGTCGAGAAGGCCGACGTTCACGGAGGCGCGGAACTGTTCGCGCTTGTCCTTGAACTGCGTCATCCGCTCCAGCTCCCCCAGGGGCGTGATGCTGTTGAATATCCACGTCAGGTCGGCGTGTCCCGGGACCTCGGACTGCACGAAGAGCGTGGTGCTATCCATGTCCAGCCCGCAGGCGTAGAGGGTGGTAGCGAGGTCCATCACCTTGCGGGGCATCTCGGCGGCTTCGTACGGGATTGTGATGGCGTGCAGGTCGACCACGGAGATGAAGGAGCGGTACTGGCCCTGGAGACGCACCCAGTTTGCTATCGCCCCGAAGTAGTTGCCAAGGTGTATCTCGCCCGTGGGCTGGATGCCGGTAAACAGGACCTTCACGACGTGCTCCTTGCGCGGCGACTCAGCGGGCCTCGAAAGGGCCGCGCGTGGCGCGCTGCGTCGATTGTGTCCGGCCTGCTTATGCGTGTCAACGCAGCAGTCATGCGTCAGACGCGACGCAGTAGCGCGCGACGCGTAGCCCTGACGCGACGGCTGCGCCGCGCTGACTTGTATTACGAGCCATCCATCGTTAAATTGTGAGTGGATACGCGATGACGGGAAGGGCAGGGGCCGGTGACGGCCCGGCGGTGATACACGCGAGAGACGGAGCGACGGGAGTCCACAGGATGGATCCCGCGCATGCACCGCGCCGCCCGCAGCCGATCGCGGGGAGAAATTTCGTATGAATCCTGATCAGCACAAGAAGACCCAGTTTTCCATATTCTACGTGGTGGCGGGCCTTCTCCTCATTCTCGGTCTTCAATGGTACATCGCCGGCGGCACAAAGCCTGACATCAGCTACAGCGACTTCAAGCAGGCTCTCGCCGAGGGACGGATCCAGGACGTCGCCGTCTCGGCAACGGACATCTCGGGCACGCTGAAGGCGAAGGACGGGCAGACGGTGCCGTTCCACACGCTGCGCGTGGACGAGCCGGATCTCGTGAAGCAGCTCACCGACAAGGGAGTGACATTCCGCGGCGTGGCGCAGGGCTCGTTCCTCGGCAACATCCTCTCCTGGATCCTCCCGGTGGCCATCATGTTCGCCCTGTGGAACTTCTTCATGATGCGGATGGGAAGCGGCGGCCCGGGCGTGCTCAGCATCGGGCAGAGCAAGGCGAAGCTGGTCGCCGACACGGGGGCCAAGCGCATCACCTTCGGCGACGTCGCGGGCATCGACGAGGCAAAGGAGGAGCTGCAGGAGGTCGTGGACTTCCTGAAGACTCCGCCCGGTTCGAGACGCTCGGGGGACGCATCCCGCGCGGCATTCTCCTGGTGGGCGCGCCCGGCACGGGCAAGACGCTCCTTGCGAAGGCGGTGGCCGGGGAGGCGGGGGTGCCGTTCTTCAGCATCTCGGGCTCCGAGTTCGTGGAGATGTTCGTCGGTGTCGGCGCCGCGCGCGTGCGGGATCTCTTCAACCAGGCAGGCGCCAAGGCGCCCTGCATCATCTTCATCGACGAGCTTGACGCCCTGGGCAAGGCACGCGGCTACAACCCCATGGGCGGATACGACGAGCGCGAGCAGACGCTGAACCAGCTCCTCACGGAGATGGACGGCTTTGACACCCGCAAGGGCGTCATCATCATGGGCGCCACCAACAGGCCCGAAATCCTCGACCCGGCGCTCCTTCGCCCCGGCCGTTTCGACCGGCAGGTGGTCGTTGATCGGCCCGACCTGCTGGGCAGGGAGGAGATTCTCAAGGTCCACGCGAAGGGCGTGAAGCTCGCCGGTAATGTCGACCTGAAGGTCATCGCGCAGCGGACCCCCGGTTTCGTCGGCGCCGACCTCGCCAACATCGTGAACGAGGCCGCGCTCCTCGCGGCGCGGCGTTCCAAGACGGAAGTCACGACCTCGGAGTTCAGCGAGGCCATCGACCGCGTGGTCGCCGGGCTGGAGAAGAAGAAGCGCCTCATCAACCCGCACGAGAAGAAGATCGTCGCGTTCCACGAGTCGGGTCACGCCATCGTGGGGCACAGCCTCGGGAGCGCGGACGCGGTGCAGAAGATCTCCATCGTGCCCCGCGGCATTGCCGCGCTGGGGTACACCATCCAGCTTCCCACGGAAGACCGCTACCTCGTCACGAAGAAGGAGCTGGAAGAGAAGCTGGCAACGCTCCTGGGGGGCAGGGTCGCCGAGGAGGTCTTCTTCAAGGACGTCTCCACCGGCGCCCAGAACGACCTCTTCAAGGCAACCGACATCGCGCGGGCCATGGTGAAGGAATACGGGATGAGCTCCCGCATGGGGCTGTCCTCCTACGAACGCCCGCACAACCCGTTCCTCAAGGGCGATTCGTACTTCCCGACCGAGAAAGAATACTCGGAGAAGATCGCCGCGGAGATCGATGACGAGGTGAAGCGGATCCTGGACCAGGCCTACGTTGCCGCCCGGGGCATCATCGAGGAGAAGCGGACCACCGTCGAGGCACTGGCTGCTTTGCTCCTGGACAAGGAAGTCGTGGATCGGGACGAGTTCCTGGCCCTGGTGGACGGGAAGACGTCCTAGCCCAGCCGCGCGGTAGCGCGGCGGGAGGGCGAGGCCGGGCCCGGGGTGGCAGCGATCCGCGGAGCGGATTCGCGGGAGCCCGAGGACAGGGAAGTCCGAGAGCGAGGCCCTAGTCGCCGCGGGTCGCCGCGGTCTTCAGCGCCCGCTCCGAGCGGGCCTGGATGTAGGCCAGGAGAGCCTGGTGCCCGCCCTCTTCGAAGGAAAGGAACTGGAAGCCCAGCTCCTCCCGGTTGCGTGTCACCCTGCAGGTGACAGAGATGATGCGGGTGTCCACTTTCAGCGAGCAGTTGCGGATCTCGCTCCCCACGGCGAGATCGGCAACCGCTGACGGCCGCGCCGCGAGGAAGCTCGATCCCTGGATGGATATCTCGCGCACCGTGCCCGTGACGAGGGCGAGGCGGCGCGGATGCGTGAAGGCAAAGCCTATCTCGTCCTCCGGTGGGGGGACGAGGCGGGTGAAGTTGCGCTTGTCGCTCACCGAGCGGTAGCGCCGCACGATCTCCTCCAGCCGGTAGAGCTCGTTCTTCTCCGTGAGGTTTTCGCCGAGGATGCCGTTCACCCCGAGATGCGCGGCCTTCGCCGCATCCTCGACGGGGAAATCCTCGGGGACCACGAGGAGGAAGATGAGCTCCTCGCGGGGCTTTTTCTCCCGGGCCAGCTTCAGCAGGGGCTTCCACTGGCGGGGAAAATCCCCGGCATGGATGAGCATGGCCTGCGGGTCGAGTTCGTCGAGCAGGTCCACCACCCGGACGGGATCGCTGAAATGCTCGAGGGTGAACCCCAGCGGCTTGAGATGGTAGGCGAGCGAGGCGGCGAACTCGCCACCGGCCGCCACGAGAAGCATCTTCATCTACGCGGTGCCCCTACTCGGTGCCCTGATTCCTGATCTCGTAGTCGTCGATTATCCAGAACCGGTCGCTCTTCTTCAAGTGGTAGGTGTATCCCTTGAGCTCCGTGTAGCCGGGATACTTGAACTTCTCCAGCACCTGGACCGTCGCGTCGGACGCGTCGTAGGTGGTCTTCTGCACCTCGTAGGACGTGGGGATCACGCTGATGTCCTGCTCGAGGTTGGACTGGCGAAGCTGCTGGCGGAACGCGTCCACCATCTGGCGCGGGCGGCCTCGGTGGAGTTGCGGAACGCCCTGTCTCTCTCGGGGCTCTTCCGCATAAGGGCTTCCAGGTCGAGGTAGAGGAAGAACTTCTCCCACTGGCTCTTCTGGCGCGCCTCGATAGTGGCGCTCACCACTTCATCCGGCGGCAGGGGTTGGCGCGCGAGCAGGGCGCCGGTCTCGGCCTCCACGATGGCCCGCTCCTCCGCGGTCGCGAGGGCCGGCTTCACGTTGAGCGTGAGCCTGTTGGACTTCATGGCGATCGAGTCCGGCCCGCGGAAGAGCTCGGGGTAGAACGAGCCCTGCAGCACGTACTGGCCCGCCGTGGCAAGAGCGGCGTACTGCTCGACATCCACCACGATGCTGTACTTCTCCCCCGGCTCCAGGTCGACCTCGCGGAAAAACACCGGTTGATCCGAGTTGCGGCCTGTGATAAACTCCCGGGCGTGGTCGAGACCGACGTTCGTCGTCGTGCGCACGTCGAAGTCCAGGTTGAAGAAGCGGTTGTCCGCCACCTTGAAGCGCAGGGTGTCGGTGCCGGTATTGGCAATGACCGCTTCCACCTGTATCGGGTCGCCGAGGAAGTACACCTTCTGGTCGAAGAAGCGGATCGAGAAAGCCCCCGCCGGGGCGGCCGCCGCCTGCGCGGTCGCCGCGGCAGGGGCCGAGCTGACCAGGGACGCGTCCTGGGCGATCGCCCCGAACGGGCGTGACGCGGCGAAGAGCGTAAGGACGATGAAAAGGGTCTTTCTCACGGACATGGCTCCCCCTCCATTGCATCGGAAGAATCCGTGACAAACTTGTTTGGAAAACAGGTGGAGCGGCATTTCGCCGGCTCGCGGCAGGCCCTGGCGCTTTCCGCGGCCGTGGCGAAAGGCGGCGCGACCCTGCGCGTCACGGGACCGAAGGGTGCCTACCTCTCGCTCGTGCTGGACCTCCTGCGCCGCAAGGGCGGGCGTTCTTCCATCGTCATCACTCCCACGGAACGGGAGGCGGAGAGCATCGTCCAGGATATCGAGTCGCTGGGATCCGAGGGGACCGTCCTGTTCCCGTGGTGGGGCGCGGCGCCCTACGAGGCGGCGAGCCCCCTCGCGTCGATCTTCGGCGACCGCGTCAGGATCCTCACGCGCCTTCTCGCCGGCGAGCCGCTCATGGTGGTGGCGCCGCTGCGCGCCCTCCTGACGCCCGTGCCCGCCCCGGCGCACGTGGCGGGCAGCATCTTCACGGTGACCAGGAAGCAGAAGCTGGACCCGCAGGCGGCGGCGGACCGCCTGGCCCGTGCGGGCTACCTCAGGGTGCCCTCGGTGTCCGTCCACGGGGAGTTCGCCGTGCGCGGTGAGGTCATCGACGTGTACTGCCCGGGCATGGAGCAGGCTTTCCGGATCACCCTCGATTTCGACGATGTCACCGCGATACGCACTTTCGACCCCCTGAACCAGGGCTCCACCGGCAGCGTGGACACCGCCGCCATCACGCCGTGCCGCGAAGTAGTGATGGATGCGTCCCTGCTCTCGGCGGTGCGCGCCGGCCTGGAGGCGCAGGGATTCTCCCCGGCCGAGGCCGCGGCCCGGGTTTCGGCCATGGAGAGCGACCCCGAGGCCGGCGGCGTCGAGCTCTTCTACCCCCTGTGCTTTCCCGCGCCGTACTCCCTGCTGGACTACCTGGGGGCCGAGCCGCTGGTGTTTCTCGTCGACGGCGACCGTCTCGATGCCGGCGCCGCGGCCCTGCGCAAGGAATACCTCGAGCTTTTCCGCCGGGCGCGGGGCAAGGGCCTGGTCGTCCCCGGGCCCCAGAAGATCCTCCTGGACTACAAGGCCCTGCACGACGGCCTGCGGGCCCGCGTGGAGTTCCCGGCGCTGCCGGACAGCGCCGCTGCACCGCAACCGGGCACCTACCACCTCCCGTCGGACGGGCCGCGCTCGTTCTTCGGCAACTTCACCTTCTTCAGGGAAGAGATCGAGTCCTCGCTGAAGAACGGCTACAAGGTCTTCGTCTTCGCCGTGTACGACGTGCAGGCCGAGCGCCTGCGCCATATCCTCAAGGATCTCCCCGTTACGATCCTGCCGCAGAGCATCTCCGCCGGGTTCTCGCTGCCGGGGGACAAGATCCTCGCCGTCCAGGAGGCGGAGATCTTCGGCCGCAAGCGGCGCATCCCGCGTTCCGTCGGCACCGCGCGCAGCGCCGCCATCGAAAGCTTCGTGGAGCTCTCCCCGGGGGACTTCGTGGTGCACGTGAACTACGGCATCGGCGAGTTCCTCGGCATCGAGCGGATCTCGGCGGCAGGCAACGAGCGGGACTATATCACTCTGGAGTACTCCGACGGGGAGAAGCTGTTCATCCCCATCGAGCAGGTCAACCTCATCCAGCGCTACATCGGGCAGGAGGGCAAGCGGCCCAGGCTCGACAGCCTCGGGGGCAAGGGCTGGCAGCACCGCAAGGAGAAGGCGAAGAAGGCGGTGGAGGAGCTGGCGCAGGGCCTGCTCGACCTCTATTCCCGGCGCAAGGCGGAGCCGGGTTTCGCCTTCAACCCCGACACGGACTGGCAGAGCGAGTTCGAGGCTGCCTTTCCCTACCAGGAGACCGAGGACCAGCTGCGCTGCATCGAGGAAGTGAAGCGCGACATGGAGAAGCCCGTCGCCATGGACCGGCTGGTCTGCGGTGACGTGGGATACGGGAAGACGGAGATCGCCCTGCGCGCCGCGTTCAAGGCCGTCATGAGCGGCAAGCAGGTGGCCCTGCTGGCACCGACCACCATCCTCGTGGAGCAGCACTTCGAGACGTTCAAGGAGCGCTTCGCGCGGTTCCCGGTCAAGATCGCCATGTTCTCGCGCTTCCGTTCGGCGAAAGAGGTGAACTCCTCCATCAGGGCGATCGCCGAAGGCGGCGTGGACATCGCCATCGGCACGCACCGACTCATCCAGAAGGACGTGAAGTTCAGGAACCTGGGCCTCCTCGTGGTGGACGAGGAACAGCGCTTCGGGGTGAAGCACAAGGAGCGGCTGAAGCAGATCAAGAGCTCGGTGGACTGCCTGACCCTCACCGCCACGCCCATCCCGCGGACGCTCAACATGTCGCTCATGAAGGTCCGCGACATGTCCATCCTCAACACGGCGCCGCAGAACCGGCTCCCCATCGAGACCCACGTCATGGAGTTCAACGAGGAGATGGTGGCGCGCGCCATCCGCCAGGAGATCGAGCGCGGCGGCCAGGTCTATTACCTCCACAACCGCGTGGAGACCATCCAGCCCATCCACATCTTCCTGCAGGGCCTCGTGCCGGAGGTATCCATCGCTGTCGGCCACGGCCAGATGGACGACGACGAGCTGGAAGAGGTGATGCGCAGCTTCGTGCACGGGGAACGCCAGATGCTCCTCTCCACGACCATCATCGAGAACGGCCTCGACATCCCCAACGTGAACACCATCATCATCGACCGCGCTGACATGCTCGGCGTCTCCCAGCTCTACCAGCTCAGGGGCCGGGTGGGGCGCGCCGGCATCCCCGCCTATGCCTACCTCTTCTACCCTGACAGGCGGGCCCTCTCCGAGATGGCGATGAAACGACTGCGCATCATCTCCGACCACACCGAGTTGGGATCCGGATTCAAGATCGCCCTGAAGGACCTGGAGATCCGCGGTGCCGGCAACATCCTGGGCCGGGAGCAGCACGGCTACATCCTGTCCGTGGGATACGACCTGTACCTGAAGATGCTGGACGAGGCGGTGGCCGCCCTCTCGCGGGAGGCCCGCGACGAGGCGCCCGAGGTCTACATGGACCTGGAGTACTCGGGATTCATCCCCGACGCGTACATCCCGGATGCGATGGAGAAGATGGAGGTCTACAAGAAGGTCGCGTCGGTCAGCACCGAGGAAGACCTGGACCGGGTTTTCCGCGAGATCGAGGACAGGTTCGGGCCGGTCCCCGACGAGGTGCAGAGCGTGCTCGCGCTGGCGGAGATCCGCATCATCTGCCGCAAGCTCTTCATCACCTCCATAAAGGAGGAGAAGGGCACGCTGCGGATCGAGTTCTCCCGGCTGTCCAAGGTGTCGGTGGACCGCGTGGTCCGCATGGTCCGCGAAGGGGCGGGGAAGGTTTCCCTGGACCCGAAGATGCCCAACTTCCTCCTCCTCAAGACAGGCGCCATCGGCCTGCGGGAGAAATCGGAGTTCCTGAAAGACAGGCTCTCGCTGCTGCTGAACTGATGGGGCGGCCCGGCGCAGGGCTCAGATCACCGTCCCGGGCGGCAGCACCGCGTCCTTCGGGATGACGATGATCCCGTCACGGATGGAATGCGTCTCGAAATCCCCGTCGGGCCGCGGGAGGGCGTCGATGCCCACGCGGCAGTTTTCCCCGATCCGCGCGTTCTTGTCGATGATGGCGCGCTTGATGATGCAGGATCGGCCGATGCCGACGCTCGGCCGGCCGCCGGCCGCGTTGGCCTCTCGGTCCTCCGGCGTCTCGTAGTAGTCGGCGCCCATGCAGACCACGCCGTCCAGGTTGGCCCCGCTCTCGATGATGGTGCGGATGCCCACGATGGAGTTGGAAATGCTCGCGTTGGTGATGATGCTCCCTTCCGATGCGAGGGAGGTCGATATCGTGCTGTAGTTGATCTTCGACGGCGGGAGATCGCGGCGATTGGTGAAGATCGGGGCGTTCTCCAGGTAGAGGTTGAAGTCGGGGTTGATGGCGGCGAGGCCGATGTTGGCGTCGTAGAAACTGTGGATGGTCCCGATGTCTTCCCAGTAATCATTGAAGACGTACGTGGAGACCTTCATGTCGTCCAGCGACGCGGGAATGATCTGGGAGCCGAAATCGGTAAAGGCGTTGTCCACCGCCTTGACCATGGCCGCCGCGGTGAAGATGTAGATCCCCATGGACGCGAGGTAGGCGTCTCCCTCGATGTCCAGCTCCTCCTTCGCCCGGATGCCGGGCGGAATGGCCATGGACGTGATGTCTTCCTCCGGGGACGGCTTCTCGACGAAGCGCCTGACGCGGTAGCCCGCGTCGGCCTTGAGGATGCCCAGGCCGCTCGCCATTGCCCGTGACACGGGGATGGCGGCAACCGTGACGTCGGATCCCGTCTCCACGTGGCGGTGGAACATGTCCATCAGGTCCATCCGGTAGAGCTGGTCGCCGGAAAGGATGAGGTAGTGCGTGGGAGACTGGTCGGCGAAGTGCACGAAGTTCTTCCGCACGGCGTCCGCCGTTCCCTGGTACCAGTCGTCCGACTCCAGGGTCTGCTCTGCCGCCAGGACCTCGACGAAGCCCTTGCTGAACGTGTCGAAACGGTACGTGCGGTTGATGTGCCTGTGCAGCGAGGCCGAGTTGAACTGCGTGAGGATGTAGATCTCGAGAAGCCCGGCATGGATGCAGTTGGAGATCGGGATATCGACGAGCCGGAACTTCCCGCCGAACGGCACGGCGGGCTTGGCGCGCTTGGCCGTGAGCGGGTAGAGGCGCTGCCCCCTCCCGCCCCCCAGGATGATTGACACTATTTTCTGCACATGGGCCCCAAGGAAAATTGTATTCCCGGCGCTCTGCCGGGTCAAGGGCGGAGCCGCGCCGAACCGCGAGCCCTTCGGGCCGCTGGATTGTCCCGGCCCTCGGGCCCGTGGTACTATCCCTCCGGGGGAGGGGGGATGCTGAGCGATTTCATCGAGACCCTGCGCAAGGACCGCGAATTCGCGGAAAGGGTCACGCACTGGGAAGTGATCCCTGCCCGCGCGGGCATCTATTCCGATATCCCGGCGGAGGTCGATCCCCGCATACGGGCCGGTCTCGCCGGCCGCGGCATCACCCGGATCTACAGCCACCAGGCTGCTTCGTGGGAAAAGGTACGGGCGGGCAGGAGCGTCGTCATCGTCAGCCCCACTGCCTCGGGGAAAACGCTCGCCTACAATCTGCCCGTCCTCCAGGCACTCCTGGAGGATCCCGACGCCCGCGCCCTGTACCTTTTTCCCACCAAGGCCCTCTCCCAGGACCAGCAGTCGGAGCTGAACGAGGTGGTGCTGGGCGGGGAGATCCCCGTGAAGGTCTTCACCTATGACGGTGACACGCCGAGCTCCATCCGCATCTCGGCCCGTGACGAGGGGCGGATCATCATCACCAACCCCGACATGCTGCACACGGGCATCCTTCCCAACCACCCCAAGTGGATCAAGGCCCTGAAGAACCTCCGCTACGTCGTCATCGACGAGATGCACTCCTACCGCGGCGTGTTCGGCTCGCACATGACCAGCGTCATCCGCAGGCTGAAGAGGATCGCCGCATTCTACGGGGCAACGCCCGCAGTTCATCTGCTGCTCGGCCACCATCGGCAACCCGCACGAGCTCGCGCTCGAAGATCCTCGAGCAGGAGGTGGCGCTCATCGATGAGAACGGCGCGCCTTCCGGCGAGCGCCATTTCGTGCTCTACAACCCGCCGCTGGTGGACCGCGTGCAGGGAATCCGCCGCAGCGTCGTGCTGGAGAGCCAGCGGATCGCCACGCGCCTGCTGAAGGCCGGGGTGAAGACCATCGTGTTCGCCCGCTCGCGCGTGCGCACCGAGCTGATCGCCACCTACATCCGTGACTCCTTGAAGAGCTTCTACACGGATAACCACGGCATCACGGTGCAGTCCTACCGGGGCGGGTACCTGCCCAACGAACGCCGGGCCATCGAGAAAGGACTTCGCGACGGCTCCATCCAGGGAGTGGTCTCCACCAACGCGCTGGAGCTGGGCATCGACATCGGCGGCCTGGACGCATCGATCCTCTGCGGTTTTCCCGGCACCATCGCGAGCTCGTGGCAGCAGGCGGGCAGGGCGGGGCGCCGTGTCACCGTGTCCCTCTCCATCCTGGTCGCCTCTTCCTCTGCCACGGACCAGTTCGTCATCCTGCATCCCGAGTACTTCTTCTCCCGGTCGCCCGAGAACGGCTACATCGATCCGGGCAACGTGCTTCATCCAGACCGACCAGCTCAAGTGCGCGGTCTTCGAGCTGCCGTTCGAGGACGGGGAGGCTTTCGGCGAAGGCACTGCCGACCTCCTGGGCTACCTGGCCGAGAAGGGCGTCATCCGGCACGCTGGCGGCAAGTGGTACTGGGCGGACCGCTCGTACCCGGCGGAGAACGTGTCCCTGCGCACCTCGACGCCGGAGAACGTGGTCATCGTTGACACGACGAAGGGCCGCAACGAGGTGATCGGCGAGATGGACATGCCCTCCGCCAAGCTCCTCGTCTTCGACCACGCCATCTACATCCACCGCGGCGACCAGTTCGCGGTGAAGCAGCTGGACCTCGAGAACCGGCGCTGCTTCGTGGAGGAGGCGGACACCGACTACTGGACCGACTCCATCGTGAAGACCGACATCAAGGTCCTGTCGGAGGACGAGGAGAAGCAGGCGGCGGGCATCCGCACCGTGCTCGGGGACATCCTCGTGCGGACGCAGGCCACCAAGTTCAAGAAGCTGAAGTACCACACCAACGAGAACGTGGGCTACGGCGACATCACCCTGCCGCCCGACGAGATGCATACACGGTCCGCCGTCCTCCTGTTCGACGGTGCGAGCGCGCCGGGCCGCTCCTTCGGCGCCCTCGGAGAGACGGAGCAGGGCATCGTGATCCAGCGGCTCGGCGTGCTCCTGCGGACCGTCGCGCCGGTCTTCCTCCTCTGCGACCCGCGGGACCTCGGCGTGTCCGAGCGCGTGCGCGACCCCCACTTCGAGGCGCCCTGCCTCTTCTTCTACGACCAGTACCCCGGCGGGATCGGCTTGTCCGAGGGCTTCCTGCGGGACCTGCCGAAGATAGCGCGCGGCGCGCGCGAGGTGGTGGAGGCGTGCCCCTGCGCGGACGGCTGCCCCTCCTGCATCGGGGCGCCCGAGGAGCAGGTGGGCACCGTCAACCCCAAGGCCGCGGTCCGCGCCTTCCTGGCCGCGTGGACGGGCGCCCTGGAGAAGCAGGTCGCCGACGCGGCCGCTCCCGTGCAGGAGGCCTGATGGAGGACCCTCGCGCGCGCCTCGGCCCCGACACACGGTTCCCGGGCTGGACGAGGGAAGGGGAGTACCTCTTTCGCAGGAGGCAGCGCTTCGAGGGACGCGGCGTCGAAGCCTGGCCCCACCCGTTCTCTCCGGAGGCGTCAGGCGCCGAGCAGCTGGTGTTCTACGACACGGAGACCACCGGGCTGTCCGGCGGGGCCGGGAGCGTCATCTTCCTGGTGGGCGCCGCGTGGGGCGAGGGGCCGGACCTCGTCGTCGAGCAGCTCTTTCTCTCCGATTTCCCGGGGGAGCCCGACTTCCTCCTCGCCGTCAAGGAGCTGTTCGCCCGTTTCAACGCTTTCGTCTCTTTCAACGGGAAGACCTTCGACTCGCACCTGTTGAGGACGCGGTTTCTCATGAACCGGATCCCGTGGGAGCCGGGTCCCCAGGTGGACCTCCTTCACCACGCCCGGCGGCTCTGGAAGTCGCTCATCGGCGACTGCCACCTGAAGACCATCGAGTCGAAGATCCTCGGTTTCGACCGGGAACGGGACATCGCCGGGGAGGACATCCCGCTGGTCTGGCTGGACTTCCTCCGCACCGGCGTACCAGGGTCGCTCCCCGTTGTCTTCGACCACAATGTCCTGGACATCGTGTCGCTGGCCAGGGTGCACACGCTGATCGGGAGGGTGCTCGGCGGCGACCTCACAGCGGCTCCGGTCGACGAGCGGGCGTTCGGCACCTGGATGCTCCGGCGCGTTCCCGATTCCGGCGCGGTGATCCTGACGGGCGCTCTCGCGCGCGGGAACACGGACGCCGGCCTCGCCCTCAGCCTTCACCACAAGAAGCGAAGGGAATGGGACAAGGCAGTCGCCATATGGGAGTCGATGCTTGGCCGCTCCCGGAGCATGTTCGCTGCGGTCGAGCTCGCGAAGTACTGGGAGCACAGGAAACGTAGAGCCGGATCGGGCGCTGCAGATGGTGGAGACCGTTCTCTCTTGGGACCTGCCTCTCGACCGCAGGGCGCGCGAGGAGTTGCGGTACCGCCTGGCCCGTCTCAGGCGGAAAAACCAGCTGCAAACGGCAGATGCTGAGAAATAGGAACAGCAGCCCGGTGGCCTGAAATCGTATAATTCTTTTTATATTAATTATTTACGAAAGATCACAAAAAGCTTGACAGCGCAATGCCGGCATGATACAAGGCAGATAGTTGGTTTATAATCCAACCATCAACAACGTTGGTTGTTGGTTGGGCTCTAAACCAACGAAGCAGCAGAAGATAATTGATGGCAAAGCTGAAAAGAACGCGGTACATAAACACAAGTCAGGTAATGCGGCAGATCTGGATGCATGGCGAAATCAGCCGGATCCAGATCGCCAAGAACCTGGAGCTCGACAAGTCCACCATCAGCAGCATCGTCAACGAGCTTCTCGGGATCGGTATCATCAGTGAGGCCACGGAAGGCGCTGCCGGGCCCCAGGGGGGGCGCAAGCCCGTCCTGTTGCGGCTGAACGCTGCCTGGGGGAGCATCCTCGGCATCGAGCTTCGCCCCGAGGGCTACGCCGGCGTGGCGGTTGACCTGGAAGGCAAGGTCATCGGCGCATGGACCGGGGAAATGCGGATCAACGGCAGTAACCTGCGCGAGGTGTTCCTCGGCGTCTCCGAGCGGCTGCGGGGCGAGATGGCAGGAAGCCCGGCGCTCCTCGGTGTCGGCGTCGGGCTCTCCGGCGTCGTGAACCCGCAGAAGGGCATCATCCGCTACTCCATACCGCTGCAGATCGAGAAGCCCTGGGATTTTCACCGCCTGGTCTCCGAGGGATACGACCTCCCCCTTTTCATCGAAAACGATGCCAACGCGTGCGCGTGGGGTGAGCTCGCTTTCCACCGCTCGCGGCACCTCCGCGATTTCCTGTTTGTGCTGGTGGAGTTCCGCAGCGTGTCGGAGCCGCGGAGGATCCACGAGCGCACCGCGGTCGGCATGGGTGTGGTGGTCAACAGCCGCGTGCATTACGGGCACGACTTCTCCGCCGGCGAGTTCCGCAGCGTCATGCGCACGGAAGCAAGCCTCGGGCAGTTCTCCCTCGGTCCGGAGGAATCTGCGCGCGTGGAGGAAGACCCCGTCGTCCTGGACTGTTTTCTTCGCGAGCTTTCCAAGAACATCGCGCTCCTGGTGAACACCTTCAACATGGCGGACGTCTTCCTGGGGGGGCACATCGAGCGCTACCGCGAGAAGGTGGCGGCGATCCTTCGCGAAGAGATCCAGCGCAACTGGCCGTACCCGGACGAGGTGCGCTGCCGGGTGCATTTCTCGAGTCTCGGCGACCAGGCGGTGGCCTACGGCGCCGCGGGCATGCTCTTCGACGGCTCATGCGGTCAGACAGCTTCCCGGTGGCACGGGAGGCGCAGGTGCACCGCATCGGCTTCTAGTTTTCTCTCGGGCTCGGTCCGCTCCGTTGGGGCGGTTTGAAGAGATTTCGTAAGGAGGAAGGGAAGATGAAGAAATATCTTCTCCTCGCACTCGTGTTGCTCGCCCTCACCGCGGTCGGTGCCGGCGCGCAGACGACTCTCAATTTCCTGTGGTACCAGGACGCCACCTCGGCAGGGTACTCGACCGACGTGGCAGATCTGGCAGAAGTTCAAGGCGGACAACCCTGACATCAACCTGAACCAGGAGATCCTGTTCAGCAACGCGTACCACGACAAGCTGACGGCGTACATCGCCGCGGGCCAGATGCCCGACGTGTTCTACCTCTGGCCTTCCCTGAAGGACAGCTCGGCGATCGTCCAGAGCAAGAAGCTGGCGAAGGACCTCAAGGTCCTGCTGGGGGCTGATTTCCTGAAAGATTTCGCGGCGACGGCCCTCGATCCCAACCAGCAGTCCTCCAAGATGCTCCTCGAGCTCCCGCAGTCCTTCACGTTCACGTCCGTCATGTACACCAACAAGAAGCTGCTCTCCGACCTGGGGATCCCGCTTCCCAAGACCTATGCCGACCTGAAGGCCATGGTCGTGAAGCTGAAGGTGAAGAATATCCAGACAATTCTCCTTCCTGACGGCGACGGGTGGCCCGGTGAGTCGTGCCTCTTCTCCACGATCGTCGACCGGCTGCTTGGCGACTCATTCCAGGACCAGCTCATGACCGGCAAGGCCAAGTTCACCGGACCCGGCCTTCGTCAACGCGCTGAAGTTCTGGCAGACCATGTACACCGACGGTGTCATGTCCTGGACGAACATCCAGCAGCCCTACGGCGACGGCCCCGGTCTTTTCGCGGGCGGCAAGGCGGCGTTCTTCGTCGACGGTGACTGGCGGACGGGTGCATTCCTGACCGACCAGTCAACCGGCAAGGCGCTCATTCCACCCTGCCAACCAGGCCTCGGACTTCGGGTTCACGGCGTTCCCCGCCATCCCCGGTGAGAAGTTCCCCAACACGGTCCCCGGCATCGCGGGCACGGGCCTCGCCATCGCGTCCTCAGTCACCTCCGGATCGGACGTGGAGAAGGCGGCGGTCCGGCTCCTGAAGTACTACTACGGCCCCGAGGTCCAGCTCCTGAACTACGAGACGGGTGCGTACATCCCCGCCCGCAAGGGCATCTCGAGCGACAAGGTCGAGCCGTTCGTCGGCATGATGGCCCAGTTCAAGAACAACGTCGTCAAGTCCAGCTACGTGTTCGACGGCGTCTTCGCTCCCGAGGTTGTCAACGTGCTGAACCCGGGACTCCAGGCGATCGGGCTCGGAGCCCAGACCCCCGCGCAGGTGGCCGCGGCCATGCAGAAGGCGCAGGACGCCCTCCTGAAGAAGTAACTGAACCAAAGATCGTGTTCGCGCCATGGTGGCGCGGGCAGGGCGGTGCCCGGGGGTCCCCCGGGCACCCCGTTGGGGGTCTCCGGGGACCCCCTTTTCATCCTTCGATGGAGGTCCCCCATGAGGCGAGGAATCCGGAGCAGGGCCGAGGAGGTGCGGGCATACTGGGCGATGGTGCTTCCCGCGTTCATCCTCTACCTGCTCGTGCTCGCATTTCCGATCATCCTTTCGATCGTGCTGTCCATGAGCAACTACAACGGGGGGAAGCTCTTCGGCGGCGAGGTGTGGAAGATCGTCGGGTTCCAGCAGTACGAGCGCCTTGCGCGGGACCCCCAGTTCTGGCTCGCGCTGAAGAACAATATCTACATCGTGCTCGTCTCCGTGTTCGGCCAGCTCCCCCTGGGATTCATATTCGCCTACCTGATCTATCGAAAGATCGTCAAGTTCGGGGAGTTCTGGCAGGGCGTGCTGTACATGCCTGCCATCATCTCCACCATCGTCCTGGGCATCATGTGGGGCGTCATCTTCTCCCCGACGGGACTCATCGCGGATGTGCTCAACAAGAGCTACGCGTCAGCCTTCTCGGGCCACCTCACGCAGATCTTCAAGCGGCCGGGGTTCACCATCACGCGATGACCTGGTCAAAAAGATACTCGCCGTGAGCGATCCCAAGGGGCTGACGGTCTTCGCGAACCCGCTCGCCGACCTGAAGGCGCTCATCCAGGGCTACCAGCCCGACCAGATGAAGGTGATGTTCTCCGATCTGACGAACCTGCTGGCAAGGAAGTGGACGCCCGACTTCCTCGCAAAGCAGAACGTCGCCATGATCCCCGTCATGTTCGTCACGCTGTGGTGCTGGACGGGCATGTACCTGATCCTGTTCCTCGCCAACATGCAGAAGATCGATCCCCAGCTCCTCGAGGCGGCGCGCATCGACGGCGCGGGGGAAGGGCAGGTCATGGGGCGCATCGTGCTCCCGATGCTCTCCGGGGTAATCGTGAACTCCGCGATCCTCTGCATCTCCGGGTCGCTCAACAGCTTTGCCCTCATCTGGGCCATGACGGGCGGCGGGCCCGGCAGGGTCACCGAGGTGATGTCCATCTACATGTACAGGAACGCGTTCGTCGGGGTTCCCAATTTCCCCCTGGCGAACGCCATCGCCATGGCGATCGTCATTTTCAGCATCGTGCTCATCGTGCTGACAAAGCTGGTCGAGAAGCGCTACGGCGGGAAGGAGTAGACCATGCGCGCAATGCTGGGCCAGTCCCCCTCCTCGCGCATCCTCGGCATCATCGGCAGGGCGATCGCTTACATCGTGATGGGGGCTTTTGCCCTCATGACGATCCTGCCCATCGTGTGGCTGCATCATCAACTCGCTGAAGTCCAACGCGGAGTACTACCTCAGCAAGCTGCGCCTCCCCGAGAAGCTGCAGTGGGTGAACTATCGCGGGCGCGTGGGACATCGGGGATTTCAGGGAGCTCATCGGCAACTCGTTCATCTACACCATCGGTGCGACCCTCGGGATCATCTTCTTCTCGATCCTCGCCGGGTTCGCCTTCGCCAAGATCACGTCCAGGGCGACGCCGATCATCTACGGCAGCTTCGTCATGGGGATCCTTCTCTCCATCCAGTCGCTCATGGTCCCGCTCTTCATCGAGGTCTCCCAGTTCGACAAGCTCCTGGGCGCGCTCTTCCAGGTGCTGCATTTCATCAAGAACGCCGACAACTTCCACTTCTTCTACAACAGCCGGATCGGCGTCCTCATCGTCTACATCGGCTCGGGGCTCCCGATCGCCCTGTACCTGAGCACGGAGTACATCAAGGGTATCCCGACGGCACTCGTCGAGGCGGCGCGCATCGACGGCGCCGGGTTCTTCAGGATTTCCGCAGCATCGTCCTTCCCATGTGCGTGCCCATCGCCACCACGGTGGCCATCCTCAACATCACGGGGCTGTGGAACGAGTTCGCGCTGATCAACATCCTCGTGTCCAAGACGAGCTTGAAATCCATTCCCCTCGGCGTGATGCGTTTCTCCGGCACCATGATGGCCGACTACGGAAAGCAGTTCGCCGCGCTGGTCATCGGCATGGGACCCATGCTCGCCTTCTACCTCGTGTTCCGCAAGCAGATCACCAAGGGCGTCGCCGCAGGCGCCGTGAAAGGTTGAGACAGCGGCATGAGCTACGGGCATTTCGACGACGCGGCGCGCGAATACGTCATCACCCGGCCCGACACCCCCTGGCCCTGGATCAACTACCTCGGCAGCGAGGACTTCTTCTCGCTGGTCTCCAACGCCGGTGGCGGGTATTCGTTCTACAGCGACGCGCGCCTGCGCCGCCTCACGCGCTACCGCTATAACGACGTGCCCCTGGATTCCAACGGCCGGCTCTTCTACGTCAAGGACGGGGAGACGATCTGGAATCCCGGGGTGGCGCCCGTCACGTGCACGCCCCTGGACTCCTACGAGTGCCGGCACGGCATGGGCTACACGCGGATCCGTTCAGCGCGAAGAACGGTGTCGAGGCGCGAGGCTGCTCTTCTTCGTGCCCGTGGGGGCCGACTGCGAGGTCCAGCGCCTCGTGCTGAAGAACACGACGGGAAGCCGCAAGATCTCTCAAGCTCTTCGCGTTGACCGAGTTCTGTCTCTGGAACGCTCTTGACGACATGACGAACTTCCAGCGCAACCTCTCCACCGGGGAAGTCGTGGTCGACGGAGTGTCGATCTATCACGTCACCGAGTACCGCGAGCGGCGCAATCACTTCGCCTTCTACGCCGTCGAACGTGCCGGTCGCGGGGTTCGATACCGATCGGCAGGCATTCACCGGCGCGTACGGGGGCTTCGACCGACCCGGAGGCTGTCGTGCGGGGCAAGCTTCCGATACGGGACGGCCTCGGGGTGGTCACCCGTCGCGGCGCTTTCACTTCGACGTCGACCTCGCTCCCGGCGAGGAGAAGAGCTTCGTTGTTCGTCCTCGGCTACATCGAGAACCCCGGGGGAGAGAAGTGGGCCGCGCCGGGCCGCTCAACAGGAAGCGCGCGGACGCCATTGCGGCGCGGTTCGACACCGACGCGAAGGTCGACGCTGAGCTTGGCGTCCTGCGCGCCCGCTGGGACGACCTCCTGGGGCGGTTCACCGTTGCCTCGGGCGACGAGAAGCTCGACCGGATGGTGAACATCTGGAACCAGTACCAGTGCATGGTCACGTGCAACCTGGCGCGCAGCGCGAGCTACTTCGAGAGCGGCATCGGCCGCGGCATCGGGTTCCGCGACACCAGCCAGGACCTGCTGGGATGCGTGCACCAGGTGCCCGAGCGCGTGCGGCAGCGCCTCTTCGACGTGGCCTCCACGCAGTTCGAGGACGGCGGCGCCTGGCACCAGTACCAGCCCCTGACCAAGCGCGGCAACGCGGATGTCGGTGGCGGTTTCAACGACGACCCGCTCTGGCTGATCCTGGGCGTGGCCGGCTACCTCAAGGAGACCGGTGACTGGGCCTTCCTGGAGCGAGAAGGTTCCGTTCGACAACTCGACCACGAAGGCAGGCTCGCTCTTCGAGCATCTGGAGCGGTCCTTCGACCACGTCACTGCCAACCTCGGGCCGCACGGCCTGCCGCTCATCGGGCGGGCCGACTGGAACGACTGTCTGAACCTCAACTGCTTCTCCACGGATCCCGAACGAGTCGTTCCAGACCACGACCGCGAAGGACGGCCGCACGGCCGAGTCCGGTCCTGATCGCGGGGATGTTCGTCCTGATCGGGCGGGATTACGTGGAGATCTGCCGGCGCGCGGGGCACGCGGAGGAGGCGCGCGCGGCGGAAGCGCCGTGGCGCAGATGCGCGCTGCCACGCTCGCCCACGGCTGGGACGGGGAGTGGTTCCTGCGCGCCTATGACGACGCCGGCGGGAAAGTCGGCTCGCGCATGTGCGAGGACGGGCAGATCTTCATCGAGTCCAACGCCTTCTGCGCCATGGCGGAGATCGGCGCCGAGTCGGGCCTTCCCGTCATGGCGCTGGATTCCGTGCAGAAGCGGCTCGGGACGCAGCACGGGATCGTTCTCCTCGATCCGCCCTACCGCGGGTACCACGTGGAGCTGGGCGAGGTCTCCTCCTACCCGCCCGGGTACAAGGAAAACGGCGGCGTGTTCTGCCACAACAATCCCTGGATCATGATCGCCGAATGCGTGGCGGGCAGGCCTGACCGCGCGTTCGACTACTATCGCAGGATCAGTCCCGCGTTCCGGGAGAGCATCCAGGAGCTCCACCGGATGGAGCCGTACGTGTATTCGCAGATGATCGCCGGCAAGGGCTCCCCGCGGCACGGGGAGGCCAAGAACTCCTGGCTGACGGGAACCGCCGCCTGGAACTTCATCGCCGTTTCGCAGTGGATTCTCGGCGTCAGGCCGGACTGCGACGGGCTTCGCATCGAGCCGTGCCTGCCCCGCACCTTGACGACGGTGGAGATCACGCGGAAGTTCCGCGGGTGCACCTACCGCATCAGCATCAGGAACACGGGCAACGGCCGCGGGCAGAAGCTGTTCGTGCAGGGATCCCCGCACGTCTCGTCGGTGGTGGCCCCCGGCGCCCGGGAACCGAGCTGCAGGTGGTGGTGGAGGCATAGCACGGCCGTCAGGCCGTGCGAAGGGGGCCCCGTGGCGGAAGCGTTTGCGCAGCAAATCGCGGGAGCCATGGGGGGGATGGCCGAGAGCGAGCCCATAGCACGGGCCGGGGGCAGCGCGGAAGGGGGCGTGGCACCCCCCTAGTCCTATGGTTTTCGCCGATTCTCAGCTGTTCCGCGTCTAGAATCGTCGATTCTCACAATGGCGAGACGCTCGCCCGGGAAGCGAGGCGCGCTTACGCCCTATGGTTAATGGGGGCCGCACGCGCGCCTGCGGCGCTCATAGCCCGTAGTAGGAAATGACGTAGTCGGTGACCGGCACGAACCCGAGCCGATCGTACAACGCGATGGCGGGACGGTTCCTCTTCTTGACGAAGAGGCACGCTGATGACTTCACCGCAAAGATTTCCTTGAGCAGCTGCGCCCACGACCAGGGCGCCTATGCCCTTGCCTCGTCGGACCGGCACCGTGTAGACGCCGCCCACCTGGTCGACGTCGAAGCCCCGCGCGTTTGTCGCCGCCTTGGCGACCGGGAAGCCGTCGAGCTCCGCCACGTACACCAGCTCGTCCTTCAGCGCCGTCTTGAGGAGCCTCATGCAGTTGGACTCGCTGAAGTGCACCGGGTCGAGGATGACCTCCTCCAGCTCGTAGCCCTTCTGCAGCGGGTACAGGTCATCAGCGTCGCCGCTGTCCGCCTTGCGGACGCGGAGGCGCGCGGAATCCCACGGCAGGGGAGGGCGGAAGGCCGAGCGCTCGAGCGTCATGAGGAAGTACTCCACGCGCGTCGTCGGGGGAAGCGGCAGGACGGCTTCCGCCGCGTCGACGCAGCGCCGGATTCCCATGATGGAATGGACCGGCGGCCGCAGGTCGAGGAGAAGTCGGGAGAGCTCCTCGCGCCCGTCGGCTTGCGCGGTGAGGACGGGAAGGAGGAGCCCTCCCGCCGTGTACAGGATGCACTGCTGCACGCCGCCCTCGGGGCCCCGCTGGAAAAAGATGTCGCACCCGCGGGTGCCCGCGCGCAGCCGTGAAGAGAAAGGCACGTGAAGGGTTTCGTCGGGCAGGAGAAAATCAATGATGGCGGGGATGTCCCGGCGGCCCGCGGGGATCCAGCTCATGGCGGCGTCTGCGTGCCGAATCTCACGGGAAGGACCCCGGCCGCGTGGTAGTCTCCTGCCAGGACCGCGAACCCCGCGCGGAACGAATCCGCGCTGTCCCCGTAGACCGCCAGCGCGGTCTTCACCCACGGTGTCTCGTCCAGGTAGACGGGGCTGAGCGCCGAGATCACGATCACCTTCTTGCCGAGTGACTGAAGGGTCTGCAGCACCGCGAGGCTGTTGTAGTTGGCGACGCAGAAGATGATCGTGTCATGGCCGACCGCCTTCGCCGGCAGGGCAGCGACGTCCTCCGGCCGGGCTGTGTAGAACGGGTCGAACGGGAACAGGTACGCGTCGGCCCCCGGGTAGCGGCGTCTTCCCTCGGCAATGAACTGGTCGTACTGGCCGGCAAGCAGGATGCGCTCCCCGGCGCGCGGCGCGTACGGGACCCGCGCGCCCGCGAGGAGTGTCACGGCCCGCGCGGAGATGCGCGAGAAAAAAGCACGCGCCCCGGCAGCGGGAATGAGCGAAGAAACCGACGCCGGGACCGGGACAACCACCGATGCGTTCTGCCGAAAGCCACGGAGTTTCACCTCCAGGATCCTCCGCACCGACTCCCGGACGGCGTCGCGGAAGGCGCTGCTCGCGCCCATGGCGGCGCTGAGGGCCACCCATGTCTTCTCCTGGACGGCCGGCGTGTGGGAGACCAGCACCATGTCGTTTCCCGCCTCCAGCGCCCGGCGGCACGCGGCGGCCGTGTCGAGGCCGTCGGCCAGCACGCCCTCCATCTCCATGTCATCCGTGATCACGATCCCCTTGAAGCCCAGGCGGTCGCGCAGGACGCTCTGGATGAAAAACGGCGAGAGCGACGATGGCGTGAGGCTGCCCAGGATCCGCGGGAAGGCGAGATGGCCCGTCATGATGGCGGGGATCCCTTCGCGGATGAGGATGCGGTAGGGAATAAGGTCGCGGTCCAGGAGCTGGTCGAGCGTCACGTCGATCTTCGGGAGGTGACCGTGCGAGTCCTGGTCGGCAGACCCGTGCCCCGGGAAGTGCTTTGCCGTGCTGAGGACGCCGGCGTCGCGCAGGCCGCGGGCGTAGGCCGCCGAGAGCAAGCCCGTGGCCGAGGGGTCGGACCCGAACGAGCGCGGCCCGATCACGCTGGCCTCGGGGTTGGAATAGACGTCGGCCGTCGGGGCGAAATCCATGTTGATGCCGAGGGCGGCAAGCTCCGTGCCGAGGTAGAAGCCCGTGCGGTACGCGTCACCGGGAGCACCGGCGGCACCAAGTGCCAGGTTGCCCGGGGGAAACCGATGTCTCGTCCTTTATCTGGCGCACCCAGCCGCCCTCCTGGTCCGTGGCGACGAACAGGGGGACGGAGAAGCGGCTGCGGGCGGCGAGCTTCTGCATGGTGACCACGTCGGCGGCAAGCGACGGCAGGTCGGTGACGTTGCGGGGAAAGATCTTCACGCCCCCGATGCCGCGGGTGCCGATCCACCGAAGGATGTCCGCGGAGAGTCCCTCGCCCTGCCATCCCAGGAAGAAGACCTGGCCCAGGAGCTCATCCGCGTTCATGGCGTCGGCGATGCGCCCGGCGAGCACGGCCGGGTCTCCCGGGTCGTTGAAGCTCAACGCCGGCAGCGCCGCCGCGACGAGCGCGCAGAGCACGGCGGCCAGCGCGCACCGTCTCAGTACTTGAGGTTCCATTCCTCGCTCGCGTATTTCCCGGCCAGGATCTGGTCCGCCCGCACGCGTTCTTCCGTTCGCAGCTCCGACACACCGGCGCCGAGCACCGTGACGAACGCGCGGCAGAAAGCGGCGCGGACTTCCTCGAAGGAAAGCGTCCTGCCCGCCTGCTCGTTCAGGCATGTCGGCTCGTGGGTTTCCACCGGCTGGTCCAGCCTGATGTAGCGCAGGACGCGCTCGCCGCCGGGACGGGAGAGCGGTATGGATCCGTGCTGGAGGATGGCGGTGCGCGTGGTCATCTGGGCGCTGCCGATGAGCTTGCGGCCGTCCGCCGCCGCGATCTCGTATTCCCCCGCGGAGCCGAAGCAGTCGGGATTGTGGACGTCGCCGCGCTGGGAGGTGTTGATCGATCCCCGGATGCCGAGCTCCCCGAGGCCGGCGAGCAGGACGCGCGCGATGAACTCGTAGACCTCGCGCTTGCGCGCGCCGCCGACCAGGGTGCCGCTGCCGCCCCTGGAGAGCGCCACGGAGTAGGTGAGCTCGTCGTCGTGGAGAACAGCATGCCCGCCCGTCGGCCGACGCACCAGGGTCACGCCGTCCGCCGCCAGCAGCCTTCCTGTCGCCGAGATCCTTGATCTTCTGGAACCTGCCCAGGGAGAGCGTGGGAGGGGAGAACCCGTACAGCCGCACCACGGGAGGGCTCTCCCCGGCCCCGACCGCCTCGGCAAGCGCCTCGTCGACGGCCATGTCGAGCCGTGCCCTCCATCCGTGGATGGACGATGAGCCGGAAGCTCGCCGGGCCCCGGAGGGGCCTCGGCTCCGGCCGGGAGTCCATGCCGCCCGCGGCTCCTGCCGCGGAGCCGGCCGTCACGAGTACTTCTCTCCCTTGAGCTCGTCGATGTACTGGCCTGCCGCGTGCGCGGCGATGCCGCCTTCCGCGGCGGCCACCACGAGCTGGCGGAACGGGCTGGCGCGCACGTCACCCACGGCGTAGAGCCCGGGAACGCCCGTCTCCATGCGCTGGTTGGTCACCACGTATCCCACGTCGTCCAGCGTCACCCCGAGGCCCTTCACGAGCGCGTTCTTGGGGTCGGACCCGATGAAGACGAACACGGCGGCAACCGCCTCCTCGTACTCGCGGTTCTTTGCATTGTCGAACAGCGTGATCTTCGAGACCGCCGGCGAGCCCTCGATCTTCCGCAGCTCGGTATTGAAGCGCACCTCGATCCTGGGGTTGGCAAGGACGCGGGCCGCGAGGGACTTCTGCGCCCGGAACCTGTCCGCGGCGGTGGATCATGAGGACGCCGCGAGGCCAGGTGGGAAAGGTACATCGCCTCGTCACAGGCCGCGTCGCCGCCGCCGACCACGAGCATCCTCTTGCCCTTGAAGAAGGGGCCGTCGCAGGTGGCGCAGTAGGAGACGCCGTGCCCGCCGAGCTCTGCCTCCCCGGGGACGCCGAGGGTCTTGTGGGCCGCGCCGGTGGCGAGGATGACCGCGAAGGCCGTGAGGGGTCCCTGGTCGGTCTCGACAGTCCAGATGTCGTCCTTGCGCCAGATCGTCGAGACCAGCGCGTTCCTGAATCTCGGCGCCGAACTTCGTCGCCTGGTCCTCCATCTTCTGCGTGAAATCGTAGCCGTTGATGGGCTCCGGGAAGCCGGGGTAGTTCTCCAGGCCCGTCGATGAGCAGCGCCTGGCCGCCGGACGAAAGCTCCTCCAGCACGAGCGTCCGCAGGTTCCCGCGGGCGCCGTACTGCGCCGCCGACAGCCCTGCTCCTCCCGCCCCGATGATGATCAGGTCCCGGTCCGGCGTCATGGATTTCCTCCTCCCCCAAGATACCAGATTGGCGGGCTCATGGGAAGGAAAGTTCGACCGACATTGATGGAAGGAACAACGAGGACAGGAAAACGATGGATGAGCGATACGAATGCCCTCGCGGCTGCCCTGAAAGCCCGCGTGGACAGCGAGGCCGATCTTTTCAGCGACCTCGGCGGAGCGGTGGAACGTCTGCGCTTCTCGCTGGAAGCGCCCCTGGGGCCCGGGGCTCGCCGTGGCGCAGGCCATCGAACAGTCCGCTGCCGCGATCGAGAAGGCCGACGCCGCCCGGGAGGAGGCATTCGAGGCCCTGCGCGACGCGCTGGACCTGCCGCGGGAAACCGCGTTTTCCGCCGTGCTCCCCTCGGTTCCGGAGGGGATGCGGCAGGGCCTCGAGGAAAGCTGGCGCCGCCTGCGGTCGTCCGTCGTGCGGCTGAAGACAGCAGCGAGCCGCACCCACTACGCGGCGGACGCCATGTCGGAGGCGCTCAACCGGATATTGGAGCAGGTGTTCCCGTACCGCAAGGGGCAAGATCTACTCCCGCCGCGGGAAGGCCACGAGCGTCAGCGGGGCGCTTCTGGTGGACCGCAGGCAGTAGAAGCAGGGAGGACGCCGTGCAGTCAAGCTTTGCCCCCATCGAGCTCGGCAAGAGGGGCCTCGTCGCAACCACCGAGGGCCTGCAGACCGTCGGGCACAACATGTCCAACGCGAACGTGGAAGGATACAGCCGCCAGCGCGTGGACATGAGCGCCACGGACCCCCTCTATGCGCCCGAGCTCAACCGCGAGGAGACGGCCGGGCCAGATCGGGCAGGGCGTGGACGCCACGCGCATCGAGCGGCTGAAGGACATGCTCCTCGAAGGGCGCATCGTCTCCGAGCAGAACGTCCAGGGCTACTGGGACACGCGCGACAAGTACATCCTCATGATGGAGCAGGTCTACAACGAGCCCACCGACCACTCAGTGCGCGCCCTCATGGACAAGTTCTGGGGAGCATGGCAGGACCTGTCGCTCAATCCCACCGAGATGGCGTCCCGCACCCAGGTCATCCAGACCGGGGCGAGCACTGGTGGACGGCATCCACAGCCGCTCCATGGCCCTGAAGAGCGTCCGTGACATGACCGAGGACGACGTGCGCGGGACGGTGAAGCAGGTGAACGAGATCACCACGCAGATCGCCGACCTGACAAGGAGATCGTCAAGTCCCAGGCCCTCGGGGACAACCCGAACGACCTGCTGGACCGCCGTGACCTGCTGGTGGGCCAGCTCTCCACCCTCGTGGACATCACGGTACAGTACAACGACCCCGCGGGAGAGTTCGTGGTCACCACGGGCGGCACGCACCTCGTGCAGGGCGGTCACCACGAGACCATCGCTCTCAAGGCCGACCCCGCCAACGAGGGATATTCCAACCTCATCTGGGACGACACGCAGACGGCCCTGTCCGTCCGCGGCGGAAAGCTCGCCTCCCTGCTGCAGCCTCCGCGACGGGGACGCCCGCCAGGAGATCCAGAGCCTCGACCTCATGGCGCAGAACTTCACCGACCTCGTGAACGAGGTCCACCGCCAGGGCTTCGGGCTGGACGGGAAGAGCGGGACCGACTTCTTCGTCGAGCGGCCCTTCGTCACGAACGTGAACGGCAACTACGATTCCAAGGGCACGGGTACTTTCGACAGCACCCGCATCTTCCGGGTCACGGGCACCAACGTGCTGGCAGCCGAAGGAGCAGATCGGGCTGGCCGGCACCCTCACGCTTCCCGGCGCGCGGGGGAACGTCACCGTGGACTACCATCCCACTGACACCGTGGAAGACCTCGTCACGCGGATCAACCTCTCGGGCTCCGAGGTGGTCGCGCGGCTGAACTCCGAGGGGAAGCTTTCCCTGAAGGCCACCCCCGCCGCGGACACGGCGAATCCCGACTTCGTCATCCGCGGGCTGGAGGACTCGGGCCAGTTCCTCGTGGGTTACAGCGGCATCCTCAAGGCCTCCGGCCCGAGCGGCGCCTACACGTGGGCAAAGGCGGACGCCGTGCAGGCGCTTCCCGGACCGACGAGGGCGCCCAGTTCGCCGTGGCGCCTCTGTCTCATCCCGCCGGGTGGATCGAGGTGAACCCGCCGTGGCGCAGAACCCCGGCGCCATCGCCGCGGCATCCGGCGTGGGAGGCGTCCGGAGGGAATCGGTGACGGGACGAGCGCCCTTGCCATCGCGCAGCTGCGCACCACGCCCGTGATGGTGGGCGCCACCTCCACGTTCGACAGCTACTTCGCCGACCGCGTGGCAACCATCGGCCTCAAGGGCGAGGAAGCCAACAGGAGCATGGACACGGCCAAGCTCGTGATGAAGAACCTCACCGACATGCGGGAGTCGATCTCGGGGGTGAACGTGGACGAGGAGCTCACCTCGATGATCACCTACCAGAACGGCTACGCGGCCATTGCCCGTTTCGTGTCGACATTCGACTCGCTCCTGGACATCATCATCAACCGCATGGGGATCTGACGATAAGGCACGGGGTACAGCCGATGAAGCGGATCAGCTCGCAGCTTCCGACGCTTGACACAAGCTACTACACGCAGCTGCGCGAGTACGACATGAACCAGATGACGAACAAGATCGGCGCGCAGTCCAGGATCAAGGACCTGCGCGACGACCCGCTGGCCGCCTCGCGCTCCACGCGTTTCCAGTCGGAGATCATGCGGCTGGACCGCTACGGCAAGAACATCGAGAGCGTGCGCAACACGCTCTCCAGCGCGGAGAGCAACCTGCGAGCGCCATGGACATCCTGCAGCGCGTCCGCGAGCTGGCCGTGCAGGGGGCCAACGGGACGCTGGACGAGACGCAGATGGGCTACATCGGCGACGAGGTGAACCAGCTCCTGGGCGAGCTCCTCACCATCGCCAACGCCAAGGACCAGAGCGGGAACTCCCTCTTCGCCGGCTCCCTCGTCGAAGACCACGCCTTTTCGCACCACCAACGGCCGCGTGCCGGGCGGAAGCGGGGACATGGTGGTCTCCGTGGACTACCTGGGAAACATCGGCACGGAGCGCGGCGGAGATCTCCGAGGGCGCCCAGGTCGCAGGTGAACCTGCCCGGGAACGTCGCCTTCTGGGCCGAGCAGCAGCAGATCTACTCCACCGTGGACGCCAGCCAGTACCGGGTGCAGGCGGACGTCCACCATCCGGATCGACGGCGCCGAAATCCGCCTCGCCCCGGGGGACACGGTCACCGCCATCGCGGCGAAGATCAACGACGCGAACGTCGCCGGTCCGCGCGCACCTGGACCCGGTGACGAACGCGCTCGTCCTGGAGACCACGCTCCCGCACCAGATCTGGGCCGAGGACATCGGCGGCGGGACCGTGCTGCAGGATCTCGGCATCCTGGCGCCCGGGCGGCGCGCGTCCGCCCCTGAACGTCGCGCCCGAGCGCGCGCGTGTTCGGCGGATCGATCTTCGACATGGTGATCAACCTCCGCGACGCGCTCTACGAGGGGTCCACGGAAAAGGTGGGCGGCGCGGGCCTGCGCGGCATGGAGAGCTCCGTCGCCACGAACCTGGCCGGGGTGCTCGGGGACATCGGCGCGCGCGATGCGCGGCTGGATACCGTGGCCAAGCGCCTCGCGTACGCAGAAGCCCGAGCTGGTGCGCTTCGATTCCCAGGAGAGGGACCTCGACATGGCGGATGCCATCACGCAGCTGAGGACGCTGGAGTTCACCCACGAGGCGGCGCTCGTCCGCCACGGCGCGCGCCCTGAACCGCCCGAAGCTCCTCGACTTCCTGAGGTAGATCATGAAGATGCCACAAAGCCCTACGGGGAGATCGAGATCGAGGACCGGCAGCGGCATCACCTTCCCGCGGGGGCTCTTCGGGTTCGAGGAGCTGCGCGAGTTCGCGCTCCTGGACTGCCACCCAGCAGCCGTTCTACTGGCTGCAGTCCCTGGAGCGGGTGGAGGTGGCGTTCGTTCTGCATCGACCCGCACTTCTTCCGCCCCGACTACACGCCCGGACGTGGATCCCGCCGAGCTCGAGGAAGATCGGCATCCGGCGGCAGCGAGGACTCCTGGTCTTCGCCATCGTCACCATCCCCGCCGCGCGGCCCGCGATGACGGCGAACCTCCAGGGGCCCCTCCTCCTCAACCGCCGCACGCCACGTGGCGCGCCAGTCGCATCAGCGCCAATCCCCGGTGGGGCGTGCGGCACGTCATCCTGGAGGAGCTGGCGCAGGCGCAGACAGGGCGCCTCATGCTGATCCTCGCCCGCCGCATCGGCGAAAGCATCATGATCGGCGACCAGGTGGAGATCTCCGTGGTCGACATCAAGGGAGACCAGGTCAAGCTGGGCATCAAGGCCCCGTCCCAGGTGAAGGTCTACCGCCGCGAAGTCTACGCCGCCATCCAGGAGGAAAACCGCGCCGCCGCCGCGGCGCGCCGCAGAGCCCTCCCGAAGCTGGAGGAGCTGCTGCAGAAGCCGGCGGGCTCCGCGACCCCGCGCTGGCGCCGTCCGCTCCGGTGAAAAAGCGGACCCGCGCTGACCGGCGTGTCGCTCCTACTGGGAATCCGCCAGCTCGCTGAAGATCTCCCTGAAACGTTCCGCGATCTGCGAGGAACCGCGTCGATCAGCAAGGGATCGAAGTGCGTCCCGCTCTCGCCGACCATGTTCTCCATCGCCTGCTCGTGCGTGTAGGCGTTCCTTGTACGTCGCGCCGCATGCGCAGGGCGTCATAGACGTCCGCCACCGCGACGATCCGCGCCGAGAGCGGGATCAGGTCCTCGCCCAGCCCGTGGGGTAGCCGGTGCCGTCCCATCGCTCGTGGTGGCGCAGGGCGATCTCGCGTGGCCATGGGGTTGGGGTAGGTGGAGAGGATGTAGGCGCCGTTGGTGGTGTGCTGCTTCATGACGTCCCACTCCCACGCCTCGAGCTGGCCCGCCTTGTTGAGGATGTCGTCCGGCGTGCCGATCTTGCCCACGTCATGCAGCGCCGCCACCAGCCCGATGCTCTCCACGAACTCGCGGTCCACCTCGGGCATCTCCGGCCGCCCGCCAGGTCCTGGGCGAGCACCCGCGCGTAGCGGTTCACCCGCTCGATGTGGTTGCCCGTGTCGTTGTCCTTCAGCCGCGCCGCGCCCAGCAGGCTCGTGAAGGTGCCGTGCAGAAGCTGTCGGTGCTCGGCGGTCATGTCCAGGCAGACCGCGCTGTACGCGCGCGGGGACGGCACCCGGGAGCGACGTCGCCGTGGGCATGATCCAGACCTTGGACACGTTGAGGAGCTGGTCGGTCCCGATCCTCTCCACCTTGCCGTGCCACTGAAGCCCGTGAGTCGCGGCGAGAGGATCGACGCGGAAGAGCTCCGCGCTCTTGCGTGTCGTCGAAGAACGGCGCGTAGAACTGGGTGAAGTACTGACCCGGACAGTCCGTCGCTCGCAGCCGAACATCGCGCAGAAGCTCTCGTTCGCCTTGAGGATTTTCAGGCGTGCTGTCGAGGAAGAGACTGGGGATGGTGCTCGTGGAGGTAGGACGCTTTCCACGCGTCGAACTGCGGCCGCGTCGATCGTCGTCGGCAGCTCCGCGGGCTCGCGCGGTCGATCTCCTCCGCGAGCTCTTCCACGGGTTCGACCTCGGCGGGATCGTCGTTGGGGTTGTCAGCGCCCGTGGCGTTCATCCACCGCTCGCAATCTCGGCCTCGCTCTTTCTCAGGTACAGCGGCCGGAGGGCCTCCGGCGCCGCTCCTCTCCTTTGTATACCGTCGCAGACCGAGGCGCAAGAGAGACCCGGGGATCCACGCTGTCCGCGACGGGCGCCGCGCGCCCCGCGTGCCCAGGACGCCCTGGATCCGCGGCGCGTCGTGGCCTACCAGGAGCGGCTTGCGCGCGGCGGCGAGCGCGGTCTCCAGCTCGCCGGCGGTGATGTCTCGGTAGGCTCCCTGCGCGGGTCCCGCCGCTGTAGCGCGCCGTGTAGTAGCGTCCCTTGCGCGCGTCGATGCACCGGGTAGACGTCCCCGTCCCACGGTGCCCACGGGAGCGGCAAACGCGTCCAGGGTCGAGACTCCCACCACGGGAACCTGCCGCGCGTGACCGATGCCCAGCGCCGTGGCAAGGCCGATGCGGATGCCGGTGAAGGAGCCGGGGCCCAGGGAACATACCACGAGGTCGAGGTCCGCCGCGCCCAGTGCCGACGTCCGCGAGCACCCGCTGCGCCAGCGCCAGGAGGGCAGGGGAGTGCTGGAGCCCGCGGCGCACGCAGAGCGTGGCCCAGGCGCCTTCGCGCTCGGCCGCGACCGAGAGCACCTCGGTGGCCGTGTCCAGGGCGAGTATCGTCATGGGGCCGCTCTCATACCGGCACGTCCTCGATGGGGATGTCGCGGCCCCCGTCACCCGCAAGGGCGATGGTCACGCGCACGTGCTCGCCGCGGAGGGCGAGCTTCTCCCCCCACTCCACGAGTACCACGCCGCCGGCCCGCATGATATCGTCCAGGCCCAGGTTCTCGATCTGCTCGCTCCCCTCGATACGGTAGAGGTCGACGTGGTGAAAGCTCGCGCGGGGGGAGGCATACTCCGAGATGATCGTGTACGTCGGGCTGATCACCGGGCTCCGTCACGCCGAGTGACCGCGGCGATGCCCTGCGCCATGACGGTCTTGCCCGCGCCGAGGGGACCCACGAGGAGGACCACGATGCCCCCGGGATACCGGGCACACAGGCGGCTGCCAAGCTTCTCGCCGAAGGCCTCCGTCTCTTCCGCCGTAGCACAGTGAACCCGCTGCAACGCTTCCCCACCCACGCCCGCAGGGTAGTGGAAAGGACCCTTGTCTGTCAACGCGCGGCGGGCGCGCGCTACTTCTGCGGCAGGGGACGGGCCTCGCCCCGGCCCGGGACGGCGCGGTCCATCTGCTCGCGCGCCTGGCCGACGGTGCCGGGACGGGAGAAGTCGTAGACGAACTCGCTGATGCGGTTCAGGTACTGGCGGGTGACCCGCGTGAACATGACGTGCATGACTCCCGCCGCGCCCTGCGTGCCGGTGCGGTGTGCATGACCTTGCCGAAGGCGCGGATGGGGGCCCTCCTGTCGATGTCGAACTCGAGCATGACGAGCTTGCCCTTCTCGAACGGATTCAGGGTCTGCACGGCGCACCCTCCGGCGGAGAGGTCCACCACGGTCCCGAGCGTCCGCTTGTCGCGCTCCACCACCGCCTTGCGCTCGGCCTTGCGGCCTTCGCCGGTCTCCGTGATGAGGATGGGATAGTAGAAGCACGGGCGCATGAGCTCGCGCCGGCGGCTGCGGCGCCGCTGCTCGCGGCGCAGGGTCTTCGCGTGCTGGATCAGGACGCTGGGGACGCCCTTCACCGTGTCGTAGCCGAGGATCTTCGACGGGAAGGAGTAGCCGGCATCGTTCTCCCGCCACAGGTAGACGGAGAGGAGCGTGCCGCGCATCCACCGCGTGTCCGCCCCCGCGGGCCGGGCGGGCGCCGCGACGGTGAGGAAATCCTTCATGTTGGAGATGACCTTGCTTGCAAAGGGGCTGCTGCCCTCCACGGTGATGGTCAGCGGCTGGCCCGGCTTGAGGGAGGTCGTGGAGCCCAGCGACGCCCCCTTGCGGGCGTTGCGCTCCATGTCTGCTTGATCTGGAAAATGAGCGAGCGGCGCCTCTCCCGTTCCTCCGCCGATGAGGTCGCGCGAACTGTCCAGGGAGTAAAGACCCTTCTTCAGCGTGTCGTCGAGGAGCCCGGCGCTCGTGAAGACGAGGAACGGCTGCTTCACCTTGCACGCCCGCACGAGGTTCTCCAGCATGTCGACCTGCGGGGGAGTGAGACCGAGCGCCCTGCCGGCCTTCTTGAACTGGGTGCTGCTGTACTGCGCCGCGTCGGTGGCGCTGCGCGGGCGGCTGCGCCGGGCGACGAGGGACCCGACCAGGATCAGGACGGCCACCGCGGCCACGGCGATCCCGAAGTACAGGTAGAGGCCTGGACCGGTGTATTCGCCGCCCTTGAGCGACTGCAGGGAGAACTGGAGCAGTATCATAGACCCTTCTCGATCAGGGGAGTGATGCGCCTCATGCGAGGCGCAATCTCGTACTCGAGGAGATCCCCGATGAGGATCCCGTCCCTCGTGTCGAAGGCCTTCGTCAGCTCGCGCAGCACCGGGGTGAGCTCGGAGACCAGGCGGGCCCGTTCCACGTCCGGGGGCAGGAACGGGAGCAGGTCGACGAGGGATTGCGCCGCATCGATGAAACCGATGACGACGTCCATGGCCTGCCCGGTCGCGCCCGGTCTGCAGCATCACCGATACCTCGGACAGGCTGCCGAGGAGACCCGTCAGCGTCGCGACGCACCGCGCGGCCGCTTCCCGCGGCTGGTGGGCGGCAGCGAGGCGCGACGCGATGCGGGCGCGAAGCTCGGCAAGCACTAAAGCGGCCTGCGCCGTCTTCTCCGCGGGCCATCGCCGTATCTCGGCGGCCGGCACGCCCGCGAACAGCGCCGCGAACCGCACGGCAAGGTCGGACCCGGGAGGGAGGAACGGGTTCGCCTTGAAACTCTCGAGGGTCTGGGGAAGGCCGGCCACCAGCTCTCCCAGGACGTCAAGGTCTGCGGGGCCCTGGGGAACCGGGCCGGGCGCGGCGAGCTCGTCGGCGAGCATGCCCAGCCACGCCTGGACGGTGGACCAGTGCTCGATGCGCATGTCGCCGGTGTGCGCCGCTTTCACCGCGAGCTCCCTGGTGAGCTCCACGGGCTGGGGGCTCCATTCCTGCTCGGGGGATGCCAGGAGGTCCCGCGTGTCTGCTGCCAGGTCCGTGACGAGGAACCCGGATGCGTTCAGCCACCCCTGGACGCCGCGGACGACCTCCCCGAGGGTCTTCTCGTTTTCCAGCGAGTAGCTGACCTCTTCACCGTTGATCAGAAGGCGCATCAGCGGCTCCTCTCATTGACCGGACGTTGAGTTCTGCTTGTTGAAGCTGGTGATCGAGTTCGAGCTCTGCTGCATCTGGTCCAGGGCGCCCTGCATCTGCGCGTACTTCGCCTTCAGCTGCGCCTGCTGGTCGTCGAGGTAGACCTTGTAGTCGGCGATCTTCTTGTTCAGGTCCGCGATCTGCGTGTCCAGGGTCGTCTGTCTCTCCGCGACCAGGCCGCCGGTCTGCACGTAGGGGCGCAGGAGCGCGTCCAGCTTGAAGGCCACCCCGGAGTCCACCACGAGGTCCCCGGTGGTGTCGTTGCCGAACAGCTGCTTCACCGCCTCCGGGTGCTGGTCGATGGCCGCGCCCAGCTTCGCGTCGTCGATCTCCAGGTACCCGCGCAGGCGCGTCTTGTCGATGGAGGCGGCGCCCGGCGCGCGCGTGTCGGTGGAGATGCCGATCTGCGCCAGGAGACTCAAGTCGTGGCCGAGGGAGGTGGGGTAGGGGTTCATCATCACCTGCTGCATCGAGCTCTTCAGCTGCTGCAGGGAAATGTCCCCCACGAACAGGCCGAGGTTCGCCTTGGCCTTGGTCTTCTCGTCGTCGGTCATTGAAGTGTCGTCGCTGATGATCGTGTCGTCCTTGCGGGTGAGCACGTCGATGTTCGTGATGATCTGGTTGTACGTCCCGACCAGGGTCATGATCTGCTTCTTGATTCCCTCCACGTCATGCTTGATGGAGAGCTCCACCGGGCCGTCCGAGGGCGCTTTCAGGTTGATCGTCACGCCCGGCAGGAGATCGTCGATGGCGTTCGTGCCCCGCTTCACGTCGATCCCGTCCATCGTCACGACGGCGTCGCCTGCCTCGGACAGCGCATGGGCCGGGACGTAGTCGCCCCGCTGCGTCTTGTCGTAGACGGTGATGTCCTTCACGTCGATCCGGCGGTACGTGTTGCGGTTTCGCACGTCGATGGCATCCAGCGTCGCCGCGAGGTCCCCCACGGGGATCTGCACCTGCTGCCAGTCGGTGCTGTCCGGAACGTCGGGCAGGTTGATGACCTTGCCGTCACCTTCCATGAACAACGCCTTCATGTCAGTGACATTCTGCGGCGGCGGCGGCGGGTTGAAAGGGGGCAGGGGAGTCTGGGAGGGCGAGTTCTCCACGTGGATGCCCTTGAAATCGATGCCTCCCGAGGACGGGATGGTCGGGCCCGGGGGCGGCGTCGGAGCCGTGTAGGCCTGCTCGGGAAGGCGTTCGACCTTCACCGACAGCGACAGGATCATGTTCTTGTTGAGCGCGGCACCCGGGCGTGACAGGGATGCGAAGCTCGGCGCCCGGGTTCACCGTCAGGGTGCCGTTCTGCACCTGGAAGCCGTCCGGGGCGAGCGGCGCTGTCCACGCCGCCACGGCGCCCTGGTCAAGCCCGACAGGGCGCGACGCGGTGGCCGAACGGGTGAGGATGCCCGACGCCACGCCGAGATCCACCGCCTTGTCTGCGAAGGTGAGGCGATTCGTGCTGCCGGTGAGCTTTCCCTGCACGATGAGCACCTGGGTGCTCGTCGTGTCGTTGACCACCGAGGCGGCGAGGACGGCACCGCCCTTCGCGTTCAGGGCGTCGGCGAACCCCTTCAGCGTCCCGCCCTTCCACGCCAGCGCGACGGTCTTGTCCCCTACCTTGAAGGTGTACTGGCCTGCGTCCACGGTAAAGTCACGGGGCAGCGAGCGGGAGGCGAACCTGTCCGAGGTTGCCACCTGCTTCACGGTGATGTCTTTCGTTTCTTCGGCAGCCTGGCGGGTCGCCGTCGCCGTGAGGGCGGCGTCGTTGGACGAGGAGGCAATCCTGTCGTTGAACGGGTTCTGGAACCCGAAGAGGAGCCGCGCCGTGTCGCGCAGCCCCGAAAGCTGCCTGTTCGCGTCCTGCCAGGCAGTCTTCTTCTGCTGGTCCGCGTCGAGGTCCGCCTGCATCCGGGTCAGCGGGACCTTCTTCTGGGCCATCAGTGCGTCGATGACTTTTTGCGTGTTGTATTTGTCGGTGACGCCCGGGATGGACAGGTCTGACATCGCTTAAGCCCGCTTTCCCCCGCCCGAGGCGTCCCCGTCAGATCTTTTCGTCGACCAGAAGTCCTATCGTCTCCTTGATCCTGGCGATCAGATGCTGGATTTCCTCGGCGGGGATCTCCTTGATTACCTTATCGGTCTCCGCGTCAACGACCTTGATCACCACCTGGTTGATCTGCTCGTTCACGGACAGGACCACCCTCCGGTTGAAGGCTGCAAACGTCTTTTCCAGGGCCTTCGCCTGGGCTTCTATCTCCTGGCGGGTGAGCTGCCTGGCTTCTCCCTGCTGTTCACCCTGCCGAGGGGAGCGCTCCGGCAGGATCACCCTCGCTTCCTTGAGGAGGACATCCTGGACGGGGCTCGTCTTGAGTATTCCCGGTATCTCCATACCCATGTCGTGTACCTCCGTGTACTCGTGCACCGGCGCCCACCACCGCGGCCCGCGCCACGCGCGGGTTCAACGCGGCGGGGCCTGGAAAGGCGCCGCCTGCGGTTCCATGGCAGCTCCGCTGCCATGCCAGCCACCGTACCCGGTGGCGAATCTGCCGCGGTATTCCCGCGGCTGTATGTGCGATAAAGATGGGGGGAGTGCGCGACCTCCCTTTTCCCATCGCCGTCTCAGAAGAAGCGACGTCCAGAAGCCTCTTCTGTCGGGAACGGTTCTCCCGTGCGAGTCGTCTACTGCAGCAGCGTCAGGACCGACCTGGGTTTCAGGTTGGCCTGGGCAAGCATGGCAGTGCTCGACTGCATCAGGATCTGGTTCTTCGTATAGCTTACCATCTGTGAGGCAATGTCGGTATCGCGAATCAGGGACTCGGCGGCCTGCATGTTCTCCGCCGCTACCGCGACCCCCTTGGACGCCATCTCGAAGCGATTCTGGTAGGCGCCGAGATCGGCGCGCTGCTTTGAAATCCTCGTCATGGCTGAGTCCACCGTTCCGATTGCGCGGTTGGCCTGGTCAGGTGTCGAGATCGAAATCCCGTTCAACTGAAGGGCAGCCGTCGTCATCGTCCCAATGAACACCTGCTTTCGCTGGTCCTGGTTTGCGCCCACCTGGAAGAACATCTGCCCCGTGACAGTCCCGCCCAACGCCGGGTTGGCGAAGCGGCCCGTGAGCATGTTCAAACCGTTGAACTGGGCGTGGGAAGCGATCCTGTTGACCTCGTCGACGAGCTGGGAAACCTCGACCTGGATCTGCGCCCGGTCTTCCTGCGTGTAGATGCCGTTGGCTGACTGGACAGCCAACTCCCGCAGCCGGTGCATGATGTCCTGGGTTTCTGCCAGGTAGCCTTCCGTGGTCTGGATGAAGGACACCGCGCTCTCGATGTTCCGGCCGGCCTGGTTCAGCCCGCGGATCTGCCCGCGCAGCTTCTCCGATACGGCGAGCCCGGAAGCATCGTCGCCGGCCCTGTTGATCCTCATGCCGGTCGACAGCTTCTCGATGTCCTTGTTCAAGTCAATCTCGTTGAACTTGACCGTCCTGTTCGCGAACATGGCGCTCAGGTTATGGTTGATAATCATGTGACCCTCCTTGACTTCGTCAGAGGCATCCTTGCCTCTGGGCCTGCCGCGCCCTGTACGGAAAGCCGTGCGTGGTGCGTGGCTGCGGCCCTGTGTGTTGTCGGGTGTGTTTCAAGGAAAGGACTCGCGCGTCTCTTCCCGCCGTTCCCATGGTTCCCGCACAACAGGGCACGCCGCCTTTCGCCGCGGCACTCACCGCAGCCCGGCCGGCATCCCCTCTTCCCAACACACACAAGGAGGGTTCGTTTTCAAAGAACGAGATGACGACAACCGCGGCCCGCAGCCGCAGCGTGCCGGGCTCTCGACCGGCAGGATCATGGCGGGGCGGAAACCCCGCCATGATCAATTGTACTCCTCTACTGGAGCAACTGCAAGACCGAACGTGTTTTCGTATTCGCCTGGGCGAGCATCGCCGTGGAGCTCTGCACAAGGATGGCGTTCTTCGTGTAGTCCACCATCTCGCTGGCCATGTCCGCGTCGCGGATGCGTGACTCGGCCGCCTGCAGGTTCTCCGCTCCCACGTCCAGTCCCTTCACCGCGTACTCCAGCCTGTTCTGGTAAGCGCCGAGGTCCGCGCGCTGCTTGTTGATGGAGCGCAGCGCCGTGTCGAGGGCGCCGATGGAGCGGTTGGCCCCGTCGGGGGTGGAGAGGGAAATGATCTGCTTGCTGGAGGCGTTGCGTATCCCCAGGGCGTCGGAGGTCATCGTGCCGATGAACACGCGCGTCCGCTGGTCCATGTTGGCGCCGATCTGCAGCCACATGCTGGCGGTGACCACGTTCTGCCCCGCGCTGCGGGCGAAGCGGCCCGTGAGCATGTTCATGCCGTTGAACTGCGCGTGGCTGGCGATGCGGTCCACCTCGCTCACCAGGGCGGAGACTTCCACCTGGATCTGCATGCGGTCCTCGTCGGTGTAGATGCCGTTGGCGCTCTGCACCGAGAGCTCGCGCAGTCTCTGCAGGATGTCCTGGCTCTCCTGGAGGTAGCCTTCCGTGGTCTGGATGAAGGAGATGCCGTTGGAGGCGTTGGTGCTGGCCTGGCGCAGGCCGCGGATCTGGCTGCGCATCTTCTCCGACACGGCGAGCCCGGAGGCGTCGTCCCCGGCGCGCACGATGCGCATGCCCGAGGAGAGCTTCTCCATGCTCTTGGTGAGCGCGCCGTCGTTCACGCTCAGTTCCCTGTTCGCGAAGAGCGCGCTCATGTTGTGATTGATGATCATACGATCCTCCCTGAACGAACCACTTCCCCGGGCATCCATGTCCGGGGCTTTCTCCCGTGCCACCGGCACGGCTCGTCGAGGTCCGCCCGATGCCGACGGGTTCCCCCCGCCTCCCGATTTCCCTTGACCAGCCCTCCAGGCGGGCCGATACACAGAGTACCGAAAGGGGAAAGGGAGCCACGGCGCGCAAGCGAGGTTTCCCCTGCTCATTCTTTCGACAGGCGGAAGTTGAAAGTTGAGCCCTTTTTTTAGGAGATTTTTTCCAGCTCGTCCCGGTAGCGGGCGGCTATGCGGTCATCCGGTTCTATCTCCAGCACCGTGCGGAAGAAACCGAGCGCTTCCCTGCGATCCCCTGCTTTCAGGGAGACGATGCCGAGATTCGATATGACTTTCGTGTTCTCCGGCTCGATGGCGAGCGCCTGCTCCAGCTTCCTGCGGCTCTCCGCGAGCTCTCCGAGCTCCATGAGGCAGATGGCAAGCTCGTTGAGAAGGTCGGCGTGGGGACCGCCGAGATCCAGGGCCTTGCGGAACGCGTCCCGGCCCTCCGCGTAGTGCGCCAGGCGGCGATGCGCCCACCCCAGCATGAACCAGGCGTTGGGCACGCCCGGGCGCGACGCGAGGAACCGCTCGATCTGTTCGATCCCTTCCTTTTCCCTGCCCATGCGGATGGAATCGAAGGCTTGCTGGAACAGGCCGTCCATAAGCCCCTGGTCGTCAATCTCGGCGATGATCCTGCGCGCCTCGCGGACGCGCTTCTCGTCCGCGCCGGATTTCACGAACACCGAGAGATGCTCCCGCGCCTTCTCGAACGATCTCTGGTGCAGGTAGAAATACGCCATGTTGTAGTGGAGGACGGGCTCGGACGGGTCGTTCGCGAGCGCGGCCTTGTACGCCTCGAAGGCGAGCGCCTGGAACTCCTCGGCCTCCGGCTGGCGGTCGAGCTTCTCCAGCCGACGAGCTTTCTCCTCGTAGGCGAGGGCGAGATTCATGCGCGTGACGGCGTCCTCGGGAAACAGGCCCTCCAGGGCACGGAAGATCTCGATGGCCACCTCGGACTCGCCGGCTCGCGCCTTCGCAATACCGATGCTGGTGAACTCTTCCTTGATGTCAGGCTTCACCGCGAGCACGAACCTGCGGTAGTAGGCGGCGTGCTCATTCGCCGGGTCCCACGCCAGGACCTTCAGCGTCCCTGCGACGATGGCTTCCCAGGTGAGCTCCCCCGCCTTGATCGTCGTCGCTCCCTCCGGCAGGTCAACGGGGAGGAGTATCGCCGGATCCAGGATGAACTCTCCTATGGCGCGCTGGGTGGTCTGGGCGATGGAAACGTACGCGACGTTCGTCAGCTTGCCCGTGTCATCCATTCGAGGCTGCATTCCCGTCCTCCCCGGTCGTGCCCCTGGCGTCAGCCTCGGGAGGTGCCTGTTCCTCGGGAATGTCATCAGCAACGGCCGCGGCCGGCGCAGCCGGCTGGACCGCGGCGGCACCGGCAGCGGCAGGCGCCGCCGCGCCCTTGGAACCGTCGGTCGGGGTCTTGCGAACGGTGCCGAGGTAGGAGCTGATCAGCAGCTTGTAGGTCATGGGGATATCGCCCTGGAACTCGATGCCGATGGCGAGGATATCCTTGTGCCCGCCCACTTCCTCGGCGCGGCGAACGACACCCTGGATGAGGATGTCGAGGGAAGGATCCCCGCGGATGATCCTCAACGCGAGCTTCCTGTCGGCGAATGCCGCCGCGCTTCCCGCGGCCAGCACCTTGGCTCCGCTGAAGGAGATATCGCGCAGCGCGCACTTGAACGATGCATGCTCGATGAGAAGGGCGGCCTCGCGCGACTCCAGCCCCATCTTCTTCATGGTCTCGGGGCTGAGGAGGATGCGCTCGTCCTTGCGGCGGCTGGCGTTGGAGTTCGCCTCCAGAAGCATGCCCAGGATCTGGATCAGGTCATCGGGAGGCCGCTGCGTGAACTCCAGCGCGACGACCTGCACGTCCGGGTCCTGGGCCGCGTAGTGCGCAAAGCCCGCGGGATGGCTGGGCACGAAGAAGGTGATCGGCTCGACCTTGTCCGGCAGCTTGAAGCACCAGCGCAGGGACATGCGGTTGTTGGCTTTCTTGAGCCCCGCCATGATGGTCGGAGAGATGCTCGCGATGACCCTGGCACCGGCCATGGAGCTGGAGAACACGACGCAGGAGAGCTGGCGATCGAGGATCTTCAGGTAGACATTCTTCGCGACGAGACCCGTCGCGGTGGCGACCTGCTTGTTGAAGGTGACCTCGGTCGTCCGGTACTGTTCGTAGTACCGCGCGAGCTGCTGTGTCGTCACGATGGACATGGACGCTGCACTTCCTTAGTATAATGACTATACGTCGCGGCATTGCGGGTGTCAATTCAACCGCCCGCGGAGGGAGCATGGATCATTCTCTGTTCGCCGTCGAGAATCCACTCATGGACGTCATCGCGCACGTGGATCCGGCCATGCTGGAACGTTTCGACAAGCGCCCCGGCACGATGCACCTGGTGGACTACGCCCACGTCGAGGCTCTGCGCGCGGCCATCGGCACCTTTCGCACCTTCCCGGGCGGCAGCGCCGCGAACACCGCGCGCGGGATCGCGTGGCTCGCCGGGGAAGAGGGCAGGGCCCTGCGGGAGTCCGCGCTGGGCAAGGCCGCCGCGGGCGCCCGTCCCGTTGCGCCGCCCGTGTTCAACGGCGCCATCGGCCGTGACCCGGTGGGCGACGAGTTCGCCGCCAGCATGGAGAAGGCGAGGGTCACGACGTCGCTGGTCCGCAAGAGCACGGCCACCGGCACCTCGGTCATCCTGGTGACCCCCGACGGCGAACGCACGATGAGCACGTTTCTCGGCGCATGCCGCGACTTCGGTCCCGAGGACCTGGACGAGGCGCGGCTGGCGTCCTCGCGCATCCTCTACCTGACCGGCTACCTCTGGGACACGGAGAACCAGGTGCGCGCGGCCACGAAGGCCGCGGCCCTCGCCCGCGCGGCTGGCCTCAAGGTTGCCTTTGATCTCGCCGACCCGTTCGCCGTCGAGAGATCGGGCGAACAGTTTCGCGCATGGATCCCGGGCAACGTCGATATCCTCTTCGGCAATCGGGAGGAGATCGCGCTGCTGACGGGGAGCGACTGTGACGATGACTGCGTCAGGGCGGCCGGGCACACGGCGCCCATCGTCGTGATGAAGGCAGGCGCCGATGGGTGCCTCGTCGGCTGGGAGCGCAGGGTGGCCGTGGTCCCGGCGGTGCGCGCCACGGTCCTGGACACCACGGGTGCCGGGGACGCGTTCGCTGCGGGCTTCCTCTTCGGACTGATCGCCGGCGCGGACCCGGTGCTCTCGGCGCGGTTGGCAAACGCCATCGCGGCGCGCATCGTCAGCGTCGAAGGCTGTGATTATGGCGCCTAGGGCCGCAGGCGCAGCCACGAGCAGGCACCCCTACGGGGTGTGGGGAGGGACGTACAGGAGTACCTGTTCGACGAATCGGGCGCCTACGGCGTGTGTGATTCGTCGTCGAACGGGGTGTGATCGAGGAGCTCGTCATCCATGCGGCTGAGCAGGCGCTCGGCGACGTTCGAGATCTCCTCGCCGGTGCCAGGCAATTCCTTGCCCTCCCGTGACTTGAACATGTCGTCCGCGATATTGAGCGCCGCGAGGACCGCGATGGTGAGCGGGTCGGCGAACGTGTAGCGGCCCTTCACTTCCTCGATCTTGGACTTGACGTAGGCGGAGAGGCGCGCGAGGTGCTCGGCGCTTTCATCGGACTGGATCGTGAAAGAGGTTCCCAGGACTTCGATGCGGAGCTGGCGCTTCTCCATGCCGGCCTAGAAGATGTCCAGCTCTTCCTTCGTCGGCCGCGGCTCGCCGTCACCGGCAGCCTGGCCGTCCCCGGAGGGGGGGCTTTCCGCTGACGGGGCCCGGTGGGCACGCGCGGGTGCCGGCGCCTCTTGCCGGGGGAGGCCGGCACCAGCAGCGCTGGCCGTGCCTCCCCCGGACGGGGCAGGTCTGCGGCCGGCGGAGGCGCTTTCCTCGATCTCGTCGAGGGTGTGCAGCGTGCGAAGGATGACCGACTCGATCTCGTGCTGGTCCGTCTTGAACCCCTCCACGAGCGATTCCAGCTCCTTCATCCGCTTCTGCGCGGACTCCAGGCCCCTGCGGAGCGTCCCGTTCTCATCCTTGAGGACGCGAATGAGTTCAATGGCTCGAGTGATCTTGCTTTCCAGAAGCCTGATCTGCTCGAGGGTGATCATGTCGTCGACGCTCCCGCTCCCAGCGCTTCGCGGGCCTTCGCTACCACGGCCTTGAAGGCAACCGGGTCCTCGATGGCCATGTTGGAAAGCGCCTTGCGGTTCAGCTGCACGCCTGACTCGATGAGCCCGTGCATGAACTGCGAGTAGGTCATCCCCTCGGCCCGGACAGCGGCAGAAATGCGGGTGATCCAGAGTCTGCGGAACTCGCCCTTCTTCCGCCTTCGGTCACGGTAGTTGGCGGCCAGCCCCTTCATGACCGCTTCCTTGGCGGTCTTGAATAGGCGGCTTCGCCCGCCCCAGTACCCCTTGGCGAGCTTCATTATCTTGCGCCGACGCTCCCGCCTGCGCGTTCCGTTTTTCGATCTCGGCATGGATCAGGATCTCCTTCTGGTCATGATGGCCCGAGGCCTAGTACTTCCCCGCGTAGGGCATGAGCTGGTTTACCCTCTTGGTCTCGACGGGGCTGAGCGTCGCGGAGAGGCGCAGCCGCCTCTTCCTCTTCGCGTTTTTCTTGGTGAGAATATGGCGCAGGCCCTGCTTCTTGTACCGCACCTTCCCGGTCCCGGTGATGTGGTAGCGCTTGGCGGCGGCCTTCTTGGTCTTCATCTTCGGCATTGACTATCCTTTCTTGGCCTTTTGTCCCTTGGGATTGAGGAGTATCGACATGGTCCGCCCTTCCATCTGGGCGGGCTTTTCTACGAGGAAGGAATCTCCCAGCATCTCGAGGATCTTGTCGAGGACATCCTTGCCGAGCTCCGTGTGGGCAAGCTCACGGCCGCGGAAGCGGACAGTGACCTTGACCTTGTTTCCCTCGTCGAGGAACTCCTTGACGTCCCGGGTCTTGAAATCCAGGTCATGCCCGTCGATCTTCGGCTGCATGCGGATTTCCTTGATCCTGATCTGCTTCTGGTGCTTCCTCGCCTCGCGGGTCTTCTTCTCAAGCTCGAACTTGTACTTCCCGTAGTCGAGGATCTTGCACACCGGCGGCTGGGCCTGCGGTGCGACCTCCACGAGGTCCACACCCGCCTCCCGCGCCAATTGCAGCGCTTCGAAGGTCGGCACAATGCCCTTCTGGTTCCCGTCCGCGTCGATCAATCGCACCTCGCGGACCCGTATTCCCTCGTTTATCCTGAGATCCTTCTCGGCCAATATCCCTCCTTCCCGTAAAGTCCCTTTTTCGGGGTTTCGCGACTATAGCATTGCGGTCTGAAAAGGTCAAATGGCGGTCCGCCCGCCTCGCGCGGCGGGCCTACAGTTGGGCTTCGGCCATCACGCCGCGCCACCGCGCGGCTGTGGCCTCGCCCAACTTCGACATCCTCGCCGCGCTGCAGCGCGGCGGGTCTACAGCTTGCCCACGAGTGAATCCCACTTCTGCTGCAGGAACTTCTTGAACTCGTATTCCTCGTGATAGTCCTCGGCGAAGTCCTCGAATGCCCGCGAGATGTCGGTGAAGATCCCCTGCAACAGGGCCGCGACCTCGGTGCTGGCGCCTTTCCCGGTGGGCATCGTGAAACTCGGCACGAAGATGGATTCCTTCAGCTTTTCCAGCGACGAGTCGCGCAGGGGGCCGGCGACGTCCGTTCCCGCCTCCGCCGCGCCGCTGATCTTCGCCAGGTCCACGGTGATCTCTTCCGGCGAATAGGCGGTGATGGCGTCCTTGATCCCCTTCACCTGGATCTTGCCGAGCTCCGTGCACCGCGTGTAGTCGCGGATGTCCTTGAAGGTGCTCTCGGTGAGCAGGATGTCCCCCGGCGATGCGGCGCTCTGCATGCGCGAGGCTACGTTCACCACCTCGCCGAAAATGTCGTTGTCCTTGCGTATCACCGGCCCGGTATCGAGGCCGATGCGGGCCTGGAACTTCTCGTTCTCGACCTTCATGGCGCTGTACTCGGCGATCTTCTGCTGGACGGCGAGCGCGGCAACGGTGGCGTTCAGCGGGTGCTTGAAGATGGCGAGGATGCCGTCACCCATCTTCTTGACGATGCTCCCCCGGTTCGCCTCGATGGCTGACGTCACGATATCCTCGAACGCCTTCACCACCTTGATGAGGGACGACATGTCCAGGTTCGTCGACTTCTCCGTGAAGTTCGCCACGTCGATAAAGAACACCGTGAGCCGCTGTGTGTTGGCGCGGCGGAACTTGAAGTCGAGCTTCTTCTGTTCCAGCACGCTTCCCCGCGCGGCGGTCTCCGGAACCGCCTCCACCGCCTTCACCGCCGGGTGCGTGCCGTCACCCGGGATCGAGCTGAGCGCCGCGAGCAGGCCCTGGCGCAGCTCCTCCGCGTACGCGCCCTGGCTGAGCTCGGGGAGGAGCGTGCGGAGGGCTTCCTGGACCGGCAGGCTGTCCAGCCTGATCATGTCGATCACGAGGTGAAACACGTCACGCGAGAGCGGCTTCGTGAGGCCTGCCAGGAGAGGGGAGATGATCTCCGCGTTGCCCGCCTGGATCTCGTCGCTCACGATCTGTGCCGCGTAGTCATCCTCCATGGCGAGGAGCGCGAGCAGTGCTTCGACCTTCACGCTGCGATCCGGATCCTCCAGGAGCTGGTAGAGCCGGCTCGTCACGTTTTCCGTGGGAGGACCGGAGCCCTTCATGGCAAGCGCCTTCAGGACGCGGACGGCGGCGCGGCGTCCCGCGTCGGTGGCATGGGAGGTAAGGTCCAGGGCCTGGTGGCCGATCGACGAATCCCCGTAGCGAGCGAGCAGGTCACCCACGCGCAGGATGACGGAGGACGCCATGTCGCGTATGTCGAGCACCTTGAACAGCGGCAGGAGCGTGCGCAGCATGCCGTTGAGGTCCATGCGTTCCAGCGTGTCCATGACGAGGTCGCGGGACGGCGGGCTCAAAGCGGGGTTCTGCAGGATGTGGACGAGCTGCCCCGTCATGATCTTGGCCGGGATGAAGCGCGCGCCGCGGATGTAGCCGTTCAGGGAGCGGATGTTCTTGCCCGGTTCCTTGAAGTACTCCCTGCTCAGCTCGATGATCGAGCGCGTCAGGAGCTGGCACAGCGTCACGATGCTGGTCTCTTCCAGGAAGTGGATGCGTTCCACGCGGGCGAACTCGAGGATCTCCTGGATCTTCTTGCCCGTCGTCTTTATCTCCAGCGCCCCTGCCACGCGGATGAGCCGGTTCAGGCGGCGCATGTTGAAAGGACGATTCAGGTCGACCTTCGACACCTGGGTGAAAACGGGGAGCTTGTCCTTCTTGTCCTGCAGCGCGAAGAGGGGAATGCAGGCCTCGAACCTGTTCTGCTCCTCCCGCGCCGCGCCCGTCAGGAGCGACCTGAACTGCGCGACCGGCGGAGTTCGGCTGATCGTGCTGTCGTCCTTGAAGAACGCGAGCACGTCCGCGAGGATCGACGGGGTGGCGTATTTCTCCAGCAGGGTCGCGAGGATTGCGGCGAGCAGGTCCTCCTTGCGGCTGACCCCGCGGAGCGACACGTAGTTCTTGCGGATCTTGGCGAACACCGTGTCCAGGTGAGCGCTGGTGATCATGGAGAACTCGCTCAGCAGGTGCGGGGAGGCGCTCTTCACCTCGACCACGATCTTCTTGAGGAAGTCCCCCACGAGCGCCTCGGTGTCCGCATCCACGTAGGGAATCACGAGGAGGAGGCGGAAAATCCGGGGCGGGTACCGCAGCCGTCCCTGGAACTTGTCGAGGGAAAGGAGGAACGAGGTGATGCTCTGCCGGTCACCCTTCTGGAGGGTCTCCAGGATGGCCGTGCTCTGCGGGTTCTTCGCCTTCAGCGTGTAGACGCAGAGGTAGCACCCCAGGGCGCTCGGCGAGAGAGACTCCATCGGGAAGGTGGGGACTTCCTGGCTGCCGGTCTGGAGCATTTTCATGAACGCGGCCTGCTGGACTCCGGGGGAGGCCTTCGGCAGCGTATCCTTGAGTAGGGCGAAGCGCTCCGACTCCACGATCGCCTCGACGGCGATCCGCTTCACGGCCTCGCTCTGCTTGGGATCCGCGTAGACCGCCCCGTTGAGCTCCATGACGGATTGGGCGTTCGGTGAGATCGAATTGATGGCGTTCAGGATCTCCGCCCGCAGCACTTCCTCGGGGAAGTGATTGAAATACTTCACCAGCATGCCGGCGGCGGAAGGGGCACGGATGGCCTTCAGCGATTGTATGGCAGCGACGCGCTGCGGGGTGCGCCCTTTCTCGATGATCTGGTAGAGGTGCTGGACCGCGATCTCGTTGCCGAGGGATCCCGAGGCGCGGATCGCTGCCTCGCTGATCCCCGGGTCCTGGTTGTAGATCTCCTTCACGAGAAGGGTGAAGATCTCCTCGTCGTAGAAGTTCTTGAGCAATGTCAGGATGGTAATCTTTGCTTCACGATTCAGGTCGCCGACTGCAGGCTTCTTCTGGACTTCGTTCTGCGGCATTTGATTCTATTGTCTCGTACTGATATTCAAATCCATTCTATAGTAGCACATGGTGCATGTCAACGGCGCGATTGTTTCGCTCCCCGATTCGCTCTATTATGAGGCAATCGTGTATGAGGCAATCGTGCGTCAGCTTCGGCTCACCGGTTCCTTCCTCATCTTCTTCGTGATCCTTGGCTGCGCCGGGACGCCGTCCGGCCCGGGAGCAGCCTCCGACTACTACAATATCGCAAACGCCTACTACGACCTTGGACAGTACGACAAGGCGATTGACAGCTACGAGCACGCGCTCAGGCTCGATCCGGGCCTGGCCAGGGCGAGCCTGAACCTCGCGCTCGCCTACGCGCGCATGAAGCGGATCGATGATGCCGTGGCGGTGCTGAAGAAGCTCCTGGACGCCGATCCCGAGAATACGCAGGTGCTTTCCACGCTCGCGTGGGCATACCACCAGGGCGGCCGCGACACCGACGCCCTGCAGGAGTACGAGAAGGTGCTTAGCCTGTCGCCCGGCGACGCTGACGCCCTCTACAACAGCGGCATCATCCTGTGGAAGCTGGACCGGAAAGACGAGGCGCTCGCCCGGCTCCGCGCGGATCTCGACAAGACCCCGGATGACACGGACGCGATGTTCGCTGCCGGATCCATACTCCTGTCCCAGGACGACGCGACGGCCGCCTCCGAGATGCTGTCACGGTACCTGGAAAAAAAGCCTACCGACGTGGAGGCTCTCTACCTCTCGGCGGCAGCGAATGAGCGGCTGCAGAAGTACTCCCGGGCGCTGGATGCGTACGACAAGATCATCTCCGCTGATGCACAGCAGGCAAACGCCTTGTTCGGCGAGGCTCGCCTGCTCCTGACCGTTGTCCAGGATCCGCAGCGCGGGCTGGACGTCCTGGGCAAGGCGCTGACTGCGGGCTTCAAGGACCCTGACGCGGTGCAATCGCTCCTGGCCTCGCAGGATCTTCTCGAGCGCGACAAGGTGGAGGGCGCACTGAAGGACCACGGGCTCCTCCCGGCGCCGGCCACGGACACGCAAAGCGGTTCAGCGACGCCGGCCGCCCTGGCCGCGCCCACGACCCCTTCCACGCCGGGCAGGTAACGGCTCGCCGGCCGCGCGCTGACCAGCGGCGTACTCGCTCGCGCAGCGGCGTACTCGCTCGCGCAGCGGCGTACTCGCTCGCGCAGCGGCCCCGCCCGCCGGTCATGTGCGGCGGGCGCGGTCCATCGCCGTCACTACTTCAGATCGGCGAGAACCTTTCGAATCTGCTTCTGCGTGTCCTCGGGTGACTTGGACGAATCGATGTCCCTGAGGAGCTTCCTGCCCCTGTACCAGGCGATGAGGGGCTCGGTCTGCTTCCGATAGACGTCCAGCCGGTTCGTGATGGACTCCTGGCTGTCGTCGGGGCGCGTGTACAGCGGGCCGCCGCATGCGTCGCACACTCCCTTCACCTTCGAGGGCATGTTCGTGACGTGGTAGATCTTGCCGCACGACTTGCAGATCTCGCGCCCGGAGAGCCTCTTCACGACCAGCTGGTCGTCGATGGCGAAGTTCACGACGGCGTCCAGCTTCTGGAACCCGGCAAGCGCTTCTGCCTGGGGGATGGTCCGCGGAAAGCCGTCGAGGATGTACCCGTTCCTGGCGTCGGACTGCGTGAGGCGTTCCCTGACCAGGCTCACGGTCAGGTCATCCGGCACGAGATCCCCGCGGCCCACGATTTCCTTTACCTTCTTGCCCAGCTCCGTCTCGCGCTTGATGGCGTCCCTGAAGATGTCTCCCGTCGAGATCTGCGGAATCTTGTACTCCGCGCTCACGAGGCCCGCGAGAGTCCCTTTGCCTGCCCCGGGGGGGCCGAGGAATATGAGCTTCATATCTTCACACCTCTGCGACGACGGTCACCGGTTCCGGGCCGTATTTTCTGAGGATCTGGTAATGGACGGTGCATTCCCGCGTGCAATGCTCGCCGTCATACCCCTTGCCCTTGAGGAAGAAGCGCCCGCAGTTCACGCAGGCGCCAAAGACATGCGTGCAGTCCTCCGAGCAGAACGCGCGGTTCACGACCTCGGCTCCGGTGACGTACTTCCCGCACGTTCTGCAGACGAGGAAGCCTGTCATGTGCCGCTCGCAAAGTCGTTGATGTAGGCGACCTGGGCAGGCGTGAGGGTGTCGATCGTCTTTCCCATGGTGGCAAGCTTCACGCCGGCGATCTCGGTGTCCTGCGCCCTGTCTATTGTATAGACCTTCTTCTGCAGGGATTTTCCTTCCCGGCTCAGGCGGAGAAGGGAAAGGAACTGGTTGGCGAAGGACATGTCCATCACCTCCGACGGGTGCCCTTCGGCAGCGGCGAGGTTCACGAGGCGTCCCTTTGCCAGGAGGTAGACCCTGCGCCCGTCCTTGAGCGTGTGCTCGTCGTTGTTGGCGCGCACTTCCCGCACGTTCTTCGACAGGGCGGCGAGATCTGGAATGTTGATCTCGCAGTCGTAGTGGCCGGTGTTGCAGACGACAGCGCCGTCCTTCATGCGCTCGAAATGCCGCTTCACGATGATGTCCTTTACCCCGGTGGCGGTGATGAAGACGTCGCCGATGGCGGCAGCATCGTCCATGGTCATCACGTCGAACCCGTCCATCGTCGCACGAAGGGCGAAGATGGGGTCCACCTCCGTGACCACCACCCGCGAACCCATGCCGCGCGCGCGCATGGCCACGCCGCGCCCGCAGTGCCCGTACCCTGCAACGACGAACACCTTGCCGCCCAGGAGGATAGACGTGGCGCGCAGGATGCCGTCGATGGAAGACTGGCCGGTCCCGTACACGTTGTCGAAGTCCCACTTCGTTTCTGCGTCGTTGACCGCGATGACGGGGTACAGGAGCTTTCCCGCGTCGCCCATTGCCCGGAGGCGGTGAACACCGGTGGTGGTCTCCTCGGTGCCGCCGAGAATCCCGGCTGCCAGGTCCGTGCGTGAGCTGTGCACCCGGAAGATCAGGTCCGCGCCGTCATCCAGCGTCAGTGTGGGGGTGAGCTCCAGGGTCTTGTCGATGGCCCAGTAGAACTCGTCACGCGACTGGCCATGCCAGGCATAAATGGAGATGCCATCAGCGGCGAGCGCTGCCGCGACGTCGTCCTGCGTGGACAAGGGATTGCAGCCGGACCAGGAAACCTCGGCGCCCGCAGCGACCAGCGTTTTCACCAGGACTGCCGTTTCCTTGGTAACGTGCAGGCAGCCTGCGATCTTCATCCCCTTGAGGCTCTTTGCCTTGCCGTGCTTCTCCCTGAGGGCCATGAGCACCGGCATCCGGGACTCCGCCCACTCGATTCTCAGCTTGCCGGCCTTGGCCAGTTGTGGATCCCTGATCTTCGACTTTTCCATGCATTCTCCTGTCCGGTGATAGTAGACACGACCGCTGCACGCGTCAAGATTGCGATTTTGCGAAAAACAGTTCCAGAAGCTATTGACAGTCCCGATAAATGAGTATAGAAAAGTCGTTGCCTCACGGGTGGTACTCCTCCCCCAGGTTTCAAAGGGGGGAAAAGCGTCCCTGAGGCATACGTCGTGCATGGCTCCCGCAAGACTGGGTTAGCCGCACGGCGGCGCCGCAGACTTTTGCGGCAGGTGCTCCGGGCGTTGCTACGAAACGCCCGGAGCACCGAGACACCACGGGATACCGTGGTGATGATCTTTGACAGTGAAGGGAAGGGGAGAAGGAGAGAGAGCGGGTCCGTCTGCGTCTTGAGCAATTGAGGCGGGACGAAACGCATTCGGACCGTGTCGCAAAGTCAGCGAGGCATCGGGGGATGCGGTGAACGAAGTATAAAACCTGCCCGCAAGGGCAGGCCTTATATCATGGAGAGTTTGATCCTGGCTCAGAACGAACGCTGGCGGCGCGTTTTAAGCATGCAAGTCGAACGGCAGGATTGGTAGCAATACTGATCTGAGAGTGGCGAACGGGTGAGTAACACGTAGGTGATCTACCTCTGGGTGGGGGATAGCCCGTGGAAACACGGGGTAATACCGCATGAGGCCTTGTGGGTAAAGCCATGAGGTGAAAGGTGCAATTGCACCGTCTGGGGATGAGCCTGCGGTCCATTAGTTAGTTGGCGGGGTAACGGCCCACCAAGACGACGATGGATAGCCGGCCTGAGAGGGTGTACGGCCACACTGGAACTGAGACACGGTCCAGACTCCTACGGGAGGCAGCAGCTAAGAATCTTCCGCAATGGGGGAAACCCTGACGGAGCGACGCCGCGTGGATGATGAAGGCCGTAAGGTTGTAAAATCCTTTTGTCGGTGAAGAATAATCTGGGGAGTGGAAAGCCCTGGAGATGACGTTAGCCGACGAATAAGCCCCGGCTAATTACGTGCCAGCAGCCGCGGTAATACGTATGGGGCGAGCGTTGTTCGGATTTATTGGGCGTAAAGGGCGTGTAGGCGGCTCATCAAGTCTGGTGTGAAATCGCGGGGCTTAACCCCGCATATGCGCTGGAAACTGGTGGGCTTGAGTTCTTGAGGGGAAGCTGGAATTCCAGGTGTAGGGGTGAAATCTGTAGATATCTGGAAGAACACCGGTGGCGAAGGCGAGCTTCTATCAGAGGACTGACGCTGAGGCGCGAAAGCGTGGGGAGCAAACAGGATTAGATACCCTGGTAGTCCACGCTGTAAACGATGTGCACTAGGCGTGGGGCCCGTACGGGTTCTGTGCCGTAGTTAACGTGTTAAGTGCACCGCCTGGGGAGTATGCTCGCAAGGGTGAAACTCAAAGGAATTGACGGGGGCCCGCACAAGCGGTGGAGCATGTGGTTTAATTCGATGGTACACGAGGAACCTTACCAGGGCTTGACATGTGCGTGAATGTCTGTGAGAGCGGGCAGCCCCGCAAGGGGCGCGCACACAGGTGCTGCATGGCTGTCGTCAGCTCGTGTCGTGAGATGTTGGGTTAAGTCCCGCAACGAGCGCAACCCTTACCGTCTGTTGCAAACAGGTGAAGCTGAGCACTCGGACGGAACTGCCGGTGACAAACCGGAGGAAGGTGGGGATGACGTCAAGTCATCATGGCCCTTATGTCCTGGGCTACACACGTGCTACAATGGTCAGTACAAAGCGAAGCGAAACGGCGACGTCAAGCAAATCGCAGAAAGCTGGTCTCAGTGCGGATTGGAGTCTGAAACCCGACTCCATGAAGTTGGAATCGCTAGTAATCGCGCATCAGCATGGCGCGGTGAATACGTTCCCGGGCCTTGTACACACCGCCCGTCACACCACCCGAGTTGGGGGTACCCGAAGTCAGTTGCCTAACCGCAAGGGGGGCGCTGCCGAAGGTATGCCTGGTGAGGGGGGTGAAGTCGTAACAAGGTAGCCGTACCGGAAGGTGCGGCTGGATCACCTCCTTTCTAAGAGAACAGCGATTTCACGAAAGTGAAATCGCGACATCGCACCGAACGGCAGTTGGCCTGCGATCGACGCGCGAAAGCGCGGCAGAGCAGGACAGCGAGAGTGAGGTGCGAATGATTCGCTCTTCACCTCCAACTCTCCTCCCTTTTCTGTATACAAGCCGGCACGCCCTGCGTGGCGGCGAACGTCACGGGGTACCGTGATCGCAGTGTCGCGGAGGTCCGCGACAATAAGTGCCGCGGAAAACCGCGGTAGCGCACCTGGGCCTGTAGCTCAGATGGTTAGAGCGCACGCCTGATAAGCGTGAGGTGGTTAGTTCAACTCTAACCAGGCCCACGAGCGGCGCGTGCCGCCGCAACCAGGAATCACGAATCCCGCGAAGAGTCGCGGGACCAATCCGCCGGAAACGGCGAACCGCCGCGGGAAGCCGCGGCAACACATGTCACGGGAGACGGCGCTTTCGCCGACCACGCACACGCGTGTCGTGACCTGGCGCTGCGGGCAGCCGCAGCACGCCGTGGGAAACCGCGGTGATGAATGTCGCGGAAATACCGTGACCGCGTTCTTTGACAACTCGAGGGAAGGGGAAGCTGCCTTTGGCTGCGTGCACTGAGTTTGCGCGGCTGGGGTAGCGTAAGTGAACGAAGGCGGGCTCGTCTGTCCCGAATGCCGCGGTATACCGTGGCAGTATTGGCACCGGAAAGACGAGACGCGAGCGACGTGGGGAAGCAGGCCTGAGTGCTATGCCACGAAGCGCCGTTGCGGGGGAGCCGTGACGGATGATGGGAAAATATGGTCAAGCGAGAAAGGGTCCATGGTGGATGCCTTGGAGCTACTGTACGAAGAAGGCCGTGGTAAGCTGCGAGAAGCCGCGGGGAGGAGCACACATCCCGAGATCCGCGGATAGCCGAATGGGGTAACCCGGCGCGTTTGACTACGCGTCATCCATGAGTGAATACATAGCTTATGGAAGGTACACCCAGGGAACTGAACCATCTCAGTACCTGGAGGAGAAGAAATCAAATCAGAGATTCCCCAAGTAGCGGCGAGCGAACGGGGAAGAGCCCAAACCTGGCACACGTGATAGGCGTGAACCGTTGTGTGGTGGGTGTTGGAGGGCCTGTTCTGGTCTCATTCACGTGAGGCCGCGAAGTCAAAAACCTTTTTCATAGCCGAACGTCACTGGGAAGGACGATCAAAGAGGGTGAAAATCCCGTAGGCGAAATGGGAAAGGCTTCGTGGGACAGGTACCTGAGTACCGTGGGGCTCGAGAAACCCTGCGGGAATCCGGGAGGACCACCTTCCAAGGCTGAATACGCAAGTAGCTACCGATAGTGCAGAAGTACCGTGAGGGAAAGGTGAAAAGGACCCCGAGAGGGGAGTGAAAGAGAATCTGAAACCGTGGACCTACAAGCGATCAGAGGAGGTGAGCGATCACCTTTAATGGTGTGCCTATTGCATAATGAACCGGCGAGTTACTATGTGCAGCGAGGTTAAGGCACTGAAGTGCCGAAGCCGCAGGGAAACCGAGTCTCAAATGGGCGATTGAGTTGCATGTAGTAGACCCGAAGCTGAGTGATCTATCCATGGCCAGGCTGAAGCGCTGGTAACACAGCGTGGAGGGCCGAACGGTAGTCCGTTGAAAAGGGCACTGATGAGCTGTGGATAGGAGTGAAAGGCTAAACAAACTCAGAGATAGCTGGTACTCCCCGAAATAGCTTTAGGGTTAGCCTCGTGTTGAGTGTCGCGGAGGTAGAGCACTGGATGGACTAGGGGTCTTTACGGGCTACCAAACCCAACCAAACTCCGAATGCCGTGACATGGTGCACGGGAGTGAGACTGCGGGCGATAAAGTTCGCGGTCGAGAGGGGAACAGCCCAGACCGTTGGCTAAGGTCTCAGAAGTCGGGCTAAGTGGAAAAGGAAGTGCGACGGCCCAGACAGCCAGGAGGTTGGCTTAGAAGCAGCCATGCCTTGAAAGAGTGCGTAACAGCTCACTGGTCGAGTCGTCGTGCGCTGATAATACACCGAGGCTTAAGCCCGAAACCGAAGCCACGGCTCACCACAGAATACTGTGGTGGGGGTAGGGGAGCATTCCGTATGCCGAAGAAGGGGCAGCCGTGAGGCGCTCTGGAGGTGGCGGAAGGGAGGATGCCGGTATGAGTAACGAAAAGACAGGTGAAAAACCTGTCCGCCGAAAGCCTAAGGTTTCCTGGGTAAAGGTAATCTGCCCAGGGTTAGTCGGCCCCTAAGGCGAGGCCGAAAGGCGTAGTCGATGGGAAACGGGTTCATATTCCCGTACCTCTGACGATTTCGAGGGGATGACGCGTGAGGCAAAGCCCGGCAGGAGAATGGTAGTTCCTGTCCAAGGAGCGAGCCTGTGAGGGTGGGAGGAAAATCCCCCGCCTGAGGTGAGCTTTTACGGCGAGCGTAGCGGGAGCGAGGCGAAGCGGGTGGCGTCAAGGCGCTGAAAAACAATCTCTAAGGTGTAATCGTCGGGGACCGTACTGGAAACCGACACAGGTGGGCGAGAAGAAGATTCTCAGGCGCTCGAGTGATTCCGCATCAAGGAACTCGGCAATCTAGACACGTAACTTCGGGAGAAGTGTCGCCCTTGAGGGTTGCGCAAGTGATCTGAGGGGGTTGCAGTGAAAGGGCCCAAACGACTGTTTAACAAAAACACAGGTCTCTGCGAATCTCCAAAGAGATGTATAGGGACTGACACCTGCCCGGTGCTGGAAGGTTAAGAGGAGGGGTTAGCCGCAAGGCGAAGCTCTGAATTGAAGCCCCAGTAAACGGCGGCCGTAACTATAACGGTCCTAAGGTAGCGAAATTCCTTGTCGGGTAAGTTCCGACCTGCACGAAAGGTGTAACGAGTTGGGCGCTGTCTCGATGTGGAGCTCGGTGAAATTGTAGTATCGGGGAAGGTGCCGATTACCCATGGTTAGACGGAAAGACCCTGTGAACCTTTACTGTAACCTGGCATGGGGACTTGATTTCTCATGTGTAGGATAGGTGGGAGGCTGTGAGAGCGGGGCGTCAGCTTCGCTGGAGCCGTTGGTGAAATACCACCCTTGATAGATTAGGTTTCTAACTCCACTGGTGAAGCCCGGTGGTGGACAGTGTCAGGCGGGCGGTTTGACTGGGGCGGTCGCCTCCCAAAAGGTAACGGAGGTGCGCGAAGGTTCCCTCGCGCTGGTTGGAAATCAGCGTACGAGTGTAAAGGCATAAGGGAGCCTGACTGTGAGACGTACATGTCGAGCAGGTGCGAAAGCAGGTCTTAGTGATCTGGCGGTGGTGAGTGGAAGCGCCGTCACTTAACGGATAAAAGGTACTCCGGGGATAACAGGCTGATCTTGCCCAAGAGTTCACATCGACGGCAAGGTTTGGCACCTCGATGTCGGCTCATCGCATCCTGGGGCTGGAGCAGGTCCCAAGGGTTTGGCTGTTCGCCAATTAAAGCGGTACGTGAGCTGGGTTCAGAACGTCGCGAGACAGTTCGGTCCCTATCTGCCATGGGCGTTGGTTGCTTGAGAGGAGCTGTTCCTAGTACGAGAGGACCGGAATGGACGAACCTCTGGTGTGCCAGTTATTCTGCCAAGAGTAGGCGCTGGGTAGCCAAGTTCGGAAGGGATAACCGCTGAAAGCATCTAAGTGGGAAACCCACCTCAAGATGAGGCAACCCTGGGGAGCAAATCCCCCTGAAGGTACCTGGGAGAGAACCAGGTCGATAGGCTGGAAGTATACGTGGGGCAACTCACTGAGCTGACCAGTACTAATTTACCGTGAGGCTTGACCATATTTTCCCCTGCTCTTTGTCCGCAGGACAAAGAGCAGCAGGGGCGGAGCGCAGCCGCTCCGCGACCGTCACGCGAAGCGTGAAGGAGCGGAACGGCGAGAAGCGACGCCCCGCTGGTACGCTCTCTTCTTCGTTCACACATTCCCCCGAGGGCTGTCGCACACGCGCGGCCCCACCGCGGATGAGCACTCCTGGTGCACACCCGCGGCATTCCCCGAGTGAATATTGCCTGGTGACTATGGCGCAGGGGTACCACCCGTTCCCATCCCGAACACGGAAGTTAAGCCCTGCCGCGCCGATGGTACTGCCGCTTGACGGTGGGAGAGTAGGTCGTTGCCAGGCTTTTTTTATGCCCGCACCCCATCTTGTTTCCGGCTCTGCACCTTGCCCAGCGTACTCGATCGGCTGGTGAAGGTCGCGCTCGGTGAGTTCGCAGCGCGCCGGGACGATCGGCGGCGGCCCGGCAGACTGATCCCCCCGTTGTCGCTGAGGAAGGCCCGGAACTCATTCATGAGGAGCGGATCTTTTTCGAAGTAGAAGAGGTGAGACTGGCAGGCGCAATCCGACGAACCGAAGCGCCGAACTCGGCTGCTGGCAATTGCGCCGAGCCTGCGTGCCAGAGTGCACTCCCGATCGCGCCGCGAGGGAAAGAGAAAAACCCTTATCATCGAAGCGCGTGGTCGCACGTAGTCGATGTGCCAGTGCGGGGCCTTTCGAACGCGCAGGTGACGAGCGACCCTTGCGGAGAGGCTGTTGAGCGCGGAACCCGCGTAGACGTACCACCCCGGCGGGAACGAGATGCGCCCCAGCGCCCCCACACGGATGCGTGCGCTTCCGGCGACCCGGAGGACGAGCACATATGCGCCGCGGTCCTGCGGATTCACGGCGACACCATCACCTGGCCGTATTTCTTCATGCCCTCTGGGTGCGGCAGGCACCGCCGGCGCGGTTCGAAGGTGAACCCGGTATCGCCGGAACGCTTTCGTCCTCGCAAGAACAGCGTGGTGAGATTCGCGTTGTCGACATCGTTCTCTTCATCTTCCCGCCCCAGCGCGTTTGGCCTGGTATCATTCAGCAGCGCAACCGCGGGCTCTCCCAGAGACACAAACCATATCGCTGCTCGTTGTCATCTGCAACGTCCTCTTGCCGACCGAGCGTGGCCCAGCCGCAGAGTGACAAGGCACGAGCGATCTGTTCCGAGTCGGGAATGGCATCGCGTCGCTTCCTGTAGTCCCACGGTTCGATGGGCGGAAGGGCGCCGAATGGTACACCTTCATCGTCGTGAAGAAGACTCCCCTGTCGGACGGCGAACGCGAGTACTTCATGAGATGGATCCGCTCGCGACAAACCATCGAGGACGTCCTGCAGCAGGAGAACACGCCCGACATGGATGTGACCAGCATCTTCCACACCCGGCTCGAGTACCTCCACAGTGAGCAGGTGGGAACGGATTACGCCCGCTATATCCAGTCACCGAATACCGACACTTTCTGGGGATCGGCGGTACGCCTGACACCGACCACGGACGACAACCCCTTCATCTTCGACGTGGACACCGGCTGATCGGAGGCGACAAAGCTCCTCGTAACGCTGGGGGGCATCTGCGTCGTGGTCCTGTGCGCGTGCGTCGTTGTGCTCCTGTTCGTGCAACGGGGAGGCTCATCCCCATCGGCGATCCCCTTCGCCTCCTCCTTCATCCTCCTCGGGCTGTCCCTGAGCATCGCTCTGGGATTTGCGGCGACTGCGCTCGTCGGCGTCGGCTGCTACCTCGGGGCATTTCTCCTGATGGAAATCCTGGGGAGGCCAAAGGGAGTGATTGCTGCGCGCTGAGCCCGGGGGAGGATCCGCTCGACCCGAGAGGGGTCGGTGATGATAGCGAGAACGCGCACGCGGTTTCCACAGCGAGCAGGAGAAGGGACGGCCCAACACGGAAGTCAAGCCCTGCCGCGCCGATGGTACGGCGTACTCGCCGAACGCGTACTCGCGTACTGCCCCCTCCATCTGTATGCTGCGGCTTTCCTGCGGGCTGGTGGCCATTCCCTCGCCAAGGACTTCACTCACTGCATGGAACGTGCGATGGTAGCGGCTGGAAGAACCGCCATGGAGCTGCGCCCAATGACATCCGAAGACCTGCAGGCTCTGCTGAGCTTTTATTCTGCTCTGCCGGCGTCGGTCACGGAGCTATTCGAGCCTTTCGGCCCCCGGGTGACCGTGTCGATACTGCAGAGGTTCCTGGTGGACACTGACAAAGGGATGCATCTCTCTTTCGGATTGTTCGATCCAGGGGGGATCATCTGCGGTCACGCGTTCATTTGGAATGTCGACTCCGAGCTTCCCGTTTTCGGCATCGGGATTGCGGAAGGCGCGCAGTGTCAGGGATGGGGACGACGGATGGCCGTGCGGGTGCTCGCGGAAGCCGATGCGCGCGGCGCGAAAAAGGTGGCTCTCACCGTACTGAAGGCGAACGCCCGCGCATGGACATTGTACGAGAGCCTCGGATTTCGCAGAACGGGAGAGGCGACCTTCCGGAGCGAGAACGACAGTTTTCAAATGGAAAGGACATGAGGGCTCTTCCCCGCCGGAGGATTGCAGCGTCTTCTTGCGCGCTCCGCCCCTGCGGGCGAGCCCGGCCGCGCGGCATTCCCGTGTGATACCTCATGGCAGACTAGGAAGCTCGTGACTCCCGGAGCAGGCGCGCCGCGGCCTCCACGAGCTGCTCGCCGGAGCGGCCCGTGAGGAGCGACGCTCCTGTCTCGTACCCGCCCTCTGAGTACGCCTGGGCCGTGCACGCATATCCCGGCAAGCATCCGTTGGCGAGCTCAATCACGAAAGTCATGTTGAACGGCGCGTTACGCTGGATGGTGAGCCCGAACTCGACGAACAGCTCCCCCGGCAGCCCGATCACCCTCGCATCGCCGATCCCGATCAGCTGGACCTCGGCCGGCAGTTCGTCGTGCAGCAGGGACAAGCGCTCTCCCCGTTCCCTGACGCGGACGTAGCCCAGCGTACCCTCGGCCCCCAGGAGCGCCAGCTCAGCGTTCCAGATGTCCCGTTCGACCGTGCTCTCTGACTTCACCTTCTCCCAGTGCGCGCGCGGTCTCCACGGCCTTCATGGAATCGGCCAGCGACGGGAGAACCCGGGTCTCGAGGTCGGTTTCGACAGATTTCACCAGCAGCCGGGCATCAGAGTGGAACTCCATAGTCTTCAGCACGCGCGCGGCCTCCTCACCGATAGCCGAGCCCGCGCGTATCGCCTCAGAATAGGTCTTCGCTGACCGGAAATACCGCGGGCTCTGGTCTCCCGAGCATCCCTGGGCGAAAAGAAGCGTCATCCCCGGCGCGCGCGACGCAAGGTGATTCCTGATGCACCCGGGGTAGTCCGCGGAGACGTGCATGTTGTTCGAATGGAGAAAGGTCGGATGCAAGGCGTATCTCACCAGGCAGCCCCGTGTTCTGCCCGCGGCATCCCTCACGCCGATGACCCACACCTCGGGGTCCGCGATACCGTCGGGGTCGCGCCGGTTGCCGCCCACACCCTTCTCCCGCCCGCAGATTCCCTTCTGCACTCCCACCGCCGCCTCGAACCGTCCGTCCCAGGCCTCCTTCACCACGGAGGCGATTTTCCGCCGCAAGAGAGACAGGTAGCCGGGGTCCGGCGCCAGATCCTGCTCCAGGCCTTCCATGTCGAGCCTTCCCGATGTCCAGGGGCCGGAGTGCGTGTGCGAGCGTGTGATCATGACCTTTTGCGCGGGAATGGGGGTCTGACGGGCAATCTCGTCCCTGGCCGCGTGGACTTCCTTCTTGGAGAGCATCAGCAGGTCGAGGGAGACAAACGCAAGCTTCACGCCCCCGTCGTCCAGCCAGATGCAGCCCGCGTACAGCGGGTCGTGGACGCCCTTGTTGTGACGGGGGTGGTGGGGATAGCCATCGAGCTCGATGCCGGGCCCGGGAGAGATATCCACCAGCGAGACGCCTGCCATCAGCCTGTGTGCCATGAAAACCCCTTCTTGCGAAATGGATCGACTACCCGTCCTGCCGCAGGAGCCTTCCGCTGAGCCTCAGAAACTCGCCATACATGCTGTCATAGCGATCCGCGCCCTTCTTCCGCGGTTCGTACTATGTTCGCACGGCGAGATGGACGAAAGCATCTTCGGGCCGGTCGAAGACGCCACTTCCCATGCCGGCGAGAATGGCCGCGCCGACGGACGCTGCCTCCGGGGTGGCGAGCGCGCTCACGGGCCTTCCGACGATGTCCGCGATGATCCTGCACCAGACGTCACTCCGCGAGCCTCCGCCGAAGATTCGCAGTCCTTCCACCGAGCGGGAAATGCCCTCCATCACCTCGACGTTCGCGCGGAGGACGAAGGCGATGCCCTCGTAGATGCTGCGTACAATCTGGCCGGGCGTCGTGAAGAGATCCAGCCCGTGAAGAGTTCCGCGGGCGCTGGGATCATGGAATGGGACGGAGGAGCCGGAGAAGTAAGGAAGAAATAATGGCGCATAGGGTCGATCCTCTTCCGCCTCGGCCAGGCGATCCAGTTCCGCATCTGCCAGGCCGGGAAAGAATGCCTGCTTCGCCCAGTCCAGGACACTGCAGCAGATCGCGGAGCCTTCCAACAGCCAGCGGCAGGGCAAGACGTCCGAGAGGCACGGGATGCGCATGCGCGGATCGATCACGGGGCGTTCGCACTTCTGGGTGATCGCCATGGCCGTTCCCAGCGAGATCGTGCATTTCTCTCCATCGATGCCGGCTCCGAGTGCGGCCACCTTCTGGTCCTGGCCTCCATGGTCACCATCACTTCGGGCGGCAGGCCCAGGGTTTCCGCGGCCTCCGTGCGTAGTCTGCCGACAGGCGTTCCTGCCCACCTGAGCGGAGGCAGCATCCCGCTGTTCAGCCCGAAGGCGTCCAGCAATGGCGCGGACCACCCTTGCTCGGTGATGCCTAGAGCATAGTCCCCGACGCCATGGTGTGGTCGGTTGCGTATTCTCCCGTGAGCCGGGCGATGATGAAATCCAGGGGCATGAGGATGCGCCGGCACTTCTTCCACGTCGCGGGCTCGTTTTCACGGAACCAGAGCAGCTTGGGCAGGAGGTATGTCTCATGGCAGCGCTTGCCCGTGAGGGCGAAGATCCGCGCTTCCCCGAGGGTCTCCCGCAGAAGGCGTCCCTGCCCCGTTGCGCGTGTGTCCAGCCAGCTGAATGCGGGCCGTAGAGGCGCGCCGTCTCCATCAACGGGCACGAATGAAATGCCCTGGGAGCTGATGCCGATTGCCCGGACGTGCCGTAACTCCGGATCGAAAACAAGGGCCTTGCAGACCGTCGTTCCGAGATCGATCCCCACGAGGAGGGTCCGCGCCCTCGTGCTCACCACTCACTCATTCGGCAGTCTCGTCAGCTCATGGAGCACCATGAATGCCGTGCGCACGAACTCGGGACCTTTTATAATTCCCCCCGATCGGGATCCGTGTGTTGGCGAAGTAGTTGTCGTCCAGGAGGCAGGGCTGGGAGACTTCAAGCAGCAGCGCGGGCCCGATTCCCAGGAAGCTGTGGGGCGCGCCCGGAAGAATCGTCTGCACGTCACCCGGCTTCATGACGCGGTCCGCGCCTTCCAGCGTCATGCGGATCTTACCGTGCATGACGTAGAACGTCTCGTGCTTCATGCGGTGGTGGTGGGCGGGACAGGTCTGCCCGTCGAAGACGATTAGGAACTTGCCGCAATAGCCCGCCGCCGTCTCATTGGCAACCCAGCATTCGATCAGCCCGTCCTTGCAAAAATCTCCCAGGCCGAAATCCTGGACAATCGCTTCTCCCGGGGGCATGGTGACATGCCAGCCCGTAAGGCACTCTGCGAATTCTCTGACCGCCTGCTCCCTCGCCTGTCCGCCGAGGGATATGGCCTGCACCTTCTCCAGCTCATCCATTCCGTTTCTCCGTGGGGGCTGCGTATTCCGCTGAAAAGTGCCACCTGTTCCGAAAGACGATGCAGCGCGCCCCGTTGTAGGCGGGAATCACGAAGCTGATTTTCACTATCCGCGATTATACGGAGACGCTTGTGGATCGCAAGCACCCCCTCGTGCGCTAAGGTATTCGCCTTGACGCCCGGCGTATTCTGCTTCGCCGTGGGCTGCGATACGACCGTGGACGGGTTGGTCAAGCGCCACGACACCGCAATAGAGAGCGACGACAGCCTTTCCGGCCTCTTCACGATGGTGAAGAATGTCGCGGTGCGAGGCCAGGGAGATCGGAGGGTCTTCGGACTGGTGCAGTGACATGCCCATACCCAGATCGGCAGCGGCACGGCCAACCGATAAGGACCAGGCGGCACGTACTGTCTCCTCCGCGAAGGCCATGCGGCACACCTTCCTTGGAACGCCTCCGTTCCCCCCTGTGCTTTCCTTACTTCACCTCGTCAGGCCTGATCTCGCGACCGGTGGCCGCGGACTGCAGGGCGGCCAGCGTGAACTGGAGGACAGCCTTGCCCGTGGGGCCATCCAACACAGGGCCGGTGCCATTCCTGATCGCGTCAAAGAAGTTGCGTGTCGTGGCGATAAAGCTGTCGTGCCATTCCACGCCTTCCACCTGGAGTGCCGTGGTTGCGCCGTCCCGGAACAACATGAGCTCCGGCAGATCCATGGTTCGATTCGTGTAGCGATTGATGAAGATGATGCCCCTGTTCCCGATCACTTCGATGCGGTCGTCGTCCGTGTAGTAAAGCGAATCCATCTTCATGGAGGGGGTGTACTCCACGTCCAGGAGGCCATAGCGCCGCGACGCCTTGTACTGGAACATGATGGCGGCCGGCGCGTCCATCGTGCGCGTTCCGGCCGAGTCCGTGACCGTCGTCCCGTCAATCCAGGCGTAGACTCTCTCCACGGGCCCCCCCAGGAAATAGCCCACGGAGAAGAGGTGGTATCCGTGGTCGAAAATGAGGGGTCCGCCGCCGCACTGTGTGACGTCGTAGCGCCATTTTCTTGCGGAAAGCGGCACCTTCCAGCCGCCCGTGCCCGTGTTAACGTGCATGCGCACCGCCTGGACCTCTCCGATCTCTCCCGCGTCTATCATCTGCCTGGCGCGCACCGCCGGGGCGTAGCAGGCGAAGGTCTCGTAGACACGCAGCAGGACTCCCGCCCGGCTCGCGGCGCCGATCATCTCATCAGCCTCCGCGGCGGAGAGCGCCATTGGCTTCTGCACGGAAACGTGCTTGCCTGCCCGGCAGGCCGCCACGGTCATGGCGCAGTGCAGGTGGTGGGGCGTGAGCAGCTCCACGGCGTCCACCTCGCGGTCCTCCAGCAGGCGCGCGTAGTCGGTGTAGACCTTTTCCACGCCCCAGGCCCGGGCCTTCGCCTCCGCGGTCGCCGGGTCGATGTCGCACACGGCAGCGATCTGCGCATCGGTCCTGCCCTGGTAGCCGAGCTGGTGCAGGTCAGAAATACGGCCGCACCCCACGATGCCGAAACGGATGGGTTTCACGAGATGGTGCCTCCTCCCGCGTGGACTCCTTCGACTGGTCTTCTCATTCTGTCGCCTCGCGAATCATGACATCCGGCCAGCGACGGAGCTCCGCGCGCTCTGCGCGCGCGGGAGGATGAAGTGTCCGCCATTACTCCCCCTTGTGCAACGCCGAGCGAACGCGCCATCTAGTCCGCGCGACGGGAAGACAACGCAGCGCGCAGGTCGGGGCTCGAGAGAGAATCCACGTCCAACGCATCCCAGACGCCGGGGAACTCGAGTACCGGGGGGCCGCAATGGATCTGTCAAGAACGCGCACGATGTCCGCGAAGGCCTTGTGCGTTGCCAGGGATACCGAGTGCAGAATGGCGCGGCTGGATGCCTGCGAATCCGCGCGCGAGGCCGGGTATCCAGTGCCGGATTCAGCCTGGAAAAGGCAATCGAAGATCATCCTGAGGTTGACATCCCCCGCCCATCCGTACCCCTTGTTGAGAGCGAGGGAAATGCAGTTGCCCGCGTTGATCCTGCGAAGAGCCACGCATCAAGGGGCTCCACGATCAGGCCCGCGACTACCCCGGGGTACTGCATGACTGAGTTCAGAAAACCCTGCCCCGTGCCGCAACCGCCCACCACGAGATCCGCCCGACCCGCATTGAGGAGCAACGTGGCAAGGAAACCCGTGTTCATGTAGGTGAGGCCCGGGGTTGCTGCACTCGGGTTCATCGCGGCGTTGTACACGTGGTGTCCTCTCCCCGAGAGGGCTTCCATGAGCGCCGCGTTCTTTTCCGTCGCACTCACCTCGCTCACCACTGCGATACGCGTCTCCCTGTCCTCCCTCCTCGGAGCCGCCCAATCGCTGACGGGCTCCGATTGCATTCTCTCAGCACGTTTGATATAATGTCAACCTTATTTTGTATATAGAAACGGAGGAATATGCGTGACACGGATGATGGGATAGGGGCACGGGCGAACGCCATTCGGGAAGCCGGGGGGATCCGGCAGGCGGTTGCCTCGGGCGCTGTTCGAAGCCCCGTCGAGATGTCCCTCTCCGAGACGCTCGTTCTGGGACTGCTCATGCAGGGGGTACACACATTCGTGGCCGTGTTCGGCCACGGCACCACGTCCCTGGCCAACATCATGCGCCTCTACGAGGCGGCGGGCCTCCTGAAGACGTACAAATGTGCGCAGCGAGATCGAGGCCTCCCATTGCGCCACCCTGCTGCGCTGGCAGTACGGACAATACGCCGCGGTGGTCACCTCCATCGGCCCGGGGGCCCATCAAGCGCTCGCGGCATCCATCGTTCCTTCCTCGAATGGCGTCGGGGTTTACTACATCTGCGGAGATGAGACCACGCACGCCGAGGGCCCGAATATGCAGGCCATACCCGGCCATCCTCAGCATTCCTTTCTCTCCATGGTGAACGCCGCGGCTGCCGGTTTCTGCCTGCACACGCCTTTCGCCGTGTTCTCCGCCCTTCGTTGCGGGGCCTCGACGGTCTTCCATCCCACGCGGCCCGGCCCCTTCTTCTTCCTCTTGCCGCTGAACACGCAGGCCGAGGCCATCGTGGACTGCAACCTCCTGGAGTTGTGCGACGCTCCCCGGTACTTTCCGACCGTGACGGCGTCTGACGGCGCGCTGCACGAAGCGGCACGGCTGATAAGGGACTCACACGCCATTACAATCAAGTATGGCGGAGGCGCGCAGGAATGCGGGCCCGGGATGGTCGAGCTTGCCAGGTTGACCGACGCGGTGATCGTCTCCGGAGCGGGAGGCACGGGAGTTGTGCCTTATTCCGAGGACAGGTACATGTCTGTCGGCGGGTCCAAGGGTACTCTGTGCGGAAACTTCGCGATGGAGAACGCAGACCTGGCGATTGTCGTTGGCGCTCGCGCGGTCTGCCAGTGGGACTGTTCCGGTACAGCGTGGAAGAAGGCGGCGGCTGTCATCAACATGAATGCGGACCCCCGCGACGCGTTCCACTACAACAGGTGCCTGGCCATCACGGGGCACGCCCGTGAGAACCTCCGCGCGCTGATAGCTGTTCTGAAAACAGAAGGACTCGTGCGTTCCGGCGTCGAGTCCCCCTGGCTCACGATCAACAGGCAGAAGAAGCGCGAGTGGGAAGCTCTCAAGGCCGCGAGGCTGGCGCAGCCGGGTCTCCCTGACGCCGCGTGGGGCCGGACGGTACTGACGCAGCCGGTCGCCATCCACGCCGTCCGTGAGTTCGCGCGTGCGCGCGGTGGCGTCTGCCTCTTTGACGCCGGTGACGTCCAGGCAAACGGGTTCCAGCTCCTTGAAGAAGAGGAGCCTGGCCTGGTCTTCTCTGACACCGGCTCCTCCTACATGGGTTTCGCGGCGAGCGGCATCCTCGCCACGGCCATGGCGAGCAGTCCCCGCTACACCTTCGCGTTCAGCGGGGACGGCAGCTTCACGATGAACCCGCAGATCCTCATCGACGCGGTGGAACACGGTGCCCGCGGCTGCATCATCGTCTTCGACAACCGGCGCATGGCCGCCATCTCAGGCCTCCAGGTGGCTCAGCACGGCACCGCGTACAGGACGTGGGATTCCGTCAGCGTGGACTACGCGGCCCTCGCTTCCTCCGTGAAAGGCGTGAAGGGATTCTTCGCCGGCTTTGACGCGCAGGCGCTCTCCGATGCACTCCACGCGGCATATGACCACCGGGGCTTGAGCCTCGTTCACGTTCCCGTCTATGCGGGCAGCGATGAACGCGGAGGGCTCGGCGTGTACGGGACCTGGAACGTGGGCACCTGGTGCGCGGACGTCCAGGCGGAACACCACCGCATCGGGCTCTAGGGAGCGCACGTGATGAGAAATCGACGGACCATCAACGACATTGATGAGCTCGAGGAGCTTGCCCGCGGGATTCGCATCCGGCTCATCACCCTCGTGGCTCGGGCCGAGGCGGGGCACCTGGGAGGGTCCCTCTCCGCCGTGGAACTGCTCACGGCACTCTATTTCAGCGCCATGAGGATAGACCCTGAGGATCCCTCCTGGGAAGACCGGGATCGTTTCGTGCTGTCCAAAGGACACGCCGCCCCCGCGTACTACACCGTGCTCAGCGCTGCCGGCTATTTTCCTGACAGCGTCCTCTCGACCTACGACCAGCTTGGTTCCGCGCTCCAGGGCCATCCGGATATGCGCAGGACACCGGGCGTGGACATGACGAGCGGCTCGCTCGGCCAGGGGTTTTCCGCGGCGCTGGGGATGTGCATCGGCAGGGACGCGGCGGGAAAGGCCTTCCACGTCTATGTGGTGACGGGAGACGGGGAGATGCAGGAAGGCCAGGTGTGGGAGGCGGCGATGTACGCGGGAGCGCACGCCATTCCTCGTTTCACGTGCATCGTGGACTGCAACGAACTGCAGCTCTCGTCCCGCGTCGAGGCTGCGCTGTCCGTGCAACCGCTTGCCGACAAGTGGCGGTCTTTTGGCTGGCACGTGGAGGAGATCGACGCTCATGACATGCGCCAGGTCCTTGGCGTCCTGGGGCCGGGGCGCAGCGGTTCCGCACCCCGTCCCGGGCCACCGCTCGCCGTCCTGGCCCACACCGTGAAAGGGAAAGGGGTGTCCTTCATGGAGAACGAGATTCCATGGCATTCGAAGACGCCGACGCGCGGCGAAGTCCTGGCGGCTCTCGAGGAGCTGGGCGCCTCGGCGGAGAAGACGAGGGAATGGCGATGAAGAAGGCCAACCGCGAAGCCTTCGGCGAGGCGCTGGTGGAGGTGGGACGCGCCGACCCTCGCGTGCTCGTCTTCGACGCGGACGTCTGCACGTCCACGGGGACGTGGCTCTTCCGTGACGCCTTCCCCGGGCGCTTCTTTCAGATGGGGATCGCGGAGCAGAACATGGTCTGCGCCGCAGCGGGCTGCAGCACGGTCGGCGGATTCGTGCCCTGGGTCTCCACGTTCGGAGCGTTTGCGGCACGGCGCTCACTGGACCAGGTTGCGCTCTCCGTGGCATATCCCCGGCTGAATGTGAAGATCAACGGCTCCTACGCGGGCATACCGACCGGCAAGGCGGGTGCTACGCACCAGGCCATGCACGACGTGGCCGCGATGCGTGCCCTGCCCTCGATGACGATCATCGATCCCGTCGACGCCGTGGAGACCCGTCTGGCAGTGCTGGCGGCGACCGCGTACGAGGGCCCTGTCTACCTGCGCACCACGCGGCACCAGAGCCCCGTGATCCTGGATCCGGCCGAATATCGCTTCACCTGGGGAAAAGCGCACGTGCTGCGTCCGGGCCGCGACATTGCGCTCATCGGAACAGGCACCATGAGCGTGCTGGCCATGGAGGCGGCAGCGGAGTTGGCATCCCGACGGATCGACGCGCGGGTCATCCACGTGCATACCGTCAAGCCGCTGGACGAGGAGGCGATTGTCGCGGCGGGGCTGGAAACCAGGGGCATCGTCACGTTGGAGAATCACTCCGTGATCGGAGGGTTGGGCAGCGCCGTGTGCGAGCTCATGGGGGAGCGTCACCCGGTACCCGTGCGCCGCATCGGTTTTCCCGATGTCTTCGGGGAATCCGGCGATGACGCGGCGGTCTATGACTCCCTGGGGCTTTCCGTTCGGAACGTCGTGGCATGCGTTGCGCAGATCCTGGGAGAACGGAAGGCATCTGGAACGACAGGCTTCTGAGGCCCCGTCCCTTCAAAACCGCATGAAGAGGAAACCTGACACCCACATTATCCAGTCCCTGGACAAGGGCCTGATGCTCCTTGAAGCGGTAGAGTCCGCCGCCCATCCCGTTGGCCTGAAGGACCTCACCCTGAAGCTGAAATGGGACAAGGCCACCGTTCACCGGCTTCTCCTCACTCTCGAGCGCCGCGGTTACCTCCTGCGGGACCAGGAGACACGGCGCTACACACTGGGGCTGAAGATCTTCGGTCTCCATGATTCCCTTGTCCGCGGGTTCGACATCCAGCAGGCAACGCGGCCCTTCATGACGCAGGTGGCAAAGAGGTCGGGGGAAACCGCGCACCTGGCGGTCGCCGTGGGCACGGATATTGTTTTCATCGACAGGGTTGAGAGCAACGAAGCGCTCTTCGTAAACACCCAGGTCGGCTCCCGGGAACCCATGTATTGCACGGCCCTGGGCCGGGCGATCATGGCGTTTCTCCCGGATGACCAGGTGAAGGAGTGCCTTCCCGCCCGCTACGTCCGGTACACGCCAAAGACGATCACGGCCACCGCCGTGCTGAGAAAGGCACTCCTGCGGGTGCGGGATCAGCGCTTTGCGCTGGACTTTGAGGAATACCTTCCCGGCATACACTGCATCGCGGCTCCCATCCTGAACCACGAGGGGTCTCCCGTTGCGGCCTTGGGCATTTCAGGACCGGCCTCTCGGCTCCCGCTGAAGAAGGCACGGGAGCTTGGCGCCATGATACGCGAAGCGGCCAGCGAGATATCACGGCGCGCGGGATGGTATGCGCCGGCACCGCGCAACTTTTCCATTCTGCGCGCATAGGAGGAGCCCGTGAAAAACACCAGGGAGTTCAGGGTGCTCGTCGTGGGATGCGGCGCAGGCAAAGCTGGCGAAGTACGGCTTGTCGTGCCCCGTCTTCGTCAGTATCGATGAGGCTTTGACAAGAGAGACGCCGGACATTGTCTACGACCTGACGTACGTCACCACGCACAGCGATGTTGTTACCAAGGCGCTGGAGGCGGGCTGCCACGTTTTCGGGGAGAAACCCATGACCCTCACGCGGGTGGAGGCCAGGATGCTGCTCAAGACCGCGGAGCGCACGGGGAAGACATACTCTGTCATGCAGAACCGCCGCTACCAGAAACCCGTGCGGGCCATGAAGGACCTGGTGGCATCGGGCTGGCTCGGGAAGCTCTGGATGGCGAGCGCAGACATTTTCGTGCCTGAAGACCTCGCGAGCATCCGCAACACCCTGGAAAAGCAAATGCTGCAGGACAACGCCATCCACACGTTCGACCAGGTGAGGTTCATCACCGGGCGTGAAGCTGATACCGTCTTCTGCCACAGCTACAACCCACCCGAATCCAAGTACAGGGGAGACGCGGCGGGGGCGTGTATCTTCGAGATGTCCGACGGCACGGTGTTCGTCTACAATTGCACCATGGGCACGGAGGGGTGCTGGACCTCGTGGGAGTCAAGCTGGCGCGTCACCGGCAGCAAGGGTACCGTCATGTGGGACGGCTTCGGCGCGCCGCGGGCGGAGATCCGCGTTGAGGGCGCCGCGGCGCGCGACGCTTTCGAGCGTTTCGAGCCACTGACCTCGTGGAATGGGAATACGCAGCACCACGGCTGCCTTGACGAAATGTTCGAGTCTCTCATCGCGGGCCGGCCGTCACAGACAGACTGCCACGACAACGACAAGAGCATCAGCATGACGTTCTCGTCGCTGGACAGCGCTCGCCAAGGGAAGAAGGTGCGCGTGGAATGAGGCGTCGAAGTTCGAAGAGGTGACACGATGGACGATGGAAGCTGGCTGCACTTTCCTGCGATCAACCTCGAATGGATCAACCCGTGGATGTCGCTGGACGCGCCGCGCTACGTGGATGACCTGCTGGATACCATGCGGGAGACGGGATCGAACGCCCTGGTGTACTGCTACGACTCCGGCGGTCGTCCCGTCTACGAGAGCAGTCTCGCCCCAAAGGACAGCCACGTCGGACAGCACGACCTCATGCGGCTGCTGCGCGACGGCACGCGCACGCGTGGCCAGCGCCTTCTCGTCGGCTTCCTCGGCATGAATAATGACTACGTCGCGGATACCCATCCAGGTTGGCGCCGGCGCAACCGGGACGGCAGTCCCGTAGAGTGGAACTTCCGGCTGGTCTGCCCCAACTCGCCCTACGCAGACTGGCTGGCCCGGATCGCGGGCGAAGTGGTCGGGAAATACGATCTGGACGGGGTCTACATGGAGGGCATCGCGGGGCGCCGGTGCTTCTGCAGCTACTGCCAGGAGCGCTTCCGCCGCGAGTACGGCCGCGAGATCCCCACGTGCACAGAGGATGAGCTGCTTGCCGACGAGCAGTTCACCAGGTTCCGCCACGAAAACACCGCCCGCGTCTACCGACGCGTGCGTGCGGCAGTGGAGAAGGCACGGCCCGGCACGGTCCTGGTCGGGGTGGGATGGTTCCCGGACGCTGTCAACCTGCGCGAGCTCGCGCGGTATGTGGACGCGGTGTCTATGGAGAGGCAGTGGGGCTACACGGCCGGCTGGACCGCGCTGGAGATCCCGCTGCGGGAGCTGGGCTTGCACACGCAGATCGTGCGCGCCGAGACACGGCGGCCGGTATACTCATCGATGTTCATCGACAAGCACGTGGACCAGGACTACTCCCCCCGCTCGCCCGACCACATCCGTCTGAACTTCATGAGCATCCTGCACAAGGGAGCCACGGTGCAGCTGCACATCCAGAACGAGTTCGAAATCGACCGCACGACCCTGCCCGTGGTCAGGGAGCTGTATGCCGCGGAGCTCGCGATGCGGCCGTATCTCGTTGATGCGCAGATCGTCGCGCAGGCCGCGCTCCTCCACTGGGCCGGTCCTCTCGATCTCGGCCCGCGTCTCGCCAGCGCGCATCCCGGCGCCAACCTCGCCGGCGAGTTTCACGAACGCTCCCATCGGAGGCGCGAGGCCCGGCACGTACCTGGATGACAGCTTCCGCGGCTACTACAAGGCGCTCCTGGAGCATCACATTCTCACGCGGGTCATTGTCCCGGAGGACATCGAGGAGGGCGGGCTGGCGCAGTTTCCGGTCGTGGTGCTGGCGAACGCCGAGAAGCTCTCCGACAAGGTCCAGGAGATCATCCGGGCCTTCGTCGAGAGCGGTGGCGGGCTGGTGATGACCTACCGCACGGGATTCCGTGATCGCGACGGCGACCCTCGGGCGCGCCCGGGGCTGGCCGCCCTCGCGGGAGTGACGGGACTGCACGGGGAGATCATCAATCCGTCTCCCGAGGCATTCGTACCGCGGGGAACGAGTCTGCCGCAGACCTACTACCGGGTGAGTTGCGAGGAGCCGGAGTGGACGAGCACGGGGGGGCGCCTTCTCTCGTTCAGAGCTCCCTACGTGGAGATGGAGGCCGCGTCCGAAGCGGTACAGATCGCCCAGGTGATCGACTTCGACTACTCGCGCATGCACCCTGACCACTCGGTGATCGGGTGGTACCCCTGGGAAGCGGTCAGGCCCTTGATCGTCGGCAAGCAGGCCGGCAAGGGACGGGCGGTCTACATTGCCGCCGAGCTCGACGGGGCTGCCCTCCGCTTCGCAGACACCGACACGCTTGCTGTTCTCGCCGCTGCCGTTCGCTGGGCGAGCGGCGGAAGCCCTGAGCTCCTCCGCACCACCCTTCCCCCTTCGGTCGAGATCACGGTCCACCGGAGCCCCCACGGTCGCCGGTGGCTCCTGGTGTTGACCAACCAGGGCACAAACCAGCACTACCCGGACCCGGTCCGGTACGTGCTCCCGGTGAAGGACGTGGAGGTCGCGCTTCGCGTGGGTCCTCAGCGCGTCACCGAGGTGCGCGCTGTTTCGGGTCAGCTCGTTTCCTGGAGGCACTCGGATGGTTTCCTGACCATCAGCTTCGGTTGCCTGCCGGCGTACGAAGCGCTGCTCATCGACCTCGAATGAGAGAGATGGCGGATGCCGTCTCTCCGCGACTGGCTGCACGCCGCCCGACGTCGGTGCTTCACCATGAACGAAACGTTCATGCTCTGCATGAAGGAATCAGAGTATGTTGTGGTAGAGGTCGCCTCCCGAGATCGTCGTGCCGGGTGATGGTGGTCTGCCCCGAGAGTTACCACGGCCCGGCGAATGAAGCAGATACCGAGTCGGGGATTCCGCATGGATATCCCCTACGCAAACCTGGAAAGGGTCAGAATGAAGCAAAGAGTGACACGTCTCAGCCTCCCGCGGGCCTACCTGGCTGTTCTTGCTTTCCTGCCGCTCGCGGCATGCGTGGCCCCCCGTCATGAACTGGCGCGAACCGACTATGTCCTTGGCACGACGTGCACGATTCGCTTCGAAGGGGCCGGTGGACAAGCTGCCCTGGACGCGGCCTTCGATCGCCTTTTCCAGCTCGACGGCGAGTTCACAGTCACGCGTGAAGGCAGCGAGGTGGATGCCGTCAACGACGGTGCAGGTGTCCGCCCGGTGCATGTCGGCCCGGACGTCATGGCGGTGCTCAGGAAAGACCTGTACTACTCCACGATCACGTCGGGGCGCTTCGATGCCAGCGTTGGCCCGCTCGTGAAGCTGTGGGGAATCGGCACCGATCACGCCCGCGTCCCTGCCCCTGGGGAGATTCGCTCTGCGCTGTCCCTCGTGGACTGGAAAGATATCGTCCTCGACGATAGCGCCCAGACCGTGTTTCTCACGCGCAAGGGCATGTCACTGGACCTGGGCTCAACGACCAAGGGCTACGCGGCCGACGAGGTCGCAAAGGTACTGCGGAGCCGCGGGGTCAGCAGCGCTCTCATCGATCTGGGCGGCAACGTGCTGGCCGTGGGCTCGAAGTCCGGTGGGTCGGAGTGGCGCATCGGCATCCAGAATCCCGACGCGCCACGCGGAAGCTCACTGGGCATCGTGCGTGTGCGCAACAGGACGGTGGTCACCTCCGGGGTCTACGAGCGGTTCTTCATCAAGGACGGAAAGCGCTACCACCATATCCTTGACACGACGAACGGCTATCCTGTCGACAACGGCTTGACGTCGGTGACGGTGATTACCGATCGATCGTTCGATGCAGACGGCCTCACGACCTCCCTCTTCGCCGTCGGGCAGGAGGAGGGAATGAAGCTTGCCCGGCAGGCAGGAGTTGACGCCATATTCGTCGACGACAAACACAGGGTCTTCATCGGTGGCAGTGACATCTCCCGCATCTTCGAGCTGACAGATCCTTCTTTCACGCTTGCCACTCCCGCGGCCGCCAAGTGATCTGCCGGTGCAGGCCGTCATGAGCATGGCGCCGATTCCAGCCGAGTGAGCCTCACCACAGGGGCGCCGGCAGGTCGATGGTGAAGCTCCCCGCCGGGATACCGGAGAGCCGCGCGTATTCCCCCTGCAGGGAAAGCGACGGAAGGTACAGTGACTGCATTTCATGGACGCTGGCTACGGCGCACAAGGGAGAAACGGCGCCCAGGGCAAGCGATAGTGCTTCGTACTCCTTCCTATGCAACCAGCATCCGCCTGAAGCGCCACGCCGATCCCGCAACGAAGACGGCGCCAATGACGCAGATAGCGGCATACTCCTTCCACACGTCGCCAAAGCCCGCCCCACGGTAGCCGTTGATCTCAGGCTGCAAGAGCCCTCTCGCCTTTTGCGGCGACAGAAATGCCGGCGCGCAGCTTGAGGGAGACCACGCCGGGGGGCCTGACCGTGTCAGGAGCGGCCGGAGAAACAGTTCACTTCAGGTGCTCTTCGGCATAGAGCGACAGCTCGATTGCCCTCTCCAGGAGCTCGGCGCTGTTGAACCCGGGGAAGTTGGCGAGGACCAGCTCCTTGGTGAAGAGCCGGCAGATGTACTTGAGCTTGCGGGCGTGCTTCTGCGCCGCAAAGACGTAGTCACGGTGCCCGTTGTTGACGACGACGAGGTTGCTCTGCGCGTCGTAGCGGGAGCGCCACAGCTCGCCGGGGGCCCGCAGAAACGTGTAGCCAGGAAGCCCCTTCGCGCCCCCCTCGCCATCGCCGGGCTCCTTCTCCATCAGGCTCTCCGCGCTCGTGACCAGGGCCCGCGCCGTCACGGCAACGTCTCCCTGGGTCACGCGGGCCTCGATCACCGTGAGCCCCGGCTCCTCGGGGGCCGTGAACGTGGCGATCTCGCCGCTGTCATCTGAAAGCGTCCCGTCGCCCTCGACAATAGCCCACCGTATCTCCACGCCTTCCTCGACGGGCCGCCGGCTCCTGTCGCGGGCGATGCAACGGAAGCCTCTTTCCGTTTTCACCTTGACGACAGCGCTGGACGGGGAGATCACGGCGCCGAAAAGAGGGCCGGGATACGCGAAGAAGTCGCGGCTCGGGGCGGGCGCCTCTTCGCCACTCTTCGCCGCTGCCCGCTCGGAAGCTGCCTCGGGACTCACAGTTCCTTCCGCGTCGCTGCCGGGCAGCGCCACCTGCCGCTTGTCCCTCAGGCGCCGGAGGCGTGTTTCGCATCGCGCCTCGATGACTGAACCAGTCGTACTCCTCCGACGGCAGTGTAAGGAAGGCCTCCTTGAAAGCCTTCTGAACCGACTTCAGGATGGTGCGGCTGGCCTGCTCTTCTTCCACCGCCTTTTCCTGGGCGATGATCTCCAGGAGCCTTCCGCGGACGCCGTCAAGCGCGGCGTGGAAATCCTCGAACGTTGCGTCGTGGATGACGCCTGTCCTCGACCCGGGCGTGAGCTGCAGGAAGGGCGCATCGACCATGCCCTGGAGACAGCCGCTGTTCCATGGCTCCTCGTTCAATGCCTCTATCTCCGCAAGGGAAGGAACCACCCTCGTTCCCAGGCGGAACAGCCCGACCTGGTTTTCGAGGGACTGGCTGTTCAGGTACAGCTCGAGGTAGATCTCCCCGCGGGGGCAGGATACGGGGCCGATCTCGTGGAGGAGCCTCCCGTTGAACTGGCGGGGCTGCACCTCCAGGTCCTTCTTGGAGGCCCGGTCCAGGATCCTGATACGGACGCCGGACCGGCGGATACGATCCCTGAGCTCCGAGGCGAGATAGTTCTGTATCTTCTCTCCGCTCAGCTGGCGCAGTCCCGCGAGCAGGGGGCGCACGAGGAGCTCTGTCCCGGGATGCGCGAAGAGCGTCCGCCGCGGGCTGATTGCAGTACCCCGGCTCGCTTTTCGTCATGTCCATCTGCCACGTCCGTCCGTCCGCACCGGGCGAGGACAGCGTCAGCCGCTCCCCGACCGTCCAGAAGCTCAGCAGGCCGACGCCGAACTCGCCCTGGATCCCCGTGACCCCGTTCTCCTTCAAGCGACGCTTCAGCGAATCGCCGATATGGGTTGCCACGTATCGGAAGTCGGGCTTTCCCTCGGGGTCACGCGGGATGCCTTCCCCGTCGTCGATGATCTTCAGGTAGGACTCGCCGTGCTCCTTCCCGCGGATGATCGTGATGGTGCGAGCCCGGGCATCGATGCTGTTCTCCACGAACTCCGCGATGGCCTTCAGCGGATTGTTCTGGGAAAGGGCGATGATGGTGATCGCGTTCCAGTTGTCCCCGATGCGCAGCCGGCCGCGGGCGCCCTCCCTCGCGCGCGGCAGCGGGGACTTCTTCTTCGCGCGGGGCTTCTGTGTCACGTTGATGAGTGTACGGCGCTCGCCGTTGTTCGTGAAGCCCGCTCCGAGGCTCCGCGACCTTCCGTCAATCGCTGGTTCCGGCCAGTGAGCTGACGTACACCCGCGATCGCTCCTGCGCCTCCCGTTGTCCCGGGCCGGGCTCGAAACGGATCGCGCGCGGCTTCATGCCATCCACGATCTCTGCGAGTGGCGTCTGCGGCTCTACGAGCGCCCGCGCGAGCGTTGCCGCTCCCGCCGCGCTGATCTCCACGAAGACCATGCACTCGACCGGCAGCCCGAGCATATCTGCGATGATCCCTGGCGTGACCCTGCTCGTGGCGGCTTTCCCGCACATGACGATCCGCCGCCCGGTCGCGCCCGCCACTCCCAGGAAGCCGAGGTACCTGCCCAGCTCGCATGCGCGCCCTTCGACGAGAGAGTGAACAAGATGGGCCGGGGCATGGTCGAGTCGTAGGCCATCAAGCCGTCCGGGCAGTACCGGGAGGCCGGCCTCGCGCGTGCAGGGCAGGAGATCCGGCAGGCGCCCGCGCTCGAGCTCGAGGAGCGCGAGTATTTCGTGGTCCTCCCGGTCTTCCGCCGGGTTGCAGAGACCAGGGTCGTCATGGCACGGTCCCAGGGGTCGCCCCGCGCAGCCTGCCACCCTATGATCGGCCCGACGCAGCGTCCCGCACTGTCCAGCACCTGCAGCGCCGTCGGGCCCATGGCGAATGCGCGCCGGGACGGACGCGCTGGCGCCGACGGTGCCATCGCTTTCCACGATCTTCGCCTTGATGTTCGTGTGGTGTCGAGATCGATGCCGAGACACGAGGTCCGGGGCCCGGCAGCGCTCACCAGTGACTCGACAGGACCTCGTCCCAGAAGGCGTGGACGTTGGCGATCGGCACATCGGGCGTGATCGTGTTGCTCGTGAAGAAGACGAGCGAAGCATCCGACCGGCACACCTCGATGGCGCGGCGCACCTCGTTGCGCACGTCGTCGACCGTGCCCAGGGGCAGTGTCTTCGTCACCGACAAAGGGCCGAAGATGATCAGCCTGTCTCCCTCGCGCGTTCGGCGCCTGGCAATCCATTCCAGCTCCATGCCGCATTCACGCTGGAAGCCCTGGAGACCGGAGATGCCGCACGCGAGCAGGTCATCCAGGATCGGCCTGACGTCACCGTCGCAGTGCCACACCAGCCGGGCGCCGGCGCCGCGCAGCGGCTCCATGGCATACTCGAGGAGTGGGTAGTACTCCCGTCGCAGGAACTCCGGGGAGATCATGGGACCGTTCCGCCCGCACAGGTCTTCTCCCGCCAGGATGGCGGCCGGGCGCAGCCCTTCCCGGATGGCGCGCGCCTGGAGCGTCGCGCGCTGCCTCGCGCGCTCCGCTGAGGCCCGCAGCAGCCTGAGGTGAGTTTCGGGAAACAGGGCCGGAAGAAGGAGCGCATTCTCGTAGCCGAAACGGCTGTACCAGAGCGCAATCGGGTTCATGTCCCAGTCGGCTGGACACCACACCACGTCGCCGTACCTCTCCTGCTCCAATGTCAACAGTGAAACGAATTGCGCGTAGGCCGACTCCTCGTCGAAAGCTTTGCGCACCTCGTCGGGACCGGGCTGCGCCTCGATCTCCGCCACGACGCTCTCCATCGTGTATGCCGCGCGCGCGTCCATGACGTGCTGGTCGACGCAGCGGTAGCCGCCCTGCTGGACAGGCACGAAGACGTCCACTGCCCCGTCCGATCCGAGAACGTGCTCGGCGCGCCGCGCCCACAGGGCCGGCTGCGCCCAGTAGTCCTCCTCGGTGCAGCCCGTGATCGCCTGGACGTGCGCCGGTGCGGCCAGCCAGCCGCCGAGAATGGGCGGGCGATCGGGTGTCTCCAGCGAGAACGCCCGGGCCAGCCGGGAGCGGCGGGCGGAGAGAGTCACGGCATCAGTGGGGTTCATGTCATTTCTCCTGATCCTCGAGCAGAGAGACGTCCAGGGGCATGGTGAAGTCATCCCAGCACCGGCACGCCAGGACCGATGGGAGCACCTTCTTCATCTTCACGGCCCGAATGATTGTCGTTTCCCGCTCGTCGATCTTCTTGCGAACGAAAAGTGGCCATTCCTTCGGCGAGCGGCCCTGCGATTCCCCGGCGGACATCAGGGTGTGGATTCCCGCCATCGTGAATCCCACCGCTTTTGCCGCCCTGCTTGAAGTTGACTTCAACTTGCACATTTGTGCAAGAACCGAGGGAGGATTTCATGGCACGAAACAAGTCAGCGGCCCGGGTCATGGGCTCGACGGAGACCGCCGCCGGGCTGGGGCTGCGCCGCTTCTCAATCTGCCTCGCCCGTGGCAGACTACCCGGGACATGAAAGGCACGAGTGACCTGCGCATCCGGGGCCTGGAGCCCCTCACGAGTCCCGCGGAACTGACACAGAGATTCCCTACCACCGAACGCTGCGCCGAGACGGTCGTGGGAGGCCGGGAAGCCATCAAGGCGATCCTGCGGCACGACGACGATCGCCTCCTGGCGGTCGTCGGCCCCTGTTCCATCCACGATCCCCGGGCGGCAATGGAGTACGCCGGTCGGCTGCGGGAGCTCGCCGACCAGCACCGCGACCGGCTCGTCGTCGTCATGCGGGTGTATTTCGAAAAGCCGAGGACGACCGTGGGCTGGAGGGGTCTCATCATGGACCCCCGGCTGGACGGGTCGTGCGACATCTCCGGTGGGCTGGAGATCGCGCGCAAGCTCCTCGTGGATATCACGGCCCTGGGGCTTCCCTGCGGCACGGAAATGCTTGACCCGATCGTTCCGCAGTACATCGCGGATCTCATCAGCTGGTCCGCCATCGGCGCGCGCACCACGGAATCGCAGACGCACCGCAACATGGTGAGCGGCCTGTCCATGCCGGTGGGGTTCAAGAACGGCACGGACGGAAACCTGCAGATCGCCATAGACGCCATGGCGAGCGCCCGGCATCCCAACGCGTTCATCGGCATCGACGAGAAGGGTCAGACCGTCGTCCTGCATACAACGGGCAACACGGATACGCACGTCATCCTGCGGGGGTCGCGCACCAGCACGAACTTCAGGAGACCCGAGCTGATCTACGCCGCGGAGCTTCTCCGTGACGCGGGCTTCGACCCGTCCCTCATGGTGGATTGCAGCCACGGGAACTCGGACCGCAAGCCGAACCTGCAGCCGGCCGTGCTGAAGAGCGTCCTGGAGACGCGGAGGAGCGGGCGCAAGGAAGTGGTCGGCTTCATGATCGAGTCCAGCCTGCGGGACGGGAAGCAGGACATCCCCGCGGACCTCTCGCGGCTGGAGTACGGGGTCTCGGTGACCGACGCGTGCGTGGGCTGGGAAACGACGGTGGAGATGCTGAAAGCCGCGGCCGGCTCAGCGCCGGGCGCGCCGGCCCCTTACTCCGTGGCCCGGCCCTGGTGCCGCGGCGCTGCCGGCACCACCGTGATCTGCGCCCCCGCGTTCTGGAAGTCCGCCAGGAGATCCGCCGAGATGCCCGGGTCCGTGAACACCGCTTCCACCTCGCGCAGCCCGGCGTAGCGGATGAAGGAATCCCTGCCGAACTTTTCCGCGTCGGCCAGCACAAAGGCGTGCGAGGTGTTGCGCATGATGATCTCGTTCATCTTCGCGGTGCTCTCGTCGGTCGTCATGAAGCCGCTGCGGATGTGGACCGCGTCGGCGCCCAGGAATGCCTTGCTCACGTGAAACTGCCGAAGGGTCTCCTCGGTGATCGGGCCCCAGACGTCGCGCCTCTCCACGCGGACTTCCCCGCCCACGAGGATCACCTTGCACCAGCGGGCAAGCGCCTCGACGAGCGCGATGGAGTTCGTGAGCACCACGATGTTCTTCAGCGCGGCAGCCTGCAGCCGCATGGAAAGAGACTCGGCAAGCTTCAGGACCGTCGTGCCCGAATCGAGGAAGATGCGATCACCCGAGACGACGATCTCCGCCGCCGCCCTCCCGATGAGCGCCTTCTCCTTGCTGCGATGCGTCGAGGACACGTAGTAGGAGTATCCCGTCCCCAGGTGCGGTGAGAGCCGCGCCCCGCCATGCGTGCGGATTACCTTCCCGTCAGTTTCGAGCCGGGCCAGCAGCCTTCTCACGGTGGCAACCGAGACCCCCAGCGAATCGGCGACCGTGTTCACGTCGAGGCGCCTGTTCAGCTGAAGCATTTCCATGAGCTTGGAGGATCGGATCTCGCTCTTCTTCATCGCATCCACCCTTGATCGGCAGCGGACGATTCGACTGGATTGGACACCGGAAATTGGTACCCTGCATCTGCCTTTGCTGTCAAGAAGTTTGATCGAAGCGCGCAAAACGAGGTTGACCAAGCCTTTATCCCTGCTATACTTCCGGCGAATCATGCGAAAACGATCAAGACGGAGGGGCGGCTCGTCGTGAGGGTGCATGCGAACGAATCCGCTCGTACCAGGCCCACGCGGCGGGTGCCCGACAACGTATCGCTCTCGCTCACAGACATGCTCGGAGCTGAGTATGCGAACGCTGTCTGCGCCGCGCGAGCGTTCCTCGACGGCACCAGCGCAGCCGAAGCGCGGTCCGTGGCCGGCGAAAAGGTCGACCTCTATCCACGGGCATACGCCGACAGGATCGATGAGCTGCTCCCGTTCGTGGGCACCCGGGTCAGTCCGGCGCTGGAAGCGAGCTCGCGCGGAGCCGGCTCGCGCGGATTCCACGATGCGAGCAAGACACGGCCCGCGCCCGTCTCAGGCCTCGGGCTCTACCGCGTCGGCGAAGACGGCCGGCTGTACCTGGCTTCCAAGGCGGAGCACTACCACCTCTCGGTGGGGCACGGCTTTCCCGGCTACCGACTGCTCGAGAATGCGCGCCGGCTGGGGATTCCGAATGCCACGCACAACAATACGCGCGGTCACATCACCCGTCTCCTCGAGGAGCGGCTCGTTGACGCGGCGAACGGGCAGGCGGACACCAGCGGCAATGGTGCCGCCGCGGACCGGGGCAGCGGCAGTGAAGAGACCCGACGGCTGCTGGAGAGTCGCGATCCGCACGTGATCAACCGTGTCATCAACCTGGAAACGGGAAGCCTTGCCGTCGAAGCGGCGCTGAAGATCGTGCTGCGCCGGTTCTACCGATTCGAAAAGGAAACGGAAAGCCCTCCCTACGAAGGCCGCACACCGGTCGTGCTTGTCATCGGGGACTACGAGGGCGGCACCGCGGCGAACTACCACGGCACGACCACGCTCACGCAGGTGATGCGGGGCCTGTGGCCGTCACTCGCGGCAAAACTCGAATCGAGCGGCGCCCTGCTCGTGCGCCCGGTGAAGATCAACGACAGCAGCGACTTCGCCGAGGTTCTCGCACGGTGGGATACCGGGCAGCACAAGGTGGCGGCCTTCTTCCACGAGATCGTGCTCATGAACTACGGGGCGGTCCGCCTGGAACAGGACTTCCTCTCCAAAGCGTATGCGCTCTGCCGCGAGCATGACGTGGCAGTCGTGGCCGACGAGATCCAGTCCTGCATCTGGTCGCCCGACTTCTTTCTCTTCCGCGAGTACGGCCTGCGGCCCGACATCGTCTCGGTGGGGAAGGGCTGTCCCGGCGGCGAGTATCCCGCCGCGCGCATCCTCTGCACCGCCGCGCTGGATACGCTCCCGCAGTTCGGGGCCCTCGTCACGAACGGGCAGGAGGAGATCGCCTCCCTCGCGTACCTGGTCACGATGGCCTTCGTGAACGCCAACCGCGGCTTCATCACCGACGTCGGGGAGCATTACGAGCAACGCCTCGGCGAGCTGGCCGCGAGGCATGACGAGCTGATCGCGAAGGTCGAGGGCAGGCGTCACCTTGCGGCGCTGCACTTCCGTGACGCCGGGAAGCTGGCGACGTTCGTCACCAGGCTCACGCAGGGGGGAATCGACATCAGCGTGCAGAGCTACAAGTCTCTCTGCCCGCCCGCCTGCCTGACGAAGCTGCCTCTCATCACCACCGGCACGGCCGTGGAGTTCATCGTCGCACGTATGGACGACGCCTTGCGGGCGCTCTGAACACGACGAAAGGAAGGAACGCGATGAGTGCACGGAGAAAGGTCCGGTTTGGAATCATCGGCCTGGGCCTGATGGGCCGCGAGTTCGCCAGTGCCATCAGCCGCTGGTGCCACCTGCTCAGCGACTGCCCTGTGCCCGAGCTCGTCGGCATCTGTGACTCCAACGCGGCCTCCCACGCGTGGTTCACCCAGGGCTTCCCGGGACTGCGCATCGCTACCACCGACTACAGGGACCTGCTGGCGTCGAAGGACATCGAGGCGATCTACTGCGCCGTTCCGCACAATCTCCACCAGGAATTCTACGTGGACATCATCCGCTCGGGAAAGCACCTCATGGGAGAGAAGCCTTTCGGCATCGACCAGGCGGCGAACGCGGCGATCCTGGCGGCGCTCGCGGAGACCCCCGGGGCCTTCGTCCGGTGCAGCTCCGAGTTTCCGTACTACCCGGCCGCGCAGAAGCTCATCTCCTGGATCAACGAGAAGCGGTTCGGCCGGATCATCGAGGTCCGCGCGGGCTTCCACCATTCCAGCGACATGGACGTGAGCAAGCCGATCAACTGGAAGCGGATCGTCGAGATCAACGGTGAGTACGGATGCATGGGGGACCTCGGCATCCACACGCAGCACATCCCCTTCCGCGTCGGGTGGATTCCGAAGACGGTCCACGCGTCGCTCAACAAGGTGGTGGAAAGCAGGCCGGACGGGAAGGGCGGGACCGCACCCTGCCTGACCTGGGACAACGCGAGCCTCTCGTGCACCGTGGATCACGCCGACGGGTACACGTTCCCCATGGTCCTGGAGACACGCCGCATGGCGCCCGGCATGACGAACACGTGGTACATCGAGGTGGACGGCCTGAAGGCGTCCGCGCGGTTTTCAACGCGTGACGCGAAGTCCTTCTACTACCTGGAGAGCAGCGGCAAGGAACAGCCGTGGTGCCGCCTGGACATGGGCTACACGCCGGCTGTCCCGGGCATCACCGGCGGCATCTTCGAGTTCGGTTTCCCCGATTCTCTTCTCCAGATGTGGGCGGCGTACCTGCTCGAGCTGGACCGCGGAAAGCCTCCCGTGTTCGGCTGCTTCACGCCGGAAGAGACGCGCCTCTCGCATGCGCTCCTGTCGGCGGCACTTGCCTCGCACAGGAACAGGAGCGTGGAAAGGGTCAGCGGATGACGGAAACCTCCCACCCCATGAGCGCCCCGAAGAGCTCGAACGGCTTCGTGTCCTTCGTGTAGGTCACGGCGAGGTGGTGGGTGCCTCCGAGCCTGCTGTAGGCGGCAAGGAACTCTGCCACCGGCAGCCTCGGCGCGAACCATCCCCGCACCAGGTCTTTCATGCGGTCCGCGCCGGGCACCGGCAGCATGGCAGCCGGCGCGATGATGAGACGGTATCCCGTTGCGGTGGGCGCGAGGTTCACCAGCACGATGTCCCCCGCGCGGAACCGGCCGACCGCCACGGCGGGGTTGCCCGTGACGCTGAAATGGTAGTCCATCTCGCGCAGGAGCGGCGTGCCCTCCAGGAGGCGCAGGTTCACCTCGCCCATGTGGCTGAGGTAGAGCGTATTGTGCTCCCAGTCAGGGCAGAACATCTCCGTGAAGCTCGTGTCGGGAAACCCGGCAGTGAGCGCCCCGACGAGGAGCGCCGTCAGCGTGTCGCCTTCCCCCGCGTATCCTGTGCCGCGCTCCATGGCCTTGCTCATCTCGAGGAAAGGAGCGGTGATGTACCCGGCCTTCTTCGACATGTTGAGGAAGTTGAAGGTGAGGGCCGTGAGCTTTTCCTTCTCCACCCAGCGGCGGATGGCGAGCCCCAGCCGTGCCGAGCGCTCGTGCGACTCTTCGGTCACCCCGTCTTTCTGCAGGCGCGCGCTGTCCGCGGCGATCTCCGCAGCCACCTCGGCGCCCGTGACAGCGGCGTCCAGCTTCTTGAGCGTCTCCGCGTCCATGGACGTGACGGTCGCGCCGATGGTTGCCTTGATCTTCGCGGCGGGAACGGAGAAGTCACCCATGCCCTTGAACGGCGAGCCCAGCATCCCCACCTTCCCGCGGCGCATCGCGGCGGCCATGCGTGCCGGCAGGACATCCGCGACCACGCGGTCCAGCACGTCGGATTTCTGCCAGTGACCGGCCTCGAGCAGGAAGGGTCTCCCGTTGCGCAGGAGCAGGTTGCACATGTCCTGCACGCCGTGGATGCCGTGGTTGAACGTCACTTCGTCCGGGTCCTGCTCGGCGGAGAAGGACCACGTGGGGGTGGTGTCCAGGACGATGAGCGGCAGGTGCGTGCGCGCCAGCACCGTCGATGACTCCAGGGAAGGGGAGTATGCCAGGTGCAGCGTCACGAGGGCGTCGACCTTTTCCGCCTCGAGCTTTTTCACCGCGGAGGCGAACTCCTTCTCGATGCGGCACACGGGCGCAAGGACGACCTCCAGGCCGCGTGCCGTGAGCTCGGCGGCGATGGTCCGCGGGAACTCCTCGATCCGCGCCCGCTTCGCCTTGATGGACGGGGTGTCATCGTAGAGCTTCAGGTAGAGGGGGAGCAGTCCGATCTTCGTGCGAGCCATTGGTTCCTCCTGTGTGTCTATGCGCGCGTGATGCGGCCGTCGGGAGAAATCCCGGTGACCGCGGCGGATCCTTCGAATCCCGTCGAGAGCCAGGACGCCGTGACGGTTTCCCCCGGGCCGATGGTCCGGGCGGTCCCGTCGTTCATCGCGTCCGCCACCGTGGGCTGGGCGGTGGAGAACGGCTCCAGGGCGATGACGTACGTGCGGCCGTACCAGGGCGCCGTGTAGGCACCGCCGTACGCCTGCCAGAACCAGAGCACCGGGAAGATCGACAGCGGCCAGCTCATCCCGAACCCGACGCCGAGCCGCTCGTTGCGCACGGCGTACCAGCCCTCGGCAAGATCGGTCAGCTTGAGGGTGTCAGTGGTGTCCGCCTCGATGCCCGGGACCTGGCGCAGGTCGATCCGTTCGCCCTTCCTGCCGGCGGCAAAAGGCCACGCGGAGGACCCCTCGGCAAACCGGGTGACCGACGTGAGCTGCGTGCACTGGATGTACGCCGCGGGGAGGTCGATCCTGCATCCCGACTCAACGAACGGCGCGCCCAGGGCCGGGTGCTGGCCCCACATCACGGGAAGGGCCACGCGGCCTTCGTTCGTGATCCGTGCCGTGAAGAACAGGGTGGCGACGCCCCGCAGCATGGTGACGTCCTTCTCGATGGAGAAGGGCGTGCGGACCAGGCGCACGCGGAACCGCACACGCACCCGCTCGGGGGAGTCCTCGGTGACCGCGTAGTCCCAGGGGATTGTCGGCGTCTCGCCGTGCGCGCCGAACGCCATGCCCTGGTACTCGCACGGGTTGCCCCCCGTCGGAAAGCAGTCCTGCCACCCGCCTTCGTAGAAATCGAGAAACGAGCTCGCCGCGGTGTGCGTGGTCGGGACGAAGGGTGCCGGGTTGCGCACGCCCCACGGCGAGTGCCAGAGGAAGTCGACGTCCTTCGGCTTGTAGAGGAGCTCGAAGACATCGGATCCCTTGTCGGCGAGGATCCCCGCGCGCAGCAGCTCGTTTTCCAGCGTCACCGTTCGGAGCCCGCGGTAGACGTACTCCCTGATGCGGCAACCGAAACTCCGTTCGTGCGTGTAGAAGATCACTCCATCACCGCCCCGCAGGATTGGAGGTATTCCTCGAGCCTTGCGCGGGCCTCCGCTGTCCCCGGGCCCGGCTCGACTCTCTTTACCGGCGGCTTCATGGCGTCCGCAAGCTCGACCAGTCCGGAATGAGGCTCCAGCAGGGCACGGGCAAACACGGCCGCGCCCAGTGAGCCCGTTTCGGGGATGGTCACGCAGTCTATGGGCAGGCCCGTCGTGTCCGCAATGATGCCGGGTGTGACACTGCTCGCCGCCGCCTTCCCGCACATGACGATCCTGTCGACGGCTGCTCCTCCCTGCTCCAGATTGCCCAGGTACCGACAGAGCTCGCAGGCGAGCCCTTCGACAAGGGCACGGAGGATATGCGCGGGTGTATGGCCGAGGCGAAGCCCGTCGATTCTGCCCGCCGTGCCGTAGGGCAGACCACGTGCACCGTCCTCCGAGAGCAGCGGCCGGAAGCGCAGCCCGTCGCAGCCGGGGGGGGCTCCTGCCATCAGGGCGTCCACCTCGGTCACGCCCTGGTGGCCGAGGTTCAGCGTTCGGAGGGCCCAGGAGACGCACGCACCGCCGTTGACCATCGAAAGCATGGTGCCATAGAGTCCCGGCACGACGTGACTTGCAACGATGCCGAAACCGGCCGCAGGTACACTCCGGAGATCGCCGATGGCGAGCAGGACCCACGCGGTTCCCGCGCCGAGCATCGTATCTCCGCTCCGCACCGCACCGCAGCCGACCGCAGCCGCGTACTGGTCGTGCACCGCCGGGCCAACCGGGATTCCGGGGGGGAGGCGCAGGGCCGAAGCACTCTCCGCTAAAAGAGTGCCTGCCGCCTGGTTCACGGGAAGGAGGTCCGGCAGCTGGCGGGAATCAATGCCCAGGAGGGTGAGCAGCTCGGAATCTTCCTTCCCCTCACGAAAGCTGCAGAGGCATTCCTCCGAAAGGCTCGTCGCGTCCTGCGCACCGCGCCCGCACAATCTCTGCACGATGAGGTCTCCTACCCAGCCGATGCGAAAGCCCCGGGGCAGGCCGCCCTGGTCGCGAAGCCGCAGGATCTGGCCGCACGCGCTGGTCGTGTAGGTACGGCCCAGGTGCCGGGTGAGCCATTCGACACCAAGCCGCTCCGACAAGGAACGGTCCCATTTGGCGCCGCGTGAATCCTGCCAGCCGATGACGGGTCCCGTGCACCGACCAGCGTGATCGAGCACCTGGAGCGCACCGCCCTGGCTGGAGACGCCGATCGCAGCGACAGGCGAGCCGTATCCCGAGCTGACGGCCTGCTTCACTGCCGCAGTCGTCGCGTTCCAGATGTCTTCCAGGTCCTGCTCCACCGCGCCGTCAGCCCCGTATGCGACTCCCACGGGAGCGGAACCGGAGGACACGACCGTGCCGTCGTCTGCGACGATCTGCGCCTTGATGTTGGTGGTCCCCAGGTCGATGCCCAGGAAACGCCCCGCGCCGGGCCGGGCTGCAGCGCCGCCTTTCGTGCGTGTCACGCCTGCCACTGTTCCTCCGCGCGCCTCAGAGCCGTTCCGTTTTTGACGCTCCGCAGGACAGCCATTCCGTTCTCGAAGAAGACGCGGCGCAGCTTCTCGTCGCCGATGCCCGCGGCGCGTCCGGCCGTCACCACGGCGAGCGCTATCTCCCGTGACATGTACGTTGCCCCGATCCCCTCCGCCCGCACGCGGTATGCGCTCTCCGGGACGTCGCCCGCGACGATGTCCACCCAGTGGTTGAGGACGCGCACCCGTCGGCCGACCATCGCGGCGACGGGGAAGTCAGTTGCATAGAGGACCCGCGAGCTGTCGATGCCGTCAAAGACCATCCTCAGCACCGTTTCGTCCATCACCATGGACGTGTCGAGGTAGACGTTGGGGAGATTCTTCACGGAGCCTATTGCCCGCTCCATCTCGGTGGGCAGGTAGGCGCGGCCGCAATGAGCCAGCACGATCTTCGCCGCCGGCCATCCCTCGCTCAGCCACCGCACGCCTGCCTGGATCTCGGGGTCTGCGAGCCGGCCCGAGCGCGGCACGTGCAGCAGGACGATGAGCCCGAGCTCGTGAGCCACGTCCATCTCGTTCGGGCTGAGGAGGTCGGCCACGCTCGTGTTCCCGTAGTCGTCCCCGTACCACGGCAGGTACACCTTGAATCCGAGGAACCGTCCCTCGTCCAACCGCTTGCGGAGGAGCGCCGCCGGGACCTTGAGCGACTTGCCGGCGATCATGAGGGGATACATGCCGCGCTTCCTGCCGGCCGCGGCGACGTACGCGGTGTCCTTCACGTTGTCTGCCGCGGGCGTGGGATAGCCGAAGCAGACGGCGCGGTACTCCCGATCCGGGAAGGACGCCTGCCCGTCGGCGACGAGGCGCTCCACCGGGTATTCTTCCGCTGCCACCATGTACTTGCCGCCTTTCGCCCCGGTCTCCCAGGGCACGGCATGCCAGTCGGACTTCCGCCACGTGTGGGCATGAAAGTCGAGCACTATCGGCGGGAGATGCGGCGCGATGTGCTCTTTATAGAAGGCTGACTCGACCGGTGACGATATCATGGCGCCCTACTAGGCCATAGGCATTTGCATATGTCAAGCAAGATCGGGCTCTCCCCGTGATCACTTTCGTCATTTTCCGGGGATCGACCAGGCGTATTGCACGGATCGAACAGAAATCTGGTATAGTCCCCGGGCGAGGTGAGACATGGTGACGATCAAGGCGGGCGGCCACCGGCTCTTCGAGCAGGACCGCGAGACGGCACGCGTCGTAGCGGAGATGCTCCTCGATCTCGAGAAACGCGGCATGGACGCCGTGCGGGACTACAGTCGACGGTTCGACGGCTGGGACCCGCCGAGCTTCGAGCTCTCGCCCGCCCAGGTGGCGGGCGCCGTGGCGTCGCTGGACGCGCGGGCGGTGGAGGACACGGTGTACTGCCAGGGGAACGTCCGGGCGTTTGCACAGGCGCAACTCGCCACGCTGCGTCCCCTCGAGGTGGAGATCCGCCCGGGGGTCATCCTCGGCCACCGGCACATCCCGGTGAGCAGGGTGGGCAGCTACATCCCGGGAGGGCGCTACCCGATGTTCGGCTCGGCGCAGATGAGCATCATCCCCGCGAAGGTCGCCGGTGTCGGCTCCGTGACCGCCTGCACGCCTCCCGTGAAGGGCGAAGGGTTCTCCCCCGCCACGATCAGCGCCATCCACGCGGCCGGCGCGGACCGTCTCTTCGTCCTGGGCGGCGTGCCGGCGATGGCCCTGATGGCCTTCGGGCTCGGCGGCGTGGACCCCGTGGACATGCTCTGCGGCGCGGGGAACAAGTTCGTCGCCGAGGCGAAGCGCCAGCTGTTCGGCCGGTGCGGGATCGATCTCCTCGCCGGGCCCACGGAGATCATGGTCCTTGCCGATGACGGAGCCGACCCGTCCCTCGTCGCCTGTGATCTTCTCGGCCAGGCGGAACACGACCCGGCAAGCGGTGTCATCCTCGTGTGCCTGGGCGAAGTGTTCGCGCTCCGCGTGATTGCCGAGGTGGAGAAGCAGCTCGCCGCCCTTCCCACGCGGGACGTGGCGTCGGCCTCCTGGCGCGACAACGGGATCGTTCTCGTGGCCGGCAGCCCGCAGGAGGCGGTGCTCCTGGCCGACGACTACGCTCCCGAGCACCTCGAGCTCCACGTGCGCGACACTGCGTTCTACACGGAACGTCTCTCGTGCTACGGCTCGCTGTTCGTCGGGGAAGAGACGACCGTGGCCTACGGGGACAAGACTATCGGGACGAATCACATCCTGCCGACCAGCCGCGCGGCGCGGTACACCGGCGGGCTCTGGGTGGGCAAGTTCCTGAAGACCTGCACGTACCAGAAGATGACCCGGGCCGCCAGCCGCGAGGTGGGCGAGGTCACCGAGCGGCAGTGTGTCCGCGAGCACATGCTCTCTCATGCGATCACCGCCAGGGTGAGGGTGGAACGCTACCGCGATGACTGAGCGTATCCTAAAGCGGGCGAAAGAAAATGATTGATTCAGGCAAATAATTGCTATAGTATGATCGAAACGATAAGAAGGGAGGCTCCATGTCGGGCATAGACCTGCGAATTGCAAAGCTTTTCAGGGGCAAGAAGAGCCTTGTGATCTCCGCGCTCGATCACGTGATGGAATACGGGGACCAGCCCGGCATCGAAAACTCGGGGGCAGCGATCCGCAACTGCATGGGTGTCGATGCCCTGCTCATGTCGAGATTCATGCTTCGAAGGAACGGCGAGCTCATGGGGGGCGAGAACGCCCCGCTGCCGGTGGTCCGCATCAACTGGTCATCATCCTTCTACTACCCGCTGGATTACCGCACGGGATACACGCGCGTGGCCACCAGCGTGGAGGACGCGGTGGAGGCCGGCGCCCACGCGGTCATCTGCTCCCTGTTCCTCGAGGAGAAGGGAAACGAGCAGCTGGAGACCGAGAACGTCGCGGTCTTCGCCGACGTGGTGCGGCAGAAGGAACGCCTCGGGATCCCGCTCATCGGGGAATGCTACGTCGTGGAGCACAAGGAGCTCTCCGCCGACCAGCTGCACGCCAAGGTGAAGCGGGTGACGCGCGTCATGGCGGAGCTCGGCGCGGATCTCATCAAGTGCTTCTTTACCGGCGAGCGCTTCCACGAGGTGGTGGAGAACCTGCCGGTGCCGGTCTTCACCATCGGCGCGGAAAAGCTCGCCTCCGACGTGGACGTGCTGCAGAAGGCGAAGAACAGCGTCGCCCAGGGCGCGCGGGGGATCATCTTCGGACGCAACATCTTCATGGCGCAGAAGCCCCAGGCGCTCATCGAGGCGCTCGGCGAGGTGATGAACGCCGGCCGGGATCCCCGTGACGCGGCAAAGGCGCACGGGCTCTCCTAGAGGAGGGAAGGCATGGCACAGCTTTTCGAGGTGAAAGACGTCGACCGGACTGTCTACCGGGAGTCCCTGTCCGATTTCCTGCCGTCCCGCATCATCGACGCTCATACGCACATCTGGAAGGAGGAGCACGAGCACCATGACGCGTCGGCGCTCGCGCGCGCCGTCACCTGGCCCGCGCGGGTGGCGAAGGACAGCCCGGTGGAGGAGCTCATGGAGGGTTTCCGCCTCCTGCTCCCCGGCAAGGAAGTCACGCCCCTCATGTTCTCCAGCATCCACGAGGGCGACGACATGGCCATGGCGAACGCGTACGTCGGCCAGAGCGCCGCGGCGCACGCAGTTCCCCGCCCTCATCTACGCGCATCCCACGTGGACAGGCAAGGAGCTGGAACGCGGAATCAGGAAGGGGAAGTTCCTCGGCGCGAAGGTGTACCTGAACCTGTCGGCCCCCTATATCCCGGAGAAGGAAATCCGGATCTTCGATTTCCTGCCGCCGCACCAGCTCGACGTCCTGCACCGCAACAAGCGGGTGGTCATGCTCCACATCCCGCGCGACGGCCGTCTCCGTGACCCCGTCAACATCGCGCAGATGCTGGAGATCGAGAAGAACTGGCCGGGCGTGCGGCTCATTATCGCCCACGTCGGGCGCGCCTACTGCGACGAGGACATGGGCAACGCCTTCGACATCCTCAAGGCGACGAAGAACATGGTCTTCGATTTCGCGGCCAACACGAACGACCAGGTCTTCGAGGCCGCACTGCGCGCGTTCGGACCGGGTCGGTGTCTCTTCGGAAGCGACATGCCCATCACGCGCATGCGGATGCGGCGGATCTGCGAGGCGGGCCGCTACATCAACGTCGTGCCGCGCGGCCTGTACGGGGACGTCTCGGGTGACAGGAACATGCGGGAGGTCGACCCGCCGGAGGCGGACCGGCTCACCTTCTTCATGTACGAGGAGATCCTGGCGATCAAGCGCGCCGCAGAGCGCATCGGGCTGTCCCGCCGGGACGTCGAAGCGGTGTTTTACGACAACGCGGCGCGGTTCCTGGGGATATAGCCCGTGCACACGATCTGGATCCCGGACCGGCAGCTCAGCGCCTCCCTCGCGCGCCACGAAGCGTTCTGGAGGGGAGAGCTCACCGAGGGGCCGCTCCTCTGGGTCACGGTGGCCGGTGCGCGCCCGGGCATGCCGCCGCGAGCCCCGGCCACTGACGAACAGCAGTGGACCGACGTGCAGTACCTGGTCGAGAAGGCAGAGGATTCCCTTGCCCGGACTTATTTCGCGGGTGACGCGCTTCCCATCTACGCGCCGTGGCTGGGGCCGGACCAGTTCGCCGCGTTCCTGGGCGGCGACCTTTCCTTCAGCACGCAGGACAACACCTAGTGGACAAAGCCGTTCATCGAGGACTGGGCGGACTACCCGGAGTTCAGGATCGACGCCGGTAACCGCTGGTGGCGCACGTGGCAGGAGATCCTCCGCGCCTCGGTGGACCGCGGCAGGGGACGGTGGGTCACCGCCTATCCCGACCTTCACTCGGGCATCGACGGGCTGGCCGCGATGCGCGGGCCCGAGCGCCTCATGATCGACCTCCTGACGGATCCCGCCGCGTGAAGCGCGCCATGGGGCAGATGACCCGTCTCTGGAAGGAGATCGTGGACTACCGTCTCCGTCATCCTGCCCGGCGGCCAGGGGACGACGAACTGGACCATGGGGTGGAGCGACGAGCGCTTCGTCTGCGTCGGCCAGAACGACTTCTCCTGCCTCATCGGCCCGCAGGTGTTCGACGAGTTCGTGCGGGAAGACACGGCGGCGTGCTGCGCGCACGTGGACCGCAGCATCTACCACCTCGACGGCCCCGGCGCGCTGCAGCACGTGCCCGGCGATCCTCGCCATCGAGGAGCTGGACTGCGTGCAGTGGATCCAGGGCGCGGGGAAGCCGTTGCCATCGGAGTGGCTCGATCTCCTCCGCCGCATGCAGGCTGCGGGCAAGACGGTGCAGGTGCTCTACGGCGGCGCGCACGGCGGCAACGCGGACTTCGGCCGCGAGATCGACGCGCTCTGCGGCAATCTCGATCCCTCCCGGCTCTTCATCGTTGCCGACGTGGAGTCGGTGGAGAAGGCCGACTTCATCGTTCGCCGCGCGAAAGAGGCAGGCAGGGCCCAGCGGGCGCGGCCGCGGTAGGCCGGGCCCGCGCCTCTCTCAGGCGTCGCTCCCGCGCTGCCGCCGCCCCTTGTTCAGAGCTTCCCGTACCTGTGTCCCGCCTCTGCCAACGCGAGGATCTTCTCGCGCGGCGTGTCCTCGTTGAAGTAGTCAGTTGTGCCCAGGATGAAAGGGCAGCGACCGCGCACCGTGTCGAGCACCCGCTTCGTCGCTGCCTGGATGTCCGCCGTCGTTCCCTTGCGCAGGAGGTCCAGCTGGTCGATGCCGCCCAGGAGCGTCGTCGAGGGACCGAAGGCCGCCACAGCGTCTTCGAGCACCGTGTCGCCGTAGGGGGCCGGCGTCAGTGACTCGTATGCCCGCAGGCCCAGGCTCGGGTACACCGGCAGCAGGCCCTTCGCGTAGCCGCAGTTGTGGTACAGCACCGGGACGCCCTGCGCCTGTATGAAGTCGATGAAACGCTTCTCGTAGGGCCAGACGTGCGAACGGAAAAAGCCCTGGCTCACCATCTTGCCGTTCGCCACGTTGCCCCCGTAGCTCAGCACGTCGGCACCGGCCTCGATGACCTGCCGCACGAAGGACATGTACCGCTGGAGGAAGTACTCCATCATGCGCTGGTAGAAGGCGGGCTCCAGGAGTGCGTCCATCAGCAGGTCGTCGACCTTGCGGTAGAAGAGCGCCACGAGGTTGAAGGCACCCTGGATCCACGGTGCCACGACGCCCCGGTCACCGACGGCGTCGCGGCCCTTCCGGATGCAGTCAAGATTCACGCTGCCGATCGGCGGCTGGTATTCCTCGAAAAGCGCGAAGTCAGCGGCCGTCCTGATGGGGTAGTCGACGAGAGAGGACTCGGCATCGTAGTCGCAGACCCAGTTCAGGGACTCGCGGCACGCGATCTCGCCGCGCGGCGTCACGACGCGCGTGCGGGTGATCGAGTCCCGGCCGTTCTCCGTCTTCGTCGTCTCGATGCTCCATCCACCAGCCGAGGGGCCATAGGGATCGAAAGCGGGGGAGCAGTTGCGGTGGATGAGGTCGAAGCCATATGCCGCGTACACCTCGGGCGTCCTGGCGATGCAGTCCACGTCGTGGGTCCCGAAGAACTCCTTGACGTGGTTGACGTGGATGAACGGCGACACGGGGATCCGGTCCATCGGCTCCTGCCGGAACAGGCCCAGGAGCTCTTTTCGGGGCGAAATGGCGCTCATCGGCACTCCTCCTGAGCGATTGTATCGGTTGAGAATGATCAAAGCAATCAGAATCCGGAAGATTTTGCTTGACAAGTCAAAAGACGGCCTGTTAATCTATCGAAGTTGAACAACCCGGGAAATCTGTCTCCCGGGCAGACAAGGCGCGAAAAGGAGAGGAACTCATGAAGCGATTTCTTGTCGTCTTGCTGGTCCTGGCTGTCGCAGGCTTCGGGTTTGCCCAGGCAAACACGACGCTGAAGGGCGAACTGAACCTGTTCGCCTGGCTGCCGGATAATCCGGACATCGTCGTGAACTGGGTGAATGCTTTCCAGAAGATGTATCCGAACGTCAAGGTCAACTCGCAGATGATGACGGGGAACACGCTGATCGAGAACATGCAGCCCCGCTACGCCGCGAAGAACATGCCTGACGTGTTCTCCAACGAGCTCGACGTCTTCTCCCACAGCATGGTGGACGGCGGCGTGATCGCCGACATCGGCGACACCCAGGCCTGGTCGGACATGGTGCCTGCCATGCAGGGAGCGTGGACGTACAACGGCGTGAAGTACGGCATCAGCGGCGGCATCGCCACCACGCTGATCTACTACAACATGGACCTCTTCAAGAAGGCCGGCATCACGACGCTGCCGAAGAACTGGGACGAGTTCCTCACCGTATGTCAGAAGCTGAAGACGGCCGGTATCACGCCCCTGATCTGGACCGGCGCGTTCCCCAACATGTTCTCCAACACGTCGTTGAGCTGGGGCCTGGCGAACTACGTCTATCCCAACGAGCCCGATTACCGCAACAACGTTTCGAACACCAAGTACGACTTCTCCAAGAACCCGGGCTGGCTGGAGATCTGGCAGAAGATGGATACCCTCAACAAGAAGGGCTACCTCATGAAGGGGTTCATCTCCACCGACTATGCGTCGAGCCAGACGTTCTTCACCGAGGGTGATGCTGCGATGCTCTTCGCCGGCACCTGGCAGGCGACCTACCTCATCGACAAGGGCTCCTTCCAGACCGGGCTGTTCCTCCCCCCGTGGAACGACGCGGGCAAGAGCCTGGTGGCCGTCAACGCGTCCGAGACCGGGTGGTCGGTGGGAAAGAATGGCAACGAGAAGCTCGGGAAGGTCCTCCTGGACTTCATGTTCCACGACAACTGGGCCATCTACCAGAACCCGCGCGGGTCGGTCTCGCCCTTCAAGATGGACAAGGGAGACAAGCTCAACCCCAAGCTTGGGGCTGTCATGGCCGACCTGAACAAGATACCCAAGTACGTTGATCTCTTCGCACGCGTGGTTCCCAGTGCCGTTATGACGCAGGCAATCACGCTGTCTCAGTCCCTCTACGTCGACACGACGCCGCAGGAGGTCATTGCGGCTCTCACGAAGGCACAGAACGACTGGTTCGCTACCAAGTAGGACACTCACTCAACGCGCGCGGAGCCCAGGGCTCCGCGCGCTCTCTTTCATGGACACATTCAATGCTGCAGGAGTAAGCTCGGGCTCGCCAGGAACGGGGGTTTCATGCGGAAGAGACGTCTGAGGAGGAGCTCGACATTCACCGACAGGTGGGCCGCGCAGGGGATGCTCTTCATGCTGCCCGCGCTGCTCCTGGTGGCCGTGTTCATCATCCTGCCGGTCGCCCTCAACGTGCTCCTCGCTTTCACCAACTACAAGGGCTTCGGCGAACCCTACCGATTCATCGGGCTTGCCAACTTCAGATCCATCTTCACGGACAGCTCCTTCTACCTCGTGCTCGGGAACACCTTCAAGCTCCTCCTCATATACGTCGTGGTGCTGAACGTCGTGGCGGTATTCCTGGCCGTCAGGATCGTGGATACCGGGACGCTCTTCGGCAACTTCATGAAGGCCCTGCTCTATTTCCCCTGCCTGCTGGCACCCATCATCGTCGGTTTCGTGTGGCGGATGATCCTGAACTACCAGAGAGGCGTCATTAACCTGAGTCTCCGCGGCCTGGGCCTCGATGTCCTGGCGTTGAACTGGCTCGGGGTGCCGGGCCTGGTCATTCCCATCATGAGTCTCGTGATCGTGTGGTTCGCCACCGGCTACTACACCATCATCTACTACGCCGGGCTCATGGCGATCTCCCCGGAGTACTACGAGGTGGCGACCATCGAAGGGGCGAGCGGCCCGCAGAAGTTCCGGTTCGTCACCCTCCCGCTCCTGGCCCCGGCCATCACCATCAACGTGGTGCTGAGCACCATGGGTGTCCTGGGCGCCTTCGACCTCCCGACATCCATCTCATCCGGCGGAGGCCCGGGCTACTACGGGACCACCCTTGCGCTGCTCGTCATCCGCTACGTCTACGACTCCTACCAGGAGGGCAAGGCCCTGTCCGTGGCTGTCGTCATGGCCCTGATCGCCATCGTCTTCGCCTACATCGAGCTCAAGCTTCTCGTCAGGCGCGAGGTGCACTGAGATGAAGAGCGCACGGAGCCTGCGGATCCAGAACATGCACATCGGCGGCCACATCGTGCTCATCGTCGTTGCCGCCATCATCCTCATTCCCCTCTACTACGTGTTCGTCAACGCCTTCAAGACGGACATGGGAATCAACCTGGCGCCCATGGGGTTCAGCGTCAAGTACTTCACCATGGACAACCTGGGCAACGTGTGGCGCCTGCTCGCCTTTCCGAAGTCTCTGCTCAACTCCGTCATCCTGGTGGTCCTCAGCTGCGGCATGATGATCGTGTTCGGGGCGCTCGCGGGTTTCGCCATAGCTCTCGTGAACAGCCGGCTCCTCAGGTTCCTCTACACGATGCTCGTGCTGCTCATCTCGGTGCCCTTCCAGGTCATCCTGATCCCCATCATCCAGATCCTGAGCAGCGTGCACCTCATGAACAACTATCTCGGGACCAGCTTCGTGTTCGCTGCCATCAACATGCCCTTCACCGTGTTCCTCTACACGGGATTCATGCGGGCCATTCCCCGGGAGCTCTGCGAGGCCGGGATCGTGGACGGCTGCGGCATGGTGAGGACGCTCATCAACATCTACATGCCGTTGCTGCAGGTGGTCACGACCACCGTCCTCATTCTCCGCGGGACCGGGGTGTGGAACGACCTGCTGATCCCGCTCGCCACGTTCACGAACGGGAAGTTCGATCCGATCGTGCGCAAGCTCTACACGTTCGCTTCCCTGCGCTTCAATCGGTGGGACCTCATGTTCTCCGGGACGCTCCTCTGCGCCCTTCCCATTCTCCTGCTGTTCCTGTTCCTGCAGCGGGTCTTCATCCGGGGGCTCCTCGTCGGTTCGATCAAGGGCTGACCCATGCACCCCGACACCGGCGGGACGCCGAAGAACAAGGGCGGCACCTCCATGGTGACCACCGACGAGTACCCCGTGGAACGCCTCCTCGCTGACGCCGGCGCAGCCTTTCCCGGCGCGAGTACCGGGCCGTCGCGAAGATCGAGTCGGCCTGGCGCGCGCCATGAAACCGGGCACGGAACCGAAAAGCCCCGATTTCGCGCGCCTGCTCACGGCTCTCCGCTGCGGCACGCCGGACCGGGTGCCCCTGGCCGAGATCACCATCGACGAGGGCGCCAAGGAGGCTTTCCTGGGCCGGCCCGTCAATGACCTTCGCGCTGATATCGAGTTCTACGTCGAGGCAGGCTACGACTTCCTGACCCTGGGACGACGGCTGGCAGGATACCCGCCCGTGTGGCCGGCGGCGAGGCGCGGCAACTACTACGATGTGCAGCGCGCCGTCGCCCACGGGTCCATGGACGGCACCATCCGCTCGCGGGAGGACTACCGCGCCTATCCGTGGATGAAGCCGTCGGCGCTCGACCTTGGTATCCTGGACGATGTGGTTGCACTGCTTCCCCGCTCCATGCGTGTCGTACGGTACTGTGGGCCGGTCTTCCAGATGACGTGGATGCTCATGGGGTTCGAGGCACTTTCCTACGCGCTCGCCGATGACCCCGGGCTCGTGGTCTCGATCATGGACCGGATCTTCGAGGTCGTTCGCGCCGAGGTGGAGGATGCGCTGCGGCGCGAGGTCGTCGGCGCCGTGTGGTTCGGTGACGACATCGCCATCAAGGACCGTCTCATGGTGGCCCCGGAGTTTCTCCGCGCCCACTTCTTCCCCAAGCTCGCGGAGCTGGGGAGCATGTGCGCGGCGCGCGGCGTCCCGCTCATCTACCATACCGACGGGAACGTCTCGTCGGTCCTGCCCGATATCATCGCGGCGGGTGTGAATGCGCTGCACCCCGTCGATCCGCTCGGAATGGACATCGTCGCCACCAAGGCAGAGGTCGCGGGCAGGATGTGCGTGATCGGCGGGGTGGACGTCGGCCTTCTCCTCACCGGTACCCCTGCCGCGGTGGCGGAGGAAACCCGGGCGCGGTTGCGCTGCCTTGCTCCCGGCGGCGGTACGTGCTGGGGTCCAGCAACAGCATTCCCCGTTCGGTCCCCGCCGCCAACTATCGCGCGATGCTCGATGCCGCCCGCACGTGCGGCGCAGGATTGACCGTACAGCCGTCGTGAAGGAGGCCTCGTGCCGCAGGATATTCGCATCCGCCTGAGGGAGACCTCGGACGTTCTCCTCCACTACTTTCCCGCCCATTCCGCCCTGGCGGACTGGGGCAAGGACCTCGCGTCCCACCTGTCGGAATGGATCGCCACGCATCCCGACATCTACCAGGAAGCGCTGGTGGAGTCATTCAAGGCCGGCTGTGATTTCGCTTCCACCTCCACGCAGGCCGCCTCGCCCTGGCGCGCCGCCGTGTTCGGCATGCGATACAAGGTGCGGGAGCACAACCTCGTGGCAGCCCGCCTGGCGCGCCAGGTCACGCCGTCGGATCGCTACGTGGCCGGGTTCGTGTCCTCGACGAACCCCGACTTCCTGGAGCCTGTCGGCAGCCTCAAACCGGCAGAGGTCTATGACGGCTACAAGGAGCAGATCGCCGCTCTCCTGGAGGGCGGGGTGGACGTGATCATGATCGTGGGAAACCACGTGGCGGAAGCGGCAATCGCCATCACGGTGGCCAAGGACCTCGCGGACATCGCTGTCATCGCGCAGAACGTCTACTACGCGGGCAGGAAAGGCTTCCGTTCGATGGTCGGCGACGACCCTGCCACGGGGACCAGGATGCTCGTCGACGCAGGCGCCGACGTGGTGGGAGCGAGCTGCGGCCTCATGAGGCAGGACGGACCGGCGGGCCAGGCCTCGTATTACGAGCACGCCGTGGGCCTCGTGCAGGAAATGCGGGCCGCCACGAGCGCGCCGCTCTCCATTCAGCCCAATGCCGGGATCGCGCGCCTCGTGGAAGGGAAAACCGTGTACCCGGCAACGCCGGAGGAGCTGGCGGCCGCCGCTCCGCGGCTCCTGGAAGCAGGGGCGCGGATCATCGGCGGGTGCTGCGGGACGAGCCTCGAGCACTACAGGCAGCTCCGCGCGGCCCTGCACGGCGTTCGCGGGGGCCGCTGAAATGGCGCACGCCGCGCGTCTTGCCGTGGACATCGGGGGCACGTTCACCGACTTCTTCCTCCTGCGTGAAGACGGGGCCTCCTTCACCCGCAAAGTGCTCTCCACGCCGTCGGACTACAGCATGGCGGTCGCCGAAGGCGTGGAGGGGATCCTCGCGGAGGCAGGCCTCGCGCCGGGCGACGTGCGCGAGTTCCTGCATGGCACCACGATCGTCACGAACACGTGCATCGAGCTGACCGGCGCCCGGGTGGGGCTCATCACGACGCGCGGCTTCCGCGACGTGCTGGAGATCACGCGCGGCCGGATGCCCCGTCTCTACGACCTCTCGTGGAAACGGCCGGTCCCCCTGGCACCCCGCGACATGCGCGTCGAGGTCGACGAGCGCATCGACCGTCACGGCACCGTTGTCACCCCTCTCGATGCAGGGGACGTGCAGCGCGCTGTCGGCGAGCTGGTCGGCAGGGGAGCGGAGTCCATCGCGGTGTGCCTCTACAACGCACCGCACAACCCCGTGCACGAGGAGCAGGTCCACGCCTTCCTGGCCGGCGCGTACCCGCACATCCACGTGTCCCTGTCCACGCGGGTCATGCCCCTCATCAAGGAGTACGAGCGGACGTGCGAGACGGTGGTGAACGCGTACGTGATGCCCGTCGTGGCCGGCGACATGCGGCATCTCGAGGAGCGCCTTCGTGCCATGGGGATGCGCGCACCGATCCTGGTCATGCAGTCCAACGGCGGCATGATCACGGCACGGGCCTGCGCCGAGCGCCCGGTGGAGATCGTGGAGTGCGGCCCGGCAGGCGGCGTCGTCGGCGGTGCGCACGTCGCCCGCCGGCTTGGCGTGACCAACCTGATCACGCTGGACCTGGGCGGCACGACGTGCAAGGCCTCCATCGTGGAGGACGGCAGGTTCACACGGTCCACCGAGTACGAGGTGGGTGCGGGCATCCACATGGCGAGCCGTCTGCGCAAGGGCAACGGTTACGTGCTCAGGATTCCCTCCATCGACATAGCGGAGATCGGGGCGGGCGGCGGGAGCATCGTCTCCGTGGACAGCGGCGGCCTTCTGACCGTGGGCCCGCGCAGCGCGGGCGCCGACCCGGGTCCTGCCTGCTACGGCCGCGGGGGAACCGCGCCGGCGCTCACCGACTGCTACCTTGTCCTCGGCTACCTCAACCCCGATCACCTGCTGGGCGGCGCATTCCGCCTGCAGCCCGGGCGCGCCCGCGCCGCGCTCGGCGCCGTGGCGGCACGGGTCGGCATGGACCAGGTGGAGGCGGCATGGGGCGCCTACCGGATAGCAAACTCCAACATGGGGCGAGCCATCCATGCCGTATCCTCCGAGCGCGGCCGCGACCCGCGGAAGTTCGTGTCCCTGGTGTTTGGCGGCGCCGGCCCGCTGCACGCGGCCGCCGTTGCCGTCAACCTCGGCATGGCGCAGGCCATCATCGCGCCGCACGCCGGCGTCTTCAGCGCGTTCGGTTTCTGCTGTGCCGACATCGAGCGCACCCGTGTCCGCGGCGCGGTGCGGCCGTGGGCGCCCGAGGTCCTGCCGGAAGTGGAGCGGCTGTTCGCCGATCTCGCCGGCGAGGCGCTGCGGACCTCGGCGGAATGGGGCTTCGCGGAAGGGGAGGTGGTGATCGAGCGCTCGGTGGACCTGCGCTATCGCCGCCAGGCCTCCGAGCTCGCCGTGGGGCTCCCCTCGGGGCCGCTCACGGCGGCCGTGCTCGAGGCGGCGCGGCGCAGCTTCGACGCCGAGCACGAGAAGACCTTTGGTCACAGCTTCCCCGACGCGGATGCCGAGATGGTCAGCGTACGGCTGGTGTCCCGGATCCCGCGTCCGCGTCCACCCCTCGGGGCAGAAAGGGAACACCGCCCGCCGGCCCCCGTCTTCCGCAAGGCGTACTTCGGCCCGCGCACGGGTTTCGTGGAAACGCAGGTCGTCGCGGACCTGGTCACGGGCGCGCCGCCGACGTCGGGGCCTCTCCTGGTCGACCGCTATGACACGACAGTGGTGGTGCCTCCCGGGTGCACCGCGTCGGCTGCCGTCGGCGGAGCGCTCGTGATCGACATCCAGACGGGGGGACCGCATGCCTGAGAAGCGCGGAATCGACATCATCACCCTGCACCTCATCAACAACTTCCTGTACTCGCTCGTCGACGAGATGACGTCGGCGGTCGTGCGCACCTCTTTCTCCCCGCTCACCCGCGACGCGTTCGACTTCCAGTGCGGCCTGTGCAACGCGGCGGGAGAGATCATCCTCGAAGGCGAAGGGTCGCTGCTCCATTCCCTCGCGTACAAGTACGTGATCGAGGCGATCCGTGAACGGTTCGCGGACGACATACGGCCGGGGGACATCTTCCTGGACAACGACCCGTACGCGGCAGCGTCCCACCTGCCCGACGTGTACCTCGCGCGGCCCGTCTTCCACGAAGGCCGGCTGGTGGCCTGGGCGGTGTCAGGCGGCCACATGATCGACGTGGGAGGCCGCGTGGCGGGAAGCTGCGCCTGCGACTCCACCGAGATCTACCAGGAAGGCCTGCGGATCCCGCCCATCAAGCTCGTTGCCGGCGGCGTGCGCAACCGCACGGCGTTCGACATCATCCGGGCCAACACGCGTCTCCCTGACGTGCTTCTGGGCGACCTCTCCGCCCACATGGCCGCCTGCTACACGGGGGAGGAGAGGTTCCGCGACCTGGTGAAGGAGTACGGGTGGGAGACGCTGGACGCCTATTTCGACGCGCTGCTTTCCTATGCGGAACGGCGCACGCGGGAGGATCTCAAGAAGCTCCCGGCCGGGCAGTACACATTCACCGACTACATGGACGACGACGGGTTCGGGTCGGACCTCGTGCCCATCCACGTCACCGTGACGGTGGGCGGGGATTCCATCACCTACGACTACACCGGAACGGCGCCGCAGATCCCCGGCGCTATGAACAACCCGCTTGCCACCACGTATGCCATGACTCTCATCGGCCTGCGGTGCCTGATCTCCATGGACATCCCGCGCAACAGCGGCGTGTGGAGGCCCGTGAAGGTCATCGTGCCGGAGGGAACGCTCCTCAACCCGCGGCCCCCGGCAGCGGTTGCCGGCCGCGGGCTCACCCTGTCGCGCCTCGTGGACACGATCATGGGGGCGGAAGCGAAGATCGCCCCGGACCGGATTCCCGCCTGCGAGCAGGGCTCCGACTTCCTCGTGGTGATCGGCTACCGCAAGGAGGGCCGTTCGACTCGGTCATGGTGGAGACGGTCTGGGGCGGGTGGGGGGGACGGCCTGACCAGGACGGCATCGACTACAACACGCCGATCCTCCTCGACGGCGCCTGCCAGTCCTGCGAGGCCAACGAGCTGATCTATCCCATGCACTACAACCAGTTCGCGTTCGTGCCGGACACCGAAGGGGCCGGCATGCACCGCGGGGGTCTCGCCACCGTGCGGGAGTGGGAGATCGAGAGCGACGAGGCGCAGCTGCAGATGCGCACCGACCGCACGCGGACGAGGCCCTGGGGCCTCGCCGGCGGCCTGCCCGGGGCGCACTCGCGCACCTCTGTCGTCCTGGCCGGCCGCGAGCGGGACATCGGCAAGGAGACCCTCATGATGAAGCGCGGCGACATCCTGCGGCTGCAGACCGCCGGCGCGGGCGGGTGGGGCGATCCCCGCGCCCGCGAGCCTGCCGCGGTGCTCAGGGACGTCGTGGGAGGAAAGGTGAGCCGTGGGCGCGCCCGCGACGTCTACCGCGTGGAGCTGGGCGGTGAGGGGGCGGCTGGGACGGCGGCGCTGTCCGTAGATGCCGCCGAGACACGCCGGATGCGCGGCTCGTGACATGCAGCCGCGATTGTGCCTCAACGCGGCCTGCATCAAGAATGAGCCGCTGGAACGCCAGGTCGCGATTGCCGGCGCCGCCGGTTTTCACGGCGTCGGCCTCTGGATGGACGACATCGACGCCGCGCTCCGGCGCGGCAGCTCGCTGAAGGAGATCGCCGCGCTCGTCCGCCGCGCCGGGCTCCTCGTGGAGGAGATCTGTTTCCTCGGCCGGTGGCAGGACTGCTCCCCGCAGGACTTCTCCTCGGTCCTCCAGGAAGCGGATCGCATGGCGCTCGTGGCCCGGTCGCTGGACTGCGGAGTGGTGGTGGCGGTGCCGACCATGGCCCGCGGATCCACGACGGACGCGCCGCGCCGGTTCCGCGAGGTCTGTGACGCGGCCGCCGGGCACGACGTGCGCGTGGCGCTGGAGTTCGTCGGCACGGCGGTGGGAGTGAAGGATATCGGCACGGCATGGCGGCTCGTCGATGACTGCGGCCGCGCCAACGCCGGACTTCTCCTGGACACGTTCCACTTTTTCCTCGGCGGCTCGACGCCGGCAGAGCTGGCAAAGGTGCCGGCGGAGAGGATCTTCCTGGTGCACGTGTCCGACGCATTGCCGGTGCCGCTGGCGCAGCTTGCCACGTTCCACGACTTTCGGACCTTTCCCGGTGCCGGCACCATCGATTTCACACCGCTCCACGACTGGCTCGCGGACGCGGGGTATCGCGGCGCCGTATCGCTGGAGATCTGGAACCAGGAGATGCTGAAGGGCGATCCCGAACGCGTGGCGCGGCAGGGCCTGGAATCGCTGCGGGCCCTCTTCTCGGTCCGGGGAAGCGCATGAGGGGAGGCGCATGCATGGAAGGGTATTTCCATCGACTGGCTGAGCAGACGAGGACGCGCCTGTGGATCAACAACCCGACGCGTGAAGAGCTCGACAAGGCAGTGGAGGCCGGTGCCGTGAGCTGTACGACGAATCCCGCGTACTGCTCACGGCTCTTGACGGCCGAACCGGCGTACGTGAACGGCGTCATCGACGCGGTGATCCGCGACGTGCCGGACTGCGAAGCCGCCGCTCCCGTGGTCTACCAGCGCTGCTGCCAGCGCCTGCTGGACGGCTTCCGGCCGATCCACGAGCGCGGCGGCGGCGCCGGTTTCGTGACCCTGCAGGATGATCCCCGCAGGGAAGGTGACGCGCGATCCACGCTGCAGTTCGCGGCGGACTGCTGCCGGCTGGGGCCGAACTTCATGGCCAAGATACCCGTGACCCGCACGGGGCTGGCGGCCATCGAGGGATGCGTCGAGAGGAACATTCCTGTCTGCGCGACGGAAGTCTTCACGGTCTCCCAGGCGCTTCATGTCTGTGAGACCCATAGGCGGGCAACGCACCGGACGGGCCACCGTCCGCCGCTGTACGTCACTCACATCAGCGGGATATTCGACGAGTACCTCAGGAAGACCGCGGCGCGCGAGGGGGTCACCGGGGTCGACGCGCTCATTTCCCAGGCGGGGTGTGCCGTCGCGCGGCGGCAGTATCACCTGCTGAAGGAGAGGGGATTCGACGTCATCATGCTCGGAGGCGGAGCGCGCGCCACCGCCCATTTCACGGAGATGGTCGGCGGTGACATGCACGTCACCATCAACTGGAGCACGGCCGAGGAGATCATCAGGGCGGGCACACCGGTCGTGTCGCGCATCGATGCGGAGACCCCGATCGACGCGCTGGACGAGCTTTCAGAGCGGTTCCCCGCGTTCGACCAGGCGTGGCGCGAAGACGGGCTGGCCGTGGACGAGTTCGAGGACTACGGGCCCGTGAAGCTTTTCAGGAACATGTTCCTGGAAGGGTGGTATACGCTCCTGGCTGCGATCTGCCGGCGCCGGCATACGCTGGCCCGTTGAAGAGGCCAGGGCGTCCGGTCTCAGGTCTTCTTCCCCATCATGGGTGTCTTGATCTCCACGGGATCCCGCACCGGCCAGGCGTCCTCCCGATCGATCTTCCAGTGCCGGAGGAACCTGCGGGCAAAGAACGCAACGTCGTCGGGCCCGGCGCCTTTCGTCGTGTGATCGGCGTACAGGTAGTGCCTGTTGAGGATGGGGGCGCACGAGAACTGGGCAAGGTAGACGCGCCGCATGTTCCTCGTCGTGTTCGCGCCGCTGCGGTGCAGCGTCTGGTGGGAGAACACGGCCATGCTGCCGGCGGGACGAAGACAGGGTCGCCGGGGTCGTCGCCCTCGTACCCGATGCGGTCGTTGGTCTTCGGGTCGACGCGGTGCTTCAGCCAGCCGCGGTGTTCCATGCGTGACTGCGGGAGGACGTCGATCGTGCCGTTCTCCTTCGTCATATCGTCGAGCGCGAGCCACACCGAGACGTAGGGCGGGCAGTCCGGAGCGAACCAGCCGCCGTCCTGGTGCCAGGAGAAGGTCATGCCGACCTCGGCGCCCTTGATCACGAACTGCTCCTGGAAGAGGTACACCTCGGGTCCGACCGTGGCGCGGCATATCTCCGCCATCTGCTCGGAGAAGAGGTATTCCTTCAGGATCTCGCTGTGGTCGTGGTAAAGGGAGATGAAGTAGCGCTTGTCGAGGTGGTTGATGTCCCAGACGGTGACGTTGGCGGCGCGCATGCGCGCGTCGAAGATCTCCTTGAAACGCATGGCCTCGCCCTGGATGTCCCTGAGGCGCGAGGGCGGCAGCGCGTTCTCGAGAATGAAGTACCCGTCTTTGCGATACTGGTCGATCTTCTCTGGGCTTATCATGGTGCAAAGATAAAGATAAGGAAGGGCCGCCGAAAAGGCGATAATGACCGCTTATCGGCTCTCAGCATGGTGAGTCTCGGCACCAGGTTTGATCAAATCAATCAGAACATTGAAGATTTTGCTTGACAGGAACGGAATCAGGCTGATAACCTTTCGAAGTTTCCCACTGAGAGAGGACTCCTCGGGGCAAAATCGGAGTAGTCGAAACACGCGGGAGTTGCGAAGCAGTTCGCACAAAGGAGGCGACGCGGCAAGTGAAAAACATCTGATTGCTCAACACCGGAAAACGAGGGAGTGAAAGTTGTCGAGCAGACAGTTGGCAAGGAGGAAGACTCATGAGAAAGGCAATTTCAGTAGCTTTCCTGTTCGCTTTTGTGGCGACGATGCTCATCGCGAACGGATCAAAGGAATCCACGACACAGGCGGGGACGGCCACCCCTTACACGGTACAGGTTCTTGTGCCGCCGACGACCATCAAGGAGTTCAAGGACACGGTGGTCGGCAAAGTCATCTATGACAAGTTCAAGATCAACATCGAGCCTATTTCCTATGCGGGGGATATCCGGGAAAAGCAGAGCCTGATGCTCGCGGCGAACGACTTCAACGAGCTCCAGTCCATGCAGAGAGAGGATATTGTCATCAACTACATCAAGGCCGGGGCCCTGCTGCAGCTGGACAAGTACCTTCCCGCGATGCCCAACTTCACAAAGCGATACAAGGACTTGATTCCGTACTGGCGGCTCTCGGGTGATGGCAAGCTGTTCAAGTGGGAAACCAACATCCCGCGGTTGCTCGAATCGGACATCGAAGTCAACGACATGGTGGTCCGTACCGACGCGCTCGAGGCAGCCGGTTGGAAGATGCCCGTCTCCGCCGATCAGTGGGTGGCTTTCCTGAAGCAAGCGGTCAAGACGGCAAAGGACGTCGACGGGAATCCGGCTGTCGGCGTGACGCTGCCGATGGGCGAATCCTGGGGTCTGGCAGGTCTCGTTCCCATACTCTATGAAAAGGGCGACACCTACCAGGCTGCGAGCAACGAGGGATTCACCTACAACCTCAAGACCAAGCTTTTCGAAGACTACTTCCTGGCTCCCCCGGTCAAGGACTCGCTGAAGTTCTTCAACAATCTCCACCAGGCGGGTCTCCTGGACGAGGAGTGCTTTACCGACACGCTGGACAAGACCACGGAAAAGATAAACAAGGGCAAGGCGGTTGCCGCTTTCTACATCGTCTGGACGATGAGCGGCGCGAACGCGGAGCTGGCCAAGGCCGGCAAGGAGAATATGCAGTACATCAACCTGCCTATTCAGTCGAACGCGCAGTTCGCGGCCCACGAGAAGAGGGAGATCCGCGTCGAGGCAAGCCGGCCGTTCGACTCGTGGGGCCTGACCACCAAGGCAAAGCAGCCGGAACGGCTCCTGCAGCTGTTCGACTACCTGACGACGGACGAAGGGCAGATCCTCATCAGGAACGGGGTTGAAGGCGTTCATTACACCGTCCAGAACGGCAAGCGTGTGGGAACGGACGCGCTGAACAAGGCGTTGACCGACCCCACCTACAACGCAACGCAGGGCCTCGGCGGCGGATTTGGAATGCCGCAGTTCAACCTGCTGGGAGCCAACGGCCAGCCGCTCGATCTCACGCTGGACCAGTCGTATATCGATTCGAAGGTCCTGACTCCTCGCGCGCAGGCCGCCTACAAAGCCCTCGGCTGGAAGAGCTCGAAGAGCTGGTACCTGGACAACGGCTTCTTTGCGCCGTCGGGCCTGTCGACCGCGGTCTACATCGATCCGGCCTCGGATCTCGGCAAGACGCAGACAAAGATGGTCGAGCTTCGCCTTCGCTACTCGCCCAAGCTGATCCTTGCCAACAGCGATGCAGAGTTCGAATCCATCTGGCAGGAAGCGATGGCGGCATACAAGAAGCTGAAGCCGGAAGACGTGATCGCGGAGTACAACAGGCTCATCGGCATCACGGCCGCCAAGCTTCAGTCGTATAGCGGGAAGTAGTTCGATGTTTCTCTTTGCCGGTGCGGATGATGTCATTTGCCTGCATTGGCAGTCTCCTTGACAAAGTCGGACCAGGGCTGCTCGCCATGACGCGTCCTGGTCCGACGTGTCTTTCTCACGACCTCTCTCTGTCGCGGCGAATAGAAGGAGCGACGTGATCTTGTCCAGCGAGCCCGGTCTTGGACAACTGCCCCTCATGAACAGGCCCACACCTCTCTGGACCAGGATAAGGAGGCAGCGTTACCTGCTGCTCATGCTGGCTCCCGCGTTCATTCTCACCGTGATCTTTGCGTACCTTCCGCTCGGCGGGTGGGTGCTGGCGTTCAAGAAATTCCAGCTCGGCCGGAGCATCTTCTCCGGCGAATGGACCGGACTGCTGCAGTTCAGGCGGTTCCTGGTCGATGGAAGCGATTTTGCCTACCTGATACGGAATACACTGGTTATCAACGTCGTTTCCGTCATCCAGAACATCCTGATCGCCGTCGTCTTCGCCGTACTGCTCAGCGAGGTGAGGACGAAGCCCCTCGCCAAGTCCGTGCAGACCGTCACGTTTTTCCCCTACTTCATCTCCTGGGTCATCACCTATTCGGTGGTATGGTCCCTGCTCGCGGTCCGCTCGGGCGCGATCAACCAGTTCCTCATCTCGGCGGGAATCATCAAGAAGGGCATCAACATCATGGGTGACGCCCGTTACTCCTGGCCGTTCATGATCTACCTCAACCTGTGGAAGTACACGGGCTACAATACCATCATCTTCCTGGCGACAATCAGCGGCATCGCGCAGGAGCAATACGAGGCTGCCGCCATTGACGGCGCGGGCAGGTTCAGCAGGATCTGGTTCGTCACGCTGCCGCACCTGGTACCCACGATGGTGATCCTGCTCATCCTCAACAGCGGCTGGATCTTCAATTCGAACCTGGAACAGTTTTTCATTTTCACCAATTCGACAAACCAGGAAACAATGGAAGTGCTGGACATGTACGTCTACAAGTACGGGCTCAAGCTCCTCGACTATCCGTACGCCACGGCGGTCGGCATCCTCAAGACGAGCGTCAGCGTCCTTCTCCTGGTCGTCGTGAACTGGGTCAGCAAGAGGGTCAGCGGATCAGGCATCTTCTGAGGCGCGGAGGAATACACAGGTGTTTGCCAGGCGACGAGCAGGTGATGCGGTCTTTGACGTTTTTCTCTATTTCCTCATGGTGACCGTCTTCGTCATCATGGTCTATCCGTTCATCTACGTGGTCAACTACTCGATCAGCAACGTTGCCCAGGCAAAGCATCCGCTGCTTCTCTGGCCCGAGGGCATCCAGTTCGATTCCTACCGGATACTCTTCAGCGACAACTCAATGCTGCGGGCGCTCTTCATCTCCGTTGCCCGGAGCGTGATCGGCCCGGCGGTGCATGCTGATCGTGACGAGCATGGGCGGTTATGTCATCAGCCGGCCCAACCTGGTGTTCGGAAGGTTCTTCAGGATGTTCTTCCTCTTTACCCTGTACGTGAGCGCCGGTGTCATCCCCGTGTACCTGGTCATCCAGTCCCTGCATCTCACCAACAGCTTCCTGGTCTACATCCTGCCCGCCGCCCTCAACGCCTTCAACATGATCCTCGTGAAAACGTACATAGAGTCCCTGCCGCCCTCTCTGGAGGAGTCGGTCCTGATGGACGGCGGCAACGAGATCAACGCGTACTTCAGCGTCATACTGCCGCTGTGCATGCCGGTCAATGCGGCAATCGTGCTGTTCACGTGCATCCAGCAATGGAACAGCTTCATCGATACGCAACTCTATAATGCCATGAGGCCTTCACTGTATACGATGCAATATGCTCTTTTCAACGCGCTGGCGGTCCAGATGCAGCAGTCCCTGGAAGAAGCGAAGGCGAGGGCGACCCAGAACGTCGTATCGAGCCAGTCCATCAAGATGGCCATGACCGTCCTGACGGTGATACCGATCGTGTGCGTCTACCCGTTTCTGCAGAGGTACTTCGTATCGGGCCTCCTGGTCGGATCGGTGAAAGCATAGAAAAAGGAGAAGACATGCTGAAGGTGGGAATCGCGGGAGTCCGGGGCCTGTCCACTCTCGCAGGCTTTCATGCCCTGGCGGATGTCGAGGTTGCCGCAATCTGCGACCTGGACGAGGAGCTCCTTGAGAAACAGAAGAAAGAGCTTCACATCCCGCACGCGTACAGGGTTTTTGACGACATGCTGGAGTCGGACATCGATGCGGTTGTCATCGCCACCCCCATGCAGTGCCACGTCCCGCAGGCGATCGCGGCCTTGCAGGCAGGCAAGCACGTGATGAGCGAGGTGACCGCGGGCGTCACAATGGATGAGCTGTGGTGGCTCATAGAAAACGTGGAGCAATCGGGAAAGACCTACATGATGGCGGAGAACTACTGCTACATCCCGGACAACCAGCTCATCCTGGGTCTCGTTCGCGCAGGCGTGCTGGGTGAGGTCTACTACGGGGAAGGCGAATACCTGCACAACCTGCGGTCCCTGATGACCTACAACTACGGTCTGCACCACAGCGGCAAGACATCCTGGCGCAAGTACTGGCAGATGGGAAAGCACGGGGCGTACTATCCCACGCACAGCATCGGGCCGGTCATGCAGTGGTTTGGAGAAGACAGAATCCAGTCCATCGCCTGCTTCGGAAGCGGACAGCATTGCGCTCCCGAGCTTCGGCAGGAAGATACGACTGTCACGATGTGCCAGCTGGCCAGCGGCAAGCTGGCCAAGGTGCGGCTGGACGCCGTCTCCCCGCGCCCACACCAGATGGCTTATTACACCATCCAGGGCACCAAGGGCGTCGTGGAGGCCTCTCGCGTTGCCCACGAGGAGGCGAAAATCTGGATTCTTGGCATGGACAAGACAGTTGACGAGGCCCGGTGGCGCCCCCTCGGCGAGTTCAGGAAGTACCTTCCGAAGCGCTACCTCGAGGCCACCGAGGACCAGGTGCACTCGGGTCACGGGGGCGGGGACTTCTTCATTGTCGAAGATTTCGTAAAGGCTATCCGGGAGGGCACCCGCCCTGCTATCGATGTGTACCAGGCCTGTGAATGGACAGCGGTGGCGCTCCTGAGCGAGTTGTCCATAACAAACGGCAGCCGCGCCATCGACATGCCCCGTTTCAGGAAAGGCATGCCGCAGAACGAGCAGATCATCAAGCTCTAGGCTGTCCAGGACCATCCGCGGGAAGACGAAGCGGATGCAACAGCAGGCTCCGACCCGGGAGGAACCAGAATTGCCGCCTTATTCAACGAGCGCTCAGCTGGCCTTTGACACGCTGCAAAGGAAGCACACAGAGGGTATCCCTACCGGGCTTGTCCACATCATGCAGCATGGCATCATCGAGCGCCTTGCCCGCGCCGCCGCGGGGGATTACAAGAAGGACAGCTATGGAGTCTATTGCCGCATGCTGGAGAATGTCGGCGTCAACATGGTGGACCAGATGCTCGCAGAGAATCCGCTGGCCATGGAAGACAAGGGGTACGAGGGCGGAGGCGGAGGGGCAACGACAGGCGGAGTTGCCGTGGTCGACGGCCACGTGATCGACACGCCGGAGGCGTGCGCGGAGCACGTCGAGCGCACGGATCTGCCTCTCCTGGAGCGCGACGTCAGGCAGTTCGACGAACGGAAGACCATGCAGGATGTCATGGTGTGCGAATCACAGGCGCAGCGCATCCTGGGTCCCGGGATCCTCAAGACCGGCTATGCCCACCTGTGTTTTCCCCACCTGGAGTACTACCGCTACGGCTATGAAAACTTCCTCATGGCCTACGTCCTGTTTCCCGATGTCATGGACAGGCTGTTCACGCTCCAGGCCGACTACGCAGTGCTGAAAAACCGGGCGGTGGTCAAGGCATTCCAGGAGGCGGGTCTGCCCCTCTATCACCGTCTTGACCACGACATGGCAGACTCCCGCGGCCTGCTGGTGACCATGAAGTCGCTGGAGCGGTGCTGGGTCGAGCAGTTTGCCCGCTCCATCAGGCCGGGCAGTCGACGCCGGCTTCACGCTCCTGTGGCACTGTGACGGCAACTTGATGGAGCTCATCCCCTGCCTCCTGGAGGCCGGTGTCGATGGCTTCCAGGGCTTTCAGTATGAAGACGGGATGGACTATGCAAAGATATGCCGGATGAGAGATCGTCAAGGGCAGTCGCTGGTGATCCAGGCGGGAGTGTCCGTCACCCGCGAGCTCCCCCTGGGAAAACCCCAGGACGTCAAGGACCAGATGCGCTTCCTGGTGGAGAATGGACCGAAGACCGGCCTGTTTCTCTCCACGTCGAGCTCCTGTACGCCCGGAACGCCCTGGGAGAATATCGCCACAGCTGTCGAGGGCTTCCGCTACTATCGCACGCGCGGGAGGCGCTGAATCCCGCGGCCTCCCGCCAGCTCACTCGCCGGTATACCCCAGCTTCTTCCAGACCTTCCGTGCCTTTGCCAGGCCGTCCCGGCTGACAACGGGATCACCGCGTGAGGCAACGGGCGGGCGTTTCGGACTGCCCAGGTCAAACGGTGTCCAATTGTCATGTGCGAAGGCTTTCCGTTCCGCGTCATTCGCGAAGTCAGGCATCGGGAAGGGAGCTCCACCGGCAAGCACGCTTTTCCAGGCGAGGATTCCCACGCAGGACATCGCGACACCGCGATAGACGTCCAGGTAGGGCTGCTTTCCGGTGCGGATGGCTTCCGCAAAGTAGTGATTGGTAAAAAAGTCTCCCCCGCCATGCCCTGCGCTGGCGGCCGCGCGCGCCCACTTCGGGAATTGCGGAAGGCAGGTCCTTTCCGGCACCTGGTCCCCGCGGACGTCCCATTCATCGTGAACGATGCGGAGCGTCCCAGGACCCCAGTACCCCGGGCCACGCACCGTTTCCATCAGCCCCCACTCTCCATGAAGGCGGTACCAGATGCTGTGTCCCGGCAGGCCGCCCTGGAGAAGCTTGAAAACCGAACCGTTGTTCATCCGGCACATGATGATGCTGGCGGCATCGGTTCCGATCTTCAGCCGCGGCTTCGGGTAGCCGTCCGGAACCGGCACAACGAATCCGTTCACCATCACCGGCATGGTGTCGGTGGCGGTCATCAGCGGCGCCATGGCGTGGGTGCAGTAGTAGGTGGCCGGCAGGCGGTTTCGCCAGTGCGCTGTCCCGGGGGAGATGCTCATGGTCCAGTCAAAATCGCCGGGGTGATTGTACTCCCCCTCTGCGTACATGATCCGGCCGATCTCGCCTCGCTTGTAGAGCCGCGTGATCTCGATGTTGGTCGCCGTGTACGGATAGTTTTCTGCGAACATGTAGATCTTTCCCGTCTTCTCGACGGTGCGGCAGAGCTCCACTCCTTCCGCCATGGTATTGCACGCTGCGCACTCGCTCATCACGTGTTTGCCGGCCCGCAGTGCCTTGATGGCGAAGGGAGCGTGTTCGTGAAAATAGTTGGCCAGGACGACCGCGTCCATGTCGTGCGAGAGAAACGCGTCGTAGTCCTCGTAGGTGGTTATGCCGTACTGCGCGCCGACCTCGTCCAGGCGTGACTTCCAGCTGTCGCAGATCGCCACGAGCTGCATTCCCGCAGCCTGCGCCTGGTGCATGAAGGTCTGCCCGCGCCCCACACCGATGACACCGACGCGGATCGGCTTCGCCGACCGTGTTTTCTTTGCTCCCGTGTTCATGGTTCCTCGCCTTCCTCGGCCGCCCGCTCCGCGGCAGCTTCAGCAGCCCAGCTTCTTCGCTACCTCGCCAATGGACTCGTCGATGATGTCCATGCACTTCTCCGCCACGTCCAGGTCCATCACGATGGAGGGGCTCATGCGGAGGATGTGACCGGCGGGGATCCACGCGAGCCCCTTGCGGAAGGCGGCCTGGTAGACGAGCCTGCCTGCCTCGTCGAACGGCTCCTTCGTGGTCCTGTCCTTGACCAGCTCCACGCCCATGAGGCAGCCCCTGCAGCGCACGTCGCCGACGATCCTGTGCGTTTCCTTCATCTTCGCGAGCCGCTTCAGGAAGTAGACTTCCAGGCGCTTCGCGTTCTCCAGGAGGCCTTCCTCCTGGATCGCTTCCAGGGAAGCGAGGGCCGCCGCGCAGGCCATGGGATTGCCGCCGTAGCTGGTGGAGGCGCTGATCTTCTCGAACTGCTCGCCGTACTCGGCGCGCGCCACCATGGCGGTGACCGGGAAACCGTTGCCGAATCCCTTGCCGATGGTGACGACGTCGGGCACCGTGTTCCAGTGCTCCATGGCGAGGAACTTCCCGGTGCGGCCGATGGAAGTGAGGACCTCGTCGGCGAAGAGGAGGTACTTCTTCCTGTCGCACCAGGCCCGCAGCTTGGGGAAGAAGTCATCGGGCGGGAACACCGAGCCGGCCCAGCCCTGGACGGGCTCCAGCACGATGGCAGCCACCTGGTTCGTGGTCGCCTCGATGACGAACTCGTCGTAGAACGCGATGTAGGCATCCGTGTCGATCGTGCCGTCGGCCTTCCTGAACAGCGGGCGGTACGGGTTGGGCCGGGGGAGCATGTAGAAGCCCTGGGCGCGGCCGGCGCCGTTGGTGGCGTTCATGCGCGCCAGGCTCGCCGAGTGGCCGGACTTGCCGTGGAAGTCGCCGTAGCACGAGAGGAACTCGTGCTTTCCCGTCACGGCCCGGCAGACCCGCAGGCCGGCCTCCACCGCGGTGGTGCCGCTGTCGTAGAGCTGTACCGCGGAGAGCCCCTTCGGGAGGATCTCGGTCATCTTCTCCAGCAGCCGGACCTTGATGGGCGTGGTGAAATCGTGCGCATTCATGAGCTGCTTCGCGTACTTCGCGACGGCCTCGGAGACCTTGGGGTGGCAGTGGCCGAGGGTGGTCACGTAGATGCCGGAGGAGAAGTCCAGGTACACGTTGCCGTCCACGTCGGTGAGGGTGCACCCGTGGCCCGACTCGAAGGCGACGGGGAACAGCTTCACCTGGCCCGAGAGGCCCTTCATGATCTTCACGGCCCGGGCGTGCATCTCCTTCGATCTCGGACCCGGTATCTCCGCTGTCACCAGGCGCGGCGTCTTTTTCAAGTCCACCTTCGCCCACGCGATGTCATAGCTCATTCGTCTGCCTCCTTGACTGCAACCATTCCGCGATATGTCTCCAGCGTTTCCGCGGGAATCCCCGGGGTCGTGATCCAGAGCTGGAAATCGGCAAGCCGCCCGTAGGAAAAGTGCCCGGCCTGCCCGGCATTTCGTGTGGTCGGCCAGCAGGATCCGCCGGCGGCTGCGGCGGAGCATGGCCTGCGTCAGGCCCGCCTCCTCCGGCGTGTTCACCATGCACGTCCCGTCAGGGGTCACGGCGTCCGCGCCGATGAAAGCGAGGTCGAACGACAGGCTCTCCAGGAAGCGTTCCGTGAGGCTTCCCTGGAGCGAGTACAGCTCCCCGTTGTACCTGCCCCCGAGAACGTAGAGCGAGATGTGCGGGCAGCGTGCAAGGTTCGTGATGGCTGCCAGCGAGTTGGTGTACACGGAGAGCGGGTCCACGTCCTGCAGGTTGGCGGCCATGTGGTAGGTCGTGGAGCCGTCGTTGATCAGCACGACGTCTCCCGGGTGGACCTCGCGGGCGGCGGTCCGGCCGACGGCCTGCTTCAGGGCGAAGTTGTGCGCCACCTTCGCGTGGTACTCGGATTCCAGCGCGGCCCTGCCGGCGGCGAGGCACCCTCCATGCGTCCGGATGACCTGGGCGTCCCGCGCCAGGACTTCCAGGTCACGCCGAATCGTCAGCGGAGAAACCTTGAGCATCGCGGCAAGCTCGTCGACGCGCACCTCGGTCTGAACGGCTCGGAGAAGGGAAACTATTTCGGATCTCCTCCTGGCAGTGTTCACGTTTGAATGATATGATCAGCTATTGTCTTTGTCAATCCAAAAAGTGAACAAAACGATCACAATTTGAGCTGCTCGAGCCTCCTCCACCCGGACTCAATGAACTGGGAGAGGGTCCGCTGGGTCGGGCCGAAGGGCAGCATGGCCTCCTCCGAGATGCCGCGGGGCGCAAAAGCCCTGGAAAACTCGGGAATGCTCTTGAGCCTGGCAACTGCCTGCCGGGGCATCGGCTCCGCTATCTTTTCTTCCCTTTCCACCGCGGTCTCCACGAGGCTCTTCTGCCACCCGGGGTGAATGGACATGATGAGCTTTCCGCCGGCGAGGCTGGTCATGTGGTAGCTGCCACGCAGCGCCGCGACCAGGAGCTTCGCCTCGTATCCACGATCCTCGAACAGGCGGTACGCGCGCTTGACCACGGCGAGCCCCGCGGCCTGGATGTCCTGTTCGCTCACGTCCTTCCGACCGTCGGCGCCCACCTCGCGAAGGTAGTCGTCGATGCGGCCGATCATGATCACGGGGAAGCACTTCCCGATTCTTCCTCCGCCGCGCCGGCGGCGGGCCAGGCGATGGTGACGCGCCCCGGCAGCGAGGACCTGGGACACGGAGAAGCTCACGGTGACGGTGATCGCCACGCCCTGCGCGCAGCACCGCTCCATGACGTCGAGACCTGCCAGCGTGGCCGGCACCTTCACCGTGACATTCGGCGCCCAGGCGCTGAGCCGCACGGCCATGTCGTACATCGCCTGGCGGCTGCCGGCGAGGGTGGGATCCACCTGCGCGCACACGTACCCCTGTTCGCCGGCCGTGCTCTCGAACAGCGGCTGGAGCCTGCGGGCCGCCTGGACGACGACGATCCTCATGAGCGCCTCGGCGCGGGCCCCCGGGTCCTGCTCGCGGCCCAGGACATCCTGGATCTCGCCGCGCCAGGTGTTCCCGTTGGCCGCAAGGGCCTGCGCGCACAGGACGGGATTCGTCGTGACGCCCACGGCGCCGTTGGCGAGCGCCTGCTCGATCTCGGTGGGATCACCCGAGTCATTCCACCATTCCGTCGGGGTGGACTGCGCCAGCCACTGCAGGTAATTCATTGTGCCTCCGGCTTGAAAAGGATCTTCAGTTCCCTGCGCTCGGCATGCATGCGGAATGCCTGCTCCCAGTCGTCCAGCGCCCAGGGCTCGGAAAGAAAGAGCTCCGGCCGCACCTTCGCGGTCCTCACGAGCTCGATGGCGGTGCGCCACGACACGTCGCGCGAGGAGATGGAGCCCGTGACCTTCAATTCCTTGTAGACGAGGGTGTCGAACCGGATGCTCATCTCGCGTCCGAGGAGCCCCACCTGGAGGTACTGGCCCTGCGTGCGGAGGGCATCCAGGCCGCCTCGCACGGCGTGCTCGTTGCCCGCGCACTCGATGAGAATGTCGGCGCCCTTTCCGCCCGTGAGCGCGGCCACCGCGGATGACAGGTCTTCCGTGCTCACGTCCACGACCCGGTCAGCGCCGAGCGCCTCTGCCAGTCGGAGCCTGTCACGGTCTTCCGCCGTGCCGGACACCAGCGTGCGCGCCCCGGCAGCCTTCGCCACCTGCAGCGCGGTCAACCCGATGGCACCGGGGCCCGTGATGACTGCCAGATCGCCCGGTTCGACATGAACGAGCTCGCACACGCCGTGAACGACGCAGGCTGTCGGCTCGATGAGTGCGCCCTGCTGGAACGAGATCTCCGGCGGCAGCGCGTGGAGCCGTGCGGCAGGGACGACGGTGTGGCTTGCAAACGCGCCGTTGTACCAGTAGCCCAGGACCTTCCGGTCCGCGCACAGGTTGTAGAAGCCCGACGTACAGCAGCGGCACGTCCCGCACACGGAGTAGCTCGTCTCGGCGACCACGCGGTCGCCGACGTGCCATCCCCGGACACCCTCGCCGAGCATGTCGATGGTCCCGCTGAACTCGTGGCCCATGACGACCGGCGGCCTGATGCTGATGGCGATGTCGGCGTTCATGATGTGGAGGTCCGAGGCGCAGATGCCGGCATAGGCGACACTGATGCGCGCTTCCTGCGGCCCGGGCACCGGCAGGGGCACGTCGCGCACGGCGACAAAGCCTTTCCCTTCCTTCTCTTTCACGACAGCCTTCATGCGAGCCGCCTTTCGCGGGGAGCAGTTGCGCGATCTGGTGATACTTCATCCGGGGCGCCTCGGCAAGGTGGGCGGGCGCGCCGGCCCTACGCGATGTATCCCAGCGCCCGCGCCTTTGCCGTGAGCTCCTCCCGAAAGTCCGGGTGCGCTACGGCGATGAGCTCCCGCGCGCGCTCGCGGACCGTGCGGCCGCGAAGCCGGGCGATACCGTGCTCGGTCACCACGTGGTCCACGTTCGAGCGGTGCAGGGTGACGGCCGTCCCTTCGGGGAGCGTCGGCACTATCGTGGAGACAGTGCCGCCCCTGGCCGTGCTGTAGCAGGCGATGATGGACTTGCCCAGGCCGTCGAAGCCCTCCACGGCGCCCACGGCGGTGTCGGCCTGGCCTCCCGTGCCGGAGTACTGGCTGGTCCCGATGGATTCGGCTGCCACCTGCCCCGTGAGGTCCACCATGAGGCACGTGTTGACGGAGACCATGCGGGCGTTCTGGCGGACCACGGCGGGGTCATTCACCCAGCGCCCGCGTTCGAACTGGACTTCCACGTTGTCATCCAGCCAGTCGTAGAGCTTGCGCGACCCCATGGCGAACGTGCAGACCATCTTGCCCTTCATCAGTGCCTTGCGTGCGTTGGTCACGACGCCCATCTCGTAGAGCTCCATCACCGAGTCCACCATCATTTCCGTGTGCACCCCGAGGTCGTGCTTTCCCCGCAGGGCAAGCGCGGCCGCGTTGGGGATGCCGCCGATGCCGAGCTGGATGGTGGCCCCGTCGTCCACCAGCTCCGCGATATGCCCGCCGATGGCGAGGTCCGTCGGGGAAGGGGAGGGCGACGGCAGTGTCGGCACCTCCTGGTCGTTCAGCACGAACGCATCCACCGCGGAGACGTGCACGTGCGTGTCCCCGAAGGTCCGCGGGAGCCGCGGGTTCACCTCCAGGACCACGGTGCGCGCCGCCTCGATGATGTCCTTCTCGTAAGTGATGCCCAGGGACAGCGAGACGAAGCCGTGCGAATCCGGCGGCGTGCAGGTCCCGAAGAAGATGTCGGGCCGGCGCGCCTGGATGCGGTCCGTGGCAGCCCTGTGCAGCATGTTCGGCACATACGTCACGGTTCCCGTGCCTGCCTTCAGCGCCTCCCGGGACCCCGGCGCGTGAAACCAGGAGGCCAGCTCGAACTTTCCCTTCATCTCGGGCTTCCGGTAGAAGTCATACGCCTTCAGGGTGAGGACCGAGAACACGCGAACGTCTTCCACGCGGTCTGCCGCCATGTGAAAGCGCGACATGCATCCCTGGGGCTCGGAGGCGCACTGCGCCACGATCACGTCGTTGCCGCTCTGGATGCGGCCGACGGCGGAGTCCACGTCGGTCAGCCTGCGCGCGTAGAGGTCTTTCCACTGCGCTGCCTGCATCGTCTCCCCCTTTCCGTTCAGAGCACCAGGAGCCCGGCGCCCACTGCCAGGCCGGCCCCCGAAGCCACCATGGCGATCGTGTCCCCGCGCTGCACGCGTCCCTCGCCCAGCGCCGTGGCCAGCGCCATGGGCACGCACGCCGATCCCGTGTACCCGTAGCGGTCCATGATGCACGTGGTTCGCTCCATGGGAAGGCCGAGGATCTGCATGACCTCCTGGATCACCGACCTGTTGATCTGGGTGAAGAGGATATGGTCGATGTCACGGAGCCGGCGCCCGGTCTTTTCGAGGAGGCGATGCACCATCGGCGGCCACAGCTTCACGTTCCTGTCGCCGGGGAGCCGCTGCAGCAGCTCCAGGCCCCACGTGCCGGCTTCCAGCAGGTCCGCGGTCACCGGCTTGCGCGTTCCCCCGGCGTAGACGCCCACGAAGTCCCACTGCGTCCCGTCGGCCCGCCGCACGCCGTCGATGTAGCCCCGCCCGACGTTCTCTGGCGACCTCTCCAGGAGGACCGCCCCGGCGCCGTCGGCGAACATCGACCAGCCGAACACGTCCCCCGGGCGGAGGTAGGCCGGCATGTTGTAGACGCCGACCACCAGCGCGTAGCGGAGCGTCTCGTCGCTCACCATCATCCGCGCGGCGGCATCGAGGGCCGCGACGAAGCTCGCGCAGGAGGCGCCCACGTCGAACGCGGCCGCCTCTGTCTCTCCCCCCTGGAGCCTCCCCTGCAGGAGGATGGCCGTGGCCGGCGAGATGAACTCGGGCGTGTCGGTGGCCACGATGAAGAGGCCCACGTGCTGCGCGCCGACCCCGGCGTCGGCCAGCGCCGCGCGGGCGGCCTTCTCCGCGAAGTCGGCCGTGGTCTCGGGGATGCCGCGCAGCCGCGCGATGTGACGCGCGCGGATGCCGATCTTCTCTTCCGTGCGCGCGGCGTCGAACTCGATGCCCGCCAGGCGCATGAGCTCGGCGTTGTCGATCGGTTCGCCCGGCGCGTACATGCCCGTGCCGCGAATCCTTGCTAGAGCCATGACGCAAACCCTCCCGCGAGGTACCCGCCGATCGCCTCGATGGCGGCGCGCGCGTTCCCCGGCGACCCGTCGAATGCCACCTCGATCCCGAAGTAGTGCGCGAGCCCCAGGAGGAACTCGATGGCGGTTCCCTGGTCCGCGTCACCGTTGCCCTCGGGGTTCTTGCGGTAGCCTTCCTCGAAAGCGCCGTAGTACTCCTTCACGGCTGCCGGGAGGACGAACTCCGCTTCGCGCACGATCGGGTAGCAGTGCTTGTCTATGGAGAGGTAGACGATCCAGAGCCAGAGGCCCCGCAGCTCCCGCTCCAGCCTGTTGAGGGGCGCCGCGCCTTCCGCGGCAAGGTTGCGTGCGATGAAGGAGCGCACCTCGTGGCTGACCAGGCGTATCACCTCGGCGTAGAAGGATTCCTTGGAATCGAAGTAGGTATAGAAGGCTCCCACCGAGAGGCCGGCGCCTCCGGTGACCTCGTGAATGTTCGTCTCGAAGTAGCCCTTCTCGCCGAACAGGCGCTTGCCGGATCTCAGGAGCCTTTCGCGCGCTCCCTCCTCCAGGGCCACGGGGAGGGGGACCGCGGAGCCTCCGAAAACGCGCGCCGCGTCGAAGCGCATGCCGCGGAAGAGGCCCGACCAGATGATGCCGTGCAGGTCTTCCACCTTGACGGCAACGGACTGGAGCGCGCGGCGCACGGCGCAGAAGCGCACGCCTCCGAGGGCGAAGAGGTACTCGGGCAGCCCCGCCTCCCGGCCCAGCGCCGCGCCGAGCCCGCGCATGTAGACCTCCACGAGACGGTGCTCGTACTCGAAGAACCGATACTGCCCTTCCCGGAACACCGACACGAGGTCGGGGTGTGCGGCGGAGAACCCGACGATGGCATCCACGAACCAGCGCAGCCGCTCGCGTGGCGTCTCGCCCTGGGGACGCTCGACCGCCTCCCGTATCATTGCGAGCACCTGGCCGAGGATGCGACGGAAAAGCACTTCCTTGTTCTTGAAATAGCGATAGAAGACGCCGTTAGAGAGGTCCGCGGCGCGGCAGATCTCGGCGACGGAGACGATGCCGTACCACTTCCCAGCAAAGAGTCTCACAGCCGCATCGACGATGCGGGCCTGCGTCGATTCCGTACCAGCATCGTCATGAGAGGTGATTCGCCTGATAAATGGTTTTATACCACTGGAATATCCATATGGCAATACTTGTTCTGAAAGAATCGTCAAGATACCTATATTTTTTTCTTGACAACCGCTTTTCCATGTAATACTAGATGAGAGCCGATTCAGTGCTTACGGAAAATGGAATGAACGTTGGCATCATAGGGCTGGGAACATGGATCCCCTCCACCGTCCTGAGCGCAGCCGAGATCGCTCGCGCAACGGGACTGCCGGAGGACGTGGTTGCTCTCAAGTACGGCGTCCGCCGCAAGCCTGTCGCAGGTCCCGCCGAGACCACCGCGTGGATGGGATTGCAGGCCGCACGGGCGGCACTGGACAACGCAGGCGTCAGCGGCCCGGAGATCGACCTGGTGATCTGGTGCGGGGCACAGCACAAGGATTACCCCTGCTGGCTGGCCGGTCTTTCCATCGCGGACTCCATCGGGGCGCGGAACGCGTGGAGCTTCGACATGGAGGCGATGTGCGGCTCGATGATGGCCGCGCTTGACGTGGCGAAGTCCCTCATCATCGCGCGCGGTGACCTGTCCACCGTCCTGCTGGTTTCCGGCTACCGCAACAACGACCTGATCGATCCCGCCGAGCCCTCCACCCGGTTCATGCTGAACATCGGCTCCGGCGCCTCCGCCCTGGTCCTGCGAAAGGACGCCGGCCGCAACGCGGTCCTCTCCTCGGCCTTCCGCGGGGACGGCTCCTTCTCGGAGATGTGCGTGGTGCCGACCCTCGGGTCGAAGGCGTGGCCGCCCGCACCCGGTGACGCGCAGCGCGCGCGGTTTCACGTGCCGGACGAAGAGGTGTTCAAGAAGCGCCTCGGCGATGCCACCCTGCCCAACTTCTTCACCGTGATACGCGAGGCGCTCCGCGCCTCGGGCTGCCCTGATGACCCGGCCACCGGACGGCCGGACCGCGCCATCGACTACCTGGCGCTCCTCCACTTCAAGCGAAGCGCCCATGACGCGGTGCTCGCCGAGCTCGGCCTGGAGCCGGGGCAGACCACCTACCTTGATGAGTACGGCCACCTCGGCCAGAACGACCAGGTGCTCTCGCTCGAGCTCGGACTGGCCGCGGGCAAGGTCAAGCCCGGTTCCACGATCGTCTTCGTGGGAGCGGGCCTGGGCTTCGTGTGGGCGGCAACAGTCATCAGGTGGGGGCCGTGTGATGCCTGAGGAGACACCATGCGATTGAAAGACAGGGTTTGCGTTGTTACCGGCGGGGCCCAGGGGATCGGCCGGGGGATCGTGGAGACCTTCGCGCGGGAGGGGGCGCGGCGCGTGTGGGCGCTGGACGTCAACGGGAAGGACTTCCCGGAGCTGGAGAAGGAGTGCCCGTCGGCCCGCGGCATCACGGTGGACATCACCGACGACGCCGCGCTGGGCGCTGCCGTGGAGCGCATGAGCGGCGAAGGCGCCATCGACGTTCTGGTCAACAACGCCGGGATCACGCGGGACGCTCTCCTCCAGAAGATGACGGACGCCGACTGGGAGGCGGTCATCAACGTGAACCTCAAGGGCGTCTTCATGGTCACCCGGGCCGTGGCGCCGCGCATGATGGAAGCAGGGAAAGGCTCTATCGTGAGCATCAGCTCCATCGTGGGGCTGGACGGCAACATCGGCCAGACCAACTACGCGGCGAGCAAGGGCGGCATCGTCGCCATGACGAAGGGATGGGCGCGGGAGTTCGCGCGCAAGGGGGCGAAGGTGCGCGTGAACGCGGTGTCACCGGGCTACACGCGCACGCCGATGATCGAGACGGTGCCGGCGAAGGTGCTGGAGCCCATCATCGCGCGGACCCCGCTGGGACGGCTCGCCGAGATCCGTGACATCGCGAATGCGGTGCTCTTTCTCTCGTCCGACGAGGCGGAGTTCATCACGGGCCAGGTCCTCCGCGTGGACGGGGGCCTCGTCCTGTAGGCAATTGCCGGGCATCGCGCGGACGGGCGCGGCCACGCGGGCCGCCGGACCGGACCGCATTTCTTTACAGGAGGCAGGTCTATGAGGAAAGGATTGGGACTGGCCGCGATCGTCGCGCTCGGCCTCATGCTGTGCGCGGGCGCCGCGTCCGCGCAGGGCGTCATCAAGATCGGCGCGAACTGGCCCCTTGCCGACGTCAGCGGGCTGGAGTGCTCGAAGGCGGCGCAGATGGCCGTGGACGAGATCAACGCCGCCGGCGGCGTCCTCGGGAAAAAGCTGCAGCTCATCGTCGTCGACGACGAGGGCAAGGGCGACAAGGGCGTGGCGGCCATTGAGAAGCTCGCCACGGTGGACAAGGTGGACGTGCTCATCGGCGGCATCGCCTCCGGCGTGGCCCTGGCACAAGTGCCCACGATGCAGAAGTACCAGATCGTCACGGTTGCCACCGGTGCGGCAGCGAGCACCACGGTGGAGAAGGCGCTCGGCCCGAGCCCCGGCTCGGACTGGTACTTCCACCTGCACCCCTGGGATTACGAGCAGGGCCAGAGCTATGTCGACGGTTGGGCGGCCATCCAGAAGAAGTACCCGAACATCAAGATCAGCCGGATCTTCCTCGCCTACGAGGAAGGAGCGTTCGGGTCATCGTCCTTCGCGGCGTCCAAGGCGCTCTTCGGGACCCAGTACACCTTCGACGGCGCCTCGTTCAAGAGCGCCCTCACCGGCGGCAGCGACTACTCCGCGGTCCTCGACGCGGCCAAGTCCTTCAAGCCGGACCTCTTCGTGTGGGCAGGCTATGCCCAGGATGCGCTGCCGCTGCTGGAACAGTCCAAGGCCATGAAGTTCTCCCCGCCCATCTACCTCGGCGCGCCCCCCGCGTGGCCCGCCGACATGAACAAGTCGCCTCTTGCCGAGGACGTCATGCTCTACGGGATGTGGGCTCCATCCATCAACAACATCAGCCCGGTGAGCAGGAAGTTCTACGATGGGTACGTGAAAGCCATCGGGACGGCGCCCACCAGCTACTTCGCGGCCCTTTCCTACAGCGCGGTGTACATCGTGGCCAACGCCATAACGGCGGCGGGCGGCACGGACAAGGCGAAGCTGATCGCGGCCCTGGAGGCCACGAAGTACGCCTCGCCCCTCGGTGAGACCATCACGTTCAGCCCGTCCAACATCATCAAGCACCAGGGCATCCGCAACCAGAAGATCCTGCAGTGGCAGGCCGGCCAGCAGGAAGTGATCTGGCCCTTCGAGGTCCAGTCAAAGCCCATCGTGTTCCCGTTCCCAGCCTGGAAGTAGTTTCCATCCACTGAAGGCCCGTCCGCGCTCGCGGCCGGGCCTTCCTGAAAAGGGGCCCCGGACGATGGTCGTGAAGCGCTCCGCCATACTGTGGACGGCATTCAGCACTGCGGCGGCAGCCGCCATCCTCCTCTGGAAGCCCACCGTGCTCGTCTACGGGGTCCAGCGCGCGGGGCTCTACGCCGCGGTGGCCATTCCCATGGCCCTCGTCCTGGGCATCGTGCACATCGTCAACCTCGCGCACGGCGAGCTGATGATGCTCGCCGCTTACCTGGCCTACTTCGCGGCCAGCCGGCTGCTGGGCCTTGACCCGTTCGCCGCCATGGTGCCCGTGGCAATCGTCATGGCGGTGGTCGGCTGGCTCCTCTACAAGGCCACCATCAGGCACGCGCTGAAGGCCCCCGAGCTGAACCAGCTCATCCTCACCTTCGGCCTCGCCATTGCACTGAGCCAGGCGGTGAACCTGCTCTTCACCTCGCAGTCCTTCAAGCTCTCTCTCGGGTACGTGTCGGCCTCCGCCACCATCGGGGAGACGAGTTTCGGGATTTTCGACTTCGTCTACGTTGCGCTGGCGATCGTCCTCGCCGCGGGGCTGCGCGTCTTCCTCGCACGGACCCGCATGGGCAAGGCAGCCGTGGCCGTGGGGCAGAACCCGCGGGGCGCCGCGATCGTCGGCATAGACGTGGACAGGACCTACGCATTTGTCTTTGCTCTCGCCGTCGGCCTCATCGGGCTGGTGGGGTCGCTGTTCCTCGCCAAGCAGGCGATCTTCCCCGGCGTCGGCGCGCCGTACACCATGAAGTCCTTCTGCCTCGTTGCCATGGCCGGCGTGGGCAACATCACCGGGATCCTCTTCTGCAGCCTCGCGCTCGGGCTCTCGGAAGCCGTGATCAACGGCATCAGGGGATACGCGGGCTGGTCGAACATCGTTTTCTTCGCGATCATTATCGCGACCATTCTCGTGCGCTCGTGGCGGGAGAGGAAGATATGAAAAGCCCCCTGCGGCTCCTCATACCCCTCCTGGCGTTGGCCGCCGCGGCTCTCATGCCGCTGGTGACGGGTCCGTACCCGCTGGCCGTGGCCCGAAGCGTGCTCACCTACATGGCGCTGGCACTCAGCTGGGACATGCTGCTGCGCTCGGGCCAGATCTCCTTCGGGATTGCCGGGTTCTTCGGGTTGGGTGCCTACGCCGCGGCGCTCTCGGCCATCCACGGGGGCTTCCCGCCTGTTCTCTCTATCCTTTTCGCGGGGCTTTTTGCGGCGGTCGTTGCCTTGGTGCTCGGCTTCGTCATCCTGCGCCTGCGGGCCGTGTACTTCTCCATAACCACGCTTGCGCTCGCCGAGATCTTCCGCGTCATCGTCCAGAACGCGGGAGGTTTCACCGGCGGGCCCGAGGGCATTGTCCTGCCCCAGCTCATCTTCAAGGGCGAGGCGCGGGCGCTCTACTGGCTCATCCTCGGCGCGGTGGTGCTGGCGTACGGCGCCTCCACGTTCTTCGAAAAGTCCCGGGTCCGGCTCGCCCTGACCGCCATCCGCAACAACGAGGTGAGCGCCGCATCCAGCGGGATCCACATCTTCAAGTACCTCGTGCTGGCATTCGTCGTGAGCTCGTTTCTCCAGGGAATCGTCGGCGGCATCCAGGTGCAGGGGTACGGGTACGCGTCCCCCGACGCCATGTTCGACGCGAACTATACGCTCCTGCCGCTGGCCATGGCGCTCCTCGGCGGCATCCATGGATCGCCGGGCCCTGTCATCGGCGCGCTGCTCCTCGGCGTGGCCGCCGAGTTCCTCAAGCTGAAGATCCCGTACGGCCACCTCGTTGTGTACGGCATCATCATCGTCCTGGTCATCCTGTTCATGCCGCAGGGCCTGTACGGGCTCATTCGGGGCCGTCGCCGGGGAACGGCGCCGGCCCGGGAGGCATCGACGGGAGACGCCCCGGCAGGGGGCGCCTCATGACGCTGGAAACGGCCGGGCTCACGAAGCGTTTCGGCGGGCTCGTTGCCGTGAACGATATCTCCTTCGGCCTGGAGCGCGGGGAGATCCTCGGCGTCATCGGTCCCAACGGCTCGGGGAAGACGACCTTCATCAACCTCGTCTCGGGCGTTTACCGTGCGACCAGCGGACGCATCATGTTCAGGGGTCGGGACATCACGTCGGTCGCCGCGCACCTGCGCGCGCGCATGGGTATTGCCCGGACCTTCCAGCTCATCCGGCCCCTGGAGAGTCTCGACGTGCTGGAGAACGTGATGCTGGGCTTCGTGTTCAGCCGTGGCCTGGGCCCCCGGCGCGCGCGCCGCGAGGCGGAGGCGCTCTGCGATTCCCTTGGCCTGGCCGGCCTGCACAGGAGCGTGGCGCAGATCACGATGCTGGAGACGAAGAAGATGGAGATCGCCCACGCGCTGGCGAACGGTCCCGAGATCCTGTTCCTGGACGAGGTCATGGCCGGGCTCAACACGGACGAGACGCGCGAGCTGATCGGCCTGGTGCAGGAGGTCAGCCGCAGGAGAAACATCGGTGTGGGCGTGGTGGAACACGTGATGGGAGTCATCCGGGAGCTCACGCACCGCGTGATCGTCCTGGAAAATGGCGAAGTCATCGCGTCGGGCCCGTACGAAGAGGTGTCGCGCAATCCTCGTGTCATCGAGGCGTACCTGGGAGGGGCGGCGTCGTGCTGACCATCGAGAAGCTGCACTGCGGGTACGGCCGGCTTCCCGTCCTCAAGGGGGTTTCCTTCGTCGTCGGCGCGGAGTCCGTGGGTCTCTTCGGCCCGAACGGGGCCGGCAAAACCACGCTCATCAACACGCTGCTGGGCATGGTGCGGCCCCGACAGGGCCAGATCACTTTCGACGGGGCGGACCTCGGCGCCATGAAGACGCACCAGGTGGCCCGGGCCGGCATCGCGCTCGTGCCCCAGGAGCGCGAGCTGTTCCCGGCGATGTCAGTGGCCGACAACCTCGAACTCGGCGCGGCATACATCCCCCACGCGCGCGACAGGGTGGAGCAGCAACTCGCCCTCGTTCTCGGGCTTTTCCCCGTGCTGAAGGATCGCTACCGCCAGCCCGCCGGCACCATGTCCGGCGGTCAGCAGCGCATGGTGGCCATCGGCCGGGCGCTCATGGCGAACCCGAAGCTCCTCGTCCTGGACGAGCCGTCCCTCGGCCTGCAGCCTTCCATCGTTGCCGAGGTGTTCGAGAAGCTGTCACAGCTCAAGTCCTCGGTGTCCATCCTCGTGACGGAGCAGAACGTGCGCGAAAGCCTGCGGGCGATCGATCGCGGGTACGTGCTGGAAAACGGGGCGGTGGTGCTGGAGGACAGCGCCCATGGTCTCCTGCACAACCCGCACGTCATCAGCTCGTACCTGGGGATCTGAGAGTGGAGGAGACCATGGACGGACGATTCCTGGATATCGGGGGAACGCGGGTCTTCTACGCGGAGAGAGGCAGGGGGCTTCCCGTCGTGTACGTGCACGGGAACACCGGTTCCCACCGGTGGTTCGACCGCGTGATGGACATTGCCGGCGCGCGGACCATCGCCCTGGACATGCCGAACTTCGGCCAGTCAGGGCCGCTTCCCGGCCCGCTCACCGTGGACGCATACGCTGACGCGGTGGCTGCCTTCATCCGCGCGCTGGACCTGGGCCAGGCAATCATCGTTGCGCACTCGCTGGGCGGCGCCGTGGCGATCTCGCTCGCGGTCCGGTACCCGCGGCTCGTGCGCGGGTTGGTGCTGGTGGACTCCGCGGCGCCGTCGGGGCTGGTCACGCCCCGTGACCGATACCCCCTCATCGAGATGATGCGGACCCGGCGCGACATCCTGTCCCAGGCTCTCCGCGCCGTGGTGCCCACGCTGAAGGACGAGGCGTTCTTTGACGCCCTCGTCGACGACGCCTCGAAGATGGCGGAGCCGGCGTGGGTGGGAAACGCCGAGGCGCTCAGCGGCTTCGACTACCGTGGTCGCTGTTCCGCCTACACGGGGCCGGTCCTCGTGGCGTGGGGACGGAAGGACCTCATTGTCACCGAGGCCATGGCGCGGGAGACAGCGGCCGCGTTCCCCGGCGCGCGCATGGAGATCCTGGACGACGTCGGACACTCGGTGATGGCGGAGGACCCGGAGCGATTCACGACCGTGGTAGAGGAAATCGTTCGCGCAACTGCCCAGGAGAGGAGATCACCATCATGAGCCGGGCGAGCATCATCGGGGCGTACAACACGAAGTTCGGCAGCTTCGTGAAGAAGAACAAGGACACGGGCGAGGTCACCGACCTCGTGTCGCTCTATGACCTCATGCTGGAGGCAGGTCGGGGTGCACTGGCTGACGCCGGGATCACGGGGAAGGACGTGGACGCCGTGTGGGTCGGATCCTGCGCGCCCGGGCTCCTCGCCAACCAGGAGCACGTCGCCTCCTTTGCCACCGAGATCGACCCGGGCGGCCTGCGCTTCAAGCCCATGACCCGGTGCGAGGACGCCTGCGCCTCCGGCTCGGTGGCTCTCTACGACGCGGTCCACGCCATTGAAGCGGGGCGTGCCCGCATTGCCCTCGTCCTGGGTGTGGAGAAGATGAGCCTGCTGGACACCAAGGGAGTGACACACGCCCTGGCCACGGCTTCGTACTGGCCTGAGGAAGGAGCGAAGGCGCTTTCTTTTCCCTGCCTGTTCGCCGAGTACGCACAGGGGTACGCGGCTCATTACGGCATCCAGGCCGGCGTGCTCGCGGAGATGTTGGCATCCGTGTCAGCGCTCTGCTACCGCAACGGCCTGGACAACCCGCTGGCGCACTTCGGCAAGGGCGGGCCCTCGGACAGGCTGGGCCTCGTCACCCCCGAGGCGATCCTCGCGCTGCCGCCAGAGAAGAACCCCGTCATCGCCGAGCCGCTGCGGCTCCACGACTGCGCTCTTGTGACCGACGGCGCAGCGGCGCTCGTGGTGATGCGAGCGGAGGACGCCGAGAAGCGGGAAGGAAAAGTGGTGCGGATCGCGGGCATCGGCCACGCCAACGAACGGCTTCCGCTGTCGGTCCGGCCGAACATGCACGAGCTGATGGCAGGCAAGGAGGCGGTGCGCCGATCCTTCGGGGAAGCAGGCATCGGCATCGCGGACGTGGACATCGCGGAGGTCCATGACTGCTTCACCATCAACCAGCTCCTGACCACCGAGGCGCTCGGTCTCTCTCGCGACGGTCGGGCAGGATACGACTACCAGGAAGGCCGGTTTGGCCGTGACGACGAGTACTGCTGCGTGAACCTCTCCGGCGGTCTGAAGGCCAAGGGCCATCCCGTGGGCGCCACGGGGGTCTCCATGCATGCGCTGCTCTACAAGCAGCTCATCGGCGCGCCGATCGGGGCTGCGCCGGTGCGCGGCGCGCCGGAAATCGGCGTCACCTTCAACGTCGGCGGCTCGGGGGTCACCAACTGCGTGACGGTTCTCAGGAGGACGCGGTAGGCGAGGGGGGAGTAGGTGCGGAAGGGCCGGAGGCCGCGGGGCTCCGGGCGGGGCCGGCCCTTGGGCGGAGGCAAGAATCTGCGCACCCGACAGGTCCCACGTAACCGGTCTGCTGGTCCGTGCCGCGAGAAACGGCAGGGCTTTCTGCCGGGGAGGGAAGGACTACGCCCTATCGGAAAAGGCTTGGCTGCGGAAGGCATTCCCAGTCCGCGCCTGGCGCCACGAGGTCCCTGACAGGAGCCCTGCCTGGGCATCGCACTCCTACCTACTCCTTTTGGCTCAACTAGGTCGAGTGCGATCCCGAGGAAGCGTTGCGGGCAATTCCGAACTGCTGCTCAATGCGGCTTATTGAGTATCCTTCTGCCCCACCTATTCTGGGCTTCCTCCAACGAAAGCGAAGAGAACTGGCGAGAGGTCGGGACCGCCAGTGATCAACTCGAAATTCGCGATGGCAATCAGTGGATCAGACTTCCTAGGAAGCCCCTTGATCTTGTATCTTGCTATGACGAGGCCGTCGGATGCCCTTACGGTAGTTTCGAATTGGGCGATTGACTTCGGGACCGTCTCAAATGCGTCGGCATCTGCGGCGGTAGCCTCGACGACCGGCGTACGATCTGGGCCGATTGAGAACCTAAATGACTGTCCCCGCTGCGGGTATTCGAGTCGGCTTTCGCTGGAATTGAATTCAAAGTTTACCGACACCGTACCGTTGAAGACATGCGCATACCTCGTCGCATTGCCCGAGGCGTCTTTGACTGCCCTAACCTCAAAGATGTCTCCTTCTCTCATCTTGGAGGTTTTTAGGGATAGGATGCCATTACTGAGATGGATTCGCTCGATCCACGAAATAAGGTTGTTTGCGGTATAAATCGGGGTGATGTCATCCCCGTCCCGCCGGACTTGGAAGCTTCGTATGACTGTGCCCGAACTGCTCACTTCCGCATAGGAATGAAGCAAACCGTCGCGCTGAAATCCAACGGTGTATGTGATTCCACTGCGATCGCCCTGCGATATCGTCATTCCCGACTGTGCGAATACTTCGAGCGTTTCAGACCCTGCCACCGCAGAACAAGAAGCCAGCAAAAGGAGGGCTTGGACTCCCGCTAGGGCATGTTTGAACTTCATACACATTGCCTCACTTGTCCTTGACGGCAAGTTGTGATTTGCCGGCCGTTTGCAGGGCACTGTCCGAGAGGGAGGCAAACTGGCGAACATCGACATTCGCCATTCGTATACACCCCCAAGTCCTGTCATCTATGTTGTTGTTGCCCATTGGAGAGAAGGGGTCAGTTGTGGTGTAGCCACCTCCGTGGATGCCGTACCCCCAAGTCCTGGAGACTTCTCCGGATTGGGAGTATCCGCTTTGATTCTCGGGGTCGGGAACGTAGATAGGTAGATCGTTGTAAGCAGTCGTTGGAATGTTCACTGGACCAAAAGCGTCATTCCCCTTCTGCACGCTCTTCTGAAGGCTCCAATTTCCGGCAGGGAATGCCTGAGAATACACCAGCTTGCCCGATGAAGGAGCTGCGACAAGCCTGTCTACGGGATTGCTGGTGGCTTTCCACGAGTACGACGTCGGCGAGGAGGCGCCCGCATCACGGGATGACGGGTAGTAAGTTGCTTTGATCGTTTTTGTAGCCTCGTAGTACACGGCGACGAAATTGTCCAACCCCCACGGGTCCACCAGATTCGCTGGGTCCCCGTTGACATATGCATACCAATTGTTCCCCGCCCTGATCGGGTCCACCGTGGTCCAGCGGCCCACCTCCGACGCGTAGTCCCGGTAGCCGTAGTTCAACAAGCCTGTCAGCGGGTCCAGCCGCTTCGCGTTGTAGCCAAGGCTGTTCCCTGGCCCGAAGTCTCCCGCGGTCACCACCCCGAAGGCATCGTAGCCGTAGCTCTCACTCACGTGCCCCCGCGGATCACTTACCATCATCGTCGAGCCCAGGATGTCTGCATGGTAGTAGCCGGTGTCCACCACCCGCATGAAGCTTCCCCAGCCACGCGTGCCGGCGTCGAAGCTTCTCCTGCTCAGTGCCGCACCCGAGGCCAGGGTGTACTCCACCTGCGGGGCGAGGGCACTCGTGCTGCTCCTGTTTCCCCTGTCTCTCAGCCCCAGCTCCACCATCACGTCCATGCTCTTCCCGTCGTACAGGTAACGCTCGTAGCCATCATCACGTGTGCCAGCGCTGTCCTGTGTCCGCTCCACCCTCCGCCCCAGTGCGTCGTAGCCGTAGCTCACGCTCACGCTCTTGCCCCAGAGCTCACCCTCACCAAGCTGGCTCTGTGCGTTGGCCAGCCTGTTCTCAAGGGTGTAGCGGTAACGGGCGCTCTTGCCGCTCACCGTCTCCTGCACGAGATTGCCGTTGGCGTCGAAGCCGTAGGAGCGTCCTCCGGCGCTCAACAGCCGATCACCCGCGTCATAGCTGTAGGGGATGCTTCCCCAGCCATCTGCCTTGCTCACCCTGTTGCCTGAGCCATCATAGCTGTAGGTCTGGGTCCACATCCACTGCTGGGCGTCCAGGCTGCTCCAGCGATCGGCGATCTGCTGGTAGGCGTCCTGGAGGGACTGGCGCGCGGTGGTGTCCAGGGAAAGGCGTGTGGCGAAGGGGGTAGCGTCCGGGCCGGGAACCACGTTCCATGCCCCGGGGTCAGAAGGCTTTCCGGGCCTTTCGTTGAGCAAGCCGTTGATGTGATCGGAAAAGCCTCGGGAGTCCCAGCCGCTGAGGTCGGGGAGGCGGAAGCCGAAGGGCGCGTTGGGGGAACTGCCGCGGCCGTCCTTGCCGTTCTTGAGGTAGTTGGGATAGAGGCCGAGGGAGAGACGCTCCTGGAAGTCGGCCTCCTTGGTGCCATCGCTGAAAGGAGACATGACCTGGGAGAGTCTTCCTGCCGGGTCGTAGCTGTAGGCGGTCACCTTCCCCTTCTGATCGACCGTGAAGGTGCGCTGGCCAGCCGCGTTGTAGAGGTACGCTTCGGAAGAGAGGTCCCTGTCCGTGCCGCCACGACGGTCCTCGGTCGTGATGGCCGTCAAGCGACCGGCGTGGTCATAGGCCCGCTCCGTCACCAGGTCGCTGGGAAGAGAGCGCGTGACCTCGCGGAGCAGCTTGTCGTAAGTGTAGCGGGTGATCTCCCCTTCGGGATCCTTCACCGCGAGGAGCTCATTCATCTTGCCGTACGTGCAGGTGGCGGTCCTGCGTCCATCGCCCCAGACAACGGCCGTGCGATTGCCCACCGGATCATAGCGGTAGCTGAGGGTCTCCCCGGCCACGGCATCGATGGACTGCACGAGCCGATCGACAGGATCGTACGCATAAGCGAGCCTGCCGCCAGGGTTCTCGGCGGCAACGAGGTTGCCGTTCTTGTCATAGGCAAACGACTTGACGGTTCCGTCGGCGAAACGTGCGGACACGAGTCGCCGCAGCGCGTCGTAAGCGAAGCTCGTGGTGCTGTTGTTGAAGTCGCTCCTGGCCGTGAGATTGCCGAGTGCGTCGTAGCTGCAGCTCTGCGTCTTTCCCTGCCGATCGGTCTCCCTTACGAGCCGGGAAAGGGCATCATAGGTGTAGAGATAGGGCCTGCCTGCCGGGTTGATGTCCGATGTCACATTCCCCAACGGATCGTACAAGTACCACTGAGTGGCTCCTGCGGGATCCGTCGTTCCAGTGACCCTGTTCAGTGCGTCGTATGTGTACGTCGTGCTCCGTCCAAGCTCATCGACGGACAGAGCGAGGTTCCCGTTGCCGTCGTAAGAATAGGTGCGCCTGCCGCCCAGGGGATCGGTGGAGGTGGAAAGCCTTCCCAGCTCGTCGTAGTCGTAGCTCCAGCGGGCCCCGGCAGCGTCGATGCGGGCGCTGACCTTCCCCAGGACCTGGTACTGGTACCGTGTCGCATTCCCGTAAGGATCCACCTCGGCCGAGAGACGGGAGAGCGCGTCGTACTTGTAGGTGGTGCTGTTGCCGTTGCGGTCCGTGAGGCGCGCCAGGTTTCCTGCCGGGTCGTACGCGTAGCGCTCGACCGCACCCAGCGGGTCGGTCGCCGCAGTGAGCCTGCCGAGAAGATCGTACTCGTACCGGGAGGTGTTTCCAGCCTTGTCGACCTGGGAGCAAAGGAGACCTCGCGCATCCCACTTGTAGCCAACGCTGCTGCCGAGCGCGTCGGTGATCGATGTCCGTCGTCCAACGGGGTCATAGCTGAGTTTCGTAACGTTGCTGAGCGCATCCGTCACCGAGAGGAGGTCACCCGCTTCATCATAGGCGTAGCGGGAGACTGATCCTATCGGGTCGGTTGTGGCGACAAGCCTGTTCATAGTATCGTAGGTATAGCGCCACGTGTTGCCTGCCTGGTCGGTGCGCGTAGCGAGCTGTCCCGTCGGGCTGTAGGACAGCGTGTGCGTTTTCCCCGCCGCGTCACGAATGACCGCAAGCTGGCCCAGCAACGTGTAGCCGTACTCGGCGCGACCTCCGCGGGCGTCCACGGAGGCCGTGAGCTGGTTGGCGCGGTCGTACTCATAGTGCGCCGTCACTCCCGTCTCCACCTGGGTCTCTTGCGCCAGGTTTCCCCGGACATCATACGCGAAGGTGGTGTGACTGGCCGTGCCCACGAGCTTCGAGACTGCCTTGCCGTCGCCGCGATAGGCATACTCGACGGTTTCACCTATCGCGTTGGTCACGCGGGTCAGCACGTGCCTGCGGTCATAAGCGTAGCGCGTCACGGCACCGTTGCGGTCCGTGGCGGCTACGAGGTCCTTGCGGTTGCTGTACTCGTACGACTCGATCGAGCCGTCCGGGGCGGTGACCTTCACCACCTTGTTGTCGCCGTTGTACTGGTAACGAGTGACCGCACCGACAGGGTCAGTTGCAGAGAGGAGATTTCCCACGGCGTCATAGACGAAAGTCGTGCGCGCGCCCGCCTGGTCCACCAGGGCTGCCGGGTGGCTCATCGCGTCATACTCCAGCCTCGTGACGCCGCCGCGCGCGTCAACGGCTTGCACCACGCGTCCGAGGTTGTCCAGCACCCAGCGCTGTCCCGTGCCGTCGGGGTTGTGCACAGCCACGAGGTTGCCCCTGGCGTCGTAGCCGAATGTCGTGAGATTGCCCGCCTTGTCACGGTACGAGGCACACTTGTTCTGCCCGGTGTAGGTCCACTGCTCCGTGTTGCCCTCGGGGTCCGTGGCCTGCAGGCGATTGCGGCGTTCATCCCACGCGAAGCTCGTTGTCCGTCCCAGTTCGTCGGTGATCCGCGTGAGGTTGTCCTGGTCGTCGTACTGGAAGTCCTGGTAGGAGCCGTCTGCTCGCACGAGGCGCGTCTCCCGATTGCGGGAGTCGCAGTAGTGGCGCTCGACCATCCCCGCGGCGTCCACGTGCTCCGTGCAGCCATCGAAGTATCGGAACTGCTCGGCGTAGCCTTCTTCGTCCGTAGTATGTGTCACCCTGCCAGCGCCGTCATAGGTGTAGTCGCGGAAGCTGCCGTCAGGCTTCGACATGCGCGTGAGGAGTGCTCCGTCGTGCTCGTAGCGGACGGTGTCGCCGGGAAAGTCCGTGACCGAAGTGAGGGAGGCCGCGCTGTCGTAAGACATGCTCATGGCGCGGCCCAGCGGGTCGGTGACGCGAACGATGCGCGGCTGCGATGCGACGACGACGGTCTGCACATGCCATGACCTGCCGGTCCAGTCGGAGAGCGAGGTGAGCGCGCCGTCCCGGCCGTAGGAGTACACGACCGATCGACCGTTCGCGTCCCGCTCCTCGGCAAGGCGTCCATTCGCGCCAAAGCGAAGCACGTCAAGGTCCTTGCGGACGATGGAGAACGTGCCGTCGGCATTCACGGTCAGGCGGTCGGTTGTCGGGCCGAGCGCCGTGGTGCCGCTGGCGGCGGGGTAGAAGTTCGGGCTGCCGTCTGCCAGGACCTGGCCGGAGTCGTACACCGGCGCGGCGTCGATCGCGTACACGTACGGGGTCCCGTCTCCATCCACGTAGACGGCCGAGCCGACGCCGACGCTCCGTGTCTGCTCGTCCGACGGGTCCAGGGCAGGATTGCGCGCATCCGTCGCTGCCCCGTAGGCTGCTTCATTCTGCGCGACGGCGAGCGCCCGCGCGAGAGCATCGACGTCGTCCTGCCCGCGGGCGATTTCGTCCTCGTGGCGCGCCCCGGTGACTTTGTTGACCTCGATGTCCTGCCTGTTCGCCTGCGCGGCGGACACGGCCGTCGTGGCCGTGGCTCGGCACGCGACCGCCTGATCGTACGAAGCATCCGCGAGCTGCTTTTCCGCCATTGCCGGACCTTGTTGCGAGATTGCAGCCGAAAGCATGGCTGCAGCCGCCCGCGCGAGGCCCTGTGCCGCGCTCAAGGCGGGCGTAGCTTCGCTGTCCCTGACAGTCCGCAGCTGCGCGGCAGCGGTCCTGTAAGCATCCCTCTTTCCAGGTCCATCGCTGAGGAGCCGATTCGTGTCTGCAAGAGCCTGCGTCACCTCGGCCTGCTTTTCCAGGACATACGCGCGCTGGCTTTCGTTCAGCGGCTTGGTCAGCATTGATGCGAGATCGGCGGCAGCCTGGAGGAGTCCGGGGCTTCGATGCCGACGCGGTCGTGATGGCATCTTGTATGGCGCCGGCCTGCTGATCGAACTGCCTCGATCCCGCGTCGGCGGTATCCCAGGCGTGTTGCGCAAGCTGCAACGCCAGTTGGGCGTGGGAGGCTGCGGTCCCAGCGTTGCTGATCGCGTCTTGCACGGTCTTCAAGGCTCGCGCCGCCGCGGTTCGTGCCTCGTCCGAAGCCTGCACGGCTTCGTCGGCCCTCGATTGGGCGTCAATTGCCTTCTGCATGGCATCGTTCGCGGCTGCCTGGGCACTCTCCAGGCTCTCCCGTGCGTTGGAAAGGGCAACGCGTGCGGCGTCAGTCGCTGCAGCCATGCCGGAGGCCATCTGTGCCGCTCCCGGTCGGATACCGAGAAGCACCCGGGCATCGAGGTTTGTGCTCCACCCCAGTCCGAACGACCCGGCAACCGTCCTGCCGCTTACGAACAGCCGTTCTATCGCCACGCTGCTCGTATCGGGGGCCAGGTCCGTCGATCTCTGCACGAGCTGCCCCGTAGAGAGACGAACCGGGTCCCCGCCGACGGGTGCGTTCGCGGCTCTCATCTCCCCGTTCGTCGCGGCGGCCTGCGTGTCCTGCTTCCCGTTGCTGCGCGCCTGGATGGTCGCTCCTTGCGTGACGGCGTTCGAAACCTGGGAAGAGGCCGCACTGCCTGCAGCGTCGTAGTACTGGGAGCTTGCGGTGCTGACCGTGCTCGCACTGGCGCTTGCTGCGGCATAGTCCAGGAGGGAGCCCGAGGCAAGGCGGTCGGCCGTTGAAACGCTGATCGCCGCCTGCGTCTCCGTGGTAACCGCGGCAGGAGTCTGTGTCAGTCCTGCCGCCGTAGTCCCTTCAGTGCCGCCAACCGCAAGGTCGCCGCGTGCATCCGTCACGACCTGCCCCGGGTCAGAGACCGTTTGCCCTCCCGTTTCGCCCGGATCGGCTACCGGGTCGATCGTCGTGACGTCGGGGATCCTGGGAATGTTCGTGGAATCCGTTTCCGTGGTCGCAGGGTGCCATACTGACTGGGTTTCCCAATGGCCTTCGACCCAGTGTCCGTGAACCGTCGGTACGCCGCTATCGTCAAGGTTGCTGTAGTCAACGGAGTCGATATAAAAATAACGGGCCAACCACACCTGCTCATTTGAGTAGTACCCCGCCTTCGAGACAGTGACCGTCACGGTTTCCTGCCCGAACGAGTTCTCGGGGGTTGTTGCCGCCAGGAGGAGGCAGACGAAAAGGACTGGAAGAAAAACATTTTTAATTCGCATAGCATCGCTCCTCAATCAGGCAGTGCTATAACGAGCTACTGACAATAACACAAAGTTATCCCCAAAGCAACATTTTTCTCCATTTTCTGCCCCGGCGATCCCAGTACGGAGGCGCTTCATGAGAGGATCGCGTCCAGCAGGATCCTCGTGGCGCCTCGCGCGATAGGACCAGGCCAGCCGTAGTAGAGGAATGCCTCTTTCGCCTCGTAGACGGCCTTGTCATACAGCCGATCCGAGAGAAAGTAGCCGAAGTCCCCGTTCGTGTAGCACATCACCATGGTGTTTCGCGGGCCGTAGTGCGCCTTGATGAGCGCACCGACCTCGTTGAAGAGCTCGAACGGCAGCGTCACTATGACCAGCGCGCCTATCCTGATCACGGCTATCTCCGCGTCCAGCGCATCGGGAAGGGTGCCGGAGGCAGAGGCGGCGATCATCCGCCGGGCATAACGCAGGCGCGCGTCGTATATCCTGAGCCAGGGGTCCCTTTCGATTCCTGCCGGCTGCGGGCGCAGCTGCCCCTTCGCAGTCTCGCTTTCCGCCGCGAGCTTCCTGAGCTGGTCATCCGTGTAGGCACGCTCGAGAGGTATGCGGACGTGCAGGGTCTTGAGGGCCAGTTCGACCGGTTCCTCGCGGGCCAACGGCTGAGCCTGCGCGCGGGCCGCGAGGATGCTGTCAGCGAGGAGCTTGCCGTTCCAATCTGCCTCGGTCAGCCCGCCCCTGCGGACAGGATCCAGGTCACCGCACGCAGCACCCCGGGGCGAAGACCAGATCGAGGTCGGCGCCGAGGGACTCTCTCAGGCGTGCCTCCGCGAAAGAAGGGAAGTCCCGGCTGAAGACAACGCTGCCCTTTGCAAGCGAGACGGGATGGCACGCATAGTTCACGAGGATTGCGCAGGGAGCGCCGCCCTCGGAGAATCTCCAGCACCATGACCTGCGCATCGAGGAGGCCGTCTTCCTCGTCCGATCGTCCCGCCACGCGGTTGAACGCGGCGCGGCACGTGCCGGAAGTAGTATCGCAGCACGTGCGGCTTCGTGGCACCCACGGAGTCGCAGATGCATCGGACCGCCGTCTCCATGAAGTCGGCCATCCATCGTTCGTCGATGTCCCCGCAGTTTTCCAGGTGGATGGACGGCGGTCCCGAGTGCGTGTGACTGCAGACGAGAATGATGGCCGACGGAGGCAGGGACACCCGCGCTGCCGCGCGCGTGCGAATCTCCCGCACCGACTCGGCGCCCAGGCCCAGGAGATCACACTGCGCGAGGACCACCCTGGCGCTGCCGTCATCGAAGGAGAGGCAGCGCACCGCAAGCTGGTCATGGGTCCCGATCGCGGGCCCCATGCGACCTATGTACCCGGCGATTGCCTTTCCCGCGGGGGTGGCAGTGGGCCGCGAGGCGAGGCCCGTTTTCACCTGGGCTGCCCTACGCGCTGCGCGCGGGGAAGACGCCCGCGGCAGCCTCCTCGAACTGCAAAAGGAGGCGCCTGCGCACCGCCGTCTCGGCAAGACCGTAGCGCAGCCCGTTGAGATTGAGCTCCCAGACCTCCTCTGCGCTCAGGCCGAGCTCCTCCTGTGCCCGACGCCACTCCCGCAGGAGATCGGTGCCGAAGAACGGCGGGTCATCGGTGGAGAGAGTGACGGGCACGCCGGCCGCGAGGAAGGCGCGCAAGGGGTGTCGACGGAGCTCGGGGTACACCTTCAGCTGTTCGTTGCTGGTGAGGGCGATGTCGCAGCAGATATGCCGCTCGGCGAGCATCGCCATCACGGCGGGATCTTCGGCCGCGCGCACGCCGTGCTGGACGCGGCGGGCGCCGAGCTCCAGGACGGCCTGGCGCACGTGCTCCGGGCCGCCGGTCTCCCCGGCGTGGGCCACCGTGGCGTAGCCGGCACGGCGCGCGCGGTCGAAGAAGGGTGTGAACAGGCTGCGGGGTATCCCGACCTCGGGCCCGCCGAGGCCCAGCGCGGCCACGAGCGGGTTGGCCTCCTGCTCGAGCAGCGTCAGCGTGTAGGGACCGGCGAGGTCGGCCGATTCCCCCGAGATGTCGGCGATGAGCCGGACCGACGGGGCCGCCCGCCTGCTGGGCCGTCTCGAGACGCCGGGTGACGATGCCGAGCGCCGCGCGACCGCCGATGCCGAGCTTCTCGTGGTTGTAAGGGGTGAAGTGCAGCTCCGCGTAGCGGATGTCCTGGCGATGGCATTCGCTGAGGAAGCCATCCACCATCCGCACGTAATCGTCCTGCGTGCGCAGGCACGAGCACATCAGCAGCCACACCTTCACGAAGGAATCGAAGTTCTTGAACTGGTACATCGTCCTGAGCGCGGACGGGCTGGCCGCCGGAAGCGCCACGTGGTTGGCCTGGGCCATAGCCCACAGGGTGTCGGGAGCGATGGTGCCCTCCAGGTGGAGGTGGACCTCCGCCTTGGGCAGCCGGGAGAGAACGTCTGGCATGGCGCCATGATACTCGCCGGCATCGTTCTGTCGAGCCAGCGGTGCCGCGGTCCTTTCGGCGGCACCACGGCGCCGCCGGCACTGCGCCGGCGGGTCCCGGAAACGAAGAGGCCCGGCCGCGCCGCCGACCGGACCTCCTGTCATCGATGGACGATTTTGACCTGCTACAGCCCGACCTGCTACAGCCCGATACTGATCTCCGTCCCGTCGCGCACCAGCTTGAATGTCACGTTCCTCGTCGCGTCACCGAGGGCCCGGTAGAAGTCCATCATGTTCTGGACCGTCTTCCCGTTGACCGCGGTGATCACGTCACCGGGCTGGAAGCCCGCGATGGCCGCCGGGGTGTTCTGATCGGCAAGGCCGACCACGACCACGCCTTTCTGGCCCTGCGCGATGCCGGCCTGCTGGCGGATCTGGTCGGTGAGGTTCACGACGTTCATGCCCGGCCAGAGGTTCTTGCTCTGCGCTACCTGGTCCTTGGAGTCGCGCTCGCCTATGGTCACGGTGAGCGTCTTCTGCGCGCCGAGGTGCACCACCGTGAGGTTCGTGCTTGTCCCCGCCGGGAGAGAGGCGATGACCTGCGTGAGCTGGGCGGCGTTCGTGATTGCCGTGGAGCCGACCGCGGCGACGTAGTCCCCCGGCCTGATCCCGCCGCGGTCAGCGGGCGAGCCGCGGAACGTCCCGAAGATGAACGCGCCCTTGACACCGTCGATTTTCATGTCCTTGGCGAGCTGGGTGTCCCCATCCGCGCCCTGGACGTCGCCGACCGTCGCCCCGAGCCACCCGTAGGCCACGCTGCCTTTCGTGATGAACTGGTCGATAGCGGACTTCGCGTTGTTGATGGGGATGGCGAAGCCGAGCCCGACGTTGCCACCCGACGGGGCGGCTATCCACGTGTTGATGCCGATGACCTGGCCGTCGATGTTCACGAGCGCGCCGCCCGAGTTGCCCTGGTTGATGGCCGCGTCGGTCTGGATGTAGTCCGTCAGTGTTCCTGACGTGTCACCCTGGGGGCGGGCCGGCCAAGGCACTCACCATGCCCATGGTCACGGTGGACTCGAATCCCAGCGGGTTTCCCACTGCCAGGACGATATCGCCTACCTGCAGGGCGGAGGAGTCGCCGAGATCCGCGATGGTCACGGGGTCCTTCGTGGTGAAGGAGACCAGGGCGATGTCCTTGCGCGGGTCCGTTCCCACGATCTTGGCCGTGTACTCCTTGTCGTTGAAGAGCTTGACCTTGACGCTGTTGGCCTGGTCGACGACGTGATTGTTCGTGAGGACGTAGACCGTGTCACCGGTCCTCTTCACGATGATTCCCGAGCCGAGGCCCGACTGCTGGAAGCTCTGGCCGCCGCCCTGGCCATTGCCCTGGCCATTGCCCAGCCCGCCGAAGGGGCTGAACCGGGGCAGTTGTGCCTGCACTGTTTCCGTCACGTCAACCTCCACGACCACGGGCAGCACCTTCTGCGAGATGTCACGCAGCGACGCCTGGATGCTTGCCAGCGCGCCCGTTGCGGCCGACGCGAGGACGGAGGCCCCAACGAAGAACACTATAGCGGCCGACGCCGCTATGACCCGTTTCTGAAGTTTCATTTTTCTCTACCTCCTGCTGGGAAGATAGATACAAAATCTTCAGGACAGGTTGTGGTTTCGTTAAATTCCGTTAACCCTGTCGGAGGCCTTTGGCCAGCCGAAGGAAAGTGAACCTGCCGTGCTTCCCGAGGTCGATGAGCACCGGGGACGCCTGCCGGTAGCCTTCCCGGGCGTAGAAAGCGCGCGCCCGCTCGTTGCGCTCCTCGACGTCAAGCACGATGCGGCCGGAGCCCATCTGCCGGGCACGCTCCTGGCCGGCCCGCAGCAGCTCACCACCGGCCCCCTGGCCCCGGCATCCAGGGAGGACAGCGATGTGCGAGAGGTAGAAGTCCTTCGGTGCGAGATCCTGGAGCGCCTTGCCGGCCCTCTCGAGCCGGGGCAGACGCCCCAGCACCGCCGGCCCGTACCAGCGAAGAAGGAGTGCCGCGGTGTGCAGCTCGAAGCGGCGGGCCGCATCGGTCCGTGAGCCGACCAGGGCGCCGACAACGTATCCTGTGCCGTCCGCGATCACCAGGGTGTTCTCGGCGGCGTACGGGTTGCGGTGGAACGCCTGCAGGCGGGCCACGAGGTCCTTCACGCTGGAGCCGAAGAGCGCGCGAAGCATGCCGCAGTCGGACTGCAGGACCAGCTCGGCGACGACGGGGCTTTCCTTCGGATCGGGCGGACGAACGGTGAACATGGCGCTGCCTTCCAGAGTACGCGGGAGCGGCGCCCTGTCAACGGCCCTCAGTGCGTGTTGATGTGGGTCCGGGCGTACAGCGAACGGAACTCCCGCGGCGTGAGACCGTTGAGCCGCTTGAACATGCGGCGGAAGTAGCCTGCATCGGAATACCCGCACTCGAACCCGATCTCGTTGATGTTGCGCCGGGCGTCGTTGTGCAGGAGCGTCTTCGCCATGCCGATGCGCTTCTGGTGAATGGCATCGACAATCGAGATACCTTCCTGGCTTCGGAAGACCCTTTCCAGGTAGTCGGGATTGTAGTGGAGCGCCCGCGCGATCGCCGAGGTGCTGATGGCGTATCGGTATCTCTCCTCGATGTACCGATGCACCTCCTCCGCGAGCGCGGAATGCCGGCGGCCCTCGGTTCCCGCGCCTCCCCCCACGGAGCAGAGCATGAGCGATATGAGCTGGGATGCGCTGCAGGGGTCGAGGATCTGGGACTCCTGGTCCGAGATGAATCGGCAGAAAAGCTCCGTCAGCCCCTCCGGGTCCCGTACATGGGTCGCCTTGGGGACCGAGAGACGAACGCCGTGCGCCGGGCCGGGGTGAAGGCGGAAGTGCGCCCAGTAGAAGTTCACCTCCGCGGAGTAGGGGCGGTGCCCGCCGTGCCGTACACCGGGGTAGAGGACCATGGCCTCGTTCTGCTCCAGGTGGTAGGTCTTGTCACCCTCGAACAGGTCCAGCGAGCCCTGCGTCACGAAGATCAGCTCGTAGGAATCGATGACACGCACCGCGTGCGTGCCGAACCCCGGGGAGACGAAGAGACCCCCGTTGAGCGCCTCGATCGTGTCCGCCAGCTCGAAGGAGATCATGGCTTCCCAGCGGCCGTACTCGGCTCGCGGGCGGCCGTACTCGGCCGCTGGGCGAGCAAGCGGAACCCCTGCGGGGTCATGCTGGTGGCCTGCTTGAAGACGCGGCGGAAGTGCGCGGGGTCCGAGAAGCCGCAGAGGGCGGCAACCTCGGCGATGGCACACGTGCGCTGCAGGATGAGCTGCGCGCGCGCCTCCCTGATCCGGCGTTCGTGGATGGCCTCCCGGATGGAGCATCCGCGCTCGGCGTGGTAGGCGCGCTCCAGGTAGTCGGGATTGTAGCGCAGCGCAAACGCAATCCCCGGGTCCGGATCTGCTCGTGGTAGTGCGCCGCGATGTACGCGTCCACGTGGGACGCGAGGCTCTCGGGCCCCACATCACGCACGCGCGGCGCGCCACTCACGCGCGAGGAGGACGCCATCTCGCAGAGCATCAGCACCACGAGGTGATGGAAGACCAGGCTGGACGGGGCGGCGCGGTGCGCCTCCTCCATGAACATCCTCAGCAGGTGGGTGAGCCTGCCGGGGTTCCTGGTGGCCACGTGCTCGGGGACCTCCAGCGTGCGCCGGGCCACCTCCACGGGCTGCGGTGAACGGCGGAACTGGATGACGTAGAAATCGGCGTCGGTCTCGTAGGAAAGGTCCATGATGGAGCGGCGCGCCGGCTCCGCGAGGAAAGCCTCCCCCGGCCCCAGCGCGAACCGGGACTTCCCTGCGCCGATCTCGACATGGCCCTGGGCCACGAAGAAGAGGCGGAGAGCGCCCTCGCCGTGCAGGACGCGGTTCACGGCTGATGCGGAGGAGGTGTGTTCCGATGCAACGATGGAGAAAGGACGCGCGAATCGCAGCGGGAGCTCGTCGCCCACAAGCTGAATATCGTGTTTTCTCCGACGCGCATCAACCTGTCCCACGGCCTACTCTCGCACCCAGACCGTCATCTCGCCCGGCGCGCGGTTGGCCCAGGCGTAGTACGGGATGAACGTCAAGTCCTTCGCGCGGGTTCGTCGCCGGGCCCCGGCGCCTCCCGGTCGGTGCCGGCCGTGTAGAGTCCCGCGCCGGCCGGGCGATCCTCGGCTTCCTGGGACGTTCCCCGGACCGTGAGCGTGACCACTCCTCCCAGCAGGTCGGGCCGCGGAACCGCCGTGACGCGGGCACCGGTGGGCAGGCCTGCGCGGAACAGGCCGGTGCCGTTGTCGACCTCCTCGAGGCAGTAGACAATGGGACCGCGCTGGAGGGCGACCTTGCCGAACGCGTCACGGACGCGCGGGTCGGCATGCACCCGTTCGACGGGCATCGGGAGCGTCAGCTCGACCTTCGCGGCCGGCCCCACGTGCGACGCAGGCGCACGTACCCGTCGCTTCCCGCTGCCGCTTTCACCTTCTTCCCGTCCAGGAGGATCGACGGTCCTCGGCACCATGCCGGCACCCTCACGGCGAAGGTCAGCTCGACGTCGCGGTCCGCCGCGACCTCCAGGGTGACCGACTCCTTCCAGGGATACGCGGTGGCCTGGTGCACGGTGAGAGCCGCTCCTGCCATATCCACGGCGAGGGTTCCTTCGTGGAAGATGTCCGCGTAGAGCGTGTCGCCGTCCACGTGGTACGCGTGCTGCCCGATCGAGGAGACGGTGCGCGCAAGGTTCGGTGGACAGCAGGCGCAGCCGTACCATGGCTGGCGGCGGTACTTCACCGACCGATACGCTGCATTCGTGTCGCACACCGACGGGATCGCGGAGAGCGGGTTGACGTAGAAGTAGCCTTCGCCGTCCAGGCCGACGCCGCTGAGGATCCCGTTGTAGAGGCACCGCTCCATGATGTCGGCGTAACGCGCGTCGTTGCGCAGGCGGAGCATCCGGGAGGAGAACAGGAAGAGGCCGATGGTGGCGCAGGTCTCGGCGTACGCGGTATCGCCAGGAAGATCGAACTCGGAGCTGAAGGACTCCAGGACGGCCGAGGAGCCAACACCGCCGGTCAGGTACATCTTGCGCCCGGTCGTGTTCTCCCAGAGGTTCTCGCACGCTGCCGCCAGGGAAGCGTCATCCATCTCAATGGCGAGGTCGGCCATTGCCGTGTAGAGGTACATCGCCCGCACGGCGTGGCCAACGGCTTCCTTCTGTTCGCGGACCGGCGCATGGGCCTGGTAGTAGTCCAGCGGCTTGGCGCCGTAGATCGAGACGAAATCAGGCCTTTTCGCCTCCACCTCGAACCAGCTCGGGCTCTTCCCGCGCTCGTCGACGAAGTAGCGGGCCCGCTCGAGGTAGCGCCGCTCGCCGGTGAGACGGTAGAGCTTCACCAGGGCGAGCTCGATCTCCTCGTGACCGGGGTAGCCGCGGAGCTTTCCCGCCTCGACACCGAAGCTCGCGTCCACGAAGTCGGCCACCCGGCGAACCACGTCGAGAAGCTTCGCCGGCCCCCGCCGCGCGCCATCGCGACGCCAGCCTCGATGAGGTGCCCCGAGCAGTACAGCTCGTGTGCGTCGCGCAGGTTGCGCCAGCGCCGCCCCGGATCCTTCACGGTGAAGTAGGTGTTCACGTACCCATCGGGCTGCTGGGCGGCCGCGACGAGGTCCACCGCCTGCTCGGCCCACGCCCTGATCTGCCCGTTCGCCGCCTGGTGCGACGGCGCGTCGTCGGCGAGCACGTAGCCCACCGCCTCCAGCCACTTGGCCAGGTCGCTGTCCTGGAATACCATTCCCTCGTGGGTGCCCTGGGCCCTGCCCGGCCGCGATGCGGAAGTTCTCCACCGAGTGGCTCTTCGGGGCCCCCGGGATTTCGTCGTTCATCGCCTTCCACTGGTACGGGATGATCCGCTCCCGCACGAGGGACTGCCAGGCCTGCCAGAAGCCGCCCTCGATTCTTGCCAGCGTCTCATGCCACTCCATACTATGGACAATATTCACTCACAGGCCCTGCGGCCTCAAGGGGCGAGGCGCGTAGATAAGGGGGACGATTCCGACCTCATCTCGGCGAGCGCCTGCCGGCCCGGCCCGCCGCGTGCTATCATCAGCAAGGAGGTGGATGCATGAAGACGATTGCCCTCGGCGCCACGGGGATCAAGGTGAGCGCTCTGTGCCTCGGCGCCATGAACTTCGGGACGAAGCTCGACGAGAAGGGCTCGCGGGAGATCCTCGACGGGTACGTCGAGGCCGGCGGGAGCTTCATCGACACGGCCAACAACTACGCCGTGTGGTGGGGAGGCGACGGGGGTGATTCCGAGCGTGTGCTCGGGAGCTGGATGAAGGAGCGGAAGAACCGCGGCTCTCTTTTCCTGGCAACGAAGGTCGGGTTCAACACCCCCGCCGTGGGAAACGGACTGTCGCGCACGATCATCAGGCAGGAGATCGAGGGCAGCCTGCGGCGGCTCGGGACGGACCACGTCGATCTCTACTACTCCCACAAGGACCACCGCGCCGATGCGCTCGAGGAGACCCTCGGCGCGTTCGACGAGCTTCGCAGGGAAGGAAAGCTGCGGTTCATCGGCTGCAGCAACCACCGCGCCTGGAGGATAGAGGAGGCGCGGGCGCTTTCCCGCGCGAGGAAGTGGGCCGAGTACTGCTGCGTCCAGCAGCGCCACACCTACCTGCGCCCCGCTGCCGGCGCGCGCTTCGATCCGCAGCTCGTCGTGGACGAGGACCTGCGGGACTACTGTGCCGCGCACGCGGCTGATTTCCTCCTGCTCGGTTACTCCTCCACGCTCGGCGGCGCCTACGCGGGACGCCCGGACCGTCCTATCGCCTCGCAGTACCGCGGGCCGTCCAACGACGCACGGCTGGCGGTGCTCGCGGCCGTGGCGAAGGAGGCGGGGGCGACGCCCCTGCAGGTCGTCTACGCGTGGATGCTGCGCTCGACGCCGCTCGCCCTCCCGCTTGTCAGCGTCGGCAGCCTGCAGCAGCTCAGCGAGAATCTCGGCGCACTGGGAGTGAGGCTGGACGACGCCCAGATGAAGAGGCTGGACGAGGCGGGGAATCCTTAGCCCTTCCACGGTACCCCGTGGAAGGGGATGGCGAGGGCGAGCCCGTGCTATCCTTTTATGCCCGGTCAGCGTGACCCCTTCCACGAAGTAGCGCTGCCCGATGAGGAAGACGATGACGGGCGGCACGATGACGATGAGTGACGCTGCCATCAGGTTGTTCCAGAAGGTCGAGTAGCTCCCGATGAACAGCCGCAGACCGATGGCAAGGGTGTAGGTTTCCTTGGAGCTCAGGTAGATCAGCGGGTTGAAGAAATCGTTCCACGCAAAGAGGAACTGGAAGAGCCCGACCGCGATGAGCGCAGGCTGGATGAAGGGGATCATGATCTGCCAGTAGATGCGCCAGTAGGTGGCGCCGTCCATGCGCGCGGCGTCGTCGAAATCCTTGGGGATCGTGAGGAAGAACTGCCGCAGGAGGAACACGTTGAAAGCGCCCCCGCCGAACCAGACCGGCACGACGAGCGGGAGGAACGTGTTCACCCCGTGGATCTTGCTCCACATGAGGAACTGGGGAATGAGCACCACTGCCGGCGGCAGGATGATGGCGCCCAGGACGAGCGCGAACCAGAAGTTGCGGGTGCGGAAGCGAAACCGGGCCAGGCCGTACGCCGACATGCTCGCCGTGAGGAGGGACCCCACGACATTCGGCACAAGCACGATGAGCGTGTTCCTGAAGTAGAGGGGGAACGGGCTCGACTGCATTGCCTCGACGAAGTTCTGCCAGCGGATGTGCGCCGGCCAGAGGATCGGCGGGAACTTGAATATGTCCCCCAGCGTCATCACGGAGCTTCGCACGAGCCAAAACATCGGCAGGAAACAGGCCAGGGCGCCGATGGTGAGCACGAGGTACACGACACCCTTGGACGCCGCGCGCGTCGCGGTCAGCCTCATTTCTGCTCTCCTTCGTAGTAGATCCACTGCCGCGACGTGCGAAAGATGAGGAGGCTCAGGATGGACACGATGACGATGAGCACCCACGAAAGGGCAGCCGCACCTCCCATGTTGTTGTTCCTGAACCCTTCGCGGTAGAGGAGGAGGATGTAGAAGAGGCTCGCGTTGTTCGGTCCCCCTCCCGTCATCACGTAGGACTGCGTGAAGACGGTGAACGAGCCGATCAGGCTCGTCACGAAATTGAAAAAGGTGACCGGGGAGATGAAGGGCAGCGTGATGGCACGGAACCTGTTCCACCAGTTGCCGCCGTCCATCTCCACGGCTTCCAGCAGCTCCCGGGGGACGCCCTGGAGGGCGGCAAGGAAGATGACGATGGCGTTGCCGGCGCCTCCCCACACGCTCATGATCACGATGGAGGGAACCACCATGGTCTGGGAGCTTAGCCACAGCACCTTGTCGAGTCCCAGGCCCCTGAAGATCACGTTCAGGAGGCCGAAGTCGGGATTGTACATCCACAGCCACAGGGCGCTGGAGGCAACGATCGGCACGATGGTGGGCAGGTAGAAGATGCTGCGGTAGACCGCCCGTCCCCTGATCTTCTGGTTGAGGAGCATCGCCACGACGAGGGCGTAGAGCGTCCCGGCGAACGTGTTCAGCGCGACAAAGTAGACGGTGACCTTGAGCGAGTTCCAGAAGTAGATGTCCGTCGTGAAGAGCTTGACGTAGTTGCGAATCCCCACCCAGTGCGGGGTGGTGAGCACGTTCCAGTCAGTGAGGCTGATCAGGGCAACGGCGATCATCGGGAGGATGACCCAGATGATCAGCCCGAGGATCACCGGCGAGGCGAAGAGGAACCCGGCAACGGCTTCCCGGGACTCGGCATGGAATCGACGCTTCCTCACGTTCTCTCTCCCCCCCTGTGCCCCCCGGACATGCGAACGCCCCGGCGCGTATCGCACGGGGCGCCTCTCGTCCGTCCCTGGACTCGGCGCCCCTCGTCTTCCGTGACTACGGGGCGCCTCTCGTCCGTCCCTGGACTCGGCGCCCCTCGTCTTCCGTGACTACGGGGCGCCCTTTCAGCACATACCGGCTGCTGTCCTACTGCCCCTGGAAGATCGGCGTGATCTTGGGCATGATCTCGTTCTTGATCACGTTCGCCGCCGTCTTCTGGCCCAGCCAGACCTGCGCGAGGGCAGGCTCTATCACGTCGTCCATCTTGGAGAAGGTCGGCACGTAATAGAGCGGAAGCTGGTGGGAATAGTTCAGCGCGAAGTCCACCACGGCCGACTTGTACTCCGGCGGGTGCCGCGGGTTGCCGATCCACTTCTGCAGCAGGCCGGGGTCGGTGTACCACTGCTTCTCGTTCGGCAGCCAGATGCCGCTCTGCAGGAGGGGAAGCGAGCTGGCCGGATCCATCAGGTAGCTGAGGAGCTTGAGCGAGGCATCGAGGTTCTTCGTGCTCTTGTAGACGACTTCCGGCGTTCCCACCGAGGTCGTTGCCAGCTTTTTCATCATGGGAAGCACGCCGATGCCGAAGTCCAGCCCCTGCTGATCCTTGGTGGTGCCCATCGTCAGCAGGTCCCACGTGCCGTCCATGACCATGGCAACCTGCCCGCTGAGAATGTAGGACACGACGTCGCCCGGCATGTTCTGCTGCGACGTCGGCGTGGGGCTCACGTGCTGCACGTTGATCAGGTCAGCCATCTTCTGGATGGCGTCGATGGTCGCCGGGTCATCCATCAGCAGCTTCTTGCCGTCAGCACTCACCATGCCGCCGCCGTTGCTCGCGGCGAAGGTGAGCCAGGGCATCCACCACTGCGACACCCAGAACCCGTACGAACGGATGTTCTTGGGGTTGAACGTGGAGTCATTCGGGGTCTTGCCATTCGCGTCCCGGGTCAGCTTCTTCGCGACATTGAGGAACTGGGTCCAGGTCCACGCCTTGGCGGGATCCGCAGGCGGGTACGGCATGTTGGCCGCGTCGAAGATCCGCTTGTTGTACCAGATCACCATGATCTCGTTGGCCACGCTGATGCCGACGATCTTGCCGTCCGGGGTGATGAACTTGATGGCGTCGATCTTCGGGTTGGCCTTCTTGTAGAAGTCGGTCAGGTCCACGAACTGCCCGTTCATGCCCCACGTGAGTACGTTGGGCTCGTAGAACGTGCTCACGTCAGGCAGCGTGCCTGCCGCGGCCAGCGTCGTGATCTTGTCGCTGAAGTCCGTGTTGGACCCGAACCTCAGTCCCGTCACGGTGATGCCGGGGTTCGCGTCCATGAAGGTCTTGAGCAGGGCGGTCGTCGAGGTCTCCTCGTTCTGATCTCCCCAGTACGCGTACTGGATGGTCACCGGGTCCGCGGCCACCGCGAACGCTGCCAGGAGCATAAAAGCCCCCGTGAGCGCCGCTGCCATGAAGAATCGTCTTCGCATGGAATGATCCTCCTTCCCTCGTGAAGATAAGTCAAAGATAAGCCCGTTTCGTTCCCTCGCAAGGTGCCCGCGTCGAAGAAAAAGTGTACAATTCCGACCTGGCGGAATGCAGGGTCGCCGCGCCTCGCGAGGAGCCAGGCTGCCTCCGCCGGCGGAGAGTTCCCGGTTTACGATTTTTTTACACCCTTTCTCCCGTTCCATGACACGCCGCGCCCGGCCGCGGGGTAGCTTCGTGCCAGGAAGGAGAACGAGATGAAACACTTGTCACGTATCCCGTACCTGCTCATCGCGGTCGCTGCATTTGCGATGGCGCCTGCGGCCGTCACGGCAGCAGAGGAGAAGATCCAGCTTGCCATACTCCTGGACACGAGCAACTCGATGGACGGCCTCATCGGCCAGGCGAAGAGCCAGCTCTGGAAGGTGGTGAACGAGCTGGCCCGCGCCGACCGTCACGGCAAGCACCCTGTCCTGGAGGTTGCCCTGTTCGAGTACGGCAACGACGGCCTCAGCGGCGCCGAGGGATACCTCCGCATGGTGTCCAACCTCACCACGGACCTGGACAGGATCTCCGAGGATCTCTTCTCGCTCACTACGTACGGCGGAAGCGAGTACTGCGGCCTGGTGATCGACCGCGCCGTGCAGAATCTCTCCTGGAGCCCGTCGAACGACGTGCTGAAGGTCATCTACATCGCCGGCAACGAGCCGTTCACGCAGGGCGACCTCTCGTACAAGGTCGCCGACGCCAGGGCGGCGCGCAAGGGGATCATCGTCAACACGATTTTCTGCGGACCATTGGACGAGGGCGTGCAGTCGTTCTGGAAGGACGGCGCGCTGCGCGCCGACGGGCGCTACATGAGCATCGACCAGGACCAGGATGTCGCCCAGGTGGTGACACCCTACGACGACGAGATCGTGAAGCTCGGCAACGAGCTCAACGGCACCTACGTGGCGTACGGCAGCGCGGGCGAGGTCTCCAAGGAGCGCCAGGCGGCCCAGGACTCCAACGCTGCCACCATGGGCGCTCCGACGAGCGTGGACCGCAGCGTGGCCAAGGCCCAGGGCGCATACGTGAACACGGACTGGGATCTGCTGGACGCGCTCGCGTCGAAGTCGGTCACGCTGGGATCCCTGAAGAACGACGAGCTCCCGGCCCAGATGCAGAAGATGACCGCCGCGCAGAAGGATGCGTACGTGAAGGAGCTCCAGGCAAAGCGCGCGAAGCTGCAGGAGCAGATCAACGCGGCCAACGAGAAGCGGCGCACCTACGTGGAAGCCGAGATGAAGAATAACGCGCAAGCCAACACGCTGGACCAGGCTATCCTCGGCTCGGTGCGCGAGGAGGCAAAGAAACTCGGCTTCAGCATCGATTGAGGCTGATTTGGCAAGGAAAGGGCGCCCCGCGGGGCGCCCTTTCCATCCAGAGGTCCCGAGAACCGGAGCTGCCGCTCGCGCAAGCCGGTGCTGGCGTAACGCCCGCCGGCGTCCGATAATCAACTGTGCGCCAGAACCCCCGGCTCGCCGCGTCCCTCCTTCTTCTCCTCGTGCCGTCCGCACTGCCGGCCCTGGGCAGGGCAGCATCCCCGGACCTGAAAGCCATGACCGCGATCAATGCCGCCCGCTATCCAGCAGAAGATCACTGCGAAGCCCGACGCCTTCCTCCGCCTGCTCTCCGAGGTGCTGGCACAGCCCGCCGACCTTTTCGTGCTCGTGGACAAGACGCATCCCATGCCGGCGGGGTTTGTCCCGCCGGACCTCGTGTCGCTGAACGACTACCCGGTGCTGGTCACGCGCAGGGACCTGAGGCTCCGCAGATCCATCATGCCTGCCATCCTGGCGCTCACCGACGCGGCGGCAGCGGCGGGAGCGCCGCTCACCTTCGGCTCGTCCTACCGGTCCTACGAGTACCAGGTGACCGTGTACGAGAACGAGGTGAAGCTCTACGGGAAAGAGCAGGCGGACAGGGAGTCGGCACGGCCCGGTCTCTCCCAGCACCAGCTGGGAACCGCCATGGATTTTTCCCCGATTACCGACACCTTCGCGGACACGAAGCAGGGAAAGTGGCTCGCCGCCCACGCGTGGGAGTACGGCTTTTCCCAGTCCTTCCCGAAAGGCTACGAAAACGTCACCGGCTACAGGTACGAGAGCTGGCATTACCGCTACGTGACGAAACCGGGGGCGCTCCTGCAGCGGGAGTACTTCGAGGATATCCAGCAGTACATGATCGAGTTCCTCGACCAGAACCGCGCTCTCCTGGAAAAAGAGCTCGCCAGGAAGTAGCAGCCCGGCGACCTGCTGCTTCCATTACCTCTTTATGTGCGCGGCGAAGAGCGACGGCATGGTGTGCGTCGAACTCGCCGGCGGATCCGAGGATGGTCCGTGCCGCCGCTGCCGCGTGCGTGGCATTCCAGTCCGGCAGCGGGGCAAGGTCCGCCCCCGGAAGATGGCACAGGCACCGCCCCGTCGACCACGGTGGTACGAGAGAATAGAGCGCCCGGGCAGGAGGGAAGTCCCTGCATCGACGCCGAACCGGGCGAACGTCTCCGCCTTCACGTCCTGCAGACGAGGTGGATGTCCTGCGGTTCCCTGGCGAGCAGCTCGGGGTCAGGCTCGCGGCAGAGCTTGCACCCGGCCCGGAGGTAGAAGTGGATCGTGTTTTCCGACGGGGTCGCCGAGATGTACAGGCGGGTGGCGCCGCGGGCGCGCGCCTCTGCCCGTGCCGCCTCGAAGAGGCGCCGCCCGATCCCTTCCCGGCGGTGGGAGGCGCCCACGTGGAGGAACACGAGCTGCAGCTGGTTCTTCTTCCGACCGATCAGGCGGCTGCCCAGCACCGCGATGCCGACCAGGCGCGGGTCGAACGCCCCGAGAAACCAGCCGCCGGCGTCGAAGCATTCCAGCAGGTGCGGCGTGATCTTTTCCAGCTCGCCCGACGGCCATCCCTTCATGTCGTAGCGCTCGGGCCTGAGTTCCAGCACGCCGTCGACGAGGTGGAAGACCCTCTCGATCAGCTCGCTGCGATCGATCGTGCGGACAAGCTGGACTTCGTCCCTGCGCATGACGCGCTCCGTTACCTTTTTCATCGCCCGGCCGCAGTGTAGCATCCAGGCATCATGGACACAAGAAAAACCGCGAGGAGCGTCGGGATCCGGCAATGCGCCGGCGGCCACGGAGCAACGCCGCGTTGCAGCATAGAATGCCTCGCGAAAGTCAAACGGGTTCGTATGCGCAAGCAGAAAGAGGTCGCCGGGACGCAGAACAACGGCGTGTCTTTCGAGACCGGGCCGAACGCGATACTCCTCTCCGACACGCCGATCCAGAAGGGGCAGTTTTCCAACCTCGCCGCGTTTCCCCTCCTCCCGATGCTCTACCCGCAGGGCATGCTGATCCCCGGCCACCCGCCAGGGGCCCGGCGCGCCGCAGCCTCGCGCCGCCTACTTCGCGGCGGCGAGGATCTGCCTGATCCGGCCGTCCATGTCCTTTGCCTCGGCGGGCAGGAGCAGACCGGCTTCCACGTTCCAGGTGATGGTCTTGCCGCCCCCGAGTGACTGCACGTTGCCCCTGGCCTTCTCCACCGTGTATCCCTCCGCGCCTGCCGTGGCCGGCAGCACGATGCCCAGGCAGTCCTGGTCCGGCGTCCTGCTGATCCATCGCACCCCCGAGGAAAGCTGCGACGGTCGGTGACTGATCCAGCTCGCGTAGCCGTCGGGGTGCACCATCATGCTGTGCGCGCGCCCGTCCTTGTCGGCGCGGTACTGCAGCGTGAGCACGGCCTCCGGGTCAAAGGCGAGGCCAGGGGAAAGCACCAGGTGCCTGGCCGGGTTTTCGGCAAGCTCCTTGAGGAACTCCGCGTGCCCCGCGGGCACCGGTATATGCGTCGGTGCGCCGCGCACCTTCACCGTGTCCTTCGTGCACGGCGCGCTCGCCACGAGCTTCCCGTTGTCCACCGGGCGGAAGTTGACGTGCGCCAGGTACATCACCTCCATGGGCGTGTTCTTGAGGTTCTCCACCTCCATCACGATCTCCAGGGTCGCGGCACCGGGGCGCATGGTCACGCGGGGCCGGGCAACGTAGTTGCAGGAAAAAGCGATGGTGTGACGATACTCGCCGCCCACGGTGACGAACGGTCCTCGCTCGTCGGTGCCCGTGGCGATCCACGCCGAGCGGTACGGCGCGTTGGGCAGCTCGCCGTGCAGCGGGTGCTTGTCCTGCGGCCCGGGAACGCCCATGGCGGTCACGCCGCAGTGCACCAGGAAGGCGCCGTAGGTGGCGAGGTATTCCTGCGTGGCGCGGGGCTGGTCGAACATTGCACCGCATGGTCAGCGTGCGGCCGTCGAACGACGCGTCCCAGATCTGCTGTCCCTGGAAGGGCAGGACCACGATGGCGCCACGGTCGTTGCGCACGCGCAGGCCCGCCACGCCGCCGGGGTAGGTAAACGCCGAGGCGCTCATGCCCGCGAAGGAGAGCACGGGCTGCTCACAGGGCGTGAACGACGCCGGGGCGAGGTGGACGTGTGTCACGTTTGCCATGCTATCCGTTCCTCTTTCTTTCCTTCAGGTCATCCTTGTTGAGGATGAGGATGTTGCCGGTGGAATCCTGGACGAAGACCTCGGTCCCCGACACCACGATGTCGGTGGAGGCGTCCACCGCCTTGTCCGACTGCGCCTGCTGCGCCAGCGTCCCGTCGAACCGGCCGAGGAAGCTTCCCCTGGCTGTCGCCAGCACCGCGTACACCGAGGTGTCCGACGACGCCAGGTAGCTTGTGGGCGCGATGTTGTCCTTGCCCTGCTGCTGGACAGCCAGGGTGGTGGCGTCCACCGAGACGAGCCGGACGGCCGCGGTGCCCCCGGTGCTTCCCGCGATGACCACCAGTGACGTCCCCACGGTAGCGTAGGTCCGCCCGCGCACCGTGTTGAGATCGGACTGTGAAAGGAGCTTGCCCGAGACACGGTCGATGAGCACGAGCTTGCCCAGCTTCTCAGGCGATGCGGCAACGGCGTAGATGAACAGGAGCCGGCCGGGGGCCGCGGTCGTCCCTGCGGTCGCCCCCGCGGTCGTGGTCTGCGCGTTCGCCTGCGCGGGCTGCTGCTGGATGAGCGCCTGGGTATCCGCGGCGATGCTCGCCCTCTGCTGCTGCACTGCCGCCTGGCCGGCCGGCAACTTGCGCCTGTCCCTGGGCAACGGCCTGCTGTTCCTGCTGCACCTTCTGGCCCTGCTGTGCGACGGCCTGCTCCTGCTGCGCCACGGCGGCGCTTGCCTGCGCGGCGGCCTGCTTCTGCTGATCCGTCGCCCCCGGAGTTGCGGCCGCCTGGTTGGCCTGCTCCGCGGCCTGCTTTGCCTGGTCCAGCGCCGCCGCCTGCGCGGAGAGCTGCTGCTGGTCCTGCTGGAGCTGCTGCTGCTGCTGCTGCACCTGGGCCTGGCCCTGCTCCACCGCCTTCTGCTGCAGCTCGGTGAGGTCCTTGCGCTCGGGGAGGGCCTTGCCGGGCTGGCCCTGGAGATTCTCGATGACAGGCGGGGCCGCGAGCTGGCTTGCGCCGACCGCGCCGAGGTTGCCCTTCGCCGCGCCGATGGAAAGGGGGATCAGCATGCGGGTCTTGCCGGGCCAGTCGGTGTACCTGGTGGCGATGCCGGCATTGTCCGCCGTGACGTTGTTCATCACCACGGTCTTGTACACGCCGCCGAGGTACGTCATGTTCCCGCGGAAGACGGCGTTGTAGTACACGACGAACCTGGCCAGCACCATGGCGTCAGCCGGCGTGTAGCTGTAGGCGGCCTGGAGGTAGCCGCTCACCATGCGCATGATGTTGATCACGTCATCCACTTCGCCGCCGGCTTCGATGATGAAGATGTCGGCGTCCAGCTTGGCGCCGTCCGCGGGACCAACCGCGTGGATCAGGCGGTACTTGCCGGCATACGTGAACTCCGCCGGCGCGGCTCCCACCGACTTGCCCAGGCCGATGCCGATGCCGACGATCTGCTCCACCGTGTCGATGCGGTTGTGCGGCCCGACGTAGTTGGTGAACACCACGCCGGAGTCCTGGCCCTTGTTCAGCTCGTCCCTGTCGACCTGACCGAACGCCAGCGCGCCGACCAGGAGAAGCCCCAGGACAGTCAGTCCCCTGTTCATCGGTTACTCCTCCTGATCGAGTATATCTACTTTTGTGTCACCGTGCAGGACGGAAAGCGCCGCGGCCCGAATGTCGCTGCCAAAGCTTCCGCGCGAGATGGCTATCAGGGCGAGGACGGCCGACGGCTCCCCGATGCCGCCCTCGTACGCTGCTATCCGGCCAAGAGCGTCCACCACCGCGGCGGCGAGCCGCGGGTCCGGCGCGAGGGCGGCGCGGCGTGTCCACGCACGGGCCACGGTCCGCGCCGAGGCGCCGTCACCGTCGCTGGCAATCGCGCCGAGGGCTCGTATCTCCGCTGCCAGCGCCACGCCGTCCGGCTCGGCGTTGACGGTGTCCAGCAGCGCGGACCGCGACGCGGTGGACCCCGCGCGGGCCAGGAGTTCCGCCGCTGCCGCACGGAGGTCCGGGAAATCGTTCACCAGTTTCTGGTTCTGCCGCACCTGCGTGAGGATGCCCTGGCCGACGACCCCTTCCAGCATCCGCACCGCGTACCACGTGCTCTTGCCGAGCGCCTTGCCGGGCGATCCTCGTCCCGATTTCCGAGAGGAGGAGCTGGGTGCCGTCACGTCCCCCCGCGCTCGCAATGCCCTGGAGGTAGAGGTAGTCGGGGTTCTGGTCGAGCAACGGCCCGTTGCCTGCCGACGGGGCCGCGCTGGTGCGTCCCGTGTGCATCTCGTCGTGGCCCTGCTGCGGCCACGGCGCAGGGTTGGAGCCGCTCACGGGACCGAGCCCGAGTGCCGTCCTGTCGACCGCGTAGACCACCCAGTCGCGTCCGCCCAGGAGGATAGCCCCGCTCGCCGCGAGGAGCGTGCCGCCCTGCGCGCCCGTTCGGAATGTGGCGCTGATGCCATGGGCCGTGTCGCCGTCGACGATGGTGCCATCCTGGGCCGTCAGGAGTGTCCCGGCCCGGTCCACGAGCGGCGCCGAGGCGATGATCCTGGCCGAGTCCCACCGCCCGATCTCCTTGCCGTCCATGCTGAACGAGATCACGGGGCCGCCGGCGGTGGCAGCCACCACGTGATCCACCGCCGCCGAGACGCCCGCGATGCGCCCGCCCAGCGCCTGCTGCCACAGCAGGTCACCGCGCGGGCTCACCGCGGACAGGCTGCCGTCCTCGGTGCCGACCACGACGGTTCCGTCCGCGCCGATGGCGGGAGCCCCGGGCTGGGTGGGAAAGGGGAGGGACCACTTGAAATCGCCCCAGGGCGTGATTGCATACAGTCGCCTGTCCGCTGCCACGACGTAGATCGTGCCCGCCCCGTCGATGATCGGTGCCTGCGTCACCGCGCCCGGCAGCGTCACGGCCCACTCCCTGCGCCCCAGGTGCGAGAAAGCCGCGAGGGTCCCCGCGTCAGTGCCGACCAGCACCGTGCCGTCCTGCGCGATGGCCGGGTCCCCGGCCGGCAGGCCGTCAAGCCGCACCGTCCACAGCCTGCCGCCGCGCGGGTTCACGGCGATGAAGTCGTGGTTCTTGAGGCCTGCATAGATCGTCCCGTCGGGACTCACGGCGAGGCAGTCCCACGGCAGCCAGCCGAGCTCGTGCTTCCAGGCAAGGCTTCCGCCATCGACCCACGCGTAGAGGTAGCTGTCTTCCGAGAGCGCGTACGTGGTGCCATCCGGCCCGATGGCGGGCCTGCTGCGGATCTGGCCGCCCGTCGCCGCGCGCCACAGGTAGCCGGACTGTGCGAGGGAGACGGGAGCCGTTGTGCCCAGGATGGCGAACGCGAACAGTGCGGCCGCCACGTTTTTCCGTGCCACTGGCACCAGCCTACTTCAACGGGACCGAGATGACCAGTTATGCCTGGCCAGGATCAGACCAGGAACGCTCGGGCGCCGCGTGGGCAGACCGCTCGGCCGTTGGCCTCGCTTCCATCTTGCTCAAGTCCATATTACTGTATGTGCATGGATATTTCGCAGGTTCTGAAGGCCTTGGCAGACCCGAACCGACTCCGCATTCTGAATCTTCTCCACGAGCAGACCCTGTGCGTTTGTGATCTTGAAAACATTCTGAACCTCAACCAGTCCAACCTGAGTCGACACCTGGCAACCCTGAGGCATGCAGGCATGGTCTCGGCCGAGAAAAAGGCTCTCTTTACATACTACTCCCGCGTGCCTCTCCCGAAGCCCTATGGCCCGGTGGTAGACGCCTTGTGCGCGACCATACATGCCGATCCGAAGTGGGAATCCGATCGGAAGAAACTCGCAAAAAGACTTTCCACGCCGCCAAGCTGCGACTGAATCTCTTGACACTCCGTCGATATTACCGTATAGTCATACAGTAATATAATGCGGGGAGGCCGGAGAATGCAGAAGTTCAGCCCGGAGGAGATTCAGACGTCGGTGCGCGATCGGTACGGCGCGGTAGCCTGCAAGGAAGGGTCGGGGTGCGGCTGCTCGACATCGTCGTCATCGTGCTGCTCCCCTGCATCGGCTTTGGGCTACACCGCCGAGGAGGTGGCCCTGGCTCCCGCGGGCGCAGACGTCCTGTCCGCAACCATTGAGGCCGTCAAACCGTAGCCAGGGCTATCGATACGAAGGAACAGGAGATCGGCAGGCTTTCGTTCCTCGATCGGTTTCTGACACTCTGGATATTCCTGGCCATGGCCATGGGGGTCATCCTGGGCTGGAGGCTTCCCGGAGTGGTGCCGTTCGTCAATCGCTTCCAGGCGGGGACGACGAACATCCCCATTGCCATTGGCCTCATCCTCATGATGTATCCGCCTCTTGCCAAGGTCCGGTACGAAGAACTGGGCGACGTGTTCAGAAACGGGAAGGTACTCGGCCTGTCCCTCGTGCAGAACTGGATCATCGGGCCGATCCTCATGTTCGCCCTGGCCGTCATTTTCCTTCGGGGATACCCCGCGTACATGACGGGCCTGATCATGATAGGTCTCGCACGGTGCATCGCAATGGTCATTGTCTGGAACGAGCTGGCAAAAGGAGACACGGAATACGCTGCGGGTCTCGTGGCATTCAACAGCGTCTTCCAGGTACTGTTTTACAGCCTCTACGCCTGGATATTCATCACGGTGCTCCTGCCGGTCTTTGGCCTCCAGGGAGCGACGGTGAACGTGACCATCGCGCAGATCGCGAAGAGCGTACTCATCTATCTGGGTATCCCGTTCCTCGCGGGTCTGCTGACACGGCAGATACTGGTGCGGGCGAAGGGGAAGGAGTGGTATCACGACACCTTCATCCCCAGGATCAGCCCGATCACCCTTGCCGCGCTGCTCTTCACGATCGTCGTCATGTTCAGTCTCAAGGGAAACCTGATCGTCCAGGTTCCGCTGGATGTATTGCGAATCGCGGTGCCTCTCCTGATCTACTTTACCGTCATGTTCTTCGTAAGCTTCTTCATGAGCCGTGCCATCGGGACCAGCTACGCCCGGACCGCGACACTCTCGTTTACGGCGGGAAGCAACAACTTTGAACTTGCCATCGCCGTCTCGGTGGCGGTGTTCGGGATCGGTTCAGGCGCAGCCTTCGCCGCTGTCATAGGCCCGCTGGTGGAGGTGCCCGTCATGCTCGGGCTGGTGAATGTCTCGCTTTGGATGAAAAAGCGATTGTTCCCTGTTCCGTCAACCTGATGAACGGAGGTGATCATGCCCAGGATCCCGTTCGTCGGCACTTATAACTCTGCACGGAGCCGGATAGCGGCAGCATAGCTCAGGCAGTTCTGAGGCGACAGGTTCGAAGCTGAAGGCGCGGGCCTGGCGGCAGGAGTGGCGCTGGGACTGAAAGGATCTGGAAAAAGCCATGGAGAAGACCGGGTGCGTGGTGTGCGGGGCCAAGCTGCTTTACGGTGGCCCCGGCAAGGAACGGGGCTGCTACTACTGTGGCGTGCAGGTTCACGGGAGCGTTGCCTGTGCCAATGGACATTTCGTGTGCGATGCCTGTCACAGCGTCTCCGCAAACGACTTGATCGAACGATATGCCTTGGCGTCCAGGTCTCTGGACGCGATGTCAATGGCGGTGACGCTCATGAGAGACGCACGCGTGAAGATGCACGGACCCGAGCATCATTTTCTCGTTCCGGCCGTGCTCCTTGCAGCCTACTGCAGTGTTACCGGCAGGCCACAGGAAGAGAAAACCCAGATGATTTCGAAGGCACGCAGGAGAGCAGAAGAGGTGAAGGGAGGTTCTTGCGGCTTCTGTGGCAACTGTGGAGCTGCCGTGGGGACCGGAATCTTCGTGAGCCTTGTGACCGGCGCGACTCCCCTGTCGCGAACAGAGTGGCGCCTCGCGAATCTCATGACCGCGGAGAGCTTGCGCGCGATTGCTGAACGGGGAGGTCCGCGCTGCTGCAAGAGAGATACTTTCCTTGCAGTCAAGACTGCAGTGGGCTTTCTCAGGAAAGAAATGGGCATTGACCTGCCGCTCGAAGACCGAATGGCGTGCGATTTCAGCAGCCTCAACAAGGAGTGCCTAAGGGCAGACTGCCCCTATTTCGAGGAGCAGGCATAGCAGAACGCTGTCGGGACCGAGAACCGCGCCCGGTGACACGCTGAAGAATGTCACCGCCAGGCAGTTTGACTTGCGAACCGGCCGGCACGTTCTGCATGGCCGGTCTCCACACCAGCCAGCCGTTCCTGGAGGGCGGGGATCTTCGCTGTCTTCTTCAACGCCTCACGGCCCGCCGACGCCGCGAAAAACGCATCAGGCAAGGGCACGTACGAGGTGAAGCGCTTCTCGGGCGCTTCAACCGGAGGAAGCAGGCGTTGAGGGCGCCTGCGGGAAGCTGTCGTCGATCGGCGCGGCGGCGACCTCCGCCAGGAACTGCGAGATCCGGCCGCAGACCAGCTCCAGGCAGGCGCGGCCCTTCGCGGCCGTCGCTGCGCGCGGGTCTCCCACGGCGCACTGGTCGTTCAGGCGGCTGAAACGCCGAGAGGTCTGCACCCAGCCCGCGCGCAGCGCCTCGAAACGGAACGGCGCCGGAGTCCCCGGCCCGGCGTGCTGAAGCTCCACCTCGTCAGGAAACAGGGCGAGCGCCACGGAGGTCTCCAACTCGCCGGCGTGGTCGTCGGGCTTCTCGAAGATCTCGGCGTAGCGGTCGTTTGCAACCGTCCACCAGTTGCAGAGGAAGACCTGCACGTCGAGGTCTGCCTGCAGTACGCGGATGACCGGGATGAAGTGGTTGCCGCCGTGGGCATTCAGGATGAGGAACTTGCGGATCCCGTGATGGCGCAGCGAGCGCACGATGTCGGTGACCACCGCGTCCACGGTGGCCTGCCGCACGTCGATGGTCATGGGGAAGTCCATGAGGTTCGCGTCGCTGGAAAACGGAAGGGCCGGCAGGCAGATCACCTTGGCGCCCTTCTCCCACGCCAGGCGGCTGGCTTCCCGTGAGATGTGGGTGGCGGCGCGCCAATCCATTCCCTCGGGGAGGTGCCAGTTGTGCGGCTCCATGGAGCCGATGGGAAGGACCGCGACCTCGTACTTCGTGGCGCGCATGCGCCGGTGGTTCGTCGAGCCGAGATCCCATTCGTTGATCATGCGGCATGGTAGCACCGCCGGCGTGCGGCGGGATAGCCGCTCCGCGGGCTCCCGCCGCGGGGCTCGAAACGCCCGGCCCGCTCTTCGCGACGGTCGTCACAAGGGCGGGGTCGTCAAGCCCGACAGCGGCAGCCTCACAGCCATGGCAGAAGCACCTTCTTTCGATAGGCCACGTACTCCGTGCGGAAAACCGACGCGAGGAGCGCTTCCTCGCGGGGCGAAAAGAGCCGCGAAGAGACGTAGAGGATGGCCCCCAGCGCCGGCCCGAGCCAGGTGTCCAGCAGAAGTCCGAGACCCGGAAGGACCAGCAGGGCGACCGACGTGGAGAGAGGGTGGAGCAGGACGGCGGAGGGACCCGTCGTGATGAGCCTTTTCTTCGGCACGTTCACCAGGATCTGCACCACCGACGTGATCCAGAGGGGAACGCCGACCGCCAGCAGAACGATCCCGGAAATCAGGCCGCCTCTTCCTGAGCCCATTGCGAACCATGCAGGTCGCCAGATGGACGCGGCCAGCCCGACGACGATGAACGGCAGTGCCAGGCCTATGACGCGGTCACGCGCGCCCACCAGCATCTTCAGCCTCATCTGAGCGCATCCTCCACTGCCTTCAGGAACGCCTTGGACGAGTAGCTTGCGCCGGAGACAGCTTTTCGAGTAATTTTCACGATTCTCTCCTCCCTACATGTTCATGAGCATCTGCTCCCGATTGAACCGGGGGCCGATTTTTCTGTAGATGATGTAGCTTGCCCCGAGCGCGGCGATGCCAAGCGCCACCACCACGAGGGGACCAAGCACGAACAATCCGCCGACCTGCGCGTACAGCAGCACAACGAAGGGCACCACGACGAGCGCCGACATCTGCTGAGCCTCCATATAGGTCTTCGCCTTCATGGAAACGAGCAGTGCCGCGGAGAGACCCAGCAGGGACACGGCGGGTGCCAGCAGGAGCAGCGCCGGTATCCAGATCACCGATCGGATGATAAGCATGCCGCGGCAGGCCCAGAAGATGCCGTTGGATACCAGGAAGTATCCGACGAATCCGGGCAGCGGTCACGATGATCGCTGGCACAAAGGAGCTCAGCAGCTTTGCCACCACCAGCTCCCTGTTGGTGACCGGGGTGTACAGCAGGGTTTCCAGCGTACCCCTCTCCTTCTCACCGACTACCGAATTGGCGGCTATAATGGAAGACACCAGGACAGGGATGATCATGAAGAAGGGGAGGAACGTGTAGTTGAGAAAGACGTAGAGCATCCGGTCCAGCGTCCCGCTGAACACAGCAGGGACGGGGTAGCGCGCAATCAGCTTTGTCAGGAACCCCATGTTTCCCATCGCTTCGATGCCGACATTCAATCCCACCAGAAGGATCACCGCCGGCAGGATGACGCACATGACGATGGGCACGATTGCCATGGGCACGGTCACCTGCTTGCTCGCCGTGACCTCCTTGAGGTCCTTCTTCGCGATTGCCGAGATCCTACGCCAGTTCATTGTGCATCCTCCCGATGTGCTGAAAGTAGACGTCCTCGAGCGTCGGCCGGTTCCTGCGAACCTCGATGATGGAAAGACCCTCGTCCAGGACTGCGCGGATCCGGCGGGAGATGTCCTCCACCGAATCGAACGAAAAGATGCGCTCGCCGCGGGTCGTCGTGATCGTGACCTTTCGCTCCATTGTTGCCGCCTCGATGAGCGCCTCGGTACGGCCTTCCGCCACCAGCCTGCCCCTGGCAATTAACCCGAACCTGTCGCACGCCTTCTCGGCCAGGGCGAGGTTGTGGGTGCAGAGGAAGACGGTGGTGCCCGACTCCCGTGCCAGTTCCCGGATGAGAGCCGTCACCTCGCCCGCCGCATCCGGGTCCAGGCCGGACGTCGGCTCGTCCAGGAAGAGGATCTGCGGCCGGTGAAGGAGCGTCCGCGCTATCTGCGCCCGCTTCTTTTGGCCGGTGGACAGCGTTCCCAGGATCGCGTCCCGCTTCTCCCAGAGCCTCATGCGGTGCAGGAGCTCCTCGATCCGCGCCTCGCCGATCGGCTCCTTCTCTCCGTACATGGCGGCGAAGAAGCGGAGGTTGTCCACCACGGTGAGCTTCTCGTACATGCGCGCCTGCTCCGTGAGCGTCGCTGTTCTTCCCCGCACCGACTCGTCGTCGGACGATGTCCCCAGCACGCGGCTGGTGCCGGATGACGGCGCAAGGCTGCCGTTCAGCAGCCGCACCGTGGTTGTCTTCCCGGCGCCATTGGGCCCCAGGAAGCCGAAGATCTCTCCTGCCTCCACCGTGAGCGAGAGATCGCACACCGCTTCCACGCCATTGCCATAGCGCTTGCAGAGCCCGCGTGTTTCGACCACCACCATTTCATTCCTCCCAGGGCCACGGATGCCGCGAGTATCGCGAGGGCTGCCACGAGCACGGCCGCCGCTGCCAATAGAACACCGCTCGTTGGAAAACTGCCCCGTGTCATCTCACGACGAGTATGGGCACTCGTGGGACCTGCCGTGAATCCGTGGAACGACTGAATCGTCGGGATGGGCCAGCCTGTGTCGTTCTCCGCAGGTCCCCGGGCCGGCCGGGGCATGCCGCCAGAATGGCGGAACCGGGTCAGGGGGTCAAGGAATTCCGACCAGCCTCGCGCTTGCCTCCCAGAGACGGGCCCCGGCTACGTGGACGTCGTAGGCCGGCCGGAAACGCGGCAGCCCGCCGCTTCACCACGAAGGCCCCCGTGAGGCCTTCCGCCTCCGGTGACGTGGCAAGCCAGTTGCCGGTGTCGGTTTCGGTGGAGGCAAGGGACATGGCCAGGCGCACGGGCAGGCGCAGGAACCAGGGGAGGCTCGCGGGCATGGATGAGCGTACGATGCCCGGGTGGAAGGTGTTTGCCGCGACCCCGCTGCCTTCCAGCCGGCGCGCCAGCTCCAGCATGAAGAGAGCCTTGGCGAGCGCCGCGCGCGTCGTCGCCTTGAACGGGTTGAAACCCTTCTCGAGCATGAGGTCATTCACGTCGAGCCGGAGGGGGCGAAGTGTCGAGGGGGCGCCGGACACGGCGAGGACGCGCGACGGTGCCGCTGCCTTCAGCGTGTCCAGGAGGAGATTCGTGAGGAGGAAGTGGCCGAGATAGTTGGCCGCAAAGGTCGCCTCGTACCCGTCAGCCGTGACCTGCCGTTCCCGGTGAAGGGCCGCGGCGTTCAGGGAAAGCACGTGCAGGGTTCGGAAGCGCCGTTTGAACGCAGCCGCGAGTGCCCGCACCGAGCTCATGACGGAAAGGTCAGCCACGAACGACTCGACATTCTGATTGCCGCTGGACGCGCGGATCGCGCGCGCGGATTCCTGCCCGCGGCGCAGGTCGCTGCTCACCACGAGGACAGTTCCCCCGGCACGCGCGCACGCGGCGGCGATCGACCTCCCGACACCCGAGCTGCCGCCCGTCACCAGGCACACTTTTCCCGCCAGCGCGGCGGGAGCGGCTTCACTGCTCATGGTCCCAAGGTACTGAGGATTTGCCCGGGACAGCCACTGACGGTATCCTGGAAGGTATGAAGACACGCGTGCTGGGAAAGACGGGAATCAAGGTTTCGGCCATAGGGCTCGGGTGCATGGGCATGTCGGAGTTCTACGGACCGTCGAACGACGAGGCCTCCATTGCGCTCCTCCGCCGGGCAGTGGACCTCGGCATCACCCTGTTCGACACCGCCGACATGTACGGCGTGGGCCACAACGAGATGCTCCTGGCCCACGCGTTCCGCGGCGCGCTGCGGGACACGGTGACCATCGCCACGAAGTTCGCGAACATGCGCCGCATCGACGGCGGCTTCCTGGGGATCAGCGGCAGGCCGGAGTACGTGAAGGCTGCCTGCGAGATGAGCCTGAAGCGGCTGGGCGTCCAGCACATCGACCTCTACTACCAGCACCGCGTCGACCCGACCGTTCCCATCGAGGAAACCGTCGGTGCCATGGCGGAGCTCGTCAAGGAAGGGAAGGTCCGGTTCCTCGGCCTCTCGGAGGCGGGGGCAAAGACGATCAGGCGCGCGCACGCCGTCCATCCCATCACGGCGCTGCAGACGGAGTACTCGCTGTGGACCCGTGACGCCGAAGGGGAGATCCTGGCCACCTGCCGCGAGCTCGGGATCAGCTTCGTCGCGTACAGCCCCCTCGGCCGCGGCTTCCTCACCGGCGCGTTCACGAGCGCGGGGCAATTCACGCGCGGGGACTTCCGCTCCGTGAATCCTCGCATGAACGCGGAAAACTTCGAGCGCAACCGTGCGATGGTGGCGAAGGTGGAGGCCATGGCAGCCCGCAGGCACTGCACCACGGCCCAGCTCGCCCTGGCGTGGGTGCTCTCGCGCGGCGAGGACGTGATCCCCATCCCCGGCACCCGGCAGGAGAAGTACCTGAAGGACAACATCGCCGCGACCGAGCTTTCGCTGTCCCGGGCGGACCTCGACGAGCTGGGGCGCCTCGTGGAGCCGTCCATGGTGGCGGGCACGCGCTACGACGAGGCCGGCATGAAACGCCTCGGCATCTGACGGCTCAGCCCACCAGGCCGCGGATCCTGTTGTCCAGCTCCTCCTGGTCCGCGGTGAAGGAGGCGAGTCCCGCGAGGTTCAGCAGCGAATCCACGGCGAGCTCGCCCCTGGCGATGCGATCAGCCCAGCGGGCATGCTTCGGTATCTTCCCGTCGGAGGCGATGTGCGCCGCGTCCCCTGCGCCCAGGCGAGGGAAGAGCTCTCCCAGCCCCTTTTCATGCGCGCGGCTCACCAGCTCGGCCGCCGTTGCGGGCGGCTTCGCCTCGAGGCTCCTCAGCAGCTCCTGTTCCTTCGCGCCGATGTCCCACGCAACCGACAGCCGCACCTGCTCTTCCCTGGCGCCGGCCGCAAGGCTCACGCGGTAGTCCCTGCCGAGGCGGGACTCCCAGGTCCCCGGAAGCTTCGCGTGCGCGTCGGCGGCCGTGGCCGGCGGTATGGTCATGACGTCCACGCCGGCAAGGTCGCGCACCTGTGACCCGCCGCGCAGGCTGGCCGCGATCTGCCGCGTGCCCTTGCGCAGCGCCTCCTGGCTGGCGAGCGTGGCCTTCTCACCGACCATGGTGCCGTCACCCAACTTGTTGTCGATCACGTACGCGTTCAGCCGGCCCAGGAACACGTTCACGTAGCTGGGCGACGCAAACCCGGCGGCGAGGTAGTTCTGCCGGGCGCTGAACCCGAGGGTGAAGTTCACCGGGATGCCTTCCTTGCGCAGCGCGCGCGTGGCCAGGAGCCCCGCGGCAGTCAGCGGCACCTTCACGATGAACCGGTCAGGACTGATGCGGGCGAAGCGCCTGCCGTAGGCCACGGCGGCCTCGACGTCGTGCGCCGTTGCCGTGTGCAGCTCCACGCTGACCAGTGCGCCGAACGCGTGCACGAGACGCAGGCCGTGCAGGGCGTTCAGGATGAACGCGATCTCGATGACCTTCTGCCCCGGTTCCATCCCCTCCAGGAGGGAGCCCGCCTCCCTGATGACATCGTCATAGATGCCCTTCTGGACTTCCTTGTTGAGGAGCGTGTTGTTCGTGGTGAGCGCGGTGAACTCCGCCGTCCAGAGCTTCGCCGCGGCATCCACGTCCCCCGTGTCCAGCCAGAGCTCCGTGCCCACGTCCCGGAGGCCTTTCCAGAACGGGTCTGCCTTGAAACGGGGCGCGGGAGGCCGGGGGCCTGCTTTCTCGAATGATGAATGACTGGACCTGGTCGATGGTTGCGCTCATGACAAGAGAGCATCAGCACAAACGGAGCGGAGTTCAAGAGGCGCTCAGGCCGCCCGCACCTACAGGTTCTCGTGGACCACCTTGGCCGGCGGGAAGCCGTTGAAGTAGGTCGCGGATGCGTGGCTGTAGGCGCCTATCATGTCGCTGTACACGAGGTCACCACGCTTGAGCGTCGGCAGGTTCTCCGCCAGGGAGATCACGTCAAGGGCGTCGCAGGTGGGGCCGAAGACCGCGCTGATCTGCGTGGGGCCCTGCGTGAACGACTTCACGCCGTACACGCAGTGATCGAAGATGATGCCCGAGTAGGTGTGGTACACGCCGTCGTTGATGTAGTAGCAGCGCTTGCCGTCCCGCACCGCGGTGCCGATGACCTCGGATACCGCGTAGCCCGAAGAGGCCACGAGGAACCGGCCCGGCTCGGCGAGGATCTCGATGTTCGGCGGGAAGAGGCGGTCCAGCTCCGCGTTGATGATGGTGGCGAGCTCCTGGAACGGCTTCACCGTCTCGTTGTAGGGCACCGGAAAGCCGCCGCCGATATCCACGAGGTTCATCTTCGTGTACCCGCGGTCCTGCGCTTCCTTGAACACGTCCGCCACCAGGTTCAGCGCGTGCACGTAGTTGCCGAAGTTGGTGGTCTGGCTGCCGACGTGGAAGCTGATGCCTTCCACCACGAGGCCGGCTTTCTCGGCCTGGAGGATGAAGTCCACCGCTTCCCCCGGGGAGGCGCCGAACTTGCTGGACAGCTCCACCATGGCGCCGGTGTTGGGCACGCGGAGGCGCAGGGCGAGCCCGGCATGCGGGGCGTGCTCGCGGATCTTGTCGATCTCGTCGGTGTTGTCGAATGTCACCAGCGGCTTGTACGGGTCGAGCTCCGCCAGCGTCTGCGGCGTCTTTGTCGGGTTGGCGTAGATGATCTTGTCCCAGATCCAGTCCTGCCGTTCCTTCGCGGGCATGGACTTGATGTTCTCGTAGACGATCAGGAACTCCGGCATGGAAGCCACGTCGAAGCTCGCCGCCTTCCTTGAAGAGCGTGCGGACGATCGCGGGATCCGGGTTGGCCTTCACCGCGTAGTAGGCCTGCACGCGCGGCAGGTGCTTTCGGAACATGCGGTAGCTGGCACGGATCTCGTCGTGGTCCACGACGAAGAGGGGAGTGCCGTGCTCCCGGGCGAGGGCCTGGAGGCGATCACGAGTGACCATCGTCTTTAGTCCCCTTCCTTGACGAGGAAGTTCCTGAACTGCCAGGGGTCCGAGAAATCGAAATCGGGCTTGTTGTACCCCTTGAAGTACTGGGGAAGATCCTTCAGCGGGGTCCAGTCGGACCGGGCCGAGATGAAGTCCCCGAGATACGGGCGGGAGACGTCCAGGATGTAGTCGTGGGGAAGGTCTTCCGGCAGCAGCACCCCGCGCGCGGGATTGGCGATCATCCACCTGACCGCCGCCACCACCGATATGGCCACCTGCATCGTGGTGGCGTTCTGGTGCGGGACGAGGCGGCGCGACTCCTCGATGCTGAGATCGCTGCCCGTCCACCACGAGGTGAGGGGATGGCCCATGAGGAAGGCGCCCAGGGCGTCGGAGCCGGTGGTTATCTCGTCGGTCATGATGCGCAGCTTCGGCTGGAGCGCGTAGTTGTTGCCGCGCATCTCCTGGAGGGAAACGATTGCCGCGTCACAGGGGCAGTAAGCGTAGTGGACGGTGGGACGATACACCGGCACGCCCGCCTCTTCGACGGTGAGCCTCTCGGAGATGGAGAAGGCCTCGCCGTGCCGGACCACCATTCCCTGGATGGTGCCCATGGGCACCCACGAACGCACCCAGGTGTTGATGCCCATGCGCGCCAGGCAGACCTGGTTCCTCGGCCCGCTCGTGTGCTCGTAGGCAAACGGGGGAAGCCGCTTCTCGTGCGTGCCCCAGCCCATCTCGGCGGTGGTGGTGCCCTCTTCCCGGAAGCCCTCGATGCTCCAGGTGTTCACGAACTCGTCCACCGCCTTGGGGACGTTCGCAACCTGCGTGTCCCGCTCGCTGCAGTGGATGACGCGGACGCCGAGTGCCTGCGCCAGCTTGTTGAAAGTGCGCGCGTCACGGTGCGCCTTGACGGCCTCCGCGGTCCCGCCGCTGACCTTCTTCTCCGCGAGGACCGCGTCGGCGATGTCGATGAGACCCTGCTTCGTGAAGTGCGAGATGAGCCCGGGGTTGGCGCCGTGCTCCAGCACCGCCGTGGGGCCCGGTTCGGTCCAGCGCCGCGTGCGCTCCCTGAGCTTCATGTGCCGCCAGTACAGCGTCCGCTCGGTGGGAGCGTTGCCGGAGGATGCGTACGGGTCCCACACCTCGACGGAGGTGTTCACGTAGAGCACGCCATGGTCGTGGCACCACTGCAGGATTTCCCCGGCATCGATGTTCCAGGCAAGGTCGATGACGAGGTCACCGCGGGACACGTGCTTGCCGAGCTCGGCCCCGAGGTTTCCAGGGGTGACGCGGCCGCGCACGAATGTCCCGCCCTTCCCGGTCCACCCCGCGAGGCGCGGAGCCCGGTCCTCGAAGTCGAGGACGGTGCACCTGCGCGGCGAGACCTCGATGTGGCGGAAGAGGATGGGGAGCGTGCACTCTGCGACTGCGCCATAGCCGAGAAACAGGATTCTTCCTGGAAATTTCACCATCGTCGCCGCACTATAGGGAGAATCGCCGCACGAGGCAAGAGGCGCGGGTGGCCGCGCCGTGACGCCGCCCGCCGGGTGCTGGGGCGGCAGGCCCTCCCGTGCTACAGTGCTCCCTGCATGCGAGGCCTCGTTCCACAGATCCTGAAACCGTTCGACAGCGCGACCATCGCGCGCGGCCGCACCTACGCGGAAGGCGGTGCCGTCCTGGGGATCACCGAGGGTGAGCGGGGCGTCACGGCGAACGTCCGCGGGACCCGCCGCACCCCCTACCGCGTGCACGTCCCCCTGTCCGCGCGCACGGGCCAGCTCGACCCCTTGTCCGCCTCGTGCAGCTGCCCCATGGAGATGCTCTGCAAGCACATCGTCGCCGTCATCCTCACCTACTACGGCGACGTTCCGTGGGGAACGTTCGAAGGGAGCCTGCCCCGCACGCCCCGGCCCGCCCGGGCGCCGGCGAAGCTGCCCGGTCATGGACCAGCTCGACAGGATCCTGCGCACTGCGTCCGCCGTCCCCGACGCGGTCCTGCCCCTGGAGAGCGCCGGCGTGCCGCGCGAGTTCTCGCGGATCAGCGAGATCCTCCGGGGCAGGCCCGCCGCCGTGCGGTCCGGCGGACAACGCTGGCGGGTGGTGTTCGTGATCAGCGAGCGCATGGTGAAGGACAGCAAGCCGCACGTGGCGCTGGGACCCATCGGCCCACCGGCGAGCATCACCGTGGTCTCCCAGTACCGGCGCAAGGACGGCGTGCTCGGCCGCATGGAGAAGTACCACCAGGACTATCCCCACGAGCCCGCGGATGCCGCGACGGAGGCTCTCGTCGCCCGGCTCAGCGTGGATGGCGGTGAAGCGCCGCTGCTCGCCCACTGGGATCACATCGTGGCGAACCCGGGGCTCCCGCTCTACCTCGCCGGGCCCGACGGCCGGGGCCGCGTCGAGTATCCGCTCGCGCCGCGGCGGATCGCGCACATCGGCATCAGCTTCCAGCCCGTGGCGCCCGAGCCCTACGGGGACCGCGACATCCGCGTCCGCCCCGTCATCAGGGTCGACCTCGAAGGAGACAGCGCGGGACCGCGGGAGATCGCGTGGGCCGACGCCTGGATGGGGCGCATCGTCGTGCTGGCGGGAAGCAGGTGGCTGGGCTGGTGCGACGGTGATGAACGGCTGATCGCGCTCGTCGGCTCTCTTGCCTCGGGCTGGCTCCTGGACAGGCGGGAGGTGTCCGAGATCAAGCAGAAGGTCGATGCGGAGAAGAGCGCCCTCGTGACGGCCGAGCTTCCTTTCCGGCGCATCCGTCTCGTCACGAGGCGCCCGCAGGCTGACTTGACGCTCCAGGAGGACTCGCGCGGCACCACGGCCCGGCTTTCCTTCCGCTACCCGGAGGAGCCGAGCCCTGCCGGCAACGGCACGGCCGCAGGATCGGGGGCCGCTGCCCCGGCTCCGCCATCGGAGGAGTACGTGCTCGCGCAGCCGGACCGGGAGTTCGAGGCGAACGTCGAGGCGGTGCTGAAGGAGCTTTTCCCGTGGCCGGGGTATGAGTGGCGCGCGACAATGCCGCTCACCGAGTTCCTCGCGGCGCACGGCGAAGAGCTGCTCTCCCGCGGAATCGGCCTGTGCATCGGGGATCCCTCCAACCGGCTCAGCCGCACGAGCCAGCGGGTGAACGTGCGGGTGTCCAGCGGCATCGACTGGTTCGATCTCTCCGCGAGCGCCGGTGAAGACCTCGACCTTTCGAAGGTCGATCCGCGCGACCCGTTGTTCGCCCACGGCTTCGTCCGCAACGCGGGGAAGATCATCTCCATCGGCGTCGAAGAGGCGGAGAAGCTGCGCTCCGTTCTCGCCCTGCTGGATCCTTCCCAGCGCTCGGCGCGCGTCTCGCGGCTGGACCTCGGGGGCGCGGCCCTCCTGCACCAGCTCGCCCCTGACGAGGCGCCCCTGGAGCTGCAGCGTGCGGCGGAGATCTCCCGCGCCCTGGCAAAGCCCGCCGAACTCGGCCGCGCCGACCCCCCGCGCGCGTTTCACGGGGAGCTTCGCGACTACCAGCGCATCGGGTTCGGCTGGCTCTCCTTCCTGGCAGCGAACAATCTCAATGGCTGTCTTGCCGACGACATGGGTCTCGGCAAGACGGTGCAGGCGCTCGCCTTTCTCCTCGCCCTCAAGGAGAAGAAGGAGAGCAGGGGAGCGAGCCTCGTCGTTGCGCCGGTGTCGACACTCCAGAACTGGAAAGCGGAGGCCGCGCGGTTCACGCCCGGCCTGCGTACGGTCGTCCATCACGGCAATGACCGCCACCGCGCGGCAGCCGCGTTCAAGGCAGTGGACCTCGTGATCGTGAGCTACGCCACGCTGCGCGTGGACCAGGAGCTGTTCCAGGAACACGAGTGGGCGACGCTCATCCTGGACGAGGCGCAGAGCATCAAGAACCCCGCGTCGCAGAGCTTCGGCGTGGTGAAGAAGCTCAGGAGCGCGCACCGCTTCACGCTCACCGGCACGCCGCTGGAGAACTCGGTCATCGACCTGTGGGCACAAGTGGACTTCCTGGAGCCGGGCCTCCTGGGAAGCCTCCAGCGCTTCAAGAGGCAGTTCGGCGTGCGACCGGGGCCCGGCGCCACCGGAAGCCCGCCGGATCCCGAGCGCGAGCGCCTGCGCCGGCTCGTGGCCCCCTTCATCCTCCGGCGGACGAAGGAGGTCGTGGAGAAGAGCCTGCCGCCCAAGGAAGAGATCCAGCTCTTTGCCGAGATGGGCCCGCGGCAGAAGGCCGCGTACGACGCTCTCAGGGAGAGCTTCCGCCGGCGTATCTCCCTCGCGCTCAAGACGAAGGGAGTCGCCGGCAGCGGCGCGCTCATCTTCGAGGGCCTGCTGCGGCTCCGCCAGGCCGCCTGCTTCCCCGCGCAGGCAAGCCCATCGTTGAAAGGCGTGCCGTCAGCGAAGCTGGAGCTCCTCGCGGGCACCCTCACGGAGATCATCGCCGAGGGGCACAGGGTGCTCGTGTTCAGCCAGTTCGTGCAGAGCCTGCAGTCCATTGCCGCCGCCATGGACGGCTCCCAGGTCCGCTACTCGTACCTCGATGGATCGACGCGCAACAGGCAGGACATCATCGACGAGTTCCAGTCCGACCCGGGCATCCCGCTGTTCCTCCTCAGCCTGAAGGCCGGCGGCCTGGGCATCAACCTCACGGCAGCCGACTACGTGGTGCTCTTCGACCCGTGGTGGAACCCGGCCGTCGAGCGCCAGGCCGTTGACCGCAGCCACCGCATCGGGCAGGCAAAGCACGTGTTCGTCTACCGGCTGATCACGCGGGACAGCATCGAGGAGCGGATCCTTGCCCTCCAGGAGCAGAAGCGCGCCCTGGCGGCAGAGCTGATCGAAGAGAACCCGCGATCCCTGCTGTCACTGGGAGAGAAAGAGCTCATCGGGCTGTTCGACTAGGACGCGGCGAACCTACGGGGGAGCGCCGGCATCCGGTTCCACGAACGCGAACGGATCACGGCGCAGCGCGGCGAGCGCATGCCCCCAGAGGGCAGATGCTTCCAGCAGGTGGCACGGCGCTGCGAGGACGGTCCCGGTCCGCAGGTCGGGCGCGGAGAGCAGGCCCCGGACGCGGTCGTATCGCTGCTTCCAGCCCAGGAACCCGTGCGCCAGGTAGTCCCGCGTGAGCGGGGTGCCATCCTGTCGGACCAGCGTGTATCGCAGCTTCGGTCCGAACAGGTAGGGCGGAACGACAAGCTCCTCCACCGCGTGCATCGAGGTGTTCGGCCGCAGGCCGCATCCCAGCATGAGGATCTGGCCGCCCACCTCGGGCATGAGGTGGAAGGGAGAGCACGGACCGCACGGCGTGCTGTCGGACAGGTGCGCGCCCAGCAGCTCCGCGGCCAGCGGACCCGCGGCGCAGACGGAGTGCGTGGGGTGCAGGGACCGCAGCACGCCCGGCATCCGTCGGAACGTCTCGGGGATGATGCCCACGCACGACGGGGTGGTGCGCACGTCGAACAGCGGCTGCTCGGGGGTGACGGCCGCGTAGCTCAGCGCCGGCAGGAGCAGGGTTCCGCCGGGACCAAGCGCTTCCCGCAGCCCGGCGATCACCTCCCGCGGGCCTCCGGCCGCCGGCCCCAGCGCGCGCAGCGACGAGTGGACGAGCAGGACGCCGCCGGGCCGCACGCCGAGAGCCAGGAGGTCATGAGAAAGGCGGCGATCTGTCATTATGATGCCGGTGGAGCGAATTCCCATTTTGCATGACTCTCAAGGGGCCGTTCTTGGCACCTCCCGATGGTCCGAAATCCCGTTGAAGGTACAAAATGGGAATCGCTGTGAACAAAGGGCCCGCCTCGCGGCGGGCCCCCCGTTGAACGCTCGGCAAGCCGATCGCTCAATCGTGCATCTCAGTCGTAGACATCTCAGTCGTAGACCGGCGGAGCAATCTGCGGGTCGTCGATGTTGGTGATGACACTATCCAAGATTCCACACTTTCTGTCCCGTGTAAAGTCGGGGTCGCTGCGTGCCTCTATGGGCCCGTCGCCACGAACCACGGAGGCGGCATGACGCCATTTGCCGCGTACCAGGCTGCCAGGCGCACCCGGTTTCCCGTCCAGCCCGCCGCGGGAGGCGTGGCCAGCGGCAGGAGCCCCAGGAAACGCAGGGCGTTGCCGCCCAGGAAGTCCTCCACCTGGGACTGGCTCCAGCCGCCGCCCTCCTGGAGCACCCGCACGTAGGCTTCCCTGAACCGGCGGTAGTGCTTCACGCGCACGATGACGTGCCAGTCCATGCCGAAAAGGAGCCGCTGCTGCACGAGGCCCGGGAAGTCGCGGTTGATGTGGTGGTAGTCCGCGCCGAACCTGCGCTGCTGCCGGTGCTCCAGGATCTCGTGCTGGGCCACGTCGGTGTAGAGGTGAGGGAAGCGCTCCATCATTTCGCAGATGATCCGGATCCAGTTCTTCTCGGGCTTCCCGCTCCGGCTCCCCCAGGTGATCGTGCCCTCCCGCGTGTAGCGCAGGTCGTGGCTCCACCCGAAATGCGCGAGGTTCACGTGGAGGTCGGGGTGTGCCTCGATGACCGGTATCCAGAAATCGGGCCTGCCGAATACGAAGCTCGCGCCCGGGAAGGACTCGATGCCGTCCGACCCGCAGTGGACCGTGATGGGCACCTGCTTATCCGAGCAGTACCGGTAGAGCGTCTCCAGCGCGGCGTCGATCTCCTCCCCGCGTAGAACGCAGTACGGGTCAAGCGCGATATCGCGGAACAGCTGCCGCCGCCTGTCATCAACGGCGGCGTTTCCGCTGGGCCGGTAGCCCAGGGAATGGTACAGCTTGACGCCGATGAAGCCCTGCTCCTCGATGGCTTTCTTCACCATCAGCATGCTGCTGGAGGTCTCCGGCAGGCCGTAGGGCTTGTCCGGCGTGGGCAGGCCGCGGAGGCAGCATGCTTCCCTCACCGGGTCAAAGGGCACAAAAGGATGGAACCTGCCCTTCCATCCCTTGACGACGTCTTCCGCGATATCGTCGATCTGCTTTTCCAGCGGCGTATCCACGGAATTGCGGAACCAGTACTCGTAGTCGATGACGAGGGGAGTGGTGAGACTGATGGAGTCGGGCCGGTAGGTGTCATCCAGCATCGCCGCCAGGTCCGCAACGCTCTTCGTGGACAGGATGTCCGCCCACTCGACGTATCCCTTGCCCAGGGCAATTCGCACGACGAGGAGGAGCAGCCAGCAGCGCAGCCCGCGGTGCCCGTGGTCAATGTGGTGACGGATGCACCGCGCCAGGGTGGGTGCCAGCAGCTCGACCGCCCACCGGTTCCAGGTGGGGTAACGGCGGGAGAGCAGGTATCCCTTCAGCGGGATGTCCCTGCCGCGGAAGATGTGCTCGTGGACGTCGATGACGGGGGTCATTGGGCCCTCACTTTCGTACTGCGAAGCGAATGCTATTCCCCGGCGCGAACCAGGGTGTTCATTCCCCAGAACCCGCGCGGTCTCTATACACCAGGTCCCGGTAGCGCCCAGGCCTGATAAGCGTCCTGCCGCCGTTGAATACGGGGATTGCGCTTCTCCCCCGAGCCGCCCGGGCGGGGGGAATGCGTGCGAGGTATTCTTCCGTGGCTCGCCGGATGATCTGGCTGACCGGCATGTCCTCTCTCGGCGCTACGTCCCTGGGCTGGCACAACTGGGGCTCCGTAAAGCGAACCTGTACCTTCCGCATCGACACATCGTAGAAGTGAATTCCTCTCCTGTCCATCATGATGAAGAGAGACGACCGGATCGACTTTGATGCTTGCGTTCCGTTCAGCGAGACGGGTCCCAGAGGGTCAGCTCGGTGAAGTAGTCACGCATGAAGCCTCGATCCCTGGCCAGCAACCGGTCGGCGTGCTCGAGCGCGTGTGCACCTATCAGGAAATCCGGGAGTATCCTTCCTTCCGGCTGCGGGCACTGAAGTCAAGGACCGTACCCGGTCGCAGTCCCAGCTTGTCACGAAGCGCCTTGGGGATAATGACCTGGCCTTTCTCCGAGACAGTTGTTTTCATACCTGGAAAGTATGAATTCCTGCCAGAACTGTCATCCCCCCCCAGCCCCCGGTGGCCTTCTGCCAGCTTTCGAGCTTCTCACGCAGTGCCGCCTCCACTGCCTGCTCGGGGGTTTCAGAACGCGAAAAAGGGCCTTGCGCTTGCGAAACGAGTATATGCATATATACATCTACACTTGATATGTACATCGTTCCATGATATCGTCTCGCCGAGGTACTCTATGCGCAGCGTGAACGCCCTTGATATCCGCAACCATCTCGGTGCCGTCCTTGACGACCTGGAGAGAACGGGCGAGCCCGTGATCGTAAGCAAGGGACGGAAACCGCGGGCGGTTCTCATCAGTATGGAAGATTTCCGGAGGCGGTTCGTCGACCGGCAGACAGAGGAGCAGCGCAAGGCGCTGCTGGACCGCGTCCTCGCGGCGCGGGCCGAGCGGCTCGGAGCGTCTGAAAGCCTCTCCGTCCTCCGCGCTTTGAGGGGCGAGCTCAGGTGATGTTCGTCCTCGATGCATCGGTTGCCGTGCGCTGGTACCTCGCAGGCGAAACGCATGCCAACGCTGACGCAGTTCTGCGCCGGGTCATCGCGGAGCCGGAGCTCTTTGCGGTGCCTGAGCTGTTTTTCTTCGAGGTGCTCGCCGTGCTGGGACGGGTACACCCTTCACCAGCAGAGACCTACCGGGACGCGTTTCTTCCCGTCGTCGAGGCGGGGGTTTTCCGTCACCCCATGACGGCGGGTCTTGCGGCGCATGCTTCAGCATTTCTGCCCGCCGGGTTGACGGGATATGACGCATGCTACGCCGGCCTCGCCGTCGAGCTGGGAGCGCGATGGATGACGTTCGACCGGAAAGCCCACGAGCTGATCCAGGAGAAAGAGGTATCTGTCTACCTCGGCGCCGGCCTGCCTTCGGGTTGGTGAGTCTCGCGCCGACTATCGCAACAGGTCACCGAGGGAGGGCCAGGTGGGCTTTCATCCGATGAGCCCGGCGGCCTGCGCGAAATGGACAGCGGACATCCCTGGGGCTCCCACGGTCGCCGTTTTTATAGATAGACCTGGCGCCCGTGGCCAACGCGAACCACCCGGATCACCAATGAGGTCCCGTGCTCCCTGTAGATGACCCGCCCGGACCGCAGGCGAAGGCGGAGAAGTCTTTTCCATGGACCGTGGAGTTTCCTCAGCTTGCCGGACTGTAGCAGCGCAGACGCGAAGGAAGCGGAATAGCTGCCTGCGACCGTGTCCAGGCTGTCCAGGATGAACCGCTGGTCCTGGCGGTCAGTCTGCTCGAGATCCTTCAGGACGCCCGGGTCGAACTCCAGAGTCCAGGACACACCTCAGAGTCCGAGCGCCTTGCGCATCTCTGCCGACGTCATAGTCCTGGTCTTGCCCGAGTCAATCCTTCGAGCCCGCTCCTGCGCAATATCGAGGTCCAGCATGTCGAAGTAGTGGGCAAGGGCCTTCTCGATGAGTCCGCTCCGGGTCTCTCCCAGGACTTCAGACATCGCGGCCAGTTCCTTGCCCAGCGAGGCCGGGCGTGCTCCGTACATGGCTTGCGTTTCGGGGATGCCGCCGCTACTATGCATCAACCGGCGCCGCCTTTCGGGGCGCCGGCAGCCGAACAGCACCGGAGGCGCGAGGGACTCATGTCGGCGGCATCCGCTGAAGATCGCTCCATCGCCGAACAGCCGTCAGGCGCCACGGGAACGTCGGGCGGCGCCGTCGGCACCTCCGCCGCTCCCGCCACCGTCGTGGACATCCGCATGGACCGCCTCTCACGGATGCTCGGCACCGACGAAGGCTTCTTCCTGCTGGCCCTCCACTCCTTCGTGGAGAGTTTCATCACCGACATCTTTCCGTCGTACAGGTTCGTGGAGTTCCCCAAGCTCGTGTGGGACTTCAAGGACTTCCTGAAAGCGAAAGGCCGCACGACGCCCGCCGACCTCCAGGCCATGGTCCGCATCCAGAAGGAGCACCCCACCGCGAACAGGGTGCGCCACGCCATGATCCCGCTGTCAAAGGAAGAAGCGGTGGCGGCATCGTATAACTTCCTTGGATTCTGCAGGGCGTGCGGCATAGACCACCCGTTCCTGGCCACCTTGCGCGACTCGCTTCGCATCTGGGAAGAGAAGATCTCCCCGATCGAGAAGAACCAGGAGCTGGCGAAGCTCAAGTACGACCTGTTCGTTGCCCAGCGGGAGAACAGGAAGCTGCTCCAGCAGGCGGAGGCGGCGCGGGACGCGGAGGCCAGGGGCGAGCAGCTGGACGCGGACCTGAAGGCGCGCACGGCGGAGCTTGCGCGGGAGAGAGCGCGCGCGGAGGGGAAAGCCGAGCGGGTGGACGCGCTGCGCGCGGAGCTCAACGCGCTGACGCAGCAGCGCAAGGAGCTGGAGGCGGAGGCGGCGAAGTTCCACGACCTCGACCTCTACGTGGAGCACCTCAATCGATTCAGCCTCTACACGCGCACGCGCCGCGACTACGAGCGCAGCCTCATGCGCCTGACCGCCGAGCAGCAGGCGGCGGTGGATGCCATCACGCCCGGGCACGACTTCCTGGTGCACGGAGGGGCAGGGACGGGCAAGACTATCGTGCTCCTGCACGCATGGGGCAGGGCGCGGCGGGACCTGTTCACGCCGCGCACCGTGCTCCTCACGTACACCACCACGCTCGTGAAGTACGACAGGTACATCGCGGAGCTGTTGCGGGCTTCCGAGGACCTCGGGCCCATCCAGACCGCGGACAGCTTCTTCCTGGCGCGCCTGCGCGCCGTGGACCCGGGCTGGAAGGTGGACTACACGGCGGTGGAGACGCTGGCAAAGAGGTGGAACAGCACCGGCTTCCTGAGCAACGCCGAGCTTGCCACGGAGCTGGAAGACTTCCTCTTTGCCAACATGGTGACCAGGGACGAGTACGTGGACGAGGTGGTGCCGCGTCACGGCATGCGCCAGCCGCTTTCCAGGACCCAGCGCGCCCAGGTGTGGGAGATCAGGGACCTGGTGGTCGGTGCCATGGAAGACATGGGCGCTTTCAGCAAGAACTACAGCCGCATCAAGTTAATAGAAGAGATTGAAGGCTCAAGAGGCACAAACGATGTCGGCACGCCGGCCGTGCCGTCCGGCATCGACATGGCTTTCGTCGACGAGAGCCAGGACCTCGCCTCGGTGGATCTCAAGTGCCTGAAGCTCATGTGCGGGCGCGGTGTGATCATGGCGGGCCACGCCGGCCAGGCCATCTACCGGCTGGGCTCGCCGTACAAGCGGGCGGGCATCGACATCTCGGGCCGCACCAGGATCCTCCGCACCGACTTCCGCACAACCTGCCCCATCCACGACCTGGCGGAGAAGTACCGCGAGCTGTGTGCGCCTGACATGGAAGAGGAGACCACCACCACCCACGCGTTCCGCGAGGGGCCGACGCCGGAGTTCTACCGTGCCGCCTCCCGCGACGAGCTCCTCAAACTCCTGGTGGAGAAGGTGAGCCTGTTCATCGACAAGCTGGGCTACGATCCCGAGAACATCACGGTGCTGGCGCCGGGCAAGGCGGAAGTAGCTGCCATCCAGGACAAGCTGGGGCGGCGCGGAATCAAGAGCGCCAACATCAGGGACGACTCGTTCAGCTTCACCGCCGAGGGCCTGGTGCGCGTGTCCACGCTGCACTCCAGCAAGGGCCTGGACTTCCCCGTGGTGCTCCTGTACCTGCCGGCGCTGCCGGCGGGAGCGGGTGCCGAGTACGACGAGAAGGCAGCCGACTCGCTGGCCCGCAACCTGATCTACGTGGCCATGACCCGGGCCATGGACAACCTGAACGTGTTCGTGCTGGAGGAGACGAGGGAGAAGGCGATCACGGAGCTGGTAGGGGCGATGACGGAGGCGCGGGCGTAACGAGCGCACCAGGCCCGCCAGGTGCCGGTGCCGCGCTCGGGGCTCGAGGACGCACAATGCTCGTAGTGATTGCGCCCGTACTCATCCACGGGGGGCCGCGCATGAGCCTGCTCAGCGAGCAGGAACCTGAAGACAACATTCTTGCCATGGTTCTCTCGGTCAGGGACAGCTATGGCAGCGCCATTGGGGACTTCGTCCGGTTTCTCAAAGCCAACCACCTGGTCCTGGATCTCTCCGCGGTAAGGGCGTACTTCGCGCACCTCAACGCTTCGCCGCTGGCTGCGGGCACCAAGCGCGTCCGTCGCCAGGCGGTGAAGGCCCGGCTTCGGGCGGCGCTGGCCGGCGCAGACCCCAACCGGCAGGCCAAGCTGGAGATGACGCTTCGCTCGCTGGATCGCGGGACCGAGACGAAGGCGCCCGGGATGGTGAGGGCAGGGGTCACGGAAGATCGGGTGGTCACCCCGGCCGAGTTCGATCTCCTGGTGTCGGGGACCTCGCGGCGGACATCGCTCTTTCTCTGGTTTCTCTACAACACCGGCTGCCGCGCGGCGGAAATGTGCGGCGCCCGGCTGGATCGGTGTGAACACCTCGGGGACATGGTCAGGATCACCGTCATCGGGAAGGGCAACAAGGAACGCAAGGTGGAAATCGAGAAGCGGCTGTTCGAAGCAATCCGCGCGGAGTTCGGCGGAGAGACATGGGTCTTCCAGACCCGGGGCGGCAGACCCTTCCGCCCGCCCTACGTCAGCTACGAGATCACCAAGGCGGGCAGGCGGATCCTGGGGCGCAGGATCTCGGCCCATACCATGCGGCACAGCTTCGCCACCCTGGCAACCCGCGAGGGCGCGTCCATCAAGGCGGTCTCGGAGTACCTCGGACACAGCTCAACGGCCATCACCATGGACATGTACGTGCACGAACGCCTGGAGAAGGGCCAGAAGGTACGAAGGCCGTTTGGCTGAAAACCTTCCGCCGCTCCGACTGGCGGGCAGGAGCACACCGTGTCACGCAGGTGGTACTGCCTCTCGACCGCTCTCCAGTCGTTCCTCCCGAACCGCGATACCGGCCTGCAATCTATCGCCGATGCCCCGTAGCACTTGGTCTTTGATCTGCACCTACCCTGAGCTACTTTCTGGACAGGTAGATGTCTACGAACTCCTTGGGCGTTCGCACCATGTCCTCATTCGGGAAATGCCTCTTGTTGCCGGTGACAAGGTACGCCGCTTTTCCTGTTTTGGCGACTTCGTAGAACATCCTGTCATCTTCACTGACGGAGGGAATTCGGATTGGTTCGGCAGCTATGAACTCACCTTCCTGCCTGATGTAGTCCAGCAATTGAAGGATAAGACCCTTCTTGAAATGGAACTTCTGCCTTGAAAGAACTTCCCCGTAGTCGCCGAGTATCCGGTTGTCATAGCACACGGTGAGCTTTCCGTTCAGCAACAGAGCCAGGACTGTCGCAGGTGCACCCGCGGGATTGACCAGGGCAGAAACGAGAACGTTCGTATCCAGTACGACCGTCACGTCTTCTTGCTTTTTCGATAGGCCCGGATCTCCTGGTCGATCTCCTCCATCGTCATCCCGGAGATTCCCTCCGCCACGGCACCAGCCTGCATCTTCTTGACAGCGTTGATCGCCCGTGCCCGTCGCACGGAGGCGAGAGTGTCCTCAAGATCAGTGTCAGTCAGGGGCGTGAGCAGGGCGATCGGCTTTCCGTTGTTCGTGATGACGATTTCCTGTTCTTCGGGAAGCGCCTTCCATACTTGCGCAGGCGTCGTACGCAAGTCCCGCACAGTTATGAACTTCACTGGCCACCTCTTCTCAAGGATAGGTACCACTTTGTCACCCATTTGTCAACAGATTTGTAGCAACCAACGGGTGTCTCCGCAAAGCGAGCGTACAACGGTATCCGGCGGCCACGTGCTCCGCCTGAACGCGTATTCCTTGCCACTTCCAGGGATCTGCCAGACCTTCTCGCGCAGGGCACGACGCGCTGGGAGAATAAGGGCACCAAGTCGCGAATAAGGGCAAGAGAAGGGGTACGAGGGGAGGAATGACCTCTACGGGAGGTCCCGTTCAAGGAATGCCGCTTTTCTCCAGATAGGGAAGTCATGGTGCAGGCTCGGCGTCATGATCCCCGCAGACTCGCGGAAGGGAGACAGCGGGTCGCGTTTGCTCCTTGCCGTGACCGCGCCGCCTGACACTCGCTTGTTGTTCCTAGGTATCTATGCGATACTATCCCGACCGCCGGGTTGCTATCTCAAAGGAGGCTGTGATTCTTTTCCTTGCGTTCTATAGATCTCCCGTTTATCATACTTCCTGCCGGTTGCAAACGGGCAACGGGGCTCCGGACACCACTTTGGAGGCACCAGGTTTGGTCGCAGTCGCGCCGTCGCACCAAGTGACAGACTTGGTACAAACTCACTACTGCTGTTCGTTGCCCCTGATGGTAGCCAGGGACATCGCTCAGCCATTCCAGTGCAAGGGGCACTCAGGTTCCGCGAGCTCGTCCTCACCGTTGAACTCCGCAATAGCCTCTGCCTCGAACTCGAGCACCAGGCGGAGGAGACGATGGAGGGAGTGGCGGGGCGATGAGCACGGCCCGCTGGTGGCGTCAGATATGGAAAGTACTGAGCTTTTTTCCATATCAGTTGAGCAGGTGGAGGAGCAGGCTCCCCGGCTCGGCATTCGCCAGGGAATCCCCCCGATCCAGCGCGCCCTGGTGCTAAAGACCAGGGCGCGGAAGGTCGGGGCGAATGAAGGATCCCTTTCTGAATGACCACCTCCGAAAGACAGGAATGGACGAGAAGGGAAGTCCAGGCGCCCTGTGGCAACAAGTGGCCGGGTCCAGCAGTAGTCTTGAAGTCTGAATGGATTGCGGGGAATCCGAGATGGGGTTGAATGACATTTGGCGAAACGTGAGCAACGAGATCGGGTTCTATACGAAAGAGACGTTCCAGAATGTGCCACCGGTCCCCGTGCTTACGCCTGGTTCTATCCACTGAGGATCTTGACGACCGATCCAGACGCCTTCGTGACGGAAGTTAACACCGTACTCAACTACGATGCCGGAAGTAGAGGTGTGCCACACGCCCAAGGCGTGTTTCCCTTCAGATGGCAGAGAGCCACCGTGGACGTTGAATTGGCGGCCAAGACCTTTCAGATGCAGAACTACGCGGCGTTGTGGAAGGAGGTCACGGAGGATCAGGCCCGATTTGAGCGCCTCCGTGAGAGTGTCATGAAGGCATCACTCTTCATGCCTCCCCTTTACGTGGGAAAAACAGTGAACCTGAGTGCGCGCTGCGCTCAACACGTTGACGGAACGGGAAAGGCGAACGACTTCCACAATCGGTACAACGATTTTGCCGCCAGGGTAGCTGCCTCAGCCCGTGAGGTCCGAGACCTGCTCTTCGTGTGTGTTCGAGTTCCATCGGAGGACACAGATCAAGATGACTTTGACGGCGGGGACGTTGAAGGCCTAGTTGAACATATGCTAAAGAGCATGGCAAAGCCACCCTATTCCAAGCAGTGAAGGAGAGTGCTGCGTAGTCCGCGCGAAAAAAGCCACCGTTCCGTTTTGAGCGAGCCAGCGTTCCGATAATAAAAAGCCACCCTTCCGCTGCAAAAGAGCCAATTTTGGGCTCTCCAGCGGAATCCCCACCCCATCCAATCCCTCCATTGAGCAATTGGTATGCTCTCCTGTACGCATCATGCGGAAGGAGAGGAAATGGGACGGAGGAAAACGGGAGTGAACAGGGTTCGAGACATCATCCGTTACGACCAGACCACAGATTTGAGTGAGAGGCAGATCGCGCGGGCTCTCGGAGTTTCACGAACCGTGGTGGCCCGGACCCTGCAGGCCTTCCGCGCCAGCGGCCTTGAATACCCGGCGGTAGGACAGCTTCCCGACAGCGAGTTGCAACAGAACTTGGAACGCGGGAAAACCCCGCAGGACGCAGCTCGCTACACGGCGTTGGCGGAGCGATTCCCCGAGATGGTCGTCGAGTTGAAGAAGAAGGGGGTGACGCTGCAGTGGTTGTGGGAGCGCTACATCCACGAGAACCCGCAGGGCTACCAATACAGCCAATACTGCCTGCACTTCCATCGCTGGTGCCGAAGCGAGGAGGTGTCGATGCACATCGAGTACAAGGCGGGAGAGGCGATACTGGTGGACTGGGCAGGAGACAAGCTTGAGGTTATCAACGGCCTCACGGGGCAGAGTTGGGCTTTGGATCAATTCGTGGCGATCCTGGGAGCCAGCGAGCTGACCTACGTCGAGGCGCGCGAGAGTCAGAATGAACAGGATTGGATTCGCGCCAACGAGGGCGCCTTTCGCTACTTCGGAGGCGTCACCAGCGCCCTCATCCCCGATAACTTGAAGACGGCGGTGATTCGCTCTGACCCCTACGAGCCGGGGCTGAACCCGGTATTTGAGGACTTCGCTCGCCACTACGGGGTGGTCATCATGCCGACGCGGGTACGCCGCCCACGGGACAAGGCGCTGGTGGAGGGGGCGGTGCGCCTGGTCTACCAGAGAATCAGCGCACGACTTCGGGGCCAGGTCTTTCACTCCCTGGCGCAGGTCAACGCGGCCATTCGAGAACTTCTGGAGGAGCACAATCGCCGAGCGTTCAGCCGGCTGCCCTACAGCAGGCGGCAACTGTTCGAGCGGGTGGAGAGGCAGGCCCTGCGTCCGTTGCCCGTGGAGTCCTTCGCGCTGAAGACGACCATTGAGGCCACCGTGGCGATCAACTACCATGTGGAACTGCGCGAGGATCGGCATTACTACAGCGTGCCGCACCCCCTGCGCCGACGCGATCCACCCACACGAGTGAAACTCGTCTACGACGAGCGGGTGGTGGCCATCTACTGGGACAACACCCGTGTGGCTCAGCACCGTCGCGACCGCACGCCCAACGGCTACACGACCCTGGCCGAGCACATGCCCTCAAATCACCGCTTCTACGCGGAATGGAGCGCGCAGCGATTCCTGAACTGGGCGGCGACGATGGGACCCCAGACCGCGGAGGTCATCGCCAAGGTGCTCTCTGCCGCCGCCTACCCACCCCAGGCGTTCCGCAGCTGTCTGGGCATCCTGAGTCTGGCAAAACGCCACGGCTCGGATCGTCTGAACAAGGCCTGCGGCAAGGCGTTGCATGTGGGCACGCAGTCCTACACACGGATCAAGAACATGCTGGCCTTGGGGCTGGAGGAAGAAACCCAGCCCTGTCTGGATCTGGGAGCGCTGCCGGAGCATGAGAACGTACGCGGCAGCGGGTACTACAACTGAACGAAGGAGCGCGTGAGATGAACAGCAATCAAGCAACGATACAGAAACTGGAAAAGATGGGCATGTGGGGCATGATGCGGGCCTTACGCCAATCCATGGAGGCCGGCGCGAGTGCGGACCTCACCCCGGACGAGTTGATCGCCCACCTGGTGGACGTGGAATGGGACGAACGGCAGGGCCGCCGGCTGACGCGGCTGCTGCAGCTGGCACGCTTGCGCTATCGGGCGGGTCTGGAAGACATCGACTTCGGCCTGCACAGGAACCTGGAAAAGAATCAACTCATGCGCCTGGCCGACTGCCGTTGGGTCGAAGACCGCCAGGACTTGATCCTCACTGGCCCCTGTGGCAGCGGCAAAAGCTTTCTGGCTTCCATGTTGGGCCAGCAGGCGTGCATCCATGGGTACACCGTCTGCTATTGGCCGGCCAGCAAGCTGTTCGAGCAGATGAAGCTGTGCAAGGCCGACGGCACCTACCTTCGGGAGTTGGCCAAGATATCCAAGAAACGACTCCTCATCCTCGACGACTTCGGGCTGGAGGTCCTTGATACTGCCAGCCGCCTGATCCTGCTGGAGATCCTGGAAGACCGCCATGGCCGCTGCTCCTCGGTCTTCAGCTCCCAGCTTCCCGTCTCGCAGTGGCACCAGGTCATCGGAGATCCCACCATCGCCGACGCCATTTGCGACCGCATCGTGCATACCGCCCACCGTATCGAGCTCAAAGGTGAGTCGGTGCGCAAGCTCTATGCCCATCGGGGTACGGAAAGCAAGAAGGAGCCGATATGAGTCGATCTCGCTCCTCAGGTGCCCACAAGCTGGCCAACCACGAAAATCATCCCTCGTGGCGGCCCGCTGCTGCATTTTCCAGAGGCAGGTGGTATCCAAGGACCCCCTCTCTGGTGACGGGAATTCTAATTGTCGTCGACTTTCTCAACTCACAGATTCATGACGAAAGAAGGAGGACAGAGTTGACCGAATAGAGCCACCATGACATTGTCTCGGTGATCGGATTGGCTGAGTGGGAAAGTGGCTTTCTATTTCGGAACAGGTGGCACTCTTCAGCGGAATACGCAACGTTGACCCGCCCGCGCACCAACGGGCTTGCCGGGCGGTAGGGGAGGGGTGCCGCCAGGAAGGCTCCCTTCGGGCGGAGCACGCCGAAGTTTCCGCGGAAAGTGCGCCAGGCAAAGCCTGGGTAAGGAGGACGCCATGTGAGAGCGTGACCGAAACCTTACGGAGGAACCCGGCGGGACAAACCCGCCCGGCAAAGGTTGGCGACCAGCCGGAACCGAGTGTTGCGTGGTACGGGGGTAACCCCGGCTGCGAAGCGTACACAGGGAGCGTGCGGGCCGTGTGATTGAGCCTCGAAATGAAACTGTTCGCGGGGGCCGTCGTGGTTTTCTGAGCGGCGGCAGCACCGAGGTGCCGCAATCGCCTGGCACCGAGGCCCTGCCGGGGTCGAAGAGCACGGCATACACGCACAGGGGTTCCCCAGGAACCTGGGAGGTCCTGTCGTCTCCATCGCATCAGGCGGGACGGGCGCCCGTACAACGAAGAGCCCAGGCCCCACTTCGGCGCGCTCGACACGGTGGGGGAGCGAAGAGGAGGAGCGCGCGATGGTAAGCGCCGTGCGAAGGTAACGAAGCGCGGCGGGAGGGGCGGCAGGAAGTCGGAGCTCTCCACCGTACCTGTGAAGCAGGGGAACCACCCCGAGGGACCCTGCGGAGGGAGAGGGGAGCCGGGCTACGGAACCACTGGAGGGAAAGATGCAGGGAACATCGGGTCCCGAAAGCGTCTCAACGAGACTACAGCGGATAGCAGAATTGGCGAGGAAAGCACCGAGCATGGTGTTCACAACCTTGGCCCATCACATCGATATGGAGTGGTTGCAGGAAGCCTATCAGAGGACCCGCAAAGACGGAGCGCCTGGCATCGACGGTCAGACGGCAACCGAGTACGCGGCGAACTTGGAGGGGAACCTTCGGTCGCTGCTGGAGCGGTTCAAGTCGGGCGTGTACCGAGCGCCACCGGTGCGGCGGGTGTACATCCCCAAGGCGGATGGCAAGTCGCGACGGCCCATCGGGATACCCACCTTCGAGGACAAAGTCTTGCAGAGGGCGGTGACGATGGTGCTGGAAGCGGTCTATGAGCAGGACTTTCTGGATTGCTCGTACGGGTTCAGAGCAAAGCGCTCGGCCCACCAGGCGCTGGAAGCGCTGTGGCGAGGAGTGATGGACATGGGCGGCGGGGTGGTGATCGAAGTGGACATCAAGAGCTACTTCGACACCATCGACCACCAACATCTTCGGGACTTCCTCGACAAGAGGGTGCGAGACGGAGTGCTCCGTCGAGCGATAGACAAATGGCTGAAGGCAGGGATATTCGAAGAGGGCAGCGTACATCGCGTCGGGGAGGGAACTCCTCAGGGAGGCGTGGTGTCGCCACTGCTGGCGAACATCTACCTGCACGAAGTCTTGGACACGTGGTTCGCGGCGACCGTGGTGCCACGCCTGCGGGCGAAGGGCTTCATGATCCGCTATGCGGACGACGCGGTCATCGTGCTCGCCTCGGAGGAGGACGCACGCAGGGTCATGGAGGTACTGGGCAAGCGGTTTGCTCGGTATGGCCTGACGCTGCATCCGGTAAAGACCCGGATGGTGAACTTCCGCCGACCCGACAGAGCCGAAAGACCCCCCGGGCCGCCGGTCGGAAGCTTTGACATGCTGGGATTCACTTGGTTCTGGGGGAAGTCCCGCCAGGGGAAGCCAGTGATCATGCGCAAGACATCGTCCAGCCGCTTTCGTCGAGCGCTCGGCCGAATAGCTGACTGGTGCCGCCAACACCGGCACGAGCCCGTGGCCGCGCAGCACGCCGACCTGAGTCGGAAGCTTCTCGGGCATTACGCGTATTTCGGTATCACCGGAAATGCGCGCGCCCTAAGTCGTTTCCTCCACGAGGTCGAGCGTGTATGGCGCTACTGGCTGAACCGTCGGTCAGCCCGAGCCAAGATGGTATGGGAACGGTTCCGTCGGCTGCTGCAGCATTACCCGCTGCCGCCGATACGAATCGTCCACAGCATCTACCGTCTCGCAGCGAGGCCGTAGACTGAAGAGCCGGATGCGGGAAATCCGCACGTCCGGATCCGTGGGAGCCGCGGGGAGCAATTCCCGCGGCGACCCGACCGCGCGGAATCTAGAGAGAAGTTCCAATCCAAAGGAGCACAGACGATAGAAGCGGCTTGGGACAACGCCCTCAGCCCAAGAGCGTGAGCGGGCGCAGCCCGACGCGCGACCGACTAGGGAGCGCGTATTCATTCCGCAGGCGCCGACCTGCGGCGTGCAACCGCTTCGACGACCGGGGGCTTCCGGTGCCAGCAGAGCGGTTTGCCGAGGAATTGCAGCGAAGCACGCGACCCGCCCGAGCGAAGCGAGGGCGGGGCACGCCCAAACCAGCGGGGGGAACGCGTCCTGGAGATCGGGGCAGGAAGCGGACGCCACGCGGCACGGCTCCTGGCGCTGGGCGTCGAGGTGGATGCCGTGGAGCCGAGTGCCGCGCTTCGTGAGCGCGCCCTTGCGGATCACCCCGAGCTGGAAGGGCGCCTGTTCCCCGGCTTCCTCCCGAACGGACTCCCCACCGACATCCGTCCCACCTACGACGGGATCCTGCTCTCAGCATGCACATCCCCGACTCCGAGCTCTTCGATGCGGCGTTCCAGCTTCGCGAGCGCCTGGGGAAGGGAGGCCGTCTCCTCCTGTCCATGCCGATCGAACGAAACGATGTCACCCCCGGCGATGAGCGCGGAGACTGAATACGCCCTCCTTATTCAGTCGGGCGTCGGGGCTGATGATCCTGCGGCCCGCGGCTCAGGTGAAGCTCCTCTTCGAGCGCCTCGGTTTCTCCCCGGACCACGAGTGGACCTCCGCGGACGGTGAGGGCAGAGACATCCTGTGGACAACCCTGATGCTCCGCCTGGCGGAGGGTCACTCGCGCGCCATCGATAGGAGAGCAGTAGCGACGGTGGGGGCACGGGGCGGGCTTGCCCGGCGGGGAGCACGACGGCGACCTACAATCTGGCGCTGATCAGGGCGCTGTGCGATATCGCCAGCAGGTCGTGGGCGTCATGACTGCGGCAAGCGGCGCGGCATTCTGGCCGTTGACCTCTTTGGTGGCCCGCACGGGCACCGGGAGGAAATGGCTTGAAAACGTACAACCCGACGGGTAATATCAGGTTGATGGACTCAAGGACTGAGGAGCTGGTGTTCGATGTCTCCCAGGATCAGGACAGTGGCTTTACCGCTGAGTGCCTGAGTGAGAGTATCATCACCCAGGCGAACACCTGGCAGGAGCTCAGGAACAATGTCAGAGAGGCGGTCTCGGCCTACTTCTTTGACGGGGTGGCGCCCGTACGAATTCGCCTCCACCTGGTTCGGGACGAAATCTTCACGTTGGCATGAAGCTGCCCCGGGACCTCGGCGGCAGCGAGGTCGTTGATATCCTGGTGCGGCGGCTCGACTACCGGGTCGTGCATGAAAGGGGAAGCCACATCGTCATAGAGACGGATGTCCCCGGTCACCAGAGAATAGCTGTTCCAGATCACAAGAGCCTGCGGCTGGGAACGCTGAATGCCATTGTCCGGTCGGTGGCGCTACACAAGGGCATGGAGAAGGGCGAGATCGCGGCGATGCTCACCGAGGGGTAACTTGGCGCGCCACACGGTCACGCCCGGGGGTCCCGAGAGCAGGGACGCGTGAGCGGGCGGAGGGGCGCCGAAGGCGGTCCGAGCCTTCTGCGGTACTCCGCGGAGGGCGAGGACGGAACCCCCGCAGCACGCGACCCCCGACGCGTTTCGTACTGCGCGCCCCCACGCCGGTCGAGGTCCGTCGGGGGGCACGCCCAACTCTTTCCCCGGCAGGCCTCCCGGGGTAGACTTGCCCCGGTTCATCCATGGACGCCGCAACGCTCCGCTACTACGAGGATCACGCCGGTGAGGTCGCGCCCCGTTACGAGGCCGTAGCGGGCGGCGTGTCCTCCTTCTTCCCCTTCGTGTTCTCGCGGGGGGAACGCGTCCTGGAGATCGGGGCGGGAAGCGGACGCGACGCGGCACGGCTCCTGGCGCTGGGCGTCGAGGTGGATGCCGTGGAGCCGAGTGCAGCGCTTCGTGAGCGTGCTCTTGCCGATCACCCCGAGCTGAAAGGGCGCCTGTTCCCCGGCTTCCTCCCCAACGGACTCCCCACCGACATCCGTCCGACCTACGACGGGATCCTGCTCTCCGCCGTCATCATGCACATCCCCGACGCCGAGCTCTTTGATGCGGCGTTCCAGCTTCGCGAGCGCCTGGGGAGGGGAGGCCGTCTCCTCCTGTCCATGCCGATCGAACGAAACGATGTCACCCCCGGCGATGAGCGCGACAAGGCGGGCAGGCTGATGATCCTGCGGCCCGTGGCCCAGGTGAAGCTTCTCTTCGAGCGCCTGGGTTTCTCCCTGGACCACGAGTGGACCTCCGCGGACGGTGAAGGCAGGGACACCCTGTGGACAACGCTGATGTTCCGCCTGGCGGAGGGTCACTCGCGTGCCATCGACCGGGTGGAGAGCATCATCAACGCGGACCGCAAGGTGGCCACCTACAAGCTGGCGCTGATCAGGGCGCTGTGCGACATCGCCACCACCTCCTGGGCCTCGGGACGATGGGAGCGCGGGGGATCGGTTGGCGTTCCCCTGCAGGAGGTCAGTGAGAAGTGGCTTCGCTACTATTGGCCGCTCCTTGACTCGGCCATCATGCTCCCCCAGATCAACGCGGAGTCCAAGGGCGGGAAGCCGATTGCGTTCCGCGGGAAGCTGGGGGAGTTGGTGGGCTACTTCCGGCGTCGCGGGGGCTTGGCGGCGTTCGAGCGGCTCGTGGCCGAGGGGAGCCTCTCGGGCGAGGGGGCAGGCCTCTGCCGGACTGCCCTTCGGGCGATAGGGTCTGCGATCGTGAAGGGCCCTGTGCAGTTCGCCGGGGGTGCCCTCGGGGAGCCTGAGTTCTCCTGGGACAAGGATTCGGCCAGGATCATAGTCCGCGCCGACGTCTGGCGCGAGCTCTCGCTCATGGGCCACTGGATCCGCGACGCCGTCATCCTGCGATGGGCCGAGATGACTGCCAGGCTGTCTGAGGGGACCGTGGGGGCGGGTGCTGTAATCGACAAGCTGCTGGAGAGCGCCGAACCACTTCGCGCTGACCCCGTGATCCGCGCATTCTACGAGGAACAGCAGGGCGGCCTGGAATGCGTGTGGACGGGCGCTGCGCTGCGTGCGGGCTTCGAGGTTGACCACGCAATCCCCTTCACATACTGGCAGGCGAGCCCCTCGTGGAACCTGTTCCCCGCGGCCAGGAGCGTGAACAACGTCAAGCGCGACAGGCTGCCATCGGCTGCGCTGATAAGGCGGCGGGAGGAGTCGATCGTCGGCTACTGGCGGATGGTGGCAGAGAGGTTCCCCGCGAGGTTCGGGCGGGAGGCGGGGGCGCTGATAGGGCGCGAGGTGGGGGCGGCGGGGGCCGCAGGGCGGGCGGGGCGGGCCGGGGCTCCCGCGGGGTCGTTGTCGGGGGACTGGGAGAAGCCGCTGCTGTCAGGCTTTGTCGAAGCTGTTGAGTACACCGCCTCCGTGAGGGGCGCGGAGAGATGGGAGCCGGAGGAGGGGTAGGGCCGTCGGAGCCGGGAGCAGGGGTGGGGGCGCCGAGGACGAAGCCCCGAAGGCGGTCCGAGACTTCCACGGTACCCTATCGGAGAGAGAGCCCTATGTTTTGGTACGTCCGGTCCGCGCGCTGGCCGCACGGCCGATCGCTGCAGAGGCCCGTTTGCGCGCCCGATCGGCAGCCGTCGGCCGCCTTGGCCCAGAGAGCGTCCGTATCGATTCCAACTCTTTCCCCAAGGACAGCCGGCTCTCCTCAAGGTCGTAGTCGTTCTGCAGGCCGAGCCAGAACTCCGCGGAGTTACCAAAGTATTTGGAAAGGCGCAGGGCAGTTTCTGCGCTGATACTTCTCTGCCCGCGGATGATCTCGGAGACCCGTGTCTGCGACAGCGCGGTCTCCTTGGCCAACCTGTAGGCGCTGATGGCCATTGGCCTGAGAAACTCCTCGAGAAGGACTTCGCCTGGGTGAACATTGGGAAGGCGTGTCGTGGCGGCGCGCCTATATGTGATAGTCGACGATCTCGACCTCATGGCAATCACCATCCTTCCAGACAAAGCAGATTCGGACCTGGTCGTTGATCCGGATGCTGTGCTGACCTTTTACGGTCCTCCTTCAAAGCTTCCAGGCGGTTTCCCGGCGGAATCAGCAGATCTGCCAGTTGGAAGGCGTTGTTGAGCATTCTCAGCTTGCGCCGTGCCATGACCTGCACTTCCCTTGCATACCGTCGGACCTGGACGCCGTGCCATATGCTACTTGTATCCTTCGTTCCAAAGGAACGAATCATGCCCAACACTATCACGCGCCGATAGTATTGTCAAACGGGAATAGCACGGCGGCAGGCCCCTCCAGCTCCGTTCGGGCTTTCCGTGGACAACTGCCTCTCCCGAGATCCGCGTTGCGTGAGCGGGCAGAGGCCGATGCGCGACCGAACAGGGAGCGCATATTCCGAAGGCGGTCCGAGACCGACGCGCGATCGATGAGGGAGCGCGTATTCACGAGGACGGAACCCCCGCAGCACGTCTGAGGCGGCAGCGCGGCCACGGTACTCCGTGGCATTCTCGTTTGCGAAGCAAACGGCGAGAGCCCGACCCGCCCGCGCCATGGACTGCCCGTCGGGCGAGCACGGGAAGGTTGCTGCCGGGACAGGCTCTATCGGGCGGGGCACGCCCATGAACGGGGCAGGGCGGACTACCCTCCGAAATCCGGCCGACCTACGACGGGATCCTGCTCTCCGTCGTCATCATGCACATCCCCTTCGCTTAAGCTCTTCGATGCGGCGTTCCAGCTTCGCGAGCGCCTGGGGAGGGGGAGGTCGTCTCCTCCTGTCCATGCCGATCGAACGAAACGATGTCACCCCCGGCGATGAGCGCGACAAGGTGGGCAGGCTGATGATCTTACGGCCCGTGGCCCAGACGAAGCTCCTCTTCGCGCGCCTCGGTTTCTCCCTGGACCATGAGTGGACCTCCGCGGACGGGGAAGGCAGGGATAGCAAGTGGGCAACCCTGGTGTTCCGCCTGTCGGAGGGTCGCTCGCGTGCCATAGACAGGGTGGAGAGGTGAGACCGCAGGGATCCATTCGCTCTTCCAGCCAGTCTTCGAGAGACAGCCCTGCGCTCAAGGCCAGGCTGTCCGCCGAGTGAGGGTAGGTTTTCCAGGACGGAGGCCATCAGCCGGGCTTCGCTTGAAGCCGTAGAAGGCATGTTTGGCGTAGCCTACCCAGACGGTCCGTTCCCCAACCCGGGCCAGCTTGATGAGTACGGAGAAGCACCGCAGCCAAACCACCCGTCATTGTAACTGCTGGGATAAGACGATTGCGGGGGCTTGTACGCCCATCTTCCTTAAATGTACATTTAGGGAAGATGGAGGAAGCCGAGGGTGACCAGAGAGATGAGCACGGTGGAATTGCGAGGGGGATTTTCTGAAGCGATCAATCGCGCTGCCTTCGGCAAGGAGAGAGTGATCCTCACTCGCCGGGGCAGACGGGTTGCCGCGATCGTTCCCCTTGAAGACGTAAAAACGTTGGAAGCGATCGAGGACAAAAAGGATATCGAGGATGCAAAAAAGGCGCTCAAGGAAGCGGCCCGAAAAGGCACGATCTCAGCCGCACAACTTAGGAAAGAATTGGGGCTCTGAGGTTTCCTCGTGGCTTATAGGGTAGCGGTTGCTCCGTCCGCGCGGAGACAGCTTAGGCGGCTTCCCCGTTCAGCCCAGAGAAGGATTCTCGACGCCATAGAAGCCTTGGGAACATATCCACGACCGAGGGGAGCCGTAAAACTGGAAGCCAGCCTTCATTTGTACCGCGTGCGTATTGGCGACTATCGGATCATATACAGCATCAGCGACTCGTCGGTGCTTGTTCTCAAAATCGGGCATCGCAGGGATGTCTACAGGGACGGGACCTGACGGCTTTCGAGCACGTGAGGGATGGGCCAATACATAGATGGAAAGAAGAGCCCTTCGTCTGCAATCGGCCCCTTGTCCTGCAAGACGATGCACCAGTCACGACAGCGTGAGCGGGCGGCGGCCGACGCGCGACCGATGAGGGAGCGCGTATTCACGAGGACGGAACCCCCGAAGCACGTCTGAGGCGGGAGCCGTTTGCGAAGCAAATGGCGAGAGCCCGACCCGCCCGCGCTACGGACGGCCCCTCGGGCGAGCGCGAGAGGGCGGCCGCCGGGGCGAAGCAACTCGGGCGGGGCACGCCCAACTCTTAGTCTGTTCCACGGCTTCCTCCCGAACGGACTCCCCACCGACATCCGGCCGACCTGCGACGGGATCCTGCTCTCCGCCGTCATCATGCACATCCCCGACGCCGAGCTCTTTGATGCAGCGTTCCAGCTTCGGGAGCGCCTGGGCAGGGGAGGCCGGCTCCTCCTGTCGATGCCGATCTAACGAAGCGACGTCACCCCCGGCGATGAGCGCGACAAGCTGGGTCAGCTCATGATCATCCGCTCCGTGGCCCAGGTGAAGCTCCTATTCGAGCGCCTCGGTTTCTCCCTGGACCACGAGTGGACCTCCGCGGACGGCGAAGGCAGCGACATCCTGTGGACAACCCTGATGTTCCGCCTGTAGGACGGTCAATCGCGTGACATTGACAGGGTGGAGAGCACCATCAACGTTGACCGCAAGGTGGGGCTCAGTTCGTGCGGCGCAGGGCGGCGACCTACGAGCTGGCGCTGATCAGGGCTCTGTGCGATATCGCGGCTACCTTAGGCGGCCTTCAGTTCAATCGCGGCGGCACTTGGCGAGGTGCTATGGGGAGAGGGCCAGCGACAGGAGTTTCCCACGGGTCCTGCGTGAAGAGGCGCTGTCGGGGCCCAAACAGGGACGTGGGGCTGACGACAAGTGTGGCACCGGCGCGGCTCGGGACGACTTCGTTGACGTTTCCTGAGGAGGGGCGTATGGTGCGCTACTTGCGATGTTGAACAAAAGTACTATACTTGAGTATGATGTATAGTATATTTGTTCACGCCCAGCAATGATTATGCAAGCGTGGAATCGGGTTGCTTCTTCCATCAAGAAACAGGGCGGCTATGCGCGGTCCAGGGATCTCCGCGCCGCCGGCATTCATCCCTCGGTCCTGCCGGCAATGGAGCGGGGTGGCAGGGTTGTGCGCCTGAAGCGTGGGCTGTACGCTCTCCCCGGAAACAACACCAGGGATGAGCGTGTTGAGGCTCTGCTTGCCGTTCCTGGTTCCGTGCTTTGCCTTGGGTCAGCGCTTTCGTATCATGAGCTCGGTACATGGGAGCCACCGGAGATATACCTCGCGGTAAAGTCCGGTCGGAAGGTTCGGATTCCTGACTTCCCACCAATGCGGGTTCATCACTTCTCAAGCCGTTTCTTCAGCCTGGGGCTCATGGAACGGGCCGGCAAGGGCAGGCCCCTCCGCGTCTATGACGCAGAAAGAACGATTTGTGACCTCTTTCGCTTCCGACGGCGCCTCGGTATAGATGTCGCGGCTGCTGCCCTGCGCGAATATGTCAGGCGCCGATCCAGGAACATTCCCAAGCTTCTCGACTATTCCCGGCAGCTCCGGATCTCGGGTCAGGTTCGCCATGCACTGGAAATCCTCGTATGAAGAATGTCGAAGCGTCCATCCGTGCCAGGCTCACGCAGAAGGCGAAAGAATGGGGTATCACCTTCCAATACGCAAGTATTCTCTACATGCAGGAAGGGCTCCTGGCTCGGATCGCAGGATCTCCGTACGCCAGAAAGCTCATCCTCAAGGGAGGCTTCCTTCTCTTTGCGAATCAGCAAGCGGCAGGGCGTACGACAAAGGATATCGACTTCCTGGGCGAAGGGATCCCGAACGATCCACAAGCGCTGGTCGAGATCTTCGCGGTATTGGCGACCCTGGAGTACGGGGATGGCCTCTCTTTCGATGTGAGCTCGATTCGCTCCGAGCGCATCACGGAGGTGGCAGAATACCACGGGGTGTGCCTGCACGTGACGGCGCGGCTCGGCACGGTGCGGAATACCATCTGTCGGAGGGTCGCTCGCGTGCCATCGACAGGGTGGAGAGCATCATCAACGCGGACCGCAAGGTGGCCACCTACAAGCTAGCGCTGATCAGGGCGCTGCGCGAAATCGCGATCACATGCTTGCTACGGTTTCATTCGGCCTTCCATGAAACGGCTCGGGGCTCAAGCGGGCGGACATTTCTCCCTTGTCTCATAAGGGAATGGCACGCCTTGCAGAATTGCTTCTATGGGTTGCTCGGTCCTTCTGGGCACAGCGGAATCGGTCGTCTCTGTGCCGTCAGTTGACACAAGGAATACACAGGGTGTATGATGATGTGTATGAGGACAAACATCGAGCTGGACGAAGAGCTTCTTGCACAGGCTGCCAAGTACTCGACGGCCCGCTCGAAGCGTCGCCTGATCCACGAGGCGCTGGCCACGTTCGTTGCCGTCAAGGAGGAGGAGCGACGACGCGTCACGTACAGGGAACGCCTCCAGAAGGTCCGTGCACGGCTTTCTGGTGTGAGGCTCGGAGTGGACTCCCGCGACTTGGTGCGGTCGGATCGTGACTCGCGATGAGCCTTTTCGTCATCGACACCAGCGTTACACTGGCTTGGTACCTGGATGAGGAGTTCTCCCCGGCGGCGCGTCAGTGGCAGGACCGCCTCTTGAGCGGCGCCGCGCGTTTGCTGGTTCCATCGCTCCATTACTGGGAGTTTGCAAACACGCTGCGTACGTTGGCTGCCCGGAAGGCCATCCAGGAGGAAACTGCCCGGGAGTTGTTCGACCTACATTTGGACGCCCCGCTGGAGGTCGCGGAGCCGGATCGTCGCGAGGTACTTCGTCTGGCGCTGGAGTATGGCGCAACGGCTTACGATGCCGTTTTCATCTGCCTCGCAGTGGCCAACGACGTTGGCCTGGTGACGGCGGAACGAAGCACCACCCGGTGGGTTACGAAGCTCGGGGACCGCGTCCAGCAGGTGCGGTAGCCGCTCGGACGACTATGGGCCTCGGGCTGCCGTGTCGAACGGCCGTTTTCCATGGCCGCCTCAGAGCCACTATACCGAATCGCCCAGCCGAGCCCAAACACCGGGCGTTGCTGCTGTGAGTCGGCTCAACTCGTTGAAAAAGACAGTTCTCGACTCAGCATCGGTTCCCCGGTCCTACGAAACAATGCACCAGTTACGTCAGCGTGAGCGCGTATTCACGCGGACGGAACCCCCAGAGCACGCGACCCCCGACGCGCGACCGATGAGGGAGCGCGTATTCGCGGAGCGCGTCGGGGGGCACGCCCAAACCAGCGGGGGGAACGCGTCCTGGAGATAGGGCCAGGAAGCGGACGCGATGCGGTACGGCTTCTGGCGCTGGGCGTCGAGGTGGATGCCGTGGAGCCGAGTGCGGCGCTTCGTGAGCGTGCGCTCGCGGATCACCCCGAGCTGGAAGGGCGCCTGTTCCCCGGCTTCCTTCCGAACGGAGTCCCCAACGACATCCAGCCGACCTACGACGGGATCCTGCTCTCCGCCGTCATCATGCACATCCCCGACGCTGAGCTCTTTAATGCTGCGTTCCAGCTTCGCGAGCGCCTGGGGAGGGGAGGCCGGCTCCTCCTGTCTATGCCGATCGATCGGAACGATGTCACACCCGGCGATGAGCGCGACACGCTGGGTCGGCTCATGATCCTGCGGCCCGTGGCCCAGGTGACGCTCCTTTTCGAGCGCCTCGGTTTCTCCCTGGACCATGAGTGGACCTCCAGCGACGGGGAAGGCAGAGATATCCTTTGGGCAACGCTGGTGTTTCGCCTGTCGGAGGCTCGCTCGCGTGCCATCGACAGGGTGGAGAGGTGAGACCGCAAGGTGGCCACCTACAAGCTGGCGCTGATCAGGGCTCTGTGCGATATCGCCACCACCTCCAAGGCGTCGGGTAGGTGGGAGCTGACACTCAGAGTCTGTCAGAATCGCGACTATCAAGGTGCCCATCAAGTATGCTGATGCGGTGTAAGTCTTTCTGCGCGAACCAATTGAGGCAAGAAGTGACGCTGACTAGGGCAAGATGCAGGGCTCTGGTCAAGCGAGGAGTTGACAAAACTATTCCTAAATAGGAATAATTGTGTTATGAATTTCTGGTCCTCACAGGATGCAGCCCATAGGCTCGGCCTCAGCACCCGACGGGTCCGAGCCCTGGCAAGCGCTGGCAGGCTCAAGGCGCACAAGATCGGCAGCCGCTGGGTCCTTGAACCGGTTTCCTCGGCCCGAGAGCCCCGGGCGGGGCGGCCTGTCTCGGCAGCCATCGGCTGGGCGATCCTTGCGTTGCTGAGCGACGTTCGACCAGAGGGGGTCCACCCCTCGGCGCTGTCACGGCTGAAGCGGCGGCTGCGGGACCTCGAATGGGTCCTTCGATCTCTCCAGTACGGCGAAGCACGGGCTCGGGTTGTCCGCTGGCGTGTGCTGCCCACGGATATACCTAAGATTCTCACGGAGCATGGCCTCGTGCTGACAGGGCTCTCCACGATCACAAAAGAGATCGACCTGGTGCCTTCAAGTGAGGAGGTCGACGCATATGCTACTAGTGATGTGATTCGCAAGATTGAGCGGCAATTCCAGCCCGTAAAGGAACCAGATCAGCCCAACCTGACACTGCGGGTGCCGAACCAACCGTGGATCCTCGCGTTCTCCCAGGCCCCGCTGGCGGTCGTTTCTGCGGATCTCCTTTTGAGCCCCAATGCAAGGGCCGTCCGCGCGGGCAGGGAAGCTATAACGAGGCTTGTCCATGATTGATATCCCCGATCTCGGCGAGGGCTTCCTGCAAATGTGGCGGGAATTGCCGCTCCTTGTGAAACAGGCTCCTGCACCGTGGACACTCATAGGAGCCCACATGGTTGCCCTGCATGGCTGGAGGGCCGGTCGAAAGGAACCTCGGGCGAGCAAGGACGCCGACATCCTGGTGAACGCACGCGTCGTCGGCGGGGGAACGCAGAAAGTCAGCGAGACCCTGTTGTCGCGAGGCTTCTCCTTGGACGGCGTCTCGCCAGACGGGATCGGTCATCGGTTCATCAAGGGGGACGTTCGTCTTGACGTCCTCGGACTGGACGGCGTTGGGTCGCGTATCCGCCTCCAGACGGTACACGGGGCGCGCACCGTGGAGGTGCCCGGAGGCTCTCAAGCCCTCAAGCGGACAGAGACGGTGGAAAATCGCGTAGGCGAGTCCTCCGGCGAGGACCCGGATCCGCTGATCGCCGCGCTCTCGAAAAGCGAACGTCGATGGCTTATCCGCCATCCCGAGTTCGCCGACCCAACCTCTCCCTGCTACCAGCAGATCGCCCATCCGACGGACGCTGCAACGGTGTTTCGTCGCCTCACGCGCGGCAGCCAGGCTACTGATTGAACAAGGCATCGGGTAGCCTTGTGATGCACCTGAGGAACCTCGACCTCAGCCAGCTTCCTCCGGTGAGATTCGACCGGGTCGGCTGACGCATCGCACTGCCGCTGTGCATTCGATGGCCTCTGCGTAGCTGTCGACACCCATGCGATACACTGAGCGTGAGCGGGCGAAGGCTGGAGACGCCCTCCCTATTCAGTCGGGCTTCGGGCGCGACCGAATAGGGAGCGCGTATTCGCGAGGGGCACGCCCAGGAGAGCAATCCCGATCACCTTGGGCGAAGTGCGCAGCGTTGAAACCATCGTCGCCCCATGCTACGTTCCTCTGAAATCCAACAGCACGGCGCGGAGGCGCCGATGACTCGGAGCTGGCAGGGAGTCACGTGGCCAATCGCGTTCCAGGATCTGAGCCTTACCGAGAGCTGCAGCGCCTGCTTGGAGGTTCCGATCTCTTCTCGGCGCTGCCTGATAGCGACCTGCTCTACCTGGCCTCGAGGATCGGGATCGTTCACCTGTCCGCTGGCCAGGTGCTCTTTCGCCCCGGCGAGCCATCTGACAACATCTGGATCGTGCGGTCGGGACGAATCTCGCTGACGCGGGAGAACGACGTCGGGAAAAGAATCGAGCTTGCGCAGTTCGGACCCGGTGAGTCGATCGGGGATTTCGACCTGGTCTCAGCCAGCGCACGGAGTGCGAACGCCGCGGCCGCCGTCGATTCAGAGCTGGTCGTCTTCCCCGCCCCTCCCGCGTCCCTCGATTCGCTGGAGACTGACCGGCCCGACGTGGCGTCGAGGATCTACCTGCGCTGTTATGCGATGCTCTCGGCGAGGCTGAACACGGTACGGTCGCTGATCGTCGAGAACGCCCCGTGGGTCCAGGGATTCCGCCGTATCACGGAGACCGATCCTTCCACGGGTCTCTACAACGCGGACAGCTTCGCGCAGGCGGCTGCCGCCGCAAAAGGGGAACCGGCTGCTCTCCTGATGTTGAAGCCCCTCCACCTCAAGGAGCTCAACGACCGCTATGGGCACGATGCGGGGGACGCCGCGATGGCGGCGATAGCGAACGCCCTTCGAATCTATGTACGCGACCGCAAGGGCGGCACCGCCTACAGGCTCCGCTCCAACGAGACCGCCCTCTTGTTGAACAATGTCGGCCGCGCCGAAGCGGAATCATGCCTGCGTTTCATCCGCGGCTACCTTGAGAGCCTGGACTTGTACCAATCGCCCCCGGACCCGCCATTCCGAACGCCCTTTGTCGGCGTCCTCGCGCTTTGCCCTGAAGACGGCAGCGACCTCGAGGTCCTGAAGGAAACCCTTGCAGTCGCGATCACCCGCTTCTACAGGGAGGAGAGAAACGAGCTTGGGCGCTGATCCATCACGGCTGTCGTCTCTGCCTCTTTTTGCCGCGCTCAGCCCGGTCGAACGACAGGCAATCACCAGGTCCATGAGTGAGATCCGGGTGGCGGCGGGCGACGTATGCCTGCCTGCCGGAGAGCGGCCGCCCGGCCTCCTGGTGCTCGTCGATGGCCTGGTTCGCGGAAACCTGGATGAGGCCGACGGGGAGCTTGCGTTCAGGATCGAGGCGGGGGGCTGCGTGGGCGAGTTATCGCTCCTGGAAGGCAGCCCCAGTCATTTCACCTACACCGCCGTGAGTGACTCCACTCTCTACGTCCTGGGCGCCGCGGCTTTCCTCGGGATCGTCCGGGAGCAGCCCGTCGTCGGCGTGAAGCTCCTCAAGGCGATGATCCGTGCCTCGATCTCTCCCTGGCCGGTGCCAACAGCATCCTTGACGGCCTGGTGAGGGTAGGTGAAAAGGCCCGGCTTAGGTCGATCTACGACTCACTGACCGGCCTGTTCAATCGCCGGTACCTGGAAGAGAGCATGGATCAATTCTTCCGCAAGGCAAAGGCGCGCCCGTGCGCCCTTATTATGATGGACGTGGACAGTTTTCGGGAGCTCAACGCGAAGATCGGCGCCCCGGGGGCGGACCGGATCCTGACAAGGCTCGGTTCCTTCATCGGGGTGGTCGTGCCCGACGGAGGAATTCCAGCACGACTGGCAGGCGACGAGTTTGCGATTTTCCTTCCCGGCGCCGATGCCGCGGCAGGCCGCCTGGTTGCCGCCGCCATAGCGGAGCGCGTCGCGACAACGCAGGTCACGGAGCCGGGCGGCGACGAGGGTTTCGGCCTGACGCTGAGCCAGGGGGTGGCCATGTGTCCCCGCAATGCCACGTCGAGGAGCGCGCTGATGGCAGCCGCGGATGGGGCACTCCTTGAAGCCAAGCGCAAAGGACGGAACCGTATCGAGCTCGCATGAAGGTTGTTCGGCGGGCGCATTCGGCCCGACGGCCCCCGATTCGACTTCGTGGCAGGATCCTCGGCGCTCCAAGGCAGGTGAGTCCTCGGCCTGGGCGGGCGGAAGGGAGGGTCGGGCCTTGTGCCCGGGGATGCAGGTGTATATACTATGTTTAAACATGGCGAAGCGGCGATGAAGGCGAAAGTGCAGAAGTGGGGCAACAGCCTGGGGATCCGGATTCCCAGGACTCTCGCCCAGGAGGTTTCCCTGGAGACCGACTCCGAGGTCGACCTGTCTACGCGGGATGGAATGATCGTAATTACACCGTCCCGTCAAAAGCGGCTTTCTCTCCGGCGACTCCTCTCCAAGGTCACTGATGCCAATCTTCATGCGGAGATCCCATCGGGGGAGACCGAAGGCAGGGAAGCGTGGTGACAGGAGATCCGTACGCCCCATCCCGGGGTGAAGTCGTCTGGCTGCGGTTCACGCCGCGTGCAGGGCACGAGCAACCAGGGCGGCGCCCCGCGGTCGTGGTTTCTCCTCGGGAGTACACAACCAGAAAGTCGGGCTTTGCCTCTGCTGCCCGGTGACCAGCAAGACGAAAAGGTACCCGTTCGAGGTCGAGTTGCCTGCGGGACTGGGAGTCTCGGGAGTCGTCCTGTGCGATCAGCTGAAGAGCCTGGACTGGAAGGCGCGCCACACGCGCAGGATCGACAGCCTGCCGGTACGGTCGGTAAGGGAGATCCAGGCGATGATCCTCGCCCTGGTCCAGCAGCGCATCCGCGCCGGCCAGGCGCAGGCGGCACACTCAGCGTGAGCGGGCGGAGCGGGCGGTCCGGGTGGGTCAGGCCCAAGCCGGCCCGCTGTCAGCCCGAGGGAGTCCCGCGCCCCGCAGGGACGAAGTGTATGTCGAACTTCTTGTTCGTGATGAACAGCATCACGACATCGTCTTCTGCCGTCGCACCATGTTCCATGAGCGTGCCCTCGGGAAACCAGACAAAGCCGCCCGGGCCGAACCTGCCCACGTGCGTCACGAGGGCGCCTTCCAGGACGTACATCCCGTGCGCACACGTGTGGGTGTGCCATGTCGCTACGAATCCCGCCGGGTAGCGAAGCAGTCGTATCTCCATGCCCGTGTCCGCGTCCTGTAGCAGGAGCTTTCGGAAGTTGCTCTTCCCAAGGGCCGCCTGGTAGCGTTCCTCCCACGGCATGGAAGTGGTGTCCATCTTGAGAATCCCGGGCGATTCCATTCCTGGCCTCCTGGATCGCGAGCTGCACGTACCCGATCGTCACCCTCGATAGCATGGCGCTGCTCCTGAGTTCCGGGCAAGTCTCCGTCCTGTCCCCAGGGCACTTGAGGCCTCGGCCGGCGGCCCTGCCATTCCACAAGGAACGAAGACGTAGTCAACGATACGCTGAGCGATGGCGGGCGGGACCAGGGCGGCCGCAACCATGAGCACGGAAAATGCAACGGAAAGCACGGCCCAGCCGTTGTGCGGCCGCGCGGCACGGAGCAGCCTTCGAAGCGGTGTCACTATGTGACGAAGTTATCGTCCGGGGCCGGCGGGCCGAAGTGAAGTTGTGGTTCCAACCCAGGGCCAGCGGGCCGCACTGCTACAGATTGCCTGGCAACTCGTTCGGCCTGCATATTTCCTAAGTGCACCGCGTGAGTGAGCTATGAAAGCAGCCTACTTCATGAAGCATGGCGGGCCCGAGGTGATCCCGTACGGTGACCTGCCCGACCCCGTTGCCGGGCGCGCTGACGTGCTCGTGGACGTGCACGCGGCGAGCGTCAATGGCGCGGACTGGAGAGTGCGGCAGGGGACCTACGCGCCGTTGACGCATTTTCCTCACGTCCCCGGCCGTGACTTTTCGGGGATCGTTGCCGCGATCGGCCCGGAGGTACATGAGCTCGCGCCTGGCGATCCGATCTTCGGCGTGTGCGACGTCGGCAGGGAGGGGGCGTACGCCGAGAAGATCGCGATCAGGGCGGCCATCGTAGCCCGAAAGCCAGCGGGCCTCTCGCATCCCGAGTGCGCGGCGCTCGCCCTCGCGGGCCTCACCGCGCTGGTTTCCATCGAGGACACGCTCGAGCTGGAGTCCGGGGAGACCATCCTGATCCAGGGTGGCGCGGGCGGTGTGGCCAGCATCGCCATCCAGCTCGCCAAGCACATCGGCGCGAAAGTGATCACCACCGCCGGAGCCGCCAACCACGCATACGTGCGCGCGCTCGGCGCGGACATCGTCATCGACTATCGCACGCAGGACTTTGTGCGCGAAGCGGCGGGCTGCGACGCCGTCTTCGACACGGTAGGTGGCGCGGTGGCAGCGCGCTCTTTCGCGGTCCTGCGTTCCGGCGGACGCGCCGCCTTTATCGCCTCCGGCTCCTCGGCCCCGCCTTCGCCACGCGCGGATGTCGTTTCGCTGCGGCCGAACGTCGGGCGCGATCGCCCCCACCTGGAACGGCTGGTGGCGCTTTTTGCCGCCGGCGCGGTGCGTCCCCCGCAGATCACGCTCTATCCGCTGTCACAGGCAGCTTCGGCGCAGGCCTTGAGCGAGGGTCGCCACCTGCGTGGCAAGCTGGTATTGATGGCGCGCTGATAAGTCAGGACCTGCCCCCCCCGCGCGGCCCTCTGATCGAAGAAGGTTTTCCTTGCCGTCGGTCTCCTGGAGCCACAGGATCAGCCCGTGGTCCGGCGCAAGCGTCACTACAACTCGGTCCGTATTGCCTTGCATGTTGCATAGTTCCTCATCGGGTCGGAATGAAATCCGCCCATGACGATACAATCCAGTCACCACGCTCCTCTTCGCGCGAGGGAGCGGGTACGACCCAGGAGGAGATCGAGGCCGTGCTGGCTTCGGGAGATCCCGTCCTGGCGAAACAGGGCAGATCGTGCATGCGGAAGATCGTCCAAGTGGACGAAGTACGGCAGGGAAATCGGTATTCGCACAAGACGGTGGACGTCTACCATGTTGTCGAAGGTGATGTCATAGTCGTGATCACCGTGTATTTTTTTTTCGGCGGATGGGAGAGCTGAGATGAAGATCGAATACGACGAACGTGCCGACCTCTTGTACTTGCGTCTCGATCCGCGCACGCAAGATGCTGTGAACCGACGAGTGTCGGATGATGTCGTCCTTGACATGGGCGAGGGCCAGATGATCGTTGGCACAGAAATCATGCATGCCTCAAGGAACCTCGACCTCAGCCAGCTTCTTCCGGTGAGGTTCGAGCGGGTGGGCTGACCCGCGGGACGGCCGCAGCCGGCAGCCTGGTTGTCTGCCCGGTTCTAGATAACTGCGGCGGTGTATTTGATGGCCTCGACGCAGCTGCCAGGAATCCTGCGTGTAGCGCGTCGGTCCACACGATGCGCCTTCCCTCCGCCACCTCAAGCACGCAGCTCTCGTTGGGAAAGGCCGCGTTCTCGGGGCTGCGGATCATGGTGAAGAAGCGGCCGCTGGGCCTGAGCTCCAGGACGTAGTCCGAGATGCCCTAGCTCCCCGGTCCGACAGGCATCCCAGCGAAGAGATTAACTTCACAGTGGTCGTGACCCTGTCCGCAGAAGGCAAGGGAACCCGCTACACCTGCCAGATCATGCACGCGAGCGCCGCCTTGAAGGATAAGCATGTCGAGCTTGGCTTCGAGATGGGCTGGACTGCCGCCCTTGCCCAGTTCGACGAGATGCTGAGGGGCGGTGCGGCGAGCTGAGTGGTGGCGGGGCCGGTTCTGCCGCGGAGCGGGGGCGCGGCAGAACCGGCCCTTGTGATTCAGTGGGGGTCAGGTCGCCTTACGCGTGCTTCCTGTAGTGAAGGGCAATGACGCCGGACCGAAAGGTCCTTGAGCCTGCCAGGTCCAGCTGGACGCTGTTCTGCGGCTTCACGGTGTCGAACAGCCTCGGTCCCTTCCCGGGCAACGAACGGGTGAACCACGAAGTGGTACTCGTCGATCAGGCCGCGCTCCGAGAGCTGGGACGCGATGCTCAAGCCGCCCACACCAATATCCTTGCCAGGCCTCTGCTTCAGCGCGAGCACCTCTTCCGCGGGGTTGGCGCTCACGATCCTCGTATTGCTTCCCTCAACCTGCGTCAACGTCGTGGAGAAGACGACCTTGTCCAGCGAGTCGAACACCCGGGCGAACTCGTTGAGTGCTTCCGTCTCGGACTGGTTCCGTGCGACCTCGGGCCAGAAAGGCACCATGAGCTGATACGTGGTGCGGCCGAAGAGGAGGAGATCAGCACGGCGCAGCAGGCTGGCGTGGTACTCGTGCATATCGTCGTCGGCAATGACGTTCTCGTGTCCGCAGTACCCGTCAGCGGTGATGTTGATCGCGAACACGACCTTTCTCATGGGCACTCCTCTCGTGACCCTGAATATACTGAACAAGCGGGCTGAGGGAGGTCTCACCGAGAGGTGGACCTCGGGGTCCGGGAGCGGCGGCGTGGAGACGACGTGCCTGCCCGAGGCATCTTTCGCGTGAGACAGCCGGGTGCATCCGGCTCGATCACCTCGGTTCGCCGAGGAATTGCAGCGAAGCACGCGACCCGCTCGCGCCACCGACGGCCCGTCGGGCGAGCACTGGAAAGTTGAGGCAGGGACAGGCTCTATCGGGCGGGGCACGCCCATCTACCAGTTGTCTGTTCCACGGCTTCCTCCCGGGTGGACTACCCCCTGATATTCGGCCGACCTACGACGGGATCCTGCTGTCAGCGGTCATCGTGCACATTCCCAACGCTGAGCTCTTTGATGCTGCGCTTAAGCTCCGCGAGCGCCTGGCGAGGGGAGGTCGGCTCCTCCTGTCGATGCCGCTCGAACGAAACGATGTCACGCCCGGCGATGAGCGCGACAAGCTGGGCAGGCTCATGATCCTGCGGCCCGTGGCCCAGGTGAGGCTCCTTTTCGAGCGCCTCGGCCAGGGCTTCAAGGCGCGAATAACCGCGGGCTTCTGCTGAAAGTGGTCTACACCTAGGGAAGACGGGACCTTGGTGGACGATGTGACGCTGCCGGGGTTCTCGCGTCCGTGGAACGCCAAGCCCGATGCTGGTCACCTGAGTGACACTGTTCCCCCGGCGTCTGTTTGGGCCTATGACGAGCGGGGAGCCGGCCAGATCGGGTGCGTGTACACGGCCCAGGGGTTTGAGTTCGATTACGTGGGTGTGGTGTTCGGGCCGGACCTGGTTTTTCGCTCGGCCCAAGGTTGGGTGGGGGACAAGAGCCAGTCGTTTGACGCGGTGGTCAAGGGTTCAGGCGAGAAGCTCGTTGAGCTTGTGCAGCACACCTACCGGGTGCTCCTTACTCGCGGCTTGAAGGGTTGCGACGTGTCCTTCCCAGACAAGGAAACGGAGTCCCATTTCCGGGACCGCCTCACCATGGAAGGGACGCCACCACCGCCCGAAGGAGCGTAGGTGCCTGGGCAGGCTAATCAAGAACGCTTGCGAGCACTCATGACTGTCTATGACAGCAGTTGCTGCAGAGCACGGTGGAGCGAAGGGATCTCTTCGCTCGCTGTTCTCCAGACTACGTTGGCGTCGATGTCGAAGTATCCGTGGATGAGCCTGTTCCTCATCCCGACGATGGATGCCCACGGAATGGACGGCACCGCCGCCTGAGTCTTGTCGGTCACCTTGCTGGCGGCTTCACCGATCACTTCAATCGCGTGGAGCACCGCGAAGAGAAGCAAACGGTCAGTGTCGAGGTCGTCACGCTTCTTTCAGTCGATGAACTGCTCCACTGTCTGGGCGGCGTCGATCATGTGCAGGATTCTGATGCGATCGTCATCGCGCATACTGAACTTGCGAAGACCGAATCACCGCTTCCCTGAAATAGCGGCTGAGGTCGGCAGGGGTTCGAAGGTCAACGCGCTGCTCTCCGAGGATGGCAGACAACTCGCGCTCCATCGCAGCCATGGCGATGAGGCCGGGTTCCTTGCCGGGATCAAACTCCACGATGAGGTCAATATCGCTACCTCGTCCGGCGTCTCCGGTCAGTCGGGAGCCGAAGAGCGAGAGCCGATTGATCTCGTGCTTTCGGCAAAACGCCGCTATCGATTCTTTCTGCGTTTCGAAAATCTTGTTCATACCTGCCTGTCCTCGAGCTGCGCTATCGTAGCAGATGGCGGAGTCGTCTGGTAGGTCTCTGCGCATAGCGGCCGAGTTCCGGCGGGATGCCGCGAATGGGGAGATAAGAGCCCCATCATTTGTAAGCAGGCCGCCGGTCTCCCGCAAGATGATTCACCAGTCAGGATCGCGTATTCGCGCGGACGGAACCCCCGAAGCACGCGACCCCCCGACGCGCGACCGACTAGGGAGCGCGTATCCGCGGAGCGCGTCGGGGGGCACGCCCAAACTCGCGGGGGGAACGCGTCCTCGAGATCGGTGCCGGGACTGGACGGGACGCTGGGCGGCTCCTGGCGCTGGGCGGCGAGGTGGAGGCCGTGGAGCCGAGCGCGGCGTTTCGCGAGCGTGTGCTTGCGGATCACCCCGAGTTGGAAGGGCGTCTGTTCCACGGCGTCCTCCCGGGCGGACTACCCACCGACATCCGGCCGACCTACGACGGGATCCAGCTCTCAGCCGTCATCATGCACATCCCCGACGTTGAGCTCTTTGATGCGACGCTTGAGCTCCGCGAGCGCCTGTCGGAGGATCGCTCGCGTGCCATCGAGAGGGTGGAGAGGTGAGACCGCAAGGTGGCGACCTACAAGCTGGCGCTGATCAGGGCGCTGTACGACATCGCGACCACCTCCTTGGCGTCAGGACGATGGGAGCGCGGCGGGGCTGTTGGTGTTCCCCAACAGTGAGTCAGTGAGAAGTGGCTGCGATATTACCGGCCGCTGCTTGACTCGGACATCATGCTCCCCCAGATCAACGCTGAGTCGAAAGGCGGCAAGCAGATCGCGTTCCGCGGCAAGCTCGTCGAGTTGGTCCGGCATTTTCGGCGCAGAGGAGGCTTGGCCGCGTTCGAGCGGATAGTCGCCGAGGGGACCATCTCGGCCGAGGGGGACGCGCTGAAGGGGGCCGCCTTTCGGGCGATAGGGTCAGCGATCGTGAAGGGGCCGGTCCAGTATGCGGGTGGCGCCCGCGGGGAGCCCGAGTTCGCGTGGGACAAGGATTCAGACCGCATCCTGGTTCCCGCCGACGTCTGGCGGGAGCTCTCGCTCATGGGGCACTGGATCCGCGACGCGGTCATCCTCAGGTGGGCAGGGATGACTGCCAGGCTGTCGGAGGGGACCGTGGGGGCGGGCGCCGTGGTCGACAAGCTCCTGGAAAGCGCCGAGCCGCTGTGCGCTGACCCGGTGATCCGTGCGTTCTACGAGGAAGTGCAGGGCGACCTGGCGCATGTCTGGACGGCGAAGGGGTTGGGCGGGGGCCTCGAAGTGGACCACGCGATTCCTTTCACATACTGGCGATTGCTGGCTGACAGGTTCCCTGCTGGGTTTGGATGAGAGGCGAGTGCGCTGCTTGGGTTTGAGGTGGACACGGGGAGGCGAGCGGGGACGCCGTCGCGGGGCTGGGAGAAGCCGCTGCTTTCAGGATTCCTCGAAGCTGTTGAGTACACCGCGTCCGTCAGGGGCGCGGAGAGGTGGCAGCCGGAAGAGGGGTAGGGCTACCGCGCCCGGAAGCGTGAGCGGGCGGGGCACGCCCATGTGCTCAATGTGCTTCCTCGTGCAAGCGCCAGGTCTGCAACGGTCGTTCTGAGATGCATGAGCAGGCGAAGAGTAAGCGGGGGGGCCAGGTCATAGCATGAGCTATGTCTCCCAACTTGACTTCTATGAGCATGTGACCAAAACTGGTCTTGTGAAGACCATGACCATCTCCTATTTCAAGGCCCACCTTTCTGAGGTGTTGAGGCGGGTACGAAAAGGCGCACGCATAGTAATCAGCGACCGTGAGACTCCCGCAGCGGAAGTAGTGCCCTTTGAGACTGGCCTCGCACGTTTGCGCGTCCGCCAACCGGGGCTGATGCCGTTCGTGGCGCCAAAGACTTCCTTCAAGATCCCCCCTGTGTCAGGGTAGTTGTCGCGTCTGGGTAGTCCCCAGGGGGGTACCCCCTGGGGAAAAATCGGGGGCAGAAAGCGACGTGGCACATGCGGTATTTCTCGGAGGAGTTCAAGCGATCGGTGGTTGTTAAGATGTCGGTTCCCGGTGGCCGTAGCGCCAGCTCACTGAGCAAAGAAGTTGGCATTTCGCAGTCCACCCTTTCACGATGGCTTCGTGAGGGTAGTACATTGGGGTCGGATGGAGAAGGAATGAAACAGCGACGGCCTGAAGATTGGACGGCAGAGGAAAAGGTAGAGGCTATCCTGAGCTATGAAAAGCTTTCGGAGGAACAGCGAGGTGTGTTTCTTCGGGAGAAGGGGTTGCACGATGTGCACCTGGGAAGGTGGAAGGCCGAGCTCATCGAGGCGATGAAACTGAAGCCGTTTGCGGGAGGCAAGAAAAACCCGCAGCAGAAGCGGATCGCGGCCCTGGAGAAGGAATTGAGGAGAAAAGAGGCGGCGTTGGCGGAGGCCGCGGCGTTGCTGATACTTAAAAAAAAAGCCGACTCGATCTGGGGGGAGGCAAAGGACGCGAGATAAGCCTGGCGGATCGAGGTATGGCACGGGAGTTGATCCAGGAGGCGGTGCGCGCCAGGGCGCGGCTGTGGAAGGCCTGCGAGGTGTTGGAGATCACGGTGAGAACCTACCAGCGTTGGGGCAAAAGCTCCCCCGAAGGCGATGCCCGTCACGGTCCTCGGAGCAAGCCGGCCAACAGCTTAAGCACCGAGGAGCGGGCCAAGGTGATCGCGATGGCCACCTCGGAGAGGTTTCGCGAGCTTGCCCCCTCGCAGATCGTGCCCATCCTGGCGGAGGAAGGGGTGTACGTGGCCTCGGAATCGAGCTTTTACCGCGTATTACGGCTGGAAAAGCTGCTTACCCACCGTGCTCGCAGTCGTCCTGCTGCCCACCATCGTCCGAGGGAATACGTGGCCACGGGGCCCAACGAGGTATGGAGCTGGGACATCACGTATCTGCGCGGTCCGATGCGGGGTCAATTCCTGTATCTGTATTTGGTGGTGGACATCTGGAGCCGCATGATCGTGGCCTGGGAGGTGGGCGAAGAGGAATCCAGTGAGATCGCATCGCGGATGATCGCTCGTGCATGTTTGCAGCGTGGGGTGGACGCAGCTCGGCTGGTAATCCATTCAGACAACGGTGGCCCGATGAGGGGGGCAACGCTTCTGGCGACGTTTCAATTCTTGGGGATCGTACCCTCCTTCAGTCGGCCGCGGGTCAGCGATGATAATCCGTATTCCGAGGCGCTGTTTCGCACCTTGAAATATCGTCCCGAGTATCCCAGTGGCCCCTTCGAGGGTCTGGCAGCGGCGCGGGAGTGGGTACAACGATTTGTGCGATGGTACAACACCGATCACCGTCATAGCGGAATCAAGTTTGTCAGCCCGGCGGCACGACACGAAGGACGGGAGGCGCAAATACTGTGCGCACGCAAGCAGACCTACGAGCAGGCGCGCCGCCGCCAACCGAGCCGGTGGTCCAGGGGAACAAGGGATTGGTCTGCGGTCAGGGAGGTTGTTCTCAATCCGCAGAGAGGCAAAGAAAGAGCCGGAGGCCAGGAACACACGCAGGGTATCGGCTTTGATCGAGCGGGACAAAAAACCATGCGTCATAGCGGGCCGCCAGCGCATTTCCCAAGGACGGGTGGTATCGGAGCTACCCCCTGAAAAGGAGGTCAAGCGACTATCGAAGGGTTGGGGCGACAACTACCTTGACAATTACCGGATCGATCACGACCCGCTGGTGTACTTGATGGAAGAGCGCCAGGCACGGTGAAGATCTACGTCGACTCGTCAATCGTCCTGAGACACATCCTGAACGCCGGGCCGGGGCTGCGAACAATAGGGGCCTCGGACCATGCGGGCTCGAGCGACCTTCTGATCATCGAGTGTTAGCGGGTTCTGCAACGCGAGCGCATGGCCGGGCACCTGGATGACCCGCAGTACGCGGAGGCCGCCGGTGCGCTCCAATCCATCGTGCAGCGACTCTTCCTGATCGAGTTGGGGCCGGCCGTCAAAGTGCGCGCCGCGGGGCCTTTCCCAACGGTGATCGGCATCTTGGACGCCATCCATCTGGCCAGCGCGATTCTCTGGCAGCAGGCGGATCCGGCGATGGAGCTCGCCATCCTGACCGCCGACAGGCAATTGACTCTCTGCGCACGTTCCCTGGGCCTGCGGGTGGTATAGGCAATCCCGTTCCGCCGCCCAGCAGCATGGGGGCACCTCGAAAAACCGGTCCTCTTCGCGATATTCCTCTCTGTGTGGTTCCTAAAGCTATGCTCTGTTACTACTTTCGCTGGGATTCGGCTCCGTTTCCATGCTCTGAAGCCCCATTTGCTTCGTCTTTCGGCCCCCTCGCTGCCTTCAGGGCAAACTACGTGCCCTGGAGATAGACCGAGCGCACGATGTTGTACGTCAGATTGATCAACCCGATGTTCGTCCGAGCCCTCATCATTCCTATGGAGCGGATGCGGAAACCGTTCATGCTATTGGTGATCTGCGCGAAGACGTGCTCAACGCGTGCGCGAATCCGCGACTTCCCTCGATTGCTCCTCATCTGGGCTTTCGTCAACGGTTGATTGCGATTGCCCTTCTCATGGATCTTGCTTCGCACCCCTCGTTTCTGAAGACTTTTCTCGATCTTTGCTGAGCGGTAGGCGCTGTCAGCATGCAGCTCCTTACCCGCATCGCTTGTCTTGATCAGCGACGACAGAACCTGTGAATCATGGACGCTGGCATCAGTGACCTCATAGCTCTGGATCAACTTGCTGTCCCTGTCCACCTTTACATGATCCTTATAGCCGTAGAAGGTCTGCTGGTTCTTCTTCGCCCAGCGAGCCTCCCTATCCTTCTGCCGCAGCTTCGCAGCATCGTCGCTCCAATCATCGGGAACCTTTCCCGCTTTGATCTCTTGGTTCTCTTCCCGACTATTCCTCTGACGAGGAACTTCCACGAAACTGGCATCGACGATGCTGCCGTTGGCCATGATCAAGCCGTGCTTTTCCAAATGCGCCGTGTACAGGGCGAAAAGCTTTTCGATCATCCCGCGTTTGCCCAGAACCTCACGAAAGAGCCAGATTGTCTTTTCATCCGGCACCGTATTGTGCAATCCCTGGCCCAGAAACCGCTGAAAGCTCAAGCGATCCAGAATCTGGTACTCCATCTGCTCGTCGGAGAGATTGTAGAGGCGTTGGAGAATCAGCACTTTGAACATCAGCAGGTAATCGTAGGGAGGACGTCCTCCCGGTCCTTTGGGCTCCTTCTTAAAGCATCGCTTCAATAGCGGACGAAAGAAGTCCCAATCCATAACCTCGTTGAGCTTCTCCAGCGGGTCGCCCTGATTGCTTAACTTGGCCAGTCGGTCCTGCTCGTCAAAAAAACCGCGTTGTTGATTCATCGCATTACACCTGGCGCCAAGTTAGCACACCATCCGTTGAAGCTCAATGAAAAGTCGAGTTTTTAGAAGCACCCATGGGTGCATTCCATGCCGCATGAAGAAAGTCTCCGTCACCGCAGCGTGAGCGGGCGGAGGCCGACGCGCCACCGACGTCCTGACTGCTGTCCTCGCCTCCAGAAGTGCGCTACTTCACGAGGACAAGGATCCTTGCCTGGATCTCCTTCACCAGACGGACGGGGAGGGCGCCAATCAAAGTGGCATGCCGCGCTCTCCAGTCCAGGCTCTTCACCTGATCGCAAAGGACTGCCCCTGTAACCTCAAGGCCCCGCGGCAGGTTCACCTCAAAGGGGTAGCCCTTTACCTGGCTTGTGACCGGACAGCAAAGACAGAGGCCCACTCTCTGGTTGTATTCACGGGGCGAGATGATCACCGCGGGACGGCGTCCTGATTGCTCGTGGCCTGTCTGCGGCGTAAACTGCAGCCACACGATTTCTCCCCGGGATGGTGCGTACGGGTTGCCCTTCACCATGCTTCATGGCCTTCAGGTCCGCCGGAGGCGATTTCCCCGTGAAGGTTCGCCTCCGTCACGCAGGAGAGCAGTTTGCGAAGCGACGGATTCCTCTGCCTTGCCAGGGTGATGATGATTGCCCCATCTCTGCTGGACAAGTCCACCTCTGAGTCGGTCTCCAACGCCATCTCCTTTGCCAACACCTTGGGAATGCGCACCCCGAGGCTGTTTCCCCATCTCTGGACCCTGGTCTTCACATCTGCACCATGTTTATACATAATATATACGGCGGTCGCTGCCGGCGCAACCCTCCTCCTATTCCAATGCCACGGCTCAGATGGCCAGCCTGCTTGGGCCAGGAGGAGGTCGTTCGTTGCCGCTCGCGGCGGCACTATACTGAAGCGACGGTTCGACGATTGACCAGGACGACTTGACGGAGGTGTTCCATGGCGATAAAGCGGGTCGGCATCCTTACGGGCGGCGGTGACTGCTCGGGGCTCAACGCGGTGATACGGGCTGTCACAAGGGCGGCGATCATCGGGCACCAGGCAACGGTCGTGGGAATCGAGGGAGGATTCGAGGGGCTCATAACGGGCACGACGCAGGAGCTCACCGTCCGCTCCACCCGGGACATTCTCACCCTGGGCGGGACCATCCTGGGCACCACGAACAAGGGCAACCCGTTCGAATACCGCCAGCTGCGCCCGGACGGGACCATCAGCGTGAGCGACCTCTCCGACAAGGCCGTTGAGACCTACAGGAAGCTGGGGCTCGAGTGCCTCTTCGTGGTCGGCGGCGAGGGTACCCTGGAAATCGGGTACAAGTTCCAGAAGAAGGGCGCAAACGTGATCGGCATACCGAAAACGATCGACAACGATCTGGCCGGGACCGACTACACCTTCGGGTACCAGACCGCCGTCCAGGTGGCCTGCGATGCGCTTGACCGCCTGCACACCACGGGCCGCAGTCACCAGCGCGTGATGATCCTCGAGGTGATGGGCCGCACCGCCGGGTGGATCGCCCTTGAATCGGGGATCTCGGGCGGCGCTCACATCATCCTCATCCCGGAGATACCCTTCTCCATCGACAGGATCGTGGAGAAGATCCAGCTCCGTGAGAAGGGCGGCAGCCCCTTCACGATCATGATGGTCGCCGAAGGGGCCCACGAGGAGGGGCGTGATGCCATCACCCTCGCCTCCGCGTCCACGCGGCTCCAGGGCGTGCCGCAGCTCGGCGGGGTCGGCCAGTATCTCGCGGACCAGATCAAGAAGCGCGTCGATCTCGAGGTCCGATGCACGGTGCTCGGCCACATCCAGCGCGGTGGATCCCCGTGTGCCTTTGACCGCGTGCTGGGGACGAGGCTGGGCAGCTACGCCGTGCAGGCCGCCGCGGAGGGCAAGTTCGGCAACATGGTCGCGTTGAAGACGCCGGACATCGGGCTCGTGCCACTTTCCGAGCTGGCGGGAAAGGTGCGGAGGGTGCCGCCGGATTCCCAGCTCATCCAGAACGCTGAGATCATCGGGATCAGCATGGGGCGGTGAGGGGGGCCGAGGCGCTGGTCCCTCGGGCGGGCACGCCCACGGGACGACAGGGACAAGAAGCGCGGGAGCGCCGTAGCCAGGCTCGTTGCAGGGAGAGGCCGCGAGGACTCCGCCGGGAACGCACGATGAGCGTTGTGACCCGCGTCCCGGACACCTCGGCGCTGCTCGCGCTGCTGCTGAAGCAGCTGTCGATTGGCCCATGGAGTGTTTTTTGTTGACAAGAAGCTCCTGGCAGGACTAAGCTGGCCTCTCCTACAGCTATAGAGTTCAAATGCCCTGTCGAATGAAGCATCTTGGCGCCGTTTTGTTCATGAGAGTTCCCTTCATCTTTTCCATCGTGACGGTCCGTCCGAGCGGCTAAAGGGCGAGGTCAGGGCCACACGGGACTCCCGCGGGCGGTCGGGGATGGCTCATGTTTCTCAGTGCGATCGGCTCTACGGAGCGACACCCCCCGAGGGTGGCGTTTTCATTCCTGCCCTCCCTGGAGTAGGAAGGCAGCAGAACGCAAAGAGGAGGCATCTATGAGACGTGGAATGTGCGCGGTCCTGGCGGTCCTGTTCCTCGCCATGGTGGTCGGCACGGCCTTTGGCCAGGCAACGCAGAAGGTGGAGCTGCTGTGGTGGGCGTACCCGAGGTTCTCCACCACGGGCAAGGACCCCGGTGTCTACGAGCAGGAGCTGGTCGACCGGTACGCGAAGCTGGTCCCCAATGTCGTCATCAAGATCGAGACGTTGAACTACAACGGGGGACCCGCAAAGGTGAACGTGGCCATCGCCTCGAACACTGTTCCCGACCTCATCGACGACGACCCGGTCCGCCTTATCGCCGACTATGCCAACCGGGGCGCCCTGGTCGCAGATGGATGACGTCATCGACAGGTCGAAGGTCCTGGATGCGTTCGTCCCCGACAGCACCCTGGACGGCAAGTTCTACATGTATCCCATGTCGGCCCTGCCTATCTGCGTGGCCGTCAACAGGAATCTCTTCCAGCAGGCAGGGGCGATGGGACTTCTGCCCCTGAGCAAGGCCGACCGGAGCTGGACCTATGACGATCTGACAAAGGCGCTTGACGCCATGAAGAACGTGAAGGGGATATACCCCACCGCTCTCTGGGCGGGCAACGAACAGGCAGACGTGGGAATGAGGATGGTCCTCCAGACCTTTGGGGCGAAGCTGTTCGCGCCCGGACGGAAGGCGGCTCACGCTGAATGACGCCGCGGGCGTGAAGGGCATGGAGTTCCTCGTGAGCCTCAAGCAGAAGGGGCTCATCGCGCCGGGTGCCGAAGCCACGCTGGCCTCGGACGCCATCGATCTCTTCCACCAGGGCAGGATTGCCCTCAGCATGCAGTATGATTCGAGCCAGCTCCTTCCCCTCCGGATTGCGCAGAAGGCGGGAAAGGCAGCGACCTTCGATGTCGCCCTGCTGCCGTATCCCAGCGTGCCGGGCGTATCCTCCATGACGAGCCTTGCCTTGACGGGCGTCGCGGTGTTCAAGACCGCGGACCAGGCAAAGATAGACGCGGCAAAGCAGTTCGCCAAATGGCTCTGCAACCAGGAGGACATCGTCCTGAGCTCCATCGGGACTGTTCCCGCGATCAAGGGCATGAGAACGTATGGACAGACCCACAATGATCCCGAGGTAGCGTTCGTCGACACATGGGGCGGCACGCACAACGTGTATGCCGGCAAAGTCACCAAGGGATGGGCGGAGGTGAGGGCGAAGTGGTATCCGAACTTCCAGGCCGCGCTCACGGGGGCGAAGACGCCGAAACAGGCGCTTGATGATTTCGTCGCGGCTGCGAACGAGGTCCTTGCCAAGTACTATCCGTAGAGAATCCTGGTGAAGGCAACCGCCCGGGGCTTCAGAAGCGACCTCATCTCAGGCTACGTGTTTGTCGCCCCGGCGGTTGCGCTGTTCGCGGTCTTCCAGATCTACCCGCTGTTCAGGACGGCGGTGCTCAGCTTCCAGGAATTCATAGGTTCTGCCTTCGTCGGCGTGGGGTTGAAGAATTACGCCGAACTGCTTTCCGACAAGGTCTTCGCGCGATCGCTTCTCAACTCCGCGCTTTTCGTCGCCCTCAACCTGCCCCTCATTCTTGCCTTTACCCTCTTCGTTTCCTATCGCATCTACCAGGCGCACAGGGCGTTGCTGGGCTTCTACAGGATAGCGTTCTATCTTCCCTCGGTGGCGTCCATCGTGACGATCAGCGTGGTATGGAAGAACCTGCTGAATCCGGTCATGGGCCTGGCGAATTACCTGGCGGGCCTTGCGGGGCTGGCGCCGATCACCTGGCTGGGGCAGGGGTACGCATTCGGATCTCTCACGTTCATTCTTTTCACGATAAACGTCGGCATGTCCCTCATACTGTACATCGCCGCCATGCAGAACATCCCGGCTGCCCTCATCGAGGCGGCGCGGATCGACGGCGCCGGCCAGCCGGCGCATCTTCTTCACCATCATCTTTCCCCTGGTGATGCCGACAACGCTTTTCGTGGTGGTCATCAACACCATCAACCTGTTCCAGTCCTTTGCCCTGGTCAACCTGATGACAAAAGGCGGGCCATACTACGCGACCTCGACAATCGTGTTCCAGATCTATGATACGGCCTTCTCGTTCCAGCGCTACGGCCTGGCCTCGGCAATGGGAATTGTCCTGGGGGTGGTCATCTCGCTGGTGTCCCTCCTTCAGTTCAGGATCGTGTCCCGGGACATCGAATACTAGGAGCGAGGCAGGTGAGCAGGACCACGCGAACGCAGGGGGACACGGTCCTTTCGGTCATCATCTTCCTCATCGCACTTTTCTTTCTCTTCCCCTTCTACTGGATGATCACGGGGGCCTTCAAGACGCGGATGGACCTGATGGCCGCGGTGCCGCAGTGGTTCCCCCTGCATCCCACCCTGGACAACTTCATCAGGATTACGGCGAGCAACGGGATGCGGTGGCTCCTGAACAGCGTGATCACCTCCACCGCGTACACCCTCCTGTCGGTGACGGTCTGCATGATGGCGGGCTATTCCTTTGCCAAGAAGAGATACCCCGGGCGGCAGCTCCTCTTCATGATGTTCATCGTGGTCATGGCCATTCCCAAGAATATCACCCTCGTCCCGCTGTTCCTTCTCATCAAGGACCTGCGAATGGTGGACAGGTACACGGGCCTCATCCTCCCCTTTGTCGCGTGGCCGTTCGGCATCTTCCTGATCCGTCAATTCATCCAGACAATTCCCAACGAGCTGTTCGAGGCGGCAAAGATGGACGGCGCCTCGGAACGGTTCCTGTTTCTGCGGATCGTGATTCCCCTTGCACTGCCCGGGCATTATCTGCCTGTCTGTATTCGCCTTCCGTGACAGTTGGAATGACTATTTCTGGCAGCTCATAGCGCTGAAGAGCACCTCAATGAAGACCTTTCCGCTCGGCGTGGCGGGCATGCTCGATGACATGGTCGTGGAGTACGGGTTGCTCCTTGCCGGGCAGCGCCGTTGCTTCCCTGCCCATCATCCTCATTTTCCTCCTGTTCCAGCGCTATTTCACCGCGGGCATCTCAATGAGCGCCATCAAGGGCTGAGCGACGCCACCCGGCACCCCGTCGCCGTCTGGCGCGCGCACCCGCGAGCGTCGGACACGCCGGCTCCGGCCGCAACCCGGCGGATCAGCGGGGCGGCAGGACCCGAAACCCCTGCTGGGCGAAGTGCGGATCGAAACAGAAGGCAGAGTCGATCCCCTGCCGCCTCATGACCTCAAAGCTTGTGCAATCCACGAGGCTGAGATTCCGACGGGACGCGACAAGCAGCGCATGCTGCGCTGACAGGTGCACCCCTTCCCCCACCCAGAAGAGGTCCAGCACGGGCAGGACGTCCGCGGCGAACCTCCGTAGTGCGTTCATGCCAAACCTGCTCTGCAGGAGGGCCGACGTCTCGACGAGCACGTAGTTCGTCGTCCTCAGCGTGGCTCCGCCCCCGAGAAGCCGCTCCCACTCCGCGCGCGCCTGGGTATGCATCCGGTCATCGGCGTCCAGGACGGCGATGAAGGCAGAGGTGTCCACGAACGCGGTCATTTCTCGAAGGCGTCCGAAAGGTACTGGTCATGGCGCACCGAGATGTCGCCTTTCCCCGACCGGAAGGCTCCCGCAGCAGCGGCAGCCTTCTTGCGTTGCTCCTGTTGCGACTTCTCCCCTGATCGCGCCACGAGTTGATCAATCGATTGGCGGATCAATTCAGCCATGGAGATGCCTCTGCGGGCCGCGACGGCCTTCAGCGTCTCTGCCTGATTTTCTGTCAGCTGGATCTGCGTTCGCACCATGATTACACTTCTGATTGAATGATAACATGGGGAGGTCCGCTGGTCAAGCTCGGCTCGCCGGGCTCTACGCCCCCCGCATCTCTTTTACCATCGCGCGGGCGCCCTTCATAACGCCCAGAACGCCACCGCCGCCCTGGCTCTGTGACCCGGCGAACCACAGGTCCTGGATTGGCGTCCTGTAGCTCGGGTTTGGCCGGTCCTTCACCGGGGCGATGCCTCCGAAGGAGTGGTGCTCCTGGCGAACCCGCCGGCGGAAGTCGGCCGGCGTGACGATGACGCGGGTCTTCGCGGCGGCGGAAATGCCGGGTACGTGCTTCTCGGCACAGGCCACGAGGTGATCAGCGTACCGCTTCTTGCCTTCCTCCCAGTCCGCGCCCTGGATGATGTTGGGCGCCACCGTGTAGATCGTGACCGCGGCGCATCCCGGCGGTGCCATCCCGGGAGAGTGGCGCGACGGGATGTAGAGGACGAAGCCATCCGCGCCGTCGTGGTAGCGGCCCGAGCGGATGTCACGAACGCCCTTCTCCACGTCGTACGTCCCATAGTAGTAGCAGAGCGCCGACTGCTGGGCCGGCTCACGGTCGAGACCGAGGTGCACCATGAAGACGGATTCCATCTGGACCTGGCCGTCTATGACCGACCGGTACTCGCCCGGAAGCTTGTCGGCGCCCAGGAGCTCGTAGAATGTCTCCCGCGCGCCGGCTGTGGAGACGACGATGTCGGCCGGCTCGCTCTTCCCGTCCACGATCACGCCGGTGGCCTTGCCGCCGTCAGTGGTAATGCGTGTGACCGCGGCGGAGGTGCGAACCACGCCGCCCGCGGCCGCCAGGGCGTCCAGCGCTGCCTTCACCAGGGAACCGCATCCGCCCCGGATGTATCGGTAGACGGCTCGCGGCCCGGGCCGCTCGCCCGACGCGGGGTTGCGGCTGTCGAACGCCGACTCCAGGTTGAGCAGCGGCACCCCCAGCGCCGGGAACTCGCTCGGCGTGACCATCATGTCGGCGAGGATGCCCGTGTACACGGCGCGCAGCCTCGGGGAGTCGAAGAATCGCTCCAGGAGCTCGGTCGCGGACAGCGTGCCGAAGCGCTTCACGAGCAGGTAGTTCAGGGCCATGCGGAGACGATCTAGAGCGGCCGCGCGCCCATCATCGCGAAGCTCCGAACGGCGATTGAGGGTCACCAGCCGGTACATCCTCCGGTAGAAGCGGTAGTACCGATCGAGGCCGCGCGCCTCCTCAGGGAAGACGCGCCGCAGGTGATCCTTGCGCCAGAGCGCTCCCCGGTAGTCCGACGGCCGCCAGAGCGCGAAGTCCGGAAAAACGATACCGCGGTCACTCGGCTCGGTGGCCAGGCCGCGGACGCGCGACGCCGGCACGCCGATCTCCTCGAGGATGCGCGTCCCGGCCTCCCCGGGGCCGAAGCCTTCCAGGAGCAGCGGGCCGAGGTCCCACGAGAAACCATCCCGAGTGATGGTGGCCGTCACGCCGCCCGGTTCCGCGTACTGCTCGTACACCGTGACCTTGTGGCCGTCACGTGCGAGGGAGGCGCCCGCGATCAGCCCCGCCATTCCCGACCCGATCACCGCGACCCGCTTCCGACGGGTTTCCATGGCTGCCACGGCTATATCCCCATCGCTTCGAGCTTCTTCCGGTTCTCTCGTGCGTGCCAGCCGCGCACCACGCCTCCTCATCCCTCCAGCGCTACCACCCGTGCGCTCTGGCCGTTTGCGACCGAGATCTCGATTCCCCTTTCCTCGAGCTCGCGGCCGGTTGCCGCCGGCGCGGCGTCGTGTCCGTCGAGGGTTTTCACCGAATAGATCCTGTCCGCTGCGAGGCCGCGCGGCCTGAGCGTGGCCATTCCGCCGATGAGATCGTGCCAGTACAGGAAGAGAAGGGAACGGCGCGCCGCTGCGTCGATCAGCTGCAGCGCCGAATGGCCGCGGCGCTCGCACAGGAGGCCGGGTGCGGTGAGGAGATGCGCCACCGAGCGGCGGATCATGCCGCGCCACGCCTTGTAGTATCCGATCCACCTGGCCAGCTCGGCCTGGTGACCATCGTCGAGAGCCGCGATGTCGCCGGACAGGCCAAGGATGCCCGGGAACACCATGGCGAAGGCCTGGTCAAGGTCGGCGACCTCGGCTCTCTCCCATCCCCAGGCACCGGCCACGATGACGCGTTTGCCCGCGGCGGCGAAAGGCGCGCCGCACAGTGCGATGCTGTCCCCCGCGGGCCTCAGGCAGAGCCACCGGGAGATGTACCCTGGCAGGTAGCGCAGCAGGCTCTGCTCGTAGATCCGGGAGGACATGAACGGGTTCTGGTTGTCGCTCAGGAAGTTCACGTCGCCGTGGAAGAGCGAATTGAGGTCCATCCTTAGCGCACCGCTCTGGCATCCCTCGATGCAGAGTCGGGGAAACGCGCGCGCGAGCTCGTCGACGATACCATACCAGGCGTCGGTGTGCTCGGCGAACTCCGCGCCGTCGGGGTCGGAGCCGAGCTCGTGGTTCATATCGATCTTGATCCACGCCAGGTCATACCGCTTGACCAGGTCGGCGATCATCCGGCAGGTGTAGTCCCGGGCCCCGGCGACAGTGAGCCGCGGATACAGGCAGCCGTCCGGTGACGGGGCAAACCAGTCGGGGTGCTCGATGGCAACGGGGACGCCTGGCATCAACCTCTCCGGCTCCACCCAGAGGCCGAAACCCAGTCCGGCGGCGCGCACTTCGCGGGCGAACTCCGCCATCCGCCCGTGGAAGGCCCCGTCGAGCTTTTCGCGAAAGTCCCCCACCTGCCTGTCCCAGGGGCCTTTCATCTGGCCGTACCACCCCGCGTCGACGACGAAGACCTCGCAGCCGGCCTTGCGCGCCGCGGCGAGCTGCACGCGCAGCCTCCCGACGTCGAGCTTGTCATAGACGTCGTACCAGGTGTTGTAGAGCACGGGCGGGAGAGGCTTCGGGTCCGGCCTCCGTGAGAGGAGGTAGCGGTGCAGGGGCGCCGTCACCTCGTGGGGCTCTCCCGCGGGAAGGAACTGCATGAGTATCTCGGGCATCACGAGCGACGCGCCTTCGTCGAGGGCCCAGTCCAGCGTTTCGTCTGCGAAGCCCATCTCCAGCACCTTGGCGCCGGGCAGCAGGCCGATTCCGGAGGCCACCGTCTGCAGGCGTATCTTCCAGTTGCCTCGGGGAATGAGGTGAAATGCCAGTCCCTTCCCGGTGGTGGTGTCGCGGAGGGCCACATACGGGGCGGCGCCCATGCACGTGCGGGAGCCCTCGCTCGCGATGTCCACTCCGCCGAACGCGTCACGCCACTGTCCCTGGCTCTCGTGGCACCAGCGGCTCTCCTGCGTGAAGACCTCGTAGCCGCCCGGGGCGAAGACGAAGCGTGCCATGGCACGGCGCACGCGCACCCGCCCGCCCTGGAGGCACGTGACCCGGTCCACGCGCGAAGCGATGCCGTCGGGGGAGGAGAAGTCCCAGTCACTCTGGATCCGGAAGCTGCGTCCCTCCCACGTGAGAGTCGAACAGCCATTCGGTGCATCAGCCAGGGAGCCCCGCAGCGCGTGGGTCTCCACCCTGCCGCGGTCCGTGTCCAGGACGAAGAGGCCGCGCACGCGTTCCAGCCCCGTGTCCTCGCCGTAGGTCCCGCAGGAGAAGCCAAAGAGTCGTTTCAGGGAGACGGAAGCTCCCGTCGTGGAGAATACCGTCTCGGGTCCGGCGCCGCACACGTGTCTGCTTTCCATGCTTTACGCTAAGTGACTCCCGCGCTTCGACGAAGCTGCTCCGTCACCGCCGGCGCGAGCTCGAGTGATGCAGCGAGCTGCGCGAGGTAGTCCTCCTCGGCCGGCGTGTCGATCTCGATCGCAAGGAGCGATGCCGCGTAGACCTGCGCGGCGATCTCGGGCTTGCCCCTGGCCGCTGCCACCAGGCCGGCGGTGTCCATGGGCCTCGCTATTTCCGCCCGGAGGAAATCCAGCTCGGCGCTGTCTGCGCCGTCCTCCCGGACCTTGCCCAAGAGGCGGCTCATCTCGGACTCGTCGATCCGCCCGTCGGCCTTTGCGGCGTTGATCATGGCTTTCAGGAGGAGCTCGGAATGCTGCTCCAGCTCGGCGCGTTCCACGTCGGTGCGGGGTTCACGGTAGGCCTGCGGGGAGCCCTGGGCCCGGATGGTGCCGCTGTTCTTGAGCGCGTTGTAGGCCATGAGGCCGAGCATCGCCACTCCTCCGCCGCCGATGCCCCCGCTTATGGCGCCGCCCAGCCCTCTCCGCGATCCCATGAGCGCCCCGGCGAGAGCACCGATCCCGCCCACGGCCAGGTTCTGGTCGCCGCCCACGAGTCGGCTCGCCTGGTTCAGCATGTTCCCCATCCTGCTCGAGGAGGAGCTGCTGAATCCGGACTGAAAGACTGATCCCAGCAGGTTCTGCATGTTCATGGCGTATCCTTTGCGGGTGATCGTAAGGCTGCCCCGTCCGCGCTGTCAACCAAGGTCTTGACGAGGGCTTAACGATTCACCTGTCTCGGTCTATAGTCTCTCCGTGCCCACCCGCATCTACTCTTGGCTCGCCATCATCGCAGCGTGCGTGATCGTCCTCGCGGTCCTCTATGCAGCTTTGCGGTACCGCGGCAAGGCAGGCGAAAGGTATTCGCCGTTGAATCACTTCATCTCCGAGCTGGGCGAGGTCGGTGTTTCGCGCGGCTCCTGGGCGTTCAACGGCGGCCTGGTGATAACGGGGCTGCTCCTCCTGCCGTTCGTCGCGCACCTGGGGCTCGTGCTGGGCAGCGTCCTGGGATGGATAGGTGCTTTTTTTGCGGGAGCCGCATCACTGGGCGCTGCCGCGGTGGGCGTCTTCCCGATGAACAACCTGAAGCCGCACGTGCGTGCTGCGATGACCTACTTCTACGGCGGACTGGCAATGGTCATCAGTATCGGGGTGGCAATCCTGGTCCAGCCGGCGGGGGGAGTGTCAGTGCAGAAGATCGCCAGCCTGCTCAGCCTGCCGGCGGCGCTCGCCTTCGTCTCCTTCCTGGTGCTGCCGCCGCTGGCCTCATACGGTGTGGATCCGGTCACCATGCTCGATCCCAGCGTCCGCCCCGAGCGTCCCCGCTTCTGGGCCCTTCCCTTCATGGAGTGGCTGGTCTTGTTTGCCACCATCATCTGGCTCTTCGGCATGGCGTTCTTTGTATGACCCAGCGGCCTGAAAGGCTCGCGCGGCGGCCTGAAAGGCTCGCGCGGCGGCCTGAAAGGCTCGCGCGGCGGCCCCGGTGACTATCAAGACCGAGCTGCAGCGCATCTCACCCGAGCGCCTGGAACGGGACCTCTTCCACATTTCCCGCGATCCGCTCCCGTACCGGGCCGTGAACCAGAGACGGCCTGGCCAGCCGAAGAACACGCTCGAGGAGGCTGACGACTACATCCGGGGCGAGCTTGCGAAAGCCGGCTGCGCCGTGACCCGGACCACGCACCGCGTGCAGGTCTTCCGCTGCGATCGCACCAAGCCCCTCCACCACTGGTACTCGACTCCTGATCCTGCAGATCCCTTCCACGACGTCGCCAACATCGAGGCTACGCTGCGCGGCAGCGAGCTGCCCCAGGAGTACATCCAGCTCGTCTCCCACAAGGACTCCATGAGCTGGATCGATTCGCCGGGCGCGCATGACAACGGCGTGGGCACCGTGGCCAACCTCGAGCTGGCCCGCGCGGTGGCCGGGCTCACCCTCCGCCGATCAGTGCGGATCCTGTTCTGCAACGAGGAGCACACCCCGTGGACCAGCCGCTTCGCTGCCGAGGCAGCCGCCGCCCGCGGTGACGTCATTACAGCGGTGCTCAACCAGGACTCGCTGGACGGCAAGTCCGACGAGGAGATGGCCGCCGGCAGGCTGACCCACGTGGTCGGCTGGAGCACGGAAGAGGGACGGGAGCTTGCCGCCCTGGTGGCCGGTTGTGCCGAGCGCTACGCCATCCCGCTGCAAGTCAGTGTTGCGCACAAGGGGCACATCAACGACGATGACGGCATGTTCATCAAAGCCGGGTTTCGGCGCACCGTCATGAACATCGGCTCCTGGCCGTACGGCGACTCCCAGTACCACATGCCCGGCGACACGCCGGACCGGGTGAACATCCGCAACCTTGCGTTGAGCACCATGCTGATCCTGGCTGCAGTACTGGAGCTGGACGCCGAGCCGTGAGGCGCGCGGACCGGCAGGCGGCCTTTTTTCTTTATCTTGTGCCATTATGATTGATACACGATTTCAGAAAAGGGTTGACGCTCGGGAGGCAATTGCCCGTTCTGGGGGTGAAAAGCCCAAGCAGCAGGCTCTGCCAGGCTGTCAGGACCCTGTGCGAGCGCATCTGGCCGATCTTTTGGGGCCGTTGAACCCATCGTCCGGTACGTGGCAGGCGTATCGGAGCAGTGCACTTGCCAATTCCCCGCACTCGTGCCAATATGAGTTGACACACGATTTCATACGGCGAACAAAAGGGGGTTTCCCTGAGGGCCTTTTTTGTTTCTCACACCCATTGGGACCGGGAGTGGTACATGACCCGGGAAAAGAGCAGGTACATGCTCGTGGGGCTCATGGAGGAGCTGTTCTCCATGCTGGACGAGGACCCGGAGTACACCTTCATGCTGGACGGTCAGACCATACCCATCCAGGACTACCTGGAGATCCGGCCCGACCGCAAGGGACTGCTTGCCTCCCACGTCGCCTCGGGCCGCATCTCGATCGGTCCCTGGTACGTTCTCCCCGACGAGCTCCTGGTCTCCGGCGAGGCGCATATCCGTAATTACCTGGAGGGGCAGCGACTGTGCGCGGAGCTGGGCCCGTCCATGAACCTCGGCTACCTTCCTGATTCCTTCGGTCACCCCTCGCAGCTTCCGCAGATCCTCGCCGGCCTCGGCATGAACGAGATCGTGTTCTGGCGGGGACTGGGTCCGGAGATCACGCGCACCGAGCTTGCCTGGGCCGGCAAGGACGGGACGGAGATCCTGGGAGTGAACCTCCCGTTCAGCTACGGTGTGGCCGCGTGCATGCCGGAACAGCCCGGGCCTTTCGTGGAGCGACTGAAGCTGAAGCTCGACCTGCTTCGGCCGCTCACGGACGGGGATGCCATCCTGCTGATGAACGGGGTGGACCACGTCGCGCCGGAGACGAGCTTTCCGTCCAACCTTCGCCATGCCAGGAAGGAGCTGCCGGGATGGGAGCTTCGGCACGGCAGCCTGGCGCAGTACCTCGACGCGGTGAGGGAGCAGAAGCTCCGCCTGCAGAGGGTCGAAGGCGAGCTGCGGTCAGGCTTCCGCGCGTACCTCCTCGGTGGCACGATCTCCACCCGCATGTACCTCAAGCAGGCGAACTACCGCGCAGAGCTGCTGCTTGAGAAGTACGCCGAGCCGCTCTCCACCCTCGCGTGGGCCCTCTATGGGAGTGCCTACCCCCGGGCGGAGTTGCGCCAGGCGTGGCGGATCCTCCTCTCCAACCTCCCCCATGATTCGATCTGCGGATGCGGGGTGGATGCCATCCACGCGGAGATGATGCAGCGCTATCGGCACCTGGAAGACCTCGGCGGCTCCGTCCTGGATGCCGCGGCAGGGATCATCCGGAAGTCGGTGGGCGTCGCAGGCGCGCCGGCCGCCGCCGGTGCAGGGTGGGACGGGAGTATCGCGGTGTTCAACCCGCTTCTCCATTCCCGCGCGGACGCGGTCCGGGCGAGCGTGGTCTGCGGCGAGCAGCTCCTGAGGAAAGTCAACTTCGCGACAGGGGTCCTGGAGGAGTTCACCCCGGCGGGAGAGTCACGCATGCCCACCGGCGTCGTGGTGCGTGACGACGCGGGCGGCGAGGTGCAGGGCGTGGTCCAAGCGGTGCAGCCCGAGGACACGATGCAGCTCAGCCTCCACACGCAGCCCGAGATGTACCGCGGGAGGCGCGTGGAGTTCTCCTTCTCCCCGCGGGGGCTGCCCTCGGTTGGCCTCTCGTTCTTCACGTACCGCCTCACCTACGGGCAATCGGACGCTGCCCGGCCCGCGCCGCTTTCGGATGGCCAGATGGAGAACGAGCTGTTCCTGGTCAGTTTCGAGCGGGCGAATGCCTCCCTCCGCGTAAAGGACAAGAGGACGGGGCTGACGTACGAGGGCCTGCACGTTTTCGAGGACGGCGGCGACGCCGGGGACGAGTACACGTACTCCTGGCCGGCCCGCGACCACACGGTCTCCCTCGATCCGGCAAGCGTGGCGGTCAGCGCCGAAGGCACCCCGTCGTTCCCCGTCATGGTGGTGAGGGGAGTCGTGAAGGCACCGCGCCGCCTGGCGCCGGACCGGCAGAGCAGGTCCGCCGATCCTGTCGACATCCCCATCGAGTCCAGGGTTTCCCTCTGTCCCGGCGCGCCGCGCATCGACGTGAAGACCACCGTCACGAACACCGCGGAAGACCACCGGCTGCGCGTGCTGTTCCCGCTCGGTGCCCCGGCGCAGGTAGCCAGCGCGGAGGGCATCTACTCCGTGGATGACCGGCCTGTCACGCCCCGGGACACGTCCGGCTTCGCGGACTGGGTGGAGCCGCCGTCCACGAACCCGCAGAAGACCTTCGTGAGCGTCTCCTCGGGGCGGCGCGGCCTCGCCGTGGCCAACCGTGGCTTGCCGGATCACGAGGTTGTCCTGGACGGAAAGGGGAACGCGGTCATCGCCCTGACGCTCCTGCGCTGCGTCGGTTGGCTTTCGCGCCCCGACCTGCTGGCTCGCAAGGGCAACGGCGGATGGACGCTGCCGACGCCGGGGGCACAGTGCCCCGGGACGCACGTCTTCGAGTATTCCATCATGCCGCACGCGGGGTCGTGGAAGGAAGGCGGCGTGCCGGGCCTCGCGCACCAGTACGCGGTGCCCCCCTTGGTGTTCAGCCTCGGTGGGGGAGGCCGCAACGGCGGGGAAGCACGCTCCCTGGTGAGCGTCGACCGTCCTGAGATCGTCCTCAGCGCCCTGAAGATGGCGGAGGAGGGGGACGGCTGCATCGTGAGACTCTGGAACGCCTCGGGAGAGACCGTGACTGCCGCTCTCCGTTTCGCGGTGCCCGTTGCGGCCGCGCATCGGACCGACCTCGCGGAACGTCGCGGGGAAACCGTGCAGGGGCGTGGCGGCGTGTACGCCGTGGAGTTCCCGGCCTGGAAGATCGTCACCCTGGAAGTGGAGTGGGAATGGGAGAAAGAGGGGAACCGTCGCAAGGGACGCGTTGCGCCGCCGGATGGTCCCCGCAGCATATAATTGGGAAGGAGTACAGGCATGAGAAGAATCGTGGGTATCGTGTTGATCCTGTGCGCGGCATCGTTCCTGGCCTTTGGGACAGCCACGAAGGAAAGCGCACCCGTGAACCTCGAGTACTGGACCGTGTACGAGAAGGACAGTGCCCTGAACAAGGTGATGCAGGCCGCCGCCGCCAAGCTGCAGGCGTCCAGCAACATCACGGTGACCATCGTGAACAAGGGAGACAGCGGGTTCCGCGAGCTTCTCACCGCGTCGGCCATGTCCCAGTCCGGGCCGGACCTCACGTTCAACTGGACCGGCCTCGCCGACATCGTCACGAGCGGGCAGCAGGGCCTGCACCTTCCGCTGAACAAGAACAACCTCTTCACCAAGGACGAGCTGTCCAACCTCCTGCTCCTGGCCAGCTGCACGGATCCGGTGACCGGGGACGTCTGATGGCACCGCCTACGGCAACAACTACATCGCCATCGCCTACAACAAGCAGATGATGACCCAAGCGGGCATCGACTGGACTAATTCCCTGCCCAAGTGGACCTACGACCAGTTTCTCGCGGTCTGCAAGCAGCTGAAGCAGGCGGGGATCGCCCCCTTCGGGTATGCCAACAAGGAAGGGATCTTCGCCGACTGGTGGTTCAGCTTCACCTTCCCAACGTACGTGGACAAGATCACCGACGTCATACCCTACTACAACAAGAAGCCCCTGTACAACAACGTGTTCGCGGACGTCATGAACAAGTGGAAGGCCTTCCGGGACGCCGGGTACTACCTGGACGGCGGGAACACCATCTCCATCAATGACCTGTGGGGCCAGTTTACCGCGAAGAAAGTCGCCATAATCCCGCTGTTCCCCGCCTTGTACTCCATCTATGTGCAGGCACTCGGCGAGGACAACGTGGGTATCATGGAGTGGCCGAGCATGGGCGGAACCGGCAAGCTGGCGATGCTGGACCCGATCTTCGGCGATGGCATCGGGATCACGAAGTGGACCAAGCACCCGAAGGAAGCCGCGGCGTTCATCAAGGAGCTCGTCTTCGACAAGGACATCGTGGCGCAGTTCGTTGCCAACGGCCTGTTCCCGGTGGACAAGCGGATGAAGCTTTCGGACTTCAATATCCCCGGCGCCGAACTGAAGCGATTTGCGTCCGTTCACCAGACCATCGACACGTATCCCGAGGGCCACGCGTTCTGGAGCCGGCCGTTCAGCTCCGCCGCGGAGAAGTTCAGCAACTCCTGGCTGGAGGGGCAGATCTCGGCGCAGCAGTACGCCACGGAGCTCGAGGCAATCCTGCCGCAGTAGCGGCCCGTATCAATCGCATTGACGGCGGGGGCAAGCGCTCCCGCCGTTCTCAGCGCAGAGAAAAAGGGAGGACGATCACGCGCTCACGACTGGGGTTTTCGGCCAAGGGATACCTGTTCGTCCTCCCGGCCCTTGCCCTGATCGCGTTCATCTTCATCAACCCGATCATCCGGATGTTCCTCTTCAGCCTGGAGGGATGGAGCAACCTGCGGCCGCAGGGCTTCAACGACCTGCGCAACTACGCCGTATTGTTGAAGGACCCTCATTTCTTCGCCACGATGCTCAACAACGTCTTCATCATCCTAGGCGTCGTTCCCGTGGTGGCAGTCATCGCCCTGGCATTCGGCCAGGCCATTTTCTCCCGGATCCCCGGCTACAGGATCTACACCTTCCTCTTCTTCATCCCGGTGGTGCTCCCCGACGTCGTGGTGGCCCGGGTGCTCACCGAGATCCTGAATAAGGTCGGCCCGCTCAACGCCTTCTTCAGCGCGATCGGGCTGGGCTTCCTGGCCCAGGACTGGCTGGGAGCGCCTGGCCTCTCCTTGTTCTCCATCATCGTGTCCCTGGTGTGGAAGAACATCGGCTTCGCCCTGCTCCTTTTCCTGGCCCGCCTGACCACGATTGACGTCGGCATCTACGAAGCGGCGGAAATCGACGGGGCCAGCTCCACCCAGCGCTACTTTGGAATCACCCTCCCGTTGCTTTCTTCCACGATCAAGATCTACATCGTCCTGCAGGTGATCGGGCTCATGGCCTTCCTCTTCAACTATATTCATGTCATGACAGCGGGCGGGCCCGGCTACTCCTCAACGGTGCTGGAGTACTTTATCTACCTGAACATCTTCCGGCTCCAGGAGATCGGCCGGGGAAGCGCGGCCGGTGTGATCCTGATACTGCTCACCACCATCTTCATCTACTACTACGTCTTCCGCACCTCCGGGGCCGAACGGAAGGCGAGGAGGGCCAATGGCTAAGGTGAGACAGACCACGGTGGGATCGGTCCTCGTCCAGGTGCCGTTCGTGCTCTACAGCCTCACCATCGTCGCGATGGTCGTCATCCTCATCGTGACGCCGTTCCGCTCCGGCAACGACCTGGCGCGAGGGCTGCTGGTGAAGCCGACCGGTTTCGGTCTTGGCAACTTCCGCGATGCATTCGCAAGCGGTCTCGGGGACGGAGTGCGCAACAGCGGGTTTCTCGGGGTGGCCACCTGCGCGCTCACCATCGTCCTGGGCGGGATTGCCGGCTACGCCATCTCTTTCATGAAGTTCCACTTCCGCAGGGGATTGGCATCGTTCATGAATGCATGCATCTACGTTTCCACCATGCTCATCGCGCTGCCCCTGTTCCTGCAGTACAGGGACCTGCACCTCGTGAACAACCTGCTCGGGGCGCTGCTGATCTTCCTCGGCCTGCGGCTGCCGTTCTCCGTCTACCTCTTCAAGAGCTACTTCGACGAGTTCTCCCCCGAGCTCATCGAGGCGGCCAAGATGGACGGCGTGAGCGACCTGCGCATCTTCTGGAGCATCGTCTTCCCACTGTCGAAGGGCGTGGTCATCACGGTGCTCCTCTTCAACTTCTCCGCGGTCTGGACGGACTACCTCATCGGCCTCCTGTTCCTGCAGCAGGACCAGCTCATGACTATCATGCCGAAGATCATGTACATCTTCGGGTCGGGCCCGATGGTCACACACGCCACGTCGCTGGGACAGGGATTCGCCGGGCTGTTCGTCGCGACCCTTCCCATCGTGGTCATCTACTTCTTCACCAAGAAGTACTACGTCGAGGGGCTCACCCTCGGGAGCCTGAAGTGACCGAGACACCCGGGAGGCCCGTGCCCGGCACCGTCACCACCGCGGACATCGCGCGGGCGCTCAACCTTTCCCGCACCACGGTGAGCCGGGCGCTCAACGACCACGGGCTGGTGAACGAGAAGACGAAGGCGCTGGTGCGCGAGAAGGCCCGCGCCATGGGGTTCCAACCCAACCGCGCGGCCCGGTCCCTGCGCCGCAACCGCACGCTCCGGCTGGGAGTGGTGGTGTTCTCAGAGCCTCGCTACTTCTGGGACGAGGTGGCGGCCGGCATACGGCGGGCCCAGCGCGAGCTGCGGGACTACGGTGTGCAGGTCGAGCTGCGCTCGGCAGACCTCCGCCACCCCGAGCAGCAGATCCAGATGATCACCACCCTGCGCAAGGAGCACGTGGACGGGCTTGCCATCTCGCCGGTGGATCCCGCCGCCCTCCTGGAGACCGTGGATTCGCTGACGGCGGACGGGATTCCCGTGGTGACCATCGGGTCCGACATCCCCGCCAGCCGCAGGGTGTGCCACGTCGGGTGCGACTACATCGACTCCGGGCGCATCGCCGCCCAGCTCATGGGGACCTTCGTCCAGGGCGAGGGCAAGGTGGGCATCATCACGTTCCGGGATCCCGTGGCACCCATCCAGCAGAGGATTATCGGGTTCCGGCAGGCTATCGCCGAGCACCCGCACATCGAGCTGCTCGGGCCGTACAAGCTCTCGCGCACCGGCGAGGACGCTTACGAATTCGTGCGCTCGTGCATCCGCGGCGAGCCGGGCCTGCGGGGACTGTTCGTGAGCTACGGAATTCTGCAAGAGGTGGCCCGGGCCGTGCGGGACGAGGGCATGGCGGGCCGTATCCACCTGGTCGGCTTCGACCTGTCGCGCGAGATCGCGGCGATGATCCGTGACCGTGTCGTGGACGGGGTCATATGCCAGGAGCCGTTCGACCAGGGGTACTATACGATGAAGATCCTCCACCAGTACCTGGCGGAGAAGACGCCGCCGCGCCAGACCATCATCCACACCCGCCTGGAGGTGGTCCTGCGCCAGAACGTCCACTACTTCGAGAACGAAACCGACTATCTCACCCTCCTTCACGACATCTGAGATGGCATCCGGGGGTGCCGCGCCGTGTCCCCGCCACCATCCACCAGTGGCAGGACTACCACCTGCGGCGGTCAAGCCGGCGCTCGGCACACAGCTCGCGCTCATCGGCGGCCTGGACCAGAACGACGTCCCGGGGCCCGGCAAGGGCGCCGTTGGCGTCGGGAGGATCACCAAGCGGCACTGACCCCGTGGCCAGGATGCGGCGACACCCGGGCTACCGGCGAGCCACCAGGAACGCCACGGTGCTCGTCCAGGCGGTCTCACGGCCGAAGAGCGCGGCTCGCCATGCCTCCGCTGCCTGGTGGATTTCAGGCGGGGTGAGGGCGGTAACCAGGGTACGACCGTAGGGCGAAGCGGGGGCCAGCCAGCCAAGGAGCTCGCGCTCCGAGATGCGCCGCGCATCCGTAAACCGCTGGAGCTCGACAGTGACCTCGCTCGCACCGGCGTCACGAAGCGCTTCGGCCAGGTCGTTTTCCTTCCATGATACGAGGTCGTTGGCAGGATCGGAGTACACGAGATCCTCGGCAGCTTCGATCTTCTTCACGAGCTCAGCAGGAAGTCCGCGGCAGAACGCCGAGAGTCTCTGTCCGTGCGCGGGGATCACCTGGGCGAAGGAGAGCGCGCCTCCATCCGCCAGGTAGCCCATCAGCGCGCGGGCGAGCGCGGCGCGCTCCGGGCTTGAAGCGCGGGTGAAGAGGTCGCGGCCCACGACGAAATCCACTTTCACGTCGGGCTCCGTGCCCCGTCGCAGGATGACGGGCCTGAGCGACTGCTCCAGCTCTCCCATGCGGTGCTCGAGCAGTGCCGCTTCGTTCTCGGTCCCGACGATTCCCCACACCCCGCCCTCGGGAGCGAGGCGCAGCGCCTCCCACAGCAGCAGGCCGGTGCCCGCGTCCGCGTCCAGGATCGTGCTGTGCCGCCGGACGCCGAGGGGCGCGAAGGTCCTTTCACGGATCGCGGTGAGCGCTTCGCGCCGGGTGGAAGAAAGCCTCTCGATCCAGCGCGCGCTTGCCGTCCCCCCCGGGGAGAACGTCAGGACCTCGATCGAGGGCGGCTCCAGTGCGGTGGCGATCTGTACGTCCCTCCGACGCAGGACCTCGTCCCGGATGGCGGCCTCCCGGCCGACGGAAGACGGGGCGTAGAAGACCTTGCCCTGGAGGCTCGCGGGGAGGTACTGCTGCGCCACCCAGTGGTCCTTGAAGGCGTGAGGGTAGAGGTAACCCTCTCCATGCCCGAAGCCTTCCTTGTCGCGGCTCGCGTCCCGCAGGTGATTGGGGATGTCGCCGTCGCGTTGTTCGGATTCAAGCAGGGACAGGGCATCGAAGAACCCCAGGTTCGAGTTGGACTTCGGCGCCGTTGCGAGGTACAGCGCCGCGTGGGCGAGGTGAAACCGGCCCTCCGGCATCCCCACCCGGTCGAACGCCGCCGCCGCAGCTTCCACGACCGCCAGCGCCTGGGAGTCTGCCATGCCGACATCTTCGCTCGCCAGGATGAGCATGCGGCGGAAGATGTAGTGCGGGTCCTCCCCGGCGATCACCATGCGGGCCAGCCAATACCACGCTGCGTCGGGATCCGAGCCCCGCACCGACTTGATGAACGCGCTGATGATGTCGAAGTGGTAGTCCCCCTCCTTGTCATAAAGCACCACCTTGCGCTGGATGCTCTCCTCCGCGATCTCCCGGGTTATGACGATGCGCTCACCGGCGGGGGGCGGGAAATGCTCAGGCGTGGTCTCCACAGCGAGCTCCAGCGCATTGAGGAGGCTGCGCGCATCGCCGTTGGAGATCTTCACGAGGTGCTCCAGCGCGTCCGGGGCGATCTCCACGCGGAAAGCGCCGTACCCGCGCTCGGCATCGGCAAGGGCAGCCTGCGCCACCTTGTGCAGGTCTTCCTCGGTGAGCGGCTTGAGCTGGAAGATGCGGCTCCTGCTGACGAGGGCCCGGTTGACCTCGAAGTAGGGATTCTCCGTGGTGGCTCCCACCAGGATCACGGTCCCGTTTTCCACCCACGGCAGGAGCGCGTCCTGCTGTGCCTTGTTCCAACGGTGCACCTCGTCCACGAACAGCGTGGTCCGCCGGCCGTAGAGGTCCCGGTGCTCCTTCGCAACGTCGATCGCTTCCCTGAGGTCCTTCACTCCTGTGAGGACCGCGTTCATCGTGATGAAGTGACTCCTGGTCGTGTTGGCGATGACCTGCGCAAGGGTGGTCTTCCCCGTACCCGGCGGCCCGTAGAAGATGAGCGACGATACCTGGTCAGCCTGGATGACCCGGCGGAGAAGGCGGCCCTTGCCGACGATGTGCTCCTGGCCGATGAACTCGTCGAGCGTGCGCGGGCGCATGCGGAAGGCGAGGGGAGCGGGGGCGCCGGGAGCGGATGAGAAGAGGTCCATCGGCCGCAGTATACGAGGCGCGGGCCCTCGCCGCATAGACCACTCAATTTCCCCGGCCGGCAAAGACCTCGCGCTTCGCTATGCCTTTCCGCGCTCGCTGTCCAGGCTCCGCATGCCGGCGTCATCGTAGCGCCCCCCGGCAACTTCCGCGGCGGGGACGGCCTTCTCTATCTCATCCAGCTCCGCCCGCGTGAGGGAGAGTTCCAGGGCACCGAGAGAGTCACGAAGCTGTCCCCTGTTTCGCGCCCCTATCAGGGGGATGATGTCATTGCCGCGAGACAGCGCCCATGCGTAGGCCAACCGCGCCGTCGTGGTACCCTTTCTTTTTGCGATTCCGTCGAGGGCCGCGACGAGCCGGAGATTCCGGTCCAGGTTCTCTCCCTGGAAACGAGGAAATCTGCCGCGGATATCAGTCTTTCCCGACTCCGCGGATCCCGTGCGCGCCAGGAGGCCGCGCGACAGGACCCCGTATGCTGTCATGCCTATCCCCAGCGCTCGCACGACGGGCAGGATCTCTTCTTCCAGTCTCCTGCTCATGAGCGAATACTCGATCTGCAGCGCGGTGATGGGATGAACGGCATGAGCGCGCTTGATGGTTCCCGCGCCCATCTCGGAGAGACCAATGAAACGAACGTAGCCCGCTTTCACCATGTCGGCGATCGCGCCGACGGTTTCCTCGATCGGAACGGCCGGATCCAGGCGCGAAGGTTGATACAAGTCCACGTGATCCGTTCCCAGGCGGGTCAGCGTATACGTCAGGAATGTCTTGACGGCGGCAGGGCGTCCGTCGAAGCCGACGAAGCGGCCGGAAGGCTCCAGCTGCGCGCCGAACTTCACCTGGATGAAGACACGGTCCCTTTTTCCGCCCTTGAGCGCCTCTTTCAGCAGGAGCTCGTTGTGACCCCTGCCGTAGAAGTCCCCCGTATCGAGCAGGGTGACGCCCCGCTCGATGGCTTCGTGAATGGTGGCGATGCTCTCCACATCATCCACGGGACCGTACGTGCCGGACATTGCCATGCAGCCAAGACCGACGCATGACACCTTGGGCCCCTGGGCCCCCAGGCGGCGCTCGTTCATCATTCCCTCCTGCGATCCCCTGATCGGATCCACATGGCCCTACGGGTGCACTCTCAGGACGATGCGCCCTCTTCCGTGTCGTGTCTGGCTCAGCTCCTGGGCGGCCCCGGCCTCGGCAAGCGGGAAAACCTTCCCGATCTCGATGCGCAGCGATTTTGACGCTGCCAGGGCGCCGATGGTTTTCAACTTGTCGGTTGTCCCTCTGCGGGATCCCAGTGCTTTCACGCCGTGCGTCTTTGCCTTTTGCTCGGAAACCTGGCCGGCGACTGTCACCAGCACGCCACCCTGCTTCAGGAGACCGTACGCGGCATCGAGAGTTTCCCCGCCCACGGTATCGATGACAACGTCCGCATTCTTGATCTCGGCTTCCAGCGGACCCTTGCCGTAGTCGATCACCTTTTCCGCGCCCAGGGATTTCACGAAGTCCATGTTCGCGGCCGAAGCGGTCCCATACACCTTCGCTCCCTTGGCGCGCGCCAATTGGACGGCAAACTGGCCGACGCCCCCCGCGGCGCCCAGGACAACGACCGTCTGCCCGGACTTTACCCCCGCGTCCTCGACGGTCTGCCAGGCCGTCAGCGCTCCTATGGGAAGTGCCGCCGCCAGCTCGAAGCTCACGCCATCAGGCTTCGGCGTGACATCGCTCGCCGACGCTATGGCGTACTCGGCGTATGCCCCGCGGGCGACCCCGAATACTGCCTGGCCTTTCTTGAGGCTCTTTACCTCGGAACCGAGCGCCTCGATGGTGCCGGAAACGTCGATGCCCGGGACGCAGGGAAACTGCACGGGCATGTGCTCTTTGAGGAAGCCGGCCCTGATCTTCCAGTCAATGGGATTCACACCCGCGTACTGCACCCTGATCAAGACCTCGGTGGGCTTGGGCGTCGGCCGCGTGATGCTCTCGAGGAGCAATTTCTCGGCGCCGCCATATTCATGGAAACGGATCGCCTTCATTTGTTCAGGCACGAAGCACTCCTTCTCGGATCTTTCCGATGTTCTTCTTCTCTCTATGAAGATACGCGGACGCGTCGGTGATGACAACGTGCGTGCGGCGCGCGCGTGGCCCCCCTGCCGCGTGATGGCGATACCGGTTGCCTGGCAGGGACCGACGGCAGTAGCTTCGCTCCATGGAAACCGCGAAGGAAACCGCGAGGAAATGGAACCCCCTGACCGAGTGGAAGCACGTGGACATCCCCTGGGTCCGCGTGAATATCAGCAAGGAGGACCTGGCGCGCTTCACGAAGAAGAGCAACGTCAAGGGCCTGCTGCACGCCGTCCCGTTCCTGCTGCTGTTCGGGGCAACGGGGACACTCTGCTCCTGGGCGTTCAGTGCGAGGCTGTGGGTGCTCCTGGCATTCGCCCTCTACTTTCACGGGACATTCTACGGCTTCTTCGGCAACGCGCTGCACGAGCTCAGCCACAACACGGTCTTCCGCAGCAAGTGGCTGAACGTGGCGTTCACCTCGTTCTTCGGGTGGCTCGACTGGCCCTTCAACCCGCACTTCTACCGGCTGAGCCACCTGAAGTACCACCACCGCTACACCCTCTACCAGGGCGCTGACGGTGAGGACACGCCCAACTACGTGGAGCTGAAGGGGAAGCTCATCCTCGGCCTCTTCCTCGCCGCCATCCACCCGAAGGAGATGGCGCAGAGCCTGTGGCGCCTCTTCACCTTCAAGCCCCTGTCCAAGGGATGGCGGGGTCGCGGTTTCAACCTGGACACGTGGGAGCAGTTCATCTGGCAGAACGCGAACGAGAAGGAGCGGCGCCAGGTCATGCGGATGCACGCGGCAAGCCTGGTCGGTCACGCGGCGTTCTGCGCCGCGTGTATCGCGCTGGGGTGGTGGTTCATTCCCATCCTGGTCACGCTTGCGCCGTTCTACGGGGCGGGCTGGATCGGCTACGAAGCGGGCATTCACCAGCACGCCGCATGCGAGGCCAACAACCCGGACTTCCGGATCTCCTGCGGTGACGCGCTCCTCGGCCCCCTCACCTCGTTCCTGTACTGGCGGATGGAGCACCACATCGAGCACCACATGTTCGCCGCCATCCCCTGCTACAACCTGAAGAAGTTCAGCCGATTCGTGGCTGACCAGCTTCCCGAAAAGGAGTGGGCGCTCCCGCGCCTCCTGAAGCTGCACAAGACCTGCGAGGTCAAGTACGGCTCGTACAAGGCCTGGCGCGATTCGTTCGGTCTCTACAAGGGGTACTGACGGCATGCGGCAAGGGAGCAGGAATATGAAGCGAAAGACACGGAACACGACGGGTGTCTTGTCACTCGTCCAGATCAGGCGCCCAAGCCTTTCAAAGGACGACGAGGATATCCCGCGCGCAGCATTCCCGCGGCGCTCAGGTGTCGGCGTCGCCGCCTCCATCGCGCGGTATGCGCAGCAGGCGCTCCGCGTTGCCGTGTGCGATCCGCTCTTTGTCGACGGTGCTCACCGGTAGGTTGTCCAGGAAGGCGCGCGCCTGCGTCATCGAGCCAAAAGGGTAATCTGCCGAAAACATGATGCGGTCGGCACCGACTTGAAGGAGCAGGTCGAGGAAGGTCGCCGTGAAGTTGAAGCCGCTGAACGTATAGTTGAGGTTCTCCCGCAAGTAGGCGCCGACGGGGCGTTTCAGCTTTGTCACCTGCACGGGAAGGGAGCTCTCGATCCTCGGCAGCATGAACGGGAGCGCCTCGCCCATGTGGCCGATGATCATCTGCAGTTTCGGATACCGGTCGAACGCGCCGCTCAGGATGAGGCGCAGGACATGGGTGGCGGTCTCGATGTGCCAGCCCCAGGCCCTGGTGGAGAGCGCGGTGGTCACCTCCGGCGCGAAGTTTCCCGTGTAGGAGGCCGCGATCACCTGCGGCGGCGGAGGGGCCGGATGAAGGTAGAGCGGGACCTGGAGCGCCTCGGCACGTTGAAGGATCGGCCAGAAGAACTCGTCGTCCAGGTAGCGGCCCCGGCTGTGACCCTTGATCATGGCGCCCTTGAACGCGTAATCCCGAACGGTCCGCGCGAGCTCTTCCGCCGCGGCGTCCGGAGCAGGGGTGGGCAGCGTAGCGAATGCCGCAAACCGGCTCGGGTGGCGCCTCACGGCCTCCGCCAGGTAGTCGTTCGCCTCGCGCGCGGCGACTGCTGACCCGGTCTCGTCGAGCTGCTCCACCCCCGGGGAGGCAAGCGACAGGACCTGGACGTCGATGCCCGCAGCGTCCATTTCGGCGATCCTGCGCTCCCCGAGATCCAGCAAGCGCTCGCCGAATGGACTGCGGGCAAGGTCTCCGCCGGAACCGCGGCCCTGGCGTCCCATTTCCGATCCCTGCCCCACCAGGGATGCCGGGCGCAGGAAGTGCTCTTCCAGGGTGATCGTGCGCATCGTGGTGCTCCTCGTCACCCGAGCCTCTTCTCTCCGAAGCGGTTGTGGTGCGTGAAATCCTCCAGCTCACGGCGCACTCTCAGGTACGGCCTCTCCGGCCCGGCGGGGTATCCCATCCGGCACGTGAAAGCCACCTTCAGCTCCGCGGGGACGCCGAGGAGAGCCTTGAGGTCTCTTTCCGCGGGACCCGCCGCCAGGGAGCTCACGATGTGCAAAGCGATGCCGAGGGAGCCTGCCATGAGCCACATGTTCTCCATGACGCATCCGAGGCTCATGATTCCCAGGAAATCTCCCTCCGACGCCGGCGCCCGCTGCCGCGGATCGTAGAGGACAACCATCATGACGGCGCTCGCCTGCAGCGGCACTCGTGCGCCCGCGGCCTTCCTGTCTTCCTCGGTCAGGTCCGAAAGCCGGAAATCGGGCTTTCGCATGAACGGAGGAAACATCGCGCCGAGAACCCCGACTTTCTTTCTTGCCAGCTCCTCTTCGGAGAACGACAGCTGGCGGTAGTTTTCGCGCACGAACTCTTCGGAGAGGGAGAAGCTCATTTCACCGATCCGCCGCAGCACGTCCCGGTCGTCGATGACGACAACCTGGAAGTTCTGCATGTTGTGGGCTGTCGGCGCCCAACGCGCCGCCTCGATGATCCGCCTCACGTCCTCTCTCGAGACCGGACGCTTCGCGTCATACGGGCCTCTCTGCGACCGCCGCTCCTGCATCAGCGCGAAGAGTTCCACGTGCGCCTCCTTCGTCACTCTGCCTTGATCTTCACCTCGACCGACATGCCCGGCAGGAGAACCATGGACTCGGGGAACGCATCCAGAAGGATTTTTATGGGAACCCGCTGGGTCGTTTTCGTGAAATCCCCGATCGAGAAGGGCGAAGGGACGATGCCCGCGCCGATCAACGCAACCTTGCCGGTAAAGGGATGAGAGTTGTAGGCATCCACGGTGACGAGTGCCGGCGCTCCCACGCGGATCCGATTGAGCTTCGTCTCTTCGAAGTTGGCCGTGACCCAGATGTTGCTCAGGTCGTTGATGGTGTAAATGGTCTGGCTGGGCTGCACCACGTCGCCGGGCATCAGGCTCTTTGTCGCAACGACTCCGGCAAGGGGAGCGGTGATCCGCGTATTGAGGAGTTGGTTCGCAATCACGCCGAGCTGCGCGTTCGACGTGTCAACCTGCGCCTGGGCAACGGAGTACTGGGCGTTGGCCGCGTCCAGGGCGCTCGAGGCGTGCTCGTACTGCTCCCGCGTGGTCGAGCCGCCCTTGTAGAGGGCGCTCGTGCGGTTGAAGTCGTCCTGGGTTCTGTCCAGGTTGACCTTGGCCAGGAGGAGATTTTGTTTTGCGTAGGCCAGGGCCGCGGAAGCCTGCGTCTCCTGGGCGCGCAGGTCGCTGTCATCCAGCGTGACCAGAAGCTGGCCCGGCTGGACCTTCGAGCCCTCCGCCACGGCCATGGTCTGTATCCGCCCCAGCATCTTCGCGCTTATGTTGACGTGATTGCCGTCAATGATCGCGTCGTCCGTGCTCGTATAGGTGATGTTGTCGATTAGCCACGACCTGCCGTAAATCACCCCCGCGGCAATCAGCACGACAAGGACGATGGAGCCTACCACGCGCGGTCCCCGGCGTCGCTTTTTCTTGTCAGGGGATTCTTCCACTTTCTGCAGGCCTCGATGATTATTCCCCTCGAGGCTCCCCCTCTGGGTTTCGAGCTGTGTCCCTTGACCTTTGTTCGTCTTCTCCAAATCACTCATGACTAAACCCCTTGCTCATCGACATATGCGCCAGTGAACTGGCTGTTGTAGAGATCAGCGTAGAATCCGCCCCTATCCATTAGCTCCTTGTGATTGCCCATCTCAATAATGCTCCCGTTGTTCATGACCAGGATCAGCTCCGCCCCGCGTATCGTCGAGAGACGGTGGGCGATCACGAAGCTGGTGCGGCCCTTCATGAGCCCCTGCATGGCCTTCTGGATATACACTTCCGTCCGGGTATCGACGCTGCTGGTCGCCTCGTCCAGGATCAGGATTGCCGGGTCGCTCAGAATGGCGCGGGCAATGGTGAGGAGCTGTTTTTCCCCCTGGGAGATGTTCGAGGCTTCCTCTGTCAGCTGGGAGTCGTAGCCGTCGGGAAGGGCACGGATGAAGTGATCGGCATGGGCTGCCTTGGCGGCCTGGACGACCTGCTCATCCGTCGCGCCCTCCCGGCCGTACGCGATATTCTCCCGGATGGTGCCGTTGAAGAGCCATGTATCCTGCAGGACCATGCCAAACAGCGTGCGGAGCTCTCCGCGCCTCAGGTCCCTGATGTCCACCCCATCCACGAGAATCCGGCCGTCGTTGATCTCGTAGAATCGCATGAGGAGGTTCACCAACGTGGTCTTTCCCGCCCCGGTTGGCCCGACGATCGCTATGGTTTGCCCCTCCCTGACGTCGATATTCATGTTTTCCATCAGGGGGACGCCTTCCTTGTAGCCGAAACGGACGTTCTGGAATTGAACATCTCCCCGGGGGGCTGCTATGACGACGGCGTCCGGCTTGTCCGGGACCTCCTCGACTTCATCAAGGATCTCGAACACCCTTTCGGCCGACGCGATCGTCGACTGCAGAATATTGGCGATGTTGGCCGTCTGCGCTATGGGTTGGGTGAACTGCCGGGAATACTGGATGAACGCCTGGATGTCCCCGAGCTTCAGCGCCTTGTGCGCCGCCATGATGCCCCCGACCACGCAGACCAGGACGTAGCCGATATTGTTGACGAAGTTGATCATGGGGATCATGATCCCCGAAACGAACTGGGCCCTCCACGCGGAATTGTAGAGACGCCCGTTAATTTCGCGGAACTCCTGGAGGGCTTCGTCCTCCCGCCCGAAGGCCTTCACGATCTTCAATCCCGTGTACATTTCCTCAACGTGGCCGTTGAGCTCGCCCAGCTCTTTCTGCTGGCCGGCGAAGTTCTTCTGAGACAACTTCGCGATTGTCATGGTTGCCAGGAAAGAGAGCGGCAGGGTGACGATCGTAATGAGGGTCAGCCATCCGCTGATCGTGAGCATCATGATCAGCACGCCGATGATGGTGCACGCGGAGGTGACCAGCTGCGTGAGGCTCTGCTGGAGCGTTGTGCTTATGTTGTCAATGTCGTTCGTGACCCGGCTCATGATCTCGCCGTGGGTCCGCCCGTCGTAGAATTTGAGGGGCAGGCGGGAGAGCTTGTCCTCCATGTCCTGGCGCATGTCGAAAACAATCCTCTGCGACACGCCGGCCATCTGGTATTGCTGTATGTAGCTGAATATCGCGCTGATGACGTACAGCGCGATCAGTATGACAATGATCTGCCCGATGTAGGCGAAATCAATGGAGGGCATCGGCTTGTGGAGGAAGACCGCCATGTACTTGGAGATCAGCCCGTCGAAGAGCTTTGTCGTCACCTTGCCCATGAGCTTGGGGCCCAGGATCGTGAAGACGGTGCTCAGCACCGCGAAGACGAACACGATGGCCAGCTGCACCCGACGGGGCCTGAAATAGACCATGAACCGCTTCAGCGTCCCCACGAAGTCCTTGGGCTTCTCCGCGACGCCCCTGCCCATGCCTCCCATGAACCCGCCGCCCGGCCCTCTCCCTCCGCCGCGGCCGAACATCCCCGCGGGCGGACCCGCGGGTCGCTGATCCCTGCGCGCGTCACTCATGCAATCTCCTCCTCCGAGAGCTGGGAGGCCACGATCTCGCGGTACACATCGCAGGTCGCGTACAGCTCCTTGTGCGTTCCCATGCCGGCGATCCGTCCTTCGTCCAGGACGATGATCCGATCGGCGTCCATGATCGTGGCGACTCTCTGGCCAACGATCAGCACGGTGGCATCCGCCGTCTCCTTGCGGAGGGCGGCCCTGAGACGCGCGTCGGTCTTGAAGTCCAGCGCGGAAAAACTGTCGTCGAACAGGTAGATTTCAGGCTTCTTGATCAGGGCCCGCGCGATGGAGATGCGCTGTTTCTGCCCGCCGGAGACGTTCGTCCCGCCCTGGGCGATGATGGAATCGAAGCCGTCCTTCATTGCGGAGATGAAATCCAGGGCTTGCGCGATTTCCGCGGCGCGCTTCACCTCCGCCTCGTCGGCATCCCGTCTTCCGTACCTGATGTTGTCCGCGATGGTTCCGGAAAAGAGGATCGCCTTCTGGGGAACAAGACCGATCTTCGCCCGCAGCGCCTTCTGCGACATCTCGCGGACATCCACCCCGTCAATCAGGATGGCGCCGCTGTTCACGTCGTAGAATCGTGGAATGAGATTGATGAGCGTCGATTTCCCCGAGCCCGTGCTGCCAATGATGGCGGTGACCTCCCCCGGGGCCGCGGAGAAGCTGATGCCGGTGATGGCCGGCTCGTCCGCGCCGTGATAGCTGAAGGTGACGTCCTGAAACTCGACGTACCCTTTCCTGGCGCTTTCCCTGTCACGCACCGTTTTCGGATCCTCGATCGAGGGATCGGTGGCGAGCACCTCGTTGATCCTGTCGGCCGAGGCTTGCGCGCGGGGGAACATGATGAAGAGGAGCGAGGCCATGAGGAGCGAGAACAGGATCTGCATGGCGTACTGGAGGAACGCCATCATGTTGCCCACGTTCGAGACGCCGCGGTCGACGCGGCTGCTGCCGAACCAGATGATGGTGACGGTGGTCAGGTTCATGATGAGCATGAGGATGGGCATCAGGGCGGCCATCATGCGGTTGACCTGGATGGAAGTCTTCATGAGATCGAAGCTCGCCTCGCGGAACCGCTCCTTCTCGTCGTCGATCCTGTTGAAGGCGCGGATGACCCGCACGCCGGTCAGGCCCTCGCGCAGCACGAGGTTGATCTTGTCGATCTTCTTCTGGATGGACCTGAACAGCGGGAAGCCCTTCAGGGCGACGGTGATGATGGTGGCAGCGAGGAGGGGAATCACGATGATGATGACCCACGAGAGACCTGCGTCCTTGGAGACGGCCAGGATGATTCCCCCGGTCGCCATGATGGGCGCGCTGATGATCATGCGCATCAGGATGAGGGTGAACATCTGGACCTGCGTCACATCGTTCGTGCTGCGGGTGACAAGGGAAGGCGTGCCCAGCTTGTCGAACTCATGGAGGGAGAAGCGCAGCACGTGGGCGTAGATCTTTTCGCGCAGGATCTCACCCAGGCCCATGGCGGAGTGGGAAGAGAGGTAGCCCGCCAGGATTGCGCACGCGGAGCCGCCGAGCGCCACCAGGAGCATGAGGCCGCCCGTGTTCATGATGTAGCTGATGTCGCCGTTGGTGATGCCCTTGTTGACGATGTCCGACATCAGGGTGGGCAGGTAGAGATCCGACATGCACTGCCCGAAGATCAGCACCAGGACGGCGGCCACCGGTATGGCGTACGGCCGGATATATCTCAATATTCTTAACATGACCCTGCCTTACTTCACCTCGTCCAGGGCGGTTGCCCGCCCCAGGTCCGCGGAGGCGATCTGTACGTCGATCTCCCTGTTGGTGACGTTGAAATTGGCTCGCAGCGACATTGAACTGAGCGGTGAGCACGTCCATGTCGTTCGCCGTGCCGCTTGTTCGCCTCTGCTGGGCGACGCGAAGGTCCTCGGCAGCCTGTTCCACGGCCCCCTGGATCAAGGAGACGTCCCGCCGTGCCTGCTCGAGATTGATGATGCATGACCGCACGTCGAGGGTTACCGTGGTGCGCTGCTTGTCCGCGTCCGCCTGGGTCTTTTTCAGAGCCTGTTCCTGCGCCTTGATCGACGAGAGGGTTGCGGGCAATCCCCCTATGTCGTAGCCCACCTGGACGCCCACGGCCCACGTGCCGGTGAAAATCGTGGGATCCGTCTGGAAGGCCACGCGCTGGTTCGGGTCGGCGTAGGTGAAGTTGCCTGTCAGCGTCACCGTGGGATACAGGCCTGCCTGTGCCTGCGTAAGCGCGTGTCCGGCCATTTGCGTGGCAAGCGTGGACATGCGGGTCTCCGGGCGGCGGGCCATGGCCTTTGTCAGCAGGTCGCTCTCATCGAGCGCCTGACTGAAACCCGCCTCTTCGGGGTCCCCGGGCTTCGAGCTGAGATCCAGCGGTGGCGGCGCATCGCCCGGTTGCGCCGCATGGCTCACGGCGATCGTATCATTGCCGATCAGCGACGCGAGTGTCAGGTAGGCCTTGTTCTGACGGGCAGTCGCGTCCCCGAGGTCGAGCTCGGCCTGGTTATAGCGCGTTTCCGCGGCGAGCTGGTCCGCCTTGGTGGCCGTCCCTTGAGCTGCCTGCTGGTCGGTGAGCTGCTTGCTGGCCGTCATGAGCTCCAGGTTCTTCTGCAGCATCTGGCGGTTGCTCGTGGCGCGCACGGCTTCCCAGTAGGCGCGGCGTACCTCGAAGATGAGGGCCCGCTTCACCATCTCGGTGCCCACGCGCTTGCTGTCGGCCTGGAGCTGGGCCAGGGCGGCAGCTTCACGGATGCGGTAGCCTGCAAAGACCGTGTACTGCATATTCACCGCAAGTGTGAAGTAGTTGTCCAGCGACGCCGGGAAGGCGAAGTCTATCGTCGCCGGGGCGCCCGGGAAAACCCCGTAGAACGGATCGGCATCGCTCAGGGACGCAGCGGGAATGTCGCTCAGCCTCTGGTAGCCGGCGCTGAGCGACAGGGAGGGCAATTGCCGCCACCTGGCCGCCTCCGCGTTTGCGCTTGCAGAAAGCCAGTCCCAGCTCGAGCTTTGGACACTCGGGTCTTTCTGCAGTGCCGTCGTGACGGCATCGTCAACCGACAGGGACGCTGACTGCGCGAAAGCGAACGGAACACCGCCGGCTGCCAGCAGCAGGATACCCACCGCGATCATCATGGCCCCTGGGGACCTCAGGTACTGTTTCACGAAGCCTCCACTCCTTCTTCGCCCTATCGGCCGCGCACGACGCCCTGCATGGATGCATGCGGCCTGGTGCCGTCCTCGCCTTCCTCTTCCAGGCTGTCCAGCAGCTGCTGCAGGTCCGCGGTCAGTCGTGCCTTTCGAGACTCCGCCATTGGCGCGAGCCTGGCCCGCAAGACCTTGTCGATCGGGGCAGTCCAGTCGCGGACGAACAACTCCAGCTTCGGTGTTGCCGTCATGCACACGCTCCTGCGGTCACTCGGATCCTGGCTGCGTTGGAGAAATCCATGCAGGACGAGCCTGTCGAGTATTCCCGTCAGGGTGCTGGGGGACACGCCGATCACGGTTGCCAGCTGAAGCACGTGGCTTGTTTTCTTCCTGTTCATGATCCCGAGCACGAGGAGCTCGGTGATAGAAAGCTGCTCTTTCTTGACCAGAGGCGAGATCAACTTCCAGATCCTCCTGTTGATCTGGTAGATCAGCTCGACCAGCCGGATCTCGCTTTCCATGCGCATTTACTCCTACCCCGAATATTTCGGACTCGTACTAAAAGACAAGGTATCGGCGGTGAAGAGCATCGTCAAGTGGCGGCTCAACTCCCGCGGACCCCCGACGTGCTCGGTGACGCCGGCGCTGCACGCAAAAAAGCGCTAAGATGAGCCATGAGTGGTGAAGCGTACGCGGCGTTCAAGGATCGCCTGCAACAGTTCATGCGGGAGCGGGACTGGAAGCAGTTCCACAACCCGAAGGACCTGGCCATCGCCATATCGCTGGAGGCCTCCGAGCTGCTCGAGCATTTCCTGTGGAAGAATGGCGCCGAGATCGGCTCACGTGTCGACTCCCACGGAGCGGAGATCCGCGACGAGGCAGCCGACATCGGCATCTACCTGATGGAGCTCTGCGACGTCCTCGGCATCGATCTCGTCCAGGCCATGGCCGCCAAGCTGGAGAAGGCGGGCCTCAAGTACCCCGTGGAGAAAGCACGAGGGACCAGCCGCAAGTACACCGAGCTCGAGGACGCGTGATGACGCAGAGCACTTCACGCGAGGCTCTCAGCATCAGCAGGATCCTGGCAAGCGATCTTGGCGGCGCGGTCGGCGAGCGCATCGATGCCAATCGCGAGAGCTGGGCGCTGGCAGCCCGGAAGGCGAACCCCGGGATGCTCTCGATGTTCGCGTACCGGGAGCGTCTGCCGCGCAGGGCGCTCATGCCGTGGTCGGGAGAGTTCGTGGGGAAGCATCTCACGGCCCTTGCCATGGATTGGAGCCTGTCACACGACCCTCGCGTGGAGGCCGAGATCTCGACGATCATCGGGGAGCTCGAGCGCGTGCAGGATCGCGGCGGCTACCTGGGCCCTTTTCCCCGGGACGCGCGGATCGTCGGCCGGGTGACCAGGATCACGCCGGACGTCATCAGTGAGAGCGCTGTCTGGGACCTCTGGGGCCACTACCACTGCATGGTTGGACTGCTGCGGTGGCACGCGCTCACGGGAAACGCGTCGTCACTCCGCATCTGCGAGCGCATCGTGGCATACCTCGATGATGTTTTCGCCACGAAGGGATTCTCGGTGGCTCGTATCGGCGCAACCGAGATGAACATGGCAATTGCGCATTCCTTGCTGCTTCTGCACGGCCGCACAGGGAACGAGGCGGCCCTTCGCCTTGCCCGTCGGGTCGAGTCCGAGTGGGAAGCCCCGGGAGAAGGGGACTTTGTCCGCCTCGGGGCCGGCGGCACGGAGTTCCACCGGATGCCGAAGCCCCGGTGGGAAGCCCTGCACGATGTCCAGGCGATCGCCGAGATGTATTTCCTCACGGGCGGGCAGACGTACCGCGCCGCGTTCGAGAACATCTGGAGGAGCATCGCCCGGGGCGATCGCCACAACACCGGCGGCTTCAGCTCCGGAGAACAGGCCGTTGGCGATCCCTATGCCACGGGCGCGATCGAGACGTGTTGCACCGTCGCCTGGGGAGCGCTCTCCGTGGACATGCTGCGCATGACGGGGGACAGCAAGGTCGCTGACGAGCTGGAGCTCACGCTGTTCAATGCGGCTCTCGGCGGCCAGCATCCCAGCGGCCGCTGGTGGACATACAACACCCCGATGGACGGCGTTCGCAGGGCCTCTGCCCATGACATCGTCTTCCAGTCATACCAGGGCACACCCGAGCTCAATTGCTGTTCCGTGAACGGGCCGCGCTCGCTCCTGACCATGGGCGAGTGGGGCCTGATGGAGTGCTCGGGGGACCTTGTGCTCAGTTACTATGGCGAGTCCACGATGACGGTTCGCCACGGGAAGGGTGGGCGGGTGAGCGTCGCGCAGGTCACCGACTACCCGGGATCCGGGCTCGTCAGGATCGCGGTCCGGCCCGAAACTCCCGCTGAGTTTGCTCTCCTGGTCCGCATTCCTTCGTGGTCGGCCCGCACCATGCTGCGCGTCGATGGAGAGGTCTCCGCCCCTGCCCCTGGAACATACCACCGGATCTCTCGCCGGTGGACCGGGAGCGAGACGATAAAGCTTGAGCTGGACATGAGCGCCCACTTCTGGCCCGGGAGCGGGGGCAAGGCGGGCTTCCTGTCCATCTACAAGGGACCAGTGCTCCTGGCCTATGACCAGCGGTTCAACGAAGTGGACCCGGACGATCTCCCCACCGTGCGTCTTCCTGTCGAATGGGAAGTCCAGGCAGCGGACGACTCCTGGCCAGGGCCCCTCCTTCTCATGCGGGCAGCATTTGCCAACGGGTCAACGCTTCGTCTCTGTGACTTTGCGACGGCGGGGGCAACGGGGACATGGTACAACTCGTGGCTCCCCTGGCAGCCGTCCTCGCTGGAGAACCCCGGCCTGGAATGGCAGCAGTGGATTGCACGCTGAGGGCGGGCCCAGCATCCATCACCCGCGCGGACGCTCAGTCCCGCTTGTCTCCGCCCACCCACGCCACTCCCACGTCCAGCCACAGCCGCAGCCGATCAGCGAGCTGAGCGGTATGGTGCTGCAGGTGCCTCAGGTTGACGAACTGGTGCTCGAGCTTCGACATCTTGTACCAGGGGAAGCCGCACTCCGCGGCGTGCAGGTCCAGGGCGTCGACCGCGGCGTCTACCATCCCGTCGCAGACGTCCCAGTACGCCATCGCCTGCGCCCGCGTGTAGGGCTCGGGGATCAGCGGCAAGGTGCTTGCCGGGTCCGGGCGGCAGGGGATCCCGTCGGGATTCTGGTTCGCGGACTGGTGCCCGGCCCAGGGCTTGAAGGCAGTGTGTTCCCTGTGAAGGTAGAAGTGGGTGAAGAACAGCGCGTGGTAGGCGACCTGCCAGTACGCGTTGCGCTGCTGCGGGCGAAGCCACAGCTCATCGGGGCAGCGTTCAATGGCTTCCCGCAGCATCGCGAGAACTGCGTGGTACTGGCTCTTGAGGAGGTGCCGCAGCGTGGACGTTTCAATCGTGTCACTCATGAATCCAGATTATAGCGGAGCAGATCAAAACGGAAGACGGCCGGCGGAGGTGCTGCCCTCACCGCGGCCCGTCAACGTCCACGTCCACGCCTCATCCTTCGCTCGATTGGGTAGTGCATCGAAATGGCGGCAGCGCGGCCGACAGGCCCGCCTTAGTCCGGCATGAACTCGCCGAACTGCCGTATCTCGATGCGGAAACCCAGTTCTTCTCCCATGCGCGCCGAGGGGTGACGCGAGGCGACGCTGATGGCTTCCTCCATGTCGCGGGCTTCGAAGACGAAGAAGCTGCCGATCTGCTCCTTGCTTTCCGTGACGGGGCCGTCGGTCACCGAAACCTTCCCCTTGGAAGGCCGCAGGGTCGTGACGTCCCAGGAAAGCGCTTCATGGAGGATCATCCCCTTGAAGCTGTTGAGCTCGTCCACGAAGGGCACGCACTTGCGGAGGAGCCCTCTCAGTTCCTCCTTGGGCAGGATGTCCATTTTCGCGCGATTTCCGTAACCCAGGCACAGGTACTTCATCTGTCCTCCTCATGCATGCTGGATCGACGAACGAGGCAGCCAAAAATCGACACCTGCAGCCGGGCAGCGTCCGCCGACGCCGAAAGGGAGGCCGCTGGTGCGTCCTCCGGGATAGCGTCGTCAGCCGACGCGGCCTCCGTCAAGCGCCGAACGGGTGCTGCCGCAGGGCTTGCAGGCGTCGCGCCCGCGGCTTGCCGCTCCCGACACCCTTGACCAGCTGACCACTCCTTTGTACCTCGATGAGAGGAACACATGAGGTACCGAACGCTGGGAAGATCAGGCATCAAGGTCTCGGTCGTCGGCCTGGGGTGCATGTCGCTGGGAACCGACAAGGAACGGGCGGACCGGATGATCCGCAGGGCCCTCGACCTGGGGGTGACGCTGTTCGACACGGCAGACCTCTACGATCATGGTGCCAACGAGGAGATCGTCGGAAGCTCGCTCCATGCCGTCCGCTCCAGGGTGGTGATCGCCACGAAGGTCGGGAACAGGTGGCGTGCGGACGGCTCGGGATGGGACTGGGATCCTTCCGCGGCATACATCATGCAACAGGTCCGCGAGAGCCTTCGGAGGCTTCAGACCGACTATATCGACCTGTACCAGCTCCACGGGGGCACCATGGATGACCCGATCGACGAGACGGTGAAGGCGTTCGAGCAGCTCCGGCAGGAGGGCTCCATCCGCGCCTGGGGGATCTCCTCCATCCGGCCTAGCGTGGTCAGGCGATACGCGGCGCTGGCAGGCGGCTCATCGACTGGCGGGGCAACCGAGGGGGCCGCCACGCTCTCCTCGGAGATGGTCCAGTACAGCGTGCTGGACCGCAGGCCCGAGGAGGAGATCCTGGACGCCGCACGGAGAGCGGGGTGGGGCGTGCTCGTGCGCGGGGCTGTTGCCGGCGGCCTGCTGGCGGGCAAGCCTCCAACCGCGTACCTGGACCTGGCGGCTGCTGAAGTCATTGCAGCGCAGGAAGCTCTTCGAAAGATCGGGGCGGCCGACCCGGTGGGGAAGACTGCCATTCGCTTCGCGTTGAGCCATCCCGCAGTGACCGCCGTGGCAGCGGGCGCGAGCGGAGTTGCGCAGGTCGATGCAAACGCTGCGGCAGCCGATCTTCCTGTGCTCGGCGAGGCTGACCTGCAGGCCTTGAGAAAAGCGGTCCGGCAGCTCAGCTACACGAGCCATCGATAGCGCTCACGCGGTCGCGTCGGAGTCGCGTGCCGGCGCGGCGGGCCGCCTACCCTGGCCACTTCGTGCCGCGGAGGTCCTTCCACTCGCCGCCGTCGGCGTACCTCTCGGGGTGAAGCACGCGGGGCCGCGGGTCTTCCGCGACATCGAGCTGCAGCACCATCCACTTGGGGTACGGCGTACCGGGATCGGAGACAGAATCCAGGAGCTTCACGTCCTCGTCAGCGAGGACGAGGTCGACCGCCTTGATGTTGTCCTCGAGGTTCTCCAGCTTCCGAGCGCCGATGATGACGCTCGACACGGCCGGGCGCGCCAGTACCCAGGCCAGCGCAACCCGCGCCGGGCTCACCCCGTGGCGGCCCGCCACCGTCCTCACGGCATCGAGGACACGGTAGCCGCTCTCCTTGTCGAAGGGCACGAACTGGCCGGCCTCGGCGAACCGCGTACCGGCGGCCGGCGCGTGCACCCGGTCGTACTTGCCTGCCAGGAATCCGCCGGCGAGCGGGCTCCAGACGAGGATCCCAAGGCCCGCATACCGCGCGTAGGACAGGAACTCGTGCTCCAGGCCCCGACCGACGAGGCTGTAGTACATCTGCGCGGTGGCGTACTTCTCGAGGCCCATGCGCTCCTGCATCGCCACCGCGACCGCTGCCTGCCACGAGAGGTGATTGCTGAGCCCGATGTAGCGCGACTTGCCCTGGCGCACGATGTCGTCGAGTGTCCGCAGGGTTTCCTCCAGCGGCGTGGTGCTGTCCCACCCGTGGACCTGGTAGAGGTCGACGTGGTCGGTCTGCAGGCGGGCAAGGCTGGACTCGATCCCGCGCATGATATTGACGCGCGTGGCGCCGCTCCTGTTGAAGTTGTCGCTCATGGGGAGGCGCACCTTCGTGGCGAGGACGATCTCGTCCCGCACGCCCTTGATCGCGTTGCCCAGGAGCGTCTCACTCTCGCCGAGGCTGTACACGTCCGCCGTGTCTATGAAGTTGATGCCGCGGTCCAGGGCAAGCTTCACCATCTTCGTCGTGGCCTGCTGGTCGAGGTTGCCCATGTTCATGCGGCCGCCGAACTGCATCGTGCCCAGCGCCATTTCGCTGACGATGACACCGGTCGCGCCGAGCCGTCGGTACTTCATTTCGCTTGTCTCCTCGAAGCGATTGTGACAGCGGGAAGCGCGCGTGGTCAACGGGGCCGTGTCATCATGCCCGGGTAAAGAAGTGCGGGAAAGGGAAAAGGAGGGGGGAACCCTTTCCCGCGAAGAGACGAATTGCCGATTTTCTAGCCGCCCAGGGTTGAACCGGGGCCGCCCATCATGCCGCGGCCGCCGCCCATGGGGGCACCGTTCATCCAGCCACCAGGTCCGCTCCCCCAGGCGCGCCGGCCCATCGCGCCGAAGCGCTGGCGAATGCGCATGCGGTACACGCGGTAGGCGTCGTCGCCCATGATCTGGCGAAGCTGCACGCTCGCGGCGACGAGGATCTTCTGCATGTCGACCCTGGTCTGCCCGATCTGCGCAATGATCGCGTTGACACCGTTCATGTCGGGGGTTGCCAGCAGAAGGGCCTTTTGAAGCTGCGCCTGCAGCAGCCGAATTTGCACCACGTCCGCGCGCACGGCAGTCGCCGTCTTGCCCTGGATATCGAGCACCTGGCCGACCTGCCCGTCATTCAGGCCGAGCTGCTTCAGCATGCTCGTTGCCGCAGCGTGCGGTGCCTGGGCAAAGGCGGCGAGGGGCAGGAACAGCACAAGGAGAAATGGCAGCACACGGTTCATGCGAGAGCCTCCTCGACGGCACGATCCTGCGCGGCACTGCGCATCGCCGCGGTCTTGCGGACCTTGTGCCTATGGAGAAGCTAGGGAGAATGCGGCCACCGATCCATGAATGGGCCATGAATGGTGCAGAACTGCTTGCTATCGGTGACGTCCTGTTCACCCATCTGGACGCGCATCGGATGCGCTCCTACTATCGCCGGATGAAGCCGACACTCCTTCTCGATCCTCACTTCCGGGCGACGGAGGTGATCTTTTCACGTGACGACCTCGCGCGCGTCCACGCGGCGGCGAATGTTCTCTGGGCCAGGGACGAGCCGATACCCGAGGCAGAGCTCGGGAAGATCGCGCCGGAGGTCGAGATCGTGGTATCGGCGGGCTGGCGGCATGGCGACCTGGCGCGCTTCCCGAAGCTCCGTGTGCTCCTCGAGGTTGCCGGCGGCTTCCCGGCTCCGACGACGCTCGACTACGCGGCGTGCTTCGCCCGCGGGATCCGCGTGCTGAGCTGCGCGCCGGCGTTCGGCCCGGCCGTGGCCGAGATGGCGCTGGGGCTGGCCATCGCTGCCGCGCGCCAGATCGCCTGGACCGACCGCAGGTTCCGATCGGGCGAGCCGAACTGGAGCCACACGGAGTTCGCCACCGCCGTCGGCGAGCCATTCACGCAGTACGGTAAGCTCGTGGGGTTCATCGGGTTCGGAGGGCTTGCCCGGGCACTCAAGCCCCTCCTCGAGCCGTTCCGCTGCCCCATCCAGGTCTACGATCCGTGGCTGACTGACGCGTACCTGCGCCAGCAGGGTGTGCGGCCTGTCGGAATCGACACGCTCCTGTCGACATCCCGTTTCATCTACGTGCTCGCCGTGCCCACGGTGGAAAACCGTGCCTTTCTCGACAGGGCCGCGCTCGAGCTCATCCGTCCCGACGCAGTGCTCCTCCTGGTGAGCCGGTCACACGTGGTGGACTTTGACGCGCTCACGGAGCTGCTCCTGGCCGGCCGGTTCCGCGCCGGCATCGATGTCTACCCGCAGGAGCCGATCGCCGCCGACCATCCCATCCGCGGGGCCGAGCACGCGGTGCTTTCCTCGCACAGGGCCGGCGCGAATGCCGAGGGGCTGCACGGCGTGGGCAAGGCAGTTGCTGACGACGTGGAAGCGATCGCCGCGGGGCTCGTCCCCTTCGCGATGCAGCATGCGCAACCGGAATACATCCGGATGAGAGGGTAGGCTCCCCCCGGTACGACGCCCGTCATCGGCTCGATCAAGGAGTAGGGCGGCCGCCAGCGTCCGGACTTGTCCGGCCGATTTCCAGCGCTGTACTATCCGGACCATGAAAGCGGTTTTCATCGGAGAAGCGTCGGGCATGGGCATGGATACGATCATGGCGATCTATCCCCGCCACAAGCAGGTCGCCGAATCCTTCATAGCCCGCGGCGCCATCCTCGGCATGGGACCTTTTGCGGACCGCGGAAACATGGCCATCTTCAGGACGCGTGCCGACGCGGAGGCTTTCGCAAGAGTGGATCCCTTCGTCCTGGAAGGTGTCGTCAAGACCTTCGTCATCCGGGACTGGAATGATTCCCTGCTGCCCGAGTAGCGGCGACGACGGACCGCGTCCCTCCTTCCCTTCGCGGGTGCGGGAAAAGCTGCTACGATGCCCCGGTGCCAGGAAAGACGCTCTTTCGGATAAACGTCCGCGCGCTCGCCGAGTACCTCTTCCAGGACGGGAGCCTGGGCGTGGCGTCGCCCGCGGGCCGGTCCGCCCAGGAGGGAATGAAGGCACACAGGAAGCTGCAGGGGCGCGGCGTCCCGGGCTACCGCGCCGAGGTCGAGCTGACGCGGCTCTTCTCCGGCGAGCGACTGGACCTCGAGATCTCCGGCCGCGCGGACGGCATCTTCGACAGGGACGGCCTGACCCACATCGAGGAAATCAAGACGACGAGGCGCAGCCTCGCCGAGGTGCGGCCGGAGGGCAGTCCTGCCCACGTCGCCCAGCTCGGCATCTACGGCTGGCTCTTCTGTCTCCAGCATGACCACGCGGCAGTTGCCCTCGACCTCGTGTACGTGCACCGTGCCAGCCAGCAGGAGCGGGTCTTCTCCGTTGTACGGTCGAAAGCCGATCTGGAGGAGAGCTACCGGGCCGCGGTGGCCGCCTTTCTTTCCTGGCTCGACGGTCACGAGGCCTCCCGACAGGGCCTGCGCACGGAACTGACAGCCCTCGCGTTCCCGTTCGAGGATTTTCGCCCGGGCCAACGCGACGCGGCGAGGGAAGTCTTCCGGGCCATCCGTGACAAGGGGGTGCTCTTTCTCCAGGCCCCGACCGGTATCGGGAAAACCATGGCGGTCCTTTTTCCTGCTTTGAAGGCCCTGGGGCGGGGCGACGCGGAGAAGCTCTTCTTCCTTACCGCCAAGAACGCCGGTGCCGCGGCGGCCGAGAAGGCCCTTGCCATGGTGACGGCGCAGCTTTCTCACCTGCGCTGGATAAGCATCACGGCGAAGAGCAAGATCTGCTTTCTCACATCGGAAGAGGGTGACGAGCGGCCGCCGTGCGACCCCGCGGTGTGTCCCTTCGCCCGTGACTACTACGTGAAGGTGAAGGTGGCGCTCCAGGAAGCGTTCCACCACGCCGGCTTCGCCAGGCCCGTGATCGAGGAGCTCGCGCGGAAGCACCAGGTCTGCCCGTTCGAGCTGTCGCTGGACATCTCCGTGCACTGCGACGTCATCGTGGCCGACTACAATTACGCCTTCGACCACGGCGCACGGCTCAAGCGATTCTTCACGAACGGGAAGACCCCTTTCGTCTTCCTCGTGGACGAGGCGCACAATCTCGTGGACCGGGCCCGCTCCATGTTCTCCGCCTCCCTTTCAAAGCAGCGGATCCTGGAGGCCCGGCGCGCGTCAGCCCCGGCCGAGAAGAAGATCCTCGCGGGGCTCAATGCCTCGCTCCTCGCCCTGAAGAAGGAATACCCGGCCGGACACGAGGCGGCGCGGCAGACGATCCCCGCGGGCCTGGAAGAGGCTGTCTCCACGACGATCGACGACTTCGACGCGCTCATCGAAGGCGGAGCGTCGCTGACCGAGCAGGCTTCCGGACTCTACGGGGATCTCTGCCGGGTGAGGAACGTGCTCGAGCATTACGACGACTCCTACCGCACCATCGTTTCCAGCAAGGCCCGCGATTTCACCCTGGATTTCCTCTGCGTCGACCCGTCCGCGCAGCTGCAGGACACCCTCGTGGAGCAGCGTGCCTCGGTCTTTTTCTCAGGGACGCTGGCCCCGAACGCCTATTTCACGGGGTTGGTCGCGCCTGACATGAAGCCCGCGTTCTTCGATGTCCCGTCCCCCTTTCCGCCTGAGAACTGCGCCTACCTCGTCCACGATGGTCTCTCGACGCGGTGGAAGGATCGCCAGCGCAACCTCGCGCGCTATGCGGCAGTCGTCGGGGAAGCCTTTGCAGCGGTGCCCGGAAACCAGATCGTGTTCTCGCCCTCGTTCGCATTCCAGGAGGCGCTCCTTGCCACGATCCTCGGCGGAGACGTCCCGCCCGATGGCTGGGTGATCCAGGGGCCGGGGATGAGCCCGCGGGAGAAGGAGGCGTTCGTGGCAGCCTTCGAGCAGGAGAAAGGCGTGCGCGGTTTTGCCGTCGCCGGCGGCTCGTTTTCCGAGAGCATCGACCTCGCCGGTGACAGGTTGGTCGGTGCGCTCATCTTCGGGGTCGGGCTTCCGCAGGTGAACATCTTCAACGACACCTGCCGGGACTTCTTCGAGGCGAAGCGCGGCAACGGCTACGCGTGGGCGTACCTTTTGCCCGGCCTCAACCGCGTCCTGCAGGCGGCCGGCCGCGTCATCCGCTCGGCCGACGATCGAGGTTTCGTCTGCCTCATCGATGAACGCTACGGAACGAGCGAGTATCGCCGGCTGCTCCCGGCGCACTGGGAGCTGAGATCGATAGGCGCGCCGGGCGGCTTCGCGCGCGGACTGCCCGCGGGCCTGGGCGGTTGACGGGCTGTACCATGGAAGGAAAAGAGGTTTGAACGAACCGGTGCAAGGACCCATGATCCCGGCCTCCGAATACCCGCTGCGCTGGCAGAAGGTGCAGCGACTGATGGCCGGGATGTCCCTGGATCTCCTCCTGGCATATGCGGATGACAGGGCCACGTTCGGCCCGGCGCATGCGCGATGGCTGGCCAATTTCCCCGTCCATTTCGAACCGGCGTGCGTCGTGGTGCCGGCGGAAGGGCAGCCGGTGATGCTCGTGGGACCCGAGAGCGACCAGTACGCGCGCCTGGCAGGCGCAATCCCGGACGTGCGGGTTCTGCGCGAGTTCACCCATCCCAACGAGGACTACCCGTATGCGCGCATCCAGAAGCTGACCGAGATCCTCGCGGATGTCGGTATCGATGCGCGGACGGCGAAGCGGGTCGGCCTCGGAGGACGGGGCCTCATGAGCGCCGATCTCCTGGCCGCGGCGCAAGCGGCCCTGCCCGGTGCGTCGTGGGTGGATTGCGAAGAGGCGCTGTGCGGGCTACGGGCGCAGAAGTCGGCGGCCGAGATCGCGGTGATCCGTCACGCCTATTCGATTGCCGTCGCAGGCTTCCGGGCCGGGGTGGATGTGATCCGTGCCGGGGTGACCGAGCGCGCGGTGGCCGCCGAGATCGACGCCGCGATGCGCCGCGCTGGTTCCGAGGGCACGGGCATCGACACCATCGTCGCCTCGGGCCCCAACACGCGGCCCATCCTGGCTCGCTCGACATTTCGCGCCATCGGGAAGAACGACCTCGTCCTGCTGACCATTGCCCCGCGCTACGAGGGGTACCACGCTGCCATCGGAAGAGTCGTCCTTGTGGGCAGCCCTCCGGCCCCGATCGAGGAGGCAATGGAGGCGGCTCTTCTGGCCCAGGAGGCGTGCTTCCGCGCCCTGCGGCCCGGCATCGAAGGCCGCGCGGTGGAAGCGATTGGCAGGCGGGTTGTCGCCGAGGCACATTTCGGCCAGTACTTCCTGTACTCGGGGGTGCACAGCCTGGGGATCATCGAGTTCGAGCCGCCCATTTTCGGACCGAGCAGCCCGGCGCTTCTGGAGAAGGACATGATCGTCTCCATTGACATCCCGCTCTTCAATGCACCGTGGGGAGGACTGCGGATCGAGAACGGTTACCTCGTCACGGGAGCCGGCGCCGAGCCCCTCCACGACACCCCGCTGCGGATCCGGAAGTAGTCTTTCCCGCCCGGGCGTGCGCGGCCCCGGGCGGCCGAACACTCAGGAAGCAAGCCGATGCTTCACCTTGCGCAGGCGGTCGACCGTCCTGCCCAACTCGTCGACGACGCGCAGGGTGTCTTCCATGACCTGCGTGACGACACGCGTGGCCTTCTCGGGTTCGCTCAGCCGAAGATCATGAAGATGGTAAAAGGCCACGAGGGTGCTTTCGCTGTGCGCGATGACGTCGGAAAGGCGCTTCTGGTTCGGCACGAGGGCCGCAACGCCAAAGCAGTCGCCGACCTGGTAGTGGTGGCTCTTGTTGGCGAGCGGGTATGCGCTCCCCGCAAGGATCTCGCACACCGTCGAGGCGGCATCCCCACGCTTCAGGATAACCTCGCCCTTCCTGAAGCTGCGTTTTTCAGCCGCCGGGTCGCTCCCCGCATCCCCGGTCGCAGCGCTGCCGAGTTTCTGGATGGCTCCCGATGACATTCGAAGCTCGGGCGACTCCAGGCTGTGGTTCCGCCCGTAGATGGAGTCATGCTTGACCGAGGCCTGGTCACGGGCCACCTTCTGCGCTTCGGACCTCACGTCCTCCTCGGTCACACCCATTATTTCCTGTTCGATCTTGACGTGGTCGTTGTAGGGACAATGCTCGTGCCGACAACGCACGTCATAGACCCCTTTGATGAGTCGGAAAGGCATGCAGCACCTCCTGTGCGTCCCGTAGTAAGGAAGAACTCTCGTCAGGACGGCCTTCGGGGTTCCCGCAAAGAAATGTATCATTGACGGCTTCGCTCTCCCCTCGGTAGAACGGGTGATTCTTCCGGTCACATCCCGGTAACGAGATGGATACTGATGTCCGCCCTCGCTATACTTTTCTCAAGGGAAGTGGTGGATCGCATGACTGCAACACGACGGGCATCCAGGCGGAGGGTGGCTTCAGTCTCAAGCCTGCTGCCGCTGATTCTACTTCCAGGCTGCCTGCTCCTGGCAGCCGGCTGCTCGGTCGGGGCAGCGTCGGGACTTCCCCCGACTCTCTTCATGACCAACCCGGCGGATGGCAGCGGGAACGTCGCCGTCACCGCCGCGATCTCGGCGATCTTCAGCCACCCCATGGATCCGTCGACGATCACGACCGCCTCCTTCACGGTCACCCAGGACGGAACGCCCATAGCGGGCTCCGTGAAGTGCTCCGGGAAGTCGCGACATTCACGCCGACCAACAACCTGCCCGGGAATGCGGTCTTCACCGGGACGATCACCACGGACGCGAAGGATGTGAACGGGGTTGCCGTCCCGGGCAACCAGGTATGGACCTTCATGACCATACCGGTGCCCACGGCCAACAGCATCGTGCTCTCCTATACGTACACGACGTACACGACAAGCCTCGGCACGTGGACGAGAACCGCAAGCCCGATCACATGGACGAATGGGACCAACACGATTTCACAGTCCTTCAATCCTCTCGATGGGTCGGTGACGATCACGATTCTCAACACACCAACCGCCCCGCCGACCGTCTATGAAGACAACGGCTTCTACTTCTCCGTCGGATCACTCCAGTACTTCAATTCCCTTCGCGTGGTGGCGGCAAGCGGGGCCGGTCCTTTCAACGCAAACCTGTACCTGGATGTCGACAATTACGGCGAGTTCTTCACGTGGACGGGAAACGTCTATGCGGGACCTGGCTCGGACACGTACCTCGTGGGCAACGCTGCGCCGGTGAACGGCGTTCTCACACTGGACTCAACCACGACCTTCGGCGGGTACACGATCGCGCAGTTGAGGGCCGGGGCGGTTGCCGGGGTCAACGGGAGCACCCGCGCCGCCATCTGGCTGGGATTTTCACTCGGGCCGGGGCAAAGCCAGACCACCACGATCGCCTCGATTACGGAAAACTGATGCGCGCAAGGCATGTGCTGCCCGCAGCGATACTCGCGGCCTCTTCCCTCCTGTCCCTCGGCGGCTGCGCCCAGTTCGGCGTCAGCGTTCAGGATCGCATCGCCATGTTCGTCAACGACCTGAACGCGGCTGACAGGTCCTCCATCAACACCGAGTTCGACCAGGCGCTTACGAAGGACCTCCCGCTCATGGACGCCGCCTGGTGGGCCGCCAATTTCCCTGCGCCCCCCGACGCGGATCATCTCTACAGCATCACCCTCCTGGACTATTCGGATCCCGCGAACGTGCTCGCCACCATCATGGGTCCGCCCGCGTTCAACGTGGACACGGGGCTCCCTCGAAACGCCGTGCTCGTGATGAGCGGGGGCGGCGCCGGAGGCTGGTTCATCGAGCAGCTTTCCCTGGACGGCAGCGCCACCGCGCTGATCCAGTAGCCTCAGGCATCGAACACCTTGCCCGGGTTGAGGATCCCCTTCGGGTCCATCGCCCGCTTGATGGCCCGCAGGAGCGCGATCTGCGGCTCTTCCATCACCAGGGGGAGGTAGCCCTTGCGCTTGTTGCCGATGCCATGTTCCCCGCTGATCGTCCCGCCCACCGCCGCGGCCGCCGCGTACAGCTCACCGAGGACCTGCGGCAGCAGCCTGTCCCACTCCTCGTCGCTCATTTCGGGATTCTTCAGCGGGTGGCTGTGGAGGTTCCCGTCCGCCGCGTGCCCGAACGTGGGGATGCGCATGGCGTGCGCCTTCTCCACCTCCCTGATCTTCCGGACGAAAGCCCGCACCGCGCCGATGGGCACGACGATGTCCTCGATGGCGGTGCGCGAGCTCATGGCCCTGAGCGCCCAGGTCGCCTGCTTGCGGATTTTCCAGTAGCGGGCAGCTTCCTTTTCGTCCGCGGCTTCCAGGACCTGCGTCGCGCCTGACTCCTCGCACACTGCGCGCATGACCGCGAGCTCCTGCCTCACCGACGCCTCCTCGCGGCCGTCGGCCTCGAGGAGCATGGCCGCGCCGGCCGTCTGCCACGGGAGTGTTTCCTTCAGGGTCCTGCACGCTTCCTGGAAGCTCATCCCGTCCATGAACTCGGCGGATGACGGGGTGAGGCGTCTCGTGACCAGGATCTCCGGCACGACCCGCAGGGCCGCATCAGGATCCTTGAAGAGCGCGAGAAGCGTCCCGCGATGGGTGGGGCGCGGGAGGAGCCTGACGTAGACCTTCGTGAAAACGCCCAGCGTCCCCTCGGAGCCGACCATCAGGCTCACGAGGTCGTAGCCGGTCGTATCCTTGAACCGCTTCCCGCCCAGGGTGAGAAGCTCCCCCGCGGCCGTCACTATTTCCAGGCCCGTGACGTAGCGTTTCGTGACGCCGTACTTGACGGCCCTGCCGCCACCGGCATTGTGCGCCGCGTTGCCACCGATGAAGCAGATCTCCTCGCTGAGGGGGTAGCCCGCGAAGAACAGTCCGTATGGCTTCAGCGCTTCATCCAGCGCGTTGGTGACAACCCCCGGCTCCACCACCGCGACCATGTTGTCCCGATCGATCTCGATGATGCGGTTCATCCGCTCGAAGGAGATGATGATCCCCCCGCAGGCAGGCACGGCGCCGCCCGAGAGCCCGCTTCCCGCGCCGCGCGCGGTCACGGGGATGCATTCCCGGTCGGCAAGGCGGACGACCTGCTGGACCTGGGCCGCCGTGTCGGGCAGCACCACGACCTCGGGCAGGTGGTGATAGCGCTTCTCGGGCACCTGGTCACGGGAATAGCGAACGAGCCTGGCAGGGTCACGGGTGACGTGCGTCACACCACAGATTCCCTGAAGCTCGCCGACGATGCTGTCGCTGACAGCGGAGAATACAGCCGCGGAGCTGCTCTTGGTAGTTCCCATGCCTGGAATATCGCCATTTTCAGGTGACGGAGGAATCGCGCGATGTACCATCGCGGGAGGGTCAGGAGCCTCCCCGGTCCCGGGGTTGAGCAGGAAGCCCGTCTCGACCATGATCCGGTGATGATCGTCGTTGCCGGAGAATCGTTGTTCGACGTCTTCTCGTCCGGAGTCACTCCGCAGGGGCTTGCGCTGGACGGCCGCATGGGCGGCTCGCCGCTCAACGTGGCCATCGGCCTCGCGCGGCTGGGGCAGGCAGTCGCCTTTCCCGGTGCCGTCGGCCGCGACGTGGCCGCAGAAAGGCTGATGAAGGCCCTCGCCGATGAAGGTGTCGGCACCGGATGCGTTGCGCGCGTCGATGCGCCCACCAGCCTCATGCTCGTCGGCCTGGATGGCCGCGGGGTGCCGACGTACACCTTCATCGGCGAGCACGGGGCGGACCGCCAGCTCCTGCCCTCGCACCTGGCAGCCGTGCCTCGGGATGCGGCGGCGTACCACGTCGGCTCGTACTCGATGGTGGTCGATCCCACGGGGTCTACTCAGCGGGAGCTGGTCGAGCGGGAGGCGCGCCGGAGCGTCGTCAGCTACGATCCGAACGTGCGCCTCCGTGTCGAGCCGGACGTCGAGCGCTGGCGCCGCACCCTCGCGTGGATGCTGCCGCGCGCGCGGCTCCTGAAGGTGAGCGTGGAGGATCTCGAGGTCCTGTTTGCCGGCCGCTCACCCGCGGATTTTGCGGCCGAGGCACTCGCGGCAGGAATCGGCCTGGTCGTGGTGACGCGCGGGCACGAGGGGGCGTCGGGTTTCACGGCTCGCGGCGCCGTGGCGGTGCCGGCCGCTCCCGTGGCAGTCGTTGACACGGTGGGCGCCGGTGACACCTTCCAGGCGGCCCTCCTCGCCTGGCTCTCAGAGCAGGGCCGGCTCAATCCCGCGGCCCTCGACTCGCTGCCGACGGAAGCTGTCACCGCGGCGCTCACCTTTGCTTCGCGTGCCGCGGCCGTCACCTGCGGACGGCGCGGCGCGGACATGCCGCGCAGGGCGGACCTTCCGTAGGGAAGGGGAGCAATCCGAACAGCGAACACTCCGCCCTCTCGCTGAGACCCCCGCATGAGTGCTATCATTGCCTGCGGCAGGACCGGGCAGGTTCGCCACGGAGGCATCGCATGATTTTCGGAGCGCATGCAGTCATCTTTTCCAAGGAGCCGCGGGAGGCCCGGGAGCTCCTGAAGACGGTGCTCGGCACCCCGTCCGTCGATCCCGGTGGAGGGTGGCTCATCTTCGCCCTTCCGCGGCGGAAATCGCCGTCCATCCGACGGACGGCGCGCCTGCGCAGCAGGTCTATCTCATGTGCGAAAACATCGAGAAAACGATAACGGAGCTGCGCGCCAGGGGCGTGAAGTTCACCCAGGCTGTCAGGGACGTCAGCTGGGGCAGGGTCTGCGGCATCGCCCTTCCCGGCGGCGGAGAGCTCGGCCTCTACCAGCCCCGTCATGCCCTGGCCCTCGCCAGGCCCACGGCGGCCAGGGCGGGCGCGGCAGCCAAGGCCGGGGCAAAGAAAAAGGTCGCGTCCAAGGCCTGAGCACCGGCGGGCGGGTGAAGAAGGCACCCTGGACGTGTATGATGTCACGTCATGGAAGGCGTCGATGAGCTCTTGCGGAACAACCGTGCCTGGGCTGCCAGGATCTCGGCGGAGGATCCCGGGTTCTTCCCGTCCCTTGTCCACCAGCAGAGCCCCCGCTACCTGTGGATCGGCTGCTCGGACAGCCGGGTGCCGGCCAACGAGATCGTCGGCCTGAAACCGGGCGAGCTCTTCGTCCACAGGAACGTCGCGAATATCGTCGTCCATACGGATCTCAACTGCCTCTCCGTCCTCCAGTACGCGGTGGAGGTCCTGCACGTGGGACATGTCATTGTCTGCGGGCACTACGAGTGCGGCGGGATCGCGGCGGCGCAGGCCAACAGGACGCTGGGCCTGATCGACAACTGGCTGCGGCATGTCCAGGATGTCGCCCAGAAGCACGGGCAGCGCCTGGCGGCCCTCGCCGATGACGGTGCGCGCCGGCGCCGCCTGTGCGAGCTGAACGTCATCGAGCAGGTGGTGAACGTGGCCCAGACCACCGTCGTCCAGCAGGCGTGGGCGCGCGGGCAGGAGCTCGCCGTGCACGGCTGGATCTACGCCATCGGGGACGGCCTTGTCCACGACCTGGCGGTGACCGCCACGGGTCAGCCCGGGCTGTCCTCTGCCTATCGCGCAGCCTTGTCTTCCCTGCAATGATGGGCGAAGAAAAAGCTTGACAGGCGTCCCCCGGTGGCCTATTCTACGTAAACGTTTACGTAGGCGGAGGGCTGCCGGGCCGTCATGGATGGCCTGCACGGCGCCCATGCCTGCGTGCGGCAAGGAGAGGGGGTCATGCGGCCGACCATCAAGGATGTCGCCAGGAAAGCAAGGGTCTCGACGGCCACGGTGTCCCGCATCGTGAACAATCTCGACGGCTACTCCGACGAGACACGCGAGCGCGTCCTCTCCACCATCTCTGCCCTGGGCTACCGGAGAAACGCCGTGGCGCGCGGCCTCGTCCGGCGCACGGTGAACACCATCGGGGTCCTCCTCCCCGACGTCTCCAGCCGCTTCGCATCGGAGCTCCTGCAGGGCATCGAGACGCGAGCGCACCTCATGGGACACAGCGTCATTGTCTGCAATACGTCGAGCGACGGCGAACGCACCATCGAATACCTGGACGTGCTGGGGGAGAGAAGGGTGGACGGGATCCTCTTCACCAGTGAGCGCGTCAAGCCCGCGTACGATCGCGCGTTCAGGGAGCTCGCCATCCCCGTGGTACTCGTCTCCTCGATCTCGCGGGAGTACCCGCTGCCGTACGTCAAGGTGGACGACGAGGCGGCGGCGCACGACATGACGCGCTACCTCATCGACAAGGGGCACCGACGGATCGCGCTGATCACCGGCGCGGAGAAGGACCGTATCGCGGGCGCCCCGCGCATCAGGGGCTTCCGCCGTGCCATGCGGGAGGCAGGGCTTGCCGTCCCCGAGGGATGGGTCGTGCAGGGAGACTTCCACTACAAGAGCGGGTTTCGCGCCATGCGCGAGCTGCTGGAGCACGCGAAGGGCATGAGCGCAGTCTTTGCCACCAGCGACGAGATGGCGCTGGGCGCGCTCTCGTGCGCCTTCTCGTCGGGCCTCCGCGTCCCCGCTGATCTCTCGGTGGTCGGCTACGACGACACCCTGGACGCGGAGATGGCCATCCCGCCGCTGACCACCGTCCACCAGCCCATACGGGAAATGGGCGAAAAGGCGACAGCCATGCTCCTCGGCGACGAGGAATCGCGGCAGAGCATCATCCTGCCCCACACCATCGTGGAGCGGGGCTCGGTCAAGGAGGTGACGCGATGAGCTGATTTTTTTGGTCATTTTACGTAAACGTTTACGGTCCCGGGGCGCCCGACCCGGGAGAGTCGGGCATCGTACACGGGCGGGAGGAAAGGCTTGGTCGATCTGCAGAGAAAGAGCATCGCGGTCATCCGGGAGAACCAGGGGGAGAATGGCGCCATCATCGCCTGTCCTACGTTCCCCACCTACCACTACAGCTGGCTGCGGGACGGGAGCTTCACGGCGTGGGCAATGCTGCGCCAGGGGCACGCCGCGTCGTGTCGGTCGTTTCTCCGGTGGGTGGGCGGGGTGATCGTCGGGCAGGAGCAGAGAATCAGGGACATCGTGGATCGACCGGTCGACGGCGGCACGGGACGCCGGCTCCCCGCGCGCTACGCGGCCGATGGCAGCGTGGTGGAAGACGAGTGGCCCAATCACCAGATCGACGGGTACGGGGCCTGGCTGTGGTGCCTCGGGGAGTACAGGCGCGCGAGCGGGGACGAGGCCTTCTGCCGCTCCCTGGCGCACGGCGTCGAGCTCACCGTGGAGTACCTGGCCCGGACCTGGGAGGAACCCTGCTTCGACTGCTGGGAGGAAAACGGCACGCAGGTCCACTCTTCCACCCTCGCCTGCGTGTACGGCGGCCTGGCCGCGCTGAAGGCGTTCCACGCGAGCCCGAAGGCGGAAGAGGTCGCGGCGCAGGTCCGCGCCTTCCTGCTCCGGTACACCGTCGACGGTCGATTCCGCAAGCACGGCGGCACCGACAGCGTCGATGCGAGCCTCCTGTGGCTCTCGCTGCCCTTCGGGGTGGTGGAGCCGGACCACCCGCTGATGGAGGAAACGGTGCGGCACATCGAGCGCCGCTTGCTCTTCGACGGCGGTGTCCATCGCTATCCCGAGGACACCTACTACGGCGGCGGCCGATGGCCCATCCTCAGCAGCTGGCTGGGATGGTACTACGCGCGCCGCGGGCGGACGGCGGAAGCGCGGGCTCTGCTCACGTGGGTCGCCGCCCAGGCCGACGCCGAGGGGAATCTCCCCGAGCAGGTCTCCACGGGCGTGATCGATCCCTCGATGATCGCGCCGTGGGTGAAGCGGTGGGGCCCCGTGGCCAGGCCGCTGGTATGGTCACATGGGATGTATCTCGTGCTGCAAAGCGAATTGGCGACAGCGGAACGTGGTTCCGCTACACTTCACAGAGAGGAGTCTTGAGATGAGAAAAGCATTCCCCATCCTCGCGTCCTTCCTGATGGTCCTTTCCGGCGTGGTTTTCGCCGCGGGCCAGAAAGAGGGAACCCCCGTCAAGCTCGTGCTCTTCACCGGCAAGGTGGAGACGGTGGACTGGATGAACGACGTGGTGAACAGGTTCAACGCGTCGCAGAAAGCCATCTCGGTCACGCAGGAGTACCAGAAGGACGCCAGCAGCGTGATGAAGGTGAAGTTCGCCTCCGGCGATGTTCCCGACATCACCACGGTGGTCACCCAGGACTACATCGACGCGGGTCTCTACCGTGACCTGTCCAGCGAGGCTTTCTGGACCCGGATCCTCCCCTCCATCAAGGAGCTGTGCGCCGACGTGAAGACGGGCAAGGATTTCCGCGTGGCCACGAACGTCACCACGGCGGGCATCTTCTACAACAAGGCGATGTTCACGCAGCTCGGCCTGAAGCCGGCGCTGGACTGGACCGGTTTCGTCGCGAACCTGCAGGCCATCAAGGCGGCGAACCCCGGCGTCACGCCCCTGTTCCTCGCGGGAAAGGACTCGTGGACCCTCGGGCACCTGATCGAGTTCATTGCCCACGGCATCGTCAAGCAGCAGCTGGGCATCACCGGCTCGCGCAAGGCATTCATCTACAACCAGTCCGACAAGCTTCGCTTCGACGCCCCTGACGGACCGATCGCTTCCTTCGCCGCCGCTCTCCTCGAGCTGCAGTCCAAGGGCCTCATCAACCCGGATGCAGTGACCGCGACCTACGACAACCAGAAGGACGCCCTTGCCAACGGCAAGGCGGGCATGATCAGCCAGGGCATGTGGGTCTACGGTGACCTGCTGAAGCTCAACCCGTCCGTGAAGGACACCATCGGGTTCAGCCCGTTCCCTGCCATCACGGCGTCGACGAAGCCGGTGACCCTTTCCGCGGAAGACTCCGTGTACGCGGTCACCTCGGGCGGGAAGCACCAGGCGGAGGCCCTCACGTTCCTCGCCTACCTCTTCCAGGCCGACAACCAGAAGACCTACAGCGAGCTCCTGAAGGAGCCCTCCGCGTTCACCGACGTGAACGCCGACTGGGGACCTCTCAAGGACCAGGTGAAGGCAGCCCTCCAGGCGGGCGTCAACATCCCCTTTACCGACACGCCGGCCGGGTTCTCCGGTGACGACGCGGGGCGCATGGTGCAGGAGCTGCTCTCCGGCAAGTACGCAACGCCGGTCGATTTCGCGAAGACCTACCGGGATTCCTGGGACAAGGCATGGAACGCTTCCCAGCAGAAGTAGCGCTCGGGACCGGCCCCGCTCAGCGGGGCCGGCTCTCCCTGCGGAGACTGGTCGGGCAGTGGCACCTTCTCATGGCGCTGCCCGCCTTTCTCCTCTTCGCCCTGTTTTTCCTCTACCCGCTGGCCCGCAGCATAGGGCTGAGCCTCACCAGCTGGAACGGGATCGGGAAGGCTTCATTCGTCGGGCTGCGGAACTTCGGCGCGTTCTTCACTGACGCGCGGGCGCTGGGGGACGTGAAGACCACGGTCCTCTTCGCGCTGGGCAGCGCGCCGCTTCTCAACCTCTTTGGCCTGCTCTACGCGCTTCTCCTGAGCGAGGGATTCCGCGGACGCGGATTCGCGCGTGCGATCGTCTACCTTCCCGCCGTCATCAGCCCGCTCATCATGGGATACCTCTGGTACTACCTGCTGCAGCCCTACCGCGGCCTCCTGGCCGGTGCGCTCGCCGGCGTCGGCGTGCATGCCACGGTGAACTGGCTCGCCCGCCCGGGGAGCGCATTGGTGGTGCTCGTCCTGGTGAACGTCTGGCAGTACGTGGGAATGACCATGATCGTCTACCTTGCGGGGCTGAAGTCCATCCCCAACGAGATGTACGAGGCGAGCCGTATCGAGGGGGCGGGCCGCGGGGCCACCCTGCGCTACGTGACCCTCCCACTCCTCGCGCCTGCCCTCCGCGTGAACGTGGTGACGAACATCATCGGTTCCCTGTCTGTCTTCGATGTCATCGTGTCGCTCACGGACGGCGGTCCCGGCTACGCGACCGAGAGCCTCAGCATCTACATCCTGCGCATGGTCTACGGCAGCCAGACCGGCTATTCCACCGCCGTTGCGATGATCCTGTTTGCGATCATCCTCGTGCCCGTTGTGATCTCGCTGCGCCTCATGCGCCGCGCCCAGTACGACCTGTGAGCGGCACCATCGAGGCACGCGCGTCGCGTGCCGCACCCGGCCGGCTCATCCTCGTCATCCTCATTTCCTGCATCTCGATTGTGCCCTTCGTGGCGCTCGTGGCGCTCGCGCTGGGACTGATCGGTGGGGCCGCGGGCCCGGGTGTCGCGTTCGTGACCCGCCTGGGCGCGTTCGGCGAGGCGTGGCGGTCCTCTCACCTCGGCCGCGCCATCTTCAACTCGGCTGTCATCACGGCAGGAGCCGTTGCCGTTGTCGTTGCCCTGGCCGGCGCTGCCCGGCTACTCCCTGTGCCGCTTCCCCCATCGCCTGAACAGGATGATCCTGGCAATACTCCTCGCTGCCATGATGGTCCCCGGCATCGTCAACACGGTGGCGCTCTACACGCTGATGATCTCCATCAGGGGCATGAGCACCTACTGGGCCATGATCCTGGTGCTCTCGTGCAACGCGCTGCCTTTCTCTGTTTTCCTCTACACGAGTTTCATCCGCACCATCCCGCGCGACATCGAGGATGCGGCGGTGATCGATGGCTGCAGCCGGGGCTCCCTGTTCTGGCGCATCACCTTCCGGCTCATCCAGCCGGTGACGGGGGCAGTCGTCATCCTGCAGGGCCTGGGGTTCTGGAACAACTACGGGCAGGCGGTCTTCTTCCTCCAGCGCCAGGAGATGCGGACCATCCCGCTCGCCATCTCGCTTTTCTTCCAGCAGTACGGCGCCAACTGGAACCTCATGGCCGCGGCCGCCTGCATCGGCATGGCGCCAGCCGTCATTGCCTTCCTGATCTTCCAGCGTTCCTTCGTGAGCGGAATTACCGCGGGCGCGGTGAAGGCGTGAAAGAGACGACGCCCGCGGGGCATGCCATCGCCATCATGGATGCGTTCTGCCTGAAGGCGCAGTACAGGCCGGGAGAGACGGTCACGGTGCGCGTGGAGCTGGCGAACGAATGCGCCGTGGCCGTGGGCGCCATCCTCCACGTCACCGTGACCCGGCTGGCCACCCCGGAAGAGGCTCGCGATGTCCCGCTGGACGCACTTGCGCCAGGCCGCAGCTCTCTCGAGGTCACGATACCGCCGCGCGCAGCCACCTCTGCCGCGTATGCCAGCTACGGGATCGAGCTTTCCCTTCTCGCAGAGTGCCGTGAGCTGGCCCGCGCCTCCGCCGCGTTCGACGTTTCAGCCGACGGGAGAGACGTGATCCGCTACGGTTTTCTCAGCCGTTTCGACAAGCGCGACGGCGGAAGCGACGCGGACGTGGACTTTCTCCTGCGCCTGCACGTCACCGACGTCCAGCTCTACGACTGGATGTACCGCCACGACACGCTCCTGCCGCCCCAGGCGTTGTTCAGTGACCTGATGGGCAAGCCCATCAGCCTTGACGTCGTTCGCGAGAAGATAGACGGGTGCCATGCAAGGGGCATGCGGGCGTTGGCGTACGTCGCGGTCTACGCCGCCAGCGGCGAGTTCCGCGACGCTCATCCCGACTGGGGCCTGTATGACGGGGCAGGGCAGCCGTACAACCTCATTGGGCGCTTCTTCATCATGGACATTGCACGTGGATCCCCGTGGACGCGGCACCTCCTTGCGCAGTTCGCCGCTGCGCACGACGCCCTGCGGCTGGACGGCTTCCACCTGGACAGCTACGGCTTTCCAAAGCGGGCGCTGGCTCACCCCGGTGGCGCGGGCACGGCGACCTCCCTCCGCCGCCACGACGAAGACTTCCCGGCATTCATCGAGGCGGCGCGAGATGAGCTTGGCGGCGGCTGCATGCTCATCTTCAACAACGTCAACGGCTGGCCGGTGGAAGCGACTGCAGGCGCCCCCCAGGACGCTGTCTACATTGAGGTCTGGTCTCCCAACGTCCGCTACCACCACCTGGCCGAGATGGTCCGCCGGGCGCGGCGCCTTGGCGGCGCCAAGCCGATCATCATGGCCGCATACCTGGCACCCTTTCGCCTGGCACCGGGATCTGCCGACGCCGGCAACGCGGCGCGCATCCTCATGACAGCCCTTGCCGCGCTGGGCGCACAGCACCTGCTCTTCGGCGAAGAACAGGGCGTCCTGACACAGGGCTACTACGTGGATTTCTCCCCGCTTGCGCCTGAGTTCGTGCCGGTGCTCGCGCGGTACAGCGACTTCCTCGTGCGGTACTCGGAGCTGCTTTTCGACCCCCTCCTGAAGGACGTCACTGTCACCCACCTCGGGGGCGACTTCCCCGCGTACACGCTCAGCGGCGTCCCGGTCTCGTGCTGGGCGGAGCCAGGAACCGTTTGGCCGATCGTCCGGGAATCGCGCAGCAGGAAGATGGTCTGCCTGGTCAATCTCGTGGGCAACGCGAGCGACGTCTGGAACGAGGGGAAGTCGGTGCCGGAGCCGCAGGACGGGCTGTCCCTGGAGGTCGCCGTTCACGGCACCGTGCACCAGGCCTGGTGGGCGAGCCCCGAGGATGACGCCGGCCGCCCGCGGCAGCTCGCTTTCGATCTTCGCGCCACGCCGACCGGCTCCTGGCTGCACGTTCGCGTGCCGACCCTGCGCTGGTTCGGCATCCTTGTCGTCGAAGCGGAGTAGGCCGCGGGCCGGTGCTGCGGCATTCACGCGGACTGCCTACAGCGCCGAGGGAACCGCAGCGTGCAGCGACGCAAAAAGCGTTTTGCGGTCCATCGGCCTTCCGAAGAAATAGCCCTGGGCGAAATCGCAGCCGTACTCGCGCAGCATCCGGGCCTGCTCCTCCGTTTCGATGCCTTCGGCGACCACCGTTTTTCGAAGCTCGTGCGAGAGGGAGATCATGCCGCGCACGATTCCGGCGGAAGGCTCGCCGCCCGGGGAGGAATCCATGCGGGAGACGAAGCTTCGGTCGATCTTCACGCAGTCGATCGGGATCCTGTGCAGGTAGCCCAGCGACGAGTAACCCGTGCCGAAGTCATCCAGCTTGAAGCTGATCCCCTCGCCGGACAGCCGCTCGATGACGTGCGTGGCGACCTCGCGGTTTTCCATGATCGCGCTCTCGGTGATCTCGAGGTGGAGGAGGGAGCGGGGGATGCCCGCCCGGTCGAGCGAGGAGAGGACGAACTCGGCGAAATCGCGCTGCCCGAACTGGACGGCGGAGACGTTGACGGCGAAGAACCTCTTCGCGCCTCCGCCGTCATCCAGGAAGCCTTCCCCCAGGAGGGCCGCCGCGGTCTTCAGGGTTTCCAGGAGGATGAAGGCGCCCAGCGGGATCACCAGCCCTGACTCCTCGGCGATGGGGATGAAACGGTCAGGGCCGATGGGGCCGAGCTGGTCGTGCCGCCATCGCGCCAGGACTTCCCATCCCGCCGCGACACCGTCCATGCGGACGATCGGCTGGTAGGCAAGCGTGATGCCGCCGGTGGCGATGGCGGTGCGCAGCGCAGCGGAGAGAATGTTGCGCTCATCGACCTGGTGGCGCATCTCCTCTGCGAAGAGCACGCGCCCGCTCCGCCCTGAGCGCTTCGCCCTCTGCATGGCTATCTCCGCGTCGTGGAGCATCGACTCGGGACCCTTGTAGGCGGTCTGTCCCAGGACGATCCCCACGCCGGCGGACGGCACCACCGTCCGCGGCCCGAACGCCAGCGGGATGGAGAGGTTGTCCATTATCCTGTCGGTGATCTCGTCCAGGTTCTGTGCGCCGGCAAGCCCGTCGAGGAGGACGATGAACTCGTCACTGCCGACGCGGGCCGCGAGGTCCACCTCCCGCACGCTGGCTTTCAGGCGGGTGGCCATCTCGCAGAGGAACGTGTCTCCCGCTGCGTGGCCGAAGCTGTCGTTGATCGCCTTGAAGCCGTCGAAGTCCATGAAGAGGACGGCGCAGGACATGGCAGGGTCGCGCCGCATGCGCAGGAGCAGCTGCTCGATCCGGCTGAGCGCCAGGCTCCGGTTGGCAAGTCCCGTCAGGGGGTCGTGCAGGACGTCGTGGGAAAGCTGGCGCTCGGCGCGGCGTCGATGCTCCAGCTCCTCGGTGAGCTTCAGGTTCGAATCCTCGAGGGCGCGCGTTCTCTCGGCAATCCTCTCTTCCAGCCGGAGGTTGACCTTCCGCAGCTCCTCCTCGGCGGCCACGCGGCGGGTGACGTCGAAGAACGTCACCACGGACCCGATGCACCTCCCGCGCCGCAGGATGTCGGCCGAGCGTACCTCGTAGTGACGATCGCGGTAGAAGAGGCTGGACGAGCCGGTGTCACCGGCCGCGGCGCCGGGCGCGGCCTCTGCCGCGGCTCCCTCGTCGAGGCACGCCAGCGGGAGCGCGGAGTAGGGCGGCCCCAGGTCGGAGAGCCGCCTGCCGATCTCGACGGCGCTGGCAGAGAACGCTGCGCGGGCAGCGGCATTCTCGTACGCAAGGCGCCCGTCACGGTCGAAGATGAGGACGGAGTCCCGCAGTTGCTCAATCGCCGTCCGTTGCGCCGTCGTGACGAGGGACAGGAAGCGGAAACGGGTGAGATTGAGAACGAGCAGGAGTCCCGTGAGCGAGAACGCGAGGGGCGTCGGGTCGATGTTGTCCAGGGGGACGAGACGCGTGAGATAGAGAACGTTCGCCATCACGGGAAGAAGGGTGCCCACCACGAGGGTGACGCGCTGGGCGCGCCGCGTGCCCGGCCCGGCGTACAGGGAACGCAGGACGAGGACGGTGCCCGTGATGATGAGAACGTACGAGTACGCGGAGTGCACCCAGAACCACGGTCCGAACTCCTTGGCGATGACGGTGAATCCGGATGCGGGCACGAGGCGGAAGGAATGCCGGACGAGGCCGAGTGACGTGTCGGTCCAGGCGAGGACCGCCGTCAGGGCGGGAACAAGCCAGAGCGGCCACGGCAGCCGCCGGGGGGGCGCGGCTCTCTCTTCCCGGTCGAGCGTCCATCCGAGCCCGAACCAGAGAACGGGGACGACCGCGATGGCAATGTACTGGAGATTCGCGAAAGCGAGCTTGGCCGGGAGGGCGGCGGCGAGGTATTCGGCCGCGTTCCCGGCCGCCCACCAGGCGGTGGCGGCCATGATGGCGGCCATGAAGACCGCGTTCGCTGAACCGCGGCTGCGTGCCGCCATGTATGCTGCGAGCTGGGCGGAAAGAAGTGCGGTGGCAGCGAGAACGCCGACGACGAGGACCATGGTGCTCGACGATCCTTCCCTGTTGTGAACTTCGAAAGCCCAACCGACGGCGTCGGCGTCGAACAGTCTTCGGGTTTTTCCGGGCCCTGTCAAGGACACGCGGGACGGCCGGCGGGCGGCCCGGGCGCGGTCACGCCGATTGCGCGCGGGCGGCGTGTCTGGTACGCTCGCGCCGCACGCCCATGCCAGACCCCCGGGACATCCTCCTCATCAACGACACGCTCAAGGCGCACATCGCGCGCCTTCACGCCGACCGGCAGGCCCAGCTCCGCGAGAAGCTCGAGTTCCTGGAGAACGGCCTGTGGGACACGGGGGTCCGGGTCAAGAAGCTGCGGGGCACCACGCGCGTGGTGTTCGAGGCCCGGATGAACAGGGGCGACCGGCTCCTGTTCACGCTCGGCCGGCACCGCGCCATGGTGGCCATCTATCTCTGGAGCCTCGTCACGCACGACGAGATCGCCGCCGCCGCGCGGCGCATCGAGCCGTCCAGTGCGCCTTTTCTCGCCTTCGAGGAGATCGGGCACGAGGACCGGGACGAGCTTTCTCTCGACACGCTGCCGGCATCGTGGTTCACGCAGGAGAACGTCGAGGAACGCGCGCCGGAAGACTACGGTCCCCAGCGATGGCTCGTCTTCGACGACGCGGAGTGGGGGAGGCTCCTCGCCTCCCCGGACCCGGCAGCCTTCGAGAGCTTCCTCTACCTCACGCGCGAACAGGAAGCCCTCCTGGCAACCGCGCCCCCCGTGCTCGTGGCCGGCACCGCCGGGAGCGGGAAGACCACCCTGTCGGTGTACTACCTGCTGCGGGGCGCGCGGCACGGCGGCACGCGGCTTTTCCTCACGTACAACCCCCTGCTCAAGCGCATGGCGGAGCGCATGTACGCGGGGCTCGTGGAGAAGCGGGTCGAGACCGAGGCGGCTGCCCAGGCCCCGCCGCGGTTCGCCCTTTTTCGAGAGATCGCCCTGGAAGCGGCGGGCGGACCTGCGGCCGGCTTCGCCCCGGATGCCGAGGTGGGGCTGCGCGAGTTCGCGGCCATCCTGCATGACCATCGGGACAGGAACAGGATCGATCCCGAGCTTGCATGGGAAGAAATCCGCTCCATCATCAAGGGAGCCACGGTCCCCATAGATCCGCACCGCTGTGTGCTCCTCGTTGATCGCCACCGGACGGGCACCGCCTCGACGGCGGATCGGCAGGAGCTGGTGGACTACATGGCGGGGCTGCGCAACCTCGGCGTCGGCCGTACGGCGGAGGCAGCGCTGGTGCGCCGTTCGCTTTTCAGGACCTGGGACGATTTCATCGCGGCCCTTGCGCACCCGGCCGGTGAGAGCCCGTCCACCGCGGCAGCCAACGCGGCGGCCGGGCTGCAGATCGCGGCCGAGCTCGTGGCGAAGCACCCGGCGGATTTCTCCCGACCGCTCCTGGCCCTGGATGATTACATGGCGCTCGGCCGCAAACGCGCGCCGAACTTCAGCCAGGACCGCGGGGCGCTGCACGCGCTGGCGGTCTTCTACCAGGAACGGCTGGAGCGCTCGGGCCGCTGGGACGAGATCGATCTCGCCCGCGCGGCCCTGCGCAGGCTCGACACGGTGCCCGGCGCCGCGGCGTGGGACCTCGTCATCTGCGACGAGGTGCAGGACCTCGCCGACGTGCAGATCGCCCTCCTGTTCCGCCTTGCCGCGGATCCGCGCTCGGTGGTCCTCACGGGGGATCCGCGGCAGATCATCAATCCCACGAGCTTCCGCTGGGAAGAGGTGAAGTACCGGTTCCGCGAGCGGGGCCTGCCGGTGCCGCAGGTGCTGCGGCTGAGCCTCAACTTCCGGTGCGTCGGGCCGATCGTGCGCCTTGCGAACGCGCTCCTGGACCTCAAGGCGTCGCTGGTAGGCCTCGCGGACACCGAGATGCGGGAGGAGTGGAAGTTCGGCGGGAGACCGCCCGTCGTCCTGGAAGGAGCCTCAGAAGAGATGCTCCTCGACCGTCTTGCCGAGATGGGAGCGGGCCAGGTGATCCTGACCCGGACCGCGGGGGAGGCGGACCGGCTCAAGAGACGCCTCGGCACCGAGCTCGTGTTCACCATCGCCGAGGCGAAGGGACTGGAGTTCGACACCGTTCTCCTCTGGCGCTTCGCCGCTGACGACGACGCGCAGGCGCTCTGGCGGGCAATCGCGGCGGGGACCGGCCCGACGAGGAGCGCCTTCCCCACGTGCGCTACGAGCTGGCCCTCCTCTATGTCGCGGTGACCCGCACGCGGAGCACCCTCCTGGCGTGGGACGGGGAGCAGGCTGCCCCCGTGTGGGACGCGCCGGGAGTGGCGCCGCTGGTGTTCCGGACCGCCGACCTCGGCAGGCTCTCCGAGCTGTGGAAGACATCGTCCTCCCCCGCGGAGTGGGAGGCAGAGGGCGACTACTTCTTCGAACGGGAGAGGTTCGCCGCGGCGCGCGAATGCTATCGCAACGCCGGAGCGGAGAAGAAACAGGAGCTGGCGGCGGCGCGCGTGCTGGAGGCCGACGGCGAGAACGAGGAGGCCGCGGAGCTCTACGAGCGCAACGGCGAGCCGCCGCGGGCTGCCGCGTGCTGGGAGCGCGCGGCGCAGTGGGGGCGCGCCGAGAGGGCGTGGCGGGCTGCCGGAGATCCGCGGCGCGCACGGACCTGCGAGGCGCGCCTTGCCGAGTCGCAGGGCAGGCTGGAGCACGCGGCGCTCGCGTGGCAGGAGCTCGGTGACACCGCCCGCGCGGAAGCGCTCTGGCTGAAAGCCGGCGCCTTTGACCGCCTGGCGCGCGCCGCGCAGGAAGCGGGCGCCTTCGCCAGGGCTGCCGAGCTCTTCGAGCGCGCGCGCCTGAGCCGCGACGCGGCCGCCGCGTGGGAGCGGGCAGGAGAGCTCGAGCGCGCGGGCGACCTGTGGCTGCGCCTGGGGGACCACGCGCGGGCGGCCGGCCTGTACCGCCGCGCGGGGAACGACGAGAAGCTGCTGCGCTGTCTCCGCCACCTCGGCGATCACCGGGAGGCGGCGCTCCTCTACGAAAAGCGGGGCGAGATCGAAAAGGCCGTGGATGCCTTCGCGGCCGCCGCCGCGGCTTCCGAGACCGCGCGGCGCCGCCTGGAGTCCGAGCTGCCGGAGGCGAAAACCCGGCGGACCGCTCTCAAGGCGGGCACCCGGCTCGCGGCGCTCGGCCGCGACGCCGAGGCGGCGCCGCTGTTCCTCCGCGGCGGGGCATTGGATGCTGCCGCGCGGCGCTACGAGCGCCTGGGGGACCACGCAGGGCTGGCCGCGTGCCACGAAGCGGCCGGCCGCTGGCGGGACGCTGCGCGCGAGCTCGGCATGGCGGAGGCGCCCGCGGCGTCCGAGCCCGACCGCGCATCGCGGATCCAGCACCTGCTCTACCGCCATCTCGAAACGGCCCACGAGCAGGGCAGGGACGAGCAGGAAGTGGAGTCGCTCGTGCGGGAGGCGGAGCGGCTGATCGACCAGGGAAACCTCGTCGCGGCGCTGGCCCGGGTGCGCCTGTGCGGAGTGGTGGAGGGCGTGGCACAGATCTCCCGCCGACTCGGCTGGCACGAGGATGCGCTCGACTGGCTCCTGGAGGCGCGTCACCCATCGCGGGCCCTGCGCTACGTGAAGGAGGGCGGCTTCGACGTGTCGGTCGAGATGTTCGACCGTCTTGCCGAGAAGCACGGAGACGCGGACCGTGCGATAATGGAAGACCACGCGGCCAGGGAAGAAACGTTCCTGCACCTGCTCTCCGCCGCGGTCACAGCACTCCCGCCGGAAGAAGCGGAGCGGCGTGTCGAGGCCTTCTTCTCCACGACATCCGGCAGGATGATGTTCTTCGACACCATCGGTGAGGTCGGGATGGAGCTGCTCGTGCGAAACCGTGCCTGCACCGCGCTGATGCGCCTCCTTTCGACCGAGCTGCGCATCGGGCGGGAGCAAAGCAGGCAGATGGATGAGTTCGGTCAGCGCCTCGCCCGGGCAGCAGCCGAGACGGGGGACCCGAGGCTCGCCGCATGTGACGCCTACTTCCAGGACGTGTGTCATCGGGGGCGCCCCCGGGGAGCTGTTCGAGCGCGCAACAGAGCACCTCGAGCTCGCGCCGCGGACGTTCGCCATCCTCGGCCACAGCCGCGCGCGGTACCGCGAAGCGGTCGACGCCCTCATGGCCGCGGGAGAGGTCGATGACGCGGAGATGTACTGCCGGATCAACGATGACCCGGGGCTTGCCGCCGCGTGGGCGGAAAAGCGGGGAGACATGAAGTCCGCCACCGGCTACTACCGCGACGCCAGGGACTTCGACGCCACGCTCCGGTGCGCGCGCGCCTCCGGTGATGCGAGGACCGTGGCCCGCGCGCTTGAATGGCGGGGTGACTATGCCGAGGCGCTCGCTGCCTGGAGGAGTCTCGGCCGCAAGGCCGACGTGGCGCGCGTTCTGAAGAAGATCCCCGGCCCGTGATCAGCGGACCAGCGGGGGAAAGAACGAGCGGGCGTTTCCGCGCATGATGCGCTCCGCGACGGCCGGAACCTCTTCCTTCGCCATCCAGCGCTCCTCCACCAGCTCCGAGAGGGCCTGCGCGATTCCCTGCCGCGCCACCCTGCTGTGCCCGTAGACGTTCTCCACGCTGAGATAGTCACCGCCGAATGAGAAGAGCTTGTTCGAGGGCACGGCGACGAGGAACTCCTTCAGGAATCGCACGCAGGCCGCCGGGCTGATGATCCACGCCCAGCAGAGATCCACGAACGCGTTCGGGTAGTGCTTCGCGAGCGCGATGGACTCGTCCTGGTAGGGCCAGCCCATGTGCATCAGGACGAACCGGGTGTCGGGGAAGTCCTGCAGGAGCAGGGAAGCGTCACCGGCGTTCTGACGGACCCGGGAGAGGGGCATGGTCCCCGTCCCGGCGTAGTACCCGGTGTGCAGCTTCACCGGCAGCCCGTGCTCGGTCGCCTTGCCGACGCAGTAGCGGAAGAGGTAGTCCTGCAGGTCTTTCGTCTCGCCCGGGTCGAGCTTCTCGCGGCGGGCGTGGCGCGCGAAAAGGGGAGCTGCCCGGTCTTTCGAGACCGCGGCGTAATCGAGCCTCCGGAAGTAGGCGCCCTGGTTCTTCACGGCCACAGCGCGCGGCCCGTACGTGGCGAAGTACCCGTCGATGATCCCAAGCCACTCCTCCAGCGTGGAGGCTTTCCGGCCGCTTTCCTTTTCCACGTACGCGACGTCAGGGCCTTCGCTGGAAAACGCCGTGAAGCTCAGGTCCTGGCGCAGCAGCTCGGGGTCCGCGGTCTCCATGAAGATGCGCTGGAGCGAGTTGACCTGGCAGTGCTCGATATTCGACTTTTTCGACACGATCTCGCGGTAGAACCCGGGCCTGGCGAGCGCGCGGAACTTCTCCGCCAGGCGCGGGGCGCTCTTCCCGTCGAGGTCATCCTCGCCATAGAGACCGCGCAGCGTGTGTCTCACCACGAGGCCGTAGCCGGTGTTCCGGGTCTTCTCCCAGTGCGGGGCAAGCAGCCTGTACTTCTCGTCGCTTGCCGTGTCAGGGGCAAAGAACCTCTTCCTGTCGTCGGCTGCCATCCCGGCGCTGGCGAGGTCATCGCCAAGGTAGTGAAAGAAGAGATACGACCAGTCGTTGCACGGGAACAGCCATTCGCCTTTCGGCTCTGCGAGACGGACGCTCTCCTCGATGAGGTGCTCGTGCGTGTCGACCAGCGGGGTCTGCTCGACGAGGTCGCGGATCTCCGTGTCCACCGCTCAGCCTGCCTTCACTGCTTCGCGCTCGGCGATGGCACGGTCGATCTCGGCAACCTCCCCCGGTGCCAGGTCCCAGTCCGCGCCGCCCCGGGTTTCCTCCACCTGCTCGGGTCCGCGTCCCCCGACGATGGCGGCCGTCACCTCCGGCCTGCGCAGGACCCAGGCGATGGCAAGCTCCGCCACGCTGTGACCGCTGCGGCGGGCGATCGCCTTCAGCTTTTCCACGAGCGCGAGGTTCGCGCTGAGCGCGGGCTCCTTGAAGTGGGAGCTTCGCTTGCGCCAGTCAGAATCGGGAAGCTGGGCGGCGCGCTCCCGGGTGAACTTCCCCGCGAGGAGTCCTGCCTGCATAGGGCTGTAGACGATGACCCCGATGCCGTTCGCGCGGCAGTAGGGGAGTATCTCCGCCTCCACGTCGCGCCGCAGCATGCTGTACGGCGGCTGCAGCGACGTCACGGGGTGTATCGGCTGGATCCTTTTCAGCTGCGCCACGGAGAAGTTGGAAACGCCTGCATAGCGGATCTTGCCGGCCTTGACGTGCTTCGCGATCTCGGTCCAGCCCTCCTCGATGTCGGCCTCGGGGTCCGGCCAGTGGACCTGGTAGAGATCGATGTGGTCGGTGCGCAGGCGGCGGAGGCTCGCCTCGAGCTCCTCGCGGATGCTTGCCGCCTTCAGCCGCGCGATCGGCGTGTCGCTCCCCGGCGCACGCACCCGCCCGCACTTGGTTGCCAGGAGAACCTTGTCACGCCGGCCCGCCACCGCTTTCCCGACCATCTCTTCCGAGTGGCCGAATCCGTACACGGCGGCGGTATCGATCCAGGTGATACCGACCTCCATGGCCTTGTGGATGGCGGCCACCGAGGCCGCGTCGTCCTGGGGCCCCCATGCGAACGCCCACCCCGCGCCACCCATGGCCCACGTGCCGAGCCCGATGCGCGTTATCTCGGGGCCCGTGGAACCGAGCTGCCTCGTCTTCATGACATCGTCCTCCCTCTCATAGTGTGCGGACAAACCGGGACTGGCGGCAAGCAGTGCGCAGAGGCGGGCCTACCGAGGCACCGGTTCGTTCGACAGGACGACGTTCCCGTGTGCAGAGGCGCGCGAGCTCTTCGCATCGAAATCACTGGTCATTCAATCCCTTTCCATCGAGGATTTGCTGCATGCATTTTTCAATCCTCGACTCTCGAGTTTTTGATTGCTTGGGTCCAGAAAAATAAAAGTTGTATGCTCTCTGCCTTCCCGGCGTCAACGCATGAAAAGAATTTTCAAGGCAGGATTTTCGTCCAGTTTCTCTTGAAATTCCACAGGAAATACGAGCTCTGCATTCTTTTTGAGATTCACTTTCAAGCCGGCTTTTTCTACTTCTATTGCCTCGTTGATATAGGCTTTCAAGACGGGTTCCCTTTCAACTATTTCTCGAACACTCGTGAACCGAATCTGGCGCCCCGCCTGCGTATTCTCCCCGATCTTGTTGAGAATGCCGTTAGCATCTTCCAGCAAGGCACCTTTGAAGAATAAAAGCGCACAGTATTCCTTGAATCCATTTATCAAGACAATGTTGCTTTCCTGGAACGTGTAACAAGGCCAACCCCACTTCAATTCTTCGGTCAGCTGACAGTCAAGAATGATCATTCTCAGTCTTTCCGCTTCTTTCTGCCACTTCCTGGCTGCACTCAGGAATTTCCCTCCCCATTGACCCGAGCGAGATCTGCCAGGTGACTCGTGACTCTTGCCGACCATGGACAATCCCCTTTCCGATGACTTCATGTTACTGGCAGGCATGGCTATCCGTCAACGCAGATCTGGCCGCTCGTTCATTATGGGGGAAGTGCGGGGCGACGGGGAGGCAATGCTTGCATGAGCCGGGTTGCCCCTGCCTGGCAGGCGCAGTAGATTCGAAGTGCCATGTGTCGAAGCATCAAGCCGCTTTTCAATTTCGATCCCCCGGCGACCGAAGAAGAGATCCGTAGCGCAGCCGTCCAGTTCGTTCGGAAGCTCTCTGGATTCAACAAGCCGTCGAAAGCCAACGAGCTGGCGTTCAACCTCGGGGTGGACCAGGTGGCAGCTGCCGCGCGGACGCTGCTGGCCTCCCTCGTCACGACGGCGGAGCTGCGCGACCGCTTCGTCGAGGCGGAGCGGGCCCGTGTCCGTCTCATCCAGAGGTTCGGAAGCGCCAGCGCACCTCGCCAGCAGCCCGTCCGGCCGCCCCGGCCGGCACCTTCGCCGCAGGCATCCTGAGACGCTACTCCAGCCGCCGGCGTCCCTGGAAACCTTCCTCCACGGGGTGATACCAGGCGAGCTCGCTCTCGTCGCTGCGCCAGCAGAGGAAGACGGTTTCCCCGTCGATGACAGCGGGGAAATCGACGAGACCGATCGAGAAGTTCCAGTCCTTGAAGGAGCACCCCATCTCCTCGAGCTCGAGGAGGTGCTCTTCCACCTCCGCCTGGTACCGCGGGACCTCGCTGTCGGTCTCCTCCATTTCGCGGAGGATCCTGGCCTTTTCCAGTATGTCGGTCACGATCTGGCGCACGAGCGGCAGCGCGCTCTCCGCTTGCTGCCGCGTGAACAGCCTCTTAAACTCCATGTGCTTTGACCCCTGTTGCCTTGAAAAAGGTGTAGCAGAAAGTACCGTCCCGGTGCCGCCGTTCGCTCAAGGTCCCGTATGCCCTCGTCGAACTCTCTCTCCTGGACAAGCCCGGCCTGCAGGGCGGCGTCGCGCACACCCGCGATCATCGCCGTGAAGGTCTTCCTCGTGAAGCCATCGACCAGGCCGGGCTTGCTGGCGTCCACATAAACCATGCGCGGGGAGACGGTCACCGTGGTATACCCCGCGCCGCAGAGAAGGGGGTACAGCGACCGTCCTATGTTCGCGTTCCCACCGGCCCGCCGCTGGAGCTCGACCTGGCACTGGACCGCCTTCCGGGCGGCCGCGCTGTCAGGATGGAAATAGGTGGAGCCGTGATCGCCTTCGATGACGGTGATCGTTCCGCCCGGCACGATCATCTCCCTGAGCGAGGCGAGCGCCTCCATCGGCCGGGGGAGATGCTCCAGCACGAAGCAGACGAAGACGTGGTCGAAGGAAGAGTGCGGGTACGGCAGGTCGTAGATGTCCCCCCGCTCGAAGCGGACGTTCTCCAGCGCCGCCGCCGCGGCGCGGCTCCTGGCTTCAGCGAGGGACGCCTCGGCGATGTCGATGCACGTGAAGAGGGCCCCGGGGCTGTTGTGCGCCAGGGTGACGGTCTGGGCGCCCACCCCGCAGCCCGCTTCCAGCACGCGGCTGCCGGCAGGATAGATCGTGTCGGAATGCAGGAGCTCGACGAGCGTCGATGCCTGGTCCTGCAGGCGCAGCGCTTCCCTGGGATCGTAGCCGTGAATGTATGACTCTTTCATTGTTTCCCCGGCAGCGAAGACGTGCTCCCGGCTCCTCCTTCTGACGCTCGAGGATGGAGAAGATCTCCTTCCAAGGGCGACCAGGCCGTGCCGGATCGGGGGCATCTCATGACGGATGGCCTCGTGTCGCCTGCGCATGTTATAGCATGGAACGGCAGCGTCCACGTGATGCCATGCCTCCTCGGTGAAGATACGCCGAAGCACTCGGCGAAGGCCAGCAGCGTGGCGGGTCCCTGCCTACCGGATGACCTGGTCGCCCTGGAACAGCTGCACCTGCGCCAGGAAGCTGTCGACGACTTCTCCTTCCCCTGGCACATTGACGTCCAGGCTTCCGGGGAGCTGGACGGGCTCGTATTCCTGCCACGCTTCGTGCAGGGGGTAGAAGCCTGCTGCACCGATCGCCGCAGCTTCCCGCCATTCGCGTGCGCCGAGCGCCCACGCGGTCATGAAACCGGCATGAAGCTCCGTCACGTCCAGCGGCAGCCATGCGCTGTTCCTCGCGAAGATCAGGTCGTCCGGACGGACGAATGTCCCTCGTGCCTCGGGCCGGCAACGAGCGTATGCCGACGAGGTCGAGGGCGGAGACGACGGCGATCGCGGCAGCCAGATTTGTGCTCATCGCGGCCGGCCTCTTCCCGCGCACATCCCCGGTGACGTTCCTTGCGAAGGTCAGGACGGGATCCAGCGATCACCGCGTGGACCTGGGCGTGACGCTGCGGGTCGGAGGATCAATGCCCTTGACTTGGCCATCTGCCATGCATAGCTTCTCCGACGGGAGGGGACAACCGTCGTCCAGGCGGACCTTCCCGTCCCGCCCTGGCATCGACTCGGAGGGGGTAGGGATGGCAGCCCACGCATCGTGGAAAGGCTTTTTGAAGCTCAGCCTGGTGTCGGTGCCCGTGAAGGCCTTCACGGCAACGTCCACCGGCAGCGATATCACTCTCCACCAGCTCCACGCAAAGACTCATGCACGGATCCAGTACAAGAAGGTCGCACCCGAGGTCGGCGAGGTCACCAGCGAGGAGATCGTCAAGGGCTTCGAGTACGACAAGGGCCAGTACGTGATCATCGACGAAGAGGAGATCGACAAGCTCCGCACGGAGAGCGACAAGGCCATCCGGATCGACGGCTTCATCCCTCCGGAAGCGCTCAGCTCGGTCTACCTCGGGGGTCGCACCTACTACCTCACGCCGGACGGGCCCGTGGGGCAGAAGCCCTACAGCCTGCTGATGAAGGGCATGGAAGCCAACGGCGTCTGCGCCATCGCCGAGGTGGTCATCTCGCAGAAGGAACAGGTGGTCCTGGTGCGCCCGGTGGAAGGGATCCTTGCCATGACAGTGCTCAACCGCAAGGACGAGGTGAAGGCCGTTGCCGCGTTCAAGGACGAGGTCGCCGAGACCGAGAGCACGGAGGCGGAGCGGGCCCTTGCCGACACCCTCATCAAGGCGTCGATCATCAAGGAGTTCGACTTCGGGAAGTACCGCGACGTCTACAAGGAGAAGCTCACCAGGCTCATCCAGCTCAAGATCGAGGGCAAGGAAGTGGTCCAGGTGCGCGACCCCGAGGAGCCCAGGATCATCAACCTCGTGGAGGCCCTGAAGCGCAGCGTCGAGGAAGCGCAGGCTGCCGGCAGGGCGTCCGGAGGCGGGGGCAACGGCGGCAGCGGGGAGGCGCGCAAGACCGCGAAGGCCGCTTTGAAGCAGGCGCCCAGCGCGAAGCCGTCCCGGGCCGTGGAAGCGGACGCGGAACCGGTGGCCAGGCCTGCCACGGCCCGCAGGAAGAAGGTCGTCTAGAACATCTTGAAATCACTCCCGGCGTTCGTGCCGCCCATGCTGGCAACGCATGGGAAGCCGTTCGACTCCGAGGCTCACTACTTCGAGTACAAGTGGGACGGCTTTCGCGCTGCCGCCATGATCGAGGCCGGGTCGCTGCGCCTCGTCAGCCGCAACGGGCTCGATTTCACGGACCGCTTTCCTTCGGTCTCGGGTCTCGCATCCCTTCCCGACGGTCTCGCCCTGGACGGCGAGCTCGTCGGGTTCCGCGACGGCAAGCCGGACTTCGGGATGGTTCTCAGCCGTTCCCGGTCGGGCAGGGGTTCGGCGTCCCGCTCCGCCCCGATCAGGTTCGTCGTCTTCGACGTCCTCTACGAGAAGTTCGAGCCGACCATGGGTCTCCCGTTCTCCGAGCGCCGCGCTTCCCTGGAGCGCATCGTCGAGTCGGCGGACTGTCCTGCCTTGATGCTCTCGGAAGGGGTGGTCGGATCGGGAACTCCGGCTCTACCAGCGGGCATGCGAGCAGAGCCTCGAAGGCGTGATGGCCAAGAAGCTCACCAGTGTCTACGCGGCCGGAAAGCGCAACGGCTCCTGGATCAAGATCAAGCGAAGGCTCAGCGTCCAGGCCGTCATCATCGGGTACATCGAAAAGGAGGGGAAGGATTTCCAGAGCATCCTCGTCGCCTCCAGCGGGTTCCCCGGCGAGGGCGACGGGCCGCTGCGCTACATCGGCAGGGTGGGCGGCGGCTTCACGGAGGCCGCGCGCGCCCAGCTCAATACGCTGCTGCGCAGGCACCCGCGCGCCGAGCCCCTGGTGGCCTGCCGGGAGCGGGGCAGGTGGGTTGAGCCTCGCCTCTTCTGCACGGTAAGCTTTGCCGAGATGACCGCGGCAGGCCTGCTGCGGGCGCCCGTGTTCGAAGGACTGATCGAAGCGTAAGGACGATGCCGGACGAATTGTCGCTCACGCGATGCCGAAGTGGCCATCACGGGCCGCCTGCTCTCGATGACCCGCGCCGCAGCCGTGGAACGACTCCAGCGTGCCGGGGCACGGTTTGCCCGCGAGCCCGGGCCGTCGACGGCGATGCTGGTGGCAGGCGAGGGCATGGGCCACCTCACTGCCGACGGGCAATATCGCGGAGCCTGGAGCTGTTCCGCGACCCTCAAGACCCAGGGCATCGGCATCAGGCTGGTGGGAGAAGCGGAGTTCCTCCGCCTGCTCGGTGCGCAGGACGGAGCTCGCCGATCTCTCCCGCCTGTATACCGCGGCGCAGGTGAGCCGGATCGCGGAGGTGCCGCTCTCCGAGGTCCGCGCGTGGATCCGCAAGGGCCTGCTGCAGCCCGCTCGGCAGAACAATCGGCTTGCGTGGTTCGAGTTCAAGGACATCGTGCAGGCGCGCAACCTGAGCAGGATCACCTCCTCGGGCGTGCCGGCGTCCCAGATCCTACGCAGCCTCTCCGACATCGCGCACGTGGCTCCCGGACGGTGACCGCGTGATCGGCACGGCTCGAGGCGTACGCGCAGGGGCTCCGCGTGCGGCTCTCCGACGGGGGTCTCGCCGATCCCACCGGGCAGCGTCTCATGGATTTCCACGGCGATGCCAACGGCGGCGCGGCGCCGGGCGCCGGGTGGCGACATTTCCGCAGCGAAGCCAGGCGAAGGCCCAGGAGACGGGGCAGCGGCATCCCCGCCCTTCCAGCGGGCGGGCAGCCGGCTCTCACATCCCGGCCGCCGACTGGCTGGCCGCTGCCGAGGAAGCGGAGGAGCAGGGTGACCTCGGTGCCGCGGCCCTCGGCGTACGGGCGCGCCCTGGAGATTGCGCCCGTCGCGGAGACGTACTTCAACCTGGGCAACGTTCTCTACGCGCTGGGCCGCGAGGCCGACGCGGCCGAGCGCTACCTGCAGGCCATCAATGCCGAGCGCGATTTCGCCGAGGCCTGGAACAATCTCGGCAATGCCCTGGTGACGCTGAAGAAGCTCGAAGAGGGCGTGCGCGCCTACGAGATGGCGCTGTCCCTCGAGCCCGACTACCCCGACCCGCATTGCAACCTGGCAACCGTCCTGGAACGCCTGGGAAGGTCGGAGCAGGCATTCGCCCACCGCGCCGCGTGCCTTCGCGCGTCACCGTCGCGAAGCCCACCTCAGCCTGCTGCGCCAGTTCGGGGAAGGGACTACGGCCGAGGACTGAGGCCGCGCCTCCTAAAGTGCCACCTCCTTCGCCAGCTCACGGTAGCGGCACAGGCCGTTGGCCCACCGCATCTGCTCGGGGGCGCCGCACTCCGGCTCCAGGAGCCGGCGCGTTGCCACCACGATGCTCACGCACTGCGCCCGGCTGGTTGCCACGTTCAGGCGGTTGGGATTGTAGAGGAAGCCCATGCCGCGCGGCGCGTCCACGGCGGACGAGCTGGTCATGGAATAGATGACGACAGGCGCCTCCTGGCCCTGGAACTTGTCCACCGTCCCCACTCGCAGCACCCGGCAGGCGCTCGATGAGCGCCGCCACCTGTGCGTTGTAGGGCGCGACGACCAGGATGTCGGCGCCGCGCAGCGGCTTCCGCTTCGCCTCGGAGTCGGTCCAGTCACCACCGAGGTTTGCTGCAGGCTCTCCACGATCCGCGGCGACAGCTCTCCACTTCCTCCGGCGAGCTGCTCTGGTTTCCCTCGTGCTCCACAGGCACGTAGAACAGGCCGCTGCCGGCAAACGGCGTGCGGCCGACGAGCTCCTGCTTCTCGAGGCCCGGGCGGGACGCGAGCCGGCCCTCGTAGAAGAGCTCGGAGGTGAACGCGCAGATCTCCGGGTGCAGCCGCCAGGTCTCGTCGAGGAACAGGCCCGCTTCGTCGGGGATCGTCTTCTTGCCCGCCCAGCACGTGCACGAGCGCCGCCACCTCGGCGCCTTCCGGGTGCGCGCCCCGCTGCGGCTGCTCCAGCTGCTGGGGATCGCCCAGGAGCACGATGTTGCGCGCCGAGCTGCCGGCGGCCAGCGCGAAAGCCAGCGACATCTGGCCTGCCTCGTCGATGAAGAGGTAGTCCACCGATTCGATCATGTCTTCCCGGGCCCAGAACCAGCAGGTGCCCCCGACCACGCTGCCGCGGTCCGAGCGCCGCTCGAGCCTTGCCGTTGTCCGTCACGTCTTCGATGCCGTCGGATGCCTCGAACTCCTGCCTGCCCAGCTTGTGGACCGCGGCCAGGGGCTTCCCGTCTCGCGATGCCGCGTGCACCGCCCGCTCCAGGAGGTGCCGGATCACCTTGTGGCTCACGGCAGTCACGCCGATCCGCTTTCCTTCCGCAGCGAGCGCGACGATCATGCGCGCCCCGGTGAACGTCTTTCCCGTTCCCGGGCGGCCCCTGGATCGGCAGGACCCCGTTGTCGCAGGCCGCGCGCGAGGCGGACCGCTGCATCCACCACGTCCTCTCCCTGCACGCAGGCTCCCCATCACCGGCTTTCCCAGCCGCGGCCGGCTAGCGGAGCAGGAGATCCCTGCGCGCGCGGAACGGTCCTGCTCCGTCGACACCGTTGACGGCCGCGGAGACGGCAAACTGCGAGGAACGCGCGAGTCAACGGGACGGGGAGAGACGCGCTCGTTCACCATGACCGCGGAAGGGTGGACGTCCAGCGCGCTGCCTTTCTTGACCACGTCAATGGTCCCGTGGAGCAGGTCCAGCGCATGGACCTTGCCGACGGTCTCCCCGCCGATCTCGTACAGCTCGTCCCCTGCGCTGAATGCTGCCTCCTGTGGCGGGAAGGTGTACCGGTGGACGGGCGTCTTTGCCGATCCACCGTCGGCGCCGACGAACCGGAGACCGGAAAGCGCCTTGCGCTCCTCCACGAGCTCCTCGTGGTCCAGCTCGTGGATCCGGAAGAACTCCCACCACGCGCACTTGTCTTCCCGGTGGAAGTACTCCAGCTGGTGCGCGAGGAGCCACCGCGCCCGTTCCGTCGGCCCCCACGTCGAGCGCTCCTCCGGGAGGTCCCGTGTCAGGAGCTGGAGACCGCCTGCACGGTCTCGGTGGCCTTTTCGTCAACGGCCTCGCTGGCGTCCCCGGTCTTCTCCACCGGCCGGGTGACGGGCTGGCCGCGTTTCTCGCACTCGGTGCGCCGCTCCTCCAGCCACGCCCGCAGCGCCGCGGTGGAGAGGCAGTCGTCGCGGTTGTACGATTCCATCGCTGCGCGGTCTTCCGGCCGTCACTGCCTCCGCCGCGGTGTCCGAGCTCCAGCTCCAGTGCGCGGGCCAGGCGGCGCAGCGCCCCGCCGGCCGCCCGCAGCTCCGCTGCCCGCTGGAACCCGAATGCCTTCTCGACCGACTTCAGCGAGTAGCTCTCCACGCTGATGCGCAGCCCCTGGCGCGTGACTGCCATGAGGTCGACGAACCGCTCCGCCCTCAGGAGCCGGTCCAGCTCGGTCTCGCGAACGCCGTGGCGGCCGATCATCCGCTTGACCGCGGCCGGCTCATACGGCGAGTAGTGGTAGATGTGCATGCCGGGATACGCCTGCCACCGCTCCATGACCATGTCCATGAATCTGAGAAGCGCCTTCTTCTCACCGGCCCGGTCGAAGGCCCAGGACGCGCGGTATTCCAGCGCGCCTGTGGGCGTCGCGGGCGCGCCTGTGGGCGTCGCCAGGGCCACGCCCAGCAGGTATTCCAGGCCGCCTTCTCCGGCGAAAGGGTCCGACTCGATGTCGAAGAACACGTCTCCGGGATCGGGCGCGGGAAGCAGAGCCAGTCCACGCTCGGGCTCCACCGGGCAGGAACCCGTGGAGGACCTTGCCCGCAAGCCGGCCGTCGAGCTGGATGGCCGCCTGCCCATGGACGCGCGCATAGGTCTCCTCGTTTCCGCGCGCGGGCCGTTTTCGAAACGGGGCCGCCTCTTTCGCGTACTGCGTGAGGGTCGTCATGCCCTGCCCCTGGAGCTCCGCGACCTGCAGCGCGCGGATGCCGGCCACCAGGCAGAGGTGATCGTCGTCATGTCTCCGCTTGTCGCACTCCTTCCACCAACGGCAGATGTCGCAGTGTTCGACCGGGTGGGGTAGGTGGAGAAATCGACCGGCGCCTCGACAACAGCCTCCAGGCGTCGCTGCACGAACCGGTAGTAGGCGCTGTACTCGTTGTAGCGGAAGGTCTCGGTCTCGGTAGTCCTTCCCGGGCTTGACCACGTGCATGCTAGTGCGGGCGTCCGTCCCTGGATCTCACCGACGAGGTCGGTGTACAGGCAGAGCTGGAGCACCGTGCCGGCGCGGGTTTCCTGCGACAGCTTGGTGTCCACCACCTCGTAGGACCAGGCGCCCAGGCCGCTGGGCTGCTCCACCCGCAGGAGCAGGTCGGCGCGTCCTGCCCACCGTCCGCTGCCGAGCTGCGCCTGGACCAGGGCGCCGACTCCGGCGCGCATGGCATCGACTGTCCGCTTCAGGGAGCCCATGCCGGGCTCGGCCGTGTCCTGCATCACCTCGATGCCCTTTGCCTTCAGGTGGTCGATGTACATGCGCTCGTGGCGGAACCCGCGCTCGCGGAGGAGCTCGAGGCTCGGGTCGCGCCACGCGGGGGCAGCCCACCGTCCCTCGGCGACGCCGCGGTCCAGGTGGGTCAGGTGCCGGCAGGCAAGATGGTTGGCGATGTCCGTTGCCGAGAGTCTCAGGCCGTCCCCGTCGCGCTGCATCCGCTATTTCCTCCCGCGCTCTTTGTTCAGCAGAGTCTCCAGTGCCTCGATGCCGGCGGCAAGGTCCTGGGGGCTTGCCTGCGCGGTGCGGAACATGTCCCCCGCGCGCTCCACCCGCGCCGGCGCGTTCTTCAGCGTGAAGTCAGATACGTGGAGCTCGCCTTCCAGCTCGTCCCACGCCAGCGGCATGGAGACAGAGGCCGCCTCCACGGGACGCACCACGTACGGCGGGACAACCGTCTGTTCCCTGCGGTTCTGGAGGAAGTCGATGTACACGCGCCCGCCGCGCCGGTTCACCGAGCGCTCCACGGTGGCGATGCCCGCGTGGTCGCGCACGATCATCAGGGCGATCGCCTCGCAGAACATGCGGCTCTGGCTGTACGTGTACCCCGGCTTCAGGGGGATGCACACGTGGAGGCCGCTCGAGCCGGACGTCTTCAGCCAGGGCTCGATGCCGATGCCGCGCAGGAGCTTGCCGATCATGCGCGCGATCTTCACCACGTTCCCGAAGGGAGCATCCTTCGGGTCCAGGTCGAGGATGGCCCAGTCCGGCGAGTCCAGGCTGCCCTTCCGGGAGAGCCAGGGATGGATGTCGATCGACCCGGCGTTGACAAGCGCAAGGAGGGTGGCGCGGTCGTTGCACATACCGTAGAGGGTCGGTTCTTCGCCCGGCCTTGCCACGTCCACCGTTTCGCACTGCCCCAGGAGATCCGGCGGAAGCTGCTTCTGGTAGAAGGACTTTCCCCGGATCCCGTCCGGCCACCGGTCGAGGTGGAGCGGCCGGTCCTTGAGGTACGGGAGGAGCCACTCCGCTGCCCTGTCGTAGTACGCGGCGAGATCTGCCTTCGTGAAGCCCTGCTCCGGCCAGTACACCTTGCGGGGGTTGGAGACACCGGCTGCCGCCCGGCCGGTCGGGCGGCGCCTGCGCGCCTTCTGCCGCTCCTTCGCGCGCGCGATGCGCAGCGCTGGCTTCATGGGCGCGAGGAGAACCTTCTGCCAGTCGTCGGCAGGTCCCGGAGCGTAGGGGCTGTCTGCGCGCTTGCAGATGATGCCAGGCATCCCCGACTCGCGGGCCGCCTCGGCGAGCGCCGTCCCGCGTTCAGGCACCGGGTCGACCATCAGGACCCTGCGTGATTCGGGCAGGAGAGAGCGAAGCACGGCCTTGCGCTCCCTCAGGGGGAGGCGCCGGAGGTCCCATTCCTCCGCATACAGGGCATCGAAGAGATAGAGCACGGTCTTCTCCGCGCCGCTCCCGATGTCCTTCTCCAGTGCAGCCTCCGTCGGCGTGCCGTGCTCATCCATGGCAACGAGTATGCCATCCAGGATCGCGACGCTGGCGCGGATCTTGCCCAGGGCTTTCGTGACGGGCGCCAGCTTCGGGGTGAGGTCTTCTGAACCTGCCCGTACGGTGATCCGGTTCTCCTCCACCCGCACCATCACGCGGCGCCCGGCGAACAGTGGCTCGAAAAGCCAGTCGGGATCGTCAAATGCGCCGGGCCTGTCCGAGGCTTCCCTGCGGGCCATGCTGCGTGCCGGCGGCTTGCGCACTGCGCGGGAAAGGTTCGCCGCGCCGAACAGGTCACTGCCGGATCCCGCGTAGCGGTCGCGGGTCTTGAAGAGCAGCCAGTTCTTCCCGTCCGCCTGCCGGGTGCGCACGAGGTGCCATTCGCCACGGAGGCGCTGGCCCTTGAGGACGAGCTTCACTTCTCCCTTTTCCAGGGCAGCTCCGATGGTGGGGGACTTCTTCACCTCGTACTCGCCCTCGTCCCAGATCCGCATGGTTCCCGCCCCGTACTGGCCCCTGGGAATGGGCCCTGAGAAGCCGCGGTACTCGATGGGGTGATCCTCGGTGCGCACGGCGAGCCTCTTGTCCTCCGGCGCATAGGAGAAACCCCTGGGCACAGCCCAGCACGCCAGCACCCCGTCGGCGGTAATGCGGAAGTCGTAGTGCAGGTTGCGCGCCTCGTGCCGGTGCACGACGAACGCGCTGCCGCCCTTCTTCGGGTGCCCGGGCTTCGGCTCAGGGGTTGCGCGGAAGTCACGCTTGCCCCTGTATTCCTCCATCGCCATATTCGTCCAATGTATAGAAGGCAGCGACATGAGCGAAATACCCCTGCTTGTGGATGAGCCTCGCGGAATGAATGGTCACGGCAGGCTCGTCCTGGCACACGGCGCCGGGGCAGCCATGGACCCGCTGTTCATGGAGGAGATCGCGCACGCGTTTGCCGCCGAATCCATCCGTGTCGTGCCGTTCGAGTTTTCCTCCATGCACCGGGGGAGAGTGACCGGGAAGGGCGCCACACCGGATGTGCCCGCCGTCCTGCAGGAAACGTCGATGAGGGTGGTCTACGACTACACCCTGGCCGTCTCGCCCGGACGGGAAGCAGTGGGCGGTCTCCCAGGACGGCCGCTACGTGAAGCAGGAGGGATAATGCCGCGCATTGGAGGCCGCACCAGGCACTTCACCGAGTCGGTCATCCGTCGCATGACCCGCGTGGCCAACAGCGTCGGGGCCATCAACCTCTCGCAGGGGTACCCGGACTTCGATCCTCCCGCCGCGCTGCTTGCCGCCGCGGAGAGAGCGGCGCGCGAAGGGCCGCACCAGTACGCCATCACGTGGGGAGCGCCGCGGTTCCGCGAGGCGCTGGCGCGCAAGCAGGCCCGGTTCATGGGCATCGACATCGATCCCGATCGGCACGTCGTGGTCACCTGCGGCGCCACGGAGGCCATGATGGCGGCCATGATGACCGTCTGTGACCCCGGCGACCACGTCATCATCTTCTCCCCTTTCTACGAGAACTACGGCGCGGACGCCATCCTCACCGGTGCCGTGCCCGTCTACGTGCCCCTGCGCCCGCCCGACTTCTCCTTCGACCAGGCGGAGCTGGAGCGCGCCTTCCAGAAGAAGCCGAAGGCGCTCGTGCTCTGCAATCCCTCGAATCCCTGCGGCAAGGTGTTCAGCCCCGAGGAGCTGGAACGGATCGCCGCACTTGCGAGGGAGCATGACGCCTACGTCATTACCGACGAGGTGTACGAGCACATCGTCTACCAGCCCCACCGGCACACGTACATGGCTTCCCTGCCCGGCATGTTCGAGCGGACCGTCTCCACGGGGGCGCTTTCCAAGACCTACTCCATCACCGGCTGGCGGCTGGGCTACGTCATCGCCCCGGAAGAGGTGACGATGGGAACGCGCAAGGTGCATGATTTCCTGACAGTCGGCGCCGCGGCCCCGCTCCAGGAAGCGGCCGTCACCGCGCTGGAGCTGCCTGACTCGTACTACCGCGACCTCGCCGTCTCGTACGCGGAGCGGCGGGACGTCTTCCTGGCGGCGCTTCGCGCAGCCGGCCTTGCGCACACGGTACCGCAGGGCGCCTACTACGTGATGGTCGACATCGCCGAGTTCGGGGCAGAGGACGACACGCAGTTCGCCGAGTGGCTGGCACGAGAAATCGGCGTGGCCGCCGTGCCCGGCTCCAGCTTCTTCTGCGAGCCGGAGCATCGCTACATACGGTTTCACTTCGCCAAGAAGGTGGAGACGCTCGTCGAGGCCGGGAACAGGCTGGCGAAGACCAGGGAAAAGTGGGCCGCGCGCGGGGCGTAAGGCGCAAGGGAGGAACGTGATGGCAAAGAAGAGCGATTCCACGGAGCGGAAGCCCCGCAACGCGGCCAAGACGCCGGGGAAGCCAAGGAAAAAGAAGGGCGCCTCGTCCATCAAGGGGCTGAGCGCGCCCGAGGTGACGAGCGATGCTCCACCTCCCGAGATCGAGACGCTGGTGCAGGCAATCCGCGAAAGCGGAGGCGGTGTTGTCGGGAGCTATCGCGACCCGGTCGGCGGACACTGGCACGTCATGGCGAGCCTACCCATCGAGAAGGTCGAGCCCACGCCGTTCCAGCGCGACATCTCGAAGACCCACGTCGAGCGGCTGGGGAGCGTCATCGGCCGCATGGGCCGGTTCCTCGATCCCATCATCGCGGTACGCAACCCGGAAGGCGTCTACTGGACACCCAATGGGTACCACCGGCTGGGCGCCATGCGAAAGCTCGGCGCTTCCTCCATCCTTGCCGTGGTTGTTCCCGAGATGGCGGTCGCCTACCAGATCCTCGCCATGAACACCGAGAAGGGACACAACCTGCGGGAGAAGTCGCTGGAGGTGATCCGCATGGCCCGCTCGCTGTCCGAGATCGACCCCCAGAGGCCGGAGGCGGAATACGCGCTGGAGTTCGAGGAACCCGACTACCTCACGCTCGGCCTGGCCTATGAAAAACGGGGCAGGCTCAGCGGCGGCGCGTACCATCCCGTGCTGAAACGGGTGGAGGAGTTCATCAACGCGCCGCTGCCGGAGGCCCTGCGGACGAGGGAAGCGCGTGCCGACAAGCTCATCGCCCTGGACGACAAGGTGACAGAGGCCGTGGCCGCGCTCAAGGAGCGGGGCTTCACGAGCCCCTACCTGAAGGCCTTCGTCGTGGCACGGCTGAACCCGCTGCGATTCCGAAGGGGTGCCACCATGAGCGCGGACGCGGCTCTGGATGCCATGATGATGGCGGCCGGGAAGTTCGACGCCGGCAAGGTGAAAGTCGGTGACCTCGCCGCGGCACCGCCGGGACCAGCGGACGAGGGCTGAGCGCCGCCGCCCACGACGGGAGCAACAGGGTTCCTTCAGGCCAGCTTGCCGCCAGGCCAGCTTGCCGCCAGGCCAGCTTGCTGTCAGGCCAGCTTGCTGTCAGGCCAGCTTGGCGAACGAGTGCAGGCCGCCGTTCTCGGGCCGCTCCCGGATCACGGAGATCGCCTTGATCTTTGCCTCCTGGTGCGAGCCGGCGAGGACGGGGTCGAATGGCTTGCCCGTGGGGAAGTTCGCCACCGAGGGAACGATGGTGGCCATGAACGCGTCACCCGCGTTCCCGGAAGCTGACTCGCTTGTCGTGATGAGGTAGCTGCGGACGATCCGCGCGTCGCCTTTTGCCCAGAATCCCAGATCGACAACCATTTCCCTGCCTCCAGACTTTTCCATCAGACGCGATGCATGGCGTGCAGCGATCGGCCCATGAATCTTTCGTCGGCGAGGTGAAGGAGTGAAGACGAGAAGCTCGCAGTGGAATGCGCAAGCGCACAAACCGCCGACCTGCAAAGGCCGGCTCTTGTGGTCGCCTGGACGCGATCTTCCTTGCCGGGAGGCATCACACACCCTGCCGCACCTGTCTCCTAACAAAATCGCGCGGTGCCCACGTGCCGTTTCAAGGCGCGCGGAGCGCGTCCGCCGTTTCAGGGCCTGGGGAGCGCTGCCAGCGAGGGAAGACCGGTGACCGCGGTCATCACCGCGGCGAGGTTCCGCGACGCGAGCGCGGCGTTTCCTTTCAGGCGGAAGAGGGACCGCAGGATCCGGGGCCGGCGCAGGATCGCTGCCAGGAGGACGAGCGGTTTCACGCGGAACTCCTCGCCGCCGGCCATCGAGAAGGGAACGGGCGCCTCCGGCAAATCACTGATCGCCCGCAAGGAGAGGACGGGGATTCCCTGCTCTGCTGCCGCCTGGACGACCGCACACGTTTCCATGTCCACGACCGCATCACCGTCGGGAGGCGCCGGGACGGGCTGAAGGCCTCCGAGGACCGTGACAACGGTTCCGCGCCGGCAGCGGGCGCCGCACTGCTCTGCCGCGCTCGAGACGGCGTCGCGCAGGTTGTCGGGCAGAACCGCGAGATCTGCGCGTGACCCGAACGCCCCGCTTTCCCAGGTGCGGCAGTGCTCCCCCAGGAAGATGTCGCCGACCCGCATGCGCAGAGGGCCGAGTGCCCCTGCAATCCCGAACGAGACGATCAACCGCGGGCGCTCGGCCGCCGCGAGCGCGCGCACGGCCTGCCGAGCCCGGCCGGGACCCCATCCCTGACACGATCAGGACGAAATGGTTGGCGCCGGCGCCGAACTGCCAGGTCTTGAACCTGCCGAGCCGACGGGCCGGCCGTGCCCGAAGGCGCCGAAGAAGCGGCCGCGCCTCCATCCGCATAGCGACGACGATCCCGATCGTCGTCGTTGTCCTCTCACCGGCTGGCGACGTCATGCAGGAGACTATACACTACGCGGGAGGTCAGGCATGGCTTACACGACGATCGTTGACGCGACGCACGCTCATGAGCACCTGGGTGACAGCAGCTGGGCCTTCGTCGACTGTCGGTTCGATATCCGCGACCCCGGCAAAGGCGCGCGGGAGTACCGCGCGTCCCACCTCCCCGGTGCCGTCTACGCCGACCTGGATCACGACCTTTCGGGCGCTGTCGTGCCGCGGAAGACGGGACGGCATCCGCTCCCGGACCCGGCGGCCCTGGTTGCCGTCTTCTCGCGCTGGGGCATCGGGCCGGGCACGCAGGTCGTTGCGTACGACGAATCCAGCGGCGCGCTGGCGGCCGCGCGGCTGTGGTGGCTCCTGAAATGGGCCGGTCATGATGCCGCCGCGGTCCTCGACGGCGGGCACAAGGCGTGGACGGATGCGGGGTACCCCTGCCGCGCGGGTGACGAGAGCAGGGCTGCGACCCGTTTCGTTTCCGCGTTCAGGGACGACATGGCGGTGGACGCCGGCACAGTGCAGGCTGCACGCGTGGACGCGGGCTGGATCATCCTGGATGTGCGGTCCGCCGACCGCTACCGCGGCGAGAGCGAGAGCATCGACCCCGTGGCCGGCCACATTCCGGGCGCGGTCTCATCGCCCTACGCCGCTGCGCTGGAACGGGGCGGGCGCTTCAAGGACACGGAGGAGATCGCCCGCCTGTACAGAGGCGCGATCGGGCGGGAGGGACACAGGCAGAACGATCGTCTACTGCGGCTCGGGGGTCACCGCGGCGCACGCCGTGCTGGCATGCGCCCATCCCCGGGCTCGGGATGCCTCGCCTGTATGCCCGGGTCATGGAGCGAATGGATCACCGACCCCGGGGAGGCCCGTCGCCACCTACTGACCGGGCCTCACCACGCGGAAGCCCACGGCGTTGTAGAGGGCGTTGGGCTGGCTGCTGAAGCTGCGGAACTTGGCGTGCAGGCCGCCGAGGAACGAGATCACCCACGAGCCGCCGTGCAGCATGAAACGCTGCTCGCGCGAGTCGCTGACGAAGTAGTAGCGGTCGGTCCCGCCCGGTGATCTCCCCGTCTGACTGGAAGTTGTCGCTGCACCACTCCCACACGTTGCCGCTCATGTCGGCAAGGCCCTGGGGGGTGTCCCCCTGCGGGCTGCGGCTGTCCACGTTTTCCGTCCGCGCTGCCTGTCCCGGAGCGACGTTCGACACGGCATTCAGCGCCTTCGGCGCATCGCCCCATGGGAAAAGCCGCTCGGGCTGGTCCGGCGCGCCCTTGGCGGAAGCGTATTCCCATTCCACCTCCGTGGGCAGGTGGTACCCTGACGCGTCCAGGTGCGCGCGCCCCGTGTCGTCGTACGCCGGGGCGAGGCCTTCCTTCGCCGAGAGCCAGTTGCAGTACGCCACTGCCTCGTACCAGCTCACCCCGACGACGGGCTGGTTGGCGCCGTCGAAGTCGCTGCTCTTCCAGTACTGCGGCGCCGCTCGCGCGCCCTTCCACGCCCACCCGTTCGCAGTCCAGTTCGAGCGGGTCCCGTATCCGTTGTCCGCGATGAATTGCGCGAACTCCCCGTTTGTCACGGGGTACTTCGCCATCTCGAAGTCGTACGACAGGGCCACGGAGACCTGCGGCCCGTAGGAACCGTCACCCATGGTGACCGAGCTCCCCGCGGCCTTGATGGGAATGAGCGCGAGGTTCGGTGCCGCCGCGGGCGCGGACTGTCCCCACCCCGTGAACGACGCCAGGAAAAGGACGAGAAGTGCAGCAATGGTTGTCATTTATAGAAAGCTATGCCCGGATTCTACTCTCGTCAATTCTTTGTTGAACGAGCCTGCCGCAGGTTGTACTATCGCGGCGCAAGGGAGGGGCAGATGCAGAGCAGTGAATCGGCAGGACAGGTTCCCGGCGTCCTCGGGGAAGCGGCGTGGATCTGGCCGGACAACCCCAGCTGGGATCTCTACAACTGCTACGCGCTCTTTCGCGCTGCCGTGGACGTCCCGGCCGTGCCCCGCCGCGTCACCGCGTTTGTGAGCGCCGACCAGTCCTACCATCTCTACGTGAACGGCCGCTACGTCTGCCGCGGACCCGCGCGGGGATTCCAGGCGCACTGGCCCTATGACGAGGTCGACCTCGCCGGCTTCCTCAGGGCGGGGCGCAACGTCGTTGCCGTCCGCGCCTACAACCCCGGGATCGGCACGTTCCAGTACGTCCACCAGGGCGCCGCCGGCTTCCTGTTCGGGATGCGGATCGGCAGGGTTACTCTCGTCAGCGACCGTGCGTGGAAATGCAGGCGTCAGTCCGGCGTGCAGAAAGACGCCATCCAGGCCAGCCTCCAGGTAAGCCCGCAGGAGATGGTTGATGCCCGCGTCGAGCCGGATGACTGGATGATGCCGGGTTTCGACGACGCGTCGTGGGGCAAGCCCATCATCGCGGCCCGGTGGGGCGGCATGCCCTGGCCGCGCATGGAAGAGCGCATGATCCCGCTGCTGCGCGAGGAGCGCGTTGCGCCCGCCGCGCTGCTGGGAACCGGGGAGGGAGACTGCACGGCCGGCTGGGAGCGCACCCGCGACGTGGTGGGGCTGCGCGCCCGGGAGAACCTTGAGCACCGCGCCGCCAGCGGCTCCCCCGGCATGCTCGAGGTGGCCCCCACGGGTCCCGGCCGGTACCGCAGCTACCTCATCGATTTCGGCAGGACGGTTGTGGGATGTCTCTCGATCGGGGTGGCAGGGGGCGCCGGTGGCGAGATCATCGACACGCTGCACACCGAGACCATCGACCAGGGAAAGCTCACGCCTGACCTTGTCATACCGGCGTGGTGCCGCATGGCATTCGGTGTCCGCCTCGTCTGCCGCCCGGGGGAGACGAGGCACGATTTCTACCATGTCTACGGCTTCCGCTACCTGACGCTGACGGTGCGCGGTACCGCCCGGCCGCTTTCGCTCTCCGTGTCCCTCGTGAGCGTCGGGTATCCGCTGCAGCGCAACGGGAGCTTCCGGAGCTCGGACGAGACGCTGAACCGGATCTGGGAGATCAGCGCGTGGACCCAGCAGTGCTGCAGCCTCGATGCCTACGTCGACACGCCATGGCGCGAGCAGGCGCAGTGGTGGGGCGATGCGAGGGTGCAGGGCTGGAACACGTTCCACGTGGACGGGGACGCCCGCCTCTTCCGTCGCGGGATCCACTGCATCGCCTCGCAGACCACGCCGAACGGCCTGACCTACGGCCACGCGCCGACCATCGCCCATACCTGCATCCTTCCCGACTTCACGCTGATCTGGATCCTGACGATGTGGGATCACTACTGGCAGACCGGGTCGCTCTCGGCATTCAAGGCGCACGAGGACGTCATGGAGCGCGCCCTCGGCTACTTCCGCGAACAGACCGACCCGGCACCGGACTCGTCGGCAGCGACCCGCGCTACTGGCTCTTCCTCGACTGGGCGGGGATCTTCAAGGAGGGGTATCCCGCTGTCTACAACCTGTGGCTGCTGATCACGCTGGAAAGGGTCGCGCAGATGCAGCGGCTCGATCGGCAGCCGGGAAAGGCGGCCGCCACCCTCGCGTGGGCAAAGAAGCTGCGCACGGCACTGGGGAAGCTGGTCGACCGGAAGACCGGGCTCATGCGTGACGGGCTGCGGTTTGACGGGAAGGTCGTCGGCACGACGTGCGTGCACTCGCAGGTCCTCGCGATCATGGCGGGCATCAATCCCGGCGGAGAGAAGGCCATGCTGGAGACGGTGCTCGTCCCGTACATCCGCGGGGAGCTTTCCACGGACATCCATCCGTCGTCCTACTGGATCACGTACCTCTTCACGGTGCTGGGCGAACGAGGCTACGCGAAGGATGTCATCTCGTTCATCCGCAGGCGCTGGGAGCCCATGATCGCTCATGGAACGACGTGGGAGCTCTTCGAGCCCGTCCGCGGTGACACCAGTTTCTCCCATGCGTGGTCGGCTCATCCGCTGTTCCACCTGATGCAGACCATCGGCGGCATCCGGCAGACCGCTGCCGCATGGAAGAAGATCTCGTTCCAGCCCGCGTTCAGCGGCGACGACGGCAGCACCGTTGTCCCGTCGCCGCAGGGCCCGATCAGGAGCGAGTGGAAACGCCAGGGCAAGGCTGTCGCCGTGAAGCTGAGCCTGCCGGAAGGTGTGACCGCGCGCGTTCTCCTGCCGGGCCAGGCCCCTGAGATCGTCACGGGCCGCAGGCAGTGGAAAATGCAAGGAGCCAACGCATGACGTCACGGGAGAGAGTGATGTGCGCATTCCAGCGTGTGCCGGGCGACCGCGTCCCGGTCGACTACCAGGCAAATCCCGGCATCGACGCGAGGCTCAAGCAGCACTTCGGCCTGTCCGCGACGGACACCGAGGGCCTGCTGAAGGCGCTCGGCGTGGACTTCCGCCCCATCGATGCCCCGTACCGCGGCGCGCCCCTCCACCAGCAGCTGCCGGGGCGGAACGTCGATCCCCTCTGGGGAATCCGGCACCGATGGATCGACCACGCGACAGGTGGCTACTGGGAAGCCTGCGACTTTCCGCTCCAGGGCGCGGACGCGGAACAGGTGGCGCGCTGGCCGATGCCTGATCCCGACCGGTACGACTACAGCCGCGTTGCGGAGAGCTGCCGGCGCAACGAGGCGTACGCGCTGCACATCCTGTGCTACGGGGATCTCATCAACGGCAACGGGTTCTTCCGCGGCATGGAGCAAACGCTCATCGACCTCGTCACCGACGAGCCGGCGGGCATTCTCCTCGGTGATCGCAGGTTCGCTGTCCAGCTCGCCGTGACCGAGCGCATCCTTGATGCCGCGAAGGGGCGGATCGATTTCATCTGGCTGGGGGAGGACCTGGGAACGCAGGACAGGCCCATGATCTCACGGGACGTGTTCCGCAGGCACATCCGGCCGCGGTACCAGCGGTTCGTGGACCTCGCTCGCGCGTATCACGCCAGGACAATGATCCATACCTGCGGATCGTCGAGCTGGGCGTACGAGGATTTCATTTCCATGGGCATCGACGCGGTGGATACGCTGCAGCCGGAATGCCGGGACATGTCGCCGCGCACCCTCGTGGATCGCTTCGGCGGCCGGCTCTCGTTCCATGGGTGCATCTCCACGGCGGGAGAGCTGGCATTCGGGACGCCGGCCGACGTGCGACGGATCGTGACGGAGACCCTGGAGGTGATGATGCCCTGCCGCTCGTACATGCTTGCACCCACGCACTGCATCCAGGACAACACGCCGACGGAGAATGCCGTGACCCTGTACGAGGCAGCGCGCGAGCTGGGTCGGTACGAGGGGGCTGCTTCCCGTCCAGAGTGGTGAAAGGGGCATCCATGGAAGAGTTGCTGCTGCTCGACACCGACATCGGGAGCGATATCGACGATGCGCTCGCCCTGGCATATCTCCTGGCGCAGAAACGATGCAGGCTGCTGGGCATCACCACGGTCACCGGCGAGCCCGGGAAGCGCGCCGCGCTGGCAAGCGTTCTCTGCCGCGTCGCGGGGCGCGACATCCCTATCCACGCCGGGTCTCCGGTTCCGCTCCTGGTCGGGCAGAGGCAGCCCGTCGCCCAGCAGGCAGAGGCACTCGCCCGGTGGACGCACCAGCCCTCCTGGCCGGCTGCGACCGCGGTGGAGTTCCTCCGCCAGGAGATCCGCCGACACCCGGGCCAGGTGACCATGCTTTGCATCGGACCGCTCACCAATATCGGCCTGCTCTTCACCGTCGATCCGGAGATCCCCTCGCTCCTGAAGGCACTGGTCCTCATGTGCGGCTCCTTCACGCCCGCGGGTCAGAAGGCCCGGGCGGTGGAATGGAACGCGCAGGTCGACCCTCATGCCGCCGCCATTGTCACCGGGCCGCGGCGCCTGTCCATCGTTCCATCGGCCTCGACGTGACGCTGCGTGTCGCGATGTCCGCGGACGAGGTACGCCCGCGCCTCGACAAGCCGCTCCTCCGACCGGTGCTGGACTTTGCCGAGATCTGGTTCAGGCAGACCAGGTCTCTTGTGTTTCACGATCCCCTCGCCGCGGTCACGATCTTCGAGCCGGGAGCGTGCGTGTTCGAGCGCGGAACGGTTGCCGTCGACTTCGGGGAAACGGCGGCTGCCGGGAGAACCTCGTGGACGCCTTCGGCAAAAGGCGCACACGAGGTAGCAATGACGGTGCAGCCGTCGGCTTTCTTCGCGTCTTTCTTCGAGGTCTTTGGCTCGTGAGCGCTGCCCCGGCCGTCACGGTCCGCGACCTTCGCAAGACCTACGTGGTGAGCGAGCGCGAGGCCGGCGCAGGAGCTGCCCTGCGGAGCCTCGTGTCGCGGCGCACCCGGGAGATCGCGCGCGGTGGACGGCATCTCCTTCGACCTCGCCCCGGGGAAATGGTCGGGTTCCTCGGCCCCAACGGCGCGGGCAAGACCACCACGCTGAAGATGCTCTCCGGTCTCCTGCATCCCACGGCGGGTCGAGGTGTCCGTCCTCGGCCACGTTCCTTCGCGTCGGGAAAAGGCGTTCCTGCGGCAGATCACCCTCGTCATGGGGCAGCGCAACCAGCTGGTCTGGGACATCCCCGCCGCGGACTCCTTCGCGCTCAACCGCGCCATCTACGGGATCCCGACGGCCGAGTACCGCCGCACCCTGGACGAGCTGGTCGCGCTGCTGGACCTCGAGCCCCTGCTGGCAAAGCCCGTGCGCAACCTCTCCCTCGGGGAGCGGATGAAGTGCGAGATGGCCGCCGCGCTCCTCCACCGGCCCGCAGGTGGTCTTCCTGGACGAGCCGACCATCGGGCTGGATGTCACCATGCAGCGGCGGATCCGCGCCTTCATCGCTCGAGTACAGCAGGCGCTTCGGGGCCACGGTCCTCCTCACCAGCCACTACATGGCGGACGTGCGAGGCGCTCTGCCGCCGCGTGCGTCGTGATCCACCACGGCCGGCTGCTCTTCGACGGGGAGCTCTCCGCGCTGGTGGAGCGCTTCACCGCGCACAAGACCATCGTGGTCCGCCTGGCCGACTGCCGACGCCGACCTCGGCTCCTACGGCGAGGTGGTCTCCTGCGAAGACGGCGCTGGCCACGCTGCGCGTGCCCAAGGACGTGACGGCGCGCATCACCGAGCGGCTCCTCGCCGACCTCCCGGTGATCGACCTGACCGTGGAGGACCCGCCCATCGAGGAGGTGATCGAGCTGGTCTTCGCCCAGGAGGCGCCGTGATCGGGCCCGGCTCGGAGCTGTACGTGCAGCAGTTCAGGACCTCGCTCGCCTCGATGCTGCAGTACCGGGCGTCCCTCGTCATCTGGCTCATCGGCCACGTGCTGGAGCCGCTCATCTACCTGGTGGTCTGGTCCGCCGTCTCCCGCTCCGGCGGCGGGGCGTGGGCGGCTACGAGACGGCCGAGTTCGCCGCCTATTTCATCGTGCTCATGCTGGTCAACCACGTCACCTACACGTGGATCATGTACGAGTACGAGTACCGGGTGCGCCACGGTAGCTCTCTCCTTTGCGCTGCTGCGGCCCGTGCATCCCATCCATGCCGATCTCGCCGACAACGTCTCCTCCAAGGTCATCACCCTGCCGCTGATCCTCGCTGCCGCCGTCGTCCTGGCGCTGCTTTTCCACCCCGTCTTCCGCCTCCAGGCCTGGGCCGTCGCGGCCTTCCTGCCCGCGCTGCTCCTTGCCTTCCTCGTCCGGTTCCTCCTGGAGTGGACGCTCGCCCTCGCCGCGTTCTGGACCACGCGCGTGAGCGCCATCAACCAGGCCTACTTCATCGCGGCCGCTCTTCCTCTCCGGGCAGATGGCGCCCCTCACCCTGCTGCCCGGCCCCTGCCGGCTCGGCGGCTCGTCCTCCCCTTCCGCTGGACCACCAGCTTTCCCGTCGAGCTCCTCCTGGGACGGGTGGGCTTCCGGCAGGCCCTGATCGGCCTCGGCAGCGCAGGCGGCCTGGCTCCTCCTGTGCCTGCTCCTCCTGCGCCTGGTGTGGCGCGCCGGCGTGCGGGTCTACTCGGCGGTGGGCGCATGAGGTTCCTCCGCCTGCTGTGGACATTCTTCCGCGTCGGCGCCATGGGGGAGCTCGCCTACCGCGCGAACTTCTTCTTCCAGCTCTTCGAGTCGCTCCTGGAGCTCGGCACCGCCATCGCGGGGCTTGCCGTCATCTTCTCCTACACGAGCACCCTCGGGGGCTGGACGCCGGACGAGGTGCTCGCGCTCGTCGGGGTCTTCTTCCTCGTCGGCGGCGGCGATCCGCCTGGTGATCCAGCCCAGCCTCGAGCAGCTCATCGAATCGGTCCGCGACGGGACGCTCGACTTCACCCTGACGAAGCCGGAAGACGCCCAGCTCCTGGCGAGCATCCAGCGGGTGGACATCTGGAAGCTCACCGACGTGGGCCTGGGCATCGGCGTGCTCGCCGTGGCCCTTGTCCGCCTCGGGCGAGGTGGGTGCTCTGCACGCGGCGGGCATTCGCGGCGGCCCTGGCGGCCGGCGGCGTCATCGTCTACAGCTTCTGGATGATCCTCGCCACCACCGCGTTCTGGCTGGTGCGCGTGGAGAACATCCTCATGATCTTCCAGAGCATGTACGAGGCGGGCCGGTGGCCCGTGAGCATCTACCCGGGATGGCTGCGCTTCGCCTTGACCTTCATGGTGCCGGTCGCGTTCGCCGTGACCGTCCCCGCGCAGGCACTGGCAGGCAGCCTCACGTGGCAGGTGCTTGCCGGCGCATGGGTCTTTGCGGCGGCCCTGTTCACGGCGGCACGCCTGTTCTGGAAGGCAGGGCTCCGCCGGTACGGCAGCGCGTCGTCCGTACGGCGAGCCCCGGCGCGCGGCGGGCGGCCGATCCTCTCAAAATCGATGTATCCCCGTTCCACGTCCACCGAGAGAAGCTTCACGCGCGTCCTGTCCCCGACGTCCACGCCTTCCGACCCGCGCACGATCCTGCCGTCGACGGGGAGGGCGATGAGCCTTGCCCACGTGCCCTTGTCCGATGCACCCGTCACCATCGCGTCGAATTGTTCCCCGACCCTGGATGACAGGAGAAGTGCGGCGGCCGACTTGCCGACCTGCCGTTCCACCTTGTTCGCCGCGTCTTCTTCTGCCGTGAGGTGCGCGGCGAGAGCCTCCAGCTCGGAGAACGCGTAGGGCGCGGGCCTGCCGTCGATGGCGGCCTTCAGCAGGCGCTGCGTGAGCAGGTCGGCGTAGCGCCGATTCGGGGCCGTGGAATGCGCGTAGTCCTTGACGGCGAGACCGAAGTGCCCGAGCGGGGCATCACCGGGTTTCTCGGCGACGTACTCGCCGGCACCGAGGAGCTTGATCACGGCGAGGGAGAGATCGGGAAAGCGCTGCGGATCCGCGGAGCGCTCCTTGACGAGAAACGCGTCCAGGGCTGCCGCGTCGGGCTTGTCCGGAAGCCGAACACCGCGCTCCTGCGCCAGGCCGACGATCCGATCCCACCGCTTCGGCGTGCGCACCACGCGCCGCACGGACGGGAAGCCCCTTCCGTCGAGGTAGCGCGCGCTCACACCGTTGGCGGAGATCATGAAGTCCTCGATGATCTCCCTGGCACGGTTCCTCTCCTCCACGTCGAGACCGGTCACCTGGTCACCGCTGAACACGGGGCGCGCCTCGATCGTTTCCAGGCTCAGCGCACCGTGCGCGTGCCGCAGCCGCTTCAGGCCCTGCGCCGTCCTGTCCTGCAGACGCAGGTTCTCCGCAAGTCCTGGGACGCTCTCGATCCCTTCCGGGACCGGCCCCGTGCCTTCCAGCCATGATGCCACGCTGTCGTAGGCAAGCTTGGCCCGGTTGCGCACCATCGCCCGGTAGATTGCCGAATCCTTCAGGGACCCGTCCGGGTTGACCAGCATTTCCACGACGAGGGCAGGGCGCGCGGCATCCAGGCCCAGCGAGGTCAGGTCAGTGGAGAGGAGCTCGGGAAGCATGGAGAAGATGTGCGCCGCCGTGTACACGGAGGTGGTGTTGTGCCGGGCGTGCCCGTCGATTGCCGAGCCGCTCCTGACCAGGGCATCGACATCGGCGATCGCCACGAGGATCTTCGTGACGCCGCCGGGCAGAACCTCGGCCACGGTCAGCTGGTCGAGGTCGTGGGAGTCATCGTTGTCGATGGACGCCCACGGGAGGCGCCCCAGGTCACGAACCGCCGGGGCACCGGTCACCGCGGCACCAGGCGCGCCGAACGATGTGCGGATCACTTCGAGCTCGGCGAGCGCCTCCGCCGAGAAGTCGGGCAGGAGACCCCGCTCGATCATCGCCCGCCGCGCGATCTCCTGGAGGATTTCCCTGTGTTTCGGGCTGCCGGTCGACTGCCTCGGTGAAGTGCTCATCCCTTGAATATACGATGAATCGACACCGGCAACGCGACCTTCGCAGCGGTCCAGTCCCGGCGCCGCGCGGACGCCGGGTCAGTATATTCCCCTCGTGGCAGATACCTACATCGCGCTCCTGCGAGGAATCAACGTGGGCACGGCAAAGAGGATCGGCATGGCCGAGCTTCGTGCCCTGGTGGAAGGCCTCGGGTTCGCGGACGTTCGCACGCTGCTCAACAGCGGCAACGTCGTCTTTGTCGCGCCGAGAGCCAGGGCAGCGGCGGCGGCCGCCCGGATACAGGAGGCCATCAAGGCGGAAATGGGCGTGACGGCGCGCGTCATGGTCGTGAGCGCGGATGAGCTTGCCGAGGTGGTCGCATCCAATCCGCTGCTGGAGATCGCCGACAACCCGTCCCGCCTCATGGTGGCGATGCTCGGGGAGGCGGCGGACAGGGCGAAGCTTGCCGACGTCGTCAGGAAGGACTGGGCCAACGAGCGGATCGCGCTGGGGCCCGGGCGATCGTTTTACATGTGGATGCCCCAGGGAGTCATCGAGAGCAGGCTCAACGCCGCCGTGTCCGAGGCGCTGCGCGACGGTGTCACGGCGCGAAACTGGGCGACGGTGCTGAAGCTGCATGTCATGACGGGCTCCCCGGATCGCTGAGGACGCGCGCATCGGCCCTTGCAGTCCCGACCGCCATGGGGTATGAGAAGGAAAAAGGGGGACGCATGAATCGCAAGCTCCGCATGGGCATGGTCGGCGGCGGGCGTGGCGCCTTCATCGGCACCGTGCATCGCATGGCAGCAGCACTCGACAACGGGATAGAGCTGGTCTGCGGCGCATTCTCCAGCGACCCCGAGAAGTCCAGGGACTCCGGCAGGGACTGGTTCGTCCCCGACAACAGGATCTACGGGAGCTTCCAGGAGATGTTCGAGAAGGAGAAGAGGCTGCCGGAAGGGGAGCGGATGGATTTCGTGTCCGTCGTCACCCCGAACAACGTGCACTTCCCCGTCTGCAAGGCTGCCATCGAGCACGGTTTTTCCGTTGTCTGCGACAAGCCCATGACCTGGAACCTCAAGGAGGCGAAGGAGCTTGAGGCGCTCGTGCAGACGTCAGGCATCACTTTCTGCCTCACGCACAACTACACCGGCTACCCGATGGTAAAGGAAGCGCGGGCGATGGTCCGGGGCGGAGAGCTGGGAACCGTCCGCAAGATCGTCGTCGAGTACCCCCAGGGCTGGCTCTCGCGGCACGTCGAGCTGGAGGGTCACAAGCAGGCCTCGTGGCGCACGGATCCCAGCAGGGCCGGCGCGAGCTCGTGCATCGGCGATATCGGGACGCACGCGGAGAACCTCGCCGAGTACATCACGGGGCTGAAGATCACCGAGCTCTGCGCCGACCTCACCACGTTCGTCCCCGGCCGGCAGCTCGAGGATGACGGCAACATCCTGATTCACCTCGAGGGGGGCGCCAGGGGCATTCTCTTCGCGAGCCAGGTCTCGGCCGGCGAGGAGAACGCGCTGCGGATCAGGATCTACGGCGAGAAAGCGGGACTTCACTGGCAGCAGGAGGAGCCGAACACCCTCCTCATTAAGTGGGCCGACCGCCCGTGGGAGACGAAGCGCACCGGTGTCGGCTACCCGTTCCTCAGCGCCGCGGCGCTCTCCGCCGCGCGGATCCCTGCCGGTCACCCCGAAGGCTTCCTGGAGGCCTTTGCCAACGTCTACAGGAATTTCTCCGCCACGCTCCGCTGCCGCCTGGAAGGCACGGCGCCGAGCCCTGAGTTCCTCGATTTCCCGACGGTCCACGACGGCGTGCGCGGCGTCGCTTTCATCGAGAGTGCCGTGGCGAGCGCGACGAGCGACAGGAAGTGGGTGAAGATGGCGACGTGAGCGGGCGCCTCGTCGCCGGCATCGACGGATGTCCCGCGGGCTGCGGGCCGAGATCCTCGCGCAGGGATCAGGACGTCGGCGTGTACCGGCCGCGTGCCTCGAGATAGTGCGCCCAGAGGAGGCGCGCAGCGACTGATCGCCACGGCGACCAGCGCTCGGAGATCCTGCGCTGGTCTTCCTTCGACGGCAGCCTCCGCAGGCCCTTCACTTCTTTCAGCGCGGTCGCCAGGGCGAGGTCTCCCTCCGGCCAGACATCGGGCCGCCGCAGTGCCATCAGGGAGTAGATGTCGACGCTCCACGGGCCCAGCCCGGGCAGCGAGAGCAGGATGGCGCGCCCGTCAGGGTCGGGGAGGGCGGCAACGGCCGACAGGTCGAGCCTGCCATCGATGAGGCGCGCGGCGATCTCGCTGCAGTAGCGCGCCTTCTGCCGCGTCAGCCCGAGGCTCCTCAGCGCCGCTTCTCCTGCCGCGTGCACGACCGCCGGCGACATGCCGCCGAGGTGGGTGAAAAGCCGCCGGTACATTGTCCGCGCCGCCGCGAGCGAGACCTGCTGTTCCAGGATGATCCGCACCAGGGCCGGGAACCCCGGCCTCCTTGCCCAGAGCGGCGGCTCGCCCAGCCTCATGTGGACACCTCCGAGATCGCTGTCCTTCTCGCAGAGTTCCTGGACTCCCCTTCGGAGCGCGTCGTTCGTGAGTGCCCGCCCGCCGCTTCCCTTCGCGCGCATCGTGCACGAAGGTCTCGCTTCCCCGCCGTTTTGTCAAAGAGCCGTACCTGCGACGCCAGGCGTCCCGTGTGCTTCGTGTTACGCTTTGTGCATGAGTGGACGAAAATCACAAAACGTGGCAGTTTCATGAACATGATGTCATTGAAGAATCGCATTGCTGCAACGGTTGTCACGGCGGCTCTCATGTTCATGGCCGGCACGGTCGCTCTTTCCGCGCAGAGCGAGCCCCTGCTGCAGGTGATCCCGCACTATGAGCTGGGGACCCTCGCCGTGCTTTCCCACGAGTACCAGGCCGGCGCCGGTGGCACGATGTTCAACTTCATCACCCAGGGCGGGCAGGATACTCTCTTCCCGTACCAGCGCTACTCGGTGGAGCTCGTGGTTGCCGGCTCCAGCCGGATCACGTTCCTCTACCAGCCCCTGACGTTGAACACGAGGACGGTGGCGGATCGCAACGGCACGAACGGGGGAGCCCCCATCGTCATAGACGACGCGAGCTTCGCCCCGGGCACTCCCATGGACATCACCTACGGGTTCGACTTCTGGCGCCTGAGCTATCTGTACGATTTTGCAAAGGACCCGCAGACCATCCTTGGTGCCGGCGTGAGCCTCCAGGTGAGGAACGCCTCCATAGTGTTCACCTCGGGTGACGGCACGGTGCGCTCGGTCCAGCAGAACATCGGCCTGGTGCCCATCCTGAAGGTGCGGGCGGCGCGATGGTTCAGCCCGCAGTTCGCCCTGGATTTCGAGGCAGATGGCTTCTACGCATCGAGCGCGTTCTTCAACGGCGCGACGCAACCCTTCACGGGGTGGATCTGGGACGCCTCCCTGGCGGCCAAGACGCACGTGACGCCGGCCGCGGTTGCTTTCCTCACTGTCCGAAGCATCGGGGGCGGAGCGAGCGGCTCCAATGCGTATTCCTACGTGTCCAGTACCACGAGCGTCAACCCGGCAACCTACAATGCCCTGGCAACCATGGCCGTGACGCTGGGTGTCTCGCTGGAGCAGTGACCGCTACGTCTCTCCCTCGCCCTTGAGCGCCTGCTCGATGGCGTCGATGTTGAACGGGCGAGGGGACGGTGACGGCCAGGCGGCGTCGCGCGTACGCTGCGGCGCCGGGCCCGGCATGGCCGCCCGTGCGCAGAGGGAGTCCCCATGAGGCAGTTTCACATCGCCGCCGTTGCGCTGAGCGAGCACTGCGGGCCTGAAAGCAATAACCCGGAGCACGCGCGTCTCGTGGACCGCCTGGGCGCGGCCGCCATCCACCTGGCCGCGGCGGCGCGCCTGGGCTGCGACTTCGACTGCCTGCCCGAGAGCTTCGCCCGCGACTGCACGGAGCACATCGACAAGGCCCGTGCAGTGGAGAATCTTCTCACCATAGTAGAGTAGCAGCCGCCTACGCCGATTTTGCGCCCGGGATGACATGAAGAAACTCCGGAGGCCCGAGGTCTGCCAGCTCTGAGAGGCGCGGACTATCTGCCCGGCGGCAACGCTCCGCGCCGCGTCGGCGGCCCGGCCTGGGCTGCCTTCAGGATCGCCTTGATCTGGCGCATGTGGTTTATGTCGTGCCCGGTCAGCATCTCCGCCACGCGGAGGACCGTTTCCTTCCCGCGCTCGGAGTGGATCCCGTGACGCTTCCACATCTCGGGCGTGAGGCTCTTCAGCAGCCGGAGCGTCCGCTCCCTCGTGACGAGGTACGCCTGGAGTGACAGCGCGGGATCGTGCTTCGCGTAGTCGGAGTACTCCGCCCAGGCGTCCTGGTCGAACCCCTGGATAGCCACGCCGTCAGAGCCGAGGATCAGGCGCATGCGGAAGCCCTGCACGAGCTCCACGTCAGCGAGGTGCGCGAGGATCTCCGTGACCGACCACTTGTCGGGCTGCGGCCGCTTCCCCATGGACTTCTTCGTGGCGCCCTTCACCAGCGCGGCGATCTTCCTGGGCGAAGACGCCAGCAGCTCGACCGGCGTCCTGCCGTCCAGGTAGCTCAGGATGCGTGCCGTGTACTCCTGGGGGGTTTCCTTCATCTCTCACTCCACCTTGAGGACGTCCTTCACGAGCTTCACGAGCCCGGCCTTCGGCATGGCGCCGGCAGCCATCCGGGGCCGCTCGTTCATCGGGATGAACAGGAGGCTCGGGATGCTCTGGATCCCGAAGGCGGAGGCCACGTCGATCTCCTGGTCCACGTTGACCTTGTAGACGTTCAGCTTCCCCTCGTACTCCTTGGAGATCTCCTCGAGGACGGGAGAGATCATCTTGCAGGGGCCGCACCACTCCGCCCAGAAGTCGATGATGGCGGGGACGTTCCCCTCGAACTTCCATTCCTGGCTCTTCTCGAAATCGAAAACCTTGGACACGAAGGTGTCCTTCGTCAGGTGCTCGGTCATGGTCATGCTCCCTCTTTCAGAAATATATGAAAAATCATATACAGCAATATACCAACGAGAGAGGGTGCGGTCAACGTGCCGCCGGTACCCGTCATGCAGGCCGCTTTTCCACGCCGCCAGGAGGCGCCTCAGCGGGCGCGCCGATTCCGCTGCGACCTTCGTCCGCGGACAGGACCGCCTGTCCCGCGCCGATCTCCTGCTCGGTGCACCCTCCCCGCGCGCGAAACAGCGCCGCCCGTGATGCCGCCTCCCTGTGGCGCCGCCGCACGGCCTCGATGGCACGCTCTTTCGCCTCCTGCCTCAGGATATCACGCTGGTGCTCCCGCACCCAGTCATAGATCCCTGCCCAGTTCTGAAACATCGTGTCCTCCCTGCTTGAGGGCGGCCGGATCGAGCCTCGGCCCCTCGGTCTTGACGCTTTCCGTCGGCGGCGGAGGGCAGGCAGTAGGCGTTCTCCCTCAGCCATTCGTACGCGCAGATGCCGGCGCCTGGCTGGTACAACGGGCACTTCCCCGCCGCCGCCGTGGTCCAGGCGCTCCGCCAGGATCATGACGGCGGCAGGCCAGCGCGTTGCATTCTGCCGCCGGCGCCGATACCATGCGCTCATGAAAAAGCTCGCGCAGGATTCCCTTCTCGCATTGGCATTCCTCTGCCTGCTCACGACCTTCGTCGAGGCCGTGTACACGTTCGGGCTCCTCGGGACGGACATACCGCCCGAGATCGTGTGCGTGCTCTTCCTCGGTGTCGCCCGTCCTGCTCCTCGTGCTTCCCCGGCTGCAGGACAGCCGCTTCTTCGCGCTCCTGGCGGGATGCGGCGCGCTGGTCGCGTGGGGACTCAGCATGCCCCTGGGCACGCGCTGGCGGATGATCGCATCAGGCGTGGGCTGCGGCCTGTTCCTGCTCTTCCTGGCAGCGCGCCTGCGCCAGTCGCAGCGCACGGCGCTCCAGGCCGGGAACGGTCTCGCACTCGGCCTCCTCCTGGTGGTGGCCCTGCGCGCGCTGCGGTCGGGCAACCTGCTGCTGGGTGACGGCCTGCCCCTGTGGATCGGGGAAGCGTGTGCGCTCGCGGGCTGCATCCTGCTGATCGTTTCGCGAAGGGATGATATCGGCGCGACGGACACCACTGCCACGGGGCGCGCTTCCGCAGAGGCGCCGGTGCGGTCGGACACGTGGCGCTCGCTCGGGCTCTGCCTCGGAATCTTTGCCGTGCTGGTTGTTCTCTACTCGGTCTTCACGAGCCCCACCGTGCTTGCCCGCTGGGGGATGGAGAGCTACTCCGTCGTGACGCTCGTGCTGACCGGCTGCGCCGTGCTTTTCATCGGCCTCTGGTCCGGCCTGCCGCGTCTGGGCGCCCGGCTGTCGCCGGGGCTGCTCTTCGCATGGAACGTGCTCTTTCTCCTTGCCATGGCCCTTACGCTTCTCCTCCGCCAGCCGGGGCTCGGCGCGAACGCGGCGTGGCCGGTCTACGATGAGGCACAGGGATTCGCCGGCAGGCTTGACTTCTGGGTCATGATCGTCCTGCACCCGGTGCTCTACGCGGACATTGCCTTCATGGCCGCGGGCGTGCGCGCCCTTCGTCCGTCGCCGCGCCTGCTCGCCGGGGGATTCGCCATCGGCGCCTTCTTCTTCCTCCTGGCGGTCTTCGCCCAGATCTTCACCACCGTCTATGACTACATACCGGTGATCGGGCCGCTCTTCCGTAACGGGTACTGGCTCGTGCTCGCGGTCCCCGCCGCCGTCGCAGCGGCCGCGATCCTGCTGGTGCCGCGGCCCGCCGCGGCCGGGAGCGCAGCCGTCCAGCCGTTCGTTCACGAACGCGCTCCCGGCCCTCGGTGCAGCGGCGGCCGCGATCATCCTTTCCCTGGTGCCGGTGGGAGGTCCTGCGGGAGGTGAAGCGGCCATCGCGGGATCGCTGCGGGTCATGAGCTACAACATCCAGCAGGGCTACGGGAAGACTGGAGAGAAAAGCTTCGATGCGCAGCTCGCTGCCATCCGCCGCATGGATCCCGACGTCGTCGGGCTCGCCGAATCCGACACGGCGCGCATCGCCGGCGGGAATGCCGATGTCGTGCGCTACTTCGCCGACCGGCTCGGGATGTACTCCTACTACGGGCCGACGCCGATCAGCGGCACCTTCGGCGTGGCGCTGCTTTCGCGGTACCCTATCGCGCGGGCCCGCACGTTTTTCATGCCGTCCCGCGGTGAGCAGACCGCCGCCATCGACGCGGGGATCGTCGTGAGCGGGAAGCGCGTCGAGCTTCTCGTCACTCACCTCGACAACGACGGTGCCATGCCGCAGCAGCGCCTCGTGGTGGCCCGGGCCGTGGCGGCTCTTCGCGACGCTGCGCCGGCTGCCGTGTCAGTGGCCATGGGCGATTTCAACTTCGACTCGTCCACTGCCCAGTACCGGCTCACGACGAGCATGCTCGAAGACGCGTGGACGGGCGCCGGGCAGAAGGTTGTCGAGCCCGGGGCGTCGGACCCCGCCGGCAGGATCGATCACATCTTCGTTTCTCCGGGGACGCGGGTGCTCACCGGGCGCTACCTGCCCGAGGGCCCATCGGACCACCCGGCGATCTTCGCGGAGATCGTGCTGCCGTAAGGAGCGGGCAGGGGCGCCTCGGCGCCCGCGAAACAGAAGGCGCCGTCGTTTCCGACGGCGCCTCTGCCGGTAAAAGGGGCGCTATCGCCCCAGCGGGGGCAGCAGGTTCTGCCGGTGGGACTCTTCCATCACGGCGATCTGCTGCCGGACGTGCTGCAGTGTCACGACCAGCGGCTTGCCGTTCACCAGGCTCTCGTGGAGCGCCCGGTAGAAGTCACGTGCCATCAGGTCGAAGAGACCAAGTCCGTCCTTGGGAAAATCCCAGCTTCCCGTGTGCCACGACAATTCCTCGGAGCACCACGTGCGGCCGACCAGCGGCTCGCGCGTCAGCACCTGCTTCGGGGCCTCGCTCGGGAGGAAGTACTTCCAGTCCAGGTGCTCGTAGGTCCCCGCGAGGCTGCCGTTCGTGCCGTTGACCACGTACGCGTAGGGGCTGTAGGCGGCGCACGAGCAGATCTCCACGTCGATGGTCGGTCGGCCCGGGCCGCTCAGCACGAGCTTGACGACGTCCTCCGCGTCACCGAACGTGGTCGCCCTGTCCATGACACAGGCGACCTTCGGCATCTGGTCGGTCCCGAAGAGCTGGAGCGCCTGGTCCACCGGGTGCGGTCCCGTGTTGAGGAGGCTTCCGCCGTTGTACTCCTGGAGCGTCTGCCAGTCCCACCGTCTCCCGAACCCGTTGTAGGTGATCTTCACGAGGGAAACCCTGCCGAGGAGGCCTTCCTCGATCACCTTCCGCAGCGTCCGGAACGCCGGGGAGAACCGTGACTGCTGGAACACGGCAAGCCTGTGCCCCGTGCGCTCGGCCGTGGCGATGAGCATGTCCACGTCGGACACGCGGCGGGCAAAGGGCTTCTCGCACAGAACGTCGAAGCCAGCCTCCAGCGCCTCGCGCGTGAGGGGGACGTGCAGGTGGCTCGGTGACGCGTTGACGATGAGGTCGACGTCCTTGCGCTTGAGCAGCTCCTTGTAGTCGGCAAGCCGTGCCACGTCTTTCCCGAGCACGGTCGACGCGAGCTGCCGCGGGGTCGGGTCGGCCACCGCGGTGACCGTGTAGAGGTCGGGGACCTGCTCCACGAGGGCGCGGGCATGGATGTCATGGCCGCTGCGGCCCTGCCCGATGATTCCGACGCGGATCTTCTTTCCTGGCTGTTTCATTTTCTTAGAGGCTCCTCCAGAATTTCAGGTTCTGCTTCTCGATCTGAGCAGGTGTCGGCATCGGCTAGAACTTCCTCTCCTTCTGCGCCGCGAACATGAAGCCGCTGCGGATCGAGCCGGTAGGAGAAGTTGTCCAGGTTCGTGCCGAGCAGAAGCCCCTTGTTGCTCTTGTAGGAGGCGCCGCGCAGTTCGTGGATCGCATCGCGCAGGATGGCGGGATGAAGGTTCGGGATGGGCGGCTGCATGAAGGGATTCTGCTCGTACTCCGTGAGGAACTCGTCGGTGGCCATGTCGAGCTGCGTGGAGAGGAAGCGCGGCGCGCCGACGGAATTGGCGGGATCCGTTATAGAGGCCCCGAATCGTCACGGGCGCCACTATAGCAGAGACCCCGGCAGGGAGTCACCGGCAACGCGCGGCGACGCCGGACCCTTGCAGGATTCCGGTTTGCGCGGTAGAGTCTGCGGCCTCGGGGAGGAGGAGTGGGCGGCATGGCAGGGAAATTGAGGGCGGGTATCGTCGGCGCTACCGGCATGGTGGGCCAGCGTTTCGTGTCGCTGCTCGCTGACCATCCGTGGTTCGAGGTGACCACCGTGGCGGCAAGCGAGCGTTCGGCGGGCAAGAGCTACGCCGAGGCCGTCGGCGCCCGCTGGCTGATGCCCACCGCCATGCCCGCGGCCGCCGGGAAGCTCGTCGTGCGGAACGCCGCGAACAGCGAGGAGGTCGCCGGCCAGGTGGACCTCATCTTCTGCGCGGTGGACATGCCGAAGGCGGAGACCCGCGCCCTCGAAGAGAGTTACGCGAAGGCCGAGACTCCGGTGATTTCCAACAACTCGGCGCATCGTTTCACTCTCGACGTCCCGATGGTCCTCCCGGAAGTCAACGCTGATCATCTTTCCATCATCCCCGCACAGAGGAGGCGCCTTGGCGTGAAGCGCGGTTTCATCGCCGTGAAGCCGAACTGTTCCATCCAGAGCTACGTCCCGGCCCTCCATGCCCTGCGCGGCTACGGCATCGAGAAGGTGTTCGTGTGCACCTACCAGGCCATTTCCGGGGCCGGCAAGACCTTCAAGGACTGGCCCGAGATGGTGGACAACGTGATCCCCTACATCGGCGGCGAGGAAGAGAAGAGCGAGCAGGAGCCGCTGAAGGTCTGGGGGACCGTGGAGGGGGACGGGATCGTGAATGCCAGCGGCCCGGTCATCTCCAGCCAGTGCATCCGCGTCCCCGTGAGCGACGGCCACATGGCCGCCGTCTTCGTCTCCTTCGAGACGAGGCCGCCGAAGGAGCGGATCATCGAGATGTGGAAGTCCTACGAGGGCAAGCCGCAGTCACTCGCGCTTCCCAGCGCCCCGCGGCCTTTCCTCCGGTACTTCGAAGAGAACGACAGGCCCCAGACACGGCTCGATCGCGACGCCGGCGGATTCCCTGACGGCGCGGCAGGCGGCAACGCCCGTGCCGCCGGCGAGCCCTCGCGGGCCGCCGGCGAGCCCTCGCGGGCCGCCGGCATGGGCATCACCGTGGGCAGGCTGCGGGAAGACCGCATGCTGGACTATCGCTTCGTCTGCCTCTCCCACAACACCATCAGGGGTGCCGCGGGCGGCGCGGTTCTCACCGCCGAGCTCCTGAAGGCCGAGGGGTACATCACCGCGAAGTAGGCGGGCGGCCTGCAGGTCCCGGGCCGCGCAGACCGTCCACCGTGGCCTCAAAGTCATCGCCCACCAGCTTGTTCCATGGCACCACCGTGAGGCCGTCCAGCCCCAAGGCGGGAGACTGCCATGCCTGCGGTGACAGTTCCACGCCTTTCACGTGTTCCACCGGTGAAAGGAAAGACGAATGAAACGAACGGCGATTCTCCTGTGCGCGGTCGCGGCCGCGGTCCTGGCGGGGTGCAGCTTCCTTCCGGTCATGAAGGGTTCCGGTTTCGCGGTCACCACGAGCTTTGCCGTGGGGAGCTTTTCCCGCGTGATGGCCATGCAGAACTGCAAGGTGCGCATCGTTCCCGATGCCGCGACGTCCCTTGCCGTGACCTGTGACGACAACCTCGTGCCGTATCTCAGCGTCACCAGGAACGGGCCCGACTCCATCGTGGTCGGCCTGGAGCAGGGATACATGTACGTCGGGACGACTTTCTCCGCGGAGATTCACCTGCCGGCGCTGAGCGGCGTCGAGATGTCCGGCGCCTCGGAGGCGATCGTCGAACCCGGCTTCCCTGCCGTGAACACGCTGGCGGTGACCCTGTCCGGCGCCAGCACTGCTGACCTCCAGCAGGTGACGGCAGGCACGTTCACTACCGACATCTCCGGGGCGAGCGCCCTCAGCGCCACCGGCACGGCTGCCCTCATCACGGCCACGCTCTCCGGCGCCAGCAGTGCCCGTCTCCTGGACCTCCCCGCGACCTCGGCACGCACCGACCTGAGCGGCGCCAGCGAGTGCTGGCTCACCATCGGGTCGGGCACCATGGATCTCACGGCAAGCGGCGCCTCCACGCTGTACTACCGCGGATCGCCGCAGGTGCGGCTGGTCGATCTCTCCGGGACATCGAAGGTGGTGCGGGTTCCCTGAACCGCGCGGCTGCCGAACGGCTGGTCAGGCGCGCCCCGTGCGCGCCTTTTCATATGCGGCCTGCGCACGCAGGACGGTATCCATGTTCGTCTCCGCCCAGGCACGCACGGAATCGAGGAGGCCCGTGAGGCTCCATCCCAGGGGAGTGAGGGCGTATTCGACCTTCGGCGGGACGCTCGCGTAGACCTTCCGCGTGACGACCCCGTCCCGTTCCAGGTCGCGCAGGACCTCGGTGAGCGCCTTCTGCGAGATGCCCTCCGCTGCCTTGCGCAGCTGCCCGAAGCGCAGGGTCCCTCCTGCCAGGGAACCCACGACGAGCACGGTCCACTTGTCCGCGATGCGGTCCAGCAGGCGCCGCGTCGGGCAGGCGGGATCATAGGCGTTCCACGGGCCCGCTGTCTCCCGCCGCGGGGCCTTGGTTCCTTTCGGCAACTTGCCTGTCATTCGGGTTCCTGCTTGCCGTCCTGCTGCAACACTCATATCCCGGAGAAAGTATAGCAGGGAGGGCAGCGACATGGATAGAGAGCAGGCGGCACCGGCGGTGACCGGGGGCGTGCCCCCGAAGACCCCGCGGCTTCCTGCCGCGGCGCGCATCGGCACGGTGACCCGCCGGGGCGCCTATGCCGAGCGCTTCGCGCGAGTCTGCGAAACGGTCATTGGAGCGGGGCTGAGGCCCGGGCCCGCAGCACACGCACGAGGTCCTGCAGCGGCTCTTCCTGCTGCCCTTCGTGCGCGCCTTCCAGCGTGAAGACGTTGAGGTTGTCCATCGCGCGGGTCATCGCCACGTAGATGAGGTTGCGCACGAGGCCGGCGCCTGCCGCGTCGTCGTAGTCGGTGCGCGCGGGCAGGGCCGGCAGGTAGAGAAGCACCACGGCGAAGTCCAGGCCCTTGCTCGAATGCAGCGTGGACAGCCGTATCGTCTTCTCGTGCTTGAACGAGAAATCATCGTCACGGATGTTCGCGTAGCGGTAGCCGGCGTGGCCGAGCATGTCGCCGAGGTGACGCGAGGTCGGTCTTCGTCGGCGCGAGCACCGCGATGTTCTCCGGGTCATAGCCCAGCCGCTCGATGAAAAGGGCAGCCTTGCGGAGCAGGAGCCTCCCCAGCTCCTCGCGTGACCCTGCCGTGTACAGCTCGGGGACGGGTCCCTCGCGGAAAGCCCGTGGCTCCCGCACCTTCGTCGTCCTCGAGGCCGGACAGCCTCCGATAGGCGTCGGTCACCTCCTGGATGGGAAGGTGTTGCGGAAGCTCGTGTGCAGGACCCGGGAGCGGCCCGCCATGTCCAGCCCCGCGCGCCGGTACGGCGAGCTCGACGCCGTAGATGCTCTGGCCCGTGTCACCCGCCATGACCAGGCCGCGGACGCGTCATGAGCTTCAGTGCCCTGAGGTCCGCGGCGCTCAGGTCCTGGGATTCGTCCACGAAGCGCCACGTCGATGTCCCGCAGGCCCGGGTCATCCGGGTGCGACGCGAGGTGCTCGATGAGCTTCGAGGCGCGAGTAGTTCTTGCTGAGCAGGCCGTCGTGCTCCATCTCGGCGGCCATGACCGTCGCGGATGCCCCAGACCGCGGCGCGCTGCGGCGCTGTCAGCGGCTGGCGCATGCCCCGGCGCGGGATCATCTCCTCCACGTACTCGCGCCGGGTCACGAGGCCGCCGAAGAGGAAGTCCTCGATCTCGATGGCAAGCTCCTGGGCGGAGAAGAACCCGGTCGTGTTGAGCTTCTCCGCAAGCCGTCGCGAGGATCGCGTAGTCCACCCGCTGGCGCCTGGCCGAGCAGCCTCAGGCGCGACTGGAAAAAGCTGTCCGCCGTGACGATGAGGCTCGTCGGCCTCCGTGCTCCCGCAGGATCTCCGCCACGTAGCGGTCGTACTTCACGAGCGTGTTCGTGTAGGTGAGGAACAGCATGCCGGGTGCCCGGCCGCAGCGTCCAGCTCGGCCTCCCGCTCGCGCTTGATCCTCTGGCCAGGGCGTGGAGGAGGACGATGGTCTTCCCCGTGCCCGCGCCGCCGCGGATCAGGAAGTCGATGTCCCGGCCGGATCCGCCGCGGCTGCCTCCGCCTGCTCCGGGGTCAGCTTCATCACGCTGCGCTCGTAGTCCATGCGGGTGCGCGTGTACAGGGAGAAGCGGCTGACGTGCTGCACGTACAGGTCGAGGTCGTGGTACCCGTCCAGCTTCTGCCGCACGGCCTGCTTCTGCCGCCCGACCTCGGCCAGCTCGCGGCGCAGGAGCGCCTCGCGGGAAGAGGCACCGCCGCGGTCGCGCTCCAGCTGGGTGGCGATGCGCGCCGCGTCTCCTTCCAGCTCGGCAAGGCGCTGCTTGTCCTTTGCCCACTGGTCGGTCTGAGCGAGCAGCTTCTTCGTATCCGTCTGGGCGAACCTGATCTCGTCCTGCACGGCGGCCAGTGGCGTCCCCCGGGCCACGGCCGGCGCCTTTGCTTCCCACCCGTCGCGGAACGCGCGGATGGGATCGAGGGACGGGGACGTGATCCCGCACAGGGTGCAGAACCTGAGGAAGTCGTGGGCGGCGGCCCGCGCCTCCTCGGCGTCCAGCCCCGCGGAGGGGCCCGCGCCGCGCGCGCTGGCCGCGTTCGACGCAGCGGCAGCGATTGCGTTTTCCCGCTCCAGGCGCTTGAGCACCTGGATGTCGGCGGGGCCATATCCCCTCAGAGCGAGGTGGCGCGCGAACGCCGCCAGGCGCTCGGCCAGAGGCGCACCTTCCCGCAGCACGGGGATCTCGCTGCCGATCCATTCCGAGACGAATGCATGCAGATGAAGCACCCAGGAAGCGGCATTGCCCTGGTCCGGAGGAGGAAGGCTCGAGAGCATCTGGGCAAGGTCCTGTTTCACCTGCGCGATCCCCACGCCAGAGGAATACCTCGGCTGGCCAGAGGAATACCTCGGCTGGCCAGAGGAATACCTCGGCTGGCCAGAGGAATACCTCGGCTGCTCATCATTCGATGCAAAGGCATGGTCCGGTCCAGAGCGCGTTGCCCGCTCGCCATGGGCCGGCCCGCCGGGGCGGTACCGGCGGTCAAGCGTACGCGGGGAGGCCGCTCGTGGGCTGACACGGGCGCCCTTTCTGCCGTATCCTGCCCCTCGAGGTGGCCAACGTGAGCAGGCGCAGGGAAGATCCTTCGATCCTGAATACGATCCTCGAGAAGCAGGAGAAGCTCCACCATATCAGGGACCTCAACACGCTCCTGGACAGCCTCCTGTACGAGACGCGCGCCCTCACCGACGCCGATGCGGGTTCGATCTTCCTGGTGGAAGCGAAGAAGCTCCATTTCAGCTACGTGCAGAACGACTCGCTGTTCAGGAAGGACTTCCTCTCCAACAAGTACATCTACACGAACAACCAGATCGAGATCGACCAGAGCTCCATCGCCGGCTACGTGGCATCCACGCAGGAATCGCTCCTCATCGACGACGCCTACCAGATCGACGCGAGCTACCCCTTCTCCTTCAACCCCTACTTCGACCAGATCTCCTCCTACCGCACGGTGTCCATGCTCATCGTTCCCATCCGAACGAGCAAGAACGACATGGTGGGCGTGCTGGAGCTCATCAACAGGCTCGACAGGAACGGGACGCCGATCCCCTTCACCGAGGACCAGAAGTTCTACATCACGCAGTTCGCCTTCTACGCGGGGATCGCGATCGAGCGCGCGCTCCTCCTCCGCGACGTCGTCTTCAAGATGGTGAAGACGACCGAGCTGCGCGATCCCGAGGAGACGCAGCCCCACGTGAGCCGCGTGGGCTCGTACGCCGTGGAGCTTTACCAGAAGTGGGCGGACAAGCACGCGGTTCCCCGCGAAGAGGTGAACAACTTCAAGGACATCCTGCGGATCTCGTCCATGCTCCACGACATCGGGAAGGTGGGCGTGTCGGACGCCATCCTCAAGAAGCGCGAGGACCTCACCCACGAGGAATACGAGAGCATCAAGCTCCACACGGTCTACGGGGCGCAGTTCTTCGAGAACCCGACGTCGGAGTGGGACACGCTCGCCTACGAGGTGGCGCTCAACCACCACGAGAGGTGGGACGGCACCGGGTACCCGGGCATCGTGAAGGACATCCACGACAAGTACCTGCGGTTCGGCCCGGGCAAGAAGGGCGCCACCATCCCCCTGTCCGGCAGGATCGTCACCCTGGCGGACGTCTACGACGCGCTGATCTGCAAGCGGGCCTACAAGGACGCGTGGGAAGAGGACCGCGTTCTTTTCTATATCAAGGAGCAGTCCGGCAAGCAGTTCGATCCCGAGCTGGTCTCGCATCTTCTTCGAGATCTACGACGTCATCAAGGCCATACGGAACAAGTGGGCGTAGGATTGACGTTTCCCGCGGATCTCTACGAAACCCTCGTGGCGGTCTGGCACGAGCACGTCGGCAGCCGTTCCCGCGGCAGGTCCGGCGGCCCGGAGGGGCTTTCGCGTGACGAGATGTACGCCGTCTCTCACAGTGTCCGTGAGCTCTCCCGCGGGTTCACGCGCGACAGGGCGCTCGCCGGCGAGCGCTACCTCGGCGATCCCGAGCTGCTGGGCGCCTATCTCCTGCACTTCTGGCCGATCTCGTACTGCCAGACCTCGCTCTGCCTGGAGCTGATACGCGCCCGGTCCGGTCCCGTCACCTCGGCGCTGGACGTCGGCGCGGGTCCCGGTCCCGTTTCGCTGGCGCTCCTCGCGGCCGGCGTGAGGTCCGTCACTGCCTGCGACAGGAGCGACGGCGCGCTTTCCCTGGCCCGTCGTCTCGCGGGGAGATCGGGCGCCCGGCTGGGCACGCGGCGGTGGGACGCGCAGTCCAGCACGGGCGTGCCGCCCGGGCCCTTCGACCTCGTCACGCTGGGTCATACCCTCAACGAGCTCTGGGCGGGACACCCGGAAAGGATTTCCTTGCGCGTGTCCCTTCTCCTCCGTCTCGCCGAACAGCTCGGCGACGGCGGGCGCATCCTCTTCTTCGAGCCGGCGCTCATGCAGACGGCACAGGAGGCAATCCGCGTCCGCGACGGCCTGGTCCATGCGGGGTTCACCGTCGAGCTGCCCTGCACCTGGCAGGGCGACTGCCCGGCCCTTCGCTCGGCCCTTCCGAGCTCCACCTGCCACGGCGAGTTCGACTGGCAGCCCCCCGCGGACATGGTGAGGCTTGCCCACCTGGCCCGCATCGGCCGGGAGACGCTGAAGATGGCCTGGTTCGTGCTGAGGAAGCCGGGCCCGATGCAGACCCCGCCTGCCACCCATGCGGTGCCCGCGGCCCCCGCAGGACCCGTGCCTGCCCGGCGCACCTTCCGCCGACGCGACACCCGAAACGGGCACGTATCGCGTTGTCTCCGAGCCTCTTCTTTCCAAGAGCGGCAGGATCCGCTACCTCGTCTGCGGTCCGCTGGGCCGGTTCGCCCTTTCGGCGCCGAAGGAAGCTCCGGGGCCCGCGGTGAAGCCCTTCTACACGCTGCGGCGCGGGGAGGGCATCAGCATCAGCGGCGCCCGGAAGCGCGAGACCGGCTGGGGGCTGGAGGCGGACAGCGGCGTCCGCGTCGTCGAACGCCTCCCTGTCCTCCGCCGATAGGCGCAGGCACGGCGCATGCCGCTATCCGCGGGTCGTCCTTCCTCCTCTCTTTTCTTCATGGCCCGCCTCGCGATGATTTCCGCGTTGCTGCTTATCACGCTGGCAGGTTGCGCCTCGCAGGCCGGCTACCTGGCCAAGCAGGGCTCGTACCTCCTGCGGTACAGCACCGGGACCCGGAGCGCGGCGGCGATGATCGCGGATCCCGCGACGCCGGAAGCAACCCGGTCGTTCCTGCGGATGGTGCAGGAGATCAAGGCCTACGCGGTGGGGACCGTCGGGCTGAGGAACAACGGCAACTACACGCGCTACAAGGTCATTGAAAAGGATCACCTGGTGGACGTGGTTTCTGCCGCCGCGGTGGACTCCTTCACGCCCTACCTCTGGAAGTACCCCATCCTCGGCAAGCTCCCGTACAAGGGCTTCTACGAGCGCCCCGACGCGGACGCGGAGGCGGGCCGGCTGAAGAAGGAGGGCTGGGACGTGATCGTGCGTCCCGTGGACGCCTTCAGCACGCTGGGCTTCACGAAGGATCCCCTCTTTTCGTTCATGGAGAAGTACTCGACCTACGAGATCGCCTCGCTCATCATCCACGAACAGACCCATGCCACCCTCTTCCTCAAGGGCCAGCCGGACTTCAACGAGGAGCTGGCGAGCTTCGTCGGGGACGAGGGGGCATTCGAATGGATAGGGTCGCGGTTCGGCCGGGATTCACCCGAGTACCGGCAGGCGTCGGACCAGGCAGCCGACCAGGCGGCGTTCGTGACGCTGCTGCATGACCTTTCGCAGAAACTGTCGGCGATGTACGCGGAGCCGATCACGCGCCAGGAGAAGCTCGACCGCAAGGCGCGGATGTTCAGCGACTTCAACGCCACGCTCGCGGAGGAAAAGGCGACCCTCTTTCGCACCGAGTCGTATCGGGGCATCGGGGAGCTCTCCCTCAACAACGCGTATCTCGCGCTCTACAGCCTCTACGCAGACGACGTGCCGCTCCTTCGTTCCTACGGGGAGAAGGTCTGCGGCGGCAGCCTGAAGCGGTTCGTCGTGCAGGCGAAGGCGCTGGCAAAGCGGGGAGACGTGAAGGCCCAGATGCGGCAGGCGCTCGCGCCATGAAAAGGGATCCGCGACGCCGCGGGTGTTTCATGATACTGTTCGGGAAAGGAGCCCTGCTATGCCTTTGAAATGGAAGAGAACGTGGATCGCGGACGAGTCCTATGAATCAGCCGGCATCTTCGACGTGGATGGCAACGGCATCCTCGACATCGTGAGCGGCGCCTACTGGTATGAAGGACCCGACTTTCGGCGCAAGCATTTCATGGGCGAGGTGAAGCGCTTCGACGAGTACTACGACGATTTCTCCACGATCCCCATGGACGTCAACGGCGACGGCCGCCTGGACATCATCACCGGCGGGTGGTGGGGCGGCAGCCTTCGCTGGCGGGAGAACCCGGGTGATCCGAAGAAGGAGTGGCCGGAACACGTCATCGCCAAGACGATGAACATCGAGACCACGCGTGCCTGGGACGTGGACGGCGACGGCGCGCTGGAGATCATCCCGAACAGCCCGCCGGATCCCGAGGTGACCGTTTTCAAGCTGCGCACGAACGAAAAGGGCAGGGGAACCTCCGCGTTCGACCGACACGTCGTCTACCGGTTCCCCAAGGGGACGCAGCAGGGACATGGCCTGGGCTGCGGCGACGTGGCAGGCAACGGGCGCATGGACATTGTCCTGGAGAACGGGTGGCTGGAGGCGCCGGCGGACACCTGGAACGAGGAGTGGAAGTGGCACGCCGAGTTCACCCACGGCAGGGCGAGCGTGCCGATGCTCGTGCAGGACATCAACAACGACGGGATGTGCGAGATCATCGTCGGGCAGGCGCACGGGTACGGCCTGGACTGGTGGGAGCGCCGGGACCAGGGGGGGAGCCGGTCGTGGATACGGCACCCCATCGATCCCTACAACGCGCAGTTCCACGACCTGCAGTGGGTCGACATCGACGGCGACGGCGCCTGCGAGCTGGTGACGGGCAAGCGCCACCGCGCCCACAACGGCAACGAGGCCGGCGAGTGGGATGACCTGGGCATCTTCTACTACAAGTGGAACGGGGAGAGCTTCTCCAAGCAGGTCATAAGCTACGGGCCCTTCGGGACGGGCAAGGGCTGCGGGATCTCGTTCGCCGTGGCCGACCTGCGCGGCACGGGGCGGCTGGACCTCGTGGCGCCGGGGAAAGACGGCTTGTACTTGTTCATCAATGAAGGGCCCTGAACGGCAGCCTCGGACCGCCGCGGGAGGCCTTGACATCTGGTGACCGGCTGGTATTAATAACAACTCGCGTTATTAAGTCTCTCGCCCCCGAGGAGGCCCCCCATGGGGAGCTACGCCCGCAAGTATTCCCTGGTCCCGCGCGACGTCCGGCGTGTGCAGACCGCCCACCGGCGGATCGTGACGAAGCTGCCCGTCCCGGAATCCCTCCCTATCTTCGAGGCGCTGGAGCGCTTCGAGCCTTCCTCCATGCAGGGCCAGCCGCCCATCGTCATCGACCACGCCGAGGGCTGGCACGTGCACGACCGCTGGGGGAACATGTGGCTGGACTGGTCGTCCGGCGTGCTCATCTCCAACATCGGCAACGCGAGCCCCGTCATCATCGACGCGCTGAAGGCGATGCTGGACAAGCCGCTCCTCAGCACCTACGTGTTCGCGCACGAGAAGCGGGCCGAGCTCGCCGAGCTCCTCGTGGGCCTGGCGCCGGCGCCGGACTACAAGGCGTTCCTCCTCTCCACGGGCTCCGAGGCGACCGAGAACTGCATCAAGCTCGCCAAGACCTGGGGCCTGCAGAAGCGGGGCGCCGAGAAGCGCTGCTTCGTCAGCTTCCAGAACGCCTTCCACGGCAGGACGATGGGCGCACAGCTCGCCGGTGGCAACCCCGCGCAGAAGAAGTGGATGGGCAGGCTCGACGACAGCTTCGTCCAGGTCCCGTTCCCGGACGGGTACAAGAACCCCGACACCCGGTTCGAGCTCTTCGTCGAGACGCTGGAGAAGATGCGCGTCAAGCCGCGGCAGGTCTGCGGCGTGATGTCCGAGAGCTTCCAGGGCGTGGGCCCCGATTTCTTCCCCATGGAATACGCGCGAGAGCCTCGAGGCGTGGTGCAGGGAGAACGATGTCCTCCTCGTCATGGACGAGGTGCAGGCCGGGTTCGGGCGGACGGGGAAGTGGTTCGCCTTCCAGAACTACGGCATCGTGCCCGACCTCATCGCCTGCGGCAAGGGAATCTCCAGCTCGCTGCCGCTCTCCGCCGTGATCGGGCGGCCGGACGTGATGGAGCTCTACCCGCCCGGATCCATGACTTCCACGCACTCCGGCTCCCCTCTTCCCGCGGCGGCGGCCGTGGCGAACATCAAGGAGCTGAAGAAGGGCCGCTATCTCCAGAACGCGCTGGACCTGGACCCGGTGCTCCGTGACGGCCTCTTCGCGATCCAGAAGAGGCACCCGAAGCGCGCCGGCTGCGTTCACAGCAAGGGCCTCGTGGCGGGCATCCAGATCGTGAAACCGGGCACCGAGGACCCGGATCCCGCCACGGCGCTCGCCATCAACGAGGCGTGCTTCCGACAGGGGCCTGCTCATGTTCGCGCCCGTGGGTGTCGGCGGTGAGTGCATCAAGATCGCTCCCTCCCTCGATATCTCCCGCGAGGCGCTCGAGGAAGGCATCCGCACCCTCGGGGAGGCGATGGACGAGGCGCTGCGGGGAGCTGCCGGTTGAGCTCGCCCCTCCTCGCGTCCATCGACCGGGTGCACGAAGGCGTGCCCCACAGGGTCAAGGACGAAGAGAAAGCGCTGCTGTACCGCGAGATCTGCGTCGGGCGGAACGCCACCCGGCAGGGACTGGCTCGCCGCCTGGACATCCGCCCGTCATCGGTCTCCGAGGCGGTGCAGGAGCTCGTGGACGACGGGCTCGTGCGGGAGGTGCCAGCGCACCCCAGGGGTGTCGCGGCGCACCCCAGGGGTGTCGCGGCGCACCCGAAAGGCTCCCCCGGGGGAGCCGGCGCGCACGCGAAGGGCCGCACGGGGAGGCCCCATCTCATCCTTTCCCCGCAGGCGGCCCGGTTCGTCGCGATCTCCGCGTACGTCGATTCCCACGAGCTCAAAGGGGTCCTCGTCACCCAGCAGGAAGAGGTGCTCGCCGAAGAGCTGCGCGTCCTTTCCCCGGATGCGGGCAACAGGGAGATCCATGCGGCCATCATCGACCTCCTGAGGAGCCTCCGCGCGCGCGTGCCCAAAGGCAGCGACCTTGCCGGCGCGGGGCTCTCGCTGGCGGGATCCGTGAACGAGCGCACCCGCTCCTGGGCCGCCGTGGCGCGCTGGCCGAAGCTGGCCGACCTCGACCTTTCCGGCGTCGAGGCGCGCCTGGACTTTCCCGTCATCCTGCGCCGCGCCAACGAGGCGGAGCTGGAGTACTACCTCGACAGCACGCCGCGTGCGCGCGCCGGCACGACCCTGCTCCTGCACTGGGGCTTCGGCATAGGGGCGGCTGCCGCGTTCCGCGGCAAGCTGCTGACCTCATCCCTGGGCCGGTTCGGCGAGATCGGGCATGCGCGCATCGGCACCGACGGTTATGCCCCATGCATCTGCGGGCAGCGCGGGTGCCTCGAATCCGCCGCCGCGCTCTGGGCCCTGCGGCCCGTGCTGGCGAAGGCCTTCGGCGCGCTCCCCGAGGATGAGAGAGAGCTCGCCCCGCTCCTGGGAAGCGCGCGGCTCCTGCAGCTCCCCGAGCTGCAGAAGGCGCTGGGCGCCATCCAGGAGGCGCTCGCCGTCCTTTCCATGATCTTCTTCCCGGACACGATCCTCCTCACGGGGCCGTTCACGGAAAACCCCAACGTCCTGCGCCGGCTGGCCGACGGGTTCCGCCGGTCGCTTCCCGCTTATGCAAAGGAAGCAGTCTCGGTGACGGCGGTACCCGGCGGCATGAACGGCACCCGGAGGGGCGGGGCGAACCCGCTCTTCAGGGAGGCACTCGCGCGCGCGCTCAGGAGGAAGACGTGAGCACAACGTTCCAGGCACTCGTGGTCGGCGGCGGCATGATCACCGCGGACCTCATCCTGCCTTCTCTCTACCATCTCCAGCGCCGCGGCGCGCTGGGCGAGATCACCGTCTGCGCCCTGAACGCGGGACCCTTGCGTGCGCTTGCCGGGAACGCCGAGATCCTCGGGGCATTCCCGGGGCAGTCGTTCACGCCGCAGCCATCCCTGGACAGAGCCGCCGGAGAAGAGCCATCCCGATCTCTTCACGAAGCTCATCGGCGCCATGCCCCCGCGGCAGCTCGTCGTGGTGGCCGTGCCGGACCAGCTTCACTACCCGGTGGTCATGCAGGCGGTGCGCGCGAACCAGCACGTGCTGTGCGTGAAGCCCCTGGTCCTGAGGCACGAGCAGGCGGTGGAGATCGAGACGGAGGCGAAGAGTCGCGGCCTGTTCGTGGGCGTGGAGTACCACAAGAGGTTCGACCGCCGGTCGCTCGTGGCGCGGCGCGACTACCGCATGGGCCGTTTCGGCGACTTCGTCATGGGCGACGCGAAGCTCATCGAGCCGTACTACTACCGCCACTCCAATTTCCAGAACTGGTTCACCACGCAGAACTCCGACCCGTTCACGTACATCGGGTGCCACTACGTCGACCTGGTGTACTTCATCACCGGCCTGAAGCCGCGTCGAGGTCTCCCTCGTCGGCGTGAAAGGGAAGTTCCCCAACGGCAACGAGGGGTTCCTGTGGTCCAGCGGCAGGGTGCGCTGGGAAAACGGCGCGCTGCTCTCCGTCACTAACGGGCTGGGCTATCCCGACCTCGCCGCGGGCAGCAACGACCAGGGGCTGGTCATGTTCTGCGAAGGCAAGGACACGTCGGGCATGATCCGGCACGATGACCACAACCGGGGCGTGCGCCTACGGCTACCTCGAGGGGATCGGACCGGCGGGTCCCACTACAACTACGTGAGCCCGGACTTCTTCCGCCTCGTGCCCTGGGAGGGAGAGGGCCTCAAGCCCATCGGGCTACGGGTACGATTCCATCGAGGCGATCGTCGAGTCGGCGCGCGCCGTCGAGGAGGCGGGTGTCGCGGCGGGTGAGCAGCGCGCCCTGGCCGCGCGGCAGGCTGCCGCGCGGCGCATCGACGAGGCGGGCATCATCGCCACGCCGTCCAACAGCAGCATCAACGAGCTGGTGGTGGAAGCGGCGCGCATGTCGATCCTGGCCGACGGCAGGGCATCGGCCATCAGCTATGGCGCCGGAGGACCCGTCGTGAAGCCGCATGCATGAAGGAGGAGGTGAAACTCATGAAGCTGGAAGGGAACAGCATCGTCGCACAGAGCGGCGGGCCCACGGCAGTCATCAACGCCAGTGCGTGCGGCGTGATCCAGGAGGCCATGAAGCACCGGGAGATCAAGGGCGTCTACGCCGCCCACAACGGGATCCTGGGAGTGCTGAACGGCGAGATCTTCGACCTTCGCAGGGAGAAAGCGGCGACCATCGCCGGTCTCATGAGCTCGCCATCGGCTGCGCTCGGTTCCTCCCGGTACAAGGTCAAGGGAGACGCCGACTTTCACACTATCCTCGACTTGTTCAAGAAGCACGACATCCGCTACTTCTTCTACATCGGGGGCAACGACTCCATGGATACGGCGGACAAGGTGGACCGGCTGGCAAAGGCCGAGGGCTACGACTTCCGCGCCGTGGGTGTGCCGAAGACCATCGACAACGACCTCGCCTTCACGGACCACTGCCCCGGGTACGGCAGCGTCATCAAGTACCTCGCCACCATGGTGATGGAAGCAGGGCGCGACACGGAGTCCCTGTCCACGGCGGACACCTGCAACGTGATCGAGGCCATGGGCCGCAACGCCGGCTGGATCGCGGCCGGTACCGCACTGGCGCGCCGCAGCGACGAGGACGCGCCGCACATCATCCTGCTGCCCGAGGTGCCCTTCGACAAGGCGGCGTTCGTGGCGCGCGTGCGGCACTTCGTGCAGACCATCGGCCGGTGCGTGGTGGTTGTTTCCGAGGGCACGAAGACCGCGGACGGCTCCTACATCGCCGAGCAGAAGGGCGACTTCGCGAAGGACTCTTTCGGCCACACCCAACTGGGCGGCGCCGCGGGCTACATAAAGGAGCTCATCGAGCGGGAGGCGAAGGTGAAGGCGCGTTTCGCCTGCCCGTCGACCATCCAGAGGAACGGGATCCACTTCGCCTCGAAGACCGACTCGGACGAGGCGTACCTTGTCGGGAAGACAGCGGTGCAGCTCGCCCTCCAGGGCGTGAGCGGAAAGATGGTGACGATCCAGCGCAGCGGCGACGCGCCGTACCGCTGCACGACGGGCACGGCTGACCTCCCGGCCGTCGCCAACGGGGAGAAGCTCTTCCCCGCGGGTGGATCACGAAGGACGGGTTCTTCGTCACCGAGGAGTTCCTGCGCTACGCGCGGCCCCTCGTGAAGGGAGAGGTGAAGGCGGACGTCGCGGACGACGGCCTGCCTCGATTCATCAGGTTCGAGAAGCATTTCATCGGGAAGGAAGGATCGGGAGCATGAACGCACAGGCACGCGCCGACATCGGCGTCATCGGCCTGGCTGTCATGGGGCAGAACCTCGCGCTCAACATCGAGAGCAGGGGCAACACCGTTGCCGTCTTCAACCGCACGGCCGAGCGGACCAAGGAGCTGATGGAAGGACCGCGGCAAGGGGAAGCGCCTCCTGCCGGCGATCGTCGCTGAAGGAGCTCGTGGACAGCCTCGCGCGGCCGCGCAAGGTCCTGATCATGGTGAAGGCGGGAAAGCCCGTGGACGAGATGATCGCACAGCTCGTTCCCCTTCTTGACCGGGGCGACATCCTCATCGACGGCGGCAACTCCTTCTTCCAGGACACCATCCGCCGCGCAAAGGAGCGCGGAGGCAGCGCGGGCTCCTCTTCCTCGGCGCGGGCGTCTCGGGCGGCGAGGAAGGCGCGCTGCACGGGCCCGAGCATCATGCCCGGCGGGCATACGGCGGCCTACGACGCCGCGGGAACGATCCTGCGCGACATCTCGGCAAAGGTCGACGGCGAGCCCTGCTGCACCTACATCGGCCCGGACGGCGCCGGCCACTACGTGAAGATGGTCCACAACGGCATCGAGTACGGCGACATGCAGCTGATCTCCGAGGCCTACTTCATCATGAAGAACCGCCTGGGCATGAGGCACGCGGAGATGAGCGAGACTTTCGGCCGCTGGAACAAGGGCGACCTCGACTCCTACCTCATCGAGATCACCGCGGACATCCTCGGCCGCAGGACCCGGACACGGGCAAGCCGCTGGTGGAAGTCATCCTCGACAGGGCCGGGCAGAAGGGCACGGGCAAGTGGACGAGCGCAGTCGGCGCTGGACCTCGGCGTGGCCGCGCCCACCATCGCGGAGGCCGTCTTCGCGCGCTGCATCTCCGCCATGAAGAGCGGAGCGCGCTGCCGCCGCGAAGATCCTCCACGGCCCCGACGGAAGGTTCCGCGGGGACGCAAGGCGTTCGTCGAGGCCATCCGCGACGCGCTGTACGCCTCGAAGATCTGCTCCTACGCGCAGGGCTTCAGCCTCATGGCGGCGGCTGCCGCCGAGCAGAAATGGCGAGCTCCACTTCGGCGAGATCTCCATGATCTGGCGCGGCGGGTGCATCATCCGCGCCAAGTTCCTCCGCCGCATCAAGGAGGCGTACGACAAGGACCCGAAGCTCGCCAACCTCCTGCTGGACCCGTACTTCCGCGGCGTCGTCGAGAAGGCGCAGGCGAACTGGAGGAAGGTCGTTGCAACGGCCGCCGAGCGCGGCGTGCCCATTCCCGCCTTCTCCTCCGCGCTCTCGTACTACGATTCCTACCGCTCGGAGAATCTCTGGGCGAACATGATCCAGGCCCAGCGGGACTACTTCGGCGCCCACACCTACGAGCGCACGGACAGGCCCGGGAGCTTTCACACGGAATGGAGCAGGGAATGAGCTACGTCGAAGAGATGTTCGGCATGAAGGGGAAGACCGTTGCCATCACCGGCGGCGGCGGGGTCATCGCGCGCGCCGTGAGCGACTCCTTGCTGCGCGCCGGCGCGAATGTCTCGCTGTGGGACATCCACGGCGGGTGCATGGACGAGGCGAAGGAAGCGCTGGACAAGTCCACCGGCCAGGGCGGCAGGATCTCCTGCTGCCTGGTGGACGCGCTCTCGGAGAAATCGGTGAGCGACGCTGTGGAAAAGACGGTCAAGGAGGCAGGCGGCCTCGACGTCCTCATCAACACGGCAGGCGGCAACAGGGGCAAGACGAGCTTCCTGGAGACGGACATGGCGCAGTTCGAGCTCGTGCTCAGGCTGAACCTCGTGGCCGGTCTCATGGTCCCCACGAAGATCGTGGCCGCTACTGGGTGAAGAACGGCGTGAAGGGCTCCATCATCAACATGGCCTCCATGGGCTCCTACGTGCCGCTCTCCGGCGTGTGGGGGTACGACGCGGCCAAGGCGGGTGTCCTCAACCTCACCATGGCAACGGCAAAAGAGTTCGCGCCGCACGGCATCAGGGTGAATGCGCTGGCGCCGGGGTTCTTCCTCGGGAAGCAGAACAAGGCTCTCCTCGTCGACGAGGCAACGGGCAAGCTCACCGCCCGGGGCGAGGAGGTGGTCAAGCGCACTCCCTTCGGCAGGTTCGGCGACACGAAGGAGCTCTGCGGTGCGGTGATCTACCTCTCCAGCAACGCTGCCTCGGGCTTCGTGACCGGCACGTGCATCCCCGTGGACGGCGGGTTCCTCGTGGACTGCATATGATCCACACGCGCCAGGACATCGAGAACCTGGAGCCTGCCCGCGACTTCTTCGTGGGCATCGACTCGGACGGCTGCGCCTTCCCGACGATGGAGGTGAAGCACAAGGAGTGCTTCATCCCCAACACGGTGAAGCACTGGAAGCTGCAGCCCGTGTCACGCTTCGCCCGCGAGGCGGCGGAGTTCGTGAACCTCTACTCGAAGTGGCGCGGCATCAACAGGTTCCCCGCGCTCATCATGGTGTTCGACCTCCTCGCCGATCGCCCCGAGGTGACCCGCGCCGTGAAGCTGCCCGACATCGAGTCCCTGCGTTCGTGGACGAAGCGCGAGACCACGCTGGGAAACGCCACGCTGAAAGCCGAGGTGGCGCGTTCGGGTGACCCTCTCCTGAAGCGCGTGCTCGCATGGTCGGAAGGCGTGAACGCGAGCGTGGAGGATATGGTGGTCGGCGTGCCCCGTTCCCCGGCGTGAAGGAGAGCCTGGAGCGCCTGGCGGGCAGCGCCGACATCATGGTGGTGTCTGCCACCCCCGGCGAGGCGCTGGAGCGCGAGTGGAAGGAGCACGGCATCGACCGGTACGTGCGCATCATCGCCGGCCAGGAGCTGGGCTCCAAGAAGGAGCACCTTGCGATGGCGGCGGGCGGGAAGTACGTGAAGGACCACGTCCTGATGATCGGGGATGCCCCGGGGGACATGGCCGCGGCGCGTGCCAACGGCGCGCTTTTCTTCCCCATCGACCCGGGGTCAGAAGAGGAATCCTGGCAGCGATTCTACGAAGAAGGCATGGACAGGTTCCTGCGCGGGACCTTTCCGGTGACTACGAGAAGCACCTCGTGGCTGATTTCGAGAAGCTCCTCCCTGACACGCCGCCCTGGAAGAAGCACGCGTGAAGGCGGTCCAGGGGAGAGACGCGGAGGCATTCGGCCGCATCGCGGCCGGCGCGCTCGCCGGAGCGATCATTGCCCCGGGATCGGTGACGTGCTCCCAGGGCATCACGTATGGCCTCGCCGCAGTGGAAAACGGCGAGCGGCTTCTGGTCCTCGGCCGGGCGGGAGTGCGCGCGGCTTCGAGGCCGAGCGGACGCTGAAGGTCGAGGGCGGGGAGCTCGCCGTGTGCGCCCTCGTCCCCTCCAACGCCGAGGCGCTCCGCCACGTGGTCCCCCACACCGCGCCGCAGCCCGTGGAGACGCCGGGACGTCACCATCGGGCTGGGCGACAGGCTCGGCAGGGCAGGGGCGGGACACATCGCTGCCGTCCGCCCGCGGCGCGCCTCGCCCGTGCTCGCCCAGCAGTCGGTGCGCGAGCTCACCCTCACGGGGCGCACCTTCACCGAGGTCCTCGACGCCTCGACGTGGGCGGTCTTTCGCGAGGGCTTCCGCGAACCATGGGGCGCCGACGGCGATCACCTGAAGACCGAGGAGTGGGTCGGCACCGCGCTCTCCTCGGGGCTCACGATGATCACGGCCGACGTCTCCGACGCGCTGCACGCCGACCGGGGAGCGCGGAGCGAAGGGGAGATCAACGCCGCCTACGAATCCCTCGATGCGGCGTACCGGCGCGGGGTCGAGGCGTGCTACCTCTCCTCGTCTTTCGCGCTGCAGGGAGGCGGGTCCGTTCGCTTCACCCCGCTGGAGCTGAAGCGGACGGTCCTGGTCTACCGGGAAGCGGTCGGGGAGGCGGCGCGTCTCTACCGCGCGGGAACCGCCATCCGCGGCGCGGCCGGGTTCGACTTCGAGCTTTCCATCGACGAGATGGAGAAAGCCACCACACCGCAGGCGCACCTGTTCATGGCAATGGAGGCGCGCAAGGCCGGGATTGCCGTGACCTCCCTTGCGCCGCGGTTCGTCGGCGAGTTCCAGAAGGCCATCGACTACATCGGGAGCGTTGCCGCGTTCGAGCAGTCTTTCGTGACGCACGCGCGCATCGCCGCGACACTCGGTTACCGCATCTCCGTGCACTCCGGCAGCGACAAGTTTTCGGTCTTCCCGTCGGTCGGGCGCCTTTCCGGCGGTCGGTTCCACCTCAAGACCGCGGGAACGAGCTGGCTGGAGGCACTGCGGGTCGTCTCGGCCGCGGATCCTGTGCTCTTCCGGCGGCTTTTCGCGCTGGCGTTGGAGCGATATGCCGTCGCGCGGAAGCTCTACCACGTGACACCGGACCTCGCTGCCCTTCCCCGGCCGGGCTCCTTGAGCGACGCCGACGGGCGCGCGCTCCTGGACGACAGGAACGCGAGGAGGGTGCTCCATATCACCTACGGGGAGATGCTCGCCGTGCCTGACCTCAAAGCGGCGCTCTTGCGGGTCCTGGAGGCGCACGCAGGTGACTACGCCCGCGCGCTGGAGAAGCATCTCGGCCGTCATCTCTCGCTCCTGGGCATCGGACCGCGGGAGGCCGCGTGACGATCAGGGGACGCATTCCGGGGAAGCCCGGGACATGGGAGGTCGCGTGCACGGGGACGCGGATCGACGCCGTGACGCAGACGGCGGAGGATGCGTCCGACACCCATGGGCGCTGGATCACGCCCGGGCTGATCGACCTGCAGATCAACGGGATCGGCGGGACCAACTTTTCCAGCGGGGAGCTCACGGTGGACCAGCTGGCGCACGCCGATGCTCTCATCCGTGATCATGGTGTCGCGCGCTATTGCCCCACCATCATCACGGGCAGCCTCGACACGTCCTGCAGGGTCATGGACGTGTTCCGTGCGGCCTGGGAGCAGGGCGTCATCCCGGCGGCCTGGGGCTTCCACCTGGAAGGGCCGTGGATCTCGCCGGAAGACGGCTTTCGCGGCGTGCACCGGCGCGAGTTCGTGCGTGATCCCGACATCGGTGAGCTGGACGTGCTCATCGGGCGCGCGAAGGGACGGCTTCGGCTCCTGACAGTGGCGCCGGAACGCCCCGGCGCCGAGGAGCTCATCCGCCGCGCGGCCGGCGCAGGGATCACGGTCTGCCTGGGGCACACGAACGCGGCCCCGGCGGACGTCGCCCGGGCCGTGCGTGCAGGGGCGCGCATGAGCACGCACCTCTTCAACGGCTGCGTGCGGATGGTGGACCGTCACACGAATCCCATCTACAGCCAGCTCGCCGAGGATGGGCTGTACGCGGGCTTCATCGCGGACGGCCACCATGTCCCGTACCCCACGCTTCGTATCGGGCTGCGCGCCAAGGGCCCGCTGCGCTCCGTGCTGGTGAGCGACATCGCCTTCCTCTCCGGCCTTCCTGACGGCGAGTACACCATGGAAGGGAATGCGGTGGAGCTGCGCGCGGGCGGGCTCTTCGTGAAGGGGAGCTACATGCTCTCGGGCGCCGTGCGCACCCTGGAACAGGACGTCGAGCTCCTCTCCCGGGAAAGCGAGCCGGGTATCGAGCAGTGCCTCCTCATGGCGACGAGGAACGCCGCGGCAGCGGCGGGGGACCCGTCGTGGGCCGAGCTGACCGTGGGCCGCGACGGTCCTGTGGCCACCTTCCACTGGGACGGGCACAGGCTCATCATGGAACGACGCAGCGGGTTCTCGAACCCGAAATACTCCTCCGCGTTGCGGCAGCAGATGTCTTGGACGATTCCGCCCATGAGCGCCATGTCCATGGGCGCCTCTCCGCGGTCCATGGCGCCGCCCAGCATCTCGCAGAGGATGCGGCGGAAGTACTCGTGCCGCGGATAGGACAGGAAGCTCCGCGAGTCGGTGAGCATGCCGACGAAGCGCGGGAGAAGCCCCACGTCCGCGAGACACTGCAGGTGGTTCTCCATGCCATGTTTCTGGTCGTTGAACCACCACGCAGGGCCGAACTGCATCTTGCCCCGGACGTTTTCCTGCGGGAAGCTCCCCGTCATCGTCGCGAGGACCTGGTTGTCCGCCGGGTTGAGGCAGTAGAGGATGGTCTTCGGCAGGCGCCCGTCGCGGTCCAGCAGGTCGAGGAACCGCGCGAGGGTGCGGGCGATGCTCGACGTCGCCGGTGGTGTCGAATCCCGTGTTCCGGCCGAGCTTCGCCATGAAGCGGGTGTTGATGTCACGCAGCGCGCCCACGTGCAGCTGCATGACCCAGCCCCTGTCCGCGTCCATCCTGCCGAGCTCCCTCATCACCGCCGACTTGAACGCACGCACGGACGACTGGTCCTGGACGTCGCCGCCGCGCAGCGCCAGGAAGATGCGCTGCGCCTGCTCGTCGGTGCATTCATCGGCATAGGGCTCCTCGATCCCATGGTCCGAGGCACGGCAGCCCCTGTCGTTGAAGAAGGTATGGCGATCGCGCAGCGCGCCGAGGAAATCCTCCCATCCGCGGATGGTGACACCGGCGGCGCCGGCCAGCCGGTCGACCCACGCGTTGAACGCGGGGGGGTTCTCCACGGCCATCGCTGCATCAGGACGGAACGTGGGCAGGACCCTGACGGGGAACGAGCGGTCTGCCCGCAGCGCCGCGTGGTGCTCCAGCGAGTCCACCGGATCGTCGGTGGTGCAGACGACCTTCACGTTCATCCTGGTGATCAGGGAGCGTACACGGTGGTCGTCCTGCGCGAGGAGTGCCGAGCAGGTGTCGTAGATCTCCGACGCGGTGGCGGCGGACAGGAGCTTTCCCGAGATCCCGAAGTAGCGCTTCAGCTCCAGGTGCGTCCAGTGATACAGCGGGTTGCCGATGGTGGAAGGGGCAACAGCAGCCCACGCGATGAACTTGTCCTTGTCCGGGGCATCCCCGGTAATGAGGTTCTCCGGGAGACCGCTCGCTCGCATCGCCCGCCACTTGTAGTGGTCCCCGCCGAGCCATGCCTCGGTGAGGCTGCGGAACTTCCTGTTCTCCGCTATCTCCAGGGGAGGAAGGTGGCAGTGGAAATCGACGATCGGCAGATGCGAAGCGTGGTCATGGTAGAGCCGGCGTGCTGCCTTCGTGGAGAGCAGGAAGTTCTCGTCCATGAAACGTGCCATCAGTGTGATCCTCCCTGGGCCGTGGGCGTCACAGGCGGGCCTTCGACGTCCATGGCGCGGCGCGGCATGGCGCGATTGGATATTATATCTTGACTCTTGTCAAACGGTGGATAAAATATTCACACCCGGAGGGGCCCCGCTCATGACGCGTTTTCGTTCCGAGGTGGAGCAGATGCCCGCCGCGCTTCTTCGACTTGCCGCGTGGTACGCGGGGGAGGGCAGCGGGCTGCTCAAGGACATGGGCGCGCGCCTGCGGGGCGCGCGGAACGTGGTGTGGTCCGGCATGGGCACCTCGTGCTTTGCGCCGGAGGCCGTCTTCCCGCGGCTGCGCGCCGCCGGCCTGGCCTGCACGGCCATGGACGCCGGGGAGCTGCTGCACTTCGGCGGGGAGCCGGGGCCGCGGGAGATTGCCGTTCTCATCAGCCAGTCCGGTGAAAGCGTCGAGGTCCTCCGCCTGATCGAGGAAGGCCGCGTACGCCCCGGCTTCATCGCCCTGACGAACGACACGGGCAGCACGCTCGCCCGCGCGGCGGGCCTCGTGCTCCCCCTCCTCGCGGGGGATGAAGCGTCCATTTCCAACAAGACCTACTCCAACACGCTCGGCCTCCTTCACCTCGTGGCAGCCGCCGTGGACGGGACAGGTGCGCTCGCGGAGGCGCAGGAGGAGCTGCGGCGCTCCGCGGAGGCGCTCGGCCGACCCGTGGCCGTCGATGCCGCCGCCTCGTGCCTCGCTCCCGCCACCGGTGTCGCGTTCGTCGGCCGCGGTCTCGCGTACGTGACGGCACGCCAGTGCGCCCTCACGTTCATGGAGGGCGTGCGCTGCCTCGCTGCCGCCTTCACCGGCGGCGGTTTCAACCACGGGCCTTTCGAGAGCGTCCAGGACGGGTTCCGCCTCGTGATTTTCCAGCCCGACGGGCATACGCGCGCGCTCGGCGAATCCCTCGCCGGCCGCGCGGCGGCGCGCGGAGCAGGGGTGGTCCTCGTGAGCGCGGGCACGCCTCCCCGCATCGACGGGGTGCGCGTGCTCTCGGTGCCGGACATCGCCGGCGGGGTGTCCGACCCCGAGGCGCTGTTTCCCCTCCTCGCGAGCAGGCTGCAGAACGTGCTTCTGGAGACGGTGGCGGCAGCGCGCGGGCACGAGGCGGGGGTTTTTCGCTACGGTGCCAAGGTGACGACGCATGAATGACATCGGGGCCGGCATGCTCCTCCAGCGCATCCGCGCGAGGATGCCTTCGTTCACCGCCGCGGAGAAGAAGTTCGCCACGTACGTGCTGGCCACCGAAGACCTCATCTACCGGTCCATCACCTCGGCGACGGAGGAGAGCGGCTCCGGCTACGGGACGATCATCCGGTTCTGCCAGCACCTCGGCTTTTCCGGTTTCCAGGATTTCAAGATACGCCTCGCGCTGGAAAGGCGGACCACCGAGGACGAGAACGGCGCCGGGCGCGGACGCGGGTGGCTGGCAAAGGCGGCCGAGCGCGCCGCCGAGCAGCTGCGTGCCACGGCCGCGGAGATCGACGAGGCGACCGTCGCAGCCGTCTCGCAGGCGCTCATCAAGGCCCGGCGGATCCTCGTGGTGAGCGTCGCCGGCTCAGCGCCTTCGGCGATGGCGCTGACCTATCGCCTTTCCCGCATGGGCCTGCAGGCCATCAGCGAGTCAGACGGGCACATGCAGGCCATCCGCGCCTGCACGCTCTCGGCGAAGGATGTCATGGTGGCCATCTCGTTCTCGGGGAGCACGCGCGATATCCTCGACGCCGCCGGCCAGGCGCGGGCGGCCGGCGCTACGCTGGCTGCCCTCACGAACTGCCCGCGCTCCCCCCTGGCCGACATGGCGGGATTCGTCCTGTGCACGTCGCGGCGGGAAGAGGTCCTCGCGGCAGAAATCGGATCGCGCCTCGCCTTTCACTTCGTCGTCGAGGCCCTCTGCGAGAGGGTATTCAAGGACCACAAGGGGTCCGAAGATGCGCTGCGCAGGACGGCGGGCAGCGTCGCTGCGCGGCTCCTGTGAACCGCGTCGTCCAGGGCAGGCAGGTTTCACTCGCCTCGAGACGAGCCGACGCTCATCTTGCAGCAAGGCACAACGATGCATGCACTGAAAATCGCGCGCGGCGTTCACTGCGTGGCCATCCCCGAGGCGGGGCTCTTCATACTCTGCGGGTGTCCCGCGGACAGCGTGAAGCTCCTCATGAAGAAGGGCCTCATCCTTCCCACCGAGAGCGGCGGGGTGACGTTCGAGACCGGGCCGAACGCCATCCTCCTCTCCGACGTGCCGTCGCAGAACGAGACGTTCTCCAACCTCGCCGAGTTCCCGATCCTCCAGATGCTCTACCGCCAGGGCATGATCCTGCCGGGGCATCCCGGGAACACCGGCCGCAAGCCCCTCCTCATCGGGATCGAGAGCCAGGTCAGGTCGCAGAGCCAGTACATCTTCCGGGGCAACTACGGACTGTCCACCGTGGAGGAGATGACGTCGGCCGGCATAGCGGAAGCCACGGCGCGCGAGTACATGCGGATGAAGCTCTGGTTCGCTTTCGGACGCATCAAGGAAACCGAGGAGCTGCTCGAGTCGCGCATCATCGGCGACGACCCGGTGGAGCTGCGCGCAGGCGCGCGCGTGCGCCGCACAGGTTTCAACGTCTACGAGTTCTCCTGCGGGGCCCAGGCCGTTTCCGTGGACCTGAACCTGGGCCCCGGCGAGCGCTACCCCTCCTCGTACTCACTGAGCTTCCACAGGATCCGCCGCGAGTACTTCTCGTGGTGCACAACGGGGAGGGAGACGGGTGGGATCCCGAGAAGCCCTGCATGGGGAGCATCATCATCTTCCAGGGGCGCATCTACCTCATCGACGCGGGGCCGAACATCGAGCAGTCCCTCACCGCGCTGGGCATTAGCGTGAACGAGATCGAAGGGATATTCCATTCCCATTCCCACGACGACCACTTCGCCGGCCTTACCTCCCTGGTGCGCGCGGACCACCGCATCAAGTACGACGCCACCGCGCTCGTGAGGGCATCGGTCGCCAAGAAGCTTTCCGCGCTCATGGGAATGGACGAGGCGATGTTTCCCCGCTACTTCGACGTGCATGACCTGACGGCGGGGCAGTGGAACGACGTGAACGGGCTGCAGGTGCGGCCGGTGATGTCGGCGCATCCCGTGGAGACGAACCTGTTCACTTTCCGCGCGCTGTGGGACGGCGGGTACAAGACGTACATGCACCTGGCAGACATCACCACCTTCCACCTTCTCGACAGGATGGCCTCGGCGGAGCCGTCGGCGCCCGGGATCACTCCCACCTTCGCCGAGCAGTTCAAGGCAGAGGTGCTCACCCCGGTAGACCTGAAAAAGATCGACGCCGACGGCGAGCCCATCTATGGTGCGGCCTCCGATTTCCGCGGAGACAGGTCAGGCCGTCTCATCATCAGCCACGTGGCGGGAGAGCTCAGCGACGCGCAGAAGGAGATCGGCTCCAACGCTGTTTTCGGGCGGGAAGACGTGCTCAACCCGGCAAACGTCGACTACGTCGCGCAGTCGGCGTTCCGCTTCCTGGCCGACTACTTTCCCGGGGTCCCCGCCCACTCGGTGCGCATGCTTGCCAACTGCCCTATCGTCACCTTCAATGCCGGCTCGATCGTCCAGAAGAAGGGAGACCGTTTGCGCTCCCTGTACCTCGTCCTGCAGGGGGTCGGCGAGCTCATTGACGCGCAGGAGGGGGCGCACCGCGGGGTCTCCGGCGGAGCGCTGCTCGGCGAGTTCTCCGCCGTCACCGGTGAGCCTGCCCAGTGGACGGTGCGCGCGTCGAGCTACGTCACCGCGGTGCAGATACCGGATCAGCTCTACATTGCCTTCATCCGGGACAACGCGCTGGAAGACACGATGAAGCGCATCCTCGAGAACCGCAGGTTCCTGCGGGACACGTGGCTTTTCGGCGAGATCCTCGGGTACCCGGTGGAGCGGGCCGTCGCGACCGCCGTGCGCCCGATGCAGGTGGGGGCCGGAGAAACCGTGGGTGCCAGCCCCGAGCCCTGGCTCATGCTTGTCGGCCGGGCGAGCTGATGCTGACCAGGGCCGGCCGGGAGTGCGAGAGGCTCGCGCGCAGGGCATTCTTCGGAGAAGACGAGGTTCTCTACGGGACGCGCATGTTCGCCGCGACTGCCACGACGCCCGCCGTGCTGTTCGTCATCCCCGCGAGTATCGTTGCCGACATCCCGATCGTGCAGTGGAAGCTCCTCCAGACCAGCGAGAAGCGGCTGCGCATCACCTCCCGGGCGTCCACGGGGTAGCTCCCCATGGCTCCCGCGAATCTGCTTCGCAGATCGCTGCCGCCAACTCCGCGGTATGCCGCGGAAGGGGGCCTCTTCGCGCGGCCCCCCGGCCGGCAGCTGCGCGAAGCGTAGCGAGAGGCTTCGGCCGCGCAGCCGCGGGCTACCGCGGCAGGCCTAGAACCTGACCAGCGAGTCCACGTCGACCGGCAGGCCCGTCTTCATGGCCCGGTTGGCGGCGATGCCCGTCAGGATGGACCAGGCCCCGTCCACGTGGGAAGCGGCACGGTTGAACGGGTCCCTGCCCGGGGTCCCGAAGATGTCGTTTAGGAGCACCGGGTCACCGCCGCCGTGCCCGCCTTCTCCCCCGGGGATGGGCACGTCGTAGGGCGCCGCGAACTGCGGGCGCACCGTGATCTTGCGGTCATGAGAGGCGCCTTCCGTGGAGCGCTCACCGGCGAGGCTCACGTAGCTGCGCTCGATGACCTCGACCTCCAGCCGGCCCTTCGTGCCCGTGAAGTTCACGCGGAAGCCTTCCCACGGCGAGTAGGCAACCAGCGAGTAGCTCATCATCGCCCCGTTGGCGTAGCGGACGAGGACCGCCATGGTGTCCTCGATGGAGATGCCGTCACCGAAGACGCTCTGGTCCCGGACATACCCGTCGTCCTTCTCCGCGTCCAGGTACACGGCCTTCATCACGGGGCTTTCCGCCGGGTCAAAGGCGAACGGGTCTCCCACCGCGTTCGGCGAGCCGTGCGCGCGGGAGTAGAACTTCGTGACGCCCCGCTTCTCCGCGTTCTCCCGTCCGTAGAACATGAGGTCGCCGTACGCGAAGACGGTTTTCGGCCGCGATGCGATCCAGAAGTTGACGAGGTCGAAGTGGTGGGTGGCCTTGTGCACCATGAGCCCGCCGCTGTTGCGTTTGTCCCGGTGCCACCGGCGGAAGTAGTCGGCGCCGTGGCTCGTGTCCAGCGACCACTCGAAGTGCACCGCGTGCACGTCGCCGATGACGCCGTCACGGATGAGCTCCCGCACCTTCGTATTGTGCGGCGCGTAGCGGTAGTTGAACGTGACGCGCAGGGTCCGGCCCGTGCGCTTGATGGCATCGAGGATGGCCTGGCACTTCACCTCGTCCACCGTCATGGGCTTTTCCGAGATGACGTCACACCCCACCTCCATGGCGCGCACGATGTAGTGGTGGTGCGTCCGGTCGATGGACGTGACCACGACCGCGTCCGGCTTCACCGTGCGTATCATTTCCTCGAACCGGTCGTGTGTGAAGGTGGGAACGGGCTTGTGCCCGAACTTCTCCTTGAGCACGCTGTTGGCGAAATCCATGCGGGTCTGGTTCACGTCGCAGAAGCCGACGAGCTCGCTCGTCGCCTTGTAGTCTCCCGCGATGGCCTCGTAGTAGAGTGATGCCCTGCCACCGACGCCCACCTGGGCGTACCGCCTGCGTGCCGCCATGTCGTCCTCCCCAGGAGGCGAGTATCAAGTCCGGCTTCCCTCGCTGTCAAGGATATCATATCCGGCGGCGCCGGCGTCAGTACCCGGCGCGAGCGATGTTTTCGGCGACGAACCGGGCGGAGGTGAGGAGGTGCTCTTCCTCGTCGGGAGAAAGGCGATACTGGAGCACCCGAGAGACTCCCTCGCGCCCGACGATTGTCGGGAAGCTGAACGCGGTGCGTGCCACGCCGTGGAAATCGGTGCGCACCGTCGAGACGGGGAGGATCCGCCGCTCGTCGCGCATGATCGTCTCCACGATCACCGAGGCTGCCTGCGCAATCGCGTAGCACGTCGACCCCTTGGCCTCGATGATCTTGTACGCCGCCGTCCTGATCTCCGCCGCCGCGTTCGTCTTGAAGTCCTCGATGCTCTCGCACATGCCGCAGGCAGGACAGAACTCGTCGAGGTGGATGCCGCCTATGGTGAGAAGCGACCAGGCGGGAAAGGAGCTGTCCCCGTGCTCGCCCAGCACGTAGCCGTGGATGTTGTGCGGGTTCACCCGGCAGTGGCGCGCAACGTACTCGCGCAGGCGCGCCGAGTCCAGCGTGGTTCCCGACCCGATGACGCGGGAGGCCGGGAAACCGCTCTCCGCGTGGGTGACCCACGTGAGGACATCCACGGGGTTCGTGATGAGGAGGAAGATCCCGTGGAATCCCGCGCCGAGGGAGCAGCGCACGATGCTCTTCACGATGGCGACATTGCGCTCCAGCAGGTCGACGCGCGATTCACCGGGCCGCTGCCGCGCGCCGGCCGTGATGATCGTGATAGCGCTGTCCTGGCAGGCGGCGTAATCGGCAGCCTCGATCTTCACGGGACGGCCCAGGGACGCTCCCTGCTTGATGTCGAGGATCTCCGCCTCAGCCTTCTCGCGGTTTGAATCGATGAGCGCGATGTCCGTCACCGCGCCTTTCAGCGCGAGGTCGAAAGCGAGCGTGGCTCCCACCGAACCCGCGCCGATGATCGCGACCTTGCCGTTTTTCTGCTCCACTGCCGCCTCCCGTCGCTAATATAACGAAAGAACGCTGCCGGATGCCCTCCTGTCGCTGTGCCTGTCCCCTTGACCATGCCCACCCGTTCTGGACATCATCGGGCGGCCTGGTGACCAAACCACAATGCAGATCGACGTCAGGGAAGCAGCGCGGCTCCTCGGTGTGACCGAGAAGACCATCTATCGATGGGAGGAGGTCCGCTCCGCGGGAGTGCTGCGACTCCTGGGACGCAGGGAGTAGGGCAGGGCGATGGCAGGGAAGCCGTCGGTGTCTCTCGCGACTCGCGCCTCCCTCGCCCTGGCGCTCGCCATCGCCGCCGTTTCTTCCGCCGCCGTCCTGATCTCCCTGGCACGGAGGGAAGGCGCCCCGGCGCTCGCCATCGCCGCGCTGCGGATGTGCTTCGCCTCGCTCGTGGTGGTGCCTGTCGCGCTGGTGCGATCCCGGGGCGAGATCCGGCGCCTCCCCGCGAAGGACCTCCTGCTCTGCGTCGCGGCCGGGCTTTTCCTGGCCCTGCACTTCGCGTTCTGGACCAGCTCCCTCGACGCGACCTCCGTGATGAGCTCGGTGGTCTTCGTGAGCACCAACCCGCTCTTCGTCGGCCTGGCCTCGGTGCTGTTCCTGCGCGAGCGGCTGCGCGGCTGGACCATCGCCGGGATCTGCGTGGCTGCCGCCGGGGCCGTCGTGATCGGCGCCGCCGACCTGGGGCGCGCGGGCGCGGACTCGCTGAAAGGCGACCTCCTGGCGCTCCTTGGCGCGCTGTCGGCATCGGGTTATCTCCTCCTGGGCCGGCGCGTGCGTCCGCGCGTCTCCCTGGCGCTCTACGTCGCTATCGCGTACCTGACGGCGGCGCTGGCCCTCCTTGCCGTGGCGCTTGTTTCCGGCACGCCGCTGGGCGGCTTCCCGCTTGCCGGGGTCCTGTGGATAGCGCTGCTCGCCGCGGGACCGCAGCTCATAGGCCATACCTCGTACAACTGGGCACTGCGGTTCGTGACCGCCACGTACGTCACCGTGACGCTCCTTGCCGAGCCTGTCGGGGCGACGCTGCTGGCCATTCCCGTGCTCGGGCAGGTACCGTCGATCACCGCGCTCGTCGGCGCCGTGCTGATATTGGCCGGCATCTTCTTCTCGGCGCGGGCAGAGGCTCCTCGGTCCGGAAACCCGGGCGGCCCGCCGGGCGCGTCAACGGAAAAACATGCGGCAAAGTGAGCAGGCTCCTGTAACCATTCCGGCCTCTGCGTGTTTACTGTATAGAGACAGGACGGAATCTAGATTCGTTTGGGGCAAGTTTCACCTCCTTTCCTTGTCCCGTTGTCTCGCCCAGGGGATAGGTGTTACCTATCCCCGCATTTTTTTTCACCACCGAGGGAACCCGTGCGCATCCTCCTGATCTGCCCGATCCCCCTCGAATACACGAGTTGCCGTTCTGCTCTCTCGCTGCGAGATGCGCCCCCGGTCCTCGGGTGCCGCGCGGCCCGTGGCTCTGTCGCCACCGTCGACATCATGGCAGTGGAAACCGGGCCGGCAAAGGCGCGCGCGGCCTCGGCCACCGTCTCTGCCGCAGGTGACTTCCTGCCGGATCTCATCGTGGACACGGGCACCTGCGGCGCCCTGGACGGCGACATGATCGTCAACGGCATCATCCTCGCCACCAGCTGCCTGGAATATGATATCTCGGGAAACGGCCTGCCTCATCGCATCATCCCCGAGATGAAGCTCCCTTCCGCGTTCGACCTCCTGCCGCGTCGCGAAGGCCAGCGGCTCATGCGCTCGCTCACCGAGCTCGGCAAGGACAAGGGCCTCCACGTTCGTGCCGGGATCCAGGCAAGCGGCGAGCTGTTCATCCAGTCATTGCAGGTGCGAGAGTCTCTTTTCGCTCTCAGCGGCGCGCTGGCGAGCAACTGGGAGACGGCAGGGGTCTTCATTGCGGCCCTGCGTTCCCAGGTGCCGCCGCTTTCGCTTCGGATCGTTTCGGACCTGGGGGACGAGGATGCCCTGCGGGACTTCCGCCACAACGCCCGCCGCGGCTCCCAGGCGTTGTACCGCTTCGTGCGGGATGCCCTCGAAGATGGGTGGTTTGCCGCGTTCAACGAGCAGTGGAAGGGCGTCGCCCGCGCCCAGGTGGAGCGCATGCCGCAGAGGGTGCTGCCATAGCCAGGGAAGGCGAGGGCGGGCCCCGGGGCGGCAGCGCGGTCGCTCCGCCAAGCGGAGCGACATTCGTTTGCGCAGCAAGTCGCGGGAGCCATGGGGAGTATCGCGCCGGATGTTTTCCTTGATTTCAGAATCGGGCCGGGGTACTATCGCCCCTGCACACGAGAGGGAGGGTTGGCTGTGTCGAAGACCTACGTTGAGACCTCCACGGAGCTGCTCGAGGGGCTGGACGAGATGGTGCGGGAAGGGTACTACGCCAACCGCACCGAAGGCATCAACGATGCCCTCCGGCTTCTCCTCAGGCAGTACAAGGTCGCCAAGCTGCACGAAAAGGACTCGAGCACTCTCGGGAAGCATCCGGCGGACGAGGAGGCGCGGCGGGAGTGATAGGCCAGGTCGTCGCGGGCATCGACGGGTCCCTCTCTTCCCTCACCGCGTTCCAGTACGCCCTGGACCTTGCAAAGCGCGTCAAGGCGGAGGTGAAGGTCGTTTTCGTCGTCGACTCGCGCAAGACCGACCTTCCCATCATCTACACGGCAAGCCACTTCGACTACGGGTTCGAGCGCGTCTACGTTCCGCCCGAGCCGGGTCTGAAGGGCTTCTATGACAAGGTGCGCCAGGACATCCGGGTCTTTGCGGAGAACTGTCTCGCGCTCTGCCGCAAGGACGCGGAAGCGGCGCGCGTGACCATGGTGCCGGTCGTCCGTGAAGGCCTCCCTTCCGGCGTGCTCACCGAGGAGGCGCGCTCGGGGGACCTCCTCGTCATCGGGCAGAAGGGCGAGAACGCTCACGTGGAGCGGGCCATCGTCGGCTCCACCACGGAGGACGTCGTGCGCTCCTCTCCGCGCCCCGTCCTGGTCTGCCCCAAGGCATTCCGAAGCCCCACGCGTGTTCTCTTTCCGTATGACGGGAGCCCTGTCGGCGAAGGGGCGCTGCAGTTCTGCGTCAACGCGTTCGGCACCATCTGGGACGAGATTGTGCTCCTCACGGTGACCGAGGAGATGGAAGAAAGCTTCCCCTATGACACCGAGCTCGCCTACCTCGGGACTCACGGTATCCCGTACAGGCTGGTCATGGAGACCGGGAAGCCGGTGGACATCATCCCGCGCGTTGCGAAGCGGGAGAACGCGGACCTGATCCTCGTCGGCGCCCACGGCAGGCACAAGATCCGCGACTACCTCCTGGGCTCCACGGCCTCCCATCTCATCCGCCGCAGCGAGCTCCCCGTCCTCGTCGCCTTCTGAGGGAGGGTGCGGCCCATGCGGCCTCCCTGCCCGCGCCTCCCGGCAGCCGAGCGGATGGTGAAGCTCCAGCTCGAGAATCGCGACATCCGTGACGCGCGGCTCCTGGAGGCGATGCGACGCGTCCCCCGCCACCTTTTCGCTCCGCCGGAAGCGCGGAACACCGCGTACGACGATCATCCCGTCTCCATCGGCCGGCGCCAGACGATGTCGCAGCCCTACATGGTGGCGTTCATGACGCAGGCGCTCGAGCTTCGCGGACCCGAGCGCGTCCTGGAAGTCGGAACCGGGCAGCGGGTACCAGGCTGCCGTCCTGGCAGAGCTGTGCTCGGAAGTCTTCAGCGTCGAACGGATCCTGCCGCTCGCCGAATCATCGCGCCTCACCCTGGCCGAACTCGGATTCGCCAACGTGCACGTCCGGGCGGGAGACGGGAGCGAGGGCTGGCCCGAAGAGGCGCCGTTCGATCGGATCATCGTGACCGCGGCGGCTCCCACGGTGCCGGAGGCTCTCTGCCGGCAGCTCGCCGACAACGGCATCCTCGTTCTCCCCGTTGGTCCCCTGGATCGAGCCCAGGAGCTGGTCGTCGCGCGGAGGACCGGTTCGGCCATGAGCTACCAGAAGGCTATCGGCTGCCGCTTTGTTCCCCTGATCGGGCGATGGGGATTCGCCGAAACCGAGCCGCTGTCCTGAGCATGCGCTGAGGTGATCCCGCCGGGTGCCGTGCGCCGTCCCCGTGCGCCGCGCGCGTGAACAGCGATTCTCATTTTGCACCTTCAACGGGATCACGGTCCCTTGAAAAGTGACAAGAACGGCCCTTTGAGAGTCGTGCAAAATGAGAATTCGCTCCCTCGGCGTCAATCTGAGAACTGCTGGCGCGCTCCCGTGGGGCGTTGACAAAGGGTGCGGTCCGGCGGCCTAGTGTCACCGCGCGCCCTGCCCGGCGCGCGCATCCAGCGGAGGGGAGCTCGAAAAAATGGCACTGCCTGTATTCCGACCGACGGTGAAGAGAAAGGACATGGGGAGCGTCCTGTCGTGCATCGTGTCCGACAAGATCGGGCCGGGGGAGATCTCGCGGGAGCTGGCATCCCGGATCGCCCACCAGCTCGGGCACGCCGGCGGCGTCACGCTCGCAAACACGTACCTCGCCGTCTCGGTGGCGCTGGAAGCGCTCGGGCTTGTGCGCGGTGACCCGGTGATCCTTCCTGCCCTGGCTCCCGCGATCTGGCTGCGCGCGCTGGAAGACCGCGGCCTCGTCCCGCTGGTCGCTGACGTGGAGGCGGAATCCGGCACGATCGATATCCCGCAGTGCGCCGCCCTGGTCCAGAAGGGCGCGAAGGCCATCCTCGTCCCGCATACCCTCGGGATCATGGTCGATGTCGAGGCGCTCAAGGCATACGGGATCCCCGTCCTGGAGGACGCATCGCAGGCACTCGGGGGCAAGGCGGGCGAGCAGCTCTGCGGGAGCGCCGCCGACATCTGCCTTCTCTCGCTGGAACCCGAGAGCATCGTCACGTGCGGGGGCGGGGCGCTCGTCGCCGCCCGCAGCCGCCCGGCCGCAGCCGCGCTCAGGAGGATCCAGGAGAGCTCGCCGCTGTACTCCCCGCTCTCCGACATGAACGCGGCGCTCGGCATATCGCAGCTCGCGGCGCTGGACACCTTCGTGGCTGCCCGGCGCGAGGTCGCCGCCGTTTACTCCCAGTCGCTCCTGAAGTCGCGCCACAAGCAGCTCATCCAGAAGATCGATGCCGAGAACGTCCTTTCGTCGTTCCCCGTCACGCTGGCGGACGGGATGAAGGAAGTCAGGCAGTACGCGCTGAAGAAGAGCATCGATACCATCCCCGCGTTTGCCGGCACGATTGCCGCGCTGGAAGAGTCACCCGCCGCACACTGCGCCAACGCCCGGTCGCTGGTCCTGCGCTGCTTGCTGTTCCCGCTCTACCCGATGCTGGGAAAGCGCGACGTGGAGGGCGTCTGCAGGGTGTTGGCAACGCTGCCATAGCACGTCCTGGCACGACCGTTCTTCCAGGCTCCACCCCCTGCCCCTATGGTTTTCGCCGATTCTAGCTGTTCCGCGTCCAAAATCGTTGATTTTCACAATGGCGTGACACTCGCCCTGGAAGTGAGGTGCGCTTAAGCCCTACGGGTTCCTATCACGGCCGAAGGCCGCTCCCCGTCGCTCTCGTAAGGCCCCTGCGGGGCCTGCTGCCGCGAACTCCGAGGTATAACGCGGAAGGGCGCCCCTGACGGCGGGTACGCCGTCGGCTTGCCTTCGGACCACGGCACAACTATAGTAGTGCCACATGGCCGGCAAGCGGCGCGACATTCGGACCGTACTGACAGTCATAAACTCCGGCAAGGATGATGTGCAAAGCGTGGTGCGCTCCATCAACGATTTCGCACGCGCGCGGAAGATCGACGTGGTCTCCCTGGACTTCGCCAACCACCGGCGGGCAGAAGAGCTCCCGAACATCGACCTCGCCATCTCGCTGGGCGGGGACGGCACCCTCCTTTCGTGCGCGCGCATGTTTGCCCCGCGCGGGGTTCCCATCCTGGCCGTGAACATGGGGGATTTCGGCTTCATCACGGAGGTGTCGAAGAGCGAGCTCCTGGAGACATGGGAGGGGTACCTGGGCGGCGGGCTGGGGGAGAGCCAGCGCCTCATGCTCTCCGTCACCGTCAGCCGTGACGGTGCGGAGGCGGCCTCCTTTGTCGGGCTCAACGAGGCTGTGATCGGGATCAAGGGGATTTCCCGGATGATCCGGCTGAAGATCTTTCTCTCGGATGCTTACATGGGGCGCTACCGGGCGGACGGGGTCATCGTGGCCACGCCCACCGGCTCCACCGCGTACTCCATGGCTGCCGGAGGCCCCATCCTTCACCCGGAGATGGAGGCGTTCATCCTGACGCCCATCTGCCCGTTCACCCTTTCCAACCGGCCAACCGTCGTGCCGGCAACGGAGATCCTGCGGGTGGACGTGGAGGAGCCGCAGAAGGTGGAAACGGTCCTCACCATAGACGGGCAGGAGACGTTTCCCTTGCGGCCCAGGGACAGCGTGTACATAAGGCGAGCGCCGCACAAGGCGCGTATCGTGCACACGGACAAGCGCACCTTCTACGAGGTGCTGCGCACGAAGCTGAACTGGACGGGGGAGCCGCATGCTTGAGGAGCTGCACGTCCACAACTTCGCCATCATAGACACGCTGCAGGTCCGCTTCGCCGCAGGCCTCAACGTGCTGAGCGGGGAAACCGGGGCAGGGAAGTCCATCCTGATCGGGGCCCTCGGCCTCCTGCTCGGGGACAAGACAGATACTTCCATAATCCGTGCCGGTGCCGAGGAAACGGCAGTTTCCGGCATAGTGTCCGTCCGGGAAAACCAGGAGGCGGGGCGCTGGCTCGCCTCCAGGGGGATAGAGACGGAAGAGGGGACCGTCATCCTGCGGCGGACGCTGAAGTCCAACGGCCGGGGGTCGGTCTTCATCCAGTCCACCCCGGTGACGAGGGCCGACCTGCAGGAGTTCTCCGTCCTCCTGTTCGACCTGCATGGCCAGCACGAGCACCAGTCTCTCCTTGACCTCGAGAACCACCGCCGGCTCGTGGACCGCTGGACAGGGACGGAAGAGCTCGCCGAGAAGTTCCACGGCTTGTATGCATCCCTTGCGTCCCTCCGTGACCGCCATTCCAAGCTCGTCGGGGACGAGCGGGAGCGCCTGCGCCGGGTGGACCTCCTCACCTACGCCGTCACGGAGATCAAGGCGCTGAAAATGAAGCCGGGGGAGGAAGAGGAGCTGGAAAAGGAGCTTGCGCTCCTTGTCCACCACGAGAAGCTCTTCACGCTGCTGGAAGAGGTCCACGGCCAGACAGCGGAAAGCGCCGGCGGCGTGCTTGCCACCCTCCGCACCACGCGGCACGCCATGGACGACATCGTGGGCATCGACGCTTCCCTCTCGCGCCTTTCCCACCAGCTGGAGGATGCCTTCTTCGAGATAGAGGATTTCTCGGAGAATATCCGCCAGTACAAGGCGCGCGCGGATTTCAGCCCCGGGCGGCTGGACGACGTGCAGGCCCGGCTTTCCGCCTTCCGGGCGCTGGAAAAGAAGTACGGGGACGGCATCGAGCAGGTTCTCGCGTACTGCGCCACCGCGGAGCAGGAGCTCGCGGGGATGGAGAACTGGGAAGAGGAAAAGCAGAAGCTGGAAACGGAGATCTCCCGCACGGAGAAGGAGATCACCGAGGCGGCACATGCCCTGTCGGAAAAGCGCAGGACGGCGAGCGTCGCGCTGCAGAAGAAGATCGAGGAGGAGCTGCGGGACCTGGGCATGCCCAAGGTGAGCTTCCGCGTGGTCATCGCGGACGCCGTGCGCGCTGACGGCACGCCGGTTCTGACCCCCTGGGGCAGGGACGCCATCGAGTTCGTCATCTCGCCGAACCTCGGGGAGCCTTTCAAGAGGCTGCGGGCCATCGCCTCGGGAGGCGAGCTCTCCCGCGTCATGCTCGCCATCAAGGGTGTTCTCGCCGAGTCGGACCACATCAGCACGCTCATCTTCGACGAAGTGGACGCCGGCATCGGGGGGGAGGTGGCGCTGTCTGTCGGCGAACGGCTGTCAGCCCTTTCCCGGCACAAGCAGGTGCTCTGCATTACTCATCTCGCCACCATCGCCGTTCGCGCCGATAATCACCTCAGGATAGAGAAAATGACGCAGGCGGGTCGAACGGTGACCAGGGTGGAGAAAGTGTCGGGCGCGGAGCGCCAGGAAGAGATCGCGCGGATGCTCGCCGGGGACCGCAAGGGGGACCTGTCCCTGCAGCACGCCGGGGAGCTCATAGCCCGGTACGCGCCGTCGAAGGGCCATTGATGAAAAAGCCCAGCGACGAGGCGCGCCGGCGCTACGCGGAATACATCCAGGACTACAAGAACGCCATCGAGGCGATTCTCGCAAAAGAAAAGACAATGAAAGAGGTCATCGCGCGCGGGGAGGCGGGAGCCAACTACAAGAGGCTCGCCCTGGCAGATGAAAACCTCAACATCGTCGCGAACTACCTCCTCATGAGCTCCCTATCCCTTTCTTTCCTCGGCGTGAAGAACGAGGCCTACCTCAACGAGGCACGCAAGTGCGTGTACAAGGCCATCATCTACGTGGAAGAGATCGTCTCCGCCCTCATCGACGCCCCGTTCTCCGACTACGAGGAGGGCCTGGAGACCATCTCGGCGTACTCGGACGAGAACCGGTACGCGTTCGTGCGGAAGCTGGGCTTCACCATCGATTCGCTGGAGGAAGGGTACGGGGACAACTCCAAGTGGAAGTGGTCGTTCGTCGAGACCGAGGGCCGCTTTGCCACCATCTGCAAGAACCTGCTGAACCTGAAGACGTTCGTCAGCGGCATGGATCCCCGTTCGGAGGGATACGTGCCGCGGATGGCACACCTCTCCCTGGCAAAGGAGCTCCTCCAGCAGGCGGCTGATCGCTACCGGGAGAAATACGAGCTCTCCACTCTCCGCATAGATGACATCAAGCTGGGCATCAACTACCTGGCCGCCGCGCGGCGCCTTCACGTCGTGCTCGGGGAAGCGGACCAGGCCGACATGGTGAAGAAGAAGATGGAAATCTGGCGGACCAAGATGGAAAACGATATCAAGAAGGCCGAGGAGAAACCCAAGCGCTGATCCCAGCGGCCCGACGCGCGGCCCTTCGGGCCCGGAGGGCTCGCGGGGCGGCCCGACGCGCGGCCCTTCGGGCCGGCTGAGCGCTGGCGCCCGGCGCCGCGTGTGCCGCCTCTGTTAACCCCTGTCCTTCAGGTCATGCAGCGAATCGAGCGGCAGGAGATCCCCGATGGTCGTCTTCAGGATCTCGCTGCCGGCACCGGCAAGATACACCGGCATCGAGGGGGCGCAGAACTCGCTCAGCACCTGGCGGCAAGCGCCGCAGGGTGACACCGGGACCTTCGATGCGGAACAGACCACCGCGATCGCCGCGAACTCCCTGCGCCCGGAAGAAACGGCCGCCACCAGCGCGCTGCGCTCCGCGCAGATCGCCAGGCCGTAGGAGCGATTCTCCACGTTGGCGCCGGTGACGATGGAGCCGTCGCTGCAGAGAAGCGCTGCGCCGACAGGGAAATGCGAATAGGGAGACCACGTGAAGCGAGCCGCGGCACGCGCGCGTTCAATGAGGGCCCGTTCCCCGGAGCGTTCCATTGACAATTACCTCCCCCCCGCTTAGGATCTGCACCCGAAGGGAAGACGAGAGTGGCACCGTCGGTCACAAGAAAGAGACCCGCAGCCGTCTTCTTCGCAGCGCTCTTCGCGATACTACTGTACTTCGTTCTCTTCCCCTATCCCCTTGGAAAGGAAATCGTCGTGCGACCTGCCTGGGCGGTCACCGTGCCCCAGCCGGGAGATGCCGGTGCCAGCGCGTCTCCCGTGGGCGAGACGCGCCTCGCGCCCTTTCGCAGCGGCGCGCTGTTCGGCTACGTCGATCCCAATGGCCTTTTCGCGCACGTGGAGAAGACCCTCTCCCAGGTCGCCCTCTCCGACGCGGGATTCGTCAACTACACGCGCCTTGGCACCGACTGGATCATGTACGATCCGCGCGGCGTGCGCATCCTGTCCTTCTCCGGCAGCGGGTACCCGTTCCTGGGACCGGACACGGGCAGGATCTTCGTGGTGAAGTCCGACCTGAGCGGTCTCACCGAGATCGACCGCGGCGGGGACACCCGGTGGAGCCGCGACTTCCCGGCGCTTCTCACGACCCTTTCCGTGCAGGGCGATTCTCTGCTGGCCGGCCTCCTGAACGGGAGGCTTCTCCTGCTCAACCTGCAGGGCTCGCCCCAGTATGACGGGATACCGACAGGCTCTCCGCGCACCGTCGCGAGCCGGATTCCCGTCGCGCTGGGCGCAGCGGTGAGCGCGGACGGCCGGCAGGTCGCGAGCATCTGGGGGATCGATCCGCAGCTGCTCACCGTCTTCGAGCGGGTGGGCGGCACTTTCGTGCAGCGCTCATCGGAGAGGCTCGCCTCGGACTTCCGCCGGGAAGCCCGCATCTCCTTTTCTCCTGACGGGCGTTTCATCGCGTTCGAGGGTGCCGACAGCGGCAGCCTGTACGACCCCGTGGGCAGCCGGGTTGCAGACCTGCCGCTCCACGGACAGGTCGCCGGCATTGCGTACCCGGGGCAGGGGCGCTTTGCCGCCTTCGTGGCCCGCGGCACCGACAGCGGCCAGGGCAGCGCGCAGGCAGGCGCGGCTGATCTCCTCATCGCCATGCCGTTCGTGGGCCAGGTCTTCCGCGAGAGTTTCACTGCCGGGGACCTGTTCGTCGGCACGGTGGGAGGCCAGCTGCTCATCGGGCTGGACGGCCGACTCCTGCGCGTAGACGTGGTGAAGCTGTGAGGCCAGGCGCCTCCGCATCGTTTCGAACCCTCGGCACCGTTCTCCTCGCCCTGCTCCTGTGTGCCGCGGGTGCGGCGGATCTCTGGCCGGTGGACTGGCCCGTGGAGAAGCGGATCATCACGGGCACCTTCGGAGAAGACCGCGACGATCACTTCAGCCACGGCCTCGATCTCGGCGGAGTCGGCCAGGTCGTGACGCCGGCGCTGGAAGGCGAGCTTGTCTTCCGCTATGACGGCAGGGACGACTACACCTCTCTCCCCCGCGGCACCGGGGCGCTCGTGGTCCTGCGCCACGCGCAGGATATCCTCACCCAGTACGCGCACCTCGCCATCGGCAGCCTCGGCGGCGTGCGAACCCGCTACGCCGCGGGGGACACCATCGGCCTGTTGGGCGACACCGGGAAGGCGGCGGGGGCACTGCTGTCTTTCAGCGTGTTCGACGAGGAAGCCTCGGCGTACGTGAACCCCCTGGCGTTCCTGCCGCCGACAGTGGATGCGCAGCCGCCCCTCATAAGGCGCGTGCTGCTTGCCGTCGGGGACCAGCGCCAGGAGCTCCAGCCCGGGGCGAAGGTCAAGGCGGGACGGGCCGCCGTTCTCGCCGAGGCCTACGACCTCCGGGAGGATGTCCGGTTCCGCTGGCCCCTGGCGCCCTACTCGCTGCGCCTCGCGCTCGACGGCACGGACCTCGCCACGATCAGGTTCGACACCCTCTCCGTGAAGGAAGGGGTCACGGTCCTCGGTCCCGCGGGTCTTGCCCGTGGAGATCTCTACGCGGGTGACGGGCTGCTCCGGATCGGGTTCGTGGATCTGCATGCCGGCGCGTCGCGGCTTGTCCTGGCGGTCCGTGACTTCGCCGGCAACGAGACGCTCAAGGAGTTTGCCATCACCGTCGACAATCCCTGACAGGGGAGAGTCAATGCCCAAGACATATTCTTCCGTGCCCGGGCAAGGAGCGCCAGGAGACCATTCCGTGTCCCCTCTGCGGGAACGAAGGCTCGCGCACCTACCTGCCGTGTGACGGGTTCGTTTTTGTGCGCTGTTCCACCTGCTCCATCGTCTACCAGAACCCGCGGCCCGTCTTCGATGACCTGCGCAGGCGCTACGGGGAGGAGTACTTCACCTACGAGATCACCAACGAGGCTGCATTCTACCGCCTTATGCGTCTCGGCATGGCCGACGTCGGGTTCGAGGAACGGACCGCTGGCCTGCCGGCCCCGGCGGTTTCTCGATATCGGGTGTGCCACCGGGATGCTCATCGAGGCGATGAAGAAGGAAGGGTGGGAACCCCAGGGCGTCGACGTGTGCCGCGAGTCGGCGGAATACGGCATGGCGCACCGAGGCGTCAACATCTTCGTCGGGACGCTGGAAGAGGCGAAGTTCCCGGACAATAGCTTCCAGGTGGTGCACTTTTCCCACCTCATCGAGCACGTGCCTGACCCCCGTGGATTCCTGGCCGAGGTGAAGCGCATTCTCGCTCCCGGCGGGTTGGCGGTCATCACGACGCCGAACGTTGATGGGTTTCAGGCGAGGCTGTTCGGGAAGGCATGGCGGTCCGCGATTGCAGATCACACGGTCCTGTTTTCCCGAAAGACGCTCGGGCGATTAATTGCCGAATCAGGTTTCGACATACGGCAAAGCGTAACATGGGGCGGGCTGGCAGTGGGCACTGCACCGCCAATTATCAAGAAACCGGTGGACTGCCTGGCAAAGGCCTGTGGATTTGGCGACGTTGTTCTTTATCTGGCGGCAAAACGTAGCGGATAGGCGCCATTCGAACGATAGGCGGCGGAAGGCCTGCCCTGGGCTGCCGGGGCTTCTTCGACTGCTACCTCAGATGGAAATCAGAGTATCGAACTTGATCATCTGGAAAGTCTTGTAGAGGTTCTCGCTGCACCCACGGATCTGGAGAGTCCGCTGCTGTTCGGCGAGTTTCTTCCGGAACAGGAGGATCTTGCCCAGAGCCGACGAATTGATGCTCAGTGTCCTTGAGAGGTCGAGTGTCACCGTGATGGTGTCCCCGGAGCACAGCTCGTCCACCTGCCGGTGGAACTCCGCGACCGTTTCCGCCGAGATGGACCCGACCACCGCAAGCACTACTTCTTCGCGAGAAACCTCCTGCGTTCGAACATCGCTACCTTCCTTGACGGATCACACTTTCAAGCTCCGGACGGGTCACCAGCTCGAGGTGGTAGAAAAGCTCCTCCGTGTGCCGTTCCGCCTGGGTGGAGACCTTCCAGACGCGGTAGACGATCATCCGCGGACTCGGCAGAGGGAGGGCAGCGGGTTGCCGTTCAGGTCCACGAGCTGGTTGACGCGCAACTCGTGCTCGATCTCCCTGCTGTCGCCCTCCGGATAGACTAATGTGATCGTTCGCACCACCTGGTCCTATTGTAGCCGCGTTGGCCGGCTTTGCAAATCGACGCGGGCGCCGGCCGTCTCAGCTTTGCCTCGCCCGCATGGGAAACGGCATCACCTTGCCTGTCAGGCATTGTCGGGCAGCTCCTCGATCAGCACCACCGTCTGGAATGGGATCATCAAGTGGTCCGACGCGCCGAACGTCTTTCGGGCCTCCTCTTCCAGCGGGTTGATGACGAGCCTCTGCTCGGTGGAAAAGACCAGGCCCTTGATCGAGACGAAGTAGGGATGCGTGAGGTCGAGGCTCCGCGCGATAAGCTCGATTCTTTTTCCTTCCATTTGAAGTGAACGCGGTAAAGTGACACGCTGCTGTTCTCCGGGAATCATGATAGCCCAGACCGGCCGTGCGTGTCAATTTTCGCTTTGTACTATACATAGGTTTCATAGTTCCGATAACTAATTCCGATAATTTGAACATTTTATTCTGCGCTGATCGCTGGTTGACAACGCCTCTTTCAGGGGTATTATCTGCGTGCATGGAGGTGGGGAAAAGTGGGAGAGATTAGGAAAAAGTGGTGAAGTGAGCCATGATAACAGGTGAATTTCGCTGCTCGCTGGATGAAAAGGGGAGGCTGCTCATTCCGGCCCGGATGAGGAGCGGAGGTGGCGGGAAATATGGTCATTCTGACCCGCGGCGTGGAAAACTGCCTCTGGCTGTTCCCGCCCGAGGAATGGAAGACATTTTCCGAAAAACTCATCGGCTCCACGTCCCTTTTCCAGGAAGAATGCGAGGCTATCCAGCGGCGGATGATCGCCCCTGCGCAGGAAGCCGATATCGACAAGGCGGGACGCATCGTCATCCCCCAGACGCTGCGCGACTATGCGGATCTGAAGAAGGAATGCCTCATCCTCGGACTGAAAAAGTACATGGAGATATGGTCCGAGGCCTCCTACCAGACCTATCTCGACGAAAACGAGGCCAAGTTCAAGCAAGCAGCCGAGGGCTCGGGGAAAGGATCACGCTGTGATCGTCCACCAGCCCGTGCTCCTCGATGAAGTCCTTGCGCTCCTGGTTCCCCCGGACGAAGGCGGCGTGATGATCGACGCCACCCTCGGCGAAGGCAGGGCACGCCGAGGCATTCCTGCCGAAGTATCCGCGCCTGGTTTTCATCGGCGTCGATGCCGACCCCGCGGTCATGGAAACGGCCCAGGGCAGGCTCGTACCGTTCGGGGCCCGGGTTCGGTTCGTCAACGCATGGTTCGGATCGTTCCTGGCATCCTTCAAGGCTCCCGAGATCGCTGCTCTCGTCCTGATGGACCTGGGGATCTCCCGCTTCCACTACGAGGCGGGCGGCCGGGGCTTTTCCTTCGATCGAGACGAGCCCCTGGACATGCGCCTGGATCCCCAGCTGCCCACCTCGGCTGCCGACATCGTCAATACGTGGGACGCGGCGGACATCGCGGAGATCCTTTTCAAGTTCGGCGAAGAACGATTTGCCCGCCAGATCGCAACGCGGATCGTGCGGGAACGTGAAAAGGCTACGATACATAACGCCGCCCGCCTGGCGGCAATCGTGGCGGGGGCCGTTCCCGCCGCCCAGCAGCACCGGAGGCTGCACCCCGCGACAAAGACATTCCAGGCGCTCCGCATCGTCGTGAACCACGAGCTGGATCAGCTCCAGGACGCCCTTGCCCAGGTCCCCCGCATCCTCTCTCCCGGCGGAAGGATCGGGGTCATCTCGTTTCACTCGTTGGAAGACAGGATCGTGAAGAGGTATTTCAGGGAGAAGAGCCGGGAGCTGTACGTGCCCGCCGGAATGGCCGATCTGTCAATGTGGGGGGAAAGCGGAGCTGCGGCTCGTCACCGGGAAGGCCGTGGTCGCCTCGGACGAGGAGATTTCCCGCAACCCGGCCAGCCGCAGCGCCCGCCTCCGTGTCGCGGAGAAGCCGCGGGAGAGCGGCGAAGGAGTGGGCGCATGAAGAGGATCCTCACCGCACTGCTCTGCCTCGCCATCCCCGGGCTCCTGCTCCTCAACGCGTGGGAGGGCTATCGCTACAACGCCCTCACGGACGACGTGGCCGCGCTCGAGGACAGGCAGAACGCGCTCCTCGAGACGAACAGGGACCTGATAGGCCAGATCGCCTTCGAAAGCTCCCCGGCGCAGGTGAGCTTGCGGGCGGCCGCGCTCGGGCTCGTGCCGGCCGCTGATGCGGCAACGACCCGCCTGCTGGTCGACGCCTCCGGGAAAGCGGGGACGTCACGGTGATGTCCACCGCGCGGGCCTTGTTCCTGCCTTCCGACATCGAAGCAGCCGCCGGCGGGAGAATCGCCGCTGGTGCGGACAACGCCTCGGCCATCCGGTCCGTGGTGATGGATTCGCGCGCCGCCTCCGACGGGTGCCTCTTCGTGGCGCTGCCCGGCGAAAGGACCGACGGCCACGAGTTCCTCGAGCAGGCAGTGCGCGCCGGCGCAGCGGCGCTCCTGGTGTCCGAGGAACAGGCGTCCCGCCGCGCCGCGCAGCTCGCGGCCCTGGCGTCCCGCCACGGCGTGGTGGTCATGGCCGTGAAGGACACCCTCGCGGCGCTGCAGGACCTGGCGCGCCTGCACATGCGCCGCTGCGCCGCCGTCACGCGCATCGGTGTCACGGGATCCAACGGCAAGACGACGACCAAGGAGATCATCGGGTCGATCATCGGCAGGACCGCGCCGACGGTGGTGAACGAGGGGAACCTCAACTCCGAGATCGGGCTGCCGCTGGCGTGCTTCTCCGTGACCGAGGAGCACCGCTACGCCGTGCTGGAGATGGGCATGAATCGCCGCGGCGAGATGGACGTGCTGGCCGACATCGTGCGGCCGGATCTCGCGCTCGTCACGAATGTGGGCACCGCGCACATCGGGCTGCTGGGGTCGCAGGAGAACATCGCAATCGAGAAAAAGAAGATATTCGCCCACTTCGACGGGCGCCAGGCGGGGTTCCTGCCGGAAGAGGATTCCTTCCGCGCGTTCCTCGCCGAGGGCGTTCCCGGGCAGCATGATCCTCTTCGGGCCGGGGAGCACGCAGGGCTTCACGGGGGAGCGAGAGCAGGGGACTGGGTGGATCGCATCATCCACTGGGAGGGGTTCCCGATCCGTTTCCCGCTCTTCGGCCCGCACAACCTCGCCAACGCGCTGGGAGCGATCTCGGTGGCGCGCGAGCTGGGTGTCCCGAACGCGGAGATACGTGACGGCCTCGAGGCCGTCGCTCCGCTGTTCGGGCGGTCCCAGGTCATTGAAGGCCCGGTCACCGTGATCGTGGACTGCTACAACGCGAACCCTGACTCGATGGAGCAGGCGGTCGGCTTCCTCGAGGCGCTGCCGTGGCCGGGCAGGAGCATCGCGGTGCTCGGCGGCATGCGCGAGCTGGGCGATGAAGGGCCGGAGGCGCACGCGAATCTCGGCCGCGCGCCTGCGCGAATCACCCGTGGAGGAGATCGTGCTCTTCGGCGACGAGATGGAACGCGCCTGGAACGCGCTGCAGGGCGCGCCGTCGGCGGCACGCTCGCGGTGGATCCTCGACATCGAGGAGCTGGGCGCCGACCTTTCCGGGCGCGCGCGGGCGGGCGATCTCGTTCTCCTCAAGGGCTCCCGGGGGCTCGCCATGGAGCGTGTCCTGCCGAGGATCACGCCCCACGCCGGAGGCCACGCATGCTGAAGCTTCTCTTCGGGCTGAAGGCGCATGTCTCGCTTCTCAACATCTTCCAGTACATCACGTTCCGCGCGGCGTACGCGGCGATCACGGCCCTCCTGATCTCCTTCCTCTTCGGGCCCCTGGTCATCGCGAAGCTCAGGGCCATCAAGACCGGCTGGACGGCGCGGGAAGACACCCCTGACACGCACAAGGCAAAGGCCGGCACGCCCACCATGGGCGGCGTGCTGATCATCCTCTCGGTCGGCCCTCTCCACGGTGCTCTGGCAGGACCCCGCCAGCATCTACACGTGGCTGCTTCTCTTCGCGGCGCTGGGCTTCGGCGCCATCGGGTTCGCCGACGACTACCTGAAGATGTCCCGGCGCAGGGCGGGCATCAGCGCGGGGGTGAAGTTCGGCGGGCAGATCCTTGTCTCCGCGCTCATCGTCACCGTGCTCTACATCCAGCGCACCGACACGACGACGCTCCTGTACGTTCCCTTCCTCAAGTGGGCCGATCCTCGACCTCTCGTGGGTCTACATCCCGTTTGCCGTCATCCTCATGGTCGGCTACTCCAACGCGGTGAATCTCACCGACGGGCTGGACGGCCTTGCCATCGGGCTCGTCATCATGGTCGGCGCTCGCCCTGACGGTGCTCGCCTACCTCACGGGCAGCGTCGACTACGCCGACTACCTGTCCATCCCGTTCGTGAAGGGCGGCGAGCGAGATCGCCGTTTTCTACGCTCGCCGTGGTCGGCGCTGCCGTAGGCTTCCTCTGGTTCAACGCGCACCCCGCCGACGTCTGGATGGGTGACACGGGCAGCCTTGCGCTGGGCGGCGTGCTGGGCGTCGTCGCCCTCATCCTCAAGAAGGAAGTCCTCATCCTCATCCTTGGCGGTGTGTTCGTCCTGGAAACGCTCTCCGTCGCCATCCAGGTCCTGTCGTACAAGCTGCGCGGGAGGAAGCGCGTGTTCAAGATGGCGCCGCTGCACCACCACTTCGAGCTCAGCGGCTGGCCCGAGAGCAAGGTGGTCACGAGGCTGTGGATCCTCGGCGGCCTTTTCGCACTCCTGGGTCTCTCGACCCTGAAGATCCAGTAGCGGAGGGGAGATGGAGAAGGTCGCGAAACAGCAGGGCGACATGGTCCTCGTCATGCTTCTCGTTGTCACTCTCGGCGTTGGCGTCGCGATGCTGTTTTCCGCCTCCTACTCGTTCTCCGGGCGCGCCTACGGCGATCCCCTTTCGCTGGTGAAGCGCCAGCTTCTCTGGGGAGCGCTCGGCGCGGCGGCTGCCTTCATCGTCTCCCTCACGCCCCTCGCGGCGGTCCGGCGCCGGATGCCGCTCGTGGTGCTCGGCACGCTCCTCGTCGCGCTCCTCCCGTTCCTGCCGGGCCTCGGCACCACGGTGCTGGGCTCCCGCCGCTGGGTCACCGTGTTCGGCCAGTCCTTCCAGCCCTCGGAGCTCGTGAAGATCGTCCTGGTCCTCTACCTGGCCTCGTACTTCGCGAAGCGTGACGACGGCGCCGGCATGACGCTGAACGCGCTCATCCCGCCGTTCGTGGTCACGCTGCTCTTCTCGGGCGTCATCCTGCTGCAGAACGATTATTCCACGGCGATCTTCGTCCTGTTCCTCGGCCTGTCCATGCTCTTCATCGCCCGCGTGCGCTTCCTGCACGTGCTGCTCGTGAGCGTGTTTACCGTGCCGCTGGGCTTTCTCCTGCTCTTCACCCGCGAGCACCGCGTGCAGAGACTCCTTGCCTACATCGACCCTGCCCTGCACAGCCAGGGGACCGGCTACCAGATCGTGACCGCGAAGGCGGCGTTCGTGGCCGGGGGGCTCTGGGGAAAGGGACTGGGGCGAAGCGCGGCGAAGCTCGGGCCTCTCCCGATGTCGTACTCGGACTTCATCTACACGGTGATCGGGGAGGAAACGGGGCTGCTCGGCTCCCTGTTCGTGCTGGCCCTTTTCGCACTCCTCGCGTGGAAGGGCTACCAGGTGGCCTACCGGTCGGAGGACCGGTTCGGCTCCTACGCGGCGTTCGGCCTCACCACCGCGATCTGCCTCCAGGCGTTCCTGAACATGGCTGTCGCCGTCGGCCTGGTGCCGACCACCGGCGTGACCCTGCCGTTCTTCTCGGCGGGCGGGTCGTCGCTTTTCGCCACGCTCGTCATGAGCGGCCTCCTCGTCAATCTCTCCCGGAGGGTAGCCCATGTCTAACGCGTACGCGCTGCGCAACCAGCAGGGCACCGACACGCCCGCCGGCGGGCGTCTCTCCCGCTGGGCGCGCCCCCTGCTCATTGCCATCAGCGCGGCCTGCGCGGTCGCGCTCGCCGGGCGCTTCATCGGCGAGCCCGTCATGCAGATCCACCACGTCGTGGTGCACAGCGACCTCGCCGTCGCCGACGACCAGGTGCTCGCGCTGTGCGGACTCTCGGGCGCGGAACACTGGTACTCGGTGTCCACTGCCGCGCTGGAGGCGAGGCTGGAAGCGAACCCGCTCGTGCGCCGGGCGAAGGTGGAGAAGGTGTTTCCCGACACGCTGCGCATGACGGTGTGGGCGCGCGAGCCCGCGGCCGTCGTGCTGGCATCGTCGGGCGGGCGCACCGTGCCGGTCCTGGTGGACGGTGACGGCGTGGTCTACAAGATCGGGTCCACGAGCGCCGAGATCGACCTGCCGGTGATCTCGGGCATCTCCGCGGGTGACACGGCGCTGGGCAGCGCGCTCCCGCGGTCCTACGCCCGCATCTTCTCGGACCTGCGTGCGCTGCGCGAAGCCGCGCCGAGCCTCTACGCCCTGGTCTCCGAGGTGAAGGTTTCCGCGGCGCCGCCGGACGACGCCCGGGGACCGGGGAGCTTCGACCTTCTCCTCTTCCTCACCTGCTCGCCGGTGCCCGTCCGCGCACGCGGGGCCATCGACGAGACGCTCCTGCGCTCCACGCTCATGGTGCTGGACCTCTTGTCACGACAGGGGGTTGTCAAGACTATACAGGAACTCGATTTCCGCAGCGGGGACGTCGTGTACAAGGTACGCGCCCAGGGCGCGGCAGCAGGCGAGCGGGGCACCGCCGCCGGCAGTGCCCCGGTTCCCGCCGCAGACACTGCGCGGGGGACCGCGCCTGATGCGCGGAGTTCCGCGGTCGAAAATGCGCGGGGTACCGCGCCGTGGGGGGGGTAGGGCGGTGGCGGCACCTGACGAGCTGATCGTCGGCCTGGACATTGGCACGACGAAGGTCTGCGCCATCATCGGCGAGGTCAACGAGACGGGCCAGCTGGAGATCATCGGCGTCGGCACCACGCCGTCGCGGGGTCTCCGCCGCGGCGTGGTCATCAACATCGAGGCCACCGTCAAGTCCATCCAGAACGCGGTGGAATCCGCGGAGCTGATGTCCGGGCGCGAGGTGCACGGCGTGTACACCGGCGTGGCCGGCGGCCACATCGAGGGCATCAACTCGCGCGGCGTCGTGGCCGTCACGGGCAAGGACCGCGAGATCACCAAGGAGGACGTGGACCGCGTGATCGACGCCGCCAAGGCGATCGTCATCCCGATGGACCGCGAGGTCCTGCACGTCATCCCGCAGGAGTTCATCGTGGACCAGCAGGGCGGCATCAAGAACCCCGTGGGCATGGTGGGCGTCCGCCTGGAAGCGGAAGCGCACATCATCACCGGCGCGGTCACGTCGGCCCAGAACATCGTCAAGTGCGTGAACCGGGCCGGCTTCAAGGTGAACGATATCGTGCTGGAGCCGCTGGCATCCTCGAAGGCGGTCCTCACGGCCGACGAGCGCGAGCTGGGCGTGCTTCTCATCGACCTCGGCGGCGGTACGACCGACGTGCTGGTGCACCTGGAAGGCGCGCCATATCACACCGAGGTGCTCTCCATCGGCGGGGAGCAGGTGACCAGCGACGTTTCCATCATGCTGAAGACGCCCCTGGAGGCGGCGGAAAAGATCAAGAAGGAGCACGGGTGCTGCTACGCGCCGTCCATCATGGAGGACGATGAAGCCGTGATTCCCAGCGTGGGCGGGAGGCCTCCGCGGAGGATCGGGCGGCGCGCCATGGCGGAGATCATCCAGCCGCGGATGGCGGAGATCCTCGGCATGGTGAAGGAGCAGATCGAGAAGAAGGGGTACCTGCACCTGCTGGGCGGCGGAGTCGTGCTCACCGGCGGCGGCGCGCTCCTTGCCGGCGCGGGGGAGCTTGCCTCCGAGATCTTCGGGCTGCCGGCGCGCATCGGCTACCCGCTGAAGCTCGGCGGCCTGGTGGAGGAGTACCACGACCCGATGTACGCCACGGGTGTGGGCCTGGTCATGTTCGGCGCATCCCGCGAGGGCGCCGAAGGGTTCGACACGAGCTCCAGCGATGCGACTTTCACGAGCGTCTGGGAGAGGATGAGGACCTGGTTCAAGGATTTCTTTTGACACGCTTTTCGCGTGTCAAAAGAAAAGGGGGGACGCCCGCGACAGAGACTCTGGGGCGCATTTGCCGCAGCAGCGGATTCATGGCACTGGGAGGGGACATGAACATCGAGCTTTTCGACAACAAGGGCATCAGCCCGACCGTCATCAAGGTGGTCGGCGTCGGCGGCGGCGGGAACAACGCCGTCAACCGCATGATCGCCATGGGGCTGAAGAACGTCTCGTTCGTCGCCATCAACACCGACCAGCAGGCGCTGCACAGCTCCAATGCCGAGACGCGCTTCGCCATCGGCACCAAGCTCACCGGCGGCCTGGGCGCGGGAGGCATTCCCGAGATCGGTGAAAAGGCGGCGCTGGAGGACACCGAGAGCGTCCAGAGCCTCCTGAAGGGCGCCGACATGGTGTTCATCACGGCCGGGATGGGCGGCGGCACCGGCACCGGCGCGGCCCCCGTGGTGGCGCACGTCGCGCGCCAGATGGGCGCCCTCACCGTTGCCGTGGTGACGAAGCCCTTCGATTTCGAAGGGAAGCGCAAGATGCAGCTTGCCGAGGAAGGCATCGAGCGGCTGCGCCAGGAAGTCGACACGCTCATCACCATCCCGAACCAGCACCTGCTGAAGATCGCGGAGAAGCGCACGCCCATCCGCGAGGCGTTCTTCATGGCGGACGAGGTCCTGCGCCAGGGCGTGCAGGGCATCTCGGACCTCATCACCGAGCCCGGCGAGATCAACATCGATTTTGCCGACGTGCGCACCATCATGAAGGGAAAGGGCGACGCCCTCATGGGCATCGGTATCGGGGCCGGGGAGAACCGGGCCACGGATGCCGCCACGAACGCCATCAACAATCCCCTTCTCGAGGACGCCCGGGTGGAAGGCGCCAAGGGGATCCTCGTCAACGTGACGGGCGGGTTCGACTTCTGCCTCTCGGAATACGAGGAGGTTCTGAAGATCATCACCGCCAACGCGGATGACGACGCCATGATCATTGCAGGGACCTCGATCGTCGAATCGATGAACGACAGGATCCGGGTCACCGTGATCGCCACCGGGTTCTCCGCGGACGCGCCGCGGCCCGTCGCCGAGGTGGAGCCCGCCCACGCCGACGCCGAGATCATCCCGTACGAGGAGTGGGCCTCCATGGGCAAGGGCGGCAGCCGCAAGCACGCGGAGGAGTTCCTCCTGGGCCGCAACTCCCGCGAGGCCGACCTGAGCGTTCCCACGGTCCTCCGCGAGAAGCGGATCGCAGGACAGAAGGACTAGCACCGTCATGGAGCACGCGCGGAACGCCGCCGGTGGACAGGATCCCGTCACCGGCTTTGCCGAGTACCTCGCCGCTGAGCGCGGGCTCGCGCAGACCACGGTGAGCACGTACGCTGCCGAGGCGCGCGCGTTCCTGGCCTTCCTCGCGGCGACCGGCAGGGACGCGGCCGCCGCGGCGCCGAAAGACGTGAGCGATTACCTGGCGGGCCGCCAGGTGGAGAACATCGATCCCCGCACGCTGGCCAAGGCGGCCTCCGCCATCCGCTCTTTCTACCGGTTCCTCGTCCTCGAGGGCAGGAGCGACGCCAACCCCGCGCGGCTGGTGGAATCCCCCCGCGTCACCATGCGCATCCCGCGCTACCTCCAGGCTGAGGAGATCGACCGGCTGCTGGACGCGTGCGATTCCCGTCGAGGCCCCCTCGGGCATCCGTGACCGGGCGCTTTTCGAGCTGATCTATTCCTGCGGCCTGCGGGTGACCGAGGCGGTGAGCCTCACCGTGGACCGCGTGTCGATGCGGGAGTCAGCCCTCCGCGTGATGGGAAAGGGCTCACGCGAGCGGATGGTGCCCCTGGGGGAGACGGGCGAAGCGCCAGCTCGCGGTCTACCTTTCGGAAGCGCGGCCTTCTCTCGCCGGGCGTCACGGCGAGTGACGCCCTCTTCCTCGGCCGGGGCGGAAGACGCCTCTCGCGCAAGACGGTGTGGAAGACATTCAAGCGCCTGGCGCTCCGCGCGGGCCTGGAAGCCAAGGTGCACACTCTCCGCCACTCGTTTGCCACGCACCTCCTGCAGGGCGGCGCGGACCTCCGGTCGGTCCAGGAGCTCCTCGGGCACGCCGACATCGGCACCACGCAGATTTACACCCACGTGAGCCAGGAAGTGCTGAAGCGCACCCACGAGGAGTTCCATCCCCGCGGGGGCGCCTGTGCCGAGGAATCCCCGGCCGCCCCTCCTTCGGCAGATGCGCCGTGTCCCCCGGCGCAGGGGGCCGTGCGTGAAAGCCCGGCACACCTTTGCCTCGTTCCTAGTGAGCATGGACCGACATGAGAAGCTCTGCCTCTACGGGCTCTCGGACGTGGACTTCCTGCGCCCCATCGACAAGCTCGTCCTCCTGGATATGCTGGGCGCCCCCGTCGCGCATCTTCGCGCTTTCCCTCGCGGACCTCGCACGGCTCCTGGGCCGGAAGCTGGACGACGGGGCTCTGGCATCCCGCCGACATCCTGGCCTCCGCGGAGAAGACAGAGGAGGCCTTGACTGCCGGAGGGCATCGAAAGCATCTTTTACTGGGATTCGTCGTACCCGCCGCAGCTCCGCGAGATCTTCGATCCCCCCGTTGACCCTCTTCCTTCGCGGAGCGCTTCCCGACAACGGCTTCGCCGCTTGCAGGGATCGTCGGAACGCGTTTCCCGACCGGCGCCGCCCGCAAGGCGGCCTTGCGGCTCGGGTTCGAACTGCGGCCGGGAGGGGATCGGCGTCGTGTCGGGTCTCGCGCGGGGCATCGACCGGGAGGCGCACGAAGGGTGCACCGCGGCGGGGGGCCGATCGGTGGCCGTGCTCGGCAACGGCATCGACGACGTCTACCCCTCGTCCAGCAGGGCGGCGGCAACGGCCCTTCTCGACCGGCGGGGCGGCATCCTCAGCGAGTATCCCCCGGGCATGCCGCCGCTGCGGTACCACTTCCCCGCGCGCAACAGGCATCATCAGCGGGCTATGCCGGGCAGTGGTGGTCGTGGCAGGCCCCGGTCAGCGTTCCGGGGCGCTGATCACGGCGGAATACGCCCTCGACCAGGGGAGAGACCTGTACGTGCACGCCGCGGGATCCGCGGAAGCGCGGGGGCAGGCACGCGGAGGCTGGCCGACGCCGGCGCTCCGGTGATCACGGAGCGCCGCGGACATCCTGCGGGAGTGGGGAAGTGACCCCGCGGCCGTCAGCCCGGAGCCCGCTCGCCGCGGGAATGCCGGAAGGCGAGCGGCTGGCCGCGCTTGCTGCAGGAGGAAAGCGAAGGTGCCTGCGCCCTGACGGGCGGAGACATATATTGGAGAACATGATGGATGAAACGACCCGCGGGACCGCAACGCAACGCCGCCGCAGTCCCGCCCGCGGCCCCCTCCCGGCCGTGACCGGCGCGAAAAGCACGGCCGCGCGCAAGCCTCGCAAGGCGCCCGGACCGCGGCGGCCGCGCGGCGCAAGAAGCAGGTCCTCCTCATCGTCGAGTCACCCGCCAAGGGAAAGACCATCGAGAAGTACCTCGGCAAGGGCTACACGGTGGCCGCCTCCATGGGGCACCTCATCGACCTGCCCAAGTCGCGGCTGGCAATCGACGTGGACGGACACCTTCGAGCCGGAATACATCACGGTCCGCGGGAAGGCGAAGATCCTCAAGGACCTGAAGCAGAAGGCGAAGAAAGGCGGACACCATCCTGCTGGCATCGGATAATGACCGCGAAGGAGAGGCCATCTCGTTTCATCTTCGCAATGCGCTGCAGAACGGGAAAGACCGAGCCCGACATCCAGCGCATCACGTTCAACGAGATCACGCCCAAGGCCATCCGGGAGGCGGTTGCGCATCCCGGGGTCATCGACATGTCGAAGGTGAACGCGCAGAAGGCGCGCCGGGTGCTGGACAGGATCGTGGGGTACTACCTCTCCCCGCTGCTCTGGAAGAAGGTGAAGAACGGGCTCTCCGCGGGCCGCGTGCAGTCGGTGGCCCTGCGGCTGATCTGCGAGCGGGAAGCGGAGATCGAGGCGTTCCTCCCGGAGGAATACTGGAGCCTCGACGCGGAGCTGCGCAAGGGAAAGAGCCATGTTCCTGGCCCAGCTGGTGGCGATCGCAGGGGAAAAGCCCGGTGCTCACGACGGAAAAGGCCACCGCTGGACTGCGTCGACGGCGCTCAAGGATGCGCCGCTTCACGGTGGCGGACATGAGGGTGACGGAAAAGATCTCCCGGCCGCGCGCCGCCCTTCACCACCTCCACGCTCCAGCAGACGGCGGCGAACAGGTTCGGGTTCACGGCGCGAAAGACCATGCAGATCGCCCAGGGCCTCTACGAAGGCGTGAATATCGGCTCCCAGCGGCTGGGGCTCATCACCTACATGCGCACGGACTCCACCCGCATCGCGGAGAGCGCGCTGCGGAGGTGCGGGATTTCATCGCCAAGGAGTACCCGGGGGAGCTGCCGGAAACCGCCGACATGTACGCCGCAGGGCAAGGGCGCGCAGGATGCCCACGAGGCCATCCGCCCCACCTACGTCACGCGCACGCCCGCCGGAGCTGAAGAAGCACCTCACCTCGGAGGAGTTCCGCCTCTACTCGATCATTTGGGAGCGCTTCGTCTCCTCCCAGATGAACCCTTCGAAGGCGAGCACCACCACCGCGGATTTCGCCGCGGGCAACGCCTCTTCCGCGCTTCCAGCACCCGCGTGGTGGAGAAGGGCTTCCAGAAGGCCCTCGCCTTCTCGCCTCCAAGGAACAGACCAAGGCGCTGCCCGCCGTTCGAGCCGGGGAGGTGGTGGAGCGGCTGAAGTTCCACCCCGAGCAGCATTTCACCATGGGACCCCCGCGCTTCACGGATGCCACCATCGTCAAGACCCTGGAGGAGAAGGGCATCGGCAGGCCCTCCACCTATGCGCCCATCATCTCCGTGCTCCTGGACCGCTACTACGTGGTGCGCAAGATCACGGCAGCTCATCCCCACGATCCTGGGCAAGATCATCAACGACATGCTGAGCAAGTCGTTCCCCGAGCTCCTGGACCCGAACTTCACCGCCGCCATGGAGCTGCGGCTGGACGAGGTGGAGGAGGGCAAGAGCGACTGGCAGACGATGATCCGCGAGTTCTACGGGCCCTTCCAGAGCAAGGTCAACTCGGTCGCGCGAGACCCTGGAATCGGTGAAGGGCGTCATGGACGAGAAGACCGACGTGGTCTGCGAGATCTGCGGCAGGCCCATGGTGAAGAAGCTGGGCCGCTACGGTTTCTTCCTCGCCTGCACGGGTTTTCCCGAGTGCAAGAACACCAAGCCGGTGCCGCTGGCAGCCTGTCCCGCGCCCGGGCTGCGGCGGGCAGATCGTGGCGCGCAAGCGCAAGCGCGGCCGGGGCCGGGAGTTCTACGGCTGCACGAACTATCCCGCGTGCGACTTCGTGACATACTTCAAGCCCACCGACTCCAAGTGTCCCGCGGTGCGGCTGGTTCCTGGTGGAGAAGGAAGACAAGCAGCGGGGGACGTACAAGTCCTGCATCAACCCGGCCTGCGACTACCTGCACACCAAGGAGCTGGGACCGGACGGGCTCGAGCTGGCCGGCGAGCCCGGCGGCGATCACGAGGGGCACGCGCACGCCGTGCGCAAGGCCATCGCGGGAGTTGGCGGTGAGGCGGATGACGAAAGTGCGTGACACCGCGCGGATTCCGCGTCGCGCGGCGACTACCTCGCCTATCTCGGGTCCGTGCGCAACCTCTCGCCGCACACCCTGGAGTCCTACGGCAATGACCTGGAGAAGTTCGAGACCTACCTTCCCGGGCGCGGCGTGGACCCGCGGAGCGCCGCGGTAGCCGATGCCCGCGGTTTCGTTGCCTGGCTCACCCAGGAAGGGCTTTCGCCGCGTTCGGTGAACCGCATGGTGTCGGGGGTCCGCGGCTGGTACCGCTTCATGGAGCGCCGTGGCCACATCACGGTGAATCCCTTCGCGGAGATCCGCAGCCTCCGCACGGAGAAACGGCTGCCCTCCTTCCTGTTCGAGGACGAGATGGCGCGCCTGGTCGAGATGCCCAGCAGGGAGCCCTGTGCCGACAGGGAGGAGTTCTGGAAGCTGCGCGACAGGGCGGCCCTGGAGACCCTCTATTCCACGGGATGCCGCATCTCCGAGCTCGTGTCCCTGGACCTCCGGGACGTCGATCTGAAAAACGGGACGGCCCGCGTCATGGGCAAGGGGTCCAAGGAACGCAACGTGTTCCTCGGCGCATCGGCGGTGGAAGCGCTGCGCTCCTACATGTCGCTGCGGCCTTTCCACGCGCGCGCCGCGGGCGGTGAGCCGGATTGTGTCTTCATCAACCAGCGCGGCGGCCGGATCACCGACCGCGGGGTGCGCTTCATCCTCGGCGAGTACCTCGCCCGCGCCAACCTGGGCAAGCGCGTGACCCCGCACACGTTCCGCCACTCGTTTGCCACGCACCTGCTGGACAGGGGCGCCGACATCCGCGCCGTGCAGGAGCTGCTCGGCCACGCGAGTCTCTCCACCACGCAGGTCTATACCCACGTCGGCCTGGAGAAGCTGAAAAAGGTCTACAGGAGGGCCCATCCCCATGCCCAGTAGGAATCCCGCGGAGCAGATCCGCAGCACGACGGTCATCGCCGTGCGCAAGGGCGCCCTCGTCGCCATGGCCGGGGACGGCCAGGTCACCATGGGCGCCACGGTGATGAAGTCCAACGCCCGCAAGGTCCGCCGGATCTACGACGGGAAGGTCCTCGTCGGCTTTGCCGGCGCCACGGCGGACGCCTTCACGCTCTTCGAGCGCTTCGAGGGCAAGGTCAAGGAGTACGGCGGTGACATCACGCGTGCCGCCGTCGAGCTGGCCAAGGACTGGCGCACCGACAGGATCCTGCGCCGCCTGGAAGCGCTCCTCCTCGTGGCTGACAGGAAGGCGACGTTCCTCATCTCCGGCACCGGCGACGTGGTCGAGCCCGACGAGGGCGTCATCGCCATCGGGTCCGGCGGCAGCTTCGCCTACGCCGCGGCCCGCGCGTACCTGGACGCATCGACCTTGAGCCCGCGGGAGATCGCCGAGAAGTCGCTGCGCATCGCGGCGGGCATCTGCATCTACACCAACGGGGAGATCATCGTGGAGGAGCTGGGCGAAGCATCGCCAGGAGGAGGCGCATGAGCGACCTGAAGGTCCCGTCCTGGGGCGGGGACCTGACGCCCCGCGAGATCGTCGCGGAGCTCGACAAGTACATCATCGGCCAGGAGAAGGCCAAGAAGGCGGTGGCCATCGCGCTGCGCAACCGCACGCGCCGCCAGAAGCTGCCGGAAGACCTGCGGGACGAGGTGGCGCCGAAGAACATCATCATGATCGGGCCCACCGGCGTCGGGAAGACGGAGATCGCGCGCCGGCTCTCGAAGCTCTGCGGCGCCCCGTTCCTGAAGGTGGAAGCCACGAAGTACACGGAGGTCGGGTACGTGGGCCGGGACGTGGAATCCATGATCCGTGACCTCGTCTCGGTTGCCGTCTCCATGGTGAAGGCGGAGCTCTCCGAGGAGGTCCGCGTGGAGGCGGAGCGGCGCGCGGAAGACGCCCTCCTCGACCTGCTGCTCCCGGGGGTGCGCAAGCCCTCGCGGCCCGCCAATCCCGGTGACGCGCTGGAGGTGGAGGCTGTCGAGACGGAAGTCCTGCCGCCCGCGGAGACCGTCGGCGGAGGGCGGGCGCAGCACGCGCGACAAGATGCGCGAGATGCTCGCGAAGGGCCAGCTCGACGAGCGCCTGGTCGAGGTGAGCGTGACCAAGGCAGCCATGCCGGTGATGGAGATATTCTCCGGCACTTCCATGGAGGACATGGAGCTGAACTTCGGGAACCTCGGGTCGATCTTCGGCGGGAAGAAGAAGCGCAAGAAGGTCACGGTGAAGCAGGCCAAGGAAATCCTGCTGAACGAGGAGACCGAGAAGCTCGTGGACATGGAGCGCGTCTCCGAGCTCGCGCGCCAGCGCACGGAGGAGATGGGCATCATCTTCATCGACGAGATCGACAAGATCGCCTCCCGGGGCGAGAAGGTCGGCATCGATGTCTCCCGCGAAGGGGTGCAGCGGGACATCCTCCCCATCGTGGAAGGATCCAAGGTCAGCACGAAGCACGGCATCGTGGACACGCGGCACATCCTCTTCATCGCCGCCGGCGCCTTCCACATGAGCAAGCCCTCGGACCTCATCCCCGAGCTGCAGGGCCGGTTCCCGCTGCGCGTCGAGCTTTCCGCCCTGACCAAGGAGGACTTCGTGAAGATCCTCACGCAGCCGAAGAACGCGCTCATCAAGCAGTACATCGAGCTCCTGAAGACAGAGGGCGTGACGCTCAACTTCCTGCCGGAAGCAATCGACCGCCTGGCGGAGCTCGCCACGGAGGTCAACTCGCGGTCCGAGAACATCGGCGCGCGGCGCCTCCACACGATCATGGAGCTGCTGCTGGAGGAGGTGTCCTTCCACGCGCCCGAGATCACGGGCCAGACCATCGCCATAACGTCGGGCTACGTGAACGAGAAGCTTTCCAACGTGGTCCAGGACCAGGACCTGACCCGTTACATATTATAGGAAGTTCATGTTCAGGAGGGGGGAAAAGGGACCGAAAATGGAACGAGAAGATCCGCGGGGATCCGCGGCGGAGGAAATTGCGAGATGATGTTCTCTGGAGCTTTCGGCAAGAACCTCGACATCCTGACCAGGGAGATGGACGTGACCACCCTGCGGAGGAACGTCATTGCCAACAACATCGCCAACGCGGACACGCCCAACTTCAAGCGCAGCGATGTGAACTTCGAAAGCCAGCTCAAGCGGGCGCTGGACTCGGAGAAGGTGGTCCCGCCGTTCCAGGAGTTCCTCACGGACCCCCGGCACATCCCCTTCAGCAAGCCTATCGATTACGCCCAGGTCCGGCCGCGCCGCATGCTGGACTACCTCACGGAGTCGAAGAACAACGGCAACAACGTGGACATCGAGCAGGAGGGCATCGACTCCCTCAACAACCAGCTCATGTACACCACCCTCGCGCAGGCCATCACGAGCGAGTTCCAGCGCGTGAACATCGTGCTGAAATAGGAGACGGACACATGGGAATGTTCACCAGCATATCGACGGCAGGCTCGGGGCTCACCGCGGAGCGTCTCCGGCTGGACGTCATCGCCGACAACATCGCCAACGTCAACACGACGCGCACGACGGAGGGCGGGCCCTATCACCGCAGCCGCGTCATCTTCGCCCCGCGCGTGGAAGAGCCGTACTGGCGCAGCCCGTTTCTCCCCGCCTCTCTGCAGGACGCGGTCGGGCAGGGTGTGCGGGTCACCTCCATCCAGAAGGACCTCACCACGGAGACGCGCCTCGTGTACGACCCGACGCACCCGGATGCCATCAAGACCGGCCCCAAGGCCGGGTACGTGGAATACCCCAACGTCAACATCGTGAACGAGATGGTCGACATGATCGAGGCCAACCGCGCCTACGAGGCGAACTCGGCGGTCATCAACGGGACCAAGGCCATGTTCCTGAAGGCCCTGGAAATCGGGAGGTAGTGAATGACGTATCTTGATCCGACCCAGGCCATGGGAGACGTGGTGAAGCTGGCCAGGACCAGCCCGCTGCACATCCCCGGGGAGGGGGAGCAGGTCAGCTCGTCCTCCGGAATAGAACAGAAGTTCGGTGACATGCTCCTGAGCGCGCTCGGCAGCGTGAACAACGACCAGGTCACCGCCATGGATCTTTCACAGAAGATGGTCACCGACCCGACCTCCGTGAACGTGGAGGACGTGACGATTGCCCTCGCGGAGGCCAATCTCTCGCTCTCCATGACGAAGGCAGTCGTTGACCGGGCTCTCGCGGCGTACCGCGAGATCATCAACGTCAGGTAGACACGGGGCACTGAGACACAGCATTCCACTGGGGACAGCGGAAGTCATGACCGGGAGGGGACATGAACGACTGGTTGAAGAGGATCCGTGAGCAGCTGAAAGGGCTGTGGTCACGGTGGAACAGGACGCAGAAGCTCGTCCTGCTTTCCATTGTCGGAGCGAGCGTTCTCGCGATCATCCTGCTCATCGCGCTCAGCGGGACACCCGCCATGGTGGCACTGATATCCAGTCCCGTCACGAACGTGGATGACCGCATGCAGATCTCTGCCAAGCTGGACGACCTGCAGGTGAAGTACCAGCTGCGCAGCGACAACATCTTCTACGTCGCCGACGAGCAGACGGCGCGCCGGGTCCGCATGGTCCTCAACGAGGAGAACCTGATCCCCAAGGGCACCGATCCCTGGGCCCTTTTCGACGTGCAGAGCTGGACCACCACGGACTTCGAACGCAACGTGAATCTCCAGCGGGCTATCCAGCGCCAGCTCACCCAGCACATCATGGCCCTCGACGGCGTGGACAACGTGAGCCTCGTGCTCCAGATGCCGCCCACGGAGCTGTTCACGCAGGACCAGAAGCCGGTGAGCGTCTCGGTGCAGATCACGCCGAAGCCCGGATCCGACCTGACCACGAACAGGAAGAAGATCGAGGGCATCCAGCGCCTCATCAAGCTCGCCGTGGCCGGCCTGAAGGACGAGAACATCGTCATCACGGACAACACGGGCACCCAGCTCAACGACTTCACCGGCATGGAGGCCATCGACAACGTGGAGCTCGCCAAGAAGCAGCTGAAGCTGAAAGCGGACCTCGAGACGAAATACAAGTCCGCCATCATGGACTCCCTGAAGGACATCTTCAGCCCCGATCGGGTGCGGATCCCCAACATCGACATCAAGTTCGACATGAGCAAGGAGAGCTCAACCGCCAAGACGATCACGCCGATCGCGGTCAACCCGGGGGACAAGTACACGGCGCCGACCTACGCCCCGTCGGTCGCGATCTCCACCCAGAACACCGAGGAACACTTCCAGGGAACCGGGTTCAATCCCGAAGGCCCTGCCCGGCGTGGAAGGGCAGACGCCGCCGGCGTACAAGGACCTCTCCAACCTCGTGGGCAAGTACGACAAGACCTCCCAGACCTCCAACAACGTCACCAACGAGAAGAACACGACCTCCGAGCGCCAGCCGTGGGAGATCCAGGGCATCAGCGCCTCGGTGGTGGTCGACGGGCAGTGGAAAGAGAAGTATGATAAGAACGGGAAGGTCATGCTCAACCCGGATGGCAGCATCCAGAGGGATTACGTCCCCGTGACGCCGGAGGTGCTTGCGGCGACCAAGAACGCCGTCCAGGCAGCCATTGGCTACAACCGTGACCGCGGTGACATCGTGGACGTCCAGAACATTCCGTTCGATCACACCCAGCTGTTCGACAAGGAAGATGCGGTCTACCGCGGCAAGATGGCCCTCCGGCGCACTCTCATCGGCGGCCTCATCGGCCTCGGCGCTCTCCTGCTCCTCGTCCTTGCCTACCGCCTGATCGCGAAAGAGCTCGAGCGCAGGCGGCGGCTGCGGGAAGAGGAGCTGGCGCGCCAGCACCAGGCAATGCGGGAGGCGGCGTTGCGGACCGCGGAAGAGCAGGGCGTGGAAGTGGAGCTGTCCGTGGAGGACCGCGCGCGACTGGAGATGCAGGAGAACGCTGCCAACATGGCGCGGGAGCATCCGGAAGACGTGGCGCAGCTCATCAGGACCTGGCTCGTGGAGGAGTAGGGTATGGCAAAGCAGGCAGCAAGGCCGGCCCCCGCGGGGCCCCGCGAAAAGCCGGGGGGGGAAGACAAGGTCGTTGGCGGGCCCGCCGGGCAGGGAAAGCGCGAGGGCGGCAAGGGCGGGGCAGGCCACAAGAAGGCGCTCACCGGCCGCCAGAAGGCGGCGGTATTCCTCGTCACGCTCGGCTCGGAGATCGCCTCGGAGATCTTCAAGCACCTGCGGGAAGACGAGATCGAGCAGCTCACCTTCGAGATCGCGCGCCTGGAGAGCATCGAGCCGCAGGAGCGCGACACGGTGCTCATGGAGTTCCACGAGCTGATGATGGCCCAGGAGTTCATCTCCACCGGCGGCATCGACTACGCGCGGGAGCTCCTGGAGAAGTCCCTGGGCACGCAGAAGGCGGTGGACATCATCAACCGTCTCACCAGCAGCCTGCAGGTGAGGCCGTTCGACTTCATCCGGCGCACCGACCCGTCGCACCTGCTGAACTTCATCCAGCAGGAGCACCCCCAGACCATCGCGCTGATCCTCGCGTACCTCGAGCCGCAGAAGGCCTCCGTCATCCTGGGAAGCCTCCCGCACGAGATCCAGTCCGACGTCGCGAAGCGGATCGCCACCATGGACCGCACCTCGCCCGAGGTGCTCCGCGAGGTGGAGCGGGTGCTGGAGAAGAAGCTCTCCACCCTCTCCTCGGAAGACTACACGGCGGCAGGCGGCGTGGAGAGCATCGTCGAGATCCTCAACATGGTCGACCGGTCCACGGAGAAGACCATCGTCGAGTCCCTGGAGGAGGACGACCCCGAGCTCGCCGAAGAGATCAAGAAGCGCATGTTCGTGTTCGAGGACATCGTGCTCCTGGACGACCGCGCCATCCAGAAGGTCATGCGGGAAGTGGACACGGCGGAGCTCGCCAAGGCACTCAAGAGCGTGGACTCCGAGGTGCAGGACAAGATCTACCGCAACATGTCCAAGCGCGCCTCGACGCTCCTCAAGGAAGACATGGATTACATGGGCCCCATAAGGCTGAAGGACGTCGAAGAGGCCCAGCAGCGGATCGTCGCGATCATCCGCAAGCTCGAAGAGCAGGGCGAGATCGTGGTGGCCCGCGCCGGCGAAGAAGAACTCGTTGTCTGACGCATAGCCATGGATGGCGAGGGGCGAGCAGGCCAGGGATGGCCGAGGGCGAGCCCCGAAGCGCCGGGCAGCGACTGGTTGTAGAGTAGGAGTCAAGCTTTGGCAAAGAACGTGTTCCGTCCGGCGGACATCATGTACATCTCGCGGAAGGTCTTCATCGAGCCTCCCAAGATCGTCGCGGAGGAGCCCGAGGAGGCAACCGAGGTCGCGGAGGAGGGCGGGGCGGCGTACACCGGCCCCACCGCCGACGACCTGCGCCGCGAGGCGGAGGTGTTCCGCCGCGGCTGGGACGAAGAGAAGAAGAAGCTCCTCGCCCACGCGCAGGGCGAGGCGGAGAAGATCAGGAAGGACGCCGAGAAGGTCGCCTTCGACGAGGTGAAGAGGAAGAACAACCAGGCGCAGAAGATCCGCCAGGACGCGGAAGACCAGGCGCAGGTGATCATCGCCGAGGCGAAGCAGAAGGCCGCCGCGCTGGAGGACGACATCAAGCAGCGCGTCACGCAGACCGAGCGGGAGGCCTACGAGCGCGGCTATGCCGAGGGCCACGGCAAGGGCTACGACGAGGGGAAGGCCGAGGTCCAGCGCCTCGTCGAGAGCCTGCACTCCATCATCACGCGCGCCATCGACAAGCGCAACGAGATCATCGAGGAAGCCGAGACCCAGATCATCAACCTCGTCCTCCTCATCGTGAAGAAGGTCATCAAGGTCATCTCCGAGAACCAGAAGAACGTCGTCATCAACAACGTCGTGCAGGCGCTGCGCAAGCTGAAGAGCCGCGGCGACGTCGTCATCCGCGTGAACCTGGCGGACCTGGAGCTGACCTCCGAGCACGTGAAGGACTTCATGAAGATGGTGGAGAACGTGAAGTCCATCACGGTCCTCGAGGATTCCTCGGTGGACCGCGGCGGGTGCATCATCGAGACGGACTTCGGGCAGATCGACGCCCGCATCTCTTCCCAGCTGCACGAGATCGAGGAGCGGATCCTCGAGCTCATGCCCATCCGGTCCAAGGGCGAGTAGGGAGGCGGCGCATGGGCGTCTTCGACAAGTACAGCGCCAGGCTGGAGAGCCTGGACCCCATCAAGTTCACCGGCGTGATCGAAAGGGTGCAGGGACTCCTCATCGAGAGCCACGGCCCGTCAGCGCAGGTGGGTGAGCTCTGCCAGATCCTCGTCCCCAAGGGACGCGGCATGGTGTGGGCCGAGGTGGTCGGCCTGCGCGGCAAGACCGTGCAGCTCATGCCCTACGACGAGATGGAAGGGATCGAGATCGGCAACCTCGTCATCGGCATGGGGGAGACGCTGAAGGTATGCGTCTCGGAAAAGCTCCTGGGCCGGACGCTGGACTCCATGGGAAAACCCATCGACGAGAAGGGCGACATCGGCTCGGAGGACTGGTACCCGGCGGTCAACACGCCGCCGGACGTGCTCAAGCGAAGACGCATCCGGGAGATCCTCTCCACGGGAGTGCGCTCCATCGATTCGCTCCTGACCGTCGGCAAGGGACAGCGCATGGGCATCTTCGCGGGCAGCGGCATCGGGAAGTCCACGCTGCTCGGGATGATCGCCCGCAACACCTCTGCCGACGTGAACGTCATCGCCCTCATCGGGGAGCGCGGCAGGGAGGTCCGGGAGTTCATCGAGAACGACCTGGGGCCCGAGGGGCTCGCGCGCTCGGTCATCGTGGTGTCCTCCTCCAATAAGCCGCCCCTTTCCCGTATCCGCGGGGCCTACGTGGCCACGGCCATTGCCGAGTACTTCCGCGACCGCGGCAAGGACGTGATGCTCCTGTTCGACTCGGTCACGCGCTTTGCGCGGGCCCAGCGGGAGATCGGGCTGGCAATCGGTGAGCCTCCCGCCAACCGCGGTTTCACCCCGTCGGTCTTCTCGCTCCTGCCGAAGCTGCTCGAACGAAGCGGCACCTCGGACAAGGGGAGCATCACCGGGTTCTACACCATCCTCGTGGAAGGGGACGACATCGACGACCCTGTCTCCGACAACGTGAGGGGCATCCTCGACGGGCACATCGTCCTGACGAGGAAGCTCGCAAGCCGCAACCATTACCCGGCCGTGGACGTGCTGCCGTCCATATCGCGTCTTGCCAACGCGGTGACGGGCCCGCGAACCAAGGAGGCTTGCGGGCGCATCCGCCGGCTCATGGCGACGTACGCCGGTGCGGAAGACCTCATCAGCGTGGGCGCGTACGTGAAGGGAAGCAACAGGGAGATCGACGCTTCCATCGACGCCTACGAGGCCATCGAGGGCTTCCTCATCCAGAAGATCGAGGAGAAGGCGCCGCTGGCGGAGACGCTGCGGCTCATGGGACAGATCGCCGGCGTGGAAATCCCGGCGGAAGAGATGCTGGTCACGTCGGTCCTCCGCGCAAGGGAAGTGGAACAGGGTGCGGCGGTTCCAGTTCAGGCTTGAGCGGTTCCTCGAGCTCCGCCGCTGGAAGGAGCGGGAGTGGGAGATCGCCCTCGCGAAGATCCAGGGGGAGTGTCTCCTGCTCGAGAACAGGATCGAGGAGATCGGGACGGAGATCGGCGCCATCAGGCTCACGGGCTTCGTTTCCGGGACGCGCATCGACGTGGAGTGGATGGCGCGGCGCGACCAATTCGTCCAGCGCCTTGCCGTCGAGCGCGAGCGGACGCGCGAAAGGCTCGTGGAGCGGCGCAAGGAGCTGGAGAAGGTGCGGGCCAGCTACCTGGAGGCTTCGAAGGAGCGCAAGGTCCTCGACAAGCTCAAGGAGCGCACGTCCTCCGAGTACTACCGGCACCAGATCGATGAAGAGTTCAAGACGATTGACGACATAAACACGGCCGCCGCTGCGCGAAGGTGACGGCAGGCGGCCGCGGCATGATACGCGTCGAGCCGCGGCGAGGATCCGACGGCGCCGAACGTCGAGTCGCTGAGGCGGCAGCGAAGCCGACGGAGTCAAACGTCGAGTCGCTGAGGCGGCAGCGAAGCCGACGGAGTCAAACGTCGAGTCGCTGAGGAGTACCTCAGCTGGGAGGGCAACAGACCGTGGCAGAGATGACCGAAGTTCGACCTGGCGTGAGGATCTTCATCCTCTTCCTGCTCCTCCTCGTCCTCTGCCTCGGCGGGATCATATGGTTCGACTACCTCGGCATCATCGACGCCAGGTCCATGATCTCCCCCGTCTACCAGCTCCTCGGTTTCAGCAGGAGAAGCGCCGTCGCCAGTGCCGACGATCCCAACCTGCTGGACAAGGAGCGCCTGGACAAGGCCCAGCAGGCGCTGGCCCTTCGGACGCAGGAGCTGGACACCCGCCAGGCATCCCTGGACGCGCGAGAGAAGACCCTCGACCAGCTCAGCGACCAGTTGAAGGAGCAGCAGGCGGCAATCGATGCCCAGCAAAAAGCGCTCAGTGACCAGCAGAAAGCGCTCGATGATAGAAGGGTGAACCTGCAGCAGAATGCAACCTACCTGGTCAACATGCCGCCCGCGAAAGCGGTGGCCATTCTGGACAAGCAGGACGACCAGTTCGTGATCGACACCTTCCGCATCGTGGAAGAGCAGGCAAAGGCGACGGGCACCGATTCGCTCGTCCCGATCTGGCTGCAGCTTTTCACGCCGGACAGGGCGGCAACCCTGCAGCGGAAGATGGCGGGGGACACGGGAGGCTGATGAATGAATGCGCTGAGGATAGTGCTGCCATGACCGGCCCGAGCACGGGCGCCGCACAGGCAACCCACACCACGGCCGCTGCCGCAGCGGGGCAGTCACCTGCCGCCTCCGCGCTCGCCCTCCTTGCCGGGAGCGGCAAGGGCGGCAAGACACCGGGAAAAACCGGCCTCGCCGCGGCCCTGGAAGCGTCCCCGGGCAAGGGGAAGGCTTCCTTCCTTGACCTCGTGATCTCCCAGGCGAAGAAGAGCAAGCCGGTGGCGACAGACGCCGCCGTGGCTTTCAAGACTCTCGCGGCAAAGGCCGCTGCCGCCGGCGGCAAGGCAGGCGCGACCGCGGGTGCCGCCCCGCGGGCTGCGGACCCGGGGACCGTGGCTGCCGGCAAAGCCGCCCTCCCGGACGACAAGACCAATGGAAAGAAGAAAGCAGCGCCGGCACCCGGACCGGGCGCGGCGGGATTCTCTCTCCTGGCGCTCGTGCCTGCCGGTGGACAGAAACAGCCGGCGGCGAAACCCGCTGCCGCGGCAGACGGCGCCGCTGACCTCAAGACCGCGGCGGCCGCCGCCCACGCGGCACCTCGAACCCCCGAGCCCGTGGTCCGCGTGATCGATCTTCGCAGCAAGGCGAAACCCACGGTGTCCTCGGAAGAGGCGGCCGCGGCGAAGATCGCCTCGCAGGCCGGGCAGGGTGACAAGGACACGGGCGCCTCCTTCGCGCAGAAGCTCGCGTCGTTCCACGACACGGCGGCCCCCGCGGACCGTGCGGCGCCTTCAGCGGCGTCCGCATCCCCGTCCCCGGCGCCGCTGGATCGGCTGCGCGAGATGGCAGGCTCCGAGCTGCTCAAGGCGAGCAACCTCGTGCTGAAGGACGGGGGAGGGGAGATACGGCTCGTGCTGAAACCGGACTCTCTCGGAAGTGTCCGCATCCGCATGAATATGGTCGATAATAAGATCGAGGGCAAGATCGTGGTGGACAGCTCCACCGTGAAGGCGGTCTTCGACGCGAACCTCGACGCCCTGCGGAGGGCGCTCACGGCGGAAGGATTCAACACCGGCTCCCTCCAGGTGTCGGTGGGCGGCCAGAACACGGACGCCGATCCCCGCAGGGAGCAGCAGCCGCCGGATGCGGTGCGCCGCATCACGGCGCAGGGTTTCGAGCGCAACGTCCCGGGGGCCGAGACAATGAGCCTCGGCGATCTTCTCGTGAACCTCTTTGTCTAGGATGGAGGCAGGCATGGATATTTCGCTTTCGTTGACGCCGCAGGAGCAGGCGAAGCTCACCCAGCAGGTCAACACGTACAACAAGACACTCAACGAGGGAAAGGTCGACGAGCGCGACGCTGGACAAGAACGACTTCCTGAAGATCCTGATTACCCAGCTCACGCACCAGGACCCCACCCAGCCCATGGACGACAAGGAGTTCGTCGCGCAGATGGCGCAGTTCTCCAGCCTCGAGCAGATGACGAACATGAGCCAGGGCCTGACGAAGGTGGCGGACCTGGTCGCGCGCAGCCAGGCGGTCAGCCTCCTGGGCAACGCGGTGGACGTCACCGACGGCCGGGGACACCATCTCGCGGGGTCGTGGACGCGGTCACCGGCGGGGACTTCCCGCAGCTCCTGGTCAACGGAAACTACTATGATGCCGCGAATGTCCAGGCGGTCCAGAGAAGCCTCGCGGCAGCGAGCGCAGCGAATGTCCGGCGGCGCAAAGGAGTAACGCAGCTATGATGCGATCGCTCTGGGCCGGCGTTGCCGGCCTGCAGAACCACCAGACACGCATGGACGTGCTGGGCAACAACATCGCCAACGTGAACACCAACGGCTTCAAGAAGGGCCGGGTCACCTTCCAGGACATGCTCTCCCAGACGCTCGCGGGCGCGGCGAAGCCCACCGACGAGGTGGGCGGCGTGAACCCCGCAGCAGGTCGGGCTCGGCATGCTGGTGTCCACCATCGACACCATCCACACGCAGGGCGCCCTGCAGTCCACGGGCGTCATGACCGACGTCGCGCTCCAGGGCAACGGCTTCTTCGTCCTGAACGACGGCGACAAGCGGTACTACACCCGCAACGGCGCCTTCGGCCTGGACCAGGACGGCCGGCTCGTCAATCCCGCCAACGGCATGCGCGTGCAGGGCTGGATGGCGCAGACGGTCGGCGGGCAGACCTTCGTGAACAACGCCGCCGAGATGCAGGACCTCGTGATCCCCGTGGGGAGCAAGGACCCGGCGCAGGCGACCACCGACGTCTGGTTCGCCAGCAACCTCGACAAGAGGACACCCGAGATCCCCGCGGGCGCCACCGCCCAGACCATCCAGGAGGGAACGCTGGCAGACCACCTTCGACATCTTCGACTCCTTCGGCCGGGTGCACAAGCTCCAGGTGAACTTCACCAAGGTCCCCGGCGTGGCAAACCGCTGGCAGGCCGAGGTCCGGTGGACCCGGTGGCGCAGCCGGCCACGAACACGCGCGTGCAGGTCGGGCCCAACGCCGAACAACAGCAACATCTTCCAGCTCGATTTCGACAACCTCGGGGCCCTGGCTGGCGTGCGTGACGCGGCCGGGCAACGCTCGTCAACGCCGGCGCCCTGCAGGCGCAGGTCTCCTACGACGTCCCCGACACGACCCTGCCGCCCGGGCAGCACGCCGTCCGCCAGACCTTCAACCTGAACCTGGGCAACGTGGGCGCCTATCGGGACGCGATCACCCAGTTCGGCGAGACCAGCTCCACGAAGGCCGTCAAGCAGAACGGCTACGGCATGGGGTACCTGGAGACGTTCAAGATCGACCAGTCCGGCACCATCACCGGCGTGTACACCAACGGCTCCAACAGGATGATCGGGCAGATCGCGCCTGGCCTCCTTTACGAACCCCGGCGGACTGGAGAAGGCCGGTGACAACACCTACCAGGCCTCCAACAACTCGGGCACCGCGAACATCGGGGCCTCGGGAACGGCGGGCAAGGGCAAGGTGATCGCCGGGCACGCTGGAAATGTCCAACGTCGACCTGGCGGAGCAGTTCACCGACATGATCGTGACCGAGCGCGGCTTCCAGGCCAACTCCCGCACCATCACGACCAGCGACCAGATGCTCCAGGAGCTCCTGCAGCTGAAGAGGTAGCGGCGGTCATGAGGCGATGAGAAGCGGGGCGTGCCGCCCTGAGGAGGGGATGGTCGAGGTGACGCGGCTGGACGGGAAGATGTACTACGTCAACCCGCACCAGATCGAGTACATCGAGAGCAATCCCGATACGACGCTGATCATGCTGTCTGGCAAGAGGCTGGTAGTCCGCGAGGACTACCAGACTCTTTTTGCGCGCATCGTGGAGTACCGCAGGCTCATCGGCGCTTTCAAGAACGAGGAGTGAGGCAGAATCGGCGTCCCGCGGTGCTCATTGCGGTTCGACGTGTTGCGCTGAATTGTATTCCTGTGATATGATCGAGGGGGGGGAGGGGATGTCTGACGAACAGCAGGACCTGAATCTGGAAGATGTCGGGCGCAGGCGCCGAAGACGCCACCGGTCCCGCGCAGGGGCGGTCTTCTCTCCGGCATGCTCCTCAACATCCTCAAGTGGGCTGCCATCGGCATCGGCGCCATCATCATCGTCGTCACCACCACCGTCATCACCGTCCGGGTCACTCAACAAGGGCAACCGCGGCAGGGCCTTGCCGCCGTCTCCCCGGCGTACGCGGCCCAAGGCGGAGCCGCTTGCCAGCTACGACAACATCGAGCAGATCCGCGGCCAGACGGCCGACGAGACTCCCGCCGTGTTCCTGCTCCAGGTGAGTCTCGGCTACGACCCAGCCGACAAGGAGGTGAGCGTCGAGATCGGCAAGCGCAACGCGGGAGATCCAGGACCTCATCCTGAAGGACATCTCCATGAAGAACGGCGGCGGAGCTGTCCGCCGCGCACTACGACGAGATGCAGGCGGAGCTCATGCACACGATCAACACGTCATGACAGACGGGCAAGGTGAAGAGCGTGATGTTCTCGAGCAGTTCTCGTGGTGAAGTAAGCGGGGGACGCGGGGATGACGGAAGTCCTCTCACAGGACGAGATAGACCAGCTTCTCACCGCGATCTCCTCGGGCGAGGTGGCCACGGAAGAGGTCAGCGCGCCGGCGGACCAGCGCAAGATCAAGATCTATGACTTCAAGAGCCCCGACAAGTTCTCCAAGGACCAGATCCGCACCGTCTCCATCATGCACGAGACATTCGCGCGCCAGACCACCACGGCGCTCTCCTCCCAGCTGCGCAGCCTTGCCCACGTGCACGTGGCGTCGGTGGACCAGCTCACCTACGAGGAGTTCATCCGCTCCATCCCCAACCCCACCACCATCGCCGTCATCAACATGGACCCCCTGAAGGGGTCGGCCATCCTGGAAATCGACCCCGCGGTCACCTTCTCCATCATCGACCGCCTGTTCGGCGGGCAGGGGGAGGGGGCGAAGTTCACCCGCGAGCTCACCGACATCGAGGCCTCGGTCATCGAGGGCATCATCGTGCGCATCCTGGGCAACCTGCGCGAGGCATGGGCGACGGTCATCGACCTGCGTCCGCGGCTGGGGCAGATCGAGACGAACCCCCAGTTCGCGCAGATCGTTCCGCCCTCGGAGATGGTGGTCCTCGTCACGCTGGAGACGAAGGTCGGCGAGGTGGAAGGGATGATGAACTTCTGCATCCCCTACCTCACCATCGAGCCGATCATCCCCAAGCTCTCCGCGCAGTACGTGTATTCCTCCATGCGCCGCGGCACCACCACGGAGAACCTGAGCCTCCTGCGCGACCGGCTCGCCGGGCATCGAGATCGCGCTCGTGGCCGAGGTGGGCTCCATCGACATCACCATGCGGGACGTGCTGACCCTGCGCACGGGGGACATCATCCGGCTGCAGAACGTGCGGGTGAGCGATCCCGATGATGCTGAAGATCGGGGACCGGAAGAAGTTCCTCTGCCGGCCCGGGCGTGGTGGGCAACAAGATCGCCGTGCAGGTATTGAAGAAGCTCGAGGACATCGAGCAGGCGGAATTCGAAGAGCTCGTCGCCGATGAGGGAGAAGAAGCATGAGTGACGGATCACTCTCGCAGGACGAGATCGACGCCCTGTTGCAGGGGACGGATACCATCGAGATGGACACGGGCGCCGGCGCCGCCTCTTCTCCCCTCTCGGACGCGGAGAAGAACGCTCGTTCCAGGAGATGCTGCGCGGCGTCACGGAGAGCCAGGGCTCCAACCTCTCCATCCTGACCGGCAAGACGGTCGCCATCGGCGACCCGTCCGTGAAGGTGCAGCTCCGCCGCGGAGATCACCAGCGGCCAGCCCGAGGACGTCGTGGACGTGCGTGTCGACCTCACCGACGGGCTGCAGGGCGAGCACTCCTACATCGTGCCCGGCCAGCATCGCGGGAACCATGGCGGGGCTCATGATGGGCCAGCCGGGCGGGGAGCTGGACGAGGCGTCCCTCTCCGCCGTGGCGGAGGCAATTTCGCAGATCACCGGCACGGCGGCCACCGCCATCGGCAACCAGGTGGGCGGATGGTGAAGACGGCGCCGCCCGACCTCCGCCAGACCAAGCGGCAGCAGGTGCGGGTTCCGCAGGGCGACTTCTGCGTCACCGTGGACTACCCGGTCTCCATCGAGGGGTTCCCGACCGCCACGCTGACCGAGGTGTTCTCCCTGTCGCTGGCCAAGGAGATCCTCTCCCTGGCCGCGGGGAGCGATGCGGGCGGACCCGGCGGCCGCATTCGCGCAGGCGGCGCCGCCGCGGCCGTCGCGGCCGCGGCGCAGCCGCAGCAGCGGCGCCGCCCGCGGCGGGCAGCCGGGCTTCCAGCAGACCTTCGGCCAGGCATTCGGCGGCCCGGCGCAGGGCGCCCGCCATGGCGCCGCCGAACGTCCAGCCCGTCCAGTTCGCCAACCTGCAGCCCGTCCCATGGGCGGGGAGCAGGGAAACATCGGTCTTCTCATGGACGTGTACATGGAGATGACCGTCGAGCTGGGCAGGACGAGGAAGCGGATCAAGGACATCCTGGGGATCGGCGAGGGCACGATCATCGAGCTGGACAAGCTCGCCGGGCGAGCCCGTCGACATCCTCGTGAACCACAAGCTCATTGCCAAGGGAGAAGTCGTGGTCATCGACGAGAACTTCGGCGTGCGCGTCACGGAGATCGTGTCGCAGATCGACCGGATGAATGAATTGACATAGCGACGCGTACACGCGCGCGACCCGCGCAGGACAGCGCGGAAAGACAGAGCCGCCCCGCGCGTGCAAGTGGCACGCTGCGGTGGGAGAGCGACGATTTCAGATTTTATCTGGGAGGGGGAATCTGAAAAAGCTCGATCGTGTGCGCAGCGGGCGCCGCAATGGCGCTTGCCCTCGCCGGCGCCGCCCCTGGCGGCGCAGGCGAAGGAAACAGGCGGCACGGCAGGCATCCGCCGGCGTCGCGTCACCGTCAACGGACGAGCGCTCAACGACTCGCAGCATCCCGGCGAGGCTGCGGGGACCGCCGGCCCCCGGCGCGGGCGCACGCCTGCGCCCGGGGCCGCCGCGCCTGCCACGGCGGGGGTCACCACGTGGGATTTCGTGCGGATGCTCATCATCCTCGCCGTGGTGGTCGTGGTCATCTACCTGTTGTTCTGGCTCGCTCCGCAGGGGCTCGGGCAGGAAGATCCAGGAGAACGACCTCATCCAGGTGCTGGGCTCCCGCAGCCTGGCGGGCAACCGCGCCCTGCACCTCGTGGAGGTCGGCTCGAGCGTCTACCTCGTGGGCGCCTCCGACGGCGGCGTCGAGCTCATCGCCGAGATCACGGACAAGGAAAGCCTCGATTCGCTGCGGCTGAAGGCCGCCGAGGCAGCCCGCGGCGGGACGACAGACATTCCCGCCAGTCCTCTCCGAGATCTTCCGCCCGCGAAGAAGCCCTTCTCGGTGGGTGACGGCATCGGGCTTCTCAAGGGCCAGCGGGACAGGCTGAAGAAGCTATGAAGAAGCCACTCGCGGCGCTCCTGATCGGGAGTCTGTGCTCGCGCTGGTGGTTCCCGTCGGGCGCCTTCGCCCAGGCCGCCGGCGGCGCCGGGCGGCCGCGGCAGGCCACGCTGGCGCACTCCCCGTGCCCTTCGTCGACCTGAACGTGCGCACCGCGCGGAACAACCAGGAGGTCGTGCTCTCCGTCCAGCTCCTGCTCCTGCTCACCGTGCTCGCCCTGGCCCCCTCGATCCTCATCCTCACGACGTGCTTCCTGCGGATCGCGATCGTCTTCGACTTCATCCGGCGCGCCCTCTCCCTGCAGTCCTCGCCGCCCAACCAGGTCCTGATGGGGCTCGCCCTGTTCCTGACGATGTTCATCATGTGGCCGACGTTCACCGACGATCTACCAGAACTCCCTGAAGCCCTTCGGGGACGGCAAGATCGGCCTGCAGGAGATGTACACCAACGCGGAGAAGCCGCTGCGCATGTTCATGTTCCGCCAGATGGGCAATGACACGGACTCCATCGGCTGTTCATGAGCATGCGGAGCCTGCCGAAGCCCACGACCCGGGCGGACGTGCCCACCTACGTGCTGATCCCCGCCTTCGTCATCCACGAGATGACGGTGGCCTTCAAGATCGGGATCCTGCTGTATCATCCCGTTCATCATCATCGACATGGTGGTGGCCTCCACGCTGATGTCGATGGGGATGATCATGCTGCCCCCGGTGATGATCTCCACGCCGTTCAAGCTGATCCTGTTCGTCCTGGTGAACGGGTGGGGCCTTCTCACCGAGCAGCTGATAAGGAGCTTCAAATGAGCATCGGAACCGCTCTGCAGATCGTCCGCGAAGGGATCCTGGAGACGCTCATCCTCGCGGGGCCCATCCTCCTGATCGCCATGGCGGTGGGCCTCATCATCGCCATCCTGCAGGCCACCACGTCCATCCAGGAGCAGACCCTGACCTTCGTGCCGAAGATCGCGGCCATCCTCGTCGGGCTGATCCTCTTCGGACGGTTCCTCCTGGATTCGCTGGTCGGGTACACGCATGCGGCTCTTCTCGATGATTTCGAACATATGATCCAGGCGCTGGTCGACGAACATACGGCTCTTCCTCCTCGTCTTCTTCCGCATCATCGCGATGGTGGAGCTGGCGCCCCTGCTCTCCTCCTCCTCCATCCCGCAGATGGCCAAGGTCGGCTTCGCCCTGTTCGTCGCCGCCGCCGTGTTCCCCGGCGTGCTCGCCTCCCACTACCCCATCCCCGGGAACGTCGTGGACTACGCCCTCCTGGTCCTCGGCGAGGTGGCCATCGGCCTTCTCATCGGGTTCCTCCTGAACCTCATCTTCTCCGCGTTCCAGCTCGCAGGGCAGTTCTTCTCCCTGCAGATGGGTTTCGGCGCCTCGGAAGTCTTCGACCCGCTGTCCCAGGTCGAAATCCCGCTCATGGGCGAGTTCCTGAGCCTCGTCGCCATGCTCGTCTTCATCTCGATGTCCGGGCACGACGAAGTTCCTCCTGGTCGGCGTGCATGCGTTCCTTCCAGTACCTGCGCGCCGTCGACCTCGTGACGCACCGGGAGGGCATCATCCAGCTCCTGATGAGCGGCCTGGGCGGGCTCTTCCAGAGCGCGCTCACGATCTCGTTTCCCATCCTCGGCACGCTGCTCCTCGTCTCCATCGTCATGGGGCTCCTGGCCAAGGCGGCGCCCCAGATGGACGTGCTGACCATGGGTTTTCCCGTTTCCATCGGGGTTTCCTTCCTCGTGCTCTTCGTGCACGCTGCCGTTCCTCATGGACGCCATGGAGCAGGATCATCGACGGGAGCTTCCAGACGCTCGGGCGGTTCATCGGCAGGGGCGGGGAGCCTGAGAACGATGATCGGATCGAACCGCGCATCGCTGCCTGGCGACATGCCGGTCGTCCCCGCCGCCTCGCGGACGCCGTTCGACGTCCACCTCCAGTGGTTCGCGGCAGAGGACGAGGGACGCACCGAGGAGCCTTCCGAGCACAAGATCCGCAAGGCGCGGGAAGAGGGCAAGGTTGCCCGCTCGGCCGAGGTGAGCTCGTCCCTGGTCCTCCTTGCCGGCATCGCCGCCCTGGGTCTGCTGGCGGAAATCATCCTGGCAGCACGCGTGCAGATGTTCACCTTCTTCCTTTCCCGCGCGGGCAGCCCGGATGCCTTCAACGGCGGGCTCATGTCCGCATTCATGAGCTGGCTGGCGGCGATCGCCCTGCCCGTGCTCGTCGTCGTCTTCGTCGTCGCCATCCTGGGCAACGTGATCCAGGTCGGGTTCCTGTTCACGCGCGAAGCCCATCACGCCGGATTTCGGCCGCATCGTGCCGCGGTTCAGCCGCTGGCTCCAGCGGTCCTTCGCCTCCACGGAGGCGCTGTTCAATTTCGCCAAGTCCATCGTGAAGATCGCCTTCATTGCGGCCATCGCCTACCTGAACATCACGGCGGCGCTGCCCGCAGCTCACGCGGCCTGGCGCATGTCCGCGTTCCTCGCCGGCGTCTCCGCTCATCTCGCAGATCGCCTTCCGCATCGTGCTGGAGGCGGCCATCGCCTTCCTCGTCTTCTCCGCGGTGGACTACTGGTTCCAGAGGCGCCAGCACATGGAATCCCTGAAGATGTCCAAGCAGGAGGTGAAGGAAGAGCGCAAGATGTACGAGGGGGACCCGCTCACGCGGAGCAGGCTGCGGGAGCGCATGCGGGAGATCATGCGGCGCACCATGCTGAAGGCGGTCCCCAAGGCCGACGTGGTCATCACGAACCCCACGCACTACGCCGTGGCGCTCGAGTACAACCGGGCGCTCATGATCGCGCCCACCGTGGTGGCCAAGGGCGCCGACCTGGTGGCGCAGAAGATCAAGGAAGTGGCGGCGGAGAACAGCGTGCCCGTCATGGAGAACAAGCCTCTTGCCCAGGCCCTCTTCAAAGAGGTGGAGATCGGCGACACGATCCCCGAGAAGTTCTACGAGGCGCTGTCCATCATCCTCGCCGAGGTCTACAAGCTGTCGGGCAAGACGGCGGAGGCCGTGGCATGAGCGGCGATCGGAGTGTACCGCGGCGGAGTGGGCACGCGATCCGCAGGGCGAGGTGAGGGGGAGACGCGATGGCTGACGCGCGCGCGGTCGTCGGGAAACCTCTGGTCCCAGAGAAGCGACGTGCTGGTGGCCATCGGCGTCGTGGTGGTGATCATGATGCTCCTGATCCCGCTGCCCGCCGTGCTCCTGGACGTCTTCATGGCGGCGAACCTCGTGCTGTCCCTGCTCATCATCCTCACGGTGCTCTACACGCGCCACGCGCTGGAGTTCTCCGTGTTCCCCACGCTGCTGCTGATCGCCACCGTCTTCGGCCTGGCGCTCAACGTGTCCTCCACGCGGCTCATCCTCTCCAAGGGCAGCCAGTTCAACGGGCACATCGTGCGGGCCTTCGCCACCTTCGTGGTCGGCACCAAGGGCGTCGAAGGCTACGTCATCGGCCTCATCATCTTCATCATCATCATCGCCGTGCAGTTCATCGTCATCACGAAGGGCGCCACGCGCGTCGCCGAAGTGGCGGCCCGCTTCACCCTGGACGCCCTCCCCGGCAAGCAGATGGCCATCGAGGCGGAGTACAACTCGGGCCTCCTCACCGAGGAGGAGGCGACGAAGAAGAAGAACGACCTGCAGCGGGAGGCGGACTTCTACGGCTCCATGGACGGCGCCTCGAAGTTCATCTCGGGGAACGTCAAGGTCGGCATCCTGATCACCGTCGTGCAGATCGTCGGCGGCCTGATCGTCGGCATGACGCTCCACGGGGAGCCGTGGAACGTCGCCATCGACACCTACATCTCCCTTTCCATCGGCGACGGCCTGGTCACCCAGCTTCCCGCGCTCCTCATCTCCACCGCAACCGGCATCATCGTCACCCGCGCCATCTCGGACTCCTCCTTCGGCAAGGACATCACGAAGCAGTTCTCCAGCCAGTCGCGGCCCTACCTCGATCGCCGCGGCGTTCCTCGTGGTGCTCTCCTTCCTTCCCGGGTTCCCGTGGTACGTGCTCATCCCCATGGCCGCGCTGATCGGCGTCCTGGGCTTCTCCCTCACCCGCAAGCAGATCGCGGAGGACGAGAAGACGAAGAGCAGGGAGGTCGCGGACAGGGAGAAGGCCGCGCCCGCGGAGATGTCGCCCGTCGTGCCCCTGGACCCGCTTTCCCTGGAGATCGGCTACGGGCTGATCCCGCTGGTGGACAAGGAGCAGGGCGCCGAGCTGCTGGACCGCATCACGCGCATCCGCCGCGAGTCGGCGCTGGAGCTGGGCCTGGTGGTGCCGCGCATCCGCATCATCGACAACATGCGCCTGGAGCCCTCCGAGTACTCCTTCAAGATCCGCGGCGTGGAGGTGGGCCGCGGCAAGATCAAGATGGCGCACTACCTCGCCATCCAGCCGGGGAAGACCGCGGAGGAGATCCAGGGGGAGCCGACGCGGGACCCCGCATTCGGCCTGCCCGCGGTGTGGATCACGGAAGAGGACCGGGAGCGGGCGGAGAGGCTGGGCTACACGGTGGTGGATCCTCCCTCCATCATCGCGACGCACCTCACGGAGATCATCAAGCGCTACGCCGCGGACATCCTGGGCCGGCAGGAAGTGCAGTCCATCCTGGACACGCTGAAGACCGATTACCCCGCCGTGGTGGAGGAGGTGAAGAAGGCCCTCGGCATCGGGGAGATCCAGAAGGTCCTGCAGGGTCTGCTCACGGAGCGGGTGTCCGTGCGCAACATGGTGGCCATCCTGGAGACCCTGGCCGACTACGGCACCGTGACGAAGGACATCGGGTTCCTCATCGAGAAGGTCCGCCAGGCGCTCGGCAGGCAGATCTGCCTGCAGTACTGCGACGAGAAGAAGGTCCTGCGGGTCCTCACCATCGAGCCGTCGCTGGAGAAGAAGATCATCGACTCGCGCCTGGAGACCAACCGCGGCATCGTGGCGGGGCTGGACCCGGCGATGCACCGCAAGTGGATCACGCGCGCTCACCAACGCCGTGAAGGCGGTGCAGGAGCAGGGCCTCCACGAGGTGATCCTCTGCTCGGAGGCGGCGCGGCCGCTCGTGAAGTCCGGCACGGCGCGGGAGATCCCGCACCTGGCGGTCATCTCGAGCCTCGAGGTGGCCTCGGACATCACCGTCGAGTCGCTCGGTGAAGATACGGATGGAAGGCTCGACAAGGAGCAGCCAGGGAATGCAATACTTCACGATCCAGGCGCGGTCGAACAGGGAAGCGATCGAGAAGATGAAGAGCACCTACGGGGAGGATGCGCGGATCCTCACGCACCGCAGCGTCCGGATCGGCGGGTTCCTCGGCTGTTCTCCGCGGAGGGCGTGGAGGTGACGGGCTACCTCTCCGAGGACGGCGGCAGGAAGAGGAAGGCGGACGTGGAGGAGGAGAAGAAGAAGATCCTGGAGAGGGTGAAAAAGGAGCAGACGCTGCAGGTGCTCCTGAAGGAGATCCAGGGGCTGCGGGAATCGCTGGACAGCCGTCCGCGCCGCGCCGGCGCCGCCGCGCCGCGGAGTCCGCACCCCTCGCTCCGTGCAGCTCGAGGACCTGCTCGACGGCAAACGAGTTCTCCCCCGAGTTCATCGCCGGCGCTCCGCGAGCGGGCGCGCAAGGAGTTCTCCCTGGACGCCCTGGAGAACTATCGCGCAGCTGCAGAACGCGGCGGTGGGCTGGATCGGGGAGAAGATCGACATCGATCCGCCCGCTGCGCTTCGGCGGCAAGGGCTCCAAGATCGTGATCATCGTGGGCCCCACCGGGGTGGGGAAGACCACGACCATCGCGAAGCTCGCCGCCATCTACGGCATCGGGGACGGCCGGCGGCCGCCCGCAGCGTGCGCATCATCACCATCGACAACTACCGCATCGCCGCCAAGCAGCAGATCGAGACGTACGCGGAGATCATGCGCATCCCCGTGAGCCTCGTGGAGAGCGCAGCGGACCTGCAGAAGAACCTCGCCCTCTACCAGGACACGGACCTGATCCTCGTGGACACCATCGGGAGGAGCCCCCGGGACCTGGCGAAGCTCGCCGAGATGAAGGAGATCCTTGCCAGCTGCGGAAGCCAGGCCTGCGTCTACCTGGCGCTTGCCGCCACCACGAAGGCGAGCGACACGGAGGAGATCCTCCGCCAGTTCGCGCCGTTCGGCTATCCGGGCCGTCATCCTCACCAAGCTGGACGAGACGATGCGGATCGGCAACGTCATCTCCTGCCTCGCGCGCCACCGCAAGCCGGTGGCGTACCTCTGCGACGGGCAGGGCGTCCCCCAGGATCTCGAGGAGGCCACCGTCGTGCGCCTGCTCATGAACATGGAAGGGTTCCGGATCGACCGGGAGGCCCTCGAAAAGCGCTTCGGGAGAGGAGCCTGAAGATGGCAGACCAGGCGGAAAAACTGAGGGAGCTGTGGGAAACAGCGCGCCGCGGATCGCGATGCCGCCGAGCAGCGGATCTCCCGCGGGAACCGATGCCCCGGCGCCGCGCGCCCGGCACCGCGGCGGCCCGTCGGTCGAGGGCCGCAAGGCAACGCGGATCATTGCCGTCTCCAGCGGCAAGGGCGGGGTGGGGAAGACGAACATCGCCATCAACCTCGCCCTGGCGTACGCGCAGACCGGGCAAGAAGGTCATCGTCATGGACGCCGACCTCGGCCTGGCGAACGTCAACGTCGTCCTCGGCGTCATCCCCCGCTACAACCTCTATCACCTGATAAGAAGCAGAAATCCCTGTCGGAGATCCTCGTCGACACGAGCTACGGCATCCAGATCATCGCCGGAGCCTCCGGCTTCTCCAAGATCGCCAACCTCAACGAGGAGGAGCGGCGGGATTTCATCGCGGAGCTCGCCGCGCTCTCCAACGCCGACATCCTGATCATCGACTGCGCGGCGGGGGTATCCAACAACGTGATCTCCTTCATCGCGGCAGCCGACGATGCCCTGATCGTCACCACGCCCGAGCCGACGGCCATCACGGATGCCTACGGCATCATCAAGATCATCGCCACCGAGATCGAGAACCTCGACCTGGGGCTGAAGCTGATCGTCAACAGGGTGAAATCCGTGGTGGAGGGGAAACGCGTGGCGGAGCGGGTCATCAACATCGCGGGGCAGTTCCTCAACCTCAAGGTGGACTACCTCGGTTTCGTCTTCGACGACCCCGTGGTGCACACGGCGGTGGTGCGCCAGAAGCCTTTCCTCATCCTGGAGCCGAAATCCCGGGCCGTCGCTGTGCATCCGCCACCTCGTCGGGCGGCTGGAGAACTACGACTATCGGGACGGGAAGGGCATCCCCACCTTCTTGAAGAAGCTTTTCGGGGGCAAATGAGCGGCGCGGTCGGGTTGCGAATGTCACTCCTCGTGGCCGGCGATTCTCAATTTGCACCTTCAAGAGGATCGCGGACCTTTGAAAGGGGCCAAGGACGGCCATTTGACAGTCGTGCAAAATGAGAATTCGCTCCTTCGGCGACGCATTCGAGCACTGCTGCCTCGGAGGAGGAATGTTGACTCGGCGCCATGTTTCCCCTACTGTTGACGGGGGGGCTGTCCGGTGAGGGACTTCGTCAAGGAATCCTGGAAAATCGCCGCTGCTTTCGCCGCCGGCGCCTTTCTCCTGTCCTTGTTGATCGGCCTGATCACCCGCAATCCGTTCGGGACAGTGTTTCTCCGCGCCTTTCTCTTCGCCCTGCTTTTCGCGGGTCTCGGCGCGGGGCTGCGCTACCTCGTGAAGACGTACCTCCCCGAGCTCGCGGGCGGGGCGGGCGCTCCTGCCGCTCCCCCCGACGACAAGAGGGGCTCCCGGGTGGACATCGTCCTTGATGACGAGGCGGTGCCGGGGCAGCCGTCGCCGCGGTCGGCGGGCGCTTCCTCCGCCGCGGAGGACGTCGAGCCCATGGACGAGGAGCCCGCGGACGTCGGTGAGGAGGCTGCGCTGTCGGAAACCCAGGCACTCGGCGAGCTCGCGGATGAGCTGGCCGGGGGTGGGGCAGCCGCGGACGGCGGTGACGTGGAGGAAGCGGGCATGGATGACGAGCAGCCGTCCGCGCCCGCGGCGTCCACGCCCGCAGGGGCGGCCGACCTGGACGAGCTTCCCGACATCGGGCCGCTGGAAGAGCCCGAACGCACGGGTGCAAGGGGCGGCGCCGGGAAGGGCGCGCGGCCGTTTGCGAGCTCGGACAGGGAAAGGGCAGAGGATGCCATGAAGTCCACGATGGCGCGGCAGGATCCCGCGACACTGGCCCGTGCCCTGCGGACGGTGCTGAAGAAAGATGAAAAAGGATAAGGCGGATATGAGAGATGTCGCAGGCAGCGACCGCGGGGAAAGCCTCTGGGAAGGAAAGCCCGAAGAAGAGCTCTGGAAGGTCTACCGCCGCACGCGTGACCAGAAGCTGAGGGACTACTTCGTGCGCCAGTACGCCCCGCTGGTCAAGTACGTCGCCGGGAAGGTCGCCATGGGCATGCCCCAGAACGTCGAGTTCGACGATCTCGTCGGCTTCGGCGTTTTCGGCCTGTTCGACGCGATCGACAAGTTCGACCCGGGCAAGCACGTGAAGTTCAAGACGTACGCCGTCACGCGCATCCGCGGGGCGATCTTCGACGAGCTGCGCACCATCGACTGGGTGCCCCGCTCCGTCCGCCAGAAGGCGCGCGAGGTGGAAGAGACCGTGCGGCGCCTGGAGTCGTCGCTGGGCAGGGCCGCCTCCGACGAGGAGATAGCCGCCGGCATGGCCATGGAGCTGAAGGACTTCCAGCAGATGATGCTGAAGATCAGCGGCACTTCCATGCTCTCCCTGCATGACATCTGGTACACCGGCGAGGACAACGACAAGATCTCCATCGCGGAAAGCATCGAGAGCCCCGGGAGCCTCAACCCTGATACCATCGTCGAGAAGGAAGAGATCAAGCGCGTCATCGTGGACGCCATCAAGGAGCTCCCGGACAAGGAGAAGAAGGTCCTCGTGCTGTACTACTACGAGGACCTCACGCTGAAGGAGATCGGGGAAGTGCTCGAAGTCACGGAGAGCCGCGTGTCGCAGCTGCACACCAAGGCGGTGATGCGGCTGCGCGCCAAGCTCACGAGCTTCAAGCGCGGGATCGTGTAGGGGACGGGGGGAATGCCGGACGCCATTACCCTGGAGCAGCTCCAGGAGTACATGCGGAAGCAGTCCGAAGAGGACAGGAAGATCCGCAGCATCACCGTGGAAGGGGAGAGCGTCAGCGCCGCCCTGGCCAAGGCATCCATCGAGCTCGGCATCCCGGTCCGCAGCCTCGACTACGAGGTGATGACGCAGGGCAGCGCCGGCACCTTCGGTGTCGGGCGGCGGATGTGGAAGATCCACGCCTACGAGAAGTCGAAGATCGTGAAGATCAGCGCCGAGGCGGAAGAAGAGGCGCGCCGCGAAGCAGCCCTCGCCGCCGAGGAGGCCGCGCGGCCGCGGGACGCTCCCGGCGAGGTCTTCGTGCGGCTCAACAGCGACGGCGCGTACCTGCGCGTGACGAAACCAGTGGGCCGCGGCGCGCGGCCGTCGGAGATCATGGCGGTGGAGAAGCTCTCCCTGCGCGGCGTGAGCGGGTTCGACCAGTCTCTCGTGGCCCGCGTCGTGAAGCACGCGGACGGGGAGTTCGTCCGCGTCGCCGAGATCGACTACAACCCCTCGCACGACGCCACCGTCTCCATGGACATCACCGATGGCGAGATGAAGGCAGTGGTCGTGCTCGGCGAGCCCGGTCCCGGCGGGGCCGACATCTCCGCCGATTACCTTCGCTCCTTCCTGCAGTCCAACCGCGTGATCCACGGCATCAAGGAAGAGGTGCTCGCCGACATCGAGATGTCCCCGCGCTACGGCCGGCCCATCGTCGTGGCGGAGGGCACCCGGGCCCATGACGGCGCGGATGCCCGCGTGGAGTACAACTTCCGCATGGAGCGCGACGCGGTGACCCTGCGGGAGAAGGACGGGCGGGTCGACTTCAAGGACATCTCCAAGGTGGAGAACGTCGTGGCCGGCCAGCTCCTCGCGCGCAAGGTGCCGGCGGAGCAGGGGCAGCCCTGGCCAGACCGTCACCGGGAGCGTCATTCCCGCCACGAAGGGCAAGGACTGCGAACTCGTCGTCGGGAAGAACGTGAAGCTGTCGGACGACGGGCTGTCGGTTCTCGCCGAGATGAACGGGCAGGTCCTCCTCCTCGGCGGCAGGATCAACGTGGAGCCGGTGTACACGATCCCCGGGGACGTGAACCTGCACACGGGGAACATCCTCTTCCTCGGCACCGTCATCGTGAAGGGAAACGTGGAGGACGGGTTTTCCGTGAAGGCGGCGGGGAACATCGAGGTATTCGGCAGCGTGGGCAAGTGCATCATCGACGCCGAGGGCGACATCATCGTGCACCAGGGCATCGCGGCCAAGACGGAAGGCCAGGTGCGCTGCGGGAAGAGCCTGTACTCGAAGTTCATCGAGCACGCGCGCGTGGACGCCGGTGAGTACGTGGTTGTCACCGACGGCATCGTGCACTCCCAGGTGGACGCCAACAGGATGATCCTCTGCCAGGGCAAGAGGGCGCAGATCGTCGGCGGCCGCCTGCGGGCGTCGGAGGAGATCAACTCCAAGATCCTCGGTTCCGTCGCGGGGACCGAGACGGTCCTGGAGGTCGGCTATGACCCGCGGAGCAAGGAGCGCCTCGTCGCCCTGGAAGCGAGCAAGCGGGCGGTCGAGAAGTCGCTGGAGGAGATCGACCTCAACATCAAGACGCTGGAGAACCTCCTCCGCGTGCAGAAGAAGCTCCCCCCCGAAAAGGCGCAGTACCTCGCCGAGCAGAACGAACAGCGCTCGGAGATGCTCCGGCAGCTGGAGGAGTGCAGCAGGGAGATCGGCTCCATCAACGCCCACCTCGCGTCCCTCAACACCATCGGGAAGATCAGCGCCTCGGAGCGCGTGTACCCGGGCGTGAAGCTTGCCATCAAGAACGGCGCCCTCGCCGTGCGCACCGAGTTCAAGTTCGTGACCTTCTTCCTGCAGGCAGGGGAAGTGAAGGTGACGAAGTACGAGGCGTTCGACGAAGAGCTGATGAGGAGGAAGTAGGTGCCGATCCTCCCCATCGACCTGCAGACCCTCTTCACCCAGTCCGGCCAGGTGGGCAAGCAACAGCTGGTCCAGAAGGACGCCCCGCCCGCCGCCCAGTTACTCCAGGGCTCCCAGCTCGTGCAGAAAGCCGCGCAGGCCGACGCCTCCGTGAACGAGACGCACGCCCAGGAGGAAGAAGGCCCCGAGCAGGTGAAGGACCGTGCACGGCGCGGCGCGGAGCGGCGCAAGCGGCAGGGCCGCGGCCCCCGCAAACCTCCCGAGAACCCGCCGGCGCCGGCCGCTTTCCGCGACCCCGCCCTGGGCCGCAACGTCGATATCACCAGCTGAGCCCATGTGGTACACGATCCTCATCACGCTCATCGTGGACGTGGGCGGGCTCATCATCATCTACGCCGTCCTGAAGGACCGGCTCCGCCGCGCCACCACCGCGGAGGCCCAGATCGCCGAGATACGCGACGAGGTGAGCAGCCTCCTCGTCGAGCTCAACCAGACCACGGACCGCAACATCGTCCTCATGGAAGACCGCATCGGGAGCCTCAACGACCTGCTTGCCGCGGCCGATAAGAAGATAGGCCTGCTCCAGCGGGAGATCGAGAAGCACGACGTGGGCACGAAGATCTACAGCAGGTTGGCAGAAGGTCGGCCCGCGGCCGCGCCGACCGCGGCGCCGGCCCGCGAGCCTGCGCCGGCCCCGCGGCCCGTGCCGCAGGCCACGCAGGGCGGTGGTCGAGAGGCGGCGGCTCGGACGGTGCCCGCGGCCGGGTCACCGGCCGGGGCCGCGGAAGAGCCTCTCCGCCCGCCGCCGCTGGCGGTGGAGCTGTCCGTGCGGCCGTCACCGCGCGCAGAGCCGTTTGGCCGCGGGGCCGAGCCCGCGGGGCGTGGCGCGGAGGGTGATGTCCGCCAGCGGGTCATGATGCTGTACCGCTCGGGCTTCTCGCCCTCGTTGATCGCGAGCCGGGTCGGTGCGCCGCTTGGCGAAGTGGAGCTCATCATCTCCCTGGAGCAGCGGAAAGGAAAGGCGTGAGGGGCATTGCCGGCGATTTTCATTCTGCGCCAGTCGTGGAGCGCGAGCGGCACGCTGATGCGGTCATCCGCGGCCTGGGGATCGAGATCCTGGGCCGGCGCTCGGTCGTGCTCATCCCCGCCGGCACCCGCCTCCCGACGGAGCACGAGAAGCGCTTTACGACCGTGGCGGACGGCCAGCGCGCCGTAGAGGTCCGCGTGGTGCGGTGCGCAGCCGGGGAAACCTTGCGGGCTCCTCGGCAGGTTTCTCCTGGCCGGTTTCCGACCCGGGCCGCGCGGCGCCGTGCGCATCGACATCGGCCTGGCGCTGGACCGGACAGGCGTCCTGCGGGCCTGGGCGCGGGACCGGGAAACCGGCGCGCGCGAAGAGTGCGTTTTCCCCGCGACCGAGCGCCAGCACGTCCTCGCCGCGGTCGTGGGCGAAATCGAGGCGAAAAAGAAAGCACGGGGAGGCGCGGCCCTGGCAGTGCGCGCCGTGGTGGGCAGCGAATGTACCGGGGGAGGAGAGGGTGTTTGACGATTCCGCGAGGATCCCGCTCTCGGAGATCCCCCGTATGGGGAAGGTCCTCCTCCTGAGCACCGACCCGCAGAGGCGCGCCGCCGCTGCCCGCGCGCTCGGAGGCTGCGGGTGCATTGCCGCCTGGGCGTGGCTGCGCCGCGGCATGTGGGACGCGGATGAGTCGGTGCGCATCAGCGTCGTCGAAGCCGCGGGCTCCCTTGCCGTGCGGCAGGCGCTCGGCGAGCTCGGGGCTCTTTTCGCGTGGTCCAGTCCCCCGGTGAGGCGCGCCGTGGTGCGCGCGGCAGCCCGCCTCGCGCCCGGCAGCGGGCCGGTCGGGGTTCTCGCGCTCGCTGCCGAAGATCCCGACCCGCAGGTACGGTCACTGGCGGCGCGCGCGCGGCGGCGGCCGGGTCGCGACGGGTGCCCCGCACGCTTCCCGTCCGTCACGGGATCCTGAGGCAGCCATGGGCAGGCGCTACGTGTCGTTCTCCCTCGGGGAAAGCCGCTACTGCATCCCCGTGGGGCAGGTTCTCCAGGTCATGCGGCTGGAGAGCCTCATCGGGATACCGAAGCCGCCCCCGTACGTCGAAGGCGTGATCAACCTGAGGGGTGACGTCATTCCCGTCGTGAATCTTCGCGCGCGCCTCGGCATCCAGGATCCCGAAAAGCCCGACCGCCGCGACGCGGACCCCCGCAAGCGGCGCGTGATCATCGCGCGCCTGGAAGACCGATCCTACGGGCTGGACGTCGACGAGGTCCGCGACATCGTGGACATCGACGACGCCGGCATCACCAGCGGCGCCACCACCCTGTTCGGCACGCGCGCCGAGTTCGTCACCGGCATCGCCCACACGGAGGCAGGCCTCCATGTCGTGCTCGATCTCGCGCGCGTCCTCGGCGCGGGGCGGGAACTCCCCGGCGGGCGCGTGGAGAGCTCGTGATGGCCGCTGCGGGGCTCGACGAATCGAGGCTGCGGCGCGCCTTCCTCGACGAGGCGGAGGAGATCAGCCAGAAGCTCGGAGAATCGCTGCAGGCGCTGGGCGACGACCGGGCCAACCAGCCGCTCGTCAACGAGGTCTTCCGCTTCACCCATTCCCTGAAGTCCGAAGCCGCTCTCATGGGGTTCGCCGTGCTTTCGGGCCTCGCGCACCGCATGGAGGACGTTCTCGGTCTTGCCAGGGACGGCTCGCTCGCGCTTTCCACGCCGGTCATCGAGAGCCTGCTCGCCGGCGCTGACATGATCGCCGACATGATGGCCGCCATAGCCCGGGGAGGCAGCGATGGCGACTTCGACACGACGGCCGCCCGGGAAGCGCTCTCCGCCGCGGCCGGGCTCGGCACGGCTGGCGCCGTGCGCGCCGCGGCTGGAGCTGCGGGCGCGGCTGCCGGGAATGCCGCCGGATCCACTCCCGCTCCCGCCTTCGCGACAGGGTCCTCCGCGTTCTCCCTCGGCGCCGCTGCCCGGCTCCAGGTCGCCGAGGCCCGCGATCGCGGCGAGGGGCTTTTCCTCGTGAAGGTGAGCGTGGACGAGAGCGAGGGCATGAAGTTCCCGCGCGCCTACCTCGTCTTCGCCAACCTCGAGACCAGCGCGAACGTCATCGCGGTCGACCCTCCGATGGAGGGAGATCCGGCCGACGACCTTTTCTACGGGAACACGACATTCCTGCTGACCACCTCGGCCGGCGAGGAGGCGCTGCGCGCGGCGGCCGCGGTGGACCAGGTGAGCGTCGTGGGGCTGGAAAGACTCGACTACGCCGCCTTCATGGCGCGGCTTTCCGAGGGGGGGCGAGCCGGCGCGGCAGCCGCCGCTGGCGCGGCCACGGAGCCGACGGCGTCCACCGGCGACACGCCGCAGGCCTCTGCGCCCGCCGGGGCGGAGGAGGCCGGTCGCAGGGCCGGCCCGGCCGAGCGGACGTCCATCCGCGTGGATACGCGGAAGCTCGACGACCTGTGGAGCCTCATCGCCGAGCTCGTCCTGCACAAGTCCCAGATCGCGCGTCTTTCCGATGACCTCGGCAAGGGGACGGACGCGGCGACCGTCCGGGAGGGGCTTTCCGAAGCCTTCGACTCGCTCGACAAGATCTCCGGCGGCATGCAGCAGGCCATGATGAGCACGCGGATGATCCCCATCTCCGTGATCTTCAGCAAGCTGCCGCGCCTCGTCAGGGACCTCTCGCGGAAGCTCGGCAAGAGCGTCGAGCTCGTCCTCGAGGGCGAGGAGACCGAGATCGACCGCGGCGTCGTCGAGGCACTCTCGGATCCGCTCACGCACGTCATCCGCAACGCCCTGGACCACGGCCTGGAGTTCCCCGAGGAGCGCGTGCGCCGGGGCAAGAGCGAGAAGGGACGGGTGACGGTCTCCGCCCGGCGCCAGGGCGGCATGATCGTGATCGACCTGGCCGACGACGGCCGCGGGATGGACGTGGCGGGCATCCGCCGCAAGGCGCTTGCCATGGACGTGAAGAACGCGGCCACCCTGACGGAGGCGCAGCTGCTGGACCTCGTGTTCCTGCCCGGTTTCAGCACGAAGGACGTGGTGACCGACCTCTCGGGGCGCGGGGTCGGGATGGACGTGGTGGCGACGCGCGTGCGCGGCGACCTCAAGGGGGACGTCGTGCTCACCACGGAGCCGGGCAGGGGCACGAGGGTCAGCCTCCTCCTCCCGCTGACCCTCACCATCGTCAACGCGCTCCTCGTCCGCGGCGATACGCACCTGTACGCGATCCCCCTCACCGACATCGACAGCACGGTGAAGATCCTCGCCACCGAGATACGCGAGGAAGAGGGGCGGGACACGGCGCCGTGGGACGGGGAGGAGATCGCGGTGCATTCCCTGGGCGGACTGCTCGGCAACGGACGCCGCCGGGAGGAAGAGTACACGGCAGCGGTGCTGCGCAACGCCGAGCACCGGGCCTTCCTGGTCGTGGACGAGCTCATCGAGGAGCGTGAAATCGTCATCAGGCCCGTGGACGACCTTCTCAACGCGCACCGCCTCTTCGCCGGGGTGTCCTTCCTGGAGGACGGGCGCCTCGTTTTCATACTTGACACGTCGTTCATTCGACGCGACAACTTCCGAGAGGGGGATGCATGGGCGCCACGATTCTGATTGCCGACGATCTGTCCTTCATGCGCATGATCCAGAAGGAGATCCTCACGGAGCGGGGCTACACCATCGTCGGCGAGGCTTCCGACGGCGTGGAAGCCGTGGACAAGTTCAAAGACCTCCGGCCCGACCTCGTCCTCCTCGACATCACCATGCCGAACATGAACGGACTGGAAGCCATGCGGAGGATCTTCGCCGCCGACCCGCGGGCCAGGGTCATCATGTGCTCGGCGCTCGGCCAGCAGAACCTCATCGTGGAGGCGATCAAGGCAGGCGTGAAGGATTTCATCGTGAAGCCCTTCAAACCGGAGCGGATCCTCTCCGCCATAGAAAAAGCGCTGAAGGCGGGCTGACCCGGCTCCCGCGGCGGCATGGCCCGCGCGATGACCCTCCGCGTTCTCACCGTCGACGATTCACCCTTTTTCCTGGAGCTCCTGGCTGGGATCATCCACTCTTCTCCCGGTCTGCTGCACGTGGGAAGCGCCCGCAACGGCGTGGAGGCCGTTGCCATGGCGTCCGCGCTCTCCCCGGACGTCATCACCCTCGACGTGGAGATGCCCGTGATGGACGGCCTGGCCACCCTCGCCAGGATCATGGAGTCACGGCCGACGCGTGTCATCATGGTTTCCTCCCACACGCGGCGGGCGTCCGCTGCCACGGTCCGTGCCCTGGCCCTCGGGGCCGCCGATTTCGTCACGAAGCCCGCCAACGCGCTGAAGGACTCCTACACGGCCCTCCGTGGGGAGCTGGTTGAGAAGATCCACGCGCTGGGAAAGCTGCCGGCGAGGAAGAGCGGGCCCGGTTCCCCGGGCAAGGGGGGAATCCCGGGCGGCGCGGCTCCCCGGGTCATCGTGATGGGCGCGTCCGCGGGCGGCGATCGAGTCGGGGAAAGTGGACGGCGTGATGAGCCTGGAACAGATTGCCCGGCAGCTGGCGGTGATGTGCGGGAAATAAAAAACGGTATGCCTGGACGTCTGTAGCATACCGTGTTTATGGAAATGAGGAATTGCTCCTCACGATGAAGATCGGCGCCCCGGGCATATCCCTTTAGCCCGAAAGCTCATCATCCCCGAGGTCCTGCGCGGCACGTGCCAGCAGTCCCTTCTGCCAGTGCGCAGAATCGGCGATTCCCTCGTACATGGCGCGGCTGCGCTCCACCGCCTCCCGGTTCCCCGTGGACGCTTCCCCTTCGCCGGCGATGCGGTGGATGACCGACTGGATGAGGAACCCCGCAATCGTCCGGGCGGACACGCCGAGGATGGATTCATCGATGGCGTCCAGCGCGCGCAGGGAGGGCCCGGGGTCGCTGCCGCGCTCCAGGGCCTGCCCGAAGCGCAGCGTCTCTTCCAGCCCACGCTGCGCCAGCGCCTCCAGGTGATCGAGCCCGGTCTCCACCTTCGCGAGCGCCGCGCGCAGGGGCGCCGCCGCGGCAGGCAGGCGGGGCCTCTCCTCGTACAGGGTGCGCACCCGTTCCATGCCGGCGTCGATCCCGGCCCTTCGCGCGGGCAGCGCCGTGAGAGTCGCGGGGTCGATCCAGGGCATCCCGTCGATTGCCGTCCCGTCGGCGGAAAGGGTGAAGGCGGCGATCTCGGGCCGCATCGCCAGCTGGTTCTCGAACCACCACTTGTACAGGAGCATGCGCCTGTCGGTCCAGGTGGTGCCTCCGCCCGTGGAGCGCGTGGGGAACAGCCCGATGTCGCGGAGCGACCGCGCGGAGAGCCCTTCCAGGGGATCGAGCCGCGTCGTCGAGGAGAGCCACATGTCCTGCACGTACACGCCGCGGCAGTGGGTCCTCATGCCGGGGAACCCGAGGTCCAGGCCGGCAGCGTAGAGGGGACGGCAGCCAAGCAGGCGCGCGAGGTCCCACGCCGAGGTTGCCACCGAGCCTCCGGCGCCCAGCGCGCCCCGCTGGCCCGTTGCTTCCTCGAGAGTTTCCCCCAGCGGGAACAGGGAGCTGCAGAAGAAGAAGGGAGCGTCTTCGCGGCGGAAGACGCGGGGGCATGTCGACGGCTCCGCGACCAGGCATCCCCGGCGCGTCGCGGTCCAGTCCAGGGAGCGGGACGCCCAGAACTGGGGATCGACGACGACGGTGAAGTCCGGCTCCACTCCCGCCTCGATGCACGGCCGCAGCGGCGTATTCACGGCGACCACGAGCATCCGTTCGCGGAGTGCGGGCAGGAGGGGCAGCAAGGCGTCCAGCGTGGGGCCGCCTGCCACGACCAGCGCCGGGATTCCCTCGAAGAGGCCGGCAAGGATTCCCACCCCGGGGCTCTCCGCGAACGCGCGCATGTTCCTGCAGAGGTTGCGGACCCAGAGCCTCCCGAACCGGGCCAGCGTGTTGGTGTTGATGTCCTTTCTCAGGAGCCAGGACTGGAGGACCTCTTCGGCCGCGCGGTAGAGGAGGGGGCTGCGCTGGAACGCTGGCCGCAGGCGCAGGAACGCCGGCCGCGCGAGGGGCAGCGATTCGAGGACGCGCGGGAGCCCTTCCGGCCCCGGGTCCAGGAAGAGAGTGACGCCGCTGTCCGCGAGGAAATCGGTGAGGTCGCGGCTGGCCATCGCCGCGTTGAACACCTCCCGGTCGGGCTCCACCACCAGCAGCGGAAGGCGGGGATAGCGCCGGCGCGCTGCCTGCGCGCCGTAGCCGAGCCCGAAACCGACGACGATGATCGCCGTGGCGCTGGCGTCCACCTCCCGCTCCGCGGCAAGGAGCGCATCCTTCCAGGGATCGTAGCGGCTGTGATAGGAGACACCGTCCACCGAGAGGCTGGGGTCCCCGGACGGCGTCGGCACGATCTGCAGCCGCCCCTCCGTGCTCGGGTCCCCGGCGGCAGCCGCACGGAAAGCCTCGGGGTGGTACCGCTCCAGCGCCTCGCGGTTCCGCGCGGCCAGGCTCACCTGAGCTCCAGTACGATCTTCATGCCCGCGGCGACCTGCGCCCCTGCCGGGGGGTCCTGCTGCGCGACAAAGCCGCTGCCGTTGATGACGACGTCGATGTCCCGCCGGAGCAGGAGGGGGAGGAGGAGCTTCTTCGGCGTGCCCAGGAGGTCAGGCATCGCGGCGCCCACCTGCACCGAGCCGGCAGGAGGAGGCGACCCGACGGAAGGCATCGTTCCCGGGACGGTGCCGGTGCGGCTCATCCCCTGTTCGTCGATGAGGCCCGCCGCCACGTCATGGAATATGGGCGCGGCGATCTGTGAGCCGTAGTAGCTCTGTCCCCGCGGGTTCTGCAGCACGACGTAGACAATGTACCGGGGCTGGTCGGTCGGGAAGATGCCTATCAGTGACGCGATGAAATCAGTCGACGAATAGAGGCCGGTCTTCGGGTCCCTGACCTGCGCCGTCCCCGTCTTGGCCGAGATGCGCACGCCGTCCACCGCCGCGCGCCGCGCCGTGCCGACGGGGGTGCTGACCGCCGTTTCCATCCACCGCAGCATCGCGGAGGCAGCGTCGGGGGAGATCACGTCGTACACCGGCTCCCGGGTGAACTCGCGCAGGACGGCGCCCTGCGGGCTCACGATCTTCTTCACGATATGGGGCTTCAGGAGAACGCCCCCGTTGGCGATGGCGGTCGCCGCCGTCATCATCTGCATGGCCGATACCGATATCTCCTGCCCGAAGACCATGGTTGTCTTGGTGCGGCCGGACCAGTGGGACACGTCGTTCAGGATTCCCGCCGTCTCGCCCGGCAGCGGGATCCCCGTCTGCCTGCCGAAGCCGAAGCGCTGGACCATGCGGAAGAAGCTCGCCTTGTCGGCCTGGTCGGAGGCGTGGGCGGCGCCGACGTTGGAGCTGAACTGGATGATCTGCTGCGGCGTGATGAACCCGTGCCAGGCGATGTCGCCGATGTGGACCTTCTCCCCGCTGGGGAACGTCTTCTCGTAGGGTCCGCTGTCGTCGAAGGTGTCCGTGGCCTTGATGGCGCCCATGTCGAGAAGCCCCGAGAGCGTGAAGATCTTGAAGACCGATCCGGGCTCGTACGCCATGGTGACGGGGCGGTTGTTCGTGGAGCTGGGATCCACGATCGGCGTGCCCCTGTTCAGCTCGTTGGGATCGAAATCGGGGAGCGACGTGTACCCGAGGATCTCGCCGCTGGGCGCGTCCATGACGAGGACCATGAGGGAATCCGGCTTGTTTGCCTCCATGGCGGCCCGCGCCACGCGGTCCACGATGCCCTGGATGTCCAGGTCGAGAGTGAGGAAGACCTGGTCGCCGTAGACCGTGGCGGTGTCGGTCCCGACCGGCTGGGGGGCCAGCTCGTTGCCGTACGTGTACTCGATGCCCCCGAGGGGCACGTTGTTCGATCCGACCCATCCCACCACGTGCGACGCGAGGCGCCCCTGCGGATAGAGGCGGCCGAAGTCGTCCTCGATCCGGACCCCCGGGAGCCTGCCGTCGCCCTGCAGCTTCGCGATGTCCGCCGACTCCTTCTCGCTGATGCGCCTCTTGAGCACGACATAGCCGTCACGCGTCCTGATGGTGTCCACGAGCGCCTGCGTATCCAGGCCGAGCACGGGGGCAAGGAGCGTGGCGGTCTCCTCCGCGTCCGCGACGGACGGCGTCCAGACGGAAACGAGGTGGACGCGCGTTGTGATGGCGAGGATGCGGCCCTGGCGGTCCAGGATGCTCCCGCGCTGGACCTCGGGCAGGACGACCGACGCCCCGCCCTCCCGGGACGGGAGCACGACGGTGAGACGGACCAGCTGGACGACGAGGGCGAGCGCTATGGCTCCCAGAAGGGCAGCAAAGATGATGAGTCGTTTCCGGGGGAGCGCGCTGTCCCCGCGTTCGGTCACTGGTCCCCTCCCAAGGGCGTTTGATAGTAATACGGGGCCCGACAATTGTCGATAGAGTGGGTAGAGCGCCTATGATCACGATCCTCCAGCGCCAGCAGGTCAGCAAGCGCCCGTCTCCGCCCGCGCGGAGCGGTGCACACATTTCTCCCGTCCCTTCGCGCCTAGGCACCAGCGGGGTGCGGTGGAGCACCCGGGAGCTCCCTGCGCAGCGGGAGCAGTTCGTCGCGCGGCCCGTCGGCAGCTTTTCCGCGCTGAGGGACCAGGACCTCCGCGGCGTCGGGCCGCGGACGACGCACGGCAGGCTCCGCCGCGAGAGGCGGCGCCTGCTCGCGCCGGCGCGCGACGGGGAAAGTCCCCGGCACAGCTTCCTGGACGGGCAGCTCGTCCGGCGCAAGCGGTGGAAGGCGGAGCGCAGGGAAAACCGGCGCGGCGAGCAGGAAGCGCGGCGCCGGTCGGAGCAGCAGCACGCGGAGGCGGGAGAGGCGCCGCGCCTGCGGATCGTCACCGAGGTCCTGCGGACCCCCTGGCTCTACGCCGGCCTCCTTCTCCTTGCGCTCGCCGCGATCGCGGTGACGCAGGGGGGGTCGGTGCGGCTGGGTCTCGGTCCCCAGCACGCGGCGCTGCCGGTCTCCCCGGACGTGGACCCGGCGCTGTACCAGCTCCTGGTGCCGGACCCGCCGCCGGTGCCTGCGAGCGCGGCCAGCCCGTCGCTCCTCAACACGCTGAAGGTTTCCTCGTACAGGACAACGGGCGGTGACACGCTCTCGAAGATCGCGTCCCGGTTCCGGCTGAATGTCGATACCCTGGTGAGCTGGAACGGCATCCGCGACGCACGCTCCCTCCCCGCAGGCACGCTTCTCTCGGTCCCGAACACGGACGGCCTGCGCTACACGGTGCGCCGCGGCGACACGCTCCAGGGCATCGCGCATTCCTACGGCGTGGACTTCAACGGCATCCTGGACGCCAACATGCTGTCGAGCTCCCTGATCACCGTCGGACAGGACCTCTTCATCCCCGGCGCCCGCCTGGATACCAACGAGCTGAACCGGATCCTCGGGAGCCTTTTCATGTACCCGGTGCGTGGACCGATCAGCTCGTACTTCGGCGAACGGCCGGATCCCTTCACGGGAGTTCCGAACCTCCACAACGGCATCGACATCGTGAACAAGCCGGGCACGCCGATCGTTGCCGCCATGGCCGGGACAGTGCGTTCCGTGGGCTTCAACTTCAACTACGGAAACTACGTGATCATCCAGCACTCCGGCGTCTACCAGACCCTCTATGGTCACCTGACCAGGTACATCGTGACCAGGAACCAGCGGGTCAACCAGGGCCAGGAGATCGGGGAGCTGGGCACGACCGGCTACAGCACGGGGCCCCACCTCCACTTCTCCATCTTCAAGGACGGCGAGGCGGTTGACCCTTTGCGGTTCCTGAAATAGATTACGGACGGCCATGGCAAGAAAGCATGCAGAACGTCTCCGGAGGGCGGCCAGGGAGTCACTGGAACGATGGGTGTACCCTGTGCGCCGGCACCTTCTCCTGGCCACGGCCCTGACATTCGTCTTCAGCACAGTCCTGCTGGTGCTCGGCGCGCGCCTGCCGTTCCCGCCCCCCGGGGAACCCATGCTCTATCAGCCCACCGATTGGAGCCTTCTTTTTGCGGCGGGCAGCACCCGCGGATCCCCCCGACCGGCAGCAATGCAGGGAGTGGGGACGTCCATCGGCGGCTTGTCCACGAACCAGCCTCCCGTGGCGATCATGCAGTACAAGGCCCACCGTGGGGACACCATGAGCTCCATAGCGACGAAGCTGGGGGTGAGCACGGACACGCTGTCCTCCCTGAACAGGGTCGATGGCCGCGGCGTTCACAGCGTCATGGTCGGCGAGCTGCTGAAAGTGCCCAGCGAGGACGGCATTCCCGTCGCCCTCAGCGGTGACCTCGACACCTTCGCCCAGAAGTACCGGGTGTCCCCGGATGACATCCTGGCGGCCAACGGCCTCACGCGGGACCAGCTCACGCAGGGCATGACCCTGTTCCTGCCCCGGGTCCAGCACGAGGGGGCCGCACTCATGATCAGCATCGGCGCGTTCGTCGGCAGGCCGCTCACCAGCTTCTACGAGTCATCGCCCTTCGGCCTCCGCCAGGACCCCTTCACGGGGGCGCTCATGCACCATTCCGGCGTGGACCTGGCCGCGCCCATGGGGACCCCCATCCGTTCCGCCACCAGCGGCGTGGTGGTCGCCGCGCAGTACGATTCCATGCTGGGCAATTACGTTGCCGTGAGCTCCCTCAAGAGGTTCACCTACATCTACGGCCACATGAGCGTGATCAGGACCTACGTCGGCGCGCGCGTCGCGGAGGGGCAGTTGATCGGCCTCGTGGGGGACACCGGCTACGCCACGGGGCCCCACCTGCACTTCGAGGTCCGCAAGGACGGCGTTCCCCAGAATCCGCGTCTTTATCTCCCCGGAATCCGATAATCTCCTCGGGGGGTTTTTCCATGAGAAAGCTCGTGCTCGCCATCCTCGCGCTTCTTGCGCTCTTCTCCGCGCTGCGCGCCTACACGCAGTCCGTGACGGCGCCTTCTCCGGGCGTCCAGCTGCATCCGGGACTCGTCGAGGTTAGTGACGGCACCTCCAGCATGCAGCTCGGCTTCGGCATCGCGGAGAAGACGCCGGGGCAGACGGCGACGTGGAGCCTCCTGCCGCTGCGCCTGGTCTATCGCAGCGGGGATCGCAGCGTCTCGGTCGGGCTGAACGGCCTCTCGTTCCTCCTGTCGGGCGGGGTCACCGTGGGGCGGCCGGTGCGGATCGATTCTCCCCGCACGGGAGACGTGATAAGCATCGGGGGCAGGGTGACGGTGAGCTCGCGCGTGGACGGCGACGTGTGGGTGCTCGGCTCGGCCGTGGAGCTTTCACCGCGGGCGGAGGTCACCGGCAACGTGGTGGCCCTCGGCGGCACGGTGATCGCGGCCGCCGGGTCGACGGTGCGCGGCAGCGTGAACGAGCTGCCCCGGGTGAAGATCCCTTTCCTCGGGTTCCTCGGGACCGCGTTCTCGGTCCAGGTCCTCGCGTTCGCGCGGCAGCTCCTCGGCTACCTCCTGCTCGGCGGCGCTCTGTTCGTCTCCTGCTACTATGGAACCGCCCGCGCGCTCGCCGCCACGCGGGGACTGGAAACGTCATGGAGAGCCTCCCTGGTGACCCTTGCCGTCACCATCGTACTCGTGCCCCTGTTCACGCTCCTTATGGTCGTGTCGGTGATCGGCATCTTCTTCCTGCCGGTCCTGGTGTTCTTCCTCGCCGTGCTCGGGCTGAACGGTTTCCTGATGCTGTGCGCGCGGCTGGGCGGAATGCTCCGGCGCCCCGGGAACGGCGACGCCCTGTCCCTGTTCACGTCGGGGCTCCTGGGGATCTTCCTCGTCAAGATCCCGGCCCTCGTCGGCATCCCGCTGACGCTCGTGCGTTCGACGCCGGCGGTGAAGGCGGGGCAGGTCCTCCAGCTCGTGAGCCTCGGGCTGATCATCGCGGGCATGCTCTACGGGACGGGAGCCTCGCTCGTGCACATGAGAGGGCGCGCCGGAAGAGCCGGCGCCTGAGCGGCAGGGCGGGGCAGCCCTACTGCCCGTGGCAGTACTTGTACTTCTTCCCCGAGCCGCAGGGGCAGGGGTCGTTCCTTCCCACCTTGGGCACCGATCGCTTTACCTGCACCGCCTGCGGCTGCGCGGCCGCGGCTGACCCGCCGTTCCCGCCGAACGCCCCCGGGCCACCCCCGGGGCCGACCGCCGTGGTCCCCGAAAGACCGCCGGCACCGAACTGCCCCATGGCGGTGTGGGACGCCTGCACGGCCGCTGCCGGGCGCGGGCCGGCCGCGGCGGTCTCCGGAGCCTGCTGGATGCGGACCCGGAATATCTTGCGGGCGATGGCCGTCTTGATCTCGTAGAGCATGTCGTCGAAGATCTTGAACCCTTCCAGCTTGTACTCGAGCAGGGGGTTCTTCTGGCTGTAGGCACGCAGGTAGACCGCCTCCCGCAGGGAGTCGAGGTTCTCCAGGTGGTCCTGCCACCGCGAGTCGATGGCCCGCAGGTATTCGAACTGGATGAAGCGGTTGAGGATCTCTTCGCCGATCTCACGCGGCCTTCGCCTCGATGCTCTGGCGCAGCTCGTCGAGGATGACGCGGTTGAGGTCCGACGGCGTCAGCGCCGCCAGCTCCGCGGCGCTCTGCGGCGGATCGAAGAAGAGGCTTTCCTTCAGCTCGGCGAGGAGGACGCCGACGCGCGTCTGGGGGTTTTCCCCCGACTTCACGAAACGCTCGTAGATCTCGGCGAACAGCTCTTCGCCGGTGGCAATGACGCGTTGCTGCAGGTGAGGGTCGCTGATGATCTCGTCGCGCCGCGCGTAGATGAACTTGCGCTGCTCGTTGAGCACGTCGTCATACTCCAGCAGGTGCTTGCGCACCTCGAAGTTGCGCTCCTCCACCTTCTTCTGGGCGCGCTCGATGGAGCGGTTGAGCCAGGGATGCACGATCGGCTCGCCTTCCTTCATCCCCATGCGCGACATGAGGCCCTTGATGTTCTCCCCGAACAGGCGCATCAGGTCGTCGTCGAGGGAGATGTAGAACCGCGACGTGCCGGGGTCACCCTGTCGGCCCGAGCGGCCGCGGAGCTGGTTGTCGATGCGCCGTGCCTCGTGGCGCTCGGTGCCCAGGACGTGCAGACCCCCGAGGTCCTTCACCTCGGCGTAATCCGCCTGCCACTTCCCCAGCTCTTCCTGCAGCGCCCTGCGGTAGTCCTCCTCCGAGGCCTGCGTTCCCGCCTTCTTGCGCGCGCGGAACTCGGGGTTGCCGCCGAGCTTGATGTCGGTGCCGCGGCCGGCCATGTTCGTGGCAATGGTCACCGATCCCCTGGCGCCGGCGTCGGCGATGATCATGGCCTCGCGGGCGTGGTTCTTGGCGTTGAGGACCTCGTGGCGGATGCCGCGGGCGATGAGCAACCGGGAGAGCTGCTCCGACTTCTCGATGGAGATGGTGCCCACGAGAACGGGCTGGCCTCTCGCGTGGTGCTCGGCAATGCTGTCGCAGATGGCGCCGAGCTTCTCCTCCTCGGTGAGGTAGATCTCGTCGTCCCCGTCCGCGCGGACCACGGGCCTGTTCGTGGGGATGACCACGACGTCGAGGTTGTAGATCTTGCCGAACTCCTGCGCCTCGGTGTCCGCCGTGCCCGTCATGCCGGCGAGCTTGCCGTACATGCGGAAGTAGTTCTGGAAGGTGATGGTGGCCAGGGTGCGGTTGCGCATCGCGATCTTGATGCGCTCCTTGGCCTCGATGGCCTGGTGGAGACCCTCGGAGTAGCGGCGGCCGTAGAGGATGCGCCCCGTGAACTCGTCGACGATCTGCACCTTGCCGTCCTGGACGACGTAGTCCACGTCCTTTGCGTAGAGCTTGTGGGCGCGCAGCGCCTGCGTGAAGTAGTGGATGTACTCGAAGTTCTCGTCGGTGAACAGCGAGTCCCTGATGAGCCCCCGGCGCTGGAGGAGCGCCTCGATGTGGTTCATCCCCTCGTCGGTGAACGTGACGCGCTTGTTCTTCTCCTCGAGCTTGAAGTCCCCCTTCGGCTGGGCGTCTCCCTCGGGGTAGGTCTTCGTCTCGGGGTCCTTCTCGCACTCGGTGAGCTGGTCCACCAGCTTGTTCACCTCCGCGAACTTGAAGGTGTCGTCCTCCGCCATGCCGGAGATGATGAGCGGCGTGCGGGCCTCGTCGATGAGGATGTTGTCGATCTCGTCCACGATGGCGTAGGCGTGGCCGCGCTGGACCTTGTCGGCGGGGTCCCAGCACATGTTGTCACGAAGGTAGTCGAAGCCGAACTCGTTGTTCGTGCCGTAGGTGATGTCGGCGGCGTAGGAGGCCTTGCGCAGCGTGTTGTCCATCTGGCTGAGGATGACTCCCACGCTGACGCCGAGGAGCGTGTAGATGGTGCCCATCCACGCGGCATCGCGCTCGGCCAGGTAGTCATTCACCGTGATGACGTGCACGCCCTTCCCGGTGAGGGAGTTGAGGTACGCGGCAGGAACGCTGGCAAGCGTCTTGCCTTCCCCCGTCTTCATTTCCGTGATACGGCCCTTGTGCAGGACCACCGCGCCCATGAGCTGCACGTCGAAGATGCGCTCGCCCAGCCGCCGACGCGCCGCCTCGCGCACCAGGGCGAATGCCTGCGGGAGCAGGCTGTCGAGGGATGCCCCGCCGGCGACCTGTTCCCTCATCCGCGCCGTGCGCTCGGCGAACGCGGCATCCGGGAGACCCATGACCTCCGGCTCGAGGGCGTTGATCTTCTGGACGATGGGCACGAGCTCCTTGAGATCACGCTCGTGCTTCGAGCCCAGGAAAAAGGTGAGGATGTTCTGCACCGTGGAGGCCATGGCGGCATTGCACAGCCCGGGAGATTGACAGGTCAAGGGAACGCCGCTACCATGGAGCGCTGATGCCGCATCGCTCCGTGAAAACCTTCCTGGCCCTCGGCGCCGCGACCCTGTGCGTCGTCTTCGCCCTCGCCGGCTGCCAGCGCAAGGGCATCGAGGACCTGCTGGGCGACGACCTGTTCACCATCTCCCTCGGCAAGCTGGAAGACCAGATCGATCTTTTCCAGTTCGAGGGGGCCATGACGGAAAAGACCAACAGCGTGTACATGCGCGACGGCTGGTTCTACGTGGCCAATGGGAACGCCGGCAAGATCATGGTCTTCTCGTCCTACGGCGACCTCCTGTTCCTCCTGTACAATCCCCAGACCAACCCGGCCCCGACGACACTGGGGCCCGTGGATCCCGCTGCCACGACGGACGCCGCCACGCGGGGCGCCGTGGCCTATCCGTTCACGGACATCGGGCAGATCGCCGTGGCGAGCGACAGGACGCTCTACGTGGAGGACGCCATCGCGGCGGCGAAGGAGGTCAAGGACCCCGCCCTGGGGATGGTGCTGACCCGCGTGGTGCTGCGCTTCGACAGGAAAGGCAGGCCGCTCGGGTACCTCGGCCAGGAAGGAATCGGCGGGACGCCGTTCCCGTACATCTACAGTCTCTCCGTCACGGCCCAGGACCAGCTCGTCGTGGTCTGCAGGCTCCCGGACTATTCCTGGGTGGTCTACTGGTTCTCGCGCGACGCGGCGCTTCTTTACAAGGACGGTGATCGACAAGACCACCTGCCGGTGCCCGCGGCGAAAGGCGCCGTTCCCACCCTCATCAACATTTTCCCGGACCTGCAGAGCCCGATCCTCTACCTCGCCATCATACACGTACACGAATGTCGCCATCGCCGGCACGAGCGTCCCGGAGGACGTGAAGGCCGCGCGCGTACAAGCTCGACCTGCGCACCCGGCAGTACGGCCGCTCTCCCGTCGAGTTTCCCGCGAACCCTCCCCGCAAGGAGCAGGCAGGACCTGAAGACCACCGAGATCCCGTCTCCCCCGAGCGACCTCCTCGGGCTGAGCACCAACGGGCTGTATCTACCTCCTCGCCTACACGGACACGAACCTCTACACGCTCCAGATGCTCGACGCCTCGGGCCGGCTGAAGGCTGCCCGCCGCGTTGTCATGGAGGATTCCGAGCTCACCTTCCGGGACGTCCATCTCTCTCCTACCGGCATCATCTACGGGCTGTTCGCCGACCGCACGAAGGCGCGCATCTCGTGGTGGCGGTCGGATCTCCTGCCCGACGGGGAGCGAGCCGTGAAGGTCGTGAGCTCGGAGTCGATGGCGGAGATCGACCGCCGCTCGCAGGCCGAGTTCGCTTTCCCGTCGACGCTCCTCATGGAAGACGCCGGGCGTGAAGGCCTGGATGATGATGCGCCGCCTGCTTGCCGCGGCAGGTGCGGACCCCGCCGCACGGATTGTCTTCGTCGCGGGGAGGGGCAACAACGGCGGGGACGCGCTTGTCATGGCGCGCCGCAGCGCGGTGGAGGGGATCGGCACACCGACGGTGCTCCTGGCAGCCGGGCGCCCGAGCCGGACGCGGACCCGGGCAGGATGCTCGCCATGTGCGAGGCACTGGGGATCTCGTGCGTCGACTGGCCCGCGGAGCCTGACCGCGGCCGCAGCGTTCTCGCCGAGGCGGACTGGATCGTCGACGGCATCGCGGGCACGGGCCTGCGCGGCGCCCTGCGCCCGCCGCTGTCCGACCTGGTGCCCCTCGTCAACGCTGCGCGCGGCACCAGGGTCGCCATGGACGTTCCCAGCGGCGTGCGCGACGGCTACCGCGGCGGCGACCCGGCGGTGCATTCATCGTTCACCCTCACCATGGGCCTGCCCAAGAGCTGCCTCTACCTGCCCCGCGCCCGCGTGTCTGTGCGGCCGGATCCTCGTGGTGCCGGTGGGCTTTCCCCGCGCGCTCGTGGAGGACGCCGCCATCCCCGGCGAGATGATCACGCGCTCCACGTGGAAAGAGAAGGTCCTCGCCGGTTCCCCCTGATGCCCACAAGAACCAGCGGGGCCATCTCGCCGTGTTCGCAGGCGCCAGGGGCACCACGGGCGCCGCGTGGCTCTGTGCCACGGCCGCTGCCCGCGTGCAGGGTCGGGCTGGTGACGCTCCATGCGAGCGCGGATGCGTACCCCGTGATCGCGCCGCGGCTCACCTCTGTCATGTGCAGGCCCTGGGACGTCGATGCGGCGCTCGGCGCGGCGCCTCCCTGGGACCCCGCGCCTTTCTCGGCGGTCCTCGCGGGGCCCGGGTGGGGAGTCACCGACCCGAACGGCAGGTGGCTCCGGCACCTCCTCTCGCTCTCCCTGCCCGGCGTGATTGATGCCGACGCCCTGACGCTCCTTGGCGCGTTCGAAGCCGGGGCGGCCACGCTCAAGGGAACATGGGTGCTCACGCCGCACCCGGGAGAGTTCTCGCGGCTGGCAGGAATCGACAAGGCCGAAGTGATGGATGACCCGGTGGCACGCGCGCGCGCATTCGCATCCCGGCGTGACGCGGTGGTGGTCCTGAAAGGGCACTCCACGGTGGTGGCGGCGCCTGACGGCAGGTACTGGATCCTCGACGGCGCCAACCCCGCCCTCGCTACCGGCGGCTCCGGTGACGTGCTCGCGGGAATCGTCGCGGCGGGGCTCGCGGGCGGGATGACCCCCGTTGACGCGGCGCTTTTCGGCGTTTCACTGCACGCGCATGTCGGCAGGAAAGCGGCGCGGCGCCTGGGATGGTTCCTCGCGGAAGACCTGGTGCCGCTTCTCTCGCCGGCGCTCGGGACATGAAGAATCCCGTCCTGAAGATCCGCAAGGGCGTGGACGTCTACGACGACACCGCGCCATCGCGGCCGACGGCACGGTTCGACGACGCCCCGGCACCGCGGCGGCGCCGGGGAAGGATGGGCAGGCTCCTCTTCCTCCCCCTGCTGGTCCTTGCGCTCGCTGTGGGAGCTTTCGTGACGCTGAGCCATTCCCCACGCACCGCACGCTTCCCCGGCTGGGACGTTCGGCTGGAAGCGGCGACCGACGGTGACCTGCTCCTGGTGGCATTCACGTTCACGTCCCGAGGCGCGCCGGCTCCCGTCGGGGGCACCGATGCATCCGCGGCGCCGCGGGCGAAGGTTCATGTCGTGCTCCCCGACTCCGGCGCAACGGTTGATCTCTCCGGCGCCCTGGCCGCTCCTTCGACTGTCATCCGCGGACAGCTTCCCATGACCCCGGCAGTCCGCACGGTGCAGGCAGAAGTCACCATCGGCACCGATCGCCGCATGCTGGCGTTCAGTCCGGGCGGCAGCCGATGAACGCGCACCGAAGCCCGGGCGCGCGTCCCCCGCGGTGTGCGGATCAGTTTCACCTTGACGCGCCGGTGCGCCTCCCCTATGATCCCGGCGGGGAGGGGGAGATGCTCCAGCTCTATTTCCTTTCCGTCACCGCAAACTCGCTCGCAGGCATTATCCTGGCGTCTGACTGGATTGCGCGGAAGTTCGCCAATGTCCCGTGCGGCGACCGACGGTCTTTCCAGCCCGTCGCGGCAAGCATGACGGCCGGGTCTCTCCTCGCTCCTTGTCGGCTTTCTCACGCTGTTGTTCCCGGCGACAGCCGCCGATCATCCTTGGCGACCTCTTGCCCCGTCTGCTGCCGGCATGGCCATGGGAGTGGCTCTCCTCTTCGAGGTGTTCAAGCAGGAAGCCCTCTTCCCGGCGGAGCGCGGTGAAATGAGCGAAAGGCCGGCGCGCGCGCCGCTCGCCTACCGGACCACGCTCGGCATGATGGGGCTGGCCGCCGCGCTGGTGCACTTCTTTCTCCCCGAGCGGCTGATCGTCTAGGCGCGCGCCGCCTTTCCCTGATCGAAGAGAGCTTCCTGCTATTCCTTTTCTTCCGCCCTGGCCGCCTGCGCCGCCTTGATGACGTCTTCAGCGATGCGGCCCGAGATGGGGCTGTAGTGGTCGAACTCGATCTCGAAGGAGCCGGTGCTCGCCGTGAGCGCCTTCAGGTCGATGGCGTAGCGCATCAGCTCCGCCTGGGGCACCTGCGCCTTGATCTCGAGGATCCCGCCGCCGATGGGGTTCTGCCCTGAGACCTTGCCGCGCTTGGCGCTGAGGTCCGAGAGAACGGCGCCGAGGTACTGCTCGTCGACGATAGACGGTGAGGTTGCACACGGGCTCCAGGAGGACGGGCTTCGCGTTGCGCATGCACTCGCGGAAGGCCTCACGGCGCCGCCAGCTTGAAGGCGAGCTCCGATGAATCCACGGGGTGCTCCTTGCCGTCGACGACCCTCGCCTCGACGTCCACCACGGGATAGCCGGCCAGGATGCCCGCGTCCATGGCCTCGATGACGCCCTTCTCGATGCCGGGGATGTAGCCCTTGGAGATCGCACCGCCGAAGATGGCGTTGGTGAACTTGTACTTCTCCCCGCGCGGGATGGGGTTCACCTCCAGCGATACCTTGGCGTACTGGCCGTGGCCGCCGGTCTGCTTCTTGTGGGTGTACTCCGCCTCCGCCTTGCCCTGGATGGTCTCCCGGTAGGCAACGCGCGGGATCTTCGTCTCCATCTCGATCTTCTGGTTCTCCCGGATCTTGTCCAGGATCATGCCGATGTGCAGCTCGCCCATGCCCGGAGATGACCGTTTCCTTCGTTTCCTTGTCGTAGGAGACCTGGAAGGTGAGGTCCTCCTCCATGGTGCGGTGGAGCATCTGGTTCATCTTGTCCTCGTCCTTCTTGGCCTTGGCCGAGATGGCAAGCGCGTGGATGGGGGTGGGCAGCTCGAGGGGCGGGTAGACGATGGGGGCATCGGGGGAGTGCAGGGTGTCGTTGGTCCGCAGGGTCGGGCTCTTCGTGAAGAGCGCCGAGGTCGCCCGCCACGAGCTCGGGCACGTCCTCCAGCTTCTTCCCCAGGCACGTGTAGACCTTGGTGATCTTTTCCTTCTTGTCCTTCCCGGGCGATTCACCAGGTCGCATCCGCGGCGATCTTTCCCGACATGACCTTGAAGAAGGAGAGCTTCCCGGTGAACTGGTCCATGGCCGTCTTGAAGATGAAGCAGGAGGCGGGCTCCGTCTCGGAGACCTTGCGCTCGATGTCCTTCCGTCCGCCGTCTTGCCCTTGACGACTCCCTCCGGGGAGGGGACGGCGTAGGCGATGAAATCCAGCAGGCAGCTCGATGCCCGCGCCGGTGAGGCCGGCACCGCAGAGCACGGGGAACGAGCTTGCCGCTCTTCATGCCGCGCGCCAGTCCCTTGCGGATCTCGTCCGCGGAGAGGGTGCCCTCGTTGAAGAACTTCTCGATGAGCGAGTCATCACCCTCGGCGGCGCTCTCGATGAGCTTCTGCCGCGCCGCTTCCACCTCGGCCTTTGCGCCGTCCGGGATCGGCGTCTTCCTTGCCGCCGATGTACGCCTTCTGGTCCATGAGGTCCACCACGCCCTTGAAATCCGGCCCCGCGCCCAGGGGGATCACGACGGGAACGAAGCTGGCCTTGAACTTTCCGCGAGGTCGGCGACGCTCCTGTCGAAATCCGCGCGCTCCTTTTCCATCTTGTTCACGAACACGAAGCGCGGCTTCTCCAGCTCGCGCCAGCCGCCGCCACAGCTTGATGGTCTCGATCTGCACGCCGACGTCGGCGCCCACCACCAGCGCGGCGCATTCCGCCACGCGGAACGCCGCGACGACCTCGCCGACGAAGTCCGCGGAGCCCGGGGTGTCCAGGATGTTGATCTTGCAGTCTTTCCAGGTGAGATGGCTGAGGGAGGCGTGCACGGAGATCTTCCGCGAGATCTCCTCCTCGGTGAAATCGCTCACCGTCTTGCCCGTCTCGACCCTCTCCGCCTTCGGGATCGCCCCCCCGGCGGCGAGCAGCTCCTCGACCAGGGTGGTCTTGCCCGTGCCGCCGTGGCCGGCGAAGGCGATATTTCGCAGTGAGCGCGTCGGAACACTCATTCGTGGCTCCTTGCTGTTTGAGGATTGGCGTACTTTAAGCCGTCACCCTGTTTTTGTCAACAAAACAGGCTCCGGGAACGCGCCGTCCGGGCTCAACGCGCCCTCGCCGAAGCCGCCCACCTTCTCCGCGAAATGGGAGAACTCCATGGTGAACGTGGCGCGGCCCTGGGTGGCGCTGCGCAGAGCCGTGGAGTAGCCGAACATCGCGACCAGCGGCGCCTGCGCCTTGACGTGATCCGCGCCCGGGCTTGCTCTCCACGTTCACGATCAGCCCCTGGCGCGCGTTGAGGTTGCCGATCACCTCGCCGAGGAACTCGGAGGGGGTCAGCACGTCCACCGCCATGATGGGCTCCAGGAGGATCGGCGCGGCCTTGCGGCAGGCCGCGTCGAACGCCATCGCGCCCGCCGCTTCGAAGGCGATGGCGGTCGAGGTGGCCTGGTGGTACTCCGCCTCGCACCAGCGTCACCCCGATGTCCAGCGCGGGGTACCCGTAGACGACCCCGGACCCGAACGCGGCGGTCACGCCCCGCTCCACGGCGGCCACCAGCTCTTCCGGCAGCGCGCCGTCGGGGATCCGTGAGGTGAACTGGTTGCCCGTCCCCGCGCGGCGCGCGGGCTCACCGCGATGGTGATGGTCGCGCTGTGCTCCTTGCCCGCGATCATGCGGTGGTACTTCTCCACGTGGGTCACCTCGGCGCTGATGGTCTCGCGATAGGAGACCTGCGGCTTGCCCACGCGCGCCTCCACCTTGAACTCGCGGAAGATGCGCGTCACCAGGACGTCCAGGTGCAGCTCGCCCATGCCCGGAGATGATGAGCTCCCCGGTCTCCTCGTTCTCCTTCACGGAGAACGTGGGGTCCTCCAGGGCGAGGACCTCGAGGACCTCGGAGAGCTTCTTTCGCTCCGAGAGCGTTTTCGGCTCGATGGCGACGGAGATCACCGGTTCGGGGAAATGCATCTTCTCCAGCAGGATGGGGAACGCCTTCCACGCCGAGGGTGTCGCCGGTCTGGGAGCCCTTCAGACCGATCATCACCGCGATGTCCCCGGCCTCCACGCGCGTCGAGCTGCTGGGAGTGATTGGCGTGCATGCGCAGGAGCCGGTTGACCCGCTCCCGCTTCTTCTTGCTGATGTTGTAGACGGTCTGCCCTTCCTTGATCTTCCCCGAGTACATCCGCACGTAGCAGAGGTTGCCCGCTTCCCTGTTGGCCTGGAGCTTGAACACCAGCCCCAGGGCGAACGCTTCCGGCTTGCAGGGGACCTCCACCGCGTCGTCCTTCTTGACGTGATGCCCGCGCGCGGGCGGGCGTCCAGGGGGGAGGGGAGGAAGTCCACCACGGCATCCAGGACGCGGCTGGACCCCGACGTTGCGCAGGGAGGCGCCGCAGAGACCGGGGTGAACGCGCGGCGACAGCGTGCCCTGGCGGATGACCTTCTGCAGCAGCGCCGCGGGGATCTCCTTGCCCCGCAGGTACAGCTCGGTGATCTCGTCGGAGATGTGCGTGAGCTGGTCAAGGAGGTTCTCGCGCCATCTGCGCGCCTCGGCCAGACGGGACGGCGTCGATGGGGGCGGTGCCGATGGTGACGCCCTGGTCTTCCTGGCTCCAGCGCATCTCCCGCATCTCCACCAGGTCGACGACGCCTTCGAAATCCGCCTCGGCGCCCATGGGAAGCTGCAGCGGCACGGGGTCGGTCCCGAGCTTGGTCCTCATCTCCTCCAGCACGCCGTGGAAGTTCGGCCCCGATGCGGTCCAGCTTGTTGATGTAGGCGATGCGGGGCACCGCGTAGCGGTCCGCCTGGTGCCAGACGGTCTCCGACTGCGGCTCCACGCCGCCGACCGCGCAGAAGATCGCCACCGCGCCGTCCAGGACGCGCAGGGAGCGCTCCACCTCCGCGGTGAAGTCCACGTGCCCCGGGGTGTCGATGATGTTGACCTGGTGGTCGCGCCAGTAGCAGGTGGTGGCCGCCGCGGTGATGGTGATGCCGCGCTCCTGCTCCTGTTCCATCCAGTCCATGGTGGCCTCGCCGTCGTCGACCTCGCCCATGCGGTGCGTCTTCCCGGTGAAAAGAGGATCCGCTCCGTGGTCGTGGTCTTCCCCGCGTCGATATGCGCGATGATTCCTATGTTGCGTATCGTCTGGAGGTCTGCCATGCATTTCTCCGGGGAAGTATCCTTGCACTGGCCCGTCTCCACTATATAGAATCCGGTTCGACGTGCATAGAGCAGGCTGTTCAGGGATTCTCATTGTGCACCTACACAGGATCGCGAACCGTTGAAAGCGGCAAAGAACGGCACCTCGAGAGTCGTGCACAATGAGAATCGCACCGTCGGCTTCAAAATGAGAACTACTGCAGGCTGTTTGATGATCGTTGCGGCGCTTCTCCTCCCCTCCGCGGCCGCCGCGGACGCGGCACCGGCGTGCAGAGCCCCCTGGCCTGGCTCAATTCCTCCCGAGAGGCGGCCGGGTTCGCCGACGTGGCCGCCGACGCGCTGCTTTGCGCCGCCGCGCAGAGCTGGGCGGACGTGCTTGCCGCATGCCGGCCTGCTGAGCCATCGCGGGGCGGACGGCTCCACGGCCCTGGATCGTTACCGTGCCGTGGGAGGCACCGAGGCGCGCGTCGGCGAGATCCTCGGGGCCGGCCCGGCGCTTGGCGCTGTGGAGAACGGGTGGATGCGAGCGCGGAGCACCGCGATCTCCTGAAGACCCTGCCTGGACGCACGCAGGATGGGGGATGAGCGTGTCAGCCGGGGCCGTCGTCGGCAGGTCTGGGTGGTCCTTTTCTGCCAGAAGCTCGTTGACGGGCTGGGCTGGATGGCGCCGGCGGAGCCTGGAGGTGCGCGGCGCATTCCGTCCGCCTGGCGCGGTCCGGGCGGCCCTGTACGCGGGGCTCGACCCGCTTCCCCCGGCAGCCTGGGACCCCGCAGGCGCGCCGATTCGTGTTCGCCGTGCCACCGTCCGCTCTGCCGGGCTATTTCCGGCTCGGCTACGTCAGCGCGGATGGCAGCTTCTGGCTCACCAACGCCTTTACATGGCCTCCAGGAAAGGGATCCCCAGCAGGGCCATCCCGTTCCTCAGACACCTGCTGCATCTCCCTGACCAGCGCGATCCGCGACATCACCAGGTCGCGGTTCTCGTTCCGCAGAACGGGGTGGTCCTGGTAGTAGCGGCTGAAGTTCCTTGCACAGCTCGAAGAGGTACGCCGTGAGCACCGAGGGGTTGAGGTCCCGCGCGGCCGCGGCGACGATCTCCGGGAAGAGGGCGAGAGACTTGGCGATCTCCCATTCTTCCGGCAGCGAGAGCAGCCCAGGCTGCACCGTGCCCCCGCTGAAGGAGTCTTTCCTGTTCCTCGAACTTGCGCAGCATGCTGGAGATGCGCGCCCCGGTGTACTGGAGATAGGGCCCCGTGTTCCCGTTGAAAGAGATGGACTCCTTCGGGTCGAAGGTCATGTCCTTCACCGCGGTCACCTGCAGGAGCCAGTAGTGCAGCGCGCCCAGCGCGATGTCCCGGGCGGTCTCGCGCGAGGTCCCCCACCTCCTCCTCGCGCTCCTTTGCCCTGATCTCCTCCGCGGCCAGAGCTTCCCAGCTCGTCCAGCAGGTCATCCGCGTCCACCACGGTGCCCTCGCGCGACTTCATCTTGCCTTCCGGCAGGTTCACCATGCCGTAGGCGAGGTGGTGCAGGTTGGCTGCCCACGGGTACCCCAGGAGCTCCAGGACCTTGAACAGGACGTGGAAGTGGTGCCGCTGCTCGGATGCAACCACGTAGATCAGCCTGTCGAACGGCCAGTCCTTGGAGCGCTGGATGGCGACGCCGATGTCCTGCGTGATGTACAGCGACGTGCCGTCCCAGCGCAGGAGCACCTCGCGTTCCATGCCCTGCGGCGTGAGGTCGACCCAGACCGAGCCATCAGGGTCCTGCTGGAACAGCCCCTTCGCGAGTCCGTCCAGGATCACGTCGCGTCGCCAGCTTGTAGATGTCGCTCTCGAAGTACACCTGGTCGAAGGAGACGCCGGTCCGCCGGTAGCTTGCCTGGATGCCCGTCGATGACCCAGGCGTTCATCTTCGTCCAGAGCGCCATGACCTCCGGGTCCCCCTCCTCCCAGGTGCGCAGCATGGCCCGGACCTCCTCCTCCGCCTCGGGGTGCTCCTTCGCGTGCTGGGCGTACTTCACGTAGTAGCTCGCCGACGAAATGGTCGCCCTTGGTATTCTCCGCCTGCCGGGGTGGCGCCGCCGCCGAACATCATGTAGGCGAGCATGGACTTGCAGATGTGCACCCCGCGGTCGTTGATGAGGTTGACCTTGCGAACGACGCCGCCCGCCGCGGCGAGGATCCGGGAGAGGCTTTCCCCGATGGCGTCGTTGCGGAGGTGGCCGAGGTGGAGGGGCTTGTTCGTGTTGGGGCAGGAGAACTCCAGCATGACCCGCTGGCCGCCCAGGCTCGTGCCCGCGCCCGTAGCGCGCGCCGTCCGCGGGACCTCCGCCAGGATGTCGCGCACGACAGCCGTGCGGGAGAGGCGCACGTTGACGTACGGCCCTTCCGCCGCGGCTTCCCCGAGGCCGTGGGTGCGGGTGTCCTCGTTCACCCTGCGCGCCACCTCTGCCGCGATGGCAGGAGGCGCCTTTCGAAACGCGCGGGCAAACGGGAACATGGGGAAAGCGATGTCGCCGAGCTCGGGCTTGGGCGGCGTCTCCGCCGTGATGGCAGCGGGATCCACGGCCGGGAGTGCCGCCGCTTCCGCCATCGTCCCGAGGGCAGACGCCACGAATCCCGCGCCATTGGTCTCTGTATTTCCGCATAATGTGCGCCCATTTAAGCAGAGCGCGCGGGCGACGCAAGAGCGCGCCTCGCGACGCAGTTGCGCGCTGGGCGACGCAGTTGCGCGCTGGGCGACGCAGTTGCGCGCTGGGCGACGCAGTTGCGCGCTGGGCGACGCAGTTGCGCGCTGGTCCAAGCTTGACGCTCGATCGATTTTCTCCGTATATGATTGCAAGGAGGACCCCGTGTACAGGCCCGTGGACCCGAAGGTGAGCTTCCCTGCGATGGAGGAGAAGGTCCTCGCTTTCTGGCAGGAAAGAAAGATATTCGAGAAATCCATCTCGCAGCAGCGCGTGCACGCGGAGGAGTTCGTCTTCTACGACGGCCCCCCGTTCGCCACCGGGCTGCCGCACTACGGGCACTTCATCCCCAGCACCGTCAAGGACGTCATTCCCCGCTACCAGACCATGAAGGGCCGGCAGGTGGAACGGCGCTTCGGCTGGGACTGCCACGGCCTGCCCGTCGAGTACGAGATGGAGAAGGAGCTGGGCATCTCCGGCAAGAAGCAGATCGAAGAGTACGGCGTGGCGAAGTTCAACGAGGCCTGCCGCTCCATCGTGCTGCGCTACACGCGTGAGTGGCGGAAGGTCATCACGCGCCTGGGCCGCTGGGTCGATTTCGACCATGACTACAAGACCATGGACCCCGACTACATGGAGTCCATCTGGTGGGTCCTGAGCGAGCTGTGGAAGAAGGGCCTGATGTACGAGGGCTACTACATCCTCCCGTACTGCCCGCGCTGCTCCACGGCGCTTTCCAACTTCGAGCTGAACCTCGGCGGGTATCTCGACGTCGCGGACCCGGCCATCACGGTGAGTTCGCCGTCGAGGGCGAGCCGCGCACGTTCTTCCTCGCGTGGACAACCACGCCCTGGACGCTGCCGTCCAACCTCGGGCTCGCGCTGGGCGCCGACATCACTACGTCAAGGTGAAGGACGGAGACGAGAGCTACATCCTGGCCGAGGAGAGGCTGCCGGCCTACTACAAGGATCCCGCGGCGTACACGATCGTCGGCAGGTACACGGGGAAGGAGCTGGCGGGAAAGTCCTATGCGCCCCTGTTTCCCGTTCTTCGCCCACCTGAAGGAGAAGGGCGCTTTCAAGACGTGGAACGGCGACTTCGTCACCACGGAGGACGGCACCGGCATCGTCCACATCGCCCCGGGATTCGGCGAGGACGACTACAACCTCCTGAAGGGCACGGGCGTGCCGACGGTCTGCCCGGTGGACGACGGAGGTGAAGCTTCACCGCCGAGGTCCCCGACTGGGCAGGCCAGTACGTGAAGGACGCGGACAAGGCCATCATCCGCAGGCTGAAGGACGAGCACAAGCTGGTGCGCCACGACAGCTACAACCACAGCTACCCGCACTGCTGGCGCTGCAAGCAGCCCGCTGATCTACCGCGCCGTGTCCGAGTGGTTCGTGAGCGTGGAGAAGATCAAGACCAGCATGCTCGCCGCCAACGACCAGATCTCCTGGATGCCGGCCCACCTCAAGACCGGCCGGTTCGGCAAGTGGCTGGAGAACGCCCGGGACTGGGCCATCTCGCGCACCCGCTACTGGGGCAACCCCATCCCTGTCTGGCGCTGTGATTCATGCAAGGCGATGGAGTGCATGGGCTCGCGCGCGGAGCTGGAGAAGAGGAGCGGCCGCACAGACGACGGACCTGCACAAGCACTTCATCGACGACCTCACGTGGTCGTGCTCGTGCGGGGGCACCATGCGGCGGATCCCCGATGTCCTCGACTGCTGGTTCGAGTCCGGCGCCATGCCCTACGGGCAGAACCACTACCCCTTCGAGAACCGGGCGCGTTTCGACGCCCACTTCCCCGCGGACTTCATCTCGGAAGTCCATCGACCAGACCCGCGGCTGGTTCTACACCCTCGTCGTGCTCGGCGCGGCCCTCTTCGACAAGCCGACATTCCGCAACGTCATCGTGAGCGGGCTGATCCTCGACGCCGAGGGCAAGAAGATGTCGAAGTCGGCACGCAACTACACCGACCCCATGGAGGTCATCGCCACGTACGGCGCCGACGCCATGCGCCTGTTCCTCGTGGACTCCGCCGTGCTGCGCGCGGAGGACCTCCGTTTCACGGACGCCGGGGTCAAGGACATGGTGAAGAACGTGATCCTGCCGCTGTGGAACTCCTACGGCTTCTTCGTGACGTACGCGAACATCGACTCCGTGATGCCGGAAGACACGCCCCGGCTCCCGCCAACCAGCTCGACCGCTGGATCCTCTCCGAGGCGGAGCACATGGTCCTGGAAACAACCGGGCAGCTGGACCGCTATGATCTGCAGCGCGCCTCGGAGGTTTTCATCGCGTTCATCGATCTCCTGAACAACTGGTACATCCGGCGGTCGCGCCGCCGGTTCTGGCGCTCGGGCAATGACGCGGACAAGCAGGAAGCCTACCAGACCCTGCGGACCGCGCTGCTGAAGCTCGTGCTCACGGCGGCGCCCTTCATCCCGTTCATCACGGAGGAGATTTACGGCAACCTCCGTTCCCCGTCCATGCCGGAGTCCATCCACCTCTGCTCGTACCCCTCTACGACGCCTCGCGTCGGGACGAAGAGCTGGAGCGGCGCATGAAGGTGACGATGAAGACGGTCAGCATGGGCCGCAGCCTCCGCACCGACTACGCGCTGAAGATCCGCCAGCCCCTGAAGGCGCTGCACGTGGTGACGCGGGACGACGCCGAGGAGAAGGATCCTCCACGACATGGAGGACCTGATCAAGGACGAGCTGAACGTGAAGGCCGTGGTGTTCCGCGCCAACGAGGACGAGCTGGTGGAGTACCGGGCAAAAGCCAACTTCCGCACCCTCGGGAAGTTCCTTGGGAAGGACATGAAGGCCGCTGCCGCGCGTATCGAGACCCTGGGAAGTGCGGAGATCCACGCGCTCCTTGCCGGGAAGAGCGTGCCTCTCGTTGTCGACGGCCGCGCGCTGACCCTCGCTCCCGAGGGCGTGGAGATCCAGCGCGTGGAGAAGGCGAATCTCAAGGTCATCAACGACGGGTCCCTGACTGTCGCGCTGGATCCCGAGCTGACCCCGGAGCTCATCGAGGAAGGCCTCGTGCGCGACCTCGTGCGGGGGATCCAGAACCTCCGCAAGGAGAAGGACCTGGCCGTCACCGATCGCATCGTGCTCACCCTCTCAGGATCGGACGCGGTCAGGGCGGCGGCGGAAAACCACCGCGAGCACCTGACCTCCGAGACCCTCGCCGTGTCATGGCAGTGGGGCAAGGCCGCGGACGCCGTGCAGATCGACTGCGGGGAGGAAACATGCGCCGTGTCGCTGAAGAAGGCCCCCTGACGGGCCGGGCCGCACGGGCATGCGGGCTGCACCGGGCGGCGCTCGCCGCGCTGTCCGCGGCCGCAGCGCTGTTCATCGCCTCCTGCGCCACCGTGCCGGAGCGCTCGCCCTCGGAGTGGCTCGGCGTCCTGCCGTCGGATGCAACGCTGTACGCGTCACTCTCGGTCCCCGGCTCGGCAGCGCTCATGAAGAAAGCCCTGAAGGACGCCGGCCCGGGGTTCCAGGACATCAGCACGCTGATCGACAGGACGAAGCGCCTCGTCTGCTCCGTGACCCTCGTACCGGGCGCGAGCGCGCGGTTCTCGGCGGCCGCACTGGGCAACTACCCGTCGGGTATTATCGGGGCACGGCTCGGCGGCAACAAGGAGTGGAAGAAGGCGTCTTCCGCGAGCGGCACCTGGTGGGAGTGGAGCAGGGCCGGCCTGCAGATGAGCATTCCGAACAACGGGATTCTCCTCGCCTCCAACGGCGGCGTCGAGCCGCTCCTGGTCCGCTGGTCGTCGCCGGCAGCTCTTCGCGTGCCCCCGGACGTCGCGGACGACATGAAGAGCGGTGACCTCGTGGTCTACATGCCGCAGCTGCCCGGGAGGCATCACGCAGAACGCCGCGCAGAACGGCATCCACATACCCGTGCAGGAAGTCTGGCTCAAGGCCCTGAAGGGCGCCGACGGGTACGAGGTCTCCGGCACGGCAAACACGGCGTCAGAGCGTGAATCGCGCCTCCTCACGCTGGCGCTCCGGCTGGGCATCGTGGCGTGGATGAAGTCGGAGAACGTTCCCGAATGCATCGGAGCGCCTGAAGGCCATCTCCGTGTCGGCGGTCGGCGTGCAGGTGAAGATGACGGGCCTTCATGTCGCCGAGACGGAGATCATCCCGCTGTTCCTGTCACTCGTGAAAGGGCTCGGGCCTGCCGAGGGGACGCCCGCCCCGCCTGTGCCGCCGGCCCCGTCGGCGGGGGACGGGGCCGGATGAGCGCAGGCACGACGGTCGTCGTCGATTACGGGGCGGGCAATCTCAAGAGCGTGGAGAACGCGCTGCGGCACCTCGGTGCGCCCTACCTCGTCACCTCGCGCCCGGCAGACCTTGCAGCGGCCGAGGCGCTGATCTTCCCCGGCGTGGGAGAGGCCGCCGCATCCATGGCCGAGCTCCGTCGGACGGGGCTGGACGCGGCGATACCGCGGTTCGTGGCGAGCGGCCGGAAGGTGCTCGGGATCTGCATCGGCTGCCAGGTCATCTTCGAGCGCTCGGAAGAGCGCGCAACGGAGTGCCTGGGGATCTTCGGCGGCAGCGTCGTGCGCTTTTCCGCAGAGGCGGGCCTGAAGGTCCCCCACATGGGCTGGAATGCCGTGCACTTCACGCGTTCTCACCCCGTGTTCGACGGGATTCCCCAGGACGCGCAGTTCTACTTCGTGCATTCCTACTACCCCGACCCGACCGATCGTTCGCTCGTGGCCGGGGAAACCGAGTACGGCGGCCTCTTTCCCAGCTGCATCGCGAAGGACAACCTTGTCGCGTTCCAGTTCCACCTCGAGAAATCCGGGCCCATGGGGCTGCGTCTCCTCGGCAACTTCCTCTCCTGGGACGGGAGGGGAGCATGAGACAGGCGTTGCCGCGGGCGCGGCCGTGCGACGACAGGGGGCCGTGTCGTGCTTAGGAAGAGGGTCATCGTCTGCCTTGACGTGAAAGACGGGAGAACCACCAAGGGGATCCGGTTCCAGAACAACGTCGATGTCGGAGATCCCGTGGCCATGGCCCGGGACTACTACGAGCAGGGCGTTGACGAGCTGGTCTTCTACGACATCACGGCCTCCTCGGAACGGAGGCAGATCCGCATCGAGACGGTGCGCCGTGTCGCCGAGCAGATCTTCATCCCCTTTTCCGTCGGCGGCGGCATCTCCACCGTCGAGGAGATGCGCGAAGTGCTCCTGGCCGGCGCCGAGAAGGTGAGCGTCAATTCCGCGGCGGTCCGCAACCCCTCGATCATCGCCGGAGGCGCGGCGCTCTACGGGAGCCAGTGCGTCGTGCTGGGCATGGACGTTGCCCGCGATCCTTCGAAGCCCTCCGGTTACGGCGTCGTCATCGACGGGGGAGAACGCCCACCGGCCTGGACGCCCTCGCCTGGGCGCGGAAGGCGGAGGAGCTTGGCGCCGGGGAGATCGTTCTCAACTCCATCGATGCCGACGGGACGAAAGACGGCTACGAGCTCACCGTGACGGGCCTCGTCTCTCGCGGCGTCGGTATTCCGGTCGTGGCATCCGGCGGCGCGGGCAAACCCGAGCACCTTGCTGCCGTCTTCAACGATGCCGGCGCGGACGCGGCGCTGGTGGCCTCCATCGTCCACGACGGTTCCTGGAGCATTCGCGCGCTCAAGGATCACCTCGCCGCGCACGGCATCGCCGTCCGCTCCGCCTGAGACTGGTTGCCACGGGAAGGCAGAGTGGCTATATTTGTGAAAACAACAGTTCGACCGGAGGCACGGGGGTCCGGGTTTCTCGGGACACGGCCTTTTAGATCGAAGGAGCTCGTACCATGCCGACATACGAATACAAGTGCACGAAATGCGGTCACACCTTTGAAGCCGTCCAGCGCATGACTGATAATCCGCTCAGCCGCTGCCCGGAGTGCAAGGGCGCGCTGCGGCGGATCATCGGCGGCGGCATGGGCGTGATCTTCAAGGGGAGCGGCTTCTACAGCACCGACAACAGGAAGGGCGCGGTTCTCACCAGCAGCAACGGCGGATCGAAGGAGAAGACCGCCGAGAAGCCGGCCGAGACTGCCAAGGAAGCGAGCACCGCCACGGAGAAGAAGCCCGCTTCCTGACACGCGGCCGCGTCCGCCCGTCCGCTACATCCTGACAGTCTCCACCGTATCCAGTGCCTCGCCGAGAAGCTGCTCGATGTCCAGCCGTGCGTACGACAGGCCCATCTTGCGAAGGTCGGGGTGGATCAGCGGGTGCTCGGGGGAGAACAGAACGCAGCAGTCCGCGTAGGGCAGGTTCGACGTTTCGAACGTGTCGATCTTCTGCGCGATGGCGATGATCTCTTCCTTGTTCATCCCCACCAGGGGCCGGAAGACGGGAAGCGCGGTGAGCGAGCCCGTGAATGCCATGCTCTCCACCGTCTGGCTGGCAACCTGGCCAAGGCTCTCTCCCGTGATGAGACAGAGGGCGCGCGTCCTCTCCGCGAGGAGCGTGGAGAAGCGCATCATGCAGGCACGCAGGAGGAGGGTCACCTCGTCCTGCGCGCCCCTTTCCTTGATGCGCGCGAGCACGGGAGTGAAGTGCACCACGTGAAGCACGATGCCGGGCGCCCAGTCGGCCAACGTCCGCGCAAGCGTCACGACCTTCTCCCGCGCTTTCTCCGAGGTGAACGGCGCCGAGTGGAAGTACACGGCGTCGATCGCCATCCCGCGCTTGGCCATCATCCAGCCGGCCACCGGTGAGTCGATGCCTCCCGACAGGAGGAGGAGTCCACGGCCCGAGCTGCCGTTCGGCAGCCCATACGGACCGCTGGAGGACGGCCCGTAGAGGTAGGCGTATTCCCGTATCTCGATGGAGAGGACCCACTGGGGGGTGTGGACATCGACCTTCAGCTCGGGAAACTGCGTGAGCAGGACGTCACCGACACGGCAGGCCACCTCGTACGACGTGAGGGGGAACGTCTTCTCCGCCCTGCGCACCTCGGCCTTGAAACGCACCCCCATGCCGGCAGCCAGGTAGCCCTTCGCGAGCGCCGCGGAGGCGGCCTCGATGGCCCCGATCTCCGTGGGCGTCCTGACCGCTTCGCAGAAGGAGACGACGCCGAATGTCCTTGAAAGCGCGGAGGCGATGTCCGCCTTGTCCGCCGAGGAGCAGCGGACGAAAACACGGTGAAACGTCTCGGAGACGTTGAACGCGCGGCCGGGCAGCTTTGCCCGGATGGATTCCTTCAGGCTCTTGACGAACGCCGGCCGGTTGCGCTTCTTGAGGGCGATCTCGCCGTATTTCACCAGGAACAGGGTCTCACTCATGCACCGCGGCCTTTCGCGATGGCGAGGAGCGGGGGTACCTCGGCGGCGAGGGCCGCGAGCAGCTCGTCGACATCCTTCCTCGTCGTTGTATGACCCACCGAGATGCGCACGGCAGAAAGGGCGGTCTCCGGGGCGAGACCCATGCTCTCCGGCACGCGCGTGCGATCCTTCTTCCGGGAGGAGCAGGCGGCACCCGTGGCGATGCAGAACCCCCGCGTGTCCATGGTCCTCACGACGACCTCGCCGGGAAGGGGAGGGAACGCCGCGAGAAGGATGAAGGGGGAGTAGTGCTCGTCGACGCTTTTCCTCGTCGTGGGGATGATCCAGGCGCCCCGTATGCCCCTGATCCCGTCCACGAGCCTCGCCATGGTCCCCCGCGCGGCGGCGAGCTCGACGGCGGCCTGGCTCGTGCGCGTCTCCGCCGCCGCGGCCATGGCGCAGATCCCCGCGAGGTTCTCCGTGCCGGGCCGCTTTCCCCCTTCCTGGCCGCCGCCGACCGCGAGGAAGCCGGGTGCGACACCGGAGCGCAGGTACAGCGCGCCGACGCCGCGCGGCCCGCCGAACTTGTGGGCGCTGAAGGAAGCGGCGTCAACGCCCAGCTGCCGGACCGAGAACGGGATCTTCCCCATGGCCTGCACGGCATCCGTGTGGAAAAGTATCCGACGACCATGACGGAACGAGTGCTCCCGTACCGCGCGTGTCATCTCCGCGATGTCCTGGATGGCGCCGGTCTCGTTGTTGACGAGCATGACCGACACCAGGACGGTGTCGTCTCCCAGCGCGTCGACGATGGCCCGTGGATCCACCCGTCCATCGGCGCCCGGGGGTACCACCGTGCAGGAGATGCCGAGACCCTGGAGGCTCCGCGCCTGCTCGAAGACCGAGGCATGCTCGATTTCCGTGGTGACCAGCCGGCCCCGGGGCCTGTCCACCCCGCCAAGGCGCGCGCGATCCAGGAGCGAGACGAGCAGCGAGCCGTTCGCCTCCGTGCCGCCCGAGGTGAAGATGATCTCGGCAGGGTCGACCCCGAGCGCAGCCGCAAAACGGGCGCGGGCACCGGCGAGCCGCTCCGCGGCCTGGCGGCCGGCGGCGTGCGGGGAAGAGGGGTTGGCGTACAGCTCGGCCGAGACGGTGCGGGCCTCGTCCAGCGCGGCAGTATCAGGAGGGGCGGATGCCGCCCAGTCGAGGTAGATCACGAACGCCCCCGGCAGCCTTGCAAGAACCTGCTCCTCTCGGTAGAATCCGGTGAAAATACAGATGCTCATGGAAAAAAACAAGACGAGCACGGCCAAGGTCAGCCACCCGGGTATCCAGCGCATGGCGCGTACGCTCAAGGTCTGCGGACACCCGGTGCGGCTGAAGCTCCTCCAAGCCATCGAGAGCAGGGAGCCCTGCGTCTCCGACCTCTGGAAATGCGTCAACGAGCCCCAGCCGGTGGTCTCGCAGCACCTGGCGGTCCTCAAGCGGGAAGGGATCGTTGCCTCCCGCGTCGAGGGAAACCGCAGGATCTACTCCGTCATCGACCCCTGGGTGGCGGAGCTGGTCGGCCGCATAGGCTGAGCAGCCTGCCGCCGGTGACGCTGCCCTTCCTACGGGGCCAGCGACTTGACGTATCCCCACATGATGACGGCGTTCGTCACGAGCGCCACGATCGTGCCTATGAACCCGGTTATCACGTAGACATTGTCGAACGTCTGCTGCGCCTTCGTTATCCCGTTCATGTCGACGAAGATGACCGCGCCGGGCGCAACCGGAGACGCCAGCCCCGTCCGCGTCAGCTTGCCGTCCTTGCCCACGAACCAGATCGAGTTCGGGTCCGCGGTGACGGGATTCACGCCTCCTGAAGCCTTGATATAGTCGGTCACCCGGTAGCCCGGATCGTAGGGCAGCTTCCCCGGGGCGTTGACCTGCCCGGTGACAAAGACCTGGTTCACGATGGGGATGCTCACGGTATCCCCGGGTTCCAGCACGACGTCGCGCGACGGATCGCGCGAGGTCCACAAGGCCTCCACGTCGAACAGCGTCGACATACCGGTGGCCTTGTGGAGGATGGTCGCGTTGCGCGTGTCCGCGTACGGCGTCGGTCCCCCGAGCGCCTGCAGCACGGTGAGGAGCGTCAGGCCGGGAACCCAGGGGATATTGATTGCCACCGGCGTCAGGGGCACGGGAACCGCCTTGTCGATTGCCACGGGGGCGCCGAAAAGCGCGCCCGTGACGAGCACCATCTTCGCGTTTTCCGCGATCGACGGGACGCGCACCTTGTCAGCGTTGGCGAGCGTCGCCGACGGGGCATCCGCCATCGCCAGGAGCGTGCGGCTGCTGGTGCCGTTCGCCGCGAACCGGATCAGCTCGATCTGCGCCGTGTTGGCATCCGGGAGCAGTCCGCCGGCATAGCCGATGAGCGTGGCAAGTGTTTCTCCCGGCAGCATCTCGAAGGCGCCGGGATACCGAACCTGGCCGGAGAGCGTCACGATCAGGCCCGCGGGAGGAACGAGGACCTTGTCACCCGGCTCGAGGAAGGGGTCTTCCTCGCTCGTGCCGTCGAGCTGGTAGCGGAGCAGGTCCACCTTCGTCTGGGTTTCGCCCCGGATGAGCATGATGGTGCGGTAGGAGGCCCCGGGGAGAGTACGGCCGGCGAGGATCAGCGCATCGGAGACCCGCTGCGTTGCGTTGACCGTCACCGTGCCGGGCGTCAGGACGCCGCCGAAGACAACGATGTCGAAGCGGGCCGGGGATTCCAGCGTGAGACTGATGAACTCCGCGTACGGGTAGGACTTTCTCAGCCCGTCGGTGATCATCTTGCGGACGTCCGCGAAGTAGAGCCCCCGCACGTTCAGCGTCCCCAGCTGGGGGACCGCCAGGTCGTAGTTCTCCTGGAGCACGAGGTGGAAGGTGGACGTGGAAGGCGGCATGGTGATGGCCAGCTGGTAGATGTCCCCCGGTGTCAGCTTGTAGCGCGTCGTGCTCATGATGCGCTGCGTCAGCTGCGCGGGGTCGCCGCCCTGGAAAAGAATCCCGGCAGCGCCGCTGGAGCCGAATCCCGTCGCCTGGGGAAAGGCGGAAAGCGCGGCCAGGAAAAGCGCCGCGGCCGTTGCCAACGTCCGTTTCATGCCGGGATACTATGCCCTTTGCCCGGAGCCCGTCAAGTTTGGAGCACCCCCCGTACGCAGGCACGCGAGCCGGGTACGCCCGCTGGCGGCTTGCCCGGCCCGTGCCGCGCGGCTATCCTCCGGTGCATGCATGAATGGGCGCTTGCCGATGCCGTCCTCGAAGCAACCACCGCGGCCCTCGCGGGACGCGCGCCGGCCTGTCTTCGGACGGTGACGATCCTCATCGGCGAACTGCAGGCCATCGAGCAGGAGATTTTCGACCTCGCCCTGCGGACGCTCCTGGAAGAGAAGCCGTTCCGGCAGGCCTCGTTCGTCGTCGAAAAGGAGCCGGCTTCCTTCCAGTGCCGATCCTGCGGCGGCACGTGGGACCTCGCCGGTGTCGCCGGCCTGGACGAGGAAAACAGGGAGGCGATCCATTTCCTTCCCGAGGCGGCGCACGCGTTCATCAGCTGCCCGTCCTGCGGGAGCCCCGATTTCACGCTGCTCAGGGGCAGGGGAGTGAGCATCAAGGAGATCACGGTGGAAACGGCGGGGGAGTGCGCGTGATCGATCCCCGCGGGGCAGTGGTGGGCAAGAGGCTCGGCGGCGTGGGGCGGATCGTCGCCCTCTGCTCGGCAAAGGGAGGAGTGGGCAAGACCTTCTGCACGTCGGCGGCCGGCATCGCCCTGGCTTCCTCGGGGCGCCGCGTGGGGATCCTCGACCTCGATCTCCAGGGCGCCTCGGTCCACGTTTTCCTCGGCGTGAAGCCGAGGTTCCCGGCCGAGCACGAAGGGATCCTGCCGCTCGCGGTGCAGGAGAACCTCTGGCTGATGGGCGCCGCGGCGTTCACCGGCGAAAAGCCGCTCCCGCTGCGTGGTTCGTCGGTCACCGACGCCATGCTGGAGCTGCTGGCCGTCACGAGATGGGGATCGCTCGACTACCTGCTCGTCGACATGCCCCCCGGCATCGGCGAGGAGATCCTCGACCTCGCGCGGCTCATTCCGCGGCTCGACGCCCTGGTGGTTTCCACTCCTGCCCTGGTGGCGGTGACCGTCGTGGAGAGGCTTCTCGCGCTGCTGGCGCGGATGAACGTGAGCGTCCCCGGCCTCGTCGCCAACATGACGAGGGGTGATGCACGGCCCGTGCGTGACCTTGCGAAAAGGGCGGGGGTACCTTTCGCGGGGGAAATCCCGTGGGAACAGGGCATCGAAGCGGCCGTCGGCCGGCCGGGGAAGCTTCTGGCAAGCCCCGCGACAACCGCGGTCCTCGCGGCGTTGCGCGCGTCCGGCCTGGTGGAAGGAGAAAAAAAGAATGAGCCCGTTTGAAATTGCGATGCTCGTCTGCTTCGGGGCCGCCTGGCCTGTCTCGATATGGAAATCGATACGCACCCGGCAGGTCGCGGGGAAGAGCCTTCCTTTCCTCGTGATCGTCCTCGTCGGGTACGGCGCGGGCATCCTCCACAAGCTGCTCTACAAGTACGACCTCGTGATCTACCTCTACGGGCTCAACGCGGCGATGGTCGCAACGGACATCGTGCTGTACCTGCGCAACCGGCTCTACCATATGCGCCTCAGCCTTGCCTCGGCGGGCAAACCCGAATAGCGCGGCGGGGCGCCGGGACCGCCTGTCCTACCTGACCAGCGCGTCCGCAACGAGCCGGGAGAGGAACTCGACCCGCATTCCCAGGTTGTAGTGAGCGTTGAGATCGGTGAGCTGCGAGTGGCAGTTCTCACAGGCCGTGGTGATGACCGCGGCGCCCGACGCCCTCATCTGATCCGCCTTGACGCGCGCCGACTTCATGCGGAACTCCGGCTCGCCGAGCGCCACGAGTCCGCCGCCCCCGCCGCAGCACCAGTTCTCCTCCCTGCTGGGTCGCAGCTCCACGAAATCGGAGGTGAGGTGATGGATGACGTTGCGCGGCTCCTCGATGACCCCGCCGTTGCGGGCCACCTGGCACGGGTCATGGTAGGTCACGGTGCCCTTGAGCTTCGTCGGGTCCAGCCTGATCCGCCCTTCCTTGAGGTAGCGATCGATGAGCTCGACGAAGGCCACCACCCGGAAAGGATGGACGCCGGTCATGTACTTCATGACGCGGAATGCCGTGCCGCACTCCACGATAGCCACTTCCTTGACCCGCAGGCGCACCGCCTCGTCATGGATGCGTCCCGCGATGACCTGCATCTTCGCCGGGTCACCGAGAAAAGCGGCGAAGTTCACCGCTTCGAAAACGCTCAGGGTCCAGCGTTCGCCGGCCGCGTTCATGATGGCCGCGGCGGGAATGATGGAATGCTTGCCTGCGAGCGCCACGTACAGCACGTCCTTGCCCTCGGCGCCGACCGTGACCGCCGGCCCCTCCTGCGGCCAGGGCCACAGGGCGCGGATCTCCGGTGAAAGGTCGTTGATCGCCTGCACGAAGCCCGGCCTCGTCTCCTCCATGCCCTGCGCTTTCGCGATGGACATGTCGGCCAGCATCGTCAGCAGCTTCGGCTCCCTGTCCGCGCCGATGAGCAGCAGCTTCGCAATGGACATGATCATCTGCGTGTCGATGCCGAACGGGCAGAAGGTCATGCAGCGCCGGCATCCCGTGCAGGACCACGCGGCGTCGGAGAAGGCGTCCAGGGCGGCATCGTCGATCGACACGACCTCGCCGAGCCACGGCGCGATCTTCCCTTCCAGCGAGAAGTACCTCTTGAAGACCTTGCGGACGACCTCGGCGCGGCCGACGGCCGTGTAGCGGGCCTGCGGCATCGACGCGTACACGTGGCACGCCTCGATGCAGACGCCGCAGCGCGCGCAGGTTTCCAGGTACAGCCGCATCGCGGCATTCAGCTTCGTGGCAAAGAGATCCTTGAGCCGGGCGCTCGTCGTCGCGTCCATGGTCCTATCTCCTCTTCAGCAGCGTGACGGGCACGGCGAAAAACGTGTGCATGATCTTGGTGAACGGCAGCAGGATGAAAAGCAGCTCGGCGAGGAAGACGTGTATCACCACGAAGTGGTAGTGAGATCCCCGCAGGACCAGCCGGGGATCAGCGAACGTCAGCCGTGCCAGGCCGTCGAAGTACTTCGCGAAGTCCGCCTTCGTCATCACGAATCCGCCCGGGCTCCACGAGTTGCCCCAGCTCATCAGGTCCCCGAACAGGAACAGGAAGAGCAGGAGCAGGAGGAGGAGAAAGTCGGCCGGCAGCGATATCTCGCGCAGCGGGGCGCGGAATCGGCGGAAGAGGAAGAAGAGGACCGGGAGCGTGACGCCGACCCCGACTGCACCGGCCCCCAGCATGTGTCGGGACTGGGCCGGGACGATTCTGATCCCGGGCAGGATGTCGAGGTGGCCCAGGATGAGAAGGAGAAAGGCAGCGTGGTACAGCATGAGGAACACCCAGAACAGGGGCTTGTGCTTCCTCACCGTGTCATTCCGAATACGTCCCCCAGGGATGCCATGACCGGATGCCGCGAGGCCGGGGAGAGGCGCAGCGACGAGGGATGCGGCGGCGCCCTCAGGATGGTCACGACCCGCCAGATGATCCCCCCGATGAGGAAGAGCAGCGAAGCGTAGACGAGGGGAACCATGATGGCGTAGTCGATCCTGTCGACGACCAGGGCAAATCCCGCGTGAACCGCGGGGGCGTTGCCGCGGATGTCGCATCCGCGGCCTGGGTCACGGCCGCCGCCCCGCCTGCCGCTGCCGCGGCACCGCTCGCCGCTGTCGCGGCACCGCTCGCCGCTGTGCTGGCTGCCGCCACCGCGTCCGCGAGTGCTTGCGCTGCCATGGAATGCCTACTTCTGGCGCTTGACGAAGATGCGGATGAGGCCGGGCTCCTGCTTCGTCTCCACGATGGCGTGGCCCATTGTCTTCGCCCATGCGGGGAAGTCGGCCAGCGAGCCGGGGTCGGTGGTGTGCACCTCGATGATGTCTCCCACGGCCACGGTCCCGATCTGCTGGCTGATCTTCACCACCGGGCATCGGGCAGGCGAGCCCCTTGTAGTCGAGTGTCTTCGCAACCACGTAATCGGCCATGACGCCCTCCTTCGCGCGCGTGCTAGATGAAGAACTGGACCGAGGATTCCTTGGCGTGGGCCAGCATCGTGGCCACCCCGCACACCTCGAGATCCGGATAGTCGATCATCTCTTCCTTCTTGAAGCCCATGAGATCCATGGACATCTCGCAGATGTAAATCTTCACGGAGAGCTGGCCCGCAACGTCCAGGAGCTGGCCAAGGCCGGCGACGTTCTTCTTCTTCATGATGCCCTTGAACATTGCCGGCCCATGCCCGCCATGTTCATTTTCGAGAGGCCCAGCTTGTCCGTGCCCTTGGGCAGCATCATCCCGAACATCTTCCCCATGAAGGTCTTTCCGCCGACCTTCTTCTTCGCGGCGCGCAGTGCCGCGGTGGCCCAGAATGTGAAGAAGAGCACCACCTTCATGCCCATCGCAGCGGCGCCGGTCGCGATGATCATAGCTGCCAGCACCTTGTCCATGTCCCCGGAAAGGACGACCATCGTCAGCTTGTTCTCCGCCCCCGGCATGCCATCCAGCTTCGCCTTGATCTCCGCCATTGCCTTGTCCGTGTCCACGCTCATTCCTGTCCTCCTCCGTGCCGCCGTGCCGCGGCCGCCTTTCTCACCCGGGAGCGGGTCGACGGCCCGCGACGGCCCGCTCCCTGTTTCCCGCGGTTTCCTTCGCGTCCCCGGGGCAGCTCTCGAGGCACGCGACGAGCTGCCGCAGGCGCGGCTGTGCCAGCGCGTACGTCGAGCAGCCCTCCCACCGCCGGGCGGCGACGAGACCGCTCATGCGCAGGATGCGCAGCTGCTGCGAAACGATAGCCTGCGGCAGCCCGAGCAGCGCGGCGAGTCCCGTGACGTTCGTCTCCCTCGCGCAGAGCACGGCCACGATGCGGAGCCGCTCCGGGTGCGCGAGGGCCTTCAGAACATCGGCGAGATATGCCGCCCGCGGGCGGTCCTCTGCCACGTGTCTCATGCCGACCCCTTCCTGGTTTTGATTGTAGCGAGGTAGTTATATCGCTATATCGCGATCAGCGCAAGCACTCGCTAGAACGAGAAAAGGAAGCCGGCGGTGATGTGCGTCACGTCCATGTTGCGGGAACCCTCGAAGAGCACCGTGTACTTCACCTGGGCGAACGCGCTGAGGTTGCTCACGACGGGGAAGGAGACGCCGCCGATGCCCCCGAGGTGGACGAGGAGAGAGTCCTGCACGGCCGTGAGCCCCGGCGCCACCCCCGCGTAGACGTCGAATGCGCCCAGCGGGACGATGAACTTGAATGCAATGTCGACGTCCGTCGCGTTCTGCGCGTTGAACTTGTACAGCTCGGCGGACGGGGTGATGTGGAACGTGGAGATGAGAGGGATGTTGACGTAGAAGCCCCAGTTGAAGCTGAACAGCCCGTCCGTGCTCGCCACGGAAGCGGTGCTCCCCTGCGGCACCGCGGCGCCGACGGAAAGACCAAGCCCGACCGATCCTGCCGCGGCGTCCGCCGCGAGCGGACCGACAACCGCAAGGAACAGACAGAACGTGAGCAGGTATTTCTTCATGGCCCCTCCACGTCCCCACAATAGCTCATCCGGCCGGATTTGACAGCGGGCCCGGCCGTCCCCGCAGTCGTCGCCATGCCGGAGGCTCCGACGAGGTGATCCACGGCTGGATCCCCGCCTCGAGCAGCGCGTCCGCCATGCGCTGGCAGGAGTCCACGCCTTTCTCGTTGATCCGTCCCGGTTCCGGCGCGACCCGTCCCCATCCCACGGAGAAGCGGCAGGCGGTGAGCCCCAGCGCTTTCATCTGCTTCACCTCCTCGCGGTAGCGGTTGTACCGGTCACAGGCGACCTCCCCGGTGGAGCCGTCACGGACGGTCCCCGCTTCCTTGAGCAATTCGCCAATCCTTGTATCATGGCTGCGCACGCGAGGAGGACCGCATGATCGACAGGATGAGCGAGGAGATCGTCCGGGCCATGCTGGAGGCGCTGCCCGTGGAAACGACAGTCATCGACGCGAATGACGAGGTGATCGGCTGGAACAAGCACGAGACGAGGCTGTTTCACAGGCCGATGTCCTCGATGGGTCTCAATTTCAGGGAGTGCCATCCGAAGGAAAGTCTTGCCAAAGTGGAGCAGATCGTCGGGGAGATGCGTTCGGGCAAGCGCGACAGGGCCCGGTTCTGGATCGACCTCGCGGTGCCGAGGGACGGCCCGAAGCACAAGATCCTCATCGAGTTCTACGCCCTGAGGGATCCGACCGGACGATACCTGGGCTGCATGGAGTGTACGCAGGACGTGCAGGATATCATGGTCTTGAAGGGACAGAAGCGCCTGCTGGACTGATGCCCAGCGATTCTCATTTTGCACCTTCAACAGGATCGCAGACCCTTGCAAAGGGCCACGAACGGCCCTTTGAGAGTCGTGCAAAATGAGAATCGCTCCCCCGGAGTCAAGCTGAGCACTGCTGGACTGATGCCTGTCGCAGTTGCCAGTTCCCGACGGGGAGGCTACAATCCGCGTCGGTTATGGCGCTTCCTCATTGGAGACTCACGCGGCTCAGACGCAAGCTGTTCTGGGTGTTCGTCGTTCTGTATGCGGCGGGTCTCCCCGTTCTCCTCCTGTTTGCGTTCGGAATCCAGCTGAACCGCGCGCCCCGAGTTTCCCTCCGGGAGACGGCCTCGTTCTCCGTGTCGACCGCGCCTGTGGGGCGCCCGGGTCCTCTTGCCGGGCCCGCGCACCGATTGCAAGCCCGGCCATCTTCGATGACCTGCAACCGGATCCTTACGCGTTCAGCGTCTCCGCCGTCGGCTATCGGACGTGGACTGGCACATTCCAGGCGCGTGCAGGCCTCGTGTCCTCGATCACCGGCCTCGACGATGATTTCCGCGAAGTCTCCCCGCCAGGTTCTCTCCTTCACGTCGCGGACACAGCCGGCCCTGCTCGACGGCGGCTCGTCGATTGCGTGGGTTTCGCCGGGGGAGGACGGCGTCAACGTCGCGCACGTCGACCAGGACGCCGTCTCTCCTGCCCAGGTCGCTGTTCCCCAGCTCGCGGCACAGGTTGACCCGGCCCTTGATTTCCTGGAGCTCACGGGACAGCTTCTCGTGCGCTGGAGCGACAAGGGCGGCAGCTCCCTTGCCGTCGTGCGGGCCGCGCGCGGCAGCCCGCTGCCCCGGGAGGCTGCCCCGGCACTTCGTGTGCCGAAGGCCACCGTGCGCGTGCTCTCCGTCTCGGCGGAGCAGGGGAGCGTCGTTTCCCTCGAGGAGCGGGGAATCGGCCGCTACGGGCGAGGCCAAACGCGCGAATCGCTCGCGGCGTTCAAGGCCCCCCTCCTCGCCTATGGCTACCTGCACGGTCGTTGGTATGCTCTCGACAGGGCAGGCAACCTGTACCAGTACGGCTCGCCGCTGCTTCCCGCCTCCCTGGGGCACGTGGACGTGGGCGCGGCCGCCAAGGCAGCTTCTTCGGAGACCATGACGGTCGTCGCCGCTGCCGTGAGGGGGTGGAGTGCTATTCGAGCGCCCGCCGGTCGCTCTACGTCTTCACCGCCGCGGTGAGCACGGAATATCCGAACATCGATGGCGCGCGCGCGACGAAGGGCGGCGAGGCTGCCTGGCTGTGGAGCGGTGATGCGCTGTACGAGAGCCTGCCCGAAGCGCTGCCGAAAGAGCAGGCGAGGCTGGGCAGCCCGGTTCTCGGGGTGCGGGAGGACTTCCTGCCGCGTGTCCTCGCAGTGTCGGCGAGGGATGGTGTGTATCTCCTTCCAACGCTTGCCCCCCTGACGGAGCAGGTTCGGTTTCTTCCCCTGCCGGTGGTCCTGTCCCAGCCGCAGGAGACCCCCGTTTCCTGCGGGGAAGGGACGATTCTTCTCGCGGAGAAGACCCCCGCGGCCGCTACGGAGTACCGGCTCCTGTGGTGCCCGCAATGAGCTTCAGCTACACGCCCTTTCCCGACGGTGCCGGGCGAAAACAGGTGGCACCGGGCCCTCTGCATGCTTCCCTGGACCGAGACCTGGCTCGTGCTGCTCGTCCTGGGTGCGGCGACATTCTTTTTCCCCTCGGTCGGCGCCGCCCTCCTCATCTCGTTCGTGCTGTTCTACATCGTCCGCGTCGCCTACAACGGGCTCTTCCTCGTGCTTTCCTTCTGGCGCGTCCTGGCCGAGGAACGCTCGGACTGGATGGGAAGGCTCGACGACCTGGCCAAGCTCGGTGGCGGGGCAGGGTTCGCCGGGAGTGCGCGGAATGGGGCTCGCCGCAGCGACGCGCGCAGAGGAGGTTCGCCGCGCGCCTCCACGCCGAGGTGATGGAGAGCTGTCGCGAGCGCGGAGAAGAGCTCCCCGATCCCGGGCAGCTCCTTCACATCGTCGTGGTGCCCATCAGCAACGAGGGCAGGGCCGTGTACGAGCCCGGTATCCGCGCCCTTGCTGCCGGCGCCATGGATCCGAGGAGGTTCGTCGTGGTGGTCCTGAGCGTGGAGGAGCGGTCGGGCGCATCCGCCCGCGGCGAAGCGGACGCCGTTCGCCGGAAGTACCGGCGGCAGTTCAGGGACTTCATCGTCCACGTGCATCCCGCGGGTCTTCCCGTGAGGTCCCCTGGCAAGGGCTCGAACGTGGGGCATGCCGCGCGGCGCCTCGGCTCCTGGCTCCGCCGCCGCTCGATCGACCCCTCGCGTGTGCTGCTGACATGCGTCGATGCCGACGCCGTGGTGAGCGAGCAGTACTTCGCGTGCCTGACCTACTACTTCCTCGCCGAGCCCGATCGGACGCGGAGCTGCTTCCAGCCGCTTCCCGTATTCAGCAACAACATCTGGAAAACAAACGCCCTCGTGCGGGTCATCGAGATGAGCCAGACCGCACTGCAGCTGATCGACTCCACGAACGTGGATATGTTCGTGACCTTCTCCTGCTACAGCTACAGCTACGCCGCGCTCCTGGAGTCGGGGTTCTGGCCCCCGGACGTGATCGGCGAGGACGCCGCCGTTTTCTGGAAGACATTCCTGCACTTCGGTGGAGACTTCAAGGCCATTCCGCTGCCGGTGACCGTCAATGGATGCGGCGGAAGGCCGGACCATCTGGACGACGCTGCGTTCTGCCTACCGCCAGAAGCTCCGCTGGGCATACGGGGCCGAGAACCTCGCGATCGTTTTTCGTGGTCTCTTCCGTGACAAGCTGGTCCGCGGCAGGAGAGGCCGGGGAGGCGGTGCTGAAGTTCCTGGACATGAGCTTCCAGGCGACCTGGCCGTTTATCCTGTCCGTTCTGATCTGGGTGCCGCCGGCCCGTCCAGCTCCTCTCGCACACCGATCCCCTGCCGGTGTTCAACCTCGGTCGGATCTCGAGCCTGATCTTCCAGCTGTCCGGAGTCTTCCTCGCTCTCATGGTGCTGGTGACCGGCTTCTTTGCGTTCCGCGGCTCCCGTGGTGTGCCCCTCTGGAAGAAGCTCGCCTACCCGCTGGAGTGGCTGATCGCGCTGCCCCTGGCCACGATCATTCTTGGCGGCATCCCTGCCATCCATGCGCAGGGGATGCTTGCCTTCGGGCGCCGGCTTGTCTACGTGCCCATGGAGAAGCTGCGCGCGGCGCGCGCATCCTCGTGAGGGCACAGCCGGTGAG
>CAVYIU010000008.1:0-289622 GCA_963768665.1 uncultured Spirochaetota bacterium | reverse complement strand
ACTCGCTTGGAGTCACGGATCGTATGCCGAATGGCCTGCAATTGGTCGAAGTACCGTGCATTGCGATCAATATAGGCCAGCAGGGCAAAGTAGTCACCAGCCGCGAGGCGGTCCACGTGGGCCTTCAAATATCCACGAAGTGTGCGGTCATTTCCGGCCCTGTTTGCCAGCGCGCGGCGTTCTTGTCGTCGGTGAACAGTCGAACCCCGTTTTCTTCCAGGATCGGCGTCTCGGCGGGCAAGTCGCCGGTCGATTCGTAGGCCGCCGTCAATTTGCGCGTTGCGACTTTGCTGGCCTCGACGTCCGGCTGATCGAAGGCATTGATGCCCAACAGCGAGCCGGCGACCGCGGTGGCGATTTCCCAGCGGAAGAATTCCTGGCCAAGGTCATAGCGGTCGGCAATCGCAATCCGAACGACTGGCTGCCCGGCCTTCTCCAGGAGGTCAACTGCCGCGTCCTGCGTGGGGTCAGCCGGTCTATCGATTCGCAGGTAGACGAACAGGCGATCCTGTCCGTAAACGTCGGGCGGGCCCAACATTTCGCCATCGAGGGGAATCAAGCCCCGCCGCTCTTGCCGGTCGATTCCGCCAGGAGTTGTTCCAACCAGGCTCCCAGACCAGCCACGGCGGGCGAGACGATGAGAGTCACCTTGTCCCGACCCTTTTGGCCAGCATTCCCAGAATGACGCCGAGCACCACCCCGGGGTTCTCCGCAGGCGGCACGCAGGAAGCGCAAGCGTGAACCATCACCTCGGCCCGGTCGAGCAACTCGGGCACTTCCACGCCCGCGATTGCCGCCGGCACCATGCCGAAATTGGAGAGGGCCGAGTACCGCCCACCAATCCCCGGCACTCCCTGGTAGACGTGCCGAAAACCATCCGTCTGCGCCTCTCGCTGCAACTGGGAACCGGGATCGGTAATAGCGATGAATCGCTGGCCGGCCCTCTCAGGGCCAACCGACCGCCGCACACGGTCGAGGAAGTAGTCCTTGAAAATCTTGGGCTCCAGCGTGCTGCCCGATTTGCTCGACACGATGAACAGCGTCTTGGCCGGATCGATTTTCGCCTCCAACGCGCGGATTTGCGCGGGGTCCGTGGAGTCGAGGACCAGCAACTGGGGAAAGCCGGCTTGCCTGCCAAAGGTCATCGCCAAGACTTCCGGGCAAAGGCTGGATCCTCCCATGCCCAAGAGGACGGCGTGGGCGGAACCACCCGTCTTGGCTTCGGCCGCGATCGCCCGAAAGCAGTCGGCCTCTCCCCGCTGATCGTCGGCAATGCCCAGCCAGTCGAGCCACGCAGCCTCGTCGCTGCCCGTCCATAGCGTGGCGTCGCGGGCCCACAGCCGGCGGACCTTGCCGCGGATTCGCCACTCTTCCAGAGTTTCCGACACCATGGTCAGGAGTTGTTCGGGCAGACGGTAGGATATGCGATCCATCGCGCGACTCATGGCCCCCTGCCGCTTCTTCTCGACTGCCGTCAGCAACCGGTTGAAGGCATCAGCGAACAGTTGCACTCCGTCGTCGAGCAGCTTATCGGTAACATCCTTGATCGAAATGCCAACCTGGGCCAACGAGTCCATTACAGTGAATGCGCCTTCCAGATCCTCCTCCAAGCTGGGGCGAGCCCGCCCGTGATCGCGGAAGGCGTCCATCGTCGTCGGTGGTACCGTGTTCACGGTTTCGGGGCCAATCAGTTCCTCGACGTAAAGCACATCGCGGTAGTCGGGGACCTTCGTGCTGGTGCTGGCCCAAAGCAACCGCTGAACCTGGGCGCCCTTGTCGGCAAGTGCGACCAAGTCTTCTTGGCAGATCTCCCGGAAGGTTTGGTAGGCCAACTTGGCATTGGCAATCGCCGTCTTGCCCAACAGGCTCGCGCATGCTCCTTCTGTGTGCCGGTGCGCGTTCAAGCCTGCCCGCGATCAGGGCGTCGACGGCCGTATCGATGCGGCTGACGAAGAAGCTGGCCACGCTGGCAATATGGGGCAGATCGACGCCGCGGGCAGCCGCAGCCTCCAATCCGGCGATGTAGGCTTCCGCCACCGCTTCGTAAGTCTCCCGTGCGAATAACAGCGTGACATTGACGTTGATGCCCTCGCTGATGAGTTGTCGGATCGCGGGGATCCCTTCCGGCGTGGCCGGGAACCTTGATCATCACGTTTTCCCGTCCGACCTTGTCCCAGAGGCGGGCGGGCTTCACGGATGGTGCCTTGGGTATCATGGGCCAGGTACGGCGAGACTTCCAGGCTGACGTAGCCGTCGCGTCGTCGCGTCTGGTCATAGACGTGGCGCAGAACATCGGCAGCTTGCTGGACGTCGGCAACCGCGAAGTCTTCGTATAACGAAATGGCGCCCTGATCCTGCCGCTTTGCCGCGTTGACCAGAAAGTCGTTGTAGTCGTTGCTGCCGGTTAGGGCCTTCTCGAAGATCGACGGGTTGGATGTGACGCCGCTTATCCCGTCTCCTGCGACTAAACGCCGCAATTCACCACTGGTGATCAGGTGACGGCGAATATAGTCGAGCCACACGGATTCGCCATACTTGCGGAGTTCTCGCAACGGGTTGCGGGGACTTTCTGTTGGGCCTTCTGCCTGCGACTGCTCTTGCGCCTCTTCCAACACTTGCTCGTCGAGGACTTGCATGATGATCTCCTTCTTATACCGAAAGTGTGTTTTCTCGCCTCCATGGTTTCCAACTGGAGCCCTCTTAACAACCGCCTCACGAAAATAAATCAAAGAATTCTAGGCTAGCAATCCCGAACAGAAAAGAGGCGGACCGGCAGACAACGCTGATCTGTGCCTCATGCGGCACGTGAATAGTCTGTTGCGGCGCGATGATCTGTGAGTTGTTTTGGCAGTGGGTTTTCAAACCCATTTGTTTATTTCCGTGCGGCGGTTTAGACTGCTCGCGGTCAGAAGCGATCCTAAGAGGCCCTGACAAGACCCCAAGGCGATGCCTATTGTCGCTATCTTTCCCAGAGGTTTTGTCAGAGCCTCTAACCCGAGCCGTATGCAAGGGTCGCAGTTTGTTCCCTCGCTTACGCTTCGGTGCGTTGATCTTTTGCTTGCATCTGGACGACGCCGCCGTTGCGCTAGAATTTGGAACAGTCGAAGCCGTATCGACACCGACTTGAGGTGGGCTCATGGTTCCGGACGCGAACTGCAACTGTGTGCGAGAGAAAATCGGCCTGCTGATCTCCGACGTAGACGGGACTCTGCTGACGCCGGAAAAGACTCTAACCGAGCGGACCTGCGAAGCGGTCAACAGGCTGTACGACGCAGGAATTGCATTCGCCGTTACGAGTGCGCGCCCGCCTCGCGGCATGCGAATGCTCGTGGAACCTTTGCGGCTCACCACACCAATTGCGGCTCACAATGGCGGGCTGTATGCAAGGCCCGATATGTCGATCATCGACGGACAATTGTTACCGCCCGACGTTGCGGCATCGGTCATTCGACTGATCGAATCGCACGGTTTGGATGTATGGGCTTATTGCACGTCCGATTGGTTTGTCCGGGATCGCCACGGCCCGCACGTCGAGCGGGAAGAACGTGCGGTGCGTTTTTCGCCGACCGTCGTCCGCGAGTTTGACGACATGGTGGGTGACATGGTGAAGATCGTCGGCGTGAGTGACGACTGGGAAACGGTGGCACGCTGTGAGGCCGATGCCCGCAACGAAGTCGGCGATCAGGTGTCGGCGTCACGATCTCAGCCGTACTACCTCGACATCACGCATCCGCGGGCCAATAAAGGCAACGTGGTACGGCGTCTTTCGGAAATGTTAGCCCAAGTTAGAGGCTTTTTCTTGTCGGCAAAGGACTTACGTTCGATTTCGGGCGTTTATTTCACTACATTTGGCAGAGGTCGTCGAGGCGGCGGAGTCGCCGAGGCAGGCTCAGCCCGAGACGACGAAGCAGCACGGACTGGTCCTCCTCCGGTTGGGCGACGCAACGTAGCGTGATGCGTCGCTCGGATCCGCATGTCTGCCGCCGGTGCGAAGCGTCACATCACCGCTCTTCATCCCCGCGAACGATTCGACAACCGTTCGCGGTGCATCGCCCATGCCGGCATTGCTGCATCGAACTGGCCAAGGCGGGAGGTTGGCGAAGAGATGGCTCGCGGCCAGCGCGATGAGGACGGCCTGCGCGCCCCCGATGCGGTCACCGCCCCGCAGCACGGCCAGCGCCACGACGGCCGGGACGAACCCCAGCAGGCGGTGGGCCGTGGTCACGACGATCCAGAACGTCTTCACGCGGGGCATGCGGCCGAGGATGACGATGGCCAGGATGTTCAGCACGGAAGCCATTGCACGACGGCAACGAGGAGTCCCAGGGCGCCCGAGGAGGCGCCGAGCTGGTTCTTGAAGAACACGTTCATGATCGCGCCGGGCGCGATCACGACGCCCCAGAACACGCCGCCGCATCCCAGGATGATATTGAGATTCATGGCCCGCCGCGTCTGGACGGGGCTCAGGGCTGCGATTCTCATCGTGTTCCCTCAGGGGAAGCGCGCAATGGAACACGATGAGAATCGCATGGCGGTGCCATGTGCCGGGTCAGCTGCCGGAATCCGCCAGGGCCGTGAGGCGTGCGGCCCTGGCCGCCGAGCGTCGTGTTCTGCGGGTCGAGCGACGCGGCGGACCGCGCGTACTCGGCGGCCTTGCGGAAGTCACCCTGCGTCTCGTACAGGCTGGCCATGGCGCTGAGGCCTCGCTGTTCTGCGGGTCGTCGAGGAGCGCCTGGCGCAGGTCGGTGAGGGGATCGGCAGACCCCGCCGCCGCGCGGAGGACGCGGAGCGTGCTGCGCGCCGACGGGTCGGCCGCGCGCGGCGATCCCCTTGTCGGCCAGGGCCAGCGCATCGGGGGCTCGGTCGGCCGCGATGAGGACTGCGTCTCGCGCTTCCGCGCTTCGTCGGCGTTCCCGTGCGCGCCGATGGCGCGCGCGTACACGATTGCCTGGTCGTGGTTGCCGAGCCCCTCCTCGGCCTGCCAGCCCAGGCGCAGGATGGCCACGCTGCGCCAGGCGTCAGCGATGCGCGCGAGCCATGCCTCGGCGTCGCTCCACTGCCCGGCGGCGACGGCCTGCTGGAGGAGCGACAGCGCGCCGATGCGCGCGGGATCGATGGCCAGGGCGCGCTTCAGCGCGGCCACCGCGTCGCCGGGCTGCCTGCTGGAGGAGGATCCGGCCGCTGAGCTCGGGGAACGACGCTTCGTTCGGGAAGCGTGTCTCTGCATCGTCCAGGACCCGCAGGGCTTCCGGGACTGTTCTGCTCGTCGTCGTTGAGGAGCTGCGCCTTCAGGGCAATGGCGTCGCTGATATCGGGATTCACCTTCAGGAGAGCGTCGAGGATCCAGAGCGCCTGGTACCAGTCGCCCAGTGCTTCCAGCGCCCGTGCGCGCAGGAGCACGAACCCTGCCTGGTCCGGTGCCGCGAGGAGGCCCTGCGCCGCCGCGTCCGCCGCCTTCTGCGGCTGGCCGCCGGCAAGCTCGGCCCGGGCAAGGGCTTCGAAACGCCCCGCCGGCGTGGGGAAAAGCGCGGAGAGCTGTTCGAGACGCGGCAGCTCCGCGCGGCGGTGCCGCCGGCGATGATCAGCGCCGAGAGCTCGCGCGCAGCCGGGTAGAAGCCCGGGTCGCGACGGAGCGCCTCTTCGTAGAGCGCGCGGGCATCAGCCCTCCTCGTGTCGTCGACCAGGAGCGCGCGAAGGAACGGGGGAAGCACCGACGTCGCGTTCAGCGCGTCGGCGGCAACAAGGTCGCTGTCCAGGGCGGCGGCTCTCGGCTCGTCGATGGAGGCGCCGGACGGCAGCAGCGCGAGCGCGGGGAGGACGTGCCGGAGGAACGTGCTCGCGCCTGCCGGGGTCTCGGGGGAAAGCGTGACGCCGGTGAACGGGGTGTCCACCTCGGGGTACAGCCGGGCGAAGAGCGCCGCCGCATCCGCCTCCAGGGCGGGGGCACCGGCAGCGCTGCCGGCATCGCCGGGCCCGTTGGCCGCCAGCGCCTGCGCGGCCTGCCGGAGCGACGCCCTCGTCGCCGTTTCCACGAGGGGGACCACCGCGGCGAGCGCGGCGTCGGCCTTCTGCGCGGCGGTGAGCTGCGGAAGCGGTGTCGTCGTCTTCGTGGTGGCGCACCCGGCGAGGATGAGGACTCCAAGGACCAGGGGCGCCAGTGCCCGCCTCAATGCTCGCTCCTCATCGCGACGCCCTTTTCGATGATCGGGCCCAGCGGCACCGTGACCATGTAGTAGTCATTGGAGGCGTTCCACAGCGTGAACCCCGAGCCTGCCCCTCCGAGCGAGCCCTGCACCTGGTTCGAGCAGGTAGGTGGAGTATACGCGGGGGTGAACGCCAGCTCTCCGCCGATGCGGAATGCCTGCACGTAAGGGCGGATGATGCTGCGGCCCTCCACGATGTACGCCGAGCGCTTCGTGCCTTCCTGGTAGATGTATTTCGCGCGCGGGCAGGTACTGCATGGAGCCGAGGAAATCGCGCGGGAAATGGGAGGGGTAGAACATCGGCTGGATGACGTCCACGTAGCGGGAGTACATCTCGATGTTCTGCGCCACCCAGTTGGAGATCCGCGCCCAGCCCGCAGTACCCGTAGACGTCCGTGGAGATGGGGATGTAGAGGCTCTCCCGCGCCTTGGCGAGGAAGGACTCCAGCGCCTCCAGCTTTCCCATGCCTTCCCGCGCGGAAGCGCCAGGTGATGCTTCCCAGGTCACCGTCCGAGGGGAAACGGATGTAGTCGAACTGCACCTCGTCCACGCCCTTGTCCTGCAGCTCCTTGGCGATGGCGATGTTGTAGTCCCACACGTGCTCGGAGTACGGGATCCACCCAGTACTCGCCCTGGTAGAAGGTCTCCTCCCCGGTCTGCTCGTCCACGCTCTTCTTCAGGTAGCGCCAGGGCCCCTTGCTGGTGCCTGTCCCACGCGGCGTACGCGAAGTTGTCCGAGTTGTACAGCTGCTTGTCGCGGAAGACGACGATGCGGCCGATGAGGTACAGGCCCCGCGCGTGGGCGGTCTGCACGATCTCCTCGATCTTGAAGCGCTTCTGCACCGCGCCGATCCGCTTCGGCTCCGGGAGGGCCGTGTCGTACGTGAGGTAGCCGTCGTCGTCCTTGAAATCCAGACGATGCTGTTCAGGCCCTGCGCCTTGCAGGAAGTCCAGGTGGCTCTGGAACCGCGTCCCGCTCGCCCAGAAGCGAGGAGACGTAGATGCCGTACTTGCCCGCGGCCGCGGCCAGCCGTCGCCGCCTTGTCTCGGGCGGACGGCGACGTCCTGCTGGATCTTCTCCACCATCTTCCAGAGCCGACCCGCGTGTAGAGCCCAGCGGGCCGTGTCGGTGCGTGCCTCCAGGCACCAGCCCTCCTGCGGCGAGCTCCTGGTGGAACGATGATGTCGCGGACGGGTGACGGAGCCCGGCCGGGAGGAGATCCAGGCGGTCGACGCTCTTCCCGCCCTTGCGGCAGGTGTACAGCCCCTTGCCGAACCCGAGGTTGAACCAGATCGAGGTCCGGCTGCCATCGGGATCGTAGGCGAGGGAGGCGATCTCCTCGTAGTTGCCGCCTCCCAGCTTCAGGGGGACGAGCGGCTCGGAGAGGGAGGTCCACGTCTTGCCCCTGTCCTGCGTCTCGAAGAAGCCGTGGAACGAGGTCCCGACGGCCAGGCCGTTGTCGCTTCCCGGAGACAAGGGCGAGACAGGTGAGCTGGTCGTTCGCCCGCAGGGGGTCCTTCAGGTCGACCTTCTCCCAGGTGACCCCCGCGTCCGCGGAAAGGAAGAGGGTGTCCAGGGTGGCGATGCCCGACCCGGTCTGGCGTCGTACGGGTCCACCGCGAGGCAGGTGATGATCGGCGGCTTGTCCGGCCGTGAACGGGTAGACCGCGCGGGTGGGCAGGCCCGCGTTCCTGCGCGGCCCAGGTGGTCGCCGCCGTCCGTGGAGAGCATCACCCCGAGTCCCGCGAGACACGCGCCAGACCGTCGGTGCCCGCGCCGCGGTAGATGCGGTCAGGGGCGTAGCGGGTCTCCAGGGGCGACGGCTGCCTCCTGCCGGCCATCGGGCTGCGCGGCGGTGACGTCCCGTCCTGGGCGCTCAGGAACGTGACGATGCCCGCTGAGGAGAGGAATATCACGGACGACAGCGACGATGAGGATGAGCCGTTTGCTCATACCTTACTACTCGGCCGCCGGGTGCTGAAAAATGAAACGATCAGCGCGATTCCCAGGATGATGAGGATCATCGGCCACCATTGCCGCACGAAGGCGACGAGCCCCCCTCCGCGCGGCGCAGGCTGAAGGGGAGGAAGAGCAGGGCGAGGCAGCGAGATGAAGATGCCGGGGATCACGATGGCCGTCCGCGCAGACCCGCGCTTGCGAAGCCCGTACGGCATCAGGGAAATCCCTGTCACGAGCATGAAGGCCGGCCAGATCCGCGCAAGGCTCTGGCCGCTCAGCACGGTGTTCATCAGCAGGAACACGCATGCCGCCGAGGGTGAGCACCATCCCGGGGATGATCCATCGGTCCGATTGCCCGCGCGGCCATGCCATGTAGAGGAAGACCAGCCCGACGAGGATCACGGGGACCGGCCAGAGCTGCCCGGGCTGGGGGAGGTATCCGAAGTTCCACAGGAGGAGCACGCCGCCCGACAACGAGCGACCGCCACGCCCGCCACGAGGAGCTTGTTGGGATAGCGCGGCGTCGGAGACGCGCTGCTTCATGCGCTCGAGGTTCTCCACCATGCGGTCGGCGAACTCCGACGTGGAGACCTTTGTGGCCCCCTCCATGAGCCGCGCGAAATCGTATGTGACCGTCTTCTCGGCGATGGTGCGCGTCAGCGCCTTCTCGATGAGCGGCTGCCGCCTCGCCCCACCCGATGTAGTCCAGCATCATGACACCGGAAAGGATCACCGAGGACGGGTTTGCCATGTCCTTGCCGGCGTATTTCGGCGCCGTGCCGTGCGTGGCCTCGAACAGCGCGTGCCCGGTGACGTAGTTGATGTTCGCCCCCGGGGCGATGCCGATGCCGCCCACCTGCGCCGCCAGCGCGTCGGAGATGTAGTCCCCGTTGAGATTCGTCGTGGCGATGACGTCGAACTCCGCAGGGCCGGCTGAGGATCTGCTGGAGGAAGTTGTCGGCGATGGCATCCTTGACCAGCACCTTCCCGGCCGGCATGGGCACCGGCTCGCTGCTCTCCGGCGGGATGAACACGTGTCGGCGAACTCGCGCCGCGCCAGCTCGTAGCCCCACTCGCGGAACGCGCCCTCGGTGAACTTCTGGATGTTGCCCTTGTGCACGAGCGTGACGCTCTTCCTGCCGTGGGAGACGGCATACTGGAGCGCGGCGCGCACCAGACGCTCCGAGCCGGTGCGGCTCACCGGCTTGATCCCGATGCCCGAGTCCTCGCGGATCTGTCCAGCCGAAGCTGCTCGCGGAGCAACGGCGATGAGCTCCCGCGCCTCCGCGCGTGCCTTCCTTCAGCTCGAAGCCGGCATACACGTCCTCCGTGTTCTCGCGGAAGACCACCATGTCCACCTTCTCGGGGTGCACGACGGGGGAGGGGACGCCCGGGATACCAGCGCACGGGCCGGAGGCACACGTACAGGTCCAGGTTCTGGCGCAGCGCCACGTTCAGGCTGCGGATCCCGCCGCCGACCGGCGTGGTGAGCGGGCCCTTGATCCCGACCAGGTGCGTGCGGAAGGCCTCCTCGGTCTCCGGGCGGCAGCCAGTCGCCCTTCTCCTTGAAGGCGCGTTCCCCGGCGAGCACCTGCACCCACTCGATGCGCCGTCGCCCGCCGTACGCGCGGCGCACCGCCTCGTCGAAGACGCGGCGCGCGGCGCGCCAGATGTCGGGCCCGGTGCCGTCACCTTCGATGAAGGGAATCAGGGGCGTGTCCGGGACGACCAGAGTCCGCGGATATCGTTGTGATTTTTTCCGCCATAGGTGTGCCCGGTGATAGTACCAGAAGCCGATCTGCCTTGCCAATGCGGCGAGCCTCTCCTGCTACTATCCCGCGAAGCAATGGCGACGACGCGCTTCTTCGCTTTCTGCTATCGCGCTCACGGCCGCGCTCGCCGCTGTTCCTCGCGGCGTGCTGCGCGTTCTCCGACACGCGCTACTACCTGGGCGCCTTCGAGCAGAACCCGGAGCTGCGGGAGCTCTTCCGCCTCTTCCAGAAGGAAAAAGACCAGGAGAACCGGTTCGTCCTCATCACGCAGATCGCCGCGGCGCTCGCCAACGAGGGAAAGGTCGGACCGGGAGATCCTCTTCCTCACCACGCACGTGGAAAAGAATCCCGCCGACATCTACAACGGCTACTACCTGCTCCTCGTGGCCGACGCGTACCGCGACATGAAGGCGGCGCCGCTCGCCATCCACTACTACCGCAGGATACTCTCCAACTACGCCGACCTCCTGGTGCAGGCGCCTCCACATCCATCCACCTGCAGTGCCTGCAGGAGCTCCTGGCACCTGGAGACGGACCCCGAGGACGAAGATCGGCGACTACAAGGAGCTGTTCTCACGGTTCCCCGACCAGAGCCAACGGCATCAACTGGTACTACATGGCAAAGGCGTACGAGGAGGTGGGGGAGTGGGACCAGTCCATCCAGGCCTACCAGAAGTACATCTCCTCCCTCGATGTCGAGACCTTCGGAGAGTCGGCAACGGCGGCCGAAGCCACGGAAAAGGTGAACTTTTACACGGCGGACAAGACCTGGCTTGCGCCTGACCTTCCCACCCTCGTTGCCGCCGTCAGGGACGCCATCCAGACCCGCAACGTCGCGAAGTTCCGCCGCTACCAGGCCCAGGTGAACTTCAAGCAGGACCCGTGGGACCAGAACCAGGTCCAGGGCAGCGACGTGGTGAACTACAACATCACCAGCTATCTCAGCTCATCCAACGTCACCGTTGCGCCCGACAGCCAGCTCGAGGTTGCTGCCAGCGGGAAGGAGGCCTACCTGCGCACCTCCGGCTGGAACTTCCGCCCGGACTCTGGTACCTGTATTTCCGGCAGGTCGATTTCCCCGCCGACCCCGAGATCAACGGGCAGTGGGAGTGGGCGGCCGTCAAGTTCGGCGAGAAGATGTACTGATGGGAGTGCGCGGCGCGGCCCTCGCCGTCCTGCTGTTCGCTGCCACCGCCGCAACCGCGGGCTGGGCGGATGCCGCCGACGACGCCGCGACGGGTCCCCTCCCTCCGTTGCAGGGCCACGAGGGCGAAGAGATATACTCCTTCCCCTTTCCTGACGACATTATCATTGAAAGGTACCTCGCCGGGTTTCTTGCCACGCGGCGGGACTGGCTGCAGAAGGTGCTGGACAAGAGCCTCCCGTACCGCGCGGACATCCTCGCTTCCCTGGAGGCGCGGGGACTGCCGAAGGAGCTGTTCTTCCTGCCGGCCGTGGAATCCGGGTTCGAGCCGCGGGCCATTTCGCCGCGGGGCGCGGCAGGGCTCTGGCAGCTCATGCGCAACACGGCGTCGCCCTACGGCCTGCGCATGGACCAGTGGGTCGACGAGCGGCGCGACGTCTTTCGAGCCACGGAGGCCAGCTTGAGCAAGCTCGCGGAAAACGAAAGGATCTTCGGTGACTGGCCGCTCGCCCTCGCGGCCTACAACTGCGGCGTGGGCAAGCTGTCAGGCATCATGAAGAGGAACCCCGGCCTCGACTACTGGGCCTTGCGGAAGAAGGGCGCGCTGCCGCCCGAGACTGCCGCGTTCGTGCCGCAGTTTCTCGCCCTCACGAAGATCCTCAGCTACCCGGGGCGTTACGACCTCGCGGTGGGATGGGACGCGCCTCCCGCGTGGGAGCGCATCACGCTGAGCTCGTGCGTCGACCTGCGTCTCCTCGCGAAGGCATCCGGTGTGCCGCTCTCCGTGCTGACCGCGGCCAATCCCGACCTGAACTTCCCCATCACGCCCCCGGCCTCCTACGGCTACGCCCTGAAGGTCCCGGCCTCCTGCGCGGAGGCGGTGAGGACGGCCCTCTCCTCGGCGACGATCCCGCTCCTCAACTTCCTCGTCCATGTCGTGGTAGCGGGGGACACCCTTTCCGAGCTGGCCCAGGCCTACGGCATCTCGGTGGACATGATCCAGGAGTTCAACCCGCGGGTCACGCCGCGCGCGCTGCAGATCGGCGCGAAGCTCCTCGTCCCTGTCAGCCCCGCGAGGAGCGCGGGATGAGACGCCTGCTCCTTTCCGCTGTCATGCTCCTCGCACCCCTGGCAGCCTCGGCCGCGGGCACGGCCATCGATCCCGGTCTGCCGGGATACTCGCTCACGGAGGTCATCGACTGGGTGGGCGGCGCCGTCACCGTGGAGATCGCGCATGGCCTCGATGCTTCGACTCCGTCCCTCGAGCGCGCCAAGGGCGACGCGGAGACGGACCTCGACGCGCAGCTGCCGGACTTCCTCCAGCGCGCCGTCGCCCCGCTCACGGTGGACTCGACGCATCTCTACGACGACCTGCTGGCCGCTGACCCCGGCTTTTCCGCGCGCGTGCGCGCCATCGCCGTCCAGGGCAAGCGCACGGACGTGTTCCTGAAGCCTGATTTCTCCGCGCTCGTGGAGCGCTTCGTCCTGCCGCTGTTCGGCGCCCAGGGGATCGCCGTGCCGCTGTTTCCCTCGCGGGCCACACCGGTGCACCCGATCCTCGGCGAGGTCACGACGCGGAAGTACACCGGCCTGCTCATCGATGCCCGCGGCGTCCTGCCCGAGGCGGGCACCACCCGCACGGCCAGCCTGCGCCCTGCGCTCCTGCCGAAGATCTGGGACGATCGCATGAATGTCGTCCTGGAAGCGGCGATGGTGGACCCGGACAGCCTGGCGCGCTGGGGCGTGGCGGGCTACGCGCGCACGCTTGACGACGACACGGTGGTCGTCCGCGCCGGCAGCCTGCCGCTGCGCCTTGCCGCGCGCGCCGTGTTCGGCACGAAGCCCACCGACGTGGTCATCTCCACGGAGGGCGCGCGCCAGCTGCTCGCGCTCCCGGAGAACATTGCCCTGCTGAAACAGGGCCGCGTCGTGATCGTGTGCGACGGGCTCGACAGCGCGCCGTAGCCTCCCGCCGGTCGCCATGTCTGGTACGTGGAGCAGGAGCGGCACTACCTATACCGTGCTCACTCCTAGCCGGCCATCAGGGGGCGTGACCATAACGTTTACCGGCACACTCAGCTCAGACGGCAAGACAATAAACTTTATTATCGCCCCTGTATCGGGCGTCGTCACTTCCGGGTCCGCGACCTGGACAAGGCAATAAGGAAAGAGCAGCACATCGGGGCTCCCGGGCGGAGCCCCGCTTTTCTTCGACCCTTGGGAGACCGCACACCGGATCTCGCAGGTCGCGCGGACATCTGTTACCCAGCTCTTGCGGCGCACCGGATTCCAGCCGGCGCCGCCCGTTGATGCACGCGTGCGGCAATGAGTGCGACAGGAAGCAGGGGACCGCACATCATGCCATGATTTCCTTATGTATCCCCCAACATCATCAGCGCCATCACGAGCGCGTCTCCCATGAGATTCGGGAGCAGGCAGTACTCGTTGGGCTGGTGCGCTGACTCGTCCAGCCGTCCCCACACCACGGTGTGGATGCCGGCCTTGCGCAGGAAAGCGCCGACGGTCCCGCCGCCGATCCCCACGGTCTTCCCTTCCACGCCGTAGACCGCCTTCACGGCTCGCTTCAGCGCGGTCACCACGGGGGCGTCGGCCGGCGTTGGGGGCGATGAAGACGTCTGCACCTGCTGGACGTCCACCGTCACGCCGAAGTCGCGCTGCACGCCGTCGCAGATGCCGCGGATGGACTGCATCACCTCCCGCAGGTCCTCCCGGGGCAGGACACGGCAGTCGAGGTGGAACACGTCGTCACCGGGGAGCGTGTTGATGTTCGGCACGTTCGCTTCCTTCTTTGTGGGAGTGAACGTGGAAAGGGGCGGCTCGAAGAGCGGGTCCCGTGCGGGGTACATCTCCGCAAGCGCGCCCAGCCGCACCACGAGGTGCGACCCTGCCGCGAAGGCGTTGACCCCTTTCTGCGGGGTGGAGGCGTGGCACTGCTTGCCCCGGATCCGGAAGCGCAGCCAAAGCAGGCTCTTCTCGGCAACTTCGATCTGGGACCCGTCCGCGTTGCCGCCGTCCGGCACGAGCGCCGTGTCCTGCTTCCGGAAGAGGTTCGTGTTGGCGCAGAGCCACTGGACGCCGAGGTCGGATCCCGTCTCCTCGTCCGCCACGAACAGGAGGCGCACGGTCCGCGCCGGCGCCAGGCCCAGCTCGTTGATGCACGCCGCCGCAATGATCGATGCCACGAGTCCCTGCTGGTTGTCTTCCACGCCGCGGCCGATGATGCGGTCACCCTTCACCACCAGCGTGTACGGGTCGGACTCCCAGAGGGCCGCTTCCCCGGGGGGAACGATGTCGAGGTGCGTCATGACCCAGAACGTGCTGTCCGACGATTTCCCCGGCAGCGTGACCACGAGGTTGGGCCGCTCCTTGCGCGACACGCGGGGGTCCGGGGCGGGGTGCGACTCGCAGGGCCCCAGCCCGAGCTTCGCGAGTTGCGCCACGAGGACCTGCGCCTTCTCCCACTCCCCGTCGCCGCCGTTCTGCGGTCCGAGGGCCGGGACGGCTGTGAGCGCACGCTGCAGCTCGATGATGGTCTCTCTCTTCCCGGCGATGGCCGTGCGGAGCGTCTCGATGGCGTTCATGGCGGTTCTCCTCGGTGCTGTATACGGCTTTTTCCGCGCGGCGGCAAGTGCTTCAGCGATTCTCATCTTGCACCTTCACCAGGAGCGTGGACCGCTGCAAGCGGCCAGGAACGGCCTCTTGAAAGTCGTGCAAAATGAGAATTCGCTCTGTCGGCTTCAAACGGGGAACTGCTCCGAGTGCTTGAAAAAAAGCACGCCCCGCCGCAGTATGGGCGCATGCTCCGCAGAACCCTGCTCGTCGCCGCGGCGGTGCTCCCGCTCGTGCTCGTTGCGTGCGGCTCCCGGGCGGCCGGCTATGGCGTCATCCTCTGGGGCGAACCGAACGGCACGCCGCAGACCGGCGCGGTGGTGGCCATCGTCAGGGACACGCTCATCAATAACTCGGTGCTGATTTCCGCCCCCGGGGAAAAGACGCCGCGCGAATACCTGGCCGGACGGATACGCCCGTTCAAGACACGGTCCCTGGCTGCCGACTTTGCCCGGACCTATGCGGCAAACGTGGCGGACTGGGCCATCGTCACGAAGACGGACGATCCCCCGCTTCCCATGCGGGATGCGCCGAAGGCGGAGGGCAAGGTCGTCTACAAGCTGGCGGCGAAGCAGCTGGTGAAGGTGGTGAGCCGCTCGGACGTCCAGGTGACCGTCAACCCGTACACCGACTACTGGTACGAGGTGGTGACGGAGGACGGCTACACCGGCTGACACCTTCGGGCACTACCTGAAGCCGTTCAGCGCGGCCGGGGACCCCACCGCCACGGCCGACAAGATGCGCGCGCAGGACGACACGCTTGCCCTCGTCATGGGCAGCACGTGGCGCCCCGACTGGTTCGTGAACATGGCGTCCAAGGGCGCCCTCGACCTGACGATGTTCCGCGAGGACGTGGGGCTCTTCCCGCTGCCGGACCAGGACATGATGCGCCTCGTCCTGCCCCTGCAGACCTTCGAGTTCCACTACACGCAGCCTCCGCAGAAGCAGGGCACGCGGTCCTACACGTTCCCCGGCACGGACCTTCGCATCGACGTCCTGGACCCGGACGGGGGCAGGATCAACGTCACCTACACGCAGAACAACCAGCTCGTCACCCGCCTCTACGTCACCATGGCCGACGACGTGGCTGCCATCATCGCCGCCGAGCAGAAGAGGCGCGCGGACATCTACGCGGCCCTCCTCGCCAACGGCGCCACGCTCACCAGCAGCGCGTACGGCACCATTCACCTCGCCCAGGACATGAGCTTCACGTGGGAAGGATTCGGCAAGCTCGTGCCCGCCCTCATCGGGCCCGCCGCGCGGGGGAAGGGGACCGTCGACTTCACGCTCCACGTGGCCAAGGAGATCGCCGCGGAGCTACGACGGCGCGCTCACCTTCGTCTTCGACGAGTACCCCAACGCGGGCGTCAGCTTCCTCTACAAGGCCGCGGCGGGCGGGCTGCGTTTCACCTCCCTGGCCAGGGACAGCGTCCAGGACCTGTTCGTCCAGGCGCCCAGCCCGACGCCCACGGTGATCTTCTTCAACCAGTCGCCGTAGCACCCCGATGCCCCTCGTCAGCCTCTCGGGCGTCTCCGTCTCCTTCGGGGAGAGGAAGCCTCTCGAAGCGGTGAACCTCACCGTCGCCAGCGGCTCGCGTATCGCGCTGGTGGGGCCCAACGGCAGCGGGAAGACCACCCTCATGCGGATCATGGCCGGACTCTCCGTGCCGGACACCGGCGCGGTGGTCGCCGAAAAGGACACGCGGCTCTCCTACGTTCCGCAGTCGGGCGTCGTGCTTGCCGGCGGGTCCCTGCGGGACGAGGCGGAGCGCGCCTTCGAGCGCGGGCGCGCCATGCTGGCCGAGATGGCCGTCCTGGAGGAGCAGCTGGGGAAAGCCCGTGCGGACGCGGCAGGGCCCGCGGTGGACGCCCTGCTGTGGAAGCATCACGCCCTGCAGGAAAGGCTGGAGGCGAGCGGCTACTACGCGCGGGACGAACGCATCCACCGCGTGCTGACCGGGCTGGGCTTCTCCGGGGCCGATTTCGCAAAGCCGTCCTCGTCGTTCTCGGCGGGCTGGCAGATGCGGATCGCCCTGGCGCGCGCCATCCTCGAGGCGCCCGACATCCTCCTCCTCGACGAGCCGACCAATTACCTGGACATCGAGGCGCGCACCTGGCTGGAGGAGTTCCTCGCGGACTTCCCCGGCGGCCTTCTCCTCGTGTCGCACGACCGCTACTTCCTCGACGTGGTGATCCGCTCCGTGGCGGAGATCTACATGTCACGGGTGTCCGTCTTCACGGGGAACTACACGCACTACGAGGAGTTCCGCGCCCGACGGAGCTGGCGGCCATCATGGAGCGGTGGCGCGCGCAGCAGGAAGAAATCGCGCACGTCGAGGCGTTCATCCGCCGCTTCCGCTACAACGCCTCCAAGGCGCGGCTGGTGCAGAGCCGGATCACGCAGCTTGCGAAGATCGAGCGCATCGAGGTCCCCCCGGTCGTCAAGTCCATCGAGTTTTCCTTCCCGCCGCCCCCGCCGTCCGGCAGGCTCGTGCTCTCCGGGGAAGGCCTGGGAAGAGCTACGGGGATCACCGTGTCTTCAAGGGTGTCGGCGTCGAGGTCTCCCGCGGGGACAAGCTGGTCGTGGTCGGCGTGAACGGCGCCGGCAAGTCCACGCTCCTGCGCATCGTCTCCCAGCGCGAGCAGCCCGACGACGGGCGCTCTGCGGTGGGGGACAGGGGTGGTGCCGGCATTCTACTCGCAGGAGAACGCCGACGCGTGGATGAGTGACGGCCAGGTCATCGAGGAGCTCGAGGCAGCGGCGCCGACGCACCTCATCCCCGAGCTGCGCACGCTCCTGGGCGCCTTCCTGTTCCGCGGCGACGACGTGTTCAAGAGCGTGTCCGTGCTGAGCGGCGGCGAGAAGAGCAGGCTGGCCCTCCTCATGCTCCTCCTGCGGCCGGCGAACCTCCTGATCCTCGACGAGCCGACCAACCATCTCGACATCGCGTCGAAGGACGTGCTGTCGAAGCGCACTGCGCGCGTTCAACGGGACGGTCATTTTCGTCTCGCACGACAGGCATTTCATCGCGGACCTCGCCACCGCCGTGCTGGAGGTGAAGGGCGGCGGCGCGCGCTTCTTCCCCGGGGACTACGACTACTACCTGCGCCGGGTCGGGCAGGAGGCGGGCGCGGCGGACGCCGCCGCCCGGAGCGCGCGTCCCTGCGGGCGGCACGCTCAGCTCCACCCAGAAGGAGCGTCAGGAAGAGAAGCGGACTGAAGAGCGAGCTGCGCGCCCTGGAGAAGGAAGAGGCCGCGCTCCTGGAGGAGCTGGAAGGCCTGGAGTCGCGGCGCAGGCAGATCGAGGAGTCGATGGCGAGGCCGGAGGTGTACGCAGACGGCGGGAAGCATGAGGGAGCTTCGCAGGGAGCACGACGTGACCCACGAGTTCCACGCGGCCGCCATGGCGCGCTGGGAGGCGCTGGACGCTCGCCTCTCTTCCCTGAAGGAAGCCCTTTCGAGTCTCAGGACCGATAAAGCCGCTCGATGACCCCGCCGTAGAGCTCCGAGATCACCTCGCGGCGCTTGCTGAGCGTCCGGGTGAGCTCGCGGCCCACCTCGAAGTCCGACGGGAGAAGCGCGATCCGCGGTGCCCTTCCCCCGGGGAAGTAGATCCCGTTGTTCACGAGGAGCGACTGCACTTCTTCCTGGTAGAAGCGGTACACGGCGGGATCCCCGAGGAGCTGCTTCGGCTCCGTCCAGGCGATCTTTCGCGACTCGGCGAAGAGGCGCAGCGATTCCAGGTTGGGAACGATCAGAAGTCCCAGGGAGTCCTCCTGGTCGCCCACGACCACGGCCTCCTGGACGTACGGCGACTCCTGGATCACGATCTCTATGGGCTCGGGCTCCACCCGTTCCCCCGAGCGCATGACGATCGTGTGCTTCCGTCTCCCCGGTGATCACGAGGTTGCCGTCCACCGTGAGCATGCCCGTGTCACCGGTGGTCAGCCAGCCGTCCGGGGAAAGTATCTGCCGCGTCGCCGCGGGCTCCTTGTAATAGCCCAGCATGACCTGCGGACCCTTCATGAGCACGCTGCCCTTGTGCACCGGCCGGCAGGGCATCACCGCTGTCCCCCTGGATCCGCACCTCGGTGGAGGGGAGGGGCCTGCCCACGGTCCCCAGGACCGGGGACGTCTCGGAGCGCATGCTCACGATGGGCGACGCCTCCGTCAGCCCGTAGCCTTCCAGCACGTTCACGCCCAGCGCGGCGAAAAAGCGGTCGAGGTACGCCGGGAGCGGGCCGCCGCCGCAGATGATCGCCTTCAGCCTTCCCCCCAGGAGCTTCCTGATCCTCCCTGCGCAGGACGAACTGGGACGGAGCTTCACGGGAGACAGGAGGAGAAGCGGGGGGATGGCGGCGAAGATCTCCAGGAGCCGCTCCTCGCGGCGGAACCGCGGGTAGCGGCCCATGATGAAGCCGGAAAAGACCTGGTAGAACTTCTCGAACCTGATGAACAGCTCCCTCGGCGAAGCCGAGGCTTCTTGCCGATGCTCTTCTCCAGCGTCTCGAGGAGGGCAGGGACGATGACGAGGTAGTCGGGGCGAGCACGGCGCAGATCGTCGAAGATCCGCCAGTCAGAAGGCCGCGAGTAGGCGATGGTGCTCCCGAAAGACAGGCTGCAGTATTCGACGGTGCGCTCGAAGGAATGCCAGACCGGCAGCACGGAGAGCCAGGTGGCTGCCCGGCTCGCGGCGTGATGCTCGCCTGCACGCTTGTCACGTTGTGCATGATGCTGCCGTGGGACAGCATCACTCCCTTGGGACGTCCCGGTGGTTCCCGACGTGTAGAGGAGGGTGGCCGTGTCTGCCGGGGTGACGCTCGCGCCGCGAAGCTCGAACTGACGCTCCCCGCGGGCGATGCGGGTGCTGTCCCTTCTTGAGCACCTCCTCCCACGTGTAGACCAGGACGCGCTCCTCCCCGGTCCCCGCGTGGGGCTTGGAGCCCTGGAAGTCCATGACGACGATCTTCCGCAGCTTCGGCAGCCTCGTGCGCAGCCCGACGAGGCGCAGGAGCGTCGTGGCGTCCTCCACGACCGCCAGCTCGCAGTCCGCGTGCGCCGATGATGTGCTCCAGCTCCCGGTCGGTCATGTGGACGCTGACGGGCACGTCGATGCCGCCGCAGCCGAGGATGGCGAGGTCCGTGATGAGCCAGCGGGGGTTGTTCTCCGCGAGGATGGCCGCGTGCGTCTGCGCGGCGAAGCCCATGGCGATCAGCCCCGTGCCGAGCTCCTTCACGCTGCCGTAGAGCTCGGCGTAGGTGACGGTCTGGAAACTGCCATCGGGGCCGCGCGCCTTCAGGGCGGCGAGCGAAGAGTACTTGACGACCGATTCCTGGAGCAACCCGATGAGGGTGGGTCCCATTACTCTCGGAAAGGTAACGGCGAGCACCCAGGGTGTCAACACGCACAGCGGTGGTACGCCACTCGCGTTGCGAGCGTCGGCCGCTGCGCAGCCGGATACGGCCGCTGCGCGACCGGATACGGCCGCTGCGCGAGCCGGATACGGCCGCTGCGCGAGCCGGATACGGCCGCTGCGCGAGCCGGATACGGCCGCTGCGCGAGCCGGATACGGCCGCTGCGCGAGCCGGATACGGCCGCTGCGCGAGCCGGATACGGCCGCTGCGCGAGCCGGATACGGCCGCTGCGCGAGCCGGATACGGCCGCTGGCTTCACACGTGATTCTTTCGATGGTATTATATCAGTATGAGTGTATTCAAAACCTACGATATTCGCGGCGTATGGGGTGAAGGCATCGACGCCGCGTTCGGATACAGGCTCGGGCGCGGGCTCGCGCGCTTCCTCAAGACGAAGTCGGTCCTCCTGGGATACGACGCGCGCCTGCACTCAGCCGAGCTGTACAAGGCAGCGGCCGCCGGTTTTGTCGACGAAGGGGTTGCGGTGAGCGGCACAGCTCTCTGCAGCACGCCGCTTCTTCACTTCACGCAGATGGACAAGAAGTTCCCGGCTGCCGTCATGGTCACCGCCTCGCACAACCCGAAGGAATACCACGGGTTCAAGGTCTTCGACGGCAGCGGCGGGTCCATCAGCTTCGACAAGGGTCTCAACGAGGTGGAAAAGATAGTCGCGGGCATCCGCGCCCCGACGTCCGTGCCTGCCGCGGAGATCAGGCAGGTCGAAGGGCTGGACCGTTATGTGCGATTCATCGCCGGAGCCGCCGGGAAGAGGGCCAACGGGACCAAGGTCGTGATCGACGTCTCCAACGGCTCGTCGGGGAAGGTTTTCCGGAGACTGGCCGACAAGCTTGCCGTCCAGGCCGTCATCCTGAACGAGAACCCCGACGGCAACTTCCCCCGCCATGACCCCAACCCCCTGAAGGAGGAGTCAAAGGTCCAGGCGGCGAAGTCCGTGGTCGACTACGGCGCCGCGTTCGGGGTGATCCTCGACGGGGACGGGGACCGCATCCTTTTCGTGGACGAGAAGGGCGCACGCCATCGAGAACTACTTTCTCTCGTGCCTCGTCGCCGAGGAGCTTCTCTCGCGAAGCCGCGGCGCCGCGATCGTCTATGACCTGATCTCCTCCCGCGTCTTCCCGGAGCGCATCGCGGAGCTGGGAGGGAAGCCCGTGGTCTCGACAGGTCGGCTACACGTTCCTGTACGACCAGATGGTCGCCTCGCACGCCGTGTTCGGGGCGGAGACCTCGGGCCACGTCTACTTCAAGGTGAGCGACACCTACTACACGGAGTCCGCCGCGTACGCGCTGGCCGTGCTCCTGCGGCTCCTGGCTTCCCGCCCGCAGCCCCTCTCCGAGCTGGTGGAGCCGCTGCGCAGCGCTACGCGCAGTCGCCCGAGATCAACGTGGAGGTGGCCGACAAGGACAAGGCGATGGCGGAGATCGAGAAGCGCTACGCCTCCGGGACGCATCGACAAGCTGGACGGCGTCTCGGTCGAGCTTCGACGACTTCTGGTTCAACGTGCGGCCCAGCAACACAGAGCCTCTCCTGCGCCTGCGGCTGGAGGCGAAGACGGCCGCCATCGCCACCGCGAAGAGCGAGGAGATACGGAAGGTGCTCGGCGCCTAGGGCCGCAGCCCGGCGGTGATCGCCGCTGCCCCCGAGGCAGCGCCCGCATTGAAGCGCCTCCCCGTTTTCGCTACGATTTTGCCAATGGAAGGGATCACGTGATCGACAAGCTCGAAAGAAGCACACAAACGCTACGAGGAGCTGCAGGCGCTCATCTCGGACCCCGAGGTGATCCGCGACCAGAACCGCTACCGCGAGCTGCGCCAGGAGCTCGCCGTCCCTCACCGACCTCGTGGAGGAGTTCGGCCGCTACAACGCCATCGAGCGCGGAGATCGCCTCCAACACGGAGCTGGCGGAGAGCGCGGAGGACAAGGAGCTGCAGGAGATGGCCCGCGAGGAGCTTGCCGCCCTGGAAATGCGGAAGGCCGCTTCCATGGAGAAGCTGAAGGTGCTCCTCGTCCCGCGGATCCCCTGGACGACAAGAACGTCATCATGGAGATCAGGGCCGGGACCGGGGGCGACGAGGCGGCGCTGTTCGCCGCCGACCTGTTCCGCATGTACTCCTACTACGCCGACTCGCAGAAGTGGAAGATCGAGATCATGTCCGTCCAGCCCCACCGGCATCGGCGGGTTCAAGGAGATCATCTCCTCCATCACGCGGCAAGGGCGTGTACGCGCAGCTGCGCTACGAGAGCGGCGTGCACCGCGTGCAGCGCGTGCCCGTGACAGAGGCGGGCGGGCAGGATCCACACCTCCACCGCCTCCGTGGCCGTGCTCCCCGAGGTCGAGGAGACGGAGATCGAGATCAACCAGAACGATCTCCGCATCGACGTGATGCGCTCCGGCGGTCCGGGCGGCCAGAGCGTCAACACCACGGACTCCGCCGTGCGCATCACGCACCTTCCCTCCGGCATCGTGGTGCACTGCCAGGACGAGAAGAGCCAGCACAAGAACAAGGCCAAGGCGCTGCGGATCCTCCGCGCCCGCCTGTTCGAGGCGGAGGAGGAGCGCAAGCACGCCGAGCGCGCGCGAGGCGCGCAAGAGCCAGATCGGGTCCGGGCGAGCGGGCGGAGAAGATCCGCACCTACAACTTCCCGCAGAACCGGGCGACGGACCATCGCATCAACCTCACCCTGTACAAGCTGGACGCGGTGATGAAGGGGGAGATCGACGGAGTTCATCGAGGCGCTGCGCCTGCACGCGCAGGAAGACGGCCCTCACATCGGAGAGCATGACATGACCGTCCGCGTCCCTGCTCACGCAGGGCTATGACACGCTTTTCTTCGCCGAGGTGGACACGCCGCTCCTGGACGCCCTCGTTCTCCTGGCGCACGCCCTGGGACGTCACAAGGAGAAGCTCCTTGCGTCCCTGCCGGATGACGGTGAGCCCCGGAGGAGGAGGCAGCGCTTCCGCGCCCTCGTGGACCGGCGCTGCGCCGGCACGCCGGTTTCCTACATCCGCCAGGTCAAGGAGTTCTACGGCCTGGAGTTCTACGTGGACGAGCGCGTGCTGGTGCCCGCGGCCCGACACCGAGGTGCTGGTGGAGAAGGTGCTCCAGCTCGTGCGGGGAGACCCGCGCCTGCGCCGCGTGCACGACGCGTGCACCGGCTCGGGATGCATCGGCATCGCCCTGCAGAACACCGTGCCCGCGCTGGAGGTGAGCGCCTCCGATATCTCCGCCGCCGCCCTGGAGGTGGCGGCGATGAACGCGCAGGCGATCCTGGGCGGAGCTCCCTGCCCATCGTTCCGTCGGACCTGCTGGACGGCGTGCCCGGGCCGCTTCGATCTGATCGCCTCCAACCCCCCGTACCTCCGCGACGACGAGGTGGCCGACATGCGCAAGCTGCGGCTGGCCCGAGCCGGAGCTGGCGCTTGCGCGGCGGCGCGGACGGCACGGCCCTCGCCGCGCGGCTCATCCGCTCCGCACCCGCGGCGCCTCGTGCCCGGCGGCTGGCTCGTGCTGGAGGCGGCCCCGCGGCAGTTCAACAAGCTCTACGCGCTCATGGACCAGGCGGGCTTTCACACCATCGACGTGGAGAAGGACCTTGCCGGCAGACGACAGGGTCATTGCCGGGCGCCTGGACCCCGTGTCACAAAGATCCACCGCGGAGCCGTGGAGGGGCTGCGCCCATGGCTGACACCGTCGCCCCGATCCCGGCGATCCGCCGGCAGCGGCCGCCGGGGACCCCGAGCAGGATGCCGAGGCCGCGGCAGCCGCTGCCGCGGCAACGAGCGAGGCGAGCGCCGCCAGCGAGGTGACCGAGCTCCTCACGTATTTCAACGAGAAGCTCGCCGTGTACCCGCCGAAGAAGCGGCCGACGATCCTCCTGGCGGCCGACTGGGCGCGCCGCCTGCACGGGGAGCAGAAGCGCGCGTCGGGAGACCCGTTCTTCATCCACCCGCTGAGCGTCGCCTCGATCCTCGTGGACATCCACATGGACGCGCAGGGCGTCATCGCCGCGCTCCTGCACGACGTGCTGGAGGACACCGAGACCAGCAAGGCGACGCTCCGCAAGGAGTTCGGCCGGGAGGTGGAGTCCCTCGTCCAGGGAGTGACGAAGATCTCGGTGCTCCGCGGCAGGTCCGCTCGCGGCTCCAGCACGCGGAGACCATCCGCAAGATGCTCTTCGCCATGGTGAAGGACGTGCGGGTCATCCTCATCAAGCTCGCCGACAAGCTGCACAACATGCGCACCCTCGGGTACCTCGCGGAGGAGGACCGCAACCGCATCGCCCTGGAGACCATCGACATCTACGCGCCCCTGGCCGGGCGCCTCGGCATCTCGCGCATCAAGGACGAGCTGGAAGACCTCAGCCCTCAAGCACCTCCAGCCCGCCGTGTACGAGCAGATCCGCCAGTTCGTGGCGGACCGCAAGAGCGAGCGCGCCAGCTACCTCGAGCGCGTGAGGGAGGCCATCACCCGGGAGGCCGAGGCGGCCGGCATCCCCATCGAGATCGAGACCCGGGCCAAGCACTTCTACTCGATCTACCAGAAGATGCGCCGGCGCGGGAAGCCGCTGGAGGAGATCTACGATCTCCTGGGCCTGCGCGTGCTCTGCGACACCACGAGCCAGTGCTACGAGCTGCTCGGGGCTGGTGCACAAGCTCTGGATGCCCATCGAGGGCCGGTTCAAGGACTACATCGCCATGCCGAAGTCCAACCGCTACCAGAGCCTGCACACCACCGTCATGGGCTACGGCGGGAAGATCATCGAGATCCAGATCCGCACCCAGGCCATGCACCAGACCGCGGAGAACGGGATCGCGGCGCACTGGCTGTACAAGAGCGGCGTCGCTGAAGGAGGGGGAGAAGACCAAGGAGCTCTCCCTCATCAACAAGCTGCGCGAGTGGCAGGGCGCCGGGGGCGCCGCGGGGGGCGGGGGAGGCGTCTCGGGGGATTTCCTGGACGAGATCAAGAAGGAGCTGCTGCGCGATTCTCATCTACGTCTTCACGCCGAAGGGTGACGTGGTGGAGCTGCCCTACGGCTCCACCGCCATCGACTTCGCCTACCACATCCATACCGACATCGGGGACGCACTGCACGGGCGCAAAGGCGGACGGGGCCATCATCCCGCTGAAGGAGCCGCTGAAGAACACCCAGGTCGTGGAGGTGATGACCTCCAAGACCGCGCACCCCCACCTCGACTGGCTGCGCTACGTGAAGACCTCCAAGGCGCGCACCAAGGTGAAGCACTGGCTGGCGCAGAACGAGCCCGGCCTGATCTTCGACCGCAACATCGTGGCGCGCAAGACAGAGCCGACGTCGGCGCTGCAGAAGCCGCGCGCCCCGGCAGGCGTCCCCGGCCGCGCCGGACAGGCGGAGCCCGAGACGCAGATCCGCGACCCCTCCAAGGTCTCCATCCGCATCGGCCAGGAACGCAACATCATGATCCGCCTGGCCCAGTGCTGCACGCCCTCCACGGGAGACGCCATCGTGGGCTACGTCTCGCGCGGCCGCGGCATCACGGTGCACAAGATCGGCTGCCCCAGCATCGCCTCCATCAAGGACTTCGCCGAGCGCAGCATCGAGGTGGAGTGGGAGACCGTTTCCCCCCGAAATCCACGCGCCGTTTCCAGGTCACCGCGCGCATGACGTCGAACCTCTTCTCCGAGATCGAGGGCGCGCTGAAGAAGTTCGGCGGTCACCTCATCGAGGGAAAGCTGGAGGAGAGCGAGCCCGACAGCCTGCGGGGATCCTTCACCGTGGAGCTGGACAACCGCGAGGATTTCGGCCGGGTGATGAAGAGCCTCCGCACGATCCCCGCCGTGCTCACCATCAACAGCGGCTAAGCGCGGCCGAAGGCCACGCCTCGCGCGGGTTACCGGTACATCTGCATGAGCTGGACGAAGTTGTAGATCTTCCTGTAGACGGTCGCGATGACCTGCCGCAGGTCCTTGTCAGAGGAGGGGCGCAGCTCTTTCCAGTTCACCAGGTACACCGGGTTGGGCTTCCCGATGTCCTCGTGGGCGAGCTTGAGGACGCGGGCAATGGCGACGAAGTGCTGCACCGCGTCGCCGATCATCGTGTGCGCCTCGTCGTTGACCTGCTGGAGCCCCGAGCGCAGCTGGAGGACGGCCTTGCGGTCACGGTCCGCGCGCAGCGCGATGGTCTTCAGCCTGCGGCCGAGCTCCCCATCCTCGGCGAGATCGGCGTCGAACCGGTCCACCATCTCGGAGACGTTCAGGAGCTGGTGGAACGCCTCCGACATCTGCTGGGACGGCTGGTTGTCCGCCCACTTCCCCTTGATGATGAGAAGGTCGACGACTTCACGGACGCTCTTCGGGAGGTAATCCACGAGGAACGCGCGCAGGTAGCTGAGCGCAGTCACGTAGAGGAAGCCGCCCAGCATCTTCTGGGCGAACTCGGGGTTCGAGCTCTCGGAGTAGTTGGCGAGCTTCGCCACGGTGCCGGAGCCGAAGACGGACCGTGCCAGCTCCTCCCGCTTCTCGCTGCGCCGGCCGTACGCGACCTTCTTCGCCGTGGTCTCCGCTTCCGCCTTGATCTTCGCCAGGTAGGGCTCGACGATGCGCTCGCGGTGGGTCTTCACCATGGGCTTCCACGACGGGTTCTGCAGGACGTGGCGCACGATGAGGAGCAGGATGCCGCTGCGCTGCACGTCGCGCAGGAGCTGGAGCATCTTTCGCAGCGCGTCCCGGGAAACCGCCTCGATACCCCGGTGCTCGCGGAGGATGGCAAGGATGCGGTCCCAGTCCGCCTCGGGATCCACGTTGGGGAGGATCTCGAGGAAGTCCTGGATTTCATCGCTGACCAGACCCGCGTCGATGGAATCGAAGTGCGGCGTGTAGGAGAAGTCGCGCTCCGGAAGACTGGGATCGAGCTTCTTCAGGAGGAAGAAGTAGTCGAACCCGACGAGGTCCAGCAGGACGAGGATGCGGTTGAACAGGGCATCCAGCTCGTTCATCCAGTTCGCGTCGATGCCCTCGTTGAACGCGCGGATGTCGCGCTTCACCTCCTCCTCGAGACCGGCAGGGTCGGCGCCCTTCCCGGCCCGCTCGTCGATGGACGTGTCCGAGAGACGGTCCTTGAGAAGCTTCTGTTCTTCCGTGAGTGCCGTGTCCACGAGGACGAGCTTCAGGGCGCCGGAGACCTCCGCCCCCTTCAGGAGCACCTGGGCGGCGGCGACGGTCTTGTAGATCTCGTAGAAGAAGCGGCCCAGTGCCGGCTCGACAGTGCCTTTCTGGGGGTTGTAGAGGTGCGCCCTGCTCCGCTTCAGCTCTGCGGCGATATCACGCAGCTGACGCTGCTTCTGCTTCTCGGGATCATCGCTTGCGAACAGCGCAACGAGCCGATCGAGGAAGCCGGGCCCGCGCGCCGGGTATGCGGATTTCTGCTGGGGGGCGCTTTCGGGGCCTGCGTTCCCATGATCTTCAAGCGTAGGAAAAAAGGGTGGTGCTGTCAATGGAAAGTGTGGCGGGGCCGGCACGTGTTGATCCGCGCGGCGGTTTCGGGCTACTCTCCGGCACAACACAGGAGAGGAGCGCGTATGCAGAAGTGGGTGTGCACGGTGTGCGGGTATGTCTATGACCCTGAGAAAGGCGACCCTGAGAACGGCGTTGCTCCCGGAACTCCCTTTGAAAAGCTTCCTGCAGACTGGATGTGCCCGGTATGCGGCGCACAGAAAGAAGATTTCGAGAAGAGCTCGGACTGATCCCGTCTTCACTGATCGAGCTCGCGCGGGGCGTCGGATTCCCGGCAGCGGGATTCGTCGACCCGTCCCGCCTCGCGCCCCTGGCCGCGCAGTGGAATGCGCGGCGCCAGGCCGCCGGCTCCGACCCGGGTCTCGAGGAGTCCTGGCTTCTTTCGCCCGACGATTGGTCACGACACTCCGCCCTGCTCATCTGCTGCCTGTCGTGCCGGCGTGACGAACCGGATGACCTTTCCACTCCGGGGGATCCCCATGCCCTCGTTGCGCCTTTTGCCCGGGCGCACTACTACCGCGTCGCGGCCGACATGCTGCGCACCTTCGCCGCGCGCGCCGAGGCCGGGCTCGGCATGGACAGGGCAGCCGCCCGCATCTTCACGAACTCCCGGGTTCCCGAGAAGCCCCTGCTCGTCGCTGCCGGCCTTGGCGTCATGGGGAAGAACGGGTTGTGCATCGTGCCGGGCCTCGGGTCGCTGTTCGTCATCGCGGGGATTGTACTGCCCGTCCCGACCGCATCCCTCCTCCCGTCGTCCCGGCCGGCGGCCTGCCCGGCAGATCCCTGCCGCGGCTGCGAACGGTGCCTCCGCGCCTGTCCCGTCGGGGCCCTCGTGGCGCCGGGCATCCTCGATGCCCGGCGCTGCCTGCAGGCGCGCGCAACCAGCACGGAGACTTTCGATGATGAAACCCTCGCCGCGTGGGGGACGCGGCTGTACGGGTGCCAGGACTGCCAGTCCTGCTGCCCGCAGAACGCCCGGCTTGCGCCCTTGGGCAACCGGCCGGCTTCGGCGCCCCCGGCGGCAGCGGTGCGGGGCGAGCTGGGCCCGAGCGTGTCGCTGCGAGCGCTGCTTTCGATGGACGTCGCCGAACGAAAGGTGCTCTTTCACGGGACGGCGATGGGCATGTCGTGGGTGCCGGATGCGGCGCTCGTCCGCAACGCGCTCGTGGCCGCGGGTGCGAGAGGTGACCGGTCTGTTGCGGACGTGGTCAGGCGCTACGCGGACGTGGGGGCACCCGCGGTGCGCGCCGCCGCCCGGTGGGCGCTGCGGCGGCTGGAGACAGCGAATGCCCTACCGCCTGCCGGGCGTGAAGAACGCGAAGACGATGAAGATCGGGACGATGACATACAGGAGCAGCGTACCGGTCGCCGGCATTCCTGAGGCGATGCGATAGTCGTACACCTTCGGAATGAAGCGCTCGAACAGGACGAGCAGGAACCACAGGATCCCTGTCAGCGACAGGAATACGTTGCGCTGGCGCGCGAGGTTCCAGATGCCGATTATGCCCGCCAGGATCGCGAGGATGAGGTACACCGTGCTCCAGGACATGTCATCGTAGTGGCATAAATCCCGGCACCGGTCAAGACGGCGGCAGTTTCGAGAGGGCGGCGCCGAGTGCCGCGAAGAACCCGCTCGTCGAGATCTCGTTCGGCGGTGATGCCGGGAAGGCGACCGGGAACGGGACCGGCAGCGGCGACGCCGAGGGCGCCGGCGCCGCGTCGATCCAGGAAACAGGCGCGCCGTCCACGCCCCGCCGGTCGCAGAGCTGGAGGGCGAAAGCGGCGCTGTCGGCCGCGGAGCTCCGGGCCGGCATGCCCGTGAACGGAAGCGTGAGCCGGCCATCGCGCGCAAGCGCGCCGAGCACCTGCGCGTACGGCGCCAGGAACGGATACGCGGTCAGCCCGTCATCCAGCGCCATGCCCGTATCGACCAGGAGCAGTGCCTCGTCCGGCAGCGCGAGATACCCGACGCGAAGGCCCTGTGACGCCGCGAAGGATCCCATGACTGCCACCCAGGATTCACTCGCTTGATCGAGACTCCTCAGCGACCGGCGAACCGAGAGTGAGGCGGTGACGCCCGGTGCCGCCGGAGCGGAAACGGCGCCCCGGAGGCTGCCCATCATGTCGAAGACGGCGATCACCGTTCCCCCGGGATCCGCGTTGCCCACGGAAGGGCCGAGAAGCGCTTCGGGGAGCGACCGTACCAGCGGGTCGGACGGGTCTGCCTCGCATGCAAGCCTCTCGGCGCCCGAGAACGCCGCGTCCTCGCTGACGGCGGCCGTGAGCGAGAACGATGCGGTGACGCCTGCCGAGCCGCGCTGCGCTGTCACGAGCAGGGAGACGGGCTCGCCCCTGCCGTCGAGCGCTGCGGGGCCCGCCGTGGGCCCGAGGCCGAGACGAACCTCGCGCTCTTCACCGGGACCCAGCGCGTCCACGACCGCGAGCGTCGGTCCGAGCTCAGTCGCAGTCAGATTCGCGTGCACGCGGACATCATGGAGCGCGGTGGAAGCGTCGTTGCGCAGGCGGAGCCGGATCTCGAGAGCAACGGCGCATGCTGCCTGCCGTGCGACGTGCACCTCGACGGAAGGAACGCTGATGCCGGACCCGGGCGCAAGCGCTGCCCGGATCTCCTGCCTTCGGGCAGCAGCCGAGGTGAGCCCCGCCGCCGCTTCCGCGTCATCGGGCGCCGCCGCGCTGAGCGCGCGGGCCGCCTCGCCGGCGCGAAGCCATGCCGTGTCGGCCCGCGCGTAGAGCAGGTCGCGGGACATGCCGTCGGCGAGCTGCAGTGCCAGCCGGGCCCGGTCCCTGAGCACGTCCAGCCCGGCGGCGGCCGCGGCGGCCGGCGTGCCGCCTCGCTGCGAGAGAAGCGTCGCGAAGGCGAGCTCGCCGAGTGAAAGCCCGCCGGCCCCCGCGAGGGCGACGCCTTCCTGCAGGTCCTGCGGCTTGCGTTGATCGAGCCGTGCGTAGAACCCGGCGAGATCCTGTTCGCTGTCCGCGCCGCCGGCAAATGACAGGAGCCTCCGGGAGGGGGCATCGAGCAGAGCGAAAGATCCGTCCGCACTGTTCGCCGCGATCTCGAAGGATGCCGGGAGCTGCTCGCCGGGTCGGCCGGGGACCCGCGTGAGGCGCCACACGGGGATCCCTGTCTTCTCGAACCGCCAGACCTCACCCGAACCGGCGAGGAGGAAGCTCCCGTCGTCGAGCACCTCGAGCTGCTGCGGGATCGGCATGAGGGAGGTCTTGAACAGCGGCTTGATGGAGAAGATCTCGGCGCCGGCGCGCGTGAAGATGCGGATGCGCCGCTCCGCGATGTCCCACACCCAGAGGTTCCCTTCGCCGTCCACGCCGAATGTCGATGCGTAGAAGTCCCCGAGAGTCAGGCTCGCGACCCCACGCGTGGAGTACAGCGTGACGCCCGCGGTGCCCGCGGCGCCGGACAAGTCGGCCAGCGTGTCCGCATCCAGCATGCGGGCCTTGACTGCCGAGAGCCCTGGCGCGTCCATGACCTCGCGGTTCCCGACCCGCGGATTCACGCGCGCGATCTTCCCGCTGTCCTGCGAAAGAAGGGCAAGCTCGTCTCCCGCGCCCCGCACCACGCCGGAAAGCTGCAGGGGCTCCCGTGCGCCTGCCTGGGCAAAGAGATCGCGGGCAGTGTCCGATGTCATGCGGAAGAGGGGTCCGAGACTGAGGTAGCCATGGGGGAAGCTCACCGTCAGGCCGTCTCTGTCGGATGCGATGCCCAGCGGCTCGCGGTCAGGTCCCCGGGCAGCGAGGAGGTCTGCGAGCGCATCGGTCGGCAGGAGTGCCGTCATGCCGGGGGGAGGGGAGGGAGGAAAGGCGGCGAAGTCCTGCGCCGAGAACTGCAGGAACGCGAGATCGCCTGCCATGACTGCGCTGAGGCACATCGGGGCGCCAGCGGGCACCGTGGAAACCAGGGAGCGGCCCTGCATGCCGCGTGCCAGGGTTGTGGAGACCGTCACCGTTGCCGCGGACCGGACGACATCGATGCGGGCGGCTGCTTCCCCCTGCGGCGGGGATCCGAACGACAGTGACACGAACCGTCCGTACTCGGCAGTGAACAGCCCCTGCAGGCCGTCGCGCAGCGCGCCTGTCGTGGGAAGGCCGCTGCCGGCCTCGGTGATGGCAACGCTGAGGCGAGGCACCTGTGCCGCGGCGCGCTGTACGGGCAAGAGCAGGAGGAGCGCGAGCAGTGCGGCCATCAACCCCTGTATCCAAGGGAGCGGAGCGCCGCTTCCGCTTCCGCGCGCTCGTCCCACGGCGCGGCGCCTGCCGGCCCTATGATGCTTCCCTCGTGACCCTTTCCCAGCAGCAGCACGGTGTCACCGGGCGCCGCGCGGGACAGGGCAAGGCGGATCGCTTCCCGCCTGTCAGGGACCAGGAAGAGGTCTTCCCCCCGCGTCTTGCCGGCGCATCCCGAGGCGATCTGCTCGAGGATCGCCATGCGGTCTTCGCCGCGGGGATCCTCGTCCGTCACGACCACGACGTCACAGTGCTCGGCAGCAGCACTGCCCTGCATGGGTCGCTTGGCGCCATCACGCTCGCCGGCGGAACCGAAGACGGCGGTCACGCGTCCCGTTGTATGGGCGCGCACCCAGGGGAACAGCTTGGCGAACGCGCCAGGGGTGTGCGCGTAGTCGACGATGACGGCAAACGGCTGGCCCCCGTTCACATAGTCCATCCTGCCCTGCACGCTCGAGAGCTTTGCGATGGAAGGCGTGAGCGACAAGGGGTCGGTCGACAGGAGCCTTGCCGCCGCCAGGCAGGCAGCCAGGCAGTTCTCCACCCAGAACGGGCCGGGGATATTGATGCGGGCCTCGGCTTCGCCGCCCCCGTGACGGAGCGTGAAAGAGGAGCCGCGGATGTCGCTGCGGATGGATCCGGCCGAGAGGTCGGCACCGCCCCGCACGCTGTAACCGTACACCGGTACCGAGGCGGCCGCCCGGAAGTAGTCGACGCTGGGATCATCCTCGTTCACCACGCCGAACCGCGGGGAGCCGGAGAGCGAGCGGAAGAGGTTCGCCTTGTCGGAGCGGTACTGCTCGAAGGAGCCGTGGAACTCCAGGTGCTCGTGGGTCACGTTCGTGAGCACCGCCGCATCGAAGTCAACGTCACCCAGCCTGTTCATCCGCGCCGACAGCCCGTGGGACGTCGCCTCGACGATGGCGATCTCCTTGCCGATGTCCACCATCCCGCGGAGCATGCCGTGGATTTCGCTGGCCTCCGGTGTCGACTGGCGGAAGGGGTTCTTTACTATTGTTTCCGCCGTCTTGAAGGAGACCGTGGAGAGGAAGCCGTTCCTCTTCCCCAGCATGTCGAAGAGCTGGGACAGGAACCACACGGTGGAGCTCTTGCCGTCCGTGCCCGTCACGCCGATGACGCGCAGCGAGCGCGACGGGTGGCCGTAGAACTCCGCCGCGATCGGGGAGAGGGCGGTCCGCGGGTCCTTCACCTGGACCGCGGCGAGCCCGTCGGGGATGACCGCGCTGCCGGCGCCGTGGAGGACGGCCGCCGCGCCCCGGCGCGCCGCGTCGGCGATGAAGCGCGCGCCGTCGGTGTGCAAACCGTCCATGGCCACGAAGAGCGATCCCTGCTCCGCGTCGCGGGAGTCGTACACGATGCCCCGTATGGGCACGTCGAGGTTTCCCCTCGTGCCCTCCACCGAGACTCCGACGAGCATCCTTCGCAGCGTCATTTCCGGCATCGCGTCATCGTACCCGCGTCCCCGGGACCGATGCAAGACCGCCCCTGCGCACGCGCCCCCGTTTGCCTTCGCCGGGTGTTCTCGCTATCCTGTGCGCAGGAGACCCGCGCCTATGTTCACGGCCCGCATCGAGGATGGTTTCGCCGCTGCCCACTTCCTGGCCCGTTACCACGGAAAGTGCGAGCGCCTGCACGGCCACAACTACAGGGTGTTCGTCACGGTGGCAGGACGCACGCTGGACGAGGGCGGCATGCTCCTGGACTTCGTGGTGATGAAGGCCGCGCTGAAGACGGTGCTCGACGAGGTGGATCACACCAGCCTGAACGACCACCCCGCGTTCAGCGACGGCTGCCCGAGCGCGGAGCGCATCGCGCTGTTCATCTACGAGAAAATGCATGCCGCCCTGCCGGCAGCGACCATCTCCCTCGTCGAGGTCTTCGAGACGGACAGGAACAGGGCAACGTACTCGCCCGATTGAGGGACCGATGGACCTTCGTCATCCCTACCTGACCGGGCAGCTCATCGCCTACATCGGGAACAAGCGTTCGCTCCTCCCGTTCCTTCACGAGGTCTTCTCCGGTCTTGTCCCCGACCCGACCCGTGCTTCGTTTCTCGATCCCTTCGCCGGACACCGGCGCCGTGTCGCGCCTGGCACGCATGATGGGGTTCGCGGTCGCGGCGAATGACTGGGAGGTATATTCCCAGGTCATCAACACCAGCCATCTCGGCACCTCGTCAAGCGGCCTGGAATCCCTCTTCGCGGCCGGCGGCGGGATCGACAAGGTTCTCGCCCGCCTGAATGCGCTGCCCCGCTCCGCGGGAAGACCGGGCGTACGTCAGCCGTCACTACGCTCCACCCGTCACGGCGGAAGCGGACTGGAGGAGCGAGCGACTCTTCTACACGCACGAGAATGCCCAGGTCATCGATGCCGTTCGCGAGCGGATCGAAGAGATGTACCCCGGCACTCCTGCCGACCCGGCGACGCGCCAGGAGAAGGCGATCCTCGTGGCCGCGCTGCTGTACGAGGCGGCAACGCACACGAACACCTCCGGCGTGTTCAAGGCGTGCCACCGCGGCTTCGGCGGGCACGGGCGCGACGCGCTCTCGCGCATCATGGCGCCCATCGTCGTGCGCAGGCCCGTTCTTATCGACCGCCCGCCGTCAGAGGTGTGCCGCATGGACGCCGCGGCGTTCCTCAACGGCCGGCGGGCCGACGTGTGCTACCTCGACCCGCCCTACGCCGTGCACCAATACGGAAGCAACTACTTCATGCTCAATTCCATCGCCTTGTGGGACAAGCCGCCCGTGAGCGATGAGCGGGGCCCCGACGGGCGGCTTCGGAAGAAGGCCGGCATCAGGGAGGACTGGAAGCAGACGCGCTCGGCATTCTGCTATCCCTCGACGGCGGCCTCCGCGATGCGGGACACCGTGCGGTCTGCCGACTGCCGGTGGCTCGTGGTCAGCTACAGCGACGAGGGCATCATCGGGCTGGAGGAGCTCTGTGACCTCCTTGCCGCTGAAGGCGCCCTCACGCTGCGCTCCACCGGCTACGTGAAGTACCCCGGGGGCAAGCAGAGCATGACCAGGACCATCCGCAACCAGGAGCTGGCCCTGGTGGTGGACCGCCGAGGCGCGCGCGGCCGCGCTGCCTTTGAGAAGCAGCTGGCCGAGGTGCGGCTTGCCCGCCTGATGTCGGGCTCCTTTCACCCGGGCCGCATCCGCATAGCCTTCGCGGTCCGAGGCGACGGGATCGTTCCCCCGGCGCCGCCGAACCTGCCGGCGGCGCTGCCATTCCCATGAATCGATTCTGGCGATTCCCCCAGGACGCGCCTCTGCCCGGCTTCCCGTCGGCAGAGGCTGCCGCCTCCTTCGCGGTCACGCTGGCCGGTCTGTGCCGTGAGCGATGTTCGCGACGAGATCCATGTGCTGGTCGGGCTTGCGGCAGCCGAAGAACCCGGTGCCGCGCGGGACCGCCTCCTGAAGGAGCTGCTGCGGCTCGTGAACCGGCTGGCACACAGGAAGCACCGCGCGGTGTTCGAGCAGGCACTGGCAGAGCTCCGCGCCGCAAACCTCGCGGCGCGCGGCAGCACGTTCCACGCCGGCCTCGAAGCGGTGGCCGAGAGGGCAGGGCGGCGACTCGCGGCGGCCGCGAACGTTGTCGTCCGATAAAGAAAGCGCCCCGGTCTCCCGGGGCGCCCTGCTTCGTACGAAACGCGGCGGCCTATCGCCCGCGAGAGTTGTACAGGTACTTGAAGAAGTCGGAGTCCGTGGTCAGCGTCTTGTTGAACTTCGGCATGATCGCGATGTACTCCTGCAGCGCCATCCAGTAGTCGGCGAACTGCGGATCCTGCCTGTAGGCCTCGTTGCGGATGGCAAGTGCCTGCGCGTCGGCCTTTCCCTTGATCTCCTTTGCCGTCCGCTCCGCCGTGGACTCGATCTGGTTCAGCTCGCGCGTGGTCTGCCCGAGCCACTTCGCCTTTTCTCCTTCGCCGTCCGAGCGGAAGGCCTGGGCGATCTGGTTGCGCTCCTTGATCATGCGGTCATAGACGCTCTGCGTGAGGTCATCCGAGTACTTGATCTGGCGGATGAGCACGTCAATGAGCTCCATGCCGTACTGCGGCATGATGGTGCGCGCCTCGTCACGCATGACGAGGGAAAGCGCACGACGACCCGTCTGGATGTCTTCATACGTCACGTCCGCCGTGGTGATGTTGCTGAGGGTTGCCGAGCTTTCCGCGGAACCCGTGACATCCGCGAACGGGTTGGTGCGCTTGATCGTGCTGATGACGTTCGAATCCCGCACCGCTTCGCGAAGGGGGTTCTTGGAGATGATCTTGCGCACTTCCGAATCGATGACGTCGTCCAGCCGGCCCTGCGCCTGCGTCATGGAACCTACCGACTCGTAGAACTTCTTGGGGTCCACGATGCGCCAGCGCGCCGTGGTGTCCACCCAGATGAACTGGTTTTCCGACGTTGGGATGCGCTGGGCGTCCCCGTCCCAGCTCTGCACCTTCTTGGAGTACTTCACGACGTTCTCGACGAAGGGCACCTTGTATTTCAGACCGGCCGTTGTGTCCACGCGCACGATCCTCCCGAACTGCACGACGACGGCCTGCTCCCCTTCCACGACGATGAAGTAGGGTCCCAGGAGGGTCACGATCAGCAGGACCACGCCGACGATGACGAGGATGATGATTGTTTTTTTCATTACTGTGTCGCTCCCTGCGCCGCGGGCGCCGTGGGTGCTGCCGGCGCCGGCGCCGCGCTCCCGCTTCCCATGCTCTTCAGAGGCAGGAAGTTCTTCAGGTTCTTGTCGATCAGGTCAGTGCCCTCCGCGGCACCGCCGAAGACCTGGTCATACATCTCGTAGTAGAGCCGGTTACGCACGACGTCCGGCGCCTGGTGATACTCGCCCATGACCGCGAGGAAGCGGGCCACGTCGCCCTTGGCGCCGTTCACCTGCGCCACGGCGTACCCCTGTGCTTCCTGGATGGTCTGCTCGGCTGATCCGGCGGCCTTGGGGATGGCCTGGTTGTAGGCCTCCTTGCCCTCGTTGATGAGGCGGCTCCTGTCCTGGATCGCCTTGTTGACGTCCTCGAAGGCGTCCTGCACCGAGCCCTTCGGCGGCACGATGTTCTGCAGCTTCACCGTGGTGACCCGGATGCCCAGGCCGTAGGACTTGTACAGGTCGTTCATCAGCTGCTGGCCCTGCACCTCGATGTTGGCGCGCTCGGCGCCGATGACGTCGAAGATCGTGCGGTCGCCGACCAGCATGTTGATCACCGACTGCGAGATGTCGCGGATGGTCTTTTCCTCGTTTTCCACGTTGAACAGCCACGCGCGCGCGTCAATGATCTGGTACTGGATGATCCATTCCACGTCGACGATGTTCAGGTCACCGGTCAGCATGATGGATTCCGATGAGTAGTCCGCGTTCGAATACGATGAGACGACGCCGGACTCGAGAGTGCGAAATCCGAATTCCTCCTTCAGGATTCGCTGTGTCGGGACGTTGTAGTTCTTTTCCACGCCGAAGGGGATCTTGAAGTGAAGACCCGGTCCCACCATGCGCGAGAACTTCCCGAAATTGAGAACGACGGACTCTTCCTTCTGGTCCACCATGAAGAAGCTGGAAAACAGCAGGATGAGGCCTATGATCACCGCGATAGCGATCAGGAGGATCGCCGGGGTGATGGTGCGGAGCGCTCTCCGCGGGGTGACGTCTGTCATAGAACCTCCAAGCCGTCAGTCTACGGCCGCCGCGATGCGAGGTCAAGCAAACGAGCGGTCCAGGCGCCTGTCCCGCCGCGGCGGCACCCCGTCGGAGTTGACCGCCCCGGCCGCTCCGCTATTGTGGCGGTACCTATGGAAAGACGTCTCATCACTGCCGCCCTGCCCTACGTGAATAACATCCCGCACCTGGGAAACATCATCCAGGACCTCTCCGGCGACGCGTTTGCGCGCTTCTGCCGGCTCGCCGGCCACGAGACGCTCTACGTGTGCGGCACCGACGAGTACGGCACGGCCACGGAAACGAGGGCCCTGGAAGAGGGAATCACCCCCCGCGAGCTCTGTGACCGCTACCACGCCATCCACCGCGATATCTACTCCTGGTTCAACATCTCCTTCGACAAGTTCGGACGCACCTCCGTCCCGGTGCACACGGAGATCACGCAGCACTTCTTCCAGAAGCTGCACGAGAACGGCTACATCACCGAGCACATGCTGAAACAGCCCTACTGCGAAAAGGACCGGCGCTTTCTCGCGGACCGCTACGTGCGCGGCACCTGTCCGCACTGCGCCTACCCTGATGCGCGGGGGGACCAGTGCGAGAACTGCGGCAAGCTCCTGGACCCGACCGACCTCGTCAAGCCGCGCTGCAGCGTGTGCTCGACCACGCCGGTCATCCGGGAGACCACCCACCTCTTCATCGACCTGGTGAAACTCCAGCCGAAGCTCCGCACCTGGATCGACGCGGCAGCGGAGAAGGGGTTCTGGGCGCGCAACGCCGTGCAGATGACGAACGCGTGGATGCGCGACGGCCTGAAGGAGCGCGCCATCACCCGGGACCTGAAGTGGGGCATCCCTGTCCCGCTCGACGGTTTCCGCGACAAGGTCTTCTACGTCTGGTTCGATGCCCCCATCGGGTACGTCTCCATCACGGCGGAGCACACCCCGAAGGACTGGAAGAGCTGGTGGTATGCCCCGCGCGACGTGAAGCTTTTCCAGTTCGTCGGCAAGGACAACATCCCCTTCCACACCGTCATCTTTCCCGCGAGCCAGCTCGGCACGGGAGAGGAGTGGACCACGGTCCACCACATCTCTTCGACGGAGTACATGAACTACGAGGGCGGGAAGTTCTCCAAGAGCAAGGGCGTCGGTGTGTTCGGGACCGACGCGAAGGAAACGGGGATACCCGCCGACGTGTGGCGGTTCTACATTCTCTACAACCGTCCCGAGACCTCCGACTTCGACTTCACCTGGAAGGACTTCCAGGAAAAGGTGAACGCCGAGCTCATCAACAACTTCGGCAACCTCGTCAACCGCACGCTGCAGTTCGTCGGCAGGTTCTACGGCGGGGAGCTGCCGGCAGGGAAGCCCGACGAGGCGTTCTGGCAGGAGGTCAGGGCAGCGGAGAAGGAGATTGAAGGCCTCCTCGAGAAGGTGGAGCTCCGTGACGCCTTCAAGCGGATCTTCGCGCTTTCTTCCATTGGAAACAAGAAATTCCAGGACGGCGCGCCGTGGAAGGGCATCAAGGAAAACTCTGCCGCGACGGCTGACCTGATCTGGAACCTCACGTACCTCGTGCGGGACCTCGCGGTCCTTGCCAGCCCGTACATCCCCGACACCGCGCAGCGAGTCCTGCGGACGCTGGGAGTCGACGCGGCTGCCTGGAAGGACCTCGCGCGCCTCAGCGGCATTGGCAAGGTCGAGAAGCCCGACCTTCTCTTTGCGCGGCTGGAGGACAAGGAGATCGACGCCCTGCGCGATCGTTTCTCCGGCACGCAGAAGGAGCGCAGCGACGCAGCGGCGGCGCCCTCGCCGCCGGAGATCGCCGCCCGGTTCCGGGCGTCGGTCGACCTGCGCGCGGCGAAGATCGTGGAGATCAGGCGCCATCCCGACGCTGAGAAGCTCTACATCGAAACGGTGGATGTCGGCACCGAGAAGCGCACCATCGTGTCCGGTCTCGTGCCCCACTACAAGGAAGAGGAGCTCCTGGGCCACACGGTGGTGCTCGTGGCGAACCTCAAGCCGGCGCTGCTGCGCGGCGTGGAGAGCCAGGGCATGCTCCTGGCCGCTTCCGAGGGAAAGACCGTGGAAGTCCTTTTCATCGACCACGCGAAGCCGGGGGACCGGGTTGTCCTGCCGGGGAAGCCGGGCGCCCCCGGAGAGCCGGCTGCCCCCTCCGCGCAGATCGACGTGGATACCTTTTTCGCCACGCCGATCGCCGCCGTCGACTCGCGGATCACGGTCGGTGACGCCGTGCTGGAGTGCGGCGGGAAACAGGTCGTCACGACGCGCGTGACGAAGGGCAGGGTGAAGTAATCCCGTCGTGGCGTGAGATCGTCGTCACCCCTGCGCCCCTCGCGGCACTCGACGCGAGCCCCGAGCTCCTGCAGTCGGGCTTCTGGGGACACTTCAAGAGCGCCCATGCATGGACGCCGCGCGCCTTCTCCGTGCAGGCGGGCGACGCTGCGTTCGGGGTTCTCGTCCTCACGCGAAGACTGGCCCGGTTCCTCTCGATCGCCTACGTGCCCTTCGGTCCGACGCACGACCCGGTGACAGGCCGCGGCGACCTGCTCCTTGCGCTGGCGCGTGCGCTTCGCGTGCACCTTCCCGGCGGAACGCTCTTTCTCCGCTACGACGTCCCGTGGCAGAAGCGCGGCCAGGCGCCGGGCGCGCTCGGCGTGGTGAAATCGGCCAGCGACATGCAGCCGGCGAGCACCGTCGTCGTGGACATCGCGCCGCCGCTGGATGACGTGCTGGGCGCGATGAAATCCAAGACGCGCTACAACATCCGCCTCGCGCAGAAGAAGGGCGTGCAGGTGGCCGAGGGCGGCCCCGATGACCTCGATCGCTGGTACACCCTTTACGAGGAAACCAGCCGGCGCGACAGGATCGCCATCCACTCCCGCGCCTATTACCGGGGTCTCTTCGAGGCCTCGCGGTCCTACCCGGGAGCGCGCCCGCGCGTTGCGCTCCTCCTTGCCACCCACGAAGGTGACTTCCTGGCCGGCAACATCGTTGCTTTCTGGAAGGACCGGGCAGCGTATCTTTACGGGGCTTCGTCGGGGGCGAAGCGCAACCTCATGCCGACCTATGCCCTCCAGTGGGAGGCGATCCGCCTGGCGAAAGAGGCCGGCTGCACCAGTTATGACCTCTTCGGCGTCCCGCCGCTTCCTGACCCCGGGCACCCCATGTTCGGCCTGTACCAGTTCAAGACAGGCTTCAACGAGACGGTGCTGGAGCGGTGGGGGACGTGGGACGTGCCGCTGATGCCTGTCCCCTATGCCGCCTACCGTGCCGCCGAGGCGGTCAGGATGTTCTATTACCGGACGCTCAAGAAGAAGCTGCCGGGCTGAGAAGGAGTGACAGCATGGCCTACGTAACGCTCACCGTGTTCGTGGAAGGGATGTCCTGCCAGCACTGCGTGCACGCGGTGAAGACAGCCGTGAGCGCCCTGCCCGGGGTGGCTTCGGTGGACGTGAGCCTTGAGAAGAAGCTCGTGACCGTCGGGTTCGACCCCCGGAAGACGGGGCTCCCGTCCATCCGCGCGGCCATCGAGGGGGAAGGATATTCGGTCCCGCAGACCTGAGCGGTCGTCGCGGAATCGGCGCGGTCTTCGGGCGTTCAGTCCCCCAGGCACACCCCGACGGTTCGGGCGCTTTCCACCCACGGGTGGTCCAACGGCACGGTCTTGAGCTTCCCCGCCACCTGCTCGATAGGGACCGCTTCCGCCCCATCGCCCCGCGCGGCGACCATGACGCCGAAGACCCCCTCGTTCACGAGCCGGGCGGCTGTGGTGCCAAGCCTCGTCGCCAGGAGACGGTCCGCCGCGGAGGGGGTGCCGCCCCTCTGCACGTAGCCGAGGATGGTCACCCGGGATTCGAGCCCCGTCGCCTCCTCCAGCCGCTGGGCAAGGCGGATCGTGTTGCCTTGGTGACGCTCGTCCAGAGCCGCCAACTCCCGCTTGGCCGCCTGCTTGTCCGTGTCCGTCTTCGCCGCGGCCCGTTTCCGCTCCGCGGCCCGTCGGGCGTTCCAGTCCACGGTGCTCATCGCGCCCTCGGCCACGGCGACGATACTGAAGTTGGTGTCGTGCCGGAAGCGATCGCGGATGGCCTCCGCGATGCGCCCCACCTCGTACGGGATCTCGGGAACGAGGATGACGTCCGCCCCGCCGGCGATGCCCGATCCGAGGGCGAGCCAGCCGGCCTGGTGCCCCATGACCTCGGCCACGATGATGCGGTGATGGCTGTGGGCGGTGCTGTGCAGACGGTCGATTGCCTCCGTGGCGATCCCGAGCGCGGTGTCGAAGCCGAACGTGGCATCCGTCATGGCCACGTCGTTGTCGATGGTCTTGGGCAGCGTCACGACGGACAGCCCCGCCTTGACCAGGCGCAGCGCGTTGCGCTGGGTGCCCCCGCCGCCCAGGCACACCAGGGCATCCACCCTGTTCTTCTCGCACGTCTCGATGATGGCCGGGATCATGTCCCGGGTCTGGCCGTCGACCATCATGCGATGCGGCTTGTCGCGGCTGGTGCCGAGGATGGTTCCTCCCACGGTGAGAATCCCGGCCAGGGTGGTCTTGTCCAGGTGCATGGTCCGGTTCTCCGCGAGACCTCGAAAGCCGTCCCGGAAGCCGATGAACTCCATGCCGTAGTGCCCGAGGGCAGCCTTTCCCACCCCGCGGATGGCTGCATTCAGCCCCGGGCTGTCGCCTCCGGCCGTGAGGACCCCGATTCGACGTGTTCTCGCCATACCGGCATTCTACCGCCGAACGGAATAATGTTCGAGGATCTCTCGGGCGTCCGCTTTCGCTGACACCCCGTCGGGGTCCCTGTCCAGCGCGGCGCCATCCGGTACTCCTATCTCTCGAGATACTTCTCGAGGATCATCGTGATCTCGTCGATCTTCTCGGGGCCCTTGTCGGTCCCGATCGCTTCCTTCACGCAGGTGTTCATGTGCTGCTTGAGGATGACGAGGTTCGCCTTCCGCAACAGGGCGATGGTCGCCTGCACCTGCCGGGAGACGTCGATGCAGTAGCGGTCATCCTCCACCATCTTGATGACGCCGTCGACCTGGCCGCGCGCCGTCTTCAGGAGATCCATCGCCTTGTGACTGTCGTGGCTGCCGTGTTCCACCATCTACCCCCTGCGCAGGCGCAGCGCGTTGCTCACCACCGACACGGAGCTCAGCGACATCGCGGCCGCCGCGAACATCGGGCTGAGGAGCGGGCCGCCGAAGAGGAACAGGATCCCGGCCGCGATCGGTATCCCCAGCACGTTGTAGCCGAACGCCCAGAAGAGATTCTGGCGGATGGTGCGGATGGTCCTCCTGCTCAGGCGGATGGCTGCCGCTACGTCGGCGAGGTCGCTCCTCATGAGCACGATGTCAGCGGACTCCATGGCCACGTCCGTTCCCGACCCTATGGCAATCCCGATGTCCGCCTGCGCCAGCGCCGCCGCGTCGTTGATGCCGTCACCCACCATGGCGACCTTCCGCCCCTCGGCCTGGAGCCGCTTCACGGCAGCCGCCTTCTCGTGGGGCAGCACCTCGGACAGCACGCGGTCCACGCCGACCTGCGCCGCGATGGCTTCCGCGGTCCGCCGGTTGTCGCCGGTGATCATCACCACTTCGAGCCCCAGCCCGCGCAGCTCGGCAATCGCCGCGGCGCTGGACGCCTTGGGCACGTCCGCCACGGCGATTATCCCGGCCGCCTCCGCGTCCACGGCCACGAACATCGGGGTCTTCCCGCACGCGGCCAGCTCCCCCGCCTGGGCCGCCAGGCCGTCCAGCACGATTCCCCTGTCCGCCATCAGCTTCTCGTTGCCCAGCCGGACCGCGCGGCCGCCGATGCGCGCCTCGATGCCCTTGCCCGGCAGCGCCTGGAAGGACTCGAGCGGGAGCACCGGTATGCCGCGCACGTCGGCGCCGTTCACGATTGCCTCGCCCAGCGGATGCTCCGATCCCTTTTCCGCGGACGCGGCCAGCTGGAGCAGCTGCTCCTCGCTCATCCCGTTGGCGGGGACCAGGTCGGTGACAACGGGCGCACCCGCGGTGATCGTGCCCGTCTTGTCGAGGACGACGGTCTGGATCCTGTGCGTCTCCTCGAGCGCGGCGCCGCCCTTGATGAGGATGCCGGATTCAGCGCCCTTGCCCGTGCCCACCATGATGGCGGTGGGTGTCGCGAGACCCAGGGCGCACGGGCAGGCGATCACGAGCACCGCCGTGAAGATGGACATGCTGAAGACCACGCTCTGCCCGCTGATGAGCCAGGCCGCGCCCGCGCCCAGCGCGATGAGCATGACGATCGGCACGAAGTACCCTGCCACCACGTCGGCCAGCTGCGCGATGGGCGCCTTGGATCCCTGCGCCTGCTCGACGAGCCGGATGATCTGCGCCAGCGCCGTGTCTCCGCCGACCTTCGTGGCGCGGAAGGTGATTGTCCCGTTCCCGTTCATGCTGGCCCCCGTGACCGAGTCGTCGGCCTGCTTCTCCACGGGGATGCTCTCCCCGGTCAGCATCGACTCGTCGATTGAGGTGTAGCCGTCCACCACCACGCCGTCCACGGGCACCCTGGCGCCGGGCTTCACGCGGACCATGTCGCCGACCTCGACCTCCGCGATCGGGATCTCCGATTCCTGGCCGTCGTGCAGGACGAATGCCGTCTTCGGCGCGAGGCCCATGAGCTTCTTGATGGCCTGCGAGGTCTTTCCCTTGGAAACTGTCTCCAGCGTCTTCCCCAGGAGGATGAGCGCGATGATGACGGCGGCCGTCTCGAAGTAGAGATTCTGTGCCGCGGAGGCGTCACCGGGCAATGATGCGCCAGGTCGAGTACAGGCTGTAGAGCACCGCTGCCCCGGTGCCGATGGCGATCAGTGAATCCATGTTCGGCGCCAGGTGCCAGAGTGCTTTCCCGCCGACACGGTAGAACCGGTTTCCTGCCGCTATGGCCGGGATCACCAGCCCGAGCTGGACGAGCGCGTAGGCCAGCGGCCGCACCATGGGATCTATGAACCCCGGGAGGGGAAGCGCGAGGGAGGGAATCATGTGGCCCATGGCGAGGTAAAGGAGGGGCGCAGCGGCTGCCACGGCCACGACGAACTTCGTCCACATCACGCGGATGTCGTGCTGCTTGCGCTCGGCATCCGCGTCGGCGGCCTCTACCGCGTCTGTCTCCAGCGGCCTGTATCCCGCGTCGGTGATGCTCTTCTTGATGACCGACAATCGCACGAGGGAGGGGTCGTAACGGACATCCGCTTTCTCCGCGGCGAGGTTGACGGAGACCGCCTCCACCCCGTTCAGCTTCCCGACGACCTTTTCGATCCTCGCGACGCAGGAGGCGCACGTCATGCCCTGGATGGGGAGGGTGACCTGCCTGGCCGTGTTCTGCTGCAGAAGGCCATAGCCGGCAGCTTCCACGGCGCCCCGCACCCTCTCGATGGACGTGGTGGCTTCATCGAATTCGAGGCGCAGCTTCTCCGTGGCGAGGTTCACGCTGGCAAGGGACACCCCTTCCAGCCTCCCCACGACCCTCTCGACCCGTGCCGAGCATGACGCGCATGTCATGCCGGTCACTGTCAACTCTTCCTGTCTCATCTGGATCCCGCTTCCTTCAGACCCCTCCCCCCCCCTGGGGTGGGGCCTGAAGGATAATGTAGCGCCGGGGCTCGAGGACGTCAATATCCCGTCAGATCTGGTAGTTGGGGATCTGGCTCTTTCCCGAGAGGATCAGGGATTCGAGCGTCATCGCATTCAGCGTCTGGGTGATCGCCTTCTCGAGCGTTACCCAGACCTCCTCGGTCGGGTGCTCTTCGGCGGCAGCCGGCCCGCGCGCCCGACTGGTGCGGAGGGCGGGGGCAAAGTCACCTTCCAGGACGCGGACGATCTCCATGACGGTCACGGCACCGGGCGCCCGGGCGAGCGTGTAGCCACCGTGCGCGCCCCTGTGGGACGTGATGAGGCCGACGCCGCGCAGGGGTATGACGAGCTTGCTGAGGTACTTCTCCGATATCTTGTGCGTGCGCGCGATTTCCTTCAGGAAGACAGGCTCGCCGCCGTATTTCAAGGCAAGTTCGTACATCACCTTCAGCCCGTAGCGGCTTCGCGTGGAGATTCGCATGCTTGTCGCACAGGATAGAGCGGGAATCGCCGGCGGTCAATCATCTCCGTGGTTGCATGGGGCCCAGGACCGTGGATACCATGCAGGTGCCTGCTGGTTCCGGAGAGGAGACGAGATGGAATTCTGGAATGTCATTCGTGAGAGACGATCCGTCCGCGCTTTTCGCGGTGACCCCATTCCCGACGCGGCGGATCAGCGCCTGCGCGAGGCCCTGCGCCTGGCGCCGTCGGCGAACAATGCGCAGCCCTGCCGCTTCGTTTTCGTGCGGGACCCCGCCGTGCGAGCGCGGATCGTCGCCGAAGCGTGCCACCAGGAGGGCTTCCGGGACGCCCCTCTGATCGTGGTCGCCTGCTGCAAGAGGGGAACGGAGTTCGACTGTGCCATCGCCATCGACCACCTGGTCCTCATGGCAACGAGCGAGGGCCTGGGCAGCTGCTGGGTGGGCTGGATCGAGCGGGACACGATCCGGGAGATCGTGGGCGTTCCCGCCGACATGGAGATACCCGTCATCGTCCCGATAGGCTACCCGGCGGAACACCCCCGAGGCCCGGTCCCGGAAGGAACTGGATGAGCTGATCCACGAGGATGGCTATCGAAACGCCAGCCCGTCGGCAGCCGCCCCGCCCGCGGCCGACGGGCCTTTCAGCATGGCCACCTACACGGGCACCCCGTTCAAGCTTCCCCAGTCCATCCCGGGGAGACTCCTGTTCGCGTATTTCGACAAGGGCGGGGAAGGGGTGGCATTTCACAACAGGGACACGGTGAATCACGGCTCGGGCGAGCTCAACAAGGGCCCTGGCGAAAAGAACCACTTCCGGGAGCATGACGGCATCTCGACGTCCTACACCAAGCCGGCCTTCGACAGATTCGCGGCCGGGGCCCTTCTCCCGCCGGACCAGCACTACGTCGGGTGGACTTTCCCGGGGCAGTGGCTCAACTACACCGTGTTCGTCAAGGCTGCCGGCGCGTACGTGCTCAGCGCCGTCGTCTCCTCGCACCACCCCGACGCGGCGATCAGCTTCGCCGTCGACGGCGTGGACGCGACGGGACCCATCGCCATCCCGTCGACAGGGGACTGGCACACGTGGGAGCACCTCGACAGCTGTGCCGCGATGACGCTCCCGGCCGGGCTGCACGTCATCACGGCCCACGTCGTGCGGGATGGCAACATGAATCTCCTCTACGTGGACTTCGCGCCGGGGCGCGCCTGATGCTGCCATGCAACAATGAAGGAGGACTCTCAGTTCCCGCCGCTCTTCGCGTATTCTCTCTCGACGAGGTGGCACGAGACGAACCGCTCGCGCCCGTCTTCCACGTACCTCTTCAGGGCGGGAACCACGGTCGTGCATTCGGGCATGCGATGCCTGCAGCGGGGGTGAAAGGGGCACCCCGGCGGGGGGTTGACCGGGCTGGGGACATCGCCTTCCAGCACGATGCGCCTGGTCCTGCGCCCCGGATCCACGACGGGTATCGCGGAGAGAAGGGCCTGCGTGTACGGATGCTTCGTTTCGGCGTAGAGGACGTCGGAATCCGCGAGCTCGACGATCCTGCCAAGGTACATGACCGCGATCCTGTCGCTTATGTATTCCACCACGCCCAGGTCGTGGCTGATGAATACATAGGTAAGGTTGCGCTCCTTCTTCAGGTTCAGGAGGAGATTCAGGACCTGCGCCCTGATGGAGACGTCCAGCGCGCTGACCGCTTCATCACACACCACCAGCTCGGGGTTGACGCAGAGCGCGCGCGCAATTCCTATCCTCTGCCGCTGCCCGCCCGAGAACTCGTGGGGGTATCGGTCCATGTGCTCAGGACGCATGTTCACTGATTCCAGCAGCGCCCCCACGACCTGGCGCCGTCTCGCCCGCGTTTTCACGCCAGCCTTTCGGAGGGGGTCCTGGAGGGACCCGAAGATCGTGAAAGCCGGGTTGAGCGACGAGGAAGGATCCTGGAAGACGATCTGCATCCTTCGCCGCGCCGGGTCCATGTCCTTCCGCGAGAGCGATCGCAGGTTCTTCTTCTCGCCGCCGAAGTCGTACCAGATCTCACCTTCGGTGGCCTCGGTGAGCCGGAGGATCACCTTCCCGAGGGTGGTCTTCCCGCATCCGGACTCGCCGACCAGGCCCAGCGTCTCCCCGGCGTAGATGTCGAGGTCCACGCCGTCCACGGCCTTGACGTGGGCGACGGTCCGCCTCGAGGACGCCCTTCTTCACCGGGAAGTAGCTCTTGATCCCGCGAAGGGAGACCAGCACGCGCCTATCGTCCAATGACCGCCACCTTTTCGTGGTTCCAGCAGCGAAGCCGGTGCGTGGCGCCGAGGGAGTCCTCCGTCGGCATCTTCTCGTGGCATATCCCGGTTGCCTGATCGCAGCGCGGGGCGAACTGGCACCCCCGCGGGCGGGCATAGGGGTCCGGCGTGCTCCCGCGTATCGGGTTGACCACCTGGTTCCTGCCCTTCCCCAGCGTCGGCATGGAGCGCAGGAGGTTCATCGTGTAGGGGTGCCGGGGGGTGAGGAGGACCTCGTCCACCGAGCCGCTCTCCACGATGCTCCCCATGTACATGACGGCGACGTCGTTGGCCATTTCGGCCACCACGCCCATGTCGTGGGTGATGAGCATGATTGCCGTGCCGTGCCTGCGCTGCAGGTCTCTCATGAGCTCGAAGACCTGCGCCTGGACGGTCACGTCAAGCGCCGTGGTGGGCTCGTCCGCGATCAGGACCTTCGGGTTGCATGCCATTGCCACGGCGATCAACGCGCGCTGCCGCATGCCGCCGGAAAGCTGGTGGGGATACTCATCGATGCGCTGCTCGGGGATCGGCATGCCCATGTCCTTCAACAGCGCCAGGGTCCGCTCCCTCCGATCCCGACGTGACATGACCATGTGGTAGAGAAGGGATTCCATGATCTGGGATCCGATCGTGTACACGGGATTCAGCGCGGTCAGCGGGTCCTGGAAGACCATGGCCAGCTCCGCGCCGCGAAGGGACCGCATGGTTTTTCCCCGGGCATCCAGCTGGTCGATGCGGAGGTCGCCGCGCTCGCCGTGGTAGATGATCTCGCCCTCTTCGATCCTGCCCAGCTCGGGAAGGAGCCGCACGATCGCGGAGGCGGTCATGCTCTTGCCGCACCCCGACTCGCCCACCACGCAGAGGGTCTGTCCTTTCCTGATGTCGAGAGAGACATCGTTGAGCGCCCTGTTGCACCGGTCGTCCGTGTAGAGGAAGACCTTCAGGTCGCGGACGCTCACAAGGACGGTGTTGTCCAACGGGCTCATGGTCACCCCTGCTGCGTCGGGTCGCTGGAGTCGTGCAGCCCGTCCCCGATGAAGTTGACGCTCAGCACGAAGAGGGAAATGACGATCCCCACCGGCAGCCAGATCCACCAGTAGCTCTGCAGCACGGTCAGGTCGTTTGCGCTGTTGAGGATGTTTCCCCACGACGGTACCTGGAGGGGAACTCCCAGCCCGAGAAAGCTCAGCGCCGCTTCTTGGAGAATGAACATTGCCGTGTTGAGCGTGATGTTCACCATGATGGGTCCCAGCGCGTTGGGCAGCAGGTGCTTGAAGCAAATCAGGAGCTCGCTCAGGCCGAAGGATTTCAGGGCAACGGCGTACTCCTCTTCGCGGACGGACAGCATCCGGGCGCGCGTCATGCGGTAGGTGCTGCCCCACCCGGTCGTGATGAAGATGACGATGAGGTTGCCGGTGCTCTGCCCGACGATCGTGACGAGGAGGAGCACCAGGATGATCTGGGGGAAGGCCATGAAGATCTCGGAGACGTGGAGGAAGATGGTGTCGATCCAGCCGCCCTTGTACCCTCCCCAGGCTCCCATGGCCACGCCGATGAGCGCGGCCCCCAGCGCGCTTCCCAGCCCGATGAGCATGGAGACGCGGCCCCCGAAGAGGACCCGCGAGAAGATGTCGCGCCCCAGCTTGTCGGTGCCGAAAAGGTGGCGCAGCGACGGCGCCTTGAGGACACCGCCCAGGTCGATCTTCATCGGTCCATAGCGTGTGAGAAGGGGCGCCGCGACCGCGGAGAGGAGGATGAGGAGGAAGACGATGCAGCCGAAAACCGACAGGGGGCTGCCGAGCATCCTCCGCAGGAGCCTGCCGCCGCGACGGGCTTTCGGGCGACCGGCCTCTTCCGCGGCCCGAATCCTGTCCATCTTCCGCATCAGTCCCCGGTTGCCGATGTGCATGGTGGTCACCGCCGTCTCTTCCCTACTGGAGCTGTATCCGCGGATCCAGGACCGCCGTGAGCACGTCCACGAGGTAGCTGGCCACGAGCACGATCGCCACGCTCGCGAGGGCGATCATCATCACGAGGGGATAGTCATGGCCCCGCACCGCCTCCACGAACTGGCTCCCCACGCCGGGCCACTGGAAAACGTCCTCGATCACGACGGCGCCCCCGATGAGCATGGGGAGTCGAAAGCCGATGAGCACGACAACGGGGGCGAGGGCGACGCGGAAGCCGTGGACGATGTTCACCCTCCACTCCGGCAGGCCCTTGCTGCGCGCCGTCCTGACGTAGTCCTTGCCGATGGTGTCGAGCATGCATGCACGCGCGTAGCGCATGGCGCCCGCCGTCATGGCTATCCCCAGGACGAGGGCCGGAAGGAGAAGGTGCACCAGCTGGTCGATGATCCCGACGTGCCCGGGCAGCAGGCGTCCCCCGATGGGGAGCCACCGGAGCCTGATGGCGAACAGGAGCAGGGTGACCAGACCGAAGAAGAACTGGGGAACCGAGACGCCTATCATCCCGGCGACGGTGAGCAGGTTGTCGGCGAGCCTCCCTTTCCTCAGGGCGCTGATGAGACCGAAGGCGATGCCCGCGATGCTCGAGAGGAGGAGCGCGGCGAACGAGAGCTCGAGGGTTGCCGGCAGCGTGGATGCCAGGATCTTCGTAATGGGGACCCCGCTCGTGAGGCTGTAGCCGAAGTTACCGGCGAGCACGCTCGCCAGCCATCTCAGGTAGCGCACGATGAAGGGATCCGTCAAGCCCAGCGCCCGGCGAAGCGCCACCAGCCGGGCGGGGTCCATCCGGGCCAGGGCGTCGGGACCTATCGAGTAGCTCAAGGGGTCACCGGGCGTCAGGGAGAGACCGAGATAGATGAGAAACGTCATGATCAGGATCATCAGGAGAAAAACAAGCAGGCGCCTGATTGTGTAAGCCGCCATCTCCCCCGTCGCTTTCTCAGCTCACTGCGTGAAGGGTGGCCCGGGTGACTCGACCCGGGGGTCGAGCCACCCGGAGCACACACGGGTGCGGCCGTGAAGCCGCGGATCGACTACGGTTTCGGGAACTGGTTGATGAAGAACATCCGGGTGTAGCGTATGTCTTCGGCCGTGACCTTCAGCCAGTCCAGCTTCTGCAGGGCGGTGACATCGTCGACGCTCTTCGTGTAGGCGAAGTCGACCTGGTGGGCCGACGCGTTCTTCACGAGGTTGGCGTCGCTGTCGGTGCTGGGGTACATCTGGATCAGGTCGATCTTGGCCATCCCTCCGAAGTAACCCTTGTAGGGCACGAAGGTGGCGTAGTTGCCCATCGAGACGTCCTTCAGCATGTAGGGGCCCGATCCGACGGGATGCTGCCAGAAATCCGCCTGCTGGAACTTCAACGGATCCACGCTGGCAAAGAACTTCTGGGGCAGAGGCGGGAACTGGGAGAAGATGAGGAGTGAGTCAGAATCTGCAACGGCATACTTGAACGTCACCGTCTTGCCGGAGACGACGATCCCGCTGATCTGCGGGGACTTGCCGCTCTTGTAGTCCTGCCACCCCTCCAGGTCCTGGAGCATTGTGAGCAGGACAGCGTTGGCCGTGGGGACCTTGCCGTAGTTCTCGTAGCTCCACTTGACGTCCTGCGCCGTGATGGGGCTGCCGTCATGCCACGTGATGCCGTCGCGCAGCGTGAAGGAGATGGTCTTCCCGTCCGGGCTGGCGTTGAAGGCGGAAGCGAGCTGCGGCTTGAACTGGGACAGGCTCGCATCAGCCACCACGAGATGATCGAAGAGAACCCTCGTGCTCATGTAGTTGCCGGGGTTCAGGGCCGGGGTCTCAAAAAAGCTTATCGGGCCGCCGTTGGTCTTCAAGACCTTCTTGCCCGAGGCGTCCGCGGGAATGCTCCAGTTGATGATATTCCAGTCGTAGCTGTACTGCTCGTTTCCGTAGGCCGCTCCGGCCCTGTCGAGCTGCGTGTTCTGCACGACGAACACCTGCTGGTAGTACAGCGGGAGCAGGGGAAGATTGGCATTCTCGTACTTCTGGAGCGCGAAGAACGCCTTCTTCTGCAGGTCGAGATCAACCACGTGCGTGGCATTGACGAGGTCGTCGAGCTCGGTATTCGCCGGTATCGTGGAATCGAGGGAGCCCGGGAGAAGGCGGTCGTAATACTCGTGCATGGAAAGGGCGGCGATGGCGGCGTACGCCATGTCCCACTTGATGGTCGATGGGCCCTTCACGGGATCCACCGGCGCCGTCCAGAGCTGTGATGCGAGGTCGCCTTCGAGCTTGCGGAAGGTCATCTTGATGCCCACGTCCGCCAGGTACGCCTGGACCGCGGTCATGAGGTCGACCGTCATCTGGTCCCCGTAGTAGAAGACGACATCGAGCACCCTGTTCGGGTCCCAGTGGGCGTCCTTCAGGAGCTGCCGGGCCTTCTCAGGGTTATAGCTGTAGGTGACCAGGCCATCCGTCTTCCAGGCGCCGTTCGGCGTCAGGCTGTTCGCCGCGATGGCTTTGCCGCTCATCAGGTTCTTGATGATCGCGTTCATGTCAATGGCATAGGCGATCGCCTGCCTCACGCGCACGTCGGAGAGCTGGTTGGAGTTCAGCGGCCCGGGCGCGGGTGCAGCAAACGAGAGAGAGCCGACAAGCAGCAACGCCAGGATTATGGCTGCGAGCTTTCTCATTCGGGTACCTCCGTTGTGATGCGGAGTATACAGCCTTCTGACGGCGGCGTCGATCAGCTTCACTGCCGCCCGGTCCTTCACGGTCCCGCCAGGGTTGAGGTATTCGACCTTTGCGAATCTCCCGATATTTACTACTAAAATAAGGTAGTTAGTAGTATTTTTCAGTTGACACTTTCTTCCATGGTCTTTATAATCAATACTAATACTATCGAATTGGTAGTAATTAACTTGGACGAGAGAGGAGTTGCGGATGAGCGAGAAGCAGTTGAGATTCGAGACGCTGGCCCTCCATGGCGGGCAACAGGTGGACGCCACCACGTCGCGGGGAGTTCCCATTTACAGGACGAGCTCCTACGTGTTTCCGACCACCGAGAGGGCGGCCAATCTCTTCGCGCTGAAGGAGCTGGGAACATCTATACGCGGATCATGAACCCCACGCAGGACGTGCTGGAGCAGCGCGTGACCCTGCTCGAAGGCGGCGCGGCATCGGTTGCCCTCGCCTCGGGGACCGCGGCGATCTTCACTACGCGATCATCACCCTGGCGCAGAACGGGCGACGAGATCGTATCCGCCAACAACCTCTACGGCGGCACCTACACGATGTTCGACGCCATCCTCCCGCAGTTCGGCATCACGACGAAGTTCGTGAAGCACGACGACCTCAAGAACTTCGAGAAGGCGATCACGCCGAAGACGCGGGCCATCTTCATCGAGACCATCGGCAATCCTGCCCTCGACGTCACCGACATCGCGGAGGTGGCGAAGATCGCGCACAAGCACGGCCTGCCCCTCGATCGTGGATGCCACCTTCACCACGCCGTACCTGTTGAAGACCATCGAGCACGGCGCGGACATCGTCGTGAATTCCCTCACGAAGTGGCTGGGCGGGCACGGCACCGGCATCGGCGGCATCGTCACCGACGCGGGCAAGTTCAACTGGAAGGACAGGAAGTTCAAGCTCTTCAACGATCCCGATCCCAACTACCACGGCCTGCAGTGGGCGCACGACCTGCCTGCCGCCGCTGGCGCCCATCGCCTTCGCGCTGCGCCTGCGCACGGTTCCCCTCCGCAACCTCGGCGCATGCATCTCTCCCGACAACGCGTGGATATTCCTCCAGGGCATCGAGTCCCTCCCCGTCCGCATGGAGCGGCACAGCAGAACGCCCTGGCCGTTGCCCAGTGGCTGAAGAAGCATCCCAAGGTGGCATGGGTGCGCTACCCCGGCCTCCCGGACGACCCCACCTACCCCGTGGCCAGCAAGTACCTCAAGAAGGGCTTCGGCGGCATGGTGGTGTTCGGCACCAAGGGCGGGCAGGCGGCGGGAGAGAAGTTCATCAACAGCCTGAAGCTGTTCTCCCACCTGGCCAACGTGGGAGACGCGAAGAGCCTCGCCCTGCACCCGGCCAGCACGTCCCACTCGCAGCTCACCGAGGAGCAGCAGAGGGAGGGCGGGCTTGACGCCCGAGCTCGTGCGGCTGTCCATCGGCATGGAGCACGTGGACGACATCAAGGAAGACATCGAGCAGGCCTTGAAACAAGACCTGAGGAGAAAAAAGATGAATATCAAGGGAAATGCATTCTGGAGCTCATCGGCAACACGCCGCTGGTGCGGCGTGAACAAGGTGAGCGACGGGGCCAAGGGGACGTGGTGGCTGAAGCTCGAATCGCGCAACCCGCTTTCCAGCGTCAAGGACAGCATCGCGCTTGCCATGATCGAGGACGCGGAGAAGCGCGGCCTGCTGAAGAAGGGCAGCGTCATCGTGGAGCCCACCAGCGGCAACACGGGCATCGGCCTGGCGTACGTCGCCGCGGTCAAGGGCTACCGCTGCATCCTCACGATGCCGGAGAGCATGAGCATCGAGCGGCGCAAGCTCCTGAAGGTCTTCGGCGCGGAGCTGGTGCTCACCCCGGCGCCGCAGGGCATGAAGGGCGCGGTGGAGAAGGCGCAGGGAGATCCTCGAGTCGCACGCCCGAACGCCTTCATGCCGCAGCAGTTCGAGAACCCGGCCAACCCGGAGATCCACCGCAAGACGACCGCGGAGGAGATCTGGAAGGACACCGACGGGAAGGTGGACATCCTCGTGGCGGGCGTCGGCACGGGCGGAACGATCACCGGCGTGGCGGAGTTCATCAAGAAGCGGAAGCCGCGCTTCAAGGTGGTCGCGGTGGAGCCGGCCAAGTCCCCGCTCCTCTCCGGCGGCGACCGCACTCGCCGCACAAGATCCAGGGCATCGGCGCCGGGTTCATCCCCGCGGTGCTCAAGCGCGAGCTCATCGACGAGGTGATCAAGGTCGAGGAAGAAGACGCGGGCAAGACCGCCCGGCGGCTGGCGAAAGGAGGAAGGGCTGCTGGTGGGCATCTCCTCCGGCGCGGCCGCGTGGGCGGCGCTGAGTCGCCAAGCGGCCCGAGAACGCGGGCAAGCTCATCGTGGTGATCATCCCGGACACGGGGGAGCGCTACCTGAGCACCTGGCTCTTCGAGGACGTGTAAGGCATGCCTCTGCAGATGTCGACGCGGGGCCGCTATGGGGTAAGGCTCATGGTGGCCCTGGCGTTGAATTACGGCAATGGCAGCAGCCTCCTGCGGGACATCGCCCACCGGGAAGGGATCTCGGAAAAGTACCTCGGGCCAGATCATCATCCCGCTCAAGGCGTCGGGGCCTCGTTGCCTCGCACCGCGGCGCGCACGGGGGGTATTCCCTCGCGCGCCCGCCTGAGGCATATAACAGTGAAGGACGTGGTGGAGGCCATCGAGGGCGCCATCGCCCCGGTGCCGTGCGCGGACGCCTCCGCAGGCGCGGGGAAGGCGGAGTGCGCGGACAACGGTGACGGGGTGGAACGCCCGACGGCGCGCGTGGCAACGATCGTGTGGCGCAAGCTCCACGACGATATCGTGGCGAGCCTCTCGTCGTTCACGCTGCAGGCACTCGCGCGGGAGGCGCGCGAGCTGGTCCAGCCTGCAGAGAATTACGTCATCTAGCATTGCCACCTGCCCGGCAGTGCACGGAGCGATGGTTCAATTCGTATAAATGACCCGGGGAAAGGAGCATGTCCATGAGATCAACGGATAGCGTCGCATCGGCCAGGCGGGCGGTCCTCATCATGTCTCGCCTCCTCTGTGCATTCCCGGGCGAAAGGGCCGTGCGGGACTGTTGACCACCGAGGTCGCAGACCGCGTCGGGCCCATGAGCACGAGAGTATCCGAATCCTGCGGCTCCATGAAGCCCTGGCCCGGCCTGGCACCGTTCGGGCGTATCGTGGCAATCGGGAAGCGACGCGTCCCGTTCCCGAGGAAGGCCCTAGGAGGGCTCCCGCGGGAGGACCAGGATTTCCTTCTGCGCCGCGTCACCGACAGGGTGCACAGCGACACCCAGCGCCGCGCCTACTTCTCCCTCCTGCGAAGCCTTGCCCTCTGGGCGGGAGCCAGGGGAAGGCTCTTCGCTGATTCCCTCGCCCGACTGCCCGGTGCCCCTCCTCCTTGTCCGCGGCGAGGAGGACCGCATCTTTTCGTCGGGAGCCGCGGCGGCGCTTCGTGCCGCCGCCTGGCGTGAGCGGCTGATCGAGATTCCCGGCGCCGGCCACCTCCCTCACCAGGAGCGGCCCGCAGAAACCCTGCGCATCCTGCAGGAGTTTCTCGTGTCCGTGGAAGAGCCGACGGACGCATAGAAAGCATGCGCAGGGGATACAGCCAGTTCAGGGCCATCCAGGTTGCCTCGCGCCTGCTCCCCCGGGGCCTGATGTACGGGATCTCGGATTTCGTGGCCGACTTTTTCCAGGCACGGGACACTCGGGCACGTGCAGCCGTCCAGGGCAACCTCCGCCGGATCCTGGCGTTCCGGGGCACGCGGCCCGGCGACCCTGCGCTCTCGCACATGGAGCGCGCGGTGTTCCGTGGGCTCGGCCGCAACTTCGTCGACTTCTTCCGCCATGCGAGGCTCTCCCGCGTCGAGGCGGACCAGCTCATCTCCGTGGAAGGGCTGGAACACCTCGAGGCGGCGTGGGGCCTCGGGCGCGGGATCATTGGAGTCTCCGCGCACTATGGCGCGTACGAGATGGCCGAGTGCGCCCTGGTCGCGCGCGGCTATCCCATCAGCGTCGTGGCGCGGCCGTGGGAAGACCGCCGGGCCGACGAGCTCTTTCGCCGGCAGCGCCTGAGGCGCGGCGTACGGGTCATCCCGGTGGGGCGCGCAGCGCGGGACTGCCTGGACGCGCTGCGCCGCGGCCGGCTTCTCGCACTCCTCTCGGATTTCGATTTCACCCACCGCGACACGCGGATGCGATTCCTGGACGGGGACATGCGCCTTCCCACCGGGCCGTCGCGGCTGTGCAGGAAGTCCGGCGCGCCCATCGTCCCATTCTTCGTCGTAAGGCGCCGCAACGGGACCTACCGGCTCACGCTCGGCGCGCCCATCGTGCCTGCCTCGGACGCGACCGTGGAGAGCATCCAGGCACGGCTGGTTCGGGTTCTCGAGACGGCAGTGCTCGCCCGCCCCGAGTGCTGGCTCCTCTTCAGCGACCTGTGGGACTGCGACCAGAGCCTCGAGATCGCACGACGAGGCTACTCCGTGTTCGAGAAGCTGCCGGGCCTCACAACGGCGGAGTGAGAAGGCGGTTCCATCGCGCCCCCGGCCTCCGTATGCCGATGGCCGCGGATCCGGAGGCAACGGACAGCGCGCCGGTGCCTCCTTCGAGCGCCGCTGCTCGCTCCCCTTGATCCACGACGTGCACGGCGGTAGCTTGTTTCGGTGAAGAAGCGTGTTGTCGTCGGCATGAGCGGCGGGGTGGACTCGTCGGTCACGGCCCTCCTCATGCGGGACGCGGGACACGAGGTGTTCGGCGTCACGATGAGCATCTACTCGGGCAAGGCCGCGGACGGCCCTGTCCCCGATTCCTGCTACGGCCCCGGGGAACCAAGCGATATCGCGCAGGCCGCCGCCATATGCGCACGGCTCGGCATCCCGCACCACGTCATCGACCTGCGCGGCGAGTACCGCTCCATGGTGCTGGACTACGCGCGTGACGAGTACCTCGACGGCCGCACGCCCAACCCCTGTGTCCTCTGCAACCAGAAGGTGAAGTTCGGGATGCTCCTCCAGCGGCTGGACGAGACGCCCGAACTGGCATTCGACCTGTTCGCCACGGGCCACTACGCCCGCGTCGTGACGATGGAAGATACCGGGCGCCGCGCCATACGGGCCGCGGGGGATCTTTCGAAAGACCAGTCCTACTTCCTCTGCATGCTGACCCAGGAGCAGCTGCGCCGCGTGCACTTCCCGCTCGGCGGCATGCGGAAGCCCGCGGTGCGGGAGATCGCGCGTGCCGCCGGCCTCACGAACCACGATCGTCCCGAAAGCCAGGACTTCGCCTTCGGCGGGTACAGGGCAGTGGTGAGCGCCCCGGAAAAACCCGGCGATATCACCGATGCCGCGGGCCACGTGATCGGGCGTCACAAGGGGATCTGGGGCTACACCATCGGGCAGAGGAAGGGACTGGGCGTGGGCGGTGGTGAGCCGCTCTACGTGACCCGGCTTGACGCCGGGACCAACACGGTGGTGGCAGGGCCCGAGTCCGCACTGTACCGGCGCGAGCTCACGGCGAAGGCGGTGAACTGGATGAGCATCGCGGCGCCCGGGGCGGGCGAAGGCGGCCGGGCCGAGCCGCTGCGGCTCGCCGTGAAGATCCGCTACCGCAACCCCGCGGTACAGGCCGTCGTGACCCCTGCGGCTGACGGCGCCGCGCGCGTGGTTTTCGACCAGCCCCAGCGGGCCATCGCCCGCGGCCAGTGGGCGGTCTTCTATGATGACGACATCCTCGTCGGCGGCGGGGTCATCGCTGACTGAGAAGTGTCTCGATCCGTCGAAGAGCGTGTGGTCCCGTTCGTCCTGAACCCTGATTCCACGTGGCGCCGTGCTCACGAGCCCAGCGCCTCCCCGTTGGTGGCGACGACGCGCTGGTACCAGCCGGCGCTCTTCTTCCATGTGCGGGCCTGGGTGCGGAAGTCCACGTGCGTGATGCCGAAGCGCCTGCTGTAGCCGAAGCTCCACTCGAAATTGTCCAGGAGCGACCACAGGAAGTACCCCTTCAGCTTCACCCCGTGATGGATGGCCCGGCGGGCCGCGCGCAGGTGCCCGTCGAGGTATGCGATCCTGTCATCGTCCTGCACCTGGCCGCCGGCCACGCGGTCGTCCTTGAACGCCGCGCCGTTCTCGGTGATGAGGAGGGCGGGGTCGCCATAGTCGGCTTTCAGCCGCAGGAGCAGATCCGAGAGGCCGTCGGGGTCTATCTCCCAGCCCATTTCGGTGTGCGGGCGGTCCTTCAGGGTTCGGGCCTCGTAGCCCAGGAGCCGCCCGTCGTCGCTGGCGCACACTCGCTGCGGGAAGTAGTAATTGACGCCGAGGAAATCGACCGGGTGCGCCGCGAGCACCTCCATGTCCCCTGCCAGCAGGTGCGGGCCCACGTGGTGCTTCTCATAGAGAGCGAGCATGTCGCGCGGGTAGGCGCCCGGACCACGGGGTCCAGGAACCAGCGGTTGACGTAGCCGTCGGCGCGTGTCGCCGCCTCCCGGTCGGATGCGCTGTCGGACCACGGGGAGACGGGGTGCAGGTTGAGGGCGAGGCCGATGCCTGCGTCATGCGTGCCCAGCTCGCGGAAGGCACGGACGGCCAGGGCATGCGCGCGCAGGAGCACGTGCGCGACCTGCACCGCGGTGCCGAAGTCCTTCAGCCCGGGGGCGTGCACCCCCTCGGCGTGCCCCACGAAGGCCGCGACCCATGGCTCGTTGATCGTCATCCAGGTCTTCACCCTGTCGCCGAGGTGCGCGTACATGCACGCCGCGTACTCGGCGAACCAGGAAGCGGTGTCGCGGTTGGTCCAGCCGCCGATGTCCTGCAGCGCCTGCGGCAGGTCCCAGTGGTACAAGGTGAGAGCGGGCTTGATGCCGGCGGCCAGCAGGCCGTCCACGAGCGACTCGTAGAAGTCGAGCCCCGTGCGGTTCATCTTCCCGCGGCCTCGCGGGAAGATGCGCGACCACGCCGTGGAGAAGCGGTAGGCCGACAGCCGCAGGTCGCGCATGTTCTCGACGTCCTGCCGCCAGCGCCGGTAGTGGTCACAGGCATCGTCGCCGGTCTCGCCGGCATGGATGGCACCGGAAACGCGACAGAACCGGTCCCAGATCGTCTCGCCACGGCCGTCTTCGTGAACGGCCCCTTCGACCTGGTAGGCGGCCGTTGCCGCTCCCCAGAGGAAGCCCTGCGGAAACGCGTCACTGCTGCCCATGACATCAAGGAGAATAGCGCCGCGGCGCGCCCGTGGCAACCGGCGTGGTGCGGCAGCAGTTCTCAGTTTGACGCCGAGGGAGCGAATTCTCATTTTGCACGACTCTCAAAGGGCCGTTCTTGTCACTTTTCAAGGGTCTGTGATCCCGTTGAAGGTGCACAATGAGAATCGCTGGTGGTGCGGCCAGGGGTGTTGCGCGTTGCCGTCCGGATATCAACGACCGTTGACGGTTTCCTGTCGCTGACTGAGGAGTGTCTCGATCCGGTCGAAGAGCGTGTGGTCCAGGTCGTCCTGGACCACTGCCGAGCGAACGTCGTAGAGCTTCCTCAGCTGCTTGACGATCTGCTCCAGCCGCTCGTCGTTGCGGACCAGGAGGTACATCACGCTCTCGGCACCTCCGTTCACAGGTGCACAGAGGATCCCTTCGAGGTTGAAGCCGCGCCGGGAGAACAGGCCCGTGATGTGGGACATCGCTCCCGGGTGGTTGGTGACAGCGAGCTTCACGATCGTGTTCGGCAGGTCGTTCATGCGTTCCTCCCCTGTGCCCCGATGGCGTAGACATTGCTCTTCCCGGCGGGACCATCGGGTAGACGTTCTCCGTCTCGGCGACCTCGATGTCCAGCAGGACGGGCCCTTTCATCGCGAGGGCACGCGCCAGCGCCTGCTCGTCGTGGGGCATGCGGATGGTGCAGGCGCGGATGCCGAAGCCGCGCGCTATGGCGGCGAAGTCGGGACGCGATTCGAACCGGGATGCCACGTAGCGGCCGCCGTAGAACAGCTCCTGCTGCTGGCGCACCAGCCCGAGGTGGCCGTTGTTGAACACGCAGATCCTCACGTCGAGGCCGCACTCGGCGATGGTCGCCAGCTCCTGGATGTTGATGAGAAGCGAGCCGTCCCCGGTGAGGACGATCACGGGCGTGCCGGGGTTGGCCAGCGCGGCTCCCATCGCAGCGGGAACGGCGAACCCCATGGTGCCCAGGCCGCCGGAGGTGAGGAATGTCCGCGTCTGCCTGACCGGCCAGGACTGGGCCGCCCACATCTGGTGCTGGCCGACATCCACGGTCACGATCGAGTCGCCCGGCGTCACCGACGCCAGCCGCGTCACGAGGTTCGACGGGTGCGATTTGTCAGCAGGCAGATCGGCGGGATGCTCGCGGCGCATCGCCTCGATCTCCGCCTTCCATGCATCGCGGCCCGCGCGCGCCACCAGCCGGTTCAGCCGGCGCAGCGCCCGCTTCACGTCGCATCCCGCCGAGATGTCGGGGCGCCTGATCTTGCCGATTTCAGCGTCGTCGATGTCCATGTGGATGACGCGGGCGCGCGGAGCGAACCCGGCGACCGAGCCGGTGGCGCGGTCGTCGAAGCGCACGCCCAGCGCGATCAGGAGGTCGGCGCGATCGACGGCGTGATTCGTCGCCCGGCTCCCGTGCATGCCCAGCATGCCCAGGGAGAGGGGATCCGCGGGATCCATGATGCCAAGGCCCATGAGGGTACAGACCACCGGGATCCCGCAGGCGGCGGAGATCTCGCGCACTTCCTGCTCGGCACCGGAGGCGACAACGCCGCCGCCCACGTACAGGAGGGGCCGTTCGGCCGCGGCTATCATGCGGGCCATCGAGGCAAGAACGCCCCCGTCGGGCTCGGGTGCGGCATCGGGGACGCCGGGGGCAGGCAGTGAGTCGAGATCGATGCGGGCCTGCTGCACGTCCTTCGGCATGTCGATCAGGACGGGTCCCTGGCGGCCGGAGATGGCCAGTCGGAATGCCTCGGGCACCACGTCGAGGAGCTCCGCCGCCGACCGGACGAGGAAGTTGTGCTTGGTCACGGGGATGCTCATGCCGTAGGTGTCGACTTCCTGGAATGCGTCGGTCCCGATGAGACCGGAGGCCACCTGGCCGGTGACCGCCACGATGGGGATGGAGTCGAGCTTTGCGTCCGCGACGGCGGTGAGAAGGTTGACCGCGCCGGGGCCCGAGGTGGCGAAGCACGCGGCAGCCCTGCCGGTGGAGCGCGCCATGCCCTGCGCGAGGAACCCCCCGGCCTGTTCGTGGCGTACGAGGATGTGGCGGATGCTGCTTTGCCCGAGGGCGTCGTAGAGCGGGAGGTTCGCACCGCCCGGGATGCCCGCCACGGTCTCGATGCCCTGTCTCTTCAGCAATTCCACGAGGAGCGACGCGCCGCTGTACTGCATGAACCCTCCTTGGGAAAAAAAAGCCCCCCTCGGTGTCCACCGAGGGGGGCTCATCTCGATCCCGTCGAGACGCCTACGGCGAACACATGGGCGTGCCTCCCCCGAGTACGAGGACGACGAGGTTGAGCGCGATCCGTGTCTCTCCGAAGCGTGTCTTCATAACCAGAGTCAAGATACGACCGGAGGCGCGGGGCGTCAAGGGAGCATTTCCGGGGGATGCCTTCAGCTTCCCGTGGACTGGTAGTGACGGACGCCGAGCTTCCAGGCCTGCGTGGAAAGGAGGAGGAAGGCAGGCCCGAGCAGGGGCGCGATGTACGGGAGCGCGGCGGGACTTCCCAGCGGATCCGCGCGGCCCAGAATCGCTATCCCCGGGAAGTACGACACGGCGCCGAGGGGAATGACGTAGGTGAAGAACTTCTGAAGCCATCGACCATAGATCGAGAGAGGGTACTGCCCGGTCTGCACGCCGCCGTAGGAGAGGGTGTTGAACATCTCCAGGGTCTCGGTGGTCCAGAACGCGGCGGTCGCCTGGAACACCAGGATCCCGACGAACAGGCAGATGCCGCCGGCAATCGCGCCAAGGAGGAGGGCAACCCTGCCCGGAGTCCATGCAGGGAAAGCTGGGAGCAGCTCCATGCCAGGACGATGATGCCCTGCGCGAGCCTGCCGACCCGGCGGAGCGTCAACTCGGTGCCCGCCACCTGCAGGACGGTGCTGCGCGGCCGAAGGAGAAGCCGGTCGAAGTCGCCGCTCCTGATCATCGGCCCGAACACGTCGAAGCCGCGGGATGCGGCGTCGGCGAACGCGAAGGCCGTGTTGATGATGCCGTAGAACAGGCCCACCTCCGGAAGCGTCCAGCCGCTGATGCCGCCGAAGCGCTGGAACAGGAACCAGATCGACGCGAACTCTATGCAGGTCACGAGGAACTGGCCGAGGGAGAGCATCACGAAAGACGTGCGGTACTCCATCTGTCCGCGTGCGGAGATCGAGACGTACCGGAAATAGAGATGCAGCCGCCCTTTCATGTCAGCCACCGTTGATGGAAAGCCGGCGCAGGCCGCGCCGCATGAGGAGGATGCCGCCGAGGATGATCGCGGCAGCCCAGCCCAGCTGCTGCAGGAGCAGGCCGAGCACTTCCGCCGGCTGCGCATAGCCGACGTACAGCCGGTAGGGGGAATCCACCAGCCCGCGGAAGGGGAGGAACTCCATGACGCCCCGGATCCAGTCCGGTGGCTGATCGTCATCGGCTGCGCCACCGTGGTGGAGCGGTAGAACGCCTCGTAGACCATGACCATGATCAGCCCGAAGAAAACCTGGAGCGCGACCAGCTCCTCACGTGCCGTGCGGTAGGCGCCGCGTTCCACGCGATAGATGTCCCGCAGGAGGTCGAACGACTCCACGACGGGAAGGTCCCACCAGAGCTGCGTGCGCTGTCCGAACACCACGCCGATGCGCGCCACCGTTTCGATGCGGTGCTTCCACGGCGCGCGTCCCAGCACCTCGCATCGGCCGGCGTCCGGGACGAGGATGCCGGCCAGGATCTTCACCGTCGTCGACTTGCCCGCCCCGTTCGGACCGACGTAGCCGACCAGCTCGCCGCGCGCGACCGTGAAGCTCACACCGTCGAGCGCGTGCACGGTCCTCACGCGTCGCTTGACGAGTCCCGCCAGCGCGCCGAGGGTCCCGGCGCGGCGCTCGGACACGCGAAAGGACTTTCGAAGATCCTCGACCACGATGTGCTGCTCGTTCATGGCGTCTCCAGCACGATCAGCTCGTACTCGGCGAGTGGAGGGAGCTTCACGACGCGGGCGCCGTGCTGGGCGTCCCGGCTCACCCGCAGCGTCTTTCCCTCCTCGTCGTTGCACTGCAGCGCAGCGATGCGGAGGGGTCTCTCGTACCACTTCACGATCGGCATCATGCCAGAGCCGTGGCGCGGGAACAACCGCCGCGGCCCGGCGGTCAGCCGCTCCGTGTGGACACGGGCCGAGACCGCCGCTACACTGGAATCGAACGGAGGAACCCATGGCCGAGAAGCGGCTTCCCTGTTCCCAGGAGAAGCTCGAGGAGATCGTTCGGACGCACCCGACGCCTTTTCACATCTACGACGAGAAGGCGATCCGCGACAACGCCCGGGCGCTGAAGCAGGCGTTCGCGTGGGCAGGGGGGTTCCGCGAGTTCTTCGCCGTGAAGGCATGCCCCAACCCGCACATCCTGAAGATCATGAAGGACGAGGGATTCGGCGCGGATTGCAGCTCCCTGGCGGAGCTCGTCATGGCAGAGCGCCTGGGCATCCAGGGCGAGCTGATCATGTTCACCTCCAACGACACCCCGTCGGCGGAGTACGTGAAGGCAAAACAGCTCGGCGCCATCATCAACCTCGACGACATCACCCACATCGACTTCCTCCAGAAGCACGCCGGTCTTCCCGAGCTCCTGTGCTTCCGCTACAACCCGGGTCCGCTGCGGGAAGGAAACGTCATCATCGGCAAGCCCGAGCAGGCGAAGTACGGCTTCACCCGTGACCAGCTTTTCCAGGGCTACCGCATCGCGAAGGAGCGCGGCGTGAAGCGCTTCGGCCTGCACGCCATGATCGTCTCCAACGAGCTGAACCTGGACTACCACGTCGAGACGGCCCGGCTCCTCTTCGATCTCATCGCCGAAATTTCGAAAGAGGTGGGGATCAGGTTCGAGCTCGTGAACCTCGGCGGCGGCTTCGGCATCCCGTACAAGCCCGAGCAGACCGCCATCGACTGGAAGACACTCGGCGCGGGCATCCGCGACGTCTACGAGTCCAGGGTCAAGGCGCGCGGCCTGCACCCGCTGCGTCTCTGCATGGAAAGCGGCCGGGCGATCATGGGCCCCTATGGCTGGCTGGTCAGCAGGGTGCTGCACCTCAAGCACACCTACAAGGACTACGTCGGCCTCGATGCTTCCATGGCCAATCTCATGCGGCCGGCCATCTACGGCGCCTATCACCACATCACGGTGCCGGGCAAGAACGGGGCGGCTGATCGCCTCTACGACGTCACGGGCTCGCTCTGCGAGAACAACGACAAGTTCGCCATCGACCGGATGCTCCCGAAGGTGGACGAGGGCGACCTCGTGGTGATCCACGACACCGGCGCGCACGGCTTCGCCATGGGCTTCAACTACAACGGCAAGCTCCGGTCGGCAGAGCTGCTGCTCCAGGCTGACGGGAAGGTCCGCCAGATCCGCCGCGCCGAGACGCTCGACGATTACTTCGCCACGGTGGAGTTTCCCTAGCCATGGATGGCCACTTTCTCTCCGTGGAAAGGAAGCGGTGAGCGGTCGCACTTTCATCCCGGGCCTGAGGCTCGCACGGCTGCTTTACGAGGAGGCCGGCCGCCCGATTATCGAGGCGATCGTTCCAGCGTCCGCCTACGCCGCATCGTTGATCGGCTATGGCTCGGACGTGCTGGGGTACGACACCGAGCGATCCACCGACCACAACTGGGGTCCCCGTTTCCAGGTTTTCCTGGCAACGGACCTCCTGCGCGAATGTGGTGATGCGCTCGATGCGGCACTCCAGGACCGCCTGCCCCACGTCTTTCACGGCTGCTCCACCGGCTTCACGGAGCCGGATCCCCTGGACAACGGCACGCAGGTGCCGGACCCGGAGGCGACGGGACCGGTGAATCACCTCATCGAGATCACGACGATCGCGGACTTCCTTTCACGCTACCTCGGGAGGGACGGCGTCACGGGCATCGGCCTGCTCGACTGGCTTGTCATTCCCGACGAGCGCCTGGTCGAGCTCACCGCAGGCGCGGTCTTTCACGATCCGCGCGGCGAACTCGCCGCGGTCCGCCGGGCCCTCTCCGTCTATCCGCACGACGTGTGGCTGTACAAGCTCGCCTGCCAGTGGCGGAGGATCGCCCAGCAGGAATCATTCGTCGGACGATGCAACGAGGCCGGTGACTTTATCGGTATGAAGATCGTGACAGGGCGGCTCGTGCGGGATGTCATGAAGCTGTGCTTCCTGATGGAACGAACGTATGCTCCGTACGAGAAGTGGCTGGGCAGCGCGTTCGCGAAGCTGCGCTGCGCTGCCGTGGCGGCGCCGCTGCTGGACTCCGCTCTCCGCGCAAACTCGTATGCCGACGTGGAGCGCTCGCTCGCCGCGGCCTACCGGGCGCTCGGTGAGCTCCACAACGCGCTGGGGGTCACGGGCCCCATCGACCCGTCCCCGCGCCCGTTTTTCGGCCGGCCCTACCTGGTCATCAAGGCGGACCGTTTCGCGAACGCGCTCCTGGCCGCGATCAAAGCCGAAGAACTGCGCGCCATCCCCATCCGCATAGGCGCCATCGACCAGTTCATCGACAGCCCGGACTACATCGAGAACGTGGCGATGTACGAGAAGACGCGGAAGCTGTTTGAACAGGGGTCTCGTTGACAGGGCCGCCGCGGCAGCGATAGCTTTTCAGGCAGGATGAACGTGAAACAGCGTCCTCACCATGCCCTCTACCTCAGCATCCTTCGTGGCATGACCCCGGAGCAGCGGCTCGCCAAGGCGTTTGAGCTCGGCGAGATGGGAAGAGAGCTGCTGCGCGCGGGCATTCGTCGGAGGAACCCGGAAAGCCCCGAGGAGGTCGTGCGCGCTCTCGAGCTCGAAGAGGTCGCTCGGTGTCACAACAGGAACTTCTGATCGACGTGGCAGCTGCCCTCGACAGGCATGGCATCGCCTACATGCTGACCGGTTCGATCGCATCAAGTCTCTACGGCGAACCACGCCTGACGCATGATATCGACATCATCGTGCAAGTCTCCGCTCAGGACGCGCTCAAGGCTGCAGAATCCTTCCCGGAAGCGAGAAGCAGTTCCAGGACGCGCTGCGCGTGTTCGAGGTTCAGCGTGCCGACCTGGACCTGGACTATTGTGAGGCATGGGCGGGAAAGCTGGGCGCCACGACGCTCTGGGTGAGGCTGCTTGGCGAGGCGGCGAAGTAGAGATGGTGCCGGCGCAGCAGTTTGACGCGGAGCAGCCGCCAAGGTACCGTCTCGACATGGGAAGCCGCTCCCTGGACTGGCTGAGACAATCGGAAGCAGACCTGCGGAACGCCGCAACCTCCCTCGGCGGCGGCCACTTCGAGTGGGCGTGCTTCGCGGCACAGCAGGCCGGGGAAAAGGCCGTGAAAGCCCTATGCCTGAAGTGGGGAGCCGACGTCCCGGGTCACGGGATCACGCAGCTTCTCGACGGGCTGACGGGAACGGAAGCCCCCATCGAGGACCTGATCGCCTGCGCGCAGGTCCTCGACGCGCACTACGACCGGGCACGTTACCCGAGCGCGCACGACGCGGGCGCCCCCGCTGATGTCTACACCCGCGCGGAAGCGGAGACCGCCTGCGAGTGCGCACGGCGGATCATCGACTTCTGTGCGCACTCCATACGCGGGCGCTGACGGGAACACCACCGGCCCTCGCGGCCGTTGTCAGCCGCCGTCGCCGCCGTCGACCTTGGCATGGAGAAGGATAGTTTCGTACGAGTGATCGATGCAGCCGCCATGGCGCGCGAGCACTTCCCGGATTCCGCGGGATACGCGGTCCTGGATCGGCGAAGGCAGCGAAAGAAAATCGGAATACGTTCCGAACAGGCCGACATACTGCTCCGCGCTGCAGCGCCGCGTCCACCGGTGGCGCCTCACCTGCACGGGGCCGAACAGGCCGGTGGCGGTCATCTCCTCCTTCCACTCCTCGATGGCGGCAACGTGAGACCACGGTGTCATCGCCCCCGCGGTTTCGCGCTCGATCATGGCGGAGACTTCCTTCCCAGGGCCGGCCGTCGGCGCAACCGAGTAGTTGTTCAGGAGCGCCACGGAGCCGCCGCGGCCCAGGCACTCCGTGCAACGCGTCCACCGGGTCGCGGGATCGGTCCAGTGGAACGCCTGCGCCGAGTAGACGAGATCGTAGGAATGGCTCTCCAGCGCGACCTCTTCGAACCTGCCGACGATGAAGCGGACACCCGGCCATTGGCCGCAGCTCTGCCGCGCGATGGAGACGAGGTTCTCGCCCGGGTCCACGCAGTGGATCACGCAGCCCGCAGTGGCAACCGCCACGGTCGCCTTCCCGGTGCCGCACCCGACCTCGAGCACCCGCGAGCGCGGCGTGATCATCGAGAGATCCAGCATCGCCCTGATGATCTCGGGCGGATACCCCTGGCCGATACCGGTCGGTACCGGGCGGCCGCCGTGTCGAAGAGGCTCGCCCGTTCGGGGTGCTCGTTCGGCACCTTACTTGCTGCCCGGTTTGAGCACGAGCTTGTCGGTCCGCGCCGCGGCGAGCTCGGCCGGGTCCCACAACGTGGCGTGATAGCGCACGTGCGCCCAGGAATCGATCATATCGTCATAGTGACTGTTGAAGGGGTGGCCGCTCTGGCCGGTTGCGTTCATCACCACTGACGCGGAGAGGTTCGAGAGGTCGACGACCTGCCGCATCGAGGAGATGATGAAGACGTCGAATGGTTTCGCGGGGCTCCAGTCGGAGGAGATGACCTGCTGCATGCCGCCGCCCACGGGCACGGGGCCCCGGTTGAAGATCTTCTCGATGAGGCCGATTCCGGACTTGCCGAAGGTCTGGTTGCGGAAGGTTGCCGTGTGGATCCTGCCCCAGCGCCAGGACTTCATGTCAGCCCCGAGCGCCTTGATGCCGGCCCGTGCGCCCCGTTCCAGGGCCGAGGCCAGGACGTCGTCGCGCGATTCGTGCACGTCGAGGGTCAGCGGGTTGTCCCAAAAGGGGTTGTGCGGGTCCTTCATGAGCTGCAGCATCGTGTTCATGAGGCGCGAGTTGTCATCCAGCGCCGCGTCGGTGATCCACTGCTCTTCGGGCACCTTGTCCTTGAAGACCAGCTCCACCAGTGCCTGCCAGAAATAGCCGTAGACGGCCGCACCGCTGCTCTGCGTGTCCATGCGGTCGTCCCACGCAAGGAGCATGTCTCTCGCGCGTGCCGCGTCGCCCGTGACCGGCACGCCTTTCAGGAACGGAAGGAGCTCGCGGGCGGAGATGTTCAGCGTGTCTCCCTGCATCGCCTCCACGTCGGCCACGGTGATCTTGGCGGGCGCCTTTTCAATCATCTCGGCGATCCGGCTGGCCCGGTAGCCGTGATCGTTGACGTCCCCGATGTAGTACTTGTACGCGGGGGTCGTCACGGGGTTGTTCGCCGAGACGATGTATCCCTTTGCCGGGTTGTACGACCACGGCATCTGGTCGAACGGGATGAAGCCGATCCACTCGTCGTCATCCGTCCAGCCCGGTGCCGGCACGGTGCCGTCGCCATTCCTGCGGATGGGCACGAGACCCGGCGCCTGGTAACCGATGTTCCCGTCCACGTCGGCGTAGACGAAGTTCTGTGACGGGATATCCCACGAGCGCAGGGCGTCGCGGAACTCGGCGAAATTCCGCGCCTTGTCGATCTGCACGACGGACCGGAAGGTCGCGTTCACCTGGAAAGCAGTCCACCGGAGGGCAAGCGCCTTCAGCTCGAGGGAGGACGGGAACCCCTTCCCCGGGATGATGCCGAAGCCCTTGTACTCGGGAAACACACCCTCGTCCGTGATGATCGGCCCGTGCCGCGTCTCGCGCACCAGGACGACCTTCGGCTCGTCCTGGTGGAGGACCTTGATCTCTTCCCGCCGGACCTTCATGTTTACCCATTTCCCGTTGACCTCGTACTGGTTTGGATTCGCGGGGTTTATTCTTTCTATAAAGAGGTCCTGCACGTCGGGGAACAGGTTCGTGTCACCCCATGCGATACGTTCGTTGTGGCCGATAATGACCGCCGGCACACCGGCAAAGGAGAATCCGGTCACGTCGTAGGGGACGCCCTTGACCGAGCACGACAGCTCGACCTCGTACCAGACGGAAGGCATCTCGATGCCGAGATGGGGATCGTTGGCGAGGATCGGGTACCCCGATGCGGTCCGGGAACCGCTGATCACCCAGTTGTTGGAGCCCAGGCCGGGGCCGGCACCGAGCGCCAGCGACTGGCCGGGATCGAATTCCCCCACGAGCTTCGTCGGGACCCCTTGCATGGCTGCCACCTGGTCGGCGCGGATGCCGGGAAGGATCGAGGAGGTCGACCGTGCCTTCCTGAGCAAGGAAGCCGGCAGCTCCTTGTCAGCGACGATGACCGGCATCTCCCCATAGCGGTAGGTGCCGAAGAATGTGCTGGTCTGGGAGAGGCCGATCTTCTGGACGAGGTCGATGGTGTAGAGCTCCCTGCGCATGTTGGAGCCGAGGTCCTGCGCCATGACCTTCAGCCAGGTGAGGGAGTCCTGCGCGACCCACGGCTCAATGGTGAAGGGCACCTTCTGCAGTTGCAGGAGGGTGAACTCCAGCCCCAGCTGCGCGGCGGGTCGATGGAGTATGTAGGCGTTCACGCCGTCCGCGTAGGCCTGGAGGACCCCCCGGGACTCCGTGTCCAGGGCAGCGTAGTCCTGCTCGGCTGCCCGGCGAAATCCCATGGTGCGCAGGTACGTGTCGGTCCCGAGGGTTGCCGCACCGAAGAGCTCCGAGAGTCTCCCGGCCCCGATCCGTCGCCAGAACTCCATCTGCCAGAACCGGTCCTGGGCAGTGACGAACCCCTGGGTAAAATACATGTCGTGCATGCTGAGCGCCTTGATGTGGGGCACCCCGTAGGAATCCCGCAGCACCTGCACCGGCGACTCCAGGCCCGGCACGGTGAGTGTCCCCTTCGTCTGGGGGAAAGAGCCGCGCACCACGGCGGTGAAAGCAAGCGCTATGACCGCCACGACGACGACGACGGTCCCCAGCGCAATGACGAGGCGCCTCACTGTTCTGCTCATGATCGGCTCAATGTAGCAAGATCAGGTATGCGTGGAAAGCCTTCAGGCGCCGGGCGGGAGCGGGACTCAGAGCCCTTCCGCGACCATGTCGCCGATCTGGCTGGTGGAGAAGCCCATCTTGCCCGGCCGCCATGCTCTTCATCTTCGCGATGACGGTCATCACCGATCTCTCGATGGCATCCGCGGCCTTCTGCTGCCCGAGCTGCTCGAGCATCATGGCGCCTGCCAGGATCGTGGCGATGGGATTGATGATGTTCTGCCCCGTGTACTTCGGCGCCGAGCCGCCGATGGGCTCGAACATGGACACGCCCTGGGGATTGAGGTTGCCGCCGGCGGCGACACCCATGCCGCCCTGGATGATGGCGCCGAGGTCGGTGATGATGTCGCCGAACATGTTCTCGGTGACGATCACGTCGAACCACTCGGGGTTCTTCACCATCCACATCGTGGTGGCGTCGATGTGCGCGTAGTCGGGGGCGACGTCAGGGTATTCCTTCGCCACTTCCATGAACGTGCGGTACCACAGGTCCTGCGCGAAGGTGAGCACGTTGGTCTTCCCGGCCATGGTGAGCTTCTTGCGGCGGTTGCGCTTCCTCGTGAGCTCGAAGGCGAAGCGCAGGCAGCGCTCCACGCCCTTGCGCGTGTAAACCATCTCCTGGATGGCCACCTCGTCCGGCGTGCCTTTCTTCAGGAAGCCGCCGGAGCCGATGTACAGGCCCTCCACGTTCTCACGCACGATCACGAAGTCGATGTCCTCCGGCTTCTTGTTCGCCAGGGGCGTCTCCACATTGGGGTACAGCCGCACGGGCCGCAGGTTGATGTACTGGTCCAGCTCGAAGCGCAGGCGGAGCAGGATCCCCTGTTCCAGGATGCCCGGCTTCACGTCGGGATGCCCGATGGCGCCGAGCAGGATGGCGTCGAAGGCGCGAAGGGTCTCCACGGCTCCCTCCGGAAGGGTTTCACCCGTCTTGAGGTAACGCTCGCCGCCCCAGTCGAAGCTGGCGAACGCGAGGGGGAAGGAGTATCTCTTCGATGCCGCGGTGAGTACCTTGACGCCTTCCCGAACGACCTCGGGGCCGGTCCCGTCACCGGGGATGACTGCGATCCTGCTCATGGGCGGACAATACTGACAGAGCCGGGCAGTGTCAACAAACCGACCTGCCGAGTCCGTATAAAAGCGGAACAAGAACGGGAACGCAGAGGGAAAGGATGCCACCGGATGCCATGGCGAACGGCACGGAGCGGGGTCCGCAGCTTCGCTCGATGAGAGGAAGCGTGACGTCCATGCTCGTCGCGCCGCCGGCGCCGATGGCGAGCAGCGGGAAGCGCGACCGGCCGAGCAGCGGGATGAGAAACAGTGCCATCGACTCGCGAAGCATGTTGGCGAGAAAGGCAACTGCCCCGAGGGCAGGGCCGTCCAGCCTCGTGAGGATGACGCCCGAGAGCGAATACCACCCGAGCCCGGCCGCCAGCGAGAGGGACGTTCCTGCCCTGATGTGAAGGAGGAAGACCGGCGGCCAGGCCGCCGAGGAGTGTCCCCGCCAGCGTTCCCAGGGGGAGCAGGAAGAGATCGGGGTGCGTGATGACCTCGCCGAACCGGATGCCGCTCGCACCCAGGCTGATGCCGATGGTCAGGAGCAGCGCGTAGAGGATCCACGTGATGAGCAAGCTGCCGTCGCGGGCCGGCGCAAGAAGAGCCAGGCGCGCGACGGCAAACCCGGCCGCCAGCGCGAGGAGGAGGAGGGCAGGGTCTCTCACGAGGGAGTGCCACGGCACCGGGACGCGGGACCCCTTCTCGTCCTCGAAGCGCGGCCGCATAGAAGCGATCACCAGCAGCACCGCCAGTGTTCCCGCAACGGTGGCCGCGGCAAACGCGAGGGCCGTGAGCCCGAGGGTGCCGAAGCTGTGCATCACCGTTTCGGACCTGCCGATGCGGAATCCCATGACAGCCACCAGGAGGACGAGCACCACGGCGCGCGCGCGGGAAAAGGACCGCGTGCCCGCGAAGGCATGCACGCGCGGAAGGAGGCCGGCAAGGAGTCCCAGGACGAGCGCGCCGAGGATCAGGAGAAGGGAGACGATGGTTTCCCTGACGGCTACAGACCCAGCAGGCGCTTGTTGGCCAGCTGGTCGAGCCGGCCGATCTGGATGGCGGTCCCGTTCACCCTGTCGTAGTCCACGCTGACCTTCGTCACTTCCGCCGGGTCCCCGGCGGTGAGCGTCTTCGCGATGCCCGGCTCCTTGTCCCACAAGGCTGCCATCAGCTTCGACAGGTCGGCGTCGGCGCCGAGGTCACGCGCCTTCTTCTCGGCAAGCCGGTAGTTCTCCACGTTCTGGCGGATGAAGTCCATGCGGATGCGCTGGGCGTTCTCGTGCCCCGGCGCCGTGTCGGTGCGCAGGACATGGTTGTCGAACTCGACGTGCCCCTGCCAGTTCATGCGGTCCAGGAGCCAGAGGGTCCCGACCATCTCCTTGATGCCGTCCATGCCGACCAGCATCGGGTTGTCGTTGTCGAACTGGTTCGGCTTCTGGTTGCCCACGTGCAGGAAGAAGAGTTTCTGCGCCTGGATGGCCATGGCAACAGCCACCTCGGCGGACAGGCCCGTCATGCCTTCGTGCTGGAGGACCTCGGGGTTCACGCCCCAGAACGAGGGGTCATTCAGCATGGCGATGAGTCCCAGCGCGTGGCCGGTGGTGGGGATGTACATCTCGCCGCGCGGCTCGTTCGGCTTCGGCTCGATGGTCCCGCGGCGCACCGTGCCCTTCTGCTCCTTGGCATAGCGCTCGGCGAAGTTCAGCCCCTCGATGAGGTAGCGGTAGGTGCGCTCCCAGGGGACCGCGAACTGGCACTCGAACCCGTCACGGGCGACCCAGTAGGTGAGGTACTCGGCGCCGAGGAAGTTGCCGATGCGGATGGTCCGCATGACCTTGCGGGCGGCGAGGAGCCTGATCTCGGGATTGGGATTGGTGAGGCCGCCGTTGCGGAAGACGGGGTTGCCGTGGAGGCTGCAGGTGACCATGGCCACCTTGAGCTCCGCGGCGTCGAGCTTGTCCTTGAGGACGCGCAGCGTTTTCGACGCCTCGCTGGAGGAGTCCAGGTCGTCCTCGAGGTGCCGGGGGTCCCACGCCACAAGGTCATCATCGTGGGCGGAGGTCGCCTCTATGAGCTTCTCCGCGCGCGCCTTGCAGAGAAGGTCGCAGATCTCCACGGCGGAGAGGCGGTCCATGACGTGCGGCCCGAACGGGTCGCCGACAGGGTTGCCGACGCACCAGAACGGCATCGAGAGCTTCCTGAGTTTCATGGGGAAATCGCTCCTTCCTTCCTGGGCGGGTCACAGGTTGTGCACTTGTTCGAATCCCACGAGAGCATGCGGGTCACCCCGAGCCTGGCGCCGCACTGCACGCAGTGCGCGCGGTAGGGGAGGAGAAGCTTCCTCTGCCATCCCAGCACGGCTGCCGCCGCCGCGGCGACGGCGATGAGCCACACGTCACCGATGGAGTAGCGCACGAACGCCCACGCCGCGACCCACGCCACGATGACGATCGCGGTGAGGCCCAGCGTGGCGATCCTCTTGCGCACCGCGGCGTCCTTGAACCGCCTCTGGGAGAGATGGAAGGCCCACAGCCCCACCATTGGGATGAGAAGGATCTTCAGGAGCAGGGATGATACAGCGGTGCTTTCCACGTCGTCTCCGTAGGAGTGTGAGTCTACCCGCGCCGCGGGGGGCGGGTCAATCCTTGACCCGGACCGGGGCCCGCCGCTATGTTCTGCCCATGAAGCCTGACGGCGCGCGCGTGGTGGTGAACGGGGGAGCCCGCGTGTTCACCGTCCCGGGCCGGGGCACCCCCCTGCTGTTCGCCCTCATGTCGCAGACCCTCCTGGTGCCGTCGGCCTGCGGCGGCAGGGCGAGCTGCGGGCAGTGCCGGGTCCGCGTCCTCTCGGGGGCGGAGCCGCACAACGAGAAGGAGACCACCCTTCTCCCGGAGAAGGATCGCGCGGCCGGGATCCACCTCGCCTGCCAGGTCATGGTCAACAGCGACGTGGAGGTGGTCATCCCCGACAGCGCGCTGCGTGCCCGGCCGTACCGGGCACGGGTCGCGGCCATCCGCGATTTCTCGCGGGAGCTTCGGGAGGTCCAGCTCGATCTCCTGGCGCCGACGGAGCTGAGCTTCCGGCCCGGCCAGTACGTGCAGTTTCTTCTTCCCGAGACCGGGCCGGATGCAGGCCCGGTTTACCGCGCCTATTCCGTGGCTTCACCGCCGTCGTCGCCGCGCCGGATCACCCTCCTCTTCGGCCGCGTCGAAGGAGGTGTCACCACCGCGTACGCCTTCGAGAAGCTGCGCCTGGGGGAGCAGGTGAGGATCAACGGCCCCTTCGGCGAGTTCTTCGTGCGCGGGGGCAGCCGTGACCTGTTGTTCATCACCGGCGGGACGGGGATGGCCCCCGTCAGGAGCATGCTCATCGACCTCGCCGAAAAGGGCGACGGCAGGGAGGCCACCCTGTTCTGCGCCGCGCGCTCGAAGAGCGGCCTGGTGTACCTGGAAGACCTGGCCGCGCTCGGGGCACGGCTGCCGGGATTGCGGATCGTGCCCACCCTCGCGCAGCCCCTGCCGGAGGACGCCTGGGAGGGTGAGCGCGGCGGCATGGCCGCGCTCCTGTCGCGCAGCCTCGCGGACCTCTCGCACCACGAGGCGTACCTCTGCGGCAGCCCGGGCATGATCGATGCATCCATCAACGTGCTGCTTTCCAGGGGACTGCCGGAAGATCGTATCCACGTGGACAAGTTCTCCTGACGGCGGTCGCGGGCACCGGGCCTGCGGCCGGCGTGCGCCTTGTTGCTTTGCGCCACGGGCCGATGTACTATCGCCGAAGGGAGGAGCGTATGGCAGTCCACTTGTACCTATCAACCATTCCCGAGGCGCTCATCGCGTCCATGCTGACGCCGCTCGATTTCGGCACCTACTACGCGGTCGGCACCGAGAAGAAGTCCCGCGGCCAGGCGCAGTTCTTCAGCATCGACCGCGGCTTTCAGAGTGACTACTTCCCCATGGCGGAGATCGACACGCGCTGCGTCCCGCACGCCAACGGCGAGCCCAAGCACTCCGTCTACCTGTCGGTGTACCGGGTGCTCGAGCACGTGCCCCTGGGCGCCATCGGCAATCTCTACCTCGCCACGAGGGACGGGCGGGTGCTGGAAATCCCTCCCACGAAGACCCTGCCGAAATACCCGAAGACCTTCCGCATGTACCAGGAGATCTGCCCCGTGGCACCGCGCGTCGTGAGCACGCTGGATCCCCGCGAGTTCGCGGCCTTCATGACGGATTCGAAAAAGAGCATCCACGTACCGAAGATCCTGTTCGCGGACCTCCGCCTCGGTGAGCTGTCGAGCAATCCGGAAACAGGGAGCGTCCGGGATCTCCCGTACCCCAACATCGAGCACCTGCGCTCGTGCATCGCGGAGCTCAAGAAGGACTCCCACAAGGGAACCAAGACGGTGGACAGGATGGCGCCGCTGGAGTTCCCCTACCGGATGGTGGAGAACGGCTTCTACCTGGGTGACAGCAAGGAAATGCTGTTCTACCCCATGCCCTCGGAGCGCGAGCTGCAGACCACCCACTACGTGTGGTGGAGGTCGGCGTCGGGCTGATGCCATGGCAGGGCGGGACACGCTGGCCTTGTACGGCGGTGAAAAAATCACCAACGCGCCGTTCCCGCCCTGGCCCCAGTTTGCCGAACGGACCTTTTCCGACGTCCTGGAGCCGCTGCGCACCGGCCGGGTGGCCTCGTGGTCAGGGACGCGCGTGGCCGCCTTTGAGACCGGCTGGGCCGCCTGGTGCGGCGCGGGCCACGCGGTGGCCTGTTCCAGCGGGACCGCCGCCCTGCACCTCTCGCTGCGGGCCTTCGGCGTCGGCCCGGGTCACGAGGTCATCGTTCCCGCCCGCACCTTCGCGTCCACGGCGCTCGCCGTCCTGAACGCCGGCGCAACACCGGTGTTCTGCGATTCCTGCGACGACCAGGTCCTGGACCCGCGCGCCGCGGAGGCGGCGGTCACCGCGAAGACCCGCGCGCTCATCGCGGTGCATCTCCTTGGCATTGTCTGCGACATGGACGCTGTCCTCGCAGTGGCGCGGCGTCACTCCCTCGCCGTGATCGAGGACTGCGCCCAGTGCGTGGGAGGGGAGTTCCGCGGCCGCATCGCGGGCACCCTTGGCGCGGCCGGGTGCTACAGCTTCTCGCAGGGCAAGCACGTCTGCTGCGGGGGCGAAGGCGGCATGGTCGTGACGGACGACGCGGAGGCTGCCGCGGCATGCCGCTCGCTGCGTGACTACGGCCGTGACCAGGACGCGGCGGGCGATCGGGCGCACGTGCGTGACGGTTACAACTACCGTCTCACCGAGATGCAGGCCATTATCGGCTTGAACGAGATCGAGCGGCTTCCCGGCTGGAACCTCGCACGCCGGACCGGTTTCGCCCGGGTGTACGACCACGCCTTCTCTCACCTCGCCGAGGTGCGGGCCCTTCCCTTGAACACCCCCGAGCGGCGCAACGCCTGGTGGAAATACCCGATCCAGCTCGACCTGGACAAGCTCACCTGCGACGCCACAACGTTCCAGCAGGCGCTGTGCGCCGAGGGAATCCCCGACGGCGGCGCGCGCTGGCCGGCCGTGTACGAGGAGCCGGTGTTCGCCTCCTGCCGCCGGTCGGCATGTCCTACGGCCGAGGCGCTCCGCCGGCGGACGGTGACGCTTCTCCTGCCGCCGACGTGGGAAAAGCAGCACGTCGAGACGTGCGCATCGGCCGTGAAGAAGGTCCTCCACGCTTTCAGGAGATGAGCGGCTCCGCGCCGCTCGACGTTCGCTCCCTCGGCGTCAAACGAGAACCGCTGGCCTCCTACCCTTCGCCCTTCACGCGCAGGAGCTCCACCAGGTACCTGCGGTAGAGCTCCTCCCGGCGCTTCAGCAGCGCGAACGGCACCTCGTAGGCCTTCTCGATCGTTTCCCGCGTGAAGATCTGCGGGGTCGGTCCGACGCGCGGCGGGGCATCCTTGGAGAACAGGACGATGAAGTCGGAGTACTTCTCGGAGATGTCCAGCTCGTGGACTGAGTAGTAGAGACTGAGCCCGGCGTTCCGCGCACGCCGCGCGAGGAAATCCATGGCCGCGGTCTTCTCCCGGTCCTCGAGGGCGAAGATCGGCTCGTCCATGGCGAGGATGGGCGAGCCGTACAGGAGGCTGAACGCGAGGATCGTGCGCTGCAGCTCTCCCTTGCTCACCTCCTGCGTGCGTCGCCCGAGGATCGCGCGGAGCTCGAAGGCGTCCACGAGCTCGCTGACCGCGTCCGCCGAGCTTTCGCCGCGCAGGCCGTTGGCGGCCACGTAGCGGAGAAGGGCGCCGATTGTCTCCTCGGTGTCGAACTCCATGTTCTGGTAGACGAAGGAGACGAGCGCCTGGCGGGTTTCTTCGTCGCCGAGGGTCTGCGTGTCGGTCCCGCGGATGAGCACACGCCCGCTCGTGGGGAGGAGTCTTCCGGAGGCGAGCAGGAGCAGCGTCGATTTCCCCGTGCCGTTCTGGCCGACCAGCGAGACGATGCCGGGGGGAAGCTCGATATCGAGTTCCGAGAACACGTCCGTTTCCGTCTCTGGATAGCGGAACGTCACCCGCTCGAAGACGATTTCCGGTTGCATGAGGGTGCATCGTAGCACGATGTCCACGGCCTGATCACTGGCACCGTCACGCTTTTCGGCGCTACACTCTCGGCATGGTGCAGGGGAGGGGCAGGCGATGACGGTGCGAGGCGTGGAGATCGTGGTGGCGCGGGCCGCGCCGGGCTGTGTCGGCGCGGAGGCGGTTGCGCACGAGGAGACCGGCACCACCGCACCGACGGAGCACTCGGTCAGGGCAGCGGGCGCGGCGGCCCTGGCAGATGCGCGCGCGCGCGGAGCGGCGTCCGTGGCCCTCCCCGCGTACGGCGTGGCCGGCGGCATGGCCGCTGTCACCTCCGGGAAGATCCTCGTGCAGGAGGCCATACGCGTCGCGCGCGCGGGGACGGCGCCCCTGGCGCGCATCGTCCTGTGCTGTCCCGATGCTGCGGCGTACGACGTCTTCGCGAGGACCGTGCACGGGTACCTCCGGCACCTGCTGGACGTCCTGATCTGGGGCCCGATGCTGACGGTGGATGCCATTATCGAGGTGCCTGCCGGTATCGTGCTGGTGAAACGGAGCAACCCGCCGCTTGGCTACGCGCTGCCCGGGGGGTTCGTCGACTACGGTGAAAGCCTGGAGACCGCCGTGCGGCGGGAGTCGATGGAAGAAACCGGCCTGGAGCTCCTCGACCTTGCGCAGTTCCACACCTACTCCGACCCGTCACGCGATCCGCGCTTCCACACCGTCACCACCGTCTTTACTGCCCGGTCCGTCGGCGCACCCAGGGCCGGCGACGACGCGGCGGACGTCAGGGTCGCGTCGCCCGCGGACATCACGACGCTCGCCTTTGCGTTCGACCACGGCGCCATCCTTGCCGACTACCTGGCAGCGCGGGGCGGCGCGGCCGGCGCGCCTGGAGCGCGCGCCGGCGGATCACGCGCCTAGGAGCGCGTAGGGCGTAGATGCCCGTGGCGACCTCAAGGGAACGCCCGGGGAATTTACTTTCTCACCTGGATCTGGTTCTCTGTTGATGTGGGAGAGAAAAACTATCGCCCTTGGGAGCCGCGGCAACCATACCTATTGCCCCCGTCTCCGCTGGAATGGCTGCCCCCGAAACACCTGGCCTACTTCGTGCTGGATGTGATGGAGCAGATGAATCTGGGCGAGATCGAGGATGAGGTCCAACGCAAGGATCACCGCGGGGAGAGGCCCTACGCGATCGGAATGATGACGGGGCTTCTGGTGTATGGATATAGTGTTGGGGTGTTCTCCTCTCGGCGAATTGCGCGGGCCACGCATGAAGATGTGGCTTTTCGAGTGATCAGTGGTGGCCAGCATCCGCACTTCACCACGATCAACCAGTTTCGACTGGAGCACGGGGAAGCGCTGGGCAGGCTGTTCGTGGAGGCGCTGCGCCTGTGCCAGGAGGCCGGACTGGTGAAGCTGGGGGCAGTAGCGCTGGATGGGGCGAAGATCAAGGCGGCAGCGAGCAAGCACAAGGCGATGAGCTACAAGCGGATGAACGAGGAAGAGAAACGTCTACAGGAGCAGGTGGCGGAGCTGCTGCGACGCGCCGATGAGGTGGATCGGGAGGAGGATGAGTTGTACGGGCCCGGGCAGGACAAAGAGGATCTGCCTGAGGAATTGGCCCGACGGGAGACACGCTTGCTGCGGCTTCGCGAGGCGAAGGCCGCCTTGGAAAAGGAAGCCGCCGAAACCAGAGCTGAGGAGTTGCGCGAGCAGGCCCAGCGGCAGAGCGCCAAAAGCGAGGGCGAAGCGCTGGCGGACCACGAGCGCAAACGTGCACGCACCCGCGCGGCGAAAGCCAGCCAGCAGGCCGACGCCCTTGCTCCCGAGAGGAACAGCGAAAAGAAGAAGGGAAGTAGGCAGCCAGAGTTGCCCTTGCATCGGGTAGCCAGCGAGATGGACGGCAAGCCCAAGGCGGCAGCGCAACGCAACTTCACAGATCCAGAGAGCTGCATCATGGTCAAGGACGGGGCCTACATCCAGGCCTACAACGCACAGGTCATCGTGGATGCAGCTCACCAGGTGATCATCGCCCACGGGGTGAGCAACCAGTCTCCCGACCAGGAGTACCTGGTGCCGATGGTGGAGAGAATGCTCAGCATGCATGCCCAGCGGCCCCAGAGGCTTCTGGCTGATAGCGGCTACTTTTCAGCAGACAACGTGCAAAAGGTGCAGGAGCGTGGGATTGATCCCTACATCGCCGTCGGCCGCGAGAGGACTGAGGCCGCCGTCCCATCGGGGGGTTCTGCTGGGCAGCAGAGCCCCAAGACTCTCATGCGTGAGAAACTGAAAGGGAGCGCGGGTAAGTTGGTATATTCACGGCGCAAGGTGATCGTGGAACCCGTCTTCGGGCAGATTGAGCAGGCGCGCGGCTTCCGTAGGTTCTCACAACGCGGGCGCGCGAAGGTGCGCCGCGAATGGGCCTTCGTCTGCCTGACGCACAATCTGCTGAAACTGTTCCGTCACAGGATGATTGAAGGCCCTGAAAACGCGTTGCATGAGCTTCCGTGCATGGGGTAGCCACCAAAGAGGACGGGATGTGAGAGTTCACTACCAGATGAACGCGGCGCCCTGGGCTCGACCGGCAGCCAGCTGCCGCAGAGGTCCATCGCGTCCCTGCTATACCCTACGCGCTCCTAGAGCCGTAGACCTCCCGCAGCGCCTCGTCCACGAGGTGGAGGTCCGCCTCGGTGTTGTAGATGTGGGTGGAGATGCGCATGCTCCCGCCGGAGGCGTTCGCCCAGGCGACCACCACCATGTTGCGCTTCTTGAAGGCGTCGCTCATCCGCTTCTCCTCGTCCAGGGGAGGAAGCGTGAACTTGGCCATGGAGCCGCACATCGTGGGATCCCGCGGCGTGAGAAGCCTCACGCCCGGGCATCCGGGTGAAGAGATCCTTGCCGTACTCCGCGAGCTGGCGTCCGCGATCCTCGATCGCCTTCGTGCCGATCTCGAGCTGGAAATCGACGGCCTCGCCGACCGCGTTGGGCAGCGCCGTGTTGTGCACGCCGGGGTTCTCGAAGTTCCCTTCGAAGGTTTCCTTCCTGTCCTTGTGCCACCCCCAGCCCACGAGGAAAGGCTCCAGCCTCTCCCACGAGCGCGGGTGCACCGAGATGAAGGCCGTCCCCAGGGGCGCGCCGAGCCACTTGTGGCAGTTGCCGGTGTAGAAGTCGCACCCTATGTCCGCGATGTTCACCCGGATCATGCCCGGCGCGTGCGCCCCGTCGATCACCGAGAGGATGCCGCGGCTGTGCGCAAGGGCGCTGATGTCCTTCACCGGCAGGACGAGGCCCGTGGTGGTCGTGATGTGGCTGGCCAGGATCACGCGCGTGCGCGGGGTGATGCCCTGCTCGATGACCTTCACGATCTCCTCGGGGTTCTTCGGAGGAACCGGGATGGCGACGTCCTTGATCACGAAGCCCTGCATCTTCGCCGCGTAGTCCCACATGTTCCGCACCGCGCCGTACTCCTGGTCGGTCGTGAGCACCTCGTCGCCGCGCGAGAGCCCGCGGATGCCGCGGGAGAAGACGTTCATGCCGTAGGTGAGGTTCGGCACGAAGCCCATGTAGTCCGGGTTGCCGCCGACGAAGGAGGCGAGCTTCGGCTTCACGACCTTCACGGCCCGGTTGTACTGGTCGTTGAACACGGCCGGGTTCTCTTCCAGCTGCTTCAGGTACACCAGCAGTGCGTCGTAGACGACGCGCGGGGCCGGGCCGAAGGACCCGTTGTTCATGTACACGAGGTCAGGGGGCAGCATGTAGCGGGACTTCATCGTTGACCAGTCCAGCGCCCCCGAAGGGGGTCGCTTTTCGTCCGGTCGCCGCGCGGCGCTTCTCTTCGTTCATAGCCTTCCTTTCATGATGCGTTCGATCTCCTCGTCGCGGCAGTCGGGATTGATACCGAGCCGGGTGAGGGAAAAGTCGTAGCGGACAGGATCCCGGGGATTCAGACGCGCCAGCGCGCGCGTGATCTCCAGGGCCGTGGCCAGGTTCGCCTGCCGACGCGGGGTGAAACCGAGGCCGCGGCCGATGCGGAACATGTGCGTGTCCAGGGGTACGACGAGCTTCGCGCGGGGCACGCGCGTCCAGGGCCCGGGGTCCACCGCGTCCCGGCGCACCATCCATCGAAGCCAGAGGTTGAGGCGCTTGCAGGCGCTCCCGTCCTCCGGCGAGGAGAGGAGACTGGGGCAGGCGCGGGAGCTTCCCGCAAGCGCCCGCAACCGGTCCACGAAGAGGGCAAGCGCCGGGCAGCACCGTTTCGTCGCGCGTGCCAAGCCCGGCGGCGAACAGCATCTCCAGCGAGCCGTGCTCCTCGCGCGCCCGTTTGACGGCGAGCAGGAGGGCGGCCAACTCTTCGCCCGTCGTGAACCGGTGCTTGAACGATGCGAACGCGTCCCGCAGGCCTGCCTTCGTCGGAGCCGGCGAGGAAGGCGCCCGGCCCCGCGCGCCCATCAGGTCGAGCGCCCGCGCGATGCTCACGAGTATCTGAGCGACCCTCCCGTAGGCGAGCGCCGCGGCCACCAGTCCCGCGATCTCCTGGTCACCGGGGGACTTGTAGCGGTAGACCATCTCCAGCGGGTCCGGGTGGACGAAAGCGCGGCGGTTGAACCGCCGATAGAGGGCATCGAGAGTCGGCTTCAGGTCGGTCATCGAGCCCGGTCCGTCAGCCGCCCAGCGCGCGAACGTAGCCGTCGATCTTCTCCGACAAGCCGCCCCAGCTCGGCGAGCTTCTCCTTCTCCCGGTCCACGACCTCGCGGGGAGCCCGTTCGACAAAGGTCGTGTTGGCGAGCTTGTCCTTCGTGCGGCGGATCTCGCTCTCGGTCTTCTCCCTGTCCTTCGTGAGCCGCGCGATCTCCTTCGGGGCGTCGATGGCCTCCCTGATCACGACGAAAACCTCGAATCCCCTGCCCGCCGCGGCGATGATGCCTCCCCCGCCGGGCCGCGCTTCCGCGAAGGTCAGGCTCGCTGTCCCTGCCAGGTGCGTGACGAGGGCGGCGTCTTTCTGCAAGTTCGCGCGCGTGTCGGTGCCTTCTTCCGTGGTCACGATGACGTCGACCTTCCTGTCCGGCGGGACGGTGAACTCGGCGCGTATGGTGCGGATGGCGCGCACGAGGTCTTGCAGCAGGGCGAACCGCGCTTCCACGTCGGGGTGTTCCCACGCAGCCTCCACCACGGGATACGGCCTCGTCATGATGGAGCCGGTGTGCCCGGGAAGGGTCTGGTAGATCTCTTCCGTGATCAGGGGCAGGAAAGGGTGCGCGAGCCGCAGGGATTCCTCCAGCAGCTCCAGCAGGAGCGTGACGATCCTGTCCTTCTCCGCGATCGGAGTCCGAGCCGAGGGACAGCTTGGCCGCCTCGATGTACCAGTCGCAGAAATCGTTCCAGATGAACTCGTAGACGGCCTGGGCTGCCTCGTTGAACCGGTAGCCCTCGAGCGCCGCGCGCGCGGTTGCTGCCGCGTGGTTGAGCCGGTGCCGTATCCAGCGTCAATGTCGGTGAGCCGGGCCGTCCCGGGGCTCAGCAGCGTCCGTCCTTCGAGATTCATGAGGAGGTAGCGGGAGGCGTTCCAGATCTTGTTGGCGAAGCGCGAGCCGAGCTTCATCGCTTCCTTGTCGAACAGCACGTCCTGGCCCTGCGCCGCGAGGAACGCCATGGTGAACTTCAAGGCGTCCGCGCCGTACTCGTCGATGATCTCCAGCGGGTCCACGCCGTTGCCGAGGCTCTTCGACATCTTGCGGCCCTGCTTGTCACGCACGAGGCCGGTGATGTAGATGTCGCGGAAGGGCACCTCCCCCATGAACTCCAGGCCCATCATGATCATGCGCGCCACCCAGAAGAAGATGATCTCGTAGGCAGTGATCAGGGCGGTCGTGGGATAGAAGCGCGCAAGGTCAGGCGTTTTCTCGGGCCATCCCAGCGTGGAGAACGGCCACAGGGCCGAGGAGAACCACGTGTCCAGCACGTCGGGGTCCTGCTCGATACTCGGCGCTGCCGCACTTCGCGCATGCCGTCGGGTCGGTCCGGGAGACGGTCATCCCGCCGCAGTCCTTGCAGTACCAGACCGGAATGCGGTGACCCCACCAGAGCTGGCGCGAGATGCACCAGTCGCGGATGTTGCGCATCCAGTTGGTGTAGGTGTTCTCCCAGCGCTGGGGATAGAAACGGATCTCCCCGTCCTCCCATGCCTTCAGCGCCTTGTCGGCAAGCGGCCGCATCTTCACGAACCACTGGTCCGAGAGGATAGGGCTCGATGATGGTGTTGCAGCGGTAGCAGTGGCCGACCTGGTGCACGTGGTCCTCTTCCTTGATGAAGAGCCCGGCGGCCTTGATGTCCTCCATCACCTTCGCGCGCGCCTTGCTCACGGTCAGGCCGCGGTACGTCTCGGGCACGTTGTCGTTCAGCTTGCCGTCCGGGGTGAGGATGTTGATCTGCGGGCAGCTAGTGGCGCTTGCCGATCTCGTTGTCCACGGGGTCGTGGGCCGGTGTGACCTTCACCGCGCCCGTGCCGAACTCCCTGTCGATCTGCGCATCCGCGATGATCGGGATCTCCCGGCCCGTGAGGGGCAGGGCGAGCATCTTCCCCACCAGGCCCGCGTAGCGCCCGTCCTCGGGGTGCACGGCCACCGCGGTGTCGCCGAGCATCGTCTCGGGCCGCGTAGTGGCGATGGCGACGGACCCCGACCCGTCGGCGAGCGGGTAGTGGTAGTGGTACATCTTCCCCTGCGTCTCGACGTGCTCCACCTCGTCGTCCGAGATGGCCGTCCGGCAGGAGGGGCACCAGTTCACCAGGTAGTTGCCGCGGTAGATCAGGCCCTTCTCGTAGAGGGACACGAACACCTCGCGCACGGCGCGGGAAAGACCCTCGTCGAGGGTGAAGCGCTCCCGCTCCCAGTCGCAGGAGGAGCCCAGCCGCTTCAGCTGGCTCACGATGATGTCGTGGTGCTCGGTGGTGACCTTCCAGGTCTCCTCCAGGAACTTCTCCCGCCCGAGTCTCGCGGCCCGGCTGGTGCCGCGCTTCTTCAGCTCCTTCTCCACGACGTGCTGCGTGGCGATGCCGGCGTGGTCGGCGCCCGGCACCCAGAGGGTGTCGTCGCCGAGCATGCGGTGATAGCGGACGCGATGTCCTGGAGGCGTGTTGTTCAGGCCGTGTCCCATGTGCAGGACGCCGGTGACGTTGGGGGGCGGGATGACGATGACGAACTTCTTCGCGGCGCCGCGGGGCGCCTCGGCGGCCGGCGCGAAGAGTCCCTTCTCCAGCCACTCGCGCGTAGATGCGGTCTTCGTAGCTCTTCGGGTCGAATGCCTTGCTCAGCTCGATCGCTTTCATGTGAGGCGGATAATATATCAGATTGCGCCGTGCTGTTCAACGCCGTCATTGACACGCGCTGCCGCCTGCCATGCTTCCGCCATGGCTCCACGCGTTTTCGTTTTCGGAAGCATCAACACGGACCTCGTTCGTCTACGTGGAGCGGCTGCCCGTGCCGGGGGAAACAGTCGGGGGCGGGACCTACGCGCGCTTTCCCGGCGGCAAAGGCGCCAACCAGGCGGTGGCGGCGGCGCTCGCGCGGGCGCCGAGGTGCAGATGCACGGCTGCCTCGGTGACGACGCATTCGGCAGGGAGCGGGTCGCCAGCCTGCAGGCGACGGGTGTCGAGACGGCGGGGGTGCGCCTCCTTCCCGGCGTGGCCTCCGGCATCGCCCAGATCACCGTCGACAAGGCGGGGGAGAACACCATCGCGGTCGCCCCGGGCGCGAACGCGCAGTTCAGCGCGGAGGGGGTGAGCCCTGCCGCGTCCGCCCGGGGAGACAGCGTCGCGCTGTTCCAGAACGAGGTGCCCCAGGAGGCATCGGAGAAGCTCATCGAGGCGCGCGCCGCGCCGGCACACGGTGCTCTGGAACCTGGCCCCGACCCTCACGCGCCGGCCGTGCACGGCGTCCCTGCGCGGCGTGGACTTCCTCATCTGTAACCGCAACGAGCTGGCGGCCTGTCGGGAGCCGGGCGCGGCGCCAGCGACGATCCCGGGCGCGGCGAGGCGCGGCTGCCGCTCTCCTGGGGAGTGCGCAGCCTCATCGTGACCCTCGGGCGCCGACGGGAGCATCTGTTCACCGGGGAGGCCACGACGCGCCCGTGCCGGCCTTCGTGGTGGCGGCCGTGGACACCGTCGGTGCCGGGGACTGCTACTGCGGGGTGCTTGCCGCCTCGCTCTCCCAGGGGCGCCCCGTCGCGGAAGCGATGCGCCGGGCTTCCGCCGCCGCCGCCATTTCCACGACGCGCCGGGGCGCCCAGCCGTCCATGCCGAAGGCGGAAGGAGATCGAGGAGTTCCTCAGCCTGCAATGACCTCAGCCGAGCTCGAAGCGTATCGAGAGTGATGCCAGGGAGTTTCCCGCCGATCGGCGCGCCGCGCAGGCCGCCCATGCTGCCTATTGCGAGCCCTGCGGGGCGAGCGTGCCGCCTGTCCCTGCCCCCGGCGCCCGCGGCCGGCGCCGGCACCACCTTGGGCGCGGGAAGCGGGTCAGCCTTGAGACGGTCGATCCTGTAGATGACCCAGTCGCCCTTGTCCTGCTTCAGGAAGACCCTGTCCTGCATCGCGTGCCCCTCGGAAAGCGGGATGGCGTTCATGTCGGGGGCGGCCCCGGTGTCGGGTGCCCCGAGCGGGTTCCACTTGTCGTAGGAGACGAGGAAGACTGGTGCGGGTGCGCCCTGCTCCTGCCTCACGGTGAGCGCGGTGACACCATAGAGGGTCTGCGGGCTGACGAGGTCGGGTCTCCCCGCCGCGTCCCAGGCCGCCGCCGACACGATGTTCGACGCGCCCTCGTATCCCATGACCACGCGCGAGGTGACGTACAGCGTCGTCGCCTCGTTGATCTCCCCCTGGCCGGCTTTCCCGATGACGCAGGCTTCCATGGTCATGTGGTCCAGCGCGTTCATGCTCGTGTAGAACGTCTCGACGATCTTCTGCGGCGAGTATCCCTTCGTCACGCGCGGGGCGAGCACGTTCTTCAGCATGCTGCCGCCGATGGCCCCTACGACGATGACCACGATGGCGATGATCCCGACGAGCTTCCAGTTCTTTTCCCAGAACATCCGCCGCCGGAAGCTCTTCGCCGACCCGGTCTCCTGCGCTTCCCTGTCGCGGAGCGCCTTTGCCTTCTCCTCCGCCCCCAGTGTGCGGAAGACCTCCTTGCGCTGCCACGCGTCGAGGCTGGCCGCCCATTCCTCGAGCTTCGGCTGGGGCCGGCGCCCGCGGGCGAGCCCCGCCATGACCAGCTCGGACACCTCGGGAACAAGCTCGGGCACGACCTGGTCCGGCGGCGTGATGGCGAGCTTGCGCGCCTGCTCGTGGACCTCCTCGCCGTCCTTGCCGGTGACCGGGAATCGCCCCGCGATCACCCGGTAGACGAGGCTCGCCAGCGTGAAGGAGGCGCGGGCCTCTCCCTTCAGGTCGGGGTGGGCGATGCACTCGTAGGTCTCGAGGTTCTCCGCGAACGGACGCAGGTCGCGCAGCTCCTGGAAGACCGCCGGCGGAGAAACAGCACGCCGCCCTGGTCCGGGAACAGGATCGCGTCGGTCTGCAGGGGAAACCACGGGACGGCGCGCTCCGCGAGGAGAGCCTGGGCATGGGCGAGGGTTGCGAGGAAGGGGAGGGCCTTCGGCAGCGGGAGAGACAGTATCTCTCCCAGCGTCCTGCCCGCGGCGTGCGGGCCGTAGAGGTACGCGACGTTGTCCCTCTCGGTCATGCCGCTGAAATGCCATTCGACGAGGCTCCTGCCCTGGATGGTCCAGCCGGGAGACGCCTTCAGTGCGAGGATGCGGGTGAGCGCGGTTCCCCGCGTCGATTCCCCGACGGAGACCCCGAGGTACCGGGCTCCCTGTTCGACGATCTCTTTTGTCATGGTGGTGCGTCCTTCAGTGAGGGTTCTCGCCGACGACGATCGCGCGTGAAGATCTCGATCTGCGTGGCGGGATCTTCCAGGCGTCAGAGGGAAGGCCGGCCTTCAGGCACGTGTGCTCGAGCAGCGTCATGCTGTCCCAGCCCTGCTCCGTCGCCACCTGGGGCAGGAGCAGGCCGCGAGGGTCCCCTGCGGACCTTGATGCCGTGCACGCCCGGCACGGATGACGGAAGGCTCCCCGATGCGCTCCAGGGGGGAGAGCACGGAGATCTCGATGCGCACGCTGGGCCATTCGGAGGCCGCCAGCGGCGGGAAGCGCGGGTCCTCGAAGGCGCTCGCGATGGCAGCCGCCTTGACCGTGTCCGCCAGCGGGTCGACGGCAGTGACGTGGCCGACGCATCCCCGCAGCTGCCCGCGTTTCTTCAGCGTGACGAAGGCGCCGCAGGGCTGCCGGAGGGTCCCCGTGACGGGCGGGTAGACCGGCGGCGCCGGGCAAGCGAAGCGTCGATGGTCTCACGGGCAATCTGCAGGAGTGTGCGCGCTTCTTCCTCGGTCAGAGCGAAGTTCATTGCGGTATGCGCGGCGGGGTGCTTTCGGCACGCTGCGCGATGCCTTCGGCACGCTGGGGCGTGATGCCGGTGGCGGCGTAGTGCACGATGCGCGAGGGATCCTCTTCCCGACCGCGCGAGCTTCCCCGCGCGAGCACGCGTGCCGCGCAGCCATCACCCGCGAGGCCCATGACGGCAGCGACGCCCGCAACGCCGCAGGCGCTGAGCTGGCGCTTCTCCGCGGCGGCGAGCATTCCCCTGCCGTCACATCGTTCCAGGTACTCCTGCATGAGCGAGCTTTCCGCGTCCGCGTCCCTTCCCGCCGAGGTAGGAGGCCATGTTGGCCGTCACGACAAAGACAGTATAGTCCCCGTCTTCCGCGAAGGTCAACCGAAGGGCCCTCTGCAGGACGGCGGCAGTGGCGGCGCGGTTGTTCCCCACGAGGAGGGGAACGATCGACGAGGCCGGGAAAGAGGCGCAGGAGGAAGGGGAGCTGCAGCTCCAGGCAGTGCTCCTCGAGGTGCGGGATGTCGTTGCGCCGGAACAGCGGGTCGGCGGCCAGGAGCGCCTCGATGCGCGCGGTGTCCACCGGAACCTCTCCCAGCGGCGTGGAGAATGCATCCGACTCGGGGAGGTAGACCGCGTCGGCGGGGTCGCGGTGCACCGGGCCGATGAGCACGGCGGTGCGCACCTGCCGCAGGGAGATGAAGCGGTACGCCGCGGCCATGACGTCACCGGCGTACTCGTAGCCGGCGTGCGGCGCGACGACGGCGAACCCCGCCGCGCGCGGCACCGGCGACGCCTCCAGCAGCTCGTCGACACGCTCGGCGCAGGCGGAACGCTGTGCGGGATAGAAGAGACCGTCGACGATAGGCGGGCGGATCCCCGTGCAGAACACCGGGGACTCGTCGGCTCGTGCGGAGTGACGTCCATACCACCAAAAAGTATCGTGATCTGCCGGGGCCTTTGCAAGGCGGCCACGGTATTTTCCGTGGCATCGCGGCCACGTATGCCGTGGCATTCATCGCGGCCACGTATGCCGTGGCATTCGCGGCCACGTCTGCCGTGGCACTCGCGGCCGGACATGCGCATTCTTGACTTTCGCTCCCGCGCGCCGTAACCTTCTTTCCGCATCGAGAGGAGAGTGAGACGTGAGGTTCGTTCCACGAAAGCTGTTCCTGACCCGCGGCGTGGGCATCAACAAGGAGAAGCTGAACAGCTTCGAGATGGCGCTCCGCAACGCCGGCATCGCGCACCTGAACATCGTCCGCGTCTCCTCCATCTTCCCTCCCGGCTGCAAGATCGCCAGCCCCGAGGAAGGGCTCGCCGCGCTGGAGGCGGGTGAGGTGACTTTTGTCGTGCTGGCGGAAATGGCGACCAACGAGCCGGGCCGCCGCATCGCCGCTTCTATCGGCATCGCCATCCCCGCTGACCAGAAGATGTACGGGTATCTCTCCGAGCACCACACCTACGGCCAGACGGAGAAGGAGGCCGGCGACTACGCGGAGGACCTCGCCGCGTCCATGCTCGCCACCCTCCTCGGCGTGCCCTTCGACCTGGACAAGGACTACAACGAGCGCCGCGAGCAGTACCGCATGGGCGGCCACATCGTCGACAGCACGAGCATCACCCAGACGGCGGAGGGCGCCTCCGGCGGCGTCTGGACCACCGTCGTGGCGGCAGCAGTCCTCCTGTAATGAAAGACGTGCGCCCGCCCGCGGGGTCGCGGATGGGCCGGAAGCTCGACCCGGTGCCGATCACGGGCGGCATCGGCGTCGACCGGCTCGTCGACGACTTCTTCCTCTCCTACAACGCGGGCCGGCTGCGCGAAGCCTGCCACATCTTCGCCGACAAGATGCTGGACCCCGACGTCACGGTGGGCATCACCATCAGCGGCGCCCTCACGCCGACAGGCCTGGGATACGCCGCGTTCGTGCCCCTCGTCGAGGCCGGCTTCGTGGACTGGATCGTGTCCACCGGCGCCAACCTCTACCACGACCTGCACCGGTCGCTGGGCTTCTCGCTGTACGGCATCTCGCCGCAGGTGGATGACGTTGCCCTCCGCCGAGACGGCATCATCCGCATCTATGACATCGTTTTCGACGCCGACGTTCTCTTCAAGACGGATGACTTCATTGCCGAGGTGCTGAAAGGGAAAGAGTTCCAGAAGCGCATGTCCACCGCCGAGCTGCACGGGCGGCTGGGGCGCTACGCGCGGGAACGGGAAAAGCTCCTGAAGAGCACGTACCGATCGCTCATGGGCGCGGCCTGGGAGTGCGGTGTGCCCGTCTACACGTCCAGCCCCGGGGACTCGAGTCTCGGCATGGGTATTGCCTCCCTCCGCCTGCAGGGCTACGAGGTCGGGTTCGATCCGGAGCTCGACGTGAACGAGACGGCTGCCATCGTGTACGACGCAAAACGGACCGGCGGGAAAAGCGGCGTGCTCATCCTCGGCGGCGGAAGCCCCAAGAACTTCGCCCTCCAGACCGAGCCGCAGATCCAGGAGATCTACAAGCTCGCCGAGAAGGGCCATGACTACTTCATCCAGGTCACCGATGCGCGCGTGGACACCGGCGGTCTCTCCGGCGCCACCTCCCAGGAAGCGGTGACATGGGGCAAGGTCGACCCTGACCAGCTTCCCGACACGGTGGTCTGCTACACCGATTCCACCATCGCCCTGCCCATCATGACGGCCTACGCGCTGTCCAAGAGGAAGCCGCGAACCCTGCGCAGGCTCTATGACAGGCGCGAGGCGATGCTCGCGCGGCTGACCGCGGATTTCAAGGCGCAAGGGAAAGCGTAGCCGGCTCTCCGTCCTTGTCCCGCAATGCCGGGGATGCTACCCTCTCTCAACCAATGAACGCGAAGTTGACCCTGGGCCAGCTCTCCAGCCTCCTCTTCCGTGCCTGCGACGACCTCCGCGACAACATGGATGCCTCGGAGTACAAAGAATACATCTTCGGCATGCTCTTTCTGAAGCGCCTCTCTGACCTTTTCGACCAGGAGCGCGAGAAGCTCGCCGCGGCGCTCAAGGCAAAAGGCATGAAGGACGCCGCGCTCCAGAAGCAGCTCGACAACACCGACAACTACGGCTTCTGGGTGCCCGAGGAAGCGCGGTGGTCTGAAGGAACACGGCGGATCACCGAGCGGGTCGGCTACTACGCGCCCAGGGCAGGGGTGCCCGCGGTGGCCGTGGAGGTGCGCGAACTGGGCAACCGCTGGGCTTCCTGCGCGCCGAACGGGGCCCTGTCCTTTCACTGGAAGTGCGTCATGGCACCCCTGACCGTCATTTGCTACATCGTCGTGCACGAGGTCTGCCACCTGCGCCACCGTGACCACACGGATGCCTTCTGGAACGAGGTGGACAAGGTCCTGCCCGACTACCGGGAGCGCAAAGAGTGGCTGCGCAGGAACGGGGCAGGGCTGGACATCTGAAGCTACTTCCCTGCTGCCAGCAGGGATGCCACCGCGCAGTCGTAGTCCGGTGTCTTCCCGTCCCACCGCGGCATGTTGACCTCCGGGCCAAGGTAGAGCGCGCGCTGATACGCCCACTGGCGCAGCCAGTCCACGGCGTGGCCCACCGGCTCCGGCGGCAGCTTGAGTGCCACCACCTCTCTGGCCGGCGAGCGGAACACGAACCCGCCCATGGCGTCGGAGGTGACCGTCCACCCGCCTTCGTGGATCAGGCAATGGTGGGCAGTACATAGCATCAGAAGGTTTTCAAGGCTCGTTTCCCCGCCGTGCAACCAGTGCCTGACGTGGTGACCGTGCAGGAAGCTCGCGTGGGTGCACCCGGGGAAAGCGCAGCCGCGGTCACGCAGCATCAGGGCGCGGCGGATGGCCGGCGGAATCGTACGGGCCCGGCGGCCGATGGTCAGTGCCTCCCCGTCGCCCCCTGTGGCCAGGAGGCTGCAGTCGCAGGCCACCCTTCGCAGCGCTTCCGCGAAAATGGGTGTGCCATCATCAAGTGTGCCCGCCCAGGCGCCGTCGGGGCCCAGCACGCCCTGATCCAGATGCACCATGACCTGGAAGCGCTCGCCACCGGTTCCTGTTACCGGATTGCCGGCCAGGAAGGACTCGGCGATCTGCACGGCCCCATCTGCCCGAGATGGCCAGCACGCTTCCGCGGAACCGCCGGGCGCAGTGGGCGCGGGTGGCTGGTCCGCCCGGCCCCGCGGATGCGGCCGGCGCCTTCTCGGCGCGCACCTCGCGCGCACGCTCGATGGCGCGAAGGACCATGTCTGCCTCGTCAGGCTCGAGCACCAGCTCAAGCTTGACCAACCCTCCCGGCAGCAGCCGATGACGTACCGATCGCTCCTCCGGCCTCGGCGGCGTCTTACGGTCCACCACCATCCGGTAGCTCCTGCACAGCCGCTCAAGCTGAGCCCCGGTTGCCAGGAGGGCCATGTCCAGCAGCTTGGCCTCGTTCTCGGGAGTCGCTACACGGGTGAGAGCGCGAACCTTGGCGTACGACAGCCTGGCGGTACGCAGGGCCTCGTCCGTGGCAGGCAGCCTCCCCAGGGCGCGCGCCACGCGCACCTTCTCGCGGGCGGTGGCCTGGTCCCATCCCAGGCGCCAGGCCAGCCAGTGAGCGCAGGACAGCGCGCCTTGCTCGTGCCAGCCCCTGGCCTCATCGAATCGCCTGACGCATTCCAGCAGCCGGTGACTTGCCGCATCCAGATGCGCTGAAAGGCTTGCGATCTCCTGCTCCAGCTCATCGAGCGTGTTCATATTTGTACTATACATCCGTTAGGTATTTTTCGCAAGCGGTTTTGTCGGGGCTCTCGACGGAATCCAGGCGTGAGCTTCACGACCAGTGTCATGGACTCCGCACGGCACGACCATGTGCTGCCGCTTCAACCCCAAAAAAAGGACGCCCCCGCAGAGGGGCGTCCCGCGTGTCAGGCTGGCGGACTTACTTCCCGTACGCTGCGGGGTAGGCGTCCTTGTAGCTCTTCACCGTTCCGACGGTCTGCGCGTTCACCATAGCGCGTACAATGGCGCGTGCCAGAACGTCGGCGGCGTTCATGCCCAGCACCGTTACGTTCGCCGCGGTGTTGCCCCAGGCAGCCTTCTGCTTCAGAGTGTCGAGGTCGAGCAGGCCGGTGGCAAGGACAAAGACCGTGTCGCCATCGAACATGGTGTGCGACGGCCGGATGGCGCGGGCCACACCATCCTGGGCCATCTCGGCGATCTTCTGGGCCTGGGCCTTGGTCAGCTTCACGTTCGTCGCGATGCAGGCGATCGTGGTGTTCTTCGCCGCCTCCATTCCCGCCGCCATGGCAAGCATGTTGTCCAGCGGCGCCGAGAGCGAGATAGGCCGCTTCGGGTTGCCGAACTCACCGTTGACCTCGAGGAAGCGCGCGTAGAACTCGCCGGTGGCCGCGTTGACCGTGGACCCGCCCGCGTTCACCGCGACAACGGCGCCGACCATGACGCCGTCGCCCAGGTCGGTGCTCGCCGTGCCGAGGCCGCCCTTCAGCCCGCCAGCGATGGCGCCCGCCCCGGCGCCGACGTTGCCCATGGCCACCGGGCCCGAGGTCGCCGCGTCCGCGGCCTTGCGCCCGAACTCGGCGGTCGGCCTGTCATTGAAGGCCCTGCCGAACCGGCCCGGATCGAACAGCACCGCCGCGGGAACGATGGGCACGACATTTCCGCCGCCGACGTCCCAGCCCTTTTTGTGCTCTTCCAGCCACAGCATCACACCGTCGGCCGCGGCAAGGCCGTAGGCGCTGCCACCCGTGAGCACGATCGCGTCGACCTTGTCTACGAGGTTGGTCGGCCGCAGGAGATCGGTCTCCCGGGAGCCCGGGGCAGAGCCGCGAACATCGACGCCGCCGACCGCCCCCGTGGGCGCGAGAATCACGGTGGTGCCGGTGAGGTTCCTGTCGTAGCTCCCGACGAGGATGCCGGGAACGTCGGTGATGGCATTCTGCTTGCCTGCCTGAGCCGCCTGGGCGGTGGCCATGGCGGCGCCGAATGCAGCCAGGACCACGAGGACGAGGAGAAATTTGCGCTTCAAACATGACCTCCGTGGAATCGGTATGAGATGACGCTACTCCGGCGGGAGGTATTTGTAAATGGATCCTGGCCGCGCCGGGCGCTATGCCTTCTTCGCCGCGCCGCCCTTCGGTGCTTCCGTCACGTCCCCGTCCCTCAATCTCTCGATTCTCTCCGAGTCGATCTTCACGTGCAGGTTCTTCTCCTGCGTGGGGAGCACGGTGCCCTTCTTTGCGCCCTTGGCTCGCCGGAGGAATTTCACCTGCGTGTAGTACACGTCCCCCTGGCCAGAGGTCTTTCCCTTGGAGAAGTGCACCGCGAGGGTTGCCGCGTCGATCATCGTCTCCAGCGGGAGGCTCTTCCCCGGCTGCGCTTTCACGAAGACGTACGCTCCGGGCCAGTCGCGCGCGTGAAACCACCAGTCGTTGCCCCGCATCTTCGCCGGAGCAGCTCGTCGTTCTCCGCCGCCGTGCGGCCCACCATGATGCGGTAGGGCGGGGAGAAGAAGACCAGGCCCGGCATGCCGGTGTCGCAGCTGCGGCTTGCGGGCGCGCGCCGCGGACATCGCCACCTCTTCCAACGCGCCGGGATCCGTGTTCGCGGCGGCCGCGGCCCGCTGCTGGCGGATGCGGGCAAGCGTCCGCTCGAGGTCGGCGACTCTCCTCCTCCACCTTGCCCTTTCCCAGCCGCGCCTTGCGATGCCTCTCGTAGTAGAGCTCGGCGTTCTGGGCGGGCGTGAGCTCCGGCTCGCAGCTCTATCTCCACGATCGTGTTGGCGTGGAAGAAGTCCTCGGCCTGCAGCCAGCGGTCCCCCTTGCCGATGGCGTGCAGGTTGCTCGTCACGAGGTCTCCCAGCTCCTTGAAGCGCTCCAGGCCGGCGTACTCGGCAAGACGCGGCGCGGAGCTTCTCGATGTTGGCGAGCACCTTGTTCTCGCTCATCTCCAGCTCCGCGTCGGCCTGCGCCGCGACGCGCTCCAGGTCCCCGCGTGTCTCCACCTCGGCGAAAAGGACCTCGAGCTCTCGTCTGAACGAGCCCTCGCCGGGAAGGTCGCGGACCGCGAACTCCCTCGGCGGCCCTTTCGGCGCCGCGGGTGTCCGCGCGCGAGGCGGTCACGGCAAGGGGATCGAACGGCTTGCCGGAGATCTCCCCTTCTTCGGCCGGCGGTAGAACGCGTCCAGGATGATCCCGTCGGCGTCGGTGAGGAGCGCGTTCGCCGCCGCGCCCCAGAGACGTACCCAGAGCACCGACCTTCGGCTCCGCGCGCGAGGTCGATGCCTCACGATCCGCTCCCCGGGTCGCGCCGGGTCGCTGTCGGCGCGGACCTGTGCTGCCGCCGCTCGATCCTGCCGCCGCGGACGTGCGCCCGCAGGAAGGAGGCGAAGCGCAGCGGCTTGGGTGGGTTGGGGAGCTTCCCGGTGAGCAGGTGCATCCGCGGGAAGCGCGGGGAGAGGGAGACCAGGAGCGAGAACTGCTCGCCGCCGCGAAACAGGTGCAGGACGAGCCTGTCGAAGCGCGGCTGGTGGATCTCCTGGATGAGGCTGCCGGGGAGGCGCAAGCTCCGCGAGAACGAGGTCGATCTCCTTCCAGTTCAGGGACCGAGGGAGCCGCGTTCATGGCACCGCGGCGTCGGAATCGAGGAACACCCGGGCGTCGTCGGGGGAGAAGAACACCAGCACGACGGAGCGCGGCTCCGCGTAACCGGAGAAGAACGCGGCCAGCGTCCGCCACACGATGCGCGCGGCCCGCTCGCGGGGAAACCCGTACACGCCGGTGGAGATGGCGGGAAACGCGATGCTCCGCACGCCCAGGCGGGCCGCGAGCGCGAGTGACTTCTCGTAACAGCTGGCGAGCAGGTCCTCTTCGTCGGTTCCTGCCTCCCTGCCACACGGGACCAACCGTGTGGATCACGAACCGCGCAGAGAGCCGACCGGCGGTCGTCTCCACGGCCTCGCCCGCCGGCAAGCCTTCACGGAACCGCCCGGACGCCGCAGGGCCTTGCAGGCCTCCAGGATGGCAGGACCGCCGGCCCTGTGGATGGCGCCATCCACACCGCCGCCCCCAGGAGCGAGGAGTTGGCGGCGTTGACGATCGCGTCCACCGACAGGCGCGTGATATCCCCGTCCGCACCTCGAGACGCTTCGCGAAGAAGGTCGCCTGTCACAGGAGCCTCCTGATCTCCGCCACCATGTAGAAGGAGCCCGTGACGAGGATGGGCCGCTTGCCCCCGCGAGTCTTCCGAGCCCGTTCCAGGGCTTTGCCCGGGTTCGCTTCCAGGAACGTCGCAGGGTTGATTCCCGGAAGAGTGCCGCCACCTCACCGGGATCGCTTTCCTTGAACGTGCCCGGCGTGGAGACGACGACGTGCGGGAATGCGGGCGCCAGTATCTCGCGCCATCTCGCGGGGTCTCTTGCCCGGACACCGAGCCGAACAGGAGCACCGCCTCTCCCGGGAAGATGGCGCGGAACGAGGCGAGGAGCCGCGTCACGGCGAGCGGCGTGTGCGCGCCATCCAGGACGAGGGGAGGGTCGGTGCCGCGCAGCTCCATGCGCCCCGGGCAGCGTCACGGAGGCGAATCCCTCCCGGAAGCTGTCCAGGGTGATCTCCGGCCGTGTGTGTCGGAGCGTGAGATAGGCGAGGGCCGCGTTCTCCGCCTGGAACTCCCCCAGCAGCGGCAGAGCGGAACTGCCGCGCAGGCTCCCCGGGGAGGCGGAAGGAGAGCGTGGTCCCGTCCGCGGCTGTCCGCGCGGCGAGGTCCGCCGCTTCCTCGTCGAGGAAACGTGCACGCCGAGCCGCGCTCCGCCGCGATCGTCCGGAACACCTCCTTCGCCTGCCCGCGGCTGCAGCCCGATGAAGGCCGGGATCGCCCGGCTTGATGATGCCCGCCTTTTCGAAGGCGATCTTCTCCAGGGTGTCGCCGAGGATGTCGGTGTGCTCGAGGTCCAGCGGCGTGATCACGGAGGCCTCGGAGCTCACGACGTTGGTGGCATCCAGCCGGCCGCCGATGCCCATCTCGATGACCGCCTCGTCGCACCTGCCTTCGCGGAAGTAGAGGAAAGCCAGGAGGGTGAGGAGCTCGAAGGTGGTGGGCGCGTAGTGCGCCGGGCATGCCCTTCCGCGGGCAGCGCCTCGATGGCACGCCTTCACCTCGCTGCCCAGCCGCACGAGGAGGTCGGGCCGCGGCGGCTCCCCTGCGATCGCGATGCGCTCGAAGGCGCTGCTCACGTGGGGCGAGGTGTACAGGCCCGTCCTGCGTCCCGCGGCGCGCAGCACGGAGGCGAGGAGCGCCGAGGTGGAGCCTTTCCCCTTGGTGCCCGCCACGTGGATGATCCGCAGGCCGCGGTGTCGGATTCGCCGAACAGCCCCAGGAGCGCGCGCATGCGGTCCAGGCGGTAGATTGCGCTTGTCGGAGGGCAGGTCGCCGTCGTCTCGAGATTCGTGAAGGACTCCGCCCAGGAGAAGACATCCTCGGGGTGTCGAGTCCGCCGTCGTCTCCCGCGGTGCCGCGGGCTTCCCGCGGGGTACCGCGGATCCGTCTCATCTGCGCAGTACCGAGGTCTCCCTTTCCATCGTGCCGGTCTGCAGGATCTCGTGGATCTTGTAGGTGCCGTACTTGCGCGCCTTGAGGAACCCGTTCCACGCCGCGTCGGCGAGCCGCCCCGCGCGCACGAGGTCCAGGAGCCACTGGTCGGTGTACTGCGGATCCTGTTGGGGGAAGCCGGCCTGGATCTCCAGGAGCCATGCCTGGTTGTAGTCCTCCTGGGAGCCGATGTGCGGCGCCATGATGACGGGGATCCCGAGCCCGCAGTAGAAGGAGAGCTCGCTCGGCTTCGTCCACAGGATGTCGGTGGTGCGCATGCACTCGGTGAAGCCGCGCGAAGTACTCCGCCAGGGTCTCCCCGTAGATGATCTTGATCTGCGGGAGGGCGAGATCCTTGCGCATGTTCTCCAGGTACGTGGCCACCTCGGGCCTGCACGCCGGCCAGGATGTTGTAGTCCACCTCGCCCTTGGCGATCTTGTCACGGAGGCTGCGCGCAACGGTGTAAGCGATGTCGGTCTGCGCGCCCGCGCCCGCCGACGCCGAAGGTGATGGTGAGCACGCGCTTCGTTCGCGAAGCGTGCAGTTCTTCGGGCCGAGGAAGTGCTGGACGTTCAGGCCGTGCATCGGCCAGAAGCGCTCCCGGTGGGATCGAGGTAGCGCAGCCTCTGCCCGAAGTCCCATTTCAGCGACGCTGAGGTTGCTGTCCCCCAGGAGCTCGACGGGGATGGGGAACCCGGTGAGCCAGATCCGCTCGTTGGGGACGCCGTACTGGTTCAGCCGGCGCACGGCCCGGCCGCAGGGCGCCAGGTAGACGATCTTGCTCGTCCGCGGGTTCTCCGCCACCCAGGCGCGGTTGACCTCCGCGTCGCAGATCACGCAGTACACGCGGCCGTAGCCGGCCATGTCGGCGGCGATGGCCGGCGCGTAGAAGGTCGTGACCAGCGGCAGGGGCTTTGCCCTGATCTTCTCCATCATCCCGGAGCACATCCCGCTCTCGATGAGGCTCTTCAGCCACCGCACCTGGAAGGAGGGGTTGGACATGTCGCGGATGGGATAGAACGGCGGGATGTTCTGCAGCCTGTCCAGGAGGCCGAAGACCGCGTTGCCGATCAGCGGCCAGCTCTTCGTGCGGGAGAGGAACTCGTAGCTCTTGCGCAGCCGCTCCCACAGCTTGTGCTCCGCCGGGGAGGTGTTCTCTGCCCTGCCCAGGGTCATGAGCCCGCCCTCGGCGATGTCGCGCAGCGGGTAGGCGGCGCGCTGGTGGCCCAGACCCATGTCCGCGGTGGCCACCCATGCCCGGGGTCGACCCGCGGCGGCGGGCCGGTCGGCGGGGTCACGGCAGGCGCTCGCTTTCGCGCGGCAGCCTTCGCGGCGGCCGGCGTCTTCACCGTTGACGTTTCCTCGCTCGGCCTTGCCTTCGGCGATTTCTCGGGCTCATTCTGTGCTCCTTTCCCGCAGCGCTTTTGCATGCGCGGCGAAACCCTTCGTAGTCGGCAAGGGTGATCGCCGCGTCCCGCAGCGTATCATATCCTTGCGCCGTCGAGGTACGCGACCGACGAATACTTGAGGAAGTCCCGAACCGAGAGGGGAGAGCTGGTCTTCGCCTTTCCGCCGGTGGGGAGGACCGCGTTCGCGCCGATGGCGTAGTTGGCGAGGGAGAACGGGGTGTGCTGGCCCAGGAGGATCTCCCCCGCGTTCTGCACGAGCGGAGAGCGTGGCCAGCGGATCCGCGGTGGCGATCTGCAGGTGCTCCGGCGCCACCGCGTTGGCGATGTCCGCGCGCCTCCGCCATGTCCCGGGCCAGGATGATCCCGCCGTAGTCTTGCCAGCACCTCGCGCACGTACGTGCGCGCGCGGCTCGGGGAGCTCGACCACCAGCCGGGGAAGAGCGCCGCCACGGCCCGGGCGCATCGCCTCGCTGGCGCGTCACCAGGAGCGCCTGCGAGTCGGCGCCGTGCTCCGCCTCGATGATCAGGTCCAGGGCGAGGAGGCGCGGGTCCGCCGTCTCATCCGCGAGGATCATGGACTCCGAGGGTCCTGCCGGGCAGCCCGACGTCGACCACCGCCGACGAGGAGCCTCTTGGCGGCTGTCACGTACTGGTTGCCCGGGCCGAGGAACTTCTCCACGCGCGCGGATGCTCTCCGTGCCGTAGGCGAGCGCGGCGAGCGCCTGCACGCCGCCGACGCGGTAGACCTCGTGCGCGCCGCACAGCCGCGCGGCGAAGAGCGGTGGCCGGGTCGCAGCGGCCCGCCGCATCGGGCGGGGTGACCACGACGACGCGCGGCACGCCCGCCACGCTGGCGGGCACCGCCATCATGTACGTCGAGGAGGGGAAGCTTCCCTTGCCGCGCGGCGCGTACAGACCGACGGAGGCGATGGGCGTTGCGCGCTCCCCCGCGTAGACGCCCGGGGAGCACCTCGCCGAAGCTCATGGCGCCGGGCAGCTGCTTTTCGTGGTAGGTGCGCACGTTGCGCCGCGCAGAAACGGATGGCATCCTTGACCCGCCCGTCGAGGCCCTTTTCCGCGTCGTCGATCTCCCGGCGCTGACGGCGAGGGGCAGGCGCGAGATGTCGGCGTTGTTGAACCGGAGGGTGTATTCGGCGAGGGCCGGTCTCCCTCGTTCGCACCTTCTCGATGATCGCCTGGACCGGCGGGAGGACCTGGGAAATGTCCATCTCCGAGCGTGCGAGGACCCGCTCTCTTTCCCTGTCCGTCAGGGTGCTCCAGGCGGCAACGCGGACCTGCATGCGGGCTACTCTAATGTGCCCCGACTGCCGCGTCAACGCCGCGCACGCCAGTGCGCATTCAGCCGCGCACGCCAGTGCGCATTCAGCCGCGCACGCCAGTGCGCATTCAGCCGCGCACGCCAGTGCGCATTCAGCCGCGCACGCCAGCCGGCAGCCGATCTCAGGAGGAGGGTTGCCGCACGTCCATGTTGATCATCATCCAGGTGGCCATGTGGCCGGAAGCGGCGCCGTCCTGTGCCGTGTTCGTCACGCGCAGGTGACAGACGCCGCAGTTGCCCGAGGCTGAAAAGAGGGGCATCCACGTCCGTCCGCCGAACGTGGAGCGTATGATCCACTGGAGGAACCCGCTGTGGGTGACGCAGAGGATCCGCTTCCTGCCTGCCCCGGCATGCGCCGCGAGCATGTCCCACAGCCTGCCAGCCCTGTCCAGGAGCTCCTGGATTCGCTCGGCCTCCGGCACTCCCTCCCAGCTCTGCTGCTGGAAGACCTTCCACTCTTCGGGATAACGGGCCTGTGCTTCGGTGAACCGCAGCCCCGTGAAGATGCCCGTCCCGATCTCCGTCAGTTCGTCGACGGCCTGTCCCGCGCGTCGTTCCCGCCGCGGCCGCGACGATGGCGGCGGTCTCCGATGCCCGGGGCAGAGGAGAGGTGAGCACGAGGTCGATGCCGCGACCCCGAAACCAGGCGCCCATCTCCCGCGCCTGTGCCCGGCCGGTCTCTGTCAGGCGGAAAGGGGTCCTGCCCTGCATGATGCCGTCCCTGTTCCCCTCGCTCTCGCCGTGTCGCATGAAATAGAAGTCGACGGTTCCCGTGAGTGCCCTGAGCTGCGTCATAAAGCGTGCACCGAAGGTACCTGAACATCGTCCCGGCGTCGACACCCGGCAGCCAGCGATTTTCATCTTGCACTTTCAAAAGGATCGCGGACCACTGAAAGGGACCACGAAGGCCTGTTGAGCGTCATGCAAAATGAGAAATCGCTCCATCGGCATCACACGGAGAGTTGCTGCCCGGCAGCGGGGCGATTGCGGTGTGCCGATCTTCGCGCTACGGTGGCGCATGACGTCCCGACAGAGGCTCCTCGCCGCCGTGCGCTGTGCGCCCGTGGACCGCGTACCGGTGTCGACCTACGAGTTCCATCGCTTCGGCGGCTGCTGGGCGGCAGGGGAGCCGTCGTACAGGCCGCTCCTCGACCTGCAGGCGTCCCTCGGCGACACCTTCGTCTTCATGCCCGCCGCGCCCGCGCTCCTGGGGGATCCCAACCAGATACGGACCGGCGCGCAGATGGAAGAGAGGGAAGGGATCAAGCGGCTCTCGGTGGATACGCCGCGTGGTGCGCTCACCTGCGTTCGCAGGGAGCGACCCCGGCACGGTGACGAGCTGGACGCTGAAGCACTTCATCGAGAATGACGATGACATCGGCAGGTTCCTGAGCATTCCCTATACCTTCACGCCGCCGGACGAGCAGGAGACGGCGCACCTGGCCTCCGCCGCCGGGGACGACGGCCTGCCGGTCTTCAGCATCGGCGATTCGCTGGGGATCATATCGGGACTCTGCGACTTCGCGTTCTTCGTGACGCGCATCGCGCCGGATCCGGCCCTTGCGCGGGATCTCCTGCGACCGGGCGCAGACGTTTCTCGAGGATACCATCGACTGGATCGGGGCGAGGTACCGCGACGTCTGCGTGCGGTTCTGGGGCCCCGAGTACTGCGGCGCGCCGCTCATGGATCCGCGCCGGTATCTTCCGTCCCCTCGTGCTGGAGCGCCTGGCGCCGCTGGTGGCGCGGACCCGTGCGGCGGGCAACGTCGCCGTGGTGCACTGTCACGGCCGCCTGGACGCGTTGCTTGAGATGATCGTCGAGACGGGGGCCGACGTCCTTGAGCCCCTCGAGGTCCTCCCCGTGGGCACGGCCGACGTGAGCATTGCGGAGGTCCGTCGTCGCGTCGGCCCCCGCATGTGTCTTGCCCGGCGGGGTGCAGGCGGTGGACCTGGACATGGGCGATCCGCAGACCGTCCGCGCGCGGGTGCGGGAAGTCCTTGCCGCCGCGGGGCCGCGGGGCGTGATCCTTCTGCCGACCTCCGCTCCCCTGCAGGTGCCGCTGCCGCCGCGCATCCTCGACAACTACCGGGCGATGTTCGAGGCCGCGGCGGAAGGCGCCTGACCCGGGCGGCGCGAAGCGGGCGCTCCGGCTGCCCCGGGAGCCACTCTCGGCTTGACTTCCGGGCCTTCCCTATTTACATTTTTCCCAGTTGAATGTCTCTCGCATCTACCACGGACCGGAAATGATTGAAGGGTTTCCCCGGGCGGCATAAAAGCGGAAGAGCCGCGCACCCGGATCAGCGAGAGAGCAGCATGTAAAAGGAGATACGTGTATGGGACGTGTCATCGGCATTGACCTCGGGACATCGAACTCGGCGGCCGCCGTCATGGAAGGCGGCAGGCCGGTCATCATTCCCTCGGCAGAAGGCGCCGGGGTCTCGTCGGGGAAGGCATTCCCCTCGTTCGTCGCTTTCACGAAGGAAGGCGACAGGCTGGTCGGGGAGCCGGCCCGCCGGCAGGCGGCCATCAACCCGGACGGCACCATCTACGCGGCCAAGCGCAAGATGGGAACCGACTACAAGTTCAAGGTGATTCGGCAAGGAATACAGCCCGCAGCAGATCTCCGCCTTCATCCTGCAGAAGATCAAGCAGGACGCGGAGGCCTACCTCGGCGACACGGTGGAAGAGGTGGTCATCACCTGCCCCGCCTACTTCGACGACAACCAGCGCACCGCCACCAAGGACGCGGGTGAGATCGCCGGCCTGAAGGTGCTGCGCATCATCAACGAGCCCACGGCGGCCTGTCTTGCCTACGGCCTGGAGAAGGCCGGCAAGGAGCTGAAGATCCTCGTCTTCGACTTCGGCGGCGGCACGCTGGACGTCACCATCATGGAGATGTGGAAGGAAGGCGGCTTCAAGGTCGTGTCCACCAGCGGCGACACGCAGCTCGGCGGCACCGACATGGACAACGCCTTCGTCGAGTACATCGAGAAGGAGTTCCAGCGCCAGACCGGCATCGACTTGAAAAAGGACACCATGGCCACGCAGCGCGTGCGGGAAGCCGCGGAAAAGGCCAAGGTGGAGCTGTCCAGCACGCTCACCACGGACATCAACCTGCCGTTCATCACGGCCGACGCCACGGGCCCCAAGCACCTCACCATGACGGTGAACAGGGCGAAGCTCGAGGAGCTCATCGGCCCCATCGTGCAGCGCTGCCGCGGTCCGCTGGAGACCGCCCTGCGTGACGCGAAGGCCGGCATTCTCCAAGGACGGCGTGACACTTCGCCGAGAACGGCGCGGACATCGACAAGATCATCATGGTCGGCGGGCCCACCCGCATGCCCATCGTCCAGAAGTTCGTGGAAGACTTCTTCGGCAAGAAGATCGAGCGCGGCGTCGACCCCATGGAGTGCGTGGCCATGGGCGCCGCCATCCAGGCCGCCATCATCAAGGGCGAGGTGAAGGACGTCCTGCTCCTCGACGTCACCCCGCTGTCCCTGGGCATCGAGACCCTCGGCGGCGTGAGCACGAAGCTGATCGAGCGCAACACGACCATCCCCACCCGCAAGTAGCGAGATCTTCTCCACGGCGGCGGACAACCAGACCGAGGTGACCATCCGCGTCCTCCAGGGCGAGCGGCCCATGGCGAAGGACAACGTGGAGCTGGGCCGGTTCAACCTCGTCGGCATCCCGCCGGCGCCGCGCGGCGTGCCCCAGATCGAGGTCTCCTTCGACATCGACGCCAACGGCATCGTGAGCGTGGCGGCCAAGGACCTGGGCACGGGCAAGCAGCAGTCCATCAAGATCACGGCGCCCAAGAAGCTCTCCAAGGAAGAGATCGAGAAGATGGTGCGCCAGGCCGAGCAGTTCGCCGCGGACGACGCCAAGAAGAAGGAAGAGGTGGAGGCCGTCAACCAGGCCGACACCCTCGCGTACTCGGTGGAGAAGTCCCTCAAGGACTACGGCGACAAGGTGAGCCAGGCGGAGCGCGCCGACATCGAGGCGAAGCTCAACGACCTGAAGACCGCCATCAAGGACAAGAACATCGACCGGATCAAGAAGGGCATGGACGAGCTCACCAAGGCCTCGCACAAGCTCGCCGAGGAGGTGTACAAGCAGATCTGCGGGCAAGCAGGGCAACGGCGCGGGACCCCAGGGCAGGGCCCGAGCAGGGAGGCCGGCGGGCGGCCCCAGGGACCGGACGCCACGGGCAACGGCGGCGCGGAAAGAACGACGACGTCATCGACGCCGAGTTCCGCGAAGAGAAGAAATAGGCCTCGCCCAGCCGCGCGGGAGCGCGGCGAACCGGCCCCGAGGCGGCCCAGGGGAGCCCGGGGCCGCGCTTAAGAGAGCAACCATGTCCACCAAACGTGATTACTACGAGGTCCTCGGGGTCAAGAAGAACGCCACCCACGAGGAGCTGAAAAAGGCCTATCGCGAGATGGCGCTTCGCCATCACCCCGACCGTGTCCCCGCCGAGAAAAAGAAAGAGGCGGAAGACACCTTCAAGGAGATCTCGGAGGCGTACGCGGTCCTCTCCGATCCCCAGAAGCGCGCGCTGTACGACCAGTACGGCCATTCCGGCGTGGACCAGAAGTTCGCACGGGAAGACATCTTCCGCGGCACCGACTTCGGCAGCGTGTTCGAGGGCATGGGAGACTTCGGCCTGGGCGGCGGCTTCTTCGAGAACCTCTTCGGCGACATGCGGCTTCGAGCTTTTCGGGCGGCCGCGGCAGGCGCGGGCGCGCTCAGGACGCGGCGCCGGGGACCGGGGCGCGGGACCTGGAAGTTCGCCGTTGCCGTGACCCTGGAAGAAGCATATCGCGGGACGGAGAAGTCCGTCACCGTGCCGCGCTACGACGCGCTGCCGCGTCTGCGGAGGCACGCGGTGCGAAACCCGGTACAAGCAGGACCACGTGCCCGGACTGCCGCGGCTCGGGGCGGAGGTCGTCTCCAGCGGCATCTTCCAGATGGCGCAGACCTGCACGCGATGCGGGGGAACCGGAACCATCGTCCAGACGCCCTGCGACACCTGCGCGAGGGCGAAGGCAAGGTCCGGGTGACCCGCACGCTCACGGTCACCGTGCCCCGGGCGTGGACAACGGGTCGCGCCTGCGCATGAAAGGCGAAGGGGAGACCGGGACGAAGGGGCACGGGTGATCTCTTCCTCGTCGTGGAGATGGCTGACCCACCCGCTGTTCCAGCGGCAGGGCAACGACCTTCTCACCGAGTGCACCGTGAGTCTTCCGCGTGCCATGCTCGGCGGAGAGATCAGCGTGCCGACGCTGGACGGGAACGTTGTCGATGAAGATCCCGGCCGGGACCCAGAGCGGCGCGATCTTCCGCCTGAAGGGAAAGGGCATGCCCGAGCTCCGCGGCGACGGCGTCGGGGACGAGCTCGTGAAGGTCGATCGTCGACATACCGCGGGCCGCTCACGGATCGCCAACGCGCGCTGATCGAGGAGCTTGCGAAGACGCTCGAGCCTTGACCACGCCGGGCTCCGCCCAGAGCGGTTGCTGCGCTCCGTGCTTCTCCGATCAGGTGAAAGAGAAGGAGTGCATGATAGAACTGCGTTCCGTCAGCAAGAGCTTCGGCCAGGTGAACGCCGTGGACGAGATCTCCTTCGCGACGAAGGAAGGGGAGATCTTCGGGCTCCTCGGCCCCAACGGCGCCGGGCAAGTCCACCACCATCAAGATGATCATGAACATCCTCGCTCCCGACTCCGGGGAGCATCCTCTTCAACGGGAAGCCCATCAGCGAGGACGGACAAGGACCGGATCGGCTACCTGCCCGAAGAGCGCGGCCTTTACCGCAAGGTGAAGATCAACGAGATGCTCCTGTATCTGGCCAGCCTGAAGAACGCGGACACTGGCCGCGGCGGAGAAGCGGCTGGACGAGTGGCTTGCCCGTTTCGATCTGTCCGAATGGAAGACACGGACGCCGGACGCGCTTTCCAAGGGCATGGCGCAGAAGGTCCAGTTCATCGCCTCCATCCTCCACGACCCCGAGTTCCTCTTCCTCGACGAGCCGTTCTCCGGCCTCGACCCGGTGAGCACGGACGTGCTGCGGGAAGCCGTCCTCGAGCTGGGAAGCAAGGGCAAGACGATCCTGTTCTCCACGCACAACATGGAGGTCGCGGAGAAGATCTGCTCGCGGATCCTCGTGATCGATCACGGCCGCGAGGTGATCTCCGGCTCCGCTTGCCGACATCAAGTCGCGCTACGGCCACAATACCGTCGTCGTGGAGTTCGACGGCGCGATCGATTTCGAGATTCCGTGCTCGGGAATGGTGCGCAACGTGCCCCGCTTCCCCCGCTGGGTGGAGATCGAGCTCGCGACGGGCGCGAGCCCCCAGGATCTTCTGAAGCGCCTCGTCGGCCAGGTCTCGGTGCGCAGGTTCGAGGTGGTCTCCCCTCGCTGCACAAGATCTTCGTGGAGATGGTCGGCGGCGACGGGAGGCCGCGGCCGAGGAAAGGATGGGCGGATAGCATGAGCAAGCTGGCGAAGATCATCCGCATGGAGTTCCGGCTCACCGTCGCGAACAAGGTCTTCATCGTCCTCACGATCCTCGGGCCGTTCCTCATCGCCGCGGTGACGCGTCCTGCCCAGTGCTTCTGTCGTCATCAGGCGGGCGATGGGCGGCCCGGAAACGAAGATCGCGCTCCTCGGGGCCGATCCGCGCTTCGTCCTGGAGATCGCCCCGGTCTTCCAGCAGTCGAGGATCCATGTCAGCGCCGTGCACGGAGTCCGCCGAGGCGCTGGACGCCCAGGTTCTGGCCGGCGCGTATGACGGATATCTGCGTGTCCCGCCGACCTCTCCGGTGTCACGCGGCTGGAATACGTGTCGAAGAATGCCGCGGATTTCCGGGTGCTCGGCGTGCTCCAGGGCGTCATCGGGCAGGCCATCGTGTCGCGCAGCGGCTCGTGAAGGCGGGCATCGCCGCACTCGCAGGTCGCGGCCCTCACGCAGCCGCCCGTCTTCCAGACGCGGCAGCTCACGCAGAGCGGGGAGAAGAAGAAGAACTCGGATTTCGTGACCGTCCTCATGACCGGGCTGGTGCTCGCCATGCTCCTCTACATGACGATCCTTCTCTACGGGCAGGTCATCGGCCGGTCCGTTCTCACGGAAAAGACCACCAAGACGGTGGAGATCATGCTCTCCTCCGTGCGGCCCGATGGACCTCCTGTTCGGCAAGATCCTCGGCAAGGCGCTGGCGAGCCTCCTGCAGTACGGGATCTGGGTCATCGATCAGCGCCGCGGTGCTGAAGCTGCTCGGCCCGCGCCTCGGCGTCTCCATCGGCGCGGGCCTCTCGATCGGTCACGCTCGCCTACCTCGTGCTGTTCTTCCTCCTCGCGTTCTTCCTCTACTGCTTCGCTCTACGCCGCGCTCGGCGCCGCCTCCGAGGACGAGCAGCATCTCGGCCAGCTTGCGTGGCCCGTCGATCATCTTCCTCGTCATCCCCGTGGTCATGATCTCTCCCATCATCAGCACGCCGCAGGCGCCCGTGGTCGTGGTGCTTTCCCTGTTCCCGCTCACCGCGCCGATCGTCATGTTCCTGCGCATCTCCGTGGGAGGCGTGGCGACATGGGAGATCCTCGTGTCGGTCGCGCTTCTCCTCCTCAGCATCGGCGGGGTCATCTGGATGTCGGCCAAGATCTTCCGCGTGGGCATGCTCATGACGGGCAAGCGGTTCACGTTCGGCGAAGTGCTGAGGCTGGCGCGGTACTAGCCGCCATGAAAACAACCGACCCAGTCCTGAAGACACCGGCGTGCCCCGTCCCGACGGCGAAGCGCTCCTCGCCTGCCTGCGGAGGGAAGGCACGCCCCGCCGCCCTCACCTCATGGAGCTTTTCCTGGACGGCGAGATCCAGTCGGAGATCGAGAAGCGATTCGGCATCAACGCGGGGCTGGATCGCCGCGACCCTCACTACGACATGAAGCGGCAGATCGCCCTCCAGCGGTTCCTCGGATACGACTTCGTTCTCTGCGGGCTGGGCGGCGTCGAATGGACGTGGAAGACGGTGAGCGTGGAGGACACGGCGGCCGTGCGGCGCGAGGGCGGCCGCGCGTTCACCGACGAGCACCGCGGGCCCATCGCCACCTGGGAGGAGCTGGAGAAGTACCCGTGGCCGGACTTCGGCAAGGCGGACACCAGCTCCCTGGAATGGCTCCAGGAGAACCTGCCGGACGACATGTGCATCATCTCCAGCTGGACTCGGCCATTTCGCCGAGCTACCTGTCCTGGCTCATGGGGTACGAGACGCTCTGCTTCGCGCTGGCCGATGACCAGCGCGCCTCGTTCGCGCGCTGACGGCGCGCCTCGGGAGAGCTCCACGCCCAGGAGCTCGAGCTGTACCTGCAGTTCGAGAGGGTGAAGATGGTCTGGGGCAGCGACGACATGGGCTTCCGCACCGGGCTTCTCATGTCTCCCGCGGACATGCGGGAGCTGGTGCTCTGCCGGTCACAAGGCGCTGGCACGCCGCACGCACGAGGCGGGCCGGCCCTACCTCCTGCACTCCTGCGGCAACCTCTCCGACATCAGGGACGACCTCATCGACGACGTGCGCATCGACGCGAAGCACTCGTTCGAGGACACCATCGAGAGTGTCGTGGACGCCAAGAAGTCGTACGGGGATCGCCTGAGCCTTCTCGGCGGCATCGATGTCGACTTCCTCTGCCGCGCAACGGAGAAGGAAGTGCGCGCCCGGGTACGTGCCACGCTGGAAGCGTGCATGCCCGGGCGGCGGCTACTGCCTCGGCACCGGCAACAGGTCACCAACTACATCCCGCTGGACAACTACCTCGCCATGCTCGACGAGGGACGGCGGTTCGGGGCGTAGTCCCCGGCAGCCCTATGCCCCCTTCATGATCCCTTCGTAGATCACGCACTCCTCGCCGTGAATCGTGACGGTCAGGCCGTCTTCCAGCTTCGCCATTGCCCCGGGGACCGACCCTATGGCGGCGATGCCGGGCTCGACGGCCTGCACCTGCTCCGGGCTGAGGTAGGTGTGCTCTTCCAGGATGATGCCGCTGAGGCCCTTGAGAAGGGGAAGGTAGTCGGGGGTGAGGAACCGGGTGACCAGTATTTCCGTGCCGTCGTGCTTCAGGCGGAGCTCGGCATCCAGGGAATCCTGCACGCGGACGACGCGCCCCGAGCGGTAGCCGCCGTACCCGCGCATGCCCTTTGCCAGGACGTTTCCGATGAAGTGCACCCGGATGGAATTGAGCATGATCGGCGAGTTCACCGGCACGCCGGCCACCACGACCACGAGGTCGAATGTCTTCAGGAGCCCCCGCGACATCGCGATGGCGAGGGCGTTGGTCTGCATGACTTCCCCGCTGTCGGCGACATCGCAGAGGATCGGCGTGACGCCCCAGTAGAGGAGGAGGCGCCGCGCCACCGCCTCTGACGGCGTCAGGGCGAGGATGGGCTGCGACGGGCGGTACTTGCTCATGAGCCGCGGCGTGTTGCCGCGCAGCGTGGGCGTCACGATGGCTGCCGCGTTGATCTCCCGCGCGACGAGGAACGCGCTCCGCGTGACGGACTGCGCGATGCCTTCCCCCGTGTCATCGAGCCGGAAGAAGCGGCGCACCCGCGACTCGTACTCGGGTGAGCCTTCCACGGTGCGCGCGATGGAATCCATGACCTGCACGGCAGCCACCGGGTACCTGCCGCTGGCCGTCTCACCGGAGAGCATCACCGCGTCGGAGCCGTCGAAAATGGCGTTGGCAACGTCGGTTGCCTCGGCGCGGGTGGGCCGGGGGTTCTCGATCATGGAATCGAGCATCTGCGTCGCCGTGATGACCGCCTTGTTCTGGTTGTGGCACTTCAGGATGATGCGCTTCTGCACGAGCGGCACTTCCTCCGTGGGAAGCTGCACCCCGAGGTCGCCGCGGGCGATCATGATGCCGTCGGAGACCCGGATGATCTCGTCGATGTTCGCCACCCCCTCGGCGTCCTCGATCTTCGCGATGATGTCCATGCGCGATCCTTCGGCCAGGAGGATCTGGCGGATCTCCAGGATGTCCGCCGCCTTGCGCACGAACGAGGCGGCCACGAAGTCCATGTCCTGCTCCACGGCAAAGTGGAGGTTGGCGATGTCCTTCTCCGTGACCGCCGGCAGGCTGCTCTTGATGCCGAGGATGTTCACGTTCTTGTGAGAGCCGAGCACGCCGCCCGTTCGCACCACGCACCGGGTTTCACGGCCCTCCACCCCGCTGACCTCCAGGTCGATCATGCCGTCGGCGATGAGGATGTGCTTCCCCGCGGTGACCTGGTCCGGGAGGTCCTTGTAGCTGAGGCTGATGCGCTCCGCCGTGCACGGTGCGTCATCCACGGTGACGGTAACGGTGCTTCCGACGCGCAGCTCCACCGGGGCGCCGTCCGGCACCGTTCCCGTGCGGACCTCGGGTCCCTTCACGTCGATGAGAAGCGCCACGGGGATGGACGCGGTGCGGCTGGCCTCCCTGATGCGTGTGATCATGGCCGCGTGGGTCGCGTGGTCACCGTGCGCCATGTTGAACCGGGCCACGTTCATGCCGGCCTGCAGGAGCTGCACCAGGACACCGGGGTCCTCGGTGGAGGGGCCGACGGTGCAGACGATCTTCGTTTTTCGCATTGCCGCGATAGTAGGGAGCGGCCTGTGCCCGGTCAAGCCGACGCAGCTGACGGCGGCTGAGGCTTCCAGCCCGGCGGCCGACGCAGTGGCGCGGCGGCCGACGTCTACGATGCGGCGGCTTGCCCGGCCGCCACGTCCGCCGTACCATGCCGCCATGGCAAGCGATCGCAGGTCGACCGAGCTCATCTCTTGTTACTTCCGCGAGGGCCCCGCCAGGGATGCGCCGTCGGTCATCGATGATCGCACGTGGTCGGACCTGGACATGGACGAGGTGTTCTTCACGACGGACCGGACGAGGTCATCCATCGGCCAGGGCTGTCTCTACGCGATGCTCCGCCTGCCCCTGCGTGACGCGGCGGAGCTGGAAGACAGGGCGGCACGCGTGGAGGCGCTCCGCAGGAACGACCGCGCGCGTATCCGCGTCAGCGCCATCCTGCGGCGCCTGGGCTTCCAGCGCGACAGCGAGGTCTTCCAGTTCCTCTCGTCGATGCCGAAACAGATCAGCAACCGGCGCCGCTTTCTCTACCTCGGCCTCAGCATTCTCGCCATTCTCGGCATCCCCGCCGCGATCTTCACGGGGATCCCGGGCATCCTGCTGCTCGCCGCGGTTCTCATCACCAACATGGTGCTGCACTACCGGTTCAAGGCCGTGGTGTCCGTCGAATCGCCGTCCTACGAGTTCCTGCACCGCGTCCTGCGGGCCGCGGGCGCGCTGGGGAAGCTCGAGGTGCCGGGCCTGCAGGACCACCTCGACGAGCTCGACGGTCTCGCCGCCGGCCTTCGCGGGCTGCGGCGCCGCACGGCATTCCTTGCGACGCCGTCAGGCGTGTCCGGGGACATCCTGTCGCTCCTCCTCGAATACATCCGCCAGTTCTTTCTCCAAGAGGTCACGACATACTTCTTCGTCCACAACGAGATCATGACCCGCATGGACAGGCTCGTGCGCCTTTACACGCTCGTCGGGGAGACCGATGCCGTCGCGTCGGTGGCCACGTTGCGCAAGGAGCGGCCGGACCTCGCGGTGCCGGTGATCGAGGGGAGCGGAAAGCTGGTCATCGAGGCCGAGGGTCTCACCCACCCGCTGCTGGAGCATCCCGTTGCCAACGCCTTTCGCATGGAAGGGAAGGGCCTGCTGGTGACGGGGTCGAACATGTCGGGCAAGTCGACGTTCCTGCGGACCCTCGGGGTGAACCAGGTTCTCGCCACGACTGTTCGCGTCGCGTTCGCCCGGCGCTTCGTGGTCTCCCCGCTCCTCACGGTCTCTTCCATCACCAACCGCGACAGCCTCCTCGACGCGGAGAGCCACTACATCGTGGAGGCGCGGCGGCTCCTGGCGCTGCTCGCCGCGGGGCACGGGAGCCATCCGGCCCTTCTCATCATTGACGAGATCCTCTCCGGCACGAACTCCGAGGAGCGGATTGCGGCGTCCACCAGGATCCTGCGCCATATCGCGGGACTGAACTGCCTCGTGGTGGCGGCGACGCACGACCGTCCCATCGCCGCGGCGCTGGACAGCGTCTACGAGAATGTGCATTTCACGCACCGTGTCGACGGAGAGGGATTGGAGTTCGACTATCGCCTGCACGCCGGCATCGTGGAAGCAGGGAACGCGTTCCGCCTGCTTCGCCTGCTGGGCTACCCGAAGGAGATCCTGGACGATGAATCAGGCGCCGCCGTCGGGTGACCCCCTGGCAAGGGCGGGCAGCCGCGCGGCGGCTTCCTCCACCAGCGCCAGGCACCTCTCACGCTGGGGGCCGTCCGCGGCAGCGCCCCAGAGGTGCAGCAGGAAGGCGCGCACCGTGACGCCAGCGGCGGCCGCGGCAGGGGTGGCCGCCGCCGCGGCGCCGAGCGCGATCGTCCGCGGCTCGATGCCCTGCTCCAGGGCCATGCGCATCGTTCCGAACAGCCGGTCACCCCACGCCAGCTTTCGAACCGGGTCGCGGATGATCCTCTCGACGCTGTCGTGCAGGAAAGGGTTGGTCATGCGCACGAGGAGATCCTCCGCGTACGCCGTGAACCCGGCGCGCGTGAAGAGAGGATCGCCGCGGCCGCCGTGGCGGCGCACGAGGGCGGCCCCGGATTCGTCGAGGAACGCCGTCCGCCCCAGGCTCATCAGCTCGCCGTCATCCCTGATCTCGCTCATGGACTGGTAGCCGCGCAGCTTCGCGAGGTACCCCAGCACGGCGTGGATGGCGTTGTGTCCGAAGAGCTTCGCCTCCTCGAACGGGAGAAGATCGTCCTTCTCCTCGAAGACCCTGATTCCCCTATGGAACCCCGGGAGCGTGACCCGCGTGACGAGGATCCGGTTGAACTCCTCCACGAGGACGCAGCGGGGGAGCCCGGCCACGAGCGGGACGAGACCGAGGCGCCTCATGTCCGCCTCTGACGAGATGACCCCGCTCATCTTGCCGACCACGGTGTTGAGGATCTGCAGCGAGGGAAGGGCGGCTCCCCCGGGCATGCGCGAGCACCTTCTCGCGGAGGATCTCGGCGGCGAAGTTGTTGTTCTCCGCCGTGTACACGATGCGCTGCCGGTCTGTCCGCCGTGCCGGCGGCGATGATGGAGGCGATCGAGGCCCCTGCGCCGGCGTCATAGAGATCCACGCTCGGCACCGCCGTGGCCATCTCGGACGCCTGTTCGACGGCCTTCACGATCTCCGCGCGGTCGGCGGGAACGCGCGGGTTGTAGAGGATGCAGGGCGAGAGCACGGCGGCACGGATGCCGTTCGGCCCCGCGATGTTGACGGACACCGCGTTGCCGGCCCCGCGGACCGCGTCGACCAGTCCCTGGTCCACCTCCGCCACCACGGCGCGGTCGAAGGAGCCGGAGGCGAACGCCTCGTAGAGCATGAGACCGGTCTGGATGGGGCCGAAGCCGAAGCCGACGAAGGGAGCCATCGACGCACCGTAGCACGGCGCCGCGGGAGTGGAAAGCGCCGGGGCTTTCATGGTATCGTCCCGCCATGGCGAAAATCACGTTCATCGGTGCGGGCAGCTTCGGTTTCACGCGGACGCTCGTTCGTGACATCCTCACGTTCCCGCGTCTCGCCGATGCCACCCTCTGTCTCATGGACATCGATCCCGACCGGCTGAAGTACATCCAGCGTGCCGTGGAGCGCATCGTCAAGGAAGGGAAGTACGCGGCGAAGGTCGTCGCCACGCAGGACCGGCGCAAGGCCCTGGAGGGCGCCGACGCCGTCATGTGCACCATCCTCGCCGGCGGCATCAACGTGTGGCGTCACGACATCGAGATCCCGAAGAAGCACGGCATCGACACGAACATCGGGGACACGCGGAGCGTCTCGGGTGTCTTCCGCGCGCTGCGCACCATACCGGTGATGCTCGGCATCGCCCGCGACATGGAAGCCGTGTGCCCGAAGGCCATCCTCCTGAACTACACCAACCCCATGGCCATGCTCTGCCGCGCCATGCAGAAGGAGACGAAGATCAAGGTGACCGGCCTCTGCCACAGCGTGCAGGGCACCGCCTCGATGCTCGCGCGCTGGATCGGCGCGCCGGACGAGGAGATCACCTACGTCTGCGCAGGCATCAACCACCAGGCGTGGTACGTGCAGTACATGCAGAAGGGAGAGGACGCCTACCCGCGCCTGCGCGCCGCCGTGGAGAGGCCCGAGGTCTACAGCGAGGAGATCGTGCGCAACGAGATGTTCAAGCATCTCGGCTACTACGTCACGGAATCCAGCGGGCACAACTCCGAGTACAACTGGTGGTTCCGCAAGCGGCCCGATCTGATCGAGAAATACTGCATCCACGGCACCGGCTGGAACCCCGGCGTGTACGGCTACGTGGTCAACGAGTATGAGAAGCAGGAGAAGAACTGGAAGCGCGACATCGAGAAGTGGCTCGATGACCCCAAGCCTCTGGACCTCAAGCGTGGCAAGGAATACGCGGCGTCCATCATCAATGCGTACCTGGGCGGTGAGCCCTTCCGTTTCAACGGCAACGTCGCCAACAAGGACCTCATCACGAACCTCCCGGCCGACGCCTGCGTCGAGGTGCCGGTCTACGCCGACGTCCAGGGTTTCAATGCCGTCCACGTGGGCGCCCTGCCGCCGCAGCTGGCCGCGCTCAACAACGTCAGCGTGGCAGTCGAGGAGATGACGGTCAACGCGTGCCTCGCGGGGGATCCCACGGGGGTATTCCACGCGGTGGCCTATGATCCGCTCAGCGCGGCGGTCCTGTCGCTGCCGGAGATCAAGACGATGGTGAACGAGATGCTGGAGAAGAACCGGGACTACCTGCCGACGTTCAGGAGCTTCAAGGCATAGACAGGGTGAGCGGGATGTCGTAGGCGCGGCTGCTCGGGAATGCTGTGCGTAACACGGAACGCTTTCGGTTGTTTCTTTCTGAGGGGGCAGCACCATGGCACTCATCACGCTGTCGCGGGAACTGGGAAGCCTCGGGACCGAGGTCGCTGACCTGCTCGCGTCCCAGCTGGGCTTCGCCCGGCTCGACAAGGAGTCGCTGGAAGCCCTTCTTACAGGGCTGGGCATGAGCGCGCCGCAGTTCGAGCGCAACGACGAAAAGCGGCCCGGCTTCTGGCAGCAGTTCTCCCTGGAAAAGGTCCGCTACCTCGACTTCATGAAAGCGGCCATGTACAGGTTCGCCGGGGAGAAGGACTGCGTCGTCGTCGGGAGGGGGGCCAATATCATCTTCCGCGGCGTGCCCGGCACCCTGCGGCTGCGTTTCATCGCTCCCCTCAAGGTCCGCACGGCCCGGGTTCGCGAGCGCTTTCACGTGGACGAGCCAAAGGCGCTGCAGATGATCCACCAGAGCGACCACGACCGCGCCGGGTACCACAGGTACTTCTTCAACGCATCGTGGGATTCGCCGTCGGAGTATGACCTGGTGGTGAACACGGCCGGCATCACCCCTGCCGAGGTCGTGGAGATCGTGGTGACGCTCCTGCGCTCCCCTGTTTTCACGACGTCCGCGGAGCGCGCGCGGGGGGCGCTGCATGACCTGCGCATCGCCCAGGACGTGATCGTCGCGATCGCCTACCGGGAGCGCCTCTCGGTGATGCAGCTGGACGCGGTGTGCGAAAGGGGCGTTGTCACGCTGGAGGGCACCGTGCAGTCCCAGGCCTCCGCAGACCGGTGCGGCATGGTCGCGGCCGGGGTGGACGGCGTGACGCGGGTCGTGAACAACATCGTGGTCATGGAGTACCCGGCGTACCCCGGGATCTGATACCCGTAGAGGGCGCCGTACAGCCTTTCCTGGCATTCCCTGGCTCTCAGGTGCGCCTCCACGGCGCGCGGCCGCGGGAGGAACTTCCGTACCACCGGCGCTGTCATGTTCGACGTGTCGAACAGGCCCAGCGCCTCGAGGGCACGCAGCGCGGCACCCCGGCTCGATGCCTCTTCCACGGCGGAGCACGCCACCGGCGCGTTCAGCGCGTCGGCGACGATCTGGCACCACGCGGGGGAGGCGAGCATGGCGCCGCCGGTGGCGACGATCTCCCCGTCGACCTTTGCCGACTCCGCGAGCCGGTCGCGGACCGCGGCGAACCGATACGCGATCGCTTCGAGGCCCGCCTGCAGGATGTCGAGGCTGGTGGTGTCGGAGCGCAGGCCCGTCATGGCGCCTCGGGCGCTCGCGTTCCAGCCCGTGCTGCGCTCGCCGGTGAGGTAGGGCAGCACCGTGATGCCGTGACCTGCCGGCGCCGCCGCGACGAGCGCCTCCTCGATCTCGCGGGCAGACCGGCCGAGCTTGAGAGTATCGCCCATCCATTCGACGAGGTTTCCCCCGTCGCCGAGCACGCCGCCCAGGAGCATGCGCGAACGGTCCAGGAGGTACGCCCAGAGGCCCCGCGGAACGGCGACCGCCGTCCGTTCCCGCATGATGCGCATGGCACCGGTGGTGCCGACCATGAGCACGAGCCTGCCGGGCAGCCCGCAGCCCGCGCCGAGATTGCTGCAGGCGCCGTCGCCGAGCGCCGGGAACCACGGCACCCCGCGAAGGGCCGGCCAGCGAGAGGTATACCGCGGGAGGAGCGCACGGGAAGGCTCGTCGACGTCGCAGAGGGTGGAAAGACGCCCGGGGGCCAGGCCGAGCAGGTCCAGCAGGGCCGGGTCCCATCGAAGGGACACGCGGTCCAGCAGGCCCGAGCCCGAGGCCATGGAGTAGGAACAGCGCCTGTCGCCGAACAGCCGTCCGAAGAAGTACTCCCCGATGCTGCACCACCAGTCCACCTGCGTGAAGACGGACGGGTCCTGCTCGCGCATCCAGGCAAGCTTGGCGGGGAAGTAGCTGGGGTGCATCTGGCAGCCCGTCCGCTGCCGGGCAGCCTCCGCGTCAGGACGCGCCCCGAGGACCGTGGCCTGGGGCGCCGAGCGCGTGTCAGCCCACGTGATGACCGGCGTGAGCGGCTTCCCGTCCCGGCCTGCCCCCACAAGGCCATGCCAGAAGGTGCAGACCGCGACCCCGGGAAATGCCCCGGCGCCGACGGCCTTCTCCAGCGCCTCGTCCACGCACTCGAGGACCATGGCGAAGAGCCGTTCCGGGTCGGCTTCCACCTTGCCGCCTGCCGACGCCGCGTAGCGGTGGCTGCGCCGTGACGAGATCCCGGGCACGGGTTCCCCTCGCGTGCTGTACGCAAGGGCGCGGACCGACGAGCTTCCGATATCGATGCTGAGGATCACGTGCGGGCCATAGTGCCCGCGCGCGTCCCGTGGGTCAACTGCCAGTCGACAGCCCACCCGATTCCCCGGGAGACGAGCTGGCCCCCGACGGAAAATGAGTCTACAATCTGCTGGGCGGAGGGACCGGAGTCAAAATCGGTGGCCAGGCTTCCCGTCACCTGCACCGCCCCGCTGAAGCAGGGCGGAGACGGCGAGCGCCACGGCGATCACAACAGGCTTCGTCTTCATCGGACGTCCTCCTCGCATCGGGTCAGGGGTGGAACAACGGCGGGAGACCATGGTGTCACCCCGCCGCCCCACGCGTGTTATAGTCTGTGATGAGCGGGAGAAACAGGTGGCACTGGACGTCGATGCTCTCTACCGGAAGTACGGGCCCATGGTCCTCCGAAGGTGCCGCCGGCTCCTCGTCGACGAGGAACAGGCCATGGACGCGGCGCAGGAGACCTTCGTGAAGCTGCTGCGCTACCAGGCCCGGCTCGACGCGAAAGCCCCCTCGAGCATGTTGTACACCATCGCCACGAACGTGTGCCTCAACATGATGCGATCCGCGCGGCGCCGGCCCCTGTCGGCGGGCGACGAGCCCCTCGCGCGCATCGCGTCGGCCGAGGACGTGGAGTCACGGGCGATCGACCGCACCATGCTCGACGGCATCTTCGGCACGGAGCGCGCTTCCACGCGCACCATGGCGGTGATGCACTACGTGGACGGCATGACCCTCGAGGAGGTGGCCGGCCACGTGGGACTCTCGGTGTCCGGCGGTGCGCAAGAGGCTGCGCACGCTCAAGGAGCGAAGCCGCGCCCGCGAGGAGGCGTCGTGATGCCGCAGAACAGCCCTGTTTCCGACCTCCTGCTCGAACAGTACGCGCTGGGCGAGCTCTCGCCGGAACAGGAGCGCATGGTCCGCGCGGAACTGGAGCGCGATCCGGCGCTGCGCAGCCGGCTGAGCGCGCTCTCCGACTCGGACCGCCAGATCCTGCGGGACTATCCGCCCGAGCGCGTCGTGCCCGTCATCGAGGAACGCGCCCGCTCTTCCGGTCGCAGTTCCCGCGCGGGCCTGCCCCGCTGGCCTGTCCGCGCGCTGTGGGCACTCCCCGCGGCAGCGGCCATCGTCCTGGCTCTCTCGGTGGGCTTCCCGCGTCACGAGACGCGCATGAAGGGTATCAGCCCGCATCTCACCGTTTTTGTCCAGGCGTCCTCGGGTGCCGTCGAGCTCGCGCCGGGCGCCGTGGTGCAGCAGGGTCAGCGGATCCAGCTCAGCTACACCGCGGCCGGGGCGAAATACGCGGCGATTCTTTCCATAGATGGGCGTGGCACGATCACCTGGCATCTCCCCCCGGGCGGTGGCGGGATGGCCCCGGCGGTGGAGCCGCAGGGCCGGACGGTCCTGCCGCGGTCCTACGAGCTGGACAATGCGCCGCGGTTCGAGCGTTTCTTCTTCGTCTACGCCGCGAACGCTTTCCACCTCGCGGATGTCCAGAGAGCGGCGCAGTCCCTGGCCTCGGGGGGCACGGCCGACACCGCTGTCCTCGCTCTTCCGCGCGGCGTCGAGCAGGTATCGTTCCTGCTGAAGAAAGGTTAGCGCCATGAGAAGGTGCATGCTTTCCATGGCCCTCCTCCTCATCGCGGGCATCGCGTGGGCCGCCGGTGACGCCTCGGCGCCGCTGCGGCGCTACGCGTTCGTGGCCGGCTCCAACGACGGGGGTCAGGGAGTCGAGAAGCTGAAATACGCGGAGAGCGACGCCCGCTCCTTTGCCGCCGTGCTGCAGGACCTCGGCGGCGTCCGGCCCCAGGACCTCGTCCTCGTCGTCAGTCCGTCGCTGCAGAGGTTCGAGGACGGGCTGGCAAGGGTCCGCCAGCTCGTGAGGGCGCCCCGCGAAATGGACGAGCGGCGCGAGCTGGTGATCTACTACTCGGGCCACTCGGATGACAACGGTCTTTTCCTCGGCCAGGAGAGGATCTCGTGGGACTCCCTGCGCAAGGACATCGACGACATCCCGGCCGACGTGAAGATCGCCATCATGGACTCCTGCTCCTCGGGTTCTCTCACGCGGGCAAAGGGCGGCGTCAGCCGGCCTGCCTTCCTCTTCGACGTGTCCTCCGACATGACCGGGCACGCGTACCTCACCTCGGCGAGCGCCGAGGAAGCCGCCCAGGAGTCGGACCGCATCGGCGGGTCGTTCTTCACGCATTACCTCATCTCGGGACTGCGGGGCGCCGCCGACGCCGCGGGGGACGCGCTGGTCACGCTGGACGAGGCCTATGCTTACGCCTACCAGGAGACGCTCGCCTCCACGGAGAAGACCCAGTACGGGCCGCAGCATCCCGCGTGGGAGATCGAGCTCGCCGGGTCCGGCAAGCTCGTCCTGACCGACCTCCGCACCTCCACCGCGAAGCTCACCATCGCGGATGACGTGACAGGGCGCCTTTACATCCGCGACAGCGACGGGAACCTCGCCGTCGAGCTCAACAAGCAGTACGGCCAGCCCGTGGAGCTCGGCCTGGAGCCGGGCACGTACTCGATCGTGCTCGACGGCAAGTCAAACCGGCTCGCCGGCGACGTGCGCGTGACGTCCCGCGCGCCGGCGACGCTGACGCTGGCCCAGCTGCACGCCGTGAGCACCGAGGCAGCCGCCGCGCGCGGCACGGAGGCCGCGGCGGATGCGTCCGCGGCGTCCGCGGCGACCCCACCAGCGCCGGCTCCGGCCTCCCCGAGGCCCGGCACCGACACGGCCGCGGTCATCGGCGCCGCGATCGGCGCCTCCATCGGCTCGGCCATCAGCAGGGCCGCCGATCCCGTCAGCGCGGCCCTCAACGCGGTTGCGGCTGTTGTCGCCGCCGCTGCGGCTGCGGCGCCTGACGCGAAGTCCACGCCCGCCAGCCCGCCGTCATCGGCGCCGGGCGCCCAGCAGCCGGCGCCGCCAGGCCCCGTCCCGCAGGGGAACGCTCCCGCGAACCCCGCGTCCCCGTCGAAACCGCGGACAAGCGCTTTCCGGATCGGCATTTTCCCTGACATGGGCGCCGGGGTTTTCTCTTCGACCGACGACCACGTGGCGGCGGTCAACCTCCTGGTTGGCCTTTCAGGCTCCTCGCTCGGATTCGAAGTCGGCGGCCTGGCCAACTTCGAATCGGGGAATGTCGTCGGCTTCCAGGCCGGCGGGTTTGCCAACGGGGTCAAGGGAGACGTCACGGCGTTCCAGGCGGCAGGGCTCGTCAACTACGCCGGCGGGCAGGCGATGTTCATGCAGAGCGCCGGCCTCCTCAACGTGAGCACGGGACTCCTCGGCGCGCAGGCGGCAGGGCTCGCCAACGTCAACCTCGGCGACACCGGCGGCGTCCAGCTTGCCGGGCTCTTCAACTGGTCGGCGGGGAAGGTGAGCGGCGCGCAGGTGGCCGGAGTGTTCAACTGGGCAGGCACCGGGATGGCAGGCGCGCAGGTGGCGGGTGTCGCCAACTGGGGTGCCGACGTGCACGGTCCGCAGATCAGCGTCATCAACGTGGGCGACACGGTGACCGGTGCGCAGATCGGGGTGGTGAACATCGCCCGCCACGTCGTCGGCGCGCAGATCGGCGTCCTCAACATCTCGGACAGGATCGACGGCATCCCCCTCGGGCTGATCTCCGTGGAACGCCAGGGGAGGCACGACGTCGATCTCTGGGTCGACGTGGGCGGCAGCGCCGCTGCCGCGTTCTCCCTCGGGGCGAAGCACTTCTACACGGTGGTCACCGGCGGCTGGACGCCCGGGACCGACCCCGCGCAGTGGTCGTTCGGCCTCGGGCTGGGCGGCCGGTCCGACATAGGGCCGTTCTTCCTCGACTACGACGCTGCCCTGATGGTGGATCGCCAGGGATTCACGGCCTGGCCCGATCCCATCGGCGAGACGTACCCGCGCGCCCGCATCGTGCTGGGCCTGCCGCTGTTCGGCGGCGACATCTCGGTGTTCGCCGGCGTCTCTTCGCGCGTGCTGGTGCCGTATCTCTCGGCGGCAATGGCGGGTGCGGACCCGGCCACTGCCGTCTTCCAGCCCAGCTTCATCGTGGGGGTGCACCTGTGAGGATGGAACGGCTCCTCCTCGCCGTCCTGGTCCTCGCCGTCGTCCCGGCCGCGCTCGCGTCGGCCGGCGGCGCCGGCGGGGTCGCGTTCGGTGTGCAGTACTTCGATCCCGGGCTTTCCAACGCTGATCACTCTCTGACCTGCATAACGGGATTCGGCTACGGGACCTCGGGAGTCCCGTACGGCCGCCGCATCGGCGGCTTCGGGATGGCGATCATGGCCGCCGACGGCACGACGGCCGGCGGCGTGGGAGGCATGCTCCTCGGCCGGGAGTTTCACAGCGGGCCCATCGTCGCAGGGCTGACCCTCTATTGCGGTGTCGGCGGCGTGGCTTTCCACGACGCGGGCTACATGGTGGCATTCGGAGAAGGCGAGTTCGAGCTCGGCGTCACTCTCCCCTGGATGCAGGTCACCGCGTATGCCGGCTTCCAGGCGTGGGGGAATCTCGTTCCCGGACTTCCCCTTGCGAACGCGGTGGTTTATACGCCGGTCCTCGGTGTCCGGCTGGCGTGGGGCTCGTTCTAGCCTAACAGGTTTTTCTTTACCGACTCTCGATCCCGGCGGTATCTTTCATTGTGCGCAACCTGCCACAGGACGATCTCCCCCAGGATCCCCCCTCTGACTGGCAGATCGTCCGCGCCTGGATCCGGCGGACTGCTCCCCGGCACAAGACCCCGCTGATCATCGCCGCGAATGTGCTCGCAACCCTTGCGGCGCTGATCGTGTTCAATGCGCTTCGACCCCTTCCCCGGCCCCTGACACAGCGCGACATCGACAACGCCGTGGGCCGCTCCATCGAGAACGCCCCGCCCCAGCCGTCCTGGCAGTCGCTGGCTTTCGAAGCCATCCGTCCCTCGGTGGTCATCATCGAGGCGGACAGCCCCGGAAAGGGCTCGAAGGGCACGTCCTCGCTGGGAACCGGCGTCGTGATCCAGGACACGGGGGTCATCCTCACGGCCCTCCACGTCGTGCAGGACGCGACGGACGTCACGGTGGTTTTCGCCGACGGCTCCTCGTCACCGGCGCTCGTGACCGTGAAGCAGCCCGAGAAGGATCTCGCCGTCCTGACCACCATGCGCGTCCCCGACGAGCTGAAACCGGCAACCCTTGCCAGCGCCGGCTCGCTGCACGTCGGTGACGAGGTGATCGCCGTCGGCACCCCGTTCGGCATCCCGCAGTCCGCCAGCTCCGGGAGTGGTGTCGGGACTCGGGCGGGAATACACCTCCAGGCAGACCGGCGCCACTCTCAAGAACCTCATCCAGTTCGATGCGGCGGTGAACCCCGGCAATTCGGGCGGTCCCCTGGTCAACCGCATGCGGCGAGGTGGTCGGCATCGTCGCGTCCCTCCTCAACCCGACGAACCAGGACGTGTTCATAGGCATCGGGTTCGCCATCCCCATCGAGGATACGGGTGGCGCCATCGGCATCCCGCCGATCTAGCGGCGGCGCACGGAGAGATTCCAGTGGAGCAACGGATCAGACGGAACGCGTGGTCCGGAGCAGGCGCGCACCATGGAGACAGATCCTCTACGAGGTGAAGAAGATCATCGTGGGCCAGGACCACCTGCTGGAGCGCGTGCTCGTGGCGCTGCTCTCCGCAGGGACACCTCCTGGTGGAAGGAGTGCCCGGCCTGGCCAAGACGCTGACGGTGAAGTCACTTGCCGCCGCCATCCACGGGATCTTCAAGCGCATCCAGTTCACGCCCGACCTCGTGCCCGCCGACCTCGTCGGCACGCGGATCTACAACCAGAGGACCGGCGAGTTCAGCACGTCCCTGGGCCCCGTGTTCGCCAACCTGCTCCTCGCGGACGAGATCAACCGCGCCCCCGCCAAGGTGCAGAGCGCGCTGCTGGAGGTCATGCAGGAGAAGCCAGGTCACCATCGGCGGGGAGACATTCAAGGTGCCCGAGCCCTTCCTCGTCATGGCGACGCAGAACCCCATCGAGACCGACGGCACCTACCCGCTGCCCGGAAGCGCAGGTGGACCGGTTCATGATGAAGGTGCTCGTCGACTATCCCAGCGAGGCCGAGGAGTTCGTCATCGTGCAGCGGATGACCGGGGCCGCCGGCGCACGTGGTCCCGGTGGTGAGCACCGAGCAGATCCTGCAGCTGCGCGCGGCATGCGAGAGCGTGTTCGTGGACCCGCTCCTCGTGCAGCACGCCGTGCGGCTTGCCGCGGCCACGCGCACGCCCGAGAGCTTCGGGATCGCCGACATCGCCCGCTACATCGTGTACGGGGCCAGCCCCCGCGCGTCCATCAACCTGATCATCGCCGGCACGCGCGCTCGCCTTCGTGCGCGGCCGCACCTACGTCATGCCGCAGGACGTCGACCGACCTCGTCGCACGACGTGATGCGCCACCGCATCATCCCGTCCTACGAGGCCCTCTCCGACGGGGTCACCACGGACGCCATCATCCAGCACGTGGATGACAGGCCATCCCCGCCCCGGCGCAGACGCTCCCGCCAGGACGTCATGCCGCAGCAGCAGCCTGATCCCGAGCGGATCCTCCAGCGCCTCGACTGGACGGTGATCCGCCGGCTCGACGGCCTGCTGCAGGGCGACTATCGCACCCTGTTCCGCGGGTTCGGCCTGGAGCTCGCCGAGCTCCGCGAATACCAGCTCACCGACGACGTGCGCTCCATCGACTGGAACGTCACGGCGCGGATGCAGACACCCTACGTCCGCCAGTTCATGGAGGACCGCGAGATCACCGCGTGGTTCCTCCTGGACATGAGCCCCTCCGTCGATTTCGGGGCACGAGGCGCGGCAGAAGCGTGACCTCCTTGTCGATCTCGTCGGCGTGCTGGCCCGCCTCCTCACGCGGCATGGGAACCGCGTGGGCGCGCGTGCTGTTCTCCGGCAAGGTCATCGCTACATCCCGGCCCACGGCGGCAGGATGCACGTGCTGCGCCTGATCGATGCGCTGCAGAGCCAGCCGCGCCTGCGCCGCTCGCCGCACACCGACCTTTCGACCCTGCTCGAGGGATCGCTGCGCATGATCCGCCGCAGGTCCCTCGTGTTCCTCGTCTCCGATTTCATCAGCGTCCCGGGCTGGGAGAGACACCTCGACCTCGCGGCGACAGAGACACGAGCTGCTGGCCGTGCGCCTCTCCGATCCCCAGGAGCTTTCGCTGCCGGACGTCGGCCCGCTCGTCCTGGAAGACGCGGAGACCGGTGAACAGCTCTTCCTGGACACGCACGACCGCGGGTTCCGCGCGCGCTTCGCGGAGCTGGCGCGGCGCCGGCAGGACGAGCTGTCCGCCGCGCTGGCGCGCGCCGGGGTCGGTCTCCTCCAGCTCTCCACCGGGGCGACATGACGAGGGAGCTCGTGCGGTTTGCCGCCGAGCGCAAGCAGAGGCGGGCGGCGCCGTCGTCACGCGCCGCGCCGCGCAGGTAGGAAAGGGAATCGAATGTCATTCGAGTGGGCTTCGCTCCTCTGGTTTCTCCTGCTGGTTCCCGTCCTTGTCCTGCTGTACCTGTGGGCGCAGAGGCGGCGGCGGAAATACGCGGTGCGTTACGCCGAGTATCATGCTCGTGAAGGATGCCCTCGGCCGCGGACCGGGTTTCAAGCGTCACATACCGGCCGTCCTGTTCCTCCTGGGCGTCATCGTGGGCATCGTTGCGCTGGCCCGTCCCCAGGCGACGGTCCTCCTGCCGTCCAGCAAGGGGACCGTCATCCTTGCCATGGATGTCTCGGGCAGCATGCGGGCGGGAGACGTCAAGCCCGAGCCGGTTCGATGCCGCCAAGGCCGCGGCCAAGGAGTTCATCAACAAGCAGCCCCACACGGTGAAAGTCGGCATCGTCGCCTTTGCCGCCGCGGCCGCGCTCGTCCAGCCTCCCACGACTTCGCGTGACGACCTCTTCGCGGCACTCGACCGCCTGCGGCTCCAGCGTGGAACCGCCGTGGGCAGCGGGATACTGGTGTCGCTCGATGCCATATTCGAGAACGACCCGAAGGCCCAGGACCAGCCCCAGGACGGCTTCGGCTTCGGGGGCGGCGGGTTCGGAGGCGGCGGCGGAGCGGGCGGCGGCCTCGGGCAGTTCGGCGCCCAGCAGCAGGATCCCAACCAGCCCCTCACGAATCAGCAGAGTCAGCCTGACCAGCCGCCCGTTGCGCCTGGCTCCTATACGTCAGCAGCCATAGTTCTTCTCACCGATGGTCAGACCAACACGGGGCCTGATCCCCTGGATGCAGCGGACGCCGCCGCCAACAAGGGCGTGCGCGTGTTCACCGTCGGGGTCGGCACCACCGGGGAGACACGATCGGCATGGAGGGTCGACGATTCCGGGTGGGCCTGGACGAAGCGAGCCTGAAGAAAATCGCCCAGAACACGGCAGGGCTCTACTACAAGGCAAGCAACGAAGGCGATCTCATCAACATTTACCGTGCGCTGAGCGTGCGGCTCACGATGGGTCGAGCGACGACCGAGGTGACGGCGCTGTTCGTCGCCGCGGCGCTGGGGATACTGCTGATCGGCGCGGTGATGTCGCTGCTGTGGTTCAACAGGGCCTCCCTTTAGCGCAGCTGAAGGCTGCGCGAAAGGCAAAGGGGCCGCAGGGGGAAACATGAGATTACCCCAGCCGCGCTGGAGCGCGGCAGGTTCGGCGCGTACGCCGTCCGAGCCTATTCTCTCCCTATGCTGATGCTCCCGCTCACCGTGCCGACGTCGAGGCTTGCGGAGCCGTTGCCCACCGTGCCCTTCAGGTTGTTGCGCTTCTGCTCGGCGATGGTGACGGGGAAGTCGCAGGAGACGCTCCCGCTCACCGAGTGCAGGGACAACGTGGCGTCCAGCGCCGCGTCGGCGTTCAGGCTGATCGAGCCTGAGACGGCGTTCACGCGGGCCGACCCGCCGGATCCCAGCGCGTCGATGGTCCCGTCGATGGAGCCCGAGACCGTGTGCGCGTTCAGCGAACTGCCCGTGGACACGAAGCTCACGTGGCCGCTGGTGCTGGAGATATCCAGGTCGTGCGCCGCGCTTGTCTCGACGGAGCCCGAGATCGTGGAGAGGTTCTGGTCCACCGAGGGGGACACTCCGCTCACGTCCACGCTGCCGCTCACCGAGCGGGCGTCGATCACCTTCACGCCCGCCGGCACGGTGACGGCGAACGACACGGTCCCGCTCTGACGCAGGAATCCCGTATCGTGCTTCTCTTCCACGATCAGCCGGTCGCCCCGCTTCTGGATCTGCACGCGCACGTTGTCCAGGGCGCCCTGCGTCGGACCCGTCTTCGTGGAATGCACCGTGACGGCGCCGGTGCCCGCTCCCGGTGATGTCTATAGAGCCTGCCACGTTGCGCACCTCCACCGCGGTGAAGGTGCCTGCCGGGATCCGCTCGTCGTTCTCCACGCGCATGGCGCCGCCAAGGGAGAACGAACCGTCTCCCCACCAGGCACGGCCCTGGGAGAAGCTGTCGCCCGCGTTGAACATGCGCCCGCGCACGATGCCGACGATGCTGCCGAGCACGACGAGGATGACGATGGTCCCCAGCGTGACGCCGAGGATGTCCATCGGGCTAAGGCTTGTCCGTTTCATTCATCTTCTCCAGCTCGTGCCTGGCCATCCGGTCCACGAGGGTGCCGGACTGGTAGAGGAACGCGGAAAGGAAATGCGAAACCACGCCGATTCCCCAGCCGAGGGCTGCCCACAGCCACCACTGGTACCCGCCGTAGGTCAGGTTGTTGATGAGGGCGAGGCCGACCATTACCACCAGGTAGCTGATGGCGTGACGGATGAATCCCACTTTGCGCTCGGCGATCTTGCGTGCCATCGCCATCCTGTCGTTTGCGTCAGACATGTCTCTCCTCCTCCTGCTCTCTACAACACGGGAAAGGGCCTGTCGTGTCCCCCGGGCTACTTCTTTGTCTTGGGAGCCTTTTCCGCCCCGTCCGTCGCGGCTGCGGCCGTGGCATCCGCGTCGTCCCTGCGGATGACCTCGATGGTGAAGTTGGACGCCAGCGCTGCCAGCGCTCCGACGGCGGCCAGCACGGGAAGGAACAGCGCCCCCACGACCCCGAAGCTGAGCGGGATTTCGAGGTACGTCGAGCCTTTCTCGTCCTTGATGATGATCTTGCGGACGTTCCCCTCGTGGACGAGGTCCTTCACCTTCTTCATCATCTCCTCGCCCTTTACCCTGAACTCGTTGGCATGATCCGGTTCCATGGCGTCCCCCTTGGTGAAGATCGTAGTGCGGGGCGCCGGAGGCGTCAAGAAACACGGCGGGAACATGACGCGAGGCCCCGGGGGGAAACGTGCCGCGACTGCATCGGCGGACTGTCCGCTTCCCTCCGGCAACTCACTCGGGTATAACCGTTGTGCGGAGGATTCTGATGGCAGGTGACGGTGCACTTCTCGGATTCGACGTCGGCAGCTCTTCTATCAAGGCCGTCCTCCTGGACGTTCGAAGCGGCGCGGCCATCGCGAGCGCTGCCAGCCCGAAGCAGGAGCTCGCCATCCAGGCGCCGCGGCCGGGCTGGGCCGAGCAGGACCCGTCGGTGTGGTGGGACAATCTCCTCGCCGCCGCGGCGGAGCTCCGCGCCTCTGCCGGCAACGCGTGGCAGGGAGTCCAGGCCATCGGGGTCTCCTACCAGATGCACGGGCTGGTCCTCCTGGACAAGGCCTTCCGCGTGCTGCGGCCCTCCATCATATGGTGCGACAGCAGGGCGGTGGAGACCGGCGAGGCGGCGTTCCGCGGCATCGGCGAGAAGGAATGTCTTGCCCGTCTTCTCAACTCCCCCGGCAACTTCACCGCTTCGAAGCTCGCCTGGGTCAAGGAGAACGAGCCTGGCGTGTTCGCGCGCGCGGCGTCGTTCATGCTGCCCGGTGACTGGATTGCGCTGAAGCTTACCGGGGCAGCGGGCACCACGTACTCGGGTCTCTCGGAATGCATCCTCTGGGACTTCACCCGTAACGCTCGCGCAGACGCTGTCCTCGACTGGTTCGGGATTCCGCACGGGCTCGTGCCGTCGCCCTCGCCGTCGTTCGGTGTCCACGGCACCCTGGACGCCGAGGCGGCCGCCGCCCTGGGACTGCCCAGGGGTGTCCCCGTCAGCTACAAGGCCGGTGACCAGCCCAACAATGCTTTTTCCCTCGGCGTGCTGGACCCGGGGGAGGCGGCGGCAACGGCAGGCACCTCCGGGGTGGTCTACGGCATCACGGACGTGCCGCGGGCAGACGCCGCGTCGCGCGTCAACGGGTTCCTGCACGTGAACCACGCACCGGACCATCCGCGCGTGGGAGTCCTCCTCTGCGTCAATGGCACGGGCATCCTCTACAGCTGGCTCCGCCGCATTCTCGTCGGTGATTCGGGCGCGGTGCCGTACGACGAGCTCAACAGGGTGGCCTCCGGCGCGCCGTTGGGCGCGGATGGCCTGCGGATTCTCCCCTTCGGCAACGGCGCCGAACGCACGCTGGCGAACGCCAACCCCGGGGCCTCGATGCACGGGCTGGATTTCAACCGGCACGGCATCCCGCACCTCCTTCGGGCGGCGCAGGAAGGGATCGTCTTCGCGTTCCGCTATGGCCTGGAGATCATGAACGGAATCGGCCTGCAGACGCGCACGGTCCGTGCTGGCCGCGCCAACATGTTCCTCAGCCCGCTTTTCCGCGAGGCCTTTGCCACCGTCACGGGGACGAGGGTCGAGCTGTTCGAGACCGACGGCGCCCAGGGGGCGGCGCGCGGCGCGGGCGTCGGGGCCGGGGTGTACCCGACCATGAAGGCGGCTTTCGTCGGGCTGCGCTGCGTGCACACCGAGGAGCCGTCCGACGCCACGGCAGCCGCGTACCAGGACGCCTATGGCGCGTGGAAAGAGACGCTGGAGAAGACGCTGCAGTAGAAGGACCGGCCGCGGTTGGCGGCCTATACCAGCGGGACGCCGGCGTTGAGAGGATTCTCTTTCTTCCCCGACCCGATGATCTTTTTCCCGTTCACAAAGACATAGTCGATGCCGACCGGCGCCGCGCTCGTGTCGGCAGGGCTCGTGGTATCAGCCACCCCTTCCGGGTCGAAGACGGTGATGTCTGCCGCGTTCCCTTCCTTCAGGACGCCGCGACCTTCCAGGCCGAATCGATCGGCCGTGGCGCCGGTCATCTTGCGTACGGCTTCCTCGACAGGAAGGAGATGGCGTTCCCTGGCAATCTGGAGCAGGCGCGGGAAAGCGCCGTAGGCGGACGGGTTCTGCACGCCGACCCGCTCCACCCAGGCGTCGGTCATGAACAGGGACGCGGGATGGCGCACGAGGGCTTCGACGATCCTGTCGTTGCTGGAGCGGTGGCAGAGCACCTTTGCCTGTCCCCCGCTGCGGCGCGCGATGTCGATGAGCATGTCCACCGGGCCCATGCGCCTGACCCGCGCGATCTCGTGGAGGAACCTGCCGTTGTACTCGGCGAGGTCGGGGTCCAGCGTGTTGGTGACCTGGATGTCCTGGGGGCCGAACCCGAGGAGACGTTCCACGAGCTTGATCTCCCGGCGGAGCCTCCGCAGCGACGCGGGCTCCTCGTACGCTGCCTTGCCGCGCGCAAGGAACCAGGAGGGAAGCACGACGCTGATCACCGACGCCCCGCAGTGATAGGGGTACGTGTCGAACCGCACGTCGACGCCTTCGGCGATCGCCTTGTCGATCATGGCGATGGCAGCCTCCGCCGTGCGCCAGGTGCGCGTGCCCACGAAGATGAGGTGGGAAACCTGCAGCTTCACGCCGGTGGCGCGCGCGAGATCGAGCATCTCGCGCAGGGCGATGAGGTTGTGCGCCTCGCCGAAGAGACGCACGCGGTAGCCCGGGGCGAGCGCGGAAAACGCGCGCAGGTGGACGGCGAGGATCTTTCCCTTGCGCTTCACCAGCTGGGCAACCTCGCGCAGCTCGTCTTCGCGGGCGAACATGCCCGGCTCGTACTGGAGTCCCAGGGAGACGCCGCGGGCGCCCTGGGACAGGGCGTTTTCCAGGAGCCAGAGGAGCTCCTTGGTCTCGTACGGGTGCAGGGGGGAGGGATCGTTGCCGCGGATGGATGACCGGGTGGAGCCATGGCCGGCGAGGAGGGCGATGTTGTGACTGGCACCCGATGCGGCGAGCCTCTCGGCGAACTCCGTTACCGTGTCGCTCTGCGCCTGGGGAAGCCCGTTGCGCAGGAGCGAGCTTTGCGCCTGGGCGCGCCAGATGCTGCCGGCGCGCAGGCCCGCCACGGAGCTGCCGCAGTTGCCGCCCACCACCGTGGTGATGCCCTGGGCCAGGAAGGGATACTTCAGCTCGTCATGACCCTTGATCCCGATGTGCCAGTCGAGGTGTGAATGGGCGTCGATGAAGCCCGGCGCCACCACGCGGCCCGCGCAGTCGATGACGATCCCGGTGGTCCGGAGCGGCTTCCGTGAGATGCGCTGGACCTTGCCCGCGCGGATGAGCAGGTGGGCGGGGTACGGCGCTGTGCCCGTCCCGTCCACGATGAGTCCCCCTTTCAGGAGGATGTCCTGATCCCTGCTTGCCGCGGTTCTCGCCATGGGTGATGTCCATCTATACCATACGCCGTCGAGAATTGACAGCGGTGCCCCGATCGCGCATCGTCGTAGCATGGTGATAGTGGTTGGTGCCCTGGCAATCGACCTGGTCGCCGTGCGGGAGCGTTTCCTGGACGGCACCTCGAACCCCTCGGACATCCGCATGGGGCTCGGTGGGGTCGGCTACCGGGTGTTCAGCAATCTGGACGTTTCGCGCCGTTTCATCACGGCCCTCGGTTCCGACCCGATCTCCCGCTGGGCGCGGCAGGCCCTGGAGGGTGACGGCGACGTCGTCATCCAGCAGGTGGCAACCGGTGAAGCAGGTCCTCCGCTCTACCTGGCGCTCATGGAGAGCGGGAACCTGAAAGTTGCCGCGTCGGACTTCCGCATCGTGGAAGAATCGCTCTCGCCCTCCTTCGTCGACACGCACGTCGGGACGCCGGGACCCGGCGATTACCTCGTCCTGGACGCAAACCTGGCCCCGGCCCTCCTGGAAGACCTCGTCAAGCGCCACGCGCTGAAGACGCACGTGGTGTTCGAGCCGGTGTCTGTCGAAAAGGCGAAACGCCACGCCGAGTCCCTGCGCGGCATCTTCCTCATGACCCCGACGGAAGAGGAGATGGCGGCTCTGGCGCCCGGTGACGTCACGGCATACATGGCCGAGCGGCAGATCGAGGCAATCCTCGTCACCCGGGGCGAAAAGGGCGCCTGCCTCTACGCGAACGGGGAACAGCGGGAGATTCCGCCCGCGACCGTGGTCGAGGCACGCGATACGACCGGCGCCGGCGACCTGCTCCTGGCGGCCCTCCTTTCGCGCCTGCACGGGGGCGCCGACCTCACCGCGGCCGTGGTGGCCGCGATGCGCGACGTCGAGAAGCGTCTCATGGGCGGCGCGGGATGACGGAGTACCTTCGCGTCTCGGACGAGGTCCGTGAGGCCCTCGCCGGGCGAAAGGCCGTGGTGGCCTTCGAGTCGACCATCATCAGTCATGGCATGCCGTGGCCCCGCAACGTGGAGACCGCGCTCGCGGCCGAGGAGCTCGCGCGGATGCAGGGGGCCGTCCCCGCGACGATCGCGCTCCTCGACGGCGTCATCGCCGTCGGCCTCACGCGCGCGCAGATCGAGCGGCTGGCCACCGAGAAGGACGTCGTGAAGGCGTCACGGCGGGATATCGCGTGGGCGCTGGCGGGCAGTCGCACGGGTGCCACCACGGTGAGCGCCACGATGATCGCTGCACGGTCCGCCGGGATCGACGTGTTCGCCACGGGCGGCATCGGCGGGATTCATCGCGGGTCCACGGAGACCTCTGACGTGTCGGCGGACCTCACCGAGCTGGCCGCCACCTCGGTCTGCGTCGTATCGGCGGGCGCCAAGGCCATCCTGGACCTGCCCCGCACGCTGGAGATGCTCGAGACGCTGGGTGTGCCGGTGGTTGGTTACGGCACATCGGACTTCCCCGCCTTTTATTCCCGCTCCAGCGGCCTGCCGGCGCCGCTCCGGGTCGACACGCCCACGGAAGTGGCTGCCATGCTCCGCGCGCAGCGCGCCCTCGGGTTCCCGCAAGGCATCCTCGTGGCAAACCCCGTGCCTCCCGAGCACGAGATCCCGGCGCCACCGGATCGACTCCTGGATAGCGCAGGCGCTGCAGGACCTCGCGGCCCACGACATCCGGGGGAAGGCCGTGACGCCGTTCCTGCTGGGCCGGATCGTGGAGCTCTCCGGCGGCGCGTCTCTGCAGGCGAACGTCGCGCTCTTCCACAACAACGTGCGCGTGGCATGCGCCATCGCCTCCGCCCTCTGCGCGGCGGAACAACCCGGCCGCAGATGACCGTCAGCGAGTGGGCCCGGATTCTCGCCGCCAACGTCGAGAAGGTCGTCTACGGCAAGCGCGCCGTCATCGAGAAGATCCTGGTCGCCCTTCTCTCGCGGGGCCACGTCCTGCTGGAAGACGTGCCCGGTGTCGGCAAGACGATACTCGCGCGCGCCCTCTCCACGTCGCTGGGCGGCGCCTTCCGCCGCATCCAGTGCACCCCGGACCTCCTGCCTGCCGACGTCCTGGGCGTGTCCGTCTTCAATCCGAAAACCGCGACGTTCGAGTTCCGGGAAGGCCCGGTCATGACGAACGTCCTCCTGGTCGACGAGATCAACCGTGCCACGCCGCGCACGCAGTCCGCGCTCCTGGAGGCCATGGCGGACGGCAAGGTGAGCGTGGACGGGCGCACGCGCCAGCTCCCGCAGCCCTTCATCCTTATCGCCACGGAAAACCCGGTGGAGTTCGAGGGCACGTTCCCGCTTCCCGAGGCGCAGAAGGACAGGTTCTTCCTGAGCCTGCGCATGGGATACCCCACCCTGGAAGCCGAGAAAGAGATCATGACGTCCCAGGCGCAGATCGCGCACCCGGTGACGACGCTCTCCGCTGTCTCCGATCCCGCTGCGCTGCGCGCGATGCAGGACCTGGTCCTGCCCGTCCCGGTGGCGCCGGAGGTGACGGCCTACATCCTCGCACTGGTGGAAGCCACGCGCGCCGACCAGCGCCTGGCGCTCGGCGCGTCTCCCCGTGCGTCCATGGCGCTGTACCGCGGCAGCCAGGCGCTCGCGCTCCTGCGGGGCAGGGACCGGGCGGGCGCGGAGGACGTGCGGGAGCTGGCGCCGGCTGTTCTCCTCAAGCGCGTGGCGGTCAAGCCGGATGCGCAGCTGCGCGGCGTCACGGAGGAGAAGGTCATCGATGATATCCTCGCGCGCGTGGCGCTGCCCGGCGAGGAGCAGTGATGTCAGCGCGATCGAAGATCGTCGCGCCGAGCGTGCGCGGAGGCGACATCGCCATCCTGGTGCTCTGCGCGCTGTTCTTCGCCTTTGCTCCTGTCCGCAGCCTGCGCGTCATTGCCCTGTTCGTCTTCGGCACCTATGCCCTCGCGGTGGTGCCGGCTCGCCTCCTCCCGCGTGCCGTCTCCGTGCGCCGCCGCGAGGAGGTGATCCGCGTCAACCGGCTCCAGGTGGTCGAGGTGAGCTTCGCGGTGCGCAATCGCTGGCCCCTGCCGATACGCTCGCTCCTCGTCACCGATCGCCTGGGCGGGCTTTTCGCAGACACCCCGCCGGTCTTTCTCATCTCGCTTCGGCCCCGGGAGACCCGCATCCTCACGTGGCGCGCGCAAGCGCGTGAAAGAGGCGAGTTCACCATCGGGCCCGTCCAGCTCACCGGCCCGGGACCCCTGGGGCTGCGCCGCTGGTTCGTCGACCAGCCGGCCATGCAGCGCGTCATCGTCTACCCCGCCGTCTTTCCGCTGACCCTGGAGCACCGCCGCGGCCTGCCGGCCGGGAGCATCGCGGTGGTCAACCGCCTCTACGAGGACGTGAGCAGGTTCCGTTCCCTGCGCGAATACGCGCCGGGAGACGAGCTTCGCCGCATCAACTGGAAGGTCTCCGCGCGGCTGGGCAAGCTGCACACCACCGAGTACGTCCCGTCGCTGTACTTCCCGGTTCTGGTCCTGCTCAACCTCACCGCGGAAGACTACCCGCTCTCCATGCGGCGCCACCTCATCGAGCGTGCCATCGAGGTGGCCGCCTCGCTCGTCGTGGTCTTCGCGGGGCTGAAGCAGGAGGTCGGGCTCGTGGCGAGCGCGCTCCTGCCCGGGCAGCCGGGGTTCCTGAGCGTCCCGATCAGGCCCGGCAGCAGCCACGGCATGCGCATCCTGGAAGCGCTGGCCCTTGCGCGGCCGTGCGACGAGCGCGTGGACTTCACCTCGCTCATCCACGCGGTGCCCAGGACAGGCACGCGCATCGTGGCAGTCACGCCGCCGCTTCCGGTCGAGCGGCGCGGCTCGCTCCGCGCCCTCGGGCGCAGGGGCTGGCAGGTGGAGGCGTTCTTCGTCGGGGGATCGAGCGGGGAAGGCGGTGAGAGCGGAGCGACCGGGTTGACCGCGCACGAGGTCGGCACCGGGGAGGCGGTGGGGCTCCATGGCTGAGGACCGCGTCACGTTCCTCCGCACCGTCCTGCACCCGGCACTCGCCGTGGGTGTTCCTTTCGCGTTCCTCCAGGCGCTGGACGCCGTCCTCCGCAAGGGGATCGTGCCCGGCACGGCCGCGGGGCCGATCGGAACGCTGGCCGTCGTGCTCCTGGCAGGCGTGAGCCAGGTCATCTCGTCCAACATTCTCGGCCGGGAGCGCATCACCGGCGCGCTTGCCCGTGTGCGGGAAATCATCGTGACCATGGCGGGGTGCCTGGTGCTGGTCATGCTCCTGACGGGCCGCCCGTTTCACGGCGACCTGGGCCTGCTGCCCGATATCGCCTGGCCGCTCGTGCTCTGCGCTTCCCAGTGGCTGCTGACCTTCTCCATCCAGAACATGCTCCGCAGCAGGGAGCTGTTCCTCCGGCTCGTCGAAGGCAGGACCGGCAACGCCCTCGTGAGCGCCGCGCACGATGCCAGCGATGAGGCAGGGCAGGCGCAGGCCGCCTTCACGAGGCTGCGCTCGAGCGCGCTGCTGCTCCAGCTCTTCGCCCTCGTGCCCTGGATCATCTACCAGGTCGTGCTCTCGTGGAGCGCGGCCTCCCCGCCGGCGCCCGCCGTGACAGTGCGCATGCTCATCAACGTGGTGACAGGCATCTCGTTCATCGCCGTCCTGCACGGCTTTGCCGACGAGCACGTGGTGCTCGCCTCGGGCATCTCCCATGGTGACGCCGCGGCTTCCCGCCGTTTCTCCGGCCCCCTCGTGGGGATCGGTGTCCTCTTCCTGGCTGCCCTCGCGCTGGCGGGCGGACGCGCGCTCCTTCCCTTGTCGCTGCTCGCCGCCCTGGCCGCATGGCTCAGCAGCCTGAACAAGGGCGTCCCCTCGACCGGCCCCGCCCCGTCGTCCCTGCCGCAGCTGCCCGATGCCAGTGCGGCCGGGCCGAAGGGCATGGAGCTGCCGCCCGTGCAGCCTTCCCCCCTCCTCGAGGAGATCATGCGCATCATCGGGATCGTCCTCCTGGCGGCAGCCATCGTCGCGTTTGTCATTTTCGTGGTTCGGCCGCTGCTGAGGAGGAACCTTCTCACGTCCATGAGGCGCTTCCATCCGCTGCGCGCCACGATCAAGGCGGCCGCGGCGACACTGCGCTTCCTGGCCGGGCTCCCCGGGCGGTTCCTGCGATGGGCGCGCACCCCCGGTCAGAGCCTCGCCTCGATCACGCGGGCCGTCATCGCGGGACTGCGCGACAGCGCGGGTTCCGCCGTCCGGGAGGAGCGCGCGCGGCAGGCCCTGGCGCGGGTCGCGCGGAGCAGGGCGGTGCGCGAGTTCCGGCGGCTCTCCCGGTGGGGAGAGCGCAGCGGCGTCGGCCTGCACGACGCGGACGGTCCCATGGAGTACGCGCTGCGCCTGCTCCGCGAGGTGCCGGCAAAGGAGGACGCCATTCGTGAGGCTGCGCGCGTGTTCGAGTCGCTGGTCTTTTCACGGACGCCCGATCCGGGGGACGAGCGGGTCCTGGTGCGGCTCGTGAACGGGATCGTCAGATGAAAAGCATCCCGCAGTGGGCCGCCGATGTCACCCGTGCCGTGAAGACCGCGTTCCAGGGAAGGGACGAACTCATCGAGACGCTCCTCGTCTCGCTCCTGTGCCGCGGTCACGTCCTGATCGAGGACCTCCCCGGCGTGGGCAAGACGATCCTCGCGCGCGCGGTGGCGGCGTGCCTCGGCGGCAGGTTCAGCCAGATCCAGTGCACCCCCGACCTCCTTCCCGCGGACGTCCTCGGCGTCTCCATCTTCAACCAGTCCACCGGCGAGTTCGAGTTCCGCGAGGGCCCTGTCATCACGAACGTGCTCCTCGTGGACGAGATAAGCCGCGCCACGCCGCGCACACAGTCGGCGCTCCTGGAGGCGATGGCCGAAGGGCAGGTCAGCGTCGAGGGCCGGAGCCTGCCGCTGCCAAACCCGTTCCTTCTCATCGCCACGGAGAGTCCCGTGGAGTCCGAGGGCACCTTCCCGCTGCCCGGAGGTGCAGAAAGACCGGTTCTTCCTCTCGATGCGCCTGGGCTATCCGGACAAGGCCGCGGAGCTTGCCATCATGGAAGGGCAGCGCGCCGCACAGAGCCCGCTCTCCATCCTGCGCCCGGTCGTGGGGCTGGAGGAGCTCGTGGAGATGCAGCGCGCCGTGCTGACCGTGCACGTGAGCCCGCTCCTGAGGGGCTACCTCCTCGCCATGGTCACGCGCACGCGCGCCGACACGCGGCTGGTCCTGGGGGTGTCGCCGCGCGGCTCCCTCGCGCTGTACAAGGGCGCCCAGGCCCTGGCAGCTCTCCGCGGGAGAGACTACGTCGTCCCTGAGGACATCAGGGAAATGGCGGTTCCCGTGCTGAGGAAGCGCATGATCCTCCGCGAGGAGGCATCCTCCCGGGGTGTCAACGAAGAGGACATCGTGAAGGAGCTTCTCGAATCCGTCCCGGTGCCGCCGCTGGCGTTCGGGGGAGGCTGACGGGCGCGCCTCCCCCCGGCAGCCGCCGACCCTGCGGCCGTTCAGCGCAGGTGCGCCTCCAGCCACTGGCGCATGAACGTGATCACCTCCGACCGTCGAAGCTCGTTGTGCAGCTCGTGCCGCATGCCTTCCCACACCTTGAGGGTGACGTCGCCGGGCAGGCTCTTCGCGAAAGCGATGGACGCTCCCGGGTCTGCGTGCCTGTCCTCGGTTCCCTGCATGATCAGGAGGGGTACGGGAAAGCTCTTGTGCGCGAGGATGTAGTCCTGTGCCTGCAGAATCTGGGCTCCGAGCCTCACCGAGAGGCCTTCCTGGAAAAGCGGGTCGTTCTTCGTGGTCCCGAGCCACGCCGGATCGCTCGAGATCCCGCCGACCGGGGAGCCCAGCGGAAAGCGCATGGTGGGCACCAGCCGGGAGAGGATCTTTGCGGCGGCGATCTTCAGTCCCGATTGGCGAACCCCGGAGCGGATGCCGGGGCTTGATGCCACGATGCCGGCCAGCGCGGGGGACCTGTCCAGGCCGTAGTAGAGCACCTGCGCGCCGCCGTGGCTGTGCCCGTACAGGAAGAGCGGCATGCCGGGGAAGCGCTTCCTCGTGACCTCCAGATGGCTGTCGATGTCCTTCATCAGCGCGCCGTAGGAGGGAGCATGGACACGGGGGCCGCCCGTGCGCCCGTGACCGCGCTCGTCGAACCCGCTGACCGCGAAGCCCGCGGCCACGAGCCCTTCCACCATGTACGGGTAGCGCCCCGAGTGGTCGCCCAGGCCGTGCACGAGGGCAACCACGGCGCGCGGCGGCGTACCGGGAGCCCACGACTGGGCGTACACCGTGATGCCGTCGAACGTCGTCCATGAATGCTCTTCATGCTTCATGGTCCGCAGTGTAGCCCCGCCTCATTTTCAACGCAAGCCGCGGTGAGTACATCGACGGGACCGCGATGCCCGAAGACATGGAGGTATGGCACTTCTCCTCGCTTCGTCCGGCGCGCTCCCTCAGCAGGGGAGGGTAAGCGCGAAGCGTCCCGGCCCGCGCAGGACAGGAGCGGCTGTTCCTGCGGGTTTCACCACGATGCCCGCGGGCACCTGCAGCGTTGCGTGAATCTCGCGGTCCTTGTGCACCCACTGCACGGCGATATAGCCGAAGGGAGTGGGAACGGAGCCCTCGGCGTGCGACAGGCTTCCCGGCCTTGGAGCAAAGGTCACCTCGCTCCACCCCGGCACTGCAGGACTGCACCCCAGGACGTAGCGGGACATCGCGTGGGCGATGCACGATGCGTATCCCTGGCCCGTTGCTCCGCAGGCCGGCACGCCGGGGGCACCGCCATGGACCATTCCGAACTGCTCCGGGAAGGTCGTGATCCCCTGGGCGAGCTCTCGACCGTACCAGTCGACGATGGCTTTCACCGCGGCCCGGTCCTCGCCGGCCTTGAAGAGGGAACCGATAATGCGTTCGGCCCACGGGGGGCCCATGGCATTCGTCCTGCTCGCGGCGATGTCCAGGCCGTTCATCACGACGGAAACCGCGGCGCGCTTTTCTTCGGCGCCGCCGACATCCAGCAGGAGCACGAGGGCGTTGCCGTGCAGGGACGTCTCGTACGGAACCTCCGGGAATGCCGACAGGTTGGCCCAGCCGCCCGGCTGCCTCCGCTGGAGGAAGCTCTCCCACGCCGCACCATCCGGCTTCACCCATTCCTTCCAAAGCGCGCGCTCCGCGCACCAGAAGCGATCATGGACCGTGCGGCGGAGGCTCTCCGCGAACCGGCCAACACTCCCGCTTCCTTCGCCGTCGCCGATTGCCGCCAGCAGGGCCCGCGCGTCTTCCAGGGCGGAGAGCAGCATGAGGTTGACCGTCAGCGTGCAGGGGCGGCGCTCGAGAAGGGACCAGTCGATCCAGAGCTGGTTGCCTTCCGGGCTCATGAACAGCCCCTCGCGGGTCATGTTCCGCTCAGCCCATGCAACGACGCTCCGCAGGGTGTCGCTCAGCTCCCGGACGAGGGGGAGGTCTGCCGTGTTGCGGTAGTAGTCGGCGAGGCCGTTGATCCACATGAAGTTGGATTCCGTGAGATTCATGAACGCGAAATCGATGGGGCCGACGCTGTACAGTGATCCGTCGGGCATCTTCAGATTCGCAAACTGGCGGAGGCTGCGCCGAAACAGCGCCGTGTCCCCGTACAGCGCCATGGCGGCCCTCGCATTCACTACCGCGTCGTGCAGCCATTGCGCCTGCTCGCGGAAACCGTTGTCGACAAAGGCGTCGAGCATGACGGACTTCAGCGAGGCGTCGCAGACAGCCCAGGTCCTGTTCAGTGTTTCGGTGTCGCAGGAGAAGCGGGCGAGCGGGGCGGTCGGGTAGCCCAGGCGCTTCGCCCGCACCCTGATCTTCAGCGGCATCTCCGCCCTGGCGACCACCGTGAGGTAGCGAAAGCCCCTGCCGAGGAATGACTCCCAGTGGTTCATGCCCTTCCGCGTCACGAGGCGGTCACAGGCGCCTTCACGCGGTGAGGCGAACCCGTCGTTCACGATCGGGGTGCCGGCAGAGTCGACGACGAGGCAGCAGGCGCTGTCGACGATCTCACCTTCCTTCGCCGCGAGGACTTCCAGGCTCGGGCATGCAACGATCTCGACGGGGAATGCAAAGTCAAGCCGCGAGAAACGGTCGGGGCTTCCGTGCCTGATCGTGATCCATCCATCTGCGTCCGGGCGCGGAAGCGGCATCTTCTCGGCGCGGTCCCTCGCCAGCACGAGCCTGATGTTGCCGAGAGATCGAAACCCCTCGGGGTTCTTCCCCTGCATCGCGCCGATGAGAGTTCCCTCCGTCGTCTCCTCGGCGAGGTTCGGGATCCCCCGTTCCTCCAGGGCTGACCAGGGAGCCGTCCCGGCAGGACCGAGATAGAAGGCCGGTTGCCACGTCGTGTCGGACTCCGGCGCGGAGACTCTCCACCCTTCCGGCTCCCGCCCCAGCTCGACCCACTCCTGGAAGCCCATGGGTATCGAGATCCTGCACCCGTTGTCACGGTACCAGTCGGCCAGCCTGGTCTGCCACGAGGCGTCCGTCCGGAGGGGAACCGTCGCACCGTCTGTGCACTCGACGACGCCGTCGACGAGGAGCCCCGTTCGCAGCCGGTGGACGTACTGGTAGTTGGACACGCCGAACTGGTGCACGAGGACCGCGATGACGTTGGTGCCGCGACGCAGGAAGGGGCCGACGTCATGGGTATCGAAAGACTGGGCCGAGGGAACCGAGCGCGCGGGCCCTCTCCCGACGAACGCGCCGTCGATCCACAGGATGTAGCGGGCATCTGCCGTGATGCGCATCGTCGCGGATCGCGGCTCCGCCGGCAGCGTAACTGCTTTTCGGAAAGCGAAATAGGTATTGCGGTCGCTCGCCGTGTCGTACATCCAGGAGTGCCCGATCCAGTCGGCGGCGAAGTGCGGCGGAGGGGTCTGGGCGATTGTCATGCGGGCCAGTGTATCATCACCTGCGCACGCCCGGAAAGCTTGACAGAGCACCCCGGCAGTCTATACTCGGAACTGTATCAGTCACTCGGACGGCAAGAAAGCGCTGCTCCGTTGGGGCAGCTGGTTTTTCATACTGGAAGGAGGAGTGTCATATGAAGAGATCGCGGAGGATCACCACGGTGCTGCTCTGCACGCTCGCGGCCTTGGCCGTGGTCGGCTGCAAGCAGGCCCCGAAGGAGGTCACCATCGGGTTGCTCAACGCCTCCGGCATGGCGTGGGCAAACACCGCGGCGCTGATGCAGGGGCAGGTCGATGCGTATAACAAGGAGACCGGCTCCAAGCTCAAGATTGAATCGACCCTTGTCCCGTACGCGAACCTGCACGAAAAGATGCTCACCGAGTTCGTCGGGAAGACCGGCGCCTTCGACATGGTCTCGGTCGTCGGCGACTGGATGGCGGAGTTCATCAAGGGAGGGTTCCTGGCGCCCTTCGACACCTACCTGAAGAACGACCCCCCCGAGGGATACCCCGCGCAGTTCCCGCCGGCGCTCATGGACATGCAGACCGGTCCGGACAAGAAGATCTACGGCCTCCCGTTCCATGACGGGCCGATCATGTTCTACTGGCGGAAGGACCTCGTCGCGGACACGAACAACCAGGCGGCCTTCAAGAAGAAGTACGGCTATGACCTGGCGAAGCCGGTGACCTGGCAGCAGTACCTCGACCAGGCCCAGTTCTTCACCAAGAAGGGCGTCATGTGGGGCACCATGGTCGCGGCAAAGCAGGGGAGCCAGCAGCTCACCTATGACTTCTACATCCTCCTGTTCAACTACGGCGGCAAGATCTTCGACGCGGGCTGGCACCCGGTGTTCAACAGCCAGGAGGGCGTGGACGCGCTGCAGTTCTACGTCGACCTGATCAACAAGTACAAGGTCGTCGATCCGGCCGTCACGACGTATGACGTGCCCGACAAGCAGGCCCCGATCCTCGAAGGAAGGGTCTACATGGACTGGGACTGGAGCCATATCTCCATGCTCTCGGCGCAGCCGGACAAGTCGAAGATCGTCGGCAAGCTGGACTTCGGCACCATGCCCGTGGCCAAGGAAGGCATGACCCCGTACACGTTCGACGACTACTGGGTGTGGACCATCCCGACCTCGTCCAAGAACAAGGATGTCGTCTACAAGTTCATCAAGTGGCAGGTGAGCAAGAAGAACGACGCTCTTACCTACAGCACGGGCCAGGGCATCGGCGTCCGCTACGACAACTACCGGGACCCCGACCTGCTCAAGCAGTTCCCCTACATGGCGGGAATCGACAGGGCCCTGTCGGTCAACTACTTCACCCCTCCCAAGATCCCCGAGTTCGCCAAGGTCAACGACGCCATCGGGCTCGCGTGCTCTGAAGCCATCGCCGGCAAGAAGAGCGTCAAGCAGGCCCTGGATGATGCGTTCAAGTCCGTCGACGACACCATGAAGCAGGGTGGGTACTACAAGTAAAGGGACCTGTTCTTCCGATGGGCGCGCGCAGGCGCGCCCATCCTTTTTCCAGGACTCCAGGCCCGCCGGGATCCAGCGGCGTGTAGCCCGGGTCAGGGGAGGCGACGCAGCATGAACGCACGCTTGGCCGGGCAGGATGGCCTTTCCGCGAGAAAGCCCCTGATCAATCCACGCTACCGGGTCCCGCTCCTTATGATGGTGCCCGCCGTGGTCATCATGGTCGGCGTCGGGATCTTCCCTCTCCTGTATTCCCTGCGCCTCATTTTCATGAAGTGGACCATGACCACGGATCCTGCGCCGATCTGGGCCGGCCTGACGAACATCAAGCGCCTTTTCGCGGACGCGCGCCTGGGCAACTCCCTCGTGGTGACCGTCCAGTACACGCTGGGGGCTGTCATCCTCGAGCTGCTGATCGGGATGCTGCTGGCGCTCCTCCTGGCGCGGAAGACGCGTTTCACCAACTTCGCCCGGACGTTCCTCCTCATCCCCATGATGATGACGCCGGTCATCGTGGGCATGTTCTGGCGATTCATCCTCAACGGCGACTTCGGGATCGCGAAGTACCTCCTGTCGCTCGTCGGGATAACGGCGCCGGTCTGGACAGGATCGATCGCGTGGGCCATGCCCACCGTCATCGCCATCGACACGTGGCAGTGGACACCTTTCGTCTACCTCATCCTCCTCGCGGGCATCCAGAGCCTTCCCGTCGACGTCATGGAGGCCGCCGTTGTGGATGGGGCATCGCCCTGGCACAGGTTCTGGCTGATCACGCTCCCCATGCTGATGCCGTTCGTCTTCATCGCGGCGCTGCTGCGGTTCATAGACGCCTTCCGGGCATTCGACAACGTCTTCATCCTCACGGGCGGCGGCCCGGCGGATGCCACCAACCTCGCTTCGCTCTACGCGTACTGGCAGGGGCTTCGCTTCTTCGACATGGCGTACGCCTCCACGATTTCCTACGTGATCGTCATCATCGTGCTCATTGCTTCCTATGTTTTCATCAGGCTGGAAAGGGACTGACATGACGACCCAGGCACGGCACCGCGGACGGATCGGGAGTCGCATCGGCAACGGCGTTCAGAACGCGATCATCCTGGTGGTCATGATCCTCAGCATCGCCCCGTTCCTGTGGGTGGCGTCGAACTCCGTCAAGCCCCGGTCGCTGATCTACGAGTATCCCCCGCGCCTGGTGTTCACCCCGACTTTCGAGCACTACGTCGATGTTTTCGTCAACTTCAAGTTCCAGAACCATTTCCGCGACTCCGTGATCGTGGCGGGGGCGAGCACCCTCGTCGCGCTCATCGCCGGCTCGCTGGTGGCGTATGCCATTGCGCGCTTCAAGATCGGCGGAACCCCGTTCCGCTTCTTTCTCCTGGCCATGCGCACGCTTCCTGCCATCGCGATCATCATCCCCCTGTACGCGATGTTCCGCGACCTCGGCCTCCTGGATACCTACTGGGCGCTCATCATCGTCTATCCCGTGTACATGACACCGCTGGTGGCGTGGATGATGATCGGCTTCTTCCGCGAGGTGCCGCTGGAGATGGAAGAGGCGGCATCCATCGACGGCTGCTCGCAGTGGGGCATCTTCTGGCGTATCGTGGTCCCGGTGACGCTGCCCGGGTTCGTCGCCGCGGCCATCCTGAGCTTCATCGGCGGCTGGAACGAATTCCTCTTCTCGCTCATCCTCACCAGCCGGAACATCCAGACCACGCCGGTCGCCTCGGCAGGGTTCATCTCCAACAAGGACGTTCTCTGGGGACAGATGGCTGCCGCGGGAGTTGCCGCGTCCATCCCCGTGATCGCGTTCACCATCATCGTCCAGCGCTGGCTCGTTCGGGGCCTCACCCTCGGGGCGGTGAAGTAGGGAAACGGCACGCAATGATCACGGACGACCTTCTGATCTCGAAGGTGAAGGCCGCGCTGCTGTGCATGCAGAGGCGCTCGTGGGAGCAGGGCGTCGCGGCACAGGCCTGCTTCGAGACCGGTGACCAGGCGCATGGCATCCTCATGGCGGTCGAAGCCGTGCACCTCCAACTCGCCGACGGGAGGCTGGCTTTCGAGAACCCGGCCGTTTCCCTGGACTCGGGTGCCGTGGGAGAACCCCTGCTCCTGGCCGCAGGGGTGACCGGCGACCCGGCGCTGCAAGCGGCCGCTGACCGGCTCGCGGACTGGTTCCTGATCCACGCGCCGAGGACCGAGGAGGGAATCCTCTACCACTTCACGGACAGGCCCCATGTGCTGGTGGACGGCATCTACCACGTTGCCCCTTTTCTCGCGTGCGCCGGCCACGGTGCCGAGGCGGTCCGGCAGATCCGCGGCTTTCGCGCGCTCCTGCGGGACCAGCACACCGGGCTCTATTCGCACCTGTGGGACCACGGCAGCAGGCAGTTCGTCCGCAGGGCATTCTGGGGCGGAGGCAACGGCTGGATGGCCGCCGCGCTGGCGCGCGTGCTTCGCCATCTCCCCGATTCCATGGGGCGCGAGAAGGAGTTCACGGCCGGATGCCTCCGGGAGCTTGTCGACGCGTGCCTCCCCTGGCAGAGAGATGACGGGCTGTTTCACGACGTGCTGAACGACACCTCGACATTCGTGGAGACGACGGCGGGCCTCATGATCGCCTACGCGATGTATCGCGGCATCGCGGGCGGGTGGCTCCCTGATACGTACCGGTCCCCGGCGGACCGGATGCGCGAAGCGGCGCATACGCGGGTGGACCACCTCGGCATCGTGCAGGGCGCCTGCGGCGCCCCGCATTTCGTCGTTGCCGGCTCCTCCGCGGAAGCACAGGCGTTCTTCCTCCTCTGCGAGGCTGCGCGCGCGGATCTCGGCCGCTGAAGGGAGTCGCCCGCATGCTCGCTCTCCCTGCCGCTAGTCCCCGATCCTGATCTCCACGGCCTGCAGGATGGCCTCCTCCCCGGTGCGAAGGGACAGGTCATCATGCCGGGTGTTGGGCTCCTGTGCGAGAATCACCTCCGCGAAGTGCTCCGCGACGACCCTGATGGAGTTCTGCGCCCCGGGCCGGGCCTTTCCCGTGATGTCCAGCGCCCAGTAGTACTTCCATCGGTACCCGGCGGGGATGGCGAGCTCCCCGGCCTCCTCACCGTTGACCCAGACGCGGAGGCATCCCCAGACGCAGGCGAAAGACAGGTAGACCTTCTTCCCTTGCTCCCCGCCGGGAAGCGCGGCCTGCGCTTCGTACGTCAGCACGCCCCCGTCGCGCTTTCGAGACCACTCGCCCGTCCTGATGACCGCAACCGCGCGGGCGTTGTCGGACCTGTCGATCACCCGCGCCATGTCCTCCATCGTCCGGTCGAGCCGCACCGAAGCTTCCCGGAACAGGTCGTGGCGCCCCTTTTCGTCCTTTGTCAGCGGGACCTGGACAGGCCCCTGGCCCTTCGCGCGTCTCAGGGCGCAGTTCAGCACCTGCGTGTCACGGCAGTCCACGAGCTTCATCAGCCCCGGCGCGGTCTCCGATCCGAATCCGCGGATTCCTCCGAAGTCCGCGTTGACGAGGTCGTCGCAGAAGAGGAACGGCCTTCCATCCTCTTCAGCGACCGTCAGGCTGACGTTCCTGAACACCAGGCGCTTCGCGTGCCGCAGCATCACGCAGGAGGCCGGCAGCGGGCCGTTGAAGTGCATGGTTTCGGGCCACAGCTCGGTGAAATCCAGCAGCTCGGGCACGTCGACGCGCCGGGCCATCCCGCCGGTGCCGCCGCCGGGAAAAACCATGCTGAGGGAGTCGAACGTCACGTCCTCGATGAGGTGGCCGGGAAGACCCGAGACCACGAAGCAGGGGTAGTCGAAAGCCTCCTTCGCCCTGTCGCGCCCCGGCAGGATCGCGCTGATGTTGCTGAACAGGAGGCGGCGGAGAGACCCGATCCGGGGCCGGCAGGTTCCCTCGGCCTCGGAAAAGGCGTAGCTGGTGGCCGTCATGAACACGGGCCGCCAGACGTCGCGCATCGCGATGTTGGCGAACGTGATGTTCTCGTAGACGGACGCGCTGGAGCACTGGATCTTCAGCCCGTCGCGGCAGTCGTCGAAGACGCAGTTGCTCACCGCTATCTCCCGCATGTCCGCCGCCGATTCCACGCCGAGGCGGATGGCGGCCCACCGCGTGCTGATGGCGCAGTTGGTGATGACGAAGTTCCGGCAGGGGTAACACCGGATCGAGGGTCTTCAGCGATATGGCGTCGTCACCCGTGCTCGACCGGCAGTTGGAGATGAACACGTTGCGGCCGCCGTCGAAGTCGATGCCGTCGCCGTTGGTGGTCTGCCCGGCTGTCGACGGTCACGGAGTCGACCCACACGTCCCTGCACCGGCGGAAGAAGAAGGCGAAGATGCCGGGATTGCGCAGGGTCACGTCCCTGACCTTGATGTTGGTGCACCGCGTGAACAGAACAAGGTACGGGCGTCGGCCCTGCGGGTCGTCGGCGTTGGGGAAGCTGCTCCCGCCCTGCCCGTCGATGGCTCCCGCTCCCTCGATGCCGATCGCATTCGCCTCGTCCGCGCAGATCAGGCCGAAGCTGTTCCGGGTGAGGTGCACGATGTGCTTCGCCCACGCCACAGGGTACCGGCTCTCCCGGTAATCACCGATGCGCGGGCTGCCCAGCAGGGTGCTGTCCGCTTCGATCCGGAGGACCACGTTGTCCTTGAGGAAGATCGTCCCGGTGAGGTATTTCCCGCCCTTCAGGACAACCGTCCCGCCCCCGGCCGCGTGGCATCCGTCGATCGCGGCCTGGAGTGCGGCAGTGTTCACGGTGCTGCCGTCGGCAACAGCTCCAAACCGCCTGACGTCGAAGGGTCCTGTCGTGGTTTCGATCATCACTCTCTCCTGTTCCCCGGGAAGCTCTCAGGCCCGGCCCAGGTCGCTCAAGAGCCACAGCATCCAGCCCACCATGGGCATGTCGTATTCGTTGTCGAGGCCGAAGCCCCTGGGGTTGAACGAGTTCGGGCTGATGCCCGTGGAGACCGCCCCGGGGATCTGCGGCGTGCAGGGAAAGAACTCCCCGAACAGTCCACGGTGCGGCTGGTTGTAGCCCACCCCCTCCACGGTGCTCGAGTCGAAGGGGTTGCTGCCGAGGATCCAGTCCAGCTGGCTCTGCGCGATCCCCCGGTAGGCGTCCTCGCCGAGCAGCGCCGCCGCTTTCTTGAGAAAGAGCGCGGCAGCCATGATGTCGAGGTTGTAGCAGAAGGAGTAGTACTTGTAGAGGCAGGATCCTTCCGTGCCGTTGCCCGCGGGAGGAAGAACGCCGCCGACGTTCTCGTCATCGCTCTTCTCGACATTGGTGCTGAAGCTGTAGAAGGCGGGGCCGGCGAACGGGTTGCTGCCCTCGCGGTACCAGACAGCGGGCACCCGGCGGAAAGGGTTCCTCCCGGCAATGACCCGGTGCTGCTCGGCGATCTTCCGGATGCACTCCTTCCAGGCGGGAGCCTCTGGATGCGTGGGCGCCGCATCGAGCACGTCGATCATGCCGAGCGGCCCCGACGTGTTCCAGAAGTAGAAGTAGGAGTTCGCCAGGACCGGGCTGCCGGGCGACTCCGGGAAGCACGCGGAGGCGGGGTTGGCGTTCACGTCGCCGGTGAACTGGAGCGATGCGAGTCGTGTTGCCGAGGCAGCGGCATCGTCGAGGTACGACCTGTCGCTCGTGGCGCGGAAAAGGCTCATCGCGGCGCAGAGCCTGTGCGATGCCTCGAGCGTCGAGTCCCTGGTGAAGCCGGCAAAAGGCACGTTCATGCCTTCGTGCCCGAGGGGCGGCTTCTTGGGCGCCTCGTACGGCGAGAAGTCCCTGCCGGCTGACGTCATGTACGCCCATGTCTTCCGGGCTGCGGCGAGGCATTTCCTGGAAAAGCGACGGTCCCGGCGGCTGAAATACCCGGGCCGCCATTGCCTGGAAGCGGACGTTGTTCCACTGCGCCGGGGCAGGGGAAACCGTCCGGTAGAACTCGCGCGATTTCCAGAGCAGCCCGTCGTCCTGGAATCCCTTGCGCCCGGCGTACTCCCCGGTGCCCCAGCCTTCCGGCACGAAGCTGCTGTCCATCAGCGCGCCGTCGTCCCGGGCCATCCTGTGGAAGTAGTCGCACCCCCAGCGGATCTCCTCACCGATGGCGCCGGTGTCCCATCGCGGCGATTCGGCCAGGGCGTACTGGACGAGACCCGTGAGCCCGAGACCGACGCCCCACGTCCATTTCCTCAGGTCTCCTGACTGGTGGAAGCCACCCGCGAGGTTCCTGAAGGCACCCGATTCCAGGCGGATGCCTTCCTCCGTGTGACAGGGAGCGTTCCAGCCGCTCGTGCTGTCCCCGCAGCGCTGCCAGGGGAAGTACGTGAAGACCACGCGCAGGGGAGTGTCGTAGACGTGGTCGTAGACCACGAAGCAGCGGCTCACCTGGTCGCCGCACGTTATGCGGTAGATTCCTTCGTCACGGAGCTCGCTGAAATCACCAACGTGCGCGCCGGAAAGCTCGCTTCCGCCCGGTACGATGCCGGCGGTGAAAACAGGGTGGAACTCAGTGTCCTGGAGCCGGCTCACCGTGAACTGGTTGTCAGCCGGCTGGGGAATCACGCATGTCTTCGACGCGTTGCCGCGAAAGCCGACATGGTTCACGAGGATGGAGGCGCGGTAGTCGAACATTCGACGCTCCTTTTTCCAGGAAGGCCTTGTGACAAAGCTACAGAAGCCGGGGATTCTTCTCAACCCTTCCGTGGTATCATTCCATGGCCGCGAGGCTCCGGCGGGAATGCACGGAGGTGCGGCGTCAAGGGCGGAAAGGGGTGTGGCCATGGCGCAGTGGTATGAACGCAGCTACCGGCGGAACCTGATCGACATGCACATCGAGGACTGGGACGAGGAGTTCCTCTCCCGGTTCGATCCCGATGCGTATTTCCGCGACCTTCGTGCTGCCCACGTCGCCTCCCCCATGATCTATCTCCAGTCCCACGTGGGATACTGCTACTGGCCGACGAAGAGCGGCCGCATGCATCGCGCCTTCGTCGGCCGCGAGGGCTTGATGCGGCGCCTGTTCGACCTCTGCCACGGGGACGGGATGCAGGTCATCGCCTACTACAGCCTTGTCTACAACAACTGGGCCTGCGAGGAGCACCCGGAGTGGAGGATGCTCGACGTCGCGGGGAAGGGCTCCCGCGAATCCGGTGAGAGGTACGGCTGGTGCTGCCCGAACAACGCCGCCTACCGGGCGTTCGTCGACACGCAGGTCGGGGAGATGTGCGCATACGTCGCGTTCGAGGGCATCTTCTTCGACATGACGTTCTGGCCGACCGTCTGTTACTGCGAGAGCTGCCGGGCCCGCTGGGCCGCGGAGGTCGGCGGGGACATGCCGACCGTCGTCGACTGGTCCGACCCGCGCTGGCGCACCTTCCAGGCGAAGCGGCAGGAGTGGCTGGGCGAGTTCGCCTCGGCGGTCACGGCGTGCCTGAAGCGGCGGAAGCCCGCGTGTTCCGTGGAGCACCAGTTCTCGACCGCCATGCACTTCTGGCGCTTCGGGGTCAACGAGAACATCGTGCGGGCGAGCGACTACGTGGGCGGCGACCTCTACGGCGGTCTCGCCGAGCAGTCGTTTGCCTGCAAGCTCTACCGCGGCCTGTCGCCGCACCAGCCGTTCGAGTACATGACCTCGCGGTGCTTCCCCGACCTGCGGGAACATACGACGACCAAGTCCCCGGCGCAGCTCGCCCTCAGCGTCATGACGACACTCCTCCACCACGGGGCGTGCGTCATGATCGACGCGATCGATCCGCGGGGCACCCACGATCACCGGGTGTACGAACGCATCGGGGAAGCGTACCGCACCGCGGAGGCCTATGAGCCCTTCCTCGAAGGAGATCCCGTGGAGGACGTGGGGATCTCCTTCAGCCTGGACGGCAAGATGGACGCGGGACGCGGGCCGATCCCTGTCGGACACCGTGAGGCCGAGGATGCTTCCCAACCGCACCAGGCCGCGGCGCTCGGGGCGGCGGGCTCTCTTCGAGAACACCACATCCCCTTTGGCGTCGTGTGCAGGGGGCACCGCCTGGATACGTTCCGCGTCCTCGTCCTGCCCGATGTCCCGTTCATGGATGCGCGCGAGGTCGCCGAGGTCAGTGCGTTCGTGAAAGGGGGCGGCGCGCTCTACCTGAGCGGCCGCTCGGCGCCGTCGCTCGTCGAAGAAGTCTTTGCGGGCCACCTCGAGGGCCGTACCGAGGAAACCATCACCTACATGGCGCCGACCGCCGCGGGACAGGAGATGCTCCCCGGCTTCACGAGCGACTACCCCATGGCCCTCGCCATGAAGCAGGCACTGCTGGCCGGCGCCTCGCGGGGCGAAATGCTGGCAACCATCACTCTGCCCTACACTGTTCCGCGCTCGGGCGGCGCCGGCGACGTCTCCCGAAGGTTCGCGTCGATTCACTCGGATCCGCCCGGCAGGACAACGCAGTGGCCGGCCCTGCTGCGAGCCCGGCTCGGCAAGGGGACGGTGGTCTGGGCAGCAGCCCCCATCGAGGCTGCCCTGCGCCCGACGCACAGCGATGCATTCGCCGCGATCGTCCGTCACCTGGGGCGGGACTTTTCCTTCTCCTCCGATGCGCCGGATGTTGTCGAGGTCATGCTTTTCGACGCGCCCCTGAAGCATCGCCGCCTTGTCGCGATGATCAATCTCCAGGACCGCTCCTCGCCCCTCCCGGTGCACGATTTCAGCATCTCGGTCAGAGCGCCCGCCGCGCCGTCCCGGGTACTCAGGCTCCCCGAGGAGACGCCTGTTCCCTTCAGCTGGGCGGCCACCGGACTGGTGACCGTGAGAATCGACAGGCTCGGCCTCTTCGCACTCCTCGCGATCATCGACTGAGCAGGGCCGATCGCGACGAGCCTTCGATCGCTCAATTGCCGGTGAACGCCATGTAGTCCGCCTTCTGGACACCGGAGATGAGCGCGGGATCACCGAGGACGATCCACGTCGTGGGGTTCCCGATGAGGTACTTCTTCGTGACGCGCACCACGTCGTCGGCCGTCACGGCCTGGATCCTGTCCAGCATGAGGAGGTAGTCGCGGTAGTCGCCGTGGTAGACGAGGGACGAAGCGATCTGCGACGCCACGGAGATGTTTGTCTCCTGCCCGGCGTAGAACTGCGTCACGTCCTGGGCCTTGTAGAACGGAAGGGCGTCCGCGATCGGCACGAACGCGCTGGCTGCCGCCTCGGGCGCGGAGCCGATCCCGCTCTTTCCCGCCGCCGATGCGCTGACGTTCCCGCCCATGCTCTTCCCTGAAGCCAGGACGGCGATGCCCTGGTCCACGAGCTTCTTCACCGCCACGGGCATGGTGGTCTTGTACACCGTGATGTCCCCGTAGGAGGCGCTGAACCCGTGCATCGTGGCGCTGGCGCCGTAGCTCGCGCCGTTGCGGGTGCGCACGATCTCGAACAGGACGTCGTTCAGGAGGTCGAAAGCGACCAGGGCAGGCGCGTAGTCGGGGCTGTCAGGGCCCGGCATTGCAAAGTCCCCGCGCACGTACGCGAGACCCTTGGACGGGGGGTACTGCCTCACGATGAGGTCCGTCGTGACATGACCGTCGAACTGTGGAAGCGGCGGCCGCGTGTACGTAGAGGACGGGAGCGCGCCAAGTGTCGCGTTCAGGCGCGCGAGGAGCTTCGCCGTGTCGAAGTTCCCGACCGCCACGATGAACATCCGTCCTGCGGAGACCGCCTGCGGGTAGTAGCTCTTCACGTCATCCAGCGTGATGGAATCCAGCGAGCTGCCCGTGCCGTCCCAGCTCGCCGCGTAGGGATGGTTGGCGAAGAAGGACTCGTGGAGGAGGCGGACGGCGAGAGAGAACGGGTCAGCGTCCGCCTGCTGGCGTGCAATCTTCATGTTGCTGATGACCCGGGGGAACTCGTCGGCATTCCACTTCGGGTGGATGAGGGCATCGGCGTACACGTCGAACAGGTCGTCGAAATACGTGTCGATGGTCACCAGGTCGAACGAGGTCATGTCGAACGAGGATACGCTCGGGGAGATGGACGCCGAGGCCTCGAAGAGCCGCCGCTGCACATCGGGGTAGGTGTACTTCTGCGATCCGCGCGTGAGCATGGTGAGCATGACGGCCTCCAGCCCCGCTTTCTGGACCGGCGTGAAGGAAACATGACCGCGGAGGACCACTTTCACCGTCACGATGCGGTTCGTCGCGGATCCTTTCATGATGACGGGGATGCCGTTCGCCAGGGTCGCGGTCGAGAACGACGCGAGGTTGCGCGACGCGAACGCGTTTATCTTCCCCGCGTCGATAAGGGGCTGGTCGCGGGTGAGGTCGAGCGCCTGGGCGCCCGCCCACGTCGCGACGAAGAGCAGCAGAAGGATGGTTGCACCACGGAAACGTTTCATTTCGACCCTCCGGCCGCCGGGGCCTTCCACCAGTAGGCGTTGTCGGCGCTGATGACGGTCCAGCCCTGCTTCTCCGCGGCCGCCTTCTCCCGCTCGAAGTCCGCGGGGTTCATGCGCACGGCGAGGATGCCCGGGTGCGCCACGATGAAGTCCGTCACGAACTTCGCGATCTCTGGCTTCGTCACCTTCAGAAGCGAGTCGCGGTACCCGAGGTAGTACGCGGTGCTCGCCGAGGACCACCACCCGGAGAGCTCGTTGATGAACCCGTTGGCGGTCTCCCTCTCGAAGATGACGGCGTCAGCGAGCCTCCGCTTCAGCACGTCGAAGTCGGCCGGGGAGAAATAGTCGGGCTTCGTGGCAATGGCCTGCATCTCCGCCTCGTAGGCATTCTTCAAAGCCTCCGCGCGGGCGAAAGTGTCCTGGTTCGGCGCCACGAGGAGGTACGTGGAGTAGTAGATGTAGCCGCCGTCGCGGAGCGTGGCATACGCGGCGCTCTGGTATTCCTTCTTGTACATGCCGGGGACCTTGGAGAAAATGTCCGCCTTGAAGCTCCCGTTGGGGTCCTCCACGAGGCCGCCCAGCACGTCGGCCGCGTACGTGGCGGCCGGGTTCGTCGTCACGTCGGGGCCCCTGTACTCGAGGTCGACGGACATGACGCCCTGGTACATCGCCTCGTCGGGGTACACGAGGAGCGCGTCTTTCGCGGGCACGGGATGGGGCGGCGGCGGCGGCGACCACGGGTCCTTTGCCTTCTTCCAGTCCCCGAAGGACTTCTGCACGGCGGCCCGCACGGCAGCGGGGTCGACGTCTCCGCCCACGAAAAGCGCCGCGTTGTTCGGCACGTACCACGTGTCCTTGATGCCCTGGAGGACAGGAACGGTCGCGGCGCGGACGAGCGCCTCGGAACCGCTCACGTCCTTTCGCCACGGGTACCGGGAGAAGAGCGCCTTGTCCACCGCGGAAGAGTAGATGTTGTCCGGGTCGCTGAGGTACCCGAGGATCTCGTTCACCACGACGTTCTTTTCCGTCTCAAGCTCCCCGGGGTTCAGGAGGGGAGTGCGGACGGCATCCGCCCAGAACTGGATGCCCTGCGCCGTCTTGTCCGAAGGGACGGAGAAGTAGTAGGAAACGTTTTCCTCCGATGTTCCCCCGTTCCAGCTCGCCACGCCGAGGTCCTTCATGGCCGCCTGCAGGTCGGTCTGCGTGGGGTGCGCCGCGTTTCCCTTGAACATCATGTGCTCGTAGAGGTGGAAGAGTCCCGCCGTCTGCGGGGTCTGGCTGATCGAGCCGGTGCGGAACGTGATCTGGATACGCGCGAGGGGGACCATGTGGTTCTCCAGCACGAAGAGCTCCAGGCCGTTGTCGAGCGTGAAGCTGCTTAGACCGGTGACCTGCTGGTCGCCTCCGGTGACGTCTCCCGTTGTTCCCGCGGCCTGCGCGCCCGCCTGCGGCAGGAAACCCGCCAGGAGCAGGAACGCGGCAAGGAGCAACGCACCCGGTCCTGCGCCCATTCTTCCTCGTCGCTTCATTCTCCTCTTCCTCCTCGCCGAACACCGGTCATCCGACACATAAATATACAATTTTGCCGCACCGGATGCATCGTCCCGGCGATTTTCATTCTGCCCATCGGCGCCGACTCGTGATAGAATGCTCCATTCGAGACACCCCCCGCAGAGAAGGAGACTCTTTCATGGCTGAACTGAACCCCTTCAAGATCGCCCAGACGCAGCTCGACACGGCGGCCGCGACGCTGGGCCTGGACGAGGCGACCCACCAGCTCCTGCGCTGGCCCCAGCGCGAGCTGCAGGTCACCATCCCCGTCCGCATGGACGACGGCACCGTGCGGATCTTCCACGGCTACCGCGTGCAGTACAACGGCGCGCGCGGCCCCACCAAGGGCGGGCTGCGCTGGCACCCGGATGAGACCATCGACACGGTGCGCGCACTTTCGGCGTGGATGACCTGGAAGACGCGCGGTCGTCGATCTTCCTCTCGGCGGGGCCAAGGGCGGCGTGACCTGCAATCCCAAGGAGCTTTCCGCGGGCGAGAAGGAACGCCTGGCGCGGGCGTACATCCGCGCCGTGGGCCGGTTCCTCTCCGAGACGAAGGACGTCCCGGCGCCGGACGTCTACACCACGCCCGAGATCATGGCGTGGATGATGGACGAGTACGAGACGATCGTCGGCGAGCACAGCCCCGGTGTCATCACGGGCAAGCCCATCGCCCTGGGCGGGTCGGCGGGCCGCGGCGACGCGACGGCGCGCGGCGGGATCTACGTCGTCGCGCGAGGCGGCGGCGAAGCTCGGGCTGGACCTCAAGGGCAAGCCCATGGCGATCCAGGGCTTCGGGAACGCGGGCCAGTTCGCCGCGCACCTGGGGGCCGAGCTCCTCGGGCTGAAGCTCGTGGCGGCCTCCGACTCCCAGGGCGGCGTCTACAACGCCGAGGGCCTGGACGCGAAGGCGCTCGTGGACCACAAGAAGCAGGACGGGAAGCCTGCGCGGCTTCCCCGGGGCGCGAGGCCATCACCAACGAGAAGCTCCTGGAGCTCGACGTCACCGTCCTCTTCCCCGCGGCCCTGGAGAACGTGATCACCGACGTCAACGCCTCCCGCATCAAGGCGAAGATCGTCTGCGAGCTTGCCAACGGCCCGACCACCCCCGAGGCGGACGCCATCCTGTCGAAGAACAAGGTCTTCGTCATTCCCGACTTCCTGGCGAACGCCGGCGGCGTGACGGTGTCCTACTTCGAGCAGGTGCAGAACGCCTACAACTACTACTGGAACCTCGACCTGGTCTACAGCCGGCTGGATGAGAAGATGACGAAGGCGTTCCACGACGTGTACGCCATGCACGAGCGGCACAAGGTGAACATGCGGGAGGCCGCCTACCTCGTGTCCGTGAGCCGGGTGGCGGAGGCCTGCAAGCTGCGCGGGTGGGTGTGAGCGCACGAGCCTGGTCCGAGCGGGCTCAGCCCGTCAAGGGCTACCGCTCTTTCCAGCGTATCTCCCGATCTCCGAGCTCCTCCCCAGATGCGCGCCACGTTCCTGGAGGTCCTCGTCGAGCGCGGCATCACCACGCGGACGGCCTCGCCGCGCATGGTGGACGCGCAGATGGCGGCCGACGGCGTGGCAGACGACGGAGGCCTGCCGCGCCGAGTACACGAGACGCGCTGATCGACCTGCTCTTTGCCAACGCGCTGAGCGCGGAGGAGGCGGAGAACTGGATCAACCTCGTGCGCAAGCGCGACCGCTGCCAGGAGCTGGGCCGCGTGGTCGCCAGCGAGCACGTCGATCCCGAGGCGATCTGGCAGGCGCTGCGCGAGTTCTGCGACATCCCCAAGGGGGAGCTGTACATCTCGCGCGAGGAGGCGGAGGGCATCCGCGTCTCCCTCCTCTCCCACTACATCTCCAGCCAGCTCCCTTCATCGGCATCGCGAAGAACCACGTCACCATCAGGGACATCGACGCGGTGCTCGGCCACACGATCGGGCACGTGCGCTACCCGGGGAAGCTGGGCGGCAAGGCGGCGGGGATGATCGTTGCGCAGAAGATCCTCCTCCCCATCCTGAGCCAGCGCGACCCCGAGTTCGAGAAGTACATCGCGGCGCCCGAGACGTGGTACGTCAGCTCGGGCGTGTTCTCCGACTTCATCGACCGGAACCACTTCTACGGCTTTCACACGCACAAGTACCGGGACCGGGACGCCATCGACGAGGAGTACCAGCGCATCGGCGGCATGTTCGAGAAGGCCTCCTTCCCGCCGGACGTCGTGGAGGAGTTCCGCTCCCTGATCCGCCAGATCGGGGAGCATCCCATCATCGTGCGCTCCTCCAGCTACCTGGAGGACAGCTTCGGCCTTGCGTTCTCGGGCAAGTACCAGTCGATCTTTCTCGCCAACCAGGGCGAGCGAGGAGGCACGCCTGGAAGCGTTCCTCCGGGGCGTGAAGACGGTGCTTGCCAGCATGTACGGGCCTGACCCGATCATCTACCGACGGGATCACGGCCTCCTGGATTTCAACGAGCGCATGGCCATGATCGTCCAGAAAGTGGTGGGGCGGAGGTTCGGCGACTGGTTCTTCCCCTTTGCCGCCGGGGTGATGTATTCCACCAACTCGTGGGTCTGGAACCGCAAGATCAGGGCCTCCGATGGCCTGGTGCGGCTGGTCTTCGGGCTGGGCACGCGTGCCGTGGACCGGGTCGGCGGCGACTACCCGCGCATGGTTCCCCTGAGCCATCCTTCGCTCCGCCCCGAGGTCACGGCAGACCAGGTCTGCAAGTATTCACAGAGGATGGTGGATGCCATCAACCTCCGCACCGGAGCCTTCGAGACCGTCGATTTCAGGACACTCGCCGCGTGAAACGCACCATCCCGACCTTGCCCATGGCGGTCTCGATCGTCCGGGACGGGGAAATGCACGCGCCGCTGTTCAAGACGCAGGAGCTCCCCCCGTCCTCCCTGTGCCTCACCTTCGACAACTTCCTGGCACACTCGCCGTTCGTGCCGCTCGTCAAGAACGTGCTCGCGACGGTGCAGGCCGCCTACGGCCGGCCCGTGGATATCGAGTTCGCGTGGGACGACGGGAAGCTCTACATCCTGCAGTGCAGGTCGCTCTCCCTGCGCCGCGAGATCGACCGCGTGGTCATTCCTTCCGACGTCGCGGAGACCGACGTCCTCTTCATGACGCGCGGCGGGGTCTCCAACGCGCTTGTCACCAACCTCGAGTACGTCGTGTACGTGGACCCGCGCGCCTACGACCTGCTGGATACCGTGGAGCAGAAGCACCGTGTCGGCTGGGCCGTGGGGCAGCTCAACAAGCGCCTGGCAGGGAAGCGGTTCGCGCTGATGGGCCCCGGGCGGTGGGGGAGCAACGACATCAACCTCGGCGTTCGCGTCACTTACGCGGACATCAACAACACGCGGCTTCTCGTGGAGATCGCCTTCGCGCGCGAAGGCTACACCCCCGAGGTGTCCTACGGGACCCATTTCTTCCAGGATCTCGTGGAGGCGGACATCGCGATCATGCCCCTGTACCCCGACAACGAGGGGTGCCGCCTGCAGGAGCGGTACCTCCTGGGCTCCCCCAACGCCCTGGCGGCGCTCGATCCGGCCCTGGAGAGCCTTGGTGGCGTCATCCACGTGCTGCACGTCCCGTCGGTGCGGGATGGTCAGCTCCTGCACGTCTACCTGGACGGGGAGTCCCAGACGGGACTGGGCGCATTTGGACCGGTCGCCGGACGTTAGCCCAGCGGCGCGAAGCGGCCGGCGCCGAGTTTCCTCGCTACTTCCTGTCCGGCATGGAGATCATGCCGTCCCAGGTGTTCACCACCTTCGCCTCGCCGCGCCTCCGCCTCGGAGAACCAGTGGGCGGTGACGGTCTTCAGCTCGGTGAAGAACCGACGCCGTCCGTGCCCATGGTGTGCAGGTCGCCGAAGAACGAGTTCTTGTGGCCGGTGAACCCGAACATGCCGTGGGGGACCGGGAATACCGACATTGATCCCCACCATGCCGCCGTGCGTCCGGCGGGAGAACTCCCGGCGTAGTAGCCGCTCTGCGTGAAGATCACCGAGCCGTTGGCGAACTCGTTGGCGTTCATCAGCGCCACGCCTTCCTCGAAGTCCTTCACCCGCTTGACGCAGAGCACCGGTCCGAAGATCTCGCGGTCTGCCGATGGTCATCCCGCGGCGTCACGTGGTCGAAAAGCGTGGGGCCGAGGTAGAAGCCTTTCTCGTAGCCCGGCGACCGTTACGCGCCTGCCATCCAGGACGAGCGTCGCCCCTTCGTCCACGCCCTTCTGGATCCAGTTCGATGACCGACTGCCTGTGCTCCGCGTTCACCAGCGGCCCGAGCTGGCTGTCCTTCTCGTACGCCGGGCCGACCTTCAGGTCCTTCATCTTCGGCCAGCAGCGCGACGAACTCGTCAGCGACCGCCTCTTCCACCACCGACGACCGGCAGGGCCATGCACCGTTCGCCGGCGCAGCCGCAGGCCGAGTGCACGACGCTGCCGCGCTGCGCTCCAGCGCCGCGTCCCGCAGCACCAGGGCGTGGTTCTTGGCCTCCGTGAGCGCCTGGACCCGCTTTCCGTTGGCAGCAGCCGTGGCATAGATGTGCCTGCCGACGGAGGTCGACCCGACGAAGCTCACGCCCTTGATGTCGGGGTGCCGCAGGAGGATCTCCGCCTCGTTGCGGGAGCAGGTCACGAGGTTGATGACGCCCTTGGGCAGGCCCGCCTCCTCCCACAGCTCCATGATGCGGATGGCGGACTGGGGAACGAAGCTCGCGAGCTTCAGCACGAGGGTGTTGCCCGTGGCGATGCACAGAGGCGCCATCCAGCCCATGGGGAGCATGGCGGGGAAGTTCCACGGCACGATGCCGGCGAAAACGCCCAGGGGCTCCATGTACTGCGCGGTGTCGTAGCCGGGGGTGGCGTTCATGAAGCCCGGCCCCTTCATGAGGTGCGGGATCCCGCAGGCGAATTCCATGACCTCGGTCACCTTGACGACGTCCCCCATGGCCTCGTCCAGCACCTTGCCGTTCTCCGTGGCCACCAGGCGGGTCAGCTCGTCCAGGTGCTTGTCCAGCAGCGCCTTCATCCTGAAGAGGACCTGCACCCTTTTCTCGGCGATGGTATTCGACCAGGCGGGGAATGCCGCGGCCGCAGCCGCCACCGCCTCGTTCACCTCGTCGATGGTGCACTGGGGAGCCAGGGCAATGACCTCTCCCGTGGACGGGTCGAAGCAGTCCATGTACTTCGAGGTTTTCGACTCTTTCCATCCGGCGGCGTAGTAGGGCAGCTTCTTTGCGGCGACAGGCATTTCGGTCTCCTCTTCGTGAAGGTGGGGAGCAGACAGAATAGCACGGCCTCCACGAGCCGTCAACGAAAATGTCGTGGAGGCCGCTCACGCATGAAATCCGGTGATAATGCACAGAAATTACTTGCTTTCCTGCAAAGCCCATCGTATCATGTGCGCGAAAAATCTCCTATTCATCAATCCTGGGAAGGAGGCTCTATGGCAGATGTCGCTGTTACACCGAAAGGGTATACAGAGAATCCGGATCTGATGCCCATCCCCGCAGCCAGCAGAAGTACGGCGGCTGGACATGGACGCTCATGATGTTCTCCATGAACACGTGCATCCCCATGTTCTTCCTCGGCCCCATCGGCCAGGGGCTCGGCCTGAACTTCTGGCAGGCCCTGTGGGGGTCTCTCATCGGGAACCTGGCGGCGGTCGTCGTCATGTGGCTGAACGGCGTCGTGGGCGTGCGGCACGGGCTCACCTACCCCGTACAGCTCCGCGCCACTTTCGGCTTCCGCGGCACGCACATCCCGGTGATCATGAGGGGGCTCTCGCGGCCTGATGTGGTTCGGCATCGAGGCATGGGCCGGCTCCCTCGCCATCACGATGATCGTCGTCTCGCTGACCGGCGTGCCCAAGGACCAGGTCACCGGCGTCGCGATCAAGTACCTGATCATCGCCCTGCTCGTCTACCTTGGTCCTTCGTCCTGGTCATGCTCTTCGGCCTCCAGGGCATCGGCCAGATGGCGAACTGGGCCGGGCCGATCATGCTCGATCTACTTCGTCTGGCTGGTCATCTGGCTCCTCACCCGCAGCCAGTTCAAGGGCAACATCCCCAACCTCTGGGTGAGCAAGGCGGGCTATTTCAGCCTGCCGTTCTTCGCTTACCTCGCGGTGCAGACCAACTGGTGGGCAACGGTGGCGCTGAACATCTCCGACATCTCCCGGGGCATCAACCCCCAGAAGAAGGGCGCCTTCGGCACCGGCCTCTTCGTGGGCATCGTGCTCTGCCAGATCCTTGGCACCGTCCTCGGGTTCACGGCGGTCGCGCTGACGGGCACCATCCTTCCACAGGACATCATCGTCAAGTTCTCGCCCGGGGACCATCTGCGGCCATCATTGGACTTCTCTTCGCCTTCCTCGCGCCGTGGTCCACGGACATGACGGCGAACTCCATCCCCCTGTTCAACATCCTGATGTCCACGTTCAAGCTGCGGTGGAAGCCCGCCGTCATCGTCGGAACGGTCATCGCCTTCTTCGCCGTGCCGTGGTGGCACGTGCAGAGCGGCCAGCAGTACATCGACTACATCCAGGGCTGGGCCGGGAACTACGGCATCCTCCTGGGCCCGATTGCCGGGCATCATGATCGCCAACTACTGGCTGGTCAGGAAGCAGAAGATCGATATGCAGGCGCTCTACACCAAGCGGCCGGCGCATACTGGTTCGCAACGGTGGAGCATCTCCGGCTTCCGTTGCGCTGATCGGCACGTGGGTGGTGTGCTATGTCATCGCGGCGCTGATCAACCAGATGGCGTACGCGAACATCGGCTCGCTCAAGATCCCGTTCCCCGGCGGCGTGATCTGGTACTTCTCCGTCGTCTACGCAATCCTCCTGGAATGGCTCTTCGGGAGCGTTCTCAAGGAGCGGAACATCGCGTAGACGCGCGTTTCGATCTCTTGCATCCTCGGGGCGCCGGAGTTGTCCGGCGCCCTTTTTGCAACCGTCGGACAGGCAGGCACCCATGGCAACGGCAGGAATCCTCATCATCGGCATTCTGGTACTTCTCCTCCCCCTCCTCGTGAAGAAGGTCGGCGAGCAACTGGAGGTCTTCCTGTTCGTCATGGGGGCAGCGGCCGTTACCGTGACCTCGCAGTGGAGCGTGCCGCTGCTCCGCCAGGCAGTCGAGGAGCCGTGGAAGATCACCGTGGCCGTCCTGGCCGCGGGCCTGCTGTTCCATTTCCTCCGGGGGGCCCTTCACAAGGGGATCGAGCGGCTGCGCGTCTTCACGGGCGCGCACGTCATGGCCGTGGCCCTCGTCGTGGTCATCGGGCTCCTGTCCAGCGTCATCACGGCCATCATCGCCTCACTGATCCTCGTGGAGATCGTGCGCTCCCTGCACCTCTCGCGGAAGGTCGAAACCCGCCTGGTCATCATGGCCTGCTTCTCCATCGGGCTGGGCGCGGCGCTGACCCCGGTCGGTGAGCCGCTCGCCACGATCGCCATCTCCAAGCTCGCCGGCGAGCCCTATCACGCTGGTTTCTGGTTCTTGCTGGAACGGCTCTGGATGTACATCATCCCCGGGATCGTGATATGCGGCGTGATCGCGGCGTTCGTGATGCGCACCGGAACCGGCGAGGGCGATGAGGACGAGCCGGAAGCTCCTGAAAAGCTCACCGAGGTCTTCGTCCGGACGGGGAAGGTCTACGTCTTCGTTTTCGGCTTGGTGCTCCTGGGAACGGGATTCACGCCCATCATCGACAGGTTCGCGGGCTCGGTGTCGCACCTCGCGTTGTTCTGGGCGAACATCGTGTCGGCCATCCTGGACAACGCCACGCTCACCGCGGCAGAGATCGTGCCGGCCATGGAGATCCACCAGGTGGTTGCGGCGCTCATGGGGCTGCTGATCGCCGGTGGGATGCTCGTGCCCGGCAACATCCCCAATATCATCGCCGCCGGGCGCCTGAAGATCGACGCGCGTGCGTGGGCGGTGTTCGGCCTGCCTGTCGGCATGGCGCTCATGACCGCCTGCTTCGTAGTGCTCCTGCTGGTGCAATAGGGTGGCGCGATCAGGGCCGCCGGCTGCGATCCTATGCGGGCACCGTCTTCGGGCCGGCCGCCCGATAGAGCCAGCCTCGCAGGACGAGCGGTGTCACGATCGTGGTCAGGAGGCTCATGAGGATGATGGAGACCCGAAGATCGCCGCGATGGATTCGGAACCGTGGTGGAAGTCCCTGCCGTGGCGGAACGCTACGCGGTCGTCTTTCAGGGCAGCTGCTCCCCGATCTCGCCGTAGAGCTCGGGACGGCGGTCGCGGAAGAACTGCCAGCCGTCCCGAACCTCGCGGATCTGGTCGAGATCGAGATCGGCCACCACGACCTCGTCCTTGTCCTCCGATCCCTTCACGAGGATCTTGCCCCGAGGATCGACGAAGTAGCTGGAGCCGTAGAACCTGCCGAACTCCCAGGGCTTTTCCAGGCCCACCCTGTTGTTGGCGCCGATGAACACGCCGTTCGCCACGGCCTGGGCCGGCTGCTCCAGCTCCCACAGGTACTTCGACTTGCCCTCGGTGGTCGCCGACGGGTTGAAGAGGATCTCGGCGCCCTTCAGGGCGAGGATGCGGGCGCACTCGGGGAAGTGGCGGTCATAACAGATGTACACGCCGATCTTCGCGTAGGCGGTCTGGAAGACCGGGAACCCGAGGGTGCCCGGCTTGAAGTAGAACTTCTCCCAGAATGCGGGGTAGGTGTGCGGGATATGCACCTTGCGCATCTTGCCCAGGAACTTCCCGTCGGCATCCAGGACTGCCGCGGTGTTGAAGTAGACTCCGTCCTGCTCCTTTTCGTACACGGGAATGACCATGGCCATCCGGTACTTCTTCGCGATCGGCGCTATGCGCTCCGTGATGGGCCCGGGAACGGTCTCCGCGGTGGCGTACCACCGGATGTCCTGCTCCGCCGGAAAATACGGGCCGTGGAAGATCTCCTGCAGGCACAGGATCTGCACGCCCTTCTTCCCGGCCTCCTCGACGAGCGGAAGGTGCTTCAGGATCATCGCCTCCTTGATCTCCTGGAGGGATCCTTCGTGACGGGGATTGGAAGCCTGGATGTGACCGCAGCGGACGATGCGTGGCATGGGCGGACTCCTTTGGATCACGGTGTTTTGCGACGATTATAGGGCCCGCGTGAAAAGCGCGTCAAATCATTTCTGCAGCGAGAATTTCTGTTTACAAACCCCGGGGCAGGTCCTATAATCGTCCTCATACCGCATCGGTGAAAGGTCCGGTCCTCCCCGGCCGCGGCGATGCGCGTCCCTTGAGTCCTTCAACGCTTGCAACGTCTTCCTGACCGGACCGTCCTGTGTCCTCACCGCGCGTCGCCGTCGGCCGCGGAAAAGGTTTTTTCGCAAGGAGGCTCCCGCATGGGCATTGCCGAGGGATTCCAGCACATGGCGAAAGGCTTCGACCTCGCCCAGGCAGCTGCCGAGGCGGATCGCTGCCTCCTCTGCCATGATCCTCCCTGCTCCCGTGGTTGTCCGGCGGAGACCGACCCGGGCACGTTCATCAGGAAGCTGCGCCTGCACAACATCACCGGTGCCATCCGCACCATCAAGACCAACAACATCCTCGGCGGCGCCTGCGGCGTGCTGTGCCCGACCGGCAGGCTCTGCGAAAAGGAATGCAGCGCCACCGGCATCGGGACCCCCATCAGGATCGGCATGATCCAGCGCGCCCTGGTGGAGCACGCGTGGAAAGCCGGCTTCCAGCCCCTGCACCCGGTTGCAGCGAGCATGGGGAAGGTTGCCGTGGTCGGCTCGGGGCCGGCAGGACTCTCCTGCGCCGCGGAGCTCGCGCAGGGGGGTTTTGCCGTCACCGTCTACGAGGAGCGCGCGGAGGTCGGCGGCGTCGTGCGCTACGGTGTACCGGCGTACCGGTTCGACAGGACGTTCCTCGCCAACGAAATCAACGACCTTGCCGTGCTCGGCGTGCAGTTCGTGGTCGGCACCAGGATCGACGGGGCAGCCGGGGTGGAGAAGCTTCTCCGTGAGGGGTTCAAAGCCGTGTTCATTGCGCCGGGCCTCTGGTCCGCCGAAAGGATCCCGGGCGGGGACGCCCTGCGCGGCGTGTACACCTCGGTGGAGTTTCTCGCGATGCTGCGCGAGGAAAGGTTCGCCGACGTCGGCGTCCTGGTAGCCGCAAAGACCGTGGCTGTCATCGGCGGAGGCAGCGTGGCGATGGACTGCGTCGAGTCGGCGCTCAAGATGGGTGCCCGCGACGTGTACCTGGTCTACCGTCGCTCGTTTGCGCAGATGCCCGCGGAAGAGGAAGAGCGCGTCGCTGCCTTGCGCCACGGGGTGCACTTCATCCTTCTCAACCAGCCGGTGGGGTACGCCGCGGACGCGGCGGGCCGCCTGGCAGGTGTCAAGCTCGCGAGGACGCAGCTCGGGGAGCCGGACTCCTCGGGCCGGCGCAAGCCGGAAGAGATCAGGGGAACCGACTGGACCCTGGAGGCCCAGGTCGCCGTCGAGGCGATCGGCAACAGGCCCGACAAGGCGGACTGGGCGAGCGTCGTGAAGACAGACCGGCGCGGGCTCATCGTCACCGACAGGACCACCGGGAAGACGTCCGCAAAGTCCATCTACGCGGGTGGCGACATCGCCCGGGGTCCCGGCCTCGTCGTCGAGGCGGTGCAGGACGGGAAACTGGCCGCGCGGGCAATCCGCGCGGCGCTGAGCTAGAGGAGGCGCGGATCATGGCACACGAAACGCACACCACGCGGGGGCCGGGCGTCGACCTTTCCGTCAACTTCTGCGGCGTGAGGTTCAGGAACCCGTTCCTGCTCTCCTCCTCGCCTGTCTCCAACAGCGCGGAAATGGTGGAGCAGGCATTCGAGCAGGGCTGGGGAGGGGTCTGCTACAAGACGCTGAACTCGGACCGCATCCCCATCATCCACCCCTCGCCCCGCATGAACGCGTATCACTACGAGGCCAAGCGGCTGGTGGGTCTGCAGAACGTGGAGCAGATCTCCGACCGTCCGCTGAAGGACAACCTGGCCGATTTCCTGTACCTGAAAAAGAAGTACCCCGACCATCCCATCATCGCGAGCATCATGGGGTTCTCCAACGACGAGTGGGCCTTCCTGGCAAAGGCGGCTGCCGACAACGGCGCGGACATGCTGGAGCTGAACTTCTCCTGCCCGCACATGACGGTCGAAGGCTCGGGCCACAAGGTCGGCCAGGCCGTGCACCTGCTGGAGAAGTTCACGGCCACCGTGAAGAAGGCGGTGAGCATCCCCGTCCTGGCAAAGATGACGCCGAACATCACCGACATGACCGAGCCGGCCCTGTACGCGAAGAATGGCGGAGCGGACGGCATATCGGCGGTGAACACGTTCCGCGCGATCTCGGAGATCGGGCTCGTCGACTGGGTGGCCCGGCCGAACGTCTTCGGCGTGGGCGCAATGAGCGGGTACTCCGGCGCAGCGATAAAGCCCATCGCGCTTCATTTCATCGCCGAGATGGCGCAGTGCGCGGAGCTCGGCCTGCCGCTCTCCGCCATGGGCGGCGTGGAAACGTGGATTGACGCCCTGGAGTATCTCCTGGTCGGCGCCACGACCATCCAGGTGACGACCGGCATCATCAAGTACGGCTACCGCATCGTGCAGGACATGGTCGAGGGCCTGACTGACTACATGCTCTCCCGCGGGATCACGCGGGCCGAGGACCTCATCGGCAAGGCGCTGCCGAAGCTCCAGACCACGGACCACTTCGATCTCACGCGCCAGGGCGTGGCCGCGTACGACCTGGATCGATGCGTGGGATGCGGTCAGTGCTACATCGTGTGCAGGGACGCCGGGGGGCAGGCGCTGGAGTGGGACGCCGAGACGCGGCGCCCGAAGCTGGTGGAGGACAAGTGCCTCAGCTGCATGATCTGCGGCTTCATCTGCCCGGTTCCCGACCTGATCAGCCACAAGGAAATGCCGAAGGGCTGGGTGCGTCGGCCCACCCGCGTGATGGACAAGGGTCTCGAGCGCCAGGTGAAAGTGCCCGTGGGACCCCGGGCCTGACGCGACAGGAAAGAGGAGGTCGCAATGAGCGTGCTGCTGAAGAACGGCCTGGTTGTCACGGCCGGCGGCTCCTACGCCGCTGACGTATTCCTGGACGGGGAGATCATCAAGTCCGTCGGAACGGGACTCGCCGTGAAGGCCGACGAAACCATCGACGCCTCGGGGAAATACATCCTGCCGGGGGCCATCGACCCTCATACGCACATCGACATGCCCTTCATGGGAACGACGTCGTCCGACGACTGGAAGACGGGCTCCATCGCCGCGGCGTGCGGCGGCACCACCTGCATCATCGACTTCAGCCTCCAGGGCAAGGGCGAAAAGCTGCAGGATGCCGTCGACCGCCAGAAAGGCAAGGCAGAGGGGAAGAGCGTGGTGGACTTCAGCATACACCCGGGGGTCACCGACGCCCGTCCCGATGTCATCGAGGAAGTGAAGAAGGCCATCAACGACTACGGGACGCCCAGCTTCAAGATTTTCCTCTTCTACGACTTCCGCGTTGACGACTACGCCATGATCCGGCTCCTGGAGGAAACGAAGAAGCACGGCGGCCTGGTGCAGGTGCACGCGGAGAGCTTCGACATGATCCGCCGGATGAACGAGCGCCTCGCCGCTGCCGGCACCCTCGCGCCGATGGACCATGCCCGGGCGCACGCCATCCTCGCCGAGGAGGAGGCGGTGGACCGCGCGGCGAAGGCCGTGGAGTTCACCGGCAGCCGCATCTACATCGTCCATCTCTCTTCCGGCCAGGGGCTCGGGAAGGTCAGGGCAGCGCGCGACCGCGGGCTCCACGTGTACGCGGAGACCTGCCCCCAGTACCTCACGCTCACCGAGGACCGCTACAACGAGCCGGACTGGAACGGGGCGAAGTACGTGATGTCCCCGCCCCTGCGGCCCCAGGCGAGCCTGGACGAGCTGTGGCTCGGCCTGCGGGACGGCGACGTGCAGACCGTCGGCACCGACCATTGCCCGTTCAACTTCAAGGGGCAGAAGGACATGGCCGGGAAGGACGACTACAGGAAGATACCCAACGGGGCGCCGGGGATCGAGACGATGCTGATGCTCCTGCACACCGAGGGCGTTGTGAAGGGCCGCATCACGAAGGAGCGCATGGTCGACGTGCTGTCCACCGGCACGGCGCGCATGTTCGGCCTCGCGAACAAGGGCGCCATCGCGGCGGGGAAAGACGCGGACATCGTCGTCTTCGACCCGAAGCGGAAGTTCACCATCACCCAGAAGAAGCTGCACCAGAACGTGGACTACACGCCGTGGGAGGGCTGGGAAATGACGGGCATGCCGCAGGTGGTCTACTCCCGCGGCCGCAAGGTGGCCGAGTGGAGCGGCGACCAGGTGAAATTCGTCGGGGACGGGGTCAAGGGGAAGTTCGTCAAGCGCCAGCCGCTGGCAGCGTTCTGAGGAAGGCACCATGGACACCCCGAAGCTGAGGATCAACGGGGCGCGGCTGCGCGCAAGCCTGGAGGAGATGGCGAAGATCGGCGCCACGCCGCCGGGGGCGTGCAGAGGCTCGCACTGTCCGACGAGGACCGCCGGGCCCGCGACCTGCTGGTCACGTGGATGAGGGAGATCGATCTCGACGTCACCGTCGACGAGATGGGCAGCATCTTCGGCAGGCGCAAGGGACGGCACGAGAATCTCCCGCCGGTCATGAGCGGGTCCCACGTGGACTCGCAGCCGCGCGGCGGAAGATTCGACGGCATCCTCGGGGTCATGGGGACCCTGGAGGTGATGCGCACGCTGCACGAGAACAAGGTCGAGACCGAGCGGCCCCTCGTCATCGTTGATTGGACCAACGAGGAAGGGTCGCGGTTCGCACCCGCCATGGTGGCATCCGGCGTGTGGGCGGGCGCGCTGGAGCGGGACTGGGCCTACGCCCGCGCGGACAAGGACGGGAAGAAGCAGGGTGACGAGCTGGCGCGCATCGGGTACAAGGGCACCGCGCCGGCGAAGAAGCACCCCACGCACGCGTACTTCGAGTTCCACATCGAGCAGGGACCGATGCTCGAGCGGCAGAAGAAGACCATCGGCGCGCCGAAAGGGATCCTGTGTCTCCACTGGTACGACGTCTACCTGGAGGGCGAGGCGAACCAGGTCGGGCCCACGCCGATGGAAGGGCGGCATGACGCCCTGTGCGCGGCGGCGGAGATGATCCTCGCGGTGAACACGCTTCCGAATCGCATGAAGGGAGCAGCCGCGGGGACCCGCGGCGACATGGTCGCCACGGTGGGGGAGATCCAGAACTATCCCAACTCGCGCAACATCATCCCCGACAAGGTCCACTTCACCGTGGACATCCGCTCCTGGGATGACGACCATGCGCTTTCGGCGTGGGAACTGCTCAAGAAGGACTTCCAGAAGATCGCGGCGCGCGGGGCACGCCCCTGCGCATCGAGGAAACCTGGCGCGTGGCGCACGCGCCTTTCAACGAGAAGCTCGTGCAGCGGGTGCTGGACACGGCGAAGGATTCTGGGGTACTCCCACCTGCACATGGTAAGCGGCGCCGGGCACGACGCCAGCTACATGAACCAGGTCTGTCCCACCGCCATGATCTTCGTTCCCAGCATCGGCGGGCGCAGCCACGTGGAAGTGGAGAACACGGCGTGGGAGGATTGCGAGGCAGGGGCCAACGTGCTCCTGCAATGCATCCTGAAGACGGCGAACGAGACCTGACGCACACGCACAGGAGAGGACATGAAGACCGAGGAACTGCAGCAGCTCGACCGCGAGCACGTCATCTACAGCTGGAAGGCAGCAGGGAGGGTGGAAGCCGACCGTGATCGACCACGCCGAAGGCATCTACATGTATGACACCGACGGGAGGAAGATCCTGGACGGCTGCTCGGGCCTCCTGAATATCAACCTCGGGCACGGCAACCGGCACGTGCTGGACGCCATGAAGGCGCAGATGGAGAAGCTGTGCTTCGTGTCCCCCGGTTTCGGCACGGAGGCCAAGGCGAAGCTCGCCGTCGATGGTCGCGGAGGTCACCCCCGGGGACCTGGACTACGTGCTGTTCACCAACGGCGGCGCGGAGGCCAACGAGAACGCCATCAAGTCGGCACGCTGGTTCACGGGCCGCCAGAAGATCTACGCGGCCTGGAAGAGCTATCACGGCGCCACGGCGGGCGCCATCACGCTCACCGGTGATCCGCGCCGCTGGCCCGCGGAGCCCGGCATCCCCGGCGTGGTCCACTTCTTCGGCCCCTACCCGTACCGCTGCCCGTTCGGCTCCACGGACCCCGAGGAGTGCGGGCAGAAGACGCTCGCCGTGCTCAAAGAGCAGCTCATGTACGACAACCCGAAGTCGGTGGCCGCCATCATCATCGAGCCGATCGTCGGCACGAACGGCATCATCATTCCGCCGAAGAGCTACATGAAGGGCCTGCGCCAGCTCTGCGACGAGAACGGGATCCTCCTGATCTCCGACGAGGTCATGGCGGGCGTGGGGCAGGGCGGGGAAGTGGTTCGGCATCGAGCACTTCGACATCGTGCCGGACATCATCAGCACGGCCAAGGGCATCACCTCCGGCTACGTGCAGCTCGGCGCCACCATCTGGAGCAAGAAGATCTGGGACTACTTCCAGGAGCGCAAGTTCACCTCGGGCCTCACCTACTGCGGCCACGCGCTGGCCTGCGCGTGCGGCATCGCCAACATCGAGGTGTACAAGAAGGAAAACCTCATCGAGAAGTCGCGCGAGGACGGGGAGTACCTGGCCGAGAAGCTCAAGGCGCTCGAGGCGAAACACCCGTCGGTGGGCGACACGCGCTGCCAGGGCCTGTGGGCGTGCATCGAGCTGGTCTCCAACAAGAAGACCAAGGCGCCCATCGCCGGCTACAACGACTCCATCCGCAACATCTCCGGCCAGCTGGGCAAGATCTTCATGGACAACGGGCTGTACCTGTACAGCAACTGGGACTACATCTTCATCTCGCCGCCGCTCATCATCACGCGCCCCGAGATCGACGAGATGGTGGCCGTGATCGAGAAGGGCCTCGCCTGGACGGACACGCTGGCGGGCTGACGACCCAGCGCAGGCGCCGCGCCTGTCGCAGCGCAGGCGGCCGGCGCGGCGCCTGTCGCCCGCCTGCTTCGGCTCAGTCGGCAGGCGGCTCGTCTCCCCGGGCGACGAGCCTGATCCAGTCCAGGGACATCTTGAAGCCTGCCTGCCGCACTTCCTTGTGCGTGACGCCCGGCAGGTTCGCGTAGCTCACCACGCTTCCTCGAATACGAAGCTCGTCGACGAATGCCCGCTGGGTGGCCGATGTCACGATGAAGTCCGACGCTCCCTGCACCACCAGAGAGGGGACGCCGTGCCCGCCGAGGCCGGCCCGGTTCTCGTTGAGCCGACGGAAGAGTGACGGGTGCGACCTCCAGAGCTCGTGACGGAAGAGGGAAACGGCGAACGACCGTGCGTAGACCTTCGCCTCGTCGTACGAGTAGTACGCCTGGAACTGGTCGATGCACATCGATGTCACGTCGTGCTCCAGCGTCTGGGCGAAATGGGTCTGGAGGTAGAGGTTGGGGTCCACCTCCCCGTACCCGTACATGACAGAGTAGGCATAGAAGATCAGGGGAGCGTACGCGGGGCCTTCTCGCAGGAGCGCCTCCACGTCCGTGGTGGCGCCGAACCCGATGACCCCGGCCAGGGGAACCTCGGGCGCGTACAGTTTCCACAGGTCCACGGCAGAGAATGCCGCGTGCCCGCCCTGCGAGTATCCCGCCACGAACACTTTCCCCATGGGCCGCGCAAGGTCTGCCGCGTCCTTGTAGAACGCGGTGACCGCCCGCGCGGCGTCGAGCATGACATGGCCCTCGGCGTCGTGGCTGAAGTAGCGCTGCGGCCGGGTGGGATCGTCGAAGCCGAGGTAGTCGGGGAGGACGACGATCAGCCCGAGGGCCGCGTAGGCCAGCATGTTCTCCTCGTAGTCGCCGAAGTGGCGCCCTTCGACCTGCTCGAGGGACGGGGCGCAGGCGTCCCCGACGCCGGTCGTCCCGGCCCCGAAGACAAGCACCGGCATCTCGACGCGCGCCTCCACGCGCGGGACGTACAGGAGTGCCGTGATGGGAGCCATGGACCCGTCAAAGTCCCGGCTGGTGAACCGCAGCCGGTAGATGTCCACGCCGTGCTGCAACGGAGGGAGGGGGTAGTCCTTGAACAGCGCGGATGCGCGCGCCGCAATGGCGGCCGCCGAAACGAACTCGACGTGGTCTGCCGTGGCCAGATCGCCGGGCTGCACCGCTTCCGCGCCGGACGCGAAGCCGGCGCCGTACACCGCGGCCGAAGCCAGCAGAGCCATGGCGGCAACGGCCGCGGCGACCGTGTGCCGATTTGGAAAAGAAGGCATTCCTGGATCCCCCCCGCGCCCACTGTCACACGAAAGAGGCGCGTCGTTCAACGACGTCCCGGGGGAGAGGCGGGGCGGATTCCGCCGCCCCGCGTGACTCAGGTTACCTCGACTGACCCGACGCCGGTCTCCACGAGGATCTCGACCTTGTTCGCCGCCTGGTCATAGTCCCGAGAGACATAGGCGCCGCTGCCGCTCCGCGGGAAACGGGTGGTGTCCACGTGGATGCCGGCGAGCGCGCTTTTCACGCTGATGGACGCCGCGACGCCCTGGGGAACCCGTATCCTCACCGATGCGGCGCCTGACTCGATGGACGCCAGCGTGTGGCCCGCGGCCCTGGGGAGGTCTATGGTGGTCGAGCTCGCGCCTGTCTTCAGCACCAGCTCCCTGACCTGCAGGTCGCCGAGGGACAGCCGGCTCTCGCTGGCGCCTGTTTCCAGGCGCAGCGACAGCGAGACGGAGGGGTTGACCGTGAAGTCCCAGTCCAGGGCGCCGGTCCACCCGCGATGCCAGGGGCCGAAGATGTAGTGCGACACGTCGCGGTCCCGCACGCCCATCTCGAGACGCAGCCGCTTCCCGTCCATGCTTTTCGTCGTGGCAAGGCCGCCGCCGAAGCTGCCGCTGACGAGATGGTCCCCTGCGGTCCCCGCGGCGATGGTGAGCCGGCCGGCGCCGTGACGCACAGTCACCGCCGCCTCCGTGGCGCCGTCCAGGGGCACCGACGCCTGCTCGCGCGGTGCCGCCGATCCCGGGTGCCGGCTGAAGCCCGTCACGATCCACACGCCCACGCCGATGAGCAGGAGCGGCCAGAAAAGCCACCAGATCCGGAAATGGATGCCGACCACGTCCAGGCCCACCTGGAGGAGGGCGAACACGCCCAGGATGACCAGCCCGGCGCCGATGATGAAGTTCCACCTTTTCATGCGATTACCCTTTGCCCTTGCGGATGAGCGGACGGAGGATCACGAGAACCCCGATGGCGATGAGCACGATGGCCCACCACGGTCCGTACCAGGGCACCGCGCCGAAAAACGATCCGAAGAGGAAGAACAGGAGGAGGCTGATGAGGATCGGCCAGCCCCCTTCCACCAGCGCCCGCAGCGGGCGACCTTCCATGAGCTCGTTCAGCGCGACCCCCACGCCGACGAAGCCGGGGATGAGCGCCCACGCGTAGGACCACGTCCACCAGTCCCCGGTCAGGTTCTGCCAGTACAGGAGCCCCCCGATCCCCCCGATGATGCAGGCGGGAACGGCAAGCCCCGGCGTCCACGTGACAAGCGCGATGATCATGAAGATGGCGCCAACGCCGATGATGACGAACGGCCAGCTGAAGGTGGTGAAGATCCCCGGGACGAAGCGCGTGACGAGGAAGAACGTCCCGAGCAGGATGAGGATCGTCCCCGAGACGACCGCCGACCGGGCACGATTGTCCATAACTGCCTCCTTGTGAAAATCCCTGGAGATGCAACCCCGCCGCGGGGCGCCGTTGCTACTTTTTCACCTGCACGGCGAGGGAGAGCTTGTTCACCCCGCAGGAGCGCGCGATCTCCAGGACCTGGACAACAAGGTCGTAGCGCACGTCGCGGTCGCCCATGATGATCACGGGGGAATCCGCCCGTTGGGCGAGCGCCGCCGTGAGGGTCTGCCTCAAGTCGGCGAGCGCCGTGCGGGCGCCGTCAACGTAAAGGGCGCCCGCGGGATCGATCGTGATGACGAGGCTGCGCTGGCCGGCCGCGTCCGCCGCGGCGGTGCGCGGGAGATTCACCTTGATCTCGGAGCGGATGAGCAGCGGCGTGGCGATCATGAAGATGACCAGGAGGACGAGCACCACGTCGGTGAAGGGCGTGATGTTGATGCCGGCGATGAGGCCTTCCCGGCCCCTGCTTCGGAACCTCATGTTACCGGGCGACCAGCTCGGTGGTCTCGGAGGCGGCGAGCTCCATGTCGTCCACGAACCGCTCGATGCGCCTGCTGAAGTAGTTGTAGAGAACGACCGACGGGACCGCCACGGCAAGTCCCGTGGCGGTGGTGATGAGCGCCTCTGCGACGCCGCCGATCACGACGTCCATGCCGCCTGTCCCTGCCACCGAGATGTCGCGAAAGGCGCGGATGATCCCGAGGACCGTGCCGAAGAGGCCGATGTACACGGCGACGTTCCCGATGGTCGCCACGATGCTGGTGAGCCTCTCCAGGCGCGCCGCCTCGATGGCTATCTGGCGTTCCATGACGCCGCTCACGAGTTTTTCCGCGCGGCCGGCCTTCTCCAGCCCCGCCTGCACGACCTTGGCGAACGGTGCGTCGGTGTCCCGGCAGAGCGCGATGGCGCGCTCGATGTCCTTGCGTCTCAGCTCGTCCTTGATGCGCTCCATGAAGCCGGCCCGCGCCACGCGCGCCTGGCGGGCGTAGCTCACGACCCTGTCGATGATGACCCCGAGGGAGAGCACCGAGCACAGCAGGAGCACGTACATCGTTGCCCCGCCCATGCCGAGTATCTGCAGAATCGTCTTGCCGGCAAACATTGCACTCTCCTTGCGGACATCATTGTACACGCGCCTCCGCGGCAATTCAAGTCAGCGGCGTACTCAGCGTGCCGAGATGAATACATCTCAGCGTGCCGAGATGAATACATCTCAGCGTGCCGAGATGAATACATCTCAGCGTGCCGAGATGAATACATCTCAGCGTGCCGAGATGAATACATCTCAGCCAGGGCGCGCGCACATAAATATTAGGCAGGGGGCAGTGGAGGCGGGTCTTTCATGAATTTCTATGCGCCGGAGAAATTCTTATACCTCCGGATTTTCTCCAAGATTTGTGAAACACTCCTCCCAGACATGCATCCTGGGAGGGACACATGGATAAGGAGCAATCACCTCGAATCATCGACCACTTTAGCGACCTCAAAGACCCGCGGATCGAGCGAAACAAGCTGCACAAGCTCATCGATATACTCGCCATCGCCATCTGTGCAGTGATCTGCAACGCTGACACCTGGGAGGACATCGAAGAGTTCGCCAAATCGAAGGAAGAGTGGTTTCGCAGGTTCCTGGAGCTTCCCAACGGCATTCCTTCTCACGACACCCTGCGACGGGTATTCATCCGCTTGAAGCCCGAGGAGTTCCAGGCGGGCTTTTTGTCCTGGGTCAGAGCGTTGAGGCCACTCCTGAAGGAGAAGGAAGTCGAAGTGGTTTCTATCGACGGCAAAACGGCGCGCAGGAGCTTCGATGTGCAAGGCGGGATGCCGGCGATGCATATGGTAAGCGCCTGGGCAAATCACAGCAGCATGGTGCTGGCTCAGTTGAGGGTAGAAGAGAAGTCCAACGAGATCGATGCCATTCCCGAGTTGCTGAAGCTCCTGGAGTTAGGCGGCTGTGTAGTGACCATCGATGCGATGGGCTGCCAGAAACAGATCACAAAGGACATTCGGGAGAAAGGCGCCGACTATGTGCTGGCGCTGAAAGGCAATCAAGGCACCTTGCATGAGAACGTGAAGCTGTATCTCGACGATGCACTTGGGAGAAACTTTCGCGATATCCCCCACGACAGCTACAATACGGTAGAGAAGGATCACGGGCGCTTTGAGCGGCGAGAGTATTATGTGACCTCCGAGATCTCATGGTTGGAGGAGGCCAAGGGGTGGAAGGACCTTGGCAGCATTGGCATGGTGAAATCCACCCGCGAGATCAACGGACAATCGACCACGGACATCCGCTATTTCATCGCAAGCCTCCCGCCTGACGCGCAGCAGTTCGCCCATGCGGTACGGGGTCACTGGGCGGTTGAGAACTCGCTGCACTGGGTGATGGACATCGCCTTCCGTGAGGACGAGAGCAGAATCAGAAAAGACCATTCCCCGGCGAACTTCGCCGTGCTACGTCATATCGCGCTGAACCTGATCAAGCAGGAGAAAACCTCCAAGCGCAGCGTCAAAGGAAAACGACTGAAGGCAGGGTGGGACAACGCCTACTTGGAACGGGTGGTCTTCGGCGCGTGACCGCCCGCCCGCACCGTCCCGGGTTTATGTGCGCGCGCCCTGACATCTCAGCGGCTTGACACTCTCGATCACTTCGCTTAGCGTACGCTGGGTTTTCTGATCCGCCGACGTGGACTCACGCGGGCCAGGCACGCCGACGTGTACTCATGCCGGCTTCGAACTGCCAATCGACGCTGACACCGGGATCCTGGTTGCCGCTCGGGGCTGATGGGAGGAATTGCATGTCACACCTGTTGAACGCCACGAAGTTCGAGTCCGTATCCCTCTGGGTCGTGCTCGGCATCGCGGTCATCGGCCTGCTCTACGCGCTGTTCCTGCGGCGGCAGGTCATGCGGTACGAGACGGGGACGGCCGAGATGAAGCTGGTCTGGGACGCCATCCGCGAAGGGGCGGACGCGTACCTGAAGAGGCAGCTGCGGACCATCATCCCGCTGATCGCCGTGCTCACCGTCGTCCTGTTCTTCTCCGTGTACGTCGTGGCGCCCAGTGCCGCGGCCACCGAGCGCTTTGCCGGCTACAGCGACGGCCAGATCCGCCTTCTCGTCGGGATTGCCCGCGCGGTCGCCTTCGTCCTGGGCGCCGTCTTCTCGCTCCTCGTCGGCCAGTTCGGGATGCGCATGGCTGTCCAGGGCAACGTCCGCGTGGCGACCGCGGCGCGCACGAGCTTCGCGGACGCCCTGAAGATCGCCTATCGCTCGGGCACCATCACGGGCATGCTCACCGACGGCCTGGGCCTCCTCGGCGGCACGGCCATCTTCCTCTACATGGGGCATGGCTGCCCCCGACGCCCTCCTGGGCTTCGGATTCGGCGGCACGCTCCTCGCCCTGTTCATGAGGGTGGGCGGCGGCATCTACACCAAGGCCGCGGACGTCGGCGCTGACCTCGTCGGCAAGGTCGAGGCGGGGATGCCGGAAGACGACCCCCGCAACGCGGCGGTCATCGCCGACCTCGTCGGCGACAACGTCGGTGACTGCGCGGGCATGGCGGCGGACATCTTCGAGTCCTACGAGGTGACCATCGTCTCGGGCCTGATCCTCGGCGTGGCGCTCGTCATGGCCACCAACGAGCTGAAGTGGATCATCTTCCCGCTCCTCGTGCGCGGCATCGGGGTCCTCTCCTCGATCTTCGGGACCTACCTCGTGCGCGGCAGCAAGAAGGACGGTGGCAACGAGAACGCTCTCTCCTCCATCAACAGGGGCTTCTACTCCAGCGCCGCGATCTCTCTGGTCGCGTTCCTCTTCCTCGCCATCTTCTACATGCACGAGTGGCGCGCGTTCGCTCTCGGTGGGCGTCGGCATCGCGCTGGCCATCGCCCTCGACGAGCTCACCAAGTATTTCACCGACACGCACCACAAGCCGGTGAAGGACATCGCCACGGCGACCCGCACCGGCCCCGCCACGGTCATCCTCCGCGGCCTCGTGGTGGGCTTCGAGGCCACTTTCTGGCAGGCCATCGTCATCGGGCTCACCATCCTCGCCGCGGTCCTCATCTACTGGGGCCAGGACGTCACCTACGTGCTCTACGGCGTGGCCATGACGGGCATCGGGATGCTCACCCTGACGGGCAACAACGTGGCCATGGACTCGTTCGGCCCCATCTCCGACAACGCGAACGGGATCGGGGAGATGGCCGGGCTCGACCAGAAGGCGCGCCAGATCATGGCGGACCTCGACGCGGTGGGCAACACGACCAAGGCCATCACCAAGGGCGTGGCCATCGGCTCCGCGGTCATCGCGGCGGTCTCGCTCTTCGGCTCCTTCCTCACGGACGTCACCCTCGTGCAGAAGGCGCTGGGCGTATCGCGCAAGAGCTGTGGCTGGCGGTCACAGGCATCCGCATCTCGGTGCCCAGCGTCTTCATCGGCCTGCTCATCGGCGGCACCATCCCCTGGCTGTTCTCCTCCCTCACGGTGAACTCGGTGGCGCGGGCAGCGGGGCTCATCGTGGAGGAGGTGCGGCGGCAGTTCAGGATCCCCGGCCTCCTGGAAGGAAAGGTGAAGCCGGACTACGGCCAGACGGTGGCCCTGTGCACCACCGCGGCGCAGCGCGAGCTGATCCCGCTGGCGCTGATCGCCGTGCTCTCGCCGATCGCGATCGGCCTGCTCCTCGGCGTGGAAGCCCTCGGCGGGTTCCTGGGCGGCGTCATCCTCTCGGGCCAGCTCCTGGCGGTGTTCATGGCCAGCTCGGGCGGCGCGTGGGACAACGCGAAGAAGACCATCGAGGACGGGCTGTACGGCGGCAAGGGCTCGGAAGCCCACAAGGCCTCGGTCATCGGCGACACGGTCGGAGACCCGCTGAAGGACACCTCGGGCCCGGCCCTCAACCCCATGATCAAGGTCATCAACCTCGTGTCGCTCCTCGCGGCGCCGCTGCTGGTCGGGCTCACGCTGAACGTCTGGGTGGGTATCGCCGGGGCAGCATGCGTGGTCATCATCCTCGGCTCCGTGTGGTATTCGAAGCGCGGAGGTTTCGGCAGGAAAGCGGTCACCGAGGGGAACTTCTAGGCCCTGATCGCACCAGGCAAAGGCCCGCACCGTGCGGGCCTTTTTTGCGCCCGCGCACCGTGACGGCGGGAGTGCGTGCTACACTGCAGGGGGGGTACCGGTGGGCATTACCGAGTCGATCGCGGCATTCGGCACGCACGTCATCCAGGCCATCGGCTACGGCGGCGTCTTTCTCCTCATGGTGGCAGAGAGCATGGTGCTCCCCGTCCCGAGCGAGGCGGTGATGCCGTTCGCCGGGTTCGCCGTCGCGGAAGGGACCCTGTCGTGGGCGGGCGTGATCATCTTCGCCACGCTGGGGAGCATCGTCGGGTCTCTGGTCGGGTACGCGATCGGCAGGTTCGGCGGCAGGCCGTTCGTGAACAGGTTCGGCCGCTATCTCCTCCTCGACGCGGATGATCTCGCCTGGACCGATCGCTTTTTCCAGCGCCGCGGCGGCCTCACGATCCTCGTCGCCCGTTTCATTCCCATCGTCCGGCATCTCATCTCGATCCCCGCGGGAATGAGCCGCATGAGGCTGCTGCCCTTCTGCCTGTTCACGCTCGTCGGGGCGGCGGCGTGGAACTCCTTTCTCACCTGGGCCGGGTTCACCCTGCGGAGAAACTGGGACACGGTGCTGCGCTACAGCAGGGTCATCGACGTCGTCGTCCTGGCGCTCCTTGCGCTCCTCCTCGCCTGGTACGTCGGGCGCCATCTCCTGAAGCGGGCCCGGCGCGCACCGGGAACGGGGAGCTGACACGCCAGGACGGGGGCCAAGGGGGGCCTGCGCGGTCAGGTCTCCCGAGGACACGCTCGGCGCGCGGCCTGGGGGACTGCCATGATCGGCGTGACGATGCGAGCACGCCCGCGCCGTGTCACGGGGCAGGCGCCTTCTCAGCCCAGGCACTGCTCGAGGGCATGGATGACCTCCTCGGCGGAAGCGGCGACCGGCGCCGAAAGCTTCTCGCCGTACTCGATGCTCGCCGGCTGGATGCCGATGATCGTGACGACGCACGCGATCTCCGTGGCGAGGTAGGAGGCCAGGACGGTGAGGGGCAGGCCGTGCGTCCCGAAGGAGGCGCCGCCGATGTTCGCAGGGTCGATGAGGCGGATGGTGCCGGGCGGCTCGCCCATGCGCAGCCGCGTCGACGATCAGGACGTGTGCGGGATGCAACGCGCGGATCTCGCCGGTGGCGTTCTCAGGCGCCGCGCCGCCGTCGACGTGTGCCCGGGGCGGACGGCCGCGTGCCTGCGCATCGCCGAGCCGCTCCGAGAGCCGCTGCGCGATGCGCACCCCAACGGCGTCGTCCGAGCGGAGCTCCGACCCGACGCCGAGGACGACCACCCTGTCGTCAGGCCTGCGGCTCTCCAGGGCTCTTCTGAGGTCTCGGGAGCAGGCTCGGCTGCCGGGGCGATGGGGGCGGGCGCCGGGTGCGGGTGAGGCATGGTAGGTCACCTTCAGGTTGCCCTTGTCCACCTGCGCCAGCTCGAACTCGGAGGTGATGGTGATCACCTTGCGGGGGCACGTCTCCGCGCACTGGCCGCAGTAGACGCACCGTCCCGAGGTCCACGGTCTGGTCGAACCTCTTCTCGCCGACCTTCGTGATCGTGATGGCCCCGGAGGGGCAGTCGCGCATGCACAGCTTGCAGCCGATGCACCGGTCGGAATCCCAGCTCGGGGGACCGCGGAACTTGTCGGGCATCCGGAAAGGCGCGTAGGGGTACTTGATCGTCGCCGGCTTGCTGAAGAGGGAGCCGAGCACCGTGCCTATCATGTCGCCGAGGCGGTGGCGATGTCGTGTTCTTGCTCATCGGGGCAGGAACTCCTTTACAACGAGGTCGATGATGACCTGGAGGAAAGCGATCGGCGCCACGCAGCGCCAGCAGAAATTGATCATCTGGTCCATGCGCAGCCGCGCGAACACGGTGCGCAGCAGCGCGAGGACGAAGAGGATGCCACCCACCTTCGCCAGGTAGACGATGACGCCGAGCCACGCCGGCAGGCCGAAGCCGAAGGGGAGGAACACGGCCGCGAGGAGCGACGAGGAGACGATGGCCTCCGCGTCGATGGCCATGCGGAAGAGGGCGAGGTACCGGCCGCTGTACTCGGTGAAGCTTCCCGCCACGATCTCCGTCTCCGCCTCGGGAGCGTCGAAGGGCACGCGCTCCAGCTTGCCCAGGAGGGTGACCAGGCACGACGCCGAACCCGACGAGGTTGAACAGCCAGTACCACGGGTGCGCCAGGTAGAAGACGGCCATGCCCCGCGATGGACCACGTGTCGGCGAGCAGGGCGGGGGAGAGCAGCGCGATGAGGAGCGGGATCTCGTAGGCGAAGAGCTGCGTGATGGAGCGCACCGCGCCGAGGGTGGAGAAGATCGAGCGCGAGTACCAGCCGCCGAGGAAGAACGTGAGGGTCGGGATGAGGAGGAGGTACAGCACCACCACCAGGTCGTCCGTCGAAGGAGAAGACCGGCGTGCGTGCTCCACAGGGGCACGTAGAGGAACGCGGCGATCACCGCGGCCAGCGCGAACACCGGGGCCATGACGAACATCCGGCGGTCCGCCTCCTCGGGGACCACCGCCTCCTTGCCCAGGAGCTTGAACAGGTCGGCCACGGGCTGGAACCAGGGAGGGCCGACGCGGTTCTGCAGGCGCGCGTACAGCTTCCGGTCCACGAACTGCCCCGCCAGCCCCATGACGAGGAGGAACAGCAGGCCGGGGAAGATCGAGGATGTTCACACGCAGGTCCAGACAGGGCGTTCATGCGCCGATCGCCTCCCGGGAATGCGCAGCGTCGAGAAGTCCAGGCCGCGCGCCTTGTGCCATTCGATGCCGTAGCGCGAGACCTCGTCCCAGCCATCGTGCGGTGTTCCCCCCCGTCCGGTCCCGCAGCGCGACCATGCGGTCCGTGCAGGAGAAGCAGGGGTCGATGGCCGCGATGACGATGGGCAGGTCGGCCAGGTAGCCGTCCTCCAGCATCTTCGCCACGGAGGAGTAGTTGGCGAGGGTGGGGGCCCGCACCTTCACGCGCTCGGGCTTCTCCGTGCCGTTTCCGCGCACGTAGTGCACGTCCTCCCCGCGCGGCGCCTCGTAGCGGCTCACCGCTTCCCCTTCGGGGATGCGCCGGGGCGCCTTCACGGCGATGGGCCCGTCCGGGATCTTCTTCACGAGCTGGCGGAGGATGGAGTAGGTCTCCATCAGCTCGCCGAGGCGCACGACGGTGCGGCCGTACACGTCGCAGTGGTCGTCCATGACCACCTTGAAGCTCACGTCGGGGTAGGCGAGGTACGGGTCGTCCCGCCGGGCGTCGCGGTCCACGCCCGAGGCGCGGGCCGTCGGACCCACGGTGCCCAGGCGGAGGGCGTCCTCCTTCGAGAGCTTGCCGACGCCGGAGAGGCGCTGGATGAGGGTCTGCTCGCGTCATGGCAAGGTCGATGTAGTACTTCGTCCGCTCCTCGAGCGAGTCGACGACCTTCAGGATCTCGGGCATCATCTCCGGGGCGATGTCGCGGCGCACGCCGCCCACCGTGTTCATGCCGTAGTTGACCCGGTTGCCGGTGAGCCGCGCCAGGAGGATCATCACCTGCTCGCGGTCGCGCCACGTGTACATGAGGAGGGTGTCGAAGCCGATCTCGTGTCCGGCCACGCCGAGCCACAGGAGGTGGCTGTGGATGCGCTCCAGCTCGCGCGATGATCGTGCGGATGTATTTCGCGCGCGGCGGGCAGCTCCAGGCCGGCGATCTCCTCCACGGCCATGACGAAGGCGGTGGAGTGCGAGAAGGAGCAGATGCCGCACACCCGCTCCACGAGGTAGAGGTCCTGCGTGTAGGAGCGCTGCTCGCAGCCCTTCTCGATGCCGCGGTGGTTGTAGCCGAAGCGCATGCGGACGGCGTCGATCTTCTCTCCGCGCAGGTCGACCATGAAGCTCTCCGGCTCCTTGAGCGCCGGGTGCTGGGGCCCGATGGGAACCGTGACGACCCTGTCGATGTCGCTCATTTCGTTGCTCCTTCGGCAGCGGACCGGCCGCTGCGGGTGCGGAAGCCGCGGGTGCCGCCGGCGCAGCGACGGTCGTTGCCGCGCCTTTCGGCGTCCAGGCCTTGAGAAGGGGTGCTCCCCGCCGGCCAGTCCTCCGGCAGCGGGTAGCGCGGCCCCTCGGGAATCCCCTCGACGCTGGCGCCCAGCAGGTCGATGAGCTCGCGCTCGTAGATCGCCGCGCCGGGGAACGTCGGCGTGACGGACCTGATGGTGCCGCCCTTCGCGCAGCGTGTCTTCACGTTGGCCATGATGCCCGTTATCACGGGCGAGGTGGTAGATGAACCCGAGGTCCGTGCCGAGGTCCAGGCCGGTGATGGTGCAGAGGATGATGAAGCCCCAGCGCGTGTAGAGGTGATCGAACAGCGGGTGGAATCCCGCCAGGTCCACGTCGACCCAGAGGCGCGTGGCCCTCTGGATCCTGATGGCCGACTCCGGGCAGGGCGAACTTCGCACGGATGTCGTCGGCGATGTCGTTGACCGGGCCGCGGGGTGCCGGCGCGGGGGGGTCGCGGTCGGATCGCTCATGCCTTCTTCTCCTCCAGTGCCTTGATGAGCTTCACGAAGCCGTCGATGATCGCCTGCGGGCTCACGGGGCAGCCGGGGATGTAGGCGGTGACGGGGATGGCCTTGTCGATGCCGCCCTCCACGTTGTACAGGCCGTTGAACACGCCGCCGCTGGTGGCGCAGCTGCCGATGGCCACGACGAGCTTGGGCTCGGGCACCTGCTCGTAGATCCGCACGAGCCTGTCCTTCACCTGGCCGCGTCACCGGGCCCGAGCAGGCCAGGATGTCGCAGTGCGTGGCGTGCCCTTCAGCTGGACGCCGAGCCGCTCCAGGTCGAAGCGCGGGCGTGAGGGCGGCGATGATCTCGATGTCGCACGCGTTGCACGCCCCCGTGTTGAAGTGAAGGATCCAGGGCGACTTGCGCTGCGCCCAGCGGACGATCCTATGGAAAACGCTCATGCGGCGTTACCTCCGGAACAGGATGAAGAGACCCAGGAGCGCCCCCAGCACGTAGACGCCGCCGATAACGAGGCTCTGCAGCGTGCGCCCGGGGGAGGTGGCCACGATCAGCGTGACCACGTGCAGGATGGTGAAAAAGAACGCGAACGGGAAGAACTGGCCGTAGTCGACCTGGACCCGGTGAGTGTTGATGGTCTCACCGCCTGCATAGGGTAGGCCGAGGTCGCCGCGCGGCTCCTTGCGCTTGAACCCGAGGCCCGCGCTGGCACCTGAAAGACCCCAGACGACGAGCACGAGGATGGTAAGGGCGACGGGGGGAACGAGCAGCAGCATCGACATGGCCTACCCCTTCAAGTCCCGCGTGTTTTTCACGGACAGCGTGTCGGTGGAACGGAAGAAGCCGAGGATGATGCCCGCGGCGGCCACGACGACCACGACCTCGATGACGATCACCGTGATCACCATGGCCTGGGCAAGGGCCATGCGGCCGCCCAGGTACCCGGCCACGATGAGGAAGAACGTCACCGACTTCATCAGGATCTCCAGCCCGATGAGCATGCGCAGGAGGTTGCGGGTGGCCAGCATGCAGAACAGGCCGTCCACCATCAGGAGGACGAAGAAGACGAAGTACAGCCAGAACGAGTGGGGGATCTCAGTCAGCATCCTTCCCCTCCTTCCTGAAGAGTACGAGCACGCCGAAGACCCCGGCGAGCAGGATCAGGATCTGGCCGAAGAGGTCGAGCTGCCGCAGGGTCCACAGGACCGTGCGCACGTCGCCGTCGCCGCCGGGCAGGGGAACCACGATCTGCACGGGCGCATGCACGAAGGAGAGCGCCACGCCGGCCGCCACGAGCACGAGCGGCAGGGGCCAGAAGCGGCGCAGGCGCTTCGCCCGCTCCGTCACGATTTCCTTGAAGGACTTGCGCTGCGTGAGGCTGATGACGCTCACGAAGACCACCGAGATCAGCCCTCGCGCAGACGGAGAGCTCCAGCACCGCGGCGAGTGTTGCGCCGAGGGAATACATCACGACCGCGAGCAGCGCGCTGGTGAGCGCCAGGGCGATGGTGGCGCGCAGGAGCAGGGTCGTCATGGAGGCCCAGAGAGCCGCCAGGACCATGAGCACGAGAAGGATCGTCATGAGCGTCATGCGCCGCCTCCCAGGAGGACCGGCAGGAGGAAGGGGAACCCGACCCCGATGCCGACGGTGATCGCCGCGAGGATGAGGGCGGGAACGACGAACCCGGCCCCTGCTTCGCGCACTGCCGCCCCACTCGGGGAGCAGCGTGCCGAAGAACGCCCGCCGCTGCAGCGACAGGAAATAGGCCAGCGTCACGAGGCTGGTCAGGATGGCGATGACGGCGAACACCTGCTCACCGCCCTTCCAGAGGGCCATGCATGATGAGCAGCTTGCTCCAGAAGCCTGCCAGCGGCGGCAGTCCCGCGATGGACAGTGCGCGCCACGGCAGCGGTCCCGCCCGTGACGGGCATGCGCGCCGCGATGCCGCCCATGCGGTCCATGTCGCGAGTCCCCAGCTGCTTCTCCAGCGCCGCGGCGTTCGTGAAGAGCTGGGCCTTGGAGACGGCGTGGTTGAAGAAGTGGAGGCCGGCGCCGATGAGCGCGAGGGTCGGCTCGCCGCCCAGCGCCATCACGATGTAGCCCATCTGGCTGACGCTCGACTACGCGAGCATCCGCTTCATGTCCGACTGCGTCAGCGCGAGGAACGCCCCGCCGACGGCGGTGGCCGCGCCCACGACGAGGATGACTTCCCTGCGCGGGCCCCGCGGCCGCGATGAGCGAGGGCGCCAGGCGCATCAGCGCGAAGATGCCCGAGGCCTTCGTCACGATGCCCGCGAGGAAGACCGAGACCGCGGGGGGGGCCGCGGTATAGGCGTCGGCCAGCCACCCGTGGAAGGGGACCATGGCGCCCTTCACGAAGAGGCCGCTGAGGAAGAGCGCCGCGGCTGCCCAGATGAGAGGCGTGGGCGCCGCGAGCGCCGCTGCCGCCTCCGCGAAGGAGACGCCGCCTGCCCCGAGGAGGAAGAAGCCGAGGGACGCCAGCATGAACACGCTGGCCACCGCGGAGAGGATGAGGTACTTCCAGGCGCCTTCGAACGCGTCCTTCCCCTGCCGCAGGGGCACGAGGATGAACGCGGCAACGGAGGTGGCCTCGATGAACACGTACAGGGAGAACAGGTCGCGCACCATCGCGATGCCGTTCATCCCGATCAGGGCCACGAGGAGGAGGTTGGCGAAGATGAACCGCGGCCGGGGCTGGTCGATGGTGGCGCGTCCCACGAGGAGCGCCGCGATGCCCGCGAGCCCTGCCGCGCCGATGAGCAGGGCGCCGAGGTTGTCCACCGCGAGGGTGAAACCCACCGCGTCGTTCAGTGGTTCCAGGAAATCCCCGTTCAGGACGTTGAAGGGAAAGAGGGCGGCCGCCGCGGTCTGCAGGACGAAGAGCACCAGGCAGGCGACCCAGGCGCCGCCCTGCGTCCTGCGCGGCAGGACGTTCAGGATGAGCAGCAGCGCGAAGGGAACGAGCAGCAGGATGTCGGTCATCGCGCGCCTCCGAAGACCACGACGGCTATGGTGACGATCACCGCGGCCCCCGCGAGTGACCACAACACGTAGCGGTTGACGTTGCCGTTCTGCGCCTTGCGCGTGAGCCAGGACACCCCGTGGGCCGTCTTCACGGCGAGGGTGTCGTAGATCCAGTCGAAGGCCCGGTCGATGCCCCACAGCCCGGTGGCTGCACCTTTCACCAGCCAGCGTCCGATCGCGTACGGATCGATCTTCCCGGCCTCGGCGAGCGCGTAGATCGGCGCTGCCACGGGGGCGTGGTGAATGTGATCCGCGGCGCCGAGAGCCTTCCCGGTGCGCCTCACGCCGTACCAGTGATTAAGGACCGCGGCCAGGAGAGCGGCGACGGTGAGCGCGACCAGCAGCATGCTGGACGGCCAACCGCCAAAGCTCGCCCCGTGGGTCACCGCGTCTCCGACGGCCGGCTGGATGAGGCGCGTGAGCGGGACCCGGTTGGCGATGCCGAAGAACACGCAGAGGCCCGCGAGGATGATCATCGGGATGAGCATGGGGAGGGGCGCTTCTTTGACGATCGTGCTTCCTGCCGGTCGCTTTCCGAAGAAGGCAGCGTGCCCGAGCTTGAGAAAAGATGCCGCGGTCAGGACGGACCCGAGCAGCGCGAGGGCGTAGTAGATCCAACCGCGTTCCAGCGCGGCGTCGTAAACCATTTCCTTGGAGAAGAAACCATTGAACGGCGGGACCCCCGAGATGGAGGCGGCCACCACGAGGAAGCAGACTACTGTGACGGGCATGCTGCGCGCCAGGCCGCCGAGCCTGTCCAGGTCGGTCGTCCCGGCCTGCTTTTCGACGGCACCGGCGGTGAGGAACAGGCCGGACTTGTACATCGCGTGGTTGACCATGTGGAACAGGCCACCGATGATCCCGACGGGGACCGCCGTCCCGATGCCCAGGATCATGTAGCCGACCTGGCTGATGGCGTGGTACGAGAGCAGGCGCTTGTAGTTCGTCTGCACGAGCGCCATGAGCACCGCGAGGATGATCGTGATGACGCCGATCACCATCAGCACGGTGGAAACCCATGACCCGGGGGTGAGTGCGAACAGGTCCAGCGAGATCCGAGCCAGAAGGTAGATCCCGAGCAGCTTGTCGATGCTCGCGGGCAGGATGGCCATGAACGGGAGTGGCGCGTCCAGGGCGGCATCGGGTATCCAGCTGTGAAAGGGCATCGCGCCCGCCTTGCCTATGGCCCCCAGCATGAGGAGGATGAATGCCGCTCCACCGAGGCCGTCCACAGGCAGGTGGATGGCTGCCATCGAGAGGGTGCCGGCCAGCTTCCCGGTGAGCATCACGCCGAGCATCATGCACATGCCGGCGACGGCGTCGATGATGAAGGCCTTCGTGGCCGTTCCATACGGACGCCCTGCGCCGCAGGAGATCATCCCGAACAGCGTGAGGAGCATTCCTTCCCAGAAAACGACGAGCAGCACGAGGTTGTTCGCCAGGACCGCGCCGCTGGCCATGGCCAGCGTGAAGAGCATCCAGGCGAAGAACGGCCGCACCGACGGGGCCTTGTTCATGGACGCGCTGGCGTACAGGGAGACGAGGAAGGAGAACCCCGAGACGGCCAGGAGGATAAAGGCGCTCATGCGGGTGAGCTTCAGGCTCACGTCGATGCCGACGCCGAGGCCCGCACCGAGCCACGCGATGTCCAGGCTCAGGTCCGAACCGAAAAGCCAGATGGCCAGGCCGAGCTGGATCGTGGAAGCGACAACGGCGATCACGGACGGCAGCCACCGCGCGCGCTCTTTCGGCATGAGGAGCGAAAGGACGCCCGCCGCGGCGGGAACAACGATGGGCAGGATCAGCGTCATGGTGCTCACTGGGTGACCCCCGGCATCTGCAGGATGGCGGCCTTTGCCAGGGCAGCCGGCCAGCCGACCGCGAGTCCGCCGGCGAGGGAGAGAACGGCCAGCGCAACGACGCAGGCGACCATGAGCGGCGATTTCTCGCTCGCCGGCGCTCCCGAGCGGGATTCGCCGAGGAACACTTTCGAGAACAGGCGGAACAGGTAGACGATGGTGAGCACCGCGCCGGCCATGTACACCGCCGCCAGCGCGGTCTGTCCCGCGTTCATGGCGCTCGAGATCACCATGTACTTGCTGAAGAAGCCTCCCATCGGCGGGATGCCCATGACCGAGAACGCGCAGAAGAGGAAGGCCACCGCCGTTATCGGCATCGTCCTGATGAGGCCCCCCAACTGCCGGATGTCCTTGGTGTGCGCGTTCTGTTCCACGATCCCCGCCGAGAGGAAGAGTCCCGCCTTGGCCAGGCCATGCATCATGATGTAGAGCAGCGCGCCCACGACGCCAATGGCGTTGCCCGTGGCAAGGCCCAGGAATATGAAGGCGATCTGGCTCACCGTGGAGTAGGCGACGATGCGCTTGATGTCCGTCTCTATGAGCGCGGCACCCGCGCTCACCAGGGCGCTCGCCGCGGCGACGATGATCACCGCCGTCTTCATCTGGGCATCCAGCGCGAAGGTGGACAAGAACAGGCGCGCGAAGACGTAGACGCCGATCTTCACCAGCACGGCGGCGTGCAGCAGCGCCGTCACGGGAGAGGGGGCGACACCCGCGTCCGGCAGCCACGTGTGGAAAGGCAGCGTGGCCGACTTGGACAGCATGCCGACCAGGAGCAGCGCGGCAACCGTCCAGGGGAGGACGGTCCCCCGCATCGCGGCAAGGTCGAAGGTGCCGGTCTGGCCCCACGCGGCGAGGATCCCCACCAGCATCACCAGGGCGCCGAACGCGGTCACCAGGAATGCCTTGTCGGCGCGCAGGACGTCGCTCTTGCCCCGGTAGAACCCGATGAGCCGCCAGCTCGCGATCCCCGTGATCTCCCAGAACACGTAGAGGAAGATGAGGTTCGCCGAGAAGACGATGCCCATCATCGCGCCGAGGAACAGCACTGCCATCACGTAGTACTCGTTCTGGTTGCCGTAGTGGCTGATGTAGTCGAACGAGAACAGCATGATGATCGCGCCCACCAGGGACGACACCAGGGCCATGAAGACGGCAAGGCCATCCGCCGCGAGCGTGAAGGAGATGCCCAGGGGTCCCGCGATCTCGAACGTGCTCGTCCGTCCCGCGAGGGCGTCGGGAACGAGGAGAGCGGCGCAGACGAGGGACACCAGTACCATTCCCAGCGCGCACATATTGCGCAGCGTGGCCGAAACGCGGCCCAGCAGGGGCAGGAGGAAAGCCCCGGCGAGCGGCACGAGGATGCAGATGAGCACGATAGCTCCCCTTCCCATACCCTACTCCGTGGATTGGTCGTCGGATTCTCAATGCGAGATGTCGAGAAAGTGTAGGAGGACTATAGCCCCATTCGGGAGTTTTGGCTATAGGGTCACATCTTTTCCACGATGACGATATCGACGCGGCGGTTCTGTGCCCTCCCTTCCGGCGTGTCATTCGACACGACGGGCCGCGTCTCGCCGTAGGCAGCGGAGGAGAGGCGCTCGGTGGGAACGCCGTAATCCTCCAGGGTCTGCAGGACGGCCAGCGACCGGGCCGAGGAGAGGTGCCAGTTGCTTATCCACTGTTTCGTATCGACGGGAAGATTGTCCGTGTAGCCTTCCACGACGATGGAGTTGCTGATCTGGCCGAGAAAGCCTGCCACCTCCTGCAGCGCCGGCATCGCGTCGGGGGAGAGCGTGGCGGATGCAGGATTGAAGTACAGGTCCGAGATCATCGATATGGCGAACCCGTTTTCCGTCGGGATGACCTTGACCCTGCCCGGCCTTCACGAGGTTCTGCAGGGCCGAGACCGCCTGGCTGCGGAGGACCGACGCGCCGCCGGTCCCCTGGTTGGGCCCGCCTCGGCTGGTGGCCGTTTTCTGGCCCGGGGTGAGCCCGGTGAGGATGCCGGCGCCGCCCGTGCTCGTGGTCTGGAAGACCTGCAGGGGACCGCCAGTGAAGACATTCTGGAAAGCCTGGGCAAGCTCCTGGTACTTCGCCGGGTTCACGCTGCTCATGGAGTAGAGGATGATGAAGAACAGGAGGAGAAGCGTGATCATGTCCGCGTAGGTGAGGAGCCATCGCTCGCTCCGGTCCTTTTCCTTCCTCGCAGCCGCCGGTGGGGCCTTGCGCGCCATTGCCTACTCCGTCCTGTTCGCTTCCAGCTCTTTCTTCTCGCTCTCCTCGAGGAAGCCTTCGATCTTTTCCTTGACGAGGGCCGGGCTTTCGCCCTGCTGGATCGAGCGTATCCCGACGATGATCATCTGCTTTTCGAGCTTGAACTGCTTGACCTGCCCCTTGAGCTTGACGCCAACGGGCAGCCATATCAGGTTCGCGAAGGAGATCCCGTACAGCGTCGCGATGAACGCGGTGGCGATAGCGGATCCCAGCTCGTTCACGTCGCCGCCGAGCCTGCCGAGGACGAGGACCAGGCCCATGACCGTCCCGATGATGCCCATGGTGGGGGAGTACCCGCCGGCCGCCTCGATGATCTCCGATCCCTCCAGCCGGCGCGCCTCCATGATGGCGAGGTCGTTCTCGAGCACCTCGACCAGGATCTCCGATTCCGTGCCGTCCACGACGAGCCGGAGGCCCTTGCGGAGCATCTCGTCCTCGAGGTCCTCCACGGTGTCCTCGAGGCTGAGGATGCCGTCCCTGCGCGCCTTCTCCGCGAACTCGAGCAGCTGCTGGGCGAGCTGGGGCGACGGCCCGGGGACCCTCTGCAGGGCCTGCCGGATGAGGCGGGGGATGCTCAGCATGTCCCTGAGGCTGAAGGAGATGGTGACCGCGCCGAGTGTCCCGAAGACGATGATGATGAGGGCGCTGATGCCGATGAGGTTGGCAGGATTGCCCCTCTCGATCATGAAGCCGGCGATCAGGCCTCCGAACCCCATGATCATCCCCACGAGTACGGAAGTGTCCGAGCCTCTCCTCGCCATCAAATCACTCCTTCTGACTCATCGCGCGATTATAGTCATTCGCGGTGCCCTGTGAAACAGGAAGGATCACGAACGCCAGGAAGCGCGCTTCCAGTCAACATTGTCGGGTGTTGCACGGCGTTGCTGTACAAAGACTTGCCGACGCGTTCCGGCGGGCGTATCCTCAAGGCGAAGAGCGGCGGGGTACCGTCGCAGAGCGGCGGGGTACCGTCGCAGGAGGTAGCCCATGGCGGAGGCGGTGTGGAAACGGGTGGCGGCGGAGGCCGAGCTCAAGGAAGGCGAGCCGATCGTCGTGGAGGTCGGTACCGACAGGATCCTCCTCGTCCGGATCGGGGGGAAGGTCCACGCGGTCAACCGCGAATGTCCCCACTACCAGGAAAAGCTGGAAAAGGGAGTCCTTTTCGGCACGGAGATCGTCTGCAAGAGCCACTTCGCCCGCTTTGACGTGACCACGGGCCGCGTGCTTTCTCCCCCTGCCTGCAACGACCTGCCCGTCTATCCGGTGAAAATCGAGAACGCGGCGGTCTGGCTCGGTGCGTCCGAGAACCCCAAGTTCCCCAGGCCGCCGGCCAATCTCGGGTCGGACCCCCGCTTCTTCGTCATTGTGGGAGCAGGTGCGGCGGGCAATGCCGCGGCGGAGTTCCTGCGGCGCCGCGGGTTCGCCGGGCGCATCGTCATGCTGACCCCCGAGCCGGACCGGCCGTACGATCGCCCGAATCTGTCCAAGGACTTCATCACCGGCAAGGCAGGGGAGGACTGGCTGCCCCTTCATGGCTCCAAGTTCTACACCGCGCAGGGCATTGAGCTCATGACGGGACGCCGCGTTGTCTCCCTTGATGCGAAGAAGAAGGTCATCGGCATCGAAGGCGGGGAGACCCTCGCTTTCGACAAGGCGCTCATCGCTACCGGGGGCGTGCCCCGCCGGCTTGCCGTCCCGGGCGCCGACGGTCCCGGCTGTCACGTCCTGCGCACGGCGGCAGACGCCAGGGCCATCGTGGCCGCTGCTGCCGTCGCGAAGAACGTCGTCGTCATCGGGGCCGGATTCATCGGCCTCGAGATGGCGGGAAGCCTCCGCGAGAAGGGACTCGAGGTCACCGTCGTTGCGCCGGAGCCCGTGCCCCTCGCACACGTGTTCGGCGATCGCATCGGCGGCTACATGAAGACCCTCCTCGAGGGCACGGGCGTCACCCTGCTCCTCGGGAAGACGCCGAAGGAGATCAGCGGTCCCGCGGGGGCCAAGACGGTGACGCTCTCCGACGGCACGGTCGTGAAGGCGGGATTCGTCGTCATCGGGCTGGGGATCCAGCCCGCCGTCGACTGGCTGGTCGGGACCGGCCTGGTGGAGGACGGGGCCGTGCCGGTGGACGAGCAGATGCGCACCCGCGCCGCCGATGTGTTCGCCGCTGGTGACATCGCGGCGGTCCCCGACAAGGAGTGGGGGCGGCGCCGCGTGGAGCACTGGGTCGTGGCGCAGCGCCAGGGTGCCCGGGCCGCGGCAGTGATGCTGGGCCAGGATCCGGGGACGCCGGAAGTGGACGTGTTCTGGACGAAGCTCGCGGGGGCGTCGTTGAAGTCGGTCGGAAACACGCGCGGCCACGACCAGGTCCTCTACCGCGGCTCGGTGGAAGAGGGGAAGTTCCTTGCCGGGTTCTTCCGCAAGGGGAAGCTCACCGCCGCCGCCACCCTCGCGATGCCGCAGGACCTTGTCGCGGTGGAACGCCTGCTGCGCCTCGGAGCGCCACCCACGCCGGCGCAGTTCCAGGATGCGGGGTTCGACCTCGTGAAGGCCGCGCAGGCTGTCTGATCGGGTCCGATTACTCGATCCGGATCAGGGCGTCGAACTTGATCATCTTCAGGAGCTGCAGCATCTCGGGGTTGCAGTTGCGGATGAGCAGCCGGCGTCCCAGCTCGTCGCACTGCCGCTTGAAGTGCAGGATCTTCCCGATGGCGGAAGAGCTCAGCGTGTTGACGCCCTGGAAATTGAGGGCGATGAGACGGTGCCCGCCCTGGATGGCGCGGTCCAGCCAGCCCTGGAACTCCGTCATGTCTTCCCGCGACAGGTTTCCTTCCGGGAGAACTTCCACCTCGTCGGGGGAGATTTCGCGGATCCGGGTCACTTCCGAACCTTCATTTTGCTTGTCACTGCCCAACGTGACCCAAGTATATGCGATCCGGCCGGACCCGCGCAATCGGAATGCAGGCATGGCCACCCTCGTTCAGAGCGTTTTCAGCAGGTCGACGAAATAGGGGAGGAGCTGCTTCTTGCGGGAGAGCACGTCCTTCATCTCGAAAATGGAGTCCTCTCTCGCGCGGGTACGCCACGGCGGCCAACACCCGCGCCTCGCCCCGGGAAAGCAGGAGACTCGTCTCCCGCGTGATGTCGGTGATCATGAGGCAGGCGAAGGAGCATTTCTCGGCCGCGATGACGCTGTCCAGCTCCTCGAGGAGCGGCTCCTTCATGGCGAGCAGCGGGCCGAACCCGACCGTTTCCACCTGGCTCAGGCTGAACCTCCGGTCGCCTTCCGTGTAGATCTTCTGGTCTCGCCCCATGATCCTGGCCGGGTCCATCCCCTCCAGCGACGCGCCCGCGGCGAACATCTCCTCACCGTATTTTTCGATGGTCACCCGGGCGAGGCCGGCGAGCCACGCCGCCACCTCGCGGTCCAGCGCCGTGGTGGTGGGTGATCGCAGCACCAGCGTGTCAGAGAGCATCGCCGAGAGCATGAGACCGGCGTCGCGCGACGACGGCTTTGCGCCCGCCTGGCGGTAGAGGTCGGAGATGATGGTGCAGGTCGAGCCGACCACGCGGTTGATGAAGGTGATGGGCAGCGAGGTGGTGCGCGCGCCGAGGCGGTGATGGTCGATGATCTCCACGACGTCCGCTTCCTCGATCCCGTCCACCGCCTGTCCCACCTCGTTGTGGTCAACCATGACCACGCGCAGGCGGTTCTCGGCGATGAAGTTGATGCGCGTGATGACGCCCTGCAGGCGCGCCGCCTCGTCCTGGATGATGAAGCCGCCCTCGTTCGTGCGGCTGATCTCGCGCTGCACATCGCGGACCACCGCGTCGGCGCGGAATGTCGTGTGCTCGGCGGTCCACCAGCGGGCTCACCGTTCCCGAGAGGAGCTCCTTGTCCGTATCGCCCATGGGCTCGTCGTCGTGGCAGCCGGCGGCGACGCGGCGCAGCACGCCGACCAAGCGCAGCGCCGTGAGCTTCCCGATGCAGGTGTCGTTCGCGTCGACCACGGGGAGGAAGGAGAAGCGGTGCTCCGTGAGGAGGTCGCATGCCGTCTCCAGCGTGTCGGCTTCACGGAGGGTGATGATGTCCTCCCGCGGGATCATGATGTCCTCGATGCGGGAGCGCACGTCGGTGGCCAGGGGGGGACTCTCGGTCTCGAACCGGGTGAGCACGAACTGGGTCTGCGGGTTGACGTTCCCCGCGCGGCGCGCAACGGCGTCCTCCTTCTGGATCTCCGTCTTGTAGCGCGCGTAGGTGATGGCGGCGCAGATGGAATCCGTGTCGGGATTCTTGTGGCCTATGACGAGGATCGGCTTGTCGCTGCGCGGCATCTTCTCACCTCCCTGCGCCAGGGCCGTCTACCGTGTCGATGAGTCGGCTTCAAACGGGGAACTGCTCATGAACGCCGCCCCTCGTAGCGTTCCAGCGCCTGCCGCATGATCGCGGTGGACTCCCGATCTTGCCCGTCTCCAGAACGTAGGCGATGCGCACCTCGTTGTGGCCCTGCCCGGGCGTCGAGTAGAAACCGGCACCCGGGGTGAGCATCACCGTGGTGCCGCCCTCGTTGAAATCCGCCAGGAGGAAGCGGCAGAAGTCCTCCGCGTCCTCCACGGGGAGCCGGGCCATCAGGTAGAACGCCCCTTCCGGCACGTGGAACTTCACCCCCGGGATGGCCCGCAGCCCTTCCACGAGCGTGTCCCGCCGCTTGCGGTACTCGTCGCGGATAGGCGCGAAATACGAGGGGTCCATCCGGTAGGCGGCGTCCGCGGCCAGCTGGCCGACGGTGGGCGGGCACAGCCGCGCCTGCGCGAACTTGTCCACGAGGTCCATGATGCCCTGGTTGTATGTCACGATGCAGCCGATGCGCGCGCCGCACGAGGAGAAGCGCTTGGAGATGGAGTCCACGAGGATGGCGTGCTCGCCGAAGCCGGGGAGGTCCAGGACCGAGGTGAAGCGCACGTGGTCGTCGTAGATGAACTCGCGGTAGACCTCGTCGGCGATGAGGTACAGCCCGTAGCGTTCGCACAGGTCACGGAGCGTGTCCATCTCCGTGCGGTCATAGACGATGCCGGTCGGGTTCTCCGGGGAGATGTACAGGATGGCCTTCGTCCGCGGGGTGATGAAGTGCGCGATCTCCTCGCGCGACGGCAGCGCGTACTCGTTGGCGAGGGACGAGGGAATGGGCACGACCTTCGCCGAGATCATGGCGGCAAAGGCGATGTAGTTCGCGTAGAAAGGCTCCCGCACGAGGATCTCGTCACCCGGGTCGCAGATGGCCGACAGCGCGAAGAAGATCGCCTCGCTGCCGCCGACGGTGATCGCGACGTTGTCCGGCTCCACGGCGTGCCCGTAGCGGCGGTGGTAGCCGGCAATGGACTCCCGGAGGGCCGGCAGGCCGAGCGACGGTCCGTAGGCGAGCACCTCCGCGTCGAAGTTCCTGTACGCGTCGATGACGGGCTGCGGCGTCTTGATGTCCGGGCTGGCCGATGTTCAGGTGGTGGATGCGCACCCCGCGGCGCCTGGCGGCATCCGCGAGCGGCGTGAGCTTGCGGATAGGAGAGAAGGGAACCTCTTCCCCGCGCAGGGAGAGGCTCAGTCTTTTGCGTTCCATCGGGCTCCTATGCTCTCTCTCGGCCATCCAAGGCTATGCTTCTCTCACATCATCGACGGAGCGGACGTGGGGCGTGAGCGCGGCAAGGAGCGCCTCCTTCGCGAGCCCATCCACCTTGATGGTGCACCGTCCCGTCGAGGGATCCTCCCCGAGGAATGTCCCGAGGGCAATGATGTTCCCGCCAGCCTGGGCCACGGCGCCGGCGATCCTCGCCAGCTCGCCCTTCACGTTCGTCATCGTCACCGAGACGCGCAGGCCTTTCTGCCTAGCGCCGAACAGCTCGATGAAGATGCGAAACAGGTCGCTCTCCGTGATCATGCCCACCAGCGTTCGGCCGCGAAGGATCGGCAGCCCGCCGATTCCCCTGTCCGCCATGATCCGCGCCGCCTCTTCCAGCGGGATGTCCTCCGTCACCGTGACGACGTCCTTCGACATCACGCGGTCGACCCTCAGCTTCGCAAGGAGGGAGGTCATCTCGTAGACACTGAGCGTGGTGGCAACCGACGGGGAGGCGTAGAGGAGGTCCTTCTCCGTGACGATCCCGACGACCTTCTCGTCCTTGTCGAGAACGGGCAGGTGATGGATCTTCTCCCTCTTCATCAGCGCCTGGGCGTCCGTCACCGTCACGTCCGGACGGATGAAGATGGGGTTGCGGGTCATTCTCTCCTTCACGAGCATTCCGGAGCCTCCCTGGCGCCTGCCAGCAGTCTAGATAGTAGAGAGCAACAGGGCTTTGGTCAACGCGGCGGCCCCAGCGGCCCCAGCGGCCCGCAGGGCTCGCGGGCAGGGCTCGCGGGCAAGGGCTGATCCTCTCAGCGCAGCCAGGTCCGGTACTCGCGGCGGCGGCGGGCCTTGCCGAGGAGCCGGGCGATTCCCGAGGTAGCGGGGATCCGTTCCAGGATGATTTTCAGCGTCGCCGTGACGGGGACCGCGAGGAGGACGCCGGGCGCGCCCCACATCCAGCCCCAGAAGAAGAGCGACAGGAAGATCACGAAAAAGGAGAGGTCCAGGCGCTCGCCGAGGAAGCGCGGCTCGAGGAAGCTCGAGATCCCGATGTGCACTGCGGCAAGGCTCCCGACCACGGCCAGGGTCATGAGCCACCCCGGGTACTGGATGAGGCTGATAAGGGCCGGCAGGGCGACGGCCGTGGTCGGGCCGAGCGCCGGCACGAAGTTGAGGATGATGGCGAGGAAGCCCCAGGTGACGGCGAACTCCACCTTGAAGGCGAGGAGGATCAGCGCCGTGCCGATGCCGATGACAAGGCTCGCGAGCGCCTTGATGCCGAGGAACGCCCGCATGTGGCGGTCCACGTGTTTCAGCATTGCCGGCACGAGGCTGTGCCGGCGGGGGAACACGGTGAGGAGGAGGCGGATGACGCGGTACTTCCCGAGGAGGAGGATGATGGCGAAGAAGAAGATGAGCCCGAACTCCGAGACGATGCGCAGGCTCCCCCGCGCCGCGGCCATGAGCAGGGGGCGGACCGGCGCCGTGCGCAGCTCTTCGAACGGATCGATCACGAGCGCGATGCCCAGGTTTTTTTCCAGCCCGCTGACCAGGAGCTGCGCCCGGGCAATGATCTCGTCCTGGAACCGCGGGAAGCTCCGGGCGAAATGGGGCAGGTCCAGGAACACCAGGAATCCGAACCCGGCGAACACGGCGGCAAAGATCACCACGGCGATGGTGGCCGCGAGCCACAGGGGCAGCCTGCGCCTGTGCAGGACGAGCACGAGGGGGTCGATGAGATAGACCAGCAGGATCGTCAGGAGCAGTGCGATGACGACGGGTGCCGCAAGCTTCAGCACGGCCCCCGTGAGGAAAACCACGATCGTCATGAGCAGGCGGTTCGTCGTACGGCCGGGGGAACGCTCGGGCATCAGGTCCAATCCACCAGAACCGGACGCTGCTGTCAAGGGCACTCCCGGCGTGCGCAGCAGCTCTCAGCTTGATGCCGAGGGAGCGAATTCTCATTTTGCACGACTCTCAGAGGGCCGTTCTTGGCCCTTCTCCAGGGCTCGCGATCCTGTGGAAGGTGCACAATGAGAAATCGCTGCGGCGTGCCGGACCCGGGTGTGTTGCGCGCCGGGCGCCGTTCGGCTATCATCCTGCGCAGGCAATGTTCTCGAGTAACGATCGGCTCCTCATATCGTGGAACACACGACAGAAGGACATCCCCCCGCGCCCGCGCACGCCGTCCCAGTACCCGAAGACTGATCCCCGCCACTGGTACGACATGGAGTACGCGGGGTGGGGCATCCAGAAGTGCGGCATCCCCGAGTCACCGGGGGACGGGGCGCACGGCAAGCGTGTTGCCTTCCTCCAGCCGGGCCTGCACCCGTACCACGTCGCCTTCGGCGAAGGGCTCACCCGGATCGCCGAGCGGGCGGGCGTCACGCTCCACACGATGCCGGGAGCGATGACCATGGAGAGCCAGGACGAGCAGGTGAAAAGGGCCATCGCCGAGAGGCCCGACCTCGTGATCCTCGTCCCGGTGAGCTCCGAGGCCTGCACCCGCTGGGTCCAGCAGCTGCAGGCCGAGGGGATCCCCGTCATCGTGAGCAACTTCATCCCCAACGACGAGGCCTACCGCTACATCCTCGCCTGGTGCGGGCCCGACGACTGGGGGCAGTACCGGATGCTCGCCCGCAGCTTCGCCGAGCGGCTGCGCCACGAGGGCGGGTACGCCATCGTCCGCCACATTCCGGGCAGCTCGTGCTACGAGGCCCGCACGTGGTCCGTCGTCACCGAGCTCGCGGCCATCGCGCCCCGCATGCGCTGCCTCGCCATGGGCGACGGCAACAGGGGCGGCACCTTCGATCCCGCCATGGCGGCGAAGCTCGTCACCGGGTGGCTGGAGGAGTTCGGCGGCGACCTGCGGGGCATCGTGGGACCTGACGACGACATCGCCATGGCCGGCATCAACGAGGCGCTCCAGGCGGCGGGGCGCGAAGACGTGGTCCGTGTCGGGGCGGGGTCCACCCCCGCGGGGATGAGGCTGGTCAAGGAAGGGAAGCTGCACGCCATCACCTTCCAGCCCGCGCAGGCCGACGGTGCCCTGGCGATGAAGATCGCCGTCGACTGGTTCAGCGGCCTGGACGTGCAGCCCATCAACTACCTGCCCAAGCACATCATCACGAAAGAGAACGTCGACGATTTCATCGCGAAGAAGCCCGTCTTCTCCACCGTGTCGATCGAGAGCCTCACCCGCGCCGTCGTGGCCGGGAGCGAGACGGACGTGGAGCGCTTCTTCGAGGATTCGTACCAGAGCCTCCTGTCCGCGGAGCTGGTGACCCCGGAGTTCTTCAGCGGCTTCTCCATCGAGGTGCTCTCGGCGCTCATCCACGTCCTGAAGATGAACGACCTCGACGAGCAGGCGCTCCTCAGCGACTACGAGAGCCTCTACAAGAACCTCTTCAACCAGAAGACGCCGCGACGCGCGCTGGAATGGATGATGGACATGGCGAAGGAGGCCATCCGCGCCCTCGCGCGGGCCCGGCACGCGGAGACGCCGATCGTGCGCATCATCAGGTACGTCACGCGCAACTACGCGGAGCCGCTCTCGCTGAAGATCCTCTCCACGCAGTTCGGGATCTCGGCTCCGTACCTGGGCCGGCAGTTCCACGCGGCGGTGGGCAAGCCTTTTGCGACCTACCTCAACGAGCTGCGCATCCGCAAGGCGGAGGAGCTCCTGCGCTACACGTCGCTGAAGGCGAGCGACATCGCCGCGCGCATCGGGTACGCGAACGTGAACTATTTCTACACTCTCTTCAAGAAGTACAAGGGCTACTACCCTTCGGAATCGAAGTCCCGGGCCTGCCTGGATGACGAGGCCCCGGCGCCCCGCGTGCACGCGGCGGCGTCCCGGGCGGCCCCGGCGGTTCATTCTTTGAAGCAAAAGTGAAAGTTTTTGTTGTTGCGGTTTCCGGCGGGCGCGGCGTAGGATTCCCCTGTCAATCCTTCCTCGTGTGCCCCCGCGGGGGCATCCGGTCCCGGGACGCGGCACGCGCCGCTCCGACCGGGCGCGGGAGCAGCGCGGGGCAGCCTGCCCCATTCCAAGGAGAGCAGAGTGAGCGAACCGGCATCGGGGTGCGCGCTCGAGATGAAGCACGTGAGCAAGCGCTTCCCCGGCACCATCGCCGTTGACGACGTGAGCTTCGAGGTGAACGCCGGCGAGGTCCACGCCCTCGTCGGTGAAAACGGCGCCGGCAAGTCGACGCTGATGAAGATGCTCGCGGGTTCCTTTGACGACTACACGGGCGAGATCGCCATCGGGGGCCAGGTCGTTCTCGTTCATTCCCCCACGCTGGCCAAGCGCAACGGCATCGGCATGATCTACCAGGAGCTCAGCCTCGCGCGGCCCATAAGCATCACGGAGAACCTCCTGGCGGGCCGGCTGCCGCGCCGCGGTCCGTTCCTGGACAAGACCCGGGCCCGGGCCCAGGCAAAGGAGCTCCTGGCCTCCGTGGGTCTCACCCTCGATCCGAACCTGCCGATAGAAGATATCAGCCAGCACGAAGCCCAGCTCGTGGAGATCGCGAAGGTCCTCGGCAACAAGCCCTCCATCCTCGTGATGGACGAGCCCACGAGCGCCCTCTCCCGGGAAGAGGTCGAGCGGCTTTTCGCCATCATCGGGGACCTGAAACGCCGCGGCATCGCCATCGTCTACATCTCCCACCATCTCCCCGAGATCTTCCGGATCGCCGACCGCGTCACGGTCATGCGGGACGGGAAGAAGATCGCCACCAGGCCCATCGGGGAAGTCACCCGCGAGGAGATCGTGCAGATGATGGTGGGGCGGTCGGTCAAGGAGTTCTACCGACGCGACGAGCGCTCCATCGGCGACGTCAGGCTGCGCGTCCGGGGCCTGTCGCGGTTCGGCTTCTTCCACGGCGTGGATTTCGAGGCACGTCGCGGCGAGACCCTGGGCATCTGCGGGTTGTCCGGCGCCGGGCGCACCGAGCTCGCGAAGGTGCTTGCCGGTCTCGACCGCGCAGACGAAGGCGCGATCGAGCTTGACGGCGCACCCGTGCGCGGATCGACGATGGCGGCTTTCCTGGAGCAGGGAATCTCCTACCTCACCGAGGACCGCAAGACCGAGGGCCTCGCCATCCGTCTCGCCGTGGACGACAACGTGCTCGCGGCCATCATCGACAGGCTGTCGTCGGCCGGGGTCTTTGCCAAGGCGCGGGGACGGCCTGCCGTCGAGCGGCTCATCGCCGAGCTCTCGATCTATCCGCCCGATCCCTCGCGCCCCGTGGCGAATCTCTCGGGCGGCAACCAGCAGAAGGTCCTGCTGGCCAAGTGGCTGGCGAGCGAGCCCAAGGTCCTCATCCTCGACGAGCCCACGCGCGGCGTGGACATCGGCGCCAAGATGACCATCCACGCCTCCATCGAGAAGCTGGCGCGCGCCGGGTGCACCGTCCTGCTGATCTCCTCGGACCTGCCCGAGCTGGTGGGCCTCTCCGACCGGGTCATGATCATGCGCAAGGGGCACTTCATCCGCGAGATGCAGTACAGCGAGTGCAGCGAGGAGAGTCTCCTCCTGGCTGCCAACGGCGACACGGGCCGCGGGGCGGCGTCATGAGCGAGCCGATGCGGGCCGGCGCCGACACGCGATCGCTGAGGACCGGCTCTTTCTCGAGCATCGTCACCACGGCCGGCGTCTACGGCATGGCCGTCCTGTTCCTCCTCCTGGGGGCCCTCCTGCAGGCCACCGGGGTGATCGGGAACTTCCTGTCCGCCAAGAACATGTTGAACATCATCGATGCCGCGGCCCTGGTGGGCATCGTGGCGGTCGGCATGGCGTTCGTGACGTATTCGGGCAACTTCGCCGACATGTCCGCCCCCACCACCATGGGGTTCACCGGCTACATCTGCATCGAGCTCCTGCGCTACGGGTTCGTGGTCGCCATCCTGGGCGCCCTTGCCGTCGGCGTTGTGATCGGGCTGCTCAACGGCTTCGTGGTCGGCAAGTTCAAGGCCAACCCCATCATCTGGACCCTCGCCGTGAACTACATGACCATGGGCGTCATCCGCCTGGTCTGGGTCAACAAGCAGATCTATCCCGACATGCAGGGATCGAGCGCCCCGGTGGTCGCGTTGTTCGACTCCATTTACCGCCTGCGCTTCTTCGACCTCATCGGCCTTCCCCTCGTGATCCTGCTCGTGCTGGTCGTGATCGGCCAGTTCGTGCTGACGCGCACCTCCTTCGGCGCGAAGCTCAAGCTGACGGGATCCTCCCAGCGCGCCGCCAGGCTCTCCGGCATCGCGGTGGAACGCGCCGTCATGATCTCGTTCATCCTCGCGGCCCTCACGGCGACCATCGCCGGCCTCGCGGTCACCTCGCTGGCCCGGGTGGGCGCCTGGTACAACGGGGCCGGCTACGACTTCAAGGCGGTGACGGCCATCGTCATTGGCGGCATGACCCTGGCGGGCGGCCGCGGCACCATCCTCGGCGTGCTCGGGGGATCACTGATCATCGCCATCCTGAACAACATCATGACGCTCATCGGCATCAACACCTTCTCCCAGGACATGGTCCGCGGGGCGATCTTCATCGCGGTGGTCGGCCTCAACGCCCTGTCGCTGCGCCGCATGGGGAGGGACGATGCGTAGGTCGGGACGGAACAGCCTCCTCGCGCTGGGCGACCGCTACAGGATCTTCATCCTCTTCGTCGCCGTGTTCGCTTTCATGTCGCTGCTGGCGCCCCGGTTCTTCACCATCGCGAACTTCACGGCCATCCTGAACGCCATCGCGCTCAACGCCATGGCCGCGATCGGCTTCACGGTGGTGATGATCTGCGGCCAGCTCGACCTTTCCATCGGGAGCGTGATCACGTTCTCGGGCGTCCTCGCCCTGGGCCTCCAGCCGGTGCTGGGCTTCCCGGGGGCCATTGCCGTCGGGATCATCGGCGGCATCGTGGTCGGCCTGTTCAACGGCCTGCTCGTGGCGAAGGCCAGGATCAACTCCTTCATCGTGACGCTGGGCACCATGACCATCCTGCGCGGCGCCGTGTACCAGTTCTCGGGCGGCAACTCGATCAGCGTCTCCAACAACGAGGCCTTCACCATCTCGGACTTCCTCGGGAAGAACCTGCTGCCCCTGGTGACGCCGGTGATCGTCATCATGCTCGTGCTGGTGATCGTGGTGGAGATGGTCCTGCTGCGGACCAGGGCCGGGCGCAACTTCTACATCGTGGGCGGCAACCGCACCACGGCGTGGCTCGCGGGCGTGAAGACGGACCGCTCGATCATCGTCTCCTTCATCCTCTCGGGCGCCACGGCGGCCGTGGCCGGGGTCCTCTCGGTCCTCGTCTCGACCTCCGCCACGCTGAACCTCGGCGACAACTCCCTGATGTACGTGATCTCCGCCACGATCATCGGCGGCACGGCCATGTCGGGCGGCAAGGGCGGCGTCCTGCGCAGCTTCGTCGCCATCCTGTCCCTGGAGATGCTCTACACCGGCATCATCCTCTTCGGCCTCGGCAACGAGGTGAAGATCTTCTTCGCGGGGCTGATCCTCGCCTACGTCGTGCTCTACGAGGCGTACGCGGTGTACCGGCACGAGAAGAGCCTCGGCCAGCGGCCCGAGCTCCTGCGGGAGCTCGCCGAGCGCAGGGCGGCGGCAGAGGCCGGGAAGTCCGCAGGCGCCTAGCGCCCGCGGGGCTCACATCGGTTCCTTTCCGGAACGCCCCGTAGGGGCGACGACCGGATGGTCATATCGAAAGGAGGCAGTCTGATGAAAAGACTCCCGCTTATCCTCGCAGCGCTCGCCCTCGCGGCGATCGTCCTCGTGCCGGCTTTCGGCCAGAGCCTGACGGCCGCCCAGCAGGCGAACCTCAAGGCCTCGCTCGCTGTCGACACGAGTGTCCTGAAATCGGCCGACGGCCAGCAGCTGGTATCGTCCGCGCCTGCCCCGGCCACCGTGCCGGCACGGCCGGGCGGACCCGAACGCGCTCCCCATGACCAATGTCATGCACTTCTACGACATGGAGTGGGCGGGCTGGAACGTCACCCCGACCAACCTTCCGAGGTCGCCCGGCGACGGCGCCATCGGCAAGAAGGTCATCATGATCGTGCACGGCGATCACCCGTGGACCACCGCCTGCATCAACGGCGCGAAGAAGGTGGCGGACGCGTACAAATGGGACTTCAAGGCCCTCTCCCCGAACTGGGACCTGAACGTCCAGAACCAGCTCATCGACCAGGCCATCGCGGCGAAGCCGGACATGATCCTTCTCATCCCGCTCGACGCCAAGGCCGGCATCCAGCAGGCCCGCAAGATCAACGCGGCCGGCATCCCCCTGCACATGTTCAACACGCTGCCCGACAACGAGGCGCTGAACTATTCGCTGGGCTGGACCGGTCCGGATGACTTCGGCCAGTTCCGCCTCCTCGCCCGCGCGTGGGCCGACCAGCTGCGCAAGGCGAACCCGGGTGCCAAGAGCATCGGCGTCGCCTACGTCCAGCACGCCCCGGGCGGATCGCCCTACTTCGCGCGCTCGTACAACGCGGCAGCCGAGCTCACCACCTACGCGCCCGAGATCAAGACCCTCGCCATGGCATCCCCCGCCCCCGCGACCTTCGACGCCAACGCCACGATGCAGATCGTGTCCGACTGGCTCACGAAGTACGGGACTGACCTCAAGGGCATCTGCGCCGCCGACGATTCCTGCCAGGCGCTGGGCATCATGCAGGCCCTCGAGAAGGCCGGCCGCACCGACGTGGTCGTCGTTGCAGCAGGCAACTCGAAGCAGGGCATGGACCTCGTGAAGGCCGGCAAGCTCTACGGCATCACCTACCAGACCGCCGAAGGCGATGGCGCCCTTTCCGCGCAGACCGCGGCCGACTGGTTCAACGGCAAAGGCTTCACGGTCCGCAAGAACCTGGCCCAGCACGTCATCACCAAGGCGGACGTGGACAAGTTCTACCCGCCCCAGTGGTAAACAGGACACCGTCCTGACAGTGAGCCGCCTTTCCTCGCCACGTTCGTGGCGCCGGGGAGGCGGCTCTTTTGAGTTCTTCCGTGGTTTCTGGGGGAATGCGGCGCGGATCTTGAGGAAGAAGTACTCGTCGTAGCGCAGGGTCCTTGATCAACAGCGGCGTGCCTCCCAGCAGCTATTGCCCTGCCGCCAGCAGCGAGGCCACCGCGCAGTCGTAGTCCGGTGTCTTCCCGTCCCACTGCGGCATGTTGACCTCCGGGCCCAGGTCCAGGTTGCGCTCATAGGCCCATTCGCGCAGCCAGTTCGGACCGGCGCCAATCGTTTCACGCGGCGGCTCGGGCGTGACCAGATGCCCGGCCCGCGAGTGGAAGCTGAATACACCCTCGGCGCCGGCGGTGACGGTCCACCCGCCCTCGTGGACCATGTGATGGTGCGGACTGCATAGCAACAGCACATTGTCCAGGCTGGTTTCCCCGCCGTTCAGCCAGTGCTTTACGTGGTGGCCGTGAAGGAAGGCCGTGTGGGTGCACCCGGGGAAGGCGCAGCCGCGGTCACGCAACATCAAGGCACGGCGGATGGCCGGCGGAATCGTACGGGCGCGGCGGCCGATGTTCAGCGCCTGCCCCTCGCCGCCTACGGCCACGAGGCCACAATCGCATGCGACCCTTCGCAACGCTTCCGCGGAAACGTGGGTCCCATCTTCCAGGGTGCCCGCCCAGTCGCCTGAGAGGCCCAGCACATCCTGCTCCAGATGAACCATGACCTGGAAGCGCTCACCACCCGTTCCCGAGACCGGATTGCCGGCCAGGAACGACTCTGCAAGCTGCACCGCTCCATCCGCGCGGGAGGGCCAGCGCGCTTCCGCGGAAGCGTCGACGGCCCGGGCGCGCTGAGTTCCCCTCGGCGACCGGGACGTCAGGCGTGCCTGGCGCGTCGGGACCCTCCTGTTTGATCGGCTCTGCCTTCTCTGCGCGCACCTCACGGGCACGCTCGATGGCACGAAGGATCATGTCCGCCTCGTCGGGCTCCAGCACCAACTCCAGCTTCACCCTAGCCGGCAGCGGTTTGCGCAGCAAACCGCGGGAGGCCAGCCCCCCCGGAACAGGCGCTGACGTACCGAACGCTCTTCCGGCCTCGGCGCCCTTCCGCCGTCCAGCACCTGTCGATACCCTCTGCACAGCCGCTCGAGCTGCGCCCCGGTCGCCAGAAGCGCCATCTCCAGCAGCTTCCCCTCGTTCTGGGAAGTCGCCACACGGGTGAGGGCGCGAACCTTGGCATATGACAGCCTGGCCGAGCGCAACGCTTCGTCGATGGCGGGCAGTTTGCCCAGGGCGCGGGCCACCCTCACCTTCTCGCGCGCGGTGGCCGAGTCCCATCCGAGGCGCCAGGCCAGCCAGTGCGCGCAGGACAGCGCGCCCTGCTCATGCCAGCCCTTCGCCTCGTCGAAGCGCCTGATGCATTCCAGGAGTCGATGGGTGGCCGCTTCGAGGTGCGCCGAGAGGGTGGCGATCTCCTGGCCGAGCTCTTCGAGGGTATCCATGAACTGTACTATACATATGTTGGGTAGTTCGCGCAAGCGTTTTTTTCGGGCTCCTCAGCGGAAGCCGAACGTGAACGTCCCCAGGGGAGCGAACCGACTCCATATGGCACGGCCATGCGCCGCCGCTCCAACTGCGGCTCCCGTCGGCTCCATCGCCCCGCATTTTCCGAAAGGACCTTTTTTCATGCACCCGGCGCACAGTGTATAATCGACGCCATGAGCGACAAGAAAGCGGCTGGTGTTCCGCCACAAGACCGGGCTGGCGTTCCGCCACGACGCCGGGCCGTCGTTGCCATTGGCGGGAATTCCCTGATCCGTGATGCGGCTCACCAGACGGTGGAGGACCAGGAGGCGGCGCTGCGCGACACGGCCGCGCGCCTGGCAGACATGATCGAGGCGGGCTGGGACCTCGCCATCGGTCACGGCAACGGCCCCCAGGTGGGATTCATCCTGCGCCGCTCGGAGATCGCCCACCGGGTGGAGGGGATGCACGAGGTGCCTTTGGATGTCTGCGGCGCCGACACGCAGGGCGCCATAGGCTACGAGCTGCAGCAGGCGCTGCAGAACCAGCTCTACCATCGCGGCATCAGGAAGAACGTGGCCACCATCATCACCCAGGTCCTCGTGGACCGGGCGGACCCGGCATTCCGGAATCCCACCAAGCCCATCGGCGGGTTCATGGACGCCGCCGAGGCTACCCGCCGACGCGAGCAGATGGGCTGGACCGTCGTGGAGGACGCCGGCCGGGGCTGGCGCCGGGTGGTGCCCTCGCCGCTTCCGAAGGAGATCGTGGAGCTTGACTCCATCCGCGCGGTGCTGGACGACGGTATCGAGGTGATCGCGGTGGGCGGCGGCGGCATCCCGGTCGTCGACGAGGGGGAGGGCGAGTACCGCGGCACGGCAGCGGTCATCGACAAGGACTATGCCTGCAGCCTCCTGGCGCGCGAGATCAAGGCGGACCTGCTGCTGATCGCGACCGCGGTGGAGAAGGTCGCCCTGGGGTTCGGCACGCCGCGGCAGCGGTGGCTGGACCGGATGACCCTCGCCGAGGCGAAGGCGGCGCTTGCCGAAGGAGTTCATTTCGCGAAGGGTTCCATGGCGCCGAAGATACAGGCAGTCGTGTGGTACCTCGAGGCGGGCGGCACGCAGGCGCTTATCACGAATCCCGAGAATATCGGGCGGGCGCTGCGGGGTGAGACAGGCACCTGGTTCGTGCCCTAGACAGGGATGTCGAGGGGCGCCGAGTCCATGGATGGACGGGAGGCGCACCGTAGCGAGGCCTTCGGCGGGACTTCCCCATGGCTCCCGCGCATCCGCTTCGCGGATCGCTTCCGCCAACTCCGCGGCATGCCGCGGAAGGGGGCCCCATCGCGAGGCCTTCGGCCTCGCTTCGCAAGTTTTTGAAGCCATTTTTTCAATAATTGAGAATGCCCCGGGACGCCGTTCTGCTACACTCCGGGTGACACCACGCACGAGGGAGGACGACATGACCCGTCACGGGCAGCTCATCGGGATACGTCCCGAACATCTCGCCGCGTACAAGCGCCATCACGCCAGGGTATGGCCCGACATCCTCGCCATGATCACGGCCTGCAATATCCGCAACTACTCCATCTACCTGAAGGACGGCCTCCTGTTCTCGTACTACGAGTACGTCGGCGCCGACTACGACGCCGACATGGCGAAAATGGCCGCCGACCCGCGCACCCAGGAGTGGTGGGCGATCATGAACCCTATGCAGAAGCCGCTGGACACCCGGGCACCGGGGGAGTGGTGGGCCGAAATGGAAGAAGTGTTTCACATCGACTGAGCGGGGAGAACCGAATGAAACGAAGTGAGAATTGCCTGCGCAAGCTCGCGCGCATGGATGCCGCCCTGCACCACAGGGAGGCCGACAGGGTCCCCGTGAGCGACTTCTTCTGGGGCGCGTTCCTTGCGCGATGGCGCAAGGAGCTGGGCCTGCGCGCGGACGCGGACATCTATCGCCACTACGACCTTGACTGGGAAGTGACCATGCCCAACATGGACCCGCACGTGAAGCCGTTCGAGATCGTGCGGGAGAACCTGGACGAGGTGGTGGTGCGGACCGGGTACGAGGCCATCATCCGCAAGAAGTTCGCCGACCCGATGCCGGAGTACCTCACCTTCGAGACGGATTCCCTCGAAAAGATGGAAGCCTTCCGCTTTGACGACCCGTGGGACGAGCGGCGGTTTCACAAGGCCGGGGACAACCAGATCGCCGGCGTCGGGGACGGTTTCGCGCGCAACAGCCCGGCCTGGATCGAGACGGTGAAATCGATCCACCCGGATTTCCCGGTCTACGGCAGCATCTGCGAGGGCCACGAGCAGCTCTGGCGCATCGTGGGCACCGCGAACGTCATGATGTGGATCGGTCTCTACCCGGAGGAGCTGGGACGGTTCATCGAGCGCGTCGGCGCCTTCGTGATCGAGCTCACGAAGGCGCAGATCAGGGCGGCGTCGGGCCTCCTGGACGGCATGGTGATCTGGGGCGACGTGGCCTACGTCAACGGGATGCTCTTCTCTCCCGAGTACTGGAGGAATCACTTCCGCCCCATCGTCGCCGAGCAGATCCGCATCTGTCACGAGGGGGGCCTGCCGGTGATCTACCACGGGTGCGGGAACGCCACGCCGATCTTCGAGGACCTCATCGGCATGGGCCTGGACGCGTACAACCCCCTGGAGGCGAAGTCGGGCCTGGACGTCGTGGAGCTGCGGCGAAAGTACGGGCACCGCATGGGTTTCTGCGGCAACATGGACGCGCTCGCGTGGGCCAACGCGCCGCTGCCGGAGCTGCGCCGCCAGGCGCTGCACAAACTGAATGCTGCCCGCGGCGGCGGGTACATCTTCCAGTCCGATCACTCGGTGCCCAGCAACGTGAGCGCCGAGCGCTACGAGTACGTGGTGAACCTCGTGCGCGAGCACGGGCGCTACCCGCTGGCGCTCGGGGAGTTCGACGAGCCCGACGTGGGGCGCGCGCGGCCGTGACGTCACGCGAACGGGTCCTCACCGCATTCGCCCACCGCGCCCCTGATCGCGTGCCCGCCTGGTGCGGCGCGTCGCCGGACTTCTGGGAGTCGGCGAAGACGACCCTCGGCCTGGACGATGAAGGACTGAGAGTCCGGATGGGCGACGATTTCCGCCGGGTGAGCGCCCGCTACGCCGGCCCCGATCTCGGCCTGTCACCGGGCGCCACGTGGAAAAGCCCGTTCGGCATCGAGCGGACCGGGATCGGCTACGGGCAGCCGTTGTCCCACCCGCTCGCGCACGCCGCCTCCGTCGAGGATATCCTCGACTACCCGTGGCCCGACCCCGACTGGATGGACGTGAGCCACGTGAAGGCTGACGCCGGGCAGCACGGCGGCCGGTACGCCATGCTCGGCGGCGACTGGTCCCCGTTCTGGCACGACGCCATCGACTTCGTCGGCCTGGAGCGGCTGTATTTCCTCATGTACGACCATCCCGACACCGCGACCATGCTCTTCCGGAAGATCACGGACTTCTACGAGGAGGTCAGCCTTCGCATGTTCGAGGCCGCGGGAGACACCATCGACATCTTCTTCATCGGCAACGATTTCGGGTCCCAGACCGGCCCGCTGCTGGGTCTCGACCTGTTCAAGCAGTTCGCGCTGCCGTCACTGCGGAGACTCATCGAGCTGGGACACCGGTTCGGCAAGAAGGTCATGCTGCACTGCTGCGGCGGCTTCCGTCCGCTCATCCCGGCCATGATCGCCGCCGGGCTGGACGCGGTGCATGCCCTGCAGCCGTCCTGCGAGGGGATGGAGCCCCGCGCCCTGAAGCGCGACTTTGGCAGCCTCCTCGTTCTCAACGGCGCCATCGACTCGCACCACGTGCTCATCACGGGCACGCCGGAGTCCGTCCGCGCCGACACGCGCGCTGTCCTGGACATCATGGCGCCCGGCGGAGGATACATCGCGGGCGCCAGCCACGACTGGATCCTCCCCGAAACCCCGCTTCCCAACGTGCTGGCCATGTTCGACACGATCCGCGAGTACAGGAGCACCTGACATGCTGCACGACCCCGGGAGCTACGCGCCGCCCCTCTCCATCCAGGAGATTCGCCTCGCCGAGGAGGAGCGGGAAACCCTGAAGCGGCTGGCCGCGGAGCTTGCCGTGGTCGCGGCGCTGCCCGTGCACCGGGAAAAGGCGGGGCTCTGGCGCCGGCTCAATGATCTCGAGAGAACGCGCCCCATGGTCTGGATCAACGAGATCCCTTGGCACGAGATGAACGTCAACGACGAGCTCACCCTCCGCTGCCAGGATCCCTGGGCGCGCGACCTGGAGACGCGCTTGCGGCGAACGCTCTACCAGTGGCGGCACATGCCGGCCGACATGGTGGTGAGTGACTTCATCGAGTGCCCCCTTGCCATCCACAGCACCGACTTCGGGATACTGGAGGACGTCCGGGTGGCGCGTACCGACGCGGCCAGTGACATCGTCTCCCGCCACTTCAACGTGCAGATCAGGACCGCGGCGGACATCGAGAAGATCCACATGCCGGTGGTGACCCACGACGTGCAGACCACGGAGACGGTTTTCGCGGCGATGGAGGATCTCTTCCGGGGCATCATGCCCGTGCGCAAGACCGGCCAGTCGCACATCTGGTACACCCCGTGGGACTATCTCATCCGCTGGTGGGGACTGCAGGAAGCGATGATCGATCTCGTGGAGCGCCCCGAGATGGTGAACGCGGCCGTGGAACGGATGGTGGACGCGTGGATGATCGAGCTGGACCAGTTCGAGAAGCAGAACCTCCTCGCGCTGGACTGCAACAACACGCGCATCGGGTCCGGCGGGTACGGGTACACCTGGGATCTTCCCGGCGCCGGGTTCGACCCGGCCCGCGTCCTTCCGCGGAACATGTGGGGATGCTCCAACGCGCAGATCTTCTCCGAGGTCTCCCCCGAGATGCACTGGGAGTTCGCGCTGCGCCATGACCTCCGCTGGCTGTCGCGGTGGGGACTCACGTACTACGGGTGCTGCGAGCCCCTGGACCGCAAGATCGACCTGCTGCGGAAGATCCCGAACCTGAGAAAGATCTCCATGAGCCCGTGGAACGACCCCGAGCGCATCATCCGCGCCGTCGGCGGCGACTACGTGCTCAGCTTCAAGCCGAGCCCCGCGATCTTCGTCGAGGAGCCGTGGAATCCCGGCAGCGCGCGCGCCGCGCTCACCGACGTGCTGGAACGGGCGAAGGACGGCCACGTCGAGATCATCATGAAGGACATCTCCACGCTGGGGTACAAGCCGCAGCGGCTCTGGGACTGGGCCCGCATCGCCATGGAGGTGGTCCAGCGCTGAGCGCCGTGCGTTGGCAGCGGGGCGCCCGGAGTCTTGCCGGCACGGTGACCCGCCGCTATGATGGGGCGCGGAGGAACTGATGGCCAGGGCGGAGATCAGGCGGGACCAGTTCGAGATCCGGCGGCGCAAGGAGCACGTGGCGTTCCTCATCGTGAAGTTCCTCCGCGCCTACGTCGTCTTCCAGTCCATCAGCGAGGAGTTTGCAGCGTCCGCCAGCACCCATTGCCTGGAGGGCTGCGGCCTGTTCGAAAAGGTGCGGGAGCTCGTCACCGGGCAGCTGTTCGACCTGAAGGAGCGCGCCCACGAGCTGTTCCGGTCCGAGAAGACACCGGCGCGGGGACGGCGAAGCTCCGCCCGCGCCAGCAGCGAAACACGCTCCCTGGACTCCTACATCGGAACCGGCTACCACCTGCTGCAGGTTCTCCAGGAGCTGCTCTACCAGATCGAGCGCTATGCCCCCGAGCTGGAAAAGGAGAAGGACGGCCTGAGCGCCACGATGGCGAGCGATACCGAGGACCTCGCCCTTCGCGTGATGGAACGATGTCGCGCCCTTTTCGGAAGGACGGCCGAGGTGATCCGCGGCTTCGTCACCGCCTCCCATGACAACGAGATCCTCATCCTCAACCTCCTCCTGCACAGGGATCTCGTGGAAAAGGTCTTCGGCGCCGGGCAGGCCGACACCGTGTTCGCGACGATCTGCGGGGGCCCCGAGTTCCACGGGGAGGGCGGCGTCCAGCGCGCCCTGAACTATGTCAGGGAGAAGTGCGGCAACATCACGGCGCTTCCCGTCGTTCCCGGGGAACCAGGAGCCGCTTGACGAGGACCGTCGCGTAGCTTCCCCGCGGAAGGAAGAACCGGAGCGACAGCTTCTGCCGTCCGGGGTACAGCTCGTCATCCACCGGGCCCTCCGCCTCGCAGTCTTCCGGCTTCGCCACGGCGGCGCGTTCGACGCCGCCCACGCGGATGCGGTGCATCTGCCGGACCCTGAGATCTGACAGGCTGATGCCTTCTTCGGCCAGCAGCGCATCCAGCAGAGAGGCGACCGCGGGATCGGCGGCGACGGTGTCATAGCCAGGGACCGGCAGGACCGTGCGGCGCAGGAGCTCGGCGTCCCCTGGCCCAAGCGGCCCGTAGAACTGCATGGTGCCACGCGCGTACCGGAGAGCATGGAGGGGGAAGCCGCGGCTGGTGGCCGCTGCCTGCAGCCACCGGGCGAGGATCTCGTTGAAGAGCCATGACTGGTAGGCGTTCAGGACGAAGACGATGAACCTGCGATCCAGGAGCTCCAGGGCCTGGTGGTACGCCTGGCGATGTCCCGCAAGGTACGCGAGCACGCGGCCGTAGTCACCGAACCCCATGCCCGCCGTGGCCTTCCACCTGCCCCAGTCCTCCAGGACAGCGCGTTTCATCTTGCGCGTCTTCTGGTCGTCGTGCTTCGAAGGGGTGAACCACAGGCGCAGCGCCCGCTCGCGCCGGCCGAGGAAGATCTCCTTGCCCATGAAGCCTTCGCCGTGGCGTGCCGAGCCGAAGCGCTGCTCGTCGTAGTAGTTGGGGAATCCGTCGCGCGCCACGTCCCGGGCGTTCAGAGCGGCCCGGGCAGCCTCCGCCGGTGTCAGGTCGCGCAGCGTGACGGCGAACCTGTTTCCGCGGACGTCCTTTGCCGACACCGGCTGGTCCGACCAGCCTTCGAAGCGGAGGGTGAAGTTCGCCTCTGCCAGCGTCTGCGGCGGGGAGGCGAGCCCGCTCACCGAGATGATCTGCTCCGTGGTGCCGTGCCGATCCTTCATCCCGCCGACGCGGATGGCTTCCCGCCGCACGCCCAGGCGGCGGGAGAGGAGATCCACCAGGTCGAAGGTGTCCCAGGAGGTCTTGGTGAGACGGTAGACGGCGAACGCGGCAGGTCCGGCAACGAGGGGGAGGCTCGACTCCTCCTGGACGACGAAGTCGGCCGCGGTGGCCTTGAGCTTCACCGTGTCGTGCCGCGCCCTGGCGGGGCCCCGGCCTTACTTCTTGAACGCGGCGTCGAACTTCCGGTCCGACGGCGTGAAGTTGACGCTCTTCACGAACTCGCAGGATTCCCTCGCGCCGTACTCGCCTTCCATGCCGGAGTCTTCCCACTCCACTGAAAGCGGCCCGGCGTAGCCGGCCCTGTTCAGGGCGCGGATGATCTCCTCGAAGTCCACCCCGCCGTGACCCAGCGATCGGAAATCCCAGCCCCGCTCGGCGTGACCGAAATCAAGGTACGACGAAAGGATTCCCGTCCTGCCGTCGAGTTGGAGGGCAGCGTCCTTCATGTGCACGTGGTAGATACGGTCGGGAAACTCGCGGATGAACCGCTCCGGCTCCACCATCTGCCAGAGGAGGTGGCTCGGGTCGAAGTTGAACCCGAATGTCCTGCGTCCGCCGAGGGCCGTTACCGCGCGCTGCGCCGTCACGATGTCGAACGCGATCTCCGTAGGATGCACCTCGAGGGCGAATCGCACGCCGCAGTCGTCGAAAACGTCGAGGATGGGGTTCCACGCTTTTGCGAATGCCGCGAAGCCCTCCTCGATCATGGAGGGGGGAACAGCGGGAAAGCTGTAGATCAGGTGCCAGATGGGGGAGCCGGTGAAACCGCACGCGACCGAGAGACCCAGGTTCTTCGCGGCGCGCGCCGTGTTCTTCATGGCCTCCACGGCCCACGCGCGCTTCTTTTCGGCATTCCCCGCACAGGAGGCCGGGGCAAAGCCATCCGAACGCGCGTCGTTGTTCGGGTCGCAGACAAGCTGTCCGGCGAGGTGGTTGCTGATCGCCCAGACCTTGAGGTTGCTCTTCTCGAGGATGCCGAGCGTCCGCTTGCAGTATTCCCTGTCCTTCGCCGCCTTTTCCACGTCCAGATGCTCGCCCCAGCAGGCGAGCTCCAGGCCGTCATAGCCCCAGGAAGCGGCCTTCGGCGCGAGGGTCGCCAGGGGAAGGTCCGCCCACTGGCCCGTGAAAAGCGTTACCGGTCGCCCCATATCGTCCTCTCCCTCGTTGCGGGCTTGTCCGCCCCGCTGACTTACTCGGCGAACCCCTTCTTGAGGAACGCCAGGCTGATCTTCAGTGACTGGAACGGATCACCCTCTTCCCAGTCCGCGTCCTGCTCCACCACGTACCACTTGCAGCCCGCGCGCTTTGCCGCGGGGATGATCTTGTCCCACGCCAGGTTGCCCTGGCCGATTTCCTCGAACGTCGCGCGGCCCCGGGGATCGACGCCGTAGTCCTTCAGGTGGAGGAGGGTCGTGCGGCCCTTTGCCCGGCCGAGCCAGTCCACGGGGTCCCCCCCGCCGGCCTGCACCCAGTAGGTATCGAGCTGGAGCTGGACCACCTCGGGGTCCGTTTCCGCCATGATCCACTCCAGGACCATTTTTCCGCCCACCTTGTGCAATTCAAGGTTGTGATTGTGGTACGAGAAGGAAATACCTTCCTTGGCCAGGAGCTTTCCCGTGCGGTTCAACGCCTTGCAGAACCGGCGTATGCCTTCCAGGGTGGAAAAGTCCTGGTCCTTGGGAAAGGGGTAGGAGGCGGAGGTTACCCCCAGCACGGAAAGCCGCTCCACGACGGATTCCGGCTCCGTCAGGAGCTCCTCCGCGTCTTCCATCGTGTCGCAGCATGCAAGACCCTCGTTGTCCAGGACGCGGGCCAGGTCCTTCGGGGGCAGGGGCCCCAGGCTCGACATCTGTACCGCCTTGTACCCGAGGGCGCGGACCTTTTGCAGGGTTTCCACCAGGTCGTGCGAGTCGTTGCAGTAGTCCCTGACAGTGTACAACTGCGCTGCGATATGGTCCTTTTTCATGGGGGCGAGCCTACCACGATCGACGGGAGACCATCAAGCGGGGTCACGCATCGCCGAGCATCGAAGTGATACAGGCTGAACGCGATCGTCTGATTGCCTCCCGCATCTCCCAATGGTAGTATAGATTGTGCGGCGGGCACGCTGGCCGCGAGACGTGCGCGGCGTCGAGGCGCCTGGCGCGATGACCTGACGCGACGAGGTGACGCGACGACCTATGGTCGCGCTGGGTCGAGCTGGATCGCGATGGACAAGGAGCACATGATGGAGTTCCTCGAGAATATGCCCCAGGAGATACTCTCCTGGCGGTTGAAGGGTCCCGGCCTCGAAAGCATCGGGACGAAAGGCCGGCCCGGACACGGTGCCGTTCCCCTCGTACACCGAGGACAACCTCGTGGCGCGCGTCGACGCCGTGGGGCTGTGCTTTTCCGACATCAAGCTGATCTCTGCGGGCAACACGCATCCCCGCATCGAGGGCCGTGACCTCGCCAAGACTCCGACGGTCCCCGGGCACGAGGTGACGATGACCATCGTCGGGGTCGGTGCCAAGTGGAAGGGAAAGTTCAAGCTCGGCGAGCGCTACATCATCCAGGCCGACGTATACTACAAGGGAAAGGGCCTGGCGTTCGGCTACGCTATCCCCGGCGGCCTGTCGCAGTACGTCGTCATCGGCACGGAGATACTGGAGGGCGATGAAGGCTGCTACCTCCTCCCGGTGAAGAAGACAACCGGTTTCGCCGAGGCCGCCCTCGTCGAGCCGTGGACCTGCGTGATCGCGGCGTACCAGATACAGGCACGGACCCGGCCCCGGGACAAGGGCCACCTGCACCTCGAAGGGTTCGCCAGGGGCCAGGTCCCGCTGCGGCTGGCAGGGCTGGAGAAGGATTCCTTCTCGCTCATCACGCACAAGAACCTCTCCGCGGAGAACGTGCGCGCGGTCGAGGACCTCGCGGCCCGGACGAAGTCACCCGTGTCCGTGCGCGAGGCGAAGCCGGCCGGCAGCCACGCCGGTCCCAGCGACATCGTGTGCGCCGGCACCCCGGACAGGGAAGCATTCGGGAAGCTCGTGAACGACATCGAGCCCGACGGCGTGCTCGGGGTCCATACGGCCGAGTTCGACGTCGAGCTTCCCGTGGACGTGGGCAAGGTCCACTACCGCAAGCTCGAGCTCGTGGGCTCGACGAACGGTGATGTGGCGGCCAGCTACACCCGCAACACGCGCCAGACAATCGTGCCGGGCGGCAAGGCGTGGTTCGTGGGCGGCGCGGGCCCCATGGGCCAGATGCATGTCATCAAGGCCGTCATGGACGCCAACGGTCCGTCGGAGATCCTCGTCACGGACCTGTCCGACGAGCGTCTCGCCTCCCTCGAGCACCTGGTGAATCTCCTCTGCAAGGGCCGCTCCTGCAAGCTGGACATCACCTTCAAGAACCCGAAAGATCTCCCGGCGGACGAGCTGGACTCGTTCCTCCAGTCCAAGTATGCCGGCGGCTTCGACGACGTGGTGGTGCTCGTCCCTGTCTCCGCCATCATCACGCAGGCCTCGCACTACCTCGCCCCGGGCGGCGTGCTCAACATCTTCGCCGGCGTGAAGCTGGGCACCATCACCGACCTCCCGTACGCGGCCATCGTGAGCCGCCGGATGCGTGTCATCGGCTCCTCCGGCTCCCCCCTTGCCGCCATGCGTGACACCCTCTCGCTCACGGAGTCCGGCGGCCTCTCCACCTCGTATTCCCTCGCCGCGGTCGGTGACATGAGCTCGGCGGCCAAGGGGCTGAAGGCCCTCATGGACAACACGTTCACCGGCAAGGTTGTCATCTTCCCCTTTGCCCACGGCATGGGGCTGAAATCCATCCGCGAGCTTGCGCGCGACCTTCCCGAGCTCTCCCCGCTCCTGCTGGACGGCCAGTACTGGACCCGGGAGGCGGAGGATGCGTTCCGCAAGAGCCGTCATTTCGGCTGAAAGTGACCGGCGGGGACGGCGGCGCCTGGCGCGGCAGCCCCCGCTCTCACCATGAGAACAGACCAACGGGGAGGCACAGGTATGGCGAACGTGAAAGGGATGAAAACGCTCCCGTCCGCGAACAGGCTGCAGGGGAGCCTGCCGAAAATCGGCATCAGGCCCACAATTGACGGCCGACGGAATGGCGTGCGCGAGTCCCTCGAGGGGCCCATCATGGCCATGGCAAAGTCGGTGGCGCAGTTCCTGTCCAAGAACCTGCGTCACCCCGGCGGCTTGCCCGTGGAGTGCGTCCTGCCGGGCACCTGCATCGGCGGCGTGGCAGAGTCCGCACGCACCGCGGAGCTCTTCCGCCGCGAGGGCGTGGGCGTATCGCTGACGGTGACGCAGTGCTGGTGCTACGGCGCCGAGACCATGGACATGGATCCCCTGACCCCGAAGGCCGTCTGGGGCTTCAACGGCACCGAGCGCCCCGGGGCGGTCTACCTGGCCTCGGTCCTGGCCGCGCACGCGCAGAAGGGCCTGCCCGCGTTCGGCATCTACGGCCGCGACGTCTGCGACCGCGGCGACATCTCCATCCCCGCCGACGTGCAGGAAAAGCTCCTGCGCTTTGCCAGGGCGGGCCTCGCCGCCGCCGCCATGCGCGGCACGAGCTACCTCGCCATGGGTGGGACGAGCATGGGCATCGCCGGCTCCATCGTGGATCCCCGGTTCCTGGAAAACTGGCTGGGCATGCGCTCCGAGATGGTGGATATGTCCGAGTTCACGCGCAGGATCGACGAGAAGATCTATGACCCCGACGAGCTCACGCGCGCCCTCGCGTGGGTGAAGGAGAATTGCAGGGAGGGACCGGACCGCAACCCCGCCGGGAAGCAGGCCAGCCGCTCGCGCAAGGACGCGGACTGGGAGTTCGTGGTGAAAATGACCCTCATCGCCCGCGACCTCATGGTGGGCAACCCCCGCCTGGCCGAGCTGGGCTTTGCCGAGGAGGCCATGGGCCACAACGCCATCGCCGCGGGCTTCCAGGGCCAGCGCCAGTGGACGGACCATTTTCCCAACGGCGACTTCCTGGAGACCATCCTCAACACCAGCTTTGACTGGAACGGGATCCGCGAGGCCTTCGTCTGCGCCACGGAGAACGACTACCTCAACGGGATCTCGATGCTCTTCGGTCACCTCCTCACGAACACGTCGCAGATCTTCTCGGACGTGCGCACGTTCTGGAGCCCCGACGCGGTGAAGCGGGTGACGGGAAAGGCCCTCTCCGGCGCCGCGGGAAACGGGATCATACACCTCATAAACTCCGGCTCCACCACGCTGGACGGCACCGGCCGCATGACGCGGGACGGGAAGCCGGCCATGAAGCCGTACTGGGAGATAACGCCCGAGGAAGCCGCGGCCTGCCTCGATGCCACGCGCTTCTCGCCGGCGAACCTCGAGTACTTCCGCGGCGGCGGCTACTCCAGCGAGTTCGAGACCCGGGGTGTCATGCCCGTGACCATGTCGCGCCTGAACTGGGTGGCCGGGCTCGGCCCCGCGCTCCAGGTAGCCGAGGGAACCACCGTGGAGCTGCCGGCGGAGATAAGCCGCCCCCTGCAGGACCGCACCGACCCGTCGTGGCCAACGACATGGTTCGTGCCGCGCGTGACGGGAACGGGCGCGTTCCGCGACGTGTACACGGTGATGGACAGCTGGGGAGCGAATCACGGCGCCATCAGCTACGGTCACGTGGGCGCGGACCTGCTGGCGCTCGCCGCGATCCTCAGGATCCCGGTCTCCATGCACAACGTGCCGGCGGAGACGGTCTATCGTCCGAAGACCTGGGCATCCTTCGGTGACGCGGCATCCGAGGGAGCCGACTACCGCGCGTGCGCGGCGCTCGGACCCCTCTACGGCAGGCAGTCGTAAGGCGGGCAGCCTGCTGATGAATGGAACGGATGGTCTCGGTGCGAGGATCCAGTCCCTCGACGCACGGCTTACCTCGCCCCTGACCATCCCGCGGGAGCGCCGGGGCGCGCTCGCGGCCGCCCTGGCGTTTGCCCATTCCGGGGACAGCTACATCTGGGGCGCCCTCATGGTTGGCGCGTGGTTTCTCGGGAACCACCAATGGAAGGTGAGGGCGCTCGCCGGCGCGATCGGCCTGGTCCTCGTCGAGGTGGTGGTCATCGCCCTGAAGATGGTGCTACGCCGGCCGCGACCTCCGGGGGACTCCGGACGCATCTACCGAAAGGCCGATCCGTTTTCGTTCCCGTCCGGGCACGCTGCCCGGGCCGCCCTGCTCTGCATCCTTGCCTGGAGCCTCGGGCCCCTCGCCGCGGCCGTTGCGATCACCGCGTGGAGTCCCGTGATGGTCGTCTCCCGCGTTGCGGTCGGCATCCACTACGTCCTGGACGTGGCGGCCGGCATCCTCCTCGGCGTGGGCCTCACGGTGATCCTTCTCCGCGTGCTGCCGCTGGTCGCCGAGCGCGTCTAGAGCGTCAACGATTCAATGATGCGCACCGTTTCCTTCGTGTCCCCGGGGGAAAAGTCCAGGTGGGTCACGAAACGGACCTGGTCCGGCCCCGTGGCCAGGCACAGCACTCCCTTTGCGGCGAGCGCCCGCACGATTGTCTCCGCAGCCCTGCCCGGCGTCGCGAAATAGAGGATGTTCGTCACCACCTCGTCGGGGTTGAGGCGCGCCCACGCCGTCGCGGCGAGAGCCTTCGCGAGGGTTTTCGCGTTTTCGTGGTCCTCCCCGAGGCGCTTCACGTTGTTCTCCAGGGCGTAGATCCCCGCCGCGGCGATGATCCCCGCCTGCCGCGTGCCGCCCCCGAGCATCTTGCGGACCCGCCGCGACTCGGCGACGAGGCCGCGTTCGCCGCAGAGCATTGCGCCCACGGGGGCGCCCAGTCCCTTGGAGAGGCAGAAGGTCACCGTGTCGGCATTCGCGCTGATCGTCTTCGCGCTCGTCCCCGACGCGGCGGCCGCGTTGAACAGGCGCGCCCCGTCGATGTGGACCGCGAGCTTCCGGGCCGACGCGAAGGCATGGATCTCCTTCAGCGTGGAAAGCGGGTAGACGGTTCCCCCGGCCGCGTTGTGCGAGTCCTCCAGGACGATCATCCTCGTATGCGCGCAGTAGTAGATGTCGGGCTGGATCCAGGGCTCCAGCAGGGCAGGGGAGAGGATGCCTTTCGGTGCCGCCACCATGATGGGAAGACTGCCGGCGAGAGCGGAGACGCCCGCGAGCTCGTGCTGGACGCTGTGGCCGTGCGACTCGATGAGGAACTCGTTGCCCCTGCCGCACTGGAGGTAGATGGGGATGAGGTTGCCCATGGAGCCGGTGGACACGAAGAGGGCTGCTTCTTTCCCGGTCATCTCCGCGGCGAGGTCCTGGAGCCTGTTGACGGTGGCGTCCTCGCCGTAGACGTCGTCACCCACCTCGGCCTCGGCCATGGCCTTGCGCATGGCGGGGCCCGGGCGCGTCACGGTGTCACTGCGAAGATCGTAGGTCTTCATTTCATCTTCTCCCTGCTCGCCACGACATGCTCCGCCAGGATGCCCATGGCCTTGTAGCGCTCCCACACGTCCGGCGGAAGGTCCTTCCCGTCACCGATGACCTTCCGGCAGGACGGGGTGCCGCAGAGGCAGGACATTGTGAAGTCATCCTCGTCGAGGATGGTCGAATAGTCGAAGGATATCTCTTCTCCCGCTCGATGTCGCGCAGCGCGTACAGCTCGGCGGTGGTGCCCTGGATCTTCACGTACGCGTTGGGCTCGCAGGAGTGGTTCACGCAATCGTCGGCTCCGCCTGACTCCCCGATGTACAGGTCCGGCCCGATCTGGAGGGCGAGCGTGTCGGCGGTGGTGTCCGCGTAGCGGAGCATCGGACCCGTGAACGGGAAGATGAACGTTCCCTTCGCGATGCGGCCGGGTGCGAAGGCGCCCCTGCCGTGCGTGCCCTGCTTGATGACGAGCTCCACCGGTGACTGTCTCACAGGGATGAAGCTACGGAATCGGTGTCGATTGTCAAGACGGGGGCTTAGCGCCGCCTGACCACCGCGAGCGCCAGGCCGTCGTGGCCCTTGGCGCCGACCGTCTGGAGAACGGTCGCCGAGACTTCTTTCGTCCCGGCCAGGAGTTTCAGGAAGCGCCGTGCTCCCTTGACGTTGTCGTCGCTCGTGTGGGGCTCCAGCACCTTGCCCTGCCGAATGACGTTGTCGGCGATGATGAGCGCCCCGGGCCGGCGCAGCTTGACCGCCCACTGGAAGTACTGGTCATAGGGGACCTTGTCGGCGTCGATGAAGACCATGTCGAACGGGGGCGACTTCTCCTTCTGCAGCCCCGGCAGGATCTCCAGCGCCCGGCCGACGCGGATCTCGACCAACGATGAGAGGCCCGCTCTCTCGATGTTCTCCGCGGCTATCTTCGCGTGGTCCGGGTTATACTCGATGGTGAGCAGGTGGCCGTCCGCCGGGAGCGCGCGCGCCATCCAGATGGTGCTGTAACCGGCGAGCGTGCCGATCTCCAGGATCCGCGTGGCCCCGCAGACCTGCGCGAGCACGTGCAGCAGCTTCCCCTGGCTCGAGGAGACGCTGATGTTCTGTATCTGTGCTTCGGCGAGGGACTTCTCCACGGCTTTCAGCGCGGCATCGTCCTTCGAGAACTCGTCGGCTATGAACGAGTCGACGGCGAGGAAGAGATTGGATTCCATGCTGTATATATACGGCTGCCGGCGCCGCGGCGGCAAACGGGCAACGCATGATCCCCGTGCAGCAGCCCATCATGGCGTGCCGGCCCGAAAAGGGATAGACTTGGGAGATACTGCCGGGCAGGAGGAACATCGATGGTGCGTCGCCTCTTCTTTCTCTGCGGCATCGCCGCTTCCCTTGTCCTTGTCGCGGCCGTCGTGGCCGGCGGCATCATGCGGTCCGACTACGATCACCTTTCCATGGCCATCAGCGCTCTCATCGTGCCCGGGGCGGGCGAACAAGCCTCTTCTCGACGCCCTCTTTATCGTCTCCAGTGCGCTCCTGCTGCTTTTCGCGTGGGCCGTCGGCATGAGCGTGAGAGGCGACGGCAAGGGCACCGCCGTGACCGGCGCGGTGCTCCTGGCGCTTGTCGCGCTCCTGGGGCTCGCGCAGCCGCTCTTCCCCGCAACGACCACCGGCGCCCTGCACCAGGCCTTCTCCGTCGCCCTTCCGCTCGCATCCGTCCTCGCTCTCCTCTTCCTCGCCCTGGGGATGAAGGACCGCGATGCCTTCTGGATCTACAGCATGGTGAGCGCGATACTCGTCCTGGTGACCGGGGCGCTTGCCGCGGCCGCCGCCTTCCGGGCGAACCCGCTCGCCGGGCTCGCCGAACGGGTGACCGTCGGTCTTTTCCTGCAGTGGATCATCCTGTTCTCGGGTCGGTTCGTGAAAGAGGATCTGGGCCGCTGACGCTGCCGGCGCGTTCCAGCATCCCGCGGATCTTCAGGAGCAGGAGATCGGGATTCACCGGCTTCCCGATGAGCTCGTTGTCCTCGCGCGTCTCTCCCGCGAAGGAATCCTCCGTGTAGCCTGACATGAAGAGCACCGGGAGTCCCGGCCGCATCCGCGCGAGGACTGCCGCGAGCTCCCAGCGTCGCCTCGTCCATGCCGGTCCCCGTATCCTGGACGGAGAATGCCACCATCTCGCGCCGCTCCTGCGTGACATCCCGGAGAAGGCGATCCAGTCCCCGGTCCTTCAGCGCCGCGGCGCGCACGTGCACGCCGATCGCCCGCCCGTTGCGATGCTGCAGCGTGTAGTCCGCATCGATGGTCCCCTCCGCCCGCAGCCTCGCCATGTCCTCCGCGAGGTTCGCCGTGCTCTCCGCGGGGATCATCCGGTCGATGGTGGTTCCACGGAGAGCGGCAGCATTGACACCGAACATCTCCTCCGCCGCCCTGTTGCTGTCCACGCACATGCGCTGCTCGTTGAACACGAGGACCGCCACGGGTGCGGATTCGACGTACGAGCGGAAGCGCGCGTCGCTTTCAGCCAGCGCCGCCTGCGAGGCGAGGGTCCGTTGGAGGAAGCGGAAACGAGGACGGCGAGGAGGACGGAGGTGACCAGGACGAAGAACGCGCCCTTGAGAACGGAGATGCGGGTGATAGCCGCCGGGTCCCGCACGAGCAGGGCGAGTCCGTGGTCCGACAGGTAGATCCAGAGCATCGAAAAGACGGCGTACGCGAACACGATCCTCGCCGCGCCTCGATGGCCGACCCTGCCCTTCAGCGGACCCTGGCCCATGATTCCTCGCATGAATACATCAGGATGAGAGGCGGATAGCTTATCATGATTCCGGAAGGCTTCAATCAATATCTGCCAATATCTGCAAAAACGCCAATAGGACGATTTCGCCGGCGATGCCGCGTGGCCGGGGAGCCTGCCGGTTTGTTATACTTGGAGAACAGTGTCAAAACAGCAAGAGCCCTCCCTGTCCCCGGGTACACGGGGCACCGCCGTGGACAAGCGCGTCGTCCTCCTCGTGGCTGCCACGGCGTCGTTCCTTACGCCGTTCATGGGTTCGTCGGTGAACATCGCGCTCCCTTCCATCGGGAACGAGTTCGCCGCGGACGCCGTCACCCTCAGCTGGATCACGACGATCTACTTCCTCGCGGCAGCTATCTTCCTGGTCCCGCTGGGGAGAATCGCCGACATCACGGGGCGCCGGCGGTGTTCCTGCTGGGAATGATCGGCTACACGGTGGTCTCCGTGCTCTGCGCGTTCGCCACCTCGGAGACCATGCTGATCGTGCTGCGGGGGCTCCAGGGGTTCACCGACGCCATGATGTTCGGCACATCGATTGCCATCGTCACGAGCGTCTACCCGCCGCAGCAGAGGGGACGAGCCCTGGGCGTCACGGTGGCCTCCGTCTACGCGGGGGGCGCGCTGGGACCCTTTCTCGGCGGGTTCCTGACGCAGCTCGCCGGATGGCGCAGCATCTTCGTGCTCACGGCGGTGCTGGGGCTCATCGTCGTGGCGCTCACGCTGTGGAAGATGCGCGGGGAATGGGCAGAGGCGCGCGGCCAGAAGATGGACTACCTCGGGGTCGCTCCTCTACGGGGGACGCTGCTGGGCATCATGTACGGCTTCCGCGTCCTCCCGTCGCTGGTCGGCTTCTGGATCATCGCCGCCGGCGCGGTGTTCCTCGTCCTGTTCGTTCTGCGGGAGACACGAACCGCCTCCCCCGTGCTGGACGTGAACCTCTTCCGACGCAACGCGGTCGTTCGCCTTCTCCAACGTGGCGGCGCTGGTCAACTACGCGGCGACCTCCGCCGTGGCCTTTCTCCTGAGCCTCTTCCTCCAGTACGTCAAGGGCCTGGACCCGCGCACGGCCGGTCTCCTTCTTCTGTCGCAGCCCGTCATGATGGCCGTGTTTTCCCCGATCGCGGGCCGGCTTCTCCGACAGGATCGAGCCGCGCATCCTCGCCTCCGCGGGCATGGCCATGAGCACCGTAGGGCTTCTCCTGCTGTCCTTCCTCGACGGCTCGGCCACGCTCCTGTCCATCGCGGCGATCCTCGTGCTGTGCGGGCTGGGGTTCGGCCTCTTCTCGTCGCCGAACACGAGCGCCATCATGGGCTCCGTGGAGAGGAAGCACTACGCGGTGGCATCGGCGACGACGGGCGCGATGCGCCTGACGGGCCAGATGCTGAGCATGGGCATCGCGGCGCTCGTCGTTGCCGTCACCGTCGGCGAGGTGCAGATCACCCCCGACCAGTATCCCGCTTTCCTCCTCGCGTTCCGCAGGGGCCTCCTGATCTTCACGGTCCTCTGCGCCACCGGGATCCTCGCCTCCCTGGCGCGAGGGAAGGTGCACACGCGGCCAGGCTGAGGCGCAGGCGCGGGCCGTGGGTCTTGACGCGCTTCGCGGCGTGGGCATATCCTGTCACTTGAAAGGTTGCTCAAATGACGAATGGATCTGTGACCGCCTGCAGTACGCGCTGCATCCATCCCGAGTCCATCGCGGCCGCCCGGTCCCAGCTTCCCGACGCTGTCGACCTGGAGGGCCTGGAGCGCTTCTTCAAGGCCATGGGAGAATCCGACCCGCCTGCGCATCCTCCATGCCCTGAAGGCGTGTGAGCTCTGCGTCCGTGACCTGGGCGAGACGCTGGGCATGAGCGTTTCCGCGGTCAGTCACCAGCTCGCCGTCCTGAAGGCGGCGCGGCTCGTCAGCCATCGGCGGGACGGAAAGATCGTCTACTACTCCCTGTCGGACAGCCACGTCAGCGCCGTGCTGGACGCCATGGGCTCGCACCTCGCGGAATAGGCTCCCATGGCAACTTCGCCCCGCAAGCCTCGATCGACCGTTCTTCCGCAGCTCTTCGTGCTTGCCGCGAGCGGCACGCTCCTGGCAGCTGCCTGGTTCTTCTCGGCCCGCCTCGGCACCGCCGGTGTCGGCTGGGTTGCCTTCCTCCTGTACGGCTCGGCGTATCTCCTTGCCGGGGCGAATGTCCTGGTCGCCGCGGCCCGTGGCATCGGGAAGGGACACCTCTTCGACGAGAACCTCCTCATGACGATCGCCACCGCGGGCGCGTTCGCCATCGGCCAGCTCCCCGAGGCCGTTGCCGTCATGCTGTTCTTCAAAACCGGGGAGATCCTCCAGGGCATGGCGGTGCGCCGGTCGCGGACGTCCATCCGGGCCCTCCTGGACCTCCGCCCTGATACCGCGCGTGTCCGCGTGGATGGGGGGATCCGCGACATGCGTCCCGTGGACGTCGCTGTCGGTGCAACAATACTCGTGCGGCCGGGCGAGAGGCTTCCGCTGGATGGCACGGTCTCGGAGGGCGCCGGGTTCGTCGACACCTCGGCGCTCACGGGAGAACCCGTACCGCGGAGGGTGGGCCCCGGGCAGGAAGTGCTGGCAGGGTATTTCAGCACGGACGGCAATCTCGAGATCCGCGTCACCCGCCTCGCAGGGGAGTCCAGCGCGGCGAGGATGGCAGGACTCGTGGAGAGCGCGGTCAAGGCCAAGGCGAAGACCGAGCAGCTCATCCGCCGGTTCGCGAGGATCTACACGCCGCTGGTCGTCGGGGCCGCCGCGCTGGTGGCCTTCCTCCCGCCTCTTCTCGTGCACGGCGCCGCGCTGGCGGACTGGACCCATCGCGCGCTCACGATGCTGGTTATTTCGTGCCCCTGCGCGCTGGTGGTCAGCATCCCGCTGGGATACTTCGGCGGCGTGGGCGGAGCATCGCGCCGCGGCATCCTCGTCAAGGGCGCAGCGCACCTGGACACGCTCGCTCGCGTTCGCTCCATCGTTTTCGACAAGACGGGAACCCTCACCGAGGGCAGCTTCAAAGTGAAGTCGGTGGTCCCGCGGAATGGCCTTTCATCGGCAGAGGTCCTGCGTTACGCCGCCCTCGCCGAGGAGCACTCCAACCATCCCATCGCGGCTTCGGTCCGCCAGGCGTACGGGAATGCCTCCGATGGCGGCAACGGGGGGTGCCCTGCCAGCGACGGGGCAACCGAGTACCAGGAGGTGTGCGGCCAGGGCGTGCGAGCGTGCGTCGGGGGGCACAGCGTCATCGCGGGGAACGACCGCATCCTCCACGAGAGCGCCATCGTCCATGATACCTGCAGCGTGGACGAGACAACTGTTCAGGTCGCGGTGGACGGCGTGTGGGCAGGGTATATGGTGATCGGGGACACGGTGAGGCCCGAGGCTGCCGAGGCCGTGCGCCGGCTGCGCGCACTCGGTGTGCGTCGGACCGTGCTGCTCACCGGCGACGACCAGGATGTGGCGCGCCGCGTCGCGGCCGGGCTCGGCATCGACGAGTACTACGGGAACCTGCTGCCCGAAGATAAAGTGAGGCACCTGGAGACGATCATCGCCGAGACAGGAACCGCCGGGCGCTACGGCTTTCGTGGGTGACGGCATCAACGACGCTCCCGTCCTGGCGCGCGCAGACGTCGGCATCGCGCTCGGTACCGGGGCCGCGGACGCGGCTGTGGAAACGGCGGACATCGTCCTCATGTCCGAGAGTCCGGCGAAAGTAGTGGAAGCCATCGTGCAGGCGCGAAAGACACGAGCCATCGTGGTGCAGAACATCGTGCTCGCCGTCGGCATCAAGGCGGTATTTCTCGTCCTCGGCGCCATGGGCATCGCCACCATGTGGGAGGCCGTGATTGTCGATATGGGGGTGGCGCTTGCCGCCATCCTCAACGCTACCCGCGCGCTGAGCCGCGCCCCGATCCGCGCGCGCTGAAACCTGCCGGCATTCTGTCTCTCGATTGCAATAGACGCGAGGCGTCTATTTTGGTCGATTCTGATAATGCCGCGGCGCCCGCTACGTGCCGTCTTTCTCCCGTATCTCCACGCGGCGGATCTTCCCGCTGATGGTCTTGGGCAGCTCCGTGACGAACTCGATGATCCGCGGATACTTGTACGGGGCGGTGGTGGTCTTCACGTGGTTCTGGAGCTCCGTGGCGAGCTCGGTGCTCGCCGTGTAGCCGCGCGCAAGCACCACGGACGCCTTCACCACCGCGCCGCGGTCCGCATCCGGCACGCCCGTGACCGCGCACTCCAGCACCGCCGGGTGCTCGATGAGCGCGCTCTCCACCTCGAACGGACCGATGCGGTAGCCGGAGCTCTTGATGACATCGTCGGTCCTTCCCACGAACCAGAGATAGCCGTCCTCGTCCCGCCATGCCACGTCGCCGGTGCGGTAGACCCCGTCATGCCAGACCCGCGCGGTCAGGTCGGGATCCCGGTAATAGCCGTGGAACATGCCGACGGGCTGGGCCGTGTCGGTGCGCACGACGATCTGCCCCTTCTCCCCGACCTCGCAGGACTTGCCGTTGTCGTCGATGAGGTCGATGTCGTAGCCGGGGGAGGGGAGGCCCATGGAGCCGGGCCTCGGCTCCACCCAGGGATACACGGCGGCCGCCACCGTCATCTCCGTCTGGCCGTAGCCTTCGCGGAGCTTCATCCCGGTCATGTCGAGGAAGCGCTCGTACACCTCGGGGTTCAGCGGCTCACCCGCCACCGTGCACTGCTTCAACGCGCGCAGGTCGAATCGCCCGAGGTCCTCCTTGATGAAGAACCGGTAGATCGTCGGCGGGGCGCAGAAAGTGGTGACCTTGTGCCGGGCCACGACCTCGAGCATCGCCGAGGGAACGAAACGATCGTAGTCGTAGACGAAGACGGCCGATCCGCTGAGCCACTGCCCGTAGATCTTCCCCACGCGGCCTTGGCCCAGCCGGTGTCGGCGACCGTGAGATGCAGGCCGCCGTCCTGGACGTTCTGCCAGTACCGGGCCGTGAGGATGTGGCCCAGGGGATAGGCGAAATCGTGCCGGACCATCTTGGGCATGCCCGTGGTGCCGGACGTGAAGTAAAGGAGGCTCGTGTCCGAGGTCTCGGTGGCGATCCGCTCCAGCGGGCGGAAGCCCGCTCCACCTCGGCGTTCAGGTCGAGCCAGCCGCTGCGCTTCACCCCGAGGCAGATCCGGTGCTGGAGGGTGGGCGACTCCGCCAGTGCCGCGTCCACGGTGTCCAGCACCTTCTGCTCGCCGACGCTCACGATGGCCTTCACGCTCGCAGCGTTGTTGCGGTAGGCGATGTCCTTCTTCGTGAGGAGGTGCGTGGCGGGGATGGCGATGGCGCCGATCCTGTGCAATGCCAGCAGGCAGAACCAGTACTCGTAGCGGCGCTTCAGGATCAGCATGACGGGGTCCCCGCGGCGCAGCCCGATGGAGAGAAAGAACACGGCGGCTTTCCGCGAGAGCTCGGAGAGGCGCTGGAACGAGAAGGTGGCCTCGGCGCCCTTCTCGTCGCACCAGACCAGGGCGGGGCGGTCCGGCTCGGAGGTAGCGATCTCCTCCACGACGTCCCAGGCGAAGTTGAATCCCTTCGGCACGGTGACCTTGAATCCCTGCCGGAAGTCCTCGTAGCTGCTGAAGCTGGTCCGGGAAAGGTACTTGTCGAGCATCACAGTCTCGTCTACCGCCAGGAACTTCGCGGCCGTGCCGCCGACTGCCTTCATCCCGTGACCGTGACGCGCGTCGAAGTACAGCGAGTCACCCGGTGAAAGGAGCAGCTCGTGACCGTCCACGACGACTTTCACGTGACCTTCCAGGACGTAGGTGAACTCCTGTCCCGGGTGCACGTTCAGGGGGACGGGCTCCTCGTCCGGGCGCGGCTCCACCGTGATGAGGAACGGCTCCATCTTCTTGTCGACGAAGTTGAACGCGAGGTGCTGGTAGCCGTAGTCCCGCCGCCTGTCCACCTTAACGCCGTGGCCGGCCCGGGTCAGCGAGTAGACGCGCAGCCGCGGCTCCTCGCCCGTGAGGAGCGAGGCGAGGTCCACGCCGAACTTGCCGGCCACCTGGTAGAGGAAGCTGGCCGGGATGTCCGCCTGCCCCCCCTCGTAGCTGCGCCACGTGTCGGCCGAGACGCCGAGATCGTGCGCGCACGACTCGACCGAGATGTGGGCGATGTCGCGCAAGCCGCGGATCCTCTCCGCGATCTGCCTTATCTGCTCGTTCATGACAACCTCCAGTGAGTGCGCTGCGGGGACGGGGGGGAGTGTAGCAAAAAAAAGGCCCCGCATCACGTGGATGCAGGGCCTTCCAGAAGGAGGTTCTATGAAGATTCAATAGAGAAACAAGCGAACGCCGAAAAGGTTACGCCTCTCCTTGCCGTACGATCCCTCGGGGCGTATACTGGCCGGAAAGGAAGACCATGGCGGAAAGAATCGGTGACTACATGCTCCGTACCGGGGCAATGCAGCAGGCGCAGGTCGACACGGTCATCAACGCGCAGAAGACCGGCGACAAGAGAACGTTCGGCGAGATCGCCGTGTCCATGGGAATCCTGACACCGGCGCAGATCGACGCGTTCCTCGCCTCCCAGAAGTAGCTGAGCGCTCGGGCTCGTCGTCTCCTCACGACAAATGCTTCGCAAGGCGATCACGCTGCGCCACGCGGTGGCCCTCTACGTCAGCTCGGTCCTCGGCTCGGGAGTCCTCGTCCTGCCCGGGCTGGCGGCGAGACTCGCGGGTCCCGCCTCGCTCGTGGCCTGGGTGTTTCTTTCAGCCTCGCCAGCTACCCGTTCGCGCTCACCTTCGCGATCGCTTTCCGCACGGAATCCCGTATCGGGCGGTGTCTACGCCTTTGCCCGGGAAGCCTTCGGGAAGCACGCCGCCGCAGCGGCCGCCGGCTGGCTCTTCGGCCTGTGGCACATGGCCGGAGCGCCCGGCGGTGACCCTGATCGCCGCCTCCTATCTCGGCTTCGCGTTCCCCCTGGGAAGGCCTCGCCATTCACCTCGTCGCGTGCGCGGTGATCGTCGTTCCCTATCGTCATCAACCTGCGCGGCATCGCTGTTCAGCAGCCGCGTCCAGCTCGGCATCGTCGCCACTATCATCAGGCTCCTTCGTGCTTGCCGTCGCGTTCGCCCTGCCACGCGCGTGCGGGCCGCCAACTTCACGCCCTTCGTTCCCAACGGCTTGCTTCCCGTCGGAACCGCTGCCGCGCTGATCTTCTGGTCCTACCTCGGCTACGAGAACGTGTCCAACGTGGCGGAGGAGTTCAAGGACCCCGAAGCGCGATTTTCACAGCAGCATCGCTTCTCAGCGTCATCGTCCATCGGGGTTCTCTATCTGCCCGTCGCCTTCGTCACGATTGGCACGCGCGCCTGGGCTGCCGGCGGAAGCGTCGCCCCTTCGCGGCGATGTTCGCCAACGTGCTCGGGCGCTTCGGCGCAGCGGGGACCGCCATCCTCGCCGTGGTGATCATCTTCGCGACGGTCAACGCCTACACAGCGGGCATGTCCCGGGTGGCACTGGCCGTGGCGCGCGACGGGGCGCTTCCACGCATTTTCGCGCGGGTGAGCCCGACGAGCGGGGCGCCGACCGGAAGCCTCACGCTGCTCACCCTCTTCTCCCTCGGCATGCTCACCATCTACTACGTCTTCAACGTCGACCTGCAGACGGCGCTTCTCATTCCCAGCGGGGCCGCCGTCCTCGTGTACGTGATCGGCTCCGCGGCCGGGGTGAAGCTCCTCGCCGTCAGGGGAGCCAGGAGGCTCCTCCCCTGGATCTCCCTGGTGATCTCCGTGGCCGTTTTCCCGTTCGTCGGCCCGCTCGCGCTGGTGGGGCTGGGGACCGGCGCAGCCGCGCTTCTCTACAGCGCAATCGCCAGGCGCGGAGGGGATGCCGCGCACACGTAAGGGCGTCCCGTGCCGCGGCTTCCCGCGCGGGCGGTGCCGCTATGCCGCTTCCTTGAGCGCGGCCGGCGCCTTGCGCCGGGTTGCCATGATGGAGCCAGCCAGCACGAGCGCGAACCCCACGCCCATGCCCACCGTGAAGGTCTCCGACAGCACCGCGACACCCACGATCGCTGCCACGGCCGGGTTGATGTACGTGATCACCGTGGCGCGGACAGGGCCGATTCTCCGTATGAGCGCGAAGAACAGGAGGAACGCCAGGGCCGTGCACACGACGCCGAGAACGCCGACCGACACGAGGACCCCCGCACTGGGCATGACGCGCGGCCAGTGGGTCAGGGCGATCGGCAGGTACATGATGGCGCAGGCGGCAAGCGAGACGCCGTTCACCGTCACGGCAGGGACGTCGGCGAGGAACCGCCTGACGATCGCGGGCCCGAAGGCGTAGCCAATCACGACGAGGAGCATCTCCAGGAGCGACACGACGTCCGACGCGTGGAGATCGAGCCCGACGATGGCTGCGACCCCGACGAGCCCGAGTGCGAGCCCGACGACGGCGACGGGTCCCATTCGTTCGCGGTTCCCGAACAGCGGCGCGATGCCGATTCCGACCAGCGGGACACAGGAGACGAGTAGTCCCGCGAGGGAGCTGGAGATGTGCTGCTCCGCGTTCGACAGGCAGATCCAGGGAACGGCGATCTCCGCGGCCGCGAAGCCGAGCAGGGGGATCCATTTCCGGCCGAGTCCGCGCAGGCCGCCCCAGGGCGAGCAGGACGGGCACCAGGATGAGCGAGCCGATGGCGGTCCGCGCGAAGACGAGCACCGCGGGGGAGATCTCTCCCACGGCGATACGGATGAGGAAGTAGGGGATGCCCCAGATGAGGCACATGGATGCGAAGAGGAAGGCACCGCTGCGATTCATCGCGCGACTATAGCGAACTTCGGACGGTTCGTCGCCAGCCGGTCGCCGAGCGCTCCAGAATTCAGAATCGCCTTGAATAGACGCGGCGCGTCTATTTATGTCGATTTTGGGAGGGCGCGAGGGTGTCCGGACATTCCCCGGAATCGACGAGGCTGGACGCGGCGCGTCTGTTTCTGTCGATTCTTATAGGTGCGCGGTGGGGAGTTCGGCGCCGCCAACAGGGATCACGGCCGCGCGGGACTCCCGTCCGGCAAGCGCGTCTGCGTCCAGTGGTCTACCTCGTCGCGGCACGGATACTTTGCAGCGAGCGACTCGTCGAGGTCGATGCCCAGCCCAGGCTTGTCGTTCGGGTACATGTAGCCCTTCCGCACCTCGGGGAGACCGGGGAACATGTCATAGATCAGCGGGTCGAACCGGCACCACTCTTGTATTCCGAAGTTCGGCGCCCACAGGTCGAGGTGGAGATTCGCCGCGTGCCCCACCGGGGAGGTGTCGCCGGGTCCGTGCCAGGCGGTGCGGATGCCGTAGATGCCGGCGTGGATGGCGGCGTCTCGGGCAGGGGTGATCCCGCCCATTGCGCTCACGTGCATGCGAAGAAAGTCGACCAGGCGCTCCTCGATCAGGAGGCGCCATTCGTGCGGGTTGTTGAGGAGCTCGCCCATGGCGAGGGGAGTGGAGCACTGCCTCCGGACCACGCGGAACCACTCGATGTCTTCCGGCGCCAGCGAATCCTCCAGGTAGAACAGCTTGACGTGCTCCAGGTCCCTCGCGAACTGCACCGTGTCGATGGGAGAAAGCCTTTCGTGCACGTCGTGCAGCAGCTCGACACTGTCACCGACCTGCGCGCGCACGTGGTCCATCATCTTCAGCATGGCGCGCGTGTAAGCGCGCGGGTCGAAGTACGCTCCGGTCCGGTGCCCCTTCCGGCCTCGGCACCTCGATGGTGCTCCCGCCGTAGCCGCCCATCTGGACCCGGACGTAGTGATAGCCGAGCTCCATGAACTTGCGCACGTTGTCGACGACTTCCTGCGGATCGCGGCCATCCGCGTGGGCGTAGACGGCGGCGCCCTCGCGGCATCGGCCGCCCAGCAGGCTGCACACGGGCAGGTTCGCGCGTTTTCCCTTGATGTCCCACAGGGCCTGCTCGATCCCCGAAACGGCATTGTTCAGCACCGGGCCGTTACGCCAGGAGCCCTGCACCATGGCCATCTGGAAGAACTCCTCGATGCGGTCGACGTCCCTGCCCAGTGCAAAGGGCCTGAGGTGATCGTTGATCGCTGCCGCAACAGACCGAAAGCGCTGCGTGAAGGTGGCGCAGCCCAGCCCGTACAGTCCGGGCTCCGAGGTAACGACTTTCACGATGATGAAGCGGGTCGCGGCGCTGGAGGCCTGGATGAGGAAGGTCCTGACATCGATGATCGTGACAGGTTTTGCCATTGTTCTTCTCCACGGGGAGTATACACGAGCAGGTATTGCAGGAAAGCGCCCCCCGGAGTACATCTGACTCCAGGGGGAAACTGCAACGCCGTTCAGCGTTCGAGCCGTTCACTGCGATCACCGCGCCTCGGACGAGGAAGTGTACCTGGCCCTTCGACGCGCCGCTGATCCTCTCTCAAGGACGTGGGAAAGGCTCACGAAAGCCCGCCGGATCGCGGTCAAGATCAACCAGGACTGGACCGCCGACAAGGTGGTGACGCATGCGGGACATCGCCAGCAGCTGGTGAGTGACCCGGTCGCCCGTGCGACCTTCCGTCTCCTCCGCGAGAGGACGAGCGCCGAGCTGGTCGCCGTCGACGTTGGCCTGGAAGGAATCTACGCCGGCCTGACCGACGGCACCAACACGCTCCTCCGGCATGTCTTCGACGAGTACAAGGTGCCGTACGTCGAGTGCTCCCAGGTGCCGGCCGTGTGGACGAGCGTGCCCGGCGGCGGACTGATGTTCGATCGCTACCCGCTGCCGCAGGCGGTCCTGGATGCCGATGCGCTGGTTTCAGTTCAAAAGCTGAAGAGCCACCAGTTCATGGGGGTCACCCTTTGTCTCAAGAACCTGTTCGCATTGATGTCCATCCCGCCCGGGGCCGGCCGCGCATCTACTATCACCACCTGGTGCGCCTGCCGTACGTCCTGGCAGACCTGGGAAAGATACTGGACCCGGCGCTGAACATCATCGACGGGCTGGTAACCCAGGCCGGGATGGAGTGGGGGAAAGGCGATCACCCGCGCATCTGCAATACGCTCCTGGCAGGCGACCATGCGGTGGCCACGGACGCCTGCGGCGCCACGCTCATGGGCCATGACCCGGGTGCCGACTGGCTGACGCCGCCGTTCCACAGGGAACGAAACGCGCTGCTTGTCGCGGCCGAAAGCGGTTTTGGAACTGTTGACCTGTCCCAGATCGATTTCAAGACCGAGGTCTCTCCTCCGGTCGGCGAGTTCTTCACGCAGCAATTTGACTCCAGGGAGATGGTGGTGAGCTGGCGGCGTACCACGGCAGAACAGGCGCTCTTCTTCCGTGACCGCGTCGCGGAGTTTCGCCGGGCAGTACTCCGGCAAGTATATCCTCCTGCAGATGGGCGAGGTGCGCTGGTCCGGCGCGGCCCTGGACAGGCAACAGAGTCGGCGTGTCCTCTCGGGTGCACACCCGGAGCAGGCGATGTGGCTCAAGTACGTCGATCCGGAGGAAAGCGAAGGCGAACACTTGGAAGTATACGAAGAGGTTCTCAGGACGATGAAAGAGGGCGGGCTGCCGTAAGGGGGCCGCCGCTGTCGCGAAAAATCGACAGCACGCGCCAAAGGCCATGTCATGCCATCTCGTCGCGAAGCGCGTGGGACCGGCTTGCCGCGCGTTGTGCGCTGTCGCCGGCCTGAAGTCCGCATCTTGAACCGCGAGGAAGCCGTCACGCACCTGCCGGGCCATCCGTGGAACGACCTCGTCCCTGTCGTCGCGTCTGAGACTGTCAGTCTGCAACGTGGCACAAAGGCCGATGACGAACCGGACCGGGTCGAGACGCCGCCGGCAGATCAGCCGCTGCGCGTAGAACCTGTCGAAGAAGGGCCCATACGAGTGAGACGCCGCGGGACGATCCGTGATGCGTGCCGTGTGCGATTCGCCGTCGGACGACAGGTCCAGGGAGACATGGCACGCGTACTTGTTCTGCCTCCGGTTGTACGAGGGACGATAGGTCGTGATGAGACTGTCCTCGAGGAGCAGGGCCTCGAGCTCGGTGTCTGCCGCCAGCCAAGCCACCTCGTGTGTCGCCGCCATCAGGGTACGCTCCCGTTGGTTTCGCTCAGCGTTCCTCGCGGCGTCGCCGCACCCTTGCCGGACATGCTGCGCAACGCGGCGTCGCAGATCGTTCGCCTTTCCGACGTCCAGGACGTTGCCGTGCCGGACGCTGAACAGGTAGATCCCGGTGCGTGGGGGCAGGAGCGAAGCCTTTCCAATGGGCATCTTTCTCATGTGGTGGGTCGCATCCCCTGTCCCTCTGCGAAGAACCGCTCGTTCAACCTGACTGTGATCATGTGCCGGCGGGCCAGCCTGCATCGAAGGGCTGCCCCGGCTCGTCAAGGTCCATGGCAAGGGGTGCGTGGTCCGAAGGGGTGGGCTTCCCCTTCCGCGCTTCACGATCGATTTCAGTCCAGACGACCCGCGGCACCAGGGGGTCGGAGATCAGGAGGTGATCGATCCTCATGCCGATGTTTTTATGGAAATTGCCGCCTCGGTAGTCCCACCACGTGTAGCGACCTGGCTCGGGGTGCCGAAGCCGATACGCATCGGTCAGCCTCAGCGCAAGGAGTCTGCCGAACGCCTGGCGTTCCGGTGGAGAGACGTGGGTGCCGGCCGCGCAGGCCACCGGGTCCCAGACGTCGATGTCCGCCGGCGCGACGTTCAGGTCGCCGCCGAGCACCAGCGGAGCGCGCATGTCAGCCGCCTCTCGAAGCCAGCCCCCAAGGAGCTCGAACCAGTCCAGCTTGGCGGCGTAGTGCGGTGAACCTACGGACCGGCCGTTCGGTGCGTAGAGCGAGACGACGCGCACGCCGCCGCATATCGCAGCGATCATGCGCGCTTCCGCCAGCGGATTCACCTCCGGGCTGTCGGGTTCCCGGGCGGCTTCCAGGGGCCGGCCGAAGTTCGTGACCACCGCCTCCAGCCCGACGCGGCTCAGCACGGCTACCCCGTTCCACTGCCCCTGCCCATGGTGCGCGATCTCATAGCCGGCATCGCCGAAGACCTCACGGGGGACGCTGCCGTCCTGCAGCTTGGTCTCCTGCATCAGGAGCACGTCAGGACGCGCCCGCTCCAGCCAGGCCAGGACCCGGTCCATGCGCGCCTTGAGAGAGTTGACGTTCCACGTTGCGATCCTCATTGCCGCGAAAGAGAGAGGCGATCCGGTACGCCGAGTCCAGCCGCGGGCCGTGGACGCCTGACGGGGAAGTCGACGCGATCTGCGAAGAGATTCTCTTCTCGTCAGGGTCCGTCGAAGAGGCATACGAGCAGTACGGTCTGCGGGCGAGCCGCGGCGGCACTTACCTCGCAACCTTCCGCGTCGCCGCCAAGGAGGCAGGACTCTACGATGAAGCGCTCACACTGGCTCGTCAAAGGCTACGGCTACGATATAACGGGTGCCGACGTCTGGGCGGCATACTCGATCACAATGAAGGTCGCCGAAAGGAACGGGACCATCATGGAGACCCGCGAAAAGGTGAAGGCGCTTGTCGCGAGCGAAGGTCCTGCTGGATTCGTGGCCGGGATCATCGGAAGGGAGCTGGGGCTGTGATGTCTGAGCTGAGCCCACGACATAATAGAACACGCTTTCGTCTACGTAGCAGGGCCTCCGGGCTGCGGCAAGACGACGTTCATCGAGTCGATGCTCGGCGCCGCTGCGGGGCTTATCTGCGCTGCGCGCTGTGTCAGGGATGATACGCTTTCGCACGCTCGGGAGACGGCTCCCCGGAGGGCTGCCTTCATTCAGAGGGATAAGAAATGGCAGAGTACGGTGAATGGAATCGCAAAGGATCAACCCTCAGTGAGGTTACGGCGCAGAAGGAATATGGTGTCAGCCGCGATTTCATCTTGAGAGGCATCCAGAGCGGAAGTCTCGAATACAGAGAGGGAGCCATTTGGGGCAATCCGTATCTTCGGATACTGAGGAGCCAGCTTGAGAATTACATTGCCACAGAGCTTGGGTCGACCTACCTGGGGAGCAAGAAGCGCCACACAGAATTGCGCGCCATCAAGAAGGAAATGGCCGATCTGCAGATAAGGCTGCATGAGCTTCAATCCAGAAGAGTGGAGCTGGAGGCAGAGACAAAGGGACAAGGAACCAATCAAGGTACCCCGCCCGATCCGCCGACCTTCGGCAACTCATCGAGGAAAAGGGGCAGATCAGGCGGCAAACGGAACGGCCCCTGAGCGGCCACCCGCTCAAGCCGCCATTCGGGGAAAGACCTGCATCCCAAGATAGTCCAGGGGCTCATGTTGGCCGTTGGGCGGAAGTAGGCGACCACGCCCGGGAACGAAACAGGCTTGCCGGTGGTCGGCCCGACGATTGTGTTCGACTCGGTCTTCGTTCCCCCGGACGGACTCGCCTTGTGCTCGCCGCCGTCCTTGGCGGCTCGCTCCAGGCCGCCTCGCTCGCTGGCGCGCGACATCCTGTCGCGCTTTCGGCGCCGATCGTTCGCTTCGTCTGTCTCATTGATTGGGGACACTATCTGCCCCTCACACATCACGTGTTGGAGATCGGTTCGAAGGGACAAAGCGCGAACCCGCATCCCAGTGCTTCTGAGCGTTCCGCGCGATTTCCAAGACTCCAGGAACTGGATCCCTTGACCCGCGGCGCATGGATTTCCAGGTGGACGCGGCAATCGGCCTGGACGATCAGCACATTGTCAGGCGATGCCGCCATGCGGTCATGCGTCCGATGCGCGTTGCGTCATATCGGCAGTTGAGCTTGCGCGGTGATTCTTCGCAGGTTGTACCCTTCCCACGGCGAGGATGTAGCCGACCTCGCGCAGCATGCGCTTGAACGCGGCCTCCGATGACGCCGCCACCACCAGGTGCTGTTCCCCTGCTCGCATACAATGCTTGCGCGTCCGCGGGTCGTTGGCGATGAGCGCTGCGAGTGCGGGATCGGCGCATTCAACCAGCCGGGCGAGCCCGCGGTCATAGACCTTCACGCTTCGATCTGCGACATCCATGAGCAATTGGGAGACCGTGTCAGGGATCGGGGGCACCATTTCGCGCAGCCAGGAATTCGCGAATCTCGTCCGCCGACTGGCCTTGTTCGATCGCGGCGAGAAGCCTCCCGGCGTCCAGCCGCCAGACACGGTCAGATACCTTGGTCGCGCAGGCGTCCAGGGCGAGCCAATCGCCCTGCGTCAGCGCCGTACCAATGGCCGCGATTTCCAGATTTGGCAGCACCCGCAGGACGGGTTTCACCTCCACGGGCGGGGGTTGGTACCCGGATTCGACACCGAGGCAGTAGGCACCGAGCGGCGTGACGCGGAAGTATATCAGCCCATCGTAGCGGCTGAAGTACGCAAGATCGTCCGTGCCCCACATGTGGTGGTAGTCATCGCGAGAGCGCGCAGGAGGAATGAGCGCCACGTCGATCATACCGAGCGTGGCGGCGTACTCCAGCAGGAGACAATAGAGGTAGCGCTCCTCCAGGACACGCTCGCCACCCTCGTAACCGAGTGAGCCGTACTGAAGCTCGGCGATATAGAGGTTCCAGGCGTCGCGGGTCACCATAAAATCATTGCCCGAAGCGCACAGGAAGCGGAAGAACTCGTCGGTCAAGATCCAGCCGCCCAGCGGGCACTCCGCCAAGGCATCGGCGACCGCGCTCCTTCGTAATGAGGCAGCGGTGAGCCCGTGCTTGCCTTTCCCGGTCTGACCCTTGACGCAGTCGATGCGCGAGAGCTCATCGATGATGGTCGTGGTCTCCCATTTCGTCCAAATGGCGCGGATGGTCTCTGCCGCCGGTTCGACAAGGGCGTTTCGGCCCGCCTTGGTGAGCTGGAGCTTTGAGCCGGAGAGCTCGGCGAGCCTGCCCGCCTGGATCAGGAGAGGCCAGGCAAAGGCGCGGATAGGTCCCGCGTTCTCGTCGTGCCACTTGTCCGTGACCGGGAGGGGTGGGTAGTAGTCGCCACCTTCCAAGACAGCGCTGATTGCCCCGAATGGCGGATGCCGAGGCTCGCCGCGTCTTGTCGCTTATCGCGACCTTGCCCGCATCAACCAGCCGCAGAACGGAAAACAGCTCTCTCTGCGCTGTGCGTTCCATTTCGCGCACGGTGAGTGGCACCTCCTCGGTGTCTTCCTCCTTGGTCCGATCGAAGGCAGCGGGGACCTTTTCGAGCGTCTTGATCTTTGTCTCGACAGGCCGGGGCACAAACGCCTTGAGCCGCTCTTTGAGATCGCTCGGCATCACCCCGTTGCCGTACAAGAAGAACCCGAGCGCCGTTGGGCTTCGGTGATATCCGGACTTGTCGGTTTGGCTCCAATGGGGATCCTGGCCGTACTTGGCTCGGAATCGATCTGCGAGGAACTGGGTCGAGCTTGAATGCACAACCTCGGCCACGGCTGCGCGCTGGAGTTCATCGAGGCTTTGCCAGATCGTGCGCAGCCCTTCCCCGGCGAAGCGCCTCATGATTGCCGCGGCCAGGTCGGCCTTCCTGGTCGGCGGTTTCTCCTTGATCAGCGCGGCCAGCTTTTTCAGATCCACCGCCGACATGTGCTCCGAAAGCGCGACTTCGAGCGTGGGGATTCCCTCTTCGACGTGGTGCTGTCTCATGTCGTCTCCTTGGCCTGGCGCTGCCTTGCCGCCCGCCGGGCTTCTTTCTTTTGCAGCTCGAGGTAAACGCGCTCCTCGATGGACATCACGATTTCGGGAGCGGTCTTGCCGAACCGCTTGAGACAGAGCTCTTCGAATGAAAAGGGGAAGGGGCAGCTTCCATTTCGGTGGTGATCTCCTCGATGAGTTGATCCAATCCGACCAGATCATGGCCGTCACTGTCCATCTTCTTCATCCGCTGTCTCTCCGCTGTCGTCCGTCCAACGCGCCTTGGCGCGCTCGAGAAAGGACGGCGTTTTGCCCGGGCTGATCCCCGCGACCAACCCCTCAAAGCGCGACATGAACCCAGTCTTGCGGTGGTGGTCGGCGCGCACATGGCTCACCGTCTTCTCCCACGCCGCGACGAGCCCTGCGCGCTCGAAGCAACGCTTTGCGCGCTCAAAGTTCAGGAGCGCAGCTTCGTAGTACTTACTCTTCTTGGCCTGGACGATCCGCATCCCCTGCGCGCGCCAGAGGCGGGCAGCAATGTCGGGATCGGTCTTTTCCAGTCTTCTGGCCGCGGGCTCGGTGACGAAATGGCTCAGGCCCTCAAGGGACGGATCCTTGCTTCGGCGCACAAGGCCGGCGAGCCGCTTCAGCTCCTTGGTCTCCAGCAATAGCTCCATGAGGGAGTGGAGGTCCGCTCCCTCGGTGGCCTCCATGGCCTTCGCATGCCATTTCGGTCGTTCGGCCCTGGGTACATACTTCAGGAGGTCGTCGTAGGTGTACTTGCTCGGGTGCCTGCGATAGTCGGCCCAGGCGGCATCGAGCGCCTCTTTTCCGCGGCCGAGCTTGACGAGAAGCTGACGCTTGACCCCGGCGAGGTCGTATCCGGCCGATGATCCGCGCGGCGTCTTCTTGTTGAGATCGATCCCCCGCTCCGCCCAGGCCAGGGCCTCTTCGGGTTTGCGTCGGCCGACGAGCAACGTGGCCACTGCGTGGCAATCCTGGGCGGTAAGCCCGGTCTCTTCGGCGAAGGCGACGTAGGTCTCCAGATTCTTTTGAGCGAGGTAGAGCGTGCGCAGAGTCTCGCCCCAGCGCCGGAGGACAGACTCCAGACGGTCCTTTAGCGAGCTGTCGGCTGTTGACTTCGCCTTTGCTGCACCATCAAAGCGTGCTCGAATCTGCTTCACGAAGGCAGCAAGGCCTGTCTTGTCGAGTGCCTTGGCAGCGTCTCTCTCGAGATGGTAACAGAATCCGTAGGGGTCATCGTCCATCCATCCGAGCAGACGGGCCGCCGTCTCATCCGGATCGGCGCCGCCTGCCTGCCGGGCCTTGATCCATCCGCAGAACAGTTCATCAACGAATTGCCCGAAGCTGCCGCTCGAATCGTCCAGCTCTTCAGCCTTCTCATAGCAGCCTGCAAGGAAGGTCTCGTGCAATGCTACTGCTCGGGTCGGATCGGTGTCTGCCAGCTTCGCAATTCCGGCCGCGATGTCGTCGAGGTCGCTCACGAACGAGAAACACGCTCGGTCGGCGATGAAGACTCCGGGGTTGAGTGCCTGCTCGATCTCCTGCTCGAGCGGATCGGCCTTGACGCGCGGCTTCTGGGTCATCGGTCATTTGCCTTCCGGGCAGTTTCCTTTGGCACAGTTGTCGGTCGCGTGGTTGCGCTTGCCGTAGATGATTTCTTCGATGCCGACATGAATCCTTCTCTCGATATTCCGCTCGGGCATCTCTCCCTCGTGGCCAAGGCAAAACTGCGTTTCAGGTACACGTGCACGGCGTATTGGACGAATATGGAGTTACCCCCTTTCGGTAGACAGGTCCGGGCTTGTGGCCGGGGCAACGCCCCAGTGCTTCTCTTCATACCCGATCGGGCATTCATAGTTCAAGGATGAATCACGACGGTGAGGGTTGTACCACCCCTCGATGAACTCGAACACCGCCTGCTCAGCCTCTTCACGGGTTCGCATCCGCACCCGATCGATCAGCTCGCACTCCAAGGTGGCGAAGAAGGACTCGCACATCGCGTTATCATATGCGTCGCCGACACTTCCCATCGAAGGCTGCACGCCTGCTTCTCGGCAGCGATTGCCGAAGGCGATAGAAGTGTACTGGCTGCCGTGGTCGGAGTGATGCACCACGGCCCACGGCTGACGCTGGCGAATGGCCATCTCCAACGCCGTGACGACCAGCTCCGCCCGCAGATGCACGGCGAATGCCCACCCCACCACGCGGCGACTCCAGGCGTCCAAAACCACGGCGACGTACAGGAAGCCCGCCCAGGTCGGTACGTAGGTGATGTCGGCCACCCAGAGGCGATTCGGGCCTTGGGCGCGAAAGTCGCGCTTGACCAGATCGGGAGCAAGAACGGCCGCGCGATCCCGCACGGTGGTGGTGGTCCACTTACGCCGACTCACGCCCCGCAGGCCTTTTTCGCGCATCAGGCGAGCCACCCGCTTGCGCCCGACGTGCGTGCCCTCGAACGCTAACTCGGCGTGGATCCGCGGCGCCCCGTAGGTGCCACGCGAGTACTCGTGAATGCGCTCGATGCCTCCGCTCAACACCGAGTCCTGGCGGGCTCGCTGCGAGGGTCCTCGCTCTGCCCACGCGTAGAACCTGCTGCGCGACACTTCCCGCAGCCGACTCATCGTGGCCACCGAGAACTGCGCCTCCCGGCTGCTCATGTACTGGAAGGCCTGCGTGGCGTCGCGCCGGTCTCCTGCGCGACGCCGCGCTGCCGCTTTTTTGGAATGTCGCGCTCTTCCCGGAGCGTGCGAACTTCCCGTCTCAGTTCGTTCAGCTCCTTGCGCTGCTCCGTGGTCAGACCGTCAGTCCGCACCCCAGCATCGCGCGCGGCTTGGGCGACCCAGTTGCGGATCGTTGTCTCGGTTGGCTCAAACTCCCGCGCCAGGCTGGCAGGGGTTCTGCCGGCCTGCGCCAGGTCTAGATTCCGCTGGCGCAACTCCGGCGCATACGCAGGCTTGGTTCGTGGCATGGCTCATGCTCCATCTCAAAGGGTCGACATGTCTACGAAATCGGGTCAACTCCAGCAGCACAGCGGTGTCGGGGCGACCGGGAGACAGCCTGGAGGCGTGTGCTGCGGTGTGACCCAGTGACTTGAGCCGATCAACGATATCAATCTCGACGTTTTCGTCAGCACGGAAGGCCAGATTCACATCACGGAGCCGCTATGGGTTCCACCACGTCTAGCCGCAGCACCTTGGCAGCGTACTCCAGCGCCGCCAGCACTCGCTCCCGCGTCAAGGTAGGGTGGGAGGCCACAAGTGTATCGATCGGCTGCCCGTGAGCGAGCTCCTCTAGAATATACGCTACGGTGATCCTTGTTCCCGCGATCACCGGCTTTCCCATCATTACCTCAGGGTCGGAAACGATAGTTGACATGCCCATATTGTACCCTATCCGTAAGGTACCACTTGAACGGGTAAGGGGTCGGGATGCTCTGCAAGACCGCGGTCGAAAAGAGGCAGCCTCTCTCGAAGCTGCCTGTCCAACTCTGCTCCCCGGACGGACTCGCCTTTCGCTCGCCGCCATCGTGGCGGCTCGCTCCAGGCCGCCTCGCTCGCTGGCGCGCGACATCCTGTCGCGCTTTCGGCGCTGATCGCGCCGCGCTCGCTCGTTTCGAGTCCGTCCCTGCAAATAGAAAGAGGTCCGGCTGTATGCCGGACCTCTTTCTAGCTCCCCCGGACGGACTCGCCTTTCGCTCGCCGCCATCGTGGCGGCTCGCTCCAGGCCGCCTCGCTCGCTGGCGCGCGACATCCTGTCGCGCTTTCGGCGCTGATCGCGCCGCGCTCGCTCGTTTCGAGTCCGTCCCTGCAAATAGAAAGAGGTCCGGTTGGATGCCGGACCTCTTTCTAGCTGCCCCGGACGGACTCGAACCGCCGACCTAGTGGTTAACAGGCATGTCGGCCGTTTTTCCCGCCTGCACCGATTTTGTCTTGTCTATACTGTACAAAGAAATAGCGATCGTGTCAATTTCTCATTCGTGCCGATTTTATCCCACTATTCAAGAAACTGATACCAATTCTGATACCACTACAAGTTGCAGGTGAACGAGTAGCAACCGACCACTTTCCACACAAAGACTGAGAGAGATTTTGGTACCGATGCGATTGGTCCTAGTGGCAAGCAAGCACTAGTTCTTCGACCGCCTGAATTAGTGCCTATAAAGGCTTCCTTACGGGGGAATCTCGTGTTATTCTTTACCTCTGGCACGTCAACCGGTCCCTATCCGTCTGAAAGCTCAGGACTTGGCCGAAGTACACTCCTTGCTGCGGGGTGGCGTTCAGCAGGTGCGCGTCGTTTTGCGTGCACTTGCTCTGAAGCAGTTGGCGGCGGGTGTCGCAGCGCCTCAGGTTTCTAAGAGCGTCCCTCTGACGGCGAAAGCTATCCGCGAGTTGGCGCATCGCTACAACAGGAGTGGGCTGGAGAGGGCTCTGTACGACAAGCAACGACCGGGGGCCAGCCAGATTCTGGATGCCTCCCAGAAGCAGCGCATCGTTGCCATGGTGTGCAGTCAGCCCCCGCAGGGGCGCTCTCGCTGGACAGTCCGCTTGGTGGCCACGGAGGCTGTCAGACGCAAACTTGTCCCTCGCGTGGGTCGTGAGACAGTCCGGGTTCTCTTGGAAAGCCACGACTTGAAGCCGTGGCGGGAAAAAAATGTGGTGCGTGGCACAGCTGAACCGGGGAGTACATCCGCAAGATGGAGGACGTGCTGGCTCTGTAGGAGAAGCCCTATAATGCCCGTGAACCGGTAGTTTGCCTGGACGAGAAGCCGGTGTCGCTGCATAGCGAACTGCGCCTCTCGATCCCCGCCAAGCCTGACTCGCCTGCCAAGCGCGACAACGAGTACCGACGCTGTGGAACGGCGAATGTGTTTGGGGTCGTGGAACCCAAGGCTGGTCGGCACTTCACGAGGGCCACCATCAATCGCTCTGGCCCGCAGTTCGCTCGCCTCATCGACGACCTCACGCGGCCTTATGCCACGGCCCGCACCATCCACGTGGTCATGGACAACCTCAACACACATAGCCTCAAAAGTCTGACCGACTCCTTCGGCGAGGAACAGGGGCGTCGTCTATGGAATCAACTCACCGTGCACTACACACCCAATGGAAACTGCCGCGACGTTGGTCATCTTGTCACGGCTTGCATCTACTTGCAGCAATTGGCCCAATTCATGTCACATCTTTTATGTCACACCCAACCCAAGGCAACTCACCTGTTCTTCCAGTTGAGCTCGCGCCGTTACGAACCAGAGCATGCTCTTGACGAGCAACCGCGGCGTTGGAGAGTGGGGCAAGGTATTCGGAGATTCCATGGTGGCGCCACCGCGATCCTGGACCGGCTCCTTCATCACAGCAACTTCATTGCCATGCGCGGTGCCAGCTATCGACTCAAGGAGAAGAAACTCTTCGGTCTCTATAAACTCGCCGGTGGCGGAGAAAAAGACATGAGGGAGGGTGGGGTCAGCTTTCGTGTCGCCAAGGGGCCCATCCGGTTGACGCTTGACGCCAGGCCTCGATTATGCGAGGCACACGAACCCGATCGTCAGCGCGAACAACCTCTGCTGCCCTAAGTATTTCTTCCCGGAAGAGGCGGCTCAAACCTTTCTGGGTGCGCAGGTCCACAGGTCTGCCACCGATCATCATGGAAAGCTCCGCCGGAATTCGCCGCGGCCCATTGAACGACGCGGCGGCTTTCCCATAGGCAGGTATAGAGGACTCAGCCCCGGAAGAAAATTCCATAGGCAACGCCGGACACATAGGGGATAAGCCAGATCGCCCATGCGAAAATGCTGTACTTGTGGAACTGGGCCTTGGGCTCAGGCCGCTTGTTTGCATGTACGACCATCGCCCAAATGGCATGGATGAGCATGAGAAGAATGGCCAGACCACCGGTGATACCGTGGAAATTGAGCTCGAACACATCTCCGGCGATCTTTCCCATCAGTGTGGTGCCCGTGGTATCGCAGATAAGGCCGAGCCAGAACATGAGAAGCTGCCTGCCACGGAGCATCCCAGTCTTCTTTTCCCAGAAGACAGCGATCGTGTAGAAGATGAGGGCGGCGGTTATCGTGAGAACTGCAATTGGCAGCACAGTTACTCCTTGGTAGTTGCACTATCCGCGGACGTCTCGCCGCGGAATGCGGAAAGGATCGTATCGAGACCTCGCTCGATACCGGAAAGCTCTACGTCGCCAATGGCCTCGAAGGCCCGCGAGAAGCAGGTTTCCATTGCCCTCCTGGCTTGGTTCGCCTTTTCGCTTCCCGTAGGGCTCAGGACAACCCTGACGATCCGCCGGTCAGTGGCATCCCTGCGTCGCTCAACAATGCCAGCGGCCTCGAGTCGGTCGATGATCCCGACCATGGTCGAGGGACTCGCATTCATCTCTGCCCCGAGTTCGGACATGGTCGGCGTCCTGGCATGTGCGATGAGGCGGATTGCAGTGATCTGGGGCATGGTGAGGCCGGAGGAACCAAGTTCCCCGGCGACACGAGCATTGACGAAGGCATTGATTTCACGGAGCAGCAAGGCAATGTGGAAGGAGCTACGGTCCCTCGGCGAGAGGGCCTCCTCGCTATCTTTCTTGCTCTGATATCTCGATTCTATTCGCATACGAACAATATGCATACGAATCGAATGCTTGTCAACACTATTATTTCGTATGCGAAGTGTTCTTTCAGGAACCCTTTACAGCAGGACTCTGGCCAAGTACGGTCGCGGGCCGCGCACGGCGGGGTGGTCGGGCTGGATGATCTATTGCCCACGTGGGGCGCTTGGTCTTCAGCATATACCCGCCCGAAAAGTCTTCATCACGGGGGAGGACCGCACCCCATTGGTATTAATTAAAGTATTCCTCAATAAGTAATTACGCAGAGAGACTTATCGTCGATAAATTCTTGATATTTCTTGACAACTGATTGGTCGAAATGTTATAAGAGTGTGTCCAATTCTATCACATATCGAACAGGAGGAGGTTACCATGCGCTCAAAGTCCAAGGTTCTTGTGTGTCTTTTACTCGCACTGGTGCTCGTCTCGCCAGTGTTCGCCGCAAAGGTGCATCTCACATTCCTCTACTTCGGCAACCCTGATGAGCAGAAGCAGTGGGCCACTACCTGCAAGATGTTCACCGACAGCCAGGACAAGATCGAAGTTGAGTACATTCCTTGCGCCAACGACGCCTATACTCAGAAGATTCTTACGCTTTTTGCGTCCCACGACTCTCCCGACACGTTCTACACAAGGAATGGTGAGACGCCGCTGCTCCTGAAGAACAACCGTCTTCTCGACCTGACATCCCTAATCAAGGCAGACCCTAATTTCAAGTTGGATGATTACGTGAACCTCAACCAGATCAACAAGCCGTACATGGTGAATGGCAAGATCTACGCAATCACCGACAACGATAACCCGATGGTCCTCTACTTCAACAAGACGATGCTCGACGGCCTGGGGCTGCCGAATCCGTACGACCTCTACGCCAAGGGGCAGTGGACCTGGGACCAGTTCACGAAGATCGCGACCAAGGTCCGTGACGCCAGCACCTCGGCAAAGCCCCTGTACACGTTCATCCAGGACGCCTGGTTCGGTCCGAACTATCTGTGGGCAGTGTCGAACGGAGTCAGCTCGTTCTACAAGAACGGCAAGGCGGTTTACAACGATCCCGCGGTCCTAGAAACCTTGAACTGGAACATTCAGCGGTTCAACGACAAGACCATTCTGTATGGGGCCTCTTCAGGCAAGGGAATGGACGGTAGCCAGCTGTTCCAGGCCGGCCAGATCGCATTCATGAGCGCAGGGCGCTGGATGGTGCCCACCTATAAGCAGATCACCAGCTTCAAGTGGGACGTGGTCCCCTTCCCCAAGGGGCCCAAGGCTAGTTCGTACTACTCGTACACCCCCGGGTATACCGCGTTTGCAATCAGCGCCGAGACCAAGCATCCCAACGAAGCGTGGCAGTGGTTCAAGTGGTACGTCGGAAAAGCCGGGCAGACGCAGAACTGGGCAAAAGGCGGCAATTGTCTTCCTACTATCAAAGGCCTAGAGAAAACAGTCCTGGACGACGTGGCCTACTATGCGCATCCCCAGGTATTCCTGGACATCCAGAAGGTCTCCGTCTGGCCAGACGTCGAATATGCCATGAACCCTAAGGCCACGAAGATGGTGGACGACGCGTTCCAGCAGGTGTACATGCTCCAGGGTGATCCGAAGAAGATCATGGACCAGCTCACGAGCGATTTGAACAGCGGCGCGGCAAACTGATACTCCGCGCACACGAATAGTAATGGCCGGGGGAGGGCGCTTTCCCCCGGCCGTCTTTTGTGCGACAGCCGAATACCCTCGAAAGCAGGCAGGTGACCGGATGGATGCCAGAAGAAAAAGAAGGTTGAAGGAGAGCCTGAGCGCATACCTGCTGCTGTCGCCCCAGCTTGTCGGACTCCTGGTGTTTGGCGCTATCCCGATCTTCATGGTTCTAGGGATCAGCTTCACCGAGTGGGACGTCCTGGGGAGCATGAAGTTCGTCGGGCTTGAAAGCATCGTGAAGGAGCTTCGGCACCCATACTTTCTAAAGGCTCTGCTCAATACGCTCGAATTTGTTGGTATGAATGTCCCGCTCTCCATCGGATGCGCGCTTATTGCCGCGCTTCTTCTCCTTAACTCTCAGTTCAAGGTCCTTTTTCGGGCCCTTTACTTCATGCCCGTGGTCACCAGCGTGGTGGCCGGCGTCATGGTTTGGCAATGGCTCTACCATCCGGACTTCGGCCCACTGAACTTCCTTATTCATCATGTCCTGGGGTTTCCGGGAAAAATACTCTGGCTCGGCTCAACGAAGACAGCCATGCTATCCATCGTTCTGATGAACACGTGGCAAACGGTTGGATATGGTCTTGTGCTCTTCCTTGCTGGCCTGCAATCGGTCCCCGCGGTCTATTACGAGGCTGCAACGATCGATGGCGCCAACGCTTGGCAGAAGACGCGAGCGATTACCTTCCCCCTGCTCACACCTACCATCCTGTATTCGGTCATCACCTCGGTGATAGCCTCGTTCCAGGTATTCAGCCAGCCCTATCTTCTAACCCAGGGCGGCCCGCTTCGTTCCACATACACCATAGCAATGCATATCTATCAGGAGGGGTTCACGGATTTTGAAATGGGCAGGGCGTGCGCCGTGTCGCTCGTGCTCTTCCTTATAATCTTGGCTATCACCGGCCTCCAGTTCCTGCTCAGCAGGAAATGGGTCTTCTACGAAGGGGGTTGATAATGGCAGCCGGCACGTCATTCGGAAGAAGTGGGCGAAGCCCGATGGCTGTCGTGTCCAGGGTACTGAAATACCTGGTCATCATCGCCGGTGCACTTGTGATGGTTTTTCCCTTCTACTGGATGATTCTCAATTCCTTGCGGGAAATGGCACTTTCGTTCCGTATTCCTCCTATTTTCTATCCCACGCAGTTCAAGTGGCAGAACTATGTCGCCGCCTGGACGGCGTATCCCTACGGCCGCGCATACATTAATTCATTCATCGTCACTGCCTCGGTTGTCCTTGTTTCCCTTTTCACTACGTCGCTTGCTGGCTACGTCTTCGCAAAGATGCGATTCATCGGCAAGAAAATTCTGTTTCCGCTTATTCTCGCCACAATGATGATTCCGTTCCAGGTGACGATGATTCCGGTCTATCTCATTGTCAGGGCGCTCGGCTTGTACAACACGCTTCTCGCCTTGATTGTCCCCAGCGCTCTGTTCAACGCCACGGGCGTCTTTCTCTTGCGACAGTTCATGCGCGGGGTGCCCAGCGAGTACAACGATTCGGCCTATATCGACGGTGCAGGATACTTTCGCATCTACGTTTCGGTCATGCTTCCCCTGATCAAGACCGCCCTGGTGAGCTTGGGGATCTTCATTTTCGTCGGCGTCTACAATGACTTCCTCATGCCCTTGATCCTACTTCGCGATTTCAAGAACTTCACTGTTCCGATCCTGCTCGCGCAGATGAAGGGTATCTATTACACGGATATCGCCACCTCCGATGCCGCAGCGGCAATAGCGGTCGTGCCCGTCCTTGTCATCTACGTGTGGGCTCAGCGGTACATCATCGAGGGGATTTCCCTGACTGGCTTGAAGGCATGAGGAGCGCGAAATGAAAGAGTTTCACGGTGTCTTCTCGTCTCTTCCGGCGGGTTCTGTGCAACCACGTGGATGGTTGCGCGAATGGGCAAGAGCGAATGCGGAGGGGTGGCTGCTCGACTATGCCCGGGAGGAGGATCCTCGCGTCTATGGTCGGCTTTGGAACCGGCTTTCAACGGCCGAGATCCGTATGAATGCCAACGGAGAATGGCTCGATCCCCCCGACTACAACGCCTATTTTGCAGACGCTCTTCTGCGGTACGCGCACTACTTCCCGGGAACGGAGTTAGCGCGCATCGCGGCAGCGTGGACAGACAGAGCACTGGCATGCCAGGATGCCGACGGGTACATCGGGGCCTTTGTGCCCGAAGCACGGTGGAGGCACTGGCTGGAGGTCTTCGCGCAAAGCGTCGTCCTGGAAGCCCTCCTTTTCCGCTGGGAAACAACTCGCGATGCGCGGATACTCGACGCGGTCGAACGATGCGCCATGTGCCAGATAAAGGCATGGAGCGCGCCGGGCACGGTGAAGCGGATATTTGCGACGCACGGCACCATCACAGTCAGGCTTATGGCGTCGCTGCATCGTTGCACGGGGAATCGCCGCTACATTGTGTTTGCCGAGGAAGTGCTCGCTGCTTTCGGCAAGGCGAGTCTGTACCTTGATCCAGGGCAAAAGGCGTGGTATACGGCGCCAGGAGACGCGCTCGTCGGCGAACACGTCGTCATGGAAACCGAGCACGTAGGCTTCCCTGCAATCCTCTACGAGCGCACCGGGATGCGCGATCTCCTGGCCGCCAGCCGCGCTGCGTGGGACATGATGGTGCGGCATCACCTCTCGATTGGCGGTACCCCGAATGGGAACGAAGCCATGTTCCGGGTCGGGCCACGCGAGAACTCGGAGCACTGTGCGGCTATCGAGTGGATTATCACGAGTGCCTCTCTCGCGCGCATAACGGGCGCAGCGCAATACGCCGACGCGGCCGAACGCTGCTTCTACAACGCCTATCCGGCCGCGAAGAGCCCGGACGGGATGACCGTGGCGTACATGCATGCACCGAACCAACTGACCGCCGCGGAGTGGGGGAGCAGCACATTCTACGACAACGTCGAAGCATGCTGCCGCCAGCACTATCACTCCGCGCAGGACCCTCTCTGCTGCAATTCCAATAGCCCTCGCGGGATCCCGTGGTTCGTTGATTCGATGATTATGCGATCCGATGACGGCCTTGCTGTTGCTCTCTACGGTCCCTGCGAAGGCTCTACGACGCTTCAGGACGGGAGCCGGATTGGCATCGAGGTGGACACGATGTTTCCCTTCGAGGACAAGGTCTGCCTGAGAATCGGTGTTGACGGGACAAGGAGCTTTCCCCTGCAGGTCCGTATTCCTGGCTGGGCAGGAGTCGCTTCGCTGTCTCTCAACGGGTCTTCGATTCCCCTGATCAAGAACGAGGACGGCTTCGCGGAGGTGAAGCGCCCATGGAAGGACGGGGATGTGCTGACGCTTCAGTTTGCGCCTGAGATCATCTGCGAGGAGCTTCGTCGATCAGAGTTCGGTATCCGGGCTTGTGGAATCGCTTTCCGAAGGGGTCCGTTGACTTTTTCGCTGCCTGTTGGTGAAGCGTGGATGCGCTTCACGCCTCCCGGGAGCGCACCAACCCAGGCCCCGGAAAGGATCGTTGCGTGGAGGGTCCTCCCGTCGAAGGCAGCAGTCTGGAATTACGCGGTCGCAAGGCCGGGGAGCCAGGAGACGGAAAGCGCCCCCACACTTGTCCGTCTTGACGTGCCAAGAAACGCGCGTCCATGGGAGCATGCTCCTGTCGGCCTTCGGGTCCGGGCACGGCGGGTTCTTAACTGGCAGATGGAGGGGACACCGGATCATCCGATGACACCGGGATTACCCTATGTCCCGATGCACCTCAGTGAAATGACCGAGGATGTGACGCTCGTGCCGTATGGCTCTACGCATCTCCGTCTCACCTATCTTCCGTGCTTCGATGGATGATGCATGCGGATGAAAGACCGAACCGAAAGAATCCTGGACATCCTGGCCAGCAAGGGCTACCGCAGCGTTGCTGAGTTGGCGAGTGAGATGGAGGTCTCGATAATGACCATCCGCCGCGATCTGGATGCACTGGAGCAGCGAAGGCAGATCAGGCGCACCCACGGCGGAGCGTTTGTCGACCAGGGGATGCTAGAGGTCGATTTCCGGCTTCGCGAGACTATGATGCGCGAACAAAAGCAGGCCATCGGCCGCCACGCCGCCACCCTCATCGAACCAGGCGAGTCAGTGTTCATCGATGCAGGAACCACCGCGGCCTTTCTCGCCTCCTCAATCGAAAGCGGGAAGAGGTTGACGGTGGTAACCAACTCTCTGGACGCTGCGCAGGCCTTGAAGGGAAAAGCGAGTGTGGAGACGATCCTGCTCGGCGGCCGGATCCACGATGTCACTCTTTCGCTCATCGGTCCAATAGCGCAGGAGAACATCATGCAGTTTCGTTTCACGAAGTCGTTTCTGGGCGCAAGCGGCATCGACGTAACGAAGGGTTATTCGCAGTCAAATATCGATGAGGTCCCGATCAAGAAGTGGGCGGCAGAAAACTCCGACAAGGTCTTTATACTGGCCGACAGCAGCAAGTTCAGCAAGACGCTCCTGATCCAGTTCTTAAATATCGAAGATGTCGACGCGGTGCTGACGGATTCGGGTCTTCCTGATGAGTACCGGATTGCGTTGGAGGAAAAGGGAGTAAAGGTAATTCTATGCCGTTGACGAAAACCGAGTCAGATTCTTTTCGTGGCACGCTGCTCCTTCGTGGGGACGGATCAGTGCCCGTTTGGGCCGAGTTTTCGGCTGCGACGTGGATCCGCTACGGGGAGGCCTTGCAGGACCTGCTGGATCGTTACCCATTGCATCCCGCGCGGAGGCCTCCTCGCGGCATCGACTACCAGAGCTTGGCAGGTCCTGGCCAATCGCGCCGGGGAACTCAATATTGATAACTGGGGATGTGCTTGGAATTGCCTGCGCGACGGGATGGAGGGCCAGATCAGCACCCATCCCCTCCGCGACATTCACGCGCTGCGGTACTACCGGGCGCCGGATCCCTTGGTCTATGCCGAACGCAGCACTCATGACTGGGGTGCTTTTGTGCGCAGTTGCCAGGCGGCACGAGCCGCAGGACGAGTGGTGACGATTGCCGGTGAACGGTTCTTCGAGCGCGTGCATTTCCTGCGCGGCATGGAAGATGCGCTCGCCGACATGGCGTCTCAGGCGCCAGAGATGGACGAGATCGTGCAGCTTGTCCTGGAGTACAACCTGGCGTACCTGCGCCAGGCGCTCCAGCTCGGAGCGCCGGTAGATGTCGTGCAGTTCGGAGATGACTGGGGAAGCCAGGATCGCTGCCTGATAAGCCCTGCTGTTTTCCGTCGGTACTTCAAGCCGGGCTACGCTCGGATGTACGCCTTGTGTCGCCAGTACGGAGCCTTCAGCACACAGCATTCGGACGGGTACACTGTGGATCTCTGGGACGAGTTTCTCGAGGCCGGGCTCACAGGTTTCAACATGCAGGTCAACTCCGTTGGCGTCGAAGCAATCGAGAAGCGGCTCAAAGGGAGGATGTGCGTCATCGCGGATGTCGACAGGCAGTTCATTCTTCCCAAGGGGAAGCCGTTTGAGGTCCGCGCCCACATCAAGAACATTGTCGAAGCCCTGGGAAGCCATCGGGGCGGCCTGATTCTTCGTATCGATGTCTACCCCGATGTCTCCCTGGAAAACATCGAAGCCTTGATCTGCGCGGTGCTCGAATACCGTGACTACTGGATAGGCAGATGAGGTGCCGGCGGGTATGACGCGCCGTGAAAACATGCTCAGGGCATTGCGCCGTGAGCCTCATGCCTGGATGCCGGCCTATTTTCCCATCGACAGCTTCAACATCCCTTCAGGGCTTCCTGCAGGCGTTCTCGATCCGATACGGCTGGCCTCTTACAGCAACCCGGAGCAGGTGGTTGAGGCTTCCGGTTTCCTGGGCCTGGATGCAGTGCTTCGCGTCACTCCGCCGATTATTGAAAAATCTCAGGAACCGTACACCGCGGACTTGGGCCGAGGACGGGTGGCAACCGTGTGGGAGACGCCGCGCGGGCGGCTGACGCAGGTTGCAGAGCATTCCGGCGTCGGAGAGACGAGCTTCATCGTCGAGCACCCCGTCCGCACGGTCAAAGACTATGGAGCGTTGCTCTGGCACGTCGAGAAAAGCCGGTGGAGGGTCCTTCCTGAAGGGATCGCCGACTCCCGGCGTTTCCTACAGATCGTCGGAAACGATGGCATCGCGTATGCCGTGGGGCCAGCCACTCCTATCATGGACCTCGTGAGGACCTGGGTCGGCCTCGAGGGTTTCGTTTATCATCTGCAGGACGAAAAGCGAGTCGTCGAAGAGGTTTTGGATGTCTGTGCCGAGGATGCGTGTAGGCAGTGGGAGTTGATCGCCGCCAACTCCCCGTGCGAAGTCCTGGTCATGTGGGACGATGCGAACTCGCTCTCGCTTTCCCGGGAGATGTTCGAGCTCTATTCCCTCCCGGGATTGACCAGATTCGCCCAGATCGCGCACCGCCATGGCAAGCTTCTTGTGAACCATACCTGCGGAAAACTTGCTGCGTTCCTCGACTTGTACGCCCTGACCGGTAATGATGCGATTGACTGGCTCACGCCACCACCCACGGGAGACACAGACCCCGCGCATGCCGCGAGTGTTCTCGGGAGCTGCATGGCGATCGAAATGGCGCTCGCGCCGCCGATCGTCCGGTACGGGTCCCCCTCGGCCGTTCGGGAACACCTCCGCGCCATCCTGAAAGGGAGCGACGGGAACGCGGGCTTCATCCTCATGGCTCCCACGCCGAACGGAACGCCCGCGGAAAACGTCAAGGCGATCGTGCGCGAGTTGGCTGTCGAGCGCGGCTTTCCCGTGAACCGAAGCCAGCGGCTCGGCTGCATTCTCGATGAACGATAAGGAGGAGACGATGGGTTTTGTCCCGATGGCCGATCTTGTGAGCCCGGCGTTCGCGTCGGGGTATGCGGTACCCGCATTTTGCACTTGGAACGCAGAGTCGATCGAGGTCGTCCTGTCCGTAGCCGAACGCCTCCATGCCCCCGTCATTGTCATGCAGGGGCCTGGCGAGTTCCCGGTGCTGGAGCCCACGGCCATGGCGTCAGTTGCGCGCTCAATCCTTGTCATGCACGACGTCAAGGCCGCGCTCCATCTCGATCATGGCGACTCGATGGAGACAGTCCGGAAGTGCATCGAGGCGCGGTACACCTCCGTCATGCTTGATTTTTCCACTCGTCCCTTCCAGGAGAACGCATCAGCACTGCGCGAAGTGGTTCGCATGGCCCGGCCTTTGGGCATCACTGTGGAAGGGGAGATCGGAAGAGTGGGGAAAGCGGACGAAACGACAGCGGAGGGAGGGTCCTCCTCGGCCCTGACAGATCCCGCGGAGGCCGCTCGCTACCTGAAAGAGTCGGCCGTCGATCTCGTCGCGGTTTCCATCGGGAACAAACATGGCTTTTATCGAGGGGAACCGCATATGGAGTTCGATCTGCTCTCCCACCTCCACAGAGCGCTGCCCGTTCCGCTTGTCCTGCACGGCGGCACCGGCATCCCCAAGAAGGATATACAGCGGTCGATTGGGCTAGGAATCGCCAAGGTGAACGTCGCAAGTGAGTTGGTACATGGTTTTCGCAAGAGCCTCAGCGCACAGTGGGAGCGCGGGGCGAATGCCTGGGCGCCCTTGGCCATCGCTGAGGCATGTGCGACGATGGTGCCGGTCGTGGAAAAGTGGATCCGGATAACGGGCGCTGAGGGAAAGGCATGACCGTCCGGGAGCGCGTCGTTTCGTCACTGGCCCATCGACAGCCTGACGCGGTGCCGTATCACGTCACATTCACTGAACCAGCGCGGCGGAAGGTGAGCGACTTCTACGGAGACCCCGACTTTGAAGCAAAGCTTGGCAATTGCCTGACTATTCTTAGGACACGGCTCCCTAGGCAAGGAGGTTCCCGGTAGCCTACACATTGTCGAGGACGAATTCCGGGGTGATGTGGGATCGATCGGTGGATACGGACATCGGGACCGTGTGCAATGTCAAGGTTACGCCGGAAACTTTGCCTGACTACCCATTCCCCGACCCGCTCAATCCGGAGCGTTTTAGCCATTTCCCGCAGACGCTTGCGGATCGCGGAGACACTTTCGCGGTCGCCTCTATTGGCTTCACGCTCTTCGAGAGGGCGTGGACGTTGGCGGGGATGGAAACCATTCTTGAGGCGATGATAACGAAGCCCGCGTTCGTCCATGAGTTGCTTGACCGCATCCTGGACTACGACCTCCAGGTGACACGCCGTGCTCTCTCTTTTGACGTCGACGCGATGCGTTTCGGCGACGACTGGGGTCATCAGAGCGGGCTCATCATGGGTCCGTTCTTTGGAGGGAGTTCATCAAGCCGAGGATTGCTCGGCTATACTCGCTCGTCCGCGCCCACGGGAAAAAGGTCTTTATCCACAGCTGCGGCCGCGTGGAGGAAGTGCTGCCCGACCTTGTCGCTTGCGGCGTGGATGTCTTCAACCCTTTCCAGCCCGAAGTGATGGACGTCGAGGAAATCAAGAAGCGCTTCGGCAACACCCTGAGCTTTTTCGGAGGCATCAGCACACAGAAGACCCTTCCGTACGCGACGCCAATCGAAGTCAGGGCGGAAACCAGGCGTCTTATAGACCGAATCGGCCGGAACGGTGGCTACATCGCAGCGCCGGCACATGACATACCCAAGGATGCCCAGCCCGAGAACATCGTTGCCATGCTGGAAACGCTGCAGCGCCAAGGCTGAGATCTTAAGGAGGTTCCGTCAAGAGGTGTGTAAAAGAATTTCAGGCGGCAGCCTCCTTCTTTTTCTTGATGGCAACGCCATCAACGAACTCCACGCCCTCGTAGACCTCCTTCAAAAGCTCAGGTGCGCTAAGTTTCCGGAATCTCTTCTCAGCAATCAGCAGCATTTTCCAGATCACTGCCGTCGCGTTTTCTACTTTCTTGAATCTCTTGGCAGCGTCCGTCCGGAGACGCAACGAGGCAAAGGGCGATTCAACTATGTTGGTCGTCCGTATATGGTGCCAATGCTCTTTAGGAAAAGAGTAGAAAGTCATCATCCGCTCCCAATCGCGATTCAAGGCATCGGCCGCCCTGTCCAATCCATTCACCTTGCACCAGGCTTCGAACCTCTCTTTCCCTTTCTCTGCATCTTCCCGCTTCTCTGAGTACGGAATGGTAGCGACCATCATCTTCGCTTCGGTCTGCTTCTTCGTGGGCACCTGGTCCAGCACGTTGACCACCTTGTGGTTCCAGCACTTTTGTTCCCGTGCGTGGGGATATATCTCGGGCAGGGCAGCCCAGATGCCCAGATGTCCGTCGGCAACGACCAACCCCAGCTCCTCTATCCCGCGCTCCTTGATGTCGCGCAACAGCCCGGCCCAGCTCTCCTTGGATGCACGGTAACCGCTGAGAATGTGCAAGATTTGCTTGCTCCCGTCGCTCAATCCCGCAATCACTGTTAGGAGCGCCGCCTTCTCCTTCTCCAGGCCGGCCTTCACGTATGTCCCATCTACTCACAGATACACCACCTGCAGGCCTCTCAAGCTCCGCGTCTTCCACTGGTTGTACTCCGCCTGCACTTCTCCTTCACCCCCTCTACGGGAGCTCCAAGCGTGCAGCCTGCCATAAGCGTGATCAGCGCCCCTTGCAGCCGTTCGTAATACAGAGATTGGCTCACGCAGGACGCCAACCTTCGAGGGCCGGCGGGCCGGGCGGCATGGATCTGGTCGAGTTCGTTCGGCTCCCGACGGGCCAATTCTCCGTCGATGGGCGCCAGCGAGAGTTCTCGAGCTGCTTTCCGGAAGGCCTCTTCCTCCCGTTCGAGCGCGGAGAAGTCTGTAGCTCCGAACTCGAAGCAAAGACGGGCATGAGCTTCGATTCTTTCTCCAAGGCCGTGGAAGTCGGGAATCCTCGGATACGGCATCAGCGTAACCCCGTTGCCTTCTGGCGCACATCGGCAAGATATTTCTGCACTCGAACGGGTTGAGCAGTTCTCGAGCTGACGATGGCGGCTTCGAACAACGCAACGGACTGGAGGTTGTCTTCCACGTTCGTCGGCATCGGATCGCCGCCGTCCAGCCATTGGAGAAACTGCTCGATCAGCACGGCGTGGCCGTTGGGAAACCCGACCACCAGGGGAACAGGTGTGCCTTCGCCCCAGACCCTGCGGTTGCCCGTGAGCGTCGGGTCGTAACGGAACGCCTCCATCATGCGGTGATCGAGCACCAGTGTGCCGCGCTCGCATTCTGCACGCCAGTACTCGTTTCCCCAGGGGTACATCTCAACCGCGTTGCAGGCCGATGCCTCGAGCATGGCGGAGACGCCATTCTCGAATCGAAGCAACACGAGCGCCTGCGAATCGCCCGCGAAGCCGCTCCAGGGAGGGTTCGATGTCTGCGCGAACAGCGACTCGGCTCGCGCCCCGGCAAGATCGGCGAGTATGTCGAGGTAATGAACGCCGCCCTCCAAGAAGAGATCCAACTTGCAATAAAAGCCGCGGACCGGGCAACTGACGCCGCCAAACTGTTTGGGGCGATTGAGGCGTTGTTCGGCGGCGGCGACACCGACACGTCTCCGGCGATGAATGTGTTACGGAAAAAACATCCGAACCTTGCCGAAGCTCAGGATTTGATATTCCAGGCTCACGCCAAGATCCGCGAGGCGCAAAAGGCCAACGAATTTGATATGAAAGGGCACGCAAAGAAGGCCATTGACGACTTGGCAAACGCCGCGGATTGGATAAAGAAAGCCGCTGAATATGCGAACGCCCACTGAGGTGTCCTGGGCGTTATCTCACGGATGGATTCGTGGAGCCGTTGTATCAGGGACGCCACGTTGATCTTTCTGGGGGGAGTCGCTTGCCGCCAGCCTCCCGTGCAGGGAGGCTGGCGAACCTTCGGACCCTGACCCCCGTTCCCCGAACAAGATTGAAGCAACGGTACGCAGGTATGGGGCAAGCAGTCTGTAGGCTCGTGACCGCCTGAAGGCTGAGGGAGAACTGCCGCGTTCGCTCGTCTAGCGACGCGGAGCTCAAAGCCGTCTATGCGCTCAGCGACAATACAACAGCCGGACGTTGAGTGCCATAGCTTTCTGACAGCCATTCAGTGCCAGTCGCCCCTTTCAAGGAGTTACGTTTGCCCCCAGGGATGACTCGAACATCTGACCTACGGTTTAGGAAAACGAATCTGAACCGGTCAGGCGCGCGTCTCTCTGCAACTCACTGCAAGCTATTGTATGTCTCTGCAAGGAGTTTCGTCAATCAGAATCGGCCGTGAAGTCGTTCATCTTGTCACGGCTTGCATCTATTCGCAGCAATTGACTCAATTCATGTCACATCTTTTATCTCACACAGACGGGTCAGAAACGCGCCTACGACTGCGCGAGTCCACACTCCTGCGTGGAAGACGCCGCGAGGAACCCCTCGCTGTTCAGAGGGTTCGATCTCAGGTCGTCCGAGAACCCGTAGGAGCCTGTCTCTGATGGCGAGTTGCCGGAGCACCTCGTCGAGCTTCCCCTTCATGCCGGGGAGCGCCTCAATTTGTTCCCCCTTGCCCGTCCGTGCCTTCAGACCCCTCCGGATTTGCGGGTGTCCTTTTCAGCATCTGGAGGGCAATCAAACGACACTGTGAGACCACCGAACTCCAGTCATTCCACGGGGGGATAATGCCCTTGTACTCGCGCAAATCGACGTCGGTGAGATCGTACGGATCGGGGTCCGCGAGCTTCACAAGGACGGAAATGAGGATGTCGCCCGCCTCACCTGCGAACTCGGCGTAGAGGTTTCTCATCGGCTCTATCGCCGCAACGCTTCTCGAGTTGCCCAAGTGGTGGGACAAGGCAGCGACATCGAGGTAGTCGCGCGTCGCATTGCGCTCGACGATCAGAAAGGCCTTGATCCGCAGCATCTCCTCAATCGTAGGGATCTTCAATGTTCGCCCGCCTGGAGCTTTGACCGACGTGGTCTCCAACGGAGCCGCGCGCTTCTGGTTCCGCAGCCCGGCGTCGATGCCGTCAACTTCTCCCAGCAGGAGCTTTCCCCGAATTCGCCGCTTGGTGCGCCAGCCGACGATGGACTCCAGGGCGGCGTTTGCCTCATCGAAATGCTTGCCCAAGTCACTCAGAACATGGTCATGATCGAAAGAAATCCGATGCCCCGCATGCAGCGCCGCCGCAGTGCCTCCCACCAGCACGGCGCTGGGCACCTTGGCCTGAAGGAGAGCTGCATGCGCGAGCAGCTTCTCCCAATCGGGGGATTTCGACGGCTCAGACATGAGCGGCAGCGATCCTGCGCTTCTTCACTGCGCCGGAAAGCAGGGCGGAGAAGGCGCGCACGCGCGCGTCTGACCTGTCGGAAGCAGCCAGTACGTCGCGAGCGCGGCGGGCGAGGCGGCCGCTTGTGTCTTTCTGAAGGGCGCGCACCAGGCCACGCCAAGTGTCGAGGTCGCCCCTGAGGACGATGTCCTCGATAGCCGCTTTCGTGAGTTCCCTGCCGGCAGATTCTGTGAGGTGTCGGTGGCGGGTCAGCGGCTTCTCAAGCGACAACGGCCGCGCCTCGAGAACGAGGTCGACGGCCTCGCAGATTCTGGCCACCTTCGAATAGCCAAGCTCCGCGAGCTTGCCTGCCTCGAGAGCGGCGAGAGTCGAGCGGCCGACGTGCGCCTCGGAGGCCAGCGCGCGCAGCGTCAGACCGTGGGAGCGCCGCAGTTCAGCTACGATCTTTCCTATTCCGTGAAGGTTCATGGGTCCATCATACTGGACTCCTCCGCGGAAGTCCAGTATATGAGACTATGGCGTCTGAATGCCCCAGGTATGACTCGAACATCTGACCTACGGTTTAGGAAAACGAATCTGAACCGGTCAGGCGCGCGTCTCTCTGCAACTCACTGCAAGCTATTGTATGTCTCTGCAAGGAGTTTCGTCAATCGGTAACTGCCGCGATGTCTGTCATCTGCTATTAGCTTGCATCTGATTGCAGCAATTGTCCCGATTTATCTCATATCTTTTATCTCATACCCACGCCAAGGCTAAGGGCGGGGGCCTGCAAAAAACCGGTTCGGACTTCGAATCGGGCATGGTCTACGGCAGGTGTCAAGGAGGAGGCTAATGGCAACGACTTGGAGGTCGCCGTCTTTCGCGCGGAATCCGTCTACGTCTGCGCGTGGGCAATAGGGCGCAGATCAGTGAGCAAGGCGGGGAGCTCGAATGCTCGTCGTGTTCCACACGATATCGATGTCGATGTCGAAATATCCGTGAATCAGCCTATTGCGCATGTTGGTGATTTCTGGCCAGGGGATTTCCGGACATGCGGAGCTTGTACCCTCAAGGACCTTGCCGGCAGTCTCCCCGAGAACTTCAATCGCGCGAACGACTGCAAAGAGCAGCATCTGATCTGATTCGAAATCCAGGCGACGGCGGCCCTGAATGAACCGTTGCACCGATTCGCAGGCCTCGATCATGTGAAACACACGAACCCGATCGTCAGCGCGCAAAAACGACCTCTGCTGTCCGAAGGACTTCCCCTCGGAAATGGCGGCTCAAATCCTTCGGGGTGCGCAGGTCGACAGGTCTGCCGCCGATCATTACGGAGAGCTCCGTGGACATTCTGGCGAGGCCGAGCAGTCCCGGTTGCTGCGCAGACTCGAACTCCACGAGCACATCCAGATCGTTTTGAGGTGTTGACGTCCCGGCGACCGCCGAGCCGAACAAAGATAGGCGGCGAATATGATTAGTTGCGCAGAAGCGCTCCAAGGAGGACCTACCGAACTGAAATAATTGGTTCATCTTGACTCCACACGCCATTCTACCAAGGCCCTCAGCCCTATGAAAGTGTCGAGGCGGCAGGCGCACTCATAGTCAAACGTTGCTGCGAGGAGGCGGTGGTTGCTGAAGTTGTGATCTGCTTCTCGAAAGGAGAACGGCATTCGGCGAGCCTTCCACGAAGTCTGAAGCGGAAGGCCTTGATGCAGCTCGAACGGGACTTCTCATCAGCCCTTGGCGGTAGATGTGTCACCAATCACCCGCGTGACAGTGCACGAAGGGCCCGCAACAGTAGCAGGGCAGCATTGCCAGAGATCCTGATCCCCGGCGCACCCCTAGAGGCCGCGGGCGGTTTCAGCCAACTGCTCGCGAAACCACAGGTGTGCCGGGTCGGAGTTGTGGATGCCCGCCCATAAGAGGGACACGTCGAGTGCCCGTGTCGCAAAAGGCGGTTCCAGCACCTGGAGCCCTGCCTGCTTCTGGAACGCCAGGGCAAGTCGCTCCTGCACGATCGCCACCAAGTCGGTGGTGCCTACCACGGAGAGCAATGCAAGGAAGCTCGGGCACGTGACCGCGGGAGGGCTTCCGTCACTGATCTCCCGCAATTGCTGTTCTCCGACCGACATGAAGCTTCTGCCGGTCTGGAAGGCGGCACGGCGTTCGGCATGGAAGGTCGCACGGTCGATGCTTCCATGAATGCGGGGGTGCTTTTTCGCGGCAATGCAGACGATGCGCTCGCGAAAGAGCGACCGCGCAAACAGGTTCCCCGGTACGGCGTCGACGCGCGGCATGATCACGGTATCGATATCGCCGAGGCCGAGAGCCTCGACGGTGGACGGGGACAGCTCGATCATCTCGAAACGCATGTGGGGGGCGGCGGCATGAACCCGCGCCAGGAATCTCGGCAGTAGTGTAGCGGTCACATAGTCCGCAGCGGCGATCACGAACCTTCGCGTGGAAGCCGACGGATCGAACGCCGGCGCGGCGAGAGCGGTCCCGATCTGACCGAGCAGGCTGTGGATCTTCGGCTTCAGCTCGCGTGAGCGCACGGTGAGGTGCATCTGCCGTCCTGAGAGCACCAGCAGCTCATCGCCGAGCGCTGCGCGCAGCCTTTTCAGTGCACTGCTCGTCGCTGATTGACCGAGGCCGAGTCGTTTCGCGGCTCGGGTCACATTGCCCTCCTCGAGTAGCGCATCGAGCACGACGAGCAGGTTCAGATCAAGCGTTCGCAGGTCTTGCACGTCGTTCCCCTTGAGGCTGGCATTCGTGACCAGATTGCATCGATATGGTCAATACATTGTATTGTATTAATCTGTTTCATAGATGTCCATATCTTTCGTAGCATTTCATTGGCGATCAACAGAAAGGAGACACTATGAATCACCGGCGAATCGACGTTCATCACCATGTCCTTCCCCCGACTTACGTCGCATGGCTGAAGGAGGAGGGAATCCACGATGCCGGAGGCCGTGCCCTGCCGGACTGGTCCGTGCAATCAACGCTCGACCTCATGGGCAAGTTCGAGATCGAGACTGGCATCCTGTCGGTTTCGACCCCCGGCGTTTGTCTTCGCCCGCATGTGGGGAAGAACGATGAGGGACGGGCACGCGCGCGTGAGGTCAACGAGTTCTCGGCGCGGATTGCTCATGATAACCCGGGCAGGTTCGGTTTCTTCGCCACGCTCGTCCTGCCTGACCTCGATGGTGCGATTGCGGAAGCCTCGTACGCCCTAGAAACGCTGCATGCCTCAGGCGTCATCTTGCTGGCCAATACCCACGGGAAGTACCTTGGCGACGAGTCCGACAATCCACTGTTTGCGGAGCTCGATCGACTTGGTGCCGTCCTTTTCATCCACCCGTCGGAGCTCCCCGGGCCGGGCATCGAAGGGATCCCGGCCTTCGCTGCTGACTTCCTCCTGGATACGACCCGCGCGGCATACAAGCTCGTTCGCAACGGCTTCCTCCAGCGCTACCCGAATCTGAAAATCATTCTCTCCCACGCAGGTGGCTTCGTTCCCTATGCGAGCCACAGGATGGCGGCTGCGGTATCCCAGGACACGGGGCGACCGATCGACGGGGTGCTCCAGGATTTCCGCTCGTTCTACTTCGACACGGCGCTGTCGGGAAGTCCGGCAGCGCTGCCCAGCCTTCTGGCTTTTGCCAAGCCAGGGCACGTGCTCTTTGGAAGCGATTGGCCTTTCGCGCCCCAAGCGGCAGTCGCGTACTTCACCGGGCAGCTGGATGCATACACGGCGCTCGATGAGAGCGGGCGAAAAGCGATAGATCGTGACAGCGCAGCGGCGCTTTTTCCGAGTTTCTCGGCATGACAAAGGAGATGCATTCGTGAACAGACAACAGGGTGGGAGCAGGCGGCTGAGCGGCAGCGCCCGAAGTGTTCTGACGTACGGTATATACATCATTGTCGTGGGGGCGGCGTTCCTGCTTTTCCCCAACGTAGGCTTGAGATTGATGGGGTTGAAGACCACCACTGAGGTGTGGATTCACATCATGAGCTGGTTTGTCATCTGGGTGGGCATTTACTACATCGTTTCCGCGCTCAGCGAATCAAGAGCCTTTATACGCGCAACGGTTTTTGGCCGACCGACTTTTATCGTCTTCTCGAGCGTGATTGTGTCACTCGGAATGATCGAGCCGTGTTTCTCATCTTCGGAGCGATCGATTTCGTTACCGCCGTCTGGACGTTCCTGTTGATGCGTTCGGAGAAGAAGATTGCCGCTGCCTGAAGCAAGAGATATCTGGAAGGAGAGAATATGATCAATTCGTCGACGACTGTAATCCTCATAGTAGGGCGCATCGTACTCAGCGTGTTTTTCCTTTTAAGCGGGGTGACCAAGATCGCTCGCAATAAGATGATGGTGGACTATGCGGTGTCCAGGAAGCTGCCTATGCCAGGTGCGGCAATTGCGCTGGCGGCCCTGATCGAGCTTGCGGGCGGGCTTTCCGTGCTGACCGGTTTTCATGCGCGAATCGCGGCCGCGGTCCTGATCGTCTATTTGATTCCGACCACTCTCATCTTCCACAACTTCTGGACTGCAGCCGGGGCGGAAAAGCAGAACCAAAGCGTGCATTTCATGAAAAACGTCGCCATAATGGGAGGGCTCCTGATCCTTGCGTCCATAGCATGAGGTCAGCCGCGGGACGATGCGGGCCGAAAAAAAGGGGATCAGCATGAAAAGAGTCGTGATCATCGGTGGCGGCTACGCGGCACAAAGCTCGCGCGGGCGCTCGACGAAGCCGCGGAGGTGGTCCTTGTCGAACCGCGTGACGCGTTCGTTCACAACGTGGCTGCGATTCGGGCTATCGTCGAGCCGGCACTCCTCGATCGGCTCATCATTCCTTACGACCGGCTGCTGAGCCGCGGCACGGTAGTGCAGGACCGCGCCGTAGGGCTCGGTGAACGCGAAGTGAAGCTGACCGTCCGCGGCGCGCTGGAGGCAGACGTCATCGTCGTTGCGACCGGCTCACGATCCGCAAGACCCTTCAAGCCGACCGGCGACTCGATCGCGGAGTTTCGTGCGGCCTCTGCGGAGGCGCATGAGATGCTGAGAGCGGCGACGTCGGTGGCCGTTGTGGGGGGAGGAGCCGTTGGAACGGAGCTTGCTGGAGAGATTGCCGCGGGGGCGGCCGGCAAGCGGGTCGCGCTCGTCTCGGGGACGTCATCGTTGTTCCCGAACATGCCACCGGGGCTGGGACAGCGGCTTCTTGCGCAGCTTACGAAGATGGGTGTGGTCGTTCATCTCGGCGATTCGGCCGAGGGATTGCGTGGTGCGGACGGCCCCCGGCACGGGCCACTCCAGCTCTCGTCAGGCCATTCGGTGGCAGCCGACATCGTCTTTCCGGCGATGGGCGTCACACCGGTCACCACGCTGCTTGACTCTCTGCCTGGTGTCTCCTTCGATCCGGCCGGTCGCCTCAGCGTCGACCCCTGGCTCCGTCTCGCGGGGCGCCCGAACATGTTCGCCTTCGGAGACATGGCCGCCACTGGCGATCCGATGACCATCGTCTCGATCTCCGCCCAGGTGCCCTGGCTGGCACGCACGATCATGGCACTTCTGGACGGGAAGCAGGCGAAAGAACAGCCCCAGTACGTGCCTGGTTCCCAGCGGCTGTTTCTCGTTCCGCTGGGCCCCAAGGGTGGTGCCAGCGTGCTTGCAGCTTCGGGTCGACCCGTGGTTGTCGGCAGCTTCCTGACGAGAGTTGCGAAGGGCAAGGACCTGCTTATCTCCCGATACAGAAGAGAACTTGGCTACCAGTAGGCCCGGTCGATCCTGAGTGGGCTCCTATGGGGAACTCTTCAGATTCACGCCCGCGGCTCTCGGAAGCCCCAATCGCTCCAATACCTGGCTTTCTTGTACGCCGCAGTGATCCTCTGGCGTGCAACGTACTGAGCACGAACGGAGACCACGGGCTCACGTTACAACGAAAGCGTGGATGCTGATGACCTGCCAGCTGCATACCAGCATGTCGAGTGAGCTACCCTGGCTGGAAGAGTCTATTGCGCCGCGACAGCCACTCTCTTCCGAGCCGCAGCAACCATGAACCGGTTCGCATGCCGAAGCTCAACAGCGTTGTGCATACACAACTCATGGCAGCAGAGGCACTCGATGCATTTCGAGTAATCTATGTTCTTGGTGGCCCGGTCAATTGCACCGACTGGGCAACTCTCAACGCACGTGCCGCAGTCTTTGCAGGAAGAAAGGATGATCCGGGGCCGCTTCTTCATCAGATCAATGACGACTCCGAAAGCCTTGCCCCCGACTGCGCCTACCTTCATTGCCCTGGGCACGTCGAAACCCTGGAGTCGGGGCGGCTCGCCCGGACCACCCAGAAGGCGGATTTGGTCGCGTCGCCATTCACCAATTCCACGCCCAATGGAGGACTCGAAGATAGGCAACTCCTCGATTCTCAGCCCGAGCATGGCACAAGCGATTGCGTCGAGCGCCAACGCATCTTCGCTCATGAGGATGCTTTTTGCGGGGAAGGGCTTCCCCGCAGTCGGGCCCTTGCCCTGCATCGCAATCACGCCGTCCATAATGTGTAAAGCGGGCTTGACGCAGGAGTTGATGTCGGCGATCACGGCACCGAAGTCGCGGGTGTTCGGCGCGATTCGGTGATATTCCGCCTTTCTGAGCCCGGGCACGCAGCCGAAGAGATTCTTCGTCGCGCCGGTGAATGTGCCCGCGGAATGCGTCTTGAGCTTGGGCAGATTGATGACCAGGTCGGCCTGGAAGACCGGGGCGGCAAGGTGATAGACCCGCTGGGGCGCATCGACTGGAGAAACCTGGCGCGAGCCCTCCCGCTCGAAGTTCTTGACGGTGAAACCTTCCTGTGCTGCCACGGAAGAGAAGCCTGCGACATCCATTGCGTGGGCGGTCGGGGCAATGCCGGCGATGGCGCCACCCGCGCTATCTCCGATCCAGACTTCACACCCCCGCGCTTTGAGAATGCGTCCGAGAGCCCGCACAAACTCGCAGTGGGTGACCGCGGCTGATTCCGGCGGCTTGGGCCCGATCAGGTTGACCTTCAGAAGGACCTTCATCCCGGGACGGACAAAGCGTTCCCAGCTCCCAAGCAAGGCTGCACCTTTGTCGAAAGCCGCGACAAGGTTATCTGCCCGGTAGTCGGCACATTCCAGCAGCACTACGTCGGTCATGAGTCCTCCCAAAGTCTCCGGTTGTATGCGTAGCATATCATTCAGGCGGGGCGCGTGTCTCGAAAGCTTTACTGTCTCATCGCAGGAGGCAAGAATTGTCCCTGCAGGAGCATGTAGCTGGCATGCTCCCGTGCCGCGTTGATGCGCCTCTGCGGCGCACGGCGGGTGAAGTATCTGACAAAGATCGAAATCACATGATAGATTCAACCCGTAGCCCCTGTGTGATCAGAGCTTGAGAGGAGTCAGTCCATGAAGCGATTTCTCCTACTTATTATGGCATTCGCAGGTGCCGCCTTTTCCGTGAGTGGCGACCCCGTGGTCGACGGGAAGGTCGGCGCGGGTGAGTACGCCCATTCGCGCAGTCTCATGGGCGACAAAGTTGTGCTCTCGTGGCAGTCCGGACCAGACAGCGGGCTTTTCGTTGCCGTCAGCGCAAGGACGAAGGGGTGGGTCGCTGTCGGCCTTGGCTCTGCAAAGATGGAAGGGAGCACGATCTACATCGGTTCCATCGGTGCGGACGGAACCCCGGTGTTTTCCGAAGATGCCGGCAAGGGGCACGGGCATGCCTCTTCCTCGAGGAGGACTGCGGACCAGAGCGCCGTAGGGCGAGAGGGTGAGTGGACAACGGTGGAGATCCACATTCCCGCGGAGTTGTTGCCGTTCACCGGCAAATCGACGGCCTTCATTGTCGCCTATGCAGGCTCGATAAGCCTGACGAATTGGCACGGACTTTTCAATCACGCCAGCGGAACTATGGACCTCCCGTAGCGGCCCGCCGCCGTCCGCCCCGGCTTAGGCGTGCTCTATGAGGCAGCAATCGCAGCGAATGGGCAATGCAGTGCCCGCTTGCCTGCTCGCTGCGAGAGATACGGAAATCTCTTTGACAAAGGAACGCACTTGACAATGATTCAATTGCACCTAGAGATCAAGGGTGTCCGAAACAACTCGGAGAATCTTGTCTCCCAGGGGATCGTCCTTCGAGTCGAAGCGGGCAACGATGTTCCCTTTGCGATCGAGCAAGAACTTGTTGAAGTTCCAACTGATCTTGCCTGAGAACTTCGGATTCGTTTCCTTGTCCGTGAGGAACGAGTAAAGGGGATGGATGCTCTTGCCTTTCACCGAGATCTTGGAAAACATGGGGAAGCTGACGCCGTAGTTTAGGCTGCAGAAGTTCTTGATCTCCGCTTCTGTCCCGGGCTCCTGCCACATGAAGTCATTCGCCGGAAAGCCGAGAATCTCCAGGCCGCGATCCTTGAAACGGGTGTACAGCTCTTGCAGGGCCTTGTACTGCGGAGTGAAGCCGCACTTGCTGGCGACGTTCACGATCAGCAGTACTTTGCCAGCGAACTCTGACAGAGATTTCTCTTTTCCATCGATATCCTTGGCCACAAATTCGTATATGGTCTTCATGATGAGAATCTAAGGTCTCCTTGCCAGAAGGGCAAGAGCATCGGTGTTTGTATGTTCCACCATCGGGTGCCAGCTCGGCGGCTCACCCGTCTTGCATGACGCGGCTGAAGGGGGAGCAGAGTCCGGATTCTGTGCCTACGACTTGAAGGCGCCCTCCTTCTGTATTCCGAGTAGAGACATGTCCCCGACGACCTCCAGGCCTGCCGCTGATCCCGACCCCTTGAAGAGCACTCTCCCGCAAAGGTCTGCCATGGTGACATGCGCGCGGAACGCCTTGCGGGGATAGCCCAGGCCGAAGTAGTGGCCCCAGCCCCTCGGTCTGGCGGTTGATCTGCGCCGATCAACGCCGGGATGGGCTTGAAGCACTGCTCCGGTCCGGTCATCTCCCGCAATCTTGTCCCGCTCCCGCTGCATCGACTTGGTCGACGGGTGAGAGGTTCAGGTACTTCCAGGTCTCGGCCTTGCAGGTCGCGGTCGTACCGGAACTGATACCCCAGGAAGTTCAGGCTCGCGCCTTGCTTCCTTGAGTTTCACCACCCTGGTCTTCTCGCGGTTGATCGTCAGTCCGAACCGCCCTTCCAGCAGTTTGCTCGACGAACTGATGGATCGGCTGCCGATGTACCGGGCCAGGATCACAAAGTCATCGGCGTACCGCACCAGCCGGGCATTGGCCCACCGGTACGGCCCATCGGGGCGATGGAACTGCTTATCGAACCAGTGCAGATACAGGTTGGCCAGCAGCGGCGAGATCACTCCGCCCTGCGGCGTGCCCTGCTTGCTCCGCGTGACCTTCGGCGGTTCCTTGGGGTCTCGATCCGGCTCCACGATCACCGCCTTGAGCCACATGCGGATCAGCTTCAACACGCTCCCATCGCTGATTCGGTGCTGCACGCACTTCATCAGCTTTTCGTGGGGAATCGTGTCGAAGTACGACTGCAAGATCCGCGTCGTATACCTCCCATCGCCCCTGCTGGAGGTTCTGTTGAACCTCCTGCAGGGCATCGTGGGCCGAGCGCTCAGGACGGAATCCGTAGGAACAGTCCAGGAAGTCCGCCTCGAAGATCGGCTCCACCACCAGCAGCACCGCCATTTGCACCACGCGGTCCCGCATCGTCGGGATGCCCAGCGGACGGAGCTTGCCGTTGGCCTTGGGGATATACACACGCTTCACCGGCTGCGGACGGTAGCTGCGGTCGAGCAAGCTCGCCCGCAGCTCGCGAAGGAACCCCGCGACGCCTTGGGGAGAAGCTTCAATCTGCTTGAAGCTCACCCCGTCAACGGCATCGAGATTCAGGTGTACCTGGCGATCATCGTCTGCATGCTGATCGCCCTGTGGACCGGCCGCAAGCCGACCCTGCGGACGGTGGAGATGATTCGCTTCTACTTCACCGGCTGGGCCGAGGCCGACGAACTGGACGCACATATCGCCAAGCTGCAAAAACTCAATCCCTGACACGCCGGGCCAATCCTGCCGCCCCAGTCGTGGCCATCGATGCTGCGCCGAAATAGTCCCACCCGAGTGACGCAGTCCTACCAAATTCGTCGCAGCAATCCTTCCGCCTGGCCGAAGCCGACGTCCCCGTTCGCTTCACCCGTCGCAGCAATTGCCGGGCCGAGCAGGATTGCACCCGACCCGTTTTATTTGCCCTGGCAAGGGGTCAACAAGATCTTCGGCCAAGCCGACTTCAACTACGACGGCAACGTTGATGCGGCCGATTTGACGATTCTCTCGCTGCACTGGCAACAGGTCTTCACGCCGCCCGCGTCGACGTTGCCGATCTCAACAACGATTCGTCCACCGACACGTTCGCCGGTTCGTGTTGTGACTCTGATTGAATCGCCATGAATTGCATGTGCGGTTGGTAGCACTATTGCGGTCTGCCTCTATCCCTAGCGCTCGCGGGTGACGATGCGCCTCCCGTAGTATCGGCAGGAGCGGGAACTTGATACGGAGACGTGTCTAGTGCCGTTTCCAGTCAGACAGTTTCGCGCTCGTAAGTGTTGTTCCCATCGAAGATTCCGCGCGACGACACTCCTCGTATGCCACAGGATCCATCGATGCCCAGGCCGACCATCTGTATATTATGCCGTGCTGGCAAGGCTCCGATCGAATCTGGGGTTCGGCGCGGTATCGCAGTCACATTCTTCAGCTGCGATGGCGTTCTTAACCTCTTACGAGTTCTGCTGTTGTGGCGCGAAACTCACCAAGTGGAATCGGCACTAGTGGTCCATTCCGTGTGAAATTGCGGGTGAGAACGGAGTTTTGCCGATCTCTGTAACGGGCATGTCGCCCACGATCATGGAGGATCGGCATGAAAAAGTACATTGTTCGGCTGGAAGCCGATGAGCGTTTGCGTCTGGAACAGATTGTCCGCGTCGGCAAGTCGGCGGCGCTGACGATCCGTCACGCAAATATTCTACTGGCGGTTGATGAATCAGACGCCGGCACGAAGCTGAGGGATATTGATGTTGCCAAGGCATTTGGCGTTTCCGTTCGATCGGTTGAATTGCTGCGACAGCGACTGATTGAAGAAGGCTTGGACGCGGCGCTGTCGCGACAAAGGCAGGTCCGGCCCAGCGTGGAGCGGCTGTTCGATGGAGAAAACGAGGCCCGGTTGATCGCGGTGGCCTGCGGCCCCAGACCGCAAGGTCGCGTGCGTTGGACGCTGGAATTGCTGGCCGACCGCATGGTGGAGTTGAAGGTCGTGGAGCATTGTTCGCCGCAGACGGTGATGCGTACGCTTAAAAAAACGGCTCTTCGCGAAAGTTGCTGATCCCGCGTTGGAATCTACCACCGATTGGGGTATGAGTGAAAGGCGTTGATCAAGGAGGATCACGCATGGATGCTGATGTGGAACTGGCGACGCTCACGTCGCTGCTGGACTTGGATGAATTCGAGGTCGTGGAATCGACATGGAACCGCCGCGAAAAAGTTCGGCGATTCACGCTGGTGCCCAAGACGATAGTCGGATTATGCCCGCACTGTCATGGTCTGACCGACGAGCAACACGTCTGCCACGACCGGGTGATCGCGGATCTTCCGATGGGCGGGCAGCGAGTTGAGCTGGTCGTGAGGCTGTGGCAGTTCCGCTGCCCGGCTTGCGACAAGTATTTCACCCCGCGTTTCACGGCTCTGGCCGAGGGCGCCCATGCCACCGAGCGGCTGTTGGAGAGACTGGCCGAGTTGGCCAGCCACGGTGATATCGCCACCGCCGCCGGTTTCTTCGGGATACCGGAAAAGACGGTGGAAGGATGGTACTACCAATACTTGGAGCGGCGACAGAAGGTGCCTGCGCCGCACCTGAAGCCGGTGCGCTCGGTGGGGATTGACGAGTTGTCTTTAAAAAAAGACACCGGCAATTCTGCTGCGTGCTGATCGATCACACCAATGAGCGTGTGCTGGATGTGCTGGAAAGCCGGGAGAAAGAGGCCGTGGTGCGGTGGCTCAAGGCGAAAAAGGAATCGGGGTTGCTGTCGGCGGTGGAGGAGGTGACCTGCGACATGTGGGACGGCTACGTGGAGGCGGCCAAGGAAGCGTTTGGTTCAGCCGTGCGAATCACCATCGACCGCTTCCATGTGATGAAGAACTTCCAGGATCGGCTCAGCGAAGCGCGGCGTGAGATCCAAAAGGGTTTGGACAAGGAGCAGGCCAAGGAACTGAAAGGAAGTCGCTGGTTGTGGGTGACCAACCCCGAAAACCTCACGGCCGAGCAGCGTGCCGAACTGGAGGTTCTGAAGCAGAAATTCCCAGACTTGGGACGACTGGCCGAGCACCGAGAAGGGCTGCGGCAGATCTTCGAGGATAAGCGAATCACGACACCCGCGACGGCCATGGCCCGGCTGAGACAGTGGTGCCAGCGAGGCGTACGACTGGGGCTCAAGGCTCTGGAACGATTCAATCAAACAATGGAGAACTGGATGGAGAAGATCGCCAATTACTTCGTGAGCCGTTCGAGCAATGGCCGCACCGAGGGATTCAATCGCGGCTTACGGGCGATTTTGTGGCGAGCCTGCGGGATGCGCAACTTCTGCCACTTCCGGCTGCGTGTCCTGCATCTGTTCGGATGACGCCCCTACACAAGAATCAGCGGCTTTCGCGGAGAGCCAAAAAAACGAATTGAAGCCCTGGTTGCGGGAAATGTGGTGTATCCCGCCGAAATGTGACGCCGAGTTCGTGTGCGCGATGGAGAATGTCCTGGAGGTGTACAAGCGCCCGTTGGACGCAGATCATCCGGTTGTTTGTTTCGACGAGAAGAGCAAGCAACTGGTCGGGGAGGTTGCCGTGCCCATCCCCGCGGCACCGGGCCGCGTCGAGTGCCACGACTATGAGTATGTGCGCAACGGCACGGCGAACCTGTTTATGCTGGTCGAGCCGCTGGCGGGCCGACGACATGTAACGGTGACAAGCCGACGGACGAAGCTGGACTTTGCGGCACAGATGAAGGAACTGGTGGACGTGCATTATCCCAAGGCGGAGAAGATCACCTTGGTAATGGACAATCTGAACACGCATCGGATGAGTTGCCTGTACGAGGCGTTCACGCCCCAGGAGGCCAGGCGGATTATGGAGAAGATCGAAGTGGTGCATACGCCCAAGCACGGCAGTTGGCTAAACATGGCCGAGTGCGAATTGAGCGTGCTGGAGAAGCAATGCCTGGGCGACCGGATTGGCGACGAGGCAACGCTGCGAGAACGCGTGTCGATCTGGAATGGCGATCGGAATAACCGGACGAAGAAAATCGACTGGCAGTTCCGAACGGCCGACGCCAGAATCAAGCTCCGCAGGCTGTACCCGAAAACTCAGGTGGAATGAACCACTAGATGGGCAGTTTGACCTGTCACCGTCGCTCGTGGGATGGTTGCCAATGGCGACGAGATTGCGGGACGAGTTCCTTCTGCTTTTCGCCTGGTGCCCTCGTGGCAGACCTGGGGATCTCGCGGGGATTGTCTACCAGGGGGACAACTTACGTTGTTGCTCATCCGTTCTGGTCAGCAGAGACCCCGACTGGCATTTTGGTCAAGCCGCCTCCTCCGTCCGGCTAGTAGACGTGTTCAACCTAAAACGCCGGATGGCCTGGTGTCGCCAGCATCTGCAGCAGTTTCCTCAGATCGGGGCAAGTTCCCGCCACGGCGGGCGGCGGTGCCGCGCTGTCCGTGGTGACAGCGAGACGGTAGATGCCATCGCTGGCGCCGAATTTGATCTTCAAGCTCGACCGCCGGGCATGCCGGCTTCGAGGAATCTGCGGTTCCGTCGTTTGCCGCCCGATCATCAGCCACGCATTCAGGACTTCTACCTTGTCATTGACAACAGTGGGCATTGCGTCGTTGGGAGAGTCCAACTTGAAGAGCTCATTGGCGGCGGCAGGCGTTTTCGGTTCCAGCCTGGTAACCACGTGGATGGCGCCGGTCCTTCGACTGGGATGCCAATGAAGCCGGGCGAGTCATGGCTTGCTCATTGGCTGATGCACGGAGATTGGCGCGATGTGGATGGCCGTTGGGAGCGACGCTCAGGTTCCGCAGGGATAACGCACGAATCCTCGGCATGGCGAGCAGAAAAGAGCGATGCCAGTTTTGCGGGTTCAACCTTCAGGAGTTTGAGCAGGTGATCCGTCGCCGTTCGGTAGCGGTCGATCGTGTGGAGGCTGGAAAGCTCCAGGTTACCTGTTCGTGATGTTCCAGCCAACGCGTGCAGAGATCGGGAATGCTGATCGGCTCGAAGCTCAGCATCGAGACGAGCCCCCCGCCATTCAGCTGATCTTTATTGGTCTGTGCCGCCAAGATCTTGGCGGCATTGAGATCGGCACCCACTCTTGGCCTTCGACGGGAGCCGCCATTTTCGTGATAGCACAGGTACCAGGAGTTGCCGCGGAGATACCCTTTGACGTGGCCGGTTCGGAACGAGTTTTTGCGCAGAGGCATGAGACCCTCAGAAACGCTCCCGTTACAAAACGCCACAAAAACGCCACAAACAGGGGGTTCTGAGGGAAAACCCAGATTTGTAATTGCCTGCAATTCATAACGTTATGAATCGCAGGCGGGCATCGAATAGCGGAGAGGGGCAGATACCCTGAACCGCTTGCCGTGGCCGCTTCGTTTGTGTGGCTAACCCTTAAATATCAGGGTTTTTCGCGAAATTCAAGGGGTCCGTCCCATGCTTGAATTCGGATATCCAGTTATCCGCGCGGTTACAAAAACGCCACAAACATTCTCTGAACGACTTGTCGGGACTCGTTGGGGGCATGAAAAGCCGCTTGCATGGATCAGGGCTGGCTTCGTACTCTGAACGGGATCCCACTGTCGCTTCTACCGGAGATCTGATTTGTTTGAATTCGTGCTGTCCAGCGACAATTAAAATCCAGCAGTGACGACAATTAGAATCCAGCGGTTGGACTGGCGTTCGGCGACGATGTTTTGGACTCAAATCCAAGGAGTTCAGAGCATGGTGACGGATCGCCAGGTAAGGAGACTGATGTCGTTGTTACAGCAGGAGCAGTCGCTGCAGGTGTCGGCGGACAAGGTGGGGATGCATCGGGAGACGGCGGGGAAGTATCGCCAGTTCGGCCAGCTTCCCAGCGCCTTGCGGCCAGAGCACGACTGGCGGACGCGAGCCGACCCGTTTGCCGAGGTCTGGCCGTGGGTGGCCGAGCAGTTGTCGTTGAACCCGGGTCTGGAGGCCAAGACGCTGCTGGAGGCGTTACAGCGTGCCCAACCGGGGCGGTTTGCCGACGGGCAGTTGCGAACGCTGCAACGGCAGGTCAAGCGGTGGCGAGGCCTGGAAGGACCGGGCCAGGAAGTGTTCTTTGCCCAGGTGCATCATCCCGGCCGGTTGAGCCAGTCGGACTTTTCGCACATGAACAAGCTGGGCGTGACGATCGGCGGGCGGAGCTTGGAGCACTTGGTTTACCACTTCGTGCTGACGTACTCCAACTGGGAGGCGTGTACGCTCTGCTACTCCGAGAGCTTCGAGAGCCTGAGCGAAGGGCTACAAAACGCCCTGTGGGAACTGGGCGGCGTGCCCGAGCGGCATCGGACGGATCGACTCGGCGCGGCGGTGGCCAACGGCAGCGACATGAAGGAGTTCACCAGGCGGTATCAGGGGCTCTTGGAGCATTATGGCCTGGTGGCCGAGAAGACCAACCCCGACAGCGGCCACGAGAACGGGGATGTGGAGCAGCGTCATCATCGCTTCAAGCGTGCGGTGGATCAGGCCCTCTTGCTGCGGGGCAGCCGGGACTTCGCGGATCTCCAGGCGTATCAGCAGTTCCTCAAGGCCCTGACCGATCAGCTCAACCGGGGTCGGCGGTCGCGTTTTGCCGAGGAGTTGAAAGTGATCCACGGCCTTCCGCCTGTACGACTGGAGGCGGTCAAGCGTCTGGTGGCGCGGGTGGATTGCGGCAGCCTGATCCATGTGGATCGCAATGCCTACTCGATCAACAGCCGTCTGATCGGCCAGCAGGTTGAGGTTCGGCAGTATGTGCAGCATCTGGAGGTGTGGTATGGACAGAAGAAAGTGGAAGAACTGCCCCGCCTGCGTGGACGCAACCAGCACCGGGTCAACTACCGTCATGTGATTGACTGGCTGGTTCGCAAGCCGGGTGCGTTTGCCGATTACCGGTATCAGGCGGACTTGTTCCCCAGCAGCCTGTTTCGGGTGGCGTATGACCGGCTCAAGAGCCAGTACGCCGGGGCGGTGGGCTGTGCCGACAAGCAGTACCTGAAGATCCTGGAACTGGCGGCCAAAGAGAGCGAGTCGCTGGTGGAGGCGGCCATCGGTCGTCTGGCCGATACGGATCAGGCCATGAGCTTCGAGGCGGTGGAGGCGTTGGTGCAATCGGGGCAGCAACTGGCGGCGCCGACGGCGGTGCGGGTAGACGCGGTGGATCTGTCGGCCTATGACCGATTGTTGGATGGGGGAGGCGGGGAATCCGCGGCAGTGGGTCTGAGTGTTGGGGAGGCGGTGGGCCATGAGTAAGAAGAATTCCCCCGACGAAGAACTGCTGACGTGTCTGAAAGAACTGCATTTGCCCGCAGTGCGCGGCTGTTACCAGGAACTGGCCGATTCCGCCCGGCGGGAAGGACTCAGTTACGAGACCTATCTGCTGGAGGTCGTGCAGCGGGAATGCCAACTGCGGCGGCAGCATCGGATGGAACGGCTGCTGCGGGAATCACGGTTGCCGGTGGACAAGAGCCTGGACGCCTTTGATCTCAAGCGCCTGCCGGGCAAGGTGTCGGCGGTGGTGCGGACCTTGATGGATGGCAGCTTCGTGGAGCGGAAGGAGAACGTGCTGGTCTTCGGGACCCCCGGCGCGGGCAAGTCGCATCTGCTGTGCGGGATCGGGCAAGAGTTGGTGCGGCGCGGGAAAGCCGTGTACTTCAGCTCCACGAATCTTCTGGTGCAGGAGCTGCTGCTGGCCAAGCGGGAACTGCGGCTGCCCAAGGCGATCAAGAAGCTCTCCCGTTACGCGGCCTTGATCCTGGACGATCTGGGGTATGTCCAGCAGAACCGGGAGGAGATGGAGGTGTTGTTTACGCTGCTAGCCGAGCGGTATGAGCGGGGCAGCGTGCTGATCACCAGCAACCTGCCGTTCAGCAAGTGGGAGTTGATTTTCAAGGATGCGATGACCACGGCGGCGGCGATCGACCGCCTGGTGCATCACAGCGTGATCTTGGAATTGAACCTGCCCAGCTACCGGGTGGAGCAGGCAAAGAAGTCGAAGGCCGCGCCGCCGCCCGAAGAGCCGCCGTCGGCACCGCAGTAGAGGTCACAACGGGGCCGGACGTTCCGGCCGCGCCGTCCGCGTTGCTGCTGTTTCGCTACGCTCAACAGCAGCAACACGGGCGGAAGAAAGAAGCACCATGGTTATGCTGGTTTATAATTGTCGTCGATGCCGGAGAATAATTGTCGCTTGACAATGAATTGCACTTTCTGAAAAAGCGTGTGTTTCATGAGTTCGCCGGCAACAAACGGGGATGACAGAACAACGGCTCTCCCGTCATGATGGTGTTGGTTTGATTACCGTCATGATTGGAGGCCAAGGATGGCCGACAGACATTATCCCCAGGAGTGGTCGGAATGGTGGGAATACCTGGCTGAGGGATTGCACGGACGCTGCCGCTGGCGGCTGGGGATCGTGATCTTTGGCATGCTCTTCGCCGGTGGCCGCCGCACCGTCGCCAGTTGGCTGCGGGCAGCCGGGATCACCTACGATTTCTCCGACTATTACTACTTCATCGCCACCGTGGGCCGCCGAGCCCAAACGCTGGCCACCCGGCTGTTTCTCTTGCTGCAAGACCAGCTTCCCGAGCAGCCGCGCTGGCTGTTTGCCATCGACGATACCCCCACCAAGCGTTACGGCCCCAAGGTGCAGGGTGCGGGCGTTCATCACAATCCCACACCCGGTCCCGCCGATGCCAAGTTCGTCTACGGACATGTTTGGGTGACGCTGGCCTGGGTGGTGCGACATGCCTCCTGGGGCACGATCGGCCTGCCGCTGCGGGCCCTGCTGTACATCAAGCAGAAAGACATGCCCAAGCTGCCCAAGCGACTGAAGTGGACCTTCCAGACCAAGCTGCAACAGGCAGCGGCGCTGATCCAGTGGCTCGCTCAATTGGCACAGGCTGCGGGGAAAGTGGTGTGGGTGGTGGCCGACGGGGCCTATGCCAAACGTCCGGTCATGAAGACAGCGCTGGCCGTCCGCGTGGTCTTCGTATCCCGGCTGCGCAAGGACGCGGCGTTGTATACCCTGCCACCCAAGCCCAAGCCTGCCGACCGTCCCCGCCGCGGCCGCAAGCCCAAGTATGGTAAGAAGCGGATCACCCTCTACAAGCGGGCCGGCCAGAAACGCGGCTGGCAGACCATCGAGTGCGTGCAATATGGGGAGACGGTGACCAAGACGTACAAGAGCTTCCTGGCCACCTATCACCCGGCCTACGGGCTGATCCGCGTGGTGATCGTGAAGGAGGACAAGGGCCCGGAGTACTTCTTCTGCACCGATCCGGCGGCCGGCGTGCGGGAGATCTTGGAAGCGTTGGCCGACCGGGGCGCGATCGAGCAGGACTTTCACGACCTAAAGGAAGTCTGGGGCGCCGGCCAGCAGCAGCTTCGCGATCTGTGGGCGAACATCGGCGCCTACCATCTGAATCTATGGATTCACAGCCTGGTGGAACTGTGGGCTTGGACCAGGAACAAAGCGAGTCTCTGTAACCGCCGTGCCTGCCCGTGGGACGATCCCAAGCGGCGGCCTTCGCATGCCGATCGTCGTAAAGCCTTGCGCAGCACGCTCTTCGAGGCGCAATTATTGGCGGCTGTCGAGCAGCGGCCCATCCCGCGGAAAATCCTCACCTTCGCCAAACGCCTGATGCGCCTTGCTGCATGACGGTCAGGCTTTTTCAGAAAGTGCAATGTAAGGTTCATCGTCAATTCGCTTCGGCTTGTGGTGCATCGCGGCCATCGCAACGCGAGGATGAACGCCAACGGCCGTGAGATGTGTTCCGAAGGTGGTGTCCTTTCGGCAGACCTGAAAAACCCAAAAACCCGGGCGGCGACGCCGTGGCTGCGGCATGATCAAGCGGTGGATGGCGCGCAGCGGGCTGGCGAGGCGAAGGCGTAGAGGCAGGGAGCGAGGTGCAGAGCTCATCCCGCCGGGCGGCCCTGGCCTGATTCGAGCGTGGCGAGGTAGTTCCACGGCATCCAGTCGGTGGGGGCAGCGGCCAGCTCGCGTTCATGCTTCTGCAACTCGGTGAATAGTGGAACGGGTTGGCCAATTGACTGATCGGTCGGCAGATTATCCACGAAGAGCAGCACGACAAACGCCTCGCCGAGTACGGCAATCATTTTTCGTACCCGCATGGCCCCTATTCCCCACCGTCCACCTTCTCCAGCAGCCACGCCATGTTCTCCCCCAGCACCCGCATCGTCTCCAGCCCTTCCTCGTCCTTCTCGACATCACCCTTTTCCCGGCCAATGCCCACGTTCCAGTAGCAGGAGCCGGGCACGATCATCTGGCTGATGAGGAAGAAATGGTTGATCGAATCGAAGGCATGGATTTCCCCGGCCCGGCGGACGGCGATGACCGCCGCCCCGACCTTGCGTTTGAGCAGATCGCCATTGGCACGGGTCACAAAGCCTGCCCGGTCAATCAGGGCTTTGGTCTCCGGCGTCAGGTCGGCAAAGTAGGTGGGCGAGCCGAGGATGATGCCATCCGCCTCGACCATCTTGGCGATGCACTCGTTGGCCACGTCATCGTCGTGGACGCAGCGGCCGTTCTTCTTCTGATGCAGCCGTAGCAGCCCCGGCACCCGTGGATGTTGCTGCCGCCGAGCTGAAAGACTTCGGTCTCGATTCCCTTGGCCTTGATCGGCTCCAGGACGTGGTCGAGCAGGATGCTGGTGTTGCCGTCCGGTCGGGGGCTGCCGTTGAATGCGATGACTTTCATGGGCATACCTCCGGGCAAAGCACAATGAAGCTATGAGTTGGGCGGCAAGCCTCAGCCTGTCTCTAACCTGACTACAGTGTCAACGGCACCCAAACCCAACCTGGAATGCGTGAAAACAGGGGTTTCGGTGACACCTCTATCGCCGGCACAACGCTATAGAAGTTTCAATGTGCTCATCTCGATCGCCGGCGTACCAAAACCTGCTCTGGCAGGCTGGAAGCGGTGTTCTTGATACCGTCCACGTCGGGCAGGGTGCCTTCCCTTGTTTATCTGAGTCGGCCGGAACAATGGATCACGCTTCTGGGGATACTCAGCTCCTTCCCATCCTCTTCAAAATCAGCTTGGCAATGTCCGGTGCGATCTCGCTGGGATAGTGACCCGAATTGCACGCTGCACCGAATCTTCCTGACTGGCGAACCACCCCACAATGCCGGACATCGTTGCAAACTCGCTCATGGCGAGTTGATCACTCGCCTTTGCCAGCTTCTGCTTGGCAGTCTCGGTCAGTTCAACCCGCATTCTCTGTTGTTTGGGCCATATCGTGATTCTCTTCGTGAAGGTTCGCGAACATGATACGGATGCCCAGGTCGATGTCGATATCGTTGGTCCAACTTAAATGGAATCAAAGCGTCCGCGTCATTCCGCCGTCAATGTCGATAATGGCCCCTTGGCAATACTTTGCGTGCCTGCTTGCCAGAAACGCAATCATCGCGGCGATGTTCGTCCGCGCGAAAACGGCAACGGCCATTCCTTCGCTCGCCGGCCACAGGGCAATCGACCGACCGATGCCCTGGCTTGCTACCGTGACCATCCCGCCACAGTGCCGATGCCCAGGTCGCTTTACGCCCATTTCGACGACCATGGACACCCGAGGCCGCGTCGCTCACGGCGATTTCTGCGGCAAGCCGGGGTTGGGGCCTGTCAGCGGAACGATCAGAGTAATCGTCGTTCCCTGTCCCGGCGCCGATCGAATGTCCATCCCGCCGCCACGATGACGCAATCGCTCGCGGATGCTGAACAGGCCGAACGTGGCATGTCCCTCGCGATCCAGGACCGGCCTGAGCCGGTCGCCCGGATCAAAGCCCGCGCCGTTGTCCTCCACGACCAGCTTCGCCATCCGCTTGCTCTGCGTCAGGATAACCCGCGTTTCGGCCGCGCCGGAGTGCTTGGCGACGTTGATCAGCAGCTCGCGGAGACATCGGAACAGAAGCAGGTCGCGTTGCTCATCGGTCGGCCATGTTTGTCCATCGTCGATGACACGCACTTTCAACCCGTGGGTCCGCTCGATGTTTTCGCCCAGCCATTGGGCCACGGGCACAAACCCCAGCTCAAAGAGGATCGGCGGACTGAGTTCGTAGGTGAGGTCGCTTGCGGTCTGAATCGCCTGGTCAAGCAGTTCTCCGACTCCTGCGCAGCGGCCCGTCCAGTTTCTCCTCGCCGCGTGTTCCGAACCACGTCCAGCCGGATGTGCGCCAGCGACAGAACCTGGCTGAGTCCATCGTGTAAATCGACGGCCAGCCGCCGGGCCGCTCCTGTTCTTCCGCAAGCAGCACCTGCTCGGCCATCGATTGCAGGTCTTTCTGATAGGTTTCAAGCTGCCGCTGGCTCTGGATGCGATCGGAAATGTCGCGGATGGCGCCGGGCAACAATTCGGCGGTCACCGACGACAATGTTGCAGGCCGAGATCTCCACCGGAAACGCAGTCCCATCTTTCTTGCGATGGTATCGCAGCGGCACCAAAATCGAATCTCCGGCCAGCAAACAAAGAGTTGTTTTGCGGGTTTCCTCCGGCTCAGCTGTCGTGTCATTCTGAGAAAGCCGCAGGAATTCCTCCCGAGAGTAGCCGTAAATCGGTCGGCGCTCTTATTCACATCGATGATCTGACGCGTCTGTGCGTCGAAAAATATGATGGCGTCAGGAACCGTATCGAAAAGCCGGTGATACTTCTGTTCGCTTTGTTCCAGGGCCTGCTGAACGAGGTTTCGTTCAGTCACATCGCAGGACATGACCAGGGCCGAAGAAATGCGTCCCGAGGCGTCCTTGAGCGGCTCGAACGTGGTGAAGTAATACCGCGCTACGCCATTCAGCGGCAGCGTCGATTCGTTCAGTTCGCGCTTGCCGGAGGAGATCACCCGTCTGACCTGGTTGGAACGCCGGTCAGCTATCTGTTTGGGAAACAAATCCCAATGGGTCTTGCCGGTGAAGTCCTGCGGTTGGCCACCCAGCACCTGCGCGGCGCGCTCGTTGATGAACAGAACCACCCATTCGCATGTACGCGACGATGGCGTCGCTTGTACCTTCAACCAGCACCCTGTATTCTCCTCGCTTTCCCGCAGCAGGGCTTCGGTCCTGGCACGTTGGACATTTTCTTCCTTAAGTGTTTTGGTCACTGCCATCAGTTCGGCGGTTCGTTCTTCGACGCGCCGTTCAACTCTTCGTTGAGCGTCCGGAGTCTGCGCCTCGCTTTCGCGCAGCGCCTCCTCCGCCTGTTTGCGATCGGTGATGTCGATGTTGACGCCGATCATCCTCAGGGGACGTCCCTGTTCGTCGCGCTGCACCTGTCCCCGAGCCCACCCAGTGCGTCGTTCCGTCCGGCCACACGATGCGGTACTCGGTGTCGTACTCGGCTTTGCCGGCCAGCGCATCGGCGATCTCGCGCTCTACGCCGGCTCGATGTCCTCGGATGCACACGCCGCCGCCAGTTCTCATACGTGGGGTGACGCTCGTCCGGCGAGAGGCCGAACACACGGCCGAGACCGACTTCCTCCGACCGCTCCGTCCGGGGTCAGGTCCCACTCGAACGTACCGACCCGGCCGCGGCTTGCGCCATATCCAGCCGTCGCACGGTTCGGGCCAGTTCGTTCTGGGCCTGTTTGCGCTCGGTGATATCGGACGACAACCCCATCAGGCGGGTGACTTTCCCTGCCGCGTCCACTTGAGGGTGGGCGAAGATCTCAATCCACCGCTCCTGTCCATCCACGCGTCGGATACGGCATTCAACGCGCCGCAGCTCTCATTACGCGCGATGCCTCGCTGGAAGGGCTCGTTCACGACCGGCCAGTCGTCAGGGTGAACGTGCTCAAGGAACTTTCCGTAGCTCCACTGTGGCAACACTTCGTAACCGTAGATCCGGGCGTGCGTGGGCGAATGCCAGGTCATGTTGGTGGCTATGTCCATGTCCCAGACGCCCATGCCGCTGGAATCCAGAGCGAACTTAAGTCGTGCCTCACTCTCGCGTAATGCAGTTTCTGTTCGCTTCCGCTCGCCGATATCACGGGCGATGGCGAAGATGCCGGTGATCTGCCCCTCCACCACGATCGAGATCGCCCGTGATGAGCAGCTCGACGCGCCGGCCGTCCTTGCGCATCAGCGAGGTCTCCAGGTCTTTGTGCTGATCCTGCAACGCCTGCTGGAAACGCTGGAGCGTCCTATCCAGGTCTTCGGGCGGACACACTCCTGCCAGGTCCCTTTTGCCGGAGTTCCGCCACGCCATACCCGGAGAGCTTCCCAGCCACGGCTTGGCGTCGGTGAAACGACCCTCCAGGTCAACGGAAAAGACGGCGTCGAGGTTGTGTTCAAAAAGCGAGCGATATTGCTGCTCGACCGGCGATGGCAGTTTGCTGGGCATCTGACTCTCTCCCGGGTCGCTGGTGTCAGAGGAACGTCTGAAAACCAGCAAGACGCCCTCTGAACGGAACCCCGTCGTTGCGACCGCCGCGCCGGACTGAACCACCCACAACGCGGATGTGCCCGGCCGACTCGACTGGCGGGAAGCGCGGCGCCTGCGATGCCACGACTCAAGCAGAACAGGCGGGCCGGTGAGTATAGCCGAAGCCATCGCGAAGACGCACGCGCCGGGGTGAAGACGACGGTCAGCCATCTTTCGCCATGGTGTGACACAGGAAGAAGCGGAGAAGATCCGCAAATCCGGCCGATGCATCGTCATCAGGCCGCGGGAGGCCAAGCTGGACGAACTGTCCGCCGAGATCGCGTCACCGACTCCTACCTGAGACTCTCAGGCCTCTTCTTTGTCTCCCTGAAAAGGGTGGCCCAGCCAGCGTAAACAGCACGACCTCTTCGCCGGTTCTGGTACTAATGTCGTGGTGCAGGCTCGACACCTTGACGCCGGTAACCTCCTGAACCATCGCTTCCATGATCGGCCGTGCAGCTTCGATCAACTGGACTATGCCAAACGTCCGGTCATGAAGACACGCCGGCCGTCCGCGTGGTCTTCGTATCCCGGCTGCGCAAGGACGCGGCGTTGTATACCCTGCACCCAAGCCCAAGCCTGCCGACCGTCCCCGCCGCGGCCGCAAGCCCAAGTATGGTAAGAAGCGGATCACCCTCTACAAGCGGGCCGGCCAGAAACGCGGCTGGCAGACCATCGAGTGCGTGCAATATGGGGAGACGGTGACCAAGACGTACAAGAGCTTCCTGGCCACCTATCACCCGGCCTACGGGCTGATCCGCGTGGTGATCGTGAAGGAGGACAAGGGCCCGGAGTACTTCTTCTGCACCGATCCGGCGGCCGGCGTGCGGGAGATCTTGGAAGCGTTGGCCGACCGGGGCGCGATCGAGCAGGACTTTCACGACCTAAAGGAAGTCTGGGGCGCCGGCCAGCAGCAGCTTCGCGATCTGTGGGCGAACATCGGCGCCTACCATCTGAATCTATGGATTCACAGCCTGGTGGAACTGTGGGCTTGGACCAGGAACAAAGCGAGTCTCTGTAACCGCCGTGCCTGCCCGTGGGACGATCCCAAGCGGCGGCCTTCGCATGCCGATCGTCGTAAAGCCTTGCGCAGCACGCTCTTCGAGGCGCAATTATTGGCGGCTGTCGAGCAGCGGCCCATCCCGCGGAAAATCCTCACCTTCGCCAAACGCCTGATGCACTTGCTGCATGACGGTCAGGCTTTTTCAGAAAGTGCAAATGAGATGTTCGCGGAGTCTGATTCCGCTACCATTCGACCCTATTTCGAATTGATGCCAATTCTCCACGGGCGCACCGTGGCGGTCGAGGCAAGAACGGCTCGCGGTTTCTACCACATGTGACGACTTGTTCTAACGAGCGAGGATACGCTTGCCCGACGGCCAAGGCGTTGACTTGCGATGGATTGGTGGAGATGCAAATTGCGTCGCTTCCTTCGGCGGTGGGCTGGGCACATCGATTCGGTGACGTGCCAGCACCGCATGGCCATCTTGCTTTTCGGAGGCAAGCGTCGAGCTTTGGTGTTGCGGCTTCTCGGTAGCATGAGGGGCGGTTCGCCGCGGTCGGGCCCCGGCCGCTCGGGATCGAAAGAAGGCGCCGGCGACGGTTTTCACCACGGGTTGGACCCGACGTGCGGGGCAGGGGGTGTTTCGCAGCCGCCTTGGTGCGCAGCCGCGACGCTTGACCCTCTTTTGTCAGATCCTGCTCGGCCTGCTGCCAGTCCCGTCGGCAGTGGCCCTGTTGGCGACCCTTCTTGACGTAGATGTCGTACGCGTGCCGAGTGATGTCGTCGTGCGAGGGCGTCGAGCGCGGTCGATCCGGATTGCGAGGCGCCTTGCGTCTGCGGAACAGCAGATTCTGCCGTCCTTGCCGCACTGTTTGAATCGATATTCTCCAAGCTGCCAGACTTCTGCAAAGCATCTGACCGCAGGAGTCATTAGCCGGAATTCTTCCATCATGTCATTGTCGAGTAGAGAGAAGGCGCTGCGCCTGTGTGTAGGCCAATGACTTCCGCTGTATCCGCCCTTTCGGGCTTCGGGGCAAATGGTCATCAGGCCCTGCACCACGTTTCCTTCTCCCCCTCTAAAATTCCGTATGGTGGGTTTTCGTCGCGGTAGGGACGGCGGTTGCCCGCCGCCCCCCGCACAGATCCCGGCGAGCGGAACTACCGCACCGGGCTCTTGCCTTGGATCATGACGGCCAGAATGCGCTTCGGGATAAGGATGACAGATTCGGGGTTGAGCAAGCCAGGTGTTGGCGATCCGTGTCATTCGGGTTTCACCGATCCGACCCTTCTGGCTGCGAAAGACGCATCGCCTGCTGCCAGAGCCGCCGCACCCGGTGCCGGAACAATTTCAGCGACCAGAAGTTGCGAGGCACGCCGTAGTACCGGTAACCGTAGGCGCTCCGCCCAGAACATTGATGCTTCCCCGCCTGGCTGCGTGCAGCTTGGCTCGGCGTCGGGTTATTCTGTCCCGTCGCGTCATCGCTTACTATGGCCTCATCCGAGGCTCTGGTGCTCTCCCGTCAACTTATGTCTTCGCCGACGGGTCTTTGCCTGAATGAAGGGCAAACCCTCCATGCGGCCGAGCACCAGAGATTCCCCAATTTAAGCTGCATGTCTGTCCTTCCGTGCCGTTTGCCATACCCCGGCGGGTCGGATGGTGGCTGACTGTTCGATCTCCATCCATAGGAGTCTTCGCCCATTTCACAGAGGCTCGACACCCGCAAGTTTCCACTTCAATCGGTACGTGTGGAGGGTTTAACGAGGCTGCACAATTCGCTTTATGCTGCGGCCCGGAAGTTTGGCTAGCCCTTCACCGACAAGGGCGTTTACCTTCGAGCTTTCATCCCATGAGTCACCTCGCTGGAACGTCGAATATGACTACGGACCGCAGAATTAATAACTGTCTGGATTATTGTGGATTGGCGACGTAGTTCCATTTGGGCAGCAACTTGTCGAAGAGGATAGTCATGTGTGCTTTGAAGCCGTCGGCGACCTTGCGGCCGATTTGATAGACGCGGCGGATGACGTTGACCGTGGTCCGTCAGGCCCGTGGGGGTCGAGGCTTTGCGCATCAGGCGGACCACGGTATCGACGGTGTCGAACAGCATTCCCTGGCAGGCGCGGGCGACGTGGGGAAAGAGACGGCGCTCGATCGGATTGAACTTCGAGCAGTAGCTGGGGTAGTGGGCCACGCGGATTTCGATCCCCAAGTCGTTGACCAGCGCTTGCAGGTCCTGCTTGAAAAGGTACTGCGCCGCGGCATTGCTCCCGCCGCAGTCGCACAGCAGGAGGATGGACGTGGCGTGCGGGTAGCACCGCCGGCCGATGCGGTTCCAGTACCAGCGGAAGCTGTCGCAGGCGAACTCGCTGGTGTCGTGGCTCAGGCCGATGTTGATGTGGCCGCAGTTGCGGGCCAGTCGTAGATGCCGTGGGGGATGACCACGCCGGTGGCCCAACTGGGGAAGTCGTGGTCGAACGCCTGGAACGCCTGCTGCGTCCACACCCGGCCCTTGCGAAAGAGTTGCCCCAGATGTTCCTTGGCCTTGGTGTCGATGGAGAACACGGGGTTTCCCGCGGCGAAGTATCTCGGCCTTCAGCTCGGCGATTCGCTGGAACTGGGCGTCGCGATCGGGGCTCTGGCCGCCCTCCAAAACCTTCTCGATCTTGTGCAGCGCGAGCTTTTGCTCTTCCATCCAGTCCTGCACGACCGGCGGACTGACCGGCGTTCCCAAGTCGCCCACCGCCTCGGCGATCTGCCGCGGCGAGAGGTCCGTCCACAGCACGTCCGGCTCGTCGGGGTCGCCGGCGGTGCGGACCTCCAGAACCGATTTCAGGTTCCGCTCAAGTTGCGGCTCGGACTCGACTCTTTTTTTCGACCGCCGCCCGGACGCCGCACCCGCCCGGCGGCAGGGTCGTCCGGCAATTGGTCGAGTTCGTCCATTCCCCGCTCGATGGTCCGGGTCGAACAGCCCAGGACCTCGGCCACGTACTCGATCCCACCGTGGCCCAGTCGCGCCGCCTCCAACGCGGCAAACCGCCGCCGATCCTTCTCCGACAACGTCTGCCAAAACGCCCGCATCCGCTCCTCGACGTCGCGGCTCGTACCGTTGCTGAAATACGAAAGCCATCCTTGGCCTCCTTGGGGTCAGAGACATCCTTGCTTCCGAGAACACCGACGCATACTACCATATCATCGCAAACCTCCGACAGTTGTTGAT
>CAVYIU010000007.1:0-1038438 GCA_963768665.1 uncultured Spirochaetota bacterium | reverse complement strand
GGCACCGCGGGGTGGTGGCGGTGGATGGCTGACATCGTGCCCGAGGAGACGCGGGCCACGTTCTTCCTGCGCCGCTCGGCCGTGCTCAACGCGGTGAACATGGTGTGGAGTCCTCCTCGCCACCGGCGCGCTGTCGCTCCTCAAGGGCGAGAAGGTCTCTGGGCCTACATTGCCCTGTTCGCCATCGGCGCCGTCGGCCGGCGTCCTCGAGCCCCTCCTCTACGTGGCCATCCCCGAGCCCGTCCCCGCGCGAGCCGCGGCCGGCCTTTGCCTGGGCGGACCTCGTCGCGCCGCTTTCGGACCTCAACTTCATCGGGTTCGCTCTTTCCATGGCGCTGTGGCTGTTCTCCATGAACGTTCTGGGCCCTTCGTGGCGCCGTACATCACGTCCCCCGACGGCGCCGGCGCGCCGTTCATCTGGCTGGGCATCATGTCGGTCATCACGCAGGCCAGCTACGTCGGCACCACGACATCGTGGGGCATGCTCATGGACCGCATCGGGCGCAAGCCTGTCGTGCTCCTGGGCAGCGTGTATCCCCTGAGCTGGGTGATCTACTTCTTCCTCACCCCGTCCAACTACGTCATCATCCTGCCCATCACGGCGCTCATCCAGGGGCTCCTGAGCCCGGCCATCCTCGACGGCGCGGGCCAGCTCATGCTCACCCTCACCCCGCGAGAGCCGCACGGCGTACGTCGCCTGGTACGCGATGATCGCGGGCGTCCTCCCCGCGGGCGGCGCGCTGCTGGGCGGCTCGCTGGACACGGCCCTCTCGGTTTCCACCTCGACCGTTGCCGGCCGCATGCCCGTGGGCGGGTTCCAGGTGGTCATCCTCCTGTGCTTCGTGCTCTGCATCCTGAGCCTCTTCATCCTCTCCCGCATCCGCGAGGGCCGGGAGAAGCCGGTGGGTTTCCTCCTCTCGGTGCTGATGACGCCCAACATCTTCCGCACCTTCCTCAGCATCAACGTGCTCGGCCGGGGCGAGGCTTCCACCAAGGTGGCGCGCGCGCTGCGCAGCGTGGAGCAGGGCGTCGGGCGCCATCGCGGTGTCGGACATCATCAGGAGGCTGGATGACCCGGACGTGGAGGTGCGGGAGGAGGCGGCGCGCGCCCTGGGAAGGATCGGCTCGGCGGAAGCGGTGGAGCCGCTCATCCGCCACCTGCGGGACGGGCACTCGACCATCCGCCCCTACGCCGCCCGCGCGCTGGGCCGCATCGGCGACCGCCGCGCGGTCCCGGGTTGATCGAATGCCTGGAGAGCAGCTCGGAGGAGCTGGCAGAGGCGTGCTGCCAGGCGCTGGGCAGGATGGGCGCACGGGAGGCTCTGAAGCCCCTCCTCCGCCTGGTGGGCGAGGAGCGCTCCGAGCGCGTGATCGTGGCCGCGAGAGAAGCCATGTCGCGGCTGGGCGCTTTCGAGGCCGCGCTGGATATCCTCCCCCGCATGCACGCCGCGGAGAGCCCCGTCATGCAGAGACAGTTCGCCATCGCCATGGGCAACCTGCTGGGGACGCCCGGGGAGTTCTACGCCATCGTCACGGGGGACGCCTCCTCACGCAGCGTCGCGCTGGAAAGGCTCCAGCAGGAGGCGCAGCGAAACCTCCAGGCGCTTGTCAGCGCCGCCCGCGGCGCGGCGGGGCCCGCCGGACGCGCGCGAACCCTCGTGGGGACGGGACAGCGCCTGCGCGGCGCGGTGCGCGGACCGACCACGGCCGGTCCCTGATCGAGACGCTGCACGCGGTCCTCGTCGACCTGTGCCAGCTCCTGCGGGCGCAGCTTCTCGGAAGACGATGCCCTGGGGTTCGCGTTCATGCACAACCCGAAGCTCGGGCTCGGGCTGTGGTTCACCTCGGAGGTAAAGCTCCGGCTGCCCACGCTGCGCGGGACCGAGCTCCTTGAGATCGACGCGCTCCTGGGGATGTACTTCCTCGCGACCTGGCGGGACGCCCCCGACGAGGAGGAGTAGCCCGCGGGGCAGGCGGCAGACGCGCGCGCCCGATTTCGTTGACTGCACCCATCTCCCGCCGCCTACAGGCAAGTCAGGACGCACCTTTGACCCACAAAGACGCATCGAACCCGCCATCCGCAACATCGCCATCATCGCGCATGTCGACCACGGCAAGACCACGCTCGTCGACGCCATGTTCAAGCAGTCCGGCGTGTTCCGCGAGGGACAGGAAACCCAGGAACGGCTCATGGACAGCATGGACCTCGAGCGCGAGCGCGGAATCACCATCGCCGCGAAGAACTGCTCGGTCGTCTGGAAGGGCGTGAAGATCAACATCCTGGACACCCCGGGCCACGCCGATTTCGGCGGCGAGGTCGAGCGCGCCCTTTCCATGGTGGACGGCGCCGTCCTGCTGGTGGATGCCTCCGAGGGCCCCCTGCCGCAGACGCGCTTCGTGCTCGGCAAGGCGCTCGCGGGCCGCCTTTCCATCATCGTCGTCATCAACAAGATCGACCGGCCCGATGCGCGCCCGCCGAGGTCCTGAACCAGATCTACGACCTGTTCATCGACCTGGGCGTCACCGAGGAACAGCTCGAGTTTCCCCTCCTCTACGCCATCGGGAAGGCGGGCATCGCCAAGGACACGCTCGACGGGAAGAGCGAAAACCTGCACCCGCTGCTTGACGCGATCCTCCGGGAGATCCCCGCGCCCCGCTACACCACGGCCGAGCCCTTCCAGATGCTCGTTTCCGATCTCTCCTATTCCGACTACTTCGGCCGGCAGGCAATCGGCAAGGTGATCAACGGCAGCGCGCATCTCCAAGGACGGCCTCGTCTGCATCGGCGAGGGCGACATTCGCGAGGCCTCTGAGCGTCACGAAGCTGCAGACCTACGCCGGCGCGAAGCTCGTGGAGACCGACAGCGCGGAGCCGGGCGACATCGTCGTCCTCTCCGGGCATCGAGAACGTGCACATCGGGGACACGATCTGCAACCGGGAGTTCCCGAAGGCCCTGAAGCGGATCATCATCGACGAGCCGACCGTCTCCATGCGCTTCTTCGTGAACACCTCGCCCCTTTCGGGCCTCGAAGGGAAGAACGTCCAGTCCGGGAGGCTCTTCGAGCGGCTGCGCAAGGAGACCCTCAACAACGTCTCCATCCAGGTGGAGGAGGTGAAGGGCGGGGGCGGGTACGTGGTGCGGGGCAGGGGCGAGTTCCAGCTCGTCATCCTGATCGAGATGCTCCGGCGCGAGGATTTCGAGGTCTGCGTGGGCCGGCCCGAGGTCATATTCAAGAAGCGAAGACGGAAAGAAGCTCGAGCCCATCGAGCACCTCTTCGTCGACTGCAACGAGGCCTTCGTCGGCGTGGTCACCGAGAAGCTCTCGGCGCGGAAGGGCCGGATGCTCACCTACACCCGCCACGACGGCGCCCGCGCCCACCTGGAGTTCTCCGTCCCGTCGCGCGCCCTGATCGGCTACCGCGACCTGTTCCTCACCGACACGAAGGGAACGGGCATCATGAACTCCTACCTCTCGGGCTACGAGGAATACCGCGGCGATTTCATCGACCGCTTCACCGGCTCCATGGTCTCCGACCGCAGCGGCAACGCGGTCATCTACGGCCTGTACCACCTGGAGCCGCGCGGCCGTCTCTTCGTCGTTCCCGGGGACCGCGTCTACGAGGGCATGATCGTCGGCGAGCACAACCTCGACTCGGAGCTGAACGTCAACCCCTGCAAGGAGAAGAAGCTCTCCAACATGCGCTCCGTTTCGAAGGACGAGGCCCTGACACTCACGCCCATCCAGCCGCTGACCCTGGAACGGGCCATCCAGTACCTGCGGGACGACGAGATGGTCGAGGTCACCCCGAAGTCCATCCGCCTGCGCAAGACCATCCTGCTCGAGCAGGACCGCAGGTACGAGCGGCGCGAGAAGCCGTAGGCGGAAGGACAACCATGGCAGATGCAGGTTTCGAGTCCCTGGGACTCGGCGAAAAGACGCTCGCCCTCCTCAGGAAGAAGGGGTTCGAAGAGCCGACGCCGATCCAGGCCCTCGCCATCCCGCTGCTCCTCGCCGGCGGGGGCGACCTCGTCGCCCGCGCCCGCACCGGCACCGGGAAAACAGCCGCGTTCGGTCTCCCCCTGGTGGAGCTGCTCCGCGAGGCGGCGCCGTACGTGCGCGCCATCGTGCTCGTCCCCACGCGGGAGCTGGCCATCCAGGTGCACGCGGAGATCGTGTCGCTCCGCCACGGGGCGCACCCGAGGACCGTCGCCGTGTACGGCGGCCAGGCCATAAGCCTGCAGCTCAGGTCGCTGGAGCGCGGCATCGACGTGGTGGTGGGAACACCCGGCCGGGTCCTGGACATGATCAAGCGCGGCGCGCTCGACCTGTCAAAGGTGGAGTACTTCGTCCTCGACGAGGCCGACGAGATGCTGGACATGGGCTTCACGGAAGAGATCGATGCCATCTTCGAGGCCGTGAATCCCGAGCGGCGCGTCCTGATGTTCTCCGCCACGATGCCGGAGGCCGTCATGCGCGTGGCCCGCAAGCGGCTGCGTGACTACACGACCATCGAGGATCACGCCCCGCACGGCGGCCACGGAGCTCACCGAGCAGATCTGGCTGGAGGTGCGCGAGCAGGACAAGATGGAAGCATTCACGCGCATCGTGGACAGGGAAGAGGAGTTCTACGGTCTCGTCTTCGCGCGCACGCGCGTGGACGCGGACCGCATCGGGCAGACGCTGGAGGAACGCGGGTATCCCGTGGAGACGCTCCACGGCGACTACGCGCAGGAACACCGTGACCGCGTCATGGCGCGGTTCCGCGCGAAGAAGGCGCGCATCCTCGTTGCCACCGATGTCGCCGCGCGCGGCATCGACGTGGAGGGCCTCACGCACGTGGTGAACTGGTCCCTTCCTCAGGATTCGCAGGCGTACATGCACCGCATCGGCCGCACGGGCCGCGCGGGCAACGAGGGCACGGCGATCACGTTCGTGACCCCGTTCGAGTACCGCAAGCTCACGCGGATGCGGGAGGGTGCCGGGGCGAGCATCAGGAAGGGGACCGTGCCGAAGGTGAGTGACGTCATAGACGCGCGCCGTGCCCGGGCCATTGCCCGCGTGCTCGCGGTGGCCGAAGACGTCGGGGCGGAAGGATCCCCCTGGATCACCCTTGCCGACGAGATCCTCGCCGGCACCGAGGCGCGCGTGGCTCTGGCATCGTGCCTCTCCCTGGCGTTTGCCGGTACCCTGGACCCCGGCGGTACACCGAGATCGCCGCGGTGGAAAGAGACGAGCGTCCGGGACGCCTGGTCGACCAGGCGGGCCAGACGCGCCTGTTCGTCTCGGCCGGGAGGCACAGCGGGATGGACCGCAAGAGCCTTGCCGCGATGATCCGCCGCGTCTCGGGCCTTCCCGACCGGCTGATCGACGGTATCCAGGTCTTCGACGCCTTTTCCCTCGTCACGGTCCCCTTCGATGCCGCGGAGCGCATCATCCGCGAGTCGCGCAGCGGAGGCAGCGTTCCGCGAATGAGGGTCGCCAAGGAAGACGGCGGAGGAGAAGGCGGGTACCGGGCGCGGCCCACCCCGCCGCGCCTCGGCCCGCGGGGAAAGCCGAAAGGCGCACAGCGGCGAACGTAGAAGGGTGGCCCGGCATTGCGACCGCGGTGAGCCGGGGTCGGCGTTTTCATGCGGGAAAAAAGCGCGACGGGAGAAAACGCTTTACACCGAATAGGCGCGGCTCTATAATCCTCGCCGAACAACGGTCGGCAGCCCCTGGAGAGTTCCGCAGAACAGGAGAGGAGGTGGCCTGGTCACCCGGAGACATCGCTTGAAAAGGAGGTAGGGTCGATGCGCTGAGGCTTCCCGAGAAGACGTGGAGCATGTTTTTCCAGAGACAGAATCTGCAAGGAGGACCATGCAATGGATTCACGAAAAGTGCATATGACGATCGCATGTGCAGCAGCCATCCTGGCGCTCGTTCTCGTTCCCATCACCGCAACAGCTCAACAGACATGGATCCCGAAAGACGCGACCGGCAAGGTACTGAAGCTGACGCCGGATGCCTTCTACAACTATGACGACATGAGCAAGCACTTCGACATCAGCTTCACCGAGAACGGCTGGGTGAATGATCAGCCCATGCCCGCGGATGATCCGACAAAGCCCTACCTCGAAAAGAAGTTCAACGCGTCGATCACCCTGACGCCGCTGGGAGATTCCCTTGCAACGAAGGTGATGTCACAGATCGCGGCAGGAACCGGTCCCGACGTTCTCGGCCTGGGAACCCGCGTCCTGGCGCTGAAATTCCTCGACCAGGGGATGCTCGCGGGAGACCACAAGCAGTACCTGCAGTACGTGCCGGCGGTGACCCAGCAGTACGATTCCCAGGGCTATGACCTCCTGCAGGCGACAAAAGACGGGGCGCTCTTCGCGATTCCCAAGCACCAGCCGGCGCCGGAGTACTACTACATCCAGATCCGCCAGGACTGGCTGGACAAGCTCGGGCTCAAGCAGCCCACCACGGACACGGAGCTCATGAACGTGGCCTCGGCGTTCACCTTCAAGGACCCCGACGGCAACGGGAAGGCCGACACGTGGGGGTTCAGCACGCCCAACCTCGACGACATGGCGAACCACTGGGGCGGGCTGGACACGTTCCAGTCCATGTACGGAAACCCCGGCTGGTACGTGGAGGGAGGCAAGCTGCTCAACCCCACGCTCAGCGGCACGCGCCTGAAGTTCCTGAAGTTCTTCCGCAGCGCCGTTGAGAAAGGGGTCATGGACCCCGATTACCTGAACAACGTCCAGTGGAACACCAAGAAGCTGAACGCTGGCCGGGTCGGCATCTTCTCGTACCACACGGACATCACGGGGGAGGCGGAAACCGCGCTGGGGATGGAAGGAAAGCTGACCGGTACCTGGCGCATGATAGAGCACCCGCTCAAGGGTGACGACGGGAAGTCAGGCGGCATGCGACGCCCCAACACGGACAACGTGTTCATGTGGTTCGCCTTCACGAAGCAGGGCGCGAAGGACCCGGCGAAGGTGAAGCGATTCCTGCACATCCTGGACTGGTGGCAGTATCCGAACGCCGGGATGGATACCATGTGGTTCGCGTACAACATCGATCCGCGGATCACCGAGGTGAAATCCCCGGACTACCTGTATGTCGGCGGAAACGACAACCAGTCCCAGCGCAGCAGCAAGCCCGGCTGGGGCGTGTGCTACAGCTGGGGCAACCCCGGCGCGTTCTATCCGAACGTGATATGGGGCGGCTCCGCGACTCCTACGAAAACGCCCTTGTTCGCGCTGGCGCAGCAGAAGCTCGTGGGCGGCATGCCGCGCTATGCCACCAACCTGTACTACCTCTGCGACATTCCTCCCGAGCTGGACACCAAGGTCAAGGACTTCACTCGCAAGAATGAGGTTGCCTTTATCACCGGCGCCCGCAGCCTCGACACGTGGGACGCCTACGTGAAGGAATGGAAGGCAAACGGGGGGCAGGAGCTTACGGATCTCATGACCCAGCAGCTCACGAAGCTTGGGATCATAAAGTAGGCTCCGGGCGCTCCGAAGCATCGGGGTACGGTACTGCGCGGCCCATCCCGGGCCGCGCAGTCTCTCTCGGGCACACTGCGGAGAAGGAGCCCACGAATGGCAACCAACCTTCCACACGGCCGGGCTCTCGGTCAGCGAACGGGCCTGGGCGATGTCCTGTTCCGTGCCCGCAAGGGCCTGGTCCTCTACTGCCTGCTCGTCCCCGTGGTGGCTTACTACGTGATCTTCCGCTACCAGCCGATCCTCGTGCAGTTCGTGCTGGCATTCAAGGACTACCGGATCATGAAGGGGCCGTGGGCGAGCCCCTGGGTGGGATTGCAGAACTTCCGCAACCTGTTCACGGGCCCTGACTTCTGGCACGTCTTCGCCAACACCCTGGAGATCAGTCTCCTGCGCCTGCTGTTCGGGTTCCTGCCGCCGGTCATCCTGGCCATACTGCTTTTCGATCTGCGGTCGGTCGGGTACCGACGATTCACCCAGACGGTGATCTACCTCCCCAACTTCTTCTCGTGGGTGGTCGTCGTGAGCCTGATGTTCACGCTCTTCTCAAGCACCACGGGCCTGGTCAACAGCGTGATCGTCAACCTGGGCATGAAGCGGGTCAACTTCTGGGGGTCGCCCAGCTTTTTCCGGCCTCTCCTGATCGGGAGCGGAGTCTGGAAAGGGGTGGGCTGGGGCACCATCATCTACATGGCGGCGCTCTCCTCGGTGGACCACGAACTGTACGATGCCGCGAAGGTCGATGGAGCCGGCCCGCTCCAGCGGCTGTGGTACATCACCCTGCCGAGCATCCGCCCCACCATGGTGTTCGTCCTGACGTTGAGCCTTGGCTACATCCTGTACGCCGGCGGCGAGCAGGTGCTGCTCATGTACAACTCGGCCACCATGGACATCGGCGATATCCTGGACACCTGGATCTACCGGCACGGAATCCTCAACCTCGAATACAACCTGAGCACCACGATGGGACTTTTCCAGTCGGTCGTCGGCCTGTGCACCATCGTGCTGGCGGACCGACTCGCCCGGCGCTTCGCCGGGGTCGGCATCTGGTAGGGGAGGATCGCGCATGCGAAAGACCAGGGTGTTCTCCGGGGAAACAGCCTACCAGGTCGTGGCCTACGCGGTCGTGACGGTCGTGATGCTCTCCGCCCTGATCCCGCTGATCTATGCCGTCGGCCTGTCCTTCACGACAGAGAACGAGATCATGCAAGACGGAGGCCTGCAGCTCTTTCCCCTGCACCCCACGGTGGCCGCGTACCGCTTCCTGGTGGCAGGGGGGGCGTTGGGCATTGTCGGACACTCGTTCTTCATATCGGTGGTGCGCACCGTGGCCGGCACCGGGATCTCCATCGTCCTGATCTTCATGGGCGCCTACGCGGTGGCTCAGCGGTGGCTGCCCGGACGGAGCATCATCATCTTCATGGTGCTCGCCGCGATGATGATCAGCGGCGGCATCATACCCACGTACCTGGTGATCCGAAGCCTGCACATGATCAACACCCTCTGGTCCTTGATCCTCCCGGGGGCCATCGACGGATTCTCCTTCCTGGTGATCAAGTCGTTCATCGAGAACCTGCCCAAGGAGCTGATCGACTCAGCGCAGATCGACGGGGCCGGCGAGATCCGGAGGATGATCTCGATCTGCGCGCCGCTCACCGCCCCGGCAATCGCGGCGATCGCGTTGTTCACCTCGGTGGGGCACTGGAATGCCTGGTTCGACGCCCTGATCTACATCGACAATCAGAACCTCTATCCATTCCAGCTTTTCCTCCGGAACGTCGAAGGCATGATGGATTTCGTCCTGCAGCGCAGCGGCATGAGCAACCTCGTCCGGGTGACGTCGGACGGCATCCGCATGGCCACGGTGGTCATCGCGGTGATACCCATCCTGATGATCTACCCGTTCCTTCAGAAATACTTCACGAAGGGCATCTACATGGGCGCGATCAAGGGATAGACGGGGCGACGCGGCCCCGCGGCCGCTGACGGGGGAGAAGAACGATGGGACCAGGAACAGTTCCCGGGATGAACGGCCGAATCACGGACGCGAGCATCCTCCCGCGGGAGAGCGGCGAACCTTCGCTGCCGCCTCCCCTGGACCTCGTCGGCATGGCCAGGAAATCCCTCGGGTATCTCGCGAGCAACCCGGATCCCGATCACGGGTACCAGTGCAGGTTCAACTACTACCTGCTGCGCAGCCCCCCGTTCGACCCGTCGGCGCTTCTCTGGGGCTTCGATGTGAAGGAGATCTCGCGACGCGACGCGCTCGTCGATCCCATCGCGGTCGGAGACACCGAGAGCAGGAACGACATCGCCTACACGCAGATGTGGGAGATGACGGGGTCCCGGGCGGGCGGGACGGCACACGACAAGGTCCACGAGCGCCTGGAGAGCTATATCCGCGCGGGACCGGGGCGGCCGGGAGATGACGTGTGCTGGGTCGTACCGTACTGCATGTCGGCGGACATCGATGCGCCCTGCGTCTCCGTCTGGGCCACCGGCAAGCTCCTGCACAGCTCCGCGGACCTGTACCGCCTGGGCGGCGACGCCCGGCATCGGCGGGTCGCCCGGCGCCTGTTCGAGGGACTGCGCCGCCTGGCTTCCTGGGACAGCGGCCGGGCGTTCTATTCCCACGGCTGGCATATGCTGCGGGACGACGGCACCTACGCCAACGGGTACAATGGGCACTACCCGGCCGTCCTCTCCGCGCTCCTGCGTTACGGGGAAACCTGCAATGACCCCGAAGCGCTCGATTTTGCCCGTGCCATGGCCGAAGGTTTCCTCTCCGACCTGCAGCCGGGACATCTCCGTCAGCCCGACGGGCGCGTCCTGGGGCATAACCATTGCCAGATGCACGCGGTGCGCGGCGTCGCCCAACTCGGCGTGATGACCGGGGACTGGCGCTGCCTGGACTGGGCCAAGGCGGCGTATGACTACTACTGGTCAAACGCGTTCGACACCGGGTGGTTGCCGGAGGGCCTCGCGGAGCTCGATCACTGCGGTCACAGCGAGACCTGCCTTACGGCAGACATGGTGGAGCTCTCCGTGTGGTTTGCGCGGGCCGGGCACCCCCGGTACTGGGACCGGGTCGAACGGGCAGTGCGCAACTACCTTGTCCCCGCCCAGTTCGAGCTCACCCCCGCGCTGGAAAGTCTCTGGCGCGACATCCATCGCGACAAGCCCGCGAAGGCCATCGAGGAGGGAATACGCCAGCTGCGTGACCGTGAAGGCGGCTTTCTCAGCGCGCTCACTCCCAACGACCGCGTGTTCGAGGTCCCGGCCGGACGCAACCACCACGGGGTGGTCGATTACCGGGGCACCCGTCTCGTCCTCGACATGATGGGCTGCTGCCCGCCGGAAGGCATGCGCGCCCTGTACCTGGCGTGGGCAAACACGGTGACGGAGCACGAGGGCGCGGTGCTGGTGAACCTCGCCTTCGATCACGACGGGCCTCTCGCGAGCGTGAAAACGGGGATGCCTCGCCGGGGTTCTCTGACGGTCACCGCCCGGGTCGCCAGGAGCTTCCGGCTTCGCCCGCCGTCGTGGGCTCCCCGCGCCGACGTCCGGGCCCTGCGCGGGGGCGCCGAGGTTCCCGCGGCCTGGGGTGGACCGGCCCGCGACTACCTGCTCTTCGACGACGTGCGCCCGGGGGAGCAGGTCGAGATCCGCTGGCCCCTGGTCTCCTTCAGCCAGGCGGTCGTCGCGCGGCGGTCGAGGAAAGAAGACGGCGCCGTGGTCGACGGCGCGCCCTACACGTATCGCTGGGTCGGAAGCGTTGCGACCGCGGTGGACCCGCGCGGGACCTGGCTTCCGCTGTACGGAGGAACATGATGGCACCCACGACCTTTTCCCTGGAGTCGATCGCGGCGCGCAGCGCGAACTACTTCGAGCAGCTCGTCGACAGGCAGGGCCTGCCGTACTTCAACGTCTTCTGGGCCGAGCCGTCCATGGCAGCCCACGATTGGCCCGACTTCGGCGACGTGACGTCCCGGCAGCTCCAGGGCGCGATCATGATGCGGCGCATGACGGGGCGCGCGGCCTCCACGGAAGAGACGTGGCGCCGGCTGATCCTCTCCTTCATCGATCCGTCGGACGGTCTGCTGTACAGGCCGGCCACCTCCTGGTCCCGGCATGAAGCCGACTGGGGTGATGCGTCCCTGACGCTCTATGCCCTGGCCACTGCCTACGCGGACAGCGGCGACCCGCAGATGGGTCGTGCAGCCAGGGCGATGGCGGAGGGACTGCTGCACCTGGCGCGCACCGGCAGCAGGCCCGCCTCCGTCTTCGGGGGGTTCGTCATCAAGTCGCTGATGACGTGCGTGCGGCTGCTCGACTGCGAACCGGCCCTCGAGCTGGCGCGGTTCATCGTCGGGAAGGTTTTCGAGGAGGATCGCACGTTCACGCCGGACAATACCTTCCGGCACGGCGGCCACATGCACGGGAACCTGCGGACCCTCGTCGGCGCGGCCGACTACGCGCTCTACACGCGGGACACGGAGCTCTGGGGACGGGTGGATGCGCTGTATCGATGGGTACGCGGAACGGGCACCCGGTTCGGGTTCCTGCCCGAAGCGTTTGGAAGGCAGGGCGACATCGTGCTCTGCGAAACGTGCGCGCTCATGGATTTCGCCGGGCTCGGGGTGACGCTCGCCAGCCACGGGCATCCGGAGTACTGGGGGGACATGGAGAGGCTGGCGCGGAACCACTATGCCGAAAGCCAGGTCACCGACGCATCGTGGCTGCACCCCGACGACACCCAGCCCGACACGGAGCAGTTCACCTGGCGCGGGATCGATCGGCGCGTGCTGGGTGCCTGGGCGGGCTGGAGCTCCCCGACGCACATCCTGGCCTGCCGGGAAACCCTGGGCGCCCACTGGGGCGGGCCGGAGCTCAAGGGGAAAACCCGGGCCCTGCAGAACTGCTGCGGAGGCTCCGGCGTGCACGGGCTCTATACGCTCTGGAAGGGCTCGGCCCGGTTCCAGGACGGACGGCTCTGGGTCAACATGCACCTGGACAAGGCGCTCCCCCAGGCAGAGGTTCGCTGCCTGCAGCCATGGAAAGGGCTCCTGGTCGTGAAGGTCAAGCAGGCGTGCGACGTCAGGGTGCGGATCCCGGAGTTCGCACACCCCGGCGATATCCGCGTTGCGGTCAACGGCGCGCCCCTGGAAGCCCGAGCTTGGGGCAACTACCTCGAGCTGGACGGCAGAAAGGCGGGCGAACAGGTCGAGGTGAGCTACCCGCTGCACGTCACCATGCAGGAGGAAAGCATCGGGAACCCCGGCTTCCGGCAGTATCGCTACCGGGAGACCTGGAAAGGCGATACGGTCGTCCGCATGGAGCCGCTGGGAAACGACTATGCAACGGGCTACTCGGATTTCGACAAGATGCAGGTGCCGGTTTTCTACGGCACGGAAGGGCCCGGGCCCCTCTACCAGCGGAACGACATGGTGAGCGATATCACCCCCGAGCCCGCGCCCCTTCACGAGGATGACGGCGGGCTGGACTTCTGGCATGCGCTGGGGCGGTGACGGCACGGGCGCCGATTCTCCGGTCGTCACCCCGATCACCGCGGATTGGGCGAACGTGCGCAGGCGCTGGGAAGCATTCTGGGATCACGGCATTTTCGACCGGCCCATCCTCCAGCTGACGGCGCCTCGAGACGGGGTCGTGCCGATTGCGGACGAAGTCGACCCGCAGACGCAGTGGACCGATACGCAGTACATGATCCGGCGCACTCTCGAGCAGATTCGCACGGTGTGGTTCGGCGGGGAGGCGCTTCCCTGGTGCTGGAACCCGATCTCCGCGGGTTGGGCGCTGCTCTTTGGCTGTCGGGCCCACTACCTCCGGGACACGGTCTTTATCGATCCGGCCCCCGTCGGACCGACCGGCCTGCCTGAGCTTGGCCTGTGGGCAGAGAGCCCGTGGCGCGCGATGATCCGGGATGCCCACGGTGCATTCGCCTGCTCCAGCCGGGGCAGGTTCTTCGTTCCCGTCTTCTGGGGCAACAGCGCCATGGATACCCTCGGTGTGGTGCGCGGTCCGGAGGCTCTCCTCACGGACATCGCCCTGAACCCCTCGTGGGTGGCGGAGGCCAACCGTCGGATGACCGACATCCTGCGCGAGCTGTTCGACGAGCTTTGGCCGCTGGTCGGCCCGGCGGTCACTGGCCTGGAAGGCAGCGTGGAGACCTGCGGCTTCTGGTCTCCCGGCAGGGCAAGGACATTCGACGCGGACCTCGCCTACGGCATTTCAGCCGAATCCTTCCAGCAGCTCGTGCTGCCGCCCCTGGTGGATTGGATGGCCGCGATGGACCACGCGAGCTGGCACCTGGACGGGGTCGGCAATCTCACCCACCTTCCTGCCCTGCTCGGACTCCCGGAGCTGGACGCCATCCAGTGGGTTCAGGGGGACGGGGCGCATGCGGCGATAGCGCCATGGTTTGATCTCATTCGACACATCCAGGACGCGGGCAAGAGCGTGCAGGTCATCTGCAAATCCCGCGAAGTGCTGACGCTCCTCAAGGAAGTACGCCCCGAAGGTCTGGCCATCAACACCCAGTGCGCCTCCGAGAAAGACGGACAGGAACTCCTGGAGACCGTGCGGCGCATGTACCGATAGACTGCGCCGGACCCGGCAGCCGTCCTGTCTCCATAGGTAGCATGAAAGCGCGGCGGCAGGTGATCGTCGAAGTACATACGTATGATGATGCCCAGGAAACGGGAGATCTCAGGCACGAGCAGGAGGCTCGCGCCTGAGGGCGGGGAAGATCTCGCGCGGCTTCTTCCCCGTGAGCAGCAGGTAAAGGAAATCAGGACAGAGATCGACCGACGTTCCCCACCTCAACTCCCCGGAGTCACCGATGCTGATCGCCTCGAACGCTTGCCTTTCATTCCAGATCTCAAACACCCCGCGCCCCGCGAGATGCGCAACATCAACGGTCCCCGCAACGCCGTCATCGAACGTGAGGTGCAGGGTGAAACCGGCCCTTGGAGATACCGAAACAACGCGGTGCATAGCCATCACGGAAGAAGCTAGCGCACGTAAGAAAGCCCTGCAAGCATCGCGCACGATAGCCAGGACGGGGCTTTGACCCTCCACGTCCCTCAACGGAAACGCACCTCGTGCGCCGCTACGGGTTGCATTCCTCCCTCGGCCGGCAGCCGGTTGCGAAGCAAACGGCGGGAGGCTCGGGGTCGCGGATTTTGGAAGGAACGGCCTGCGCCCAGGGCCATTCCCCTGGCGGATCTCCTGCATCGCCTGCCGAGCAAGTGTCCGGATCTGACCTATCCTTCCTATCACATCCTGCGGTCCCTGGTGTATTTCGACGATGCGGAAGGCGACGCTCCCCCTCGCATGCTTTCTCCCCGGGCATAGGGTCAGGGTTCTGCTGCAGGGAGACCGTGCGTGAGCATTCAGACGGGGCTTCCCCTTTTCATACCGTGTCGAGCGTATCGAAATGGACGTCCTTGTGCTCGATGGCGACATGGTGATGCCTGGCGCAGGCCGTGATCAGTATGTCCGCAGGCGGTACGGAGTGCCCCGCGCCGCGGGCTTTCCGCGCCAGTTCGAAGGCGAGGTCCCAGACGCCGGGCGGCATCTCCAGATCGATCAGGTTTTTCTCCATGTCGCGCAGGACGGCCTTCTCATGGTCCCCCAGGGCGCCGTTCCAGAGCTCCAATCTCACCATGGCGCACCAGGCAGCGTCACCGTTGACCAGAAGAGACCGTACCCGCTCTGCGACGGCGCGGTCGCCCGACGGCCGCAGACTCTCGATCCAGGCGGAGGTATCGACCAACGTCACGGAACGCTACTCCGTCTTCCGCAGCTGCGCCAGTTCCGCGGGAGTCATCAGGTTGCGGCAGGTTCCCAGGTGACGCGCGAGGGAGGCCATGCGCTGCCGCCTGTTGTAGTCGGCAAGCGCGGTGACCACGGCCGCACGCTTTGTCTTGGCCGCGGAATACCTCATGGCATCCTTCAACTCCTTTTCAGGAATATCAATCGTCGTCTTCATGAATCCAAAATACAGGCAAGTGGAATCCTTGTCAAATGTCAACCCGTCATTGCGTCCCATCGATCACGGCGTCGGGTCGGGTCTTTTCCGCCGCCGGGACCCCGGACTCCGCAATGCAGAGCTCGTCAGTTTCCCCGTCGCATGGCGAGCGACGCCACCCCGGAGCCCGCGCCCCTTCACGAGGACGACGGCGAGCCAAACTCCTGGCACGCGCCGGGGAGGTGACGGCACGCACACGGCGGACCCGTTCCCCTACAACAATACTCTCTGCCCGGCCCGGGCAGCCTCGTAGGAGGCGCAGATCATCTCCACGGCGATCCTCCCCTCCTCTGCCGTACACAAGGGCACACCCGCGCGCAGCGCATCGACGAACGGCCTGGCCACCCCGGCGATCCGCTCCCCGTGCCCGGCCGGGAACGGGCATGCCCTGGTCCTGCCAGCCGAGGGCTGCCCGGTCGCGCTGGAAGAGCTTCACGCCGACGGGGTGGGGCGGCTTCACAGCGCACGAGGGCAGGTCGCCATGGTTCTGGATGATGACCCCCCTGTCCCCGTAGATCTCGGTGGTGTTCTCGGCTGCCAGCGTGATGCTGGCGTTGTGGATTTCCGCCATCATGCCGTCGGGGTAGCGGAAAACGGCGAAGCCCGCGTCATCGGGTGCCACGCTGGTGAGCACGTTGTCGATTTCCGCGATCACGGAGCGTGGCTTTCCGAACATCCACACCAGCCAGTCACAGGGATGGGATGCATCGTCGGCCCACATGCCGCGGTTGGCCGTCCGGTCCAGGTGCCAGCGCGAGGGGCCCTCGACGAAGCCCTTGTCGAAGAGCAGGCCGATGCAGTGACGGCGCCGCACGACTCCCACGCGACCCACCGCGCCGTCGCGGACAAGGTCCCTCATGCGGATGTTCTGCGGGTCCGTGCGCATCTGGTACGCCAGCGAGAACCACTGGCCCGACTTCTGCACGGCCCTGGTGATGCGGTCACAGTCCTCCCGTGTGATCGCCATGGGCTTCTGCAGGAGGATGGCCTTGCCCGCCGAGGAGGCAGCCTCGCACATCTCCGCGTGCCTGTTCGTCTCGGACCCGATCATGACGCACTCCACTTCTGGGTCGCCGAGCACTTTCCCGATGTCCGCGTGGTACGGGATGCCGAACGCTTCAGCGTTCGCGCGGCCGCGCTCGGCGTTGTCGTCCCAGCAGGCCACCAGGCGTGCATCATCGAAGCTCCTGATCATCCGCGCGTATGCGCCGATATGACCGTGCGCCCAGCTGAGGACCCCGATGCCGATTCGTGCATTCACGACACGCTCCCTTTCTGGACGATGCCGCTTTCATCCCACCCGATGGGGTGCTCACCCCGTCATGCGTGCGCGCCGCACGAACTCCCGCGGGCTGCACGCCATGACGCGGCGGAACTGCCGGCTGAAGTAGTTGCTGTCCGAGAACCCGACCTGGTAGGCGGTCTCGGTGATGTTCAGCTCGCCCGTGCGCAGCAGGTCGCTGGCACGCAGGAGGCGCAGCCTGATGAGGTAATCCATCGGCGAGTGGCCCATGATGGAGCGAAAGGAGCGCTGGAGGCTGCTCGGGGACAGGTGCGCCATGCGAGCCAGGTCGGTCACCCTCAGCTTCTCCGCGTAGTGCCTCTCCATGTGGCTGAGCACGGTGCCCAGGCGGATGAGCTCGCGCGTCTCCACCGCGCGCATCCCCTGGTAGGCGCGCGAGAGCCTGCCGATCAGCTGCAGGAGGAGCGTCTCCGCCATGAACTCGAATCCCGACGAGCGCCGTCGGAGCTCCGCCTCCAGCTCAGTCACGAGTCCCGAGATGGACGCCAGCTCCTGCAGGGTGAGATGGAGGATGCTGCGGAATCCGTGCTTCTTCCTGTAACGCGGCTCCAGCGCGAAAAACGCGTGGTAGCCGGGCAGCTTCCGCGCCTCCTGGAGGGGAAGGCCGAGACCCTTCGGATCGAAAAGGATGTTGACCAGCTCCAGGCCGTCGGTGTCCCGGTAGCCATGCGCCTGGGTCACAACGAATGCGTCACCGGCGATGACGCGGTACGAGGCATCCTCGCTGAAATGCTCACACGAGCCGGCAAGCACGATAACCAGCTCGGCAAAGTCGTGCTCGTGCAGCGAGGTCGGCCCGTGCTCCCGCACGTGGGAGACCACGAGGGGCAGGCCGTCCGAAAGGTCGGCCATACGCAGTATGTGTGGCATGGTGCGCCCGTGAACCGCCTTGACCAGATCGTGCTAATTTTCGCCCGAAGAGTCAAGGCGAGCGCTCCTTTTCACGTGACAGAATAGGCGGGAAGGAGTCCCCCGTGCACAAACGTTCCCTCCTCGCCTTGTTCCTGGTCGCGGCAGCGCTCGCGCCGCTGGCAGCCGCCCCGCAGAAAGCGGTGAAGCTGCGGATGTTTGCCTTCGACTACACGCCCCGCGAGCGCGCCGCGTCAGACCGGTGGGACCCGCCGCGGTACCTGGCCACGCTGCGCGACGCGTACCAGAAGCTTCACCCGGAGGTGCAGATCGAGTTCCTGCCGTATATCCCGCAGGGTCCCGACTTCGACGCGTGGTTCGTGACCCAGTTCAAGGCGGGCAACGCACCTGACATAGGGAACCAGCTCTTCAGCGAAGTCAACCGCAATGCAAACAAGGGGTGGTTCCTGGACCTCACCCCGTACCTCGACATGCCGGACCCGTACGTGGCCGGCAACGCGCACTGGAAGGACATCTTCCTGCCGGGCGTGGTGCAGACGGGAACGGCACCGGACGGGAAGGTCTACGTGCTTCCCACCGGCATCACCGGCACGGCCATCTACTACAACAAGGACATCTTCCGCAAGGCAGGCGTGACGCCGCCGCAGACGTGGAAGGAGTTCATGGACGCGCAGCAGAAGATCAAGGATGCCGGGTTCATCCCCTTCGCATTCAACATGAACGGACCCCGGTACTGCTCCAACTGGGCCCTGCGCTGCCTGCAGGATATGCTTCTGGACTCCCGGCTCAGCCTCATCAAGGGGGTCACCACGACGATCCCGCGGAACATGATCGAGGGCTCGGGGGTGTCGCAGAAGGAGCTCGTGGCAGCCATCAGGCGGGGGACGTACTCGGCGCTCGATCCGCAGTGGCAGGAGCAGCTCCGCCTGCTCAAGGAGTGGTCGCAGTACTGGGACCCGTCGTTCCTGGGGCTCGACCAGGACGGCGCGTACAGGGAGTTCATCACCGGGCAAGGCGGCGATGTTCTGGGACTCCTCGGCGCGCGTGAAGCCCGTAAGCATGGACCCCCTGCGGACCTTCGCGTTCGGCACCTTCGGCTTTCCCCGCCTGACGAAGGAGAGCACCCCCTACGCCACCGGCATCGACGCCCCCGCCATCGGCGGCTTCACGGCAAACGGGGGTGAGTACGTGGTGGACGCCCTGGCCGCGAAGCGGGGCACCCTCGATGCCACGATCGACTGGCTCATGTACATCACCGCGCCGCAGAACTACGTGCCCCTGGCCAACGACCTCGGTGCGTACGCTCCCGCCCTTCGGGAGGTGAAAGACCTGGACCCGTCGCTGGAGCCGTTCGTGCGCTCTGCGCAGAAGGGCGTCTTCAGGATCGAGTCGTACCTGCGCGGCCTCACGGTCAAGTACGCGGACCAGTTCTACCAGGTGATGGAGGAATACCTCGCCGACAAGAGGGACCTGGCGTCGGCGTGCGGGGAGATCCAGAAGGACCTCCTGCAGGCCGCGGACGACCTGGTGGCCGCGAACGGGTGGAGCGACATCAAGTAGGCCGGTCCGGATGAAGACCAGGACGGTCGCACTCACCTCTCCCGCGGCTCTCCGAAGCCTCCTCATGATCCTGCCGGCGCTCGCGGTGCTCTCGGTCTTCCGCTACGGGCCGGTGGTCTCCGCCGCCTGGCACTCGTTCTTCGCGTGGGACGGATTTGCCCGCGGCACATTCGTGGGGGTGAAGAACTACCGGGAGCTGCTGGCCGACCCAGTCATGCGCACCGCCTCGCTCAACGTCGGGCAATACATCGGTATCCGCGTCGCGCTGAACATCCTCTTCCCCCTGCTCGGGGCCGAGCTGATCTTTCACCTCGGCCCGGGCCGCGGGCAGTCAGCCTACAAGGCGATCTTCACCGTCCCGCTCGTGGTGCCCCTCATGGTGGTGCTCCTGGTCTGGAAGTTCATCTATGACGCGCACGACGGGCTTCTCAACGGCATTCTCCGCCTCGCGGGCCTGGGGGCGCGCGACTGGCTCGGAGGGTTCGACACGGCCCTCTACGCGGTGAGCGGCCTCGGCTTTCCGTGGGTGACGGGCATCGGCATTGCCGGCTTCGGCATGCTCCTTTTCCTCGCGGGGCTGCAGTCGATCCCCGGCGAGCTGATCGACGCGAGCGTCATGGACGGGGCCAGGGCCGCGCGCAGGTTCTTCTCCCTGGAGCTCGCGTTTCTCTTTCGGCCGCTGTTTCTCGTGGTCCTGCTCACGATCATCAACACCCTGCAGAGCTACGTGCCGGTCATGATCCTCACGCAGGGCGGGCCGGGAACCGCTTCCATGGTGCCCGGCCTCTACCTGTACCGCAATGCATTCGGCTATGACCGCTTCGGCTACGCCTGCGCCATCGGTGTGCTCATGGCAATCGTGCTGGCGATCCTCGCCCTTCTCTCGATGCGCCTGCAGGCGCGCTGGGAGGAATCCCGATGAGCGCGCGCCGGGTGCGCCTGCCGCGCCCCCGCCGCCAGGGAGCCGCCCACGCCGTGCTGGCCGTGCTCGCATTCCTGAGCCTGGGGCCGTTCCTGTTCATGCTCCTGACGTCCTTCAAGTCCAACGAGCAGTACTATCACGGCACCTTCCTGGCCCTCCCTCCCCAGTGGGCCAACTACGCGGAAGCGTGGGCCCAGGTCGGCGGCTACTTCGTCAACAGCATCACCGTCACGCTGGTCTCCGTGGTCATCAGTCTCGCCTTCGCCGCCCTGGCGGCGTACGCCTTCGCGCGCTACCGCTTCACCGGAAGCGGCGTGCTCTACGCGGCCATCCTGGCGGTCCTGCTCGTTCCCGGCACCCTCACCCTCGTCCCCGGCTTCGTCATCCTGCGCAATCTCGGTCTCATGGGAACGCACAGGGCGCTGTATGCCGTGTACATCGCTGACTCGGTGGTCCTGGGCATCGTCATCCTCAGGGCCTTCTTTGCCGGCGTTCCCGAGGAGCTCATGGAAGCCGCGGCCCTCGATGGCGCCGGCGAGCTGCAGACCATCGGGCGGGTCGTGGCGCCCCTGGCGCGGCCTGCCCTGCTCACCGTCGCCATCATGACGACACTGTCATGCTGGAACGACTACCTGTGGCCCCTCATCGTGCTTCCCGACACGCGGAAGTGGACGGTGACGCTGGGTCTCGTTTCGTTTCGCGACCGCTTTGCCGGGATGTCGGCATGGGGACCCCTGTTCGCGGGGTTTGTCATCGCCTCCATCCCGTTGTTCGTCCTGTTCTTTGCATTCATGCGCCAGTTTCTTTCGGGCCTCACCACGGGAGCGGTGAAGGCGTGATACGACAAGGAGGAACCATGCTATCAGTCGGGATCGTCGGGGTCGGGAACATCGGCAGCATCCACGCCGAAGTCTACAAAAACAACCCCAAGTGCCGGATCGTCGCGGTCTGTGACATCATAAAAGAGAAGGCGGATGCCGCTGCCGCGAAGTTCGGCGGAAAGGCCTACTACAGCGTCAAGGAGATGATCGCCAGCGGCATCAAGATCGACGCCTGCAGCATGGCGACGAAGGGCGAGGAGAACGGGAGCGAGCACTACGTCCCGACCATGGAGCTCCTGGAAGCCGGCATCCCGGTGCTGGGCGAGAAGCCGATTTCCAACCGGATCCCGCAGGCGGAAGAGATGGTCGCGCTGGCGAAGAAGAAGAAGGTGCCCTACGCCATCAACCTGAACCACCGCTTCACCCCCGCGGCGAAGAAGGCACGCGAGTGGGTGGACGCCGGGCGTCTGGGGAAGCTTGCCATGATCAATATGCGGATGTGGATCAACAACCCGGTCGAAACGTCTCCCTGGTTTCACCTCCGGGCGCTGCACCCGCACTCCTTCGACGTCATGCGCTACTTCTGCGGCGACGTGAAGAGCGTTGCCGCCTTCATGGTGAAGGGCGAGGGACGGGCCATCTGGTCCAACGCGCAGGTGCTCCTCCACTTCGGCAACGGGATCATCGGGACGCTTACGGGAAGCTATGACGCGGGCGGCAGCTACGGCCTGGAGCGCTGCGAAGTGGTGGGCTCCAAGGGCCGGTTCGTCCTGGAGGATGCCTGCGAACAACTCGCCTTCTATCCCCGCAACAGCATCGAGGTGGATAGCTACTCCTTCCTCGGCGGCATGCGCTCGTTCAACGAGACCTTCAAGAGCCGCATCACCGACTGGGTCGACCAGGTCTCCGCGGGCGTGAAGCCGCAGGACGTCAACGGCTCGGGCGAGGAAGGCCTGAAGGCGCAGTACATCATCGAGGCTGCCATAAGGTCCTGGGAAACCCACGCCATCGTGGACCTGTAAGGAGGCCGTGATGATGAAGCTCGGAGTGAACTCGGTCCTCTTCGGCGGATTCGATTTTCTCACGGCCGCGAAGCACATCGCGCTGTGCGGGTATGACGGTGTCGAGGTATCCGCCATCAAGGGCATGTGCGAGCACCTCGTGCTGGACCGCTGGCGCGATGAAACGGACGGCATCAAGCGGGCCGCGGCGGAGAACGGCCTCGCACTCCTGTCCATGGAGGTCTCGGCGCTGGAAGATGCGCGCGCGCTTCCCGCCTTCGAGGCGGCCGAGGCGCTCGGCATCCCCGTTGTGAACTTCGGCCCCGGCGGCAAGGCCAAGAGCCGAGAGGATCTCGACCGGCAGGCCGAGGTCATGGCACGACTGTCGCACGAGGCCGAGAAGCACGGGGTGACCCTCTGCGTGAAAGCACACGTCGGCGCCTGCATCGACGATACCCCCAGCACGAAGGAGATCATGAAGAGGGTCGGCGGGAAGGGGTTCGGGATCGACATGGACCCCAGCCACATCTACCGGGCGGGAGAGGATCCTGCCCAGGCGCTGAAGCAGGTCCTCTCGCGGGTGAGGCACATCCACATCCGCGACTGCAAGGGGAGAGGGCCGACACCCGGGACGCCACGGGACCAGGCATGCGGCCGTGGTGACATCGACCTTGCCGCCTACTGCAGGGTCATGACGCGTGCCCGGCTATGGCGGCCCCGTGTGCCTGGAGGTGATCGGCGCCGGCTCGCTCTCTCTCGCCGAGGTCTGCACCATCGCGGCGGAAAGCCGCGGGTATCTCAATGCCCTTCTGAAAGGAACGAAATGAAAAGGCAGCCGAATCTCGTCTTCTTCGGCATCGACAGCCTGAGGCCCGACCACATGAGCCTCTACGGCTATCCGCGGCTCACCACGCCGCACATCGACGGGTACGCGGCCGGCGGCGCCGTCTTCACGAACGTGCTGAGCCCCCACATCCCGACCACCCCGGGCTACAGCTCGATGTTCACCGGCATGGACGCCTTCGGGATGGACGTGGTGGCCCTCCGGCACCAGGGCCCGCTCGGCCCGCACCTCGCCACCATGGCCGAGATCCTGGGCGAGCGCGGGTACACGACCACCTGCGTCGGGTTCAGCGGGAACCAGGCCTCCCGCGGGTTCCAGAAGTACCTGGATTTTTCCGGCTGGGGCTCGTGGGGAGAGGGCCGCAGTCCCAAGGCGGAAAACCTGAACGCCGTGGCGCTTCCCGAGATGGAGCGTCTCGCCGCTGACGGGAAGCCGTTCTTCCTCTTCCTGCGGCACATGGACCCGCACGCGCCGTACCTGCCGCCGAGGCCGTTCGAGCGGATGTTCTACCAGGGAAACGAACGCGATCCCGCCAACAGGTCCCTGGACCCGGTGTACGGGTTCAAGCCGTTCGCCGACTTCTTCAAGAGCTGGTTCCCGCCCGGGTGCACGGACAAGGACTACATCATCGCCCAGTACGACGGTGCGCTCGCCTACATGGATGCCTGCATCGAGGAGCTCCTCCAGTCCATCACGCGGCTGGGGCTGGAGGAAGACACCCTGGTGGTCTTCGACGCCGACCACGGCGAGACGCACGACGACCACGGGTGCCACTTCGATCACCACGGCCTGTACGAATGCACCGTGCGCATACCACTCGTCCTGCGCTTCCCCGGCAGGGTCGGCGCCGGCACGCGCTTCGGGGAGCCCTGCCAGATGAAGGACCTCACGCCCACGGTCCTGGAGCTTCTCGGCGTGAAGACAGACATCCGCTTCGACGGGAAGAGCCTTGTCCCTCTCATGGAAGGCAGGGATTGGACGCCCGAGCCGGAGGCATACATCACCGAGTGCACCTGGATGCGCAAGCACGGCTGGCGGACGCAGGAGTGGAAGCTCATCCACGCCCTGGAGCCGGATTTCCATTTCAAGCCGGGCGTGGAGCTCTACAACCTCGTGTCCGATCCGGGGGAGACGACGAACCTCGCCGAGCGGGAGCCCGAGGTGGTGCGGCTGCTGGAGGGCCGGATGCTGGCCCACATCGCGCGACGTGAGAAGGAGACCGGCAGGAAGAATCCCATGGACACGAATCTCGACTGGCACGGATGCGGGTGCGGACCTTTCAAGAGCTCCCAGCAGGCGTATGACACCCTGTACATCGGGTCGCCGGCAGCAGCCCGCGAGCTGCAGGAGAAAGCGCTCAAGGAGCTGCAGACCCAGCGCGGCGCGAAACCGCTGTAAGGGAGGCATGCTGCCATGAAAACCCTCCGTGTCGGTGTGATCGGGTGCGGGCCTATCGGCACGCTCCATGCCCGGCTGTACGCCGGGATGGCGGACGTGGAGCTCGCCGCTGTCTGCGACATTGTCGAGGAGCGCGCACGGGCGTGCGGGGAGATGCTCGGCGTACCGTGGTTCACGGATGCGCGCTCGCTGTTCGAGCGCGCCCGACCCGTGCTGGCGAGCGTTGCCACCGGCGGCTACGAGTACGCGAGTGATCACTACCAGCCCGTCATGGAAGCCCTGGACGCAGGCTGCCACGTCCTCTGCGAGAAGCCGATCTCGAACGACTGCGGAAAGGCCGCCGAGATGGTGGCGCGGGCACGGGCGCGCGGGCTCTGCCTGGGAGTGGACTTCAACCACCGTTTCACCCCCGCGGCGCGCCTGGCCAGGAAGTGGCTGGACGAGGGCAGGCTCGGCGCCCTCCTGTTCGCCAACATGGCGCTCTGGATCGGCAAGCCGAACGAGGAATCCTCCCCGTGGTTCCACGTGAAGGCCCTCAACCCGCACTCGGTGGACATGCTGCGGCACTTCTGCGGCGACATCACCCACGTGCAGTGCTTTGCCATGAAGGCGCCGGGGCGCACGCTGTGGTCCACCGCGTCGTTCAATTTCCGGTTCGCCAACGGCATGGTGGGTCACCTGACGAGCAGCTACGACATCGCGCGAGGCCATCCCATGGAGCGATGCGAGGTGGCGGGTGTGAAGGGCCGGCTCGTGATTGATGACATGTGGCGCGAGGCGACCCTCTATCCCGCCGGGGAAGAAGTGAAGCAGGTCTACACGAACCCCGTCTTCGGCGGCTACCGTGACTTCGACGACACGTTTCGCGAGCGGCTGTCCTGCTTCGTGCGGCAGGTCGCCGACGGCGTGGACCCCGGCCTGGTGGACGGGTCGGGACGGGACGGGCTCATCGCCCAGCGCGTCATCCAGGCGGCCATAGACTCCGTGAAGACCGGCACCGTCGTCGCGGTGCCACGGGACGAGGGGGCAGCATGACGAAGCGGGAGCGCGTGCTCAGGGCCCTCGCGTTCCAGGAGGTGGACCACGTCCCGATCTACGACATCGTGGACAGCAACGCGCTGCGGGAGCACTTCGGCGCGTCCCCCCTCACGGAGGAAAACGCGTGGCACCACGAGTATGCCGCGGTGCGCTCCCTCTGCGACGCCACGCGCATGCTGTGCGTTCCCGAGTTCCACCCGCACCGATCCACCGATGAAGACGGTTTCACCCGGTACCACGACTTCGAGACCACCTGGATCGAAGCGCGGCCCTTCACGGACATGGAGGGATACCGCGCGTGGGCGCTGCGGGACATCGAACGGGCGCGGAAATGGCGGCCGGACGCTGCCTACGCGGCGGAATACCGGGCTGCCCTGCGCAGGCACCAGGAAGGGCTGGGAGACGACACCGTCATCATCGTGGAGAGCGACTGCGGGCTGGAAGAGCCGCGCGACAAGGGCGGGATCGAGCTGTTCACCTATCTCTGCCACGACGAGCCGGATCTCGTGCGGGAATGGATCACTGTCCTGAACGAGAAGGAGATCCGCCGGGCCCGGGCTATCGCAGACCGGGAGCTGGCACCCGTGATGCTCGTGTACACCGACATCGCGTGCAAGTCCGGGCCGCTGCACTCCCCGTCCTGGCTGCAGCGGGAGTTCTTCCCCCTGGTGAAAAGGCTGGTGGACGTCTACCACGATCGCGGGATAAAGTGCATCTACCATTCGGATGGAAACCTCAACCCCGTGATGAACGATCTTGCAGCCACCGGCATCGACGGCATCAATCCCCTTGAAACGCTCGCAGGCATGTCCGTTTCCGACGTGCGGGCGCGCTTTCCGCGCCTTGCCATCGCCGGAGGAATCGACGTGAGCCAGCTCCTCACGCTGGGCACCCCGGACGAGGTGAGGGCGGAGTGTCGGAGGGCAATCGACGCAACAGGCGGCGTGGGCTTTCTCATGGGGTCCACCACGGAGCTTCTGCCCGCCGTGAAGGTGGCGAACGTGCTGGCCATGGTCGAGACGGCACGCACCGACCGGTCCCCGTAGTGCCGCGAGAGACCTGCTGGCGCTGCTGGCGCCCCCGCAGCTCCTGTCTCTGCCCCTCGGAGCCGCCCATGACAACGCGCACCCGCATCGTTCTCCTGATGCATCCAAAGGAGTTCCGACACCAGAAGTGCACCACGGGCCGGCTCACCTGCCTGAACCTCGCCAACAGCGAGATCATCATGGGGGTGAGCTTCGACAAAGATGCCAGGGTCCGCTCGCTGATCGAGGATCCGGGAAACTACGCCGTTCTCCTCTACCCGGGCGCAGGCGCCATGCGCATCAGCAGGGGTGAGCTGCCCGGCATCCGCGCTCGGCGAGCGGGCGCTCGTGGTCTTTCTCATCGACGCGACGTGGAACTGCGCTCGCACGATGGTGAACCGCAGCCCTTCCCTCCTCCGGCTCCCGCGGCTCAGCATCGAACCGGGCTCCCCCAGCCGGTTCGTCATCAAGCGCCAGCCGGCCCCGTGGTGCCTGTCCACCCTCGAGGCAACCCACGAGCTCCTGCTCGCCCTGGACGCGGCGGGACTGGACGCGTATCCCGACAAGCAGCGGCTCCTCTGCGCTTTCGACGCCATGCAGGATTTCCAGCTGCGCCACGCGGCGATGGCCGCTGTCCGCTTCGCTCACCGCGTACGCGGCGTGAGAGAGCCTCATTGAAGGCAGGAAGGACCGGGAGATGGAACCACTGACAGCACGCACGACCCTCGGCACGTGGGGAACGCTCCTGCTGCCCATCGACGACCAGGACCGGATCGCCTGGGGCGCACTGGGCGATGAAATCGACCTGCTGGTGGAATCCGGCGTTTCGGGAATCTACTCGAACGGCACGGCAGGAGAGTTCCACAACCAGGGCGAGGAGGAGTTCGACCGCATCTGTTCCCTGCTCGCGGAGCGATGCCAGCGTGCCTCTGTTCCCTTCCAGATAGGAGCGAGCTCTTCCAATCCCCTGGCTTCTCTTGATCGCCTCCGCCGCGCCCGGGCCTTTGCTCCCGGAGGTCTGCAGGTGATCCTGCCCGACTGGTTCCCCGTGAATGACCGGGAGATGGTGTCGTTCCTGCGGAGGATGGCCGCGGAGGCCGCGCCGATACCCCTCATCCTCTACAACCCGCCCCACGCGAAGCGTCGGCTTGCCCCCGCCGACTTCGAGACGATCCTTGACCAGGTTCCACAGGTCATCGGCATCAAGGTAGCGGACGGGGACGGGGCCTGGTACGCGTCGATGCGCAGGGTCATGGATCGGTGCAGCGTCTTCGTACCGGGTCACCACCTCGCGACGGGAGTGGCGAGGGGCGCCCGGGGGGCGTACTCGAACGTGGCGTGCCTCAACCCGGCAGCAGCCCAGCGCTGGTACCGCCAGATGATCGACGACCCCCGTGCGGCAGCCGAGCTCGAGGGGAGGATCAACGCATTCTTCGCGGAATGTGTTTCCCCCTTCATAACGGAGAAAGGCTACAGCAACGGCGCTGCCGACAAGCTCCTCGCGGCAGTGGGAGGCTGGGGGCCGGTCGGCACCCGCCTGCGGTGGCCGTACGAATCGATTCCGGAGGACGTGGTGCCTGGCATCCGCAGGAGAGGACGCGAGCTGGTGCCGGAGTTCTTCGCCGGGCGTCAGCCCTGGAATGCGGTCGCCAGGAGCTCGCGCGTGTAGGGGTGACGCGGGGAGGCGAAGATCTCGCGGGCCGGGCCCGACTCCACGATGACCCCTTCCCGCATGATGGCGATATCGTGACAGAGGGACTTCAACACCTTCAGGTCGTGGCTGATGAAGACGTAGGTGAGGCCGTGGTCCGCCTGGAGCCTCGTGAGCAGCTCGATGACCTGGAACTGCACCGTCCTGTCCAGCGACGAGGTCGGCTCGTCCAGGACGAGCACCGAGGGCTTCAGGACGAGCGCGCGGGCCAGGGCGATCCTTTGCCTCTGCCCGCCGGAAAACTCGTGGGGGAAACGGTCGCGCTGCGCGGGGTCCAGCCCCACCTCCCGCATCGCCTCGATGACCAGCCCTTCCCTTTCCCCGGGATCGCCGACGCCGTGCACGATGAGGCCCTCGCCGATGATCTGCTCCGCGGACAACCGCGGGCTCAGGCTCCCGAAGGGATCCTGGAAGATGATCTGCATCCTGCGCCGCAGCGGACGAAGGTCGACCGGGGAGAGCCCGTCGATCCTCGCTCCCTCGAAGGTGACGGCCCCCGTGCTGGCCACGAGCCTGAGCATCGCCCGGCCCAGCGTGGTCTTGCCTGACCCGCTCTCGCCGGCGATCCCGAGGGTCTGGCCCTGCCGCAGTGCAAAGGCCACGCCGTCGACCGCCTTCACGTATCCATGCGTTCTGCGAAGGAATCCCCGCTGGATGGGAAACCAGACCTTGAGGTCGTCCACGCGAAGGACGGCGGGGCGGCTGGCGTCCGGCGCGGGGGGATCACCGCTGGGCTCGGCGTCGAGGAGCGACCGCGTGTAGTCGTGACGGGGCGAGCGGAAGATCTCCTCGGTCCGACCGGTTTCCACGATCAGGCCGTCGTGCATGACGGCCACCCTGTCGGCGAATGAGCGCACGATGCCGAGGTTGTGGGTGATGAAGAGCACCGCCATGCCCAGCTCTCTCTGCAGCGACTTGATCAGCCCGAGGATCTGCGCCTGGATGGTCACGTCGAGGGCCGTGGTGGGCTCGTCGGCGATCAGGAGGCGGGGCCGGTTGGCCAGCGCCATGGCGATCATGACCCGCTGGCGCTCGCCGCCGGAGAGCTGGTGGGGATAGGCCCGCAGGCGCTTCTCGGGGTCCCTGAGGCCGACCTTGCGCAGCCATTCGAGGCGCCGTCGACGCTGCCTTGTTCCGGGCGAGCCCCTGGTGGAGCATCAGCGTCTCGCTGACCTGCTTCTCCACCGTGTGCAGGGGATTGAGCGACGACAGGGGTTCCTGGAAGATCATGCCGATCTCGCTGCCGCGGATGCCGAGGAGCTGTCGAGAATCCATGCCCAGCACGTCGCGGCCGCGAAACGCGACGCTGCCTTCCGGGTAGGCGATGATGGATTCGGGGATCAGGCGGAGGATCGCCTGCGCGGTCACCGTTTTCCCCGAGCCGCTTTCCCCCACGAGGGCGAGGGTCTCCTTCTCATCGAGATCCAGGTCGGCCCCGTGCACCACCCGCCTGATCTCCCCTGCCCGGCGAAACCCCACGTGGAGGTTCCTGATGCTGAGCAGGCGCGCGGCGGGAAGGAGGGAAGCGCGATCCGCGTCCGTCGGCATTCAGGCCGCCCGCCGCGGATCGAGGGCGTCACGAACCCCCTCGCCGATGAAGACGAGCAGGCTGAGCGTGCCGGCCAGGACGACGAACGCGGAGATCCCCAGCCAGGGGGCCTGGAGGTTCGCCTTGCCCTGGGCGAGCAGGTCTCCCAGCGACGGGGACCCGACGGGAAGCCCGAAGCCCAGGAAGTCGAGAGACGTGAGCGTGGTGATGGAACCTCCGAGGATGAACGGCATGAAGGTGAGGGAGGCCACGGTGGCGTTGGGCAGGATGTGGCGAAAGATGATGCGGGCGTTGCTCATTCCAAGGGCCCGGGCGGCAAGGACGTACTCCAGGTTGCGCGCCCGCAGGAACTCGGCGCGCACGACCCCCACGAGACTCATCCAGCCGAAGAGCAGCGTGATCAGCAGGAGCCACCAGAAATTGGGCTGTACCACGCTGGAAAGGATGATAAGGAGAAACAGGGTCGGCATGCCCGACCAGACCTCGATGAATCGCTGCCCCAGGATGTCAACGCGCCCCCCGTAGTAGCCCTGGATGGCCCCGGCGGAAATGCCGATGGCGCTGGAAAAGAGGGTGAGGGCAAGCCCGAAAAGGACGGAGATGCGAAAGCCGTAGATCAGGATCGCCAGGACGTCTTTTCCATTTTCGTCCGTGCCCAGCACGTTGGCCCCGCTCGGCGGGGAGGGAGCGGGGCTCGGGAGGTCGTAGTTGATCGTGTCATAGCGGAAACGGATCAGCGGCCATATCATCCATCCCTTCGCGGTGATGAGTTTTTGCATCGACGGATCACGGTAGTCTGCCGCTGTCGCGAACTCGCCCCCGAAGTCCTTCCCCATGAAAGTCCTCAGGAGCGGCACGTACAGCCGCCCCTCATAGCCCACCAGCAGGGGAACCTCGTTGGCGATCAGCTCGGCGAAGAGGCTCGCGCCGAAAAGGACGACGAAGACCCACAGGGACACGAACCCCCTGCGGTGCGATCGGAATCTCCTCCAGCGCTCCTGGTTCATGCGGCTCACGGCGATGCGCACCTCAGGCGCCCCTGGTCCCGAAATCGATGCGGGGGTCGACGATCGTGTAGGTGAGATCACTCACGAGCCCCAGAATGAGACCGAGAAGGGTGAACATGTAGAGCGTCCCGAACATGACCGGGTAGTCGCGCTGCATCGTGGCCTCGAACCCGAGGAGCCCCAGCCCGTTGAGGGAGAAGATGACCTCGATGAGGACCGAGCCCGTGAAGAGCATGCCGATGAAGGCCGATGGAAATCCCGCTATGACCAGGAGCATGGCGTTGCGGAACACGTGGCGACGGAGGATGCGCCTTTCCGTCAGGCCCTTGGCGCGGGCGGTGCTCACGTACTGCTTGTTGATCTCGTCGAGAAAGGAGTTCTTCGTGAGCATGGTGAGGGTGGCGAAGCCTCCGATCACCATGGCGAGCACGGGCAGCGCGAGGTGCCAGAAGTAGTCGGCGATCTTCGCCAGAAAAGAGAGGGAGGCGAAGTCCGTGGAGACAAGTCCGCGGAGGGGAAACCATTTCAGGTAGGAGCCGCCGGGAAAAAGATGATGAGGACGATGGCGAAGAGGAAGGTGGGGATGGTGTTGCCTATCACCACGGCGGTGCTCGTCCACACGTCGAACCTCGTGCCGTGGCGCACGGCCTTGCGGATGCCCAGCGGGATGGAGACCAGGTAGATGATGAGGGTGCTCCAGAACCCGATGGATATCGAGATGGGCATGCGCTCCATGATCAGCCCGATCACGCTGCGGCCGCGGAACAGGCTGTCACCGAAGTCGAACGTCGCGTAACGGAGCAGCATCTCCCCGTAGCGCGTCAGCAGCGGCTTGTCGAAGCCGAAACGCTTCTTGATCTCTTCGATCGTCTGGGGATCGAGCCCGCGCGCCCCGCGGTAGAGGGACGGGCTCTGCGCCCCGCCGGTGGAAGTGGATCCCGAGGACGGCGCGACCTCCTGGGTTCCCTGCCCGGAGATCCGCTCCAGGGCCGCTATGCCGGCCTTGCCGCGCATCTGCGCGACCGCCTGGTCCACGGGCCCGCCCGGGGCGATCTGCACGATGAAGAAGTTCAGCGTGATGATCGCCCAGAGCGTCGGGATCATCAGGAGGAGCCGTCTGCCGATGTAGCGACCCATGGGGGGCGGCCCGTCAGCTCCGGGGCAGGCGCGCCTCCTTGTCCTTGTCCAGCCACCAGCTGCCCAGGCCCAGGGTGTACTTCGGCCGCACCGGGGGCCGCGAGAACTTGTTCCAGTACGCGACGCGGAACTTGCTCAGGTACCATTCGGGGATGACGTAGAAGTTCCAGGTGAGGACCCGGTCCAGCGCGTGGCCCCAGTTCAGGAGGGCCGCGGGATCCTCCTGGTGCGCGACGATGCCGTCGATCAGGGCGTCCACCGCGGGATCCTGGACGCCCGCCTGGTTGTAGGTGTCCGCGAGGTAGTCCGAGCGCCACACGATCTTCATGTCCGTGCTGGGGTAGTAGTTGGCGTCGTAGCCTCCGCTGATCATGTCGAAGTCACGTGAGCGGAGCCGATTCGTGAACTGCGCCGCATCGATCTGGCGGATCGCCATGGTGATGCCCATGCGCTGGAGGTTCTTCTGGACGGGAATGGCGATCCTCTGCTGGGAGGGATCGTAGATCAGCAGCTCGAAGGAGAACGGGTCCCCGGTCTGCGTGTTGGTGAGCTTGCCGGTGTCGCTCTTCACCTCCCATCCCGCGTCCTTCAGGAGGGCAAAGGCCTTCGTGAGCTGGGGCCCGATCTCCCCCGAGCCGTCGGTGACGGGCGGGTTGTACTCGGTGGTGAAGACCCGGGCGGGATCTTCCCCCGCAGCGGCTCCAGGATGGCGAGCTCAGCCGGGCTGGGCAGCCCCTTCGCCTCGTAGGGGGTGTTGATGAAGTAGCTGCGCGACCTCGTGTACTGGTTGTAGAACAGGTTCTTGTTCATCCATTCGAAGTCCATCGCGTAGCCGAGGGCTTCCCGCACGCGCACGTCCTTGAAGAGGGGGCGCTGGATGTTGAACACCAGGGCCTGCATCCCCTGGGGGATCTGGTGAGGAATCTCCTCCTTGACGATGGCCCCGTTGTCGAAGTTCCTGCCCGTGTACATGGTGGCCCAGTTCTTCGAGATGCTTTCCTGGTACAGGTCGTACTCGCCCGCCGTGAAGGCCTGGAAGGCAACCGTCTGGTCGCGGTAGTAGTCGAAGCGAAGCGCGTCGAAGTTGAGCTGCCCCTTGTTCACCGGCAGGTCAGCGCCCCAGTAGCTCGGGATGCGCTGGTACACGGCGTACTCGCCGATCTTGTCGTCTTTCACCGTGTAGGCGCCGCTGCCCATGGGGATCTCTGTCAGGGGATCGGACAGCTTGCGGCTCTGCCAGTACTTCTGCGGCAGGATGGCGAGCTGCGCAAGCGACACCATCAGCGCCTTGTCCCCCTGCGAGAGGCTGAACTTCACGCGCAGGGGATCCAGTGCCTCGACCTTCGAGATATCCGCGTAGTACTGCTTGAACTGGGGGACCCCTTCGCTCATGAACTTGTTGAACGAAAACACCACCTCGTCCGCGGTGATGGCAGACCCGTCCTGGTTCCTCGCCTTCGGGTTGAGATCGAAGATGATCCAGGTGAAGTCGGCGGGATATTCCACCTTCTGGGCGATCAACCCGTAGAACACCTCGACCTCGTCCTCCGAGGCGCTCATGAGCGTGTCGTAGAAGGAGCTCGCGTTCGCCTCGGCGACGCCGCGCTGCGCAAAGGCGTTGAAGTTGTCGAACGTGCCGACGATCGATTGCCGCATCGTGCCGCCCTTGGGCGCGTCGGGGTTCACGTAGTCGAAGTGGGTGAATCCCGGGCCGTATTTCGGCGCGTCATGGAGGCTGAGCGCGTTCGAGATCGTGACGGCGGGAGCCGACCAGAGGACGGCAGCGACTGCGGCAAACGCGAGGAACGCGGCCATCCGCTTCACGGGGAGGCTCATGAATTGGCTCATGATGAGAAAGTAGGATTTCGGCTCGGGGACCGTCAATACGCGCGAGGGACTCCTCCGCAGCCCGTCATTGGCAGGGAGCCGTGAGTCGGGGCATACTCCAGCGGATGAAAACGAGGCTCCTGGCGCTCCTCGGGGTCGTGGTTCTCGCAGCGGGTGCGCCCGGGCAGGAGCTCCGCGTCGCCAGCTACAACATGGAGCGGCTCGGCCAGGACGCGAAGGACGACGCGGTGCTTGCGCGGGTGGTCGCGTCGTTCGACGTCGTTGCAGCCGAGGAGGTCATGAACGCCCGGGGTCCCGCGCGGCTGCTCGCCCGCCTGGGGGCGGGGTGGGCAGACTTCGTGAGCCCTTCGGGAGAAGGATCGCGAAGCTACCAGGAGCACTTCGGCTTCTTCTATGACAGCGCCGTGGAGGTAATCAAGGTGATCGGGGAATACCCGGTTCCGCGTGAGTTCTTCCGACCTCCCTTCGGCCTCCGGATGAGGGTCAAGGCCACCGGGTTCGCCTTCACCCTCGTCGCCTGCCACATCGTGTACGGTTCCACGGCCGCCGAGCGGCGCGCCGAGATCGCCCACCTCGGAGAGGTGTACCGCTGGTTCGAGCACCAGGCCGGCGACACGAGCTCCACCATCATCGCCGGGGACTTCAATGACGACACGGCAGCGGACTTCGCGTCGCTGCAGGCTCTCGACAACCATGACGTGATTCCGAAGGAAGGGACCACCATCGGCCGCAGGGGGCCGGATCATTGGTACGATCACATATTCGTGCCGGCTGCCCTGCAGGCCCGGGTGGAGAAGGCCGGCGCGGACTACTGGACCACCGACTACGCCGGATCCCGGAAGAACGAAAGCGATCACTTTCCCGTCTCCCTGCTGATGGACGTCAGGAAGTAGACCCGCGGCGTTGACAGCATAGGCAGCCGATGCTATCCTCCGCCGGGACCGGGAGGCAGGTGTGGGAAGGCGTCTGGCAATGGATGGACGGCACCATCACGATTTCACGGAGCGCTACGGGGCATGGGCACTGGTCGCCGGTGCCTCGGAGGGCCTTGGCGCGGCCTATGCGCGGGCGCTGGCCCAACACGGCATGAACGTCGTGCTGGCGGCGCGTCGGAAGGTCCTCATGGAAAAGCTCGCGGCGGACCTGCGCAAGGGTTTCGGCGTCGAGGTCCGCTGCGTCGACGGGGACTTGGCGTCACCCTCCTGCCACGAGAAGCTGCAGGCTGCCTGCGCGGACCTCGATGTGGGGCTGGTCGTCTACAACGCGACCTTCGCGCCGGTCGGCGAGTTCGCCACGGCTGCCCTCCCGGACCTGATGCGCGTCGTGGACGTGAACATCCGGGGGCCGCTCACGCTGCTCCGCGCTTTCCTGCCACCCATGATCCTCCGCGGCCGGGGGGCCGTGCTTCTCATGACATCCCTGTCGGGCAACCAGGGCGCCCCGCGGCTGGCGGCCTACGGCTCGAGCAAGGCGTTCACCCGGGTTCTGGCCGAGAGTCTCTGGAGCGAGCTGCGCGGCCGGGGGATAGACGTCCTCGCCTGTGCTGCCGGGGCCATCCGCACCCCCGGGTACGCGAAGACAGCCGGCAAGGAAGCACCGGGTACGCTCGAGCCGGAGGTGGTCGTGAACGCGGCGCTGCGCGCCCTTCACCGCGGACCGATCGTGATCCCCGGTTTCGTCAACCGCACGGCGAATTTCCTTTTGAGCAGGCTCCTGCCACGGCGCGCGGCCATCGGGATCATGGACGGATCGACGAGGAGCCTTTCATGAACGATTTCTTCGCCGGGTTTTTCGCGCCCTGGGTCATCGACGCGCTCATCCTTGTCCTGCACCTGGTGCTGCCGGCCCGCAGGGTCGTGGGATACGTCCATGACACGCGCACGGGCGCGCCGCTCACCTACCGGCTGAACGGGCCGCTGGTGCTCGGCGTCCTGGCGCTGCTCTGGGCAGCGGCAGGCAGGACCGGGGTCCTGGGGTGGGACTGGCTCTACGAGCATCGCTGGTCCGGCCTGGCAGGGTCATGCGTGCTGGGGTTGCTTTTCAGCCTCGTCATGGTGCTGTCGGACAAGGCCACGGGCAGGCACTTCCTGGCCGAGTTCTACCTCGGGCGCTCGCAGAACCGGCAGTTCTTCAACGGGAAAGTGGACGCCAAGATGTTCCTCTACCTCGTGGGCGCGGCCCTGCTCGCGCTGAATCTCCTTTCGTTCCTGGCCCACCACATCCTGACGTACGGGTCGAGCCTTTCGCCCGGGGTGCTGCTGTACTGCTTCCTTTTTTTCTGGTTCGTCGTGGACTACCTCGTGTTCGAGACGGTGCACCTCTACACGTACGACATCTTCGCCGAGCGGGTCGGTTTCAAGCTCGGCTGGGGATGCTTCACCTTCTATCCCTACTTCTACGCGGTGGGTCTCTGGGCGACCGCCGACCTGCCCGACCCCCGCACCTCCCCGTGGACCCTCGTGGCGTCTGCCGTCGTCTTCTTCGCCGGCTGGATGCTTTCGCGCGGTGCGAACATGCAGAAGTTCTTCTTCAAGACGGAGCCCGGGCGGGCGCTCCTCGGCTTCATAAAGCCGAAGGCGCTGAGCGACGGGCAGAACGCGCTCCTCTGCAGCGGGTTCTGGTCGGTGTCGCGGCACGTGAACTACCTGGGCGAGATCCTGATGGCCACGGGACTCACGCTTTCCCTGGGGTGGCCGGGCGTCTGGGTGGTCTGGCTGTATCCCCTGTACTACGTGGCACTGCTCCTTCCGCGGGAGCGCGCCGACGAAAAGCGGTGCGCCGCGAAGTACGGCGCCCTGTGGACGGAATACGTGCGCCGCGTCCCGCGCAGGATCATTCCCTGGATCTACTGAGCCCAGCGGCCGGCGCACCCTCCCGCCAGGCGCGATCTCCACTCCTAGAAGTTCTCCTTGCGGAAGCGGAAGCCTTGCCGTCGAGCGGCATGCTTCACGATCTGCGCCAGCGGGTACGGCCCGCAGAAGTACACGTCCACGGCGCGATGGGAACCGCGCCGGGCGATGTCGTGGAATACCCGCTCCCAGTCGGGCCGGCCGAACGTGGTGATGGTCTGGAGGCCCGTCGTGAGGTCGTGGCTTTCCTGCCGGCTGAGAAGGTCCATGCCGATCTTCATCAGGCCCGACGTGGCGTTGATCGGGGCGTCCGTCATGTAGATGTTCAGCTCGATGAAGCTCCCCATCCCCGCCTTCTCGATCTCCGCCAGCATGTCGGTGAACCACTCGAACGAGCGGCGGTCCCTGTTCAGCCAGTAGAAGTAGACCTTCTGGAGCGTGAGCTCCTCGCCTTTTTCCTTTCTGGAGAGAATGCTGCGCAGGATGGAAGCGAAGGGAGTGACGCCGATCCCTGCCCCGATGAGCACGGCACACTGCGAGCGGAAGATCCGCGTGCTGGGCGCCCCGAACGGTCCGCGGATCTCCACCGGGAGGTACGGGTCGTCCCTGGGCAGACCCTGGACCAGGTCGTACAGGGCACGGGTCCAGTTTCCCAGCCCCCGCACGTGCACGCTCAGGTCCTTCTCCTCCTCCGGGCTGCTGCTGATGGTGAACGGGTGCCACTCGAACCTGCTCACTTTCGGCACTTTCAGGAACAGGTAGTCTCCCGGCTGGAACACGAAGCGCTCGGGCCTGCGGATGCGCAGCCGGCTCGACCCCCGACGGAAGCGCGGCTGCTTCACGGACAAAGGAGACGTCACGCTTGTGATAGCTCTTGAGGTAGATCTCGATGCCGTAGGCCGCGAGGGGAAGGAGGGCCCATTTCCAGAAGTTGGGCGCGTGGGCCAGCAGCACGACGAAGAAGACGACGTACAGGGAGTGGGTGACGGAGAATGCCTCGAACCATCCCCTCCGGCGAATGGAATCCTGGGCAAAAATCCACATGATGCCGAACGCCGAGAGGAGGATCACCCCGGTGAGCCCCGCTTCGGTGCCGAACAGGTTGCGGCTGAACGGCACCGTGGCAGCCAGGGACGCATAGTTCAGCAGGTGTGCGGCCGAGTGAACGATGGAGAAGAGGAACACCGCGTGCCCGAGCAGCTTGTGAATGTCCACGTTGAAATCCACCGGGAACACCGCGGAGAGGAAGCTCTTCCTCATCCACGTGAGGAGCGTGCGCATCATGGGAATGAGCACGAGCGCGCCGTTGAGGTTCAGGCAGGCGCCGGCGCCGCGGGCGACCTGGATGTACACGTTTGCGCCTGCCAGGGCGTAGCGGTGGGCCGCGTGCCAGAACAGCCACGCGTTCAGGGCAACGTACGCAACGAGCAGGAAGTTCTGGTAGAGGATCGACGGCAGGACGAGGGCAAGAAACCGCACGGTGGAAGCCCGTGACCGCCTGGTCCGCTGGGTGCCGTCGCGCTCCTTCCAGAACCAGGCCGCGACGCTCTTGACCAGGTCGTTGCGTATCAGCGGGTAGCGCGCGAGAAGCATCTTGAGCTCGGCGAAATCGATCCTGTTGTCGTGCCTGCGGTCCGCTGCCTTGAAAAGCAGCTCCGCCATGTCCCGTCTCTGGCTTTCGGTCATGCTGATGGCGTTGTTGCGCAGCGAAGCGTCCAGCATGCGGGACAGATCGTCGCGGCTGATCCCCCCGTCCCCGTCGCTGTCGTGCAGGTCGAAGACGAACCGGATCTTCGCCTCTTCCTCCCCGAGAACCAGGGAGATCACGGCCTTCTGGAACGCGCCTTCCTCGATCACGTCACGGCCGGTGCCGTCGAACATGGTGAAGATGCGCTGCGAGATGGTCTCGTCCTTGATGCCCAGGAGCGCGGCCAGCTTTTCGCGCGTGAGGAGCCGAGCCTCTCCGGCGCCGGCCTTGAAGACCGCCCGCACGTGGTTCAGGAGCTCCTGGTCGAGGATTGTGATCACCTTGCGGGTTCTTCGACGCTCTTCCATTGCAGCCGGGCTCAACGCTACTCATTTCAGCAGGCGGAGGCAAATTCGTTCGTCACGTGAGCCCGCGGCGGATCATTCCCCGGATCTGCTGAAATCCCGCAGCGGCCGGCCTTCGCGCACGTGTGCCGCCAGCCGCGTGAGCTCCGGCTTCGCATGCCGGAAGAACATCGTGTAGGCCGCGCAGAGCCTGTTGAGCCCTCCCGCTTCGCCGGGCAGACGCGGGCAAGCGGTCCTTGGGACACCCGCCGTTGCACCACGCCAGCACGTCGCACTCCCGGCAGGCCCGCGGAAGCGTGTCGCGCTTGGCGTCGCCGAACGCGACCATGCGCGGATCGCATGCCAGGTCGGCCAGGGACCGCTCCCGCAGCGACCCGATCCTGTGCTCCGCGTCCACGAAGTGATCGCAGGCGTAGAAAGACCCGTCGCGCTCCAGCACCGCCACTTCGCCGCAGGTCTCACGGTGGACGCACAAGCGCATGCGGCAGCCCGAAGACCGGGCGAAGCGCCTCGTCGATGTTCTGTATCACCGTCCGGCCGGCGCCTTCGTCGATCCAGCGGTCGAACACGCGGCAGAGGAACGTGCCGATGGTGAGCGGGTCGGCTGCCGCCTCCAACACGGGGTCGGCTGCCGCCTCCAACGCGGGGTCGGCTGCCGCCTCCAACGCGGGGTCGGCTGCCGCCTCCAACGCGGGGTCGGCTGCCGCCTCCAACACCGGGTCGGCTGCCGCCTCCAACACCGGGTCGGCTGCCGCCTCCAACGCGGGGTCGGCTGCCGCCTCCAACACGGGGTCGGCTGCCGCGCTCGCACCCGCGCCAGTCCCTCGCGGCACGTACGGCAGGAACTGCAGGTGCGGTGCGCCCAGCGCCATGAAGTAGTCGTACACTCGGTCGGGCTCGGCCGCGTTGCGAGCGTGGAGCACGCAGAGCAGGTTGACGAACACGCCCCGCTCCTTCAGCAGCGCGTAGGCCCGCTCCACGCGGGCGTGCGTGGGTCCCCCATCGGCGCTCCTTCGAAACGCGTCATGGAGGTCGGCGGGTCCGTCGAGGCTCAGCCCGACGGAGAAGCCCTCCTTTGCGAGGAATCCTGCCCACGCGCCGTCGAGGACGTACCCATTGGTCTGCAGGCCGTTGGTGACGGTGCGCCCCGGCGGAAGGTGGGCGCGCTGCATGCGGACGATCGTGCGGAAGTAGTCCAGGCCCAGCAGCGTAGGCTCTCCGCCGTGCCACTCGAAGTGCACCGCGGGCGCGCTCGATGACTGGATCCGCTGCGCGATGTAGCGCTTCAAGAGATCGACCGGAAGGCGGCCCGGCCCGCGCGGCAGGACCGCCTCCTTGCCGAGGTAATAGCAGTACGCGCAGCGCATGTTGCATCGCGGCCCGGCGGGCTTGGCCATCACGAGGCACTCGCGCGGCGTGTTCACCGCCGACCCTACCCTTTCAGGGTCTTCAGGAAGAATGCCAGCAGCCGGGAGAAGGAATCACGCGCAGCATCCGGGTTGTACGCGGCGCCATCGTCGTTGAAAAAAGAATGACCGGCCCCTTCGTAGAGGTGGTGCTCGAACGACTTTCCCCCGGCGCGCATGGCCTGCTCGAAGGCCGGTATCCCGGCGTTGACACGCTGGTCCTTCGCCCCGGTGAAGGCGATGACGGGACACGCGATGCGGGCGATCTTCTCGGCCGCCGGAGCGTTGCCGTAGAAGACCGCTGCCCCGGGAAGTTCCGGTTCTTCGCAGGCAAGGAGGGCAGAGAGCCCGCCGCCCATGCAAAACCCGACGCATGCCACCTTCTGCCCGCTGGACTCGGGACGCTCGCGGAGGTGGCGATAGCCGGCCGTGAGCGGCGCCATGAGCGCCTGCGAACTCCCCGGCGACGCGAAGGAGAAGATCTGGCTGTAGGTCTCCGCGATGCGCTGCCGCGGCGCCTGCTCCAGCTTGGCGAGCTCCCGCTCCCGCGTGGCAGCATCGAACATCGACCCCGGCGGCAGCCGTGCCGCGAAGCCGAGCGCCTCGGCGATGCGCTCGCCGGCGAGTGCCGGCGGGCGTGTCCCGGCCCCCGCAAAAAGGTCGGGCGCGAGCGCCGCGTAACCGGCCGCCGCGATGCGCCGCGTCACGTCCTCGATGTGCGGGTTGACCCCGAAGGCCTCCTGGATCACCAGGACACCGGGCAGCTTTGCCGCGGCGCCGGACGTCGCGGGCCCGGACGGCCTCGCGAAGTAGCCCGATCCCCCCTCGTAACGAACCCATTCTCCCGTGATCGCCATGATCTCTCCTCTCCTGTTCCCGGACGACTTCCGTCAGCGCCTCGCAGGGTCGGCTGCCGCCTCCAACACGGGGTCGGCTGCCGCCTCCAACACGGGGTCGGCTGCCGCCTCCAACACGGGGTCGGCTGCCGCCTCCAACACGGGGTCGGCTGCCGCCTCCAACACGGGGTCGACTGCCGCCTCCAACACGGGGTCGGCTGCCGCCTCCAACACGGGGTCGGCTGCCGCCTCCAACGCGGGCGCGGCGGCTACTCCCACGGCTGAAGAATCACCTTGACTGCCTGTCCTGCCGCAAACGTGATGAAGGCCTCCTGCGCCTGGTCGATCCCGAAATGATGCGTGATGAGCCGTTCCGGCGCGAGTCCCCGGCGCACGAGCTTGATCATGTCCAGGTGGTCCGACGGGGTGAAGTACCACGTGCCGACAGCTTCCAGGTCACGCCGGATGAAGTGCTGGCTCGGCTTGACCGGGATGTCCCCGGCATTCTCGCCCACGAAGGCATACCGTCCGCCGCGCCGCACCGCCTCCAGGCAAAGCACCTCCGCGTCCGTTTTCCCGGAACAGTCCATGGCCACGTCGACTCCCAGGCCGCCCGTGATCTCCCTGGCCGCCGCGGCCACGTCGTCGCTGGTCGGATCGAGGACATGATCGGCGCCCAGCTCCTTCGCCCTGGCGCGACGGAAGGCAATGGGGTCGACGGCGATCACCGTGGCGTTGAAGAAGCGCGCCAGGAGAGTCGCCCCGAGACCCACGGGGCCCTGCCCCGTGATCAGCACCGTGTCCAGGGCGCTCAGGCGCAGCCGCTTGATCGCCCGCAGCGGCGTTCCCAGCGCATCGCCGAGGAGCGTGCCGGTTTCAAATGAGATGTCGTCCGGCAGGGGAAGGCAGTGACGCTCGTCGAGGAGCACGTACTGGGAGTGGTTGCCGGGGAACCGGGCCGGGGCGGGGCTTTCGCAGAGCACCCAGTTGCCGGCCAGGCAATGGATGCATCGGCCGCAGCTGGACTGGGCAAAGAGCGACACCCTGTCGCCTTCCTTTACGAAGCGAGCGGCGTCCGTCTTCCAGACGACCCCGACGGCTTCGTGGCCGCCGTTGCTGTCCTGGGCGTGCGGCTCCCGGTAGCCGTGCATCTCGCTGCCGCAGATGGTGGACGCCATGATCTTTACCACCACAAGCGGGCCGGACGGCTCCGGCACCGGCAGCTCGATCACCGCGACGCGTTCACTTCCGAGCATCTTGACTGTCTTCATTCTTTTCCTTTGCAGTACCCCAGTATGGCGAATAACTGGCCCATTGTCTGCAGTCGGATGCGTACGCACGTGACCGGCCGAGCGTCGCGGCGGACTACGCTGCCTGTTTCAGCCTTTCGTAGACTGCCTGTACATTCCCGTCCGGCGCACCGTACTCAATGTCGGCGACGTTCAGCCACAGGCGATGCCAGTGGCCCCGTGTTGCCTCCAGGACCTGGTCGACTTTCTCGCCCACGTCGGCAGGAGACCCTGTGCTCATGAGCTGCGCGGAAACTATCAGCGAAACCTCTGCCTCGGGGAATGTCTCCAGGGCCGCTCGCACGTTCGACTCGTGCCCTATGTCGAGCAGTGCATAGCGCGGGGCAAGCGAACGATATGCCGACGCGTAGGAATCGAGATTCCCGCAGTGATGGAGAGAGAACGTGACGCCCCCTGTGTGGCAGAGCCCTGCAATGGCGGCGTCGTACGCCTGCAGCTTCTCCCTGTAGGTCGCGGGACCCACCAGCGGCACGGTGCAGTTGAAGATCATGACCGGGCAGGCGCTGTGCAGAAAGTTCGCGGCAATCTGCGCCTTCATCAGCTGAAAGCTGAAGCCGAGTATGCGCGAGGCCTTCGCGGGCTCGACGAGCATCTCGGCGAAGAGAGCATCGCCACGCAAGAGGACCGCTTCGTTCAGGATTCCACGGGTGGGAATGACCGGCGCGGCATCGGCCCCGAATCTCGTGTTCAGATGGCGGACCTGGCGCAGTATCTCGCTGTACGGAAAAGCCGTCCAGAGGTCCGCCGGCACGGCAAGCGACCCTATTCGTTCTTCGCCGAGATGACGCATGAGAGGATAGTTGTCCTTCGGGTAATGCACCTCGCATCCGCAGAGGGCGCCGGTAACGGCATTCTCCCAGTTGGGAGCCACGACGACGGGTCTTGGGTCGGCCTCTCCGAGCTTCGCATTCCCGAACCGTTCCGCCATCACTCGGCGCATCGCCTGGTGCATGCCCACTCGGTAGTCCGGATCGAAAACCATCCTCTCGCCGTACTCGAACCCATAGTTGCGATGCCACCACGACGGCATGAAATTGAACCAGGCGCCCTTGATCGCGATGCGGTCGCTTATGTCCGCTTTGAACCACATTGATTCGTTACTCCTCCCGTTCGTGCCGGGCTCATGCGCCATATCCGCCTGCCGGCTGCGGCGTCTCGGAGAACCTATTGGCTCTGGAGCACCTCGATCATTGCGGCGACATTCTCGGGTCTTGCGTCTTTCGGCACCGCATGGGCAGGAGAGGCGATGTAGCCGCCTCGTGTCCCGACCCTGTCGAGAAGGCGCTTCACCTCCTCCGTGACCTCGTTGACGGTGCCGTACGGAAGCGTTTTCTGAGTGCTGATCCCTCCGAAGAAAGTGAGGCTGTCTCCGAATCGGCGCTTCATCTCATAGACGTCCATGACCTCGGGCTGGAACGGGTTGAACACTTCCACTCCGCTTTCGATGAGATCGGGAAACAATTCGTCCACCTTGCCGCAGCAGTGGATGAGGACGTGCCTGCCTTTCGCCCGGGTCAGCTCGTACATCTTTCGGACGCGAGGGCCGATCAGCTCGCTCCAGAGCGCGTGCCCCATGATCAGTCCTCTCTGGTGTCCCCAATCATCGCCGAACCGCATCGCGTCGATCGGGAACGTGCACGCCTTCTCGATTATCCTCAGGTTGAAATCGAGTATCCGATCAAGCAACGCGTTAACAAACCGCTTGTCGTCGGCCATGTCCATCAGCACGCATTCCATGCCGGCCAGGGTCCATGCACGCTCGAACAGGCTGAAGCCGAGATTTCCCACGGCGAACCTGTCTCCGCGGGCTGCGAGTTCCTTGTCCCAGCCCTCGAAACAGGCAGGATCATCCGGGTCGGGAAATGGATACGTAGAGAGGTTATCGGGGGTGACCGGCGAGACACAGACCGTTCCTATGTCTTTATCTATCGTCCTATCCCAACGCACACCGAATTGGTCTGACCAGACCTCGCCATCAACCCTGCGCCAGCCGTTTCTGGGCTCCGTTTCCAGGAAAAGGAGACAGTTTCCGAGCGATGCGGTGAAATTGGGGTCTCCGTACCATGACGCCATCGTTTCATGCGCGGGTGCAGTGAAGTCGATGTGGTAGGGCACCTTGTCAGGCTGGTTGTGACAAATGGATGCTGCGACTCGCTCTCGTTGGTTCAATGAACGGCCCCCTTTTCATCCAGCACCCTTCAACGTCGGCGCCGCGAGACTCCGACCTGCGCCACTGTGGCAACGATGATCCACGTGAAAACGTACCATGATCGCCTGATCGCAAATACCACGCAGATCGCAGCACCGAACGGCCCGGATGTGCTATGTCCCACTCCATCCCAAAAGCAAGTGGCCCCGAAGGGCCACTTGCTACTCGTGCCAGGAACCGGATCTTATCTGTTCTTAGCGTGTACGTCTTCGACTGCCTGGAGCGCCTGGGCGGTCGTCGCCTGCCCAGCCATGATGGCCTGGATCTGCCGGCCGAATGCCTCTTCCACGGGCACGGGAAAGGTCACCGTCCAGTAGTTTGACTGCGGGAAGCTCGTCTGCTTCAGCAGGGGCTCTGCCTTGAGCCATCCGGGCAGGGCGACAGTCTTGTTGGCCTCCGGGCTTGGCGTGAAGCAGGCGTTCTGCTTTGCCAGCAACTGGTAGTAGGGAACCGAGGTGACGTAGTCCAGGAAATCCAACGCTGCATTTTGCACCTTCGACTTTGCATTCACAAAGATGACGGGATCCGGGAACAGCTGCACACCCTTCAGCACCGTGCTCGCGTTCACCAGGGGGAGCGGGATCGTTTCTACCTCGAAGGGGATGTCCTTGTGCCCGCCATAAAACCAGGTCCCATTGTAGAGGAACGCAGCCTTCTTGCCGATCCATGCCTGGATCGCTGCCTCGTGATCCTGGGTCTGGTAGCCGTCAACGAATACCTGCCCTTTCGCCAGCTTTGCGAGAGTGTCGAACACGGTTGCCGCTTCCTTGGAGTCGGTCCATTTCATTTTTCCCGTGTTGAGGTCCTTTACGATGGAAGGGTCCTTGAGCTGGAGAATGTAGTCGCCAAAGATGATCTGGCCCGGCCACAGGTCCTTGTTGCCAAACGCTACGGGCTGCATCCCTTTGGCGCGGATCTGCTTGGCCAGTGCGACCAGGTCGTCCACCGTCTTGGGATATGCGAGGCCGCTCGACTTGAAGAAGTCTTTGTTCGCGAACAGCACCTGCCAGGGATAGAAGCCTCCCCACGGGAGCCCATAGAGCTTCCCGTCGCGCACACACGTGGCGAGGCTATTCGCGTCGATGCGCGCGGCCCAGCCGTACTTCTGAGCTGCCGCAGTCATATCCATCGCGCCGCCGCCATCGATGAACTGGTCGTGGAAGCTGCCGTTGTTTGTCGTCCACACATCAGGGCCGGTGCCGGATGAAAGCGCCAGACGCGACTGCGTCTTGTAGTCTTCCGTCTGGTACACCGAGATCTGCAGATCGATGTCGGCATGCTTCGTCGTGTAGTCCTTGAAGAACGGCAGGAAATCGCCACCCGCGTCGGTCCAGAACGTGATGGTCGTCTTCGGGGCGGCGGAGATCGGCAGCGCGAATACCGCCATGATGGCGACAATGATGAAAACGGCACGGAAACGTTTCATGTTCATTTCTCTCCTCCTTGTAGTCGTTCAGCATTCAGGGTTCATCTTCGCATGAGGGCTGCACCAGCCCGCAAGGCATAGCTTTCCATCACCTCCCTTCGCCTCAGGTCTCATATCGCGCGTTCAGCCGGCTCACGATGGCGTTGATCAGCAGCACTGATGCCAGCACGATCGCGAACAGGAGGAGCGCGATCGCTGACGATGCTCCGAAGTCGAAGGAGAAGAACGCCTGACGGTACATGTACAGCGAGGTGAGTTCCGTAGCAGACGCCGGCCCTCCCTCCGTCAATACCTTCAGCAAGTCGAATGCCTTGAACCCGCTGATCATGTTGATCGTCACAATGATGGTAATGGTGCGGACGATATAAGGCAGAACGATCCGCCGAATCTGCGTGATCTTGTTTGCTCCGTCAATGACCGAGGCCTCAAGGATTTCGCTCGGAATCCCCTGAAGTGCTGCCGAGAAGATCACCATGGCGAACCCCGAGCCCTGCCACACCACGGGAATGAACGCGAAGTACAGCGCCGTCCGAGTGCTGCCGAAGACGTCAAGCGGGTGTGCGGTGGAGGCCAAGCCGACCGTCTTCAGAAGGGCGTTGACCAGGCCGAGCATCGGGTTGTAGATCAACGTCCAGAGCAGCCCCACAGCCACGAGGGACATCATCATGGGCATGAAGAGAATCGTGCGGGTAATGCCGGAGAGCGTTCTCCCTGCGCCGCTGTAGTCGATCAGCAGGGCGAGAACGAGTCCAAAAAGGCCAGGCACGATCGCGGTCATGACCACCCACTTGAGGGTGAGAAAGATCGAGTTCCAGAAAAAGCTGTCGTGAAGGACACTTCGGTAGTTCTCAAGCCAGACGAGAGTAGTCGGGCGGAAACTCTTGAAGGTAAATAGTGAGTAGCGAACGGCGACCAGCATCGGCGCATACATGAACGCAAGGAGCAGGATCAGCGCAGGCGCGAGGTAAAGGTAGGGGGAGAGCCCGAATCGACGGATTGTCGGCCTCACATGTTTCATCAGAGCTTCACCGCCCCGGCCGTCAATCCCTTGATGAAGGATCTCTGGAGCGCCAGGTAGAGGATGACGACGGGAAGGACTGCGATGGTGAGGGCTGCAAAAAGGAACTGCCATTGCACCTTGAAGGTCGTGAAAAAACGCTGGAGCTTCAGGGGAATGGTCATCACGGACTCGACCTTGAGGAACGTGAGGGAGAACAGGTACTCGTTCCAGGTCCAGAGCGCATTGAAGATGAGCACTGTCGCGATGATTGGCCGCGAGAGCGGCAGGAGAAAGCTCCAGAAGAATCGCCGGTGAGGGCAGCCATCTATCTGGGTCGACTCTTCCACCTCCACGGGAATCTCCTTGAAAAAACCCCAGAAGAGGTAAACCGAGAGTGGGAGACCGAAGGTCGTATTGACGAGGATGATCGAGAGGAGCGAGTTGTAGAATCCGAGCTTTGTCATGAAATAAAACAGCGGGATGATGATGACCTGGCCGCTAATGATGATTGACGCAATGAAAAAGCGAAGCACGAAGGTGGAACCGCGAAACGTCATCCTTGCCAGCGGAAAGGCGGCCCAGGATGAGAAGAGAAGAATGGCGCCTACCGTCGAGACAGTAGAAATGATGCTGTTCTTGAACGCGACCGTGAAGTTTGCTTGCTCCCATGCCGCTCGGAAGACGGAAATATCAAACGCTCGCGGCAACTGGATAGGGTTCTGGAATATCTGATCCGTCGTCTTGAAGCAGTTCATGATCATCCAAAGAAAGGGAATAAGCGAAAGGACGATCGCAACCCCCAGAAAAAACGCCGTGGCCGTGTTGAAAAGGGTGTCGCCGGTTCTCTTTCTTGCCATCAACATGACTGACGTCGCCTTTCGTGCAACCGTTTGTGCAAACGTTATCATGTCTCCAGAGACCTGTCAACACTTTATTTTCTTCATTAATTGCCCTTGACACGATTCGACTCTTGTCAGATGATAACGATTGCACAAACGATTGTGCAAGCATTAGGAAAGGAGCAGGTCCATATGGCCCAGTCAGCAAGCGCTACTATCCGCAAAGCGTTCGAGCAGGGCAGCGGGATACTCCGCCTCGCCCCTGCCTGGGTTCCCCGCGTCTTTTGCGTCCCGGGGCGCCGAATCAAGCTCCATCCCGATGACTACTACTGCCTGGGCAGCGCACGGGGCGGCATCGACGAACGCTGGTTCGCCTCCACCACCCACGCCGACAACGGCCCCGGCACACCGGCCGACGAGGGCTTGAGCTACCTCGTCTTCGAGGATGGCCCTGAGGTGCACAAGGCGCTCCTCAGGGAGGCGGTAGAGGAGCTCAAAGGCGCTCTCATCGGGGCGCGGATCTGGAACGCCCACAAGGGCTGGCCGATGTACTCCAAGTTCTTCGACAACAAGGGCCCCCTGCCCCATCACATCCACCACCGCGACCAGCACGCCAAGCGCGTGGGGGCGCTGGGCAAGCCCGAGGCCTACTTCTTCCCCCCCAGGTGAACAACCACGGCGGGGACTTCCCCTACACCTTCTTCGGGCTGAACCCGGGCACGACGAAGGAAGAGGTGGAGGCCGCCCTGAAGGCATTCACCCGGGGCGACAACAAAATCACTAACCTCTCGCGCTGCTACCGCCTGGAGGTGGGCACAGGCTGGGACGTGCCTCCCGGGCTGCTGCACGCCCCGGGCAGCCTATGCACCTACGAGCCGCAGCGGGCCTCGGATGTCTTCGCGCAGTACCAGTCGCTGGTCAACGATCAGGTCATCCAGGAGAGCGGGCTTTGGAAAGATACACCCAAGGAGAAGGTGGGGGACTTCGGCTACCTCATGGATGTGATCGACTGGGAGCTGAACGTGGACCCGGACTTCCACTCTCAGCGCTTCATGGCGCCCCTGGCGGCGAAGGGGATCGCGGAGATGGAGGCAGAAGGCTATCGGGAAAACTGGGTCTGCTACAAGTCCAGCTACTTCAGTGCCAAGGAATTGACCGTCCTGCCGGCGAGAACCGCTGTCATCCGCGACAGCGCGGCCTACGGCTTGATCGCGATGCAGGGGCACGGGACGCTGGGATCGTGGGACATCGAGTCACCGGCTCTCATCCGCTTCGGGCAGCTCACCCACGACGAGTACTTCGTGAGCGAATCGGCGGCGGGCGCGGGGGTGCGCATCAGCAACCCTTCCCGCACCGATCCGCTGGTGCTCCTGAAGCACTTTGGTCCCGAGAACCCCGACCTTCGCATCTAGGACCGCGCCAGGTGGATACGCGTAGGAGGTAGACATGGCGTCGATGAAGGATGTGGCGGAACGGGCAGGGGTCTCGATTTCGACAGTTTCCCGCGTGATCAGCCGCAAGATCCCGGTGGACGCTTCCACCGAACAGAGGGTGAGAACGGCGATCGACGAGCTGAACTACAGGCCGAATCTCCTTGCCGCGGGTCTCAGAAGCAAGAGCGGCAGGTCGATCGGGCTCATCGTCCCCCGCATCTCCGACCCTTTCTTCTCCTCGCTCATCGATCACGTGGACCGCGCGGTGATCGATCGAGGGTACAATCTCCTTCTCTTCAACACTCACTCCGATCCCGACTTCGAACAGCAGATCATCGACAACCTGGTCTCCCGTCACGTGGACGGCATCATCTTTGCCATGGCATCCGACGAAAGCTGGGCCATCGAGATGCTCGCCGGGGTAGACGTGCCGATCGTCATGCTGGACAGGATCGCCGATACCGACAAGTTGCTCAGCCTGCGCCTCGACAACGAGGGGGCTGGAGCGCTGGCGGCAGAACACCTTGCATCGCTCGGCCACCATCGGGTCGCATGCGTCACTGGACCGCTCAAAGTCCACCTCTGCATCGACAGGCTCAACGGCTTCCTCGCTGCCTTGAACAAACGGGGAATCCTGATGGAAAAGGAGTGCATCTTCGAGGGCGACTTCAGCTACTCCGCCGGCATTCTCGCTGCCGAGAGGCTTGCGATGATCCAGCCCCGGATCACTGCGATCTGGGCTCAGAACGACCTGATGGCGGCCGGTGTCCTCAAAGGCGTGATTGCGCGCGGGCGGCGGGTGCCGGAGGATGTTTCGATCATAGGAATGGATGACCTGCTTCTCCCCCAGATGCTCCAGCCGTCGCTCAGCACGATCATCCAGCCCGTTCAGCAGATGGCGGAGAAGGCAGTAGAGATGATCATGGATGTCATCAAGAAGATTCCGACTGAGCGGCATATCGTGCTGGAACCCACGCTTGCTGCTCGAGAGTCGACGGCAGCTGCGCCAGAGCGCTGAGCGGGCGCGGGAAAGGCACCTCTGACATGGAGCAGAAATGGTATTCGGGCAAGGTCCGGCGGAATCTCGTCGACATGCACATCGAGGCGTGGGACGAGAGGTTCATGGCTTCCTTCGATCCAACCGCGTACGTCGATAACCTGAAGGCTGCGCGGGTACAGGTCGCGATGGTCTACACAAACTCTCACGTCGGCTGGTGTTACTGGCCCACGAAGGTGGGCGCGATGCATCCGGGCCTGAAGGGCCGGAACGTTGCGCGCGAGGTGTTCGACGCATGCCACGCCGCGGGTATGGACGTGATCCTTTACTACACACTGATCTTCGACAACTGGGCGTACGATCATGTCCCTTCCTCGCGAATCCTGGACGCCTCAGGGAGAGCGTCCCGCGATCCGAGGCTACGCGATCCCATGGAAACCCTGCCCGCCGGCAGCGGATCGCGCTACGGGGTGTGCTGCCCGAACTCGGCCGCCTACAGACACTTCACCGAGGAACAGGTCCGTGACTTCTGCTCGCAACTCGATTTCGAAGGTGTCTTCTTCGACATGACCTTCTGGCCGCTGCCCTGCTACTGTCCCGCATGCAGCGAGCGCCACCAGCGGGAATTGGGTGGACCGATCCCCCGTGTCGTGGACTGGAATGACCGGGGATGGCGCGCCTTCCAGCAGAAGCGGGAGGACTGGCTGGTCGAGTTCGGGGCGCTGGCCACCGCGGCAGTCAGGCGTCACAAGCCGGGTGCATCCGTGAACCACCAGTTCTCGCTTGCCGCGGCGCCCTGGATCCAAGGTGTCACCGAGCGGCATCGCGACTTCTGCGACTACCTCGGCGGCGATTTCTACGAGGATTTCGACCACCAGGCTTTCTTCTGCAAGCTCTTCCGCACCATCAGCCCCTCGCTCCCTTACGAGTTCCACACCTCGCGCTGCACGAACCTGGGTGATCACACGACCATGAAGTCCATGGACGAGCTGCGAATCATGAACGCACTCACCTTCACCCACCAGGGCGCGACGCTCTTCATCGACGCCATCGATCCTTTCGGGACCATGAACCCGGCCGTCTACGAGCGATTCGGCCGGGTCTTCGAGGACACGATTCCGCTGGAGCCGTTCCTGGGAGGCGAAGCACGGGAGGACGTAGCTGTCTACTACAGTATGGACTCCAAGATGGACACGCGAGAGAAGCCTTCTCCCGTTACCGACAGCCTGTCCTCATCCATGCCCCATCGCGAGGCTGCAAAGCAGGCTGTCGCAACCCTCGGCCGCGCTCATGTCCCCTGCGGCGTGATCGGAAAGTGCTCCCTGGGACGTCTCGATCGATACCGAGTCCTTGTCCTCCCGAACCTCCAGGTCATCAGCCCGCGGGAAGCGGCTGCTATCAGCGACTGGGTCCATGCTGGCGGCGCGCTCTACGCGAGCGGGCTGGCTGCGGCAGGGGCCCTCGGCGACGTCCTGGGCGTCCGTCCCGAGGGCTGGTTCCCCGAGCGGGTCAGCTACATGGCGCCAACGGCAGCCGGTGCGCCGTTGATGCCTGACGTGGGGATCGTGAATCCCCTATTGTGAGCAGCGGGACGGTGAAGGCGACAGCCCTGCAAGCGGAAGACATAGCCGCGAAAGTGACGCTCCCGTTCACCGATCCCGACGGTCCGTCGCGATTCGCCTCCATCCATTCCAACCCTCCCGGCCGTCCCACCGAGTTTGCAGCCGTCGTGAGCCGTTCCTTCGGGAAGGGCCGCGTGACCTGGTGCGCGGCTCCCATCGAGAGTCACCGCCAGAGCGTGCACCGGTCGGTCTTTAGGGCCATGATCAGCGACCTCGCTCGCGGCCAGTTCTCGTTCGAGCTCGCGGCGCCTCCGGCAGTCCAGGCCGTGGTGTATGATCAGGCCGACAAGTGCAGAATCCTGGTGTGTCTCGTGAATGTCCAGGAGTTGCTGCCCGCGGTACCGGTTCATGACATGCGGGTGCGCCTGCATGCCGGCCCCCGGAAACCTGTAGGCGTTCGCATCCTCCCGCAGGGCCCGGAGCTGCCATTCAAGGCGGAGAGGGAGTGGCTCGATTTCGACGTGCCGCGCCTGGATTTGCTGGCGATGATCGGCGTCACGTACACCTAGGCGCTCGAGGGTACCATGGACAACCGGGAGCTCTTCCACGCGACGATGCACCGCGAGAATGACGGTCACCTTCTCCACATGGAACAGGGGTTCAACGTGCCGTACGCGCAGTGGTTGGCACAAGGACTGCCGGGCATCTGTGCTCGACGCGGACAACATGGTTCTGACTGAAGCACCCAACCTCTACGACTACTTCAATGTCGCCGGCTATCTCTACTGCAAATTCGAACAGTTCTGCATACCACCATTCCAGAGGAAGGTGATCGAAGAGGGCGGGGATCGTCGCACCTTCGTAAACACGAACGGCGTTACTCTCACAGAAAGGACCGACTCCGTTGCCGGCTCCCCGTACGGGTCCCCTCCCCACGAGGTAGATTTCACCATCGCCGCTCCGCGGGCGTACGGGGAGAACCGTTACCGGTTGACCGGCAGCGTAGACAAGCGGATCGATCGGGGATGGCTCGCACGGAACGCCGAAGCATGTCGAGTCCAGCGCGACCACCCTGTCACCCTCTGGGTCAATGGGCCCTTCTCGTTCCTCCGCGAGCTCATGGGCGTGGAGAACGCCATGGTGCTCCCTTACACGGAGCCGGAGATGATCCGCCTCATGCTCGATGACCACTTGGCAACGTGCATGGCCGCCGCCGAGCCGGTGATCCAGGCCTGCAGGCCCGATATGTGCTTCGTCTGGGAGGACTGCTGCGGGAGCACGGGCCCCTTCATCGCGCCCAACGTCTTCGAGTCACTCATGGCGCCCTGGTATCGCGCGTGGAAGGACTACCTCGTCTCCTCTGGCATCCCCTGGCTCATGCTCGACACCGACGGCGATCCCGGCGGCCTCGTCCCGCACTGGTACGGCGCCGGGGTGGACTGCATGCAGCCTTGGGAAGTGAACTCGGTTGACATGCTGCGCTATGCAGAGGAGAACCCGCGCTGGGTCATGATGGGTGGGATCTACAAGCACATGTTCGAGCCCGCCGATCCCGCGCAGGTCGGCCGATTCAGGACGACGGACGTCCACGCGGCGATTGACGAGGAGCTGGAAAGGGTCGTGAAGCCCATGAGGGCGCGCGGGGGCTACATCGCCGCGCTCGACCACTGGGCGTTCTGGGGAGTGACCCTCGATGGTTACCGCTATTACAGCGAACAGCTTGCCGCAAGGTACAGCAAGTCCAACCGGGTGACTCGCTTGGTTCCGCAATAGTACGGGACAAGCCCGTCCCGTTCGTCTCCCCTACTCGTACAGCGGCACGCGCGCGTCTCCCCGCAGGAACACGGGCATGGTGTCCAGGGGCGCGTCCACGGTGATTGCATCGCCTCCCTTGACCTTCTCTCCTGTCTTCGCGTTCCGCCACGACGCGCCGGCGGGAAGGTGCACGGATCGCTTCCGGGCGCCGGCGGTCATCACGGGCGCCACCAGCACGTCGGGCCCGAACATGTACTGGTCCGTCACCTCCCACGCGCGGAGGTCAGCGGGAAAATCGTAGAACAGGGGGCGCATGACGGGCGTCCCCTGTTCATGCGCTTCTTTCATCACGCGCGCAAGGTAGGGACGCATGCGCTCGCGCATGAAGAGGTGGCTCTTGAGGATCCCGTACGCCTCCTCCCCGTAGCTCCACACCTCGTTGGGACCGCCGGAGAGCACCTGGTCGCTCGTGTCGCCGCTGGGGTGCTCCATGGCCTTGTACCCGGTGGGGTTCTCGCGAAACCCGTGGAGCCGGAACACGGGACAGAATGTCCCCCACTGGAACCAGCGCACCAGGAGCTCCCGGTAGCCAGGGTCATCGGGGTTGCCGCCCTCGAAGCCGCCGATGTCCGTGGTCCACCAGGGGATGCCCGCGATCCCCATGTTGAGCCCCGCGGCGAGCTGCCGGCGGAAGGAGTCCCACGTGCAGTTGATGTCACCCGACCACACCAGGGCTCCGTAGCGCTGGCTCCCGGCCCACGCGCAGCGGACCAGGTTGATGACGTCATGCTGCCCGGCCTTCGTCATGCCTTCGTGGAAGGTCTGGGCGTAGCGCAGCGGGTAGATGTTGCCGACCTCCATCACGCTGCCCTCGCGGTAGCGGTAGGCGTCGAAGTCGTAGACGGAGTACTCCGGCTCCGCCACGTCGAGCCAGAAGATCCTGATGCCCTTGTCCCAGTAGTTCTTCTTCACCGCCTGCCAGACGTAGTCCCGTGCGCCCGGGTGGGTCGGGTCGTAGAAGACGGTGTCTCCCATGAAGTCCATGGTGGTGCGGCTGCCGCGCTCCGCGTGCACGAGGAATCCCTTCTGGAGCATGGGTGCGAAGTTCTCGCTGCGCTTGTCCACCGTGGGCCATACCGACACCATGAGCTGCACGCCCATCTGGCGGAGCTCCTTCACCATACCCTCGGGATCCGGCCACAAACGCCTGTCGAACTTCCACTCCCCCTGCAGTGGCCAGTGAAAGAAGTCGGCAACGATCACCGACAGCGGCAAGCCTCGCTTCCTGTACTCGCGGGCAACAGCGAGCAGCTCTTCCTGGGAGGTGTAGCGCAGCTTGCACTGCCAGAAGCCCATGGCGAAATCGGGCATCATCGGCACGGTGCCGGTCACCGCGGCGTAGTGCTCCTCGATCGCGGCCGGCGTGTCGCCCGCCGTGACCCAGTAGTCGAGCTCGGTGGAGACCTCCGCGGCGAACTCGGTCATGTTCGATGCGAACGTGGCCCGGCCGATGGCGGGGTTGTTCCAGAGAAAGCCGTAGCCCCGGCTGGAAAGAAGGAAGGGGACGCTCGCCTGCGAGTTGCGCTGCGCGAGCTCGAGGACCGAGCCCTTCAGGTCGAGGCGCCCGTCCTGGTACTGCCCCATGCCGAAGATCTTCTCCCCGTCCCGCGCCTCGAACCGTGCCGTGATGCGCCACGCCCCCCCGGTGAGGGGGCGCATCTCGCGCGCCCGCACGTCGGTGGCGTTGAAGGTCTCTCCCCGCAGGCCGCGCGTGCGCCAGCGTTCATCCAGGACGACCTCGCCCCGGGCGTTGGTGAAGGTGATGCGCCCGCCGCCGTGCACGCGCGCCGTGATGCCGCCGTTGGTGATGGAGCCCTCGTCACCGTCCGCCGTGACGACGGGCGCCGCCCGGGCCGCCGCACCCGCGGGCAGGAGAGCCCCCGTGCGCTGCGGATCCAGCGCGGGCCGGGAGGTGGCCCTGACGCGGAGGCCGCTTTCGCCCCAGGCCTCGATCTGCAGGGTTTCCAGGTCCCACGCGCGCAGCAGCTTCCCCTCTTTCGCTTCGACAGCCATCACAACCCTCCGTGGAGAACCCCAGTATACACGAGCCCCGCCGCCGAGGCCACGCGGTGCGGGCTGGAGAACGGCCTAGGCGCGAGCCAGCCGGGCGCCTTCAGCCCTCGGCGGCTTTCGGGTCGCGGGCCGTGTCGGCGCCACGCGTCCCGCGGCCCGCCATGCGCCGCGCGAAGAGCCCCATCAGCACCGCGCCGATGGCGATCACCCCGGCTATCAACCCGAAAATTGCGGGGAGCGAGAGGGTGCCCCGCGAGTACAGGAGCGTCCCCAGCGACGGTCCGACGAGGCCCCGGATCCCGAACAGGGTCGTGTGCACCCCGAAATACAGCGAGAAGCTACCGGCATCGGTGACCGCGATCATGCAGAACAGGGGGACGAGGTCCCATCCCGCGTTGGCGAGACCCGAGAGGATGCTCATCGGCACCAGGCCGATGACGGACCGCGCCAGGGCGATGGCGGCATAGCGGCCGGCAAAAACCACGACGACCCCGGTGAGCACGGCGAAGCTGTTCACGCGCTTGAGGGCGCGCGCCCAGATGAAATAGCCGGCGATGGCGGCCAGGGACGTGACCGTGCCCAGCAGGAAGCTCGTGGCGCCGTAGCCGATCTTCAGGTGGTCGACGAGCCAGATCGGTTCCAGCGGGATCGACATCTTGTCCGGCGTGGCGCAGACCAGCAGGATCGCCACGAAAAGCAGGAACGGCACGTTGCGCCGCACCACGGCGAGGGAGGACCGGAAGGAGACGGCAAAGGAGGTCCCTGCGGCCGGGACGGGAAGCGCGGGGCGCTTGCGCACCCTGATCCGGTTGAAGGCGAGCGACGAGGTGACGCCGAATACCGCGGCAATGGGGAAGAGCCACTGCACGAGCATCTCGTTGCGCACGAGCACGAGACCGGCGAGAAACGAGAAGAGCGCGGACACCACCACGATGGCCATCCGGACGTCCCCCATGATCCGTCCGCGGTGGGCGTCGCTGTAGTTGGACCGCATGATGCTGCTGTACGCGGGCCCGCCGAGGTTGATGAGGAGGTTGTACGCCGAGACAACCACGAGGTAGAACGCGGGGCGGTGGGCGAGGGCGAGAAGACCGATCACCGCCCGCGACGCGAGGGACGGCCACACGGCGAAGGGGAGCTTCGGAAGACGGTCGGCCAGGTGACCGACCACGATGCCGAAGAGGGCGCCCACGAACTGCATCGTCACCATGAGGGTGATGGCCTCGGGGGTCATGCCGATGCGGCGGGCCACGATGGGGATCAGCGGCAGGGCGAGACCGGAGAAGACCCCGTAGAGAACGGCGGAAACGAGCTCGGCCTGGAAAGTGAATCGGTCCGTCAGCGGGAGCCGGGTGAAATACCCCTTCAGCATCGGGGCGGAAGGACGCGGCTCATGGCATCCCCCCGTGGGCGGAAAGCCAGGTCACCGCCTCGGCAACACCCTCCAGGGACGTGTAGCGGGGTCGATACCCGAGGAGCCGTTCTGCTTTCTCGATGCTGCAGTTCGGGCTGTGGGAGATGTGGTCAAAGGTCGCCGCGGCCTCCGGGGGCGTGACAGTCGCCTTCCACTGTTCCCAGGGCAGGTAGGCGAGCCGGGCCTCGGTCCCGTACCAGCGCGCCATGCCCTCCGCGTAGCCGCGCAGCGTGAGGGCGGTCGGCGAGACAGCATGAAAGCTTTCTCCGACGGCGGCCTCCCGGCGCTCGATGGCGCGGAAGAAGACCTGCGCGACATCGTCGGCGTGCACGTGGTGGACGGTTTCCAGGCCGAGATTCGGGAGTGTGAGCGTCGCTCCTTCGGCGAGCGTGCGGAAGACCCGCGGGTTGAAATGACCCGCCGGGTTCAGCGGCACCCAGCCGGGGCCGACGATGTGCCCGGGATGCACGATGGTGGCGGGGAAGCCGTCCCTGCGGGCGGCGCGCAGGAGCATCGCCTCGATCTCCGCCTTCTTCACCCCGTAGTCACCGAACGGCGCGCGCGGCATGGACTCGACGGTGGGAACCACCTCGCTGTGCCCGTGCACCCAGATCGTGCCGCAGAGAAGGAAGTGCTCGACGCGGCCCGCCAGGGCGGCGACGAGCGTGCGTGCGCTGTCCGGGGTGAAGCAGATCAGGTCCACCACGACGTCGGCGCCCAGCGCGGCGATCCGCGCGCCGAAAGTGCCGGATGCTTCCTCGGCGGCCCGGTCCGCGGTCTCCCGGCGGACGAGCTTCCATATGCCGGAGTCGTGGTAGGGCTGCCGGCCTCCCCTGCTGACGCACACCACGTCGTGGCCCTGCATGACAAGGCGCGGGACGAGGTACGTGCCGATGTGGCCCGTGCCCCCGATGATGACGATCCTCATGAAGTCCCCATCATAGTGAACGGGCCGCCGCGCGGCAAGACAGCACCGGCGGTCACGCTCAGGGCGCCGCCTTGAACAGCCACGTCACGCAGTCCCTCACGATCACCTGGAAGGTGTTCCTCCCCTGGCGCAGGCTCCGCGTGAAGTCCTTCGGGCAGTCCTCGAAACACTTCCCCTTGTTGAGGACGTGCCGGGCAAAGCAGCCCATGCTGTAGAACAGGGGCGGCCGGAAATCCCCTGACACCTCGACCATCGGCACGGGGCCCGCGGGGAGCGGGCGCGCGTCATCCCCTCCGGCCTCGATCCACGAGTACGCGAAGAGGAGACCGGCCACGTGCTCCAACAATAGGGCCGTGGTCCGCGTGTTGGCGGCATAAAGGAAGATGTCGACGAAGAAACGGATGCCGGGGCCGGCAGCCGAGCGCGCCAGGGCGACGTGCCCCACGTTGTTGAGCCCCACGGCGAGCAGCAGTCCCTCCTGCCGTGCCCCGGCGGCCACGCTGCGCAGCGTCTCGACCCACGCCCGCTCCTCGAGGATCACGGGAGGAAGCGGCAGCCACACGTATCCTGCGAATCGCGCCAGGCCCGCGATCTCGAGACGCGCAGGGTCGGCATCGGCAAAGGGGACGGGGGCGCAGGACGGCGGCGAGAGGCGGTCACGGTCAGCGAGCTTCGCCAGCACGTCGTCGCCGAGGCTTTCCGCAACGGCGGGCTGAGCCCGGTCGGGATCCGTTCGCGCCTTCGTGCCCGACAGGAACGCCTTGTCGAGGGATGTGTAGAAATCGTTCTTCGCCTTCTTGAGCTGGGACGGGGGCACGAAGATCTCGTCATCGGCAAGGGATGATCGATTCTGGAAGGACACGCGAGAGGGCACGAAGAGAGAGCTGCCCGGTTCTCCCAACAGGGCGGTGAGGATCGGGGCGAACGGTCTCTTCCTCTGCGCTCTCTCCACGGTAACCGGCGCGGCAAAGGAGCCGCCCACGCCGGTGCTGAACGAAAGAGACCCGGTACCATCGAGTGAAACCTCGATAGCGGCGGGAATCCGGAAGAAAGGGAACCCCGCTTCCTTCGGCTGGGGAAGATCGAGGAAGCGCGAGGACATGTGCCGAATCTCGGTGCCGACGACAGGAGGCGCGACGTCGATTTCCTCGCGCGAGCCGAGGACGGCCGCTCGCGAGCCGGGGACGGCCGCTGGCACCTCGATCGTGACCGTATCCCCTGCCCTCGCGAAACGGACCTCGTTCCCGCCCCTGTGCATGCGGCTCACGGAGAAGATGGTGGGCGCCATGGTCCCGGGCGCGAAGTAGCCGACGCCGTCATGGAGGGACACGTCGGCCGAGACGCGAAGGCGGATGTCGCGTCCCTCCAACGCGCTGACCGTGCCGAGCACCGTGCCCCGGTGACCGGGAAAACCCGTGTCGATGAGGCGGGAGCCCGAGGAGCTCTGCAGCCAGCCGGTGGTCGGCTGCCGCGAAAAGCTCAGCGCGACGCGGCGCTCGAGCTCGGCGTATTCGTCTTCTCCCAGCGCGGCGCCACGGTCGAGTATGGCGCGGTACATCTTCGTCACGTTGAACACGTATTCGGGCGACTTCATGCGTCCCTCGATCTTCAGCGCGCAGACCCCGGCCTCGCCGAGCCCCAGGACGTTCCTTCCCAGGAAGAGGTCGCGGCAGGAGAAGAGGTGACCGCAGGCGGCATCACCCCCCGCGACGGCCCCTGCGTCCGGCTGCTCCTCGAAGCGGCTCCGGCAGATCTGCGCGCAGTCCCCGCGGTTGCTCGACCTCCCCGCGAGGGACCACGAGGCAAGGCAGATCCCGGAAAAACTGTAGCAGAGCGCGCCGTGGATGAAAGCCTCCAGCTCCATCTCGGGGAAGGCACCGTGCAGCGCCCGGATGCGCTCCAGCGGCAGCTCCCGCGGGAGGATCACCCGCCGGATGCCAAGGTCACGTGCCATGCGGAGGCCGGACGTCGTTGTGCACGGCCATCTGCGTGGAGGCGTGCATGGTGAGACCGGGGAATCGCCTGCGGACCAGGTCACAGGCGCCCAGGTCCTGCACGATGACAGCGTCCACCTGGAGCGCTTCCAGCCACGCGAGTGTCTCGGACAGCCGGTCAAGCTCGGACTCCCTGATCACCGTGTTCAGCGTCACGTAGATGCGTCGGCCCCGGTCCAGCGCCAGCTGTCGTATGCGCCGCAGCTGGTCCACGGAAAAGTTCTGCGCACCCTTGCGGGCGGAGAACTCCTTCAGGCCGAGGTAGATCCCGTCCGCGCCTGCCTCGAAGGCGTGGTAGGCGGCGAGGAAGCTGCCACCCGGTGCGAGGAGCTCGGGTACCGCACGGGTCGCCGCCGTGTCGCTCGCGACTGGTCCCGCAGCGTTCACGACGGACCCCGCAGCCGCGCCACGGCTTCGATGTGGGAGGTCTGCGGGTAGAAGTCGAACAACCGCAGCCCCTCCAGGACATAGCCGCCCGCGACGAGCGCCCCGAGGTCCCTGGCAAGGGTCACGGGATTGCAGCTCACGTACCGAAGGCGCCGAGGCGGCCGCGCGCAGAGCCACGCCCGCACCTCCGGGGACAGGCCGGGTCGGGGCGGGTCGGCGACCACGGCATCGAACGGCTCCCGCGCGGCGCCCGAGATGATCCAGCTCTCCACGCTCATGGGATGAAGCTCCGCCGCGCCGCCGACGTTGCGCCGGGCGTAGGCAAGGCTCAGCGTGCTGGATTCCACGCAGGAGACCCGCGCCCCCCGCGCGGCGAGGAATGCGCCGAACATGCCGACCCCCGCGTACAGGTCCGCGGCGCGCCAGGGCGCGGCAGCGCCGCCGTCCAGCCCCTCGATCGCCCACGGGACCAGGCGTTCCAGGACCGCGAGGTTGGACTGGAAGAAGCACCCCACTGAGAAGAGAAGCTGCCGACCGCAGACCGACACGGTGAGATCGCGCTCGTCGTCCCTGCCTTCCACGGCGGTGGACATGCCGTCGCTCCAGACGGTGAACCGGTCCAGGCCTTCGGGCGCCGCGATCTCCCCGCGCAGGACCGCCTCGATGGGAGGCGCGACGATGGGGCAGCGATCAGCCGGCACGATGCGGTCGCTGCGGACCCCCATGTAGCCAAGGCGCCCGGCAGTGTCGCGGTGGACCTGGGCGCGGTTGCGCGATGCCAGGGGTGGCGAGGGCTCGATCTGCAGGGCGCCGGGCGCCAGCGCACCCTCGAGGTCGAAGCCGCCCGTCCTGCGCAGCGCTTCGCTCACGATCTCCACCTTCAGGGCAAGCTGCTGCTCGTAGCGGATGTGCATCCAGTCGCAGCCCCCACAATGTCCGGCAATCCGGCAGCGAGGCACATCGCGGTGAGGTGACGGTTCCAGGATCTCGCTGAGCTCGGCGCGCTCGTAGTCGCGGCGCGACTGGCGCAGGCGGACACGCACGCGCTCTCCCGGGAGAACGCCGCGGACGAAGACGGCCTTGCCGTCGACGAACCCCAGCCCTTCCCCTCCCGCGACGAGCTTCTCGACAACGAGGTCGGTCATTCCAGCGCTACCAGTAGATGAATCGCTGGAAATCCACGCGCTCGCGGGTGCTGAGCCCGTCGAGGTCGGGGATGAGGTAGCGGTTGTCGTCGACATCGATGAGCACCTTCCCGTTCTGGCCGAAGTCCACCGCTCGGTCCTGCGCCCATCGCATGAAGAAGGAGAGGTCTCCCTTGTCCGTCACCACTTCGAGGAACAGCATGTTGTACTGCATCTCGATGGACAAGAGCTTCGAGACGGTGTGGATGAAATAGCGGCGGTTGAGCGCCTCGCGGACGAGCGCGGCGTCGCTCTCGGGGAAATCGGAGAGATTGCGGATCACGCCGATCTCCGTGTCCTGGTCCCCCGCGGTCTGCACGATGGAGATGAAGCCGTCGGGATACGCGACGGGGAACGCGTACGCGGTATAGATGCCGCCGTAGATGCCTTCACCCTTCATCGTCACGTGGAGGGTGCCGAGGTTTCCCAGGTGGATGCGGCAGTTCTCGGGAGTGAGGAAGCGGATCTGGGTGCGGTCCGTTGCCGAGGAAGCCGCCTGTGCCGTGGCCGCGTCCCGGGAGACGTCCCTGGCCGGCGCGCCATTCTTCGTCCCGTCCTTCGCTTTCTGGCTGCCGTCGCTCATGTCTTGGAAAGCTCCTTCTTCACGGCCAGGGAGTCCACGGTGGGCTCCCGCGAGAGCTCGGTCTGGATCTTCACGAGCTTGTGGTACAGCCCGCCCAGCGCGAGGAGGTCCTCGTGCGTTCCCATCTCCACGATCGCCCCGTGCTCCATGACGATGATGCGGTCTGATGTCTTCAGCGTGGAGAGGCGGTGGGCAATGGCGATGGAGGTGCGCCCGCGCGTGTAGCGCGTCAGCGCCTCCTGGATGAGCTGCTCGCTCTCGGTGTCCACGTTGGAGGTTGCCTCGTCGAGGATGAGGACCTGCGGCTCGTAGAGCAGCGCGCGGGCGATGGACGCCCTCTGCCGCTCGCCGCCGGAGAGTCCTGCGCCGCGCTCCCCGATGTACGTGTCGTATCCCAGCGGGTGGCGGATGATGAAGTCGTGCGCGTTGGCGGCCTTGGCCGCGGCCAGCACCTCTTCCGCCTTCGCCTCCAGGTTGCCGTAGACGATGTTGGCGTAGATGGTACCGCGGAAGAGGAAGGACTCCTGCAGCACGATGCCGATTGCGCGCCGCAGGTCATCCGGGTCGATCTCCCGGACGTCGATCGCCGTCCACGAGGATGCGGCCCTCCTCGACGTCGTAGAAGCGCGCCAGGAGGTTCACGAGCGTTGTCTTCCCCGACCCGCTTTTCCCCACGATGCCCAGGTGCTCGCCCGGCTGGATCTCGAAGGAGATGTCCTTGATGACGGGCTCGTGCCTGTTGTAGCCGAAGGTGACGTGGTCGAACACGATGTGCCCCTTCGGGTTCGAAAGCCGCGCCGGCTTCTTGGACGGGGTGATCTGGGGCGAGGTGTCCATGATCTCGAACACGCGCTGCGCCGCCGTGAGGAAGCGGGTCACCCAGTCGGTGAGCTGGGAGAGGTTCGTCATGGGCGCGTAGAACATCCCGAGATAGTTGAGGAAGGCCATGAGGGAGCCGAGGCTCAGGCCCGCGCCGCGGATGACGGTGCTGCCGCCCACCACCCAGACGATGAGGCCTCCCATGCCGAAGATCAGGCCCATGACCGGGTTGAAGATGCTCGTGGTGTATTCGACGCCCCGGGTGGAGTCACGCACGTAGTCGTTGGTCTTCGCGTAGCGCACTTCCTCCCGCGATTCCTGGCCGAACGCCTTCACGACGCGCATCCCCGAGAGGATGGAGCTGAGCGAGCCGTTCATCCGGCTCCATCCCTCCCAGACCCGGTAATACCGGGGATAGATCCTGCGCCAGTAGAAGGTGCTGGCGAAGATGACGATCGGAGCAGGAAGGAGCGTCAGGAGCGCGAGCTTCCACGAGAGGGTGAACAGCATCACCCCCGTGACCACGAGCACGAGCATCTGTGCGATGAGCCCCTGGACGGCCTGCCGCACGAAATCCTTCATGGCCTCCGTGTCATAGCTGACCCGGCTCACCAGGGTGCCCACGTTGTGACGGTCGTAGTAGTCGACGGACAGCTCGTTGAGCCGCCGGAAGAGCTGCTTGCGCAGGTCACTGGTGATCTGCGTGCCTACTCTGCTCACCAGCCGGCCGTTGATCATGTTCATGACGCCGGTCACGAGCTGGGTCAGGAAGAGGACGCCCACGAGGAACAGGAGCCCCAGGACGTGGATATCCATGCCGGGCGCCGCGCCGCGCACGGCCGCGGAGATCTGCTGCCAGAGCGGGAGCGGCAGGTGAAGGTCCTGCCCGGAACCGGCCTTCACGCTGACGACGTTGTCCACCAGCATCCCGATGAGCCGCGGCGGCACCATCTGCAGCGCCAGGATCACGAGGAGCACCGAGAGCATGATCGCTATGAAGCTGGCATAGGGCTTCAGGAGCTTCATGACGCGCGAGGCAACGGCGCCCTGGTTGATGCAGCGGCGGCAGATGTCGCCCTTGAACTCCAGCGTCATGCCGCACTTGGGGCACTTGCGGGGATCCTCGTCGTCCTCGGGCCCGACGTAGACCTCCTTGCCCTTTCTCCAGTCCTCGAGCTTCTTGGCCGCCTTGTGGAAGGTGTCCGCGCGCGCGTTGGAATACGCCAGGATCTCCGCGTAGACCCCGTCCACCTTCGCCTCGATGAAGCCCCCGCCGATGCCCTGCCGCGTCCGGACCTCCGTCACGGCCGTCTTCTCGATGGCGTGCCGCACGTGCTTCGGCGACGTCGTGGTCGGCAGGGCGGCCGTGTAGAGGTGGCTTCCATCGGCCACCAGGAAGACCGGCTCGTAGGAGCCGGAGAGGTTCAGGTCGGTCTCGGCGCTGAGCCAGAACCCTGTCGGGTCGACCCCTTCCCGGACGAGACCGGCCGCGAGCGCGGAGGGCAGCTCGTGGTTGAGGAGGACGGAACGTTGTGCAGGCATCTATTCCCTCACGAAGAATCGGGCCTCCACCATTGCGCAGAGGCAGTGGTAGACCGGCAGGTGGTATTCCTGGACCGCGAAGGTCTGCTCGGCGGGCACGCGGATGAGCACGTCGCAGAGGCCGGAGGCCATGGCGCCGCCGGTCCTGCCGGTGAGGCCGATGGTCCGCAGCCCGTTCGCCCTGGCCACGCAGAGGGCGGCGCGGACGTTCGTCGCGTTGCCCGACGTGCTGATGCCGAGGAGCACGTCGCCTTTCCTCCCGTGGCCGAGGGTGGCCTGGGCGAACGCGAGCTCACCACTCACGTCGTTGGCGAACGCGGTGGAAAGCGCCGCGGCGGCGACGAGGCTGATGGCCGGGCAGCGCCCCCTGCAGCTTCTGGGCAAGCTCGGGTCCCAGCCGCGGATCCGTCGCGCGGAGCCGGGCCTGCACCTCCGCCGGCAGCGGCCGCCGGCTCATGAAGCCCTTCATCAGCTCGCCGACGATGTGGTCGGCATCCGCGGCGCTGCCGCCGTTGCCGCAGACCAGGAGCTTTCCGCCCGCCGACCACGATTCCACCAGGGCCCGGAACGCCGCGTCGATGTCGGCGCGACACGGCGCGAGCGCCGGGTAGCGTGTGCACAGCTGGTCGAGGATGTCGATTACCCTGCTCATTTCATCGCGCCTCCGCCGCGGGTGCCTTCCATGGCCACCGACAGGCACGCATAGTCCCCGATGCTCTCCCCGAGGGCCGCGGGAACTACCTCGCAGACCCGGGCAGCGGCGGGGAGCGCTTCGCGCGCGATCTCGCGGTCCATGGCGGGCTGGAGGAACTTCCTGCACCGGGCAAAGATGCTGCCGATGACGATCCGCTGGGGATTGATGATGTCGATGATCATGGCGAGGCCGCGGCCGAGCCAGTGCCCGCTTTCCGCGAGCACCCCGATGGCCGTCGGGTCACCGGCCTCCGCGGCCTCCCCCACCGTCCGCGCGCTGACGCCGGGCAGGTCGTCCCGCGTGGCGCAGAAGCTGCAGACCTTTCCCGCCGCCAGCAGCCTTTCGGCCGCCGCGCGCGCGAGCTTGGCGATACCGGTGCCGCTCGCGAAGGCCTCGAACGCGCCGATCTTGCCGTACGCCTCGGGGCCGTCCTCGGCCACGCGGACGTGGCCCACCTCGCCGGCGAGGTCGTTCGTTCCCTCGTAGAGCCTGCCGTCGATGATGAGACCGGCGCCCATCCCGGTGCCAAAGGTCAGGAACACCATGTTGCGGGTTCCCTGCCCCGCGCCGAAACGCCACTCGGCGAGCGCGCACGCATTGGCGTCGTTTTGCAGAAAAGCGGGGCACCCGAGGCCCTCGGAGAGCCGCCGCGTCAGGGGCACGTCGTCCCAGCCCGGGAGATTGGGGGGTGACTGGATCATGCCGAGACGGCTGTCCAGGGGGCCGCCGCAGCTCACACCCACGGCGTCTATGGCGCCGGCGGAGCCGCCCGACAGGCGCCGCGCTGCCGCGACCACGTCCTGAAGGACGTCCTGCCAGGGACGGGAGCGGGGATCGGTGGAAAAGGCGACGCGGTCCAGCACGACGAGGCCCTGCCCGTTCGCCCGGCCAAAGACGACAGCCGTCTTGGTGCCGCCAATGTCGACACCAACAAGTACCGCCACTCCCTCTCCCTTCCGCGGGGAGTCTATCATCCGCCGTGCCGCCGTAACAATCGGGTAGGGACCGCCCCGGCCGCGGGAAAAAGCTACGGATTTGTAGGCTTTCACGCCCTCTTCCTACATCCGCGTACGAAGCCGTTGGGCTTCGCCCTGCCGCCTTTTCTCTCAATTCCTTTCAGAATAAACAGTTGTAAGAATGCCGAAAAGATGGCATGATGTTTGCTTAAAAAGGGCGGGGGAACCATACCCTGCAATCCCGCTGGAAGCGACCGCCGCCCATGGGATGGGCGCAACCGGTGAGGACCATTTCGAATCAGGAGGACTACATGAGCATCGGCAAGTCACCGAAGGAGGTCGTCTCCTTCATCGCCAACGAAAAGGTCGAGGTCGTCGACCTGCGCTTCATGGACTTTCCCGGCCTCTGGCAGCACTTTTCCGTCCCGGCGCGGGAGCTGACCGAGGAGGTTTTCGAGAAGGGGCTCGGCTTCGACGGCTCGAGCATCCGCGGCTGGCAGGCGATCAACGAGTCGGACATGCTCGTGAAGCCCGTCGCCGACACGGCTTTCATCGACCCGTTCCTCGCCGCCAAGACGCTCGTCGTGGTGTGCAACATCTGCGATCCTCTCACGGGAGAAGACTACACGCGTGACCCGCGGAACATCGCCCGCAAGGCGGAAGCGTTCCTCAAGGGAACGCGGCATCGCCGATACGCCGTTCTTCGGGCCCGAGTGCGAGTTCTTCATCTTCGACGACATCCGCTATGACCAGAACGAGCACGAAGGCTACTACCACATCGACTCGGCGGAAGGCCGCTGGAACACGGGCCGCAAGGAAGACCCCAACCTCGGCTACAAGATCCGCTACAAGGAAGGCTACTTCCCCGTTCCCCCGTCCGACACGCTGCAGGACATCAGGAGCGAGATGATGCTGACCATGGAGGCAATCGGCATTCCCATCGAGGCGCAGCACCACGAGGTGGCCACCGGCGGGCAGTGCGAGATCGACATGCGCTTCAACAACCTGCTCACGATGGCCGACAACGTGCTGAAGTACAAGTACATCGTGAAGAACACCGCCAAGAAGCACAACAAGGTCGTCACCTTCATGCCGAAGCCCCTGTTCGGCGACAACGGCAGCGGCATGCACGTGCACATGTCGTTCTGGAAGGGCGGGAAGAACCTGTTCTCCGGCGACGGCTACGCGGGGCTCTCCCCCATGGCGCTGAACGCCATCGGCGGTCTCCTGAAGCACGCGCCGTCCCTCCTGGCATTTGCCACGCCGACGACGAACAGCTTCAAGCGCCTGGTGCCCGGCTTCGAGGCTCCCGTGAACCTCGCGTACTCGCGCAGGAACAGGAGCGCCTCCATCCGCATCCCGATGTACTCCCCGTCGCCCAAGGCGAAGCGCTTGGAGTTCCGCTGTCCCGACCCGAGCTGCAACCCCTACCTGACCTTCTCCGCCATGCTCATGGCGGCGCTTGACGGGATCCAGAACAAGATCGACCCGGGCCAGCCCCTGGACAAGGACATCTACGACCTGCCGCCCGAGGAGCTCGCCGCGGTGCCCAAGACCCCGGGATCGCTCCGCGACGTCCTCAAGGCGCTCGAGAACGACCACGAGTACCTCCTGAAGGGCGACGTGTTCACCCCCGACGTCATCGAAACCTGGATCAACTACAAGATGAAGAACGAGGTCCAGGCCCTGGACCTGCGCCCGCACCCCTGGGAATACATGCTCTACTTCGACATCTAGAAAGCCTCCTTTTCCACCCTTCGGACCCCCTTCCGGCCAGAGCCGGGAGGGGGTCTTTCTCTTTGTTCACGGCGGCCTTCCCGTGCTATCATCTCCGTCATGAGCCCCCTCAAGCAGAGTGTTCCCGAATGGTGCTTCTTCAAGGACGGGATGGATCCGCTCACCGTCTTCACCCGGTTGAAAGCCATGGGCTACGCGGGCCTCGAGATGATCGCCCCGGCGCGCTGGGAAGCGGCCGCGAAGGCGGGACTCCCGCTCGTGAACCTCGCGGCGGAAGGAATGCAGGAGGGGCTGAACAAGCCGGCCAACCGCGAGCGGCTCAGCGCTTCCCTCCGCGGGAGCATCGCTGCCGCAAAGGCGCGGGGAATCCCGATGGTGATCGTGTTCAGCGGCAACCGCCAGGGCCAGGCCGACGCGGACGGGATGAAGAGCTGCGTGGAGGCGTTCCGCGGGCTCGCGCCGGCCGCGGAGAAGGAAGGCGTCACGCTCGCCTTCGAGATGCTCAACTCCATCGATCACGTGGACTACATGGCGGACAGCTCGCGATTCGGGTTCGAGCTCGCGCGGGCCGTGGGCTCCCCCCGGTTCCGCGTCGTCTACGACATCTACCACATGCAGCGCATGAAGGAAGACGTGCTGAAAGACATCCTGGGGAACCTCGACCTCATCTGCCACCTGCACATCGCCGGCAGCCCGCGTCGTGACTTCCCGGGCATCCGCCAGGAGATCGACTACGCGCGCATCGTGCGCGAGGTGAATGCGGCGGGCTACGCGGGGTACTGGGGCCAGGAGTTCCCGGCCGCCGGCGCGGATCCCCTGAACGAGCTGGAAGCGGCGCTCATGCTGTTCAACCGGTACGCGGGGAAGGGCTGAGCCGGGCACGGAGGGCGCACAGGCACCGGCGACGGAAGCGGCGCGGGGCTATCCAAGGGCGAAGCCTGCCTCGTACATCGCCACGATGTTCTCCGCGGGGCTGACGGCCTGCACGTTGTGACACGGGGCCAGGATGTACCCGCCCCCGGCGCCCAGGATGCGCAGGTTTTCCTCCACCTCGCGCCGCACGTCCTCCACCTTCCCGAAGGGAAGCGTCTTCTGGTTGTCCATCGCGCCGTGGAAGATCAGCCTGTCACCGAAATCCCTCTTCAGCCCTTCCCGCTCCATCCCGTGGCAGCGCCACTGGATGGGATTCAGGACATCGATGCCGGCATCGATCATCTCCGGGATGATGCGGCGAACGGCCCCGTCGTTGTGGTGGAAGGCAAACGCGCCGGCCTGGTGCACGAGGTCGATGACCTTCTTCATCCGGGGGATCAGGAAGGTCCGTATCTGTGTCGGGGACAGCATCAGGTCGTCCTGCGATCCCATGTCCTCCGCCACGTAGGAAAAAAGCACGCGGCCCGGGATGGCCTCGTAGATGCGGCGGGTTGTCTCGTACGCGAGGCCGAAGAGCTGGTCCAGGCAGTAGTGCACGATCTCGGGGTTCTCCACGAGGTCGACGAAAGCCTGCTCCTCGCCGCGCAGCGCCTTGTAGGTAAGAAAGGGTTCCGACCCTCCTCCCCGCACCGGCTCCCTGTCCCGGCCCTTGACCTGCGCGGCAACGCTCGCCACGTCGTACCAGTCCGCCGTGGGCCACGTGTAGCCGCGCCGTATCTCCTCCACCGACGTGAAGCGCGCCAGCGGATGCTCGATGCACTCGCGGTAGACGCCGGTGCCATAGCTCATGTCACGGTAGCGGCACCCGAACTCGTCGGCGTCGGCCGGGACGGCCGGCCCGACGTACGGCAGCGTGATGCCGATGGGCCTGTCAACGTGCAGCTTTCGGAACAGCGTCTCTTCGTCGGCGCAGCCGACGTGCCGCAGGAGCTTCGCCGTCGCCTCGGGGGTGCCCCAGTAGTCCATCGGGACCCTGTCGGGCTTCTTGCGGGAGAGGACGGCCTCCCAGCGCTCCCGCGCGGTCATTGTGTCTCGTGCCATGCTCCCATAGTCCACGACGTGCGGATTTTGTCAAACGATGGTATCCTCACCCCATGCCTTCCGCCCAGCAGCTTGCCGTCCGCCTTCCCGGTGTGGACATCCGCCTGGTCGAGGAACACCTGGCGCGGCTCGACGCGCGCTACTTCGAGCGCTTCGACGACGAGCAGGTGGGCGAGCACGTGCGTCTCCTTTCCACCCTCGGCCCGGAACAGCCCCGCCGCGCTGGAGGTGCGGGACCTCCCGGACGGCGACATCGCCTGCACGGTGCTCGCCTTCGACCACCCCGGGGCGTTTTCCCTGATCGTGGGCGTGCTCGCCTCCCTTGGCTTCGACATCACGTCCGGCGACATCTTCACGTGGGCCCCGCCGCGGGCGCGGGACCCCCGGACGCTGGAGCTGCGCCGGAGGCGGATCGTCGACCGCTTCACGGGGACGGTCGCCGCCGGGGACGGGCCGCGGCTGGGACCCGGCGCTGGCTGCGCGGCTGGCGGAGGTGTTCGGCGGGCTGGAGCGCGGCGGGGAGGCGGCAGCGCGGCGCGCGCACGGCGGTAACGAGATGGCCGCCGCGCACGCTCGGCCAGATCCGGCTCGCCCGGGAGCCGGTGCTCTACCCCGTGCAGATCGAGGTGGACGAGTCTCCCGCAGGCCGCACGCGGATGCGCGTGATCTCCCAGGACACGCCGTTCTTCCTCTTCACATTCTCCACGGCCCTCACCCTGCAGGAGGTCTCCATCGAGCACGTCACCATCCGCACCGAGGACGGAAGGATCGAGGACGAGTTCGAGTTCGTGGACGCCGGCGGGCGGGCGATCACCGACCCCGCGCGCATCGACCGGATCAAGCTCTCCGTGCTCCTCACGAAGCAGTTCACCTCGCTTCCTGGAGAGCGCGCCGGACCCGCTGGCGGCGCTCCTCCGGTTCGAGCAGCTCGTGAAGGATCTTCTCGCCCTGCCGCAGCAGGGCCGGTGGCTGGAGCTGCTCTCCGAGCAGGGCGTGCTGCGCGACCTTGCCCAGCTCCTCGGAGCCAGCACGTTCCTCTGGGAGGACTTCGTCCGCCTGCAGTACGAGGAGCTCCTGCCCATGCTCGCCCCGCACCTGGAGGGGCAGGGGCTTCTGCGAGCCCATCGAGCTGCTGCCCGACCGCCTGGAGCCGGCCCTGGCAGGGCGCCGATGACCCGGAGGAGTTCGCCCGCCGGTCTGAACGAGTTCAAGGACCGCGAGATCTACCTCTTCGACCTGGACCACATCCTCACGCCGGAGACGGGGGATCGGGACTTCCTCACGCTGAGCAGGCGGCTCACGGCGCTGGCCGAGCTGGTGGTGGAAGCCGCGGCGGCCTTCGCCTACGCGCGTGCTGGAGCGCGCGCTTCGGGGAGCCGCGCACGGTGGCCGGCCTGCCGGTGCGCTATGCCATCCTGGGCCTCGGCAAGCTCGGAGGCGCGGCGCTGGGGTACGCGTCCGACATCGAGCTCCTTTTCGTCTACAGCGACAGCGGCTCGACCGGCGGGCCCGGAGCGGATCGAGAACGCGGAGTTCTTCGACAACCTGGTGCGCGAGGTTCTCGCAGCTCATCCACGCCAAGCGCGAGGGGATCTTCCACATCGACCTGCGCCTGCGGCCGTACGGCGCAGCCGGGCCGCTGGGCTGCAGCCTGGAGAGCTTCTGCACCTACTACGCGCAGGGAGGCCCCGCGCACTCCTACGAACGGCTGGCCCTGGTGCGGCTGCGCGCCGTCGGCGGGGACCGGGCCCTCGGGCGAGCAGGTGGAGCGGCTGCGCGACGAGATGGTCTACTCGGCGCAGAGCCATCGACCTGGCGGAGCTGCGCGAGCTGCGGGCCCGGCAGGTCCAGGAGAAGACCACCGCTTCGCGGCTGAACGCCAAGTTCAGCCCCGGGGCGCTCGTGGACCTGGAGTACGCGGTGCAGATCCTCCAGGTCATGCACGGCGCCACGGAAAAGAGGCTGCGCACGCCGCGCATCCACGAGGCGCTGGACGCCCTCGCGTCCATCGGCGTGCTGGACAGCGGCGAGGCCGCTCGAGCTTGTGGCCGCCTACCGCTTCTTCCGCCGCCTCATCAACGGCCTGCGCATGCTGCGCGGCTCGGCGCAGGACCTCGTCCTGCCGGTCCTCGATTCCGACGAGTACCTGCACCTGGCGCGGCGCATGGGCTACGAGCCGGAGCCCGAGATCACCCCCGCGCGGAAGCTGCACCTCGATTTCGAGACGCACACCGCCGGGGTGCGGGCCTTCGTCGAGCGGCACTTCGGCCGGGACAGCCTCCCCGGGGCGCCCGTGGTCACCGTCGCCGACGTGATCCTCTCGGACTCCGTGCCGGAGGACCTTGCCCAGCGCGCGCTCTCCGAGCGCGGATTCTCCGACCCCGCGCGTGCCGTGGCGAACCTGCGGCGCATCGGCGGGGAGGCCGAGCAGCGCACGCTGTTCGCACGCCTGGCCATCCTCGCCTGCGACATCCTCGCGCTGCGTCCCGATCCCGACATGGCGCTGAACAACTGGGAGCGGTTCCTCCGCGCGCTGCCCGACCCGAAGGCACACCTGCGGGCGATGCTCTCCCAGCCGATGCGGCTGGAGATCCTCCTCAGCATCTTTTCCGCGAGCCAGTTCCTCGCCGACACGCTCGTGCGCGAGCCCGGGCTCCTCGACGACATCGGCCGACCCGAGGTGATGCGCGCCGAACGCTCGGCAGACTCGATACGGGAGGAGCTGGCGGGGATCGCGGCGGGCTGCGCGGACACGGAGCAGTGGCGAGACGCCCTGCGCCGTTCCGGCGGCGTGAGATCCTGCGCATCGCGGCCCGGGACATCTGCCTCGGCACCCCGACACAGAGGATCATGGAGGAGATCTCCGACCTCGCGGACGGCATCATCCGCGCCGCGCTGGACCGGCTGCTCGCGGGTCCCGAGGGCACGGGCGCGCCGGGCTTTTCCGTGATCGCCTTCGGCAAGCTGGGAGGACGGGAGCTGAACTACAGCTCCGACATCGACCTGATGGGGCTCTTCGCGGGCGGCGCCCGGCCCGATGCGGAGGGCGCCGCCGCGCGCCTCATGGAGACCCTCCGCGCCGATCTCTCGTCACACACGGTGGAAGGGTACGCGTACCGCGTCGATCTTCGGCTGCGGCCGTACGGCAGCTCGGGACAGCTCGTCTTCTCCGTCGATGCTCTCTCGGGCTACTACCTGCGCTCCGCCGCGCTGTGGGAGACGCAGGCGCTGCTGAAGGCGCGGCCCGTGGCGGGAGACCCTGCCGTCGGTACCGCCTTCCTCGACGCCACCCGCGGGCTCCTGACCGCGCCCCATGCCCGCGCAGAGGTGGCGGCGTCCATCGACAAGCTCCGCAAGGAGGCGCTGCGCGGGCTGGCACGCAGCATCCTCTCCACGACGACGGACATCAAGACGGGACTCGGCGGGCTGCGCGACGTCGAGTTCCTGGCGCAGGGGCTCCTGCTGGTCCACGCGCACGAACGCCCCGAGATCCTGAGGGGCGGCACCCTGCCGGCGCTCCGCGCGCTGGGAGAGGCCGGGCATCCTGCCGGTGACGACGGTCGAGCAGCTCGGCGACGACTACATCTTCCTGCGCAGGGTCGAGCATTTCCTTCAGATCTACGAGGACCGCCAGACGCACAGCCTGCCCCGGGACCCGGCGCAGCTGCGCGCACTGTCGCGGCTCATGCTGGGAAGCGGCGCAACGGAGGAGCAGCTCCGCGCGGCGCTCGCCGAGCGGTTCCGGCGCATCCAGGCCGCGTGGAAGGAGTTCGCAACACCATGACATCACGAGAGAGAGTGCTCGCCGCGGTCAATCACCGCACGCCGGACCGGGTGCCCATCGACCTGGGGGGCATGAAGGCATCCGGGATCGCGATCGGCGCCTACCAGGGGGTCCGGGACGCCCTCGGCCTGGAAGGTCCCACCCGCGTGATCGACCCGCGCTTCATGATCGCCGACGTCCAGGAGGACGTGCTGCGGCGATTCGGCTGCGACGTCCTGCCTCTCGACGCGACCATGGTCTCCGCGGCCCTGGCCCCGGAGAGCGACTGGGTGCGCAGGCGGTTGTTCAGCGGGCGGGAGGCGCTCTTTCCCCCGGACACGGGTATCGAGGAAGACCCGGACGGCTCCTGGGTGCTCCTGGACGCCGACGGGAAGCGCACATCGTTCAGGATGCCCCGCGGCGGTCACTACTTCGACGACACCGCGTTCAACACCCCCGGGAGCACCATCGACCCGTGGCAGTTCCGGCCTGTCGCCGAGGTGCCCGCAGCGATCCTGCGGGACATGGAGACCATGTCGCGAAGGCTCACCGAGGACACCGAGTACGCCCTCCTGGGCTGGGGGTACGGCGTGTGCTTCCTCGGCTTGAGCCTGATCACCGACCGCCGCAGCAACGTCACCATGGGTCTCCCCGACCAGTGGATGATGATGCTGTTGACGGAGAAGGAGACCTGCCACGAGATGATGGGCAGGTCCGTGGATGCCACCATCGCGTGCCTCCGGGCAGATGAAGGAGGCCGTGGGTGACCGCGCTTTCGCGTGGGGGATCGCATCGGACGACTCCGGCACCCAGCGCGGGGAGTTCATCCGGCCCGAGCTGTGGGCCGAAATGATCAAGCCGCACTACACCCGCCTGTGTTCATGGATCCACCAGCACACCGGCTGGAAGACGTACTTTCATTGCCTGCGGCTCGATCTATCACCTCATCCCTCACCTCATCGAGGCCGGCATCGACATCCTGAACCCCGTGCAGACCAGCGCCGCGAACATGGACCCGGTCCGCCTGAAGGAGGAGTTCGGCGACCGGCTCTGCTTCTGGGGCGGCGGGTGCGACACGCAGCGGGTACTGCCCACCGCAACTCCCGCGGAGGTCCGGGATCACGTCCGTGAACGGATGGCGATCTTCGCCCCGGGCGGCGGTTACGTGTTTACCCAGGTCCACAACGTGCAGAAGAACGTGCCGCCCGAAAACATCATCGCGATGTTCGACGCCGCGCGCGAGTTCGGGGCCCCGGTGCGCTGAGCCTCCCGCCGGCACCTCCGGTTCGTCCCGCGGCGCCTCAGTCCTCGAGGAAGCTGGTTTCCTTCACCGGCCTCGCGACGTCTCTCGAGACTATCCAGGTCTTGATCTCCCAGGGCCCGATACTGAACGGAATCGTCCTGTGCAGGAAAGGCATCTCGAGCAAGGCCTCGACGGCGCGGCCCGCGCTTTCATGGCAGCGCACGATGATATCATCCCCGTCCTCTCGCATCTTCATTGCGCTCACGATGACGTTCGGCGCGCTGACCCGGACAAGCTCGGCCGCCGGGGAGAGAGGGCCCTCATGCACGTGCTCCACGAGGGCAAGAGGCGGAGCATTCAGCAGCAGTGCGTTCCGAACGGTGTCGGCGTCCTGCCAGGGTCCGGCGTGGGGAAGCAGCTCATAGGCAAAAGAATGGATCCCCTGGTCCATGTACATGTAGTCTTCACCGGGAACCAGCGCGGTGGGCGTGTGATGGGCATAGACCGGGCTGCGGAGAACAGTGAGACGCATATCATAGCCCCGAACGCTGTAGCTATAGAGGGAATCGTTCAGGATGCTCAGCCCGTAATCCCGTCCGTTCCCTGCGCCGATCGCTGCCCCGGTGACGTCGATCCAGCGCTGCCCCGGCTCCTCCTCGCCATTCGTCGCCCTTTCGATAGAACCATACGGGATCTCACAGGTCGCGACGGGGTTTCCCACGTTCACGGGAAAGGAAAGCTTCAGCATGCTCAGCTTCTCATGCCAGTCCACGACCGCCCGCACCGAGATCCGTGGCAGGTCGCGGTACAGGGTGAAATCCTGCAGAAGCGTGGAATCCCCGTACGAGCTCCTGGCTCGCACCACGATCCTGACAGGGCCTTCCTCGACGACCCGCACATGGGCATCGTCGAACCTGCCCCGCTCCGTGTCGAAAGAGAAGACGCCATGGCTCCACGTGTCGGAAGGATCATCGATCACGATCGGAACGGCCGCGGGGGATGAGAAGACGTCAACCCCGTTTCTCTTGTCGCGGAGGCCGACGATATCGCCTCTGCGGCCATCGATCTCCATCCTGAACCACCTGTTCTCGATGACCAGGTCATCACGTCCATCCGGTTGGGTCGCGTAGCCGGCGCGCACGCTTGCCGGCATCTTCCTCCACGAGAGCCCGTCACTTTCCCCGCTCACCGGGACATTGTTGCTCTCTTTTGGCAGCGGCCGGACCCTGTAGGTCCGATATCCCGTTGCGGGCAGGTCGACGGGAAAGCACAGCCGGTGCCTGTCCCCAACCACCGCCGATGCGCGCGTCAGCTGCCAGGGAACAGGATTGGCCGATTCGTCGCTCAGCGTGTAGGTCCCGTCGCGGCTCGCCGACTCGCGCGTCATGTCGCATTCCACGACGGCACGCACCGGGAAGCTGTGCGGATTGAACACGACGATCGGGATGCCCTCGCCCCTCGTGTCGATGCGACCCGCGATCCGCTGAGCCGCGCCGTTCAATGCGTGGCCCGCGATCCGGAGAGTCTCACCGAACATGTCACGCACGTCGTCATAGGCCTCCCGGATACAGGTGCCCGCCATGATGTCGTGGAACTGGCAGAAGAGCACATTCTGCCAGGATCGCGCCAGGCCCTTCCCCTCGTAGACCCAATCGGCGAGACACGAGGCCAGGACGGATACTTTCTCGGCGGCAACGAGAACGTTTTCAGCCTTCCTGTTCAGTCTCTTGATCTCCGCGTGGGCGGCATAGCAGCCCGACGCATGGTGCTGCCAATCACGTGAATGGGTCGGGAGTGCATCCCCTGTCGTGCCCAGCCGGGCAAAGTACGTTTCCGGAGAGCCGAAGACGATCCGCGGCAGCGTTTTCGAAGCACGCAACGCCTCGATGCTTTTCAGGTTCTGCACCGTCGGTCCGCCCCCGTGGTTGCCGACACCATAGAACATCATCAGGTCACGGAGCGATTCCGTTGCCCATGCCGCGATCTCCTCGACGGCACGCGCCGAAAGCTCGTTCCCCCAGGTGCCGTACGCATGCGTCAATCGGTAGGCGAGGACCGTGGTTCCGTCCGGGCTCTTCCAACGGAAGGCGGGCGACGGGCAGTCGGGGTTCTCGATCCGGTTCGGACGCATGAACAGGTACGAGTCCATGCCCGCTTTCCTGATGAGCTGGGGGATCATCGCGTTGTGGCCGAAGGAATCGGCATTGAAGCCCACTTTTGCGGTGATGCCGAATTTCTCGTGAAAGTAGCGCTGCCCGTACAGTCCCTGGCGGACAAAGGACTCCCCGCTCGGGATATTGCAGTCAGCCTCCATCCACCATCCCCCGACGATGCACCAGCGACCCTCGTTCACCCTGCGAACGACCTCTTCGAACATGGCGGGGTCGTTCTCCTCTACCCACTGGTAGACGGCCGCCTGGCTGCAGGTGAAGACATACTCGGGGAATTCCTTCATTCGATCCAGGGCCGAACGGAATGTCGCCCGCGCTTCCTGGTATCCTTCCGTCCACCGCCACAGCCATACGGGGTCCAGGTGCGCGTAGCCGACCATGTGAATTGTCGTATCCGGGACGCTCATGCAACCCTCCCTCCCGGGCCTGTCAAGGGAAGGCTCCATTCGTCGAACACTGCCTCGATGTTTTCCCGGGGATTGTTGATCCCCCATTCGCACTGCGCGATCACGCCCCCGGCGCCATCGTCGAGGGCGCGCCGCACGCGTCGAACGGCCACCCGCACCTCGTCCGGAGTGCCGAAGGGAAGCATCTTCTGCCTGTCGATCTCTCCCCAGAAGGTGATCCTGCCCTTGTGCTTTTGCGCGAGCGCTTCGATGTCCATGCAGAAGAGCTGCGAGTTGACGGCGTTCACGCCGATCTCGATCAGGTCAGGGTAGATGGACTCGATGTCCCCGTCCGAATGGAAGAACACGAACTTGCCCGCCGCATGCGCGATGCTGCAGTACTCACGGTAGAGCGGCTTGAAGAACGAGCGCCAGAGGTCAGGGGAGATCAGGAGGGAGCTTTGCGAGCCCCAATCGTCCATGAAGGAGATGGCGTCCACATCGGTGCGAGCCCACATCCGCATTTCCTCGAGATAGAACTCGTGGAGCATGTCGCGAAGGAGATACACCTCCTTGAGACCGCCGGCCAGGTCATAGAACAAGTCCTGGGAGCCCCGGAGAAACTGCATTCGTTCGAACGGCCGCGCGCCCGTTCCTGCCAGCACGAACCGGTCGGTTTCGGCGCAGCCTCGATTCACCTGTGACATGTCCGCTTCGCGGATGAGCTCCCACGGCAGCTTGTACGTGGCCAGCGCCGCCCAATCGGCGAGCGCCGGCTCCTTGACCTCGCCGACGATGCCGGGCTGCGCCACGTACCACGTCGAGCCCCAGGCATCAGTGTACTTCCCCACCGACGCTTCCTCGCCCTTGCAGCGCCGCCCTTTGCCCGGCACATGCCGAGGACCGGTGAAGTCCGACGGAAACCGCTGCAGCACCTCCCCCAGCTCCTTTGCCCTGAACATGTGGATCCCGGGGAGAGCCCATAGATCACGGGGCGCCCGGTCCGGTGAGTCGAACTTCAATGCCCTGCAAACCCTTTCACGCGATGTCATGCGGAGCCTCCCCGTTCCATCGGGATCCACGCCCGCGGAGATACCGCCGCGTTCATCCCTTGATACCGGTCATGATGATGCCCTGGATGAATTGCTTCTGAGTAAAGAAGAACACAATGATGACAGGAAGAATGACGAGGGTGGATGCAGCCATCAGCAGGCCCCAATCAGCGCCGTGCTGGGTCAGGAAGACCTGCAGACCAACGGCGAGCGTGTATTTCGAGGGATCCGAAAGGTAGAGCAGGGGACCAAGGAAATCGTTCCAGACGCCCATGAACGTGAAAATGCTCACCGTGGCCAGGGCGGGCTTGGTAAGGGGGAGAACGATCTGCCGGTAGATTCTGAAATAGCTGCACCCGTCCACCTTGGCGGCGTCCTCGAGCTCCGAGGGAAGCGTCAGGAAGAACTGGCGTAGAAGAAAGATGTACAGCGGGACCCCGAAGAAGGAAGGGATGGTCAGGGGAAGGAACGTGTCGACCCAGTGGAGTTTCGTGAAAAGGATATACAGCGGTATCATCCACACCTGGTAGGGGAGCATCATCGTGCTCAGCATCAGGATGAACAGCACGTTCCTCCCGCGCACTCTGAACCGGGAGAAGCCGTACGCGACCAGTGTGCAGGAGAGAAGAGACCCGACGAGGCAGGCAACCTCGATGATAAGGGTGTTCAGGAAGAACAGGTGAAAAGGCGCATAGGAGAAGACGTCGATATAGGTCCGCCAGATGGCGGGGTGCGGGATCCATTGGGGAGGATACACGAAGAGCTGCCTGAGCGTCTTCAGGGAGGTCGAGACCATCCACAGGAGTGGAATGATGAACGCCACGCCAAGAACGATCAGGATGGCATGAAAGATGACGGTGCTCAGGTTCTCCGACGTGCTTTTCTTCATCGTGCGGCCCTCCCCCTACTCGTAGAACACCCACTTGTTGGACACCCGGACCTGGATGCCCGTCAGGATCAGCACGACAAGGAAGAGAATCCATGCCATGGAGGACGCGTACCCCATTTTCAGGTAGTTGAACGCGGTACGGAAGAGATACAAAGCGTAGAACAGCGTGGAGTTCACCGGGCCGCCGGCGGTCATGATATAGGCCTGCGTGAACACCTGGAACGACCCGATCACTCCCGTGACGAGGGTGAAGAAGAACGTCGGGGTCATCATGGGGAGGGTGATGCGAATGAACTTCTGGAACCGACTCGCCCCTTCCACTTCCGCGGCCTCGTACAGCTGCTGGGGTATGCCCTGCAAGCCCGCCAGGTAGATGATGATCCAGGATCCGGTGCCCCACACGCTCATGAGCACGATTCCCGGCTTCGACCACGCTTCCGATGCAAGCCATCCCGGCCCTTGAATCCCCAGTTCGTGCAGTCCGTTATTGATCAACCCGTACTGCGGATTGAGCAGCCACACCCAGAGTATCGCGTTGGCAACCGCGGGCACGATCGACGGAAGATAGTAGATGGTCCGGTAGACCGCAAGACCCTTGATCTTCTGATTCAGCAGCAGGGCGAGCAGGAACGCCGTCACGGTTCCGAGGGGTATGAACAGCACGACATAATAGAGCGTGTTATAGAGGGCGGTCCAGAACAGCGGGTCCTGGAGCAGGGCAGCGTAGTTCTGGAGGCCCGCGAACACCGGCGCGGTGACGATGGTGTACTTCGTGAGGCTTATATAGAAGGAGGCGATGATGGGACCGACGGTGAAAAGCGCGAGCCCCACAAGCCAGGGGCTTATGAACGCATAGAATGCCCGGATCTCCTGACGTCTCAGTCTGGACGATCTCTTCATCACATCATCCCCCTTCGCGACGGGCGCGCGCTTGGCCAGGGCCCGGCACGAGGCGACTTCGCGGCACCTGGTCGACGGAGAAACCCGTGCATCCCCCTGCGGAACGACAAGGGCAACGCGCGTGAGCTTGCTATGCCGCGAGGGAGCCGGGAGAGGCTCCCTCGCATGGACGTGTCAGATGCTACTTGATCTTGACCTGCTGCCAGGCTTCCGCAAGTCCCTTGTTGAGGCGATCATTTGCGTAGTCCAGCGCCTGCTGTGCGGTCTTCTTGTGATAGACCGCCTGCTGGAAAGCGTCGCCCAGCTCGTTGAAGAGCGCCAACCCGGTCAGTCCCCACCCGGTCCCAGTGAGCCCCGCGCAGGTGCGCGTGTAATTCAGGGAATCGGTCACGACCTTGAAATCACCCTGGGACTTCGGGGTGAGCTTGGGGAGGTAGTCGCTCATCAGCGCCTGGATGGCAGGCTTGTTGTTGAACAGTTGCGGGAAATAGATCGGTTCGCCCGGCAGAGCCTGGCGCGCCCAGGTCTTCTTTCTCTCCACCAGCGCGTTTGCAGCATAGACCCTGGCTCCGTCAGGTCCGGAAAGCCACTTGATGAACTTCCAGGCAGCGTCCGCTACCTTGCTGTTCACCCCGATGGTATACATGCTGCCGCAGGAGAAGGTCGTGCGGAAAGCGCCGGCCTGGTCGGGAACCGGAACGGGCGCTAGTCCGAAGTTCACATCAGGCAACGACGCAAGATCCGCATAGGCCCAGTCGCCGTCGACTTTCATGGCCAGCTTCTGCGTGTTGAACGGATCCTGCGTTCCCTGCGCCGCGCTCTGGAGGAACGCGCTCACGGATTCGGCGCCGCCGCAGTAGTTGTCGAAAAACTTCGTGGCCCAATCGACCGCCTGAACGAATTTCGGATTGTTGACGGTATACTTGGTGCCGTCAGCGTTGACAAACTCTCCGCCGGTTGAGGTCAACCACAGCCACATGAAGGCGTTGCCCGCCCCGGGCATCCCCGTCTGGATGGTCGGGATAAAGCCGTACTGGACGAACTTGCCCGATGAATCTTTCTTGTTCAGTTTTACCGCGTCGGCCTCCAGGTCCTTCGCTGTGGCGGGCGGCTTTTCCGGGTCGAGCCCTGCGTCCTTGAAGAGCTTCTTGTTCCAGTACAGGACGCGCGTATCCGTGATGCCGGGCAGCCCGAAGCGCTTGCCTTTGAAGGTCGCGCCAACCCATTGCGGCGTGAACCAGTCCGAAGCATTCATTCCGTCCTTGGTCACGTACGGCGTCAGGTCGAGAAACACGCCCTGTGACGCATAGTGGGGGAATTCGTGGGAGTTCTGGACCGAGGCATCAGGAGCAACCCCGGCGGCGACCGCGGCAAGGAACTTCTCAGCGGTCGAAGCCCATTCTTCAGAAACGAGCGCCTCCTTGATAGTGACGCCGGGATTGAGCTTTTCATAGGCCCGGTACGTCGCGACCCAATCGGGCGAGACCCAGCCCCACCAGGAGATCGTGACCTTCTGGGAGAACGCCATTGATGCGCACACGACGGAGAGGAGGATGCAGATCGCTATCAGCATCCACTTCTTTTTCGACATATGACCTACCTCCTTCACGTTCAACATGCCGGATGTGATGGTTTCCTACGTTCTTTCGGGGAAAGCGACGGTCTGCGTGATCACGTCATTGGTCCCTCCTTTGCGCCGGTAACCCCTGCGGAAGCGACTCGCGGATTGTTCATGGTAGCATCCCGTTTCCGGCGCCGTCTGCCAGTTTCTTTCGGTCGTTGTACAGATTCTTGTGAAACCTGATATAATAACTGCGCATGGAGATCATCCGGGATCCCTGCTGTCTTGCAGGCTACAGGTACGAGAATCCAATTGCAGACCTGCCGTCCTTGACCCACTGCGGCGAGGTCTACTGCAGCAGCGACCATTGCGTCGCTCTTCATACCCATCCTGGTTTCGAGTTCATGTATGTCATCGCCGGCACCGCCTACTGGCAGGTCGATGAGACCGTCTACGAGCAACATCAGAATGAGCTGTTCTGGACCGTGCCGGGACAGCCGCACATGACCGCGAACCGGGAGCACCAGGCATATCACAAGCTGTGGCTCGGCGTGCGTACGGTGGACCTGGATCGGGCCTGCCTCCTGGTGGCGGGGGACCTGCTGACGTTGTCCGCGCGAAAACGGCACATCATTCCCGACGCTCGAGAGATGGAGGCCGTCATCCGCGGGCTCATCCTTCAGGTGATCTGGCAGAAGCCCGGCTGCGCGCAAGTCTGCCGCAGCTACCTTCACACCTTCCTGTCCCTGGTGGCTCAGTCAATCGCGGAAGGATGCTCATCCTCGAAAACCAGGGACATGCGGCCCTTCTGTCCTCCTGTGCATAATGCCATCGCCTTCATGCGCGACAACCTCCATCGTCATGTGAAACTGGAAGAAATCGCGGCCGCCGCCCACCTGAGCGCTTCCCAGCTCTCCTTTCACTTTCACCGGTCAGTGGGGATGTCGCCGGCGTCGCATCATCTCCAGATGCGTCTTGAAGCGGCGCGCGATGCGCTGTTGCAGCCTGAGATAAGCATCACGCAGGTGGCCATGAATTACGGCTTCAGTTCATCGCAGCATTTCTCGATGGATTTCCACAGGGCATTCGGCATAACGCCCCTCGCCTGGAGGCGAGGCGGCCTCGTGGGCTCGGAGGTCAGGGCACACCGCCAGCTTTCGCTTCCCGCGTCAGAGAGTTCGACAGGGACATTCGCCGGGATCGGTTCCCGTGATCGATGAGCCTTTCCAGCGGGACATCGGACCAAAGTCGACAACGCGGCGATAGCCGAGCCGGTCCAGGGCTTGCTTTGCCTTGGCGGAGCGTACCCCCGACGCGCAATACACGATGATGAGAGTGGACCTGTAGGGCGTCGGAGGATTGTCGGCTATCGTGTCGAAAGGAATGTTGATGGCAGTGGGAATGTGGCTCTGCTGATACTCACCGATGGTCCGCACGTCGACGAGATAGTAGGGCTCCGTCTTCCTCGATATCAGGAGCTGCAGCTGGTCCGGGTCGGCATACAATGCCGCCTTCGAGGAACCACCTGAGGTGCCCGTGCATCCGAACAAACCGAGTGCCCCGATAAGCGTCACAGTGACTACCCAGCAACTCTTCTGACTCATGGCGCCTCCGTCCTCTCGTCGTCCCCTGTTGCATACTCTCGCATCAAAGCGGTGATGGTCAACGGTATCGTGGCAACGACGCTAACGCCTCCACTTCCAACACCAAGGCAGTGCATGAGTTCGGGGCTCAGGTGCGCTGAGCCTCCAGCCGGCACTCCTGACCGTCCCAGAGTGTCTCCGTCACGGTGACCCGAAGGGCCGGATCAAGTCCCGTGATCATCCCTTCCATGGGGTGGATGCAGTAGATCTCGCAAGGCCGGGCGCCGCCCATCTTCTTCGCGAGGGCGCAGAGCACGCAGCTCTTCGTCTCGGCGGTGAAACCCGCGCCGGTTTTCTCGGCCTTCCAGTCCGCGCAGCGGAAAAGCTCGGAGAGAAACACCGGTACCTGCGATGGTTCGCTGATTCCGAGCTGCCGGGCACGCGCCATCTGGGTTGCCGCGTCGGCAAGCGCACCGACGTACATGCCGCGGAGAAGCCTCATCGTGTCCTGGTCGTTCATGTCATTCCCCTTTCCCCCTATGAGTGCAGGGTTCAGGGTGCCTGTGACAGGAGCGTTTCCGATTCCTTGTACACGCGGGCCCGGTGCACGACCGTCCGCAGCTTCTCGTACTGTGCAGGGAGGTCGGCCTCCTGGACCCACGGCCGCATGCGGCATCGGCACGCCCCGGCGTCCTGGAGGCCGCACTCGCTGTTGAGAAACCGCCGCAGGCGTCCGCGGGCACGGGAGACCACCTGCCGCGTCGCCTGCTCGTCCCTGCCAAGGACGCGGGCGAGATCCGGGTAGCCCAGCTCCGCTATCTCCCGCAGCACGTACGCCAGGCGGGCATCTGCATCGAGGCAGTGCAGGATGCCGGTGAGGCACTGGTCGCACATCTGGCGGACCCAGACGCCCCTCATGTGCGGATCCTCGCTCGGCGCGGGAATCGTGTCCCCGTGGAAGTGCTCCCTGAGGAAGCGCGTGGAGTACACCTGCTCGCGGCGCGCCGCGCGCCGCACGATCGTGAAGATCCACGTGGAGAGCTTTGCCCGGCCACGGAACGAGGGCAGGCTCTTCAGCACCTGGGCCCACGCTTCCTGTGCCGCGTCCCGCGCGGCCTCGGGGTCGCGGATCATGCGGTGACAGACCGCATCGACCAGCCTGCCGTACTGCGTCACGAGCGTCTCGGGTGAAAGCGTTGCTTCGGCGATCCCGGCGATCACGAGCAGACTGTTAACAGAGGACTGCCAGGACGGGCAAGGCGCGGCCCTGGAGCCAGGCCTCCGGTGGACATGCCGCGCACCTGCAAACGCTCGTCATTTTCTGATGGGTGCCTGAGATGAGGCTGGGGCCGCGCCCTCCGCCTGCATTGACAGCCCATATCATAATGACTAAGTTAGTCATATGAAGAAGGCCAATGTAAGTGAAGCGAAAAGCGGTCTCAGCAGGTATCTGAACGACGTGCAGAAAGGAGAGACCGTGCTCATTTTTGACCGGGACAGGCTGGTCGCCCGGCTGGAGCCCGTCAGCAGCGCTGACCTTCCCGATGCGGATCGGATCAAGGAACTGGTGAGAGCGGGAGTTGCACTTGTTCCCCGGAAGCTCCTTGATGTCGGTGCCTACCTGAAGCTGGCCCGGCCGACGCTCCCCGTCGGGGTCAGCGCCGCACAGGAAGTCGTTCGCGACAGGGACGCGCGATGAGGTTCTGGGACTCCTCCGCGCTGATCTCCCTGCTGGTCAGCGAGCAGGACACGGATGCACGGGCCCGACTTCTGAAGGAGGACGGTCAACTGGTCACGTGGTGGGCGACACGGGTCGAATGCGCCTCTGCGCTGAATCGCCTCTCCCGTGACAAGCTGCTGGACCATGCAGGACTTGTGCAGGCTCTCGGGAACCTCGAAAAGCTCTGCGAAACGTGCATCGAAGTGCTCCCGTCAGAGGAGGTTCGCAAACGCGCCATCAGGCTTCTGCGCATCCACCCGCTGCGCTCCGCGGACGCCCTGCAGCTCGCCGCTGCCCTGGTCGCCAGTCGTGAAGACCCGTCATCGCTCGTGCTGGTCACCAGTGACGGGAGACTGAAGGACGCGGCGCAGAGAGAGGGTTTTGTCGTTCATTAAGCGAGCGGGCCGACCGCGATGAGATTCATCTATCCGTGATCTCGGCAATCAACGGGACCCACGGCGTCGATGACGCGACGCCAGCCCTGGGTTTGAGCCGTGCGAGTGGATGCCCGACGTGCGCTGGTATCTCTGCCCGCGGGTGAAGTCCTGCGTGGCTTCGAATGTGGGGCCTGACGCCGGAAGGACTCTGCGCGGCCTGTTCGCCGCCCCGGCGGTGATGCCGCGTGATCCTGTCGAGCACCTTTTCAAGACCGGGCACATCTTTGTTGACAGAATATTCAGCGCGCTCTACGCTGCAGGAAATCCGCCAGCGTCCCGCAGTCCGGGAAAAGAGAACGGGATGACCGCAATCCGCGGCCTCGCGGCAGACCTGGTCTTGGAAGGCGTATCATGCGAAAGCCATTCGAGCTGATTGCATCGTATTGGACCATCGCGGGAGTGTTACCGGGCCGTCCTGTCGAGTACAGCCGCTTCGATATCGAGGATCGCGTCCGGGCATCGGCGGAAGCGGGCTTCAAGGGCCTGGGCATCTGGCATGCCGACCTGGAGCACATCCTTGAGCGCAGAACGCTCGCCGACCTGAAGCGCATCATCGATGACAACGGCCTGAAATACGTCGAAGTGGAGTTCCTGACCGACTGGTTCCTCACGGGTGAGAAGAAAGCGCGCTCGGACCGGCGAAGAGAGATGTTGATGGACGCCGCCGAGGTCCTCGAGGCAAAGCAGATCAAGGTCGGCGACTTCAATCACGAGGTCTGCCCCTTCGACCGCCTGGTCGAATCATTCGCCGGTCTCTGTGCGCAAGCTGAGAACCATGGCACCTCGGTTGCCTTCGAGCCGATGGGTGCGGCGATGGTGAACACCCTTGCGGATTCGCTGCGCATGGTGTCCGAAGCCGGCGCCCCAAACGGCGGGATCATGCTCGATATCTGGCACGTCGTGGACCGCGTCATGGGCCTGGAACAGGTACGCCGCATTCCCCCGCGCTTCCTGATGGGCGTGGAGCTCAACGACGCGCGCATGGATGGTTCCTGCATCCTCAGCGACGACGCAAACCCGAGGACCTTCTGCGGCGAAGGAGATTTCGACCTCCGGGGATTCATCAACGCGATCAGTGAGAGCGGGTACGACGGTCCGTGGGGCGTGGAAGTCATCGGCGAAAAACTGATCAGCATGCCCCTCCATGAGCTCGCCCAGCGGGCATTTGACACCACGGCGGCCCAGCTCTTGGGTTGATCGCTGCTTATCAGGCTCCGCCTCTCGCCCCAACGGCTATGGGCCAGCGGCGCTCCTCTTCGGCCTTGACATTTTCTCCCCACCATGTAAGCTGTCTATTACATAGCTTGCCTATGCCCAAGACTGCCTGAGCAAGAGTACAAACAGCCATGTGCGACTACTGCATGAAACACGGCGCCGGGGGAAAATGGTATCTCAACGCGAAGAAGTACTCGGAAGAGGTCGCGGCCAGGTACAACCTGCGCGAGTTCCTCATGGAGCAGTACAAAAACTTCGAGCAGATCTCGGTGCGCAAGGTTGCGGGGGTCAGCCCCGCGGGAATGGACCGTGCCTTCAAGATGCCCATCATCGGCAGGGTGATAAAGAGGTCTGCCGGGAAGCTCCTGCACAGCACCCGGCCGCCCACCAACCCTTTCAGGCCGGAAGGCCACATCGGCCAGGTGGTGCCGCTGGAGGACGCCATCGCCATCCTCGAGCACTGCGCCGCCGAGCCCATCATTGAAAAAAACTGCATGTGCCGCTACATGACCCGGGGCGTGAAGGAATCGTGCTGCATCAACTTCGGGGTCATGTCGGAAATCATCGACAAGCTTCCCCGCTTCATCCCGGAAAAGGAGAAGTACCACCTTACGCGCGGAGAATCGGTGAAAAGGTTCACTGAGCACAACAAGAAAGGCTACATCGGCACGATCTGGTACGGGCCGTTCCCCTACATCAACAACCTCTGCTCGTGCGAGAGCCCCGAGTGCGCCGGAATCAGGCCGCGCGTGGACTTCGGCATCATGTCGATCAACAAGGCGGAATACGTCGCCGACATCAACCAGGCGCTGTGCCGGGGGTGCCGGAGTTGCGTAGTGCGTTGCCCGTTCAAAGCGACGTCAGTGGACAGGAAGACGGGCAGGATCGCCGTGGACAGGGAGAAGTGCTACGGGTGCGGGGTGTGCCGTCACGTGTGCAGCACGGGCGCGCTCTTCCTCCTCCCGCGCGACAGCGATCCAGCGCTCAAGGGCCGGTACTGATCGGTGCGTACGGCAAAGATCCGCATCGACCATTCGTTGTGCGGCAGCCCCGGCGGGGTCGATCCACGCGCCTGCTGCCGCTGCCTCCAGGCCTGCGCGCCCGCGCTTTTTATAATGCATGAAGCCTTCGGCGTCACGGAGGAAGATCCACTGGACCCGCAGTCCTGGAGCATCACCGTCATGTGGCCGACGCTCTGTACGCGCTGCATGCAGTGCGTCGAGGTCTGCCCGCAGAAAGCGATCACGGTCGGGTAAGGCATGAAGGATTTCTCCCATTGTCTGGTGATCGGCGGATCGGGAATGCTCGGTCTGGAGATCGTGCGGCAGCTCAGCGCCTCCGGAAGAAAGGTGCGCGTGCTGGACCTGGTGCCGCTGCCCGAGCCGGTGGGCGGAGCCCATGGCGCCGCCGTGGAGAGGCGCATCGGGGACATCCGCAACGCGGCGGTGGTCAGCTCCGCTTGTGAAGACATGGATGTCGTCTTCCAGACCGCGGCCGCGGTGTGGAACGTTGCGACGCCGGCCAGGCTGTACGAAGAGGTGAATGTCACCGGAAATAAAAACGTCGTGAACGCTTGCAGGGCACAAGGGGTGCACAGGCTCGTCTACACGAGCTCCATGGACGTCGTCGTTGACGGGAGGACGCCGATCGTCGACGGTGACGAGACTCTCCCGCATCCGTCGCGCATGCCGAAGGATGCCTACAGCAGGACGAAGATCGTGGCGGAGCGCATGGTCCTGGAGGCCAACGACGCCGAGCTTGCCACGTGCGCGCTGCGTCCGGTCGGCATGTACGGTCCGCGGGACAAGTACCACCTGGGGAATGTCATCGGGATGGCGCGCAGAGGCGTGTCGATGCGCCTCGGGGACGGCTCGGCGAAGTTCAGTCACGCCTACTCGGAGAACGTCGCGCACGCGCACATCTTGGCGGCAGAGCATCTTGGCCCGCGCGAAGTGGCCGCTGGGCAGGCGTATTTCGTGTGTGATCACTATCCCGCGGACAACCTCTTCGACTTCATGGAGCCCTTCCTGCGGGCCCTGGGGCTCCCCGTGCCGACGCGCTCGATCCCGTATCCGTTCGCGTACTGGCTGTCGGCGATCGCCGAGGTATTCGCGCCCCGCTCGAACTTCAACCGGTTCGCCGTCACGCAGACCTGCGTGGACCACACCTTCAGCGACGCGAAAGCGCGACGTGAGCTGGGCTATGTCCCGATCGTGTCCCGGGAGGAAGCGTTCAGGCGGAGCCTTGCGTGGCTGCGCGGCCAGGTGCCTGCGCAGAGCCGCGGTCAGCGCGGAGGGCAAGTGCCGTCCACAAGGCCCCGGCAGCGTCCCCAACGGTCAGAAGCACGATCAGCGGGTTAGCGTGCGTGAGAAGGACGAAACCGCCGACGAAGAGGGGTGCCGAGAACCGCGTATAGACGCTCGCCCTGTAGAGGGCCTGGTGTGTCGAATGTCGGCCCGCCACCATGTAGAAAATCGCCATGTAGAAAAGCACCGTGCCGAAAACGCGCACCATGATGTCGCTGGAGCTCGTGATGCCGACCACCTTCAGGCACATGCCCGGCAGGAACATGAGGGACAGCCCGCATGCCATCACCCAGAACCCGAAGGAGAAGAACGACCGTCCCACCCTGCTCATGACTCTTTCCTTGGCAGGCGCGGACACATGTCGGGGTCGTCAACCATGCGCCACGTGCGCCCGGAGACGGCCGAGGGATGGGCGTCGTCGTGATCACGCGTCTTGAGCTCGCCGATGAGGTTCGCCATGCCGGGGAGTATAGCGTGGCGGGACGCCGCGCGTCAGCGAGTGAGTACGTTCGTCAGGCGAGCGGACCGACCGCTTCCTCCACCCGTCGCACGATCTCCCCCGATCTCACCAGGGCGGTCATGGTGGCCATATCGATGGACAGCTCGCGGTCGCGGTCCAGGACCGGGACCTTCTCGCGGCACCCGGCGTAGGCGGCAGCGGTGCCGCGCCCAGGCTTCCCGCGGGTGAGCAGGTCGATGGCGTGGCAGCCGCAGAGAAGCTCGATGGCGATCACCGCCTCGGAGTGCTCGATGATCGTACGGCACTTGCGCGCCGCGATGGTGCCCATGCTCACGTGGTCTTCCTTGTTCGCGGAGGTGGGGATGGAATCCACGGAGGCGGGGTGCGCGAGGACCTTGTTCTCCGAGACCAGGGCGGCGGCCGTGTACTGGGCGATCATGAAGCCCGAGTTGAGCCCGGAATCGTTCACCAGGAACGCCGCGCGCCCCGTCACGCGCGATGGCCAACAGGTCCTCGACGGTGAAGGCGCGCTCGCCGATGCGCACCACGCCGGCCGCGCCGGCGACACTCACGGGGCGCCCCGCTCGGTGAGCCGCGTGTCCACGTCCGCCTCGATCCGGGCCGCTGCCTGCTTCGCCTCCGCCAGCCGCGAGGCCGCGCGGGCGGCGAGGCTGGTGCGGAGCGACTCGTCGCGAATCGACGGCAGGTTGATGCGCACGTTCCACGCGGCCGCGGCGGCTGCCGCCGTAGCGAGAAGGCCGGCGGAGCCGACATCGGTGAGACAGCTCGGGTTGCCGTGCTGGAGGAGAAGCTCCACGACATGGATGCATTCGCCGAGCGCGGAGAGCGTCTCCAGGGGCGCCTGGGCAGAGCGGATGGTCGCCGCCTGCAGGGCCTCCTGCCGCGCCACCTTCTCCGTGTCGGTGGACTTCGGCATGGCGCGCGCGGCGACGACGCCGCGGTATGCCTCCGCGTCTTCCTCGATCAGGCGCCCCAGGAGCACGCCCAGCCGGGACGCCTCCCCGCGCGCAGCCTCGATGACCGGCCAGGATTCCCTGTACTTCTCCTTGCCAACGGTGAGCCGGCACACCATGGCGCACAGGGACGCCGCCGCGGCTCCCGCGAGGGCAGCCGCGCTGCCGCCTCCCGGCGCGGGCGAGACCGAGCCCAGCTCGACGAGGAACTCGCTCACCGACATGTCCAGCAGCTTCATGAAGACTCCTTCTTCGTCGCGCCCCGCACGGGCACGCCTTTCTTGTACACGGACGATACGGGCCCCGTGCCCGGCCGGAAAGCGAGAATCGCGGGTGTCTCGCCATCCAGGAGCAGGAAATCAGCATCCTTGCCCGGCGTCAGGCTGCCCACGCGCCCGCCCTCGCCGATCGCGTGGGCCGCGTTCAGCGTCACGGCGGTCAGCGCCTCTTCGACCGTCAGGCCCATCTGGACCACGCCGAGGGCGAACACGAAGGGCATCGACTCCGTGAACGACGAGCCGGGGTTGCAGTCCGATGCGAGCGCCACGGGAAGACCCATCTCGATCATCGCGCGCGCCCGGGCAAAGGGCCTGCGCATGCTGAATGCCGTGGCAGGGAGCAGCACGGCGATCACTCCCGCGGTCTTCATGCGCCGCAGCCCCGCGTCCGACGCGGCGAGGAGGTGGTCGGCGGTAACAGCGCCGAGCGTCGCGGCGAGCGCCGCCCCGCCGGTGTCGTGCAGCTCGTCGGCGTGCAGCTTCAGGCCCATGCCCGCCGCGCGCGCGGCCTCGAGGATCCTCCCCGCCTGGTCGGGGGTAAAGACGCCCTCCTCGCAGAACACGTCGCAGAACCGCGCATGCCCGGCAGCCTCAGGGATCATCTCCTCGACGACCTGGTCAACGTAGCGCTCGGCGGCGCCGGCGTGCTCGGCAGGCACCGCGTGTGCTCCGAGAAATGTCGGGACGACCGTGAGCGGCGTCTCACGGCCCACCCGCTCGATCACGCGGAGCTGCTTCTGCTCGGCTTCCCTCGCAAGACCGTACCCCGATCTTGATCTCCACCGTTGTCGTGCCCAGGCCCAGCGCGGCAAGGGCGCGTGCCTTCGTGGCCGCGAACAGCTCCTCCTCGGAGGCGGCGCGCACGGAGGCGACGGTCGAGAGGATCCCGCCCCCGGCCGCGCAGGATGTCCATGTCGTCGGCGCCGCGCAGGCGCGCCTGGAACTCGCGCTCGCGCGGCTGCAGGAAGCAGAGGTGCGTGTGCGGATCCACGAAGCCGGGGATCATGCAGCGCCCCTCGCAGTCGATCTCGGCCTCGATGCCGCTTCCGCGCGCGGAGCCGATGGCGCCCAGGATCGCCGCCTCGTCACCGATGGTGACGATTTTCCCGTCGCGGCAGAGCAGCGCCCCTTTCTCCCAGGCCAGCACGGATCCCTGCGCGGCGCCCGCCAGGACGGTGCCCTGGTCGCGCGGTGTGCAGATGCGGGCGTGACGGAAGAGGACAGAGCCCCATCTCAGGCGTCCTCCGCGAGGTCGAGAAGCCGCAGGCTCGATGACCTGCCGCTCCGCGTCGAAACCGGCAAGCCGAGGTAGTGCGCGGAGGCGGCGAGGAGCGCCGCGGCGGGTACCATGCCGTACATCTCCGTGTCTCACCACCTCGATCCCGCGCTGCGCCGCCTCGGCGCGGACGCGTTCCAACACGGCGTGCACGGGGCTCGCGCGCGCGTCCGTGATGTTGATGCTCACCTGGACCATGACCACGCTCGCGCAAGTCGACGCCGACGGCCTTCACGTGGGAGAGCCGCCGCCGGAGGCGCGGATCGTCCTCGCGATGGCGCGCGCCGCGCCATGTCCGTGCTGCGCAGGTTCATGTTGAAAGCGACGAGAAACTGTCGCGCGCCGATCGCGGTGGCGCCCGCGCTGGGGTGCAGTCGCGGCTGCGCCGATATCGGGGCGCCGGTCGGCTTGTCCGATCCCACCGCGCAGCGCCTCGAACTGCCCCTTGCGCACCGTTTCGAGGTTCCGCCGCTCGGGACGAAGCGCCGCGGCTTCGTACAGATAGACAGGTACGCCGGTGCTCGCGCGCGTAGCGCTGCGGCAAAACCCCGGGCAATGGCGACGCACTCCCCCATCGTACATGCCGCGCAGGGGCACGAAAGGGATGACGTCCACCGCGCCGATGCGGGGATGCGCGCCGTGGTGGGTGCGCATGTCGATGCGGTCGACGGCCGCCCGGGCCGACGCGAGGAGCGCCTCCGGGAGCGGCGCCGGGCTCGCCGACCAGGCTCACCACGAGCCGGTTGTGGTCGGGGTCCGCCCGCCAGTCGAGCAGGTGCACACCGGCCCTGGATCGGAACGGCGCCACGATGGCGTCGATCACCTCGGCGCGTCGGCCCTCGCTGTAGTTGGGCACGCACTCGACGAGGCGGCGGGGCCGGGCGGGTCGTGTCACGGCTGGCTGCCCCCGCGGCCCTGCCCGCCCGCCATGGGCACGCGCAGGCCGTGACGCGCCGCGGCCGCCAGGGCGGTGTCGTAGCCGGCGTCGGCATGGCAGAGCACCCGGTCGCGGGATCGTTGCGGAGCACCGTCGTGACGCGCAGCTCGCCCTCATCCGTGCCGTCGGCAACGGTGACCTGCCCGGCATGGAGCGAATAGCCGATGCCGACCCCTCCGCCGTCGTGGAACGAAGCCCAGCTCGCCCCCGACGCCACGTTCACCATGAGGTTCAGGAGCGGCCAGTCCGCCACGGCGTCGGAGCCGTCGCGCATGGACTCCGTCTCCCTGTTCGGCGAGGCGACCGAGCCCGCATCCAGGTGATCGCGCCCGATCACCATGCGGCGCCTTCACGCGCCCCGCGCGCACCAGGTCGTTGAAGAGCTTCCCCGCCTTGTCGCGTTCCCCGTACCCCAGCCAGCAGATGCGGGCCGGCAGCCCCATGTGCTTCACCCGCTCTCCCGGCGAGCTGGAGCCAGCGCGCCATGCGGGTCTTCTGCGGGAATGCTTCCAGGAGCGCGGCGTCGGTGGCTTCGATATCGGCGGGATCACCGGAAAGGGCTGCCCATCGGAAGGGCCCTTCTCCCTCGCAGAACAGGGGGCGGATGTAGGCAGGCACGAAGCCAGGGCATGCGAAGGCGTTCGTGACGCCTTTCTTCAAGGCCTGGCCGCGAAGGTTGTTGCCATAGTCGAATGCCACGGCCCCGCGCTCCTTCATGGCAAGAATGGCCCGGCAGTGCAGCGCCATGGAGTCCAGGGCTGCATCGCGTACCGGCGAGGGTCCGACGCGCGGAGCGCCAGGGCCGCCGCCAGCGGCATGCCGTGGGGTACGTAGCCGCCCAGCTCGTCGTGGGCGCTGGTCTGGTCGGTGACCACGTCGGGAATGAATCCGCGCTCCACCATCAGCGGGAGGATGTCCGCGGCGTTTCCCTCCAGCCCGATCGAGAGCGGCCGCCCGGCGCCTGCCGCTTCCCGCGCCATTGCCATCGCCTTGAGCGGGTCCGTCTCCGCGGTGTCCAGGTAACCCGTCGCGATCCGGCGCTCGATGCGGCGCCGGTCCACCTCGACGCAGATCATGACGCCGTCGTTCATGGTAACGGCGAGAGGCTGCGCGCCGCCCATGCCGCCGAGGCCCGCGCTCACGACGATCCGCCCGGCCAGGGCGGAGCCCCCGAAGTGCTTCTCGGCGAGCGAGGCGAAGGTCTCGAACGTTCCCTGCAGGATCCCCTGGGTCCCGATGTAGATCCAGGATCCTGCCGTCATCTGGCCGTACATCATGAGCCCGCGGCGCTCCAGCTCGTGAAAGTGGTCCCACGTGGCCCAGCGGGGAACGAGGTTCGAGTTGGCGATGAGCACGCGCGGGGACATGCGGTGGGTGCGCAGGACGCCCACGGGCTTCCCGGACTGCACCAGGAGCGTCTCGTCGTCCTCCGAGGGCCAGGAGTCGGCGCGGCCTTGCCCGTCCCTTCTCGTAGACGACGAGTGCGTCAGGGTCTTCCGCGTTGTCCGGGTCCAGGTTGTTGCACAGCATCCGCAGGGCGGCTTCCTGGTGCCAGCCGCGGCAGTGCAGCTCGGAGCCGCGCGGCGAGCGGACAGGACGCGCCGTTCCGCAGCCGATGCGCAGATCTCTCAACAGCGTTTCCTTGCGCGTTTCGCTCATAGGCGGTCCTTTCGAGGCGCCAGTATACTCGGAATCCGCGCGGCGCGCGAGCGAAAGGAGTGCGAACGCTGACCTCAGCGCCGCGGGGCGGTGTGCTCCCTGTCCTGCTTGTCCTTCTTCATGCGGTCCTCGATGTACTGAAGAAGGAGCCCTTCAAAGCTGAGCTTGCGCGAGTACGCCTCCGTCTGAAGGAACTCGTTCATTTCTTCCGGAATGCGGAGCTCGAGGCGAACAGTGACCTGCTTCGTTGCCATCCCAGGACACCTTAGGGGAACGCACGGGCGTTGGTCAATCGAGGGCGGGAGGGAAGCGCCCGTCTTGACCCGATGTTCCGGTCCGGCTACCCTGTGTCCAGGGAATCCCCGTGAGTACGATCATACCGATGAAGGACAAGTCCCTTCCCGAGGACTGTCTCGTTTACAAGCATTCCACGACCTGCCCCGTGTCTGCCACGTCCGGGCGTGAAGTGCGCGAGCTTGCCACCGATATCCCCATCTACTGGATCAACGTCCGCGAGCAGCGCGACCTTTCCAACTGGGTCGCCGCCACGTACAACGTGGCCCACGAGTCTCCCCAGCTCATCCGCATCCGCGGCGGCAAGGCCGAGAAGGTCTGGAGCCACTACGAGGTGAGCAGGGCGAACGTCGTCCTGTAGAGCCTCCCTCGGCTCAGCGGGACCGGGCGGCTTCCCGCGTTGGGACGAGGATAACGGAAAAGCCTGCTGCCGGCTCTCTTTCGACGGAGGACTTTTCCTGCTATCGTGCGGGGATGCAGTGCCGCCTCAGCTACGGGAAAAAGGGTCTCCCAGTCACATTCCCGGACCGCTGGGACATTGCCGTCCTTTCCAAGAAGGCGATGCCGGTGGCCGAGGATCCCCGCAACGCGGTCAAAGCAGCGCTGGAAGCACCTATTGCCTCCCGCACGCTGGAAGCCGCTGCACGCGGTCACGGCAGCGCCTGCATCCTCGTCTGCGATTTCACCCGTCCGGTTCCCAACGGCCTGGCGTTGCGGCCCGTCGTCGACCGCCTCGTGGCGGGCGGCATCGGGCTCAGGGACATCACGGTCCTGGTGGCCACGGGGCTCCATCGGCCGAACGAAGGGGAGGAGCTCGCGAACGTCGTCGGCGACCCCTGGATCCTCGATCACGTGCGCGTGGTCAACCACTTTGCGAGGAACGACGATGACCATGCGCACGTCGGCACGACCCGGCAGGGCATCCCGGTCCGGCTCGACAGGCGCTTCCTCCAGGCCGAGGTGCGGGTCGTCGTCGGGCTGGTAGAGCCCCACTTCATGGCGGGCTGGTCCGGCGGCCGCAAGGTGATCCTGCCGGGCATTGCGCACGCAGACACCATCGCGGCGTTCCACGCGGGCCGGATTCTCGGTCACCCGCGGGCCGCCACCTGCGTGCTGGAGGGCAACCCGCTTCACGAGGCCCAGCAGGAGATGCTCGCCATGATCGGGCCGGCGCTCGCCGTGAACTTCGTCATCGACCAGGAGCGCCGTGTGTCCTCGGTGAGCTTCGGCGGCATCAGGGAGAGCCACGCGGCCGCGGTACGGTTCGCGGATCCCTGGTTTCGGATCAGGGTGCCGCGTCGTTTTCCCGTGGTCCTCTCCAGCTGCGCTGGGTACCCGCTGGATGCCACCTACTACCAGACCGGCAAGGGCATCTCCTGCGGCGCTGCCATCCTCCAGCCGGGGGGAGACCTCTTCGTGGCCTCGGAGTGCGCGGAGGGCCTCGGCTCCCCATCGTTCCGCGCCGCGCAGGAGCGCCTGTGCAGGCTGGGAAAGGACGCGTTCCGCGCGGAAGCCTCCGCCGAGGCGCGGACACCCGTCGATGAATGGGGCACGTTCATGCTCCTGGCGCCGATGGATACGGGGACCGTCCACCTCTTCTCGGAGGGACTGGACGACGGGGAACACCAGCTGACCGGCGTCCTGCGGTGCCGCAGCCTGGAAGAGGAGATCGCCGTGGCGGTGGAGCGGGACCCGGACCGGAGGCTCGCCGTAATCCCGGAGGGGCCGTACGTGGCCCCGGTGGCGGACGCCGATGGCTCCTGAGCGGCACCCGGGCAGGAAGGAGCCCCGCATGAACCGTGCCGCACGCACGGCCCGCCTCTCCATAGTCTCCAACACCCTGCTCATCATTCTCAAGCTGGTTGTCGGCATCATCAGCGGCGCCGTCAGCATCATATCGGAGGCCATCCATTCCCTGATGGACCTCGCGGCAGCGGTCATGGCGTTTTTCTCCATCCGCATGGCCCAGCGCCCCGCCGACACGGAGCACCCCTACGGGCACGAGAAGGTGGAGAACGTGTCCGGCGTCCTGGAAGCCGCGCTCATCATCGTGGCCGGCGTGCTCATCATCGTGGAGTCGACGAAGAAGCTCCTCCACCACGAGCCTCTCCAGCACGTCGAGCTCGGCGTCGCGGTCATGCTCGTCTCCGGCCTCGTCAACATCATCGTGTCCCGCACGCTCTCCCGTGTGGCCACGGAGGAGCAGAGCGTCGCCCTGGAGGCTGACGCCCTGCACCTGAAGACCGATGTCTATTCGTCCCTTGGGGTCGGGGCGGGGCTCCTCGTCCTCGTGTTCCTCGAGCGGGTCCTGCATGTGCCCTGGGCCTACTACCTCGATCCGGGCGTGGCCATCATCATTGCACTGCTCATCCTCGCGGAGGCGTGGAAGATGCTCCGCAAGGCATTCGGCCCGCTCCTGGACGCGAGCATTTCCGACGCGGAGCTGGCCGCCGTCAAGGAGTGCGTGGGGCGTCACCCGAACGCCTCGCTGCACTCCATTCGCACGCGGCGCGCCGGCGGCAAGAAGCACATCGATTTCCATCTCTCGGTGCCCGCCGACATGAGCGTCGGGGAGTCACACGCGCTGTGCGACCTCATCGAGCAGGAGCTGGAGGCGAAGATCTCGAACACGAGCGTGGTCATTCATATCGAGCCCGCGACCGCTCGATGAAGCGCTTGACCTCGTCGATGAAGGCGATCACCACCGGCACCGCGATCACCGCGGCGCTGGAGAGCAGGAACGATGCCTCGTTGGCCCTGCCTGCGCCGTCTGCCGGGTACAGGGAGTGCGTATAGGCAACGACCGCGGCTGCAGCGAGGCCGCCGCTCACCGTGACGATTGCGTCGGCGACGGCGGGGTCGCCAAAACCCGTCAGGTCCAGGAGCTCCTTCCCTATGCCACCCACCGCCGAGGCGGTGAGCGCGGCCGCGGGAAAGAGGAGCGCGCTCTGCTGCAGCTCCGGGGTGAGCGGCAGTGCATGGACGAGCTCCGCGGCCGACAGCCCGAGGGCCAGGCCGGCCAGGAAGTGCAGGTACTTGAAGGCCGGCGGCGTGCCGGTCTCCGGCGCCTTGTCCGGCAGCCCGATGAAGAGGGCCTGGGCGCCTGCCGCGGGGCAGGACAGCGCGGCGCATGCGAGGACGATCACGGCGAGGTGTTTCATGGTGGTCCGCGGGCAAGTGTAGACCACCGCGGGCCTTTTTCCGGGGGGCCGGCCATGCTATGCTCACGGGATGCAGGCAAACGACAGGACCGTCATTCGGGAGCTCGCTTCGCGTGTCGCTGAGATCGCGGCCCTCCCGGTGCAGCAAGAGAAGCGCGAGCTGTGGCGGAAGCTCAACAGCCTGCGGCCGGCGCGCCCCATGGTGATGATCGACCAGGTCTGCTGGAACGAGATGGAAGTGGACGGCGAGCTCACCGTGCTCTGCACGGACCCCGAGATGCGGGCGTACGAGGAGCGGCTCCGAAAACTCCTCTTCCAGTGGAAGCATTTCCGCGTCGACATGGTGGTGGAACCGTTCATCGACGTGTTCATGGCGGTGCAGAGCTCGGGCTTCGGCATCAACGTGGAGGAGGACACGTCGATCACGGATCCCACGAACGCGGTGGTCGGTCACAAGTTCCACAACCAGCTCCAGCACGAAGGCGACCTGGCACGGATGCACACGCCGCTCATCACCCATGACACGGCGGAGACCGCCCGGCGCATCAGCGTCGCCCACGAGCTCTTCGACGGCCTCCTCGAGATCCGGCCTGCGGGCATGGATCCTTACCTCTCGATCTGGGACCCTATCAGCACGTGGATGGGCGTGGAAGGCGCGCTCTACGCCCTCATGGACCGCCCGAAGTTCATGCACGCGCTGGCATCACGCATGACGGAAGGCTACCTTGGCATGCTGGACCAGCTCGAAGAGAAAGGCCTCCTGTGCCGGCCCCAGTCGCTCATCCACTGCACCGGCGCGTGGACCAACGAGCTCCCGGCACGGGGATACGACGTGAAAAAACCGCGCACGAAAGACATATGGATGTTCGGCCTCGCGCAGATGTTCTCCACCGTGTCGCCGGACATGTTCCAGGAATACGAGGTCGCGTACTCCTCGAAGATCTGCGAGCGCTTCGGCCTCGTGTATTACGGCTGTTGCGACCCGCTGGACCGCAAGATGGACCAGGTGCGGATGATCCCCGGCGTCCGCAAGGTCTCCATGAGCCCGTGGGTGGACCAGGAGAGGGGAGCCGCGGAAATCGCCCGCCAGTACGTGTTCTCCCGCAAGCCCAGCCCCGCGCACCTCGCGGTGACCACGTTCGACCCGGAGTTCATACGCGCGGACCTGGCAGCCACGCGCAAGGCCTGCCAGAAGAACGGGTGCCCGCTGGAGTACATCCTGAAGGACATCAGCACGGTCAGGTACGAGCCCGCGCGCCTTTTCCAGTGGGCGAAGGTCGCCATGGAAGTGGCGCAGGCATAGGGGCTGCCGTCCCGGCGCAGGTCAGCGGCCTGCCGCCCTCCACAGCTCGATCACCGACGGCTGGGATTCCCTTCCGTGCCCCGCTGCCTGCCCGGCAACGAACACCTCGTGCGCCAGCGCGCTCATGGGAATCGGCACGTGCGCCTCGGCCGCGAGGGTCCGGGCGTAGTCGAGGTCCTTCACCAGCATGTCCACCGTTCCGCCGGGCGGATACGCGTGTGCCACCACGGCGGCGGCGCTGACGTCCAGCACCTTCGACCCTGCCCACCCGTCCTTGATGGAGTCATAGAGGGCCTTCGCATCGATGCCGCTGCGCTCGGCAAGGGCAAACCCTTCGGCGATGACGGCGAACGCGGCACCGACGATCATGTTGTTCACGAGCTTCGCAACGCCGCCGGTTCCCACCTCGCCCACCCGGACGACAGAGCGGCCCATGGCGGAGAGGATCGGCAGGCAGCGATCGAACGTGCCCTGCGCCGCCCCCACCATGATGGCGAGCGCCGCGTCCCGCGCGCCGGCCTCGCCGCCGCTCACCGGCGCATCGGCGAACTCCACGCCGCCCTCCGCAAGGCGCGCCGCGATGCGCCGCGACACGGAGGGCAGGCTGGTGCTCAGGTCGATGACCAGCGCGCCCCGCGCGAGCTGCCCCGCGAGGCCATCCCTGCCGAGGCAGACCTCTTCCACGACGTGCGCGCCGGGGAGCGAGAGGCAGATGCACGTGCAGCCCCGCGCGATGGCACCCACGGAGTCGACACGCGTGACCTTCTCCAGCCCCTTGAACCTGCCCGCGTCGACATCGAAACCCAGGACAGGGAATGACTTCGCCAGGTTTGCCGCCATCCCGTGCCCCATCTTCCCCAGGCCGATGAAACCCACAGTTTCTGCCATGTGGTAGACTACCACGATGGAGGTGCCGATTGCAGCGGTTTGAAAAGCAGGTCATCGCCCGGTTGAACATGCCCTACCCTCTCGGGCTCCTGCCGGTGGATGAACAGCAGTGCCTGGTCGTGGCCACCGAGGATCACGGTCCGATCCTGCTGTCCCGCCCGCCGTACGTGGAGGCGCAGGAGATCGTGAGCGGCCCCGGCGGCTGCATGACGCTGACGTCTCCCGGAGGCGGTGAGCTGTACGCCATCATGGGCTGCTTCGTCGGCTACCAGTTCCAGGCAGGGGCAATCTACCGGATCGCTCGGGGCAGCCCAGCGGACTCGGCAGGCGCGACGGCCTGGCAGTGCAGGAAGATCGTCGACCTGCCGTTCGCCCACCGCATGGAGATCATCTATCGGGGAGATGAGCAGTGGCTCGTTGCTGCCTCCATCGCTGCCGGCAAGAAGGACGCCGCTGACTGGTCACGGGCAGGGGCGGTCTACGCCGCTGCCGTTCCCTCGGGGCCGGGCGGCGCGTGGAAGCCCCGGCCCATCCTTGAAGGGATCCACCGCAACCACGGCTGGCTTGTGACGCGGCTGGGGGGCAGGCGCACCCTGCTGATCTCCGGCCAGGAAGGTCTTTTTGCTGCCGGGCTCGACGCGGGAGGCAGGGACTGGGCGTTCGAGAAGATCGTCGAGCAGGAGATCAGCGAGGTGGCCGTGTGCGACTTGGACGGTGACGGAGCCGACGAGCTTGTCACCATCGAGCCTTTCCACGGCACCCGGCTGCGCGTCTACCGCCGCACCGGGGGCGCCTGGACGCCTGCGTGGGAGTCGGAGATCGCCTTCGGCCACTGCCTGCTCGCGGGAATGGTGAGCGGCACACCGTCGGTCCTTGTCAGCAACAGGGCCGGCAGCAGGGACCTGCTCCTGTTCCGATGGGACAAGTCCGCGCGCGGAAGCGTCTTTCCCGAACCGCAGAGGATCGCGGTGGACGCGGGCGTGGGAGCAGCCAACATGCTGGTGGTGCCGCACGACGGCGGTGACATCATCGTATCGACGAACCAGGTGGCGGGAGAGATAGCCCGCTACGTCGTTGCGCGGGACGGGGGCTGACGGGCCTGTCGGGGCCGGGTCGCCTGCCTGACCCCGATCCTGTCGAGCCATGCCGCGACGCTCGCGCGGTCAGGAGGCGTGGCGGCCCGTGCGCTCAGTGGAGGAGAATCGATACCGCCGAGTAGGCGAGCAGCAGGGCCATCACGACGTTGAAGGCAAGTCGAAAGGCCGGCCGCTCAAACCAGCGGGAAAGCGCGCTCCCCATGAGCGCCCACGTGGAGACGGCGGTGAACCCGATTGCCGTGAGGAACACCGCGGATCCCAGGGTTTTCCCGACGCTTCCCGTCAGGAGCCCGGGGAAAGAGGCGTAGACGGTGATCCCGTAGAGTATCCCCTTGGGGTTGACGAACTGCAGGAGAAGCCCGCCCGCATACCCGTCCCGTGCCGCCGCCTTTGCCCTGGAGGAATGGAGGAAGAGAGAAACGGCGAGCCAGGCCATGTAGAGGGCTCCGACCCATTTCAGGTACGGTGAGATCACCCCGTAGTTCCTGGTGAGGAACTCGGTCAGGAAGCCCCCGCAGAGCATGATGACGATGAAGCCGGTCGTCATTCCCAGCAGGTAGGGCAGGCTGCCCCGATACCCAACCCTGATCTCCGAGCGCCGAGGCAGACACGTTGTTCGGCCCGGGCGTGAAGGTCATCAGGATGGCATACGTCAGGAAGGCGATCGTGAGCTCGTTCATCCTCGGCCGCGGCGCCCTACTTCCTGGCGGGGAGTGCGCGCACGGCGCCGACGGATATGCCCCCGTCCACCAGGAGCGTCTGGCCCGTGATGTAGCGGCTCTCCTCGGAGGCGAGGAACACCACGGCGCCGTCAAGGTCGTTGGGGGCGCCGGGCCTGCCCAGGGGGATGCGTTCACTCAGGTACTCCACCCAGCCGGTGTCCTGGTACATCACCGCGTTCTGCGCGGTCTTGAACCAGCCGGGGGCGAGGCAGTTCACCGTGATGCCGAACTCGCCCCAGTCGTGCGCGAGGCTCATCGTGAGCTGGCGGATGCCGCCGCGGCTGGCGCCGTACGGCCCCAGGCCGGCGTAGCCGGCCACGCAGGTCTCGGAGCCGATGTTGATGATCCTGCCGTAGCGGCCCTTGATCATGAGAGGTGCCACGGCCTGCGCCACGAAGAACGAGCCGCGGAGGTTCGTCTCCAGGACCAGGTTCCAGTCGTCCCACGTCACGTCCAGCGCGCGCTTGCGCACGTTGCAGCCCGCGTTGTTCACCAGGATGTCCAGCCGCCCGCACGCCGTGTCCAGCGCCGCGCCCATGCGCTGGATGCTCGCGTGGTCGCGCACGTCCAGCTCCAGCGGCACGACCGTGCGGCCCAGGGCGCGGATCTCCCCGGGAAATGCCTCCAGGTCGGCAGCGCGGCGGCTGGTGACGACGAGGTCCGCGCCGGCGCGAGCGAGGGCCCGGCCGAAGTACTGCCCCAGGCCGCGGCTGGCCCCCGTGACGAGCGCGAGCTTCCCCGAGAGATCGAATACCTGCGTGCTCATGCTGACTTCCCTCCCCTCTCCTGCTCCCTGCACTTGGGGCAGAGGCACCCCTTCGGCTTGATGTACGCTTCGAAGTACTCCTTGCCGTAATCATAGGAAAGCTCTTCTCCCGGGGCGATCGGCCTCAGGGCGTAGATGCGGATCTTCAGGCCCCTGGTGTAGGCGATGCAGTTCGGGCGGCAGGAGTGGTTGATGTAGCGGCTGAGATTCTGCCGCCCCGAGCCGTCCACCGTCCACCGCGCGTTCACGCGGAAGAGGTACCGGCCTCCCCTGAGGTCAGCCTCGTCGTTGGGGAGCAGGGCGCCGGTGTACTCGATGACGTAATCTCCCTTGGAGAAGCTGCGGGCGGCGAAAAGACCGAGGCCTGTCGGCGTCTTCTTCACGTCGAAATCCTGGCGCTGGAGGGGCTGGGGTCGTCTCATGGCGTTTTTGTCGTGCATGTCATACCCCGGAGACGTCACGGTCGGCAACGGCCAACGCTTCCTCTATGATCCGCCCGTCCCACTCCCGTGCCCGCGGGAGCCCAAGGAGCGACGCCAGCGTGGGGCACGTGTCGTAGATCATCACCGGTCCTGGATCCTGTGGCCCCGCTTCACGCCGGTGCCGCTGAGGATCCAGGGGATGGTCATGTCCTCGGGGATGTCCGTGCCGTGCGAACGGTCGTGGCCTCCATGGTCGCTGATGATGAGGACAACGGGGTCACGGCCCCGCGCCGAGAGCGCTTCCACCAGCGAGCCGACGCAGCGGTCCGCGTTTTCCACGGCATCCAGGTACGGCCGGCTCATCCAGCCGTGGGCGTGACCGGCGGCATCCGTCCACCCGAGGTAGACGAAGAGGAAATCGAAAGTCCATTCTTCGAGGTGGCGCTGGACCGCCCGCACGATCTGCAGGTCGCTCTCCAGGGAATACACGTCACGCAGTCCGTAGGTGACGTCGGCGCTCCAGGGCTCGGCGAGATCCCGCAGCTCTCCCCAGTTGTAGAAGGAGCCGATCCGCATTCCCGCCGCGCGCGCCGCGTCCATGAGGCTCGGCACGGGCCGTGCCAGCGGCATGAAGGTGTTCGTGGTGATGCCGTGCCGGGTCACGTCCACGCCGCGGAGCATCGATGTATGGCAGGGCAGCGTCACGGAAGGCATCACGCTTCGCGCGGAAAGCGTGCTGGCGCCTTCGGCCATCATCCGGTGCATGACGGGGGTATGGCATCCCGTCACGGCGTCCGGCCGCATCCCGTCCACGGAAATGAGGACGACGGTCCTGGTGTCCTGCGGCATCCGGCCTCCTTCTGCGCTCACGAGGTCCGAAGGTAGCGTGAACCGTCAGGAAGCGTCAAAGGGGCTGCCGCTGCTCCCGTGGGCCTTACGCGTCCGGGTTCGGCATCATGACGTCCCGCACGATCGCCACGAGGTCGTCCACCGCCCTGGAGAACTGCCTCAGCGTGCGGAGGGTCGCGCCGAACGAGTCGAACTCGGCAGGCGCCATCCCCTCTTCCGCGTAGGCCCGCCTGAAGTCAGGGAAGCGGCGCTCCAGCTCGCTGATGACGGCTGGCGCAACGGGTTCATCCATGCGCGGCCTGACCTCTATGTCGGAGGCATTGTAGCGGCGCTGCCATTCGAAGGGCGGAGAGATGACGACGTCTCCCCCGATGAACTCTGACCAGTGCCGGTGGTTGCGGAAGGCGGCCGAGAGCAGGCGCAGGCGATATCCTCGTTCCCGGTAGATGCGGTAGGCCTTCTTCATGACCGCGACGCCGGCCCAGTCGTAGATCTCCGGGTTGGCGATGATGTTTTCCTTCTCCGCAACAACCTTCAGCCAGTCATCCAGCCGTCCCACCATGAGCGTGCAGACCGGACCCATCCGCGTGATGTCCAGCCCCGCCTTTTCCCTCCGCGCCAGCCCGCGCTCCACGGCCTCGGCCACGGCAATTGCCTGGGGCAGCGTGAAGCTCACGGTGGCGTTGATGCTGATGCCGCGCCACGTCGCTTCCTCCATCGCGGCCACGCCTGCCCTGGTCGCGGGGATCTTCACGATCATGTTCGGGGCGAGCGTCTCGAAGCGGACGGCCTGCTCCACGATCGCCTTCTCGCCGCGGTACAACGCGGGGTCGGTCTGGATGGAAAGGCGCCCGTTGCGGCCCTTGTCCCGTTCGAAAACGGGCAGGAGGAGCGCCGCCGCGGTGGTCGACATTTCCTCCACCAGGCGCCACGCCACCTCGCGATCCGACGCGTGGGGATTCTCGGCGACCAGGGCAACGATCCGCTTCTTCCAGGCCGGCAGCTCCTTTTTCAGGACACCGAGCACAATCACGGGGTTGCACGTCGCACCCACGGCGCCGTTCTGCTCGATGGACGTGCGCAGCTCCTCCGTCGAGCACGAGTCGTTCCAGAGCGCGGACTCCGTGGTCCGCGTCATCAGGTGCAGTCGGGTTTCCGCGCTCATAGTCCCGCCTTTTCGCGGATGAACGTCCGCGCCTTCAAAGCGTATTCGAACGGGTTCGCCGCTGCCGGGTCCTGCTCGGCTTCCACCACCAGCCATCCCTGGTAGCCGGCCTTCTTCAGCCCGGCAAAGACGGGCGTAAAGTCGATGCACCCATCTCCCGGCACCGTGAAGACGCCGCGCTTCACCGCGCCGAGGAAGCTCAGCTTCTCCGCCTTCACGCGCGCCAGCACCTCCGCGCGGATGTCCTTCAGGTGCACGTGGCGGATCCTGTTCGCGTACCGCTGGAGCACCTCGAGATACGGCTGGCCGGCAAAGACGAGGTGCCCCGTATCGTAGAGAAGCGACAGGAGCGCCGGGTCGGTTTTCTCCATCAGCGTGTCGATCTCCTCCGCGGTCTGGACACCGGTTCCCATGTGGTGGTGATAGGCCAGGGTCATATCCTTTTCACGCGCGCGCTCACCCAGCCTGTTCAATCCCTCGGCGAGCTTCTTCCACTCCTCCGTGCTGAACCGCGGCTTGCCCTCGAGAACGGGGACGTCCTGCTTTCCCTGGATGGAATGCCCCTGCTCGCACGCCCCGATGACACGCGCGTCCAGCGCGTGGAGAAAGTCCCGGTGCGCGAGGAACGCGCGCTCCACCTCTTCGTAGGGCTGGACGGTGAGATGCGCGCTGAACCAGGCGTTGCAGACGGTGAGCCCCCGGAGGTCCAGCGCACGCTTGAGCACCACCGGGTCGCGCGGGTAGCGGTTGCCCACTTCCGTGCCCTGGTATCCTGCGAGCGCCATCTCGGATATGCACTGCTCGAAGGTGTTCTCCCTGCCGAGCTCCGGCAGGTCGTCGTTGGTCCAGGCGATGGGCGCGATGCCCGAGCCGGTTGCGCGCTCTTCCCATCTCAGAACCTCCGCGCGTGAGCGGCCTGCTCGTGCATGCGGCGCGCCGCTTCCGCCACGGCAGGGGTCTGCGAGACCTCCGCCGTGCCGACGCGCCACCACGAATCGTAGCCGCCGGTCATGGACTTCGGCGTCACCTTCACGTCGATCACCGCGCTCACGGTGCCCGCCAGGGCGCCGCGCACGGCGGAGCGGAACTGCTCCAGCGTGCGGACCGCGTATCCCCGCAGGCCGTAGCTCTCGGCGTTCTTCGCGAAGTCTATGACGATCGGGGCTCCGTTCAGCCGCCCCGTGGCGGGGTCACGGGCACGGAGCTCGTTGCCGAACTTCGCGATGCCCTGGCTCGCCTGCAGGTTGTCGATGCACTGGAACCCGAGGTTGTCGAAGACGATCACGATGACCTTCAGGCCTTCCTGCGTCGCCGTGACCAGCTCCGAGTGCAGCATCACGTACGAGCCGTCACCGACGAGGGCGACAACCTCCCGTCCCGGCTCGGCCAGCCTGGCACCCACTGCCGCCGCGATCTCGTACCCCATGCACGAAAAGCCGTACTCCATGTGGTACCCGCCGGGCGCGCCCGTGCGCCACACGCGTTGCAGGTCTCCGGGGAGGCTTCCCGACGCCCCGACCACGATGGCGTCTTTCGGCAGCAGCGACTCGTTGAGCTCGCCCAGGAGGCGCACCTGTGAGAGCCCTCCCGGGTCATCCGTGCAGTAGAGCCGGTCGACCTCTGCTTTCCATTCGCCGCGCAGGCTGTCCACGCGCTTCTGCACGGTGGCCTTCCACGCGGGCCCGGCAGAAGCACGCCGGATGCCGGGCCCGAACCCAGGGCCGCCCCGATCGCGGTGAGCGCCTCACGGGCGTCGGCGACCACGGAGAGAGCATTCATCTTGCGCGCGTCGAAGGGGTTCACGTTGATGGAGAGCACCGCGGCGGCCGGGTCCGCGAAGATCTCCTTGGAGCCGGTCGTGAAATCGCCGAGCCGCGTGCCCACGGCGATCACCAGGTCCGCCTCGCGCGCGTAGCGGTTTGCCGCAAGGCCGCCGGTCACCCCGATGCCCCCGAGGTTCAGCGGGTGGTCCCACGGCAGGACCCCCTTCCCCGCCTGCGTCTCGGCAAACGGAATGCCGTGCGCTTCGCAGAACGCCGCGAGTGCCGGGCCGGCCTCGGAGTAGCGCACGCCGCCGCCGCAGATGAGCAGCGGCCGCGCCCGGGAGCGGATGAGGCCTGCGGCGCGTTTCACGTCGGCCGCTGTCGGCATCCTCCTGTCCAGGTGATGGACGCGCTTCTCGAAGAACTCGGCGGGATAATCGTATGCCTCTCCCTGGACATCCTGTGGAAGGGCGATGGTCACCGCTCCCGTTTCCGCCGGGTCGGTGAGCACGCGCATGGCCTCGATGCAGGCGCTCATGATCTGCTCGGGCCGGGTGATCCTGTCCCAGTAGCGGCTCACGGCGCGGAAAGCGTCGTTCGCCGTGACGCCGTGGTCGTTCCACTGCTCCACCTGCTGGAGAACGGGATCGGGCTGCCTGCTGGCAAAGACGTCCCCGGGGAGCAGGAGGAGGGGGATTCGGTTCACCGTGGCTGTCCCGGCCGCGGTCACCATGTTCAGCGCGCCGGGGCCGATGGAGCTGGTCACTGCCAGGATGCGCCGCCGGAGGGACTGCTTTGCGTAGACCGGTGGCGAGGTGCGCGGCGCCCTGCTCGTTGTGGCCCTGGTAGTAGACGAGGCCGTGGCCGTGCGCCGCGAGCGCCTCGCCCAGGCCCACCACGTTGCCGTGGCCGAAGATGCCGATCACCCCGCGAACGAACCGGGACTCCACGCCTTCCCACTCCACGTACTGCGCGTCCAGGAAGCGCACGAGTGCCTGCGCCATCGTCAAGCGCGTCGTTTTCATGTGCTGCCTCCCCTGACGGTCGACCGCGGCGCCCAGATGGCCGCGCCGGGCCGCGTGGTCCACGCGTGCTCCTGCACGAACGCGGGCGTCGTGTAGCGGTTCCCATCGAGGTGCCGGATGGACCACAGGTACCACATTGCATATCCCGGGGCCGCTGCCTGCGGGTGCACCTGTCCCTCGCGGATCAGCGTGGTGTCACCCTGGCGCACCGTCACCGCCTGCTCACCCACCATCGCGAAGCCGAAACCGTTCTCCGGGGAAAAGCGGTAGTGGTAGATCTCGGGCTGCGGGTGATGGTGGGGCGGGTAACTCGACCACCGCCCGGGCTGCGTCACCACCTCCCCGACCACGAGGTTGGAAAGCGGCGCGTCGTCCGTGTCGAACAGGGTCCGCACGATGCGCGCCGCCGCTTCGCCCACGGTGCCCGCGCCGCGCAGCTCGCTCCGGCAGTCATGCGGCGCGTGGATGCGCGGGGGAAAGTCGTTGGTGTTCGCCGTCGCAAGCACGGCAAGCTCCGCCCCGCCCGGCGCGGTGACGGTGACGCGCACGGATGCCGGTACGTGAAGCGCCCAGGGCCCCTCGTCGAACAGCGAGCCGCGTGTCACCACGGCGCTCGTCCTGCGCTGCTCGAACCGCGCCGCGCCGTGCAGGAGAAGGAATACCCTCTCCAGCGGCCGGCCGTCCTCCATGGACTGTCCCGGGGCAAGCGCGACGGTGGAAAGCTCCTGGAGCATGTCGCGATCAGGCCCGTCCATCGCCACGATCGTCCCGGGGCCCGCGGCCCTGATGAAGCTCCTGCTGTTCACCCCCTTACCCCCCTGCCTCGTCCAGGCGGACGGGACGGCCCTCTTTCAGTGACTTCCCCGCCGCCAGCGCAACGAGGAGCGCCTGCAGCCCGTCCCTGCCGGTCACCGGGCACCGGCGTCGCGTTGCGCACCGCGTCGACGAACGCGGTCATCTCGTCGATGAACGCCTGCCGATAGCGCTCGAGGAAGAAGTACAGCGGCGTGTCCCCCGCGACCGACTCCCGTGTGGCAAGCGCCACGGACGTGGGGGTGTCGTTCGCGCACGAAGCGCTCCCCAGGGAGCCGAACACCTCGACGCGCTGGTCGTAGCCGTACGCCGCGCTCCGCGAGTTGTCGATCACCCCCAGGCACCCGTTGTCGAATGTCAGCACGACGATAGCCGTGTCCACGTCACCGGCAGCGCCGATGGCGGGGTCGACGAGCACCGCGCCGCGCGCGTACACCTCCGTGACCTCCGCCCCGCTGAGAAACCGCGCCATGTCGAAATCGTGGATGGTCATGTCGAGGAAGATCCCGCCGGATACCTTGACGTACGCGGGAGGAGGTGGCGCGGGATCGCGCGACGTGATGCGAACGATGTGAGGCCGGCCGACGGACCCGTTCTTCACCAGCGCGCCGATCCGCGCGAAGTTGTGGTCGAACCGCCGGTTGAACCCGACCTGGAGCCTGACGCCCGCCTTCTCCGCCGCCGCGATGGCGCGACGCGCTCCCTGCGGCGTGAGGTCCAGCGGCTTCTCGCAGAAGACGTGTTTCCCCTTTTCCGCGGCCGCCACGACGAGGTCCGCGTGCGTGGTGGTGGAGCTGCAGATGATGACCGCGTCGATGGCGGGGTCATCCAGGATATCCCGCGCGTCCGCGCTGACCTCCGCGATGCCCAGCCCGCCCGCCCATTCCTTCACCGCCGCCGGCGCGATGTCCACGATCCGGGCAACGTGCGCGTGCGGCACGTGGGAGACGATGTTGCGGGCGTGGATCTTCCCGATCCTGCCGCCGCCGATGAGACCGACATTCATGACTTCCCCCCTCATCACGTCGCCGCCGACAGCTCATCCCGCGGCTGGTGGATCGTCGTCAGCGCTCGTCGTCCGATGGAAGGATGATGCCGATGGACAAGGCTGCGCGCGTGGGCGTTGAACTCGAAGCCGCGCCTGTCGGCGATCCTGCGTATCCGGTTCCGTGGATCGTATGCTAGGGATAGGCACGCGGTTGTCAAGAGGCTTGACGGCCGCAGAAGCGGTCCCTAGACTGGACGCGAAGGCAATGAAGAAACCGACTCTTTCGTCGTTGCTGTTGCTTCTTTCCGCAACGGTTGTCTTCGCCGCGGTCGATGGGGACCCGGCACGGTACGTCGATCCCTTCATCGGGACCGGCGGCCACGGCCACACCTTTCCCGGTCCCAGCGTGCCCTTCGGGATGGTGCAACTGAGCCCCGATACGGGAACGGAGGGGTGGGACTGGTGCTCGGGCTACCACGCCTCGGATTCCTCGATCATGGGCTTCTCTCATACTCATCTCAGCGGAACCGGCGCGGCCGATCTCGGCGACATCATGGTGATGGCCTCTCCCGGCGACTACCGGACCGTCCCCGGCACCAGGGAACGCCCCGACCGCGGCTATCGTTCGCTCTTCAGCCACGCAGAGGAGACGGCCTCCGCGGGATACTACGCGGTGCTCCTGGAAACCTGGAACGTGAAGGCCGAGCTCACGGCAACGGCGCGCTGCGGGTTTCAGAGGTATACCTTTCCGGCGTCGACGAAGAGCAACATCATCTTCGACCTCGAGCACGGGATCGCCGACAAACCCATTGAAACCTGGGTGGAACAGGTGGGGACCGACAGCATCCAGGGGCTCCGGAGGTCGAAGGGATGGGCCCCCGACCATTCCGTCTACTTCTACGCGCAATTCTCGAAGCCCTTTGACGAAATCGCCACCGTCCGCAACAACCGCATCGTTGTCGGCCGGTCCAAGGTGCGGGGCGCGAACGTCAAGGCCATCGTACGCTTCACGACGCATGCCGACGAAATCATTTCCGTGAAGGTCGGATTGTCCGCGGTGAGCGCGGCGAATGCCCGTGCAAACCTCGAGGAGGAAATTCCGGACGGGGATTTCGATGCCGTCAGGGCCGCTGCCAGGGCTGCCTGGAACAACGAGTTGCGGAAAGTGAGTGTCGAAGGAGGGACAGAAGCAGGGAAGCGTACCTTCTACACCGCCCTCTACCACGCCCTCCTCGTTCCCTACGTTTTCACGGACGTCAACGGCGAGTACCGGGGAATGGACCGGAAAATCCACCGGGCCGAAGGCTTCACGTACTACACGCTGTTCTCGTTGTGGGACACGTTCCGCGCCGCGCATCCTCTCTACTCGATCATCGAGCCAGACAGGAATGACGATTTCATCAAGTCGCTGCTCGCCAAGTACGACGAAGCCGGGAGACTGCCGACGTGGGAGCTTCACGCGAACGAGACGTGGTGCATGACCGGATACCACGGCGTTGCTGTCATCGCGGATGCCATCCTCAAGGGCTACGGCGCCTTTGACGTGCAAAAAGCGTACGCGGCAATGAAGGAGAGCGCGGAGGAGAACATCCGCGGGCTCAAGCCGTACCGGTCCTACGGCTATATCCCGTATGACCGGGAAAACAACTCGGTGTCGATCACGCTCGAATACGCGTACGATGACTGGTGCATCGCGCAGGTGGCCAGGAAGCTGGGGTTCGCGAGCGACGCGGACGCCTTTTCGAAACGCGCCCTGTCCTACAAAAACGTGTTCGACGCGCAGAGCGGTTTCATGCGGGGCAAGAGCTCCAATGGAAGATGGAGGCAGAACTTCGACCCGCTGCAGGTGTCGACCCTGGGCAGGGGTGACTTCACCGAGGGCAACGCCTGGCAGTACACCTTCTTCGTCCCCCAGGACGTCGACGGCCTCATCGCGCTGTACGGGGGCGATGAGGCGTTTTCGAAAAAGCTCGACGACCTCTTCAGCCAGCCGTCGGGCAACGACAGCGCCCAATCGTCCGACGTGACCGGGCTGATCGGCCAGTACGCCCAGGGCAATGAGCCCAGCCACCAGGTGGCGTACCTGTACGCCTACGCGGGGAAAGCGTACAAGACCCAGGAACGGGTGCGCCAGATCATGGCGACCCTCTACTCGGACGCGCGCGACGGGTTGTGCGGCAACGACGATTGCGGCCAGATGTCGGCGTGGTACGTCCTGAGCGCGCTGGGATTCTATCCCGTGAACCCCGCTGACGGGACGTATGTCATCGGCAGTCCCCTTTTCGACCGGGCAACGATCGCGCTGGCCAACGGAAAATCATTCGTCATCGAGGCCGGCGGCGCTTCGGATACGCGGAAATACATCCAGTCGGCGACCCTGAACGGGAAGCCCTACGGCTCCTCGTTCATAACGCACCAGGACCTGGTGAGTGGCGGCGAGCTTGTATTCGTCATGGGCGAGGGTCCTTCGCCCTGGGGATGCGCGGAGGGCGAGCGACCCGTATCAGCGATCCGGTAGGACTCTCACCACGTCCTTCGAATGGGATGCGCCTCGGTGTTGAAGATGACGCCCTTGAAATCGAGGGTTTCGGGCGGGGCGAAGAGCAGGTAGAGGTATTTCAACGTCTCCGCCAGGAAGAAGCTTTCCATCCTGTCCGCCTTCTCCTTGGTGACCACGCTCCTGAGCTCGGCGTACCCGGCGTCCGTGCGGCACCAGGTGCGCAGGCTGTCGAAAAAAATCTTCCCCATGGACAGGTATCGTTCGTCCCGGGTGAGCTGATAGAGGTAATAGGCCGACTCGATGATCTCGGGCCGCAGCAGGTACTCCGGGGAGACGGCGCTCATCGTGACGTAGTCGAAGCGCTCGGGCTCGATGCCGTACCTGTTCCACATCACCAGGCAGGAATCCTCGAGCTGCGCGGCGCGCGGGATGTCTCCCGAGAGCGCGAGGACGGCGGGAAAATAGGCGTCCAGGGAACCGAATTGCGTCGTGAGACGTTTCCCGGTATTCATGTCGGCCGACCCGTACCAGAGACCGCCGCGACTGGTGTCCGCAAGGTACGTGTCGATTGCCTGCCTGCTCGACGACCACATGGAAGCGCAATCCGCGTCGTCGAAAAGTCGGGCACATTTCAGGAGATACTCGTAGTAGGAATCGATCCCACCGGAGATGTGGCTGACGGGGCTTTTCCATTTTCCGGTGGTGACATCGATCGACTCGCCGACGAGACCGATGGAGGACCGCGACTGGTAGAGACGGACCAACGCCCGCTTGGCCGTATCGTAGTACGTGGGGTTCCCGGTGAGCTTGCTCAACGTGCCGAACTCGATGAGCAGCGTCCCGATTTCCGCGGGGTTCGTGACCGGCCTGCGGACCCTGCCGGTTTTCAGGTTCACGTCCCCGTAGGGCATCCCGGTGGACGAGCGGAAAGCGGGGAGCTCGCGATCCCCCAGGTCCTTCGCAAGACGAAGGAGCCGCTCGTCGCCCGTGAGCTGGTAGCTGGACAACAGTCCACCGAGAAAGCGGATGGTGAACTCGAACGTGGAGACGTACACGTCCCTGTCGAAGGAGAGATGCGTGGCGATGAGCTCGCGGGTCGCGTCTGCCTCCGTCTTCAACCCCATGAGGATCATCGTGTCCAGGGCGTCGACCGGGGTCATGTAAAATGTCTGCCCGTACAAGTCGCGGGAGGACCTGCTCAAGGGCGCCAGCTCATCGTGGCCGGACGCGTAACGCGTGTACCCTTCCCAGGCATGCAGGAACTCCTGCCGGACCTGCTCGGCCATCGCCGCCTTGTCGACTGCCTGGGCCCACACCCCGTTGCTCGGGAGAACCACGAGAAGGGAAAAGAAAAGGACGGAGCGGAGGATGGTCTTCACCCGGCGCTTCTCACGGTCGCAGGATGAGTGTGCGGATCTCGAAGGGGCGAAACTCCAGCTCGATTCCACCGGCGCTCATCGGGAGACGGCCGGCAGGCTCCTCGAGCATGTTCGACGCCCACGCTTCGCCGACAGGGAAGTCCGGCACGAGCAGGGCCCGTGCCCCCCTTCCCTCGCTCTCGTAGAGACGTACCACCACGTCGTTGGAGTCTTCGGCAATCTTCACGGCCTCGATGACGACGGTGCCTGCTTCAGTTCCTTTCACCGTGAGGAACGATCGGGCCCCTGATCCGTTGGCTCCCATGACCAGCGAGAGCGGCGCGTTCAGCTCGTACGCCGCCCGCACGACCCCGCCCGCGTGACAGTCACCCGCGTGCGGAAGCAATGCGTAGGTAAACTGATGAGCCCCCGCGTCGGCAACGGGATCCGGGTGGCTGGGGCTCCTGAGGAGATTGAGGTCGAGGACGTTCCCCTGGACCCTGTGGCCGTACTTGCAGTCGTTGAGAAGCGCGACGCCGCGGTCGCCCTGGGAAAGATCCACCCACTTGTGCGCGCAGACTTCGAACCGCGCCATGTCCCAGCTCGTGTTCGCTCCCGTCGGCCGCTCGATGCTGCCGAACTGTATGTCGAACGTCGCGTGATCGGTCTCGACATCGACCGGGAAGGAGGTCCTGAGCATCCGACCCCGTTCCTGCCAGTCGACGGTGGTTTCGAAATCCAGGCGGCGGCTTCCCGCCACCAGCACCACCCGCTGGACCAGCCGGGAAGAACGGTACGAATACTCGCACGTGCGCACGATGCGAGGCCCGTCGACGATGGTGGAGACGGCGTCAAGGGCGAAACGCTCCGCGGGCCGCTCCCGGTAGCCAATGTGAATATCCCAGGCGTCCCCCACGTCCTCGTAGACGGCAAGCACGTTCGCCGACGCGCCGGCTGCCAGCACTTCGTGCCGTGTGTCTTTGTCGAACACGGATACGATCGCTCCCGACGATGCGTCGAAGCGCACGAGAAGCCTGTCGTTTTCCATCAGCTCGTCGCCGTAGTGCAGCGCGGAGATCGTCGGAAGAGGGGCCGGTTGATCGAGAGGGGTGAAGCCGAAACTGGGCGCCTTGGCAAGTCTCCAGCCGGAACGGGTGTTCACCCACTCCGCGCGCTCCCAGGGCAGCGAGTTGAGCACGTACTCCGTGACACCCTCGCCCAGGAGCGCGCTCCGCGCTCCCTCGGTGAGCCCTCGCACGCTGTCCATGATGGCGGCGTAGCGCGCAAGCGACTCGTCGTAGACCCTCGTGATCGACGAGCCGGGGAGGATGTCGTGGAACTGGTAGAGCAGGACTTCCCGCCACAGAGCGAGCAACTCATCCCGCGGGTAGGCGCGGCCTTTCCGCACGGCAGCCCATGCGGCGGTCAGCTCCAGCTCGCGAAGGGCGAACTCCACCTTCCGGTTCCAGCGCTTGCTGCGGGCCTGGCTCGTAAAAGTGCCCTGGTGCCGTTCCAGGTAAAGCTCTCCCCGCCAGGTCTCCAGTTGTTCGACATCGTGCGCGAGCGCTTCGAAGAAGCGCACGGCAGGCTCTTGTCGCACCGGCGCCAGCCCTTCCAGGTTCTTTTCCCGCTCGAGCCGCTCCAGGTGCTCCTCGCCGGGCCCGCCCCCGCCGTCGCCGATCCCGAAGATGAGGAGACATCGATCGCTCGCTCCCTTGTCCAGGAACTCGCTTTCCGCCTTCGCGACTGCCCGGGGCGCCGCGGAGCTGTTGTAGGTGCCTTCCGGCGCCATGTGCGCGAGCACCGTCGAGCCGTCGATCCCTTTCCAGCGGAAGCTGTGGTGGGGAAACCGGTTGAACAGGTTCCACGACAGCTTGATTGTCATGAAATAGTCCACGCCGCACTGGCGCATGATCTGGGGGAGCGCGCCCGAGTAACCGAACACGTCGGGAAGCCAGAGCATGCGCATGTCTTTCCCGAACTCCTGCCGGAAGAAGCGCTTGCCGTAGAGGAACTGCCGGACAAGGGATTCCCCCCCCGTCACGTTGGTGTCTGCTTCCACCCACAGGGCGCCCTGGATCTCCCACCGTCCCTCCTCGACACGGGGCTTGATCCGCCGGTACAGCTCGGGATAACGCTCCTTCATCCAGAGATACAGCTGGGCCTGGCTGGCACCGAACACGTAGTCAGGGTACAACTCCATGTTCGCCAGGACGGTCGAGAAAGTGCGCGCCCCTTTGCGGATGGTTTCGCGTATCGGCCAGAGCCAGCCGAGGTCGATATGCGCGTGGCCGATCGCGCTGATGGAGAAGGACGGATCGCCGCCCCGCCTGGCCAGCTCCACGGCAAGCGCGGCGCGTGCCCGCACTGCTTCACTCTCCGTGAACGAGAACAGGCACGACTCTGCGGCGCGCAGCGCAAGGAGGATCCCGCGGTGCCTGGCCCGGGCGGGCGGGACGTGGTCCAGGAGCTCGAGAAGCACCTCGAAGTCATAGAAAAGCCTGCGCATCTCCTCGTTGCGCACGGCCACGTGGGCCTGCTTGAGGATGCCGGAATCCTGGTACTTACCAAAAAGATCATTGCACGCGCAGTCCGCCCACAGCTCGATTCTCTCGCCGCCTTGCGCGGCCTCGGTGAAGGGGAAGACCGTCTTTCCCGGGCGTCCAAGGGAATAATCGTATTCGGACGAGAACGTGGTCAGGCCTCGCAGCGGCTCCCCTGACTGACCGACGACGCATGCTTCTCCCGAGACGTCAATGAGTAGATCGACCTTTCGACCCCGCGCGGATTCGGGTACCTTCCCGACGAACCGGAACCAGGCGCAGTTCCAGAGCGTACCCCAGGAATCGCCAATCCTGATCTCCCGCTTCTCTCCCGACAATCGCTCCGCGAAGGCCACCGGCTCAGCGGTGCGATAGATCGTGGAAGAGAGCTCGGCAACCGGCTCGTGAATGGCGGCCTGTATCCGCTTCAGAACACCAGGAAGCGTCAGCCGGGTTACCGCGTCGTAGTAGGGCATGAGCTGTCTCCTCGCGCGGGATGTGCCCGACGATCGTCAGCCTTTGACGCTCCCGACTGTCACTCCCTCGATGAAGAATCTCTGGAACGCCAGGAAGAGAACGATGAGCGGAAGCACGACGAGCGTCGACGCCGCCATGAGAAGGCTGTAGGCGACGTTGTGCTCGGACCTGTAGAATTGGAGCCCGATGGACAGGGGATAGAGCTTTTCGTCGTTCAGGAAGAGAAGCGGCGTCAGGAAATCGTTCCACGCGCCGACGCCCGAGAAGATGGCCACGACCGCGATGGCCGGCCTCAGGAGCGGAAGGATCACGATGAGAAATATCTGCAGCTCGCTCGAACCGTCGATCGTGGCAGCCTCGGAGATTTCCTTGGGAATCTCCATCAGGAACTGGCGCATCAGGAAGATGTTGAATGCCTGGCCGAAAAAGGCGGGAACGATGATAGGCAGATACGTATTGATCCAGTGAATCTTCGCAAAGATGTCGAACAGGGCGACAATGGTGACGGGGAAAGGGATGAAGATGCGTCGCAAGGGCGACGAAGAACAGCTTGTCCCGGCCGGGCCAACGGATGCGGGAGAAGCCATTGGCGATCACGGAATTGGACAGGATGGATCCGATGGTCACGCCTGCCGCAAGGATCAGCGAGTTCAGGGTGAATCGAAAGAAGGTGATGTAGCGAATGGCATCTGAATAGTTCTTCCAGACTATCTTGTGCGGCCACACCGTCGGCGGAAAGACGCCCAGCTCGGCCGAGGTTTTCAGCGAGGTGATGATCATCTGGTAGAAGGGAAATAGGAAAACAAGGCACATGGCAACAAGGACTATCCTGGGGAAGATCCTGGTGCCCACCACTCGCTTGAGATGTGGCCACTGCTGCGATCGCCTCGATCGGGGCACTGCGCGCGCTTCCTTGCCGTCCATGGGCTGCTCCTCTATTCGGCCTCGTAGTGGACCCAGGTCCTCGCCCAGCGGAAAACCGACAGCGCCAGGATGACGCTGACGATGAACAGGACCCACGCCAACGCCGACGCGTATCCCATCCGCGTATATTGAAAAGCGATCTTGTAGAGATAGTAGACGTAAAAGAGCAGGGAGTTCCGGGGACCCGCCAGCCCCTGGCCGTTTCCACTGGGCCCGCTGGTGATGATGTAGGCCTGGGTGAAAACCTGCAGACCGAGGGCAAGCCCGAGCACGATGTCATAGAGAATGACCGGCGTGATCAATGGCAGGGTAATATGGAAGAATCTGCGGATGGGACCGGCCCCGTCGATCTGCGCGGATTCCAGCATTTCGCCCGGAACCCCGCGCAGGCCCGCGAGGAAGATGAGCGCCGGCCCCCCGGCACCAAGCTGGGCCATGAGGACGATGGCAAACTTGGTCCAGACGGATCTCCCAGCATGTCCACCCGGGGAAGATGTATCAGGCCTCCCATCCGGTTGAGGAGCCCAAACCGCGGGTTCAGGAAGACGATCCATACAAGGGACAGCGCGAAAACGGGCAGAATGGAAGGGATATACAGGATCGCCCTGTAAACCGGGACCTCCCTGACCTTCTGATTCATCGCCAACGCAAGAACGATCGCCACCACGACCCCGATCGGCACCGCGAGGACGGTATAGTACAAGGTGTTGTAGGCGGACTTCCAGAACAAGTCGTCCTTGAACAGATCGACGAAATTCTTGAAGCCGATATTGACCATCTCATTGAAACCAGAGTAGTCCGTGAAGCTCATCCTCAGGGAGTACAGGATGGGGTACACCTGCAGGGCCAGGAACCCCACGAGCCAGGGGCTGACGAACAGAAGGCCGTTTCGCAGATTGCGCCTTGTCTTTCGCGTCATCGTGTGCACTCCCCCTTTGGCACCTTCATGATCCCCGTCCGCGACAATCCCTGAAGCGACCGTCCGGCTCAAAGAGGGCGCGACTCCCTGAAGTCGCGCCCATCGTCAAATCGACTGGCATCCGTCCGCATGGGATCCGGATGCCGTTTCGCACGTGCTACTGGAGCGGAAGGAACTTATTGAGCTGGGGCTGAGTGTCGTCGTAGACCTTCTGGAGAGCCTGCTGCGGTGTAGCAACGTTGTCGATCACGTCGTTCATCGCCGCCGTCAGCTCGTTCCAATACAGCGCCCCAACGGGGATGGCAGGCCTGCTGCTGGCAAACGAAAGGGTCTGCCGGAAGAAGAAGTGCTGGCCAGGGAAGAGGCTCATGTCATCCGAGAGGGCCTTGATGGTCGGAAGGTGAGTCGACGATATCGTGTACATTTTCTGCCCAATGGGACCGGCTATATAGGCGCAGAAATTGAACCCCTCCGCGGGGTGCTTGGCTCCCTTGGGGATTGCAAAGGACCAACCGCCTGCCCAGGTCGAGGGCTTGGCGCCGGCCTTCGGAATGGGGATGTAGGTCACCGCCCACTTTGCGTCAGGAGCATATTGCTTCATGGTCGCAATCTGCCAGTCGCCCGTGACAACGATGGGTACCTTTCCCGTAATGAAAGTATCCTGGTCGGGCGGGCTGTTGGGAGGGGCATAGGTGCTCAGGAAGGTGCGCACCTTCTGCGGTCCCAGGGCCTTGTAATAGTCATACAACCACTGGAACGCGGCCACGACGCCCGGGTCGGTCGGCGTCACCTTGCCGGCTTTCAGGTCGGCGAACTTGCCGCCGAACGCGAAGCCCCACGTATAGTGCCATCCCTGGTTGGGAACGGGCAGAAAGCCGATCTGCGTGTAGTCGCCGTTGGAATCGGTCTGGTTGTACTGGTCGGCGATCTCCTTCAACTGATCGACCGTGATGGGCCCGTTATTGACGTCAAGAGCGGAAATGTCGATCCCCGCCTGGGTCAGCAGGTCGGTGCGGTAGTACAGGGCTCGGGTGTCGGTGTCGAAGGGCAGAGACCATGTCTTGCCCCGGAAGCTCGACTCCGCCCACGCGAACGGCAGGTACTTCGACGACATGTTCGGATCCATCTTCTTGATGTACGGCGTCATGTCCTCCAGGACGCCCGCGGCCGCCCGTTCCGCGGTGGTGAACCGGTCCAGGTAGTAGACATCAGGACCAGTGCCTCCGCGCACGGCGGTCATCAGCTTGGAAATGTCGGTCATGTCGCCGGGCACCAGGGTCATCGTGACATGGATCGCTTTCTGGCTGGCATTGTACGCGTCGACAATCGCTTGCGTCCAATCAGAGGTCGGCGGCGTCATGCTCGACCAGAAAGTGACCTCCACCGGGGCTGCAAAAGCACTCACCCCGAGAACCATCATCAGCGCCATCACTATCAGCGCGATTCTTTTCATCTGCGTCTCCTTCTCTGCTCTCATGTGCAGTGGAACCTGTTGCTCATACGCCCAGTTGCAGCCGCTGCCGTTTCAGGGAATTGGCAGGCGACGTCGAGCGACCGGGCGCCCTACGAATGGATGTTCAAGAGCTCCGACCTTCACCTCCTTCCTTTCATCTCAAGAGCGCTTTTCTCGTGAAATGATGTGTCGTTAACAGCGGAACCATATCTTTTGCTCTTACCACACAATCCTGCACCTGTCAACTGCCTTTCTTGTTATTGATTCGGGGGAAAGAACAGCACGACTTGATTATTCCCGCACCAAATGATATAGCTTTTTGATCAAATGACTTGCAGGAAGGTGTTGGATTGCCCACGCCGATGTACCAGAGAATAGCCAGCGATTTCATGGACAGGATCGAGAAAGGTGAACTCGGTCCTGGCGACAGGCTCCCCACCGAGGTCGAGCTGGGGGCAACCTACGGGGTCAGCCGCATCACGGTGACTCACGCCATTCGTGTGCTGCAAAACAGGAACCTTGTCTACCGGGTGAGAGGTTCCGGTACTTTCATCTCGAAGAGACGCACGGCAGGCAGCCAAAGCATCGGGACCAGGCGATCGACGGGTGTGTCGTTCATTTCCGTGATCTTTCCCCGGGGGGAACACGACGGTGCCCACGAAACCCTCATCGGCGTCGAGAGCGTCTGCGCAAGAGATGACATCTACGTCACAATCCACAACTCGAAGAACAAGCCGGCCCTCGAGCACAGTATCATCACGAATCTGCTTGGCCAGGGCTGCGGGGGAATCATCGTCTATCCGTGTTCTTCCGACAGCAGCAACCTGGACATCTACAGCGAGCTCGTCATCCGCGACTTTCCTTTCGTTGTCATAGACCGTCGTTTCGACCTGCTGCGCGTGCCGTTTGTCGCGTGCGACAACGAAAAGGCGATGCGGGAGATGGTGGCCCACCTCATCGCCAAGGGCCACCAGAGAATCGGTTTCTTCTGCAATGCGACGGAGACCGTGTCCTCGGAGCGCGAACGGTACAAGGGGTACTGCGAGGCGCACATCGCGGCAGGGCTCAGCGTGAAGCCCGGGCTCCTGTTCCGCGTCACGCGGGACCTGGGGCATGTTCCGGATTTGTCAAACGTGAACGAGCAGAACAACCGTCAGTTCGGGGAGGCAGCACTCTCCTATTTCATAAACGTGAAGGAAAAGCCCACCTGCGTCGTCGCCGTCAACGACATCCTCGCCATTGCGCTCCTGAAGGCGGCCCTCGCGAGGGGCGTCCGTGTTCCCGACGATCTCTCCATCACAGGCTTCGACGACCTTTACGTCGCGGCGCATGTCGAGGTGCCTCTCACGACCATGCGGCAGCCGTTCGAAACGATCGGCGCCGAAGCGGGACGGCTCCTGCTGGGCCTCATCAAGGGCGAAGCAGACGCGGCGCAGGAGATCCGGGTGCCGGCGGAAATCGTGATCAGGAAATCGGCGCAATAGGCGTTCTCACCAGGCCCACGCCTTTGGCGCGTCACCTTTCTGCAGCGGCCGCCCGTGGTTCACGTCGAATATCTCGTCCAGGCGGCGCATTGTCTCGTCATCCAGCCTCAACTCCGTGGCGCGGAGAACGCCGTCCAGGTTCTCGACAGACCGCATCCCCACGATAGCGGACGAGGTCGCGGGATTGGCAAGCGTCCACGCGATTGCGACGACCGGCTCGTCTTCTGCGATGGAGCGGCAGAGCTCGGAAAAGGCGGCAAGCTGCTGATTGCCTTCGACCTTCATCTTGTACTCGCTTTCCACGGCGCTCGTTCGGGACCCCGGATCCGATTTCCTCTTCCCCGCGAGAAGCCCGCCGGCGAGCGGCATGTAGGGAAGAAGCCCGATCCCGAACTCTTTCGCCGCCGGAATGAGCTCCAGCTCGGGGATACGATTGAGCAAGTTGTACTGGGCCTGCTCGGACACGATGCCGAGAAAGCCGCGGTGCGTTGCCAGCATTTGAAACTTCGCGAGGCCCCACCCGGGAAAATTGCTCGTCCCCACGTAGGTGACCTCGCCCCTGCTCACGAGCCCCTCGAAGGTGCCCCAGAACTCCTCCCCCGAAATCCTGCGGTCGATGTGGTGGACCTGGTAGAGATCGATGTGATCGGTATGCAGCCTCCGCAGTGAGTCGGCGATCTGCCGCCGGACCTTGTACGCGGAGATTCCCGCCTCTTCGTTCGGTCCGGGGGAGGCTCCCATCGTCCCGAACACCTTCGTGGCCAGCACGACCTTTTCCCTCCGTCCGCCTCCCTGGGCGAACCAGCTTCCGATGATCTCTTCCGTCTTCCCGGGGCCCGCGCTGCCCCCATAGACATTCGCGGTGTCGAAGAAATTGATGCCCGCATCGACTGCCCGATCCATGATGGCAAAGGATTCCTTTTGAGTTGCTCGCGACCCAAAATGCATGGTCCCGAGACAGAGACGACTGACCGACAGGTTGGAGCGCCCCAGCTTGGCGTAGGTCATGCGACCTCCTTTCGACAGCAAGCACAATCAGAGCTGCACGTTTCAGGTACGTGCGTCCGGTGTACAGGGCCAATGTATAGCATTAAGCTCATCGACATGAAAGCATTCCTGATGACGGACCTGGAAGGAGTGGCGGGGGTCGTTTCTTTCGGCCTGCACGCCCTGGGGGGTACGCGCTACGAGGACAACTCGCGGCACCTCCTGACCGCGGAGGTGAACGCCTGCGTCCAGGGGCTCCTGGAAGAAGGGTATACGGACGTCGTTGTCCTGGACGGGCACGGAGAGGGCGGCATCGTCTACGAGGAGATCCACCCCGAGGCCCGGCTCATCCACGGCCGTCCCCTCTCCCCTGCATGGGCGTCCCTGCTCGAAGGCGTGGACGTGGGCCTGTTCATCGGCCAGCACGCCATGGCGGGCGTTGCTGACGCCAACCTGGGTCACACGCAGGACTCCCAGTCCATTGCTTCCTACCACCTCAACGGGAAGCCCATCGGCGAGATCGCCCAGTTCGCGCTCTTCGCGGGCTCCTACGGCGTGCCCATCGTCTTCCTGTCAGGTGACGAGGCCGCCTGCCGCGAGGTTACAGAGCTGATCCCCGGCGTCGGCACCGTGGCGGTGAAGAAGGGCCTGGGCCGCAACTCGGCGGTTTCCCTCAGCGCCCAGAAAGCCCGCGAAAGCATCCACCGCGGTGTGCGGGAAGCGATGGCGCGGCACCGCAGGCAGCCAATCGCGCCGCTTCTGTGGCCCGGCCCCTACGTACTGGAGAAGCGCTTTTACACGACTGACCGGGTGGAAGAGTACCGCGCCATGGCAGGGGCGAACCCGTCGATTGAGATCCTCGACTCGCTGACCGTCCGGTTCCGCGGCAGCGACATACGTGCCCTGGTGTACCAGTAGGGGTTGGATGCGGCGGCAGGGTGCGGGAACGCTTCTGTACCCTGAAGCCTCCGGGCGTGCTACAGTGCGCCGCATGGACTACACGGTCGCGTTCGTCGGTTTTCGCCATGGCCACGTGTTCGACGTCCTCCAGCGGATGAAGGCGAACGGGCGCTTTCGCATCGTCGCCTGCTGCGAAGAGGATGCGGCAACCCGGGAGACTCTGGCGCGCGACAGGAAGGTGGAGGTGACCCACCAGGACTTCACCACGATGCTCGCCGGGATTGCCTTCGACGTGCTCGTCATCGGTGATTACTACGGAAAGAGAGGCTCACTCGCGCTCGCGGCACTCAGGGCCGGCAGGAGCGTGCTGAGCGACAAGCCGATCTGCACGCGACTCACGGAGCTCGCGGCCATCGAGCGGGAGCTGAAGCGCGGGACGAAGCGCACGGGACAGCGCAGTGCGCAGCCCGATGCGCGGCGGCAGCCCATCCTCGGTGCGATGCTGGACCTGCGTGACGCGGGGATTTTCCGCAGGATGAGAGAGCTCGTCCGCGCCGGGGAGATCGGCGAGGTCCATAGCATCTCCTTCAATGGGAACCATCCGCTCCTGCCCACGAAGAGACCGGGCTGGTACTTCGAGAAGGACAAGCACGGGGGGACCATCAACGACCTCGGCGTCCATGCCTTCGACGCCATCCCCTGGATCACCGGGCTTTCCTTCGCCCGAATCGAGGCCGCCCGCGCGTGGGCAACCCCAGCGGCACCGTCACCGTGGTTCAAGGACGCGTCACAGCTCATGGCGACACTTTCGAACGGGTGCGGCGTGACCGGCGACCTGTCCTACCTCGTGCCGGAAAGCATCTCCTACGCTTTTCCCGAGTACTGGCGGTTCTGGCTCACCGGTGCGAAAGGCGTCCTGACCGGCGGGTACAATGACAAGAGCGTGACGCTCTACAGGAACGGCGAAGAGCGCGGGGTTCCGATCGACGCGTCCCCCGGGAATCCAGGCGGGTACCTCGATTCGTTCCTGCATGCACTCGACGGGGCGGCAGGAGCCGAGGACCTGGGCGAACATGACGTGCTGGCGGCATCCCGGCTCGGGCTGCTTTTCCAGGACGCGGCAGAACGTGAGCGGCGGGGAGTGAGACTGCCCGGCTACTTCTCCAGTATGACGCCCTGGAGGTAGCCGCCGAGGGAGCTCTGGGTCTCCAGCTCCGCGGTCTTGTCGATGCCGACCCACTTCTCCAGGGGAAGGAAGCCGGGGGAGGCGACCTTCCAGGGACCCAGCATCTCCCGCAGCTTCGCCATGGTGCGCGGGTAGCCGGGCTGGCCGAGCTTCTCGTAGAGTTTCATCATCTGTCCCACTTCCTCGGTCCTCCCGGTGGTGTCGAAATCCGAGTAGAACAGCTTCGATCCCTTGTCCGCCCACGCGTAGAGCACCTCGAGGGAGTGCGCGATCTTGTCGTCCGGCATGAAGTAGGCAACCCCGCTGTACCCTATAGCGACCTTCCGCTGGGATCCGAACAGCTCGGCCACCAGGGGCGATCCAAGGACGTCCTCCGCCTTGCCGCAGTCACCCAGGACGTAGCGGACGAGGGGATTCGCCTTCACGATTTCCTGGCCGTAGGCCACCGTGATGGGGTCCACGTCGGAGTAGATCACCTTCGATCCCGGCGGGGCGACCTGGTGGATGTGGTCGACCGTCGGGAGACCGGACGCGAAGTCAATGAACGAGCGAAAGCCGTCGGCAACGAGGCGCCGGACCGCCTCCCCGAGGAACCAGCGCACCAGGCGCGCGAACTGGGCCATGTTGGGCGCTATCTTCTCGATCTGCTGGGCGGCCATGCGGTCCACCTCGAAGTTGTGGTTTCCCCCGAGGAGATAGTCGTAGATTCGTCCCGCATTGGGCCTGCTCGAATCGGCTATAGACGCGATTTGATCCTTTTCGGCCATAGGGACATACCTCTCTCTGCACTTCAATCATGGTGAAAAGGGAGGGCAGACGCAAGGAGAACCGCGACGGCACGGAGAATGCGCGACTTCGCCGGAAATCCTCAGTACCTTGGAAGATCAGGATCAGCCCTGACGGAGGAGTACGGCGATGGACCGAGAGTGGAACGAGTTCCGGGTCTCCAATGACGCGCTGGGCGACGCGGTGGAGCTGCGCCGACGGATGGCGGACGAGGGATACCTCTTTTTCAGGCGGCTGATCGACCCCGGCCTCATGATGTCGCTGCGGCGCGAGATCATGGGCGTGCTCCATCAGAGCGGCTGGCTGTGCGACGGCACGGACCCTATGGACGGGATCGTGGACCTTTCGAAGAGGTGCACCGAGGGCGACCTCCCTTACGGTCCCGTCTACCACAGGGTCTACCGCCTGGAGTCCTTTCACCGTCTTCCGCACGACCCGGCCCTCGTGTCGACCGTGGAGAAGATCATGGATGCCCGCACCATCCCCGTGCCCTCCCACAAGGCGAGGATCTGGTTTCCCAAGTTCAAGGAGCACACGACCCCGACGCACCAGGATTTCGTCCACTACCAGGGAAGCCTCCAGGCCGTCACCTGCTGGACGCCCGTGGGTGACTGCCCTATCGAGCTCGGCCCGCTGGCCGTGCTGCCGCGGTCCCACACGGTAAAGAAGGTGCTTCCGCACCACTTCTCTCTCGGCGCCGGAGGTCTTGTCATCCGCGTGGAGGAGGAGGCGAAGAAGTTCCCCCAGCTCGACACTCCCTGGTTCACCACCAGCTTCAAGGCCGGTGACGTGCTGTTCTTCCCCGCCCTCACGGTGCACCGCGCGTTTCCCAACCTGACGGAGGACCGCCTCCGCATCTCGCTGGACAACCGCTACCAGAGGCACGGCGACAGGATTGCCGCCCACATGCTGCTGCCGCACCTCAACGATTCGGCGCCGCTGTCGTGGGAGGAAGTCTACGAGGACTGGAAGGCCGACGACCTGAAGTACTACTGGAAGAAGCTTCCCCACCGGGAGATCTCCCGCTACAACGGCTACTCGGAGAAGGGGTTTGCCGAGGCGGTGGAGCTTGCCCGGCAGAAGGACGAGAGGGCGATCCTGGCCATGCGCCGTGCCATCGCCACGAACGCGTCGCCGGACACTGCAAAGGTTGCGCGCGAGGTGCTGGAAGAGATCGGCGCAGCCGTGGAGAAGGAATAAGAGCAGCGGGAAACAGCGCCGCGTGAGCGGCGCCGTGGCGCTCAGGCGACGATCAGGCGAACGCCCCGCTCGGCGAGAGTCTGCCGGGCGCTCTCGCTGATCCCGCCGTCGGTGATGACCGTCGCAATGCGGTCGTAGCCGCAGAGGAAAAGGCTTCCCCGCCTTCCGAACTTGCTGGAGTCGGCGAGGATCACCACTTCCCGCGCGCGGCTTATCATGGAACGCTCGGCCTTGATGAGGAGCGCCTCGGTGTTGGTGGCCCCGGTCTTGTCGATCCCGTAGACGCCCATGAAGGCCTTGGAAGCGCCGTAGTTGCCGAAGGGTTCCTCGGCGAACGGGTCGAGCACAAGGAGGGAATCAGGGTAGACGACGCCGCCCGTGAGAATGAGGGTGCCCGCCCAGCGGCCGTACTCGGCTCGCGGGCGGCCGTACTCGGCTCGCGGGCGGCCGACCAGCCTCTCGGCGATCGCGAACGAATTGGTAATGACGCGGAGCCTGAGCGGCAGGAGAAACTCCGCCATTGGGAACGTGGTCGAGCCGCCATCGATCATCACGGCGTCGTCGTCCGCGCACAGGGCGGCAGCGGCCGCCGCGATACGTCGCTTCTTCTCCATGAGGATGCCGAGGCGCTTCTCAAACGGAACCTGTGCAGCGGCTGTACTCGGCTCGCGGGCGGCTGTACTCGGCTCGCGGGCGGCTGCACTCGGCTCAAATCCCGCCTCATGCCCGCCCGATGCGCGCTCGGCGCCGCCCCTCACCCGTCGGACGAGCCCGTCTCTTTCAAGCCGGGCCAGGTCGCGCCGGATGGTGGCCTCCGACGATGCTGCGAGGCCCGCGATGGTGCCCACCGCGGCGAAGCGGTCCCTTTCCAGCACGCGAAGGATGAGCGCGGCGCGCTCCGCGGCGAGCATTTCAGCGGCCGTCTTCGGCTCGCGGGCGGCGGTCTTCGGCTCGCGGGCGGCCGTCTTCGGCAAGGGCCCGGATCCGGCGGATGTTTTCACGCAGCCCGGCAGCGCCGTCGTAGAGCGAAGAGCTTCCCGCCACGAGCACCGTCGCCCCGGCCTCCAGCATGCGGGGAATGTTCTGCCAGCTCACGTTGCCGTCCACCTCGATCTCTATGTCGTATCCCCGCTCCGCCACGAGGTCGGCGAGCTCGCGCACCTTGCGCAGCGTCTCCGGGATCAGCTTCTGCCCGGCGTAGCCGGGGTTCACGGTCATGAGGCACGCCAGGCTCACGAAGGGAAGCATCTCGGTCACGGCGCTCACCGGCATCGCGGGGTCCAGGACGATGCCGGGCCTCGCGCCCTTGTCGCGCAGCGCCTGCAGGGTCCGCAGCGGGTGCCACGTCGCCTCGGGATGGATGGAGACCACCGCTCCCGGGCAGCGGGGCGAACAGCGGGGCCAGCGTGTCCAGTTTCTCGATCATGAGGTGGACGTCCAGCGGGATCGGGGAATACGCGGCGAGCCGGCGGCAGAAGTCGGTGCCGAGGGTCAGGTTGGGCACGTAGTGCCCGTCCATGATGTCGACGTGGAGGTACTCGATGCCCTCCTCCTTCATCACGTCAAGCTCGGCGCCGAGGTGGATGAAGTCGGCACACATCAACGACGGGGCGATCTTCACGCGGCTCACGACCGCGCCGCCTTTTCCCCGTGCGGCGCGACGATCACCTTCAACCCCTGGCGCGATTCGTGGAACGCCAGCGCCTCGCGGATGCCGTCCAGCGGGTAAAAGCGCGACAGGTACTTCTTCGCCTGCACGGCGCCGCGCGCGATGATTCCCAGCGCCGCCGCGAGGTGCCGCGGCAGGGAGCCATGGCTTCCCATCACGAAGCATTCCTTGTAGTGGATGAGGTTCGAATCGATGGAAAGCTTCGGCTGGTTCTTGAGGCCGCCGAAGAGATTCACGTACCCGCGGTGGCGTACCATGCGTATGGCGTCCTCGTGGGCCTGCACCGTGCCGGCGGTGGTGATGACGAGGTCCACGCCCTCTCCGTCGGTCTCCTTCATCACGACGTCCACGAGGTTCTCCTCTTCCGTCGCCACGAAACGCGCCTCGGGGAGAAACGTGCGCGCCATGTCCAGCCGGTTCCTCGAGCGCTGCGCCGCGAAGACGCGGGACGCGCCGAATACCCTGGAGAGCTCCAGCATCATGCACCCGATGGGGCCGAGGCCGATGATGCAGATGCTCTTCCCCACGCCGAACGCGGCGAGCTCCAGGCCGTTGACGGCGCATGCCAGCGGCTCCGCGATGGCCGCCTCGGCGTACGTGAGCCCTGCCGGGATGAGGGAGACGGGTCCGTAATCGAGGGTGGTCTGGTTGAGCACCATGAACTCCTGGAACCCGCCGGGGAACTGGTAGCCGATGGCGTAGTTGATGCGGCAATTTGTCCCCATGCCGTTGGTGCACCAGTAGCACGTACCGCAGGGCACGTCGGCGCCGAGCGCAACCCTGTCACCCGGCTTCACGCGGTGCACGTTCCTTCCCGCCTCGACGATCTCGCCTGCAATCTCGTGGCCGATCACTGCGGGCGGCTTCACCCTGTCGTTGCCGTAGTGAAAGATCCGTATGTCCGAACCGCAGACGGCGCAGGCGTTCACCTTGAGGATGGCCTCGTTTTCGCCGCACCTTGGACGGTCGACGTCCCTGATCCCGATCTCGTTGAGTTGTTCCAGGACGGCAGCTTTCATATAGAAAGGATATATACCGAATGCTGAGTCACTTCAAGCATTATCGCTCAATATGGCTCATTATCGATCGACCGTGCTTGATGTTGACCAATATCCACTATAACATGGCGGCATGAAAGCTCTCGTTCTCGAAAGCGACAAGACCCTTGCCTGTCGAGACGTCCCGGTTCCACAGCGGCCTGGCGCGGACTGGGTTCTCCTTCGCGTCGCCTTCTGCGGCATCTGCAACTCGGACATCCACCGCGGCTTCGGAGGCGGGGCGTACCACTACCCGCTGGTCATGGGACACGAGTTTTCTGCATCGATTGAAGAATCGTTCCCCGGCTCACGCTTTGCCGCGGGTGACCGCGTGGTCGTCTTCCCGCTGATTCCGTGCCGCAGGTGCGCGCCATGCAAGGCAGGCGAGTTTGCGCAGTGCACGGACTACGACTACATTGGCTCCCGCAGGGACGGCGCTTTTGCCGAGCTCGTGTGGGCGCCCGAGGCCTGCCTGTTTCGGATTCCCGGCGATGTGACCACGGCGGATGCCGCCCTCACGGAACCGTGTGCCGTCGCCCTGCACGGCGTCGGCAAGCTCGCCGTCCGCGCCGGTGACACAGCGGCGGTGTTCGGCGGGGGTCCGGTCGGGAACATGGCGGCCCAGTGGCTTCGCCTGCGCGGCTGCGGGGAGGTCTTCGTGGTCGACATCGATCCGCCGAAGCTCGCCCTGGCGAAATCCATGGGGTTCACGCCCGTGGACGCTGCCGTCGGTGACCCGGTGGAGCTGATCAAAGAACGCACCGGCGGCGCCGGCGCGGAACGGGTCCTGGAGGCCATCGGGCTTCCCCTCACTTTTCTGCAGGCAACGCAGGCCGCCGCGCGCGGCGGCGAGATCGTCTTCCTGGGAAATATAAGGGGAGAGTTCAGGATCGGCGAGACGGACTTCTCCTCCCTCCTTCGGCGCGAGGTCACCATCAGGGGAACGTGGAACTCGAAAATCACGCCGGAAGGGAAAAACGAGTGGACGGTGGTGCTGTCGGAGCTGGGGAAGCGTGTCCTGGCTGCCCCGCTCATCAGCCACACCGTCGGGCTGGAGAAAGGACCCGAGATCTTCAAGCGCATCCTGTCGCGGGCCGAATCGTTCAACAAGGTGGTATTCCAGCCATGAAGCTCCGCGTGGGGGTCAAGAGCGACCCGATCGAGAATCGATACACCTACGACTGGCTGTTCGGGATCATGGCCGACCACGGGATCCGGTATCTCCAGCTCGGCTCCTTCTTTGCAATGTACGAGCTGGACGATGAATGGTTTCTCTCCCTTGCGCGGCGCGCGGAAAAAAAGGGCATCCAGATCACGAGCCTCTTCACCTCGCACCGCGAGCTCGGCGGGTACATGGCCGCTGATCCGTCGATGGCGGCGGTCACGCGCCGAAGCTGGGAGCGGCTGATCCGCCTGGCGTCTCTCACCGGCGCATCCTCTGCCGGGTCCAGCGCGGGCCCTGTCCCGCGGGACCGGGCGGAGACGCGCGAGGCGGGGATCCGGGGCTGGCTGGGCCTCATGAGGGACCTGACGCGCTCGGCGCGCGCGCAGGGCCTGGCCGCGCTGACGGTCGAGCCCATGTCATCCATCTTCGAGTTCCCTTCCACCGCGGAAGAGATCCGCCGCCTGGACCGCGAGTCCGACGCCTGGCGCGCCACGGATCCCGAGGGGGCGGTCCCGCTCTTCTACTGCGGGGACATCAGCCACGGCGTGGCCGATGCCTCGGGGTGCGTCACCGCGGACAACTGGGAGATGTTCGAGCGGGAGATCCCGCACATGTGGGAGTTCCACTTCAAGAATACCGACGCGATCTTCAACGCCACCTTCGGGTTCTCCCCTGCCGAGCGGGAGAGGGGAATCGTGGACCTGCGGAAGCTCAAGGATCTCATCGCCAGGAATGCGGATCGATTCCCCGGCCAGGATCTCGTCGGGTACCTGGAACACCCGGGGCCGAAGGTCGGAAGAGACTACACGGACAACAGGCTGCACGCGATGCTCACCGAGTCGCTGGAGGCACTGGTGTCGGTGTTCGGGAACGAGTGAGCCGCGTTACTGCCCCTGCAGCACCTCGATCATCGCGGCAATGTTCTCGGGCTTCGCATCCTTGGGGATATCGTGCGCCGGTGAGGCGATGTAGCCGCCGTTCTTTCCCACCTTCTCGAGAAGCCGCTTCACTTCTTCCTTGACCTGGGAAACGGTTCCGAACGGGAGTGTCTTCTGGGTGCTGATGCCCCCGAAGAACGAAAGGCTGTCTCCGAACCGCTTCTTCATCTCGTACACGTCCATGACCTCGGGCTGGAACGGGTTGAAGACGTCGACGCCGCTCTCGATCAGGTCGGGGAAGAGCTCTTCCACCTTGCCGCAGGAGTGGATGAACACGCGTTTCCCCTTCGACCGCACCAGCTGGTACATCTGCCGCACGCGGGGCCCGATCATCTCCTTCCAGAGCGCCTTTCCCATGATGAGTCCCCGCTGGTGCCCCCAGTCGTCGCCGAAGCGCATGCCGTCGATGGGCCACGCGCACGCCTTCTCGATCAGCTGGAGGTTGAAGTCCAGGATCCTGTCCAGGAGCGCGTTCACGAATGCCTTGTCCGCCACCATGCCCATGAGCACGGTTTCCATGCCGGCGAGGGTCCACGCACGCTCGAACATGCTGAACCCGAGGTTGGCGACGATGAATGCGTCACCGGCAGAGTCGATGGCCTCCTGCCAGCCGTCGAACCGCGACGGATCGTTCGGGTCCGGGAACGGGTGCGAGCGCAGGGTCTCGGCGGTGAGCGCGACGTTGCACACGGTCCCGATATCAGTGTCGATGGTCCTGTCCCAGTGGACGCCGAACTGGTCGGCCCACACTTCCCCCTGAACCCGGCGCCACGGGTTCTCCGCTTTCGTGTCCAGGATGAGGAGGCAATTGCCGAGGGATGATTCGAAATCCTCCCGCCCGAACCACTTTGCCATGGCATGGTGCGCCGGCGCGGTGAAACCGATATGGTAGGGCACCTTGTCCGGGGCGGTATGACGGATGGACGCGACAACTCGTTCGCGGCGATTCATGGGAGCTCCTTGGCAGGCTTTTGGGGAAGTCTACCATGCCGCACCCTCCACGGTCATCCCCGGGGACGTGGCCACGGAAGCTCGTCCCACGAAGGCTGCGCCTCGTCCGCGAGGCCCTGACGCGAAGCCCTGCGGGCTCGCTGGGCCCGCCGGGAACAGGAAAAGGTTCTTCCGGAAAATGCGGGACGACGGAGTCGACCGGGGCGGCCGTTGGAGCGGCGGCGCATGGCGCTGCCGTACTGAGTCGATTGCTCCCGTGGGGACGTTCACGTTCGGCCTCCGCTGAGGAGCCCGAAAAAAACGCTTGCGCAAACTACCTAACGGATGTATAGTACTTGCCATGGATACCCTCGAAGAGCTCGGCCAGGAGATCGCCACCCTCTCGGCGCACCTGGATGCGGCCACCCATCGACTCCTGGAATGCATCAGGCGCTTCGACGAGGCGAAGGGCTGGCATGAGCAGGGCGCACTGTCCTGCGCGCACTGGCTGGCCTGGCGCCTCGGATGGGACCCGGCCACCGCGCGCGAGAAGGTGAGGGTGGCCCGCGCCCTGGGGAAACTGCCCGCCGTCGACGAAGCGTTGCGCTCGGCCAGGCTGTCATATGCCAAGGTTCGCGCCCTCACCCGTGTGGCGACTCCCCAGAACGAGGGGAAGCTGCTGGAGATGGCGCTTCTGGCGACCGGGGCGCAGCTCGAGCGGCTGTGCAGGGGCTATCGACAGGTGCTGGACGGCGGAAGGGCGCCGAGGCCGGAAGAGCGTTCGGTGCGTCAGCGTCTGTTGCCGGGGGGGATGGTCAAGCTGGAGTTGGTGCTGGAGCCCGACGAGGCGGACTTGATCCTTCGCGCCATCGAGCGTGCCCGTGAGGTGCGCGCAGAGAAGGCCGAGCCGATCAAACAGGAGGATCCCGACGCGCCAGGCACGCCTGACGTGCCGGCCGCCGAGGGGAACTCAGAGCCGGCCCGGGCCGTCGACGCTTCCGCGGAAGCCCCGCTGGCCCTCCCGCGCGGATGGAGCGGTGCAGCTTGCAGAGTCGTTCCTGGCCGGCAATCCGGTGCCGGGAACGGGTGGTGAGCGCTTCCAGGTCATGGTTCATCTGGAGCAGGATGCGCTGGCCCCGACGACGAATGGGCGGGCACCCTGGAGGATGGGACCCACCTTTCCGCGGAAGCGTTGCGAAGGGTCGCATGCGATTGTGGCCTCGTGGCCGTAGGCGGCGAGGGGCAGGCGCTGAACATCGGCCGCCGCGCCCGTACGATTCCGCCGGCGATTCGTCGTGCCTTGATGTTGCGTGACCGCGGCTGCGCCTTCCCCGGGTGCACCCACACGGCCTTCCTTCACGGCCACCACGTCAAGCACTGGCTGAACGGCGGGGAAACCAGCCTGGACAATGTGCTGTCTGCTTTGCAGTCCCCATCATCACATGGTCCACGAGGGCGGGTGGACCGTCACTGCCGGCGCCGAGGGTGTATTCAGCTTCCACTCGCGGGCCGGGCATCGGGTCACGCCCGAGCCGCCGCGTGAAACGGTTGGCGCCGGTCCGGAGTGGCTGCGCGAATGGGCCTATGAGCGCAAGCTAGACCTGGGCCCTGAGGTCAACATGCCGCAGTGGGACGGGAAGACACCGGACTACGATTGTGCGGTGGCATCGCTGCTGGCGGCAGGGCAATAGCTGCTGGGGGTCATGGCGCTCTTGATCAAGGACACTGCGCAAGACGAATACTTCTTACGACAGATAAGCGCCGCACTTCCGCAGACGCGGGTATCCACTTAAGCGGACTTGATGCTCCTCTGGCGGGGTGGAGCAGCCCCGCGCCGGCGAGCATTACCCGAGGTCCATGAGGGAGTTCCAAGCTTGGTTCCGCACCGATGGGGACTGCTTGGATTATCTGGAATGGCTGCGCTTGCCCAGCGGCTTCGTTTGCCCGGGGTGTAGCCACGTCGGAGGCTGAAGCTTCGCGGATGGGAGGTTCACAGGCCCCGAATGCGGTACTCGCGCCTCCGCGACTGCAGGCACCATCTTTGACCGGACGCGCACGCCGTTGACCGTGTGGTTCGCTGCCTGCTGGCTGCTTGCCACCAACAAGAACGGAACCTCAGCGTTTGGCCTGAAGCGCATCCTGGAAATCGGTTCTTACCAGACCGCCTGGGCAATTCTGCACCGGTTCGGTCGGACCCGTGGCAAGAAGGTCCTTGTCTGTATTGCGGTGGAGGTCCGAAATCCACGAGGAATCGGACGATGGCGGATGCGAGCGCTGGGCGATCTGTCGGCTGCTTCGCTGCACCCTTTCGTGACGGGTCAGGTCGAGCCGGGCTCCAGCGTCATCACCGACGGGTGGGACGGCCACCGCGGATTTGACAAACTCGGCTTCGTGCACGATCGGCGCAGCCAGCGTACCGCCGAAGCTCGTGGGGAGGACATCGGGCAGCTGCTACCGGCGGCGCACCGGGTCGCCTCGCTGGCCAAGAGATGGCTGCTGGGGACGCACCAGGGCTCGGTGAATCGCGCCCATCCGACCGGTTACCTCGACGAGTTCGACTTTCGCTTCATTCGTGGCAACTCCCGCAGCCGCGGGATGGTATTCTACCGTCAACTGGAGCTTGCAGTCGCTCACTCCCCAGTGCGCTGCGAGAACCTCCTCGCGGCCAAGCGGCCCCGCGCGGTACCGCTGGCACCGCCGAAGACCCGTGGAAGGGTTAGTCCTCTTCAAATGGATACCCCCGTCCGCAGAATCTCCGGTAGATCCAAAAAAAGGGGGGGCGACCTGCCCCCCTGTTCTTTTTTCTATGAAAAGCGCCGCCCGCGAGGGCTCCGCCCCGCTGACCTAGCGGTCGCCGTATCCGCCGCCGCGCGGCCGGTCCTCGCGGGGCTTGGAGATGTTGACCGTCAGGCTCCTGCCTTCGTGCTGCGTTCCGTTGAGCGCCTGGATGGCCTTCTCGGCCTCTTCCTGCGTGCTCATCTCGACGAACCCGAAGCCGCGCGAGCGGTCGGTGTCGCGGTCCATGACGACCTTCGCGGATTCCACGGTGCCGTGGCTCGGCGAACAGCTGCTGCAGCTGCGCATCAGTAACGGAATATGAGAGACCACCGACGTACAGTTTCTTGTTCATGTGCTCCTCCTTGGAGTGTCATTCATCATCGCCCTTTTCTTCGTCCCTTCCAAGGAGCGAACAACGCACAATCTTTTTGGGATGCCGCTGTCCGGTCGGATGTTCCTTCGAGGTAGGATCGGAAGGCAGGAATGATCTGGCTTCTTGTTTGTTTCTATCAGGCCTCACGAAGCCATGGTATGAAGCCTGACATGAGCATACAGGCGCGCGGGGTGTTCGTCAAGGGGCGTTTCCGGAAGTCTGCCTACCCGCGCGGGAGGCGCGCTGTCGCGGCCCTGAGCCTGTACTCCGACGGGGTGGCACCGTAGTGCTGCTTGAACTTCGCGAACAGGAAGCGCGGGTTCTCGATGCCGACGCGGCGGGCAAGCTCCTTGACTGTCACGTCGGTGCAGGAGAGGAGGTCGCGCGCCCTGGCCATGCGCAGGTCCGTGAGGTATTCGGAGATGGACTGGCCGCAGTGATCGCGGAAAAGCTTTCCCAGGTACACGGGCGACATCTTCATCATGCCGGCGATGCTGGTGGCGCTGAGCGTGCAGTCGCCGAAATGCTCCTCGATGATCTCCTTCACCGCCTGGATGTTGCGTTCGGGCTTCTGGGAAGCCACGCTCCTGCGCGTCTCCTCGATGCGCCGGAAGAGGAGGAAGAACGCCTCGGTTATCTCGTCCAGGGTCTCGGCATGGTCGATGGTGCGCATGAACTCCGAGAAGCGCAGGGGAAACCGGAGCATGCTGTTCTCCTCGGTCATCGTGAGCATGTCGAAAACCGAGGAGGCCAGGCGCGCGAGGGAGAGCCTGATGGCTTCGTACTGCTGGGGGACGACCTCCTGCTGGATGCGCAGGAAGGACGCGCGCGCGGCGCCCGTGTCCGCCGCCTTCAGGGCGTCGAGGAGGCGCCTTTCCTCGTCGATGGGGAACCGGAACTGCGCCGCTGCCCGTCCTTCCACGTCGGCAGGGCCGACGAGGCAGCCCCGTCCGAACACCAGCTTGTACGAGAGCAGGTCCAGCGCCTGGCGATGCAGCCCGCTGACGCTGCCGAGGCCCTGCCCGGGCCCGCACACCGCGGCGGAAAGGGAAATGCCCAGCGTGTCACGCGCCCAGGCCTGGATGCCCCGAACGTGGTCGAGAAGGGCGGCCTCCCGCTGGATGCCGTCCTCTCTCCCCGGTGCGAAGCCGACGATCATGGCGAACCGGCCGCGATCGGTCTCCACGGTCTCGCAGTCGAACCGGGTACCGGTCAACGCCCGCGCCGTGCGTTCCAGCACGTACGTGCGGATCTCGTCAGGAAAGTCGCTGGCCGCGGGCGAGCCGACCGCGCGGTCGATGCAGCACGCAACGACATGGTAGAGACCGCCAGGGGCCAGGCGGAGACCCAGCTCGGAGAGCTTCCCGTACATGTCGTCCGGTGGCGAGGAGCCGTCGAGCAGGTGCCGCAGGAGATCGGCGCGGAGTGTCTGGAGGTTGTCGTCCTTGAATCGCCGCAGGATCTTGACCATGCCCGCGGTCTGCGAAAAGGCGTCCGAGAGAAACCGCATCTCGTTCTCGGAACGGGCGACCGTTTCGGTGGAATCGATCACCCGCCGCACGTGGCTCACCAGTGCCCCGATGGGCAGGTAGAGCATCCGGGAAAAGATGAAGGCCAGGAGGAGACCGGCGAGCAGGAACGCGGCGCAGATGGCGAGGATGAGCGTCCGCTGGGCCACCAGTGGGCGAGCGAGCGAGGTGTAGGGGGTGAACTGGATGAAACGCCACCCGGTGGACGACGAGGAGATCCAGGTCACCACTGACGGGGCGCCGTCAACGCTGGCAATGGAACTCCCGGACGGCCCGGACGACGTGAGCACCCTGCGTACGAGGGGATCCCGGGACCTGTCCTGCAGGAAGTCCGTGACCCGGGCATCCGCGACAATACGGCCATCCTGTGCCACGACGAAGATGAGGCTGCCCTCGCCGCGCTGGGACTGGCTGAGAGTGTCGAGGTTCTGTAGCAGGGTCCTGACGGGTACGTTGATGAACAGGGCCGAAGGGAACGCGCCGCTGTCCGCCGAACCGACCGGGAGAACATAGGTGTAGACGTCGACCGAAGCCGCGCGGGAGAACTCGCTGGCGGTGCGCTGGATCCTGCGCGGGATCGGCCGGGGCCGGTCCACGACCCTGGCGGAGGCCACCATCGCGGCGATGTCCGCGTCGAAAAAGGTGCCGACGCTCCGGATGCCTCTTCCCAGCGTGGTGTAGAACTCGCCGCTGCGCGCGTTGTAGATGTAGACGGAGTCGACGAATGTCGCCGCCTGCGCCCTGGTATTGATGGAGTCGAGCGTCTTCACGATGCCCCAGACGTCGAGGTTCGTGCCGAGGAGCAGGGGGATGACGCTGTTGTCCGTGGACAGGGACGACGCGAAGGAGCGCGCCTCTGCGTCCAGGGAATTGAAGCCAAAGGTGACCTGGGAGAGCAGGTTGAGGTGGGACTCTTCGATGATGCGCAACGTGTTGCGCTCGTAGCTCGAGGTGAGCACGAAGGCCATGGCGGCAATCGTCGCGACCAGGAGAACGCCGAGGGTGGCGAGGAAGCGCAGGAAAAGTCCCCCGTATTTCCACATTCGCCGATGGGCGCGCATGGCTGTGCTCGGACCCATCGTAGGAGCCGCCGGACCGGTTGTCAAGGAATCCTTTGAAATCGGATGAATCTTGAGGAATAGGCACTGTACAGCCCCGCGGACCGGGACGACAATCGAAGCATGACGTCCCGCCAGATCGTGCTGGCCAACTGCATGCGCGACAAGCCTCCGAGGCCCGGTCTAACTTCGACAACGGCCGCCGCGACGACCTGGCGGTCTTCTGGCCCCACCAGGCAGGCCTCTTCCGACAGCGCCGCTGGGTTGAGGGTGGCCGCGAGCTCTACGACGACGAGTGGGGCAATGTCTGGGCGCGCATGACCCAGGGGAGCGAGACAGGGGAGATCCTTGCGCCGTTTCTCTCCGACTGGTCGCGGCTTCCGGCATTCCGCGCCTTCCCGCGGTGCGCGACCCGGCGCGGGTCCAGGCAATGCAGACGTTCTTCGCGGCCGCGGGAGACCGGTTCCGCCTCGCCGCCATCGGGTGCTGGGTCTTCGAGGCAGCGCGCTACCTGCGAAAGCTCGAGGTGTACCTGGCCGATCTCGCGCTGGGCGAGGATCACCTCGCGGAGCTGCACGACCGCGTGGCAACCGTCTGCGAAGGCAGGATCCGCATGGCGGCGGAAGCCGGCGCCGACGGCATCTTCATCCTGGAAGATCTCGGCACCCAGACAGGGCTCCTCTTCAGCCCGGCGATGTTCCGCCGGTTCTTCAAGGAGACCTACACCCGTCTCTACGGCCTGGCGCACGAGCTCGGCATGAAGGTCTTCCTGCATTCCTGTGGAAAGAACGTGGAAATCCTCGACGATATCATCGCGTGCGGGGTGGACTGCTTCCAGTTCGACCAGCCCGCGCTCTATGACATGCCTGCCCTGGCGGACAAGCTTGCGCGCCACCGCGTCATGCTCTGGTCGCCGGTGGACATACAAAAGGTGCTGCCCACGGGAAACCGAGCGTTCATCTGCGAAGAGGCGCGGCGGCTGGTCCGCCTGTTTCGCGGCGGCCTCATGCTGAAGAACTACCCGGACCTGCCGGGCATCGGCGTCGCGCGGGAATGGGACGGGTGGGCGTACGAGGCCTTCCTCGCGGAGATCGACGGATGAGCACGACGCTGGACATGGACCCGCGCGGCCGCGCCCGTCTTTCTGACATGAGCAGCCGGTACCGGAGGCTCGTGGAAGAGCCCGGGGGGTGCCTTCCCATGATCATCATATCCACGCCGGTGACGGACCTCCCCACATGGGAGGAACGGCTGGCGGATCCAATGGTCATGCTCGAAGCGGAGATCGCCGAGCTCCGGCCGCACCTGGCAATCGAAGATGACCGTCTCCCGAGTGTCAGGATCGAGTACGGCACCGCGCAGGTCGCCGCGGCGTTCGGATGCGAGATGTTCGTGCCGGAGAACAACCTGCCGTGCGCAGGCTCGCATGCGCTCACGCGCGCCGCGGATGCGTTCACCCTGTCCGTGCCGAGCACGGATGCGGGATGGTACGCGAAGGCGTGGGACTGGATGGCGCGCTGGAAGCGCATCATCCCGGAGTGGCTGCGCTTTGACCTCCCCGACATCCAGAGCGCATTCAACTCGGCGCACCTCATCCGGGGCAACGACATCCTCACTGATTTCTACGACGCACCGGAGGCAGTCGAGTGCCTCCTCGACCGGGTCACGGATTTCATGCTCATGGTTGTCGCCCGTGCACAGTCCGTGGGTGGCGGGGAGACCGGCTGGTTCTCGGACTGGGGCGGCTTCTGGAAGGGCAGCGCGAGGATCAGCAACTGCTCCATGCACATGATCAGCCCCGATTTCTACCGCCGGTTCGTCCTCCCGCGCGACGCGCGGTTCCTGCGAGCAGTCGGCGGGGGACGCGTCCACTACTGCGGCTCCCGTCCCGAGGTGATTGCCGAGTACTACCGGCTCCCCCTGCTGACGGGACTCGACTTCGACTGGAGCATCCACGACATCCGCCTGGTCGACGAGGCGCCGTCTCACGTCGTGCTCACATCCACGCTTCCCCTCGAACAGGGATCGCCCGTCCTGGAACGCCTCCTCGACGGTCGGTGGCCGAGAAAGCGCAACATCATCGTGAACGCCTCCGCCCCTTCCGTGCGGGAGGGAAAGGATCTCCTCCGCCGGCTTCGCAAAGCCGCCGGGTACTGAGCCCGCGAACCATCAGAAACAGCACGATTCTAGAATAAAAGACACTATACAGCCCTTCCCGGGAGCCTCAAGAATCGTCGTATGCTTTCCCATGAGCTGGTGAACGATCTCCTGCGCGGCAGAAGGACGGAGCGAGTGCCCGTGGAGGACCTCGCGTGGGACGACACGGTGCTGGCGTGGACGCGGCAGGGCTACCCGATGCGATCCGTGCATCGTGCCAGGGGAGAGAGCACCTGGAGGCCGCAGGACGGTCGCTGGGTTGCCGCGGAGAACGAAGGAGAGTACCGCGAACCTGTCCCCCCGTGGGAGCACTTCGGCTGGGACATGGACCTCGTCTGGCTTTCCTTCGACAAGATGCCCGTGGCCGGGCAGAGCGACCTGCTGGAGGAAACGGAGGAGTGGGAAGTCCGCCGCAACGGGGCCGGGGCGGCGCTGAAGTACTGGAAACACAGGAACGGGACCCCCGAGCACGTGGATTTCCTCCTGACGTCGCGCGCGGTTTGGGAGCGGGAGTATCGCCCCCTCCTGGAGCGCTTCGACCCCGGGAGGATCGACGTGGCGAAAGCACGCAAGGAGCTGGAGGCAGGCCGCGCCCGTGGAGCGTGGACGTTCTACGGGGACTGCTTCGTCTGGGAGCAGGCACGGGGAAGCATGGGAGATATCTGCCTGTACGAGAGCCTCCTCCTGGATCCCGGGTGGATCCACGATTTCAACCGGGTCTATACCGATTTCTTCAAACGATACTTTGCCTGGCTCTTCGAGCACGCGGGCCTTCCCAGCGGCATCTGGCTGTACGAGGACCTGGGGTACCGCAACGGCCTCTTCGCCCGGCCCGAGGTCTTCGCGGAGCTCTACTTCCCGTACTTCGCCGAGATGGTGGAGTTCTTTCACGGGTTCGGCCTCCCCGTCATACTCCACAGCTGCGGGAGCGTTCCGCAGGCCCTGCCGATGATCATCGAGGCCGGCTTTGACGGCCTGAACCCCATGGAGCGCAAGGCCGACGGCAACGACCCTTTCCGTTTCGCGGAGATGTACGGGGACAGGATCACCTTCGTCGGCGGCCTGGACGCGCGGATCCTGGAAACGAACGATCACGACCTCATCCGCAGGGAAACAGCGGCATACCTGGACGGGATGAAAGCGCGGGGCGCGCGGCTGGTATTCGGATCCGACCACTCGCTGTCGCCGCTCATCAGCTACGAGACCTATCGGTACGCGCTCGCGGTGTACCGGGAGCACATGGCATACTGACACCGATCGGAGAATGAAAGTGAACGGGAGCACGGACGCCAGGATCGAGGCACGCAAGGCACGGTGGGAACGATTCATGCTGCGCGACGGGAAGCAGGCATTCATGCACGTGGTGGACTGCAGCGAGGACGTGCCCGTCCGCCCCTGGCCCGGCCCGGGCAATATCCGCGAGCGGATCGACTGGTCGAGCAGCGCGTTCGAGCGGCGGATGGAAGACGTCGGGTGGCTGGACGACGACACGGTGCCTTTTCTCGAGCCCTACACCGGCACCGAGATCTTCGCGGCGGCGCTGGGCTGCCGGGTTGCCTACCCTGCCGACAACATGCCCTTCGCGCTTCCGCTCATCGACGATGCCTCGCAACTCGACAGGGTGAAGGTGCCTGAACTCTCCTCTTCTTCCCTGGCCGTGCTCTTCGAGATCGCCGACGAGCTTCGCAGGCGCGCAGGACCCGACGCCCTGATGCGGCTCATCGACGTCCAGAGCCCCATGGATATCGCCGCGCTGGTCTGGGACAAGAACACCTTCTACACGGCGCTGCTCGAAACGCCCCGCGCGGTGCAGGAGCTCGCTTCCCGCGCCAGGGAGCTTCTCACGTCGTTCCTCGACCGATGGTTCGCGCGCTACGGCCGCGCCTTCATGGCGCACTACCCGCAGTACTACATGGCGGACGGGCTCACCCTGTCGGAGGACGAGGTGGGGAGCGTCAGCCCGAAGATGTTCGAGGAGCTCTTCCTTCCGGAGCTTGCCGACCTGTCTGCGCGGTACGGGGGATTGGGGATGCACTGCTGCGCAAACGCGCGCCACCAGTGGGAAGGCTTCAAGCGGATCCCCGGTCCAGGCTCCTGAACATCAACCAGCCCCGATCCGTCTGCGAGGCTTCCTTTGCCAGCTTTGCCGGCACCTGCGCGCAGATGCCGGTCGCCGAGGTCGAGTGGGATCTGGACAGGGGCCCCGGCCAGTTCCCCCCCGGGCGCACATCGTTCTCACGAGCACCGTGAAGACACGCGACGAGGCGCGGCGCCGCGCGGACGCCTTCCAGCGGCTCTTCCGATAGGAGCGGGCGATGCGGCGCACCGAGATCCTGAACGGAGACTGGGACTTCGCACCGGACCACGCGGGGCTCGGTCCTGCCGCGGCGCTCGCCGCCGCGCGGTGGGCGGATCGCCCTGTCAGTGTCCCGTCGAGCTGGCGCTGGAGCATCGCACCGGGGTTGAGCTTCCAGCCCTACGACCTGTTCGGCTATCCGAAAGAGTGGAACGAGATCCAATCCGGCATACTACGGCGCACCTTCACCGTGGATCCGCCCCCGGACGCGCCGCGTGTCGTGCTGGTCTTCAAGGGGATCCTCCAGAAGTTCGCGCTCTTCGTCAACGGAACCCTGCTCGCGGAGGGCGAGGAATCTTTCCTGCCGATCGAGGTGGATGTCACGGCGACCGTCCGCAAGGGGACGAACGAGATCGCCGCCTGGTGCGGGCCATTCGAGAGCCGCGAGACTCCCGCGGGACGCAAGCTCCTCGCGCCCAACGGCTCGTGGTTTGCGCAGCTTGCCCGGGGACTGTGGCAGGATGTCCTGCTGGAATACAGGCCCGCCGTTTCGATCGACGACGCATGCATCCGCACCTCGGTCCGTGGGGCGAGCATCGAGGTGGAAATCACCGTCGGCACCACGTCCGCTCGACCCGTGACCAGCCTGGTCAGCATCGAGGTACTCGACGACCAGTCGAGCGTCCTGGCGTGGGAAGCGGGCACGGTCACTGCCGCGCCCGGTATCCCCGCCACCGTGAGGACCCGCAGGAAGTGGGACAGCGCGGTGCCTTGGTCACCAGAGAACCCCCACCTGTATACCCTGCGCGTCACCTGCGACGGGAAGGGCGGACGGGACATCCGTACCTTCCGGTTCGGCTTCCGCGAGGTCTGGCTGGAAGGCCACCGGTTTATTCTCAACGGGACCCCCGTCTTCCTGCGCGGCGACGCCTGGCACTACCAGGGATTCGTCATGCAGACACCCGAATACGCGCGCGCCTGGTACCGCATGTGCCGCGAGACGGGTATCAACGTCGTGCGCCTGCACGCCATGCCGTACCCGGAGTTTTTCCTCGATGCGGCCGACGAGATGGGGATGCTCATCATCGACGAAAGCGCCATTTATGGCTCGAGCAAGATCACGCAGTGCGATGACCCGGCATTCATCCGCAAGTGCCGCGCCCACCTCCGCGGGCTTGTCCGCCGCGACAGGAACCATCCCTCCGTCGTGATCTGGAGCGTCCAGAACGAGATGCGCTGGGTGGACGGAAGGGACGGCTGGCGGGACGCCATGAACGGGCTGGTCAGCGCCATGCGCGAGCTCGACCCGGGCAGGCCCGTCTCCTTCGATGGTGACAATCGGCTGGTGGACCCGCGGGACGCGGAGATCCTCAGCATGCACTACACGATCGACGGCACCGTCGCCCGGTGGACGCGGGAGAAGCCGTTGATCTTCGGGGAACACGGCGCCTGGCACTACGTGTCTCCACAAGTCTGCGCCGGCATCGTGGGCCCGGAGGCATTCACCGACTTCGAAGCGTGCATGGATGCCATCGGCCTTCAGGAGAAGCTCTTCATAGAGTACGCACGGCGGCACGAAGTCACCGGGATCACCCCCTTCAACATCGTCAACTACTCGATGCAGGCTATGCCGCCCCGTGACGTCCTCCTCCCGCCGGCTCGACCCTGGCGCAGGGGGACCGAGGCCGCGCCGCATTCCCGCGTGGTCCCTCACCCTCAACGACGGGCGGCTCGGGGAAGAACCACTGTTCCGACCCAACGCCTCGTGGCGCCACGTGCGTGATGCGTTCGCGCCGGCGACTGTCATCCCCAACGAGTACGACAGGTCTTTTTTCGGCGGCACCGCGCTGCCGCGCACCTTCAGCGTGTACAACGACACGATGCACGCTGCCGATGTGACTCTTGCCTGGCGGCTGACAGACGAGGCAGGCCACCTCCTTGAGCAGGGCGACGAGTGTTTTACGCAGCCACCGGGCAGAGCGACGAGAGTGGGAGCGGACCTTCGTGCTGCCGGATGTCCTTCAGGCCTCCCGGCTGCTGCTTCGCGTCGACCTCATCCACGGCAGCACGCCCGTGCGGACAATCCTGCGGAAGTATGCCATCTCCCCCCGCACCCTCCTGACGAGCCCTGTCGTCGGAGGGGCACGCGCAGGTTTTGCCGGTGCACCTGCTGACGGTGCAATGGTATCCGCGCTGGTCCCCGGCATCCGGCCGATCGTCTCTATCGACGCCGCTTCGCTCGAAGACCTTGACCTGCTGGTCATCGGCCCGGGGTGCGGACAGGATCCGCGCAGCACGCAGGCGGCGATGCGCGGGTTTGTCGGGCGGGGCGGATTCCTCCTCGTGCTCGAGCAGTCCCGGTTCACGCCGGGTGACATCGCCCTGGCGACACGATCGTTCCCCCGCGCGTTCATGACCGATCCTGCCCATCCCGTGTTCGCCGGCCTGGCGGACGCTGATCTTGATGCGTGGCATCCCGGGCAACCCCTGGGACCCTGAAGACGCCCGGGATCGCGCGGCACGTGTTCAGAAAACCGTCCCGTGGGGACGCGCGCGTGCTCCTGGAGTGCGGCGAGGGAGACTTCGGCTGGGGCGGTCTTCTGTGGTCGCCCATGATCGAGCTTTCCGTGGGGAAAGGACGTGTGCTGCTCTGCCAGGTCGAGGTGGCGGCCAACGCAGCGCGCGTCCCGGGCGCGTGCGTGCTCCTGCGCAATCTCCTTGCCTACGCCTGCACGCCGCGCAAGGCAGTGGGTCGTTCGCTGAAAGTCCTCGCGGGCCAGGCAGGCGTGCTTTCTCACCTGCTGGAGGACGCAGGAATGCGGAGGGCCGAAGACGCAACCGTCGCGACGCCGGACCTTGTCGTGGCTGACGCTGATTCGCTCGACCCCGCTGCCGGCGCATCCCTCTCCAGGATGATGCACGAGGGTGCAGAGGTGCTTGTTGTCGCCGCTAAGCCGCGTCACGCGGCGCTGCTCGGGAGGCTTGCGGGGACCACGCTGGGCGTCGTGGAAGCGCCGGTCCACCAGGTGGCAGCACAGCCGGACCCGGCCACCAGGGGCGTCTCCCCGTCGGACCTGTCCCTCATCGACAAGGTGACTTACTCGCCGCCCACTGCCGACAACACGGTCATTGCGCGGTACGCCGTCGAGGCAGCGTCCGCTTCTCCGCTCCTTTCCGGCGTGACTGCACCATGGGCTGACTTCTTCATCAAGGGGCTGGACGCCGAGTACCTGAAGACCGCCGTGGCAACCATGGCTGCTGATGCGCCATTGCCGGCGCGCTGCTACGGGGCGCGGGTGCAGGTCGGCACGGGCGCGCTGCTCGTGTGCCAGGTCCTGCCGCTTCGCGGGAACGAGAGAGTACGCCGGTTCTACGCGCAGCTTCTCTGGAACCTCGGGGTGCGCTTCGACTCGTCGTTCTTCGACCGTCTCCCTGCCGCGTCGGACTACGGCCTGGAGGCCGTGATGGCGCTCGCGCGGGAGGCTCATCACGACGCACGAGCCATGGAGGTGTATTTCACGGATCCGAATTACACCCTCAACAACCTCGGGGAAGGTGTCTTCGGCTGGATGAAGCGCATCGATGCCCGCGGGGGCGTCATCACGATTCCGCAGAGCGCCGGGAAGACCTGGTACCTCACCGTCTTCATCGAATCGGAGGGGCCCTTGCATGAGCTGCCCGATCCCGGCATCGTCCCGGACCTTCTCCTGCGCTCGTCGGGCCCGATCCGGGTGTTCCTCAACGGCCGCGTGCTGCGTGACATGCCGGCGGCGCCTGGCGGCACAGTGACCATCGCGGATGCAGTGCTCTCCAAGGGTATCAACCGTCTCCTCTTCATCTGTGCCGCCGGGGCGGACGACGTGACGATCTCCGCGTGGTTCAGAACGAAACACGGTGAGCCGGTGCCCGGAGTGCGCAGCCTGCTCACCCTGGACTGAACCGGCGGACCTTTCGATTCGACCCGATTCTTTAAAAAGAGACACTTTACAGGCGCGGGAACCGCATCAGAGTAGGAATGAACGCAATGTCGGACAGACGGCCGCACCACTACTTCCGTGCCAATCTCCCGTTCACCATCATGGCGCTCCCGGCGCTCCTGCTGCTCCTCGTCTTCAACTACCTGCCCATGGCGGGCATCGTGATCGCCTTCAAGAGGTTCAGGGTCAACCTCGGTTTTTTCGGCAGCCCGTGGGTGGGGCTGCAGAACTTCCGCTTCTTCTTCCAGTCGCAGGACGCGTGGAGGATCACGCGGAACACCCTCGGGTACAACGCGATCTTCATCGTCCTGGGCCTGGTCATCGCCGTCGCGTTCGCGCTCATGCTCTTCGAGCTCACCAACCGGGCCACCCTCAAGTTCTACCAGACCGTCTTCTTCTTCCCCTATTTTCTCTCCTGGGTCGTGGTGGGCTACGTCGTGTACGCATTCCTGAGCATGCAGTATGGCCTCGCCAACAACCTGCTGCGGATACTGGGGAAGCCGGCCGTCCAGTGGTACATCGCGCCGGGGAACTGGCCTCCGATCCTCATCTTCATGAACCTGTGGAAAACGGTGGGGTACTTCTCGGTCATCTACTACGCGGGGCTCATGGGGATCGACCGGGAGCTGTTCGAAGCCTGCGTGATCGACGGTGCCAACAAGTGGCAGACCATCACGCGGATCTCCGTTCCCCTGCTCTCCAACCTCATGGTCGCCCTCGTCATCCTGCAGATCGGACGGATCTTCTATGCCGACTTCGGGCTGTTCTACAACCTGCCGCGCGACATCGGAACGCTCTACCCCACGACGGACGTCATCGACACCTACGTTTTTCGCTCGCTGCGCGTCACCGGGGACATCGGGATGTCCTCGGCCGCCAACTTCTACCAGGCCATCGTCGGCTTCACGCTCGTCCTGGTGTCAAACGGGGTGGTCCGCCGGATCAGCCCGGAGCACGCGCTCTTCTAGGGAGGAAGGGGTGATCGAGTCACGCGGTTCGCGCTACCTGTCACGGGGGATCATCCACACGGTGATGATCCTTTTCAGCGTGATCTGCATCGTCCCCCTCTGGGCGGTCGTCGCGATCTCCCTGTCCAGCGAGCACTCCATCCACCTCTCGGGATACGCCCTGGTGCCGCGGGAGCTCAGCACCCTCGCCTACGGCTACATCTTCAGGAATCCCTGGGGGATCCTCCATTCGTATTTCATCACCTTTTCCATGACGGCCGTGGGGACGTTCCTGTCGCTGCTGGTCATCTCGCTGCTGGCATTCCCGCTCTCGCGGCCCGACTACCGCTACCGGAACAAGGTGAGCTTCTACGTGTTTTTCACGATGCTGTTCAACGGCGGGCTGGTGCCCTGGTACATCCTCATCGTGCGCTACCTGGGGCTGAAGAACAGCTTCGCCGTTCTCGTCCTCCCCTACCTCGTCATCCCGTGGTTCGTTCTGCTCCTGCGCACGTTCTTCAAGCAGCTTCCCATGTCGCTGTTCGAGTCGGCCAAGATCGACGGGGCGAGCGAGTTCCGCAACTTCTTCCAGATCCTGCTCCCTCTCGCCAAGCCGGCGCTGGCAACCATCGGCCTTTTCATCTGCCTGAACTACTGGAACGACTGGTGGCTCGCGCTGCTGTACATCGACGTGGAGAAGCTGGTGCCGCTGCAGTACATGCTCTACCGCATGATGGCGAACATCACCTTCCTCACCTCGCAGATGACCAGCACGGCGGTCACCATCGACATCAGCACTTTCCCGAACGAATCGGCGCGCATGGCCATGTGCGTCCTGGCGGCCGGCCCCATGCTGTTCATTTTTCCGTTTTTCCAGAAGTATTTTGTGCGGGGGCTCACGGCGGGCTCACTGAAGGGATAGGCATCGATGCTGGAGGCATATGCGGGTCGTCGACCCGCAGTGGATAGAAATCGCCGAAGGAGGTCTTCCATGACGAAAAGGATCAGCGCGCTTCTCGCGGTGACCCTCCTGCTCCTGTGCGCCGCGGGCGTGTGGGCCGGGGGAACCAAGGAGACGGCAGCGGTCACGCTGACCTGGTACTACCCGGGCACCTACCCGCAGAAGGACCAGGACATGGTTTTCGCGGAGTTCAACAAGCAGCTGAAACCGAAGCTGAACGCGACCATCGACTTCAAGCCGGTCGCGTGGGGCGACTATGACCAGAAGATGCAGGCCGTCATAGCATCGGGAGAGACGTTCGACCTGTGCTACACGGCCAACTGGATCAACAACTTCTGGCAGAACGTCGCCAAGGGGGCATTCCTGCCTCTCGATGACCTGCTCGCCAAGGACGCGCCGAAGCTCAAGGCGTCCATCCCGGCCAAGCTGTGGAACGCCGCCAAGGTCAACGGCAAGCTCTACGGGATCCTCAACTACCAGATATCCGCCTACACGTCGGGTCTCATGTTCCCCACGAACCTCCTGAAGAAGTACAACTTCGACGTGACCAAGGTGAAGAAGCTGGAAGACATGGAGCCGTACCTCAAGAGCGTCACGGTCGGCGAGCCCGACCTCACCGCTCCCTTCGGCGTCGCCAACACGCCCGGGTCGACCGTCGGCTACGTCCTGGCCTATCTCGCCATGGAAGAGATCGGCGGCCGCGGTGTGCCCGGTGTCATCCTCGACAATGACCTGAGCCTGAAAGTGGTGAACCAGTTCAAGACCGACAGGATGATGAACTGGCTGAAGCTGGAGAGGGACTGGTACACGAAGGGCTACATCATGAAGGATGCCCTCGCGGTGAAGGACCTGAACCCCAACCTGTCCACCGGGAAGGTCGGCGTCTCCTTCGTCGGCACTTTCAAGCCGGGCGGGGACGCGGAGGACGCGGCGCGCCTGGGCTACCCGGTGACCGAGATCGCCATCTCGCCGTCCTACCTGCAGACGGGCGCGGCGGTTGCCACGATGCATGCCATCAGCATCACCTCGAAGAACCCCGACAGGGCCATGCAGTTCATGGAGCTGATGAACAGCGACGTGCCGCAGTACAACCTGCTCACCTGGGGCCTGGAGGGCGTGCACTACAAGAAGACCGGGCCGAACCGCATCGAGCCGGTCAAGGACAGCGGCTACTATCCCAGCACCGCCTGGGAGTTCGCCAGCACCTTCAATTCCTACCTCCTGCCGGGGCAGGCTGACGACGTCTGGCAGAAGACGAAGGCCCTCAACGCAAGCGCGATCCCGTCGGTCATCCTCGGGTTCGCGTTCAACCCCGAGCCCGTGCAGTCCGAGATGGCGCAGTGCGCCTCCGTGATCCAGGAGTACTGGCCCGCGCTGGAGCTGGGCACCGTGGATCCCGTGAAGGTCATGCCGGAGTTCCTCGACAAGCTGGACAAGGCCGGCGCGCAGAAGATCACCGACGAGATGCAGAAGCAGCTCAACGCGTGGAAGGGAAAGTAAGAAAACGTCATCCTGACGTTCGGGGAGCCGCGCCTTCGGGCGCGGCTCTTCCATCAGGGGATTTCTTCGCGCGGATCGCTGCCCAGCGGCAGTCCGCGCGGGGCCGTGACCTCGTCCCGCCGCGCCCGCCGAAGATCGAGAAAAAGCTCCTTGCGCCGGGCCGGTCCCCTGCGCCGTTTGCTCTTCCGAAGACGATGGCGACAGCCGAGGCCCTGCAGGCCGAGCTGGTACGGCAGCGTGCCATTCATGCCCCGTACCTTCGAGACTGCGCGCCGCCACTCCCGCAGGCGCGGATGCGTTTTGCCCTCGATTCGTTCGACTGGCGTGTCGAGACACCGGGCGACGCAGCCGATTTCGGCCGTGTGCTTCGCGGCGACGGGGAGTGGACAAGGGTCGGCATCCCCCACTACGGGGCGCCGATCGGCAAGGCGTTTGCGTTCTATCGAACCGCTTTCGAGATCCCACCGGAGATGCTCGCGCCCGGCCGGCTCTTCCTCCGATGCGAGGGCGTGGACTACACCGCCGAGCTCTTCCTGAACGGCTCGCCCATCGGGTCCCACGAGGGCTTCTTCGCGCCTTTCGAGATGGACATCACCCGTGTCGCGCATCCCGGCCCGAACCTGCTCGTGGTGAGGGTCGGCAACGATTACATCTTCATGGGCAATGGCGAACCCCGTCGGGAGGGCGACAAGCTGTTCGCTGCCACCGGGCCCGGCTTCGACGACCCGGTCGAGGGCTGGCATCACTGCCCCCCCGGCATGGGAATCTACCAGGGAGTATCCCTGGAGGCGCGACCCGAACTCTTCATCAGTGACATCTTCGTCCGCCCGCTGCTTGCCGAAAAGCGGGCAGAGGCGTGGGTGGAGGTCACTTCCTGCGCCCCTGATCCCCGCGAGATCTCCCTGGACCTTTCCCTTTTTGGCGCCAACTTCCCCGCGACGGTCTTTCGCGCCCGGCGGTTTCGACCGACCGTCCTGCCCGTGCAGGGCTCGGGCGACGTGCCGGGCAAGGAAAGCCCTTCCCTGGTGCCGCTCAGGATGGGTCCGGGAGCGAACCTGCTGCGCATCCCCTTCGACGTGCCGTCGCCTCGCGCGTGGAGCCCGCGGAGCCCCTGGCTCTACCAGCTCCAGGCGCGTCTCCTGGACGGGACGGGCAAGGCGCTGGACGCTGCGGCGCGGCGCTTCGGCATGCGTTCTTTCGCCATGCAGGAAGACTCGACGCCCCGCGGCAAGCTCCTCCTCAACGGGAGCGAGATCCGGCTGCGCGGCGCGAACACGATGGGATTCGAGCAGCAGGCCGTGATGGCCGGCGACACGAAGAGGCTGGTCGACGATATCCTGCTCGCGAAGATCTGCCGGATGAACGTCCTTCGCCTGACGCAGCGCCCGGTGCAGGACCAGGTCTACGACCTCTGTGACCGGCTCGGGCTGATGACCCAGACCGACCTGCCCCTCTTTGCCGTGATGCGCCGCACGAAGTTCGCGGAAGGCGTGCGCCAGGCCGGCGAGATGGAGCGGCTCGTCCGCGCCCATCCCTGCAACATCATGGTGAGCTTCATCAACGAGGCGCTGCCGAACGGCATGAACGAGCCCCACCGGCACCTGACCCGGCCCGAGCTGGACGCGTGGACCGAGGCGGCGAGCAGCGCGGTGCTGCTGGAAAACCCCGACCGGGTCATCAAGCCGCACGACGGTGACTACGACCCTCCCGGCCCCGGCCTGCCGGACAATCACTGCTACTGCGGCTGGTACAACGGCCACGGCGTGGGCATCGGCAGGCTCCACAGGGGATGGTGGCAGCCGGTGAAGCCGGGCTGGCACGTCGCGTGCGGGGAGTTCGGGAGCGAGGGACTGGACCCCGTCGACCTGATGCGCAGGCGCTACCCCGCCGCGTGGCTGCCGCAGTCCGAGGAGGAAGAGAAGCGCTGGAGCCCTGACGCCATCCCTTCGGCGCAGACGGGTCGGTTCCATTTCATGTGGTTCGACACCCCGGGTTCGCTCGCCGGCTGGGTGGAAGCCAGCCACGCGCACCAGGCGTGGGTCACGAAGCTGATGACCGAGGCCTTCCGCCGAAACGCCGCGATGAACAGCTTCGCCATTCACCTCTTCATCGATGCGTTTCCGTCGGGGTGGATGAAGACAATCATGGACACGGAGCGGCAGCCCAAGCCCGCGTTCTTCGCCTACCGCGATGCCCTCTCACCGACCATGGTGTCGCTCCGGACCGACCGGTTCGCGGTGCGGGCAGGAGAGACGGTGGAGATCGAGTCGTGGATCGCGTGCGACCTCGACGAGCCTCCCCGGGGACTGCATCTTGCGTGGCAGGCGCGGGCGGGCACGTCGCTCCTCTGCGGAGGCAGGACCCGCGTGGGCGCACCGCGCTGTTCCAGCCGATACGTCGGCACCATCTCGTTTGCCGCGCCGACCGTCACGGAGCGCGCGCGCATCGCCGTGCAGGCGGCGCTGCGGGATGGGCGCGGCCGGGCTGTCCATGCCAACGAGGTGGTGCTTGACGTGTTCCCCCGCGTCAAGGCGGGGACTCCTGCCGTGCCGCGCGAAAGGGCCCTGATCATCGGCCGCCAGGACGGGCCCGCGGCCGCCCTCGCTCGCGGGCTGGGGATCGTCTGCAGCTTCGGCGGGGACCCTGCTCGGGCCGGCCTCGTTATCATCGACGATGCTGCCGCGTACGCACGGACCGCGGCGCGGATCAACCGCGCGGTGCGCGGCGGAGCTGTTGCCCTGTTCGTGGAGCTCCCGACGGGGACGCACCGGATCGCCCGGCGCACCGCTCACCGTTCGGGCCACCGGCATGGGCGAGTTCTTCTTCGCCTCCCGCGCCACCGGTCATGCACTCGCGGCAGGCTTTCAGCCCCGCGACTTCTTCCTCTGGTACGATCCGAAAGAGGACTGCATCATGCCGCTCCTGTCCACCACCATAGATGCGCCTCCGGGATGGGAGACGATCATCTCTACCGGGCATGTCTCCTGGACAGGCGCGTCGCTGCCGGCCCAGGCCTGCGTGCAAAAACCGCTGGGCGGCGGGGTCCTCCGCATCTGCCAGCTCGCGCTCGCCGGCAGGCTGATCAACCCGGCGGCAGAGGAACTGGCCCGGCGCCTTGTCACGCGCCTATAGGAGAAGCATGAACCACATACTTGTTGAGGTCGATCAGGGCAGGCAGCGGATTTCCCGTCACATCTATGGCCATTTCGCCGAGCACCTCGGCCACTGCATCTACGGTGGCACCTGGGTCGGGGAGGATTCGCCCATTCCCAATACCAGGGGCATCCGCAATGACGTGGTCGCAGCGCTCTCACGGCTGCGCATGCCCAACCTCCGCTGGCCCGGCGGCTGCTTCGCGGACACCTACCATTGGAAGGACGGCATCGGGCCCCGCGGAGCAGACGGCCGAGATGCTCAACGTCTTCTGGGGCGGCGTCACGGAGAACAACCACTTCGGCACGCACGAGTTCCTGGACTTCTGCGCGATGATCGGGGCCGAACCGTACATCTGCGGGAACGTGGGGTCAGGAACGGTCCGGGAGATGTCGGAGTGGCTGGAATACCTCACGATGCCCGGGGAAGGCCCGATGTCCCGCCTCCGCCGGGCAGAATGGCCGCGCAGCGAGCCGTGGGACATCCGGTACTGGGCTGTCGGCAACGAGAACTGGGGGTGCGGCGGCAACATGAGCGCCCTGCAGTACGCCGGCGAGTTCCGCCGCTACCAGGGCTACTGCCGGCACCACGGCGGCAAGCACCTGTACAAGGTCGCCTGCGGCCACAACGATGAGTGGAACGACATCCTCCTGCGCGAGGCTGCACGCTTCATGGAGGGGCTCTCGGTCCACTACTATACCTTCGCGGAAAAGTGGGAGCGCAAGGGCGCGGCGACGGGGTTCCCCGCCGCGGAGTGGTACTCCACACTCCGCAACGGGCTGGGCATCGAGGAGTTCATCACGAGGACCGCGACCATCATGGACCGCCATGACCCGGGGAAGCGCATCGGGATGATCGTCGATGAGTGGGGCACCTGGTTCGACGTCGAGCCCGGCACCAACCCCGGCTTCCTCGTACCAGCCGAACACCATCCGTGACGCGGTCGTTGCCGGCCTTTCCCTCAACATCTTCAACCGGCACGCGGACCGTGTGCACATGGCCAATATCGCGCAGACCATCAACGTCCTGCAGGCCATGATCCTCACCGACGGTCCCCGGATGGTTCTCACGCCGAGCTACCACGTCTTCGAGATGTACAAGGTGCACCAGGACGCCACGCTGCTCCCCCTGGTCATGGAGAACGAGATCGTGGAGCGACACGGGCAGCGGATCCCCGAGATCAGCGCCTCGGCGTCGCGTGACGCACAGGGCCGGGTTCATCTCAGCCTGTGCAACCTCAACGCGGAGATCGCGGCGGAGGTTGCGCTCGAGCTGCGCGGAACCGCCACTCCTCCCCGGAGCCTCGGCGGGCGTATCCTCACCGCGCCGCGGATGGACAGCCGCAACGACTTCGATCACCCCGAGGAAGTCGTCCCGCGCCCGTTCGCCGCTGTCGCGGTCGACCACGGGAAGGCGCGCCTGCAGCTGCCCCCGATGTCAGTGGTCGTCGTGGCGGTGGAATAGCGGGCACGGAGCCGCGGGGCCTCGCGGCACGCCCGGTCTGCCCGGCATTCCCGGCAAGGGCGGATTGCCACGGCCGGCGTGTCTGCGCTATGGTTGAGTTGGGGGTACGCACATGCCGCTGGGAGAGTCACTGGTCAAGGGCGGTGTCATTACGCAGGAACAGCTCGATATCGCGCTGGCGGAACAGAAAAAAAAGCCAGGGGAGAAACTCGGTGAGATCCTCCTCCGCCTGGGCTACCTGCCCATGGAAGAGCTGAAGACGTTCCTGTGAGCGTGCCCGACCGCTATCCCGTTCTCCGCTGAGGGCCCGGACCCGCAGCCCCGTTTCCCCTCGCCGCGCGGGCCGCTTCCCGCGCCTCGCCGATGTACTCGAACCAGCTCTTCAATCCGAACGCGCTCTTGATCTCTTCCAGGGGAAGGTCGGGATCCAGGGACTCGATGATCACGATGCTGTCTTGAGGAAGGTTGCGCATGTGCACCCGGGCGCCGTAGCGCGCGCGAATCGCGCCGAGCGTTCCTCCGGCGAGGCAGTGGAAAATGTCCCTGTCGAAGTTCAGGTCCTCGAACACGAGGTTGTTGTGACCCACGCTCTGCGGATAGATGCTCGGCGACTCCGCGATGACGCTCCCGTCCACGTCCACGAAGGTGCAGCCGTCCGGGGAGGCGGAGACGATGTAAAGACCGTTGCGCAGGGCCTGCGCCCGCAGCCACGCGCCGCCCATCCACATCGAGGACCAGAGAACGGGCCGGGCGCCGCTCCGCCGCGCTTCCGTGAAGACCTCGTCGAAATGGACGTCGAAACAGATGGCGAAGCTCACCGGCACGCCGGCGATCTCCTGCGCGGTGTTGCACGTCCCGGGCGTGACGCCCGCGCTCATCTCGCCGGAAGGAACCGGGAACATCTTTCGGTAGGGGCGCAGGAGAGCGCCCGTGGATGTCACGGGCACGATGCTGTTGTAGACGCGTCCCGCGTCGCGCTCGAGAACCGGCAAGCGCGTATTGAGCCGCCGGCCGCGCGCGCAGCCTCCCGGACCTGGTGCACGTACGTGTCATCCAGCGTGATCGCGAGGTCCATGAGGGGAGGCTCGCTCCCGTCGCGCCTCGGCCGACGCGCCGCCCGCGCGGGTGCGAAGTTGCCCCGCTCGGGTGCGGCGTCAGGGTCCGAGGCCCAGAAGGTATACTCCTCCTGGAAGAGAAGGATGTCGATGCGAAGGTCCCCCGCCTCGCGGATTCGGGCCAGCACGGCCTGCCGCTCCTTCTCCTGCCCGTTGTCAGCCAGGGGATCGCGGTAGAGGTAGCTCGATGTCCCGATTCGTCTTGTCAGCGACACGTGGTGTCCCCCTGTCGATGGGCGTCGAGCGTGGGCACGGCACCAGCCGGTTCAGCCCAGCCCGTGCTCGACCCGCTGCAGCACCGTTGCCTGCAGGCCGGGGCTGAGCAGGTTGAAGTATTCCGAGTAGCCGCCGATGCGCACGACGAGGTCCCCGTGGCGCTCGGGATGGGCCACCGCGTCGCGCAGGACCTCCTGGTCGACAACGTTGACCTGGAGCTGCATGCCGCCGAGATCGAAATAGGTCCGCACGAGGTCACGGATCTTGCCGCGGCCCTCCGGGGTCGCAAACATGCCCGGCAGGAGCCGCATGTTCACGACGAGCGTCCCGGGCGCCAGCGCGTGCGCCAGCCGCGTGACGCTGCGCAGCATGGCGGTCGGCCCGTGCGTGTCACGCCCCTGGTACGGCCCTGCCGAATCGGCGAGGGGCTCCCCTGCCCGCCGCCCGTCCGCGCATGGCGCCCACGGGCGCCCCTGCGTCGGCGTAGGTGACGAACATGAGGCAGGAAGCGAGGAACGTGCCTCCCCGCCCAGGCCGTGTCCCGGAGGAACTCCTTGAAGACCAGCGTCGAGATGCGGGACGCGAGCTCGTCCGCCCTCGGGGTCATCGTTGCCGTAGCGCGGACAGCAGGTCAGACGGATGCGGGTCGCCTCGCTGCCGGAGAAATCCGCGGCGAGGAGCCTGCCCATGGCGGCGGGGGCCACCTCCCCGCGCTCGAAGACCACCTCGCGCAGCGCCGCCAGGGAGTCGACGACATTCGCCAGGCCGGCCACGTTGATGACGCTCCAGTTGTACCGCGCCCCGCCCGCGTTGAACTCGACGCCGCGATCGATGCAGTCGTCGACGAGGAGGCTGCGCATCGGCTGCGGCCGCAGGCGCGCCTTCTTTTCCTGGTCGGCGTTCACCTGGCGCACGATCTCCTCCACGGCCGTACGTGTCGCGGCGAGAAAGGTATCGAGCACCCCCTCAAAGGAACGGGCGGCGGGAAGCACGGCGGCAAGCATCTGGTCGAGGATGAGCGGCAGGTTGATGCCCGCGTCCAGCGACCCGACATTCGATCTCCCGTGGACCATGGTCTCCGTGCATCCGCCCCCGTTCCGCCAGGCCAGGTCTTCCGTGCGCACGGCAAGACCGGCGTCGAGCAGTGCCTGCGAAAACGCCTCGTCGTGGTACAGCGCGGGGAGACCGCATCCCGTGGCAAGCGTCGCAAGCGCCGCGTCCCACACCTCCTGCGGCATGTCGCGGCGCACGTGGAGCTGCAGGTTGGGGCGGCGCATCTTGCCGCGCTGCCTCCAGGCATGCGACGGTCAGGTCGGTGTAGTTCGCGGTCCCTTCCGGCGTGCTCCCCCCGATCCCGGCGCTCCACCCCGTTGTTCGCATCAACGTTGTGCCAGAAGGCACGCAGCAGCGCCACCGCCTCCTCGTGCGACGTGGCGCCGCGGAGGAGGTCGGCCTCGTAGAGCGGCGCCAGCTCCAGGTCGAACCCGGCCGGGGTTGTCGCAGCCGTCGAGAAAGAAGACGGCGTTGTACGCGACCATCGCCTCGAAGAAGGACCGTCCGGCGCGGCGGGCACCACGCGGAACGCCGCGCGAAGACGATCGAGATTTCGCGCTGCCGGCCGGATCGGACGCCGTTGCTTCCCCGAGCGCGGCCTTGATCCGCCCGACCCACGCGCCGATGCCCGCGAGAACATCCTGCAATGACGCGAAGAACTCCGCGCTGCTGCATCGACAGGCGGCGCGCCGCGGCAAGGCCCTCGTCGACGCGCTCCTCGTACCGGTCAAACCCTTCGCGAATGACCCGGCCGTAGTTCGGGATGCTGTGCGTGTACCCGCGTCCGCCGACGACGTGCGCCGTGCTGATATCGTCAAACGACGCATCCAGGGCCCGCATCTCTGCGCGGAAGGCCTGCAAGGTGGCTGTTTCGTCGGCTTTCCCTGCCGAGAGCCGGCGTTCCATCGCTTCGTCACTGTAGATCCAGGTGAAGGAATAGGAAGGGCAGAGTATCCCGCTCCCGTCGGCTTCGAGCGCGCGCCCGTAGGGGTAGAGCGGCTGGCCGTCGAATGGCGGAACGGCACGGTGTTCCAGGAAGCGCCGCAGCGCCCGCGACCAGCGGCGCAGGGGAGCTGCGCCCGGCAACTCGCAAAAGCCGGCCGCGAAATGCTCCCCGATGCGCGCCAGGACCGCGGGATCGGGCAGGAGGCTCTGCATGGACAGATTGCACCCTCTCCCGCTGGTGCCTGTCAAGGCAAAGCGCGACTGAACCTACCGCGGTCGCAGAGCAGTGATGCGCATGGCGTCGCTGGTCATGCACCCTTCCTCGCAGAGAAACGCGGCCGCTCCTCCGACGAGCGGGTGGACGTCATCCTTTGCCGGGGGAGTTTCTTCCCGTCGATGGAAGCGGCGATCGTGTTCCCCCGCACCTCGAGCTCGAACCGGTGGGTCCGTCCCTGCTCCCAGGCGAAAGGGATCTCCGAGAGGATGGTTTCCCCGGCAAGGAACTTGAGGAGCCGCGCGTGCCCGTCCCTGTGCAGCAGCAGGGCATAGTAACGGCGCATGCCCTGCACCCGGGCCGCGATCCCCGCCGCCGTGGCAAGCCACGGCGTCACCTGCGCGCTGACGAGGTAGTCGGTCCATTCCCGGGTGCCTTGCATGAGCAACCCCCGCCCCGCGTTCTGGATGATGCGGAAAGGCTCGGTCCGCGTCTCGAACCGGGTCACCCCGTTCATCCAGGCCCGTTCCCACATGGTTCCCCCCGCGGAGGGTCGGCCCAGCACGAGCGACGGCATCCCATCCCACGTGAGCCAGTCCACGTACACGGTGCCCGCGGCGCCTCCGCGACCGGCGAGCTCGACGCCCGCCGCGGCGATCGGGGCGCTGTCCGTCGCGGGCAGATTCCACGAGAGCTCGCGGGCTTCCCCCGGGGCGAGCCGCTCGGGTGCGGACCGCAGCAGCTCCCATCGATCTCCCGCGCCATAGATGGCCACGTAGAGACAGCAGTCGACAGGGTGTGCATCCCGTGCGTCCGCGGACACGCGCGCGCGGAGCACCTGGCCCGGGTAGATCGTCGGTGAAGCCATGAGGTCGTAACCGGACATGCCGCGCGCCTCGGGCGGGATGAAGGTCGCGGTGCTTGCGCGGACGCGCCTCCCTTCCGCGAGACCCTGGTAAGCGATGGCAAGGCTTCGAGCACCCGCCGTGCTGTGGTCGTCGACGTTCTTCAACAGGGCGGTTCCCCTGCATTCGGCACTGTCCTCCACGCGGAACCCCTGCATGGATCCCGGGAGCTCGAAGTGAAACCGCGCGCCGTCTTTCGGACGCAGCGCGGGTTTGCCCTGCGTGAGAAAGCCGGCATTCGCGATCCTCACCGCTTCCCGCGCCGCGTCGGTGACGCAGCTGCCGCCGTCGGCCGTCGGCATGTAGATCCTGTCGGCAACCGTCCTCGCCAGTCGGGGCCTGCCTCGATTCCCTTCAGGCCCAGCCGTATCCCCATGAGGCAGCCGGCATTGCCCGAGTTGCAGTCGGTGTCGAGACCGCACGTGTTGACGATCGTCAGCGTCTTCTGGAAATCGGCGTCTCCCGCCAGGAGACCGAGGATGATGATGCCGTGATTGGGCATGATGTGGCAGTTCCCGCCGAACCGGGCGTAGCCGTAGCGTTCGTCGATGCGCCGGAACGTCTTCCGCCAGTCGCCGTCCGCGGCATGCCAGCCCCGGATGTCATGGATCATGCGGTAGATGGTGCATGACGATGGTATCACCCTGAGGCCGGCCTCCAGCAACCGGTCGGCGTCACTCTCCACGAACGCCATGGATTCCATGGCGGCGAGCACCTGTGCCCCGTACACCGCCTCCCCGTCGTGGCTGACGCTCGCCGCCCGCCGGGCAAGGTCGGCGGCACGCTCGGGATCGGCCGGGGCAACCAGGGCCCAGCCGTCGATGAATATCTGCGCGCCGATCTGCTCTGCCACGAGCGCGCCGTTGGCCGCGATCGATCCGCTCTGCGGGGCCTTCATGCCGCTTGCGAGCCGAAGGTACGCGGTGTGCTCGGTCGAGTTTCCCATCCCGCCCCACCAGAGCACCGTGCGCCCCTCGATGAGGTAGTTCAGCCACGCGTCGCCGACCTGGTCGGGGCGCAGCGACGGATCGAACGCGTTGTCCTCCAGGGCGCGCAGGAACGTGAACGTCCCGCTGATGTCGTCGTCGGTCACGACGAGGGGTGTGCCGAGACGTTCATGCACGTAGTAGGTGATCTCGCCGAGCTCGGCCATGATGCGGTCGTGGGTCCAGCCTTCGAACGGCCTGCCGAGGTAAACGCCTATGATCTTGCCGAGCACCGCGGCGTAGACCCGCTCCAGGTAGTCGTGCGGTATGGTCATGGCGGAAGCTTCGTCGACGGGCGCGCCGCTGTCAACGAGTCCTTGACAGCGCCGCGGCCGCGCCGCCAGCATGGGAAAGGCCCGGCATGGACAATTTCCTCTGGTGGCGCGACGGCGTCATCTACCAGGTCTACCCTCGATCATTCGCCGACAGCAACGGGGACGGGCTGGGCGACCTGCGCGGCATCCTCTCGCGCATCGACTACCTCTCGAGCCTCGGGGTGGATGCGCTCTGGCTTTCCCCGATCTACCCGTCACCGGATGTCGATTTCGGATACGACGTGGCGGATCACACGGCCGTGGATCCGCGCTTCGGGACCCTCGAGGATTTCGACGCCCTTGTTGCCGCATCTCATCGACGCGGGCTGCGCATCGTCCTGGACATGGTCATGAACCACACCTCGGCCCTGCACGCCTGGTTCAGGGAATCCCGTGCAGGCAAGGACAGCCCTCGGCGGGACTGGTACCTGTGGCGCGACAGGCCGAACAACTGGAAGGCCTCGTTCGGGGGCAGCGCGTGGGAACGCGACAGAGCCTCCGGCGGAGAAGAGATCGGCATGCGCGATATCAGCCTCCCGCGCAGGGAGATACTCGATCCCCCTGGCAGGCGGTACTGGCCGCTGTACAAGGGACGCGACGGGTGCCGATCGCCGATGCAGTGGGAGGCCGCGCGGAACGCTGGATTCTCCGCCGGCAGGCCATGGCTGCCCGGTCAGACCCGGATTACGTCTCCCGCAACGTTGCATCGCAGGCAGCCGACCCCGACTCCCTTCTCAACCTCACACGCGCGTTGATTGCCCTGCGAAAAGGCAGCCCTGCACTGACGCGAGGGACCTGCACTTCCCTGCCGTCTCCCCGCGGAACCCTTGCGTTCCTCCGCAGCGTTCCCGGCCAGTCGGTGCTCGTGGCGCTGAACTTCTCCCGGCGCGACGCCTTCGTGCCGCTGCCTTCCGGTTCGTTGGCGGATGCGGCCGTGCTCTTCCGCACGGGAGGAAGCTTCGGCCGGGAGAACGGCTCCGCGGTCCAACTGGGAGCGCGCGGGATCCTGCTCCTCTCCTTCTAGGTTCCGTCGACGGGAGCTTCCGGCGGGAGGCCGTGAGTCCACCCGGCCGTGGGCTCCGGGCGAGCCGCATTTTCGAACTCCTCCTGCAGGGAGTCCATCAGCGTCCGGACAGGAACGACCTCCGTCTCCCTGAACGCATTCGCCCCGGCAAACGCGAACCCGTTCCTGAGCTTGCCCTTCTTCGCGTTCATCAGCGCCATGGCTATGCAGTAGGGGCTGCGCTGGTAGTCGCAGGTCAGGAGGCAGTGATACGGGCACGTGTACGGCTTTCGTTTCCCTTCGCCGACGTCGTCGATGAAGCTGTTGCGGATTGCCCTTCCCGGCATGCCGACAGGGCTCTTGATGATGACGATGTCTTCCGGCCGCGACTCGATGTAGGCTTTCTTGAACTCCGGGGCCGCGTCGCATTCATTGGTTGTCACGAACCGGGTTGCCATCTGCACCGCCGGAGGCGCCCATCCGCATGTACTTCAGTATGTCCGTTCCCGTGTAGATGCCGCCGGCAGGCACCACGGGAATGCTCTTCCCGAGGCTCTCCTCGAACGGCCGCACCGCCTCGATCACCTCCGGCACCACCTTCTCGAGCGCGTAGCGGGGATCGTCGATCTGCTCGGGGCTGAAGCCGAGATGGCCCCCGGCCATCGGGCCTTCGACCACCACGGCGTCCGGCGCATATCCGTGCTTCTCCAGCCAGCGACGGATGATGATCCGGGCCGCCTTGCCCGATGACACGATAGGGACCAGCTTCGTCTTCCTGCTGCCGTCGAGGAGCGCGGGGAGATTCATCGGCAGCCCGGCTCCGGCGAAGATCACGTCGACCGCCTCCTCGACCGCGACCCGCACCATGTCCACGAAGTTCGACATGGCCACCATGATGTTCACGCCGAGGATGCCTTTCGTCGCCGCCCGCGCCTTGCGGATCTCGCTTCGCAGCGCCCTGATGTTGGCTTCCAGGAAGTTGGAGAAGAAATCCGGCTCGTTCATGCCGATGGCGGCCGTGCTGATAACCCCGATCCCGCCTTCGTTGGCGACAGCCGATGCGAGCCCGGCGAGGGAGATGCCGACACCCATGCCCCCCTGGACGATGGGGATGCGCGCACCAACGATGCGCTGTCCGATCCTTGCGAGGCTTTGAAACATCACTGCTGACGACCTTTCGGATCCGCGGGGAAGGCAGGCAGGCGGGTCCCTCCGTGGAGAAAACACTCCTCATCGTAGTCTGACGCACATGCAGGCACAAGGGTTACTGTAACAGGCGATGTCTGTAGCTGCCGATGCTCTGCATTTGACCGGCTCATCGCCATGCCCTATGCTGGAGAGCACGATGAAGGTGCATGACCTGATCGTGCTCGGTGCTGGGGTGGCCGGTCTTCAGTGTGCGCGCAGGCTGCAGAGCACGGGGGCCGACATTCTCGTCATGGATCGCTCCGGCACGCCGGGCGGTCGCTGCGCGACCCGCACGTTCGAGGGGCAGCCGGCCGACTTCGGGCCCGTGTTCATCCATGGCGACCATCCCGGTTTCCTGGCGGCCGTGGCAGCGGTGGATGCCGAGCGGATCGACGGCTGGCCCCTGCACGTGAGCGGCACCGGCACGCCCTGCCAGCCGCGTGCCTATGCGGCATCCGAAACGAGGCTCGCCTTTCGCGAGGGGGTCAACGCGTTCCCCCGTTCACTTGCGGCGGGGCTCCCGCTGCGCCTCGGCGCGCAGGCCGCTTCCGTCGCCCTCGCGGACGGGTTCATCGCCATCGTCCTCTCGTCGGGCGAGGCGCTCCATGCCCGGACCCTCGTCCTCGCGCTTGCCCTCGAGCAGTCTCTGCCCTTCGTGAGCATGCTGGAGGGAAACGAGCGCGTGAAAGGGGTGCGCGCCACCCTGGACCTGTTCACGAGCGTCCCCTGCCTGACCGTTATCGCGGGGTACGACGGAGATGCCCCGACCCCGGACTGGGATATCCTGTACCCCGAGGACGAGCCCGCGCTCCTCCTCGTGAGCAACGAGTCTTCGAAGCGGCCGGAAGCGTCCTCGCGCATCATCGTCTACCAGGCATCGGCCCCCTGGTCGCACCAGAGACTCGATACACCGAAAGAGGAGTGGCGCCGGGAGCTGCTGCAGGCCGCTGCCCGCCGCCTGGGACCGTGGGCGGCCGCTCCTCGCTGGACGCACCCGCATCGATGGAGGTATTCCCGCCTCGACAGGACCAGTGAGCTGACACGTCCGATCGATATCGATGTCGGTGGTGCCCGGCTCGCCCTCGTCGGGGAGCTCTTCTCCCGCGGAGGCGGCCTGCAGGCGGCATGGCTCGCGGGCGATCGCCTCGGCGAGACGCTCTCCGCCCGGAAAGGGTAGACCGGGGACGCGGTGCCCGCGGCCAGCAGTTCTCAGTTTGATGCCGAGGGAGCGAATTCTCATTTTGCACGACTCTCAAGGGGCCGTTCTTGGCCCTTTTCAAGGGCTCGCGATCCTGTTGAAGGTGCAAAATGAGAATCGCTGGCCCGCGGCACTGCGGCGGCGCACGCGCAGCTGCTTCGTGGTAGAATGTCCAGGGCCCGGGCGACGGGCCCGCGAGGAGGTTACCATGCTCCAGAAGAACCCCGTTGGCGGCAAGCTGGTCGAGGTCACGTTCAGGATGCCCGCGCTCGAAGGCGTCGTGGAGCTGTACCTTTGCGGCGACTTCAACAGCTGGCACACGAGCGGCTCCCCGCTCGCGCAGGAGAGCGACGGGACGTGGTCGACGACCGTGGCGCTCGAGGCGGGCCGGTCGCACCGCTTCCGTTACTATGACAACCAGGGACGGTGGCACAACGACTGGGAAGCCGACGCCTACGTGCCGAACGACTATGGCACCGAGGACTCGGTCGTCGATCTCACGGGGATCGTGGCCAGGGCACCTCTTCCGGCCGTCGGCGTTGCGCCGACACCGAAGGCTGCGCCGCGCAAAGCGGCCGTCAGGAAGCCCACGCCGCGGTTCGTGCCAAAGACCTCCCGGCAGAACAAGACGGGGACGGCAAAGAAAGGCACGCGGGGCTGAGCGCGGACTTCAGGAGAGGATCGGGGCCTTGGAGTAGAGGCGCAGCCGCGCGACGAGGAGGGTCGGGACGGCAGCCTGGTTCTGCCGGCCGGCCTGCGGGGAGGCCGCGAGGATGAGACCCGCGAAGCACAGGGCCATCGCGATGATGAGACGGCGCACGGGTACGGCGCGCCTGCGCATTGCCATACCCCAAAGATACACCGCGCAAACAGGTTTGACGGGGGAGGAGTGTCGCCACCATTCGTTCCACGCTGACGTCGCATCGGGGGATATCATGACCGCCGATGAAGGTTTAGAATGGCCCCGAGGCGACGCATGAAGGACAGGATCGGAGACTTTCTGGTGAAGATCGGAGCGATGAAGCCGGAGCACGTCGATCACGTGGTGCACCTGCAGGAACTTGGTGACACGAGGCGTTTCGGAGAGCTCGCACTCGATCTGAACTATGTCGACGAGAGCGCCATCAAGCGGTACGTCGACCATCCCTGGAGGATATCGGCTTCACCGGAACGGTAGGCGCGGCATACACATGAGACCGAACAGGTTGCGCGAGAAGCTCCGCGCCGGTGCCCCCACCATCGGCACGCACATGAACACCATGGACCCGTCGCTGGTCGAGGCGGTCGGTCACACCGGGATGTTCGACTACGTCGAGTTCCTCGCCGAGTACGTCTCCTACGACATGCATGACCTCGACAACTTCTGTCGCGCTGCGGAACTGCACGGCCTGTCGTCCATCATCAAGGTCGACCAGGACCCGCGCGGTTACCTGGCCCAGCGTGGGATCGGCTCGGGATTCCAGGGCGTGCTCTTTGCCGACTGTCGGACCGTGGAGGACGCGCGGGAATGCGTCCGCCACGTCCGCGGAAACGCCGCAGGACGGCGGCCTGCACGGCGTGGCATCGCGGCGATTCGCCTATCCCGGCTACGGCGGTACGCCCCGGTACGTGGAGGCGCTGCGCGACGTGCTCGTCGTGCTGATGGTGGAAAAGCGACAGCTGGTGGAATGCCTCGACGGGGCGCTCTCGGTGCCCGGCATCGACATGGTCCAGTTTGGCCCCGCAGATTACTCGATGAGCGTCGGCAGGCCCGGGCAGGCTGGCTCCGAGGAGACCCGGGCCGTTGAGCGAACGGTGATCGCCGCCGCGCTCGCCCATGGCGTGGCGCCGCGGGCGGAAATCGATTCCGTCGAGCAGGCGCGCTCCTATCTTGACCTGGGCGTCCGGCATTTCTGCATGGGCTGGGACTTCTCCATCCTGTACAAGTGGTGGAAGACCAACGGCGAGGAACTTCGCAAGCTTCTGCAGGCGTGAAGGCGTTCCGACACGGCCGGCGGGCGTTTCAGTACTTCACTGCCCCCGCCGTCAGCCCGGTCGTGATGTGCTTTGACGCGAGGAAATACATGAGCGTGACAGGGAGGCTGGAAAGCATCGCCGAGGCGAAGAGCTTGCCCCAGCCCACCTGGTCGCCGTTGATCAGGTCGCTGATGGCGAGCATGACGGTGAACCTGCGGGGGTTGCTGATGAGGATGAACGCCATCAGGTAGTCGTTCCAGACCCTCGTGAACGTGAAGATGGCGGTGGCCATGATGCCCGGCATCGCCAGCGGGATGATGATCCTCACGATAATGCCGAACTTCGGACACCCGTCCATCAAGGCGGACTCCTCCAGCTCGCGCGGGATGCTCTTCAGGTAGGTGATAAAAATCCAGGTGGCATACGGGATGAGGAGGACAGGGTAGACGAGAAGCAGCCCTTCGGTCTTGTTCGTGAGCCCGAGCCGCGCCAGGATGATGTAGAAGGGGATGAACAGGAGAAAGAGAGGGATCAGGTACGTGAAAAGCACGAACTGCGACAGGAGAGCCTTCCCGGCCATTTTCAGCCGCCCGATGGCGTAGCCGGCAAGGAGGCTGAGGAAAATCGTGATGACGGTGGAGAAGCAGGAGAGGTAGATCGAGTTCATCACGTTGCGCACGAATGCCAGATTCCTGAAGATCTCCTGGTAGTGAACCACCACGAACTTCGAGGGCCAGAAGGTGGGCGTCCTGTTGATGATCTCGCGAATAGGTTTGAAGGAGGAGACGAGCATCCAGTACAACGGGAACAGGGTCCACACCAGGAGGAGCGCCAGGAGCACGAGGATGAGGGTCCCCGGTGGCGGCCCTGCCGACGGTCAGCTTCACAGGCCCGCTCCTCTCCTCCCGGTCATTCGCTGTCCCTGTGGATCATGCTGTTCACGAGGGGAATCATGATGATGAGCATGAGCGGGATGATGAAGAGTGACGAGGCGGATGCCCGCCCGATGTGCCCTAACCCCCCCGTGCCGAACGCGTAGCGCCAGGTGATGACCGAGATGATGGACGTGGCGTACCCGGGCCCGCCCCCGGTGAGCAGCCACGGCGTCTCGAAATCGTTGATGGTCCAGATCATGGAGATGAGCGTGGTGACGAGCACCACGTTCCTGATGCAGGGGATCGTGATATGGAAGAACTCCTGCACGGCGTTCGCCCCGTCCACCCGTGCCGCCTCGTAATACTCCGTGGGAACGGTCTGGAGGCCCGCCAGGATGTTGATGCCGAAGAACGGCGTTCCCCTCCAGGCGTTGACGATGATGACTTGACAGCATGGCGAAGAACGACGTGGAGAGCCACGTGATGGGTCTCGTGATGAGCCCGATGTGGAGGAGGGCGAAATTGATGACACCCCCGTTGCCGACGTACAACGCGCGCCATGTCAGGATTGCCACGACCCCGGGGATCGTCCAGGGGAGAAGGTAGATCGTGCGCAGCATGCGCCGGGACCACAGGTCCAGGTTCAGGAGGATGGCCATGACGAGGCCCAGGACGAGCTTCCCCACCACCGCACCGAGAGCGTAGACCACGGTGTTGAGCGCGCTGATGCGAAACGGCTCGTCGGCGAGAAGACGGATGTAATTGGCGATACCGATGAAGTGGGGAGGTGCACCGATCTGCTTGTCGGTGAAGCTGTAGACGACGGCCCACGCTATGGGAAAACACCATTCCCACGATCAGGATGATCATGGCCGGCGCAGTGATGAGATAGGGAAAGAGGTCGACCCGCCGCCTTTTCAGCGCCATCGCGTGCACCATGGGATGCTCCCCCGCAGCCATCCAGGAGACCGGGGGGACGCGCGGAGGGACGAACCCGCGCGGCCCCCTCAACGGCCCGTACCGTCAGGTCGTCATTACTGCTTCCCGCTCTTGATCTCGTTGACGAGCGCCCGCAGGTCGTCCGCGTACGCCTTTGCCGCCGCCTCCACGCTGACCTTTTTCATGGTGATCATCGTCGGAACGACGTTGGGGTACTTCTCGTTCATGACCTGGGCCTGCAGGGGGCTCATGTACGCGCTGGGATAATTGAAGGGATGAGCCGGCCTTGATGGACGCGATGACGGTCTCCATCACGGGGTCTGCCTTGATGAAGGCGTCCAGGCCGTCCACGAACGCGGGGCACTTTACCGGTGAGAATGACTTCACCCACGGGTCGTACCACGTGCGGTCCAGGACGTAGGCCGCCAGTTTCTTGGCCTCCTGCTCGTTGCCCGGGTTCCTGATGATCATGTAGCCTTCCCCCTGCGCCTGGGAGAAGCGGCCTTTCGGTCCCCCGGGGAAAAGGGCGACCCCGGTACTTGCCCAGATGTCGGGGGCCTGCTGCCGCAGGGAGTTGGCGATGGTGGCCTGGTTGAAGATGAAGGCCGCCGAGCCGGAGAGGTAGGCGGTGTTGTTGTACATGTCGTCACCGCTGACGGCGTCCGGCGAATCGGACTCCGCGAAGAGGTTCGCGATGACCCTGAACCCCGCGATGGACTCCGGTGCATCGGCGATGACCGTGTCGTCTTTCATGATCCCGCCGCCGTAGGACCAGAGCACCGACAGCATCATGTTGTAGTTGTCCGTGCAGGTCGGGCCGTAGCCGCAGCCGACGCCCCAGATGTTGTCCTTCGCCGAGGTGACCTTCTTCGCCATCACCCGCAACTCTTCCCACGTCTGGGGGGGAGCGTTGAAGCCCGCCTTGGCAAGGAGATCCTTGCGGTACCACATGAGGAAGCAGGGCATCGTGTGGGGAACCACGTAGTACTTGCCCTGGTACAGCGACCATGACTTCATGGCATCGAACATCTTGCCCTGGTCCTTCTCGATCTTCGCGATCACGTCCGTGACGTCCACGAGAAGACCCTTGCTGGCGAAGTCGATGGCCTTGGGCTGGGTGGTGAAGCACACGTCCGGCGGCTGCTTCGCCTCCACTGCCGCTGCCAGCTTTTGCCAGATGACCTCGTTGGCAACGATGTCGCAGGTCACGGCGATGCCGTTCTTCGTGCCGTACTCGTCGAATCGCGCTTTCAAGGCGTCGTTCGCCTCCGGGAATGTAGGTCTTCTGTATCCAGACCGTGAGGCTCGCCGGCTTCTTTGTTGCCTGGGCATCCAGCAGCAGCCCGGAGGCGACAAGGAACAGGAGACCCACCACGAAACACAACGACGGAGACATCGATCTACGCATGCCATTCTCCTTTCCGATGGGCAATCCGCACGGTGCATTCTCGCGCCGGGAGGGCCGGGCGGAAACATCGCGCGCTACTCAATTCCGGGTAGCGTGCTACTCAATCGGGGGCGGGACGCCCGTGGCCTCCGAGAACACCTTCGCCAGGCGCACGATGGCGTTCAGACCCCGCGCGGGCTCCTGTTCGTTCTCCCGCAGCTCCCGCAGCGCGGCCCGGGTCTCGTCGACGCCCTTGTTGGCCTGGCCGATGATCGTCGTGATGATCCTGTCGAGGTCGTGCTGTCCCTCGCGGAGGAAGATCCTCGCGGACTCCGCGACCATCATGATGTTCATGAGGATGTGCACGGTGGTGTCGTGGATATCCCGGGAAATCCGTTTTCTTCTCCCGGGCGACGGAGATCTCGCCGGCCGAAACGGCGTAGCTCTGGAAACCGATGTTCGCATCGACGAGGCGCGCCACGGCCGTCTCGAGCTTCTTCACGGTGGCACCATGCTTTTCCAGCCGCTGCACGAGCCAGGAGATGCTGGTGAAGAGGACGAGCGAGAGAACGGCACATGCGGCAAGTCCCACAGCCTGGGCGACGGCGAGCGGCGGCACGGCCGTGTCCGCGCGGTGCACGAAGACGAAGGAAAGAGTGGTTGCCAGCATGACACTGCACGCCGCGGCAACGGATTCCGCGGGGAGGGAAAGACGCCCAGCTCGACAACCGTCAAGACGATCAGCGGCAGCGCGAAGGAGTCGTAGGAGATGGTGCCGCAGAACCTGTCGTGAATGACGCTTTGGAGCGCCACCAGGACCAGGCCCTTGGAGACCAGGATGACGTTCCGAAACATGCTCGATCCCGCGAGCGCGAACAGGCACGAGACAAAGGCGGAGAACGCCATGAGGATGGCGATCTGCTCAACCCAGTCCCCGTCCAGCACCCGGAAGGCGCCGCCCTCCGTGAGCTCCACCAGGATGAAGGCATGGAGAAGAAGAATCACCGCGAAGGCAGCCTGGCGGTGGATGTCCGCGATGCGCCGCGTGCTTTCGGCGGGGTCTCCAGTGGCTTTGTGATCCGCAATCGGTTTCCTGCCTGGCATGACAGCCGTAGCAGGATGGCGCTTGTCATTCTTCATGGGGCTACTTGATGAATCGCCCCCATCATAGCCTGCGCATTGGAGAAGTCAATTCCCTTCCCCGCTGCGCGCCGAGGGTCCGGGGTTGTCATGGTCGAAACAGGGAGCGTGGTTTACACTGCTGACACATGCGGTACATTCTGGTCACGGGCGCGGCCGGCGGATTGGGGGTTTGCGTGTGCGAGGCTCTCGCGTCGAAAGGCGCGACAGTCTTTGCAACGGATACGTCGCGCCCTGGCCTGCGGCGCTTCGAAGGGAATTCGCTCGTGCGGCCGCTCCTGATGGACGTGACGCGGTCCGGCGATCTCTCGCGTGTCCGACGGCGCATCGCGGCCGGCATCAACGTTCTCGACGCCATCGTCTGCTGCGCGGGGATTTTCGCCGCCTCTCCCCTGGTGGAATCGAGCGAGAACGAGATGCGACGAGTCCTCGACGTCAATTTCATGGGGGTCTTTCTCGCCGTGAAAGAGTTCTTTCCGCTCCTGAAGCGCCCGGGGGGAACCATCGTGCTGATCGGATCCGAATCGTCGCGCTGCGCAATGCCTTTCAACGGGCCCTACACGGTCAGCAAGACCGCGCTGCAGGCATACGCGGACACTTTGCGGCGAGAACTCATGCTGGTCGGCGTGCGGGTCGTTCTCGTCATGCCCGGAGCAATCAGGACGCCGCTTCTCGTCGACGCGAAAGAGACGACTGCGCGCCATCACTCCACGACGCTGTTCGCCGCACAGCGGGGGCTGGTGCACCGGATGCTCGTCAAGGAGTACGAGAAGGCAATGGACCCCTCGCGCGTGGCGGCGGTGGTAGCGCACGCGCTTCACGCGGCACGGCCACGGCACTGCTACCGGGTCGGAAATGATCCCCTCAGGGCGCTCCTCAGTCGGCTCCCGGCAGTGTGGGTCGATCGACTCATCTCGCGCGCGGCGGCAACCCCGGGGTCGCGAGGTCGATGATGGCCAGCCTCCGGCAGAGCGCTGGCGCTGCCTTTCCGGTCAGACTCCGGTACCGGACCAGTCCACCGGCCTCATCCGCGTACTCTATCTCCGAGAGTCCTGACTGCAGGTCAGTCGTCAACGTGCAGATTGCCCGGTCCTTCTGCCAGCGAAGGCGGACCACTCCCTCTTCCGACTCCATGACCTGGAAGACTCCGTTGAAGGCTGGATACTCGTTTCTGAACCGTATAAGCCTCACCAGTCTTTGCACCACCTCGGTGCGGACCCGGGCACTGATTTCCGCCAGGCTGTAGTTGTGCCTGTTGACTTCCCGACCTTCTCCCGTGCGCCGGACGGCTTCTGTGTCATTTTCGCCGGCAAGCAGCCCCACGTAGTAGACTTGTGGTATGCCCGGCGCGAAAAACTGCAAGGCGCGGGCCGACAGGTAGGCATCGTCGTTGCGGTCGAGAACGGAGTAGTAGGAGCACCGGACCTGGTGGACATCGAAGCCGTCCGAATCCTTGTGCTCCGCGGAGAGAATGAGGCTCAGGTTTGCTCCGCGCTCCACGCAGGTCTGCACGACTCTTCTCGCGTCCTCGCTTTGGTAGACCCCATCCAGGTCCGGCTTGACGGGGATGCCGTCGTGGCAGTCGAGCATGGTGAATTGCCGGTGAGGACGGACGGCGAAGTACCGTTGCAGCTTCCCGCTTTTCCTGAGGAGCAGTGCTTCGAGGATCATGTAGGGAAGGATGAAGTCATAGATCCAGAACCCATGCTCGGACAGCTTGAGCTGCGTGGCGGGGTGTGCATGGACCTCGGGCAGCAGCTCGATCCCGAAAGAGTCCGCCAGGGAGCGGATCCAGTCGAGGAATCTGAAGATCTCCGGTTCCACGAAGAAGCAGCTCGTTCCGATCTTCTTCACCACGTAGCCAATTGCATCCAGACGGACCATCTTCACGCCGTTGCGGGTGAATCCCGCCATGAAGCCCGTCATGAGCTTCCGGTAGGCTTCCGAACGCCAGTCCATGTCGATCTGATCGGAGGGGTCTTGCTTCCCGAAAGTGGTCCAGACCACTTCCTCCATGCGCGTATCCTCTATCGTGAACCGGGAGAACGGGAACTGTCTGCGCAGGAACATCTTCGAGAGGTCCTCTGGTGAAGGCTTCCCGTCCGGCCACATCTTGTCCAGCGTGATGAACAGGTCCGCCCAGGGCGAGCGACGGCCCGCCTTCAGGAAGTCCCGGAAATACTCGGACTGTCGCGAAATGTGGTTCACCATCAGGTCGAGCATGACCTCTGAATGACCGCTGATGCGCCGGATGTCCTCCCAACCGCCGAAGCGTGGCTCGATCTCGAGGTAGGTCGTCGGAGAGAATCCCCTGTCCCCGGAAGACGGAAACGGAGGGAGAATGTGGACACCGCCCTGAAAGACGCCCGGGAAATGCGTGAGAAGCACGTGATCGAGCGCCTCGAGGGTTCCCCCCAGGGAATCCGGATACGTGATGAGCTGAACCTGGTTCTTCACCGCCATGCCGCGCCTTGCCGGTGAATCCATTGCGCGCACGTCGTAGTCCTTCGTGATGACGAAGTCCGCGAGAAATCGGTGCCCTGCGATGATCATGTGTTCCCGTTCCAGAACCTGCTCGATAAAGGGATCCCGCGCCTCGCCGCCCCTGTTCCTCTTCAGCCTGTGTTCCAGGGTGTCCCGCCGGCTTCTGGCTATGAAGATCCTGGTGTCCACGTGCCTCAGCAGCGAGGTGTACGTCCCCTCGGCGATGACTACGTTGACTCCCTCCAGGTCGATTCTCTCTTCTCCGACACGATCATTGTCGTAATCGACGAGCGGCTTGACGAGACCCTTCGCCCCCCCGACCGCGTCCCCGAGGTTGCGCGCCATGAGATCGAGGTTCACCTCGACATGGGGCCCGAGCCACTCCGGATCGCTCCGCCGCCTGGCGTCGTTCGACCGCGGCGGAAGGACGAAATAGTCGTCCTGCCCCAGGACGACAGATCGGGCGCCGAGCTTCGATAGCTCATCTGCAATCGCTTTCGCGGTTTCGGACTTGCCGCTGCCCGATTCACCGGCGACACTGACGACATACCTCGCGGGCTTTGCCCTGACCTTTTCGATGATCGCCGGCGCGATCACGCCGGCTGCCTTTCGGTGGTTTTCTTCCACCAGGATGATGTCGCCTTTCATTCACCGTACCCTCCTGTGCGCTTTCGTGACGCGTGCGGAAGCCTGTGCCGCGGATCCATGACAGGCACCTTCCTCATGTCGTGCCGCGTTCTACCAGGTTGAGCTGCAACCGGGTGTTCTGCGGCGACCGTCCGCGGTCGGAGATCCGGGACATGAGCATCTCCGCGGCAAGGCGGCCGGATTCGTCCAGACGCTGGTCGATCGTGGTCAAACCGAGGAAATCGGCGAGGTCGGTGCCGTCGAACCCGACGATCGATAGATCCTCCGGTACGCGCATTCCCCGCGCCCGGGCGACGCGGAAGACATCGGCAGCGTGGAGATCCGAGTAGGCAAAGATCGCGTCGGGGGGAGCGGATCGGCTGAGGAGGGTTTCCGTTTGCCGCATGACCGCCTCCCGACTGTAGGGCTCCCGACTGACATACTCGTCAGGCAGGTCGAGCCCTTTCTCCAGCAGGCCCTGGCGGAAACCATCAAGGCGCAGGTCGCTCAGGTGGACGATATGCTCGGGAACTCCCGTTTCTCCGACATACGCGCAGCGCCGACGTCCCTTTGCCGCGAGGTGCTGCGCTGCCATTCTCCCGCCCTCATGGTTGTCGATCTCGACAGAGCAGAAATGAGCCTGCGCGAACTCCACGCAGACGATCTCAAGCGAATGCGACTGCAAGTGACGCAGCTGCGCGTTGGAGAGGGGCATCGACATGACGATCAGGCCATCGAGCCGGCGCCACAGGGGAAGGACGTCAAGGTACTCATCCAGTTGGGCCCGGGAGCCGACGGTGTAGACGACGAACTCGAACTTCGTCGCGGAGAGGGCTGAGGCAACCCCGCGCATCCTCTGCACGAACGACGGTGAGGCGAAAAAAGGGAGAAGCACGCCGATGCTGCCGACATGCTTTCGCGCCAGGACGGAAGCTTCCGCCTTGGGCACGAACTTGAGCTGTTCGACGGCGCGCATGACCTTCTGGCGTGTCTTCTCCTTCACGAGATTCGGCGTGTTGACCGCGCGAGAAACGGTGGACACGCTGACACCGGCCTTCCTGGCGACGTCGTAGATCGTGGGCATGCTCATCCCTTCACAGCGCCCTGGAGAAGCGCCGTGATGATCTGGCGCTGGAACAGCATGAATATGACGAGGGTGGGCACCAGGATCAGGATCGTCCCGGCGCACAACAGGGGCACATCGGTGGCGTAGTGGCCCTGGAACGCTCCCAGCGCGCCGGCCATCGTCCGCCGTGTCGGGTCCTCGACGAGCACCAGCGCAAGGAGAAACTGGTTCCACGTCCAGACGGCCATGAGGATTCCCAGCGAAGAGATGGGCGCCCGGGCGAGCGGGAGGTGGATGCGCCTGAACAGGCCCCACGTGGTTGCGCCATCCAGGCGGGCAGCCTCCGAGATGTCGACCGGCATATTGACGAAATGTGCCCGCATCCAGAACACGGCGAACGGCATGTACAACCCGATCAACGGCAGCACGATCGCAACCCGGGTGTTATAGATCCCCATGGAGCGCTCGAGGTAGTAGAGGGGAACGATGATCCCTCCGAAGGGAAGTGTCAGCCCGAACACGAAAAGGAACAGGAGCACGCGTGAGCCGGGAATCCGCAGGAGACCGATGGCGAACGCCGCCATCGTCGCAATGACAAGCGAAACCGGCACGACGGCAATCACGATGAAAGTGCTCGAGGCAAGGAGTGCCGTCATGTTGGCCACTTTGAATGCCTGGACGAAGTTGCCCCACTGAGGGTGCGCGGGCCATCCGAGCCCGCTGGGCACTGTCCCCGACGGAGAGAGCGCGGTCGTGAAGATGCTGATGAACGGCAGAATCGTCAATACCATCAACCCAATGAGAAGGGCCTGTCCCGTGAAGAGCTCGCCGCGTCCGACCTTCATCGCGCTGTCTCCCGGCTCAGGCGCTGGATGGGGAGGATGACGACCAGGACCAGGACCATGAGCATGACGGCCAGGGCAGACGCCAGGCCGATCCGTTGCTCGGTGAACGCCAGGATGTAGATCTGGATTCCGGGGACCGCCGTCGCGTTGCCCGGTCCGCCGGCCGTCGTGACGTAGACGATGTCGAATGCGGCGAGCGCGGCGATCACCGTCACGGTGAGGCACACCCCAATCTCCTGCCGGAGAAGGGGGACGGTGATCGCGGTGAACTCCCGGAACCAGCCCGCTCCGTCGATCCTCGCGGACTCAAAGAGGGCCGTGTCGATCTTCGTTATTCCCGTCAACAGCAGGACGGTGCAGAACCCCAGCACGACCCAGATCCCTATGAGGCCGACGGCAGGGAGCGCCCAGCTGAAGTCCCCGAGCCAGGCACGGGCGATCGAGCCGAGGCCGATACCCCTGAGGATCTGGTTGATGAGGCCCGGGAGGGCCAGCAGCCAGCCCCAGATGATCCCGGCCGCGACGAGCGGGATGACCTGGGGGAGGAACAGGATGGTCCGTGCCGCCGCCCCGAGCCGCCCGGGCGCCACGCGGTGCACCACGCTTGCGACCACGAGCCCGAGCGCCACCGGGATGAAGGAGAAGAAGACCACCAGCTCGAACGCATTGACGATGCTTCCGAGCAGGTTGGGAACCTCGAGGATGGTCCGGTAGTTCTGGAGCCCTACCCAGGTCATGGGACCTATTCCGTTCCATCGAACGAAGGAGTACTGAATGCTCAACAGGAGAGGAAGCAGAACGAACAGCGCGTACATGACCAGCGCCGGCGTCGCGAACAGCCAGCCGATGGTTGTCTCCTGGCGGCGGACCCTCCTGCGAGGGAAGGTCCGCCGGGAAAGCCGGGGATCCGCGGGCAGACTGTCTGACGTCATCATCATCGTCACCATCGATCGGGCAGACGCAGGAGTCCCCCGCGGCCGTGAGCGCTACTGGGCGAGCTCCCTCAGGTATTCTGCCTGGACGGCCTTGAGGAGTCCAGCGGCGTCCTGCTTGCCGCCGACCATCTTCTGGAGCTCAGGTGTCCATCCCTGCGCAAAAATGGAGCTTGTCGAGTTGGCGATGAAATCCATCGAGTTGCCGGCCTTGCCAACGACGGGCCCGGCGGCGAGCGTCTCATTGGTGACCGAGCCCGCCGTGACGGACGGCATCGTGGCATCCGCCGGCCCGCCGGGGTTCGACCCGCCGATGGCGACGTCGATCTCGCGAGCCTTCGGGTTCGTGGCAACCCAGTTGAGGAAGAACGCGGCGGCGTCGGCGTTCTTCGCCTTGGCCGCGATGCCATAGGTCAACGGGGCGGACATTGCCGCCGGGCCGGCACCGGCCTGCGCGGGCGGCATGACGAAGAAGCCCACGTTGCCGGGCATCCCCGCATCGTAACCGGCGTTCTGCCAGTCGCCGTTGAACGTGAAGACGCCCTCGCCCTTCGTGAAGCGGGCCGCTGCATCCGTGTACTCGATGGCGTTGATGTCAGGCGGGAAGTAGCCGTTCTTGATCCACTGCTCAAGGTGCTGCGCGGCAACCAGGTTCGACGGGGTGTCGATCGTGGCGCCCTTCTTCTGGAATATCCAGTCGTTGATCGGCCCCACCGGGCCGAGAGAGGCCATCAGGTTCTGGAGAGGGAATGCGAGCCCCATGCCGCTCTTCGCGCTGCCCCACTCCATGATCGGCAGGAGACCCGCGGCCTTGGCCTTCGCCAGCAGGTCCTCGAGCTCGGCAAGCGTCTTGGGCGGTGCTGCCATGCCAATCTGGGCCGCCAGCTTCTTGTTGTAGAAGACGCCGGTGAGGCTGTAGTTGAGGCCCATGGCATAAAGCGCGCCTGAGCCGCGGGTACCGTCGGCCGCGACGCGATTCTGGTTCAACTGGGGAACGGGCCACGTGTCCCACCCGAAGGCTTTGGCGTAGCCGTCAAGGTTCTTGAGCAGCCCCTGCTTGGCAAAGGAGACCATTGTCGGCAGCCTGATGAGGTCCGGCGGGTTGTCTCCCGCGAGGAGGCGCGGCGTCTCGTTGATGAGGTTCGCGAACTGGTCCTGCTTGATGTTCCAGGTCACATTCGGAAACTGCTTGGTGAACTCGTCGGCAAGCTTGAACGGGATATCGAACCCCGTCTCGAAGTAGGCGTTGAGCACGATCGGAGCCGTCCCGAGACTCGTCGGGACCGCCGCGGAAGACGGGGCCGGGGAGGTCTCTCGGGACCCTCCTGCGAATGCCAGGGCCGCAGCTGCGAGGAACAGCGACAGCGTGAGAGACATCGTACGCTTCATGTGTCTAAACCCCCTGTGGTTCGATTTTCGTCGTCAATAGCTGACGTGACAGCACCATCGTGTGCAGAGAGAGCCGTGAGCGAAAGAACGAGAAGAATCAACACAGCCGGAGACTTCTTCATCAGATCCCTCCTGAGTTCCATGAACAGCCCCTGTTGAACCCGAATGAGCAGGACCTTCTCACCTCCTTTGGCCATGTGGCCACTGATGAAACTGATTTCATAGAACCAGTTTCATGAGAAGATACGTCGGACATGTTCACCTGTCAAGATCCACCGATGCAGTCATCTTGCGTGAAGACCGCAAACCAGGCCTTCTCGCGATTCTTGCTCCGGGCTCCTCTTCTCGAGCACACCGCGCCGTCAGGGGATCCGGGTTCCCGCGCGCCTCGAAAGCATGAGTGGCAGCCGTCGGCATGGCTTGGCGTTGCGGTCCCGATGCTGTATCCTTGAATCAACAATCCACAAACAAGGACACCTCACACACCAAGATGCAATTTACGGAGTTCAACCTACACCCCGACCTTCTGGCCGGGACCCGTGATGCCGGGTTCACCGACTGCACGCAGGTCCAGGTGGACACGTTCGCTCACACCCTCGCGGGGCGCGACGTGCTCGTCCAGTCGCAGACGGGAACCGGAAAGACCGCCGCGTTCCTCGTGACGATCTACCACCATCTCCTGCGGCCCGACTGCCCGTTCCCCCGGAGGGCCCTCGTCGTCGCCCCGACGCGCGAGCTGGCCGTGCAGATCGAGCAGGAGGCGCGCCTCCTCGGGGGGCGCCTGCCGTTCGACAGCGTGGTCGTCTACGGCGGCGTGGGTTACGGCCCGCAGGAGGAGGCGCTCGCGCGCAAGGTCGAGCTTGTCATCGGCACGCCGGGACGCCTTCTCGATTTCGCGCAGGGCAACCGGAGGATCGACTTCAGGGATTTCGGGTTCCTCGTCATCGACGAGGCGGACCGGCTCTTCGACATGGGCTTCCTTCCCGACCTGCGCAGGATCCTGCGGGCAATGCGCCCGCCGAAGGAGCGCCTTACAATGCTCTTCTCGGCAACGCTGTCGACGAGCGTCACGCACCTGGCGTGGGAGCACATGAACAGCCCCGCGGAGGTCCTCGTGGAGCCCGAGAACGTCACGGTGGAGACCGTCGACCAGGAAGTCTACCATGTCTCGGCGAGCGAGAAGCTGCGTCTCCTGCTCGGCCTGCTCGCCGCGGAGAACCCGTCCAACGCCTTGATCTTCACCAACATGAAGCACACCGCCGTCGAGGTCGCGGAGCGGCTGCGGCACAACGGGTACACGGTCGAGTACATCATGGGAGACCTCACGCAGCAGAAGCGTCTCACGATCATCAACCAGATCAAGGACGGCACGCTCCGGTTCCTCGTCGCCACCGACGTGGCGGCGCGGGGGCTGCACATCAACGACCTCGAGCTCGTGGTGAACTACGACCTGCCCGAGAACCCCGAGGGCTACGTGCACCGTATCGGGCGCACGGCCCGCGCGGGCAAGCGCGGCAAGGCTGTGAGCCTCGCGTGCGAGCGCTTCGTCTTCGGCCTGGAGGCGATCGAGGCGTTCATCGGCTTCAAGATCCCGGTCCGGCCTGTGACCGATGACCTCATCGCCGAGGATGCGAGCCGCGGCTTGCGCTTCGGCAGCCGGTCGCGGGGCGGCCGCGACCGCGAGAGAGATGGTCGCGATCATGGCAGGGGCGAGCGGAGCCGACCGAGAGCCCGGCCGACAGCGGTTCCTGCGGCAGGCCCGACGGCCGCCCCGGCGGCAACAGCCATCGCCGACGCGCCCGTCCCCACGCGAGACCTGTCGTCCGTCCCGGCACCGGGCAAAGGCAGCGACCTGGAGGCGCGGCTCGAGTATTACCGCCGCAAGTACGGGGAGAATTTCAAAGTCAAGAAGTAGGATCCGCCTGAGTCACCAGGCAACCTGGCGTTTGGATGGGGATGATTGACAACCACCATGGCCCATGGAGAATGGCGTCCATGGCAGAGCGTCTGGTCGTCACGAATGGCAACGTGTTGAGTGATGATGTCCTCGCGCCAGGAACAGCCGTTGTCATCGAAGAGGGACGCATTGCCGCCCTCTCCGCGAAGCCGGGCGCGCGCGCGTTGGACAGGATCCTGGACGCGCGGGGCGGGTACGTCCTCCCCGGCTTCGTGGATCAGCACAGCCACGGCATGCGCGACGTCATGGTTGACAAGGATGACATCCACGTCTATGCCGGTTACCAGCTCGACTGCGGTGTCACCGCGTGCCTTCCCACCCTCGCGGCGGACCCCTCGTCGAACATGGCGCGGATGAGGGCGATCCTCGCGGAAACGAAGGACTTCACCCTGACGCCCAATATCGTCGGGTTCAGACCCGAAATCATGTACGTCGTGGACGCGAGCGCCGGGCCGGCAGCCTCCCTGGCGCGGCCGGAGCCGGGCCTGACGGAGGCGGTCTGGGACGCCTCCGGAGGCAGGATCAGGATCTGGGACATCTCACCCGAGCTCGAGGGGGCCATCCCGTTCATCGAGTGGTGCGCCGCGCACGGTATCGTCTCGAGCCTCGCGCATAGCGCGGCGGGTATCCCGCTCGTGCAGGAGGCGGTCGTTGCCGGCCTGGGGCTCGTGACGCACCTCTACGACCTCTTCCCGCTTCCCGCGGAGGAAGACGAGGGTGTCTCTCCGGCAGGGGTCACGAACTACGTCAACGTCGAGGACCGGTTGTGCGCGGAGATCATCCCCGACGGAGTCCACGCGCACCCTCTCCTCGTGGAGACCACGCTGCGCTGCAAGGGCCTGGACCGCGTGGCTTTCATCACCGACAGCCTCAAGGGATCCGGGCTGCCGCCGGGACGCTATGACGGCCTGATTCCCGGCGAGCCTGTGGAGGTGACCGCCTCCCGCGGCATACGGAGGATTTCCGACGGCATCCTGTCGGGGAGCACGCTCACGCAGCTGGAGTCTTTTCGCAACGCGGTGCGGAAGTTCGGCAGGAGCATTGCAGATGCTTCACGGCTGTGTTCACGGACACCTGCGCGGATCCTGGGCCTGCACCGCAAGGGGCGCCTTGCAGCGGGTATGGACGCCGACGTCGTGATCCTCGACAAGGAGCTGGAGCTGAAAGCAGTGATCATGGGGGGAACAATCGTCCGTCAGTGAGGCGCCGACGTTTGACGCGGGCCAACGCCGCGCGCTTTCAGGCCGTGAGCTCCCGACGGGCCGAATCCACAATCCCGTCGACCTCTGCCCGAAAATGGGCATCTCTCACGGGCGGCGTATGCGCCGCAACAAGGCTTCTCCACTCGTTGTCCGCCTCATCAAGAACACGTGCGTCGGCGTCGACGGTACGGTACGCCCCGTCCCGCCGATACGTGCGGTCAAAGACCCGTGTATCCCACATGACATCGCGGAAATGCGCGAGGGTATGATCGGATTGGAGGTAGACTTCCGACTCGCCGAACTCCAGGTGGTTGACAAGGTCCACGCAGAGAGTGTCATCGTTCACCGGGAAGCCCTGTCCCAGCTTGAACATCGCCCTGTTCGCGTCCAGGTCGATCATTGCCTGGGTCGGTGAAAAGACCGAGCCATTGTCCAGGAGCCCGATGGGGTGCGGCGCGCTCACCATGCCGGCGAATGCCATCTGGCGGTAGGTCTTCATGAACGCGGCCTGGATCCCCGGGCACTTCGCCTCCACGTAGGCCGGCTCCACGTTCAGGACGATGCCGTATCGAGAACCGGAAGAGCTGGTGCAGCGCCGCGTCCGTGAGGATGGCCGCCGGCGTGGAGTAACAGACCTGCGTCGTCTTCATGTCCGTCTCACCGGAGATCACCGTGGCGTAAAAGAACAGGCCCGGGTCGATGAGGGAGACTGCCGTCATGCAGCCCAGGATCTCCGCCGTTGCCACGACCATGCTTCCGGCAGGGGTCATGGGGGTCGTGCCGCCCAGGATCGGCATAGGTGCGAAGTTGACGGGAAATCGGTATTGGAGCGCCTCCTTGAGGACACTGCATGCGTGCGTGTCCAGCTTCAGCGGCGAAGTCGTGCAGTAGGCGTGGGCGAACATCGGCGGCATGCGCGAAAGGAGCGCTGCCTTTTCCGCCGCGGGGTACCGTCCCGATGCTTCCCTCCCGTCCGCTTTCCCCCGGACATCGACTGCAAGCGCGGCAAGCTCTGCGAGGAATGGCACCTCTTTCGCGCTCGCCGTACTCACCCAGCCAGGCTTGTCCGTGTTGAGCAGCAGCATGCGCGCCGTTTCCATGGACTCCATCCGCGGATCGACATCCCCGCAGATGAAAGGAGCGCAGACGGCCTTGACAGGCTCCAGGGCGTCCCCCAGGCGGATCATTTCCACCTGGTCGCTGCGCGGTCGGAACGCCGGTACGTTCCCTCGGGATAGTCGTACATCGAAGGCGTGGTGAAGCCGTAGTCCACCGTGAAGTCCGCAGGCAGCGCCGCGTCGTTCTGCGGCATCCGGGCGCAGAACGGGTACCACAGGGAGGAACGGACCATGGCGTAGCGGCCGCGCTGGGCCCTGATCTGGCGCTCCACGAGGTCGGCGCGGAACCAGGCCCGCTGCTTCGCGAAGTCGACCCTGCAGCCTGCATCCGCCAGCGCACGGAGGAGGAACTCACCCCGGATGAGGAGCCCCGTCTGTTCCAGTACCCGGAGGGCCGCGTTGTGGACCCGCTCCATGCCCTCGTCGTCGATCGCACGCAGGAGACCCCTGATCATCGTTCAGCGTCCTCCGTCACTTGATGGCGCCCGCGGTCAGCCCCTTCACGATATACTGCTGGAACACGATATACACGATGAGCGCGGGGATGGCGCTGAGAAGGAGCCCGGCGAACTGGTAGGGCGGATCACCGGTGTACCGCGCAATGAGGGTAGCCAGCGCCACCGTCACGGTACGCATGTCCATCTGCTGCAGGAGGATCATGGGGATGAAAAGGTCGTTCCACATGACTATGAAATAGAAGATGACAGTGAGGAAGACGGCGGCGCGTCCCGTGGGCAGGACCACGTGCTGCAGCACGTTCCCATAACGGCAGCCGTCGATCTCCGCGGCCTCCAGCATCTCATTCGGGATGGAACGGAAGTTGGCCGTCATGAGCATGACCACTTCCGGGATGAATTGAGCGGTGTAGGCCAGGATGACGCCCGTGAAGGAGTTGACCAGGTCCACTTTTGCGAACAGGACATACATCGGGATCATCGTGACCTGTGCCGGGATGAAAAGCGTGGCGACAATGGCAATGTAGACCGGCTGCGTCCAGCGGAAGCGAAGCTTCGCAAAAGCGTAGCTGGCAGTAACGCCCAGGATGATCAACAGGACGATCGTGCCCACGCAGATGATGAACGTGTTGCGGAACAGGAGCAGGATCTTGAACTGGCTGATCATCGCGCTGAAGTTGATCCACTGCAGCGGAGCGGACGGCAGGGAGAAAGGATTCGTGTAATACCCCGGGCGGGTCTTCAGCGCGTTGATCATCATGAAATAAAGCGGATAGAGGAAGGTCGCCCCCAGGGCGAGCTGGGTGACAAAGATGGCAGCTTTCCCGACGGAGGGCGCGCGCGCGGATCGCGTCATCCTCAGTCGCTCCAGTCGTCCACGCGGTTCGTCAGGCGCAACTGGACGGTGGTGAGCCCCAGGACGATGAGGAGGAGGAGCACCGCAAGCGCGCACGCTTCGCCCAGGTTCACCCCGCTCACGAAGCTCTTGATGTAGATCATGTAGTCCAGCGTGGTGGTCTCATAGCCGGGTCCGCCGCGGGTCATGGAGAAGATGAAGGGAAACAGCCCCGTGAAGGTCCAGACGACGGACAGCATGATCGCGTATTCCAGGACGCGCACGAGCAGGGGCATCGCGACCTGGAAGGTCCGGCGCCAGAACCCCGCGCCGTCAATGCGCGCCGCTTCGAAGACGGAATCCGGGATCGTGGAGAGTCCTCCCATGAACACGATGGCCACCCAGCCTAGCGAGGACCAGACAAGGGTGAAGATGATCACCGCGAGAGCGGTTCCCGCGCTGCCCATCCACTCCAGCGGGACAGGCATCATTCCCATGCGCGCCAGGACCATGTTGATGGGACCGTCCATGCTGAAGAGCGTGCGGAACAGGTAGCCGATGATGACGGCTGAGATGATCTGGGGGATGTAGTACAGCGAGCGGAAGAACCTCCAGCCCAGGACCCTCTCGTGGAGGAGCACCGCGACGATAAGCCCGAGGAACACCTGCACGGGGACGTTGATGAGCAGGATGAAGTTGTTGCGGATGAGCGTCCAGAAGACGCTGCCGCCGAGCAGGCGGGAATAGTTCGTGAAGCCGACGTACTGGCTCTTGAAAAGGCCGTCCCAGTTGGTGAAGCTCTTCACCACCGCGGTGACGATGGGATACGCGCGGATGGCGAGCAGGACCACGATGATAGGCAGGATGGACAGCAGGGCCTGGCGCGTCCTGATCTGCCGTCGCGTTGCCATGCGATGTGCGGGGGGCTTCTGCACGACGGGGTCCTGCGGATCCGAAGGCCGCCGGGGGGCGCGCGGCCCCCGGTCAGCGCTTCGAAGCGTTCCTATTTCTTGACTTCCGCAGCCGTCTTGTCCAGGTCGAGGGCGAAATCTTTCGGCGTCATCTTTCCCGTCAGGACGAGCGGGCACAGCTTGTAGTACTCGTCCACCACGCCGGGGACCAGGATGTTATCCACGAAGTAGACGTACTTGTCTTTGAACGAATACATCTTCTCCTGCACGGATCCCTTTTCGAATCCCATGTCCGCGGCAGTGATGTCCTTGCGGACAGGAACGAAGGACTGCGACTTCAGGAGCTCGAGAGTTTCCGGTTTGGAGGTCAGGAAGGAAATGAGCTTGACGGCGAGCTGCGGGTTCTTCGCATTGATGGACACGACATTCGCGCCGCCCGTCCCGCCAACCACCTTGCCCGTGGCAAAAGGCGCGTTCGGGTCCATGTCGGGGGGGGCGATGATCCCGACGTTGTCCTTGCCCAGGGCGGAGATGGCGTCATTCATGACCAACGTTACGTTGGGTGTGATGGCCGCCTTGCCCTGGAGGAACTTGGCCCAGTAGTCCGATGAGGTTCCCGCGTCCTTGTTCACATACCCGTGTGTATAGAGGGAGTGGTAGTAGTCCAGCATGTTGAGAAGGCCCTGGTCGTCGGCGAACTTCGCCTCTCCCGAGCAGTCCTGCAGGATGCGCGCCGGGCCGCTCATCTGGTACCACCAGTAAACCGCCATGTAGAGGTTCAGCCACGGGAAGCTTTCGTCCGTGACGATGGGAAGCACGCCGGTTCCCTTGATCTTCTCCAGGGCGGCGTCGAAATCCTTCAGGGTCCGGGGGGGGTTGGCCTCGAAGTCCAGTCCCGCCTTCTTGACGAGTGTCTTGTTGTAGAAGAAGAAGCACAGGGTGACGGTGTAGCCCGGGTAGCCATAGAGCTTGCCATCGGCCTTGAACCCGTCCCGCATCGTGTCCCAGCCGACGATGTTGGCCAGGTCGGCCTTTGGCACGATGTCGTCGATGGGTCGGATGGCGTCCTTGATCCCGAAGGATGCCTGTCCCGACCACAGGTTGGCAACGTCAGGCGCTTTCCCCGCAACGGCGGCAGCCTTGAACAGCTGATGGGACGCAGCCGCATCGGACTGGACCACGAGCTCCACTGAAACGCCCGGGTTCGCCTTCTCGAAGCGGCGGAACGCCTGGGAGATGTACCATTGGTCCTGGGCCTTCTTCTGCTCATCAGGCCCGATGTAGCTGTCCCGCCCCGGGACCCACATCGTAAGCTTCTGCGGCTCTTTCTTTGCGCACCCGACGAATGCCAGGATGACGGCAAGCGAAAGCGCAACGTGAACCGATGTTCTCAGCACCTTCATCATGAAATTCTTCCTCCTTTTCGCGATCTATCCGCCACGGACTCGAAAACACGTCTCAGGCATGCCACCTGTCAGGATCGACCAACGGGGATTTCGGCAAGAACAAGCCCTTCGTAGCAGAACGGGATCGGGTTGTCAAGGAAGCATCGCTTTTCAACCAACCGGTCATGGCACGTCGGGTGGCGCGCTCGAAAGGAATCGTGCGCAGCTTCGGAGCATCCAAATGCTTCGCAAATACCTGCCGCGCTTCGCCGTGCCACGCTTGTCGCCGCGCGCCTCCGAGCTACTGCAACGCGAAGCGGAAGATGGTGGCCGAATACGCGGGGACCGACAGGGTCCCCCCGGGCGTGAACGTTCCTTCGACGATCGTGACCTGGGGTGGCTTGCCAGGCTGATTCGAGCTCATTGGATCCTGCCCGGTGAGCGTCCACTTCGTGCCGGCACCCGAGAGCGCGGCTGCGCGGATATCGACGAGCATGTCCTCCGCGCCCGGCCCAGGGTTCACGACGGCCACGGTCAGGGCCGTGCCGTCCTCGGCCAGTGCGGCGGAGACATCGAGCGCTCCGGCAGGACCTGACACCTGGACGGGGACGGATCCGAACCGGTTCCTGTAGAGCTCCAGCGCGAGTCCCGTCGTGTCGAACACGGCCGCGGTGCGAGACGTCTTGATGGCGCCGATGACGTTGACGGTCTGCGCGTAGTTCGCCATCGCGTAGATGTCGCTGTTGCGGAAGAAGGCGTGGAGCGCGCGCGCGACCCCCAGCGCGTCCTTGAGGTGGTATTGGACGCCCAGCTCGCCGTAGACGTAGGGACCGTACCAGTAGTTCCACTCGTCCATGGCGATCCGGATATCCCTGCCTGCCAGCGCGGGAATGGTCCTGCGGTAGCCGCGGTGGACCGCGGCGATGCGGTCGATGTCATCCGCAAGCTGCCGCGTGTGGGCATCCACGTCGGACAGCTCCTTGCGATAGATGTGTTCGCTGAGCAGGTCCATGTGGTCTGCGCCGCCCGCCAGCATGCCCTCGTCCCAGGGCCCCACGGCCCCTACGGCGACAACGTGCGCGTTCGGGTCCACCCTGCGAATGGCGTCCACCAGGCTGTTGTGCTTCCGCACGTAGTCCGAGAGCGGAATGTACCCCAGCTGCCACTGGCCGTACATCTCGTTGCCGATGGCCCACCACGTGGCCGGGAACGGGTCCGGATGGCCGTTGTCGGCCCGAAGCCTGCCCATGGAGGTCTGCACGGAACCCACGCAGTACTCCACCTCGTCCGCCGCATCCTGCACCGTGCCGAGCCCCGTGTTGAGGGAGACGTAGGGCTCGGCGCCGACGATGCTCATCAGGTCCATGAACTCGTGGATGCCGACGTCGTTGGGCTCCACGCCGCGCCAGGCCGGGTTCTGCCGCGGCGGGCGCCTGTCGCGATCCCCGATGCCGTCCTTCCAGTTGTACCCGCTGACGAAATTGCCGCCGGGCCAGCGGTAGATGGGCGCGTTGAGCTCCTTCAGGAGGGCCACCACGTCGCGCCTCCAGCCGTTCAACGCGTTCGACGGCATCAGGGAAACGGCCCCGATGCGGAAGCTCCCCTTCCCCGTGCCGAGGATCTCCAGCCTCGCGTTATCACTGGCCCACGGCGCCACGAACTGGAAGGGGAACGTCCCGTACTGCCCGCCCGGTCGCAGGACGGGCAGCGGCAGGTCCTGCCCCGTGTCCCCCACGAGGCGCAGGAGCACGCTCACGCCCGGATCAGACGAAAGGACGATCCTCCCGTTGTAGCTCCTCCCCTTCTCCAGCGCGAGCCCCTCCTGGGATATTCCTGCAGCCCCGTCCGCGGGGAGGTGCACGATGGGAGAGTGAATCCCGGTGAAAGGCGCATCCACGTCCTCGGTGACGGTCCTGGCGGGTCCTACGACTTTCCAGGGCGAGGCACGCAGATAGTCGTAGGGTCCTGATCCCCAGTTGGGATCCGATGTCGTGCCCCAGGGTGCATATCGATCCGTGATGACGAAAAAGAACTTGCGGTCCTCCAGCATCTCTGCCCAGAGACCCCCGTAGACGCCGCGCCCGAGGTGCTCGATGAACTGGCCATAGATGTACGTGGAGATCGGCGTGCCCCGTATCGATGCATCGATCTGCAGCCTCTGCGGTGCTCCCCAGCCGCCCGTGGCCAGCACGAGGCACACGGAGACGGAAACGAAAAGCCTCCTCATGCCGCGACGGCTCACTTGATGGATCCCGTCAGCTGCGGCGCGAGGAACCTCTGCAGGGTGAAAAAGAGGATGAGCAGCGGAAGGGCGGTGAGAAAGGCGCCCATGAGGGTCAGGTTGTAGATCGGGAACCCCGACGAGGAGCTGATGGTCGTTATCCCCAGGATCAGCGGGAACGTCTCGTGGCTGTTCAGCATGATGAGCGCGAGGAAGTAGTTGTTCCAGGTGGCCACGAACGAAAGGAGAAGGAGGGTTGTCACACCGGGCAGGATGGTGGGAAGCCCGATCCGCAGGAAGATCGACGCTTCCCTCGTGCCGTCCATCATGGCGGCGTCGAGCATCTCCTCCGGCACCTGGTTCCAGTAGACCACCATGAGGTAGACGCCGAAGATGCTGACGATGGAGGGAATGATGATGGCCCACGCCGTGTTCAGGAAATGAAAGATCTTGAACTCGATGAAGAGCGGGAGGGTCGTGGCGAACCCCGGCACCAGCGCGAACCCGAGGATGAGGATGAAGAGGAGCCTGCGGCCGAAGAAGTGGTATCGCCGGAACGCGAATCCCGCCATGGCCGAGAAGAAGGTGCCCACGACGGAGCCGACGCCGGCATAGAGGAACGAGTTCACCAGCCAGTGGAGAAACACGCCGTGGTCATAGGTGAAGACGCCGACGAGGTTGTCGACGAAGTGATTGGGCATGCCGGGGACAAAAGTGCCCTCCAGGAGCTGACCGTTGTCCTTGGTGGTGCTCTGCAGCAGCCAGTAGAGGGGGAGAACGAAGAAGAGGGAGAGGAGGATCGCAACGACCTCGAACCTGACGCGGTGGTGCGCTTTCATCTCCGCTGCCTTTCTCCCGCGAGGGGCGGTATCTCACGCATGGACGTCGAGCTCCCTCTGGGACTGCCTCATGAAGAAGTACGAGACGACGAATGTGACCGCGGCCAGGACGAGGCACATGGCAATCGTGTAGGTGAACGCGCCATAGGCAAACGCCTGGTTGTACATGTACATCGCGGGCGTGTAGTTCTGCGGGAGCGTCAGGAGCACGTTGATCATCCGTGGCTCATTGAAGACCTGCATGGCGCCGATGGCGTTGAAGATGAAGAGCACGAAGGCCGTGTTGCGAAGCAGCGGCACCTTGATGTAGTACGCCACCTTCACCCAGCTCGCCCCGTCCATCTCCGCCGCCTCGGAATACTCCTTGGGAATGGAGACCAGCGTGGAGTAGACGATGAGCGAGGTGTAGCCCGTCCACTCCCAGAGGATGATGACGAGGAGCACCCAGCGCACGCTCGTGAGGGTGAGGAAGACCGGCTTGTCCACGCCGAACAGGTGCCACAGCGGAACGAGCGGCGACATGGACTTGGAGAACATGTAGGACCACAGGATGCCCGCGACGACGCCCGGAAGCGCATACGGAAGGTAGAAGATCAGACGGTACACCGTGGAGTGGCTGACCTGCTGGTAGAGCAGCGCGATGAAGATCGCGATCACGATCATGCCGGGCACCTGGACCAGGAGCAGGAAGACCGGCATCCCGAACCCCTGCCAGAACAACGGATCCGTGAACACGGACACGAAGTTGGCCAATCCAACGAACCACATCCTCACCCCGTGTTGTCCGAAAAGCGAGAGGTAGCCCCCATAGACCACCGGAAATGCCGTCACGACGACGAAAGATGCGAGGAAGGGCAAGAGAAAGAGGTATGCCTTGGTCGACTGGTAGCGCCTCATGTCCGCCTCTCCGCCGGTGCGGCGCAGGACCGCAGCGACATCGCGTGATCTCCCGCGGCCGCGGAGGCCGCGGTGCGAATCGTCGAAAAATCAGCGGGCCGCCGCACCATTCTATCACGGCGCGGCAGCCCATCGACAGTATCTGCAGGGGGAAGCGCCTAGGGCAACTGATCCACCACCAGGTTGTTGAATCCCTGCTTCTTCATGAACGCCACGACGTTCGTCTGCCAGTTGTTCAGGAACGTGGTGATGTCCTCGGCACCCGTCACGAACTTCTGGAACTCGTCGTTATAGCTGGAGGAGACGTAGTCCATGATGGGGAGGGCCGTGAAGGCGGTCTTCACCTGGGCCATGGCGTTGACGCTGATGGGGGTGATCTTCTGGCCGCCGAAGTAGGGGTAGGCCTGGTTGGCCAGGTCCAGGGCGAGGGAATTCGTGAAGTTCAGGCCCCAGAGGATGGGCAACTGGCTCTTGTCGTGGAGCTGGACCAGGGATTCCTTCGCCGAGTTCAGCCAGAGCACGAACAGGGCGGCAGCCTCGGTGTTCTTCGACTGGCTGCTGACGTAGAAGCCGGATCCGCCCATTTCGCCGTTCTGCGGCTTGGACGCGTCCCACTGCGGGACGAGCGCCACCTGCCAGATGCCCGGGTCCACCTTGCTGTTGAGCTGCAGCCACTCGGGGAACCAGCCACCGGAGACCACCGTGGCGGCCTTGCCGTCGGTGAGCTCCTTGTACCAGTCCGCGTTCCACCACAGGTCGGCGTTCACGGACTTGTCCCGGATGAGCTTCGCCCAGAAGTTGAAGACCTTCACCGAGGTGGGGTTCTTGAAGCTGATGTACCACTTCCCGTTGGCGTAGTCGAAGAGCTTCCCGCCCGCCTGCCAGACCAGGCCCATGGGGCCGAGGATCCAGTTGCCGGGGTAGCTTATCATGGTGATGGTGGGATCCGCGGCGTGCAGCTTTGCGGCCTGCGTGGCGAACTCGTCCCACGTCCTGGGAACCGTCAGCTTGTACTTGTCGAAGACATCCTTGCGGTAGACCATGGTGGCCGCGCCGCTGTCCTGCGGCGTGCCGTAGATCTGCCCGTCCATGGCGGTCCACTTCAGGGTAACCTCGGGATAGTACTTCAGATACGTGTCACGGGAAACCCACTTGTTGATTGCGGCGAAGCTGCCATAGGCCATGAACTGGGGTGCGTACGTGTATTCGGACATGATGACGTCCGGCAACCCCGTCCCTGCAGCGGTCGCGGTCAGGATCTGGGCGTACGGGACCCCGTTGTTGGTCCAGTTAATCGTGATGCTGGGGTACGCCTTGGTGAAAAGATCGTTCGAGAAGTTCTCATTGCTTGTCCAGGCCCATTCTGAGAGCTTCACGGCCGAGCCGTTATACGCCGGGTATCCAGCGGGGCCCTCGGCAATCAGGGGCATTGCGACGAGCAATGAGAAGAGGACGACGATCCACGTACGGCTGCGCAAGACCTTCATGGAACACCTCCTGTCTTGAGAAATGCGAAGCATTTCTCTTTCTACATATCAATTATCATGATATGTAACAGGTAGCATACACTACTCTCATGCGCCGATCAAGAGTTTTGTGGCAGGCGCGCTCCGCCTCAAAGGGAAAACCCCGGCGTCTTGAACAAATCAGGAAATATGATATTCTACCGATAATTGAGGGTTTACACTGATGCAAGTGACTTCCTCGGTCAGTCGTGAAAATAGAAGACGACGGGTCATGGTGATCCAGCTTCCCCAGGAGTTCAAGGCAGTGAAAGGCCTGGCCTCAGAGTTGCGGCTCAAGATCCTCGAGATCCTCCGCGCCGGCGACAAGAACGTCAACGAGATCGCGAAGGAAATGGGGCTGCCACAGTCGACCGTCGCTACCAACATCATGATACTGGAAGAGGCGAAGCTCATAGAGACAAAGAGCATCAAGGCGTTCAAAGGCACACAGAAGGTATGCACCGCCCTCTACGACGAGTTCATCGTGGAGTTCGCGGAACAGACGCGGGAAAAGGACGTGATCGAGGTGGAGATGCCGATCGGGCTCTTCATCGAATACGAGGTCTCGCCTCCCTGCGGCATGTGCTCTGCCGAAAAGATCATCGGATTCCTCGACACGCCGGCCTCTTTCCTTGATCCCGAGCGGGTGAAGGCGGGTTTGCTCTGGTTTGAGAAAGGGCACGTGATGTACCAGTTCCCGAACAACGCGCTGTACCAGGAGAAGCCGGTCCGCAAACTGGAGGTCACTGCCGAACTGTCGTCGGAGACGCCGGGGACGAACCCGCACTGGCGCTCGGACATTACCTTGTGGGTGAACGGGGTTGAATTAGGCACGTGGATATCGCCGGGAGACTTCGGCGACAAGAGGGGAACGTACACTCCGGCGTGGTGGAAGCTGGAGGGCTCACAGTACGGGCTGAACAAGGTCTGGAGCGTCACGGGCACAGGCTCCTACATTGATGGCGTTCGGATTTCGAGAGTGAGCGTTTCGGATCTCAAGCTCACGGACCACCATTCGATCAAGATCAAGATAGGAATCAAGGCAGACGCGCAGAACGTGGGAGGAATAAATATCTTCGGTCGCGGCTTCGGCAACTACGATCAGGATATCGTTCTGCGGCTCTACCTTTAGTATCTGCCCCGCGGCCTCCGCATATCGAAGTTCAGATCATTAATATCACAAATAGAGATATGAATCAGTATCTCCTTGACAGACCCAGCAGGCCGGGATAGAGGAGGACATGATGCGCGCAAGGGTAATGATCGACAGGGAGTACCGGATCGGCGAGGTCGACCGGCGGTTGTTTGGCTCTTTCATCGAGCATCTGGGACGGGCTGTCTACGGAGGCATCTTCGAGCCCGGCCACCCGACGGCCGGCCCGGAGGGCTTCCGCGGCGACGTGCTCGAGCTTGTCCGCGAGTTGGATGTGCCGGTGGTGCGGTACCCCGGCGGCAACTTCGTCTCCTGCTACACCTGGGAGGATTCCATCGGCCCCGTCGAAAGGCGGCCGCGGCGGCTCGACCTCGCCTGGCGGTCCTTGGAGCCGAACACCTTCGGCCTGCACGAGTTCGCCCACTGGGCGCAGGCCGCGAGAACCCAGGTCATGATGGCCCTCAACCTGGGGACGAGGGGCATCGATGCGGCGCGAAACCTCGTCGAGTACTGCAACCACGCGGGGGGCTCCTATTGGAGCGACCTGCGACGGGAGCACGGCTCGAAGGACCCCTTCGGGATCGTCCTCTGGTGCCTCGGGAACGAGATGGACGGGCCCTGGCAGGTCGGCCACAAGACGGCCGACGAGTACGGCCGCATCGCCAACGAGACGGCGAAAGCGCTGAAGCTCTTCGATCCGGGGCTCCAGCTTGTTGCATGCGGCTCCTCCAGCGGTCGAATGCCCACGTTCCCGCAGTGGGAAGCCACGGTCCTCGAGCACTGCTACGAATCCGTGGACTACATCTCCCTTCACCAGTATCACAAGAACCACGAGGACGATCTCCCCCGCTTCCTTGCCGCGTCGGTCGCCATGGATCAATACATCGACTCCGTGAAGGCGACCTGCGACTATATGAAGGCGAGGAAGCGGAGCAGGAAGACGATGATGTTGTCCTTCGACGAGTGGAACGTCTGGTTCCACTCGGACGAGGCCAACAAGAGGAATGAGCCCTGGCAGGTCGGGCCCCACCTCCTGGAGGACGTCTATACAATGGAGGACGCCCTCGTCGTGGGTTGCCTGATCAATTCCCTTCTCAGGCACGCGGACCGGGTCAAGATCGCCTGCCTGGCGCAGCTCGTCAACGTCATCGCCCCGATCATGACCGAGGATCGGGGCCGCGCCTGGCGCCAGACGATCTTCTGGCCGTACTTGTATGCATCGCGGCACGGGAGGGGCGTCTCCATGAACGTCAGGCTCGAGGTACCATCCTACGAGTGCAAGGACTTCGGCGCGGTACCGTATCTCGACGTCTCCGCGGTACTGTCAGAAGGGGGGATGTCGCTCTCCGTCTTCTGCGTCAACCGCTCGCGCGAGGCGATGGAGATGGACCTGCAGGCTGCGGGATTCGAGGCCCTTGCGCTCGTTGAGCACGTTGAGCTCAGACACGAGGACCTGAAAGCGACCAATACCGCTGCGACCCCCGACCGTGTGGCGCCGAAGATGCGGCCGGTCACGGCACAAGCCTCCCTCGCGCCCTTGAGCTACAACCTGCTCCGCTACACGGTCGGGGGTGCGCGTCGGTAGAGCCATGGCGCAGGGCACACAAAAAGGGGCGACGATGCGAGGAAGCACCGGAAACGTAAAAGAGTCGATCGCGATCCATCAACCGGACAAGCCGACGGCTCTCTCCGAGCGGATCGCGGGAATCCTTGCGGCGCGGATAGCGGAGTTCTCCGGGGCCCGGGTCACGCACGCCAAGCCCGCCGGTCTCGACGTGCACCTGGAGATCCGGCCGAGTCTCGGGCGGGAAGCGTTCGAGATCGGCGACGCGACAGGCGGTGGGGTGCGCGTGGCGGGCGGCAGCGATCGGGGGCTGCTGTACGGGGTGGGAAAACTGCTCCGCGGAGCGACGTACACCGCAGAAGGCTTTGCCCCTGGTCCGTGGCGTGGTGTATCGGCTCCGGGCAAGCCATTCCGGGGCATGTACTTTGCCACACATTTCCACAACTGGTACCACGAAGCGCCTCTCGAGGACGTGCTGCGGTACGTGGAGGACCTGGCCCTCTGGGGGTTGAACAGCGTCCTCGTCTGGTTCGGCATGGAAGAGTTCACCGGGATGGAGGACCCGGGAGCGAAAGCGGTGATCAGCCGCCTGCGCTCCCTTCTCCGGATCGTCAAGGACCTGGGGCTTGACGTGTGCCTGGGATGCATCTGCAACGACGGCTGGAAAAACCCTCCCGCGAACATCCGTGCGGACAGTAATCTCGACGGGCACGCGGGATACAACACGAGGAGGGGCGACCACCGCATCTACAACCTCGGCAACGAGCTGTGTCCGAGCAAGCCGGGCGTCCCCGAGATGGAGGTCGGCTTCACCAGGGAGAAGCTCGCCGCCTTCAGGGATATCGGTGTCGACTACTGGATCATCACTCCGTACGACAACGGGGGGTGCACCTGCGCGCAGTGCTCGCCGTGGGGCATCAACGGGTACCTGCGTATCGCAGAGCTGCTGGCGCGGACCTACCGCAAGGAGTTCCCGGAGGGGAAGGTGGTACTGGGAACCTGGTACTTCGACCGCTGGGCGGACGGGGAGTGGCAGGGCATCACGGAGCGGTTTGGCCGACAGAGGCCGGACTGGGTCGACTACATCATGGCCGACGACTACGGCGGGGTGTACCCGCCGTTCCCGCTGGCACACGGCTCTCCGGGCGGGTTCCCCATGATCAGCTTCCCTGAGATCAGCATGCACCTGCACCAGCCCTGGGGCGGCTTCGGAGCGAACCCGCTCCCGAGGTACCTGCAGTCGCTGTGGGACGCGACCCGGCACATCCTCTCCGGAGGCCTTCCCTACTCGGAAGGAATCTTCGAGGACATGAACAAGGCCGTCTGCTCCCAGCTGTTCTGGGAGCCCGAAAGGCCGGCGATGGAGACCGTGAAGGAGTACGTCGCCTTCTATTTTTCTCCTGCCGTGGTGGAAAAAGTCGTGCGGGTGATCGAGATCATGGAGCGTACCCTGGAGCGCAAGAAGGAAGAGAAGGATGGGGTCGTGCGGTACGTGATGAAGAGCACGGAAGGGGTTGAGGAGGCGCTTCGGCTTATCGTGGAGGCGGAGGCGGCACTGTCGCCTCGCGTGCGTGCGTCGTGGCGGTGGCGGTTGCTGCACGTGCGGGCGCTGGTGGACTCCGAGCTCGCGCGGAACGATTTCCGCGTGTCGGAAGAGTGCGCCAAGGCGTTCCAGGAGCTGACGGACATGTACCATGCGGAACGCGCGCTCTGGATGCTGGCTCCGCCGAGAGGGTGAAGCTGGCGCCCCGGAGGCGAGCGGCAAGTCCTGGAACGGGGAAGCAATGATTCGCGGGAGGCGGCAGAGCGTGGATTGCCGGTGTCAATTCGAATAGGATGGGAATCGAGCAGGAGGACTGCAAAATCCCGGCACAAGGTGGGGAATCATGAGCAAGTCGGGTGCGGCATCGATCAAGGCGGGGTGGGGATCCGCCGATATCACGCCCACGCGCGCCGTGGACCTCTACGGGCAGTACTACCAGCGCGTCTCTCGGGCCGTGCGGGATGCGCTGGGCGTGACGGCGCTCGCCCTGGAACAGCCCTCCCCTGACGCGAAGACCGGGCAGGCAATCCTCGTCTCCTGCGACCAGGCCATGGTCAACCGGGAAGTGATGGAAGCGGTGCGGCGGGAGCTGGAGACGCGAATCCCCGATTTCGACCCCTTGAGACTTGTCGTGAGCGCAACCCACATCCACACCGCGCCCTCGGCATACGAGCCCCTGCCGTTCTGGAAGCGTGATCCATCGATCCTGCCGAGCAGTGAATTCCGCATCACCCTGGTCAACGCCATCGCATCCGCCTCGACGCACGCTTGGAAACGCAGGGCACCCGCGCAGGTCGGAACGTCCACGGGGCTCGCCTCGGTCGGCCATTGCCGCAGGGTCGTCTACCTTGACGGAAGTGCAGAGATGTACGGCCGCACCGACCGACCGGACTTCTTGTGCATGGAGGGAGGCCAGGACGACACCGTTGGGGTGATCGGCGTCTGGGACGAGCGGGGGGAGCTCAGCGGCATGGTGGTCAACGTCGCCTGCCCCTCGCAGGTCATGGAAGCCACTTACGTGGTCACAGCGGACATGTTCGGCGAGATGCGGCGGCTCCTGAGGGAACGCTACGGGAAGAGTGTCAACGTGCTCTGCCAGGTCGGCGCGGCAGGCGACCAGGCGCCCCGGGATCTGACTCTTCCTTCCCGTGGAGGCCCGACCTACTGGGACGAGGCAGGAATGGTCGAGCTGGGGACACGGCTCGCGGCCGCGGTCATGCATGCGCTGCCGCGGGCGGAAGCAGCGCGGCAGCCGGCGCCCGTTCTTCGCCACCTCGTGCTCAGCCCCCGGCTCCCCCTGCGCACGGTCAGCACGGAAGAGTACGCCCAGGCAGCCTCCGAGCTCGCGGCGCTGATGGGCCGTGAGCACGGAGGTGCCGGCCCGCTGCGCGACACCCGCGCCGAGGTATCGCGCCCCGGCGCAAGCGTGTTCGTCGGCAGCGGCTCACCCCTGTCGGCATACGCGCGCTTCCTGGCCAGGACGATCGAGCGCGAGAAGCTTCCCGTCGCCGGGCCGTTCGACGACAAGAACGATGACCTTGTCCTCATGATAAACCGTGAGCTCGTAGCGGCACGGTTCGAACGGCAGAGGAAGACGCCGTTCTACGCCGCGGAGCTGCACGTCCTGCGCCTCGGGGATGTCGCCCTTGCGACCAGCCCCTTCGAGCTGTACCTCGACTACGGGCTTCGCATCCGCGCCAGGAGCCCCGCCGCGCTGACGCTGCACGCGCAACTCTCCTGCGACGAGGGCGGCTACCTGCCCACGGCGCGAGCAGTGACGGCCGGCGGCTACGGCGCGCTCGTGGCCAACGGCCTGGTCGGCCCCGCGGGAGGTCAGCTCCTCGTGGAGTCCATCCTGGAGGGCATCCGCGAGCTGTTCGGCTCTCCGTGACGGCCGCCACCCGTCAGGACACCAACCGGCGGGCTATGCGGTCCGGGCCAGCGCCTCGGTCGCACGTTTGTAGTTCGCCTCGGCCGTCCGTGCGTAGGAAGCATCGTCTTCATCGATCCTCGCGATATCCAGGATCAAACGCATATCGGGACCGGAGAGAGCGGCGATTGCCTCGTCTATTTCTTCCGGGGTACCACCGCAACGGGCCTTCACGATGATGCCGCTTCCTGCAAGGGCGTCCCTCACCATCCGGGGGGTCATCGGGGTGGGATCGACGCGCGGGGACACGGCGCAGTCCACAGCCATCACCCCGTGCCCGGGGAGGAGCTTCATCGTGCGGTCCCACACGCCGCAGGAATGAATGGCGACGCCGCCGAGCTGCTCCGCGATGAGCTGGTCGAAGCGAAGCGAGAACCTTTCGTTTATCGCGGGGGAGGAAACGGCGAGGTTGTCGTCGGACAGGGTGATCCCTTTCAGCCCTGGCAGGCTGGGCATCACGTGGCCGGGCCGCGACACCAGGCGCTCGCCGATGTGCCGGGCCTGCTCGCGCGAGAACTCGACGATGAGATGCGTGATCGTGTCCATCAGCTCCGCGACTGTCTCCTCCTCCGTGTAGCACGCTGTGAAGAACTCGGAGGTGTCCAGCACGAGCGTTGCCGTGTCAAACGGGGATTGTGTATCGGTCAGCGCGATAGGGATGATTCCACGGGTCCTTTCCTTCAGCACGTCGATGGTGTCCAGCACCAGCCCCATGACAGGACACTTCCGCCAGTCCGGCAGGGGAAGCCCCCGCACCTCTTCGATGCCGTGGTAGCGCACGTGGGTGTCCGGCGCTTCTCCCTGGCGCCACAGGTAGTGGCAGCCGAAGGCGTTTGCGTAAACGCCCGTGCCGAACCACGCCTGCATGTGGGGAAGATCGTCGCTCCACGGCATCGTGAGCCAGGAATCCATGTGGCGCAGGTTGTTCTGCCAGACCCCCTCGACGGAGTTGCATTCACCCCAGAGATGCGCGGTGGGGCGCTGGACGACAAGGAATCCTGCTTCCCCTGCCCAGAAGCGCTCGATCCTGCGTTCGCGTTCCTCACGCCGCTGCAGGTACAACTCCACGAGCCTGCCCGTGTCCATGCCTGTGCCCTTTCTGGTCGGCGCGTCCTGCCAGACCTTCTCGTCCAGTCCTCGATCGACTGTTATCCGTTCCCCGGTGCGCAGACACCGGTACTCACAGGCGCCTCCCTCCGTGCGCATCGCTGCGGATGGCCTGGTGGAGCAGTACGCTGAGCTCCTCCTGTGAGTTCAGTGGCAATTCCGCGTCGGCAATCGGCTCGACCGCACCGGTCGCAGCGTCGAAGTCGACCGCGCCGTAGCGCGCCGGTCTGCCCGTTCTCATCAGGTGAGCCTCATACGCGTCGCCCTTGCTGTAATGCCAGAACTCGAACGGGTACGCACGGAAGCCGTGCCGGGTCATTATCGCGGTGATCTCGGACCTGTTTGCGGCGGCACAGTCCGATACGAAGGGCGAGTCCATGGGCGTCTTGTCCGAGACCTCCAGGTAGGGGGCACCCCGGTCGATCTCGGCACCTTCCTTCATGCTGATCACGGACACATCAATGGCGCTGCCGCAGCAGTGCGTCCCGACCCGCGGACTCATGGCGATGAGCGCGGCGAGCCTGCGGCGGAAAAGGTCGATCGGAGGTTCCCGCCCCTCCAACTCCCATCTCGTCCAGGAGAAAACGGCGGTAAATACGTCGAGCCGCAGCGCGTTGTGCTTCTGCATGAGCCTGGTGCGGAACGCGTCCTGGATCCGCAGAGCCCATCCCCGGGCATTCATCTCCCGGGCCGCGGCGAGGAGATCGCTCATGATGCCTTCGCGGAGGGAGAAGAGCCTGGGCAGGCCCAGGACGTGGGGCAAGTCAGAGAACAGGAGCGTCACGCCCGCCTCTCGAGCCGCGTCGGGGATGGATGCGAGGGTCTCGCCGCATTCCTCCACCGGGTAGTCACGAATGGCCAGCATGAACTCGTACGCCGCGTCCATCTGCTGCGTCCAGTACAGCCTGCGTTGGCCTTCGCTTCCCTGTGCCATATCCATTGCTCCTTCCCTCATGAGCTCACCGTGCAAAGCTGGGAGGAGGACGGCCTGCATCATCGGCGGAGTCCGGGAAGTCCTAGCATGTCCGCTCCGCGGAGTCAAGAAGCGGTGTTCGAAAAACGGCTCACGGAGAGCCTTGAGTTTTCGAAACTTTCCTGCGACAGTGTCGCGCGAGCCAGGGGGATGCAGACCCATATCGTCGGGATTCCGTGGAGGGCGGGAGAAGCATCTGGCAGGAGGTACCGTGGGAAAGGCGAGGGTCGCATTTGTCGGCTTTGGCGAGGTCAATTCGCCACGGGAGCTGATCGCGGGCAAGTGCCGCGCCGCGCGTCTCGAGCTGGAAGGCCAGGGGCTCGAGGTGCTGGGCACGGATCCCGTCACCGATGATCCGCAGCGCGTTGACGCCGCGCGCGCGATCGCCGCGCTTTCAGCCGGCGATTTCGATTGCCTGGTCGCCTGCATCGCAGGATGGATTCCCTCCCAGGTGGTCATCGAGGTGCTCTCCCCGTTCCGGCACAAGCCCGTCGTCCTGTGGGGGCTCACCGGCCACTACTCGATGGGAAGGCTGGTCACGACGGCAGACCAGGCCGGCACCTCGGCGCTGCGGAGTGTCCTGGCGGACCTGGGATACACGTTCAGCTATGTCTACAACACCCCGGACGGCGGCTCGAAGGCCTCGCGGGTAGCTTCCATCGCGCAGTCCGCTGCTGCCACCGCGCGGCTTCGCTCGGCCAGGATCGGGATGATGGGCTATCGGGACATGAATCTCTACGGCACGATGTTCGACGGCGTTGGTCTCAAGCGCGCGCTGGGAGTCGAAATAGAGACCTTCGAGATGCTGGAAATCGTGCAGCAGATCGAAAAGCTGGATGCGGCCGCGGTGGACGCCGTCGTGCGGAACGTGCGGGAGCGTTGGGTGTTCAGCAAGCCCGCGGCAGAGGCGACCCTTCGCAAAGGCGCCTCTTACTACCTCGCCATCAGGAAGAAAATCGAGCAGAGGGGGTACCAGGCGATCTCCCTGATCGACGTGGACGGAATGAAGAAGCTCGCGGGCTTTCCGCCTGCCATGGTCTTCATGCTGCTTGCCGACGAGATGGGGCTCCCAACGATACCCGAGAACGATTCGTTGGGCGCGGTGACGCAACTCCTGGTGAAGTGTCTCACCGGCCAGATCGGCGCGTACATGGAGTTCTACGAGTTCATGGAGGACAGGGTGCTCGCCGGCGTGCCAGACTATGTTCCGCGCGAGGTTGTGGACGGGCCGGTGACGGTGCTTCCTGCCAGCTTCGGAGGCTTCTCCGAGGGAATCCTGAACATCTCGAAGGTCCGCGCCGGGCGCGTCACGCTGTGCAGGCTGTTCGCGCGTGGCGGAGCCTATTCCATTCACGCCGTCACCGGACAGGCGGTTCAGCCGCGTCCCTGGGAAGAGGCGGGATGGAGCGCCCCCGCTCCCCTGCTGCCGAGCCTGGAAATCATCCTCGATTCGCCCGTGGAGGACTTTGCGCAAGGCGTCATGTCCCAGCATTACATCCTGGTCTATGGCGACGTCCGTGCGGCGTTGAACGACGCTTGTTCCATGACGGGCCTGTCGATGGTGAAGTGAGCGCCGCCGCATGGCACGCCTGAGCGACAGTCCGGGGGGAGTACCTGCGCATGGGAGCGGAGCTTTTCGAGATCGGCGGATAGCTGCCCACCAGCCTGACTTCGATCGCTTGCGACACGGCGGAGATGGCCGAGGCGGCCGTGCGGATGCTTCTGAAGAAGATTCACAGCAAGAGCTTCACCGTCGTCCAGCACGTCGAGCTGAATCCCGAGCTCATCGTCCGCGAGTCCACGTCAGAGGTGCGACCGCTCTCGCGGCGAGCACAGCGAAAGGTGAACCGACGTTGAAGGGGGACCGAAGTCCCGAATGAGCGCTTGGTACGGGGGGCCGCTCCCGCTGCCACGCGCAAGGAGAGACGCTTGAGTGTCGTGACCGTCGATCTGGGGACGACAAACGTGAAAGTCGCGGTCTTCGACGAGAAGCTTCGGGTCCTGGCGACACAGTCGCGGGCGGTCGACTATCTTCGCGGACCGGATACCGTCGAATTCGACGCAGACCAGTACTACCGCATGGTTGCCGGCAGCATCCGCTCCTGCCGGCTGAGCGCCGACATTGATCCCGACCGGGTTGGACAGCTCGTGTGCACGGGGCAGGCCGAATCTCTCGTCCTGCTCGGCGCCGACGGCGCGCCGCTGTGCAACGGGATCTCATGGCTCGACATGCGATCCGAAAAGGAATGCAGAGAGCTCCGGGAGGTTTTCCCCGACGATGTGACCTACCCGGTGACAGGTCAGACATCGATCATTCCAACCTGGCCGATAACGAAAATGCTCTGGCTTCGACGGAATCGGCCGGACCTGTTCCGCGCGGTGAGCAAGTATCTGCTTCTCAAGGACTATATCCTCTATCGCCTGACGGGCGAACTGGCCGGGGAGTTTTCGATCTACAACTTTTCGCACTATTTCGATATCGGGAAAAAGAAATACTGGCCTCAGATCCTGGATTACTGCGGCGTCCGCCAGGACCAGCTACCGGTTCTCGTCGAACCTCAGACCGTCGTCGGCGCGCTCACCGCCGAGGCCTCGGGCATGCTGGGGCTCGCCAGGGGCACACGGGTGAATGCGGGAACCCTGGATCACTTCGCCGGCATGATTGGCACGGGCAACATCGAAGAAGGGACGATCAGCGAAGCAACGGGCACCGTCCTTTCCATCGCGGCATTCGCCGCAAACCGCGGCGCGGCAGCGCACAGGATCCCGCTCCATTACGGCCCGTTCGCCGACACGTACGTCTACCTGCCCGTGTGCGAAAGCGGGGGAATAAGCCTGGACTGGTTCAGGGACCGGTTCCTCTCCGGGATGGACTATGCGCGGCTCGAAGCCGAGATCGGGGCACGGCGCAGGCCAAATGACCTGCTTTTCCTGCCCTACCTGACAGGGGTCAACGCGCCGGACCTCAACCCCGATGCCAGCGGGGTCTTCTTCGGGCTGAAGCTTCACCACGACTCGCTGGATCTGGCCCAGGCCGTCATGGAAGGGGTCGCCCATCTGCTCAAGATGAATACGGAGCTTTTCGAGCGGGCGGGGATCCGAGCGACGCGCATGATCTCGACGGGCGGCGGTGCACGATCCGACTACTGGTCGCAGCTGAAGGCCGACGTCACCGGTTGCACGGTGTGCGTACCGGAAAATGCGGAAGCTGCTACCCTCGGCGCCGCCATGATCGGTGCAGTCTCGGAAAGGTACTTCGGATCATTCCGCGAGGCCGCTGACCGCTGCGTGAGCATCAGGAAGTCCTTTCGACCTTCGGATCCCGAGCTCTACCGCAAGAAGCACGAAACGTTCGCCTTGCTCTACGCCCAGCTTCAGCCCGTCTACGCCATTGCGCGCCGCGGGAAATGATCCCCGCGCAGTGTCCTGCCGTGACCACGCGGAGCGCGTATTCGGCAACGGTAGATGGGGCGGGCAAAAACGGCCTGGCAACGACCTGCTCTCCCGCCGTCAGGCCTGATCACCAGTCCCTGACGACGCCCTCCGCCACGAACCGATCCACGGTCTTGGTGGGCGTCCTGTCCGCCTTCATGGCGTCCCACTGGGAGAACGGGTAGCTCGTGGCTGCCTCGTCGCGGGGCCCGATGTCCACGCAAGTGCTGCCCAAGAACGTGCAGTTGTCGACCTGTGCCCGGTCGGTGTTGGCGTTGATCGTGGAGCGCTCGGTGCTGGTCGGGACAGGGAACTCCAGGCTGATCTCCTGTTTCGGCGCCACGGAGCACACGACGTAGCTGCCGACCCAGTCCAGCGCGGCATGATTCACCGGCGTGCCCGCCACGGCGGCGCCCAGGTTGCGCCTGTCCACCCAGCGGGGAATGCGCACGGAGACCCGCTTCGCTTCCTTGTTCTTGAGCACGACCTTGCCCTCGAACGGCAGCGCTGCGCTTCCACCATCTGGTTGGGACGAACTCCGCGGCGCGATCGGCCAGGTCCAGCGTGTCGGGAAGGGTCGCCGTGTACTTCATGGCAGCGTCAGCCCCGGGCCTTCCGCGCCTGCACCCGCGCGCCGCCTCGACTATCGCTGCCGCACGCCATTGACAACAGTTTGGAAACGGCCAGGAAGCGCACGAACGGATCTCCCGTGTTGCCACGCGCTTCCTCACCTGCGCCGACGGCGAGCGTTGCAGTCTCCGTCGACGCGCCCCGTTTTGCGCGCCTCTTCATGCAGCGCGCGCTCTCACGGGATTCGATCAGGGCAGGCCGGCAACCCGCCGGCCAACGAGGTGCGGCGGAAATCGACTGCGCTTGCCATTGCCGCCGCCACGTCGTAGAATGAGTTCGGAAAGTCCGGATATTCAATCGTTGTCTTGCGCGCCGCCTGTGACTGCCGGTCTTCCTGCACGTCAGGGAGGTGGGTCATGAAAAGATCCATTCGAGGGTTCATCATCGCCGGGAGCGCCGCGGTGTTCGTGGCCGCCGTTGTGCTCGGCGCGTGGCTGTGGCTCACTCACGAATCCTGGCCGAAGACGCGAGGTGCCATCACCGTCCCGGGTCTCTCGGGTCCCGTGGAGGTCGTCCGTGACAGCTACGGCGTGCCCCACATCTACGCTCGCACGGCGGAGGATCTCTTCTTTGCCCAGGGATACGTGCACGCACAGGACCGTTTCTGGCAGATGGAGTTCTGGCGGCGGATCAGCAGCGGCCGTCTCTCCGAGCTTTTCGGGAAATCCACCCTGGAGACGGACAAGTTCATGCGGACCATGGGTTTCCGCCAGCTGGCCCAGCAGGAATATGAGATGCTCCCCGCGGCCGACAAGCGGTACTTCAACTCCTACGCCGCCGGGGTCAACGCCTATATCCTGACCCGGAAGCCCGCCCGGCTGGCACTCGAGTTCGCCCTGCTGAAGCTGCAAGGGGTCAAGGTCGACATCGAGCCCTGGACGCCCGCTGACTCAATCGCATGGGGCAAGGTCATGGCCTATGACCTTGGAGGCAACTATACCGCTGAGCGCCTGAACATTGACATCCTCCGGGCGGTCGGCGCCCGGAACTGGCAGTCCTATTTCCCGCGGTACCGCCCGGACATGCCCTACACGGTGAACGACCAGGAGCTGCGGAGCATGCTTGGATCAGTCCTCAACCGGGTCCCGCACCCCGCCAACACGGTGCTGGGTGGAGACCCCGGTGCGGGCTCCAACAGCTGGGTCGTATCCGGCTCTCGCACGGCAAGCGGGAAACCGATGCTCGCCAACGACATGCACCTGGGAATCCAGATGCCATCGATCTGGTACGAGATCGGCCTGCACGGGCTGCGGGATGACGGCACCGCGGGCCGTACCGATGCCTGTCCCTTCACGCTGCGGGGCTACTCGTTCCCCGGTGTGCCGGGAGTCGTTGCCGGCTACAACGACCGGATTGCGTGGGGCCTCACGAACCTGGCCACCGACACGCAGGACATCTACGTGGAGAGGATCAACCCCGCGAACGCGGACCAGTACGAGGTGAACGGGCGGTGGGTGGACATGGTGATCCGGACAGAAACGATCAAGGTCCGCAAGGCGGAGGAGCCAACGGTCCTCCGCGTGCGCTCCACGCGGCATGGACCGCTCCTGAGCGACCTGGCCGGCTGGGCTGAGCTGGGCGGCTACTCCGTTGCCCCGGGAACGAGTTTCCCGGACGGCGTCGGCGTCACGGCCGCGGCCTTGCGATGGACCGCGCTGCAGCCGACCCGGCTCGCTGCAGGCCCTACTCGCCCTGGACAAGGCATCCAACTTCCAGGAGTTCCGCGCGGCCCTGCGCTCCTGGGACGTTGCCGCCCAGAACGTGGTCTACGCGGATGTGGACGGCAACATCGGCTACCAGTCCACGGGCCTGCAGCCCATCCGGGCGCACGGGATGGGTATTGCACCCGTGCCAGGCTGGACCGACGAGTTCGAGTGGACCGGCTACATCCCGTTCGAGAAGATGCCGTACCTCTTCAACCCCCGGAAGGGCTACGTGGTGACGGCCAACGCCCCGATCGCCGCCCCCTCCTACCCGTACTTCATGGGCGCCGACTTTGCTTACGGCGAGCGCGCCCGGCGCATCGCGGACCTGATCGAGGCTCAACCGAACGGTCTCACGATCAAAGACATGGAGACCATTCAGAAGGACGTCTACGACAGGCACGCCGCGGAGCTAGTGCCCTACTTGCGTGGTATCGACCTGTCTACCGGCACGCGGCCCTGGGACATCGGTTCCGAAACGGAGAAACAGCGCGCGACACGCGAGAAGACGGAGAAGGCTGAGCTCGCGGACATGAACGCGGCCCGGGACAAGCTCGTTGCGTGGGATGCCCAGCTCCGGCGTGACAGCCCGGAGGCTGCCCTGTACGGGTACTTCTGGACGGCGCTGGTTGAACAGACCTTCCGCGACCAGTTCCCGCAGAACCTCTGGCCGCCTGAAGCCGGCGGCCGGGTGGACAACGTCCTGTACTACCTGATGAAACAGCCGCAGAACCCGTGGTGGGACGACCTTCGTACGCCAGGCGTGAAGGAAGGCCGGGACGATGTCCTGGCGCGCGCATTCCGGCTCGGCTACCGGGCCGCGGTAAAGAAGCTGGGAAGCCGCTTTGACCGCTGGCAGTGGGGAAAGGTGCACACGGCCGAGTTCCGCAACGCGACGCTTGGTGAGTCGGGGATCAAGCCGATAGAGGCCATTTTCAACCGCGGGCCCTACCCCGTATCAGGCGGGAACACAACCGTATCGGTAGCGCGCTGGGATTCGAAGGACCCCTTCAGGGTCATCCTGATTTCCTCGGAGCGCCTGATCGTGGACCTGGGGAACCTCGCCGACTCCCTGTCAGTGCACACCACCGGGCAGAGCGGCCACCCGTACAACCGGCACTACAACGACTACATCGATGCGTGGCTCAATTATCGCTACCATCCGACGCTCTGGGAACGCTCGGCGGCGCTGGCGGACTCGCGGGAGCGGCTGGAGCTGAGGACTCGGTAGCGCGGGGCGCGCCTCCGAGCGGGAGGATCCATTTGTTACGCGGATCCCCTCCAAAAGCCTTTGCACGGCCTGCTCGTCGAGAGCTCTCCGAAAGCACGAGCAGGCCAGTCTCCCTGAAGACGGCAATCATGGACGTGTCGGGTGACTTGAACCTTCTCCACGTGCCGATTCTAGCCCGTCCGTTGCGCCGGGTCTGGCACAATCGCCGTAAGGTGCCCAGCCGCCTTCCGGGCCCCGCAGCCGCTCCGCCGGCGAATCCGGGCACTCATGCACAAGGCGTGGCGTGGCGCAGCCTGACGCTGTCAAGGGTCCGTCGCTCGTCGAGCAGCCACCCGGCGATGCAGCACGGTCAGTTCCGTCGGGCACTTCTTTCCCTCGGCCATTGTGGCCTGTTCGATCGCTCTTGCAATGTCGTCCCGACGGTATTTGTCTCCCTTGGCTTGCGTTCGGCCTCTACGGCACGATTTCGCACTCACCGATGCGGTGAGACCGGAGAATCGAGTTCCAAGCGACAAATGGCAAACGGATCACCCTCGCAGGGAGGGTGCGGGCATAAAAAAAGCCTGGCAACGACCTACTCTCCCACCGTCAAGCGGCAGTACCATCGGCGCGGCAGGGCTTAACTTCCGTGTTCGGGATGGGAACGGGTGGTACCCCTGCGCCATAGTCACCAGGCAATATTCACTCGGGGAATGCCGCGGGTGTGCACCAGGAGTGCTCATCCGCGGTGGGGCCGCGCGTGTGCGACAGCCCTCGGGGGAATGTGTGAACGAAGAAGAGAGCGTACTAGCGGGGCGTCGCTTCTCGCCGTTCCGCTCCTTCACGCTTCGCGTGACGGTCGCGGAGCGGCTGCGCTCCGCCCCTGCTGCTCTTTGTCCTGCGGACAAAGAGCAGGGGAAAATATGGTCAAGCCTCACGGTAAATTAGTACTGGTCAGCTCAGTGAGTTGCCCCACGTATACTTCCAGCCTATCGACCTGGTTCTCTCCCAGGTACCTTCAGGGGGATTTGCTCCCCAGGGTTGCCTCATCTTGAGGTGGGTTTCCCACTTAGATGCTTTCAGCGGTTATCCCTTCCGAACTTGGCTACCCAGCGCCTACTCTTGGCAGAATAACTGGCACACCAGAGGTTCGTCCATTCCGGTCCTCTCGTACTAGGAACAGCTCCTCTCAAGCAACCAACGCCCATGGCAGATAGGGACCGAACTGTCTCGCGACGTTCTGAACCCAGCTCACGTACCGCTTTAATTGGCGAACAGCCAAACCCTTGGGACCTGCTCCAGCCCCAGGATGCGATGAGCCGACATCGAGGTGCCAAACCTTGCCGTCGATGTGAACTCTTGGGCAAGATCAGCCTGTTATCCCCGGAGTACCTTTTATCCGTTAAGTGACGGCGCTTCCACTCACCACCGCCAGATCACTAAGACCTGCTTTCGCACCTGCTCGACATGTACGTCTCACAGTCAGGCTCCCTTATGCCTTTACACTCGTACGCTGATTTCCAACCAGCGCGAGGGAACCTTCGCGCACCTCCGTTACCTTTTGGGAGGCGACCGCCCCAGTCAAACCGCCCGCCTGACACTGTCCACCACCGGGCTTCACCAGTGGAGTTAGAAACCTAATCTATCAAGGGTGGTATTTCACCAACGGCTCCAGCGAAGCTGACGCCCCGCTCTCACAGCCTCCCACCTATCCTACACATGAGAAATCAAGTCCCCATGCCAGGTTACAGTAAAGGTTCACAGGGTCTTTCCGTCTAACCATGGGTAATCGGCACCTTCCCCGATACTACAATTTCACCGAGCTCCACATCGAGACAGCGCCCAACTCGTTACACCTTTCGTGCAGGTCGGAACTTACCCGACAAGGAATTTCGCTACCTTAGGACCGTTATAGTTACGGCCGCCGTTTACTGGGGCTTCAATTCAGAGCTTCGCCTTGCGGCTAACCCCTCCTCTTAACCTTCCAGCACCGGGCAGGTGTCAGTCCCTATACATCTCTTTGGAGATTCGCAGAGACCTGTGTTTTTGTTAAACAGTCGTTTGGGCCCTTTCACTGCAACCCCCTCAGATCACTTGCGCAACCCTCAAGGGCGACACTTCTCCCGAAGTTACGTGTCTAGATTGCCGAGTTCCTTGATGCGGAATCACTCGAGCGCCTGAGAATCTTCTTCTCGCCCACCTGTGTCGGTTTCCAGTACGGTCCCCGACGATTACACCTTAGAGATTGTTTTTCAGCGCCTTGACGCCACCCGCTTCGCCTCGCTCCCGCTACGCTCGCCGTAAAAGCTCACCTCAGGCGGGGGATTTTCCTCCCACCCTCACAGGCTCGCTCCTTGGACAGGAACTACCATTCTCCTGCCGGGCTTTGCCTCACGCGTCATCCCCTCGAAATCGTCAGAGGTACGGGAATATGAACCCGTTTCCCATCGACTACGCCTTTCGGCCTCGCCTTAGGGGCCGACTAACCCTGGGCAGATTACCTTTACCCAGGAAACCTTAGGCTTTCGGCGGACAGGTTTTTCACCTGTCTTTTCGTTACTCATACCGGCATCCTCCCTTCCGCCACCTCCAGAGCGCCTCACGGCTGCCCCTTCTTCGGCATACGGAATGCTCCCCTACCCCCACCACAGTATTCTGTGGTGAGCCGTGGCTTCGGTTTCGGGCTTAAGCCTCGGTGTATTATCAGCGCACGACGACTCGACCAGTGAGCTGTTACGCACTCTTTCAAGGCATGGCTGCTTCTAAGCCAACCTCCTGGCTGTCTGGGCCGTCGCACTTCCTTTTCCACTTAGCCCGACTTCTGAGACCTTAGCCAACGGTCTGGGCTGTTCCCCTCTCGACCGCGAACTTTATCGCCCGCAGTCTCACTCCCGTGCACCATGTCACGGCATTCGGAGTTTGGTTGGGTTTGGTAGCCCGTAAAGACCCCTAGTCCATCCAGTGCTCTACCTCCGCGACACTCAACACGAGGCTAACCCTAAAGCTATTTCGGGGAGTACCAGCTATCTCTGAGTTTGTTTAGCCTTTCACTCCTATCCACAGCTCATCAGTGCCCTTTTCAACGGACTACCGTTCGGCCCTCCACGCTGTGTTACCAGCGCTTCAGCCTGGCCATGGATAGATCACTCAGCTTCGGGTCTACTACATGCAACTCAATCGCCCATTTGAGACTCGGTTTCCCTGCGGCTTCGGCACTTCAGTGCCTTAACCTCGCTGCACATAGTAACTCGCCGGTTCATTATGCAATAGGCACACCATTAAAGGTGATCGCTCACCTCCTCTGATCGCTTGTAGGTCCACGGTTTCAGATTCTCTTTCACTCCCCTCTCGGGGTCCTTTTCACCTTTCCCTCACGGTACTTCTGCACTATCGGTAGCTACTTGCGTATTCAGCCTTGGAAGGTGGTCCTCCCGGATTCCCGCAGGGTTTCTCGAGCCCCACGGTACTCAGGTACCTGTCCCACGAAGCCTTTCCCATTTCGCCTACGGGATTTTCACCCTCTTTGATCGTCCTTCCCAGTGACGTTCGGCTATGAAAAAGGTTTTTGACTTCGCGGCCTCACGTGAATGAGACCAGAACAGGCCCTACAACACCCACCACACAACGGTTCACGCCTATCACGTGTGCCAGGTTTGGGCTCTTCCCCGTTCGCTCGCCGCTACTTGGGGAATCTCTGATTTGATTTCTTCTCCTCCAGGTACTGAGATGGTTCAGTTCCCTGGGTGTACCTTCCATAAGCTATGTATTCACTCATGGATGACGCGTAGTCAAACGCGCCGGGTTACCCCATTCGGCTATCCGCGGATCTCGGGATGTGTGCTCCTCCCCGCGGCTTCTCGCAGCTTACCACGGCCTTCTTCGTACAGTAGCTCCAAGGCATCCACCATGGACCCTTTCTCGCTTGACCATATTTTCCCATCATCCGTCACGGCTCCCCCGCAACGGCGCTTCGTGGCATAGCACTCAGGCCTGCTTCCCCACGTCGCTCGCGTCTCGTCTTTCCGGTGCCAATACTGCCACGGTATACCGCGGCATTCGGGACAGACGAGCCCGCCTTCGTTCACTTACGCTACCCCAGCCGCGCAAACTCAGTGCACGCAGCCAAAGGCAGCTTCCCCTTCCCTCGAGTTGTCAAAGAACGCGGTCACGGTATTTCCGCGACATTCATCACCGCGGTTTCCCACAGCGTTCGGCCGTCACGATGGGCGGCGCTTTGTTACCGTGCACTGGAGGTATGGGGACTTGAACCCCAGACCTATGGCTTGCAAAGCCACCGCTCTAGCCACTGAGCTATACCCCCGGTAGCAGAGCCGTCCAGTGAAGACGGCGCACTCGCCGCCACGCAGGGCGTGCCGGCTTGTATACAGAAAAGGGAGGAGAGTTGGAGGTGAAGAGCGATGTCGCGATTTCACTTTCGTGAAATCGCTGTTCTCTTAGAAAGGAGGTGATCCAGCCGCACCTTCCGGTACGGCTACCTTGTTACGACTTCACCCCCCTCACCAGGCATACCTTCGGCAGCGCCCCCCTTGCGGTTAGGCAACTGACTTCGGGTACCCCCAACTCGGGTGGTGTGACGGGCGGTGTGTACAAGGCCCGGGAACGTATTCACCGCGCCATGCTGATGCGCGATTACTAGCGATTCCAACTTCATGGAGTCGGGTTTCAGACTCCAATCCGCACTGAGACCAGCTTTCTGCGATTTGCTTGACGTCGCCGTTTCGCTTCGCTTTGTACTGACCATTGTAGCACGTGTGTAGCCCAGGACATAAGGGCCATGATGACTTGACGTCATCCCCACCTTCCTCCGGTTTGTCACCGGCAGTTCCGTCCGAGTGCTCAGCTTCACCTGTTTGCAACAGACGGTAAGGGTTGCGCTCGTTGCGGGACTTAACCCAACATCTCACGACACGAGCTGACGACAGCCATGCAGCACCTGTGTGCGCGCCCCTTGCGGGGCTGCCCGCTCTCACAGACATTCACGCACATGTCAAGCCCTGGTAAGGTTCCTCGTGTACCATCGAATTAAACCACATGCTCCACCGCTTGTGCGGGCCCCCGTCAATTCCTTTGAGTTTCACCCTTGCGAGCATACTCCCCAGGCGGTGCACTTAACACGTTAACTACGGCACAGAACCCGTACGGGCCCCACGCCTAGTGCACATCGTTTACAGCGTGGACTACCAGGGTATCTAATCCTGTTTGCTCCCCACGCTTTCGCGCCTCAGCGTCAGTCCTCTGATAGAAGCTCGCCTTCGCCACCGGTGTTCTTCCAGATATCTACAGATTTCACCCCTACACCTGGAATTCCAGCTTCCCCTCAAGAACTCAAGCCCACCAGTTTCCAGCGCATATGCGGGGTTAAGCCCCGCGATTTCACACCAGACTTGATGAGCCGCCTACACGCCCTTTACGCCCAATAAATCCGAACAACGCTCGCCCCATACGTATTACCGCGGCTGCTGGCACGTAATTCAGCCGGGGCTTATTCGTCGGCTAACGTCATCTCCAGGGCTTTCCACTCCCCAGATTATTCTTCACCGACAAAAGGATTTTACAACCTTACGGCCTTCATCATCCACGCGGCGTCGCTCCGTCAGGGTTTCCCCCATTGCGGAAGATTCTTAGCTGCTGCCTCCCGTAGGAGTCTGGACCGTGTCTCAGTTCCAGTGTGGCCGTACACCCTCTCAGGCCGGCTATCCATCGTCGTCTTGGTGGGCCGTTACCCCGCCAACTAACTAATGGACCGCAGGCTCATCCCCAGACGGTGCAATTGCACCTTTCACCTCATGGCTTTACCCACAAGGCCTCATGCGGTATTACCCCGTGTTTCCACGGGCTATCCCCCACCCAGAGGTAGATCACCTACGTGTTACTCACCCGTTCGCCACTCTCAGATCAGTATTGCTACCAATCCTGCCGTTCGACTTGCATGCTTAAAACGCGCCGCCAGCGTTCGTTCTGAGCCAGGATCAAACTCTCCATGATATAAGGCCTGCCCTTGCGGGCAGGTTTTATACTTCGTTCACCGCATCCCCCGATGCCTCGCTGACTTTGCGACACCGGTCCAATGCGTTTCGTCCCGCCTCAATTGCTCAAGACGCAGACGGACCCGCTCTCTCTCCTTCTCCCCTTCCCTTCACTGTCAAAGATCATCACCGCGGTACTCCGCGGTTCGCCTACCGGCACTTCGAAGAAGTGCCGGTAGGCCCACGCGGGTCGGGACTGTTCCGTCCGCGACGCGCGGCCTCTTGGCTCTGTGGCATTCACAAAGCCGCGGTTGCCCGCAACATTCGTGAAGCCTCCAGAGACGATACTTTCCCCCTCGAAACTTTAGCGGAGGTTAGCACTACGCTTGAGGCAAGACAGAATATAGCGAATGGCGACAATCCCTGTCAACTGAGTTTCGCGGGAATTCCGCCGAAAAAACGAAAAGTAATCAGCCAAGGACCACACGGCAACGGCCGCGGAAGCGACAAAAAGACCCAGGAGCATGTCGCGCAAAGCATCGTTGGCCGCCAGGGCCGAGCCGAGTTTCTGGAGCGAGAACCAAGCAACGCCGGCAACCCCTGATACCGCGTAGATCCAGGCCTTGAGCTTCCCGCTGAGCCGGGCCGGCATCAGGAAGCCGCGCGATGAAAGCATCACTCTGATATAAGCAACTGAGACATCCCGGTAGACGATGACGAGCACGATCCACAGGGGCAGGATGCCAGATCCTGACAAGCAAAGGAAATAGGTTATCCTTGCGATAGAATCGGCGCAGGGGTCAAGCACCTTGCCGAGCTCAGATTCCTGGCCATACCGGCGTGCTACGAAGCCGTCCAGGAGGTCACTGAGCTCGATGAGCAGCACGACTGCCCATACCGCGGGCAGAAGCCATGTCGGACCGCGGGCAGCAAGCTGGTAAAGAAGGAAGAAAACGGGCGCAAGAGCGATCCTTCCCCCTGTCAGTACCATCGCCAGGTTCATGGGGGGCATCATAATGAGACGTCAGCGATCGTCAACCCAGCGGCGAATCGGACCTTTTCGCACAGGAAGGACGCCACGTCCTTGACAGCCATGAGGGGGGGCCATAGATTCGCCGTGATGAAGCCGGAGACCTCGCTGGGCAGAAGCATCCTGATGCACGCGATACTTTTCTTCCTCGCCCAGTGCGCGCTGCTGGTCGGCGCAACGCTGGCCTACGGGATGCAGTGGCTTCGCTGCGTGCTGTTCGTCGCGATCTCCGCTGTCTATCACGGGACCATGGCGGCCCTCCTCCTGGTGCGCAAGGAGGACTTTCACCGCGAGGGAACCGTGGACATACTGCCCCGGGTGAATCTTTCCAACACGCTCACCATCGGCCGCCTGAGCTCGATACCGACGCTGCTCTTCCTGGTCCTCCAGGCGGCTTCGTTCCCGGGCTCCCTTCGCCCGGTCATCGTCCCCCTCATGAGCCTGGTGTTCCTGACGGATTTCCTGGACGGCATCGTGGCGCGGCGCCGCAACGAGATCACTTTCGTGGGTCGCTATCTCGATTCCACCAGTGACTACCTCGTGATCATCGCGCTCTCCATTGCGTTCTACTCGTACAGGATCATCCCGCTGTGGTTCTTCATCCTCATCATCGCGCGCCTGGGGCTGTTCGCCATCGGGATGACTGTTCTTGCGCTCCGTGACGGCAAGACGAATCCCCTGGCCACGTTCCTCGGCAAAGCGTCCGTCTTCGCCGTGATGGTGCTCTACGTCTTTGAGATCGCCGGTCTGCTGGGGATCCCGTGGATCGGGAACGACACGGTCATCACCATCGTGGAATACGTCGCTGCCGCCGTCATCGCCGCATCGTTCGTCGACAAGGCGGTCTTCCTGACACGCATGTTCCGGGCCCCCCGGCAGGAAGCCGCGGGGTCCGCGCGGCCGTCGCGCGCGGGCCGCATCCCCTAACGGGGAACGACCTCCACCCCCCCGTCGTTCTGCACCTTCACGTCGAACGTCGCGAGCTCCCGGGCGCGCTTGGCGGTCATCTCGATCTGGGCCGTCTTCACACCGGGTATCCTCGTCTCGTTGGCCTCGAAGAATGACCAAAGGCGTTCCGAGATGCCGGGGGACCGTGCAAAACGGAAGTTGGTGTCCTGCTGCCGGAGGTTCGCATCGAAGGACGTCATGCCCTCGAACCGGTACCAGGTCCTGCCGCCCAGGAAGACCAGGAGATCGTCGAAGATGACGACCTTCACGATGGGAGCGAAGTATTCGCCCTTCATCGTGAGGAGCACGGCGTCTCCTCCGCGGGGGGCGAGCTCGAGCCTCATGGACGAGTTGGCGGCGCTTATCACGCGGACCACCGCGATCTCCGTCTCGCCGGTGAACGCGTGGATGCTCTGGAGGAAAAGCCCGACGGAAACGGCCAGCGCGACGAGGAGCATGACGATCGGGATGCCGAACGCCTTGCGGAAGCGCAGGGCGGCAAAGGACAGGACCGCGGCGACACCGGCGGCCCAGGCAAGGCGCATATCCGAGACATGCGCGGGCCCGGGCAGAAAGACGGCGAGGAGCGCGAAGACGACGGCCACGGAGAGCAGGAGGCACGCTGCCACCCAGCGCCGGGTATGCTCCCGTTCGGGATCCCTGCCGGGCCGCGCCCTCCGCGTGAGGCGGCTCACGGTCGCCCCGACGAAGATCCCCGCCAGCACCATCCACGGCGCAGGACTGCCCGCGGCAGTCGAGAGAACCTTCATCACGTCCATCGACGTCCTCCTCCGCGCCCGCCGCGCTCAGTGATACGCGTAGCCGCTTCCGCCGATGAACTCACGCAGCAGCGAGAACCGCGGCACGACCTCCTCGTCCTGGACCGCGGGGAGCTGCGCGAACAGCGCCTGCACGCGCAACGCCCTGTCCAGCGCGTCCCTGTGCTCGCTCGACGCCGAGAGCTTTTCGACGAGGGGCGGCAGGAACGACTCCACCCGCGCCTTCATGAAGGGAAGCTCGTAGGGCAGGAAGCTGTTCACCAGCGCGTGGGCCCGGCGCAACTCGGGGACGATGTAGCGCAGCTCGGAGCGCCGCACGAGGTGCCAGTGGCGGATGGTGGCGTGGGGGGGGTAGCCCCGGAACTGCATGTCGCGCACCACCCTGCGCAGCATGCGCACGTCGGCCCAGCGGATGAAGCGCCCGTCCCCGCCCTTGATCTGGGACAGCGTCTCGATGTAGAGGCGGAACTTCATCTCCTCCGGTACCGAGCGCGTCATGCCCGGGAAAAGACCGTGCAGCGAGTCGATGAGGAGGACCTGCCCCTCTTCCAGCGCGAGGGGACCCGTGTCGCCTTCACGTTTTCCCGTCTTGAAGTTGTAGCGCGGCACGATCACCGTCCGCCCGGCAACCAATGCCTCCAGGTGCTCGTTGATGAGGGCGAGGTCGAGCGCGTGCGGGGTCTCGAAGTCATAGTCATCGTCCCCGACCTTCGGGTGCACGTCCAGGTCGAAGAAGTAGTTGTCGACGGTCAACGGCACCGTGCTGATGCCCGCGGCGGTCAGGGCCTCCCTGATCTTCATCGTCGTTGTCGTCTTTCCCGACGACGAGGGCCCCGCGATGATGACGACGCGAAGCTCATCCCGCCGGGCGAGGATCTTGTCCGCCGCGGCGGCGATCTCGGCATCGTAGGCAGCATCCGCCGCGGCAACGAGGTCAGGGAGACGCCCCGCAACGACGAGCGAGCTCAGGTCGGCGAGGGTGACGCAGCCGTGGTCGACGGCCCAGGAGAGCGCCTCCCAGAGCTTGCGGTACGGGATGTTCTCCTCGGCATACGTGAGGCTCTCGCGGCCGGATCGTTTCAGCGCGTGCTCGTAGCGGTAGACGATGTAGGCCTTGGCAACCCGCGCGTGGCCCCTCTCGATGAGCGCCTTCTCCACGAGGTCCTGGATCTCTTCCACGGTGGGCCAGCTCGTCGACCCCTGGGGGTCGCGCAACATGGTGACCACGTCATCGGTGACCCGCTCGGCTTCCGCCTTGTCGCGGCCCCCGCATGCCACGGCGGCGCGGTAGACGGCGGAGCAGATCTTTCCGCGGTCGAACGGGACGGCGCGGCCGTCCCGCTTGATCACCATGCCGGTCATAGCGTCTTCGGCTTCACCTCTGCTTCGATCATGGACAGGAACTCGTCCAGCGGGATGAGGTTCTTCTGCTCGCCGCTGCGCGTGCGCAGGGACACGGTCCGTCCCGTCTGCTCCTTTTCGCCGAGGATGACCATGAAGGGGACCTTCTGGTTCTGCGCGTTGCGGATCTTCGCATTCATGCGGTCATCCCCGCGGTCCAGCTCCGCGCGGACGCCCCGGGCCTTCAGCGCTTTCACCACCTGCTCGCCGTACTCCGCGAATGAGGGCGTGACGGGAATGGCTACCACCTGGACTGGCGCGAGCCACGGCGGGAATGCGCCCCCGAAGTGCTCGATGAGAACGCCGAAGAACCGCTCCATGGATCCCAGCAGGGCGCGGTGCACCATGAACGGCCGCTTCTGCGTGTTGTCGGCCGCGACGTAGGTGAGCCCGAAGCGCTCCGGCTCGTTCCAGTCGAACTGGATCGTCGTCATCTGCCACTCGCGTCCCAGCGCGTCCTTGATCTTCAGGTCGATCTTCGGGCCGTAGAACGCGCCTCCGCCCTCGTCCACCACGATGGGGAGCTTCTCCGTCTCCGCGGCGCGCTTGAGCGATGCGATGGCCTTCTCCCACGTCGCGTCGTCGCCGATCCCGTCCGCAGGCTTCGTGGCGAGGTAGGCCTTGATGTTCTCGAAGCCGAACGCCTTCCAGATCTTCAGCGAAAAGCGAAGGACCTCGAGGATCTCGTCGTCGATCTGCTCCGGGGTGCAGATGATGTGGGCATCGTCCTGCGTGAAACCGCGGACCCGCAGAAGGCCGTGCATGACCCCCGACTTCTCGTAGCGGTAGACGGTCCCGAGCTCCGCCCAGCGGAGCGGCAGGTCCCTGTAGGACCGCTGGGAGTTCTTGTAGATCATCAGGTGGAACGGGCAGTTCATGGGTTTCAGGAAGTAGTCCACGTCATCGATGGAAAGAGGCGCGTACATGTTCTGCTTGTAGAAACCGAGGTGACCCGATGTCTCCCAGAGCCACGACTTGCCGATGTGCGGCGTGTAGAGCAGCTCGTACCCGTTCTTCAGGTGCTCGCTGCGCCAGAAGTCCTCCACGGCCAGGCGGATCCGCGCTCCCTTGGGATGCCAGTAGATGAGCCCGGCGCCGGCTTCCTCGTGGATGGAATACAGGTCCAGCTCCCTGCCCAGCCTGCGGTGATCGCGCTTCTCGATTTCCTCGAGCCTCTTGAGGTAGGCCGCGAGATCCGCCTTCGACTGCCACGCGGTGCCGTAGATGCGCTGCAGCATCTTGTTCTTTTCGTCTCCCCGCCAGTAGGCGCCGGCGATCGACGTCAGCTTGAACGCGTCCGGAGGCAGCTCGCTCGTGTTTTCCACGTGCGGGCCGCGGCAGAGATCGGTGAAGGTATCCTGCGAGTAGGTGGAGACCTCTTCCCCGGGCGGGAACTCCTCGATGAGCTCCTCCTTGTACGGCTGGTCCTTGAACAGGCGCTTCGCCTCGTCCCGGCTCACCACCGCCTTCCTGAAGGGGTAATTGCCCGCGACAATGGCGCGCATCTTCTCCTCGATAACGGCCAGGTCATCGGTGCTGAGGGTCCGGGGGAGCTCGAAATCGTAGTAGAACCCCTCCTCGATGGCGGGGCCGATCGCGAGCTTGGCACCCGGGAACATCGCGAGCACCGCCTCTGCCATCACGTGGGAGAAGGAGTGGCGTATGCGCAGAAGCGCATCCTGTCGAACGTCTTCCATGGAAACCTCCGCGGTCACGGTTCACCGTGACGTGTAAACGACAAAGCCCCTGACAGCGCTTCGTCCTTTTTCAGCCGCGGGCACAGGCCCGCATCCAAGGACGAAAAGCCGTGGGGCTTTCCGCGGTTCCACCTTGCTTCGCACGGCCTGCAGCGTATTGCGCTGCACTCCGAGCGCTCTCTGGCGCCCGTGACGTGGGCATCTCCGGCGTTGCCTTACTTGCAGGGGCAACTCGCCGATCGCGAGCCCCTTCGGGGCCGCTGGGCGTTCCGGCACGCGGCTCGGGAGTGGTTTTCGGCGGTTCACGGCCAGGTGCCTTCCAGCTCCCGCGAGCGGCAGGTCCGCTCGTTTCGGGCACCCTCTCTCAGGCCGGAGCACCACGTACTCGTCTCCGTCACAGCCTTTCATTCAACTATCGGCCAATCCGCCGCCGCTGTCAAGAGAGCACGGTCAACCACAGGCTCCGCTTGGCTGTGCGGCGGGGGGGAGACCTTCGTCCGCGTTGACACCGCTCCGGGCGGGGTCTACACTTCCGCATCGATGAAGCGTATCGACCTGTTTACAATAGACATCGGCGGTGGTCACATCGCCCCGGCGGTGGCCCTGAAGGAGCAGTTCGATCTCCTCGGCTACAAGGACCTCGAGGTCCGCGTTGTCAACCTGGGCATCACGCTCAGCATGACGTTCCTCCGCTACATCTACAAGTTCTACTGGAACCAGGCGCTGCGCTACCCGCCGCTGGTCAACGCGTTCTACCGCGGGGCGGACAACCCCTTCCTGTTCAAGATCGCCGACAGGATCCTCGGGATTACTGCGCTGCCGAAGTTCGTGCGTTACCTGGAAAAGGAAAAGCCCGACCTCGTAGTCTCCACGTATTTCAGCTTCACGCACTACCTGGAGCTCCTCCAGCGCGTCGGCCAGCTGGACACGATCACGGTCATGCTCAACCCGGAGCCGTTCGACTCTCACTACATCTGGTTTTCTCCGGCGTTCGACTGGAGCATGGTGTTCTCCCGGAAATCGTACGAGGAGATCGCGGAAAAAGGCATTGCCCGTTCGAAGATGAAGGTCTTCTCGTTCCCCATCAAGCCCAGCTACGCGCCGCGGCGCGAATCCAGGGCCGTCCTCCGCCAGAAGCTCGGACTGGGGCAGAGGCCGTTCACCGTACTGTTCTTTTTTGGCGCGGAGGGCGTCGGTCCGGTGAAGAGGTTCCTCACCGCCATCATCGAGAGGGGCCTGTCGCTCCAGGCGGTGGTCATCTGTGGACGCAACGAAAAGCTGAAGAACGACATGGACGCGCTCGCGGCGGGATCCACCGGCTCGGTGGCCATCAAGGCGCGCGGCTACGTGACGAACCTCTCCGAGTACATCGCTGCCGCCGACGTCGTGGTGGGCAAGTCCGGACCCAACCAGGTCTTCGAGACCCTGCTGCAGAATCGGCCCATCATCATCTCCAGCTTCCTGGCGAACGAGAAGCAAACGACCGACTGGGTGCTTGCGAACAAGGCGGGATGGCTCACGCGCACGCCGGAGCACCTGGCCACCCTCCTGACGAAGCTCGCCGCTCACCCCGAGATCATCGAAGAGTACCGGCGCAGCATCAGCAGGCTGAAGCTCCGCTCAGGGGCGCCGGAGATCTGCCGGTTCCTCTACGGCCTGGTCAAGGCAAAGCGGGCCCCCAGGAAGAGGCCCATGGCCGATGCCATCCGCACCATCCGGGAAGCCGTGCGCGCAGAGGGCGCCGCCCTCACGAAGCGCATCGACGACACCATGGAAGCGGGCCGTGTCCGCCGCGGTACCGCGGTACGGAAGCGGAAAGCCACCCGCGCCGCATCCGCCCGCGCCAGGAAGGCGCGGGGGACCAGGACCCGGTAGGCCAGCTGCCCCCCGGGCAGCGGGGCCGGCCGACAGGAGCCGGCCGCGCTCACGTCATCGCCAGTCCCTGATTCTCTTTTCGAGCGACCCTGCCGTGATCCCGAGATGCTCGGCGATCTTCTGGTACGGGCCCGACTCTCCGAACCTGTCGATGCCCACCGCCAGGGTGTCGTCGTCGAACGGGTTCTTCCAGCCGAAGGTAACGCCCGCTTCGAACACCACCTTCTTCGCGCCGCGCGGCACGAGCTTCGAGCGGAAGTCCTGGGGTTGTGAGGCGTACAGCTCGCGGGAGAGCACCGACACCACGCGCACTTTCCGATCGGTGAGCGCCGCGGCGGTCTGCAGGGCCACGGAGACCTCGGAGCCGGTGGCAATGATGACGAGGTCCGGCGCACCGGCGCAATCCTTCGCGACGTACGCGCCGCGGCGGATCGTCGCCTTCCAGCCGGCGTCGGCCTTCGCGTACACGGGCAGCCCCTGGCGGGTCAGCGCGAGCACGGTCGGCCCGTCGCGGCGCTCCATGGCCATGCGCCATGCTATCTCCGTTTCCTCCGCGTCGCCGGGGCGGAGAACGATCACGTTGGGCATCGCGCGGAGCGCGGCGAGGTGCTCCACGGGCTCGTGTGTCGGGCCGTCTTCCCCGACGAACACCGAGTCATGGGTGAGCACGTAGATCACGGGGAGCTTCGCGATGGCGGCAACCCGCAGCGCGGGCCGCAGGTAATCCGAAAAGACCATGAAGGTGGCGCAGAACGCGCGCAGCCCGCCGTGGTAGGCAATCCCGTTGCAGATGGCAGCCATGCCGTGCTCGCGGATGCCGAAGTGAAAGTTGCGGCCCAGCACGTTCGCCTTCGAAAAATCCCCCATGTCCTTGAGGTTCGTGCTGTTGGAAGGCGCGAGGTCAGCGGACCCGCCGATGAGGTTGGGCACTGCCCGGGCGATGGCGTTCAGGACCTGCCCGCTCGCGGCGCGCGTGGCAACGCTCTCCCCCTGCTTGAAGACCGGCATCGTGACACCGGAGAGGTCCGCGGTGCCGCTGAAGAACACGTCCCATTCCTTTGCGAGCGCGGGGTTCGCGGCCTTCCACGCGGAGAGCGTCTTTCCCCACTGTTCGTAGCGCGCCTTCCACCCGGCCTGCTTCTCCTTGAAGTACGCCGACGCCTCGGGGAACACGTAGAAGCTCGCGCCGTCGGGAACGCCGATGGCCTTCTTCGCGCCGGCGGATTCCTCTGGTCCCAGGGCCTCTCCGTGCGCCTTCGCCGTGCCCGCCCGCGTGGGGGCACCCTTCCCGATGATCGACGAAAGCTCGATGATCGAAGGGCGATCCGAGGCTGCCTGCGCCTGGTCCACCATCTTCATGATGCCGTCCACGTCGTACATGCTCCCGGCCTGCGTGTGCCAGCCGTAGCCCTCGAAGCGCTTCAGGACGTTCTCCGAGAAAGCGAGGTCGGTGCTTCCTTCGATGGTGATGCGGTTGGAGTCGTAAAACACGATCAGCTTGCCCAGGCCGAGGTGACCCGGCGAGAGAGGCGGCCTCCGAGGCGACGCCCTCCATCATGTCGCCGTCACTGGCCAGCACGAAGGTGTGTGGTCGATGACGGTGTGCGCCGGGCGTGTTGAACCGCGCCGCGAGAATGCGCTCCGCGATCGCCATGCCGACCGCGTTGGAGAATCCCTGGCCGAGCGGCCCGCCGGTGGCCTCCACGCCGGGAGTCATGCCCCACTCGGGGTGCCCCGGCGTGCGGGAGCCGAGCTGGCGGAAGCTCTTGATGTCGTCCAGGCTGAGGTCGTACCCCGAGAGATGGAGGAGCGAGTACAGGAGCATGCAGCCGTGTCCCGCCGAAAGGACGAACCGGTCCCGGTTGATCCAGTGCGGGTCCTGGGGCCAGTGGTGCATGAGCTCCCCGTAGAGAAGGGCGCCCAGCTCCGCGCAGCCCATGGGAAGGCCGGGGTGCCCGGACTTGGCCTTCTCCACGGCATCGATGGCAAGTGACCGCACGCTGTTGGCCACAGCGGCAATGGCGCTCGTGTTCATGTGTTCCTCCATGTCACAGATGTATCTCCGTTGTCGATGGAAACGAGGGCATAGCGGCCGCCCTTGAAGGGGCCGACGTTCGCACAGCGGCACCCGCCGATGGACGTCTCGCGGCCGCCCCCTTCGTGGATGTGTCCGCAGAGACAGAGGTCCACGTGGTGGGCGAGGAAAAATACCGCACGGGAGGGAGCCGCCATGCACGCCCTCCTTCACCCGGTCGAGGTCGGTGTCGCGGGGCGGCGCGTGGGAGACGAGAACCTTCCGCCGCGCCCCGGCCAACCCCGTAGGCGGCAGCGAGCAGGCCCTCTGCCTCGGCGTCTTCCAGCTCCCACGGCGTTGCGAAAGGGGAATGGGTGCCGCCGCCGAGGCCGAAAAAGCCGACCCCGTCGATGATGATGCCCCTGCCGTGGATGTCGACCTGCGTCTTCCCGAGGTAGTCACGGACTCCCGCGCGGTCCATGTTCCCGGCCACGGCGAGAACGCGCGCCCCCCCCTGCAGCAGCGGGCCGATCAGCGCGTCCGCCTCGGCGGCGCCGCCCAGCTGGGTGATGTCGCCGGCCAGGATCACGACGTCCGCCGAGGCTGCCTCTGCCAGCGCCGCGCGAAGCTCCGCGGCTTTCCCGTGGATATCAGCGAGGCAGAGGAGCTTCATGGCGCCCTAGTGATGCCGCCTTCGGTGCTTCTTGTGCTTCCGCGACCCCTGCGAACCGGGGAAGGTCAGCACGTTCGGCTGCCCCGCGGCGGGACGCGCCGGTGCCGTGCCGCGGGCCGCCGTGCCGGGCCGCGGCCGAGCCGTGCCTGGCCGGCCTGCCGGCGGCCGTCGGCGTCCGCCACGCTGTCGGCATCGGCGTCCGAGGAGGGGGTTCCCGACTCGAGCTGCGCTTCGGTGGCAAACGCGCCGGGAACCGTCGCCGGATCCTGCGCCCCGACGAGCTCGGCCGCGGCCGCACGAACACCCCCGGGCCGGACGGTGCACCGACAACGGCCGGTAGCGGCGCGGCTGACGCGGGGATGCCGTACCCGGGCGCCTTCCCGCCTCTTGCGCCTGCGCTCGGAAGCGGCTGTCCACTCGATCACGATGAACGCCGAAATGAAGGTGGAATACGTCCCTTCGAGGATACCGACGATCATGTTGAGCGCGAAGTTCTTGATGGTTCCCGTGGTCAGGATGAACAGCGCGATGACCGTCAGCAGCGTGGCACCCGAGGTGATGAACGTCCTGCTCAGGGTCTGCGTGACGCTCGTATCCAGGAGGTTCCGCAGGGACTCGCCGCGCATGAGGTTCGTGTTCTCGCGCGCCCGGTCGAAGTTGACGATGGTGTCATTGATGGAGTAACCGAGGATCGTGAGGATTGCCGCGATGGTTCCCGCGTCGAACTCCACGCGGAACACGGCGTCGAAACCGATCATGACGAGTGCGTCGTGGAGGATGCCGAGAACGGCCGCCACGCCGTAGATCCACGGGTGGAAGCGGAAGAGCATGTACAGGAGGATGAGGGTGACGGCAACCAGGACGAGCCAGATCGTCTGCGACGCGAGGCTCTGTGCCATGCGCGGGCCGACGAACTCGGTGCTCTTGATGATGATCGAGCCGGTGCCGTACTTCCCTTCCAGGATGCCCATGAGGGACGTCAGGGTCTTCGTCTGGAATGTCTGCTCATCCACGCTGGCAGGCGCGGGGAAGCGCGCGATGAACTCCTGGTTCACCGTCGGCGCCACCTCCTGGATGGTGAACTCGCCCATGGGCGGCAGCAACGCGCGGATGTCGGCGATGGAAGTGGGCACGCTGTGGTCCACGGCCGGCGAGAGGTTGATGTACACGGCGGCAGCCTTGATGTCGGCGGGCTGCGCCAGCGGTATCAGGTCCGTCGGCTTGTCCTGGGGATTGCCCTTCAGCGTGACGGTCACCCCGTTCACCCTGGCCATCATTGCCGCGGCGAGCTGCTGGACCGTGGCGTAGTCCTTGTAGCTGAACGGGTAGCTGGTCTTGGCCCCGTCCTTGGCGCTCGTGATGCTGAAGATGATGTCGCCGGGAGACGTGAGTGCCTGCTCGCCGGCCGGGATGGAAAGCTGCGCGCCGTCGGGGCCCGCGTACTGGACGGTGAAGCTGGGCGGGGCAACCTGGAACTGGTAGGCGATGCCCGCCTTGAAGTCCACGCCGAGGTTCAGCCCGTGGAGGATCAGGGCGACGAGGCCGATGAGGATCAGCGTGCCCGAGAAGGCGAAGAACCCGTAGCGGGCACGGGAAAATCGAATCACTCTCTTCATGCGGTCTTTCTCCAGGTGAGAAGGATCTTCTTCGTGTGCAGCACGTCCAGCTCGAAGTCGAAGATCAGCCGCGAGACGAAGACCGCGGCGAACAGCGTGGCGAGGTTGCCCACGAGGAGCGTGACGGCGAACCCGCGGATACTGCCCTTGCTGAGCTGGGTGAGAACGAGCGCTGCGATGATCGTGGTGACGTTGGAGTCGAGGATTGCCGTGAAGGCGCGGCTGAACCCGTGGCCGATGACGGCCTGCACCGTCTTGCCGAGGCGCGACTCTTCCTTCATCCGTTCGAAGATCAGCACGTTGGCGTCCACGGCCATGCCGATGGTCAGGACGAGACCCGCGATGGCCGCGAGGCTGAGCGTGAACCCGAACACCGAGAGGACGGCCACGTTGATGTAGAGGTGGAGGAGCTGGGAGACCACCGCGTTGAGACCGGCGCGGCGGTAGTACAGGAGCATGAAGATCATGACCAACCCGATGCCGATCACGCTCGCCTTGATGCCCTGGCTGATGGCGTCCTGCCCGAGGGAGGCGCCGATGGCCTGCTGGCTCGTGATCTCGATGGGCACGGGCAGGGAGCCCGTGCGCAGGGTCAGCGCGAGGTCGTTCGCCTCGTCCGCCGAGATGCCGCCGCCGCTGATCTGGATCTGGTCACGGAGGGCGCTCTTGATGGTCGCGGGATCGCTCTTGACCTTGTCATCCAGGGTGACCGCCATGAGCTTACCCACGTTGACGCTGGACAGCTTGTACATCTGGTCGGCGCCCGCCGCCGTCAGCGTGAAGTTGACGGTCGGCGCACCGGTGAACTGGTCCCGGCTCACCTGGGCGCTCTTCACTTCCGTCCCGCTGACACCCACCGCGTCGAACAGGACCGTGTAGCCGGTGAGCTCGTCGAGGCCGTACTTGTCCTTCTTGAACACCCCGCGGATGGAGGATCCCTTGGGGACGACGCTCAGGGCAGCGGTGTCCTTCACGTTGCCGGCGGCGTCCAGGAGCACGCCCGGATGGTCCGACTCGTACCGCCTCACCTTGGCAAAGCCGTCCTGGTCCACGAGGTGGAACTCCAGGAGGCCCTTGCCCTGGATGAACCGCCGTACCGTTTCAGGATCCGACGTGCCGGGGATCTCTATGATGATCTTGTCGTTGCCGACGGCCGTGATGGAGGGGTCGGCCAGACCGAACTGGTCGATCTTGTTCCTGAGGACTTCCAGGATCTGGTTGATCTTGTCGTCACGCTGCGCCTTGGAGAGCGTTGTCTTGTTCTGCTGCTCGAAGGTGGCGTAATCCACCTGCGTGGTGACGTACATGCCGCCGCGCAGGTCGAGGCCGAGCTGCATGGTCTGGTTCTTCAGGTCCTTCAGGTCCAGCATGTCGGTGCGGTACCAGTCCTCGGCATCCGAGGTGATGTCGCCGCGGCTCGAGTAGGCGGCAAGGACGTCCTGCACGGTCCACGACCGGGGAGCGGGTCGGCTTGCCGACTTGTAGCGGTTCCGCGCCTTGGCGATCATGAATGAGTACTCGGGCGGGAGGGCAGCGGAGTGGTCCAGGGCAAGGATCGCCTTCACGGCCGCGTCAGCACGTTCCTGCGCGTAGACCTTGATCTGGTTGCGCGAGCTTTCCGCCGTGTCCTTCTGCGACTGCGGCGTCAGGAAGTACCACTTGATGGTGGGCCAGACGAAGTAGAAGCCGACCCCGAGCACCGCGAGGATGATGAGTAATCGGTACCGCTTTTTCATGAAATCTGCTACTCCTTGGTCTCTCCCGAATCATCTTTTCGTTCGACGACCGTGGAGATTGCACTCTTGGAGAACCGGAGCTTCACGTTCTCGTCGACCTTCAGGATGACCGCGTCGTCCTTGACCGACTCGACGGACCCGTGCATGCCGCCGATGGTGACGACCCTGTCACCCTTGCGGATGCCTTCCAGCATCTTCTTGGCATCTTTCGTCTTCTTGTTCTGGGGACGGATCACGAGGAAGTAAAACACGACGATGATCAAGCCGAAGGTGACCAGCATGGTGATGAGGCTTCCGCCTCCGCCGCCGGTCGCTGTCCCCCCGATGATTCGGGCGTGCCAAGGAGAAGGGGGAGGAAATTGGAAATCCCTGTCATATGATGTCCTTGTTTATAGAGGATGAAGAACCGCGCAAACATACCACGAAGCCAGAATCAGGGTCAACCCAGCCGAGCCCCTTCGGGGCTCGGCGTCGAGGCCCCATGGCGGCAGCGTTTGCGAAACAAATCGCGAGAGCCATGGGGTTACCCCCTCTTCCGCGCGCGGATGACGCGCGCCACGGCCCGCAGGCGGCGCGTGAACACCGTTTCCACGCGGGCCGAGGCATCCCGGACCTCGCGCATGCGCTCGATAAGGAACTCCAGGGCACTGCCTGCCTTTTCCACCTCCGGCAGCGGCGTTTCTGCCAGGTCCGCGTCGGTGACGCCGAGATCGGGCCCGGCGAGCTGCAGGATGTTTCCTATCTCGGCGAGAGTATAGTTGAATGCCTGCAGGTCCTTGATGAACGACAGGAGAACCACGTCCCCGGGCCGGTACAGGCGGAAGCCCCCCTCGGTGCGCCGGTGCGGCGCGATGAGCCCCTTTTCCTCCCAGAACTTGATGGTGCGGACGTTGATGCCGCTTTTCTCCGCAAGCTCGCCGATGGTCAGGAACTCGCTCCGCGAGACGTAACGCCCTTTCTCGTCTCGAACGGGAAGCCCGACGCTCTTCTTGATCTTCTGGATCTCCGGCAGCGCGTAGCCGAGAGAGCAGAACTTCTTTATCAGCTCCCCTTCTTCGAGCGCGGACTCCGGGAAGAGCCCGCCCGTTCCGGGGGCGGTGGAGAGGAGGTCGTTCTCGGTCCACTCCTCCAGCTCCCGCGGGGATATTCTCAGGCGCTGGAGCAGCTCGTCGCGGGTCAGCTCCATGGCAGCCTCTTCAGACGACCGTGACCTTCTTCACTCCCTCCGGGACCGCCGCCACCCCGAAGGTCCGCTTCAGGTCGTCCACGGAGCGCACGGGGACCGGTATCTTCGCGTTGTAGAGGGTGAGGACTTCCTCGAGCTCCTGCGCGTTGTCGTTGAAGACGGCCGAGCAGACCGCCTGCTTGTACAGGCCTTCCTCCGCGAGCTGACGCGTGGTGCTCGTGCGGTGCCTGCGCAGGAGCCTGCCGTCGACGATGGCGGTGCTGCCCTCGTACCCGATGCAGAACACGAAATCCTCTCTGCGCATGGGCTGATCGTGCCAGAGACCGCCCCCTTGTGCAAGGGAGAGCGCCGCGGGAGAAGAGCACGCGTGGCGCGCGAGGGTCGCGGAGGGCTCTTCGGATCGAGCTGAAAAAAAACGGGGCCCGAGGGGCCCCGCTTTGCGTGCGAACTTTCGACAGGTGGGGGCCTGAGTAGTCCCCCATGCCGCCCATTCCACCCATGCCGCCCATTCCGCCGCCGCCTCCCGGAGGCATCGGCGCATCCTTCTTCTCGGGGATGTCCGTGACGATGCACTCGGTGGTCAGGAGCATTCCCGCGATGGACGCCGCGTTCTGCAGCGCCGAGCGGGTGACCTTGGCCGGGTCGATGATGCCCTTCTTCACGAGGTCGCACCACTCCATGGCCTGCGCGTCGAAACCGAAGCCCTTCTTCTCGCCCTTGGCCCTGTCCACGATGACCGCGCCGTCCATGCCGGCGTTCTGGGCGATCTGGCGCAGGGGCTCTTCCAGGGCGCGCTTCACGATATCGAAGCCGACCTTCATCTCCATGCTCATGCCTTCGAGGTCCGCTTTTTCCAGCGCCTTCACCGCCTGCACGAGGGTGACTCCTCCGCCCGGCACGATGCCTTCCTCGATAGCCGCACGCGTCGCCGAGAGGGCGTCTTCCACGCGGTGTTTCTTTTCCTTGAGCTCGACCTCGGTGGCCGCGCCCACGTTCACCACGGCGACGCCGCCGGCGAGCTTCGCCAGGCGCTCCTGGAGCTTCTCGCGGTCATAGTCCGAGGTGGTCTCGTCGATCTGGACCTTGATCTGCGCGATGCGGTCCTTGATGTCCTTCTGCTTGCCGGCGCCCTCGATGATGGTGGTGTTCTCCTTGTCCACCTTCACCTGCTTGGCGCGACCGAGCTGGCTGATCTCGACGTTCTCCAGCTTCAGGCCGAGCTCTTCCGCGATGACCTGGCCGCCCGTAAGGATCGCGATATCCTCCAGCATTGCCTTGCGGCGGTCACCGAACCCGGGGGCCTTCACGGCGCACGCAACGAGCGTGCCGCGGAGGTTGTTCACCACGAGGGTGGCAAGGGCCTCGCCCTCGACTTCCTCGGCGATGATGAGCATCGGCTTCCCGCTCTGCGCGATCTTCTCCAGCAGGGGAAGGAGGTCCTTCATTCCGGAAATTTTCTTGTCATGGATGAGGATGTACGGGTTCTCCAGGACCGCGACCTGCGTGTCGCGGTTGGTGACGAAGTACGCGGAAAGGAAGCCGCGGTCGAACTGCATTCCTTCCACGACCTCGAGGCTCGTCTCGAGGCTCTTGGACTCCTCCACGGTGATGACGCCGTCCTTGCCGACCTTTTCCATGGCGTCCGCGATGAGCTTGCCGATCTCGTGGTCGTTGTTCGCCGAGATGGCGGCCACCTGGGAGATCTCGTCCTTCTCCTTGATGTCCTTCGCCGCCTTCTTGATGTCTTCCGAGGCGATCTCCACCGCCCTGGCGATGCCGCGCTTGATGTCCATGGGGTTGATCCCCGCCGCCACGCGCTTCAGGCCTTCCTTGATCATGGAATATGCCAGCACGGTCGCGGTAGTGGTTCCATCGCCCGCTATGTCGTTCGTCTTCGTGGCGACTTCCTTGAGCATCTGCGCGCCCATGTTCTCGAACGGGTCTTCCAGCTCGATTTCCTTGGCGATGGTGACTCCGTCATTCGTGACGGTCGGTGCACCGAACTTCTTGTCCAGAACGACGTTCCGGCCCTTCGGTCCCAGCGTCACCTTGACCGCCATCGACATTTTCTCCACGCCGCGGAGGAGCTTCTGTCGGGCTTCCTCGTCGAAACGGAGTTGTTTGGCCATTTCTCTCCCCTTTCCTTCTTCAAGAGTTTAATTTTGCACACGCGAAAATGGTTTGAGCGTGTAGTGCCGCTTTTGAAGTAAGATACAAAAAGTCGCCGAGATCATCAAGTGGTTTTTGAGCAAATCCTTGACATTCAAGCGCCATCTGTTAAAAAGAGAGAATGAAGAGACGGAATGACAGGCGGGTCCGCCTGGGATTCCAGTGGGAGGCCGAATCCTGGGATGAGGCCCCCCTGTGGTTTGACACCCTCTTCAGGACCCTCCAGGGCCGCCGCGTCCACTGGAACCTGCCCGCCATGAGCCCGGAAATCCCCGCCCGACGCCGCGCCGCCGTTGCACGGTCCCTGGGGACGCGTATTGAGTCCAGCGGGGACCTCGTCACGTCCATGGGATACGCGGGCGCGTGCCATCCCCTTCTCAACCTCGATGAGCTGGACAAGGAGCTCTCGTGGGGGCTGAAAAACCCCTGGGGGACCGGCCTTACGGACACCCTGGACGCCCGCCCGCCCGTGCTGATCCCGCAGCTGCCGGATCTCCTGCGCCCCGGAGCCGTGAAGCTCTACCAGGACCGCGGGTTCTCCCTGGTGGGCATCTGCACCACCGCCCATGACACGGCCGAGCCTCCTGCCGGTCGGTTCCCCTTTGTCCGGTTCCGGGCCTCGACACTCGGAAACGGGGATGCGTTCGCCCGAAAGCTTCGTCGCCTCGCCGCCGTCCCTGCGGACCTCTTCGTGATGGTGGACCTCTCGGGCGAGGAATCCGTGGCCCACCTCGAAGCGATCCTGGACATCCTCCTGTCCGCCCTGCGGACCTGCCCGGGCCTGACCCTCGTCGAGATACCGGAACAGAAGGAAAAGGAGCCGGGCATCCCGCACTGGCCCACGGACTGGTCGCCTTTTCCCGGACCCGTCATCCATGGCAGGATCGCCGCGGAATCCGGCCTGGCGCGGAAGAAGCGCAAGAAAGCCGAGGAGTACCAGCGCATCCTCTCCCTCATGGGGCCGCGCGGCGCCCCGGATCTGTCGACGCCGGATGCGGACCGTGACGCGTCGAACAGCCGTCGGCTGGTGGCGCACATGCTGGGCGACGTCGTCCTTGCCGGAACGACGTTCGACGTCCGCCTGGCCGGCGGCAGGTTCTGCGGCATCGTCCGCAGGGGCGTCGACGTCATTCCGGGGGTCCCCGCGCTCTCCACGCTGCGCACCTCCTCGAAGGACCTCACCTACCGGACGGTCAGCTCGTTCTCTTTCGAAGGGGAGTCCGAGACCGGCCTGCGCGAAGAGCTGCGGCTCGACGGCCGCGGTGACTCAACCATCAGCATCGAGTACTCCTTCCGCGAGGACTCCCCCTACCTGTGGATCAGCGGAGAGATCCGCTTTCCCACCCTTGCCGGCGGCATGCGGGTGGAGCAGTATTCACCACTCACCCTTTTGCTGCGCGAGGTCGCGCGCGGGCGAGAGCGTCGAGGTGGAGGCGTGGGCGCCGGACGGGCAGCGCGTCGAAGGCGGTTGTGACCGCAGGGCAGCCGCCGGTGGTGCTCCCCGGAGCTCGGCACCGGCTTGCCCGGAAGGACGGCGGCTGGATCATTCTCTGCTATGTGTGCTCGGACACCGGGTCGTGGGGAGTGCCTTCCTTCCGGATCGCCCGGCAGCGGGGACGGCAGTTCCTCGTGGTGAACTCCTTCGGCAGCGAGACCCCGTTCTCCGCCTCCGCCCTCAGCGGGAAGCGGGAACCCTTCTCCATGCTCCTGGGCCTGGAAGACGCGTGACAATGGCGGGCGAGAAGCCGGCGGCGGGCATCGATATCTTCGACGTGGATCACACGCTCACCCGCAGGTCCTCCGGCAGCCGCTACGTCGCCCTGGCGATGGAGCGCGGCGTCCTGCCGCGGCGTCTCCTCTTCGCCATCGCGTGGTTCTCCATGACCTATCACCTCGGCATCATCCGCCTCACCGAGCGCGAGGACGCCCTCCCGTACCTGCGCGGGCTGCGACGCGACACGCTCGACGAGCTGGCGCGGGAGACCTTTGAAAGGTGGCTGAAGGCCGACATATTCCCCGGTGCGCTCGCGCTGGTCCGCCGGCTGCACGGCGAGGGGCGGCGCGTCATGATCGCCACGTCGTCCATCGATTTCATCGTCGCGCCGCTCGCCGCGTACATGGGCATAGACGGCGTCCTGGCCACCAGCCTCGAGTTCCGCGACGGCGTCTGCACGGGCAGGATTGTCGGTGCACCGATGTTCCGCGGCGAGAAGAAGAACGCCGTCCTCGCGTACCTCGCCGAGAACGGCATGTCGGCGGCTGACTGTTCCTTCTACTCCGACAGCGCCTACGACCTTCCGCTCCTGGAGTCGGTGGGCAAGCCGGTGGCAGTCAACCCGGACTCCCGGCTGCGCCGCGTCGCTCGCGCCAGGGGCTGGCCTGTCATCGACCTGGCCTGATCTCACCGTTCTCGACGGCCATCGAGGAGCCGTCGGGCATCCGCAGAACGATCCTCCCCTCGCCGTCCACCGTCTCCAGCACGCCGTGCACGGAGCGGTCCGTCCCCAGCAGGTCCACCGTCACCGCCACGCCGCGGGCGTGGAGCCTCGCATTGAGCGCCTCGCGCCAGGACGAGTCCTCCATCACGCCGGCGAGGGACGCCAGGATGAGCGCCAGGAGCGCGCGTGGCTCGACGGCGCGGCCGGAGGCTTGCAGCAGTGAAACCGCCGGGCATTGCAAGGCTGTCCGGAAACGCCGCTGGAGGAGGTTCACGCCCACGCCGACGAGCACGGCGTCTCCGCTGGCGGCGCAGAGAAGCCCCGCCAGCTTGCGGCCGCCGACGACGAGGTCGTTCGGCCACTTTATCTGCACGCCGATGCCGGCGGCTTCTTCCACCGCTCGCGCCGTGGCAACCCCCGCGCGGAGCGGCAGCTCGGCGAGGGGGAAAGCGATATCCCTCTTCCAGACGAGAATCGTGACGAGGAGGCTCTCCCACGGCGGAGACACCCACGACCTCCCCGGGACATGGCCCCTTCCCTTCGCCTGGTAGCCGGCCATCACCGCCGAGCCCGACGGGGCGCCCCCGTGCGCCAGCGCGAGGGCGTCTTCCATGGTGGAGTCGGTGCTCTCGAGCACCTCGAGAACCGCCCCCGGCCACCTTCGATCTCGGCCTGCATGGCGGCAATTATGTACCATTTTCCGCCATGCAGGAGAATCCACTTCTCGCCGGCTGGGTCTCCCGCGTGAACCGCGGCCCCTGGCGCTCGTCATCTTCGGCGCCAGCGGCGACCTGACACGGCGAAAGCTGATACCGGCCCTGTTCTCGCTCTATCTCAAGGGCAGCATCCCGGGCGTGCGTATCGTCGGGTTTGCGCGGCGGGACTGGGACACGGCCGGATTTCGCGCCCACGTGCGCGGATGGCTCGACGGGGATGACATCACGGAGGCGTCGGACGAGGTCAAGGACGCCTTCGTCACGTCGGTTTTCTTCATCCGCTCCTCGTTCGAGTCCGCGGCGGGGTACGAGGAGATTCGCACCGCGTTCCCGTCGCCCGCCAACAGGGTCTTCTACCTGGCGACTCCCCCCGATGCGTACCAGACCATCATCGACCGTATAGGCGCGGCAGGTCTCGCCGACCAGTCCCGCGGCTTCGCACGTATAATAGTAGAAAAGCCCCTCGGCAGGGACCTCGCCAGCGCACGCGCGCTGAACGAGCGCATCGCGCAGGTCTTTCCCGAGGATCAGATCTACCGTATCGACCACTACCTCGGCAAGGAAACGGTGCAGAACATCATGCTGATGCGGTTCGGCAACGGCATCTTCGAGCCGGTCTGGAACAGCCGGTACGTGGACCACGTGCAGATCGTCATGGCGGAGACCATCGGCGTCGGCACCCGCGGTCCCTACTACGAGAGCGCCGGCGCGCTGCGCGACATGATGCAGAACCACATGCTCCAGCTCCTTTCCCTCGTGGCCATGGAGCCGCCGGTGGACCTGGATCCTGACAGCATCCACGACGAGAAGGTGAAGGTGCTGAAGTCCATCGTCGCGATTCGCGGGGAGCGGGTGGGCACGGAAACCGTCCGCGGCCAGTACGTCCGCGGCATCATCGAGGGCGCCGAGGCGCCTGGTTACCGGGAGGAGCAGGGCGTCTCACCGACGTCGGGCACAGAGACCTTCGCGGCGCTGCGTGTCTCCCTGGACTCGTGGCGGTGGGCCCGCGTCCCGTTCCTCCTGAGAACGGGAAAGCGCCTGTCGCGGCGCACCACGGAAATCTCCATCCACTTCAAGCGCCCGCCCCTCCTGCTCTTTGCCGAGAAGGAGCCTGCCGCCACTCCGCCGAACATTCTCACCTTCCGCATCCAGCCGCAGGAGGGGATCACGATGGGGTTCAACTCGAAGATCCCCGGCCCTTCCACGCAGATGCGCACGGTGAACATGGACTTTTCCTACGGCTCGGCGTTCGGGGAGGATCTCCCCGAAGCGTACGAGCGGCTCCTCCTCGACGCGATGCTCGGGGACTCCACCCTCTACATGCGCAAGGACGAGGTGGACGCCGCGTGGGGGTTCATCACCGAGATCATCAGGGGGTGGGAGTCTGCGGGCAAGCCCGCGCTCTCCGATTACCGTGCCGGCAGCGCCGGGCCGGAGGCCGCGACGGGTCTCCTGGGATCACCCGAGCGGAGATGGAGGAGACTGTGAGCGCCGTGCTGGACCCGCGCGTCATCGAGCAGGAAATCGCCCGCATCCGCGAGAAGGAATCCTCTCCCTACTCCGCGGGAACCAAGACCAACCTCTTCACGCTGATCATCTTCCGCGGTGTTCCCACCGGCTCCCCGGCGGACCCGGTGGAGGCGTCGCTGCAGTTCCTCCTGGGCCGACGGCCCGCGCGCATCATCTCCATCGCGCGTGAGACGGGCAGCCCCACCGAGGCGTGGGTGAGCGGCCGCTGCTTTCCCGACCGGCGCAACCGCGGCGTCTGCTTCGAAGAGGTGCGCATCAGTGCCGGTGACGACGGCGTGGGAGCGGACCCCGGCGCGTGGGCGCCCCTGGTGATCCGTGACCTTCCCGTCTTCGCCTGGCTTCCTGACGGCAGGAGCCCGGCCAGCGACGCCTGGAAGCCCACACTCGCATCGGCCGCGGAGCTCATCGACAAGCTCATCGTCGACACCTCGGCCCAGCCGGAGGGCAGCGCCCCCGCCCTGCCCTGGCTGCGCGATATGGCCACGGTCAGCCACCTCCTGTCCGATTTCGCCTGGCGCCGCGGCAAGGTGCTGCGCGAGCAGACCGCCCGCGCGTTCGACCCGCCCGAGATGCGGCCCCTGGTGTCCCGGGCCCGCAGCGTGCGGCTCTACGGCGGCTCGGCGGCAGAAGCGGAGATGTACTTCCGGTGGCTGGACGCAAGGCTGGAGAAGCACGTTGCTGCCGAGCACGCGTGGGTGGGGCCGCTCAACGAGGGCTTCCGCGTCACCATCGCCATCGAAGGGGAGAAGGACGTCGACATCGGCTGCACGAAGGGCGGATGTCTCTCGCGCGGCGAAGAGAAGAGCGCGTATCGCTATCCGACCGACGGCGAGATCCTCCTGGAGGAAGTGGACTCCACCACGCGCGACCCGGTCTTCAGCCAGGTCATCGCGCAGGAGACGTCACACGGCTGAGCGCATGCCTGCCCGGGTCATAGCGGCAGTGGATCCCGAGGACATGGCCGACCAGGCCTCTGCCCTGCTCCTGGCTTTCATCGAGAAGGCGCTGGGCGAACGGAAGCGTGCCCACCTGATCCTCGCCGGCGGCGGGACGCCGCGTGCGACCTACAGCCTCCTGGCGGCCGGCATCACGCAGCGCAGGCTCCCGGGGGAATGGATCCACTGGTACTTCGGCGACGAGCGCTGGGTGCCACGCGGCGACCCGCAGTCCAACGAGGGCATGGCGCGCGCGTCAGTGCTCGGCCCGCTGGGCGCGCGGGAAGAGACCATCCACTCCTGGCACGCGGGCGTGGGTGACCCGGTGGAATGCGCAGCAGCCTACCGCGTTGACATCGTCCCTGACATTCTCATCCTGGGCATGGGCCCGGATGGCCACACGGCCTCACTCTTCCCCGGGGCCAACGGCCCGGCTGCCGGGCGGGATCGCCGCGCCCGTGAGCGCCTCGCTCCCGGGGGTGGCCGCGGCCATCGAGCCCGGCGGCGGCAGAGGGTGGCGGCTGACGCTGTGCCCCGCTATACTGCGGGCCGCGCGGGCGGTCGTCTTCCTCGTGAACGGGGCGGACAAGGCACCGGCGTTCCGCAGGGCCGTCAACGGTGACCCGTCGACCCCCGCGGCATGGATCAGGGGAGGCGAGACGATCTTCGTCGCCACCCGCGACGTCATTGAAAACGGGGGCCGTGACACCAGGCATGCGTGATGCACATTCAGGTCTCGCGCCGTTCGTGCGCGAGCTTTACTTCGAGCTGCAGACGATCGAGGGCGTGAAGCCGCTGGAGATCTGGAGCGGGTTCCACGATGCGGAGGACTCTTTCGAGAAAGCCTCGCTCATCAAGAACCTCTACAAGATCGTGATTCCCCTGGTGAACGAAAGGTGCTTCGGGCGCCCGTTCGCTGAGCACTCTCGGGCCGCCTACGAGACCGTGGCCGCCGTGGTGGCGTGGTTTGCCGCCGATCTCGACGCGACACTCTTCGAGCGGTTCCCCTGGCCGCCGACGGGAGACGCGGACCAGAAGGACCTCTACCGCATGGTGAAGGCGCGCGCCGCCATGGCGCTGGGGGACGTGGTTCCCCCCGGGGAACACGACGAGCGGCCCGAGCCGCCGGCCGGGGCCCCGCAGGGCTTCGCGTCGCCGGATTCCCTGTTCGACTTCCGGGAGATGAGGATCGTCGACAACGAGCTTCCCTACATCATCTTCACCGACAAGGAGTTCAGGGTCATCCACGGCATCGCCATTGTCTACCTCTGGCTCATCGACCTGGAAGAGATCGTGCTCAGGACTTTCACCGACGCGGGAGTCGAGCAGGACATCCGTGACGAGTACAGGGCGCTCTCGCGCAAGGTGCACAAGGAAGACCCTTTCACCGCGCAGGGAAAGCGTGCCGACCCCGCGAATCTCATGGCCTACATCCAGGAGAGGCTCCGCGGCGAGGACTACCTGGACCTTTTCGAAAGCGTCTATCGCTGGTTCGAACAGACGCGCGAGAAGAATCTCGGCCAGTGAGAGCAAGCCCCGCCGAGGCGGCGGGGCTTGTGCATTCTCGGCGTACCCCTGTCAGCCCACTTTCGGCAGCTGGGCTTCCGCCTTCAGGATCTCCTTCTCCGGGTACTCGTAGTCCTCGAGCTTCCCGGCGAAGTACTGCTCGTACGCGTACATGTCGAAGTGACCATGCCCGGAGAGGTTGAAGAGGATGACCTTCTTCTCCCCGGTTTCCTTGCACTTCTTCGCGGCCCTGATCGTGGAGGCGATGGCGTGCGCGGATTCGGGCGCGGGAATGATCCCTTCCGTGCGGGCGAAGAGCACCGCGGCCTCGAAGGTCTCCTTCTGGCGCAGGGCCTCGGCGCGGATCAGCCCCCTGGCATTCAGCAGGGAGACAATGGGTGCGGCGCCATGGTAGCGCAGCCCGCCCGCGTGGACCGATGGCGGGATGAACCCATGGCCGAGGGTGTACATCTTTGCCAGCGGGATGAGCTTGCCTGCGTCGCCAAAATCGTAGGCGTAGATTCCCTTGCTGAGCGACGGGCAGGCGAGCGGCTCGGAGGCGACGAACTCCACCTGCCTCTTTCCCGAGATCTTGTCCTCCATGAACGGAAAGGCGATCCCGCCGAAGTTGCTGCCGCCGCCGTGGCACGCGATCACGATGTCCGGCATGAGGCCCAGGGGTTCCAGGACGGCGCGCGCCTCCAGCCCGATCACCGTCTGGTGCATGAGGACGTGGTTGAGCACGGATCCCAGCGAGTACTTCACCTTTCCACCGGACGATGCAGCCACTTCCACGGCCTCGCTGATTGCGATGCCGAGGGAGCCGGGCATGTTGCGCCTGTCCTCCATCATTTTCCGCCCGACGCCCGTCTCCTTTGACGGGCTTGCGTGCACCTTTGCGCCGTAGCTCTCCATCATGATCTTGCGGTACGGTTTCTGTTCGTAGGACGCCCGGACCATGAACACGTTGATGTCCATGTTGAAGTGCGCACCGGCGAAGGCCAGCGCGCTGCCCCATTGGCCTGCGCCCGTCTCTGTCACAAGCTTCTGCACACCTTCGCGCTTATTGTAGTAGGCCTGCGGGATGGCCGTGTTGGGCTTGTGGCTTCCCGTGGGTGTGACGCTCTCGTTCTTGAAGAAGATCATGGCAGGAGTCCCGAGCGCCTCTTCGAGGAACCGCGCCCGGATCAGCGGCGTGGGGCGGAAGAGCGAATAGACCTTGAGCACCTCGTCAGGGATGGTGATCTCCCGCACCTGGGAGACTTCCTGCTCGAGCAGGCCCATGGGGAACAGCGGCGTGAAGGCCTCCAGCGGCACGGGCTTCCCGTCAGCGGGGCTGAGCATGGGAGGGACGGGCTCGGGAAGCGAGGGCTGGATGTTGAGCCACTTGCGCGGGATCTCCCTCGTGGGGAGCTGGAAAATCCTGTCGTCGGTCATCGGCGACTCCTTTCAGTCGGGGTCCGCTCCGCCCCAACGGGGCGGGAAATAAAAAACCCGGGCTTTCACCCGGGTATTGCGCATAAAAAAACCGCGGGCGGTTTCACTCCACCTGAGGGGAGGGAAACCGCCTGCGGTCTGCTCGCCGCGCGGTGCGTCGGCTGTGCTGGTGAGCACGGTCGGCAGACCGCGTCGACGCTATCGCGCCGGCTGGTTTGTCCTCCCCCGGTCCACCACCACCAGTTCTGTGTGGCCGCGCTCGTCATGACACCGATATTCATCGCCTGCATGTATATGCCGGGCGAATGACAGTTGTCAAGGCTTTTCGCACGTTATCCCTGGAAATCCAGCAGTTCGACCTCGAACACGAGATAGGCGTTTCCGGGAATGACCCCGGGATAGCCACGCTCCCCGTAGCCGAGCTCGGGCGGGATGACCAGGCGGCGCTTCTCGCCCTTCTTCATCGCCAGCAGCGCTTCTGTCCATCCTGGTATGACCTGGTCGGCGCGGAAGCTGGCCGCGCCTCGGTTGTCCGTGGTGTCGAACACCGTCCCGTCCAGCAGCATGCCCGTGTACTTCACGCTCACCGTCGACGTCTTCACGGGGCTCGCCCCCGCGCCCTTCACGAGGATCTCGTACATGAGACCGCTCTTCGTGGTCGACAGGTTGGGCCATTTCTTCCTGATATCCGCCAAAGCAGCCTCCCGTGCCTTCCGGCCGGCGTCCGCAACCGCCGCGGTCGCCTTTGCCACGAGATCATCGAAGCTCTTCTGGGTCACGACGAACGCGGTAGCGGTCGAGCCGACCCGGACGATCCGCACCGTCCTCATCACGTCGCCCTGCTGGATCTTCTGCACGACATCCATGCCCTGGACCACTTTCCCGAACACGCTGTACCCGCCGTCCAGGTTGGGCGTCGGCGCGAGGGTGATGTAGAACTGGCTGCCGTTCGTGTTCGGTCCCGCGTTCGCCATGGCGACCACGCCCGCGGAATCATGCTTCAGGTCGGGGCTCACCTCGTTGGGGAACTGGTAGCCCGGCCCGCCGCTCCCGTCGCCCTTGGGATCACCGCCCTGGATCACGAAGCCGGCAACGACGCGGTGGAATGTCAGGCCGTCGAAGTACTTCTTCCCCGTCTGCCCGTTCGCCTTGATGGTGCCCTCGGCGAGACCGACGAAGTTGGACACCGTCATGGGCGCCTTGTCGTACGCCAGGGACATGACGATGAGCCCGCGGTTCGTCGTGATCTCCGCGTAGAGTCCATCCGGCAGGTTCTTCGCCTGGGCAAACGTCGCTTCGGCAGCGGCAAGGGCGAGAATCATGGCGATTGCAGTCCGTTTCACGTCGGCCTCCGAGAGCGAATGCGTGCCATGAAACGGTCCCCGCTGTCAAGAATCGCTGCCGCGTGTGTCGCTGCCGCGTGGTGCCGCGCCGGATGCATCCCCGGGCGCGTCGGCAGTCTCGACTTCCGTGGGGTCGCCCGGCAGCGGGACGACCTTCCAGTCCTGGGCGTCGCGGTCGAAATCCGCGATCTTCTCGATTGGCATCTTGATGTACTTCCCCTGCCCTTCCACGGCCACCGAGCCGTCCTCGAGGATTATCTCCCCCGTCCCTTCGAAGATGCGGCCGCCCTCCTTCACGATCCTCCCCACGGCCCGAATGGGCCTGTCCACGGGCACGGGCTTCTTGAAGCGCATGGTGAACTCCGCCGTCACGCCCCACACCTCGCCCTTGGAGCGGATGAGGATGGCCCGGCCGATGGTCTCGTCCAGGATCGTCGCGCTGATGCCCCCGTGGAGGCGCCCCGGGTAGCTCTGGTGCTCGTCGCGCGCGGTGAACGTGGCCATGAGGTCCCCGCCCTCCAGCTCGTAGAAGAAGGCGCGAAGTCCCGCGGCGTTCTTCAGCCCGCAGACGAAGCACATCCGTGAGTTCTGCTGCTTGGCGATCACTTTCCGTTTCATCAGATCTCTCCCCCAGGAGGATGTGCGACGCCTCGTAGTAGGTGGGGCCCAGCAGGCGCAGGACCTCGGCCACGTCTCGGCTGTCGCCCTCCACGCCGAGCGCCGCGAAGTTCTTGTCCCCGCGGGCGCCGAGCTGGAGATCCACGACGTTCACGCCGCAGGAGGCGAGCGCGGAGAGCAGGACAAGGACGACACCCGGCCGGTTGGCGTGCACCGCCACGATCATCTGTCGCGAGAGCGGGATGGGAAGCCACACCCCGTCCACCTCCAGGAGGTACGCGGGGGCCGGCTTCAGGGGTGGCAGGTGCATGCGGACCTCGGGGTCGATGCGCATGAAGCGGTCCCCTGCCGTGCCCAGCACGAACTCCACCGCCTCCCGTATCCTCTCGCGCGGGCCGCCGAGGGTGAGATAGGCGGTGGCCGTCCCGTCCCTGAGGGAGTTCAGCCACGCCGTCTCGACGTTGATCTCTTCCGAGGCCAGCGTGTTCAGCAGCACGGCGAGGGTGCCGGGCAGGTCCCTGTGGTGCGAGTAGAGGCAGACGATCTCCCCGCCTTCGTAGGCGGGCATGCGGTCGGAGATCGTGACCGAGCGTTCCTCCTTGCGCACGCGCAGGGCATGGAAGGAGCCAAGTGACGAGGATTCCGGGAAGTCCTTCAGGAGGTCGCGGAAGTCGCCGCCGAAGGAGAGGTGCGGGATCTCCATGCGCTTCTCGCGGTCGAAGCGGTGGTTGAGCACCTCCATGCCGACGTTGAGGATCCGAAACGAGGCCTCGTCGCCGGCGCGCAGCGAGCGCTTCTCCGGGATGCCGCGGGAAAAGGAGACGTAGTAGCGGTAGCCGGCGTCCTTCACCGCCTCGAGGCCCGTCTCGTAATCGCTTCCCAGCTCGGCCAGCGCATGCGTGTCGGTGCCCAGGGCCACGGGAATGCCCAGGGCCCGGGCCCGGCGCACGATCTCGGGATGGGGATAGATGCCCACGCCCTTGCGGATGCCCGAGAGGTTCACGTCCAGGGCGAGGTTGCGCTCCGCGATCATCTCCAGCAGCGTGAACAGGCGGCGCGCCGTCTCGCTGTCCGTGCCGTCCAGGTCCACGAGGCACGCAGGCAGCGGCGCGTAGAGCTTGGGAAGGTCCAGGTGTCCCACCACCGAGATGGACTGCCAGGTGGCATCCACCATCTCGATCACCTCGTCGAAGTACGCCGCCCAGAAGGCCTCCAGGCCCCCGCGCTGGCGGATGAGCTCCTCCGTGTCCGCCTTCGAGCCGTCATAGGGGATGCCGTTCGGTGCGAAGTGCACCGAGGAGATGACGAAGTCGACCCCGGAGGCCTGGAAGAGCTTCGCACGGTTCCACTGGAGCCCCAGCTCGGTGCCCAGCCACTCCAACTCCACCCCGTAGCGGACCTGGATGCGCCCCTCGAACCGGGCGCGCAGGCCGGCCATGCGCTCGGCGAAGTCGAAATACGAGGAATCACCCCTGATGAACTTCACCTCGGTGGCGCGCTCGGTGGCATAGCGGAAGCGCGTGAGGCGCGGCGTGTGGATGACGAAGGTGAGGGCGGGAAAGCCGAGGCAGATGGCCCGCTCCACCACGGATTCCAGGTCGTCGATGCCGTGTTTGACGTGGTCGGCGCCCGTTCCCACGTGGATGCCGTGCGTTTCCCATATGAAGGCACGCGGATGCATGCGCGAGAGTATAGTGAAGAACGGAGAGGCTTCCAACTTGAAAGCGGCCGCAGATTATTCTATCTTCACTCACATGGACAGCCGCGAGGTGATGAAAAAAGTCGGCGCGATCATCGAGGCACACGGGACAGGCGTTCTCGCGACGGTGGACCAGGAGGGGGATCCCCACGTCCGCTGGCTCACCCCGACCCTTCTCCCGGACAGCCCGGGAGCCGTCTACGCCATCACCGCGCCGAAGTTCGCCAAGGTGGTCCAGGTCCGCGCGCACCGGCGCGTGGAGTGGATGTTCCAGACCCCCTCGCTGGACGAGGTGATCAGCGTCCGCGGGACCATCAACGTGGTGGAGACCCCGTCCCTGCGAGCCGAGGTTCTCGAGGTGCTCGGCCCGCGGCTGCACACGTTCTGGAAGCTCGCGCGCGACGAGCGCGACCTCGTGGTCCTGGAAACAGTCATCGAAGAAGCCACGTGTCTCCTGCCAATGATCGGCAGGAAAGACATCGTGCGCTTCTAGCAGGAAGAGGCCGCGGGTATGGCAGTCGGAAAAGCGGGGCAGGTCGGCGCCGAACGGGAAAAGGAGCTCCTGGGCCGGATGCTCCTCATCCGGCGCTTCGAAGAGAAAGCGGCCCAGATGTACGGCCTGAAGAAGATCGGCGGGTTCTGCCACCTCTACATCGGCCAGGAAGCGGCGGGCGTGGGCGCCATCGCGGCGCTGGACCTGAAGCGTGACTACACGGTGGGCGCGTACCGCGACCATGGGTACGCGCTGGCATGCGGCATGGACCCCGAGCCTCTCATGGCGGAGCTCTTCGGCAAGGCCACGGGCTGCTCCAAGGGCAAGGGCGGGTCCATGCACTTCTTCGACGCCGAGCGGCACATGCTCGGGGGCAATGGCATCGTCGGTGCGCAGATCCCCATCGCCACGGGCGTCGCGCTGAAGTGCCGCTACCGAAAGGACGGCGGCGTGGTGCTGTGCTGGTTCGGTGACGGCGCCATCCACCAGGGGTCCTTCCACGAGAGCCTCAACATGGCCAAGATCTGGAAGCTCCCCATCATCTACATCTGCGAGAACAACCAGTACGGCATGGGCACCGACTTCCGCCGGGTGTCGTCGGTAACGGACTTCGTCGTCATGGGTGATTCCTACGGCATCCCGGGAATGCAGGTGAACGGCATGGACGTCCTGGACGTCTACCGCGACGTGACCGAAGCCGCCGCGCGGGTGCGCGCAGAATCCACGCCGCTTTCCTGGAAATCAAGACCTACCGGTACCGCGGCCATTCCATGAGCGACCCGGCCAAGTACCGCACCGCGGAAGAGCTGGAGTCGTACAAGAAGCAGGATCCCATCCTCATACTGAAAGCCCCATGGAAGAATCGGGCAGGCTGACGGCAGAGCAGTACGCGGCCATGGACGCGCAGTACAAATTCGTCTGCGACGAGGCGGTGAGGTTCGCGGAAGAAAGCCCCGAGCCTGACGCCTCCGCCCTCTATGAGGACATCCTCGCATGAGCCTGATCACCGTTCGGGAAGCGCTGCGCTCAGCCATGGACGAAGAAATGGCGCGGGATGACGCCGTCATCCTCCTCGGCGAGGAGGTCGGGCAGTACAACGGCGCCTACAAGGTGAGCCAGGGCCTGCTGGACAAGTACGGCCCGGACCGCGTCATCGACACACCCATCTCGGAGGAAGGATTCACAGGCATCGGCATCGGCGCGGCCATGGCCGGCCTGCGGCCCATCGTCGAGTGGATGACATTCAACTTCTCCCTCCAGGCGATGGACCAGATCATCAGCAACGCCGCGAAGATGCGCTACATGTCCGGCGGGCAGTTCAGCGTCCCTATCGTCTTCCGCGGCCCCAACGGGCCTGCCGAGTTCCTCGGCGCCCAGCACTCGCAGGCGCTGCAGTCTCTCTACGCGCACTTTCCCGGCCTCAAGGTTGTGGCCCCTTCCACGGCAGCCGACGCCAAGGGGCTCCTGAAGGCAGCCATCCGCGACGACAACCCCGTTCTCTTCCTCGAATCTGAGATGATGTACGGGTGGAAGGGCGAGGTTCCTGACGGCGAGCACCTCGTTCCCCTGGGCACGGCGGACATCAAGCGCCCCGGGAAGGACGTGACGCTGGTGAGCTTTTCCAAGCCCGTGCACATGGTGCTGGAGGCGGCCGAGGCGCTCGCGGCGGATGGCGTGGACGCGGAGGTGTTGGACATCCGGACCATCCGCCCGCTCGACGAGCGCTCGCTCTACGAATCGGTGCGCAGGACCAACCGCTGCGTGGTCATCGACGAGGCGATGCCCTTCGCGAGCGTCGGCTCCCACCTCGCCTGGCTGGTGTCGCGCAACTGCTTCGACGACCTTGACGCCGCTGTGGAGCTCGTGTCGGGGGAGGATGTGCCCATGCCGTACAACCACTCCCTCGAGCTGGCTGCCCAGCCCTCCGTGGGCAAGATCGTGGACGCGGCAAAGCGGGTGCTCTATGCCTGAGAAAGTCCTGATGATCGCGCTGTCTCCCACCATGGAGACCGGTACCCTCGCCCGGTGGCGGAAGAAGGAAGGTGACACCGTTGCCAGCGGCGACGTCCTCTGCGAGGTGGAGACCGACAAGGCCACCATGGACTACGAGTCCTCCTCCGAGGGAACGCTCCTGAAGATCCTGCTCCCGGAAGGCGGCCAGGCCAGGGTCGGGGACGCGATCGCCATCGTCGGGAAGCCCGGTGAAGACATCTCGGCGATGCTGGCAGACCGGCGCGCGTCCAGCGTCGCCAGCAGCGCCTCCGCTGCGCCGGCCGCGCAGCGCGCCCCACGCCGGCCGCCGCGCGTCCGCGCTGCCCCGGCCCCGGGCAGGCGCCCCGCAGAGAGCGCGCCTGCCGCGGCCCCGCTTCCGGGCGGGCGCGCCAGGTCGTCGCCGCTCGCCCGGAAGCTCGCGGCCCAGAAGGGCATCGACATCCGCACCCTCCGCGGCTCCGGGCCGGAGGGCCGCGTCGTGAAGCGTGACGTGGAAGGCGCCCGGCAGGCGCGGCCGGCTTCGGGGCGAATCCCCGCCGCGTGGCACGTCCGCGACAGCGCCGCTGCAGCCCGGCCCCGGGGACGAGCTCGTGCCGCTCTCCCGCATGCGCCAGGTCATCGCGCGCCGGCTGTCGGACTCCCTGTACACGGCCCCGCACTTCTACCTCACCGTCGCGGTGGCGGTGGACGAGCTCCTGGCCGCGCGCACCCGGTTGAATGCCGGCCGCGCGAAGAAGCTGTCGCTGAACGCTTTCCTGATGGCGCTTGCCGGGCGCGCGCTGTCGCGGCATCCCCAGGTGAACTCCACCTGGAACGGGGACAGCCTCATCCGCCACTCGCGCGCGGACGTCGGCCTGGCCGTGGCGCTGCCCACGGGCCTGATCACCCCCCTGGTCCGTGACTGCGCCCATAAGGGCATCAGCGCCATCGACGAGGAGCTCTCCGCCCTCATCGAGCTGGCCCGCACGGGCAAGCTCACCCCCGAGCAGTACGAGGGGGCCACATTCACCATCAGCAATCTCGGCATGGCCGGGCATCGACGAGTTCACCGCGATCATCAACCCGCCGGGGTCGGCCATCCTCGCCGTGGGCGCCGCGCGCAAGGAGCCGGTGGTGGACGAGAATGACGCCATCGTGATCCGCCAGCGCATGCGCATCACGCTTTCCTGTGACCACCGCGTGGTGGACGGGGCCGTCGGCGCCGCGTTCCTCCGGGAACTGGCGGACATGCTGGAACGGCCGCTTCTCGCCCTGGCGTAAAGTACTTTTCCTGAGGAGGATTCCCCATGGCCAGCTTCGACTATGACGTGCTCATCATCGGTTCGGGACCCGGCGGTTACGTGGCGGGCATCCGCGCCGCGCAGCTCGGGCTGAAAGCGGCTGTCATCGAGCGGGACAAGGTCGGCGGGGTCTGCCTCAACGTCGGCTGCATACCCTCGAAGGCCCTGATCCACCAGGCCGAGCTGTTCCGGTCTCTTCCCGACCTGAAGGCGCTTGGCATCGCCGTGGACACGAAAGGTTTCGACTACAAGCAGGTCTTCGACAAGTCGCGCAAGGCGGCGGACGCGCTTTCCCGGGGCGTCCAGTTTCTCCTCAAGAAGTACAAGGCGGAGCTCATCGTGGGCGACGCGTCCCTCTCGGGGAAGAACGAGGTGACGCTGAAGGACGGGAAGAAGATCACGGCGAAGAACATCATCATCGCCACCGGCTCGCGGCCCAGGATCATCCCGGGGTTCGAGTTCGACGAGCAGAAGGTGCTCTCCTCCACGGGTGCCCTCATGCTGACAAAGCTCCCGAAGAAGGCGATCATCCTCGGCGCCGGCGCCATCGGCGTGGAGTTCGCGCACGTGTGGAACGCCTTCGGCGTCGAGGTGCACCTCGTGGAAATGATGGAGAGGATCCTGCCGCTGGAGGACGCGGAAGCGGTCCAGGTGCTGGCGCGCGCATTCCAGAAGCGCGGCATCCAGATGTACACCGTCGACGAAGGCCGTCTCGCTCACGAAGACGGCAGCGGGCATCAGCATCGTCATCGAGGAAAAGGGCGGCGCCCGCAAGACCCTCGAGGCAGACCAGATCCTGGTGGCCATCGGCCGCACGTGCAACACGGACGGCATCGGCCTGGAGAAGGTCGGCATCACGACCGAGAAGGGCTTCATCCCCGTGGGGGACTACAACCAGACGAAGGTGCCCGGCATCTATGCCATAGGCGACGTCGTTGCCACCCCCCTCCTCGCCCACGTGGCGTTCAAGGAAGCCGAGATGGTGGCCGAGCACCTGGCCGGCAAGTCACCGGCGCCGCGCCTGGATCCTCTCTCCATCCCCGGTGCCACCTACTGCGAGCCGCAGGTGGCGAGCTTCGGCCTCACCGAGTGGAAGGCGAAGGAAAAGGGAGTGGCCTTCTCCAAGGCGAGCTTCCCCTACCGCGGGGCGGGCAAGTCGGTGGCCGTCGAGGCGCCCGACGGATTCGTGAAGATCATCTTCGATCCGAAGACGAAGGAGATCCTGGGCGCGCACATCGTCGGCGCCGATGCCACGGAGCTCATCCACGAGCTGCTGCTCGCGCGGAGCTCCGAGCTGCTGCCGGAAGACATCTCCAACATGATCCACGCCCACCCCACCCTCTCGGAGGCGGTCATGGAATCCATGCGCGCGGTGGAGGGCTGGAACATTCACGTTTAGCGCGCCGAAGGCGCGCGACAGGCCCCCTTCCGCGGTATGCCGCGGGGTTGGCGGAAGCCGTTCCGAGGCAAGGAGCCCCTTCCCGCCCTCGATATTGACTCCGCGGAAATCGAGTCCGGGCACCGGTCGGGCTCATCCTCGTGATTTTCATCGACGCGAACATCCCGATGTACCTTGTCGGTGCGGATCACCCTCACAAGGTGGACGCCTAGAGGCTGCTTGAACAGCTGATTGCGAAGGAGGAACGGCTCGTGACCGACGCCGAGATGCCCTGCACGTCGCGATCATGGAGCGCCGCGATGTTGAGCGCGTCCTGAGCTTCGACTCCGGATTCGACTCCCGGCCCGGCATCACGAGGATCAGCGCGATCGGTTGAGGAGAGCTCAACGGAGTGTCATAGATCTTCGACAGGCGAATCCGCGTTTCATCTATACGAGCGCGCGGCGGGCTTGGCCTACCTTCACCACGTGACGAGGGGGACTCCATGAACAGGAATCTCGTGATCCTTGCCGGCGTGGCGCTTGCCGCGGCCTCGGCCCTGCTTGGCTGCCAGTCGGCGAAGCCGGAGGCCCCTGCCCCGAGTGCCATACAGGTCGAGGAGAAGGGATTCGCACCGCAGGGCAGTGACGGGCATACCACGATCGTGCTGGAGCTCCTCTTCGGGAACGGGAAATCCATTACGACCTGGACGGCCAGTGTCGACGCGGACGGAACGGCAATCAGGAGCTGGAAAGGAACCGCGTTATACCTGCCGGCGTCACTGCAGTGGGACGGCACGGATGACACCGGCAAGGCTGCTCCCGAGGGGATCTACTCGGCGACGCTTTCCATACAGCACAAGGGCCTGCCACCCGTCACTGAACGAAGCACGAGGTTCGTCCTCGACAGGACGCCTCCGACGGGCACCGTCACCCTCGATCCCGCACAGTTCCTGCCAACCGCCACCGGCGTGACGGGTCCCGTGACGCTGCGCATCGACGCGTCGTCGAAGGTGGCGGCGATAGAAAGCTGGAAGCTCGATGTCCTGGACATCGCCGGTGGCCTCGTGAAGAACTTCAGCGGGCAGTGGCCGGACGCGGTGGTCTCCTGGGACGGCTCGAGCCTGGACGGCGGCTTCGTCAGGCCCGCCATGAGCTACCGGGCCGTGGCCACGGTGCGGGACGAGTTCGGGTTGTCGGGCCAACTGACGGCGACTATACCCGTTGCGGCGCTTCCCGCTGCCGGTGGACAGGTCGTGGCGCAGGCGCCCGCGGCGGCACCGAGCGCGCCACCTGCCGTACCGGGCATCGTGTCGGTGACGCCCGGCGCAGCGGGCTTCTCGCCCCGCGCCGAGGCGGCTCCGACAACCATCGCGTTGTCACTCGGATACGGACAACCGGCCGCAGTCACCGGCTGGACTCTGACCATCGACGCGGCAGGAGCCCAGGCCGTGAGGTCGTTCAGCGGCGGGGCGAAGGATCTCCCTCCGGTTGTGAGCTGGGACGGAACGGCCGACCAGGGCGGCCTGGCGGCGGACGGCAGCTACACGGCGAAACTATCGGTGCGGTACGGCGGCATGTACCCGGACGCAGCGGCCACCAGCGCGCCGTTCCTGCTCGTGGCCACGCCGCCCACCGGCTCGATCAGCCTTTCATCGAGCCTGTTCTCCCCCATCGAGGGGCCGAGCACCATCACTCTCACGATCGCCGCCAGCGGTGCAGCGGGGGCGGCGATCGACAGCTGGAGCATGGACATCGACGATCCGACCGGCAACGTGTTCCGCGGCTTCTCAGGCAAGTGGCCCGCGAACAACGTCGCGTGGGACGGCAAGGGCGCCGGCGGCGGGTTCGTGCAGTCGGCCGAGGACTACCCGGTCAGCGTGACAGTGCGTGACCAGTTCGGGAATACTGCCGCGCTGGAGAGTGTCGTGCCCATTGACATCCTCGTTGAGAAGACGGCCAGCGGGTACCGGATCCTCGCCTCGCGGATCTTCTTCCAGGCATTCACCGCCGACTACGTCGACGTGGCGGCAGACCTCTCGCGCCAGAACGCCGACCGCCTCGATGCGCTGGCGAAGAAGCTGGCCAAGTTCCCGGGCTACAGGATCAGGATCGTCGGCCACGCCGTCATGATCCACTGGGACGACCCGGTACTGGGAAAGGCAGAGCAGGAGGCCATCCTTCTCCCCCTCTCGAAAGCGCGCGCCGATGCCGTGCGGGATGCGCTGGTGAAGCGCGGCCTCGACGCGGCACGCTTCACCACCGACGGTGTCGGTGCGAGCGACCAGCTGGTGCCTGACAGTGACTTCGCGAACCGGTGGCAGAATCGCCGGGTCGCGTTGTACCTCGAAAGGGAATAGCGAAACGAGGGCGGCGCGGCCGTGGTGGCCGGCGCCGCCCCTTTGCCCCCCTGCTACATCATCCCGTGCACAACGGAAAACACGGGGCAGTTCACGGTTGCCGCCCCGGCAGCTTCCGCCATCGAGCTCATCGCCGATGAGAGGTTCATGACCTTGTCGAAATCCATCGTGTCATAGGCCTGGACTGACCACAAAGGCGAGTAGTGCATGTCGCCCGGCAGCGTGGCCAGGACGTTGTGCGTCTGGGCCGTGCCGGCAACCATCCTGAATCCCGAGGCAGGTCCTCCGCCGGCCATGCCTGGGTTCACGTTGAACGCCACGTAGATAGGGGAGACGGGTACCTTGCCGTCGGCATTAACGGCCAGGGGCGCCTCGCTGAAGGTGAAGTAGGTGACGACCTTGTTGCGGTACCATCCCATGTGCAGGCCGCTGTCATTCCCGCTCAGCCTGTGCATTGCCGTAGAGCCGTCCGGCACGATGGGGCAGTTCACGAGCGTAGGTGTTTGTTCCACGGTGTACCCGGCGTCCCTGATCGCCTGCAGGCTGCCAACGGTGTTCGCCGTGTAGTCGTCCGGGACCGTCACCTTGTTGACCTGCCAGAAGTCGTTGTACCCCGGGTCGCCGGGAATGACGTCCACGATATCCAGCTGGCCGGCCACCGGACTCATCTCGCCCTCCCGGTAAAGCACGTAGATCTGCGCCGGCGTCGTGGACTGCACGTCGAAGTTGTAGTACATGACGACCTCGCCTTTCGGCCCCAGCCCTGTCGTGAAAAAGGGGGGCTTGTCGAAGTCCACGGGCTGGTTGGGGCCCGGCAGCGCGTTCATGGCATCCCGCATCTGCAGGTGGGCCATCATACCGAATCGATCGATAACGACATGCTCGCTCTTCATCGGGTCCATGGCCATCATGGTGCTCTTCATGGGCGCCGTTTTCATCATCCCGGTGTCCGCCATCGCACCACCGCTCGTCGCACAACCCGCGAGCCCAAGGGCCGCGGCAGCGAAGACCGCGAGGGCGACGCGCGGTGCAAGGAAAAGTGTCTGCATTCTCAGTACCTCCATGCATGGCAGGATACGAAGGAAAGGTCACGGGCAGGTCACGAAAGGATGACGAGAGATTCAATTCTATGACGCGGCTCCGCGTCACGGACCAGCGTGACCCTCGCCGGGAACGAAGTACACGTAGTCGCGGAACTCCTCGTTCGGGTTCTTGTCACCGTACGGGTGTTTCTCGTTGGCATTCGCATGACAGGTGATGCAGAAGTTCCGCATGAAGACCGCCTTTGTGCCGTTCGGGAGGTCACAGGTAGGCCAGAGTCAGCCGCCCTGCGGGTGCGGATAGCGGGGCTCCTTTGCCATGGTGGTGTGCTGGATGGGCTTCTTAAACGGCGCCGGTGTCGGAGTCGCGTAGACTTCCTTGACGATGACGGTTCCGACCGGGAAATCCCAGCGCTGCTTTCCATTCTCCATGGTCGGCTTCGCGGTGAAGCCGATTGCGTTCATCCTGGGGATGCGAAGCCTGTCCTGGTGACCGGAGATCGGGTAGTCCAGGACGACATCGGTGGTGCGTTGCCACGAGCGATAGTCGGTTGTTGCATAGTCCGGTTCCTTCGCGGCCGCGCAGCCCGCGAGACACACCAGCGCAGCGAGGATTGCCGACGCCCCGTGCATCGCGATCGCTCTGACCTGATGACTCGTGGCCCGCCCCCTCCCGCCGCCGGTTCGAGCAGCCAGACGCGCGCGGCCTCGTTCTTGCCCTTGAGCGTCACCGAAGAGGGGCCCTTGTAGCTGAACCCGGCCCCCGCCTCTGCACTGACCGCGTCGCTGATCACGATCTGGAGGCCTTGCGCGATTCCACACAGCCGGCTCGCGATATTCACCGAATCCCCAATCACCGTGAAATCGGCTCGCCGCGCGGAGCCGATCATTCCGTGGATGACGGCGCCCGCGGCAATGCCGACGCCGACGGTGAAGTTGTCGAACTCTCCCGCGCGCTCCTTGCGCAGCGTGGTGTTCTGCAGCGCGGCGGCGCATGCGCGGCGCGAGCCGTCCGGGCCGGAGAAAGCCGCAACGACGGCATCACCAACGAACTTGTCGATGTCACCGCCGCGCACCGTGTGATCTGCGCCTTGAGGTTGACCTTCGTGAAGTACACGATCGCCTCGGGGGCATTCCCGGAGATCATCAGCGTCTCGATCGCGACGAAGTGATCGTCTCCCTGCCTCTTGAGGCTCTGCGTCGTGAGCTGATCGCGGAAGGAGACGAGCGACACGGCAAAGGCGGTCATGACAGCCCCGATCCCGAGGGCAAGGTCAGTGATCAACAGGAAATCCACTTTGAAAGTCAGGAGAGCGAACGGCGACGGCTTCCTTCCGTGGAGTGATCATAGACCCTCGCCGTGGCGACCGCGACGGCAGCGGGCGGGCTTGAAGCGGCGCCTCTGCGGCGAGGGCGTACTTCATGTCTGGATCATCGATGCGAGTATCCCGCGCGCTCGGTTCCACATTTCTCGGCGTCCTTGCTAGAGATCCTTGTCACCCCGCAGCCAGCCAGCTGGCACGCGTAGTGCTACTCTGCCGCGCGCGTGATCCGTGCCCCCAGCAGTGGGGGCTTCGTGGGGTCAAAGACGCGGTAGGCGAGCAGCTTGATTCGGTCATTCAACAGGAACCACACCAGGGCGTAACCCCAGACGAACGCCGCCCAACCCCAGCCAAGGGGTGTCATGAAGACCCCGTACACTGCGATCAGCGTCGCGATTATTTGCGTGCCGAGCACGGCGAGAAGCAGAATGGGCGCAGGGCGATGTGACCAGAACGGGCCGCGTGTGCGCGTGAGGAAAATCGTCAGGTGCCCCGCCACGGACAACTTCAGGTACATCAGCGTCTGGATGTGCGCGCGGTCGAGATGGAAGACGCGTTCACCGAGGTAAAACAACGCGAAGGCGGAGATGACCCCGATGACACCGAGCACCGTGGCAACGCCCAACACCATGTGCATGTTCCACGATTCCGGCTGATCCTTGTAGCGGACGTTGTCATATGCGATGGAAAGGATGGCCCCGTCGTTGAGCAGCGCCAGCATCACGATCATCACCGCCGTCAACGGATAGAAATTGAAGATCAAGATGGCAAGCGTCATGAAGAGAAGCACACGCAGCGTCTCGGCGATACGGTATATCGCGTAGCTGTTCATCCGCTGGAAGATTCGACGGCTCGCCTTTATCGCGTCAATGATGACCGAGAGACCCGGCGTCAACAGAACAATGGACGCCGCGGCGCGCGCCGCGTCCGTTGCGCCCGAAACGGCAATACCGCAGTCGGCCTTCTTCAGCGCGGGGGCGTCGTTCACCCCGTCGCCCGTCATTCCGACGATGTGGCCGCGTTGCTGCAGGACGTCCACGATATGGAACTTATGTTCCGGGAACACCTGTGCAAAACCGTCGGCCTTCTCCATGGACTCCGCCAGCTGCCCCGTTTCGTGATGCTTCGTGTCACCAAAGCCGCTGGCATCGAGTATGTTCGAGCCCAGTCCCAGTTTCCCGGCGGTTTCCCGGGCTATAGCTACCTGGTCGCCCGTGACCATCTTGACGTCCACTCCCATCTCCCTGGCCGTCCCAATGGTCGCCTTGGCTTCCTCCCGGGGCGGGTCGAAAAGCGGCAATACGCCGAGAAACCGCCACTCACCCTGCGCCTCCGCCCGAGCAACACCCAATGCACGGAAGCCGCGGGCCGCAAACTCGTTGACCGCCCTGTCCACCGCTGGCTTCACCTGCGCGGCGTTGCCCGACAACTCCAGGATCACCTGGGGCGCGCCCTTGGTCACCCGAAACTCATTGCCGTCCGTGCCCCTGACCGTGGCTTCTGTTCGCTTGTGCACCGGGTCGAAAGGCTGGAAATGCACTACCCGGTAGCCCTTCAAAGCCTGGTCACTCTTGAGGCCGCCAAGAACAGCCAGGTCGATGGTGTCGTTGTTGTCCGCGCGCGACGCAAGCGCCGCGTTGAGGATCACCTGCTCGGCGGAAACATCATTCACGCCGAAAGGATCGCCCAGCGTCAGCTTGTTCTGGGTGAGGGTACCGGTCTTGTCCGAACACAGAACATCCACGCCGGCCAGTTCCTCGATGGCCGCCAGACGAGTCACGATCGCCTCTTTCCTGGCCAGCAGTCGTGCGCCGACGGCCATGGTCACCGACAGCACGGTCGGCATTGCCACCGGAATGGCCGCGACCGTCAGCACCAGGACGAACTGCAGCGTGGTGAGAATCGGGTCACCGCGGAAGAGCGCCACACCCAGGATCACGATCACCAGTGCCACGGCGAGGAGGATCAGGTAATTGCCGATCTTCAGCACCGCACGCTGGAAATGGCTGACCGTGTGCGCCCCCTGCACCAGCTGCGCTGTCTTGCCGAAGTAGGTGCCCGCGCCCGTCGCGTACACCATTGCGTCGATCTCTCCCTGGCGGACAATCGAGCCTGAGAACATCGCTTCACCAGGCTTCCGCTCGGCAGGGAGGGATTCCCCCGTCAGCGCGGACTGATCCAGCTCTATCGGGTCACCGTCCAGCAGGCGCGCGTCCGCCGGCACGATATCACCCAAGCGTACGCGGATCACGTCGCCCGGTACGATCTCGCGCGCTTGTGGCATGGTCCACTTTCCATCCCGCTTCACCCGGGCCGTGATTGCCAGCTTTGCCTTCAGCGCGGCCACGGCGTTGCCCGCCTGGTGTTCTTCCCAGAACCCGACCACGGAGTTGGCCACGAGCAGAAGGAGGATGATGCCAAAGTCCGGCCAATGCCGCGCTACCGCGGAAAGGATCACGGCAACTTCGATCATCCACGGGATAGGACCCCAGAAATAGGTGAGGAATTTCAGGAACGGGTTGGTCTTCTTTTCCTCAATCTCGTTCGGCCCGTACTGGCTTAACCGCTTCTGCGCCTCCGCCTGGCTGAGACCGGCCTTCGACGACCCCAACTCTGCCAGCAGCTCCGGCATGGCGACGGTCTTCAGGTCGACTTTCGCATTCGAAGCCGCTCCCGGATTTGGATCGGTAGCGTGGGGCTGATCGGTTTTCTGCTTCATGATGGAGATTCTCCTTGCTGTTCCTGGTTTCCCGATATGCGGGATCCCTGCTGGCTACCGCGGCCTTCTCACGAATCCTCTGCTAGATTTGCCTCGGGCGGCGACGGGTCGGTCCGGTGAATCTGTTGATCATGCAACCGCCCGAGAGTGTTCTCGAGCATGCGGGTCAGTTTCTCTGCCGCGCTGTCGACGGCCAGGTCCACATTCCCGCCATGCTCGGTGACTGCAACAGGCTGGTGGCGTTCCAGTCGTGCCTCCATGACACATCGGATCTCGTCCTTTCCATGCTTCTTGTTGCTGTTTTCATCGCTCAGGTGGACCTCCACGCGCGTGATGTGATCGCTGAACCTTCCGAGAGCGCCCCGCACGACCTCCTCAACGTGAGCAGCAAGCGCTTCGTGACCAGCGATGTTATGGTCGGTATTCACTTGAACCAGCATGATGTGCTCCTTTCCACGAATGGTTCCCGATTTCCAGTGAAAACGTAGGCCCAGCGGGCCAGGGAGCGCTATCGCGAATCGACGATTTCCCTGTCAGAGTTCTATGACACGTCCCGCCGGTGCAGGACGAGTCCGCTGCCCGCGTGGAAGGACCGCGACACGGTGGCTGGTCTGTCCTTCGAGGACGGCCCACCTCCTGCCCCCGGGGACCGCCTCCATCCCGGCCGCTACTGCTTGAAGAGTATGAACTCGACCCGCCTGTTCTTCCACCTGTTGTCAAGATCGCTGAAGGGGACAATCGGTTCGGCGGCGCCGATACCCGTGGTGCTGATGCGCCCCGGGTCAATCCCTGCCGCGACAAGCGCGTCCCGGATTGCCTCCGCCCGTTTCTTCGAGAGCGGCAGCAGTTCCTGTTCCTGTTCCTGCTTTGCAAGGGCAGGGTTGTCGAAGTTCACGAGGTTGGCATGGCCCTGGACCTCGATCCTGTATGTTCCGTACTTCTTGAAGATCTCGGCCAGCCTCTTGATGGTCTGCTGGTTTCTCTGCGCCGCGTCAGGGGGAACGTTCACGTAGTCGGCAGTATTGGCAGCGAAGGTGATGCTCGGGATCCTGACCTTCAGGTTGTCACCGTCGCGGATGACCAGGATGTCCACCGGGATCGTGGCCTGCGCGGTCGCGGCGTTCCCCAGGACATCCTTGATCGTGAAGGTGAGCGGGTAGTCTTCCGCGGACTGCACCAGCTCGCCGGTCGATGAGGTGCCATTCCAGATGATCTTCTCCGAAGGCGCCCCGCTGCCCGCGAACGAGGTGAACGGGTGCTGCTCGGGATCCAGGATCGAGATCTGCCAGTTGTCGATGGGGACAGGGTCATCCACCTTGAGATTGATGACGAGCTCGTTATTCACCCCGGTATTGTCCGGGGCAAACGGCACGCCTTGAAGAGTGAGATTCACCTTCGGCGGGGTCACAGCGAGTCGGAAAGGAGTCGAGCTCGCCTGCGCGTGGTTTCCCTTGGCGTAGTCGACGGCGAGCACGGCCGTGTACAGTCCGTCGGGTGCCACTTTCACACCCGTGGAGTCCTTGCCGTCCCAGGTGACGGAAGCGGGCACGGGCGCCCTGCCGCCGAAGCTCTTCTGCTCGGTGTTCGATGAATCTACCATCGACACTTTCCACGACTGCGCCCCGTCGCTCAGGGCGATGACGGTCTGGAAGGTGATAGTGTCCTTGAACCCGTCGCCGTTGGGCGAGAAGCCGTTGTCTCCCGCCGTGATATACACCGGTGTCGGTCGCGTATCGATCTGGATCCCTTTCAGCTCCTTGACGATGGAGTTCCCCGCCTTTGTCTGTGCCTTCACGACGTAGCTATACGAACCGTCGGGCATCAGGTTGCCGTTTTCGTCCTTCCCGTCCCAGGCAAGATCGGCTGCCGTGCCCTTCCAGTACCATCCGCGTACGTGCTGTCCCGTGGCCATGCGCACCTCCCCTTCCCACAGGTCCTCCTCGCTGGAGCTCTGCTTGATCGTCACCGCCTGCAGCCGGCTGTCAGGCGTAGGGGAGAAGAGCAGCGCGTCGCTGGACACGTCGATCGTCGGCACGTGGTTGTCCACGAAGAAAGGCGTCGTTTCCGCCGTGGGCTGGCTGCCGTTTGCATAGGTCACCTGGAGCTCTGCTGTGTACTTCCCGTCGGCAACACGGTTGCCCGCGTCGTCGATGCCGTCCCAGAGGACATCATTCGGGACCCTGGCCCTTTCAGAGTAGGAACGCACGACGGTTCCGTCCGCTTTTCTGACCTTCAGCGTGTACGAATCGACCCCCGATGTCACGGCGAGTGAGGACATGAGCTTGATCCGGGTCTTGGGTCCTGCCCCAAAGGGGGAGAAATACACGAGGTCGGTGGACACGCGCACCGGCTTCTTTTCCGTGTCGATCTGCACGGTTATCGGCTGCGACACGCCCGTGTTGCCTGCCTGGTCGGTCGCGGCGAGGACGTAGCTGTATGTCCCGTCCGGGAGGATCTTGCCGTCGTCGCCGCGTCCGTCCCATTCGAACGTGTCATCCGCGCGGCCGCGCCACACGAATGTCTTTACGTCGTCTCCTGCACCGTTCTTGAAGGTGCCGGTCCAGAACAGCTCCGCCGACGTGTCCTGGTAGATGGCAACAGTGTTCTTCGTGCTGTCGCCGGCAGGGGAAAACACGTCGTACTGTGCCTTCGCGGCTGCCTTCGGCGGGGTCACCTTGATCGTGATGACGGGCGAATCCGCGACGGGGTTGTGCCCGTTGACGTAGAGAATGGTGAGCCGACCCTTGTACGTGCCCTCCGGGAGGACGGCGCCTGCGTCGTCTTTCCCGTCCCAGGCGATCGATCCGGGCATGGTGACCGTCCCGGTGAAGGTTCGGCGCTGCTGGCCGCTCGCGTCCGACACCGCCAGGACCCAGTGCTCGATGCCCGTTGCTGCCGGGAACGTTCGGCAGGAAGGTCATCGAGTGCCTCGGGCTGTTCCCGTTCGGTGAGAAGAACGAGAGATCGATGGCGAGCTGGATTGGCGTTGCACGCGTATCGACGATGATGTTGTCGAGCTGGGCCGCGGAGCTGTTCCCCGCCCGGTCGGTGGCAGCGATGCGGTAGATGTACAGGCCGTCGGGCGCGAGCACCCCCTGGTCAGTCTTTCCGTCCCAGGCGAAAGAAGGCGGCTCTGCATTGTTCCACGAGTAAGTCCGCACGACCTGCCCCGTGGCGTCCTGGATCGTTCCGACCCACTCGTCTTCCTGGCTGCCTGACTGCTGGACAGGCAAGGTCTCCTTGGTGCCTCCTCCGCCCGGAGAGAATATCAGGTACGGAGCGCTGAGCGTTATCTTCGGTGGCACGGTCTTCACGATAACCGTGCCCATCGGCGTCGCGCTCTGGTTGTTGTTGTCGTCCCAGGCCTCGATGTGGAAGTGATAGGTCCCGTCAGGAACAACCACTCCCGCGTCCGACATCCCGTCCCACCTGATGGTGGGAGGGATCGTGATCCCGGTCTTCACGTATTCCAAGCGTGCAAGGATGTTCTTGAAGTCCCTGTTCTCCGGCCTGTCTTCCTTGTTCAGGATCGTCCGCACCGCCGTGCCTGCGGTATCGGAGATGATGAACCTGTACCCTTTCACGTACCTCTTGTCGGTGATGGCGAGGGGGAGCACCAGGTCATCCTGAATCCCGTCGAAGTTCGGCGAGATGTATTTCTCTCCGCTGGTGTCGAGGGTGATGGCAGGAGGTGTCGCGTTCCTCACGCCGAGGGGAACGTTCGCGCCGGCGGAAGACCCCCAGACGCCGTTGGCAAGCGACGCGGCTGCAACGGTCGCATTGAGCTCGGTGACATCCTGGCCCGCGGTTTTCACGCCGAGCCCGTTGAGTTTCAGGGAAATACCAAAGCCGAACGGGATGCTGGGAGCAGCCGCGGGGCCGTCTACCCCGAGGGCCTGCCGCAGATCGAACGCGTACGCCGCGTTGAGAAAGAATATGTTGGCAACGGAAAACTGCATGCCGACGTCCAGGCGCACGTCCTGGAAAGTGGGGAAGCTCACGGCTGGAGAAAACGAAAGGGCAAGAGTGTCGGTCTTCACCACGGCGAAAGAAGCGCCGAGCGAGGGGGTGAACGACGGCGGAGACCCGAGGTTGGGCGTGCCTGCCCCGGTGGTGGCGGGGTAGACGTACGCCTTCCCCATGTTGAGCAGGGCCCCGCCCCATCGGAAGTCCTTCAGGAAACCGGCGTTTCCCACGAGGCTGAGAAATCCCAGGTCCAGTCCCAGGCCCCAGTCGTTCCCGAATTCGAACCCGAGCCCGGCACCGACATAGAGATCAGGGAAGAGGTCCTTGGAGATGGAGAGGTGGAGCCCGCCCTGCGCGCCCCAGTCCAGGCCGGTGACTCCGAAGCCGGCTTGCGCGAACCGCGCGATGCCCGTCAGCACCGCGGCAGGGGTTGGGTAGGTGATCCCGAGGTTGACGACATTTCCTCCCCACGTGAACTCCGGGGGTGACCTGGGTCAGGGCGACATAAGAGAGATCGAGCGTGGTCCTCTGCCTGTCGGCAGAAATGGCCGGATTCAGGACGGTGCCGGCAGGAACCTCCTGGGTTGCTGCTCCTGCTCCCCCTGAGAGGAACTGTGGCGAGTAGTAATCGAGAAAGCTTCCGTCCGCAACGGCGGGGATCGCTGCAACGACGAGAAGCGCAGCGGCCACCAGCAAGGAATGCCGAGGTTGTCTCATGTAGCGCCTGCAGGAGAGCCTGCGCCTGTTGACATCGTTCCAGAATTGGACGTTGAGAATGGACCATTCATGCTGTCAATTATGCGTTTTCATTCGTGCTTGGCCTGTCGAAAACTTGGTCGACTGCACGTCAAATCCATTCGACAAAAGATGCTGCGTCTCCTGGAACCGTATCGGCCGGGTGACGGGCTCGGGGACGTTGTGTGATTCGGGCGGAATCCTGCTGCCATGACGATGAGCGTCACCGGGGAACGCGCCCGACTTGGCAATTTCGTCATGTAGAATTTTTCGTCAATGCCGTCAGCACCGATTCGACCGCACGTTCACGGATTCTATGATACGCTGCCGGCAGCTTCGCACCGATCTTCAGCATATGGAGAGCCGATCCTTCGACGGACGCCCGTTCGTGTCCCAGGACACGGACCAGGAGATCCATGGCTGCGTCGGGCAGAGCGGGGAGTGCGCGGCTGACCCCTCGCCCGCGTGTACTTCTGTCGCGTGCTCGGTCACTGATCCGGCGGCAACCGCGCGCCGAAACGGGCCGTGGCCCGACGCCGCTCCTCCCGGAGCGGCTGACGACAATAGTCTCCCGATCTATTTCAGGGAGCTGAAAAAAATCCCATTGCTGTCCCGAGCCGAAGAAAACCACTACGCCACCCTTGCCAGGAACGGGTGCCAGCGCTCCAAAGAGAAGCTTGTCGAGGCGAACCTGAGATTCGTGGTGAAGGTCGCAATGGATTTCCATTCGCGAGGCCTTCCCCTTGAAGACCTCGTCAGTGAGGGAAACATCGGCCTCATGAAGGCGGCCGAGCGCTTCGATCCGCAGAGGGGCTGCCGCTTCGCTTCCTACGCCGTCTGGTGGATCCGGGCAGTCCATTCTGCGAGCCATCAGCGACAAATCGCGCATTATCCGTCTCCCGAGAGGCAAGGCACTTCGCCTTCGTCAGGAACTGCGGGTGAGAGACGAAGCCCCGGGAGAGCGGCCCCTGCCCCTGAATGCTGACACGAACGTCCCGGGACAGCTGAGCGGGTCGATTGCTACGGCAGATCTGCTCAATATCTCCCGCGAATTGCTCTCGCTTGAGTCCCCCTATGGCCCAGGGGATGACCCTTCAATGCTTTGTGACTACGTCGAGGACAGGAAGAGCGACGGACCGGAGAAACGGCTGCTGGAGAACTCACTCCGAGACGAGATCGATGTCGTCCTGCGATCTCTCTCCCACAAGGAAGCCGAGATCCTCCGACGCCGATTCGGGCTCGGCGGCAGAAAGCGCATGACTCTCAAGATGATCGGAAATGAGCTCAATCTCAGCGTGGAAAGAATCCGCCAGATCGAGAAGAAAGCACGGGAGAGTTTCCGCAATTCTCCTTACGCGCCTGAGGCTTGGGAACAACCCGAGACAAAGCAGAAGGCCGGGGCAGAGTCCGCCCCGAGTCGCGCGCCGAAGCCGTGAAAGCGGCGTGTGACGAGCAGCGGCTCCGGCGCCGAAGCAGGATCGCAGATGCGCCGGCCGGTGGGCATTCACCGGTTGCCACGGTTGCCGGAATCGGCTTTCATGGGGGTGCCAATGTCGCGTCTCCCCTCGATCCAGTCGGTCTCCGAAAACTCGCGCGGGCTGGTCATGACCCTCGCCTACGCCGCCCTCGCGGCAGGATCCGCCATCGCGTTCCTCTGGCTGACCAATCTTGTATTCCGCATCGGGATCGAGAAGCTGTCGACGCTGTCCCTCCCCGCGTTCGTCCTCGGCAGCCTCGCCGTGGTGACCGCCACCTCCCTCCTCGCGGGGATCCTGATGGTCCGCGCAGCCCCCGACGCCGCCGGAAGCGGCGTGCCCCAGCTGAAGGCCTCCTACTGGAAGGATCTCGGCTTCGTGGGATTGCGCGGCGTCCTCGTGAAGTTCTTTGCGGGAATCCTGACGCTGGGCGGCGGTACGAGCCTGGGACGCGAAGGACCAAGCGTCTACGTTGGCGGAGGGGGCGCGTCTGCTCTTTCGGCGGCTTTCGGCGTCCCGAAGACGGACCGCCGCAGGCCCACCGCCACAGGCGCTGCGGCAGCCCTGGCGGCCGCGTTCAACACCCCCCTTGCGAGCATCACGTTCGTGATGGAGGAGATGCTCAACAACGAGTTCGGCAGCCGTGTGCTCGGGTCCGTTGTCCTCGCGGCAGTGACCGGGGCGCTCCTCGTCCACGCGGTGCTCGGGCCGCAGCCGGCGTTTTCCATGGCGTCCGTGGACGCGGTGACCTGGCGCATGTACGTGATCCTGCCGGTGGTGGCGGCGGCAGCATCCCTCGTTGGCGTTGCGTTCCAGTCACTGACCCTCTCGATGAGGGCGCGCGTCCGTGAGCGAAGCCGTCTTCCCCGGTGGCTGCAGCCGACTGTCGGCGGGGTAGCCACGTGGGTGCTCGCCATCGGCGCGTTCCTCCTGACGAGACATATCGGCGTCTTCGGGCTTGGCTACGGCGACCTCTCCCTCGCGCTGAATGACGGCCTTGCATGGCAGGCGGCGGGGATGCTCGTTGCCGCCAAGTTCGCGGCGACGGTCCTTTCGTATTCGTGGGGCGGGTGTGGAGGCATTTTCTCGCCCACGCTGTTTCTCGGGGGGCTCACCGGGTTCTTCCTCGCGGGAGCGGCAGGCACCTTCTTCCCGCTCACGGGCGCCGACAGGATCGTCCTTGCCGCCGTCGGGATGAGCGCCTGTTTCAACGCTGTTGTGCGGGCGCCGCTGACGGCGCTCCTCATCGTCTTCGAGATGACGCACCAGTTCGCGATGGTTCCCGCCCTCATGGTCTGCACCATCGTGAGCCAGGCGATCGCGCGCCTCGGTGGGAAGCACAACTTTTACGATGCCCTCCTGGTCCAGGACGGCCACGAGCTCATCCGCATCAAGCCGCCGCGCGACCTCGGCGCATGGCAGCAGCTTCCCGTTTCCGAGATCGCCAGGACCAGGCCCGTCATCCTCCACGACCTCGAGGCAACCACGATCCGCGAAACGCTGGCACGGCATCCCTACTCCCGCTTTCCGGTGGTGCGCGCGGGGAACGTCGTGGGGGTGATGACGCGGCGCGAGGCGGACGCGGCGCTCCTGGAGCGAAGGGCTCCCCGTCTCGATCCGGCCGTTTTCTGCGCCCCCGAGACGACCGTCCACCAGGTCGCCGAGCTGCTTATCGCGAGCCCGTCAGGCGTTGTCCTGGTCTCGGGCGCCGGAGACACGGGAATCACAACCCTCGTTACGCTCCACGACCTCTTCCGCGCACAGGCTGCCCTGGCGGAATAGCTCACCGTGGAGTCTCACGGCGCGCGCAGATCGGGCTCCCACCTTCCCAGCGGTGCAGGTTCAGCCGTGTCGGGCGGCGCATCCAGGACCATTCGGCGCGGCACGGGGACCAGGACCAGCCTTCGACGCCAGCTGATGCCGACGACGGCAAGCGGGGGAATAAGGATACGGTTCTCACTGAACCCCCGACGCACGCCGATCTCCACGTGTCGAATGAGCCAGTCGACGTCGTCGAAAATGAGGTCTCGCAATCGCCCCACCCGGCCGTCGCGCGCGCGGACGCGGTACCTCAGCACCTCGCTGGAGCTCCGGAGGTGAGGGTCGTCCCGCCGACCGGGTGACGATTCCGTCCGCGGCCCGCCAGCCGCGTACAGGGGAAGCACGCCATGCCCCCACAGCCCCCCGGTTCCCCACGATGGCAGGAACACCATGCTCCGCTCGAGGTCTCGTTCCTTCTGGAGCGAGACCGGAGGATCCGAGGAAATTTCGGGGAAACGGGCAGCCTTGAGGCGCGAGAAGTCCACCAGGATCACGCCGCGCTCCTCGTCGATCACCCTCACGTCAGGCGGCGCAACGAGGATCTGGCGGCCGTCGATAGAGTCGTCCGTCAGGACCACGAGGTACCGCAACGACCACGAGAGGTCGTCGAAGAAGACTCCCTGCGTCCGACCGATGTGACCGTCGGTGCCGTTCACTCTCATCCCGCCGAGGCGTGTCACCGAACGCGGCATGTCCAGCCTCCTCGTCGTTCGATATGCCGCAGCCGTGCGACTGCATTCATCGTATCCCACTCATCCGTGCTGTGGTGTCAACGGCGCTCTCCTCCTCGCGTAGAATTCCGCTGACGCTCCTGCCGCGATTCACCCCCGATGGCGCCCGGGTACGATTCATGTGGTAGAAATTCTACGTTCTCATCAGCGATCCGGTCACACGCCGTGCCCGGCTTCTGCGGCACTCGTCGCCGCGAAGGAGGACGTGATGGCCGTTATCAGCTGGGGAGCATCGGATGTCCTGGGAATCATCAAGCCGAGCGTGGATGCCCACGTCCTCGGCATCACCACCATCGGCGAGCTGCTCGAGGAGTGCGGCAGCAGCGCCCTGTATGCACCTCCTGATGTCTGCAGCGCCGCCGACAGGCCCGAATCCGATGCCGAGGCTGCCGCCATCGAGTCGTGGATCCGGTCGCAGCGCATCACGCGCCTGGGGTTTTCCTACAGGTTGAGCCCGGAGGACGGCGTCGACCTGTACGCGCGCCTCGTCCGGCAGCTCGAGCGCCGCGCCCTCCTCTCCGAGCAGGGTGGACCGCTGCGGGCTCTCTACTTCGCCGGTCTTCCCGCCGCCTGTCGCCTCGCCAGGGAAAGAGTTCCCCGGACGGCGGAGACTTTCGATGGAGAAGAGACACCGCAGGAGACGCTGTCGCGGCTCGGCATCAGGACATCGTCGATCCCCCGCGAATCCGCCCGTGCACTGCAATACGACACGGATCGTCGGGCATTCGGGGAACAGGTCGTGCGGGAAGGCACCGACAGGGCCGCGGCGCCTCCGGATCGGGGCGGTTACCCCGGCTACGGCGGGGCGGCAGATTCCGTCCAGGCACGCCTGCGCAGTGCCGGCGAACGGGGGCAGCTTCCCCTCTACCGCGCCCACATGGGGCGCTACCTCGCCGATCGGGAGGAGGCGGTGAAGCTCTTCCTCGGCTGGACGCGGGAGCTGGCAGCCCTGGGGTTTCTCGATGTCCTGTCCATAGGAACCTCGCAGCTCACGCAGTCCCGTTTCGGCGAGGAATGGGGAGACAGCACCAACGGCGGGGGCGTCCCCTTGAACTCGCCGCGCGAGTTCGCTGACACGTGGAGCGCCGCGCGCCCCATGCTCGTTCGCTCGTATGCCGGCACGAAAAATCTCGTCGCCATGGCCAGGATGAACGAGGAGACAATTCACAACGCGTGGCACGCGCTTTCCCTGTGGTGGTTTTGCCAGACCGACAACCGGGGGCCGTATCCGCTGCGCGAGAACCTGGAGCAGCACCTGGCCGCCCTGCGCTACATCGCGTCCGTCGGCACCCCGTTCGAGCCGAATGTCCCCCATCATTTCGCATTCCGCGGGGCTGATGACGCCACGTACGTGCTCTCCGGCTACATAGCGGCAAGGACTGCCAAGCATTTCGGGATCCGACACCTCATCGCGCAGAACATGAACAATACGCCGAAGTACACCTGGGGGGTGCAGGACCTGGCAAAGTCCCGGGCGTTGCTGCGCCTCCTGCGCACCCTCGAGGACAGGACCTTCTCCGTGGTCCTCGAAACGCGGGCCGGGCTGGACTCGCTCTCGGCGGATCCCTTCCGGGCAAAATCGCAACTCGCCGCCGTCACGGCCCTCATGGACGACATCGAGCCGCACGACCCTTCCAGCCCGGGAATCATCCACGTGGTGAGCTGGTCGGAGGCAACGCAGTTTGCCGACGCGGCGATCATTTCGGAAAGCGTCCAGATCTGCCGCCAGGCCCTCGCACAGTACCGACAGCTGCGGGCGAAGGGTCTCGTGGACGACATGCAGGAGGACCCGGAGGTGCAGGCCCGGACGAGACGCCCTCCTGGAAGAGTGCCGCGCCCTCATCCAGGCCATAGAGGCCTCGATCCCCGACCCGTGGTCGCCGGCAGGGCTCTACCGCATCTTCGCCGCCGGGCTTTCTCCCCGTTCCTTATCTCTGGGAGTGCCGCGGCGAGTTTCCCGGGGCCGTGAACTGGCGCACCCGCCTCATCCACGGCTCGGTAAAGCTCGTTGATGAGAGCGGCGCCCCGCTTGCCGTGGCACGCCGCGTCCAGAAGGCCGTCGCCTCCCTGGGGCAGGGCGTGAAAGGCGGAGCGCCTTGAGAGCCCGATCGGAAGCACACCTCATGGAGCACCTCCGCGCCGTTCGCGCCAAGGGCAAGGACATTTCTTTCAGCGTCCTGGGCGCCGGACATGGCGGCCTCGCGATGGCCGGCGCCCTCGGCCTGCTGGGGTATCCGGTCCGGCTGTACAACAGGACCGATGAGAAGCTCGACGGCGTGCGGTGGCATGGGGGCATCAAGCTCGGAGGGGCAATCACCGGATTCGGCCCCGTGACAGTCTGCACTTCCGATATCAGCGAAGCGGTGAACGAAGTCGATGTCGTCATGGTCGTGACCCCGTCCACGGCGCACCGGGCACTCGCCGCCGCCATGGCGCCTTCGCTGCGAGACGGTCAGCTCATCGTGCTCAACCCCGGGCGGACCGGCGGCGCCCTGGAGGTTCGCAAGGTATTCACCGATTCGGGGCGGGGCGCCCGGGTCATCGTGGCCGAGACCCAGACGTTTCTCTACGCTTCGCGGGCGCTGACACGGTGGGAATCGCACATCTTCCGGGTGAAGAACTCCGTTCCTCTGGCGACGCTTCCCTCCTTCTGGATCCCCGAGGCGCTGGGCATCCTGGCGGAGCCTTTCCCGCAGTTCGTGGCCGGAACGAATGTCCTGGCAACGAGCCTGGAGAACATCGGCGCGGTGTTCCACCCCGCTCTGACAATCCTGAATGCGGGGTGGATCGAGGCGACGCATGGAGATTTCGAATACTACCTCCAGGGCATCACGCCCTCCGTCGCAAAGCTCCTGGAGAGGATCGACGCCGAGCGCGTCGCGGTGGCCTCCGCACTGGGTGTCCGCAGCGTCTCCGCCCGCGAGTGGTTGTACCTGAGCTACGACTCGCCGGGAAAGGATCTCTACGAGGCGATCTCCAACACGGCCAGCTACCGAGGGATCAAGGCCCCGCCCGGGATCGACCACCGCTACATCTCCGAGGACGTTCCCATGAGCCTCGTGCCCCTTTCCTCCCTGGGGGCGATGCTGGGCGTACGCACGCCTGCTATCGACATGATCATCCAGCTCGGATCCATCCTGCACGGCACCGACTACCGTGCCTCGGGCCGGACCGTCGAGAGCCTCGGGTTGTCGGGTCTCACTGTGAAACAGATCAGGCAGATGGTATCCGGGACGGGCCGCATACCCGCCCGCAGTGGAGGTTGAAAATGCAGAACGCACTTGCCGCCTTTCTTTCCTTCGCGCGTTCGCTCCCGACGGGAGTGATCGCGCTGGTGGTCCTCGCCGTCGGCTGGCTCGCGGCGTACGTTCTGCGGATCGTCCTGTGGAAGGGCCTGGAGCTGGTCAGGTTCAACACGCTGTGCGACCGGGTGGGAGTCGGCGATTTCCTGCGCAAGGGGCAGGTCCGTCATCGACCGGCAAGGCTCGTCGGCTCCTTCGCATCGTGGACCATTCGGCTGGTCACCCTGTTCCAGATCGCCCGGATCCTGGACATCACGGTCGTGAATGCCGTTTCGGACAGGCTGGCCGGCATCATTCCCGGACTGTTCGCCGGCATCTTCATAGGGATTGTCGGCCTCATCATCGTGTCCTTCCTCGGCAACTTTGCCATGACGGTTGCACGAACCGCCGGTTTTCCTCACGCCCCGCTCCTTGCCCGCGTGGTGAAGATCGCGGGTTCCATCCTCGTGCTCGCGCTTGCGCTCGAGCAGGTGGATCTCAGCCGTTCGATGATCAGCGCCCTGTTCCAGATCCTGTTCGCGGCACTCGCGTTCGGCCTGGCACTCGCGTTCGGCCTCGGCTGCAAGGACCTCGCACGTGATGCGTCGATGAAGTTCCTGCAGAACCTGCGGGAAAAGCGGCGCACCGACGGCCGGTCGGACCTGGAGGGTTGATGACCCGGCATTGCCACCGTCAGCGGAATGTGACACCCGGACGCTCGACACGACTGACAGCACGATTCCGTGCAACGGCGTACCATGAAGTTTCGGCAAGCCTGCTCACGAGGAGGATCCCATGGATGTCATCAAGAGGATGAATGCAATTGCGGACGCGGGGGCTTCGCGGACCCAGAAGCTCTATGCCAGGGCGAAAGGCAGCGTGCAGGACCTGGGCACGCGGGCCAGCTTGTCGCTGGATATCGCCCGGCTCGAGCGGGAGTCACGAAAGGCACGCGAGCACCTTGGACTGCTCGTCTACAAAGCCCTGGTAAAGACGGGAAAGCGGAGCGTCTCAATAAGATCACCGGGTGTGGAAGACGTCATCTACGAGATCTCACTCCACGCGGTCGAAACCGCGAAGCTCCGCAGAAAGCTTTCCCGAATGGGCCGGAAGGCCACCTGAGATCGCTCCGGGCCGGCCCGACAGGAGGAACCACGGCACGAAAGAAATCACCAGTAACCCCACCGGCCGCCACGCAGCCACCACTCCCGCCGGCGCCGGCTCCCGCGCCGCCGAAGGCAGAGCGGACGCTTGTGACCGTGGTGGTCGTCATCGCCCTGATCGCTGCCGCGTTCGGCGGAGGCTGGTTGTGGGGTGAGATGCGGCTCCGCCGTGCCCCGGCGTCGTGGAGCGCCGAACGGGAGAAGATGGCAGCGACCGTGACGGAGACGAACCTGTCGCTCGCCGCGTTGCGGTCCGATCGCGCTCTCTGGGAAATCGACGGCCGGCTCTCGGAGATTCTCGCCGATCTTGCCGACAACAATTTCGGCCTGGCACACGACGCGGCGGTCGCCACCCGCGCGGTGCTCACGGCGATCACGCCATCGCTTGCGACAAGCAAGGGGCCGGCACTCGCCGCGCTCGATGGGCTGCTCGTCGGCGTCAAGGAGAGCGCGGATGCCCTGAGCCTCAATGCGAAAGGCAAGGCGCGGCAGGCACAGGCGATCCTCAGAGCAGCGCTCGGGACCGCCACTTCCGGGGAGACCGCGCCCGCCGCCGCGGAGCACGGTGCTCCCGGGACAGGATAGGAGGCGGGGATGAACATGGTCCTCATTCGCTCGACGGCGGACAAGCCGTGGCGGAGCAGGAAGACCTACGGGCTGATCGAGGAAGGCCTGAGGTCGCGATGGAAGAACGTGCGGAGCGTCAGCGCAGGCTCCGAGGAGGAGCTCGCCCTGCGGCTGAGCGGGCAGGGCAACCCGGGCAGTACGTTCGTCTTCAACGTTGCGGAATACATCGACGAACGCCGCAAGCGCGGTTTTCTCCCGGGCCTGCTCGATGCCTGGGGGTACCCGCATCTCGGATCACCGGTCGGCCACCGTGCTGACAGGGCTCGATAAGGGATGGACGAAGGACCTGCTGGTGCGCGCGGGCATACCGACGCCACGGTACTTCGTCGCACACAGCGACAGCGAGGCCCGGGACGGTGCCTCTTCCATCGGCTACCCGCTGATCGTCAAGCCCCTGCGGGAGGGAGGACACCTGGGAATTGATGCCGATTCCATCGTGCATGACGGACGCTCCCTGGAACGCGCGGTCCGGCGGACCACAGGTCGTTTTCGGCAGCCCGCGCTCGTGGAAGAGTATATCGACGGGGACGACATGAGGGAGTTCAGCGTCGGCCTGATCGGCGCGGGAAGCCGCATTCACCTTCCGCTCGAAATCGACTGGGCAGGCATGAAGGTTGCCGTCCCGATCCTGAGCTTCGAGGCAGCACGCCGCGGACTCGAACGGGTGAAGCCCGTGCTGGATCCCGCCCTTGCCGCGTCACTCGGGGATCTCGCGGACCGCACGTTCGACGCGGTGGGCGCCGCCGATCTCGCGCGCGTGGATATCAGGGCGCGCGGCAGCACGCTCTCCGTCCTCGAGATCAACATCATGCCGGGGCTGGGACCGCAGAGCTTTCTCTCGCTGGCAGCGCGCGAGTTCCTCGGGTTCGACCACGGCGACCTGGTCCGCCTGCTCGCGCGGGAGTCCGTCCGCCGCCACGGGCTCAGCAGTGCCGCGTGAGGGGCGACGGGGACGGACCGTCACGCCCCGTGGTAGTCTCCCGGCGGAGGAGAAGTCATGAGGAGCCCATTCTCGCGTTCTCGCCGGCAGTCCCCGGACCCGGCGCCCCTACCGGACCAGCCGCGGGCGTCGCCGTTCCAGCGTGCACTCCGTCCTGCCTTCTGGCGGCAGGCATACGGGGAGTTCGTAAAGCGCCGCGAAAAGGAAAAAGCAGACCTCGACGTGTACCGCGTCCTCTCCGAGAACGCGCGCGCCGCCGTGGAATACTACGTACTCATCCTCCTCTCCTGCCTCATTGCGACCATGGGCCTCATCCAGAACTCGGTCGCGGTCATCATCGGGGCAATGATCATCGCGCCTCTCATGACACCCATCCTGGCGTTCTCCCTGGGAGTGATCTGGGGCGACGTGCGGCTCATGAGCAACGCACTGTTCACGCTCGTGAAGGGAGTGGTGTGCGCCGTTGCCCTCTCCGCGCTGATTTCCTTCGCCGTTCCTCTCTCCACGTTTTCCGCCGAAGTGATCTCCCGGACGAAACCGAGCCTCTTCGACATCCTCGTGGCGCTCGGGTCCGGCGCGCTGGCAGCATTCGGCTACGCGAACCGCAAGGTGATCAATGCCCTCACGGGCATCGCTATAGCGGTTGCTCTCATGCCGCCGCTCTGCGTTGTCGGCATAGGGCTTGGCAAGCTCGATTTCACGGTGGTCTCGGGGGCCGCGCTCCTGTTTGCCACGAACCTCGTTTCCATTTCCCTGGCGGCCGCGGTGGTGTTCTGGGTCATGAAGATCCACCCGTCCAGCGAGGACACAACGCACGTGAAGCGCAGGGCGTTGCGGCAGGTGCTGCTCTCCAGCCTGCTGCTTTGCCTCCTTGCCGTGCCCGTGGGACTCTCGATGGCCAGCGGGTACCGCCTGGAAGCGGCGGAGACGGGGGCAAGGACGGCGGTCGCCAGAGCCCTGCCCGATGTCACCATTCTCTCGGAGCAGACGACGCGCGAGCCGACGGGCATGGTCCTGAAGTTGACAGTCGCCGCCGAGCAGGCGCCCCGAGCGGACGTCATGAATGCCCTTGCCGCAGAGATCAGGGGCAGCGGGGCCGTCTTTACCAGGGCGGACATCTCCTACCTGCCCGCAGTACGGTTCCACTCCCCGTGATGACCGGCGCGCGTGATGCCGGCTGTCGGCAAAGAGGCAGGGTGGCGCGGGCTCCCTGCGCGTGCAGCGCGCGTTCCGGCTCGGCCTTCTCAGGGTGAGGGGCATAAGGGTGACAGCGCTGGCGGGAGCCAGCGGCACGAGAAAGAGCTTTCGTGCGGGATTGATGGCGGAAGGCCGCGGATTTCGAATCGTGATTGATGATGGCATGATCATCCGAGAATCCACCGTCCTGGCGGGCCACTGGTCAAAGAAAGAGACATCCGTGCGAGCTGCTATGCGGCGGGCGCTCTTCGATGAGCCACGTCACGCAGAGAGGGCCCGCGCCATTCGTCGCCAGGAGAGAGCACGTGCAATCCTCGTGGTCGGCACCTCCGACCGCATGGTGCAGAGGATCTGCCACACCCTGTGGCTGCCCCATCCTTCCGAGGTGGTTCGCATCGAAGGGGTGGCGCGCGCCCGCGAGATCGGCAAGGCGACGCAGCGACGGAGAAATCGGCGGACCCATTCCGCCCCCGTCCCACTCGTCGCCGTCCGCAGGGCAGGCCTGGCCGGCATGCTCTCTCGCCTTCTCCCAAGCTTGACATCGGCCCGCGCACGGATAGAGCCGCCCCATGGCCAGCGGCGGGGCCGCGTGATCGTCACCGAAGAAGCACTGACCCAGATGGCATTCCATTGCTCCAGGGAATACGCTCCCGACACGGTGATCACCCGGTTAACCGCCGTGGAGAGCTCCGGGATGTACGAGATTTCGATCCACGTGGTGCGGCCGGCCATGATCGACGCGGGCGGTCTGCACTTGCTCCGGGACACTCTCCTTCGAACGCTCGAACGTCACGCAGGGCTGCTCGTGCGGCGCCTTGACCTCGTGATCGACGGAGTTGCTCCCGCACCGTAGGAAACCCGCGGCTCCGCAGGGCAACGCCCTGTCCATTATCTACTACACAAAGTCCATAGGTTTGATGATGACACGGGTCGGAGTGTGGGTCGTAACTTACCCTTGGAGGCGCGGAAATGACCCAATTTTATCTCCTTTCTGTCCTGGGAAACCTGGTCGCCGGGCTGACCCTCGCCGGCGACTACCTTGGCGACAGGATGAAATTACTGGCGACTTTCAAAAACCTTCGCGAAAACAGGTCCGGCCAGATGAGTGTCGGACTGGTGGCTCTCGCCGTCGGGGTCATCACTCTTTTCGTCAGGGCCCCGGGGGACACGGTTCCCGTGATCGGTGACCTGTTGCCCTCCCTCGCCGGAATCGCAATGGGCCTTGCACTTCTTGTCGAAGCTTTCCGACAGAAGGTCGAGGATCGTGGACCACAGGGTGAGGCGATCTCCAAGGCCGTCCTGACCTACCGAGTTCCCGCGGGCATCGTGGGGGTCGCGGTTGCTCTCGTGCATTTTCTCTTCCCCGCAGCGGTCCTGCTGTAGGCTGGAGCACCCGGCGGCTGCCGGGAAAGGAGCCCTGGATGATTCGACTTATCGTGAGCGCAGCCCTTCTCGTCGTTCTCGCCGTGTTTCTTTCGTTCAACCTGCAGTCCACCAGCTCGGTGAGCCTGTTCGGCTTTCGGATCGACCAGATCCCCGTCGGGGAGATCGCGCTGCTCTCTTTCGCCGCTGGCGTGGTCTATTCCCTGTTCCTCTACGTCGGCCATCTGCTCCACCTGAGAAAGAAAAAGGATCTCGCGGAGCGGCACAAGAAGCTCGCCGAGCGCGAACAGGCCATGGATGCCCGTGAAGCCGTCCCGGCCGCTGGGCCCGCACAACATCCCAAGCCAGCCAGCGAGTCCCCGTCTACCGGGGAAGCACCGGCGCAGTCGGCGACCAAAGGTGGAGTTCGAAAATGGTGGATACGGCATTTCTAGACGCAGCCGCTGTAATAGAAATTAGACACGCGAATAGTACATCCACCGATTCGGTCGTGCCTCCCCCTGCCCCTATCTTTGTTACATGAAGCCCGTTCGACAACATGAGACACGGAGATCGGACGGTAGACTGTGACCGTGGAGCAGGTGATTGTGAGGTGTGCTGAACAGATCCTCGAGGTGCTGAGTAACCGGAAAGAAGTGAACGTGCTGCTTCTTTCCGAGCAGGTCAGCCAGAGGAGCGTGATCACGTACCAGGCGCTCGGGTGGCTTGCACGGGAAGGAAAAGTGCAGTACCAGGCCCGAGGAAACCAGGTCTACGTGTCGGCGCAGCTTGCACGGCCCCCCGCATGAACAAAGCCTACGGCACGAGGAGGCAGGTATGAGAAAGAGTCTTGTTATCCCGGCCGGCGTCATCCTTGCGATTGCGCTCGGCCTGGCCGGCTGTCAGACCGTGAAGCCGGCGCTCGTCGCGCCCGCACCGAGCGCCATCCGCGTCGAGGACGCGGGGTTCGCGCCGCAGGGCGCGGCCGGGCACACCTCGCTCACGATGGAGCTCGAGTTCGGAAACGGGGAATCCATCAAGTCCTGGACGGCGAGCATCGTGGGAGCGGGCGGAGCGGTCAAGAACTGGACCGGAACCGCCGGGTACCTGCCGGCGTCGCTCACCTGGGACGGGACCGACGACACGGGGGCCACCGCTCCCGAAGGGACCTACGGAGCGCGCCTTTCCATCGAATATGAAAAGACCTATCAGCCCGTCAACGAGGAAAGCAGGAATTTCATACTCGACAGGACGCCCCCTTCGGGGGACATCACGCTGAACCCGAGCCAGTTCGTCCCCTCGGACCAGGGGGTCACGGAACCAGTGACTTTCAGAATCGGCGCGGTTTCCAAGGCAGCCACCCTGGCGAGCTGGACTCTTGATGTCTACGACATCGCCGGGGGACTCGTGAAGAGTTTCAACGGCGAGTGGCCGAACAATACGGCAACCTGGGACGGCTCATCGCTGAGCGGCGGGTTCGTTACGCCATCGATGACGTACAAGGCGGTCGCAAGGGTTGTCGATGTCTATGGATTGTCATCCGAGCTGAAGGTCGACGTGTCGGTCACAGCGATCCCGATGGCCACGCAGCAGAACCAGGTGACGGTCAGCGCCGCGGGGTTCTCCCCGGTGAGCGCAACAATGGCGAAGTCCATCGACATTGCCTTGACGTTCGGCAACGCCAACGCCCTGAAGTCCTGGAAAGTGTCAGTGAGTCACTCGGCCGCGGGAGTCGAGAATAGCTGGACCGGAGATGCATCGAGCATGCCGAAGAGCATCTCGTGGGACGGTCGGACGGCGGGAGGGGTTCTCGCGCCGGAAGGCTCCTACACCGCGACGCTCGCCATCGACTACGGAAAGAGCTACCAGCCGGTGCTGGTTCGCAGCAACGCGTTTGTTCTCGACATTACTCCTCCCGGCGCGAACCTCTCGGCAAGTCCCGCGAAGCTGACCGCTGACGGCAAGGGCGGAATACAGCCGGTGACGTTCACCCTCTACGGCAACATGACAACCGCGCCCCTGAAAGCATGGACGCTGAACGTTCTCGATGCGGGGGGCAAGGTAGCGGCGTCGTTCAACGGTGCGTGGCCCGCGACCGCGCCGGTGTGGGATGGTTCGCTGGCAGGCGGCGGCAGGGCCGACCCCACGAAGGCATTCACCTATGTCGCGCAGATCCAGGACGTCTTCGGAAACGTCGGCGAAGCGCGCGGCTCGCTCGTGACCGGGGTATTGCCTGCGGTCCAGGGTGCCCTGTCGGTGACGCCGCAGTCCGCGGGTTTCTCGCCCAACGGTGACGGCGTGGACGATGCTCTGTCGCTGGCCCTCGCCTACGGACAGCCCTCCGCTGTGACCGCGTGGAAGGTGACCATCAGCTCGCTCACCGCTGGCATCAGAAAGACTTTCAGCGGTGATGGGAGCAGCCTTCCGGCGACGCTGAGCTGGGACGGGAAGACCGACCAGGGAGCACTCGCGCCGGACGACAGTTATACCGCGACGCTGTCTGCGACATACGGGACCGTCTTCGCACCCGCCCAGGCAACAAGCACGGCGTTCTTGCTTGCAACGGCGGCTCCCACGGGAACGATCGGCCTGTCAGACCCGCTGTTCTCCCCGATAGAGGGATCCAGCACGATCACGCTGACAATCAACGCAAGCGCAGGCAGGGCCGCGATTGACAGTTGGAGCATGGATATCATCGATCCCGCGGGCAACGTCTTCCGCAGCTTCGCGGCAAAGTGGCCCCAGAACAGCGTCACCTGGGACGGAAAGGGCTCGAAGGGGGACCTGGTGCAGTCGGCCGAGGACTATCCCGTAGAAGTCAAGGTGCGCGACCAGTTCGGAAACACGGCGGTCCTGAAGACCGTGGTGCCCGTGGACATTCTCGTGGAAAAAACGGCAACAGGCTATCGCATCCTTGCTTCGCGGATTTTCTTCAAGGCATTCACCGCAGATTACGTGGACGTGCCCGCTGACCTGGCAAAGCAGAACGCCGCGCGGCTGGACGCGCTGGCGCAGAAGCTGGCCAAGTTTCCGGACTACAAGATCAGGATCGTCGGCCACGCCGTGAGCATCTACTGGGACAACCCGACGCTCGGCAAGACGGAGCAGAAGGACGTGCTCATCCCCCTGTCCAAGGCGCGCGCCGAGGCAGTCATGAAGGCGCTCATCGAACGGGGCCTTGACGCGTCGCGATTCACCACCGAAGGCGTCGGCGCCTCCGACCAGCTGGTGCCCGACAGCGACTACAAGGACAGGTGGCAGAATCGAAGGGTCGCCCTGTTCCTGGACAAGTAAAGGGCGTTCCCTTCGGCATCTCTGTCGTCCCCGGCCGCGCCGCGGTCGGGGACGACTTCATGAAAGGAGGTCTCGATGATCAGGAGCGTCAGGGAGTTGCGCGATGTCGCCATCAACGCCAGGGACGGCACTATCGGCACCGTGATGCAGGTCTTCTTCGACGATGAAAAGTGGACGATCCGCTACCTCGTCGTCGACACGGGAGATGAGTTCGCCGACAGGCGCGTGCTCGTCTCCCCGATGGCCGTCATCTCCCAGCACGAAGGACCGCCGCGGACCGTCGATGTCCGGCTCGATCGCCGGGCAGGTCGCTGACAGCCCCGACATAGACACGGAGAAGCCCGTCTCCCGCCTGAAGGAGCTGGAATACAGCCGCTACTTCCTGCTGCCGCCCTACTGGGGGAGCAGCGGGATCTGGGGCGCCCAGATGCTTCCCGCCGAGCTGATGAGCATGCCGCAACCCGTGCCCGCGGATGAGCAGCAGGTTGCCGATGTGCACCTGCGAAGCTCCCGCGAGGTCACCGGCTACCGGGTGGAGGGAACGGACGGCAAAATCGGTCACGTCGAAGACTTCCTGTACGACGAGAACAGCTGGCGCATCCGCTACATCGAGGTGGACACGAAGGCGTGGATATTCGGCCACCACTTTCTTGTCCCCCCGCGGCTGGCCGAGGCGGTGAGCTGGGATACGCGGACGATCTCTCTTGACCTCCGCGTGGAGGCAGCGCGATCCGCGCCCCGGTATTCGTCGCGAGGTTCGCTGACCGCCGATCTCGAGGCGCAGCTGCAGGCCCACTACGACAACGCGTGGCGCTGACGCCCGGAGACTGAATGGCTCGGGGCACTCCGCTCGGAGGTTGGGAACGGACCGTGAGCAAAACGTGAGCGATCATTGAGTCCACCGAATCAAGAACCGGAACAAGTTTTTTCTTCGCCGTCAGATCATGTGCCCAGGAATCATCCTCTGCGCAGAATCAAGACCCTGGCGGACCGGGCCTTGAAAGAGCTGTCACGAGACTACAACATGATGTACGCAACAGGGCGGTGGCCGTCGATTCCGCCAGGGAAACTAGTTCGAGCGCTGCTGCTGAAGGCGCTCTACTCTATCCGCAGTGATCGGCTGTTGACAGAGCAGCTGGATTACAACCTGTTGTTCCGATGGTTCGTTGGGCTTGCGATAGACGAGGACCTGTGGAATCTATCGAGGTTTTCAAATGACTGCGAGCTGCTCCTGGGTGCGGACATTCTGTGGAAATTCTTTCGAAGGATTCACAAAGAGGCAGGCGAAGAAGGGCTCTTGTCCGACGAGCACTTCACCGTCGACGAAACCCTGTTCGAGTCTCTTGCAACGCGGACACAGCATATGCCGAAAGAGTAGGACGAGAGTTGCAGCGAAAATGCGTTGCGGGAGGGCCGTTGCGCGCTTCGCGTCTACCCTGTCGCGATGCCTGCACGTGGCATCTCCCGCAACGACGCGCGACACGCGCGCAGGAGAGACGAGTTGACAAACGACATCCCGTCGAAAACGGGCCAGTTTCTGAATGCCCTTGCGGAGGGCTTCAGGCAGACGCGCATCGAAATCCTGGTCTTTTTCCTGGTCCTGACCGTCCTTCTCCTGCTCATCCTCTCCTATTTTGCCGCGCGGAGGGTTACAGGGCGTCGGGAGCGTGAGCGGCGCTCGAGGGTGGTGCTTGAGCACCTCCTCGGGAAAATCGAGCTGGGCAGTGAAGAGGCGGCTCTCCTCGGCCGGCTGGCGGCGTACCTGCGTCCCGAGCTGTCCGCGGATGCACTCCTCATGGACCATCATGTTTTCGACGCATGCGCCCGCGCCATGAGAAAGGCCGAGGGAGCTTCAGAGGGCTCTCTCAATGCGCTGCGTCTGAAGATCGGCTTTCACATCACGCAGCCGGCGGAGATGCCGTCCTCAACCGTAGAGCTTCCGGAGGGGTCGGCGATCATCCTGGTCAGCGAAAACGGCAGACGTGCGCGCGGCACTCTTCGTGCCCAGGGGCAGGGTTCCATGATGGTACAGCTCGAACAGCCGGTCCCGGCGCTTCGGCAGGATGCACGCGCCACGGCCTACTTCCACAATGCCGGCGGCATCTACTCTTTCTCCACCAGGATAGAGGCCGTGTCGGGAGACAGCGTGCGTGTCAGTCAATCCGAGAATGTCGTTCGCCATCAGCGCCGCAGGTACTACCGAAGGAAAGAATCACTTCCCGTCTTCGTGAGGCCCGCGGCGGGGAGTGGTGCTTTCATGGAGTCGATCCTCGTGGATCTCGGCGGTGGAGGCGCAAGCATCCGCTGCCCCCGGCGGCTTCTGAAGCAGGACGACCTGATGGAGATTTCATTCTCCCCCGTGCCGGAAAGCTGGTCGTCTCGGCTCGCGTGGTCAGGGTCGGTCCAGCCGGCCGCGTCATCCATGCGCGCTTCGAATCCATCTCGGAAGCGGAGCGAAGCCGGATCATGAGCTTCCTGTTTGCCCGGTCCGAGGGCAGGAGCGCCCGGTGGGGAAAAGCCTCGCCATGATTCGTGCACCCCTGCGCCCGCCGGGACTGGCCTCGTGGTTCCGCCCGTGCTACACTTGCCGGCGGGCATGACCGCGCACGATCTGGACCCCAAGAAGATCTATCGGTTCGACAGGGCCGCCAACCGCTACCACGTCGATGTGGCGATCGACTACTACCGCGACGTCTACAACGAGTGGGATTTCGCCCCATTCCGCAACCGCGACCTGGATCGCAGCCTGATGGAGTACCTCGAGGAGTGCTCACGGGAAATCCCGCTGAGGGCGGGCCTCGCGATCAGCTTCTTCACTCCCCGCGACATCATGGACCCGGGCAAGGAGGAGCGCAGCATCGCCGGGCTGAAAAACTACTTCCACTACGAACTGCTGAAGGCGCAGGGCCGGCGTCGCCGCTATTATCGTCGTTTTGCGATGTATCTTCTCTTCGGCGTTGCATTCATGGCAGGCGCATACTTGGCGCAGTCGTACCTGCACGGGCCCTTTCCCGCAAGTGTACTCCCGGAAAGCCTCCTGATCGGCGGATGGGTACTCTTCTGGGAGGCCTTCACCATCGCGTTCTTCCGCAACCGCGACGTGGGTGAGCGTATTCGTCACCTGAAGAGATTTACACGGGCGCGCATCGATTACGTGTACAGGGACCGCGCTGACCTGGCGCGGGGGTACTGAGCCGGCGGCGAGAGGAGCGAGAACAGCGAATGAGCGAGATCTTCAATCTCGTCGAGTTCCAGATGACGCTTCTTCTCTTTGTCGCACTTGCCGGCTACCTGCTTGCGTCGCGCATCAACCAGTCGGCAGTCATCGGGGAGATCCTCGTGGGTCTTCTTGTCGGGCCGAGTATCCTCGGATTGATCACCTATACTGACTTCGTGAGCAGCCTGGCGCATCTCGGGGCTGTCTTTCTCCTCTTCGTTGTCGGCATGGAGTTCCGCCTCGAGGATATTGTTCGACCACGCTACTTCCTCATCGCCACCGCCGGCGTCATCCTTCCGTGGGGGGGCGGGTTCGCCGTGGCCGAAGCCTTCGGATTCCCGTTCGGAGGATCCGTGTTCGTCGGGACGGCCCTCACCGCGACGAGCATCGCCATCACGGCGAACGTCCTCAAGGAAATGGGCAAGCTGAAGACGGAAGCCGCGCGGGCGATCATCGGTGCGGCGGTCATTGACGACGTCCTGGGCCTCCTCGTCCTCGCGATCAGCACGGGGATTGTGGGTGGCTCCGTCTCGGCCGTTTCCGTGACGATCGTGTTCGTCAAGGCGGTTGCCTTCCTCGGCGTGGGCGCGCTCCTGGGACACTACGGGTTCAGAAGGCTCCTGGTCGCCATCGACAAGACATCCTTCACGCGTCGGTACCCCGAGGTGACTTTCCTCTTCGCCGCGATGATTGCGTTCCTCTACGGCGTGGCCGCGGAGGTTCTCGGCCTTTCGGCGATCGTGGGTGCTTTCATCGCGGGTACCTCCCTCGGCGGGCTCACTCTCCGTCACGGGAAGGACCTGCAGCATGGCTCGGATTCGGTCAGCGTCATATTCGCGTCCATCTTTTTCGTGTCGCTGGGAATCCTTGCCGATGTTCGCGCCATCGATCCGCGGATCCTCCTGTTCCTGCTGACGGTCACGCTCGTTGCGGTGGTGACGAAAGTGATCGGGTGCGGCGGAGCGGCGCTGCTCGGCCGCTCCGGCCTGCGGGATGCCGCAGTCATCGGGTTCGGCATGTCGCCGCGCGGCGAGGTCGCGATGATCGTTGCCCTGATCGGCCTTGATCGAGGCCTCATCGGGCAGCCGGTCTACGTTTCGATCATCGTCATGAGCCTTCTCACCACGATCATCACCCCCGTCGTCCTGCGGGGCCTCCTCGGGCGCAGGGACGCGAAACGGACAAGGACAGCGTAGAGGTGCGGCGGATGGACTGCCCGGTGCGGGCATATCACCGGGAGGCCGCGGCGTAGTATGATGCCTTCCCGTCGGGAGGTGTGGCGGTGGAGAAGAGACGAGTTGCTTCGAGAGCTCCTGCGGGAGCCGCACGGGCCCGGTAGGCACCCATGCTGCGAGTAGCACTCTGTGATGATCACCCGATCGTCCGTGAAGGACTCCGGGGAATCCTGTCACGGCATTCCGACATCAAGGTTGTCGTGGATGTCGGCACCGCCGCGGATCTCTTGAGCGCTGTCGAGAGGGAGCGGGTCGACATCATCGTGCTGGACATCGGTCTTCCCGACATGAATGGACTCGAGGTGATAAAAACCCTGCGCGCCGCGGGGCACCGCGCCGGGGTCCTCTTGCTCAGCATGCACCCGGAGGATCACTACGCCGTTCGCGCCCTGAAGGCAGGAGCATCCGGGTACCTCCAGAAGGAAAGTGCCCCGGAAGAACTCGAGGCGGCTGTCCGGCGAATCGCGCAAGGGAAGAAGTACGTGACTGCATCGCTCGCGGAAAAACTCGCCGTCGACCTCGATGACCGCAGCACGCAGGCGCCCCACGAGCTGCTGTCCGACAGGGAATACCAGGTCCTCTGCATGCTATCCGCGGGCAAGGGCATCAAGCAGATTGCCGGCGAACTGTCACTCAGCCCTCCCACTATTGCAACTTATCGGGGCCGCGTGCTCGAAAAGCTGGGGCTCGCGTCCACGGTGGAGCTTGTTCGCTACGCCATGGAGCACGGGTTGGTTCCGTAGCGCCGTTATACGGGGCCAAAGCGAGGGAGGCCGGGCAGCGGCGTGAGCCGGCCGGCCTCCCAAGGTACATTCCGTCCCTGTCAAGGCGATGAGGGCGGTTTCGGGTAGGTCAAGGACGGGTCATAGTCACCGCTTCTCGTTTCGCCCGCGAGGCTGGGGATGACGAGGCGCTGGCCGACCTCGATCAGGTCCGGATTCGTCGGTTCCGGGAGGATGGACTTGTTCGCTTCGTACAGGAGCCGCCACTTCCACGGGTTGTTGTAGACGAATGGGAATCCTGCAATGCGCCAGAGGCAGTCCCTCAAGGGCAGCGTGAGCTGCACCGTGTAGTACTGCGGCAGATCCGGTATCGCCCGGCTCAGCAGGCGTGGCCGCGGGTGCGGGAGCAGGCGCCGGAGCTTTCGCTGTGAGGGGAGCGATATCCTTCAGAGCATCCAGGACGCTCTGGGACAGCTGCATGCTCTCGTTGTAGTTCCTGACGTCCAGTTGCTGTTTCGCGGACGCGGCGGCCGTGGTTGCCGTGGTATACGCATCCTTGTAATTCACATCCGCCTTGATGGACTTGGCATAGGCAATCCTGTCATTCGCCACGGAAAGCGCGCCGTTGGCCCGATAGAAGAGCGTCATCGAGGCGACGTACTGGTCCGACAGTGCGAATGAATCGGTTGCCTGCTTCGCGAGCATGCCTGCCCCGTCGTAGTTCCCCGCGTCGAGCGCACTTTGCGCCTGGGCGAGCAGGTCCTTGCCGTTCTTGTAGAAGTCGTTGTCGAGCAGCGACTGCGCCGAGCTGAACGGCACGGCACCGGCAAGGAGGAGAGCGAGTGTCGCGATGATCCTGAAATGTGTACGCATGGCTGCCTCCTACTGCCCGCCCGCTGTCTGCGAGATGCCTGCGTCCTGGAGGGACTTCTGGGCGTCCGTGGCCGTTTGCTCGGATGCCGTGGCATCGGTCTGTGCCGCTTGGATAGATGACATCGCCGCATCCTTTTTCTGCTGCGCCGTCTGTGCCACCGCGTCGAACTGGCTGCCGGCGGAAGCAAGATCCCGGCTGGCATTCTCCAGGTCTCCCGCGTCCTTCTCCTGGACAGCCTTTTGATACACGGCGAGAGCCGCTGCATAGTCGTCCTTGACGGCGACAGGCGCCTTCAGGTCGTCAGCCGCCTTCTTGGAAGCATCCGTCTTCTGCTTTGCGTCAGCCAGGAACAGGGGCCCGCCCTTGGCGATGACGGCCTTGAACGCCGTGATCGCGCTCGTCAGGGATGTCTTCGACGAAGCATTGTCCTTTCCGTAGGTATCCTGGCCGGCCTGCAGGTCCTTGACGCCGCCGGCGTAGGTGTCCTGGTCATACGCGGCGAGAGCATAGTCGTCGATCGTCTTCTGAAGGCTCTTCGCCTGGGCCAGTTCGGCCTCGGGATCGGGCACGGCAGGGGGCGCCGGCTGCGCTGCCGGAGCAGCTTCCGGCTGAGCGGCCTCCGGTGGGGGCGCCTTGGCCGGTGTTGACGCGCAAGATATGACGAACGCAAGCGCCGCCAGCGGCAACAGGAAGCTCATTCTCTTCTTCATCCGCACACTCCTTTCGCCAAAACCAGACTCTTCATCGTCCTTGGCGAAAGGTAGGATCGGAAAGGATCAGCCGATATCATACGATCGATGATTCTCGTGTCGAAGAAAAATGACACGGCGGCTGCTCCCCTTATGTCATAGGCGCGATCCGACGGCTCTGCAACGGAGGCACATCGCCGGCCTTGCGGCTGCCGACATCGTCCTGCGCGGAAGGTCGACGACGAGCGCTCCTCGACCTCGACGGGGTTTTCCTGTGAGAATTCCTGCGACAAGGGAGCCTGATGGAAAGCAAGCATGCGCTCACGCAGGGTCAGCCACGGGGAGCCTATCTCACGGCATTTCTGGCTGTGCTCGTGGCATTTGCCATCCGCGAGGGACTCTCCTTCGTCGCAGGACCTGACTTTTCCGAATATGTCGTCTTTTACCCGGCGGTCATGATCGTGGCTCTCCTAGCCGGGCTCGGACCGGGCATTTTCGCCGCGGCCCTGGCGTCGCTGATCCTCCTCCTGCTGCGCGTCGTCCCATGGCAAGTCCTTCCGTATTCGCCGAGGACGACGAACTTTGTGAGCCTGGCGTTTTTTACCGGCGTCTGCGGCTTCCTCATCGCCGTTGCCGAGCTCTATCGCCGGAACAGGGTCAAAGCGGCAGCCTATGACAAGGAGGAAGCGCTCCGCGAAAGCCAGGCGGCGCTTCGCCAGCAGGCGGAAATGTTGCGGCTGTCCTTCGACGCCATCATCGTGTGGAAACTTCCGGGGGCGTCGAGAGCTGGAACAGGGGTGCCGAGGAGCTCTACGGCTTCACGGAGCGGCAGGCGATCGGCCGCGGAGTCCACGACCTGCTGAACACGCGTCATGCGCTGCCCTGGGATGAGTTCGAAAAAGTGCTCCGCGAGAAGGGTCATTGGAACGGGGAGGTGCGGCACACGACGCGCGGCGGGGCGGATGTGGTCGTCTCCTCCCGACTGCATCTGGGTCACGGCACGGACGGCGAGTTGCGTGTCCTGCAGATCGATCGCGACATAACGGAACAGAAACGGATCCAGGACGAGCTGCGGCAGGCACGCGACGAGCTGGAGGAGAAGGTCCGCCAGCGGACTACGGATCTCCAGAAGGCGAACCGCGACCTGCTGATGATAAGCGCGTGCGACCAGGCCCTCGTGCAGATGTCCAACGAACACGAGCTGATTGCCGTCATCTGCCATATCATCCAGGAAGAAGGGGGATACCCGCTGGTCTGGGTGGGCCTTCGGCAACCCGAGGGCTCATCGGAGCTGCAGTGCACCGCGTTCGCCGGCGAGGGACAGGCCTTTCTCGATGCGTTGCGCAGGGGCGCTCCCCAGGGCCTGGCGGACGGCCCCGCCGGCGAGGCCATCAACGACGGGAGGGCGGTCATCGTCGAGGATGTCGTCCGTGCTCCTGATGATCAGAACTGGAAGACGCAAGCCATCGCGCGGGGCTTCCGGAGCATCGCGGCGTTCCCGCTTCTCAACCCCGCGGCCACGGCTTTCGGGGTCCTGTCCATCTGCTCCGACACGTCGCCCGTCGTGGAAAAGAACCGTCTCGCGTTGCTCGTTGAACTGGCAAACGATCTCGCCTTCGGCGTCATGGCCCTGCGAGCCCGCGCGGAACGCGACCACGCCCAGAAGGAGCTCGAGTCACAGGCCAGGCAGCTCCGCATCCTCGCCGGCGAGGTGGTGCGCTCGGAGCAGCGGGAGAGGCAGAGGATCGCCCAGCTGCTCCACGACCAGCTCCAGCAGCACCTGGCCGCGGCGCTCTACGGTCTGAACGAGTTCAGGGGGGAAAGCACCGCCGGGCAGCGCGTGGAGACGCTTGCCCGTCTCGGCACGCTCCTTCGCGAGAGCATCGCAATGTCCCGGTCCCTAACCTCCGAGCTTGGGCACCCCGCCCTGATGGAGCCTGACCTCAGCGTCGGATTGGATTGGCTTGCAGCCTGGATGAAGGAAAAACACGGTCTGCAGGTGTCGCTCGAAGTTCGTTCGCCCGTGTTCCTGGCCGCGGAGGAGCTTCGCATTACCCTCCTGCAGGCGGCCCGGGAACTCCTCTTCAATGTCGTAAAGCATGCGGGGACCGGAAGGGCCGGCCTTACCCTGGATCGAAATGCCGAGGGGCGGATCATGGTGACTGTCAGCGACAGCGGAGCGGGATTCGATGCCACGCGGATAGCCCGGCTGCGGGAAGCGGGGACAGGCGGGATCGGTCTCTTCAGCGTTCGCGAACGTCTCGCCCTGAGCGGCGGCGGCATCGAGATTGACAGCGCTCCCGGCAAGGGAAGTCGCGTCACTGCCTGGGTGCCGGACATTGCGCCAGGAGAGCTCGTCGCTCCGCCGGCTTCCGCCCAGGTCTCCGCGAGTGCTCGCCCCAGGAACGGTGCTGGTCCCGCGAGCGCGCGGCAGCAAATGGGCGCGATCCGGCTTCTTGTCGTCGACGACCACGCCGTTGTCAGGGACGGGCTCGTGATGCAGCTCGGCCAGCAGCCCGGCATCGAGATCGTCGGCGTCGCCGCTGATGGCGAGAGCGCGATAGAACTGGCCGGGTCCCTCCAGCCTGACGTGGTGACGATGGACGTCGGGATGCCCGGCATGGGCGGCATAGCAGCTGCCCGCCGGATTCACGCCCTCTACCCGGACATCGCCGTCATAGGCGTCTCCATGTACGACGACGAAGCCCACGCAGCAGCCATGCGTGAGGCCGGGGCCGTCGCTCACCTGTCAAAGAGCGCTTCCATCGACATCCTTCTCGCGACGATTCGCGCGGCAGTGTCATAGAAGTTCGACACCGGCATCATTGTTTCGCTGATACTCCCGCGGAAGTGCGACTGCATACACTATAACATCAGGATCGTGGCATGGCCACGCGCTGAACCGGGGGAGGTCGTGGAGACGCTCATTAAAGAGTGCGCGGAGAAAATCGTCACCCTCCTCGGGACTGCCAGGGAGGTGAATCTTCTGCGCCTGTCCGAGCACCTGGCAGAACGCAGCATGATCATCTACCAGGCGGTCGGATGGCTCGCCAGGGAAGGGCGTGTGCGTTACGAACAGCGTGAGAAGCAGGTCTACGTGCTGCTCCGGTCGGACTCGGGAGAGCGCGGTGCGTCGTCCGGCCAGGACTCGACGACGTAAGGCTCGCCGCCATTGCGCGTGACCGGCAATGTCTCCTCCATCCTAAAAGTCGTGTTGGACGCCTCCTTTTCCCACCAACCGCTCCTTCCGGCGTTGCCGGCGGGAGCGGTCCTTTTCACGAAAGGCGAAGGAGCAAGGTGAATGGTGCGTATTGCCGTGTGCGACGACCATCCCCTCCTGAGGGAAGGGCTCAAGCGAATCCTCCTTCGGCAGTCGGATTTCTGCGTCGACGTGGAGGTCGGCAGTGGCGCGGAGCTGCTTGCCGAGGCGGAGCGCCAGCGCTTTGACGTGATCATCCTCGACATCTCGCTGCCCGACATGAGCGGGCTGGATGTCCTGAAGGGTCTACAGGCGTCGGGGAACAGCGCCAAGGTGCTGATGCTGAGCATGCATCCTGAAGAACAGTACGCGGTGCGCGCACTGAAGGCGGGCGCCGCGGGCTATCTCCAGAAGGAAAGCGTCCCGGAAGAGCTCATCAACGCCGTCCAGCGAGTCTCAGAAGGGAGGAAGTACGTGACCGCCTCTCTCGCGGAGAAACTCGCCGTTGACGTCGGGGACAGGAGCGGGAGGTCGCCGCACGAGCTGCTCTCGGACCGGGAGTACCAGGTGCTGTGCCTTCTCGCCTCCGGCAAAGGCGTCAAGGATATCGCGGGAGAGCTCGGGCTCAGCTCACCGACCGTCGCGACCTACCGGGCGCGTATCCTGTCAAAGATCGGGCTCACCACGACCGTGGAGCTGGTCCGCTACGCGCTGGAGCACAAGCTGGTGGAGTGAGCTTGACTCCCGGCCTTCGTTTCACTATGTTCCTGTCATGCTGAATGCGGTGACGCACACGGCGAAGACTCTCAATTTGAGCTGGTGGCGGTTCTGGCTGTCGCCGGGACCACGCCCTAACACAGGAGATGGGTGCGGGTCCTGGCGGTGATCGCCAGGCCCGCGCTTTTATACAAGAGCCGCGGGGCCTGATATGCAGGTCTGCGGTTTTTTTATGCCCGGGGGGGTTCCCCTGGGGGCACCCGGGAGGAAAGGAAAGGACGATGGCAACGGCGACCGAACAGCTGGCAGTGAAGATACGGGTCATCCACGGCGAGCGTTTCACGCCCCTCGCGCTGGCGAAGAAGCTCGGCGCGCTGGCGCTGCTGGAAAGCGCCTCGTTCCAGAGAGGGCGGGAGCGCTACTCGTTCCTGCTCCTGCGCGAGGCGTTCCGCGTCTGGGAAAAGGCGGGCAAGTTTTTCATGGGGCGTGACGGGGCCACGCTCGCGCTGAAGTCGAAGGGCAAGGACATCCTGGACGTGCTTTCCCATTTCAGCCGCCAGCACGACGGCCATGCCGCGCCGTTCCCGCTTCCGACAGGCGGCATAGGGTTCCTGTCCTACGGGTACTGCGCGCAGTTCGACACCATCAAGCTTGAGCAGCGCGCCGACCCGCTCGGGCTCCCCGACGCGCTGTTCCTCTTCGGCAGCGTCTTCCTCGTCTTCGACCACTACACGGACACCATCTCGCTGGTGGGCGTCAACTACCGCGAGAAGGAGATCGATATCGACCGGGCCCTCGACGAGACGGAGGCGCGGATCAACGACATGGATTTCAACTTCATGGCGCCGGCCCGCACGGACTGGACCGTTGAGAGGCTCCCGGCACCTGACGATCGCGAGGCCTACCTCCGCGGCGTCGTGAAGGTGCGAGACGAAATCATCAAGGGAAACCTCCTCCAGGGCGTGCTCTCCCGGAGGGTCCAGGTCCGCACGAACATGCCGGCCATGGACGCGTACCGCTCCCTGCGGTCGCTGAATCCATCGCCCTACATGTTCTATCTCGACTTCGGGGACTTCCAGCTCTACGGGGCATCACCCGAAGTGCACGTGAAGGTGCGCGACGGCAAGGCCGTCGTCCGCCCGCTGGCGGGAACGCGCAGGCGCGGAGCGACGCCCACCGAGGATGCCCGGCTTGGGAAGGAGCTGCTCGCCGACCCCAAGGAGAAGGCGGAGCACCTCATGCTCGTCGATCTCGCCCGCAACGACCTGGGCCGCGTCTGCGCCCCGGGGACGGTCCAGGTGACCGAGCTCATGGAGGTGGAGCGCTACTCGCACGTCATGCACATCGTGTCCAACGTGGAAGGGAAGCTCGCCGAGAAGCGCACGGGCCTCGACGCCCTGCGGGCGACATTCCCGGCCGGGACCGTCTCGGGGGCGCCGAAGATCCGCGCCATCGAGGTCATCGACTCGCTGGAGCCGCAGGCGCGGGGCTTCTACGCCGGCGTGGTGGCCCACGTGGAGTCGGACGGCTCGCTCGACTCCTGCATCACCATCAGGAGCGCCCTGCAGAAGGGAGACATCGTCACCCTGCAGGCAGGGGCCGGCATCGTGTACGACTCGGTGCCGGAAAAGGAATACGACGAAACAGAGGCCAAGCTCGGGGCGCTGGCACGCGCCCTGGGGCTCGTGCCCGCCAGGGAGGCATGACAGTGTACGTCATCATCGACAACTACGATTCCTTCACGCACAACCTCTACCAGTACATGAAGGAGCTGGTGGACGCCGAGGTGGTCGTGCTCCGCAACGACCGCGTGACGGTGGACGAGATTGCCGGGCATCGAACCCGGCGGGCATCGTGATCTCCCCGGGACCGGGCCGGCCCGAGGAAGCAGGCATCAGCGTGGAAACGATCCAGCGACTGGCCGGGACGGTTCCCATCCTCGGTGTCTGCCTTGGCCACCAGGCCATCGGCCAGGCGTACGGCGGCCGCATCGTGCAGGCAAGGCGCATCGTGCACGGCAAGGCCGAGGACGTGACGCTGGACGGCAGGGGCCTTTTCCGCGGCCTGCCGAAGAGCGCGAAGTTCACGCGCTACCATTCCCTTGCCATCGAGGAGGCGAGCATGCCCGACTGCCTGGAGATCACCGCGCGCGCGGCCGACGGCGAGATCATGGGCGTCCGTCACCGCGCGCTGCTCGTGGAGGGCATCCAGTTCCATCCCGAGTCCATTGCCTCCGAGCACGGCAAGAAGTGCCTGGCGAACTTCCTCACCTACCGCCGCGAGCCCTTCCCCCTTTCGGCCATCCTCGGGCGCCTGCAGGCGCGCCAGGGCATGAGCCGCGACGAGGCGGAAGCGTTCATGGACGAGCTCACCGATGGCGCCTTGAGCGAGGCGCAGATCGGCGGCGTCCTGGCGTCCCTCACGGGACCGCTGGTGAGCGCCGAGACCCTGGCGGGCTTTGCGGCAGTCCTCCGCCGCAAGAAGAGGCCCTTCGCCAGCGATCGCCGCGTCCTGGATACCTGCGGCACCGGCGGCGACGGCCTGGGCACCTTCAACATCTCCTCCCTCGCGGCGATCGTGGCGTCCGCGTGCGGCGCCCTGGTGGCGAAGCACGGCAACAGGGGCGCCAGTTCGCCGGTGGGCAGCGCGGACTTCTTCCGCGAGCTCGGCGTGGCGGTGGACGCCCCCGCGGCGACCAGCGAGGCCCTCCTTCGTGACACGGGATTCTGCTTCCTCTTCGCACCCGCATACCACGGCGCCATGCGTCACGCGGGGAAGACGCGCGCGGACCTGGGCATCAAGACGGCCATGAACCTCGTGGGTCCCCTCTCGAATCCCGCCGATGCCTCCTACCAGCTCATCGGTGTCTTCGATCCGCAGTTCTCCGGCCCGGTGGCCGAGGCCGCGCACCTCCTGGGCGTGCGCCGGGTGATGACGGTGCACGGGGAAGACGGGCTGGACGAGATCTCCGTCTGTGCAAGGACGATGGTCGTGGAGGTGGACGAGACGGGCCGCCGCCGCGACTACACGCTGACACCGGAGGAGTTCGGGATCCAGCGATTTGCTGTGGAGGAGCTGCGCGGCGGCACGGCGGCGGAGAACGCACGCACCGCCCTGGCGGTGCTGGGCGGCGGCGGGCCCGCGGCCATCCGCGAGGCAGTGCTCCTGAACGCCGGGGCGGCCCTCTACATCTGCGGCATTGCACCGAACATCGGGGAAGGGTACAAGCGCGCCCTGGCAGTCCTGGCATCCGGCAAGGCCGCCGAGAAGCTGGAGCAGGTGCGCGCCATGTCACGCCGCGCGGCGGAGGCGGCGTGAACGTCAGGGACAATATTGTTGCCCAGCGCCGCGCGCGCATAGCGCGGCAGGGGCACGACATGGGCGCCGCGCTGCCGGCGGCACGCACTGCTCCCCTTGTGCCGTTCGGCGCACCCCCGTTCCTCGTCTGCGAGATCAAGCGCCGCTCTCCCTCGCGCGGCGCGCTCTCCGCGGGCCTGGACGCGGTGGCGCAGGCGCGGTTGTACGCCGAGCGCGGCGTGCGCAACATCTCCGTGCTCACCGAGCAGGACAACTTCGGCGGATCCCTGGAAGACCTTGCGCGGGTCAAGGAAGCGCTGCCCCAGCTCTCCCTCCTTCGAAAGGACTTCCTGCTGGACGCCGAGGATATCGACGTGTCATGGCGGGCTGGCGCCGACGCGGTCCTCCTGATCGCGGCAATCCTTGACGCCGCCACGCTTGCCGCGCTGCACCACCACGCGACAGAGCTGGGCATGCAGGCGCTGGTGGAAGTGCACGATGCCGACGACGCCGCGAAATGCCTGACCTTTGCGCCGCCGCTCACCGGTGGAACTGCCGCGATCTAGCCACCTTTGACGTGGACCTCCTGCACCCCCTCCGCATGAAGACGCTCATTGACTGGCCGACGCGGCTCCTGTTCGAATCCGGCGTCCGCGGTCCCCAGGACGTGCTCCTGGCCCGGTCCGGCGGCTATGACGGAGTCCTGGTCGGTGAAACAGCTGTCCGCTCTCCCGAGCGTATTCCTGCTCTCCTTGCGGCCTTCCAGTCGCCTGCGCCTGATTTCTGGGCGCGCCTCTCTCTCCGCATGCAGCCGCGCGGTCCGCTGGTGAAGATCTGCGGCATCGCCCGGGCCGAAGACGCCGAGACAGCCGCCGGCCTGGGCGCTGACCTTCTTGGCTTTGTGTTTGCTCCCTCTCCCCGTCGGGCATCTGCCTCCCTTCTCCGCGACATCCGCGGCCTCCCGATCCTGAAGGTGGCCGTGGTGGTATCAGACAAGAGCGGCGGCAGCGCGCGCCTGGACCCCGAGGTTGCAGACCTCCTGTCCGCGGGCCTGGTGGACGCTGTCCAGCTGCATGGAGAGGAAACGCCGGAAGAGTGCGCGGCGCTTGCGTTTCCATCGTACAAGGCGGTGCGGATCAGGGCCGCCGCCGACATCGCCGGGATGGATGCATTCCCCTCGCCCCGGGTCCTGGCCGACGCTTACTCGCCGAAGGCGGCGGGCGGCACGGGACAGCGAGTGCCAGCCGCCCTTTTGCGGGATGCGCGCAGGAATCGCCCCCTCTGGCTGGCCGGGGGCCTGGCGCCTGACAACGTGGGGAACGTGCTCACCGAGCTCTCCCCCGAGCTGATCGACGCATCAAGCGGGCTGGAGGAGTCACCGGGCCGCAAAGACAGGGCGAAACTCGCCCGCTACTTCGAGGAGATCAGGCGTCATGGAGAGGTATAACGATTTCTTCGGCAGCTACGGCGGCCGCTACGTCGCGGAGATGCTCCGCGCCCCGCTGGACGAGCTGCAGGCCGCGTTCGTGGCAGCCATCGATGATCCCGTCTTCCGCGGCTCCCTGGAGGCGACGCTCCGTGATTTTGCCGGGCGCCCGACGCCCCTCCTCTTCGCCGAGAATGCCACCCGCGCCCTGGGCGGCGCGCGCATCTGGATCAAGCTGGAAGGCCTGGCGCACACCGGCGCGCACAAGATCAACAACGCCGCCGGCCAGGCGCTCCTCGCGAAAAAGATGGGCAAGACCCGCATCATCGCCGAGACCGGCGCGGGACAGCATGGCGTGGCTACGGCGGCCGTGTGCGCCCGGCTCGGGCATTCCCTGCCGTGTCTACATGGGCGAGGTGGACATGCGCCGCCAGCGCCCCAACGTCTTCTGGATGGAGCGTTACGGCGCGGAGGTCGTGCCGGTGAAGAGCGGGTCGGCCACGCTCAAGGACGCGGTGAACGAAGCGCTGCGCGACTGGGCGGGCAGCTTCGCCACGACGCACTACCTGCTGGGCTCGGCGCTCGGTCCGTCCCCGTATCCCGACATGGTGCGCGAGTTCCAGTCCGTCATCGGCCGCGAGCTGGACAGCCAGCTCCGCCAGCGCGGCATCGAGTGCTCCGCGCTCGTTGCCTGCGTCGGCGGCGGATCCAACGCGGTAGGCTTCTTCGCGCCGTGGCTCGAGGCGAAGGCGCCCGTGCTCATCGGCGTGGAAGCAGGGGGCAGGGGCACGGCAAGAGGCGAGCACGCCGCGCGGATGAACGGCCGCGGAAAGGCCGGTATCGTGCAGGGCTACAAGTCGCTTTTCCTCGCCGATGAAGATGGCCAGCTCCTCGCCACGCACTCCATCTCCGCCGGCCTGGACTACCCCGGCATCGGGCCGCAGCTCGCGTACTACGGAGAGACGGGGCGCATCCGGTTCACGACGTCTTCCGACGACGAGGCCCTGAAGGCGGTCGACTTCTTTGCCCGGCATGAAGGCCTGGTCTTCGCCCTGGAGTCTGCGCACGCCGCCGCCGCCGTCATGCGCATCGCGCGGGACTACCCGCCGGAGGGGACCATCGTGGTGAACATGTCGGGGCGAGGAGACAAGGACCTCTTCATCCTGGCGCGTGCGATGGATCGTGAAAACTGGATACCCTTTCTGCAATCGGAGTGCGCGCGATGACCTCCCGCATCATGGCCCACATGGTTGCCTCGTACCCCGACAGGGCCGGCTCCCTCGACGTTGCCCGTGCCCTCTTCGACGGCGGCTGCGCGTACCTCGAGCTCCAGTTCCCGTTCTCCGATCCCACCGCTGACGGGCCCGACATCCAGCGCGCCTGCGCGCAAGCGCTTGCGTCGGGCTTCACGGTCAGCGACGGCTTTCGGCTGCTGGCGGAGATCCGCACGTTCGCCCGCGCGCCCATCTTCGTGATGAGCTACGCCAACCTGCTCTTCACGCGGGGCATCGACCGGTTTCTCCGCGAGGTGAAAGAGGCAGGCGCAGCCGGCGTGATAGTGCCCGACCTGCCTCCCGACTACGACGAAGGCCTCTTTGCCGCCGCGGAGAAGGAGGGCCTTGCCGCGATGCCCGTCCTCTCTCCTTCCATGAGCGCGGAACGCCTGCGGAGGGTCGCGGCAATCGGGGCGGAGCACATCTACGCGACGCTGCGCATCGGGACCACGGGCGTGGTCACAACGATCGATGCAGCGGGCCTTTCGTTTCTCTCTTCGATCGCGGCAGCGAGCAGGAAGCGCCCCGTGAAGATCTTCGGTGGTTTCGGCGTGACGAAGAGGGAACAGGTGGTGGCGCTGGAGCCGCACGTGCACGCCGTCGTGGTGGGGAGCGTGCTGGTCCGGGAGGTCGCCGGGTCGCGGCGACCGTTCACAGAAGTGCGAGACAGGGTGTACGCGCTGGCTGCCGGCGCGAATCGACCGGAATAGACGCCGCGCGTCTATTCTCGGCGAAAACCGTAGGTCGGCGACAAGGGCTCGGAGCGCCGCTGCGGCATTGCAGAAATCGACCAGAATAGACGCCGCGCGTCTGTTCTCGCGCAAGACCGAAGGTCGGCCGCGGGGCCCGGGCGCCGCCCTATCGCTGCACGCGGCCTGAGCCTGACCCGCCCACGAGGGCCTTCACCTCGGCAACAGACAGCAGCGGAAGATCGCCGGGAATCGAGTGCTTGAGGCACGACGCCGCAACGGCGAACTCCAGCGCCTCCTGCGGCCCGCCCAGGGAGGTGAGCCCGTAGATGAGCCCTGCGGCAAACGAATCGCCTGAGCCGACCCTGTCCACGATGTCGCGGATCTCGTAGTGGCGGGACACGAAGAACTCCCTGCCCGTGTGCAGGACGCCGGACCAGCCGTTCTCGTCCGCTGACCTGCTTTCCCGCAGCGTGATGGCGATTGTCTTCAGGGAGGGATGGGCCGCGAGGACCTTCTCGGCCAGCCCGCGATACGCGGCAGGATCGAGCTTCCCGCCTTCCACGTCCACCGTGACGCTGACGCCGAGGGCCTTCTGGCAGTCCTCTTCGTTCGCGATGGCGACGTCGACCGACTTCACGAGCTCGCCCATGACCTCGGGCGCGCTCTTCCCGTACTTCCACAGGTTCTTGCGATAGTTCAGGTCGCAGGAAACCATGAGGCCCTTCTTCCTGGCTGCCTGCACCGCTTCAAGGGAGAGCTCGGCCGCGCTCGCGCTGATGGCGGGTGTGATTCCCGTGATGTGGAACCAGGTCGCGCCGGCGAGCGCCGCGTCCCAGTCGATATCGCCCTTGCGCGCTTCCGCGATGGCCGCCCCGGCCCGGTCGTAGATGATCACCGACGGCCGCTGGTTCGCGCCTGCTTCCAGGAAGTAAATGCCCAGCCGGTTCCCCTTGCGCACGACGCGCGAGGTGTCGATGCCGTGCCGGCGCAGCTCGCCGAGGCACGCGTCCCCGATGGCGTTGGGCGGAACGACGGACACGTAGAAGGTGGCCAGGCCGAAGCGCGCGAGCGCGGTGGCCACGTTTGCCTCGCCCCCCCCGAAGGTCGCCTCCAGGTGCGGGCTCTGGAAGAAGCGCTCCGCGCCCGGAGGCTTCAGCCGCAGCATGATCTCGCCGAATGTCACCACCGCCGGGGACGACGTTCCTGCGGGCATAGAGCGGCGCCTCCTATTTCTGGAGCAGGTGGACGGCGAAGCCGCCGACCTCCACGTCGAGGTACACGGCGATGACCTTGCCGTCCTTCTCCTTCGCCGTCTCGGGCTTCGTGCCGACCCCCTTGCGCCGCAGCAACGCAATGGCGCGCGGGAGGCTCAGCGTGGCAATCGCCATGTGCCCGTGCGTCCCGAGGAACGGCTTCTTCATGAACTCGAACCCGGCCCCCGCGAACGTGGAGCTGTTGCCGTCCTTGACCGCGAAGGAGAAGAGGCGCGCCATCGTTTCCGCCCCGCTCATGGCTCTCTCCGGGCTCGCCTCGTTGATGCCCAGGTGCGCCAGCTCGAAACCCAGGGACAGCATGACTGCCTCGCGGGCCAGCTTCGTGATCTCGTCGAACTTCCCCGCCGAGATGGCCGCGTCCTTCGCGATCCACGTGCCGCCGACCGCGAGGACGCGGTTGAAGGAGAGATACTCCTTGAGGTTCACCGTGTCCACGCCGCCCGTCGGCATGAACTGCACGCCGCTGAACGGCGCGGAGATCGCCTTGAGGAAATCAAGACCGCCCGACGCCCCGGCGGGAAAGTATTTCAATATCTCCAGCCCCCGCTCGAGACCCATCTCGATCTCGCTGGGCGAGCTGATGCCCGGCGCCACGGGGATGCCCTTGGCGATGCAGTAGTCCACGACTTTCGGGTTGAACCCGGGGGCCACGATGAACTTCGCGCCGGCCGCGACCGCCTTGTCCACCTGGTCAACGGTGAGCACGGTCCCGGCGCCCACGAGGAGGTCGGGGAGCTCCCGGGTCATCGCCGTGATGGCCTCTTCGGCGGCAGCGGTGCGGAAGGTGATCTCGGCAACCGGAAAGGTCGCCGGCGATCAGCGCCTTGCCCAGCGGGACCGCGTCGGATGACTTCTCGATTCTCACCACCGGGACGATCCCGATCTCCCCTACCCGCTTCAGGACCTCGTGCATCACGTCCTCCCTGTCACATCATCATTCCTCGCCCGGACCTGCCGCGGTCTCGTCGAAGACGACAGCGCCCTCGGCGATGACCTTCACCGGGTAGCGGGTGAGCTCGAACGGGTCACCGTTCCAGCACGAGAAGGATGCCCACTTGCCGACGCGCAGCGTCCCCAGCATCGCGTCGATACCGAGGACCTGGGCGTTGCGGCGCGTCACGATCTCTATCGCGTCCTGCCTGTTGAGGCCGCAGCGGATGAACCACCGCAGCTCCAGGAGCAGGTTGCGCTGGGGAATGACGGGGTGATCCGTCATCAGGCCGAACTCCACGCCGCTTTCCAGGAGGTGGCGGACATTGCGCCAGTTCTCGTGGCGGAGCTCGACCTTGTAGGCGAAGGCGTCCAGCGGTCCGAAGATGACGGGGATGGCCCGCTCCTTCAGGATGCTGTAGATGTGGCCGTCATGAACGTCGCAGGCGTGCTCCACCGTGACGCCGATGCCGAACTCCTCCTGCAGCCGCAGGAGACAGGCGATGTCGTCGCTCTTGTGCACGTGCACCCGCAGGACCTGCCGGCCCAGGAGGATGTCGCTGATGACTTCCTCCTCCGCGGTCAGGATGCTGTCCGCGGCGCCCTTCCGGCCCCTGCCCGCCTTGCGGCCGACGAGCTTCGTCTTCACCTGGCCCAGCCGCGCGCGCAGCAGGGAGAGCGCTCCCATGCGGGTGTACGGGCGGGTGCCCTTCCAGTCGCGCGTGGACACGGGGTTGTAGCCGAAGGCCGCCTTGATGCCGGAGCGCGCCACCAGCGCCTCGGTGGTGGTGCGCGCGTAGTTGCGGATCACCGCCGTCCTGCCGCCGACGATGTTCCCGCTCCCGGGAAGAACGCAGGAGTAGAGGACGCCGAGCTCGACGGAATCGGCGAAAGAGCTGTCGTCCATCTGCACGGAATCCAGCGCGTCGGCGAGGAAGAGGAGCGAGTCCATGCGCTCGTTCGCCTCCCCTTCGCTCCCGGGCTCCCCGGACCTTTCCATGCCGATGTGACAGTGAGCGTCGATGAACGCCGGCGTGACGACCGGGTAGCGGCCGACGAGCTCACCCTTCGGCTCCATGGAGACGCCCTTGATGACGGTGCCTTCGAAGACGAGGTGCACGTTCTTCACCACCTCGTCGCCGGTGTAGAGGGTTTCCGCGAAGACGGACTTCAGACGGGAAGGAGCACTACCCACGCCGGGGAGTATAGCGAACGGCGTCTGTTTGACCAAGACAGGGTCATGTTTGACCAAGAGGGGGAGGATCGGCTACAAGGAAAGGAGGGGGCACTCGGTGGAAGACCCGGTCACGATCGAGATCGTCGCGTCATCGCGGAGCGCAGCGGGAAAGGCTTTTGTCGACTTTCCGCACCGCCTGAACAGGGGCAGCGCCCAGTGGGTCCCGCCGTTCCGACGCGACATCCGCATGATCCTCGATCGCAAGCACCCGTGGTTCGATCGTGGGCAGGCGCAGTTCTTCCTGGCCCGCAGGAACGGCGAGCCCGCGGGCACCATCGGCGCCATCGACAACCTGGCCTTCAACGAATACCACAAATCCAACGAGGGTCACTTCCACTTCTTCGACTGCATCGACGACCGCGCGGTCTCCCATGCGCTGTTCGACGCCGCGTTCAACTGGCTGCGGGATCGGGGGCGGACGAGCGTGACGGGCCCCTACGGGTTCGGGTTCATGGGCACGGGCGTGCTCGTGGAAGGCTTCGAGCACCGGGCCGCCATGACCATGATGGCGTGGAACCCGCCCTGGTACGGTGCTGCCCTGGAAGCGGAGGGCTTCCACAAGCATCGTGACCAGCTCTCGATGTACGTCGATGCACAGGAATTTCGTGCTCCCCGAGAGGGTCCGCCGGGTGGCCGAGATCTCGCTGAAACGCGGCAGCTTCGAGGTGCCCGCGTTCCGCACAAAAAGGGACATCATCCGCCGGGCCCCGGAGATCGGGAAGGTCTACAACGCGTCATTCGAATCCCACGGTGACGAGTTCTCCCCGCTCTCCGAGCGCGAGATAAAGCAGATCACCGATGACCTCGTCACGGTCGCCGACCCGTCGCTCATCAAGCTCCTGGTCTCCAGGGGGAAGATCGCGGGGTTCCTCTTCGGGTTCCCCGATCTCTCTGCGGCGCTGCAGCGCTCGCACGGCAGGATCACGCCGTGGGGGATCGTCGACCTCCTCCTTGAGTACCGGCGGACACGCTGGCTGATCGTCAACGGCGCCGGCATCCTGCCGCAGTACCAGCGCCTGGGGGGCAACGCGCTTCTCTACTATATGCTGGAAAGGATCGCCTCCCGCAGGCAGTTCCTCCACGTGGACGCGGTGCAGATCGCCGAGTCCACCACACTCATGCTCGCCGACCTCGCCACGCTGGGCGCAAGGCGCTACAAGGTGCACCGCGTTTACCGACGGGACCTGGAGCGTCCCGGTCGTTGACACCGGCCGGGCTGATCGGGCAAAATCGGGTCCTGATATGTCCGAACGCGAGGTCCTGAACAAGAGCAAGTATGCGCCCATCATCGCGCGCATGGTCGCCAATTCCACCGGGGCCCCGATCGTGACGGAAGAAAATGTCTACCAGATGGGAAAACCCGCGAACAAGCCCCTCGTGCAGGAGATCGTGCGGGACCTCCTCGAGCCCGGGAGCAGGATCATCGGGAAGGAAAACCTGCTCGAGCTCCAGTACCTGGCGTTCAAGAAGAAGCCGTGCCTCATCCTGATGGAGCACTACAGCAACTTCGACCTTCCCTGCTTCTGCGAGCTCCTCGACGCGGCCGGCGGCCCGTACCCTGACGTCTCGGACGCCATCGTGGCGGTGGCAGGCGTGAAGCTCAACGAGGAAAGCCCGCTTGTCCTGGCGTTCACGGAGGTCTTCACCCGGGTGGTGCTCTACCCGTCGCGCGGCATCGAGTCCATCGAGGACCCCAAGGCACGCCACGACGCGGAGAAGCGGCGGGCCAAGATCAACATCGCCGCCCTCAAGAGGCTCACTTCCCTGCGCAAGGAGGGCAAGCTCATCCTCGTGTTCCCCTCCGGGAACGCGCTACCGCCCCTGGGACCCGTCCACGGCGCGCGGCCTCAAGGAGATCGATACCTACCTGAAGTTCTATTCCCACATGGTGCTGGTCGCCATCAACGGGAACACGCTCCTGCCGAACCCGGACGGGAACATGGGCGAGGACTTCCCCACGCACGACGTGATGATCTACACGGTGAGCCCCGTGCAGAAGTGCTCCGAGTTCCGCCGGCACGCGCTGAAAGGCAGGGAGCACGAGGAAGATCCCAAGCAGCACGTTGCCGATTCCGTCATGGCAGCGCTCCGCGCCATCCACGACCGCACCGAGAAGGCCCGGCAGCGCCTCCTGGCCCAGAACGGCGGGCGTCCTGACGGGTCCCGCCGCCGGGAGCCCCGTGATGCCCGCGCCCGTCGGCAGCCTCCCTGCCGCCTTCTGCCGCTCGCTCCGGTACCTTTTCACGGACATAGACGATACCATCACGACGGACGGCATGCTGCCGTCCCGGTCGTTCGAAGCCCTCTGGGACGTCTCGCGCGCGGGGATCCAGGTGGTGCCGGTCACGGGCGGCCGGCGGGGTGGTGCGACCACATCGCCCGGATGTGGCCCGTGGTCGCGGTGATCGGTGAGAACGGTGCCTTCTATTATTCGTACGATCGCACGGCACGCCGCATGACGCGCCGAGGGCTGGCGGGAGGTGCGGACGCGGAAGGGGAACGGCGGGAGCTGCTGCGGGTGGCAGCGCGCGTGCTCCGCGAGGTCCCCGGCACGGCGCTTGCCGCCGACCAGCCCTTCCGCGTGAGTGACGTGGCCATCGACTACTGCGAGGACGTGCCCCCCCTCGGCGCCGACGCCATCGAAGCGATTTGCCGCGTCCTCGACGCCGAGGGGGTCACCTGGCGCGTGTCCAGCATCCACGTGAACTTCTGGCGCGGCGCGTTCGACAAGCTGACCGGCGTCCGGACCCTGCTCTCAGACCGTGAAGGCGCCGAAGGAGTCAACGAAGCGATGAAGCAGGCACTCTTCATCGGTGATTCCCCGAATGACGAGCCGCTCTTTGCCGGTTTTCCCGTCTCGGTCGCCGTGGCAAACCTGGCGCGCTGGATGGACGGGCTGAAAAGCCTGCCGGGCTACATGACGGGCGCCGAGTCCGCGGCCGGGTTCTGCGAGGCGTGCGGCGTGATCCTGGAACGCCGGCATCAAACGTAACGTCCCTGCACTACCGCCATCTGCTTCGCAGACGGAATGTCGCCGTAGGCGACCGCGCTGCCGTGCGGGGCCCCTTCGTGCGGAATGCCGCGCCTAGAACGGGATCTCGTCCAGGCTGCACTCCATCGACTGCGTGACGGTGACGAATCCCACTGATTGAAAGAAATCCGCTGCCCGCAGCGATCTCCCCATCAGCTCGGTGGTGAGGCGCCGCATTCCCCTGCCGCGCATGGCCAGCAGGAACTGGCGCAGGAGCGACTCGCCGAGGCCCAACCCTCGCAAGCCCTCCCACACCGCAAGCTGGACGATGCGGACCGTGAAGCCGTCGATGGTCCCCCAGGCGAAGCCGGCAAGCTCGCCGGCCGGTGTCTCGGCGATGAGGATCGGCGCCCCGGCAGCCCCCGGCGGGGCGACGCCCCTCCGCTTCTCCTGGAACCGTTCTTCCAGCCGGGCGGGGTCTTCGTTCGGGAACAAGCCGAAGAAGGCGTCCCGGTCCAGGGTCTCGATCTCCTGCTCGTGTCCGCCCACCTCCCAGGCAAAGGAGAAGTCGCTCATGACGAGCTCCTCGGTCTCCTCCGGCTCGAGCGGCAGCTTTTCGAGGCCGCGCGCCTCGCGGTTGGCGTTGTACCAGCTCACGATGATCCCGCGCAGCCGTCTCTCCTTGTAGGAGAACCACAGCTTCTCGATCTCCTTGTACTGCTTCAGCACGTCCTTGAACGCGCGGAAGACCCCGCGGCCCATGGTCAGGGCGCGCGAGAGCTGCTCGCGCCAGGCGGGATTGTCCAGCGACGTGACGAAACTCTCCATGAGGTGGAAGCCCTCCGCCGAGCCCCAGACCGGAAGGGGGACGTACGCATCGCCGCCGGCATGATCGCCGAGGGAGGAGACCGGCACGAGCTCGCCCGATTCGACGCTGACGGCGTAGTGCTCTTTCTGGTCCTCCATCGCGAAGCTGATCTTGTCGATCATCTGCGGCGTGAGGGCGAAGTTCATGCCCGTGACTGTACGGCATGCGCGCCGGCCGGCGCAATCCAGCGGGCTGCCGCCCGCCGAGTTGACCAAGGCCGGCGCTGCAAGCATACTTGGAGCATACCAGAGTGCAGGTTCACGGAGGTTACCATGAGCATCATAGAGTACGTCGAGGCGCGGGAAATTCTCGACTCGCGGGGCAACCCGACCGTCGAGGTCGACGTTGTCCTTGAAGACGGGTCCATGGGACGTGCAGCGGTGCCGTCCGGTGCGTCCACGGGCGAGCACGAGGCGCTGGAGCTGCGCGACGGCGATAAGGCGCGCTTCCTCGGCAAGGGCGTGCTCAAGGCGGTGCAGAACGTCAACAACGTGATCGCCCCCGAGGTCGTGGGACTGGATGCCCTGGAGCAGGTCGACATCGACCGCACGATGATCCAGCTCGACGGCACGGAGACCAAGGCGAAGCTCGGCGCCAACGCCATCCTCGGCGTGTCCATGGCCACCGCGCGCGCGGCGGCCGATTTCCTCGGCGTGCCGCTCTTCAAGTACCTTGGCGCTTTCCACGCCTCCCTGATGCCGGTGCCCATGGCCAACATCATCAACGGCGGCGCGCACGCGGACAGCTCCGTGGACTTCCAGGAGTTCATGATCATGCCGGTCGGCGCACCCTCCATCAGGGAAGCGGTCCGCATGATGGCGGAGATCTTCCATACATTGAAGAGCGTTCTCAAGGCAAAGGGCTACAACACCGCCGTCGGCGACGAAGGGGGTTACGCTCCCAGCCTCAAGAGCAACGACGAGGCGGTGGAGGTCATCCTCCAGGCAATCGAGAAGGCCGGCTACAAGCCCGGGGACAACGTGATGATCGCCATCGATCCGGCCGCCTCCGAGTTCTACGACGCGGAGAAGAAGAAATACGTCTTCAAGAAATCCGACAAGCGGGAGCTCTCGTCGAAAGAGATGGTCGACTTCTGGGTGGCGTGGGCCGGCAAGTACCCCATCGTCTCCATGGAGGACGCCATGTCGGAGGAGGACTGGGACGGGTGGAAGCTGCTCACCGAGAAGCTCGGGAAGAAGATCCAGCTGGTCGGTGACGATATCTTCGTCACGAACACGAAGATCTTCAAGAAAGGCATCGAGAAGGGCATCGCCAACTCGATCCTCATCAAGCTCAACCAGATCGGCTCGCTGACAGAGACCTACGAAGCGGTGGAAATGGCCAAGAAGGCCGGCTACACCGCGGTCATCTCCCACAGGAGCGGCGAGACCGAGGACGCTTTCATCGCCGACCTCGTGGTGGCGCTGGAAACCGGCCAGATCAAGACCGGCTCGCTCTCGCGTTCGGACAGGCTGGCGAAGTACAACCAGCTCATGCGCATCGAGGACCTGCTGGAAGGCGTGTCCACGTACGCGGGCAGGGACGCGTTTTACTCCGTCAAGAAATAGTCGCTTGGAGCTCCACGACCGCATCGCATCGTACCTGGAGGGGAAGCTGTACCCCTTCTGGTACGATCGCGTGGCGGCACCCGAGGGTGGATTCACCACCTATTTCGACCGCAACGGCAACCCCACCGGGCAGACCGACAAGACCATAATCCAGCAGACGCGCTCGATCTTCATGCTCTCCCACGCCATCCGCAACGGATACGGGGCGAGCCGTGCCGAGGAGCTCCTGGGGCCGGGGCTGGAGTGGTTCCTCCGCGCTTTCCGCGACACCGAGAATGACGGCTGGCTCTGGATCGTGGACAAGGACGGGTGCCCCGTCTCGACCGACAAGATCATGTACGGCCAGAGCTTCGTCATCTACGCGATGAGCGAGTGCGCGCTTGCCACCGGGAACACGCGCGCACGCGAAGCCGCCGAGCACACATTCGATCTCGTCCAGAAGTACGCGGCCGATACCGCGCACGGCGGCTACCGCGAGATGTTCCTCCGCGACTGGCAGTCGCGGCCCTCCGGGGCGTACGGCGGCGACAGGAAGAGCTTCGACGTGCACATGCACCTCATGGAGGCGTACACCACCCTGTTCGAGCTTACCGGCGCGGAAATACACAGGCGGAAGCTTCTCGAGGTCATCGATGTCCTGTGGGCGCGCATGTTCAACACGGGGACCTGGACGGGGATCGCCCAGTTCGCGCTGGACTTCACCCCGCTTCCTGCCATCATGTTCAAGACCGTGTGGGGCTCGGACCGGGACAACGAGGGTGCCCCGCGGCCGCTCGACAACACCAGCTACGGCCACAACATCGAGTTCCTCTGGCTCTTCCTCCACGCCCTCTCGGTCCTCGGGCAGAGCGCCGATCCGTGGAAAGACCGCCTGGAAGCGCTGGCCCGGCACACGGTCCGCTACGGCATCGACCAGGAGCACGGGGGCATCTTCGTGGAAGGCCCGCATGGCGGCCCGGCCCGCGACATGCAGAAGGAGTTCTGGCAGCAGGCAGAAGCGCTCGTCGGCCTGCTGGACTGCTACCTGCTCTTCCGTGACCCGGTGTTCTGGAACGCTTTCCGGAAAGTCTTCGATTTCGTCTGGGGCCGCATGATCAACCACGATGTCGGGGAATGGTTCGCGCTCCTCGACCGCGACGGCACCGTCCGATGGGACTACCTGGGCCACGCGTGGAAGAACAACTACCACACCACGCGCTCCATGGTGCAGACGCTGCGCCGGCTGAGAAAGATAGAAGCGACCGGGCTCCCTGCCGTCTGACGTCTCTCAGAACTGTGAGCCGCTCGGGAGGAGGCCGCCGAACGAGGAACCGGCGACATTCAGGCCGACGATGGCAGCGATGCCCACGATCCACAGGAGAACGGCAAAGATCTTCATGCAGACCGACAGGACCTTCAGCATCGTGTACGGGCTGCCCTGCTCCGGGTTCCTTCGCGTGTTGAGGGCCACCTCGCGCCATGCCAGCGGCATGTCAGAAGACGCCCACACAATGATGCCGATGAGGATGAACAGGATGAAGAGGAACTGGGAGACCAGGAAAATCATGCCATCACCTCCTTGTCCACCGCGAAAGTCTAATGCAGTCCGGGCCGGTGTCAAGGTCGCGGGGGACCCCGGGGGTCGCGGGGGACCCCGGGGGTCGCGGTCTCTCCGCGAGCGCCTTGGGCACCGCCGCGCGACGGCCTTCGGCCTCGCTGGGCTTCACGAACGCAGGGCGGCGTGCTACACTCAAGGGGTCCTGTTCGAGGGGGGGGGAAACAGATCGTGATCTATCTCATCTACAAGGACGGGGAGATCCTCGTCGAAACCGACGACATCGAGTTCGTCAAATCCTACGTCAGCCAGAACCAGGAATGCTCAGTGCGCGACGCGCGCACGGGAAAGAAGGTGCCCGTCGAGTAGGCCGCCCGTTTCCGCTATGGACCCCTGTACTCCAGAGCGCCGTCGGGGTGCGCGATGAGGAGCTCGGGCCGATTCTTCGTGAAAAGCCCGTCTTCCAGCACCCCGGGGATCAGTTTCAGTTCGTCCTCGAGCCTCCGCGCGTCGAACGGCGATCGGAACGCGGCATCCAGGAGGAGGTTCCCCAGGTCCGTGACGACGGGTCCCGCCTTCCTGACCGCCATGCGCAGCTCCGCTTCCCCGCCGAGAGCCTTCACCGCTGCCAGGATGGGCGTGAGCGCCTGCGGCACGATCTCCACGGGGATGGCGAATCGATCACACAGCCTGTTGCTGAGCTTGCCCGAGTCAACGATGATGAGAAACCGACGCGACGCGTACGCCGTGATCTTCTCCAGCAGGAGCGCCCCGCCGCCACCCTTGATGAGGTTGCGGGAAGGGTCGACCTCGTCCGCGCCATCGATGGTGAGGTCAAGCGACCCACCGATGGACCTGTCGGTCAGGGTGAAGACGGGTATGCCGAGCGCCCGCGCCTCGAGGTCGGTCTGGATGCTCGTGACGACCACGCGGACGTCCCGCAGGCTTCCCTCGGCGATGCGCGCGCCGACCCTGCGTGCCGCCCAGATGGCCGTAGAGCCGGTGCCGAGCCCGAGCCTCATGCCGTCCGTCACGAAACGGTCGACGGCCGCGGTTCCCAGCGCCTTCTTCAACTCGGTGACATCCGCCATCAGGCAACGTATACTATGAACCGGGGCGCACGTACAGTGGAGCTCAGTCCCCTTCTCTCCCAGGTATCGCTCTCCGCGTTTCTCGACCAGGTCCAGGACGGCCTGTGCGTCGTGGACAGGGAGCGGCGCATCGTCCTGTGGAACCGATCGGCCCACGAGCTGACCGGCTTTGCGCCGGCAGACGTGATGGGCAGGACCACCACCGAGGTGCTCGCCCTGCGGAGCATCACGGGGGAGGCGCTGGCCTCGGGAGAAACGGACCCGCTCGCCCGCTGCATGAAATCCGGCATCGGCGGCATCGTTCCCCAGATGATCCTGATTGCCACCGCCGCGGACAGGGGTCTTCCCGTCTCTCTCAGCGTCGGGCCGCTGCACGATACGGACGGGGTGACCATCGGCGCCATCGCGCTGTTCCGCAGCATGCGCGAGGAGTACCAGCAGCGGCGGCTCGCCGTTGAGATCCAGAAACGCACTATCACGCAGGGCGGCTTCTCGCGGAACGGCGTGCGCGTGGATACCCTCTATGTCCCACTGGACGAGATCGGCGGCGATTTCCTGGAGGCGTTCTTTCTCGACGAGCGCTCGCTCATCGCCACGCTGGCAGACGCAACGGGGCACGGCATATCGGCATCGCTGTTCACCATGGTCTACAAGAGCCTCCTCCACGGCGCCTTTGCGCGGCACCAGAAGCCGTCCAGCGTCCTGGAAAACGTCAATAGGGCGTTCCTCGAGACGGCCGGCATCGACGGATTCTACGTTGGAGCCTGCCTCGTTCGGTACAACCCTTCGACCCGGGAAGGCGTCTACTCCGCTGCCGGTCACCCCCGCGGGCTCCTCTTTGCCCGGTCAGGCAACGGTTACGCGCTGCGCGACACGGTCGGGGTTCAATCGCTCATGCTCGGCATGGACGACCAGGCCCGCTTCAAGGAAGTGGAGTTCCAGCTGGCTGACGGCGAGTTCCTGCTGCTCGTCTCGGACGGGATGCTCGAGTCACCCTGTCGTGAAGGCGGCCAGTTCGGGGTGAAGGGCATCGAGGCTTTCTTCTCCCGCTACCCGGGACGGGCGCCCCTGGACGATCTGCTCACCGAGTGCCGTCGCTGCGGCGCCTTCGATCCGATGGGCGACGATGTCAGTGCGATCCTGGTGACGCCGTCACGGGAAGACTAGTGCTGCGTTTATGGGCCTCCTGCCGATACTGAAGACTGTGAGAAGCCTTTTCGTGTTCCTGCTCCTGGCAAGCTCCGTGATCGCGACCGCTGAGCCGGACATGGAGGGTCTCGCTTCATGGTACGGGGGCAAGTTCCACGGGAGGCTCACCTCCAGCGGGGAGATCTTCGACACGAACACCATGACTGCCGCGCACAAGACCCTGCCGTTCGGCACGATGGTCAAGGTGACCAACCTCGAGAACGGCAGGTCGGCGGTAGTGAAGATCAACGACCGCGGCCCCTTCGTGGAAGGAAGAATCATCGATCTCTCCCGCGCGGCGGCGGAGGAGATCGGCATGGTGGGAGAGGGCGTCGCCCGCGTGTCGCTCACCATCGTCGCGTTCGCAACGGACGCCGAGCTCTACGCGATCCAGGTCGGCGCGTTCGGCCTCGCGGCGAATGCCGAAAAGGCAAGGGCTGCCCTGGAGGCCGCTGGATTCTTCGTTTCCCTCGAGAAGACGGCGCTGGGTATTTCGCGCGTCGCGGTGCGGGGCATCGCCGCGAAGGACCTCCCCGACGTACAGAAGAAGATAGCGACCCTCGGCTTCGCGAACTATCTCGTGCGAAAGGAAAAGACCGAGGCCCCGCAGGTCTCGGAAGCGCGCCTGCAGCCCTGATTGCACAGCCCCGAGCGGCGGGCTATCATCCGTGCGATGAAAGACTCCCCGCGCGTCGTCGGTTGGAGTGCGGTGGCCTTCGGGGCGCTGTGCGTCTTCGTCGGCGCGAGCCCGCTCTTTCCTGGGGTCCACTGGGAGGGAATCCTCGTCGGCCTCGGGTCGTTCGGCGCCGGCGCGTGGCTGCTCGCCGGGCCGGAGCTGCGGGCCACCTTCCGCAAGGCTTTCAAGGTCATGCAGCAATCACGGACGTTCACCCGCCGCCCGGCCGGACGACGTCCCGCGGCGGCATCAGGAATCGATCCGCTGCTCCCCGTCCGCATCCTCAAGCTCGCCAAGGACAAGAATGGCATCCTCAGTGTCGCCGACGTCGCCATGGGGCTCGATGTGCCGCTGGACCACGCCGAGGCTGGTCTTGCCGAGTGCGTCAGGGCAGGCAACGCGGTCCCTGACTACGATATCGCGCGTGCCCATCCTATCTACCGCTTCCCCGAGTTCCTTCCGCCGGAGGCGAAGCGGATCGGTTGACGCGGCGCGGGGCCGTCGGTAGAATCCTCGCTTGTTCGAGCGCCGCGCAGGGGCGCGGCGATTGCGCCCCAGTAGCTCAGCTGGATAGAGCGACGGTTTCCTAAACCGTAGGTCAGATGTTCGAGTCATCCCTGGGGCATTCAGACGCCATAGTCTCATATACTGGACTTCCGCGGAGGAGTCCAGTATGATGGACCCATGAACCTTCACGGAATAGGAAAGATCGTAGCTGAACTGCGGCGCTCCCACGGTCTGACGCTGCGCGCGCTGGCCTCCGAGGCGCACGTCGGCCGCTCGACTCTCGCCGCTCTCGAGGCAGGCAAGCTCGCGGAGCTTGGCTATTCGAAGGTGGCCAGAATCTGCGAGGCCGTCGACCTCGTTCTCGAGGCGCGGCCGTTGTCGCTTGAGAAGCCGCTGACCCGCCACCGACACCTCACAGAATCTGCCGGCAGGGAACTCACGAAAGCGGCTATCGAGGACATCGTCCTCAGGGGCGACCTCGACACTTGGCGTGGCCTGGTGCGCGCCCTTCAGAAAGACACAAGCGGCCGCCTCGCCCGCCGCGCTCGCGACGTACTGGCTGCTTCCGACAGGTCAGACGCGCGCGTGCGCGCCTTCTCCGCCCTGCTTTCCGGCGCAGTGAAGAAGCGCAGGATCGCTGCCGCTCATGTCTGAGCCGTCGAAATCCCCCGATTGGGAGAAGCTGCTCGCGCATGCAGCTCTCCTTCAGGCCAAGGTGCCCAGCGCCGTGCTGGTGGGAGGCACTGCGGCGGCGCTGCATGCGGGGCATCGGATTTCTTTCGATCATGACCATGTTCTGAGTGACTTGGGCAAGCATTTCGATGAGGCAAACGCCGCCCTGGAGTCCATCGTCGGCTGGCGCACCAAGCGGCGAATTCGGGGAAAGCTCCTGCTGGGAGAAGTTGACGGCATCGACGCCGGGCTGCGGAACCAGAAGCGCGCGGCTCCGTTGGAGACCACGTCGGTCAAAGCTCCAGGCGGGCGAACATTGAAGATCCCTACGATTGAGGAGATGCTGCGGATCAAGGCCTTTCTGATCGTCGAGCGCAATGCGACGCGCGACTACCTCGATGTCGCTGCCTTGTCCCACCACTTGGGCAACTCGAGAAGCGTTGCGGCGATAGAGCCGATGAGAAACCTCTACGCCGAGTTCGCAGGTGAGGCGGGCGACATCCTCATTTCCGTCCTTGTGAAGCTCGCGGACCCCGATCCGTACGATCTCACCGACGTCGATTTGCGCGAGTACAAGGGCATTATCCCCCCGTGGAATGACTGGAGTTCGGTGGTCTCACAGTGTCGTTTGATTGCCCTCCAGATGCTGAAAAGGACACCCGCAAATCCGGAGGGGTCTGAAGGCACGGACGGGCAAGGGGGAACAAATTGAGGCGCTCCCCGGCATGAAGGGGAAGCTCGACGAGGTGCTCCGGCAACTCGCCATCAGAGACAGGCTCCTACGGGTTCTCGGACGACCTGAGATCGAACCCTCTGAACAGCGAGGGGTTCCTCGCGGCGTCTTCCACGCAGGAGTGTGGACTCGCGCAGTCGTAGGCGCGTTTCTGACCCGTCTGTGTGACATAAAAGATGTGAGAAACTGGAGTAGTAGAGCCGACAACTTCTACGGTTGCTAAAACCGTCGCGGCACACACTGTCGTTTTGCGCGCGGCTATCATCTCGGGAATTGCCTATCGGCCTTAGGATACGGACTGTGTGGCAGCCCCTCGGATTGAGCTTCCTATCAACTTACCTCTCTGCTGCGTCGATCTTGTCGCCCGGCGTCGAGGGGACCTGTCCTACACAGCGACAGTTACTGCACCTTAGCTGCGCTCCAAAGACGTATCCTTTCACCGTCGAATCGGGAGATGGCTTCCCTCCCGCCAATGGGCGGGCTTTTCATCAGGAGAGTTTACGAGTAAGTGCGACAGCCAGGTCTTTGGCGGCCTTCGTCAAGGCTTCTCCCTTGAGCTTGCCGACGTCCAAGATTTCTCCTGCAACCATCCTGGCCCCTTTCGCTTCAAGCGCGCTTCGGATGATCCCCAAAGCACGTGCCGGTTGCAGCGCGCCGCATCCAAAGACGACGGCCACATTCTTCCCTCTGAGCTCCACCTTGTCGACGAAGGTCATCATTTGGCATGCGGGACCCCCTGCCCACACCGGAGCGCACAGAACCACTGAGTCGTAGCGGGACAGGTCCATGTCCATGGGCTGGATCGGGAACCGCCTTTTCATCCTTGAACCGAATACCATTCCAAAGAAAGAATGCTTTCGAACGCTCTTGATTTCGCGTATCTCTGCAATCAGACCCTCCCCGATTGTCTGTGCGATTGATGCGTTCGTGCCAGTAACGCTGTAGTAGAAGACGATGGTCATCGATGCGCCTCCTTCGGTTAGGTCTGCCGTTCAACCCAACTGCTTCTCAAAAGCCTTCACGGCAGCATCGTAGACGCACGTCACTTCGGATGCCATTTCCTCAGTGCGTCCCGCCGCTGCCAGCTCGTCCGCCTCAACCAACTTCACGGCAAGAGACTCCCGGCCCTCTCCTGAAAGAGAGGCGACCACGTAGTCAGCTAAGAGCCGCCGCTCCGCCATACGGCTGAGCCCCAGATACGGAAGACGGTCGTACCACAGCAGCCGTTCTTCGACGGTTCCAAACGGCATGCGCTTTTCCGCGATTTCGATGATCTTGGAACCGAGCTGGGCCGCCTTCTCCATACACGCATCAAAGTTGAATCTCGTCACCGGCAGCGGTTCCAGAGCCCGCATCTGCATTACCTGAAAGAAGTGGCACAGATGGCGCAATCCTGTCACGAGCCCGTTTCCTGTGCCGCCCGCAACTCCGATTCCAACGGCGGGGAGTCCGTTGAATGGTCCTGAGCGAGCGAAGATGCGGAACATCTTCAGGAAGAAGTAACGCACCATCCCAGTTGTGTCCCACCAATAGATTGGTGAGCCGAGAATGAGAGCTCTGCAGGAACGGAGCTTCTCGCTCAGGTATTCGAACGCCGGATCTTCGTAACTGCACTTCTTGTTGGCGGCGCATACCCATGGCAGGCAGTCCTTGCAGGCCGAAACCACGTGGTCTGCCATCTGAACGATTTCAGTGGTGGCACCGGCTTGCGCTGCCCCCTGAAGTGCCGAACTCACAAGCCGGTAGGTCCGACCATCCTTGTTTGGGCTACCGACGATTCCTAGAACGGTTGGTTTGCTCTCCATGTAATTCTCCTCAAGTTGAGAAGAGATGCCGTAGAGTAGTCCCAGCGCGACCGAGGCGCAATACCTCCGGCTTCTTGCGAGTACCTCAGCCCTCTTCTGGAAGTCTAGACCGGAGTTCTTGTTGCTGCTGATCAGTCTACCCCCGGCGGCCGCGAATCGAAGTTCCTATCCTTCTGCCCTCATTATGCTTGCATTCTAGACATATCAAATAGGAGGGTACCAAGATGCCCGAATATCGAATGAAAGTCGCCCCTGATAATGTGGCATATGCTGACTCGGAGAACCGCAAGCTGATAATGGAGTTCGCCATCCCCGGGGCGCCAGCGGATGCTATTGATCTTAAGATGCTAGAAGACAGCGTCCACCTGTCAGCGCTGGCTAGGGACATCGAGTATGTTGCATCCTTGGCTTTGGGTTGGGCGGTGAAACCTGACAAAGCCGAGGCGACCTATGAAAACGGCCTGCTTCGAATCGAGGTGCCCTTCAAGGACCCGATGGAAGATGCTGTTAAGGTCGTCGTCAAGGCGGGTGGCGGAGAAACCAAGAAGAAAATAATCGCAGGCAAGTGACCCTTCAAACTCTTTGAGCTTGTAAGTCTAGATCGCGCATGCGTACCCAAAAAGGTGGCTCAAAGCGACGGGTTTCTGACCGGGATGCAATTCGGGGGAGCCGTTGTCATTGCTGAACTTAGGCTGGCGAAAGGTGAATGGGAGCCTGACGGTTGCCTCATCGGTTTGTCTGTGCATCCGTCAACGCCAAGTGGCGAGCATATTCCTGTGAACGTCGTCGTCCTATGCGGGACAATATTCATGAGCCAGGCAACTGTATACCACGCTCTTTGCAAGACTGCGAGCTGAAAGGAGAATCGAGATGGATCAGAAGGCAAGAATTGTAATCGTTTACTATAGCTCAACCGGTCACAGCTACCAGGTGGCTAAAGCGTACGAGGAAGGCGCCAAGTCTGAAGGGGCCGAGGTAAGGGTGCGAAAGGTACGCGAACTCGCCCCCGCGGAAGCAATCGCCGCCAACCCGGCGTGGAAGGCGCACCTTGAAGCGACGAAGGATATCCCTGAGGTCACGCATGAAGACCTCGTTTGGGCAAATGGTTACATCTTTGGCAGTCCGACCCGCTACGGGGTGATGACGGCCCAGTTGAAGCAGTTTATTGACACCTGTGGCCCACTCTGGATGCAGGGGAAGCTCTCTCACAAGCCAGTCACGGCCTTTTCTGGTGGCAGCAACGTGCACGGCGGGCAGGAGAACACAATCCATAGTATCTACGCAGTGATGGAGCACTGGGGAACTATCATCGTTCCTCCTGGATACACCAATCCGTTGCTCTACGCAGCGGGGGGCAACCCATACGGAGTCAGCTATACAGCTCCGATGGGGAGCACGGGGGTGTCCGCGGAGGTTCTTGCCGCTGCCCGCTACATGGGTGCACGCCTTGCGCGGTACGCCGAGGTTCTCGTGGCGAACGCCAAGAGGTTGGTGCCGTAACCACTTGCTGCCGTAGCGAGGGATAAGGTCTTGCCAAGATGTGACGACCTAATCCCTTGTAAGTCACGATAGCTTCGGTCACCGAGTCGAGCCGGCAGTAGTCGACGGTAGCCCGAAGAACCTCCGGTACTCTCTGACCATAGCGAGATAGCTAACCATTGGCACACTGGCGGAGATGGCGTTACTCGCGCAGAAAATGTGACCCCCGGGTGACCCTTCCCTCCCCGCTGCCAGACATGCACGCGTGGCGAGCGTGATATCCTCAACGCTGGCGAAGCTCAACAGCGTGCCGCAGTCCATGTTGCCGAAAAGCGTGAATCGCGGGCCGTAGGAACTCTTGAGTTTGCGCAGATCCATGCCGGCCTGGGCATCGATCTCCAGATAGCCATCGACCCCGCAGCCGTCCAGGAAATCATCCATGACGGACCAGAGGTTTCCATCACTCGCGTTGATCGCAAACATGCCAAGAGCATGCACGGCCTCGGCAACCGCTCGGACTTCCGGCACGATGAAACGGCGATAGGCTTCCGGCGAGATGAGCAGACGATTGCCCGCGAAGTCGCCGCCTACCCCGACGATGTCGATGCCGATCTCCCCGTAGCGGGCGACCAGGCGGAGCATGCGCGCAGTGGTTCCCTGGAAGCGCTCCGCCGCCACATCGGGGGCAAGGGCTATGGTTTCCATGAGGTCGGTGTCGGTCCACGCCCCGTAGGCATAGGCCGGCGCCAGGATGGGGAGGTCAAGCTGGCGAGCCTGCATCGCCTCCCGCAGCCGAACGAACAGCAGCAATTGCGCATCATCGGGATCGATGCCTTCCTCTGCCGCGCGCCGATTGCGCTCCCGGAGCCGATCGACTGGGTTTTCGGGCAGACCGCCAGCACGGGAATCCAAGCCGCCGCGGCGGCTCTCGGGCGGAATCGGTTTCGGGGGAGGCCACGCCTAAAGGAGATCGTGTCCCAGGGCCTCCGCCAGGTCCAGGCGGTCAGTCGCGTTCCGCCGAACGGCTGTCTCCCAGCCGCACTCAGCGACTAGACCCAAGAAGAGATCGTCGTCGCCCCCGTCGGGTCTACCCAGGAACAGGTCGGACAGGGGCGGCAGCAGCACGTACTCGAATGCCGGAATGCGGTCGGGCGACCGGTGCGCGAAAGCCGCCGTGACTCGTTCGCGGGAGGTCATGGCATCAGGCCTCCGCGTACCAGGGGCTGTGGGCAACGAAGTTGCGGTCATGCTGGACCAGCGCGATGCGCGCATTTGTCGGCCGTAGAAGGCGCCGGACCGGCCTGCCGGGGCCGTCTATCGGGCCGAGATGTAGCTGATCGGCGCCCGAGCGAACTTCTCCACCGGCAGCACGTCCACCAGCTCGTAGGCGCTCGTGCCCAGGCCCAGCTTCTCCCCGTACTGGACCACGAGGTAGGGGTCCTTCATCGGGCCGTGCAGCCAGCGCAGGGGGTGCCCTTCACGCGTGTGCACTTCCATGGATGTGGGCACGCTCTCCTCGATCAGCTTTGTATGGCCCAGAGCATCCAGCACCGCCTGGTCGACCGCCACGATATCATCGGACCCGAAGATGCCGACATCCGGCAGGATAGCCATGCCGGTGAAGCCGAAGCAGTCGCAAACAGGGGTGATGTTGTTCGCCAGCACGATGTGCGTGGCCTTACCCTTGGCGAAGGTCCCCAGGGAAAGGCTCGTGCTGATGGCAAGCGCTTCCTGGAATGCATGGAAATTCACCGCATCGATTTTCAGGCTCCCGGGAGGAGCGACCTTCAGGCAGCGGCCGCACTGGTTGCACTGCTCGGGATGCAGGTGAAGCTGTTTCGCGTCGTTCTTGTCTTCCACCAGGGCGTTGTGCGGGCAGGACTCGACGATGCGCCTGCGAGTGGCATCATCCGGGCAACGCTCCGCAAACCAATAGCGGTCAAATTGCATCGCGTCGTGCATGGCACTCCGGGTCTCTCCCACCATGCAACCCAGGGCCAGGTTCTTGAACGCCCCGCCGTACCCGCAACTCGGGTGTCCTTTGGCGTGCGCCATGTTGACCAGGAATGAGGCATCCTGGATCAGTCCTGCCACGTGCCACTCCTTGATGTTCTTGAAGGGCCGCGCGTGGACATAGCAGTACTTGTCGTCCGGTCCCGCGGCCGCATAGACGGGGCATCCCAGAGTCTCCGAAGAATAGCCTCGCTGCTCCGCACCGTGTGCGTCATGTGTTATGTCCGCGACGTAGGGCTTCCCGCCGCCGTCCCGTATCGCCTGCACCACCTTGCGCACGAAGACGGGATGCACAGTCGAATACCCGATGTTCTGGCCCGTGTGCATCTTGATGACAACCGTCTCGTTCCTGACTCGCTCGCGCAGCGACAGGCGCTCGAGGATCAGGTCAAGCTTGGCAGGCAGAGTCTCCTTGGCGTCGAGCCGGGCCTGGCGCGCGGATCCGTAATACACGGTGCTGGACATCGGATGCCTCCTTCGCGTTGAATTGGTCGCAGTCTAGGGCAATGTGACAGGCATGATCAAGAGACGGCCGACGTATTGTCAACGCTCGATAGATGTGTCGTCCCTTTCATGCAGGCAGTGAGGCTGGGGCACATTTTCATCTGCAAACTCTTGCATCTCCATAAAGGCCCCTGCAATTGCCATTGACATGATTCCAGGCCTTGGATAGGGTCTTCCAAGCTGGAGCAGTCCCCCCTACTCGGATGGCTTCCTATGATCGAGCCAAACCGGGGATTCGCTTTCGGAAAACCGGGAGAGAGGCACGTCGCCGGTTCTGATAATTTCCCAGACGGCCATTAGCAGGCTGCTGACAAACTAGTTCCGGTTTGATCTTTTCTCCTGTATATTCGCGCTGGGGAGGGGCGAGGACATGATGGGAGAATCCGAAGGTCAGCCGACTTTCTATTACAATATGTCACTTGAGCAGTTTGTTCCGCAGGATCACCCGCTACGTGCGATTCGGCCATTTATCGATAAGCAAGCCATTCGCCGAGAGTGCCGCTCGCTGTATTCTTCAACAGGCCGGCCGTCGATACCTCCCGAGCAGCTTTTTCTCGCCTTGGTGGGCGGCTACCTGCTGGGGATTGCCAGCGACAGAAAGCTGATCATGGAACTGCAGTGCAACATGGCGTTGCGCTGGTTTGTCGGATTGGGGCTGGGAGAGCAGCCTTGGGACGCATCGACGTTCAGCCAAAATCGACGACGGAGGTTTGATCGCTCGGGAGTGCTGGAACGATTGTTTGATCAGACGGTGAAACGGGCGATGAAAGAGAACCTCATCAGTCGCCATCTCAGCGCGGATGGAACGTTGGTGCGGGCGAACGCCAGCTTCTAGAGCTTTGTACCGATTGAGGTTGCCATGGATCCCGAAGAGTACAAGAAACGACTTCGCAGCGCAGATGAGGACGACGAGCAGGGTCCGCCGCAGGATCCTGGGAATCCGACAGTGGATTTTCGCGGTGAAAAGCGCGGCAACAAGACCCATCGCTCGATGAGTGATCCCGATTGTCGGTTTGTCTCCAAGGGTAGTTCGGGCACAGGAGCCTACCCAGGCTATACGGTCAACGCTTTGATGGAGAACCGTAATCGAATCCTTGTGAGTGTAGGGGTGGAGATCTTTCGCAGCAGCACTTCGGAAGAACAAGGGGCGCTGGAGTTGCTCGACCGAGCCAAACGACGATTCCGTTTCAAACCGGAAAGCCTTGGCGCAGACAAGGGGTTCTTTCACGAAGGATTCATCGAAGAAGTGTTCCAGCGCAAGATTGAACCGCATATCGCCGCAGACACTCGGGGGCGCAGCCGCCTTCACATGCGAGTACGGATGAGGCAGCGTGGGCTGGCCTATCGACTGTCCCAACGGTGTCGGAAGAAAATTAATGTAGACAGTGCGTAGGCTGTTTGGCAATCTCATCGGCCATTGAACGCGGCATGACTGACAAATTGCCTTCAGACTCCGGAGTCTACCTTTTCGCCCTCGAGCTCGGGCGACCAGTGAACGTCGCGTCCCTCGGCACAGGGCCATAATTTTCTCTATGGGAACCGTCTTTGGATAGTCGAACCCTAGACGGTCGGACTTATACCGCTGGGGGGTGCACTGCCCGGAGACCATTCTCATGAACCCCGCGTCGATGTGCCGCGGCTTGGCAGACACGATGCCGGCCAATGTCGCCGCCTATGACATTTCGCCTGTCATGAGTGTTCGCAAGGGTCAGCCTTTCGAGATCACCACGCCGGAGGGAACCGTACGCGCTCAGAAGATCCTCGTATGCACCAACAATTGGACGCCCTTTCTCGGTTTCTCGTGGGCGACGAACAAGATGGCGCCCGGCGGCCTTTTCGCCAGCATTACGCGGCCCCTGACCGACGAGGAATGGGCGGGCATCGGCAGGCCCGGCGAGTTCGGCCTTCTGCCGGGGTCCGGGGGTGGCTCGACGGTGCGTCTCACTCAGGACCGGCGCATCCTGATGCGCAACAGCCATGTGTATCGCCCGTCGATGCGCTTCAAGGACTCCGACATCCCGATGGCGCGCGCGAATCACCGCGAATCTATCGCAAAGCGCTGGCCGAGCCTCGCCAAGATCCAAATCGAGCATGCCTGGGGCGGTATCCTCGCCGGTACGCGCAATGAGGGCCATATCTGGGGACAGATCGAGCCCGGAATCTACGCCTCCGTGGGGTGCAACGCCTCGAACGTCGCCAAGGGCACGATGGCCGGCAAGCTCTTGGCCGACCACGCGTGCGGCATCGACAATCCAGTGATCAAGGACCAGCTCATGATGCCGTGGCCTGCTTTCATTCCGCCGCGTGCATTCCTGACCGTATTCGCGCTATGGCGAATGGCTCGCACGTTCGGGGTGGACACGACCGAACGGTAGCAGCGGGACAAAAGGGTACACGAGGAGGATAGGAAGGGCGCCTAAAAAGATCTGGGCTGCTTTCGCCATCTGATCCGACACGACCCCCAGGAGCTTCCACGAATTGGGGTTGCTGAGCTGCTGGATCGACATCGAAGTCTGCAGGATGATCACTTGAAGATAGCTCTGCAGCGGGTACTTTTCCGGCGTGTTCATCAGAATAGGGCCTGAAAATCAGTCGTTCCAGTGCCCGATGACCGTGAAGAGGAGGATCGTCGCGATCGAAGGCAGGGAGACGGGCAGGAGGAGCAGGTTTTGCGGTCGTAGCGGTGCTGTCGCACTCTTCGTACCCCTCGGTCCAGGCGACTCCGAACGAAGTCGCCGACAGGTTGTCGGCGTTCGGGAGGCAACGGGGTCACGTCTTGCGGCCCGATGATGTCTCTCTGCTGGCAGGCCTTGATGCCGCAAGCCGGGCAAGGCTGGCAGGAAGTCAGCAGGTGACCGATTTCTACCTCGTTGCCCTGGACTGACTCGAACACCAGACCTGCGGCCCGCGGTTCCAGGGGGATTGGTTCACAAAGTGATCCTCAAGACCGATCACAGCCTCTGGGCGGCGAGGTACAACAACAACGGAGAGCTCGGCAACGGGAGCGGGTCGGGCGTCTTGACGCTCGTTCAAATCAGGCACCAAGCCTCTCAACAGACGATCAGGAGCGGCGATTCTCCTGGGTTTACTCGATCGCCGGGTACCCCTCGGGCCGCCTGTCTCCGCGCACCCTGCTCGCGGCTTCCGCATGGACCGATCGCGACAGGTGCTGGCTGCCGGGTCCCTCCTGCGAACTACACTCGCGCGAGGAACGCCCGCATGCGCTCGAGGGCCTTGTCGATGTTCTGGAGGCTGGTGGCGTAGGAAAGCCGGAGGTAGCCGTCGCCGTACTGTCCGAAATCGCTTCCGGGCAGGAGGGCGACCCCGACCTCGTCGAGCAGTCGCGCGGCGAGCTCGCGGCACGGGAGCCCGGTTCCTTTCACGTTCGGGAACGCGTAGAACGCGCCCTCGGGCTTCCGGCAGCTGACACCGCGAAGCGAGTTCAGGCCGGCGACGAGGCGGTCTCGGCGTTCTCTGTAGACGGCGACGACGCGGTCAACCTCGGCCTGCGGGCCTTTGAAGCCGCCAACGAGCCGCTGTACCCCCGGAAAGGCCGCTGCGACTGCGCCTTCTTCGCCGGCTGGCGAATGATTGTCTCCGGCTTCTCCGGCCCCGAGCGTTGCGGTTCGCCTATGGTTCCGTCGCGCCGAGAAACATCGTACCAGGCAGGAGCGACGTGCGGTATGCAAGCGTCTTCCTGTGGCAGCAGGTCATGGAGAATCGGGAGTCGTTCCTGGCAGTCCTGCACAGCATGGTCGATTCATGTAGGAACCTGGCCCGATCAGGGATCGATTTCATGGGTTCTATTACTACGGTGCGGACGAGCCCATCTACATCCGTGTCGCGTTCCGTCCCGTCCACTTATCCGGAAAGGAAAGCCGGCGCATCGCAGGCGTGGGTATAAGAGATCGATTCGAGAGGCCATCGAAGGATCGTCACACGGAGCCCGCCGGAACCGCCAGGATCGCGCCTCTGACTCATCCCGTGATAGTCCTGCGCCAGTCACCACGCCGGCTGCGGAGCCAGTGCGGGAGCCTCTCTGTGCATCGTCCCTCCTCCAAGTGCGGATGCAGTGCCTTTTCAGCGACTCGCGGCTGCTGCTACACTGCCGTGATGGACATCGAAGAACTGGTGAATCACTGCCGGAGCTATCGGCGGTTCAGCGAAAACTTCCCCGTTGCGGAAAAGACTTTGCGCGAGCTCATCGCCCTGGCGCGAGCCGTGCCTTCCGGAGCGAACAAGCAGCCGCTGAAATACGTCCTGTCCTGCACGCCCGGGGCGAACCAGCGCATTTTCGAAACCCTCGCCTGGGCAGCGTATCTCACGGAGTGGCCCGGCCCGGAGCCGGGCGAACGTCCCGCCGCCTACGTGGTGGTGCTGCTCGATACCAGCATCGCGAAGGACGCGGATATCGACGTGGGCATCGCGGCGCAGACGATCCTTCTCGGGGCGACGGCGCGCGGAATGGGGGGATGCATGTTCGGCGCCGTGAAGCGGGAGGAGTTGGCTGCCCGGCTGGGGCTGCCCCCTCACCTCATCATCGCGCTGGTCATTGCCCTCGGAAAACCGGTGGAGCGTGTCGTGTTGGAGGACTTGCCTGCCGACCGGTCGATCAAGTATTACCGAACCCCTGACCGAATACACCACGTGCCCAAGCGTTCCGTCGACGAGCTCATTCACGGCGTTTTCGCAGGATAGCCTGCCAGCACGCTTGGCTTCGCCCGGCAGGCGCACCTTGCAGCGAGCGGAACATGGAGACGGCTCTCTCCCTCGGCGCGTGGCGGGCGATCGACTACCGAAAGACCGATTTCTCCCGGGAAAGAAGGACCTACGACCTGATCCTCGCGGTGAACGGCTACCATAGCGGCGCGAGCTCAACTGGAAGAACAGGTGAGTTGCGTTGGGTTGGGTGTGACATAAAAGATGTGACATGAATTGGGCTAATTGCTGCAAGTAGATGCAAGCCGTGACAAGATGACCAACGTCGCGGCAGTTTCCGATTGACGCAACTCCTTGCAGAGACTTACAATGGCTTGTAGTGAGTTGCAGAGACACTCGCGTCGACCCGGTCCGCCGTCGTTTTCCTAAACCGTAGGTCAGATGTTCGAGTCATCCCTGGGGCATTTATTACTTCTAGCTGCAATAAGAGTTGCATCATCGAGCCCCGGGAGATCGCGCGCTATTGAAGCGAAGCGAATCGCCGAAGGGCTGATAGGCTACGACGGCAGCGATAGAGATGGTTCTCGTGGCGGAGAAAGACCCACAGGGCTTTGGGCAGGTAACCTTTGCAGGAGAACGGGCCGAAGTACTCGTGGCGGCATTCGGGGTCCAGACATCGGATACGGGCCAAAGGTACGAGCCATGAGCATGCCGTCGTCGGCGGGACGAGTACCGCCCGGATCACGGAGATTCCGCATGGGAGGTGAACCTCGATGAGTACTCAACAATCCAACCCGGCTCACGGGCGCATTGGCCGCGCATTCAGGTTGGCCATGGACGTCCTGCTGGGAATCCTGGCCGGCATTGTCCTCACCCTGATAGCGACGAACCTCCTCCTGATCGTCGAGGCCAAGTCGGTGTTCAGGACGGTGAACGGCTGGAGCTCCACGATGAAGGCCGGAAAGCCTGGCCACTCTCTCCTCCTGCGCGCTCTCATGGCCGATCAGCTTCCTGCCACCAACGTGGCGGAGGAATCGGTGTACTGGCTGACGGCGAAAGACAGCACGGGCCAAAAGCTCAACGGCCAGCACGACTACCTCATGCACTTTCCGGCCGGAGGGCTGCCGCCGGCCGAAGCCTTCTGGTCGCTGACCATGACCGATGCCAAGAAAGCCCTGGTAACCAATCCGACGAACCGCTACAGCGTCGGCGACCGGTCCGGACTCGTGCCGAACGCCGACGGTTCCACCGATATCTACATTCAGAACACGGCCCCGGCAGGCCATGCGTCCAACTGGCTGCCCGCGCCAACGGGCGCCTTCATCCTGTGGCTACGCGCGTATCAGCCCGGCAAGACCGTGCTGGATGGCACGTACCGGGTGCCGCCCGTCATGGAGGTGAAGTGACATGAACCCAGAAAAGACCACCAGCGGCAGCAAGAAGCACCGCCACCTGTGGGTGTTCCTGATCACGGCAGCCGTCGTGTCTGTTCTCGGCACGTTCGCATATATCTACTCCATTGCCCCGTTGATCTACAACGGGATCGGGAAGGCGATCGTCCAACAAGGACTCGGCAGGGGCTCGCCTATCCCGGTCAACACATTCTATACGGTTCCAGAGCTCGCTTCGCCGACCGCGGAGTCCATGCTCCTGCGTACCGGCGCGAACGTCGACACACTCTATTCCGGCGGCTGGCTCGAACTGAAGCACGGTCCCCTGGTTCTCCATGTGCCCGACATGGGTGGCCGCTACTACAGCCTCCAGTTCACCGACCCGAAGGATGGGAGTGATTTCGCCTATGTCGGGCGACGCACCACCGGCACGGCAGCCGGGGATTACCTCATCACGGGTCCTGGCTGGAAGGGCTCGGTCCCGAAAGGCATGACGAGGATTCCTTCACCGAACAACGCGGTGCTGCTCCTTGGGCGCGTGTTGGTGGAGAACGAAGGTGACCTCGCTACTGCCTATGGTCTGTCCAAGCAGATAACGCTCTCGGCGCCATAGCCTGATCGGTCCACGACCGGGTTGGCGCCAGGCGGGATGGCGGCGCCCACGGCGCCTCGGCAGGGAGCGCAGGTTGCTCCTCTACCCGACGATCACGAGATCGTGGCCGGACTGGTTGAGCGAGATACCGCCCTCCTTCGTGACCAGCACCACGTCCTCGACCCGGTTGGCCAGGCGACCCGGGAATATAACGCTCGGCTCGACGGTGAAGCACATGCGCTCCTGCAGGACGCCGGTCTCAACAACATCGAGCCACGGCGGCTCGTGCACGGTCACCCCTATCCCGTGGCCAAGCCGATGGTTGAAACCGGCCCCGTAACCGGCGTCGGCGATCACCCGGCGGGCGATCGCGTTGGCCTGAGCGCCCGTGCACCGGCCGGCACGCATCGCCTTCATCGCCTCGCTCTGTGCGGCCAGCACCGTCGCATGGACCGTGCAATACTCCGCCGCCAGCTCGCCGGCGAATGCCGAACGCCCGAAGTCCGAGCAATAGCCGTCGAGGACACAACCGAAGTCGAACGTCATCGAGTCGCCGGGCTGGAGCCGGCGCTGGCCGGGGCGAGTTGTTCCGGCGTCGGGACCGCGACTGCCCGTGAAGGTCACACCCGTCTGAAACGACGTAAACTCGGCACCGGCGAGCTGGAACTGGAAATCGACTTCCTGGGCGACTTCGAACTCGGTGACGCCGACCTTCAGCAACGGCAGCGTGCGGGCGAAGACCAGGTCGGCCATTTCGGAAGCCCGACGCATTACTGCCAGCTCATCGTCGTCCTTGATCGCGCGCATCGGAGCGATCAAGGACGATGCGAGCGTCAACTCCGCCTCGAGTGGGATCCCGCGCAGCGCGAGCACGTGCTGCGCCCAGGCGCGATCATCCAGGGCAATCCTGCGAAGCGAACCGAAACCGGCCAGTGTCTCTGCCAGCACATCGGCTGGCTTCTCGGCCTCCTGAATGAGGCGCACGTCGCGGATCCAGGGCTTGCCCGCTGCTTCGCTCTGGATGAAACCGCCACCCATGCGGGGAGCAAGGATCGTCAGGCCGCCTCTGCGATCGATAAAGGCGCCGCACGCCCAATCGCCGTAGGCGTTGTGGTCCGTGCCATGTTCGAAACGACGACGGATACCGGACAGATAAAACAGGTTTGCGCCCAGCGTCAGGTACACCAGATCGATCGCCGCTGCTTCGGCACGCTCGCGCAGACGCGCGAGCCTTCCCGCGAAGTCCATGAATCCGCCTCCTTGCTCATTCCACCGCGCTGAACGGCCGCGCGAGATGACGACACCGTAGCCGAAATGCATCTCATCGGGAACCCGCAGCCACAAGGGCCCGGGAAGCGTCGACGACTTCGAAGACGGCAGACCTGGTCGGCCAGGACGTGCATGATTGGCGGGAGACGGAGGCATTTCTGTGATTGAGTCCAAGCCTTCGGCCATCCGTCCGCGATTGGATTCAAGGATCTCATCCCCCTCTGGAAGGCCGCACGCTTCGATCCGGATGCGCTGATCGGCGCATTTCGGGAGGCCGTGAGCGCGCTCTATCGTGCCCGTCGCTACGTTTCACGACAACTACGACCTGTGGGACCCCAAGCATCAGCGGAATACGCACGTGCGAAGCAAGCTCGAGGGGATCAAGGCGGAGCCCTGGCAGACGGACACGTCGATCGGCACCTGGTTTTGTCGGAGAAACGCGACGTACGCGCTGCCGAAGGCGATCATCGGCATGTTCGTGGACATCGTATCGAAGAACGACAACCTGCTCTTGAACATTCCGCTCATGGCCGACGGCACCCTCGATGCAGGGGAAGAGCAGTTCCTCGCCGAGATGGCACGGTGGACCAGGGTGAACGGCGAGGCGAACTTCAGCACGCGCCCGTGGCGCGTGTTTGGAGAAGGTCCGACTTCCGTGAAGGAAGAGTACTCGGAGGAGATCAAGGAATCCTTCACGTCGAACGATATCCGGTTCACCACCCGTGACGACGTCTTGTTCGCGTTCTTTCTCGATTGGCCGGCCGACAGAACGGTCACGATCGCAGAGCTCGGTACCGACACCGCCCCGGAGGAGATCGCCGAAGTGCGGCTCCTCGGACATTCCGGAAGGCTGACGTGGAACCGACACGCATCAGCCCTCGAGGTCGTGCTGCCGGATGAGAAACCGTGCGAGCATGCATTCGCCTTCAAGGTTCTCTTGAGGAACCGCCGCTCACCGGATGGATGCGTGAACTACAAACCGAGCGGCTGGAGGAGCGAGATCCATGGACAGAATCCCGCCAGGCCCCAAGGATAGGATTTCCTACAAGTCGGCAGATGCTTGCACATCGAGCGGATCCGTGTTTCTATGAAAGAGAGGACGCGCAATGAAGAGCCGTGATGAAGTCATGACCATTCTCCGCCGGGCGCGCCATGATCTCCAAGCGCGATTTCCCATCACGCGTATGGCCCTCTTCGGTTCCTACGCCCGAGGCGATCAGCACGAAGAGAGCGACGTCGACATTCTCGTCGATGTCGATCCTTCGATCGGGTTGAAATTTGTCAGCCTTGCGGACGAGCTCGAAAAACTTCTTGGTGAACCTGTCGAACTGGTATCATCACGCGCCGTTGGTCCCAGGATGAAGCCGATTCTCGAGGCGGACTGCGTTGAGGTCGCGTAGGGCCGACCACCTCCTCGCAGAGGACATGCTTGAATCGATGGGCAGGATTGCCGGATATATCGCCGGCATGGGGAGGGAGGATTTCCTCTCCGATCGGAAAACCATCGATGCGGTGGTTCGAAACCTGGAGGTCGTCGGTGAGGCTGCGAGCCGCCTTACGGATGCGGCGCGCAAGCGAGGTGGCGACATTGAATGGCCCCTTATCGTCGGGCTTCGCAACAGGATCGTGCACGAGTATTTCGGCATCGACAGTGAGATTATCTGGGAAATCATCACCCACGACCTTCCCGCGCTCACCGACGCACTGACCTCATTCCTCGCCCAACTCCCCGGGGATTGAGGCCTGGCCCCGCTGTTCGCGAGCCTTCCGCCCGATCTGCGTCCCCGTGTACCGTGGGCGCTGGCGCCAACGGGCAGCCACTTCTGCCTTCCACCCGGGATTGAGCCCAACGATGGAGCACCGGACGCATCGCGAGAGATTCCGATTGACCCATCGTTTTCCTGAACCGTAGGTCAGATGTTCGAGTCATCCCTGGGGCAAATGAAACTTCAAGCAGCACAAAAAGTTGCATCCCCGAGCGCCGGAAGATCGCATGCGATGTGAGATAAAAGATGTGGGAAAGGGGAGCAGTGGGGCGACAGCTCCGACGGTTCACAGAACGATCTACACGCAATTGAAGCCCAATATCTTCCTTATCAATAGCAGACAGGCACCATCGTGTAGGAGTTCGGGCTGCTCTGAGTGTTCCCTTGACCTTCCTTCCTCTTCGTCGATGGGAGCCTGCCTCTCGGTAGCGGGGCGTCGCAGAACAGAATCCCGGCCGGCTTCGGCCGAGCTTCCCGCCCGCAGCGATTCACCGGGCCCCCGACCGTCCCACACCTCTGGCCGAGCACCTATCCACTGCGACGCGGCTGCGACAACGGGCAACGACGCCCCTTACGGATGCGTCCCTCGGCCCAGCTCCAGGGCTAGGATTCTGGATGAGGCAACACGGGGAACACGGGACAGTGACCCGCGCCGCCTCGTCCTCGCGGCTGGGAACACACACCGCTTCCAACTCCCCGCGGCGTAGCAGCCGAGCGTCGCGGGCACCGGAGTCGACAGTTCCCCCCCGTTCAGTCGCGCACCGGGACGCCGAGGCTCGCCGCGGCGGCGGTCACCTTCCCCCAGGTGTCGTCGTCCAGCGGAATGCCTTCGCTGATCCGGCGCTCACGGGTCGCCAGCTCGGGTTCCCCTGGGATCAGGACGCCGGCGGACCCGGCGGCAGGCGGCGTTGATTTCACCCGGGCGAAGACCCGATCCGCCGCCTGCCTCACCTCCGAGGCCGGCCGGAACACTCCGGCGTCGATCGTCAGGATGCACACGCCCCAGTCGTACGTCGTCTCGAGGGCGCCCGTGAGAACGCTCGATAGAAGCGCCGAGACCAGCCCGAGCGCATACCCCTTGTGGCCGCCAAAGGGCAACAGTCCGCCGCCGTCCCAGAAGTCGGCCGGGTTCGTGGTGGGGTTTCCCTCCTTGTCGAGGAGCAGGCCGAGCGGTACGGATTCCCCCTTCGCCCGGGCGATGAGGAGCTTGTTGCCGGCGACTGAGCTGGTGGCGAAGTCAGCCATGAACGCCGGGCTCTGGTCCGCCGGGAAGCCGAACGCGATGGGGTTGGTGCCAACCGTTGCCTTCTTCCCACCGAAAGGCACCACGTGCGGGCCTAAACCCCCATTCGCGACGAACGACACCGCGCCCTGCTCGGCCGCGCGCGAGACATAGGTGCCCAATCGACCGATGTGCCCGCATTCCACGATGCCCACGAGGGAGACGCCGGATTCCCTTGCCATGCGCACGCCCAGATCCGTCGCGAACAGCGCCGCATGATGGCCGAACCCGCGCCGCGCGTCGACGAGCGCCGTGCCGCCCGTCTGGCGCACGATCACAGGCCGGGCGTCCGGCACGATGTAGCCCCTGCGGATCTCGTCGAGATAGCGCGGGATCACGATGGCGCCATGAGAGTCGTGGCCGGCCAGGTTGGCGTCGACGAGGTGGTCGATGACGACGGCCGCGATGTCCTCCGGCGTGCCCGCTGCGGTCAGGATGTCGTGGCCCAGGATTCGCAGACCGGTCTGAGGGGATGATAAACAGCCTGCGCCTCCCGGCTCAGTCCCGGGTCGCCGGATCCTTTCGGGGCGTCACCATGGCGCAATAGTGAAGGAAACCTCTCCGACCGTCAACGGTGTCGCCCCCCGCCCGCGCTGGGGCGAGGAATCGACCGCTGCGCCGACGCTCGGTCTGCCTTACCGATGTCGCTGCGATGGGATAGAATGCACGGCGAGGGAACGGACGGGAGGGAGAATGAAGGCCGCCTTTCACCATGGAATCCGCGATCTCCGGATCGACGAGGTGAACCCCGAACCGGTCGGGGCGGACGAGGTGCGCATCGCCGTCGCCTACGGCGCCGTCTGCGGGAGCGATCTCCATCTGTACGCACATGGACGGACGGTCGTGGACTCTCACAACGCTCCCGTGCCCGCCGGTCACGAGTTCTCGGGACGGGTGATCGAGACCGGCCCGGCCGTCACGGCGTTCCGTGCCGGTGACCGCGTCACGGCGATACCCGGTGGACCCTGCAACCGCTGCATGCTCTGCAGGACAGGAAGGCAGTCCATGTGCCGCGACCGGGTGAGCGGGAGGACCGGCGCGTGGGCCGAATCCATCGTCGTACCGTCCGAGATCGTTTACCGGCTGCCCGACGAGGTGTCCGACCGGGCAGGCTCGATCGCCGAGCCCCTCGCCTGCGCGATCCGCGCCGTCGACCGCAGCGGCCTTCGCTCGGCGGATCGGGTCTGCGTCGTCGGCGGAGGACCGCTGGGGCTGTTGATCCTCATGATGGCGAAGGCCACCGGCGCCCGGACCGCCGTCGTGTCCGATCCGTCGCCCTACCGTCGGGCCCTTGCCGAGCGCCTTGGGGCCGACGTCACCGTCGATCCCAGGAGCGCAGACCTCAAAGAGGTCCTGAGCGAGTTGACGGAGGGATACGGCCCGGAGGTCGTCTTCGAGGTCGTGGGGCTGCAGGCTACGATCGAACAGGCCATCGACCTGGCGGCGCCCGGCGGGACCGTCGTCATCGCCGGGGTGCCCGACCAGGACGCGCTCGTGCAGCTGTCACCCGCCGGGGTGTTCTACCGGGAGCTGACGATCAGGGGCACCAAGGGGATCACCCACGGCATGGACCGCGCGCTCCGCTGGCTCGGCGTGATGGACGTCGAGCCGCTGCTGACCCACACGTTCCCGCTCGCGAGGGCGGCCGACGCGGTGGAGCTCTCGCTCACCGGCGGCTGCGGGAAAGTTCTCATCCAGACCCGGTCGTAGACCGGTTCCCGGAGGAACCCATGGCGGAGAAGTCGTCACCCGTGCTTTCGATCGTCGGCGCCGGCTCGCTGGGCCAGACGTTCGCGGCCATGCTCGCGGCGAGCGGTCAGCAGGTGACGCTGCTGTCGACCGCCGGCAGTGCGGCCCGCCTGATGGAGGCACGCACCATCCGCATCCGCGGCGGCCTGTCGTTGGATGTCCCGGTCGCGCCGGCACCGGCCCCTCGGGGCAGCGTCGGCGTCACGACCGACCCGGCGACCCTGCCCAGGGGAGCCGGCCTCCTGTTCACCACCAAAGGTCACCAGTTGGCAGGCGCGATCGCTTCCATCCGGGGCGCCTGGCCCCGACCGGGCGACGACGAGGCGTGGGTGGCGGGCCTCCAGAACGGCCTCCTCAAGGACGAGCAGCTCGCCGAGGCGTTCGGCGCCGGTCGCGTCGTCGGCTCCGCCACGATCACGTCCGCGCAGCGGGAGATCACCGGCGAAATCCTCTTCATCGGCGAGGGCATCACGTACCTGGGAGAGATCGGCGCCCCGCCCTCGCCGCGCGTGCTCGCGGCCGCGGAAGCGCTGCGCCGGGCCGGGCTCCCCGCCGATGCGGCGGGGGACATCCGCAGCGTGCTGTGGTCCAAGGCCTGCAACGCGGCCGGCGTGTTCGGGGTCTGCACGCTCACGCGCACGGCCGGACCGGGCATGCTGGCGACCGAAGGGGCGGCCCGCGCCTACATCGCGCTCGTCAAGGAGACCGCGGCGATCGGCAGGGCGTATGGCGTGGAAACCGGAGACTTCGCATCCTTCCCCCCGATCCGGACGTACGTCGATCGTCCGACCAAGGAGACGGTGGCACGGTTCGTGCGGCAGGCGGCGGTTGCCCCGAAAGCCGCGGCAGCGCCCCGGACCTACCCGTCGATGCTGCAGGACCTGGTCGCGGGCCGTCCCCTGGAGGTGGACGAGATCTTCGGGGACCTCGTGCGGCGCGCGCAGCACGCCGGAGTTCCGGTCCCGCGCCTGGAGATCGTGTGCGATCTCATCAGCGGGCTCAGCCCGGTTCCACGTGCGTAAGGTTCCCTGGAACCGGCGGATCGGTTGCGGACCTGGGGCGGGCTCTACGAGCTGAACGACGAGTTCAGTCCCATGGAATCGCTCGAAGGAGAGGGCAGCCCCGCCGCCGAGCACGACCGCTTGTGGTCCCTACCGAGAGGATCTCGCTCGACTGGCACAACGACAACGCGGCGTCCGGCACGCCCGAGCTGTACAACAGAGGCCGGCAGGCGGTGGACTCCGTCGTACACGCAGTGTGGAAGTACCGGGAGGGGCTCGGCCTGATCTTCACGTGTCTCGCGCAGAACGCGAAGAGCCTCGACCTCGCGGTCTCGGCCCACTGAACGCCGCAGTGATCCGCCTCGTGGGTATGCCCCTGACCGGGTAGACCTGCGAGTGGCAGGTCACCAGGCGCTCCATGAGTGGGAAGAGCATCGCAAAGATCCTGATGACGAAGAAGGCAGCGGCCATGATCGAGTGCAACGAGGTGGCGTAGGCCGGTATACCGGAGATCCGGTACTGCACCACTTTCCGGGACGCTACCCTGATGGCGGCAGTAGGGGCTGAACTCTTTCGAGACGCGGTGAGTGGCGGCCTGTTTCCTCGCTTGTCACCGAGAGCGGCCTTGACCGTAGAATGCGCTGGCGTGAACAGGCCCTGCGGCGTATGATGCCGGCATAGAGAGTAAAGCATGCCGCGAGTCGGTGTGTACCTCCTGGGTCCTCCGCGCATTGAGGTGGACGGCGCGCCCATCACGTTCGACACGCGCAAGGCCATGGCGCTGGTTGCCTACCTGGGCGTCATGCGCGAGAGATGCAGCCGCGAGGCGCTGGTCGCCATTTTGTGGCCGGACTATGGACGAACCAATGGGCATGCGGCACTTCGACGCACGTTGTCCACCTTGCGCAAGCCTCTGGGAGACCGGCTGCTCATCACGGGACGGGACACGGTTGCCCTGGCCGCTGGCCCTGAAATGTGGATCGATGCCGCGCGATTCCGCGAGCTTCTGAGTCAATGCGATAGCCACCTGCATGGCGAGCAGGCAGCCGCTCCAGCTCCTGCTGATCCTGGCTCTATCTGCCCGGCCTGTCTCCGGGCGTTGGAGGCGGCAGCGGAGCTTTACCGCGATGACTTCCTGGCGGGCTTCACGCTCAAGGATAGTCTCGCCTTCGATGACTGGCAGCTCCTCCATGCCGAGAGTTACCGACAGGATCTCTGCGCCGTGCTGTGGCGCCTCTCCCGCGGGCACATGGCGCGGGGAGACTTCCATCGCGCGATCGAGCACACTCGCCGCATTCTGGCCCTGGAACCCGCAGACGAGGCGGCCCACTGTCTGCTCATGCAGCTTCTCGGCTGGACGGGACAGCGATCGGCCGCCCTGCGGCAGTACGCGACCTGCGTGCGACTCCTCGAGGAGGAGTGGCGCGCTTCGCCTCTGGAGGCTACAACGGCCATCTACCGGTCAATCCAGGAGGGCCGCCTGCCTCCCGCGCCCGTGCCCGAGGCGGCGTCTGCGGAAGGCAGCGCCCCAACGACAGCACGCGGCGCACGGACCACCTCCGCGGCAATGACGTCGCTCCTGATGCCCCGGCGGAAGGTCACCGCTGTTTTCGTGCGGGAAAACAAAAGCGGGCATCCCGGTTGCCTGGCCATGCTCGTGGAAGACGCCGCCACGGGCTCGGATTGCAGGATCCAGCGGAAGCGCCAGGGCCTGGCGTTGTTCTTCGGCGAACAGGGGGCGCGGGAGGCTGATCCCGAATTGGCTCTCCGGGTGGCTCTGGAGATTCGCCGCAAGGCCGCGGGGTCCGGCGTCACGGTTTTCGCCGGGGTCGCGACGAGCTGGGAGGCGGAAGAACCGGAGAGGGGGGCCGCCACAAATCCGCTGAACGCCGCCATGCTGTTATGCGAGGCCGCGGGACCTGGAACGATCCTGGTAAGCGAGCGCACCTATCGCCTGACGAGGGGCGCATTCGTCTTTCGGCGATTCCGCGGCCGAACCGGGACGGGCGCCTCTTACCAGGTTGGTCGGCTGCGCCCCGAACCTCACAAGACCCGTGGATTCGGCGAAACCAGGATTGGCCTTGTGGGTCGCGAGGCCGAGAGCCGGCTGCTCAACGAGGCGTATCGGAACACCCAGCAGAGCCAGCTGCACGTGGTGACGATCGTCGGGGAAGCGGGCGTCGGCAAGTCCCGACTGGTCGAAGAGCTGCGAAGCTCGGTGAGCTGTCGATCGCAAAGCGATGCTCCCGTGGTGTGGCTGGAAGGCCGCTGCCTGGTCCCCGGGCTTTCAGCCGGTTATTCGCCATTTACTGATCTTCTTCGAGAGCTGCTCGGGTTCGAAGCGTGCGATGGCGATGAGGCGCGCAGACGTAAACTGCGCGCGCGCCTGGCCGCCCTGGCCGGGGAACGCAAGCACCTGAACCCCGGGCACCGTTCCGAGCTCGAGCGCGACTTAGGCAGCCTCCTGTCCATCCCTCCACGGCAAGGGGCGGCCTCCGCCGCGGTGACCGCCGAACAAGCCAAACACCGGACGTTCGTGGCCCTGGCCGCTGTGTTCGCTGCTCTCGCCGGCCAGGCACCCCTGGTCCTCGTGCTGGAAGATCTTCACTGGGCGGACGATCTCTCGTTGGATCTGATCGGATTCCTCCTGGAGAAACTGCGGAACCTGCCAGTGCTGCTGCTGTGCACCTACCGTCCCGAGCGTGAACACCGGAGCGCGCACCTGGCGGCAGTAGCCTCGCAGAAGTGCCCGGAAGGTTTCACGGAGATCAGTCTCCGCGAGCTCAACCCCACCCAGAGCGCGAGGCTCCTGGACATGCTTGTACCTGCCGGGCACCTGGGGCCGGAGGCGCGATCGCGCATGCTCGAGAAGGCCCAGGGGAATCCCTTCTTCCTGGAAGAGCTGGTCCGGGCTGCGACTGCCAGGAGCGGCTATCGCGGACGCACCCCGGAATGGCCCGCCATCGACTTACCGGAGACGCTCGAGGACGTCATTCTCGGACGTGTCGATCGGCTGGAAGGGGAGCAGCGCATGGCGCTGGAGTGCGCCTCGGTCATCGGCCGGGTCTTTCCGAAACAGCTCCTTCTCCGTGCCGCGAGCCTGGCCGATGCCTCCGGCTCGCTGAATGCGTTGGAAGACCTCGAGCTCGTCTACAAGGAGCGGTCGGTTCCACAGGAGGAGTACTCGTTCCGCCACGTGCTGATGCAGGAGGCCGTCTACGCGGCGCTGTCGGAGGCTCGCCGTCGGGACCTGCACGGTTCCGTAGCCCGGGCGCTGGAGAGCCTGCACCCGGGGAACCACGACGAGCAGATCGAGGTGCTGGCCCTGCACTATGACCGAAGCGGCGACGTCCCGAAGGCGGTACACTACCGGCTCGCCTCAGGTGAGAAGGCCCGGCGCGCATCCGCCTACGAAGCCGCGATCGCGCACTTCCACCGCGGCCTGGAGCTGCTGGAGGCGCTCCCGGACGGACGCGAGCGCAGGCGAAAGGAGCTTGCCCTCAGGCTGGGCCTTGGAGTTCCGCTCATTCTTGTCCGCGGGCACGCCGCCCCCGAGGTCGAGGCCAGCTACAACCGCGCGCGGGATCTCTGCGAGCTGGATGGAGAGCCCCGCGACTTGTTCGAGGTCCTGCTCGGCCTGCGCAGGCTCTGGTTTGGCCGGGGACAGTGTCGAAGGGCCCACGAGATCGGCCAGCGGATGCTGAAGGTCGCGGAGGACCTGCACGACACCCTCCTCATCTCCCGCGCCCACATGATGCTTGCCGAGACGGCGCTCGAGCGCGGCCTGTTCCGAGCCACCCTCGAACACTGCCGACAGGGGATGGCGCGCTACGATGCGGCGCACGCGCAGCAGCACATTATGCAGTTCGGGAACGACACGGGCGTGGGATGTCTCGCCTACAAGGCCCTGGCGGAGTGGCATCTCGGGTATCCGCAACGGGCGGCAAGCACAGCCGGTGCGGCCGTGGGACGAGCGCGTCTTCTCAACAACCCTTTCACGATGGTCTTTGCCCTTGAGTTTTCGGCCATGGTCTCCCAGGCACGGCGGGAGGCCGAAGCGGTCGCCGTGCAGTCCGAGGAAGTGCTGCGGATCTCTACCGAGCAGGGCTTCACGCTCTACATCACCCTGGGGAGCGTGACCCTTGGATGGGCGAGCGTCCTGCAGGGCCGGCAGCTCCGGCCTCTCCAGGATATGCGCGGGGCGCTGGATTCCGATCCCCGATTGCGGGCTTTTCGGACGCTGCTCGATGCCATGCTGACCGAGGCTTGCGCCGCGCTGGGTCAGACCGCGGAGGCGCTGGAGACGGCCCAGGAGGGCCTGGCAAGGATTCGCGGCAGCGATGCGCACGCGTGGGAGCCGGAGCTCAGCCGACTAAGGGGGGATGCGCTCCTGGCCCTCGGAGAGCCGGAGTTGGAGGTGGAACGCTGCTACGCGCGCGCGTTCCGCGTCGCGGAGGAGCGAGAGAGTCTATCCCTGGAGCTGAGGGCCGCCATGAGCATGTGCGGCCTGCGAACCCGCCAGGGTCGAGCCGCTGAGGGGCGCGAAGCGCTCGCCGCGGTCTATGCCCGTTTCGCGGAGGGATTCGACACGCCTGACCTGCGTGCAGCCAGAAGGCTCCTTGGTCGAAGGTAGAGCCTGCGCCGCCACCGGCCGCGCCTCAAGCGCTTTTACCCAGGGCTGGCCGGCTGCCATTGCCAACCCTTGCCGCTTCGCGCCACATGGCCCAGGCTCGGGAAGGGCGGGAAGTGCTGGGCTACCACCCAGGCATGCCGGTCCGCGCACAGGTCAAACACCTTCTTCATCGAGGCATCGGCTTCTGCCGGCACGATGTCATAGATCGACTTCCAGCCGGGGTGCTCCAGGTGCAACGGGGAGAGCGCGGCATCACCGATGTTGACCAGCCAGTTGCTGCCGGAGGTGAACCACACGATGAAGTGGCCGGGCGTGTGTCCCGGCGCGCTCATCACCGTGAGTCCGGGAAACAGCTCTTCCTCCCGGTCCGTGAGATGCAGGAGGGTCACGCGATCTTTCACGGGGCCAAGTTTTTCGCGGGCGAGACGCGCGAACTCCGCGAGGCGTCCCGCGGAGGTTGCCTCCTCGGAGAACCAGAAGTCCCATTCACGCTGCCAGACGTAATACCGAGCATTCGGGTAAGCGGGCGAGCCGTCGGGGCGGAGGGTACCTCCGATATGGTCGGGATGCGCGTGCGTGATCACCACCGCGTCGATCCCGCGGGGATCAATGTCCGATGCCTCGAGGCTGGCGAGAAGGTGGCCCGTGCCTGGCATGATGCCGCCGGCGCCCATGTCGACAAGGACCCGGTGATCCCCCGTGTCCACGAACAGGAAGGTGTAGGGCGTCGCGTAGTGATCCGTCGGAAGCCCCTGATCCTGGAGCGCCACGGCTATCTCCCCGGCCGGAGCGTTGGCGAAGAAGTGGCCGATGGCGTAGTCGTGACAACCGTCGCTCAAGCACGAGCACTCGAGTGTGCCAATGGCAAACCTATAGTAGCCGGCGTCCATGAATTGCCTCCTGTGGTTCCCGCGTGCGGGGCCGGGCTTCAGAAGCGGATGTGAGAGATCGCCCGCTCTTTCATGATGTCCGCCGGGGTCCAGACATACGCTTCCCCTTTCCGGATCCTGAACGCAAAGTAGATCTTGTCCTCGGGCTTTCCGGTCCCGAAGCTCTTGTAGAATGGACGCGCCTCCAGGAGCTTCTGTTTGGTCTCGGTGTCTTCCAGGAACTCCACCTCGCCGCAGACGCGCAGCATCCTGGAGTCGGCAAAATCCTTCGGGTTGTTGTAGAAGCAGACCTCCACCTTGGGATGCTTCTTCATCTGGCTGTAGACTGCCTTGGACGATAAGCCTCCGAAACAGAAGCCTTTCTCGTCCGCAAACCACAGCAGAAAGGCCCGGACCCGCGGCTGGTCTCCGTCCAGCGTGGCGAGATAACCGACCGGGTTGTCGCTGGCGAGTTTCACGCAATCCTGATACGTCATGATCCTTTCTCCTTCCCCGGCTCGTCAGCCGGCGCGTTGTTGGGATGAGGATCACACGGGAAGCGTTACGGTATGGTTACGACAGATCACAAGTCACCGGGCGTCCCGGCTGCGCCTGTCGCGCTTCGGCAAAGCACGTTACCGCGTCCCCGGCAAAGATCGAGCCTGACGACTGTCAGGACCTGGTGTTCGACGGATAGCTTTTGGCCGAATAGGGTATGCGATAAAAAGCCGTGTGATGTTCAGCGAAAAGCAAGATCGCACCAGGGCGGGTCAGTTTACAGGGACAGGCACTTTGATATAGGATCACGCGAAGGGAAGGAGACATGCGTGGTTCTGCCGTGATCCCATTGGTTATCTTTTTGGTGATTGTGGGCGAGCGTGTGCTAGACTCGCTGCTCCGTAAGGATTCCGTAGCCAAATCACTGAAAACGACTGAACACGACAAAGGGACATCAAGATTCATACAGGTTGTGGGCGTTATCTTTGGGGTTGTTTTGCTTCTTACTGCACTTCTCAACCAGTTCCAAATCGGCATCGTTGAACCACATCTCGTTTTCACCGCCATTGGCGTCGTGCTCATGGCAACGGGCGTTGCCCTTCGCGCGGTTGCCATGCGAACCCTTGGAAAGTTCTTTACACGGACGCTCCAAATACGAGAAGGACATCATGTGGTTTCCGATGGCATTTATCGGCGTGTTCGTCATCCAGGATACTTGGGAGATATTGTTCTCTTCGTGGGTTCGGGCATCGCAACGGGTAATGTCATCACCACCGTGCTCATCCTCGGTATGTTCCTCACTGCTTACGTGCCAAGGATCGCGGCGGAAGAGCGGATGCTCACCGATCAACTCGGAAAGGAGTACTCTGACTACAAGGCAAGAACCTGGAAACTCATTCCTTTTGTCTTCTGACCCCTGACTCGACAGCCCAAGGGGAAGAGCAAGAGCGGCACGGCAGTGCCTTCTGACTCTCCCTTCACCCCCTGTCTGATGAGCCTCAGCTTTGTTCGTTGCGCCTGTGCTGCGCCCCATAGTTCGCTGCCCATCGGCATCATAGAAGCGGTAATAGTAGACACGACGCCCACCGGAGATTCGACGATGATAGAGCGCGTAAGGTCAGGTGTTCGAGTCATCCTTGGGGCACTTGTATTTTCGAACTGCATAACAAGTTGCATCAGTTGAGCACCGGGAGATCGTATGCACTGTGAGATACAAGATACGAGAAACTGCAACAGTGGGGCGACGGCTTCTCCGGTGCCCAAAACCGCTAGAATATAGCGGTCATCACCGGTCTCTCGTGGTTGAGAACTCAGCGGAGATGCCTCCAGCCCGAGAGGGCCAACCCCACTCTTGATGAGATGCAGGAGGATCCTTCCCATTCCGCTGCCTTCCCTTTCCGGAACATCTGCCCGTTGCCTGGGCGGCACAATCGTTCCTGCCATTTTCTGCCGTTCGCACGATGTCATGCCTGCCGTTTCCATGGCATAGTGGTCCTCGACAAAATCGGAGCAGGTTGATGGCGGATAAAAGAGACGTCGAGCAGATCTACAGCCCTCTTGACTACATCTTCAGACGCAGCCTGGGCGCCACGGGCGACTACAGCGGGGCGCTCTTTGGCGGGGACTTCACGCTCTCGCTCCAGGAAGCACAGCGACGAAAACACGAGCGCGTGGTGAGTGCCCTGGGTCTGCGGGAGGGAGACCGAGTCCTCGACCTGGGCTGCGGATGGGGTGGATTCCTCACGTTTGCCCGGAGCCGCGGCATCTCCGGCGTCGGCGTGACACTCTCCTCGCGCCAGGTCGCTTCGTGCAGCCGAATGGGGCTGGAAGTTTACGAGCGGGACTGCCGGTGGATTGATCCTTCGGAGTTCGGTCAGTTCGACGGGGTTGCCAGCCTGGGAGCTTTCGAGCATTTCTGCTCGATCGAAGAGGGTCAAGACGGCCGGCAGGAAGCGGTCTACCGTGACTTCTTCAGGAATGCCGCGAAGCTCATTCCTTTCGGTCGTCGTCTCTTCCTGCAGACCATGGTCTTCGGCCCGCGGATGATTCCGTACAAAGACATCAGCCTTGCCGCTCCCCGGGGTTCTGACAGCTATGCCCTCGCCCTCATGGCGTGGGGCAATCCGGGATCATGGCTGCCGACCGGACTCGACCAGATTCACTCATCCGCCGCGCCCAGCTTTGCCCTGGTCTCGGCAGAAAGTGGCCGACTCGACTACATTGAGACTCTCGATCGATGGCTGACCGCCTTCAAGCGTTTCGATCTTCCGAAATACCTGGCGTACGGTTCCGTGGTGCTCCGGCACCTGTTCGACGGAACACTTCGCCGCTACGCAGATTTCCTTTCGATCAATCCCAACCGCGTTTGCTTCGAGCGGCACCTGCTCGAGCACTACCGCATCGTGCTCGAGCGAGTAGCCTAGCATTGGCCTCCGCACGAAGGAAAAGGCCGAGATCGACGTTATCGTCAAGCTCGGCGTTGACGTCATTCCCATCGAGGTGAAGTGGACCGCGCGGCCTTCCACGTCCGATGCCGGTGTCCTGGAGCATTTCGTCGGGGAGACCCATGGCGCCCAGAGAGGATTCGTCGTGTGCCGCTGCCCCCGGCCGCGGCGCCGACCAGTCGCGTGACCGCTGAACCCTGGCGCGCGCCGTGCAGCGACACGCCACCAATCAACAGGGACGCGTAAGGTCGCCGACATGTCTCCGCAGAGATGCGCGCCGTCATCGCCAATTCCGCCGGGTCCTCCGCATGCTGCTGCACCTCAACAAGACCGGACTCGCCCCGCCGTTGGCGGCGTCCCGGGGCCGATGGCACCCAAGAACCGTGGCATGTCGTCGGGCGCGCCCTACCATGGCGGCTTCAACTGCTGACGCTACGCGAGCCGCGTCGGGCTGCGTGTGGCCCGCCTTGAGCAAGACCTGGATTTCGTATCGCTTCTGTTGGGTGATCAACGAGGCCACACGCCAGAATCTCTGGAATTGCTGTGGCCATGATTCCTGGAACCCGCAACTATTGATCCACTTCTTTTAAATCGCAGTCAGTGGCAGTTGCCTCTCGAGAGAGAGTGATCCAACACGCGAACCTGGGCGCCAGTTGCAGCCAACCACGTGAGCGCCGTGACCACGCCGTTCCTCGGCGGCATCCTCTGCACCGTGCCGGGCTACCGGTGGGCGTTCCTCATCGGGATCCCCGCCGCCGCGGCGAGCGTCGTCATTGCGCCGGGCATGCGCACGAGCACGGGGAGAGCGGCAGCGTAACCGCCCTACCTTTCCGTGGCGGCCCCCAGGAAGGACTCGTCCGGCACGGCCCCGATCCCCGGCTCGTCCGGAACGATGAGGCATCCATCACGCACTGCCACGCCTCCCCTGATGGGATCCTCCGTCTGCTCGCAAAAGGTGTCGAGGTCGCAGAACGCGACGACGGGAGAGGACAGCGCGAAGTGCGCGGCCGCGGTGATGCCGAGGCGTGACTCGCACATGCTGCCCACCATGCAGCGCCGTCCCCCGGCCCCCGCGATAGCGGCGATGCGCCGCGCCTGCTCGATGCCGCCTGACTTGCTCAGCTTGATGTTGAAGTACGGCACTGCATCCATCCGATCAAGTGTCAGCGCGTCCTGGGGACTGAAGAGAGACTCGTCGGCCATGATCGGGATCGGGCTGTGGTCGGAGAGGTACGCCAGCGTGCGATGGTCGGATGCCACGCATGGCTGTTCACAGAACTCGATGGAGTATTTCTCCAGCGAACGCAGCACCTGGAGGGCGGTCACCCGGTCCCATGCCTGGTTTGCGTCCACGCGAAGACGCGTCCCCTCACCGACGGCCTTCCGGATGGCCTCGATCTTCTTCCTGTCCGTGTCCGGATCAGCGCCCAGCTTCACCTTCAGGACGCGGAATCCCTCGCGGACGAGGTCCCGCGCCTTTGCCGCGGCATCCGCGGGATCACCGAGATAGATCGTCACGTCGGTCTCCAGCGGTCGATTCTCCCCACCGAGAAACCTGTACAGCGGCAGTGACGCGGTGCGGGACGCGACGTCGTACAGCGCCATGTCGAAGGCGCTGCGGATCGTGCTGGTGTGGGGAAGGAAGCGCATCATGTCGGCGTTCACGGATGCGATGGCGAACGGGTCCCTGCCCAGCAGGAGTGGCTTCAGCTCCTCAGCCGCGGCAAGGTCGATGCCCTGCGTCTCGCCGGTGATGGCGTGAAAAGGCGATGCCTCTCCCCAGCCCACTACCCCGTTGCTGCACTGGATTCGAACGAGCAGGTTTTGAGCGCTCTCCAGGCGCATGGTGGCGATCTGCATTGCCCTCCGAAGGGGGATGTCGAAACGAAAAACGCGGATGTCCGAGATGGCTGGATGCGACGTCGGCATAGCCATCCTCCGTACCACATCCTCTCTCCTCCTGCAACCGTCCGCCGCTGGACCACGGAAAGAAGGACGCGGCCCCTTGCTGGCGTGAGGAAGCCGGGTATAATCTCCCCTTCCAACGAAGGAGGATCGCCGTGAAGGTTTCTGACGAGGCGCGCTGGGTCGATGAGACGATGTCGCGGTTGTCGCTGGAGCAGAAAATCGCGCAGATGATAACGGTGGAGGCGGGCGGCATCTACGTGTCAGACGACGACCCGCGCCGTCAGCGCTGGCTCCACCTTGTCCGGGACCTGGGGGTTGGCGGCGTTGTCCTTTACGGCGGCACGCCCCGGGACGTGGCGCGGCTCACCAACGCTCTGCAGGAGGCAGCGACCGTTCCCCTCCTGATTTCCGCCGACTTCGAGGGCGGGCCCGGCCAGCAGGTGACAGGCGCGAGCGAGTTTCCCGGCGACATGGCGCTGTCGGCCATTGCCGACGAGCAGCTCACGATGACCGTGGGAAGGATCGGTGCCACCGAGGGGCGCGCCATGGGCATCCACCTCACCTACTCGCCGGTGGCAGACATCACGGCGCGTCCCGACAACCCCGCGGAGAGCGTGCGCACCTTCGGCGGTGACCTTGACCTTCTGGGACGGATGATCGCGGCGTATGTGAAGGGGTACCACGAGCGCGGAATGCTCACGACGGCGAAGCATTTCCCCGGACGTGGCGATGTCACGCGGCTGCCGCAGCACCCGCCCTTCCAGCAGCTTGCCAAGACCGCCGCCGAGGTGGAGGCGCAGGAGTTCGGCGCCTTCGGGCACGCCATCGCCGCGGGGGTGGACTTCGTCCTGACAGAGCATATCGCCGTGCCCTCGCTCACGGACGGTTCGGACCTGCCGGCGAGCGTGGAAAGGAAGCTCGTGACAGGCTGGCTTCGGGAGAAGCTCGGGTTCCGCGGCGTCATCAGCTCAGACGACCTGTGGTACGACCACGTGGTCGAGCGCTTCGGAAAGGACGATGTCGCCGTGAAAGCCATCCAGGCCGGCCACGACATCGTGCTGAAGCCGCGGGACCCTGAGACGGCCGCGGCGCGCATCCGTGAATCAGTCCGCGCCGGGGAGATCTCCGCGGCGCGCATCGACGAATCCGTGCGCCGCATCCTGGCCTGCAAGGCGCGACTTGGCCTTCACACTCATCGTACAGTGGACGAGTCCCGGGTAGGTGCGATGGTGGGAACGTCAGCGCATAAGAAGGTGGTGCAGCAGGTGGCTGACCGCTCGCTGACATTGCTCAAGAACGATGGAGTCCTTCCTGTCACGACCGAGCAGCTTCGAAAGATCGTGAACATCAACATCCAGAAGGCGGACACGGATCCCTCACCGGCCGCGCTGGCTGCGCAGCTCGTGGCCGCGTTTCCGACCCTGCAATCCTTCGACCTTCGGCCGGACACAGATGCAAACGTGTACGAGAAGGCGCGCAAGGCCGCCGAGGCCGCGGAACTGGTCGTCTTCTCCCTGTTCGTTCCAAGGGACCGGCTGGGGTCCGCGGCGCCGCTGCGGGACAGGGATCTTGCGCTGATGGAGTCCCTTGCGAGCGCGCGGCCGCGCCGTACATTCGCCATGGCGTACGGGAATCCCTATCTGCTCACCAGGATCGGTGGTGTCGGCGCCTTTGCCGTGGGCTACGGCGAAAAGGGGTGGTTCGGCAACCAGGAAGTCTATTTCGAATCGTTCATCAAGCTCATGAAGGGAGCGCTCGAACCGCAGGGCAAGCTGCCGGTGAAGGTCAGTGAGAGCTTCCCGATCGGTGCCGGTTTGAGACTGTAGGCAGGCCGGCAACGAAGGCCAGGCGCGCTTGACAGTCAGAGCCAGAGCGTCTGATACTGGATTATTGTAAGACAATCTTACAATTCCCAATCCGTGCGGCCCTCTCTATCATGGGCTTCACGAAGTCACGGTCGGCAGGTCAGCGAGGCGTGAAGGCATGAAGCCTGTTGCACGGAAGACACTGGCGGCTCTGGTTGCCGAGCAGATAAGGAGCGAGATCGTCCGGGGGTCTCTCCGGGCGTCCCAGCGCCTGCCGAGCGAGCAGAAGCTGAGCGCTGAACTCAACGTAGGCCGTCCCACGCTGCGGGAGGCCTTGCGGATCCTCGAAGGACAGGGGTGGGTCCAGATCAGGTTCTCCACCGGAGTTTTTGTCTCCGATCCGGAGAAGCTTGCCGACCGCATGTCTGCTTACTACACCCGTGAGGGCCTTCGCGACCTCCTGGATGACGAGCTGGCCCAGCTGGAGCACGAAGGGAAGGATATCCCCGACTCTGCCCGTGCCGAGTTTGTGAGGCTGCGCGAGGGCGCAGGCCCGCGGGAAATCGAGCAGTTCATCGAGACACTGCAGAAGACGCCCACCGCTCCTGCATTCCCTCACGTGGAGCCGACAACGCTCGCGGAGATCCGGGCCGAACGGCCGCGGGACGCGACAGAGCAGGCACGGCGCGGCGAGGTGCGCGACCTGAGAGACCGGATACAGGGCGGCATCATGGGTCGCTGCGTGGGAAGCCTCCTCGGCACCCCCGTGAACGGCTGGACCGCCGGTGCGATCGAGCAGTACCTGCGCGGCATCGGCAGCTACCCGCTGACAGGTCTCATGCACTATGACCCGAGCGAAGCGGCCCGCGGCGAGTACTCCTTCCAGGGAGAGGACGCAGAGGCACTTCCCGTGCGACACCGGGCCCTCCTGCGGGGAGTCCATCCGCAGTACGCCATTCTCAACGACACGATCCTCAGCCTCAAGGTGATGCAGATTCACGGATGGGACTTCTCTTCCGACGACGTCGGGGAGGAGTGGCTGTCCTCGCTGCCCTACCGCGCCACGCTGACGGCGGAGAGACAGGCGTATGGAAACCTCGTGCGCGGCATCTCCCCGCCGGCGAGTGCCCTGATCCTCAACCCGTTCCGCGAGTGGATTGGCGCGACAGTGCGAGCCGACCTGTACGGCTATGTCTGCCCGGCGAACCCCGAGCTGGCGGCCATGCTCGCGTTCCGGGACGCCACGGTCTCTCACACGAAAAACGGGGTCTACGGAGCCATGTTCGTCGCGGCGGCCATCGCAGCGGCGTTCTGCGCAAAGAGCGCGGAGGACATCGTCGAGGCCGGCATGCGCCAGATCCCGCAGCGCTCCCGCCTGTGGGAGCTCCTGGCGCAGGTAGTACAGTGGCGGACGGACGGAATGGAATGGCAGGGAGCGGTGGCACACATCGAGGAGCGTTGCGCCAGCTACCGGCGGCCCCACGTGCTGCCGAACGTGGCGCGTCTCGTCGTCGGGCTGCTTTACGGTGCCCTGGACGCGCGTGCCACTCTGTGCACCACGGTCATGTGCGGGAGCGATCCTGACTGCACCGCCGGCGCGGCAGGCTCCATCATCGGGGTCCACGGCGGGACGGGCGGCATTCCTGCCGATTTCCAGCAGGCGATAGGGGACAGGCTTCCCAGCGCCGTGCTGGGGTTTCACGAAACGCGCATCAGCATCGTCGCGGAGATGGCGGAAAAGATCGCACGTGAGTGTCCCGCGACGGGGCACGAAAACATGCTTTCAGAGCGAATCCGGGACAGGGAGATTCCATGAGGCTCCCGCCCGCCAGGAGGAGGAGCAGATGTCGGAGACAGTGAACGTGAGCGCACGGCGGGACCGGGGGTTCCCCGAGATCCTCGGGGCGCGACAGCAGTCGGATCTCATCACGGAGCTCGTGAGGCTCCGCCTCGACACCATCCTGCCGTCCGCCATGAAGGCGGCAGGACTGGACATGTGGATCATCCTCTGCCAGGAGGACGATCTTGATCCCATCTACCGGACGATGATTCCCATGGACTGCTGGAACCCCATCCTGCAGATGCTGGTGTTCGTCAGCGAGACCGACGGGAAGATCAGCCGCTACAGCATCTGCGCCACGGACACGAAGGACCTTTTCGAGCGTCTCTACACGGGCCAGCTCGAGGAGAAGCAGTGGCCCATCCTTCTCGACCTCGTGAGCAAGCGCGATCCTCAGACCATCGGCATCAATATCGGCTCGGTGGCGTGGGCAGGCGGCGGACTCACGCACAACCTCTACCAGCAGCTCGTGGAGAAGCTTCCTCCCCGGTACGTGCAGAGGCTGGTGTCCGCCGAGAAGGCGGCGATACGCTGGGGCGCGTCGCTGACCGAGCGGGAGATCGACATCTTCCGCCACGTCGTGGAGATCGGCCACCACATGCTCGCGGACTGTTTCAGTCGTATGACGGTGACCCCCGGCGTGACCACGGTGGATGACCTGGTGTGGTTCTACTGGCAGCGGTCGCTGGACCTGGGCCTCGAGCTCGCTTTCCGGCCGTACTTCCGTCTCATCCGCAGCGATGCCGCCACGCAGCGTTTCGGCACGGCGGACAGGGTCATCAGGCCAGGTGATGTCATCCACAGCGACGTCGGCATCCGCTACCTGAGGTTGAACTCTGACAACCAGCATCTCGCCTACATCCCCCGGAGAGGCGAGGAAGACGCCCCCGCGGGCCTGAAGGCTCTCATGGCGCAGACCAACCATCTGCAGGAGATCTTCATGGGCGAGTTCAAGGTGGGGATCTCCGGCAACCAGCTCCTGCAGAACATTCTGAACAGGGCCCGCCGCGAAGGCATCACCGTGCCGCGCGTCTACTCCCACAACCTGGGGCTCTTCCTCCACCAGCCGGGCCCGCTGATCGGGCTGCCGTGGGAGCAGGAAAATGCCCTGCCGCGCGGCGAGGTTCTCATGGACCACAACTATGCGTTCACGATGGAGCTGAGCACAGATGGCGCGGTACCCGAATGGGGCAACCAGACCGTTCGCTGTCCCATGGAGGAGCCGGTTGTCTTCACCGCCGAGGGATGCACAACACTGCGGGGCCGGCAGACCGCGTACTACCTTATATAGGATTTTCTTGACAACGGCCGACGTCCATGATTGTATAATTGTCAGACAATAATACAATTTCGCCGGATTGGAGATGCACAAAGAAACCCCCACGTAGTGGGAGACGAAAAAGAGAAGGAGGAGGACAATGAAGGGATTCATGACCAAGGCAGCACGAATCGCGCTCTGCGTTGTCGTGCTCATCCTGGGCTCGCATCTCGCATTTGCGAACCCCTCGGCGGAGAAGGCCGGAGGGCAGCAGAAGATTCTCTACCTCCCCGCGGACGCCGAGTTTGACAACCTTGATCCGCGGGTGCTGACGTCGACCATTCAGGCGCTGGTGCAGTATGGCATTTTCGAACCTCTCGTCCGCACGCACAACGGCGAGCTTCTCCCCGGCATGGCGAAAAGCTGGGAGGAGTCGAAGGACGGGATGACCTACACGTTCCACCTGCGCGATGCCAAGTGGTCAGACGGCAAAGGCGTGACGGGCGGCGACTTCGTGCACGCCTTCGTTCGCATGTTCCAGATCTGCCCTGCCAGCCCTATCTACGACGACATCAAGAACGGCGCGGAGCTGCGCGCGGGCAAGGTGCAGCCGGCGGATCTCGGCGTGAAAGCCCCGGACGACAAGACGGTGGTGATCACGCTGAAGAACCCGGCCCCGTACTTCATGGGGCTCATCGCCAGTTCCTTCGGCTCGCCCGGACGCGAGGACCTCGTGGCGAAGTACGGCGACGGCTACGGCGCCAGCGCCGAGTCACTGGCCAGCAACGGGCCCTTCATCCTCCAGACGTGGAACAAGAACGACAAGGTCGTGCTGGTGAAGAACCCCAACTACTGGAACGCTTCGGCCATCAAGCTGGACCAGGTGGTGGTCTACGTGCTGCCCTCTCCGCAGACGCAGCGCAACCTCTTCGATGCCGGCCAGCTCGACATGTACCTCCCGCGCACTGAGTCCGAGGCCAAGGACTACCAGGCCAAGAGCCTGCTTCACCTTTACGTCCGCGGCGGAATAAGGGACCTGCAGATCAACAGGCACGGCCAGAATGACCCCATGAAGGCGAAGATCCTGAGCGACGTGAACTTCATGAAAGCCATCTCCTACGCTATCGATCGCCAGGGCTACATTGACAACGTCCTCCAGGGAGCCGGCTACCCCGCCACGGTGCAGACACCCCCGGGCACGGGCGTCTACCCGGGGAAGACGTGGGGACAGGTCAGCGCGAACATGGGCAAGTATCATCCTGCGACCGCCGATCTGGCGAAGTCAAAGGCCTACATGGACCAGGTGCTGAAGGACGTCGGCCTCACTTCCGTGGACCAGATGCCGACTTTCGACTTCCTCACCTCCATCGGCCCCGAGGATCCCAAGGACGTCACGGGCTACGTCCTGGGTGTGTTCAAGCAGATGGGCCTGAAGATCAACGTGAAGATCGCGACCGGGCAGGAGTTCTACAACAACCTGTACAAGCCCGCCCTTGCCTGGGATATCTGCCGCGCCGGCTGGGGCCCTGACTTCGACGACCCCGCCACCTACATGGGCTACTGGACCACGCAGTCCACCGACATGGGCGTGACCTACGAGAACGCCTCGTTCGACGCCCTGTACTTCAAGGCCAACATGGAGACGGACCTCGTGAAGCGGGCCGCCATCCTCAACCAGGCGGAGGCGATGTTCTCCGACACCGCCCCGTGCATCCCCCTGATCTGGTACAAGGGGGAGATCGCGTTGTCGTCCCGCGTGAAGGGTTTCACCACGGCGCTCACCGGGCTGACCACCGACTACGTCTTCGCCGACGTCACCAAGTAGCGCCGGCGGCCGAGGCACTCGAAAGGGCCGGGTCCCATGACCCGGCCCTTTCCCGCTCTCCAATGTCACGCCCCTGAGAATGTCGGGAAAGCCCTGAGGCGCCGCTCGTGGGAAGGGAAAGGCCATGGTACGCTATATCCTGAATCGAGTGGTCGTGGCGATCCTTACCATGTTTGTCCTCGCCACGGTCACCTTCTTCCTCCTGCGGCTGGTCCCGGGGGATCCCATGGCCGGGCCCCGGGTAACCGCGGAGGTGAAGGCCATCCTCCGCAAGCACTACGGCCTGGACAAGCCGGTAATGGAGCAATACTTCATCTACATGGGGAACCTCTTGCACGGCGACTTCGGCTGGTCCATGGCTGCGCGCGGCAACCGGGTGAACGACATCATCGCCCAGGCGTCTCCGGCCTCCCTGGACCTCGGGATACGCTCCATGATCGTGGCCATCATCATGGGGCTGTTCTTCGGGATCATCGCGGCGCTCCACCGGGGCAAACCGTGGGACTACCTCACCGTGATCCTTGTCCTGGTAGGAATCTCGGTGCCAAGCTTCGTGGTGGCAGCGCTCCTCCAGTATTTCTTCGGGGTGTATCTCCACGTGCTTCCCGTGGCGCGCTATGACTCCTTCCGCCACACCATCCTGCCGACCTTCGCACTGAGCCTGGGGACCATGGCCACCCTGGCCCGCTACATGCGCGCCAGCATGCTGGAGGTCATCACGGCGGACTACATCAAGACGGCCAAGGCAAAGGGGCTGAGCCGCCTGCAGATCGTCTGGCGCCACCAGATCCGCAACGCCCTGTTCCCCATCCTCACCATCCTGGGCCCGGCCATCGCCATGGTGCTGACGGGGAGCTTCATCATCGAAACGGTATTCGCCATTCCCGGCCTCGGCCGCTACTACGTCACCGCGATGCAGAACCTCGACTACACCCTCGTCCTCGGCCTCACGCTCTTCTTCGGCTTCTTCCTCATCGCGATGAACCTGCTGGTGGACTTCGCCTACGGCCTGATAGATCCGCGCGTGCGGCACTCGCGCCGCTAGGGGCACGCACATGAGCGAACGTCTTCCCACCACGGCCACGCGCTCTGCCACCCCTTTCGCTCCCCTGGACAAGGCGGAGAAGGCGCTCCTGAAGACCGAGACGGCGACCATCGCCTTCTGGAGCGACGTGTGGCGGAGGTTCCGCGCGAACAGGGCGGGGATGGCCGGCGTGGTCATCCTCCTCCTCTTCATTCTCCTGGCCATCATCGGCCCGTCCCTCGTGCCCTACCGCTTCGACATGATCGACCTGAAGTCCACCTACATCCGCCCGGGAGCGCAGCACTGGTTCGGCACGGACATCCTCGGCCGCGACCTCTGGGCAGAGGTGTGGGTGGGAGCCCGCGTATCGCTCCTGATCGGCATCACGGCCGGCCTGAGCCAGATGGTGATCGGGATCATCATCGGTTCCATCTCCGGCCTCGCGGGGGGCAAGCTGGACATGGTCATTATGCGTGCCGTGGACATCCTGATCGCCGTGCCCTTCCTGATATGGGTGAGCCTCTTCATGCTGGTCCTGAAGCCGGGGATCCAGTCCATCATTCTCGCCTTTTCCATCACCGAGTGGAAGGGAATGGCCCGCCTCGTCAGGGGCGAGGTGCTTCGCCTGAAGGAGACAGAGTTCGTCCTGGCGAGCAGGGGCATGGGCGCCTCCACGTGGAGGCTCATCAGCAAGCATTTCTTTCCCAACGTCCTGCCCGTTGCCACAGTATCCGTGACCTTCCAGATCACCGCCGCGATCTTCGGCGAAGCGTTCCTGAGCTACATCGGGCTGGGGCTCCAGCCCCCGCTCACCTCGTGGGGGGTCCTTATCTCCGCGGGGATCACCGAGATGCGGGCCTATACGTACATGCTCCTTCTCCCGTCGATCTTCATCAGCCTGACGATGCTGTCCTTGCAGCTCATCGGCGACGCCCTGCGCGACGCCACGGACCCCAAGCTGCGGCAGTAGCCGCGGCGGCAGACGCAGGAGGCGTGATGCCCGAGGAAAAACTGCTCGTGGTGCGGAACCTGACCATCTCGTTTCACACCTACACGGGCGAGGTCTCCGCCGTGCGCAACGTGGACTTCGACCTGAACCGGGGAGAGGTCATCGCGATCGTCGGCGAATCCGGCAGCGGGAAGAGCGTCTCCACGCAGGCCATCCTGGGCCTGACGCCGATCCCCCCGGGGGAGATCAAGAGCGGGGCGATCCTCTTCAAGGGCGAGGACCTGCTCTCCTGTGACAGCCGAAGGCTGGCCGAGATCAGCGGCGCCAGCATCTCCATGATCTTCCAGGACCCCATGACGTCCTTGAATCCCACCATGAAGGTGGGCAGCCAGATCCGCGAGGTCCTCCACCAGCACACCCGGCTCCCGCGTGCGCAGGGCACGCGGCGGGCAGCGGAGCTGATGAATCTCGTGGGGATCCCCGACGCCAGGCTCCGGCTCGGCCAGTACCCGCACGAGTTCTCCGGTGGCATGCGCCAGCGCGCGATGATCGCCATGGCCATGGCAAACCGGCCCGAGATCCTGATCGCCGACGAGCCCACCACCGCGCTGGACGTCACCATCCAGTCCCAGATCTTCCGCCTGCTGCGGGAGCTGCAGAGGGACTTCCACACGGCGATCATCCTGATCACGCACGATCTCGGCGTGGTCGCCGGGGTGGCTGACCGGATCGTGGTCATGTACGCCGGCAGGGTGATGGAGGAAGGGCTCACCGACCAGATCTACGAGAGGCCCCATCACCCCTACACGGCAGGGCTCCTGCAGGCCGTGCCGAGCCTCGCCGACGATACCCTCAAGAGGCTGCGGACCATCGAGGGCACCCCACCTTCTCTCCTGAAAATCCGCGCCGGATGCCCCTTTGCCGAACGGTGCGAGTACGCAATGCATATCTGCAAGGAAGCGGACCCGCCGTACTTCCAGCCGGAGTCTGCCAACCGGGTCTCCTGCTGGCTCTATGACCCCGGGGCTGCCGGGCAGCGCGCCAGGTTCGAAGCACGGGAAGTAGCCCGATGAACGATACGATCCTCGAAGTGCGCGGGCTCCAGAAGCATTTCGCCCTGGGCCGGGGAAGGCTCTTGAAGGCAGTGCAGAACATCGACCTCGCTATCCGCGAAGGGGAGACCTTCGGGCTCGTGGGAGAGTCGGGGTGCGGGAAGTCCACCCTCGGCAGGACGATCAAGGGAATCTACCTGCCGACCGCAGGCACCATTGTCTACCAGGGCAGGGATGTCTCCCGCATGGATGCCCGGGAGCGCAAGAGCTACCAGCGGGACATGCAGATCATTTTCCAGGATCCCTACTCGTCGTTGAATCCCCGCATGACGGTGAGGGAGCTGATCGCAGAGGGGCTCGAAATCCACGGCCTGGGAACCCGGGACGAGCAAAGGCAGCGGGTCTTCGAAACCCTGGAGCTCGTCGGCCTGCGCCCGGAGCACGTGACGCGCTTTGCCCACGAGTTCTCCGGCGGGCAGAGGCAGCGCCTGGCAATCGCGCGCGCGCTCGCCGTGAGACCGCGGTTCGTCATCTGTGACGAGCCGATATCCGCGCTGGACGTCTCCATCCAGGGACAGATCGTCAACCTGATGAAGGACCTGCAGCGCGAGCTGGGGCTGACATACCTCTTCATCGCGCATGACCTGTCCATGGTGAAGTACATCAGCGACCGCGTGGGGGTGATGTACATGGGGAGCCTCGTCGAGGTGGCGGAAAAGACCGAGTTGTTCGCCAACCCGCAGCATCCCTACACGCAGGCCCTTCTCTCCTCCATTCCCATCCCCCGGCCGAAGATCGAGCGGGCGCGGAAAGAGATACCGATCGAAGGGGAGATCCCGAGCCCGCTGGACAAGATCGAGGGCTGCGCGTTCAAGACCCGCTGCCCCTTCGCCGTTGCACGCTGTGACTCCATGGTGCACGAGCTCACCGATACGGGGAGCCGGCACTTCGTTATGTGCACGAAGTTTCAGCGGTAACGTAGCGAACGCCTGCCGCTGCGAAGGTGGTCAAGACCAACGCTTGTTTGTTCCCCGCCCTGGAGTTCCTCGTCCAACTCCTGCAGCACCTTCCCGACGCGCGCGCCCACTTGGAGCGCAGCGACGGCTTGTACTCTTCGCGTCCCCGCAGGACGTGGGTTCGAAAGCCCCGGCGCCTGCCCTTGGTCGCAGATCATCGACGATTTCGCCCTCGCCTGTTGCCGCTCGGTGCCCCGGGGAAGCGACGCTGTGTCCGGAGCGAGCGTTTCCGGAGTTTCGGGGACAGTGACGGCCAGCAACCTCGAGGCCCTGCAGACGGGGAAAAGGATTCTCGTGGCATACTTCTCCCAGGGCGCGAACACGAAACGCGTCGCTGAAGAGCTGGCAGAGCTTCTAGGAGCCGATGCCGAGCGGATCGTCGAGAAGACGAATCGGAGCGGATTCCTGGGCTTCCTGTCCGCGGGCGCCGACTCGTCAATGGGAAAGCTCGGAAACATCGAGGCGCCTTCCCGCGACCCGTCTGCGTACGACCTTGTGATCGTCTGCACCCCGGTCTGGGCGTGGCACGTCTCACCTCCCGCGCACGCTTACTTCGTACTCAAGCTCTCCGACCACACGCGTCCTGTGGTCACCCGGAGCCGATGAGCGCCTTTGCGACCCTGCCGTGCGCGACGCGGCTCCACGCCTGCACGGCGACGCAAGTATCACCCTGCGTGTCACTGACCTGCCCCTCAAGCTCCCGCAAATCCCCGGGACCATTCCTGGAGCGTGCCTCTTCGGCAGACGTATGAACGGCAACTTCGCTATCCAGCTCAGGCCACAGGATGGCTCTATCGAGGCATCAGGATGTGATGCCTGCTTGCCCCCGCATGGAAACCGTTCCGTTGATTGCTTTCACGGCAGCGAGCCGCTCTCGGTAGTCTTCCCGCCGCCCTCGGGCTTGATCACTTCGGCTGCGAGCATGCCCATCTCCCGGAAAGTGAATACGTCAGGGCCACCCGTGGATCGGGTTGATGCGGGTCCTGCCTCCTTCGAAAATGGAGAATGAACCATCGCCAAGGACCGAGTCGAAGAAGCGCGTGGTCAGATCCATCGCCTCGAGGCGACAATAAGCGTCGCGCTCGGACTCATCCTTGGCTGCGGCGATCACCCGCCAGCCTTCGGCATAGAGCTTCCGAGTAAGAAACCAGCCGAGATAGGCGGTCGCTCCCGCAATGAAGACGGTCCTCCCGCGTTCGTCCGTGGCCATGGGGCCCCTCGACATAAAACCGACCAACTCAACGAACAACTCTCGCGCCGAGACGGTCCGTCGTCAGTTTCCTAAGCCGCAGGTCAGATGTTCGAGTCATCCCTGGGGTAATTGCAACTCGTACTCACAGTCCCGGCGCGCTCCTGTGCGGGCCTTTTTCGATATTCGGGAGGAGTCCCGCAATCATCCCCAGCAAGGGCAGGAATGCAGTCAGCCCATAGACATGGGTGATGCTTGTCAGGTCAGCAAGTCTGCCCAGCGCCGCAGAACCCAGCGCACCCATCCCGAACGCAAATCCGAAGAATAGCCCTGCAATCATCCCAACCTTGCCCGGGATAAGCTCCTGGGCGTACACGAGGATTGCTGAAAAAGCCGAGGCAAGGATGACACCGATAAAGACCGATAGTACCGTTGTCCCGATCAATCCCACGTGAGGGAGCAGAAGGGTAAGAGGCGCCACACCCAGTATTGAGATCCATATGACATACTTGCGCCCGATACGGTCTCCAACGGGGCCTCCAATCAGGGTTCCAGCGGCTACGGCAAACTGAAAGAGAAACAGATGAAGCTGTGCGCTCCGTATCGACAAGCTGAACTTCTGGATCAGGTAGAATGTGAAATAGCTATTAATGCTCGCCAGGTAGAAATACTTGGAGAAGATCAATACGAGCAGAATGCTCACAGCGAATGCCACGGTGGAACGCGCCAGTCTGGGGCTGCTCCCAGCAACTTTCGCCGCAGCCGAAGCGTGGATGCGATGAGTATTGGCGGCATACCATCTGCCTACCTGCGTCAGAAGCACGATGCCGACCACCGCAAGAGGTATGAACCAGAGAACCCGTGATCTGCCCTTCTCAGCAATGATCAGCGCGGCAAGGAGGGGTCCGAGGGATGATCCAGCGTTTCCCCCGACCTGAAAGAACGACTGTGCGAACCCCCGACGTTTGCCAGCCGCCATGTGGGCAACGCGAGATGATTCGGGATGGAACACGGATGAGCCGACGCCTATGAGCGATACCGAAAACAGCAGCATTCCAAAGCTCTGGGCAAATGACAGGCAAACCAGCCCCATCAAGGTGAAGCTCATGCCGATGGCCAGAGAGAATGGCAAATGGTGCCGATCGGCAAACGCCCCCACGACAGGCTGGAGCAGGGATGCCGTAATCTGATTCACAAAAGTAACCAGCCCTATCTGGGCAAAATTCAGTTGGAAAGACTCCTTGATAATCGGATAGCTCGCTGGGATCAGCGACTGCAGAGAATCGTTTATCAAATGCGAAATACTGATGGCAACCAGGACAGGAAGCACTGTATTCTGAGAGGAAGCGTCCTTGGGGTCGTTTATCTTGCTTGTTTTGAAAGCTGCCATCACGTGTGCCCGGTTCTCGTATGATTGTGTCGATTCGCCGGCCACGGCCCCTATTGGGACGAAGATCGCTCTCGTGAGAATAGTCTATCCTTACTCCAGTCAGGCATTCAGGGGTTCGAGTGTATGCAGGCAGAAGAGTTCGATCAAGTCGGACGACCGCTCCTCGGGGATCTGAAGGACTCTTGCCCTTTTGCGAACTCCCGACGTCTTCCATGGACCCTCTGAACCTCTTCGTGCGGTTGACTCGGCGCAAGGCGTTCGTAGACGTGAGGGAAGCTCAAGACTTGACGCTGTGAAGCGAGACATCGGCGCGCCGCATTTGGACGACCGTGACAGGCAGCATGACGGCGAGAAAAGCCAGCCAGCCAGCTGCCAAGGATAGGAGGATCGATGCGTGAAGGAGTGTCTGTGCGAGGCGCATGACCGCCATCATGGGCGCCATCTCGACAATGAGAATCGGAATCTGTCGACCCATGGTCCAGAGACTGTGCCGCGCCTCATATGCGGCAACGGTGCTCACCATGGGAAACATGGTCATGAATCCTCCCAGCACCTGTTTCAGCGCAACGATCACGCCGATGATCGCCGCCAAAGCGACGATTTTCGCAGGCACGGGCAGTGAGCTGCGGTGGGCCGGCTCTCTACGCTGTGGAAGCACAGAGACAAGCACGGCGCCGGCCGCCATCACCAGAATGAGCGAGATCCAGAATGCGAAGGGGCCTTTCGGGACAAGGCGATTCAAGAGAAGCCCCAGCGCCAGGTAGACGAGCGCGGACACGACGACGGCAAGGACGATTGGGGCCTTCAGTCCTTTGTACAGCCAACGCACCAGATTCATAAAGAGAAGGAGGACCGCCATTCCCAGGACATGACTCGCCCCGATCGGCGAATTCAAAGCAAGATTCGCGAGTGTGAACGGCAAAGGCAAGCCGATGAGAAATGCTTTCCATCTCGGATTCGGAATATAGGCAAGAAGCACCCCCATGGTTGTCGCGACGACGACAAGCGCCACGTCCCATGGCGACAGCACGAAAGTTGGCGAAACGGCCACGCTGCACTCCCTCCCGTAGGGGCCCACGACCTTGCGCTCTCCGTTGCGATAGTCTGCGCTGTTCGATGAGTGGCGTGGACCGGCCGCCACTGTACCCACGTCGACTAGCGGAGCCTAAAGGACGAATGAATCCCCCTTGAGCCTCCTGGCGTCGGCGAAAGTGAATGCGCGCCGCTCCAAAGCGCGCTGGCATCGAGCCGGGAGTTTGTGAAGCATCACGAAGGTTCTCAACAGACCGGCTGTGGGACCGGACGTCCGGGACAACACAAAGTGGTTGGGCTCGGCTCGGCCAAAAAAGCCCATCAAGCGAGGCCGGTCGGAGGCGCGCCACTATGCGTCGACGGATGCGTCGTACGTCAGATCCCAGATGGTCTGTTCTGGCTGCTCGGAAACCAACTGCTGGAGCCTTCCCATGAGCCGTTTGAACACTCCGGTTTGCATGAATGCACGGGCGTGGACGTTGTCTTCCCATGTGCCAATTGCCAGGGCTTTCGGCCGGGCAGTGAGAAACTGCATACGGATAAAGCCTTTCTGAGTCCTGGCGTGCTCGAGGACCTCATCTCGCCAGATTTCGCAAGCCTGGTCGAACGCTTCTTCTTTGAATGCGTACATCATCGTGGCGGTATACATGTTGCTCTCCTTTCCGCGGTGGTAGCTTCTCATAGAGCAATCGAAGCAAGAAGACCGGCGCACGAAGGCAGCGTCGCAACACTTCACGGGGGGTACGGACACCCGGGGCTTGTTGGCAGCACGATGTGTGTGCGCTTCGATCATCTACCACATACTTCCCGAGAGCGGCAAGAGGCGGCCCTTACCGTGGCGTCTCCGCGCGCAACACCCCGCTCACGCCATCACCAGCGCGAACCTACTACTATCAGGATCTCTGATGGCCGCTCGTGTTGACACCGCGCGCGGCTGACCCGCGGGTCCGCGATGGCACCATGTGCCCCGAGAGATCACCAGTTTGTGTACGACCCGTCTCGGCGGTGAAGGTGCGGTGGCTCCCAGGGGCGGAACTCCTGCCGTTGCAGGTATTCCTCATTCACCTCGACTCCCAGCCCCGGCGATTCGGGGACCGCAAAAGAGGAGCCGGATAACTCGAGCCGAACCGGGAATATCTCCGCCTCCGCGCTAGAGGGCTCGCCCGTGTAGACGAAGTTCGCTTCCTGCCAGGCAAAGTTGGGCACCGCGGCGCCAAGGTGCACGCTGGCCGCCGTGCAGACCGGGCCCAGGGGGTTGTGCGGCATGAGGTCGATATAGTGAGCCTCGGCCCACCCCGCCACCTTCATCGCCTCCGTGAAGCCGCCCACGTTGCAGATGTCCAGACGCACGAAGCTTGTCAGGCCCCGTTCGATATAGGGGAGAAAGCTCCACTTGCTCGCCGCCTCCTCGCCGATGGCAAACGGGACTTCCGCCATGGAACGAAGCGCGGCGTAGGCGTCCGGCGTCTCGTCACGAATCGGCTCCTCGATGAAATCGAGCGTTCCCCGTGGCATCCGCTGGCAGAAAGATGCTGTCTCTGCCACGCTGAGGCGATGGTGATAGTCGATGCCAAGAACGGGTCCCGGACCGACGGCTTCTCGCAGCGCGGAAAGGCACGTCGCGGTGGGGCCGATCGTCTCGCGAGGTTCGAATAGCTCAGGGTCAGCGTTGGCCGGGTGGACGATGCCGGTGCGGAGCACATTCCAGCCTCGGTCCAGCAGGAGGCGCGCTTGCTCGATCATGCTGTCCTTCGTCGCCGCGTGGATGGTCGCAAAACAGGGCACCCGGTCCCGATGTTTTCCGCCCAGGAGTTGGTATACCGGCACACCAAGTGCCTTGCCCACGACATCGTGGAGTGCAATATCGATGGCGGACACGGCAGCGACGAGCACCCGGCCGCCCTCGAAGTACTGGCTGCGGTACATCTCCTGCCAGAGGGCACCGCGCTTGAAGGGGTCGCGACCGAGGAGGAACTCACGATAGTGGCGGACCGCGCCTGCCACCGCAAGCTCACGCCCGGAGAGACCTCCCTCACCCCACCCGGCGATGCCCTGGTCGGTCTCCACCTTGACGAGGCACTGGTTGCGGGAGCCCACCCATACGGGGTAGGCCCTGACGTCGGTAATCTTCATGACAACCTCTCACGCACATCCGTCGCTCTCCCCGAGCTGGCCATTCTCCATCTGTTCTCCGCCCGTGCGGCTGTCGATCCGCTCATGCTGCCCGTTACGTATACTCTGCGCGATGAGACCTGTCCAGAACTTCAGGAAGGTGACCATGCCGAGAGGATTGGCAGCATCGCACATATCAGCGTCCCCCCGCACAGACAAAGCTTGGCGGTGCAGTGGCCCTTCCCAGGGTTCGTCTGGACAATCCCGAGTCCTGGTCGCAGGCCTGCCGGATCAAGGAGTGGAACGAGAGCGCCCCGGGAGATTGACGCGCGACGAAGCGCAGGTCACGCTATGGTGGTTCCCGCCGCGCGAGGAGGTGGAAGTCATGCAGAGATGGGCAATCCCGGCTGCTGTTGCCCTGCTGATCTTGTGCGGAAGCACGGCGCTTCCGGCCGATTCCGGCCGGCCTTTTCCGTGCCGTGAAAGACAACGATCTTGCCACGGTGAAGTCGCTTCTTGCAAAGAGAGAAAACGTGCGAGTCAAGGAGGACGATCCCGATCACGGAATCAGCAACGCAACGCCGCTGCACTACGCCGTCACCAACGGCAACTACGAAATCGCGAAGCTGCTTGTCGAGGCCGGCGCGGACGTCAACGCGACCCCGCTCCTGGATGGTCCAGGCGGTCAGGGCTACCATGATACGCTGGTTGTCTTCGCTGCCCAGGACGAGCACTGGGACATCGTGGACCTCTTGATCACGTCAGGAGCCCGGAAGAAAGATCTGGACGACTACCTGGTAGTTGCGCTGGAGCGGACTGTCGGCGGAAGCGCTCAAAGCCTGACCCGGGCGGAAAGTCTTTTCGAGCACATGAAAGCGAGCCAGGTTCCGCTGCTCTACTGGCTGCTCCAATTTGAATCAGGCAGCCCGGAATGGCGGAAGTTCATCTCGACGAACGTACCTGAGGTCGCGGGGGGCAAGACGTCCTTGCTTGGCGCGCTGCTCGATATGGGAGAAAAAAACCTTCCTTTGTTCGGCACCTCGGGCAAGATTCCGCTGCCTCTCGCTACTTCGGCCCTGCAGGACTCGAAAACGCCCGGCCGCTACAGCGCCGACAAGGCTTTTGATGGAGATCCAAAGACTTCCTGGGTTGAAGGGGTCAACGGGGATGGGATTGGAGAAAGGATTGCGTTCAAGCTCACCCCATCGGCGAAATCCATTTCGGTTATCCCTGGTTACGGAGACGAGAAGTATTTCTCAGTGAACAACCGGGTGAAAAGCGCGAAACTTTCCGTCTATGCGATCGGAATCGACCCCTATGAGAACGCGACCGGGTACTCCAGCCGCAAGCTCTCCGAGCAGGAACTGAGCTTCGAGGATGCTATGCTGTTCCAGAAGACGCCGCTGAAAGTGCCGCGGGTTGAGCTCAAGCTCAGCGAGTTCCTGCTGGGAGTCTTCGAGATTCGATCCGTCTATCCCGGCACCGGGTACCAGGATACCTGCGTGGCGGAAATCAAAGTCGAGTAGAACCCCGGCCTTCATCCTGGCGCGCGAGGATGCGGATGGCGCTCGCGCGCGAAGCGCCATCATCACCCATCTATCACGGCTTGCTGTGGCTCGTCCGCTGACTCTGATTACTGACGCTCGCGCCGAGACGGTTCGGATTCGTTTTCCTGAACCGTAGGTCTTCGGCATCCCAGGGCAGGCTCGCGCGGCATTCAAGCCCTCTGCACTGCTCACTTGATATTCTGGTCCACCCCCAAGACATGTATCGCAGGAGGCAAGGGTGGAAACGACAGTGCAAAGGGAGAGACGAGCATCCAAGAGGCCGCTCGCAAGCACAGCCTGACCGTCGCGGAGTTGGACGCGTTGGACGCCTACGAGGTCGTGCCGCTCGTCCGGGCCTGACGGCGAGAGCGCGCCCGGGAGCCGGAGCCTGCAACGGCGCGGGAGATGGTCAAGGGTGAGGGTCCACGGATCGTCCCGAATCGGCGATCGCGGTGCGCGTACTCGACGAAGGCTGCGCCCAGGTCGGCCTCGGTGAAGTCGGGCCAGAGGACAGGGCTGAAGACCAGCTCGGCATAGGCGGCCTGCCAGAGGAGAAAGTTGCTGAGCCGCAGCTCTCCGCCGGTGCGGACGAGGAGGTCGAGGTCCGGCAGGCCCGGCACGTCGAGGTTGCGGCGCAGGTCGTCGGTCGTAAACTCGCCCGCGGCGCCATCCCGGGCCCAGCGATTGACGGCGCGGAGGATCTCGTCGCGACCCCCGTGGTTGAGCACGAGGTTGACCGTCATGCCGCCATGGCGTGCGGTTGTTGCCACGACCCGGTCGATCGTGCGGCGGAGGGCCGGCCCGAGGGCCTCCCGGTCGCCCGAGTGCACCACGCGGAGGCCCAGCTCGTCGTAGAAGGCCAGCTCCTGCTCGAGGTGCCGGGCCACGAGCTCCATGAGGAAGCCCACCTCGTCAGCCGGTCGCGTCCAGTTCTCCGCGCTGAACACGTACAGCGACAGCCACCCGACGCCGGCCTCGCGCGCAGCCCGGGTGATCCTCTTGGCCGCCTTCAGGCCCTCGAGGTGTCCCTGCGTGCGCGGCAGCCCGCGCGAAGAAGCCCACCGGCCATTGCCGTCCATGACGATGCCCAGGTGTTCGGGTGCGACCATCGCGCCTCCTTGGCACAAGTATTGGCCCCGGGGGCCGCCTGCAGCATGGGCAGCGCCTGGGAAAAACCTCCCATCCCGATGGTATAGTCGGGTCGTGACCTCATGGACGGATCTCGTCGCTCCCTTCCTCGCCTGCGCGGCGGGGCTTCCCGCCGTTACGCTCTCCTTCCTCCTCTGGCGCAGGACCCGTGACCGGAGCTTCGAGCTCCTCACGACAGGCCTCGGGCTGCTCGCGCTCATTGCGTTCCTCCTTTCCTTGGGCATCTTCCTCGCTGCCGCGCGCCTGGTTTCCAACCCCGACCTGCGCTTCGTCGCCTGGAACTCAACGTTCCTTCTCGCATTCGTCAGCCTCCTGGTGCTCCGCCGCTTCGTCTCCTCGGTGCTGCCAGGCCCGGAGCGCCCCTTCCCGCGCCTGTTCACGGCCGTGAGCGCGCTGGTCTACGTGGCGATTCTCGTCCTGGCTTTTGCGCTGACTCCTCCCACCCTGGATTTCACCGGCCGTACCGTGTATGCCGTCAGCGCCGTATACTACCTGGGAGGCTTCGCAGGTCCCGCGTGGCGACTGTGGCGGTCGCGTTCACGGGCTCCATCCTGGCTCGCCGGCGTGTTCGCCCGCGCGCCGCTCGTTCTCGGCGTCCCGGTGTCCCTCCTGGCTGTATGGGAGGTCCTGCGCTGGGCCGGGGTCCTGCCAGCTGATTCGCCGGCCCTCGGCCCCCTGGCGTTCGTGTTCCTCTTCGGCGATGTTGCCCGGGACCTCTTCGCGGTGCTGATGCGAGGCCCGGAGGCTTCGTCTCACACTTCCGGCGCGCTGTCGGCGGACGAGGCGCGAGTCGTGAGGATCACCGCGCGCTGCGTCGCTGCGCCTCTCACCGCCCGGGAACGAGAGATCCTGCGCCTGCTCCTTGCAGGGTGGCGCAACAGCGACATCGCGAGGCGCCTCGGGCTCTCACCCAACACCGTGAAGAATCACGTCTACAACGTCTACCAGAAGACCGGGGCCGCCAACCGGGTGGAACTCCTGCGGATGAGCGACGCGCAGGGCGAGTCGCCCTCGCAATAGACACCGAGCACGTTCGCGTGCGCAGGACTCGGTCGATCCTGTGCGGTCGCTCGGCGGGCGCCCGCGGGGGTCCAGATGGTAGAGCGCAAGTCAGGGCTGGCAGTCATCAAGAAACTGGAGTCTCGCACGACCGCCACTCGATCTCCGGGCATGCTCCTGATTGCACGGGGCACGGGTACAGCGCGGACGAAACCGCAGACCCAGCTCATGTGGCGCTGCGTACCGTGGAGCTTTGGCCAGCGTGCATACACTCTTGCGTCCTCGGAGAAGACTGGACCCGACGGTAGGGGACCCGACCTCCCAATGACGATTTTGAACGGACGACGGTGTGTGATGAAAGATGTGAGATAAATGACGTTGACTGTTGCAGGTAGCGAACAGAGTATGCCGAATCGGGCGTTCTTCCTTAAGAAGTCGATCACGCGGAAGCGAGCATGGAAAAGCTGCAACGCCGTTCGTGACCCGCGTGGACCGCCCCTCTGGTTGTTCCCCGGCACGTGCGCTACGATGCCTTCGCAGAGACGCAGAGAAAGGGAGATCACGGAATGAACGTTCTCGCACTTGGTGCGCATCCCGATGACGTGGAGGTCTTCTGCGCGGGGACACTTCTGAAGTACGCGAAAGCGGGACGTCGTGTGTTTGTCGCGCTCACGACGAGCGGGAACATCGGGTCGAACGTGATCGTCGGGAGGGAGGAGATCGCACGGACGCGCGAGGCCGAGCAGCTCGAGGCGGCCAGGGCATATGGCGCCCAGGTGCGGTTCCTCCGGTTTGACGACGAAGGCCTTCAGGACACACCGGAGGTGCGCCGCGCTGTCATAGACGCGATTCGATGGGCGGCGCCCGATGTCATCTTCACGAACTTTCCCGGGGACATGAGTACGGATCACAACATGACCGGCACGATCGTGGGCAGGATCATGCTGTCACTTCCTGGAAAGAATATTCCATCGGGCGAGCCGCCGCTGGCCAAGGCGCCGTCCCTGTTCTTCTGGGACACCGCGGCGGGGCTCCACTTCGAGCCCGAAGTCTACGTCGATGTCTCCGAGAGATGGAGGAGAAGCTCCGCGCACTCGCCTTGCACAAGAGCCAGTTCGCCTGGATGACCACCTTCCAATCAGCGACCTTGACGGAGCACTGCCGGACCCTTGGCGCATTCCGCGGTCTTGCCATGGGCTGCGCGTACGCCGAGGGCTTCAGGGCCTACCGAAACCATGGCTACATGCCCGACTTCACGCTGCTTCCCTGACCTCGCCGCCGTCAGCCCAGCGCGCATCAGGTCCGTGGTGAGGGAACACGTCCACGATCCATCACAGGGAACCACCGCCCCCCATGGACGAACGCGCAGGCCTGCAGGCGTTGTTCGTGCCGGAAACCGCGGAGGCAATAGCGGCGTGAGCGTTTCATCTTTGAGAGGAGAATGAGCTCATGATCACACGGACAAGCGTCCGCGGCTGGGAAAGGGCCAGGACAACCCGGCTCTACGTCCATCCGCCCCTGGCGGAAAGGATCGTTACGCTGTGGCCGGACTTCAAGGTCATCAATGGGCGGATATCCGACGACGCGAAGCTGAACCGCTCCCTCGGTCATGGATTCCATGTGCTGTACGGGAACGAATGCATGCAGGTTCCATGGCAGGAAACAAGGTTCCGGCTGCGGGATGACGGCATTCCGGTGCACGCGATCGAGTACGACGGGAGGGATTTCGCCATTTCGATGGAGTGCTTCTGCAGCATGGAAAGGAGTCCCGCCTTGTTCTGCCGCATCACCCTGGAGAATGACAGACCATGGCCGGTGAAAAGCTCGGTGACAATCCTGCCCCGCAGCGGCAGGGAGTCCTACATGATGTGCACCACCATCGACAGCTATCAATCCTATGAGCCGAATATCGAGTCCTGGGGGATGCTTCCGTCACAATGGAAACTCGATGGCGGCACGCTGCGTGACCCGGAGAGCGCAATCGTGATTCAAAGCGGAGCGCGGCTGGATCTGCAGTGGCGGGAGAAGGCAACGCTCGATGCGTTTCTTTTCAGGGACATGCTCCGGCTGGGATTCGCCCTGGATCCGGGAGAATCCATCCAGGTTGACGTCGGGTTCTTCAGGGGAAAGGGCAGGCAATTCGATTATGACGCTGAAATGCAGACGACAATCGGCGCGTGGAAAAAAGATCTTGCGCGGATCACGACATATCCGATGACCGATTCTGCACATTTCCGCAGGATGTTCCTGCATCTGGTCGCGCAGGGTCTCCAGATGTTCGCCAGGTTCGAAGGAAAGGATTTCGTCATACCCAGGCAGGGGGGGATCGTCCACTGGATATGGCCCTGGGAAGCATCATTCCTGACGGCTGCGCTGGACCGCATCGGGCTGCATGACTACTCGGAGAAGGCGTATGAGTTCTTTTCCACCGAGATGCAGATCAAGGACGGGCTGGAAAAAGGCAGGATAAAAACGATAGGGATCGACTGGGCATGCCAGACCAGCTCCGTTCTCTACGGCCTGTCCGTTCATCTCCTGGCCATGAAGCGAAAGGACAGGTTCATGCATTACCGGCAGATGCTGATCGATTGCTTTGAATGGGTGAAATCGACAAGGGAAAAGACCCTGGACGCGTCGTTCCCGGGAGAGGGGAAAGGCCTGTTTCCGCCCATGATTTCCTCCGATTGGCCGGAGCTGCTTCAGAGCTGGAGCTGGACCGATACGCAGAACATCATTGGCCTTCACAAGATGCATGAGCTTTTCTGTTCATTCGAGGATGACTTCGCCGACACAATCAGGAAACTCACTGATGCATACACGGAGTCGATTCAGGGCATCCTGGATGGCTGCCTGGCGGGGCAGGAGCAGGCGGAGGAGGTTCGCATTCCGAACAAGCTGGGCCAGAAATTCACCGACCCTCCGCTCTTCCCGTACGGCTCGGAAATCACGAGCCTCATCAACGCAGGATTCATCAAGCCAGGGAGCCGGACGTGCAGGCAGCTCGAGGCATATTTCCGCAACCGGAACTGGATCCAGAATGGCCTGACGGGCCTGATGATGGATTCACCTCCGGGTGACCGATGGTGCGGCCATACCTGGTACATCGGTGTCTCGGACATGGCCTGGTTCTACTGTTGGCTTGCATCCGGGGATTTTGATAAGGCGGAAGAAACCTTCTTTGCGCTGACGAAGTACGGAATGACGGAAGAGTTCTCCATGCAGGAAAGGTATGCGGACAACGACCCCACATACGTCCCATGGTCGCCGAATGCAAGCAACAACGGAAGAATGATCATGATGATGCTCGACTATTTTGCACGGAGGAACGGCTTGGAGCGAGCTTCACCATCTCCCCCTTCGGCAACTTTGCCGGGCTCTGCGGCAATGCCATGATCTGCCGCTCCCGTCGGCCATCCTCGACATCGGCCGGGTGCACCAGGCCCCTGTGGTGAAGGACGGCGCCGTCGTGCCGGCCCCGGTGCTGCCGCTGTCCCTCCTGGTGGACCACCGGCTCATCGACGACGTCTACGCATGCAGGTTCCTCTCCCGGCTGATGGAGCTCGTGCCCAGGCCGCCGCGGCTGCTGACGCGGTAGACCCGGCACAGCCGGCGGTTCCTGCTATCCTCCTGGCGGAGGTTCCCCGATGCTTTTCAGCCCCCTCGCCGTCCGCGGCGTCACGTTCCGCAACAGGATCGCCGTTTCCCCGATGTGCCAGTACTCGGCGGCCGATGGCCTGCCCGACGACTGGCACCTGGTGCACCTGGGCTCCCGCGCCACGGGAGGCGCCGGGCTCGTCATCGCGGAGGCGACGGCCGTGGAGCCGCGGGGACGGATCAGCCCGGGCGACCTCGGCATCTGGAACGACGCGCAGGTCGAGGCGTTCGCGCGGATCACGCGCTTCGTCGCGTCCCAGGGCGCGGTGCCGGGCATCCAGCTCGCGCACGCAGGGCGGAAGGCCTCCACGAAAGTGCCGTGGGACGGCGACGGTGGGGTGGCGCCCGCGGATGGCGGCTGGCAGCCCGTGGGGCCGGGGACCGAGCCTTTCGCGCCGAGCTACCCCGTGCCCGCGGCGCTCGACGACGCCGGCATCACCGGCCTGGTCGCCGCCTTCGCGGCCGCGGCGCGACGGGCGCGCGCGGCAGGCTTCGGCGTCGTGGAGCTGCACTTCGCGCACGGGTACCTCGTGCACCAGTTCCTCTCGCCGCTGTGCAACCGGCGCGCGGACCGCTGGGGCGGCAGCTTCGACAACCGCACGCGCCTGGCCCGGGAAATCGCGCGCGCGGCGCGCGCGGCGCTCCCGGACGACGTCCCCCTCTTCGCGCGCCTCTCCTGCACCGACTGGATGGACGGCGGCTGGGACCTGGAACAGACTGTGGAGCTCGCCCGGGGCCTGAAGGCGGACGGCGTGGATCTCATCGACTGTTCCTCGGGCGGCAACGTGATGGGCGCCAGGATTCCAGCCGGCCCGGGCTACCAGGTCGCCTTTGCCGATGCTGTGCGCCGCGGCGCCGGTGTCCTGACCGGGGCGGTCGGTTTCATCACGGCCGCTGCCCAGGCAGACCAGATCGTCCGCGCGGGCCAGGCCGACATCGTCCTCCTTGCCCGGCAACTCCTGCGCGAGCCCTCGTGGCCGCTGCGGGCCGCGGTCGAGCTCAAGGCAGAGGCAGCCTGGCCGAAACAGTACCTGCGGGCCAAAGGATAGCGGGCCGCTGGCCGCGGGTGCTATGCTGCACTCATGCAGAAACGTGCCATCGGTGCCACGGGCATCGAGGTCTCCGAGATCGGCCTGGGGGCCGCGACGTTCGAGTACCACGCGGGCTCCCTCACGAAGGCCGACGTCGTGGCGGTCATCCGGCATGCCCACGAGCGCGGCATCACCTACTTCGACCTGCCCCTCTGCCTGTGGCGTGACGCCGCGGGAGAAGCGCTGAGAGACATCCGGACCGACGTCGTGATCACCGGGCACCTCGGGTGCGTCCCTGATGCCAACGGCGGGTACCAGGTCCTGCGCGACCCCGGGACCTGCGAGGCCTCCTTCCACGATTTCCTGCGGGCCTTCCGCACGGACCACGTGGACGTGCTGTTACTCCACAACGTCGACGGCGACGAGGCCCTGGCCACGGCCCTCGACGAGGACGGCTTCCTCGGCCTGGCGCTGAAGCTGCTGCGCCAGGGCAAGGCCCGGTGCCTGGCGCTGAGCACCCACGTGGCATCGACGGCGCTGAAGGCCATCAGGACCGGCCGGATTGCCGCGATCATGTTCCCCGTGAACCCGGCCCACGACCTTCTGCCCGGGGACGCCGACTACGGCGCCTATTTTGCCGCGGACTCCTTCCGCGCCGGACCGGGCGCAACGGGGCCCCACGAGGATCGGCGGCGGCTCTACCAGGCCTGCCTGGCCCAGGGCGTCGGTATCCTGGCCATGAAGGTCTATGCCGGGGGGCTCCTGCTCCCGAAGGGCAGGTTCATCGGCGGCGACGCGGGCCCCGCGGACACCCGCAGCGCTATCGGCATCGCGCTCACCGAGCCGCAGTGCATAGAGTACGCCCTGGGCCAGCCCGCGGTGAGCGTGGCGCTGCCGGGCTGCGTCACGATCCCGGAAGTGGACGCGGCGCTGGCGTGGGTCGATGCCCCCGCGGCAGAGAGGGACTACAGCGGGATCGACACCAACGCGCTGTGGAAGATCGGGGGCCGCTGCGTCTATTGCAACCACTGCCTTCCCTGCCCGGAAGGCATCGAGATCGGCAGCATGATGCGGCTCCTCGACGCGGCAGAGACCGACCGGACCGACCGGGTCGCCGCGGCATGGCGGGCGCTGCCGAAGTCCGCCGCGGATTGCACCGCCTGCGCGTCGTGCGAGCAGCGCTGCCCGTTCGGCGTGCCGGTTGTCCAGAGGATGGAGAGGGCGGTCGCGCTTTTCGGCTCCGGCTGAGACACCGCGCGGTGCCGCACGCCGCCTGCTGCCCAGCCCGGACAAGGCTGATTGCGGACGCGTTCTTGGACCCGTCACGGCTGCAGGGGCATCCGGACTTCCTATTGCCGCCCGGCTTGCGCGTGGTTGGAGCGGATGCTGAGGCCGGCATCGGCGCTCGCCGCGGGCATGCACGGGTCCGACCGTGCCTTGATCGAGACGGCACTCCGGGGTAGCGTCCGGCCATGCTGGAAGCGGCAATCGTCTTCATCACCCTCGGTTCCAAGTTTCCCTCGGCACCACGATCGCGGTGCTTCTCGTGTCCGTGAGCGTGCGGCTGTACATCTACCGATCCCAGCGGCGGGCCGCGAAGAAATCCTCCCGGCGATAGCCCCTCAGCCCCGCGCGAAAAAGTGGTGCGCGCTGCCCGAGCGCGATGGAAGAATGAGCATGTAGGATTCGACACCCTGAAAAGGCCTCGGCGATCATCGGGAACACAACTTTGGCCATGGCAACAACCATCGGGCACATGCCTTCTTCATCCACCAGATCCAGGAACGCATGGACGAGCGCCGGCGCGGCGTGCGTGTTGCGGTCTTGCACGATCGGTGTTATCATGCGGCGAAAAGGCATTCATCATGTCGTCCGAACGGTCTGTGCGACGGCGGGCCGGTGGCATATCCGCGGAAGCTGCTTGCCTTGCGCGTCGTTCCCCTCCCGCACCTGAGCAATCCCCGCGCGGGTTCCTGCTGTACATCTCTGCGCTGCTGACTCCTGCCTGCCGAGGATCGAAGCGGCCGCCCGGCGCATGAGTGCCGCCGTCAACTGCGATCCGCCGGAGAACCCCCCGCATGGGGGGCCACTTCCTGCGGTGGTTCCGCGCGCAGGCGCCCCGCGCAGGGAGCGGGCTGCCTGGGGAGGTGCTCAATGAAAAAGCTCCTGTTCCTGCTCTTGGGGGCAGCCGTGGCCCTGCTCATCGCCGGGCTTGCAGGCTGCTCGCTGCCGGGTCAGCCGTCGGGCACTCCCCCCGAGGGGGTTGTGTCGGTCGATAACCTGCTGGCTGGCCTGGATCAGCTGGAAGGTCCGTCGTCGCGAAGCTTGGCTGTCGCCGGCCGGACGGTGTTCGCACTGCCGGGAGGCGGCTCCCTGTCTACCCAGGACCTGTCCGCCTACCTCGCGGCGATCAGGAATGGCTTCGCCAGCTACCTCTCCTCGTGCACGGGCGGGCATCCCTACCTCGTGCAGGCCATCAAGGTGCCGCTGACAGGATCCACCAGCGGTCTCGTGTGGGTCCCCTTCACCTGGTGGAAGAGCCTGACCGCGCCCGTGATCGCCTACCAGCACGGCACGCAGGTCTATCGCGAGTGCGCACCGTCACGGTTCAACGCGAACCCGCTGGCGGTTTTCTCCAGCCCCGACCCGACGGGTGCGCTGCAGAACTACGTGGAGTGCGTGGTCGGCGGCCTCATGGCATCCGCGGGTTACATCGTGGTCATGCCCGACTACCAGGGGTTCGGCGACAGCACGACCGTGCACCCCTATGTCACCCAGGCGCTCGGCGACTCGGTCAGGGACATGGTGTCCACGGTCCGGGCAATGCTGTCGAAGAGCATCGTGAAGGCGGGCCCCCGGCTCTTCCTCACCGGCTACTCCGAAGGCGGGTACGCGACGATGGCGGGGGCCCGGTCGCTCCAGCAGGCCGGCATCCCGGTTGCTGCCACGGTGCCGTGCGACGGGGCCTACAGCCTCTCGGACGTCATGCTCGGGCAGATGATGTCCGGCACTGCCGTGAAGGTACCTTCCTATCTGCTGTACACGGCATCGGGCTACAACGCGCTCTATCCCGCCGTGGTGACGTACCAGACCCTGCTGGCGGACCCGTGGAATACGCTCATGCTGAACGACAACCTGTTCGACGGGAAGCACACGAATGCCGAGGTCTCCTCCGCGGTGCCGGCAGACACGATCCCCAGCAGCATGCTTTCCGACTCTGCCAAGTCCACGCTCCTCGCGCCGGGGGGCGATGTCTACAACCTGCTTGCCGCCAACGACGGCTGGGTCGGCTGGTGGCCGCAGACGCCCCTTATCCTCGTGCACTGCCGTGCGGATGACGTCGTGCCCTATGCGAATGCCACGGCCGCGCGCGACTACTACGCCGGCTTCGGCATCCCCGTCCCTATCGTGGATGTCCCGCCCGTTCCCTTCATCGACACGCTCCTCGGGAGCATCCACACCGCGGCGTATCCCACCGCGATGCTTGCTGCTTTCACCGCGATCCAGGAGGTGAACAGCGGACTGTGACCATCCGGCGCTGCCGGGGCCTGCGAGGACCCTGGCAGCGTTCGCTGCGCGGGCCCCGGCGCGACGGACTGCCCTCGGCCGGCAGCGGCCCGCATGGCCGCAGAAGGCACCAGGACAGCGTCCTTTAGCGCTCAGAGTACAATCAGTACTTCAAGGTGCGTCCCCCGCGCCCCTCTCGACTGAGGGAGCAAGCTTTTCTCATGCAGCATGTTTGATGGTCCCGCCGAAACAGTCGCAGGAGGAAGAGTATGAATGGTCGATTTGTCCTCAGGGTCGCCTTTGTGGCGATGTCCTGCACATTCCTGGTCGTAGCTGTACGCAGCAGAAACCGCGATCGATCTTCGACCTCGCGAAGAACGGCACCCCGCAGAGCGTCAAGTCCTTCCTCGACACGCAGGGGATTGGGCAGGCAAACGAGCGGGACCCCAACTGGTGTGAGACAGTCCCGATCTGGGCCGCGCAATTCAACGCGCCCCGCCCCCGCTTGTTGAGCAAGTCCCCGGTGCCCTGTATGCTCTATGCGGAATTGCAGGACATGATGAACCGCTACGACTGCCTTATCGTCGGCACAGGCCCTGCGGGGTTGGGTGCCGCTTTCACACTCACACAGAAGCGCCCCGGCATGTCCATCCTGCTCATCGACAGTTCGGGCACGAGCACCGGCGGGCTCTGCAACGACTGCAAGATGAACTTCACCTACCCGATCGGCTTCCCCGCCGACTGCTGGGACGAGGCGCAGGCGACCCGATACCTCGAGGCGGTCGCAGAGCACCTCCAACCCGAGATCCTCGCGAAGCACAATATCGGGGTCTATACGCACAGGGCAGAGAAGCTGGGGGTCAAGCTTATCGAGATTCGCCAGTCCCACCTCGGCACCGACGGCGGGATCAACCTTTCCCGGGAGCTGATAGGGAATCTTGGAAAGCGCGGCGTGGAAGTTTCCCTGAAGGAAACCCTGACCGATGTGCGCGAGAAAGACTGCATCGCCGTCAGCGACCGCCGGGAGATCGGCTTCGCGTCGCTGGTGGTTGCGACGGGGCGGAAAGGCTTTGCCTTCATGCAGCAGCTCATGGACGCGCTCGGCGTGCCCTACATCGACAACATCGTGGACATCGGGTTGCGCGTGGAGACTCGCGAGACGAACTATCCCATCGTGCGCGATTACTATGACCCGAAGTTCCTCTTCCCCGAGAAGGTGCGCACTTTCTGCACCAACAGCGGCAGGGCCTTCGTCGTGAAGGAGAAGTATACAACGCGGACGGGCCGCGACTACTTCAGCGTCAACGGCCACGCCTTCTCCCAGCGGGGTAAGGCGAGCGGCCTGGTGAACTTCGCCCTCCTCAAGACGGTGCGGTTTACTGCCCCCCTGGCGAGTGGTCATGAATTCGCTGAGATGCTGGGACAACAGGCGATGCTCATGGGTGGGGGCCAGCCCCTGATGCAGCGCGTGGGGGATTTCCGGCTCGGGAAGCGATCAAAGACCGAGAGCTTCACCGGCGACCTGTACGATTTCGAGCCGACGCTGGGCTCCTGCACGCCGGGCGATATCTCCCTGGCCATGCCGGCGAAGGTACTGCGGGCGATATGGAAATCGATGAAGGCGCTGGACACCATCATTCCCGGAGTACTCCACCCTGCGACTGTGATGTATTACCCTGAGATCAAGCTCTATGGGAACAAGCCGACATTCCTTGACGGTCACTTCCAAGTGCGACCCGGCATCTACCTCGTCGGCGACGGGGCAGGAACCAGCAGGGGCATAACGGCAGCGTGGGCGAGTGGAATCCGCGCTGCCGAGGGTATTCTCGAGCGTTGCTGACCGCGAGCGGCGTGACCCGCCTCCGCGCATTCTTCCTACCCTCCACTGCGAACCCCGCTCAGAGCGGTATTTTCCGCGAGACACCCCAGGCGCCCGGTATGCGATCGGAGACCTGCTGATGCAGCCGGCCGTTCGGCGCCTTGGCAGGATCAGCCGGCGTGTCGAGCGTTGACGACACGAAAGAACGCCAACAGCAGGAATGGCGCTATGGAGACCACCGCGCTACCGACGACGAAGGGCAGCCCCGCCCAGGCCTCAAAGAAGAAGCCGCCCGCCAGCGAGCCCAATATCATGGCGAAGTTCCAGGAGAGCTGAATGAACCCAAGCACCCGGCCTCGCTCGCTGGCTTCGGTAGTGAGCGCGACCATCGGCGTCACCATGACCGAAAGCGACCATGCCGCCGCCATTCCCAGCACGCCGAACAGGAAAACGGCCTCGAGCCGATCGTGAAAGAGGCCGACCCCCAGGGCGCTCAGCGCAAGGATCGCGTACTATGCGAGCGATGGAAAGCGCGCACCTGAGCGGTCCGCGACACGTCCGGCCGCAAGCTGGGCGAGCGCCGCGGTGAGACTGGAGACCGTGGCGTATATTGCGATAGCGGGGGTCGCCGCACCATCCCGATTCAGGAGCAGTGGCACGTACACCGTCAGCATGCCGTAACAAAAGGTGGGGAGAAACCGCAGGATTGCCAGGAGAAGCACAGCGGGTCTGGAGGCGATGTCGCCGAATCCGAACAGCCTTCCCGTGCCCCCCGACTCTTTCGCGGTTCGTGTCGCCGGCTCCCGTTGCGATGCTGGCAAGCCTCCCGCGGCCAGCACAAGGGTTCCCGCGCCGAGGGCGAAAAAGACGAAGCCGAAACCGCCGAAGGTGAGCCGTGTCAGGAGAAGGGCTGCCACAGGACTCCCGATTCCACCGCCGAGGGTGGACCCCCAATAGTAGAGGGCCGTCAGAAGCCCCAGTGAGCGGGAGCCCGCGCTATCCATGAGATAGCTCTGGCTGCTAAGACTGTTCAGCGTCATCCCCACGCCGTACAGCGCCCACAGGAGCAGGATCACCGCTGGCGACCTGGTGAGAAACACAACGCTCGCCGCGAGGAGTGCCGCGAGCCCGAGAACGATCGTCTGCTTGCGGCTCAGGAGGTCGCTCAGCATGCCCCCGGCGAGAGAGGAGACCAGGCCTGCGAGGCGTTGCAGAGTGAAGGCGCCGGCGATAAACACAGCGGAGTAGCCGATGTCGCTGAGGTAGACGGGAAGGAGGGCCGCGACCGGGGAGACGATGATGCCAACGCTGAGCTGGAGCAGCAGAAGGAGGACCACCCTCCTGTCGAGAATCGTTTTCCAAGCGGCCGCACGCTCGGCCATTCGGGCAGGATACACGTTCCGGACGAGTTGACAAGGGCTCTGCCTGGTGGCTTTACGCAAAGGCGAAAGGCTGTTGGGAGATCTGGCGACGCTGCATAGCAGGAGTGGATTGCCGCGTCGTACACCAACACCGTGCACAATGCCAATCCGCACCCCCCGGGCCGCCCTCGCGTCATTCTGTTGACCACGCCGCCAAGGTTCCCTACAGTGCGCCCATGGAGAACTTCATCTTTCACAACCCGACCCGCATCATCTTCGGGAAAGGAACCGAGAATGAAACCGGGAGGGAAACGGCGCGCTATTCGCGCCGGGTGCTCCTGCATTACGGCAGCGGGAGCATCCGCACGTCCGGCCTGCACGACCGCGTCTGCAAGTCCCTGAAGGACGCCGGAGTGGACTTCGTGGAGCTGGGCGGCGTCAAGCCGAATCCCCGGCTCAGCCTCGTGCGGGAGGGAATCCGCCTGTGCCGGGAGAAGCGCCTGGACTTCATCCTCGCCGTCGGCGGCGGATCGGTGATCGATTCGGCCAAGGCCATCGGCACCGGTGTCCTCTCCGACGGAGACGTGTGGGACTTCTACCTCAAGAAGCGCCAGGTGACCGAGATGCTCCCGGTCGGAGTTGTGCTCACCATTCCGGCGGCCGGCAGCGAGTCGAGCAACGGGTCGGTGATCACGAACGAGGAGGGCTGGTACAAGAAGGACGCCGGTGGCGAGTGCATGCGCCCGCGGTTCGCGATCATGAACCCGGAGCTCACCTTCACGCTTCCGCCCTACCAGACCGCCTGCGGCGCGGCGGACATCATGGCGCACGTGATGGAGCGCTACTTCACCCGCGTCCCCGAGGTGGGTTTTACCGACCGGCTGTGCGAGGCGACGCTTCGGACCATCATCGAGAACGTGCCGGTGGCCCTGGCGGAGCCCAGGAACTACGACGCGCGGGCCCAGATCATGTGGGCCGGCACGATCGCCCACAACGACCTGCTGAGCACGGGCCGCGTCGGGGACTGGGCCACGCACATGATGGAGCACGAGCTCTCGGGCATCTACGACGTGGCGCACGGCGCCGGCCTGGCGGTGACGTTCCCCGCGTGGATGAAGCACGTGTACAAGAACGACGTGGGCCGCTTCGCCCGGTTCGCCGTGAACGTCTGGGGCGTGGAGCCGAGGTTCGAATGGCCCGAGCGCACCGCCTTGGAAGGCATCGGCCGAACGAAGAACTTCTTCCGGGACATCGGCCTCCCCACCAGCTTGCCCGGGCTGGGGATCAAGGATGACCGCCTGGAAGAGATGGCCGCCAAGGCCACGGCGGCCGGTCCGCTGGGCAACTTCGTGAAGCTGGGCAAGGCGGACGTGGTCTCGATCTATCGGCTGGCAATGTAGGGGGCCGTTCATATCGCCTCGGAGAGCGTCACAGGCGCGATGAAGCCGAGGCAGTTCAAGGCACCCACCATCAAGCCGTTGACGACGAAGCTGGTCTTGAGGGACTCCCCGGCAAGGCGCATTCCCCGCCGCCCGGGACACTACCACTGTCACTTTTCGGCAGAGCGCGTTATTCTGCCGCCATGCACATCATCCGCATTCTCGCCTACCGCGTCGAACTCCCGCTGCATGAGGGGAGCTACAAGTGGTCCGGAGGCAAATCGGTATCGGTCTTCGACAGCACGGTCGTTGCGGTCGAGACGGACGCCGGGATAACGGGCTACGGCGAGGTCTGCCCGCTGGGCCCCTTTTATCTGCCGGCGTATGCCTCCGGGGTGCGTACCGGGATAGCCGAACTGGGACCGCATCTGCTCGGGGAAGATCCCCTGCAACTGCTAAAGCTGAACGAGCGGATGGACGCGGCCCTCAAGGGGCATGCGTACGTCAAGTCGGCGATCGACATGGCCTGCTGGGACATCCTGGGAAAGGCGGCGAACCTGCCCGTGTGTGTCCTGCTGGGAGGCCGGTTCGGAGAAGATTTCGGGCTTTACCGGGCGATATCGCAGGCAGCGCCTGCCGACATGGCGGCCAAGGTCGCGGGATACCGGGCCGAGGGATATCGCCGGTTCCAGTTGAAAGTCGGTGGAGACCCGGACGTGGATATCGAACGGATCCGTGCCGTGGCAGCCAACCTGTTGCCCGGTGACAGGCTGATCGCCGACGCCAACACCGGTTGGCTGATGCACGATGCGCTCCGCGTCGTGCGGGGGGTCCGCGATGTGGACGTCTACATAGAGCAACCCTGTCGCACCTACGAGGAGTGCCTGACGATCCGCCGCCACTGCGACCATCCCTTCGTCCTCGACGAGAACGTAGACTCTCTCGACGTTCTCCTGCGGGGACATGCCGACCGGGCAATGGACGTCGTGAATATCAAGATCAGTAAGTTCGGTGGACTTACGAAAGCCCGCCAGGCGCGTGATCTGTGTGCGTCGCTGGGGATCGCGATGACGATCGAAGACAGTTGGGGCGGAGACATCGTGACGGCGGCGATCGCCCACCTGGCGCACAGCACGCCTTCCGAGCTGCTCTTTACGACGACCGATTTCAACAGCTACGTCACCGTGAGTTGCGCGGACGGGGCACCCCGGCGCGTCGCGGGCCGGATGGCGGCCGGGACGACGCCAGGCTTGGGCGTCGTGCCGAAAATGGCGGTGCTGGGAAAAGCGGTGGTCGTGGTGTGATCTGCCGACGTCGCCGACGACGCGGTCGCCCACGCGCCGTAGCGGGAAAGCCTTCGTGAGTCACACCACCGGTTCATGGCAGCCCATTCCGACCCTGGCATGTTCCCGATTCCCGGCTGCGGGGTGCCGCTCGCCTTGAGCGCTGTTCACGGGCGGAATGTGAAGCTCAGGCCGGCCGGCGATTGTGAGTCCTGGCATTCCTTGCGGGAATCATCGTGGCGTCCAGAGCAAGAGGGCTCCGTTGCTGATCAGTACCCTTCGCGCAAGGGGAGGCGCCCACACGGGATCGACCGGGCTTACTTGTAGCCAAGCTCACTTCTGTAGCGGGAGATGAGCAGGTCCTTGCCCTTCGTGACTCTCGTCAGGAAGCTGCCGACCACCACAGGCCGACCCGAAAGAGGCAGCACGCTGGCGCCACGCCGGGGGCCCAGCGGTACGAGAAACAGCCGCCGGGAGCCAGGTGCGTACCGCGGCAGTTCGTTCACCTGTTTTCCGCCGAGAATATCCGTGATTGTGCGTGCCAGCCAGGGCACCTGCGCAGCGATCGAGACAATCGTCATCGGATCACCGGTCGCGGCCATGTCTCCCAGGGCGAACATGTTCGGGCGCCCCGCGAGGCGGAGCCAGGGGTCGACACTGACGCGACCGGTCGGATCGAAGGAGACACCGGGCAGAGTGTCGAGCACCGTGGTGACCGGCGTGAGGCCCATCGCCGGAAAGACGATGTCGGCCGCCACTGAAAGACCTGAAGAGAGCTGGAGCGGCCCGTGGCGGGGGCCGTCCGCATCGCGCAATCCCTGCGCTGAGGCACCGAGATGAACGGCCACGTCCATCCTCGTAAGCTGCGCAAGAAGCCGCTTTCCGAATGCTGGTGGCATGTTCGGAAACAACGAAGGCGTCCCCGAGTAAAGCTCGACCCGCTTGCCGGTTGTCCCTGCGGCAATTTCTCCGGCAAGCTCCGTTCCTACGGCTCCTGCGCCCACAACGGCTACCGACTTTGCCGCTCCCAGCATCTCGTGCGCCTCCGCAGAGGCTGCGCGGAACGCGGCGACCGAGTCGCCGGTCGGTTTGAAAGGTCTTGCGGATCGCGAGCCGGTCGCCACGACGATGATGTCTGCCTCCAACGCGCCCCGCGCGGACAGCTTCACTTCGCGTTCACCGAACCCGACGGCGCGGTCCTGCACGACCTTGCCGCGGCCAAGCAGCCGGTCGTAGGGGATGATGAGCCGATCGAGGAGTGCCGGCGCAACGATGGCTCGAATCGCGGCTACGATGTGAACAAACGCCTCACGCGGTTCGACCAGGACCACCTCCGCGGATTCGTCAAGCGCCCGCGCGAGCTTTGTTCCGGCGTAGCCGCCGCCGATAATCACGACCCTTTTCACGTTGATTTCCCCTTTTCTCTCCCGTATCGTCTCGCGGCTGACCTCATGCTATGGACGCAAGGATCAGGAGTCCTCCCATGATGGCAACGTTTTTCATGAAGTGGACGCCCTGGTTCTGCTTCTCTGCCCCGATTGCGGCCCAGAAATTATGGAAGACGAGAGTGGTTGGAATCAGATAGACGACCAGGATCGCGGCTGCGATCCGTGCCTGAAAATCCGTCAGCACGGAAATCCCCACAATCGTTTTATTACGGGCGATCTTGGTCACCCCGCACAGAAGGAAAAACACGCTGAGCACGATGCGCCCGACAGCTAGATCGATCGCTCCGAAGATGAGAAAAACCGGCTCGATCATGCCGAGTGCAACGATCACGCCCGAGAAGACGATGAAAGTGGGACGGCCAAAGACCGTTGCACGTATGAGAAGGCTCTTGATTCGCTGAGCGCGGAAACGCCGTCGTAAATGCCCACCCAGATGACAAACCAGTTCATGATGTGAATCCACACCCCGGTGGTGGTTTTCGACCCCATCGATCTCAAGCCGACGTTGGGGAAAAGCAGGAGCGCCGCCCCCACGACAATGACGTAGATGCCGTACGCCAGAGTGCTTCGGGCGCTGCCGCTCAGCCGCCCGCTCCTGCCCTGTTCCTTGTTCACGGATGCACCTTCTTTGTCATGCCGAGAGATTCGGAAAAAGCGCCGCTGCACTGTCGCGATCTATGGCTTTCCGCCCGCTCTCATCGAGTGCCTTGTAGGCGTCAAGCTGCCCGGTGAAGTACGCGACTGCTGCCGGGGGCGCGAAGGGCCAGTCGCTTCCGAAGAGCACGTGCCCGGGCTTGGCGAAAGCCAGAAGGCTCGGCAGCGCTGCCCGGGCTTCCCGACAGCGCCGTGTCGAAGTAGAACGAGCGGAAATCCTGGAGCACCTCGTCGACCGGTCGCTGCGTATCCTGGAACGCCGCCACCGCCATCCTGTGGCTCGCATAGGGAACGAAGCCACCCGCGTGGGAGAGAATGATCTTCAGATTCGGGTAGCGCCGGAGGAAGCCGTTGCGAACGAGCCTGTATGCCGCGCGGGTTGTATCCAGGAGGAAGTCAGCGGCGAAGGCCGGGATCCCTTCGATGCCGGGCCCGGGGAGCTCCGACGGGTGTATGAAAACGACGGCACCCCGTCGATCGAGCTCCGCAAACAGCGGATCGTCGGACTCGTCGCCAAGGTACTTCCCGTGGGTGTTGGCCAGCAGGATGACGCCGGAGGCGTGCAGCGTGTCCAGGGCGTACGAGGCTTCCGCGATCGCACCATCGAGGTCAGGCAGGACGAGCGTCGCGAAGAATCCGAAACGGCCCGGGTTCTCCTGAGCGATCCGCGCCGAGAACTCGTTGACCTCACGCGCGCGCTTCTGCCCTTCGTCGTTCTTCCCCGCGCGCGGGCGAAGGCAAACGCCGGGGGTCGAAACCGACAGGATGCCGGTCTCTATCTCGAACCTGCCCATGAGGTCGAGTGTCGATTGCACGGACCACTCCGGCAGGACACGCCCTCCGGCATCGTGGATTCCCTCGTTCCTCAGCCATGCGACGTACGTCGGGGGAAGAACATGGTGATGAACGTCGATGCGCCGGTGATTCATAGTGTCTCCTTTGCTCTGATCTCCGATGAAATGCTACGGAGAATGTAGACATCAATAAAACAGATTGATAAAATAGGATGTATTGACGAAATCGATGATATCTGTTCGCCAGCCCCAGCCTCGAGGAGCATGATGTGCAGAACCTGCGAACGATTGACCTGAACCTGCTGGTCGTGCTCGATGCGCTCCTCGAAGAGGGCAACGTGACCCGCGCCGCGAAACGCCTCGGCCTCGGCCAATCAGCGACGAGCAGCGCACTGAAAAGGCTGCGCGCAGCGCTCGGTGATGAGTTGCTGGTGCTCTCCGGACGGCAGATGCACCTCACCGTGCGCTCGCGCGAGCTGAAGCCGAAGATCCACGGCCTGCTCGGTCAGATCGAGACCGCCCTCGCCGCTTCGGCGTTCGATCCGTCGGTTTCCCGGCGAAGGTTCGTGATCGCCAGTGCGGACTATGTGACCGTCACGCTGCTGCCGAGATTCCTGGCGCGGGTTCATGCCGCCGCTCCCCATATGCGTTTCGAGATGATCGAGCTGTCCCCGTCCACCGTCGAGGCCCTCGGACTCGGAGATGTCGATGCCGTGATCATGCCGCGCGTCGACGCCGTACCGGCGAACCTGTTTGCGCGGTCGCTCTTTCGGGAGCGCATTGTTTGCATCGCCGCGAAGAAGCATCCCCGCATCCGGGGGAGCCTCGACCTCGAGACCTTCCGCGCTGAACGCCGCGCCGCCTTCCAGACCGGGCAGAAGCTTCATGGCAGTCGGAGAACAGCAACTGCGGGAGATAAGTGACGGAAGCCCTCCCGCGGTCACGTGCCCGAGCTTCCTTGCGTTGCTCTCCGTGGTGGGCGCCACCGACATGGTGGCGATCGTCCAGGAGCGACTCGCCCTGGCGCTCCAGAAGCAGGAAGGGCTCCAGGTGCTGGAACCGCCCTTCGCGACACGAGCGCTCGAGGTGTCCCTCTTGTGGGCGGGCATCCACAACTCCGACCCGGCACACCGGTGGTTTCGCGAGCAGCTGGCCGAAACCGCCCGCGGCCTCTAGGGCCATGCCAAAGATCAGGATCTCCCGCAAAGCTGCCCTGCCACTGTGACGAGCCTTTGTGCACTATCACGCGGCTGATGCGTGGCACATCTACGGCCACGGGCTGATGAGAGGTCCCGTTCGAGGTGCATCAAGGCTTCCAGGTCAGCCTTCCCGGAAGACTCACATCGCGGCAGATTCCGATTGACGCAGCTCCTTGCAGCGACCTACAGTAGCTTGCAGTGCGTGGCAAAGAGTCTCGCGCCGAGACGGTGCAGATTCGTTTTCCTCTACCGTCGGTCAGATGTTCGAGCCATTTCCGGTGCATAGGCAACTCCATGATTTGTGAGGAACAGGGCGGGACGGAAGATACTGACCATGCTGTCATGCGGCGCGGAGAACACGGCAGCAGCCTGCGGGGGGCTCCACCGCATTGATGCTCGCTTCGTTGCGTGGCTCCGGGGCCGGCACATCCCGCTTGTTGACGGCTGGGCTGCGCATGCAGCGGGCTTCCGCGCCTTTCGACTCTCACTTTCCTGCAGGGTCGAAGGGCTCAACGCCGCAGAGGTTTCGGCGTTTTCAACGTGAGCGTCGCAGGGAGGATGAACCGCATGAAAGGGAAGCTGTCTCCGTCGTGGGGCAGGTTCGAGGAGCTGCGGCCGGACCAGCTTGAGGAAGTCATGGCTGAGCGGCCTGTTGTCTACTGGCCCCTCGGCCTCATCGAGCACCATGGATGGCATTTGCCAGCCGGTTTCGACGGCATCAAGGCAGAGCGGTTCTGCCTGCAGATGGTAAAGCTTACGGGAGGTCTGGTGCTGCCCGTCATGTGGTGGGGAGCGCTCGGCGGCCATACCGGTCATAAATGGACATTCTACCAGCAGCCAGATGCTGTCCGCGCGATTCTGTTCGACACCCTCGAGAAGCTCGTCGCGTTTGGAGCGCGCGCGATAGTCCTGCTCGCCGGGCACTACCCTTGGGAGGGCCTCGCGCGGTCGGGTGGATTCGACGATTTCTCGCGGCAGCATCCCGATGTGCTCGTGCTCCTGGGCACCGAGGTTACCATCGCCTCCCCCCCGCTGGACCTCCCGCCGGGAGACCACGCTGCACGGCAAGAGACATCCTATGGACTCTTTCTCTTACCCGAGCTCGTCGATCTGGGCGCGCTGCGCGATGGCCGCGACGTGTCGGCATGGCCAGGCGGAGTCGCGCCCGGCCCCGAAGCGCTCTACCCCGGCGTCGAAGCCGACCCTTCCAAAGCGCTCTATGCCCAGCTCGGCGAGGATCCCCGGACGGCGACCGCAGAGGAAGGTCGAAGCAATGGAGAGCGAATCATCTCCTTCGTCGCCGAGCGCATCAATCGATTCCTCGATCGGGGAGAGCGCATGTGACCGGCATGCTGCGCAGGGCATAGGCCCTGCGGGACAACGTGCGCCCGCCACGGGCGCGTAAAACACGCTGTACTCGGCGATCGCCGGTCCGTTCATCGATCACCTGAGCGGGTACCGCGGTCATCAGCCTGTCAGCCACTTCGTTCGAGGTCGCCCGGACCGAGGGGTGGGAAGGGTGTGACAGAACCCTGACGAATCCGTTTTCCGTGATGGGGCACATGGCCCAGGTCCGGCGGCGGTCTCGATCGCTGCGACGCGTTCAATTCCTCGGCTCAGGAGATCGGGCAGGGTATCTTCACACTTGCAATCAACCCTTGACGGCCCCCGCGGTCATCCCCTCGCCCAGCTGGTCCTGCAGGAAGAGATAGACCAGCACGGAGGGCACCGCCATGATCACCAGGCACGCGAAAACCACCTCGGGCCGGGCGCCATAGATCGACGAGGTCAGGGACACGACGGCCATGGGAAGCGTGCGCATTGTCTCGGTCCGCGAGAAAAGCAGCGGGTTGAGGTAGTCGTTCCACGACGTGATGAAGCCCAGGACGATCACGTTGACGATCGCCGGCCTGCTGATGGGCGCGTAGATGCGCAGCCACGCCGTGAAGAAGCCGCCCCCCTCGATGGTCGTGGCCTCCAGGAGCTCCCGTCCCAGCGAGTCGAAATAGTTCTTCATGATGAGCACGGCGACCGGCATCCAGTACGTCGCCGCCGGGAGGACGAGAGCCAGGTAGGTGTTCATCCAGCCCAGGGCCTTCATGGTCTGGAACAGGGGGGTGATGAAGCAGAGCATCGAGATGGACATGGTCAGCATGATGACCAGGAAGATGAGGTCACGGCCGGGGAACCTGATCTTGGAGAAGGCGAAGGCCGCCGGCGACGCCACGGCCACGATCAGTGTCACCTGGAGGATCGACACCACGAAGCTGTTGAAGATCATGCGGGCGATGGGGAAGCCCGTCGTGAAGAGGTAGGTGTAGTTCCCGATGCCCGCCCCCCCGAAGGAGGAGATCCCGACGTTGGCCAGGGGGATGATGTAGATGACGCCGAACACGCAGAGGAGAACTTCGATGCCGATCTTCTGGCCGAGGGACAGCTTCCTGAACATCTCAGCGCTCCTGCTGCCGCTTGTTGAAGGTGATCTGGAGGGCGGACAGGGCGACGCTGAGGAGGATCATCACCATGCTGATGGACGCGCCGTAGCCGGCCTGGGAGTTCTGCACGACGGCCTGGTAGAGCAGGGTGGCGGGAAACTGCGTGGCGTTCCCCGGCCCGCTGCCGGTGAGGAGCCAGACAATGTCGAAGGTCTTGATCGAGCCAACGACACCCAGGACGATGACGGTGGTGTGGGTGGGCCACAGGCTCGGCCACACCACGCCGCGCAGCGTCCGCCAGAAGCCGGCGCCGTCGATCTGCGCGGCCTCGTAGATCTCGTCCTTGATGGTGGTGAGCCCCGCGATGTAGAAGACCATCTGCGCGCCCATCCACTGGAAGATATTCGTGACGATGATGCAGCCCAGCGCGGTTCGCGGATCACCGAGCCAGGCCCGCACGAGGCTGGTCAACCCGAGGGACTTCAGGGTGGAGTTGATGACGCCAAAGTTCGGCTCGTAGAGTCCCATGAACGTGCGCGCGATGACGGTGGTGGAGAGCGCCACCGGGATGTAGAACAGCGCCTTGAAGAACCGGCTGCCGACGAGCCGGGGCCTCAGGAGCAGGGCGATGCACAGGCCCGCGAAGAGCTGAACGGTGACGGTGACGACCATGAAGATCATCACGTTGCCGAGTGCCTTGAGGGACAGGGGGTCGGAGAGCAGCGCCGCGTAATTCCGAAGCCCCCGAAAGACCATGGTGGCCGGGTTGAAGCCGTCCCACTTGTAGAGGCTCAGCCGCGCCACGTAGTACAGCCCATAGAAGACGAACAGGCCCATGAGGACGAGGATCGGGGCGAGAAAGAGGTAGCCGGAGGCTGTCTCCGCCGACTTCATCCGTGAAAAGGAGCCGTGCGCGCGTCGGACCATCCTGAGCTACCCCCCCCCCTCTCGCCGAGAGAAAAGCGGCCGGCGGTGTGCGGCAGCCGGCCGCTGTGAAAAGTCTGCCCCGGGCTACTGCTTGTCCGCGACCGCCTGGAGAGCGTCGAGCTCGGCCTTTATGTCGTTGCCGGCAACGACATTCTGCACCACGACGCCCATCTGCGTGAAGACCGCGGGATTGGAGACGCCGCGCGGACCCGCCATGTTGTTGTTGGTGATGTTCACGATGGCATCAACGCCGTCGGAAGAGGCCTTGTCCTGGTAGATGCTCTTGTCGAGGGACACGCCTTTCAGTGACGGGATGAGTCCCGCGCCGGGCCGGCCCGTCTCGTAGGTGCGGCCGTCGCCGACCAGCATGTAATCCAGGAGCTTCAGGGCCGCGTCGAGCTTTGCCGCATCCTTGGCGAGGTTCTTGTTCAGCGCAATTCCCGTGTCGATGCCGCCGAGGACCACGGGGGCCCCGCCGGCGAAGTTGGGCATGGGGAAGGCGCCGAAGACGTCGTTGTCCGTGGCGCGCCCGCCGCGGCGGTCGGCATAGGGCTTGCCCTGGGCGTTCACGTTCTTGGGGTTGGACAGCATACCGATGGCCCAGCCGCCGTTGACATGCATGACGGCCTTGCCGTCCGCCCACAGCCCGATGGAATCCTCGTACACGGAAATGCCGAGGGAGTTCTTGTCGATGACGCCCTGATCCACGAGGCTGCGCAGGATGGTCATGGCCTTCACGAACTGGGGGGCGTTCCACTTCACCGTGCCGTGGTCGGCCTTCTCCGTGATCCCCTTCTCCACCATGTTGGCGAAGAGGGCAAACACGTCGCCGTTGAACCAGCTGTCCTTCAGCCCGATCGTGAAGGGGACCTTGTCAGGGAAGGTCTTCTTGAGCTTGGCGATTGCGTCCTTGAGGCTCGCGAGGTCGGTCGGGAGCTTCGTGATGCCCGCCTTCTGGAAGTAGGTAGCATTGTAGTAGATGAACGGCGTGGCAGCGGATCCCAGGGGCGCCATGGCGATCATGTCCCCGCCCGAGCGGACCCGGGCGTCGGCGACAACGGCCGGCACCAGCTTGTCCAGGGTGGGCTTGGCCACCGTGGTCAGGTCAAGCGCGAAGGTCTTGTACTGGGAGAGCAGCGGGCCGGGCTGCACGGAGAAGATGTCCGGGCCGGCTCCCGATGAGAACTCGGCCTGCAGCTTTGCCTTGTAGTCGTCCATCTGGTTCACGCTGGACTGCAGCTCGATGTTGGGATACTTGGCCTCGAAGCCTTTCTTGATGATGACGAAATCCTCCACGGTCGGAAGTGACCACGTCCACCAGGTCAGCACGACCTTGTCGGCCGCGGAGAGGGAGAAGGTGAGAAAGAGACACAGGGCGATAGAGATTCCGATTCGCTTCATTCGTTCCTCCTTACGTGCTGGCAGGCAACCAGTTCGCTCATAGCAAAACACAACCAACGCCGTTTCGCAAGCATTTTCTTAAGCGCTTACAGTTTTTTTCAGTAATTTTCAGTGCTATCATCGAATATCCATGCAAATATTGCATGAACATGCATAAATAGCTGGATTTTGCCGCGCCATTCCCAGAATATGCTTGACAACCCATCCTCCAAGAGGCTATTGCTTTGAAAGCGTTTACAGTTTCCGTCTGTGCGTGGAAAAGGATCACAGGTGACCATCAAGGACATAGCCTTGGAGGCGGGCGTCTCGATAGCCACTGTCTCCAGGGTCATCAACGAAAAGCCGGTCCGCACCTCGTCCCGCGAGAAGGTGAAAGCGGCGATCGCCAAGCTGAACTATGTTCCGAACGCGTTCGCCCGCGGCCTCATGCTCCAGCACTCGCAGACGGTCGGGGTCCTGATCACGAGCGTCTCCAACACCTACAACATGGAGATCACCGAGGTCATAGAACGGCGCTGCCGCAACGCAGGCTCCTTGCTCTTTCTCTGCTCCACCAACGGCAGCCACGAGCTGGAGCAGGAATACATCCGCAACCTGTGCGCGCGGCATGTCGACGGCATCGTCATCATCGATCCGTCAATTGAGAACTATGCCAACGGCCTTTTCATTCGCACGTCCCGCCGACTGCCCCTCGTTCTCCTCCAGGCATGGTCGGATTTCAGCGGCCTGAACGCCGTGTCCAGCGACCAGGAGCTGGGCATGGTCCGCGTGATGCAGCACCTCTGGGGGCTGGGACATCGAAAGATCGCGTTCCTGAGGGGCGCGGTCGGCCATTCCTACGACATCAAGGAGAGCCGCTGGCGTGACTTCCTGTCACAGCGGGGTTGCCCGGCGCAACCGGAGTCCCTGCTGGTCATTACCCAGGGCAACACCGAGGAGGCAATCCCGCTCGCCCGGGATGCATGCAGGACGATCCTGTCCCGCCCGGCCCCGAACGGCCCAGCGCGATTTTCGCCTGCAACGACCTGATGGCGCTGGGGGTCATGGCTGCGGCCAACTCCCTCGGCATCAGGATCCCGGAGGAGCTTTCCGTTGTCGGCCACGACAACACCGCGCTCTCCCTTGCCAGCGCCCCCGCGCTATCGTCGGTCGATCTCAAGCTGGGGAGCCTCGGCAACGCCGCGGTGGACCTCCTGCTGCATGCCATGAACCCGGCGGATTCCGAGCCGCGGCGTGTCCTCCTGGAGCCCGAGCTGGTCGTCCGTGGCTCCAGCGGCCCCTTCCGCGGGTGACGCCGGGACAGCGCGTTGCGCACCCTGCTGCCGCAGATGCCGACGGACCGGAGCCGCGATCTGCGCGTCGCTGCCGTGGTGGGACACCAGGGAGTGCGGCGGGATGCGCGTGCCAACCCTTGATCGCTCCCAGCATGATGCCCTTGACGAAATATCGCTGGAGCAAGGGGTCGACGAGCATGAGGGGGAAGACGGTGACCATAGTCATCGTCATCCGGATCGACATTGGCGACACTTTGGCCGCGTCCTTCAGGTTCGCTGTCGGCGAGCCAGAACTGACGACAACGCTGAGTTGCAGGAGGACCCGAACTGCATCGGCTCGTTCATGTTCTCCGATTGACCCGGCTCCTTGTTGGGATCTGCCATGGCTTGTGGTGAGTCGCAAAGGCTCTCGCACCGACCGAGCTTGACCTCGTTTTCCTCACCCGCGGTCGACCTGGGTGTCCTGCGACGCTGCTCGGCGATCTCCGTGTCGGCGATCTCCATCGACGCGTCACCGCGGATCGACTATAGTTGGTCGTGCATTCACACCCAATGGGAGGGACTGTTCCTTGCTCCAGACACTTGTATTGTTCACCAGCCGTAACGGCCATTCCCGGGATCTCGCAGCCCGGATTGGAAAGCGCCTCGACGCCCCTGTTCACGAGATTGTGGATCTCGTCGCGAGGAAGGGGATAATCGGATTCCTGCGCGCCGGCGCACACGCCTCACGAAAGATGGCCACGCCGATCACCGACCCGGGCGTCACGCTTGAGAACGTGAAGCTCGTCGTGCTCGTGCAACCCGTCTGGGCCTCCGCGATCTGCCCGCCAGTCCGCAGCTGGCTCCTCGCCCATCGGGACGAGCTGCACGGCAAGCGACTTGCACTCCTCGTCTCGAGCCTGGGCCCATCGCCCGCCCGGCTCCCGGCCAGCTACGAAGCCGAATTCGGAAAGGTTTTCGGACCCCTCGTCGCGTTCGGGGGAATTCCGCAAAGGCTCCGGGAGCCCCAGCGCGGGAAGATCATCGACGATTTCGCCTGCGCGCTGGAGCGCGCATGAGGCGAGCCGCGTCTGAGGCGAGAGGGCATCTGGCGTGAAGCAAGCGCTTGTCGTCATGATGGTTTTCGCCCTCGCCTGTTGCCGCTCGGTGCCCCGGGGAAGCGACGCTGTGTCCGGAGCGAGCGTTTCCGGAGTTTCGGGGACAGTGACGGCCAGCAACCTCGAGGCCCTGCAGACGGGGAAAAGGATTCTCGTGGCATACTTCTCCCAGGGCGCGAACACGAAACGCGTCGCTGAAGAGCTGGCAGAGCTTCTAGGAGCCGATGCCGAGCGGATCGTCGAGAAGACGAATCGGAGCGGATTCCTGGGCTTCCTGTCCGCGGGCGCCGACTCGTCAATGGGAAAGCTCGGAAACATCGAGGCGCCTTCCCGCGACCCGTCTGCGTACGACCTTGTGATCGTCTGCACCCCGGTCTGGGCGTGGCACGTCTCACCTCCCGCGCACGCTTACCTCGCACTGACGAAGGAACGTCTGCCCAGTGTGGCGTTCGTCGTGGTCTCCGCGGCTACGAAGCCGCGAGAGATCGTGAAGTCCATGGAAGAGATATCCGGGAAGGCAGCCGTTGCCTCGGTGGGTTTTGTGGACGAGGATTTCTCCGCAAAGAATCGCGCCCGTTACGACGCGAAAATCGCTGATTTCCTGACGCAGATCCGGCTATCAAGCGTATTGTCCCGGATGTAGCGCGCCGACGCCTGCCGGAAGGCGCAGCAGCCAACCGATACGCGTCGCGTCCACGCTCACGCCTTCCTGCTTCGCCGGCGTCGTCGCAAGCTCTCCGACCACACGCGTCCTGTCGTCACCCGGGGCCGATGAGCGCCTTTGCGACCCTGCCGTGCGCGACGCGGCTCCACGCCTGCATGGCGACGCACGTATCACCCTGCGTGTCACTGACCTGCCCCTCAAGCTCCCGCAAATCCCCGGGACCGTTCCTGGAGCGTGCCTTTTCGGCAGACGAATGAACGGCAACTTCGCTATCCAGCTCAGGCCACAGGATGGCTCTATCGAGGCATCAGGATGTGATGCCTGCTTGCCCCCGCATGGAAACCGTTCCGTTGATTGCTTTCACGGCAGCGAGCCGCTCTCGATAGTCTTCCAGGAGACGACGATGACCGCACACCGGGGCCACCGCGTCATGCGTCAGGGCGTAGAGCATCCATCGGACGACGGCATTTCGCGCCCGGGCCGCACGAGAAAAGGGGGCGGCCAGAGAGGTAAGGAATGCTATCGCCTTGAAAGGCGCCAGCGGACCATCCTTGACGTGAACGCCGCCCTCGGGCTTGATCACTTCGGCTGCGAGCATGCCCAACTCCCGGAAAGTGAATACGTCAGGGCCGCCTATAGGGTACTCTTTCCCTGCCTTGCCGGGGTCCGACAGGATCTCGAATACGAAATCCGCAACGTCAGCGCCGTGGATCGGGTTGATGCGGGTCCTGCCTCCCTCGAAAATGGAGAATGAACCATCGCCAAGGACCGAGTCGAAGAAGCGCGTGGTCAGGTCCTTGAAGTAGGCGTTGGCCCTGATCACTGTAAAGAGCATACCTGACGCCGCAGCACAGTCCCTGATAGCGTCGACCGCCTCTTCCTTCGCCTCGCTCAACGCAGTGACAGCTCGCGAGTCCGGTCCCTCGAAGGTAGCGAACAACAGGAAGTGCCTGACGCCCGCAGTCGCACTCTCGGCTCCGAGCCTGGCGTTGGCGTCCCTGTCGATAGCCCAGAAGTCGTTCGAGGCAGCCGCACCGGGGTGAGGCGACGCCATGCAGGAAAGAACGGTACCGCAGTTCTGCAGGATATCTTTCCAGGAGGCCATCCTGGCCGCGTCCCGCAAGACAACGCTGGCACCCATCGCCTCGAGGCGACCATAAGCGTCACGCTCGGACTCATCCTTGGCGGCGGCGATCACCCGCCAGCCTTCGGCACAGAGCTTCCGAGTAAGGAACCAGCCGAGATAGCCGGTCGCTCCCGCGATGAAGACGGTCCTCCCGCGTTCGTCCGTGGCCATGGGGCCCCTCCTGCACGTTATCTCGAGGATCAGCCGAGGTAGATCCTCGCGTTGCGAACGCTGTACACAGGCACCAGCGGAAAAAGCACTGGCACTCGGGCAGCATAGCTCCGGTATGCGGGGTCCTTTCCGTAGCGCTCCTCCTGCTTGATCTCCAATCTTCGAGTCGAGCCGATCATGATGAGCACGATGCAGAGGTAGCCGGCGACGGCAAGCAACCACTCCAGCCAACCGAAGAGAAGCGCGGCGCCCGCGATGAGGTTCCCCGTCCACACGAGCACCTCGCCAAAGTAGTTCGGGCATCGGACCATGCGGTAGAGGCCTTGATCACAGAACTGGTTTGGGGCTCGCCGCTTGGCCGCACGCTTCTGAGCGTCCGCCACTGCCTCGATGATCAAGCCCGCGGCCGTCACGCCGACGCCGACCACGCTGAGCCACGCGAGGGGATCCCTGCGGCCCGCGGCGGCTGCTGCATAGCGGGACAGGAGCGGGAGGAACATGCACACGTAGAGCGCCGAGACAGAGACCCAGATCACCAGCTTGAGCGCCATGCCGGAGGTGCCTCCGCGGTCCCCGTCCTCCGCCTGAGAGGAACGATAGCCGGCGTTGAGCTCCCGCACCAGGAGGTACGTACCAAGCCGTACACCATATGCGAACATCAGAAACGTCTGAGCCCACGTGATCAATCCCGCGTCGTGCCCGAAAACGGCGGCCACGACGATCGCCATGGCAGCCACGGAGTACCCATAGCCGACGCTGATGAAGAGCACCAGTCGAAAGAATCCAACGGAGGAGACCACCAGACACACGGCGGCCAGAAGAAACGTTCCCACAGGCAGCAACCCGTACAAGACCATCCCGTGCAACACTGGAAGGTACCTCCTTCTTGGATTGAGAGCCTACGCTACCAGATCTCCTTGTCGCTGGCAACGTTCGGAAGCGATCAAGCCTTCTGCAGGCGGCGGTCGATCTCGTGGAAATGGCGCACGAAGCGCCGCACCGCGAAGAAGCCGAGGATGTCGCCGAACCCGAACACCTCCCTGCTTCCAATTGCCAGCCAGAGCTTGTCATGGGCGGGATCCACGTTGTCAGCGAACGCAAGCAGGTAGCACGTCCCTGCGGCGGGAACAGTGCAGGCGTCCTCGACGACGATCCACGAGGTTGTTCCCGTGAACTCCTCGTGGAAAATCCGCGCCTCCTCGCTCGGCCCGAAAATGATGGCGCCCGTCCCCGGAGGTGCGTCAATAGTTGCCGGGGGAGGAGGGAGGCCTGACCCGATGATGGCTGCAGACGGCCGGAATCCTTCAAGACGCTTGACGAAGGGGACCCCGACGGTAAAGGAGATCCTGTCGCCGGCTTTCCCTGCAAACCTGAGCCACACGCGTGCGCGGCCCGGGCCTACCCTGCCATAGAACACCTGGGAAACGCCCGGGTCGCGGATTGAGGCCGCACTTCCCCACGACGAGGGAGCTGTCTCGGTCGTTATCAATACGTGGGCGAAGGCGCGGGCTGACAGCAGGAGGAACAGCGCGACGATAAGGAGGCTTCGCATCATCGGTGTGTCCCTTTCCCTCGAACGGATCCTTCGGCATTCGCCTCCGCGGACACGAGCCTCTTGCAGCACGCCATGGCATGCGGGAGCACATTCGGGTCGCCGTGCGCCACAGCCCGCTGTGCGGGCTTTTCCGACGGGCGCAGCTGGATCTGCCGGCCTCGCCAGGTGACGCTGCCGCGGACCTTCACCAGCCATACGGAACGCACAAAGACCGCGTGAAAAAACGCAAGCGAAAAGGGGAATAACAATGCGGTCACAGGGCCAAAGCTTCCGATCCGTCGGAACATCCACCAGAGCTGCGCGACGAAGAGCATGTAGAGGCCGACCGAGGCAACGCCGAATGGCGTGCTCGTGCTGCCGGCCAGAAGCGTGGCGATCCCCAGGAAGAGAACGATGACAGCCGTGGTGGCCCCCGTGAGCCACGCGGCCATCAGCGCCCGGGGAAGCGGCGGAGAGTCTCCCGCGCCGATGGCTATGCATTTGCACCAGCCCTCAACCATGCTCCGGATGCCGTCGGGATACATGCGGAAGCTGACTGCGCCCCGGCCGCTGATGCACGCGACCGCCAGGCCGCTGCGGCGGGCTGCATTCCCGAATGCGACGTCTTCCACCACCTGGCCGCGCACCGCTGCATGGCCCCCGCAGGAAAAATAGTCAGATCGAGATAGCGCGATGCAGGGACCGAAGCTGCCGGCCGCGCGGAGCCTCCTGCCCAGGGGAGTGAAGGCACCGAGGCTGCCCATCATGACGGCGTTGCAGAAGGCGGACAACCGCTCATCGGCGCGACGCACGTCGTGGTATGGCTGCACGGATACCATGCCGCCCGTGTCCGTGTGCGCTGCAAGGATGCGCGCCAGGCCATCGACGTCAAGCCGGACGTCGGCGTCCAGGAAGACGAGCAGGTCCCCCGTCGCAGCCTGGGCTCCCGTCCAGCATGCCCACGTCTTGCCCAGCCATCCCTCGGGCCTTGCCGGGGCGGGGATGACGCGTGCCCCGAGCCTCCCGGCGAGGGCCGCGGTACCGTCCGTCGAGTTGTCGTCGACCACCAGGATTTCGGCAGCCCTCCGGCTCTCCCGGTGCAGCGACTCAAGGAGCGGGGCGATTCGACTCTCTTCGTCCCGGGCCGGCACGATCACCGAGACGCTGGGCGAAGGGCGTGGCGCCGGGCCGTGCCCATCGGTTCCAAGAGGCACGGCCGGGCACCGCGGCAGCCGCCAGAGGCAGAACGTCCCTGGCAGCCAGAGCGCGCCGGTGTAAGCGAGAACCGCTATGTCGAAGCCGGTCATGCCGTCCTCTCGTAGCGGAACGTGAGCGTCGTGAGTATGAGAAAGCCGCCGAAGAAGACAGCCAGCGCCTCGAAATCCGTGCCCATCTCCACCGGTCCGCGCCCGAGAACCATGGAAGAGAACACCGCGCGGGAGAAGTACAGCACAGGATTCGCCACCGAGAGATAATCGAAGGGATGGGGAATGAGCTCCACGGGCACGAACAGCCCGGAAGTGAACAGGAAGAGCATTGCCAGGATCTGCGCCACCGCCACGGCTGCCTCCACGGTGGAGAGGACACCCGCGAGGAAGAAGCCTGCCGCGGCAAAGGCCGCGGTGCCCAGGAGGAAGACGGGGAGGAAGGACAGGGGCGCGGCGGCGAAGCGGAGTCCGAACACGAGAGCCCCGGTTGCGGCGAGCAGCCCGATCTGGACAAGGCCGATGACGACACGCTGCAGCACGAGCCCGAGAGTGAAATGCAGGCGCGACAGGGGCGTGCAGGCGAATCGCTTCAGGAAGCCCTGGCGACGGTAGCCGATGATGGTCTGCGGAATCGCGAAGAAGCAGTTCAACATCACCGACAGGCCGAGGGTCCCCGCGAAAAGGAAGTAGAGGTACGTGAGGCGGCGGCCCCCCACCGCGAGCACTTCCAGGCGGTAGTCGAACGGCGAAGACCCCGGAAAGAGCCGCCGCACCGCATTCACGCTCGCCTCCTGCAGTATCGAAGAAAGCACCGTGCCGAATGGCTTGTCTTTTTCCGTGACGAAAACAGTGTAGGTCCCTTCCCCCGCGTCCCGGGTGACAAGCGCGTACAGCTCGCTCTCGGCGAGCTGCCGACGGCCGGAGGCTTCGTCAGTCCAGGCGATCTCGATGATCGGACTCGCTTCCAGCGCCCCGCGCAGCACCGAGGCCGAGGTCTCGCTGGACGTCTTCAGCGTCCGGTCGACGCCGACGCGGAATGAGTGGGCCCGGACCTGGCTGTCGCCGAACAGGAAGCCGAAGAGGACGAAAAGGAACGCGGGGAAAAGCAGCATCCAGAACATTCCCGCCGGTGAGCGGACCTCCTCCAGGAGCAAAGATCCTGTCATCTTCCCGACAACCCGCCAGCCCCGGGGCATCAGGGTTTCTCCGGGACGGGATCCGCGCCCGGCCAGGCGCGGCCCGTGTGCCCAAGATAAACGTCCTCCAAGGTAGGCGCGTGCACGGCGAGATCCCGCACCGACGTGCCGAAGGCCCGGCCGAGCTCGAAGATCCTGTGGAGATCCTCCTCGAGATGGACACTGGAAAGGCGTGCGCCCGTGCCACTCTCCACCGCCCCGGGAAAAGCCGCCGCGACCCGCTTCGCAAGGCCGGGCACCTCGGATTCAAACGTGAAGGCGATCGTGCTGGCAAGGCCCGAGGTGCCCACCAGTGCTGCGGGTGAGTCGAGCGCGACGATCTCTCCGTGATCCAGGATGGCCACTCGGTCGGACAGCCTCTCCGCCTCTTCCATGTAGTGCGTGGTGAGGAGAACAGTCTTGCCCCGACTCCGCAGGTCCCGGATGATTTCCCACACCTCGCGGCGCACGGCCGGGTCGAGACCCGTGGTCGGCTCGTCGAGGAACACGAGGTCCGGGTCGTTGACGATGGCGAGGGCAACGAGAAGGCGCTTGCGCTGCCCGCCGGAAAGATCGCGCACGAGAGTTCGCCGGGGCAGGTCGAGGGACACCCGCTCAAGCACCCCCCGGGGCGCCAGGCCGCGGGGGTAGAAGGATCGGAACAGGGCGAGCACCTCGAGGGGCCGAAGGTTCTGCATGACCTCGCCATCCTGGAGCTGCACGCCGATTGACTCGCGAACGCGCAGGTCGCTCGGGCGGCCGCCGAGCACCTGGAAAGAACCGGCGTCGGGTCGCCGTATCCCTTCGAGGATTTCGATGGTCGTCGTCTTTCCGGACCCGTTGGGGCCGACGATCGTGAAGATCTGCCCCTGGGGCACGATGAAGCTAATGCCCCGCAGTGCGGGCCTTCCCCTGTAGGACTTGCGGAGGTCGTGCACCTCAACGGCGACATCGTCCACGCTGCCCATGGCCGGGGAGCATACAACGCTGCGCCGACGGCGTACAGACTTGACCCGGCGATGGCGCCGACGTAGGGTTACTCCATGCGGCATGGCGATTTTGACGTCATCGTGGTTGGAGCGGGCGTCGGCGGCCTGACCGCCGCGAGCCTGCTGGCGAAAAGCGGCCTGAAAACGCTCGTGATTGACAGAAACTACATGCCCGGGGGAGCGCTCGGCGCCTTTCGGCGGGACGGCATCACCCACGACCTCGGCGCCGCCATGCTCTTCGGATTTGGAGAACGCGGGTTCAGCCCGCACCGGTTCTTGATGAACGAGCTGGAAGAACCGGTGACGGTGATCCGTCACCGGGCGCTCTACCGGCTCAACTACGGGGACGATGGAATCGTGTTCTGGCCCGAGATGGACCGCTACCTCGACGAGCTCGGGCGGGTGTTCCCGGCTGAGCGAACCGAACTGGCCGCCTTCTACCGCTCGATCATCGAGCTCTTCGAAAGGGTGATCAGAACCGACCCCGTCTACGTGTCTCCCTCGGAGATGAGGCCCGAGGACCTCCGCGCGCAATTCCTGGCCCGACCTCTGCAGCAGCTCGCCACCCTCCGCCTTCTTTCCACGTCGGCGGAGCGTCTCATACGCCGGCACGTGCACTCCGAGCGGGCAATCAGGTTCTTCGACAAGCTCACCTCCACCTACTGCTACACCACGATGGCCGAGACGCCAGCGATACTCGCGGCAACGATGTTCGTCGACAACCACGCCGGGGGCAGCTACTACCCGGTCGGGTCTCCGGCCGCTCTGGCCGGCACGCTCGAGCGGTCGATCGAGCGTCATGGCGGAACCTTCCTCTACGAGACGGAGGTGGAGGGCATCCTCCTGGAGGACGGCGGCCGGGTTCGAGGCGTACGCCTTGCCGGGGGCGAGGAGATCGACAGCCCCCAGGTGGTGTACGCGGGAGCGATTCATCCGTTGTTCCGAAAGCTGCTGCCTGCAGCGCACGTAAGGGCGCGGGAGCGCGCACGGATCGAATCGCTTGTCCTCACGCACCCCAGCGTCGTGCTCTACGGCCAGGTGAAAGCGGACGCCGTGCCGGGGGGCACGTTCCCCGTGGAGATGTTCGTTGACAACAAGGCCGCCCTCGATGAGAACGAGGTCACCCTGTACCTGTCGTCGCTGGAGGAGCCGAACCTCGCCCCCGAGGGCACGTACGTATTCACACTCATCGGCCCCTCCTTTTCGAGCTGGCCCGCCCCGACCGACGTCGCCTACCGGGGACCGGGCTACCTGGAACGGAAGGACGCCGAGGCCCGACGGATGCTGGACATACTCGAACGACGGATGCCGGGTTTCTCCCGGGGCGTGACACGCTGGGAACTGGGCACGCCGTCCACCATCGAGCGTTACCTCGGCAAGCCTGGGGGTACCGTGGCGGGACCCAAGCAGGCAATCGGCCAGGAGCTGATGCGGCGTCCCCATGCCCGGACCCGCTGGCCCGGGTTGTACCTGGCCGGAGAGTCGACGGTGATGGGCACGGGAACGCCCGCGGTGACGGTCTCGGGTATCAGTGCTGCCGATGTCGCGCTGCGCGACCGGGGCATGGCGGAGTACCGCTGGCACCCGGGGCAGCGTGAGTTCGTAACGATCATCGAGGGCCCCGTGCCCCGCCGGCCGGTCGCAACGTCGGCGCCGGGGACCGCCGCCAGTTGCGGATGGTGCGAGGTCGCAACATGCCGGGCCGCATGCCCCTCGCACATCGACATCAGGGGCGTGCTCCGCCGCCTCGAGATGGAAAACGTCGAGGGTGCCCGGCGCCGGCTCGTCGAAACGGGTGGAAGGCCGCTGCCGTGCCCCGCCTGCGCGGGGCGTCATTGCGAGCAGGCCTGCCAGCGCACCAGGTGGGCAGGGTCACCGGTTCCCATCGTGGACAATCTCACCTGGGCGGACAGGCAGAACTCCCCGTGACCACGGCTCAGCTCCCCGTCGGCTGGAACATCCTGCTGAATGCCGGAGCGTGGCTTGTGATCCACCTCGGAGCCTCGTTCGTGACAAGCCGGATTTCTCTCTCCTCGTTCGATCCGGAGGCCTGGCTCTACCGTACGAGGAGCTGGGAGCGTGGCGGCGGAGTCTACCAACGGCTCTTCACGATCCGCGGATGGAAGCGCATGCTGCCGGACGGTGCGGCGGCCTTCCGATCCGGGTTTCGCAAAAAGCGCATGACAGGCCGTTCACCGCGGTACTGTCGGACCTTCGCGCAGGAGACCTGCCGGGCGGAACTCTCTCACTGGCTTGTCCTCGCGATCGCGCCGCTGTTTTTTCTCTGGGATCCATGGTGGATAGCCTGGCCGATGGTTCCCTACGCCGTGGCGGTGAACGCTCCCTGCATCGCGGCGCAACGCTACAACCGGCCGCGCCTCATCGCGTTTGCCGCGCACAGCGGCAGCATGTGAAGAGAGACCTCAACGAGGCCGGTTCAAGCCTTCTGCCGCCTCAGCAGCAGAGAACTCAGCGCAGCCACCGCGATCCCGACAACGACGACCGCAGCGGCGATCACGGCTGAGATGGCGACCACGGAGCTTGCGCTGGAATGGTCGGGAAAGCGCTTCAGCGCAATTCCTGCCAGCGCCCAGGTCACAACGAGGGCGTAGGCGACGTCCCTGCGCGTGGCCAGGACGGCCAGGGTGATGAGCATCGCAGCGGCAATCACGACGACGGTCCACACCTCGGGTGCGACGCCGAACCCATTCCACCCCGCTTTCACGAGCAACGCCGTCACGTTGGCGATGGTGGCAACGGTGATCCATCCCATGTAGATGCTGAAGGGAATCCGGGCGAACCACCTCTCGGCTGGAACCCGCGGGAGCCCTTCCGGTGCCCAACCGAAGATAAATGCCGATGAGGCAGGCAAGCAGTGCGAGCATGGCGAGGAGAGAGAAACCGACCTGCCGCCAGTGCCAGAGAAGGAGCCAGCCGATGTTCGCGGCGGAGGAAAGAAACATCAACCACCCGATCCTCTCCACGAACGCCGGCGGTTGTCTCCGCGTGGAGAATAGCCCCCGCGACTGGGCAACGGTGAAAAGAAGCAGGAAGACGTAGATCACTCCCCAGATGGAGAAGGTGAGGCCCGATGGAACGAACAGGTTCGGAATGCCATCGGACAGGGCCCCCGTCTGGCTGCCGTTGAGCCCGATCGTCGAGGCAAGGGTGTTGACGACGATGGTGGCGAGGAAAGCCACGATGTTCGCGGCCTGCATGATTCGCACTGACTGTCTGGTGTTCATCCCTGCATACTATCACCGGGACGGCAGCCCTGCCCACCCCAGATTCTTCGGACCATCGGGACAGTGCGGCCGTGCGTTTGCCACAAAGCGCCTTTCTCGTTACTTTCTTTCACCGGACAGCAACTCAAGGCTATGGCACACGCGCTGCGAAAGCTTACCCACCCACTCCTCTTCCAGGGCAGCACGGCGAAAAAGCGCTATTTCGAAGGGTGGTACTTCAAACATGTCTCCGCGGATAGCAGGTCTGTTTTTGCGCTCATACCTGGAATCTCCTTGTCCCCGCGGGGCTCACATTCTTTCGTGCAGGTGATCGACGGAACCACGGGTGCCACACGCTGGTTTTCCTACCCGCTCGACGCGTTTCGCTGGTCACGGAATCGGTTCGAGATCCAGGTCGGCGAGAACCGGTTCAGCGATACGTCGGCCGAGGTCAAGCTCGTTGACGGTGCAGGTTCGATCGAAGCCCACCTGCGCTACTCTGACCTGACCCCGCTGCCGTTCTCCCTTGGAAGTCCCGGCGTCATGGGGCGCTACGCGTACGCGCCCTTCATGGAATGCTACCATGCAGTTGGCAGCCTGGATCACCGCGTCGAGGGAAGCGTCACGGTTGACGGAATCAGGTTCGACTTCTCGGACGGTCGTGGATATATCGAGAAAGACTGGGGAACTTCTTTTCCTCGCGCCTGGATCTGGGCGCAGTCGAACAGCTTTGAAGAGCCCGGCACATCGTTCGTGTTCTCACTTGCGCGGATCCCATGGCTCGGGCGTTCCTTTCCGGGATTCTTTTCCCTGCTCCTGGAGCGGGGACGGCTTCATCGAATGGCAACGTACACGGGGGCGCTTATCGTGGCGGCGCGGCTCGCCGGAAAAGAGATCGCGCTGGGCATCCGCGACCGCGACTCGCTCATCTCGCTGCGAGCGGAGCGCTCCCACGAGGGCGTGCTCCTGGCACCGGAGCAGGGAGCCATGGATCGACGCATCGGGGAGAGCATCGACGCGCGCCTGCATGTCACCATGACAGACCTGTCCGGGAAGGTGCTCTTCAGCGGGTCGGGATCGGCGGCAGGCCTGGAGGTCGTCGGGGACATGTCTCTTCTCGGAGTGCAGACAGAGGGCGCCCTTGCAGACACCGATACTCTTGCCCATCTGGCCGGAGGACCTTAGATTCTCATCATGAAGACCATATACGAATTTGCAGCCAAGGATATCGACGGAAAAGAGAAATCTCTGTCAGAGTTTGCCGGCAAAGTCCTGCTGATCGTGAACGTCGCCAGCAAATGCGGCTTCACTCCGCAGTACAAGAGCCTGCAGGAGCTGTACACCCGTTTCAAGGATCGCGGCCTGGAGATTCTCGGCTTTCCGGCGAATGACTTCATGTGGCAGGAGCCCGGGACCGAAGCGGAGATCAAGAACTTCTGCAGCCTGAACTATGGCGTCAGCTTCCCCCTGTTTTCCAAGATCTCGGTGAAAGGCAAGAACATCCATCCCCTTTACTCGTTCCTCACGGGCAAGGAGACGAATCCGCAGTTCCCAGGCAAGATCAGCTGGAACTTCAACAAGTTCCTGCTCGATCGCAAAGGGAACATCGTTGCTCGCTTCGACTCGAAGGACGATCCCCTGGGAGACAAGGTTCTCCGCGTTGTTTCGGACACACTTGATCTCTAGGTTCATGGGAATCACTGTCAGCTGAATTCCGGTCACGAAGAGATTCCTGGATCTCTCGCAGTGAGCGGGCAAGCGGCCACTGCTTCGCGAAGCACGCCCATCGCCCGTGAGGCTGCGAAAGTGGGCGTACTCACCCGCGTCGACCTTCCCGTCGACCACAGGGTCGCCGCTCACGGCAAGAAGTCGCTTCATGGACGGACTCCTGTTGCCTCCCGCGATGGAACAGCAAAGCTTTCGATGACACGCGCCCCGCCTGAATGATATGCTCCGCATACATCTGGGGACGCTGGGAGGATTCATGGCCGACGTAGTGCTGCTGGAGTGTGTCGACTACCAGGCAGACAACCTTGTCGCGGCTTTCGACAAAGGTGCCGCCTTGCTCGGGGGCTGGGAGCGCTTTGTCCGCCCCGGGATGAAGGTCCTGCTGAAGGTCAACCTGATCGGGCCAAAGCCGCCGGAATCTGCCGCGGTAACCCACTGCGAGTTTGTGCGGGCTCTCGGACGTATTCTCAAGGCGCGGGGGTGTGAAGTGTGGATCGGGGACAGCGCGGGGGGTGCCATCGCCGGCATTGCCCCGACCGCCCACGCAATGGATGTCGCAGGCTTCTCCGCCGTGGCAGCACAGGAAGGTTTCACTGTCAAGAACTTCGAGCGGGAGGGCTCGCGCCAGGTTTCTCCCGTCGATGCGCCCCAGCGGGTCTATTACCTTGCCGCGCCGGTCTTCCAAGCCGACCTGGTCATCAATCTGCCCAAGCTCAAGACGCACTCCGCAGGCACATTCACCGGCGCGACGAAGAATCTTTTCGGCTGCGTGCCCGGGCTCAGAAAGGCCGAATATCACCGAATCGCGCCGAACACCCGCGCCTTCGGTGCTGTGATCGCCGACATCAACTCCTGCGTCAAACCCGCTTTGCACATGATGGACGGCGTGATCGCGATGCAGGGCAGGGGCCCGACTGCGGGGAAGCCCTTCCGCGCGAACAAGATTCTCATGAGCGAGGATCCGTTGGCGCTCGATGCGATCGCTTGTGCCATGCTCGGGCTGAGAATCGAGGAGCTGCCCATCTTCGCGTCCTCCATTGAGCGGGGGCTTGGTGAATGGCGACGGAACAGAATCCGCCTTCTCGGTGGTCCGGGCGAGCCGCCCCGACTCCAGGGTTTCGACGTGCCCAGGGCAATGAAGGTAGGCGCAGTCGGGGGCAAGGCTTTCGGAATCGTCATTGATCTGATGAAGAAGCGGCCCCGGATCAATCTTTCTTCCTGCAAAGATTGCGGCACGTGCATGGAGAGTTGCCCCGTCGGCGCAATCGACCGGACCACCAGGAGCATAGATTATTCGAAATGCATCGAGTGCCTCTGCTGCCATGAGTTGTGCATGCACAGGGCCGTTGAGCTTCGGCATGCGAACCGGTTCATGGTTGCTGCGGCTCGGAAGAGAGTGGCTGCCGCAGCGCAATAGACTCTCTGGGGGGTCTGTTGAGGCAACTCCCGCCGCCCCCGTCGATCCGCGTGAGAGGTGAACTCACTGGTCCCACACGACACCTGTCGCCGCCGCGCTGTTCGCTCGCGTGGCTTCTTCCCCCTTCACGTCCAGGTAGGCAAACTGCCTGGCAAGGGCGGGGTCATTTGCGCTCAACTCCGCGTAGAGCTTCTTCGCCGCGCTGTAGTTCTGAAGATCATAGTTCGCCTTCGCGACCGCCAGAAGCACCGTTGGATTCCCGGGATCCTTGGCATAAGCGCGGCTGTAGTAGGTCAGCGCTTTCTCCTTCTGCGCGCTGAGGGAGAGGATGTTACCCATGTTCAGCAGAGCCGGCACGTACTCCTCCTTTGACAGCAGCTTCGCGAACTCTTCTTGCGCCTGATCGTACAAGCCATAGCGAGCATAGAGCACCCCGAGCTCGTTCGTTGCTTTTCGAGGATCCTGATCTCCTGCGATCTGACTCTGCAACTCTGTGACTTTGGCAGAAATTTCCTGATCCACAAACGCGCTCATCTCCCTTTGCGTCGCACTGACGATTTGCTCGGAGGCAGGAAGTTTCACTGCAACATCAGCTCCGGGAAGCGCGACGGGTTCATACACCTGCCACGCTTGATGAAGAGCATAGAAGGCAGCCTGCCCACGTGCCGTGCCGTCTCGCCATTCTTTGGCTCCATCCTGCCATGCCTGCAGGAATCCGGCGGTTTCGGTGACCTCGACAGGAATCCAGCTTTTCCCACCTTGGAAGATCAGATCCCCGGCACGCGAGGAGTAAGACTTCTTTGCCTCGTCGGGAGGCGTCCCGGTGGTAAAGGCAAGGAAGATATGTCCTGGGATTGTGATGAATGCTGTTTCGATTCCTACCGATTCCAGCAGCGCTGAGTACAGAACCGAGAAATCGCTGCACTTTCCTCCCTTGTATTGCAGGGTCTCTCGGGGAAACTGGATAAAATCTGCGACCTGCCTGGAAGAGGTGAGCGTCGGGATAGGATCCTGCGAGTACGCCAGGCCGTAGAGTTGAAGAGCTTGAAAGAATGCGATCGCCGTGAGCAGGCTGGGATCTCCTTGTACTTTTTCCTTGACGATGCTGTTCACATTCTTTGCGAAGGCAAGGACGACCGGGTCCCGAATGGTCACGAACGCTGCTGCTCTTTGGTTGTCATTCCAACTGGTGGCGTTTCTGTTCAGGATCGGAATGCTCTGGACAAGACTCTGATGCTCCAACTGCCCGTTGATGGCGTACTCCACGTCCACTCGTGCCTGGGTCTCCGTCTTTTCAGTGGTCTGCAGTATCGTCGGCAGAAACAGTCCAAACAGGTCAACGGACGTTGATTGCCCGGGCCCGAGCACTGAAGAAGCATGGCAGTCCATGGGGTCGGACATGAACTCCTTGATCTGGAAGCTCACCTTGATGCCGGTCATCGGCAGGCCGGACGTATTGTCGAGCGTGACCCTTCCCAGCGAATGGGTTGCGTAGAAGGTATGAAAAACGGGATAGATATCGTCGAAGGACAGTCCCTTTATCTCCATCGAATGAAGCCCAAGCCAGTTGGGCTGCGTAGCTTCAACGAGTTGCTGGTAGGTCGCGGTGTTGTCTCTGGAAGTGGCGAAGTCGAGCGCCGACTTGCCGTTGGTATCCTTTGCACTGACATCGGCGCCGGCTTTCAACAGCACGGTGGCCACCTGGGGATTCTTGTTGAGGCCGGAAAATATGAGCGCCGTATCGCCGCTGAGGTTCTTTGCATGAATGTCAGCCCCCGCTTTCAACAGCAACGAAGCCACTTCCGGATTGGGATTGCTGGATGCGGCTGCCATCAGCGCTGTCAGGCCGCTTTCGTCCTTCGCGTTCACATTTGCGCCGGCTTGCAGCAGCAGGGAGACAACACCAGCATCTGCGTTGTTCTGAGCGGCCGCAACGAGCCAGAGAGTACCTGTCAGATCCTTCCCTTTGGCGTCGAGGCCGCCGGGATCCTGCATTGCCCTCTGCAGATCATCCTCGGTCCCCTGCCTGACGATGCGCGCCATGAAGGCGGCTCCTTCGAGTCGCTTCAGGGCGTCGCTGCCTCTCAGCTTCTCGTTCTCCCGGGCGTAATCAAAGGCGGTCTTCCCCTCCTTGCTCTTTCCATTCTCATCCGCCCCAGACCTGAGAAGTGTGGCGAGTATTTCGGAATTGGGATTGTACCTTGCGGCTTGCATCAGGGCGGTCAAGCCGTTATCGTCCTGAGTCTTGATGTCTGCACCGGCCTTCAAGAGCGTCGTGATCACCCCAGGATTCTCGTTGGCTGAAGCGGCAAGAATGAGGGCAGTCATGCCATACTTGTCCCGGGCCCTGATGTCCGCCCCGGCTTTCAGGAGCGTCAAGGTCACTTCGGGACTCTCGTTGACCCAGGCAGCGTACATCAGCGGCGTCTCTCCGTCCTTGTCTCGAGCTTTGACATCCGCGCCCGCCAGCAGCAGCGCCGCCATTATCGCGGTGTTCTGATTGTACTTGGCGGCCCACATCAGCGGAGTCATGCCATCCTTGTCCTGAGCGTTGATGCTCGACCTGGCCTTCAAAAGCGTTGTCACTACCGCCGGGTTCTGATTGTACGCCGCGGCCCTCATCAGCGGGGTCGCACCATACATGTCCTGAGCATGAACGTCCGCACCTTTATTGATTGCGTCTTGGACCTCCGGTGCTGTCCCGGTCGTCACCAGGTCAAAGAAGCTTGTCGTCTGTGCATATGCTGAAGACAGAGCAAGGAGGGCCACAAAAAAACCAGCAAGGACGATGCGCTTTCTCATGTCTTTTCCCCTGACTGCCGTTTCTGGCGGCCTCGCCCCTCATGCCCGACGGCCACCCACTGCCCGATTGATGACAACACCTTGGCCAGACGACGCTGCCTGACTGACGGGGGCGGGCGGCGAGCGGTCTCTGAACAACGGCAGTGTGTCGGTGGTAGCTGGAAACACCGAGCCGAGGACGGCCGAATCCTCGATCCCCCAGAAACCTTCTACCACGGTGCGGTACAGAACACGAAAATCCAGAGTGTACTTCATGTCCCCCTGGTCGAGGTCCCCCGCGGCGAGCGACGGCTGGACGCCGTAGAAGCCGCCCTTGACCCTGCCGCCAAGAAGGAAGACCGGCGCCGCGGTCCCATGGTCGGTCCCGTTGCTGGCGTTCTCCTCGACCCGGCGCCCGAACTCCGAGTACGTCATCACGAGCACGCGGTCCCAGATCCCTGCCTGGAGGAGATTGAGCCGGAACGCGGCGAGCGCCCCCGCCAGATCGGCAAGAAGCTTCGCCTGAACCAGAGCCTCGCCACTGTGCGTATCGAAGCCGCGCAGCGTGAGCTTGATCACCGGCACGCGAAGGCCGGCAGCCAGGAGCTGGAAACTCGTCTTCATCTGCCCGGCCGAGGCCCGTGTCCGGAAAGGGAACGACGGGTTCCTTGATCGACGGCTTCATTTTCGCCAGGACCGCGGCCGCGGCAGAGATGTCCTGCTGCACGGAATCGATGTAGGCCGCGGTGCCGCTGCCCGCGCCTGGGAGAGGATCGAGCTGCGCCGCATCCCTCAGGAACGCGTCCACAGTGTCCATCGCCATGTTATGCATCCCCGGCCCCTTGAGAGGGCCGGCCTGCGTCTCCCCGAGGATGAGCGAATCCGCGAAGAGCTCGGGGGGGCGCGTCGACGGCGTGAGAACGCGCGACAACCATCCCGTCGTCAGCACCTCGCGCGACGACGATGCCGTCTCCCAGATATCGGTGGAACGAAAGTGAGACCGGTTCGGCTCCGGGTACCCGACACCCAGCGCGATGGCGAAATCTCCCGCTGTCCAGGCAGCCATGAGAGGCCCCAGCGAGGGATGAAGCGCGAGCGTGCCGTTGAGCTTCAGCAGGTCGGCAGCAGGCGGGGTGAGCGTATGGCGCGCGGCCGCCAACGCCGGGTCGGTGAAGGGGATGACGGTGTCCAGCCCATCGTTCCCGCCGGCGAGCTGGAGGAGCACCAGGGTGCTCACCGGCGGCACCACGGCAGGGTCGTCGGCAACGGCGGGAACCGGGAGGAAAACCAGCACCATGCTCGCGGCGAGAGCTGCGGGAGCGGCTGTTCTTCTCATGCGGCTGCCCTACTCCAGATTCGCTGCCGCGCTCTGCGACAGTCTTCGAAACGAGTTGACGAGATCCGCGACGTCTCTGCGCCGCTCGAGCAGGGTGGCGGCGTCGATCCAGTCCTGCCCCCACGGCCACCCCTTGACGCTCAGTGGATTGTAGAGGTCCTGGCCGAGGCGCGAGAGCTCGTACGTGAGACGCTTCGGGTCGTAGTCGGTAACGCCCCAGGTGCGGATGTCGCCGATCAGCAGCTCCACGGGTGACTTGACCAGCGAGGAGCGGTTCGCGGGTTCCCAGAAGGCTTCGCTTCCCAGCATGAGCCGGAGCAGGGGCGTGATCGCGTATCCTGTCGAGCGGAAGGACGCTGCCCATGTCTCCACGAGGCCGGGGTCCGGCTCCGGGGAGATGAAATACCGCCACAACTTCTCCACCAGGAACACGGCCGTGCGATCCTGTCGAAGGATGATGTCGATAACGTCATCGCCGTTGAAGTTCCCCGTCTTTCCGAGGAAGGTCTTCATGCCGTCGTCGTGGCGGCGCGGATCGAAGGTCGTCGTGCCGTTGTACCGGTCGACGGTGAGCCCCGTGAACGCGCGTGCCGCCTCCTTGACATCCTGTTCCGCGTAGTTGCCTTCTCCGAGCGTGAACAGCTCAAGGAGCTCCCGCGCGTAGTTCTCGTTCGGCTTTCCCTTCACGTTGGTGTTGTTGTCCAGGTACAACACCATTGCGGGATCCCGCGAGATGGCGTGCAGCAGGGCGCCGAAGGTGCCCGTGCCCAGCCGACGGAGGAGGAGATCCTGGATGAGGAGCAGGTCGGCTGCGTTTGTCTTCTCGAGGCTCGAGGTGAAGTGATTGTGCCAGAATAGCACCATCTTCTCGGTGAGCGGGCTCGGCGTGTTCACAAGACCGGTGATGAACCACGTGCGCAGCTCCTGGTTGTGGTCCGAAAGCATCTGGTCATAGGCCTTCTTCGCCGCGGCATCGGGCGGGTGCGCCGGATTGCCCGGGGGCCTCGGGAACGGCGGCGTGCCCCACGCCGGCGGCGGGACCGGTGGATCGGTCTGGAGCCCGCCCACCAGGAGATCCACCGCGGCCTGGCGAGTCAGCGGCACGAGCGCCGCCACCGCGCGCGGCGGTGACCCGAACCCCGTCCGCTCGAGCAGGTGGACCGCGTCGTCATAGCTGAGAGCGGAGACAGCCGTCGGTGCAGCCGAAAGAAGAAGGGTGCATGCGCCCAGGAAAAAAGCCCTCATTAGCCCTCCCAGGGAAAGATACTGCCGGCACGTGCACTGCGGCACGACACCTCGCGGGTGTTCTTGCAGGTTCCGACATTGCGTCCCTGCGTGGCACGCTTTCTTGACCTTCGCGCATCATTCGGGTTCTCATGCTCCCAATGCTGAGAACTATTCCCGGGCGCTTGATCGATTTCTGCGTGAAGCATGCCGCGGTGACGGCGACGGCAACCGTCGCGATCACCCTCGTCTTCGTCTTTTTCGCGCTGAGGGTGAAGATCAACCCGGATGTCGTCTCTTTCCTCCCACGGAACTCGACGGTCAACGCGATCCTGAGGGAATACAGCGGAAAGCCGGACACGACGGATCTCCTGGTGCTCGCGGTCACGGCGAAGAGCGGGAGCATCTTCGACGGCGACAAGCTCGCCGCGTACGGGCAGGCCATCGCGACGATCGGCGGCGAGCCCGGGGTGACCTCAACGGTCAGCCCCTTCAATCTCGTGTCCTTCGGCCGTGAGGCGGGGAGGCTCGCCATCCGGACGATGAGCCCGGGCGGCGGCGTACCCTCCGCGGATGCCCTGCCCGAGTTCCGCGCGCGCCTGGCCGGCGCCGGCTACGCGAAGAATCTCGTCGTGTCCGCCGACTCCACGATGCTCATCACCTATTTCCAGGTCGCGCATGCCACTTCTCACGAGAGCCTCATGAGCGCGGTCAACGCGGAGACTGCCCGCCTGGGTGCGAGCGGCCTCACCCCGTACGTGACCGGGGCGGTGCCGTTCAACGTGCGGAGCGGTTTCTATCTCTCCCGCGATCTGTCGCGCCTGCTCGTGTTCGCCGCGCTCCTCGTCGTGCTGTGCTATGCGATCGGCTTCCGCATGCTGCCGGGGGTCATCCTGCCCCTGGTTTCCGTGCTGTTCGGCACCGTGTGGACGGTCGGATTCATGGGGATGATGGGATACTCGCTCTCGCTCATCTCGGTGGTGACCCCCCCGCTCATCATGATCTTCGGGAATGAGTACAACATCTATACGGCGAGCGAGTTCCGACGTCTGCGCGCGTCGCCGCACGGCGCCGGAGCCCGCACTGCCGAGGCGGGCCGAAATGTCGCCAAGCCGATCACCATGGCTTTTCTCTCCACGCTGGTCGGTTTCCTCAGCCTCGTGGTCACGGACATCCCGCAGACGCGCGAGTTCGCCATCGCGGCGAGCTTCGGATCCCTGGCGTGCGCGTTCCTGGCGCTGATCTTCCTTCCGGCCCTGTTCTCTCTCTTCCCTCCGCTCGCGCCGCCGGTTGTGAACCTGCGGAGCGGTTTCATCCGCGCGATGCGCTCGCTGGCGCGATTCTCGTACCGCTTCCCCGCGGTCGTGCTCGCCGGTGTGGCAGCGATCATCGTGCTGTTCGTCCTGACGTGGCCCCGACTCGTTTTCAACACCGACACCGCGGGCTACTATCCGCGCAACGACCCGGTGCTCCGCGATACCTATTCGATCTACGCCAAGGTGGGAGGATACGAGCAGATGTCGGTGTCCTTCGACGCGCCGCCAGGAGGTGCGGGGTACTTCCTCGACGCCGCGGCGCTCGCCCGCGTAGAGGATGTGGAGCGCGCGCTCAGCGCTTTCCCGGATGTCTCGTACGCCATCTCGCTTCCCGACCTGCTGCGGGAGATCTCCCGGGCATCGACGGGCGTGGACGCACTGCCCACCAATCGGGCCATCATCTCCACGTTCTCCCGTCTCCTCACCGCTTCGGGCTCCTCCTCCGCGACCGGCTCAGTGCTCGGGAACCTCGTCAACAAGGACTTCACCCGGCTCACGGTCAGTTTCCGCATCTACAACTCCTCCACGGGGCGCTTCATGGACGAGGCGAGGCTCCGCGACCTCGTGGCGTCAATGCAGACAGTACTCGACGCCAAGCCCGTGGCCGCGAAGTCCGTCATCTGGGGCGACCTGATCCCCATGCTCGCGTTCGCCGATTCGCTGCGGCGCACTCTCTTCCTCTCCATGGCCATCTCGGTGTTTTCCATCCTGGTGCTCACCGTCATCGTCTTCCGCTCTTTCCTGTTCGGGCTCTATCCCCTGGTTCCTCTCGCCACGGGCCTGCTCGTGAACTACTCGGTCATGTCGCTGACGGGGATCCCGCTCGATATGACCACGATCATGGTGTCCAATATCGCCATCGGCGTCGGCGTGGACAGTGCGATGTATCTCGTCATCCAATACCTGCGGGAGCTGCGCGCGAGCCCGCTCGACCCACCGGGGGCCCTCGCGCGCACCCTCGCGATCATGGGCCAACCGGTTCTCCTGTCGAGCATCGCGATCATCGCCGGACTCTCCGTGTTCCTCACGGCGGCATTCCGCCCGGTGATGTTCTTCGGCGCGCTGGTCATCGTGGCCCTCGCCGCGACCGCGATCGGCACTCTCATCACGCTGCCGGTTCTCTTGAGCATCGATACGCGGCTGCGCCGTCGGCGCGATTCGCATCGCGCGGCCGGCCGAGCCTGAGCGATTGTCGTGCCAGTACGCGGCTGGTATACTCCGCCCTGCAATGCCGCCGAAACCCCTGGCCACCGGCCAGTTCAATGACTCTTTTCCCCCGTCATCGACGGCGTGGCGATCGTTGTCCTCAATTACGCGCGCTGGTTGAATCGGAAGTACGGAACCGGCCATGTCGTGACCATTGCGGCACCCGGCTTCGCCGATGGTGTTGACGGCGACGACCCGCCCGTGCTGCGGTACCGTTCGGTGCCGCTGCCCTTCAAGAAGCCCTACCGGTACGGTCTCCCCTCGCTCGACCGTCCATTCCGGAAGCGCCTCGCTGACACCCGGTTCGACATCGTGCACGCGCACGACCCCTTCGTGGCCGGCCAGTTGGCGCTGCGAACGGCACGGTCGCTCGGGATCCCGATCGTGGGGACCTTCCACTCGAAGTACCGTGAAGATTTCCGGCGTATCGTGCACAGTGACCGCGCCGCGTGGGCCCTGGCCCGGCGGTTCATGCGTTTCTATGCCGAGGTCGACGCCGTGTGGGCGGTCAGCGATGCAACCGTCGACGTCTTGCGCGAGTACGGATACCAGGGGTCGGTGGAAGTGATGCCCAATGGCAGCGACCTCGAGCCGCCCGCCGATCGCGCCCCCCTGCGCGCGCGCGCGGAGGCGGCCTGCGGTCTCGGGACCGAAGACTTCGTCCTCCTGTACGTGGGACGCCTGGTCTGGGAGAAAAACGTCCAGCTCCTGCTCGACGCGCTGCGGGAGGTCGCCCGGGGCGCCCGCCGCTTCCGGATGCTCTTCGTGGGAGATGGTCCCGCCGCTGCGTCAATGAAGTCATTCGTCACACGCGAGGGGCTCGCCGACAGGGTGGTCTTCACGGGCGGAATCTCCGGGCGCGAGCGTCTCCAGGACCTGTACGCCCGGGCCGACCTCTTGATCCTCCCCTCGCTGTACGACATGAGCTCATCTGGTGCAGAGGGAAGCTGCCGCCTTCAGTCTCCCGGGGGTGTACGTGCAGGGAGCGACGACGGCTTCCCAAGTTCGGGACGGCGAAAACGGCTTCCTGGCTCCCAACGATGCCTGTGCTTTCGGTGCGCGCATCGCGGCCCTGATGGACGCCCCGGAGGCCATCTATCGGGCGGGGGACGGCGCGTTTCGCACGTTCCACCAGTCCTGGGAAAAGGTCGTTGACGACGTCGTGCTCCGCTACCGTTCCATCATCGAGCGGCACGCGCATCCCATGGGATCCGCATGATCGCCGACCTCGCCTTCGCCCTCATCGGGGCGTACGCCACGGTATGGATGCGCAGCCACGACCGGGTGCTCGTCTTCGGCCAGTACCAGCTTGCGTCACTGCCCCGGGGCAAGCGCGTGTACATCGTGCTGAACCATTCGACCTCGTACGACGCCGTGGCTCTCTTTCATCTCTCCGCCCGCCGTTTCGGCATGGTCCTGGATCGTGAGGCCTTCAAGGTCCCTGTCGTCGGGCACCTCCTCAGCGCGGCGGGGTTCATCGCGCTGGACAAGCGGGCCTCGGAGGATGCGGTCCAGCGCGCGGTTTCCACCGTGAAAGGGGGCACGCCCCTCGTTGTTTCCCTCACCGAGGGCCACGCGGCGATCGGGAGGCCGGGATTCGAGAGGCCGCGGAGCGGGGGCGTGCGCATCGCCCACCTCGCCGGGGCAGACATCTTCCCCGTGTTCGTCATGATCGAAGAAGGCCGCCGCCGCATGCGCTCCTTCAGGGGAAAGGAGGGAGACACGGAGGTCTTCACGACATTCCAGGACACGCTGTACCTCGTGAGCTTTCTTCCGCCTATCCCCGCCTCTTCCTTCCAGCCCGAGGAAACCCTCGCATCCTACCGGGCCGTCGCGGAGGATCTGCAGAAGCAGTCGGACCGGGAGCATGAACGCCTCGCGCGGATGCTCGCCGAGGAGCGTGAGCGCTACGACGGCATGCGCCGCCGCGGCGGCAGCAGCGTCCGGCTTGCCTGGTAATCCCGTCCCATGAGATACGGGTTGGGTGTTTTCTTCGCGGTCCTCGCGGGGATCGTGTACAATCTTGGCGTCCTCGTCATGAAGCGGGCGGTATCACGCCTGCCCGTGGACCAGCCCCTGCGGTTCTCCTTCCTGCGCAGCCCGCTGTGGGTCGTGGGATTCACACTGCAATTCGTCGTGGGTGTTCCCTTGAACTTCGTGGCCGTTGGACTCGTCGGCCCCGTCCTGGTGCCGGGGCTGATGGCGGTCGGGCTCGTGGTCCTCGCTCTGGCCGCGGTGCTCACGGGCGTGGAGAGGCCGCGGTGGAAAGACTTTGCAGGAGTCACGCTCCTCGTCCTCGCGGTTTTCGGGTTTGGACTGTCGCGGCTCGCTGTCGACGTCATGGCAACTTCTCCGCGGGATCCCGCGCTGCTCCTCCGCGCCCTCCTGTTCCTGGGCGCCGTGGTGGTTCTGATCCTTATGTGCACGGCCGCGGCACGCGCCGCCCGCGGCGCGGAATCCGTCGCGGGCATCCTCTTCGGCGTGCAGAGTGGTCTCCTGTATGCCATCGGCGCTATCAGCACGGGATTCGTTTCCCGGGGCGGCAGGTCGGCTCGGCCACGCCCCGGCAGACGGGCTGGAGATCCTGGTCGGGGCGGTTGCACTTTCCATCGCGGCCGCGGGAAGCGCGCTGGGGGTGCTCACCACGCAGCACGCCCTGCGGCACGGCAGGGTCGTGGTCACCGTCGCGCTGCAGAACGCGATCGGGACAATCGTCCCGTTGGGGCTCTTCTTCCTGGTCTACCGCCCCTTCGTGCCGACGTCGGGGCAGCTCGGCCTCGTCGGCGCGGGATCAGTGTTCCTGATCGCGGGGATTCTCCTCCTCACGGGCAGGCTCGAGGGCGCCATTCCGGGAGCGCCGCCTCGTAACGCTCTGCGCCCACGTGCCTGACGATCCCCGCTGCGTCGGATGCGAGGGACCAAACGATGTGCGGACACGGACTGACCGTGCTACCATCGTCTCATGGTGAGGGCCTTCACGCTCGTGACGCTGTGCCTCCTGCTTTCGGGCCCGGCGTTCGCCGGCGACAGGGCGGACTTCCTCACTTTCGTCCGCGAGGCGACCCCCGATCAACTGGCGGCGGAGATCGTCGACGGGGCCGACGTGAGCCAGTACGACAGGGACGGCGCAACGCCGCTGATGATGGCCGCGGCAGCCAATCCGGACCCCGGGGTGATCACCATGCTGCTGGTGGCAGGGGCGGGGATCGGCGCGCGGAACAAGACGGGGGTCACGGCGCTCATGTACGCGGCTGACGGGAACCGGAACCCCGCCGTCATCACCGCCCTGATCGAGGCAGGGGCAAAGATCGCGGACAAGGACGTGGACGGGCAAACCGCGTTTCTCTGGGCCGCTGCCGAGAACGACAGCCCCGCGGTCATCACGACTCTCCTGCGGGCCGGTGCGAAGATCGATGAAAGGGACGGCTACGGCATGACGCCCCTGATCAAGGCCGCGCGCTACAACAACAGCGGCGACGTGGTCCGCGCCCTGCTGCGGGCCGGCGCCCGTGTCAACGATGCCGACAAGGCGAAGCGGACGCCGCTGATGTATGCCTGCGAGAACCCCGACAGGCACGAGATCGCCCTGGACCTCCTCGCCGACCAGCGCGAGGGTCAACGACGGGACCGGGACGGGAGGACGGCACTGATGTGGGCGGCCGACAAGACGCGCGCCCCGCAACTCATCGCCGCCCTTCTCAAGGCCGGGGCCGACGGCGCGCTCAAGACCTCCGACGGGCTCACCGCGTACGACCTCGGCGCGACGAATGACGCCCTGGAGGGAACCGATGCTGTCGTCTCGCTCCAGGCCGCACAGAGATTCTTCGAGTTCGTCAGGTCCGCGTCCGCCGACCAGGTGGAGGCGGCGCTCGCGCGCGGCGCGCGCGTCCAGGACAAGGACGAGGCGGGCCTGACGCCACTCATGGACGCCGCGGAGCGCAACCCGAGCGCCGAGGTCATTACCGCCCTGGTGAAGGCAGGGGCCGCGATCGACGAAACTGACACGGGGGGACGTACGCCGTTGATGCTCGCCGCGCGCGGAGGCCGCAGCACGGACGTGGTGGCGGCCCTCCTGGAAGCCGGCGCAAGCGGCCAGCTCACCTCGCGCACGGGGAAAACAGCCTTCGACTACGTCACCTCCAATACGATCCTCAAGGGCACCCCGGCGTACGGTGCGCTCGAGCGGGCGCAGAGCCTCTGCCAGATGGTTCGCACCGCGTCAGCGGCCACCGTTGCGGCGGCCATCCAGGCCGGGGCCGCGGTCGAGGACAGGGACGCGAACCAGTGGACGCCGCTCATGATCGCCGCGGAGCGCAACCCGGATGCGGGCGTCACGACGGCGCTGCTGAAATCCGGCGCCCGTACCGAGGACACGACCCCCGATGGGTGGACGCCGCTCCTGCTGGCCGCGCGGGCGAGCAGGAACCCGGACGTCATCACGGCGCTCCTTGCCGCCGGCGCGAACGGGCAGCTGACCGCTGGCGACGGCAAGACCCCGTTCGACTGGGCGGCCGGCAACGCAAAGGTCGAGGGAACCGCTGCGTACAGGGCGCTGGAGCGGGCGCAGAGCTTCTTCCAGCGGGCTCGCACGTGTGTCGCTGCTGACGTCGGCGACGCCGTTGCCAGGGGCATCGACGTCAACGATCACGACGCCCGCGGCTGGACGGCCCTGATGTACGCCGCGCAACGCAACCCGGATCCGAAGGTCATCGCCGCGTTCGTGAAAGCCGGAGCGAAAGTCAACGACCGCACGCCCGACGGACTGACGGTCCTCATGCTCGCGGCGCGCGACTCTGCCTCGCCGGACGTGGTCACGGCTCTCCTCGTGGCCGGGGCCGACGGCATGCTGACAACGGACGCGGGGAAGACCGCCTACGACCTTGCCGGCGGGAACGCGAAGATGAAGGGAACCGCTGCGTACAGGGCGCTGGACAAGGCGCGAACACCGCCCGTCGAATCCACGTCCACTCCCACGACGCCATCGAAGCCGTGAAGGAAGGAGACCCCGATGAAGGGATCCACATACCTGCTCGTCGCCGCCGCGCTTCTCGTGGCCGGCTGCGCCACAACGCCTCATCTCGCGCCGGCGCAGGCGGGCGGGGGCCCCGCCCCCGCCTCCTCCACGGCGGCGCAGGCCGCGGCGACGACGGGGTCCGAGCACCCCCTGAACCATCCGTCGCTCATCTCCACGGATGCGCTCGGGATCTACAGGACCGAGAAGGAACGGCAGGCGCCCCCGTCCGACGACGAGCTGTCGGTCATCGCCTCGGCCAGGACGCTCCTGGGAAAGGCTCCGGAGGCGAAGGTGACGGTGAACGGGAGAGGTTTCACGCTCGACTGCATCGGCACTGTGAGCGCCATCTTCTGGGGCATGGCGCTCGATGTTCAGAAGGACTTCGGTCTCTACACGGGCGACGGCGTCAACAGGCTCTACATGACGCTGCGCGAGCGCAACGCGATCTTCACCGACAGGCTTCCCCGGCCCGGCGACGTTGTCTTCTGGAACAACACCCACGACGCCAAGGGCGACGGTGACCGGGTCCACGACCCCCGTACCCACGCCGGCATCGTGCTGGCGGTGGATGACGACGGCACGGTTTCCTACGTTCACGAGAACCTCTACTCGGGGATCGTGATCGAGTCGATGAACCTCCTGCGGCCGACAACGGCCCGCGACGAGAAGGGCAAGAAGATCAACAGCGGCATGGCCATCGCCACGAAGCCCGGTGATCCCCTGCCGGTCCACACGCTGTCGGGAGACGTTTTCGATTCCTTTGGCGATGTGCTGGGCTCCCGGGACTATTTCTTCGTGGATCTCACGCAGCTCCAGGCCGCTCTGCCGGGAGGGGCCGTGCAGGTGGCGTTCGGCTCCGGTCGCTGAACGGCTGGCCGTCGGTGAAAGGTGTTGTTTTGAAAACGGACACTTGCGCTTACAAGAAACCCAACTCGCGGGCGCGGGCTATTGCTTCGGTGCGTCTTTGAACCTGCAGTTTGCCGTAAATATTGCGGTTGTGCCCTTTCACCGTGTCCAGCGCGAGGAAAAGCCGTTCACCAATCTCATGATTCGAGAGTCCCTGCGCAATAAGCTGCAGTACTTCCAACTCGCGTTGGCTCAATGGCTCACGCAATCGGGAGTTTGGGTGTTCCGTCGCGGATTGCGGCAAGGCCGCCGGTTGTGCGAAAGCAGCCAGGACTCTGTCGACGTAACCGGGCAGTTTATGATCTTGGCTGCCCGCTTGCTTCTCAATCAACAATCGAAAATCAGAAATCGCCATTCGCATTGGCTCGCCTTCGTCAACAAACGAGCCGGACAAAGCCTCCTGGCTCTGCCAGTGCCAGGGCCTTACCCAGCAGTTGAATGGCCTTTTCCTTTTCTCCGTGCACATGGTGCGCGACCGCCTGGAGAACCATCACCTTGAGCCGTTCATCCTGCCAATCCTTTGCCTCCATCTGGTGGCGCAGCGGCGAAAGCAAAACCAGGGCCGCGGGCGGGTCTCCCTGGGCCAGGAGTACCCTGGCCCGGCTGGTGGGGAGTTCGTGGGTCTTGGCCAACTGAGCGGCTGCCGCCAGATCACCCTGTCGAAGCAGGACAAGCACTTGTGCGGCAGCCACATCAGGGATCCGATGCACAAAGTCATTCTGGCGTACGGACTGCGCGGTCTCCGTCAACAGGGCGGCCGCGCCGGCCACATCGCCACGGGCTAGTTTCAGGCGTGCGAGAAATATCTCGGAGAATATGTATCTGTCAATCACGCGGTCATACTGTCGCGCCAGTTGCAGGGCCTGTTGCCCGTGCCGCTCAGCAGCGTCCAGGTCGTTCCACTCGTAGCAGATGCGCGCCATGCCGAGACAGGCTTCGCTGGCACTCGGGGGTAGGTAGTGATCGCCAAGCAGCTGCAGGGAACGCCGGTAGGTCTCGGCCGCCTGACGGAGCTGGTTGTCCATTTCCTGCAATTGGCCCAGGGAGAGCGTTGCCAGACTGGTGTTGAGAACATTCCCGGCCGCCTGGGCGATGGACAACGCTTCAGCATGGGCCTGGCTGGCTGCCGCACGTTCTCCCCGGAACTGGTAGGCCATCCCAATCGTCCAACTTGCCCTGAAGCGGGACAGCAGGTTGTCGGGGGGCAGATACTCCAGGGCACGGCGAGCCTGGGTGATCATGGCTTCCGGCTGGTAGTGAGTGAGCGCCAGCGTGGCCCTCGAGGCGGCAATTTGTCCAACCAGGTCGCGGGTCCTGTTGTCCGGCTCGGCGCCTTGCGGAACAGCAGCTAAAGCCGCCTCAGCAGCCTGCAGTTTCTCTTCGACGCCGGTCGATTGCCCGGCAACCAGCGACAACGTGGCAAACCTGACCCTCAACGAGGGTCTCGCATCCAGCACCGCGGTCGGCAGCGACGCCAGCCAGTCCAGCATGGAGACAATCGCGCCACGAAAGTGCAGGGGGATGCCGTTTCCTTCAATGATGCGCGCGGCGCGCTCAATATCGTTCCCCGCAGCCGCGTGATGAAACGCTTCAATCTCCAGGCCGTGGTCTTCATGCCACTGGCCGGCACGGACATGGCATTCGGCCACGCCTGCCTCTTCGTTGCCTGAAAATGCGCGTTGGTACAGCCGCTGCCGCAGGAATTCTCCAAAGAGATGGTGATAGCGGTACCAACGCCGTTCGTTGTCCAGCGGGACAATGAACAGGTTGGAGCGCTCCAGACCTTCCAGGGTTTCCTGCCCGAGGCCGGGGGAGAACCCAGGACCGCGTCACACACCGGGCCGCACAGGCGGTCGAGGATCGAAGTGCGCAGCAGAAAAGCCTGGACGCTTTCGGACTGCCGCTGAAGGACTTCTTCCACCAGGTAGTCCAGCAGGAAACGGTGGCTGCCGGTGAACGATTTGATGAAGCTGGCGGCGTCCTGGCATCCCTGCATTGAAAGCGCAGCCAATTGCAGACCGGCAATCCAGCCTTCGGTGCGGGCTTCCAGTGCGGCGATGTCTTCCGCCGTGAGGTTCAGGCCCATCACCTGGTTGAGAAAATCGCCGGCTTCGGTGGGGGTAAAGCGCAGGTCGGCGGCGCGCAGTTCGGTAAGTTGGCCACGGGCGCGCAAGCGCGCCAGGGGCAGCGGCGGGTCCTCGCGGGTGGCGATGACCAGGTGCATTTGCGGCGGCAGATGCTCGAGCAGGAAGGTGAGGGCCATGTTGATCGGCTCGGAGTCAATCACGTGGCAGTCGTCAAGGACGAGGATGAAATCCTCCTGCATGGCAGCGATTTCATTGAGCAGGGATGTCAACATCGACTCCGTGGAGGGCGGCCGCGGAGATTGGAGCACAACAATCGCTCCTGAGCCAATAGTTGGTGCAATCGTCTGCACGGCAGCGACGAGGTACGTCACGAAGCAGGCGGGATCGTTATCGCCTTCATCCAGCGACAGCCAGGCAGCTGGCCGCCTCGAATCAGCAATCCATTCGCTGACTAGCGTGGTCTTGCTGAAACCGGCGGGGGCCGAGATGAGCGTCAGTTTGCGATGGGAAGAGAGACCCTCGTTCAGTTGCTCGATCAGGCGCGGCCGATGGACCGTTTTGGGCCGCAGTGGCGGGATGTAGAGTTTCGTCGCCAGGATTGCCGAAGGCACGGATCCATTATACAACACACCCCGGGATCCCAAAAGCAGCTAAACCTGTCGATTCACTTCCCTTGGCGCTCGGCTCGTTGATCCCTACAACTCTGGCGGCTAGAATCGCACGGACAATCTGAGGGTACCCCGACGGCCAGGCTCCTCTCCGTTCTGACGAAGCGCCTCTTCCTCGCCATGGACACGAGCAAAGGCCACAACCGGAGAAGCCGTTGGCAGCGGCCGCGAGCCGGGCCTGCTGTCGCGGCCTTGCCGCCTTTCGCGATCGCCCGCATCCCTGAGAACAACACTCCGAATCACACTTTCGTGTCTGCGCGCTGCGGGACGGGATCGACATACTTGCACTATCAAAGGATCACGGGAGGCATTTCATGGAAACCCATGGACGATCGGGGATTGTGGCATGGAAAAGAGGCACATCATGAGCGCCGCCAGGAAGATCCTGGCCGCCGCCGCGTGTACCGGTTTGGCAGCTCTGCTCGCTTCATGCGCAACGGTCAACAGGCTTGAAAGGTACGATTTCAAGGGCGCGACACTTGCCGCCGCCATGCAGACCCCTCCCGAGCCTCGGCTGGATGTCTCCTATTACGTGGCGCTGGACAAACACATGCCGGTCTACAGCGCACTCAGCGTGATGACCAATCTTGCAAAGGCGGGGCAGGCGGAAAAAGCCGCGGGGGCGATGCGCGGCGCCCTGGCGTCTGTCGACGTGCCGGAGATTCTTTTCAGTGAATCCTACGCGGCGTGCGCGGCGGCACTCGATGCAGAGCAGGAACCGGAGAGAACGCACGCCGACTATGTGCTCCTGCTTTCGATCCACGATTGGGGCATCCGGGCGCACTCTTTCGGGAGTGCGGTGTCCCTCCGCATCCACCTGACTGCAAGTCTGGCTCGCAACGCCGGCGGTGAGCTCATATGGCGTCGCGACATGACCGTGAACGACCGTGCGAGCCCCGCCATGTTCGGCCTGGGACGGATCGTCGGCAACATGGTAACGGCGACCATACTTTCGGAAATGTCGGAGGAGGACCTTGCGCGCGGATTCACGGAGCTCGCCCACAGGTCCGCGCGCTCCTTGGCGCACCAGCTTGAGAATGACCTGACTTCGGCGCGCTACGGCGGAGAGCTCTGAACATCGAGCTCGCGGAAGCTCCGCTGCATCCTGGCAGCCCTGTCCTTTTCTCCCTGAGCGCGCAAGATGCACGGCGTGGTCGCCGTAGCCGGGTCCGGCGGCACAACGATGGCAGTGCCCGCGGCCGTCGGCGTCATTGTCGCGCGCGCGGAGTCATTGGCCGCGCTCCACGCGACGCGGGCCGAGGTGTGGTACAACCTCGGCGACCTGGGGCTCGGCTTCATCAGTCCGGGCATCGGTCTTTCTGTCCGCTGTACCCCGGCTATCACGATCTCGTACTCTCCATCAGCCTCAGGAGCTTCACGGAGGTGAAAAAACTGGATTGGGAATAAGCTTCGACTTCCATTTCCTGCCGCATGAGGGAAGGATTGCGGACAGCGGGCGTCCGCTGATTCCTCATGCTCCGCTCCTTGCGCAGCGTGTCGACAACTCTATTCGGCAGGGGCTTTACCTCCGGATCACGAAATCTCACCGATACGGCAGCCGGGAGCGCTATTGTTTCCTGATCGTAATCCCTTCCACGTAGAAGTCGAACACGCCGCTCGCGATGGCGAGGGTCAGGGCGGTCAACGGCGAAGGCTTCCAGGCGAATTTCACGTCGGTCACGCCGTTCGCGCCAAGTGACTGCGCGCGGGCGATGAGCCGTTTGTAGAGGCCCTGGTTCACCGTGTTGAGGTCTATGAGGAACAGTGGAGCGAACACCATCGATTTCTCCTGGATCACGCCGAGGGTCCTGATGCCGGGCACGTAGTCACCTGTAGAGAGAAACAAGCCGTTCGGCACCGCCACGTCGAGGGTGGAGCATCCCGCAACTACAAGAAGGAATGCCTCATCTGACTGACGGCGATATCGCCGCCAAGCCACGCCGCCTGGTGATCAAAGCGCCTCTCCTCGCCGCGTCGATTCATCGTGCGAACCGGGCAATGCAGCACTTGCGGGCAGCCGGAGCGCGGGTTGCTCATGATAGGCCAGGTCGGACCCTATGGAGTTGCCGAATCCAAATAAGGCATGGGGCTTCTTGCTGAAAGTCCCATTGAAAAGAAAGACCGCAAGGACAATGCAGACGATGGATCCGAGAACGACAAGCATCTGGGCTTTCGATGTTTTTTGAATGCCCTCGCGTGATCTCGTCCCACACGCTTCGCCAGGACAGTCATGAGCCTTGTTTTTGAACAACAAGGGATAGAACCTGCACCCCTGGCAGATCCCAAAAGCCGACTCGAAGAACAGGAATGTCAGGCAAATCAGGCAGGTGATTCCCGTTATCGGGCTATGTGTGTTTGCCACGACCATCAAAGCGAACATGGTGGCGGACAGGGCCATGCCTATTGTCCATGCGAACCTCTTCTGTCGTGCCCCTACATATTCAGGGGTCTGATTCCTTACTATTAGGCGACCAACTATCAGCGATGGAGAAAATGCAGGGTTGATGCATACGCGCATGGTCATATCCGCAAGAAAGATGGTTATCACGTACTTAATGAGCAGGAAATTCCCCGTGAATAAGATCAGCACATAAGATAGCAGCATGGCCAAAAACAGCATTCCGGCCGATGCCCGTATCTTCCTTTCATTCAGGAGGGGGACTGCATATCCCTCGACATCTTCTCCAATCCTTGCGATTCTGCCCATAAGCTTCCCCCTTTCGGTTCCCTTTCGTGCGGCTAAAGAATCCCCGCATTCAGAACAAAAATCGCGAACCCATACCTGCTGAACCCGCGGCCGGTCTCGGCTGTGCTACGGAGTCGCGGGAGCGTCATCTGCTTCCGCTAGCCCTGGAGAGGCGGCGGACTCAGTGAGACCGGGCCCGCCGCCCATTCCGGAAGCACCGCTGGCACCGTCGGGGACGTATCCCGCAGCAGCCTGTGTATACTTGATCGCCAGCGCGTTGGCGGTGTACGCGTACTTCTCGGTGTACCCGAGCCAATCGAAGATTCCATGAAGGCTCTTGTCGGTGCGATCGATCCTGACGTTGATGATGTCGTCGGCCCCAAGCTTCTTCGCCTCACCGACGAGCAAGTCGTAGGTGACCTGCGAACCGGTGTGGGAATTGGCGATGCCAAGAAAGCCTCGCTGCGTGACCTCCTCGCTCGTGACGCGAACGATTCCGACCACGGTGTAGTCCTTGATCGCGATGGTCGCGTAGTCCGACCACCCGGTCCTGTTGCTCGTCAGATTGGTCGTGGTGCAAGAGCTCAGCAGCGCGACGGCAAAGAGCACAGCCCGCCGGCCCCGCCACCCTGAGAACATTTCTGGTATTCATTTGAACCTCCTGTCGTCGCGGTGGTCTCACCATGCCGCGACGGCTATTTCTGCTTTCCCTCGGGCTTCCCCTCGGGACTGTCGTCGATGCGATTGACCGAAAGCAAGGGCAAGCCCAGATCGCGTAGCTTCCTGAGCAGGCCATGCAGCGCGGCCTGGTCGGCTACGGCGCAGGTCAGGAGCGTGACGTCGTCCCCCTCCCGGGAGACGGCAGGGCCTCCGAACCAGTCCGCCCATTCCTTTCCCAGCTCGCCCTCGATCCGTATCTGATACTTCATGAAGCTCTTGGCTGCGGCGAGGCGGTCGCGGATGGATTGAATCCCTTCACGATGAGCCAGATCGCCAGCACTATTTCCTGGAGAGCGGCGGGCAGGTACATGAGCATCTGGACAGTCGACAGGGGAACGATCTGACGGAACAGGACCAAGATGCTGCCGGCTATGGTCAGTGTGATCCCGGCGAGCCCCCATACGGACAGCCAGCGGGGGACCAGCCGCGCCTTGAAGAACAGCGAATAGTACAGGAACGCGCCGATGCACCAGGCGGGCAGAGCCGCTACATCGCCTACCCAGGTGCGCCCTTCCCTCAGCAGCGCGCCGAGGTTCTGGAACCGCGACAGAGCGGCGGGTCCCGCCGTGATGAGCTCCCGGCTCAAGGTCACCAAAAGGAGGATGAGAACAGCGCCGATGCAATGAAATACCCCGTCGATGATCCTGAATCCGGCAGCGCCCAGGGCGAGGCCTTCGTTGTGCCTCCGCAGAATCGGATACATCGAAATCCCGATGCCGGCGTCGGCCCATCCCATGATGAAAACCAGCAACGCCCCCGCAAGGACCGTCGGTTCATTCGCGGAGATTCGTAACAGGTAGTCCGGGGCGTTGAGAATCGGTTGCGCAATAAGTGACAGGAAACCGGCGGCGTCCGCCGCGATGAACAAGATCCCCGTCACGATTCCCGATCGTCGATACGTGTCCATGAAATGCCTCCTGTGATCCTTTGTTCGCACGAGCACGCCCATTCCGCTAGTTCACCGTTTCCTTTTTCACGCCTCTGATGAGAATCCAGACGCCGATCACGAGTTCGAAGGGGATGTAGAGGACGTAGACGAAGATGGGAGCTTTGACGCCGAAGAGACCCATCAATACTCCCGCGAAGACGCCTTGGATGCTCACCAGGCCCCACAGGGACAAGGGCCGCGCCACTGTGCGGGCCTTGTATAGCAGGGCGTAGAAGATCGTTATGCCCAGGCAGGCGGCGAAATTGAACATCGTGGATGAGTACGACATGACGTCGTATATCAGCCTGGCCGTCGGTTCCAGCGAGGCGGGGCTGCCCGCGGCGATGAACTGCCGGCTGATGACCAGGAGGGCGAAGAGTCCGAGTTTTGTGACCGCGACCAGGACGCCTTCCAGGACGTAGAGACCGAAGGCAGTCAAAGCGAGCCCTTCGTTCTGTTTTCTCACTGCCGAGTACAGCATCCCGCCGAGGAAGATGACGGCGGCCGCGGTAACCAGCTCCAGGAGGATGTCGAAACGGACAAGCCCGGCGTTTTTCGCAATGGTGGCCATGGTCTGGCCGATGTTCTCCATCCGACCGAAGCCCCCCACCCCAGTCGCCATGGGCAGCACGAGCACACCGTCCGTGAACGATGTGACAAACTGGATCAGAAAAGCCAGCCCAAGGATCCGCGTCTTTTGCTCTGTTGTTTCCATGATTCTCTCCTTCACCTTTGATGGTGCAAGCATGCCCAATGCGCCCCGCGGCGTGCAGACACGAAAGTGTCGTTCGGAGTGTTGATTTTCTCGGCGCGGGAGACCGATGCAGGAGGGACGGCCACTACAGCAAGCCCGGCTCGCGGCCGCGGGCGACAGCTTTCGTGCGCCGCTGAACCTCGAGCTCACGCCGCGCAACGGATTCGGTGATGCGGCATTCGCGCATCTGCTTCTCTGCTGCGAGGGCCGGCAGCTGCTTGCCCGCGGCGGCCGGCATGATCTGCGTTGGAGCCACGGAGAGGAGTCTGGCCATCGGGGCACCCTCGCCCAGGAAGCCAATGAGTCCCGCGCCTTCCGCGAACCTGACCAGCAGCCGGTCGAAAGAACACACTCGAAACAACACTTAAGTGTGTACGGCCGAGCGCGGGGCTTACCCTGTACTCAACGGAGAGACGTCGTGAAACCCGCCCCGGCGGAAGACGGGGTCCTGAACAGGGTCCTCGCTTCCTCAATCAACTCGAGGGACGATCGCAGGATGAAGGCGAATCCCTGCTTCATCCGCTTCATGGCAGGCGGGCTCTTCCGTCCCAGAACGCGGATAGTCCGGGCCGCCGCCGCCGGGCCCGTCGAGTCGATCGGCGCGAGCCGGGTGATCGACTACAGGAAGACCACCTTGTCGTCGCGGGAGGAGCCATCAGGCTCGTCATCCAGGCGGCATCACGGAAGAAAGCGATGAATCCGCGCTCCGTGCAACTGCAATTCGGTAGAACTCGTAGCCGCGAAGAAGTCGCCTGCGGATCGGCAGGTAAACCGTCCTGTAGTGGACCGATCCTACATCCTCAAGAAGACGATATCCACGAGCGCCCAGGTAAGCAGGCAACGCATCCGGGTCGAAACCGAACGTCCATCGTTCCCCGACTTTTCTCAGCCGCTGTTTCACGCTTGATGTCCCAGCGAACGACGCACTGCCCTCCAGGACTGCCCTGTCTATATAGGTGAACAGCACAATGCACCGTGCGCAGATCACTCTCAGCGATTGGAGCGTCGCGTCGACCGCTTCTTCTGTGAGATAGTTGGTCACGCCCTCCCAGATGACGACCGTCGGCGCAGTGGGATCGAAAGCGACGCGCTGCATCGCATCCTGCAAGCCTTCGATGTTGAAGTCGATTTCGAGAAACTGAACATTCTGCGGCAGCTCGCGAATGCCGCTCCTCAAGGCTCTTTGCTTTTCGCACGAAGTCGCTGGATGATCGACCTCGATCACCCTTGCGCTCGCCAACTCCGCCATGCGGTACGCGCGGCTGTCGAATCCTGCGCCGAGAATCACGACCTGGCTGTACCCTTGCTGAAGCGCACGCCGAAGGCGATCATCAATGAAACGCGTCCGGGCAATTGCTGAAGTCCGCGCCCCTGGCCATACGGTGTCCAGAATCCACGGGATGATCTCTCCGATCAGGGGAACCGCCGCCACCGCGGCGGCCAAGCGCAATCTCAGACTCAGAAACAGGTGAGCAAGCGGATCGTGAAACAGGCGTCGCCTTGACGGTCTCGAAGACTCGATAGCGCGGAAGAACGCCATGTACTGGGCGGTGTGGCTCGCTCGGTCAGTTTCCATCCTGTTTTTCGGCGACGTGCGCCTTCAAGGGGGGCCAGATTGTTCTCGACGCGACTGCCTTCAGCCCAACCCGGCTGAACATCATCTCATACTCCGCCGTCGAATAGAACCTCACGTGCTCGAGCGCCTTTCGCTGCATCCAGCGAAAGTAGTCGAATCGCTTCTGATCGAACGTCGCGGCCCGATCGTCGCATTTGCGGGCGTTTCGTTGTTCGTGTTCGTGACCTTCGCGCGTTTGCGAGCCCCCTCAATGCGTTGGCGCAGGATCTCCTATGTGCCGACTTTCGCGTTCACGACGATTGCCATGATGCTGAGGTGAGCGAGCTTGATTTCAACAAATCCGACTTCACTCAGCATCCGCTCGAACTCTGCTTTCGAGTAGACCTTGACATCCCCCTCCTTGCCGAATCGTGCCACCCAGTTGCCCAATTGCCTCAGCGGAAAAGGCGCCCAGACGTCCGCGATGACGACGTGTCCATTCTTCTTCAGCACTCGTCTCACCTCGGACAGCGATTTCACCGGGTCGGGCCAGTGGTGGAAGGAGTCTGTCGTTACCACGAGGTCAAAGCTGCCTGCGTTCCAGGGAAGGGCTTCGGAATCGGCGACCCGCAGGTCGGCTGCCTTCCCGAGGCGCTTCTTCGCTTCCTCTATCATCCCTGGCGATAGATCAGCGCCAGCCAGCTCAAGCCCTGGGTGATGCAGGGATGCCAGAAGACCACCCGTCCCGCAGCCGACGTCCAGGACCGAGGAGAATTTCCAGACGCGTGCAATGTCTGCGACCCGTTGATACTGCTGACGCCCGTGGCGACCGTAATAGTGGTGTTCGTAGCGTGGCGCAAGCCTGTCGAAGTAGCTTCTGGAGGCAGCCCTATGGTCTCTCACCATATCCCCGTCAGTCTACTCGAATCAGATGAAAGCAGACACGGCGGATCCGAAGGCCGCGGCCCATCGTCGCTCCGTGAGGGAGGAAGGAGTGCCGCTGCACGATTCCTGACGCGCAGCGGCATTTTAGAGCAGCCGAGGAGTCCTCGGCCCCACCATCAAGGCCCCGGGTTGGTTGCGCCGACCACGGCGCTCAGGGCTCCCTCGTAGCCGTTGGCGTCCACCGCCGACACCGCGAAATTGAATGTGGCGCCGGTGGGGTCGGCATAGGCCATTGTGAAGGTACGACTCGGCCCTGGCAGCCCCATGTCGGCAGCAGGCTCGAACGTACTGGGCCCCGGTCCGCCGCCGGAAACCTCCGTGGGCGTGGCAGCCGCGCCGCCGGTAGGGCTGTATGTGTGGTACAAGTTATAGGACATAGCGCCCGGCACCGCATTCCAGCTTATTGTTGTCTGGCCGCCCCCGGAGCCGCCGTTGACGAGGGTGTTCCATACGGCAACTGTCGCGGCCACGTTGGTCGGCACAAGCGTGGAGACGGTCACCGGAGAACTGCCGTTTCCCTCCGCGTTGTTGTTGGATGCCGTCACCACGACCTTCAGGGTCCCCGGGGTTTCTGCGCGGTACGTGATGGTTGTCGCCGTCCCCGAGGGAGAGTTCGAATCTGCATAGTTGCTGGCGCTCGGAGTGGTTCCGTCGATCGTATCGTACACGGTGTACGATGTGGCTCCGAAAACGGAACTCCAGCTCACGGTGACCGTTGCGATGGCTGCAGACACCTGCACCCCCGTGGGAGCCGCGGGGATTCCGGAGAAGATACTGGCGATAAGCGAGCACGACGTCAGCGACAGGAAACCGACGAAAACCAGCGCCCGTGCCCCAAGCGCCATTCGTCGATACGCGGGCTTTTCCATAGACTGCTGAGCCTCCTTGTGTCGTGTACTTGAAAAGAGCTTACCACGGACGCGCCCAGTATCGGTCATAAAAACCTGTTATATAACACCGCCGGCGCTAGATGGTGGAGACGGGCAGCTACCAATGGTGCGACGACGGTCACACACGCAGTCTACAGCCGACAGCTCAGGCGAGGGCGATGGTCTACCGGATGTAACCGTTCGGTTACACTCCCGGCAAGGCGACGGGCACCGTCCGGACGCCGCGCGGTCATCGAGGTACACCCCGACGAGCCACTTCCGATAGAAAAACAATATATTGTGAGTCAAGGTATCTCTGAACTGGAGGGGCAAGATGAAGCGAGCACACATAGTCAGGGCCCTCACCGTTGCAGCAGTCGTGCTGCTGGCCGCCGCGTGTTCCGTTGCGCCCGTGGCGCCCGGGGCATCTTCGGGCTCGGACACGAAACAGATCGCGGCGAAAGACCTTGCAACAACGGTGGCGGACCCGACCACGGGTACGGTGCAGGAGACGACGGACCTCGGGTCCGTCTTCCTGGGCGCCTGGGCGCTGGGCTCCCGTTGGCCACTGCATGGCGGATCCGACTTCGCGCTGTACCTGGCGGACGGCCTGCGCGGTGGCCAGCTCGCCTGGAGCTCCGTGAACAGCGACTACGAGCTGAACCGGTCCCGCAACATCACGGCCGGCGCATTTACGGGCAGCTCGACCGTGAGCCTCTCCATCGCGTTCCTGGCGTCAACGGACGGAAGCGGAACCGGGACCCAGGTCTCTCCCCTGACGAGCGGAGGGGCGCAGCTGTCCAGCATTCATTCCATTGCCTACAAGCGCAACCTGCAGGCGGACTTCACCAACAGCACTTCGCACGTCGAGAGCAAAACCGACTCCACGAGCAGCTTCCTGGTGACCGCGCTGACCGTGGGCGGCTCCGATCCAGGGTTCACCCTGAGCGGAAGCAAGACCGTCGACTTCACGCATATCTATGCCAACGGTACGACGGTGGTCGGAAGTCTCTCGCAGACGATCGCCAGCAGCAGCCCCGTGGTGGTGGCTGCGGTGCTCCAGTCTGACGGCAGCTATCTCGTCACTGACACGGGAACCATCCAGGTCAGCTATAACGCCACTATCACGAAGGCGGATGGCACGACCAGTACCGCTTCCAACACGGCGACCGTCACGCTGGACGGACAGAAGACGGTGCACGTGGACATGGACGGGACCCAGGTGGACGTGGACTCGACGACAGGGGAGCCGGAGTAGATACACGCCGATCCTGAGGACTTCCCGCTGAATCGGGGGGCGTACCCCGCCCGAGGCGCTTTGGCCCAGCCCACCGACTGGCGCCCCTGCAGCTCGGGCGGGTCGTATGCCCTGCTCGGGGCCGTGAAAGTGGTGCTCGGCTCATTCCATCGGCAAAGACGTCGGGACCACCCGACCTTCTGAAGCGAACCTGGCGCGGAGGGCCGCCTCGCGGGGCTTGGTCCCGTCCTGCATCCGGGTTGACGCGAAGAATCAGCATCGTATGATCGTCTGATCGTTGCACAACAAGCGGCAAAGAGGTGAGAGATGCCTCGAATCTACACGTGTCCGCTGGCAGATCCGCACGCCACGAACGAGACCGTAGGAGGCAAGGGAGCTGCCCTCGCTCGACTCGCAGCGGCAGGTCTGCCCGTTCCGGATGGATTCCACGTCACAACGGAGGCCTATCGCCGATTCGTGACGGAGGGCGGGCTGCAGGGGCAGATCCTGGCGGCTGTCTTCGCCGCTACAATGGATCAAGCGACAACTGCGCAGGAGGCATCTGAGCGGATAGGGAGGCTGTTCGCCAGGAGTGAGACGCCGGTGGACGTCGCTGACGCCATTCGCAACGCTTATGCCAGGCTCGGGAAAGGCGATATGCCCGTCGCCGTGCGCTCTTCAGGCACGGCCGAAGACCTGCCCGAGCTCTCGTTTGCCGGTCAGCAGGACACCTATCTCAATATCCAGGGGGAGGCGATGCTCATTGATGCCGTGAAGCGCTGCTGGGCTTCGCTCTGGACGGCGCGAGCCATCGGCTACCGCGCGCGGAACGGCATCGCTCCTGAAGCTGTCAGCCTCGCGGTGGTGATCCAGGAACTCGTGCCCGCAGACGCGGCGGGAATCATGTTCACCGCGAATCCACTGACGGGGGGGCGCGACCAGGTGACGATCAATGCGGCCTGGGGGCTCGGGGAAGCCGTTGTCGGCGGCCATGTCACACCGGATACGATCGTTGTGGACAAGGTCACGGGAAAGGTGACCGAGCAGAGGATCAGCAGGAAGACCACGATGACAGTACGCGTTCCTGGCGGCACGCGCGCGGAGCCGGTGCCCGCTGATCGCCGCACAAAAGCAGTACTCCGAGGGAAACAAGTTGCCAAGCTTGCCCGCATTGGCATGCAGGTCGAAGACCTGTATCGGCAGCCTGTGGACATGGAATGGGCCATCGACCATGGCCGGTTTTCAATCCTGCAGGCCCGTCCGATCACAACTCTGCACGGCCACAATCCTGCTGCCGGGGAATGGAATGACAGCCTTGCCGGCGACTACCTTTGGACGAGGGCGAACTATGGCGAGGCAGTGCCCGACGTCATGACGCCCTGCACATGGTCGCTGGTCCGGATTCTCCTTGACAACGCAGATCCATCTTTCGGGCCTCAGCCCTACGGCAATATTGGCGGCAGGCTCTACAAGAACCTGAGCGAGACCGCATCGCTGGTTGCCGCCTTCGGGATAAACCCACAGCGATTCACCGCGATGATCGAGACAGGCTTTGGACGGATTCCGAAAGGCCTGGAGATCCCGATCGTCCGCTTGTCACCCTGGCGGCTGCTGCGCACCGCCTTGCCCTCGACCGTTCGTGACGCAGCAATGAGGCGCGCCGACTTGAAGAAGCTGCCCGGGTTCGTCGCCGAAGCTCCCGACCGATGCGAGGCGCTGAAGGCTCGCGTCGGGACCGCCTCCACCTCAGCTGAGCTGGCCGCTCTCTGGCGGACTGATATCGCGCCGTTCTTCCTTGAGTGTTGCCGCATGTTGCGGGCTGCTGCAAACCAGGGCGGGGCAGGTCTCCTCATGATCCCGCGCAACCTGCAGAAACTGGTCGGCAAGGACGACGCCAACGCGCTACTCTCGGTGTCGAGCCCTGGTTCGGCCCCGTTGGCCAGCCTGGGGCCGCTGGTGGGTCTCTCGCAGCTCGCTGAAGGTGAAATCGATCGGGAAACCTTTGCGCGGCAGTTCGGTCACCGCGGCCCGCACGAGGCTGAAGTATCCATGCCGCGCCCCGCCGAGCAGCCTGACTGGATCGACCAGCAGCTCGCGGGCCTGGACCGGGCAAAGGAGGGGGCTCCCGCGTTGCTGAGAAGTCAGGAAGCCAGGCGCAAGGCCGCCTCGGGCCGGCTGCATGAGCGTTATCCGCGGAAGGAATCGTCGGTGCGCCGCCGGATCAGCCGCTGGGCGGCAATCGCCCGCGACCGCGAAGCAGCTCGTTCCGAGCTCATCCGCGCTTTCTGGGTGCTCCGCAGCTTTGTACTGCGCGCGGGTCTGCTCATCGGGCAGGGCGAGGACGTCTTCTTCCTGTCGATCGACGAGATCCTGTCAGTCCTTGGGGGTGAGAAGGCATCCTGTTCCTCGATCCCGGCCCGACGCGCCGCACATCGACGGTACTGCGGCCTGCCTCCGTATCCGGCCCTCATCCGCGGGCGATTCGACCCCTTTCAATGGGCTTCTGATCCAGCGCGGCGCAGCGACGTGTTCGGCCCTCAGGACGGCACCGTGCCTGCCGGCAAAAGCGCTATCACCGGCTTTCCGGGCTCGGCGGGTGTCGTGGATGGCTTCGCGCGCGTGATCGCCGGGGCAGAGGATGGCAGCCAGCTGGAAGCCGGCGAGATACTCGTAACGACCATGACGAATGTCGGATGGACGCCGATGTTCCCGCGCGCGGCTGCCGTCGTCACCGACGTCGGCGCGCCCTTGTCGCACGCCGCCATCGTCGCACGCGAGCTGGGAATTCCGGCGGTTGTTGGTTGCGGTGATGCGACGATGCGAATCAGGACCGGCGACCGCCTGCGCGTTGATGGGGGCAAGGGGACTGTAGAGATCATCCGAGCGGCCCGACACCCGGCAGGGTAAAAGCTTTCGCTCGAAGAGGATGCTCGCGGTCGCCGCTTCAGTGTCTCGGCAGAGAATGCGACGCCGTGCTGCCGCGTGGACGTGGAGTGAGCACAAGTACCTCTTTTGTCACCTTTTCCACGCCGGCCGGGCTGAGCGGCACATGTGCCTGCTCTCCCGCCAGGTAGAGCGGCATAATGTCGTCATAGTGGGGGTGCCCGGGCTGCCCTGACTGCCCGAGCGGGCCCGAGATCCAGAAGGAATCCATGCTGTCCAGGGAGGCGATCATCCGCATGGAGGGAATGCTCGTCACGTCCCAATTGCCCCGCGCGACGGAAGACCACGACACATTCACCGTGTTGTTGCTGCCGGGTGCGGGGTACGGTCCCCGGTTGAGCAGCCACGAAGTGAACCTGCCGGTGGCGCCGGGGTGCACGAACAAGTAACGGTGCAGCTTCCCCCAGCTCCAGGACGAGGGATTGCGCCCCATGCGGGCGCGGCAGGTCTCCATGGCTGCGCCAAGCGCGGCGTCAACCACGTGGGCCACGGATGTCTTTCCGTCCCAGAACGACGAGCGCGGCCTGTCCAGGATCTCCTGCTCGATCCCATAGGTCTTCGCGTTGAGGTAGAGTGCGAGGTCGTCACCGAACCGGTCCGCAACCAGCCCCAGGACCAGTTCCTCGATGAAGACATCCCAGAGCGCTGCCGCACCGCTCCCGGCGGTGGCCTCCCGGTCCCAGGCACGGAGGATGGCGGCCGCTTCCTTCGCGGTTGCCGACACCAGGGGCAGGGCAAGGATCTTCGGCAGCAGCCGGTCCGCCTGGACCACGTGCACGTCGGCCTGCAGCCGGCGGAAATCCGCGACCGCAGCGGATTTCATGTCGGCCACGCGTGAACAGATGCGCTCGTAGCGGTCGGGCGGCGCCCAGATGAAGCTCAGCGCGGGCCCCGACCATCCCTCCGGAGGATTGTTCGCAGTGGCGATCCAGCCGTTGGGAGGATCGAAGCTATGGGGGAGTTCTTCGTACGGGAGGAATCCTGTCCAGTCCTGGCCTGCACTTCCATCCGCGGGGAGCCTCCCCGAGTACTCCCTGCGCACCGGCGCAGCCCCGAACGCGTGCCACCCGATGTGGCCCTGATCGTCCGCGGCCACCACGTTCTGGCTCACGTACCGCCACCACTTGCCTGCGTCCAGGAGCTCGGCCGCCGTCTTCGCCTTCATGAACGCGAATGCGCCCCGAAACGTGTCGTCCTGGAGCGTGCCCGGGGCGAGCGTTCCATACCATCGCAGGACCGCTATGGCTTCGACGCCTTTTTCCACCGCGGTGATTGCCGGTCCCTGTTCCGTCCGGTACAGGGGAAGCGCGACCGATTTCCCTTTCGGCAGCCGGATGGCAACGTCTTCCTTCGTCATCCTGCGTTCGGCGCCGCCGATCCTGTAGCGCACCGGGTCGGCCGGATCCACACTGAAAAGGAGCGTATCGCAGGCGTCCAGCAGCAGGTTGGTGAAACCCCAGGCCACGTGCTCGTTGCGGCCAAGCACAATTGTGGGAGCCCCTGCAAGGGAGCACCCGGCGGCGTTGAGCACGCCGGGCACGGTGAGGTGGCAGAAGTACCACACCGACGGCAGCCCTATCCCCAGGTGTGGGTCGTTCTCGAGAAGCGGCGCCCCGGTGTCCCCGCGGGCCACGGCCCAGTTGTTGCTGCCCCCGCCCATCATCCCGTGAGCGAGCAAGGTCTTCGTCATCGACTCTGCAGAGTACCTGTCAGGCAGCCCGGCGTGGAAGAGAAGCGCCGCGGGATCGAGAGCGCCCACCTTTCGCCGCGCGAGCGACTCGAAGAAAGGCTCTTTCGGCAGGACAGCGCCAGGCATGACCGGGAAAAGATCGTTCCATTCCTTCTCGGTGAACGAGCCGCCTCGTGCCAGCGCCAGGAGCTCCTCGAACAAGTGGAAGAGGAGCAGGGACCACGACATGTACGGGAGGAGGCTCGTGCTGTCCAGCGGCGTCCAGGGTTCTGGCGTGAAACCCATGGACACGAACTCCAGGGGCAGGTCCCTCCCCCTCTGGCCAAGGTACGCGTTGACCCCGTCCGCGTAGGCCTGGAGGTGCTCCAGCTCCACGGGCGACATGGCCCCGAGGGCCTCCCTCTTCATGAAGGGCATTCCCACCATGCGCGCGTGGTAATCCGCGAGGATCGTCTTCTCTCCCGCGATCTCCGAGAGGCGTCCCTCGGTGAACCGACGCAGGGATTCCATCTGCCAGAGACGGTCCTGGGCGTGCACGAAGCCGAGGGCCGCGTACAGGTCGTGCTCGTCGCCGGCAGTGATGTGCGGTATGCCCCAGGCGTCCCGTGCCACCCGGACGTCCCGGTGCAGGGGGAGCCCGTCGATGCGGCCGGAGAGTTGGGGCCATGCTTTGCGGAGGAAGAGGTGCGAGATCACGGACCCGAGAAGCGCTTTTTTCATTGGATCCTCCCCGCCCCACGTTCTCCCTACCGCTTTCCCTCCGGGTGACCGGTGACGTCGCGGACGATGGCGCACGCCTCGGAAAGCCGTCCTTCCATTGCACCGGTCAGCCGCGTCGTGTCGCGGAAGATGAACTCGATGAAGTAGTCCCGGCCGATGTCCAAGGTCTCCTGCAGGTGAGCCCTGAAGACCGCGGGATCGAAGGTCTCGCTGCAGAGCTTGAGCGGGACCGGCTTGCGCGACCAGATAATGTCACGGCGGCAGCATGTCGCGAGCTTCTCCTGGTTGCACCACGGGGTGACGCTCACCTTGCGCAGCCCCGGAAGCTTCTGGAGATGTCTCATGAGGTCGTGCACGGGCTCGCAGCAGCCGAACTTGAACAACATGAACTTTCGCGCGAGCGTCTCGAAGTGCGGCATGAAGAACTCGCCGAACATGTCGGGCGAGATCCCTGTTGCCTCCTGCGCCTCCAGGTAGCCCCAGCGGTCGGTCGAGCGGACCTTCTCACCGGCCGGAATGACGCTGCCGGGAACCTCGTCTGAGAACTGCGAGCTCCCTGAGCAGTACCCCTGGTTGCCGTCGTTGTTCAACGTGAGGAGTCCCTGCTCCTCCTCCCAGCTGCCGAGGGCAGTGTTGTCTTCCGCGAGGAAGGAGAAGAGCCGGTGCACGGCATCGGGATCCGTCGCCATCCGGAGAAAGAGCTCCTGCATGCCCATGAGGTGCACGGCCTTGTTGGAGATGCCGTCGGAGTAGAACGAGCTCGGCCGCCCGACGATCACGGGCAGGAGACCGCGGAATGCCTCGCGTGCCAGCTCTGCAAGCGCCTCGGTGGCATCCGTCCGAAGCGTGATGGTCCTCTTCTTGATTTTCCCGAAGTCTCTGTCGATGTCCTTGATGGGCTTATTGGTCTCGTACCCGAGGTTTCCTCCGTGGCCATCCGCGGCGTGGGTGATGGCAAGCTCGTCGCAGTAGCTGCTCACATCGGTGACCCAGTCAACGACGAAGCGATCCGGGATGATGCGGTCGTCGTCGATCTTCTCGTACGAGATCGTGTCCCAGAGCAGCCGGCTCTCCAGCCAGCGCCCCTCTTCCGACCTGCACTGCAGGGCCGGGGTATGGTCTTTGAGGAACGTCCCGTTGTCCTCGATGTGGAAGGGGTACGTCTTGCGCTCGAGCCTGTTGTGAAGCCGCCACTTCTCCCGCCGCTCCCCCATGGCTCTCCCATGCGCGTACTCGGCATAGTCTGCAGCCAGCTTCCTCAGGTGAACCAGTTCGTGCCTATCCATTGTCGCGCACCTCGATGCCGGCTTCCTCCGCGGCCAGGGGCGTTCCGTTGAGGGAAACCCCTTCTCCGGTCTTTGCCGGTGTGAACCTGCAGGGAACCCAGAGTGCGATGATTGTAGCAGAGGCTGGCGCCTGACGGTCAAGTGTGGCGAGCGCCTGACCCCTCGGGAAGCTGGGCTGTTGCCACATCCTTGGGTCGTGCTGAGAATAGCCCAATGGAAAACGAGGGCCCAAAGCGCGTTTCAGCCATCAAACCAGACAGAGAGATACTCGGGTATCCGTACGCATTCAATTGCTATGGCGGCAGTTCCGGGAATCGTGAGAGCGACGTCAAGGATGCGATCCGCAGGTGCCGCATAGACCCGAACAGCATCTTTCACACATCAGTACTGGTCGGGTTCCCGGGCGCTTCCGAGAACTTTCTTGCCGTGAGAGGCCGGAGTCAAGGAGACTTGAAAGAAGTCCGAGCGATGCTTCTCACGGGAGATTATGGGTACCGCGAATCATAGGCGGACGCTGGGGGCTCGCCTCCCGGGACCGCTGGTAGCTATTTGCACCGCCGTATCATAAAATGGCGGCACGGTGGAACCAGGGCAGGTCGACTTTGAGTACCTCCGGCGATGCTCGCTCTTCGGCGGAGTTACCGCGGAGGCGTTCGAGAACTTCCGTCCTCTCATCCTCAGGCAGACCTTCGCAGCCGGCGACGTCATTCTTGCCGAGGGCAGCGTCAACGACCGCATCTACTTCATCGAGAGCGGAAAGGTTGACATCACGAAAGCCACCGCGACGCCGACCGGCACGTTCGACCGGCACATTGTCGCGATGTCCGCGGGTGACACGTTCGGCGATATGGAACTGATCGATATCCAGCCGTGCGAGGCCACCGTACGGGCGCTCGAGGACACTGTCACCCTGACCCTGTCCAACAGCGACCTCTACCGGGTTTCCAAGATCGACATGAAGACATTCGCGCTGTTGATCATGAACCTCGCCCGCGAGATGAGCCGGCGGCTGCGCCAGACCGATCGCCTGTTCGCCAAGGGAACCTTCGACCAGCCCGGAGGCCCCGACGCGCCGCGGGGATAGCGGGCAGGGTGGGATTCTTGATGGACTCCCCGTCTGCAAGCCGCTCAGCGAGCTAGAGAAGGGCATCCACGGCGGAAGCGATCAGGAGCAGTCCCAGGTAGAACGACAAAACGCGATAGAGTCTTCGCGCGGATTCAAGACTTGTGCTGCGCCACGCAATCCCTGCCGTAACGAGAAGGACGCATCCCAGCACCATCGCCGCGCAGAGAAAGACGAGTCCGGCGGAACGAAACAATATGGGGAGAAACGTCGCCAGAACAAGCACGGCGGCGGAAGCCAGAATTGCCGTCCGGGCTCGGCGCGCGCCCCACACCAGGGGCGCCGCGGGCACGCCCGCGTTCGAATAGTCCTGCAGGTGCAGGAGGGCGTAGGACCAGAAATGGGGCGGCGTCCAGAAGAAGATGGAGACACACAGGAGAAGGGAAGCGACGTTCACTCTTCCCGTCGCCGCGACGCACCCTATCAAGGGGAGGAGCCCCCCCGCAACTCCGCCGAAAACGATGCTCTGGGAGGTCCTTCTCTTCAAGGCCATTGTATAAAGGAACAGGTACCAGCATATCCCCGCCAGGGTGAGGACGGCTGCCAGCCAGCCCACCAGGTCAACCATGATGCCAAGAGCTGCCAGGCAGAGGCCAAGCCCCCAGGCCAGCCCCTCGGCAGGAGCCAGCCGACCGGACGGCAGAGGTCTCCCCGAGGTCCGCTCCATGCGGCCGTCAGAGGCTCGCTCGAGGTACTGGTTCAGTGCTTGGGCGCCGCCCGTGGCAAGTGCGAGCCCAAGGATCGTCCACCCCACCGTGCCCAGGGGCGGTATCCCGCGAGACCCGACAAAGGAGCCGGCGAGCGCGGCCGCGAGGAGAAGGAGAACGACCGTCGGCCGGGTGAGGCGGACCAGGTCCAGCAGACGTCGGCCCAATGCCGGTCGTGACTGGCTGCTCGTGACCGGGACCCGAAGAGAGAGCAGGAACAAAGCCACCAGCGCGGCCCATGCTGCGGAGGCGAAAACGAGCCGCAGCGCCACGAGAAGCATGGGGAATCCGTCCGCAGCGGCCAGCTCCGTGGTCAACACTCCGCAGAAGAAGAGAACCGTCGCGACGGTCGCGGTGCCGAGAACGGCCGTGTCCGTCCTCCAGGAGCGCCACGCAGAGAACAGGACGGCAACGAAGAATACCGTGGCCGCAGCGGTCGCGGCGTATTGCACGATCGCGAGCGTCCCGTACGAACGGATGAAAGACGCAGCCTTGAACCAGGCGGGCCAGCCCAGGCATGAAGAGGGGGCACCAGCCGGGCCCACTGCCACGGTGAGCGTCAGCGCGACAGACACCCCCACGCAAGCACCGAGAGCGAGCACGGGGAGGCGCGTAGTGTGGAACGAAGTCCCGAAGACGCCCTGTCGTCCCTGGCGGACGCATGCCGATACGGTGGTCGTGACCGTCAACGCGAGCACCATCAGGGCGCACCCAAGATCGAGCAAGGCCTGGGCAGGCGTGATGCTCGAGATCACCGCGAGCATTCCCAGAATCACGACGGGAACCAGGAACACGACCGCGAGAACCGACGGCAGGAAAAGCCACGGGTCCCTGCGATAGCGCACCAGTCCGACCACGGCCGTGGCGGCTATCAAAGCACCCGCGGCGACGGCGAGGATCCTGTGGATGTATTCGATCACCGCGCCAATGTTCGCGGGGGGGACGATCCTTCCGAAGCTCGTTGGCCAGTCGGGAATGGCCTTGGCGGAGCCGGTGAAGCATACGGCGCCGCCGAGGAGGATCAGCAGCCACGTGGTCGTGGCGGCAGCCGTTGACAGCCGTCCGAAACGAATGAGGGGTCCGGAACCTTTCACGCACGGCGTCAGATCATTCATAGTGCAGCGTAGGCTCGACCGAGAATACAGAAAGTCGCTCCTGCATGCAAGGCATCGCGCGCCGCGGAAACCGAAAAAAACTTTCAGGGCAGCTTGACGGAGGCGCCTCCACGTGGTTTATCATCCCGGAAAAGCACCTTGATATCCTGAGAGAGGCGGCACAGTGGTCAGAACGAAGCCCCTTGCTCTTGTGAAGGCCCTTCTCCTCCTCGCTGTTCTTCTGCTCAGCAGTTGCAGCAGCGTGGCGGTGCTCAATCCCAAAGGGCAGGTCGGCGCGGATGAGAAAAGACTCATCCTGACGGCGGCGGCGCTGATGCTCATCGTCGTCATACCCGTCGTTGTCCTGACGCTCATTTTCGCCTGGCGCTACCGAGCGACCAACGTGAAGTCCAGGTTCTCACCCGAGTGGGCGCACTCGCGAGCGATCGAGCTCGTCATCTGGATCGTGCCGGCTGTCATCGTGATCGTCCTTGGAATCGTCACCTGGAGGGCGACACACGCGCTCGATCCCTACCGGCCCCTCACGTCGCCAACGAAGCCGGTGGCCATCCAGGTGATTTCGCTGAACTGGAAATGGCTCTTCATCTACCCCGAGGAGCAGGTCGCTTCCGTCAATGAGATCGCTTTTCCGGTGAACGTGCCCGTCAACTTCTCCATCACCTCGGATGCCATCATGAACTCCTTCTTCATCCCACAACTGGGAAGCCAGATCTATACAATGGCGGGGATGCGTACCGAGCTTCATCTCGTGGCTGACGCGGCCGGCACCTATGCCGGCGTCTCGGCCAATTTCAGCGGTCCCGGATTCTCGGGCATGAGGTTCGCGGCCCGCGCAATGTCGCAGCAGGACTACGATGCCTGGGTGAGCAGCGCAAGGAAATCCGCGACCACCCTGGACCTCGCCGCGTACAAGTCACTCGCGGCGCCGAGCGAAAACAACGCGGTCCAATACTTCTCATCGGTGCAGCCTGGCTTGTTCGAGGACGTCATCCGCCAATACATGAACGGCCAGATGGCGCCGATGGGCCAGATGGCGCCGATGGGCCAGATGAACGCCGGCTCCAAGGAGTAGGGAATGTTGGGACGACTGACTCTCTCGGCGATCCCCTTTGACAGTCCGGTCACCATGGGCGCTTTCGTGTTCATGATCCTGGCCGTCGTCGCGCTGGCAGTTCTCGTCACGGCCCTGAAAAAATGGAAATGGCTCTGGACGGAATGGTTGACATCGGTGGACCACAAGAAGATCGGGGTGATGTACATCATCGTTGCGGTGGTCATGGGCCTGCGCGGCTTTGCCGACGTGGTGCTGATGCGCTCCCAGCTTGCCATCGCGACTGGTCCGGGGCAGGGGTACCTCCCCCCCGAACACTTCGACCAGATCTTCAGCGCGCACGGGGTCATCATGCTGCTCTTCATGGCGATGCCCTTCGTGATCGGCTTGATCAACATCGTGGTGCCGCAGCAGATCGGCGCGCGGGACGTGGCTTTCCCGTTCCTGAACTCGGTGAGCTTCTGGATGCTGGTGGTCGGTGTCGTGCTTGCAAACCTCTCCCTGGGCATCGGGGAGTTCGCCAAGACGGGATGGACGGGATACCCGCCGCTTTCCGAGGCGAACTACAGCCCCGGGGTCGGGGTCGACTATTATATCTGGAGTATCGAGATATCGGGGATCGGCACGCTTCTCACGGGCGTCAACTTCCTGGTCACCATCCTCAGGATGCGTGCGCCAGGCATGACGCTCATGAAGATGCCGGTCTTCACATGGACCGCCCTGTGCACCAACGTGCTGATCGTCGGCGCCTTTCCGATCCTGACCGTCGTTCTTGCCCTCCTCGCGCTCGACCGCTACCTGGGGTTCCACTTCTTCACCAATACGCTCGGCGGAAACATGATGATGTATGTCAACCTCTTCTGGGCCTGGGGGCACCCGGAAGTCTATATCCTCGTCTTGCCGGCTTTCGGAGTCTTTTCCGAAGTGGTGTCGACATTCACCGGCAAGCGGTTATTCGGCTACACATCCATGATATTCGCGACCATCGCAATCACCATCCTCTCCTACATCGTGTGGCTGCACCACTTCTTCACCATGGGATCCGGGGCTGACGTCAATGCCTTCTTCGGCCTCACAACCATGATTATAGCGATACCGACCGGCGTGAAGGTTTTCAACTGGCTCTTCACAATTTTCCGAGGCCGCCTGCGCCTGACCACCCCCGCTCTGTGGACCCTCGGCTTTATCGTGACCTTTGTTTTTGGCGGCATGTCGGGCGTGATGCTGGCCATCCCGCCGGCCGACTTCGTCCTGCACAACAGCCAGTTCGTCATAGCGCACTTCCACAATACGATCATTGGCGGCACGGTCTTCGGCGTTCTGGCCGGCTTTACGTTCTGGTTCCCCAAAGCCTACGGGTTCAAGCTTGATGAACGCACCGGCAAGGCGGCCTTCTGGTGCATCTTCATCGGCTTTTATCTCGTCTTCGTGCCGCTGTACATCCTGGGCTTCATGGGCATGACGCGGCGGCTGAACTATGCGGAAAACGTTTCATGGCACCCGCTCCTGCTCATCTCCGGGGCGGGTGTCGCGGTGCTCGCCCTCGGGATACTGTTCCTGCTCGTGCAGCTCGTCCTGAGCTTCATCCAGCGGAAGAAGAACCTGGACCTGACCGGCGATCCGTGGGACGGCCGAACGCTGGAATGGTCCCTTTCCTCTCCGCCACCGGCGTACAATTTCGCCCGCATTCCCGTCGTCACCGATCGTGACGCCTTCTGGGAGATGAAACGCAAAGGCAGGGATTCCCGCGTTCCGTCCACGGCCGTGCCGGGCGAGGTTCAGTACCAGGACATCGTCTTGCCCCGCAACACGGCGGCAGGCGTGGTCATTGGAGCATTCACCCTGGCCCTTGGCTTTGCCATGATCTGGGAGATCTGGTGGCTGGCCATCGTGGGCTTGATCGGCGTGATTGTGACCTTGATCGCTCGCACTTCGAACGACGACATCCACTATCTCCTGCCCGCCGATGAAGTGAGGAAGATCGAAGAACAGCGCGCCCGGAAACTGGCAGGCGGGGGAAAGAGCATGGAGAAGATTTCGTGAGCGACAAAGGCGTCCATACCCATCTCCACGAGGGTCCGGAGGCCGCGTCGAACAGGGTCTTCGGCTTCTGGATCTATATCATGAGCGACTGCATACTCTTTGCGAGCCTCTTCGCAACGTATGCCGTTCTCGGCAGGAGCTATGCCGGCGGTCCGACCGGTAAGGAGCTTTTCGAGCTGCCGGGTGTGTTGATCGGGACCTTCTGTCTGCTCCTCAGCAGCTTTACCTACGGCCTTGCTTCGCTGGCCATGAACAGCGGCAAGCGCGACAGGGTGGTCGGATGGCTGGGTGTCACCTTCGTGCTCGGCGCGGCGTTCATTATCCTGGAGGTGAGCGAATTCGCCCGCCTCATAGCCGCCGGGCGACGGCCCGGGACAGAGCGCTTTTCTTTCGGCCTTCTTCACGCTCGTGAGCACCCATGGCCTGCACGTCACCGTGGGTCTCCTGTGGATGGCCGTCCTGGGAGTCCAGATCGTGAGAAAGGGCCTCACCCCTGCCAATGGCACACGCGTGATGACGCTCAGCCTGTTCTGGCACTTCCTGGACATCGTCTGGGTATGCGTCTTCACCTTTGTCTATTTGATGGGAGTCCTTTAGATGGACAGCAATCATCCCGCGGGTGCCGCGCACGGCAGCCTCAAGACCTACGCGGCCGGGTTCCTCTTCTCCGTTGTCCTCACCGCCGTTCCCTTCATCCTGGTAATGACAGGTGCGCTCCCTGCAACCGCTGCCGTCATCACTCTTGTCGCCTTCGCGGTGGCGCAGATTGTCGTGCACCTGGTCTTTTTCCTGCAGCTGAGCGGCGCGTCAGAGCAGCGATGGAACCTTGCCGCCTTCCTCTACATGCTTGTCATCCTCGCGATCCTCGTTGGCGCCTCGATCTGGATCATGTACCACCTGAACGAGAACATGATGATTCGATGAGCTTCCCGGTCGCAGGTCATTCCTCGATCTGCGAAGCTCACCCGTGCGTGCGGGCGATCCAGACGCGATGAAGCCCTGCGTACGCGGCAAACGCGAGGCAAGCGATCGCGAGGCTCCCGATCACATCCTCGAGGTGGTGAACACCCGAGTAGACTCTTGCCAGGCCAACCAACGCGGCCGCCAGGAGACCGATGACGCCAACGTCCCGACGCACGACGAACACAATCGCGGCCGCGGTGGCCAGCAGCAGCGTGTGGTCTGACGGGAACCCATGCCCGGTTGAGCTGTGAACAAGCGGCGGTACTCCCGTCGCAATGAAACGGCCGGGGATCGTCGATGATTCGCCCGGCAATCAACGAAAGGCCAAGCGCGAGGAAGCCTATGAAGACCGCCGCGGGAAGAAGCTCTCTCCAGCGATTCCGAAAGAAGACGAACACGTAGACCAATTCAGCGCAGAGAATGACCAAGTACAGGTACTGGGCAACGAACGCGACGAATGCATCCATGCAGTCAATATATCGCCGCGCCGCCCGACGGGGGAGACGAATCCGGGGTGATCCCGGACCAGGCTGTTCATCCCTGGGCCCGCGTGTATGATGCTTATCCGGAGAGCACAGCATGAACGAGAGGGGACCCCGTTCGGGCGCGGGAAGGGGCGCGGGCTGCCGGAGGAACAACCGGTTTCTCTCTGCCTTCGTCTGCTTCCTGTGCGCCGCGGCGCCCATGGCCTGGTCCGGTCCAGCACCGCGCGAGCCAGACTATGCGGGATGGATCCAGGTCAGGACCGAGCACTTCCTTTTCGTCTACGAACAGCGCGATCGTGAAGCGATTGGCGAGATTCTTTCCTTCGCGGAAGACGTTTATGCCGAGGTGACGGCTTTCATCGGATCCGCACCTCGGGAGATCCCGGTTGTTGTCAGAGGCAGGATCGACACGGCAAACGGATACACCGCGGCGTCGCCCCCCCATATCGTTCTGTACCTGGCTCCTCCTTCCGAGCCGCTCGTCGGGCTCGACGCATCAAGCTACCTGCGCCTGCTCCTCGTCCATGAGCTGACTCATTTCGTCAATTTCCAGTACGACAAGGGCATCCTCGCGTTCGCGGAAGCCGTGTTCGGTCCCGCGGTGAAGGAATCCGAGGCGATCCTGTACGGGTATGCCATGATGGAGGGCATCGCCACCGAAGCCGAGACCCGCTTCACGGACGGGGGACGCGGGCGCAACGCTTTTTTCGAGCTGGAGCCGCGTGCTCTCGCTTTCGAGCAAACGTTCTTCTCGCTGCGACAGGTGTCCTTCGGATCGAGTTTCCCTCCCTACGACCGGGTCTGGCTCGGCGGCTGGCTCTTCGCTCACTTCCTCCTGGACCAGTACGGGCCCGACGCCATGAAGAAGATCCACGAAGCGTATGCCGGGTCCCCGCTGTCCGGTCCGTGGGCAGCCGTTCGCCGCGTGACGGGCAGCGACGCGAAGGAACTGTTCGAGGCGATGGTCGCTGACCTCGAGAAACGCTACGGCGCGGCCAGCGCAGTCCCGGCGGGAAGGCGGCTGAGCCCTCCGGGGATCGGCGACTACTTCCTCCCCGTTGTGACCGGGGCGGGGTGGTACCTCTACCGACGCACGCAGGACGCGCCCGGAGCCATCGTTCGCTGGGACCCCGGGACGCGGGCCGAACGCGTGCTCCTGGCAACGACACTGACGGACGCCTCTTCGCTGACCGCCTCGAGGGATGGTTCCCAGCTCGTGTTCGCCACGATCGAACAGTCGGTCGGGAAGAGCGGCCCGCTCCTTCTCTCGGACCTGTTCGCCCTGGATCCGCGCTCAGGCGACGTGAGAAGGCTCACCGTGGGGGCCCACCTCTGGCAGCCGAGGCTTTCGCCTGACGGGGCGACACTGGTCGCGGTGCAGGGAGTCGGCGACCATTCACGGCTCGTCGTGGTGGACAGGAGCACGGGCGCGGTGAGGGTATTGTACGCCCCGGGCGGGGGCTGCCGTTTGCACGCCGGCGTTCTCACCGGACGGATCGAAGATTGCCTTTGATCTCCAGGCTGCCGGGCGAAACGACATCATGATTCTTTCACAGCCATTCCAGGGCGCGGCGTCGAGCCCGGAGGAACAGCTCCGCGACGTGGACGTCGATGCCGCAACGCCGCTTCTCACCGATGCGCCGGGACGAGAGTACTATCCCTCATTCACGGACGACGCGACGGTTGCGTTCTCCTCCGACAGCGGCTCGACTCTTGCGGTCTATGCCGCACCTCTCGCCTCGAGCGATCGCGTGCTGATCTGCGAAGACCCGGTGGGCGCCTGGGCAGGCGAGAGCGTTGACGGGACCATCGTCTACGGCACGTGGAGATCAACCGGGTTTGCGATCATGGAGAAAGAGGAGGTCATGGTGCCGGGCCCATCGGCACGGAACCGGGAGGCCGCACAGCTCGCGCCTCTTCCCACGCTCCCGCCATCCACGCGGTACGTCGATCTTCCGCGATTCCTCTCCTGGGTTCCCACGCCGATCTCCCTGGCAGCGGCCGGCTCCGGCGCTCTTGTCTTCGCTCCCGGTGTTCTCCTGGGCGCTCTCTCGAACCTGGGTTCGAGCTCCGTCGAGGCGGGTTTCGCTCTCCGCACGGACTGGCTCCAGCCGGAGGTGCAACTGGACCTCGAGCGCGCGCTCGGCACGACGCAGATCTCCTATATGCTCGCGGAAGCGTTTTCGACCATCACGGCAGGAGACTCCCAGGAAGAGCTGCAGCAGCAGCTGGACCTCACTTTTCCCTTCGTGAGTGACGTCCTTCGCGGGGACACGACTCGTCTCCTCGGCACCGTTGGCATCGCCGACGCATTGCGGTTGAGCGCCGGAGAGCCTTTCAGTTTTCTGAACGGCATCAGCGGTGTCGCCCCCGGCGGGTCGCCTCTTGCTTTCGAGCACGACATCGGGCTCGTTGTGGACCTGGCGTATTCCCGGTTGGCAGGGGGAAGCGATCTCGATCTTTTCGGAAGGAGCGCGATGCTCGTTTCCGCATCATCGACGCTTTATCCGCCCGTCCTGTCGGGTACGGGAGCAGGCGCCCTGGCACAGGGCCTCGCGTCCGTCGCCTTTGCGTCACCCCTGCCCCACCAGGTGATCAAGGTCGGACTGAAGGCCAGTTACACCACCTTCACCGAGCCGTTCGTCCAGGTCACAAATCCAAGGGGAGACTTCGATCCGGTGACCCAGTACCTGCCGGGACGGGCGCTCGTCGCGCTCGATTACCAATTTCCCATCTCCCTCCTGGACGTCCCCCTTTTCTACGCGTTCGGGCTGACGGCGATCGGCGGCGGCGTCCACGTGGAGGCAGCCGCGGACTGGAGCGACGCGCCTGGCTCGCTCCTCTTCGACAAGGACATCTACGCCGGCGGGGAGCTGGTATTCGTGATCTCCGCAGGCGAAGGGACGTTTCCCATTCTCATCGGCACGAGCGTCAGGTTCGATCCGCGGCTGACAATTCCATTCAACGGGGCCGTGGATATTCGGCCCTACGTGGCACTGTCGACAGACAGTTTTGCCGGCCTCGGTCTTCACAACCCGGGAGGCCTTGCGGCCATCTTCGTCCGCACTCCATGAGGAAGGCCTTGTCCAAACGCGGAGGGGTCGAGAAGAATGCCGACATGGCGGCCCGGCGAACAGCACGCGCCGAAGTTCTCCTTGTCCTGGGGGTTTCCCTCGGGTACAGCGCGATCTACTCAATGGTGGACCTCGTCGGAAAGCTGACGGCACACAAGGCACTTCCCTCGCAGACGAGTACCCTCAACCCTTCGCAGGCGTCAGGCCGGCCGGGGTTGGATCTTGCTTTCCAGCTGGTAGGGATCTTCTTCGGAGCGATTCCGGCCTTCCTCGCGCTGCACTTGTTGAGGAAGAAAGGTCGGGCCGACCCCGTGGGTCTCGAGTCGCGTCGGGTCGGCTTCGATCTCGTGTCAGGCATCGTGCTCGCTGCGGCGATCGGGATACCCGGGCTTGCGCTCTACCTCGCCTCCAGGGCGGTCGGCATCAACACGTCGGTCATTCCGGAAGCTTTGCCGATGGTGTGGTGGACCGTGCCTGTCCTCCTCCTCTCTGCCGTCCAGAATGCGCTCCTGGAAGAGGTCGTCGTTGTCGGATACCTGGTCAATCGCCTGCGTGAAATGTCGTGGCGCGTTCCAATGGCAGTTGCAGCGAGCGCATTGCTGCGCGGCTCCTATCATCTCTACCAGGGTTTCGGGGGTTTCATAGGAAATGCCGCCATGGGCGCCATCTTCGCGCTGTTCTTCGTACGCTACAAGCGCGTGGGTCCGCTGATTGTTGCCCATGCGCTCCTGGATTCCGTCATCTTTGTCGGCTATGCGTTGTTGCGCAACAACAGGACGCTCCTGCACTTCCTGGGGGGATGACGCCGTGGCCCGCGCAAGGCGCGTGTTGTCCGGGCGCGTCAACGGCTTCCCGAGATCTCCGCTGCGAGCTGTTTCCTGTTGGCACTGAGGAACTCCAGCATGTACTGCTGAACGTCGGCAAAGTACTTCCTCTGCAGGAGCACGCCCGCCTTCGTGAGAAAACGATAATGCCAGCCCTCGTAGCGGTAGCCCGTGACGCTCTCCAGGCCCTGCGGATAGGAAAGTGAGAAGCCGTACTCTCCTGCGTGCGCTGAAAGCCATTTGCCGGCGGGGGTCTGGTTGAATGAATCCGAGATAGATCCAAAATCGATCGCGGTTCCAAGCTGATGCTGGGATGCCCCCGGGCGGGCGGACTCGCGGTCGGCTGTCACCTGGCCGTAGTCCTTCACCTCCCGTGCATAGACATAGGCCTGGTAGTCGAAGGACCGGTACCCGGAAGAGTAGACGAGGACGACCCCGTCCGCCTTCGCAGCCTTCGACATCGCCAGCACTGAGCTCAGGATCACCCTGCGGACCTGGACGCCCCCGAGGAGCAGGGGCAGTGCGTAGTCCTTCAGGTTGACCAGGTCGTCGGGCGCTTCGTCGCGGCGGAGCGGGTGCTGTTTGTCGACAAGCGTGAAAAGGTCTGCCGGCTCGCTCAGCACTCGGCCGACAAGCTCGAGGAAGTCCTTTGGCGAGGCCAGGATGCCCGCCCTGATGTCGGACGGAAGCGATTCCGTCATCACGGTGAGTTCCGAAGAAGGAGATGCCGGCTCAGCCGACCTGCCTGCAGCCGCTGCCGCGAGGATACCGCCGAGACCGAGGAGGACGATAACGGCAGTGCGTGCCCCGGCGTTCATCCGGCTCGACAATCCTTGCACAGGCCGAAGAGGGTGATCGCGTGGTCTTCTATGGTGAAGTTGTTTTCCCGCTCAATGGAAGCCATCTCCCCTTCGTCGAGGCAGAGCTCCATGTCGACAACCCGATGGCAATGCGTACAGGCCAGGTGATGGTGATGTCCCCTGCTCGAGCAGAGTCGGAAATAGTGAGTGCCGTCGTTGAAGTCGATCCTGTCCAGGACCTTCATTTTCACGAGCTTTTCGATGGACCGGTAGACTGTCGCCCGGCCGATGCGGGGGTTCGATCTGTGGAGGCGCTGGATCAGGTCCTCGGCGGAAAAGGCAGCCCCGGACTTCCCCAGCAGTATCAGGCTCCGTGCGATGACCTGGCGCGGCGTCGTGCTGCGTTCGCTGAACTCCTGGAATGCCTCGGTGATTCTCTTTTCGATATCCACGGGTGAGCGTCCGCCGCGAAAAGAAGAGGAGCGCGGAACCCCGCCTTTGCCTGCGCCGGCCGCTTCGCCGCGGCGCCTCACGCCGATCCTCCGTTGCCGTGCACCTCTCGATCGGCATGTGCCAGCGGCGCCCGCCGGCGAAGCCCACGGCGCCGGCCGAGCAGCGTTCCCGCTGCATAGACCAGCGCCGCGATGGAGGTGATCGAGAACCCCACGGGAGGATGGCGCCAGGGGCCGGCAAAAGATACGAGGAGCCCGCTCCACACGATGAACAACCCGAAAGCCACGGAGAGCAGCAGCGTGCGCGCCGGCCTGCTGGTCAGCGCCACCGCGGCCGCGGCCGGCGCGATCAGCAGGGCCGAGGCGAGCAGCACCCCGACGACGAAGGTGGATGCGGCCGCGGCAAGCGCCAGGACGAGCAGGAAAACCACCGCCAGTGCGCGGACCGGCACGCCGCGCGCGCGGGCTGCGGCCGGATCGATTGACGCGAACAACAGTGGCCGGTAGACCAAGGCAACGGCGATGATGGCGAGCGATCCGCAGGCAAGCATGCGGAGGAGGTCAGCGGTCTGGATGCTGAGCATTGACCCGAAGAGGATGGACACGCCTGCATTCGCATGCGACGCGCTGGTTCGCGTATAGATGCTGAGGAAAAGGACACCGAGACCCAGCGCAAAACTGAGGACCATCCCAATCTCAACGCTGCGGCCCCGCGCCCGTTCTCCCAGCGCTCCCAGGCTCAAAGCAGAGAGGAGCGCGAAAACGATCATTCCCGTGAGGGGCGGAAGCCCCAGGAGCGCAGCGCCGGTTGCCCCCGCAAAACAGATGTCCATGAAGGCCTCGGCGGCGAACGCCTGCACCCTCAGGACAAGGAAATAGCCCACCACTCCTCCGAGAACGGCGGCCGCGCTCCCCCCGACGAACGCGTTGCGAAACAGCCCGGAGGAGAACAGCTCAAACATCAGCCCTCCTCCCGCCCCAAAGGTGAAAGGAGCCTTACGGGAAGGTAGACGATGAACGACAGCCCTGCGATGAAAAAGCTCACAGGGAGACTGCCCGCGACCGCGGCGAGGAGGATGCCGAAGAAGACGTCGAGCAGTCCCAGTGCAACAGAGACGCTGAGCGCGGCCCGCGGGCTCTTCACCAGCCTGACGGCCGTTGCCGGTGGTCCGACGAGGAGCGTGAAGACCAGCAGGGCGCCCATGACCTGGATGGCAAGCGACACCGTCACGGCGATGACAACCATGAAAACGATCGAGAGAAACCGCACGGGCACTCCGCGGGCTTCGGCGGCAGGCGGATCGACGGTGCTGAAGAGCAGCGGTCGATAGAGGATCGCGATCACGACAAGGATGAGCACGCTGGCAACGGCGCTCACGAGGACCGCCTGCGAGCTGATGCCGAGAATGTTGCCGAACAGGACCCCGTACACCCGTGTCGCATATCCTGAATAGAGGCTCAGGAACAGGAGACCGAGCCCGAGCGCGAAAGTCATGACGACACCGGTAGAGACATCTCTTTCGCGGATGTCGGAGCCGACGACGCCGACGACGACCCCGGCGCCTATGGTGAGCGCGAACAGACCGTAGAGAGGATCGATGCCCAGCAGCACCGCGCCGGCAGCCCCGGCGAAGCCGATGTTGGGCAGCGCATGGCCGGCAAAGGTCAGGCCGCGCGAAATGAGAAAGTAGCCGCTGATGGCGGACACGACTGCCGCGAAGGACGCGGTGAGCAACGCGTGGACGAGAAAGGGAAACCGCAGCGCTTCGAACATGTCAGATCTGCGCCCCCACGACGAAAACCCGGTTCAGCGCCGTAACGACCTCGACAGGGGAGCCGTAGAGGGTGCTGAGGCATTCCCGGGTGATGACCTCGGCGGGGATGCCAATCGCGCTCCGCCCGCCCGCCAGGTAGAGCACGCGGTCGATATCGGGCAGGAGGGGATTGATGTCGTGCGTCACGAACAGGACGGCGACCTTGCGCGATCGACAGATGCGCCTCACCAGCGCGACGATGTCCTGCTCGCGGGAGATGTCCAGGTTGGCAAGCGGCTCGTCCAGGAGGAGGAGTCGGGGATCGGTCACGAGAGCCTGCGCGATGAGGAGCCGCTGGCGCTCGCCGCCCGAGAGACGTCCAATGGGCTGGTTGGCCAGCTCCAGGCCATCTACCTCGCGCAGCACCTCGTCGATGCGGGCGCTGCGCTTCCTGCTGGGCCACCCCGGCCCCCACCTGTTCCCATCCAGGCCGAAGCGAACGATGTCCCGGCCGCGAAGGGAAAGGTCGGACTCGATGGCCCGGAACTGGGGCACATACCCGATAGCGTTGTTCCTCGTGCCGGGCGTCCCGCCAAGCACCCGCAAGCGTCCTGCCGACGGCCGCACGAGGCCCAGCAGGGCTTTCAGCAGGGTGCTCTTGCCGGCCCCGTTGGGGCCGAGGACGGCGACGTATTCGCCGTCCTCGATGCGAAGCGTCATGTCCTGCTGGATGGTGCGACCGCCGAGGTCCAGCCGGACGTTTTCGAGCTCGACGATGGAAGGGCTGCCCCGAACCGGCTCGTTTCCCATCCCTGCTCAGCTCCCGAGCGCCTTCTCCAGCACGGAGAGCTGGCTCAGCATCCAGTCCTGGTAGCTCAGCATGGAGGGCATGGTTTCCGTGACAGGAACCACCGGAATGCCTGCCGCCTTCGCGTCATCCTGAAGAAGGGTCGTGATGGATGACATGGTCTGTTCGTTGCAGATCAGCACCTTGATCATCTTGCGTTTCACCTGGTTTTCCGCGGTGACCACGGTGTCGGCAGGGGGATCATTTCCCTCCGCGATCGCCTTCTGGAACTCGAACGGCGTAAGGACGGAGAGGCCGATCGGGTTAGCCTGGTAGAGAAAAATCGTCTCGGTCAGGCCCACGCGCGTGCCGTTCCATTTCGCTTTCAGCTGCGCGATCTTCTGGCGGATGCGTGAAAGGGAGTCGACGAATGTCTGCAGGTTCTTTGTGTAGAACTGGGTGCTGCCGGGGTCCAGCTTCTCCAGGGTATCAGACACTGCCTGGGCGATCACCTGCACGTTGTCAACGTCGTACCACACGTGCTCGTTATCGGGCAATCGGTTTTTCGCCAGGTCGAAGCCCTTGAGGACGACACGCTTCGCGCTCGGCGACGCCGAAAGCAGCTTGTCCATCCAGTCGTCGTACCCGCCGCTGTTCTCGATGACAAGGCTCGCGCCGGCAATCGCCCTGGCATCATCCACGCTCGATTCGTATTCGTGCGGATCCACGTTGGGATCCGAGAGAATGCTGGTCACCGAGACACGCTCACCACCGACCTGCTGCACGACGTTGCCGTAGAAGTTCTCGGCGGCCACCACGCCTATTCTCTGTGTCGCCGCCCCGGCCAGGACCGGGCTGAGAAGAACGAGTATGATTGCCGCGGGGGCCGCGACCCGCCACGGGAAGAATCGTCGATCCATCATGAGCCACCTCCCCAAAGATAACTGGTTCATCGTGCCAATACAAATGAGATGATCTCTCGATTCAAGATAGCGCCGAGGCGAACACGAGTCAATGAGATAATGTATCAATAGCTGAACGACCGCGGGTCCCGAACTGCGCGGAGCGACGATACCGGATAGACGCTTCTTCCTCGAAGCGGTCTGGGCGGTGGACGACGAACGACGTGTCGTAGTAAACCATGGCGGTATGATCTGCATTCGTCGGTTCCATCTCCGAGTTGCAGCACAGCGGCTCACACATCAGGCGGTGTCCTGATGTGCGGGGCAGTCATGGGGACCTTCAGGAGCGCATCGCTTCTGTCAGCGGTGGCTTGCTGCCTTGCCGTCCTTGGTTCGTGCCGCGGCAGCAGAGATCCCCAGCCCGTGACGGGTCTCGGCGGAACCGTCCTTGAGCAGCCGTCCAAAGCCGTGGACTTCACGCTCAGTGACCAGCACGGCTCGACTTTTCACATGTCCGACACAAGGGGCAGGGTCGTGCTGCTTTCCTTTTTCCAAACGCAAGGCGCCGACGCCGAGGCTGCCAGGGTGAAAGCAGTTCATGACCTTTTAGGCGCCGACGCTGACCAGGTCATCTTTGTCACCGTGACACTCGACCCGAGCCGGGACACCCGTGATGTGCTAGCCGCGTACAGCAGGAAGGTGGGGCTGTTCGACGTCTGGCATTTCGTCAGCGGCTCGCCCGCAGATGTGAAGGCCGTGTGGTTTGCCTATGGAGTAGCCGTTTCCGTGGATCCAGAGACGCCCTTCGGTAGCGTTGACCGTGAGTACTTCGCACCGCTCAACGTGATAGACAAGCGCGGATACATTCGGGCTCTCATGGACGCTGATGCAGCTCCCGCGGAAATCGCAAAGGATATCAGAGTACTGCTGGCGCTCACGTAGGCGAATGCCCCATCATTGCGCTTTTCACTTGCGCGGTGCGGGATGCTCGGGATGCTGACGCTGCAGTCTGTTGATCGTGCTCGCCATGTAGCCGGCTCCAAAGCCGTTGTCGATATTAACAATGGCAACACCCGCCGCGCAGCTGTTGAGCATGGCGAGGAGTGCCGACAGGCCATGAAAGCTTGAACCGTAACCCACGCTGGTCGGAACGGCGATCACGGGAGCCTGCACGAGCCCCCCAGTGACGCTTGGGAGCGCACCCTTCATGCCGGCCACAGCCACGATCACCTTTGCACCGCGACGCCTCGAGCGTGCGCCCTTCCGTGGCTTCGGCGAGGAAGACCCGCAGGACATTCGGAATCTCGACGTCACGATGGCCGATCCCATATGCCACCTTCTTTATGGTGAAACTCGCAGTCGTCGTGAGGGTTTCAACGTTTGCCGCGAGGATCGCCGCGCCGGTTGGAGTGGTCATCTCGAAAGGGACGGCGCCGGTCTTTACCGGAACTCCGGCAAGGAGGAGAGCGGTGGCAGGCGCGGGCACGGGCAGGAGCCCATGCTGGCTCTTTACAAAACCGCCCCCCGAGTTCCACCGGTGATGCGTAGATGAGGTCGGGCTTCAAGTACTCCAGGCAAGTGGCCGCCGCAACGATCACAATTTGACGCGCTCCTTGCGCGCAACCTCGATGCGCGCAAGGTCTCCATGGCTTCTGACCCGAACCTGCGGAGCCCGATTCCACGGAAATAGGATTCCGCCTCGTCAATCCTCTGTAGCTTTTGCGATGTGATCCGTTCTCCATAGGGCACCCGTGATGCCAGGCAGGCGAGAGCCGGCTTGTCCCAGGTCGACAGCCCCAGCCTCCGGGACCGTGTTCGTATGTCCACCCAATCCCCGCGAAGCTGCCCGCCCGCCGGGATGGCACGAAAACCCGGATGGTGGCTGACGAAAAGCCGACAGACACTTCGGTGAAGGGCCGGGGTCTCTCGCCCTGGATCAGAACTGCGCGATGAGGAGAACTGAGCCGAAAAGGAAAAGCGCCGCCGCGCCGGCGATTTCCACGACACGGCGGACGACGGTCTGTTGCTCGCCCCCGCCCCCGGAAAACAGCCGCAGCGCCCCGCGCTTCGCCATCACCACGAGGAGCGCGGCAACGCTGATCGTGATCCCCATCCCGACGGACATGGCAGCCACGGAGATCACGCTGACCCAGAACATATGCAGGGAGAGCGCGAAAACGATCACCGCGATTGCGCCCGGACAGGGAATCATCCCCGCGGGAAGCGCAATGACCAGCAGGCGGCGAAAGCCGTGCCCGGCGGACCGCTCCGCCACGTGATCGTGGTCGTGACCATCATGGTCGTGCCCGTGGATGTGCCCGTGGGAGTGAACGCGCCCGCGAATGCGTTGGACGAGAAGGTACAGCCCGATGACGGCGACGATGGCAAAGCTCACCTTCTGTATGTAGCTGTTGGCCCGGTCCACTCCGGAAGAGAGAAAGCCGCGCACGACAAAAGAAAGAACCAGGACAACGCTGAGCGCAGACAACGCGTGGACCAGCGCGATGAGGTTTCCCACGAGCAGGACCTGCGGGATCCTGGGCTCATTCGCGACGAAGTACGAGGAGACCACCGTCTTCCCGTGCCCCGGTCCCGCGGCGTGGAAGACGCCGTACGCCAGGGAAAGACCGAGCACAAGAAGGAGGCCGGCCAGTGTCCGTGAACCCTGGAGAGACTGCGTGACGGCGGCAAGGCTGTCATTGAGCTCTTTCTGGACAGGGCCGAGCAGGCGGAGCGCCCACGCAGAGAACGCGGAGCCCGAGGCGAGGAGCGAAGCCCGCGGCGCCGGCCCGCTCGACGTGAAGGGGTTGCTGCCTTCCTGCGCGGCGAGCAGGAAGGCGCAAAAGAGGAAGCCCACTGTCAGGAGCGTTTTCTTCAAGATGCCTTCTTCATCCGGATGACCAGCTGATCCGGCATGTACTGCCCCGGCCACTCCGGCTTCACGGTTGTTTTCTCCACGGAGAGTGCGCAGGTCACGCCATCGCCCCCGGTGATCGTCACGTCATCCACGTGCATGAGATCGAAGGCGACATAGTACGAGTCGTCGTAGACAGTTGTCCTGATCGTGACCTGGCTCGCTGTTACCGGGATGTCCAGGGGGACAAAAAAGGAATAGACAAGGGTGGCTCCGTCGACGACGTATGGCTTGAATTGCTCAATGGCGATCTTTTTCAGCGCGCGGCTTCCCTCCTGGAAGGCGAGGAAATAGTGGTAATTCGACAAGTTGTCGAAGCCACCCTCTTTCAGGGCAGTCGCCGTCTTCAGCGTGAAGCTTCCGTCAGGCTGCGCGCGGAAGTCGGTGAGCATCATGCTGGAGAACATCTTGTCGAAGCTCCATGTGAACTCGATTCCCTTGAGCGTGTCCCCGTCAAAGCGCACCTCCATCTTGTTGTTGATGAAGACATGAGGATGTGCGAACGCCGCCGCGCAGACACACGCGAAGAGACCAGCGAGCGCCAGTCGTGAAGGAGAGCAGATCCGGAACCCCAGGAGCCGAAACATGCTGCTTGCGGTCGTAAGGCGTGAGCTGACGTTGCCCCTCCCGTGAATCAATATAGGGAGCCGAATGACTGTCGACAACCGTGGCCGAAGGAGCTTCACCGTGGCGCTGCTCCCGGGTGCGGGACAAGGAGCGCGCTGCCCGCAGCGATCTCGAAATGCGACTGGAGAAAAGAGTCCAGGAGCGTGGCGGTCTGCCTGATCCGCGCAGCGTCCGGCGGCTCCGTCACGCCCGCGCCTGCCAGGATTGCCGCGAACCGCTCGAAATAGGAGGCGACGTATCCCATCGGCTGCTGCATGAGGTAGGCCTGGAACTCGTTCACCGCCAGGGAGCGATCGACGCTGTCGTAGCCGAGGGCGGCGAGAAACTTCGTGTAGTAGAGCCTTTCGGGTGGCGGCAGGGAGTCCCAGAGCGTGTAGCAATAGGAACTGTAGTCGGGCGACGCAAAGAAGATGCCGTGAAAGGATTCGTGTGCGAGGAGCTGCCGGCGCTGAATGGAGCCGGAGCCGCGGGAAATCGAAAGGATGCCGCCCTCCCCCGCCTTCAATTCGCTCCCCGTCGAAGTGACCATCCCCTCGGTGAGCGCGAGGCCCCTCAGAGCCACCTCCTCCTCGTTGAGCGGGAAGTGAACGCGGGCCGCGGCGTTGAAGAATGCGGCAAGACCCTCCGGCCCGTAGTCGTGGGCGTTCCACCCGTGCTTTCCGATAAGCTGGGCGTTGGTAAGGAGAGTCCCTCGATGTCCGAGCTTTTCAACGAAATAGGCGAGCCGGGCGAAGAGCCGATCCTGGACCCGGAAATCTCTCGTGTCAACGATGATGATCGATGGGAACTGGTTCCATCGAAACAGCTCCAGGGCGGGCGAGCGCCACGAAGAGACGGGAGCCGAGAGGACTTCCTCGAGCGACGCCTCGATGGGCGATGACGAGAGGGCGGACGCCGCGCTCGGCGCGCGCACGTTCTGCGCGGATGCGCTCCAGATGCTCAGGAGGAACAGGGCGGAAAGCCCGGCGCGAGCCGGGAACATCTGTGCAATCGCCTTCACGAAACCCCGATCGGTACGGTCCAACTCTCTCTCAATATCGGCACCGCGGAGGTCCTGCAAGACGCTGTTTGTTCCATTCCGTCCGGCCGCAGAGCAACGGCAAGCGAGGAGTCGCCGCCGCCCACGCAAGGCCTCTCGGAGGCGGATCTCAACCTGGCGGGAACGATTGTCGATGAGGTGATCGAGGGTTCGAGCCGCGCCTTGTCCTGCTGACGCGCTCGTCCGTTGACACACGCGCAGCTCGTCCGGGTATTCTTGGCCGATGGAGACGGCATCTCAGCGGTTTCATGACGCGCTCTCCCGGTGGTTCCTGCCGGGTGCGGTGTACACATTCGTCGGTGCTGGTGGAAAGACAACGGCCATAAAGCGGATCGCGGAATTCATCGCCGGGGCCGGCAGGAAAGCTGTCCTGACCACGACAACGAAAGTCGGCGCCAATGAGTTCGACGGCATTCCCGTTTAAATGGTGAGCGACCCCGGAGACCTGACGCGCGCCGCTGCAAAGGATGATCCGGTACAGCTTGTCGTCGGCGGTGTGGCTCCTCTTCAGGGAAAATACCTCGGCCTCGACCCACGCCTGATAGAGGGTGTGTCTTTGGGCGTTGACACCGTGGTGCTCGTGGAAGGGGACGGTTCGCGAAGGCATCCGCTCAAGGTGCCGAAGGATCACGAGCCCGTCATCCCGGCCAACACCGCTGCCGTGTTCGCTCTCATGGGGGGAAGCGCCATCGATGAACCCATCGACGAGTCGCACTGCTACAATCACGAAAAGGCGCTGTCGCTCCTGGGGAGAACCGGGGGTCGCTTCGAGCCGCCCGTGATTGCCGCAATAGCCGCGGATCCCGCGGGCTGCAGCAAAGGGGTTCTTCCGGGGATGGGGTTCATGCTTCTCGTGAACCAGTCGGACCTGGAGCAGAAGCGAGCATCAGCAACCGAAGCGCTCAGGCTGGCCAGGACGCTCTACGGGATCAGGGGAGCGCTTGTCTCTTTCCAGCAGGGGGAGCTGTATGGCGACACGGATGACGAACAATGAACCCTTGATCGTTGTGAAGGGCGCTGGCGACCTTGCCACCGGGGTGGCACTCTCGTTCGCGGCAACGGGATTCCGCGTCATTATGACCGAGATCCCCCGCCCCACCGCCATACGGCTTACCGTGTCCTTCGCACAGGCCGTCTACGCGGGCAGTCACGCGGTGGAAGGGGTGCGCGCGCGTTGTGCCGGAATGCAGGACTGGCGGTCGGTCCTGCAATCAGGCGAGGTGACGGTGATCGTCGACCCGCGGTGCGCCGTGGTGGAGCTTGCCGATCCGGACGTGATTGTCGATGCTATCCTTGCCAAGGCCAACACGGGCACCGGGAGACGGGGCGGCGCGATCGTCCTTGCCCTTGGCCCCGGCTTCACGGCAGGACACGACGTCGATGCCGTCATCGAGACGATGAGAGGCCACGAGCTGGGTCGTATCATCCGCAGCGGCTGTGCGCTGCCGGATACCGGTGTTGCCCGGTGATATCGGGGGAAAAACAGCCGAGCGGGTCTTGAGGGCTCCGCGGGAGGGACGCGTCGCCCACAACAGGCGCATCGGAGACATCGTCGCAGAGGGAGAAGCGGTGATGCACGTGGAGAATGAGCCGATCCGTGCGCCGTTCAACGGCTGCCTTCGGGGGATGATACACGAAACGGTTGTCGTCCACAGGGGCATGAAGATCGGTGACGTGGATCCTCGCGGCGATGCCCGCTCCGTGCACACGGTGTCGGACAAGGCGCGTGCCGTCGGCAGGGCCGCCCTGGAGGCGGCGATCTCGATCGGCCGGGAACGCGGGCTGCTGAAACTTGTCAGGTGAGCTCGACCAGCCCCGTGCCCGCGACGGTCTCACCGATGATTGCCGCGGCGACTCCGGCCTTCCGCAGAGAGGCGAGGGCGGATTCCGCTTCCGCGGCCCCGACAGCGGCCAGCAGGCCTCCCGATGTCTGCGGGTCGAAGAGGATGTTCACCAGCTCATCGTCAGCGGTCTTCTCTCCGGTAACGAACTGCAGACGAAAGCTCTTGTTGCGTTTCGTTCCACCCGGGACCATTTTCCTTCGTGCATAGTCGCGCACGCCGGGAAGGAGGGGCACCGCGCCTGGGTCGATCCTGACGTTGCAGGACGTACCGGAAGCCATCTCGCAGGCATGCCCCAGCAGTCCGAAGCCTGTGACGTCGGTGCATGCGGTGACGGGGAAACCCTGCAACACCTCGCATGCAACGCGGTTCAGCGCACTCATGCTTGCACATGCCGCTGCAAGTGCCTCATCGGTTGCCGTGCCTTTCTTCGCCGCCGTCGTGATGAGGCCCGTGCCGATGGGCTTGCTCAGGATGATGCGCTCACCGCCCTTGATGCCGTTGTTCAGCCAGACCTTTGCCGGGTGCACGATCCCGGTGACCGCGTAGCCGAGCTTCGGCTCGGAGTCATCGATGCTGTGCCCGCCGACAAGCGGACAGTCCGCCTCGCCCAGCGCGGAAAGCCCGCCTTCCATCATCTTGACCAGGATTTCCATTGCCAGGGTCTCGACCGGAAAGCCGACAAGACAGACGGCCGTGCTCGGGCTGCCGCCCATGGCGTAGACATCGGAGAGGGCATTCGCTGCCGCGATCCGTCCAAACGTGAAGGGGTCGTCCACGATCGGCGGGAAGAAGTCCACCGTGTGAACGAGCGCATGCTCATCATCGAGGCGCACAACGCCCGCGTCCTCGCTCCGCCGGAAGTCAGCGATGAGCTGCGGGTAGGATCGCTGCGAGAGGCCGCACAGCGCCTGGTCCAGGACGCCGGGGCCCAGCTTTGCTCCGCAGCCCGCGAATCGGGAATACGACGTCAACCCCATTATCGTGCCCCTGTCTGCCCTGTCGACCTTCCCGGCACGGGCGCGCCATCACGCCGGGCGTTCCGACGGACCGCTATGATCTCCCCGAGAATGGAGACAGCTATTTCGGCAGGAGTCTCAGCACCGATAGGCAGCCCGATGGGCGCATGCAGGGCATCGATGCGCGCCGCGTCGAACCCGTCGCGCGCTGCCTGGTCGCGGAGGAGCCGTGTCTTCCGAGCGCTGCCGATGAAACCCGCGTAGCGATAGTTCATTCTCAAGATGCCGCGGATGCATTCCAGATCGAACAGGTGTCCGCGGGTGACGATGACCGCATAGGTTGCAGAGTCGAAAGGAAACGCGGCTATCGCATCCGAATAGCCGGCGCAGACGGCCCGTATCGGCGACGGAAACCGGCCTGCTGCCGTGAAGTCGGGCCTGTCGTCAACGACCGTCACATCGAAGTCGAGCCCGGCGGCCATCACGGCAAGCGCGTGTCCGACGTGCCCGCCGCCGAGCACGAGAAGCTTCTCCCGAGGCATGTGCGGATCGTAGAAAAGACCCGCTTCCGCCGAGAAAGCAGGCTTGCCTGTGGCCATGCAGTTCGCCAGGATCTCCTGATCGAAAGGAAAACCGCCCGGTGGCGGACCCGATTCTTCGAGCACCGCCACGGAGACAGTCCCCGCGGCTCCCTCTGCCATGCCCTCCAGCTTTTTCAGCAGGACGATCCTGCGGCCCGAGGCCAGCGAATCAAGGGCTGCACGATACGGCTCGCTGTCCGGGAGATATTCCACGAGCAGGGTGGCCATGCCGCCGCACACCATGTCGGGCCCCTCGGCCTCCATGCCCCGCATTTCCACGGTCAGTATTCGGGAGCGTCGCTCCTGGATGCCGCGCAGCGCAGCCTCGATGGCCATCGCCTCGCCCCTGCCTCCGCCCACGGTTCCGACGATCTGCCCGGTCCGGCGCACGAGCATCCGCGACCCCGGGTGGCGCGGCACCGAACCTTGCGCCGCGATGACCGTCACGATGCCGACCTCAGCGCTGCCTTCGGCCGCGCCCTGGAGAACTTCCATGCTCATTGCCAGTACCCCTTCCGCTCCGCATCTTCATACCGAGCAATCCTCGCTTTGCCCCCAGGTCACCCTACCACGGACGCGCTCACGGAAGAAGCCACAATTATCGCGCACCCAGGCAATTTCGGCCCCGGCATTCTCCCCGGTTGCCGTCTCCATCTCTCAATAGCTTGACGAAACAATGCAGTCCGGGCATCATCCCGGTCCATCCCACACAAAAGGAGGCAAAACAAGATGAAACGTATCCAGATTTGTTTCATTCTAGCTCTTTTTGTCGTGTCGATGGCAAGTGCCCAGGAGAAAGTCAGCGTTGCAGCAGCGGCAAACATCAGCAGCGTGGCAGACCCGCTGGAAGCCGCCTTCGTCAAGGACTATCCAGACTTCACGATCGAGTTCACCTTCGGGGCGTCAGGCACCCTGGCAACACAGATTCTCAACGGGGCGCCTTTCCAGGTCTACCTCTCAGCCGACACGAGCTTCCCGCAGAAGCTTGTCGATGCGAAAATGACCGCGGGTCCGGCCAGAGTCTATGCCGTCGGCAAGCTGATCTTCCTCACGACAAAAAAGCTCGATCTCTCGAGAGGTCTCTCGGTGCTTCTTGATCCTTCGGTGGCCCAGTTCGCCAACAGCAATCCGGAAACCGCACCCTACGGCAGGGCAGCGCAGGAGGCGCTGGTGAACGCGGGTATCTTCGAAAAAGTGAAGAGCAAGCTTGTGATGGCGCAAACCGTTGCGCAGGCTCTTCAATTCACCCTGACAGCCACCGATGCCGGCTTCGTCAACAGGTCCGCACTGTACTCTGCAGACATGAAGCCCTGGAACAAGGAGGGAACGTTCTGGTTCGAGGTCGATCAGAAGCTCTACGCGCCGATCGAGCAGGGTTTTGTCGTGATGAAATCCGCTGCGTCGCTTCCCGCGGTCGCCGCGTTTTCAAGCTTCCTGCTCTCCCCGGATGCGCAGGCCGTGTTTGCTGCCTACGGGTATGGTAAGCCTTGAGATTTGACCCGACTCCCTTCTGGGTGTCGCTCCACCTGGGGCTCTGGGTAACGACACTGCTCCTGGTGATCTGCTTCCCTCTCGCCTGGGTCTTTTCCCAAGCACGGGGGAAGTGGGTTCCCTGGGTGGAGTCGATTGCCTCCCTTCCCCTTGTTCTCTCGCCGACGGTCCTCGGTTTCTACATCCTGCTGCTTCTCTCGCCGCGGGGGCAGGTCGGACAGTTCTTCCTGTCCGTCTTCCATGTACGGCTTGCCTTCTCCTTTCCCGGCATCGTGATCGCCGAAAGCATCTCCTCGCTTCCCTTCATGCTCACTTCGCTTCGGACGGGCATCCTCGGAGTGCCCAGACACCTTCTCGAGGCCTCCTACACGCTGGGAAAGGGGACGCTGGAAACTGTTTTCAGGATAGTCATCCCCAACATGAAGTCAGGAATCATCGCGGGCATCGTCAACACCTTCGCGCACACCCTGGGAGAGTTCGGCGTCGTTCTCATGGTCGGGGGCAGCATCCCGGGTGTCACGAAAGTCGTCTCGATGGCCGTTTATGAGAGGGTGGAAAGCCTGGACTTCGGCGGGGCGCATCTTTACGCGGCGATCCTCGTCGCGGTGAGCTACACGGGCGTCCTGTTGCTCAATCGTCTCCAGCGCCAGGAACGGAGACGGTAAGGTGTTGCGTTTCTACCTCAAGACGCGCATGAGCGCGGGAGACAAGTCATTCGATCTCGAAGTCGAATACGCCCTCGCGGCGGGCAGTTTCCTCGGTGTCCGTGGCCCGTCGGGGAGTGGCAAGACCACGCTCCTTCGCTGCCTCGCGGGTCTGCATCGGCCCGACGAAGGCATGATCGAGCAGGACGGGATCGCGTGGTTCGACAGCCGCACCGGCATATTCATGCCTCCCCAGAAACGCTCGGTCGGGCTCGTGTTCCAGGATTTCGCGCTTTTTCCTCACATGACGGTGCTTGGCAACATTCTCTACGCGGCTCCCGACAAGGACCGCGCCCGGCAGTTGATGGAGTTGACGCGCCTCACGCGGGAAGCGCACCAGTTTCCCCGTGAGCTTTCCGGCGGACAGAAGCAGCGAGCCGCGCTGGCCCGTGCGCTGGCGCGGCGGCCCGGGCTTCTGCTTCTCGACGAGCCCCTTGCCGCGCTGGACGAGGAGCTTCGAGACGCCCTGGCATCCGAGCTCTCCCGTATTCAGCGCGAGACCGGCGTGACAGCGATCCTGGTGAGTCACTCCAGGAGCGAAATCAAACGGCTCTGCACGGAAGTGCTCGAGCTGAACGACGGCCGCGTGGACGTGGAGAACAGCGGGCTCTTCTAGGCGACCCTCAGTCGACCCCCACGATGACGCTCGAGGCCTTGATCACCGCGTAGGCATCCTTGCCCTCTTTGAGACCAAGCCTTTCGACCGAGGACTTGGTAATCACCGAGGTGATCAGCGTCCCGCCTGCCACCTCGAGGGTTACTTCGGCGTTCACGGCGCCCATCACGATCGCCTTGACTTTTCCCTTGAAGACGTTCCTGGCGCTCAGCTTCATGGCGGTTCCTCCGTGCCCATGGCGATTCCCGACAGGCGCACGGGAATGGTATACTCCCGCGATGCCCTCGATGGACAGACCTCGAAGCGAGGGCGGCTATGATCTCACTGACCTCGGCCGAGAGGTCGAGGAAGCATAGCTGTATCCCCCCCTCATCCGCTTCGGCCGAGAAGTCCCTTCATGTACCCGATAGCGAATGCTTCACTCGCGTAGCGGCCGCCCACCATGGTCTGGGCGTGATCGGAGATCACCGCACCGTCGAAGCCGACATCGCGCAGCGCCTTCGTCACTCGTCCCATGTCCATGTAGCCGTCGTCCAGGAAGGTCTCGACGAAGCCGTTCGGCAGGGGGGCGGTGACGTTGCGGAAATGGACCTTGAACAGCTTGCCCTGCTTGCCGAACTCTCGGATCGCCGTAAGAAGATCCGCGCCCATGGCGTCCCCGCCTTCCAGCCAGCAACCGCAGCACAGGCAGACGCCGATACTGGGGCTGTCGGCGATCTCCAGCGCCCTCGTGTAGCCCTTGTAGGTGCCGAAGATGCAGCGGGGGATCCCGCCCAGCTCGTAGACGGGAGGATCATCCGGGTGGATCCCGATGCGTATGCCCTCCCCTTCCGCCACGGGGACGACCTTGCGGATGAAATACTCGTAGTTCTCCCACAGCTCTGCCTCGGTGTACCGGCGGCCGTGGGTCAGGGGACCGGCATAGGCTGTTCCGACCCAGTCTCCTGCCGGAGCGTTCTGGAGCCTCAGGGCGCGCCCCGTCGCTTCCCCGCGGATGGCCTCCGGCGCCGTGCTCCAGATCCCGTTGGCCATGTGCGCGTAGGTTGCATAGCGAACCCCGACCCGGGAGAGGTTGCGCAGGTAGGTGAGGTACTCCTGGAGCTTCGCGTCGCGGTCCGCGAGGCCCAGGGTCACCGCTTCCATGTTGTGGCAGGAGTGATTGGCAAGACGGTAGACCTTCAGCCCCTCCGCGGCAAACCGATCACACACCGCCTTGTAGGCGCTCTGCGTGGCCTCGACTCCCTGCGGCAGGCTCGTCATGACCCACTGCACGCCGAGCTGCCGTGCAAAGCGCATGTCCTCCGCGCTCGCATCCGGGGAGAGCTGGATCCCTACCTGGATGCCGGGTCGGCTGGAGTGGTAACCCGGTACCGCCTTCAACGAGTACGTGTCCGACTTTGTCATAGATCCCCTCCCTGCAGCACGAATCGTAGTCCCGGGTTGACGGGCCGTTCAGAAGCCGGCCTGCTCGGTGCGCGAGATGATTTCCTCCTGGAGCACGGCGCCCAGGTCGCAGAAGTAGTCGCTGTCAGCCGGCCACGCGGACGATGAGGTGCCGCCACGACCCGGGATCGGCCTGCGCCCGGCGCAGCGTCACCGTGTCGACGACGTTGAACTGAACGTGGTGACCATCCAGCCCGAAATAGGCGCGGACAAGCGCGCGCAGCCCCCCGGACCGGCGTCGTCCGCAAGAACGCGCGGAAGGAATTTCATGTTCAGCAGCGTCCCGCCGGTCCGCAGCTGGTCCATCCGCGCCGCCGACCTCATGACGGCGGTCGGGCCGCGGCGGTCCGCGCCCTGCACGGGGGAGATCCCCTCCGAGAGCGGCATCCCGGCCTTTCGGCCGTCCGCGCTCGCGCCGGTCACGGAGCCGAAGTAGATGTGGCAGGTGGTCGGGAGCATGTCCACGTGATAGCGGCCGCCGCGGAGGTTCGGCCGGCCGTCGATGGCCGTCACCAGCTCGTCGAACACGCGCCGCATGATGCCGTCGGCGGCCTCGTCATCGTTGCCGTACCGGGGGGTCCGGTTGGCGAGCATGTGCCGCAGGTCCTGGGCCCCCGCGAAGTCCGCGGCCAGGGCGGCGAGCAGCTTGTCCATGGCCACCGCGGGCCTGTCAAAGACGTGGGTGCGGAGGGCCGAGAGGCTGTCGGTGATCGTGCCGATGCCGACGCACTGGATGTAGCTGGTGTTGTAGCGGGCACCGCCCGCGTTGTAGTCGCGGCCCCGGGCGATGCAGTCATCGATGTGGACGGACAGGAACGGCGCAGGCATATCTGAAGCGAAAAGCTGCTCGATGAAGCGGCTGCCGAGCACCTTGACGTCCACGGCCTGGCGCAGCTGCGCCGCGAAAGCCGCGAAGAGAGCCTCGAAGGACCGGAACCCCCGCGGGTCGCCCGTCGGGGGACCGACCCGGCGCCCGGTGCGGGCATCCACGCCGTCGTTGAGCGCGAGCTCGAGGATCTTGGGCAGGTTCAGGTACCCGGTGAGGATGTAGGCCTCCTTGCCGAACGCCCCCGTTTCGACGCAGCCGCTGGTGCCGCCGTCCCGCGCGTCTTCGATGCTCTTGCCCATTCGCACCAGCTGCGCGACCACCGCGTCCGCGTTGAACACGGACGGGTACCCGTAGCCCTTGCGAATGACCCTGCACGCGGCGTCGAGGAACCGTTCGTCGCTGTGCCGGCTGAGCTGGATGTTGGCCTGCGGCTGCAGGAGGTGCAACTCGTCGAGGACCTCGAGGAGGAGGTAGCTGACCTCGCTGACACCATCCCGGCCGTCCCGGAGGATCCCGCCGACGTTGATGTTCGTGAAATCGTTGTAGGTGCCGCTCTCCTCCGCCGTGACGCCGACCTTGGGGGGTGCCGGATGGTTGTTGAACTTGACCCAGAAGCACCCCAGGAGCTCCTTCGCGGTCTCCCGGCTCAGCCGGCCCGCTGCGAGGTCCGCCTCGTAGAACGGCAGCAGGTGCCGGTCGAGGTGGCCGGGATTCATGGCGTCCCAGCCGTTGAGCTCAATGATCGTGGCGAGGTGGGTGAACCAGTACGCCTGGAGGGCCTCTGAGAAGGTCCGCGGCGCGTACGCCGGTACCCGCCGGCACGCCGCGGCGATTGCCCGCAGCTCGGTGGCGCGCACCGGGTCCGGCTCGGCCGCCGCCTTCTCCTCGGCGAGGGCCGCGTGACGCTCGGCGAAGAAGATCGCTGCCGCGCAGCCAATCCGCATTGCCGTGAGCTCCTCCCGCCGGGCAAACGCCTCCGCGTCCCCGTGGAGATCGAGGCCCGCGATCCGCCGGTCTATTTCCTCAATGACCTGGAGGAGGCCCCTCTCGTAGAGCTTGCCGTCAAGCGTCGTGTGGCCCGGGGCGCGCTGCTCCATGAACTCGGTGAAGACACCGGCGGCATAGGCGGCCTTCCAGGGCTCCGGCAATCCCGCGAAGATGCGCTCGCGCATCGTGCGGCCCCGCCAGAACGGGATGACCCTGTCACGGTAGGTGCAAAGGTCCGCGTCGCTGACGAGGTAGGGGGTTTTCGCGCGACCGGCCAGGATGCGCAGGTCCTCCTCGGAATGGCAGGTCAGCTCGGGGTACGTGGGGACGGCCCGGGGACGCGGCCCCCGCTCGCCGACGATGAGCTCGTCGTCACCGATCCAGATCGCCTGGTTGCGGCAGAGGTGCTCGAAGGTCAACGCACGGAGGACCGGCGCCGAATGCCTCCCCTGGTGCTCCCCGTAGAACTCCGTGACGAGGAGCGCGCGCTCGATCGACACTGTGACCGGTGCCCCGCGGCTTGTGTCGCGCAGGCGCTCGACCCGTCCCGTCACCTGTCCTCCTTCCTTCCCCGCCGGCGGGGAGCGGCAAAGCCGAGACGCAGGCTGCCCCGTGCGCGGCGGAACCGCATGTCCCAGCTTAGCACTCCGGGGGCGGCCTCGTCCCGTCGCCCCGGGACCGATGTCGCTGCTAGAATACCGTTGAATGGGACCCGAGAAAGTCCAGCACCTCGTCGACCCGGCAGAAGCACAGGGCCGTGCAGGTATCCGCCGCCCCGTAGTACAGGGCGATGCGGCCCGTGGGCGCGTCGCAGACAGCCGCGCACGGGAAGCAGACGTTCGGCACGAACCCCACCGTCTCGTACGGGGCGGCCGGCGCGAGGAGGTACTCGTTCGTCCGCGCAAGAACCCGGGCCGGGTTGTCCCCGTCCAGCAGCGCGGCGCCGATGCTGTAGACGAACCCGTTGCAGTTCGTGATGACGCCGTGGTAGAAGAGCAGCCACCCCTTCGCGGTCTCGATCGGGATCGGCCCCGCGCCGACCTTGGTCGATTGCCACCACTGCCCTCCCCGTCCCATGACGAAGCGGTGCCGCCCCCAGTGCACGAGGTCCGGGCTCTCGCTCACGTAGATGTCGCCGAAGGGGGTATGCCCGTCGTCGCTCGGGCGGCTGAGCATGAGGTAGACGCCGCCGATGCGCCGCGGGAAGAGCACGCCGTTCCTGTTGTAGGGGAGGAAGGCGTTCTCCAGCTGCTCGAAACGCACGAAGTCCTTCGTCCGCGCGATCCCGATGGTCGGCCCGTGGTAGTCGTTGCACCACGTGACGTACCAGGCGTCGTCGAGCCGGCACACCCGGGGGTCGTAGGTGTAGCGCGGCCGGGCGATCTCGGGGTCCGCTCCTTCCATCCGGATGGGCTCCCTCTCGATGTCCCAGCGGATGCCGTCGGCGCTGCGGCCGACGTGGAGGCGCGGCATGCTGTCGCGATGCTCCACGCGCATGACCCCGATAAAGCCGTCGCCCAGGGGAACGGCGGCGCTGTTGTAGACTCCCTGCGCACCGGGGAACGGGTATCGCGGGATGATGGGGTTCCCGCTGTAGCGCCAGAGCACGTCGGAGCTCCCCGCGGGCTTTTCCTCCCAGGGCATCCCCGGCACGGCCGGCCCACTGATCGTCGCGCTCGACATCAGGACTGCCTCCTTCGCACGAGCTCCCTGACCTTCTCCGATGCCGACTGGAGGATCGGCGCCCCGTGACCGGGAAGCATCGCTTCGAAAGAAAGCCGTGAGATCTTCACCGCGGACTCCCTCACGCCGCGCATGTCCATGCTCATCACCTCGGGAGGGAGCGACGGCTCGCCCGCGGCGGTCGTTCGCAGCGCGTCACCCGCGAGCAGCGTTCGCGCTCCCTCGCAGAAGAAACATACGCTCCCTTCCGTGTGCCCGGGGGTCGCAATCACCGTCAGCGGCCCCACCTTTTCCCCGTCCGTCAGCATGACATCGGCGGCGACCTTCTCGATCTTCATGAATGTGCTGAAGACCGCCAGGAGAACCCCAAGGGCACCGCGTGCCTTCTTGCCCTCCTTCGAGCCGTCGAGCACCGGCGCCTCCCGTGCATGAATGGCAATCTTCGCTCCCGTCATGCGCTTCAGCTCCGCCGCGCTCCCCGCGTGGTCCATGTCCGCATGCGTGAGGAGGATCATACGCACGTCTGTTGCGCTTCCGGCCCATGGATTCGATGTATGCGACGATCCCCCGCGCGCTTCCGGGCATTCCCGTGTCCACGATGGAAAGGCCGTCAGCGGCAGGAACGACGTACACGTGTGCGCCCCGGATCCCGTCGATCGTGTGGATTCCGCCGATAAGCTCCATGACCGCCCCCTCCTCCTCGCGCGCCCTAGAGCCAGTTCGCAAGCCTCCGCGCTTCGTTGAGGTCCTGTCGTGCCTTGCTGATATGCCCCAACGCTTTGCTCCTCAGTCCCGCGTCTGCGGGATTCGTCTCCTTCTGGTCAATGTCGGAATAGGCCTTGTTCAGCAGCTCGAGTGACCTGATCAACCTGTCGCGATTGGCAAGAGTGGCATCAATGGGCGGATGGTCGTCAATGTTCTTCCCGTCCGAGATGGCAGCTTCCGTAATGTCGCCTATCGCACCTTCGATCTCCGTGACGGCCTGCTGCTTGACAAGGAGCAGAAGCGGGTTTGTCCACCCCAGCAGCAGGCCGCGTGCCAGACGAAGATCGCTGAGGGCATGCAGGTAAGCGGGGTGGGCGCCGGCCTGCGCAGGGGCGGGGGTGGCAGCCTCTGAAGCTGAACCGGCAGGAATGGGGTCCGAAACGAGGTGAGTGTTTCCGGTGTTTACAAGCACCTTCTCCCATAGCTGGTCGATCTGCACGTTCTGGCCGACAGTCCATTTCTCCACCAACTTGTAGGTCTGGTCCTCTGCGTTCTTGACCGCGACCACTTTCACGGCCGTCCTGGCGCCATCGCTCCGTTCCCAATGAAAGTTGAAAGTCACGGGAATGACATTCAAGCTCAGCACGGCGACAAAGGTGAGTTCTGTATCACCGTTGCCCAGGGCCCGGGCCGAGGACGACGTCCCCTGGAGCGAGATCGGTTCCTGACCATGCGCGAATGCGACAGAGAAAAGAACGAGGCAGGCCGCAAGCGACAGAGAAAACACCCGCTGTTTCATCACGGACTCCTTTCTCAACCCTCGATTGATTGACAGCTTGAAAGCCGATCCTACCATCACACGTCCGCGGCGAAAAGCACGGGACACGGCAGGTGCATCCTGGCGCCATGGTCGTCTATGCCCAGCTCCCCGTCTTGAGAAAACCGTCCCAGAGGCCCCGCTGTCTCTTGAGAAGGGCTGGAATCTCCAGGTGATACGGGCACCGCTCCACGCACTCACGGCACTCCTCGCAGTTCTCCGCCGCCTTGAAAGCCGCATCGGCAAATGACTGCGCCTTCTCCCTGGGCATCCGTCGGGCGAAGCTCTTCGCGGTGAGCACGGTGCTGATGGATATGTGCTGGGGGCACGGCTGGCAATAATCGCATCGGTGGCACCATTCGCTTCCGAGCCGGACCCGGTGCTGTTCGATGCGCCCCGTTTCCTCCGCGGTGAGCGGGCCGCTCGATTGCGCGACTTCGAGGATCTCGCGCAGCTGCGATATCGTTTCGATTCCGGGATCGGGTACGATGTCGGGAAACTGCGACAGGTACCGAAAGCAGAGCCGCACGTCTTCCAGGAGGCCGCCTCCAAGAGGTTTCATCGCGATGACGCCCATGTCGGCACTGCGGGCAAGCGGGATCACTTCCTCAACCGCCTGGAAATCCACGAAATTGAACGGGACCTGGACTGCGTCGAAGCACCCTGTCCTGATTATCTCGATCGCCATGGGCAGGCTGTGCGTGCTGAAGGCCGCGAAACGCACCTTGCCGGCGCGCATGCCTTCCTTCATGCCTTCGAATGCTCCCTGCGGGCCCATCACCGCTGCCATCTTCTCCCTGGATGCGACGTTATGGAGCTGGAAGATGTCGACGTGATCAGTGCGCAGCCGTCGCAGGCTTTCATCCAGATCGGCCAGAAGCGTCTTCTTGTCAGATGCCGGCGACTTCGTGGCAATGACGACGCTGTCGCGCCGCACCGTTTGCACTGCCTCGCCGATGAGCTCCTCGCTGTGCCCATAGCCGTGGGCGGTGTCGATGAAGTTGATGCCGAGCTCCAAGGTATCCTTCACGAGCCGTATTCCATCCGCGCGCGAGAGCCTTTGAATGGGGATCCCGCCGAATGCGAGCTTCGTCACCATGAGGCCGGTGCGGCCGAATCGTACACGCTCAAGCATCAAAGTCCTCCCGAACGCACCCGCTCGGCAGCATACCAGTCCGTCCTGGTCAGGGGCAACCCGCTTGCACCATCGGAATCGGGCAACGCCAGGAGAGCCTGGTAGACGTTCAGCCTCCTTCTCGTGAAGCCGTGGGCAGAGCCCGCCATGTACAGCCTCCAGACGCGATACGTGGCCTCGTCGACGTGCTGCAGGGCCTGTGCATGGCGTTCCTCCAGCCGCCTCACCCAGTGACGGAGGGTCAGCGCGTAGTGCTCGCGAAGGCTTTCGACGTCGCGCACCTCGAAGCCGGTCTCCTCCGCGGCGCGGAGCGTCCCGTTGATGGGCACCAGCTCGCCGTCAGGGAAAACGTAGGCGTCGCTGAAGCTCGGCCCATGCACGACCGGGTCGGTTGCTCGCGAGGCAATGCCGTGGTTGAGAAACACCCCGCCGCGCTTCAGCAGCCGCGCGGCTTTTCCGAAGTATCCGGGAAGCATCGCCTGGCCGACGTGCTCGAACATGCCGACGCTGACCAGCGCGTCGAACGGATGGTCTTCACGCACCTCCCGGTAATCGAGCAGCTGGACCCGGCACCTCTCGGCAAGGCCGGCCTCGGCTATGCGCCTGTTTGCGAGCTCGACCTGTGGGGCGCTCAAGGTGATCCCCGTGGCATCCACCCCGTAGTTCGCGGCGGCATGAAGGACCAGGCCGCCCCACCCGCACCCCACATCCAGCAGCCGCTGTCCCGGCTTCAGCCGCAGCTTGCGGCAGACCAGGTCGAGCTTGGCCAGCTGCGCCTCCTCCAGGCCGATGTCGGCGGACGCAAAATAGGCGCAGGAGTACACCATTCGTTCGTCGAGGAACAGGCGGTAGAAATCGTTGGAGACATCGTAGTGGTAACGAACCGCTTCGCGGTCCCGCTGCACCGAGTGCTGCCTGCCGCGGAGCCGGGCAGGCCCGCGCCTGGCCGCGCCGCGGTGCCCGGGGCCCGGGCAGCCGCCGAAGGTCCGCCAGGAGGGAGAGCTTCGCGCGCCAACCGGAGGTGCGCGAGGCCAGCGCCCCTGCAAGGTCGAAGACACTCTCGATGCTGCCTTCGATGTCGAAGTCATCGTACAGGTACGCTTCCGAGAGAGCCAGCTCGCCTCCCGCTGCGAACATGGCTCGCAGTGCCCCGGGATGCCTGAGGACCAGCGTCGCCGGGCGGGTCCCGTCGTTCCCGGCCATTTCCTGCCGTCCCACACGTCGCACGCCGACCCTCTCCGGGGATTGACCGCCAAAAAGGCTGTCGAGGAGCCGAAGCGTCGTGCGGATGTGCCGGTTGTCAACAGTCGCTGTCGTGTTCATGCATGTCCTTCCTCACTGCGCGTGAATGGTCAGAATCGTGGTGCGTACGTCCGAAGCCCTCACTCAGCCCTTGGCAGATGATGTCCGCTGCTTCATAGTAGCGAGGGACGAGCTGGTCCGCAACAAGCAGGGCCGGGCAGTGTTCACAGCAACAACGGAGGCTTCAAAGGTGCCCCTCTCTTCCTGCAAGGTCTCGCCGCCCGAACAGATCGAGGCCAGGTACAACGCCGAGTTCGGCAAGGTCTTCGGGGCCCTGGCGGCCTGCGCCACGGTACCCCGGGGCTTTCCATCCCTGAACGAAAAGCAATCATCGACAATTTCGCGCAGACCGTCCGGGGGACGTGACGTGGCGCGCCAGGGCGAGGGGCCGGCGTTCGTGGGAGCGACCTACGTCTGGGTGAGCTCCTTGTCGGACTTGTGGACACGGACCCTGATGCCCACGGCAACCAGGAGCACGCCGAACACTATGGCATAGGCCCCCAGCAGCCACAACAGGCTCAGCATCCCCTCCCCGGGGAAGACCAGCAGGAAGATCGCGAAGGCGATCGAGGCGAAGCCGGAGAGAATCCACCATATCTCGCCTTTTATCTCTTTGCGCAGGCGCATGGCACCGGCGATCTCCAGAACCGGTTGCGAGGCTCCACGCCGCCACGTAAAAGAGGAGACCAACGGCGGTCACGCCCGGTGCAAAAAGGGCAATGGCCCCGATGCCTATCCCTACCAGCCCCTCGAGCAGGAGCAGCCACCGGTCGTCCATGACAGCCCAGTTGCCAACAGCCTTGACGGCGAGGAAGAATCCATCCGCCAGGGCGTAGACGCCAAAGACGATGATGAGCGCGGCGAGCGAAATGGTCGGCCACGCGTAGGCCAGGACTCCAAGCACGATGGCAAGCAGTCCCCTTGCCAGCAACGCCCACCAGTACCGCGCCAATCCTTCAAGCATCTCGTGCCTCTCTCTCGCAGATCTCGCTTCGGCCCGGAGTGTCTCATGGCGAGCCTGTATCGATCCTGCCAGAATCGGGGCCGAAACGCAATGCGATCCGCCAGGCCCGCCCGCGCCTGGTGGAAAAGAATGCAAAGAGTGTGCATCATCGTTCGACATCGAGGAGGAGGATTCCATGCCGAAGATCACATTCATGGGCGCGGGGAGCACGGTCTTTGCGAAGAACGTCCTCGGCGACTGCCTGCATGACGCCGGCGCTTGCAGGAGTCCGATATCGCCCTGTACGACATCGATCCCGGCCGGCTCGAGGACTCGCGGCGCGATGCTGGAGAACATCAACCGCAACGCGGGCGGCGACGGCGCGCATCGCAGGCCCTCGGGCCGAAGAGCGCCGCAAGGCGCTCGCGCGGCGCCGACTACGTCGTCAACGCCATCCAGGTCGGCGGCTACGAGCCCTGCACGGTGATCGACTTCGAGATCCCCAAGAAGTACGGCCTGCGCCAGACCATCGCCGACACGCTGGGCATCGGCGGCATCTTCCGCGCGCTGCGCACGATCCCCGTGCGTGCTGGACTTTGCCCGCGACATGGAGGAGGTCTGCCCCGACGCGCTGTTCTCAACTACACCAACCCATGGCCATGATCACCGGCGGCGATGCTGCAAGGCTCGGGCGATCAGGACGGTCGGCCTGTGCCACAGCGTCCAGGTGCTGCGCGGAATGGCTGCTGCAGGGACGTCGGCATGGAGTACGACGAGAAGGTCGCAGTGGAAGATCGCCGGCATCAACCACCAGGGCTGGCTGCTGGAGATCACCGACGGGCGGCGTGGACCTCTACCCCGAGATCAAGGACGCGGCCGCCGTGGCACGGGGCAGGAGCTGCCCGAAGCGAGGACCTGGTGCGCTACGAGATGATGCACCGCTTCGGCTACTACGTCACCGAATCCAGCGAGCACAGCTCCGAATACGTGCCGTACTTCATCAAGGCCGCCTACCCCGAGCTGATCGAGGAGTTCAACATCCCGCTCGACGAGTATCCGCGCCGCTGCGTGGAGCAGATCGAGGGCTGGGAAGCAGATGCGCGCGGACCTCGTCGGAACAAGGCGCTGACGCACACGCGTCACGCACGAGTACGGCTCCTGCATCATGGAAGCCATGGAGACCAACGGCCCGTACAGATCGGCGGCAACGTGCCCAACACGGACTGATCACGAACCTGCCGCGCGAGGCGTGCGTGGAGGTCCCGTGCCTTGTCGACCGCAACGGCGTCAGGCCGTGCCACGTCGGCGACCTGCCGCCGCAGTGCGCGGCCCTGAACCGCACCAACATCAACGTGCAGCTCCTGACCGTGGAGGCCGCGCTCACGGGAAGGAAGGACCACATCTACCACGCGGCGTTCCTCGACCCGCACACCGCCGCCGAGCTGACGCTCGACAAGATCGTGTCGCTCTGCGACGACCTGATCGAGGCGCACGGAGACTGGCTGCCGAAGTACCGATCAAGGCCGCCGGTCGCACCCCGGGCTACCGCGGTTCGACGGTCCGAAATCCGGCGGGGACGGTCTGCGACCAGCCCCCGAACGGTGGCGCGCTCGCGGCGTCCTCGGTCTCGATGCTGGTCCACGGCCCCGGGGGCCCCTGCCCGATGCGCCAGAAGGACACGGAGCTGATGTCCCGGGAGCGGTAGAGGGTGAGCTTTTCGACGAGGGACCGTATGTCGTCGTAGAAGACCTTCACCAGGACATTCTCGGAGTACTCGAAGTACGCTCCCAGGTGACGTGTAGCTGGTCTGGCTGCTCTTCTCGGCGGCAAGGTCCTGCACGGCCTCGTAGCGCAGTGCCCTTGCAAGCTTCTTGTCCTGCCAGGCCCTTCCGTAGAGCGGCAGGCCCATCACGATCTTGTCACTGTCGATCGCGCTGGTCGCGTAGTCCGCCACCTTCGCGCACCAGGCGAGGGAGGCGACAGGACCGGGGGTGCTGCCGCTCCAGTGCTCGTCGTACGCCATGATGACGATCCTGTCCACGAGCGGCGCGATGCGGGTGTAGTCGTACGCGTCGGAAACGAGCTGCGTCCGCGCCGGGACGGCAACGCTCAGGGCCTTCCCGGGGGAGTTTCGCCCGCAGCGCGGCGAGAAAGCCGAAGAAATACTCCGCGTCGTCGCGCGAGACGGCCTCGAAGTCGATCTGGACGCCGTCGAAAGGGTCGGAGACCCGGCAGATATCGGCGATGAGCTGCGGCTGCACGCCGTACTCGGGATCCAGGGAAAAGTGCATCAGGGCGAAGTTGGAGAGCTCGGCGACCACGAGGTACATCCTCGGCTTCGTGATGCTGTCCACCGGATGACCGGCCGTGCGATATCTTCCGGTATCCTGCCTGCCGTGTTCAGGCTCGCACCGAAATAGCAGAGGGCCGTGATGGGCTCCTTGCCGGTGAGCTCCTTCTCGTCGCCGCGCATGAAGTAGGCCCAGATCTCCTGGAAGGCGGGAGCGCGCGGCGCCTCGGCGTGGGTGGCCGACAGGTCAGCGCCCAGCGTGCAGAAAAGGAAAGCAAGGAGCACGGGAAGCGCCCGTAACGCGCGGCGCAATCGTGTCAGCAGTTCGTTGTCAGGGCTGTTCCGCATGAAAACCTGTTCACGACGTTACAATCGCGGGCATGGTGAGTCAACCACCATGCCCCCCGGCCATGCTTGACCGGGGGAGCAACAATTCGCGATACTCGGGACCGCAATCCATGAAACGAGACAGCTCGCTGGCCAGGCTGCTCGATCCTCGCTCGGTGGCCGTCATCGGGGCAACGGACACCGAGGGCAAGCCTGGCAGGATCGTCTTCGAGATGCTGATGGCGTCCGGGAGGGTCCTCTTCCCGGTGAATCCGCACCGATCCGAAGTCCTCGGGCAGAAGGCGTTTGCCAGGATCGACGAGCTTCCCACGGATATCGATGTCGCCGTCATCACGGTCGCGGCGCGGGCGGCGGTGGAGGCCGCCGAGGAGTGCGCACGTCACGGCATCCGCTATCTCATCCTCCTGGCGGGCGGATTCGGAGAGTCGGGAGAGGAAGGCAGGGCGCTGGAGGACCGCCTGCGCGCAATCCCGCGGTCGACCGCCTGCCGGGTCCTCGGCCCGAACTCGCTCGGCATCTTTCTGCCGATGACGAAGCTGGACACGATCTTCGTCGAGCACGGTGACCGGGCGCTCGCGGGCGGCGGGAGCGTTGCCTTCGTGACGCAGAGCGGGTCGGTCGGCGTCGAGGCGCTCGGCCTCGCGAGCAACACCGGTTTCGGGATGTACGCTTTCGTCGGCCTCGGCAACAAGGCCGACCTCAACGAGCTGGACTTCCTGCGGCATTTCGGCCAGGACGGGCACGTCAGGTGCATCGCCTTCTACCTGGAGAGCCTCGACGCGGGGCGGGACTTCCTGCGGGAGGCGCGCCGTGTTGCCGTGGAGAAGCCGGTCGTCGTGCTGAAGGCCGGCCGCACCGCCACGGCCGCCTCCGCGGTGGGCTCGCACACGGGGAGGCTTGCCGGCTCCAGCCTCGTGGCAAGCGGGGCCTTCCGGCAGTTCGGGATCCTCACCGCTCTCGATGACGAGGAGCTCTGCGACGCGGCGAAGACTCTCTCCCAGCTGCCCCCGGCGGCGGGGAACCGCGTCGCCGTTCTCACGGCCGCCGGCGGGTACGGCGTGATGTGCACCGACTATGTCGAGAGCCGCATGCGCGGTGTCTCCCTCGTCATGGCACAGCTCCAGGCGCAGACCGTGGACCGTGTGCGGGCGGCTTCCTTCCCGTTCGCATCCTGCCGCAATCCCGTGGACCTGACGGCGAGCGCCAGCGACGCGATGTTCGGCGCGGGCATCGATGCGCTCCTGGAGGATCCCGGCGTCGACATCCTGATCTGCATCGCCTTCTTTGCCCCGCCGGAGATCAGCGACGGCCTGGTCGACCAGATCGCGGGCCGGGCCGGCCGCACGGGGAAGCCGCTCCTGGTGTTCACCCAGTACGGGCCGTTCACCGACAGCTACCTCCGCCGGTTCTACCGGGCCGGCGTGACCGGGTTTCCCTCGATTCGACGAACGGTGCGCGCCGCGACATTCCTGGTCGAAAGGGCAGAGACCCTGAAAGCCCTGGGAGACGCTTCGTGACAGTGTCTTTCGAAGACTGGTACCGGGGCCTGCAGGTCCCGGGAAAGCCGGACGAGTATGAATCGAAATCACTCCTCGCGGCCGGAGGGCTCCGCGTCCCGCGCGGCCACAGGCTCGATCCCGGCGACGAGCACGCCCCCGACTTCGATCCGCCCTGGGTGGTGAAGGTCTGCTCTCCCGAGATTCTCCACAAGACCGACAGGGAAGGCGTGCAGATGGCCGCGGACCGGGCCGGGCTGAAAGCCGCCCTGCGGAAGATGTCTCCCGGGTTCCCGGGGTGCAGGGTCCTGGTGGAAGAGAAGGTCACCATCGTCGGGCCCGAATTCATCCTCGGGGCATTCAGGGACCCCTCGTTCGGCCCCGCCGTCATGGCCGGCGCCGGCGGGATACTCACCGAGTTGTACCAGGACGTCGCCTTCCGGCTCGTTCCTTGCGGCACGAGCGAAGCCGGGCGCATGCTGCAGGAGCTGAGGGTTTTTCCCGTGCTCACGGGATACCGCGGCCTCGCCATGGACGCGGAGGCTCTCGCGGAAGCCGTTGGGCGCGTGAGCGCCATCGTCGAGGAGATCGGAGAAAGGTTCGTCCAGATGGACATCAACCCGATCGTCTTCACGTCCTCGGGATGGACTGTCCTCGATGCGAAACTGATCCTCAGGACGACGGCGGCTTGAGATTCGGGGCCGGCGGATTGCGCATGCCCAGCCGATACGTCCGCCCGTCCGTGGTGCGCTTCCAGGCCACGGAGACGCCCTGGTTCATCGGGTGCAGCATCGTGATGGCGCCCGGCCGGGGACACTCCATGACGCACGTCCCGCAGTGCCAGCACTCGTCGGGATAGAGCACGATCGGGGGGCTCTTCTTCCGGGGATGCGGCATGAGCACATCAGACCTGCAGATATCCACGCACCTGTTGCAGCCGTTGCAGACGGCCGGATCAAAATCAATGGCCTGGTTCGGCGTCGGGGAATTGGGGACCATGGACGCTCTGATCTTCACGGCCGGCCCTCCTCGACGGGAGCCCCGCAATGGAGGCGGTAGTTTTCCTGCGGGCTGGAAGCGTAGGGAGCGCGCAGGTCGTAGTCCACGGGGAGATCGCCGCAGACAGGACCGTCGGCAGTCATCCGCACCGTGCACAGCTTCCGCCACTCCGGCGGATCCAGGGCGGGGAAATCCAGTCGATGGAAGCTCAGGAGCTCGCTGCTCGCGCGCCGCCCGAGGGATGCATGCATCACGGCCTTGCCCACGGTGACGATGGACATGCACTCCGCCGCGCGCGCGAGCTCGTGAGGATTGGCCGCGGCCGTGGAAGCCACCTCGGACGCCGCGATTTCGTCGAGCAGGCGCAGCCCCTCCCGAAGGGTCCCCTCCGACCTGTACTGCCCGCAGTAGTCCTGCATCACCCGGCCGATCCCGGCATTCAGCTCTTTCCAGCCGATGCCGCGGCCGGTGTGCGCAAGCGGCGCGTACACACGCGCCTTCTCGCGCTCGACCTGCTGCTCGTGCACCCGGGGCAGCTCCGCGCTGCCGGCAAAGCAAGCGGCCTTCCTGCCGGCATAACGGCCACTCGCGGCGGCACTGGAGTGGGCGCCGGCCCCGAAGATGGCGCCCCCGGCAGCATACAGGCCTTCCAGGCTCGTCCGAAGGTCCCAGTCGACCACCAGGCCGCCTCCCCCCCACATGCGGAAATGCGGGCCCGTCGTCCCGGCCCAGAAATTGGAATGACCGTACGCTGAGGGAGGCATCACCGGGCACTGTAAAAGGTCGGTGTCCGGATCGAAGCCGGCCTTCGTCAGCGCGTCATAGACGGGAATCCGGGTCCGCCCCTCGTTGCCCACCATGAGCCCGAAAATCGCCCTGCGCTCCTGGGCCGGCATCCGCGTGAGGTCGGCATACAAGGGAAGCACGAACTCGCCCCTGCGGATCCGGTCCGGCAGGTCCGGCGCGAGCTCTTTCACGTGGTTCTCCCGGCTCGGGGGGACGCGCTGCCCGTGACCGAGCATGAAACGCTGCCCCGGGGACGGCAGGAACCTCTCTTCCAGCGCCCCCACCTGCGCGCCGTCACGGTCCACCCACGGCACCTCCTTGCCGTTGGCATCGACGATAGGACAGCCGTGCCACGTGTTGTGGGCATTTCCCATGGCGTAGGCGATGTAGGAGAAGGCCCCGGGATCCGGCACCGACTCCTCGAGCTGCGTCAGGAGCGCCCCCGCATTCCAGGCCGCCGCCACGCCGTCTCCCGTGCAGTTGGGGTCGCGGAACGTGGAACGGTACTCGGTGGAAAAGTTCCAGATCCTTCCCGGCAGGCCGGTGGCAAGGATGGTCGCCTTCGCCCTGATGACGCAGAACGATCCCGTGCGGGTGTTGATGCCCATGGCACCGGCAACCCTGCCGCCCGTCCGCCCGTCCTCCAGGAGGAGGGAGGTGATCATGACCCTTTCCAGGATATCCACGCCCAGGCTCCGCATCTCCTTGTGCAGGCAGGGCTTCATGTTATGGCCGAAAACCCTGATGTCGGTCCTGTTCTGGTAGTCGTACGCGAAGAGCAGGCGCGTGGCATCGTCCCGGAAGCGCGCCCCGGCAAACTCCCCCGCGTCGTCGCGGATGCGCACGCCCATGCGCTCGCAGTCCAGGAGCGCGTCCCAGCCCTCCCGTGCATTGATGTAGCGCAGCGGCCCGCAGTCATAGCCGCCGCAGTCGACGCGCACCCGCTCGGCGTATTCTTCCGGGGTCACGCGGGAACAGGGGTTCGTGCACGCGGCGAGCCAGTGGTCAACGCCGGCGCCGCCGTTCCCGCCCCACTTCGTCGCTTCCTTCTCTACCACCATCACGCGGGCGCCGCCGCGCCGGGCGTTGATGGCGGCGTGGCAGCCCGCAATGCCGCCGCCCACGACGAGCACGTCGGTCTCGGCGCGCATCTCCTCCCTGTAGCGCACGGGATAGGGCCATGCCGGCACCGTGGTGCCGGACTGCATGTACTCAAGCCAGGTGGGCATCTGCGTCCCCTTTCAGATCTCGCGCCACCGGTGGCAGGCCACCGTGCGGGTCCCGGAGTCGACAACGGCGAGCTGGGGCTCGACCTCCCGGCAGATCTCCGCCGCGTAGCGGCACCGGGGATGGAATCGACAGCCCGCGGGAGGGTCGATGGGGTTCGGCACGTCGCCGGTGAGAATGATCTTCTCCCGTTTCGTCTCGGGGTCGGGCACGGGGATGGCGGAGAGAAGCGCCCGTGTGTAGGGATGGAGAGGGCGTTCGAAGATTTCCGCCGTCGGGCCAAGCTCGCAGATCCTCCCGAGGTACATCACCGCGATCCGGTTGGAGATGTACTTCACCACGAGGAGGTGGTGCGTGACGAAAAGGTACGTGAGGCGGAACTCGGCCTGCAGGCGCTTCAGGAGATTGAGGATCTGCGCCTGCACGGAGACGTCGAGCGCGGAGGTCGGCTCGTCCATGAGGATGAACTCGGGGTTCGTGGCCAGCGCTCGCGCAATGGCGATCCTCTGGCGCTGGCCCCCGGAGAACTCGTGCGGGTAGCGCATGAGGTGATCCGCGGTGAGCCCGACGATCCGCAGGAGCTCCAGCACCCTGCCCTCCACCTCCCGCGGCCTGACCAGGTGCTGCGCCACCAGGGGCTCCGCGACGATGTCCTTCACCAGCATGCGCGGATCCAGCGAGTTGGTGGGATCCTGGAACACCACCTGGATCTTCTGGCGGAGCGCGAGGAGCGCCCGACCCTTCATCTGGTTGAGGTCCATGGCCGAGAGCAGCCCGCGCGCGCGGCGCTTTTCCCGGGGATCAGCTGAACGGAGCATGCCTTCCACGCGCTCGATGGCGGAAGCATCCTGCCCGAAGTAGACCCGGCCGGAGGTGGCGGTGTGGAGCCGCAGCACGGCCTTCCCGAGAGTGGTCTTCCCGCACCCGCTCTCCCCGACGAGGCCGAGGCATTCGCCCTTGCGGATGGAAAGGTCGACCCCGTCCACCGCCTTCACGTCGGCCATGCGCCGGTGAAAGACGCCGCCGGTCACCGGGTAGTACTTCTTCAGCTCCCGCACGTCGACGAGATGCTCATCCATTGGTGCCGTCCTTCCCCGTGTAGAGATGGCACGCCACCCAGTGACCGGGGGAATGCTCGATGGTCGGGGGTTTCTGCGCGGAGCAGATCTCCATCCTCTTCTGGCACCGGGGATGGAAACGGCACCCCGTCGGGGGAGCGATCAGGTTGGGGACCGCTCCGGGAATCATGGCGAGCTCGTCGCGCTGCTCGGGCTTGGGCACCGAGGCGAGGAGGCCCACGGAATACGGGTGCAGCGGGTTGCGAAAGAGCTCCCGCACGGACGCCGTCTCGCTCACGTCCCCCGCGTACATCACCGTGACGCGATCACAGACCTCGGCGACGAGCCCGAGATCATGCGTAATGAAAAGCACCGACGTGATGGTAGTCCGTTTCAGCTCCTTGATCAGCTCCACGATCTGCGCCTGGATGGTGACGTCGAGATTGGACGTCGGCTCGTCGGCCACCAGCAGGGTGGGATGGCAGGCAAGGGCGATAGCGATGACGATCCTCTGCTGCATGCCCCCGGACAGCTCGTGCGGGTAGCGGTCCGCCACGTTCTCGGGATTCGGGATGCCGAGGCTTCGGAAGAGCTCCACGACGTGCCGCCGGATGGTTGTGTTCAGCCTCCTGCGGTAGCGGCGGAGAAAGGGGACCCGCCGGGCCACCGTCGCGACGCCACCGCCGCTGCAGGTCCTGTCCCGGCGACGGTTCAGGTCCTGCTTGCGCTCCACCGCCTCCGCATCGGTGCGGCCTTCCAGCTGGTAGAGCTCATTGTCGATGGTGCGGACCTTCTCGTCGAAACGGCGCATGCTGGCAAGCTCGCTGCGGAAAAACGCTGCCTGGAGGGACTTTGCGGCACGCACGGGACTCCTCCGCCCGCGGGTGCTGACCTCCGCCTCCAGGGACGCGAGTGTTTCCCCGAGCATCTGGTCCATGCGGTGGAACCGGTAGCTTTCCCCCACCTGCTCCAGGATGGTGAGCACCGGGTTCAGCGCCGCGCCGGGCTCCTGGAAGATCATGGAGATGTCGGACCCGCGGATGGACTGCATGTAGGTCTCGGTGCGATGCACGATGTCGATGCCGCGGCTGCGTTCCTGTTCGTTGAGGAAGAGGATGATCCGGCCGCTGTCGATCCGCCCCGGCGCCTGGACGATCCGCATGAGGGAGCGCACGGTCACGCTCTTGCCGCACCCGCTCTCCCCCACCAGCCCGTACGTCTCACCCTGGTTCACGACGACGTTGACGCCATTGAGCGCGCGGACCACGCCTTCGAAGGTGTAGAAATTGGTTTCCAGCTCCTGCGTCTCTGCGAGCGTCAGGGGTGCCACTACCGCCTCCTCATGCGGGGATCGAAGACGTCGCGCACGGCATCCCCCAGCAGGTTCCAGCCAAGGACGAACAGCGAGATGACGAATCCCGGGATGAACACCGTGTACCAGTAGGCGAAACGGTTGCCCGGCGTGCCGACAATCCAGTTGCGGCAGAGGGAGACGATCTGGCCCCAGTCCGCCGTGCCCGTCTCCGAGCCCAGGCCCAGGAAGGAGAGCGCCGCGGCAGTGAGGATGGTGGTCCCGATGTTCAGGGACGCGAGGATGAGCACCGAGTACATGGCGTTGGGAAGCACGTGGGTGAAGATGATCCGCAGGTGGGACGCGCCACTCGCCCGGGCGGCGAGGATGAAGTCCTTCCCGCGGGTCACCAGGATGTCGCTGCGGATCACGCGGGTATAGCTCGGCCACTCGAGGATGATGAGCACGATGATGACCGCCTTCAGCCCCCTGCCGATGGCCACCACCATTGCCATGGCCATCACGAGGAACGGGATGGCGTAGAAGATGTCGGCGATCCGCATGATGACCTCGTCCACGAGGCCCCCGAAGTAGCCGGCAAGCGCGCCGAGGAGGATCCCGATGAACAGGTTGGCCGCCACCACGAGCACGCCGATCTTGAACGCGCTCCGCGCCCCCCAGATGAGGCCATAGAGCATGTCGTACTGCTGCTGCGTGGTGCCCAGGGGATGCGCGGCGCTCGGGGGCGAAGGCTCGATGCGGTAGCCCTCGTGGGGGATCTTGAAGGGATCCGCGTACTTCGGGGGCGCCAGCACCGGCGCGAGGATGGCGATGAGCCCGAAGATCACGATAAGGCTCAGCCCGATCACCGACAGCGGGTTGCGGAAGAACCGCTTCCCCGTGAAGAGCATCTCCCGCATGCGGGGATGCATGGTGCGCAGGTGGCGCTGGTCTTTCTCTGTTTCCACGGAATGCCTCTCAGCTCAGCCGTACGCGCGGGTCCACGTAGGCGTAGACTAGGTCCACGATGAGGTTGATGACGACGTACAACGTGCCCAGGAAAAGGACGTTGAACATGATGGCCCCGACGTCGAGCCCAAGAGCTGCCTGGGCCATCCACCAACCGATTCCCTTGCGGTCGAAGATGGTCTCCGTGATGACCATGCCGCCCATGAGGCCCGCAAAGGTGAGCCCGGACACGGTAATGACCGGCAGCATTGCGTTTCGCCGGGCATGCCGGCGGTAGAGTGTCCTGCGGTCAGCCCCTTTGCCCGGGCTGTCATCATGTAGTCCTGGCCCAGGGACTCAAGCATGCTGGAGCGCATGAGGCGCATGATGAGCGCGGAGTTGATGATGACGAGGTTGATGGTGGGAAGGACCATGCGGTACAGGGCATCCCAGAACACGTCCCAGCGCCAGTTGAGGATGGCATCAAGCGTGAGAAGGTGCGTGTACTGGTGATAGGCGGCCCCGTAGATAACGTTGCGGGCGTCATTGCCAACCGTGCCCGGGGGAAAGATCCCGAAGAAGCCGTAGAAGATCATCATCAGGAGGAGTCCCAGCCAGAAGGTGGGCAGGGAATACCCCACGATGGCAAAGATGCGCGTGAAGTGATCCGCTGCCGTGTCTTTGCGCACGGCACCCAGGGTGCCGAGGAGGATACCCACCAGGATGATGAAGGGAGTCGAATAGAGAACGAGCTCCAGCGTGGTGGGGAAGAACCGGACGAACCCGGCGATGACCGGCGAGCTTGCGGTGACCGAGTAGCCGAACTCGCCGTGGAAGAGGTTCTTGACCCAGCGGAAGTACTGGACGGGGCAGGATCGTTCAGCCCGTACTTCGTGATCATGGCATCCATCTGGGCCGGGGAGACCCGGTCACTGGTGACGTAGATGGCCACGCGCTGGCCCGGGCGGCAGGAGCATCATGACGGTGAAGATGAGCAGGGAAACCCCGATGAGCACGAGGATCATCAGGAGGAGGCGGCGCACGATGTAGGCAAACAGACTCACGTCAGGACTCCTTCAGGGGACGGGGCCGCCCGTAACGTTAGGGGATACTTTCGGGCATGTCAACAAAAAGGCGCGGAGCCCCCGCAGGGGGGCTCCGCGCGGAAGCGGGGAGAATGCGCTAGTAGCCTTTGCTGAGGACGGGGAGCAGGTCGAACTCCTGGCTCTCCATCGGCGTGTAGTAGTAGCCCTTCACCCAGTCCTTGAAGAACCGCTGGCGCAGCGGCTGCGCAAAGAGGATGGCGATGGCGTCATCCAGCCAGATCTGCTGCAGCTGGTTGTAGTCGGCCGCGCGCTTGGTCTGGTCGAGCTCCACGCCCGCCTTTGTTACGAGATCGTCCGCCGTGGGGTTCTTGTAGCTCTGGCGCCCGGCAAAGTAGCCGTTGGACGACATGTAGGGAACCGCGTAGTCATCGGGGTCCGGGTAGTCCGGGCCCCAGCCCATGAAGAGCACCGGCACCCTCTTGTTCTTGTTGGCGTCGGTAAACTCGGCCCATTCGACGCCGCGCACGGTCACCTGGAACTTCGGGTTCAGTGCCATGACGTTGTCGGCGAGGATGTGTGCCGCCGTCTCCCGCTCCGTGTTGCCGGAGTTGTAGAGCAACTCCATCTTGAAGCCGTTCGCCCACACCTGCCCGTTGAACGCCGCCTGGAAGGCAGCCTTTGCCTTATCCGGGTCGTGCGGCTTGCTCTCAAGCGCGGTGTTCTTGAAGGGGAGACCCTTGGGAATGAACGTGACGGGGTCCATGGCGTTGCCGTTGTACCCGTCCTTGATCTCCGTCTTTTCGTCCCACGCGTAGATGAAGCCCAGGCGCACGTTCTTGTCCGCGAAGAAGTCAGGGGGGATGCCCTGCCCGTCGAGCTTGCCGGAGAAGATGGAGGGGTTGTCCTGCGCGTTGATGTTCAGGTTGAAGTGAGCGCCGGCCGTGTCGATGGCGGGAAGGTCCTTGTAGATCTTGATGCCCTTCTCATTGGCCATCTCGGGGAAGTTGGTGGCGGGGACGTAGATGACGTCCGCGTCGCCCTGCAGGAGCATGAGCTTGCGGGTGGCCATGTCGTCAACGATCTTGATGACACCGTTCTTCAGCGCGGGCCTCGGGCCCCAGTAGGCGTCGTTGCGGGTGACGTCCAGCTCCACCTTCTTGTCCCAGCGGACCAGGCTGTAAGGCCCGGTGCCGTTGGCGATGTCGAAGAGGGTTTCCTTGCCCGTGGCGGGGTTGTTGAAGCTCTGCCAGGTGGCCTCCGTGCCGTCCCAGCCGCCCTTCTCCGTCACCCACTTCTTGCTCAGGATGGAACCCCACTTGCCGGCAAGCACCGACATGAATGCGGGGTACGGCGAGGCGAGGTGGAACGTCACCTTGGAGCCGCTCACCGTGACCGCGTTGTCGATGTCCGCGAACTTCGCGGAGATGTTCCCCTTGTCGTCGCGGGACCCGCCGCTGCCCAGGAAGAGCTGGTACCAGACCCAGTCAGGACCCGCGTCCGGATCCGTGACCATGGCGCGCTTGAAGCTGTACGCCACGTCATCGGCCGTGAGTGGGTACCCGTTCTGAAACTTGACCCCGGAGCGGATGGTGAACGTGTACGTCTTCCCGTCCTTGGAGATGCCGCCGTTGGCGACCGTCGGGACCGCCGTGGCGAGCTTGGGAACAAAGCTCCCCAGGTCGGTACCCTTGAAATCGACCAGCCTGTCATAGAGGACGTTCAGCACGCTCCAGGACGCGTTGTCGTAGGCGACCGCCGGGTCAAGACTGACCTCGTCGCTTATGTTCGCGTAGATGAGGGTATCCGGGTTCTTGATGGTTGCCGCGGCGAAAAGCGTCCCTGTGAGCGCCGCGAATACCACCAGGAGAACGAGAAAGCGCTTCATAGATCCTCCTTTACGAGATGGAATGTCTGTTGACGGAGAATAGCACAGGGGATGTCGACTGGAAAGGGATTTCTTCAGGTGCTCTCGCCACGCCTGCGGGCCAGCTCCAGCGTCACGTCGAGGATCATGTCCTCCTGGCCGGCCATGGTCTTGCGCCGCCCGAGCTCGACGAGTATCTCCACGGGATCCACGCCGTACTTCTCTCCCAGGCGTTTCGCGTGGAGAAGGAACGTCGAGTAGACTCCCGCGTAGCCGATGGCAATCGCATCCCGGTCGGGAATGGGCGTCCGGGTGATCATGGGCGCCACGACGAACTCGGCCGCGGCAAGAAGGCGGAAAACATCGACACCGGGATTCAAGCCCATCCGGTCCAGGACCGCGGCCAGGAGCTCCGTGGCCGCGTTGCCCGCACCGGCCCCGAGCCCGCGCAGGGTCCCATCAACCCAGTCCGCGCCCGCTTCCAGCGCGGCCAGCGTGTTGCCCACGCCGAGCCCCAGGTTGTTGTGCGCGTGGAAGCCCACCGCGGCCGTGCGGAGCGCCCCCTTGAGAGCGGCCACCCGCGCCGCGGCGTCCGGGGGCAGCATTGCGCCGGCGGAATCCACAACGTAGACGCAGTCACAGCCGTACGATTCCATCTTTCGTGCCTGTTCCGCGAGGAACCCGGGGGGCCGCACGTGGGCCATCATGAGGAACCCGGCCGTCTCCAGCCCCATCTCCTTCGCCATGCCGAAATGCTGCTCCGACACGTCGGCCTCGGTGCACTGCGTGGCGACGCGGACCATCTGGATGCCGCGCGAGACCGCCTCCTTCAGGTCCGCGCGCGTGCCGACTCCCGGGCAGGAGCAAGCCCGCGATCTTCGCGTTGTGCGCGGCGCTGCGCGCTTCCTCGATGAGGTCCATTTCGGCGGTCCCCGAGAAACCATACTGCAGGGACGATCCCGCCAGCCCGTCCCCGTGGGACACCTCGATCACCGGTATCCCCGCGGCATCCAGGGCCGTCACGACCTGGCGCACCTGCGCGCGGGTGAACTGGTGGGCCATTGCGTGTGAGCCGTCGCGGAGGGTCGAATCGACGAGGCGCGGCGGTTTCACAATGGTCCCCCCTTCCGTTCGCGGATGTGACGGGCGTACAGCTCCCCGGCGCGGTATGCCGCCGAGGTCATGATGTCGAGGTTGCCCGGCGTACGGCGGCAGGTAGTCACCGGCACCCTCGACCTCGAGAAGGATCACGATGACCGTCCTGGCGCCCCAGGGCGTCTGCCTCCTGTCCGTCACCGGCGCACTCTTCAGCCTGTAGCCGGGAACGTACGCCTGCACCTCGGCGACCATGCTCTCGACCGACTGGATGATGGCCGCCGCGTCGAACTCCTCGGCGCGTGGCACGACGTAGATGGTGTTGCGCATCAGGATGGGCGGAGCGGCCGGGTTGAGGATGATGATTGCCTTTCCCTGCTTCGCGCCCCCGATTGTCTCGAGGCCGCGGGAGGTGGTGAAAGTGAACTCGTCGATGTTCTGGCGGGTCCCCGGGCCCGCGGAGAGGCTCGCCACCGTGCTCACCATCTCGGCGTACTGCACCGCGGTGACGCGGCTGACCGCGTGGACAATGGGGATGGTGGCCTGGCCGCCGCAGGTGATGAGGTTGATATTCGTCGCGTCGAGGTGGGCGCCGAGATTCACCGGCGGCACGACCGACGGACCGACCGCGGCCGGGGTGAGGTCGATGGCCATCTTGCCCGCGGCGCGCAGGAGCGGTGCGTGAACGGCGTGGGCCCGGGCGCTCGTCGCGTCGAAGACCAGCTCGACGTCCGGGCAGTCGAGGACTGCCTGGATCCCGCCGTGGCTCGCTGCCACCCCCTCGGCGCGCGCGCGCGCAAGGCCGTCCGAGGCGGCATCGATGCCGGCGAGGAGCGCGAGCTCCATCACGCCCTTGTGCTTCAGCAGCTTGTACATGAGGTCGCTGCCGATATTGCCCGAGCCGAGAATGGCAACCTTCACCGCACCAGTGCCCACCCCTGTTCCTCCCCGCCAGCTCCCAGGATGTGCCGCGCCGAGGCTTACGTCCACTCCTTCGCGACGAGGGCCATCACGGTGCGCTCCCACTGGACGAGGTTGCCGGGCCTGTTGTGAACGGTGCTGATGTCCTTGAGGATGAACTCGCAGGTCGTGCCGTTGCGCCTGCAGGCGGCGATCACGCGGGAGATCTCCTTCCGCACGGGCTCCGGATCGAAGCTCGCACCGGCGACCGAGGCAGGGTTGGGCTTGTAGCTCAGGACGTAGTCGCTTCCTATCCTGTCCGCGGCCTTGTCCACGTCCGCCCACGGTGTGATGGAGACCTTGCGGAGGTTCGGCAGCTGCCGCAGCAGGGCGATCTTGTTGTCCAGCGGCTCGCAGCACCCGTAGTAGAGAAGACCGACGCCGTCCATGGTCTGCTTCGCGTACGGGATGTCAAACTCGTCGTGCATGGCCGGGGACACCGCGGCGAAGACCTGCGCCGCGTACCGGCCCCAGACGTCTTTCGCGCGGACGTGGGAGGCGTCCATGTCCGCCGGGGGAAGATCGTACGTGCAGGCAGGTGTGCAGTGCAGGTACAGCGGGTCCGGCTCCAGGAGGTTCTGCTCCTCCATCTGCCGCAGTGTGTGCAGGGCTATCTCGGCCAGCTTTGCCACGAGGCGCTTCATGTACGCGGGCCTGTCGCTCAGGTCATAGAGCACGTTGGGCACGCCGCGCAGCTCGGAGATCGTGTCCCAGGGAGCCGAGCCGTACGCCATGCCGGTGAGCCTGACAGGGAGCACGCCGCCCAGGATCTCTTCGGCAGCCGCGACGTGCCTCTCGGTCCCCGCGCGGTCGTCGGTAAGGGTGGGCAGCCGGAACTTCTCGATGTCGCCCTCGTTGGCGAGCTGGTCGACGTACTCGTGCGCCTTGATGTCGCTGCCCGTGGTCGCATTGATCGTGCGCTCTTTCACCGTGAAGCCGTTGCCGGTGGAAATGACGTGCTTGGGGACGGGGTAGCCGGCCGGCAGGACCAGGTCGCCCTGCAGGTTCTTCCATCGATAGAGCCATGACTTGAAGTACCATTCCATGTCCCGGCAGAGGGCATCCTGGCACTGCAGGGCGAGCGTGCCATCCGCGTCCATCTCGCCCCAGGGTATCTCGTCGATGAGGACCACGGGGCGCGGCATCCGCCGCGCGTTGCTCTCGCGGTAGCGCTTCACGCGCTCTGCCTGGACGTCGAGGGACGCGAACCCGGCGTACTCGGCGGCGAGCGCGCGAACGATCCCGCTGTCTGACTTCGAAGCGCTCATGGACATGGCGGGCCTAGCGGCGCGGGGCCACGGGGATCGCCATTGGCGCCTGCTCGCGCATGGTGCGCTCGACGTCGGACAGCTCCAGCGGTGCCAGGCTGTTGAGGTTCTCCACGCCGCCTTCCGTGACCACGACAGTGTCCTCCACGCGGATGTAGAGCTTCTCCTCGGGGATGATGAGCTGCGGGTCGAGGGCGAACACGACGCCGGCAGCGATCGGCGCGCCGGTCTTGTACGTGCCCACGTCGTGCACCGACATGCCGACGCTGTGCGTCAGGTGCGCGAAATCGAGCGTACGGCGCGCAGCCTGTGCGTAGATCTCCTTCGAGAAGCGCGTCTTCGCCACCACCGGGGCCATCTCGCGCGCGGCCTCGGCACGGATCTCCATCTCGGTACGCCCGGCCCGGATCACGCCCAGGAGCACCTTGTGATACTCCACGATGTACCCGTAGAGCTCCTTCTGGACCGGCGAGTAGGTCCCGTTCACCGGCCACATGCGGGTGATGTCGCTGGTGTAGTAGCGGTACTCCGGCCCGGAATCCAGGAGCAGCAGCTCCCCGTCCCGCAGCGGACAATCGTTGGCGTTGTAGTGCCCGTACCACGCGTTGGCGCCTCCCGCCACGATCGACCGGTACGCGACGTCGCGGGAGCCCTCGACCAGGTAGCGGTAGCGGATCACGGCGTCGAGCTGGTACTCCATGACGCCGGGCTTCGTGCAGCGCATGGCATCGATGAGTCCCTGGCCGGCGAGGCGCCCGGCAACTCTCATGAGCTCGATCTCCCGCGGGCTCTTGACGAGGCGCAGCGCATCGAGTGTCGGCGCAAGGTCGCGCAGCTCGGCCTTGCGGCAGCGCGAGCGCAGGAGGGACAGGAAGTGGGACGTGCGGTCGGCGCGGCCGTCCCACGGGTCGGACATGATGTCCTGGCTGGCCCGCTGGTTCGTGTCCCAGCTCATGACCAGCTCCTCTCCCTGCCGGAAAGGAGTGTAGAGGGTCGTGACGCCCTCGAGTTTCTGCGCGAACGCCTCGACGCCGAGAACCTCGTCGACGCCGAGCGCGTCGCGCCAGGCGGAGCCGTTCTCGGCGCTCAGGAGCTCCCCTTCCCGCTCGGCGAGCTCGCGGCTGCGGTGCGGCAGGAAGAGGAGGGCCTTCCCGCTCTTCCCCTCGATGAGGAGGTAAGCGTGCGGGACTTCCACGCCGGTGAGGTAATAGAAGTCATTCGCCTGGCGGAACAGGTCGTGGGTGGGGTTCTTCGCCGCACCCTGCACAACGGCCAGCGCCGAGGCGCCGATGGCGGCCGCAACCCGAGCGCGCCGCCCTTTCATCTCCTCAGCGGAGAAATCCCCGCCGTACAACCGCTCCCGGGAACCGCCTGCATTGTCCATGAACCCTCCCTTGCGCGGGCCTCTGCCGCGCCACCTATCTTTCCCCGTCACCCGTCCCCGTCAATGGCACGGAACCACCGGACCGAACGGACCGCGTCGCCTTGACAGCACGCTCGTTCATACACTATACAAACAAACGCGCCCAGTGCCCTGGGCGCGGCATGCCATCGAGGAGGAATGCGATGCGCCAGGCAATGATGGTCTCCCCGGGGAGCATCGAGTTCCGCGACGTCCCGGTGCCCGAGCCGCGCGAGGATCAGGTCCTCGTGAAGATCGCCCGCATCGGGGTGTGCGGGTCCGATATCCACGTCTACCACGGGAAGCACCCCTACACATCCTACCCGGTCGTCCAGGGCCACGAGGTTTCCGGCGAGGTCGTCCGGAAAGGGAAGCGGGCCCGCGGGGTGTCCGTCGGTGACAGGGTCACCATCCAGCCGCAGGTCGTCTGCGGCACCTGCTATCCCTGCCGGCACGGCCAGTACCACATCTGCGACAACCTCAAGGTCATGGGCTTCCAGACGACAGGAACGGCATCCGAGTTCTTCGCCGTCGACGCGGCCAGGGTCCTGAAGCTGCCGGCGAAGATGCCGTTCGATTTCGGCGCCATGGTGGAGCCGCTGGCCGTCGGGGTGCACGCCCTGGGCCGGGGAGGCCCGGTGCGCGGCAGGAAGGTGCTCGTGCTCGGGGCAGGACCGATCGGCAACCTCGCCGCGCAGGCGGCGCGGGGCCTGGGCGCGGCCGTCGTGGCCGTCACCGACCTCAGCGACTTCCGCCTGGAGGTCGCCGCGCGCTGCGGCATCGAGCACCGGCTGAACCCGGCAAGCGCGGACGTCGGTGAGTTCATCATGCGCACCTTCGGGCCGGACAAGGCCGACCTCATCCTGGAGTGTGTCGGCGCCAACCCGACCGTCGGGCAGGCCGTTGCCCACGCGCGCAAGGGCACGGACATCATCATCGTGGGCGTCTTCGGGGAGAAGGCCAGCGTCGACATGGGCCTCGTGCAGGATCGTGAGCTGCGCCTGATCGGGACGCTGATGTACCAGGAGAAGGATTTTCGGACCGCGATCAGCCTCATCGAGGAGGAGAAGGTTACCCTGGCGCCACTCATCACCAGCCATTTCGCGTTCTCGCGCTACCTCGACGCATACCACCACATCGAGGCGCACCGGGACACGTCGATGAAGGTCATGGTGGACATCCAGGAGTAGGCGATGGAGAGCACTGGCCATGCTCGAGAAGAGCTGGCGGCGCTGACGAGGAGGAGACGACATGGATCTCGGCTTGAAAGGGAAGATCGCGGTCATCACGGGAGGAAGCGTCGGGATCGGGCTGGCAGTCGCGGAAGGGCTCGCGGCGGAGGGCAGCCACGTGGCGATCCTCGCGCGCGACGGCGCGCGTGCCGCTGGCGTTGCAGGATCACTCCGCACACGGTTCGGCGTCCGCGCGGTGTCGATCTCCGCCGACGTGGCGAAGGCGGACGACGTGACGCGCGCCATCGCCTCCATCGGAAAGGAGTTTGGCGGCGTCGACATCCTCGTCAATAATGCCGGCACGGGAAGCAACGAGACGGTCATGGATGCGGCTGACGAGAAGTGGCAGTACTACTGGGACCTGCACGTCATGGCGGCCGTCCGGCTCTCCCGGGGGCTGGTCCCCCTGATGCGACCCCGTGGTGGCGGCGTCATCATCAACAACGCCTCGATCTGCGCGAAGCAGCCCCTGGGCTACGAGCCGATCTACAACGTGACGAAGTCCGCGCTCATGATGTTCTCCAAGTGCCTTTCCAACGAGCTCATCAAGGAGAACATCCGCGTGAACTGCGTGAACCCCGGCCTCGTGCTCACCCCGGACTGGAAGAAGACGGCACGGCAGCTCACGGAGGGAACGGGCACGACCGGGGAGGACTACCTCGACCAGATCGCCAAGAAGAACGCGCCCATCGGGAGATTCGCGACGCCGGAGGAAATCGCCGCCTTCTTCGTCTTCCTCTGCTCGCCGAAGTCGAGCTACTGCGTCGGATCCACTTTCTACGTCGATGGCGGCTGGCTGAACGTCGTCGCGTAGCGGCTCGCGGCCATGGCCGAGCTGCACGTCGCGCTGGAGGGCCGGGACGACGCTCCCGGTACGAGGGACCGTCCCCTGGCGACGGTCGCCGGGGCGCAGGCCGCGGCCCGGAGTCACGGGTGGGCCGGGAAAGAGCCCGTCACGATCCTCGTGCACGGCGGCACCTGGTATCTCGACAGCCCCCTCATCCTTGGACCCGGTGACTCCGGCACGCCGACCGCGCCGGTGACCTACGCCGCGGCGCCCGGTGAGGCGGCGACCCTGAGCGGAGGGCGCCGGCTCGACTGCCACTGGACTGCGCAGGGAGACGGCGTGATGGTCTGCCGGCTGGGCCCGCGCGGATTCGGCGTACCGTCCTTCACGCAGCTGTTCGTCAACGGCAGGCGGCAGGTCCGCGCGCGGTACCCGGACGTCGGTTCCGGGGATCCCACGATCCTCGCCGCGGGCAGGCTTTCGGACGACGAGAAGGATCCGCACCCCGGCCCGGACGACGACATGACGTTCTCCGGCGGGGCGCCGCGAGGCATCCTCTTCGACCCGGCGACATTCACGAGGAAGCGCTGGACCAACCCCGCCGAGGCGGTGATCCACATCTACCAGTCCGAGTACTGGGGCAACCTGCAGTGGCGCGTGAAGGAGATCGACTGGGACAGGCACATCATCTGGTTCGGGCAGGGCGGGCACCAGATGGGCGCCAAGTGGTGCGATGCGCCCTGCGAGGTGAACGGCGAGTCCCGGTTCTACGTGGAAAACGTCTTCGAGGAGCTGGACGCGCCGGGCGAGTGGTACCTGGACACGGTCCGGGGCCTCCTCTTCTTCTATCCGCCCGAGGGCCTCGACCTGGAGAACGCGCTCGTGGAAGTGCCGCTCCACCAGCACGTGGTTCGATTCGTCGGGACCCAGGACGACCCGGTCCACGACATCACGCTGCGGGGATTCCGCATCGCGCACACGTCGACCACGTTCCTGGAGCCTTACGAGGTCCCGTCGCTGAGCGACTGGGCCATCCACCGCGGCGGCGCCCTCTTTCTTTCCGGCGCCCGCAATTGCCGCATCGAAGACTGCTTCCTGGACGCCGTGGGCGGCAACGGCGTCTTCATGAGCCACTATAATAGAGGAAACGTGGTGAGCGGATGCACCTTCGCGGAGGCCGGCGACAGCGCGATCTGCTTCGTCGGGGCGCTGGAGTCGACAGTCGGGACGCAGCGCAGCTTCCCGTACGAGTGCCGCGCGGAGAACAACCTGGTGCATGACTGCGGCGTCTTCGGCAAGCAGGTTGCCGGCGTCTACATCTCGCGCGCAAAGCGCATCACGGCGTCCCACAACGAGATCCACGACATGCCCCGGGCCGGCATCTGCATCGGCGACGGGACATGGGGCGGCCACCTCATCGAGTACAACCACGTGCGCGGCACCTGCCGCGAGACCGGCGACCACGGTCCGTTCAACGCGTGGGGACGCGACAGGTACTGGTGCCTGTCCCAGTCCCACATGCCTTACACGACCGGCAGGAGCCACGACGCCGGGGAGGTCACGGTCGACGCGATGGAGCCCGTGATCGTGCGCCACAACGTCTTCGAGGACGAGTCGGGGTGGGGCCTGGACCTCGATGACGGCGCGTCCCACTACGAGATCTACAAGAACCTCTGCGTCGGCGTGAGCGTCAAGCTGCGCGAGGGGGCGTGGCGCAGCATCTCCAACAACATCTGGGTCAACGGGGCCAACGCGCCGTGCTTTCACGTCGGCAACGAGGACAACCACGACCGGTATGTCCGCAATATCACGGTCATGAGGGCCGCGCGGATGAAGCCGGAAGACGATCTCAACTTCAGCATGGGGCGCGGGTACGGGGAGATCTACACCCTGATAGCTCCCCCCGCGCGCGGGCCGTGGCTCGAGGAGATCGACAACAACTGCTTCTGGAGCGACGTCGGCCAGTTCGTCGCGCGCGTCCAGCTGCGCGCCGACGGCAAGCATGACACGTGGGACGATGCGCGCCGCTCAATGGTGAAGCGGAAGTACTCGCTGGAAGAGTGGCGCGCGCTGGGCTTCGACCGTCACTCGGTGTTCGCGGACCCCCTGTTCGTGGACCCCGCGAGCGGCGACTACCGCGTGAGGCCGGGATCTCCTGCCCTCGCGCTGGGATTCGAGAACTTCGACACCCGTGAAGCCGGCCTCCTGCCGACCCATTCTCAGTTTCGCGGCGCGGTCCTGAGGTGACATGCCACCTGGTGATCCTGCCCGATGTCGACGAGACGCGGCTCGACAGACCTGCATACCGGCATGACGGACGGGCAGCGGGTGTGAAAATGACACCCCGGGGGAGGATTGCGCGGGCTGGGCACTTCGCCTCGCAGGATCACGCGTTTGCGTTCCGCGCGCGTGTCAGGCACCGGGACGGCGGACAGCAGCGCCTCGGTGTAGGGATGCGCGGGCGTGTCGAACACGTTTCCCGTTGAGGAAATCTCCACGATCTTCCCGAGGTACATGACCGCGACACGGTCGGCGATGTGCTTGACGACGCTGAGGTTGTGCGCGATGAACAGGTAGGTCAGGCCCAGCCGGTCCTGGAGATCCTCGAGAAGATTGATGATCTGCGCCTGGATGGAGACGTCTAGGGCGGACACCGGCTCGTCGCACACGATCAGCTTGGGATTCAGACCGATGGCGCGCGCAATCCCGATCCGCTGGCGCTGGCCGCCGCTGAACTGGTGCGGGTAGCGCTTGGCGTGGTCGGGCTGGAGGCCGACCTGCTCGAGCAGCCGCGCCACGCGCGCGGCAAGCTCCCTGCCGCCCCTCTCCCCGTGGATGACGAAGGCCTCGGCCAGGATGTCGCCGACAGTCATGCGGGGATTCAGGGAAGCAAAGGGGTCCTGGAAGATGATCTGCAGGTTGCGTCGCTGCGCCCGCAACTCCTTCCGGCCGATGGCGAACAGGTCCCTCCCCTCGAAGCGCACCGTCCCCGCTGTCGGTTCCTGGAGGCGCAGGATGCAGCCGGCCCGCCGTCGACTTTCCGCAGCCGGACTCGCCCACCAGCCCGAGCGTTTCCCCCTTGCGGATGTCGAAGCTCACCCCGTCGACCGCCTTCACGTGCCCCACGACGGTCTGGAAGACCCCGCCCTTGACGGGAAAATGCTTCGTGAGGTCCCGGACCTGGAGGATCGCTTCGGGCTCCGCGGCCTTCCTGGCGCCGCGCGCCTCGTCCTTCCTCGCCCGGACGCTTTCCGCCTGCGGGAACAGCGGCGCATGATCCGCGGAGTACATCCAGCAGCGCACCTGGCGGCCGTCCGGCAGCAGCTGCAGGCCCGGTTCCTGCTTCCGGCAGTGCGCGACGGCAAACCGGCACCGGGGGCTGAAACTGCAGCCGGTCGGGAGGTGCATGACGTCGGGAATGGAGCCCTCGATGGGCTGCAGCCTCCTGCCCGGGCTGGTCGGTGATCCGGGGAATGGAATCCAGCAGCTCCATGGTGTACGGGTGCCGCGGACTGCCGAAGACGGCATGGACGTCGCTGTACTCGACGACCTTGCCCGCGTACATGACCACGACGCTGTCCGCCATCTCCGCGATCACTCCCAGGTCGTGCGTGATGATCATGATCGAGGCGCCCAGGTCCCTCTTCAGCCCGCGCATCAGCTCCAGGATCTGCGCCTGGATCGTGACATCCAGCGCCGTTGTCGGCTCGTCCGCGATCAGGAGGCTGGGGTTGCAGGCGAGGGCCATGGCGATCATGACGCGCTGCCGCATCCCGCCGGAGAGCTGGTAGGGATGCTCGCGGACGCGCTGGGCAGGGTCGGGGATCCCCACCAGGTCCAGCATCTGGACGGCCTTCCGCATCGCCTCTTTCTTGTCCAGCTTCTGGTGAAAGATGATGGCTTCCGTGATCTGGTCGCCGATCGTATGGACGGGGTTCAGCGAGGTCATCGGCTCCTGGAAGACCATGGAGATCCGGTTGCCCCGGATGTGGTGGATCTCGCGGCGGCTCTTCTTCCGGAGGTCCGCTCCCTCGAACAGGATCTCTCCCGCCTCTATCTTCCCCGGCGCATCGATGAGCTGCATGATCGACAGGGCCGTGACGCTCTTCCCGCAGCCGGATTCCCCCACCACCCCGAGGGTCTCGTTCCTGCGGATGAGGAAATCGACGCCATCCACGGCCTTGACCGTGCCGGCCTCGGTGTGAAAGTGCGTCTTCAGTCCCCTGATCTCGAGCAAGGTCTCGGAAGCCATCTCGTCTCCCTGTGAAAGGGGCCCGGGGCCCTACTGTTTCAGGCGCGGGTCCACGGCGTCCCGCAGCCCATCGCCCAGGAAATTGAACGCGAGCATCACCAGGGCGAGGGCGAGGCCCGGGTAGATGGCCTGGTGGGGATACGCGCGCATGACCCTCGTCCCCTCGGAGATCATCATGCCCCAGCTGGGGGTCGGGGGATCCACGCCGAGCCCGATGAAGCTGAGGAACGCCTCGGTGCCGATGAACCCCGGTATCCGCAGGGTGACGGTCACGATGCAGGGCCCGAGCAGGTTCGGCATCAGGTGCTTCAGGACGAGGCGCGTGTTGCTCGCCCCGAGGGCGCGCGCAGCCTGCACGAACTCCGTTTCGCGCAGCGAGAGAGCCATGCCGCGGGAGATGCGGGCCATGTCGACCCAGGACGTGAACCCGATCCCGATCATGATGAACAGGAGCCCGCCGAAATAGTGGTCGATCGCTGTCAGGGTCGTCACGAAGGGACTGCGGGACTCCGCGCTCAGCGTTGTCTTGAACACGACCATGAGGAGGATGATCAGGAGCAGTGTCGGGAAGGCGTACAGGATATCGACGATCCGCATCATCACGGAGTCCGTTTTCCCGCCGAGGAACCCGGAGATGGTGCCGTAGGTGATCCCGATGAGGAACGCGGTGATCGCGCCAATGAACCCGACGGTGAGCGAGACCCGCGTCCCGTAGATGAGCCTGCTCAGCATGTCGCGTCCCATGAAATCGGCCCCCAGCGGGTACTCCTTCCCCGGCACGGCGTTGTTCATGACGAGGTTGCCTTCGTCGTAGGGCTTCGGGGCCACCAGCGGCGCGAAGATGGCGGCAAGCACCAGGAGGAGGATGACGACCGCTCCGGCGACCGCCAGCCGGTTCTTGAGAAGCCGGCGTAGCGCATCACGGCCGGGACTGTCCTTGCGTGTCCTGACGCGGATCGGCTCTGTGGTCTCGGTATCGTTCATGGTGTCTCCGGTTGAGGAGGAAGGCTCAGGAATAGCGGATACGCGGGTCGAGCCGCGCATAGGTGATGTCGACGGCCAAGTTCGCGAGGACCAGGAAGACGGCATAGAGAAGTGTCGTCCCCATGATCACCGCGTAGTCCCGCCCCAGGACGCTCATTGTAAAGAACTTCCCCATCCCGGGAATCGCGAACACCTGCTCCACGATCATCGAGCCGGTGACCAGCCCGGCAAACAGGGGGCCGATAACGGTGACCACCGGGATCAGCGCATTCCTGAGGGCGTGGTGCACCGTCACGCGGCGATCGGGCAGGCCCTTCGCACGCGCGGTGCGGATGTAGTCCTCCCGCAGCACCTGGAGCATGCTGGCACGGGTCAGGCGCGCCAGGATGGCGGCGCTCCCGAAACCGAGCGTGAAGGCCGGCATGACGACCTGCTGCCAGGTGCCCCACTGGGCCACGGGGAGCACCTTGAGCTGGAGGGCGAAGACGACGATCATGAGGGGGCCGAGGGTCATCGCGGGGACGGACACACCGGCGACGGCGACGAACATGCCGAGATAGTCGGCGGCCGTGTTCTGCTTCAGGGCAGACACGATGCCCAGCGGTATCCCGATCACCATCGCCACCAGGAGCGCGAAAAAACCCAGCACGGCCGACGCGGGGAGGCCCTGCGCAATGATCTCGTTCACCGTCCTGCCCCGCGAGGCGTAGGACGGGCCCAGGTCGCCCTGGACGAGGTGCCAGACATAATCGGCGTACTGTTTCCAGATGGGATCCTTGAGATGGTAGAAGTTGTTGAGATTCGCGATGACCTCGGGAGACATGCGCTTCATCTCGGGACCGGCGAAGGGGCCACCGGGAATCGCGTGCGCCAGGAAGAAGGTGATCAGCGAGACCAGCAGGAGCGTGGGGATCGTCCATAACAGCCTTCGGATGATGTACTCTGTCATGCCCCCTCCATGGCTGAGCGAGGAAAAAAGGCCGGCGGCGCCTCGCCGCCGGCGGATACCAGGTCCCTATTTCGTGACGGTCCAGTTCTTGATGGTGTCAGCCATGAGCGACGAATAGGTGCGCTTGAGGGTCGGCTTCGTGATGGCGACGTAGGCGTAGCTGTAGATGGGGATCACGACGGCCTCGTCCTGGTCCATGATCTTCTCCGCCTGCATGTACAGCTGCTTGCGCTTCTCGGGATCCGGCTCGACGCGCGCCTGCTCGACGATCTTGTCGAAGTCCGTGCGTGTCCATTTCAGGATCCTGTCGCTGTCGGTGGTGTGGCCGGTGGAGTACACGAACGCGTCGGCGTCGGGAACATCGGCGTTGACCCCCATCCGCCAGAACTGCAGGTTCCCCGAGGTGATGGCGTCCCAGTAGACCTTGCCCTCGATGTTCTTCAGCTGCACGTCGATGCCGAGGTTCTTCTTCCACATCTGCTGCGCCGCCTCGGCGACGGCCTGGTTGAGCTCCGAGGTGTTGAAATTGAGCGTGATCTGCGGGAGCCCCTTTCCGCCCGGGTATCCCGCCTTGGCCAGGTAGGCCCGCGCCGCCGCGGGGTCATAGGGGATCCCGATGTGCGCCGACTTGGGAATGCTTCCGAAAGCGCCCGGCGGCGTCACCGTATCCATGGGTATCTGGCCGCCCTTGGTGACGTACTTGGTGATTGATACCTTGTCGATCGCCGCGGCAAGGGCCTTGCGGACGTTGGCGTTGTCCACCGGGGGCTGCGTGACGTTGAACTGGAACATGTAGGAGATGAGCTGGTTGACGCTCTTCGTCTGCTTGGACAGCACGGGGTCTTTCATGACCCTGTCAATGTCACCGGAAGGAACGCTCGTCGTGTCGAGCTGGCCCGCCTCGTACATCGCCATGGCGGTGGAATCGTCGGTCACGACGAAGACGGTGACCTTGTCGATCTGCACGTTCTTCGCGTCGTAGTAGTTGGGGTTCTTCACGAACACCAGCCGGTCATTCTGTTTCCAGGACTGGAGCATGTACGGGCCGTTGGAGATGATGTTCGGCGGCTCGAACCACCGCGCACCGAACTTTTCGATGGCCTGCTTCGGGGCCGCGAACGCAACCGTCCGGATCTGCGTGGGGAAGAAGGCGAGGGGCTTGTCGAGCGTGAACTGGATGGTCCAGTCGTCCAGTGCCTTGATTCCGACGGAGTCCATGTCCTTGCTGGCGCCCGTGTTGACGGCCTTCGAGTTCTTGATCACGTACATGTAGAAGCCCAGGGGTGACGCCGTGGCGGGGTCCAGGATGTGCTTCATGCTGTACTCGACGTCGTGGGCCGTCACGGGCGTCCCGTCGGTCCACTTCACGTCGTTGCGGAGGTGGAAGGTCCAGACAAGCCCGTCCTTGGACACCTCCCAGGTCTTCGCGAGATCCGGTGTCGGGATCGCCTTGTCCTCGTTGAAGTCGCAGAGATTGACGAACAGCATCTTCGTGATGAAGTTCACGTCGCCGGTGTAGACCAGCGTGGGATCGAGCGTCTCGGGGTTGACCGCCATCCTGATGCTGATCTCCGACGCGAACGCCAGGGCGGGCAGCACCAGCGCTGCAAGCACCGCCGGCAGGAGCCGGGATTTCCTCATGCAGTACCTCCTTTGCCCCCTCTGCCGGCCGGCCGGCGAGGACACGGGCATGACTACACTACCCTCCCGGAATGACACTGTCAACAAAAAAAACGAGGAGGAGGCGGCGTTCGCGCCCCCTCCCGCGCGGACATCGTCACGCGCGGGTCCGGAACTCCTCCACCTTTGCAAGGTCGAGCTCGAGCCCCAGACCGGGTCCGGTGGGGACGCGGAGGTAGCCGTCCTCCAGCGGCAGGGGCTCTTTCAGGAGCAGCTCGTGGATCATGATCTCGGTGAGCTCGACCACCGGGTCGGCGTTCTCCACCGCTGCCCCCAGGTGCAGCTTGGCGGCCACCTTGAGCCCCGCTCCCCACTCGGTCCCGATCACGATCTGCCGGCCGGCCGCTGCGGCCGCGGCAGCCCACTGCCGCACACCCCTGATTCCCCCGGCCTTGGCGCACTTGGTGTTGATGATGTCCGCCGCGTCCTGGCGGAGGATGAGGCCCACCATCCCGAGGCTGTAAGCGCTCTCGTCGACCTCGATGGGAATGCCCGTGGCGGCGCGAAGCTCGCGGAACCCGGCGAGGTCGTGCTTCTCCAGGGGCTGCTCCAGGAGCTCGAGGCCCGCGTCGAGCCGCTCCACCCGTGCGCAGAATGACTTGGCCTCGGCGAGGGTGTAGCCGCAGTTTGCGTCTGCCCTGATGCTGACCTCGCTCCCGAGCTTTTCCCGGATTGCCGCAATGCACTCCGCATCCCTCCGCGGGTCCGAGCCCACTTTCGCCTTGATGCCGCGGATGCCCTGCTGGTAGTATTCCGCGCTGTGGTCGGCCATTCTCTCCGGCGTGCCCCGCGGTACCTCGATGGAGGCGAGCACCTTCTCCCTGCGGCGGCCCCCGATGAGGGTGGTGATGGAGATGCCCAGCGCTTTCCCGACGAGGTCGTGCAGCGCCAGGTCGATGCCCGAGGTGGAGAACCTCGTGGCGCCGCGCGCCTCGTCCCAGCTCACGCGGTCGATGAGGTATTCCCAGTTCATGGGATCCTCCCCGATGAGCACGGCGGCCATGTGGTGGTCGATCATCGCCTTCACCACGTCCACCGGTTCGGTGAGATCGCAGGCCGCTTCGCCGATACCCGTCACGCCCTCGTCGGTATGGATCTTCACGATGACGTTCGACAGGAAGAGAGTGCCACGGGAATCCGCGCCCCGGCCCGGGGCGGGAGCCCGTCCCGCGTCATAGCGCCGCGGGACGCTGTGCCCCAGCACCTTGTCCATGCCGTCCCGGAACCTGCCGACAGGAAGACTCACGGGAATCGTCTCGATCGATGTGATTCTCACCCTGCCTCCTGCGTTCGCCCCGCCGCGGGCCGTTCATTTATCTTGTTGACAAAGTACCAGTCTCGCAGTAGAGTGTCCAGTGAAATCGTCACGGGGCGGACCACGGTGCCCGGTGCGCCTCGCGGGCGCGCGGCCGTCCGCGAAAGGTGCGGTGCGAAACGGCGATCAGCCTGACCGACTACATCAGGAACGATCTTCGGCGCAGGATCCTGTCGGGAGAAGACGTGTCGGGCCGCCTCTCCCTGGCGGAGCTCGCCGGGGATTACGGGGTGAGCATCACGCCGCTGCGCAACGCGGTGAACGCGCTGGTGGCCGAGGGCTTCTTCGAAAGGCTCCCCAACCGGCGGCTCCGGCTGGTGAAGCGCCGGGCGCGCACCGGCGCGCCTCTGCGCCCGCTTCCCGTCCCGCCGACGCCCCGGGACTGGGACACGGCGCTGCTGAAGGAGGTCATGCTGTCGAGCCTCCGGCCCCACGCCATGTACATGCGGGAGGAATCCCTCGCCCGGAAGCTTGGCGTTGGCAGGTCCATCATCCGCCAGACCTTCAGCAGGTTCGCCGGGGTGGGGATCATCGAGCACGTGCCGAGGCGCGGCTGGCTCGTGCGTCCCCTGTCTCCCGAGGACATGAACGCGTACCTGGTCGTGCGCGAGGCCCTCGAGCTCAAGGCCCTCGCGCTGGCGTGGGGACGCCTTGAGACCGCAGAGCTCAGGGCGCTGATCGCCAGCAACGGGCGCCCCGGCGTCCGGGTGGCACACCAGCTCGACAACAGGCTGCACGACTACATTATCGAAAAAACGGGCAATCGTTACCTCCGACTCTTCTTCCAGCAGTACAACGCGCGCTATTACACGGAGCTGTTCTACCATGCCGCCCCCGAGACCGCGGTGGTCGGCGAGATGGTCCGGCGGCACCGGGGGATCCTGGAGGCACTTGTCGCCCGCAACCAGGCACGGGCGCGGGCGCTGCTCTCTGAGCACATCCGCGCCCAGGGCCCCATCCTGATGAAGCTGCTGGCGCGGGAAAGCGCAACGGAGGCTGGCACACCGGCCCCCAGAGTGAGGAAGCAATGAAGATCCACGACCATACGCGCGATTTCATCAGCAGGTGCGTCACGGGCCAGGACGCCTGGTCTACGCTGCAGAGGCTCTGCCTGGAGGTCGGGGCGCGGATCTCCGGCAGCGACGAGGAGCGTCGCGCCACGGACCTCGTCGTCTCCGAGTTCGCCGGCTGCGGCCTGGAAACCTCCGTGGAGGAGCACCGCTTCACCGGGTGGAAGCCCGGCGCGTGCCGCGTCACGGTCCGGGAGGGCGGGCGCACGCGGACCTTCCCCAGCCACCCCCTTGGCTGGAGCCCGGGCCTGTCGGCGGATGCCCCGGTCGTGGACGTGGGGCGCGGAGGGAAGGCCGATTTCCGGCGTCTCGACGTTCGGGGGAAGATCGTGCTGGTCTGCTCGGAGAACCCCCCCGAGGAGAAGGACATCCATCGCTCCCACAAGTACATCTACGCCGAGGAGGCGGGTGCGGCCGGTTTCCTTTTTTACGACAAGCGGCCCGGGGGGCTCGTGGCCATGGGTTCGGCACGCCTGGAGGCCCGTCCCGGTACCATCCCCGCGGCGGGCATAAGCTACGAGAACGCCGTATCGCTCGCCGCGGCAGCCGGGAGAGCCACCGTGGCGATCGCCGACGCGAGCACGATCGGAGACCGTACAACCTGGAACGGGATCGGCCTGAAGAGGGGAACGAGCGCCGAGGAGATCGTGGTCTGCGGGCACGTGGACTCCTGGTTCTCTCAGGGGGCCGTGGACAACGGCACGGGAGTGTCCTCCGTGGCCGCGCTCGCGAGGCTCCTCTCCCCCTATCCCCTGAGGAGGAGCGTGCGCTTCGTGAGCCTCGGCTCAGAGGAAGTGGGCCTCATTGGTTCGCGCGCGTACGTCGCGCAGCACCCGGACCTCTCGAAGGTCGTCCTCGTGGTGAACCTCGACTGCCCGGCCATCCGCGACGGCGCCCTGACGGTCTACACGAACGAGACGCCCGCTCTCCGCTCGTTCATGGACGAGATCGTGACAGGACTGCACCTGGCCGTCGATGTCACGGACGGCCTCTCGCGCTATTCGGACCACATGTCGTTCCGGGCCCGGGGGGTCGACCGGGGTGCAGCTCCTCGCCGGGAGCAGGACGAGCGGCTTTGGCCACACGGAATACGACAGCCTGGACAAGGTGCGGCCTGAGGACTTCACCATCCCGCTCCTGGTCGCCGGCGCCGCCATCCTGGAGTGCGCGCAGCGGGACGTCAGCTTTCCCCTGCCGCCGCCCCGCCCCTCAGGATCTCACGACGCGTAAGGCGTCACCAAGGAGGCTTCCGTGCCGCTCACCCCGGCCCAAGACGGTGTCCACGCCATGGTTCCCCGCGAGAGGATGTGCGCCTCCGCGCGCAAGCTGCGGGATGCGTACGCGATCACCCCCGGTGCGCCCCTGTTCCGGCGGGAGTTCGGCTATTACTGCCTGGAGGAGTGGCAGGCCCAGGGCATGCCGCAGGACGTGCCCTGGGCCGAGCTCTTCGACTACGATCCACCGGGAAGCCACGGCCTGGAGGACGTGGGGTGGACCACGGCGGCGTTCTCTCCGCTCTTCGAAGAGAAGGTCCTCGAGGATCGCGGTGACTATGAGCTTGTCCAGGATGCAGCGGGCCGCCAGGTCCTCTGCTTCAAGGGACGCCGTGACGGGTTCATCCCGGAGTACGTTGCCGACCCTGTGACCGACCGCAGGAGCTGGGAAGAGAACGTCAGGTGGCGCCTGGACCCGTCAACCCCGGCACGCTTCGCCACCCTCTCCCGCCGGATGCAGGATGCCGTGGAAGCGGCGGCCACCGGAAAGATGGTGAGCCAGGGCCTTATCGGCGGCTACATGTACCTGCGGAGCCTTACCGGTCCCTTGAGGCTGCCGTTCCTCTTCTACGACGATCCCGGGCTCATCCACGACTGCATGCGGACCTGGTTCGAGCTGGCCGACACGGTGATAGCCCGCCACCAGGAGCATGTCACCCTTGACGAGCTCTTCCTGGCGGAAGACGTCTGCTACAATCACGGCCTGCTGCTCTCGCCGGACATGATGCGGGAGTTCCTCATCCCGTACTACCAGGAGCTCATCGGCCGCGTGAAGCGGCGGCAGATCGACCGCTCGCGTCATCTCTACGTCCAGGTCGACACGGACGGCTTCGCCGACGCCGCGATTCCCCTTTACCGCCGGGAGATCGGGATGGACGTGATGAGCCCCTTCGAAGCGGCCGCGGGCTGCGACGTGGTCCGCACGGGGCGCGAATACCCGGACCTCGCTCTTTCCGGCGGCATCGACAAGAGGGTCCTTGCGCAGGGGACGCGCGACATCGACGACTACCTGGAGCGGGTGCTGCCCGCGATGCGAGCGCGCGGAGGGTACATCCCCACGTGCGATCACGGGGTCCCGGCCGAGGTCCCGTACGCCAACTACCTCCACTATCGCAGGCGCTGCGTCGAGCTGGGGGGATAGCCGTGGCATTGCACGGAACGTCCGCGCGGGGAAGTGGAAGCAACGAGGGCTGCTGGTGAGCACACTTTCTGGCTCGGGTCCGAACATCGTGCTCATACTGGCCGACGACACCGGTTACGGGGACCCGACCTGCTACAACCCGGACTCCGCCACGCCGACCCCGCACATCGACCGGCTGGCCACCGAGGGCGTAAGGTTCACCGACGCCCATTCCCCGAACGCGCTTTGCACCCCGAGCCGCTACGGCCTGCTGACCGGCCGGTATTCATGGCGGGCTCCGCACGGCGATTCCCTTGTCATGCCCTACGAGCCGCCGCTGATCGAGCCAGCGCGGTTGACAATCGCTTCGATGCTCCGCGGGCAAGGCTACCGCACAGGCTGCATCGGGAAGTGGCATCTCGGCCTGCTGTACGGTCGCCGCGGCGGGGGGTTCACGCAGACCGAGGACGAAGTGGATTTCGCCGCTCCCCTGGAAGGCGGTCCGCTGGCGCTCGGTTTCGACTCCTTCTTCGGAACCGCGGGCTGTTGCACCTCGGATCCCCCGTACTGCTACATCCGGGATGACCGTTTCGTCGAGGTCCCCCGCGTGCGCAGCACGGAGGACCTCCACGCCTTGCCCGGCTTCCTCCCCGGCCTCATGAGCACGGGATGGAAAGCGGAGGACGTGGACCTCACGTTCGTTCGGCAGGCGGCGCGCTTCTTCGACGCGACTCACGGTGCGGGGCAGCCGGAACCTTTTTTCCTGTACCTCGCACTCTCGGCCCCGCACAACCCGTGGCTTCCTCCCGATTTCGTCAAGGGCAAGAGCGCGGAGGGACCCCGCGGTGACATGAACGTTCTTGTCGACTGGTGCGTGGGCCAGGTCCGTGCCGCGCTCGAAGAGCGGGGGCTGCTGGACCGGACCTTGCTCATTTTCGCGAGCGATCACGGCCCGATGCCCGGGCCAGAACGGGCAGCGCTCCGCGGGAATGTTCCGGGGCTTCAAGAACACGGCTTTCGAAGGCGGCCATCGGATACCATTCGTCGCTCGGTGGCCATCGGGCATTCCAACCGGCACGGTCTCTTCCCAGCTCCTGTGTCACACCGACCTGGCGGCAACGTTCGCCGCGCTCACGGGCTGTTCGCTTCCCACCGACGCTGCCGAGGACAGCCACAACATGCTGCCGGCCTTCCTCGGGCGCGGGATCGGGGACCCCGGCAGGGCCGCCCTGGTCACCGACACCGGGAGGCAGGGGCCTGCCCGGCGGCGACGTCGCGGTCCGCGCGGGGAAGTGGAAGCTCATCATCATGGCGCCCCGGGACGACGACCCGCCCGGGTGGGTCCCGATGCGCTCCCTCTTCGACCTGCAGAACGATCCGGGTGAGCAGGACAACCTGATCGACCAGCGGCCTTCCATTGCCCGGGAGATCGAGCACCTCCTGGGCAAGCTCCGTGCCCGCGGATCAAGGTGGGTGAGAGCGTGAGGGGCGGTGCGACGCAAAGATGGGGAGCGGCGGCGCAAGGGCCGGCGCAAGGAGGGAACGTGGACGACAGGGCTGTTTCTCGGGGAAGAGCGTACAGCGGCGGTTTTTCCGACGATGAGCTGACGGGCCGGCGCGCAGCACCCGCGGGCCGGCCATGAAAGAGTTCCTCTCGAGGGACGCTGACGGGCTTTCCTGGCGGAAGAACCACGAGCGCATCTGCCTCGTGCCGTGGGGCCGCAACGGCGTCCGCGTCCGCATCACGCGGCAGGCGGACTTCCGCGACCTGCCCCAGGCGTTCCCGGCCCGTCCCGCGGACCACTCCGTTCCCGTTGTCACGATCGGCGAGCAGGAATCCACGCTCGTCAACGGCAAGCTCACCGTGAGGCTGACCGCCGGGGCCCAGCTGAGCTTCGCACGATCCTCCGACGGCGCCACCGTGCTCGCGGAACGCATCAGGACCACCGCCGAGTACCCGGGCCGCGTGTTCACGCCGCGCGGCAGCTCCTGGCACATCGAGCAGCGCTTCTTCGCCAGGGACGGCGAACGGATCTACGGGCTCGGGCAGCGCCAGCACGGCTACCTCGACCAGAAGGGATGCGTGCTCGACCTCCTGCACCGCAACACGGAAGTCTCGATCCCGTTCATGGTCTCCAGCGAAGGCTACGGGTTTCTCTGGAACAATCCCGGCCTGGGCAGGGTGGAGCTCGGGAAGAACGACACCCGCTGGGTCGCCGAGTCCGCGCAGCAGATCGACTACTGGGTGGTGGTGGACAACACGCCGGCCGACATCCTCACCCGCTACGCCGAGGCGACCGGTTTCCCCACGGCCTTCCCCGCGTGGGCGTCCGGCTTCTGGCAGTCGAAGCTGCGCTACAAGACGCAGGAGGAGCTGCTCTCCGTGGCCCGCGAGTACCGGCGCCGCGGCCTGCCGCTCTCCGTCATCGTGATCGACTTCCACCACTGGCGCCAGATGGGTGACTGGTCGTTCGACGCGGAGTTCTGGCCGGACCCTGCTGCCATGGTGCGCGAGTTGAACGCCATGGACATCGAAGTGATGGTGTCTGTCTGGCCGACGGTCAACCTGACCAGCGCGAACTACCGCCCCATGCAGGAGCGGGGCATGCTTGTCCGCAACGAGCGCGGGATGCCCGTCCAGAACAGCAGCGCCGAGCCCCGCGGGAGCGTGATCCAAACCTTCTACGATGCCATGAATCCCGAGGCCCGCGCGTTCCTGTGGCAGCGGCTCCGCGAAGGCTACGTCAAGCACGGCATCAGGCTCTTCTGGCTGGACACGGCAGAGCCCGAGCTGATTCCGCTCGAGCAGGACAACACGCGCTACCACCTCGGCAATGGCATGGAGGTGGCGGGCCTGTACCCGCTCTGCCATTCCCAGGCACTCTACGAGGGGTTGACCGCGGAAGGCGTGGAGGCCCCCCTGGCGCTGACGCGCTCGGCGTGGGCCGGCAGCCAGCGCTTCGGCGCGGCTGTCTGGTCCGCGGACATCCCCTCCAGCTTCGACTCCCTGCGCCGACAGGTCGCCGGCGGGCTGAACATCGGGATGAGCGGCATTCCCTGGTGGACGTCCGATATCGGTGGGTTCCACGGCGGGGACATCGAAGACCCGTCCTTCAGAGAGTTGATGGTGCGATGGTTCCAGTTCGGCGTCTTCTGCCCGATTTTCCGGGTGCACGGCGTCCGCCGGCACAGGAACGCCCCGATCAAGCCCGGTGACCCGATCGCCGACCCGCTGAGCCCGACCGTGCCCAACGAGGTGTGGTCATTCGGGGAGGAGACCTACGCGCTGCTGGCCGAGCAGCTGCGCCTGCGCGAACGGCTTCGGCCCTACGTCATGGAGCAGATGCGTTCAGCGCAATCAACGGGCGTGCCGCCCATGAGGCCGCTCTTCATCGATTTTCCCGCTGACCGGCGGGCCTGGGAAATCGAGGACCAGTACATGTTCGGCCCGGACATCCTCGTCGCGCCGGTGGTCGCCGAGGGCGTCCGGGCCCGCAGCGTCTACCTCCCGGCCGGCGCTTCGTGGAGGGATGCCTGGACGGATGCAGTTACGCCGGGGGGCGCGTGGCTGGACGCCGCTGCCCCGCTGGAACGCATACCGGTCTACACCAGGGCGGAAAGCACCCTTCGCATCCGGGCCGGCTGAGGGGAGGACGGGGGCGAGATCTGCCGCGGACGACGTTTTTGAAAGTTCTTGACAGAAACGGAATGAGTAAGGTAGGTTGCATTTTGTCTACAAGACAAATATCGTGTGCCGCCGCGGCACGGGCAGCCGAACCAAACATGGGGGAAAAAGGAGGGAAAGGCCCGCAGGATAGTCTCGTCGTCGGCGCACCGAGATGTGCCACGGATTGTTCATAACCAAACACAGGAGGCAGGTATGGTTTTGAAGAGAGTGATCGTTGTGCTGGCGTGCGCCCTTTTCGCCGCCGCAGCACTGTCGGCCGCCCCGCGGGTGGTCAGGACGAATCTCCTGGCCGACCCGGACCCGATCGATCCATGCACGAACTGGACCTACGAGGTGACCCACAACTGCTGGGTGACCCTGGTAGGGTACGACTACGCCAAGAACGAGGTCACCCCGCGCGGTGCCGTGTCGTGGACCGTGTCGGCCGACGGCCTGGTCTGGACATTCAAGATCCGGCCCAACTGGAAGTGGTCGGACGGCCAGCCGGTGACCGCGAAGGACTACGAGTACACGTTCCAGCAGATCGTGGACCCGGCGAACGCCGCGCCGCAGGCGACGTTCCTGTTCCCCATCAAGAACGGCGAGGCGATCAACCAGGGAAAGATGGCGCCGACGGAGCTGGGCGCCAAGGCGCTCGACGCTTCCACGTTCCAGATCACGCTGACCGCTCCCGCCTCCTACTTCCTGAGCTCCCTGGCGTCGTTCGGCCAGGCAACTCCGCGCTGGGCGCGTGAGAAGTGGGGCAAGGACTGGGTCCGGCCCGAGCACATCGTGGTCAACGGCCCCTACAAGATCTCCAAGTGGGTGACTGACAGTGAGGTCGATCTCGTCAAGAATCCCAGTTACTGGGACGCCGCCAACGTCCAGGTCGACCAGATGATCCTGTACATCGTCGCGTCGGAGTCGACCGCCCTGGCGATGTACGAGAAAGGCGAGCTCGACACCACGTGGAATGTCCCGGCAACTGACCTTGACCGCGTGCGCGCGGACTCGGTCCTCAGCAAGGAGTTCAAGACTTTCCCTCAGCAGCGAATGACGAGCTTCCGCTTCTACGTTGCGTCGGCCCCGTTCGACAACCCGAACGTGCGCAAGGCTTTCGCCATGGCCATTGACCGCAACGCGCTCGTCACCACGGTGACCCGCGGCGGTGAGATTCCCGCCTTTACCTTCACGCCCCCGGGCTGCGTCGGGTACATCGAACCGTCTGCCGGCATCGGCATCAAGTTCGACGCCAAGGGCGCGCAGAAGCTCCTGGCAGACGCGGGCTTCCCCGGCGGGAATGGTCTTCCCCCGATCGTGTACGGCTACAACGCCACCGAGACCAACGCCCGCATCGCGCAGGCGCTGCAGAAGATGTGGAAAGACAACCTCGGCGTCGATGTGACGCTCAAGGGCGTCGAGGGCGGCGGGTACACCGAGATGATGACGACGGGCGTGGCGAACATGTTCCGCCAGGGGTGGGGCATGGACTACGCCGACGCCAACAACATGTGGGCCAACCTCTTCACCTCGGACACGACGATGAAGGGCACGCTCATGTCGCCGGACGTCGACAATCTCGTCAAGCAGGCCGGCACGATCTCGGACACGGCCAAGCGCAAGGCGCTCTACGCCCAGATCGAGAAGCTCTACGACCAGGACCTGGTTGGGGCTGTACCCCTCTTCTACGCCGCCGTCAACGTGATGGTGAAGCCGTACGTGACGCGGCCCGTCGAGCCCACGACTCTCCAGTACTGGACCTGGAAGACCAGCAAGTAGCACAGGACTCTGCCCGTTGCACCCGCGCCGGCCACCTGCCGGCGCAGGCCGGGCACGCAGTTATCGAGGAGGGGTTCCCGTGATCGGCTACATCATCCGTCGCCTCCTGTGGGTCATCCCTGTGCTCCTGGTGTCGACGGTGCTGACCTTCGGCCTCATGCACTCCATCCCGGGCAACCCTTTCCAGAAGGTGGAGCGGCCCCTGGCACCGGCGGTCGTCAAGCAGCTCATGTCGTACTACCACCTCGACGAGTCGGTGCCGCAGCAGTACCTGCGCTACATGGGCAACGCCCTGAAGGGCGACTTCGGACCGTCCTACCAGTTCCGCGACCGCAGCGTGAACGATATCGTGAAAGGCGGCTTCCCGGTCTCCGCCGTGCTCGGGCTCCTCGCCCTGGTCGTGGCGCTGATCATCGGCGTGCCCCTGGGCATCGTCTCGGCCCTCAAGCACAACACCGCCGTGGACTACTCCTCGATGGTATTCGCCCTCGCCGGAGTGTCGGTGCCGGCCATGGCAATGGGCCCGCTCCTGATCTGGGCCTTCGCCCTGAAGCTTGACATCCTCCCCGTGGCCCGGTGGGGGAGCTGGCAGCAGGCCATCCTGCCGGCGTTTACGCTCGGCATCGGCAGCGCGGCGATCCTCGCGCGGCTCACCCGCGCCAGCATGCTCCAAGTCCTGAGGGAGGACTACATCCGCACGGCGCGGGCCAAGGGCGTGCCGGAATGGCTGGTCATGGTCCGCCACGCCCTCCGCAACGCCCTCGTCCCCGTGATCACCGTTCTCGGTCCCATGGCCGCCGGACTCGTCACGGGATCGCTGGTGGTGGAACGCATCTTCGCGATCCCCGGCCTGGGGAAGTACTACGTTGATGCCGTCAGCGCCCGCGACTACCCCGTCATCATGGGGACCACGCTCCTGTACGCCTTGCTCCTGGTCTTCGCGAATCTCGCGGTTGACATCACCTACACGTGGGTCGATCCCCGGATCAAGCTGAGCCAGCGCTGACAGGAAAGAACGGAGGACAGGCATGAGACCCCGAAAGAACACAGGCCTGTGGCTGGACTCGTTCCGTCGCCTGCGGCGCAACCGGTTTGCCGTGGCCGGTGGCATCACGATCATCCTCTTTGTGCTGGCCGCGGCTTTCGCTCCCCTCATCGCACCGCAGAACTACGCGACGTCGGATTTCGGCGCGGCGTTCGCCGCACCGGGGTCGCGGTATCCGCTGGGCGCCGACTTCATCGGTCGGGACATGCTGAGCCGTCTCCTCTATGGCGCCAGGATCTCCCTCACGGTCGCCGCCCTGGGGGCGCTGTCCGCCTTCGTCGTCGGGCTGCTCTACGGGACAATCTCCGGCTTCTTCGGCGGCAGGGTCGATAACGTCATGATGCGGATCGTCGACATCCTGTACGCCTTCCCGGATCTCCTCTTCATCATCCTCCTGATGGTGACCTTCAAGTCGGGCTTCGCCGGCCAGATCACCAGCACCAACCCCTTCGTGCACGCGGTGGCGTCCATCGACAAGCGCCTGGGAGGAATGCTCTTCATCGTCATCGGCATCAGCGCGACGTCGTGGATCGGCATGGCACGGCTCTCCCGGGGCATGGCCCTCTCGCTGCGGGAGACCGAGTTCATCCAGGCCGCCAGGGCGCAGGGCGCCGGCGACCTGCGGATCATCCTGCGCCACCTCGTGCCCAACCTCGTCGGGCCGCTTCTCGTCTCGGTGACCCTGGCCATCCCGGGCTACATCGGGACGGAGGCATTCCTGAGCTTCATCGGCCTGGGTGTCGATCCCCCGATGCCGAGCTGGGGCGCAATGATCTCCGACGGGTTCCAGTCCATGCGCAGCTACCCGCACCTGGCGCTGTTCCCCGGGATCGCGCTGGCGCTGCTGATGCTCTCCTTCAACTTCCTGGGCGACGGCCTGCGGGACGCCCTGGACCCGAGGATGAAGCAGTGAGCGACGTTCTCCTTTCGGTCAGGAACCTCAAGACGCAGTTCCAAACGGACGCCGGGGTCGTGCTCGCGGTGGACGGCGTGGACTTCGAGCTGCGTGAGAAAGAGACCCTGGGCATCGTGGGAGAGTCGGGATGCGGCAAGAGCGTGACGGCTTTCTCGGTGCTGCGCCTCGTCGATTCCCCCGGACGGATCGTGGACGGCACGATCGTTTTCCGCGGCAGGGATCTCTCGGAGTACTCGACCGCCGAGATGCGCAAGATCCGCGGCAACGAGATCTCGATGATCTTCCAGGAACCCATGACAGCGCTCAACCCGGTGCAGACCATCGGGGTGCAGATCATGGAAGCGCTGAGGCTCCACAGCCGCGTGTCGAAGCGCCAGGCCCTGCACAAGGCCGTGGACATGCTCAAGCTCGTGGGGATTCCCAGTCCCGAGATCCGCGTCCACGAGTTTCCCCACCAGCTCTCCGGCGGCATGCGGCAGCGCGCCATGATCGCCATGGCCCTGTCCTGCAACCCCAAGCTCCTCATTGCGGACGAGCCCACCACCGCCCTGGACGTGACCATCCAGGCGCAGATCCTGGACCTCATGCGGAAGCTCAAGGCGGAGATCGGCTCCGCGGTCATGATCATCACCCACGACATGGGCGTGGTGGCCGAGATGGCGGACAACGTCGTGGTCATGTACGCCGGCAGGGTCGTGGAGTACGCGGACGTCAAGGGACTCTTCGCGTCACCGCGGCACCCGTACACCATGGCCCTGCTGGAGTCCATCCCCCGCCTCACGGACCAGAAGGGCAAGAGGCTCCACCCCATCGCGGGTTCGATTCCCGACCCCCTGGCGGCTCCGAGCGGCTGCGCGTTTCACCCGCGGTGCCGGTTCGCCCAGGAGATTTGCCGGACCGAGATGCCGCCGCTCTTCCCCCTGGAGGGGCGAAGGACGGCCAGGTGCTGGAAGTACGACGCGGAGCGGGGCAAGCTCTTCCTCGTCCCCGGAGCCGGGCTCGGACCGGAACGGCGGGAGGAAGCGGCGATAGACCGGTCTCCCGTCCCGGCGGCCGCGCCGGGCCAGACCCCGCTTCTGTCGGTCCGCGACCTGGTCAAGTACTACCCGATCAAGGGCGGAGTATTCCGTACGACCATCGGCCACGTGCGAGCCGTGGACGGCATCAGCTTCGATCTCTACGAAGGTGAGACATTCGGGCTGGTGGGAGAGTCGGGGTGCGGAAAAACCACCACGGGCCGCCTGGTGCTCCGGCTGCTGGAGAGGACTGCCGGCACCGTGGAGTTCGCCGGCAGGGACCTTTTCGCCAATTCGCGTCGCGAGATGCGCCCGCTCCGCAAGGACCTCCAGATCGTGTTCCAGGATCCTTTCGCGTCCCTGAACCCGCGCATGACCGTCGGTGACATCCTGCGCGAGAGCTTCGTCATCCATCGCGTGGGCCGGCGGGAGGAGATCCGGGAGAGGGTCGCCGAGCTCCTGCGCCTCGTCGGCCTCGAGCCGGACCACGCCCGCCGGTATCCGCACCAGTTCTCCGGCGGACAGCGGCAGCGGATCGGTGTCGCCCGGGCGATCGCGCTCAACCCGCGGCTCATCGTCTGCGACGAGCCGGTCTCCGCTCTCGACGTCTCGATACAGGCGCAGATCCTGAATCTCCTCGAGGAGCTCCAGGACAGGCTGAAGCTTTCCTACCTCTTCATCGCTCACGACCTCAGCGTGGTGAAGCACATCGCGGATCGCGTCGCCGTGATGTACCTGGGGAAGATCGTGGAGCTCGCGAAGTGCGAGGACCTCTTCGCCTCCCCGTCCCACCCGTACACCGAGGCGCTGCTCTCCGCCGTTCCGGTGCCCGAGGTCGCGGAGCGGCGGGAGCGCATCCTGCTCGCGGGTGACGTTCCCAGCCCGAGCAATCCCCCGCCGGGCTGCCGCTTCCACACGCGGTGCCGGTACGTGATGGCGAAGTGCCGCGAGGTGGAGCCGGCCTACACGGACCTCGGCGGAGCGCACCAGGTGGCATGTCACCTGCGTTCGAGCGGCCCCTCCTGAGCGCAGACGAAATGGCCACGTGCACCGCGGCGGGATACGCATTCGGGATGGAGCCGATCCCCGGCATGGACTGCGTTTTCCAGGTCGAAACGCCGCAGGAAGGCATGACGGATCTCACGATCAGGATCACCGCGGAAAGACCGGCGAGGCCAGCGAAGGCGCAGCTGAAGTGGAGGGTCCCGGTCGTCGGCATTCACTACAAGTGGAATCCGGGCTGCTACAGGCACCGCTACCTGGACGTCATGCCCTCCTGCGCCAACCGGATTCTCACCGGCGCCCATGGCATCGCCCCGGTCATGTCCCTGTACGACATGGGTGGGGTGAATGCACTGACCTTCGCGCTTTCAGACGCGCTGCATGAAAATGCCCTTGGAATAAGTCTCGATGAGAGAGGGTTTCTGGATTGTTCGGTGAGTCTCTTCCAGGCTCCCTGGGATCCAATTACGGAGTACACGTGCACGCTCAGGCTGGACCGACGGCGCGTGCCGTACTTCGTTGCGCTGCGAGAAGTTGGCGACTGGTGGGAGGCGGCCGGGTTGACGCGGGCTGCCGGTCCGGATGCCGCGCGCATGCCATTCTTCTGTACCTGGTACAGTCATCATGGGGACGTGACACAGGAAGATGTGATCCTCCAGGCACGTCTGGCCAAGGCGTCGGGAATGGACACGCTCATCATCGACGGCGGTTGGGGCGTGCCCCTGCGGCCTAGACCGAACCAGTTCCCGGATCTGGCCGGTACGGTCAGGACGGTGCAGGCGCTCGGGGTCAAGGTGGTGCTGTGGACGGATCCCTCAAAGCCCAATGACACCAACAGCCATCTGTTTGGCAAGGACATGTGGACTCCTCCCGGCAGCGACACGGGCCGGTTCGACCCTCGCTTCCCTGAGATCCGGGCCCAGTGGGTCAGGGAGTACCTGCATCTGCTCGATAGTACCGGGTGCGACGGCTTCAAGATCGATTTCATCGATTCCATCGCCGGAGCCGTTGAAAACGAGCCGGACGATCCGCGGCGTGACTGCACGTCGGTGCCCGCAGCCGTCGATGCTGCCATGGCAGCAATTCACGCGGCGCTGAAGAACCGGAATCCGGAGATCCTGATCGAGTACCGCCAGCCCTACAGCGGACCCCACATGCTGCAGCACTGCACGATGATGCGCGCTGTGGACTGCGGCAACAGCTATCCGGACAACCGGCAACGCATAGCGGATCTCCGATTGTTGAGCGGACGGGTGCCGGTTCACTCCGATCCGATCACTTGGCACCCGGGTGAATCGGTAACCAGCGCCGCGTTGCACATGCAGCACACGCTCTTCTCCGTTCCCCAGGTGTCGGTCAGGCTCGAGGCGATGCCTTCGTCACATCTGGCGATGATCAAGACGTATCTGAGCTTCTGGCGGGAGCATCGTGATGTCATTACCACCGGCGACCTGATGCCGCTGGAACCGCACAACATGTTCCCGGCCATCCTGTCCCGGACTGACACCAAACTGCTTGCGGGCGTCTTCGCCAACACCGTAGTCCCGTTGCCGCGGGAACTGCCGGAACAGCTCCTTATCGTCAACGCGACCGACCGTGATCGAGTGGTCCTGGAGCTGCAGGCCGACGACCGCCCGCGAAGCGTCCGGATCACATCAGCAGAAGGGGCGTCCCGTGCACCATTCGAGATTGCGCTGAGGACGGGTGTCAACGCGATTGACGTTTCCGCCGGCGGGTACGCCGCATGCTGTTCGTGGAACGAGCCGGATCGAAGCTGACGGCGAGCGCCGCGAGGGTACATCTGGCGGCTACCCTACCTGGATCCAAATCGTCTTCAGCTCCGTGTACTGCTCCTGCGCGGCGACGGACTTGTCGCGTCCGAAAAAGCCTGACTCCTTGAACCCGCCGAACGGCGTAGTGATGTCGCCTTCCGAGTAGCAGTTCACCGACACTGTCCCGGCCCGCAGCGAGCGGGCCACCCTGTGCGCGCGGCCCAGGTCCTTCGTATAGAGGGAAGCGGCAAGGCCATAGGGGGTGTCGTTGGCCATGGCAATGGCCTCTTCCTCCGACGCGAAGGGCAGCACGGAGAGCACAGGCCCGAAAATTTCTTCCCGCGCGACTGTCATGCTGTTCTTCACCTCGTCGAAGATCGTCACCTCGACGAAATTGCCGCCGGACTCTTCGAGGATGCGCCTGCCCCCCAGGACGAGCTTCGCGCCTTCCGCGCGGCCGGCATCGATGTACTTCAACACGGTTTTCATGTGCGCGGGTGTGATCAGCGGACCCACGCGGGTGTCGGGATCCGACGGGTCTCCCACCTTCCAGTCCGCCACGAGGGCGATGAGCTTCTTCACCAGCTCGTCCTTCAGGGACCGGTGGACGAGGAGGCGCGACCCGCTGCTGCAGTTCTCCCCCATGTTCCAGAAAGCCGCGTTCACCGCGTTCTGCGCCACCAGCGCAAGGTCCGGTGCGTCTTCCAGGACGACCTGCGGGCTCTTTCCTCCCAGCTCGAGGATGACGCGCTTCAGGTTCGACTCGGCGGAGTAGCGCAGCAGCTCGCGGCCCACCTCGGTGGAGCCGGTGAAGGCTACCATGTCAACGTCCGGATGCCGCGAGATGGCCTGCCCCACCACCGGGCCTTCGCCGGTCACGACGTTGAAGACGCCCGCCGGTATCCCGGCCTCGGCCGCGAGCTCGGCCATGCGGATGGCGCTGAGCGAGGTCTGGCGGGCAGGCTTCATGACGATGCTGTTGCCCGCCGCCAGGGCAGGACCGATCTTCCACGCGGCCATCTGCGCGGGGAAGTTCCACGGGACGAGCATGCCGATCACCCCGAGGGGCTCGCGCACGATCATCGCCACGCTCTTCGGGTCCGTCGGCGCGACCCTGTCGTACAGCTTGTCGATGAGCTCCGCGTGCCACCGCAGGCAGCGCAGCGTGTCGGGCATGTCGATGGTGACGCAGTCGAAGATGGGCTTCCCCGCGGACAGCGAATCGAGCAGGGCGATCTCCATGGCGTGCGCGGCGAGCAGGTCGACGTACCCCAGCAGTATCTTCTTTCGCTCGGCAGGAGGAATCCGTGACCAGGTGCCTTTCTCGAATGCCTTGCGGGCCGCGGCAACGGCGCGGTTGACGTCCTGCTCCGCGCACAGCGCGACATCTCCGAGCTTCCGCCCCGTGGCGGGATTCGCCGTGGCGAAGGTCCGCCCGCTGGCCGAAGCGGTGAGCCGGCCATCGATAAAGGAGAGGCTCGGGAGCCGCAGCTTCGCGAGCGCGGTCGTGAGAGACGTGCGATCCAGCGTGAGTTCCATGAAATCCTCCTTAGGCATCCGCCGCGTCGAGGATGGCAGCCAGGGCGTCCGGGTTCAGCCTCTTCATCGATTCGTCCACGAACATCCCGTCCCTTCGCCAGAGCTTCCCGTCCAGGAAGATCTCCCCCCCGCCGTAGTCCGGCAGGTGGCACTGCACGATGTCCCAGTGCACGAGCGATCTCCTGCCCTTCGCATCCGTCCCCGACGGGGTGACGTGAAGGCTCCCGGCCATCTTCTCGTCGAACAGCGTGTCGATGATGTGACGCCGCAGGTACGGGTTTATCCCGATGGCGAACTCCCCGATGTAGCGCGCTCCCTCGTCCGTGTCGAGGATAGCCTCCATGCGCGGCGCGTCATTCGCCTCCACGCGGACCACGCAGCCGTCGCGGAATGTCAGCGCGATGTCGCGGAAGACGAAGCCGAGGTGGTTGGACGGGATGTTGTAGGCGATGCGGCCGTTGACGGACTCGCGCACCACCGACATGGAGACCTCTCCATCCGGGATGTTCCACGTCCCCGCGCTGATGCTGCCCTCGATTCCTTCGATGGAGAGGGAGAGATCCGTCCCCGGGGCGAGGATGCGCACCATGCCGGCAGCGTCAAGCGCCGCCTTCAGAGGCTCCATCTCCCTTTGCAAGACCTTGAAGTTCATGGCGCAGGCATGGAAGAAGTGGTCCTCGAACGCCTCGGTGCTCATGCCGCTCTGCTGCGCGAGGGATTGTGAGGGGAAGCGGATCAGCGTGGAGCGGAAGCCCGGCTTGCGCGTCTCCAGCATCAGCTTTATGTTCCAGCTGCCGAACTTGCGCACGGCCTCCGACGGCACATCAGCGAGCTCGCTGGCGTTGTCCTGCCCCGGATGGTGAGCAGGCAATCCATCTCTTTCCTGACGCTCGCCACGCTGTCGTACCAGAGGGCGAACCCGGCGTCGGTGGCGCTCCGCAGCCACGTGCGGCGCACGCGCGAGGTCTGGTGCAGCACGTAGGGCAGCCCGCCCGCCGCGGAGATGGCGTCCACCGCGGCGATGATGAGGTCCTCGGACTCGTCCAGGGCGTCGACCAGGACCTTTTCCCCCGGATTCACGGCCAGCGAATGCTCGACGATAATGGCCGCCATGCGCTTCATGCGCGGGTCTTTCGGCACGGTGAACCTCCCCGCCTTCTCAGCGCAATCCGCCGAGGTGCGCGTTTTCCACGAAGGCGGCCAGCAGCCGCGCCGTTTCCTCGATGTCGCGAAGGTCGGCGAGCTGCGAGGTACTGTGCATGTAGCGCGTGGGTGCGCCGATGGTGCACGCGCGCGCGCCCGCCTTGTTCCGCTGGATGGCCGAGGCGTCCGTGCCGCCCCCCAGGTTGCGCTGGTAGCGGATCCCCTTCTCGTCGGCCAGCTTCATGAGGAAACGCACGAGGAGAGGGTCGCTCACCGTGCGGTTGTCCACGAGGTAGATGCCGGTCCCCTGCCCGAGGCTGCAGTGCCGGTCCTCTTCCTTCGCGTAGGGAACGTCCGAGGCGAGGCTGCCGTCGATGGCGATTCCCACATCGGGCTCCACGGACCAGGCGGCGATCTCCGCGCCGCGCACGCCGAGCTCCTCCTGGACCGTTGCCACGGCATAGAGGTCCACGGCGATGTCGCCCAGCCGGCGGACAGCCTCAAGCATCGCGAAAACGCCGAGGCGGTCGTCGAAGTTCCTGCCGACCACGACCTCGCCGCCGAGGCGGTCGAAACGCTGGGCGAAGCTGATCGGGTCGCCCAGGACGACCTGGCTGCGTACCGCCTCCCCGGGCAGTCCCGTGTCCACGAACAGCTCCTGGATGGGGAGCACCCTCTTTTTCTCCTCGTCCGTGAGAATCCAGTTCGGCTGCGGGGCGATGATGCCGGGGATGTCGCTCTTCCCGTGGACGACGACCCTCTCCGCGATAAGCGTCCGAGGATCATAGCCCCCGATGGGGAGGATCCGCAGGAAGCCCTCCGCGTGGATGTGGCGGACCACGAACCCGATCTCGTCCATGTGCGCGGCGAGCATGACCTTCAGGGGCGGCGTACCGGCAGGCGCCTTCCTCGCCTTCTTGAAGCCAATGAGGTTGCCCATCCGGTCCATGCGCACCTCGTCGCAGGAGCTCTCCAGCTCCGCGCGCACGACCGCCTGGATGGGACCTTCGAACCCGGACACCCCGGGGGTGTCGCAGACCCTGCGCAGGAGGTCCAGCGCGCGCGTGGCACCGTCCGCTGTCATATCGCGCTCCTCTCCGCAAGCTCCCGCAGGAGCCTGTCGATCGTCTTCCTGTCTTCGTCGCCCAGGGGCAGTTTCGGGCTGCTCGAGTGACCGCCGACGAGCCCCATGGTGTCCAGGGCGTGCTTGAGCGCCTTCTGCGTCTTGCCGGCGTATTCGAGGTAGCGCAGCACGGGCAGCATCGCGCGGTAGAGGCGCCGAGCCGGCCTTCCCGTCCCCCTTCTCGACGAGGAGGTCGAACAGCCGCACGGCAGCCGTGGGCGCCACGTTGCCGATCACGCACACCCAGCCCTGCGCGCCGGCGAGAAACGACTCGTATGCCATGTCTTCCCAGCCGCAGAAGACAGTGACCTGGTCCGCCGTGAGGTCGCGGATGGCGGTGATCCGACGGACGTCGCCCGTGCTCTCCTTGATGTACCGGATGTTGGGAGCCGCGGCCATGCGGGCCACGGTCTCCGGCTGGATGTCGACCTTCGAGCTGGAGGGATTGTTGTAGATCATCACGGGGATGCCTATGGCACCCGCGACCTTCTGGAAGTGCACCACCAGTTCGTCCTGGCTCGGCGTGTAGTACCACGGCGGCAGCAGCAGGATCCCCGCTGCCCCCGCCTTCTCCGCCGCCCGCGCGTTCGCCGCTGCCTTCTCAGTCGTCTCCGCGGCCGCTCCCACGACGACGGGGATCCTGCCCTTCACCGCCTCGATCACGGTCTCCACGATGGCGCTCTTCTGGGAATCCGAGAGGCTCGCGAACTCACCGGTGCTGCCGAGGGGGATGACACCGTGCACCCCCTGGCCCACGAGCCACTCCACGTTCCGCCGCATCCCCGCGCGATCCACCTCCCCGTCGGCGGCAAACGGGGTCACCAGGACGACGTAGACGCCTCTCAAGCGATTCTCTGCCATTCTGTCCTCTTTTCACGATGACATGCTGTCGACCAGGCTTCCCGGCAAGGTGCATGGTTTGTTGACACTATGAGCCAATCGGCCCGCCGTCAAGGGTGCCGCCTCGCGCGCGGGGGGGGCGCCCGGTCCACGCCGGGCCTCGCCTTGACAGCGGTTCCTCAAGGTGTTACACGAAACAGGCGCAACGGGCACCTCGCAGCGTTCCACCGGAGGAGCACACCATGAAGATCACCGGCGTTTCCACTATCGCCATCAGCCTGCCGGTTCCCCGGCACGGCTACACCTCCAGCGAGCACGCGGGCACGAAGCGGGAGTGGGACCGCCTGAGCCGCATCACGCCGCACCGTCCCGAGCCGGTGCTGGAGTACGTGATCGTGAAGATCGCCACGGACGAGGGAATCGTCGGGTTCGGGGAGGCCACGCCGGACATAGGGTTCTTCGGCGAGACGCTGGAAGAGGTCAAGTCGGCCATCGACCGGTATCTCGGCCCGCGTCTCATCGGCGTGGACCCTTTCGACCGGGAGCGCATCCTGTACCAGATGGACTTTCGCGGGAACTCCTGCGCGCGCTCGGCGATCGACCTCGCCGTCCACGACCTCCTGGGCAAGGCACTCGGTGTCCCCGTCTGCAGACTGATCGGCGGGAAGTCCCGGGACAAAGTGCTCGTGGCGCTGGAGATCGGGGGTGGGCCCGCGCAGGAGATGGGGCGCCGGTGCGCCGAGTTCGTGAAGCAGGGCGTGCGGGCGTTCAAGCCGAAGATCGGCGGGTATCCCGACGAGGACGCCATCCGGCTGAAGGCCATCCGGGAAGCCGTGGGTAGAGACGTCACCATCCGCGCCGACGCCAACCAGGGCTATACGCCGAAAGAGGCCATCAGGCTGTGCCGGCTGGCGGAGAAGTACGACGTGGGACTCGAGCTGCTGGAGCAGCCCGTCGGCTACCAGGACCTGAAGGGCATGGCCGAGGTGCGCGCCGCGGTCGACACCCTCATCGAGGCCGACGAGAGCTGCTACGGGATCCAGGATGCCATGAACATCATCCGGCAGGGCGCCGCGGACGTCATCAACATCAAGGTGGAGAAGGTGGGCGGCCTCTACAACGCCAAGAAGGTGGCGGCCATCGCGGAGGGCGCCGGGCTCCAGTGCGTGATCGGGACGGCGTTCGGACTGGGCATCACGGATGCGGCCAAGCTGCACCTCGCTGCTTCCACCATGATCATCCGGGACGCGGTGGAGTTCACGGAGATTTACCTCCACGACAACCTGCTGAAGCCGCCGCACGACACGCTGCTGCGCCTGCCCCTGAAGGAAGGGTACCTCTCCGTCCCGGACGGTCCTGGATTCGGCGTCGCCTACGACGAGCAGAAGCTGGCGGCCAGCGTCTCGCACATCGTCGACTGACGCGCGAAACGGCTCGCGGCGGGACGGCCCCACGGCACCAGCCAGAGGTGAGGGAACGACATGCGAGAGATCAGCATCCTGAATGACGTCCTCGGTCCCGTCATGCGCGGGCCATCAAGCTCTCATACGGCCGGATCGTATCACCTGGCGTACCTCGCTCGCAGCATCCTCGGCGACAGCCCCGTGTCCGCTACAATCGTCTTCCTGGCGGGCGGCTCCTACGAGCGAGTTTACCGCGAGCAAGGCTCCGACAGGGCTTTTGCTGCCCGGGCTCCTGGGATGGCAGATGACCGACACGGGCTTCCGCGACGCGCTCGACCGGGCCCCGAGCGGGGACTGGACATCCGGTTCGCGTCGGGGCCGCTGCCGGGCGATGGGCACCCGAACGACGTGCTCATGAAGCTGCAGGGCGCGGCCGGGGCCGCCGTCGACGTCCTGGGAAGGTCCATCGGCGGCGGCCAGGTGGAGATCAGGGAAATCGGCGGGTGGCCGGTCCTGCTCACCGGCGGTGAGCACGTGGTCCTCGTGGAGGCGGATGCTGCATCCCTTCACTCCGTGCTCGCCGCGCTTACGGATGTCACGGAGAACACCCCCGGACCGCATGTGGCGGAGCGCGGAACCCTCCGTCTCCTCGTGGCGCGGGGAGAGCGCGCAGCGGCGCCAGCCCTGGGTGCCACCCTCTCCTCGCTGCCCGGCGTGCGCCAGGTCTGGAGCGTCCCTCCCCTGACATTTGCGAAAAGGGGATCTGCACTGGTCTCGAGCGCCGCGGAGAGCGAGGCGGTGTGCAGGGCGGACGGCCTGTCACTCGGTGAGCTCGGCATCCGCTACGAGGCAGCGCTCCTGGGACTGACGGAGGCGCGGGTGACCGACGCCATGGCGGAACGCCTGGATGTCATGACCTCGTCGGTCACGGAAGGCCTGCGGGACGACGCTCCCCCCATGCGCCTCCTGCGGCCGACGGCCGGCGCGATCCTGCGCGAGGAGGAAGCGGGCAGGGCAGCATTCGGGGGCATGCATGCCCGGGCGGCCGCGCGGGCCATGGCGGCCATGAACGTGAACTGCAGCATGGGCGTGGTCTGCGCCGCACCCACCGCCGGGTCTGCCCGGGGTCCTGCCCGGCGTGATGGCCACCCTGACAGGCGAATGCGGCGTCGCGAGAGACCTGGCTGTCAGGTGCCTGTTCGCGGCGGGTCTCGTCGGCATGGTCGTGGCAGAGCGCGCCACGTTTGCCGCCGAAGTGGCAGGCTGCCAGGTGGAAATTGGGGCTGCCGGTGCCATGGCCGCGGCCGCCGTCGTGGAAGCTGCCGGGGGATCGCCGCGTCACGGCCTCGACGCCGCCGCGGTGTGCTTCCAGAATACCATGGGCTCGGTGTGCGACCTCGTCCGGGGATTCGTCGAGATACCGTGCCACACGCGAAACGCCGTTGCCGCCTCCTCGGCATTCGTCGTGGCCGACCTCGTGATGGGCGGCTACAGCAATCCCATCCCCCTGGACGAGACCATCGACGCGGTCCTCGCCGTAGGCAAGGCGATGCCGCGCGAGCTCCGGGTCACTTCACTCGGCGGGCTCGCGGTGACCCCGTCCGCGTTGGCTCTGCGTCCGGATCCGGGACCATGACGCTTCTGACCCGCAGGACGAGCTCGTCCACGGCCACGCTGAGAGCGCCGGCCCCTACTTGAACGTGACCGAGTAGTCCAGCGGCTTGTTCAGCACCATCAGGCTCAGGAGAGGAATGCGGAACACCACGGCGCTTCCGCTCAGGGTTCCCCCGGTCTGGGAAATGATGTCCCCTTCCGGATCGATGGTCAGGGTGATGAACGACTTCTTCAGCAGGGCCGGCCCATCCGCCCCGATCGAGAAGGACACCATGTCGAGGTACTCCGCCTCCGTCGTGGTGTCGTTGACCTGGGGACCGAGGCTCGCCACGGTGGGATCCTTCAGCATCGGGAAAAGAGCGGAGAGCTGCGTGTAGTTGGCCTTGTCGAGGTGGAGGCGGATGGTCTTCTTCCCGCCCGATTCGCTGTAGGTGAGCGCGCCGGACGATTTCAGGGCGTCATCACGCGTGAAGACGTCCTGGATCGACGCGAAGGCGAGGTCGAGATCGAGGGAGTTCGGCGTGGGCGTGGCCACTTTCTTCACCGTCATGCCCGGCCGCGCCTCGAAATCCTTGCGTATGGCCGCGGCGTCGAACACGGCACCGCCGGCCGGCACGCTCTTCCCCGAAACCTCGGCGAGACTGGCGATGTAGTCGGCAAGCAGCTTCGACACTTCCGCGTGGAGGCTCGCCGTGCCGGAGCCGTCGTTCTTCACGACGATGGACTGGTTCACCGAGCATGCGCTCACCAGGCCCACGGCGAGCATGGCGGGAACGAGAAGGATTGCGAGGCGGCGCACAATGCGTGGCATGGGATGAACGGTAGCTCCCGGGCGCAGGAACGTCAAGGAACGCGCGCGCGAGCTCTCAGAGCCGCCCGCGAGCTCTCGGAGCCGCTGTGGGCTTGCCGCGCAAACGGCGAACCACTACTATCCCCCCCGATGCCGACAGTCACCGTAGCCCCCCTCGGGCGCGCCCTCGAGGCCGCCCACGGCCAACCTCTCCGCGATCTCCTGCAGGCCGCCGGTATCTCGCTCGACTATCCCTGCGGCGGCAAGGGAAGCTGCCGCAAGTGCCGCGTCACTGTCGACCCGGCCCCCGCGTCGGGGAAGGGGCGCCTCGCTGACGGGGAATCCCGCGGGGGCGTCCGGCTCGCCTGCCAGACGGTGGTGGAGGGTGACTGCGCGGTGACCATCCCCGAAGAACGCCTGTCACAGAAAGCATGGAAGCAGGGCTTGCGGGACGAGGACATCGCCACGGCCATAGGGAGCGGAAGCATGCGGCGCGTGACGGTGACCGTGCCGCCTCCCTCCCTGGAGGACCAGCGCGCGGACTGGGAACGGCTCGTCCATGCGCTGGCCGGCGCCGGCATCGAGGCTTCCCTGCCGGATCCAGGGTCCCTTGAGAGCATCTCCCGCATCCTGAGGGAGAACGACTGGACCGCGAAGGCGCTCTGCGAGGAGAGCACCTTCCTGTGGCTCGATGACGGGGCTTCCGGCTACGGGTTCGCCGTTGACCTGGGCACAACCACCGTTGACATCGCCCTCCTGGACCTGGAGACCGGCGAGCGCCTCGCACGCAAGGCTTTCCTCAACGGCCAGGTGGCATTCGGGGCGGACGTCATCTCCCGCGCGCAGAGCTTCCACACCGCGCGGGACCCGGTGCGCTCCGCGGCGCTCCGCACTATAGAAGAAGGCGCGCTCCAGATCCTGGGTGAGACGGGGGTTGCACCGGCCTCGGTGGTCAAGACGATCGTGGTCGGCAACCCGATCATGATCCACATCCTCAACGGCATCGATCCCTACCAGCTCACCCACGTGCCCTACGTGCCGGTGAGCTCGGCGTCCATCCGCTCCACGCCGCGCAGCTTCGGGTGGACGTTCCAGGAGCACGGCTACGTCGAGACGCTGCCCCTGGTGTCCGCGTACGTCGGGGCAGACACCATCGGCATGATCGTCGCCCTCGCCCTCGAGGAAGAGAAGAAGACGACGCTCTCCATCGATATCGGGACGAACGGCGAGATGGTCCTCGCCCGGTCCGGCGCGATGGTCACCACGTCCACCGCGGCAGGTCCCGCGTTCGAAGGAGCGCAGATCGCGTGCGGCATGCGGGCGCTTCCCGGGGCGATCTTCGGCTGCGCCATCGGCATCGACGGGACGCTCTCCCTCGAGGTGGTCGGCAAGACCGCGCCGAAGGGGATCTGCGGGACCGGACTCATCGCGGGCATCGCGCAGCTGCTCGAGAACGGGGTGGTGGACGCCACCGGACGGATCGCCGATCCCGGTGACATCGCCTCCCCCCTCCTGCGGGAGCGCGTGTTCACCATCGGGAACGAGCCGGTGTTCGCCCTTTCCGAGGATCGAAGCGTCTACATTTCGCAGAACGACATCCGCAAGCTGCAGCTGGCAAAGGGCGCCGTGCGGACGGGCATTGAGACCCTCCTCGAGGTGAGCGGGGTGACGGTGGAGTCCCTGGATGCCCTGCGCCTCGCCGGCAATTTCGGCGCGGGCCTCGACGCCTGGTCAGCGATGCGTATCGGCCTGATCCCGCCGATGGACCTCGCCCGGGTCGAGGTGGTGGGCAATGCCGCCCTGCGCGGCGCCATCATGGTCCTTCTCTCCCGCGAGTGCTGGCGCAGCTCGGAGAGCGCCGCGCGGAACGCGCGCTTCATCGAGCTGGGCGGCAAGCCCGAGTTCCAGGCGCGGTTCATGGAGTCCATGATGTTCTAGCTGCGACCCATGAAGCGGCTGAGCCCCTGGTGCGAAGGCGGCATTCTCTGGGCAAGGCGCCAGGAAGCTGATAGCATCATCCCATCGTCCGGTAGGGTGGCAGTTGAAATGAAGTGCAAGAGACTCAGGGCCCCGATTCGGATCTCCACACGGCGACTCCTGCTGAAAGCGCCTTCCTTGAGCGACGCGCAAAGTGTCCAAGACAGCTGGAAGCTGGACGGCAAGCGCATCTCTATGCCCGAGGCGATTGCCCAGATTGAAAAGATCCTTCTGAACCACGAGAGGAACGCCGTTGGTGCATTTACGCATCTTTGCCTGGCAGTTGTCGAGAAGGAAAGTGGCAAGTATGTCGGATGGTGCGGACTCGCACATGATGAGAAAGCAATGTCGGGCCCGGTGATCTATTGCCAGCTGAGGAAGGCGTACCAGGGAAGAGGCTACGGCACGGAGGCAGCAACTGCAGTTCTGGACTTTGGTTTCAGGAAGCTTGGACTGCAGCAGATCGACGGCAACTGCCCGGCGGATAATGCCGCCGCAAGGCGCATTATGGAGAAGATAGGAATGCGCTATCTTGGATTCGACCCAAAGGGCAGTCACGTGTTCACGCTGAGGATTGAAGAATACAGGGAGAGTTTCCCGACTCGGTCATTCTGACAGGTCAGTGGAGAGCCGGAGAACATGTCGTTGCCGTTGACGCCTTGCGACAGGGCAGCGTGGCGAAAGCTGCGCTCCGCAAACCAGCCCCGTCTGGGGGCGGCGCGGTGGCGCAACTGAGCTCATCGTCAGGCAGGACAAGAAAGGGGAAACGATTTCCGCGGTGCCTTTGCGGGCAACAAGCTGCAAGCGCGAGGTCTTCGATATGCATCCAATAATAGAATCGTTCGACGCGGTCACCTGCGAATGGCTTGAGGAAGTGCTGCGCATGCCACCAGGTGCTCTATCATCCTGCATCCTTGCCAAAAGCTGGGAGACGCCGGTGACGCAAGTCGCTCTGATCAGGATCGGCTACAAGGCCGGAGAGGCTGTACGGAAGGCCGGGGCGGGCTTCTCGCGCTTCATGGACGACAGATTGTCGCAGCCCCGAAGACTTCTGATTGACAGGATAGTTGACAACATCGATCGCGCACTTGGCAGGTCTCTGCGGAGCAATAACTTGACGTTGATTCACAGAGATACTCATTTGTGGAACTTCTTCTTTCCGAGGTGCGATGCAGATGTGGTGAAGCTGTTTGACTGGCAATCATTCGGATATGGGCTTGGAGCCGAGGACCTCGTTGACGCAGAATAGGGGGAAGAGAAGGAGTTCTCATGGCCGAAAAAGACCCCTACAGGATCGCCGAGCGGTTCACCAGGTTTCTGCGCGTGACCGACGTCACCGACGGACTGGATGCTGTCGGCCGGGCCGACGTGACGCTCATGGACCGCGACATACGGCCGCTCTGGATGGGCATGAAGTTCTGGGGACCGGCCGTCACCATGCAGGTCGTGCCGGCGAACAGGCGGATGGAACCCATCGACCGCAAAGACGCGCTGCGGCAGCATGCCATCTGGGCCGACATGGGCGGCTGGAAGGCGGAGCTTGCCCCGCACGTGAAGCGCGGCTGTGTCATCGTGACCTCGGTTGCCGGGGCAAAGGAGTGCGGCTACTGGGGCTCCAACAACACGATGGGAATGCAGGCAGACGGCGCCGTCGGTATCGTCACGGAAGGCCAGTGCCGGGACACCGACGAGGTCATCCTGCAGCGGACTCCTGTTGCCTGCCGCGGTATCGGACGACCCATCATCCCCGGGCGCGTCGAGCTTGCCGCGGTGCAGAGCACCATCGGTTGCGGCGGCGTGATGGTCCGCCCGGGTGACATCGTGGGATGCGACTGGGACGGAGTCGTGGTGGTGCCGCTGGAGGTGGCCGAGGAGGTGCTGTACTTCGCGGCCCGGATCGCCGTTGACGACAAGCGGGGCAGGCGCAAGCTCTACGACAGGCTGGGGAAGAAGCCGGACGAGACGGTGGACTGGGAAGCAGCGGAAGCCTGGTTCAAGGACGTCCTCTCGTCGAAAGCGCCGCGTACGCATCCCCCACGGAGGACGTGATGACGATCTCACTTGGCAACGATCATGCCGGCTTCTCCCTGCGCGGCGAAGTGACTGGCCTCCTGCGCAGCCTCGGCATCCCCTTCATCGACCACGGCACGAGCACCGGCGATCCGGTGGACTTCCCCGATATCGTCGTGCCGGTCTGCCAGGATATCCTGGCCGGCAGGGCAGGGCGCGGGCTGCTTCTCTGCGGCTCCGGGGTAGGAGCCTCAATGGCCGCCAACAAGCATCGGGGGATTCGCGCCAGCGTGATCCACGACTGTTGCAGCGCGCACCAGGGCGTGGAGCACGACGACATGAACGTCATCTGCATCGGCGCGCAGATCGTCGGGCCATGGCTCGCCCGCGAGATCGTCGCGACGTTCCTCCGGGCAACCTTCGACGCCGGCCCGGACCACGTGCGTCGGCTGGAGAAGCTGGCGCGGATCGAGGGTGGTCTCCCTGATCCCCGCGGGAAATAAGCCCCCCTCCCCTGCCCCCGTTGCCTGCCTGCGCCGAGCTCGGCATAATGGCCGCATGATCAGAGTCGTACTGCTTCGACATGGCGAAAGCGAATGGAACAAGGAGAACAGGTTCACCGGGTGGACCGACGTGGACCTCTCGGAGAAGGGCATGACCGAGGCGAAGGCTGCCGGCAAGAAGCTCAAGGCCGAGGGGTACGTGTTCGACCTGGCCTTCACCTCGGTGCTGAAACGTGCCGTTCGCACCCTCTGGATGGCGCTGGACGAGATGGATCTCATGTGGATCCCCGTCACCAACAGCTGGCGGCTGAACGAGCGCCACTACGGCGGGCTGCAGGGCCTGAACAAGGCAGAGACGGCGGCGAAGTTCGGCGAGGAGCAGGTGCACATCTGGCGCCGCAGCTACGACGTTCCGCCCCCACCCCTGGAGGCCTCCGATCCGCGCCACCCGTCGCATGACCCACGCTACCGCGGGCTGAGCGCGAAAGACCTGCCGCTCACCGAGTGCCTCAAGGACACGGTGGCGCGCGCACTGCCCTACTGGCATGACGCCATAGCCCCGGTGCTGAAGGCAGGCAGGAAGATCATCATCGCGGCCCACGGCAACAGCCTCCGGGCGCTGGTGAAGATGCTGGACAAGGTATCGGACAAGGACATCGCCGGGCTGGACATCCCCACCGGCATACCGCTGGTCTACGAGCTGGATGAGGCCCTCGCCCCGATCCGCCACTTCTACCTGGCCGACCAGGCAGAGCTGGACAAGGCGGTCGCATCCGTGAAGAACCAGGGAAAGGCAAAATAGGCAGAACCGCGCCCGGGCTCCCGGGCGCAGTTTTCTCCCATGACAACGCTGCACCGCGAAGTCACCCTTCGCCACATGCTCACCATCGCCTTCCCCCTGGTCGTTTCCCAGGGCTCGGAGACGATCATGCTTTTCTGCAACCGCTACTTCGTGTCGTTCCTCGGGGCCACCTATATCCCCGCGTCGATGACCGGCGGCCTGACGCAGTTCGTGTTCACCTCGCTGTTCAGCGGGACGGTGGGGTACGTCAATGCACTGGCCGCGCAGTACCACGGCGCCGGGCAAGCCCGAGCGCTGCGTGCAGGCGGTGTCCCAGGGGCTTCTCCTGTCGGTGGTGTTCTACCCGATCCTGGTTGCCCTCATTCCCCTCGTGCACTCCGGCTTCCGGTGGGCAGGGCACGATCCCGGGCTGATCCAGCTGGAGTTCAGCTACTTCCGCATCCTGATGCTGGGGTCCTTCCTCTTCCTCGCGCAGTCCGTGCTGGCCGGCTACTTCGTGGGCATCGGCAGGACGCGCGTGGTCATGGCGGCAAGCCTCCTCGGCATCTTCGGGAACGTGCCCCTGACGTGGATACTCGTGCTCGGCAAGCTCGGCGCTCCCCGTCTCGGCATCGAAGGCGCGGGCCTGGGAACGCTGGGCGGGTCGTTCTTCATCGTCGCGTTTCTCTTCTTTTCCTACCTGCGAAGCAGCGGCTACCGCGCGCACCACGGCAGGGGCGCCTGGAGGCCGCGCTGGGAGATGCTGGCGAGGCTCCTGCGCTACGGGGGGCCTGCCGGCGCGGAGACCTTCATCAACGTTTTTGCGTTCAACGTGTTCGTCCTGTTGATGGGGTCCTACAGCCCGGCCGTTGCCACCGCGGTCACGATCACCTTCAACTACGACCTGCTGGCATTCATCCCCATGGTCGGGGTGGGCGTGGCGGTGACGTCCATGGCTGCCCAGCGCATGGGCGCGGGGGACATCCGGGGCGCACGCCGCGCAGCGTACCTGGGGCTGCGCGTGGCGTGGAGCTATGCCGGGGTGATGATGGTTGTTTTCGTCGCCGGCGCCCCGCTGCTGGTGAAGGTCTTCTCCAGCGGGTTCGGCGCCGGTGACGAGGCTATCCTCCCCCTCGCGCGCGTGCTCCTGCGCCTGGCGGCGCTCTACACGCTGGGCGACGCGACCAACGTCGTGTTCTCCGGCGCGCTGCGCGGCGCCGGAGACACGAAGTGGGTGATGATCATCTCCGGCACCCTGCACTGGATCATGGCAGTCGGCGCCTTCATCTTCATCCGTATCCTCGTCCTGCCGCCGGTCGCCGTCTGGGCGTTCTTCATCGCTTTCGTCATCTCGATGGGATTCTCCATGTTCATCCGGCACCGAAACGGTGCGTGGCAGAAGATGAGAGTCCTCGAGAGCACGCCGCAGCCGGCCCTCTGAGCTCGGTATGCTCTTTCCCTGTGCTTGCTGGCGTCAGGATCGAAGCGGTATCTTCGAGTGAGCAAAGTGCCTTTGCGTTGAAACGATCCAAAGGAGGAGTCCCATGAGAAGGACGCGAATCGGTCTCATTCTCTTTCTTGCCCTGTTTGTCGGCGGAGCGATCGCGGCCCAGGCCGCGGACGTCACCATCACCTACTGGCAGTACTTCTACCAGTCCAAGGTGGACCTGATGAACGACCTCATCCAGCAGTTCCAGGCAAAGAACCCAGGCATCAAGGTCGAGCAGGTCACCTTCCCCTACGAGAGCTACCAGCAGAAGGTCGCCGCGGCGGTTCCCGCCGGCGAGGGACCGGACGTCATCAACCTCTACTACGGGTGGCTCCCCCTCTGGGTGAAGTCGGGCTACATACAGGCGCTCCCGGATTCCGCCTTCAGCTCGGCATACTTCGCCAGGAACTTCTACCCCTTCGTTGCACAGTCGGTGAGCTTCGGAGGAAAGAACTATTCCGTGCCGACGGCGGTGCGGACCCTGGCCCTCATCTACAACAAGAAGCTCTTCCGGGAGGCGGGGCTTGATCCGAACAGCCCGCCGAAGACCCTCGACGAGCTCCTGGCGGACGCCAAGAAGCTCTCCAAGTACGATGCGCAGGGCAACCTGGTCCAGTCCGGGCTCCTGATGCAGCCCAACGGCCAGGGGCACGTCTGGATCAGGGAGGTGCTCTTCCGGCAGTTCGGGGCAACCCCCTACAGCGCTGACGGCCGCACGGTGACCTACAATTCGCCGGCAGGCATCCAAGCGTTCCAGTGGTACACGGACAGGATCACGAAGGACAAGGTCGGCTACCCGAACTTCTCCACGGACGATGTCACCGCGTTCACGGCCCAGAAGGCAGCGATGAACATCGACGGATCGTTCCGCATCGCCACCCTGAACGACGTGAAGAACCTCGAGTGGGGGGCCGCCGAGCTACCCACGTACAAGGGGATCAAGTCGAACTTCGCCTCCTTCTGGACCAACGCCATCGTGAACGGCGTCTCCGGGGCGAAGCTGGATGCCGCGGTCAAGTTCCTCGCCTTCCTGACTTCGCCCGAGGTCCAGGACCTGTGGCTGCAGAAGGTCGGCGAGCTCCCCGCCACCCCGAGCCTCTCGGACAAGTACAAGAATGACCCGGTGATCAGCGTGTTCCTGAAAGGGCTTGCGTACGCCCACGCCACCTCCTACGTGGACGAGGCGGGACAGCGCACGATCCTCGTCGACGCGGTGGACCAGGTCAACCTCAAGAAGGCCGATCCCGCCGCGGTCCTCAAGGACGCTGCCGCGAAGGAGCAGAAGCTCATCGACGATTTCTGGAAGTAGGGGGACGCATGACACTCGCGGCCCGACGCGCCGCAACGGCGTACGCCTTCCTGGGGATACCGCTCGTGTTCTTCGTGGGCGTGCGCTTCGGGCCCATGCTCTACATGATCGCGATGAGCTTCACGGACTGGGGCCTTCTGCGCAAGACGCTCCACTTCGTGGGGCTCGCGAACTACGGGGCGATCTTCGCCGACCCGGTCTTCCTGAAGTCCCTGGTCAATACGGCGAAGTACGCGGTCTTCGGCGCGCCGGCCGTCATCGTCCTGAGCCTGTGCATCGCCCTCCTCCTCGACCGCGTGCCGAGGGGGAAGGGCATCTATCGCTTGATCTACGTCCTCCCCTACATCACGCCCGTGGTCGCCGTCTCCTGGGTCTGGCGCTGGATGTTCCAGTCGCCGCCCCTGGGCGTCATCAACGCGGTGTTCGTCTCCGTGGGCCTGCGGGCCCACGAGTTCCTCAACAGCCCCACGCAGGCCCTTCCCTCGATCCTTGCCGTCAACGTGTGGGTCGAGCTCGGCTATTGCACGATCGTCTTCCTGGCGGGGATGCAGACCATCCCGTCCAGCATCACGGAGGCCGCGCGCATGGATGGCGCATCGGGGCTGCAGCTTCTGCGCAGGATCGTCCTTCCCTTTCTCCTGCCGGTGACCCTTTTCCTGGCCGTGATGGAGGGAATACAGTTCCTGCGGATATTCACCCAGGTCTACAACATGTCGTCGCAGGCGTTGGGGGGGCCGCTCGATTCCACCAAGTCCGCCGCGCTTTATATCTATCAGAAGGCCTTTACGAACTTCGACATGGGCGTGGCGGCGAGCGCGAGCCTCGTGCTCTTCGTGATCATCCTCGCCGTCACCCTCGTGCAGCTGAGGCTCTTCGACAGAAGGCTCAACGACTAGTGGCCTCCGCGATGAAGGGACGCACGCCAGCGGCTGCCCCGGCGTACGTGGTACTGACGCTCCTCTCCGTGATCATGCTCTTCCCCTTCCTCTGGATGCTCCTGTCGAGCTTCAAGGACGCGACGCAGATCTACGAGATGACGCTCTTCCCCGCGAACCCCACCCTCGACAACTACGTCTCCATCTTCCTGTCCAGGAACTCCCGTTTCCCCCAATGGTTTCTCAACAGCGCGATTGTCGGGGTGGCCACGACGGTGTCCGTGCTGCTCTTCGATTCGCTCGTCGGCTACACCCTCGCCAAGTTCCGGTTCCCCGGGAAGAGGATCATCTTCCTCCTCATCATCAGCACTCTCATGATCCCGACCGAGATGCTCGTGATCCCATGGTACGCGCTGGCAAGGGCGCTCAAGTGGGTCAACAGCTACTGGGGCATCATGTTCCCGGGCATGATCAGCGCCTTCGGCGTCTTCCTGATGCGCCAGTTCATGGGCACGATGCCTGACGATCTCATCGACGCGGCGCGGGTCGACGGGAAGGGGGAGCTGCGGATCTTCTTCACCGTCGTCCTCCCCCTCGTCACGCCGGCCCTCGCGATCCTCGCGATCTTCAACTTCATCGGCAACTGGAACGCCTTCCTCTGGCCCCTGATCGCGGTGGCAAAGCCGCGGATGTTCACCCTCCCCGTCGGGCTCGCGAATTTCTCCGGCGAGGCGGGCAGCAACTGGCAGTCCATCATGACCGGCGCCACGGTCTCCATGCTGCCCCTCGTCATCGTCTTCCTCATTTTCCAGAAGCAGATCGTCAAGGGCATCGCAATGACCGGGCTGAAGGGGTAGCGTCCATGAGCAGTCGCCTTCTCGCGCGTCTATGTCGATCACGTCCTCGACCCGGGCTACCGCAACTGGAAGAGGCTCTACTACGCCGATCTGCTGGACGTGCACAAGGCCCACCTCGTCATGCTCGTCGAGACCGGCATCGTGTCCCGGACGGCCGCGGCAGGGATAAAGGCCTCCATGGCCGCCATCGAGACCGACGCACCATTCGCCGGACCACGTCCCCGAGGGGCTGGAGGACCTCTCCTTCGCCTACGAGAAGGAGCTCGATCGCCGCGGGCCAGGGAATGCCGCCTCCCTGCACACGGCGCGCAGCCGGAACGACATGGACACGACGGTTTTCCGGCTCGCCCTGAAGCGCGAGCTCCGCGATCTCGCCGGGCACCTGGTCTCCCTCGCAGGGACGATCCTTCGCGCGCGCCCGCGCCGGCGAGAGCGAGCTCATCGTCCTTTCCACGCACGGGCAGCCCGCCAACGTCTCGACGATGGCGCACTACCTGAGCGCGTTCCTCCTGGACCTCCTGGAAGGGACCGAGTCCCTGGTCACGGCGATGGGATCCACCGACCGCTGCACCCTCGGCGCCTGCGCGATCACCGGCACGGGTTTCGCCATCGACCGTGACCGCACCTCGCATCTCCTGGGTTTCAGCGCTCCCGTCCCCAACACCTACCAGGCCATCGCGACATCGCATTGGCTTGACCAGTCCCGCCCAGGCGCTGCAGCTCATCCTCTCCGACACGGGACGCCTTGCCGCCGACATGCTGCACAAGGCAGCGGTCGAAGTGGGGCTCCTCGTGTTCCCCGACGAGCTCGTGCAGGCGAGCAGCATCATGCCGCAGAAGCGCAACCCGGTGATCCTCGAGCACATACGCATCCAGGCAGGCCTCGCGGCGGGCGCCTGCGATTCTATCGTGCGCCTCTTCAGGAACGTTCCCTACCAGGACGTGAACGAGGTGGCCGACGCCCCGGTGAGCGGGTTCTTCGACGCGCTTGCCCAGGCCCGGTCCTGCGTGGCCCTCCTCGAGCTGGCCGTGAGCAAGGTCGCTTCCCGCCAGCAGCGGGCCCGCGAGATCGCTCGCACGTTCGGGGTGACGACGACGGAGCTCGCGGATACCATGGTCCGCGGCTGCGGCATCAGCTTCCGAAGCGCGCATCATGCCTGCGCCGCTTTCGTCCATTCGGGCTGCGACAAGGCCAGGCTCCGCGAAGCCTTCCGGGAGACATCCGGAAGGGAGCTCCCCCTTTCCGACGAGGAGATCGATGAAGCCCTGGAACCCGGGCGTTTCGTCGCGGTGAGGAAAACCCCGGGAGGTCCCGCGCCCGAGGGAATGGTGTCCGTGTACGCCGCCGTCGAGGCGTCGATGGCAGGGATCGACGCGGCCCTCGCCGAGATGGACGAGCGCGGTCGCTCCGCTGCTGCCGAGCTCGAGGCGGCCTGGGCCAGGCTGTGAGGCGGGGAATGCGCTTCGCAGGCAGGCCGCGACCGGCCGCCTGAGCGTTTCCAGCGCCGGGGAGAGCACCTGCGGCCGGCTCGCCCGTGTCAGCCCTTCAGGGCGCCCGCTGTCATGCCGTCGACGATGTACCTCTGCAGGAGAAAGTACAGCAGGAGAATGGGCAGGATGACGATGGTGATATCGGCAAAGACGGAGCCCCAGTTCGTGTTGAACTTCCCGATGTACGCGAACACGGTCACGGTGACCGTCCACTTCGACGAATCCGACAGCAGGTAGAAGGGGCCGAGGAAGTCGTTCCAGATCGTCATGATGGTGAGCAGGCACGCGGTGACGAGCGCCGGCTGCATGAGCGGCAGGATGATCGAGCCGAAGACCCGCAGGGGACGGCACCCGTCGAGGGACGCTGACTCGTCGAGCTCCCGGGGGAGGGTCTTGAGGTAGCCGGTGAGCAGGAACACGGCGAAAGGAAGAAGGACGGCCGAGTAGAAGAGAATCATGCCGAGATACGTGTTGTGCACCCGCAGCGTCATCATGAGCCGTATGGTCGGTACGATGGCGACGGGGACCACCAGGCCCACCACGAAGACGTAGTAGATGGTATTGGTCAGGCGGGTCCCGTTGCGCTGGATGCTGAACGCGGCGAGCGAGGCGCTCAAGCTGACAAGGGAGAGCGAGAAAGCAGCCACGATCACGCTGTTGATATAGCCGGTCAGGATACCCCCGCTTCCCAGGACCTCCGCGTAGTTGGAGAGTTGCGCGGTGGAGGGAAAGCCGAGCCCGAACTGCGCGGCCTCGCGCTGGTCCTTGAAGGAATCGACCACGATCATGTAGAAGGGGATCGCCACGACCAGCACGAGCAGCACCAGGACGAGCTCGATCACGACGCGCCGGACGGTCACTTTCCGCGCCCTCATACCTCCACCTCGCGGCGCCGCAGCAGACGAAGGAAAACGATGGCAACGGCGGCAATGATAATGGACAACGTCAGGCTGGCCGAGGTTGCATAGCCCCAGTTGCCGCGGGCGAAGTTGCGGTAGATAAACGTGTTGAACACCTCGGTGACCCAGCCGGGCCCCCCGTTGGTCAGCACAAGGACCGTCTCGAACACCTTCAGCGAGTTGATGAGCATCAGGAGGACCGTGACGGTGAACGAGGGAGCCAGCAGCGGAAAGGTGATGCGCCGGAACCGCGCCATGTACCCGGCGCCGTCGACGCTCGCCTGGTCGAGGAGGTCCCGCGGGATGGTCTTGAGGCCTGCCAGGTAGATGACCATGGCGAAGCCCGAGCTCCTCCAGAGCTCGGTCATGATGATCGAGTACAGGGCGATCTTCGGGTCATTCAGCCAGTCCATGGCAAGGAAGCCGAGGCCGATCGAGCGCAGGGCCTTGTTCAGGATTCCCACTTCGGGCTGGTAGATCGCCGTGAACAGGTACCCGACGATGAGAGGAGCGATAACGTACGGGGTGAAAAACGCGGTGCGGTACACGGTCCCGAGCACGGGGGCTTCGTTCAGGAGCAGCGCCAGGGCCATGCCGAAGAGGTTCACGAACACGGTCACGCAGATGGCGTAGAGAAAGGTGTTCCTGATGGCAGTCACCAGGAACCCTTCCCGTACGAGGCGGGCGAAGTTCTCGAACCCTATGAAGGAGACCTTGTCGCTGTACGTGCTGAGATCGGTGAAGCTGTAGTAGAGACCCGTGATGTTGGGGACGACGAAAAACACCAGATAGATCGCTGCCGCCGGGGCGATGAAGATGAGCGGGTACCTGATGTATGAGTGCCGCATCCTGCCCTGCCTGGAAACAAGGACCGGGAAGCGGGCGGACCCCGCTTCCCGGTCGTGATGTGCGATGATAGCACCCGGCCTAGAACCCGGGAATCTTCTTGTCCTTCCCCTGCTGGATGTAGGAGCTGTCCATCTGCTGGATGGTCTTGTCCACGTCCCCGCTCAGCATGAAAGCCTGCGTCACCTTGTCATAGTCAGGCACGTAGCCCGACGGGAGGAGCAGCTGCACGTTGATTGCCCCCTTCCCGGCCTTGATCAGGTTGAAGATGTCCTGCTGGCCGGCGAAGAGCTTTGTCTGCACGTTCGTGTAGACGGGTATCCCCGGGTTGCCCGCGTACCAGGTCTGCAGCGAGTCCACTGATGTCATGAAGCGCAGGAGAGCGAGAGCGGCATCGACGTGCTTGCCGTTCTTGGAGACCATGATCTGCTTGGGCGGGTAGAGGGACGGGAGTCCCGCGTCGTTGTCGGACGGCAGGGAGAAGAAGCCGATCTTGTCCACCGCGTCCGGGTACTTCGCCGCAATGGACGGGAGCATCCAGTCGGCCTGGAACGCCATGGCAGCCTTGCCCGTGGCGAGGGCGTCCTGCTGCAGCTCGTAGGTGCCGGCGGCGAGGTCCTTGTTGAAGTAGCCCTTTGTCTTCAGCTCGTACTGGCGCTGGAAGACGTCCTTGATGGCCGGGATGTCCTTGATGCGGAGCTGGTTGGCGCCGAGCTTGGTGACGCCGTCCGCGCCGCCGATCGCCGGGAGCACGAAGGTCTGGAAACCCGCCAGGGAGAAGATCTGGACGGGCCAGCCCGTCTTGCCGGCCTCGTAGATCGGGGTGATCCCCGCCTTCTTGATCTTGTCACAGATCGCGAGGAAGTCGGCGTAGTTCTTCGGAGGCTGCACGCCCACCTTGGCAAAGACATCCTTGTTGTACATGACTCCCATGGCGTTGTAGGTGCCCCAGGGTATGCCGTAGATCTTTCCATCCACGGTATAGAAGTCCCGCACCGCGGTGGAAAGGTTCTTCAGCAGGTCTTCCTTCGAAAAATCAACGAGGTTCTTCTCGGCCTGCAGCGTGGTGTACTCGTTGGGACCCGTGAAGAAGTAGAAGATGTCAGGGGCATCATTCGTCGCGAACCGCGTCTTGATGATGTTCTCGTACTCGTTCACGTCAGGAAGTATCTGCTGCGTGACCGTGTTGCCCGACTGCTTGTTGTAGGCGGCAAAGATGGCGTCAAAGGCTTTCGCTTCCGGGTCGCCGTTGCCGAGCGTCGTGAACGTGAGCTTGACCGGGCCTGGCTTGCAGCCGACAAGAAGCGCGAGAATGGCGGCAAGTATGGTCAGCATGGAAATGGAAAAGAGTCTTCTCTTCATTCCTTTACCTCCTTTTTTCTTCGATTAGTTAGTATAATGGAAATCAATCCACAACTAATGAAGAAAATCAGAAGTAAACATTGCATAATCAAAAGTCATTGTCAAGAGGAATTCGGTCGATAGTTACGCGACGATGACTTTCACACCCCGGGCCTCGAACGCCAGACGCTGCGCCTCCGTGATTCCGTCATCGGTCACGAGAAAGTGAACGAGCTCCACGGGGCCCAGGGTGGCGAAAGCGACCTTGCCGATCTTCGTGGAATCCGCTACCAGCACGACTTCGGAGGCGGCTTCGATCATGGCCTTCTTCACGCCGATGTCGGCGAACCCCGGATACGAGAGGCCGGCTTCCAGCGACACGCCTCCGACAGCGAGAAAGGTCCTCTGGACGTGGATCCGGTCGAAGTAGGCCGCGGTGCGCTCCCCGGTCAACGAGAGCGTGGGGGCCTTGAACTCCCCGCCGGTCACGTTGATCTCGAAGGAAAACTCCGTTCCGAGAAGGAGCGCGATATTCAGGGCGTTCGTGATGATCCGGAGGTGATGCTTGCTGCCGAGGTTACGCGCAATCTCGGTCACCGTGGAGCCGCTGTCGAGGATGAGCGAATCCTCGTCATGGACCATCTCCGCGGCCCGCCGGCCGATGCGCGCCTTCTTGTCCATGTTTTCAAGGTGCTGGAGATTCAGGTTTTTCACCTGCTGGGGCAGGCTCTTGAGGAACGCCCCCCCGTGCTCCCGCACGACGAACCCTTCCGCCTCGAGCCTTTCCAGGTCCTGGCGAACGGTCGGCTCGGAGACGCCAAACAACCGGCTCAAGGCGCTCACCCGGGCGCTGCCCTCTTCCTGCAGCAGCTCCAGTATCTTCCGCCGCCGCTGGATAGCAAGCATGTTTGCCGGCAACTGGTGGCCGTTGGACTCCATGGCTTTTCACCATACCACATTTGGAGGGCCAGGGTCAGCCCGTTAGCGCCCATTGCCAATCAGACAGGCTCCAATCAAAAACAGGCCCTGCATAAATCGAAAATATTCCAAAGCATTCGGTTGACAAATGATGATTTTCGATTAGAATCGAGCCCTGTTGCCCGAAATTACCCAGGGCGGTCACGGAAGGGATGGAATGAACACGAGCTGGGAGAGAGAGCAGAGCGCACTCCGCGAGTACGTCCTTGCCAAGGTGGATGGAACGCTGCGCCCTCCCAACCGGATGATGAAGCATCCCTTCATCGATCCGGGCTCGGTCTACGAAGGCAACCTCTGGGACTGGGACTCGTTCTGGGCCTCGCACGCGCTCCTCTCTCTGGCGAAGGCCGGTGGGCCGGCCTGGCAGGAACGGCGGGGACGATTCCTCGAGCATGCGCGCGGAAACGTCCTGAATTTCCTCGACTTCCAGCTCGCCGACGGCTACGTGCCCATGATGGTGCAGGAGAAGGACTTCCCGGAACCCTATCTCCTTCGCAAGCGGCGCGAGGGCGCGGTCCTGAATATGCACAAGCCCTTTCTTTGCCAGCAGATCCGCGTGGTGTCGGAGGCGGCCGGCAGCTTCGACTGGATCGCCCCGCGGTTCGGCCAGGTCGAGGCGTACTTCGCCTGCTATGACAGGGGCTACTTTTTCCCCTCCTGCGGGCTGTACGTCTGGGCGGACGACGTCATGATCGGGTCGGACAATGATCCCGCCACTTTCGGAAGACCGCGGTTCTCCACCGCCGGAGTGTTTCTCAACGCCTTCATGGTCACCGAGCTGCGTGCCGCGGCGTTCATAGCCGAAAAGCTGGGCAAGGCAGACCGGGCGCTTCACTACGGCGAAAAGGCGAACGCCCTCGAGGCGGCAATCCAGCAGGAGTGCTGGGATCCGCGCGACGGTTTCTTCTACTCCGTGGACGTGGACATCAAGACGCGTCCCTACGACTGGTTTCACGTCGGGCTGGGCGTCTTCTGGAAGACACTGCCGATCAAGGTGCGCACGTGGACGGGTTTTCTCCCCCTGTGGACGGGGACCGCGACCAGGGAACAGGCGGCCAGGCTTGTCCGCCATGCGCTTGACGAGGCCACCTTCTGCGCGCCGTTCGGGATCACGTCCCTCGCCATGGACGAGAAGATGTTCTCCCTCCAGCCGACCATCAACCCGTCGAACTGGCTGGGCCCGATCTGGATCATCGTCAACGCCGTCGTCTTCGAAGGCCTCCTGCGCTACGGCTACCGCGAGGAGGCCCGTGCGCTGTGCGGCAAGACGCTGCGGCTGCTCCACGACGACCTGGTGCGGTCCGGAACGTTGCACGAGTTCTACGATCCCCGCACCGGCGCCCCGATCATGAACCCCGGGTTCCTCAACTGGAACATGCTCGCGCTCACCATGGCAGAGCGCGCAGGAGACCTGTCGTGACGATTTTCGACCGGCCCACCACGTTCGGCGTCACCGTCGGAACACGCGGATTCTTCAGCCCGCAGCTCGCCCGCGAAGGGAGACGTGCGCTCCTCGCGCGCATGGAGCGCCTCGGCCTCCGCGCCGTCATCCTCGACGAAGGCGCGCCCGGCGCCAACGCCGCTTCCGGGGGTCTCGTCGAAACCCGCTCCGATGCCCTGCGCTGCGCGGCGCTCTTCCAGGCGCAACGGGAGCGCATTGACGGGGTCGTCGTCAGCCTGCCGAACTTCGGCGACGAAACGGGGATCGTCCGGGCGCTGGACCAGGCGAAGCTCGACGTGCCGGTGCTCGTCCGTGCCTTCGACGACGACCCGGAGAAAGTGGACGTGGCGCACCGGCGGGACGCCTTCTGCGGCAAGATCTCGGTATGCGCAAATCTCTCCCAGTACGGGATCCCGTGGACCGATACCACCGAGCACACCTGCGCCACGGTCGTCCACGAGGCGACGACCCGCTACCTGGGGTGGGACATCCACTTCCACGGCGCGCCGCGGGTTTCGTGACCATGGAGCCGCGTGCTGCCCGGGAAAACCCGTTCCATCTCGCGCCGGTCGAGATCGAGCGCCGCGCGAGGGAGATCCGCCGCCGCATCATCCGGATGAACTCCGACGCCGGCCAGGGGCACACCGGCGCGGACCTGTCGGAGGCCGACATCCTCGCCGCGCTGTTCTTCCGCGTGCTGCGCTACGCCCCGGGGCGGCCGGAGGATCCCGACCGCGACAGGTTCATCCTCAGCAAGGGCCACGGCGTCGGCGGGTTCTACTGCACGCTCGCCGAGGCGGGCATCATCGACCCGGCGCTCCTCGCGACGTACCTGAAGTTCGATTCCGCCCTGCCCGGCCACCCGGTCCGGCAGAAGACGCCATTCGTCGAGATCAGCACCGGCGCCCTCGGTCACGGGTTCTCCGTCGCGGTGGGTCTCGCCCTGAGCGCCCGGATGAGCGGGCGTGATTTCCGCGTCTACGTGCTGCTGGGCGACGGGGAGCTGCAGGAGGGCTCGAACTGGGAGGCCGCCATGAGCGCCTCGCAGTTCCGGCTGGGCAACCTCGTTGCCATCGTGGACAGGAACACCCTCCAGCTCGCCGACCGCACCGAGAGCATCATGGCCCTGGAGCCTCTCACGGCGAAGTGGGAGGCGTTCGGTTTCGACACGGTAGGCGCGGATGGAAATGACGCCGCGGAGATGGTGAGGGTCCTGGAGTCGTTCGACACGAGCGGCGACAAGCCCCACGTCGTCGTGGCCCGAACGGTGAAAGGAAAAGGCGTCTCCTTCATCGAGGACCAGCCTTCGTGGCATCACAGGATACCGGTGGGCGAGCAGCTTCGGCAGGCGATCGAGGAGCTGGAATGACGGGAGCGAAGACCGCGCGGGACCTGCGGGAGGCCATGGTCCAGTGCCTGGTGCAGGGCGTCGAGGAAGGGATCGAGATCGTCGTGCTGGTGAGCGATTCATCGAGCACGTCCTCCATCGAGCCGTTCGCGGCGCGCTTCCCGCGGAGACTGGTGAACGTCGGCATCGCCGAGCAGAATCTCCTCGGCGTGGCTGCCGGGCTTTCCCGCGGGGGCTACGTGAGCGTGACGGCAAACGCCGCGTGCTTCCTGGTGACCCGCTCCTGCGAACAGCTCAAGACGGACATCTGCTACTCCGCCGCGAACGTGAAGCTCATGGGCCTGAACGCCGGCGTCGCCTACGGTCCCCTCGCGAGCACGCACCACGCCATCGACGACATCTCCATCCTGCGGGGCTTCGGGACCATACGGATCTATGCCCCGGCCGACGCGGTGGAGGCATCGCAGGTGATAGCGCATGCCCTGCGCACCGAGGGTCCCGTGTACGTCCGGCTCGACAATGCCCGTCTTCCCGTGTTCCACGATGAGGGATATCGTTTCCAGTCGGGGCGCATCGACGTCCCGCGCGAAGGAGGCGACCTGGCGATCTTTGCCCTCGGCTCTGTCGTCCACGAGGCGCTGGAAGCCGGCGACATGCTGGCCCGGGCAGGGCGTGCAGGCCACCGTGGTGAACGTGAGCTCCGTGCGGCCCACGGACGCGGCGGAGATCTGCCGCCTGGCGCGCGCCACCGGACGGGCGGTCACCGTGGAGGAGCACTCGGTGAACGGCGGGCTGGGATCACTGGTGGCGGAGAGCCTCGTCGAGGGGAGGTGCGCGGTCCCGTTCATGCGCCTGGGCATCCCGGATGGCCAGTTCGCCAAGGCGGGTCCGCGCGCCGAGATCAGGCGTTACTACGGGATCGACGCCGCCGGCATCGTGCAGGCCGCGCGTCGTCTCCTGGCCGCCAATTCCTGAGATTCCCCCGATGCCCGCGGGCCACATCCTCGCCATCGACCAGGGAACGAGCAGCACGAAGACGATCATCTTCGACCGTGACGGCGCGGTCGCTGCCATGGCGACCCGGGAGATCGGCACCTCGTACCCGCGGCCGGGATTCGTCGAACAGGATCCCGAGGAGATCTACCGCGGCGTCGTGGAGTCGGTGGCCGCATGCATGCGTTCCTTCCGGGACCACGGCGGGCTTCCGGGCGACCTGGCCGCCTGCGGCATCTCCAACCAGAGGGAGACGTTTCTCCTCTGGGACGAGCGGGGGACGCCCCTGTGCCCGGCAATCAGCTGGCAGTGCGAGCGATCCGTAGCGGTGTGCCGGCGCCTGGCAGCGGCGGGACAGGCGGCCGATGTCGCCGCGCGCACCGGCCTGGTGCTGACGCCCTACTTTTCCGGCACGAAGCTCCTGTGGCTCGTGGAGAATCTTCCCGCGATCCGGGACGCCGTGCGGGGAGGGCGCGCATGCTTCGGAACCATCGATACGTGGCTCCTGTACCGCCTTACCCGGGGTGAACGCTACGCGACGGACCACACGAACGCCTCGCGGACGCTCCTGTTCAACGTCGACACCCTGGCCTGGGACCGGCACCTCCTGTCCCGCTGGGGACTGGAAGGTCTCCAGCTCCCGTCGGTGCACCCCTCCGTGCATCCGTTCGGAGCATCGGACTTCGACGGGGCGCTCCCCCATCCCCTGCCGATTGCGGCGATGATCGGCGATTCGCACGCCGCCGCTTTTGGCGAAGGCTGCACGAGCCCGGGGACGGCGAAGGTCACCATCGGCACCGGCTCTTCCGTCCTCGTCAACGTCGGGAACGCGCGTCGCGCGGCAGGCAGCGGCATCGTCTCGACGATCTGCTTCAGCCTCCCCGACGGTGTCCAGTACGCGATGGAAGGCATCATCGTGAGCGCCGCCGCCACGCTGGCATGGCTGCGCGACCGGCTGGGGCTGTTCGACGACACCGCGGATACCGAGTCCCTGGCACGCGAAGCGGGGCCGCACGGCAGCGTCTACCTCGTTCCCGCCTTCAGCGGGCTCGGCTCTCCCCACTGGAAGATGGATCTCAAGGCATCGATCGTCGGGCTCACGTATGCGAGCGGCAGGAAAGACATCGTTCGCGCGGCACTCGAGTCCATCCCCTACCAGGTCGCCGACGTGATGGAGGCGATCAGGGTGTCGGGGGCACCGGAACCCGCGGAGGTCCGCGCTGACGGCGGAATGACCGTCAACGGCTTCGTCATGCAGCTGCTCGCCGACCTCCTCGCGGTACCGGTACTCACGATCGGGACCGCGCACGTCTCTGCGCTCGGTGCAGCTGCCCTGGCAGCGCTCGGTGCGGGGGTCTCCCTCGGAACGCGGGGGACGCGCGGCGTGGCGCAGGAGAAGCGTGTCTTCCACGCGGGCCCCGACGCACCGGCAGCGCGGGAGCATTACGCGGGCTGGAAGAGGATCCTGGCAGGCATCACTGCATGAACGGGCAGCTGCCGCATGCACAGGGCGCGGGTTTCATGCTACCGTCGCCCCATGGCTGCACTCACATGGTCTGACAACTGGGACAGGGTCCGCGCGCGCCTCACTGCGTGGTGGAGGAGGGACGGCCTGGCGCTGTGCATCACGGCGCCGCGGGAGAAGCCTCGCGCCGCCATACCCGCGCCCGCCGCAAACCCCGACCCGCGGTTCCGCTGGACGGACCCCGGCTACCGGCTTCGCGCGGCGGAGCGGGAAATGTCCCTGACGTACTTCGGCGGGGAATCCTTCCCGTACTTTGACACGCAGATGGGGCCCGGCAACCTCGCCACGTTCATCGGGTCCGAGCCCGGCTACGAGGAAGGGACGGTCTGGTTCAACCCGTGCATCACCGACCCGGACGCGGCGCCGGCCCTTCCGGTTCTCCCCGCAGAACGCCCACTTCCGCGGCCAGATGGCGATCATCGAGCGGGGCATGGCGGAAAGCCGCGGGCGCTATCTCGTGGGGATCCCTGACCTTATCGAGAACCTCGACATCCTCGTCTCCCTGCGCGGCATGGAGCTCGTGTTGGCCGACATGATCGACCGGCCGGGCTTCGTGCAGGAGAAGGTCCGGCAGATCAACGAGATCTACTTCACCGTGTTCGACCTGATGCGGGAGAAAGTGAAGGACGCGTGGGGCGGCAACGCTTTCAGCGCGTTCCAGATCTGGGGCGAAGGCCGCACGGCCAAGCTGCAGTGCGACGTCTCCGCTGCCTTCTCGCCGGCGATGTTCCGCACGTTCGTGACCCCTGCCCTTTCCGCGCAGTGCCGGTGGCTCGACAACTCGCTCTACCACCTCGACGGGACGCAGAGCATCGTCCACCTCGACGAGCTCCTCGCCATCGAGGATCTCGACGCCATCGAGTGGACGCCGCAGGCGGGGCGGCCGGGAGGGGCGAGTCCCGAGTGGTACGCGCTGTACCGGCGGATCCTCGCGGCCGGCAAGGGCGTGCAGGTGGTCGGCGCCGAGGTGCCGGAAGTTATCCCGTTGCTCGACGCGATCGGCACGAAAGGCGTCTTCGTCGTTGTCCGCGCTTCCTCCGAGCAGGAGGCGCGCGCGCTCGAAGAAAAGGTCGACCGCTACCGATAGGAGGGCGCGGATGCCCGTTCTCCAGAATGCCCATCTCCGTGTCACCCTCGACGAGGCATGTCCCCGGATGCTCCAGGTCGACCACTTCGCCACGGGAGAAGTCCTCTTGCCCAACAGCGCGGGCGACCCTGTCGCGGTGTCTGTCGACGGCGACGCGGTGTTCTCTGTGGCGGACGGGCGATGCGCATGGGCCGGCTCGGGGGAGCAGGCACGGTTCACGTGGACGCTGCAGCACGGGCGGCCTCCACGGCTGAAACGCGCGGCTTTGGGTGCGTCATGGATGCGTGAGGGAGGCGAGGCGGCATGAGCATCACCGAGATCGGCGTACCCATCGACGAGATCCGGAGACGCGAGGAAAGGGTCCGTGCAGCGCGGCGTTTCGAGGAGCCTGACCGTGTGCCCGTGATGCCCGGCGGTCGGGTACCGCTATCTCGTCCCGACGGTGGGAGTGTCCTTCCGCGACTACTACCGGGACCCCGAGTGCATGCTTGCCACGCAGATCAAGGCCCAGAAATGGCTGATGGAGAACATCAGGACCGATGCGCACAGCATCACGGGCGCCTGGACCGGCGCCTGGACGGATTTCGAGAACACTTTCGAAGCGGGCAGCCTGGGCTGCACGGTGGAGTTCCCGGACGACGACATCCCGTGGGTCGGCCCGGGATGGGTGAAAACGGCGGATGACCTGCGAAAGCTCGAACGCATGGACTTTGTCCACGCGGGCCTCAACGCGCGGCAGGTCGACTATCGAAAGGCGATGCAGGCAGTGGCGGAGAGGTACCCCGTCCGGTTCGCCGGCGGTGCCGTGTTCTACCCCGGCGCGAACCCGTCGCTCACGCACACCTCCGACGGCCCCTTCGGCGTGGCCGGAGACCTGATGGGACAGACCGAGCTCTTCGTGGCAGTGCACGAAGACCCCGGCTTCGTGCGGGAGCTGCTGCGGATCGTCACCGACAAGCTCATCGAGTACCTCGACTTCTGCTGGGACGAGGAGGGCCTGCAGGCGCGCGATCTCGCCTGGACGGATGACCTGGCCGCCGGGCTCTCGGCGGAAAGCTACCGGGACCTCGTCCTGCCCGAGGAGAAGCGCCTGCGGTTCCACTTCGACGGCCGCGCGTCACTGCACATGTGCGGGAAAACCGACCACCTGCTCACGATCTTCCGCGACGACCTCGCGATACACGAGTACCAGGGATTCGGCTACGAGGTCGACCTGGCAACGGTCGCGGAGGTGATGGGCGGACGGGTCGTCCTCCTGGGCAACGTCAACCCCATGCTCGTGCACCGCGGGCCGCCGGATGCCGTGCGCGAGGCGACCCGCACGTGCCTGCGGGCGCTTGCGCCGGGCCGCGGCTACATCGTGACGGATGGAGCGAACATCCCGCCGGGCACGCCGCCCGAACACATCAACGCGATGATGGAAGCAGCGGAGATCTACGCGCGCGAGCGCTGAGGAGGCGGACACAAAGCGCTTGACGGCAGCCGGGACGAGGTCGCAAGAACACACCAACCGGTGGTCGTGAACAAGAGAGGAAAGCCCGCGGGGCAGCGCGGCCGCGGCGTCAAGGTCGTATTGACGGAGCACGCACAGGGCGGCGAAACTGCAGCTGCATGAAACAGGAAAGGAAGGCCATGCTGCAAGCAAAGACACCTGTTCGCCTCAGCATCATCGGCACTGCGCGTCGGTCCCACTACATGTACGGCCCTATCGTGAAAGCGCTGCCCGACGAGGTGCAGCTCGTCTCGGTGTGGGGCCGCAGCGCCGACTCGGCGCGAAAGCTCGGGGATGCGTTGGGCGTGCCGTGGTACACCGACCTGGACACGCTCGTGCGCGAAACCGCCCCGCAGATCGGCATCGTGGCGGTGAACTACAACGCCAACGGCCAGGCAGGTCTGATGGCAGTGCAGGCGGGCCTGCACGTCCTGCTGGAGACTCCCATTGCGCATGACCTGCGGGAGGCCGACGCCATCATCGCATCGGCGGGACGTCACGAGGTGAAGATCGAGGTGTCCGAACAGTTCCACCGGCGCCCGGTGGAGCAGGTCAAGCTGGCCATGATAAGGGCCGGCCTCTTGGCCGGGTATTCACCTCGTTCAACGATTTCGCGGGGCATGGCTACCACGGGATCAGCGTCATGCGCAGCTATCTCGGTTTCGACGCTCGACCCACCCGGGTCACAGGCGCCGTGCGCACGTTCGACCTCGCGCCGCACTGGTCGCGCCTGGGGAATCGCCGGGACGCACGGACCGAGACGCAGGAGCACGGCATGATCGAGTTCGAAGGCGGCAGGCTCGGCGTCTATCACTGGACCGATGTCGGCTATGACTCGCCGCTGCGCTGGTGGCGCAGCAGCAGGTTCCTGGCAGAGAAAGGCATGGGCATCACCGTGGGGAGCCCCACGAACACCCAGGAGCTTCTCACCACGCTCACCCCGGATGGGGAGGCCGCGCATGTCATCACGCTCGAGCGGCGGTGGGAGCGGGTGGACGGCGGCGCCCTCGTGGCCATGGTGGCGCACACCGGTGACCCGGGCCATCCCACGGTCACGTGGGAAAACCCCTTTCGGCCCGCGCACGAGGGCAGCGGACCGGAGTGGCACGATGACGAGATCGGCGTTGCCGGCTGCCTGCTGAGCCTGGTGGATGCCGTGCGGAACGGCACCGGGCCGACCTACGGGCCCGTCCAGGCACGGCTGGATCAGGAGCTCACGCTGGCCATCCGGCAGTCCTCGGCCGAAGGCGGCCAGCCGGTGACGCTGCCGCTCGACCCGGCCACGACACGGTACTGATCCATGGCCTCACCATTCTACAAACCGGGCGGCGCCTGGGCAGCAGACTTCATCCCCTTCTGGTGGGAGGGCACCTACCACCTCTTCTACCTGCTCGACTGGCGCGACCGCCAGGGAAAGGGCGAGGGCACCCCGTGGTACCGGGTGAGCACGCGGGATTTCGTCAGCTTCCGCGAACACGGCGAGATGCTCCCCCGGGGAACCGTGGACGAGCAGGACCTGTACGTTTTCACCGGCAGCGTCATCGAGGCGGGCGGCACCTTTCACATCTTCTACACCGGGCACAATCCGCACCTCCGCAGGGCAGGGAAGCCCGAGCAGGCCGTGATGCACGCCGTGAGCACCGACCTCGACCACTGGCGCAAGATTCCCGAGCACACCTTCTTCGCCCCCGCCGAGGGGTACGAGCCCCACGACTGGCGCGACCCCTTCGTCTTCTGGAACGAGGAGGCCCGTGAGTACTGGATGCTCCTGGCAGCGCGGCGCACGGCGGGCCCGTCCCGGCGGCGCGGATGCACAGCGCTCTGCGTCTCCCGCGACCTTGCAGCCTGGGAGGTGCGGGATCCTTTCTGGAGCCCCGGCATGTACTTCACCCACGAGTGCCCCGACCTCTTCCGCATCGGGGAGTGGTGGTACCTCGCGTACTCGACGTTCTCGGAACGCAGTGTTACGCACTACCGGATGAGCCGCTCCCTGCGGGGGCCGTGGCTCGTCCCGGAGAACGACACCTTCGACGGCCGCGCCTTCTACGCGGCGAAAACCGCGGGGGACGGGACGCGTCGCTACGCGTTCGGATGGAACCCCACCCGCGAGGGGGAACGTGACAGCGGGAACTGGCAGTGGGGCGGCACCCTCGCGGTGCGCGAGATCGAGCAGCAGCCGGACGGCATGCTGACGGTGAAGGCACCCGGGACCGTTGCCGGCTCCTTCGGGACTGCGGCCCCGGCACGGTTCACCTCCGGATGGGGGCGATGGAACGCCCGCGGCGCCGCGGTCACTCTCGGGAGCGGCGACTCGTGGAGCTGCGCCTCGGCCGGCATGCTGCCCGGAGCGATGCAGGATCTCGGCCGCCGTGACCTTCACCCGGGAGACGCGCGGCTGCGGCATCATGCTCAGGACTAGCCCCGACCTGGAAACCGGCTACTACATCCGGCTGGAGCCCTCCCGGGGCCGGCTGGTCTTCGACTCGTGGCCGCGCCCGGGAGCCAAGACGCACTGGGATGGGCTCGAGCGTCCCCTCACCCTGGAAGCAGATCAACCGCATCGACTCGTCGCCCTTGTGGATCGCTCCGTCTGCGAGGTCTACGTCGACGACCGCATCGCGCTGGCCGCCCGGATCTACGACCACGCCCGGGGCAGTTGGGGCGTCTTCGTCAGTGAAGGCGAGGCGACCTTCCGGGACGTGGCGCTTGCCGAGGCGGAGAATACCTGAGCCGCCTGCTGGTCGATTCCAGGTGGTGGGCCTTGCTCTGTTCGTCGTCGTCGGCGCGCTCGCCGCAGATCGCCGATGTCATCGCCTACGTCCAGTCGATCAACCTGAAGAAGGAGAGGCGCCGCTGCGGTGCCTCGCATCAATCCATCTCGAACCCGCCGTCCACGTTCAGGGCCTGCCCCGTGATGTAATCGCTGTCAGGGGAGCAGAAGAAAGCCACCGCGCCGGCGACATCACCCGGTGTGGCTGCCCGCTTGAGCGGCACGCCCTGGACGAACGATGCAAATGCCTCGCCGGGCTTCGTTCCGAACAGCCGACCTCGATCCTCGTCGATCTGCCTCCACATCGGCGTTGCCACGATGCCGGGGCATACCGCGTTGACGTTGATGCGGTAGGGCGCCAGGGCCAGCGCCGACGACTGCGTCACGCTGATGATCGCCGCCTTGCTGGCCGCGTAGTGCGCCTGGAAGGAACGCCCCCGGCGGCCCGAGACCGAGGAGAGGCTGACGATCTTGCCGTAGCTGCCGGCGAGCGGCTCCGCGCCGGGCGGCTCTTCCGCGGAAGGCTTCCCGGCACGCGGCAGGGTCCCCCCGTGCTGCCGCAACCCGCAGCGGCTCCGGGAGCTGCCTGATCATCTGCCGCGCAACGGCCTGGACGATGAAGAACGTGCCGCGGAGGTTGACGTCGAGCACCCGGTCCCAGTCGGCCTCGGTCACGTCGAGCATCGGCTTGGTCTGCGCGACACCCGCGTTATTCACGAGGATATCGATGCGCCCGAGTCGATCAGCAACATCGTCGACCATTCGCTGCGTTGCCGCGACGTCCGCGATATCCACCGGGCAGGGAATCGCCCGGCCGCCTGCCGCCGCGATCTCCGCGGCAACGGCGGCCGCGTTCGCCGCGTTCAACTCGGCCACGACGACATGTGCGCCGTCGCGCGCCAGGCGCTGAGCGATGCCCTTCCCGATTCCCTGCCCCGCGCCGGTGACAACGGCGACTTTGCCTCTCAATGGCGTGTCCATGCAATGATCTTCGTCGCGTCTGCGCGTGCCGACAAGGAGTGGACTATGGGAGACGTCCCCGCGGCGGGAGGCCCAAACGTGCCGGCACCCCGCGTTGCGGTGTCATGCCCGAGCGCGGTCAGCTCAGCTGGCCGAGCCCGTCCCTGCGCTGCGTCTCGCCACGAGGACGATCCCGACGACCAGGAGCACGCCGCAGGCAACGAAAAGAACAATGCCGCGGCGCGGGTGGCGGCTGAGGGAGTAAAGGACGCCGCCTGCGCCTGCCGCAGCTGCCACTACAATCGAGACAATTCCCGCTATTCGCCCGCTCGAAGATGCCATTCATCCTCCCTCTCGTGCCGCTCCCGTATCCAGAAGGCCGCCAACGGCGGCCGCCGTTCGACGAGCATTCTATCGATCTGGCTCGCACGGTGGAATGCCCCGGGCAAGGGCAGTCAGCCCCTCACTTTTCCCACGGGTTCACCCGCGCCAGGCGTCCAGCCACCGGCGGCAGTGCCGGGAACGGGGCATGCGGCTCCTCCTGGTACCAGTACGCGGTGCTGGAATAATCGTTTGACAGCTTGTTCGCATGACCGTGCTCGATCGTCACGCGGATGGACTTCTCGAAGTGCACGGGATCGTTGACGTGGTAACGGTAGATGCTGTTTTTCCCGCCCCACGGGAAGCCCGCATGGTCCCCCGAGTAGAGGGTCAGGCCGTGCCACGGGGAGCTGTACTCCTGCTTCGGACAGAATGCCGTGTTGAAGTAGTCCTCGGTGCCGGTGCCGTGAAGGGACGGAGGCCACTTCTCCCCGTCGATGAAGATCATGTCGTCGCCTTCACCGTACCAGTCGTTGGCCTGCCGGTCGAACACGTCGACGTTGAGGTTGCACCCCACGTACTTGCCCCGGCCTTTCGCGTCCAGGATCACGTAGTTGTCGTCGCCGGTGGTGTTCTTCGTCATCCACGCCGCCGGCCACCACGCAGGCTCGCCGGGAACGTTCGCCTTCTCGCGGTCCAGCAGTCCCGGTGACTTCGGGGCCCAGCCCGCGGTGTCCGCTTCCCGCCTCCACTGCGCGTGGAACCGGCCGCAGTCCAGCTCCGGCAGCCTGCATTCCTCGTAGTCGACGTAGAAATAGAAGTGGGCCTCGCCGTCGCAGCCGTTCTCCAGCGTGATCCGCGCTCGCGAGGAGAATGGCATAGGGAAGAAGCAGTTGAATGCGCGGCCGTCCTGGGGACTCATGGCCAGCGGGCCGGCAACGAAGTCCCGCGTGAGCCCGTGGCCCATGCCGAAGAAGTCGCCCAGGGGCGCCTCGACGCTCGGCTCCTTCTCCCCGTCCCAGGACATGCGAAGCACGAGCTTGCGCAGGTGCTGGCTCTCGCCGGGCTCCCCTGCAACGCCCACCCACACCGTGGACCAGATGTGCCGGATGATGCCCTCGCCGCGGATGTCGGCGATGTCCTTCGTCTCCCCGGGCCGGACGTCCATCCAGTCGTGGTTGCCGCCGGCGCGGTCGAAGCTGGACACGCGCCGGCTCCTCGCCCTTTTCAGCACGAAAAGCGTGTCCAGCGAGCTCCCCTGCGTAATGTCACTCATGGCGTCTCCTTCACGACGGCGCCTGCGTGGTGGATGCGCACCGTGTAGTTCCTGCCCTTCCAGCACAGCGGGAACCGGAGCGAGGCCCAGTGCCGCGGCAGCCGAGGCTGGAACCGCGGGGTCCCGGTCTCGTACGCCCAGCTCATGCCGGCGAAGCCCATGATCACTGCCTGCCAGATGCCCCCGCAGTTGGCGATATGGATGCCCTCCGCCGCCCCGCCGGCGCCGGCGTCGAGGTCGATGTTCAAGGCGCGCCGGAAGAAGTCCCACGCCGCCTGGTCTCGCCCCAGGCGCGCGGCCAGGATGGAATGGATCACCGAGGACAGCGACGAGTCGTGGGTGGTGAGCGGCTCATAGTAGTCGAAGCTCGGCGCGAGCTTCTCCTCCCCGTGCTCGGACGGGAACAGGAGGGCGAGCATGAGTGCGTCGGCCTGCTTCAGCGCCTTGGACCGGTAGTTGCGTTCCTGCGAGATGACGTGGCCGAACGGCCGCGAGCGGTCCTTCCACACGGAAGCGAAATCGATGTCCTCGAGCTGCTCGAAGCCGTCGCACTGCAGGACGACGCCATCCTTCGCGCGGGTGCGGATGGGAAGCGCGGCAGCGACGGCGGCAAACTCGCCCAGCTCCGCATCGGTCACGCCGCGCCTGCGTGCAAGGGCCGCGTACGCATCCGGCTGCCTGGCCTTCATCCCCCGCAGCGTTTCCAGCGTGAAGAGAAGTGCCCTCTTCACCATCCCGTTCGTGTAGGCGTTGTTGTTGGAGAAGCAGAGATACTCGTCCGGGCCCATGACGCCGTTGAGGTTGACCTGGCCGTCGGCCTTCCGCTCGACCCTGCTCAGCCAGTACCGCGAAGTCTGCACGAGAAGGTCCGCTGCGCGGGTGACCATGTCCTGGTCTCCGGTTGCCGCGGCATAGTGGCGCAGCGCGTGGACGATGTCCGCGGTGACGTGGACCTCGAAGTCCGCGTACTGCCAGTTGGGGCACTGCTCGTCACCGGTCACGGAGGACTCCCACGCGTAGCGCGCGCCCTTGTAGCCGTAGAGGGCGGCATTGCGCTCGGCGCCGGGCAGCGTGGCGATGCGGAACTCCACCAGGGCGCGCGCTGCCTCGGGGCGCGTAGAGAGATAGAAGGGAAGCAGGTAGATCTCCGTGTCCCAGAAGAAATGGCCGAAGTACGCCTCCCCTGCCGACCCCTTGGCGCAGACAGCCACCCGGCCGTCCGCGGGATTGGCCGCGCGAAGGAGATGGTAGATCGCGAAGTTCAGCGCTTTCTGCGAGGCCGGGTCGCCTTCGATCACCACGGCGCTCTTCTTCCACATCGATGCCCACTCCGCGGCGTGCTCGGCGAAGAGCGTGTCACGGGCCGCGAAGGCGGCGTCCAGCTCGGCGTGGGCGGCAGCTTCCACGTCGCGGACGGCGGGGGCGGAGGGGGCGGCGGTGCCGGCCGCCAGGTCCGGCGGCAGATCCCTGCTCGTGGCAACGGCACCGATCTTGAGGAGGCTGACGGCGTCCCCGGCGCGGAGGCGTTTCTCCGCCACGGCCACAGGACGACGGCTGTCGCCTCCGGCGGGCAGGAAGTCAAGGCCGTCGGCGCGTGTTTCGGAGCACAGGGCAACGCGGTCACCGGTGTCGGTGGTCACGAGCACCCGTGCACGTGAACCCTCGGCGGCGCAGTCAATGGAAGCGAAGTGATCGAACCCGTTGGTTCGCACCCGGGCGTCGATGCCGCTCTCCAGGCGCAGCAGGCATTCACCCGACCTGCATTCGTACTGTACCTCCTGCACGCACACCTTCTGGCGCCTGCGTGACACGTAACGCCGGTAGAAGGCGCGAAGTACGGCGCCCCGGGCGGTCTTCCACGTGAAGGTGCGGGCGAGAACGCCATTTCCCAGGTCCAGCGCCCGCTCGTAGTCTTCGATCCGGGAGGTGTCCATGTCCAGGCGCTCCCCGTCGGCGAGGACGACGAGCTCCATGATCCACGGCAGGTTGACGAGCTCCTCGCGGAGGAGCGGGTGCTGCCCCGTGATGCCGGGCACGTAGGTCCCGCGCTTGGAGCGCGGGTGGCGCGGCTTTTCCAGCGTGACATTCGCCGGGAGGCGCATGTACGCCTCGTCCTGGGGAGCCGCGGCCAGCCCTTCTTCATGGCAGCCCCGCACGTGCAGGTACCCCGAGCCCTGCGTGAAGGCGCCCTCGAAATGCTTCGTGCTCGCGGGCTCGAGCGCGCCCTCGGCCAGGCAGAGCTCGGGAGGGATGCGGCTCGACGCCGCCCGCGGCTCAGCCGATGCACCACGATCCATCGTTGACCACCTCGAGCTTCCCGCTCGCCGCCGAGCGGATGCCGGCGTCCAGGATCGCCATCACGTCGACATTGTGCGCGAGCTGCAGCGTCGGGTGGAGGGGCTCCGCCGGTTTCGAGGTGGTGGATGAACTCCTCCGCCAGCGTGGCGCGTCCGGCCGGCATGGGCTCACCACGGACGACCCGGTCCGGCTCCCCGCCGTGCCCGCGCGTGGTCCAGACCTCCACGACGTCCTCTTCCTTGCCGGTGGACGGGTCCTTGCGGTGGGCAACCACGAGCGTGCCCCGGGAACCGTAGGCGATGGGCCCGGTGGGCAGGCCCGAATGCCAGGTGGTCCACGTGCCCTCGAGGATGGCGAGGGCGTGGGGGAAGCGCACGGTGATCACCGCGTTGTCTTCCGCGTTGCCATAGTGGCTGGTGAGGTTCGCCTTCATGCCGGTGGCTGCCACGGCCTGCTCGCCGAGGAACCACCGCGAGAGGCAGGAGCCGTAGCAGCAGTAATCCAGGAGCGCGCCGCCGCCCGTCGCCGACTGGTGCCACCACTCCGCCGCCTTCTCGTCGTCGTTCACGAGGTTCGGGCCCGTGCCGTAGGACAGCGGTCCCATGGAAGGGCCATTGCGCCACTTCACTTCCCAGATGTCCCCCACCGTTCCCTGGTCGATCAGCGTCTTCATGGCCCGTATGGCCGGCTGCCACGTGATGGGCCAGTTGATCATCATCTTCAGACCCCGCGAGGTGACGGCGCGGGAAACGCGCAGGGCCTCCGCGAGGGACGCGGCCATCGGCTTCTCCGTGACCAGGTTCGCGCCGGGCAGCGGCGATGGCCTCCGCCACTTCGCCGTGCTTCGCGTTCTCGGGACAGAAGATGACGATGTCGTACGTGTCCCGCTTCAGCATCTCCCGGTAGTCGTCATAGACCCGGGGGATGCCGATGACCTCGCGGGCGCGCTTCAGGTTGGCGCCGCGCGTGTCTTTCTTCATTGAGAGGGAAGGAGTCTCCGGCACGGTGTCCGCGCACGCCACCCATTCCACGCCCGGCATTTTCTTGAACTCGTCCATCAACGTGTTGATGTGCATATGGGCGAACCCGATCACCCCGACCCTGTATTTCTTTGCCATGGTGCTATTTCCTCCCCTTGTCGAGAATCACCTCGTGACCGGAGGCGCCGCTGGCGAGCACCGCCTCCATCATCTCCTGCACGATCAACCCGTGGCGCAGCGGCGCCTCGCAGGGCACGTGGTCCAGGATGCAGTCTACGAAGTGCCCGGCGATGCGGTTCCACGTGCCCGGTCCCTTGGGCAGCGTGATGCTCGCGTCCTGCGGCGCGCCGTTCACGGTGCGGTAGATCGTCAGCGGCTGGAGCCGGGCGCCGGCCTCGGTGCCGAACAGCTCGATGTTCACCTCGTCGGTTTGGTGGCTGGCAAAGTGGCTCTCCACCTGCATGCCGCTGCCATCCTCGAACCTGATGATGCCGCACCCGTAGTCATCCGCGGCATACTGCCGGGAGTAATCGAGTGGCGGGGTCACGTAGTCCCAGTAGCCCTTTCCCAGCGGGCCGAACTTCGCGCCCGCAACGCCGAGCACGCTGACCGGGCGCGGCATGCCCATGAGCCACCAGGCGGCGTCCAGGAAGTGCACGCCCATGTCGCGAAAGGCGCCGCCACCAGTCTGGATGAATCCCAGGTTCCAGTCGGGGATGCCGCTGCGCCGCACGCTGCGGGCGCGGGCATAGTAGATCGGGCCGAACGCGTTCTCCCTGCGCAGGGCGCCGAGGTAGCGCACCTCGTCGGAGAAGCGCGTGGACAGCGACATCATGTTCACCACGCCGGCTTTCTCCGCCGCGGCCACCAGCGTGGCTGCCGGGCCAGCCGCGTCGGCAAGCGGCTTGGTGACCATGACGTGCTTGTCGTGCCGGACCGCCTCGAGCGCGACCGGCACGTGCAGCTGGTTGGGCGTGCCCACGAAGATCGCGTCGATCTCGGGGTCAGCGCACATCTTCTTGTAGTCGGTGAACAGCCGCACCGGTTCGGGCAACTCCTTCGCGAACGCCTGCATGCGGTCCTCGATGAGGTCGCAGAGCGCGACCACCCGCGCCCGGGGGTTCGCCTGCAGTGCCCTGCCGTTGTCTTTCCCGATGCCCATTCCCACGACTCCGACGCGTACCTCTTTCATGGCCGTGCGCCCTCCCTTGCAATGTTGGTAGAGACCTTTGCGATGGCTTCGACGATCGAGTGCATTGCCGCCGGCTCCGCGAGGAGCACGGTCTGGAAGATCCAGCAGGCGTCATTGCAGACCTGCTCCGCGACGGGGCAGCGCGCGTCCGCTGCCGCGCTTCCCGCGAACACCGCGTTGCGGTACAGGGGCCTCTCGTAGCCCGCGGTAACGGGGACGCCCTCCGCGGCCACCGCCTCGATGAACTGCGCGCGGGTGGCGCCGAGCTTTTCCGGGTCGAGCCGGAAGCAGTAGAGGTGCACGCCGCGACGCGTCATGCGTGGCTCGACGGGGAGCGTGATGATGCCGGGGACGCCCTGCAGTCCCTCGTCGAGGAGACGCGCGTTGGCTTCCCTGGTCCGCGTCTGCTCGGGGAGGCGCGTCATCTGCGAAAGCAGCAGCGCGGCCTGGAACTCGGTGATGCGGAAGTTGCTGGCAACGATGGAATGCTCGTACCAGGCGTCGCCCGGGAGCCGGCCGCAGTTGGTGACAGCGCGGCAGCGCTCGGCGAGAGTCTCGTCGTCGCTGAGGATGATGCCGCCCTCGGCGCTGGTGATGTTCTTCGATGCCTGGAAGCTGAACACGCCGCAGGCCCCGATCGCGCCGGTGCCCTTCCCCTTCCACTGGCTGCCCCACGAGTGGCAGGCATCTTCCACCACGTGCAGACCGTGCTGCCGCGCAAGGGCGAGCAGCCGGTCCATGTCGGCCACCCGGCCGCCGAGGTGGACCGGGATGAGCGCCCTTGTGCGCGGCGTGCGCTTGCGCTCCACGTCGTCGGGATCGAGGCAGAGCGAGCGCGGCTCGATGTCGGCAAATACGGGCACGGCGTTCACGCGGAGGACGGCGCTGGCAGTGGCCACGAAGGTGTACGGCGGCACGATCACCTCGTCGCCGCTCCCGATGCCCAGCGCCATGAGCGCAGCTTCCAGGGCGGTGGTCCCGCTGGAGACGCTCACGCCGTGGCGCGCCCCCTGGAAATCGGCGAATGCCCGCTCGAACTCGCGGACCCGCTCCCCGTACCACCACTTTCCGGATTCCAGCACGCCGAGGAGCGCGTTTCGCTCCGTGTCGTCCCAGATCGGCCAGGTTGGCCACTGCCGGCTCACGGTTTTCTTTCCGCCGTTGATCGCGAGGAGAGCCATTCTGTCTCAGTCCCCCGCGGCCCGGAGAACAGCCTTCCTGCCGTGCACTGCCTTCAGCGTCAGGGGCCTGCCCTGGACCCAGAGCCGGCCCACCTCGATGCTCTGCCAGCCCTCGGGAAGAGACGCGGGATACTGCGTCCACTGCCCGTCGCGGATGCGCAGCCCGGTAAAGCCGAGAAGGATGGACTGGAGGAAGGACCCGTGGTTCGTGACGAACCCTGCCCAGGTGTGGGACGGGACTTCCTTCACCATGCCGAACGGCTCGGCCCAGTAGGACTTCCACGCGTCACGCATGAGCGCCGCGGCCTTCTGCCTGTCTCCGAAGTGCGCTGCGCAGACCGCCCAGGGAGGCGTGGTGAAGCCGACCGAGTCGCCGCTGCCCGGCGCCCCTCCGCCCCCGACCTTGTTCGTGCGCATCTTCTCCTCGTGCAGCCATGTGCCGCGGAAGACTTCCGGCGGAACCGGGCAGCCGTGGAGGAAGAGGTACTGCAGGTTGCCCAGCGAGTACGCTTCCACCGTGCCGGGGTCATACGGGAGAACGATGCCCGCCTTTTGCGGTATGACCATGCGGTCCCGGATCCTGCTCCATGACGACGGGGCGCGCTGGCCCACCTTCGCGCAGCACCGGGCAGCAGCGTCCAGGGCCATCCCGGACAGCAGGTTGAAGTAGGTCTGGTTGGAGAGGTTCCCGATGCCCTCGTCCGGTCCCATCATGTGCCCGATCTCGAACCCCCGGTCGGTGAAATGCCCGCGGCTCTCGATCCACTCCGCGACGGCCTTGAGGATGGGCCACGTCACGGAGCGCAGGCTCTCCTCGTCCCCCGCGGCCAGCTGGTACTCCCACGCGGCGATGGCCACGCCCGGCGTCACATGCTGCTCGGCCCAGCCGGTGGGGCAGCAGGAGGGGGTCACCTCGCTGCCGTCCAGCCCCGCCTCCCAGGGAAACTGGGCGCCGCGGTATCCGAAGAGCGCCGCCTTCTTCCGTGCCGCCTCCAGGCCGCGGGCGCGGTACTCCACCATGGCCCGCGCGGATTGCGGCGCGGTCAGCAGGGCGGGGATGAGCATCCACATGTCCATGTCCCAGAAGATGTGGCCGAAATACTTGTCGTGCCGGGCGAGGCCGAACGGCGGGATTCCCCACCGCGTGGAGGGGTGGATGCAGGAGTGGTAGTAGTAGTACGCCACGTCGGTGGCGCGCTGGTCCTCGGGGTTTCCCGTGATCAGGATACGCGACGCCCACAGCTCGTGCCACGCCGCCCGGTTCTCCGAGCGAAGCGCGTCGAACCCCAGCATCTCGCCCCACCGGGCGAGACGGACAGCTTCGAGGTGCGGCTCCCGCTCGTTGAAGGCTCCGGAAGCCAGGGCCGCGATGAGCTGGAAAACGGCAGGCTTTGCCGGCGTGACGCGAAGCTCGTAGCGCGCCGCTCCTGCCCGGGTCAGGCCGTCCCGACGCGGAACGATGGTGGCGATCCCGAGCCTGCTCCTGTCCGTGGCGAGCCCGACGCAACGATCGACCAGGTCTTCCTTGTACCAGCCGCGGGTGAGCGGGTCGGTGTTCCCCGTGAAGACGGCTCCCGCGGTGCCCTCGGTGTCGATGCGCGTGGCGACACCGAGCACGATCTCCGTGTCGGCGGTGAAGCGCACCTCCTGGCACGCGAGGCAGGGAACCGTGCGCGAGGTGAACTGGACGACCTCGATGGAGACGCGCACGCCTCCCGAGGCCTGGTACACCATGCGCGTGGTGAGCTCCCCGCACGACATGTCGAGGGACTGGGATTCCGTTCTCACCGCGGCCGCGAATTCCCCGCCGCCCTTCCTGGGACGCTCACGTCGAGGCCCAGCGGGTACGGAGCAGGTGCCATGCTCTCGAACTCGTACTGCGGGTGGGAGGAGACGTAGCCGCCCGCCAGCGCGCCGCCCTGCAGGAGCGGGTGGGGGCCCGGCGTGATGCCGATCACGCCATTGCCGAGACACGTGGGAACGAACCCGTGTCGAACCGCGTGGTGGCGAGGACGGGAAGAGGGTGCGCGGTCATTCGTAGAGGAAGCAGGCCACCTCGCGCGCGTCGCCCTCGCGGCCCTTGACGCGCTTGAGCGGGGGATCGCTGTGCCGGCACTTGTCCATCACGTGGGGGCAGCGCTGCGCGTAGATGCACCCGGCGCCCGTGCGCGCCTGGCGCAGCTCGTTGAGCCCGATCTTCTCCGCCTGCAGGCGGTCCTTCCACCGAAGCTCCGGGTCAGGGTTGGGGATGGAATTGATCAGCTCCTGCGTGTAGGGGTGCAGCGGGTCCTTTATGATGTGGTCCGACTCTCCCCACTCCACCATCCGTCCCAGGCACAGGATGAGGATCTGGTCGGCGATGAAGTAGCCCACGTTCAAGTCATGCGTGATGTAGAGGCAGCTGACGCCGAGGTCACGGAACGACTTCAGCTGGTCCAGGAACATGGCGCGCAGCGAGGCGTCCAGCATGGAGACCGGCTCGTCTGCCACGAGGAGCTTGGGCCGCAGGAGGTAGATCCGGGCGAGCATGATCCTCTGCCGCTCGCCGCCGCTCAGCTGGTGGGGGTAACGGCCCAGGATCTCGCGGGGGCGCAGGCCGATGGCCTCCAGGGCCTTCTCGATCATTGCCTGCCCCTCGTCCCTGCTCTTTGCGAGGCCGAAGTTGCGCACCACCGACTTCAGGACGCGGTCAACGCGGTAGAAGGGATTGTAGGTCGCATAGGGGTCCTGGAAGATGACCTGGACTTCCCGCCTGTATTCCTTCATGTCCTTGCGGAGCCACGACCTGATCTCCCTGCCCTTGTAGAGGGCCTGGCCGGCCGTCGGCTGTTCGAGGCCGATCACGATCCTGCAGAGGGTGGTCTTGCCACTGCCGCTCTCGCCGACCAGCGCGAAAACCTGGGGCTTGTCCGGGAGTGACAGGCTCACCTTGTCCAGCGCCTGCACCGTCTTCCGTCCCCCGAGGCCCAGGCCGGACCGAGTGAACGTCTTGGTGATGTTCGTGAGCTCGAGAAGCTGGTCAGGCATGTGCCGCCCCCTCCTTGCTGCCATGGAGATGACAGGCCACGAATCGGCCCGGCGCCACTTCCTGGAGCTTCGGCGCCGTGCGGCTGCAGATGTCCATCTTGCGCGGGCACCGCGGGTGGAACCGGCACCCCGTGGGCCACGCCGACGGGCTCGGAGCGATGCCGGGGATGCTCACGGAGTGCCGGTTCAATATCGAGGGAACCGCCTTGAGCAGGCCGTCGGTATAAGGGTGAAGCGGATTGTCAAAGAGCGCCTTTGTCTCCCCGATCTCGGCCACCCGCCCCGCGTACATGACGCAGACCCGGTCGCAGATCTCGGCGTGGCAGGCCATGTCGTGTGTGACCATCACCACGGTTATGCCGCTCTTGTCCCGCAGATCGGCAAGGGTCTCCAGGTTCAGCCTCTGCATGACCACGTCCAACGCGGTGACCGGCTCATCCGCCATGATGACGGCGGGTTTCAGGGCGGTGCTCAGGCCGATGCAGACCCTCTGCCTCATCCCGCCGGAAAGCTCGTGGGGGTACATCTGCGCCACGTCCGGGGACATTCCAACCGCGCGCAACGCCGCGATCGCCATATCCATCGCTTCGGCCTTGCTGACCTTGATATGCGCGGTGATCGTATCGATGATCTGCTCTTTAATTTTCAGCACGGGGCTCAGGGTATTCATGGAGCCCTGCGGCACGTACGCGAGCTCCTTCCAGCGCACCTCCTGGAGCTCGCGGTGTCCCATGGCCAGCAGGTTGCGATCCTTCAGCAGGATTTCTCCGCTTTGGACATACCGCGGCGCCGTGATCAGGCGCAAGGCTGACTCGACGACCGTTGACTTGCCGCAGCCGGACTCACCGGGAATGCCGAAGATCTCCTTCTCCGCCACGCGGAAAGAGACCTCGTCGGTGATCTGCCGGATCCCCGCGACGGTCCGCACGCAGACATTCAGACCTTTTACCTCGAGCAGTGTGTTCATAACGTCCTCCCCCTCCCTAGAGCCCCGTGATCTTCTTCAGCCGGGGGTTGTAGACCTCTTCCAGGCCGAAGTTGATCAGGTTGAGCGACACGAAAATGAGGATGAGGAGCACGATCGGACTGAGGGCGATCAGGAACTGCCCCTGCGCCAGGGTCCCCGTATACAGCGTGACCTGGATGAGGCTGCCGAGGGAGGCCGCGGTAGAGGGCCCAAGGCCAAGGAGACGAAGCCCGGTTTCGGCGAGGATGCTTCCCGAGATGGCACTGACAAGACCGAGAACCAGATAGGGCAGGAAGTTGGGCACGATCTCCAGGAACATGATCGACCAGCTCCTGAATCCGTTCATGCGTGCCATATCGACGAAGGGGCGCTCGCGCAGGCTCCTGATCTGGGGCATGATGACGCGCGTGGGGAACGCCCAGCTGAAGATCGCCAGGGTCACCGAAAGGAAGAGCAGGTTCGGGCGGAACACGAACGTGGAGAGTATGGCCAGCACCGGCAGAGATGGAATGATCATGAACGAGTTGGTAACCGCCGTGATGACCGCCTCCGCGCGACCGCCGAAGTAGCCGGCCGAGGTTCCCAGGATCAAGGCGAGGGCCGTGCCGAACAGGCCGGCGATGAAGCCGATCACCAGGGAGTTCTTCAAACCCGTCATGAGGAGCGCCAGCTCATCGCGCGCCGAGACATCGGTGCCCAGGGGATGCGCGGCCGACGGCGGCATGTTCACGTCGAAGATGCCGACCTCCGTGGACTTGTAGCCCCCGAGGCGGGCGTTGTTGATCGGGGTCTCCAGAATACCGGCCAGCAACAGGATAGCAAAGAGGATGATGCCGATGAGCAGGCGTGGCGACTCCCGGAGGAGGCGCGCGAAGGTCCGCAGGCCGCCGGTACGAATGACGGGCGCCGCCGTTGTCACGTCGATTGATGCCATACCTTCCCCTACTCCCGCCTGATCCGCGGGTCGATGAACGGATACAGGAACTCGATGATGAGATTCGCCAGGAGCACGACCACCATCGAGATGACCGCGATCCCGAGGATCATGTTGTAGTCGAACGAGGCAATGGAGTTCACGAAGAGGAACCCGATGCCCGGGTAGCGGAAAATCCACTCGATGAGGTAGAAGCCGTTCACCACGCCGCCGAGGCTCAGCGCGAGGCTCGTCGCCTGGGGGAGGAGCGTGTTGCGCAGGATGTAGCGATTCACGAGGGTCCCGCCCGGAAGGCCTTTCGCCTCGGCAAGCTTCATATAGTCCTCGCCGATGAGGTTGATCACCATGGCCCGCTGGGAGAGAGCCGTGCCGGCCACGTAGACAAAAACCATGGACAGCGCGGGAAGGATGGCGTGGTAGATGACGCTGCCAATGAACGGCAGGTTGAATCCCTTGTGGAGGCCCGCCGTGTAGGCGTAGCCGTTGGGAAAGACCGAGATGGCGTAGATGAACAGCGTCGAGAGGAGGATGGACATCAGGTAGACGGGCACCTGGGAAAGAACCAGGGACACCGACGTGAACACGCCTTCGAAGCGCGTCCCGCGGCGCCATCCGAGGACAGTTCCGAACGCCATGCCGAGGAGCCATGAAAAAATGACCGCGACTCCCAGGAGGCCAATCGACCAGGGCAGGGCCCGGTAGATGACCTCCTGCGCGTTCGCCGGGTAGCTGACAATCGAAGGCCCGAAGTTGAAGTGCAGCAGCAGCTGCTGCATGTACCGCAGGTACCTGATCCCCAGGGGCTGGTCCAGGCCAAACATGGCCTTGAACGCGTTCAGGCCCGCCTCGCTGGTACCGGGGTTGTATCCGTACTCGCTCTGCATGTCATGCATGAACTTCAGGACGGGGTCCCCGGGGCCGGTTTGCACGACGAAGAAAAAGGCGGTGAGCGCCAGGAAGAGGATGACGATATACAGCAGCACGCGTCGTAGAAAGTAGAAAAGCAGCTTCTTCATAGGCCCCCCGCGGAAGAGAGAAAGCGCCACCCGGGAGGAACCCCCCGGGTGGCTGATTGTCGGGTCAGAAAGCGCGTCGCCCTACTGAGCGCCCGTGGGCTTCAGCTTGGCATACATGAAGAAGGACGACGGCCACCACTGATAGGGGACCTCGTACCAGTTGCCCGTGGTGGGCCAGCCGGTCCAGTACTTGTCGGAGAAGGTCTGGACGAACGGCCTCTCGGTCGCCGGGACGGCCGGGAGATCCGTGTACCAGAGGTCGAGGGCCTGCTGGACGAGACCCATGTAGGCGGGATCATCAGGGCTCATTGCCTGCATCTTCAGGACAACGGCGTCGAGCTTCGGATCCTGGAGGCGCGACTTGCCGCGGTCGCCGTCGTTCTGCACGACGCCGATGGGCTTCGCGTACTTCGAGGTGAACTTGTCGAGGAATTGCCAGGGATCAGCAGGGAACGCCGTGTAGATGTCGATGACGTCGAATCCGACATTGCCCTGGCCGCTGTAGGCCTGCTGGGTGGTAAAGCCCTGACCGTTGATCTTCATGATGACATCGATGTGGAGCTTCTGACACTCGTCGAAGAAATCCACGGCCTGGGAATTGCTGGGATCCGGCGCGGCGGCCGCCCAGACGATGAGCGTGAAGTCCTTGCCGTTGGGAAGCTTGCGCAGCCCGTCGGAGCCCACCTTGTAGACCGGCAGCGTCAAGCGCAGCCGCGGCTGCGGCCGGGTCATAGCGGAGCTGGGGACCGTACTTCTGCTGGATGGCGGGGATCTCCCACTTGAGGTCCGTCTGCCAGGCCGGCCACGGCCACATGGTCACCGCGGTCGAATCCGCCATGGGGTAGATCTTCGCGTACTTGGGCCTGTCAACCAGGTACTGGATGGCCCAGCGGAACTTCACGTCGTCAGTCGGGGCCAGCGCGCAGTTGAACGCCATGACACCCTGGGCCACCGCGTCCATATAGGGGGCCGTCACGGTGTGCGTCCACTGCCTCTGGGCCGCCTGCACGAGGGACCAGGGGAAAATGTGCGGCAGAAGGGCGTCGACGTTGCCTTTCACGAAGTCTTGGAGGTCGAGGTCGGGAGGCGGAGCGTGCCGGAATACGACGTACTTCGGTCCCATGGTCACACCCATGACCTTGGTGCCCCACCAGTTCGGATCAGCCTGCCAGATGTACATCCCGAGGTCCGGGTAGTAGTTCTGAAGCTTGTAGGGGCCGGTCTCGACCGGCGGCCAGTTCTTGAACGAGCGGACATCCGCCTGCTTCTCGTAGACGTGCTTGGCCAGGATGTAGCTGCCGCCCCACATACGCATGTTCTGGTACCAGCGCGGGTCCGGCGTCTTGAACTTGAAGATGACCGTATAGTCATCCGGAGCAGAGACCGATGCGAGGTTGATCGCCATGCCCGCCCCGCTGAGGTCCGGATTCTTCATGTACAGGTTCATCGTGTAGACGATATCCGCGGACGTGTACGCAACGCCGTCGTTCCAGGTGACGCCCTTGCGCACGTGCCACGTCAACTGGGTGTAGTCGCTGTTGTATTCCCAGCCCGTGGTGCGCCAGAGGCGCTTCTCTCCTGTGGCGTAGTCCATGTACCAGTCCCACTCGGATACGACCTGGTGCCAGCCAGAGCCCCACTGCGTGCCATTGCCCGGCTGGCCACGTGGGGTTGGCGACGTTCAGGTTCTGGTACGTCTGGTCGGTCTCGACCACGATCGCCTGGTTTCGGGGAACCGGCAGCGACTGCGCAAAGCCGAAGGCCGGCAACAGCAGCAGCACGGCGAGTGCGATAAGCACCCCTTTCAAATGTCGCATCAGTGCACCTCCTCCTGAGAAAACGAAATCACCGTATTGTCCATCGACGATGGTGTGCAGATGCTATCATGACGTGGTGACATGTCAAGTGTTCTTTTCGCGACGTCGCGCGGGTTGCGCGGGTTACTATCGCTTGACATCGCGAGGGCGCAATGAAACTCTGGCTCAGCGCGCGGAGGGCGTCCCCGTGGAAAAAAGCGACCGTGGAACCTTTTATGGAAAGAAATCGTACGTGCCGGTTGTGCTTCCCACCTTCCCGGCGCAGAAGGACCTCCTGCCGCAGCCCGTGTACGACGAGCACCCCGAATGGGTTGCGCTGTACTGGAAAGCGTGGGAGACCGCCTTTCGCAACTTCCACGAGCCCGCGCCCGGCAGCGGCCTCGTCTCGCAATTCATCGATGCGGCCTTCAACGAGAACATCTTCCTCTGGGACTCCTGTTTCATGACGATGTTCTGCGACGTAGCGCACCCGCTGGTGCCGGGAATTTCCACTTTGGACAATTTCTATGCCAGCCAGAACGACACGGGCGAAATAAGCCGCGAGATAAATCGCGATACCGGGGCCGATTTCGCCCCGTGGCAGAACACCGAGAATCTCACGCTGTTCAGCCGCTGGGGCTACACGCTTCCCCGGAACAGGAAGGCCGTTCCCGTCATGTACGTGGGAAGGCCGGCGCCGTCCCCTCCTCCGCGGCTGACACTGGACGGCTTGAACCACCCCCTCCTCGCGTGGTCCGAGCTGGAGCATTTCCGCTGGACCGCGGACCGCGAGCGGCTTGCCATGGTGTGGCAACCGCTCCTGCAGTTCTACCGCGCCCTGCAGAAATACCTCCGCCAGGGCAACGGCCTTTACATGACGGACTGGGCGAGCATGGACAACTCGCCGCGCAACGAGCGTCTCAGCGGCGGCGGCACCGGCGTGGACATCTCCGCGGAGATGGTGTTGTTCGCCCGGCAGCTCGCCGAGATAGCCGTCATCCTCGGCACGCCCGCCGAGGCTTCGCCGCTCCTCGCCGAAGCGGACGAGCTCAGCCGCATCATCAACGCCCTCATGTGGAGCGAGAAGGACCGGTTCTACTTCGACCTCACGAAGGACGGCACGCGGGTGCCCGTGAGGACGGTGGCTGCCTACTGGACGCTCCTCGCCGGGATCGCATCGGAAAGCCAGGCCCGGGATCTCGTGCAGGAGCTGCGCAACCCGCGGACCTTCGGGCGTGCCAACCCGGTGCCGACCTGCGCGGCCAATGAGCGCGGGTACAAGCGCTACGGCGGGTACTGGCGCGGCGCGGTCTGGGCGCCCACGAATACGATGGTGATCCGCGGCCTGGAAAAGTACGGGTTCGGCGACCTTGCAGCCGAGATCGCGGTCAAGCACATCGGGCTGGTCTCTGACGTCTATGCCTCGACAGGGACGATCTGGGAGAACTACGCTCCGGACTCGGCCCGGCCCGGGAGGATCTTCCGCTGGATGCCGGTCCGCAGGGATTTCGTGGGCTGGAGCGGCATCGGCCCCATCCTGTACCTTCTGGAATACGCCATCGGCCTGCGCGCCTCGGCGCCGGAGAACCTGCTGACGTGGAGCATCGCAAGCGATCGACGGTGCGGCTGCGAGAGCTACCGGTTTGCCCGGGCACGTGGTGTCCCTGGTCGCGGAGCCGCCTGGCGCGGGCGGCGCGCGCGTCGTGCGCGTCCGGGCCGACGGCGCGTTCCAGTTATCGCTGACCTGGCACGGCCGGAAGAAGGACCTGGCGGTGCGCCCGGGGGAGCTCGAGATCGTCTTTTGAAGAGGGTCTGAAAAGGGGTGGGGCATGCTGACATCGTTCGATGTTTCCGCCGGGCCATCATCATGAACCGGCAGACGCCGCTGAAGCGGATCGTGCCGCGCCCCGGCATGGTCATCACGGAGAGCGTGTCCTTCGCGCCCGGCGTGCATGACTTCGGAGGCGCCGACGGCATCGTCGTGGACGCTGATGACATCGTGGTGGACGGGTCAGGCTCGACGCTGAGGTCCGGCGCCTCTGCCCCGACGCTTCCCGAGGGCGACTTTCTCTACACCCCGGGAGACCTCGGCGTGGCGAAAGAAGAGCACTCCCTCCTGCTGCGAAAGATCGTGCTCCCCGCCGACGGGACCGTCGTTTTCGAGTGCCGCGCGTGGGGCGCCGCCGCGGAGCCGGCCACGCTCGCCATCTCCCGTGACCGCCAGGGGTCGACACCGGCGCAGGCCGCTGGAGACGCCGCGGCCGAAGCCGGGTGGCATGTCCGACGCTGGATGATAGGACGAGAAATCCGCGGCGAGGTGGCGCTGCGCTTCCTGGTTCCCGAGGGAGCCTCCACTCCCGCCGCGCCCCTCTTCTACGACGCGTTTCGCATCCTGCACGGTGACAGCGTCACCTGGCAGGGCGATGCGCGCGGGCACTGGAAGAGCTGGTACAACACGGGATTCTCGATCTTCAAACGAGCCGGGAAGAAATTCTTTTCCGGGATCGCCATCCGCAGCACCGGCCGTCACGGGGTGCGCCTGGCCAACTGCCGGGCCGAGGGGTTCCTCACGGCCCTGTCACTCACGGACTGCTCGCGGTGGACCATCGAGGGAAACGACTTCTCCCGCAACTACGACGACCCCGACTACGGATGGGGCGAAGGCACGCAGACTCACGGCGCCGTCTTCATGGACCGTGTCAGGGACAGCGTGCTGCGGAAGAACCGCGGCACGCATGTGTGGAACGGGATCTCCCTGCGCCGCTGTTCCGGCAACACCATCGTCGAGAACACCTTCTCCCACTGCTCGAACGTCTGCCTGAAGATGGCGCAGTGTACCGACAACCTCGTGGCCGACAACGTTCTCTCCTGGGGGATCCGGATCTACCCGGGAGAGGTCCACGCGCGGGACTCGGTGAGCCTCCTCGTGGAGTCGGGCTCCGACCGCAACCGTTTCCTCCGCAACGACTTCAGCCACGGCGGGGACGGCATCTTCATCAGGGCGCTCAACCATTGGTGCAGCACGGGCAACCTGTTCGAGGGGAACGACTGCTCGTACGCGAACAACAACGCGGTGGAGTCGTGGTCACCGGGCAACACGTACATCCGCAACAGGGCGAGCTGGTCGAGCTACGGGTTCTGGCTGGGCGGATCCGACGACACGCTTCTCCTCGACAACGACGTCGGGAATAACGGCACGGCGTTCCAGAACGCGCCGGAGCCCTTCGGCCATGCCGGCGTCTCGGTGGTGCACGGCTCCTCCACGCACTTCGTCATGTCCGGGAACACGATCCACGACAACCAGGGATGCGGCGTCTCCTTCGCGTTCACGCCGGAGGCACCGGCGCGGCACTGGCTCATCGCGGGCAACCGTGTCACGCGCAGCCGCACCGACCCCCGCGGCTACCCGGGACGCGGCGTGCTGGCCGAGTTCTGTGATGATATCTCGCTCCTGGGCAACACCATCTCAGGCAGCGAGGAAAGGGAGCTCGTGCTCGGCCGGTCCTGCGCGAATGTCGTCATCGATCCTGCACGGCGAGAGGTTGCCCGTGACCTGGAGGTGGAGGCCGCGCTCCCCGTGACGGCAGGAGCCGAAGTGGAGTTTCGCCTTGTGGACCGAAAGCAGGAACGGCGAGGCGCATCGTTCTCCGAGTACCGCTGGGACTTCGGGGACGGGACGAGCTCCGTCACGCACGACGCCGCCGCGCGTCACGCCTTCGCGGAAGCCGGGCGCAGGCGCGTCACGGTGACCTGCGTCGGTCCCCGACGGGCAGGGATCGCCTCGCGCATCTTCTGCGCCGTTCCCAGCGGACGCAGTCTCGCGGGCGGACGCAGTCTCGCGGGCGGACGCAGTCTCGCGGGCGGACGCAGTCTCGCGGACTGCGCGTCCGCGGAGGGCTGGACACTCCAGGGAGGAACGGAGCACTCCCTCGCCGTGGATGCAGGCACCTCGGCGCTGGGCCGGGGCTCCCTGCTCGCGACGGTGCGGGGCGGCACGATGAGCACCCTGATGAAGCGCTTCGAGACGCCCCTCGACCTGGCGGACACCGAAGGCGTCACTTTCTTCTATCAATATGTCACGGAGCTGTTCTTCCTCTCGGGAAAGAAGCTTCGCACGATCGGCGTCAGGCTCCGGTCAGGCGACGAGGACTGCATGGAATACATCCCCGCGTACCCCGCCCAGGGCATGCCGAGCGAGGACCGCTACTCGTGGGTCTTCTTCCGTGCACCCGTGGCAGCCTTCACCCGCGTGGGAGCGCCGCGCCTCTCGTCGATCCGCAGCATCGAGGTGCTGTTCGGTCCCGAGGTCCCGGCAGACTGTGTCTTCCGCCTTGACGCCCTGGGTGCTTCCGGGAGGCGCGCATGATCACGATCTCCCTCAACGGCGCCTGGCAGGTGGACCTCGGCTGCGGCTTCGTCCCGGTCACGGTGCCCGGGTGCTGGGACCTGGCTGCCGCTTCGAAGCGGATCGCGGGGCCGGTGACCTGGCGGAAGGACTTCACGTGTCCCCGCGGTGAAAGCTCCGGGCCGTGGCACCTGCAGTTCGACGCGGTGAGCTACTCGTGCGAGATCAGCCTGAACGGCACGAAGCTCGGGAGCCACGAGGGCGCCTGGGACAGGTTCCGTGTCGACGTCTCGCACGCGCTGCGACCGGGGGATCGGAACGAGCTCGTGCTCCGTATCGAGAAGCCCGGCTACCTTCCGGGTGACCGCTTTCCATTCCGCGAGGTCCTCTCCGGATTCATCCCCGACGTGCTGTGCACGTTCGGCGGGATCTGGGGTGACGTCGATCTCGTCCAGGCCGATCCTTTCCTGCCCGGAGTACTGCCGCGTGACCACGGACCGTGCACGCGGCGCTGCCTCCATCCGCCTGCAGATGCCGAACGCGGCCGCCCACGAGGTCGCTCGGCCAATGCTGCTCAGGCTCAGCGCCGGCGGGAAGACGGTCCACAAAGCAGCAGCGCAGTTCGAACAGGGTCGCGGCGCTGCCGCGTCTGCAACCATACCCGTTGCCGGGCTCCGTCTCTGGAGCCCGGAGGACCCCTTCCTGTACGACCTGGAGGTCGCGGCAGGGGACGAGACCTCGCACTGGAGGATCGGTTTCCGCGAGGTGCGCGCGGACGGGGAGATGATCCTCCTGAACGGCGAGCCGGTGTACCTCCGCGGCGCGCTGCACTGGGGGTACTACCCGTCCACGATCATTCCACGGCCTTCGCGCGAGGCGATCAGGCAGGAGCTCAGCGGCCTGCGGGAGATGGGCTTCAACACGGTGAAGCACTGTCTCTGGGTTCCGCGCGAGGAATACTTTTCCCTCTGCGACGAGATGGGCTTCTTCACGTGGCTGGAGCTCCCGCTGTGGCTTCCCAGGGTCACTCCCCTCCTCGAGCAGCGCATGGAGCGCGAGTACCCGCGGATCCTCGGCCAGGCGGCGCACCACCCTTCCCTCGTGATCGCCAGCCTCGGGTGCGAGCTGGGCGCCGATGTCAACGCAGCGACCCTCGAACGGCTCTATCGGCTGGCGCGCGAGGTAACGGGCGGCGTCCTCGTGCGGGACAACAGCGGGTCGGGTGAGTGCTACGGCGGGCTTGCCACCGACTTCGCGGACTTCTCTGACTATCACTTCTACGCCGACCTGCAGAACCTCGAGCCCCTCCTGGAGACCTTCACTCCCCGGTGGAAAACCGTCCGGCCGTGGCTCTTCGGCGAATATGCCGACGCGGACACGTGGCGCGTGATCGGGGAGAACGGGCCGTGGTGGAGCAGCAACAACCCGGACATGAATCCCATGAGCGCGGTAAAGCCCGACTTTCGCCTCCCGCTCCAGAAGGAGAGATTGCTCGCACCCGGCGTGAGGGGGAGAATCCGGACAGATCGCGGCACTCTCGCTGGACCACGCGCTCCTTCACCGCAAGCTGAGCGTGGAGTTCACGCGGGCATTTCCCGAGGTCGGAGGGTACGTGATCACGGCCATCCGTGACGTGCCCCTCGCCACCTCCGGGCTGTTCGACGACGACGGCCGGCCCAAGTTCAACGCGGCGGACCTCAGGCGATTCAACGCGGACCTCGTGCTGTTTCCCCGGTGGGATCTGGCACGGACGTGGATCTCGGGCGACCGGGTCCTGGAGGCAGACCGGTTTAACCAGACCGGCGGGAAGCGAGTGCGCGCTGCGGATCGTCGCCTCGAACTTCGGGCCGTCACTTCCGCGCGGGACGTGGTCGTGGCGTGTGGTGCCGCAGGCTGGCCCGGCGGAGAACTCGCCGCGTGCGGCGCTGGCGGAAGGCTCGGGCAGCCTCGGCCCGTCCCTGGGACGCGGCGATGTCCGCGAGCTCACCCGCATCTCGTGCATGCTGCCGGAGACGGACCGTCCCCTGGCGCTCACGGTCGAAGCCGCGCTCGATCATCCGTCAGGGCGCGTGGAGAGCTCCTGGCCGCTGTTCGTGTGGCCCCGGCCGGTGGCCGCCTCCTGGGAGACGATGCTCGCCGACCCCCTGGGAATCTTCGAGCCGATGCGGGAGCACTACGATGCTGCGGACTTCGCTCCGCGCGCTGGAATGCGGGCCGGCGGACGTGGTCCCATCGTCCTTGCCTCTTCCTTCGACGATGCCCTGCGAGACTACGTGCTCCGTGGAGGGAAAGCGCTCCTCGTCCAGAGAGGCAAGGGATACTTCCCTCACGGCACGGTGGCATTCTGGAGGGAAGGCATCACGCTCTTCGAGAAACACGCGATCACGGAGGAGCTCCCGGAAGGTCCCTTCCGCGAGCTGGAGCTTTTCGGCATGGCCACCGGCACCTCGCTGCGATGGATGGAAGCGGCCGGCCCGGTGGGCACGATCACGCCGGTGATAACGCGCGTCGACGCCCGGGAGTCCGTGGCCAGTCACTACATGGCTGACGTGCCGTTCGGAGAGGGGCGCCTCATCGTCACCACGCTGCGCTTCGAAGGGGGAATGGGCAGGCAGCCGGGATCTCTCGCGTGGAGCTCCGCTGCCCGCTGGCTTGTGTCGAAGGCTGCCGCTTTCCTGGCGTCCGCCTGAGGGAACGCCGTGGGAGGCTATGACATAATCGCGAAGCACTACAGGTTCCTGTACGCCGACTGGGCGCAATCCGCGCGGCGCCAGTCCAGGGCGCTGGGCAGCCTGCTCGCCGCGAATGGCGCGGCACCCGGCGCCGCTGTCCTGGACTGCGCCTGCGGCATCGGGACCCAGGCGCTCGGGCTGGCTGAACAGGGCTACCGCCTGAGCTGCAGCGACCCGAGCGGGCGTTCCGTCGCGGAGCTGAGACGCGAGGCCGGCAGGCGTCGGCTCGCGGTGGAAACGCGCGTGTGCGCCTTTGGAGGCCTCCAGGGTTCCTTCGCATCCCGGTTCCGCGCCGTCATCGCCTGTGACAACGCGGTGCCGCATCTCCTGGCACCGCAAGCGGTGAGCGACGCGGCGCGGGAGATGCATGGCTTTCTCGAGCAGGGCGGCGTTCTCATCGTCAGCACGAGGGACTACGACAGTATCCTCGAAAAAAAACCCGCCGCGACGGAGGTCGCACGGCACGAAGGCGCCGGCGGCCCCCGCGTGACATTCCAGCTCTGGTCGTGGCACAAGGATGAGCCGGTTTACGATTTCGAGCTGTTCCTCCTCCTGGAACGCCGCCGCGCATGGAAGACCGTTTCCATGAAGGGCAGCTACAGGGCGTGGAAGCGGGCCGAACTGTCGGTGCTCTTTCGGGAGGCCGGGTTTTCGCAATGCAGGTGGCTCATGCCGGAAGAGTCGGGCTATTTCCAGCCCGTCATGGTTGCACGAAAGGAAGAATAGTCATGGAGAAAACCTCTGCCCTCATCCCCGAGTACTTCTCGTTCCACCGCGACCTGGACAACCTGTTCGTGGAATCGGGGCGCCGGGCCCACGTCATCTGGAGGCTGGACGGGAGCTTCGGCGGGCTGCGCGCCGTCTCGAAGGAGATCGTGAACCCGCCCGGCGGGGGCACCGAGGGGATCTGGGCGGAACCGCTGCGGCTGGCCGACTTCGTCCACTTCCACGTGTGGGAAGCGGAGAACGGCCTGGCTGCCGTGGAACGCAATGCGAAGAGGTATTCCCGCCATGTCGGATGGAGCGAGATCCTCTACGAGTTCGGCTCCCACCCCTGGCTGCGCGTGCGCAAGACCGTCTGGGTGCCGCTGAAGAAGCCCGCCATCGTCGTCGAGCTGACCCTCTTCAACCAGTCCGACACGGAGCGGAGCCTGCGCCTGTTCACCGATTTCCAGTCCCGGCTCAGCATCGGCTGGCCGCTGCGCGAAGGCGGCCGCAACACCGCGTCGTGGGATCCGGCGGTCGGCATCGTGGCGCACGACGAGACGCATCCGCAGTGGACGGCCATCTGCGGCACCTCGGTGGACGCGAGCGCCTGGCACCTGGGCACGTTCCAGCAGCACATGCTGGCCGGCGGTGCCCTCCCCGCGCGGGAGGGCGGCACGCGCGAGCCTGCCACGGGACGGTCCTGCCTCCAGCACGAGCTCACCGTCGCCGCGGACGGTGAGCTCGCCGTCGCGGTGGTGGTCTGCGGCAGTCCCGAGTCCGAACAACAGGCCCGCGCGACCTTCCAGGAGGTCATGGGGCGGCGCGCCGAGGTCCGGGAGGAAAAGGCCGCGCATTACCGCCGCCTGTTCTCGGACACCGTCACCTTCGAGTCGCCGAGCTACGTGATGAACAAGGCGTTCCTCTGGGCGAAGATCGGAACGGAGGACTTCAAGCACGACGACCCCCGGCTGGGCTTCCTCTTCTTTGCCGGCTATCCCGCGTACAACTTCTACTTCGCCAGCGACTCGATGCTCATCATGCGCGGCTCGCTCTGCTTCGGCGATTTCGAGGACGTGCGGGAGATGATGCGCACTATCGTGCGCTACCAGGCCGTGACGAAGGGCCGCGACACGTTCCCCGGGGAAATCTGGCACGAGATGAGCACCTCGGGTGACCGCATCTCGCCCAACTTCGCCGGGTTCCTCTTCCCGGGCCTCGTTCGCTACGCGTTCGACTGGACCGGTGACAGGGCGTTCCTGGAGGAGATGTATCCCCACGCGCGCGCCGTGATCGACTGGGGCTTCCTCATGGACGTCAACGGCGACGGCCTCCTCGAGAACGGGCCCGAGGGAGAGATGGCCGACTCGGCCTCGGAGGATCGCAACGTCGAGAGGTCGCACTACCACGTGCAGACGCAGTGGCTTGATGCCCTGCGGGACGGGATCGGGCTGGCGGCGATCATGGGGGACGGGGAGAGTGCCCGTCGCTGGGAAGCCGCGCGGGACCGCCTCCTCCCGTACGTGAACACCTTCTACTGGAACGAGGAGCGGCGATACTTCGAGGAGACGATTCGACCCGACGGCTCGCTGGACACGTCGGGCAAGGGCCTCTCGAACCTGGACGCGGGGATGGTGGACGAGGGGAAGGCCGCGGTGACCAGCCGGCTGCTCCTCGAGGAGGAAGCGTACCTCACGGACGCCGATGCCTTTCGCAGGCGCCAGGAGTTCGAGCAGACCTTCAGCACGCACCGGGGATACATGTCGTGGTACGTTCTGGAGCGCGGCCGGCGCGCGCTGCAGCTTTTCCGCGCGCATCGCAGCGAGCCCGCCTGCCGCGCGCTGGAGGAAGTCGCCGGCACCCCGTTCCACTGGACCACGCCGGGCTCTGGCCCGAGGTCTGGGCCGTGGACGAGCCCTCGGCGCTGCGTGTGCGCGGCTGCTTCCACCAGGCGTGGACGGGCAGCCACGGATACGTCTACCCGCTGGTGGACGGTCTCCTCGGCGTGCGGCCCGACGCGGCGCACCACGCGGTCGCCCTGGAGCCGCACCTGCCTGCACGCTGGCCGTCGCTGCGCGTGCAGAAGCTGCGCATCGGGGAATCGTGGATCGACGTCGAATGCGAACAGAGAGACGGGTGGCGCCGGCTGTGCGTGCGCAACCACGGTGCTTCCGCGCTCCGGGTCACCTTGTCATTCGCGCTCCCGGCGAGTGTCCGCCTGCGCGGCATCGTGGTGAACGGCGAGGTGGGTGATCCGTCGGGCCTGGAGGCACGCTGTACGCCGGTGGACACGCACGCGTTCGTCACGGCGAGCGCCGCCCCCGGCGGCGAAGCATCCGCGGAGCTCCGCTGGGAAGAATCCGAGGTGACGCTGGAGGTTGCCGGTACCGAGACGGGGACGAGCACGCGGACGCCCGGCGAGCCTTTCGTCTTTCCGCGCACCCGGCCCGGCGCGTCCATCATGTTGGTCATCGATGGGGGCAATCGCTCACATGGCAAGGTGAGCGCCCGCCTCGCAATGGATCTCCCGAAGGGATGGACGATGAAATCCGCGCCCCGCAGGCTGGCGCTCGGCGCGGGCGGACAGAAGCGGGAGACAGCAGTCGTGGCCGTCCCGCGAGACGCTGCCGAAGGCTACTACTCCCTGCGTGTGCGGCTCATCGGCGATCCCGCGCTGAAGCTCGAGCGCACGGTATTCGTCCCCGTCTTCCGCAGCCTGGCCGTGTCTCTCGACGCACGCCAGGTCACCAAGGTCGGCAGGCCGTTCCCTGTGAACGTGCCGGCCGTGAGCCTGGCGGAAGCCCCGGTTTCCGCGCGCTCACACATCGACTGGCCCGCGGGCTGGTCCTCCCCAGCAGCACAGGATGCCGTGATCGAGTGCGCTCCCGGGAGCGGATCTTCGGTGACATTCGCCGGTGTGCCCGGGGCGCGGGTGACGTGACCCTTGCCGTGCACGTCGTGAGCCCGGCAACGGGAGAGACCTGGAGCATGCGGCACCAGGTGCGCGTCATACCGACGGACAGGCCGCTGGTGATCTACTCGGGTTTCCTCGCATGCCCCTTGGTCTCGGATGACACGCAGGAAGTGGTGAACCTCCCTGCCAACTACGCGCTTCGCAAGCCCCACGTCTTCGACGAGCTTCTGGCGCAGGCCGACCTGGTCCTGACGAGCGACCAGCACGACGCCGTGTTCTCCGAGCACCAGGTTGAGGCGCTCATCGGCTTCGTGGAGAAGGGCGGCAGCCTGGTCCTCTTCTGCGGCTGGTCGGCGCCGTGGGGGCGCGGTTTTTTCGACACGTTCGGGAACGTGGCAGGCAGCCGCCTGCCCGACATCCTGCCGCTGCGCATGCGCAAGGGCATCACGCACGCGCGGACGGTACGCCTGCCCGGTGACGGGGCGCGCACGTTCGCATCCATTCCCTGGGACACGATCCCTGCCTACGATCACAACGCGGCCGAGCTGCGCCCGGGCGCCCGCTCCTGGCGGAGTCTGAGGCAGGCGCGCCGCTCATCGCGGCGGGACGCCACGGGAAGGGGTCGGTCTGCGCGATCGCCATCGACTGCTTCGGTTACGAGTCCTACGTGGAGGGCCTCAGCTTCGACTTCTGGCCGGGGAAGCGCGCGCTGATCAAGGCCGCGGTGAGGTCGCTGCTGGAAGGACGCGGGTAGGCGGGCGGCCCTGCCGCGCGCGGCCGCCCGGCACCTGCCAACGCGCGTGAGAAGCCGGAGAAATTCTCCGAGGGAACCTGGAAGGTCCTCGAGGGGCTGGAGCAGCTCGTGAAGGCCAAGGGCGTCACCATGACGCCCTTCGGGCTGGCGTGGGTGATGGCCCAAAGGGGTGTCACGAGCCCCATCATCGGGCCGAACAGCGTCGTGCAGCTCGAGGAGAACCTTGCCTCCCTGGCCGTCCGGGTGACCGACGAGGACTGCAAGGCCGTGGACGCGCTGATCCCGCCAGGCACGAACACGGAAGACTACTACAGGGCCGACTTCGGGCCGTACACCTTCCGGGTCTGACCAGGGCAGCGAGCGAGCCGCGCAGGTTTATTTCGGAAAGCCGACAGGGTACGGGCTCCAGCCGTGCTCGATCGGGAGAAGCAGGGTATTCGTTCTCCATTCCCGTCGGGCCTGGCCAGGGGCTCGTGGTCCCTGTCCGTGTGGAGGGACCTCGCTGCACTGGTCCGCGAGGAGGGCCTCCGGGACTGACGAGCGCCGGGGTACGGCGGGAGGGACTCGTCGGCGCGGAGTTCAACGGAACGCCGCTCATTGACCCGCCTCCTCCTCATCGGTAGCCTCTGCAGGCATGGACGATACGGGGCGAGGAAAGCGCGGCCGGTCATGGGCCTCCCAGGCAGCACGGGACTGTCTTGCGGAAACGGATGACCTGATCCGCAAATTCGGTCCGCGCCTGCCCGGGAGCGCGGCCTCCCGGGCGACGGCCGAGGCGCTCCGGGACTCACTCGCGCCTTCCTGCACGACGACATCCCTCGAACCCTTCACGGTTCACCCGGGCTCATTCTACTCGTACACCAAGATCCTGCCCCTCACCTATCTCCTGGCCGCCTCGTCGCTCTTCTTCCCGCCGGTGTTCGCCGTTCTGCCCCTGGTCGCCCTGTGCGCAGGCGTACTCGTGATGCTCTGCCAGTTCGCCTTCTATGTGCATTTTCCGGATTTTCTTTTTACGCGTCGTACCGGCTGGAACGTGTCGGCTGTCATCGAGCCGGAGGGTCCGACGCGGCAGGAGCTCATACTCTCGGGCCACCACGACAGCGCGCCCGTCGCACGGATCTTCGACGGACCGTTTGCACGGCTCTACGTGGTTGCGATCTTCCTTCCCTACGTCTTCTTCTTTTTTACGCTCGCGGTGCTCATCGCACGGCTTGCCGGGGCATTCGCCCCGCCTCCCCCCTGGGTTCTCGAGCTGCTGGCCCTCGGTCTCCCGACGATTGCCGGGTATTTCCTCCTGGTTGCACTGCGCCGGGGAAGCCCGGGGGCAGGAGACAACCTCGTCTCTTCCGTGCTGGTGGTGCGTCTTGCGCGGGACCTCGCCGCGGATGGGTCGCTGAAAGACACGAGGCTGCGCATCGTGAGCTTCGACGCCGAGGAAGCGGGCCTGCGCGGTGCCTCCGCGTGGTTTCGCGCACACGCGGCGGAGCTGAAGCCGCTCCCCTGTTTTCACCTCAACTTCGATTCCCTCTACAACCTTCGCGATCTCCAGGTGCTCCTGAGCGACGTGAATGGAACGGTCAGGCTCTCCCAGGGCATGGCGGACGATCTTGTTGCCTGCGCCGCTTCCGAAGGCCTGCAGATGCGGCCGTTCAGGATGCTGTTCGGCGCCGGGGGGACGGATGCGGCCGAAGGCGCACGTGCCGGCATCGAAGCCTCCACCGTCATTGCCATGCCGACCGATATCGTGCGTGGCGACCTCGTCTACCATACGACACGCGACATCGTGCAGCACATCGAGCCCTCCGTGGTGGAGGCCTGCATGAAGATCACCCGCCGTTACGTGGAGATGCTCGACACCCGCGGGGGAGGCGACGCTCACGGGAAAGAATTGTGATCGACGCTCCCGAAGGCCGGCGCGGACGCGACGGCGCGGGATAGTGACGGAAAGACGGCCCTTGACGACACCCAGGACAAAGAGGCGATGGACGGCACCGACGGCTACCGGCAGCTCCAGGGAAAGGTTGCTTACCCCTTCTTCGGCGGCCGCACGCCCTGGAAGAGCCCGCCGCGTCCCGGGCAGGTGAACCATCGGCCGGTGATCTTGCGCGCCTTGTCTTCGAGCGTCCTGTCGATGAAAGCAGCGTACTCCTCGGCATCGGCTTCGCCCTGCTGGAAGCCGTTCACCACGGGCGCGCCGTTCCCCGCTTCGGCGAGGAGGGCGGAGGCCACGCCGCGGAAGAGCTCGCGCATGCCGCTTTCAACGACACCGTTCGCGCGGCCGCGGCTTACCATGCAGAGCACGCCGCCGCCGTTCTGCCGGAAGTGTGCGAGGATCTCGCGGGCGAGGAACACGGGACCGCGTGCGTCGTCGAATGCCTTTTCCACGGCGGCGCTTTCCGCCTCGGCAAGGCCGCGCGGGGCCGCGCAGGCCGGCTCGAGGATCAGGACGTCGTCCAGCCGCGGGAATGCGTTCAGGGTGGTGAGGAGGAGCGTGCGCGAAGAGACCGGCGACCTGCGGTTCCACGCGACCGCGGCCGCCCTGCCCGGAGAGTGACGGCACGCCGGCCGCCGCTTCCGCCCGCTCCATGGCGGTCACCACCGAACAGCCCCGGTCCAGCAGCAGGCGCGCCAGCGTCCCTCCGAGCGGGGAGTCTCCTTCGGTGAGCAGGACGGTGCGCGGCATCGCACAATACTACCGCGGGCCACGGGCAGGGTCAACGCGGGGGAGGTGCGCCCCCGCGAGCGGCGTACCGCCGCGGGCCGTCTTCCGTCTCCCCTGCTTCCCTGATAGATTCGTTGGCGTGAGGAACGAGGCATGAAGGTCGGCATCGCCCAGGTCAACCCGACAATCGGTGATTTCGCGGGGAACGCGGCGAAGGTCCTCTCTTTTACCGCACGGGCGAAAGAGGCAGGGTGCCGCCTCGTCGTGTTTCCCGAGATGTGCCTCTGCGGCTATCCCCCGATGGACCTCCTCGAGTACGATATCTTCGTGGAGGAGAACCTGAAGGCGCTGCGGCGCGTGCAGGCGGAAGCCCCTTCCGGGATCGGCGTCGTGGCGGGCTACGTGGAGAGGAACCGGACGCGCCAGGGCAAGGCCCTTCTCAACGTGTGCTCGCTCCTCTGCGACGGGAAGATCCTCCACAGCCAGGCGAAGACCCTCCTCCCCACGTACGACGTCTTCGACGAGGCGCGGTGGTTCGAGAGCGCCCCGTCGCGCGGGGTGGTTTCCTTTGCCGGGGAAAAAATCGGGATCGCCATCTGTGAGGACATCTGGTGGGACGGCGACCCGGCTCCCGGCCTGCGCTACGCGGTGGACCCCGTGGCGGAGCTGCTCGACGCCGGCGCCGGGCTGATCCTGTGTCCTTCCGCATCGCCCTTCCATCCAGGACAGCCGAAGACCCGGTTCCAGCTCATGACGACGATCGGGAAGACCTCGGGTGTCCCGGTGGTGTACGTGAACACCGTCGGCGCCAACGACAACGTCGTCTTCGACGGCCAGTCCATGGTGACCGCGGCGGACGGCCGGCTCCTGTTCATCGGCAAGGCTTTCGAGGAAGAGCTGGCAGTCGTTGAGACCACCGCCACCGATGCGAAGGCGGTCCTGCCGCCTGATCCCATCGCGCAGGTCGAGGGGGGACTCGTCCTCGGCATACGGGACTACGTGCGCAAGTGCGGCTTCAAGCGGGTGCACCTCGGCCTCTCGGGCGGCGTCGACTCCGCGCTGGTGGCGGTGCTCGCTGTCGAAGCTCTCGGCGCCGAAAAGGTGGACGTCTTCGGCATGCCGTCCCGCTACTCCTCGGAAGGGAGCGTCGCCGACGCGCGGGCCCTGGCGAAGAACCTGGGGATCCCGCTGCACATCCTCCCCATCGAGGAGGTCTTCAAGGCCTACCTGCACACCCTGGAGCCTTCCTTCGAGGGCCGCGCGCCGGACATCACGGAAGAGAACGTGCAGGCGCGCATCCGCGGCACACTCCTCATGGCGTGGTCGAACAAGATGGACTCCCTTCTCCTCACGACGGGGAACAAGTCCGAGCTTGCCACCGGCTACTGCACGCTGTACGGCGACATGAGCGGCGGCCTTGCCGTCATCGGCGACCTCCTCAAGGTGGAGGTCTACGCGCTGTGCCGCTCCATCAACGCGCGCGGCGCGCTCATCCCGGAAGCCATTCTCACGAAGGCGCCGTCGGCCGAGCTGCGCCCCGACCAGACCGACCAGGATTCCCTCCCGCCCTACGACGTGCTGGACGCGATCCTCCGCGCGTACCTCGTGGAGAACCGCTCGGCCGCCGAGATCGCCGCAGCGGGCCACGACCCGGCGCTCGTGCGCAAGGTGATACGGATGGTGGAGAAGGCGGAATACAAGAGGCGCCAGGCGCCGCCGGTCCTCAAGGTCTCGCCGAAGGCATTCGGCACCGGCCGCCGCATTCCCATCGCGCGGGCGTTCTTCTAGGACCGCTCAGAACCGGGAAGCTCTCCGAGAGCGCGATGCCCGCGAGGATCTCGCCGGCGAGTCGCCGCGCGTCGATGGGACCGCGCCGGCCTCTCCCCTCTTCCGGCTTGCCGTTCTCGTCCCAGCGCGTGTGCTGGAGGAACGATGATCCCAGCGGCGCGCTCTTCGCCGATTCCACGCACAGGCGCGCAAGGTCGCGGAGGAGCGCCTTCAGCGGCACTTCCGCGGCGAGGGCGCGCAGCTCGAGGAGCAGCAGGGCTGTCTCGTTGCCGGCAAACAGGGCCCGCTGGCAGGAAAACGAGTCGACGAGGCAGCCGGGCAGCGCGCTCGCCCCGTCCTGTGACGGGTGGACACGGACCCAGGGCACGAGGATGGACGCGATGCGCCTCACGCTCTCGGCGGCGCGCGCCTTCGCGGCCGCCGCGCTGCTGGCCGTGGGTTCGGAGGGATGGTACCCGGCGGCGCGCATCTCCAGGAACAGCCGCGCGGCCAGGAGGGCGCCCGCGGCATCGGCGGACCTGCCGCTTCGTGACGACGGTGGTCGGAAGTGGTCCCAGTCTATTGTGGAGAAACGCCGCACGAGCATGTCCAGCGCCTTGCGGTAGCGGTCCTTGCCGGTGCGCTCCAGCACCCTGGCCATGGGGAAGAACAGCTCCAGCCCGCCCAGTGCACCCGGCTCGTCATGCGCCGGGGCCCGGTCAGCAGGCGCGTGGAGGCTCCCGGGCATGGAAAGCCTCGCCTTTTCGTCGAGGAAGAACTCCACGAAGCGAAGACCGGCCAGCCAGTATTTCTCGTGCGGCAGCCCGCGCCCGGCAAGGTCCTCCGCCAGGAGAAGCAGGAGCTCGGCGATCCTCGCCGACTGGCCGAGGGACAGGAGGAGCCGGCCGGCCTGGCCCCGCACGCCGCGCCACTGGCGGGTTTCCGCGTGGAAGCCCTCGTAGAAGAAGCCGGAAGCGACCTGCCCCTTGAGCGAGAAGTCGGCGAGGCGCAACGCCGTCTCGCCGAGCTGTTCGTCGGCGGGGAAGAGCCTGCGCAGGCCGAGACTCACGCCCAGGCCCGCCGCGGAGGAAAGCCACGGCGAACCCGGGTGCTCGCGGATGCCGCAGATGCCTCCCTCTTCCAGGAGAAGCCCGGGCAGGGCAGCCTGGAGCGCCTGCGCCATGCGTGCCGTGTCCACCGAAGGCGCCGGGGCCGCCTTTGCCCTGGGCCGGATCCGGGCGAGAACGGCGGCAGGGCCCCGCAGCGTGATATCCGCCGTCCCGGGCAAATGCCATGAAAAGGTCATGCGATCTCTCGATGGCACCGGGCGATTCGATCACCTCGTCTTCCGCGTCGATGACCTGCCCGGGACGGGGGCCGGTCCGGCTGGAAGGCTCCTCGATGCCGGGGAAACGCAGCTCGACGCGGAGCCGCGGAGCCTCGTCCTCGATCTCCGTCCGCCCGATCCCGATGCCGGCCATGGCGCCTTCGCTCCATGCACTGCGGGAGAAGAAGAGGATCCCGCGGTCGCCAACGGCGAGAAACACCGCCGAAGGCGCGCTCGTCTTCTCACCGAGGAAGGAGACGGTTCCCCCCGGCATGCCCTCCCCGGCCGCCACACCCGGGAACAGCCAGTGCAGCTCGCTCTCGGGCTCCAGCTCCGCCTCGATGGAGAGGTGCACGGACCCCGGCGTTTTCACGAGCCACGTTCTTCGCAGCGAGATCCCGGCGGCGTCCTCGGCGAGCGTGTCACGGATCTCGCCGAACAGGAAAAAGGCCCGCACGTCGTACGCCGCGCGATCGCTGGTAAGGACGATGCTTTCCGCCGGGCGTTCGTGACCGTTCCAGAAGAAGCGGTAGGGCACGTGGACCCGTACTCCTGTCTGCGAGACGATGGTGATGCTGCGGGAGTCGGGCTGCGTGACCTTCACGGGGTTTCCTCGCCGGATGATAGTACGCGGCGGCCGCCGTGGCAATTGACTCCGCTTCCGCGCGTCCCTACTCTGGCTGCGTCCGGAGGTGGCCGTGTCCAAGGCGAAAAGTCTCTTCGAATGCTCGGGGTGCGGCCACAAGGAACCGCGCTGGCTCGGCCGGTGTCCCGCGTGCGGAACATGGAACAGCTTCACCGAGGTGACGGCAGCGGCAGCAACGCGGCCGGGGCCCGGGGTCGGCCCGGGGGGAAGAAGGCGGGGCTTCCTGTGCCGCTTTCCTCCATTGAAACGCGGGAAGGCATGCGCATGGACACGGGCATCGGCGAGATGAACCGCGTGCTGGGCGGCGGGCTGATGCGCGGCAGCTCGGTGCTCGTCGGCGGGGAGCCGGGCATCGGGAAGTCCACGCTCATGCTCCAGCTCGCCGCGCGCACGCCCGGCCCCGGGCGCAGCCTCTACGTCTCGGGGGAAGAGTCCCCGGGGCAGCTTCGCATGCGCGCGGACCGGCTTGGCGTTGCGTCGGACCGCGTCGAGGTGCTGGCGGAGACGGAGCTCACCGCCATCATGCAGGTGCTGGAGCAGGTCAGGCCTGTCCTCATCGTCGTGGATTCTCTCCAGACCCTCTACACCCGGGAGATCAACGCGCTTCCCGGCTCGGTGAACCAGGTCAAGGCGTGCACGCAGGAGCTCGTTGAATGGGCGCGGTCACGGGGGCCGGGACTGCTCCTGGTTGCCCACGTGACGAAGGAGGGCTCCATCGCGGGCCCCAAGCTCGTCGAGCACCTGGTGGACACGGTGCTCTCCTTCGAGCAGGCCAGCGCGGAGGTCAGGACGCTGCAGGCGGTCAAGAACAGGTTCGGGTCCGTCGACGAGATCGGATTTTTCCGCATGACCGACACCGGCCTGGAAGAGGTGGAGGATGCCTCGCGGCTGTTCCTGACGCGCCGAGAGGGAGCGATCCCGGCCGGTGTCGCCGTTGCGCCGGTGTTCGAGGGCTCCCGTGCCCTCCTCGTGGAGATCCAGAGCCTGACGGTGCCTGCGAAGAGCGGCATCAGCCGCATCTACTCGGACCGCATCGACACGGGCCGGGTGGCGCGCATGGGCGCGGTGCTGGAAAAGCACCTCGGGCTGCACCTCGCGGAGCACGACATCTACGTGAATGTCGCGGGCGGGATCAGGATCACGGAAGTGGGCGTGGAGCTCCCTCTCGCCCTGGCGCTCTACTCGGCCCGTACCAACGCAGCGCTGCCGGCAAACACCGCGGTGATCGGGGAGGTGAGCCTGACGGGCGAGGTGCGGCCGGTCCCCGGCCTCGACAAGCGCCTGCGGGCCTGCCGCGACCTCGGCTACGTTACGCTGGTCGGGCCAGCGGAAGATGCGGGAAGGCCGGAAGACGCCTCCCTGGTATCCGTGCAGCTGATCAAGGACGCCGTGCGATCGGTGTTCGGCGGAAAGTGAGCGTATTTCATTGACCGGCGCCGGGCGCGGCGCTACCTTCTCTGGAAAGGAGGGCGCCATGGATCGACCAGTCCTGCTTCCCACTTCCGCCCATGATGAAACGTACGCGGGTGTCACCTACCACCTGGATGGCGAGCTCGTGCCCGTGCTCACCGTCGACCTCTCGGGATCTGCCTCGGTGTACTTCGAGCACCACATCCTGCTGTGGAAACACACAGGGCTCACCATCGGGATGAAGGCCATGAAGGGCGCGGCAAAGCGCATGATGGCCGGCATCCAGATCTTCATCAACGAGGCGAAGGGGACCGGCTCCATCGCCTTCAGCCGTGACGGCGCGGGCCACATCGCTCCCATACACCTCAAGAAGGGCCAGGAGCTGCACGTGCGCGAGCACCAGTTCCTCGCGGCCACGGGCGGCATCGACTACTCCTTCGAGCGCGTGAAGGGCGTGGCGAACATCCTCTTCGGGGGGACGGGCTTCTTCATCGACAAGTTCCGGGCGCCCGAGCAGGACGGCATCCTGTGGGTCCACGGCTACGGCAACGTGTTCGAGAAGACCCTCGCGGCCGGCGAACAGCTCGATATCGAGCCGGGCGGATGGCTCTACAAGGACCCCGGGGTCAAGATGGAGACCAACATGCAGCGGCTCTCGGTCGGCATCCTGGCAGGCATGAACCTCGTGATGAACAGGTTCACCGGGCCGGGCAAGGTCGGCCTGCAGTCCATGTACCTGCACATGGAGAGCACGGACTAGGAACTGTCCCACGGCAGCGCAGCGGGGAGGGCAGCTCTCAGTGGGTAAAGGCGCCGACGTCGCAGGCGCCGCGGGCCGTGGTGTCCGAACGAATACGCAGCCGGCCGTCGAAATCCCGCTCCGCGCCCCGTCCCCGCTCCCCGCGCCGATGGCAGCGGAACCTGCGCGGAGATGGAAATCGCCGTGCGGCGCGTCCCGAAAGAGCGGGTCGCCCTGGACGGCTGCCGCCCCCAGGATCTCTCCTTCCGTGCCGCCGAAAGCGTTGATGAGGTTGTGATCGATCGAAGCGGCGCCCGCCGGTACCGCGTCCACTGCCACGAGCTGGAAGTACCTGTTCGCGCTGCAGATGTTGTTGCGGATCAGCACCCCGCTCGCCTCCGGGTTGTCGAGGGCTATGCCTCCGCCCCAGTCGGCCCACCCGTTCGCAGCGCTGGAGTTGTTCACGACAGTCACCCCGCGCATGGGATGCGACGGGGAGTCGCCGTTGACGCTCACGTGGACGCCGATGAAACGGTTCCCGTAGCAGAGGTTGTCGTGAACCGAGACATCCTCCAGGACGCCGCCCATTTCCGATGCCAGCGCGATGCCGTCACCGTCGTTGTCATGGACCCTGTTGCCTGACACCTCCAGGGCGAACGTGTGCTTGTCCCACCCGTCCACGTAGATGCCCACGCCGTGGGCGCCGCTGACCTCGTTGCCGCGCGCAACCCCCCGGGAAGACCCGTCCTTGAGGCAGATGCCTTCCTTGCGGCAATCGCTGACCCGGCACCCGCTGACGGTGAACGTGTCCGTGCCGGCGACGGTGATCGACTCCTGCCAGCCGCCGGTGCCCGCTCGCTGCACGCTGCACTCCTCGATGGTCACGCGTGCACTCGACCACACCCCGATCCCTGACGATGTCGTGTCCGCGGTAGCGCAGCGGCGCATCACGATGTCAGCGGCGTCCCGGACCATGATCCCGGCATTGTCCCGATGAGGTCCGGCGTTGATCACCCGCAGGCCGTCGAGAACGATCCAGCGCATCCCGCTGACATCGACAAGGCCGACAAGGTCGTGGGGCAGGTCGACTCCCCGCCCGTCGATGACCGCGGTGCCGTCCTCCGCCGCGAACGTGATCGGCCTGCCCGGTTCTCCCGAACGGCGCGGCACCAGGCGTTCATGACAGGTCCCCGCGACCAGGACCGTGTCACCGGGAGCGGCGGCCTGGGCCGCATGGGCGAGCGACCGCCATGGCATTCCGGCGGTGCCCGGGGCGGCGTCGCTGCCCGACGGGCTGACGTGGTAGACGCTTCCCCAGGCTGCCGTCGCAGCGAGAAGGAGAATCAGCGCCGCGGGGCCGCGCCCGCGAGGGGTGCGCCCCGCTGGCCTAGACGCCGCCTGCCAGGTGCCAGTACGCGGCATTCCAGCGCAGCTCTTTCCTGAACTGCGAAAGCTCCGTCTTCGCATCGATCACCAGGAACTCGATCCCCGCGAAGCCGGCGAAATCCTCGAGCGCCTGCGTGCTCACCGCGTGGCTGAACGCGGCGTGGTGGGCGCCACCGGCGTGGATCCACGCGGCGGCGGCAACCTTCAGGTTGGGCCGCGGCACCCACAGGGCGCGGGCAACGGGGAGCTTCGGCAGGGCGGCGGACGGGGGAACGACGTCCACCTCGTTCACGATCATGCGGAAACGGGTGCCCATGTCGATGATGCTGGCGTTGACGGCAGGCCCGCTCGCCGTCGTGAAGACCAGGCGCGCCGGGTCGGCCTTGCCGCCGATGCCCAGCGGGTGCACCTCGAGGGTCGGCTTCCCGTCCGCGATGGAAGGACAGACTTCCAGCATGTGGGCGCCCAGCACCTTCATGCCGGCGGGGTCCAGGTGATAGGTATAGTCCTCCATGAAGGAGGTGCCCCCGGGAAGGCCTGACGCCATCACCTTCATCGCGCGCACGAGCGCCGCGGTCTTCCAGTCACCCTCCGCGCCGAACCCGTAGCCGTCCGCCATGAGCCTCTGCACCGCGAGACCGGGGAGCTGGGCGAGGCCGTGCAGGTCCTCGAAGGTGGTCGTGAACGCGCCGAAGCCGCCGTCCTCGAGGAAGCGGCGGAGACCGATCTCGATGCGGGCCTGCTCGCGCAGCGACGCACGCATCGACCCGCCGGGCCTGGCGTCCCTTGCCACCGCGTACTGCGCGTCGTACACGGAGGAGAGGGTGTCGACCTCCGCATCGCTCACGTCCTTCACACGCGCGGCGAGCTCGCTGACGCCGTAACCGTTCACCGCGTAGCCGAAGCGCGCCTGCGCCTCGACCTTGTCGCCTTCGGTCACCGCCACCTCGCGCATGTTGTCGCCGATACGCGCGATGCGCAGGCTGCGCGCGTCGTGCCACGCGCTCGCCGCGCGCAGCCACGTGCCCAGCTCCTCCTGCACGGCGGGGTCCTGCCAGTGACCGACGACCACCCTGCGCTCGCGACGCAGCCGGGTGCCGATGAACCCGAACTCGCGGTCCCCGTGGGCGGACTGGTTGAGGTTCATGAAATCCATGTCGATGGACGCCCAGGGGATGTCCCTGTTGTACTGCGTGTGCAGGTGCACGAAGGGCTTGTCCAGCGCGGAGAGGCCCGCGATCCACATCTTGGCAGGCGAAAAGGTGTGCATCCAGCAGACGAGGCCAACGCAGGACTTCGACGCGTTTGCCTCCCGGCAGAGATCGAGGATGGCATCGGGCGTTGTCACGACCGGCTTGTAGACGATGGCGATGGGAACGGAACGGGCGTCCGAAAGGCCGCGGGCCATCTCCCGCGCGTGCTCGGCGACCTTCGCGATGGCTTCCTTGCCGTAGAGATGCTGGCTCCCCGTCACGAACCACGCCTCGAGCCTCTTGAGATCCGTCATGGTACGCCCTCCTTTCAGTGCCTGCTGGTTCCTTACGGTAGCGGTGCCGCGTTCGCTCTGCAAGCCCGCCCCTTGACCGCCGGTGCCCTGCGGCCTATGACTCTCGTATCTCGACAGGAGATCCCTTGGCAATCACCACCCTCTGGTTCGACATCGGCTACACGCTGCTGCACGAACAGCGCGAGAAAGCCTACCAGGCCGTCCTCGCGAAGCTCGGTCATTTCGTAAACGTCGAACAGCTGGAGCGCGAGTACCACCTCGTGGACAAGCTCTTCATGCGGGAGCGTCCCGGGGTTTTCGGGAGTGATCCGGCCACCTTCATGCCGTGGTTCCTCGGGGAGTTGAACTACCGCCTGAGCATCCGCACGGACCTCGCACGAACGTGGGACCGCCTGAGGAGCGTCCAGCCGCCCCGTGACGGGAAGTGGATCCCGTTCGACTGCGTGCCGCCGGCCCTTGCGGCGTTGAAGGGAAAAGGATACCGGCTGGGTGTCATCAGCAACTGGGACGAGTCGGCACGATCGCTTCTCGCCGCCTGCTCCCTGGACACCTTCTTCAATCACATCGTCATATCGTGCGAGGTCGGCGTCGAGAAGCCTGACCCCCGGATCTACCGCATTGCCATGGACAAGGCCGGCGTCCCCGCCGGTGAATGCCTCTACGTCGGCGACAACTACTACGTCGATGCCATCGGGGCGGAACGGGCCGGCATGGAGTCCGTCATCCTCAACAGGTTCGGCAGTCTCGGCGTGGAGGAAATCCAGGGCCAGCCGCTCCTGCGGGACGTCAGCGAGGTCGCGGGCTGGCTGGAGAAGCGCCGGCAGGATGTCCGACATTGACCTCGCGCGTGCGGCCCCATAGCTTGTTTGTATGGAAGACACTGGCAAACTGGTTCTCCGCCTGACAACGGCAGGCTTGATCCTCTTTCACGGGATCTCGAAGATCATTCACGGGGCCGGGTTTCTCGGGGGGGCGCTCGCCGCGTATCACCTTCCGGCGTTCATCGGCTGGGGGGTGTACGTCGGGGAGGTGGTTGCCCCGTTGTTCATGATACTGGGCCTCTGGACCCGGATATCATCGCTCGTCGTGATGTTCAACATCGCGATGGCGGTGTTTCTTGTCGCCTACCGCAACGCGTTCGTGCTGCAGCGCTCGGGCGCGTGGGCCCTTGAATCCGAGGCGTTCTTCTTCCTGACCGCCCTTGTGGTGTTCCTCATCGGGGCAGGAAAATACCGGCTGACGCGCGGCGAGGGCATCCTGGCGTAGAGCCGGGGCCCGGCTCTGACCGGGGCCATCCGCGCCTCCTTGATCCCGGAGAGGATGATGCCCTTGACGATATGCCGCTGGAAGATCAGGAACAGGATGATCGGCGGCAGCGCGGCGAGCGTGGATCCTGCCATGACGGTCCCGTAGCGCGTGGAATACATCCTGCTGTAGGACCGCATCACCTGCATGACCTGGAGGTGGTTGATGCTCGTGATCGTCATGGTCGGCCAGATGAAGCTGTTCCAGTAGCCGAGGAATGTCCCCACGCCGATGATGACCAGCGGCGAAAGGGCGTCGGGGAGGTAGATACGCGTGAAGATGCCGAACCGGGTCGCGCCGTCGATGAGAGCTGCCTCTTCCAGCGATAGAGGGAGGTTCAGGGGACGGGATGCGCCGGAGCCGCCCTGGCCGCGGGCGTATTGCCCGGCAGATCCGTGCGCGCGCAGCGCGAACGCCGCGAGCCTCGTGGCTCGGAAGCGATGCTGCATATCGACTGTTCGACCGCGCCCGGGCCGGACATCCTGCGGACCCCCTCGAAGGCGCGGCTGCCGTTGAAAAGGCGATGGATCGCGTCCCCCACCTCTTTGCGGCGAAAGTAGACTCGGACCTCTACGCCTGGCTGGAGCGGCTTGCGTGCTGGTCGCCCATCATTCATCTCCGGCAGAGCGACGGCCTGCATTCCGCGCACCAGCCCTTTACCGGCCGGCAGAACAGGGACGGGGTCGTCAAGGGGCAAAAGGTGCTGGCGGCGATCGCCGCTTCCTACGGGAAGCCCCTTCCTGCGGGACTGCCGCCGCGGTGCGAAGAGATAGTGCTGACCCTCGAAATCTTTTCCGGGACGGCGGCTACGGAGAGCAGCATCATTCATGATCTGCGGGAATCCGTGCGCTACTGGCGGCATTTCGTCCCGCGGGACGGGGCAAGCCTTCTCGAGATGACGTGAAAAGGGCCGTCACCCTGATGAAAGTCACGAAGCCGGCTTGCATTTTGGAGGCCTGCCTGTAGAATGGCACCAGCCCCACGGCCATCGCCATGAAAATGCTCCTCTTCGCCGCCAAGCGTCTCGGGAGACTCCTCCTCACCGTCCTGCTGATCTCGACGATCATCTTCTTCGTCATCCGCGTCATCCCCGGCGACCCGGCGCTGGTCATCGCGGGCGTGGATGCCTCACCCGAGGCGGCGGCCACCCTCCGCGCGAAGATGGGGACCGACCAGCCGCTGGGCCTGCAATACGTTCGCTGGCTCGTGGAGGTGGCGCGGTTCGACTTCGGAAAATCGCTGGTCACCGGCCAGCCGGTCCTGGGCATGATCCTCCAGCGCTTCCCCCTCACGCTGTCCCTGGCGCTCTTCGGCATCGTCATCGCGGTGGTGCTCGCCATCCCGCTCGGGATCCTCTCGGCGGTCCGTCGATGGTCGGGGTGGGACTGGCTGGGCATGTTCTTCTCGCAGCTGGGAATGGCTGTGCCGAGCTTCTGGCTGGGCATACTGCTCCTCCTGGGTCTCGCCGTGCGCGTCAGGCTGTTCCCCCTTTTCGGCTCGGGAAGCCTGAAGCACCTGGTGCTTCCCGCGGTGTCCCTCGGGCTCGCGCGCGCTGCCATCCTCCTCCGCCTGACGCGGGCTTCCATGATCGAGGAGCTTTCCCGCGAGTACGTGGTGACGGCCCGCGCCAAGGGACTGCCGGAGAGGATAGTGCGCTACAAGCACGCGCTGAAAAACGCGCTCCTGCCCGTGGTGACCGTGGCGGGCATCCAGCTCGGCTACATGCTCGGCGGAGCCGTCATCATCGAGCAGGTTTTCTCCCTGCCCGGGCTGGGCAGGCTCTTCCTCACCGGCGTCTACCAGAGGGACTTCCCCCTTATCCAGGGCGGGATCGTCTTCATCGCGCTCGTGTTCTCGCTCATCAACTTCCTGGTGGACATCGCCTACAGCGCGCTCAACCCGCGCATAAGGATGGGCTGATGGGCGGCCCGCTCCTTTCCGTCAGGGGGCTGCGCGTGAGCTTCACGCCGAGCCCGACGGGCCGGGCGGCCGAGCCCTGCGGGCCGGCGGCCGAGCAGGGACGGCCCGCCGGCGCAGGCGCTGCGCGGCGTGGATCTCGGCGTGAGTGCCGCGGAGGTGCACGGCCTGGTGGGCGAATCCGGTCTGCGGGAAAACGGTGACCTCCACGTGCATCATGGGCCTCCTCCCCACGCCACCTGCAAGCGTCGACGCCGGCGAGGTGTTCTTCGAGGGCCGTGACCTTCTCCTGCTCAACCCCGCGGAGCGGCGCCGGGTGCGCGGGCGGCAGATTGCGAATGGTGTTCCAGGAGCCGTCCCGCTACCTCAATCCCGCTTTCCGCATCGGGGAGCAGATCGGGGAGATGCTGCGCTACCACCGGGGGATGGACGGCAGGCAGGCATCGGCGCGTGCCGCGGAGCTGGCCGACCTGGTGGGACTGGGCGGGGGGCGCCGCGTGCTCGCCGCGTATCCCCACGAGCTGTCGGGCGGCATGAAACAGCGCGCCATGATTGCCATGGCCATTTCCTGCGAGCCGTCCCTCCTCATCGCCGACGAGCCGACCACCGCGCTTGACGTGACCCTGCAGGTGCAGATCCTCAAGCTGCTTCTCAAGCTGCGCGAGGTCCTCCACATGGCAATCCTCTTCGTCTCCCACGATCTTCGCCTGGTGCGGGCGATCGCTGATCGCGTCTCGGTCATGTACGCGGGGCGGGTGGTGGAGTCCGGCCCCGCCGCCGCGCTCTACGACGCGCCCCTCCACCCCTACACGCGCCTTCTCCTCCAGTCCATCCCCTCGGCGCAGCGCCGCGGCACGCCCCTGCGCGTCATCCCCGGCCGCGTGCCCGATGCCCGCGACATCCCCAGCGGGTGCGCGTTCCACCCGCGCTGCCCGCTCGCCGCGGACCGCTGCCGGAAGGAAGATCCCCTCCAGGAGGCCGCCGACCATTCCGTGGCCTGCCACTTTGCCGACCGTGATACGGCGGCGGCCGACCGTGATACGGCGGCGGGGATGCCATGGCGGGACTAGTCGAGCTCAGGGATCTCACGAAGCGCCACGTCCGGCGCGGCCTCTTCAACCCGGCAGCACCCGGCCCCCCGGCCGTGGACAGGGTGACGCTCACCATCGAGCGCGGCGAGGTCTTCGGTCTCGTCGGTGAGTCAGGATGCGGCAAGACCACCCTGGCGCGGGCGCTGCTGCACCTGGACCCGCCCACCGGGGGAGACATCCTCTACGACGGGGCGAGCCTCCGGTCCCTCCCGCGGCGAAAACTGCGAACGCTGCGGAGACGGATGCAGATCGTGTTCCAGGATCCGAATGCCGCGCTGGACCCGAAGATGCGCATCCGCCGGAGCATGGAAGAGGGACTGCGCAACCTGGGCGTTGCACCCGGCGAACGGGCCCGGCGCGTCGACGAGCTTCTCGAGGTGGTGGGCATCCCCGCCGACCACGCGTCGCGGTGGCCGCACGAGTTCTCCGGCGGGCAGAAGCAGCGCATCGTCATCGCGCGGGCGCTCACGATGGACCCGGAGTTCATCGTCCTGGACGAGCCGGTCTCGAACCTCGACGTCTCCATCCAGGCGCAGATCATCAACCTTCTCCAGCAGCTGCGGGAGAAGTTCCGCCTGACATATCTCTTCATCTCCCATGACCTGCACCTCGTGGCGTACCTCGCGGACCGCATCGGCGTCATGTACAGGGGCAGGCTCGTGGAGAACGCCCCGACCGAGCAGCTCATGGCGCGCCCGCTGCACCCGTACACGCAGCGGCTCTTCGCCTCGGCGCCCGGCTCCGCCATCGACGCGGGCTCCCCGCCGGAGACGGCGGCGGAGACGCCGGCGCCTGACCCCGGGGGCTGCGCATACCGCGGCACCTGCGAGCGGGCGGAGGCGGCGTGCGCGCGGGCGGTCCCCGAGCTGCGCGACATCGGCGGCGGGCGCCGGGTCGCCTGCTTCCGCGTCCCTGCATCGGCATCCCCCGGGACGGGTCCCGCCCCGGCAATCGAAAAGAATCGAGGAGGAGAAAAATGAAGCGAGCTCGCTGGATCGCCGCGGCCGTCATCACCGCAATGTTGCTGCTCCCCGCAGGGACGCTCGCGGCGAAGGACAAGGTCCTGAACTTCGCGCTGAGCGGCAACCCCGACACCCTTGACCCGCACAAGACGTCCGGGACACTCACGTTCCAGACGCTGAAGAGCATCTACGACACGCTCGTGGAAGCCGACCAGGCCGAAAAGATCGTCCCCGCCCTCGCGACGAGCTGGGACGTCTCCGCGGACGGCCTCACCTGGACATTCAAGCTGCGCAGCGGCGTGGTCTTTCACAACGGTGACAAGCTCACCTCCAGGGACGTGAAGGCAACCTTCACGCGCATTCTCGACAAGGCAACCGCTTCCCCGAAAGCGGCAGAGTTCGCGGCCGTCGCCTCCATCGACACGCCGGACGACATGACCGTCGTGTTCAAGCTGAGCCAACCCTCGGCGCCGTTCCTCGCCGCGCTCGCCTCGGGATGGGGCGCCATCATGCCGAAGAGCCTCATCGACTCCGGCTGGGACTTCGCCAGCAAGCCGGTGGGAACCGGCCCCTTCGCGCTGAAGGAGTTCACCCGGGACAGCAGGATCGTGCTCGTGAAGAACGCGCAGTACTGGATGCCCGGCCTGCCGAAGCTGGACCAGGTGATCATGAACGTGATCCCCGACCGCGCCGTCCAGGTCCAGGGCCTCGTCTCGGGCGCCATCGACGCGGTGGAGTTCGTCGACCCGACGGATTTCCCCGTGCTCCAGGCCAGCAAGGACGTGGTCATCGACAAGTCCATGTCGGCCCTCATCCAGGTCATGGCCATGAACTGCACCAACCCGTACCTGTCCAACCTGAAGGTGCGCCAGGCGGTGAACGACGCCATCGACAAGCAGAAGGTGCTGGACGTGGCCTACGGGGGCGGGAGGATCATCGGCACGTTCATGGACGTCACGAACGCCTACTACAAGGACTTCACCTCGCTGTATCCCTACAACCCCGACAAGGCGAAGGCGCTGCTCAAGGAAGCGAATCTCCCTGCTGATGCTTCCTTCAGCATGGTCCTGCCGCAGAACTACGACATGCACGTGAATGCCGGCCAGCTCTACCAGGAGATGCTGAGCAAGGTGGGCCTGAAGGTGAACATCAAGCTGGTGGACTGGTCCACGTGGCTTTCGGACGTCTACACCGGCGGCAAGTACGACTTCACCGTCATCGGGCACACCGGCAAGCTGGATCCCGACGGGACGGTGGGCGGCTACGGCAAGGGAAAGTACGTGAAGTGGGACAGCCCCGCGACGTACGACCTGATCAACAGGGCGAAGCTCGTTGCCGGCTTCGACGCCCGCAAGAAGCTCTACGACCAGGCGCTGGAGATCATGGCAAAGGAGGTGCCCTTCGTGTACCTCGGCACCTCGTACCGCTACAAGGCCTACCGGTCCAACGTCGTGGATTACCGCATGACGCCGAAGCTCGACACGTTCGACTTCCGCTGGACGGACCTGAAGTGAGACGGCTGCGGCGCACCGGCGGAGCGGCCTACCCGCTCGCGGTCCTCTTCATCGTCGTCCTGGGGGCTGCCGCGCTGGCAGCCCCCTCATTGCCCCGCGCAGCCCCACCGCGCAGGACCTGTCGAAGCGCTTCCAGCCGCCGGGGCGGGAGTTCCTCGCCGGAAGCGACGACTTCGGCCGCGACATCCTCAGCCGCATCATCTACGGCTCGCGCTCGGCGCTGCTGGTGGGCGTGGTGGCGGTCTCCATCGCCGCGACCCTCGGCATGCTCGCGGGGCTCGCCGCCGGCCTCGGACCGGCGCTCGTCGACGAGAGCATCATGCTGGTGATGGACGGCCTGCTCTCTTTCCCCACGGTGCTGCTCGCCATCACCGTTGTCTCGTTTCTCGGCTACGGCCTCACGCAGGTCATGGTGGCCATCGGCATCATCTACAGCCCCACCTTCGCGAGGATCGTGCGCGCGGAAACCCTTGTGCTGAAGGCGGAGGAGTACGTGGAGGCGTCCCGCGCCCTCGGCACCACGCTGCCCCGTATCGTGTTCCGCCACATCATCCCGAACCTGCTGGGCAAGGTGATCGTGCAGGCATCCATCACCTTCGCCCTCGCCGTGGTGGTGGAGGCCTCCCTTTCCTACCTCGGGCTCGGTACCCAGCCGCCCGCGGCAAGCTGGGGCCTGATGCTGAAGGACGCCCGCACGTACCTGGTGCAGGCGCCGTGGATGGCGCTGTACCCGGGGCTCGTGCTCGCGGTCACGGTCCTCTGCTTCAACGTCATCGGCGACACCCTTTCCGAAAAGCTCAACCCGAAGGTGCAATAAGCCTGGCAGATGGGTCCATGGCGCTGGCGAGGTGGTCCGCAAGGACCGGCGGAACCCCTGTTTGCCACAGCTCGAAGAAGTCACCGACCCGGGAGACGTCAGGCTCCTCCAGCGCCTCGTGGACTACGAGGAGGGGCACTCCATGCGCCTCGAGCGGGAGTATCTCCGCCTGAGCAAGCGCTTCAGCTGGGGGTGAGAGGAGCCCTGGGAGTTGGGCTGGCAGAAAGGCCCCGGCGGACACCCGTTCGGGTCGACGCCGTCATTGCGTCTCTCGGCGCCCCCTTGCACGGGTGCCCGCCTTTTGTCTACTGTTCCCCTGCCCGTGACACCTCTTCGCAAGGTATTCCAGTCCGCCCAGCCGCACATGGTGTGGGCTGTGTTTTCGGTCGTTTTCTCCATTCTCGTGGTCGCCACCGCACTCGTGCCGCCGGCGCTCGTGCAGCGCCTCGTGGACAACGTGTTCGTGGCCTCCGTGAAGGACGGGGACTTCTCCAGCCGCCGCTCCCTTCTCATTCTCCTCGTGGGAGGCATCGTCGGGATAAGCGTCCTGCGGGCCGGGCTCATCTTCCTGCGCAACACCACGGCCGAGGTCTACAGCCAGCGCGCCACGCGCGACATGAAGCAGGAGATGTACGACCGTATCCAGGCCCAGTCATTCGGCTTCTTCCACGCCACGAGGACCGGCGAGCTCATGGCGCGGCTGACGAACGACGTCGAGATGGTGCGTGCGCTCCTTGCCCAGGGCCTCATGCAGGGGGCATCCGGCGTTTTTTTCATCGGCGCCTCCGCCGCCATCCTGCTCGCGCTGAACTGGCAGCTCGCCGTGGCGTCGATGGTGGCGGCGCCGCTGCTCTTCATCGCCACCTTCCGCCTGCGCCGCGAGCTGCACCCCGCCTCCTCCGACGTGCGCACGCAGTTCTCGAAGCTCAACACGACGGTGCAGGAAAACATCTCGGGCATCCGGGTCGTGAAGTCCTTCATGCGCCACGATCACGAGCTGGGCAAGTTCCGCCGTGAGAACGAGGGCCTGACCACGAAGCGCAACATCGCCATTGCGGTCTGGGGGAAGTACATGCCCTCCATGGAGTTCTTTTCGGGAATCTCATCGGCGGTGGTGCTCCTGGTGGGCGGTTGGATGGTCATCCACGGGCATCTCAGCCTCGGCACGTGGGTGCAGTGCAACGGCTACCTGTGGATGGTGGTGCAGCCCATGAGGACCCTCGGCGATATCGCCAACCAGGTGGCAACGGCCGGCTCCTCGGCGGAGCGGATCTACGAGATCCTGGAAGCGAAACCCGCCATCACGAATCCGCGGGCGCCGCGGCATCTCTCGCGTATCCGGGGGGACGTGGAGCTGCGCAACGTCACGTGGGGTCTCGGCGGGAAGCCCATACTGAGGAACATCTCGCTGCACGCCCGGCCGGGCTCGACGGTCGCCATCATGGGCCCCACGGGCAGCGGCAAGACGTCCCTCGTCAACCTGGTCCCACGATTCTATGACCCCGACTCCGGCCAGGTGCTCATTGACGGCGTGGACGTGCGCGAGCTCGACCTGGCGGAGCTCCGCGAAAGCATCGGCCTGGTGGCACAGGAGACGTTCCTCTTTTCCGACACGCTTTACGGCAACCTGACGTATGGCCGCGAGGATGCCTCGCAGGAGCAGGTCGAGAGGGCCGCCATGCTTGCGCAGGCGGAGGAGTTCATCCAGCCGATGGAGGAAGGGTACGAGACGGTGGTCGGCGAGCGGGGCGTCGGGCTGTCCGGCGGGCAGAAGCAGCGGGCAAGCATCGCGCGGGCGCTGATGAAGGAGGCCCCCATCCTCATCCTCGACGACTCCACCAGCTCCGTCGACATGGAGACCGAGACGCGCATCCAGCAGGCGCTGCGCAACCTCGACCATCGCGCCACCACGTTCATCATCGCCCACCGCATCAGCTCCGTCCTGCACGCCGACGAGATCGTCGTGCTGGACCACGGGGAGATCGTCGAGCGCGGCCGTCACGAGGACCTGGTGGCCCACGGCGGCCTGTACGCCGAGTATTTCGACGTGCAGTATGCCGACCGCGATACGGCGGCGGCCGACCCCGATACGGCGGAGGAGGACCCCGATACGGCGGCGGCCGACCCCGATACGGCGGAGGAGGACGCATAGTGGCGCGCCGGAAGTTCTTCGAGGACGAGGAGGCGCAGGAGGTGAGCAGCGGCACCCTCTGGCGCCTGCTGCGCTACCTCGCGCCGCACAAGGGAACGGTGATCTTCTCCATCGGGCTCCTCATCCTCGCCGCGGTGGCGGCACAGATCGGGCCGTACCTCGTCAAGCTCGCCGTCGACGACTACATGCCGGCGCACGACTTCGGCGGCATCGTGAAGATCGCCATCTTCTACGCGCTCATCCTGGCGGCCAGCGCGTGGGCCATGCGCACGAGGCTTCTCGTCATGGTGCGCATGGGAAACAAGGTCATCGAGAAGATGCGCGACGAGGTCTTCCAGCACGTGAACCGCCTCTCGTTCAAGTTCTTCGACGACCGGCCGGCGGGCAAGATCATCCACCGCATCATGATCTACGTCGACCGCCTCCAGCAGCTCATCAAGCACGGCGTCGTCAACATCATCGCCGACGTGTTCAAGCTCCTCATGATCCTCGGCTTCATGTTCGCAATCTCCCCGTCGCTCTCCCTCGTGGCGCTGTCCGTCACGCCTTTCCTCGTGCTCTTCGTGTTCCTCGCGAAGGGCGCCATCCACCGCACGTGGGACGACTACCAGTTCAAGAGCTCGAACCTCAACGCGTACGCGCACGAGAGCTTCATCGGGATGAAGGTGACGCAGGCCTTCGTGCGGGAGGAGAAGAACTCCCGCATCATGCAGGCGCAGCTGACGGAGAACTACACGACCTGGATGAAGGCGGTCAACCTCTCCAATATCGTGTTCCCGGTGGTCCTGCTGTTCAACACGGTGTCCATCGGGCTTATCTACTGGTTCGGGTACAGGTTCCTCGGCATGGGCCGGGCGAGCCTGGGGACGCTCATCGCCTTCTCCAGCTACATCTGGATGATCACGGATCCCATCGTCGACTTGAGCACGTTCTACAACGAGGTCCTCGTGGCCCTCGCCGCCGCGGAGCGCGTCTTCGACTACCTCGACACGCCGGCCACCACGGTGAACCGTCCCGGCGCCCACGCCCTCCCGCCGGTGCAGGGTCGCGTGGAGTTCCGCGACGTTCATTTCGGCTACGACCCCGCTGTCCCTGTCTTCCGCGGCATCAGCTTCTCGGTGGAGCCCGGCGCCGCCGTTGCCCTGGTGGGGCAGACCGGCGCGGGCAAGAGCACGATCATCAACCTCCTGTCACGGTTCTACGACATCGGCCAGGGGGAGATCCTCATCGACGGGCACAGCATCATGGACGTGACGCTGGAATCGCTGCGTGGCCAGGTGGGCGTCATGATGCAGGATCCCTTCGTCTTCACGGGCACCATTGCGGACAACATACGCTACGGCCGCCTCGGCGCCACCGACCGGGAGATCGAGGAGGCGGCGCGGGCGGTGCACGCGCACGAGTTCATCGCGGAGATGGAGGGCGGGTACGAGGCGCCGGTCATGGAGTCGGGGAACAACCTTTCCGTGGGGCAGAAGCAGCTCCTGTCCTTCGCGCGGACGCTGCTCATGGACCCGCGGATCCTCGTCCTGGACGAGGCCACCGCGAGCATCGACACGAAGACCGAGCATCTCCTGCAGCAGGCTATCAGGCGCATCCTGAAGGGCCGCACGTCCTTCGTCATCGCGCACCGGCTTTCCACCATCAGGAACGCCGACATCATCTTCGTGGTCGACCAGGGACGCATCGTGGAAAGCGGCCGGCACGACGAGCTGATGCGGAAGGACGGGCGCTACCGTGCCCTGAACGTCAACCAGTACGCGGAGATCGAGGGATAAGGGACGGGGCGTTCGGGGGCGGGCTGATTTCGACCCCCGCCCGCCCGATCGGAACATCCCGGCGAAGCTCCCGCTGGAAGGGGACCTGCATGGCCTGCTCTCCCTTGTTCTGGAAGTAAGCAATGATGGGGTAGTAGACGACGCCGCAGCGGACGCCCGCGTGGAAGTCGGCTGTCTTTTCCGTGAGCGCAGTGAGCCCCGCGTTGGTGTTCCCTGAGCAGGTGAAGATGCCGATGCGGTCACGGTCCATGCCGCAGGGCTTCCCCTGGCCACGGACAAAGCCCAGCACGGCGTCGAGGTCGTCGTCGGGGAAATTGGTCTGGTAGGCGATGCCGATCATGCCCGATGCCGCCATGAGAGACCCCCAGGACACGTACTGGCCCAGGTCCTTCAGATCGGCGCCGAACCACGCCTTGGTGGTGTCCGCGGAGTAGCCGATGGTGAATACCACGACGGGCAGCGTCTCTCCTCCGAAGCTGAAGTGCGCGGGGTAGTACACGTCCATTGAGAAGCCCGGCTTGTACGGGATGCGGGCGTACTTCGCCTGGTCCATGCCGGGGACCGAATAGACCACGGGAGCGGCGAGATCCTTCGGGACCCGCTGCCAGCGGGCCGCCATCGAGATGAACGCGGGCGGCTTCGCCGGGGTGGCACAGCCTGCGATGATCACTGCCGACAGAAAGCCGATCAGCCAGGAAAGCTTTTTCATATGTACCCTCCTGGAACCATCGTGGCCATCTGCCGTCGCTCGCTCGTGCTGCGGCGCGTTGCACTTTTATCGCATTGCACGTCCGTGGGATTTTTTTTTTACGGCGTGCGGGGGACTGGCTATAATGAGGCGGCCGGCGCAAGGCGCGCCAGCGAGAAAGGCGGAGGGAAAAGAAGCCATGTCCGAAATCTGCATCAGGCTTTTCGGCTCTCCCCGGATCGAGCGCGACGGCAAGGCCGTCGACATCGGACGCCGCAAGGCCATGGCCCTCGGCGCCTACCTGGCGGCTGTCAGGGGAAACCACGCCCGCGAGGCCGTGGCGGCCCTCCTCTGGCCTGAGAACGACCCGGTCAGCGCGCGGGCGGAGATGCGCCGGTCACTCTCCCAGCTTACGACGGCGCTCGGCCCGGGGCTGGTCGAGGCCGACAGGTCAACCGTCTCCTTCACCGGCGGGGCATGGGTCGATGTCGCGCGCTTCCGTTCGCTCCTGGCCGAAACCCGCACCCATGGCCACGATCCGCAGAAAGCCTGCGCCCGCTGCTTTCCGCTGCTCGCGGAGGCGTCCGAGCTCGGCAGCGGGGATTTCATGAGCGGGTTTTCCCTCGGGGACAGCCCCGGGTTCGACGACTGGATCCGTGACGAAAACGAGCAGCTCCGCGGGGAACGCGCCGACGTGCTTCGCATGCTCTGCTCCCTCCAGGAGCTGGCAGGCGATCTTCGCGCTGCGCTCGCGACGGGACGGCGCTGGCTCGCCCTCGATCCCTTGTGCGAGCCGGCCCACCGGCAGCTGATGTCGCTGTACGCTGTTTCGGGACAGCGCTCCGCGGCGCTCCGACGATACCAGGCGTGCGTCCGGTCTCTCCGGGAGGAGGCAGGCGGCGAGCCCGAGAAGGAGACCATCGAGCTGTGGCAGCAGATACGGGACAGGCCGCGGCGTGCGCCGCCTTCCGACGGGGCGCCCCTCCCCGCCCCTGTCCGTCCGCGGGCGTCCTGGCGGCCGTTCATCGCCAGGGCGGGCAAACGGCGTCCGTGGCTGATCGCGGCTGCCGGCCTTCTCGTCGTTCTCGCGGCAGCGGGCGCCGTCAGCCTGTCCACTCGTCAACCTCCCCCGGCGCCGACGCCCATTGCAGTTCTCCCGCTCGTGGACTCTTCGGGACAACCCGGGCAGGAGTGGTTCGCGTATGGGATGACGGAGGCGGTCCTCACCGAGCTTGCCGGCATAAGCGGTCTGCGGGTGACCTCGCACGAATCGGTGAGGCAGTACGCGGATGCCCCGAAGACCGTGGCGGAGATCCGCAGGGACCTTGGCATCGACTACCTCGTGGAGGGCTCCGTGCTGAGAGCGGACGACAAGGTGCGTGTCGCCGTGCAGCTCATTGATGCCCGGACGGACACGCACCTGTGGGCCGACAGCTGCGAGCGGCCCTGGGTCGACGTCATCACGCTGCAGAAGGAGATCGCGTCGGACGTCAGCGAGGAGGTAAGGGTCCGGCTGACCGCCGTCGAACGGCGCCGCCTTGCATCGCGCCGTCCCGTGGACCCGGCAGCCTATCAGGCAAGTCTCGACGGAATGTTCAAGATGCAGGACCTCTGGAGCCGCGAATCGTTCAAGCGTGCCGTCGATACCTTCAAGGCCGCAGTCGCCCGGGACCCCGGCTTCGCTCCCGCCTGGGTCGGGCTGGCCAACTGTTATTGGGGCCCAAATCAATTCGGCGTCATCCCGACGAGGGAGGCCATTCCGGGCGCCCGCGAAGCGGCGAACAGGGCCGTGTCCCTTGACCCCACCTCGGCCGCCGCGCACACGGTCCTGGCATTCGTCCACTACCTCTACGACCGCAACCCGGCCGCGTCAGAGCGGGAGTTCCGCACGGCCATCCGTCTTGCGCCGAGCTCGACGGAAGCGCATCGCTGGTTCGGGTCGCTCCTGAGCAGCCTCGGCCGACACGCCGAGGCCATCGCGGAGGTCAAAACGGCGCGGGACCTCGACCCCCAGGACGTCATCAACCGCCTGAACGTTGCCGCCCGGCTCTACTACGCACGGCAGTACGACGAGGCGATCGACGAAGCGACGGTCGCCGAAAACATGGCGCCTGGTTTCCACATGCCTCTGATGGTCGAGGGATGGGCCTGCACCGGAAAGAAGGACGACACGCGGGCGATCACGACGTTGACCCAGTCCTCGAGGATCGCGGGAGACACCGGGATGGAACCGCTTGCGTTCCTCGGCCACGTGCTCGGGATCCTGGGCAGGACGGAAGAAGCGCGCGCCGCGGCTGCAAGGATCGACGAGATCGCCGCGAGAGGCGTGGAGATTGCGCCGTTCTTCAGGGCTGAGCCCTTGCTCGGCATGGGGGAAACAGGGAAGGCGCTGGACTGGATAGAAAGAGCATGCGACGAGGGCGATCTCAACCTGGTGTGGAACTTCCAGGATCCCGTTCTGGACAGCATCCGCTCCCGTCCGCGCTTCATCGCGGTGAAGCAAAAGCTGGGGTTGCAGCGCACGGGTACCTCAGCACAACGAAAGAAAGTACCGGTGAAACCTGTCGTCGGCGGTCAGCTCGGCGTGGAAGCTCGTCGCGAGCAGGCCGTACAGTCTTCCTTCACTCACTTCTGCTCTTCCCTGATCAGAATGGGACGCCTCTCTCGCCTCAACCTTCCGCGCAAAAGGCACGTGCGTATAAAGCGCCCTACCGTTCATTCATTCGCCAGAAACAACTCGCCGGGGATGTTCACTGCGGCCCGAGTGCCGCCCCAGCCTCCGCGCTCGCCACCCCACCCGACCGGCGGCACCGCCGCCCGTGAATCGATTGTTCTATCACTCACTTCGATTGACATGGCGTGGGCCTGCGACTACCCTTGGGTTGAGATGAGGCAGGCGACGACCGAACTGGCAAACGATCCCGTTCTCCTTTCGCTGCTGGCTCGGATCAGGAGCAGCCTTGATCCTGAACGCGTCTACCTGTTCGGCTCGAGGGCAAGAGGTCAAGCAACTCCGGACAGCGACTACGATTTCCTGGTCGTCATCCCAGAATCGAACAAGCCGCGATACCGGCGGGACCAGGAGGCGTACCTGGCGCTCTGCGGAAGCGGTGCTGCAAAGGACATCATTGTGCTCACCCGGGCGGAGTTTGAATCATCTCGTCGAGCTGCCTCGTCGCTGACCTCGGCAGTTCTCAGCGAGGGGATCCTTCTGCATGAATCCGGAAACGCGAGCTGAGGCTGCCGCATGGCTCGCCAAGGCGCGCATAGATCTGCGCGCAGCCAGGGCTGATCCGAACACCTCTCCGCCGATCACGAGCGATGCATTGTTTCACTGCCAGCAGGCGGTAGAGAAAGCGTTGAAAGGGTTCTTGGCCGCCAAGGATAGACCGCTCCAAAAGACCCATGACCTGGAATCACTCGGACAGCTTGTGCTCAGCATAGCGCCCTCTGTCCGTGATGTCGTTCCAGTCACCTATTCTCTCTCCATCTACGCCAGTGAGTTCCGGTATCCCGGTGAATCGCCGGAGCCTGATCTATCAACAGCGGAAGCCGGCGTCGAGATCGCCGCTCGTGCAGTTGCCGCAATGACGTCCTTTATGGAGAGGGACGACTAAGTTCAGTCGCGGTTTCGCATCGCGGTTGGCAGTGGTCTCGTACCAGTTTGTCGTTTTGTGCGCCGGAGTGCTGTGCTGCGGAGCCCAACGCTCCTTAGGCCGACGACAACCCGGCAGGCCCCGACGAACCTCAGCACAACGAAAGAAAGTACCGGTGAAACCTGTCGTCGGCGGTCAGCTCGGGGTGGAAGCTCGTCGCGAGCAACCGGCCCTGCACGGCGGCGACGATGCGGCCGTCCGGCAGCGCGCAGAGAACGCGCGCGGCTCCCCGCACCTGCTCGATGACGGGCGCGCGGATGAAGACGGCGTGGAACGGCCCGCCGCCGGCCGCGTGCCCGTTGAGCGCCCCGACATCGAGGTCAGCCTCGAACGACTGGGCCTGCCTGCCGAACGCGTTGCGCTCCACGGTGATGTCCATCAGGCCGAGCAGGGGCTGGTCGCGCGAGACGTCCGCCGACAGGAAGATGGCGCCGGCGCAGGTGCCCCACGTGGCATGTGCCCGGCCGAACTCCCGCAGCGGCTCCACCAGCCCGTACGCCACGCACAGCTTCCCGATCGTGGTCGATTCCCCTCCCGGGATGATGAGGCCGTCCAGCCCGTCGAGGTGGGCGGGCAGGCGGACCTCCACCGTCTCTGCGCCAAGCCGGCGGAGCACGGAGACGTGCTCCGCGAAATCCCCCTGGACGGCGAGGACGCCGATCCTCCGCGCCGGCACCGCGGTGCCCGCTGACCGCGCCGTCACCACCCGCGCACCGCGATCTTCTCGGCCTCCGGCATGGCCGCGACGCTTCGGCCGACCATCGCTTCGCCGAGGTTTTTGCTGACCTCGGCAAGGATCGCCGCGTCGTCATGATGGGTGACAGCCTTGACGATGGCCGCCGCGCGCCTCGCCGGGTCCCCCGACTTGAAGATGCCGGAGCCGACGAATACGCCGTCCACGCCGAGCTGCATCATGAGCGCCGCGTCTGCCGGCGTTGCCACGCCCCCCGCGGCGAAGTTCACCACGGGCATGCGGCCGAGTTCCTTCGTCTCCTTCACCAGATCGTAGGGCGCGCCGATCTCCTTGGCGAATGCCATGAGCTCCTCGTCGGCCATCGTTGCCAGGCGCCGGATCGCGCCCATGACGGCGCGCGCGTGGCGCACCGCTTCCACCACGTCGCCGGTGCCGGCCTCACCCTTCGTGCGGACCATGGCCGCGCCCTCGCCGATCCTGCGCAACGCCTCCCCGAGGTTCCGGCAGCCGCAGACGAACGGCACCTTGAAGAGATGCTTGTCGATATGATTCGCATCGTCCGCGGGCGTGAGCACCTCGGACTCGTCGATATAGTCGATGCCGATGGCCTCGAGGATCCTCGCCTCCACGAAGTGGCCTATGCGGCACTTGGCCATGACCGGTATCGTGACCGCCTCCATGATCTTGAGGATGAGGTCCGGGTCGGACATCCGGGCCACACCCCCCTGCGCGCGGATGTCGGCAGGCACGCGCTCCAGCGCCATGACGGCACAGGCGCCCGCGTCCTCCGCGATCCTCGCGTGCTCCGGTGTCACAACATCCATGATGACGCCGCCTTTCAGCATCTGCGCCAATCCCCTCTTGACGGTCGAAGTCCCCGTGTGTGTGTCCATGCAAGGAAATTCCATTGAAAATTGACATGCGAAAAGGTCCAATGAATGGGAAAGACTACCGATCCAATACAAGTGGAATACCGGTTTTTTGGGCCGATTGGACCTGCGACTCCCGCCGAAAAACAGTAAATTATACATACCATTACGCGAGGAGGAAGCGAATGCGCATTCCACTGGATCACCAGGCCGCGGCGCCGCTGTATCGACAGATCGAGTTCTACCTGAGGAAGGCGATCCTCACCGGAATCCTGGCTCCGGACACGCGGCTGCCGGCCAGTCGGAAGCTCGCCGAGGACCTGGGCGTGAACCGCATGACCGTGGAAAGCGCGTATGGCTGCCTCGAAGCGGACGGCCTGCTCACGTCACGCGTCGGGAGCGGGACCTACGTCCTTGCACCCGAGACGGAGCTTGTCCCTCCACCCGACGGCAGGGATGTCACCTGGCCGCTCTGGCAGCAGTCTCTCCCGAAGCCCCCCGTGGACGACAAGCGCCGCATTGACGCGCACCCCGACCCCATCAGCTTTGCCGGGGGAGTGAGCGACGCCCGGCTCTATCCCGCCGAGGAGTTCCGCCGCGTCCTGCAGGCTGTCATGCGCCGTGACGGCATCACCGCGCTGGACTACGGCGAGCGCAACGGATATGCGCCGCTGCGCGCCACCATCGCCCACGTGCTCGCGAGCCAGGGGCTGCAGGCACGCCCGGAGAGCGTCCTCGTCACGGCCGGCTCCCAGCAGGCAATCTCGCTCGTGGCGCAGCTGCTCCTCAGCGCCGGAGATACCATCGTCGTGGAGAGCCCGACGTACTCGGGTGCCCTCGATCTCTTCCGGGCGCTGGGGTTCAAGGTGGTGGGGGTGCCCGTGGACGAGCAGGGCATGCAGGTCGATCTCCTGGAGAGACTGCTCCAGCAGCACCATCCCCGGCTGATCTATACCATTCCCAATTTCCACAACCCCACGGGCACCTGCCTCATCGGCGCGAGGCGCCGGCAGCTCATCGCGCTGGCCGACAGGTACAACGTCCCGATCCTGGAGGACGACTTCGTCGGCGACCTGCGGTACGACGGCCGCGCGCAGCCCGCCTTGAAGGCGCTGGACCCCGGCGGCCGTGTCATCTACGTGAGCACGTTCTCCAAGATGCTGATGCCGGGGCTGCGGGTCGGGTTCCTGCTCGCCGATGGTCCCGTCTATGACAGCCTCGTGCGGTTCAAGCGCGTCAGCGACCTCGCAACGTCCACCCTCGTGCAGCGGGCACTCGAATCGTACGTGACGGTGGGCAGGTACCAGGCCCACCTGCACCGTTCCTGCCAGGTCTTCCGCAAACGCCGTGACGCGATGGTGACGGCCATCGAGACGCATCTCCCCGCCGACGTCCATTGCAGCCCGCCCCAGGGCGGTCTCTTCGCCTGGCTCCAGCTTCCCGACAACCTGTCGGCTGACGGGCTTCTCGCACACGCGATGGAGGAGGGGGTGGAGTTCGTGCCGGGCAGCAGCTTCTACGTGGACGGTGACGGCGGGCGAGACAAGCTGCGTCTCAACTTCGTGGTGCAGCCGCCGGAGAGGATCGACGAGGGTATCAGGCGCCTGGGGAAGGCGCTCGCGCGGCTGCGGGAACCGCAGGGATAGCGGCGCGCGGGCTGTGCCGCTGGAAGTCTATCAAGAATGTCTATCGGCAACGGATCGCGGCGCAGCATGGAGTGATCGCATTTCGGGCCTGCGGGGTGGTCAAGCTCTATCCCTTCTTGTTCTCCTCTTCCGCGCGCCTGCTGCGCAGCCGCGCGATGTAAAGGTAAGCGGCAAGGTCGGCGTCGAGGGTTCCCTCGTGCGCGCCGCCGGCGATCCTCTGGTGGAGCTTTGCCCGCTCTGCCTCCCGCGCCTTCTTCACCATGGCCGCAAGGTCCTCGTAGCCGGGCCCGGCCGCGGGGCGCAGTCCCCGCAGGCGCGCCGCGATGCGCTCGCGCAAGCCCTCGGGCACCGCGAGCCGCCGGGCAACGATGTCGAGGAAAAACAGGAGAAGCCCTGCGAGGATCAGCCACTGCCCGGCCATGTCCGCGGTACCGGCCGGCTCCCGGCTCGCGCCTGAGCAGCGCGGCGATGTCGGCCGTGTCCGAGACGGAGGTGATCACGCGGCCTCCCGTCAGGGAGGCGAGCTGTGCCAGGAGAGCGGCGTTCACTCCCCGCATGCGGTACTCATCAGAATAGGGGATGCTGAGGCCAAAGGTCGTCGGCGCTCTGTTTCCACCGGCCGAGATCGACACGGTATAGTCCCCCACCCTCCCCGCGTCGAAGCCCGCCTCGTAGAGCCCCGGCCCCACCTGGGGCACGGCGATCTCCGTCCTGTCGCCGTCCGGCCCGATGACCACGCCAGTGATGGACAGGCCGTCGACGAACTGCCCTGCCGGGTCATAGGCGTCGACGCTGGCGAGCGCGCGGCCGTTCTCCAGGGAAAGCCGCGGGTGGAGCACCTCGCTGCCGGTGGGCCGCTCGAGCCACCGCACCAGCTGCGCGGCGAAGCGCGGGTACTGGCTCCATGCCAGCCAGGAAGCGCCCCACCGGCCGCGCATATCCGAGGTGAACGCGGCCGTGCGTCCCAGCCCGTAGCGCCACGAGGCGAGGAGCGGGGCATCGTAGAGGGCCGAGAGGATCGTCTCGGCGCCCTGCTTCGTGTAGCTCAGGACGAACCCTTTCAGCGCCGGCATGCTTCCCAGGTCCAGGCCGCGGAGCATCTCCCCGGCCGATACCAGCCTCGGGAAGAATCCCTTCTCCACGAGGAGGCCCCTGCTCACGAGGTTCGTCTCGGTCATGAAGATGCGCGGCACGTCGCGGGGATCGTTCGTGGCGTAGGCGCGCCCGCCGCCGAGCTGCGCGAGCTCCCCCAGGAGCTTCGCGTCGGCGTCCTCCCCAACGGCGACCGTGGAAACGGTGATCTTCTCCTTCGCCATCTTCGTGACGAGCGCAGGGAAGTCGCCGGCGTTGGTGAGGCCGTCGGTGAGGATGATCACGTGACGGAGAGGCGACGGGGAGGCCGCGAGCACGCGCTCCGCTTCCTCCAGCGCGGGGTACATGATGGTGCCGCCGCCCGGCGCGAGGGCGGCGAGGTCCGCCGCGATCTTCTGCGTGTTCCCCGCGCTGGTGAGCGGCACGGCCCACTGCCAGTCGGCGTCGAAGGCGAGGAGCCCGACGGTGTCGAAGGGGTTCAGCGACTCTATGGCGGAAAGGGCCGCCGACTTCACGACGTCGAGCTTTGTCTCCCCCGTGGCCACGGCGCCGCCCATGCTGCCGGACTTGTCCACCATGACCACGAGGGAAAGGCGGGGAAGCTGGACCTGCGACTTGACGTCCATGTCGACCGGCAGCGCCTCCTCGATCGGGGTCTTGTAGTAGCCCCCGGCCCCGAAGCTGTTCTCCCCCCCGATCATGAGCAGGCCGCCGCCGGTGTCCTGCACGTAGCGGGCGATGGTCTGCATCTTCTCGTTGGAGATCGCGTAGCCCGGGGCGTCGTCGAGCACCAGCGCGTCGTACGGGAGGTAGCCGGCGAGCGTGCCGGGCAGGTCGGCCACCGCCCGCTGCCGCACGTCGATGCCCTGCGAGGCAAGGGCGGAGAGGAACGAGGGGGAATCGTGCCCCGGCGCAGAGACGTAGAGCACCTCCGGGGGGCCGGTCACCTCGACGAAGGTCCGGGAGTGATTGTTCTGCGCGATCGTGTCGCCGGGAGCCTCCACCAGGGCGTCCCACGCGTGCAGTCCCCGCTCGGGAAACGACGAGGAGAAGGCGACGGCGTTCTCCCCGGCGGAGAGCGGGACGGCGCGGGCCGCCACCGGAGCGCCGTCGCGGAAGAGGCTGACCCGCGCCTGCACGGGCGTGCTGCTCTGCACCATGACGGAAACCTCGCGCGCCTCCCCTTCCCGCACCCGCTCGGGGGCGCGCACCTCTTCCACCGACACCTCCGGCTTCGTCGACTCCTCCGCGCCGAGTGCCCCGAGGGGCACGGTGAATATCCGCGCACCCAGCGAGCGCGCCACCTGCGCCGCGGCCGCGGCGCTGCCGCGGTTCTCGTTGCCGTCGGAGAGGAGCACGATCCGCGGCGCGGCGCCGCGCTCGGACTGCGCGAGGGCGAACTGCAGCGCGCCGCCGATGTCGGTGGCGTCCCCGTCGACAGTGCCTCCCTCGGGATCGGGCGCCGCGCCGGGAACGAGCGGTTCCAGCTCCGCGTCGGCGCCGAACCGCACCAGGGACGCCGTGTCCCCGCGGGAGAGCCCCCGCCGCGCGGCCGCGATCACGGCCATGGCTCCCGCCCTCTCCCCGGCAGTCACGCTGCGCGACTGGTCCAGCACGAAGAGGACCGAGAGCCGGTCGGTGAGGAGGGAGATCCCGAGCCCGGCAAGACCGCACACGAGGAGGGTGGCTGACGCGATGCGCAGCGCGAGGAATACCCGGCGCCGTGCCGGGGACAGCCCGGGCGTTGCCCGCCGTGCCGCCCGTATGCTGACGACGGCGAGAGCGACGATCGGGAGAAGAGCGAGGAGCCAGGCAGGGGAGAGAAACCTCATCGTCCCTCCCTCATCGTCGTTATCCAGGCCAGCCACTCCAGGAGGAGCAAGACGAGGGCCGCTGCCGCGAAGGCTGCCCAGACGGGAACGGCGGCCGCGGCCGCCACGGCGGAGCCCGGGGCGCCTCCCGCGGCGGGCACGGTGAATCGCGGCGTGACGTCTGACTCCGCGGCGTCGGTGAGGCTCACGGCGAACTCGCTCGCCGCGCTGCCGCTCTTCACCGTGTAGAAGCCGGCAGCGCGCGTGTCGTAGAAATCGACGGAAGTGCCGTCGGTGGCAAGCGAGACGGTGGCGCCGGAAGGCTCGGCAACGGTGACGCTGCCCCCCTGCGGCACCGGGATGGCCCGAGGCAGCCCAGCGGGCACCTGGTCCGCCTGCACGACGAGCCATGACGGGTAGAACCAGGAAAGCGCGTTGGCAATGAGCAGGGGGAAACCAGGCCGCAGGGGAAAGTCGGACCTCTCCGGGTCGAAGGCGGATACCAGGGCTTTCAAGCCGGCCTGGTCCCAGGACAGGAGGAGCGGCGATGCCCGGGATGAGGCAAGGACAGTGAACCCGTCACCCGGCTCCAGCGCCAGCGCCCCGCCGATGGCGAGCCCCGAGAGGGAAACAGAATCCAGCAGCGGCTCGGCGCGCGCCCATCCCGTCACGGGCGGACGGGACATCGTTCCCGTTGCCTTGAGGGGGAGATTCGGCGGCACGGAAGCAAAGAGAATGTACGCGCCTTTTTCGAGCACCGGCGGCTCCACGCTGTCATAGACCACCACGTCGTCCGCCGGAGCTCTGGCGGGCGCGGCCGCGGCGGCGGGCGGGGCCGCCAGCAGGGTGAGCCCCGAGGCATCCTGTCCCGCGGGCGCCGCCTCTGTCCGGACCGTGACGCCGGGCAGGGACGCCAGCGCTTTCTGCAGGAAGTACGTGGACTGCCCGACCACCAGGACACGCAGGCGGCGCGCCGGCGCGAACACGGCAAAGGCACGGTCGTCGGCGGGAAAATCGTCGTTCGGGGCCTGGACGCGCGCCTCGATGCGGCCCTCGGTCGGACCCGTCCACGGCAGGGAGAGGCTCGTCGAGGCCCCCGCGGCCAGGCTGACCGACCGGCTGACCACCGTCTCCTGCCCCGCCGTTATGGTCAGCGGGAATGTCTGCGCACGCCGGCCCGTGTTGACCAGCGCCACGAAGAGCTCGTACGCGTCCTCGCCACCGAGGGTGCGGCGGAAGGAGAGCGCCGTGATGCCGACGTTCTCCCGTGGTGTGCCCGTGAACAGGAGGTGCACCCACGGCATGGCAGGATCCACGCTCCCGATCGATTCATAGGCGCCGTCGCTCAGCAGGACGAGCTGGTCGCCGCGGCGCGCGTCGCGCAGGGAGGCGGCGAAGTCCATGCTGAGCCCGATGTCGCCGGGCTCGTCGGTCACGGCAGCGGCATCGATGGCGCGGCGGAGCACGGCGCGGTCCTCGGTGAAAGGCACTACGAGGCGCGGAGCACGCTCGGCAAGGACGAGCGCCATCCGCGCCCCGCGGCGCAGGCCAGCAAGAACGTCCTGTGCCCTTGCGCGGGCAAGCTCGAAGCGCGTCCGCGTCCCTTCCCGTGTCTGCATGCTCGCGGTTGCGTCCAGCACCAGCACCGTGTCCCCCGCGCCGGCAAGGCCGTGGCGCGTGATGCGCGGACCGGCCAGCGCAAACGCGAGCGCGGCGACCGCCAGGAGCTCCAGGAGCAGGGAGAGGCTGCGCAGGAGCCTGCGCACGCGCATGTTCATCCGGCGCGCGCGCAGGACGTCGTCCCAGAAGACGAGGGAGGACACCGGGAGGCGCCGCCACCGCACGGCGATGGCGTGGAGGATCACGACGAGGGGAAGGAGGCCGAGGAGGAGCAGCCAGAGGGGCGACGCGAAGCTCATCGGGAGTGCAGGTGCGCCCCCTGCCGCAGGTAGCGGAGGACCACCTCCTCGAACGGGACGAGCGTCGCGGTGCGCAGGTACTCCACGCCGTTCGGCGAGGCAGTAGCGCTCCACGGTCGTGAAGAACGCCTCCACGCGCTGGCGGTAAGCCGCCGCGAGCGGACGATCCACGTTGACGGAGATGTCGCGGCCGGTCTCCATGTCGGTGAGGCGCAGCGCCCCGTCCTCGCGTGGAGCGATCTCCTCGCGGTCCAGCACGTGCACGAGGACCACCTCGAAATCGTGGAAGGCGAGCGCGCTCAGGCCCCGCAGCGCGCCTTCGCGCGCTTCGTCCAGGAGGTCAGTGATGACGATGGCGAGGCCCGGGCTGCCGCGAGCGCCGGGCGTACTCTTCCAGCGACCGGGCGATATCGGTGCGGCCGCCCGCCTGGATGCGGCTCATGTAGTCCAGCAGGTGGAAGAGCTGCGCGCGGCCTCGCCGCGGCGCCAGCGCCCCTCCCAGGCCCGCGGCGAATGTGGTGACGCCGACCCGGTCCAGTGACCCGATGCCCACGTAGCCCAGCGCCGCGGCGAGGCGCCGCGCGTAGTCGATCTTCGGCGGCGAGCCGTAGGACATGGACGCGCTCGCGTCGAGCAGGACGTGAACGGTGAGGTCCTCTTCCTCGGCGTACAGGCGCACGAACAGGCGGTCCAGCCGGCCGAAGATGCTCCAGTCGATGGCGCGGAAATCGTCACCGGGCTGGTAGAGTCGGTAGTCGGCGAAGTCGAGGCTCGTGCCGCGCCGGGGCGACGTGTGCGCGCCGCGCGTGTCGCCGCCGTAGATCCTGCGGGAAACGAAGGAAAGGTACTCGAGCTTGCGCAGGAACTCGCGGTCGAAGAGCGCCTCGTCCATTACCCCTCCGGGGGCGCGGCGCCGGCAGGGGTGACGCGGGCGAGGATGTCGTCGATGAGCTTCTCCGAGGAGGCGCCCTCCGCCTCGCCCTCGAAGTTGAGGAGGATGCGGTGGCGGAGCGCCTGGCGGCACACGGCGCGCACGTCGTCGAACCCGGCGGCGAGCCGGCCGTCGAAGAGCGCCCGCGCCTTTGCCGCCAGGACGATGCTCTGCGGGCCGCGGGGGCTCGCCCCGTAGCGCACGTAGCGGTTCACCATGTCGGTGGCGTCGGGGCTCCCCGGCCGCGTGGCCAGCGAGAGGCGGATGGCGTAGTCCTTCACCGGCTCCGCGACCGGGACCTCGCGCACGAGCGCCCGGATGCTCATGACAGCGGCCGCGTCGAGAACGCGCGCGGGCTGCTCCCCGGGACCGCCGGTCGTGCGGTCGATGATGGTCGAGATCTCGGCGGCCCCCGGGTACGCGAGGGCGAGCTTGAAGAAGAAACGGTCGAGCTGCGCTTCCGGCAGCGGGTAGGTTCCTTCCATCTCGATGGGGTTCTGCGTGGCAAGCACGATGAAGGGCGGATCAAGCCGCCAGGTGGTGCCGCCCACGGTCACCGTCTGCTCCTGCATCGCCTCCAGCAGGGCGGACTGCGTCTTCGGCGTGGCCCGGTTGATCTCGTCGGCAAGGACGATGTTGGCGAAAACGGGTCCCTTCTGGAAGCGCACGATCCTGCGCGTGTCGGCGCTCGCCCCGGCGGCCGGGATCTCCTCCTGGATGAGGACGTTGGTCCCGATGATGTCGGCGGGCATCAGGTCGGGCGTGAACTGGATGCGGGAGGTGGCGAGGTCCAGGACCTGGCCCAGCATCTTGATGAGCGTGGTCTTCCCCAGGCCGGGCACGCCTTCCAGCAGGGCATGACCGCCGCAGAAGAGGCAGACGAGGACGTCGAGCACGACCTCCTCGTGGCCCACCACCGTTCGCGCGATCTGCGCGCGCAGTGACGCGATGCTGCGGGCAGCCCACGCGGCGCGTTCCCGTGCTTCCGTGACGTCTCTTTCCGCTGCCGAGCTCACTGCTGGCCTCCGCCCATGCCGATGTCGGTGAAGTAGTCGCGCACCGAAGCCTTGAGCTTCGGGGGGATCTCGTCGTGGCTCAACGCGCTTTCCGCCGCCGCGGCATACCGGCGCCGCACCGTCTCCTCGGGAAGCTTCGCCCCGGTCCACTCGGGGAGCGCGCGCACGAGGAAGCTCGTCGAGTCTCCCTCGCCGGCGTTTCCCTGCACGCGGCGCGGCGTGGCAGTCTCCCCGCGGATGATGGTGGTGGGGACCCCGGTCTTCGTGAGCGCCGGTTCGGTCCCCGGCACGGAGCCGGGACCCTGGTTCGCGTCGCCCGACTCGGCGCCGGCCCCGCCCTCTCCCCCGGCAGCGTCTTCGGCCGCCCCGGGCTGGCTTCCGCCGGTGACGGGTGTTCCTGCCGTCGACCCGCTGCCCTGCCCTGCGGCGGTCCCGCTCTTCTTCGCCGACCCGGACGGGCGTGAGGCTGCGGTGCCGGAGCCGCCCCCGCGCAGGGCGTCCCGCGCGGAGCGCAGCCGACCCAGCGCGTCCGAGAGAGCCTTCGCGTCCCCCGAGGGAGCCGAGCCTCCCTGGTCAGGCGGCTGGTTGTCACCGGACGCCTCGGGGTCCTGCCCCTGCGGGCCCTGCGCGTTTCCCGGTGCCGACCCGCCCCTGCCCTGCGCGCTCGCCCTCGGGAGCCCTGCCGCTTCCGAGGGGTCGGCAAGGAGCTGCACCTGGTATTCCTGCCCTATCCGTCCCTCCAGCTGATCGATGCGGTCCAGGGCGTCGTCCTCCGTGGTGATGCGGTTGTCGGCGAGGTCGCGCCCCAGCTGGGCAAGGTCCTGCGCGATGGCGAGCCTGCGGCCGAGGTTCTCCGTGCGCGCGGCTTCCTCCAGCTGTTCGCCCAGACCGCGCAGGTCTTCCCCGATGGAGGCGATTTCTCCCCCGCTGCCGTGCGGGTGAAAGAGCAGCGCCTTGACGTCGAGCGGAAAGAGAAACGCGGCCGCGCAAAGCGCGGCAAGGACCGGCAGGAAGGGCGCGGAACGGACGCGGAGCGGCACCAGGAGCGCGCGCGGCGCCGAACGCGCAAGGAGGCGCGAGGCGTCCTGGATGACCGCCTGCTCGAAAAGGCCGTGACCCGCCGCAGGTCCCGTGGAGGCGAGCTCGTACCCGGTCAGGGCCAGCTCCCGCGAGCCCAGCCGACGGTCGGCTGCGATGAGCAGTCTCCGCCGATCGATCCGCCGCAGGAGACCCGCTGCGGCACCGGCGAGTGCGCCGAGGGCTGCCGCGAGGCACGCGAGCAGCACCGGGTGCGGCAGCGGGAAGCTGGCCGATGCCAGGGCGATGAGAATGGATGCAGCGAGGCCCGCGCCCAGGCCCCTGGCCGCGCCTGCGAGCGCGAAGCGGATGCGCGCCGCGCGGACCAGCCGCTGCACGAGCCGACGCAGGCTCTGCGGCGCGCGGTCACCCACGAACGCGGCTCCCGGCCCGGGCGCGGCGGCGGACCGCGGAGAGCACCAGGGCAGCTGCCACAACCATGCAGACGGCTGCGGCAAGGGCGGAGAGGGAGAGGAATCCCGCGTGCGGCAACGCCCCGGTGTTTCCGGCTCCGAGTGCCAGCAGAGCCGCTGCCGGGTTGATCACCGGAACGGCGAGGAAGGTGGTGACGAGGTAACCAGCGATGCCTCCCGCGAACGCCGCGGTGCGCAGGAGCTTCCGCTGTCCGAACAGTGCGAGCAGGAGCAGGCCGAACATGCGCGCGGCGAATCCCGTCGACGCCAGCAGCGCGAGGGTTGCCCCGAGAGCCCGGGCCGGTGTCCCGCTCACGGAGAGCGCGGCAAGGAGGAACGGCGCTCCCAGCGCGAGCAGGAACGCGGTGTGCAGGGCGCCGAAGGCCGCTTTGCCCGCCACCAAGGCGCTGGCCGAGGCAGGCGTCAGCGTCACGTACTCGCGCAGGTTGCCGAGGGCGTCCGGCGCGTACTCCTCCGACCCGTAGCGCCCGCAGAGATAGAGTGCGAAGAGAAGGAACACGAACGCCACGACCGTGAAGGGGTCCGTCGGCGAACCGCCGCGCAGGATGGCCTGCGGGGATCCAACGGGCCATGCCGCGACGAGCGCCACGGTGAGCGTGGCCGGGATGAGCAGATACGTGCGCAGGATGATCCGCTGCGAGAAGTAGACGCGGACACCTTCGGAGACGAGCGGAATGCCCGTGATTTTCACGATGCCTCCACCAGGAGGAGGGCGAGGCTCGGCCTCTCCGGCGCGCGCCTTGCCCCCGGGGCAGAGAAACGGAGCGCCGCCTCGTCGAGCCAGGCCACGAGGACTCCCGCCGTGGAGTCGACGCCCGGCGAGACGAGGTTCCAGAAGCTCGCGCGCTGCTCGGTCCCGTTCACCTCCACCAGGCCGGCGGCAGAATGGAGATCCACGCTGTCATCCGAGCTGACGGTGCGCGAGACGGTGCTGCCCGGTGCGATGTCTCCCAGGGGCCACGCCTTTCCCGCCCGCCAGGCCCACACGCGGCGGAGCCACGTGGCGGAGTCGTTCACCACCGTGATGCGTGATGCATCGTCAAGGGAGAACGTCACGGGCATCGGCACGACGCCCGCGGCGGCAACGAGCCGGCTGCCGTACTTACCCATGCCCATTGACCGCAGCGAGACACCCTGCCCCGTTTCCAGGGAGACGGCGGCCGGCGACTGCTCGACGACGTGTGCCACTCCCGCGAAGGGTACGATCTCGTCGACCAGGAGATCCGGCGCGGCAAAGGACAGGGATCCCTGCGCGGGCCGGGAGGCATACATGCCGACCTTCTCCGTCACGAACGCAAGCGAGTCACCTGAACGTACCTCCGCGACGGAGGCGTCCAGGAGCAGCGGAGACGGCGGGAACAAGAGGCGGTCGAAGAGCACCCATGCCGCGGCGCCCGCGGCGAGAGGCAGCGCGCAGAGAGCGGCGGCGCGCAGGAGGACACGCGCCCGCGGGTTCCCGCGGACGGCGACGACCAGGAGGAGCAGGCCGAGGTAGGCCGCGCAGAAGAGGAGGACGAGGAGCTGAGGGGGAAACTCCAACGGCGGGGTGGAAAGGAGGACTCCCATCCAGGGGTCCTCTGCCACCTGGCGCGAGCCGACGTCGAGCGCCGGCCGGCTGTCCCCGCCTTCCATCCGGCGCCAGAGCGCAAGGGTGCCCTGCCAGCTCGCAAAGGGCTCGAGGGTGGGATCCACCGCGAGGAACCAGACCGCTCCCCGGCCCAGCAGCCTGCGCACGACGAGAGGGAGATCGCCCTGCGCCGCGAGAACCGTCCCGTCACGGACCGTGGACTCGGCCACCAGGATGCGTCCGCGCGGCGCGGGCGCGCCGGCGGCGAGCACCGAGAGCTCCGGAAGGGAAGCGCGCTCGCCCAGGCCCGTGACGCGCACGGGAAGAAGCCGTCCCAGGCCCGAGCTCTCGTGCTGCAGCGCGTCCGCGCCGCCCGTGAAGACCACCGTCCCCCCTGCCACGACCCAGCGCTCCAGCGCGGAGACCTGGGCATCTCGGAGCTGGCGGAAATACGTGTCGTGCACCACGACCATGTCCACCCCGTCGTAGCCGCCCCACGAATCGGGAAGATCGTCCACGCGCGGGTAGACCACGCGCACGGCACCCGCATCCGGGGACAGGCCGGCAAGCGCGTCGAGGGAAAGCGTGCTGCTGATGCCGGCGACCAGGTGCTCCTCCGAGGTGGCCGACGCGTGGAGATCGACTTCCGTCTTTGCCAGCGTGGTGCCCTCGGAGCTCACCGTCACCACCAGCGAGCGGGAGTCCCGTGGGAACGGGAACACGAACGGGAGCCGCCGCAGCCCGCCCGCGGCAAACGTGTCGTGGTGGACGTACGTGCGCGTTGCCTGCGTGCCGCGGAGGCTGCTGCCCCAGGTGACCTCGACCTTCACCTCCGCGCTGACGCGCGCCCCCGGCGTGGAGACGCTCACCAGGAGAGGGGCGAATCGGCCTTCGCGGGCAACGCCGTTGAACCCGACAAGGGCATCGACGAGGACGCGGGGCTTGCCTTGAGCAGTGATGGCGAGCGGTGCACAGGAGAGGAAGGCGAGGACGCAGGCCGATGCGCGGAGACGCGCGGGTATCACCCGTCTAGGATATGCACGTGCCGTTCACGCTGTCAAAGGGAGCGGACGCCGCTCTCCTCCACCAGGGAGTCCAGCATGGTATCGCCCTCGAAGATGAAGAATCCGCGGAAGCGTCGACCCGCGAGGAGAAGCGGGAACCACAGGGCGTCGTCGGCCCACATCCGTTCGTACGGTATGCGGTCCACGGGCGTCCACAGCGGGGCAGCCTCCCGCGTCTCGCAGAGCTCGCCGTCGAACCCTGCCGCGGTGAACACGAAGCCGTGCAGCGCGTAGCCGTCCACGAACTGGAAGGACAGCTCTCCCGCGTCACGCACGCCCGTCGGCGTCACGCAGAGCTCCTCCTGGACCTCGCGGATGGCCCCTGCCATCGCCGTCTCCCCCGGCTCGATACGTCCTCCCGGCCCGTTGATCTTGCCGGCGCCGAGACCCGTCTTCTTGTGGATGAGGAGGACGCGCCCGGGCTCCCGCACGAAGAGCAGCGTGGCCTTCTCCGTGGGGACCCACCGGGGCCAGTCGACCTGGTCAAGCCGCCGGGCACTCACCGGGAGCCCCGGAAGTCTTTCAGAGACAGGGAATTGCGCATGATCGGCAAAGTATCCAATCCAGCGGCTGCAATCAACGCTCTCCTGCCCGCGCCGTCCGATTTTGGTTGCGTTGTCGGTGCGCAGGGTTTATACTGCCGGCGATGAAGCAGATTCATCGCTGAAGGGGATCGCGAATCGCAGGAACCTCCCAATGGAGGTGAAGGTCTCTCGAGGAGAGCAACCTCCCTGGCGCCTTTCGCATCCCCTTCCCTTTTTCCTGGCCTTCCCGTCCCCCGCTACGCCATCCCCGCATCGTTCATGGCTTTCTTTACGGCAGAATGCAGGGTCTTTGCCTGCGCGAACGCCGCGGCCGCATCTTCCTCCTTGTAGAACTCGGACGGCGTGAGGTCCTCGCTCCCGTAGAACGCGAGCTCCCTGTCGCGTCGCAGGGAACGCGAGATTTTCACGAGCTCTTCCAGCCGCGCGTCCAGGTCACGGGGCAGAAGCTCGCGGTTGTCGAGCAGGACCGGGCTCACGTCGTGCACCCGGGGAACTTCTATGCGGCACGCGCGCAGGAGCCCCTTGAGGGTGATCTCCACTGCTTCCTGCGATTCCCTGACCACGTCAGCCCAGCTGCGTTCCTCCACCAGGACCTCAATCGCCCGCAACCGGCTCCGGCCCGCCTGACGTAGTCCTTTGCCAGGTCGTCATTGTACACGTGCCACCTCCCGGTCCCGCCTGATCCAGTAGGGATGACCATGCGCCGACTTTCTCTGCAGCTTCCCATCCGCCATCGCCCTTCGGAGCAGCCTCAGCAGCCGCCCCACGCGGCCGTCGCGATCATGGAGAATGACCCCATCCACGGCAGCCTCGTACCAGAGAGAGCCCGCCACTTTCTCGTCAGCGGCGAGATGGACGAAATGAGGGCTGACGGGAGACGTTGCAGCCCCTTCGATGCCCTGGTCCCATCGCGTGTACAGGGAGCGCGTCAGCGGGAGGTCATCGCTGACAACGATCATCAGGTCCACGTCCGAGCCTGAGCGCTGCTCCCCTCGGGCAGCCGACCCGAAAAGCAGGACTCCCAGGAGGAGCTCGCCAAGAAGGCTCCGCACCTGCTCGATGGGGACAGGCCCCTCCACGCGAGTCGCCTGGTTGCTTGACCCGACGCAGCTCTCGAGGGCAGAAAGACACAAGCCATTCAGAGAGACGCCTTTCTCTACTGCCAGGCGCTTCAGCGAGGCGTGCAGTTTCGGAGGAAGCCTGACGACAAACTTTCCAGACAATCCGTTCATTTCGTTTTTATAGTACTATAGTATTACTTCTGTCAAGGGTCTGGACTGCGTGTCGGAATGTCGCGCCACCCGGTGACATATAATCACAATTGTGATAGAATCTTTGCCATGATCTTCGACAAGGAGCCCGTGACGAGGCTGATCGGGTATGCCGCGGGAATAGAGACGCGCATCCGCCGCATCACCGAGCGGGCCGTGGCGCCAGCAGGGCTGACCTACCCGCAGTTCGGTGTGCTCACCGCCGCGGCCGAGGCGAAGGGGCCGACCCAGAGGGCCATCGCGGAAAGGCTGGAGACTGACGTGAATACGGTCATGGTCGTCTGCAACTCCCTGCAGGCCAAGGGGTTCATCACGAGAAACCGGGATCCGCAGGATGGGCGCGTGCGGCGGATCGTGTTGACGGCCGATGGAAACCGTGCGCTGCGGGAGGCGCTCACGGTCATCGAGGGGTTGTACCGGCCCCTGGTGGCGGCGTTTCCCAGGAAAGAGATAGCCGGGGCGCTTCCGCTCATGGAGAGGCTCTACGGGCGCCTCACGGAGGAGGAAAGGAGGCCCCGGTGAGAGCTGTCATCCTGTGGGTGGCCGTCGGTATTGCGGGCGCCGGGGCTCTCGTCGCGGCGGGCACCATCGTGTTCCTGCTCGTCTTCCTTCCCCTCACGCTGCGCTCCATGAAGCTCCTCCCGCATCCGGGAACCACCACCGTGGACGGTGTCACCACCATCGAGGATGCCGTCCGCGCCTGCCGCGCTTCCGGACTCAGCGGGCTTGCCCTTGTCGGCTTCGCGCAGCAGCTCTGTGCCCGCAAGTTTGCCTACTCGCGCCGGAACCCGTGGGACGGGTGGAGCAGGGCTTTCCAGCGCGGGATGGGCTACTGCATCCAGCAGGCGATGGCGCTCCGGATGATCTACGACGCCCTCGGAGTGGAGAGCCGACCCGTGCAGGCGTTTCGGGTTTCCCATCCCGGAGGCCTGGTCCACGGCGCTCGCGAGCCGGCCGGCGTCTCGGGCCACATGTGGCTCCGCGTCAGTGTCGACGGCCGCACGTACGACGTGTGCCCGGGCCGCGTGTCGAACTCCCCGGGCGTGAACCATTTCACTCCCCTTTCCCGGGTGATGGTCGTGCCGCGCGCGCTCGTGCCCATCCTGCACCTCCTGTCCGCCGCGGAGAACGTCCGCAGGGACTGGAATGCCATGCTGTCAGGGGTGAGCGCGTGAGCCGCCGGGATCGCGAGAGAGCGGATCGAACTGTGAGCGAACAGTCGGGCGCTGAGGGCGAAGGCGTCTTCCGGGCAGACTGCCCCTGCCCGAAGCAGGACTGCGAACGGCATGGAAAGTGCGACCCCTGCCGGGCGCACCACGCGCGGAAGGGCCGCCTCCCTTCCTGCGAACGGTCGTGAACCCCAGCGGCCCTCCGGGCCGCTGGGGCTATCGCAGCCAGCTCCCGATGTCGCGGATGATCCGCGGGACGATGCTCGGCGCGAACACGGTCTTTCCCAGGAGCACCTGCACGACCGCCGCCGCCGCGATCACCAGGACTGCAGCGCTCCGCGCAACGCCGGTGACGAACGCCCGGACGAGCAGGCCGGTCAGCAGGAACACGGCAAACCCGGCCGCAGCCAGCGCCGCCAGTGACACGACGCATCCCGCCGCGGCGAGGGGCACCGAGCCGTCACCGAACAGCCGCCACGGAAGATCGAGCCATCCGCTTCGTGTTCCCGTCTTCCACGCGACGAGAAGCACCGCCAGCACGGCGGCCGCGATGCGCAGGGGAACCCGGGAGGCCTCCCCGGCCTGGGCGATGCCGATGCATGCCGCCACGATCACCAGCAGGTCTATGGAAGGAACGAGGAGCGACCCGACAGCAGGCGCTGGCAGAAGGCCGGGCAGGTTCATGAGCAGGTCGAGAAGGACCAGGCCCGCGAGGAGCCCGGGAAGCGCGCGCCGCGCGGAAGGCTCCGGGCTCATGAGCCGGAAACGCGGGGCAGCACCTTCAGGTACATGACCTTCGAGTCACCGGGGGCGTAGAAATCCTCCAGCTCCGCGACCGGCGTGTATCCGCGCGCCATGTAGAACGCACGGGTCGGCTCGTAGAACGGCCGCCCCGAGGTCTCGATGTAGACGCGGGTGCCGCCCAGCGCGGCGATCCCCTCTTCGCTCTGCTCGAGGAGCTGGGTCCCCAGCCCCTTGCCGCGGTAGTCGCCGGCCACGCAGATCCAGTACAGGTCGTAGCTCTCGCGCGTGCAGGCGACGGGCCCGTAGCTCGTGTAGCCGACGGTCCGCCCGTCCTGCTCGGCGAAGAGAAAATGGTACCCGCACCGCGGGCCCTTCAGGAGACGGTCCTCGACGAGCTCCACCGCCGTGTCGATCTCTTCCTTGTAGAAGAAGCCGGTCGACTCGGTGATGGCCCGGACCGTCTCGAGGTCCTTCTCGGTGACAGTGGTGCGGAACCCGACCCTGACGACACTCATTCAGAACACTCCTCTCGACTCAGTCCCTGCAGGCGGCCTTTGCGAGCGCCGCGTCCGCGGTGATCCTCCGAACGACGTCCCGTATCGTGAGTCCTGCCCTCTCCGCGGCCGCCATGAAGCCGGCGTCCGGCGCGAGGCAGGGATTCGTGTTGATCTCGAGCACCCAGGGGCGCCCCTCCGCGTCGACCCGGAAGTCCACGCGCGCGTACCCGCGCAGGGAGAACACGCGCCAGCATTCCCTGCTCGTGCGCACGAGCTCCCCGAGGAGCGGCGTGTCGACAGGCGGGAAGTCGAAGCGGCGCGGCGTTCGCGTGAACTCGAAGGAACCTTCGGCCCACTTCGCCCGGTAGCCGACCATGCGCGGCTTGTCCCCGGGATAGTCGACGAACTGTATCTCGGCGGGAGGCAGGCTCTCCGGCTCGGCCGCGCCGGGCGTCTCGGCCGCCACCAGGGCGAGGTTGAACTCTCTCCCGTCGATGAACTCCTCCACGAACAGCTGCTCCATGGCTTCCCGCTTCGTGCGGCGCGCCAGCTCGGCCGCCAGCTCCGCCTGCGTGCGCACCACGGCGCTGTCTTCGAGCCCGATGGAGGCGTGCTCCCAGACGGACTTCACGATCCACGCGGGAGGCATGGGAAGCCCTCCCGCGAGCGCGTCAGCGGCCGTGGCCCAGCGCGGCGTGGCAATGCCCTCGGCGGCGAAGATCTTCTTGGCAAGGAGCTTGTGCGAGGTGAGCACGATCGCCTCGCACGGGGCGCCCGTGAAGGGAATCCCCCTGCTCGAGAGAAGCATGGGCACGAGGTGAATGAGGCTACCCTTCCCGTCGATGGTCTCCACGAGGTTGAACGCGGCGGCAGGCGCCGCCGCCGCGAGCGCGCGGGATACCGCCTCCAGGTCCAGGGTGACGGGGATGTCGACCGTGTCATGGCCCAGGGCCGCCAGGGAGTCCCGCACGGCGGCGACCTGCACCATGATGTCCTGCTCGTCGGCGGGCGCCAGCGGGTCGACGCGGGGATACAGGATGGCGATTGTCATTCGGAAAAAAGCGCCGCGGCGATGCCTGCCGCGGCGCATGGTCTGTTCATCAAGGGCTCTTCTGCGGATCGGGATAACGGAAGTGCAGCCCCTGGTAGTTGCGCAGGACGAGGTCATCACCGTCGCGTCCCACGACGTACTCCGGCAGGAGCGGGATCTTGCCGCCCCCGGCAGGGGCGTCGATGACGTAGGAGGGTACCGCGTAGCCGGACGTGTGGCCGCGGAGCCCCTGGATGATGTCCAGCCCCTTGCGCACCGGCGTGCGGAAGTGGGATGACCCGACGATGGGGTCACACTGGTAGAGGTAGTACGGCTTCACGCGGGCCTTCAGGAGGCCGTGCATCAGCTTCGTCATGGTCTGCACCGTGTCGTTGATGCCCGGAGAGGAGCACCGTCTGGCTCCCCAGCGGGATCCCTGCGTCTGCAAGCCGGGCGCAGGCCTCCACGGTTTCCGGCGTGAGCTCGTCGGGGTGCGTGAAGTGGATGCTCATCCACAGCGGGTGGTAGCGGCGCAGCACGCGCGTCAGCGACACGGTGATGCGCTGCGGCATGACCACCGGGACCTTCGTCCCGATGCGGATGAACTCGACGTGGGGGATCCGGTGCAGACCGGGAGAGAAGCCAGTCCAGCTTCTCGTCCGACAGGGTGAGGGGATCACCGCCGGAGAGGAGGACGTCGCGGACCTCCGTGTGCGCGTCGATGTACGCGATGGCTTCTTCCCACTGCGCCTGGAAGAAGATGCTGTTGTTGTCCGGGTTCTCCACCATGCGCGAGCGGGTGCAGTAGCGGCAGTTGGACGCGCAGGAGTTGGCCACGAGGAAGAGGACCCTGTCGGGGTAGCGGTGCACGATGCACGGCACCGGGGAGTCCTTGTCCTCCGAGAGCGGGTCCTCCGCTTCGCCGGCCGTGTGCAGGTACTCGTCCGTGGCCGGGATCATCGTCCGCCGTAATGGCTGGTCCGGCGTGTCCGGGTCCAGCAGGCTGAGGTAGTACGGCGTGATGGCGAACGGCAGAGAGCCGGAGTGACGCTCGATTGCCGTGCGCTCGTCCGCGGTGAGCCGCACGATCTTCTCCAGTGCCTCGATGGAGCGCACGCGGTTGCGCAGCTGCCAGCGCCAGTCACACCACTCGGCGGAGGTTGCCAGCGGGAAGAAACGCGCGCGGAACTCTTCGGAGGCACGGGAGACGGGAAACTTCAGCGGGGGCGGGGAAGCGCGGCGGACGGGACGGGAATACGAAGAGAAGGACGGGATCGTAGCCCGGATGCCCGGCCAGCTCGGCAAGGTCCGTGACTACGGGCATTGTACCTGGAGGTTCTGCCTCCTCAGTGCTCAGCACCTTGGTTTCCATTTTCGTCGGAACTCCTTTATCTCATCTTCGGCTGGACAGGACCGGTGTCAGCGGCACACGAGCGGCGGGCTTCACCTTCCCCTCCCCAGCACGGATACGTCCAATGCATACTATAACGAAAAGACAAATGCAAGAGGTTTTGCGATTTCTCCGGCACAAAACATCCGTGGAGTAGTGTAGGATGGCGCCATGCGCCGCATTGCCGTCATCGGCACGGGCCCCGCGGGGGGGATGGCTGCCCTGACCGCCTCCGCGTCTCCCGGCGTGGCCGTCGACACCTGGGACGCGGGGGTCCCGCTCGCCACGCTCCTGAGAACGGGAGGCGGCCGGTGCAACGTCACGAACGCCGAGCAGGACGGCCGCGCCTTTGCCGCGTGCTACCCGCGCGGCGGGCACTTCCTCATCTCCCTTCTCTCGCGGTTCGGATCGTCGGACACCATGGAATGGTTCGCCTCGCGGGGCCTTCCGCTCACCGTGGAAGAAGAGGGCCGCGTCTTTCCCCGCTCGGGACGGGCGGAAAGCGTTCGTGACGTCCTCTCCGGGGAAGCCCGGCGCCTGGGCGTGACGATGCGGGCCCGGGCGCCCGTGGCGACGGTGCGCCGGGTGCCTCCGCGAGGGTTCGAGCTCCCGGGGGTTCGGGATCCGTACGATCGCCTGGTCATCGCCACCGGAGGCGACTGGAAGGACGGCGGGAGCGCCGGCTACGCGCTGGCGCGCTCCCTGGGGCATACCGTCACGCCGCTGGCGCCATCGCTTGCGGCCCTGGTGACCGCCGAGGCATGGCCGGCGCGGATCGCCGGGCTCACGCTCCCCTCGGCCCGGCTCCTCGCTTTCGACGGCAAGCGACGGATCGCCGACGAGAGGGGCAGCCTCCTGTTCACCCACACGGGCATCTCGGGCCCGCTCGCCTTCCGCATCTCCTCGCGGTGCGCCTTCTTCCCCTTCTCACGCGAGGCGCCGCTGCGCCTCGTGCTCAAGGTGCTGCCTGACCTCGGCCGTGGTTCGATCGACGCGGCAATCATCGCCGCTGCCCGGGACAGGCCACGCCTGCAGGCGGCGTCGGCACTCCGCGCGCTGGTTCCCCGGTCCCTGGCGTCCGAGCTCCCCGGCCTGGCGGGCGTGGAGCCGTCCACGCCCCTCGGCCAGCTCTCGCGCGCCTCCCGCACCGCCCTGGTCTCGCTCCTCGACCAGCTTCCCCTGAACGCCACCGGCACGCGGCCGGGCGCCGAGATGGTGACGGCAGGCGGCATTTCCCTGGACGAGGTGGACCCCCGCACCATGGAGTCGCGGATCGTGCCCGGGCTGTATTTCTGCGGCGAGGTCCTCGACATCGACGGCTACACCGGCGGGTACAACCTCCAGGCGGCCTGGTCCACGGGACACTGCGCGGGTCTCGCTGTTGCGGGCTGAAAGGAGTACCTTTCCCCCGTATGTTGAAAGAACTGATCACTCCTGACCAGCCGCTGGGAGCTGAGACCACCGCCGTCCTCGTCGGCGTCGAGCTGAAGGGCCACGCCGGCGCCTGGGGGGTCGAAGACTCCCTCGCGGAGCTGGGACGGCTCGCCGATACCGCAGGGCTGCGCGTCGCCGGCTCCACCTACCAGAAGATGGCCCACCCCGACGCATCGACGTGGATCGGCTCGGGCAAGGTCCAGGAGCTGCGCGAGCTGGCGGCGGCCGAGAACGCCCGCTACGTGCTCTTCGACGACGAGCTCTCCCCCGGGCAGCACAGGAAGCTGGAGGCCGGCCTCGGCGAGGGGGTGCGGGTCATCGACAGGACGCGCCTCATCCTCGACATCTTCAGCCAGCACGCGCACTCGCGGGAAGGCAAGCTCCAGGTGGAGCTTGCCCAGTACCAGTACCTCCTGCCGCGCCTGGCTGGCATGCGCACGGGCTTCAGCCAGCAGGTGGGCGGCACCGGCGCGGGCCCCGTGGGTCTCCGGGGCCCCGGCGAAACACAGCTCGAGCTGGACCGCCGGCAGGTCAGGCGGCGCATCGGGACGCTGCGCAAGGAGCTGGAGGAGGTCCGCGGCCAGCGCGGCCGCCATAGGCAGCGCAGGGACCGGTCGGGACTCCCGGTCGTGGCGCTCGTGGGATACACCAACGCGGGCAAGAGCTCGCTCCTGAACGCTTTCACCGGCGCCGGCGTTCTCGTCCAGGACAAGCTCTTCGCCACGCTGGACCCCACCACCCGCCGGCTCACCCTGCCGGGCGGCCGCGAGGTGCTCGTGACGGACACCGTCGGCTTCATCCGCAAGCTGCCCCACGACCTGGTGGCGGCATTCCGCGCAACGCTGGAGGGGATCGAGGAGGCCTCCCTCATCATCCACGTGGCCGACGCATCACAGCAGAGGACCGCCGAGCAGATCGAGGCGGTGGAGACCGTCCTTGGCACGCTGCACATCGAGGGCACCCCGCGGGTGCTCCTGCTGAACAAGATCGACAAGCTCAGCGACCGGACCCCCCTTGCCTTCCCGGCTGCGCGGCACGAGCACGTGCTCTACGCGAGCGCGAAGACAGGTGAGGGCCTGCCCGGGGTGCTGGCGCTGGCGGAGAGACTCCTCGCCGTCGACCTGGTCACGGTCAGCGTCGTGATTCCCTTCGCGCGGTACGACCTCGTGAAGCTCGTCTACGAGCAGGGCAGCGTGGAAGAGAAGAAGGACACGAACGAGGGCGTGAGGCTGCGGGCGTCGGTGCCCGCGCACCTCCTGGAACGGCTGGCGCCTTTCCGAGAGCCCGCGGCAACCCAGCCCGCCTGAACCAGCGCCCCGGGGCCGCCGCTCGCGGCACCCCTGCTCAGAAGAACAGCAGCACCGCGGACGCCAGCGCAAGGGCCTGGATGCCCACCACGAAAACGCGCTCGGGAAGCTTGCGGGCGGCGAGGATACCCACCGCAGCCCCCGCAAGGACGCCGGCAGCGAGGATGCCGTCCAACGCGAGTGACCCGGCAGTGATGAGGCCAAGCCCCGCGCTGAAGGGGACCTTGGTCGCGTTCACGAGCGCGAAGAACCACGCGCCTGTCCCGAGAAACTCGTCCTTGGGCAGCCGCATGGACAGCAGGTAGACCAGCATGACCGGGCCGGCCGCGTTGGCGAGCATCGTCGTCGTGCCCGCGAGCAGGCCCATGACCGCGGAGAACCACCAGGCGGTGGGGATCGACGGAAGGGGCCGCGTCCTGTGCGCGGGGTCTTCCCACGGCCTGTCCCGCCAGATGTTGAAACCCAGCATGCCGATGATGAGGGCGCCGAGCAGGGGCTGCAAGGTCCGGTCGTCGATCGTTCCCAGGAGAAAGAAGCCGCAGACGATCCCCACCCCCGCCCACGGCAGGAGCCGCCAGAGATGGCGCCAGACCGCCGTGCGGCGGTACCAGATCACGGCGATGGCATCCCCGATCATCAGCAGCGGCAGGAGCGCACCGGTGGAGGCGCGCGCGGGAAGCACCATGGCGAACAGCGGCACGAAGAGAATACCCAGGCCGGGCACGCCGGTCTTGGAGAGACCGACCGTGAGGGCGCAGAATGCTCCCAGCGCCCATTGCCAGGGGAGAAGAGAGTGGACGAGTGTCACGCGGAAGCGCCTCCGGCCTGTCGGCAGTACTCACTGTAGGTGGTGAAGGCGTCCAGGCCCTGCCGCTCGCGGGCAGGGTCGATGAACACCACGAGGTTGCGTTGCCGTTTCGCCGCGTAGAGGGCGCGGTCTCCCTTCTCCACTGCTTTCGTGAGCTCGGCGACGGCGCTCACGTCCGCGACGCCGATGGACAGGGTCCCGCAGGGACCGCCGCCGGACCCGGCGACACGGCGCACGTCGCTCATGGCGTCACGCGCGAGGACGCGGTTTTCCTGGCCGAAGCGCAGGCGCTCGGCGAGGATGATGCCGGTGTGCAGATCGGAAGGCATCAGGATGAGTATCTCCTCCCCGCCGTAGCGCACCGCGAGGTCTCCCTCGCGGATATTGTCGAGGATCATGGCTGCCGTGGCTTTCAGGACCTCGTCACCCCGCGCATGGCCAAGCTCGTCGTTCACCCACTTGAAGTGATCGATGTCGATCATGAGCAGGGCAAGGGAAGCCTTGCGGGCACGGAGCTTCTCCAGCGTGCGCGGCAGCTCGGTCACGAAGTAGTCCTTGTTGCGCAGGCCCGTGAGGGCGTCGACGAACTGGCCGGGGAACTGCTCCCGCAGGGAGGCCTGGAGCGTCTGCAGCGAGTCGCGCCCGCGCTCGGTGCGCTCGCGTGTCCAGGCGGCGCGGTCCTCCACCGAGGCGGTGATCACGCCGTGCCCGCTGCGGGCGGCGACGCTCTGCGGATCATTGAGGAGCGACTCGTACAGGTATGCCATGCCGCGCACCACGTCCATGAAGGCGACCTGAGCCTTCTGGGGCACGTCGGTCACGGGCTCCCGGAACCGCGCCTCGATCCACCGCCGCACCTGGCGCGTGACGGGCCGGTAGTTCGCGCCTCCCGCTGCGGAAGACTGCAGGTTCGCGAACGCCTGCGCGACGATCTCCTCTCGCGTCCTGCGGGCCACCGGATCATCGGCCGTGAGGACGGCCTGGTTGACGAGCGTGCCGGCTTCCGTGAGGAGGGCGGCGAGGCGGATGGCCAGCTCGAAGAGCTTCGGCGCGTCCACGCGCTCCCTGTCGGTGATGATGTGGCCGAAGTTGCGGATGGCGCGGTTGCGCAGCTGGTTGATCCGCTCTTCCAGGGCGCGGGCATGCGCGCTGTCGCGGTAGATTTTCGCGTAGCGCACGTCGCTCCCGATCTCGCGGGCATAGTCGCGGATGGCGTCCAGGTACGGCTCGAACAGGCGCGGGAAGGCGTCCCGCCAGGAGTCGCGCACGGCGGCGAGGTCCGCGGCGAAGCCTTCCCGCCGGACAACCTGCTCCAGGGCGAAGACATCGATCGACGTGAGCAGGTCGTCGAGCATCGAGTGAACGACGATGACGAGGCTCATCGGGTCCGACGCGGCGAGCTGCTCGAGGTCAAGCTGCCGCGACTGGTACAGCGGCGAATGGCCGAAGACGCGGTTGGCGAAGTACGGCAGCACGAACCCGCCCTGGTCGATGCGCTCGATGCCTGACCCGGGGAACAGCGACCCCATGGTGACGAGGGTGCCTTCGTGCTTCACCCCGAGGGAGGCGGCCTTCTCCGCCTCCAGCCGGGCGAGCTCCCTGGCCTGCTGCTCCTGCAGCTCGCGCTCGCGCTGTTCCCGCAGCCGGCGTTGCCAGCCCTCCCACGTCAGGATGTCCTGCTCCCGGAGCTCCAGGAACGCGAGGATCTGCGAACGTTTGCGGGGGTCTGCCGACGTCTCCTCGTAGAATGCGCCGATCATCCTGAGGAGGGCCGGGTACAGCTCGTGGAAGAAGCCCTGGAGGCTCTGGTAGGAGGCACGGAAGAGCCCTTCCGCGTCAGCGAACTGCGCGGCGGGCCGGCCTCCCGGGGCGCGCTCAGCGTGCGCGTCGCGCGCGATGTCGATCAGCATCTCCAGCTTCTCGGGCTCCAGGGAACCGGTGAGCATGATGAGCCGCCCCCCGTCCTTTACCACGCGGGCGAGCTCGGAGACTCGGGCACGGCGGCCTGTCCTGTACGCGGTGCCGAGGTACTCCAGGCTCCTGCGCAGCATGTCGTAGGGCTGGGTGAAGACGGAAAAGAACTCGACGACGAAAGGCTCGCGGGCGCGCACCGCGCCGAGCGCCTCCGCGGCAGTCTCGCCCCCGCGCTGCCCCGCCGGAATGTCACCCAGCCCGAGGATCGATCGCGCGCTGTCGCGCAGGGCGTCCAGGCAGTCGATGAACGAGAGCCGGAAGGGGTTGCGGGCCTTGTAGCCCTTTTCTTCCGCGAGGGAGCGCATCATGGCCCTGCTCACGTAGTCCCCGCGGGCGGCATCGAAGAGGCACATGAAATCGTCGAACCGCTCTGCCATCCCCGTGATGAGGAAGCTGTTGCGGAACGCGTACCTGTTGATCTTCCGCCGCAGCCAGAGCGGCACCTCCGGGATCCAGTCCACCGCCCTGCGGGCCTGGTCAGGGTGGGCGGCGGGCCGTGCGGTCGGGTCAGCGCCGGCTCCCGCGGCTTCCTTCTTCCGGCCTGCCGCCTCCTCGGCGTTTCGCCTGCGCTCGGCGAGCATCCTCTGGGCATGGATCTGCTCGAAGGTCTCCTTCGACCTCCGGCGGGCTTCCTCCTCGCCGTAGCCTTTCTCACGGAGCGACCGGTGGAGCTTCTGGATCTCCTCCTGGGGAACGCCCTGGCGGATGAGGTTGTCTCTCAGGTTCGGCTTGTCTTTCCCGGGACCGGCCATCTGGTCTTCTGGCTCCTTATATCACAGGAAGATACACGCCGTCACGACGCAATTCTCGCGGCGAGGGCGCGTATCTCCTCTTCGCGGCCGGAGAAGACGCACGTGGAGGTCTTCCAGGACAGGCGCGCGCCCTTGCCGACCGCTGCCGACCTGCAGGAGATCTCCAGGGCGCCGTCACGGCCGCCCCACCGGCATTCCACGAGGGGACCCTCCCTGTTCTCGGTGCCCGAGGCGTCGAAATCCTTCACGAGGAGCTGCGCGTGACCGGGCTCCGCGGGGACGATGCAGAGAAAGCGTGCCGCGCACTCTCCCGTGCTGAGCCCGATGCTGTGCGGCCCGCCGGCTGATTCACCGAGCACGAGGCAGGCACCTTCCCGGCCCGGAGGGAGGGGGATGCGCGCCCGGGCACCGGCGGGAAGCTGGACAGCGTTGGAAAGCCACGTGCCCCCGCGCGGGGAGGAGCCGGCAATGGAGAGCTGCGTCTCCTCCTCGTAGCCGGCGCGCCGCAGCCAGCTCTTTCCCCATGACTCCGCGAGCCGGGCCTCGCCGGCAGGCAGGATGCGGCGGACTAGGCGGAAACGAACGGAGACGCCCGACTGCCAGGCGTGCGCGTCGCCCTTGTTCTCCATCGTGTAGCCCGCATGGTCTGCCCGGCCCGTGTAATGACCGGGGTCGAGAGACGCCGGCACCTCGCCGCTTTCCCCGATGAACTCCTCGCGCGGGGCGAGCCACATCCGGTCGCCCCCGGGGTTCATCCACCCGTCATCCTTTGTACCGATGGCGAGCCGGCGGAGGAACTCGGGATTCACCCAGAGGGCATTGCCGGCCCGGGCCTGGGCAAACAATCCAAGAACACGGCCGTAGTCCGGCAGGAGGAGCAGGGCGCCGTCGGACCCCGCGGGAAGGACCGCGTGCTCCAGCCCGAGGGTGGTCAACTCGGCTGTCAACTCGTCGAGGGTGGGCCGCACTGCGCTCAGCCCGCCACGTCCTTCGACATGACGACGAGGGTGGTCCTTTCCTCCCACCCCACCCGGCGCCAGAAGCGCTTGCCCTCCTCGTTCGCGCTGATCACGAAGACATGGCACTTCCTCATGCCCTGGGCGGCAAGGGCTCCCAGGGCGTTCCCGATCAGGGCATGGCCCGTTCCCTTGCGGCGCGCCGAGGCAGCAACGGCGAGGTGGTGCAGGAAGCCGCGGCGCCCGTCGTTGCCGCAGAGCACGGCCCCGACCAGGACGCCGTCCTCCTCCGCCACGAAGCTCTGCCCCGGGTTGCGGCGGAGATAGAGCGCGATATTCTCCCGCGTGTCCGCTTCGCTCAGGCCGATGCCCTCCGACGCCTTCCAGAGCGCGAAGGCAGCCTCGTAGTCCCCGATGGTGAACTCGCGAACCGTGATGCCCATGGGTCCTGTGTACTGACCGCCACCGGCGTGGTCAAGGGAGACAGGGCCGTCGGGGCCTGCAAAACGAAGCGGAAACGAAGCGCTCCGGGAAGCGCTGGCGAAGCGCCAGATCTGGATACTCAGGACATCCCGCCGAAGAGCGGGAAGGAGGAAGACCATGAATCGTTCGAGAATCGTCCTTTTCATCCTGGTCCTGGCTGTCCTCGCAGGTGCTTGCACGTGGGCCCAGTCGAGGCAGACAACGGTTGTCCCGATCAACGGAGAATACTGGGACAACGCAGCCGGGGGATACCTGGTCTACGGCGGGACAATCGCCCTGTCATGGACGTCATCCGACCAGGGATGCCCGGTGCGCGGCTCCCTGGTTGCCACGGCATGGTCGAAGAACACAGGCGCGAGCTACACGCTGTATGGCTTCTGCCCTGACCTCTTCGCAGGCGCGACAGGCGCGGTCGCGGAGATAGCGCAGTCGGTCCTGGCCATCGGCAGCGGCTCACGACCGGAGTTCGCGACATCGATCAGCCTAAAACTGGCCCAGTTACCGCAGGAGGTAGTGCACCTCGCCTTCGCGGGGCGATAGCCAGTGGTCTTCCGCGGGCGATGCTTGCCGGCGTCGCCCGCCCTTTTCTGCCGCCGCAAACCTGTCTACAGTGTCGTCGAGGTCGTGCGGCATGACAGTCGTGCTTATCGTGATTGGCTCCCTGCTCGCAATCCTGGTGATCGGCGTCGCCCTGTATCTTGCTACGGCGCGCCGCTATCAATCGTCGAGCACCGTCATCGATTCCTACGACAACTGGACCGATGACGGGATACTCGAGTTCTACTGGGGCGAGCACATCCACCTCGGTCACTATGGATCTCCCGCGCGCCGCAAGGACTTCCTCAAGGCCAAGGTGGACTTCGTGCACGAGATGGCACGCTGGGGTGGCCTCGACCGCTTCCCGCCCGGAACAACGGTCCTCGACGTCGGGTGCGGCATCGGCGGCAGCAGCCGCATCCTCGCGCGGGATTACAGGTTTGCGGTGACGGGCGTTACCATCAGCCCCAACCAGGTCAGGCGAGCCCGCGAATTGACCCCGCCAGGCCTGCCCCTGCAGTTCCAGGTCGATGACGCGATGGCCCTGTCATTCCCTGACGCCAGTTTCGATGTCGTCTGGTCCGTCGAGGCAGGACCCCACATGCCCGACAAGGCGGTATTCGCTCGGGAGCTGCTCCGCGTCCTCAAGCCCGGCGGCGTCCTGGTGGTTGCGGACTGGAACCAGAGAGACGATCGCCGCGCGCCGCTGAACTTCTGGGAAAAGCCTGTCATGCGCCAGCTCCTCGATCAGTGGTCGCATCCCGCGTTCTCCAGCATCGAGGGTTTTTCCGAGCTCCTGGAGGCAACGGGACTGGTCAACGGACGGGTCGTGACCGCGGACTGGACGGAACAGACCCTCCCCTCCTGGATGGCCTCGATCTGGCAGGGCCTCCTCCGACCGCAGGGCCTTCTGCGTTTCGGCCCGGCGGGGCTTGTGAAATCCTTGCGTGAGGTCCCGACCTTCCTGTTGATGCGCCTTGCTTTCGGCAAGGGACTGTGTCGCTTCGGCATGTTTCGCGCGCTCAGGGCGTCACCATGAAAGCGGCGGGCCTGGCGAAGCTGACGTTCCGTCCCCTGTCGCCGGCCAACTGGACGGCCTTCGAAGAGCTCTTCGGCCCACGCGGCGCCTGCGGCGAGTGCTGGTGCATGTGGTGGCGCTTGCCCCGCTCGGAGTTCAGCGCGCAAAAGGGCGAAGGCAATCGTCGTGCAATGAAGGCGCTCGTGGAAGCAGGCGCCGTCACCGGCATTCTCGCTCTCGATGGTGAGCGCGCGGTGGGCTGGTGCTCCGTGGCGCCGCGCGCCGACTTCAGCGCGCTTGCCCGTTCGAGGGTGCTCGCCCCGGTGGACGATGCGCCGGTGTGGTCGATCCCGTGCTTCTTCGTCGCGAAGGACGTGCGGCACACGGGGCTCACCGGCATGCTTCTGGAGGCGGCGGTCCGTTACGCGCGGAGCAATGGGGCGCGGATCGCGGAAGGGTACCCCGTGGAACCGGGCCAAGGCGGCACTGCTGATGCATTCGCTTTCACGGGGCTCGCGTCGGTCTCCAAGCGCGCGGGATTCACCGAGGCTGCCCGCCGCTCGCCGAGGCGCGCCTTGTACCGGAGAGCGGTCAGAACAGTCATACGCAGTCCGCACGCGGCTGCACCAATCAGAGAGGGAGGTACGCAGTGATTCCAGTCGTCGAGTCTGCCGAGATCGTAGGATGCAGCACCGACCGTCTCTCCCGCATCAAGCCTGCCATGCACCGGTACGTGGAGCATCACGGGTATGCCGGGCTGAGCACCATGCTGACGCGGCGCGGCCGCATCGTTCACTTCGAGCAGGTGGGCTGGCAGGATCGGGAGAGCCACGCACCGATGTCGCCGGACACCATTTTCCGCGTCTACTCGATGACCAAGCCAATCATCTGCACGGCGTTCATGACCCTCTATGAAGAAGGCAGGTTCCAGCTTTTCGATCCCCTTGCGAAGTACATCCCGGCCTTCGCAAAACTACGCGTGCTGACGGGAAAGACGCTGTCGGATGCGCGAGAAGTTGACGCCGTCCGCCCCATCACGATCCAGGACTTGCTCAGGCATACGGCAGGCTTGACCTATGATTTCCTCGAGGATTCGCCCGTCGGCGAGCTTTATCGCCAGGCCCGACTGATGAGTGATGCGACTCGAACGCTGGAGAGCATGATCAGAGAGCTGGCGCGGTTTCCGCTCGCGTACCAGCCCGGAACGCAGTGGCATTACAGCATGGCGATCGATGTCATCGGTCACCTCATCGAGGTCATCGGCGGTCAGCCGCTCCAGCATTTCCTCCAGGAGAGACTCTTTTCGCCACTGGGCATGATTGACACAGGGTTCTCGGTTCCTGTCGGGAAACGCAATCGCGTCGCGACGATGTATGGTCTTCCGGACATCATGACCAGCACGATGAGCGGCCTCATGGATGCCTGGAATCATGGCTTCAACCAGCGCATCGACGTGGAAACGACGCACCCCCGCGGGAACGAGACCAGTTTTGCCCGCGGCGGACACGGACTTTTCTCGACCGCCGGGGACTACATGCGCTTTGCCCAGGTGCTGCTCAATCGCGGCGAGCTTGATGGTGTTCGCGTCCTGGCGCCAAAAATCGTCGACCTCATGCACATGAACCACCTGCCACCGTCCCTGCTGCCATGGAGTCTCGCCGGCACTCCTGCCCCCGGCTATGGCTTCGGTCTCGGGTCGCGAGTCTTGATGGACGTTGCCTCGTCTGCCATGCCCGGCACGGTCGGGGAGTTCGGCTGGTCGGGAGCGGCCAAGACCTACTACTGGGTGGATCCGAAAGAAGAGTTGATCGGCATCCTGATGACGCAGTACATGATGGGATTCGATTTCCCGGAAAAGGGACTTTCAGGTCCTGGCATACCAGGCGTTGGTCGACTGAACGGAGGGTTGCGGTTTTCGCTACCTTCCTGTCTCCCGCCTTCCCGCGCCCCAGCAGGGCTTCAACTCCCGTTCGCTGGCACCTCACGCCCGTGCATTTCCTGCACTCGCACCGAGCGGCCTCGCCGTGGTAGAGTCCGAAACCGAGGAGAACCGAATGAATCGCACCGCTGCCAGAGTCGCCGGCATTGCTTCCATCGTCCTGTCGCTCGTTTCTGCCGTGTTTGCTGCCCTCTACTGGATAGGTGGTGTCGTGGCAACGGAACCGCGCACGAAGCACGGCCTCCTGTTCGCAGGCATCTTCGTGATCCTGCTCCTGTTCGGCATCATATCCATGCGCTCCCAGGGACGGCCTTCAACAGGGTCCACGGCGAAATAGGGCTACAGAGGGGAGGCGCTGCGAGCGCCCCTAAAGCCGGCGCCCTCACGGGCCGCCCGCGAGCCCGGGTACGGGCCGCCCGCGAGCCCGGGTACGGGCCGCTGGACTACCGTACCAGGGCCACGACCAGGACGAGGGCTGCGAGCCCCCACCGGTAGAAGACGAACGCGCGCGTGGAGTGACTCTGCAGGAAGGCGAGCAGCAGCTTGATGCAGAGAAAGCCCGACACCGCGGCCACCACGAAGCCCACCGGGAAAATGATGAGCTCCGAGCGGGGGATTGCGCCTGAGCTGGCGCCGCTGACGAGCTCGTAGAGGCTCTTGAGACCTGCCCCTGCGATGATCGGGGCGGAAAGCAGGAAGGAAAACCGTGCCGCTGCGGGTCGCTCGAGACCCAGCGCCAGGCCCGCGGTGATGGTTGCGCCGGAGCGCGAAACACCAGGGAATATCGCCAGGGCTTGTGCCAGCCCGATGAGAGCGGCGTCCAGGGCCTTGATGTTCGTGAACGGCCTCTTCTGCTTCCCCAGCCGATCCGCCAGGAGAAGCAGGGCGCCAAGGACCGCGATCGCCACCGCCATCAGGATCATCGACAGGCGCGGGATGGGCTCGACATGGAAAGACGCCGTGACGTCCCCCTCGAACAGCACGCCGACGATCGCGCCCGGGATGCAGCCCAGCAGGAGATACCACGCCATGCGCGTGTCCGGCGCGTCGTCGATGCGCAGCCGTACGACGCTCCGGAACCAGGCGCCGATCAGGCGCACCCAGTCGGAGGCAAAGTAGACGATGAGCGATGCGAGGGTGCCCAGGTGCAGCGCCACGTCGAAGGTGAGACCCGCGAGGGCCGGGTCCGTCCAGCCGAAGAGCCAGGGGACAATCACCAGGTGGGCCGAGCTGGAGATGGGAATGAACTCGGTCAGCCCCTGCACGAGCCCGAGGACAGCCGACTGGAACACGAGGACGAGGGTTTCCACGAAAAGAACATAATGGGAATCACGCGGCCGAACAAGGAGCCCGTGTGAGCCGGTCGCTGCGGTTTCTCATTGATTGGTCAACCACTTCGTGCTTATAATTCACGCAGGAACGAAAGTCGAGGCGCTTCGAAGGAGGCGACATCAAAAGGGTCCTTGTTCCTCTGCTTCTCCTGGCACTCGCTGCCCCCCTCTTCTCCCAGTCATTCTTCGACACGGCCGCGGGGGGAACGCCCGCCGAGGTGCGGCAGGCGCTCGACACGGTGGCGGACGTGAACGCGCGCGACCCGTCCGGTGAAAGCGCCCTCATGCGCGCGGCGCAGATGACGATGAGCCCCGAGGTGATCACGCTGCTCCTGAAGGCCGGCGCCCGGCTGGCGGACCGGGACAAGCACGGCTGGACTCCCCTGCTCATCGCCGCCCGCTACAACGCCCGGCCCGACGTTGCCGCCGCCCTCCTCCAGGCCGGCGCCGACGTCAACGCGCACGACACGCAAGGCGAGACGCCGCTCATGGGTGCCGCATCGTCGAACACGAACCCCGCGGTGCTCTCCGTGCTGCTCGCGGCCGGCGCCCGGGTGGGGGATCGATCAGCCGCCGGGGCAACCGCGCTGATGCTCGCTGCCCAGCTCAACGAAAATCCCCGGGTGACTTCCCTCCTCCTCAAGGCCGGGGCGGGCGTGAACGAGAAGGACTATGATGGCTGGACAGCCCTGATGTTTGCCGCCCGGTTCAGCGCGAACCCGAAGGTTGTTGCAGCCCTCCTGGACGCCGGCGCGGACAAGTCGCTGCTGTCGAGCGAAGGAAAATCGGCCCTCGTGTATGCCGCGGCCAACCCGGCGCTGAAGGGAACGCCGGAGCTGGGACGGCTCCGGTAGCCGGCACGCCCGGCCGCCTGCTACGCTCCTCCCGGCCCCGTCCGCAGTCCCTTCTCGCGCAGGCGCTCGATCGTGAGCGGCGCGCTCCCCTCGAAGTGGTTGTTGATGTTCAGGTAAACCGTCAGGCTCCTGTCCGTCATGTCGTTGATCATGGCCGCTATGCGATCGAGGAGATCGTCCTTGGGCGCAACGATCCTGTTCCATATCCCGCAGGTGATCTTCTCCATGCCGCCCCTGTCAGGCCCGTGCAGCCGCACCACCGCTGCGCCCTGCACGAGGCTGCCGATGCGCTCCCAGCTCTCCGGCACGGGTGACATGAAGTAGCCTTCGAGGAACACGTGGAAGAGGCCGGCCTCCTGGAGAAATCGCGCGTAGCGCTGGTCGATCCAGCGGGGATTGCGCAGCTCGATGGCCAGGGGGAGGGTGCGCGGCGCCGCGGCCGCGAAGGCCCCCAGCGCGTCGAGAAAGGCCGCCGGCGAGCTCATCTTCTCGCCGTTGAGGTACTCGAACTGGAGCATGAGCACGCCGATCTTCCCGTGCAGGGGCGCCAGGCGCTCGAGGACCTCCTCGTAGTGCGCAACGGAGAGGAACTGCGGGTTGGGCCGCAGGGTCGTCTCGCCCCGCTTCCTGTAGAAGTGGGTCAGTGAGAGAGTGTTCGGCAGCTTCACGGTAAATCGGAAGTCATCGGGAACCACCGAGGCGTACTGCGCGGCCGTGGCAGGATCCGGGCAGCGCCCAGAACCACTGGTCCACTTCGACCGTGTTATACCGCCGAGCGTACTCGGCCAGGTAGTCGATACCGGCGCTCCGCGAGTAGACCAGCCCTTCCCACGACGGGTACTTCCAGCTGCACGTGCCGATGCGGAGCATGTCTAGGTGCCCTGCGGAAAGAGACCGGCCGAGCCGGCGTCGAGGTAGAGCCATGCGTTGCGCTGCTCCTTGAGGACGGACGCGGGGAGATCGGGAGTGACGGGCGCGTCCCTGAGTCGCCCGATGATGGGTGCCTTCAGCGCAGAGGGCACGACGACGAGGACGTGGGCCGCGGAAAGAAGGAAAGGAATGGTGATGGTGATTCCGCGCTCGGGGATAGCGGGAAGCGCCCGGAAGTTGGGATCCTGCGCGAGCTGGCGCCTGCTCTGCTCGCAGACCTTGACGATCCGCACGACCCTCGGGTCGCGGAAATCGGTCTCCCCCGGCTCGTTCAGGGCGATGTGCCCGGACATGCCGATGCCAATGCAGCAGATGTGGGGGCGATGCCCGGCGAGCAGCGCTTCGTAGCGGGCGCACTCCGCCTCGGGATCGGCCGCGTCGAAGTCGATGACGTTGATGCTTTTCAGGGGAACGTGCCGGTACAGGTCCCGCCGCGGCTGGGCGCTCACCGCGTTCTCCGGCGGCATTCCCGGCGCGATGAACTCGTCGACGGAAAAGGCGTTGATGCGCGGCCAGGAGATCGTCCGCCGCGTACGCAGCGCGGCATGAAATGCGCCCTGCGACTCCGCGCCGGCAAACACGACATTGATTTCCGGCAGGTCCCGCAGGAGGCGCGCCGCGTGCGCCGCGAAATCCTCCGCGGCGCGGCCGGCCATCTCGTCCGTGGAATCCGCCGTGAAGACGCCCAGGTCTCCGAAATGCGACTCGCGAATCAACGCTGCAAGCCTCCTCGAGCGTGGCATCACGCCGGCAATTACTGTACACTGGAAGCGCCGTGAAAAAGAAGAAACCTGCCATCATCACCCTCCGCGAGTCGCTCTCCTACGAACCCGTCGAGCTCACCTTCGGCACGAGCGGCCTGCGCGGCCTGGTCAGCGACATGACGAGCCTGGAGTGTTTCTCCAATGTCCGCGGCTTCCTGGCATGGCTCCGTGACCGGGGTGACATCGCCGCGGGGGGCGAGGTCTTCCTGGCCGGTGATCTGCGGCCCAGCACCGCGTCCCTCGTGGCCACCCCCGCCGTGCGCGGCGAGCTGCTCCAGGCCGCCGTGCGCGCCGTGGAGGACGCCGGCCTTTCCCCCGTGTACCTTGGCACCATTCCCACCCCGGCCCTGGTCCTCCACGCGCTCGGCCACAAGGCACCTTCCATCATGGTGACGGGGAGCCACATCCCTTTCGACCGCAACGGCATGAAGCTCACGACCCCGCGGGGAGAAGTCGGAAAGGACGACGAGGCCCCCATCCTCGCCGCCGTGCGCGCGGCACGGGAGCGCGAGTACACGCGCCCCGTGGACGAGAGCATTTTCGACGCTGCCGGCATGATCCGCGACGACCAGCGCCGTGACCTTCCCGCGGCGCGCGCGGGCGCCGGCGAGGAGTACGAGCGTCGATTCACCACGGCATTCCCTGCCGGCTTTCTCGCCGGGCGGCGTATCCTCGTTTGGGAGCACTCGGCAGTCGGCCGCGACATTCTCGTCCGCATCCTCTCCGCGCTGGGCGCCGAGGTGATCGCCGCAGGACGCACCGACGAGTTCGTGGCGGTGGACACGGAGGCCGTGGACGACCGTATGCTCGCCCTGATCCAGGGCCTCGTGGATGCTGCCGGGGGAGAAACGGTGGACGCGGCGGTCTCCACGGACGGTGACGGCGACCGCCCGCTCTTCCTCGCGGTGGACAGGGGCAGGCTCCGCTTCGTGCCGGGTGACCTGCTGGGCGTCCTCGCCGCCGAGTTCCTCGGCGCACGCCACGCGGCCGTGCCCATCAACGTCAACGACGCGGTCGATGCATACGCGAAGACGCGGGATATCACCGTCCAGAAAACGCGCATCGGCTCACCGTACGTCGTTGCCGCGTTGAAGGCGGCGGGCTGGGAGGCCAACGGCGGCTTCCTCACCGGAGCGCCGCTTTCCGTCCCGCGCGGCGGGACGCTCGCCCCCCTGCCGACCCGCGACGCCGTTCTGCCGCTCCTCTGCGTTCTGTGCGCCTCGCTGGGCAACGGCCGCAGCACCTCCGCGCTGGTCGACGCGCTTCCCCGCCGGTTCGGGGCGTCGGTGGTGGTCCGCGACTTTCCCACGGCACGGGCCCGCGAGATCATGGCATGGCTCACCCCGTCGGACGCGACGCTGCGCAGCGCGCTTTTTGCCCCCGGCAGCGTGACGCTCGTCGGCCTCGACGGGGCGGAGCGGACCGACACGGGCGCCATGCCTGCCGCGGAAGAGGCGGCGGGACTGCGGGCAAGAATCGCGCGGATCTTTTCGCCTGCCGACGGCTCCGACGAGGTGCAGTGGATCGACTGGCTTGACGGCGTGCGCGTCGGTTTCACCGGCGGCGACGTGGTGCACCTCAGGCCGTCGGGGAACGCGCCCGAGATGCGTGTCTACGTCGTCACCGGCTCCGCCGAGCGCACTGCCGCGATCGTCGCCGCCGCGTCTGCCGCGAACGGCACCGTGCGGCGCCTCGAGCGCGAGGCGGCGGAGCGCACGGCCATCGCCGCCTTCCGGGCGCTGCCGCGCGCCATCCCCCTCGCCGGGGCCGTCCAGCACTACGAGTGGGGCGGACGCGAGTTCATCCCGGCGCTCATCGGCCTCCCCAACCCTGAAGGCCGGCCGTTCGCCGAGCTGTGGATGGGAACCCACCCGCGCGGGACGGCCACCGCCGACATCGACGGCGCGCGGATCTCTCTCGATCGCCTGATAGCGGCGGACCCCTGGGTCGTCCTCGGTTCCGACGATGCCCTGCGGTTCACCGGGCGGCTGCCGTACCTCTTCAAGGTCCTTGACGTTCGCGTCATGGCGTCCATCCAGGCCCACCCGTCCAAGGCACAGGCCGAGGAGGGATTCGCCAGGGAGAACGCCGCCGGCATTCCCCTCGACGCCGCGCAGCGCAGCTACCGCGACGAGAACCACAAGCCCGAGGTCCACGTCGTGCTCACGGACTTCTGGATGCTGCACGGCTTCCGGCCGCTGGAGGAGATCTCCGAGGTGCTGGGATCCGAGGCCGAGCTCGCGGCATGCATGCCCGACTTCGACCAGCGCAGACGGGCGGCCGCGGGTCCCGCTGCGCGCGCTGCCCTCCTCAAGGAGCTCTACGCGCGCGTGATGACGATGCCGCAGCAGGCCGTGAACGCCATCCTGGACCCCCTCGTCGCCCGGCTGGAAGCCGAAGACGCGCGCGGCGCGCTTTCCCGTGACATGCCCGGCTTCTGGGCTCTGCGCGCGGCGCGGACCTTCCCGCTGCCCGGCGGCGGCAGGGACCGGGGCATCGTTTCGGCCTACCTCATGAACCTCGTGCGGCTGAAGCCCGGGCAGGGAACGTACCAGCCCGCGGGAACGCTCCACGCGTACCTGGAAGGCGCCAACGTGGAGCTCATGGCCAACTCGGACAACGTGCTGCGCGGCGGCCTGACGCCGAAGCACGTGGACGTGAACGAGCTCCTCGCCACGCTCGACTTCAGCGACGGGAAGCCTGCCATCCTCGAGGGGCGGGCCCGGTCTGAAACGGGCCGCGAGTACGAGACGCCGGCCGAGGAGTTCGCCCTGGAGCGCATCGAGGTCAGCCAGGGGGTGCCCTACTCGGGCGGCAGGGAGCACGGCGCGGACACCCTCATCGCGGTGGAGGGATCGGCAGCCGTCGTCGCCGCGGGCCGGGCGCTCACGCTTTCCCGGGGAGGGATCGCCCTCGTGCCGGCGGGCGTTCCCTACTCCGTGGCAGCGCGGGCGCCCCGCGCCGTCCTGTTCAAGGCTTCGGTGCCTCCCCGAAGCTGACCACGAACAGCTTGTACAATCACAATCCTGTGAGCTCTCACGGGACCAATATACTCTTGCCGCTTCCTCCAGTACCTTCGTCCCATGGTCTATCGAACACTCGGTGCAACCGGTCTCTCGGTGTCCGTCATCGGGATGGGAACGTGGCAGCTGGGCGGCGAATGGGGAAAAGACTTCGCGGCGGCGGAGGTGGATGCCATCTTCGACGCGGCGCGCGCCGCCGGCATAACGCTCGTGGACACGGCGGAATGCTACGGTGACCATCTCTCCGAGAAGCTCGTGGGTGCGGCCATCCGCAAGGACCGCGAACGGTGGGTCATCGCCACGAAGTTCGGGCACGCGTTTGCCGGCCGGGGGCCCCGCGTGCAGCTGTGGAGCACGGCCGACGTGAGGAAGCAGATGGAGGACTCCCTGCGCGCCCTCGGGATCGACTCCATCGACCTCTACCAGTTCCACTCCGGCACGAACGAGGCGTTCGACAACGAGGAGCTCTGGACGATGCTCGCCGCGCAGAAGAAGGCCGGGAAGGTCAGGCACCTCGGCGTCTCGGTGGGCGGAGCCATCGGTCCCGAGGCGCGCCTGTACCAGGCGCGGCGCGCGAAAGACGTTGGTGCGGAATGCCTCCAGGTCGTTTACAACCGCCTGGACCGGTGGGCCGAGGAATCCCTCCTGCCATTCTCCCGGGAAGCCAACCTGGGCTTCCTGGCCCGCGTTCCGCTTGCCAGCGGATTCCTGGGCGGCACGTACCGGGAAGATACCCGCTTCGCCCCGACCGACCACCGGTCAGGCAGGAAGGCGGAGGAGATCGCGTCCCTTGCCCGGGAAGCGGCGCGCATCCAGCGTGAGGAGGTTCCCGCGGGCGTGCCCATGGCCGCGTGGGCTCTCGCCTGGTGCCTCAAGAGCCCGGGCGTTACGGCGGTCATCCCGGGCTGCAAGGATCCACGGCAGGTGGCGCAGAATGCGTCCGCCGCGACGCTGGTCGACGCGGGGGCTACTGCTCGTTGAGGCGCGCGATCTCCTTCACTCGCTGCTCGATGGCATCGCGACCGTCCATGGCCCCGATGTCCAGCGTCATGCGGCGCGTCTCACCGGGCTGAAGCTCGGGCAGCTCTCTCCGCCGGCGCAGCTCGGCGCGGTTGCGGATGGGCGCGTTGCACGGCTCCAGGCCGATCACGTAGTCGCGCGGCGCGAGGTTCTTCCATTCCGACAGCCACGGGAGCGTGCCGGCCGAGAAAGAGACCGTCAGCGCGACGCCGTCACCGAGGAGCGGATTCGCCAGGACGGCGTGGGCCGTGCCCGACGCATCTGCCGCCACGCGATGGAGGTAGTTCTGCTCCTTCCATCCCTCCCGCGGCTCCCCGAAAGCGAAACGCTCCGCGAAACCCGCCTCCGAGTGCTCGTCGTACGAGGTGCAGGACCGCGCCCCGACAGTGAGCCGCGTCGAGGCATCGAGAAGCGGGAAGCCGGGGTTGACGTGGTAGAGGATCACGAAGGGAGCGGGAACGAGCCCGACGTTCTCCACCTCGTCCTCGACGTGCAGCACGGCCCCGCCCAGCGTGATGCTGACGGTCCGCACGAGGCGCAGCCGGCTTCCGGAGAGCACCCCTTCCTCGACCGTCCCGCGTACCCGGACCACGAACTCGTCGCCTTCCCAGCCGGAGAGGTCAGCGACTCGCACGGCAGGGACGTTGGCAATCCGTCCGTGCAGGCCGAGCTCGTCGGGCCCGTCACGGCCCGGTGCGCCGAAGTAGGACAGGCCGCAGGTGGTGACCAGCCCTCCCGCGAAGCCGCGCAGCCATTCCGAGCCCGCCGGATCGTAGTACGCGGGGTGCGCCTCCGCGCTCCCGTCGAAGAAGACCAGCGGGATCCCGCGCCAGGAGGCGCGCCCGATATCCATGCCGCGGTCAGGCAGGACGCTGAAGGCAAGACCCGAGCCGGCGTCTACCTCGATGCTCCTCATGCCGCGCCCGCGGCCGTCGGCAAGCTCGCACCAGCGGGCACCCCCGAGCTGCGCCACGGATCCTGCCCTTCGCTCCAGCTCGCGCCTGGTCCAGACCTTCCCCGCGATTTTCATCGGCTGCGTCTCCCTTTCCTGGCGCCAGAGCGTAGCGGCGCCCGGCGGCGCTGTCAAAGGATGCCGGCGGCAGGGCGCATCGACGGCCGTGGCGACAGACGGGGGTAGACCGGCCGCCCGGAGCGGGCACATTGAAAGACCGGAGCCAATGTCGAGCGCAAACCTGTGGGCCGTTGTCGTTGCCTCTTTCCTCGCGTCGGCCGTCGAGTTCGTCGAAGCCTTCACCATCGTGCTCGTCGTCGGGGTCACCATCAACTGGAGAAGCGCCTTGCTGGGAACGGGCATCGCGCTTGCCGCCCTGGCGGTGATCGTGGGCACGCTGGGCACGGCACTCCTGCGCTTCGTTCCCCTCGACATCCTGCGCCTCGTCGTCGGCGTGCTCCTCGTTCTCTTTGGACTGAAGTGGCTGAAGAAGTCGATCATGCGCTACGCGGGCCTGAAGGCCACGCATGACGAGGAGGCGATCTACGAGGAGCGCATGGCGGAGATGCGCGCCCGGGGCGAGAAGCGCAGCAGCAGGCTCGACGCCTTCGGCGTGGTGACCTCGTTCAAGAGCGTGCTGCTGGAAGGCCTGGAGGTGGCGTTCATCGTCATCACCTTCGGGGTCCAGGCGGGACCCCGGGGAATCCCGTTCTCGTCCCTCGGAGCGGCAGCGGCATTCGTGGTCATCGTCGCACTGGGAAGCCTGGTGCGCGCGCCGCTGCAGCGGGTCCCCGAGAACACGCTGAAGTTCGTGGTCGGCATCATGCTCACCACGTTCGGCACCTTCTGGGGAGGCGAAGGGATCGGCATCTCATGGTGGGGCGAGGATCTTTTCCTGCTCGTCCTGGTCGCGTTCTACCTCCTGCTGGCGGGCGTGCTCGTCACCTGGCTGAAAGGCGTGACTGCGGGCCGCGTGAAGAGGGCACGGGCATGAAGCAGATCCTCAGGGCCCTGAAGGCAACGTACGACTTCTTTGCCGGCGATGCCATTATCATCGCGTTCGTCGCCGCGGCGTTCTGCGCGGCGGGCCTGCTCGCCCGGTTCGCGCACGCGCCGATGGCTGCTCTCGCGGCTGCGCTCGTGGGGCTCGTCACCCTGGGGCTTGTGCTGACGCTCGGGCGGGAAGCGCGCGGCAGGGGACGGTAGCAGGCGACGTTCGTGGAAGCCCTCGGTGCGGGCGTCGCACGACGATTTCTGCTGTCGATCAGCCACGGGGCGCGGTTGCCTCGTGCGCCGACCGTTCAGCTCACCGACTCCACCGTGTCCCCCTCGGGATCGAAATTGATGAACCTCCAGAACGACGGCGCGACGACCATGGGCATGGCCAGGGCCGTGGCGATGACGAAGCACCCGCCGATCAGGGGTCGCAGCGGGAGGAACTCCGCGAGCACGCCTCCCAGCGCGAAGGCGATGGGCGTCAGGCCCATCGTCACCATGCCCATGAACGAAAAGACCTTGCCCCGCATGGCCTGCGGGACGGCGAGCTGCATGACGGCGTTGATGAAGACGTTGATGATGGCGTTGGTGAAACCGGCGACTCCCAGGAACAGGGCGCCGAGCCCGAAGCCGCCCGCGAACGGGAAGGCGATGAAGCAGGCCATGGAGACGAGGCCGTTCACGAGGAACAGGAAGGCGCGGCGCGCCGGCGGCACTTTCACCGCGGCCGTGAGCGCCATGCCCAGGAACATGCCGCCGGTGAAAACGGCCATCGCGATGCCGTACTTCACGGGACCGAGCGCAGGGTTCCTCTGGTAGTACGGGAGAAAGAGCATGATGGCCATGTTGGCGAAAAAGTTGAGGAGGGCTGCCGTGAGGATCAGCAGGCGCAGACCCCTGATCGTCCAGACGAAGGAGACGCCCGCGCGCAGGTCCTTCCCGAAGCTCGGGGCTGCCCCGGCGTGGACGATGCGCGGGACCCGTGCGAAGAGGAGGCTCCCCGCGGAAAACAGGTAGGAGAGCCCGTTGAAGAGAAACAGGATGGGCGCGCCGAGAGCGGAGAAGAGCACGCCTCCCGCCGAGCTGCCGATGATGTTCCCGGCAGGACCAAGCATCCCGAACACCGAGTTGGCCGCCACGACCTTGGAGCGCGCCGTGATGTCAGGGATGATCGAGCTGACCGCGGGGCTGAAGAATGCGCCGCACAGCCCGAGAAGGACCCCCGCGGCGAAAACCATCCAGACCTGCAGGAACCCGGCGATGGCGGCCACGGCTACGGCCACCACGGCGGCGCCGCGGATGGCGTCCATCCAGACCATCAGGCGGCGGCGGTCGAACCTGTCCACCACGACGCCGGCCACCGGCGCCACCAGGATGCGCGGCAGGGTCGACGCGGCCATGAGGGCACCCATGAGCCCCGTGGAGCCGGTCGCCGCGAGGATCCAGAACCCCAGCGCAATGGAATACACCACGTCGCCCAGGATCGAGACGAGCTGACCCTGCCACAGGAGGATGAAGCTCCGGGTCCAGAGCCGCCGGGGCCCGGCGGCGGTCGCTTCCGCCGAGGACGGCTGCGCCCCGCTCATTTCGCACTCCCGGCGAGGAGCGACCTCACCGCATCGCGGTTCTTCCAGAGGGCGCAGCCTCCTGCCGTTTCGGCAAACATCTCGTGGTTCTCCCGCATGGCCGCGAGGAACCGGGAGCCCAGCGCCTCCCGCAGCGGGACGAGCAGGAGATTCGCATCCGAGTACGGAGCGAAGGGGCATGGCTCGAGGTCGCCCCCGGCGCTGATGTGCACGAACCCTCGGCCCGCGGCCAGGCAGCCGCCCTGCTCTTCCTCGTCCCACGGGACCGCGATGAAGACGGCGGGAAACCGCGCGCGGAAGGAGGCGACGTGGCCCCTCATGGCTTCCCGCTGCTCGTCGGTGATGACCCACTCGTCCGTGCCTTCTCGAAGGGGCGTGTACTCCAGGAGCAGGAACAGCTTGCAGCCCTGCGCGACCGCCTGCTCGATGAAGTGCGGATCGGTGACGGTTCCGTAGGTTTCGCGCGTCACGGTGAAGGAGAGGCTGAAGAAGATTCCTGCCGCACGGAGGGCCGCCATCTTCTCATGGAGCCGCTCGTGCACGCCGCGCCCGCGGCGCTGGTCGGTCTCGGCCGGCGTCCCCTCAATGCTGAGGACCGGCACCGTGTTGCGCTGCGCTTTCAGCTTTTCGATGAGCGGCGCATCGAGAAGAAGGCCGTTGGTGACAAGGAGGAAGATGATGTGCGGGTAGTCACGGGTGATGTCCACGATCTCGGGTCGCGTGAGCGGCTCGCCGCCGGCGATCACGAAGAAGGAAACGCCGACCTCGTCTGCCTGCGCGACGATCTCGCACAGCTTCGCGGGGCTGAGCGCATCAGGAGCGTCGCCGCGGATGGCCTGGGCGTAGCAGCCCTTGCAGCGCAGGTTGCACCTGTTGGTGATGCTGAATATGGCGATGGGTGGCACGTGAAGGCCGTTGCGGGCCTCGGCCGCGCGGCGGCGGGCGGCCGCCGCCTGCCAGAGGATGGTCCGCGCGAAAAACAGCGCCTGGCTTGGATGCCGCAGGCTGACGCGGACAAACTCGGAGAAGAAGATGCGCAGACCCTGGTTGAGCTTCGAGGTCGCGGACATTTGTACTGCCATTTTCCTGAAGATCTCCTGCAGACGAGGTTTGGGGACGCCCTGAGCATAGCACGAGCGGGCCCTTTCGAGTGTAACACCGCCGCGGGAACGTCGTGTTACCACCGGCGGGCGGCAGGCGACGGACGAGCCGAAGGAACCGGTCGGTCCAGGGACATATCGGAGTGTGCTGATGTCGGGGGACACGGGCACCGCGGTTGCGAGGCCAGCGCATTCGCACCCGCGGGTTACGGGGGGCCTCCGTCCTGGCCGTCTGACCCGACGGCAGGCTATAGTGATAGCTGCCGCTACGACTGCTCCGCGGCGGAAGGTCACACGGACGTGGCACAGGAAGAGGAGGGTGCGTGACAAGGATCACCGTCGAGCTGGCAAATCCAATCGGCACTATCAATCCCAACATCTTCGGACACTTCTGCGAGCATATCGGCGGCGTGATCTACGACGGGATCTGGGTGGGAGAAACATCACCCGTTGCGAACATCAACGGCATCCGCAAGGCGCTGGTGGACGACCTGCGGAGAATCAAAGCGCCGGTGCTGCGCTGGCCGGGCGGATGCTTTGCGGAGACGTATAACTGGCGCGACGGGATCGGGCCACGCGCCAGCCGCCCGACGACGGTCAACTGGTGGTACAACCACGACGGGAGACTGGAGTCGAACGAGTTCGGCACGCACGAGTTCATGGAGTTTGCACGCCTGGTCGGGGCCGAGCCATACGTCGCCGCGAACCTCACGTCACTCACGCCGCTGGAGATCCGCAACTGGATCGAGTACTGCGATCTCCCCAGGGCCGCGACAGCGCTGGCGGACCTGCGCGCCCGCAACGGCAGCCTTGAACCGTTCGACGTCACCTACTGGGGTCTCGGCAATGAGAACTGGGGCGGCGGCGGGAACATGACACCGGAGGACTACTGCGCGCTCTACAGGAAGTACGCCAAGGTGGCCTCCAGCGTCGGGCGGGAGAGAAAGTACATAGCGTGCGGGCCGAACGGGAACAACCTGGAATGGACCCGGCGCTTCTTCGAGAAGTGGAACGACGTCGTCGAGGGAATCTCCTGCCCCCTGTACGGATACGCTGCGCACTACTACTGCGGGACGACGGGCGATGCCTTGCGCTTCGACGAGAGCCAGTGGTACGAGCAGCTCCGCAAGGGGTCCTTGATGGAGGAGTTGGTCCTTCAGCAGAGGGCACAGATGGACCTCTCTGATCCCGACCGAAGGATCGGGCTCATCATCGACGAGTGGGGGTGCTGGCACCCGGAGGGCTCGGGCCCCTCGGCGGGGAAGAACCTCTTCGAGCAGCAGAGCACGATGCGGGACGCGCTCGTGGCGGCGATGACCCTCAACATCTTCAACAATCATTGCGACATCGTCGTGATGGCGAACATCGCCCAGCTTGTGAACAACCTCCACTCCCTGTTCCTGGCGGCGGGGGACAAGCTGGTGCGCACGCCGAACTACCACGTCTTTGACTTCTTCAAGGGCCACCAGAATGGCCTGTGCCTTCGCACGTCGATACGAGGAGAGACTCTCTCCTTCCCGACAAGGACCGGGAGAGAGGCACTCGGCCAGGTAACCTGTTCGGCGTCCCTCTCGGACCGCACGCTCACGGTGACCCTTGTCAATGCCCACTATTCACAGCCGGCAGAGGTGGAAATGAACGTGGAAGGCGCCACGGTGTCCCGACAGGAACGACAAGTCCATCTCTGCGCCGCCGACCCTCATGCCTGCAATACCTTCGATGACCCGGACCGCGTGGCGCCGAGCACCGCACCGCCCGGCAAGGGCAGGGCCGGCAACGCGATCACCCTCCCGCCGGCCTCCCTCACGTTGTGGGAAGTCCAGCTCGAGTGAAGGGAGAGTCCGCAGGCGTCGAGCAGCGGGCGGCTTCGGCTTCCTCGCCATGAGCTGGTTCCGAGGCTCGGAATCGGGACCGCGGTCCTGGATGAGATCGAGGAGAACACGGATACCGTCGTCCCCGCGCCCCGCACAGCGACTACTTCCACACCGACATGAAGGTCTTCCCCGCCATCGAATTCCTGGTCGAGGTCCTTCGGCACCTGCCCGATTCGCGCTTCCGCTTCGCTCACCGGTCACCGCAGGAGGTGTGAGGTCCTGCGGTCGCCGGCGCGGCGGCTCTCAGGAGACCTCGCCAGGCAAGGCTGCCGTCGCCTCGATGGTGATTCCGCCTCGTGGCTTCTGCGTGACGGTCACCACGACGCGGCGCGGCTTGCATGCCTCGAAGATGTCCTTCGCTATCCGGGCGGCGAGCTCCTCGCAGAAAGCTCCCTCTTCGCGGAACGACCAGAGGTACAGCTTGAGGCTCTTGCTCTCGATGCAGAGCGCGTCGGGCTCGAACTCTATCCGCACCGTCTCCCAGTCCGGCTGCCCCGTCACGGGGCAGAGACTCGTCACCTCGTCGCTCTCGAGCACGACCCGTTTCACGTGGGCCGGTGCGGAGAAGACCTCGAGCTTCCGGCGGGGGACGGCCACCTTGTTCCCCAGTGCCTCGAAAGTCTGTTCGGCCATTATCTGCCCCCTATCCCGAACGGATTGTAGTCGACGCCGGTGTCGAAGGTGTCGATACCCTCGCGTCTCTTGATCACCCGCACGACCAGGTAGGTCACCGGCGTCAGGATGACCTCGTAGGAGACCTTGAACAGGTACTGGGCGATCATCAGCTGGAGCAGGACGCTCGAGGGCGCTCTTCCGACGAACGCAAGGGTAATGAAGATGGCCGTGTCGAGCCCCTGGCCGACGACCGTCGAGGAGATGGTGCGGATCCAAAGCCAGTGTCCCTTCGTGACCTTCTTGAGAGCGGAGAGCGTGATGGAGTTTGCGAACTCTCCCGCCCAGTACGCGATGAGCGAAGCGGCGACGATCCTCGGCGTCAGGCCGAGAACCATCGCGTAGGCGCCCTGGTCCTTGAAGAAGGCCGGGAAGGGCAGGACGATGGCGACGAGGAAGAACGCCGCCATGAGGATGTTCGCGGCGAACCCTGACCAGATCACGATCCTCGTCTTCTTGAAGCCGTAGACTTCCGTGAAGATGTCCCCGAGCAGGTACGTGATAGGGAACAGCACGACCGCCGCTGGGAGGACGATCCCGGCCACGACGATCAGCTTGCCCGCGATGATGTTCGAAACGAGAAGGCAGGTGATGAAGAGAGCGAACAGCGCGAGGAATAGCCGGGAAAACGACACGTCATCCCTTTTCATGGGATCGGGCCTCCTGTTTTGTTCACGCGGGTGGACTGCGACCGCCTGCGCCGCACTCTACAGAGGGAGGCCGCGCGGGTCAACCCGGGCGGCACGACAGTGGCGGCGCCCTCCTATTGAGCCTTGGTACGTGCGCGCACATCGGCTTCGTGAAACCGGTTCGGAGAGATCACGCAACTGGGCGCCGCGACGGAGAACGCCGCGATGATGACGAAGATCTCGCGGATCCCGACTGCATCGGCGATGATTCCTCCGATCCAGGGGCCTGCGAAGAGCCCGATCGAATACACTGCCTGGTGAAACCCCATTGCCGTGGCGCGACGCGACGCATCGACATTCTGGATGGAGAGCCCGACCATCATGGGGACTCCGACACCGCTTGCAAGCCCCATGATTGCCGTGGACACGAAGAGGACGGCAACGGAACCTGCAAGCGAGGCACACAGCGCCCCTGCGGCAAAGACGGCAAACTGGCAGAGCGCGTTCGCAAGGGAAGGGACCAGCACGTCGGGCGCGATGGTAGCCACACGTGGTGCACCTGTCTACGCCGCCTCCGCTCCCTTGAGCGAATCCGTGATCTGCTCGAGGCTGCGTGCTCCGAGTATCGGCACGCTGATGCGCGGCTCCGCGAGGACCCACGCGAGGGCGAGCTGGGCGGGACTCAGGGCGCGCTTCGACGCCTCCCGGACAAACTGCTCGACGACCTGGAGAGCCTGATCCGTGTCGTGGTCCATGATCACGAAGGAAGTGGCCTCATCCGCCTCCCTCCCGAACGTCATTGTCCCGAGGCATACATGCGAAATCCTGAGGCCCGACCGCCCCAGCTGCACAACGTCCATGATGGCACCTCCCCTGCGACCCCGCCGCGGTGTGTCGAGCCGGGCGGAGCTCCAGGTGTCTCCGAACGTCCGGCCGCTCCTCGACGAGAATACTGTCCATCACCGTATCGCGAGCGCTCCTCTCACGGCGCGCGGCATGGCGTCGCGTGGACTCGACCACCTCTCCGCTGGCCACCGGTCGCGGCTCGATCATAGTCTGGAGTGTCACCGCCGACGATCGCCGTGGGCAGGACTCGCCGGTAACGGTGCGGCGCCAGAGATCGAGGAGAACCTGTCAATCCTCATAATGGAGATTGCACCACGGGCGGGGAACCCGCCCGGGCGGCGATTTACGTCCCGGCGCCCCGGGGAGTAGACTGGGACTCTCATGGACAGCCCGCCGACGTCCGCTCCCGCCAGACCCCACACGCACGCGAAACGACCCGTGGTGAGAAGCATCTTTCCCGTGGTGGCGCTCGTGCTCTGGCTGGCGGCAAGTGCGTGGCTTGCCGTGTGGGTCTTCCGGGGCGTGCGGGCAGGCACCGCCGCCCAGATGGCGGATCTCCAGGGCACGCTGGCGGAACAGGCGAACAGGAGCATCACCGACTATTTCGCGCACCTGGTGGCGGGCCTCCAGCTCCTCGCCATGGATGATGGCGTGCTCACGGTGAGCGACGCCGGCGAGCAGGCGATGAAGCGGTACTACCTGTCAGGGGGCGGGGAATACCTGTCCATCACCCGCATGGGTCCGGACGGGACGATCCTCTACACGTGGCCGGGCACGGACTCCGTCGGGACCAACATCCGCACGCAGCCCCACGTGCAGCGGCTCCTTGCCACCCACGAGCCGGTGCTGGGTGACGTCTTCGTCTCGGTGCAGGGCTATCGCTCGATAGCCCTGCACGTGCCCGTGATGAGGCGCAAGGTATTCGACGGAAGCCTGGCGGTCCTCCTCCCCATCGACGGCATCGCACAGCGTTACGTCTCGGGCATCCGCGTCGGGACGGCCGGGTACGCGTGGGCCCTCACGCGCGACGGCCACGAGATCTACAGCCCGAACCCCGCCCGTATCGGGGAAAATGCCCTGGAGCGCCGGGGCCAGAGCCAGGAGGAGACGGACCTTGCGCGGGCCATGGCGCAGGGCGCGAGCGGGATCGTCGTCCTGCACCGCGACCATGCCTCGGGCGCTTCGAAGGAGATCCAGGTGGTCTTCCGCCGGATCTCCGTGCTCGACAGCTGGTGGTCCATCGCGGTGGCGGCGCCCGAGGACGAGATCCTCCAGCGCATGAGCGGCTTCCTGCGGCCGTGGATCTTCGCGGTGGCGGTGGCGATCGCAGGCATCGGCGTCATCCTTTTCCTGTTGTTCCGCTCCGTCGTGAAGACAGGCAGGCAGGCGGCCCGCCATGAAGCCGAGGAATCCTACCGCTCCATCGTCGAGCAGCTCCCCGTGGTGAACTTCGTGGTGGAGCTCGGACCTCCCGTGAGGTCACTCTACATCAGCCCCCAGATCGAGCAGCTCATGGGCTTCACCGCCAAAGAGTGGCTCGCGGATCCCGGGATTGCGCTGCGCAAGGTCCATCCCGATGACAGGCGACGCGTGGAGGAGTCCGTGAGCCCCGACGCGGTGCGCATCGGCGCGCGCGAGCAGGAGTTCCGCGTGCTGACGCCGGACGGCACGGTGCGCTGGATCCAGGGCCTCAGCACTGTCACCCGCGACGGCCCCTCCACGGTGCTCACCGGCGTGCTCCGGGATGTCACCGACCGCAAGACCGCCGAAGAGGCGCTGCGGGAGCGCGAGGAGCAGCTCCAGCAGGCGCGGAAGCTCGAGGCGGTGGGTCGGCTGGCCGGCGGGGTGGCCCATGACTTCAACAACCTGCTCACGGTGATCGGCGGGTACGCCGAGCTGCTCGCCGACCGCCGCGACCTGCCGGCGGGCGCCCGCGACGAGATCCGCGAGATCGTGAACGCCGGCGCCCAGGCCCGCGCGCTCACGGAGCAGCTCCTCGCCTACAGCCGCAAGCAGGTGCGCCAGTCCCGGGTGCTGGACACGAACGCGGAGGTCACGCGGCTGCAGAGGATGCTTCGCCGGCTCATTGGGGAAGACATCAATCTTTCCTTTGTGCTCGCGCCGGGCGTCGGCCCCGTCCATATGGACCCGGGCCAGCTTCAGCAGGTCATCATGAACCTCGCCGTCAACGCGCGTGACGCCATGGGCAAGGGGGGCACGCTCACCATGTCCACGGCGGACGCCCTGGTGGAGACCGCGCCGGTGCCGGGACGGCCGGGGCTCGGACCGGGCCGGTGGGTGGTCCTCGCCGTCAGCGACACGGGCACGGGCATGGAACACGACGTGCTGACGCACATATTCGAGCCTTTCTTCACCACGAAGGGCCAGGGGCGCGGCACCGGCCTCGGCCTCTCCACCGTGTACGGCATCGTCACGCAGGCAGGCGGCCACGTCTTCGTCCAGAGCGCGCCCGGCAGCGGGTCGACCTTCGAGGTGTATCTCCCCCGCGCGGAGGCGGCGCCCGGTGCCGTGTCCGCCCCGAAACCGGACCTGCAGACCGGGTGAACCCCGCGGCCGCGGGAAGTTCCTGCGCGTGCTCCTGGTGGAAGACGAGGATCTCGTGCGCGTGCTGGCACGTTCCATCCTGGCGGCAGAAGGGCACGCGGTTCGGGAAGCCTCGGACGGCCGCGAGGCGCTGGCCGTTGCGGGCGCGGTGGAAGAACCTTTCGACCTCCTCGTCACCGACGTGATCATGCCCGGGATGGGGGGCGCGGACCTCGCGCGGGCGCTGACGGAGAAAGACCCAGCCCTGAAGGTGATCTTCATCTCCGGCTACGCCGGGGAAGCACTGGGGAAGCAGGGCGAGCTTTCCGAGGGGGTCCACCTCGTGCGGAAGCCTTTCAGCCGCGGCGACCTCCTGCGGATGATCGACCGCGTGATGGGTGAAGGAGGGGAAAGACATGAGCATCCGTGACACGGTTGCCGCGAGCCTTCGCGAGCTGGATCCCGCTGAATCCTGGGAGCTGCCGTTTTCCGAGAGCGAAGCCGGGCCTTACTTCAGGGAACGACGGGGCAGCTATCCCTTCACGCCCCGCGGGGCCGAGGAAGTGCCGCCAGAGGCGATGAGCTCCCTGGCGGAGCCCTGCGGCATCGATGACCTTCACGAGGTGTTCATCATTCCCATGGCAGTCCGCTCCACCGGTGTGCGGGGCCGGAAAATCATCTCGCCTGCCAGCGTACTCGTCCTGGGGACCCGGGCAGTGGGTCTCTGGACGGCAAGGCCGCAGCCCGGCGTGCGGGTCCTGATCGGATTGGAGGACCTCTGTGCCATCGAAGATGTTGCGATCCTGCTCTATGGAAGGCTCAGCTTCCTCTCCTCGGGGCAGGCGTTGAGGATACGTTACAACATGGTGGCACGCGCCGCCCTCGAACCGGCCCTTCTGCAGCTCCGAGGGAGAATGGCGGGATCTCCGCGGCCGGTGCCCCCGGAGCGCCCCGGGGCACCGGCGTTGCCCTTCAAGTGGGAGCAGCTGCTTCGCACGCCGCAGGTCCGGCTGGACGGCGATGCACCTGTTTCCTCCCGGTTCGCGAGTGTCGCGGAAAAGGCGCGCCGGGGTGCGCCGCGAGGCCAGCTCGTGGTGCTGAATCCCCGCGAGTTCATGTTCCTCTGTGAGCCCGCGGGTGCCACCAACCGCTACGGCGTCGATACGTTCATCATACCCCGTGAGCGGGTGACGGGCGTGAAGGCCGGCGCGGAAGGCCTGGAGGTCATCGCGCAAGAGGCACGTTTCTCCCTGTCCATGGCACCCGTGCTCGCCGAGACGGCAGAGAGTTGGTTCCGCTAAGGGAAGGGCTGGGCTTCCCGTCTGTCCTCCCGGCCGGGTGGCGTGCTAAAGTCACCGCCGGGAGGCACCTATGAAACAGATCACGATCGGCAGGGGAGAGGTCACCGGCTCGGAGATCGCTCTCGGCTGCATGAGGATGAGCGCGCTGGCCCCGAAGGACGCGGCGGCGCTGGTGCATGCCGCGCTGGATGCAGGCGTGACCTACTTCGATCACGCCGACGTCTACGGCGGGGGAAAATCCGAGGAGGTGTTTGCGCAGGCCATCGGCATGAGCGCGTCGGTGCGCGCGACAATCATCCTCCAGTCCAAGTGCGGGATCGGCAAGGGCCAGTACGATTTTTCGAAGCAGCACATCCTCGAGGCCGTGCAGGGAATCCTGAAGCGGCTGTCGACGGAGTACCTCGACGTTCTCCTTCTCCACCGCCCCGACACGCTCATGGAGCCGCACGAGGTGGCGGAGGCGTTCGAGCTCCTCCACAGGAGCGGGCAGGTCCGTTCCTTCGGCGTGAGCAATTTCAACCCCATGCAGATCGAGCTCCTGCGCCGCGCCGTCCCGTACCGGCTCGTCATCGACCAGCTCCAGCTGAGCCTCACGGAGACCGGCATGATCGACTCCGGCATCAACGTGAACACGCACTTCGACGGCTCAGTGGACCGTGACGGCAGCATCCTCGAGTACTGCCGACTGAACGCGATCACCATCCAGGCGTGGTCACCGCTCCTCCACGGATGGTTCCAGGGGCCGTTCCTCGGGAGCGAGAAGTTCGCCGAGCTCAACGCCGCGGTGGACGTCGTGGCAAAGGCGCGTGGCATCCCGCCGGTCGCCGTGGCAATCGCGTGGATCCTTCGCCACCCGGCGCGCATCCAGCCGATCGTGGGCTCGATGAACCCCGGGCGGCTGCGCGACATCTGCAAGGCCTCGGGAGTCGAGCTCACGCGCAAGGAGTGGTACGACCTCTACCTGGCAGGAGGGAAGAAGCTGCCGTAGACGGCCGCGCAAACGCCATGGATGCCGCGGTGAGCGACACGAACGGGCCGGTCTACAGCCGGCGCACCTTCTGGGGGATTGCGGGCGACATGTTCTTCTTCGGCGTGGGCGCAAGCTTCGCCGGGCAGACCACCGTGATCCCCTCCTTCCTCGCAACCCTGACGAGCTCGGCGCCGCTCATCGGCCTGGCCTCGACGCTCGTCACCGGCGGATGGCTCATTCCGCAGCTCTTCGCGGCGAACAGGCTCGCCGGGCTGGCGCGCCGCAAGGCCGCCGTGGTGATCCCGGCCACGGTGGGACGGACCATCGGCCTCCTCCTCCCGCTTGCCATTGTCCTCCTCGCCCGCCGAAGCCCCGGCGTGCTCCTGGTGACATTCTTCGCCCTGTACCTCGCGTTCTATTTCGCCGACGGCCTGGCGAGCGTCGCCTGGCTGGACATCCTCGGGAGGTGCGTGTCGGTCCCGGCGCGCGCCCGGCTCATCAACCTCGGCACCACCGCCCCCGGCCTGGCGGGGATCGGGGCCGGGGCGCTGATCGGCATCATCATGTCCACTCCCGCCATACCGTGGCCGTACAACTACGCGCTGCTGTTCGCGCTCTGCGGCGCGTTCTGGGTCATATCGCTTGTCTCCTTCCTGTTCATTCACGAGACGCCGCTGGCGGTCGTGCGGCCGCCCCAGCCGTGGGGTTCCTACTTCCGGCGGCTCGCGGCCGTGGTGGGCGCCGACCCGGGGTTTCGACGCGTCGTGATCGCGTGGATTGCGCTCGGCGGTTTCGGCATCGCGGCGCCTTTCTACGTCGTGAACGGCCTCGAGGTGCTGCACTTCCCGCCGGCCAGCATCGGGCTTTTCACCTCGGTGCAGCTCGTTGGCGGCGTCTTCTCCTCGTTTCTCCTGGGGGTGATCGGGGAACGGCGCGGCACGCGCGTGGTCCTTCGCCTGTGGGGATGGGTGTCGCTGGCTGCACCGCTGATCGGCATCGGGGCGCCGTTCCTGGCGCGCGTGATACCCGGGGGCGTGATGTACGTCTACTCGGTGGCCTTCATCGTTGTCGGCATGCAGGGCGTCGCGGGCATGACGGGGTTTCTCAACTGGGTCCTGGAGTGGGCGCCCGAAAGCGACCGGCCGCTGTACATCGGGTTCGCGAACACCCTGACCGCTGTTTCGCTTTTCATGCCGCTGATCGGCGGCTGGATCCTCAACGGCACGGGATCCTGGGCGGCGATGTTCGTGGTCGCCATGGCCGGCCCCGTCGCCGGCATTGTCATCCTGCGCGGCCTGCCGGAGCCCCGCGAGCGCCGGCCGGGCGCCCGGACCGCCCGGCGGGGGATAGCCGGCGGAGCGGGGTGCTCACCTCCGCTCCTCGGGCGGCGGCAGCCTGCGAAAGCCGCGGTAGAGGAGGAGATCGTAGACAATCTTGATTCCCCCCGCGAGGAAAAAGGGCGTGCCGAGGAGCACGGGGACCGAGAGAAGGAGACCGGCCAGCGACGGGGAAACCGCCGCGCCGATAGAGCGGGCGATGGAGGTGACCCCGGAAGCTGCCGAGCGCTCGTCCGGCGCAACCACGCCCATCGTGTAGGACTGCCGTGTCGGCACGTCCATCTGGGAGATGCTGAAGCGCGCCAGGAGGACACCGATGGCGAGCGGCAGGTTCGGCATGAGCGGCACGAGGATCAGCAGCACGTTGGACGGGATGTGGGTGTAGACCATCGTCCTGATCAGACCGATCCGCTTCGCGATGCGCCCGGCCAGCAGGGCCGAGATGCCGGCCAGCACGTTCGCGCCGAAGAAGATGCTGCCGATGACGCCCGCCTCGATGCCGAACCTGACGTGGAACCAGTAGGCCACGAGGCTCTGGACCACCAGCCCGCCGCCGAACGCGTCGAGGGCAAAAAGCGCACTGAGCTTCATCACCACGGAACGCGAGGCGTGCAGGCCAAGCGTCCGTTTCACCGTCGCGGAGGCCGCGGCGGGCGCCGGGACCTCGACGGACGGCGCCAGGAAGAGGAAGAGCACTGCCAGCACCACGCCCCCTGCCGCGTACCCTGCCAGGACCGTGCGATAGGAGTTGAAGGCGCTCATCCCGCCGCCCTGGAGGAGCTGTGCGAGCCAGCCGCCGAACAGGGCGCCGGAGGCCGTGGCGAAGGAGCCGGAGAGGTTGTACCAGGCGAACAGCCGTGTGCGGTGTTCGTCGGGCACCAGCTGCGTGAGCGCCGCCTGCTCCACGGAGAGGAAAGGGCCGATCTCGTTGCCGCTCGGGCTGATGACGCCGATGATGGCAGCGACCATGAGGAGGACCGGGTTGCGCGTGACGATGAAGACCAGGCCGGCGCCCACCATGAGGAGCGCGCCGATGACAAGCGTCCGGCGGCGCCCCGCGCGGTCGGCCGTGGTGGTGAGGAGCAGGGAGACACCGGCGTCGCCGGCGAGCGTCAGCGTGAACAGGAGGCCGATCTGCCAGTCGGCGAGCCCCGCCTGGGACAGGTAGAGCGCGAGCACCACCGAGAGGAAGCCGTAGCAGAAAAGCCGGACGATCCGCGTGGTGAAGAGGAGCCGGACATTCGCGGCCGTGGTGCTTCTCATGTGCGCACGTCGAACCGGCACCAGGCGTACAGCGCATCGTAGAGCTCGAACTGCCGGGCCAGGTTCTCCGCGTCGTCGGGGAACCGGATGCCGTAGCCGGTGGCAAGCGCCTCCAGCCCGCGCGCCACGGGATCCGTGTCGATGTCCGTCGCGATGTCAGCCGCGTGGACGATCTTCGCCAGCCGCTGCAGGCCCGGGTCGCGCAGGTCGTAGGCTCCGATGATGGCTTCGAACGAGCACCGCCCGTCCGCGTGCCCGAGCGCGGCGCCGGGGACGTCAAAGGGTATCGCCCCGGACTCCTTCGCGACCCTGTCGACTTCTCCCGCGGGCACGAAGAGGAGCTCAGCCTCGCTGTCGACGAACCGGCGGATGAGCCACGGGCATGCCACCCTGTCCACGTGGACGTGAGATCGCGTGATCCATTTCATAACGGGAGTGTACGGGGATCCCCCGCCTCACGCAAATGGGCGAGGCCGCCGGTCGTCACGACCCTACTCGTCCGCGGGGCTTCCCTCGGGAACGAGGAGGGGGTGCTTCTCCTCGGCAGGAGCCACGAGGTGCTTCGGCAGAAACGCCTGTCCCGCGATGAGGGTCGGGATGACGGCGCTGGCAATGACGGTTGCCACCAGGAGCGAGTACTGCGCCTGGGAAACGATGCCGTGGCTGTACCCATAGAGTGCCGAGATGGTGCCGAACGTCAGGCCCGTCGACATCATCAGGGTGTAGTACCAGCGTTCCTGCTGCTGCTTCCTGAACCGCGAGATCACGGGGAAGAGTCCGAAGATCTTCGAGAGGACCTTCGACAGAAAAAGGAAGAGAAACGCGAGCGGCGCTGCAACAAGGGCCGGAACGGAGACCAGGGATCCCGCGCGGATGAAGTAGAAAGGTGTCAGGAAGCCCGTGGTGAGAGTGCGCAGGCGGCGCAGCCAGAGGTGCTCGGCCGATGCAAACTCCGCGAGCACGATGCCGACGACGTACGCCGGCAGCACTGCCTCGCTTCCCGACCAGTACGCGAGCGCTCCCAGGCCGAGCAGCACCGCCACGATCCACTTCGTCCGCACGGCAGCCGTCCTGTTGCCGTACACGCGCGTGATGAACCTCGTGATGGTCGGGAGCAGGGCGATCATGACGGCGCTCACGCCGATGAACACGATGGACTTGTACGTGAACGGCGCGAACATGAGCCCCAGCGCGATGACGGTTCCAAGGTCGTTCACGAAGCAGGCGCCGAGGATCCCCTTGCCGAACTCCGTCTTGTTCAGGCCGGTTTCCAGCATCACCGCATAGACGACGGCCATGGACGTGGTGGAGAGCGCGATTCCGCCCAGGAAGCTCGAGGGAACCGTCCATCCCAGGAGGAAGTGCGCCACGGCGGTCCCGCCGGCGAAGGGGGCCACGAAACCGACGATCCCGACGACTGATACCTCGCGGAGCTTCGTGCGCATGACCACGGGGTCGAGCTCGGCACCGGCCAGGAACGTGAGCAGGACCGCGCCCGCCGACGCGAGGAACTGCAGCCACTGCTGGCTGCCCCCGAGTGACCCCGTGCCGAAGAACCGGTCGGCCACGGCGGCCGCGGCGACGCCCAGGCATATCTCGACGAGTGCGATGGAGACATGCAGGTGGTAGGAGATGACGGCGGCGATGACGGCGATAAACAGGTAGATCGCTGCAAGAAAGAAGATGGGTTCCATGTGCCCTCCGCTGGGTAGGAGTCATTAAGAGGCGGTTCCGGCGAACTCCATCGCCTTTCTTGTAGGCAGAAAGTAATTGGGCGGGGGATCGAAGTCAAGCAGGGGGCGGCGCGCCGGCGCCGCCCCCGTCCCGGACGTGAACGTCAGTTCTCTATGTGGATGTCACCCGACACGGTGCGCACCGCCACCGGGCTGCCGCCCTTGCCGACCGCCCCTGCGAGCGCGTGGCGCCCTTCGCCGGAACCTGCCTGCGCGATCGTGATGGGGAACCGGCACGTGATGTCGCCCGAGGTCGAATGCGCGTCCAGCTGGAACGCCGCGTCCGCGGGCATGCGCAGGATGACGTTCCCCGAGGTGCTGCTGGCGTCCACGCTGGCAGGCACGCTCGTGTAGGAGATGGTGACGCCGCCCGAGGTCGTGTGCGCCTTCGTCGCGCCCGCCAGCCCCTTGATGCGGATGTCGCCGCGGACGCTGGACAGGTCTACGTGCGTCGCCACGACCGAGAGGGCGGCCAGGGTGCCGGAGGTCGAGTGCATGGAAAAGTCCGTTGCGCTCACCGTGCCCACGTTCACATCACCCGAGGTCGTGGAAAGGGCCAGCCCGGCGTACGCGTGGTCAGCGACCGTCACGCCGCCGGAGACACTCTTCACGGCGAGTGACTTCGCGTAGCCGCTGGGCACGGTGACGTCCAGCTCCAGGTTGCTCCACGCGAAGCCGAACCCGAAGGTCCGTTCCGGGATACCCGCACGCTCACGGTCGAGCCGTTACGCTCCACCACCAGCGTCGGCATGGTGTCGGCAGTCCGCGCCCCCGTGGTCCCGTGCAGCCGCGCCACGAGCGCGGTGCCGGTTCCCTCCGTGATGTGCACGTCGTCGCTCACGACGTCGACGGCCAGCCTTTCCACCCCGTCCAGTGCCTGCGTCTTCGTATCGTCCACCGTGACCCCATTGCGTCCGAAATGGTCCCAGCGGAAACCGGTGGTCGCCAGGCCGATGAGCAGCGCGATCCCGAGACTCGCCACAGTGACGGCCGTCGTGATCAGAACCACGCGCGTCAGCTTGCTTGTCCTGTTCATGATCTCCTCCTACTTCCTGCGCGTGACGATCCGCGCGTTGAACCGCAGGTACGCCGCGGTCCCGCGGACGAACAGCTGCGTCAGCTTCCACATCCCGATGCCCGAGAGCATCCCGAGCCCTGCCACCCCGATGCCGGCGAACACGAAGAACACCGGACCCATACCGTCCAGCGTGACCCAGCGGGGTACGATGAGCACTGCGATCGGGGACAGGATGACTCCGACCCCCGAAGCGGCCAGCGCCACCGCCGTTGCCCACAGCCCGATCAGTACCCCCACCAGGCCGAGGAACGGCCCGAGGATAAAGATCACGTTGAAGAACGTGAGGCTGATCGACGCGAACACCGCGCGCAGCACGGACGTCGCCGTCACCCCGCCGCCGCCCTTCGGCTCCTCCAGGAGCGCGTCGATGGCGTAAGAGCGGCCGATGACCCTCGGGTTGCCCAGGGACTGGGCGATTTGCTCCTCGGTCTTCCCGTCCGCGGTGCCCATGCGGAAATGTTCCTCGTAGTCGTAGACAACTTCCCGGCGCTCTTCCTCGGACATGCGTCCCAGCGCCGCCTTCAGCTCGGAGAGAAACTTTTCCCTGTTCATGCCGCTGCCTCCTTCCCGATCAGCGTCGTGACGCCGTTGACGAACTTGTTCCATTCGGTGAGAAGCTCCGCCTCGTACTGCCGGCCCTTCTCGGTGATCTGGTAGTACTTGCGGGCGGGGCCCTCCGCCGACTCCTGGATGTACGTCTTGAAGTACCCTTCCTTGGTCAGCCGGCGCAGGATCGGGTAGACCGTTCCTTCGGCAATATCGATGTTTTTCGATATCGCCTGCACGAGCTCGTACCCGTAGAAGTCCTTTCTGCAAAGGACGACCAGGACGCACAGCTCCAGGACCCCTTTCTTGAATTGAATGTTCATGCTCCCTCCTGTAGTAGCTCATGTACGCTACAAGCTTAGATACACTATTATATAATACATAGTACCAGCTAATGCAACACATGATTTCGAGATGTTTTGAAGAAAAGACGAAGCAGGCCACAGACTACTACTCATCTGTTTCACTCGTACATTCTGTCAATAGAATTGACAAAATGTACAAACGAAGTGATTATGATTCGATGATCGTGCGTGCGGCCGAACAGGCGTTGCGGTCTCTTGCTGCTGGGTTCCCGATTGTATCAGTCACGGGCCCGAGGCAGTCCGGAAAGACCACGCTGGTTCGTGCAACGTTTCCTGCAACCCATTACGTATCCCTCGAGGATCCCGACATGCTGGAGATCGCCACTGCTGACCCGCGCGGTTTCCTGCACTCGCACCCGGACGGGCTGCTGATCGATGAGGCGCAGCGCAGCCCGAAACTCTTTTCCTATCTTCAGACCATTACCGACGAAGACCCCAGCCCGGGGCGCTTCATCCTGACCGGGTCACAACAGTTCGGACTCCTCGCGGGAATCAGCCAGTCGCTGGCCGGCCGCGTGGGGATCCTGCAGCTCCTTCCCTTTGCCATCGGCGAGCTCACTGCCGCAGACGCGCTGCCGCCTGATCTCGATGCGCTGATCTACAAGGGAATGTACCCGCCCCTCTACGACAGGCCTGTCGCACCTGCCCAGTGGTACGGGTCGTACGTCATGACGTATATCGAGCGAGATCTCCGCCAAATCGTGAACGTCCACGACCTGGCCGCCTTCCAGCGCTTTCTGCGCATGTGCGCGGCACGCGTGGGGCAGCTCCTGAACCTGTCGTCCCTCGCGGCCGATTGCGGCATCACTCACAACACGGCACGCAGCTGGCTCTCCGTCCTGGAGGCGAGCTACATCGTCTTCCTGCTGCAGCCCCATTTCAGGAACTACGGGAAGCGCCTCGTGCGCACGCCAAAGCTGTACTTCCATGATCCGGGACTGGCATCATGGCTTCTCAGCGTCCAGGATCCTGCCCACCTCGCCATCCATCCGCAACGGGGCAGCCTGTTCGAATGCCTCGTCGTCGGAGAGCTCCTGAAGGCCCGATTCAACAGGGCCCTCCCGTCGAACCTGTTCTTCTGGAGAAACAGCAAAGGCGACGAGGTCGATCTCATCATCGACACGGGCGAAAATCTGACGCCCGTGGAAATCAAGTCAGGCATGACGCTCAACACCGATTTCTTCCGCGGGCTCGAGCAACTGGAGGGCGCTTTCCCAGGCGACCACGGATGACTACCTGGTGTACGGTGGAGACAGGGAGTCGAGAAGACACTCGACAGTCGTGGTTCCGTGGCGGAAGGTGGCAGGGCATCCCGGGCTTTCCGGGGAAGCGCAGGCAGGGAAGGGGTAGGACCGAGATGGACAATGCCCAGCACGCAGATGGAGAATACCCTGCATTCAAAGCCCGCCTGCGCCGGTTCATGGAAGAGAGGGATTGGAAGCAGTTCCACAATCCGAAGGACCTGGCGATTGCCATTTCGCTTGAGGCCTCAGAGATCCTGGAGCATTTCCTGTGGAAGAACGGCGCCGAGATAGATTCGCGCGTCGAATCCCATAGGGAGGAGATACGCGACGAGGCGGCCGACGTCGGCATCTACCTGATGGAGCTTTGCGTTGTGCTTGGCGTCGATCTTGTCCAGGCGATGTCTGCCAAACTGGAGAAGGCCGGCCTCACGAGCCGAAAATACGCGGAGCTTGGTGACGCATGGGGCTCTATTCCGGATCTTCAACGGCCTTTGTCAGCGATACGGTCCACAACCGCGTCGCAGATATGCTGCGGGAAGCCTTCCGATACGAGTACCGCCGGGACCCCGGGGCCGCGGAAGTAAACTCGTGGCGGAATTCTCTTCGGGCCATCTCGGGCATCTTCGAGGCTGCGTCACTCGATGACAACGGCGTCATCCTGGAATACGAGCTTCCCATGAGCTCAAAGAGGCTGGATTGCATGATCCTGGGGCGCGATCCGTCTGCGAAGGACCAAGCGGTGATCGTCGAACTGAAGCAGTGGGAAGAGTGCCGTGAAGGATATGGTGACAAGGTCGTCACGCGAACCGGCGGAGCCATGCGCGATGTCCTCCATCCGTCTGTGCAGGTTGGCCAGTACAAGCTGTACCTCGAGGATGCCCACACAGCCTTTTACGAAGAGCCATCTCCCATTGGTCTTTCGGCCTGTGCGTACCTGCACAACTACGGGGACAGGCCGCACGACGTGTTGCTCAACGACAAGTACCGGGCGTACCTCGAGTCGTGTCCGCTGTTCATGGCAGATCATTCTCATGAGCTCATGGCCTTTCTCAAAGGCCGGGTAGGTGGCGGCGGCGGTCTTGAGGTTCTCCAGCGGGTCGAGAGAGTGCGTACAAGCCGAGCAAGAAGCTGCTGGAGCACATCGGGGGCATCCTGGAGGGAAGGGATGAATACGTCCTCCTCGACGAGCAGTTGATCGCGTTCGAGAGAGTGCTTTCTGCTGCCTATGAAGGACTGCATTCGCGCGTGAAGTCAGTCATAGTCGTTCGCGGTGGTCCGGGGACAGGGAAGTCCGTGATAGCGCTCAACCTCCTTGCGCGGCTCTCGGCGAAAGAGTTCAACACTCACTACGTGACGGGATCAAAGGCATTCACAGAAACCTTGAGGCATATTGTCGGTCGTCGAGGTGCCCAGCAGTGTCGCCAATTCAGCAGCTACACGAATGCTGAATCGAACGAGCTCGACGTGATGGTATGCGATGAGGCCCATCGTATGTGGGCAAAAAGCAGGAATCGATTTGTTCGACGTGAGAAGCGCACAGATGACCCTCTCATCTCGGAACTCATGCATGCGGGGAGGGTGGCAGTCTTTCTCGTTGATGACCATCAGCCGGTGCGGCATGACGAAATAGGCAGCTCGAAGTATATCCTAGAGTACGCGAGCGCGAAGGGATACAAGGTATTTGACTATACTCTCGATGCCCAGTTTCGGTGTCTCGGCTCGGATGCATTCATCAGCTGGGTATCCTGCACGCTGGGGGTGGAGCCGGATGACGGTGCCAGGTGGAATGTCAACAGCGCTTTCGAGTTCAGGATATTCGACTCTGCCGAAATGTTGGACGCTGCGATCCAGGAACGTATCCAGCAGGGATTCAAGGCACGCATGACAGCGGGCTTCTGCTGGAAGTGGTCAGCACCAAAGGACGACGGCATTCTCGAAGACGACGTACAACTGCCCGGCTTTTCGCGCCCCTGGAACGCGAAGCCGGACGGCGACAAAAGCCGCTCATTCGACACCGTCGTAAAGCGTTCGGGCGAGAAGTTCGTGCAACTCGTGCAGAACACGTACCGTGTGCTTCTGACCCGGGGTCTTAAGGGCTGCTACGTACACTTCATGGACAAGGAAACAGAGTCATACTTCCGCGATCGCCTGACCATGGAAGGAAGCCCTTTGCCTTCGGTGGATCGGTAGAGCTTCCTGAGTGAGATCGCGCTGGGCCGCTATGTCACGATGACCCGGTAACCTGTCTCAAAGGTCTTGCCGGCTTCTAGGGAAAGTATCCCTTCTTTCTCCGAGAGGACGCCGGTGGAGTCAGTGCTGTCGGCAATCCCGTGCCACGGCTCGATGCACACGTACGGCGCGCCCGGCTTGGCCCAGATGCCCAGGTACGGGGCCCCTTCCGTGAGGACCGTAACGGAATGCCCGTTGAGATCGCTGCGGAGGCTGAACGTCGTCGACCGGGGATGCTTGAAGACGAGCGCCCCCCTCTCGAAGATCGTCTTCGAGAGCCGGATCTTTTTTCCCGCCTCGAACGCCCGCTCGGTGTGCGCGGCGTCGATGAGCCCGTTCTGGGGGACGACGAACCAGCGCTCGTCGCGCTCGGTCTGGTCGAACTGGACGAAGTAATCGTCGATCGTGCCGCCGGCAAACGGCACCATGAAGGCGGGGTGGGACCCGATGGAATACAGCATGGTCACGGAGCCGGTGTTCCGCAGGCGGTACATCACGGAAACGCCGTCGTTCTTGAGGCGGAAGTCGACGGTGAGCGAGAAATCGAAAGGATAGCTTTCCCGTGTCTTCGCGCTGGAATCCAGGCGGAGGGCCGCCGACGTCTCGTCACGACCCGCCACGACGAAGTCGCTGATCCGGGCAAAGCCATGCCCGGGCAGGCTGTAGCTGCGGCCTTCGTGCGTGTAACGGCCGTCCTTGAGCATCCCGACGATGGGAAACAGGATGGGCGCCCTGCCGGTCCACCAGGCAGCGTCCCCGTTCCAGATGTACTCGCGGCCGTCGGAGGCGGCACGCAGGCTCGCCAGCTCCGCGCCCTTCTCGAACACCGTCGCCGTGTACGCGCCGTTCCTGAGGGTGATGCTCAATAGGTCCCCGCGTTTTCTGCGCCCGTCACGATGGCGACACTCGCGGCGCTGCCGATGCGGCTGGCGCCTGCCTCGATGAGCGCGACCGCGGCCTTGTAGGTCCGCACGCCTCCGCTGGCCTTCACGCCCAGCTCCTTTCCCACGACGCGGCGCATGAGGGCGATGTCCTCCACGGTGGCGCCGCCGCCGGAGAAGCCCGTGCAGGTCTTCACGAAGTCGGCGCCCGCCTTCTTCGCGATCTCGCAGGCCAGCACCTTCTGCTCCTGGGACAGGAGTGCCGTTTCTATGATCACCTTGAGGATCGTGGTGCCGCGGGTGGCCCGGCGCACGAAGCGGATGTCTTCCTCCACCCCGCGCGTGTCACCCGAGGTGAGAAGGCCGATGTTGATGACCATGTCGATTTCGGCGGCGCCGTCGGAGATGGCCTCCCGTGTCTCGAAGGCCTTCGCGCTGCGGGTCATCGCCCCGAGCGGGAAGCCGACCACGGAGCAGACCTTCACGTCCGAGCCCTGGAGCTTCCGCGCGACGTACGCCACGCGGCAGGAGTTCACGCAGACGGAATAGAAGCCGTGCTTCAGCGCTTCCTCGCAGAGCTTGTCGAACGCGGCGGTGGGAGCCTCGGGACGCAGCATCGTGTGGTCGATGTAACTTCGCCACCTCCGCCGGAGCGAGCGAGGAGCCTGGGCCGGCCGCGGCGCCCGCCGGGGCCGCCAGGGCGCGGCCGGCGCCCGCCGGGGCCCCGCGCGTTCATCCGCGCCACCACCTCGGCGACGATCCTGTCGATGAGCTGCTTCTGGTCCATCAGTCCCCCCGCTCGATTGCCATGATCTTGTTCACCCGCACGAGGTGCCGGCCCCCGCCGAAGCGCGTGGCAAGCCACGTCTTCGCCATGTCGCAGAGCTGGGCGGCATCATGCAGCGGCCCCCCGAGGGTGAGCACGTTCGCGTTGTTGTGCTCGCGGCTGTTGATCACGGTGCGGATATCGTAGCACAGCGCCGCCCGGATCCCGCGCACCTTGTTGGCGGCCATGGACGAGCCGATGCCCGCCCCGTCCAGGATGATGCCGCGCTCGCAGTCCCCGCTCACCACCTTCCGGCAGACCGCCACGGCGATATCGGGATAATCCACCTTCTCCTCGCTGAAGCACCCGATGTCCACCACGCGGAAGCCGATCTGCAGCAGGTAGCGGCGGAGCATCTCCTTCTGCGCGAACGCCCCGTGATCGGAGCCGATGGCGACGCTGCGAACGAGGTCCTCGCCGCTGCTCATAAGCCCTCCGCCAGGTCCACGCGGTCCACGATGCCGCAGATGGCCGTACGGATGGTGAGGGCCGCCTCGTCCTGGATCACGGCGCGCGCGGAGCCGCCCTCGTCCACGACGAGCACGAGGTCCCCGATGCCGGCCTGCACGCCGTCAACGGCGAGGAGGCTGCGTCCCTTCGGCGCCCCGTCGGGTCCCACGGGCTGGACAACCAGGATTTGCGCCCCTTGTAGTGCGGGTGTTTCTCCGTGGCAACGACGTTGGCAACCACGCGGGCGAGCATCATGGGCGGCCGCCCTCGGCACCCTTGGCGCCTGCCGCGCCGCTGACCGCGTCCACGATGCCGATGATCGCGGCGTCCGCGGGATTGAACCAGCCGTTGGGATTGGCCTGCGCGGCTTCCTTGCCCGCCTCGAAGATCACGAGGTCGCCCTCCCCTGCCCGGGCCGTGTCGAACGCCACGAGCGCCGCGCCGGCGTCTTTCCCGTTCTCGTCCAGCGGCTGCACGAGGAGCAGCTTCAGCCCTTCCAGGCTTTCCAGCTTCCGCGTGCACACGACGCGGCCAATGACACGTGCCAGTTTCATGGCGTCTCCAAGCGCGCGCGGCTCTCGCCGGATCGCTTCGCGATCCGGCTGCCGCCACGACATCCCTGTCTTCGCGCGCTTCCGCCATCCATGGCTACACGATCCTGAAGGAGTCCACCAGCGTGCAGCGCCGCTCGCGGGTAAACGTGCGGGCCCTCGTGAGGCCCTCGCCGGTGGGACTGGCGATGGTAAAGGAGGCGAACCCGGCACCGCCGTGGCCGAGACCCGCGAAGTTCGGCCCGTTCTTTACGAAGAGCGAGCAGTTCATCAGGCGCGCCATGCGGGAGAGCTTGTCGATGTCGTGGGAGTGGATCATGGCAGTATGCCGGAAGCCGTGCTCGACCTTCACCGCGAAATCGATCGCCTCGTCCACGGTGCGCATGCGCACCAGCGGGATGACCGGCATGAGCTGTTCCGACCAGACCATGGGATGGTCGCTGCCGACCTCCATGAGAAGGAGGCGCGTCTCGGGAGGCACGTCGATGCCGGCGGCGCGGGCGATGACCACCGGGTCCTTGCCGACGAGGTCCTTGTTCGGCGGCGTGGGGCGTCCCGGCAGGGCGTCGGGAGACAGGGCCGCGCGGGTGACCGCGTCGACCTGGCTGCCGGTGAGCTCGTACGCGCCGTTCACGCGCATCTCCTGCTTCAGCCGGTCGGCGATGCTCTCCACCGCGAGGATCTCTTTCTCGCACGTGCAGACCACGTTGTTGTCGAACCCTGCCCCGGCCACGATGTCGCGGCCTGCCTTCACGAGATCCGCTGTCGCATCGACCACGCACGGGGGATTGCCCGGTCCCGCGCAGATGGCCTTGCGGCCGCTGGCCATGGCAGCTTTCACCACGGCGGGGCCGCCGGTGACCACGAGGAGCCCGATGCCGCGATGATTCATGAGCTCGCCGGCGCTCTCGATGGTCGGGTTGGCAACGGCGCACAGCACGTCGCGGGGGCCGCCGGCCGCCGACGATGGCAGCGTTGAGAAGGCCGACCAGCCGCGAGGAAACGCGCCGTGCGCCGGGGTGGACGTTGAAAACCACGGCGTTGCCGCCTGACAGCATGCCGATGGAGTTGCTCGTGATGGTGGCGAGCGGGTTGGTCACGGGCGTGATGGCGCCGATGACGCCGTACGGGGCACGCTCCACCAGGGTGAGGCCGTGCTCGTCGGAAAATGCGGAAGGGCCGACGTCCTCGACGCCCGGCGTCTTCATGGCCGCGAGCTCGTTCTTGATCTTCTTGTCGCGGACGTTCCCGAGGCCGGTTTCCGCGACCGCCTCCGCGGAAAGCGATTCGTTCGCATCCAGGACCGCCGGCCCGCATGGCGCCGATGATGCGGCGCCGGGTGTCCAGCGGCAGCACGACGAACGCACGCTGTGCGGCCGCTGCCGCCGTGACCGCGCTGTCGACGTCGGGATACATGCCGGGGCCGTCGGTGGCGCCGGCGCCGGCCGCGGCCCGCGCCGCGTTGCCCTCGCTGCCCTTCAGGAGCGCCTGCACCTCGGCACTCCCCAGGACGCGCTCGACGATGCTCCTGATCTCGTCCGACATGCTACGCCCTGCCGTGCGCGGCGCCGCCCTGGGCAGCGCCGGCGCCCGCGGACCAGGTGAGCGTGCCGGACTGGTCGATCTGGTCGACGATCGCGACGATGAGCGTGTCCATGGGACGGTCGTCGGTGCGGCGCGTCCATCGGCACGAGCTGCCCTGCGTGAGAAGAACGAGCTGGCCCCGGTCGGCGCCGACCATGTCCAGCGCCACGAGAAACTCGTTGCGTCCCTTGCCGGACTGGTCGCAGTCCTCGACGAGCAGCCACTGCGCGCCGTCGACATTGTCGGCCCTGCGGGTGGCGACCACCGTCCCGCACACGCGTGCGATGGTCATGCGCCGGCCGCCCCGCGGCCTTCGGTCGCCCCGCCGCCGTGGGTGGCTGAACTCTCGTACGTGTAGGCGCCGTCCTTCTCGATCGCATCCACGATTGCGATGATCGTCGCGTCGGAGGGCTTGCCCTTGGTGGTATCCGTCATGCGGGCGCTAGACCCGGTCACGTAGAAAACGATCTCCCCGGCGTTCGCGCCCACGCTGTCGATGGCCACGGCGAAATCGCCTTTCCCCTTGAGGGTGACCGGGTCGATCTTTTCCAGGAGGAGGAGCTTCAGGCCGTCCAGGGGAGGAGACTTGTGCGTGGAGACCACGGTCCCCTTCACACGCGCAAGCACCATGGGGCCGTCTCCTTACTTCTTCGACGAGCGGGAGGGAGAGGTCCCGGTCCGTCCAATGGGCAGCGCCGCGTCCACGCTCTCGTGCGGCCGGGGAATCACGTGGGTGGCGACGATCTCGCCCACCTTCTCCGCGGCCCGGCGCCGGCGTCCACCGCGGCCCGGCAGGCCGCCACGTCACCGCGCACGATGGCCGTCACGTAGCCGCCGCCGATCTTCTCGAACCCCACGAGGTCGACCTTCGCCGCCTTCACCATGGCATCCGCGGCCTCGACCATCGCCGCGAACCCCCGCGTCTCGATCATTCCCAGGGCCTCGGAACCCGTCATTTCTGCCATATCGCGTTCGCCCGCTAGATCCTCGCGGCGCCTGCCGCGATCTCGCGCCCGCCGATGCTGCCCAGGCGCGCCTCCACGATCTTGCGCGCCTCGATCACCTCCGCCTCGTCACCGGCGATGTACACGCGTCCGAACGCCCCGAAGCCGAGGACCTCGATGATGTTCACCTTGGCGGTCTTCTCCGCCTCGTTGGCCGCGTAGTACGCGTAGCCGGCCGGCTCCACTTCCAGAACGTACAGCGTGTCGCCGCGCAGGACCATGTTGCCGTGGCGCACCTTGTTGATGAGCTGCGCATGGTGGTCCGAGATGTTCTTGATCAGCTGGCTGGTCATGACGCGCGGCTTCAGCCGGTCGGCCTCGGTCTTCGAAAGCTCGCGCAGCACCGCTTCTCCCGCCATGCGTGCGTCGCCCTGGCTGTCGGAGTGCACCTCCAGGAGGCCGTAGGCGCGTTCGACGATCTGCAGGCCGGGCGTGACGTTGGTCGCCTTCAGGGCGATGTCGGTGAGCCGGTTGATCTCGATGCCCGGGGCGATCTCGATGACGCAGCAGGCCTGGCCTCCCGATGGGATAGTACCCCTTGGAAACGGTGGCGATGAAAGAGGCATTCTGCAGCTGCAACGAGTCCAGGTACACGTAGGTCCTGAGATCCACCGCCATGGCCTAAGCCTTCTTGGCGGCGGGGGACGCCGGCCGTCCAGGGACTCCCGCCGTTCGTCACCGAACGGCTGCCGTCCCAGGGGGAGCGCCGCGTCCACGGAGGCGTGCGGCCTCGGGATGACGTGCGTGCTGACGATCTCGCCGACCTTCTCGGCGGCGCGGCTTCCCGCGTCCACCGCGGCCCGGCATGCCGCCACGTCGCCGCGCACGATGGCCGTCACGTAGCCGCCGCCGATCTTCTCGAAGCCGACCAGGTCGACCTTTGCCGCCTTCACCATGGCGTCCGCGGCCTCGACCATGGCCGCAAATCCGCGCGTTTCGATCATGCCCAGGGCGTCGTTCTCAGCCATGACTCCTCCTCGTGCTCAGAAGCAAGGTTTCCACGAAAGGGTGCGCGGGTCAAGGCAGCGGACGGTGGGCAGCGGCTCTGCGCGAAGGAGTCCCCTGCAGCCGCGGGAGAACGGGGCCGGCCCGGACCTCAGCCCGTCACGGCGCCCTTGCTTGCCGATGACACCAGCCGCGCGTACTTGGCCAGGGCGCCGCTGGAATAAGCTATGCCCCTGTCTTTCCACCCCGCCTTGCGGCGCGCAAGCTCGGGGGCCGGGATGTCGACGGTGATGGTCTTGGCATGGGCATCGATCGTGATGACGTCCCCGTCCTTGATGAAAGCGATGGTGCCGCCGTCCCGCGCCTCTGGCGCCACGTGGCCGACGAGCATGCCCCTGCTGCCGCCGGAGAATCTCCCGTCGGTGACCAGTGCCACGTGCTTCAGGAGGCCTGCGCCGGCGAGCGCCGAGGTAGGCGCCAGCATCTCGCGCATCCCGGGTCCGCCGCGGGGTCCCTCGTTGCGGATGACCACCGTGTCGCCCTTGGCGATCTTCCCGGCCAGGATGGCTTCCAGCGCCTGCTCCTCGCTCTCGAACACGCGGGCGGGCCCCTTGTGGACGAACTCGCCGATGCCGACGGTTTTGAGCACGGCACCCTCGGCGGCGAAGTTGCCGTTGAGGATGCTGATGGGCCCGCGCGGGCTCACGGGGTTGGAAAGCGGGTGAATGACGTCCTGGCCCGAAAGATCCGCGGACACGCCTTCCAGGTTCTCGGCAACCGTCCGGCCGGTGACGGTGAGACAGTCGCCGTGGAGTAGCCCGGCGTCCAGCAGGATGCGCATGACCTTCTCCACGCCGCCGACCCGGTAGAGGTCCGTCATGGCGTATCGGCCCGCCGGCTTCATGTCGCAGAGGGTCGGGGTGGTGTCATAGAACGCATTGAAATCGAAGATGTCCAGGGCGACGCCCGATTCGACCGCGAGCGCAAGGAGGTGGAGCACGACGTTGGTGGACCCGCCCACGGCGAGGGACACGCGGATGGCGTTCTCGAACGCCTTGCGGGTCATGATCTGCCGCGGCGTGATGCCCCGGCGCACGAGCTCCATGACCGCTGTGCCGGCGCGCACAAGCTCGGCGTGCTTGCTCTCGTCCACGGCGGGGATGGAGGCGTTGCCGGGGAGAGCCATGCCGATGGCTTCCATCGCGGAGGCCATGGTGTTTGCCGTGTACATGCCGCCGCAGGCGCCGGCACCGGGGCATGCCGCGCACTCGATGCCGTGCCGTTCCTCCTCGGTGATCTCTCCGGTAGTGAACGTGCCCACGGCCTCGAACGCGCTCACGATATCCACGGGCTTGCCCTTGTAAACCCCGGGGAGAATCGAGCCGCCGTAGACGAAGACGCTGGGAATATCCAGCCGGGCCATGGCCATCACGGTGCCGGGGATCGTCTTGTCACAGCCGCCCAGCCCGAGGATGGCGTCCATCTGGTGGCCGCGGACCACGAGCTCGATCTCGTCCGCGATGACCTCGCGGCTGATGAGCGAGCACTTCATGCCCTCGTGACCCATCGCCTCCCCGTCGGTGACGACGAAGGTGTTGAACTTCAGGGGCACGCCGCCCGCGTCGCGGATGCCCTTCTTGGCAATCACCGCGAGCTCATCGAGATGCACGTTGCACGGGGAGACTTCCGCGCCGGCGCTCGCCACCGCCACGATGGGCTTGTCGAAGTCTTCGTCGGTGAACCCCACCGCGCGGAGCATGGCGCGGTTGGGCATCCGCGAGACGCCTTCCGTCATGATGCGGCTGCGGGTGTTGAGCGCGGCCGCGGTATTCGCCGCGGCTTTCTTGTTTTCGGTGGTGTGTTTCATGTGTCCTCGTGACCTATGAGCGGCCGAAGCCGCCCACGTAGGGGATGCGCTTTGCCGTCTCGCGGATGGCCTTCTCGTTGGAGAGGAGCACGGAGGTGGTGTCCCACTCGCCCGTGACGAGACTCCTGCGGTCCGATTCCGGCATCGTGAACGGGAAGCTCCTGCCGCCGGCGCTGACCGTGCGGGCTTCCATGTCGATGGTAACGGCCGTGCTCGGCGAGGCCTCCACGATCTTCTGCAGCTCCACCGCGTCCTCGTGCGTGACGCGCGCCGCGGGGAGACCGAGCGCCGTGCAGTTGCCGGAGAAGATCTCGGCGAACGATTCGCCGACGAAGGCCTTGATGCCCATGCGCATGAGCGACTGCGGGGCGTGCTCGCGCGAGGAGCCGCAGCCGAAGTTGCGGTTCACCAGGAGCAGCGTGCCGCCCTTGAACCGCTTGTCGTTCAGCGGGTGCTGACGCTCGCTCTTGTCGGAGCCGGGATACGGCTTCTCCCTGCCCTTCTCGTCGAAGCGCTCGTCGTAGAACGCGTACTGTCCCAGCGTCTCGAAGGTGATCTCGCGCAGGTACCGCGCGGGAATGATCCGGTCGGTGTCGATGTCGTCACCGGGCAGGGGGATGGCGCGGCCTTCCGAGCCGGCGTCTCATGCTCTCCGCGGATGCCATCAGTTCTTCCCTTCTCTTACGTCGACTATCTCGCCCGCCACCGCCGCTGCCGCCACCATTGCTGGGCTCATGAGGAGCGTGCGGCCCTTCGGCGAGCCCTGGCGGCCGATGAAGTTCCTGTTGGACGAGCTCGCGCAGACCTGGCGGTCGGAGAGCTTGTCGGGGTTCATGGCCAGGCACATCGAGCAGCCGGCGTCGCGCCACTGGAAGCCGGCGGCCCGGAAAACGTCCGGCAGGCCCTCGGCCTGCGCCATGCGCGCCACGTCCTTGGAGCCCGGCACGACCAGCGCTTTCACGCGCGATGACACGTGCCTGCCTTTCACGACCTTCGCGGCCTCGCGCAGGTCGCTGAGCCTGCCGTTCGTGCAGGACCCGATGAAAGCCACGTCGATGGGCAATCCCTTGAGGGGCCGATTCTCCTCGAAACCGGTATGCTCGTAGGCCTTCTTCAGCACCTCGCGCTCCTGCGCGGGGGCATCGGAAATCTTCGGCAATCTCTGCGAGACGCCGACTGCCTGGCCGGGGTTGATGCCCCAGGCGATCATGGGCTCCACGCCGGCACCGTCCAGGGTGAAGGTGTCGTCGTACGCGGCATCGGGGTCCGAGGCGATTCCCTTCCAGAACACCAGTGCGGCGTCGAAATCCTTCCCCTTCGGCGCGAAAGGCCTGCCCCGGAGATAGGCATAGGTGGTCGTCGTCCGGGTTCACGTAGCCGGCCCGGGCGCCGGCTTCGATGCTCATGTTGCAGAGCGTCAGGCGTGCTTCCATGGGCAGCGCCGCGATGGCCGGTCCGCCGTACTCGTAGGCGAACCCGATGCCCCCGTTCACGCCGAGGTCGGCGATGATGCGGATCACGAGGTCCTTTGCCGTCACGCCTTTTGCGAGGACGCCCTTCACCTCGATGCGCCGGACCTTCGGCCGCGTGAGGGACATGGTCTGCGTGGCGAGGATATCGCGGATCTGCGATGTGCCGACGCCGAAGGCAAGGCTTCCCAGCGCTCCGTGGGTGGAGGTATGCGAGTCACCGCAGGCGATGGTCATGCCGGGCTGCGTGATGCCCAGCTCGGGCCCGATGATGTGCACGATGCCCTGGTGCTCGCTGGACAGCCCGAAGAAGCGGATGCCGTGCTCCTTCGTGTTGCGCTCGATGGCCTGCATCATCTGCTCGGCGAGCCCGTCGGCAAAGGGCCGGCGCTGGTCGTCGGTGGGAACGATGTGGTCCACCGTGGCGAAGGTGCGCTCGGGGAACAGCACCGAAAGTGAGCGGTCCTTCAGGGCCTGGAAGGCCTGCGGCGAGGTGACCTCGTGCACGAGGTGCAGGCCGATGAAGAGCTGGTCCTGGCCCGAGGGCAGCACGCCGACCTTGTGCAGGTCCCAGACCTTATCGAGGAGACTCTGTCTCATGTCATTTCTTCTCCGCGCGCCACGATGACCTTGCCCGTGCGCACCATCTCGATGACACCGTAGCGCCCCAGCATGCGGTGCAGGGCATCCACCTTCTCGGAGTTCCCCGTGACCTGCACGGTGAGCGCCTCCTCGGCGAGGTCGACAACGTGCCCCTTGAAGGTATGCACCACGTCGAGGACTTCCGTGCGCTTCTCGGGAGGACAGCGCACCTTCACGAGGGCGAGCTCCCGCTGGATGACGTCCTTGTCCGTGTTGTCCGTTGCGTGCACCACGTCCACGAGCTTGTTGAGCTGGCTGATGATGAGGCCGATGCTTTTCTCTTCCCCCGATGCAACGATGTTCATGTGCGAGAAGGCGGGGTCATAGGCCTCGGAGACCACGAGGCTGTCGATGTTGAACCCCCGCCGCGCGAACACGAGGGTCACCCGGTTGAGGACGCCGAACTTGTTGGAAACGTAGAGGCTCACGAGGTGCTTTTTCATCACCACGGCGGCCGGTGTGGCGGGGCTCATGTGCGCTCCTTGCGGGTCGGCCCGAGGATCATTTCCTTCATGGACGCCCCTGCCGGTATCATGGGGAACACGTTGTCCTCTTTCGAGACCTCGGCATCGATGACCACGGGTCCCTCGTTGTACGCCAGGGCCTTCGTGAGCACCCCTTCCACGTCGGCAACGCGCCGCAGGCGGAAGGCCTTTGCCCCGTAGCTCTCGGCAAGCTTCACGAAGTCCGGGTTCCCGACGAGGTCCACGCCGGAAAGCCTGTTTTCATAGAAGAGATTCTGCCACTGGCGGACCATGCCGAGGTAGTGGTTGTTGATGATGAGCACCTTCAGGGGGAGCTTCAGGTTCACCGCGGTGGAAAGCTCGTACATCGTCATCTGGAAGCCGCCGTCACCCACGATGGCCACCACGAGGTCCTTCGGCCGCGCGAGCTGGGCCCCGATGGCCGCGGGGAACCCGAACCCCATGGTGCCGGCCCCCCCCGAGGAGATCCAGTGGAACCTCTCCTCGGTGAGGTAGAACTGCGCTGCCCACATCTGGTGCTGGCCCACGTCGGTGGTGACGATGGCCTTGCCCTTGCTGAGACGGTAGAGCGCGTCGATGACATACTGGGCTTCGAACGCGCCGCGCCTGCGGTAGTGCAGCGGGTGCGCCTTCTTCCAGTCCGCGATCTGCGCGAGCCAGCCGCTCGTGTCCCCGGGGACCAGCTGCGTGTTGACGGATGCCATGACCGTCTTCGCATCGCCCACGATTGCGCAATCCATCCGGTAGAGCTTGTTGATCTCCGCCGGGTCGATGTCCACGTGGATCTTCACGGCATCCAGGCAGAACGTGGACGGGGTGCCGGTGATCCGGTCATCCCAGCGCGAGCCGACCGACATGATGAGGTCACAGTCCACCACGGCCTTGTTCGCGTAGGCGGTGCCGTGCATGCCCAGCATGCCCAGCGACAGCGGGTGCGTTTCCGGGAACGCCCCCTTGCCCAGGAGCGTGTTCGTCACCGGGATGCGCATTTTCTCGGCAAAGGCGACGAGCTCGGGGCCGGCCCCCGAGATCACGGCGCCGTGGCCGACGAGGAGCACCGGCCTCTTCGCCGCGTGGAGCAGGCCCACGGCGCAGGCGACCTTCACGGGGTCCCCGGCCGAAGGAACCTTGTACCCGGGGAGGTGGAACTCCTCGTCTTCGTGCATCTCGATGATCGCGTTGGAGCAGTTCTTCGGGATGTCCACGAGAACGGGGCCCGGCCGGCCTGACCGCGCGATGTAGAAGGCCTCTCGCAGCACCCTCGGGATATCCGACGGCACCTTCACGAGGTAGGAGTGCTTCACCACGGGGAGCGATATCCCCGAGACATCGGCCTCCTGGAAGGCATCCAGGCCGAGGTCGGAGACGTTGGCCTGTCCCGTGATGACCACCATGGGCACCGAGTCCATTGCGGCCGTGAGGATGCCGGTGATAGTGTTCGTCGCGCCCGGTCCCGAGGTCACGAGGACAACGCCCGGTTCACCCGTCGCCCGCGCGAAGCCGTCCGCCATGTGCGTGGCGCCCTGCTCGTGGCGCGTGAGGACGAGGTGGATCTTCGAATCGACCAGGGCGTCGAACAGGGGGATGGCCGCTCCGCCGGGAAGGCCGAAGACGTATTTCACGCCCTGCTGTTCGAGCACTCGAACCACCGCCTGTGCGCCGGTACATCGTGAGGCTTTGCTATTGTCTTCCATGTTGACGTCTGAAGTTCAAAATACACTGGGTTGGTGTCCTTGGCCAAGTAAATTTGACCCCATTCCTGCGAGTTTTTTAGCCCTCTTCGATATATCCCTGTCAAACTTGACGCCGGAACCTCAAAAAGGTATGACGGAGTGACTTATGACGTACAAAGAATGGCCTTTTGTCGAATCTAGGAGGATCCTGGATCGACTCGAGCGCCTCGGAAAGTCTTCAGTGACGGCCGAGACAGGGTACGGCCCGTCCGGTTTGCCCCACATCGGGACATTCGGAGAGGTGGCGCGCACCTCGTTCGTTCTCCAGGCCCTTGCCACCGTTGCGCCGAAGGTCGAATCGCGCATCATCGCCTTTTCTGATGACATGGATGGCCTGCGGGACGTTCCGAAAAACTTGCCCAACGGGCAGATGCTCACGTCGCACCTCGGCAAGCCGCTGACGGCCATTCCCGATCCGTTCGGGCAGGAGAAGTCATTTGCCCATTACATGAATCACCGGCTGCGCGACTTCCTCGACTCGTACGGGTTCCGCTACCAGTTCGCATCATCCACGGAGAGCTACGCGTCGGGCGTGTTCGACGAGGGCCTGCGACGGATCATGGGCAACTATGACGCCATCAGGGACCTGTTCACCGCCACCATAGCGGAAGAGAAGCGCGCGGCGTGGAGCCCGTTCTTCCCCATCTGCGAAAGCTGCGGCCGGGTCTACTCGACCCGCGTCACCGAGCTGGACACGAAGGGCTTCCGCGTGGCGTACGCATGCGATGCGCCGCTCGCGGGAAAGTACGGTTCCTGCGGGCACACCGGTTCCACGAGCGTCCTGGGCGGCACGTGCAAGGTGGGCTGGAAGGTCGACTGGGCGCTGCGGTGGTTCTCCCTCGGCATCGACTACGAGATGCACGGCGAGGATCTCCTCGACTCTGCGCGCCTCTCGTCGAAGATCGTGAAGATCCTCGGCGGCGAGCCGCCCGAGCTCTTCAAGTACGAGCTCTTCCTCGATGAGAAGGGAAAGAAGATCTCCAAGAAGATCGGGAACGGTATCTCCTTGGAGCAGTGGCTGCGGTTTGCGCCCGTCGATTCCCTCCTTTACATCATGTACGTGAAGCCCCAGCAGGCGAAAAAGATGGGTCTCCCGATCCTGCCCGAGATCCTGGACCAATACCTGGAGCTGGTGGCGGAGTACGACGGCGCCGAGGACTCGCCCGTTCCCTTCATCTCGCGCCTTTCCCACGGGGCGCACGCGGGCAAGCTGGAAGGCCAGAAGACCATCACGTACTCGCTGATCCTGGAGCTCATTCTCGCCCTGAACCAGGACGACCCGCGGATCGTGAGGGACTATCTCCTGAAATACCAGCCCGCCATCGCCGGGAACGTCGCGTACTACGAGGAGCTCATCAAGGACGCGCTCGCCTACTACCGGGAAGTCCTTCTCCCGTCCCGCAAGGCAGAGCCGGCAGACCACCTGATGGACGATACGCTGCGCGCCCTGCGTGACGAGCTTGCCCGGTTGGAAGCGGCAGGCACGGCGCCGGATGCCGACGCCCTGCAGACCATGGCTTTCCAGCTGGCGAAGGATCGCGACGTGAAGATGAAGGACTGGTTCCGCGCGCTGTACCGCGTGTTCCTGGGCCAGTCGCAGGGACCGCGCATCGGGAGCTTCATCGCGCTCCTCGGCTACAAGGACTGCATCGAGCGCCTGGAGGCGCACCTTGTCAAAGTCGGGTAACAGGACGCAGGAGCGGGCAGCCGACGCCCTCTCGACCCGGAAGGGGGGAGGAGGCAGGCTCCGCCGCCTCCTGCCGTTTCTCGGCCCGGCGTTCATCGCGAGCATCGCGTACATGGACCCGGGGAACTTCGCCACGAATATCTCGGGCGGCGCGCAGTTCGGCTACAAGCTTCTCTGGGTCATTCTCGCCGCCAACCTCATGGCCATGCTTATCCAGACCCTCTCGGCGAAGCTGGGCATCGCGTCGGGAAAAAACCTCGCCGAGCACTGCCGCGAGCAGTTCAGCAGGCCGCTCGTGTTTGCCATGTGGATCCTCGCGGAGGTCGTGGCCATGGCCACCGACCTGGCGGAGTTTCTCGGGGCCGCGGTAGGCTTCAACCTCCTGCTGGGCATCCCCCTGTTCGTCGCCGGACTGCTCACCGCGGTGACCACCTTCGGCATCCTCAGCCTCGAGCGCTTCGGCTTCCGTCCCCTGGAGGCGGTGATCAGCGGCTTCGTCGGCATCATCGGCGTCAGCTACCTCGTGGAGACCATCCTGGACAAGCCGCCGCTGGGGCAGGTGCTCTTCCACATGGTCGTGCCCCAGCTGCAGGGGACCGAGAGCGTCCTCCTCGCCGTGGGCATCGTCGGGGCCACCGTCATGCCCCACGCCATCTACCTGCATTCCTCTCTCACGCAGAGCCGCGTGGTCACCCACGATCCGCAGAAGCTCAGGAGGCTCCTGCGCTTCGAGATCGCCGACGTCACCATCGCCATGGGGCTGGCGGGGTTCATCAACATGGCGATGCTCATCATGGCCGCGGCCACCTTCTTCGCGCAGGGGCTGACGACGATCGGGACGCTCGAGGAAGCGCACAAGACCCTGGTGCCGCTCCTGGGCAAGGCCGCGGGCTGGGTATTCGGGGTATCGCTCCTCGCCTCGGGCCTCTCCTCGTCGACGGTCGGCACCATGGCGGGGCAGGTCATCATGCAGGGCTTCATCAGGAAGCGCATCCCCGCGTGGATCCGGCGCCTGTCCACCATGGTGCCGTCGCTGGTCGTGATCGCCGTCGGGCTCGATCCCACGCGCACTCTCGTCCTGAGCCAGGTGCTCCTGAGCTTCGGCCTGCCCTTCGCCATCATCCCGCTGGTCATGTTCACCCAGCGCAAGGACATCATGGGAGTTCTCGTGAACAAGCCGGCCACAACGGCGCTCGCGTGGGCCGCGGCGGCCCTCATAGTGTTCCTGAACGTGTACCTTCTCTACCAGACCTTCGCAGGAGGGTAGTGGGATGTTCAAGCATATCCTCGTGCCCCTTGACGGCTCCGTGATGTCCGAGGCCGCCCTTCCCGTGGCGGCGCTTCTCGCGCAACGCACCGGCGCAGCCCTCACGCTGATCCACGTCGTCGAGAAGAACGCACCCTCGGCGGTGCACAACGATCGCCACCTCGTCACGGCCGAAGAGGCAACGGCGTACCTTGACGCGCTCACGACGCGTCCTCCCCTGGGGGGACTCACCGTGGCGACGCATGTGCATACCGCGGAGGTGCGCGACGTGGCGCGGAGCATCACCGAGCACTCGGACGAGTTCGCCCCGGATCTCGTGGTCATGACCGCCCACGGCACAGGCGGGGCGCGGCGCCTGTTCTCCGGTGCCATCGCGCAGCAGGTAGTCGGCCACGGTCTCACGCCGGTGCTGCTCGTTCATCCGCCGGAAGGAGGCGCACCGGGTGCGGCCGCCCTGCCGTGGACGTCCATCCTCGCCCCTATCGACGGCGACCCGTCGCACGAGAAGAGCCTGCCCATCGCGGCCGAGCTCGCGGGGGCGTTCGGCTGCCGCCTGCACCTGCTCATGGTGACGCACACGAGCGCATCACTCGCCGGGACGCACCACGCGACGGAGACATTCCTGCCCGGTGCCACGCGGATCAAGCTCGAGATGGAAAGCGCGGCGGCGCAGGAGTACCTGGCCACGCGTGTCCGCGAGCTGTCGGCACAAGGAATAGAGACCGGTTCCGAGGCCTCGCGGGGGGACCCGGCCCGCGCCATCATCAAGGCGGCGCGGAGGATCAGCCTGGGCCTCGTCGTCATGGCCACGCATGGACGGGCGGGAGCAGGAGCTTTCTTCGAAGGAAGCGTCGCCGCGCGGGTGGTCGCCCACGCGCGCGCGTCGTTGCTGCTGGTGCCGGTGAAGGAATAAGGCGACGCGCATGACCTTCCCACGGATCCCGACCGCACGCCTCCTTGCCATGCTCGAGCCGCCCGCGGCCGGTCCCCGGACTCCTCCCCTGCGCATGGTACTGGACACCGACACCTACAACGAGGTGGATGACCAGTTCGCCCTGGTGTACGCGCTTCGCTCCACGGAGCGGCTGGGCGTCGAGGCTGTCTACGCCGCGCCGTTCCTCAACCATCGCTCGACGGGGCCGGGCGACGGGATGGAGAAGAGTCACGAGGAGATCCTCCGCCTCCTGGCGCGGCTGGACAGGTCACCGCGGGGCCTGGTGCACAAGGGATCGACATCATTCCTCGCCGACTGGGATCATCCGGTGAAAAGCGCGGCCGCCACGGACCTCGTGGAGCGCGCCATGGCCATTCCCCCCGGGGAACCACCCCTGTACGTTGTCGCCATCGCGGCGATCACCAACGTCGCTTCTGCCATCCTTCTGCGGCCCGAGATCATCGAGCGCATCGTGGTCGTGTGGCTGGGAGGGCACCCCGTGTACCACGGCGACGCGGCGGAGTTCAACCTCATGCAGGACGTGCCGTCCTCCCGCCTGGTCTTCGACTGCGGTGTGCCGCTCGTGCAGATCCCCTGCGCCGGCGTCGCGTCCCACCTCCTGACGACCGTGCCGGAGCTGGAGGCGCACCTGCGGGGCCGTAATACTGTCTGCGACTATCTCGTGGATACGGTGCGCGGGTACCGCACTGACCACTACGCGTGGGCAAAGGAGATCTGGGACATCGCGACGATCGGCTACATGGTCAACCCCGCGTGGGTGCCGACCCACCTGGACCACAGCCCGGTCCTGGACCAACGGCTGAACGTGGGCGTGGACAAGCGCAGGCACCTCATCCGCGTGGCTTCCCACGTGGCCCGCAACCCGATCTTCGCGGATATGTTCCGCAGGCTCACCACATAACAGCGGGAGCGGCCACCCGCTCAGCTTTGCGCGATCTTCACGTACATCTGCTCGCTTCCGTAGCGGCCGCTGTTGTAGAAGAGCGCAAGGGTGCCGTCGGCCATGACGAGGATGTGCTGGCGCGTTCTCCCCGCCGGCAGGAATGAGCACGCCGGGCTTCAACGTCCACGGCCCGGCGAGCGTCGTCGCCCACGCCTGCTGGACGACCTTGCGCTCGGGTGCCCCGCTGACGGTGACGAGGCAGAACCTGCCGTCGATGATCGCTGCCTCGTTGGGACGGCCTGCCTGCATGACCACGAATGGCTTGTGCGTGCCTCCGCCGATGAGCGTTTCCGGATTCGTGAAGCGAAGCGGACCTGCAAGCCGCCACTGCCCTGCCCCGACCGAATCCTTCAGATAACAGACCGCCTGCCCATGACCGGGTGGAGCACAGAACAGGAACATGCGCCACCCCGGGAGCTCCCCGTCCCACACGATGCAGGGATCGCCCATGACCTCGGAGCCGACGCCCTCCGTGCTGCGGGGGAGCACGAGGCCGCCGCGTTCCCATCGAGTCGGGATGTCAAACATGGTGCCTCCGTGCATGATGCATCGACAGTCTACCGGGCCCCGCGCCGGGGCACCACGATCATCGCGCCACCGGCGCGCCCGTCGGATTCGCTGACACTCAGAACGACACGGAGAGGGCCGCGCGAAGGATCGTACCGGCAGCTTTCGGCGTCGTAGCGCAGGGGAAGCCGATTCCTCGGGACCATGAGTGAAAACCTGCCACCGCCTTTCGTCTCCAGCGGAACAGGCGTACAGGTACCGGGTGCCAGGGTCATGGTGACCGACGCACTATCCGGCGGTTTCCCCGCGGCATCCAGCGCATCGGCCGCAACTTCGAGGCTTCCGTCGGCGGTCCAGCCGGCGCGGACACGCAGCGCGATCGACGAGTCGACGGTCCTGGCGAAGGCGAACGTCTTCGCGGGGAGCGCCGACTGCCCGGAGAGCGCGCGGCGCGCGGCCTCGAGGAAGCGCGTGTCGAAGCCCTGCGCGTCCCAGCGACCCAACGCCTCGCCTGCCCGGGCCGCGGTTTCTTCGAGCTGGCTGTCCTCCCCGCGCGGATGGAACCAAACGATCCGGGTGCCCCGCGCATCAAGCTTCACCCTGGCAGCGAAAGAATCGGAGAGCACCTCCCGGCTGAGAGCGTCCGTGCACCGCCACCGCTCGTTCACGGAGGCAAGCGGGGGCGCGAGGCGCAGCTCCCCATCAGCCGGCGAGTCGGCAAGGTTGACCGCAACGACGGCGACCGAGCAGCGGTCCGTGAGAACGAAAACGTTGATGGAGCCTGCCGGGGGATCCGGGGACACGGTCACGGGGCGCAGGACGGCGTCGGGCGCCCACGTCAGCGCCGCTGCCTCGAGCCACGCCAGGTTGACAGGTGCGGCCTGCTCTTCGACCGCGAAGGCTCCTTCGCCGTTGTGGGTCTCGAGGGTGAGCTTCCGCAGGGCAGAGGCCGGTGGAGGCCCGAGCCTGCACACCCGTCCTGGCGCGGCCGTCCACGGGACAGCCCGCGCCCGCTCGTCCCGCTCCGCGAGCGCGCCAACGGCAAGCAGCTCGCCCCCGGCCGCGCAGTAGTCGGCAAGTGAGAGGCGTGCCGCCGCGGAGATCCGGTCGTTGTCCAGGCTGAGGAGAACGGGCATTCGCGCGGCAAGCGGTGCTCCGAGCGAGGCATCGCTGACGACGGCGAGATTCCAGTGAGCCGCCAGGCTGTCCTGGAAAAGCATGGTCCAACGCGGGTCCCACCCCTTTCGCCACGTGTCGTCGGAAACGTAGAGCCCGACCTGCGGCTGCAGGCGGGCCATCCCGTCCAGGACCGGCGCGGCGGCCTTGATCTCCGCGAAAACCTCGCAGCACGCCGCCTCCGCTGGCGTGCCCTTGATGTGCCAGTCACCGTCGTGGAGGACGCTCGTCCAGTGGATCGGGCCGATGTGCCACAGCCCGTGGCCGAGGCTCTCGTACACGAGCCGGCGCAGCATGGGCGGCGTGAAAGAGCGGCCCCCGCCCACGATCGAGGGGTCCAGCGTCTTGTTCGCGAGGCGAGGGGCGATCACCGGTTTCCCGAAAGAAGAGAAATGCGCGTTGACCAGGGGGTTCAGCCTTTCGTCATCGTCGTCGATGGTGATGTGGCCGAGCTCCAGGCCGTCGGTGGCACCCGCCATGTCGGCGGCGGGCTGGCCGAGCCGCCGGCGCACGGTGCGGCAGAACATCGAGTTGTGCGTGGGATAGAAGATCGGGACGTCGGGCCCGGTCTCGAGGAACGCCGCCGCGTAGTGCGCGGCCCGGTCTGCCATGGCCGCCTCGCGGAAGGAGAACCAGGCAGCCTGCGCCTCCTCGTCGGACAGGTCGCGAAGGCGCGCGACGGGGATCGCGCCTGCCCGGTTTTCGCGGCGCAGCCAGGCATCGAAATGCCTCAGGGACGCCGGCCGGTAATCCGCGTCGGGAAGCCCGAAGAGCTCGGGGAACGACTGCTCGGTGCCCGCGATCCACTGCACGACGCGCCCGGTCGCGCGGAGGATCGCCCCGGCCCGGCGGATGACGCCGGTGGCCAGCTCCCAGATCACGGGGTCGTCGAGCGCGGTCACCGGGATGACGACCGCGCGACCCCGCGCGTCGCGGGCCAGCTCGACGCGCGCACCCTTCGGGTCACGCATCCAGGCATCGGGAAGACGCTCCACGAAATCCGCCGGGTACTCGAGGAACCAGGGGTTGTTGAAGTCGCCGAGGTACGCGGCGCACCAGGCCCCGCGGTCCCGCACGAGGTCTGCCTGCGCCTGCACGCGCTCCGCGTCGATGTCCGCGGCGAAGGCGCCGCGGGCCGGGTCCCACTTCGGACGGATCATCGCGCCGACGGTCGTCGCGTTGGCGCCGACCCTCTCCATGCAGGCCGCAAGGTCGCCGGCGTTGTCGAGCACGCTGAGGTGCTCCCCGGGCCGGTGGACCCACGCGAGGTACGCGAGGTCCAGCTCCGTGCGAAGGAGAGGTGGTGTGCGTCTGCCGAGGGTCATGAGGGACTCCTTCCGGAGGGCGGGGAAACGAGGCTGCCGGGCGGATGCCCGGCAGCCCGGTGATGCTACTTGTTCGTCGGCCAGGCGAACGTGACGCTCATCGCCTTCTTGGTGGCCTGGAAGCCTTCATTGTTGTACGCAATCAGGGTGTCGAGACCCATGCCCTTCATCTGGGCGATGGTGTCTTGCCAGATCTGGTGCGCGTCGGCCTCGGAGCCGGCGATGATGATCTTCGGCAGCTGCTTGCCCCAGAAAAGGTTGATCTTGTTCGCCAGGGTCTGCATGTCGTTCGCCCGCGGGTCATCCGGGTTCGACTTGATCCCGCGCAGGCGGCCGTCCCAGCTGTACGGCATCGACGGTGTCTTCTGCCGGTCCTCGTCCAGCGCGAGAGACTCGGGATCCGAGGCGATGGGGGCCTTGTTCATGGCCCACAGCCAGTTCTGCTGCAGCATGAAGCCGATACCCCACCTGGCGCCCGCCGTTCCGTCCTTGCTGGCTGCGTTGAAAGCATCCGTCATGGCCACGCGTCCGTCCTTGCCCACGGTGTAGGTCTCGTCCTTCCATCCCCAGAACGTCACCCACTGGCCCTCGTCGGAGTTCAGCCAGTGGAGGAACCTGGTGATCTTGTCCGGTGCCTTTGCCGTCTTCGCGACGGAGGTGGTGAGCCAGCCGAAGCCCGAGATGTCACTGAGGACGGGGTCCTCGTTCTCGTAGTTGCGGACGACGAACCCGTCGTACTGGGCCTTGTTGTCCGCGCGGTACAGCGAGCGCTCCTGCTCCACGAAGTCCTGGGGCGCGGTCATCATGGCAAACACGCGGCCACTGGCGACTTTCTGGTTGATCTGGTCGCGGTTATCCGTCAGGTTCTCGGGGGAGATCAGGCCGCGGCGGTAGGCCTCGTTGAGGAACTTGAGGGCCTCGTAGTACTTGTCCTGGGTGATGTCGTAGACCCAGTTGCCGCTGGGGTCCTCGAAGCGGGTGGCGAAGTACTGCGAGAGCCACATGACGCTCGAGTTGCCCTGGTCGTTGAACTCGTAGAGCTCCAGGGGGATCACGCTCTTGCCCTGGTACGTTCCCGCCTGGTCCTTGACCTTCTGGAGCGCGGCAAGGAGCGTATCCGGCGTGGTGATGGGCGGCTTGCCGATCGCCGCGTAGAGATCCGAGCGGAGCGTGAAGCCGGCATTCGGCCGCAGGCGCTGCCCGGGCTTCAGGTCGTACTTGGAGTAGGCGAAGTTCGGCAGCCCATAGCTCTTGCCGTCGGCCTCGCGGTACCAGTCCATGATGTCCTTCCGCACGATCTTCCCAAAGCTCGGATCGTACTTGGCGATCAGGTCGTCATAGCCCCAGAGCAGGCCCGCCTTGGCCATCTTGGAACGGTAGTTGAGCCACGACTCGACCGTCACGATGTCGGTGAGCGTGCCCGAGGCGATCATCGTGGAGATCTGCTGTCCGCCCTCCTGGGCCGGGAGGACGAAGTTCAGCTTCAGCCCGAACTTCTTCTCGACCTCCTGTGAAAACTTGTCCTTGCCCCAGTCTCCGCCGTACTTGTACCACGTCAGGTTGATGAACCAGTCCACCGGCGTCACGGCCTGCGCCGTCGCGGTGCTCTCACCGCCGCCGTTCGCAAATGCCGACGGCGCGGCCAGCGCCACCAGGGCGAGTGCCGCGAGCACCACCATCGTCTTCGACCAGCCTTTCCTCATTGAAGGCCTCCTTTTTCAGAATCCCGATTCCCGCGCGCTCAACGAGCGCGTCGACCACCGTGTGCGCCACTCCGCAGGGGGTGCCCCCGCCGACGGGCTATCCCTTCAGCGCGCCGATCATGATTCCCTTCATGAAGTATTTCTGGATGAACGGGTACACGGCCACGATGGGAGCCAGGCTCACCACGATGGCGGCCAGCCGGATCGTTTCCGCCGTGTATTTCATCTGCCGTGTCACCGAAGAGGGAATACGGCCCATCATGTCCTGCACCGAGCTCGATTCCTTGATCAGCTTCATCAGGTACAGCTGCAGCGTCATCAGCCGCGGGCTCACGGTGAACACCATGGAGTCGAAGAATGAGTTCCAATGCCACACCGCGTTCCAGAGCGCGATGGTGGCGAGGACGGGCGTCGACAGTGGCAGGAAGAACTGGAAGAGAATTCGGAAATCGCCGGCGCCCTCGATAGCGGCGGACTCGTGCATCTCCTCCGGGATCGCCTGCAGGAAATTCTGCAGGATGATCATGTTGAAGACCGAGTACAGCGCAGGCACCAGGTAGACGGCGAAATTGTTGATGAATCCGAGGCCCTTGAGGACGAGGAAGTAGGGGATGAGACCCCCGCCGAAGAACAGCGTGAAGAGGTTGATCCACCAGTAGACGTTGCGGAACCGGAGGTGGCGCCGTGACATCCCATACGCGACCATGGTCGTGAACAGGACGCTCGTGAGCGTTCCCACGACGGTCCGTAGCAGGGTGTTGCGGTACCCGATGAGCAGCCGGTCATCCTGGAAGATGAGCGCGTAGTTCGCGAAGGTTGGTGCCCGGGGGACGAGGAAGACGCCGCCACGGAGATAGTCGAGGCCCTCGTTGAACGATCCCGCGAGGACAAAGACCAGGGGGTACACCGTGAGGACGCCGAAGAAAATGAAGAAGGCGTAGTTGGCGCGGTCGAACCAGTCAAGTCGTGTGCGCTTTCCCACCGCGGTCTCCTAGAAGATCCCTTTGCCGGGCGATCCTCTTCGAGAGGGCGTTGCCGCCCCCGAGGAGGATCAATGCGATGACCGCCTTCATCAGGCCGACGGCCGTGGTGTAGGAGAACCTCATCTGGCTGATGCCGACCTTGAACACGTACGTGTCGATGACCTCGCTGCGGTCGATGTTGAGCACGTTCTGGAAGATCCAGATGTGGTCGAAGGAGCTGTTGAGCAGGTTCGAGATGGAGAGGATGAAGAATACGAGGATCGTACCGCTGATGCTCGGCAGCGTGATGTGCCAGATCCGGGCGAACCGGCGCGCCCCGTCGATGGTCGCCGCCTCGTAGAGCTGGGGATCGACCCCCGCGATCGCGGCGAGGTAGATGATCGAACCCCATCCCAGACCCTTGAGGAGCGACGTGATGACGATGAGCGGCCAGAAGAACGCCACGCTCCCCATGAAGTGGAAGGGCTGGCGCACGATGCCCGACCGCACCAGCATCCAGTTCACGACGCCGGTGTCCATGGACAGCATCGAGATGACGATCCCGCCGTAGACGATCCACGAAAGGAAATAGGGGAAGTACGTGACGGTCTGGATCGCCTTCTTGAACCGCAGGTTGCCGATCTCGTTCAGGAGAATGGCAAAGATGATGGGAGCCGGGAAGTTGATGAGAAGCTGCAGCAGGTTCAGCGCCACCGTGTTGCGCAGGACGCCCATGAACTCGCGGTCGGTGATGAACTCCTTGAAGAACCGAAGGCCCACGAACGGGGCGCTGCCGATATTCCTCAGGAGATTCACCGAATAGTCGGCGTTCCGGAAGGCGAGGACGAGGCCGAACATCGGGACGTAGGCGAAGACGACGAGAAAGAGCACGCCGGCGAGGGCCATGATCTGGATCTGCCACTGGTTGCGCAGGGCACGGGCGCCGCCGGTCATTCGCGGCTCCCCGGGAGAAGGCCGCAGGAGCTGCGCAGCACCATGCTCGGCCTGAGCACGATGCGCCGCGGCTCGCTGATGCGGCCCTGCATGATGTCGAGAAGGAGAAGCAGCGCGTTGCGCCCCATCTCCCGCGCGGGTTGCGCCACCGTCGTCAACCCGATGGACGCGGTGAAAGGGATGTCGTCGTACCCCACCAGGGAGATATCCTCCGGGATCCTGAGCCCCGCCTCCTTGCAGGCCTGCATGACACCGAACGCCATGACGTCCGCGGTGGCGAGCACCGCGGTGAAAGGCCGGCCGCCCCCGAGGAGGGTGCGCATGGCGCCCAGGGCCCACTCCTGGCTGAACTCGCCTGCCAGGACGAGTGCCGCATCCGGCGCTACGCCTTCCTCGTCGAGCGCCCGCCGAAAGCCCTGGGACCGCTCGCGGCTCGTGCTGGAATCCGCCGGGCCGCCGAGGTACGCGATGCGTCGGTGCCCCAGCTTCAGGAGGTACCGGGCAGGCCTGGTAGGCTCCGTCGTTGTTGTCGCAGACCACGGCGGACACGTCGAGGCCGTCGAGCACCCGGTCCACGAAGACCAGGGGCCGTCCCAGGACGCCGTCCGCGCGGTACGGCTCGGCATCGGCACCCGCCGGAACGCAGATGATGCCCTGGACCTCGGCGCGCGTCAGCCGGGAGAGCACGGGCGGGGTCCGCTCGGGCAGATGGTCGAGATCGGCAAGGATGCAGGACACACTGTGCGTGTAGGCGGCATCCATGATGCCGTCCAGCATAAGCCCGAAGAAAGGGTTGACGACGTCCGGGAACACGACGCCAACGGTTGTCAGGGCCCGGCGCCGACCGCCGCCACGGGACCGGTAATTCAGCGACTTGACAGCAGCCTTGACGCGCCGGGTCGTCGCCTCGCTGATGGCATGGTCCCCGCGCATCGCGCGTGACACCGTGGCCACGGACACCCCGGCCTTACGGGCAACGTCATTGATGGTGGGCACTGCTCCAGCCATGCTTGCTTTTTCTCACCGATTGACTTAAATGTCAAGAGTATTTTAGTTAATTTGCACTCTTGTTTTCGCAATTTGCACGGAGGTTTCATGCGTTGGAAGACCTGGCCGATCCTGGCCGCCGCGGCTGTGTCGCTGATGGCAGCGGAGTGCCGTTCCGCGTCATCTGCGCCCGCGTTCACAGCCGGCGCAGGGATCTACCAGTACGCGCCTTCGATCGTACAGGACGACCCGGCTCACCGGTTCGTCCTGTACTGCACGAACCTGTCGCCGTACGTCGTCCGCGACAGTATAGGCCTTCGGGAGGCACGGCGCGTGGGCACGACCTGGCTCTGGGGCGGTGAGACCATTGCCCTCCGCCCCGAGGGCGAGGGCTGGGACAGCGTCCACGTGTGCGACCCGGACATGGTGAAGGGATCGTTCACCGGCCCCGAAGGAACCTGGCCCTGGATGATGGCCTATCTCGGGTGCGACACTCTCGACAACACCCATAACCAGGTCGGGCTGGCGTTCGCGCCGAGCCCCGGAGGTCCGTGGCACCGGTTCAGCGGCAATCCTGTCGTCACGTACTTGCCGTACGACCGGTGGTGGGGAGCCGGGCAGCCCTCGGTGGTCAGCCTCGACAGGCAGGGACGGGTGCGTCTCTTCTACACTCGCGGCGATGCGGGCGGGACGCGTATGATGATGCGCGACATGGACCTCTCGCGGCTGGACGCACCCGTGATGGGCCCTGAGATCCCGCTCGCCACCTCCGGTCTTTCCGAGGCGGATGGCACCGCGGTGGTGCTTCACGGCGGGGCGCTCGCGCTCACGGAATCCGGCAGCACGTGGTGGATGATCCGCGAGCGACACCCGTTCCCCTCTGACACGCCGTCGTTCATCGCTCGCGAGGAACAGCTCGCGTGGTCATCCGCGGCAGCGCTCGAATCGGGGGGATCCTGGACCGTGGCCGGCGTGGTGGGTCCCGCGCTCACCGGCGCGCCGCGCAATCACAACGGCTCCATCGTGAAGGATGCCTGGGGGCGCATACCGGATAGCGGCCCGCTCTCGGTGGCCTGCAGCACTGCGGCCGCCGGCCCGGGCTTTCTCTGGACGTACCGGATCGTCGAGGTCAGCGTTCCCCGTGCCCGGTGAGAAACGCGTCGATCTCCGAGAGTGTCAACGCGAAGGAGGAATTGTGAACCACCGCGAACGCTTCAGCGCGCTGATGCGGGGCGAGCCTGTCGACAGGCTCCCCGTCTACTTCTTCGGCACCTGGGCCGAGACAAAACTGCTGTGGCGGGCGGAGGGCTGCCCGGGGATTACGGAGCCCTTCGTCGACGCCGGGCCCCAGGTCGCGGGGATGGATCCCGACTGGGAGGACGGCATGTGGAGCTGCCACGGCCTGGCGAACGCGGACCTCATTGGGGACCGCGAGCCCGAGGTGGTGGAGCGCGGTGACGGCTGGGTGCTCCGCCGTGACAGCGTCGGCGCGCTGCTGCGCGAGAGCACGATCGGCGCGAGCATCCCCGAGATCGTCGAGCCCGCGCTCGCCCCCACCCGCGCCTCCTGGAACAGTTTCCGGAAGTTCCTGGATCCAGCCGATCCGCGCCGGCGCCCCGCCGACGGGGTGCGTCTCGCCGCCGAGGTGGCGCGGCGCGACAGGCTGCTGGCATTCATGGGAGGGAGTCTCTTCGGCTGGCTGCGGAATTGGATGGGGCTGGAGGCGATCTCGTTCCTCCAGTACGACGATCCGCTCCTCCTCGAGGAGATGATCGATCATCTTGTCGACCTGTTCATGGAGCTGCTCGGACCAGTCTGCTCCGCGGTTCCCTTCGACCTCGTCTACTTCTTCGAAGACTGCTGCGGCGCTGTCGGGCCCCTCTTTTCACCGGCGTTTTACGGACGCGTCCTTGCGCCGCGGTATATGCGCCTGCTCGACTTCTACCGTTCGCGAGGCGTGCGCTGGAGCCTCATCGATTCGGACGGGAACGTGGATGCCCTGGCGCCCTGTTGGATCGAGTCAGGCTTCGACATCCTCTTCCCCCTCGAGGCAGGCAAGTGGGGCACAACGCCGGCGACGCTCCGCGCGAAGCTGGGACCGCGGGTCCGCATCATGGGCGCAGTGAACAAGAACGTGCTGTCCCGGGGCGCGGAGAGCGTGCGGGCGCATCTCGAGTCGATGCGCCCCGAGGTAGAGCGCGGCGGTTTCCTGCCTCTCCCCGATCACCGGATCCCACCGACCGTCTCCTACGAACAGTTCCGCGGCTACCTGCGCATCTTCAGCGAGGTTTTCGCGCGCTGAGGTCGCGACCGCAGGCCTCGAGGGCCGTGGACGCGCTACTGCCTCTTTATCGCAATACCTTCCGCGTAATAGTCGAACCACCCGGAGGCGATGAACACCGTCAGGCCCATTAACGGCGACGGCGCCCAGGTGAACTTCACGTCGATAACGCCATCCGCGCCGACAGCCTGCGCCTTGGCGATGAGCTTCTGGTAGAGGGTCTGGTTGACCTTGTTGTTGTCCACGAGGAAGAAGAGCGCGAACACCGACGTCTTTTCCTGGATCACGCCGAGCGTCCTGATCCCCGGCGTGTAGTCACCGGTGGACACGTAGAGATTGTCGGGCACACGAACGTCCAGCGTCGCGCAACCCGCGAGCACCACGAGGAATGCGGCGACCCCTGCAAGAGCCATTCCTTTTGCAATCGAGCGTTTCATGGTTTCCTCCCCTTGCGGCGAAATGTAGCTGCCCGGCTCCCCTGCGGTCAACGAAAAGCGCAACCGCGCGTCGTCCGCTCCGTCTCCGACGCTACAGCAGCTCGATCTCCTGCAGCACCATCCCGTAGCGGCTCCCCGGCGGGCTCTCTTTGATGGTGATCCCGTTCCAGTCAGGGGCGAAGTTGCCCGAGTAGCAGAGCCACAGGTGCCTGCCGTCTGGCGAGATGAACTTGCTCGGGCAGTTCAGGAAGTAGCCCTGTTCTCCAAAATCCTTCATGTAGCTGACCAGCTTCCAGGGCCCGTCGACCCGGTCGCTTTCCAGCATGTACGAGTGCATGCGGCCGCAGGTATTCACGCCGTCGGTGACGAGCATCAGGTACTTGCGGAGGGGGGCGTCGTAGGTGATCGTGACGCAGCCCATCCTGTCCTGCCACTCGAGCATCGGGCGCATGTCGGTGAATCGGGAGGACCAGAGAGCGGTTCCGCCGGCGGAATACCCCACGAAGTACTCGTAGGCCGCGGGATCGTTCATCGTCGAGAGACCGGGCGTGACCCGGACGAGGTAGACCTGGTCACCGGTGATCCAGCTGAGGTGGGCGAAGTTCCTGACAGGGTAGAACTTCAGGTCGGAGCCGTGTGCCACCAGGTAGGCCTTGCCGTCGGGGGAGTGTTCCATGTTCTTTCCGAAGTCAACGAAGTGCGGTGACCCGATCTTGACCGGGTAGCCGGCAAGACCGCGCTCGCCGAACAGGGGCCTGTGCGGCTTGTGCGGGCACTCCTTCCACGTCTTCCCGAGGTCAGTCGAGATGCGGAATCCGACGAAGGGCCCGAGATGGGGCCAGTTGTACGTGAAATCCCCGTACGGCGTACCGCCGTAGGGAGAGAGGCAGTACGTGCCGTAGTACCACACGCCGTCATGGACCAGGCTGCCGCAGGGATAGCGACCCCCGTAGGGATAGGGATCGGCCTGGCAGAGTCCGAGAACCTCGATCTGCAAATCGAGGGGGTCCTCCCCCTTCAGCAACAGGTTGCCGGTCGTCGCCTTGCGGCTGATCTCCCCGTCGAGCTCTTCCCACTGCTTCGGGGCACCCTCCCAGTCCCGGAAGACGATGCCGTGGGACGCGAAGCCGGAGGAGTTCGAATGGACACTGTTGGTCGTCCCGTCGGTCCACGGCGAATACAGGTTCCCGTCCTCCGCCCACGTCGGGTAGATGGTGTCGCCCGTCCTGTAGTCGCTGCACCTGCCCAGGAACCGTATCCCTTTCAGTGCGTTTGACGGCGGGAAAGGGATGTCCGCCGGTGGCTCGGATTTCCAGGTGAAAGGCTCGAAAGAAATCATGGCGCGATGCTACGGCACGCTCGCCCCCCCTTGCAACCGCCGAAAGCTGCGATCTATCCTTGCGGCCATGCGCGAGAGCGACTACATGCCTCTCGTCACGCTCGCACTGCGCGAGGACCTCGGCGAGCTGGGGGACGTGACTTCCCAGGCCGTCGTGCCCGCCGGCGACGCGGAGGCGACCCTCTGGAGCAAGGACACGGGCGTCCTCGCCGGGGAAGAGGTCTTCCGCGCGGTGTTCCGCGCCGTGGACAGCGGCGTCGGCGTCGATTTCGTGCTGCACGACGGCGCGCCGCTCGCGAAAGGCGCGGCCGTGGCGCACGTCAAGGGAAAGACAGTCTCGCTCCTCGGCGGGGAGCGCACGGCGCTCAACTTCCTCTCCTTCCTTTCCGGCATCGCCACCGCCACGGCCGAGATGGTGGCCCTCGCCCGCGCGGCGGGCACGGCCGCGATCCTCGACACGCGCAAGACGCTGCCCGGCTGGCGGGCGCTGTCGAAGTACGCGGTGTCCGTGGGCGGCGGCAGGAACCACCGCATGGGACTGCACGACATGGTGCTCATCAAGGACAACCACATCGACAGCGCGGGTTCGCTCACCGCGGCCGTGAGCGCCGCGCGGGCACGCTGGGGAGACCGGTTCCCGATCGAGGTGGAGTGCCGCACGGACGCCGAAGTACGCGAGGCCCTCGCGGCGGGCGTGCCGATCATCATGCTCGACAACATGGACCCCTCCCGCATGCGCGAGGAGGTCGCCCGCGTGGGCGGCCGCGCGAAGGTGGAAGCGTCGGGGAACATGAGCCGGGACATGATCGCCGCGGTGAGCGCGACCGGCGTGGACTACATCTCCGTGGGGGCGCTGACCCACTCGGTGAAGGCGTTCGATTTCTCGCTGAAGGTAGCCCCCGCGCGGGGCTGAAGAAAGGAACCGGCCGTGGCTGGCGCACATACGCTCGAGTTCGACATGGTGATCCTCGGGACCGGCATCGGCGGCCTCACCGCCGCGATTGCCGCCGCGGACGCGGGACGCTCGGTGGCCGTGATCTCCAAGGAAGCTGCGCTTTCGGAGTGCAACACGCGCTACGCCCAGGGAGGGATCGTGGCAACGGGAGAGGACGACTCCCCTGCCCTGCTGACGCGGGATATCATGGTTGCCGGTGACGGCGTGGGAAACCGCGAGGCGGTGGAGCTCCTCGCCGCCGAGGGGCCGACGCTCGTGGACCGGTTCCTCGTGGAAAGGCTGGGCGTCCCCTTCGACCGCGCCGCCAACGGGACAATAGCGCGCACGAAGGAGGCGGCCCACTCGGTCAGGCGTATCTACTACTCGAAAGACACCACCGGCCTGGCCATCGAGACGTCGCTCCTCGCTGCCGTGTCGGCGCATCCGCGCATCCGCACGTTCGCCGGTCACCTGGCCCTGGACCTCATCACGAACACGCACAACTCCACCGACCCGCAGGAGCGCTACCGGCCCACCCGGGTGATCGGCACCTACCTCTGGGACCAGTCCACGCGCGCCGTCAAGGCGTTCTTCGCCGCGACCGTCGTGCTCGCCACGGGCGGTCTGGGCAACATCTTCCTCCATACCTCGAACCCGCCGGGCGCCACGGGTGACGGCATCGCGATGGCCAACCGCGTCGGGGCGGAGATCATCAACGCCGAGTACGTCCAGTTCCATCCCACCGTCCTGTTCCACCGCGACGTGAAGCGCTTCCTCATCTCCGAGGCGCTGCGGGGCGAAGGTGCGCGCCTTGTCAACCATGCGGGAGAGCATTTCATGAAGCGCTACGATCCCGAGCGCGCCGACCTTGCCCCGCGCGACGAGGTCTCCCGGGCGATGTACCGCGAGATGGAGGCGGAGGGGTCGGATTACCTCCTCCTCGACGCGCGCAGCGTCCTGGAGAATCCGCTGGAGGAACGCTTCCCCGGGATCTTCGAGAAGTGCATGAGCGTCGGCCTGGACATCCGCCGCGAACCCATCCCGGTGGTGCCGGCCGCGCACTATTTCTGCGGGGGGGTGAAGGTGGGATTGAACGGGCGCACCTCGGTCCCGGGACTCTACGCGGCCGGGGAAACCGCGTGCACGGGCGTTCACGGCGCCAACCGCCTCGCTTCTGTCTCGCTCCTGGAAGGCCTGTACTACGGCCACGCGGCGGGCATCGATGCGGCGAAGAACGCCGCCCCCGTGTCGGAACGGCTGCGCACGAGCATCCCCGAGTGGATCTACCCCGCGCCGACCGAGGAATTCGACCCCATGCTGATCCAGCAGGACATGCTCAACATCCAGTCCACCATGTGGAACTACGCGGGCATCATCAGGAACGGAAAGCGCCTGGAGCGCGCCCTCGCCGACCTCAACTACCTCAGCCACCGCATCGAGAAATTCTACCGCCAGGCGACCATTACCAAGTCGATCGTCGAGCTGCGCAACGCACTCCTCTCCGCGCGCGTGGTCGTGAACGCGGCTTGGTCGAACGGGCGCTCCCTCGGCTGTCACTACGTTGAGCCTTGAGCGGCGGTCGGCGCGCAGGGCGGTTCCTGCCCGCCGAAACGCTACTTTCCTGCCGCCTTCACCTCTGCCAGCGCCGCGCGCGCGTTCGGCACGGTGTCTTCCGGCTTCACCTTGTACCAGGCGCGGAGGATGGCCCCTTTCTCGTCGACGAGGAACGACGAGCGGATGATTCCCATGGAGGTTTTGCCGTAGCTCGTCTTCTCTCCCCAGACGCCGAAAGCCTCGGCCACCGCGTGGTCGGTGTCGGCAAGGAGGGGAAAACCCAGCTTGAACTTCACGTCGAACTTCTTCTGCGCCTCGGGCTCGTCCGGGCTGATGCCCAGGACGTCCACGCCGAGCTTCTTCATGTCCTGGCGGGCGTCGCGCACGGCGCAGGACTGAGTGGTGCATCCCGGGGTGTCTGCCCTGGGATAGAAGTAAAGAAGGACCTTGCGGCCCTTGAAATCCGCGAGCTGCACCGTCTTCCCCTCCTGGTCGCGCAGGGAAAATGCGGGCGCCTTCTGGCCTTCCGACACGACAATGCTCATGAGGTTCCTCCTTCCTGGAAGGTACGAACCGCCGGCTGCGCCGGTCAAACCCTGCCGCAGGGGCGCGCGTTGGCGCAGGCGGCAGAGCCCTACACGGAACGCCCCGCTTCGGCTATCATTGAAGTACATCCGTTCCCAAGGAGAGACCCATCGGATCCCCGCGTGACACCCACCAGGCACTCTGCGCGATGACCCTGCAGCGCGCGCTCGCCGAGGCGCCGTTCTACAGCAGGTGGAGGGACAAGGACCCGGGCCCTGCCCGCCCGCTGGACGAGCGCTTCGCGGCCCTGCCGGTTCTCACCCGGCGCGACGTGCGGGCGTACGTGCCGGATGGCTTCATGTGGTCGGCACAGCGCGAGAGCCGCGGGCTGGCAACCGGCGAGGCGGAGATCGTGACCACCAGCGGCACCTCCGGCGAGCGGCTCTCCATCGTCTGGCACCAGCCGTGGTGGGACGGCTCAGAGCGCGCGGCTGCCCGCCTCAACGCGACGCTGGAGGAGATCTGGGCGCGGCCGCACCGCGAGGCGGTCCTCACCACGCCCGTCTGCGGCGCCCTCGCATGCCACGTCGGGGATGCCTCCATGACGGAGCGGACCCTGGGCACGCTCCTGTTCCTCAACCAGTCCGATGACCCCACGGCGTGGGACGCGCGAACGGCGGCCCGGATGGCCGACGAGCTCGCGCTCTTCCAACCCGACGTCATCGAGGCGGATCCGGCCTACCTCGGCATCCTCTGCCGCCTGTGCGCCCGGTCCGGCCGCGCGCTCCCCCGGCCCCGCTGCATCGTCCTGACCTACGAGCTCCCGTCCCGCATCCATCTGCAGTGGATCGACAGGGCATTTCCCGGCGTGCCGGTGGTGAGCTCGTACGGTTCTACGGAAACCGGCCACGTCTTCACCCAGTGCGAACAGGGGACGTTCCACCAGAACGAGGCGACCTGCCGCGTCGATATCCAGCCGCTCCGCGCCGACAGGGGCGGCGCCGGGATGGGCCGGCTCCTGGTCACGACCCTGGGAAACCCGTGGTTTTCGCTCATCAGGTTCGACATCGGTGACATCGTCCGGCTGCGGGCCGACACACCGTGTCCCTGCGGACGAACGGAGGGCGTCACGGTGGCAGGGATCGAGGGGCGCTGGAACGACCTGACCTTCGACTGCGAGGGACGCATCATGACCGCCCGGATGCTCGACGATGCGGTGGGATGCATCGAGTCTCTCACCGGTTACCAGCTCCTGCAGACGGCGCGCCGGTCCCTCGTCGTGCGCTTCAGCGCCGAAGCGGGTGAGCAGGCGGCGGTTACCGAGGCGCTTTCCGAGCGCCTCGCGAGCCTCTACGGCGACGGCGTGGAGATCAAGGCCCGCTGCGAGCAGGCGATCTCCCCCGAGCAGTCGGGGAAGTTCCGCCTCGCTCGCTCCACGCTCCCGGCCCTCCCGGAGGAGCTCCTCTGTTGAACGAGCCTCTCGCCCATACGCGCGCGGATTTCCCGCTCCTCTCCCGCGAGATAGACGGCAAGCCGATCACGTGGCTGGACAGCGCATCCACGTCCCCGAAGCCGCGGTGCGTGATCGACGCGGTGACCCGGGTGTACACGGACCTGACCGCGAACGTGCACCGCGGGGTCCACGTGCTCGCCGACGAGGCGACCGACGCGTTCGAGTCGGCGCGCAACGACATCGCCTCGTTTCTCAACGCGGCGCCCGGCGAGATCGTCTTCACGCGGAACTCCACGGAAGGCATCAACATGGTCGCCGCGGGGCTCGGGCTCCGCCGGAGGACGAGGTGGTCCTGACGCCCCTCGAGCATCACTCCAACTACCTCCCGTGGCGTTTGCGCAGCCGCATTGCCAGCGTCGGGCTCACGGAAGACGGCCTCCCCCGCTACGAAGAGATCCGCAGCGTCCTGACCGCGCGCACCCGCCTGGCCGCCCTGGCCCATGTTCCCAACACCACCGGCGTGACCGCACCCGTACGGGAGTGGGCCGACGCGGCGCACGAGCGCGGCGCGCTCCTGCTGGTGGACGCGTCGCAGAGCGCCAGCCACCTCCCCATCGACGTGCAGGAGATGCGGTGCGACTTTCTCGTTCTCTCGGGACACAAGCTCCTGGGACCGTCCGGCATCGGCGTGCTGTATGCGCGGAAGGACCACCTCGCACGGCTGCCCCTGTACCAGGCCGGCGGGGGAATGGTTCGCTATCATGGCGAAGATCGCTTCGAGACGATGGAAGGACCGCAGCGGCTGGAAGCGGGCACGCCGGCTATCGAGGCTGCCGTCGGACTCGGCGCGGCGGTGGGATACCTGCGGTCACTCTCCATGACCGCGGTGGAAGCGCATTCGCGGGACCTCGGCCGACACCTCGTGGAAGGCCTCCGCGGCCTGCCGGGCATCCGCATCGTGGCCGACACGGCGCCGCTGGACCGGCGCATCGGCCTGGCATCTTTTTCCATCGACGCGACCGGCCTCAGCGCCGATTCCGTCGCGCGCCTTCTCTGCGACCGGTACCAGGTCCTCGTGAGCGGCGGCTACCACTGCGCCCACATCCTCCACCACCGCCTGCGCGCCACGGGGACCGTTCGCGCGTCGACCCACGTCTTCAACACGCACGCGGAGATAGAGAAGCTGCTCGCCGCGCTGCATGAGCTCCTCCGCTGAACCAGGACCGCCCGCGCCCGCGCCCGCGCTTCTTGTCCCCGGCCCGGACCGCGGCTATACTCCGCCGGGATGCAGGAGGGAAAAAGACCGGCGCGGATCTACCAGGCCGACAGCCGCAGCATGCCGGAGGTGGCCGCGGCGAGCGTCGCGCTCATCGTCACGTCTCCCCCCTACTGGCGGATCAAGGACTACGGCGAGCCGGGACAGATCGGTCACGGCCAGACGCTCCACCAGTACCTGGGCGACCTCCTCACCGTGTGGCGGGAGTGCTTCCGCGTGGGACGGCCGGGGTCCCGGCTCTGCGTGAACATCGGCGACCAGTTCGCCCGCGCGAGCGAGTACGGCCGCTACCGCGTCATCCCGCTGCACGCGGAGATTATCTGCCAGTGCGCCGCGTGCGGTTACGACTATCTCGGATCCATCGTGTGGCGCAAGAAGACGACCATGAACACCTCCGGCGGCGCCGTGGTCATGGGATCCTACCCGTACCCGCCCAACGGCATCGTCGAGATCGACTTCGAGTACATCCTCCTCTTCAAGAAGCCGGGCGCGAGGCCCCCGGTTCCCGCCGCCCTGCGCGCCTCCGCGGCCATGACCCGCGAGGAATGGAAGAGCTGGTTCTCGGGTCATTGGAGCGTCGCGGGCGCGCGCAAGAAGGGCCACGAGGCGTCGTTCCCCGAGGAGATACCCCGCCGGCTGATCCGCATGTTCAGCCTTCCCCGGGGACACGGTCCTCGATCCTTTCCTGGGCACCGGCACGACGGCGCTCGTGGCGGCCGCGCTCGGGCGCGACGCCCTCGGGTACGAGATCTCCCCGGAGTACGTGCGCCTTGCCCAGGCGCGAGCGCAGAAGGCGGGCACCGAGATCGATGTCACGACGCGCGCGCCGGTGCCTGATTCGCCCGCGGGCGCGGCGTTCGCGGGCCGAGCCGGCCGCGAGCTGGCTGCCGAGGGTCGCGGAGATGGCGCTTCCGGCCGGCGCACCCGCGCGGTCCGCGCGCCCCGCGCCGCAGCTCCGTACCGTCACCGCCGTTGCCGACGACTGCTCGCTCACGCTGGACTCGGGAGAGCGCGTGTGGTTCAGCGGCCTGCGCATCACGGACGCGGCGAGCGCCGTGGCGTACCTGCGGCAGCGCGTGCTGAAAAGGAAGGTCTTCCTTCGCGACGCCGTGCCGTCGGCGGGCGGGCGCGTCGACGCTCGTGTCATCCTCAAGAACAGGATCTCGGTGAACGCGCACCTGGTGAAATCGGGCATGGCGCGGGAAGAAGCTGCGAGGGAAGCGTCATGGTGCACAGGATCGGGGACAAGGTTCCCCGGGTGAAGGACTGCCTGTTCGTTGCCTGGAACGCGGAGGTGGCCGGTGCCGTCACCTGCGGGCCCGAGACGAGCGTGTGGTTCAGCGCGACGGTCCGCGGGGACATCGCGGCCATCAGCATCGGGAGAGGAACGAACGTGCAGGACGGCGCGACACTGCACGTGGACACCGACCTTCCCCTGGCCATCGGCAGCGGGGTGACCATCGGGCACAACGCCGTGCTGCACGGGTGCACCGTCGGCGATGACTGTCTCATCGGCATGTCCGCCGTGGTCCTGAGCGGGGCGAAGATCGGGAAGGAAAGCATCGTGGGCGCCGGGGCTCTCGTGACAGAGGGCAGGGAGTTTCCGCCCCGGTCGGTCATCCTGGGCAGCCCGGCAAAAGCCGTCCGCCAGGTGGACGATGCGACGCTGGAAAAGATGCGTGAGAACGCGCGTCACTACGTCAGGCTCGCGGGGGAAGCGGCAAAGGACTATCGCGAGGAGACGCGGGGCGGCTGACCCGTCAGCGCGCCAGGGCAGCCCTGAGCAGCGGCCACTCCCGCTCGAACAGCGGCGTGAGGGTCCCGGCGCCCAGAAGGGCGTCGACCTGTGCGAGCGTGAAGACATCGACTTTCTCGATCTCGGCAGGGTCGGCGTGCACCGGCCCCGGCCACGTGAGGGACCAGCACTGCGCGTACTCGGATTCGAACGGGCTGCGGAAGAGGTAGCCGTAGAGAAAGGACGCCCCGGCAGCGTCGATGCCGAGCTCCTCCCGCGCCTCCCGGCGGAGCGCATCTGCCACGGTCTCGGCGAAATGCACGTGCCCGCCGACCGACGTGTCCCACAGGCCGGGATTGGTGTCTTTCACCGGCGACCGCTTCTGCAGGTACAGGCGGCCGGCCGGGTCGAAGACGTGCAGGTGGACGACGAGGTGCACCAGCCGCGGATCACCGTGACACCGCGCGCGGGGCGCGGAGCCGATGGGCGCGCCGCTCTCGTCCACGAGCTGGAAGACTTCCACGCGCGGCTCCTCAGCAGGCGCGGACCGTCGAACGGTTCTCCACGCAGAACGAGACGAAGGTGTCGAGCGAGGTGATGGCGGACCGGATGTCGGGATACACGGGCAGACCGCCCTCCTCCAGGGCGGCGACGAAGTCGCCGTAGTGCCGGCCCGCGTTCACGGACACCACCATGGGCTTGGCGTGCCGGCGCGACGTCTCCACCAGGAGGTGCGCGAGGCCGTCGGGATCGCGGCAGGTCTCGGGCACCGTCTTCAGCGACACCGCGTGCGGCACCACCGAGACGAAGACGCAGTCCACGCCCTCGTCCTCGATGACCGCCTCCACGAACTGCGCGTACATGGCGTCGTCGGCCATGGGGGTGATGTCGAGAAACGGGGACGAGGTGTCCACGAGGCCGTGCCGGTTGATGGCGTTCAGCCTTCGACGGTTGCCGGGGAAAGCCGGGCCTGGCGGAGCCCGCGCAGCTCGTCGGCGCCGACGGTGGACTCGAACCCCGCGTTCACCACGCCTGCCACCCGGTTGCCCTGCGGCCGGCGTCCCGCGAGGAGCGAGAACACCCGGATCCTGGTCGTAGAACTCCTCGATGGTCTGCGCGAGCACGACGCCGGCCTGGCCGCAGGCGGCGCGGAAGACCTCGTAGTTCCCGGACATCGACGCCGTGTGCGACGCGGCGGAGCGCGCGCCGGCCTCTGTCCGCCCGCCCTTGTAGGCGATGATGGGTTTCGTCGAAACGCGCGCCCTGTCGAAGAATGCCCGCCCCTCGCCCTCGTCCAGTCCTTCCAGGTAGACCGCGACGACCTCGACGGCGGGGTCCTTCTGGAAATGGGCCAGGAGCTCGCCGACCTTCACGTCGAACTTGTTCCCGAAGCTCACCACGGAACGGAGGGGCCGGCAGTTGCGCAGCTTGTCGATGACCGTCACGGACAGTGCGCCGCTCTGCGTGAGGAGCACGGCGTTGGCCGTGTCCGACGAGCGGACCTCCAGGCGCTTCTCGTTGATGAACAGCGTGTTGATCCCGGCGCGCCCGGCCGAGGCGGCATGGTAAACGCCCATGCAGTTGGGGCCCATGACCCTGATGCCGGCAGGCACGGCGGCGCGCAGGTCCCGGGCGAACGCGGCATAGGCAATGGACGATGGTACCCCGGGGATCAGGATGACGGCCCGCACGGGGCTGCCGGCGAGGGATCGCAGGAAACCGGGAGCGTTGCGCGCCGGGGCGGCGTAGACGGCGAGCTCCACCGGCGCCGGCAGCGCCTCGAGGGACGGGTACAGGGTGAAGGAGCGTCCCCCGAGGGTGAGCGTCCCGACGTGCGGGTTGACGAGGAACAGGTCGCCGCCCCGGAGCTCGGCCAGCAGCTCCGCGATGTCGCGGGCCATGTTGTAGCGGGTGAGGTCCGCGGACACGCCGATGACCGCGACGCCTTTCGGCTGGAAGAAGGCATCGAGGCTGCCGGCATCGGGGCGACGGCTCCAGTCCTCCCCCGGTGCGCCGAACTCCGCCAGGCCATCCAGCGCTATGAAGCGCCCGTCGGCGGCGATGGCGAACGGGTTCACCTCGAGGGACTTCAGCACCGGGCGGGCGGGGCCGGCCGCGGACGCCCCCAGCGGTGAGAAGTGCATGGCAAGGCTGCTGAACGCGGCCACCGCGCGTGCCATCTGGTCGAGGTACTCGGGGTGCCCCACCTGCTCGAACTTGTGACGGATGTGCATGGAACGCGTGAAGGCGAGCGCCTCCTCGTATTCCAGCGGCGGCAGGAAAAGGTTCGCCGGGTCGTAGTGCGTCGCGAAAAACTCCGCGTCATCCCCGCCCTTGCTCACCGTGAGCACCGGGCCGAATGCCGGGTCTTCCCGCAGCCCGATGAGGACCTCGTACCCGAGTGCTTCCGTGTGCGGCACGAACTCCACGACGAGGAACCCGGTGATCAGCGGCGGCGTCCCCGGGAAACGGGAAAGGACCTCGTCGCGCATGCGGGCGAGCGCGTACTGGAGGTGTAGGGTGTCGGTCACCTCCACCTTGCGCACGCCGCCCAGCTTCTGCTTGTGCGGTATCCCAGGGGAAACGATCTTGATGATCAGCGTGCGCCCGATGTCGCGGAGGATGTCGTCACCGGCTTCCTCGGCGGAGGCGATGAATCGAAACCGGGGGACCGTCAACCCGATGGCATCCAGCACCCCGTAGACCTCGTGCTCGTACAGGGAGCACCTGCCGTCCCGGGAAGCAGACTCGAGGATCACGCTGATCTTGCCCGCCGACGCTGCCGTGAGTTCTGTCATCTGTCGCACGATAGCATGGAATGGGCGCATCGCCAAACCGGCGCTCGCGGCGCAAGGCGCCGCCGGGCGAGCGCGTACGCCGCCGGGCGAGCGGGGCTATGTGCGCTCCACCTGCTTTCGGCGCCGGCGGCTGACGGAATAGACGTCCTCGTGGACCATCTCCGCGAGGGGCCGCCTGACGGCTTCTTCGCCCGCCCCGTCCGGCATGCCGACGGGCATCGCGGCCACGAGACGCAGGGAACGGGGAACGCGCAGCAGGTTGCGAAGCTCGTTCTCGGGACTGTCGTGCTGGTCCGTGCCGCCGTAGAGGCCGACCCACCGCGTGGCCAGCCCGAGGCTGTGGGCCATGAGGGCTATGTTCTGGGCGGCCGCTGCGCCGTCCTCGAGGAAGTGGCGGGGATCGGTCTCGGCGTTGACGGCGATGATGATGATGACGGGTACATGGAAGAATGCCTGCCACGAAATGGTGAGCCTGCGGAGGATGTCCGCTACCCGCGCGCGCAGGCGGGCCGAGCGGATGACAATGAACTCCCAGGGCTGGGAGTTGATGTAGGAAGGGGCCCACCTCCCGGCTTCAAGGATCGCCTCGATATTCTCGTCGCTCACCGGCCATTCCTGGAAGCGCACGATGCTGCGTCTCTCCCGGATTAGACGCAGCAGGTCGTTTTCCTTCATGATGACAAAATACGATTCCGGGCACGCGCCGGCCACCCGCGGGGGCCGGAAAACGGGCGGCTCCGCCGCGGGGCAGGCGGCGGCATAGGCGGCCGGTCTACCGCAGGAGCCGCGTCACGATGCGGAGCATGGTCCGGGGCAGGTCGGCGTAGCCGCTCACGGGCACGACGCTGCCCCGGCCGGCCCGGGCCATCCGGGTACAGAGGTCAGCATCCATGACGTAGTCTTCCGTGATGAGGACGAAGAGGCGTGGAAAACGGTAGGCTTCCGCCATGGGGTCTTCCCCCGCGGTGAACACACCGTCCGTGATGAGGAGCCCCACCCGGCGCGGATTGTCCCCCCTGGCAAGCTCGCGCCTGCCCACGGCCAGCGCTTCCTGGATGTTCGTAAACCCCCGTGCAGGCTGTGTCAGGAGCGTCTCCACGACCCGCGACGCGGCGTCTCTTCCCCGAGGTGCGTCAGGGCCTTGGCGGAGCTCTCGAAAGCCACGACGGCCAGGTCCTCGCTCTTCACGGAGAATGCCAGGACGGCGGCCGCCACGGCTGCCAGCGCCAGGTTCTTTCCCGACATCGACAGGGAGGTGTCCATCATGAGAACCACCTGCGTACGTCTCTCCTCGCGCCGGGCGCTCACCCAGTCCTCGGGGTCGGGAAACTCCTTGCCCAGGAGGTTCTCGATGGTCTCCTCTTCATCCAGCTCCCCGCGGAAAGGGCTCGCCCATGGGCTCGCGGACCACCCTGCGGGCGGCCTGGATGGGCCCGACCAGCTCGTGCGCGCGGCGGAGCACGGCCCGGGCGGCAATACGCCGCGCGAGCTGGCGGAGGCTCTCGTTGCCCAGGACGACCGAGGTGTCGGAGAGGCTTTCCGCCACCGTCCACCCGGTGAGCGCCTCCTCGGGGATCTTCATGGATTCGGCGAGAAGCCCGAGCAGGTCCGCGGGCAGGGAACCGCCGCGCTTGGAGCTGCCGTCCCCTTCTCCCGGGGTGAGAACGCGGACGGGCTGGCGCGCATCCGGTGCCGCGTCAGCCCCTGTCAGTTTTTTTTTATGGCTTCCAGGATCTCGTCAAGCGCCGCGCCGAGATCGGCGTCTTCCTCGTCCCGTAGCTCCACCCGGGTCGCCAGCGCGGTGAGCGCTGCCGAGCGAAGCCGCTGGCGACCGGTGAGCTTCAAGCGCAATGGCAACGATGCTCACCGCGGCCCGCATGGAGGCGCCCTTGCGAAAACGCGGATGGGCGCGCGTCATGCGCACGATGCTGCACCGCGTCCGCGATGAGGTCGCGCATCCGGGCACCCGGTCTCCCGGCGCACGATCTCGCGCTCCTCCGCCTCGGACTGGTAGCAGGAGGGGGACGTGCTCGAACCGGTCCTTCAGGGCTTCCGAGAGGTGCCCCGTGGCGATGTATTCCACCGGGTTCTGCGTGGCCACCACCTGGAACCCGGGCGCCGCGCGCACCTCCCCGATCCGGGGAAGCATGAGGAGGCCTTCGTCCAGCGCGGGGAGGAGGACGTTCTGCACGGATTCCGGCATCCGGTTCAGCTCGTTGATGAAAAGGATGGAGCCTTCCCGCATGGCCCGCACCAGCGGGACCGGGAAAGAAGCTGTCCTCGCCGTAGCCCGTTCTTCATGACCAGCGGCGGGTCGAACCAGCCGGTGAGCTTGTTCTCCGTGTAGCGCTCGTCACCGTCGATGCGGATGGTGGAGCGTTCCAGGTGATCACAGACGGCGAGGGCCACGGTGGTCTTGCCCACGCCGACGGGTCCCTCCAGGAGCAGGTGATGACCCGAGGAGAGCACCGCGAGCGCGAGCTCGAGCTCCACCGTCCGTCCCACGATCCCGTGTTCTTCCTGGATGTGACCCGCTACCGTCATTCTTCTCTCCCGCGCAGCTTCTCGAGCATCTGTGTGGCCGACCAGCCCTCCACGTGGGGCACCAGCACCACGCGGCCGCCCGTGCTCTCCACGAAGCCGCGGCCCACGACCGTGGCCAGACTATACTCGGAACCCTTGGCGAGTACAGCCGGGCGCACGGCGGCGAGCAGGGCGAGGGGATCCGGCTGGTCGAAGATCACGCAGAACGTGACGGCCCTGGCGGACGCCACCAGCTCGGCGCGCGCGAACTGGGGGACCACCGGGCGCGCCTTTCCCTTCAAGCCGCGGGCCGAGGCGTCGCTGTTGACGCCCACCACGAGGAGCGTCCCCCAGCGCGCGCGCGGCGGCGAGCAGGCGTGCATGCCCGACGTGGAAGAGGTCGAAGACGCCGTTGGTGAACACGACCGTGCGGCCCGCGCGCCGGGCGGCGGCGCAGCGGCGCTCCGCCTCGGCGAAATCCGTGATGACCCTCGAGTGCAGCGCCGCCCTGTCAGCGTGCACCGCGGCGCGGCGGAGAGCCGCGTCATCCGCGGCCGGGAGGCAGCCGCGGAAGAGCCCGGCTGCCTGCGCGGGCAGGACAGCGGCCCCCGGCCTCGTGACCAGGTATGATGCCGCGAGCTCCACGCCCAGCTCACGCCCGGTCCGCTGCCAGAACCGGGGAGATGCCGCGGACCGGCCGGCCCCCGGCACGGGAAAAAAGGCATATTCCCGCAGGGAGAGCCTGGCGGGGGCATGGTCCCAGCCGGCAGCAAGGAGCGCGCGCTTCATGTCACGGTCCTCACGGCAAGGATGGAATCCAGCATGAACGTGCGGCTTGCCTTCCGGAGACGGCAGTAGGCGACCACGGCGATGCCGGGGCCAGCCCGCGTGAACGTGAGGGGGCGGATAGTGCGGGTGGTCGTCTTCCCGGCGCCGCTCCTGTAGTCGATCTCGACGTCGTCCCCGGCCTTGCGCGCCCTGTCGAGCAGGGCGGCCACGCGCTGGTGACGCGGCGCGTGCTCCACGAAGCCCAGCGGGCCGCTGGCCTCCGCCAGCTCCGCCACCGTGAGAGGCCTCTCCTGCCCCAGCGCCGCGGCGCACGCGAGAAACAGCCTGCGGCACGTGTGCGCATCCGCGAGGGCGCGGTGTGCATCCTCGGTTCCGCGCAGATCCAGGTCCGCCGCGAGATTGGCGAGGCTGTAGCTCCACCGGCCGGGGAAAGGCTTTCCGTGCAAGCCGGCGGGTATCAAGGACGGGACCCGGGGGAGCAAAGAGACCCACGGCGTCGAGCTCCGCACAGAGAAAGCCCACGTCGAACGAGGCGTTGTGTGCCACCGGTGTGCCGCGGGCAAGGAAGTCCATGAAGGCGGGCAGCACGGTGGAGAGGGAGGGCTTTCCTTTCAGCATGTCGTCCGTGATGCCGTTGACGTTTGCCGCCGCGGGGGAGATGGGCATGCCCGGGTCAACGAGACCCGACCAGGTGTCCAGCGTCCCCTCCGCGCTGAAAAGGACTGCCGCGAGCTCCACGATCCTGTCCACCCCGGCGACGAGGCCGGTGGTCTCTACGTCGAACGCGGAAAAGAGCAGGCTACTGCTCACCCTTGAGCTTTTCCGGCGTTGATTCGCCGAGGAGCAGCTTGCAGATGTTCTTGTACCCGACGCCGCGGTGTTTTTTCAGAACCGCGGCAAACGCATCATACGCCTCCGGGTGCGCCTGCTTCAGCTCTTCCAGGCTCGCGAGGACCTTCTTCAGATCTTCCAGTGACGCAAGTGCCGGCATGGTGTGCCTCCTCAGATCGCCGTCAAAGACTCCACCGTCTTTTTGTCCAGGCGCTTGACCACTTCCACGACGAGCGTCACCGCGTTGTCGATATCGTCGAGGCTCACCATGCCCACGTGGGAATGGATGTGGCGCGTGGGAACCGTTATGACGAGGCTGGGACATCCCGCGTTGGCGATGTGGATGGTGCCGGCGTCGGTCCCGCCGCCCTTCATCTGCGAGAGCTGGTGGCGGATCTTCTTCTCCTCCGCCGTGCGGATGACGAGCTCCTTCAGCGCCTGGTTGGGCACCATGGAGGAGTCATACGTGAGGATGGCAGGCCCGTCACCCATGCGGGTGGGCGCCTCGTGGGGCTCGATGCCCGGCACGTCCCCGGCAATGTCGACCTCCAGCGTGAGGCAGACATCCGGCTGCACGACATGGGCGGAGGTGCGGGCGCCGCGGAGGCCGACCTCCTCCTGGACCGTGGCCGCCCCGATGACGGTGTTGGGGTGGTCGATCTTTCCTTCCTTGAGCGCCCGCACGACCTCGGCGGCAATGAACGCGCCGACCCTGTCGTCAAAGGCCTTGCCGCAGGCCAGCGTGGTCCTCCCGGCCGCCACTTCCGTGAAGGCGCCTTCCGGCTTTCGGAACACGTTCTTCTCCATCGTAGAGAAGGACGAGTCAGGCACGACGGGGTCGCCGATGCGCACCCCCCTGTCCTTCGCCTCCTTCTCGTTGGAGCACCCGATGTCGATGAACATCTTGTCCCGCGTGACGACCTTTGCCCGTTCCTCGGGAGGCAGGATGTGGGGAGGCTTTGCCGCGATGACACCCGATGACCATCCCATCCAGGGTGCGGATGCGCACCCGCTGTCCCAGGAGCACCTGGTCGAACCAGCCGCCGATCGTGTTGAAGGTCAGATAACCGTGGGAGTTGACGCCGGAGACGATGAACCCGACCTCGTCCACGTGGCCGGGGAGGATCACCACGGGCTGACCCGGCTTCCCCCTCGCGCTGAAGTGGAGCGAGCCCAGCCTGTCGCTGCCAAGCTCGTCGGCGAACGGCTGGACCCATGCCTTGATGATCGACACCGGTTCCCGCTCGAATCCCGACGGACCAAAGCTCTCCGAGAGCCGCTTGAGGAGATCCAGTGCCCTGGCGTCCATCGCAGCAGGATAGGATCGGGCCCGGAGCCTTGTCAAGGAGAACGAAGCACGCTAATGCTTTGCTGTGACGGAAAAACTGTACTATGGCGACCCTGCGCTCCTCTCCTTCGATGCACGCGTGCTCGCGGTCTCGGGAAGCGACGGGCGATGCGAGGTCGAGCTCGACCGGACCTGCTTCTACCCGGGTGGCGGCGGTCAGCCCCACGACACGGGCACCCTCGGCGCCTCCCGCGTGGTGGAGACCGGCTCCCGCGAGGATCGCATCGTCCACGTCGTGGAGCCTGCCCTTCTCCCGCCGCCATCGGCACCACGCTCCGCGGCGTCGTCGACGCTGAGCGGCGTCACGACTACATGGCCCAGCACACGGGCCAGCACATCTTCTCCCAGGCCCTCGTGCGCGCGGGCGGGCTGGAGACGGTCTCGGTCCACTTCGGTGAAGAGGACACCACCATCGAGCTGAAAGCGGACGCGGTCAGCGAGCGCGTGCTGCGCGCCGCGGAAGACACCGCCAATGCCGTCATCAGGGAAAACCGCCGCGTCATCCTCCACGAGATCGACCCGTCCGAGGTGTCGCGCTTTCCCCTGCGGCGCACGCCTCCCGACGTCGGCCGCCTTCGTATTGTCGAGGTCAAGGATTTCGAGTTCGCCGCCTGCGGCGGCGTGCACGTCGCCTCCAGCGGCGAGGTCTTCCTCGTGAAGGCGGTGAGCGTGGAGAAGATCCGCGGGCGCGCACGGGTTCACGTCATGATCGGCCGCAGGGCGTTCGACGACTACGGGCGGAAGACGGCGCTGCTGCAGGAGCTCTCCCGTGAGCTCACCTGCGGCGAGCCCTTTCTCCGCGAGCGCGTGCAGGAGCTGCTGGCGCGCGAGAAGGACGCCGCCCGCGAGCTGCGCCGCCTCCGCGTCGCGCAGGCGGCAACCGACGCTGACGACGCGGTGGCAGCGGCCTCGTCGATCGGCGCCGCGCTCTGCGTGCGCCGCCTTTTCGACACGGCCGGCCCCGAGTACGTGAAGGCGTTCGTGGAGAGGGTGGTGGCCGTCCCGGGACGCGTCGTGATCGCGCTGGACCGCGGCGCCGAAGGGTTCCAGTGGATCGTCGCCCATTCGCTGGGGGAAGGCCTGGACCTGGCGGGCGTCGTGCCCGCGCTCCTGGAAGCGGCGCAGGCGAAGGGCGGCGGCAGGGGCAGCCGCATGCAGGGAATGGGGGCGCGGGCGGAAGCGGCCGCGCCGTTTGCCCAGGCCATCGAGGCCGCCCTCGCGCGGCGCCTCGGGTGAAAGGGGGACCGCCGTGAAGATCCGCATCCGCTACAACTCGCCGGTGATCCTCACCTTCGCTTTGCTCTGCGCCGTGGTGCTTCTCATCGACCAGCTCACCGGCGGCGTGTTCATCAGGACCTTCTTCACCCTTCCTCCCACGATGGCCGGCTCGTCCCTCTTTGGCTGGCTGCGGCTGGTCACCTACGTCATCGGCCATGAGAACTGGACCCACCTCATCAGCAACTTCTCCTTCATCCTTCTGATCGGCCCGGTGCTGGAGGAGAAGTACGGCTCCCTCCCGCTCCTCCTGATGATGCTCGTCACGGCGCTCGCCACCGCGTTCCTCAACATGCTCATCGTTCACACGGGCCTGCTGGGCGCGAGCGGCATCGTCTTCATGCTCATCCTCCTGAGCTCGTTCACCAACATCCGCCAGGGGGAGATCCCCATCACCTTCATCCTCATCATCGCGCTGTACCTCGTGCGCGAGTTCGTCAACGCCCTTTCCCCGTCCACGGTATCCCAGCTCGCCCATATCGCGGGCGGCATCATCGGCGGGCTGTTCGGGTTCGTCCTCGCGCGCCACGACGCGGCGCTCCCGGGCGTCCCCCCTTCCGCGGGCAAGAGCACGCCCCCGTCGACGACCACAAAGGAGTAGCCATGCAGCGGATCATCGCCGCGCTCTTCGCGCTCGTTCTTTTCCCTGCCGCGGGCCTCTTCGCGCAGGCCGACGAAAAGGACGCCGACGTCCCGCTCTCCGCCCTGGTGCTGTTCACCAGCGGCGTGGGCTACTTCCAGCACGACGGGGTGGTGGACGGCAACGCGAAGATGGAGCTCACCTTCTCCACCGCCCAGGTCAACGACCTGCTGAAGAGCCTCGTCCTGCGCGACCTTGACGGGGGGTCGATCAGCAGCGTCACCTACTCCTCGCGTGACCCCATCACCCGCACGCTGAAGAGCTTCTCGGTGGACCTCACCTCCAGTCCCACGCTCGCCAACGTCCTCACGCAGACACGGGGGGAGCAGATCGAGGTGACGCTGAACGCGGCTGCGGCCGCGGCCGCCGGAATGACCGGCGGGAACACGGTGAAGGGTTCCATCATCAGCGTCGAGACGCGGGAGGCATCCTCCGGTACCAAGGGTGACTTTGCCGGGGAGTTCCTGAACCTCAACACGGCCGCGGGCATGATGAGCCTCGCGCTCATCGACGTGCAGGGCATCCGGTTCGTGCGCAAGGACGTGCAGGACGACCTGGCCCAGGCGCTCCAGGTGCTCTCCTCGTCGCACGGCATCGAGAAGAAGAAGCTTGTTCTCCACTTCGCGGGCACCGGAAGGAGGCGGGTGCGCATCGGCTACATCCTGGAGTCACCGGTGTGGAAGACTACCTACCGTCTCGTGCTCGCCGACAACGGGCAGCACCTCCTGCAGGGCTGGGCGCTCGTGGAGAACACCTCGGACACCGACTGGAAGAGCGTTGCGCTGAGCCTCGTCTCGGGAAGACCCATCACCTTCACGATGGACCTCTACCAGCCCCTGTACGTCCAGCGGCCCGAGGTCCAGATGGAGCTCTACCAGTCCCTCCTGCCGAAGACCAATCAGATGGCAATGGACGAGCAGCCCCCGGAGGCCGAGGCGGCAAGCGCGGATGACGCCGCCGCGGCGCCCGCCCCCGCGCCCCCGTCAGCGGCAAAGGCGGCCGCGCCTTCCGCTGCCTCGGGTCTGCTGTCAGGCGGCGGGACCAGCCAGCGCTCGGACTTCTCCGTCTCCCAGGGGGTTGCGGCGGCGGCCACGGGCGGGCAGGTCGGTGAGCTCTTCCAGTACGTGATAGAGAAACCCGTCACCCTGGCTCGCCAGACATCCGCCATGCTGCCGATCCTCAACCAGGTCGTCACGGGCGAGCGCTGCTCCCTCTACAACCCGTCCACCGACCCGAAGTATCCGCTCAACGCGGTGAAGGTGAAGAATGCGAGCAGCCTCCACCTCATGCAGGGTCCCATCACCGTGTTCGACGGCGGCTCGTACGCGGGAGACGCCCAGATCACCGACATGGCGCCCGGCGCCGAGCAGCTCGTCACCTACGCGCTGGACCTGGACACCGAGGTGAGTCCCACGCAGGGGAGCTCGACGGCAACGCTGGTGTCCGTCAAGATCAGCAAGGGCGTCTTCCTGTACACGAACAAGGCGCAGCGGGAGATGGACTACGCCATCCAGAACAGGGGCACGAAGGCGAAGACCGTGCTCATCGAGTACCCGCTGCAGTCCGACTGGACCCTTGCGAGCCCGGCCAGGCCGACGGAGCAGACCCGTGACGCCTACCGGTTCGCCGTTCCCGTGGCGGCAGGCAAGAGCGGCAGCCTCGCCGTGGTGGAAACGAAGATGATCAGCCAGAGCGTCGCCCTGTCCAGCATGGGAAGCGACCAGGTGGCCTTCTACGTGGCGAGCCAGGTGGTGAGCCAGGCGGTGAAGACGGCGCTCCAGAAGCTCGTGGCGCTGCAGGCGAAGGTGAGCGACACGGTCCAGCAGAGGAGTCTCAAGGAAGCGCGGGTGAACGACATTTCCAGCGACCAGGCGCGGATCCGCCAGAACATGGACCGCCTCGCGCAGACCTCCGACCTCTACAAGCAGTACGTGAAGACTCTCACCGACGAGGAGACCGAGCTCGCCGGCCTGCGCACGGACATCGCGAATCTGCGCAACCAAGAGGCGTCCCAGCGGAAGGACGTGGCGGGCTTCATCCAGACGCTGGAGGTGAGCTGACCGGGGCCGGGCGCCAGTAGTCGCCCACCGTCACCAGGACAGTATCTTGCGGTCCTTCGTGGTCGCGACGACCACGTCCCATGCCGACACCATGAAAGCTGGCGAAACGATCACGCAACCGTCTCCATCGCCTACGGCTGCGTCTTCACGGGCCCGGCGGCAGAGGATGTCCGCGGGCCTCTCAACAGGGACGGGATGATCGCCACGACGATGACGACCCCCAGGGTCAGGCAGGAACGATTGATCGCGTGGAGGAACGTGAGAAGCTCACTGCCTTTCGCCAGTTGGTTGTTCCCTACGATTTGCGACAGTCTCGCGTACGGCATCACGAACGTTATCAACAGGAGCGACAAGGGCACGCTCAGGACCCCGCCCGTCATGTTCAGGGTCATCCTCACACCGTTGGCTACCCCGCGCTTCTGCGGCGGAACAGAGCTCATGACCGAGCTCGTGTTGGGGGAAGGATGAAAACCATGACTTCCGTGGGGATGAGGGCGACGCCCGCCTGGAGAGCGCTGTAGCCAAGGATCAACTGGAGATACAGGGATCGGAGGAAAGGTCCGCAGCTGAACGCGATGGAGTTCAGAAAGCTCGCGAGGTTCCCCGCCGCGAAGACGCGTATCCTGAACAGCCCCAGGTCGAGCGTCGGGAATTCCTGCCTGCTTTCGACAAGGGCGACCACCACAAAGATCGCGATTCCCGCGAAGCCCCGGGGCTGGATATAGCAAGCCGCTAAAATATTTCATCGCGGATACCTTGATTCTCCCCGTGCTTTCCATACCTTTGCATATCGTGCAAAGAGTGCGCAAAGGAGAGGGTCGTGACAATCATCGAGCTGACGGATGTCAAAAAAACGTACCTGCTGGGACGGGTTGAAGTGCAGGCGGTGCGGGGGGTCAGTTTCGCGATCGAAAAAGGGGATTTCGTCTCTATTGCGGGGCCTTCCGGCTCGGGCAAGTCCACAGTACTGAACCTCATTGGCTGTATTGACACCCCCACCGCGGGGGCCGTGCACATAGAAGGCAAGGCGACCGCCGGTCTCACTGACCGTCAGCTCACCGTGCTCCGCCACGAGTCCATCGGCTTTATATTCCAGAGCTTCAACCTCATACCCGTGCTCGATGTCTACGAAAACATCGAGTTCCCGCTCCTCATGGGAGCCGGTGGGCCGGCGAAACGGGACCGACGCGCTTGGGTGGAAAGTCTCATTGCGGAGGTCGGGCTGGAGCAATGGCGCCGGCACAAGCCCAACGAGCTGTCCGGAGGACAAAGACAGCGGGTCGCCATAGCGCGCGCGCTGGTGACCAAGCCCCGGATAGTCCTGGCCGACGAGCCCACCGCCAATCTGGATTCCACCACCGGGGAGCAGATCATCACGCTGATGAAAAAGATAAACCGGGAGCTTGCCACGACGTTCATATTCTCCACGCACGACGCAAAAATCGTCGACGAGGCCGATCACATCATACGCCTGCGCGACGGGCAGGTGGTGGAAAACACCCGCGTCGCCGAGGCCGTGGCCATGGGCGCAACGGAGTAGGCCGATGCCGGTGCTGCTGCGAATAGCCCTCCGAAACATCAGGGAGCACACATCGAAGAGCCTGATCATAGGCTCGCTGGTCGTCCTGGGCGTCATCATCATCGTGCTGGGCAACAGCCTTCTGGATACGGCGGCTCTGGGCGTGCACCGAATGTTCATAGACAATTACACGGGGGACATCTTTATTTCGGGTGTCTCCGCGACCCCGGGAGCGCAGGTGAGCCTGTTCGGACTGACCGGTGGGGGGAGTCCGAGTCGACTCCGTTGCTTCCGGATTTCGACGCGATACAGGCGCACCTCCGGGCCGACCCACGCGTCAAGGCGGTCACCGGCCAGGTTACCGGCGCGGGCATGGTCACCTTGGAAGGCCACGACGATCGCGCCATGACGCTTCTTTTTGGCGTGGATCCTTCAACGTATCCGAGCCTGTTTCATGACACGTTTCTCATTTCGGGAAGCTATCTCGCGCCGGGGCAGGAAGGGCTCGTCGTTTCCCGGGGGTGGCTGACGAACGCGGACAAGAACCTGAAGACGGACCTGAAGGTCGGGGACAAGGTGCTCATCAACGGGTTCGGCCGGGCCGGCTTCAAGATCCGCGAAGCTCCCGTCGTCGGTGTGGTGGACTTCAGCGCCGAGACCGAGGGGATGGACATGATCGCCTGGTCGAACGCCGACACGGTGAGGATTCTGAGCGGCGTTGACGTTTCGGACGAAAATGTCGTTCTCACCAAGGCTCAAACGGCGCTCCTGAACGCGACGAGCGACAACGACATTTTCGGCGCCGCTGAAACCAGCGTTTCCGCCCAGGCGCCGAATGCGCCCGCGGTTGAAACGGCCCCCGCCGCGGCGGCCGCCGCCAGCGCGCCCCGGACGGGCGGCTCGTGGCACTTCCTTCTGGCGCGGCTGGCCGACTCCCGGCAAACAGACGCCGTCATCCGTGACACCAACTCATGGTTCTCATCGCAGGGCATCGCGGCTCGTGCCGGAGGGTGGAAGGCGGCCGCCGGGCCGTTCGCGCAGAGCATCGACGTCATACGGATCGTCTTCTACGTGGCCATCCTCATCGTGGCCATCGTCGCCATCATCATCATGATGAACACGCTCGTCATCTCCGTCATGGAGCGCACCGGGGAAATAGGCACCATGCGGGCCCTGGGGGCTCAGAAGCCCTACGTCTGGCTCATGTTCCTCACGGAAACCCTCGCCGTCACGATCGTCTTCGGCCTGGTCGGGATCGTTATCGCCTCCGGCATCGTGGGCCTCGTGAACCTGCTGCACATCGGCGCGGGCAATTTCTTCACGCAGATTATATTCGGAGGCAGGGTGTTGAGCCTGTCAGTGACCCCGCTGTCCTTCCTGAACACTCTTCTCATGGTGGCCGGAGTCGGGCTGGTGGCTCATCTGTATCCCGTGATGGTCGCCCTGAAGGTCCCGCCCGTGCGGGCGATGCAGGCCGAGTAGGAGGCGCGCATGTCACGCACATCGCAGGGGTCTACGGCCGCGATCACCTCCATGGCGCTGAGGAACCTGAATCGGCAAAAGAAGCGCAGCATTCTTCTGGGTGGCGCCATCGCCTTTGGCGTGCTCATCATCATGGTGATCGACGGCTTTGCCGGCGCGTTCATGCAGAACGTGAGCGAGAACGTCGCGGACATCGCGGCCGGCCACATATTCGTGGCGGGGAGCGAGCAAAGCGACTCGGGAAAGACCTTTTCCGTCATCCGGGATGACGCGCTCCTGACCCAGGTCCTCAAGGAAACCCGCATTCCCGCCCTCTACGTTTCCAGGCGCTCCATGGCGCGCGGGACGCTCATCTTCGAGAGCAGGAAGACGCAGATCTCCATCCAGGGGGTCGACTTCTCCAGCGAGCGCTATCTCACCTCCAGACTCTTTCTCTCCCAGGGGAGCTTCGCCGCCATGAGCAACCATCAAGGGCTCATCCTCAGCGAGCAGACGGCGCGCCGGCTCAATGTGCAGGTGGGCGACCGTCTCCTGCTGGAGCTCACAACCGCCACGGGGCAGCAGAACGTGGGAGACATGCAGCTCGTGGCCACCACTCCCGACACGGGGTTCATTTCCGATTTCTCCGCGTACGCCAATCTTTCCTACGTCAATGAGCTGCTCAATCTTGGCACGGGCGAATACCAGAGCTTCGGCATCTACCTCCCGTCGCTCAGCGGCATGGATCGCTACGCCGACGCTTTCTACGCGGACCTGAAAACGAAGGCCAATGTAAAGGAACGCACGAAGGCGAGCGCGACGCCCGGCTTCGGCATGGGGGGGATGGGCGCGTTTTTCGGGGGCGGCACGAGCGAAGGGACGTGGACAGGGGTTCGCTACGCCGTCACCACGCTCGACGACATGCTCTCGTCGGTGAAGCAGATCGTCGGCGTGCTGAACTCCGTATCGGTGGGCATCCTCATCGTCCTGTTCGTCATCATCATGGTGGGGATCCTCAATACGTTCCGCATGACCATGTTCGAGCGCATTCGGGAGATCGGCACGATGCGCGCCATCGGGATGCAGCGCGGGCAGGTGCGCAACCTCTTCCTCCTGGAAGCGCTGTTCCTCGCGATCGCGGGAATGGCCATGGGAATAGCCCTCGCGGCGATCGTCATGGGCATCCTGTCCCTGTTCAATCTCGGCATCGACTCTCCGCTTTTCATGATTCTTCGCAAAGGGCATTTCAGCTTCAAAGTCCCCCTGGGCCGCGGGCTCATGAATGTCATCGTCGTTGCCGTGCTCACTTTGTGCGCGGCCTATCTGCCGGCGCGCTCCGCCGCGCGCCTGGAGCCGGCGCAGGCTCTGAGAACGACAAAATAGGAGGCGGGAGGAATATCATGGTTTCATTGAGGCACACATCGCTCCTGTTCGCCGCGCTGGTCGCATTCGCCGCCGCCCCTCTCCGGGCGGACACGCCCCCGGCGGCGGGCGCGCCGGATTTCACCGCCATGCTCAACGCCGTGGACACGAACGGGGATTTCGGAAAGCAGGACTATTCCGCGGTTCTCACCATCGTCACGCAGAAGCCGAATGAGAAGGACACGCTGCTCCAGGTGAAGCTCTTCCGCCGTGACGAGCACGACCAGATGGTCTGGATCATGCTGAAGCCCGACGCCCAGAAAGGGCAGGGCTTTCTGAAGGTGGATGAGAACATCTGGATGTACGACCCGGAGTCGGGCAAGTTCAGCCACAGCACGATGAAGGAGCAGATCCAGGACTCCAAGGCAAAGAGCTCGGACCTCAAGCGCACTTCGTACGTGAGCGACTACGACATTGCCAGCACCAGCGAGGGCATGCTGGGCAGATACCCGGTCTGGGTGTTGACGCTGAAGGCGAAGAACAACGAGGTGAGCTATGAGTCGGTGCGCCTGTCCATCCGCAAGGACAAGCCCCTTGTGCTCAAGGAGGAGGACTTCAGCGTTTCCGCCCGTCTGATGCGGACGGTGCTTTTCCCTCCCGTCTACATCGAGCTTGCCGGGAGGACCATCCCGTCGCAAATGCTCATCAACGACGAGCTGAACAAGGGTGAGAAGAGCGAAGTCACCATCTCCGATGTTTCGGTGGCCACCCTGCCCGATGCCACGTTCTCCAAAGCGTTTCTCGACCAGTCTTCGAAGTAGGAGGGCGCATGAAACCGGCAACTCTCGCCGCGATCATTCTTATGACCGGGCTCGGCATCACGCCGCTCGGCGCGCAGGATGCGGGACAGGCGTCCGGGGACGATGTCTTCAATAACGCGGAGACGACGACCCAGACAACCGATCAGACCCAGAACGCTGCACCCCGGAATACGCTCTTGACGGAAACGACGCCTCGTATCACGGGAACGTTCACGAGCCAGGCGGGATTCACGTGGAACTGGAGCAACATCTACGGTTCGCCATTCACTCTTGTGAGCCCCACCAGCAGCAATCTCGACGAGGAGGGATCCGGAGCGATCATTGGATTTGTTGCCCGGCCGGACACGGATATCAGCGTGACCGCGGAGGCGCGGACCTATTATCCCTTTTTGCAGCAGATAACGACCGGAACCGGGCCCAACGCGGAAACCTATACCGTCCCCGATGTCACTCTCTGGTCGCTGTATGCGAAGTTCACCTGGGGCGACTCCCTGTTCTTCACCTTCGGCCAGCAGCCAGTAAAGTGGGGGACTGGCTACTTCTTCAGCCCCGCTGACGATGTTTTTGCGCAGACCGCCGTGGACATCACCAATCCAACCGCGGATCGTGAAGGGCCCCTGGCCCTCAAAATCCAGTACCCCATCCCGGGAACCATGCACAACCTCTACTTCTATGCGGCGCTCCCGAACGCGACCACCACCACACAGGCGGCGAGCCTCAGCCCCCAGGACATCGCGGTGGCCGGCAAAGCGGAGTTCCTGCTTGGGAACACCGAGCTTGCGGCGGCGGGATACTATCAGCGCAACCAGCGACCCGAGGCCATTCTCATGGGCACGACGGGAGCGAACAACTTCAATTTCTTCGCTGAAGGAGTGGCCGCGTTTCCCAGCCCGGTGGCCGATCCGTTTGTCGAGCTGGCGCCGAGCCCGGTGACCTGGGGGACGGGACCCTTTGCGGGAACCTCGGCGTATACGGTCGTGGACCGCTCGGCCGACATGCTCTATTCGGGAACGGGCGGGGTCATGTACTCCAACGCAGACTGGAATTTCACCTTCGTTGCCCAGTACCTCTACAACGGCGCCGGCTACAGCTCCCTCACGATCTCGGACATCCTGACCGCCTTCGAGAACAGGGCGGTGGGACAGCCTGCCGGCGAGCTGGCGCTCAACCCCGCGACGCTCGAGAACGATTTTGCAGGCCTTGGCAGGATCGGCCAGCAGTACGGAGTGGTGCTGCTTTCGTGGACGTCGATTGGCAGCTCCAAGTTCGACGCCTCGATCCTTGCCCTGGCCAACTTATCCGACGGATCGGGCTTCATAAATCCCACCGTCACCTTCACCACGTCTCCCTACGTCAAGCTTTCGGGCGGCTTCAGCCTCTCCTGGGGCGGAACGGGCACGGAATACGCGGACCCGACCGGATTTGCCAGCACGTTCCCCACGATCAACGGCCAGCCTAATCCGAGCTACAATCCCCACTACGTGGCGGAGCCGACCTTGGCGGTCACGCTCTCCGCAAGCTTCGGGACGGTGTCCTTCTGACGGGGGAGACGTCTCCGGCGGGATAGGCGATCGAACCATACAGCCGAACCTGCGCGCCCGCGAAAGCTCCTTCGCTCTCTTCAGAACCGCGCCCGCCTTGTTTTCGGCGCATTGGATTGAGAAAAAGAGGATCCTTTCTCTCAGATGCACAAGAATTGGGCATGGCATTGTGCATATGCAAAATAGCGCAGGAAAATACTTGACAAATGCACTCTCATGCCGAATCATGACCACCCGAGGAAGACGACGTTGGGCTACACACTCGACGCTCACGACGTGCGGATCATCCAGAACCTGTGGAACGGGCGAACGCCGTACAGGGACATCGCCAGGAAAGTCGGCCTGACGACCAACACGGTGCGCAATCGGGTCAACCGGATGCTGGATGCCGGAGTGCTGCAGATCATCAGTCTCGTCAATCCGAACGCCATAGAGAACCATCAATCCGCGTACATAGGGTTCAAGGTGCTCCCCCAGAACGCGGCCGCAGCACTCGCGGCGGTGTCGAAGCTCAAGGGCGTTGTCGGAGCCGCATCGGTGAGCGGCCGTTTCGACATCATGGCGATCGTCATGTTCAACAAGGAGCATTCCTACCAGCGCTTCCTCGAGGAGGAGCTGAAGAAAGTCAACGGTCTCCTGAGCTCGGAGACCTTCTTCGTCATCGGCGGGGAGACTTTCCAGCTTCGCTACGTCTTGTAGAATCCGGCTTTTTTCGCAGGAGTGACCATGCGCTATTTGAAGGAAGAGGATATCGACAGGATTGCGATCGGCGCGGCGATCCTCGGCTCCGGGGGAGGCGGCGATCCGTACGTCGGGAAGCTGATGGCGAAGCGGGCCATCGCGGCCAACGGTCCGGTCCGTCTCGTGGAGGCGGACGAAGTTGCCGACGACGCGCTCGTGATTCCCTCCGCCATGATGGGCGCGCCGGCGGTGATGCTGGAGAAGCTCCCCAATGGCGGCGAGCCCGCAATGGCATTCCGCGCCCTGGAGAAATACCTCGGCAGGAAGGCGGACGCTGTCATATCGATCGAGGCGGGCGGGCTGAACTCGTGCATCCCGATCTACACCGCGGCGAGCCTCGATCTGCCGCTCATCGACGCGGATGGCATGGGCCGCGCATTCCCCGAGCTCCCCATGGTGAGCTTCAGCGTCGGAGGAGTGCCCGCTTCCCCCATGGTCGTCTGCGACGAGAAAGGCAACAAGATGGTCCTGGAGACCATCGACAACGCTTGGGCCGAGAACCTCGCCCGCACGGCGACGGTGGCGATGGGCCTCGCCTCCATGCTCGGCATCTACAGCATGGACGGCTCCACGATGAAGCGCCTGGCAATCCGCGGCACGATGTCCCTCGCCGCCGCCATTGGCGAGCGGATCCTCGCTGCGGCGCAATCGAAGACGAGCCCCGTCGATTCCGTGCTCGAGCTCACGAAGGGTTTCCGGCTCTTCGAAGGGAAGATCGTCGACATCACGCGCGATCTGGCGAGCGGGTTCATCCGCGGCAAGGTGCGCTTCGACGGCCTCGACTCGTTCAAGCGCCGCCTCTTCGAGCTCGAGTTTCAGAACGAAAACCTGATTGGCAGGTGCGACGGCACGCCGGTTGCAATGACGCCCGACCTCATCACCGTGGTCGACAAGGAAAAGGGCATGCCCATAACGACGGAGAATCTCAAATATGGACAGCGGACGGTCGTCATCGGCATGCCGTGCAATCCCTTCTGGCGGACGGAGGCGGCCCTCCGCCAGGTGGGGCCCCGCTATTTCAAGTATGACATCGACTACGAGCCCATCGAGAGGCTCGCGGGAGGCCCCGCATGAAATACCGCCTTGGCATCGACGTCGGCGGAACGAACACCGATGCGGTCATCCTCGACGAGGCTCATCGCCTGATCGCGAAGGGGAAGGCCCCCACGACCCCCGACGTATCGTCGGGGATCGACGAGGTGGTGGGACGGGTCCTCGCGCTATCGAAGCTCGCCCCGGCGAGCATCGCGAACGCGATGCTCGGCACCACGCACGCCACGAATGCGATCGTCGAGCGCAGGGGGTTGTCGCGGGTCGGCGCCATCCGTCTGGCCGGACCATCCGGCTACGCCATCCCCCCGTTCATCGAGTGGCCGAAGGACCTGCTGGGAGTCCTGGGCTGCCCCTTCGCCATCGTGAAAGGCGGATACGAGTACAACGGAGCGCCCTTGTCGCGACCGGACACCGCAGAGATCCGACACGCTCTCGAGTCGATTGCCGCAGCAGGTGTGGAGTCGCTTGCCGTGTCCTGCGTCTTTTCGCCAATCAGCGGCGAGCAGGAGCTGCTCGTCGCCGAGCTTGCCGCGGAAGTGCTCGGGAAGGGGTTTCCCGTCACCCTTTCGCGAGAGATCGGCAGTATCGGCTTGATCGAGCGCGAGAACGCCGCCGTGCTGAATGCCGCGATCCGCGCGCTCACCGAGAAAGCCTACGGCTCCTTCCAGGACGTGCTGGTGAAGCACGGCGTGACGGCCGAGCTCTTCATCACGCAGAACGACGGCACGCTGATGTCGATCGACTGGGCAAAGCGCTACCCCGTCCTCACCATCGCTTCCGGGCCGACGAACTCGCTTCGCGGCGCCGCCTTCCTCTCCCGCCTGTCGAATGCAATCGTCGTCGACGTGGGGGGCACGACGACCGACGTCGGCGTTCTCAGCAACGGCTTTCCCAGGGAATCGAGCACCGCCGTGGAGATGGGTGGTGTGCGGACGAACTTCCGCATGCCGGACCTCATCTCCATCGGGCTGGGCGGAGGATCGCTCGTGGATCTGGCGGCCACGCCCCCGATCGTGGGACCCCGCTCCGTCGGATATCGCATCACGACCGAAGCGCGTGTGTTCGGCGGATCCACGCTCACCGCGACGGACGTTGCCGTGGCGGGCGGCATCGCGTCAGTGGGGAATGCGAGAAGGGTAAGCGGCGTGGATAAGGGACAGGCGCGGGCCGCGCTCGCCGTCATGAAGCAGAAAGTGGAAGAGCAGATCGACAGAATGAAGACCTCGGCGGCGGGCCTGCCCGTGATCCTCGTGGGCGGGGGGAGCATCCTCCTGCCCGACTCCCTCGAAGGTGCGAGCACCGTGGTGCGGCCCGAGCACTTCGAGGTTGCGAACGCCATCGGCGCGGCGATTGCCCAGGTCTCGGGCGCCGTCGATGGCGTGTATGACACGGCCGGCAGGGGCCGTGACCGTGTCGTGGAAGAAGTGAAGGCAGCGGCCATCGCGGCCACGGTGCAGGCAGGGGCGGACGAGGCGACAACCAGCGTGGTCGATATCGAGGAGATTCCCCTCGCGTACATGCCGCCGAACATGGTGCGTCTGAAAGTGAAGGCGGTCGGAGATCTCAGGAGAACGTAGACACCATTGCTCCCGCAAGGGCGGCGTGGAGATAGACACAAAGGAGGCTGTATGGCAGAGACGAAGGTGAAAGCGGCTGCGTCGTCATCCCTGACGGAAGACTACGGCGCGAAGCCGGTGCCGGTCGGCAAGGGAAAGGGCTGGTTCGGCATTGGGATGGTCTACTGGGGAAGCGCCATGTGCCTCCCCACGTTCTTCATCGCCGGCCTGGTCGCGGGACCGAAGACGCTGGGCTCGTCGGTGCTGATCTACGTGGTGGCGTCGCTCGTGCTCGGCGCAATCTCCATCCTCACGGGCATGCTCGGCGCAAAGACCCGCCTCTCGTCGGGGCTCACGGCGCGTTTCACGTTCGGGACAATCGGAGCCTACGTGTTCCAGGTGCTCCTGTTCCTCGCCCTCTGGGGCTGGTTCGGGGTCCAGCTCGGCTTCATGGTGAACGGATTCGGCGATGGCGGGCTCATGCTCGTTCTCGGCAAAGGGTTGCCGTCCTGGGTGTGGGTCGTTATCGGCGGCGCCCTCATCACCGTGACCGCGATGGTCGGGTACAAGGCGATCGAGAAGCTCAGCGTCTTTGCCATGCCGCTCATCATCATCATCCTCGTGGTGACGATCGTCCGCGAGTACGCCGGCGGGCAGAGCTTCACGCAGGCCGCGGCAGCGACGGGACCCAACGCGATGCCGTTCGGGGTGGCGGTCTCCGTGCTCATCGGGTCGTACATCATCGGCGCCACCGTGACTCCGGACGTGACCCGCTACGCGAAGACGCGCGGCGCCGCGAGCTGGGGCATGCTCTTCGGGATGACCGGCGGCTTCATCGTCATCCTTACCCTCGGCGCCATCATGATCAAGGGCGCCGGCGGGGAGTTCGACTTCTCGAAGATCATGCTGAAGGGCGGCTCGGTGATCTGGGCCATCCTCGCTGTCATCACCATCGTGCTGGCATCCTGGACGACGAACGACGTGAACCTGTACTCGGGCTCGCTGTCCGTCAACGCGATGTTCCCGAAGCTCGATAAGCTGGTGATCACCGCCATCTCCGGTGCGGTAGGGACGGTCCTCGCGATCATCGGCATCAATACCGCGGCGGGCTTCCAGACCTTCCTCGGCATTGTCGCGATCCTCATCCCACCCGCCGTTGCGGTCATGATCGTGGACTACTATCTTTTCAAGGGAGAGCGCAACCAGGGCTTCGACGGCGACAAGGTCTCCATCGTCGCCCGATTCCGCCTTTTCCCGTTCGTGTCGTGGACGGTCGGCGCGGGGTTCGGATTCCTGGTCCAGTACGCCCACGTGCGGTTCACGACAATCACCGCAATCGACACATTCGTCGTGAGCGCGGTGCTCTACTTCATCGTTATGCTGATCGCGGGCGCCAAGCCGCGTCTTTCCACGTAGCGAGCCACCGCACAGAACGCAGGGGGGCCGGCACGGCCCCCCTTTTTGTGTGCTGGGCATATTTGGCCTTCTTGTTCGGCGGTGCGAGAGCCTGGTTGGGTGCAAAAGCCGTGCTTCCCCGGGGTCGCCGCACGCCGAGCAAAAGGTGGCCCCTTTCTTCGCAGCCGGCGGCCTTCGCTTCCCGCAGGTCGAGGGATGCCCGTTGCCTCCTGCCGCCGCGGGCTTCCCGCTCAATTCCCGAGGGTCATCCTTCGAATCTCCGCCACGGCGAAGCGGTAGCTGTCCCACGACACGTCCGGCGGGATCAGGTGATCGAAGCCCACGACGTAGCCGCCGAGAGCAAGCATCCGCTCCGCCTTGTCGAGCTCGTGCATGACCTCCCCGCGGCCCTTCGCGAGGGCGCTCTTGTCCAGCCCTCCCATGATCCCCAGCTTCGGATAGCGCCGTCGAAAGGCGCCGATGTCATTTCCTGCCTGCGCTTCGAACGGCATGAACGCGTTGACCCCGTGGGAGGTCATCACCTCGACAAGCTCGTCGCACCTTCCGTCGGTGTCCACGGAGATGACGGGAATGCCCCTGTCGCGCGCGAAGCGCAGGATCCGGTCGTAGGACGAGCATGAGGAACTCTTTCACCATCGCCATGGAAATGAGCGATCCCTGCCTGCCCGGACATGTCTTCCCAGATGTGGACGTGGTCGATCGGGACTGCTCGCGACACCCGGTCGTACAGGGCAAGCCACAGATCGACATATGTTTCGATGATGTCGTGCACCATCGCAGGCTCATCGTAGAACGCAAGAAGACACCGCTCCACGCGCAGCAGGTCCCGCAGCGTCCCGAATGTCCCCCAGGGAAACTCGCCCACCTGGACAGCGGTATCCCGGGCCTTCGCGCTGCGCACAAATGCGGGAAGGCGGGTGCAGCGCGCTTCCATGGCCGGGCCGAGTCGATCCTTCCTGTAACGCTCCCAGTCCTCCCTCCCGGAGACGGGATGGGAAATCCATTCGGGCATCGAGGCAGCGTCCCGCCGATCCCTGCGCGTGATGCCGCGATAGTCGAGGGAGGTCACGAATTCGCTGTCGCTGCCTGTCACCTTCTCAGCGAACCGGGGGAACGGCCCCCACTCAATCGGGGGGACCTCGAACCAGGGCTCGAAGCCGAAATACGTCCTTGGATCGAGGTCACTGATTCCCGATTCCTCCCGCCACCGCTCGAGCGCCTGGTCCCAGGGGCTGAATCCAAGCCACCAGGGAAACGGCGGGCGATCCGTGGGCTGACAGCACAAGGTGGCAACAAGTCGCTCGCGGTTGGTCATGATCGGCAGAAGACCGCCGCCGGGAACCGTTCCCTGTTCGTGGCCCTATCCGGCTCCATGGCCAAAGACCTCCCGAATGGCGTCGAGGTACCCGCTGCCGTGGCGGGTGTCCGGCTCGAGGTAGCTTCCCTCGGTCCACTCGTTCCAGGAATTGATGGACAGGACCGGCGGGCGGGTCCTGCCCTTCTCGAAGAAGGCCCGGGCCGACTCCAGGGCCTTCTTGAATTCGACCGGCCCGACGTCGCCAAGAACGGGGGTGTACGGGTACCCCTGCAGGACGAATCGATCCGACTGCACGGTCCGCGGGCTGGAATCCCAGCCGACCGAGACGTTCGGGAAATAGGGCAGGAGGTACCTGTCCGTGAAGGCATCGAAGTCCCGCACGCAGAGATCGCGGTACGCGGGGTAGCTTGTCAGGGGGAAATCGGGAGGCCGCGGTGGTGGATCCAAACATAGCTGCCCACGGAATCGAAGCCCAGCTCGTTCAACAGCCCGTTGACGTCCTCCACCTTTTTCTCTCCCGGCAGTATCTGCTCTCCCCAGACAATCGCATTCAAGTGGAGCTCGCCGAGGCCGGCCCTTCGGACTCGATCGCGGAAGGTGTCGAGCGCCGTCCGTGTCGCCTTGACAGATCCGAAGCCCTGGACCAGGCCGGCAATCATGTAGAAGGAAAGGTAGAGTCCCCCGTCCACCCGCCAGTAGGAGGGATGGGGGAAGTAGCGGTCGATCATCCGGTCACATGCCGCACGGAACGCCGCGGCGGAAACGCGCCCTGCAGCGAGAACGCGGGGAGCAGTGTTGCGGGTCGCCGGATGGATGTCGACCCAGTCGTGATTCGCCCACATGAGGGAAAACTTGAGCCTTCCGGCGTTCGGGGCGCGAAGAAAGCCCTCCTCGAGAGCCCTCTCCAGAAAGGGGCCGTCCTCGTACCAGTACCAGTCGAAGATGAAAGCGTCGAGACCTGCGTCAGCCGCCGCATCGATCTTTCTCGCCATCACCGCGGGATCCGACTCGTCCTCGTACCCCCAGAGGGGGACACGCGGCTGATCGTGGCCGGGGAACCGGGGCTCGGCCCGTTTCACGAGCTCCCATTCGGACCATCCCGCGCCGTGCCAGGCGGCGTTCCGCGGGTCGCCGCGGTGATAGTTGGGGAAATAGTAGGCGCCGACCTGGGGCCTTCTCGAGCTGCTGGCAGAATCGTTCATGGGCACCTTGCTCCTCGCAGACAAATTTCCGGACCCGGCTACGGCTGGCCCACGCGCGACGCCACGTGCGTTCCCAGCGTCGATTCCCGAATGGCGAGCCTTCCCGATACAACGACGCCTTTTGCCGGGCCGCTGGAGCGCCCCTCGATGCGCTCGATCAGCAGCTCGGCGAGCGTGCGGCCGATCTCCCACGACGGGATGACGAAGGTGGTGAGCCGGGGGCGAACCAGGACGCCAAGCTGGATCCCGTCGAACCCGACGACGGCGACATCCGCGGGGACTGCCCTTCCGGCGTGCTCGAGCGCCTCCAGCGCGCCAATGGCCATGATGTCATTCATCGCGAACACGGCAGAGGTTTCGGGCCGCTCTTTCACGATCCTCGATGCGGCCTCGTACCCTCCGGCCCGGGTGAAGTCCGCGGTCTCCACGTGCAGGCTGGCCAGCGCGAGACCGGCATCCCTGTAGGCCGTGCGAAAGCCTTCGTGACGCCGTGCCACGTAGATGTTCTCGTCCTGGCCGATGATGGCGACTCGTTCGTGGCCAAGCCGCGCGAGGTGGCTTCCCACTTCGTAGCCGCCGTCGTAGTCGTTCACTTCGATGCCGTCGATAGAGTGCTGGGCGTCCGGCTCCCCGAGGTGGACGATCGGGGCGTTCTTCTGCATGAAAGGCGTCAGGTGCTCGACGTTCTTCCTGCGATGGTACTCCGGGTTGGAGGCGATGATGCCTTCCACCTGCAGGGCGGCGAATCTCAACAGGGCCGCGTGCGAGGCGCCCTCGTCCTCCCCGGCAATGCCGAGGACGACCGAGTACCCGGCGTCCGTCGCCGCGTCGTTCACGCCTTTCAGTATTTCCGTGTAGACCGGGTTCTCCAGCGTCGGGAAGATGAGCCCGATGAGCTTCGTCCTCTGTGTCACCAGGGTGCGCGCCGCGGCGTTGGGCACGTACCCGGTCGCCTCGATCACGTCGAGGATCTTCTGGCGTGTCTTCTCCCCGACGTAATCCGAGCCGTTGAGAACGCGGGAAACGGTGGCGGCCGAGACGCCGGCCATGCGCGCGATGTCCTGTATCGTCATTGCTCCCCGCCTGTCACCCTTTTATGCCACCGGCCTGGGCGCCGATGCCCGCGTCGATCTGCTTCCTCGCAGTTGCGTAGAACGCAAGCGGGATGATCATGCCCAGGAAAATGAGGGCAAAGACCGCCCCGTGGTCCGCTTCGTGATCCCGCGTGAACTGGTAGACCATCAGCGTGACGGTCCTGAGCTGCGGCTTCTGGAGAAAGAGGAGCGGCGTCATGAAGTCGTTCCAGATGCCGGGAAAGGTCAATGCCATGAAGGAAAGGATCGGTGTCTTGAGCAGCGGGACGATGATGCGGACGATCCGTTGCAGGTAGCTGCACCCGTCGAGCTTCGCCGATTCCTCGTAGGTGATCGGGACCGTTTTTACGAAACCGGCAATGATCAGTATGCCGATCGGAAGGCTGCGAACGCCGTCGATCATGACAACGGCGGCGATGTTGTTGGTCGAGCCGGAGACTTGCCATCATCGTGTACAACGGCACGACGGATGAAATGGCGGGGATGATCATGGAGCTCAGGAAGAGGAAATAGGAAGCCTTGAAGACCTTCTCCCGGCGCCGCACGATGGGAATTGCCGCCATGCAGCACAGCACGACCGCCAGCACGATCGATCCCGCGGCGACGATGATCGAATTGAGAAAGACCGGCCCGGTGTTCGGCTGCGTGAGCACCGTCACGAAGTTCTTGAGGTACAAGGAGCGGGGAAAGAAAGCCGAAGAGAATATCTGCGCGTTGGTCTTGAACGCCCCGAACACGGCGAAGAGAAGCGGTATCACGACAAGCAGCGTCACCACGCCCACGAGCAGGTATTTCAACGACGCGGTGACCCATCGGGCCCGGGTTCTTTCGCGGGCCATCTCAGTATTCCACTTCCATCCGCCGGGTCGTCCTGACCTGCAGGAACGAGAGGGCGCCCACGACGATGGTGAAGAGGACCGCGGAGGCCGCCGCGTACCCGAAGCGCTCATAGGCGAAGGCATTCTTGTAGATGACGAAGGCGATCGTCGTCGTGGAGTCCAGCGGCCCGCCGTTGGTCATGATGAAGGGCAGCTCGAAGACGTTCAGCGTCCCGATCCCGAGGAACAGCGAGATCGTGACAGAGTACATGATCAGGGGCAGCGTGACGTGCCGGAACTTCATGAAGCCTGCTGCCCCGTCCAGGGTCGCCGCTTCCAGGAGCTCCGGGGGAATGGTGTTCAGCCCGGCGATGAAGATGATCAGGCCGTACCCGAAACCCATCCAGGTATTCACGAAGATGATCGACCCCATGGCGGTGCCCCTGGTCACCAGCCAGTCTCGGATGAGCCCGTCAAGGTGCAGTCCATGCAGCCCGATGTTGAGCAGGCCGTTGAAACGGAAGATGGAGTTCCAGATGACGGAGAGCATGACCAGGCTGAAGAGGAGCGGGAGGTAGTAGATGACCCTGAGCGCCTTCGCGCCCTTGAGCCCCTTGTGGAGGACCAGGGCCATCCCGAGCTGGGTGCAGGTGCCCAGGACCGTGACGCAGATCGAGAAGAAAAACGTGTTGCCGAACGCGGTGCCCATGAGCTTGTCGGAGAAGAACTTCCTGTAGTTGTCGAAAGAGACGAACCGGAAGGCGTGCAGGGGATTTCCGTCAAAGCTGGTGAAACTGTAGAAGAGGTTGAGCAGCTGGGGGTAGTAGACGATGACGAAGAAAAGGACCAGGGGGACAATGAGAAGCAGGAGGGCCGGAGAAAGTCCGCGTCCCGTTTCCTGCGCCTCCCCGTGTGTCCGTTCCTCATCGTCGTTTCCCCCTCCGGGACCATGAAGGAGCGGTCTCTCGACCGCTCCTTGCGCTGCAGGTGCTACTGTTTGATATCCGCCTTGTGCTCCGCGTAGAAGGCGTCGAGCTTCTGGAGCTCGTCGGGGATCGCCCCGCCCGCCAGGACGTTCTGGAAGGAGGGACCCGCGTCGAAGCCTGGCGCACCAGGGAAGGTGGCGACGAACTTGACCGGCTTCAGCGAATCGATGGTCTTCACGACATCCGAGAAGATGGCCGGCGGGTTGTAGGCGATCGGGTAGGGGCTGAAAAGTCCCCTGTATTCATAGTAGAGCTTGAGAGCCGCGTCGCTTCCCAGCCAGTTGATAAGCTTCTTTGATGCGGCGAGGTTCTTCGTCTTTGCGTAGATGCCCAGGAGCTTGCTGATGCTCGTGGAGAGATAGTACTTGCCGTCCAGGGTCTTCTGCGGCGCGTAGAAGCAGCCGAGCTGGAGCTTCGCACGGGTCCGCGTTCTTCGCCTCATCCATGCCGGGCACCCAGGGGCCCTGGGGGAAGAAGAGGGCGTTCCCTGCCGCGAAATACGCGAATGACTCGGGCCACGTGAATGATCGGCTGTTCTTCGATATCCAGCCCGCATCCCAGTACTTCTTCTGGCGTTCCATCATCGGCTGGTAGTACTCGGAAGGCTTCAGGCTTCCGTCGAAAAAGGCTTTGTTTGCGTCCAGCGTCTTGCCGCCGGTTTTCTGCGCGACAATGCTCGTCACGAGGCTCTCGTTTTCGTACTGGCCGTTCATGTTGAGCACCCAGGCATCCTTCCCCCCGTAGATGATGGGGTCAATGCCTGCCGTCTTGGCCTTTGCGAGGATCGCTTCGTACTCGGCGATCGTCGTGGGGACTTTCGCGCCAAGCTTCTGCAAGAGCAGTTTGTTGTAGTAGACGAAGCCCTGGAAACCGGCCTCGTGGACAAAGCCGTACACCTTCCCGTTGTAGGTCATGGCATCCCTGAGGGCCGGGACCTTGTTCTCGAGCGCCATGATCGGCTCGTTGCTGAGATCCAGGAGCTGGGCATCCTTCTTGATGATGTCGAAGACTGCGGGCAAGGTCGTGATCACGTCGCTCACATCGCCTGCGGCAAGCCTCGGCTTGAGGATCTCCATGTACTTCGACCCGTCGATCCCCTCGACCTCCACCTTGACGTCGGGGTTGGCATTCATGAATGCATCCATCAGGATCTTCTCCTCACCCTGGGTGTACCAGGTGAGGTACGTGACTGTTGTCTGCTTCTGTGCGAACAACAGCCCCGAGCCTGCGAGTGCGAGAAGCAGGAGCACTCCCACTTTGATCGGCAGTTTCATGTTTCCTCCTCAGGATCCGTATTGCCATTCCATAAACATGGAATCGCTTACATATTTATGGACTATATCATCGAATCAGTCATTGTCAAGAAAAATGTGGAAAATTCCCGAACGCCCTTTTCAGGTGACTTTCAGCACGAAGGCAGGACCCGGGGGGCGGACAGCAGGCACCTCCACGACGAGGCCCTCGCTGGTGCGTGACCACTTCACGGCTCCGGCCCCCAGCAGCGTCACTGAGCTGATGGCAAGCGGAGCGTGCTTGTTGCCGCGTGCGAGCGTCCTGATCACCCAGCGGCCGGACACGGGCCACTCCATCGCAACGGCATAAAAGGCCTTTTCGCCCAGGGTGAATCGGAAGTCCGCTGACGTGTACGGGCTGCGGCGCGTGTCGTTGAACGTGCCTGCAAGGACCTGGGTCGGCCCCTCACCGAAGACCTTCCACGGACGAGATCCGTAGATCGCCTCTCCGTTGACAGCGAGCCACGCCCCGATATCCTCCAGGATCTTCTGCTCCTGTTCCGGTATGGTTCCGTCTGCGCGCGGCCCGATGTTCAGGAGGAGCACCCCGTTCTTCGAGACGATGTCCACCAGGTCGCGCACAACGTCGGCAGCTGTCTTGTAGTCCTGGCTTGCGGATATGGCACCAGGAGTTCTTCGACACCGACGTGTCGGTCTGCCACGGACCGGACGCACGTCCGCCAGCTGGCCGCGCTCCACGTCGTAGACCGCCGTGCCGTCGGCGAAGGCGCGCTCCTTGAAGTTGATGGCCACGCCCTTCCCCCACTGCGCGGCCCGGTTGTAGTAGTAAGCCGCAAACCGCTGGAGGTACGGCGCCCCACGCGGGCTCCTCGATCCACCAGTCGAACCAGAACAACTGGGGAAGGAACCGGTCCACGAGGTCGCAGCACCGGCAGAGCCAGTCATCCATGTGCGCCTGGTCGGGCTGTTCCTCCTGTCGCCGGGCCGGTCCGTAGAAATCCGCGAACACCGGGTCGTTCACGTCGGACGGGAACTCTCCCGCCGGGTTCATGAAGAACCAGTGCTCGGCCCGGTGGCTGGAGACGCCGAACACCATGCCGCGCGAACGGACCGCGGCCGCCAGGTCACGAAGCACGTCGCGCTTCGGCCCCATCTGCGCCGCCGTCCAGCGGGAAAACGGGCAGTCGTACATCGCGAAGCCGTCGTGGTGCTCGGCCACCGGGACGACGTAGCGGGCGCCTGCCCGCTGGAACAGGTCTGCCCATGCCGCAGGGTCGTACTTCTCCGCGCGGAACAGCGGGACGAAATCCTTGTAGCCGAATGTCGTGTGAGGACCCCAGGCAGCCACGTGGTGATCGAACTCCAAGGTGCCCCTGCGGTACATGTTGCGCGGGTACCACTCGTTGCCGAACGCCGGCACCGCGTACACGCCCCAGTGGAGGAAGATCCCCAGCTTCGCGTCGCGGTACCAGGAGGGGACGGAATACTCTTCCAGCGAACGCCACCGCGGGGCAAAGGGTCCCCTCGCTATCACCTCGTCGATGGCCGAAAGCGCGTCCTTCATGGGAAGAGTGTAGCGAGGGTCGGCCTGTTTGTGCTACACACGGTGCCATGGTCTTCAAGCTCATCGCCTGCGAGGTTTTCTACAGGGAGATCTGTCTCTGCGTGGCCACGTCCCGCCACCGCGTCGACGTGGAGTTCACGGAGAAGAATGCCCACGAGCACAGCGACAACCTGCGCTCCATCGTCCAGGCGAAGATCGACGCCGCGGAGGCAGGAAGCGTGACGTACGATGCGATCCTCCTCGGCTTCGGTCTCTGCGGGAACGGCGTCCTCGGGGTGGGCGCGAAGAGAACGCCCCTCGTGCTTCCCCGCGCGCATGACTGCTGCACGCTCTTCCTCGGCTCGCGCAGGACGTTCGCGGAGCATTTCAAGGACAACCCGAGCCTTCCGTTCTCGTCCGTGGGGTACATGGAGCGCGGGACCTCGTGGATCCACGACGCCAGCACGATCCATGTCCCGGGGCTCAACAAGACGTGGGAGGAATACGTCGCGCAGTACGGGGAGGAGAACGCGCGCTTCATCATGGACACGCTCACCTCCTCCCAGGAGCAGGCGCTGACGGATACCCGCGACGACCGGGTGGTCTTCGTCGACATCCCCGAGCTCTCGCACCTGGGATTCGCCGAGAAGGCGGACGCCGAGGCGGCGAAAGCGGGGAAACGGTTCGTGAGGCTGCCCGGCGACATGCGCCTGATCCGCGGCCTGGTCGACGGCGAGTGGAACGACGAGGAGTACCTCGCGCTCCGCCCCGGGCAGACCATCGGCGGCGTCTACGACTGGGACCGGGTCGTGAGGGCGGAGGACCCGGCATGAGGGAGAAGAAAACCGGCGAGTACATCGGACGCGCGCTCGGTCTCCTCGTCGTGCTCGTCGCCGTCAACCTCGTCCTCCTCTTCCTCCCGTCCCTGGACGGTGTCGTGCGGGAGAGCTGGGTGGACGTGCTCTGGGCGATCGAGCTCTCCCTCGTCCTGCAGATCGTGGGGAACACGGTCCTCGCATTCTACCGGCGTGCGTGGCTCGAAGGTCCCCTGCGCGCCATGTTCGCCGGCTCGGGGCTCCTCGCCCTCGTCGTGTTCTTCATCGTGTTCCCGCTGGACTTCTCGAAGGCCGCGGCCGCCTGGCTGAACACGGTCATCCGTGTCGTGCTCCTCCTGGGCATGGCGGGCTCGTTCGTCGCCGGGGTCGTGGAGCTGCTCGGTTTCATCGGGGAAAGATGGGGGGCAGGGGAGTCGAACCCCTGACAGGCCCTGCGGGAGATCGTGACCTGTTACGGTCGTGAAAGATCCCCCTTTCCTCCCCCCGGACCCTACAAGATACCACGCCGATGAGCCCTCGGGGAGAGAATCAAGAACAGGTCTTCTCCGTCCGACATTCAATGCGAACGGAGAAGCCAGAACGTGTCGGAAGTCGCCCTGGAACAGATCACCCGTGAAGCCGCGCGGGACACGGAAATCCTGAGGCTCATCGGGGAGCTGAAGAACGTCTTCGAGAACCACTTCGACCGCACGTGGTTCTCGCTCATCATCGACGGGATGCCCGTGGACGTGCGCACCGTGCGCTACATCCGCGAGCTGGTATCGCTCACCTCGCTGTACCCGGGAGAGGAATGGCAGCTCTGGGACGGCATCCTGGAGCTGGAAACCTTCCACCTGACGGTGAAACGGTTCCTGCTCCCGGTGCTCAAGGAGCGGCTGGGGATCTCCTGGCTCTTCCCGCAGAAGCGCGTGCGCGACACGCAGCAGTACATATTGAGGAAGTTCGTCGCCTTCACCTTCCCGTACAACCTGGAGCGCCTCTTCCGCCTCACGCAGAAGCTCAAGAGCTGTCTCCTCCTGCACTATCCCTACCTCAAGTGAGGTGATAAAGTCGGCCCGATGGGCGACTCAGAAGCCGTGCGACGCCCGGCGGCCGTGCGTCGCCCGGCGTCCCGGCAGGGGCGCGCGGCCCGACCACCGGCACAGTTCAAGGACGCTCACACCCTCGCGCGGCGGCTCGTCGAGGGGCTCGCCACGGTCATCCGGGGAAAGGAAGCCGTCCTCGAGCACCTGGTCACGGCGCTTCTCGCCGGCGGCCACGTTCTCATCGAGGACGTCCCCGGGCTCGGCAAGACCACGCTGGCAAAGACGGTGGCGCGCCTGGTGTCCCGCTCCCGCGCGGGCGGCGGGGTCACGTTCCGCCGCATCCAGTTCACGCCCGACCTTCTTCCTTACGACATCACCGGCGTCGATGTCTTCGATCCGCGCTCGCGGACGTTCGTCTTCACGCCGGGCCCCGTCTTCGCGAACGTGCTCCTCGCCGACGAGATCAACCGCACTACGCCGAAGGTGCAGTCCGCGCTCCTGGAAGTGATGGCCGAGGGGCAGGTGACCGTTGGCAACAGCACCTACCCCATGGACCCCTTCTTCTTCGTCATCGCCACCCAGAACCCCGTCGAGATGGAAGGCGTCTATCCCCTCCCCCTGGCACAGATCGACCGCTTTTTCATGAAGCTGCACATCGGCTACCCCGACGCCGAGGTCGAGGTGGGTATCGTGCGGGACGATCCGGCTGTCACGGTGATGCCCGTGGTGCGTCCCGTGTGCGGGAAGGAGGAGGTCCTCGCCGCGCGCGCCGCGGTGGACGGGGTCTTCTGCGACGAGAAGCTCATGCGCACCGCGGTGGGGGTCTCCACGGCAACGCGGTCGCATCCCGGCATCATCCTTGGCTCGTCGCCCCGCGGGAGTCTCATGCTCGTGCGCGCCGCGCGCGCCTTCGCCCTCGTGCGGGGGCGCGAATACGTCATCGACCAGGACCTCGTGGACCTGGCCCCTCTGGTGATCGCGCACCGTCTCCGCCTGAAGGACGCGCGCAAGGAGGCGGCTTCCCTCGTGCGCGACATCGTCATGGCTGAGCTCTCCCGCCTCCCTTACTGAGAGGGCAGCCGTGGCGCGCGCGCGTCCTGCCGGGGCCGTCCGGCTGGTGAAGCTCGTTTTCCCGCTGACACTCCGCGGGCTCCTCCTGGCCCTGCTGGCCGCGGGCCTCCTGGCTGCCGGGCTGGTCCGGGCGGATCTCGCCGCCCTGTTCTGGGGGTCGAGCTTCCTCCTGTACACCATCTACGTCCTGGCAGGAAGCCATCTCTTCCGACTGGTCCTCATGCGCAGGAGCAGGCGCGTCCAGGACATGGTGTCCGTCGTCCTGTCACCGCCCGGCGTGTTCCCCGGCGAGGAGGTGGAGGGACGGGTCGAGGCCAGGCTCCCGCGGAGGAGCCCGCCCGGCTTCTCGGCGCACGTGCGTCTCCCGCTGGCATGGCAGGAGAGGAGGATCGATGCGCTCGCGGCGCGGATGTCACCCGGCAGGTCGACGCGTACCGTGCGGTTCCGGGCGCCGTGGCGGGGGGCGTTCCGCAGCGAAGCCGCCGTCGTGGAATGCCGCGACATCCTCGGGTTCAGTGCGGGATCCTTCCGCATCCCCCTCCGCGAGGCGGTGACGGTGTACCCGGCGCTCCGGGACCCGGGGGACGCCGTGCAGCTCATGGAGCAGGCGGACGAGTCCGCCGTGGAGTCGCGACGGCGAAGAAGAAGCGACGATCTGCTGGAAGCGCGCAAGTACTATCCGGGTGACGACATGCGCCGCCTGAACTGGAAGGTCTTCGCCCATCTCAACGAGCTGTTCCTCCGCGTGGGCGAGGAGGTGCCGCCCCCCGAGGCCCGCCTGCTGTTCGTGCTGGACACAACCGCCAACCCGCTGGTGCCGCGCCGGTCCGCGGCGGGGTACCTCGACGCGCTTGTCTCGACGTGCATTTCGGTGATGGATGCGATGAGGGGAGCGCGGATGGAGGTCCTGCTTTCCTACCCCGGCATGCGCGAGTGCCGCGGGTTCGAATCGCGCGCAGCTCTGCTGGCGCACGCGGCGGATGCCGGCTGGACCGACGCGCCGTGGGCACCGGACCTGCCCGCCCGGCCCATGCACGCGGCGGTCTTCACCTCGCCGGGGTCGCCCGGACTCTCGCGGATCATGACCACCATCACGGGCCGCGGCTGGAGCGCGAGCCTCTTCGTGAAAGGCCTGGACCCGGCGCCCGCGGACCGCGCGCGCACCCTCGCCGACCTGTTTCTCATCCGCGGCCCCCGGGCAGAGGGTGAGCCGGGCGCAAGGCCCGGCGAGCGCGAGACGCGCGCGCTGGCGGACGCCGCGGCGCGTGATCTCGTGTCCCATCGCGGGGGGAAGGTGACCCATGCCGTCGAAGTCTGAGCGAGCGCGCCCGGTGGCGCTCTTTCTCGTTCGGACGCTCGTCCTGTATTTCCTGCTGGTCAACACGTGGCTCCAGCTGAACAGCCAGTTCAGCCTGGCATTCCAGAGCGCGGCGTTCGTTGCCGCGGTCTGCGCGGCGCTGTGGATGGAAAAGGGCCGTCTCCGCTTCCTCCCCGCGCTTGTCCTGGCCGCACTCCTGCCCTTCGGGCTGCGCGCGCTCTTCTTCCTCGTTTTCCGTCTCCAGCGTGCCATCGCCTCCGCCCCGGCCACGGACTTCCTCTTCTTCTACTTCGACAAGGACTTCTGGCCGGCGATCGTCGTGTGGGCAGTGGCCTGGCTGTTCACGTTCCTCGCGCTGCGCCTGCGGTTCTTCGTCGTCGTGGAAGCGGCGCTCAACTCGCTCCTCCTGGTGTTCGTGTTCTGGACCCAGGCAGGCTACCATCTCACCCTCTACCCGCACCCGTCCTTCTTCGCGTGGGCAGTGGCGCTGTTCGTCATTGCCGAGCTCTTCGTGCTCCTGCTGGCGGGACAGGCACGGCGAACGCCGCGGCCCGACGCCGAGCCGTCCCGCATCGACGCGCGCGCCGTGCTCAGCTTCTCCTGGGTGCTCGTCCCGCTCATCCTCGTGTTCCTCCTCTTCCTCCTGGGCAGGTACGGCGAGAGCTCCGTCATGGCCGGCGGCGGTCTCATGAAGCCCACCCTGTTCCGCTTCGACTTCGCGCCCTACGTGCGGCTGGAGAGCGAGATCCGCACCTCGGACCAGGCCGTGCTCCTCTTCCGCACCGAGGGAAGGGCCGATCGCTGGCTCCTGCGGCGCTTCGTGCTCTCCGGCTACGAACGGAACCAGGGCTTTTTCATGACGCAGGGCAAGGGATTCGACGAGTATCCCGCCGTGGTGCCGGACGCGCCGGAGAGCTTCAAGGACCCCGGCTACCGCGACAGGCAGGCCGTTGCGCAGGAGTATTACTTCCTCACGCTCGACCCTTCGTCCCTCGTGTCGCTGAACTACCCGGTCCGGGTGGCCCCCCTGGTGAACTGGAAGGCATCCTCGTTCCTCCGCGTCTACCGCGTGGATTCGAAGGTGATGCGCACGTCCAACGGCCCGCGCCGGGTGACCGAAAGACCGGCGCTTTCTCCCGCGGAGCTTGCGTTCTACACGGGCGGAGCGACCGACGACAGGATCAACGCGCTCGCACAGGAGATCACGAAAGGGCAGACCAGCTACTACGGCAGGGCGGAAGCGATCGACGAGTACTTGCGGACGAACTACCTCTACTCGCTGAAGCCGGGCATCGCGGAGGACGGCAACCAGCTCCGCCACTTCCTCTTCGTGTCGAAGAAGGGGTACTGCTCCTATTTCGCCTTCGCCATGGCGCTCATGTGCCGCGGCCTGGGCATCCCCGCGCGGGTGGCCGTGGGCTTCTCCGTGGACCCGCAGTCCGAGGTCCTCAACTTCTACGAGGTGCGCGCCTTCCAGGCCCACGCGTGGGTGGAGGTCTGGTTCGGCGACCTGGGGTGGGTCGAGTTCGATCCCACCTCCAGCACGCCGGCGCCGGGGGAGGACTTCCAGCCGTTCCCGGGGCCTGACCGCGAGCGCATGACGAGGCTGATCGCCGAGATACTGCAGAACCAGACCGACAGGGAAGAGCAGGCGACCACGACACCGACCGTTGTCGGGACGGTCTCGCGCCTGGGCGCCGCCGTTGCGCGGATCGCGCTCGTCGCCGCGCGCCTGTGGTACGTGACCCTCCCGGCGCTGTTCCTCCTGTACCTTTTCTGCCGGAAGCTCCTGCCGTCGCTCCCCGGGCTTCTCTCCGCGCGGCCGCGGCGCAGGATGAAGGCGTACTACCGGATCGCGATGGTCGGGCTCAACGGGGTGGGCCTGGGGCGCCGGTCCACCGAGTCGCCCCTGGAGCACGCCCAGCGCATCGAGGCGTCCCGCGGCATCGAGATGGTCCCGCTGGTGGAGCTGTACCTGAAGGCGGCGTTCGGAGAAAGCTTCACGGCCGGGGATCTTGCCGACGGGGGCAGGGCGCGCCGGCGCACCGTGGCCTCGTTCTCCACCCGCATAACGATACCGCTGCGCGTGGCGGGCATCCTGAACCCGCTCGCGGCCGGTCCGCGGAGAGGCTGATGGCACGGACCGGGGCTGCCGCCGCGCTCTTCTCGCTGCTCCCGCTGCTGGCCCTCCCGGCTGCCCTCTCTGCCCAGGCCGCCGAGTCGCTGGAGAGCATGACGTCCCGGGCAACCGCCGCGATCACCCAGAGCGCGTTCGAATCCGCCGTCAAGATCCTCACCGAGGCGAAGGCGGCCTACCCTTCCTCGCCGCAGCCCGACATAGCGCTTGCGGACCTCTACTACGACAAGGAGCTCTACCCGCTGGCTCTGCGGGAATACCAGGCAGCGGAGGGCAAGGGAGCCAGGGACTTCTCCACGCTGACGCAGATCTCGCGCAGCTTCGGGAAGCTCAACCGGGAGAAGGACTCGATCCGCTACCTCGTGAGGATCGCGCAGGAGTACCCCGACAGCGCCGACACCATCGATGACCTCGGCTGGATGTATTTCAAGACTCACCAGCTCGACAAGGGCGAGGAGGTTCTCCTGAAAGGCATCAAGCGGCTGGGGATGCGGCGCGGCATGGCCATGACGCTGGGCACCGTCTACTCCGGCATGAACCGCTACGACAGGTCACGCGAGTACTACCTGAAGTCCGTCGACGAGGCGGTGGCGGCGCGCGACCGCGACTTCGCCGCCATCGCCTACTACAACCTCTCGCTCCTGGAGCACAACTTCTTCCACTACAACTCGGCACTGCGCTTCACCGACGACTCGCTGGCGGAGGAGGACAGGCCGTCGGGCCACCTCGCGCGCGGCGAACTCCTCGAGGAACGGCTCGATTTCGCGGGCGCCGAGCAGGAGTACCTCGCCGCGTACGCCCGTGACACGACGCCCCTCTCGAAGGTGAACCTGGCCAACCTTTACCAGGGATTCGGCCGGCTCGACCTGGCGCGCCGCTACGCGGAGGAGGTCCTCGGCTCCCACGACCTCGCGTGGCTCCTGTACTACGGCACCGACATCGCCCGCCACTTCCAGGACGTGCACGAGCTGCTCGCCGGCGTCTACGAAGGGCTGGCCCGGCGGGAGGCGGGAAGGCCGACCACCGGGCCGTTCGACCGGGTCCGTGCGCTGTTCGACGCGGGGCGCTACGCGCTGCTTGGCTGGTACCATCGCCAGCGGTTCCGCCTCTACTCGCTCTCCGTGGGCACGCAGTACTACGACCAGGGATCCCTGGAAGACGCCTGGTGGGAGTACTACCGGGGCAACGAGAAGTACCCGGACGTCGCCTTGAAGTACCTCGGCCTGGCGCGGGCGCTCGAAACGGCGCGGACCCCCCACGCCGGAGTGCTCTACACGATCGAGGAAGGAAAGGTCCGCCGCTCGGCGGCGCTCCTGGAGAGCACGCTCGGCGACCTGGATCCCTACTGGGAAAAGAAGCAGCGGGCGGACGCCCTCCTGGCGCTCATCCCCCTGCTGAAAGGCGGCGCCCAGGAGGCCCGCAAGGCAAGGGCTATCGTCGAGCTGTACGGCTTGAACCCCGGGGCCCTTCCCCAGGCCGGCATAGGCATTCCCCTGGCGGTGGAGTTCGCCGGATCCTGGACGGGCCGCGAAAAGAGGGTGATCGTGCGGTTCCTGCGCCGCTCGGGCTCCGAGATACGGCCGGCGGCACAGCCGGGGAGCGCGTACACGCTTCGCGTGACCCGCGGAACCGACCAGAAAGCCCGGTGGACGCTCCGGGACCCATCGGATGGGGCGGTGGCGCACGAGGGGACCGTTTCCGCCGCAGGACCCGTCATGCGGCGCTCCGCGCGTATTGTCCAGACAATCCTTGAAGAGCTGTACTCCGTTCACTAAACTATACGGATGAGGGGAATGAAGGAGACTCATTGCCGAAGCTTGTTCTGAAGGTATCCGCCGGTGTCCCCGAGCTTCCTGCCGCGATCCGCAAGGAAAAAGGCCTTGCCGTGCGGCGCGTGAAATACTGCGCCCCCACCACCGATTCCGCCGACATCACCGCCTGGTTCGTCGATCCCGCGTTCCTGTCCGCCAACGGGGAAACCATGCTGTCCGGCCGGCCCGGCTCTGTCCTGGTCTGGAACAAAGACGGCAATGCGAAGCTGCCCTCGGACTCCGCGTCACTCGTGTTCGACGAGGTCTTTTCCTTCAGGCGGCCTGCCCTCTTCCTGCGCACGGTGCGCAACATGTTCCGCAGGCTGCACCTCGAGCGCGAGCTCGAACAGAAGACCGCCCTGCTGGAGGCCAGCCGAACGGAGAACTCGGAGCTTCTCCAGGTGGGAATCGCCCTCTCCGCGGAGAGGGACAACAACAAGCTGCTGGACTACATCCTGCGGCAGGTGCGGCAGATCTCCGGCGCGGACGCCGGCACCCTGTACCTGCTGGAGAAAGACGCCACGGGTCGGCAGAACCTGCGCATCAAGCTCACGCAGAACGAGTCCAACCCGAGGGACTACAAGGAATTGCCCCCGATGCCCGTGTCGAAGAAGAGGATCTCGGGGTACGTCGCCGCAACGGGCACGCCCCTCAACATCCCCGACGCGTACGAGATCCCTGCCGACAGGGAGTACGGGTTCGACAAGGACATCGACAAGTCCACGGGCTACCGCTCCAAGAGCATGCTCACCGTGCCCATGCAGGATCACAAGGGCGAGATCCTCGGCGTGATCCAGCTCATCAACCGCAAGAGGGAAAGCGGCTGTCGTCTCATGAGCCCCGAGGACGTCGAAAAGCACGTGATCCCTTTCAGCAAGGAGCAGGAGCCGCTCCTCCTCTCGCTGGCATCACAGGCCGCCGTATCCCTGGAGAACAACCTTCTCTACCAGGAAATCGAGACGCTGTTCGAGGGATTCGTGAATGCATCCGTGCAGGCCATCGAGTCGCGGGATCCCACGACGTCAGGTCATTCCAACCGCGTGGCTGTCTACACGGTCGGCCTGGCGCAGGCCGTGGACCGGGCGGACCGGGGCGCGTACAGGGACACGCGCTTCACCTCCGAGCACCTCAAGGAGATCCGCTACGCGAGCCTCCTGCACGACTTCGGAAAGGTCGGTGTCCGCGAGCACGTCCTCGTCAAGGCGAAGAAACTCTACCCCGGGCAGATGGACCTCGTGCAGCTGCGCATCGGCTACATCAGGAAGGCCATGCTCTACGGCCTGCTCAAGGAGCGCTTCCAGGCGCTCGCCGAGAAGGGGAACGACGCCTACACGGGATTGAGGGAAGACATCGACCGCCGGGAGGCCGAGTCCCTTGCCGACATCGACAAGTACCTGAAGGCGATCGTCACCTCCAACGAGCCGACGGTTCTCGCGGAAGACCCCGCCCGCGTGCTGGACGAGATCCACGGGAAGACATTCATCGACGAGGACGGCACCACGATCCCCTTCCTCGCCGACGACGAGTACATCAAGCTCTCCATCAGGAAGGGCAGCCTCGACGAGTCGGAGCGCCTGGAGATCGAAAGCCATGTCACGCACACCTTCAAGTTCCTCAGCACCATCCCGTGGACCAAGGAGATGAAAAACATCCCCACCATCGCGTGGGGACACCACGAGAAGCTGGACGGCACCGGTTATCCCGAGAAGAAGGACTCCCGGCAGATCCCCATCCAGACGCGGATGATGACCGTCTCCGACATCTACGACGCCCTGACGGCAAGTGACCGCCCCTACAAGCGCGCGGTCCCCGCGCAGAGGGCCCTCGACATCCTGAACATGGAAGTGAAGGAAGCCAAGCTGGACGCCGACCTCGTGAAGATATTCATCGAATCGAAAATCTGGGAGAAGAAAGACACGCTGCTCGCCGGCGCGTAGCGCTCGGCCCGCCGGCCCGCAGGGCTCGGCCCGCCGGCCGCAGGGCTCGGCCGGCCGCGTCCCGATCCGGCCCGGCACATTCAGCCGCGGCTGAGCTTTACGATCTCGTCCTGCTCAGAGTACCCCAAGGGCCCCCTCACGCCGTCCTTCTCGATCCACACGCCTTCATTCGCGCCGAGCATCTGCCCGATCTCCGCGGCAGGGATCCCGCTTGCGCGCAGGCGGGCACACGCCGCATCCGTGTCGGCCCGCGCCGCCGTGAACAGGAACGCTCCGGAAGAAAGGAGTCCGAGCGGGTCCATCCCGTAGCGCCGGCAGAGAAGCCGCGTCTCCTCGCGCACGGGGAGGGCGCTCTCCCTGAGCACCGCCCCGAGGCCGCTGCGGCGGCAGATCTCGTGGACGCCCATGGCCACCCCGCCCTCGGTGGGGTCATGGCCGCTGGTGAGCCGGGCGGCCTCGAGCGCCCTGCCCTCCTCCACGATCGATATCCCGGGGGTGTCGAGCCACGCGAGCACCTCCGCGAAGCGCGCCTCCCCGAGGATCCGCCGCGATTCCTCCGGGCGCTCGCGCGCGATGGTGGTGGTGCCTTCGAGACCGATCCACTTCGACATGCAGAGGACGTCACCCTGGCGGGCGCCTCCGGTGCTGAGCGGCGGGCGGGAGAGGAACCCCACCGCCTGGCCGCAGATGATCGTCCTGCGCACTACCGGCGTCACCTCGGTGTGGCCGCCCACCCAGAGGATGCCGGCCTTGGCGCAGGACGCCGCAATGTCGACGAAGATTTTCTCCAGCGACTCCTCGGTGGCACCCGGCGCCAGGAGCACCGTCGTGGTGAGGTACACGGGCCGCCCGCCCATTGCCACGATGTCGTTCGCATTCACCGCGACCGTGTAGGCGCCGATGCGCTCCTCGGTGAACGTGATGGGGTCAGCGGTGATGACGATGGTCTCGGCGCCGGGGGCGACGGCAGCGTCCTCTCCCGGGGCGGCTCCCACCGCGAGCAGCGGCGAATGCGACGTGTGGCGCAGCAGCCTTTCCAGGACCTCGGTGGGGAGTTTCCCTTCTGCCAGGGGCCTCATAGCGGCAGGGTCGGAGATTTGTCCCTGTTCGTCAAGCAAAGCGTGCCCGCGAGCGCTGGCGCGCCGCTGAGGCGCTTGAACACTCCCCCCCGGTGGCTTTAGAATGGATGCATGGCAAAAACGCGGGTCCAGGAGTACACCGAAAAGTACGCCGATCAGCCGATCCGCTTTACCCCGTACGCCCTGAAGAAGACGGGGCTGGTCCAGTCACAGGTGTTCCTCAAGATCGAGGATTACCTCCTCATCTGCGCGCCCTTCCAGCTTTCCATGAAGCGCGGGATCTTCCTCGTGGTCCTGAGCGCCCAGGAGATCAAGTTCTTCGAGCAGTTCCAGAAGAAGATCTGTTCCATCAACCTCACGTTCCAGAAGACCGGCAACAAGAAGCCGCTGAACCTGTTCCTCCGCGGGACGATCGAGCGCGTCGGTCCCGTGAAGGGCAAGCAGAACGTCTGCATGATGGATGCCACCATCAAGGGGTGCCCGAACGAGCTGATCGAGATCATCGGCGATTACCTCACCGCGTTCGAAGGCCTGAGGAACCAGTACGGCAGCTTCAGCGGCAAGGCCATCCCGGTGGACGAGCCGGCGGCGAAGCTCATGCGGTTCAACAACTACGCTGAGCTGGTCTTCGGCCCGTCACGAGCGCGAGCCACGCTTGTCTCCCTGGCCGTGGACTCCCTCTCCCTCCAGCTGACGGTGATGCCCCCAGGGCTTCTGGAAGGTGAACCCTGCTCCGCGCGCCTGTACTTCCAGATCTACCAGTTCACGGCGAACGGCAAGGTCACCACCATCACGCGGGGCGACGGCGAGCAGGTGATCGTGACCATGTCCATCGAGTTCACCCCCGAGCTCATCGAGATCGTCGACGATTTCTTCTTCCGCCAGAGCATCCAGCCCCACCCTCGCGTGACCCAGCCGGGCGCCTGACGGCCCGGCCGGCAAGCGCGCTCAGGCGACGGAGGTCAGGAACTCCTTTCCATCCTCCCGACAGAGAAGCTCGACGGCCTGCCGTCCATCAAGCGCGACGGTGGGCAGTCCGGCGAATGACCTGGTCCACTGACCGATCATCAGGAAGCTCCTGAGACCCGGCAGCGTGTTCGGGATCTTCGTGCCCATCGTGGCCGCGGTCGGTCTCCACCCCTCGTAGGAAGCCCGATAGTTCCCCGTGTAGCGCACCGTGGTCATGGGGGTCGAGACGTCGACCACCTCGATGTCGACGCTGATGCCCGGGTAGATCGTTTCAAGCCAGCGCGTGGCATCCTGCTCGACGCGCTTCTTCTCCGCACAGTAGCGCGCCCGGTCATGATGCAGCTTCTCCCAGGTGTCGAAGGGTGACCAGAACAGGAGGGTGACCGCCGAGCAGCCCGCCGGTGCCATGGTCGGGTCGAAACCATAGTTGTTGAGAAAGACGAACGGCGCCTCTGTCTCCCCGAACCGGATCGGGGCGGGGAAGCCGTACGTCGTGAGCCGAGGCTCCGACGAAAGGTCGCGTTTCACGCCAAAGGACACCTGCATGAGCGGCGTGTAGAGCGGGAGCGTCTCGTACAGCTTCTTCATCCGGGGTGGAACGTACCTGCCCTTGAGCATCCCGAACAGTGTCGCGTGTCCATCCGCGGCGCCGATGACGAGATCACCCCGACGCTCGCTGCCGTCAGCCAGCCGGACTCCGACGGCGCGGCCGTTCTCGACGATGATCTCGGTTACCCGGGCGCCGTAGAAGATCCTGCCGCCGAGATCCCTGTAGCGCTTCTCGATGGACCCCGCGAGCGCCAGCGAGCCGCCTTCCGGCCATCCCGCCTCCTTGGCGTCAAGGGCCTGGAACAGGCTCAGGACCCACATGGCCGGGAAGTCCGACAGCGGGATGATGAGTGAGAACACTTCACGAAGCTCGGCGCTTTTGAACCTGGCAACCAGCTTCTCCGTGCTCATCCCCGCATAGCGACGCATGACCGCGATGAACGACCTGTTCCCGCGCATGAACTTCAGCTTCCTGAGAATGCTCACGGGCCGAGGCGCGCCCAGCGGCATCTTCACGGAGCCCAGCACCCGGGCGTCGGCTTTCAGCTGGTCAAGAAGCCGCACATCCTCGGGGCCGATCGCTTCCAGCTCCTCGAAGAGCCGATCCAGGTTACCCCACTGGATGAGCCTGCGCCCCGACGAGGTGACCACGTGACAGAATGCCTCATGGTTCGTGACCGTTTTGCCGTTCAGGGCGCCGAGCTCCTGCCACACGCGGTAGAGCGGGCTGGTGGGGGCGGAGCCCGTCAGCCAATGCAGGCAACCGTCAAAGGTATATCCTTTTCGAACCCAACCGGCGCACACGCCCCCGGCGACGGTATGCATCTCGAAGATCTCGGTATCGTACCCGTTCATCCTGCCGTAGCAGCCGGCGGACAACCCCGCGATCCCGGCGCCGATGATGAGGATCTTCTTTTCCATGTCACTACTCCTTCCTGGTGTCGCTCAGTGCATCCACGAGCAGCTCTATGTATTTCTCACGTTCAGCTCGATCGCTGTACTGGATCCCGCTGATGCCGCGAAATGCTCCCATGAACAGGAAAGGGAGGATTATCGACGAGATGGCCGCCAGCGCCTTCCCGGCTCGTTCCTTCTCGTCGATCTCGCCCATCTCACGAAAAGTCTCCCGGAGGGCCTCGAAGATCCGACCCAGGTACTGCGAAAAGCGCTCGCTCGCCTTCTCCGCGAACAGCATTCCGCTGAACCCGGCTCGGGAAATGTTCGGGTAGTCGACGATCCCGACGGCGTAGCCTTTGAGGAACTGCACGGCCCGATCTCGGGCCGACAGGTCCTTTCTGCTGAAGACCTGCATCGCGTGAGTGAACCCGATCTCTGTCGCAGCGGCGTAAGCCTCCGCGATGAGTGCCTCCTTTGTCTGGAAGTAGTAGTGGATTGCGGCAACGTTCACGTCAGCTTCCCTGGCGATCTTGCGCGTCGTCAGCGCCGCAGGCGACGTTTCCAGGAGGAGACGTACCGCCGCCTGTAGAATCTTTTCCTTGCTGCTCTTTTCTTCAGGGCTCACTACTGTTGCCTCCACCATATGGTCTGTGATTAAATCACTGACTTAATCACCGACTATTTATAGCAGATGCAACACCTTGTCAAGCGAAATTTTGCACTTTTTCTGAAAAGAGCGCTCGTTGCCGCGGCCGGACGGTAGTCTCACATGGGCGCGCGGGCGGGACCGGGTGTCGCGCCCGCGTTTCTACGCCTTCAGCCTGCGAATCCGCTGCTGCAGCGGAACCATGCCGAGTTTTTTCGCCGTTGCCATGCTCTCCGCCAGCAGCTCCGCGGCACGCGCCAGGTCTTCCTTCGCTCCGCGCGCGATCAGCGATTCGGCCAGCTCCGTGCAGACCCAGGCTCCTTCGGGGCCCGAGCGCTGCGGTGCATAGTCCACGAGGGCCTGCTCGAGCTCCGCGACGGCCCGGATCGCGTCCCCGATCACCAGGTCGAGAAGTCCCAGCACCCGGATGCCGCAGGGCTCCAGTCCGCAGAGCTGCGGGCCGTTGGGCTCCTTCAAGAGGGGCCGTATCTTCCGCGCCATTTCCCTGTCACCGGCGACGACTGCCGGCATGGCGAGCACGCCGACGTCGTAGTACCAGTAGTGACCTCCCGGCACATGCTCCTGTCCCGGCGGCGTCAGCACGGCGGCCGCGGTTTGCGCGAGCGCGAGGAGATCCCGCCGACCGTTCAGCCGCGCGATCAACGCGAGCTCCATGACGATGCCTGCCGTCTCATCGTCATGTCCGAAGCCGACGCTCTTCACGGCAGCAAGGTATCGATCCAGGAATTGCAGGCCGCTCTCCGTGTTGCCCAGCTCCAGCTCCAGGCGCGCGCGCTCCCCGAGATGCGACACGTAAAGCGGGATATCGCTCTCCACTGCCAACGCCTGGTCGCTCGCGGCCCGCATGCCCGGCCAGTCCCCCAGGATCCGGTGTATCTCTATTCCGACGAGGTGCGCCAGCTTGATGTGCCCGTCCATGCGCAGCCGCAGCGACGTCGCCAGGAGCACCTCGGCGAGCCTGGCAGCTTCGCCCAGGTCTCTCTTGCCCAGGGCAAGATGATATGCCTTGAACTGCGCCGTGTGCAGGGCCACCGGGTCGTCCACCCGGCGGCACAGGTCCATGGCGCGGCTGACGTACACCTCCAGGTCGCCCCAGAACCCCAGCCACCCGGCCATCTCCGCCCAGCAGGAGGTGATGCGAAGCGCCAGAGCCGTGTCGCCGTGTTGCTCCGCGATATCCAGTGCCCGCGCGAACCGCCGGCAGAAGAGCGGATAATCGGCTGCCCTGACTGAATCCACCATGGCGTTCAGGCGGAGGAGCCTCGCCTCCTCCAGTGAACCGGGCTGCACGATTTCGAGCCCCCGGGCTGCCAGTGTGCTCAAATCACCCGTTGCGCGATCGACGAGCACGAGCGGGTGCGCGGCCACCCGGGAAGCGCTGCCGAGGTCTCCCGCGTCCAGAAAAGACTCGAATGCCGCCGTCAGCTCGACGAATGCGTCCGTGTCGCCGTCAGAACGGACTGTCCCGTAGCCTGACAGGAACAACGCCCACGGGGCCATCGCCTTTGCCAGGCCAAAGCGCATCCACGCGCTTTCTGCGTCGTGCGTTCGAAAGCCCTTCGCCGCCAGCCCCCTCCGGAAATGGAGTGCCGCTTCCTCGTACGCCCTGTCGCCGAGGGCCTGCTCGCCCGCCAGGAGAGAGTAGCGGGTGACTTTTTCCGTAGGTGCCAGCGGCTGGGCAAGGGCGTAGTGCCGCGCAAGCTCGACGGTGTGCCTTTCGGTATCGCCTCCATAGGACTCCTCCAGGACTGTCGCAATCCTCAAGTGCAGCTCACTACGGCGCGACCCGGTGACCTCCCCGGCAATGAACTCCTGGATGAGCGGGTGGCTGAAACGGAGGACGTTCCCGTCCGGTGATCCAGCGAGGAATCTCGACCGGACGGCCTCATCGCACAGTCGGAGCACCGCGCGCTCGGGGAGACTGGTCACGCGACAGAGAAGGGGGTGCGTGAACTCCGCGCCCATGGCGGCTGCTGCCTCGAGCAGCGCCGAGCAATCGCGTGAGACGCTCTGCAGCTGCCGGCGTATCAACGCCCGGATGCCCGGTGGTATTCGCAGCCGTCCCTGGCGCGAATCCTCCGGACCACGCGCGCGCAGAAACTCGACGACGAACAGGGGATTGCCCCTCGTTTTTTCCCAGAGCGCGTCGGCCGGTTCCCCGCCGGCGTTCACGGCCTGCGAATGCTGCACGAGGCCCGCGACATGTTCCTTTCCAAGTGCGCCCACATCGATGCGCTCGAAACAGCGCGCGCGGGCGAGCGCGCCCAGGGTTCGCCCCAGCGCGCTCGAAGAATCCGTCTCCACGTCCCTGCAGGCCCCGAGCAGCAGCACGCGTCCCTGGGCAAGACCGCGCGCCACGAACTCCAGCATGCCCAGCGCCGCGCTGTCCGCCCAGTGCAGGTCGTCCAGCACGACGACCAGCGGCCGTTCCGCCGCTGCCGATTCGAGGAAGCGAGCCACGACCTCGGAAAGGCGAAACCGCTCAGACTCTTCGTTCTCGAGCCGCAAGAGCGGCGGCAGTGTCCCGACGGAATCGGAAAGGTCTTCCACCAGCTGCGCCAGGACGTTCGCGCGTTTTCCCGCCCACGCGCGAACGCTCTCCCGGGCGCTCTCTCTCACGAGGCTTCCCAGCGCCTGGCGCCACGGCCAGAGCGCCGGCAGGCCGGCATCATCGTCAGCACCGGCCCCACGCCACCCTGGCGCCGGCGGCCTGCGCCTGCTGCACGGCTTCCTCCAGGAGCCGCGTCTTTCCGATACCGGCCTCTCCGACAAGCATGACCATCCGACCCCTTCCGCCGCGGGACTGCTCAAAGGCGGCTTGCAGGTGCGCCATCTCTCCCTCACGACCGACGAAGGGGAAAGGGTCTTTCGGAACAGCGGCCGTCGCGGGCAGAGGCGCAGGCTTCCGCGTCCCGACCGACGTGACGCCTTGCGCGGCTATGCGTGCTCGCAGCTCTTCCGTTTCCCCGTCCGGCTTTTCCCCGATCTCCCTTTCAAGAATGGCCCTGCACCGCTGGTATTGCCTGATTGCACGTGAACGCTGTCCCGAGCGGGCGTAGAGCTGCATGAGCCTCCGGTGGACGGCCTCGTCACAGGAATCAAGGGAAAGCCACGACCGGCAGGCATCAATCGCTTCACGGTACTTCTCGCCGGACTCGTACTGCTCCACGGTCCGTTGCAGGACCCACGCCCCGTCCCCGCGAAGGGTCTCCTCCACCGCGGCCTGCCAGTCCAGGAAGCCGGGGCTGTCCTTGACGGAGAACCCCTCCAGGAACCTGCCACGGACAAGCGCGGCGGCCCTCGCGAGCTGCCTCATCGAGCCGTCACGGTGACCCGTCCTGTCCCGGCTCCTCGCCTCCCCGACGAGCCGCCTGAACGCGACCACGTCGACCAAGAGACCATTCCCGTCGGCGAGGTGCACGTCGCTGCGGTCCGCGATGATCCATTCTTCCCCGATGGCGCGGCGCAAAGTGGTCAGCGTCTCCCGGAAGTCGGAGTATCCCTGTTCGCGCGCATGCCCCGGGTACAGCATCTCCGCGAGCGCGTCCCGCGAGTGACTGCGGGCAGTGACCGCAAGGTATGCGAGAAGGGCCAGCGGCTTGCGGCGCTTCAGCTCGACAGGCGCGCCGTCGAGCTGAACGCCGGGAGGACCAAGAAGGGACAGGACCAGCCGCGACATGCGCGTTCTCCCTACCCTGCCGGCTTGATCTCGAACAGGATGAAAATGAGGCTCGGCCACCACTGGTAGGGAACCTGGTACAGGTGCCCGGAAACCGGCCAGTTCGTCCAGTACTTGTCCGACATGATCTGCATGATAGGCTGTTCCATCGCCGGCACCGACGGAAGATCGTCGTACCACCGGTCGAGGGCCTGGCCGACGAGCTCGATGTACCCGGGGTCCCCTGGTGACCTGGCGGCCATCTCCGCACCGATCGCGTCAAGGGTGGGGTCGTTCAGGCGGGTCATGCCATAGTCACCGCTGGTCTGGATCTCCCCGAGCGGCTTTGCCCACGTGCCGGCGTAGGTGTTGATCATGGGGAAGGGGTCGTCGGTGAACGCGGCTTCGACCACGAGCCCGCCAAAACCGATATCGTACTCGCCCCTGCTGACTTGCTCATCGGTGATGCCCGCTCCCGAAACCTTCACCACGTTGTCGATGCCGACCTTCCTGAGCTCATCGGAGAAGTCGCTGGCAATCACGTAGTCGTAGTTGGGCGCCGCGTTCGAGACGAGGACCAGCGCGAAGGGCTTCCCGTCCGGCGTCCTGCGCAGCCCCTCTGACCCCTTCCGGAACCCCAGCCGGTCCAGCTCTTTCGCCGCCATGGCAGGGTCGTACCTGAGCATCGGTCCGTACTTGTCCTTGACGGCCGGTACCTCCCACGCGCGCAGCGCTGCCCAGTCAGGCCACGGCCACATGGTCAGAGTTGTCGACTCCCCGACGTCGGAGAGCTTCCGCAGCTTTTCGCGGTTGAGGAGGTACTGCAGTGCCCACCGGAATTCCCGGTCACTGACAGGGAAACGGGCTGCATTGAAACCGGCAATTCCCTTGCACGCGGCGTCCACGTAGGGAGAACGGACAGTGTGCGTCCACGCCCTCTCCGCGGCACGGACCATGCCAAGGGGAAACGTGATGGGCATGGGCATGTCGACGTTGCCCTGCACGAACTCCCTCAGGTCGAGGTCCGCGGGCGGAGCCACCCGGAAGATCACGTACTTCGGACCGGGCTTCTTGCCCATCACCCTGGTGCCCCAGTAGTTGGGGTCCGCCTGCCAGACGTACAGACCCATGTCGGGGTACCAGTTCAGGAGCTTGTAAGGTCCTGTCTCCACCGGCGGCCAGTTGGGGTAGGTCTTCGCATCCACCTTTTCGTAGATGTGCCTTGCCACGATAGCGCCGCCCCCCCACATCCGGAAGGCCTGGTGAAACCGGGGGTCAGCCTGCTTGAGCTTGAAGACAACCGTGTACTCATCCGCGGCGGTCACGGAAGCGACATTGGACGCGGTGCCTGCCCCAGCCAGGCTCGGGTCCTTCATCCACAAACTGAAAGTGAACACGATGTCCCGGGCGGTGTACGGGACGCCATCATTCCAGGTCACCCCCCTTCGCACGTGCCAGGTGAGCTGCTTGTGGTCCGTGGAGTATTCCCAGCCCGTGGTTCTCCAGAGGATCTGCTCCCCCGTGGCATAGTTGATGTACCAGTCCCACTCATTGGCCACCTGGTGCCAGCCCGAACCCCACTGCGTGCCATTGCCGGCCGGGAAGAGGGGATTGGCGACGTTGAGATTCGTGTAGGCCGTGTCCGTTTCCACGACGACCGCCTGCTCTCGTGGGACAGGAAAGGTGGTTCCCGCGGAAGATGCACGGCCCGCGGAAGCGAGCAACGCAACGGAGATGACCAGGGACGACAGTTGCCGCTGCATCATGTCATATCTCCCTGCATTCCGGCCTGAAGGGCACCTGGTTGGTGTCATGAATAAGAAGCGGCCCCGTATTTAGCAACGAAGCTTGTACTGATCGATTGCACGAAACCGGGCCGAACGGGTTGGACCGCCAACCCCTTGCGCTCTTTTCGAACGTGATGTTGATGTTATCATGGAGAAAACTGGCAGTCAATGAATAGTTGATGACTTACCGGCGCCAGGCGCCCCAGGGGCGGGCCGCTGGTATCTCCCTATGGACTCCGAGCACCGGGGAAGCTATGCTCGCCGTATTCAAGATGTCGACGATGGATCCAGTCCGCGAAAGCGCTGTCCCGCTCCATGTTGCGACAGGCGACGGGACTCCCCGTGATCCCGTCGGTGAGCTTGCCCGCACGCGTCTTGGCGTCAACTACCTATACCCCATCCAGCGGTTCGTGATCTCCAACGTCCTGGAAGGCAACAGCCAGATCGTGGTGCTCCCCACCGGCGCGGGCAAATCGCTTTGCTTCCAGCTCCCGGCCCTGATGCTGCCCGGGCCGACGCTGGTCCTGCTGCCCCTGCTTTCCCTCCTCGCGGACCAGCTGCGGCGGTTCTCGGCGTCAGGGGTCGCGGTGGGCTGCCTCAGGGGCGGCCTCGCGGAGGCGGAGAAGCGGCGACTGTTCGATGATGTGCGCAGGGGCACCGTCAGGATGATCCTCGCGACACCCGAGGCGTGCCTGGTCCCGGCGAGCTTGCAGGAGCTCCGCGGCTGCCGGTTCCGTCACCTCGTCGTGGACGAGGCGCACTGCATCAGCGAGTGGGGCGATTCGTTCAGGCCGGCCTACCGTTCAGTGGGCGCCATCGCCCGGGCGCTCTGCGTGCCCACCATCAGCGCCTTCACGGCCACCGCGTCGCCGCCGGTCATCGAGCGCATCAGGTCGACGCTCGCCGGCGACGCCGAGATGCGCATTGTCGCAGCGAGCGCGGATCGACCGAACATCTCCTACGACGTGCGCTCGTACCTCTCACGGACGCATGCGCTGGTGGACATGGCCCGCACGGCGGAGAAGCCGCTCCTCGTTTTCTGCCGCACCCGCAACGGCACCGAGAGGGCGGCGCGCTCCGTGCGGGCACGGTGCCCCGACGTCCCTGTGCGGTTCTACCACGCCGGCCTCACGAAGGAGGAACGAAAAGGGGTGGAGAGCTGGTTCCTCCCGTCCCGTGACGGGGTGCTGTGTGCGACCTGCGCATACGGCCTGGGCGTCGACAAGCCCGATGTGCGCACCATCGTCCATGCCGATGTCCCCTACTCGGTGGAAGCGTACCTGCAGGAGTCCGGCAGGGCCGGGCGCGACGGCAGCCCCGCGCGGGCGATCCTCCTGGCCTCGGCCGAGGATGACGCCTTTTTGCGCAAGCTGGCCGATGCAACTGCGCGCGAGCGGTTCGCGGGGATGCTGCGCTACGCGCGCGACGGATCCTCGTGCCGCAGGAACGCCCTGCTGGCCCTTATCGGGCAGGAGCCGGTTGCCTGCTCCGGGTGCGACGTCTGCCGTGGAGCGGTGGAAGCGCGCCCGGCGGGCGCCGAGGAGATCCTCCGCTTCGCACGGCGCCACCGACGGCGCTGGCTGGTGGCCGAGGCAGCGGCCATCCTCAGCGCCGAGCAGGGGCCGCGCGCGCGGCGTGGATTCCAGGACTGCGTCGAGGGCTGGGGGGACCTGTCCGACTGGACCAGGGAGGAGGTCCAGGAGGGAATCCACGCCCTGGTCACGTCAGGCAGGCTCCGCCTGCGCGCGCGCGGCCCCTGGAAAGGAAAACTCACCTTGCCGCCAGGTTTCAATCGCCCAAACTGATATCCCAGCCTGTTGCACCCCGCGGCCCCCGTATGGTAGAGTCCGGCCAACTTCCCGTCTGATCAGTTCACGACTCTGACACCGCGCCACGTGAGTTGAAGGAGATCGCATGGAAAAGGCGTTTCAGGCCCTTCTCGACGAATGGAAGGGAGTCAAGGGGAACGTCATCCCGCTTCTGCAGAAGACCCAGGAAATCTACGGGTTCCTGCCGGAGGAAGTCATGCGCCGGATCGCGGGCGTCACCGGCAAATCGGCGGCCGAGATCTTCGGCGTTGCTACATTCTACGCACAGTTCAGGTTCACGCCGATGGGCAGGCACGTCATGAAGGTCTGCCACGGTACGGCATGCCACGTCCAGGGAGCCGACTCGCTGGACACCGTGGTCGAGCAGAAACTGGGTGTCGCCCCCGGCGCGACCACCCCGGACGGGGAGTTCACGGTCGAGCGGGTGGCCTGCCTGGGGTGCTGCTCGCTGGCCCCGGTGATCATGATCGACGGTGAAGTGTACGGGAGGCTCACGGGAGACAAGCTCGGGAAGATCGTGAGCACGGTCGGAGGCAGGAAATGAGCGCCCGCGCCCCGGAAGTAGCGGTGGGAATGAGCTCCTGCGGCATAGCGGCGGGAGCGCGCGTGGTCCTGGACACGCTGCAGAAGGACGTGGCAGCCCGGGGCCTCCCCTTCGCGGTCGTGTCCACGGGCTGCATCGGCGCCTGTCACGCGGAACCGCTCGTGGAGATCCGCGAGGCCGACGGCCGCACTTTCCTCTACGGCAACGTCGATGAGACCAGGGCCCACTCCATCGTGGAAGGCCATCTCGCCGGCGGCACGCCGCTTTCCGAGTTCCTGGTCCCGGCCGACTACCCCTACCTCGCGAAGCAGAAGCGCATCATCCTGGAAAACTGCGGGGTCATCGACCCCGAGTCGATCGACCAGTACGTGGCACGCGACGGCTACGCCGCGCTTTCGAAGGCGCTGGCCATGGGTCCTGCGGCTGTGATCGAGGAGGTGAAGGCCTCGGGCCTGCGCGGCCGCGGCGGCGCGGGGTTCTCCACCGGCATGAAGTGGACCTTTGCACGGGATGCAGTCTCCACCACCGGGAACAAGTTCGTCGTCTGCAACGCCGACGAGGGCGACCCCGGAGCGTTCATGAACCGCTCGGTGCTGGAGGGCGACCCCCACGCCGTTCTGGAAGGCATGCTGATCTGCGCCTTCGCCATCGGTGCGACCGAGGGCTACGTCTACTGCCGCGCCGAGTACCCGCTGGCAATCAAGCGCCTGGAGATCGCAATCCGGCAGATGGAGGAGCGCAGCCTGCTGGGGAAGAACATCCTTGGCACCACGTTCTCCTTCACGCTGCACGTCAAGGAAGGCGCCGGTGCGTTCGTCTGCGGCGAGGAGACCGCGCTCATGGCGTCCATCGAGGGACGGCGCGGCATGCCGCGCCTCAGGCCCCCGTTCCCCGCCGTGCGCGGTCTCTGGGACTCGCCCACCAACATCAACAACGTCGAGACGTACGCCACGGTGCCGCACATTCTCCGCATGGGCGCGGCGGCCTACGCGAAGATCGGGACGGAGAAGAGCAAGGGCACGAAGGTGTTCGCCCTTGCCGGCAAGATCAAGCGCGGAGGCATGGTCGAGGTGCCGATGGGCATCAGCCTGCGGGAGGTCATCTTCGACATCGGCGGCGGCATCCAGGGAGACAAGGCGTTCAAGGCCGTGCAGATGGGCGGCCCGTCGGGCGGATGCCTGCCGCAGAGTCTCGCCGACGTGCTCATCGACTACGACTCCCTCACCGCCTCGGGCGCGATCATGGGCTCGGGCGGCATGGTGGTCATGGACGAGTCCACCTGCATGGTGGACGTGGCGCGCTACTTCCTCACCTTCATCCAGAGCGAGTCGTGCGGGAAGTGCACCTTCTGCCGCATCGGCACGAAGCGGATGCTGGAGCTCCTCACGAAGATCACCGAGGGCCGCGGCGAGGAGAAGGACATCGGGGAGTTGGAGGACCTTGCCGCCAGGGTGAAAGTGTCCTCGCTGTGCGGGCTCGGCCAGACCGCGCCGAACCCCGTCCTCACGACGCTGCGCTACTTCCGCGCCGAGTACGACGATCACATCCGCAACAAGCGCTGCGAAGCGAAGAAGTGCAAGGCGCTCATCCGCTTCCGTGTCGTGGCGGAGAAGTGCACGGGGTGCATGCTCTGCTCGCGCGTCTGTCCCACGAAAGCGGCGCGCGGCGAGCGGAAGAAGGCGCACACGATCGATCCGGAAACCTGCGTGAAGTGCGGGCTGTGCTACGAGGCGTGCCGGTTCGACGCCATCGAGATCAGCTCGGGACGGGAGTGATCATGGGCGGCACACCATTCGAGATCACGCTGGACGGGAAGAAGCTCATGGTCGAGCCCGGCAAGACCATCCTCGAGGTCGCCGAGGCGCAGGGCCTGCGTATCCCCACGCTCTGCCACGACAGGCGCCTGGAGCCGTACGCCTCCTGCTGGGTCTGCATCGTGAAGGTGGAAAAGGCGCGCGGGTTCGTGCCCAGCTGCGGCACGAAGGTGGCGCCGGGCATGGCCATCACGACCAACGCACCGGATGTCACGGCGGCCCGGCGGATGGCCCTGGACCTCCTCCTTTCCAACCACTACGGCGACTGCAAGGCGCCGTGCACGCTCACCTGCCCGTCCAACGTCGACGTGCAGGGCTACCTCGGCCTGGTGGCCAACGGCCGTGACGCCGAGGCGGTGGAGCTCATCCGACGGGACAACCCGATGCCCGCTGTCATCGGCAGGATCTGCCCCCGGCCCTGCGAGGAGAAGTGCCGCAGGAACCTGGTGGAAGAGCCGCTCAACATCAACGGCATCAAGCGATTCCTGGCCGACGCGGAAGCGCAGGCCGGCGGCATGCGTGCGAGGCCGCGGCCGGCACCCAACGGCAGAAAAGTGGCCGTCATCGGCGCCGGGCCGGCCGGTCTTTCCGCCGCCTGGTACCTTTCGGAAAGGGGCGTGGCCGTGACGCTGTTCGAGGCGATGGAGAAAGCGGGCGGCATGCTGCGTTACGGCATCCCCGATTACCGGCTTCCGCCCGCGGTGCTCGACAAGGCGATCTCGGAGATGCTCAGCCTGGGCGCGACGCTCCGTACCGGCGACGCGGCTGGGGAAGGACGTCACGCTGGCATCCCTGCGCTCGGAGTACGACGCGGTGGTGCTCGCCATCGGCGCGTGGAAAGGCCGGTCCCTCCGCATCCCCGGCGAAGACAATCCGAACGTGCTCTCCGGCATCGACTTCCTGCGCGACGTGAACGCGGGGAAGCCCGTGACGGTGGGAGCGGTCGTGGCAATCCTCGGCGGCGGCAACACGGCCCTGGACGCCGCGCGCTGCGCGCTGCGCCGCGGCGCTTCGAAGGTCACCATGTACTACCGCCGCACCCGGGAAGAGATGCCGGCCTCGGAGGCCGAGATCGAGGAAGCGATCGAGGAAGGCATCGACATCCAGTACCTCGCGGCCCCCGTTTCCATACAGGCCGAGGGCACGGCGCTGAAGACGCTGACCCTCCTTCGCATGAAGCTGGGCGATCCTGATGCGTCCGGCCGCAGGCGCGCCGGTTCCCATCGAGGGATCGGAGTTCGCCGTGGCCGTGGACACGATCATCTCCGCGGTGGGGCAGTACTCGGACACGAAGCGCGTCGCCGACACGGCGGGCCTCGTGGACGAGCGCGGCAATCTCAAGGCCGATATCGACACCGGGCGCACGGATGTCCCCGGGGTTTTCGCCGCGGGCGACCTGCTCACCGGCACCGACATCGCGATCCGCGCGCTGGCCGGCGGGAAGCACGCGGCGCGCGCCGTCCTGGCGTACCTCGACGGCCGCACGTACCAGCGGCCGAAGGAGTTCCTGAGCCGCAAGTCCGACTTCCGGGAGCCCGTCGCGGCCGACTTCAAGGACCAGCCCCGCGCGCCGCGCGCACGCCCCGCGGTCATGGCCGCGGAGCCCCGGAAGAAGTCGTTTGCCGAGATCGAGTCCACGCTCCCCGTCGCCGCGGCGCGCGCCGAGGCGGAGCGCTGCCTCGAGTGCGGCTGCCAGGACGTGAAGGACTGCGCGCTGAAGATGCACGCCACGGAGTACGAGGCCGTGGCAAAGCGCTTCCAGGGCGAGATCACGGTCCATCCCATCGACGACTCCCACCCGTTCATAAGCCGCGACCCGTCCAAGTGCATCCTCTGCGGCCGGTGCATCCGCATCTGCCTGGAGGTGCAGGGCATCGGGGTGTTCGGCTACATGCACCGCGGCTTCGCCTCCGTGGTGGCGCCGGCCTTCGGCCGCCCTTCGGCGAAGACAAGAGCTGCAACTCCTGCGGCCAGTGCGTTTCCGCCTGTCCCGTGGGGGCCCTGACCGAGAAGCTCCCTGCGCGCAAGACCGCGCCGCTGGTGGAGAAGGTCGTCGAGGGGACCTGCACGCAGTGCTCCGTGGGCTGCGCCGTCGAGTACCGGTGGCACGGCGGGCTCTTCACGCGCGTGACGGAGCGCTACAGCGCGGCGAATCACCGGCACGCTCTGCAGGAAGGGACGGTTCGGCTACGCGTTCCTCAACGACCCGGCGCCCGCGCCCGTGGACGCCGTGGCGACGAAGGCACGCGTGCAGAAGATGCTCGGCGCGGCAAAGAGTCCACTCATGCGCATCTCCCCGCTGCTCTGTGCGGGAAGCGATCGACACGTTCATCGACGCGGCAGCGCGGCGCGGGATCCCCGTCCGGGGAGAAGGCCTGGAGTCCGTTGACCCGCGCTGGGCGGAGCTCATGAAGGACGATGGGAAGAGCGCGGCAGGGCCCGGGCAGCGCACGCTCATCCTCCTCATCGGGAACATCGAAGAGTCCAACAACGTGGCCTTCACCGAGGCATACCGCAGGCGCAGGGCCGGCACGGCCGACCTCTGGATCGCGGGGCACGAGAGCGAGCCCGCGCGGAGGGCCGCCTCGCGGCTGTTCGCGGACCCCGCCGAAGCGCTGCGGGAAGCCCAGCGCGAAGCGGGCACCGCGGGCATGTGCATCGAGGTGTGGGTGAATCCGCAGGAGTCGGGCGCCGCGCTGGAGCCGCTCCTTGCGGCACGGGCAGGCGCAGGAAAGGCAGCGCGCGTACTATTGTTGTGGAACGCGCGCAACGCCGGCTACCTCCTGGCACGCCAGGCCGCCGCCGCGCAGCCGTCGGCCGCCGCGCAGAAGAAGCCGGACCTCATCCTCGATATCGGCGTCATGGCCGCCGGGCCTCAGACCTCGGCCGCGGCGAACGGCGCAAAGAGGATCGTCTGGGGTCTGCGGGCAGAGAGCCGGGACCTTTCCATTCCCCTGTCGCGCGAGTTGTGGACGTGCGGCCGGTCCCATCCCACGGGCCAGCCGCCGGTGGAAAGCGGACGCATCGACACGTCGGCCCTGGAAGCAGCAGCGGCCCTCGTCTGAGGGCCGCTGCATCGTCTCGAGGAGAACGGGTTACCAGTTCGGCGTCTGGAGGATGCAGGTCGAGTAGTTGGCTGCTACCGTGGCGGCGCTCATGGGCGTCGATGAGATCCGCACGCCGTTGATCTTTCCGTTGAATCCAAAGTAGCCGTACAGAGCGTTATACTGAGTGGGAAGCTGTGAGCCGATAAGCACGGCCGAAGTGTTGCTGGAGTCCGCGCCGCTGGTTGCGTTCGTGATTGTCGTGCTGCTGTTGAGCGTTCCGTTGATATAGAGCTTCAGCACCTTGGGCGACACGGTCGTATCCCAGGTAGCCACAAGGTAGTACCATTTGGCGGTGTTGAGGTTGAAGGTGCTGGTGACAAGGTCGTAGGAGCTGCCCGCCGAGAGCGGCTTGTCCAGGGCAAACGCAACCTGGCCCTGGTTACCCCAGAACTGGAGCGAGTACGCCTCGTCCGAGAAGCTGGGATCGACGCCTTTGTGCACTATTCCAGCGGTATCTACCTGCTGGTTGATGTAAACCCAAGCTTCCACGGTGCCGGTGGAGCCGAGCTGGTACGCCGGAATGTTCGGGAGCGTCGTGCCCTGCGCGCCGTTGTACTGCAACTCGCTCGTCCCGGTCGGTATTGCGCCCGGGATGTTCGACCCGGTGGGGATTGCTGCCGCGCCTTCCTGAATCGACGTGTACAGCGTGGCCAGGTCTCCGGTGCCCGTGTTGTCGGCCGTGCCCGCGGGGACTGACAGGGGGATGCCGTTGGCAGGCACGGCCTGGGTCCGGCTGTAGGCGAACGCGCTCGGATTTGCGGCAAGGACTTCCGCCACCGCGCCCGTCGGGGTGTAGAGCGGCGAGGTGTCGGTCTGGCTGGTGAGCAGGCTCGCGTAGTCGGTGTTGAGCTGCCCGATATAGAAGCTCGACTGCCCCGTGATATCGGCGACTCGGGTCTGCATGTTCGTGGCTTTCTTGCCCGTGCTCAAGATCAGGTTGCCCGTGCTGTCCAGGTCATAGGTGACCTGCTGGCGGAGAACGGACTCCGCCAAGGTATTGAACTGCGAGCCGGTCGAACACCGTCTTCAGGGTGGTGCTGAAGGTTCCCCCGGTTGTGGTCAGGGTGTCCACGGTCTTCTCGAAGGCAACCGTGTAGCTGTTGAAGCCCTGGACTCCCGTGGTCCAGTACTCCGTGTAATAGCGGATGCCGACGATGCTCTGTGCCTGGGTGCCCGTCCAGAACCAGAAGTTGGAGGTCGTGGCGGGGGTGACGTTGTACACGACGACCGAGGAGAACTTGATTGCAGTGTTGGAGGTGTCCTGCACCGGATAGAAGGCTTGGCTGAAATCGAGCGATCCATTGACGTCAAAGGAATCGAACTTCGGTTTGTACGTCGGCGAAAGCCCCCAGTCCTGCGTCTGTGCGATGATCGTCTCGGACCTTGTCGTTCCGTCGGTGAAGGTGAGGACCTGCTGCACCCGCGCCTTCTGGTCCTGGACCCACGAGGCGCTACTCTGCTTCACGATGGGGTCGTTCGTGTCCCAGACGCCGTCCGCGGGGGTACCGAACGTGGGGTTACCGTCTTCCACGTAGTATTCCTCCACATATTTCGACCGGAGGTCTCCCGACGGAAATGTTGTTGTGGCCACGATGTCATAGACGTGGTTCGTGGCGTCCTTCACGGTGGCGGTGAAGCTTGTCGTCTGGCCGGGCTCGGGGTAGTTGGCGAACGTGAGAGGCGACAGGGTCGCGAAGTGAGGGTTGGTAAGCAGCGTGGTGTTGATGGTGGTCTTCGCACCCGCGGCCGCCGTCACTTTCAGGAAGGGCGTCAGGCCTTTCGCCCCTGCTGGGGTCCCGCCCCTCTCGGCGTAGTACGAGGACATGTAGACCTTCTGAAAGGAAGAAATGTCGGCCGGGCTGACGGTTCCCGTGCCGGCCCCGATCCCCGACAGCGCACAACCCGCCAGAACGATCAGACCGGCAAGGATCAAAAAAGCGGCCAAGGCGATAAATCGCGTCTTCATGTACAACTCCCGGACGCGTCGATGCCCCATGGCGTCCATAGGAATCTACTACACGTCCCGTGCTTTTTCAGGATGCGGGCGTGAATCATGAACCGAAACCGACCGCAACCCCGGCCTGCGCGCGCATGCTGAGAAAAAGGGCTTCGAAGCCGGCATGCTGGAGATTCAGGATGACGGAAGTTGTGCTGCTGTTGGGCAGCCTGTACCCGGCGAGGAACCAGGGACGCAGGGAGATGCCCCCGGCGAGCGGGAAGCGGAGCTCGGCGCCTGCCTTGATCCAGCCCTCGTGCAGGTCGCTGCGCTGGGCCTGAGTCATCCCTGCCATGATGTCATTCCCCTGGGCATCGAGAGCGGCAACGCAGATATCGCCTTCGATACCGGCAAGGGGAACAAGCGTCAAGGAACCAAGCGGGATAGGTATTTCCGCAAGGAGAGTCGCGGTTGCGAAGATCTTCGTACCCGTGGTGGCATCGGAGATGGTGGTAACCGTCGAGCCGACGGTCTGGGTCTCGGCAGCGTGGCCCAAAAGCTCGGTCGCCACCCCGATGCCGAGCGACAGGTATCCGGCATCGACAAACGCCGAGACGGCAAGCGGTAGCGACGTGTCCACGGCCTGGGAGGCGACCTGCAGCTCCGCGAGCGACGCCCGCTGGATATCGAGGGAGTAGCCCCCCGCAAAGCTCACACCGCTGGCGACATCCGCCGCGAACGCCATGACGGCCAGGAGCATCAAGACGACTACGGCCACTGTTTTCCTCGACATAACCTGCATTCTATGTCGACAGTTTGTCCGATTCTCTGAATCAGGCGCCCTCACAGCATAGGGCAGAACTTCCGATACTGGGGGGAGGGAACCATGCCTGTGCAGGACTACGTAGAACGATTGAAGGACCTCCCTGTCATGCCGGAAGTCGCCGCGAAAGTCGTGTCCGCTTCCGAGGGCAGGCTCGATATGTCGTTCAAGGACCTGGAATCGATCATCAAGGTCGATCCGGGGCTCACGGTGAAGATCCTCAAGATCGCCAACTCCGCGCTCTATGCGCGCCAGAGGGAAATCAAGAGCCTCCAGGCCGCCATCACCCTCCTGGGTTTCAAGAACATCAAGAACCTCGTGCTCCTGGTGAGCGCTTCGCGGATGTTCCCCCGCCTGCGCTCCAGCCCGTTTCACGCCACCTACTGGAAGCACTCGATCCTCAGCGCCTTCCTGGCCAAGGCGCTCGCCGTGCGCTGCGGGCGCGCCGATGCCGCCGAGGAGCTCTTCCTCTGCGGGCTCCTGCACGACATCGGGCAGGCGGTCCTGTTCAACGGGAGCCCGGAAGAGTACGAGAAGGTGCTCGACACCGAGAAGCTCGGCGCAATGCTCCTGGAGGACATCGAGTTGCAGGTCCTCGGGGTGGATCACCGCATCATCGGGGGCGAAGTGCTCTCGCGGTGGAACTTCCCGTCCCTCTACGTGGATACCGCGCTGGAACACGAGTCGATCAACATCGCCTCGTCCCACAAACCGCTCGTGATCCTCGTCTCGGTGGCATGCATCCTGGCGGAGCTGATCGCGGCAGGCACCCTGCCCGGGCCCAAGCGCGAGCTGTTCCAGAAGCTCGCCCCGTACACCTGCGTCGAGCCGGCGGTCATTGACGCCCCGGTGGACCCTTGGAACGCCGAGCTAAGGAAGGATCCTCTCTTCCAAGAGTACCACGAGCTGTTCGGCATCAGGTAGGCCCCCGGGGGCCGCCCTCTACGGCGCCCGGAGCTTGGGCAGCTTCGCCGTGTACCCCAGGCGCACGTAGACCGACCAGTAATCCCACGGATCCGCGAGGGCGGCCGCGAGAGCCAGGTTGTAGGTCGCGTTGGCCACCACGGCGAGCGAGTAGGTGCCGTTTCCCCGCGTCAAGCTCACGTCGGTTTCCGCCTCGCCCTTGATGCGGGGAATCTCGGCCGCCGTGAACGCCTCTTCAAGGTATGATCCTCCGTAGATCCTTGCAGACAGCCCCAGCACGTCGCCGCCTCCCGTGCCGATCCAGGTGGAGCCCACGAGGTTTGCCCCCGCCATGAAGACGTCCGGCGGGGCGTAATAGTCTGTGGCGCCCACCTGGTCGCTGTGCTGGTACGTGACGTTGCCCACGAGGGTCAGGACGCCGTACGGATCGCCTCCCTTGAGCACGTTGACGGCGATCTCCTGGAGGGCCGTGACCAGGACGTTTTCGTAGGCGAAACCAGCGCGGTACAGGTACTCGAACTTGCCGTACGTCCGCAGCGAGGTATCGTGCAGGGGCCACGCGTCGATGAAGGACAGGAACGTGTTGAGATTCGCTTCGGCGGAAGCATCATAGACGGGCGTGCGCATTGGGTCCCATGTTTCCCACTGGCGTCCGTAGCGTGCCGTGGCAGCGAGGTACAGCGTGTTGGGCACGCTCAGGGACGTGTCCACCCGCACGTAGGGTTCGGCGGCCGCGACGCCGAAGAGATCAGTCCCCGTGAGTGCCCCGGAAGCGTCGGTGGCCTGGTAGAGTCCATTCGCTTCCAGTGTTCCCCCGAGCGCGGGTGTCAACGTGAAGGCGCCCCCGAACAGCGAGAGCGGGGTCCCCACGGACACGTCGTGGACCTGGTAGGACGATGCCTGCTCCACGCCGTTCACCGGCCGCTGGATGCGCACCGCGTCGGTCTGGTAGCCAAGCGCGATGCCCGCGGTGCTGGACACCGGCAGGCTATAGGATGCCTCCGCGTGCCACAGGGCCCGTTGCGGCTCCTCGAAGTACGAGGAGAGCGCCGCGACGGTGTCCGCGTGCGCGCGCTCCACGTCGTTGTACAGGGATGCGACGTTTTCGTACCCGGGATCCGCGGCGTACACGAGGGCGTAGGAATCGAGTGCCGCCTTCCAGTCCCCCTGCCACTGGTAGACCTTGCCGAGACGGAAGGTGGCGCTGAGGTCCCCCGGGGAGACGGCGAGGACCTTCGTGAACTGCGCGATCGCCTCGGGCAGCTGTGGGGGGTTACCGGCGAGGTAGTAGTCGCCGAGATCGTTGCGCAGCGACACCACCTGCTCGTCGAAGGAATGGAAGGCGCGGATGATGCCGTGACGATAGAGCGTCCTCAGCCCGGCAAGGGCATTCGAAAGCCGGCCGAGCGAGGCGGAGACCGCTGACTCGAACCCGGCGAGGTCCCGCGCCGCCTGCGCTGCCTGAGCCACGGCTGCGGCAGTGTCCACCGTGGTGGCATCCGCCGTGGCCGCGTCAGGTGCGGGCGCCGCAGCAGGCTCTGCCGCCAGCTGCGCGCTCAGCGCAGCGAGGTCCCCGACGTAGGAGGGGACGTCGGCAGCGGGGGCAGCCGCAAGATCCTGCAGGAGCGGCGCCGCGTCCGCGACCTTGCCCGCGGCCAGGCGGCTCCGCGCGAGGACGAGCTTCGCATCCACGCTCCCCTCAATGCGCAGCGGGGCAAGCGCTGATTCCACGGACGCGCTTTGCCCGTCCATCAGGGAGATGCGCGCGGACAGGAGCCGCGCCAGGGGGCTGTCGGCGGCGTCACGCGCCAGGTCGGCGAGGAGCCCGTTCCTGTCGAATCGCCAGCCCGTCCCCTTCACGGCGCGCGAGAGCTCCTGCTCGGCCGCCGTGTCCAACGGCAGCTGGTCGGCGAGTGTCTTCTCCACCGCTGCCACGCGTGCACTCACGTCGGCGAGCCGCTCGGACAGGGCGGCAGCGTCCGCGGCGCGGGAGGCCAGGGCGGCAGCCTCGCGGGCGGCAGCCGCCTCGGCCGCTGCCAGCGCATCATGCGCGGCGGCCTGGGCAGAGGCAGCAGCGTCCACATCCTTGCCGGGCTTGGCGGCCGCCTGCGCCGCCGTTGCCTTGTCCAGCGTCTTCGCGGCTGCATCCCGCGCCGCGGCGGCCTGCGCGGCCTTCTGCTGCTGCGCCGAAAGGGCGGCGCGCTTCTTCTGCGCCAGGCCCGGTGCGCGGGTGAGCCAGTCCCTGAGGAGCGCCCCTGCATCGATGGAACCGAGGAGCGCCTCGGTGGAATGCTCCATGGCGCGCACGGAAATGTAGGCGTCGTTGTCGATGATGTTGCGGTACTCGGCAACGGCATTCGCCTTCATCCCGTTCCAGAAGTAGGTCTGCGCGAGGAGCTGGCGGAGCACCAGGTTGTCGGGGTTCTTCGCCAGTGAGTCCCGGTACTGCGTCATGACCTGGTTCTTCATGCCCTCGCGGTCGGTGAACGCCTCGAGGAACGTGGAGAGCCGGTCAGACGGCGCAAACGTGTCGCTCACCCGGCGCAGCGTGTCCGCCGCGTCCGCGGTGCGGCCCAGGCCCTGCAGGGTCTGCGCGATGAGCATGTAGGATTCGAGGTCGCGCGGGTCTGCCTTGATGGCGGCCTCGTAGGTCTTCAACGCCCGGTCGGGGTACCCGTTCACGCGGTAGGCCCGGGCGATGTCTTTCAGCTTCGCAGCGTTGTTCGCAGCCCGCGCCTCGGCGTCCTTGAAGACGATCTCGGCGTCCTGGCCGCGGCCCGCCCAGACCTCCGTCAGGCCGAGGTTCACGGCGAGGTCGGTGTTCCCCGGAAACTGCACCAGCCCGTCATGGAGAAACGAGATCGATTCGTCGAACCGGCCCGCCCAGGCGGCAACCTTGCCGGCCTCCAGCCACAGCGTCAGCTGGCGCGGGTTGCGCTGGAGCAGGTCACGGTAGGCGCGCAGCCCGTCGGCGGTGTCGCCCTTCCAGATCCTGTTCTTTGCAATGAGGAGCGTTATCTCCGCGCTGAGGGGGTCGAGCACCGCGGCCTTGTTGAGGTATTTCAGGGCGTTGAGATAGTCGCCGAGCATCGTGTAGGAAAGGGCCAGATCGACGAGCGGCTGGGTCTTGTCAGGGGCGTCGCGCACCTTGATGAGGGCGTCATCGATGGAGAGGAACGGGGCGGGAATCCCCGCGGCGCCGAGGTCGCTCGGAAAGACTGCGGGCAGGGGCGCTGAGACGACGCGCTGGCCGCCCTCCATGCGCACGAGGAAGAAGCAGTCCAGGTAGAAGAAATAGCGGGCGTCGGCCCGGCGCTTCTGCGTGATCTCGAAACGCAGCGTGTGCCGCTGGCCGTCCAGCGTGACGTCTCCCACGCGATTCCAGTAGTAGCCGGGGCTATACGACCCGATGATGGTGTCGGACTCCTGGAAGACCGCCACGGGAGGCTGGGCGTCCACGGTGTACTGGAAAGGCGACGCGTAGGACGGGGAGGCCTCGTCCCGCGGGCCCGGCGGTGTTCCGCCGTACCACAGCTCCCACGTCCCCGCCGAGGGGACGGTGAAAACGAAGTCGGCGTAGAACGACCCGAGGCCTTCCACGCCGGTGGACCGGTTGAGCTGCAACGCACGGAGACCGGAGGCGTCGAAGATGAGAGTCGGCTCGCGCGCGAAGTTGGTGGAGACGGCATCCTCGGCCTCCACGAACACGAGATCCGGGTTCTCGGGGGAAAGACAGGTTCGACGGCGGCGGGGGCCGTCCAGGCTGCGCCGGCCGAAACGAGGGCCAGCGCCGCGGCGAGGAGCGCCGTGACACCGCTCCACCGGGGTGTTCGTTTTCTCACTGTCATGACAACCCTTCATTCCCCATGATAGGATTCACTCCGTGCGTCAGGATACCACACCCATGATCGTCGCCGTCGAGGCGGCGGCCCTGTCCGCCGTCGTGGGCGTGGTCAACGCATGGCTCTTCCCCGCGAACCCGGGGTTCCTCGACGGCCCATTCAATCCTTACAGCATCGCCTCTCTCTTTATCGCTGTCTATTACGGCAAGTATTACGGTTTTCTCAGCGTCTTCACCTCCGCGGCCGCCGTGACCCTGGGGATGCTCGCCCGGGGCTGGGCTCCTCTCCCCGGCATGGCGTCCCGGGCGGCTGCCGCCGCGGCCCTGACTCTCGTGATCGCCTACCTTCTTGGCTCGGTCCGCGACGTCCTCATACGGCGTGAAGGCAGGGCCGCGGCACGCCTTGCCTCTCTTTCACGTTCCATGGGGCTGCTCAAGCGGCAGGTGCGGGCCCTGGACGCGGTGAACCGCGAGCTGGAGGAGCGGCTCTCCCGTCAGAGGGACAACGTGACCGCCCTCTACGGCCAGGTCCAGAACCTCAACTCTCTGAACCTTCCCAAGGCCTTCCGCGCAATCCTGGAGATGGTGCAGCGATTCGTCGGGGCGTCCCGGTGTTCCATCTGGGAACACCGGCCCGAGACGAAGAGCCTCACGCTGGCGGCGAGTCTCGGCGGCGACGAGACGACCCACGGGACCACGGTGCTGTCCGACACGGCGAGCATCGAGGGCTGGGTGGTGCGCAACAACAGCATGTTCTCCGTGCGCATGCTCCTGGAGAACGAGGCGCTGGCGAAGCTCGACACGGGGCGGTCCATCGTGACGCTCCCCATCTCGGCGGGCCGGCGGATCTGGGGAGCGCTCAGCATCGAGGAGATGCCATTCGAGAAGTACAGCCTCTACGCCGAGCGCCTACTCCTCGTGATCATGGCCCTCGCCCGGCCCATGCTGGAACGCGGGATCGAGTTCGAGTCCATCGTGCGCCAGGAGGACGTGCATCCGGTGACCGGGCTCCCGTCGTTTCCCGAGTTCTACGCCATGCTGGAGCTCGAGCTCGCTCGACTGCGCGAGGAGAAAGGCACCCTGGCCATCGTCATCATGGAGATCGCCAACTTCGCCGACCTGGCCGAGCGCGGCGGGAGGCCGGAGGCGTTCCGCCTGGCGGCCCGGCTCGCGGCGCTCTCGCGCGAGGCCGCCTCCGGACCGGTCTGGATTTTCCACTACAAGGCGGAAGAACAGCTCGCGGTGATCTGCCCCAACCTCGACGCCGACGGCGCCTCCCTGTTCTCCCTGGGCGTGCTGGGGAAGGTGAACGCGGAGGAGTGGTCCGTCGCAGGCGAGCGCGCCGTGGCGGACGTGGTGCTCGGGTTCGCCGCCCGCTCCGGCACGCAGACCGCCGACGAGCTCATGGAAGCGGCGGAGAACCTCCTCCAGATGCAGAAGGTCTAGCGTGAACGGATTCGAGCTGTTCCGTGCACGCCGCCAGGGCTGGATCCCGCGCACGCCCGCCGCCGCGCTCAAGGGGGTCGGCGAGGGGTTCCTGTCGCCGGAGACGTTCATCATGGCCAGCGCCTCCACCAAGCCGCTGGACGAGGAGCCCGTGGACCTTGACGGCGTGGAGCGCGAGATGGCCCGACCCGAGCGCACGCTGGAGACAAACTTGCTCCTGAGGGACATCTTCGCCTCCCTGGCGCGCGGCAGCGATCCCGAGGCGGCGCTCTTCGGCGCCGAGGGGATCAACGCGCTGGAGGCGCGCTACCTGGAGCGCATCCGGGTTCTCAAGCGGCGCTCCTCCACGCCGAGGACCGAGCGCTCACTGGCCCGCCAGTACTACGAGCTGGCAGCGCTGCACCAGGGCGAACGATCCGTGCGCGCCTTCTACCTGCGGGCTGCCTACGCGTGCCTCGCACGCGCGCGGGAGCCCGGGCGGGTGCACCGCCGCGACCTGGCGCTCACCAGCGACATCCTGCTTTCCCTGGGACTCCTCGAGCAGGCGGCCGACCGCCTTGCGCGCGTGCACAACCAGGATGACCCGCTGGTTCTCCTCCTCGGCGCCCGCGTGGCGTTCCGGCAGCGTGACTACGCGCGCGTCGCCTCGCTCTGCAAGCGTCTCGCCGCGGCGGGTGCCGGCCTCACCGAGGGCGAGGAGGGGGCGGTCGCGTATTGGGCAGGCGGCAGTGCCTGAATCACCGCTGACTGTCTGCCTCATCCTCGAGGGTTCGTACCCCTACGTGACGGGGGGCGTCTCCTCCTGGGTGCAGGAGCTTCTCCAGGCGCTGCCGGGCCTGCGCTTCGTACTCTTCACCATCTCCCCCCGCGCAGGCCAGGAATCCCGCTACGTGCTCCCGCCGAACGTCGACGGGCATACCGATATCGTGCTGGGCGGTCGTCACAGGAGCTCGGCGCGCCCCCGTGGCGGGTCGGATGCCCTGGTGGAGCCCTTGCGCGCGATGCACGCCGGGTTCGCTGCCGGGGAAGCCCCGCCCCTGGAAGAGCTCATCGGCCGGATGCCGCCCGGCTACTCGCCCGCCGGTGACGCGGTGAACGTGGACGCGCTCTGGAACACCATCATCGCGGCGAACCAGAAGCAGAACCCGGTCTACCCGTTCTCCGACTACTTCTGGTCGTGGAAATCAGCGCACGACATGGCCTTCGCGGCGATCGGCGCGAAGGCCCCCCGTGCCGACCTCTACCATGCCGTCTCCACCGGGTACGCGGGGCTGGCCGGCATCGTGGCAAAGCTGCGCTCGGGACGCCCCCTCCTGCTCACCGAGCACGGGCTGTACCACAAGGAGCGCGAGATGGAGATCAAGCGCGCGAGCTTCGTCCGCGGTTACCAGAGGGACATGTGGATCTCCATGTACCTCTCCCTCTCGCGGCTCTGTTACCGCTACGCGGACACCGTCGTGTCGCTCTTCGAGTACAACCGCCGCCGACAGATCGAGCTCGGGGCGGACGCGGACAAGTCCATCGTGATCCCCAACGGCATCGACCTCGAGCGGTACACGGCGGTCCAGCGTGTGCGGAGGGAAGGGTTTCACGTGGGCCTGGTGGGGAGGGTAGTGCCCATCAAGGACATCAAGACCTTCATCCTCGTGGCCCGCATGACCGCTGACGTTCTTCCGGAAGCGCGGTTCTGGTGCATCGGCCCCACGGAGGAGGACGAGGCCTACTACGAGGACTGCCGCGCGCTCGTGGAGAGCTTCCAGCTGCAGGACTGCTTCACGTTCACCGGCAAGGCCGACGTGCGGGAGTACTACTCCTTCCTGGACGTGCTCCTCCTCACGAGCCTGCGCGAGGCACAGCCCCTGGTGATCCTGGAAGCCTACGCTGCCGGCGTGCCCGTTGTGTCCACGAGCGTCGGCAACGTGCCGGAGCTGCTGGAGCACGACGAGCGGCTCCTCGCCGCCCCCAAGGACGCGGCAAAGCTCGCGCAGGCCGTGCGCTTCGTGCACGACTCCCCGGAGGAGATCGCCGCCATGGCCGTGGCGAAGAAGGGGCTCGTGCAACGCTTCTACGACAAGGCCCAGGTGTTCGAGCGGTACCGGCAACTCTACGAATCGCTGGGACGGAGCGGGACGCCGTGGCAGGGATAGGCTTCGAGCTGCGCCGGGTTCTCCAGAAGGGGGGGCTCGCCCGGATCGTCGGCGTGAGCCTTGCCGGCACGGCGGTCGCGGCAGGGCCCTGGCTCCTGTCGGTGTTCGGCATCTTCCTCATCCAGCACGCCGCGGGTGCCGCGCTGAGCGAGTCTCCCCTGCTCTTCTCGGCAGCCATCGTGTACTGCTACGCGCTCTCCCTCGTCCTCATGAGCGGCCTGCACTACTCCTTCACGCGCCAGATCTCCGATCTCATCTACGAGGAGCGCACGCGCGAAGCCGCCTCCGCGCTCGTTTCGTGCCTGCTCCTCGTCCTCGCCGCGGCCCTGGTGATCGGCACCGCCGGGGTCCTTCCGTGGCGGCTGCCGGGGGTCGTCGCGCGGCCGCGCCTCTTCTCCGCCGCCGTCGTGGCGCTGTTCGTCGTCATCAACGCCAACTGGATCGTCATGTCGTTCATCTCGCTCCTTCGCTCGTACACCGGCATCCTCCTGGTGTACGTCGGCGGGGCGGTGGTCTCACTGGGAGGGGTGCTGCTGCTGGGACGCGCGTACGCGACCGCCGGCGCCCTGCTGGGATACACGGCCGGCCAGCTGTTCACCGTGTTGGTGCTCTACCTCATGACGCTGGCCCGGCACAAGCCAAAAGGAATTTCCCTGGGGGGCTCGCCGCGGGCATCCGCCGTCACCCGGCGCTCTTCCTGGCGGGGCTGACCTACGCGTGGGCCACGTGGGCGGAGAAAGATCGTGTACTGGCTGACGTTCGGCACCCGCGTTCCCGGGACCTGGATGCGTGTCTTCGATCCCTACGACATTCCCATCTTCTTCGCCATCCTCACGCTGGTGCCGGGCTCGTCTACTTCACGATCGAGACGGAGACCGCATTCTACCCGCGGCTGAGGGAGTTCCTCCGCGCGGTTTCGACGGGCACATGGCAGAAGATCCAGGAGAAGAAAGCGATCATGATCCGCAGCCTCGGGGAAGGCCTGCGGGAGCAGAGCCTCCTGCAGGGACTCGTGAGCGCCACGCTCATCGTCTTCGCCCCTGCCGTCGGCGGGGCGATCTTCGGTCCCACGGTGAACGTGACCGTGCTCAGGGTGACCCTGGGAGCCGTGTTCCTCCACTCGCTGTTCCTGAGCCTGATGGTGTTCCTGTTTTACCTGGAGCTCTACGACCGCGCGTTCATCGCGGCGCTCGTCTTCTTCGTCGTGAACCTCGCGGTGAGCCTCGCCCTCGCGCTCACCATCGGCCAGCGTCTCCTGGGCGCGGGCTACGTGGCGGGCGGTGCTGCCGGCTGCCTCACCGCGTGCGTGTTCCTCAGCCGCTCCATCCGCCGCATCGACAGGACCCTCTTCATCCGCGCCTCGGGCTGAGCCGGCCGCGGGCGATACGGGCCTGCCCGCCACCCCGGCCGCGACGCCCTTTTCCTACGCGAACTGAGGCAGGTAGCGCTCGTGAGACCGCGAGCATCTCGTCGGCCAACGCGCCCGCGCGTGACGGGTCCGGGAGGCACGAGCTGAGGAGCAGGGCCTCCACGAAGAGCCTCCTGTCGCCGTGCAGCGCCGCCTCCACGGTGAGCTCGGCAATCGCGATGTGCTTCGACAGGAGTGCACACAGCGCCGGGGGAAAGTCAGGAATGGCCACCGGAAGAAAGCCCCGTGCCGTGGCGAGGGCAGGCAGCTCCAGGACCGCGTCGCTGGGGAGGCCAGCCACGGCCCCGCGGTTGGGGAGGTTCACCGAGAAGACCTTCCGCCCGTCAGCCTCCAGGGAGCCAATGATCGTCCATGAGCTGCTCGTGCTCGCCCGAGGCACGGGTGAACAGTCCTTCCGGCAGCGGCCCCGAGGACTTCGCGGAGCGCAGCACCTCCTCGTAGATCCGGTCCCCCAGCTCGATCGTGCCCTCGAACGGAAACGCGCCCACCCCGAGGATCTTCCCGTGGTAACGCCCGCCGGGAAAGCGCTCGGGGAAGAACTCGGTGACGTGCCGGTCTCCCGGCGCGGGGAAGGCGCCGTGGACCCGGAAGAGCTCCCAGCACAACGGCTCCTCGGGCGGGCCGTCGGTGCCGCACGCGGCCAGGCGCTCGCGCACCAGGGGCCACGCGTCCTCGCCGCGCCGTGAAAATCGTACAGGAACGTGAGGTGGTTCAGCCCCACGGCAAGCGAGGTCACCTCGCGCCGTTCCAGCCCCGCAAACCGGGCGAGCTGCTGCTCCGTGTGCCAGGTGCCGTGGCAGAGAACCGGTCACCGTTCTCCCCGTTGCCCTCTGCACGGCGAGGCAGTTCGCCGTCATCGGGTTGGCGTAGTTCATGATCCTGGCGCCGGGGCAGAGCTCGACGCAGTCGCGCACGATGTCCACCAGCGCCGGGATCATGCGCAGGGCGCGCGAGATCCCGCCGGGGAGGACGCTGTCACCCACGGGCTGGAAGATGCCGTACTTCCTGGGAATGAAGACGTCCTGCTCCCACGCCCTGCGTCCCCCGACGCCGATGGTGGTGACGACGTAGTCCGAACCGGGAAGCACCGCGCGCCGCTCGGGGGAAGCGATGATGCGGATGTCTGCGCCCCGTTGCTCTACCATCCTGGCACAGAGCGCGCGCATGGCTTCCAGGATGCCCGGCTCGATATCCACGAGCGCGATCTCCGACGGCCCGGCGCCTCCGTGATTGCCAATCGCGTCCGCCACGAGACCCTGCGTGAACATGGCGCTGCCGGCGCCGATGATGGTGAGCTTTTTCATGATCCGGTCGACTATAGCGGCCGAAGGCGGGGCCAGCAACGGAGCGGCCGCTCCCGTGGGTTCCGCTGTCGGCACGCGATCCCGCTCACCGCTTCGGGAACCACTCCTCCAGCGTGTGATTCATGAACGACAACCAGGTGCGTCGGACCCCGGGGTCCGTCTGCCGCAGGTCGCGCATGACGTGGCAGGCAGCCTGCATGCCGCACCTGCCGAGGACGGACTCGGTCCACAGCGACTCCAGGGTACGCGGCGTCCCCTTTTCCTCCGCGTCCGACGTGCAGAACACGAGTCCCTTCTTGCCGGTCAACAGCGGCTTCCAGCTCTTCTCGGACATGTCGTCCCCCTCCAGGTCGTAGGCAACGCCCTGGCGGAAGACGCGGTCGATCCAGCCCTTCAGGAGCGCCGGCGGCTGCCCCCACCAGTCGGGGTGGAAAATCACCAGGCCGCCGGCTGCGGCGAGCTCGCGGCAGTGCGCCTGTACCAGCCCGTCGAGGCTGAAGCCCCTGGCAAGCTCGGGAGCGTCAAGGACGGGATCGAATCGTTCCTTGTACAGGTCGTGGAGCAGGACCTCGTGCCCGAGCCCGGCGAGTGTTTCCTTCGCGTGCGCGGCAAGTGCCAGCGTGAGGCTCCCCGGCTTCGGGTTGCAGAGCACCTCGACGATCGTCATCAGGACGAGCTTGGCCATACTGGTGGTGATTGTCAAATCGCTTGTCCTGGCGCGATTTTCTGTCCATGGGCGAAATGACGCCGGGTTCATTATTCTTGACTAATTTAGTAAGCATTGTCAACTTATACGTGAGAGGAAGAACGACATGGTAAGTCGTGAAGAAGTCCTCGAAGTCCTGAAGAACGTCGAAGACCCGGAGCTGGCCTTCAATATCGTCGACCTTGGGCTGGTGTACAGGGTCGACGTCAAGGAGGACGCGATCGAGGTGGACTTCACCCTGACCTACCCTGGATGCCCCGCCGAGGACATCATCCGCGAGGACATTGAGCCTCCTGCATCACGACGCGTTCGGGCTGGAGACGTGAAGACGACCACCGTGTGGAGCCCCCTGTGGGGCCCCGAGCGGATGAGCGAGGAGGCGCGGGTCACCTTGGGCTACCCGATATAGAGATGAGCAGGAATGGAGCAACATGGCATTTCATCTGCGGTACGCGGCCTCGAGGCGGGGATCGGCGAAAAGTCCATCCTCGAGGGCCTGGACCTGGATATCAAAGCGGGCGAGATCCACGCGCTGATGGGCCCCAACGGCTCGGGCAAGAGCACGCTCGCGAACGTCCTGATGGGGCAGCCCTGCCTACGCGGTGCGCGGGGGCACGGTGCTGCTGGACGGGGAGGACTTCCTCGCCCTGAGCCGCGAGCGAGCGCGCCCTGCGGGGCGTCTTCCTCGCCTTCCAGTACCCGGTGGAGATACCCGGCGTGACGGTGGGCAAATTCCTCAAGCGGGCCATCGAGCTCCGCGCACGGGAAGCGGCGGGATGAACGTCACCGCCTACATTAAGGAGCTCCGCGAGGCCATGGACTTCATGGGGATGGACCAGGCCTTCATCAACCGCTACCTGAACCAGGGCTTCTCCGGCGGCGAGAAGAAGCGCATGGAGGTGCTGCAGATGCTCATGCTGAAGCCCTCCCTAGCCATCCTCGACGAGACCGACTCGGGGCTGGACATCGACGCGCTCAAGGTCGTGGCCGACGGGCGTCAACCGGCTCCGGGGCCGAGGGCTTCGGCGCGCTCGGTCATCACCCATTACCGGCGCATCCTCGAGCGCAGATCGTGCCGGACTTCGTGCACGTCATGTACAAGGGCAGGATCGTCCTCTCGGGCGGCAGGGAGCTCGTCGAGACGCTCGAGGAGCAAGGGCTACGACTGGATCAAAGAGCAGTACGGCATCGAGGAGGAAGCACGATGAAGGCGCAGTCGCCCGTCATTGAGATAGCGCGAGTACGCGCACGGCTACCATTTCCCCGACGAGTCGGTCTTCAGAGACCCGCAAGGGCCTCGACGAGGGCATCGTCAACGCCATCTCCGAGCGCAAGGACGAGCCCGAGTGGATGCGGCAGTACCGCCTCCGCGCCCTGGCCGCCTTCCGGAAGAAGGCCATGCCCACCTGGGGCGCCGACCTCTCGGCCATGGATTTCGAGTAGCTCTACTACTACGCGAGGCCCCAGGAGCGCAGTCGCGGAGCTGGGAGGACGTGCCCGCCGCACATCAAGGAGACCTTCGAGCGCATCGGCATCCCCGAGGCCGAGCGCAAGTTCCTCGCCGGCGTCGGCGCCCAGTACGACTCCGAGGTCGTCTACCACAGCATCAAGGAGGACCTGAGCAAGCAGGGCGTGATCTTCACCGACCCCGAGACCGCGGTCCGCGAGCATCCCGACCTCGTGCGCCAGTACTTCGGCACCGTCGATCCCCTACCTCGACAACAAGTTCGCGGCGCTCAACAGCGCCGTGTGGTCGGGCGGGAGCTTCGTGTACGTGCCCAAGGGCGTAAAGGTGGACAGTGCCGCTGCAGGCCTACTTCCGCATCAACGCGAAGAGCTTCGGGCAGTTCGAGCGGACCCTCATCATCGCCGACGAGGGGAGCTTCGTGCACTACATCGAGGGCTGCACGGCGCCCGTCTACGCCACCGAGTCCCTGCACAGCGCCGTGGTGGAGATCATCGCCCTGCAAGGGGCGCGGGTCCGCTACACGACCATCCAGAACTGGTCCAACGACGTGTACAACCTCGTCACCAAGCGAGCCGTGGCGCACAAGGACGCGGTGGTGGAATGGGTGGACGGCAACATCGGTTCCAAGCGCACGATGAAGTACCCCTCGATCTACCTCATGGGCGAGGGCGCCCACGGCGAGGTCCTCTCCATCGCCTTTCGCGGGCAAGGGCCAGGAGCAGGACACCGGCGGCAAGGCCGTGCACGCGGCCAGCCACACCTCCTCGGTCATCACCGCGAAGTCCATCAGCAAGCGGCGGCGGCATCGCCAGCTACCGCGGCCTGCTGAAGGTGAACGAGGGCCTGCACGACGTGCGTTCCCGCGTGGTCTGCGACGCCCTCATCCTGGACGAGCACTCGCGGAGCAACACCTACCCCGTACATGGAGATCGACTCGGACGACGTCTCCATCGAGCACGAGGCCCGGGTCAGCAGGATCAGCGAAGACCAGCTCTTCTACCTGATGAGCCGCGGCATGAGCGAGGCAGAAGCCTCCCTCATGATCGTCTGCGGCTTCCTCGACCCCCTGGTGAAGCAGCTGCCCATGGAATACGCGGTGGAGCTCAACCGGCTCATCGAGCTCGAGATGGAAGGCACGGTCGGATGATGGAGCTCACCGTCGAAACCGGCGCCCGCGCCAGCGGGCGCATTCGAGCCGGCATGGATGGGCTCCCTCCGCGCGGCGGCGCAGCGGCGCTTCGACACCATGCCCTGGCCCACCACCTCGGACGAGGAGTGGCGCCGCACGGACGTGAGCCGCCTGGAGCTCGCCTCCTTCGGGCCGCCACCGGCGGCGAAAGGCGCCTGCCCCGGGAAGCCGAGACGGGCACAGGGCCGGGGTGATCCGCTTCGAAGGCACACGCTGCATCGAGGTGGGCATCGGCGCCGCCGCGGCAGCGAAGGGCGTGCGCCTGGTTCCGCTGGACCTCGCGCTGGACGAGTTCGAGACAGCCCTGCACCGCGGGATCGGCCGGGCCATCGAGCGGGCGGACAACAGGTTCATCGCGTGGCACTTCGCCGCGCCTCAGCCACGGCGCGTTTCTCTGGGTGCCGCCGGGCTCGAGATCGCGGAGCCGTTCCTCGTCGACTTTCCGAGCAGGGCTCGCGCGGACACGCAGCGCACCGCACGTGGCGATCATCCTCGGCGAAGGCGCGCGCGCGACGGTGGTGCACAAGCTCGCGGGAAAGGCGGCCGCCGGCGAGATCCTCTGCAACGCGATGATCGGCATCGCTCTCGGGGACGCCTCGTCGCTCGCATACTACCAGCCGCAGGAGCTGAACGACGCGTCCCTCTACTTCAGCCACACGCACGCGCGCGTCGGCAGGGACGCGTCCCTGGTGCACCTCGAGGCGCAGTTCGGCGCGCGCTTTGCCAAGACGCGCGTGGAGTGCGCTCTCGCAGGGACGGGCGCCGAGGCCGCCCTCGACGGCCTGTACTACGGCCGGAAGGGCCAGCACGTGGACTCCGCACCGTGCAGCACCACACCTCCGCCGAAGCCACCAGCCGCGCGTACTACAAAGGCGCCGTGGCCGGCGGCGGCCGCACGGTGTTCCAGGGCCTCATCGAGGTGGCGACCGGGCGCCTCCGGCACGGACGCCTTACCTCACGAACCGGAACCTCCTCCTCGGCGAAGCGGCCCGCTCGGACTCCATTCCCACGCTGCGCATCGGCAACAACGACGTGAAGTGCAGCCACGGCTCCACGACGGGGCGCCTGAGCGCCGAGGAGCTCTTCTACCTGGAGAGCCGCGGGCTCTCGCCTGTCGACGCGAGGGAGATGCTGGTGGTCGGCTACTTCGAGGACCTGCTCAAGGCGAGGTCGCCGGAGCGCTTCCGCGAGGACGCGCTCGGGCGTCATCCGCGAACGGCTGCGCGGGGCGGCCTGAGGGCACGGCTGTGACAGAGTGAAGGAAGCATGGGTCAGGGTGGCGAAGAGACGGAGCTCGTGACGAGCCATGCGCGTCACGCGTGGGAGAGCGCCCGGTGGCCCTCTTCCGCACCGACGAGGGCATCTTCGCCCTTGACGATATCTGCTCGCACGAGTACTCGCGGCTCTCGGAGGGCGAGGTCTGGGCCGGCGAGGTCTACTGCCAGAAGCACGGCTCCCGCTTCAACCTGCGGACCGGCGCGGTGACGGGCCTCCCGCCACGAAGCCGGTCCGCGCCGTGGCAGGTGAAGGTCGTCAAGCGGGGAGATCTGGATAGCATGCCGGCCGCTGAAGCCGCAGACCGTCGGGCCGCGCACCGTGGAAGACGTGCGCGCCGACTTCCCCATCCTCTAGCGGCGCATCGGGCGGCAAGGCCGCTCGCCTACCTCGACAACGCCGCCACCGTCGCAGAAGCCGCGCGCCAGGTCCTCGATGCCATCCGCCGTCTACTACGAGCGCGGCAACGCCAACGTCCACCGCGCCCTCCACACCCTCGGCGAGGAGGCCACCGCCGCCTTCGAGGACGCGCGGAAGAAGGTCCGGCGCTTCATCAACGCCGATAAGCACTCCGAGATCGTCTTCACCCGGGGCACGACCGAGTCGATCAATCTCGTCGCCTCCTCCTGGGGCGAGCACGGCTGAAGGAGGGCGACGTCATCCTCCTCACCGAGATGGAGCACCACAGCAACATCGTGCCCTGGCAGCTCGCCTGCCGCGCCGCGGCTGCCGGCTCGCGTCATCCCCGTCGAGCCGGACGGAAGCCTGGACCTCGGCGGCCGCCGAGCGCGAGTGGGACCCGCGGACGCGCCTCGTCGCCCTGACCCACGTCTCGAACGTGCTGGGCACGATCAACGACGTCAAGGCCATCGCCGCGCTCGCGCACGCGCGCGGGGCCCTCGTCCTCGTCGACGGGGCCCAGTCGGTGCCGCACTTCCGCGTCGACGTGCGGGACCTCGACTGCGACTTCTTCGCCTTCTCGAGCCACAAGATCTACGGCCCCATGGGCATCGGCGTCCTCTACGGCAGGGAGAGCCTCCTCGAGCGCATGCCGCCGTGGATGGGCGGCGGGGACATGATCCGCGCGGTCAGCGCTCGAAGCTTCGACCTGGAACGACCTGCCCTGGAAGTTCGAGGCGGGAACGCCGAACGTCGAGGGCGCCGTCGGCCTCGGCGCGGCCATCGACTACATCCACGGCGTCTGGGCTGGGACGCCATCGCCGCGCGGGAGGACGAGCTCTCCGCTACGCCCTCGAGCGCCTCGCGAGTCGCACCGGCCGTCACCCTCTACGGCACCGCGCCGCGCCGCGGCCCGGTCTTCTCCTTCACCCTCGGCGCGATCCACGCGCACGACGTGGCGCAGTACCTCGACAGCGAAGGCATCGCCGTCCGCGCGGGCCACCACTGCGCCCAGCCGCTCATGCGCAGGCTGGGCGTGCCCGCCACCGTGCGCGCGAGCCTCTCCTTCTACAACACGTTCTCCGAGATCGACCGCCTGGCCGAGGGCGCTGGACGGCGCGGCGAGGTTCTACGCGTGAGCGCCTTCGACGAGCTGTACCAGGAAATCATCATGGACCACTACCGCGCGCCCCGGGGCGCGGCCCAGTCTGGACCACGTCCCCCAGTCCCTGGCCCACGAGAACCCCACCTGCGGCGACTCCCTGAAGCTGGAGGTCGTGGTCGGCGCCGACGGGCGCATCGAGCGGCGTCCGCTTCGACGGCAAGGGCTGCGCCATCAGCACCGCCTCCGCCTCCCTGATGACCGAGGCGGTGCAGGGGCTCTCCGTCGCCGAGGCGCGGGAACGTGCGGGGTCCTTCATCCGCGCGCTGCGCGGGGAAGAGCCCGTCGACGTCCTGGACGCGATGGGCGATCTTGCCGCCTTCAAGGGCATCGCGAGCTTTCCCGTCCGGGTGAAGTGCGCGACCCTCGCCTGGCACGCTCTCCTGGTCTCGCTGCCGGGCAACTGAGGAGGCAGGATGTTCGAAAGTTCGATCCCCGGGAGGGACGACTCTTGTCCCTCCTGGACGAATCGGGGAAGCTTGCCGCCGCCCGCCGAAGGGCTCCCCCTCCTGAGCGACGAGCAGGCGCTCGCGGCCTAGCGCACCATGGTGCTCGTCGCGGCAGGCCGACGAGTGGGCGGTGAGCCTCAACCGCCAGGGCCGCATGCCCACCTACGTGCTGAACAAGGGCCAGGAAGCCAACTCCATCGGCGCCCTCATGGCGGTGCGCACGGATGACTGGTTCGTGCCCGCCTTCCGCGAGCTGGGCGGCATGCTCGTGCGCGGCGTGACCCTCAAGCAGTACTACCTGTACTGGTACGGAAACGAGTGGGCAAACCACATGCCCGTGGACACCTACCACATGATGCCGATCTCCGTTCCCGTCGGCAGCCAGATGCTGCACGCGGTGGGCCTGGCGTGGGCGGAGCGCTACAAGGGCACCGACCGGATCGCCATCACCTTCATGGGCGAAGGGGCGAGCTCCGAGGGCGATTTCCACGAGGCGTGCAACCTCGCGGGGGTCTGGAAGGCCGGCGTGATCTTCTACGCGCAGAACAACCACTGGTCCATCTCCCTGCCCTGGTCCAAGCAGAGCGCGATCGAAGACGCTTGCCGAGAAGGCATTCGCGTACGGGTTCGAAGGCGTGCGGGTGGACGGCAACGACATCTTCGCCGTCTACGCGGCGGTGACGATGGCCGCGGAGCGAGCGCGCGACGGGCGGCGGCTCCACCCTCATCGAAGGGCTTACCTACCGCCTCGGCGCACACACCACGTCTGACGATCCCACGAAGTACCGCACCGACGCAGAGGTCCAGGCGTGGGCATCAAAGGATCCTCTCATCCGCCTGGAGCGCTACCTGAAAAAGAAGAAGCTCGTGACCGACGAGGATGCCGCGAAGGAAAGGGAGAAGGCGCTGGCCTGCGCGCAGGCGAGCTTCGAGGAGGTGGAGCAGGCAGCCCGACGAGATACTGGAGGACACGTTCCAGTACCTCTACCTGGACGACACCGCCGATTCTCGCCGACCAGCTGGAGAGGAGGAAGCCATGAAGGTGCTCACGCTCCTCGACGCCGTCACGGATGCCATGCGCACGGAGATGGCCTCCGATTCCTCCGTGGTCGTCTTCGGCGAGGACGTCGGCCTCGAAGGCGGCGTCTTCCGCGCAACCGCGGGCCTGCAGAAGGACTTCGGCGAGACGCGCTGCTTCGACACCCCGATCTCCGAGTCGGGGATCGTCGGCGCCGCCCTCGGCATGGCCGTGGCCGGCCTGCGCCCCGTGGTGGAGATCCAGTTCTCGGGGTTCGCCTTCCCGGCCATGAACCAGATTGCCAGCCACGTGGCGCGCATGCGCAACCGGACCCGGGGCGCCCTGACAGCCCCGATGGTGATCCGCATGCCCTACGGGGGAGGCATCCGCGCACCCGAGCACCACTCGGAGAGCCTCGAGGCGACCTTCGGTCACATCCCCGGCCTCAAGGTCGTCATCCCCTCCACCCCGCACGACGCCAAGGGGCTTCTCATCGCCGCCATCCGCGACCCGGACCCGGTGATGTTCCTCGAGCCGGCGCGCGCCTACCGCGCCGTGCGCCAGGAGGTCCCGGAGGGCTCCTTCACGGTGGAGATCGGCCGCGCCCGGGTGGAGGCGGAGGGCACCGAGCTCACGATCGTTTCCTACGGGGCGCAGATGATCGAGGCGCGGCAGGCGCGCGCCGTGTTGGCCTCGGAGGGGCACTCGGTGGAGCTCATCGACCTGCGCACCATCTACCCCTGGGACGTGACGACCATCGTGGAGTCGGTCCGGAAGACCGGCCGCCTGCTGGCGGTGCACGAAGGGCCGCAGAGCTTCGGCGTCGCCTCGGAGATCGTGGCCGCCGTGATGGAGCACGCCTTCGAATGCCTGGAGGCGCCGCCCGTGCGCCTGGCCGGGCCGAACGTCATTTACCCCATGCCCCGCGGCGAACGGCACTACCTGCTCACCGTGGATCACATCCTCGCGGAGGCGCGAAAGGTGCTGAGCTATGAGCCGTGAGACGCATTGTTCGATTTCCGCTTCCCTGACATCGGCGAGGGCCTCACGGAAGGCACCATCGTCGAGCTGAAGGTGGCCTCGGGCCAGCACGTGAAGCCGGGCGAGGCCCTCGCCGTGGTGGAGACCGACAAGGTCGTCACCGAGCTCCCTTCCCCCGTGGAGGGGATCGTGGTGGAGATGTCGCTGGTGAAAGGCCAGGTGGTGAGGGTCGGCGAGGTGGTGGCGCGCATCAGGACGGGCGCCGCCGCGGCACCCGCCCCGTCGGTTGCCAGGCCCGGGGCACACCCGGCCCAAGGGCAGAAGCCCTCGCACCACGCGCACGCTGGCGCCACGTACGCGGAGAGCGGCAGCGTGGTCGGCAGGCTCGACACCGGGACGGCCGGCGTTCTCCCTCCCAGCGATGAAGGCTCCCCGTCCGCGGCTCCCGCCGGCGGCAACGGCAACGGTGCCGCGTCGCACCCCCGCGCCTCCCCCGTTGCCCGCAAGCTCGCCGCGGACGCCGGCATCGACCTTGCCCGCGTCACGGGGACCGGTCCCGGCGGCCGGATACTGAAGAAGGACCTCGCCGGCAAGGCAGCCATGGTGGACGCCTCTCCTGCCGCGGCGAACGTGAAGAAGCTCTCGACCCTGCGCCTCGCCATCGCTTCCGCCATGGAGCGAAGCCAGGCCATCCCGGCGGCAGCGGTACACGACTTCACGATCGTGGACGAGCTGCTGCAGCTCCGGCGAGACCTGAACGAGGGCGCCGAGGTGAAGGTGGGCCTGCTCGCGTTCTTCGTGAAGGCGGCTGCCGCGGCCCTGGTGGACTACCCGCTGCTCAGCTCCACCTACGCGCCCGATCGCAGGGAGTACGAGGCGTTCCCCTCCCCGCAGATCGGCGTGGCGGTCGACACGGAGGACGGCCTCATCGTGCCGGTGGTGAAGAACCCTGCGGCCATGACCGTGGCGCGCATCCAGGCGGAGATCCTCCGGCTGACGGAAAAGGCGAAGACCCGCACGCTCCTCATGGACGAGATCCGGGGGGGCAGCTTCACCATCTCCAACTTCGGCTCCTTCTCCGGGATCTACGGCAACCCGATGATCCTGCCCCCGCAGGTGGGGATCCTCGGCATCGGCCGCGTGCACCAGGAGCCGGTGGTGAAAGACGGGGCCGTCGTGCCCGCCTCGGTCCTGCCGCTGTCCCTGGTGGTGGATCACCGGCTCATCGACGGCGTTTATGCCTGCAAGTTCCTCTCCCGGTTCATGGAGCTGGTCTCGAAGCCGCTGCGCCTGCTGACGCGCTGAGCCGGGGTGCGGCCCGGCCCTCTCCCCTCGACCCCGGCTGCAGCAGCTCTCAGTTCGACGCCTAAGGGGGCGAATTCTCATTTTGCACGACTCTCAAAGGGCCGTTCTTGGCCTTTTGCAAGGGTCTGCGATCCTGTCGAATGTGCAAAACGAGAATCGCTGCCCCGGCTGCCGCTGGATTGTGCGCTGGGCGGCCTCGTAGTACTCTGCGGGCAACGAACGTTTCCGGGCGCGGTGCCGGGCACGGATCGCATGCGGGAGCTCCTGCAACGCCCTGTTCTCTCGTCGCCGAGAGGAGGCGAGCAATGGCCGCAGAAAAGAAGGTCCGGCTCTGCGTGGTGGGGTGCGGGAAGCTGGTCACCCTCCTGGGGCTGCCAGGGCTCCTGAAGGCGGAAGGGGTCCTGCTCTCCGGTCTCTGCGACACCGACCCCCGCCGCCTCGCTGCCGTGGCCCGGCGATCGGGAGTGCGGAACCTGCACGGCGCATACGAAGACGTTCTCAACGACCCCGGCTTTGATGCTGTCTACATCGCGACCCCTCCCCACCTCCATTACGAGATGACCTGCCGCGCCATTGACGCGGGGAAGCACGTGCTCTGCGAAAAGCCCTTCACCCTCGATCCCGGGCAGGCGCTGGATATCGAGCGGCGGGTCCCGCCGGGCCTCGTCGTCATGCCCGCCCACAACTACGTCTACGCGCCGGGGATCCGGCATGCGCGGGCAATGGTGGAGGAAGGCCTGATCGGTGCAGTACGGAAGATCGAGAACACCTACGACGTGAATATCCGGTTGTGGAATGCTTACACCGGGTACTACTTCGCGGAGGAGAACGCCGGAGTCCTCGGCGACGACTTCCCCCACCTCGTGTACACGACGATGCTCTTCGGCGGGAACATTCGCGAGGTCCAGCGCGTCGTCGCCGAGAAGGGGTCCCGCGGGGTGTTCGACCGCGTCTCGGTCACCGGCAGGACCGAGCGCGGATGCGCCTACGAGCTGCGAGCGAGCTGGCGAGGCCCTGCCGTGTCATGGAGGATCCGGGTCATCGGGACGACGGGCGACGTGCGGGTCAGCCTCATCACGGGGTGGAAGGCCGAGGCATTCGACCCCGGCGGCCGTCTCATCGAGCGCCGGGGAAAAGGCAACCTCCTGTCGCTGATCGCCGGCGCCCCCGGAATCTACCGCAGCGAGTACGAGGATTTCGCCCGGGCCATCCTGTCGGGACGCACGCCGCGCGTTGCCGTCGCGGACGGCGTCGCAACTGCCCGGGTCATCGACGCGGTCAGGACATGGGCGCGTGACAGCACGCAGCGCCCGCTCGTCCTCGTCCGGGACGCTTCGTACGAGCGGATGGATGAATGCATCGAGGAGGTCTTCGCCCGGCTCGCCCCCGCTCTTGACGGTAAGCGGGTCCTGCTGAAGCCCAACATCCTCGGCGCATGGCCCGTGGAGAAGGCGGCGACCACGCACCCTGCCGTGGTGGCAGCCGTTGCCCGCGCCGTCGAGCGCCGGGGAGGGACAGTCCGCGTCGGCGACAACCCCGGGACCGGCTCCTATGGGACCGGGAGCACCGGCGGCGATGTCACCGGCATCAAGGCAGCGTCAGGGACGCACTGGGTGGACATGGGGCGGGAATCCGCGACCGTTGCCGTCGATTCGCGGTTCTTCGACTCCCTCGTGGTATCCCGCGAGGTTCTCGACGCCGACCTGGTGATAAACCTTCCGAAATTGAAGACGCACGCCCTCACCGTCCTCAGCGGGGCGATCAAGAACATGTTCGGGATCCTCGTGGGCCGGCAGAAGGTCATCATCCATTCTCTTTGCCCGGACCCCGCGGCTTTCTGCGAGGCGCTCGTGGACGTCTACCGGACTCGACCGCCGGCAATGACCATCATGGACGCGGTGATCGCGATGGAAGGCAACGGCCCGACCAGTGGTCGTCCCCGGCACGTCGGCAGGATCATTGCCTCGGAGGACGGCGTCGCGGTGGATGCCGTGTGCGCCACCCTCGTCGGGGTGGCCCCGCTCACTCTCGGGACCCTCAAAGCCGCGGCCGCAAGGCGCCTCGGGCAGACCGACACCGCCCGGATGCGCATCGAGGGCAACGTCGCCCCTGTGGAGGAATTCCGCCTGCCCCTGCCGGCTGCCTCGTCGACCCTGATCGGCGCAGTGGCCAACCGCTTCATGGCGAACCGGGAAAGGCTGCCGCGGTTTCACCTGGATACCGAGCGGTGCACCTCCTGCGGGGAATGCCGCCACCACTGCCCGCGCGGAGCGATCCGGATGGATCCCTGGCCGCGCATCGACAGGAGCAGGTGCATCGGCTGCTACTGCTGCTTCGAGCTCTGCCCGCAGAACGCGCTGTCGTTCCGCGGTCGGCGCTTCGCTGCTCCATCAGCATCCCGTCAACTGACCGGCTGAAGCGGCGGCGAACCTTGCTTCCCGGCGGTACGTTCACTACACTTTCTGCGTCTTCCCGGCCACATGCCAGGGACACTCTCGCGGGTCCCTTGTCCAGCGATCGAGCACCAGGGAGGTTTTTGCGATGCGAAAAGACGGACGGCAAGGCATAACGTTCAGCCTCCGGCTGAAGATCACCGTCACCTTCCTCATCGTCGGGGCGCTCGTGAGCGGGTCTCTCTCCATCACCATGTACCAGATCCTCAGCCGCCGGCTCTTCGAAGAGCTCCAGGTCCGGCTCCTTTCCACGGTGACGATCGGCAGCGGCCTGGTCGACGCGGGCGCCCTGCAGAGGCTCGTCGGCAAGCTGGGCGCGGACCTCCCGGATGACAAGGTCGCGGCGGTGGAGACATCCGCGGACTACCGGTCCGTGAGCAACGTGCTGAACAGGATCCGCTCCGTCGAACCCAGGCTGATCCGCTACGTGTACCTCTTCCGACCGACGGCGGACCCGAACCAGGCCACCTACCTCGTGGACGCCGACGTGCTGGACGCCGACCGGCGCGTGGCGGCGGGGGAGAAGGACGTGGGAGACATCTCCCATTTCGCCTCGGCTTTCGACGTGAGCACGTTCCCCATGGCACGGCGCGCGGAGACCCAGGCGGTCCCGCTCACCGAGACGACGTACAGCTATGACCCCGATTTCAAGGTCAACTCGCTCTCGGGATATGCCCCGGTCTTCGCCCGTGACGGCCACACCCTCCTCGGCGTCCTCGGCATCGACATGGTGGACACCGACGTGCGCGCCGTTCTCCAGGGCGCCCTGCGGGTCGCCCTGGCCGTCATCGCGGCGGCCCTCCTGCTCACGGTGCTCTCCTCCATCTTCCTGGGCACCCTGTTCACCCGCGGGATCGCCTCCCTGGACAAGGTGGTCCGCCGCTTCAGCAAGGACAACCTCGACGTGCGTGCGGAGGTGCGCTCCCGCGACGAGGTCGGCCGGCTGGGGCAGTCCTTCAACGTCATGGCGGACACCGTGAAGGACTACAGCCTGCAGCTGGAAGGACTCCTGACCGCGTACGGGCGTTTTGTCCCTCGCGACTTCCTCGTCCAGCTCGGCAAGGGCAGCATCGTCGACGTGAAGCTCGGCGACCAGGTCCAGAGGGAGATGACGGTGCTGTTCTCCGACATCCGTTCGTTCACGTCTCTTTCCGAGACGATGACTCCCGCGCAGAATTTCTCCTTCCTCAACTCCTACCTCGGGCGGATGGGGCCCGAGATCCGCGCGAACGGCGGCTTCATCGACAAGTACATCGGGGACGCCATCATGGCCCTCTTTTCAGAGGGCCCCGAGAAGGCACTGCGGGCTGCGCTCGCCATCCAGGGGAAGCTCGTGGAGTACAACGGCCACCGGGCGAAGACAGGGTATACGCCGATACAGGTCGGGATCGGCGTGCACTGCGGGTCGCTCATGCTCGGCACGCTGGGCGAGCATGAGCGCATGGACGGCTCGGTCATCTCGGACGCCGTCAACCTCGCCTCGCGGCTGGAGGGCCTGACCCGCATGTACGGAGCCTCCATCCTGACGACGGGGCAGACGGTGAGCAAGCTGGCCGATCCCCACGCGTTCGACCTGCGGTTCATCGACCGTGTGCGGGTGAAGGGGCGCAAGGAAACGGTGATGCTCTTCGAGGTGCTGGACGGGACCGACGAGAGGGCCATGGAGAGGAAGCTCGCGTACCAGGCCGAGCTCTCCGCGGCGCTGCGCAGCTACTACGCCCGGGAGTTCAAGGACTCCCTGTCGGTGTTCTCCAGCCTGCGCAGGCGCAACCCGGAGGATCCCGTCCTCGCGATCTTCGAGAAGCGGTCCCGGATGCTCTCCGAGCTCGGGGCGCCTACCGACTGGGACGGCGTGGTCGTCCTGGAGACGAAGTCAGCGCCGGCGGCAGCCCGACCCGCGCTGGACCACTCCCCTTCTCCGGCCTATCCTACTGCCCATGGTCCCGACAGGCTCCGACGGCTCCCGACGTCTCGCTCCCGGCCACGACCCGGTCCCGCCCGCCGTTCGCCTCTCGCCGCGCGACAATGTCGCGGTGGCCTTGAGGACGATCCCGGCCGGCAGCATCGTCAGTGTCGCGGCGCGGGATCGGGAGGTCGCTCTCCGCGAGACGATCCGGCAGGGCCACAAGTGCGCGCTCACCGACATCCGGCGGGGAGAGCCGATCCTGAAGTATGGCCAGGTCATCGGCTTTGCCTCGGCGGAGATCCCCGCGGGGGCCTGGGTCCACGTCCACAACTGCTCGGCAGACCGCTTTACGCGCGACTACGCTTTCGCCAGCGAGATTCCCGGGCAGATGCCGCGGACGGAGAGCCGCTCCTTCCCCGGGTACCGGCGCCGTGACGGCCGTGCCGCCACCCGCAACTATGTCGCGGTCATCAGCACGGTGAACTGTTCGGCCTCGGTGACACGCTTCATCGCCGAGCGATTCCGGGGAGACGGCCTTCGCGATTTTCCGGGCGTGGACGGCGTCCTGGCCATCAAGCACGCGACCGGGTGCGCGATGCAGCAGGGCGGGCCGGACCACCTCCGCCTCCAGCGCGTCCTGGGCGGGCTGGCCCGCCACCCCAACATCGCGGCCTGCGTCCTGGTGGGGCTCGGGTGCGAGACCGGGGAAGCCTCGCGGCTCGTCGAGACGCAGCGCCTCATCGGGGTCGAGGACCTGCAGCGGGGCGGATCAACCCGCCCGCCCCCGGTGGTCCTCATCCAGCACGAGGGCGGCTCGCGGCGCACGGTGGAGGCAGGAGTCGCCGCGGTCCGGCGTCTCCTGCCGTTCGCGGACGCTCAGCGCCGGACCCCCATTCCCGCATCGGAGCTCGTCCTGGGCACAAACTGCGGCGGATCCGACGGGCAAAGCGGCATCACGGCCAACCCCGCGCTCGGCATCGCCTCGGACATGGTGGTGGCGCAGGGCGGGACCGCGATCCTCGGCGAAACGCCCGAGATCTACGGCGCCGAGCACCTGCTCACGCGCCGCGCGGTCAGCCCCGCCGTGGGACAGAAGCTCGTGGATCGGATCCGCTGGTGGGAGTGGTACGCCTCGGTCTTCGGCGCGGAGATCAACAACAACCCGTCGCCGGGCAACAGGGAGGGCGGCCTGACGACGATTTACGAGAAGTCCCTCGGCGCGATCGCCAAGGGAGGGTCGACCGCGCTCACCGCCGTCTACGACTACGCGGAGCCCGTCACGGCAAAGGGGCTCGTCGTGATGGACACCCCCGGCTACGACCCGGTGTCCATGACGGGGATCGTCGCCGGCGGCGCCAACGTCTGCGTCTTCACGACGGGTCGCGGCTCGGTGTACGGCTGCGTGCCGGTGCCGTCGATCAAGATCGCGAGCAACACCGAGACCTACGAGAGGATGGCCGACGACATGGACATCGACGCGGGCGTCGTCGCCACCGGCACGCCCCTCGGCGACGTCGGGCGCCGGGTCTTCGAGGAAATCCTGGCCGTTGCCGGTGGCAAAAAGACCCGGAGCGAGGTGGCGGGCATGGGCGAGGAGGAGATCTGCCCCTGGATCGTGGGGCCGATCCTCTAGACGCACGGAGGAGGACAGGCATGCGGGAGATGACGACGCACGAGCGATTCCAACGGATGTTCGATCACAAGGAGGCAGACCGCGTCCCGATCATCGATGACCCGTGGGCAGCGACCATCGAGCGGTGGCAACGCGAGGGATTGCCCCGGGACGCGAGCTTCGTGGACTACTTCGGGCTGGACCATGTCGTAGGCATCAGCGCCGACAACTCGCCGCGCTACGAGGAGACGGTGCTCGAGGAAACCGAGACGTACAAGACCTACACGAGCGCGTGGGGAGTCACCATGAGGCAATGGAAGCACGCCGCCTCGACGCCCGAGTTCCTCGACTTCACGATCGTGGATCCCGACAGCTGGGCCAGGGCAAAGGCGCGCATGACACCCACGCGTGACCGCATCGACTGGGCGTCCCTGCAGAAGAACTACGCCGGATGGAAGAAGAACGGGTACTGGATCCAGGCCGGGCTGTGGTTCGGTTTCGACGTCACGCACTCGTGGACGGTCGGGACCGAGCGCGTGCTGATGGCGCTCGCCGAGAACCCCGGGTGGTGCATGGACATGTTCTCCCACGAGCTGGAGGTGCACATCGCGCTCCTCGACATGATCTGGGATGCCGGCTACCACTTCGACAGCGTCATGTGGTACGACGACATGGGGTACAAGCACAACCAGTTCTTCTCCGTCAGCCTGTACCGCGACGTGCTCAAGCCGTTTCACAAGCGCGCCATCGACTGGATCCACTCCAAGGGCGCCCGGGCGCACCTGCACTCCTGCGGCGACATCAACCCGCTCGTTCCCGAGCTCGTCGGCATGGGGCTGGACGCGCTCAATCCCCTCGAGGTCAAAGCCGGCATGCACCCGGTCCTCCTGAAAAAAAACTACGGGAGGGACCTCGTCCTGCACGGCGGCATCAACGCCGTGCTGTGGGACAGGCCGGACCAGATCCGGGCCGAGATGGAGCGCACCGTGCCGGTGATGAAAAAGGACGGGGGCTACATCTTCTCGTCGGACCACTCTGTCCCGTCGTCGGTCAGCCTCGAGGATTTCCGCGGGATCGTGGAGCTGGCGAAGAAGCTCGGCAGGTATTGATCCGGGCGACTGTTCTCGACACCGAACGGCTGATCCCGGAGGATCCGCGCACCGACTGCACGGGCGGCCGCGCCGGATACGTGGTGTGAAAGGGCTCGCCCGTTGACCGTCCTCTCGTGGCGGGGATACGCTTCGTCACCGGTGAGGCAGAAAGTGAAGTCGGACAATACGAACGGCGCCCTCGAGTCCCTGCAGTCAGCCGTATTCTCCCTGGAACGCTGGCGCGAGGAGTTCCTCAGGCTCGTCCTCGTGGCGGCAACAATCCTCGGGCTGGCCGCGGTTGTGCCGTCCATGATCGACGTCGTACGGGCAGGCAACGCGGGCCTTGCCTGGGTCTACGGGGCCGCGTGGATCGGCGTTCTTGTCCTCACCGTCTTCCCGTGGCCGTATCCCGTACGCGCCGGCACGCTGCTCGCGCTGATCTACGCGCTGGCAGTGAGCGGCCTGATGGAGAACGGGATGCGGGGCGACGCCCGCCTCTTCTTCCTCGCGCTCACCATCATGACGGCCATGCTCGTCAACATCCGCGTCGCCTTTGTGATGACCGGGGCATCCCTCGTGACCATCGGTGCCATCGGCGCCCTGGCGTTCGCAGGCACGGTGCGGCTCCTCAGCAAGGTGACACCGCTTGGTTCCGTGGAGCTGTGGCTGGTATCGACCCTGAGCCTCGCGCTCCTGCAGGCGGTGTTGCTGACGGGGCTGCTGCTTTTCCTTCGCGAGTTCTCGGGCGCGCAGGAGAAGCTGCGCGGGAGCTTCGATGCTCTCGCGCGGGAACGCACCCTCCTGCGCACGGTCATCGACAACATCCCCGACGCCATTTACGCCAAGGATGCGTCCGGGCGGCGCCAGCTCGGCAACCGCGCGGATGCGCTCCTCCTGCAGGCGCCGAGCGTCGCGGACGTCGTGGGCAGGACCGGCGCGGAGCTTCTCCCCGACGAGGCGGCTGCGCGGCTGCTCGCGGAAGACCAGCAGGTCCTGCGCACCGGGGACCCGGTGATCAACCGGGAGTTCCCGATGACCGGGCCCGACGGGAACGCGCGGTGGCTGCTGGTCTCCAAGCTTCCCCTGCGCGGCCCGTCGGGCGAGATCACCGGCATGGTCGGCATCGACAGGGACATCACCGAGAGGAAGCGGGCCGAAACCGAACGCGCCCGGCTCGAGGAGCAGCTGCGCCTCGCGCAGCGCATGGAGTCCATGGGGCGCCTGGCGGGAGGACTCGCCCACGACATCAACAACCTGCTGACGCCGCTCCTCGGCTACAGCGAGCTGATCCTGGAGAACGTGGACAACCGGGACGAGCTTCGGGAGGGCCTTGCGCAGATCAAGGGTGCGGCGCGGCGCACGCGCGAGCTCCTGCGCCAGCTCCTGGCCTTCGGGGGACGGCAGCCGCTGACCATGGCCCCGGTGGACCTGCGGGAGGCCGTGCGCGCCTTCGGCAAGCTCCTGCGCCGCACGGTTCGCGAGGACGTGGACCTGGAGATCCTGCTTCCGGATGCGCTCAGCCCCGTGCTTGCCGACGTCGGTGCGCTGGAGCAGATCCTCCTGAACCTCGTGCTCAACGCACAGGAAGCCATGCCCACGGGAGGGAAGGTCGCCATCGAGGCCGCCGACCGCCGGGCCGCCGGCAGCGGCCACGACGGGGAGCCGCCCGGGCTTGCTGCCGGGGCCTACGTGGTTCTCTCGGTCAGGGACACGGGCGTGGGGATGGACGCGGAGACCGCCGCGCGCGTCTTCGAGCCCTTCTACTCGACCAAGCCCCGGGGAACGGGCCTGGGCCTTGCCACGGTGTACGCCCTGGCGCAGCAGCACGGGGGGAGCGTCGCGGTACGCTCCCAGCCGGGGCAGGGCACGGAAATCGCCCTCTGGCTGCCGCGCCTGGCCGCGGTCGCGGCAGCCGCGACCGGCTCGGCAGCGGATGAGCGCACACCTGTACAGGGCGGCAGCGAGACGATTCTCGTCGTGGAGGATGACGACATCGTACGCGACCTCGCGCGACGGGTGCTCGAGCGGCTGGGGTATTATGTCATTGCTGCGCGGGGAGGACCCGAGGCCATGGAGCGCGCTTCCTCCGGGGATACCATCGACCTGCTTCTCACGGACGTGGTCATGGCCTCAGGGATGAACGGACCCGAGCTTTCGCGCCGGCTCTCCGGCGAACGCCCGCGCATGAGGACCGTTCTCATGTCGGGCTATGCGCCGGAAGTCCTCGCCCGCAGCGGCATGGGAAAGGACGACGCGCCGCTGCTGCGAAAGCCCTTCCTGCCGGACGACCTGGCAGACATCGTGCGCCGCACCCTCGACGCGGAAACCCGATAGACTCGCACGTGTGCTGCCGCGCGGCTTCCGCGCCGAGCCCCTTCGGCGCAAGGTCGCCGATCGTTGGCTGCGCTTGTGAGCCTCAATCCATGTGGAAGACTTCCTTCAGCGGGACGACCACGGGGGAGTTGTCCGCGTTGCTCTCCATGATGTCGGCCATGTATTTCCACCACTTCCTCATGACTGCCTTCGAGGCAAGCTGGTCCGAAGACCCGTGGTCCTTGACCTTCTGGCACGCGAAAAGCGTGAGCGTGGATTCGTCCAGGTAGATGGAGTAGTCGCTGATGCCGGCAGCCTCGAGCTCGCGCACGAGCTCGGGCCAGATCTCGTCGTGGCGCCGCTTGTACTCGGCGGCCTGGCCCGGCTTCAGCTTCATCGAGAACGCGGACCTGGTCATGTTTTCCTCCCTGCCCGCGCGCCTTACTGGTTCACGAATCCATACCAGCGCGACGGGGCGATGCCCGTCTTCTTCCGGAAGAGCCGGGAAAAATAGTACTGGTCGTCGAAACCCAGGCGGAAGGCCACCTCCTTGATGGGGAGCGCGCCTGTCTCCAGGAGCTCCTTCGCCTTCCTGATCTTGATGCTGATGAAGTACTGGTACGGGGTCATGGACGTGTAGGACTTGAACACGGCGTTCAGGTGGGAGGTGCTGACGCCCAGCATCTCCCCGAACCCGTCCAGCGTGACTTCCCGGTAGATGTTTTCTTCCATGATGAACTTTGCCCGTTCCACGAGGCTCTCGGAGCTGGAATGCTGCACCGTGCGCCTCTCGTGCGCTATGACCTCCGCGATGAGGGTGAGCACGCGCGAGCTTGCCCGGACCTGGTAGAGCGGCTGCTGGTTCCGCACGAGCTCGAAGATCTGCTCATAGAGGGCGAGAAGGGAGTCCTGCAGCCCCACCTCGTAGACCGGCCGACGGGGGGAGAGGAAGCCCTGTCGCTGCAGGATATCCGCCGAGGGGCCCTTGAACCCGACCCAGTATTCGGTCCAGCCGACCTCGAACTCCGGCTTGTAATGATGGCGGATCCCAGGGAACACGATCATCACCGTGCCGGGGATGACGTCGAAGGCCCTGCCGTCGGATTCGAAGACGCCGCGGCCTTTCGTGACGTAAATGAGCTGGTATTCGGGGAGTGTTCGCCCGACCGCAACCGACTTGAAGACCGGCGGGTGGCCCTCCTTGTTGGGAGGATAGACGGTGCCGGGACCGATTTCGCTGAAACCGGCGTCCGTACACACCAGTTGCCAGCTCTCGTCCTCCTCGCTGCACGTCAGGTAGCGAAAGAAGCCCGTTTCCCCGCCGTTCGTGCCCTCGGTCATCGGTACCTTCTACCATTTTTCCCCGCACCGGGCAAGTTTTGTCCATGTCGGGGGCCCGAATGTCCATTCACGCCGAGGCCGCCAGGGTGAATAATGGGGCCGGATGAAACTCAGGCTCGGCCTCTTCGGTATCGGCTTGGATACGTACTGGCCCCAGTTCAAGGGATTGAAGGACCGTTTGCTGGGATACCAGGCGTACATCGCGGGCCGCCTCGCGTCGGAGGACCGGGAAATCGTGGACGCGGGACTCGTCGATTCACCCGAGAAAGCCCGCGAGGCTGCCCGCCTCTTTGTCGAGCAGAACGTCGAGGCTGTTTTCCTCTCCATCTCCACGTACGCCCTTTCGCACACCGTGCTCCCCGTCGCCCAGCAGGTGCGCGTTCCCATCATCGTGCTGAACCTGCAGCCCGTCGCGGCCATCGACTATGCACGGTTCAACGCCATCGGTGACCGCGGCACCATGACGGGAGAGTGGCTCGCGCACTGCCAGGCCTGCTGCGCCCCCGAGATCGCCAACGTCTTCAACTACTGCGGCATCCCCTTCCGCATGGTGACGGGCTGGCTGAAGGAAGAGGCTGCCTGGCAGCAGATCGAAGCGTGGGTCGCGGCAGTGCAGGTCCGGGCGGAGATCCGCGACACGCGGGTCGGCATCCTGGGGCACTACTACGGCGGGATGCTCGACGTGTACACGGACGTGACGCGCCTGGCAGACGTGTTCGGGTGCCACTTCGAGCTGCTGGAGATGGACCTCCTGGAGAGCCTGCGCGGGAAAGCCGGGCCGGCAGAGGTGCGCAGGAAGCTCGCCCAGTTCGCGGAAGAGTTCCAGGTCGCACCGGAATGCCCGCCGGCGGAGCTGGAACGGGCAGCCCGCACGTCGTGCGCCCTCGACCTCCTGGCCACTGGCGCCAAACTCGGCGCCATGGCATATTACCATGAGGGGACCGCGGGCAGCGACCACGAGGACGTCGTGACCTCGATCATTGCCGGCGCCACCCTGCTCACATCGCACCACGTGCCCGTGGCGGGAGAGTGCGAGGTCAAGAACGTCATGGCGATGAAGATCATGGACTGCTTCGGCGCGGGCGGCTCATTCTCCGAGCTCTACCTCATCGATTTCGAGGACGACGTCGTGCTCTGGGGACACGACGGCCCGGCCCACCCTGCCATCGCGGAGGGCCGCGTCGGGCTGGTCCCGCTTCCGGTGTACCACGGGAAGCCGGGGAAGGGGCTTTCCATCCAGATGGGCGTGAAGCACGGGCCGGTCACGCTGCTGTCCGTCGTCCAGGGTCGGGGGGGCTCGACGTTCCTCCTGGCAGCCGAGGGGGAGTCGGTCCCGGGGCCCACCCTGCAGATCGGGAACACGAACAGCAGGTACCGGTTTCCGCTCCCGCCCGGGAGTTCACGGACCGCTGGTCGCGGGAAGGACCGGCCCACCACTGCGCGATCGGCACGGGCCATGTCGCCGATCGGCTGGACAAGCTCGGGGAGCTGCTGGGGATCGAATGCAGGAGGGTGTGCTGATGGACGTGCAGCGTGGCTGAACCGATTCTCGAGTTGCGCCACATCACGAAGACTTTCCCCGGCGTGCGGGCGCTGGACGACGTGCAGTTCACGCTGGAACGGGGGGAAATCCATGCGCTCATCGGGGAAAACGGCGCCGGGAAGTCCACGCTCATCAAGGTCATCACGGGCGTGTACGAGCCGGACGGCGGGCAGATCCTCCTGGAAGGCAAGCCCGTCCAGTTCCACGGACCGGCGGATTCCCAGCGCGCCGGCATCGCGGCCATCTACCAGCACGTCACCTGCTACCCCGACCTCTCCGTGACGGAGAACATCTTCATCGGCCACGAGAAGATCAACCGCCTGACCCGCAAGATCGACTGGAAGGATCTCCACGGGCGGGCGGAAGAGCTTCTCCAGCGCCTGGACGCCGACTTCAGCCCCCGCACCATCATGGGAAACCTGTCGGTGGCGCAGCAGCAGATCGTGGAGATCGCGAAGGCCCTCTCCACGAACGCGCGGATCATCATCATGGACGAGCCCACCGCCCCGCTCACCGCGCGGGAGAGCGAGGACCTCTACCGGATCACCGAGAGCCTGCGTGACAAGGGTGCCTCCATCATCTTCATCTCCCACCGCCTGGAAGATATGTACCGGCTCGCCAGTCGCGTTACCGTCTTCCGTGACGCCCGGTACGTCGGGACCTGGCCTCTCGCCGGCACCCGCCGCGAGGACCTCATCATGGCGATGGTGGGAAGAGAGATCACCCAGTTCTTCCCGAAGCGGTCGGTGACCATCGGGGAAGAAATCCTCTCGGTGCGGAACCTCTCGCGCACCGGCTACTTCAAGGACGTCTCCTTCGGCGTGCGCAAAGGGGAGATCCTCGCCATCACGGGGCTCATCGGGGCGGGGCGCACCGAGGTGTGCGAGGCAATCTACGGCGTCACGCACCCCGACAGCGGCGAGATCATCCTGGAAGGCAAGCCTATCCGCGTGGCAGGCCCGGCGGAGTCCATCCGGCAGGGCATCGGCTTCCTGCCGGAAGACCGGCTTCGCCAGGGGTTGGTGCTGCAATGGGAGCTGTCGCGGAACGTCACCCTCCCGACCCTGCGGAACTTCACCACGGGGGGGTGGCTCCATGCCCGCCGTGAAAACGCCGTGACGAAAGAGCTTGCGGAAAAGCTGGAGGTGCGGGCCACGAGCGTGTTCGATCTCGCGGGAACGCTTTCTGGCGGCAACCAGCAGAAGATCATCGTCGCCAAGCTCCTCGCCGGCACCATGAAAGTGATCATCATGGACGAGCCGACCAAGGGGGTCGATGTCGGCGCCAAGACCGCGATCTTCCGCATCATGAACGACCTTGCCGCCCAGGGATACGGGATCATCATGGTCTCCTCCGAGATGCCCGAGGTCCTGGGCATGAGCGACAGGATCCTCGTCATGAAGGAAGGCCGCGTCGCCGCCCTCCTGGACACGGCCACGGCCACCCAGGAGCAGATCCTCAGCGCCGCGGTGCCGGGATCGGGGGCCGCATGAAACGGTACGCCGAGAACTTCCGGGAGCTGGGTCTCCTCGTCTTCATCGTCGTTCTCTGCGTGGCGGTTCAGCTGCGGAACCCGAACTTCCTCTCCCTCTCCAACATCAACGACCTCCTGGCCAACACGGCCATCCTGGGCATCCTTTCCGTCGGCATGATGATGGTCATCCTGACGGCGGGTATCGACCTGTCCATCGGCGCCACGCTCGCCCTGGCGGGCATGGTGAGCGCCCTGACCGTAATGGCGCATCCCACCCTGTCGCCGCTCCTGTCGCTCGTGGAAGGCATCGTCGTGGGGATCGGCGCCGGCGCGCTCATCGGGCTGGTCGTGGCCCGGTTCAACGTGCTGCCGATCATCGCCACCCTCGGGTTCATGAACATCCTCCGCGGCATCACCTACGTCGTGAGCGGGGGAGCCTGGGTGAGCTCCTACCAGATGTCGGACGGGTTCAAGGCCCTCGCGACCGGCACGGTGCTCGGGGTGAGCAACCTCATCATTTTCGCGGTGGTGATCTTCGTCGCCTTCTCCTACTTCATCAACCACACCCGCACGGGACGGCAGATCTACGCGGTCGGGTCCAACGCGGCGGCCGCGGATATCTCGGGCATACCCCGGCGCCGCATCGTCTGGCTGGTCTACGCAATCATGGGGGCTCTTGCCGGCCTGGCCGGTGTGCTGTGGGTGGCCAAGTTCGCCTCCGCCCAGGGTGACACCGCCACGGGATACGAGCTCAGCGTCATCGCCGCCACCGTCCTGGGCGGCGTGAGCATCTCCGGGGGAAGCGGCAAGGTGTCCGGCCTCCTCCTGGGCACGATCCTCCTGGGCATCCTCAACAACGCCCTCCCCCTCGTCAACGTCTCCCCGTTCTGGCAGCAGGCAATACAGGGCTTCGTGATCCTCGCCGCGGTCCTCACCAACGTGATCGTGAAGCGCAACAGCCAGCGCATCGCGCTGCGCCGACGGGCCATCTGAAGGGAGAGGCAATGGCGGAACGAACCCTGCGGATGGAAAAGTCGTGGAGCTGGAAGCGCTTCTTCCTGCGGTGGGAGTGGCTGCTCGTCCTGATCTTCCTGGCCGTCAACGTCGTCAACAGCACGCTCTCGCCGTACTACCTGACTCTCGACACGTTCATCAACACCCCGATGACCTTCCTCGACAAGGCGTTCATCGTGCTGCCGATGACGATGGTCATCATCCTGGGGAACATCGACATCTCCGTCGGCTCCACCGTGGCGCTTTCCGCCGTGGTCATGGCCGTGGCGTACAACGCGGGCCTCGCGATGCCCCTGGCGGTGATCCTCTGCCTCGTGGTGGCCACCCTGTGCGGACTGGTCAACGGCCTGCTGATGACGCGGTTCCGCGAGCTTTCCTCGGTCATCGTCACGCTCATCACGATGATCATCTACCGGGGCATCGCCTACATCATCCTGGAGAACCAGGCGTCAGGGAAGTTCCCGTCGTGGTATTCCGCCCTCGGCTGGGGGAGCGTCGCCGGCATTCCCGTCATGGTGATTGCCTTCGTCGTCTGCGCCGTCGTCTTCGGGCTCCTCCTCCACAAGACGAGCTTCGGCCGCCGGATCTACGCCATGGGAAGCAACATGACCGCGTCCCGGTACTCCGGCGTGAAGACCTCGCAGGTGATCATCATCGTGAGCGTCCTCGCGGGGCTCATGGCGGGCTTCACGGCCCTCTTCCTGACCTCCCGCATGGGCAGCACGCGCCCCAACGTGGCCCAGGGCTACGAGCTGGAGGTGATCGCCATGGTGGTGCTCGGGGGCGTGAGCACCTCGGGGGGCAAGGGCACGATCGGCGGGCCGCTCCTGGCCATCCTCATCATCGGGTTCCTCAACTACGGTCTCGGCCTCGTCAACATCCAGGCCGAGGACCTGCTCATTGTCGTGGGGCTCCTTCTCATCATCTCGGTTCTCATTCTGAATGTGCGTCTCCAAGGCAGGCGACAGCGTTCGGTGCCTTTACCGGCCGATACGGGAGCCGTGAAAGAGCAACCGGACGATCAGAGTCCATAGGAGGTCTTTATGCGAAGGTTTTTCATCAGGGCCGCCGTGATCCTCGCGATCATGGCAATCGCCGCACCCATCGCGGTTTTCGCGACGGGAAGCGGTGAGAAGGCAGCCGGCGGGACGGCGAAGTATGCCATCGTGTTCAAGAACACGGGCAACCCGTACGGCGACAAGCAGATGGGCGGCTTCAAGGCCGGCATCGAGGAGCAGGGCTTCCAGGCCATCCTGCAGGCGCCCGCGCAGCCGACGGCCGAGGCCCAGATCCAGATCATCGAGTCACTGATCTCGCAGAAGGTGGCGTCGATCTGCATCGTCGGGAACGACTTCGACGCCCTGCAGCCGGTGCTCCTGAAGGCGAAGGCTGCCGGCATCAAGGTGTTCTCGCTGGACTCGGCAGTCAACCCTGCCAGCCGCCTGACACACGTGAACCAGGCGGACTCGGCGAAGATCGGCCAGACGCTGGTGGACGCGGCATACGACATGGCAGGCGGCAGCGGCGACATCGCCATCCTGTCGGCCACCAGCCAGGCGTCGAACCAGAACCTCTGGATCGACTACATGAAGAAGGACCTGGCGGATCCCAAGTACGCGAACCTGCACCTGGTGAAGATCGCGTACGGCGACGACATCCGCGACAAGTCAGTGTCCGAGGCGGAAGGCCTGCTGGCCTCCTTCCCGAACCTGAAGGTCATCATCGCCCCGACCACCGTCGGCATCGCGGCGGCGGGCAAGGTGCTCACGGACAAGGGCCTCAAGGGAAAGGTGTTCCTCACCGGCCTGGGGCTTCCCTCCGAGATGGCAACCTACATCGAGAACGGCGTGTGCCCGTACATGTTCCTCTGGAACCCGATTGATGTCGGGTACCTGGGCGCGTACACGGCAACGGCGCTGGTCTCCGGCAAGATCACCGGCGCGGTGGGCGACAAGTTCGCCGCCGGGCGCCTGGGGAACTACACCATTACGCAGGCTGCCGATGGCGGCACCGAGGTCCTGCTGGGACCCCCGTTCAAGTTCGACGCGAAGAACATCGCTGACTGGAAGACGGTGTACTAGGTCTCCCGCGGGGCGTGCCCACCCGGGCGCGCCCCGCTCTTCTCTTCGTTACCTGCGGTGCCGAGCCGGGGTGCCCCCCGAAACCCATCCACCCGCCCCACCAGAAGCTCGGAACCACCGTCACAACGGCAGTTTGAGTAACAACGCCACCACCGTTGGCGGTGCTCAGCTTGCCGATTGCGTCACGCATCGCCTGGACGGCATCGAGCCACCGGGGAAAGGACTGGATGTCGATGACCGATATTCCGCCGCGCAGGTCGGCAAGCACGTAGGAAGCGCCGTTCGCGACGGTCGCACCATTCTGCAGGTCCGAGGGACTCGCGGCGGCCGCGTCGTTTGACTGCAGGGTGGCGATCTTCAGGGCCTCCCCCGTGTCGGGGTCCGCCTGGATGACGACCGAGGTTTCCACGGTCTTTCCGGTCGCCTTCAGATTGCCAAACATGCCTTGCCGGTACAGATCGACGTCGCCAACGGCCATGTAGAACTCATTGCCTTTGAGCTTCGCGCTTAGCATGCCCTTCTGGAGGAAGTTCGAGGCGCCTTTCTCGACCTGCGGCATCGTTGCGCAACCGAAGAGCCCGAGCGCGGCGGCGACGGCTATGACCGCCCCCCCGATATATCCCCGCAGCCCGATCTTCGACGCAGCAGCCTCGTCAATGACTTTCATTTCCACACCTCCATCGACACTCACAAAGATGCCTCGCATGCCTTCCCGTTGCAATGCACGCAGGATGAAAGGCAGATAACAAGATGTTCTCCCGGGCCGGCTGCAGAACCGCCCGCGCGTGCCGCGGTCCGACGCTACTCGTAGCGCAGCGCATCGATGGGGTCCAATGCCGCAGCACGGCGCGCCGGATAGAAGCCGAAGATGACGCCGGTGAGCGCCGCGGAGGCAAAGCCGAGGACCACGGAGAAGCCCGAGATGAGCGTCGGCCAGCCCGCGAATCGAGAGGCGAGGGCGGAGACGCCGATGCCCAGCCCCACTCCAATCACCCCGCCCGCGGAGGCCATGGAAAGAGCCTCGATGAGAAACTGCAGCAGGATGTCGCGTCCCCGCGCACCGACGGCCATGCGCAGGCCTATCTCCCGCGTGCGCTCGGTCACCGAGACCAGCATGATGTTCATGATGCCGATCCCCCCGACCACCAGGGACACGATTGCAACGGCAGCGAGGAGAAGGGCCTGCGTGTCGGCCGTCGCTTCCGTACCTGCTGGACGTTCGCGATGTTGCGCACCGTGAAGTCGTCAGGGTTGATCGGGGCGAGGTGATGCTCCAGCCGCAGGAGCCGTTCGGTGGCGTCAATGACGCCCGGCACGACGTCCGCGCTCGAGGCCGACACGTAGATGGTGTTGACCCACGTCTGCCCCGTGAGCCGCTCCTGGTGCGTGGTGATCGGGACGATCACAACGTCGTCCTGGTCACGTCCGAAGCCGGTCTGCCCTTTCGCGGCCAGCACACCCACCACCCGGAACGGCACGCTTTTCACCACGATGGTGCTGCCGACGGCACCGCCGGCGGGAAAGAGGTTCTGCCGCCACCGTGCTCCCCAGGACGGCCACCTTGCTCACCCGGGCAACGTCATCCGTTGTGAAGAAGGACCCCTGCGCCAGGCTCCAGTTTTCCACCGTCAGCCACGCGGGAGTCGTGCCGCCGATCACGGTGGCCCAGTTGACGCCACCGGCTACCACCTGCGCGCTGGTCTGGGAGTAGGGCGCGGCGCCGGCAACCTCCGGGACATTCAACTCAATGGCCGACACGTCGACCGTCTTGAGGGATGTCCGCGCTCCGCTGCCAAGGCTCACGCCGCCGCTGGTGATGCTTCCCGGCGTGATGACGATCAGGTTGGCGCCCAGGCTCTCGATCTGCTTCAACACGACTTCCTGGGCGCCGGACCCGATGGCGACCGAGGTGATGACCGCGCCGACGCCGATGATGATCCCCAGCATGGTGAGGAGAGACCTGCTGAGATTGCGCAGCAGGGCCTTCCACGCGGTGCGTACCAGTACAATGAAGCTCATGCGACGCCTTCTTCCGTGCGGTGGTCGGAAACGATAAGCCCGTCGTGAAAGGTGACGACCCGGCCCGCCCACGCCGCGATCTCCGTGGCATGGGTCACGACGATGACGGTGATGCCGTTGTCCCGGTTCAGGTGCTTGAAAAGGGTCATGATCTCCTCGCTGCTCGCGCTGTCGAGATTGCCCGTGGGCTCGTCGGCCATGAGGAGAGGCGCCTCGTTGGCGAGCGCCCGCGCGATGGCGACGCGCTGCTGCTGGCCACCGGAGAGCTCGTTCGGCCGATGATCCATCCGCTCGGCCAGGCCCACCTGCTCCAGGATCTCCCTGGCGCGTCCTTCGCGCGCCTCGCGGCCAATCCCTGCGTACAGCATGGGCAGCTCGACATTCTCCTGCGCGCTCGTCCGCGAGAGCAGATTGAAGCTCTGGAACACAAATCCGATCTGCCGTCCGCGCACCAGGGCGAGCTGGTCGCGGGAAAGGCCCGAAACCTCCTGCCCGGAGAGCCGATAGGAGCCGGACGTCGGATGGTCCAGGCACCCGAGCAGGTGCATGAATGTCGATTTGCCGGAGCCGGACGGCCCCATGATCGCCACGAACTCGCCCCGGTGTATCGTGAGGCTCACCCCTTTGAGAGCGTGGACGGCGTACGGCTCCTCGCCATAAACCTTTGTCACGTCACGCACTTCGACAAGCGACTCCTGCTCGTTTTGAGCGCTCATCACGGTGCCTGCCCCTGGGTATTTCCCGCGGAAGCGTCCGCCTGCCCTGCGGGTGGCTGCCGTGCCAGCTCCGCTCGCGGCGGGGCCCTGCTGCTGCCCCGAGGCGCCGGCTGCCGTGCCCGCTGCGCGGGCCGTGCCGTTTTGCTGCCCGGATGCGCTGCCGCGCGCGCGGTTTCCACCCGTCTCGTACTTCCCGGCGAGCGCGCGCTTTGCGCCTGTCGCCGCGCTTGCGTCTGCCGTTGCGCTCACGCCCGGCGCGGCTTTTGTCACCGCCGCGCCGGCCGCGTTCGCGCCCGCCGCAGCGTTCGTCCCCGTCGCGCCCGCGCCGCCCGATGGATTCGCGCCAGGCGACGCGCGGCCGCTGCCGCCGCCACGTCGCTGGGCAACGATGATCTCGTCACCCTCCCGCACCCCGTCGCTCGTGATCTCAATGTTCTTGCCGTCCGAAAGCCCGATAACCACCTGCTGAGGAACGGGTTTCCCTTCGATGAGCTTCCAGATCGTGACCTTTGACCCCGGTGCGCCCGCGACCACCTGCCCTGCGCCTGCCCCGCTCCCGGACTGCACGACACCCGCGCCGAAACCACCGCCACCGCCGCCGCCGAAGCCACCAAAGCCGCCACCGCCCGTGGTCGCAGCGGCCAAGGGCCTGTACAGAACAGCGGCTATGGGAACGGCCAGGACATGCGCCCTGTTTGCCACCTGGATGGTCACCTGTGCCGTCATGCCGGGAAGCAAGCGGCCCGAGGTGTCATGGACCGTTATCACGGCATCGTAGGTCACGACGTTCTGGACGGTGGTCGGGTTGATGCGCACCTGCAACACCGTTCCGGAAAAGACGACATTCGGGAAAAGCCGTTACGGTGATCTGGGCGGCTTCCCCTTGGAGGAGGCCGCCCACGTCAGCCTCGTCCACCGACGTGTCTACCTGCATGTCCGTAAGGTTCGTCGCGAGGGTGAAGAGCGTCGGCGTCTGCAGAGAGGCCGCCACGGTCTGCCCGACATCGACGTTGCGGGCCATCACGATCCCGTCGAAGGGACTCAGGATCACGGTCTTGGACAGGTTGTACTGCGCCTGCTCCAGCTGGCCTTTCACGACCCCGATCTGCGCCTGCGCGACCCTCACCTGGGCCTGCGCGGCAAGGTAATCCTGCTGGGCCGATTCCGCCGCGGTGGTATCCGTATCCATCTGGTTCTGGTTGATGAGGCCCTGCTTGAGAAGCGGCTCATCCCGCTGCACTGTCAAGTTCGCCAGGTCGAGCTCGGCTTTCATCTTGCCGACGTTTACCACGGCGCTCTCCTCGCTTGCCTGCGACAGCATGAGGTTCGCCTGCGCGGAGTCCACCGCGGCCTGGTATGTCGTCGGGTCGAGGTTGGCAAGGACCTGGCCCTTGCGCACCTTGGAGTTGAAATCCACGTTGATGGTGCGGATGGTCCCGGAAACTTCGCTTCCGATCAGGACCTGGTTGACGGGGTTGACGAGTGCCCGTCTCACTGACCGTGGCCGCGATATCCGTGTAGGCGACGGGCCGCGTGACATAGGTGAGGCCGTCACGCCGGGAGAACAGCGGGCGCACGATAAAGAACAACGCAAGCGCCACCACGACAATCGCTCCGACAATCAGCTCTGCTTTCGTTCGTGCTTTCATTTCATTTCCTCTTTATAGTCCCATGACGTTGTCGAGATCCAGGACGGCCAGCAGGTAGGTGATCTTTGCCTGCTCGAGGCCCACCCGTGCGGTGGCAAGGGCGGAAAACGCCGTCAGCTCATCGAGGACCGTCCCCAGGCCCACGGCGAGCTTCTCTTTCTGCAGGTCGTACTGTCCCTGGGCCTGCGCCAGGTTCTGCGCCGCCAGCGCGTTTCGATCCTTCGCATCCGATACGGCGAAGAGGGCGTCCTTCACGTCTATGGTGATGCTCTGCCCTTCCTGGTCCCGCTGCACCGCGTACGCGGAAGCCTGGTTCGCGGCCTGCCGCACGAGGGACGTCTGCAGACCCCCGTCGTAGAGCGGCGGCAGCGAGATGTGTACTCCCGCCGTGAAGGCCCCGTTGTTGACGTTCGCCGTCCAGTCCTGTCCCACCCCGACAGAAGCATTGAGCGAAACGGTCGGCAGGCCCTGGCTCTTCTGCAGCGCGAGGGCGATGGCCGCGGAAGCCACGTTCTGACCCAGGGTGAGCAGCTCGGACCTGTTCGCCATGGCCGTTTTCAGCGCTTGCTCTTCCCCCAACGCCGGCAGGTCGGGCAGCGGGCTGTCGGCCACGCTGTACTGCTTCTCCAGCGGCCAGCCGATGGCAAGGGAAAGCTTCCTGCGGTCCGTGACAACGGTGTTCTGTGCCGTGCGCACGTTGAGCTGCGCCTGGTCCAGGGCGATCTGCACCTGCAGGACATCAAGGGTCGTGGCCTTCTGCGCGGCGTACAGCCCCTGGTACAGCGTGAGGTTCTCGGCGGCCTGCTGGGCAATCGCCTGGTCCAGGACCACGGTGTCCTGGTCCCCCAGAAGCGTGTAGTAGGCCTGCTTGACCTGGTAGACGGTGCTCTTCACCGAAGCTTCGTAGGCGATCTGGGCGATCCGGTCGGCAGCCTGTGCCTGCTGCACGGCGGCCGCCGCCTGGCCACCCGGATAGCCGTCGAATATCGTCTGGCTGCCGGAAAGCACCAGGGCGCTCACCTGGTCGCCGGAGGCGCCGTCCGCGATGCTGTGCTGGGCGCTGAGGCCGATGCTCGTGGCGGGGCCCGTGAGGGACAGCCCCCCTTTGAAGTTTTCCCCCTCCAGGCCGCTGCCGCTCGCGGCAGCCGCGGCCATCGAGCTCGGCGGAGAAGCCGTGCTCGTGCCGCTCAGGCTTCCCTGGTGGACGTAGTCCCCGTTCTCCCCGAGGGTCACCCCGTTCTTCGCCAATGCCTGGACAAGAGCCGCACGCGCAGTGTCCTGCGTCAGGGCCGTCAGCTTCAGGTTCGGGCTTGCCGCCTGTGCCGCGGCAACCGCGTCATCCAGCGTGACGGTCGGGGCAGGAGCCTCGGCCGCTGATGCCGCGGCTGCCTGCGCCCCTGCTGTCGCCTGCTGATCCGGCGCCTGTGCCACGCCAGGAAGAGTGCCGAGAAGCAATAGACACAGTGCCGAACCCAGAATCTCTCGCCGTCTCATGGACCACCTCTGACTTTCCGCATCGTTTGTCCCGGGCGCTCCCGCGCACCGGTCACCATGTCCTAAGCGTATGGGGCCACGAGGCCAATTCCCATGAATGGGCGTGAACAGGAAAAGAATAAATTGTTCTCTCCGGGCCACCCCTTGAAACGCCGAGGCGGCGAGGCTATTATGTTAAGTAGCTTAACAGGTAAGGCCTTTAACAGTCAGGAGGCTTATGGGTACCGTCGATGCTTCCCTCACGAACGCCGTGGACGCCGTCCTGGAGACGCTCCCCCCGGTCTGGGACCGCATCCGCTCCAACCTGAGGGCGGCCGCCACCAGCAAGTTCGGCATCACCCTGGAGCAGTTCCACGTGCTGCGCCACATCCGCAAGGGCTACCAGTCGGTCGGCGAGCTGGCCGAGACAGAGGCAGGTCAGCCGCTCGGCGGTCAGCCAGGCGGTCGAGGTCCTCGTGGCCAAGGGCCTCGTCACGCGCCAGCGAGGAGAGCGAGGACCGCCGCTGCGTGCTGCCTGGAGCTCACCCCGCACGCCAGCAGAGGTCCTCGACGCGAACTCCGAGGAAAACCGCGCCTGGATGGAGGAGCAAGATGGCGTCGCTGACGCCCGAGGAGCTCCGCAATCGATCCAGAACGGCGATGGCGGTATCTCAAGCAGACCTTCGCCCCGGAGGAACCTGAAGGACGAAGGCCGGCGAGCCATGAACGATATCCGCAAGCTCCTCCGCTTCGTCCGGCCCTACCGGAAGCTGGCCCTCTTCTCCTTCGTCATGCTCCTGGCCATGGTCGTCCTGGACCTGGCCATTCCCCGGCTGGTCGAGAGGATCATCGACCAGGGCATCAAGCCGAAGGACATGGCCGTGGTGCTGCGGACCTCGGCCCTCATGCTCGCCATCGCCGATCCTGGATACGGTCGTGGCCGTGCTGAACAGCAACTCCTCGGTGCGCGTGGGCGAGAGCGTGGCGCGCGACCTGCGCGAGGCCATCTTCGTCAAGATCCAGGGCTTCTCCTACGGCAACCTGGACCGCTTCTCCACGGGCAAGCTCATGGTGCGGCTCACGAGCGACGCGAGCGCCGTGCAGCGGCTCACCCAGGTGACGCTGCGCATCGGCACCCGCGCCCCGCTGTCGATGATCGGCGCCATCGTCCTCATGTTCGTCACGAGCCCCGGCCTCGCCCCCACCATGATCCCCCTCCTCGTGGTCACCGGCGGCGGTGATCGTCTTCTTCAGCGCGAGGATGGAGCCGCTTCTTCCGCGCTGGTGCAGCAGAAGCTGGACCGCCTCAACACGGTCCTGCAGGAGAACATCTCGGGCGCCCGCCTGGTCAAGTCCTTCGTGCGCGCCGACCGCGAGGGCGAGCGCTTCGAGGCGGCCAACGAGGACCTCACCGAGGGCACGGTGAAGGTCATGCAGTTCATGTCCTCGATGACCCCGGCCCTCACCGTCTTCATCAACATCGGCATGGTCCTGGTCATCTGGCTGGGCGGGATCCAGGCGATCAAGGGCAAGCCTGTCCCTGGGGCAGATCGTCGCCTTCACGAACTACCTCCTCGCGACGATGAATCCCCTCATCATGATGACCCAGCTCTCCAACACCTGGGCCAACGGCCTCGCCTCGGCCAAGCGCATCAACGAGGTCCTGGACGCGGTCCCGGAGGTGGCGCGAGGCGCGCCGACGCGCTGCCCCTGCCGCGGGCAGCGCGGCGAGCGCGGTCGAGCTTCCGCTCGCGTCGACTTCCACTACAACGGCGAGCGCGGACCTCGCCGTGCTGGAGGACATCTGCCTCGAGGCCGAGGCGGGCCAGACCATCGCCATCCTGGGCGCGACGGGCTCGGGCAAGACGAGCCTCGTCAACCTGATCCCGCGCTTCTACGACGCCATCGCGGGGCTCGGTGCGGGTCGACGGCCTCGACGTGCGACGGATCACAGCGAGGACTCCCTCCTCGAGCGCGTCGCCATCGTCCCGCAGGAGACCATCCTCTTCTCGGGCACGGTGCGCGACAACATCCGCTACGGCCGCCCCGAGGCGAGCGAGGAGGAGGTGGTCGCCGCGGCCAAGGCGGCCGCAGGCCCACGACTTCATCCTGCGCCTGCCCCAGGGCTACGACACCCGCATCGAGGAGCGGGGCGTCAACCTCTCGGGAGGGCAGAAGCAGCGCATCGCGATCGCCCGCGCCATCATCACGCGGCCGCGATCCTCATCCTGGACGACAGCACCAGCGCCGTGGACGTCGAGACCGAGACGAGGATCCAGGCCGCCCTCGACCCGCTCCTGGGCGGCTGCACCTGCTTCGTCGTGGCGCAGCGCATCAGCACCGTGCTCAACGCGGACAAGATCGTCGTGCTCGACGAGGGCGCGTCGTCGCCGAGGGCAGGCACGCGGAGCTGCTGCAGACCAGCCCGATCTATCGGGAGATCTACGATTCGCAGCTGGGCGGCGGCATCCATGAGAGTTGAGCACGACGTCGAGCGCGCCATGGCATTGAGCCCTCCGCCCACGGACCTCCGCATCCAGCATGCAGCGCCGCGGCGGCGGGCGGCCCGGGAAGATCGAGAAGGCCAAGGACCCGCGCCGCGCCATGACCCGGCTCGTCCTCTACCTGAGGCCCTACTCGGCTTCCCTCGGCCTCGTCGTGGGCTTCGTCCTGCTTATTCCTTGCCTCGGGCCTGGTCGGGCCCTACCTCATGGGCAGTCGCCATCGACACGTTCATCGGCGGCAAGGACCTCGCGGGGCTCCTGCGCGACCGCGGCCCTCATGCTCGCCGCCTACGTCCTCGAGCAACGTCTTCCAAGTGGCCGCCAACTGGATCATGGCCCGCGTCTCGCAGCTGGCGCTCAAGGAGCTGCGCAGGGACCTCTTCGCCCACCTGCAGACCCTCTCGATGAGCTTCTTCGACACCCATGCCGCCGGGCGGCCTCATGAGCCGCCTCACCAACGACATCGACGCCATCAACCAGGCAGTCTCGCAGAACGTCACGGCCCTCATCGCGAGCGTGCTGACCATGCTGGGCATCCTCGTCGCCATGTTCGCCCTCAACCACTGGCTCGCCCTGGCGAGCCTCCTGGTCGTGCCGATCATGCTCTGGTTCACCCGCTTCGTGGCCAAGTACACGCGCAAGGGCTTCCGCGACCTGCAGAGGAACCTCGGCGAGCTCAACGGCATCGCGGAGGAGGCCATCAGCGGGCAGAAGGTCATCAAGGCCTTCAGGCGCAACGCGTCGGTCATCGAGGCCTTCCGCGCGCAAGAACGAGGCGGTCTTCCGGCTCGGGAGTCTACGCCAACTCCTACGCCCTCCTGCTCATGCCGCTCACGGCGGTCCTGGGGACTTTCTTCGTGATCGTCCTGGCGAGCCTCGGCGGATGGCTTCGCCCTGCAGGGCCTCGTCAGCGTCGGCATGATCGCCACCTTCATCAACTACGGGCAGAACTTCACCTCGCCCCTGCGGCAGCTCGCCAACCTCTACAACTCGATCCAGGCCGCCCTGGCCGGCGCCGAGCGCGTCTTCGAGATCATCGATACGCCCGTCGGAGATCGCCGACGCGCCGGGCGCCTCGTCCGGCTGCGACAATCCACGGCGACGTGAGCCTGCGCGGCGTGCAGCTTCGCCTACGTCCCCGGGCACTCCCATCATCAAGGACTTCAGCCTCGAGGTCCGAGCGGGACAGACCATCGCCCTGGTGGGGCCCACCGGCGCCGGCAAGACGACCATCGTCAACCTCCTCACCCGCTTCTACGAGATCCAGGCCGGCAGCATCACGCATCGACGGCAGGGACATCCGCGAGCATGCGCAAGGCCGACCTGCGCCGCAACCTCGGCCTCGTGCTCCAGGACACCTTCCTCTTCGCGGACACGGTCATGGAGAACATCCGCTACGGCCGCCTCGAGGCCACCGACGAGGAGTGCGTCGAGGCGGCCCGGATGGCCGAGGCCGACCACTTCATCCGCCAGCTCCCGCAGGGCTACGCAGACCAATCTCTCGGAGCGGGCGGGCAACCTGAGCCAGGGCCAGCGCCAGCTCCTCTCGATCACGCGGGCCATCCTCGCCGACCCGGCCATCCTGATCCTCGACGAGGCCACCAGCAGCGTCGATACGCGCACCGAGGTCGCGCATCCAGAAGGCCCTCCTCCGCCTGATGCAGGGCCGCACGAGCTTCGTCATCGCGCATCGCCTGAGCACCATCCGGGACGCCGACAAGGTGGTGGTCATCAACAACGGCGAGATCGTCGAGCAGGGCAGCCACCAGGAGCTGCTCGACCTGGCGTGGCTTCTACCACCATCTCTACGTGAGCCAGTTCAAGGGAAACGCGATATAGCCCAGCGGGGCGAAGCCCTCGCGGGCGGGGCGAAGCCCTCGCGGGCGGGGCGAAGCCCTCGCGGGCGGGGCATGGCCGGTCCTGGCCCTGCACGAAACGTGACTTTTCGGACACACTATTGCGATGAAGCTTCCCTGGGCACGGCGCCGTGACGTAGCGGAGACCGCAGACACCACCATTCGCACGAGCCAGGCCGGCTGGTTCCCGCGCCTCGCGCAGGCCTACAAGGAGCGACGGCAGGTCGTCCTGGTGGACGATGCGAAGGTCGGCATCGACCCGCAGAACCAGTCACTCGTGTCGATGGGGATAAAGGCGGGGCTCTCGCCCACCGACTGGGCGGCCGTCGGTGTCTCGGTGGGCGTCAGCGCCGCCGGCGTCATGATGGTCGTGCTCGCGGTCCTCGACCCGGAGCCGACGAGCAAGCTCGGCCTCCTGGTCGGCGGCGGCGCCGTGTGCGTGCTCACCGGCGGCCTTACCGCGGTAGGCATCCTCACCCGCCGGCGCCCCCCGAACATCGAGGTGACCACCTCCGGTTTCAAGATCAGCTGGGAGTAGCCTCCCCGGCATCCGGCGCATCACGGTACACGAGCCACGGAGAGCGCAGCCCGAGGTCCATCGGTGCAAGGCGGACGCGGAAGCTCATGGCCTCGGGCTTCAGCACGTACCGCTCCCACGGGCCGGGCCCGCACGTGGCCGATCCGAGGCCCTGGTGGCGGTAGTCGAGGTTCAGCGTGATTGAATCCTCCGGCCGAAGGTCAGTGGGATGCGCCGCGGCTGCGAGCGCCTCGGTGCTCCAGCGGCGCGCGCTGAAGCTCAAGGCCGGGTATGCCCGCGCGAAGAGACCCGTCCCACCGGCGTCGGTGAGGCAGACCCATCGCATGTCCGCCCTGTTCCCGTTCTCCTGGGGATGCACGTAGTGCGTCGCAAGCTCATCCACCGTGCGGCGCCACGCGCCGAAGCGGCCGGCGTCGAGGGAATCCACGTAGGTCTCCCCCGGGCCGCGGCCGTACCACAGCGCGTTGCCGAGGGACTGCGGCACCTTCATCTCGAGGCCCACGCGGGGAAGGGGTGACAGCGGGGCGCCGACAGGTTGGAGGCTCACGTCGATCACCGTGCCGCCCTCGCCGTCGAAGAGGTAGTCGTAGACCGCCGTGAAACCCCGCGCCGATCCGGGCGCGCCGATCCGGGTCTGGATCCTCACTGTCGCGCCGCCGCTCACCTCTTCCCAGCTCACGGCGTCCACGCGGTGCTGCAGCAGGTGGTACCCCTCGCGGCGCCATGCAGGGACCAGGGGTGCGTCGTTGTCGATGGGAGCACGCCAGAAGCTGAGCCGCGGGCCTTCTGCGAGCAGGTCCCTGCCGTGCGCCACCCAGCGCGCAATGCGTCCCGCGCGCCGGTCGAACTCGATCATTCCGTCTTCAGCCAGCAGGATGAGCGTCCCCGGCGTCTCGGTGACGGTGACCGCCGGCGCGGAGCGCTCGACTGCCGGCGCGGAGCGCGCGGCGGCCGACGAGCCAGGCTGCACGTCGGCTGCAGTGAGCTCCGCCTGCGCCCAGGCAAGCTCGTGCCCGTGCGGGTGCCCAGCTCGTGGCCGATGCCAGCCGTACGGAGAGCGTCAGCCAGCGGTCGCCCCCCGGGGCGACCGCGGCGGCCGCTTCCGGCCAGGGGACCGTGAGAACGCGGCTGTGCCCGGCGAGGATCTTCGGCAGCACTTGGCGGCCCTCCGCGGTCACGGCGCCGTCGCGCTCGAGTGTCCAGGTCAGCTCGAACCCTGAGAGGTCGAGGAAGTCGTAACGGTTTGTGATCCGCACCTTGCCCGCGGCCTCGTCGGTGATCTCGATGAGCGCCGGCTCTATGACCTTCTTGTATTCCAGCAGCGCGGGGGAGGGCGTGCGGTCGGGGAAGAGAAGCCCGTCACAGATGAACGTGCCGTCGTTGGGCACGTCGCCGAAGTCTCCGCCGTAGGCGTAGTACCCCGCGTCCTTCTTCCAGAGCGCCTGGTCGATCCAGTCCCACACGCAGCCGCCCTGCAGCCTCTTGTGACGGTAGATCGTCTCCCAGTACTCTTTCAGCCCGCCCGGCCCGTTGCCCATGGCGTGCGCGTACTCGCACATGATGAGGGGCTTGTCACGGTACTGCTCGGGGGAGAGCTCCCCGCCGCCGTGCTCGATGCGGCGCTTTCCTTCCCCGATGGCCGTGAGCTTGTCCAGCGTGGGGTACATGACGCTGAAAACGTCAGAGACCTCCAGCCCGTAGTCACCCTCGTAGTGGATGGGCCGGGTGGGATCGATGCGCCGCGCCGCGGCCGCCATGGCGCGGTGATTCGCGCCGAATCCCGACTCGTTGCCCAGGGACCACATGATCACGCAGGGATGGTTCCTGTCGCGCTCCACCATGCGCACCATGCGGTCCACGCACGCGGCCTCCCAGGCAGCGTCGTCGGTGAGCCGATTCCAGGCGCCGGTGGGCTGGAAGCCGTGCGTCTCCAGGTCCGCCTCCTCGATCACGTAGAGGCCGTGCTGGTCGCACAGATCGTAGAACCGGGGGTCGTTGGGATAGTGCGACGTGCGCACCGTGTTGATGTTGTGCTGCTTCATGAGCAGCACGTCCTGCACCAGGCACTCGTCGGGGACGGTCTTGCCGAGCACCGGGTGATGGTCGTGGCGGTTCACGCCCTTGAGGATGACCCGCTCCCCGTTCACGAGGAGGCTGCCGTCACGGATCTCCACGCGACGAAAGCCGACCCGGCAGGAGACGGCCTCCACGACGGTCCCCTCGTCGTCTCGGAGGAGGAGCACGAGCGTATAGAGGGAGGGTGTCTCGGCCGTCCAGCGCAGCGGCGCTTCGACGGACCGTTCCAGCTCCACCGCTGCCTCCGCGCCCTGCTCGACGGTCACCGCGGCCCGCGGCCAGTCGCCGGAGGCCGGGCTCATCGAGGCGTCCAGCAGCAGCGCCTCCAGGCTCCGCGTCGCGGCCTCCGTGCCGTCGTTCCGAACGGAAAGGTCCACGCGCAGGAGCGCCCTCCCGGCGTCGTCATCCAACTCGGTGCGCACCGCGAAGGTGCGGATGTGGACGCGCGGCGAGGCGGTGAGGTACACGTCGCGGAAGATCCCCGAGAGCCACCACATGTCCTGGTCTTCGAGGTAGCTGGCGTCCGACCACTGGAGCACCTTCACGGCCAGCACGTTCTCGCCGGGCCGCACCGCCTCGGTGACGTCGAACTCCGCCGTCAGGCGCGAACCCTTGCTCGTCCCGACGGCCTTCCCGTTCACCCAGGCCTGGAAGAACGAATCCACACCGTGGAAGCCGAGATGCACCCGCATGCCCTGCCACGACTCCGGCAGCACGAAGGTCCGGCGGTAGCACCCGGTGGGGTTGTCGCCAGGCACGCGCGGCGGATCCACGGGAAACGGATAGAGGACGTTGGTGTACTGGGGCCTGCCGAACCCGGCCATCTGCCAGCTCATGGGCACCGTGATATCGCTCCAGGCGCCGGATTCCTCGTAGTCCGCGCGTTCGAAGTGGGCGGGAGCCAGCGCGGGCGCGGCGGCAAAGCTGAACCGCCACGTGCCGTTGAGGAGGCGGAACCACGGAGAGCTGCCGCGATCGCCCGACACCGCGCTGGCGGCGTCGGGGAACGGCGTGAGCGAGGCGTGGGCCTCGAGCCGGTCACGGTGTGTCAGTGCGGGGTTTTCCCAGTCCAACGGTGTCTGCATGCTCGTCCTCCCTCGCCTCCCGATACTGGGGCAAGGGACGGGCACGTGTCAAACGTGCTCGGCGCCTTCGGCGAGCAGCTCGTCGATCGTGCGTTTCGCAGCCGCGGCGAACGCGGGATTCGTGTCGGCGTAGTAGGGAATAATGAGCAGCGCCTGGTGGAGCGCGAAGCCGCGGGCGCGGGCCCAGGCTGCGTCATCGACGGCAAGGGCTTCACGGAAGGCGCGGCGCCCTGCATCGCCGAACACGCTCCAGACGGGAATGACGTCGACCGCCGGATCTCCGACGCCGGCGTTTCCGAAGTCAATCACCGCGCTGAGCCGCCCGTCCCATGCGGAAGATCGCGTTGACGGTTCCCGTCGATTGAAACGGGACGACGGGCAGTCTCGACCACCGGGGAAATTGCATGGCAAGCAACTGGCGGACGAGCCCGACGTCGATGCCGACCTCGCCTTCATGCACCTTCCCCGTCACGCGCCGGCCGCCCGGTCTCTCAGTCCAGGGCAGACGCGGGGGCGGCTGTCCAGCGCTCCCCCTCCCGCGACAGCCGCCACGCCGCGATCTTTCCCGCCTCGATGCGCCCGAGAGCCAGCTCGCTGCCTATCCACTGGACCCGAGCGAGGGCGGGCTTCCCGTCGGTGGACTGCAGGACGATGACCACGCCATCGCCCTTTTCGGCCGGCTTCAGTGCGACAATGCGAAGCGAGGGAGGGTCCAGGCGGAGCAGGCTGCCCGTTCGCGGCCGCGCACCTTTACCGCGGGGCACCGTCATGGCGACGACGGGCTCCTCCAGGACGCGCGCCTCCGCCGGCAACTCTGCGCCGCCGGGTGACAGGAAAAACCGGAAGCGCAGCTCGCCGGCGTCGGCGGCGGGCGTCCATGGCTCAGCGTCGGCACCGACGACCCTGTCGTCACTGTAGCGGGTGGCGCGGACCACCGTTGCGCGCAGCGCCCCGTTCTTGATGTCGAAGCCGTACAGCGCGTCGCTTGCGAACCCCAGCCGTGACACCGGGCCGGCACTCGAGACGCGCACCCAGCGGCCGCCGGGCACCTCGCCGCACGGGCCGCGGCGCACGATGCCGCCCGGCACCTCGAACATGGCATCCCGCGCGGCGCAGGGCATCACCAGCTTCAGGCGCGCAGAGCGTTCGTTCCAGAGGATACGCGCCGAGGCGTCCACCGCGGGCCGGCCCCGGCTCAGCGCGATCCTGAGGTCGGAACGGGAGCTGCCTCCCTCCATGCGCACCCAGAGCATGCCGCGCTCGGGGCCCGACTCCAGTGTGTGCACGGCCGTTATGCGCCACCGGGCCGTGATAGTGGAGAGATCGAGCGATTCTTTCTCCTCGGCCATGCCGCCCCAGGATCCCCAGGGGTCGTCGACGGTGACAAGGTGAAGGCCGGCCGTGGCAAGCGCGGGCTTCCCGCGCAGGAAGACCTGGATCCCCCGGCTGCCGGGCCGGGCCGTGACACGGTAGATCCCGTTGTCGATGCAGCCAATGCGTGGCGCGGTCACGGGATTCCTCGCGGCCGGCACCCGGGCGCCTTCCTTCCAGGCGATTGTCACGACCGACCATCCCGTGGCGGGAACACGCACCCGGGTGACAACCCGCTTGCGCCAGGGCAACTCAGGCATTGCAAGGTGCTCATTGGGAACAACCTGGTGTACCAGCGGACCGCCGTCGGGTCCGCGCAGCTCGACGGGCAGATCCGGCGACCGTTCCTTGTACTTCCAGATCGGCCGCGCATCCAGCGCTGCCTCGATCTCTACGGGGCCGTCCACGTCGAAGGGATGCGGGTTCCAGAGCAGGACAGGGACAGGCGCGGGGAGATCGGGCCCTGGCGCCGTTGTCTGCGTGTCGATGGTGGCTGCCAGCGCGAGCAGCGAATCGTTTTCCGCGCGCTGCGCCCGGTGATACGCGCCGCCCATCCATGCCAGCTGGTCCTCAACGGCCCGCTCGATCAGCGAGCCGGGAAGGATGTCATGGAACGAGTTGAAAAGCAGGCCGGCCCGGGCGTTGCGCGGTGACGATTGCGGCGCACCCGGTCCCAGCAGCGCGCCGATGGCGGTGCTGCCGCGCTCGGCCCGGCTGGTGAGCGCCTCCGCCCTGCGAAAGAAGTACTTCACCCGGGCAAGAGACGAGTAGCATCCGCGGAGGCAGAAGTTCAGCTCACCGCGATGGACCGGCAGAAAGCCGCTCCCGTGCTGCGCCGCTTCATCGCGCAGCGCGTCCATGAGCCCGTGCAGCGTGGAGAACCTGACCTCGTGCTCGGGATGAGCAGCGGCCCACGCCCGTATGTCGGCGACGTGCCGACGCGAGGGACCACCACCGTGGTTGCCAAGGCCGTAGAAGACGCCGACATTGCGCAGCGGGAACGCGAGGGCAGCGGCCGCGAGCGCATCCAGCGCCCGCGGCATGGCGTCACGCTCGCACCCGTACCACCCGACGGGCGGCCGGTAGGCCAGCACGCGCAACCCGCCGGCCCCTTCCCACCAGAACGCCGGCATGTCGATGGGCACGATGGACGATCCCGGCCGCGTGAACGCGAAGGACTCGATCCCTGCCGCGGCAAACACCTCCGGGAGGCCTGCGCTGTGGCCGAAAGAATCGGCCAGCCAGGCCACGCGGGCCGACCGACCGAACCTGCTCCTGAAATAACGCTGCCCGTGGATGAACGAGTGCAGCAGCGTCTCGGTGGACGTGAGGTTCGAATCGGACTGCACGACGGTACCGCCGACAGGGTCCCATCGCCCTGACTCTACCGCCGCGAGGATCCGGCGGAACGTTGCCGGGTCGTGCGACTCGATGTGCTCGTACACCGCGGACTCCCCGCGGATGAACGTGACATCGGCGTCCTCGTCCATGAGATCGAGGATGGCGCGGCACGTGCCGATCCCCTCGTTGAGGCCCTCGCGCCAGTCCCACAGCCACACCGGGTCCAGGTGCGCGTTACCGACCAGGTGCAGGATCAGCCGCTGCGATGGCATGCTCAGACTCCCTTCCACAGGCGCAGGTACTCGCGCGCAACCTTCAGGTCCTCCAGCGCCTCCACCGAGTCGCACAACGGCTTCATCTCCCCGCGCACGGCCTTGAGGAAGTTGATGGCCTGCTGCCGCATCGCGTGCACCCACGGCAGCTGGGGGACGGAGGTGACGGGGACCGCACCCTTCCCCGGGGTCTCGCAGGATCTCCACCGGCCGGGCAGGTTCGACGCGAGGGGCGCCGGCAGGTCCAGCTTCACGTACCCCTTCTCGAATGCCACGAAAGCGGACTCCTGCCAGTCGATCGTGGTCTGGTAGGGGCTCATCTCCAGCGTGCAGGGAATGCCCCCGGTGCTCTTCCCGACCAACAGGACTCCGGTGGGATCGGCGTGCACGACCGCGTACGGCTCACCGAGGAGGTGACGCATCAGGTTGACCTGGTGGATGTAGTAGTTCACGAAGGCGATGGAGGCCTTCCACCCCGCCTCGTCCATGCCGGGGTCCCGGGGGTCCTCGACCAGGGCGCCCGTGGTCTCATGGGTGCCCACGTTGTCCATGAACCCGTTGGCCACCCAGTCGCCGGCCGGCATGAGAATCCGCACGTAGGTGAGACGCCCTAGTTCCTTCGTCGAGCGAAGCCGGTCGATCTCCGCCTTGGCGTACATCGTCGCCGGGTCGCTGCGCTTGTGATAGCCCACCATGTGCCAGGTCCGCGATGCCTTCGCGGCTGCCACGATCTTCTCTCCCATGACAACGGAGGCTGCCAGCGGCTTCTCGGTGAAGACCGGGATGCCTGCCTTCAGGACGTCCGGGATCAGGGTGCCGTGACGCGTGAAGGGCTGGGACGCCACCAGCGCGTCGAGCTTCTCCTTTGCCAGCATGTCCTCGAAGGTGCGGTAGACCTTCGGGATCCCGTACTTCGCGGCCACCTTCCGGCCCAGCTCGGGGCGGAGCTCGGAAAGCGCAACCACCTTGCACTCCGCAATGGTGGCGTAGTTGCGCAGGTGCGCGGCCTGTCCCATGCCGCCGACACCGACAAACCCGATGCGAACGCGCGCGTCTTTCATGCTCGTCCTTTCCTTCGCCATGGAGTTGGCGTCGTTGATCATTATCGCCCTGGGGCAGAGCCTCTCCATGTCCCGCGCGATCTCCAGCAGAACGGGGACGGTCCTCAGTCCCCTTAGACACGCCGCCCGGGCCGAGGGAATCCCCGATACACTGGTTCACGCCAAAACGCAGCGGCAGCTCGTAATCCACGCGGAAGGCGTCCAGGCCGCCCACCTGGATCATCACCACCACGTCGTCAACGCCGCGCATCGCCTCTTCCCTGTCCGTAGGCGCTCGCGCTGGGTCATGGTCAGGCGCGGCGGCCCGTGCCGACCGTGGCAGCATCAAACCCGTCGGGCAAGGCCGCGATCTTCGGCAGCCATCCCTTGTACTGGGACAGCGCGAAAGGCGGCTTGCCCAGCAGGTAGTGGCTGCCCTGCTCGCGGCCCGCGCCGTCGCTGGCGACCGTGACCTTCCAGCGCAGCAGGAAAAGGCGGTGGTCGCTGTGGCTCGCCGGAAGAGACCCGACGAGCGCGTTGGAGTTCGCGGGAACGCGGAATCGCCCTTCCAGGAGGACCGTGCCGGCATCGGCGTCGGTGACCTGGAACTCGCCCTGCGCTTCCTGGAGGGAGTCGTTGCCGGCAACGACGCGGCAGCGCCAGTCTTCCGGCTCACCGACCATCAGCAGCACGGGCGCCTGCGCCCTGCGGATGTACCAGTACGCGAGCTTCTTTCCACCATAGTAATCCACCACGGCGTCGGAGAACTGGGGCCAGCAGTCGATGAGGTTCCACCAGATCAATCCTGTGCGCCGCCATTTCGCCAGGCGGAACATCTCGATGAAGAACTTCTTCGCCTCGGCCTGGCTCACCTGCGACGCGAGGGCGAACGCGGCAAGCGCGGAAGGCTCCGTGCCGAACAGCTCACGCACCTGGTCGGCCATGAGCTTGATGCGCCCCGCGAAAGGCCCGCCGCCGGGCACCTGGTCGGCGGCGTGCACACGCCACTGGTCGTTGCCTTTCCACGGCCACAGGTGGTCCTTGTCGATGAAGCGCTCGATGCTCGCCACGTTCGGGCAGCCGTGGTAGCCCATCTCGCTCGCGAAGTGTGCCGTGCTTTCCGCGTAGAACCTGCTCTTGTAGTAGTCCCGCGGACCCCAGAGGTGCTGCTCCGGCATGATTTTCTGGTCCGCGGCGCCGCGGCGGTACGCCTCGGGGGAGACGTACGGAGAGCTCGGCAGGTAGGCGCGGCCGGGGTCATGCTCCGCGCACACGGCGGGGAGAACCCTCCTGCTGACCTGGTTCACGGAAGGGTCGCGGCCGATCATAGCTGCAAAGATGTCGATCTCGTTGTCCCCGGCCCAGAGCGCGAGGCTTGCGTGGTTGCGCAGCGCGCGCACCACCTGGATGGCCTCAGACCGGACCTCTGCCAGGAACTCCTCGTCCTGCGGGTACAGCGCGCAGGCATAGGCGAAGTCCTGCCACACCATGACGCCTTCCGCGTCGCAGAAGTCAAAGAAAGGGTAGTCCTCGTACACGTTGCCGCCCCAGCAGCGCACGATGTTGCACCCGATGTCTTTCAGCAGGGCGAGGGCCTCCGCGTAGCGGCCGGCGTCCCTGCTGTGGAACGCGTCGAGGGGTACCCAGTTCGTGCCCTTGCACATGACGGGCTGGCCATTGCAGAGGAAGAGGAACTCGCCGGGTTCCGTCGCGGTTGTGGTCTCCGTGCGCTCCAGCTCGATCCGGCGGATGCCGATCTTCTCCGTGCGCGCGTCCACGACGACGCCCTTGCGCCTGAGCTCGCAGGTCACCGTGTAGAGATTTGCCTCGCCGTACCCGCGCGGCCACCAGAGCTTCGCGGCGGGGACCACGAGGTCGGTCGTGCCGGCAATGAACCGTACCGGCACCTCGCGGGAGAAGCGGCTCTCGCCGCAGGAGCCGCGAAAGCTCAGCGTGTAGTCGGAAAGGTCCTGCTCGTCCACGCTCACCTGCCAGTGAACGCCCACCAGGGCCTCGTGGCCCCGTGCCGCAGCGCCGGCTCCTTCCAGGATCGGGCCCCTCTCCACGAGACCTTCGCCACGGAAATCGATGTCGCGGGTGTGGTAGTAGACATCCTTGATGCAGGTCTTGTTGCAGATTTCCAGCGTGACGGACCGCCAGAGACCCGCCGACACGGCGCGGGGCGTGATGTCCCAGCCGTACATGTGAGGCGCCTTGCGTACCCGAAGCTGCTCGTGGTTGGTGACCATGGCATAGGAGGCCGCGGGATAGTCCAGATCGCGTGCCGCCAGGACGGGTGAGCGGAGGCGGACGGCGAGCTGGTTGTCATTGCGGAGCCTGCCCGTGACGTCGAAGGACTGCGGGACAAGCATGTTGTGCGCGCTGCCGACGATCTCGCCGTTCAGCCACACCGTGGCGAAGCAGTCCAGGCCATGGAACGTGAGAGCGGCGCGCCGGCCCGAGGTGCCGTCAGGTCCCTTGAAAGAACGCGTGTACCACCACTCGTATGCCTCGAACTTCTGTACCGCGAGGACGTTGTCCGCGAAGAAGGGCTCCGGCAGGATGCCGGCCCGCACGAGATCGAGCTCCACGTTGCCGGGCACGCGCGCCGGCACGCGCGCGGCGCCGCTGGCGGCAAGCGCCGACGGATCGGCGACCTCGCGCTCTCCCTCGGGGAAGTACCAGAGATCCCAGTCGCCGTCGAGATTCATTGTGCTGTTCATCGTGTCCTCCCCCGGCGCGCGGATGGTCCGCATCGTAGGGGTGTCGGCACCTGCTGTCAACCAGACCGGTGTTCTGCTATCGTGTGCGCATGCACCTCCTCCGCGCGTCGCTCGACAAGACGCTCCGGCCCGAATGCGCCTGGACGGCACGGGTGCAGGAGAGGGTCGGCTTTCTCCTCGCGCAGGGCCGCGCACGGCTGGACGGCATCGACGCAGCGGGATGGAAGTCGCTGAAGGCCGAGTGGCGCGCGTTCGTGGATCCTTTCGGCGCATCGCTTCGGGCAATCAGGGGCGAACCACTCGCCGCCGAGGTCCTCGGCGAGACATCGCACCCCGGGTACCGCGTGCAGAAGATCGTGTTCGAGTCGTTTCCCGGTTGGCGCGTGGGTATGGACCTCTTCCTGCCGCCCGGCCCCGGCCCCCATGTGGCGGTGCTCTGCCCGTGCGGCCACGGGCCGAAGTGGCAGGCCGACCACCAGGTGCCGGCGCAGGTCCTCGCCCGGTCCGGGTTCGCCGCGGCGCTCTTTGACATGCCGATGTTCGGCGAGCGGGAAAAGGACAACGACCACTTCATCCAGGGCGCCCAGGCGGCGATGGCGGGCACGTGGTCGAACTGGTTCTTCCAGGTCGATGCGGTGCGCGCGGCGGACTGCCTTTGCGCACGCGAGGACATCGACGCGTCGCGCGGGCTCGGCGTCACGGGCGTCTCCGGCGGCGGCGCGGCCTGCCTGTTCCTCGCGTCATTCGACGACCGCGTGCGCGCGCTTGCGCCGGCCTGCTCCGTGGCCTCCCTTGGCGGTCACATCGTCGAGGGCCTTTACACCGGCTGTCCCGAGGCACTCATGCCCGGCCAGGCTGCCGTCGGCCTCGATTTCGACCACCTCCTCTGCCTCGCGGCTCCGCTTCCCTGCCTCGTGATCGGCGGCACCAGCGACACGCTGTTCAGGAAGGAGTACGTCGAGCGTTCCGTGCAGCAGGCACGCCGCGTCTACGAGCTCGAGGGTGCGGCTGACCGTCTCTCCCTTTTCTTCGACGAGAGCCCCCACGCGTACACGGTTCCCATGGCCAACGAGGCGGCGTCCTGGCTGCGCCGCTGGCTGCTGGGGCTGCCGTCCGCGGCCCCCGTCAAGGACTGCGAGCTGCTTCCGCGCGAAGCACTGGACTGCGGCACTGCAGCGTCGACCGACGGCATGCTCCAGGTGATCCGGCGGGAGGTGCGCGCGCTCCGTGCGCGGCGGGACCAGGTGGCGCGCCCCGCCGTGACGGACCAGGACATACGCGAGGTCTGCCGCGTCCGCGTCCCCGCGACCGGCTCCGAGGAAAGGGTGCCGAGTGAGTCCTGGGGATTCCCCGGCCTGGTGAAGAGAGTCCTGCACGCTCCGGGAGAGCCAAGCCTGCCGGTCCTGGACGCCCCGTTCCCCGACGCGCCCGGGGGGACGCTGGCCTGCTTCGTGGACAACGGAAAGCTTTCCCCGCTCCGCCAGCGCGGCGGGTTCTACGGCGCGTGCCGGAGGATCGTCTCGGCGGACATCCGCGGTTTCGGCGAGCTGCGCCCGGAACCTTCGGACTACGACATGTACTGGTGGTGCTCGGTTGACAGGCCGTTGTCGGACCTCATTATCCTCTGCGGCGGGACCGCACTGGGAGAGCAGGTCACCGACGTCCTGCGTGTCATGGACGCCTGCAGTGACGGCCCGATCGCGGTCTACGGCCGGGCGGAGGCTGCCCTCCCCGCCCTGTTCGGCGGCATCCTGCATCCCCGTGTCGAAAGGATCATCCTTGATTCGTTTCCCTGCAGCTTCGAGTCGATCGCGACGGCCGCGACACCGGCGTGGAGCCGCTACGCGTACCTGCCGGGTGTCCTTTCGAAGTTCGATATTCCCGAGCTGATCCGTCACCGGACGGACCGGCGGTTCCTGCTCCTCGATCCGTGCGGCGCGGATGGCGCTCCCCTCGGCACGACTATCGCGCTCGGGAGCTATGTTCCGATTGCCTCCCACGTCGAGATCCGCACCGCGACTGAAACGACAGACCCGGCCCGCATCCTCGGCGACTGGCTCGCGCGGACCGGCGTTGAACAGGCAGGAGGCAGGTGAGCCCATGCTGAAGGCATTCGTGCGTTCGCTGGACAGGCTGAACCCGGACCTCGTGCCTCTCCGAGAGGCGGCGCTCCGCCGGACGGGCCCCTTCAGCGTGGCAACGCTGCCCCTGGTGGACGCGGCCGCCTGGCAGCAGCACGCGGAGACCGAGGACTGGCTCCTCTGGCGAGCGCGACGCACGGCGTGCAGGCTCGGCTCGCTTCCCGTCGACATCAGCCCCGGCGAGCTCGTGGTCGGGCGGCCCGACTTCAGGCCGGCCACGCCGGAGGAGACGGAACGGATCGACGCCGCTGCCGGCATTCTCGGCAGCATCCCCCCGTTCCCGGGCGGCGATCCGGGGCACTTCCACCCCGACTACAGGAAACTGTTCAGGGCCGGCATCGGCGGCCTGCGGCAGGAGATCGCCGACCGGCTCGCCGCCGAAAAGGACCCGGAGAGGCAGGTCTTCTACCGCGCGTGCGGGATCGCCATGGAAGGCTTCTCGACGTACATCCGGGGCGTCTCGCAGGCGTGCAAGCGCTCGCACGGGCACGAACAGCTTGCCCCGATGATCGAGAGGCTTTCGCGCGAGCCGCCGTCGACCTTCCACGAAGCCGTCGAGCTGATGTTCCTCACGATGATCGCCCTGTGGTTCGGCGAGGACCACGCCCTGACAGCGCCGGGAAGGATGGACCAGACCCTGCGCCCGTTCTACGAGGCCGATCTCGCGGCGGGCCGCATCGATGCGCGCCGCGCCTTCGACCTTGTCTGCTGCCTGTACATCCAGTGCACCATGATCCTCGGACCCGGCTCTGCCGTGTCGGTGATGGTCGGCGGCAGTGACCGCTCGGGTCGCGATGAGACGAATGACCTCACCTGGATATGCCTCGCGGCGCGATCGGCAACGAGGCTCGTCTACCCGACGGTCGGGCTGGCGTGGCACGAGGGCACGCCCCCCGAGCTCCTGGACTACTCGTGCGCAATGCTCGCGACCGGTGTCGGTGACCCGGCCATTTTCAACGACGAGCTGATCTCCCGCAGCCTGCGCAACCACGGGGTCTCGGCCGAAGACTCCTTCGATTACGTGAACTCCACCTGCGTCGAGATCAAGGTGGCCGGCGCATCTCACATCTGGGTGACCGCGCCGTACTTCAACTGCCCCCGGGCCCTTCTGGAAGTCATGGAGCGGATCGCCGACGGAGGGAGCGAGCCCGCCACTTTCGCCGAGCTGAAGGAGATCGTGAAAGCGCGCCTGGCCGAGACAGTGGCCGGGGAAGCGCGCCGGCTGGACCGCGTATGGAAACAGCGCGCGCTGACCGGTCTGCTTCCCGCTGGCAAGCTGCCTCATCGCGGACTGCCTGGAGCGTGGGCTGGACTTCGACAGGGGCGGGGCACGGTACGCGTGGGTGGAGAACTCCTTCGTCGGCCTGGCCAATCTCGCCGACAGCCTCGTGGCGGTCGACAGGCTCGTGTACCAGTCACGCGAGCTCTCCCTCGCCCGGTTGCACGAGATCGTGGCAAACGACTTCCAGGGTCACGAGGCCCTCCGCGCGCGGATTGCGAACAGGTTTCCCAGCTACGGCAGCGACGACGATGAAGCCGACCGGGTGGCGGTCGAGATGGCCGAGTTCATCAACCGCACGTCGGCCTCCCTCACGGTGGGGCCCCACGAGTACGTTCCGGGGTTTTTCTGCTGGATCATGCACGAGAGCCTCGGCGCGGCCACCGGGGCAACGCCGGACGGGAGAAGGGCGGGCATGCCGCTTGCCGACGGTGCCGGCGCTTCCCAGGGCCGTGAAAAGGCGGGCCCGACCGCGTCGGTTCTCTCCACGACGAAGTGGAACCACGCGCCGGCCCTCGGCGGTCTGGTGCACAACGTGAAGTTCGCGAAGCGGACGTTCCGGTCGCCCGAAGAGCTCGGCCGGCTGCGGCATCTCATCGAGACCTACATGAGGCGCGGGGGATTCGAGCTGCAGGTCAACGTCGTGGATTCCGAGACGCTCAGGGACGCGCAGGCGCATCCGGAGCGCTACCAGGACCTCCTCGTGCGCGTGGCAGGCTACTCGGACTACTTCGTGCACCTGGGAGCGAAGATGCAGGGAGAAGTGATCCAGCGAACGGAGCACGCGCTCTGATCGCCGCCGCGGGGCCGATGCCGCGGGCGCGGGCCCGTCGTGCCTTCCGCGGGCGCCACGGCCGCTGTCCCCGCCGCGGACCGCGCGCTACTCCCCCGATCTTCCCGCCAGTTCCTCCCACCGTGCGATCCTGGCCTCGAGAAGGGCAAGCACCTCGGTGTAGCGGCGGCGCTCGCCCTGGAGCGCGACCGGGTCCGTGACCGAGCGCTGGAACCCCTCTTCCAGCTTCTTCTGCTCCTGCTCGAGTGCGTCGATCTCCCCCACCAGGGACTCGTATTCTTTCCGTTCCTTGAACGAGAGGCCTGTCTTCTCCCGCTTCTGGGGAGGCGGCGCGGAAGGCCGCGCGGCAGCCGGCGCTGCCTCTTCCTCCTCCGCTTCGCGCCAGTCCTCGTAGGTCCCGGTGAACCCCTTGATGCCGCCCTTGCCGTCGAAGACGAACAGGTAGTCGGTGAGCCGATCGAGGAGAGCGCGGTCGTGGGATACGAGGAGGATGCAGCCGGGGAAGTCGCAGAGGTAGTCTTCCAGCAGGCGGATGGTGTCGAGGTCAAGGTCGTTGGTCGGCTCGTCGAGGAGCAGGAAGTTGGGCGCCGTGGCCAGGAGCCGTACGAGGGACAGCCTGCGCACCTCCCCGCCGGAGAGCCGGTCGACGGTCACCGCGTGCATGGTGCGGGGGAACAGGAAGCGCTCGAGGAACTGTTCCGCCGTGAGGGAGCCGCCGCCCTGCAGCGGGACGCGCTCGGCCAGCTCCTTCATGAAGTCCAGGACGGTGAGCGCGCCGTTCACGCCCGCGCCCGTCTGCGTGAAGTGCGCAAACGCGGTGGTCTCGCCGCGGGCCACGGTCCCGGCGTCCGGCGGAAGCTCGCCCGAGACGAGCCGCAGGAACGTGGTCTTGCCGGATCCGTTGGGACCGAGCAGCCCGATGCGCTCGCCCCGGCGGAAGCTGTACGTGAAGGGAGCGATCACCTGCCGGCCCTCGAACGAGCGCGTGACGCCGTGCAACTCCAGGACTTTTTTCCCCAGCCGGCGGTGCGAGGAGGAGAACTCCTGCATTGAGGCTTCGCGCTGCGCGCCGCTGTCCACCATGTCCTTGATGCGCTGCTTGCGGCCCTTGTCCTTGCCCGTGCGCGCCCGCGGACCCCTCTTCAGCCACTCCAGCTCGCCCCGCAGGATGGACGCCCGGCGCTGCTCGGCGCGCTCCCGCGCCTCTTCCCGCTCCGCCCGCAGCTCCAGGTAGCGGGAATAGTTGCCCGCGTACGCCAGGATGCGGCGTGACTCGATCTCCATGATCGACGAGCAAACGGCGTCCAGGAAGTAGCGGTCGTGCGTCACCATGATGAAGCCCGCCGCGGCGCGGCGCAGGTACGCCTCCAGCCACTCGATGGTGTCGAGGTCCAGGTGATTGGTGGGCTCGTCCAGCAGGAGGAGGCGGGCGCCGCGCGACAGGCAGCGCGCGAGGGAAGCCTTGCGAAGCATGCCCCCGGAGAAAGCCGCCACCGGCGCGTCCTGGTCCATGAGCCCGAGCTCCCGGCAGTACGAACGAAACGAATCGGCGACCCGCGGGTCAGGGTCGGGGGGACAGGCCGCCGCGAGGGTCGCGCCCGCGGGGAACGCGGGGTGCTGTTCCAGGGCGCTGATGGTGAGCTCGCGGTGCCGTGACACCGAGCCGGTATCCGGGGCGATGGTGCCCTGGATCAGCTTCAGGAAGGTGGACTTGCCGGCCCCGTTCCTGCCGATGAACCCGATCTTCTGGCCGTCGTCGATGCCGAGTGTCACCCCTTCGAAGAGGGGCGCATCGACCAGCGTCAGGCTCACGCCATCAAGGGACAGGACGTTCATGCCGGCGATTCTCATTTTGCACCTTCGACAGGACCGCGGACCCTTGAAATGGGCCAAGAACGGCTCTTTGGGAGTCGTGCAAAATGAGAATTCGCTCCCTCGGCATCAAGCTGAGAGCTGCTGCCATTCATGCGCCGTGAGACCTATATCCCCACCATGACGTTGCCGCCGCACACCGGGAGGAACGCACCCGTGATGAAGCCGGCGAGGTCCGACGCCAGGAAGGCAACCGCGTTGGCGATGTCCTGGTCGTGGCCGAAGTGCCGCAGCGGCACCTTCTCGCGGTAGCTCTCCGGCCGGCCTTCCGCGGGCCTGGTCTCGCTCACCATCCAGCCCGGCGCCACCTGGTTCACCGTGACGCCGTGCTCGCCGACCTCCCGCGCCAGCACGCGGAGGACGCCGTCCATGCCGCGCTTCCCGCCGGCGTAGGCGGCCTGCGTGGGGAAGCACTGCAGCGAGCACTCCGTGTTGATGGCAATCACGCGTCCCCACTTCTTCGCGATCATGGCCGGCACGAACGCCTGCGTCATGAACACGTTGTGCAGCGTGCAGCTCTCGAACTGCGAGCGGAAGGCCTCCGCGGACTGCTCCAGTACGCTCGTCCATGCGAACTGGATCACGGCGTTGTTCACGATGATGTCAGGAGACCCCAGCCGCTTTCCCGCCTCGTCACGCATGCGAAGCACGTCTTCCTGGCGCGTGACGTCGGCCTGCACGATGCAGGCGCGGCGACCCATCGCCTGCACTTCTTTCTGCAGGGCCGCGGCGCGGTCAACGGACGTGTTGTAGTGAATGACGACATCGGCGCCGCATTCCGCCAGTGTCCTGGCCATGACGCGCCCCAGCTCTCCCGAGGCGCCCGTGACGAGCGCTACTTTTCCCGCGAGGTCGACCTTCATACGCACACCGCCTGGTGCCCGCCGTCCACGATGATGCCCACGCCGTTGATGTACGCGGCCTCGTCGGCACAGAGGAGGGCCACCGCGTTGCCGATGTCCTCCGGCGTGCCGATGCGCCCCACCGGGACGCGGGTCTTGATGAACGCGGCCGGCTCGGGCTGTTCCCAGTGGTGGCGGGTCATGTCGGTGAGGATCATGCCGGGCGCTATCGCGTTGCAGGTGATGCCGTGCCTGCCCAGCGCGATGGCGAAGCTCTTCATGAGCATGTGCAGGCCCGCCTTGGACGCGGCGTAGTCCGCCTGCGCGGAGGCAGTCACGTTCACGGCCAGGGAGGTGATGAAGACCACGCGCCCTCCCCTGCCCTGCTCGATCATCAGCCGCCCGGCAAGCTGCGTGCAGTGAAAAGCGCCGTTGAGGTTGACGTCGATCGTGCGCTTGAACATCTCCTCGCTCATGTCCATGACCTCGACAAACGGACAGATCCCCGCGTTGTTCACGAGGATGTCGATGCCCCCGAACCTCTTCTTCGCCTCCGCGATCATGGCCTCCACCTGGGCGCGCACGGTCACGTCGCACTGCACGCCGATGGCCTTTGCCCCGGTGTCGCGGGAGAGCTTCTCCGCGGCCTTGCGGGCCGCCTCCGCGTCCATGTCCCCGATGACCACGTTCGCGCCCTTGCGCGCCAGGCACGTCGCCGTGCCGTAACCGATGCCGCGGGCGGACCCCGTGATGATCGCCGTCTTTCCTTTCATGCACCCGCTCCTTTCGCAGGCGGGCCCGGCCGCCGCCGGTCCCCCGGCGGCTGGTTCCCCGGGCCCGCGCAGAACTCGCGATAGACCTCCAGCATATACTCGTAGTTCTCCAGGGGCATCCCCGGAAAAATGGTATTCGATGTTCCGAAGACGTACCCGCCGCCCGGCGTCCCGTGTGCCAGGCAGTACAGCGCCGAGGCGCGGATGGCCTCCCGCGGCCCGTCTTGCAGGACGCTGCACTTCACGTTGCCCATGAGGGCCATGCGGCCGTAGGTCTGCCGTTTCACCTCGGCGATGTCCATGCCGGCCATGGGGTCGATGGACTGCAGGCACGCCGCCTCCAGGGAGAGCAGCTGGTCCATGACCGGCATGAGCTGGCCGTCCGAGTGGATGAACGGGATGCACCCGGCACGACGGACAGCCTGGACCTCGCGCCGCCAGTAGGGCGTGACGAACTCCGCGAACTGGGCCGGGGAGACGAAGGGGCCCGCGTTGAAGGCGACGTCGTTCACCAGGTGGATGAACTCGGCGCCGGCGTCCGCCAGCTTCTCCACGCATTCCAGCGTGCGGGCTTCGCGGCGGCGCGCCTCGGCGTGGATCTCCTCGGGGTGCTCCGCCAGGTCCACGGAGAACTGCGTCCAGTCCGCCATGCCTTCGATGGACCACACCCCGCCGCCGATCACGCCGCCCACCAGGATGTCGTCACCGAAGACACGGCGGGCGCCGCGCACCCCGTCGGCGTCGCTCCACGGCCAGAATACCATGAGCGCATCCCACTGGAAGCGCTGGACGATCTTCTCGTAGATCGCCATGCACCGACCGATCATGCGGTCCTTCTCCGCGGCGGTACAGCCGTCCCATGCCGTGCGGTCGGGGAAGCTGAGCCCGAAGGCCTCCTTCTCCAGCTCGAACATGGGCTCGAAATGCGGCGGCCTGTCCGGCTGCTCGAACCGGAGCGTCATGAGCATGCGCTGCCGGCCTGTCATGCGTACCTGCCGTGGACGTCCACCAGCTCGGCCACGCGCCGCACGCGGCTTTCCAGCGCGTCGGGGGGCACCTGGTCGGCAACGCCGAGGACGTACCGCCTGTCGTTCCGCATCACCGACAGCGCCTGGACCACGAACCGGTCGAAAGTGGCGTCGTCCACTGCCGCCGTGAAGAAGGGACCCGGGATACCGCCCCAGTAGATGACCCCCGATCCTCCACGGAAAGAGTCCCACTCCGGGAGAGCGACATCCCCGACCGGTGCCGGGGTCATCCCCTCTATGAAGGTCAGGCCGATCGAGGATTCCTGGCGCAGCAACCCGCGCAGCGAGCCGTCCATGTGGATGCAGGAATAGCGCCCCGCTTCGGCAATGCGCCGCGCCCACGCCACCTGGTCGTCCCGCACGTACATCTCGAAGAAACGCTCGCCCACCACCTCGGAGGAGAGGTTCTCGGGAATCATGAGCACCTCGGCCGGGCTTTCCAGAGCCAGCCGGCAGGCAGCCGCCTGGCTCTCCCGCATGGCGTCCAGGGTTGCGCCCAGCTCCTCCGGCGCGTCCGCCTGGATCATTGCGACGGATTCGATGCCCGCGTGCTCGACGACAAGCTCCATGAACGGGCTTCTTGGCAGGTAGCAGAGGCTGATGCCCTGGTCCCCCGTCTGTGCGGCCCGGCGCGTCACGGGCCCGTAGTCGGGCTCGTAGCGCGCGTGCTCCACCATGGAGCGGTACGCGGGCAGGTCCTCGGGACTCTTCACAAGCCGTTCCACCGGCGAGGAGGAGAATGTCCGGTCGCTCCAGAACGAGCGTTCCCGCAGCACGCCGCGGGGGGTCCGCACGGCGCGGCTGGTCCAGGGACCTTCCACCGTCTCCGTGATCTCGCACTCGTCGTAGTGCGCCGTGAAGGGGAAGCTGCCCTGCAGGTAGAACCCGAGGTCCAGCTCCCGGTGCCACGCCAGGTACGCCGCGTCGCTCTTGAAATCGCGCGGCTTTTCGCCGCGCACGACCAGCGCCGTGGCCCAGTAGTCGAGGTCGCCGAACCACGGCACCTTGTCAGGGGTTCCGCCGGACAGCGTCGTCAGTATCCTCTCGCGGGGCGTCATCATGTCGTTCTCCTGACCGCCGGGAGGTCGAAGCCGGGCAGCACGCCGTCAAGGAGGCCCAGCATGTTTGCGCCGAGTATCGCTTCCTTGGCTGCGTCCGAGATGCGCGCGAAGACAACCCGCCCCAGGCCGGCGCGCGGGTCGATGAACGGCATGTCGGAACCGAAGAGCACCTTCTGCGCGCCGGCTTCCTGCACGAACCGTTCCACCACGCCCTCGAACATCCCCGAGAGCGTGAGATCGAGGAACGCGTTCCCGTTTTCACGCGAGACGCGGATGGCCTCTTCCATGGCGGCGATGTCGTATCCGCCCGAGTGACCCATCAGGATCGGGACGTCGGGGAACCGGTGCGCCATCTCCTCCATGCCCTTGATGTCGGCAACGCCCCACGTGTGACAGAGCACCACCTTGCGGTGCTGGCGGGCGAACTCGTATGCCGGCAGGTAGCGCGGGTCCCCTGCGCCCGCCTGGTGAAGGGTCGTGTGCAGCTTCACGCCGATCATCGCGCGCGCGCCGAGATGCAGGGCGAGGTCCTGGAGGCTCTCCCCGACCGGGCGGGTCGGGTTGAAGACGGCATAGGCAGCCAGGCGGCCGGGATGCCTCGCGGCCGCCTCCATTGCTTCGCTGTTGCTCTGGCGGACGTCAGGTGACAGGGCGAGGTGGCTCGAGAGGCAGAGTGTCCGGATACCCACCTCGTCCATCATCCGCACCAGCGCGTCGGCGGCACCGGCGTGGGGAATGTTCTGCGGCCCGTGCATCCCAAGGTGTCCGTGGCAGTCGATGACAGGGACGCCGAGTGCTTCACGGGAAAGGACGCGGCCCGCGAGGGCTGACTCAGTCGTCATAGCGTATCCCCTGGATCAGCGTCCGGAGGTTTCCTCCCGCAATGCGTTCCTTGTCCTCGCCGGAGACAGCGGCCTCGAGGATCGGGGTCACGGCAGCGCCGGGGCTGAGCAGAGGCGCCTCGCTGCCGAAGATGAGCCGGGACGCGCCGAAGAGACGAACGATCTCCTCGATGCCGCGGAAGACCAGGTAGCGGGCCGTCTCGATACGGAGGTTCAGGAACTTCTCCAGCATCCGGTAGGCGTTGCGGTCGACCTGGTAGTTCACGTTACGCAGGATCACCGGCAGGTCCGGGTGATCGGCAAGCAGGGTGGCCAGGTCCGACCAGGAGAAATCCGCGGGAGCGAACCGGGTGAACACGGGCATCCTCATCGACTCCAGCATCTCGTAGAGATCCCCGCAGCACCATTCCGCCCCGCTGTACACGTGTTCGGCGGGGTAGAGGAGAGCGCCCTTCACGCCGCGGTCCTTCATGGCACTGCGCAGGCCCTGCCTGTCGCCGAGCTCCCCTGTAGAGAAAGGAAGCATGGCCCACACCGGCCAGGCTCCCGGAATCCCGTTCAGCTCCGCGATGATCTCCCGGTTGCCAACGGCCGGGTGATGCTCAACGGCCGCGGTGTGGTACACCAGAGCCTCGTGGATCCCGCACTCGCGCAGCCGCGCGAAGACCCCGGCGGCATCTCCCTCCTGTCCCCACGAGGTCACCCTGCGGGGACCCACTGCCACGTGCGCGTCGAAAAAGCGAAGGCGCTCCATAGGAGGGGACGATATCCGCCCCGGTGCCGCGGCGCAAGGATCAGCTGCCCGGCTGCTGCCTTACCCTGCTCCTAATTCCTTTGCCTATACCTGAGTAAATTACTAATATTTACACAACGAATGTATATCACACAGGAGGTGTTTGATGCCTTTTACTCTGCCTGACCTTCCCTACGCTTTCAACGCGCTTGAGCCGCACATCGATGCGAAGACGATGGAAATCCACCACGACAAGCACCACGGCACGTATGTCGCGAAGCTGAACGCCGCGCTGGAAAAGGCGCCCGCGTTCGCCGGGCGCCCGATCGAGGAGATCCTTCGCTCGCTGGACTCGGTTCCCGCCGACGTACGCACGGCGGTGCGCAACCATGGCGGCGGCCACCTGAACCACGCGATGTTCTGGAAGCTGCTGTCGCCCAAGGGCGGCGGCAAGCCGTCGGGCGCCCTCGCCGCGGCGATCGACAAGAGCTTCGGAAGCTTCGACGCGTTCAAGGAGCAGTTCGGCAACGCCGCGGCGAACCACTTCGGCAGCGGCTGGGCATGGCTCTGCGCCGACGCCGCGGGCAAGCTCGTGGTCGCGAGCCTTCCCAACCAGGACAGCCCCGTGTCGCAGGGGATGAAGCCCATCCTGGGCCTGGACGTCTGGGAGCATGCGTACTACCTGAAATACCAGAACAGGAGACCGGACTACATCGCGGCTTTCTGGAACATCGTTTCCTGGGAGCAGGTCGCCGCGAACCTCGCGGCGAAGTAGAACGACAACGGGACGTGCGGCGGGGCACCCGTGCCTCGCCGCGGTCCGACGGATCACTTCGCTCCACTGCACTCGGACCTCACGGCAAGGGGCTCCTGCGATTTCGGCAGCGTAAGAGCCGGGCGCTCTGAACGTCGCGAAAAGCAGTACATTGTAGATGTGGTGCCTATGAAAAATCCATTGAAAGCCGTCCTGGCCAGCAGTTCTCAGTTCGACGCCGAGGGAGCGAATTCTCATTTTGCACGACTCTCAAAGGGCCGTTCTTGGCCCTTTTCAAGGGTCTGCGATCCTGTTGAAGGTGCAAAATGAGAATCGCTGCCGTCCTGGCCCTGTCGCTCCTCGTACCCGTGGCGTCTTTCTTTTCTGGATGCAGCTTTTTCGACTCCTGGCTGGGCAACAGCGTCATGGAAGGCTCAGTCCAGATTGTCCAGGGCTTCACGGTCATCGCGAGCGGCGGCGCGTTCGATTTCGGGAGCGTCCCGGTTGCTTCGCGGAGCACTCCGGTGAGGTTCGAGATACAGAACGCCGGAACGGTGCCTTTCAGCCTCAGCTTTGACGATGCGGTCCAGGAGACCGACACTGCGGATTTCACTCTCACGCCGCCAACCACCACCATCGTGCCCGCCGGCGGCTCCGTCCCGTTCGAGGTTGCGTTCACACCGACGTTCATAGCGAGCATCGCGTCGACAATCACGGTGAGAACGAGCCAGGGCACCAGCAGCTTCGCCGTGTCGGGAACCGGCACGGGGGCGGGTTCCTTCGGGTTGGCCTACGACGGCGCAGCCGGCTGGATGGACGTTGCGAACGGGGGCACGGTCGCCTTCGCGCCGCTCCTCTCCTCCGAAAGCGAGACAGTGCAGTTCCAGATCACGAATGGCGGGACGGATGCGTTGTCGATCCTGGCCGGTCCCGTGTTCCTGACTAGCAACGAACCCGGTGACTTCTCCCTCACTGCCTCGCCGGTTTCGCCCGTGGCCTCGGCCTCGACAACCACGTTTGACATCACCTACTACGGGCGGAAGGACAACCAGAGCAGCAGCGAGGTTGTTCAGTTATTGACAAGCGACCAGGGCAACCAGGTCTTTGACGTCACGGTCCAGGGAACGACGCGGGACTTTTGAGACAGGAGACCTCAGACGACCTTGACGACCTTCCCGCTGCGGAGGCAGCGCGTGCAGATCTTTATCGTCGTCTTCGTCGTGCCGACCATTGTCTGAATCTTCAGGAGGTTGGGCTTCCAGACCCTGCGGGTTCTGTTTTTCGCATGGCTCACCTTGTTCCCGGTGACCGTCCCTTTTCCGCATATCTCGCACTTGCGCGCCATGGATGACCTGCCTTCAGTTTCCTGTATCTTGGAGTCAGAAACATACCGAAAATGGGGCTTCGTGTAAAGTGCCCCGGGGAAGAGTCTTGCGGACATCCCGATGGACCGGGTACTCTGGCAGCGAATCGAAACCCGCAAGGAGGCTGTCGCATGGCCAAGTCCCGACCGAAGTCTATATTTGACGCAACGCTGCTCCTGCAAATCGCGCTGGTCCTGTTTCTCATAACCCTGGGGATCGTCGGCCTGACCGAGTACAACTCGCGGCTGAACGAGATCGGACGTTCGCTCAACCGGCTCTTCGGGAGGGCAGACAACCCGGTCAATCTGATCACCGCGCTGGCCGAGTTGATCGCCGGGATCATCATCGGCCTTGCCCTGTTCATCCCCGTCGAGAAAAGGGTTCTCTGGATCGCATGCCTCGTGATAGCGATCCTCTGGATCCTGAAGATCCTCTTCGGGTACGTTTTTTACAATATCTTCGAGCCTGATTTCGTGACGTGGCTGAATGCCCTGAGCGCAGATCTCATCGTGCTGGTCGGGCTCTGGATCACGGGCAGGCGGTACGCATGAGCGCCTGACAGGCTGACCGCTGGAACGGCGGCCCGGGGGACATCTCCGAGCCGCCGGCTTTTCAGCCCAGCATCACCGCGGCTGTGGTATTACCGCAGCATCACCTGGCCGCCCGTGACGGGAAGCGCCTGGCCGGTCTCGTACTGCTGTTCAACGATGTAGAGGATGGCCCTGACCACGTCGATGACGGTGGTTCCCCTGCCCATCGGCACACGCGACTCGTAGGAGCGACGGACATCGTCGACCGTCTTCGCGCCGGGGACCTTGCCGGCACGGAGGTACTGCACGAACAGCCCCTTCTCCGGGTCCGACCACAGCGGCCCCTCGAAGAAGTTGCCCGGGCACACCGCGTTCACCTTGATCCCGTGCTCCACCAGCTCCAGCGCGAATGACTGCGTCAGGCCGATGCCGCCGAACTTCCCGCCGGCGTAGGCGAAGTTCCTGTTGCTCCCCTCGAGGCCCGACTTCGAATTGATCTGGACGATGTCGGTCATGCGGCCCGGACGGTAGCGCCCCTGGAGTTTCATGATGGGCGAAAGGTGCTTCACGCAGAGGAAGTAGCCGGTGTAGTTCACCTTCGTCACGAACTCGAAGCTTTCCAGCGTCATCTCTTCGAGGCTGCCTGCCTTGAGGACGCCGGCGTTGCTCACGAGGAGGTCCAGGCCCCCGAAAGCCGTCACGCATGCCAGGGCGAGAGCGTCCAGCGAGCCAGGGTTCGTCACGTCGGACGCCGCAAAGAGCGCACGGTGCGGTGACCCGCCGGCCGCCGCCGAGGCGTTGAGCGCGTCCGCCAGCCCCCGGCCGGCGGGCTCATTGAGGTCGGCGATGACCACGTCGGCGCCCTCCGCGAACAGGCCCTCGGCAATCCCCTTGCCGAAGCCCTGCGCCGCACCGGTGACCAGCGCGATCCTGCCCTCCATCCGGCCCTTCGTGCCGGCGCCCTTCGACACGCTGCGGCGGTAGCTCTCCACCTCCCACGTGTCGATGAACTGGATGTCGGCGGCCGAGAGGAAGCGCGGGCCTCCGAAGGCGCGGCTGTGGAAGCTCACCTTCATCAGGTCCTCGAACACGTCCAGGCAGGTGTCCGCCGAGCGCTTGCTGTCCTCGACGGCAGCGGCACCGATGCCCTCGACGAGGAGGATCTTCGGCGGGTAGCCCCAGCGCTTGTGAAAGGCGGCCGCGGCGCCGTCGAACGACGCGAGGATCTTCTCGGGGTTCCCTCCGCCGGTGAGAACGAGGGGCGCCGACTTGCAGTAGACGATGTTGTCAGGCATGAACGGCAGGAGCACGCCGTCACGGTGCCCGGCTTCGAGGAAGTGCTGGATGAGCGCGCTGTTGCGAACGCAGGCTGACTTCACGCCGCTGTCCGTGGAGAGGAGCATGCGCAGGGCGGGTATCACCTTCACGGCCGCGGCGGGCACGGGAAGCTCTCCCGAGGGGAGCGGCTCGCGGAACTTCGCGCCGATCTCCGCGACCACCTCGGCGGTGAGCTTCTTCACCTCGGCCACGGAATCCGCCCCGATCACGAGGCCGTGGTTCTGCATGAGGATGAGCTTCGGCTCACCGCGCCCGGCCTTCCGGAACGCCGCGAGCTTCTCTTCCATCACCTTTGCCAGCCGGTAGCCCGGGTCGCTGTAGGGGACCCAGAGGAGGTCGGCGCCGAACAGGTCGCGGGCAGCCTTTTCGCCGTCCTTCGCGCACGTGAGAGCGTTCACGCACCACGGGTGGGTGTGCACGACGTAGCGCAGCTCGATCATCTCGTGCAGGGAAGTTTCCACGGAAGGCCGTCCGCCTTTCTCAGGCTGCGAACGGCAGGCCATGAGGTCGGCCTTGATCTGCGCCTCTCGCTGGAAAGGGTCCTCGGCATACGAGCGGGAGAGGATGCGGCGCACCCCTTCGCGGGACAGCTCGACGAAGCCCGCCTCCGTGATGCCGCGGAGGCCGACACCGCTCGCCTTGATGACGATGTGCTCCCGGTCCTTCACCGACGTGTTGCCGCCGCCGGCGATGGCGAAATCGTTCCCTTCCCCGTAGAAGCGGGAGACCTCGAGGAGCTGCTGCAATTCCATCCTACCGCCTCTTGGAGAGCACCGTGCGCTCGTACTCCACCACGCGGTCGAGCCACGCGGCGCCCACGGGCACGCCGCTCTTCGCGCAGTGCTGGTCCCAGACGGCGCCGTAGGGAAGGTCGCGGACCTCTTCCATGAGCGCGAGCCGCGCCGTGTCATTGCCCGCCTCTTCCTCCCTCTGCAAGAGGGCGGTGGGCTCCAGGAGGGCGAGGAGGATGGCCTTCAGCGTCGCGCGGCAGCCGATCACCCACGCGGCGACGCGGTTGATGCTCGCGTCGAAGTAGTCGGTGGCCATGTGCACGCGGTCCCACGCGCCTGCCCGGTTCACCTCGGCCGCCACCGCCTTCACGTCGTCGTTGAGCGTCACGACGTGGTCGCTGTCCCAGCGGATGCCCCGGCTCACGTGCAGGAGAAGCTCGCGGGAGAAGAGGAGGATGGAGGAGACCTTGTCGGCGATGGACTCGGTGGGATGGAAGTGCCCCATGTCCAGGCACAGCATCATGTCGTTCTTCATGGCGTAGGCGAGGTAGAACTCGTGGGAGCCCACCACGTAGGACTCGGAGCCGATGCCGAAGAGCTTCGCCTCCAGCGCGTCCCGGGCGAAGCGCGGGTCGAGCTTCACCTGGAAGATGCGGTCCAGGGATTCCTTGAGCAGGGTGCGCGGCGCGAGCCTGTCCGCCGGAGTGTCCTTGTAGCCGTCGGCGATCCAGAGGTCGATGACGCAGGGGGTGCCCAGCTCCTTCCCGATGGCCTGGCCGATCTGCCGGGCAGCGCTGCGTGTACTCGACCCAGTAGTCGCGCACCTTCCTGTCGCGGGACGCCAGCGTGAAGCCCGAGGCCGCCATGGGATGGCTGAAGTAGGTCTCGTTGAAATCGAGCCCGATCCCGAGCTTCCTTGCCCACGCGATCCACTTCGTGAAGTGTTCGGGCCCGACCGCGTTGCGCTCCACGCCGCCGCTGCCGCTTTCCCCGTAGATGGAGTGAAGGTTCGCCCGGTGCCTGCCGGGGATCAGGGACAACGCCGCCTCGTAGTCGGCACGCAGCTCGTCACCGGTGCGGGCCTTTCCCGGGTAGTTTCCCGTGGCCATGATGCCGCCGCCGGTGAGCCCCGCCGCGTTCTCGAACCCGCCCACGTCGTCGCCCTGCCAGCAGTGCAGGGACAGGGGGATGGCGGCGAGCTTCTTCAGGGCCGCCTCCACGTCCACGCCCCAGGCGGCGTAGGTCTTCTTCGCGTTCTCGTAGTTGCGCTCGACAAGGTCCGGTGAAAGCTGCGGCATGGGGGAACCTCCAGGGGCAAACGTATGTTGGTCGGATCAGTTGGTCAATGCGGCAATGGCGGCACCCAGCAGGGGCGCATCCTCGACGCCCGTGATCTCCCATGCGCGGGCGCGCTTCCCGGCAAGCATGCGCCGCAGGAAAGACTCCACCCGGGAGCGGAAAGCGCGCAGCTGCCAGAAGGTGGTGCCGTCAATGGTGATGCAGACCGGATACCGGGGATCAAGCCCCTTGCCGGTCTTGAGGACCACCGCGGCGAGGTTGACGGCCACGTGGGCCGCTGCCCGCTCCACGATGCCGTCGCAGAGCGCGTACAGCGCGGCACCGGCACCGGGAAGTTTCGCACACGCGACGCCCAGGGGGGTGCGCTGGTCGTCGGGGTCCAGGAGGAAATCGTTCAGCTCCCGCGTGGAGAGCGACGACACGGCCTCCAGGACGGGCGCCGCGCCGGGTCCCAGCGCGCCGTCCCGTGCCGCGGCCTGAACGGCGAACAGGCACAGCGAGCCGAGGTACGCGCCGGAGATGGTCTTCTCGTGCCGGTAGCGGCCCGGGTTGATCGTGGTGGCGTCGAACGCATCGTCCACCGGTCCCAGCGTGTCGCGGCTGTACGAGCCGGACTCGGTGTTGACCACCTGGAAGGCAGACGGGTCGAGGCCCGTTGCCTTGGTGATGAGCGCGTTGGCTTCCACGTAGGCGACGTTGAAGCCCGTGCCGCAGACCACGCCGACGAAGCTGTCGAATCGTCGCCCGGGAAGGGCGTTGCGCCCCGCGAGGAGCGTGGTCACCGTGTCGTTGATGAGCACGATCCGGGGCTGCCCGGGACTGCCGGCCTCGGTCAGCGCGCGTGCGAGGCCGGCGCCGATCAGCTCCCCGTCCACACCCTGCGCCTTGATCTCCTTGGTGAACTGGATGAGCCGCCCGTCCTTCTGCGGCGTGATCTCGGCGGGATACGAAAAGCAGAAACCGATCTTCGACGCCCTGCCCGGCAAGGGGAAGCACGAACCCCGCGAGCGCGCGGAAGAACTCGTCCCGCCCGATGACCTGGTCGACGCCGGGCATGCGGTGCCGTGCAAGGCCTTCGACGACCGGTGCGCCCTTCTCGTCGAAGCCGACAAGCGCAACGCGGAGGTTCGTGCCGCCGGCGTCGAGCGCGATGACCTTCTCACCCCGCGGCACCTCGCGCGCCGTCTCGATGTAGGTGGGGATCATGGGAAGCGAGGAGGGCCGCGCCTGCAGGCCGCGTGTCATCTCGTCGACGAACGCCGCGCAGGAGCGGGCAGGGTCCAGCTTCTCGGCGGAGAGCCGGTTGCGGCGGAGGTACGCGTCAATGGGCATGTCTTTATCTCTCCCGGACAGGTTTCAGGACGATATCGAGATCGTGCTCCTTCTGGAGCCGCGCCAGGTCGTCCTTGAGCTGCGCGATCGATGAGGAGGGCCCCACGACGAGGTGGGCCTTCAGGCGGAACATGGGTGCTCCCGTCCACGGCGCGGCGGCGGTGTCGGTCTCCAGGTCCTCGATGTTGATCCCGTGCCCCCGGAGGATTGCCGTCACCGAATGCACGATCCCCGGGGTGTCCAGTGACACCGCTTCCAGGAGATACGGGCGGCCCTGCTCGCCGGCGCGCGGCTCGCTCGTGGGCCGGCACTCGACGTGCAGCGACAGCGACGCTCCCATGCCGGGCAGCGAACGGCAGAGGGTGTCGATGCTCCCGGCCGGGCCGGAGACGAGCATGATGACGGCGAACTCTCCGCCCAGCACGGCCATCTTGCTCTCCTCGATGTTGCATCCCGCCTTCGTGACGGCCCCGGAGAGATCGTCGACAATGCCCACGCGGTCGGGCCCGACGGCGGTGAGAACCACGAACGCTCTGGCCATGGGACCAGACTATCCTGCCCACCCGCCGGTGTAAAGCGAACCGGGGGCGGCGGGGGAACGGCGCGGCGGCGCCGCGCAGGGGCTGCCGGGCGCTTTACATGCCCGGCGGCGCGCACCATAGTGCAGGCATGGTCATCGGTGACGGAAGCAAGCTCGTTTTCATCGGGGACTCGATAACGGACTGCGGCCGGGCACAGCCGGTCGGCGATGGCGGCTTCGAGGCGCTGGGCAATGGCTACGTGAGCCTCGTCGCGGCCCACCTCGGCGCCGCGTGCCCCGAGAAACGCATACGCGTGGTGAACATGGGCACCAGCGGCAACACGGTGCGGGACCTCGCGGCGCGCTGGAAGACCGACGTCCTGGACCTCGGCCCGCAGTGGCTCTCCATCATGATCGGGATCAACGACGTGTGGCGGCGCTACGACCGGCCGCTCCTGCCGGAGCTCGCGGTGCCCATCGACGAGTACCGGCGCGTCCTCGATGACCTGGTGAAACGCACGAAGCCGAGCCTGAAGGGTCTCGTCCTCATGACCCCGTACCTTATCGAGCCCAACGCGGCGGAGCCGATGCGCAGGACAATGGACGAGTACGGCGCAGTGGTGAAGGAATGCGCTTCCCGCTACGGCGCCGTGCTCGTGGACACGCAGGCAGCCTTCGAGAAGGTGCTCGCCTCGGTGCACCCCATGTCACTCGCGTGGGACCGGGTCCACCCGAATCCCGCCGGTCACATGGTGATCGCCCGGGCGTTCCTGGCAGCCGTCGGCGCGCTCCCGGCGCCGGATCGGGCGTAACCGACCGCCTCGGCCATGTAGCCCACGGCCTCCTGCAGCCGGGGCAACTCCTCGTACCCGTAGGAAAAGCGCAGCTGCCGCTTCCCCTCCTCCACCATGCTGCCGCGGGGGTGGACGCAGAACTCGCCGGGGATGTACGCCACGCGCGGGAGCCTGCCCTCGCTCGGCCCGTCGATGTCTTCGCGGCCCGTGCTGCGCGCCAGGCAGCGGAAGAACGGGGATTGCTCGCCGGTGGGGATTCCCCGCAGCGTCAGGTAGTAGTAGAAGCTCGCCTGGCCTCCCCTGCACTCCTCCATCTCGTCGCCCAGGGCTTCGTCCAGCCAGCGTCGGACCGCCAGGGCCTTCTCCCTGTACCCGCGCGTGACCTCGCCCAGCTGCCGGTCCATGGCGTTGTCGAGGAGCCAGCTCGCGACCTCCTGGTTGATGAGCGGCCCGCTGAAGCCGAGGTCGCTCGTGCGCTGGATCATCGCCCGGAGGAACGGCCCGTCGCTCCCGATCATGTAGCCGATGCGCAGGGACGGCGCGATGATCTTGGAGAGCGTGCCGACCTCGTACACGATTCCCTCCTCGTCATCGAGGAGACCCGAACGGGGCCGCGGCACCGCCGGGTCGTGGATGAGATCCTCGTATGCCTTGTCGAGGATGAGGGGCACGGCGCGGCCCCGGCGGCGCGTGAGCGCGGACGCCAGGCGCACGAGCGCCGAGCGCTCGCGGTTGGTGATGATGGTGGCCGTGGGGTTGTTCACCGTCACCACGTAGAGGAAGCTGATGCCTTCCGCCTCGGCGCCCAGCCGCTCGATGCGGGCCTCCACGTCCTCGGCATGCAGCCCGTCGGCCCGCTCGGGCACGGTGACGACGGTGAACCCCGCGCGCTCGAGGAAGTCGCAGTAGATGTAGTACATGGGATCCGAGGTGATGACGATGCCGGGCTTCAGCACCCGTGCGAGGGCTTCCAGGAGGCTCGTCGCGCCGTTGCCGCCGATGATGACCTGCCGGCCCGCGAGGGCCGCTTCCGTGAGCCCGCCGACGCCCCGCGTGACGTGATAGCGCCGGATCGATTCGATCAGCGTGGGCGAGCCCTTCGGGCCGCCGTAGTTGAGGGGGGATTTGTACCGCCCGGGGTGCGCGAGCACCTCGGCCAGCGCCTCCTGGATGCGGGCGCGCGGGATGGTCGCCTCGTTCACGTAGCCGACGCCGAGATTGATGTCCACGCCTTCGCGGAACTCGGCTGCGAAGTCCGACATCATGCGGTTCACGGGAGACGGCTCGCGCGAGCGGCAGCCGTACGCGGAGAGCTCGGGATGTTTCATGTGAGCCGATTCTATCCCACCGCGGGCGTCCTGAGGAAGGGAGGGACGCGGTTGAAGCGCGGCGCGCCGCGGTGTAGGATCGCCGCACATGGCCACAGAGAAGCATCCACGGGGCGGGCGCGCGGCCGCGGCGCAGCTCGCGTACAAGCCGGATTTCGAGCGCGTGAAGAGTGCCTGGAACGCCTTCTGGGAAGGGGAGGTTTTCGGCAGGCCCCCGGTGTGGGCCACGGTGACGCGGCCCGGCATGAAGCAGGGAGAACTGTATCGGCGCTACTGGCACGCGGTGAGCGGCAACTTCAACTATATCCTCGACCAGATCGACATGTCCCTGGAAGCAACGGAGTTCCTGGCGGAATCGGTGCCGATGTTCGGCCCGGACTTCGGCCCGGACCAGTTCGCGTCGTTCCTCGGCACGGACTTCGAGTTCTCCGACGAGAGCCCCGACACGGACTGGGTCCGGCAGACCATCGACGACTGGAAGACCGCCCTCCCCCTGCGCAGGGATCCCGAGAACAGGTACTGGAAGGGGATCCTCGGGTTCTCCCGCTTCCTTGCTGCCCACGCCGACGGGCGTTACCTCGTCGCCGTGGCGGATCTTCACAGCAACATGGATGCGCTCCTCGCGCTGCGCGGCTCGGAAAGGCTCTGCATGGACTTCTACGATTCGCCGGCAGAGATCGAGCAGGCCATGAAACAGGTGCGCGCGATGTACGTACCGGTCTACGACGCGCTCTACCAGGCAGGTGCCATGGGGCACGGACGGGGCAGCGCCGGCTGGGCGCCCTTCTGGTGCGACGGGAAGTTCGCCACGATCCAGTGCGATTTCCTGGCGCTCCTCAGCCCCGAGCTGTCACGCCGCTACGTCATCCCGGCCCTGGAGGAAGAAGCCGCCTTCCTTGACCACTGTGTCTACCACCTGGACGGCCCCGGCTGCCTTCCTCACCTCGACGACATCCTCGCCATCAAGGACATCGACGTGATCCAGTGGGTGCCGGGCGCGGGGAAACCTCTCATGCACGAGTGGATGGACGTGCTGAAGAAGTGCCAGGCTGCCGGCAAGGGGCTCCAGATGTACGACATACACGACCTGGACACGGTGAAAAAGATCGCCCGCGAGCTGCGGCCCGAGAAGCTCCTGTACTGCCTGGATGTTCCTGTGCGCGACGACGTGTTCCGCATCACCGACTGGCTGGAGAGGAACACGTAGGCCCGTCGGCGGGAAGGCCGGCTCCATCACTCCTCTTCGACGCGACCCCGCTGCTGCTTGTGGCGGGAGGATATCTTCTTGGACTGCAGGCGGCGCTCCTTCGACGACCTGGTGGGGCGCGTGGCCTTGCGCGGCCGCGGGCGGTGCAGCCCCTTCTCGATCTGCGCAAGGGCGCGGGTGATGGCGAGCTCCCTGTTCATGGACTGGCTGCGCTCGTCCTGCGCCTGCACCACGAGGACATCACCGGCGGCGAGCTTCGGGCCGAGCTTGTGAAGGAGCCGGGAGAGCTCCGCCGCCGAAAGACCGGGGATCTCCCGCAGCGGGACCCGGACCTGCGACTTGGTGTTCAGCTTGTTGACGTTCTGACCGCCCGGGCCGGAGGAGCGCGAATACGTTATCTCCGCCCGGGTCGAGAGCCAGTGCCGCACGAGGTCCCTGTCCATGACGGATCCATTATCCGATGAACGCGCGCCGCCCGTCCATACGGCGGAAGGCATCGACGCTGCCTCCCGTCAGGCCGAGATGGCGACCGTGGTCGCCGCGGGCATGCGGATGGTGAACGTGGAGCCCTTGCCGACCTCCGAGACCGTGATGATGGTCCACCCGTGGCCTTCCACGATCGACTTCACCGTGGTGAGGCCCAGCCCGAATCCCTGCTCGCGCCGCGAGTTGGACCCGCGGTAGAAGGGGTCGTAGATCCGCGAGAGGTCTTCCGCCGGGATGCCGATGCCCGAGTCGGCGATGGACAGGAGCACGTCCCCGCCCTCCCGGCGGGCCGACAGGGTGATCGTGCCGTTCTCCGGCGTGTAGCGGATGGCGTTCCCCACGAGGTTCTCCAGGGCACGCGTGAACAGCCCCCTGTCCATCCGCACCGAGATGTCGTCCGCGAGGTCGATGGACGCCACGAAGGTCCGCTTGAGGATCAGCGCGTCCTCCACGAAATGTCGTGCCGATTCGGAAAGGAAAGCGCGGATCGGCACGTCGTGGTGGGTCATGCGCCATTGGCCCGTTTCCATGCGGACGAACTCGATCAGGTCGCCGACCATCGCCTCGAGGTTGCGGGCCTTGTCCATGATGATGGCGAGGTATTTCTTGTGCGCCTCGGGATCCGTGGCGTAGCCGTCGGCGATCGCCTCCGCGTAGCCCTGGATGAGAGTGAGGGGCGTGCGCAGGTCGTGAGAGACGCCCATGATGAAACGCGCCCGCCGCGCGTACTCTTCCTTCAGCGCGCGTCGCATGCTGTCGAAGGACCGCGTGAGGGAGGAGATCTGGTCGTTGCCTCGTGCCGGGAGCTCGAAATCGAGGTCCCCGTCAGCGATGCGCCGGGTGGCCCCCTCCAGCCCCTGGATGGAGGTGTTGAGGGACCGCAGGATGAGGAATGCCATGAGCGAGGAGAACACGAGCAGGGCAATGGACGTGTAGGTAACCACCTGGAGAAAGTTGTTGCGGAGATCGACCACCTCGGGGCGCATGCGGGGGACCTGCAGGATGACGACGGAGAGGTCCGGCAGGTTGCCGGGAAGGTCCTCGATCTGGAAGTTGTAGCGATCGAAGTTGTCGCGCATGTATCTCAGCAGCTCGTTGTCGCCCTTGAACGCGGAGGTTCCCGGCGCGATGGACGCGATGGTCGAGTACGTGACGCTGTCCTGCACGTCGAGGATGACGAACTCCAGGCCGGGCGGCCGGCTTGCCGCGACATCCCTCAGGTCGCTCCTCTCGAGGGCGCGGGGCATCCGTCGATGGATCCACTCGTTGATGGAGCCGTAGTTGGGCAGCGGCTCCTGGCCGCGCTCCACGGCCACCCTCATGAGCAGGGTGAAGGCGCTCACCAGGAAGGGGACCGCGATGATCCCCCCCACGAGCAGGAAGAACTGCGTCCGCAGTTTCATGCGTGGACCGCGTCCGCGTTGAAACGGTATCCCATGCCGTGCACCGTCTCTATGAAGACCGGCGCGGAGGGATCTGCCTCGATCTTCTTGCGCAGCCGCTGGATGTAGACCGCGACGGCGGTGATGTCCCCGTACTGGTTCCTCCAGACCTCGGCGTAGATCGTGTCCGGCGTCATGGCCTTTCCCGGATGCGTGGCGAGGTAGGCGAGCACCTCGAACTCCTTCGACGACAGCGCCACCTTTTCCCCGGCCCTCTTCAGCAGGTAGCCGTCGATGTCCAGGACGAAGTCGCCGAACTTCACGCAGTTGGGGCTCGCCTTCAGGTCGGAGGCCCGGCGCAGCATCGCGCGCGCCCGCGCCACGAGGACCTTCGGGGAGAAGGGCTTCGTCACGAACTCGTCCGCCCCGATGCCCAGCCCCAGGATCATGTCCTCGTCCGCGTCCCGGGCGGAAACGATCATGACGGGCACTGTGCTCGCCTTGCGGATCCTCTGGAGGATCTCGAACCCGTCGATGCCCGGCAGGTTGATGTCGAGAACGACGAGGTCGAAGCGCTCGCGCGCGAACTCCTCCAGGCCGGTCTCCCCGCTCTCGCACACCGTGGCGTCCATTCCCTCCTTCTGGAGGTAGAGCCGCACGAGGTCCGCCATTTCCTTCACGTCTTCGATGATGAGAATCTTTGCCTGCATCTATGCACCCACCTGCTTCTGCCGATCCTGCAGCACCTTGATGAACGCGTCCAGCTGGCGCTGCGCGCGCTGGGTAGGCGTCAGCTGCGCGCCGCCACCCTGCTGCTGGCTGCCGGCCTGCCCTGCCTGCGCCCCGGCAGCACCGCCCCCGCCGGCCCCCGTGCCGCCGGAGCCGCTGGCGGCGAACTGCTTGCGGATCTCGTCGATTGCCTTCTGCATCTGCTTCTGGTAGTCCGCGTATTCCGCCTTCTGGGCGACGCTGAGCAGCGCATCGATGCTGGCCTGGAGATCCTTCGCCTTGGACGGGGTCAGGATGGGGTTGTCGCGCAGACCCTGGAGGATCGGCAGGAGCTTCGTGATCTGGTCCTTCGTGTAGTAAAGCTTGGGATCCCGCGTGTACTGGAAAAGCTGGCGGAATCGCTGCGCGCCCGCGGCGGCGCCCGTGCCGGCCTGCGCGCCTTGTGCCGTTGCCCCGCCGGCGCTCTGCCCCGCTGCAGCGCCGGCACCCTGGCCCGCGCCGCCCTGCCCGCCTCCGCCGCCGCGGCCGAAGCCGAAGCCGAGCCCCTGCGTCGATTCCTCGGGCAGGTACAGGGAGAGCTGGCTGATGAGCACGGGCACGGAGAACCCCTGCCGGGGAGCTCCCCCGGCGCCCGGCCCGGTCGCCTGCGCCGAGGCTGCAGGAGCAGCCGCGAGCGCTGCCGCCACGGCGAGCACCCCCATGACACGATATGTCGTCACTCTCATGAGCATCTCCTATTCGAAATGAAGCGCTTGAATGGGATCCATGCGCGACGCCTTTCGCGCGGGATAGATCCCGAAGAACAAACCGACTGCGACCGAGAACCCGAGCGCGAGGCCGACGGTTCCCACCGTGAGGATGGCTGTCATCCCTCCGAACCGGCTTATCAGCTGCGATGCCAGCGCCCCGAGACCCCACCCGAGGAGTCCGCCGAGTCCCGAGAGGATGATTGCCTCGACGAGGAATTGCGCCATGATGTCGCGCCGCCGGGCGCCCAGGGCCTTCCTGATCCCGATCTCCCGCGTGCGTTCCGTCACCGAGACCAGCATGATGTTCATGATGCCGATGCCGCCCACCAGGAGGCTGATGCCGCCGATGGCCCCCAGCAGGATGGTCATGATCTGCGACACCCCCTGCACGGTCTGCAGGACGTCCTGCTGGGTGACAATGGAGAAGTCATCCGCGGCCCCTTCCTGGATCTTGTGCCGCTGCTCGAGCAGGGCCGTGATGTCGGCCTTCACCTGGTCCAGGTGGTCCTTGTCCGTCGCCGTGACTCCAATGCTGCGCACGTCCTTCTGGTGCCGGAAGCGCGCGTACATCGTGTTGATGGGAATGAGGGCGGTGTCGTCCTGGCTGAAGAACCCGCCGCCGGCGCCCTTCTTTACCAGCACGCCGACGACCTTGAAGCTCGCGCTCCCGATCTTCACGCTTTTCCCGATCGGGTCCTGGTCCGCGAAAAGGTTGTCCACGACGTCCTGGCCCAGGACCACCACGTTCCGCTTGGCCCTGTTATCCTCGTCCGTGAAGAACGCGCCGGCGGAAACATCCCAGTTGCGGACGGCGGAATAGTCGGCGGTCGTCCCCGTGAGGGACGTGTTCCAGTTGTTCTTCTGGTACTTGAGCTGCTGGCGCGCGTTGTTTTCGGGCTCCACCCCGACGATGTTCGGCACCTCGGTCTTGATCGCGGCGGCATCGTCAATGGTCAGGGTGCTCACGGAGCCGAATCCCTGGCGGACGCCGCCCACGTTTGCGCTCCCGGGCGTGACCGTGAGAAAGTTGCTCCCCAGCCCCTGGATCCTCTGCGTGACGCCGGCCGTCGCGCCCTGGCCCACGGAGACCATGGCAATCACGGCCCCGACCCCGATGAGGATCCCCAGGATGGTAAGGACCGCGCGCATCTTGTTCTGCAGCAGGGACCGTGCCGCCGAGCGCACGTTCTCCCACAGCTCACCGAGGCTGAAGATGCTTCTCCTCGCCTTGGAAGAACGGGTGGTCACCTGGCGAATCTTTTCGACGTCGATCCCGGCCCCGGTCATGGGCCTGGGGTTCGGCATGGGCTCGTCCGAGACGATGACACCGTCCTTGAACTTGATCAGCCTCTTTGCGTACGCGGCAACGCTCTCCTCGTGCGTCACCATGAGGATCGTGATGCCCGCCCTGTTGAGGCTGAGGAAGATGTCCATGATCTCGTCGCTCATGCGGCTGTCGAGGTTCCCCGTGGGCTCGTCGGCAAGGATGATCGCGGGGGAGTTCACCAGCGAGCGCGCGATGGCGACCCTCTGCTGCTCTCCGCCGGACAGCTCGTTGGGGTTGTGGCTCCCGCGCTGCGGGAGGCCCACCGCCTCCAGGAGGGCGTGCGCCGGCGTGGAACGCCGCCGCTCCCCCGTGTAGATCAGGGGCAGCTCGATATTGCGTTCCGCGCTGGTCCTCTGCAGGAGATTGAATCCCTGGAAGACGAACCCGATGGACTTGCTGCGGACCGCAGCGAGCTGGTCGTCGCTCATCGTGGAAACGTCGGTGCCGTCCAGGATATACCTGCCGCCCGAGGGATGATCGAGACACCCGAGGAGATTGAGGAATGTCGACTTCCCCGAACCGGAAGGTCCCATGACGGCGACGAACTCGCCTTCTTCCAGCGTGACCGACACGCCCTGCAGCGCGTGGACTTCCACCGTCCCGGTGTCGTAGGTCTTGGAGAGGTTTTCCGTGACGATGAGGGCGCGTCCCATACCGCCCCCTTACCTCAGTATCCCGAACACGGCGCCCATGCCGGGCCCGCCGCGCGCCGCGGTGCTGCCGGTGGTCGCCTTGCGCGCGATGACGACCTCGGTTCCCTCATCGAGCCCCGCCACGATCTGCGTCCGCGACCCGTCCGTGGCGCCGGTCTGCACTTCCCACGAGACCTGCTGCCCGCCGTCGAGGATGGTCACCGTGCTGGTGCCGTTGGACGTCTTGATGGCCGCCGCCGGCAGGGTGAGCACGTTGTTCAGGGCGAGAACGGAGATGTCGGCATCCGCGTTCATGCCCCAGAGGATCTTGCCGTCCTTGTTGGGCACCTCGATCGTCGTGGTAAAGACCGACACGTTGTTCACCACCGACGCGTGCAGGTCGATGGCGATGACCTTCGAGGGAATGCTGAGATCGGGATATCCCGACGGGGTCACGGTGGCTCTCTGCCCCACCTTGACCTCGACCATGTCGTTCTCATTCACCTGGGCTTCCAGCCACATGGGGTCCGGATCGATGACGGTCATCAGCGCCGTGCTCGGGCTGATCAGGTCCCCGATATTCACGTTGATTTCCGCCACCACGCCGGCAACAGGGCTCCTGATGGTGATGGAGTCGTAGATGAGCTGCGCCGTCTCCAGGTCGCTCTGCGCGGAGGAAACGGCCGCCTGCTGGGCCTGGATGTCCGCGTCCGCGTTCTGCGCCGCGACGTTCTGGTAGGAGAGCTGGGCCGACGTGTAGGAGACCTTGGCCACCTGGAGGGCGCGGTCCGCGTCCGCGAGGCTGTTCCTGGAGGTCAGGTCCTTGTCGAACAGGCTCTTGGTGTTGTCGTCGTTCTCCTGTGCGGTATCCAGGGCGTTCTTCGCCGCGGCGAGGCTCGCCTCCGCCGCGGCAACGTCCATGCCCTGCGGCTTGGCCTGGAGATTGGCCAGCTTCACCTGTTGCGACTGGAGACTGGCCCGGGCGCTCTGCAGGTTGAACTGGAGGCCCGAGGGATCGACCTCGGCCAGCGCCTGCCCCGCCTTCACCTTGTCGCCCTCCTTCACGGAGAGGGCAACCAGCTTGCGTGTCGGCATGTTGGAGTCAGGCCGGATGGTCGTGATGGTGTTGGGCTGGAACTGCCCCGAGGCTGTCACCGATGCCGTGAGGTTCCCCTTGGTCACCTTCACGATATTCAGCGCGGCCGCGGCCTGGGCCGCCGTTGCCTGCTGCGTCGCGGGGGAGATCCTTCCGCGGAGGAGCAGCAGCCCCCCTGCCACGACAACGACGATCACCGCGATGATGACTGCTGCCCTTCGTCCCTTTTTCATATTCGGTTCCTTCCGGGCCTAATTGCCCATTGCGTTCTGCAACGCCAGCACCCCGAGCTGGGCGGCGCTCCGCGCCGCGGCAAGGTTGACCTGCGCCGTGGTCAGCGCAACGGACGCGGTCAGCACGTCGAGGTTGGAGCTCACCCCGCTGTCGAATTGAAGCTTCGTCAGGTCGTACTGGCTCTGCGCGAGGTCCAGGCTCTGCGCGGCAAGATCTGCCCTTGCCTGGAGATCGCGCAGGGCATAGGCGGCGCTCTTCACGCTGGTCTTGATCGTCGCCACGAGCTGGTCCTGCTGCACGCGAAGCTTCTCGTTCTGGAAGGACGCCTGCTCAACGAGACCGCGAATGGAACCCGGGTCGATGACGGGCGCCTTCACTGACACGCCCGCCCTGAAATTGAGCTGGTTGGCGCTCAAAGTCCAGTCCTGGGAGAAGTCCAGCCCCGTGTTCACGATGACGGTCGGGCTCGCCTGCCCCTTGTTCAGGGCCAGCGCTATCTCCCCGGACCGGCAGGTTGAGCTGGATCTGCCGCAGGTCCTGCCGGTTGGCAAGGGCCGTTTTCACGGCGTCCTCCACACTCACCGACGGGGCCTGCAGTCCCTGCACTTCGGCCACGGTGTACACCCGGTCCAGCGGCCATCCCATGACGGCCGAGAGCTGTTCGCGGTCCACCTCGAGGGTGTCCTGCGCCTTGGCCAGGTCGAGCTGAGCCTGGACCAGGTTCACCTGCGCCTGTTTCAGGTCGATCTGGCTCGCGCTCTCCGCGTCGATGAGCGCCTGCGTCTTTTTGAGCTCTTCCTGCCTCTGCGTGAGTGTCTGCTGCAGGATGCCGATCTGTCCCTGCTGGCCGAGGAGCGTGTAGTAGTCCTGTTTCACCTGGTAGATGGCGTTCTTCTGGTTGGCGCTCTCCGAGCTCTGCGTGACCTGGAGCGCGAGGGCCGCTTCCTGGGCAGCCCCGAGAGCCTGTCCGCCGGGGTAGCCGTCCCACAGGGTGGTGTTGGCGCCCACGGAGACCGTGGTGACCTGGTGGGGTGAGCTCTCCTCGGTGATGGAGTGGGAAGCCGACAGGCTGACCGCGGTCGAGAGGGGCGCGTTCAGGTCCAGGCCCGCCTGGAAGGTGTCCAGGCTGCTCTGCACCGGAACCCCTTGGAGGTACCCGGTCGTCGTCGGCGAGCGATTCGCGGAAAGGGTCCCGTTCAAGCCGACGCCGTTGGCGGCGGCCGCCTGGACGTATTGCGCCCGGGCCGCGGAAAGGGTGGCCGCCGAGATCTTCATGTCGGGGCCGGAAGCCATCACCTGTTCGACACACTGGGCGAGCGTTACCACCTCGCCGGTGGCCTGCGCGGCGGCGGGCGCCGGCGCGGCTGTTGCGCCCGTTGCGGCGAAACAGCCGGCGGCGACAGCGAGGCCGAAGCCCGCGAGGGCTGCGGCGATTTTCAATCCGCGAGGCAGCCGGATACCGTCCAGGAATCGGACACTTGTGGTCTTCATGCCAATAGCGTACCCGGGAACGCTTCCGGCCGCTATAGACCGACGGTGAACGTTATATAACCTTCTGTTCTGTCCTCCCGCGCCACCACCCGGTGACGAGAGGATGGTCCGCAGCCGAGCCTGCGTCGGACGGCCGGAGCGCCCGGCCGACGCGCGCGAAGGACGCGAGACGCTCCTGCAGCGACGCGCGGGCAAGGGGGCTGTCCGGCGCGAAGAGACCCAGCCGCGGATCGGCATCCACGAGCCTCTCGTGGGCTATGAGGGCCCACGTCGCGTCCATGAGGTGCCGGAATTCCGGCTGCAGGAGCTCGGGGCAGTTGAACGACTGCCGCGGGCTGTTGATGTCAACGCCGCTGATCTCCATGAAACCGTGCTCCTTGCAGAGCGCCTGCACGCGCCGCAGCTGGGCGAGGGTGTTGCGGGGAGGCATGTAGGCAATCGCACGGAACCCCAGGCGCTTCACCTCCACCATCAGCTCGTCGAGGTACGCGTCCTCGAAACGTTCCGCCTTCTTGTCTCCCGTGGGAGAATCAGTCACGTCACCGAGATAGGCGTACGTGGCGATGCCGCCCACCTCCTCGGCGAGCCGCACCACGCCGGAAACCGGCACGCACTCCGACTCGTCCGGCTGGAGGAAGATCTTCTCCATGAACGAGCTCTTCAGGATCCCGAGAAGGTCGAAGAGAAGGGCGTCATTCGCGGGGTCGGAGAGCCAGCCGGAGATACGCGGCGGAAGGTCGATCCCCATTGAACCCTTGAGGAAGGACAGGAGCGGTGCCCCCCGGCCCACGGCGCTCACTATGCTGCGCGCGACCGCGTAGAGGATGTGGCGTTCCGTGATGCTGCCGCCGTCGGTGGCGCGGGAGGCCGCGCGGACGTCCCGGTCCCAGTCCAGCAGCGGCAAGCCGTACCCGGGGAGGAGTCCGTTGAGACGATCGAGCATGCGTCGGCCCCGTCGCTCACGGGAAGCCTGCAGCGGCGCCAGGAACCGCTGCACGGCGCCGACGCTGCGGGCGGGCACGCCGTGGATGATCATGTAGAAGAGACCGAGCGAATCGGGGTTGTTGATCCGGCGCCCTTCCAGCGCCGTGCCGGCGGCGCTCACGCGCAGCTCCACGCCTGCCGTTGTGGCGATCGGGAGGATGGCGCCGGCCTCCCTCATCTCCGCGGCCCCGGCCATGGAATCGTGGTCCATGATGCCGACCGCCGCGAGGCCGGCGCCAGCGGCCCGCCACGCGGCCGCGCAGGGGGAGTAGGGGCTGAAGGAGTAGAAGGTGTGCACGTGGCAGTTGACCTCGCTCCTCTCCGGGGGAGGCCATGGACGGCCCTGCCCCCGCGCGGCAAGGGCCTTGAGCGCCGCCAGGCGGTCGGGAAGGAGCGGCTGGTTCAGGCGGTCCAGGTCGCTCATGGTTTCAGCTCGACGGCCGTCCGAAACCGCGCCTGGAGGCCCGTCCCGTCGATGCCGCCGGTTTCGCGTATGATGCCGCCGGCCATGTCGGCATGGCCGCCCCCGAAGCCGATCCCCGACAGCGCCTGCTGCACGACGCGGGAGGCATTCCATTCCTCGCGCTCGCTGCGCACGGAGACGTTGATCACGTTGGCGTTGCGTGCGCAGAGCACCACGAAATCCGCTTCCTGGAGGCTGATGAAGAAGTCCCCGAGGATGCCCAGGAGATTCTGGTTGCACCCCTCGGGAAACCAGCAGAAAGCCAGGGCGTCGCGGATGTCGACGTTCGCGAGGGCGTGGCGGAAAAAGACGAGGTCCTTCGTCTGGATGGAGTTGCGCAGGATGGAGTTCTCCAGCCGCACGTCCGCGATGGCGTAGAGATCCGCGTAGGCTCTGATGTCCTCCACGCCGACCTGCCGCGTCATGAGCGCCGTGTCCATGTTGATCCCGATCATGAGCGCCGTCGCCACGTCCTGCGGCACCGTCGCCTGCGCCTCTCCCCAGTAGCCGTGGATCATGGTCGCGCAGGCGCCGTGGTCGGGGCGGATGTCGACGAAGGGCACGTTGTCGGGGCTGGCCACCAGGTGATGGTCGATGACGGCCACCTCGTCCCCCGGCAGGTCCGTGACGTTCTTGCTCCCCTTGCACCCGTCCACGATGACCACCGGATCCCGGGGAGACATCGCCACCGAGGCGGCCGGGGCAGCCTGGATGGCGATATCGGCGATCATCCGCTTCAGCGAGTCGCGCTGGATGTCCCCGGCGTAGACGATGCGCGACGGCACCCCCCGCAGCGCCAGCAGCTTCTGCATCCCGAACGCCGAGGCAACGGCGTCATGGTCGGGGAAATCGTGCGTCTGCACGTAGACGGGGCGCCGTGCGCCGATCACGCCGAGCAATTGTCGCAGCCTGTCCATAGGTCCGGGACTATAGCATGGCCGAAAGGCTTCGGGCATACTCCGGTCATGATACAGATCGCCGAGGTCCTCCCCCCCCACCCCGACGCCCTGTGGCGCATGGCGCGGCAGTGCGGCATCACCACGGCCGTGGGCGTCATGGACTTCAGCGGCGGGCTCGCCGGGCCCGCGCGAGGACCTGCCCTGGAGCTACATGAACCTCGCCCGGCTGAAATCGGCCTACGAGGACGGCGGCTTCCGGCTCGCCGTCCTGGAATCCCGTCCGCCCATGGACAAGGCAAAGCTCGGCCTGCCGGGGCGCGACCAGGAGATCGAGAACGTCTGCGAGCTGTTGAGAAACATGGGCGCCCTCGGCATCCCCGTGTGGTGCTACGAGTGGATGCCCTTCTTCAACTGGATGCGCACTTCCACCACGGTTCCCGCGCGCGGGGGTGCCCTTGCCACGGGGTACGATCACTCCCTCATGAAGAACGCACCCCTCACCGAGCACGGGACCGTGAGCGAAGAAACTCTCTGGAAGACACTGGAATACTTCCTCAAGGCGGTCCTGCCCGTGGCGGAGAAGGCCGGCGTCCAGGTCGCCATGCATCCCGATGACCCTCCCCTCTCCCCGATCCGCGGCCTGGGCAGGATCATGCGGTCCGTGGAGAACTTCCAGCGGATGCTCGCCCTCGTTCCCAGCCCCATGAGCGGCGTGGCCCTGTGCCAGGGCAACTTCACGCTCATGACCGACGACGTCCCCGGCGCCATACGCACCTTCGGCAGGGCGGGCAAGCTCTTCTTTGCCCACTTCCGCGACGTGAAGGGGACCGTGGAGAAGTTCGTGGAGACGTTTCACGATGAAGGCAAGACCGACATGCTCGCCTGCATGCAGGCGTACCGCGACGTGGGCTTCGACGGCGTCCTGCGTCCCGACCATGTCCCCACCATGGAAGGGGACCGCAACGACCAGCCGGGGTACTCCTCCATAGGACGGCTGTTCGCCATCGGGTACATCACCGGGCTTCGCCAGGCCGTGTACGGGACGGGTGCCAGCCGTGGATGAGTCAGGGAAGAAGAGCTACCGCAAGGGCGCGGTCCTCTACATCGAGTCCGAGGAGGACAGCGAAGAGGTCTTCGTCGTCGAATCCGGCGAGGTGGAGCTGAAGGGGAACCCCGGCATGCCCGTGTTCCGCCCGGTCATGGGACCCGGCGACATCTTCGGGTTCACCTCCTCCCTTTCGCGCCGTCCCCGCATGGAATCCGCGGTGGCGCGCACCGACTGCACCTGCGCGGTCCTCGGCCGGGACCGGTTCATCGAATCGGTGCAAGCCAACCCCGAGCTGGCCGGTCGTGTCATCTCCTACTTCGCGCAGGAGCTCCGCGCGTACGACGACATGATGGCAGGGCCGTCGGAGGAAGCGGCGGCGGCGGATGACGACGCCCACCTCTTCGCGCTGGCGCGCCACATGCAGTCCCGCGGCCGCAATGCGCATACCATCCACGCCCTGGAGGTCTACCAGCGCCGGTTCCCGAAGGGCATGCATGCCGGCCCGGCGGCAAAGGTGCTCGCCGCCCTGAAGGGGAAAGCCAGCCCTCCCCCGGTGCAGCGTGGGCTGTTCCGCGTGTACGCCGACGGCCAGCTCGTCTTCTGCGAGTACGAGCCGGGGGACGAGCTGTACATCATCAGGTCGGGGAAGGTGGAGATCCAGAAGACGGCGCCTCCCGAGGAGATCCTGCTCTCCATCCTCAGGGAAGGCGACATCTTCGGCGAGCTGTCCATCGTTTCCTCCTCGCCGCGCAGCGCCACGGCTATCGCGGTCAGTGAAACCGCCCTCCTGCCGGTGTCGCGCGCCTCGCTCGCCTCCGTGTTCCAGAAGTCACCGGCTACGGTCGGCCGCATCCTCGCGGCGCTCAGCCAGAGGCTCTGGTTCACTTTCATCCGCCTGCGCGCCCGCGGGTATGACAACCCCGCCACGCGCACCTACGTCCTGCTGGAGAACAAGCTGCTGGAGGAGCGCATCTCGCTCGCCGGCACGAAGCCCCACACGCTGCCGCTGGGCATCGGGGAGATCATGAGCATGGCAGGCGTTCCTGCCGACCAGGTGGACGGGGTGAAGAACCTCCTGGCAAGCGATGAGAACCTGGCCTTCCAGTTCCGCCAGGTCACGGTGGAGAGCCCCAGCGCCCTGGCGTCGAAGGCGCGCTACTACCGCACGCGTGACCACCTGGACAGTCCCGAGCTCAAGGGCGCGGCGCGGCGGCGCGGCGGCGCCGGCAGAATCGGGCTGGACGTCCACGAGCTGCGCGTCCCGCCGGAAAAGATGCCGGAGCGCTGAGTCCCGGCGCTGCGCGTCGGCGGGCCTACAGGAGCTTCTTCCCGATCACGTCGTACGCCTCGACAGAGGCCTGTGCGCAGGGGCTGCCGGGGAAGGCGTCTTTCAGCATGGTCCAGATCATCGAGTCATGCAGGACACCGTCAGAGCCCTGGATGCGGCGCATGAGGGTTGCTTCGTGCACGTAGCCGAGCCTGCGGGGCACGGCGGCGCTCGCCGTGTTGCGGGGGTCGCAGTGGATCTCCACGCGATCAACGCCGTCAACCAGGAAGGCTACCCGGGTGAGCGCCGCGGCGGCCTCCGTGGCAAACCCCCGGCGCACGTGCCGCTTCGCTATCCAGTAGCCGATCTCCCGCGCGCCGGGACCCAGGCGCGTGTGGAGGCCGGTTCCCCCCACCACTTCTCCCTCATCCCTGTCGAAGATCCCGTAGACGAAATCCGTTCCGAGGTCGAACGCGCCCCGGAAGCTGCGCAGCCGCGCCACGCGCGCGTCGAGGCTCACCGGTTCCTGCAGGGCCCACGGCATCCACGGCCGCAGGTGGTCGATGCTGCTTTCAACGGCCGCGGACAGCAGCGGGGCGTCGGACGGGCTCCAGCAGCGGATGACGAGACGATTCGTGACCGCGCGGTAGGCGGGGCCTCTGTTCGTTGCTTCGCTCATGGGAAGATGGTTGCCCCGGACTGCCACCGCTGTACAGCAGCCCCGGCGCGTGATAGCGTCGGCGGCCATGAGCATCACGCCATGCCGCCCGGCCTGGAAAGGCCCCCTTACTGCCCGCGAGCGTTTCAACAACCAGATGCACTACCGCACCGTGGACCGGTCGTTCAACATGGAGTTCGGCTACTGGGACGAGAACTTCACGCGGTGGGACATCTTCGTGGAGAACGGCATCCGCACGAACGAGGAAGCGGACCTGTTCTTCAGCTTCGACAGGTTCGCGGGCATCGGCATGCCGCGCTGGATGAACCCCGTGTTCCCGGGCAGGGTGGTGGCGGAGACGGCCACGACGAAAACACTGATGAACCAGGACGGCCTGCTGGCAGAGGTCCCGCGGGACGGCCACGACACCATCCCCCACTTCATCAAGGCATCCGTGGTGACCGACGATGACTGGAAGCGCGTCAAGGCCGAGCGTTTCCGCCGTGACGATCCCGAGCGGCGCGTCGACGTGGAAGCCCTGCGCCGGGCGCACCCGCCGGACCGGGCCTACCCGCTGGGCGTCGACTGCGGCTCCATGATCGGGCGCATCCGCGACGTGCTCACGCTCGAGGGGCTCGCCTACGCCGTCTACGACTACCCCGACATGGTGGAGGACATGGTGGAGACCTCGTGCCTGCTCGTGGAGGACTTCCTCGACCAGGTGCTGGGCCGCATCGATTTCGACTTCGCCTCGGGGTGGGAGGACATCGCGTTCAAGAACGGGCCGATCGTCTCCGTGGAGTTTTTCCGCCGGGTGATCGTGCCCCGCTACAAGCGCATCAGCGCGAAGCTGCACCGTGCCGGCATCGACCTGTGGTACACGGACTGCGACGGTGACGTCCGTCCCCTCCTCCCGCTCTTCCTGGAAGGGGGCATCAACTGCCTTTTTCCGTTCGAGGTCAACTCGTGCACGCATCCGAGGGCGCTGCTGGACGAGTACGGCAGGGACCTGCGCATCATGGGCGGGGTGGACAAGATCCAGCTCGGCAAGGGCCCGGTTGCCATCCGCGCGTACCTGGAGACCCTCGTGCCGATCGTGGAGCGCGGCGGCTACATCCCGTTCTGTGACCACCGCTGCCCGCCGAACGTGAAGCCGAAGGATTACCTCTTCTACCTCGACCTCAAGGAGAAGATGTTCGGGCTGGGCAGCGCTTTCTTCCCGGGGTCTAGGAGCGCGTAGGGTATAGCAGGGACGCGATGGACCTCTGCGGCAGCTGGCTGCCGGTCGAGCCCAGGGCGCCGCGTTCATCTGGTAGTGAACTCTCACATCCCGTCCTCTTTGGTGGCTACCCCATGCACGGAAGCTCATGCAACGCGTTTTCAGGGCCTTCAATCATCCTGTGACGGAACAGTTTCAGCAGATTGTGCGTCAGGCAGACGAAGGCCCATTCGCGGCGCACCTTCGCGCGCCCGCGTTGTGAGAACCTACGGAAGCCGCGCGCCTGCTCAATCTGCCCGAAGACGGGTTCCACGATCACCTTGCGCCGTGAATACACCACCTTGCCCGCGCTCCCTTTCAGTTTCTCACGCATGAGAGTCTTGGGACTCTGCTGCCCAGCAGAACCCCCCGATGGGACGGCGGCCTCAGTCCTCTCGCGGCCGACGGCGATGTAGGGATCAATCCCACGCTCCTGCACCTTTTGCACGTTGTCTGCTGAAAAGTAGCCGCTATCAGCCAGAAGCCTCTGGGGCCGCTGGGCATGCATGCTGAGCATTCTCTCCACCATCGGCACCAGGTACTCCTGGTCGGGAGACTGGTTGCTCACCCCGTGGGCGATGATCACCTGGTGAGCTGCATCCACGATGACCTGTGCGTTGTAGGCCTGGATGTAGGCCCCGTCCTTGACCATGATGCAGCTCTCTGGATCTGTGAAGTTGCGTTGCGCTGCCGCCTTGGGCTTGCCGTCCATCTCGCTGGCTACCCGATGCAAGGGCAACTCTGGCTGCCTACTTCCCTTCTTCTTTTCGCTGTTCCTCTCGGGAGCAAGGGCGTCGGCCTGCTGGCTGGCTTTCGCCGCGCGGGTGCGTGCACGTTTGCGCTCGTGGTCCGCCAGCGCTTCGCCCTCGCTTTTGGCGCTCTGCCGCTGGGCCTGCTCGCGCAACTCCTCAGCTCTGGTTTCGGCGGCTTCCTTTTCCAAGGCGGCCTTCGCCTCGCGAAGCCGCAGCAAGCGTGTCTCCCGTCGGGCCAATTCCTCAGGCAGATCCTCTTTGTCCTGCCCGGGCCCGTACAACTCATCCTCCTCCCGATCCACCTCATCGGCGCGTCGCAGCAGCTCCGCCACCTGCTCCTGTAGACGTTTCTCTTCCTCGTTCATCCGCTTGTAGCTCATCGCCTTGTGCTTGCTCGCTGCCGCCTTGATCTTCGCCCCATCCAGCGCTACTGCCCCCAGCTTCACCAGTCCGGCCTCCTGGCACAGGCGCAGCGCCTCCACGAACAGCCTGCCCAGCGCTTCCCCGTGCTCCAGTCGAAACTGGTTGATCGTGGTGAAGTGCGGATGCTGGCCACCACTGATCACTCGAAAAGCCACATCTTCATGCGTGGCCCGCGCAATTCGCCGAGAGGAGAACACCCCAACACTATATCCATACACCAGAAGCCCCGTCATCATTCCGATCGCGTAGGGCCTCTCCCCGCGGTGATCCTTGCGTTGGACCTCATCCTCGATCTCGCCCAGATTCATCTGCTCCATCACATCCAGCACGAAGTAGGCCAGGTGTTTCGGGGGCAGCCATTCCAGCGGAGACGGGGGCAATAGGTATGGTTGCCGCGGCTCCCAAGGGCGATAGTTTTTCTCTCCCACATCAACAGAGAACCAGATCCAGGTGAGAAAGTAAATTCCCCGGGCGTTCCCTTGAGGTCGCCACGGGCATCTACGCCCTACGCGCTCCTAGGGGCTCGCTTCCGTCCATCCTTGGACTTGGGCTCCCGCGAATCCGCTTCGCGGATCGCTGCCGCCCCGGGCTCGCCCTCGCCCTCCATGGCTAGGCGCTCAGGGCCGGTTCTACCAGGCGGGGGATCTTGTCGCCCAGGGGATCGTCCTTCGAATCGAAACGGGCCAGGACGTTTCCCTTGCGGTCCACGAGGAACTTGTTGAAGTTCCAGGTGATCTTGCCGGCGAACTTCGGGTTCGTGTCTTTTCCGGTAAGGTACGCGTAGAGGGGATGGATATCGCTCCCCTTCACGGTGATCTTGGAGAACATCGGGAAGGTCACGCCGTAGGTCGTGCTGCAGAAGGTCTTGATCTCGGCTTCCGTGCCCGGCTCCTGGTGACCGAAATCGTTGGCGGGAAAGCCAAGGATCTCGAAGCCGCGGTCCTTGTAGCGCGTGTACAACCTCTGCAGGTTGGTGTACTGGGGGGTGAAACCGCACTTGCTGGCGACATTCACTATCAGGAGGACCTTGCCGGCATACTCCGACAGAGGCTTTTCCTTGCCGTCGATGTCTTTCATGACGAAATCATAAATACTGCTCATGAACAAAGTATAGTTCACCGGGGGCCTGAAGGTATAGAGCACCGTTCCGGCTTGACGCTCTCTTCTCATGGGGTTAGAACGATGCCCATGGGACGCCAGAGCCCCGTGACCACGACCGACCAGGAACGGACGCTCATCGAGGCGTGCTCACTGTCCCCGGAGGACTGCCTCTCACGGCTGGCCAGCAGGGAGGGCGGCCTCACCGAGGAAGAAGTCGAGGAGAAGCGGCGCACCTGGGGCCTCAACGAGGTCGCGATCAAGCAGGGCGGAGTGCTCCTGCGCACCTACCATCGCGTCGCCAACCCCCTCGTGATCCAGCTCCTGATCATTGCCCGGGGTCTCACTGATCATGGGGGACCTGCGGTCCTTCATCGTCGTGGCCGGCATGGTGCTCATCAGCGTCGGTCTCTCTTCCTTCCAGGAGGAACGCTCGGGACGGGCAGTCGAAAAACTCCAGGCGATGGTCCGGACCACCGTGAACGTCAAGCGGGACGGGAAGGAAACGGAAATCCCGCTCGCCGAGATCGTCCCCGGGGACATCGTCGTGCTGGACGCCGGGACGCTGGTCCCCGCCGACCTGCGGCTCTTCGCTACCAAGGACTTCTACGTGAGCCAGAGCGCCCTTACCGGGGAGTCCATGCCCGTCGAGAAGACCACCTCTGCCCCGGCGGGGATGAAGGCGGCGCTGGAGCTTCCCAACGCGTGCTTCCAGGGGACCAACGTCCTGTCGGGGACGGCCCGCGGCGTGGTGGTGAACACCGGCGCCCGGACCTACTTCGGCGCCATCACCCGCAAGCTCGCCGGCCAGCGGACGAAGACGAGCTTCGACAAGGGGATCGCCGGTTTCACATGGCTCATGATCCGCTTCATGGTGGTGATGGTGGCCATCGTGTTCCTCATCATCGGCATCACCAAGCACAACTGGATCGACGCGCTCCTCTTCGGCCTTGCGGTTGCGGTTGGCCTGACCCCCGAGATGCTCCCCATGATCGTCACGGTGAACCTCGCCAAGGGCGCCCTCGCGATGTCGAAGAAGAAGGTCATCGTCAAGCGCCTGAACTCCATCCAGAACTTCGGCGCCATCGACGTGCTGTGCACCGACAAGACCGGAACGCTGACCCAGGACAGGGTCATCCTTGAAAAGTACGTGGATGTCTCCGGCAAGCAGAGCGACGAGGTCCTGCGCTACGCCTACATGAACAGCTTTTACCAGACGGGCCTGCGCAACCTGCTGGACCGGGCCGTCCTCGCCCACGGCGAGTTCGAGGTGGAACGCCGCTGCAGCAAGGTGGACGAGATCCCCTTCGATTTCACCCGCAAGCGCATGTCCGTGGTGGTGGAGTACGAAGGGGACAGCGTCCTGATCTGCAAGGGAGCCGTGGAGGACGTCTTCAAGGTCTGCTCCTCCTACCAGGTGGAGGATGACGTCTTCCCGCTTATCGACATGATCAAGCAGGATGTCCTGGAGGACTACGAGGCGCTCAGCGCGGACGGCTACCGGGTGCTCGCCATCGGCTACCGGGAGTTCCCCCGGGACAAGACCACGTTCGCCGCGGCGGATGAGAGCGACATGATCCTCCTGGGCTACATCGCCTTTTTCGATCCTCCCAAGGAGACAACGGCGCAGGCCCTGAAGGCCCTCAAGGACGCCGGTGTCGCGGTGAAAATCCTCACGGGTGATAACGACCTCGTCACCCGCAAGGTCTGCAAGGACGTCGGCATCGATGTTGAACACCTGGTGACAGGCCCGCAGCTTGCCAGTCTCACGCCGGAGCAGCTTGCAGAGACGGCGGAAAAAGCAACGGTCCTCGCGCGGCTTTCACCCAGCCAGAAGGAGCAGGTCATCCAGGTCCTCCAGAACAAGGGCCATGTCGTGGGCTTCCTCGGTGACGGCATCAACGACGCTCCGGCCCTGAAAAGGGCGGATGTCGGGATCTCGGTGGATACGGCCGTGGACGTCGCCAAGGACGCGGCGGACATCGTCCTTCTGGAAAAGAGCCTCCTCGTCCTGGACGCGGGCATCATCGAGGGCCGCAAGGTCTTCGGGAACATCATCAAGTACATCCGCATGGGGGCCAGCTCCAACTTCGGCAACATGTTCAGCGTGGTGGGAAGCAGCATTTTCATCCCCTTCCTGCCCATGCTCCCCATCCAGGTCCTGCTGAACAACATGCTCTACGACGTGAGCCAGATCGGCATCCCGTCGGACCGCGTGGACCCGGAGTTCAGCCAGGTGCCGCGCAAGTGGAACATCGGCAATATCCAGCGGTTCATGATTTTCCTCGGTCCCACAAGCTCCATCTTCGACTACGCCACATTCGGCCTCATGTGGTGGTTCTTCGGGTGCTCCGCGTGGCTCACCGCCAGTGCCGCTGCGCGGCCTGCCCTGGAGGCGCTGTTCCACACCGGGTGGTTCGTGGAGTCCATCCTCACGCAGACCCTTATCGTCCACGTCATCCGAACGAGAAAAATCCCGTTCATCCAGAGCAGGGCGAGCCCGGTGATGTACTTCTTCACCTTTCTCGTCATGGCCATCGGGATTGCGCTTCCCTACACGCCCTTTGCCGGCTACCTCGGGCTCGTGCCGCTGCCGGCCATCTACTGGGCGTGGATCGGCGGCTTCCTCCTCCTGTACTGCGCGCTCGCGCACTTCGTGAAGACCTGGTTCTTCAAGAGATTCGGAGTCGATTGAGATGAAAAGTCTCCTCGACGCCCTGCAGGAAGGCCGTCTCATCGAGCTGCCCGAGGCGGACAAGACCAAGAGCCTGCAGTACCTGGGCACGCTCATCGAGGCCATCCCCGATTTCCGGGCCGGTATCGACTTCAACGCGGCCGTCATGACACGCGAGAAGGCAGCCAATACCGGCATCACCCTCGGGTGGGCGTGCCCCCACGGGCGGGTGCCCGGCGAGGGTGAGCTTCATTGTGCGATCGGCTGGAGCCCCGTTGGCATCGAGTATGGCGCTCCCGACGGGAAACCCGTGCGCATCGTGGTGATGCACTACATCCCGGATTCCCAGAAGAACGTCTACCTGCGCGAGATCTCGGGTCTCGCGAAGGCCATCCACGCCAACCCCGCCCTCGGGGAGCTGTCGGAGGCGAAAGACCTCGGCGAGGTGCGCAACCGCCTCATCGACCTGCTGACCGCTGCCGTGGAGAGCGCGCTGCCGGACGTGAAAGCGCGGATGATCCAGCTCGAGGCGCGACAGGCGGTCTCGGCGCTCGCCGAGACGCTGCCGTCCGACGCGCTGTCCGCCCTGAACCTACTCCCGGTGACCATGGTGATCGTGCCCGGCGGCCGTCCCCTCATCCTGGCGCAGGACAGGGACCTCGTGGCGCAGCTGGAAACTGCCGGTGACCTCGCGGCGCCCCTTGCCACGCAGGCCCCGTTCGACAGGGCCGGCTACAGGATCATCACGCGCTCAGTGGCGTCGTTCCAGCCCGACAGGCTTCTCTACGATTGCATTGCCGTGAAGCTGACCGCCGAAAAGAAGAAGTAGGCAGGAGCGTCGCGGTCCTGGAGCGCTCCATCACCCCGTCCCGGTCCGCTCGCCTTTAAAAAGAGCGTCCACCTGCCGGGAGGGGCAAGTGGACGCTTCACTATGGATGATCCTGTCTGCCGCGCGGGCAGGAAACGGACCGGTGCGGCTCCCGTGCCTCGGTCAGGTTGTTATCCGAGCCAGGAGCTCGACTCGCTCACGACAACGCCCGAGCCGTCAAGGACGAATTCCAGCTGAGTAAGGCTGGTCCTGCCCTGGACGATTCCTGCGGGCCGATTGAAATCATAAATCGTGTCGCCATTCGCGGCAACGGACTTGAAGTTGGGCTCGCCGAGCTGCTGAATGAGCTGAGAAGCCGTCATGCCCTCCCAGCTGGGAGCAGTGGCGACCATGGTCTCCTGGGCGCTCGCCGCGGCAGATGCGACGACAACCTGTGACGTGGGATCCATTGGCCTGTACTCACTGGCAAACGCTGAAAAGCCGGAAAGCAGGAGAAAGGCCGAACCAACGAGAAATGCAATACGCTTCACTGTGTCCTCCTAGAAAAAAATCGTGGTCTCATGCTCTGAGACAATCAGAATCTAGGGGCAGCGAGCCGACAGGGCTATTGACAGCGCATAAACGTGCAGGGCACATCGAATAACAATTCCACTCTCGTTTTCCTCTGTAATAAGCGCGAATCCTGGCAGCATGCTGCCATGGCCGGGAGACTCACCGCTGCCGCATGTCGCTTCCGACGATCACGTGGCTTGCGGAGCATCCGGTCGAGGTGGAGGATGAAGGGCTGCCCGATGAGTCGGGAAAAGGCCTCGGCGACTGAACACAATGCAAAAACGGCCCTCCGTGGAGGAGGGCCGTTTTTCAGTCAGCAAGCGAAGGACTGTCTAGAAGCCTTCGTCGACGGTGATGTAGATACCGCCATTCTTGGAGTTGTTGCTCGGTGCGTTCAAAGCCGGGACGCCGAGGGCATCGACCCCTGTCACACCGTACAGGTAACCGACGCGCACCTTGGCCCCGAACGCCGTCGTCCATGCCGATACTTCAAGAGTATCGAACATCGACGCTGCAAGGGAATCCATGTTCAGCCAGTAAGAGGCCACGACACCAAAGTTCTTCGCAAGGGTGAGGACCACGTCTCCCGTGGCTTTCAGGGCACCGGTCGTGCCCTGATCAGCGGGGTAGTAGTTCATGATTGCGAAGTCGACCGTGTAGTTGCTCTGGTACGAGACCGCAACGCCGGCTGCCCAGGTGGAGTTTCCGCCGGTGTTCAGGTTGTCGACGTACTGGCCCATCGCCGCGAGGCCGATGTCGCCGATCGGGTAGCTGACCTTCACTCCGAGAGGAATGAAGCCAGACGTGGTTCCCTGCATCGCCCACCCGGCCTCAGCCGAAACAGGGCCGATCGTGGTGTAAGCCCCGACCAGTGCCTGCGGTTTCACTGTAGCAGACGGAGTCTGGAATGCTGTTCCAGAGGCGGCCGCCACGATGTCAACCATGTTCATTACTTTTACATCAGCGCCAAGCAGGCCATAACCAGCTCCGATTTCACCGCCGAAGATGCCGTCAGCATAGCCGTTATCGACGCCCATGGCGGAGATGCCTTCCGTACCGTACTGCGTCACGTTGTAGTCCGGGAGATCAAAGACGCCGTACCCTGCATAGAGAACAGGATCGATGGTCTTTGCGTCGAGCGAGAGGTTGCCGGCAATATCGGACTTCGCGTAGAAGTTGGTGATCTGGGCTGCGAACATCTGGCCATTCTCTCCAGTTGTCCCATTTACCGTGGGCATGCCCGTTCCCATCAATCCGAGAACGACCATATCGTTGGGATCGACGGTCGCGGTGATGTTCATGTACGCATCATCCCACGCATCTGCCGTCTTTGTTCCATTCGAGATGATGCCGTACCCCAGCGCTCCCGAGACACCGACTGTCGTCGCTGCCATGGCAGGCATCGCGATCGCGGCGAGTACAACGAGAACTGCGAACAGAGTCAGTTTTTTCATCCTGATCCTCCCTTGCGCCTTTTTCAGACCGGAGCCAACGGCTCCTTCGTCATCCTATGGAAAGCAGAAGCGACTACCATGCCCCCCGCTGTGCACCGGTCCGATCACCGAATCGGGCCTGACGCACGGTCAGGAGCATGCCGAGTGAGGGTCACGACGGGAGTCTGCCGCGGGTGGTGAAGCCGCGACGCGCATGATCGTTTTCTCGGAAAGGGAGGAAATGAATGCGATACCAACCCCGGAAGTCGGGACCCTCGCTCGGGCTCTAGATGATGCACCGCCACCCTTTCCGTTCATGTGACGCCAGATTACCTGATGGAATTCTGAATAGCCATTAACGCCACATAAACGATTCATATTGATTTTGTTATTTACTGCTCTTATTAATAACATGTTGTTTATGTATAAGGAGGCAGAGTACTGTCCTGGAGTGCTCATTCGCTGGGAATTGCTGCCCAGCTTTGTTTTATAACGAATATGCTTGGAGTTGCTTCGCGACGGTGCTGCCGATGCCCAGCGGCAGACCCGCGGTGTGGCCTACCTCGACGATTTGACGCTCTAAGATATCAGTCCGGGTGCGAAAGATCGGCCAGGAGGTCAGGAATGCCGGGGCTTTTCCCGGCGCAGATGTAGAGGCGGGATGCCGTCATGCCCAGCTCCAGGCAGGGAGCCTGGTCAAGGCCCATAAGGCAGCCGAGGCAGTAGCCGGCGTTGAAATTGTCTCCGCCTCCCGTGCTCGCGAGCGGCTTTGAAACCACCGTTCCCGGGCGCATCACGAGACCCTCGCGCGTCACCGCGTAGCTGCGGTCCATGGGATGCACTACCACGGCGTGCAGGCCCAGCATGTCAAAGAGCCGTCGGCAGGCGTTGTCGAGGGAGGAGGGTGTGGCCGCGGACAGGCGTGCATGCAGCGCCCACGCCTCGTGCTCGTTGAGCCCCAGCGTGACCTCGCGGTGCCCGGCGCAGCGGCGCAGGAGCGCCAGCATCGCCTGCACGTCGCCCGGTGTCCGCTTTGAGATATCGGCGAGGTCGATGAAGAGCCGTGCCCGCTTCCCGCGGGTTTGCGGCTGCCCGAGGAGCACGTCGTCGGCAAGCCCCTCCCACACGCCCTGGGCTTTCACGAGGCCTCCCCAATCCACCAGCGCAACGAGGTCGCATCCGCGGACGCGTTCGCGCAGGCGGGCCAGCCCGATTCTTTCCTTCACGAGCGGCCAGTCCAGGGCATCCAGCGGTGCCAGGTCGGCGAACATGAGCTTGCCGTCGCTGAACTCGTAGGCGCTGCACTCCCCGGGCTCGCACAGGCTCAGCTGTTCGCACGCGGGATGCATCCCTGCGAAGGCAGGTCGTATCCCGGGGTACCCCATGGCGCCGGCGCAGGTCGTGGAAACGCCGAGGGATGCCAGCGCGTTCGCCAGCAGCGGCGCATTCCCGCCGAGGCGCGTTTCCTGGTGCACGAGTTCCATGTCGGCGCTCTGGCCCGCCGCTGCTTCGACGTGGTGCGCGAACTCCCGGATAGTATCGAAGAACACGGCGCCGGACGCCCCGCGCTCCCGCACCACGCGGTACATCGTGTCGACGAAGCCGTCGAAGCCGACGAACGCGCGCGTGCCGCCTGCACCTGCGCGCCCCGGCCATGACCGCAGCGCGGAAAGAACCTCACCACTGCCCACGCCGACCCCCTTTGCCGGCAGAAGAATAGCGGCACCGTGCCAGCAGAGCAATCATGGAAACCTGGCGGTGAACGCGCTCCAGCTCATCGTGGCGTCCCGGCACCGCCGCAAAGCCGCATTCCAGGGCCCTCCAGATAGAACAGAATGTTAAGGCATTCGATTGATTTCTTTATCGAATATTAACCGGTTCTCTATGGTGCCCGGAGCCGTCTGCTGTATAGATTTCCCTCGTAGCATGTTGTGCAGGAGGAACGTATGAGCGGTATGGCGGCGGCAGTGAAAACAAGGGCGAGGAAGACCGAGTCGACGGACGACAACCTTCTCTCCCTCTACCTCAAGGATATCAACAAGGTGCCCCTGGTCTCCCGCGCGGAAGAGGAAAAGCTCGCGCGCGCTGCTGCCAAGGGAAATGTCGCGGCCAAGGAGAAGCTCGTACGCGCGAATCTCCGCTTCGTGGTGAACATCGCGAAGCGCTACCAGCACCGCGGCCTCCCGCTCGAGGATCTCATCAGCGAGGGGAACATCGGGCTTCTGCACGCCATCGAGCGCTTTGACGTCGAGAAGGGATACCACTTCATCTCGTACGCCGTCTGGTGGATCCGCCAGGCCATCCTGAACGCCATCAACGAGAAGTCACGGACGATCAGGCTTCCCCTCAACCGCGTGACGGAGCTCGCCCGGTACGAGGAAGGAGCTCGCCCGGTTTCCCGGCATGCAGAACCGACGGATACGGGAGGCTCCTCCGCCATCGGCCTCCTCTTCAACGTGGCACGCGAGCCGCTTTCCCTCGATGCCCCCGTGAGCGCCGAGGAAGAAGCGTCGCCGTTCGGTGACACGGTGGAAGACAGGAGCAGGCCGACGCAGGACGAGCAGACCGTGACAAGCGCCCTGCGTGACGACATCCAGACGGTCCTCGGGACACTGGCGCACAAGGAAGCCGAGATCATCCAGGCCCGGTTCGGGCTCAACGGCCACAGGGCCCTGTCCCTCCGCGAGCTGGGCGCCCGCTACCGGCTCACGAAGGAACGCATCCGCCAGATCGAGAAGAGGGCGCTGCGCCAGCTCCAGGCGCCTGCCCGGGCGCGTCTCCTGCAGGCCTACCGGTAGGTGCCCCGCAGGTGCCTCACGGAAAGCGACCTGCGGAACGCCGCCAGGCCTGTACGGGCACGCGGCGTGAAAGTGACCGCGCGCGGTCGGTCGGGGAGCACGGCAAAGCAGTTGTCGGAGAACTCGCCCGGGATGCCGTCCGCGGCGAGGGCCGTGTAGAACGCCGGCGCATCGGATGACAGTCGGACGGTGAACCCGCCCTCGCCCTCTTCCACGTCGCTTGTGACGTGGGCGTCAGCCAGCGTGCACCGCTTGGGTTCCGTGAGAAAAGTCTCGTTGGAGGACACCTCTCCGTCGCGCTCCAGTATCAGGGAGGCGAAAAGCTCCTCGCGCCGCTCGCCGTCCTTCAGCGCGAACGTCTTCAGGAGCCGCGATGACCCGGCGGGCAGGCGTGCCGTGAGGTCCTCCGTGCGCACCACCTTCCCGCTGAAATCCGCCAGCCGGACAACGGCGCGGCATCGTGCCTCGCTCAGCAGGTCGTTCGTCAGCCAGACCTCCAACCCGCCGCCCATTGCCTGCGCGGCGAGAAGGACGGGCGCGAAGAAGCGCCGCGCCGCGTAATGGAGGAGCTTCCACGTGCCGTCGTACTCGATGGACGACCAGGAGCAGACCGGCCACGTGTCGTTGAGCTGCCAGTAGAGCGTGCCCATGCACAGCGGGCGCAGGCGCCGCCAGTACTCCACGGCCGTGGAGATGGCGACGGCCTGCTGGACCTGGCTGAGGTAGACGAAGTTCTCGAACCCCTCCGGCATGCGGAAATAACGCGTGAACATCTCCACGATGATCGAGTTGCCGCGCTGGTTCCTCTGGTGATGCTCCATGACCGGCGAGGTCACGTTCCAGTCCGCCTCCGACGCGTACGAGCGGATGGTTGCCATGGAAGGGAAGGACTGGAAACCGAACTCGGAACAGAAGCGCGGGGAGACGTCATAGTACGCGCTGAAAGGCTTCCCCTCGTGCCAGACGCTCCAGTAGTGCATGTCGCCGCGGCCGTCCGCGTGCCAGTTGTCGGAGTAGTCACCGCGGCCGGCGGACGGTGAGCTGGGCCAGAATTTCCGCTGCGGGTCGCACTCGTCGACCACGCGGCCGATGACCCCCTCGTTGAGCCTGTCGTAGTCCACGAGGTAACGGTCACGGTTCGCCCGGGACTCGGGAAACCACGTGAGCGCCCCCACGTCCTCGTTGTTCCCGCACCACAGCGCGATGCTGGGATGGTCGCGGAGGCGCTTCACCTGGTGGCGGATCTCCCGCTCGACGCTCGCGAGAAAAGTCCGGCGTCGCCGGGTACAGCGCGCAGGAGAACATCATGTCGTGCCAGAGAAGGAGCCCGCGGGCGTCGCAAAGGTCGTAGAACGCGTCGCTCTCGTACTGCCCTCCCCCCCATACCCGCAGCATGTTCATGCCTGCCCGCGCCGCGCTGGCAAGCAGGTGTTCGAGCCGGTCTGTCGTCTGGCGCTGGGGGAGCGCGTCGAACGGTATCCAGTTAGCTCCCTTGGCGAAGATCTCCACCCCGTTCACGCGGAAGCTCATGGAGAGCCCGGCCTTGTCGCGCCGGTTGATCACATCGAGGGTGCGCAGCCCGATCCTCTTCTTCACCTCGTGCGACCCGATCTTCACGGTGAGATCGTAGAGGTGCTGCTCGCCGTAGCCGTTTGGCCACCAGAGGCGCGGCGCGTCGACGGTCAGATCCATCGACGGGGTGTTTCTCCCGCGCACGAGGCGCACGCGCCGGCTCGCCTCGCGGCCGTCCAGGGCGACGACGAGCGTCGCGTCGGCGTCACGGGCCGCGTCGCACTCCGCCGTCACGCGGAGGACGCAGCGGCCCTTCGCGTGGCGCTGCTCGGTGAGCACGTAGTCGATGCGCGCCTCGGTGAAGGCCTGGAGGGAGACGTCGCCCAGGATGCCGCCCACCATCAGGCAGGGCGCCCAGTCCCAGCCGGAGTGGCACTGCACCTTGCGCACGAGGTTCCTGTGCTGGGACTGGATGGGGTTCTGCGTGTGGGGAACGGGATACGGGAGGGAACGCGCGGCGGCGAGGGCCGCGTTCTCCGCGGAGCGCAGGAGGACACGCAGCGTGTTCTTCCCGGGCACCAGGTGCCGCCGGACGTCGAAACGCCAGCGCACGAACATGTTGTCCGCCCTGCCCGGCGCTCTTCCCGTTGACGAAGATCTCGGCTATCGTGTCGAGACAGTCGAACGACAGCTCGACGCGCTCCTGGGCCAGCAGTCCCGGTGTCACGCTGAACTCCCGGGTCCACGCCCAGTCTTCCCGCCCCACCCACTGCACGTCCCGCTCGTTCATGCCCTGGTACGGGTCCGGGATCACCCCGGCGGCGATGAGCGCCGAGTGGGTGTCCCCGGGGACCGTGGCGTCGACTGCCTTCCCCGTGGCTTCACGGACGAGCCGCCACCGGCCCGAGAGATCGATGATCGTCATTCTGTCCTCCGCGGCGAACCGAGTGTAACAAATCACGCCGGGTCTGTCTCGCGGCAAGGCGCCACCGACGCCGGGGGCCGTTGATGCTCTCCTCGCCTTCGCGATACGATGCATCATGGTGCGCGCCGTTGAAAGGATGCCGGCGATCCTCCGCGAGGTGATCGGCTATGTCCTCCTCGCGGCGGTCGTTTACGCGGACTACATCACGGGCCCCGACGTCTCCGTGCAGTTCTTCTACCTTATCCCCATCACGTTCCTCGCCTGGTTCGATGGTCGGCTCAGCGCGTTGATCATCGGCATTATCTCCGCCGGCGCCGTGCTCGGCGTGATCCTCGTGACCGCCGCGCAGAGCAGCTCGCCCCTCCCGATCCCTCTCTGGAACGCGGGGGTGGCTGCCGCCATCTTCGTGAGCTTCGCCCTGTCCCTCAGCACCCTCCGCTCCGCGCTCCGTCGGCTGGGAGAGCTTTCGCAGACCGACCCCCTCACCGAGATCTCCAACCGGCGCAGCTTCCAGGAGACGGCTGTCACGGAGCTCTCCCGCGCGCGGCGCACGGGGCGCCCTTTCTCCCTCATGTACATCGACCTGGACAACTTCAAGCACGTCAACGACACGTTCGGCCACCAGGCCGGCGACTCCCTCCTCCGCACGATCGGCGCCGAGCTGCGCTCCGCGACGCGCAGCACCGACGTCGTGGCGCGCCTGGGCGGCGACGAGTTCGCCGTGCTCCTCCCCGAGACCGATGGCGATGGGGCCGCCGACGCGGCCGCCAAGGTCCGCGCACGGCTGCACGCGTGCATGAACCTCGGGGGATGGCCGGTGACGTTCAGCATCGGGGTCGTGTCCTGCAGCCGCCTGCCGGAGAGCGTGGACCTGGTCATGGAAGCGGCGGACAGGCTCATGTACTCGGTCAAGAAGTCGGGCAAGAACGGGATCGCCGCGCAGACGCTCTAAGCCTGCCACGCTACCGCGTGGCTGCGGCGGGGCGCGCTGCGCGTGCGTAGATCTGCAGGACCGCGCGGACGCTCTCGCGGGCGAGGTCACGCGCGCGGGGAACGACGCTTCCCTCCAGGACCGCGGGCAGCTGCACGGGCAGGAACTGGCTCAGCAGCGTGCGTGGGATGTCCGCGCGAGAGAGATTTCCCAGGAGCACGTCACAGGCGGCGCGCACCGACGGCACGGTCCAGTAGTAGCGGATCCTGTCGCTGAGGCTGTAGCGGCGCGCCAGCCGCTGCTCCTCGGCGGAGCCGCGGTAGTACGGCTGCCAGTGAGCCGGGTTCGCTGTCATGGCCGCTTCCACGGTCGCCGCGAGGTTCGAAAGGGTCACGTCCCTCCGCGACCCGAGCAGCTCCCGCTCGATGCGCTCCAGGCTGAACAGGCATTCCCGCAAGGCGAAGGTCAGCCAGGGTCCCACCTTGAGAATGGCAACGCCGTCCTCCACGAGCTGGCGAAGGCGTCTCTCTTCCTGGTAGTCGGTGGAATGGCCTTCCAGCGCGACCCCGGGGAGCCCGCGCACGGCTGCGCACAGCTCGCGCGCGGCCTCCCGGTCGTACGAATGGACGGTCTGGTCGCCGAACTCCACCCCCGGCTGGGCGACCAGGGCGCGGACACGGAGCCATCCGTCGTCGAGGCCGCGATCGTGGAAAGCCCTGCGGCATTCGTGGAGAGTCGATTCGAGATCCTCCACTGTCGTCACCGAGACGCCCGCCTCCCCGGCGGTCGCCCCGCCCGGAACGGGCACCTCGGTCCCGATGACATACACGGGCGCAGCCCGAGATTCCGCCGCGGCTCCTTCCGCTGCTTCGGCGAGCTCTGCCTCCCGCTCGGCGATGGTACGAGGGTCAAGCGGGGTTGCGTCGCCCTGCAGCGGCATGCTGGCATCGAGATGGATCTTCTCGTAGCCCGCACGCACGCACGCCTGCACGAGCGCACGCGCCTTTGCCATGGCCGATGAGGCCGGCTCGTGACGCCAGGGATAGGGGCCGAGGTGATCGCCTCCGACGATGAGCCGTTCGGGGGGAAATCCCAGCGCACGCGCCATGGCAAGGAGCGCCTGCCGAAACCCTTCGGGTGTCGTGCCCGTGTATCCCCCCAGCTGGTTCACCTGGTTGGCGGTCGATTCGATGAGAACGGGCCCGCCGTCGCGCAGGCCCTGAAGGAAGGCTGCCTCCAGCACGATGGGGTGCGCGCTACATACCGACCCGATGCCGCGGCCGGCACTGCCGCCGCTCCCTGCCCGGACGCCGGGAGCGATCTTGTGAGAGGCCACCAGGCCGTCAAAGAACTCCCGTGCGCTCATGCTACTTTCTACCTCGCGGCGGCACAGAATGCCAGGGACCAGACCCGGGGGAACGAGCGGGCAGGAGGGCGGCGGGCGCGCGTGCGACTCCCCGCCCAGCCTGCTGCTCACGTCTCCGGCCGATTCTTCCTACTGCGTGTACCCCGCCTGCATGATAAAGAGCGGCACTTCTCCCTTTGGCAGCTTCGCGGCTGCCGTTGCCGCGTCCGCCTTCAGGTTGTACATGACGATGGTGCTGAGCTTGAGACCGGCCGCGACGAGTGCGATGTTCTGCGCGCCGTAGGACGCGGTGGCCACGGCGGTCTCGCGGAACTGCGCCGGGTTGCCCTTCGTGAAGGCCGGGGCTTTCGAGGTGTCCATCGTGTAGAGGACCATGAACGCCGCGGTGGCGATGGCCTCCGGCGTGACATCCGCGCGAGAGTCCTTCGTGCTCACCTGCTTCAGGACGTTCGCCGCCGGGTCGAACCGATAGACGCCTTTCGCCGTGAGGATGTAGAGGTTGATGTAGTTCACGTCACCGGAGACCGGGATGGTGCCGTTCGCCTTGGATGCTGCGCTCACGGCATCGGCGGTCCCCTTCAGGCCGTTGCCCGCCCACACGATGGCGGACAGGTCGGCGACCGAGACGTCCTTCTGGACGAACGTTCGCGAGACCGCCCTGGCACGGATGGCGTCGAGGACATCGATGCCGAGCTTTGCCGGCGGCCGGGAGAGGGTGATGTCCTGCGCGAAAGCCCCAAGGGCAAGCATGCCAAGCAGGACGACGATGAGACTCTTCTTCATGGGTTGTGCTCCTTCTCCCCACAAGATAATCATTTCGCCCCGCGAAGGAAGGGCCGCGGCTTCTCCTCGTCCGTCCGTTGCAGGCGAGGTGCCTCCGCTGTACATTTCCTTCATGCCCGCACACACACCACGGAAGCTCCCCGCCATCAGCCCCCGCGCCTGGGAGCATCCCGCCGATCGCGCCGCCCTGAGCGTTCTCCAGCGGACCGGCGGCCTCGCGGAGATCGTCAAGATGATCGTGGGAGGGACCACGGAGAGGTCGCTCAGGCTGCTCCACGTTGCCGGAGCCGTGAAGGTGACCGACAACCAGTTCCCGAAGGTGAAGCAGATGCTGGCGCGCGTGGCCGACGTCCTGGACTGGCCCGCCCTGCCGGACGTGTTCGTGACGAACAGCCCTTTCTTCAACGCCGGGGCCATGGGCGTGCAGGAGCCGTTCATCGTCCTCAACAGCGCCACCACGAAGATGCTCGACGACGACGAGCTGTACTGCGTAATCGCCCACGAGGTGGGCCACATCCTGAGCGGCCACAACGTCTACTCCACCGTGCTCTGGATGCTCCTCAAGCTCTCCGTGGGTGCGCTGCCCATCGCGGGCCTCCTCGTGAAGCCCCTCGTCATGGCCCTCAAGGAGTGGGAACGGGCCAGCGAGCTGACCGCGGACCGCGCGGCGCTGCTCGCCCTGCAGAGCGAGCAGGAGAACTACAACGTCCTGATGAAGCTGGCCGGCGGCGGGGACCTCTCCCAGATGAACGTGAACGACTTCTTCCAGCAGGTGTGGGAGTACGAGAACCAGAAGACGATCCTCGACAGCGTCTTCAAGATGCTCAACACGGCGGGACAGAACCACCCGTTCCCCGTCGTCCGGCTCCAGGAGCTGCACGCGTGGGCGGTGTCGGGTGAATACGCGGCCATCCTTGCCGGCACCTACCCGCGCCGCGGCGATGCGGCACCGGCGGTCGCGGATGACCTGAAGGCAGGATGGGAGCACTACACCGCCGCGGTGAAGAGCAGCGACGACCCCCTGGTCAGGACGGTGCGGAATGTCGGGGACTCCCTGGGCAAGGCCACGGAAGGTCTCCGGGGCGCACTGAAGGACATCCTCAAGAAGTGATGGAGAAGCGGATGGCGGCGGTCATGGCCGCCCTTTTTCTCGTGCTCACCTCCTCGCGTCGGAGGGAACGTCGCTCACGCACATGCATGGCATCGCCCACCCCAGCCAGCCCAACGACATCGCCCTCTTCAGCGGGTCGCTGAACGGGGTCACGGACGACAACCAGCACGATCTCACCGCGCCCAACCTTGCTACGCGCCTCGCGGGGAAGGGCCTCACCTTTGCCAGTTACAGCGAGGGCCTCCCGTCGCCGGGCTTCCGCGGCTGGGCCTCGGGAAGGTACGTGCGCCGGCACAATGCCGCGCCGAGCTTCACGAACGTCCCGGATTCCGACATTCTCCCGTTCAGCAGGTTCCCGTCAGACGACGCGAAGCTTCCGATGGTGGCAATGGTCATTCCGAATCTCGACAACGATATGCACGATGGGACCGTGGCCGCGGGCGACGCCTGGCTGCGGGAGAACCTCGTAGTGGGCGCGGACGCACAACAGCCTCTTCATCGTGACGTTCGACGAGTGCGCGCCCGCCAACCCGGTTGCCACCACGCCCATCGCGACCGTGCTCGCGGGCGCCGGCGTGCCGGCGGGAAGCTTCGACGGCACGGCGGACCTGTACTCGCTCCTGCAACTGGTCCTGGGAACCTGCGGGCTGGAGAGCCTCGGAGAGGACGCGCGCGCTCGGTCGCTTTCGGGAATCTGGAAATAGCGGCTCAGGGGTAGAGCTTCTTCATCCGGGCGAGAATGGACACGAACTCCAGCCCGGTGACCGGGTCATCGGGCCTGAAATGCACGCCGTCCGGAAGGTCCATGATCTCCCGTTCCACGGTGCCCAGCACCGCGTCGAACCACGGGTCGCTCACCGCCACGTCGGGCACCGGGCTTGTCGTGTACTTCTGCCGGTAGACAGTCAGCAGCTGCGGGTCGTGCTCGGCACGGGCGACGATCCCCCACAGGTACCACGCCGCCGACTTGCGGTTCACCGGGCTGTCCGCAGGCGTCGCGGGGTCGAGGAGCAGGCCGGCCGTCTTGAGGGCCGGCAGCACGTCCGCGAAGCCGGGGTTCGCGTCAGGCGAAAGCGACGACAGGAGGTGGCTGTCCTGCAGCGTCCTCGCGACCATGGTCTTCGTGGTCAGGGGGGCCTCGAGCCCCGCGGCCTGCGCGGGCGCGGACGTTCCCGCGGAAGCGCTGCCGGAGTCCCGCGCCGCCCGCGCGAGGGTCAGCGCCTTGTCCCGGTCCCGGGCCGTAGAGCCGGGCATACGACGGGTCCAGCCCGCGCAGCCCCTCGTCCAGATCCTGGGCAGCCTCGGCGTAGCGGCCGGCCGCCAGGAGCGCCTCGCCCCGCTCGCAGGAAAGCCGCGCCGTGGTGTCGGCCGCGGCCAGGCCGCGCTCGAGCACGGCAAGGCGCTTTGCCGGGTCGCTCTCCAGCGCGGCCCGCACGATCCACACGCCCTCCTCCGCGTCGGCAAGGGCGGCCGCTGCGTCGACGAGCCGGCGGGCCGCGGCGGCGTCACCGGCGGCGAGCGCGGCCTCGGCACGCAATGCATCCACCCGCGCCTGCATGCGCCGGCTCGTCCCGGGCGCCGCGGCCGTGCGGTCCAGCTCGGCGCGGAGGCGCGAGAGCGCGGCGGCGGCGGGGGCCAGGCGGAGATCGAGGAGGCGCGCGTCATAGGTGTCCAGCGCCACGACCTCTTCTCCTCCGGGGCTTGTCACGACCTGGTCGGGGCGCGTGGTCTGGCAGCCAGCGGCCAACAGCGCCAGGACGGCGCCGGCCGCCGCCGCGCGCGCCCCGTGGCGGGCGTGCTGCCCTCTCACGACCCTGCCCTCCCGACCGTGTACGCATAGATCTTCCCGTCGAGCCCGGCCGTCACCAGGTCCAGGGCGCCGTCCCTGTTGAGATCGATGATCTGCGGGCGGGTGACGCCCTTCACCGGGAACCCGGGCAGGGGCCGCAGGGACGAATCGAGCCCGGCGATGAAGGCGCCCGAGCCGTAGATGAGGATTTCCCACCTGCCGTCACCCTGCAGGTCGGCGACCTCGATCCGGGCGTCCCGCCCGTCCACGTCCGGTAGCGCTGCCTGGCGCAGCACGGCGCCGTCCAACCCGACGAGGCTGACCGTCCCGTCCTGCGCCAGGGCCGCCAGCGCCGCGGAGCCGTCCACCGTGATGGGTTCCGGCGTGGCGTAGAAAACCCCGGGCAGCTGGATGGGGAATGGCGGGCAGGGGATCACCGGTCTGCTTCCACACGTGCAGCGACCCCGCCTGCGTCAGGAACGAAACGTCAACGCCGTCCGCCGTGGCGAGGAGACGGGGCGCGCACCAGGAGATGCCCGCCGCCTGCACGGGCCAGCCGGGCGCCTCGTGCCCCGTCACGTCGGTGAGGTGCACGCGCGCATCGAAGCTCTTCGGGTAGAAAGCCAGGAAGCCGCGGAGGATGTCCGGGCGGCTGGAGGAGTTGCGCGTCCAGCCGCAGGCTCGCCGCGGTGCGGGTGCCGTCGGCCGCGACGAACGCGAGGGTCGCGTCCGGCGGGAGTACAGGGCGAGCTTCCCGTCCAGCAATGCCGGGGGCATCGGGCTCACGATGCCGGTCGGGACGGGGAAGGGAGCGCGCAGCTCCAGGCGCGGACCGAACCGCCACGCCGTGCCGGGCAGAGGAAACGGCCCAGAGCGCCCTGGCCGTGCCGTCAGGATCCCTCTCCAGCAGCAACGAGAGGTCCGGTTCCAGCTTCACCTCGGCGCTCTTCGCGCCCTGCGCGTCGGCGAGCACGACGGTGTCGCGGCCGCGCACCCACGCGAGGGACGGCGCCCCGGCGCCCGTCCAGCGGAACGCCAGGACGTCGCCGCGGCGCCGTCCGGGGGGCGTACTGGGAACCCCGGGCACGGCGCGCGCGCCGGCGCCGAGCGCACGCTCGGCGGAGAGAGACACGTTCACTTCGCTCGGGGAGAGACTGAGGGTCACGGCTCCCCGCGCGTAGAGACGCAGCACGTCGGCGAGGAGGCTCTCCCCGCGGAGGAAGAAAGGCTCGGCCTGGGTGACATCGTACCAGAGCAGGAGGGACGCGTTTGCCGGCACTGCCCCGCGCGAGAGTCGCCCAGGACCGGTGCGCGGCGATGTTGTCACCCGTGTCGGCTGCCTTCGCGACGGCGGCGAGATTCTGCGCTTCCAGGGACAGGAAGATATCCTCCCCGAGCGAGGAAGAAAGGCTGCGGGGCGTTGACACCGAGGGTCTGGAGTATGAGGTCCACGTACCAGGGGATGGAGAGACGATCGATCCGCACGCCGTCCAGGACGAGCGAGGTGTCCTTGCCGGCCACGGCGGAACCCGTCAGCGCGGCGAGGGAGGTTTCGTAGGCGTGCTCGTCGGAGATCCTGGCGAAGAACACGGCTTCGGCGCCGGGCAGCATGAAGGCCCCTGCCTCCGCTCCCACCCACGAGAAGAGGAGCGTGTCGATGCCCATCCCGATCACTGACTTCGCCCCGGCGTCGGCCTTCGCGTAGATGTCCTGCACGTCCTTGCCCTCGAACACGGCGGCAATCGCGTACAGGTCGCCAAGGGGCGCGATGTTGGTGAGGGAGAGGAGCGTGGCGCGCGACGGGACGTAGCGCAGAACGCCGATAGGGGACGGGGCGACCGCGAGCGCCTTGGCCAGCGCCGGCAGCGACACGGAGACGGGCATGGCGGCGCTCAGGTCCAGCTTCTCGTTGCTCAGCTTCAGGTCGAGCATGCTCTGGCCGGGGATCTCCACGGTATCCAGGATCTTCGCACCCAGGGGGCTGCCGGAAAGCAGGTCCGTCGACAGGGCCTGCGTGTCCACGAGGATGCGAAGCCGGTCCGGCGCCCGCAGGCGGATACGCCGGAGCAGGTCCCTGCCCGCCTTCGCCGCCAGGCCCGTGTCGGACTTCCCGAGGGCAAGCGATGCCTTCACGGTGTCGGGGTCGAGGGACACCACCGCCACGTTGTTCACGATAGCAGCGTGGATGGTGGTGCCGCCGGTCGTGTAGCGGTACAGAGGCGTGCCGGCGTCGTTGAGGAAGCTGAATCCCTTCACGCCGAGCTGCGGACCGACGATCCTCGCCAGGGGGCTGAGGATGCCTCTCCACCCGAGTTCGAGCACGGCCACGAGCTTCCCGCCGGGAAGGAGCATCACGTCCGCGTGCACGTCCAGGAGCTCCCGCAGGAGCGGCGAGCGCGTCAGCGCGAGGCCCCGCACGTCCGCCACCACCGAGCGGTACACGGCGAGGTCCGGCCGGGCAAGGACGACATCGGCCGCCTCCAGGTTCAGCCACTGGTCGTAGACGGTGCGCAGGGACGGCACCTGCAGGTAGGCGACGTAGCTCGCGGGCAGGAATGCCGTGGGGTCTTCGCGGCGGAACAGCCACGCACCGGCGAGAACGAGGACGCCCAGGACGAGAACCGCGACGATGCCGAGGATCACCTTCAGGAGAACGCCGAGGGCCCGCTTCATCGGGGCCGGGTTCCCTGCGCAAGGCGGCGTCGGTGCCGTGGCCTCTCCCGCGTCCTTCCCCGCGAGCGCCAGATCAGCGCGACCACGCCGGAGGCGAGCGCCGCGAGGCCGAGGATGACCCAGAACGCCCACTGCCGCTCGGCCAGGGGGATGCCCACGTTCATGGAGAACACGCTCACCACGAATGTGGGGACCATGATCGAGATCGTGATGATGTTCAGGGTCTTCATGAGGACGCTGATGTTGTTGTTCACGACCGACACGCGGGCGTCCATGAGGCTGGCGAAGATGGTGGAGTAGATCTCGGCCTGCCGGTAGCACTGGCTGTTCTCGATAACGAGGTCGTCGAGGAACTCGAGGTTCTCGGGGGAGAAGCCGATCTTCGCCGCGCTCGCCTTGAGCCGCTCGATGGCGACCCCATTGGAATGGATGGAGTTCATGTAGTAGACGAGGCTCTTTTCCAGCGTGAAGAGGTTGATGAGGGCGCGGTTCTCCATGGACTTCTGGATCTTGTCTTCCAGGGCGTCGGCGATGGAGTTCATGATTTTCAGGTGCTCGAGGTAGTGGAGCGTCGTGCGGAAGAGGATCTTCAGGAGGAGGTCGGGAAGCGAGGTGATGCGCTTGAGCTGGTTTCCTTCCAGCGGCATGAGCTCCTCCTGGGCCACGATGACCATCTTCTCGCGGAAGAGGAACAGGCCCATGGACGACACGGTGAAGAAGAACTCGTCCTTCGAGGAGTAGTTGCGGGGACGATTGATGATGAGCGCCGCGTGGTCCGGCTCGAACTCCAGGCGGGAGAGCTCGTCAGGGTCGAGTGCGGAGGTGAGGGTGTGCTCGTCGATCTTCAGCTCGGTGACGAGCGTCCTGCGCTCCTGCTCGTCGGGATTCACGAAGAGGAGGACGTTGGACTCCCCGCTGCCTGACTCGGAGAGTCTCCCGTCGAGGATGCGGTAGGTCTTCGTCATGGCAGCGCCCTCCGGATAGTGCGGCCGCGGGAGCGGACACCGCGGGTCGGTGTCGTCGGATGAGGAAAGTATTCACGGATTGCGCGCCGCCGTCTACGACTCCCGCGAGCCCGGGTACGGGCCGCCCCGCGAGCCCGGGTACGGGCCGCCCCGCGAGCCCGGGTACGGGCCGCCCCGCGAGCCCGGGTACGGGCCGCCCCGCGAGCCCGGGTACGGGCCGCCCCGCGAGCCCGGGTACGGGCCGCTGGGCTTAAAGCGCCTTTTCTAGCGCCCTGTTCATCCTCTTCACGAACCCCGCCGGGTCGCGGAGCTCCCCGCCCTCCACGAGGAGCGCCTGGTCGAGGAGGAGACGGCTCATGTCGTCGATGACCGCCTCATCCTGGGCAGCGGCGAGCTTCGTCACGATGGGGTGGGACGGGTTGAGCTCCAGGATCGGCTTCACCTCGGGAAGGTCCTTGTTGCCCATCATCTTCAGTATCTGCTGCATCTGCATGGTGGGGTCGTGCTCGTCCACCACGATGCAGGAGGGTGAATCCGCAAGGCGGTGGGAGGCGCGCACGTCCTTCACGCAGGTCCCCGAGGGCACTTCTTCACCTTCCGCAGCAGCGGCTCGATGGCCGCGGCCTTGCCCGCGTCCTCCTCGGTCTTCAGGTCTTCCGCCGTGGCGGAGCCGGTTCACCGCCTTCAGCTCGACGTCTCCATGAACTTCCCGATGGACGAGGCGACGATCTCGTCGATCTCGTCGTCCATGACGAGCACCTCCAGGCCGCGCGCCTTGTACGCCTCCAGGAGCGGGGAGTTGCGCAGCCCCGCTTCGCGGCCGCCGGTGATGTAGTAGATCGCCTTCTGGTCCTTCTGCATCCGGTCGCGGTACTCCGCGAGGCTCGTCCAGCCCTCGGACGGCCGTCGACTTGTAGCGCAGGAGCTCCAGGAGCTGGTCCCTGTGCTCGAAGTCCTGCAGGATGCCCTCCTTCAGCACGCGGCCGAACTCGTTCCAGAACTTCTCGTACTGTTCCTTGTTCTTCGCCAGCTGGACCAGCTCCTGGAGGATCTTGCGCACCGAGGAGGAGCGGATGTTCTCCATGATCCGGTTCTTCTGGAGGATCTCGCGGCTGACGTTCAGCGGGAGGTCCTCCGAGTCGATGATGCCGCGGACGAAGCGCATGTAGACGGGCAGGAGCTCCTTCTCGCTTTCCGTGATGAACACCCGCTTGATGTACAGCTTCACCCCGGGCTGGTAGTCGTAGCGGTACAGGTCGAACGGGGCGCGGGAAGGGATGAAGAACAGCGTGGTGTACGCGAGGGCGCCTTCCACCGAGTGGTGGATCCAGTGCAGCGGGTCCTCGGCGTCGTGCGTGAGGGTCTTGTAGAACTCCTTGTAGTCCTCCTCCTTCAGCTCGGTCTTGGGCCGGCGCCACAGGGCGAGGGCCGCGTTGACCTGGGACGTCCTTGTCCACCTTCCCGCCGTGCTGGCCGTCCTCCTGGTAGTGCAGGTGGATGGGGAAGGCGATGTGGTTGGAGTACTTGCGGATGATGCCCTCGATCCGCCATCGATCCGCGTATTCCTTGCCCGCCTCGTTCAGGTGGAGGATGACCGTGGTGCCGGCGCCGTCCCGCTCTGCCTCGGCTGATCTCGTACTCCCCCTTGCCGTCGCTCGTCCACTTCCACGCCTTCTCCTCGCCGATCTTCCGGGTGACCACCTCCACGGTGTCGGCCACCATGAAGGAGGAGTAGAAGCCCACGCCGAACTGCCCGATGAGACTCGAGCCTTTCTTCGCGTCGGCGGCCATGGCCTGGATGAACTCCCGGGTGCCCGAGCGCGCGATGGTGCCGAGGTTCTCCTCCAGGTCCTTCTCGTTCATCCCGATGCCCGTGTCGGCGATGGTGAGGGTCTTCCTGTCCTTCGTGTCGAAGGAGATGTCGATGCGGGGAGCGAAGGGCACTCCCTTGTACTCCTCCTGCGTCAGGGTGAGGTACTTCAGCTTGTCCAGCGCGTCGGACGCATTGGAGACGAGCTCGCGGAGAAAGATCTCCGTGTGCGAGTACAGGGAATGGATGATGAGCGTGAGGAGCTGGTTGACTTCCGCCTGGAACTGGTGCTTGGACATGAAAGGTCCCTCCGTGGCTGTGCGCAAAAAACGATCACATGGATTTCAAGTGGAAAATAACCGCAAACGGACGCGCAGTAAAGCGCCCCTCCCTTCGCGCCAGCAGTTCTCAGTTTGGCGCCGAGGGAGCGAATTCTCATATTGCACGACTCTCAAAGGGCCGTTCTTGCCACTTTTCAAGGGTCCGTGATCCCGTTGAAGGTGCAAAATGAGAATCGCTGCCTTCGCGCGCCCCCGCGTGAAAAGAAGGGCCGGCAGGAAAGCGGGGGCCTGCCGGCCCGTGAAGAGCTTATGTCTCGGGAGAGGCGGGGCTGGAAGGTGCCACGTTGCCCGCCATGCTGCCGGGCGTCCCCTGTGCTGTCCGCGGGAGGCATCCCCTCCCCGACGACCCCGGCGTGCCCGTGCGTCTTGCGCAGGGCGAGCTCCGGGATGAACGCCGTCACCAGGAGCCCGGCGACGACCACGAAGATGCCCCAGAAGTACACGCGCAGGATGGCCTCGGTGAGCGACTTCTTCAGCGCCGTGGTCACGCCGTTGGTGAGCGTCGCTGCCTGCTTGTCCATGGCAGTCCTGATCTGCGCGAGCGCGGCCGTGGTCGCCTGCGCCACGGCCGCGGGAAGCTGCGCATCCATTCCCTGGCGGATCCCGGCGAGGATGCCCTTCACGCCCTGGGCGCTTCCCAGCGCCGCCGCGGGGATGCGTCCCAGCTGGTCCCTCAGGGGCGCAGGCAGGCTCGGATCGTCCACGAGTGCCTTCACGGCCGCGGTCTTGCCGCTCATGAGTGCAACCGAGATGGCCTGGTACTGGGCATCCATGCCCGCCTTGACCTGGCCGGCGATGCCGCCGGACTGCAGCATGGCCTTCATGTCGGCGGGAACCTGCGGGCTGGCCAGGAGGCTGGCCCGGGCGTTCGCGTCGTCCTTCGTCAGGACCGCCGAGATCTTCGCGTAGGTGTCATCGACGCCCGCCTTGATCTGGTTCCCCACCGAGGCGAGGTTTCCCGACTCCAGCTGGCCCATGTTGAAGGTCACGGCGCCCATGCTCCCGCCACGGAGCTCCTGCGGCATGTAAATCGGAAGCCGGGCGGCGAGCACCGTCGCGAGGATGGTGCCGAAGACCGCGATGCCGACGGTGGAGCCGATCTGGCGGAAGAAGAGCGTGCTGCTGGTGGCGGCCCCGATTTCCTGCGGCTTGACCGCGTTCTGGATAGCCAGGTTGAAGATGGGCAGCGCGGGCCCGATGCCGATGCCGAGGATGATCATGCGCCAGGTCACGTCCCACCGGTTGGACGTTGCCGTCAGGCCGAGCATCAGGATGTAGCCGACGAGCACGATCACGGTCCCGGCGAGGATGAGGACCTTGTAGCGGCCCGTTCGGCTGACCACCTGGCCCGCGATGAGGCTTGCCACGACGAGCCCGAGGGTGAGCGGCATGATGGTCAGTCCTGCGGCGCTCGCGGACACGCCGACCACCATGACCATGTAGATCGGGAGGAACACGATGGCCCCGAAGAAGGCGACCCCGTTGATGAGGAGGGAGGCCGCGTTGCCGATCACGTAGGTGCGGTTGCTGAAGAGGTCGAACGGGATGATGGGCTCGGCAGCCCGCCGCTCGGCGAGGATGAACAGCAGGATGCCGACCACCCCGAGGGCGAAGAAGCCGATGACCTGCCATGAACCCCAGGGGAATTCCTGCCCGCCGAGGGTGAGGGCGAGGAGGAGGGGGATGATGCCCAGGAGCAGCGCGCCGGACCCGAGGAAGTCGATCTTCACCTTGCGCTCCAGCTTCGGCTTCAACGGGGGCATCTGGATGATGATCAGCAGGAGCGCGACCAGGCCGACGGGCATGTTCACGTAGAACACCCAGCGCCATGACAGGTTATCCGTGAGAAACCCGCCCAGCCAGGGACCGATCACGCTCGCGATGCCGAACACGGCGCCGAAGATGCCCTGGTACTTGCCGCGCTCCACGGGAGTGAAGAGGTCGGCGATGACGGTGAATGCGGTGGAGAAGATCCCCGCGCTGCCCAACCCCTGGATGGCGCGGAAAATGATCAGCTCGGTCATGCTGTGCGACTGGCCCGAGAGGATGGAGCCCGCGAGGAACAGCGAGACGCCGATGAGCACGACGACCTTGCGGCCGTAGATATCGGAGAGCTTTCCATAGATCGGGATCATCGCCGTGGAGGCGAGCAGGTAGGCCGTGACGACCCACGTGTACAGGTTCAGGCCGTTGAGGTCCTGCAGGATCTTCGGCATGGCGGTTGACACGATGGTCTGGTCCAGCGCGCCGAGGAGGAGCGCCACCATGATGCCTATGAGGGTGACGGTGCGTTCTCTTTTTGTGACGGTGTACATGAACCGGGAATCTCCTTTTCCGATGGATTCTATATGGTAGAAATAAGCTACTTCCGTGGGCATGCCGAGTCAAAGAGAAACCGGCGATCCCCGGCGGCGAAACGGCGCGGCCTTCCCACCCTCCCGCTCGCCGGTGTACTGTCGGCGCCATGAGGATTCTCGTCACGGGCGGCGTCGGAAACGTCGGCCCGGCCGTCGTCGAGCGGCTGGTGCGCGGACGGCGCCTGTTCGAGCATTCACCGAAGCGCTGGCAGGGCGTGTTCCCCGAGTCGTCCCTCATGAGCTGCCGCGCCGATTTCTGGACGGCGGTGGACGCGCGCGACAGCGCGCGGGCGTTCGAGAAGGCCCTGACTCTGCCCTACGAGGGGAGCCATCCGCTCTTCATCAACGACGGGTGCAACCGGAGCGGCGTTCCCTCGAAGACGCTCGTGGAGCTTTTCTGCCCGGGCGTCGGGATGAAAGGGAAGAAGAACGTGAAGGGATATGACGGCCTGGTGAGCATCGAGCGCGCAAAGGCATTCCTCGGCTACGCGCCGGAGCACTCCGCGCTGAGGTTCCTGGCGTGATCGGCGCGCCCCCTCCCGCGAAGAAGCGCCGGCTGAAGTTCATCGGCTGCGAGATCATCTACCGCGAGGCCTGCATGCTGGCAGCGACCTCGGCGTCCATGGTGGACGTGGAGTTCCTCCGCAAGGGCCTGCACGACCTGGAGACTCCCGACATGGTGGCGCGCATCCAGGGCGCCATTGACGCCGTGGACCCGTACGCGGGGTACGAGGCGATCCTCCTGGGGTATGCGCGCTGCAACGACGGGGTGGTGGGCGTGACGGCCCGGGAGATCCCGCTCGTTCTCCCCCGCGGTCATGACTGCATCACGTTTTTCTTCGGCTCGCGGGCTGATTACCGCACGTATTTCGACGCGCACCCCGGCACCTACTACCTCACCAGCGGGTGGTCGGAGCGGAACGTCGAAGAAGGAAAGGACTACAGCCGCCCCGCGTACGGCACGCAGGGCGTCATGGGAAAGCTCGGCCTCGCGGAAAGCTACGAGCAGATGGTGGAAAAGTACGGGAAGGAAAACGCCGACTTCCTTGCTGCCACCGTGGGCGACTGGCGGAAGAACTACAGCGCGTACCTCTACCTGTCGATGGGCGTCTGCGACGAGACGTCACTCATCGAGGCCGGCCGGGCCGAGGCGGCAAAGCTGGGCTGGCGGTTCAAGGAACGCAAGGGGAGCATGTCCCTCCTGCGACGGCTGTTCGAAGGACCATGGAACGAGGACTTCCTCGTGGTGCCCCCGGGAAAGAAGATCATCGCGCGCAACGACGAGCTCGTCCTGGACGTCGGGTAGGCGGGCGGCTGCCGCTGCGCGAGCCAGTAAGCCGCTGCGCGAGCCAGTAAGCCGCTGCGCGAGCCAGTAGGCCGCTGCGCGAGCCAGTAGGCCGCTGCTCTCAGTACCTGCACTCCTTGCACGCGTCCGCGAAAGCCTGGATGTTCGCCGGGTCGCCGAAGAAGAAGTGATCTGACGGCACGCAGATGTAGCCGGCATGGTCGCGTGTCGCCTCGAAGCACTCGAACACCTGGCGCCGCGCCGTCTCGGGCGTGCCGCGCTCGAACCCCGCGTTCTGGTCGAAGCCTCCCATGAAGAACAGCTTCTCCCCCACGCGTCGCGATGCCTCGCGCAGGTCGCAGTCCCCGCCCATGGCAGGCGGCGTCATGGTTTCCAGCCCGTCGGCACCGTTGCCCGCCACCAGATCGAGCATCTTCATCACGCCGCCGCAGAGGTGATAGACGATCTTCACGCCGACCGCGTGGAGCGCGGCGTGCTGACGGCGGTCGTAGGGAACGCAGAACTCCTCGAACATCGAGGGGCTGATCACCGTGTTCGATCCCGCCCCGCCGCCGGTTTCCACCATGTCCGACGGGATTCCCTTCCACAGCTCGGTGACCGAAAGCGTGCGCTCGAGGATAACCGCGAGCGCGTGGTGCACGAAGGCGGGCGTGTCGATGGCCATCATGATGGCGGGCTCCGTGCCCACGAGGACGCAGAAGCTCTGCCACGGGCTTCCCTGGCCGGGGCTGAACGGGTGGCTGCGGATGATGCCGCGGTCGCCGAGGCGGTCCTTCGCGCGCGCGATCCCGCTCCAGTCGATGCCCACGGGAACGGGGGAGTACTTCTCCCAGAGGGCGAAGTCCTTCTCATTCTTGACAAGGACCTCGGTGTCCCACGTGGTGAACTGGTTGGTCGCACCCTCGCGGTGCAGGGTGCCGCCCGGGGTCTCGATCGTCTCGTCCCAGAGGCGCCGCCCGTCGTCACCGGTGCCCAGATCGCGCCGCCGCACCTTCCAGCGCGCGAGGTCGCCGTCCGCGCAGCGGTACTCCGGCTCCTCGTACGCGGCGATGTCCATGCCGAAGCGTTCGTACGCCTGCCAGCTGTCCATGCCCCCGAGGACCGTGCGGAGGTAGTAGCCCATCCACCCGTGGACCTGGCACGGCAGCCTGTCCGGCCGCCCGTTCGACAAAGCGGTGAGCATTCGATCTCGGCCTGTCATGCGAGGAGCTTCCCTGCATCGCGCGGCGCTGTCAACCCCGGCGCCGCTCCTTCCTCGTGGATGCGTCCGCGCCGGGGAGCTCTCCCAGGTCGAACGGCGTGGCCTGGTAGACGCAGTAGTTCAGCCAGTTCGAGTACAGCAGGTGAGCGTGCGACCGCCAGGTCACCACCGGGTCCCTGGCGCGGGTCATCGCCGGGGAAGTAGTTCTTCGGCACGGCGATCGGCATGCCCCGGGCAACGTCACGGTCGTACTCGGCCTTCAGCGTCAGCCTGTCGTACTCGGGGTGACCCGTCACGAAGATCATGCGCCCGTCCGCCGAAATCGCCATGTAGACGCCCGCTTCCTCGGAGACCGCCAGGAGCTTCACGTCCTTCACCTTCTCGATGTCCTCCTGGCGCACCTCGGTGTGACGCGAATGGGGCGCGAGAAAGACCTCGTCGAACCCGCGCATGATGGGCTTGTAGGGGTCCAGCACGCGGTGGGGGAAGAGGCCGAACACCTTCGCGGGAACGGGGTACTTGGGCACGCCGGTAATGGTGGTAGAGAGCCGCCTGCGCGCCCCAGCAGATGTGCATGGTGGACCAGACGTTTGTCCTGCTCCAGTCCATGAGACGCACCAGCTCGGGCCAGTAGTCGACCTTCTCGAAGTGCAGCGTCTCCACGGGCGCCCCGGTGATGACGAGGCCGTCGAACCGCTCGTGGAGGACCTCGTCCAGCGACTCGTAAAAGGCGTCGAGATGCTCGGTGGGCGTGTTCTTCGACTCGTGGGTGCCCATGCGGATGAAGGTGATGTCGATCTGCAGCGGGCTGTTGCCCAGCAGGCGCAGGATCTGGGTCTCGGTCACGATCTTCGTGGGCATTAGGTTCAGCACGGCGATGCGCAGCGGGCGAATGTCCTGGTGCACGGCGCGCTCCGCGCGTCATGACGAAGATGTTCTCTTCGGCAAGAATCTTGCGTGCCGGAAGCTCCTTCCGGGATCCTAACGGGCATCGTCTTCCTCCGCGGCCAGTATCGCTGAATCAGCGCGGCGTGGGAAGAGGGAGTCCCCAGGCGCTCGTCAGTGCAGCATCCTCCTCTTGTTGCGGATGTAGTCGGCGAAGAGGAACTCGCCCGAGCTTGTCCGCGGCGGCGAAGTACGCCCTGCCCTTGTTCAGGCGTCGTCATCTCCTCCACGAAGTTCACCAGCTCGGGGTCCTGCGCCAGCATGAATGTCGTGATGGTGATGCCCGCGCGCCGGCAGGCCGAGGCGGCCTCCAGCGTCTGGGCGAGGATTTTCGGGTCGAACCCGTAGGGGTTCTTGTAGACCTCCCCGTTCTCCGTGATGGCCGTCGGCTTTCCGTCGGTGACCATGAAGATCTGCCGGTTGGACTGCCGCGTTGCCCTCGAGGATGGTCTGCGCCATCTCCAGCCCCGCGCGCGTGTTGGTGTGGATAGGGCCCCACCTGCAGGTACGGGATGTCCCTGATGGCGATCTCCCGCGCCTCGTCGCCGAACGTGCCCACCCGCAGCGTGTCCTTGGGATAGCGCGTGAGGATCAGCTCGGTCAGGGCCAGCGCCACCTGCTTGGCAGGGGTGATGCGGTCCTCGCCGTAGAGGATCATGCTGTGGCTGATGTCGATGAGGAGCATCGTGGCGCACGAGGAGAGGTGCTCGGTCTCGTAGACCTCGAAGTCCTCCTCCGCCAGCGTGATATCGTCGCTCCCCCACTGCGGCCGCAGGCCGCCCGCTTCACCGCGTTGGAGATCGTGCCCAGCGCATCGATCTGCGTCACGGGATCACCGAAGCGCCAGGGCCGGGTCTCCGTGAGCCGCTCATCGCCGTTGCCCGTGCTGGGCACGCGGTGCTGGCCGAAGCCTGACTTCTGCAGGCCGTTGAAGATCTGGTTCAGCGAATCCTTGCGGATCACCTGCTCGCCCTTGGCGGTGAGGCTGTAGCCGCCCTCCTTCAGCTTCTCGATGATCCGCTGCTCCTCGAGCTGCCGGCGGAACTCCTCCAGGTCGATGTCGGCGTCCAGCGAGCCGCGCTCCTGCAGGTACTCCATCCACTTGAACACCTTGTCCACGTCCCCCGCCGCCATGAGCAGGAGGTAGTTGAACAGGCTCATGAGGTCCTGGAAGGACTTCAGGAGGTTCTGGAGGCGTCTGGTCCCACTCCGAGTATTCCCACAGCATCCGTGCGCGCCTTCCTAGTTGTCGCCGCTGGTGGCCATGTGGTCGAACATCGCCTTCAGCATGTCGCGGTAGGCGGTCTTCATGCCCTCCTCCCGCTTGGAGACCATGGAGTGCTGGTGCAGCGCCTCCAGGACGAACTCCATGCCCAGGGCGATGCCGTCCCCGTCCTTCAGGTCGAGGTGCTTCGCCGCTATCTCCTTCAGCCCCGTCACCTTCTCGAGGCGCCCGACGTAGTCGTCGTGGGCAGCTCGTCCGAGGTCTCCACCGTGTTGCCCTTGGAGAACCACGCGAGGACGGGCTGGAAGGGAGAGGGCTCCGGCTGGCCGGCGGGATGCTGCTCTTCCACTCTTCCTCCTCGCCTGGGCTCCTCTTCTTTTTCTTCTTCGGCGTGGGGTCGGGGAACCAGCGGCGGAAGGTCTCCTTCACCGCTTCACCGATGATCTTGCGCGCCACGATCGCCGCGCCCTGCTGCTCGCCCTCGTAGACCAGCTCCACCTTGCCCGTGATGGCCGTGACAGCGGCGTGCAGGTCCGCCGATGCGCGGGTAGACCTGCTTCTCTCCCTGCATGATGGCGCGGCGCTCCATGTTGCTCATCACGTTCTCCATGAGGGAGATGCTCATGCGGGCCGAGACACCGGATGCCTGGTTCACGTACTCGCTGCCGCGGGCGGCGAAGGCCACTTCCTCCACCAGCTCGCGGAACCAGTCGGGCATCGACCAGCTCGATGCCGCCTTCCCGCTTCGTCCAGGCTTCCTGCGCGGTGATCCGCATCGCCGCCTGCCTGTCCTGCGGGTAGTGCGTGATGATCTGCGAGTCGATGCGGTCCTTCAGCGGCGTGATGATGTTGCCGCGGTTGGTGTAGTCCTCGGGGTTCGCCGAATAGACCATGAGGATGTCCAGCTGCATGCGGATGGGGAACCCGCGGATCTGGATGTCCTTCTCTTCCATGATGTTGAGCAGGCCCACCTGGATGCGCGGGGGAAGGTCGGGCAGCTCGTTGATGGCGAAGATGCCCCGATTGGTCCGGGGGATGATGCCGAAATGGATGACCTCCTCGTCGGCATAGGCCAGCTTCCGCGTGGCCGCCTTGATGGGGTCGATGTCCCCGATGAGGTCCGCGATGGTGACGTCGGGGGTGGCCAGCTTCTCGCGGTAGCGCGCCTCCCGCGGCAGCCACTCGATCGGTGCCGCATCCCCCATCGTGGCGACGGCCTCCCGTGCCCTTCCTGCTGACGGGCGCGAAGGGATCATCATTCGTTTCCGTCCCCGCGATGGACGGGGACCTGCTCGTCCAGGAACCGCACGAGGCTGCGCAGGATGCGTGTCTTTGCCTGGCCGCGCAGCCCCAGCAGGATGAAGTCATGCCGGGACAGCATGGCGTTCACCAGGCCGGGGATGACCGTGGAGTCGTAGCCGATGATACCCGGGAACAGTTCCTCCTTGTTGCGCAGCATGCGCACGAGATTCTCGCGCATCTCTTCCTTAATAGACTTGCGCGTATAGCCTGACTTTTTCAGCTCTCCAAACGTCCTGGGCAGGTTCAAAGGGCCTCCTCCTGTGGTATTGGCCGTCCGCCCTTCCCACCCACGACTACCGCGGAAGGGCTCCGGCCAACCCTGATGACTATGGAAGAAAAGTACTGAATTCCTGCCGTGGCGGGGCAAGAAAGAGTTGGCAAAGATTGTCTCGCGGAAGACAAGGATTTCTGCTATAATGGAGTTTGGCGTCGACCTGCCAAATCACGAACCAGGAAGGGGATCGAATCCTGCGCGCAAGTGCACCGATGTCGAGGCGCATCGTGGCTCTCTGTCTGTTGCTGACAGTCATGCCGTTGCCGGCCGTTTTCGCCGCGGGCGCGGAGCCGGCGAAGGCGGGCTTCAACCTCTCCACCGCCCTGTTCGGCGAGCTGACGGACAACGTGGACCATCCGTATGCGTCTTTCCCTGTGCTCAGCATCGGGAGCTTCCACCTCACGCTGAACATCACGAAGCATTTCATCCTCATGACGGCCGTCGCGCTGCTGGTCCTGCTCAGCATGTTCTACCTCGCCCGCAAGCTTCGCAACCCGTACAAGAAGCCCACGCGCATGCAGGGGATCTTCGAGGCGCTCATCGAGTACATGCGCAGGGAGGTGTACGAGCCTGTCCTCGGGGAGGAAGGCCGCAAGTACCACCTGCTGTGCTTCACGATGTTCCTCTTCATCCTCTACGGGAACCTCCTGGGCATGATTCCCCCGTTCGCCCCGGTCGCGCCGGCCGGCGGCGGCGAGACGGTCTGGCTCGGGGGCGCGGTGACCGGCAACCTCGCCACCACGGCGGGCCTGGGTCTCATCACCTTCTTCGTCTTCAACATCCAGGGGATGATGACCAAGGGCGTGGTCGGCTACTGGCGGCAGCTCGTGCCGCACGGGACGCCGGGCTGGATGGCGCCGCTGACACTCCTCCTGGAGGTGGTCGGGATCTTCTCCAAGACCCTCGCCCTCATCATGCGGCTTTTCGCCAACATGATCGGCGGCCACGTGGCAATCCTCGTGATCCTGCTCCTGGTCGTGAAGTTCCAGTCCTTTGCCGTGGGACCGGTCGCCGTGATCGTGGACCTCGCCATCTCCGCCCTCGAGCTGTTCGTGGCGGTGCTGCAGGCCTACATCTTCTCGTTCCTCTCGGCGCTGTTCATCGGCATGGCCATGAAGAAAGCACTAGTGCGGAATCGCCACGGGATGCGGGAGGACCCGCCCCTGCCGTGGCAGCGTACAGAACGGTTCCCGTGGGGGACCGCGGCAATTCTTTCTCGAGGAGAACGACATGGACATTGCAGCACTGGCACCCGCCATCATGAAGTTCGGCGCCTACATCGGTGCCTGTATCGGCGCGGGACTCGCGGTCCTCGGCGTCGGCATCGGGCTGGGACGCATCGGCGCCGCGGCGGTGGAAGGCATCGCGCGGCAGCCCGAGGCCATCAGCAAGATCCAGACGAACATGCTGCTCGCCGCCGTCCTGGTGGAAGGCGTCGGCATCATCGCGCTGGTCATCTGTATCCTCGCCATCGTCTGTAGGAAACCCCCATGGCGCTTCTTCGCGTCGATCCCGGCCTCATCATCTGGCTGTGGATCACCTTCGGGATCATCCTCCTCATCCTGCGGCTCACCGTATGGGACACGATCATCGGTGCGCTGGACAAGAGGTCCCGGAAGATCGCTGCAGACCTTGACGCCGCCCGGGTGGCCGGGGAGAAGGCAGGCAGCGTGCTCGCCGAGTACGAGCAGAAGATCCGCGAGGGCAAAGCCGAGGCGGCCCTCATCATCGAGGCCGCCCGCGTGGAAGCCTCGCGGCTCCGCGAGGATCTCCTGCGGGCATCGCAGGCCGAGGTGCGCGAGATCCGCGAGCGCGCCGAGGCGGAGATCGTGCGAGCACGGGAAGACGCGGAGCGCGCGCTGCGCGGGCAGGTCGTCTCGCTCTCCTTCTCCATCGCTGACGCCCTGCTGAAACGGGAAACGGCCACGCCGGACAACCGCGCGTTCGTCGAGGACTTCGCCGAGAAGCTCGTCGCGGGCGGCCGCGGCGGCGCGCCGTCGCGGAACTGACCCTGCCATGACCAGCACCATCGGCCGCAACTACGCGCGCGCCCTCTTCGACCTCGCCCGGGAGACGGGCTCCCTGGACGCCGTGGAGCAGGACCTGCGCGCGGCGCGCGCGGCCCTCTACGACGACAGGAGCGTGCGCGAGTTCCTCGGCAACCGGCTCATCGGGCGGCCCACCAAGAAGGCGGTCATCCGGGCCGGCTTCGAGGGGAAGCTCGACCCGCTGGTGCTCACCACGCTCTTCATCATGGCCGACAGGGGACGCATGCGGCTGCTCGGGGAGGTGACCGAGGAGCTGGAACGCCTCGCGCGGCTGGCGCGCGGCGTGCGCAAGGTGACTGTCGCCTCGGCCTTCCCCCTGGGCGCCGAGGAGCAGGCGCGGGTCGGCCGGGCCCTGGAGACACGCTACGGCGGCACGGTGGAGATGGCCGCCGAGGTCCGACCGTCGCTCGTGGGCGGGGTGGTCACCGCCAGCGAGGGGCAGGAGATCGAGCTCAGCATCGAGGGGCAGCTGAAGAGACTGCGGGAAAGCCTCGCGGAGTGAAGAAGAGGAAAACTGATGCGCATCAACCTTGAAGAGATATCGACGCGGATCCGCGAAGAGATCCGCAGCTACACCCGCGACATCGCCGTGGACGAGGTGGGCACGATCGTCGAGCTGGGCGACGGGATCGCGCGCATCTACGGGATGCGCGGCGCCATGGCCATGGAGATGCTCGAGTTCGAGACCGGCGTGTTCGGGCTCGCCCTCAACCTGGAAGAGGACAGCATCGGCGCGGTCATCCTCGGGGACTACGTGAACCTGCACGAGGGCGGGAAGGTCCGCCGCACGGGCCGCGTCCTCGAGGTGCCCGTGGGCCACGAGCTCATCGGGCGCGTGGTGAACCCGCTGGGCATGCCCATCGACGACGCCGGCGAGGTGAAGACGGTCCGCACGAGGCCGGTGGAGTTCAAGGCGCCGGGCATCCGCGACCGCCAGTCCGTGAAGGAACCGCTGCAGACCGGCGTGAAGTCGATCGACGCGATGGTCCCGATCGGCAAGGGGCAGCGCGAGCTGCTCATCGGCGACCGCGGCACGGGGAAGGAATCCCTGGCCATGGACGCCATCATCAACCAGAAGGGCAAGGGCGTGCTCTGCGTGTACGTGGCGGTCGGGCAGAAGGCCTCCATGGTCGCGGGCATCGTCGAGGCGCTGCGCTCGCGCGGTGCCATGGAGCACACCATCGTCGTGGCCGCCACCGCGGCCGAACCGGCATCCCTGCAGTACATCGCGCCGTACGCCGGGTGCGCCATGGCCGAGTACTTCATGTACGAGGAGCACAAGGACACCCTCGTCGTCTATGACGACCTCTCGCGGCAGGCCAACGCCTACCGCCAGCTCGCGCTGCTCCTTCGCAGGCCTCCCGGGCGCGAGGCGTATCCCGGGGATGTCTTCTACCTGCACTCGCGGCTCCTGGAGCGCGCGGCGCGCCTCTCCAAGGACATGGGCGGCGGCTCCCTCACGGCGCTGCCCCTCATCGAGACCCAGGAAGGGGAAGTCTCCGCCTACATCCCGACGAACGTCATCTCCATCACCGACGGACAGATCTACCTGCGCACCGATCTCTACAACGCGGGCATCCGCCCCGCCATCGACGTGGGCCTCTCCGTGTCCCGCGTCGGCGGCAACGCGCAGATCAAGGCGATGAAGGCCGTTGCCGGGTCGCTCCGCATCGACCTTGCCGCCTACCGCGAGCTGGAGGCCTTTGCGCAGATGGGGACCGAGCTGGACAAGGCCACGCAGAGCCAGCTCGCGCGCGGCGCGCGCCTGGTGGAAGTGCTGAAGCAGCAGCAGTACTCGCCGATGCCCGTGGAGGAGCAGGTGATGATCCTCTACGCGGCGACGAGGGGATTCATGGACGACGTGCCCGTGGCGCGCGTGCGGGAGTTCGAGACCACGTTCCTCGAGTTCATGCGCGCGTCGAAGCCGGAGATCCTCGCCGGCATCCGCAACCTCGGCACCCTCTCCGAGCCGGAGGTGCTCTCCGAGGCCATCACGCAGTTCAAGAAAGGGTTCTGATGGCCAAGACGCGCGAGATCCGCAAGCGGATCGGGAGCGTCCGCAACATCCACAAGATCACGCACACGATGGAGCGCGTGGCGCAGTCCAAGGGCATGAAGCTCTCGGGGCGCATCACGCACGCGAAGGACCTCCGCGCGGGGCTCCTGCGTCTCCTGCCGGAGGCGCTCGGCGCGGCGCCGGGAAGCCTCGAAGCGCACCAGGAGATCGCCGCCCTGCCCCTCGGGGCGGAGCGCGTCCAGGTGAAGCGCGTCCTCCTCTTCTGCGTCACGTCGAACAGGGGCCTGTGCGGCGGGTACAACGCCAAGGTGATCCAGGCGGTGAACACCCGCATGGCGGAGCTTTCCGCGGAGGGCAGGGAGCCGCTCCTCGCCGTCATGGGCAGGAAGGGCCTCGCCTACTTCCGCTACCACAACCTTCCCGTCGCGGTTCCCCTCGCGGACTTCGACGAGAACGTGCCGTTCCACCACCTCGACGAGGCCGCGCAGAAGATCCTGGACATGTACACGGCGAAGGAGATCGACGGCGCCGAGATCATCAGCACGCGAGCGCTCACGCGGGTTCGTCACCTCGTGCGGCGCGAGGCGTGGCTCCCCTTCCGGACCATCGCGGCGCCCGGGCCCGAGGAAGGGCCGGACGGCAAGCCCCTCTACCTCGTGGAGCCGGACCACGCCGCCGTGCTCGGCGCCCTGGTGCCGCTCCTCCTGAAGGCGGAGTTGTTCTGCGTGGTGCTGGAGGCGATGGTCTGCGAGCAGGCGCAGAGATCGATTGCCATGCGAAGCGCGTCGGACAACGCCGACGCGATGACGAAGAAGCTGACGCGCACCTACAACAGGGCGCGCCAGGCGCAGATCACCAACGAAATGATAGAAATCATCAGCGGGAGCGAAGGGGGCAGGACATGAGCGCAGGCGCCAGGGGGACCGTGGTCCAGGTCATTGGATCGATCCTCGACGCGGAGTTCGGCGAAGGGCAGCTGCCCGAGATCCGCAACGCCCTCATCATCGAGTCGGAGAAGGACGGGAAGACGGTCCGCCTGGTGAGCGAGGTGCAGCAGCACCTCGGCGGGAACCGGGTGCGCGCCGTGGCCCTGGATTCGACGGACGGCATCCCCCGGGGCTGCGTCGTCGTCGACACGGGCTCCTCCATCACCGTTCCCGTCGGCAAGGAAGTGCTGGGCCGCGTGTTCAACCTGCTCGGCGAGCCCGCCGACGGCAAGGCCGCCCCTCACGGGGACGACGCGCATGCCCATTCACCGCGCGGGCGTGCCCTTCGCGCAGCTGGAGCCCAAGACGCAGATCTTCGAGACCGGCATCAAGGTCATCGACCTTCTCTGCCCCTACGTGCGCGGCGGCAAGACGGGGCTGTTCGGCGGCGCGGGAGTCGGCAAGACGGTCATCATCGAGGAGCTCATCCACAACATCGCCACGCAGTACGGCGGCTATTCCATCTTCGCCGGCGTCGGCGAGCGCACGCGCGAAGGCAACGACCTGTGGAAGGAGATGGAGGAGTCGAAGGTCCTCGAGAAGGCGTGCCTCGTGTTCGGCCAGATGAACGAGCCCCCCGGCGCGCGCCTCCGCGTCGCGCTCTCGGCGCTCACGATGGCGGAGTACTTTCGCGACGGCGGCATGGACGTGCTCCTCTTCGTCGACAACATCTTCCGCTTTACCCAGGCGGGAAGCGAGGTCTCCGCTCTCCTGGGGCGCATGCCCTCGGCGGTCGGCTACCAGCCCACCCTCTCCTCCGAGATGGGAGAGCTGCAGGAGCGCATCACCTCGACGAAGAGCGGCTCCATCACCTCCATCCAGGCCGTCTACGTGCCTGCCGACGACATCACCGACCCCGCGGCGGCCACGGTCTTCACCCACCTCGATGCGACGACCGTCCTCTCGCGGCAGATCGCCGAGAAGGGGATCTATCCCGCCGTGGACCCGCTGTCCTCCAGCAGCCGCATCCTCTATCCCTACTACGTGGGAGAGGAGCACTACGCCGTGGCGCAGTCGGTGCTCCAAGTGCTGCAGCGCTACCGCGACCTGCAGGATATCATCGCCATCCTCGGCTACGACGAGCTCTCGGAGGAGGACAAGGCGTCGGTGGCCCGGGCACGGCGCATCGAGCGCTTCCTCAGCCAGCCCTTCTTCGTCGCCGAGCAGTTCACCGGCTACCAGGGCCGGCACGTGAAGCTCGCCGACACGGTGCGCAGCTTCCGCGAGATCATCGACGGGAAGTGCGACACCCTTCCCGAGCAGGCCTTCCTCTACGTGGGCACGGTCGAAGAGGCCCGCGAGAAGGCCGAGAAGATGAAGAACGCATGAGCGCGTTCGCGTGGTCCGTGAGCACGCCGGACGGCACCGTGGCGTCTGGCACATGCGAGTTCATGGTGGTGCCCACCACCCGCGGTGAGCTCGGCATCATGGCGGATCACGCGGCGCTCGTCGCGTGCGTCGCCGCGGGAGACCTGCGCGTGACCGCCGCCGGTGCCGTCACGAGCATCGCGGTCGGTCCCGGCATCATCGAGGTCCGCGAGAACACCGTCCGCCTCCTCCTCAGCTCTGTTCCCAAGGCAGGCACCTGACCGCCTCGCGGTGAATCGTCAAACACACGTTCGACGATAATGCTCGCCGCGCCGCGGGCCGTTCCCCGCGCCGGAGGAAGACAGGGTATCGTCGAACACCTGTTTGTATCTCTTTCCGAACCTGCGAGGCCCGGCCGACAGCGCCGGCGGACCCCTTGCCGGAGCGCGCCCGGCTCGCGAGAAAACAGCGTGAAAGTCTTGACAAGTGAAGCGCGAGAGACTATTCTTGAAATCGATTTACGTCTCTAAGATGAGAGGGGAGGGCAAGATGGCTGCAAAGAAGAGTGCGAAGAAGCCTGCCAAGAAGGCGGCGAAGAAGCCGGCGAAGAAGACTGCCAAGAAGTCGGCGAAGAAGAGGTAGGGAAGAGTTTCTTCCCACGCGGGGGAAAAGAGGATCTCTCTTCTTCCCCGCGTCACTCTCCTCAGTCGCGGCGCCAGCCCGAACGGGGCAGTGTCAAAGTTCGCCTCCACGGCGAACGGCTGTTCGGCGCTTTTCCGAAACACCAAGAACATCCAGACACGCAGAGTACGCTTCACGAACCGTGACGCCGTCCATGGTGCCGGCGAGCGAAGTGACAATGCGTACAGCGCGGCCCCGGGGCGCCCAGACGTCAGGATCAGTTGCGCCGAACAACGCGACGGTCGGGCAGCCGCACGCTGCTGCCAGGTGCGTCACCCCGGAATCGTTCCCGACGAACAGTCGGCATCGTGCAAGCGTGGCCGCGAGCGCGGGAAGCGGCATGTTTTTCCACACGCGAACACCCGCGGACAGGTCCAGGGTCTCTTCCGCGGGACCCGTCACCCATGCGGGGCGCATTCCTTTCTCCTCGAGCAGACCGCTCAACGTCACGAATGAATCCATCGGCCAGTTCTTCGTCGGGCTCCCGCTGCCGGGGGCGATGGCAACGGTGCCGGGTTCGACGGTGATGCCTGCAAGCGCGCGCGTGCTGACGCTCGGCACGGCACCGGCGAGATGCGCGGCGCCGACGGCCGCGAGGTGGTAGTCGACGATGGGCTGCGCGCAGGCGGGACGCGGATCGTGGCGATCCACGCGGGAGACGCCGAGAAAGCGTAGATTCTCGGCCAACGGTGACGAGGCGGACGCGAAGAGAAGGGCCGCATCGACGCCGGCGAAGAGCGCTGCCGTGGCCGCCTCCCACGCGGCGCCGGGAGCGAACAGCGGCGCGAACCGGGCGCTGCCGGCGTCCCACGCCTGGTGGAAGGGCGGCGCGGCGAGCGCCGCGTGCGCCGGCCGTCCCAGGAGAACCGTGCGCGCCGGGCCCCGCCATGCCGCGATGGCAGGCAGGGCCGTGATGAAATCGCCCAGCGCTCCCGCGTGGTAGACGAGCCGCATCTACCGCGGCGCCGCCCACTCGTCGAACACGGCTGCCACGTTCTCGGCGGGGTCGTGGATCCCCCACTCGCACTGCGCCACCACGCCGCCGGTGCCGTCATCCAGGGCAGCGCGCACGCGGCGCACGGCCGCGCGGACGTCGGCGGGCGTGCCGAACGGCAGGATCTTCTGCCGATCGATCTCGCCCCAGAAGGTGATCTTCCCCTTGTAGAGGCGCGCGATCTCCTCGATGTCCATGCAGAACAGCTGCGCGTTCATCGCGTGCACGCCGATCTCGATCAGGTCGGGGATGATGCTCGTGATGTGCCCGTCGGAGTGAAAGAAGACGAACTTCCCCGCGGCACGGATGATGCGGGCATACTCGGCATAGAGAGGCTTGAAGTACTCCCGCCACATCGCGGGGCTGATGAGCAGGGCGACCTGGGTGCCCCAGTCGTCCATGAAGGAGATGCCGTCCACGTCCCGCGCCGCCCAGAGCGCGAGCTCCTCGAGGAAGAACTCGTGCACCATCCGCAGCAGGCGGTGGAAACGGGCGTCGCCCGACCCCATGTCCATGTAGAGGTTCTCCGAGCCGCGCAGGAACTGCAGGCGCTCGAACGGGCGCACCGAGGTGCCGGCAAGGATGAACTTGTCCGTGCCTGCCCGCGCCGCGTCAGCCGCGTCCCAGTTCCCGGCGAGGATCTCCCGCGGCGCGCGGAAGGAGTCCAGCGCGGACCAGTCCGCAAGCGGCGGTCCCTTCACCTCGCCGGCGATGCCGTCCTCGGCGACCTCCCAGAGACAGCCCCACTCGTCGGTGTAGCGCCCCTTGCGGTAGGGCGTGCCGCTGGTCTGCAGGGGCCGCCCGTAGGTCACCCCCGCGCCCGTGAAGTCGTCGGGATACCTCTCGAGCATGCGCGCGAGCTCCGGTCCGCGGAACATCTCTATCGCCGGGGAGGGACCAGAGGTTGCGGGGAGCCCTGTCGGGCCTTCCGAAGGTGAGGGTTTTCAGCACGCGCTCCCGGGGTGTCATGCCAGCTCTCCGATGGTTTCCATGCGGTGCATGGTAGCATAGATGGAGGCTTTCTGGTAAAAGTGAGCCACAGAAGGCAGCGATTCTCATTGTGAACCAACGGGTGGCGGGAAGGTGTGACGGTGGCCGCGGGAGTCACCCGATGATCGTTCACGATCAGAATCGCGCCGGCGGAAACGCAGGATGAGAACAGCTGCAGAGAGGGACACGCGCATGCCAGCCGGGACGGACAGGAAGATCCTCGTCATCAACTGCGGAAGCTCGTCCCTGAAGTACGAGGTCTGCCAGATGCCGCAGCGTGTCAGCCTCGGCCGGGGGCTCGTCGAGCGCATCGGCGAGCTGAAGGGAAAGATCACGCAGAAGACGCAGCGCGGCGACCTCCTGCAGGAAGACCCGGTCCCCACTCACAAGACCGCCATGGAGCTCCTCTGCAAGGCGCTCGTCGATCCCGGTCTCGGCGTCGTGGCCTCCATGGAAGAGATCGTCGGCGTCGGGCACCGCGTGGTGCACGGCGGGGAACAGTACGCGAACTCCGTCGTCATCGACGATGACGTCATCAAGGCGGTGGAAAAGAACGTGGAGCTCGCGCCGCTGCACAACCCGCCCAACCTCATCGGCATCCGCGAGGCCCAGGCGGTTTTTCCCACGGTGAAGCAGGTGGCAGTGTTCGACACGGCGTTCCACCAGACCATGCCGCCGGCCGCCTACCTCTACGGCCTGCCCTACGAGATGTACGAGAAGTACAGGATCCGCCGCTACGGCTTCCACGGCACCAGCCACCGCTACGTGGCGGCGCGCGCCATGGAGCTCATGAAGCGCTTCCCCGAGAACACGAACGTCATCACCTGCCACCTCGGCAACGGCGCCTCGGTGACGGCCATCGAGCACGGGAGGTCCATCGACACCTCCATGGGGTTCACGCCGCTGGAGGGGCTCATGATGGGCACGCGCAGCGGCGACATCGACCCCGCCATCATCGACTTCCTCACGCGCCGCGGCTACAGCCCCACCGAGGTGAACACGATCCTCAACAGGAAGAGCGGGCTCCTCGGGCTTTCAGGTATCTCCAACGACCTGCGGGACCTCGAGGCGGCGGCCGCCAAGGGCAACGAGCGCGCCGTGCAGGCCCTGGAGGTCTACGCGTACCGCGTGCGCAAGTACGTCGGGGCCTACGTGGCCAACCTCGTGAAGGTCGACGCCCTCGTCTTCACCGGCGGCATCGGCCAGTACGGCGTCAAGATGCGCGAGCGTATCTGCCACCGCCTGGAAAATCTCGGTATCTTCATGGACTACGAGACGAACTCCTCCCGCGGGTCGGGAGAGGGGGTCGTGTCGACGCCCTATTCGCCCATTGCCATCCTCGTGATCCCGACCAACGAGGAGTTGCAGATCGCCATCGACACGTACGGTCTCATCTTCGGCGCGGATGTGAGTTTCCGCCGACGCACGAACGACGTGACACTCTGAGGGGGTTCCCATTCATGATCAAGCTCGATTTCTCGAAGCTCGACGGTCTCGTTCCCGCCATCGCGCAGGACTGGAAGACCGGCGAGATCCTCATGGTCGCCTTCATGAACGAAGAGTCGTGGGAGCTCACCCTGGAGACGGGGATCATGCACTACTGGAGCCGCTCGCGGAGCAAGCTCTGGAAGAAAGGCGAGAGCTCCGGCAACGTCCAGGAAGTCAAGGAGCTGCGCATCGACTGCGACGAGGACTGCGTCCTGGCGAAGGTGAACCAGATCGGCGACGCCGCCTGCCACACGGGATACCGCAGCTGCTTCTACCGCGTCGTGGACAAGGGTGAGCTGCGTACCGACGGCGTGCTCGTGTTCGACCCGAAAGAGGTCTACGGCGTCAGCGCCGAACGGACCGAAGCGCGAGGCGCTTCCGCCGAACGCCCGCGTCCGTACGGAGAGAAGAAATGAAGAACCACGTGATCAAGCTGGGCATCCCCAAGGGGAGCCTCGAGCGGGCCACCATCGAGCTGTTCCAGAAGGCGGGATGGAAGATCTCCGTCTCGGAACGCTCCTACTTCCCGTCCATCGACGATCCCGAGATCAGCTGCAACCTCGTGCGCGCGCAGGAGATGGCGCGCTACGTGGAGAACGGCGTGCTGGACGCGGGTCTCACCGGGCTGGACTGGATCCTGGAAAACGGCTCCGACGTGGAGATCGTCACGGACCTCATCTACTCGAAGGCCAGCACCACGAAGGCCCGCTGGGTCCTCGCCTGTCCCGCCGCCTCGCCCATCAACAGCGTGGAGGACTGCGCCGGGAAGACCATCTCCACGGAGCTCGTGGGCTTCACGAAGCGCTACTTCGAGGAGCGGAAGATCCCCGTGAAGGTGGAGTTCTCCTGGGGCGCCACCGAGGCCAAGGCCGTGGACGGCCTGGTGGACGCCATCGTGGAGGTCACGGAGACCGGCACGACGCTGAAGGCGAACGGCCTGAAGATCGTGCACACGCTCCTGGAGACGAACACGAAGCTCATCGCCAACAAGGCTGCCATGAAGGACCCGGCCAAGAAGCGCAAGATCCAGCACATCGCGCTCCTCCTGCGCGGCGCCCTCGCCGCGGAGAACATGGTGGGACTGAAGATGAACGTGCCGGAAACGAGCTTCGACGAGGTGATCGGGCTCCTCCCGAGCCTCACCTCCCCCACCGTGGCGAGGCTGCACGACACGCACTGGTTCTCCGTGGAGATCGTTATCCGCGAGAGCCTCGTTCGGGAGCTCGTCCCCCGCCTGATAGAGAAGGGCGCCGACGGGATCATCGAGTATCCCCTGAACAAGGTCGTCAACCGGAGCGACTCTTTGTGACTTCAGCGGTTCGCGAAGCGAATCGCTGGGAAGTGCCCGACGCGCACGCGCGGGACGCGGCGGCCGTTGCCGCCGCCCTCGGTACCGATCCCGCGCGCGGCCTCGCGACGGAAGAAGCGGCGCGCCGCCTGGAGGAAGGCGGTGCCAACGAGCTGGAGGAGAAGCCCCGCCCGTCGTTCCTGTCCCTCCTCGTCGAACAGTTCAAGGATTTCCTCGTCATCATCCTCATCGTTGCCGCGGTCATCTCCATCGCGCTCGGCGAGTGGGTGGACGCCGCGGCGATCATCCTGCTGGTCATCCTCAACGCCGTGATCGGCGTCGTGCAGGAATCCAGGGCGGAGCAGGCGCTGGCCGCGCTGAAGAAAATGGCGGCCCCCGACGCCCGCGTGATGCGCGGCGGGAGCACGCTCGTCATCCCGTCCCGCGGGCTGGTGCCGGGCGATCTCGTTTTCCTGGAAGCAGGGAACCACGTGCCCGCGGACTGCCGGCTGGTGGAGGCGGCGAGCCTGCGCGTGGAGGAGGCGTCCCTGACGGGAGAATCGGTTCCGGTGGAGAAGCAGCCGGCGCGCGTCGCTGCCGGCGGATGCTCCCCTGGGTGACCGCTGCACCATGGCGTGGATGGGCACGACCATCACCTTCGGCCGGGGACGGGGCATCGTGACGGGCACCGGGATGGAGACGCAGATCGGCCTCGTGGCGGCCATGCTCCAGGACCAGGAGGTCGAGGACACCCCGCTGCAGAAGAAGCTCACGCAGGTGGGCCGCTGGCTGGGCATCGCGGCGCTGGCCATCTGCGCGGTGGTCTTCGTGGTGGGCATCCTCGAGGGCCGGGGCATCCTCATGATGTTCATGACCTCGGTGAGCCTCGCCATCGCCGCCGTGCCGGAAGGCCTGCCGGCCATCGTCACGATCTGCCTCGCCCTGGGGATGCAGGAGATGATCAAGCGGCATGCCCTCATCCGCAAGCTCCCCGCGGTGGAGACGCTGGGAAGCGCCACGGCGATCTGCACCGACAAGACCGGCACCCTGACGCAGAACGAGATGACGGTGGCCCACGTGTGGGCGGACGACGAGCTCCTCGCCGTCACGGGCGAGGGCTGGCAGCCGCGGGGCGAGCTCCAGAAGGACCAGCGCCGCGCCGAGCTGCGGGACGTGAGCTCCGTGCGCGCTCCTGCTCCAGGCCGCCATGCTGGCGAGCGACGCTCGGCTCGAGCGTGACCCGTCTGCGGAAGGCCAGCCCGCGTACCGCATGGTCGGGGACCCGACCGAGGGCGCGCTCGTCGTGGCCGCCGCAAAGGCGGGGCTGCACCGCGAGCGCGCGGAGCTGCTCTACCCGCGCGTGGCCGAGATCCCCTTCGACGCGGAGCGCAAGCGCATGAGCACGATACACCGCCGCCGCGGCGGGCGCCGTGCGCAAGGAGGACGGGGTGGCCGTCGCCACGTCGGCCCCGTTCGTCGTGTTCGTGAAGGGCGCGCCGGATCTCCTCCTGGCCCGGTGCAGCCACGTGCTGAAACGCGGCACCGTCGTCCCCATGACGGGTGCGGAGAAAGCGCGGCCCTGGACGTGAACGCGCTCTTCGCCTCCCGGGCCCTGCGCGTCCTGGGCGTGGCCTACCGCGGCCTGGAGGCCGTGCCGTCCGACCCGGCGCCCGCGGACGGTGGAAGAGAACCTCACGTTCCTCGGACTGATCGGCATGATGGACCCTGCCCGGCCCGAGGCGGGTCCCGCCATCCAGCGGGCACATGATGCCGGGCATCGCGGTGGTCATGGTCACGGGTGACTACGCCGAGACCGCGGCCGCCATCGGGCGGAAGATCGGGCTCCTCGCCGAGGGCGCGCGGGTGCTGTCGGGGCCGCAGATCGACGCGCTGGACGACGCGGGCCTCGCCGCGGCGGTTGGCAGCACGTCGGTTTTCGCGCGCGTGTCGCCCGCAGCACAAGGTGCGCATCGTGGACGCCCTGCGCTCGCGGGGCCACGTGGTGGGCATGACCGGCGACGGCGTGAACGACGCGCCGGCCCTGAAGCGCGCCGACATCGGCATCGCCATGGGCATCACGGGCACGGACGTGACGCGGGAGACCGCCGACATGGTGCTCACCGACGACAACTTCGCCTCCATCATCTCCGCGGTGGAGCAGGGCCGCATCATCTTCTCCAACATCCGCAAGTTCGTGTACTTCCTGCTGTCCTGCAACCTCGGGGAGATCGGCACCATCTTCCTCGGCACGCTCCTCGGGCTGGCCGGTTCCCCTGACGGCCATCCAGCTGCTCTGGATGAACCTGCTCACCGACGGCGCCCCCGCCCTCGCGCTGGGCATGGAGAAGGGCGAGCCCGGCATCATGGACGCAGCCGCCGCGGCCGCCCCGCGAGCCGATCATCAACCGGTCGATGATCGCTGGGCCTCGTCCTGCAGACCGTTGCCATCACCGGGGCGAGCCTGCTCGCCTTCTGGATCGGCCTGCACGTGTTCGGCTCGGAGCCCGTGGCGCACACCATGGCCTTCGTGATGCTCTCCGGCTGCCAGCTCGCGCGCGCCTACACGAACCGCTCGGAGAGGGCGTCCCTCTTCGCGCTGGGTGTTTTCAGCAACCGGTGGATGCAGTACGCTGTGGCCGTGTCGAGCGTGCTCCTGATGGCTGCCGTCTATGTCCCGGGCCTCAATACCGTCTTCAACGCGGTGCCGCTCACCGCCGCGCAGTGGGCGTACCTCGGCCCGCTCCTCTTCGTGCCCGCCATCGTGGACGAGCTTACGAAGCTGGGGCTGCGGATCGCCGCGCGCGGCCCGGGAGAGCGCCGCGCGCACGCGGTCCGCGCATGAAGCAGTACCTCGACCTCTGCCGCCACATCCTCGACACCGGCACGGACAGGCCGGACCGCACCGGCACCGGGACGCGCGGGATCTTCGGCTGGCAGATGCGCTTCGACCTCGGGGCGGGATTCCCCCTCCTCACGACCAAGAAGCTCGCCACCCGCGCCATCGTGCACGAGCTGCTCTGGTTCCTGCGCGGCGAGACCAACGTGCGCAGCCTCCACGCGCAGAACGTCCACATCTGGGACGAGTGGGCGGATGCCGACGGCGAGCTGGGGCCGGTGTACGGCAAGCAGTGGCGTTCGTGGAGCGCCCCGGACGGCCGGAGCATCGACCAGGTGGCACGCCTCGTGGAAGGGATCCGCTCCCAGCCGTGGTCCCGGCGCCACGTGGTGAGCGCGTGGAACCCGGCCGACCTTGACCGCATGGCGCTAGCGCCGTGCCACTGCCTCTTCCAGTTCTACGTGGCCGGGGACCTCCTCTCCTGCCAGCTCTACCAACGCAGCGGCGACGTCTTCCTCGGTGTGCCGTTCAACATTGCCTCCTACAGCCTCCTCACCTGCATGGTGGCGCAGGTCTGCGGGCTGCGCGCCCACGAGTTCGTGCACACCCTCGGCGACGCCCACATCTACGCCAACCACTTCGCGCAGGTCCGCCTCCAGCTGGAGCGCGAGCCCCGGCCCTTGCCGCGGCTCGTGCTGAATCCCGGAGTGAAAGGCATCTTCGACTTCACGTTCGATGACATTGCGTTCGAGGGCTATCACCCTCACCCGCACATCCGCGGAGAGATCGCCGTCTAGGCGCACGGCGCTGCCATGAACGACGACGCGCCTCCCCGCCCCCGCGTTTCCCTCGTTGCCGCGGTCGCCGCCAACGGGGTGATCGGGCGTCGTGGCTCCCTGCCCTGGCGTATGCCCGACGACATGGCACGCTTTCGCAGGATCACGATGGGCCACGCGCTCATCATGGGCCGCGCGACATTCGAGTCGATGGGAAAGCCGCTTGCCGGCCGGCACAACATCGTCCTGACAAGGGACGCGTCACGAGGGTTCCCGGGCTGCACCGTGGCACACGATCGTGACGCTGCCCTGCGCGCCGCCGGCCGGGACGAGGTGTTCGTGATCGGCGGGGCCGCGGTCTACGCCCTGTTCCTACCGGTTGCCGATCGGCTGCTCATCACGTGGGTCGATGCCGACGTGGAAGGGGACACCCTCTTTCCCGCCATACGCTGGGACGAGTGGGATCCGCTGACCCCGATCGCCGCGCCGGCCGAACCCGGCGTCCTTCCCCATCGTTTCGTTGACTATGAAAGGAAGAAGAAGTGAGCAGGCGGCGGGCGCCTCTCAGCGGCCGAGCACAGCTCAGCGGCCGAGCACAGCTCAGCGGCCGAGCACAGCTCAGCGGCCGGCCGGCGCTTCGCTGTCAGGCGCGGTCCAGTCGATGGTGACGCCGATATCGCCTGCCAGCTTCTCCATCTCCTCGTCCGAATGATAGAGGACCGTCGAATCGGCGACGGTGACGCCGGAAGCGGTGCTGGTGAACAGGTAGGCCTTGTGATGCGCGGAAACCATGTCGTGCGCCGAGCCTCCGGGCAAGGTCTTCCACGTGCACCGACCCGTTGCACGAGCAGACATACGTCGTCTTCTCGTCGATCGCGTTGATGAAGAATGTCGTGCCCCGGACGCCCGCAACCGTGCTCGGTGTGCGCACGGTGAAACGGGCAGCGCCGGCCAGCGTGGAAATGTTCTTGAGCACCAGGGCGATCGTCCCCTTCTTCAGCGTGCTCCCCTGCTGGAGGTTGCCGGGGTTGAACACGAACGTCGTGCTTTCGCCGAGCCTGATGACGTTCTTCGTGTTGAACTCGATCTCGCAGAGCGACTGCGCGGCGGTGGCGACCGTGGCCCCGAAGGGGACCGGGTCACCGATGGCGGCTGCCTTCCCGTCGATCGTCACCTGCCCTTCCAGGGAAACGAGCGCGGATCGACCGGTGACACCCGTGACCTGGCCGAAGGCCGGGCCGACGACGACGGCCGCCACGAGAACGATGCACGCCATGACCCTGCGCGTATTCATGAGCGCCCCCTCGAACAATCTACCTGCCCGGGGGGGCGGCTGTAAAGGAGCAGTTCTCAGCTTGGCGCCGAGGGAGCGAATTCTCATTTTGCACGACTCTCAAAGCGCCGTTTTTGGCCCTTTGCAAGGGTCTGCGATCCTGTTGAAGGTGCAAAATGACAATCGCTGGCTGTAAAGGAGCGCGCCTGTTCCTGTGTTCCCGCCCGTGATACTATGCCGTGATGCCCGGAGAGACCATCCTGATCGTGGAAGACGAGCCGGCCGTGGCGCGGGGCCTGGAGTACGGCCTCAAGGCCGAGGGATTCAGCGTCATCGTGGCCGGCACCGGGGCGCGGGCCATGGAGCTGGCCCGCGGCGGCAAGGAAGGCCCGGCCCCGCACCTGGTCCTCCTCGACATCCGTCTTCCCGACATGAGCGGCTTCGACGTGTGCCGCGCCCTGCGCGAGGAGGGCCGCGCGTTTCCCATCCTGATGGTGACCGCGCGGGACGAGGAGGTGGACAAGGTTCTCGGTCTCGAGCTGGGCGCCGATGACTACATCGTGAAGCCCTTTTCCCTGCGCGAGCTCCTGTCCCGGGTCAGGGCCGCCCTGCGCAGGGCGTACGGCGAGCTCGCCTCCACGGCCGGCGCGGAGCGCGTGGGCTTCGGTGACATCGTCGTCGACATGCAGAAGATGCGGGTCGTGCGCGCCGGGCAGGTCGTGCTCCTCACGCCCACCGAGTACCGGCTCCTGCGGCACCTGGTGACCCACCCCGACCAGGTCTTCAGCCGTGATTCCCTGCTGGAGGTCGTGTGGGGATACGACAGCAGCGTGGATTCCCAGCGGACCGTGGACGTGCACATGCGCCACCTGCGGGAGAAGCTCGAGGAAGACGCAGCCTCTCCCCGCTGGCTGGTCACCGTCCGCGGCACGGGCTACATGTTCACGCAGAAACCGTCCTGATTTCCAGGAAACCTGTTAACGAAACTTAACCCTGCCATAAAGCCACGGTAACCGGGCCGGCGTAGCTTCGAGCCGGAGGTACTTCTGCCATGACAACCAAGACGAGAGAGCGCCGGCCCCTGCCCGGGCTCATACATTCCAGGACGGCGCTGCGGCTCATCACAGCGGCGGCGGTGTTCACGATTGCCGCTGCTTTTGCCGGGGCATCAGGAAACAAAGAAGCGCCGACGCCCGCGGGCGCCGCCCCGAACGGCTCTACCGGCGCTCTCGTTGCCGGGCAAGGGCGTGCTCATCGCCGGCGTGCAGGCCGGCAGCCCGGCCGAGAAGGCGGGCGTCGTGCGCGGCGACATCATCCTCGAAGCAGACGGCAAGGCCGTGGACACAGTGCGGGCGCTGCGGGCTGCCATCTTGGCGAAGAAGGCCGGGACAGCCTCGCCCTCGAGGTCCAGCACGGGGACGCGGTGAAAAACGTGACCGCCACGCTGGGCAACCAGGGGGACGCGCGTGGCTCGGCATCGTCACGGTAGGCCGGGGATTCGGCGGAATGATGGGCTACGGCCGTGGCCCTCGCTTCGGCAACGGGTACAACGGCTGGTGGGGCGGCAGGTCCGGGATGACGCGCTCCAGGCCGGGCGCGTTCGTCGCAGGCGTCGTGGCCGGGGGGCCTGCCGAGAAGGCCGGGATCGTCCACGGAGACGTGATCCTGTCCGTCGACGGGACAGCGGTTGATGCGGACAAGCCGCTGGGTGACATCATAGCAGCGAAGAAGGTCGGTGACACGGTGACCCTGTCGGTCCGGTCGCCCTGCCAGGCGCAGCCGCACGACGTGCAGGTCACGCTGGACAAGAATGCCGACAAGGACACGCCGCGGCTGGGCATCCAGTACACGCTGGTCGGCCCCGGGATGGGCCGCCCGACGCCTGGTTTCGGCCGCGGCGCCGTGGCAGCCGGGGCTTTCGTGGAGGAGGTGTCCGCGGACAGCCCCGCGGACAAGGCGGGCATAAAGACCCGGGACATCATCACCAAGGTGGACGGCGCCGCGGTCACCGACCCGCAGCAGGTCGTCGACGCGGTGGGAAAGCACAAGCCGGGCGATTCGATTCCCGTCACGGTGACTCGCACGGACGGAACGTCGGCGGACCTCACGGTCGTGCTGGCAGCCAGCCCCAGCGACGCAACGAAGGCATACATGGGCGTCTCCATGAGCGCCAACGGTTTCCGCCGCCAGGGACAGCCCCCGCAGCCCCGCGGCGGTGACGGCTCGATGACGGGCGCCGATACGCCGACACTGTAGAAAAGGAGCTGCCAGGACGTGTTCCAGACGATCCGGTGGAGACTTGCGGCAAGCTACGCCCTGCTCGTCCTCCTCTCGGTGACCCTCATGGGCGCTCTCGCTCTCTCGATCGTGCAGCGCTACGTCGCGTCGCAGGAGAAGGACTCCCTGCAGCGCAACGCCGAGGCCGTCGCCGAGGAGGCGGCGGGGTTCCTCGCCCCGCAGGTCCGCCGGATCGCTCTCACGCAGCTCGCGTACGCATCCGCTTTCTTCGGCAACGCGCGGGTGCGGATCCTCGACGTCGACGGCACCGTCGTGGCGGACTCGGGTGACCCGGGCCTGCCCGACGAGTTCCTCTGGGTGGTCCCGTCCGGCCTCGAGGAGCTGCGGCAGGAGATCCAGCCCACCGGTGCCCCGTCGCTCCCGCAGATCATCCCGCTCCCCACGAGGGCGCGCAGATGGGCGCAGCGCCACGATGCGCGACCTTCTTCCCTTCCTTCCGTTTCTCCGTGACATCCCCTTCGGCAGCCGCTTCGTGTTCGCGCGCCGCGTGTTGACCCCGTGGGGACCCCGGTTCGCCTACCAGGGCATCGCCACCGACGAGCTCACCGAGAACGGCGGCGCCACGCTGCCGCGGCAGTACGTGACCACCACGGTTCCCGTGGGGGACCTCCCGTCGCCCCTGGGCAGCGTGGAGCTCTCGGGACCTCTCAGCCTCAGCGGGGAAACGCTGCGGCCCCTGCGCAACGCGGTGCTCTTCTCGGGCATCGGCTCACTGGTCATCGCGATCTGCGTGGGACTCCTCCTGGGACGGACCGTCACCGACCCGCTGCGCAGCCTCGCCGCGACGGCGCGCCGCATGGGCGACGGGGACCTGGGGTCGCGCGCGAAGACGGGCCGCAAGGACGAGATCGGCGAGCTGGCGCGGCAGTTCAACGGCATGGCGGAGAAGCTGGAAGGGAGCTTCCGCGCGCTGCGCTCGGAGCGTGACTCCCTGAAACGATTCGTCGCGGACGCCTCCCACGAGCTGCGCACGCCCATCACCGCGCTGGCCACGTTCAACGAGCTGCTCCAGGGAAGCGCCGCGGGAGACGAGAGCGCGCGCCAGGAGTTCCTGCGGGAGAGCGCCGTGCAGCTGGGCCGGCTGCAGTGGATCACGACGAACCTCCTCGACCTGTCCCGTCTCGACGCGGGGATCGCTGCCCTGAGCATGGGCAGCCACTCCGCGGGTGAGATCCTCGAGTCCGCCGCGGCAGGCTCGCGGGCGCGGGCGCGAGAGAAGGGCGTCACCATCCGGGTCGAGCAGCCGGAGCCGCCCCTCCTCGTGTCCTGCGACAGGAACTGGATGGAGATCGCGCTTTCCAACCTCGTGACGAACGCGGTGAAGTTCGTCCCCTCCGGCGGGAGCGTGACGGCGAGCGTGGCCGCGGCGGACGGGCACGTGCGGTTCCTGGTCCGCGACGACGGCCCGGGCATCGCCGCGGAGGACCTGCCGCGCATCTTCGAACGGTTCTACCGCGGCCGCAACGCGGGGACGGAAGGAGCCGGCCTCGGGCTTGCCATCGTGCGCAGCGTGGCCAACGCGCACGCGGGGCGCATCGACGTGGAAAGCGCGCCGGGCGCCGGCAGCACCTTCATCCTCGAGATCCCGGCAGCAACGTCCCTCCCGTAGTCGCTCCCGCTTCATTGCCACGTCGTGACTGCAGCGCTATCTTGTCTCCATGATGAAGAGACTTTTGCTCGTTCTCCTCGCGCTCGCCGTGGGCGCCGGCGCTGCCCTCGCGCAGGACGCCCCGGCACCCGTGCAGGCGCCGGCTGATCCGCAGCAGGAGCTCACCGCGGCGCTCCAGGACCTCTCGGCTTCGCAGATCGGCGCGCTCACGGTGGCCGACCTGTCGAAGGTCGCCATCCGGATTTCGATGGCCCGGCAGAGACTCGCGTACGTGCAGAGGGCTTCGATGTCATCGCTGTTCTTCCCGGGCGCCGGACAGTTCATGACCGGCAACACGCTGGCTGGCGCCCTGTTCGTCACCGGTGACCTCGCCGTCATCACGGGGACCCTGCTCGGCGCGTACTTCCTGCTTCCCGCCGACCTGCACATCGAATCGCTGAACTACTACACCGCGTCCCTGGGCTCGATCCAGGCGTCCTGGGCGAACCACAGCATCCAGGACTACCTCCCGGCCGCAGGCGTCATGGCCGGCGGCATGCTCCTCAAGGCGATCCTCGGCCACGTGTCGGCCCGGCTCGCTGCGCAGGAAGCCCGCCAGAACATCGCTGATGGGAAGATGACATTCAGCCCGAGCCTCGACTTCATGGGCCCGGGACGGTTCATGATGGGCATGCGGATGAGGATGTAAGCATAGCCAGGGAAGGCGAGGGCGAGCGAGTACAGGGACGTACGGAAGCGAGCCCACGCGAAGCGCGGCGAAGGCGGCAGCAGGCTGCGAGAGCCTATGGCCGCTCTCACACTGCCGCGCGCAGTGTCAGGCGGCGGTACTCTTCCATGAATCCGAATGCGACCAGCCGGCTCCTGTAAGGGCTCGAGCCGGCGGGCACGCCGTTGATCGTCTCGACATGCACGGCGCTCAGGGGCCGCTGTTCCCGCCCTGTCATCGTCCTGAAAAGCCCCAGGTACTCGTCCATGCGGGGCGCATCGGGGGGAACCCTGATCTCCAGCTCGCGTCCCCTCCGGCGCGACACGAGCACGACCGACGTGCCGTGGAAGACGAGGTGCGCCGTGGGAAGGCGCGGAGGGAGGATACCCTTGAGACCCTCCACGTCCACGCCGCACAAGCTCGCAGGGTCCGCCGCGTTGATCCACCATACCGTGTCGGCACCCGTGTCGGAGGCGAGGTCCTCCAGCGCCGCGGGGAGCGCGAACTGCAGTCCCCTGATGCCGTCGAAGAACCGACCGGAAACGACCTCGCCGGAAAACTCCATCAGCCTCAGGCTGCGGAAGAGCCGCGCCCACCGCAGGGGAGGAAGCTCGTTTTCCAGCACCTCGCGGAAGATGACGCCGTGACGGTGGAGGACCTGGCGGATCCTGTCCCTTGCGATCTCCTCGTTGTCCAGCGCGTCCTTCTCCTCCTGCTCCTCGACGGTCCTCATCCACAGCCCGTACGTGGGCCGCGCCGACTGCCAGCGCTCGAACCCCGGCCGCCGGCGCCCGCCCGTCCCGGCAGGCTCGGGAGCGCGGAAGCCGGTGGCGATCCCCCGGCGCACTGCCTCGAACGAGTCGTTGACGACGGCGCCTTTCCAGGCCAGGTCCCAGAGCGCCCCGGCCAAAGCGCGCGAGTCGCCCGCGCCGGCCGTGCGAGCCCCTTCGGCGATGTCCCAGAACGAGTACCGCCCGGGGCCCGGGGGAAGAGAGCGGCAGCGGCGTCACGTGCATCGGCCCCCACCCGCTCGACGAACAGCTCCCTGTCCTGGGGAAGCAGAACGTGAGCTTCTGCCTGCCGCAGCCCGTCCACTGGAGGCCTGACTCCTTCACCAGCCCGTCCAGCCAGCGCGATCGGTAGCCGGGCAGCCGGGCAGGCAGCGCCTCTTCTTCCCACGCATGGGCGAGCATCGGCGCGCCGAGAAGCATGTCGAGGCAGCGCTTCAGGCCTTCTTCCCCGGCGTCGGCGTGAGCGCGCTCCACCAGCCCGTGGCGCCGGGCCGCGAAGAGGGGCAGATCCGCGGCCGGCCGGGTCTGCACAACGGGGCGCGCCTGGGACCGGGACAACCTGAGCAGGCGCTCGAGGTTCTCGCGATCGCAGGCGCTCATCAGTTCCGTGCCGGCGAGGAGCCGGTCGATCACCACGACCTCTTCGTCGGCGAGCTCGGCAAGGAGCGCCTCACAGCGTTCGTCGGTGATGCCGAAAAGGGCGCGCAGCCGGGCCGGAACCACCGGCCCGTAGTAGCGCAGCCACTCGGCAACGATCGCCCCCAGGGGGTCGGGCGCGTCCGCGGCGTCGCGCGCGCGCACGAGACGCGGCAGGACCTCCGCGGCGCAGACGAAGGTCTCGGCTTCAAACGCTTGCTGGACGATCTTCGCCGCGGCTTCCGCCGCCAGCGCCCGGGGGTCCTGGCCGAAGTCCCGCGCGCACGCCGCCAGGAGCTCCTCCCATTCGGTGAGGGGCAGCAGGACGCGCTCCTTCACCCAGTCCAGCAGCTCCCCGGCATCGCGCGGGGCATATCCTTCCGCCGTGCGCTGCAGCTTCGCGAGGAAGAGCGCGGCCGTGTCCGCGGCAATCCGCGGCCGCAGGTCCGGGAAAGGGCCAGCTCCCGGACCAGGTCCACGCGCAGCGACGTTCCCCCGGCGCTCGGCGGTGTGTCATCCTCGTACATCAGCGTGTTGGTCTGCTTCCAGACCAGCTGGCCGCAGAAGGGTGAAGGAGAAGCCGTGGAGGCCTCGCTCACGCGGATCACCCCGGCGGCGAGCTCGTCGAGGAGAAGGGACAACCGGGGCAGGTCGAACTCGTCGCGCAGGCACGTGCGCCATGCCTCCAGGAGCATCGGGAAGTCGTCGTAGCGGGCCACGGCGGCGTAGAGCGACTTCGCGCGCTGCCGCGTGAGCCACAGCGGCGTGCGGCCTTTCGCGCTCGCGCGGGGGAGGAGCAGCGCGCGGCCGGCGCTCTCGCGGAACCGCGCGCCGAAGAAGCCGCTGCCCTCGAGCTTCTTTCGCAGGAGCCGCTCCACGCCGCCGCTGTCCACGAGAGAGAGGAGCGTGTCTGCTGTCACGTCCTCCGGGAGAAGGAGCATCAGCGAGTCGTTGTTCTGGATCATCTCGGGGGCATAGCCGAAGCGCTCTTCCCATGCCGCCGAGAGCGCGAGACCGAACGGCCGGTTCACCTTGCCGCCCCAGAGGGTATGGATGACGATGGTCGCTCCCTGCGTCGTGCCGTCCGGGTCGCGCGTGTGCTCCACCAGGAGATGGTGCCGGTGAGGCAGGTCGCTTCCCGTCCACTCGCGCTGCCGCGCCAGGAACCCCGCCGCGGCCTCAGCGGCATCCGGGTCCAGCCCGTCCTTCTCGAGCTCTGCCGGGAAGCCCGGCTCGGCCACGCGCGGGTTCCACTCCTCCAGCGCGCTGGCGATCCTCTGCGAGTAGTGAAACGTGCGGTTGCGCTCCTCGGCCTTCCAGAAGGGAGACATGCCCAGGCGCGGCTTCACGGGCACCACCTCGACGCTCCGCGCGTCGATGGACTGGATGCGCCACCCCTGCGTGCCGAACACGAAAGAGTCCCCGGGAGAGCGCTCCCACACGAACTCCTCGTCCAGCTCGCCGATCAGCGCCTTCGTGTCCGCCGTGCGCAGGCTGAAGTAGCCCCTGTCGGGAATCGTGCCGCCATTGATGACCAGGCGCAGGCGTGCCCCCTCCTTTGCCCGGACAGTTCCCGCGAGACGATCGTAGGACAGCATCGCGGAGAGATCGCGCAGCCGGGTCTCCTCGTACCGGCCCGCCAGCATGTCCAGGACGAGGTCGAACTGGCGACGGCTCAACGAGCGGAAGGGAAACCCGGCCCGGATCTCGTCGAACAGATCGTCGACCTTCCAGGTCTCCACGGAGGTCATGGAGACCAGCACCTGGGCGAGCACGTCGAGCGGGCAGGCAACCGGCGCTATCTCCTCGATGTCCTGCTCACGCACGCACCGGGCGATCACGGCAGCGTCCACGATGTCCTTCCCGTGGAGGGGAAAGAGTGTGCCCTTGCTGATCTCCCCCACCGCGTGCCCGGCCCTGCCGAGACGCTGCACGGTGGAAGCAACCGTGAACGGCGTCTGCACGAGCACCACCTCGTCCAGCGCGCCGATGTCGATGCCCAGCTCCAGGGAGCTCGTGGCGACGATGGCCTTGAGCTCGCCCGCCTTGAGCCTCTCCTCCACCACGAGCCGCAGCTCGCGGGAGAGCGACCCGTGGTGCGCCCACGCCAGGGGCTCGGGCAGGCCGTCGTTGATGAAGCGCGCGAGCTTCTCCGCGTGCCGCCGCGAGTTCACGAAAAACAGGGTGGACCGGTTTCTCTCGATGATGAGCCGGCACTGGCGCGCGATGGCGTCGAACACGGGCTCGTCTGACCGCGAGCCCTCCGGGCCGCCCCGCGAGCCCTCCGGGCCGCCCCGCGAGCCCTCCGGGCCGCCCCGCGAGCCCTCCGGGCCGCCCCGCGAGCCCTCCGGGCCGCCCCGCGAGCCCTCCGGGCCGCCCCGCGAGCCCTCCGGGCCGCTGGGGAAGGAGATGCGGAGGTCGTACACCTTGGAAAGCGGGCAGTGCACGATCCGCACCGGCCTCTTTCGGTACACCGCCTCCGGGCCGCCGCGCGAGCCCTCGGGGCCGCTGCGCTCCATGATGAACCCGCCGACGAAATCCGCCACTGCCGCCAGGGGCTTCACCGTTGCCGACAGCGCGATGCGCTGGAAGTCGCCTGCCAGCCGCACCAGGCGGTCCACCCCGCACATGAGATGCGTGCCGCGCTTGGAGTCCGCTACGGCGTGGATCTCGTCCAGGATCACCTGCGCCACACCGTCGAGCATCAGCCTCCCGTTCGCGGATGACAGGATGAGGTTCAGGCTCTCCGGCGTCGTGATGAGGATCTCCGGCGGCTCGCGGAGCATGCGGCGCCTGTCGGAGGCCGGCGTGTTGCCGCTGCGCGTGAGCACGCGGATGCGCGGCATCCCGGTGGTGCCCGCGGCGCGGAACGCCTCTCCCAGCGCCGCGAGGGGCGCCAGGAGGTTGCGCTGGATGTCGTTGTTCAGGGCCTTCAGCGGGGATATGTAGAGGATCCGCACCTTCCCCGGTTTCAGCGCACCGGTGACGAGGCTGTTGATGCCCCACAGGAACGCGGCGAGCGTCTTTCCCGTGCCGGTGGGAGCCGAGACGAGCACGTGCTCACCCCGGGCGATGGCCGGCCACGCCAGCTCCTGCACCTCGGTGGGCCTGCCCACCGCCTCGAGGAACCATCGCGAGATGACGGGATGGAAACCGGCGAGCGCTGCGACTGCTCCGTTCGTGCCCATCGGGGTGACCTGCAGGCATCATAGAGAAGCGCCCCCGCGGCCGCAAGGCCGAACGGGGGCGCATCATGACGGAAAGGAGAACGCTACTCCTTGCCGCTGAACTTCGGATATTCGTCGGTGAAGTAGCCGAGGTAGAGGCTGACCCTTTGGAGCCAGCGGAAGCTGCCGACGTTGAAGGAGTGCATGCGGGCAGGATACTTGCCCGTGAAGAGGACCGCCCACCAGGCGATGAAGGCGAGGACACCCGTGGCGATGTCGCGAAACCAGAGGCAGAAGATGTGCGGGATGCCGACATAGGCCCAGCCGAGGAGCAGGCGGAGGATGACGAGCCCCCTGCTCACCTTCTCCGGCCGCGGGACCTCAAGGGAGACCGTGTCGCTCGTGCCGCCGGGGAAGAAGGCCGGGTAGCCGTCCACGAGGTTGAGGAGTGTCGCCGACACGCGGAGCCCCCAGTTCTGGAATTTGACCTGGAACGTGAAGATCGACTCGGGGAACTTGCCCGTGAAGAGAACGACCCAGAACGTGACAAAGGACAGGATTGCCGACCAGATCCCCACGACGGCGAGGAGGAACAGGTGGGGAATGCCGATGTACAGCCACCCGAAAAAGAGTCGAAGAAGGAGCTGACCCGGGAGTATTTTTCCTGATGCATGATCGTCAGTTTCATGTTTGCCTCCTGTGCCTCTGAAAGTACGCCCTGTTCGACGGGAAGGCAAAGAAATCCTCGTGCCGCCGCGGCTTGCAAGGGGCATCCCGCCGGAATAGACTCCGTGCCGTGAAAACACGCACACTGGGCAGGACCGGCCTCCGCGTCGGCGAGCTGTCCCTCGGCGGGCTGTTCGTCGCTTCCTTCGCGTCTCCCCTGGACACGGCGCGCGCCACCGTTTCCCGCGCGCTGGACCTGGGGATCACCTACATCGACACGGCGCCGACCTACGGCAACAGCGAAGAGGTCCTCGGCCAGGTCCTGGCCGGCGAGAATCGCCCGTTCCTCATATCCACGAAGCTGGGCGGGCGGCCGCTGCCGTTCCTTCCACGGGAGCGTTCGTGCCTCATGGCCTCCGTGGAGGAGAGCCTGCGGCTCCTGCACCGCACCACCATCGACATCCTGATGATCCACGAACCGGACAGGCCGGGCCAGTACGACTGGTGGACCAGCTGGGAAGAGGTGACGGGCCCGGTCCTGGAGGTGATGGACGAGCTGAAGAAAAGCGGCGTCATCCGGTACACCGGTATCGGGGGCACCACGGCGTACGAGCTCGCGCGCATGGTCCGCTCGGGCCGGTTCGACGTGGTGCTCACCGCCTACAACTACAGCCTGCTCTGGCGCGAGGCCGCGCTCGACATCTTCCCTGCTGCCGCGGAGAAGAACGTCGGCGTCATCCTCGGCTCGCCGCTGCAGCAGGGCACGCTTTCGCGCCGCTACGACGAGGAGGTGAAGAGGGGCGCCCCGTGGCTCTCGAAGCCGCGCCGCGAGCAGCTCCTCGCCCTCTACCGGCTGCTGGACGAGACGGGCATGGACATCGCCGAGATGGGCCTGCGGTTCGTCCTGTCCAACCCTGCCGTGTCCACGGTGCTCTTCGGCGCCGCCTCGCCGCAGGAAGTGGAGCGCAACATCGCGGCGGCGGACAAGGGACCGCTGCCCGCCTCCCTCGTGCAGAGGATCGACCGCATTGCAGCGATGGTCCCGTTCCGTCCCTTCGAGGAGCCGGCGGGACTCGGATGGCACCTGGCATCGCCGGGAAGTTACAAGGGTCCGGGGATGGCGCGATGAAGGCGGCAGTTGTCGAAAAGGCGGGCACGCTCGTCGTGCGCAAGGTTCCCGACCCGGTCCCCGGCGACTACGACGCTCTGTGCGAGATCCTCTACGGGGCGACGTGCACGGGCACCGACTCGCACATCATCAAGGGGGAGTTCCCCTTCCCCATCGCGTATCCCGCCATCCTCGGCCACGAGAGCGTCGGCCGGGTCCTGAAGACGGGGCGCAAGGTGCGGAACTTCAAGCCGGGCGACCTCGTGACGCGCGTGGGAACCCCGGCGCCTGCCGACAGGAGCGTGGACATCGCGTGGGGCGGGTTCGCCGAGCGCGGGCTGGCGCAGGATCACTGGGCCATGAATGCCGACGGCCTTCCGGAAGCGTCGTGGGCAGGCTCGCGCGTCAACCAGGTCGTCCCGGCGTCCGTCGACCCGCGGGTGGCGCCGATGTTCACGACGTGGCGGGAAACGCTGTCCTACCTCACCCGCATGCGCTTCGGCGCCGGCTCCCGCGTCCTGGTCATCGGGTCCGGCGGCAACGGCCTGTCATTTGCAGCGCATGCAGTCCTCCTCGGCGCGACGGTCTGGAGCGTCGGCTCCGCGCGCTGCGAGGCAGCCGCACGTTCTCTTGGAGTGGCCGGATACCTCTCCTACACCAGCGAGGACTGCGTCACGCGGCTGCAGGAAGCGGCGCCGTCCGGGTTCGACGTCATCATCGATGCCCTGGGCAAGGCCGGGCAGGCTGACCGTTTCCTGCCGGTGCTCGCAGCCGGCGGGACCATCGGGATCTACGGCCTTGATGATTTCGCATCGGTGGGCATCTCGCCTCGACTCGCGCGCGGCTCGTTCACGGTCTGGAACGGCGGGTATGACGAGGCGGAGACGCACCAGCGCGTCTCGGATCTCGTGCTGCAAGGCAGGCTCACCGCGGGCGCGTGGTATGACCCGCAGAAGACCTGGCCCCTGGATTCCATCATGGACGCGTTCCGGTCCCTCTGGAAGCACCAGGGAGTCAAGGCGCTGATCGCGATCTCGGGAAAGTAGCGCGCTGCCGCCGTGCCGGGCGGCGCGCTACGGCGCGGGCGTCCTGCTGCACCGGCAGGAGTCAGGAAGACACCTATCCCTACGGCTTCAAACGACGAAGCTGGGCATTCCCGTCAAGAGTGTGGTTCGTCGTTGCCAGGTCAAACGCGGTCTTTCCCGCCTTGTTCTTCGAATGCGACATCCGTTCCCGCGTCCAGGAGCGTCGCCACGAGAAGAGGCACGGCAGGTTTCCGCTCGCAGGCGAGCATCAGGGCGCTCATTCGATCGTTATCTTGATCGTTCAGGGCCGCCCCTCCACGGACGAGGAGGGCAAGCACGTCCGGGGTTTTGTCGTAGACCGCTGCATACATCAGCGCCGTCTGGCCGAACCTGTCACGATCATTCAGGCGTGCGCCGCCCTTGACAAGGAAAGACACCGTTGGTGCTTCCCCCCTCAGCACCGCGCTCATGAGCACGGTACGCCCGCCGCGGTCGCGCGCGTTCACATCCGCACCCTTGGTAACAAGGATTGTGATTGCGTCCTTGTTACCCCGCTGAATCGCATGAATAAGCGCCGTCTGCCCCGAGCTATCCGGTTGGTCCATTCGTGCACCCGCGTCAACAAGGATCTGGATGATATGCGGATTCGGGTTGTCCCTGGCTGCCAGCATGAGAGCTGTTCGCCCGGACGTGTCATGGTCGTCGACAGGCGCTCCCTTGTCGATCAACAAGGCCACGACTTCCGGGCGGGCGTTTCCCCTCGCGGCGCGCATCAGCGGGGTAGCGCCGTCCACATCCCGCGCTCGAAGCGCGGCACCCCTGTTCAGCGCGGCGGAGACCTCCGACGCCGTACCGTTCGCAGCAATCGTGAGAATGTCCTGTGCGTTGCTTGCCGAATGGCTCGTGACGAGAAGAAAGAGGCCAATTGCTCCCGCAAAAAATCTCAACGGCAAATACCTTTTTTCGCCCCACGACGTCGAGGCACTTAGCGGCGCGTCGCCCCACTGCAGAACCGCATAAAGAACGGCCCGCGATCCGGAACCCGGTGTGGGCCGTACGTGCGATACGAAAGGAGGTTTTCTCTGCGCTCGCTAACCTACAAACATCTCAGCCGCAGAAAAGTTTCATGCATTCATAACATTTTGTTTGTAACCCGCCTGCATGGAGGGTGTTTAGAAAGGTGTTATGACGAACACCGACATGGAGGATCCGCATTTGTTCTTCGAGAAGACATAACCCGTTATAGGCAGGCGGGAAGCGTTCCGCCTTCAGTCGGAAAACCCAGGGGGAAAGAATTGGCAGATCTCACCAGGCAGCAACCTCCAAGTCGATTCTTGCCAGTCTTGAGAAGATCGAGGCGCCGCAATCCACGGTCGCTGCATCAGCGGTCGTAGCCGCCACGACAAAACCTGATCTATCGGAGCCGGCCAGGAGCGGAGAGCCTCTCCCCCAGTTCTATGAGGTGCGCCTGATCCCGGCCCGCCCGGGACTGCCTCTGGCGCATCGCGGGGTATGCATTCGTCTACGACGATCCGACCAAGTGGAGGCTGATCTACGACGCAAACTGCAATGTCCTCGTCGATCCGAACAATCCTGATCTCATCAAGCCTGGACAGGTCCTGGCGATTCCGAGCCTGGGCGGAGAAGATCGCAAAAGGACATATGACCCCCCAGCTTTTCGTACGTGAGCCTCGCCAAGGAATAGGCACATGCGTTGAGGGAGCGGGCCGCTCCCCGCGCGAGCCCGCTCTCTTCTCTGCTGGTATCCCTCGGCGCGCCGGCAGCCTTTTCCCGCGTCAGGCCAGCGCGGGAACTGCCGCAACGGAGAGTGATCAATGATCAAAAAACTGGTGCTTCCTGTCGTGCTCCTGCTGATCTCGGCCGTAACTGCCGCCGCGGTGGCGACTTCCGTAGTCAAGGAAGGTGTGGTCGACATCAAGACCGTTGTCAGGACTTTCTTCAGAGAATCGAAGCAATTCCGGGACCAGCAAGCCACCGCTGATGAGCTGAACAAGAAAATGGCCTCCGTGCAACGCGACATTGCCGACCTGCAAGACCAGAAGGCGGCAGTGGATTCCCGGGATGCCGCGGCACTTTCCCGGCTCGATCGACAAATAAAGGAAAGACAGGATACCCTACAATACTACAAGGCGACGGATCTTCCGCGGATCGAAGCAATGATGTCATCGCTCGTGGTCAACGATGCCTTCCTGAGGAATCTGCTGGCGGCCGTCAGGAAGGTTGCAGAGAAGGAAGGATTGTCCATTGTCAAGAAGCTTTCTGATGATTATCTTTACGTATCTCCGGAAGTGGACATCACTGACAAGGTCATCTCATCAATGCGCTCCAACGAAGCAGCGCTCTCACGGTAGTTGGCATGTGGCGGACGGTTGGAGATCGCGGCGTCGGGTAGCAGCGCACGGGAAGAGGGGATTTCTATGAGGGGCGCGTCGAAATGGAGGACATTCTTCACCTGGTTGAGTTCCAGATGACCCTCTTGCTCTTCGCCGCGCTGGCGGGCCATCTCCCGCCTCTCGGATCAACCAATCTGCCATTGTTGGCGAGATCCTCCTGGGCCTCGTTGTGGGGCCCAGTGTCCTTGGCCTGATCACGTAGACCAACTTCGTCAGCAGCCTCGCCCATCTCGGGGCAGTGTTCCTCCTTTTCGTCGTCGGAATGGAGTTCAAGCTTGAGGACATCGCGAAGCCGCGGTACCTGCTGATTGCCGTGGCGGGTGTTGTCGTCCCGTGGGCCATGGGATACGGAACGGTGGCCCCGTTCGGGTTCTCCTTTGGCGCCGCCCTGTTCGTCGACACGGCGCTCACCGCAACGAGCATCGCCATCACCGCGAAGGTCCTGAAGGAGATGGGCAAACTGGACACCGACGTGGCGCGGGCGATCATCGGCGGGCGAAAAGGTGAGCACCGGTTGAGGTCCTGCTAGGGGTTGTATTTCCCCCGGCGCGATTAGCTTAGGGGAGAAAGGGCACGCCGTGGACGCTCGGACCATCCTGGTACTCTTCGCCGTCTTTCTGGTGCTGGAGACCGCTGTCGACGTGGTTCTCGCCGTGCTGAACCTGCGCCACGTCAAACGGAACGCCGGCGCGGTGCCGCTGGCCTTCGTCGGTATCGTCGAGGAAGGCGCGTACAAACGCTCGGTCGCCTACACGCTGACCCGGGGCCGGTTCGGCCTTATCGTGGGCTGCGTATCGTCGGCGGCGCTCCTTGCCATCGTGGTGAGCGGCCTCTTGGGGACGCTCGACCAGCTCGCCCGCTCGCTCCCGGTGCACCCGTACGTGCAGGGCATGATCTTCATCGCTGCCGTCTCCTTCGGCGCGTGGATCCTGCGGCTCCCCTTCGCCCTGTACTCGACCTTCGGTATCGAGGGACGCTTCGGGTTCAACCGGACCACCGTGCGCCTTTTCATCATGGATTCCCTGAAGGGATTCGCTATCTCCGTGGTCATCGGCGTCCCGGTGCTCACCGCGTTGTTCTGGTTCATGGACAGGACAGGGCCGCTCTGGTGGGTGTGGGCGTTCGCGGCAACCACGATCTTCCAGTTCGGCATGAACATCCTTTCCCCCATGGTGATCGCACCGCTGTTCAACAAGTTCACGCCGCTTCCCGACGGGGCGCTGAAGGACCGCATCCTCGCCCTGGCGCGGACCCTCGGCTTCCGCACGAGGGGGATCTACGCGGTGGATTCCAGCCGCCGCTCGCGCCACTCCAACGCGTACTTCACGGGCCTGGGACCGGTGAAGCGCATCGTGCTCTACGACACCCTTCTCGCCACGGGATCCGAGGACGAGATCGTGTCCGTGCTTGCCCACGAGATCGGGCACGAAAAGCTCAACCACGTGACGCAGAGCATCATCGTCTCCATCATCCTCTCCCTGGCCGGCTTCTGGATCGTCAATCTCCTCATGGGCTGGCAGCCGCTCTACCAGGCATTCGGTTTCCAGCGCCCGGGATACCAGGCCATCCTCGTGCTCCTCGCCTTCTGCTCGGGCCCGTTCCTCTACTTCCTGCAGCCGCTTTTCTCGATGCGATCCCGGCGGCAAGAGTTCGGCGCGGACCGCTTTGCCGTCCGCGGCGTCGGTTCGGCAAAGGGCCTGCGCTCGGCGCTCCTGCGGCTGAGCAGGGAAAACCTCAGCAACCTCACGCCGCATCCCCTGTACAGTTTCTTCCATTACAGTCATCCCACGCTCGCCGAGCGCATCTCGGCGCTGGAACGGTTCGAAGGCGAGCTCGGCGGTCCGGGGCAGCCCCGGGGAGCCGGCGCAACAGCGTAGGAGCCGCACGCACGCGGGCAGAACGCGCGGGTGTCGCGCGAACGGCATCGGCCCTTTGCAGCCCCGCGGCTTTTCCCCTATAGTCACCGCATGAAGGACCACAGGGCAGCGGCTGGCACCGGCGCGGAAAGCATCGTCTGGAATCTTGCTGACCTCGTCCCACCCCCCGCAGAGCAGGGAATCGACTCGATTCTCACCGAGGCCGATCGCCGCCTCGACGCCTTCGCGGCGCAGTACCGCGGCAGGATCGCCGGCCTTGCCGCCCGCGAGATGGCCGCCATGCTGACGGAGTACGAGGCGCTCATCGACATGGTGGGCAGGGCCGAGAGCTACGCGTCCCTGTCGTGGTCCACGCAGAGCGACGACTCGTCGCGCGGGGCCCTGTTGCAGAAGGTCACCGAGCGCCAGTCACGGCTGGTGCAGAAGAGCGTGTTCCTCGACATCGAGTGGGCCAACGTGCCGGATGCGGCGGCGCGGCGCCTCATCGACGACCCGGCACTCGCCCGCTGGCGTCACTGGATGCTCATCGCCCGGCGCTACAAGCCGCACCTGCTGAGCGAGCCGGAAGAAAAGATCCTCGCGGAGAAGTCGGTGACCAGCCGCCAGGCGTGGACGCGCTACTTCGACGAGACCATCGCCGCCACCACCTTCGAATGGGAGGGCGGCATGGTGCCCACCGAGGTCATCCTCCGCCAGCTCTATGACGCCGAGCGTGACGTGCGCCGCCGCGCCGCCGCGTCGCTCACCAGGGGCCTGCACGGCATCGAGCGCACGACGACGTTCGTTCTCAACACGCTCCTCGCGGAGAAGGCCTCCGACGACCGGCTGCGCCGCTACCCGTCGTGGATCTCCGCGCGCAACATGGACAACCAGGTGGATGACGCCACGGTGAACGCCCTGGTGAATGCCGTCACGTCGCGCTACGACGTGGTGGCGCGCTACTACGCGCTGAAGAAGCGCCTCCTCGGGCTCCCCGAGCTCTTCGACTACGACCGTTACGCCGCGCTCCCCGTGGTGGAGAAGCGGTTCACCTGGACCGAGGCGCGCGACATCGTGCTCGCCGCCTACGGGAGGTTCCACCCCCGCATGGCCGAGATCGCCGGGATGTTCTTCGAGAAGGGATGGATCGACGCGTGCGTCCACCGCGGCAAGCGCGGCGGGGCGTTCAGCAGCTCCACGGTGCCCTCCGTCCATCCCTTCATCCTCCTGAGCTTCCAGGGAACGTCGGAGGACGTCATGACGCTGGCCCACGAGCTCGGGCACGGCGTGCACCAGTACCTCGCCCGTGACCGGGGCGTCCTCCAGCAGAACACGCCGCTCACCACGGCGGAGACCGCCTCCGTGTTCGGGGAGACCCTCGTCTTCAACGACCTCATCGAGCGCGAGAAGGACCCGAAGATCGTCCTGTCCATGCTCGTGCGGGAGATCGAATCCTCGTTCGCCACGGTGTTCCGCCAGGTGGCCATGAACCGGTTCGAGGATGCCGCACACACGGCGCGCCGCACCGCGGGGGAGCTCACCACGGAGAAGATCTCGGCTCTCTGGCTGGAGTCACAGCGCGCCATGTTCGGCGGCAGCGTCACGCTCACCGACGATTACGGGATCTGGTGGAGCTACGTCACGCACTTCATCCACGTCCCCGGTTACGTCTATGCCTATGCGTTCGGCGACCTGCTCGTTCGCGCGTTGTACAGCCGCTCCCTCGCCGCGGGAAAGGATTTCCCGGACGCATACATCGCCATGCTCTCTGCCGGCGGATCGGACTGGCCCGCTGCCATCGTGAAACCCCTGGGCGTGGACCTCGCCGACCCGGGCTTCTGGGCACAGGGGCTGGGACTGCTGGAAGACATGGTGCGCAGGGCCGAGACGCTTGCGGGAGGGCACCCGGCAAAGATCGCCGGTCACGCTTGAGCACGCAGGGATCGGTCTCCAGCGTCGTCGACATCCTCCGGTACGCGCGACGCTACGTCAGGGAGCTGACCCTCGCCACCTCGGCAACGGTGGCGGCCGGCGCGTACGTCGGCGGGCCGGCGCGTACGTCGGCGGGCCGGCGCGTACGTCAGCGGCTTGATTTTCGCCGAAAAGAGAGTAGGATAAGGGAAAGGGTGCGACTCTTGGAAGGACATCTTTCCGATTGAGACAAGGATAAAGGAGCAGCAAATGACAAGGAACTTCCTCGTGTTCATGTTCGGCCTCATCGTCCTCCTGCTGTTCAGCTTCGCGTTCGCCTATGTGTCGATCTACAGCGAGATTCTCATCGCGGGCATCCTCGCCCTCGTGGGTCTCCTCGTCGTGCTCATCATCGGCATCATCATCGGCATCGCGAGCCGTGACGAAGGCGGCGTGCTATACGTATGGTTCTTCGGGATCTCGATCGTCACCGCGATCCTCCTCGTGTGGTACCTCTCCCGCGCGGGAACGCTCCTCAAAGTCTGGTAGGCACGGAGCACCGGACCGAACCCCTGGCGGCGCTGCCAGGGGTTTTTTTTGCCGGTGATCACCATGCGCGCGTCACGCAGCCAGGCCCGCCCGACATCGATCCCCGGGGCGCGGACCCGCCCCGCCCCTTCCGCCGTGCGCCGCCAGCTCATTCGATCCGTGGGCGTCAGCCTCGTCTCCTTCGGCCTGGACTTCGGCGTCCTCGCACTGCTCACCGAGAAGGCCGGCCTGCATTACCTGGTCTCCGCCGGAATCTCCTTCCTGCTCGGCACCAGTCTCAGCTGGCTGCTGTCAGTGCTCTGGGTCTTCGACGTCCGCGCCCGATCGTCGAAGCTGGTCGAATACGGGCTCTTCGTGCTGGTCGGCGTCGTGGGGCTGGGCCTGAACGAGATCCTTCTCTGGGTCTTCACGGATCGATGGGGAGTTTACTACCTGCTCTCCAAGGTCATCGCGGCGTCCCTTGTCTTCTCCTGGAACTTCGGCATGAGGCGGGTGCTGCTGTTCCGATGAAGACAAAGCGCTGGACGTGCCGGCCCCGGCAGGCGCCGCGGCCAGCCCGCGCCCTGGGGGCCTGCGGGACCCTGCCCAGCGTGTTCACCAGGGCAACCCCGCCGAGGGCGAGCGCTCCTCCTGCCGCGTCGAGCCAGGTCGGCGCCTCGCCCAGCCACGCCCATCCCGCGAGAAAGGCGACGACAGGCACGAAGAACAGCAGGCTCGACGCACGGGAGGCCGGGAGACGCGAGAGCACGACCGCCCAGGTGACGTAGGCAAGCGCGGCCGGCCCTGCGCCCAGATAGACGACTGCCAGCGTGTCGGACAGGGAGGCGGCCCGCATCTCCCGTACCAGGCCGCCGGAGAACGGCAGCAGCAGAAGCGTCCCTGCCCAGATCGCGTAAGTGGTGATCTCCACGGGTCGGTAGCTGCGGGCGGCCGGGCGCGCGTCGCCGTTTCTCGAGCCGCCACCTCCGCTCGCGCCACGACTGCCGGCGGTCCCCGCGGCGCCGGCGCCCGGCGCGCTCTTCATCATCGTTTTCTGGACGATGAAGTACGCGCTCGCGGAGACCGCAGCGAGCAGGATGAGCCCCGCGCCTCCGTTCAGGCCGATGCCGGAGCCCTTTCCCAGGCCGATCACCAGGGCGCCGGAGAAGCTGACGGCGATGCCGACCCAGCCCCACGCGCGGAGACGCTCCTTCAGGAAAACGATGGCAGCGAGCGCGGTCCAGATGGGCGCGGTCTGGATGAGGACAGCGGCAGGGCCGGACGGGACGCGCATCTCGCCCACGTTGAGCGCGACGTTGTAGAAGGCGAAACCCGTGAGGCCGAGGAGGAGCGCGCGGGGGACGTCGCGGAGCGAGGGGAGGCGCATCCGCGTCGCCGCCGCGAGGATTCCCAGGACGAGGGACGCCGTGAGGAACCGCAGGAGGGCGAGGTGCGCGGGGCCGTAGGAATGCAGGCCTGCCCTGATGGCGGCAAATGCCGAGCCCCAGAAGAAGATGGTGATGAGCGCGGACCCGGCCACGGAGAGACCACGGGGCTGTGACGGCATAGGGCATTATAGTCGCGCGGTTTGCGCGGTCAATCGCGGCACGTGAACCTGCCGGTCCCGGTGAGCTCGGCCCGTGGAAACGTCCTTGTCTTTGCGGGCGCGCGCCATCATATTGATGTCAGTTGCGGCGGCCAACCGCGCGTGCTCTGCCGAGGCGGCCGGCGCGCGCCACTGTCGGGAAGGGAGATGACATGAGAGTCCTTGTCGCATACCGGTCGAAGCACGGGACCACGGCGGCCTGTGCACGCCTCCTCGGGGAGAAGATACGCGCGGAGTCGGTGATCGCTGATCTCGCGCAGAAGCCCTGGCCGGAGGCGCGCGAGTTCGACGTGGTGCTGGTGGGCGGCTCCGTCTACGGTGCACGGATCCAGCCGGAGGTGAGCGCCTTCTGCCATCGCCAGCGCGAAGCGCTCCTCGGCCGCAAGGTGGGATTGTTCCTCTGCGGCATCTACCAGGGAGAGCTCGCGCGCGCGCAGCTTCAGGGAGCATTTCCCGATTGGCTCCTGGCGCACGCGTTCGCCACCAGCCTGTTCGGCGGCGAGCTTCATCTCTCCCGCCTCACCTTCTGGGACAAGTTTTCCCTCCTGGGCAACCCGCGCTGGTCTCGGGAAGTCCTTGGCACGGATGCCGGGGCGATCGATGCCATGGCCGCGGCCGTGAACGCTCTCATCCCCGCCGGTTGAGCTGAGCTCCGGGTCCGTCCCCGGCGCAACGCCTGCACCCCCCCGTTCCCCTCCCCGCGGAGCCCGTCGATTCTTTCGAAAACGAATACGACGCCTTCGTCACGCGCTGCGGCAGGCCGCGGGGGAGACGCTTGCACCTGCGGGGCCATAGGCCTTCCCGCCGCGCTGGGCGCGGCTGGCCTAGGCCTTCTGGCTGAGAAGGCTCTGGAGCATGTAGAGCGAGACGTAGCGCAGGAGGGGCTCCCGCTTCCGGATGGAGGAGAGGCTCTTGCTCGCGGCGAGCTGTTCGGCAAGCGCCTGGATGCGGCCCAGGTCAGGAGCCTGCGCCAGGAAGCTCCGACGGACCGGCCGGATGAAATCCTGGACAAGGGCGTTCACGTCCTTGACGAGGTCGTTCTTCGGACCGGGCTCCAGGAGGGGGTTCCACTTCTCGATGAGCCCCTCCAGCGTTTCCTCGACCGAGGCCCCCGGGGGCACGAAGTGAAGGATGAGCGACTGGAGGGCCTTGCGGAGTCGTTCGAGGGACTGGCGCTCTGTGATGCTCTTTGCCGTCGGGGTGCCGCCTGCCGTTGCCGCTGCCCCCTGGCCGGAAGCTCCGGTGCGCACCGCGGGAGCGCCACCGGGCCCGGGCCGCCGTGCCGTCCCGTTGCCCCGGAGACGGCGCGGACCCGGCCTCACCGTCTCATCGTCATTCTCGCGACCCCGCAGGAGCATGCGGAAGAAACGCACGATCCCGCTGATGAGCGGCACCGTCTGCCAGAACGGCAGGTACGAGCGGGCGTCCCTGGAGAGCCGCGCACGGGAAAGGCCGAGGAGGGCGGGGAGCGACCGCAGCGTGCTTTCCCGCACGAAACACCGGGCGAGGTCTTCGCGCGCCTCCTCGGTGACGAGGGGGCTGTCGGCGGCCAGGACGAGGATGGGGCCGTTGGCGAGCGCGGCAAGGACGGGGAACTCTTCCTTCACCCTCTGGTCGACGTCCTTGCGGAAATCGGCGTCGGTGCGGCATGCCGGGGGGGGGCGGTCCTCCCGCATCTCGTCGATCCATTCCTTCACGTAGGCCACCCGGAGGGTGTCCGAGGCCTCGCTCAGCTTCTTCAGGAACACGGGAACAATGAGGTCCCGCTGGACGAAATAGTCCCTGTTCTGCGCCGGCGCGTGGAGACGGACGAGGTACGGCAGCGGCTCCTCCTCCGTCGTCATGGTCTTCTCCCGCAGGAAGTCCATGATGAACTCGCGCCCATGCTTCGTGGCGAGCAAGGCGCCCTTCTCGTCCTTGAGGAGCATCATTTCCTGGTAGCCGAAGACGAAGGGCGCCTTGCGGACCTGGGCTTCCATGCCCTTGCGGTCCGTCGCCCTTTCCAGCTCGCGGTCAGCCGCGCCCTTCTGGTGGAAGGCGGCGAACGCCACGATGGACGCGGACTGGAGGAGCGCCTGGTCAGGGTCGGTCCGCTCCGTCTTGGCGCCGATGTCGGCGGCAATCACGTTCGCCAGGTGGCTCCAGAACCGGACGCTGAACTCCGTGGGAGCGATCACCGAGGAGGCGGACTTGCGCGGGCGCAGCGCGGTGTCATCCAGTGTCTGCTTCACCGTGACCTCGTTGCCGCGCAGGGCGGTGAGCATCTTCGACTCGACGTACGCCGCGTTCTTCGGCTCCTGCAGGTAGCGGCCGATCCGTGCCATGGCAGCCTCGATGAGGTCCGTTGCCACGGAGCTGCGCGGGACGATGAGGGGAGGGATGTTCTCGCTGAACAGCAGCTTCACCGCCCCGGTGGACTCGGGTGAGCTCGCCGCGAGGAGAGCGCCGAGGTGTGCCTTCGCGTCCATGGCGACGATGTCTTCCGCGGGGATGGGCACGGGCAACGTCTCCTCGCGGGGGAAGGAGAGCGAGGGGTCGGCGCTGATGCGGCGGAACTCCTCGATGAGCGCCATGACGGGGTAATCGGGAAAGGTGACGGAGAACATCTTCCCGCCGTCGGCGGAAAGGGCGAAGGCTCCCTTGAAGGACAGCTCCTTGACCCTTGCCTCGATCTCTTTCGGATCCGCGTTCTCGGGGGAGAGGGTGTGCAGGAAGCTGCTGATGTCGACCGTCGGGCTCTTCGAACGCAACGCGAATGAGCGAAGACGGGCGAGGAGATCGTACGACTGCATGGTTCGCCCGTTGCTAGTTTAGTCAATTCAAAGTTCGACGACAAGTTTTTTGGGGTCAGTCGGCAGGACTCAGCATGATGAGAATCGCTGGGTCAGTCGGCCGGATAGGACCCTTCGCGCTTCCAGACGTCCATCATCAGCTCGTAGCGGGCGAGCGCCATGCCGGTGTAGACGCAGTTGCTCGTGGAAAACACGTAGCCCCCGCCGGGCATGCCGCTTCGCAGCGCATGGCGGCAGGATTCCGTGACCTGCGCGTCGGTGCCTGTCTGCAGGAGACCGCAGTTCACGTTCCCGATGAGGCAGACCTGCTTTCCGTAGCGCGCCTTCATCACCGCGATGTCCACGCCCGCCTGTGGGTCCAGCGAGTGAAGCGCGTGCGGGGCGCAGGAAACCAGCTGGTCGACGATCGGCATGATGTTCCCGTCGGTGTGCTTGATCGTGTAGTACCCCAGCGAACGGTAGCCGGCGATGAGCCGCGCGAGGTAGGGCGTGACGAACTCTGAGAACTGCCCCGGGCTGAGGAAAGGCCCCGTGTTGAGGCAGTAGTCGGTGCACAGGGCGAAGCCGTCCCAGATGCCCTTGCCGGCCAGGGGCGCGAAGCGCGCATGCGCCTCCTCCACCAACCGGGAGAGCGCTTCCTTCAGGCCGGCGGGGTCGTCGGCGAGGCGGATCGAGAACGCCTCCATGTCGTTGCCGTCCGGCATGCCCAGGGTGGCGTCGCCGTGGCACATGAGGAAGAACTCGTCTCCCGTGGCCTCCCTGATGTACTCCGCCGTGCGAAGCTCGGAGTCAGGCATGCCCTGGCTGCCGTGCACGAAGATGGCGCAGTGACCGAAACGCCGCGCCGTCTCGATGTAGACGTCGCCGGCGTCGGCGACCTGCCGCCTCTTCTCCGCGGCGCTCATCTGGTCCCACTGGCCGAAGCTGCGGTGCGTGGGATGCACCTTGCCCAGGAGCTCCATGGTCAGGTAGAAGACCAGCTCGAAGGTCGGCACGAGTCCCGGCGGCTGTTTCCCGTCCAGTGCCATGGCGAATCTCTGCCGCGGTGTGAGCCCGCTCGAAGGCGGGCGTCGGGGGGACGTCGAAGGCATGGAACGGAGTGTATACCAGCGCCGCCGCTCTTGCTACGATCGGCTGCAACGAAAATCCAGGTGGGGAGGGACTCCGGGATGGACGACAGGATCGTGCGCGCAAGGATCGAGACGCTTCGGCGCAGGGCCGTTCTTCGCAGCACGCCGATCGCCGGCTGGGAGGCGCGGACGGCAGCCCACCTCGCCCCGGGCGAGTACGCTTTCGATGGAGCGTGGGCCGGCGTGAACGCGCCATGCGCATGGCCGGCCGGGAAGACCCTCTTCCTCCGGGCGAGCGCTGACCTTCCTGCCGCTGCCGCCGGCGAGCAGGGCTTTCTCGTCTTCGACGCGAAGCTGCTCGAAGGCCTCCTCGTCGTGGACGGCGGACCCTGGGCCGGCGTCGACGCGGAGCACCCGCGGACGGCCGCGCCGCAGGCGGGCCGCCGGTCGCTGGAAGCGGAGTTCACGTGCGTGCCCGCGTCGTTCTCGTCCCCCGAGGCGCGCCGCGAGACCGCGCAGCTGAGGGACGTGCGGTGGGAGGCGGTGCACCCCGGCATGGAGGCTCTTGCCTGGGATGTCCAGTTCGCCTGGGAGGCCGCGAAGAGCGTCCGGGACGCGCGCCGTCGCTCGCTCATCGACGCGGCGGTGGAGGCTGCCCTCCTCGCCGTGGACCTGACGGCTCCCGACGCGGACCTGCACGCGGCGGTAGAGTCGGCGCGGACCGTGCTGAAAGGGCTCCTCGCCTCCATCGGCGCCGACCCCGAGGACGGGAAGATCGTCCTTACCGGGCACTCCCATATCGATACGGCGTGGCTCTGGCCGCTGCGGGAGACGGTCCGCAAGTGCGGCAGGACATTCGCCACGGCGGCCCGGCTCATGGAGCGCTACCCCGACTACCGTTTCTCGTGCAGCCAGCCGCAGCTCTATGCGTACACGAAGAAGCATTTCCCCCGGTTGTACGAGGAGATCAGGGGCCTGGTGCGCGCGGGCCGGTGGGAGTGCACCGGGGGGATGTGGGTGGAGGCGGACTGCAACGTCCCTTCCGGCGAATCGCTCGTCCGCCAGGTGCTTCATGGCATCGCGTTCTTCCGCGGCGAGTTCGGCAAAAGGCCCCGCACCTGCTGGCTGCCCGACGTCTTCGGCTACCCCGGCTCCCTCCCCGGGATCCTCGCCGGGTGCGGGATCACCGGATTCTACACCAACAAGCTGCACTGGCAGGCGCGGAACCCTTTCCCGGCCCACCTGTTCACATGGGAGGGCATCGACGGGAGCAGGGTGACCGCCCACATCCCCCGGCTCACCGACTACTACAACGGCTTCCCGAATCCCGCTCAGCTCCGGGCAGCCTGGGAAGGTTACAACGAGAAAGCGGCCCACCAGGAGATGCTCTTCCCGTTCGGGTACGGGGATGGCGGGGGAGGCCCCACGGAGGCGATGCTCGAGTTCGCAGACCGGGCGCGCGCATTCGCGGGCCTCCCGGTCTGCCGCCAGGCCGTGGAGGAGGACTTCTTCGACCAGGTGACCGCGGCTGCACCGGCGCTGCCCGGTCTGGAACGGCGAGCTCTACCTGGAAACCCATCGCGGGACCTACACCACGCAGTCTGCCATCAAGAAGGCGAACAGGGCCAACGAGAACGCGTTGCGGGACGCGGAGATCTGCCTGTCGATCGCGGAGGGAGTGAACGGCGCGGAGGCCGCGCCGGGAGCTGCGCCGTCGGGCTGGGAAGGTATCCGCGCTGCGTGGGAGAATCTCCTCCTGCTCCAATTCCACGACATCCTGCCGGGGAGCTCCATCGCCGAGGTGTACAAGGATGCGCCGAAGGACCACGCCGCGATTGCCGCGGCGGCGGCAAAGGAAACGGCGGCAGCCCTCCGGTCGCTCGGCGCCACGCCCGGTGCGGTCGGCGGCTCGTTCGCGCTCTTCAACACCCTCTCGTGGGACCGGAGCGATCCGGTGGAGGTGTCGATTCCTGCCATGGGCGAACACGTGGAAATCGTGATCCCGGGAGGAGCCACGGTTCCCGCGCAACGCGTTGAGGGTGATCCGGCCCGGATCGTCTTCGTGCCGCGTGGCGTGCCGGGCGTGGGGATGGCGTTCTTCACGGCCCGGGAAGGGAAGCCGTCGGTATCGCGGAGGTTCACCGCAGCGGCGCAGCCCGGCGGCGGGTGGGTCTTCGAGAGCCCTCGCTGGCACGTGCGTGTCGACCATGACGGCGCCATCTCCCGCCTCCGCGACAAGGAGGCGGACCGCGAGGTGATTGCCGCCGGCCAGGCGGCGAACAGGCTCCTCCTTTTCCAGGACGGTCCGGAGATCGAATCGGCGTGGAACGTGCACGCGGTTTTCGAGAAGCGCCCGTACGCGTGGGACGCCCCCGCCGCGATGCGCGTTGTCGAGGACGGCCCCGTGCGCCTCGTGCTGCGCATTTCCCGCTCGTTCAGGGACAGCAGGGTCGAGCAGGACATGATACTCTGGGCGGACCTGGACAGGATCGACTTCGTCACCCGCGCGCACTGGACGGCCCGGCAGGTGCTCCTGAAAGCGGCGTTCCCCGTCGCGGTCAGGGCCGACAGCGCGTCCTACGAGGTGCAGTTCGGGGCGGTGCGGAGGCCGACGCACGTGAACACCTCGTGGGACCAGGAGAAGTTCGAGGTCTGCGCCCATCGCTGGATGGACCTTTCCGAACCGGGATACGGCGTGAGCGTGCTGAACGATTCCCGCTACGGCTGCGACGTGCACGGCAGCGTGCTCCGTCTCACGCTGCTGCGCGGCGCCGAGTGGCCCGATCCCGACGCGGACAGGGGCGAGCACGCGCTCACCTACTCGCTTTTTCCGCACGCGGGTGACTGGACAGACGCAGGCACCGTGCGGAGGGCCTGGGAGCTGAACACGCGCATGACGTGCGCGGCGCCGGCCGCGGCCGGCGGCACGGCCGCGCCACGCGCGTTCCTCCGCGTGGACGGGCCCGCGATCCTCCAGGCCCTGAAGAGGGCCGAGGACGGTGACGGCTGGATCATCCGTCTCTACGAACCCCACGGGAGCCGCGGTCGTGTCACCGTGACGGGCCCGCGCCCATTCGCGTCGGTGGTGGCGTGCAACCACGTGGAAGAGAACGAGGCACCGCACCCGGCGGAGGGAGGCGTGCTGCGCTACGAGGCGCAGCCGTTCGGCATCCGCACTTTCAGGATCAGGTACCGGGAGGGACAGTGATGGCGTCACGAAGAGACCGCGTCATGGCAGCGCTCGATTTCAAGGCGACCGACAGGGTGCCGAAGGACCTCGGCGGCATGCGCTCCACGGGCATCAGCGCCTTCGCCTACCCGGGCCTGCGGGCCGCGCTCGGCCTCCCCTACCGTGCGCCGAAGATGTATGACACGGGCCAGATGCTTGCCCTTCCCGACATCGACGTCCTTGACGCGCTGGGCTGCGACGTCGTCCACGTGACGCTGGACGAGTGCACGAACGCGTTCGACGAGCCCGAGAAGTGGACGACCTACGATTACAATGGAAGGCTTCCGGCGCTCGTCATGAACAAGGCCGCCTACCGGGCGGAACCCGACGGGACGATCGTGCAGGACATGGGAGGCAGGCCCGCCCGGATGGTCCCTGCCTCGTACGTGTTCGACACCGAGCACGCGGGTGAGGTGCTCGACCTCGCTGCCGAGATCGTGGAGCCTGACCTGCCGGCGATCGAGCGCAGCCTCGCGTCCCAGCGCTTCACGGAGGAGCGAGCGCGCTCTATCGGCGCCTACTGCCGCCACGTGCGGGAGCGCACGGACCGGGCCATCTTCTTCAACGGCCTCCAGGTGGACCTCGGCTTCCCCGGCGGCATGGCCGCGTGGTCCATGGTCTGCCTCCTCCACCCCGACTGGGTCCGCGCGGTCCACGAGCTGAAGGTCGCGCACGCGCGGGCGCTGATCGCCGCCCTCGCGCCGGAGCTCAAGGGATCCGTGGACATCGTGATGTTCTCCGCCGACGACCAGGGCACCCAGAACGGGCCCATCCTGCCGCCGGAGCTCTTCGCCGGCCTGTACGCGCCGTACTACCGGCAGATGACAGACGCCCTGCACGCCGCGCTGCCCGGGGGCGAAGGTCTTCCTCCACTGCTGCGGCGCCGTGTACGATATCCTGGACTCGATCATCGACGCGGGTTTCGACATCCTGGGCCCGGTGCAATGGTCGGCGGGGAAGCAGGGCTACCGTGCATGGAAAGAAAAGTGCGGCACGCGCATGGCGCTCTGGGGTGGCGGCGTGAACACGCAGCGCACGCTCCCGCTGGGCACCGTGGACGCCGTCCGGCACGAGGTGGCAGAGGTGCTTCCCGTCATGGCCCGCGGCGGCGGCTACGTGTTCTGCGCCATCCACAACATCCTCGCGGAGATCGCGCCCGCCAAGGTGGTGGCAATGTACAGTGCCGCCTCCAAGGGCGGCTGCGCGGATGGATAGTCTCTTCGACCTGCACGGGAAGGTGGCCCTCGTCACCGGCTCCAGCAGGGGAATCGGCCTGGTGCTCGCCCGCGGCCTTGCGCAGGCCGGCGCGCGCGTTGTGCTGAACGGCCGCGTGCAGGAGACCCTCGATCGGGCACTGGATGCCCTGCGCCGGGAAGGGCACGACGCCATCGGCGCGCGCTTCGACATCCTGGACAGCAGCGCGCTGGCAGCTCAGGTCGCGTCGGTGGAAGCGGCGACCGGCCCCATCGACATTCTCGTCAACAACGCCGGCGTCCAGAAGCGCGCGCCGGCCGTCGACCTGTCGGAAGCGACGTGGCGCGAGGTGATCGACACGAACCTCACCGGCGCCTTTCTCGTGAGCCAGTGCGTGGGACGCCGGATGATCGAGAGGAAAGGGGGAAGATCATCAATGTCTGCTCGCTCCTCAGCGAAGCGGGCAGGCCGACCATCGCGCCCTATGCCGCCTCGAAGGGCGGGCTCAAGATGCTCACGAAGGCGCTCGCCACGGAGTGGGCACGGTTCAACGTGCAGGTGAACGGCATCGGCCCCGGCTACTTCGCAACCGAAATGAACAAGGCGCTCATCGAGGACACGCGCTTCGACGAGTGGCTCAAGGCGCGCACGCCGGCCGGCCGCTGGGGCCGGCCCGAAGAGCTGGTGGGAGCCGCCGTGTTCCTGGCAAGCGACGCTTCCAGCTTCGTCACCGGGCAGATCATCTACGTGGACGGCGGGATGCTCGCCGCGCTGTAGGCGTCGGCCGCCGCGCTGCAGGGCTGGCAACCAGCGCGGCCCCTCACACGAGGTCGGCAATCTCCGCATTCGCCGCGCGCAGGAGGTCAGTCGGTGAAACGATGACCTGCATGCCGCGGGCCCCGCCGTTCACGTAGATCGTTTCGAAGGTCACCGCCATCTCGTCGAGCCACGTGGGGAAGCTCTTCTTCATCCCGACCGGGGAACAGCCGCCCCGCACGTAGCCGGTGAGCGGCGTGAGATCCTTCAGGCTGATGAGCTCGACCCGGCGGACACCCGCCGCGCGGGCGGCCTTTTTCAGGTCCAGCGCCGAAGGTCCTGGAATGCAGAACACCAGCGGCTGGGCCTTCTCGTCGTGGGCCACGAGCGTCTTCCAGACCAGCTCGGGGGCCACGCCGAGCTCCCGCGCCACGGTGACCGCGTCCACGTGCTCGTCCCCCACGGGGTACTCCGCGGTGGTGAACGTGATCCCCATCGATTCCAGGATCCGCATGGCGTTCGTTTTCACGCCTGGACACGATACCACGGCGATTCTCACCATGAGAATCGCCGTATTCGAAATGTCGGCCATGGACTCCCAGCGGCACCAGAGACACGCTGACCTTCCAACTCCTATGCGCTATTCTCCGCCCATGGATCCCACCATCGAGCGCGACTCCCTGTGCTTCTGCTGCGGCGCCGACAACGAGCGCGGCCTCCGTCTCTCCATCACCTACCCCGAGAAGGGCACCGCGGAGACGAGCCTCGCCATCCCGTCGTGGTTCACCGGTTGGCGGAACATGACGCACGGCGGGTTGCTGGCCACCCTGCTGGACGAGATCATGGCGCACGCCTGCGTCGGCATCGCGAAGCGCGCGGTGACCGCAGAGATTACCGTCCGTTACCAGAAGCCGGTGGAAACGGGTGCACGCATCAAGGCCCTCGGAAAGGTAGAGGAGACCCGCGGCAGGATCCTGCGGACGCGCGGCTGGCTCTACGACGCCGACGGTACGGTGATCGCGGAAGGCAGCGCCCGGTTCGTCGCCCCGGCAACCGTCACGGTCCCGCCGCCCATGAGCCGGGCCTGACGCTGGTGGAAAGCCGGACCCCTCCCCGATCGATACTCGCGCGGCCGCTCACTGCCCACCTTGAGCGCATCTGCGGGCCGCTCGCTCCGCGGCGCCTCGCGGGGCTGCGATGGTTCTGGCGGGAAGCCGTCTTCTTCCAGGCAGCAGAGAGCTTCTCGGCGGACTACATCCCCCTGTTCGCCCTGGCTGCCGGCGCCACCACGACGGACATCGGCCTCCTGGCCGCCGCGGCAAATCTCCTCAGCGTCGCGGGCTTTCTCCCCGGAGCCATGATCGCCTCGCGGCTCCGCTCGCGAAAGACCACGGTGCTTTCCACGTGGTACGGACCCGGCAGGCTCATGCTGCCGCTGCTGGCCGCGCTGCCGTTCTTCGTGCCGTCCGGCGCGGTCCTCGTCTTCTTCATCATCGCCGTGAACGCCCTGCGGATCTTCGGGGCCAGCATGGGAAACCCCGCGTGGACCTCCTTCGTGGCCGACCTCGTGCCGCAGGAACGACGCGGCAGGTTTTTCTCCAGCAGGGCCTTCGCGAGCGGGCTGACCGCGCTGGCCATCTCCCCGCTCGCGGGACTGATGATCAGGACGATAAACGGCGGCAAAGCCAGCGCGCTGGCTGGCTACGAGGTCTCCCTCTTCGCGGCGTTTGCCGTGGGACTCTTCTCCTTCGCCTTCTTCCTGAGAATCCCCGAGCCGCCGCCGCGGGCCCGTCCCCGGCTTCGCCGCCAGGCGCGCGACCTCATCGGTCTCCTCCGTGGCCATCCCGCCTTCCTGTGGCTGGCCGCGAGCAGCTTCGTGTGGGGCATCGCGGTGAACATCCCCGGCCCGTTCTTCAACGTGTTCATCGTCACGAAGCTGGGAGGAAACGCGGCGGTGGTCGGCACGAACGCGGGGGTCTTCGCGCTCGCCGGCCTTTTCGGCCAGCTCATCTTCGGCCGCGTCATTGACCGGCGCGGCAACCGGCGGATCCTCATCACGACGGGGATGGGCATCGCTGTCATCCCTTTCCTCTGGGCCATCGCGCAGGTCCCCTTCCACGTGTACCTCCTCAACATTCCCGGCGGCATCCTCTGGGCGGGATACAACGTCGCGAGCTTCAACATCCTCCTGGAGATGAGCCCCGTGGAAGACCGCGAGTCGGCGTTTGCCCTCTACCAGACCGTGGTGGCGACGAGCGCGGTGATCGGGCCGCTTCTCGGCAGCCTGCTCGTCGGTCTCGTCGGCTACCGGCTGATGTTCGCCCTGAGCGGCGCGGGCCGGTTCCGTGGGGGCTCTTTTCTTCGTCGTGTTCACCCGGCCGCGGCGCACGGCGCCGGCCGATGAAACGGGCCCTTCCGCATAGGCGGGGTCATTTCTATCGAGTCGGACCGCGCCCATCTTTCCGTCGGAACCGCCCTTCCTTTAGTCTGCAGGCATGGTCATTTCACTCAACGGCACCTGGAAGATCGCCACGGATCCCGGCAACAGGGGACGGGAGGAGAAATGGTTCTCCCTTCCCGCCGACGGCCTGCCTCCCGGCGCGCGGGACACGCGGGTCCCCTCGGTCATCCAGGAAACCTTTCCCGGCTACCACGGTGTTGCGTGGTACTGGCACACGTTCAGCGCCCCCGTGCTCCCCGCGGCGGACGGCCGCTTCCTCCTGCGGTTCTGGGCTGTCGGCTACCTTGCCGAGGCCTGGGTGAACGGCACGAGCGTGGGCGGACACGAAGGGGGCGAGACGCCCTTCACGCTCGACGTGACAGGCACGGTCGTGCCGGGTGAGAACCGGCTTGCCGTGCGGGTCCTGAACCCGACCGCGCAGCCGATCGACGGCATTACGCTGAAACAGACACCCCATGCCAACAAGATAGACCCGCCGTCGCCGGGGAGCGGTCTCAACCACGGCGGCATCTTCCTGCCGGTGGAGCTCATCCTCGCGCCCGCGGCGAGACTGCACGACGTGTTCGCGCGTCCGGACTGGAAGACGGGCGAGGTCCGCCTGGAGATCACCTCGCGCAACGCAGGGGCCCGGCCGGTGAAGGGGACCCTGTGCGTGCATCTCGCCGCGGCCGCCGGCGGGGAGACCCTCGCGCGGAAAGAGCTCGGTGTCGATCTTCCCCCGGGAGACACGGTCACCTCGCTCACGCTGCGGGTCGAAGGCCACCGCCCTTGGGGCCTCGAGGATCCCTTCCTCTACCGGGTCACGGTGGCGCTCCAACCAGGCGGCGCGCGCACACCGGCAGCAACGGACGAGACGAGCATCCGTATCGGCTTCCGCGACTTCCGCGTGGAGAAGGGCTACTTCCGGCTGAACGGGAAAAGACTCTTCCTCAAGTCGACCCACACGGGGAACTGCAGTCCCGGGGCACAGGTCATACCGCCGCCCGGCATGCCGGACATCCTGCGCCGCGACCTCCTCTACGCGAAGGCGAGCGGCTACAACACGGTGCGCTTCATTGCCATGGCGGCGCTCCCGTGGGAGCTGGACATGTGCGACGAGCTCGGGCTCCTCGTGTACGAGGAAAGCTACGCCTCCTGGCTTCTCGAGGACTCCCCCGACATGGCACGCCGGTTCGACTTCTCCGTCCGCGAGATGGTCCTCCGCGACCGCAACCACCCCAGCCTCGCCCTGTGGGGACTCCTGAACGAGACGAAGGACGGGCCCGTGTTCCGCCACGCAGTAAAGGCGCTGGACCTCGTGCGCAGCCTCGACGACACGCGGCTGGTGCTGCTGTCCAGCGGCCGCTGGGACGGGAAGTGGTCGACAGGCTCGGTCTGCAACCCCGGCGGCGCCGCGTGGAGTCACGCCTGGGGAAAGGAAGCGCCCGGGGCGCCGGATGTCCCGGAGAATGGGACCCGGCCGGTCTGCGTACGTTCCGGGAGCGGGGGATGCCCACGTCTATCCTCGTGTGCCCCACACGCGGCAGGCGGCGCACCTCCTGCGGACGCTGGGGAATGATTCGAAGCCGGTGTTCCTCTCGGAATACGGCGTGGGCAGCATGATGAACGTCATCGGCGAGGTGCGGGGCTTCGAGCAGCACGGGGCGCGAGACGACCTGGAGGACTACCGGATGCTGGCTGCCATGGCCTCACGCCTGGAAACGGACATGAAGCGGTGGGGCATGATGGACGTCTACCCGTTCCCCGAGGAGCTTCTCGTCGACAGCCAGGTGCGTATGGCCCGGCACCGGGTCGAGGGGTTCGACCTGGTGCGGTCGAACCCGTCCCTCTGCGGTTACAACCTCACCGGGATGCTCGACCATGCCCTCACCGGCGAGGGCCTCTGGACCCTGTGGCGCACGTGGAAGCCGGGCGCCCTGGACGCACTGCAGAACGGCTGGGCGCCGCTTCGCTGGTGCCTGTTCGTCGAGCCATCCCACGTCTATGCCGGGCAGGCCTTTCACGATCGAGGCAGTGCTCGCAAACGAGGACGTGCTGGCACCGGGCCGCTACCCGGTGACCTTCCGCATCGTCGGCCCGGACGGCGTGGCCTGGGAGCGCCGCGTGGAGGCTGTTCTTCCCCGTGCTCTGCAGGGGGGAGATCCTCCGCTCGCAGTCAAGGTGCTCGAGGAGACGGTGACGCTCAACGGTCCTGCCGGGACATACCGGCTGGTGGCTGACTTGGAGCGCGGGGGGGCGCCTTTGAATCGTTCCCACGAGTTCACGCTCTCCGATGCCGCCGCTCTCCCTTCTATGACCGGGACCGTCGTGTCCCTGCTCGGAATCGATGCGGGCGTAGAAGCGTGGCTTGCCGCGCATGGCGTAAGCGGCCGCACGGTCGCCGCAAAGCCGGGGCAGCTGCCAAAGCCGCAGGCCCGCGAGGTGATCCTCGTCGGCAACCTTTCGAAGACGGCGCACGACCGGGAGGCCTGGGTCGACCTCGCCCGGAAGGTGGCTACCGGGAGCGTCGCGGTCTTCCTTTCCTGCGAGGCCTTCCGACGCGGGAAGGATGCAAACGAGAAAGAAGTGGACATCGGGTGGCTGCCCCTCGCCAGGAAGGGCACATGCCGCGTCTTCAACGACTGGCTGTATCACAAGGAAAACGTGGCACGGCGGCACCCGGTCTTCGAGGGCTTGCAGGGGAACGGGATCCTCGACTGGTACTACTATGGGGCGCTGGTCCCGCGTCACTTTTTCGAGGGCCAGCAGGACGCCGACGAGGTGATCGCGGCCGCGTTCGCCGCCGGGTACTGCGGCGGCGGGTCAAAGGGGTACGAGGCGGGAACGCTCCTGAGCCTGCACACGCTGGGCAGCGGCAGGTTCATCCTCAGCACCTTCCCGGTCCTGGAAACCCTGGACGTGGCGCCCGCCGCGGACCGCATGCTTCTCAACATGATCCGCTACGCCTCGTCGCTGTGCGTCGGGCCGGCCGCCGCGATCCCTGCCGGGTTTCAATCGACCCTGCAGCAGATAGGATACGTCTCGTAGAAAGGTGCAGCATGCCGCAGCGTGACAACGAAAGCGTTTCGTCCGAGTACCACCGCTCCCTCGCCGCGGCGGCAGCGCTGGAGATGAGCGCCATCATGAACGGGACCAGGCCCTTCATGGATCAGCAGAGCTGGAGACCAGTGACGTACGCGGCTGCCGCGCCGGAGAAGGGCGTGACGCTCCTGCCGGGCGTCCTGCACACGGCGTTCGAGCGCAATATCTCGTACCTCAACGCCACGTTCCAGGCTCCCATAGAAACGCAGTGGGTCGAGCACCTGCCTGCCTCGTCCGAGGGGCGCCTCCTGGGCGGCGCTGCTCACACCCTGCGGTGGGGCGAGCGGAAGGACATGCGTGCTATCGTGGACTCTGTCGTGAAAACGGTGGCCGCTCGCCAGGAGGCCGACGGATACTGCCTGCCCTACGATCCTTCCTTCATGGGCGCGCAGGAGGAGAAGTGGGTCGATGAACGGCGCAACTACGACCGGGTCGGCCTCACCCGCGGCCTGGTTGCCGCAGGTCGTGCCGGCAACGCAGATGCGTACCGGATCCTCCGGCGGTTCTACGACTGGCTCTACGCCTCCCCGCACGCCAGGGGACTGCTCGGCGGCCATTTCGACGGCTCGGCGCACAACTGCAACAACGGCCACGAGGGGAGCCTGCTGGCGTATTTCTCACCGGTGGGCACTCCGGCCGACCTGCTCGCGGCGGAGAAGGGGTTCGTGCAGGACTTCTTCATCGATGAAGCACGCAAGGCGGATCCGCGGTGCCTGGGCTGGTACCCGCTGCACACGGCCCACTCGTACGTGCTGCTGGCATTCCAGGCGTGGCTCGACCACTACCGCGCCACCGGCGCTGAGAAGTACCTCGCGGCGGCCCGGGGCGCGTGGACCATCGTCCATGATTCCTACGAGCACGTCGGCGGCACGATCGCGATCTGCGAGGAAGGGCCGGGATCCTACCTGCCCGCCACCTATCACCTGCACAAGCACACCGGCGAGACGTGCGGCAGTGTCTTCTGGGCCGACTTCAACCACCGTCTCCTCCAGCTCCTTCCCGGCGATGAGAAGTACGCGGCCGAGATCGAGAAGGTCATCCTCAACGTCATCCTGTCCGCCCAGGACGCGGCGGGGCACATCCGGTATCACAACCACCTCGTGGACCGCAAAGATGCGGCAAAGTGCATCAACACCTGCTGCGAGGTCATGGGGGTACCGTTCATCGCGCGCCTGCCGCAGTATCTCTACTCGATCGCGTCTGACGGCATCTACGTCAACCTGTTCGCCGCGTCACGGATCACGTGGCAGCACGCGGGCCAGGACGTGGCCGTGGCGGCGGACACCGCGTTTCCGGCCGGCGGCGCCGTGGAGCTGCGCATCGACACGGGCAAGCCCGTCAGGATGACCCTGTCGATCCGCATCCCGTCGTGGTGCAGCGCCGACGTCGTGATCCGCGTGGACGGGAAGCCGGCTGTCACAGGCATCCCGGGCACCTACGCCAGCATCGAACGCACCTGGGCCGCCGGCAGCCGTGTCACTTTCGACCTGCCCATGACTTTCCGCGTCAGCCCGTACAGGGGCGTGGACCAGGAAGCAGGACGTGAACGCTGCGCCCTGGAATACGGACCTGTCCTCCTCGCGCTCTGCGGCGCGTCCAGCCTGGACATCCGCCCGGGAGAGCTTCCTTCACGCCTCATCCCGCGGGCCGGGTCGCCCCTGTGCTTCGACATCGCAGGCCGTACCGACTGCCGCTACATCCCGTACTGGCAGGTGCAGGACCAGGAGTTCACGTGCTTTCCCTCCTTTCCCGGCAACACGCTCGCCGACGCGCTGGACTTCATGCAGCGCAACGCGGTCCCTGTCACTGCCACGGTGCCGGAAAGACGCGTCATCCTCGAGGCGCGCGCGCGTGCGCTTCCCATGGCATCGGGCGTCTCCGCCCAGCCGGTAATGAACAAGGACGTGAGTGGAGAGTGGGTCTCGGTCAGCAGCAGTGACGCCGGCAGCGTCATGCTCTTCATCCACGGCGGCGGGTATGTCGCTGGTACCGCTGAAGGCAGCAGGGACCTCGTGGCGCGGCTGTGCGCGGCCGGAAAGATGCGCTCCCTTTCCATCGACTACCGGCTCGCCCCAGAGTCCCCGTTCCCGGCCGGCATCGAGGATTGCGCACGGGCGTATCGCTGGATGCTTGCGCAGGGGGCGGACCCCCGGCGCGTCGCGCTCGTGGGCCCGTCCTCGGGCGGGGGCCTGGTCGCGGCCACGCTGCTCGCCCTCCGGGACGCGGGGACTCCGCTCCCGGCGTGCGCGGCGTGCATCAGCCCGTTCGTGGACATGACGGCGAGCTCCGAGTCGCTCCGGCTCGGCCCCGGCCGCGACGTGATGGACCCTGGCGTGATCCGCTCCTTCTCGCGGATTTACCTCAACGGACAGGACCCGCGGCAGCCGCTTGCCTCGCCGATCTTCGCCGACATGGCCGGCCTCCCTCCCCTCCTGATCCAGGTGGGGAGCGTCGAGGTGCTGCGGGACGAGGCACGAGCCCTCAGGGCCCGCGCGCTTGACTCGGGAGTCACCGTCGCATACTCGGAGTGGCCGGATATGTTCCACGGCTGGCACGCGTTCGCCGCCACCCTGCCGGAGGGCGCAAACGCCATCGCCGAGATCGGCGCGTTCATGCGGGAGCACTGCGGAGTTACCCGGCGGGGAACGCGATAGCGACGCCCGGCGCGGGAGCGGCGCCTTGCGGCATGTCAGCGCGCGGCACCCTGCCAGTCGCGGGGGCGGTCGAAGCCCTGGCGGCGGGCGTACTCCTCCGCGCGATAGACGAATGCCTGCAGCCGGGTGTCGATGCTGGAATCCTCCTGGCCGTCGTAGGCGATATTGATCCACGGGATACCATTGTGCTCATCGCTGAAACGGGAAGAGACAGAGGAGACGAGGGTGCCCGGCAGGCAGGTGAAAGGCAGGATGTTGACCACCCCCGAGATCCCTGTCTCGCACTGGCCGGCGACGCTGCCCATGGTGATGGCAGGCTCCCCGTCGTAGTCCCGGTGAATGTACGGACCGCACAGGTCCAGCACCCGGTCCAGGGGGATGTCCCGCTGCATTTCCACGCCACCCTTCGCCGCCAGGCGGACCAGCCTCGCCTCGACGATGTCCTGGAAGATTCCCTGGACAGTCGAAACTGCAATTCCCGACAGCTTTCGCTTCCACTTGCTGTCGCGGACGAACCTGTGGGTGGAGTAGCTGATCCAGTCGCGCACGGGCCCCATCAGGGTCTCGGCGCCCAGCTCCTCGAGCCTTCGGACGATGAACCCGTTGCAGGAGGGATTGTCCCTCATGTAGATCTCCCCGACCACGGAGATGAGGGGCTTCCTCTTCCCCTGCACGATCTCCAGCCGGGAGAAACCCTCGATCGCCTCCCGCAGCACTCTGGCGATGCCGCCGCCGCCGCGTTCGATGCAGCGCACAACGCGGTCCAGGTGCTCCTGGTAGAGCGACCTCGCTGCCCCGGGCACCGCCTCGTACGGGCTGCGCTCCTGCAGGAGCTTGCGCAGGATGTCCACCGCGACCAGCCCCCGCCAGACGGCGAGACGGAACCTGACCCCGCTTCCCGGGACCAGGCCCCTGTAGGAGTTCTCGTTGCTCGGGTGGACGATCAGCGCCTCCTGGAAACCCAGCCTGTCGAGAATGATCCTCTGCAGCGGATTGTATTGCCCGAACCTGCAGGGGCCGTTGTGGTCCGGCATGAAGAAGCTCACCGTCGAGGGGTCCACCCCCGGCTCCAGGAGCTTGCTGAGAAAGCTCCCCGTGGTGCAGATCATGGGAAAGCACTCGCGGGAGGAAGTGTGCCTCCTGCCCAGCTCGAGGCTCTCGGCGTCCGTCGGCGGCAGAACGGCGGCCTTCACGCCGCAGGCGCGGCACGCCGCGGCGAGCGCGTGAGCGCCGTCGGCCATGTACGGAAAATAGAGCGTCCTGCCGCCCGTCGGCGGCACGCCGCGTTGCCGCGCCGATGCCCGCGGCGCGGGAGACGGCGGGCGCGAGGCGGGGGAGGCGCGCTGCCGCCTGCCCTGCAGGCTGTCGAGGAACGCCTCGAGGCGCGTCACGAGCCCCGCGTCGGCGCTGTGCTCGTCCATCTCGAGCTGCAGGTACGGCTTGCCGCGCATCTCCTCGCGCACGAAATGGGAGATGAAGGAGTCCGGGCCGCAGCGGAAGTTCCCGATGTGGATCGCCTCCAGCCGGTCGTCGCGGGCCACCACGCGGGCCGCCTGCAGGATCCTGCGGCCGTTCGGCCAGTACATCGACGGGTACTGCTCCGCAATGGTCTCCCCCTCCAGGGGAAGGTAGTCCGTGGGAATCGGAAGCACTTCGAGAGCGAGGAGCTTGTCCACGATGCGCAGGTTCAGCGCGGGATCGCCCGTGTTGTACGACCTTCCGAGGATTGCCACGGCGGGTTTCCCCGGGGGCAGCGAGGCGAGAACCTCCTTCCCCCTTTCCCGCACGCGGCGTCGAAACTCGGCGTGTGCGCGCCGCGCCTCCGAAAGCGCGCGCGCGACATCCGCGCCTGCCGTTCCGAATCTCTCCCCCATGAACCGCGAGAGCTCCCGGACGAGAAGCCCGCGTGAATAGCGGAAATGAAGGGTCGGGACGAGCAGCCGGGCGCCGTCTGCGCCGCGGGAAAGGCCGCTCCTCACCATGAAGGGGTAGGTCTGGATCCACGGGCAGTTGCAGTTGTTCGTCGGGTTACCGGCTTCACCCTCCTCGTTCACGATGAACGGCAGAAAAACCGCGTCCACACCCCTTTCCAGCAGGTCCCGCACGTGCCCGTGCATCACCTCCACGGGAAAACACGTCTCCGCGTTCAGCGACTCCAGGGAGCGCGCAACCATCGCCTGGTCGGTCGGCCGGGAGAGCGCGATACGCATCCCCAGCGCTTCGAAGAAAGTCCGCCAGAAAGGGAAGCGCTCGTAGAAGACGGCGAGCGCGCGCGGCACGCCGATGACAACGCCGGGAGGACTGACCTCGTTGCCCGGTTCCCCCGTCGAACCGTCTTCGAAGCCGTCCAGGAGGAGCCCCGCCCGTTCCTTGAACAGGTCCGGGATCCCCTTGCCCCTGTTTTTTCTTTCCGGCACCTCGTAGCGTTCGCATCTGCCGCCGTACATGAGGGGCCGCGCCTCGCCCTCGACGCGCACGCGGCTGATCTCGCACCGGTTGGCGCACGACCCGCAGGGGAAGCGGTCGATCGACCACGCGCGCCCGGCGATCTCGAAGCCCTTGAAACGGGTCGGTCTTCCGTCGATCGAGTTGCGGGCGAGCATTGCCGCCCCGATGGCGCCCGTCACGTCGAAATGGTCCGGCACCGTCACGGGCCGGCCGACGAGCTTCTCGAATGCCGACACGACGGCCTTGTTGTACGCGACGCCCCCCTGGAAGAAGATCCTCCTGCCGATGCGCTTTTCGGCGACCACCTTTCTCAGGTAATTCTGCACGATCGAGTAGGCAAGCCCCCCGATGAGGTTCTCCCGCGCGCAGCCCGTTTGCTGGCGGGAGTTCAGGTCCGATTCCATGAAGACGGTGCACCGGTCCCCCAGCCGGGCCGGGGCCGCCGCGCGGAAGGCGAGGGACCCGAACTCGTCCACGATGCTCACCCCGAGCTTCTCCGCCTGCTCCTCGAGGAACGAGCCGGTGCCGGCGGCGCAGACCTTGTTCATCTCGAAATCCACCACCACGCCGTCCTGGACGGAGACATACTTCGAGTCCTGGCCGCCGATCTCGAAGATGGTATCGACCGAGGGATCGATGGCGACGGCCGCGGTCGCCTGGGCGGTGATCTCGTTGACGATGAGATCCGCCCCGACGAAGTCTCCCGTCAGGTACCTCCCGGAGCCCGTGGTCCCCGCGGCTGTGACCCGCACCTGCGACCCCACCTCCTCCCCGACCTGCCGCACCCCTTTCTGAATGGCCTCTAGCGGCCGACCCGCCGTGGGGAGGTAACGGCGCGCAATCACCCTGTTCGCGGCGTCGATCAGCACGACGTTCGTGCTGAGGGAGCCGACGTCGACGCCCAGGGAAACGGGAACGCGGCCCGCGGCATCCCGGAGCGGCTCCGACGCGGTGGAGGACGGCGCATCCGGCGGGGCGAGCCGCTCGAGATGCTCGCCCTCGGGGATCCCGGCCGCCAGGTACTGCTCCAGCTCGTCGAGCCCCCGGAACCCGGGAATCCGCCGCTGCGCGTGATCGGCGACGTGAAAGACAGCCCCGATGGCGCCCATGGACGCGTGATGCGGGGGAATGAGCGGCTCCCCGTCCCCCAGGCCGAATACCTCGTGGAACGCCCGTACCATTCCCGCGTTCGCGGCGACCCCGCCCTGGAACACGACAGGCCCTTCGAGGTCCTTCCCCCGGGCGAGCGTGCTCTTGAAGTTTCGCGCAACGGCAAAGCAGAGGCCGGCAATGATGTCCGAGACCGGCGTGGCGATCTGCTGGAGATGGATCATGTCGCTCTTGGCGAACACGCTGCAGCGGCCGGCGATCCGCGGCGGGTCCTTCGACTGGAGGGCCAGGCGGCCAAACTCCCCTTCGATGGAAACGCTCAGCCGCCGGGCCTGCTGATCGAGGAATGAGCCGGTCCCCGCGGCACAGATGCTGTTCATGACGAAGTTGCAGAGCGCGGCGTCGCGGAGAAAGATGAGCTTCGTGTCCTCACCGCCCATCTCGATGATCGTCCGTGCCGCCGGGTACAGGCGGCACACGGACGCGGACTGCGCCACGATCTCGTTGACGAACGTGCCGCCCAGGAGCCGGGAGGCGAGCGCCCCGCCGGTGCCCGTCAGCGCGACTCTCTCGATCGCCCCCGCCGGCCACCGCTCGAGGATATCGGCGAGCCTTTCGCGGACGACGTGAAACGGCCTTCCCCGGCAGTAGTCATAGTGCTCTTCCTGGACGTGCGCCTTTTCGTCCAGGAGGACCGTGTTGACGGAGATGGAGCCGATATCGATGCCGAGGTCGGGCACTCGAATTCCTCCCTCCTGCCGCCGGCGCTGACTCCCGCCTCAGCGCTCCGGCGGTGCGATTGGCTGGGAAATATCGGGGGGGCGGCCTCCCTCCCTGCGCAGGATGGGCGGCCGCAGATAGTCGCGGTACTCCGGCCCTTCCCGGTACCAGCGTGACGTGGGGTCGTTGATCATCTGCTCCCACAGCGGTTCCGTGAGCTCCGCCATGCGTGCCGCGTACCGGTCCGTCCACGCGATGAAGCGCGGATCGCGGATGACCGCGTCCGCGTGCGAGTGCCCGGCCGGGATGACGTACTGCTCCACGAGCTTTCTCAGCACCTGGGGATTGTCGATAATCATGCAGGGCCGCAGGAGGTTGCCGGTTTCATTGTAGGGAAACTCTTTCCGGATCGCCTTGAAGAAGGGCGAGTTGGAAACCTCGAGCAGGCTCTTGCCCTTGATATTGTCGGAGCTGAAGTGGCAGAACACGCACGGCTCCACGTTCCCGTTGCTCAGGATGTGGAGGTAGTTTTTCCCGCCGGCCAGGCATCCGGCGACCGCGGGTCCGTCATTCCAGAAGTCGCCGAGGAAAATCGGCAGCTCGTTTCGGAGCCGGGCGACGCGCCTTCCCATCTCGACCCTCTGGTCGGGGCTCGGCGCGAGATCGAGCGCGGGATCCTTCCCCACCGGGAGGAACTGGAAGTACCAGCCGAAAAGGGCTCCCTTCTCCATGTAAAAACGGACGAACCGCTCGCTTGCGATCGTGTCGATGTTCCTGCTTGTCGCGGTGGCGCTGAACCCGAAGAGCACGCCCTGCGACCGCAGGATGTCCATGGCCTTCAGGACCTTCCCGTACACCCCCGGGCCCCTTCTCTCCTCGGTCTCGGCATCGAAGCCTTCGACGCTGATCGCGGGCGCCACGTTGCCCAGCCGGGCGAGCTGTCGGCACAGGGCCTCGTCCAGGAACGTGCCGTTGGTGTACGTAAGGAAAAACATCTCGTCGTGTTTCGCGAACAGGCGAAAGAGCGTGTCGGACATCAGGTACGGTTCCCCGCCGGAGATCACCACGAAGGAGATTCCCAGGCTGCTCGCCTCGGAGAGCAGCCGGTCCATCTCCTCGTACGGGAGGACCTCGTTCTTGTCGTAGAGCCCGGAGTAGCAGCCCCGGCAGGAGAGGTTGCACCGCATCGTCGGGCTCATCACGAAGAACGACGGAACCCAGTTCCCTTCCGTGCCGCTTGCGCGCCGCTGGCGATAACCGGGAATAAACTCGTTGTAAATGAGGTTTCGCGCGATTTTCCGCCTGTACGACGGGGAAAGAGATCGGCCGATCCTGAGGAACAGCTCACCGAGGGCGCCCCCATGGTCGAGCGCGTGCTCGAGGCTGTTGAAAAACCGACGCACCGCGACCGTCGTGGGAATCATGCGTGCGATCCTGATGAGCCGTTTCAGATCTGAAGGTCTTCCCGACAGGCCGCGCGAAATCGCACGGGTAACGAGGAGGCTGACAAGAGGGTGCGCGGACGGCACGGTGCACCACCTTTTTCTGTCAGTGTATGCCATGCACGCTGGTTGTCAAGGAAAATCTGCTCCGGATGCCCCCCGCCGCCCGTGCAGCCCACTCGTCGCCTTACAGCCGCAGGATCGGGTCGAGTACCCTCTTGAGCTTCTCGATGAAATCCGCGTCGGCCATCTCGTGCTTGTTGATGAACTGCACGGTCCCGATCTGCAGCTTCATGCCTTCGGACAGCTCCGACGGCTGGAGGTTGACCACCATGATGCTCTTGTTCTCGCTCGCGGCGAAGTTGATCTCGTTCCGCACGTTGCGGGAATCCATGGCGAACGGGCTCATGAACACCACGAAAAGCTGGCAGCCCGTCAGGGCTTTCCCGACTTCTTCCGGCCATTCGTTTCCCGGCTCGATTCCCTCGTCGTACCAGATGCGGAACCGGGCATCGGCGAGCTTCCTGATGACGCCGAAGACCTCCTTCATGTTCTTGTGCGAGTAGCTTGCGAATATGTATGGCTTGTTCCCCCTGTATGCCTCGATCGGGGGCTTCAGCTGGGGTGCGAGACGGGAGGTCAGCCTGTGCAGGGAGAAACGGGCGCGGGGGACCCGGGCGGCACGCGCGGGAGCTGCCGGGAACCTGCGGACGGGCTTCTTCGCCGCGGATCTCTTCCTTGCGACGGGACGACGGGTCCCGACCGCTGACGTCCGACGCTTTGCGACCGGCTTCTTCCGCCTTACGGGCGCCGTCCTTCGCTTCACCCGCTTCACCGCGGCCCTCGTGCGCTTCGCGGCGTGTTTCACGGTGCGCCTGGCGCCGCGTTTGGCGGCCCGGGGCTTGTGCCGGGCCACCGTCCCTTTCCGGCGGGTGACTGGCTTCCTCCGGCGGGCGACTGGCTTCCTCCGGCGGGCGACCGGCTTCCTGCGCCGCGCGACAGTCTTCCTCCGCCGGGCGACTGGCTTCTTCCGCCGGGCCGTCTTCTTCGCGGCGCGCTTTGCAGGCCTCTTCGCCGCTCGCTTCGCGGGTCGCCGGGAGGAGCGCTTCACTTTTCGCCGGGCGGTTTTTTTCGGGTATCGCCTCGCCTTTCGCCGGGTGACCTTCTTGAGGGAGCGCTTTGCTTTTCTCCGCGCTGTCTTCTTCAGCGGGTGCTTTCCCTTCCGCCGCGCCACTTTGCGGGGAGCGCGTTTCTTCCGTGTGCCTCGTGTTTTCGCCATGCCTCTATCCCACTTCGGTCTTTCTCTTGATATGATAGATCGGGTAGCTGCCGAATTTCTTGGGAAGCACCACTATCCCGACGTAACGGCAGTCGAACGTGTTCCGCCTGTCGGCGAGCAGGAGTGACGCAAACGCCTCGCTGGCATACACGTTCCCCGGGCTCGTGATCGGCTCGATCCGCGCCGCCTGGTTCATGTGGAACCCGAAGAAGTTCAGTCGATCGACGAGAGGCTCCCGCACCCGGAACACCGGGCCCGCGTGCAGGCCGATGCGCATCGTGAAACCCTTCGGCAGGCCGCGCTTCTCCCAGTCGATGCGACGGATGGTATCCCGCATTTCCACGGCGCACTCCGCCGCCGAAAGCGGATCCGCGAAGACGAAGCACAGGGCATCTCCCCAGGTGTTCTTGTACTCCGGCCTTGCCCCGGTCCGGCCGAGGGTTTCCGCGATGGCCTTGAGAAATCCCTGCACGTAGCCGGGGATCTGCTCCTCTTTCAACCTGCTGTAGCCCACCATGTCGGCGAAGAGAATGGCCATGGTCCGGCGGGCATCCGGCCGCTTCCCTGGGGCCCGCGCGCGCGGCGGTCCCCTGCGCGGAGATCTCGGGCCGGCGCTGGCTCGCGCTGTCACCGCCGCGGTGGCAGGATGGATCACGATGGAGGGAAAGCCGGTTTCTTCCCACATCCGGACACATTCGGAGGTGCCTCCCGGCTTCCCATTCCTTGCGCCGTCCCACACGGCAATGAGAAGCGGCTCGGTCTCGAGATAGCGGCTGCGAAGTATCGCCTTCCCGAGGATAAGGCTGTTGGCGTAGGAGAAGAGCACGTCCTCGCCCCCGTACCCGCCGCGGGTCGCCTGCTCGACGAGCGAGCTGCCGCTGAGAACCTGCTCCGCGCGGCCGATCCAGTCCGCGCCGGCGTTCTTCACGCTCGTTTCAAAGAACTCCCCCCTGTCGAAGGGAAGGACGACGTTGCTCTCCCCTCCGCGGTCCTGGAGGCATTCGTGAAACAACACGTCCCCCCCGCTCGCCGCGGAGGCATAGCCGATCCGGGCATCGAGCCTGTCCAGCAGTGCGGCGATCTGCCTCTTGACAGGCTCCGCCGCATCAGGCGGGAAATGCCGTGACTTCTGGCCGGGCGAATCGATCATGTGTCCGGAGAAGGCCACGACGGGCGGGATCCGCATCTCTTCCAGCACCCGCGGATCGACCGCGGCATACCGTTCGAGCAGCTTGAGCTGGCGGCGGGTGCTTGCGAGGTTGGAGTAGCTTCGGGCGCTCTTCGCGCGGGCCAGCCGATAGTATTTTGCTGCCTTCTCCTGGTTTCCCAGGAGGAGGAAAGCTTCCGCCAGGCTGGCAAGCGTCCAGTAGTCCCGGCGGGAAGGATCTTTCCAGCTCTCCGCGCAGATGCGTATCACCGCGCGCGCCAGGCGCTCCGAAGCCTCCTTGTCTCCCATGATCAGGCTGAGGCTGGCGGCGTTGATTCCCGAGTAGGAGCCCCTGCTCCGTCGGAACGCCCCCAGGTACAGCTCCCGGGACCTTGCGAGGGAAGGATGATCCGGGGCGCCTTCCCCCTCGATCAGCCACATTTCCTTGTAGACCCGGCCGAGTATGCCGAGAGTCTCCTCGTCGAAATGGCCCGTCTTCATGAGGCCGGTGAGCAGGTCCCTCGCGGAAAGCAGAAAGCCGCACTTGATCAACGAGAGACTGAACAACTGGGTCAACCGCGGGTGCCGGGGGAAGAACTGCAGCCCATCGTTGAGAACATCGTGTGCGAACATGGTCTGGCCGAGGGTGTCAGCCAGCTCGCCGAGGCGGATGAAGAAGGAGGGATCACGTGCCCACACCGCCTGGTCCCGGGAGAGCCATATGTCGTGGATGGCGCTCCCGAGCTGATCCCGCTTCTTTTCCAGGTATGCTTCGAAGCGCGCCTTGTTCTGCTCCATCTTCCCCCCGGCACTATAGCTTCTAAAGCGAGCACATGCGAGGCCGTGCCGGCCCCCTCATCTCCGCCCTGGGAAACATGCTATCAACAGCTCGGAAGGTCAGCAGAGATGAAACCCAGGAAGGAAATCCCTTGCTCGTTCAGGGGCCGCGAGGCTGAAGAACGGCTCTGGAGCACCTGCGAAAGCCTCACCCGATAGGCGGCTCGCCTCGGGCGCAGCCCGACGAGCCCCGTGGCGCAGGGAAGCCGGCGCGCACACTACACCACCCAGAACCCGCCATTCACCTCGATGCTCTGCCCTGTGATGAACGCCGAGGCCTCCGAGGCCAGGAACAGCGCCGCGCCCGTCACGTCCGAGGCCACTCCCAGCCGTCCCATAGGGATGCGGGGGATGATCCCCTCCAGCGCCTCGCGTGAGCGCACCCCGTCGTGGAACGGGGTGTCTGTCGGTCCCGGTGCCACCGTGTTCGCCCGGATGCCGTGCTTCGCCATCTCTTTTGCCAGTCCGCGCGTGAAGGAGCTCAGGCCGCCCTTCGCAGCCGTGTAGGCAAGCTCGCCGAGACCGCCTCCATGGCGTGCAACCACGGAGGACACGTTGACGATGACGCCGGACTTGCGGGCGATCATCCCGTTGATCACCGCACGGGTGCAGAGGAACGCCGAGCGAAGGTTCACCGCCATGATCGTGTCCCAGTAGTCGTCGGTCATCTCGGGAAGCGGGCAGAGCCGGATCCCGGATCCGGCGTTGTTCACCAGCACGTCCACCGGCCCCAGCTCTTTCTCCACGCGGGCCACCATCGACTCGACTGCCGCGCGGTCCGTGACGTCAGCCTTGCAGGCAATGGCCTTCCCCCCGTCCCCGCGGATTTTCTCCGCTGCCTGTTCGGCGGCCGCGAAGTGGCGGAAGCCGTTGAGCGCCGTCCGCGCGCCGCTTGCGCCGAACGCCAGCGCGATCTCCCTGCCGATCCCCGAGCTTGCCCCCGTGACCAGCACGACCTTCCCGTCGAATCGCATGTCCATGGCCTGAGCGTGAAGAGACGGCCGCTGTCGTGTCAAGAAAGACAGGGGCGAGAGGGGACATTTCTAAGGAGCCGGAAGCGCATTCTGCGGAATCGTTGACTCCCCGGGAGGCCGGCGGTACGGTGGGCCATGACGCTTTCAAACAACAGGCTGTCGCTGACCATCGAGCTAGGTGACCGTGTCGATCCCTGCCGGATCCAGGACAAAAAGGAGAAGATCCTCTACGCGGACGAGGGATACTCGTACGCTCTCACCCTGCTCGCGAACGGCAAGGAAGTGAAGAGCGCGGCGCTCCTCCACCGCGGTCACCAGGGCATCGCCGGAGAGAACGGCGAGACCGGGCTTCTCATCGAGGGAGTCCTCGATTTCGGGCCGGACGGTCCGAAGGACATCGTCCTCCGCCAGGAGCTGCGCCTTCCGCCGAAGGGCGGCTCGTTCGAGGAGAGCATCTCCCTCACCAACACGGGAGCCGGCGCGTACGCGGTCAAGGATGTCGCTTTCGGTTTCCGCAAGATCATCTTCAACCGGGGCAAGGGTTTGTGGGCTGAGCCGTTCGAGGACTTCAAGCTGGTTCCCGTCCCCCATCGACGCCGCTTCGGCCACCGCACAGACCGCAGGCTCACCGGGTACACGCTTGCCGACCTCCTGCCCCACATGTGGGAGGACATACCGAGCTCGGGAGAGCCGGATGACCGCAACCTGCCCGATCACGGCTCGGAGGGCTGGGTATGGACGGATGGCCGCAGGGGTCTCCTCGTCCTCAAGTACCAGCCCGACCAGATCGAGTTCTCTCTTTTCAAGGGAGAGATCCATCCGCCCGACTTCTGCGCGCGCTTCGGCGGGGTCGGGCTGTGGCGCGGGGATCCCGAAGCAGCCCAGGTGCTCAAGCCCGGCGAAACGGTGGCCTTCGGCGTCACGCACTATGAGCTCGTGGACGGCGGTTGGAAGGAAGGATACTACGCGTTCCGCGAGTTCCTTCGTGCCCACGGCAAGACGTTCCTGCCGACCTACGATCCCCCGGTGCACTGGAACGAGCTGTACAACCTGAGCTGGCGCCTCGGTGACGGTTCCACGCGCTACACCCTGGCCCAGCTCTACCGGGAAGCGGAGATCGCGAAGGACATCGGCTGCGAAGCTCTCTATCTTGACCCGGGCTGGGACACTGTCGAAGGCTCGACGATCTGGGACGAGAAGCATCTGGGCATCACGCTCAAGGAGTTCGTGCAGAACGTGCAGGACCGCTATGGCTTGAAGACGGCGCTGCACCTGATGTCGAACACGAACTCGCGCGATGAATACCCGGGCATGTACCGCACTGACGCCCAGGGAAACCTCGTCACGATATGGAATGGCGCCAAGGTCTGCACGCAGTCCGCGTGGAAGCAGGAAAAGACGCGACGTCTCCTGGCCCTCGCCCGCCAGGGCGTCTGCTTCTTCATGTTCGACTTCCAGTCCTACTACCAGCCCTGCCACGATCCGGCGCACGGTCACGAGATCCCCCTGCGGCGGCAGAGCCACGCCGACGGCCTGGACGAGGTCATGCGCAACGTGAAGAGGGAGTTCCCGAACATCTCCATCGAGGCACACGACAGGATCACCGGCGGCATGCAGGACTACCACCAGCTCTACTACCGCTACGATCCCCGGCATTCATTCGACGAGAACTGGGGATTCGAGTACATGTGGGACTCGTACCTGGACCTCGTCAGCGGCAAGGCGGTCAGCCTCTACGAGTACAACCTCGCCTGCGAAGTGCCGCTCTACCTGCACATCAACATCGGCCAGAAGTCCGGGCTCCTGGAGCAGGGGCGGTCCGTGGGGCCGGACTCCAACGGGATGCTGGCGTTCTGGTGGTACGCATCCACCGTGCGTCACATGGGCATCGGCGGCGTCAGTGATCCGGGCTCTGCTCTCTACAGGGCGCTGAAGAAGGCCATGAAGACGTACATGTCGCTCATCGACTTCTACAAGAGAGGGACATTCTACGGCATCGACGAGATGACACATGTGCACACGCTGGCGGGAAAGAACCAGGCGGTGATCAACCTGTTCAATCTCACCGGAAAGGCGGTGACGCGGGACATTCGCGTGAACCTCGGCGCGGTTGGCCTGGACACCTTCCGGAATGTCGCCGGCGCAGAGGCGAAGAAGGTGAAAGGCGGGTTCACTTTCACCGCCGAGCTGAAGCCGCTGTCGCAGGCCCTGGTGAAGGTCAACCTGGGGAAGCAGGCCTCCGGCGCAGGCCGCGGCGCGGCGGGACCAGGACAAGGGTGAGCGCCACGAGGACGGCAAACGCCACGTAGGCAACCACGAATGCCCACGCGGGAAGGTCGTAGAAGATGAGGCTCCGCACCAGGCGCGCGATGAACGAGATCTGCTGCTCGACGTTCTGGCCCGCCTTCATGCGCAGCCGGTATTCCCATACGGTCAGCGGGCACCACGCGCCCGCCAGGGATTCCGCGGCCACGAGCGCGACCGCTGCCATGTGCGCGATGCGGAAGCCGAGAACGCGCACCCAGCTCCAGCGGAACAGGCCCCCGAGAATGATGACGATCTCGCCGCCGACGCAGAACACGACGTAGCAGAAATGGAACCCGACGAGAAGATCGGCGAGCGTCGCGTACAGGCGTGCCGCGCTGCTCATGTCCCTTCCAGCCCGAATATCGCGTCCATGGCGGCGCTCGTGTCGTGGATGAGCCGCTCGCCGTGCCAGCGGTACGCGGGGAGGACCTCGGCCGTGAGCCACGAATCGTAGCGCAGCTCTTCCAGCTCCCTGCGGACAGCGGGCCAGTTCACATCACCCGCCAGGAGCGGCGTCGCGGTGACCGCGCCTCCCGCGGCCCGGTTGTCCTTCACGTGCACGCGCCACAGCCGCGGGCCGAGCACCGGGATCCAGTGCTCCGGGTAGCCGTACCACAGGGCATTGCCGATGTCGAAGCAGGCGCCCACCCACTCGCTGCCGATCTCGTCGAGGAAGCGGGCGAACTCCAGCGGCGTGATGAGGAGCTTGCCGGGGCAGTTCTCGGCGGCAAGATGCACGCGGTACTTCTCCCGGCCGAGCGCGCGAGCCGGCGCAGCGCCTCCAGGGAGTTCCGGTATGCCTCCGCGTACGGGACGATCTCGGGCCGGGGTGCGAGGATGGTGTTGTCCACGGCGCCCGGCATGACCAGCACGGTGTCGGCGCCCATGGTCACGGCAGCCGCGGCGAGCCGCTCGATGATCTGCCCGCAGTGCTCGCGGATCTTCGGATCACGGCTGGACAGGGGGAAGTGCCACTGCTCCCTGTCGTAGACGGCGCTGACGCGCATGCCGCGCGACTCGATGTCCCCGCGGAGCCGGCGGAGGTCGCTTTGCGGCGTGTCCAGCGAAAACTCCTGCCAGGGCTCAAGGTTCAGCTCCACCGCCTCGAACCCGGCCTCCCGCGCGATCTCCACGCGGCGCAGCGTGGAGATCTCGTCGGGAAACATGCGGAGGGTGACAGCCTTCTGCATGGCGGTCCTGCCCTCCTCAGCTCTTCTTCCAGAAGCCCATCTCGCGCAGGAGCTTCTCCTCGATGGGCGTCATGGGATGCGTCATGTTCTGCTGGAACACGCGCTTCAGCGTGGGATAGCCGGCCTGCTGTTCGAGCGTCCACTCCTTGGCGAACGTCCCGTCCTTTATCCGGGCGATGATGCCGCGAAGCCGTGTGCGTTCCGCCTCTTCTTCGGCCGCCGAATGCCGTCCCGTCACCTGCTGCCCGTACTGGCTGGTCAGGCTGTGAAATGGCAGCTGGCCAAAAAGCCCGTGGGTCTGGATGACCTCCGCGACGTCCGATAGCTCGCCGGATGCCCAGAACTCGAGCATCGCGGCCTCAGGGCTCGCTCCCGCCTCCACCAGCATGTCGTAGGCGCGGCGCCAGGCATACAGGCCGCCGCTTTGCTCGTTGAACAGGTCGCAGAGGGCCTCCTCGTCGCAGGTGGACTCCACGCCTGCGCACTTCAGCGTGCCGATGGCCTTGGCCAGCGCCAGCATCACCTTTTTCGCATTACCGGTTGCATCATGGTGCACGCCGACCAGACTGGCAAAACCCTTCCCGTTAAGGTAGGTCTTGCGGACAGCCGTGCCGATGGTGCGCGGCGCAACCATGAGAACGTCGACGTCCTGGGGATAGCGGAGGAATCCGAACGCCACGTTGTAGCCGCTGGAAACGACGATGGCATGCCCCGGCTTGAGGTGGGGGCGGATGTCCCTGTCGAACACCTGCGGCATGACCTCGTCGGCGATCAGCAGGATGTGCACGTCCGCCTGCTTGACCGCCTCCGGGATCTCGAAGACGGGAAACCCGTCCGCGGCAGCCTTGTCGAAGTAGTCGTCCCGCACGTTACCGATGACCACCTTGACCCCGCTGTCGCGCATGTTCTGCGCCTGGGCGCTGCCCTGGTTGCCGTACCCCAGCACGCTGACCGTCCTGCCCTTGAGCCACGCAAGGTCGGAATCGTTGTCGTGATAGATCGTTGCCATGACTTCCCCCTCTCCCGTGACCGGTTCCCGGCCCGACCGTTGATTGTACAGGCCGTGTCAAGCTCGGCCGGCCAGCAGGACCGGCATCGCCCCGACGCTCTCTTGCCTTGGCCGCTGATCTCTGTATGCTCGGGGGTACCCTCATGGGAAAGGAGACTCCAATGTCCACGCGCGCCATCGTTGAACGTGCCCTCGAACAGGGAAAGGGCATCCTCCGTCTCGCCCCCGCCTGGGTCCCCCGGTCCTTCTGCGTCCCCGGGCGCAGGATCAAGCTCCACCCCGCCGACTACTACGCGTTCGGGGGAGAGCGGGGCGGCATCGACGAACGATGGTTTTCCTCCACCACGACGGCGGACAACGGGCCGCTCACGAGCAAGGACGAGGGCCTCAGCTTCATCGTCCTGGAAGACGGCGGGCGGACCGAGACGTGCACCCTGCGGGATGCCGTCTCCGAGCTGAAGGGAGAGATCATCGGGGACAGGATCTGGAAGGCGTACACGTCCTGGCCCCTGTACTCCAAGTTCTTCGACAACAAGGGGCCGCTGCCCCACCACGTCCACCATCGGGACGAGCACGCCAAGCTCGTGGGCCTCAACGGGAAACCCGAGTCGTACTACTTCCCGGTGCAGAACAACAACTACGGTGCCGACTTCCCGTACACGTTCCTCGGCCTGCGCCCGGGGACGACGAAGGACCAGGTCCGCGCGTGCCTGCGCAACTTCACGAAGGGAGACAACAGGATCACCGACCTCTCCACGGCGTACCGCCTGGAGCCGGGCACCGGTTGGGACGTGCCGGCGGGGATCCTCCACGCGCCCGGCAGCCTCTGCACGTACGAGCCGCAGAAGGCCTCCGACGTGTTCTCCATGTTCCAGTCACTCACGGGGGATGCCATCATCACGGAAGACCTCCTCTGGCGGGCCACGCCGGAGGACAAGGTCGGCAACATCGACTACCTCGTCGAGGTCCTCGACTGGGAGGCGAACGTGGACCCCGACTTTGCCGCGCATCACTTCATGGCTCCCCTGCCCGTCAGGCCTCTCCCGCAGATGGAGGCAGAGGGCTTCCGGGAGAACTGGATTTCGTACAAGTCGCCGGACTTCAGCGCCAAGGAGCTCACGGTGCTGCCGGGGAAGACCGTCACTATCCGCGACGCCGGCGCATACGGCATGATCCTCCTGCAGGGACACGGCACCATGGGCGCCTGGGAGATGGACAGCCCGGCGATCATCCGGTTCGGTCAGCTCACCATGGACGAGTTCTTCGTCACCGAGAAAGCGGCGCGCGCGGGCGTGGTGATCACGAATCCTTCGCGCACGGACCCCATCGTCATGCTGAAGCACTTCGGGCCTGGCAACCCCGACCTTCCCGCGAAGACCGTGCGGGGCCGGCCATGAACGAGCTGGAAGCGCTCCCCTCGTACGGAAAGAGCGGCACCGTGATGGGAATGTCCTTCACGGGGCCCGAGCGCATCATCGGCACGGGTGACATGTGGCCGCTCACGTGGGCGGATGACGACAACATCTACGCGGCCGCCGGTGACAACAGCGGCTTTCTCGATCACTTCCAGCCCATGAACTTCTGGAAGGTCGAAGGCACGCCGCCCCGCCACGAGATCTCCCTGGTCAATGATCTCGGGTTCATCATGGCAGACGGCAGGGACCCGGAATCGGACATCCCGCCGATAAAACCAGCCGGGTCGTCTCGGTGGACGGCGTGCTCTACCTCGCGGTGGAGGACATGCGCTACACGGAAGGGCGCTACGGCAACCAGGTGAACCTGCATTCCTGGTTCCTCACCTCCCGTGACCACGGCCTGACGTGGTCAGAGCAGCCGCGCCCGGGCAGCCCCGAGCGCGCGTTTCTCACCGGCGTGTTCGCATCCCCGCACTTCCTCCAGTTCGGCCGGGATTATGCCGGTGCCCCGGATGACTTCGTCTATGCGTACTCCTCGGCAGGCGATGACGGGATCGCGGCCTGGAGCGCCGGGGACGCCACCTTCCTCGCGCGCGTGCCGCGGCGCCGGATCCTCGAGCGTTCCGCGTGGGAGTTCTATGCCGGTACGCCGGGCGGCGTTCCGGCGTGGTCGCCGGCACTGGAAAAGGCCGTGCCCGTCTTCAGGTACCCTCGCAAGACCGGGGAGAACGAGGTGGTGTACCACCCCGGGCTGCGGCGCTACCTGCTCCTGAACTGGGCTTTCATCGACTGCGCCAACCACATGTTCGGCTCGCTGCACAGCGAGCTCTCCGTCTTCGAATCCGCGAACCCCTGGGGCCCGTGGTCCACCGTGCACGTGTGCCGTGACTGGGGCCGGAACTGCGACTACCAGCCGAGGCTGCCCACGAAATGGATCGATCCCCGCACCGGCGCCGGGTGGCTGGTGTCAGCGGGGAACTTCCTGAAGCGGGGCGGGCGGCTGCACTACGCTTTCGTGTCGGTTCCCGTTGCGTTCAACACGGGCGACTATGGCGATGCCAATGCGACCGGCAGCCTTCCTGCCCTTGGCGACTTCGCGGCCGTTGCGCTCAGCGAATCGGAGATACACCTCTCGTGGCTGCCGGTGCAGGGAGCGGGCTTCTACCGGGTGACTCGTGACGGCCGGAAGCGAAAGGACATCCTTCCCCAGTACCCGTCGGAGTTCCTCGACAAGGACCTGGAGGCGCATTCCACCCACCGTTACGCGGTCACGGCGTTCTCGCCCGCGGGCAGGGAAATCGCTGCAAGCAGCACCCTGTCGCAGACCACGCTGGCAAAGCCCGACGGTCGATCACTCGGTGTGAGCTTCGGTCCCTCCGGTTTTGTCCAGGGAACCACTGTCTGGTGCGGGGAAAAATCAGCGGCGCACTTCACCGTGTCGTCGGCCTGGGTGTACATCGACGACAGGATCAGGACGCTGCCGCTTGCCCCTGATCCCGGCGCGCTGGAACCGGCACTCAGGAGCTTTCGGGGCGGGGTGCCCGGGCTCAAGGTGACGTTCCGCGAGCCGCCGGGCAGGCGGCTTGACGTGCGGGTCATTGTCGTCGAGCCCCACCTGTCGCGCGCCCCGTCGCATTTCGAGGTATGGGTCAACGGCGTTCTCGTGCAGCGCTACGACAGCTCGATGGACGCCGCGGCGAACTGGTGCTGGCTCGGTCCGTTCCCGGTCACGCTCGACGATGGCGCGGAGCTCGTCGTCGAGGGCCGGCATTTCGTCGGCCTGGGCGGCATCGCGGCCATCAGGGTCGATGCCGTGGACGAGAAGAAGGCGGCAACGGCCGCCGACTGACAGCCCGCGCGGCCGCACCGGCCGGGCTCAGCCCTCCCCGCGGAGCGTCTTCCACGCGGCGGCGATGCCGTTCAACAGGAAGCCGGTATCACTGCTGGTGGTGATGAAACGAAAGCCCTGCTTCGTTTTCACCAGCGCGTCCTCGGGACTCATCCCGGAGATGCCGGGGACCTTGCCGGTGTTGCGGCAGGCTGCCACGACCTTCTCGAGGTTGCGGGCATGCTGCTCGCTTGTGAACATGTCACGCGGATGGATGCCCATGGACAACGCCATGTCGCTGGGACCGACCCAGCACCCGTCCACGCCCGGCGTCGCCATGATGGCCTCCGCGTTCCTCACCGCCTCGGCGCTTTCGATCTGGACGGCCAGGAAAAGCTCGTCGCCGATGCGATCAGCGTAGTCGTCCCCGTACCGGGCTGCCCGCGCCCATCCCCAGGAGCGGGTGCCGCGCGGGGGAAACCGGCACGCCGCGGCCGCTGCCTTCGCGTCTTCGGCCGTGTGGACCATCGGGACGATGATCCCCAGCATCCCCTCGTCCAGGAGCCGCCCGATCATGGTATAGTCGTTGCGCGCGACGCGTGCCATGGGCGTGGCCGGGCTGCCGTAGATGGCAACGAGGGCGGCGATGGTGGAGTCAGGCCCCCAGGAACCGTGCTGGTTGTCGACCATCACGAAATCCGGGCCCGAGCGGCTGACGATCTCGGCGACGATGGCCGAACCGAGATGCAGGGCGAAGCCGTAGACGGGCTTGCCCTGGAGCATTTTCTGTTTTGCCGTGTTGACGAGCATGCCTTCAAGGTAGACGAAGCGCCTGCCGAACGTCAAACCGCCAGACACGCGGTGGACGAGAGGCACCCGCTCAGGTACGATGTGCCGTTGCGGCGCATGGCACGCGACCGCAGGGAGGGGGACACGATGGTCGACCTCGTCACCAGCCAGGAGCTCGCTACCGCCCGCGCGTGGCGGGGGGCCGCATTCCCGACCACGGGGACCGGGGACCGTGCGGGATACATGCCCGTCTCGTTCCGGTATGACGGGCGGGCATCTGCCGAGGTGCTGGGAGGGTGGGCGGTGCGCACGGAGCCGCCGCGGCGGACGGGGGCCGGCCTGGCCGTGGAAACGCTCGTCCATGCCGACAGGAACACGGGGCTGGAATGTCGCTGCAACCTGAAGGAGTATGCCGATTTCCCGGCGCTCGAATGGGTCGCGTCCTTCCGCAACACCGGGAAGAAGGACACGCCGATCCTCTCCGACATCATGGCCCTGGACGTCCTGTTCCCCCTCGACCCGGGCGCACCCTGCCAGGTCCACCACGCGCGCGGGGGTCTCACGCAGAAGGACGACTTCGAGCCGCTGGCGACGCCTCTCACCTTCCGCCAGGGCGGCTCCCGCCTGGAGCTGTCCGCGCGGACGGGCAAATCCTCCACGCTTCACCTGCCCTTCTTCAACATCCGGCTCGGCGCCGGCGGCGTCATCGGCGCGATCGGCTGGACCGGCGGCTGGTCCGCCGCGTTCCAGAGGGAACAGGAAGGGGTCCGGGTCCGCGCGGGCATGGAGCGCACGCACCTCAGGCTGCACCCCGGGGAAGAGATCCGCACGCCGCGGATGCTGCTCGTATTCTGGCAGGGCGGCGACGATGAAACGGAGCGCGTTCGCAGCCACAACATCCTGCGGCGCCTTCTCCTGGAGCACTACGTGCCGCGGCCGAACGGCGAGATCCTCGAACCGCCGTTCTGCGAGGGTACCTGGGGCGCGCAGACGGAGGCGGCGCATCTCGAGAAGATCCGGTGGCTGGAGGAGAACCGCATCCCCACCGAGTGCTACTGGATCGACGCGGGGTGGTACGGGGAGCGGCCCCTCGCGGAAGCCGCCGACACGCTGGGCAGCGGCTGGATGAGGCAGGTGGGAAGCTGGAACGCGAACGCCGAGGCGTACCCGCGCGGGCTGGCACCGGTGAGCCAGGCGGCCCGCGGTGCGGGCCTCGGGTTTCTCCTGTGGCTGGAGCCCGAGCGGGTGTTCGAGGGAACCCGCCTCTTCCGCGACCACCCCGAGTGGCTGATCGGCCCCGTGCCCTCCGGCGGCACGAAGGGCATGAACTACATGCTCAACCTGGGCAACGCGGAGGCACGGCGTCACGTCACCGACCTCGTCTCCGCGATGATCCGTGAGCAGGGCATCACGTGCTACCGGCAGGATTTCAACGACCTGCGCGTGCCGGAGCTCTTCGCCATGGCAGACGCCCCCGATCGTGTCGGGATGGCGGAGATCCGGCACGTCACGGGCCTCTACGCTTTCTGGGACGAGCTTCTCGCCCGTACCGGGCCTCGTCATCGACAACTGCGCCGGCGGCGGTCAACGCCTCGACCTGGAGACGATCGCGCGCAGCGTCCCCCTGTGGCGCAGCGATCTCCAGTGCTGGCCGTTCGACCCGATCAGCATGCAGGCGCAGACACAGGGGCTTGCGCCGTGGGTGCCGCTCAGCGCCGCGGTCTGTGACGTGTCCTCGCGGTACGCCATGCGCAGCGCGTTCGGGCCCGGCATGGTGACGCACTGGTGCCAGCAGGCGCTGGACAACCACACGGCGCTGCCGCTGGAGGAGATCCGCCGGTGGATGGGCGAGGCCCTGGCGATGCGGAAGTACTTCTACGGCGACTTCTACCCGCTGCTTTCCTTCTCCCTGGCGGACGACGCCTGGGCAGCATGGCAGTACGACCGTCCTGATCTCGGCGAGGGAATGATCGTCGCGTTCCGCCGCCAGGCGTCGCCGTTCTCCCGCTGGGAAGCCGCTGCGCGCGCGCTGGATGCAGACGCCGATTACGAGCTCACCTCGTGGGACGGGCAGGCCGGGAGGCTTCTCAGCGGGAAGGCGCTCATGGACGGCGGTCTCGTCGTCACCGTGGACGAGAAGCCGGGCTCGGCGCTGTTCACCTACCGTCGTCTCGGCTGACGGCGGCGCCGGGCCTGGACGCGGCCCGGTTTCGATGACACGATGCGCGGGGAGGAGTCAGCATGGAACGCCTGGAAAAGGCCTGCGAGGAGCTCCGCAAGGACGGGGTGGATTTCGCGCTGGCCTGCTCGCACGAAAACGTCGCCTATCTCAGCGGCCTGTGCACGCCGCTTCCTGTCACCTACCCCACCGAGACCCCGCTCGGTTTCCCGCTTTCCCTCGTGCTCGTCGACGTGCGCCAGGGGGATGCCGTCCTCGTGGCGGTCGACGGGCTGCGGGAGCTGGCACGGCGGCAGTGCCTGCTGAAGAACATCGAGCTCCTGCCGGCCCGGAGCAGAGCTGGACAGGCCGCCGAAAGCCACCGGCTACCTCGATGGGCTGCGGAAGGCATTCGCTGCCCGGGGCGCGGGCGGGAAACATGCTCGCATCGGCGTGGAGGTCAAGAGCCTGCCCGTCCTCGTTGCGAGCTGGCTGTCGGAGACGCATGAGCAGGCGCTGGCGGACGCCACGCCGGCGCTGGAGCGCGCGCGGAGGACGAAGACGGCGGAAGAGGTGAAGCTGCTGGAAAGAGTGGCTCGCGTCGGTGACGCGGCCCAGTCAGCCCTGGTGGCCGCCTCGCGGGAGCACGGGCAGAACGAGCTCGCCGTCTGGTCGGACATTCTCCAGGCCGTCTACCGGGAAGCCGGCGAGATCGTGCCGGTCTACGGCGAGCTGGTCACGGGGCCGCGGACCAACGAGGTCCATTACCCCGGCGGCCCCCGCGACCGCGTGATAGCGCGCGGTGACGCGGGGATCCTCGACATCAGCATGCGCCTGGGCGGCTACTGGTCGGACAACTGCAACACGGTGATTTTCGGGGCCGAGCCGAACCCGGAGCAGAAGCGGCACATGCAGGCCGCCATGGACTGCTACACGACCGCCCTCGAGGTCCTGCGGCCCGGCATCCGCTGCTCCGACCTCGCCGCGGCTATCGAGCGCGTCCAGGCAAAGCACGGGGTGCATCCGCCCCGGTACTACGGCCACCAGATCGGCGTCACCGTCAACGAGCACCCCAAGCTGATCCCCACCGACACGACGATCATCGAGCCGGGCATGGTCTTCTGCGTCGAGCCCGGTGCCTACGCGGGAGCGGCAGGAGACTGCGGGGCGCGCTTCGAAAAGGCCATGCTCGTCACCGAGACGGGCCCGCGCGTCCTTCACGGCTTCCGCTGGGGCTTCTAGCGGTTTATTCCCTGGCGCCCGGCCTATCATCGAACGCCGCGCCGCGGTACCTTCATGGGAAAGGGGAAAAAGGGATGGAGCCGGAAACCAGCGTCGTGTCGGTCCCGCGCACGAATGGCAGCGGGGTCATGGAGTCGTTCTACGCGAAGCCGCCGGGGCCCGGCCCGTTTCCGGGCCTGATCGTCATTCACGAGATCTACGGCCTGAACGACAACATCCGGGAGATCGCCGGACGGTTTGCCGGCGAGGGATACGCGGCCCTTGCCGTGGACCTCTTTGCCAACCGCGGCCGCGCCTGGTGCATGATGCAGGCTTTCTACGGGATGCTCTTCCGACCGCTGGACAACCCGCTGCTGTCCGACCTCCAGCGATCCGTCGAGTACCTGCGCAAGCTCCCCGGGGTCGACGCGCACAGGGTCGGCGCGGTGGGCTTCTGCATGGGCGGGGGATACGCGCTGCAGCTCGCCATCACGGACCAGGGCCTGAAGGCCGCGTCGGTCTTCTACGGCACCAACCCGCGCCCCCTGGACGCCGTGGCGAAGGCCTGTCCCGTGGTGGGCAGCTACCCCGACAAGGATTTCACGGCTGAGCACGCGCGCAAGCTCGACGCGGCCCTGGCGCGCCACGATGTGGCGCACGACATCAAGATCTACGAGAACACGCAGCATTCCTTCTTCGGCAAGCAGCGCACGCTTTTCGAGGTCGACGCGTCCCGCGACGCCTGGCAGCGGATGCTCGCGTTCTTCGAACAGCACGTCGTGAAGACGGGCTGAACGGGGGCGGATTGGAGCGCACTTCACCCTCGCCGCTTTCGCCGTGGCCGACAGGAAAAGACGCATTCGCGGGAGACCCATCCAACCGAACGGTCAGCCGCCGGTGCCCCTGAGGACGGCGGAATCTTCCAGGGCCCCGAGAGCCGCCGGCATCGACGCCCGCCCGAAGCCCACCCGCACGTGGTTGCCGCCGCCCTCGTAGACGCTGCCGGGAAGCAGCAGGACGCCTGCCCCGCGGACCAGCTCGTCGCAGAAGCGTGTCGCGTCACCCTTGAGCAGGCGCGGAAAGGCGATCGGTCCGGCCACGGGCCGGCGCCAGGCAAAGAGGCCGGGGTGGCGGGCAGCAAAGGCGTCGAAGAGGTCGAGGTTGGACGAGATGATGGCGCGGTTGCGCGCTGCGATCCGCTCACCGTGGCGCAGGGCGATTTCCGCGAGGAGCTCGCCGGGTGCCCCGGAGCAGATCGTCGTGTAGTCCTTCATGCCAGCCATCTGCGCGAGGAGTGGGGCGTCGTGCGCCGCCACCCACCCGATCCGTAGTCCCGCGAGCCCGTAGGTCTTCGACATCACGCCGAGGGAGACAGCCCGCCGCCCGCAGTCACAGCCGGGCAGGGAGCATGCCCCGCGACCCGTGCTCCAGGCCGCGGTACACCTCGTCGGAAAACAGCGTGAAGCCCCTCTTCTCGGCAAACGCAACGACACGGCGATACTCCTCTTCCGGCATGTGCCAGCCCGTCGGGTTGTGGGGAGTATTGAGGACGATGACCTTCGTTGCCGGCCGCACGAGACGGGTCAGCTCGTCCAGGTCCAGCGCCCACCCGTCCTCCGCTCGAGCGCGCCAGGGGCTGACCTCGGCGCCGACGGACCTCGCCACCTCGGCAAGCGACTGGTAGCACGGCGTGTGCACCACGACGTGGTCGCCGGGCTCGAGGGCCGTGTGCATGAAGAGGAAGATCGCCTCCTCGGCGCCGCTGCACACGAGGATCTCGGCGGGATCGATGGACGCGTAGAGCCGGCTTATCTCCTGGCGCAGGGAAAGAGCACCCGCGCTCTCCGTGTAGCCAAGCCCGAGGGACAGAAGCTTTTCGCGGGCGCCCGGCTCCATGCGAAGGAGGTCGTCCACGCGCAGCGTCTCGCAGTCCGATGCGCAGAGGAGGTGGGGCGTGCTGAACTCGTGCCGCGCGAACCACCGCTCCAGGGAAAAGGGCGGCAGCGTCACGCCCGGTCGGCCGACAGCTTTGCCTGCCACTCGTCCAGGACGAGGAGCGCCGCCTCGTGCTGGCGGGTGCGCATGATCGCCTCGACGAGCTTCCCGGCGCCTTCGAACGCGCGCAGGTAGGTCTTCGCGAACTTTTTCAGGACGTCGAACCCGCGCCCCGCCCCCCAGGTCTCCCGGTGGAGGAGGAGGTGCGCGCGGAAGAAGGCGATCTTCTCGGAGAGAGGAAGCCGTGAGAACTCGCGGTTCTCCGGGACCTCGCCGGCGGCAACGGCGCGCACGGCCGCGAAAAGGAAGATGTTCTCGAAAATGCCCCTGCCGATCATGACGCCATCGGAGCCCGTCTCCTTCGCCCGCTGGTGGAAGCCCTCGGCGGTCTTCACGTCGCCGTTGCCCACGATCCGTGTCGGCAGGCCGGCAGCGTCACGGAGGCGGACGGCGAGCGCCACGGCGCCCCAGTCAGCCTCGCCGTCGGACTGCTGGGAGACCGTCCGGCCGTGGACGGTGAGGGCGCTGAGCCCCTGCTCGAGGAGGAACCCGAGCCACTGCTCGGCCTTCGGGGTGGAGACGCCGATGCGGGTCTTCACGCTCACGGGGAGCCCGGCGGCGCCGTCACGTGCCGCCGCGATGATCTCCGAGGCGAGGGAGGGATTGTTGATGAGCGCCCCGCAGGCGCCGCGGCTGATGATCTTCCTGACGGGGCAGCCCATGTTGATGTCCACCCCGTCGAAACCCATTTCGCGCACCTCGCCGGCCACCCTGCGGAAGTAGTCGGGGCGCGTGCCCCAGATCTGCGCGATGATGGGATGCTCGTCCATCGTATGGCGGAGCCTCCCGATGACGCGGGGACGCCCCGCCGTGCAGAGGCCGTCGGTGCTCGTGAACTCGGTGAAAAACAGGTCCGGGGCCCCCACCTCGCGCACAATGCGCCGGAAGACCGTGTCCGTGACGTCTTCCATGGGGGCGAGGACGGAAAAGGGCTTCGCGAGCCTTTCCCAGATGCCCGGGTAAATCTTCGGTGCGGGGAACACTCGCTGGTCAGCTGTCTGCACGATCAGCTAATGTACTCGGGCGCCTTCCGCGCGACAAGGCGCCCCCCTTCGCCGCGGCAGGACGGACCCGCGTGCCGCTCCTTGCCGGGACACGCGCCCCGAGGAGAAGATGCGTCCCCTGTTCCCAAGCGGATGGAAAAGCCCCGCTCGTGCGGGGCTTCGGGAACCATGATGCGGTGCCTACTTCTACGCGAGGTGACGGACACTGAACTCCCCCGCAACGGAGGGAGCATTGGAGTAGGAGTACATGTCCTGGCCAATCACCATGTAGTCCGGGGCACCGAAGAGGCCGGCATACGTCCTGAGGTCGCCCTCGACCATGCTCAAGAATTTCTCGTCGGCGCCGTGTGCGGCGAAATACGCCTCGATCTCACTGCTGACCGGTGCCTGGCGGGCCGTCCCGGCGCCGTCCACGCCGGCAGAAGCACCCGTCACGACCGCGAGGGAAAGAACCGCGGCAATGCCGAGAGCCCTGAGTGAATCGAACCGCATCTGGATCTCCTTGCCCATCGTCTCGTACACAAGCTACGCTTGCATGTCTTCCCTGTCACAAGGTGCGCTCAGCGCCTTGCGCAGGACATGTATACGCGCCGTCATTTCCGTAACTTGATGTTCTATGCCTACACCATCACGTCAGCGGAGCGGCCGCCCTGTTGCTGCTGCAGTGCCACCTGGTCCTGGGCAGCAGCCTCGGAGCGATACGCCTCGGAGGCGGCGCGCATCTGGGAAGCTGTCGGTTCACCGCCCTGGTAGGCGCGGGAGATCTCGGCAGAGGCGCGCTCCAGGGAGAGCTGGGAGTCATTCGAGGCGGGGACGACGTTCTGGCGGGTGCCGACGGAAGAGGTGGCCTGGTCGGGCCCGGCAAGGGTGGAAGGGGCCGCACCCTGCACCGCCTCGGAGGTGCGCCGCGCGTCATTTTCCTGCGCGGCTGACTCCCGGGCGTCCGGGGTCGTCTCGGGAGGCCTGCTGATGGTCGTCATCGGTGCGGCGGCCGACGCCGCGTACGGCGCGGCGAAGACGGGGGAAATCCCGGAAATCGAATCTATCGGCATTCTCTGTCCTGCCCTTCCCCACCAATGTAGCGCGACGGGCCGTGGAAAGCTACAGCCTCGCGGGGAACGTCGACGATCCGATCGCGCGCACCTTGCCTGTCCGCGTCAGATCGGTGAGGGCCGAGAGGGTTTCCTCGATGTCGGTATCCGGTGACGGACGCCGCACCGATTTCGCCGCCGAGGATCTCCTGGATGCTGTCGCGAGCGTATGCAGGACCGCCTATGATCGCGGACCCGACCACGCTCAGCGCATGGTCGCTCTTCTCGTCGATGGCCTTCGCTACGGCGCGAGCCGGTCGAAGGAGGTGTCTTCTTTGTCAGGTTGATCGAATGCACCTCGATTTCTCTTGTCGGCCTTTCCCTTGCGCGCTAGCTTGTTCACTATGAGTGACCTTCATCTTCCCCTTTCATTCAACGCCCTCGCCATTGAGCACGCTGGTGCTCCTGTCAGCATTCAACGGAAGAGCATCTCGTCCTTGAACGACGATGAGGTGCTCATCCGTGTCAGCTACGCCTCCATCAACAAGATGGATCCAGCCCTTGCCCGCGTCAATGCATTCAATCTGCCTCAGCCCTATGTGTTGGGCTTTGACTTCAGCGGTGAGGTCGTCAAGCTGGGAGGTGAGGGCAAGAACGGGCTCAAGGTGGGCCACCAGGTCTTTGGCAGGGCCTCTGCCGGGGGCTGCTTCGCTGAGTACGTCGTTGCCAGGAGGGAGAATGTCCTGCCCAGAGGCGCCGTGCCTGCACCGGAGGCGAGCACGTATGGGATCGCCTACCTGACCGCGTACGAGTCACTCGTGATCACCGCCAACATCCAGCGGCACAAAGGGAAGTGGATCTACGTCGCAGGCGCTGCGGGCGGGGTCGGGCACTTCGCAGCGCAGATCGCCAGGCTCCATGGACTCAAGGTCATTGGCACTGCCGGCAAGGCTGCGTCGCTCAGTCTCCTCCATCAACTCCACCTCGACCACGTCATCGATTACTCCAGGCAGGACGTTGTCCGTGAGATCATGAGCCTCACCGGCGGCAGGGGCGCGGACCTGGTCTACGACTCCACCTACACACAGTCCTCCTACGCCCAGTCAGCCGCGGTTGTCGCCTCTGGCGGTGTGTACATCAGGCTTGGGACCGCGGAGCAGTTAGCCCGATCTGGAGCGCAGGACATGAGAACGCTGGTGGAAAGCCGTGGGGCGAAGATGTTCATCGCGGACCTCGGCAGGTACGGTGTGGACCCACGGTACAAGACTCAGACGTCGAAGCTCATCGACGGACTGAGGCAGGCGGTGTCATGGTACGAGGAAGGGAAGCTGAAGCCTGTCATCACTGCGACTGTGCCCTTCGAGGCGGCGGCATTGCAGCAGGCGTTCGAAGCCTTCCTGAAGGGGATAAACAACGTGGGCAAAGTGGTCGTCAAGTGCAGCCGGGAGGCGGACCTGGCTTGATCGAACGATGACCACGGGTCGCCACACGACCTGTGAAGGTGTGTTGACCGCATGCTGCAGCGCCGGAGCCTCAGCCTGTCGTCCGCATCCCCGTGGCGACGCCTTCGATCGTGAGACGCAGGAGCTCGCGGCACTCCGCCTGGCGTGCCTCGTCCCCGCGGCGCTCGGCCTCCCGCTTGCGCCTCATCCATTCCACCTGCACGAGATTCAGCGGATCCGTGTTGGGATTGCGCACGCGGATGGACTGCTGGAGCCAGGGGAGCTCTTCCAGGAGCTGCGGCTGGCCATTCGTGCGCAGCACGGCGTCCCTGCTGGCCTCGTACTCGGAGGCGATCTTTCCCCAGACCCGTTCGCGGACTTCCGCGTCCTCCACGAGGTCGGCGTACATGCGGCCGATGGCGAGGTCGGACTTGGCGAGCGCCAGCACGGCGTTGTCGAGCGTTGCGCGGAAGAAGGACCACCCCTCGTACATGCCGCGCAGGATGTCCCAGCCGTCGGGCCTCAGGCGCGCGAAAGCCTGGAACGCTGTCCCGATGCCGTACCACGCCGGGATCATGCAGCGGTTCTGGGTCCAGGCGAAGACCCAGGGAATCGCCCGCATGTCGGCAAGGGTGCGCGTCTCGCGCCGGTAGCGCAGGCCGGGAGGCGATGGGAAGCGATTCGATCTCGACGATCGGGGTCGCCTGTTCGAAATACGTCAGGAAGCCGGGCTCCTCGATGAGCTGGCGGTAGGCGGCCAGCGCCTCGCGCGCGAGTGACTCCATGGCCGCACGCCACTCCTCCTTCGGGGGCGAGAGCGGCTGGACGGACGCGGCGAGCGTTGCCCAGATCACCTGCTCCAGGTGGCGACCGGCGATCCGGGGGTCGTCATAGCGGTCAGCGAGCACCTCGCCCTGCTCGGTCATGCGAAGACCCGCCCCGAGTGACTCCGGCGGCAGGGCAAGGATGCTGCGGGCGGCAGGGCCGCCGCCCCTGCCGAGGGATCCCCCGCGGCCGTGGAAGAACAGGAGGCGGACGCCGCTTTCCTGCGCCACGCGCGAAAGAACGCTCTGCGCCTCGTACAGCGCCCAGCAGGCAGCCAGGTAGCCGCCGTCCTTGGTGCTGTCCGAGTACCCGATCATGATCGTCTGCGTGTTCCCGCGCCGCGCGAGGTGCTCGCGGTAGGTCGCGTCGCCCAGCATGGCCCGCACGATGTCAGGCGCGCGCAGGAGGTCGTCGATCGTCTCGAACAGGGGGATGATGTCCATGGACGGGCCCTTCCCGTCCTCGGCGCCCAGCCGCAGGAGCCACAGCACGGCGAGGACGTCGCTCAGCTCGTGCGTCATGCTGATGATGTGGCCCCCGAGGGCCTCCACGCCGAGGCTGCGGGCGGCGCGCGTGAGGGTGGAGAAGACCGCCAGCGTCTCCGTCACCTCCTCGCCGAGGTCGTGACGGCGCAGGAGGGCCGCCGCATCCACGGGCCGGCGGAGCAGGTCCTGCTTGCCCGCTTCCGGCAGCGCCGCGAAGTCCTCGGCGAGCCCGAGGAGACGCAGCAGCTCGCCCACCACGCGCGCGTTGCGGCTCGATTCCTGCCGGATGTCCAGCCGGGCGAAGTGCAGGCCGAAGACCCGTGTCTGCCAGAGCCACGCCTGCAGGCCGCCCTCGACGATCTGGGCGCCCTTGTTCAGGAGGAGGCTGTCGCGGACGAGGACGAGGTCCTCGACGAGCTCGGCCCCGCTGCGGTACGCGCCGGGCAGGCATGCGTTCCAGCGACTCGCCCTCCCGGGTGCGCCGCAGCCGCCACTCCACCGTGCGCAGCCAGCGGCGGTAGATCTCGTGCGGCGAGAGCGGGTCCAGGAGGGGCTCCAGGGAGGAATACTCCCGCACGCGCCTCTCCAGCGCCTGGCGAAGCTCCCGGGAGACCGGCGCCTCCCTCTCCGAGGTCGTGAGCTCCTCGAAAAGATGCGCGCACTGCAGGAGGTGCGCGTTCAGGGCGGCCCCCCGCATCCTCATGAGGGTCTGGGCAGTGACCGCGGCGCTCACGTGCGGGTTCCCGTCGCGGTCACCGCCGATCCACGAACCGAAACCGAGAAACGCGGGAAGCCGGAAGTCCGAGCCCGGGTAGACCTTCTCCAGCGCCTGCGTGAGCTCCGCGTAGATGGTGGGGGCCACCTCCCAGAGCGTGCCGGCAAAGTACAGGCCGACCTCCACTTCTTCCAGGACGCTGGGCCGGCGTGGACGGATCAGGTCGGTCTGCCACAGTGCCGTCAGCAGGGACCTCATCCGCGTGACGAGCCGCTCGCGTTCCCGCGGGAGAAGCTCCACGTCGTCGAGCTGCACGAGGGACTGGCGCAGGAGGCGCACCTTCGTGCGCACGGAGCGGCGCTTCGCCTCGGTGGGGTGCGCCGTGAACACGAGGCCGATGGTGAGGATGTCCAGGAGCGCCTGGCTCCTTTCCGCGTCCATCCCGGCGCGGCGCATCATGAGGACGGCCTCTTCCATCGACTCGGAACGCGGCTCGGGGGCGCGGCTGCGCTCCCGTTCCCGCAGGACGCGCACCCGCTCGCGGTCCTCGGCGAGGTTCACCAGGTCGAAGTAGATGGTGAAGGCGCGCACGACGGTGCGCGCCTCGACGTCGCTCATCGTGCGGATGCGGGCCAGGAGCGCACGCTCCGCGCCGGGCCGCCCCTCCCGGCGCGCCCGCGAGCCCAGGCGGATCTCTTCCTCCAACTCGTAGAGTGTCGGCCCGGCCTGCTCCTTGATCACCTCGCCGAGGATCCTGCCCAGGAACCGGATCTCGCCGACAAGCTTCTCCCGTTTTTCCATCATCTCTTTCCGTGAACGAATTTGGGGTGGCTCCCGCGGGAAGTCAACTGGGGCTGCCTCAGTGCGGGGCGGTCCGGGACGGCCGCGGCGGCGGAACCGCCCCGGGGGCAGGCGCGTGGACGGGTGCCGGCAGCGTGGACGAGAAGCGGTAGCGGCCCGACTCCGTCTCGATGCGGCACGTGCCGCCCCGCGCGGGCTCGCTGCCGGGGATACCGGGCCGGCCCGCGAGCGCGGCGCCCGACTCGTGCACGGGGGAGCCGTCGGCGGCCGGCACGAGCACCGTGGCATGGCACCCCACGGGAACCGTGAGATCGAGCTCGAACACCGTGCCCTGGGCGCGCCATTCCACCTCGATCCAGCCGTAGGGAGAGCGGTGGCGCGCCGTGACGAGCGCCAGGTCACCCACGGGCCGGGGCGTCAGTGTGAAATGACGGAAGCCCGGCTCGGCCGGGTCCGGCGCAAGGCCGGCAAGCCCGCGGTAGAACCAGGCACCGATGTCGCTGAACATGTGGTGGTTGCGCGACGAGTCGCCCGACCACGTCTCCCAGAGCGTGGTGGCGCCGCGCCTGATGAAATCGCCCCATCCCGGCCAGGTGGTCTGGGTGGCCATGGCCCATGCGAGGTCGACACGGCCCGCGTCGGTGAGGGAGTGCATGACGTACTTCGCCCCGAGCATCCCGGTGTCGATGTGCCGCCCGGCTTTTTCCACCGTCTCCACGAGGCGTTCGAGGACGCGCGGCTTCTCCGCCGGGTCCACCATGCCCTGGTAGAGCGCGCAGGAATGGGACGCCTGGCAGTCTCCGACGACCTTTCCCGTCGCCGTGTCCAGGAACTTGCCGCGGAACGCGGAGCGGATGCGGCGGGCCAGCGCGTCGTAGCGCTCCGCGTCATCGGCGCGTCCCGTGACGCGGGCAGCCGCGGAAAGGATCCGGGCGTCCACCGCGTAGTAGGCGGTGTCGGTGAGCGCCGCGGGGCACCGGTAGGTCGGGTTCCAGATCACCGAGGGCTTCCACTCCGGCGGGCACCAGTCTCCGAGGCCGAAGTCCACGATCCCCCCGTTCTCCATGGTTCCCAGGAACTCGACGTAGCGGCGCATGCACTCGTAGTGCTCGTCCAGCAGCGCGGCATCCCCGCGGTAGACGTAGAGGTACCAGGGGATGAGGAGCGCCGCGCTGTCCCACGCGGGGCCGCTGCCGAACCTGAAGCCCCACCCGCCCGTGGGAACGATGGCAGGTATCTGGCCGCTGGGCCTCTGGCAGTCGCGGATGTCCGCCATCCACTTGCGGTACGCGCTGTCCATGTCGAAGTTGAACAGGGCCTGCTCGGCGGAGAGCTGCGCGTCGCCGGTCCAGCCGTTTCTCTCCCGCTGGGGACAATCGGTGGGAAACCCGTGGTAGTTGTAGAGCGTGGACCGCCGGCAGGCCTCGTGGATCGCGTTGAGGAGCGGGAGCGAGCAGGAGAACTCGCCTCGCGGCTCGAAGTCGGTGTGCACCGCCCTTCCGTCGAGGTCGGCCGCGGTGGGCCTTCCCGGCCAGCCCTTCGCCTGGACGTACTGGAAGCCATGGGAGGAGAAGCGGGACTCCCATTCCTCGACGTCGGTGCCCTTGAATGCGTACGAGTCGGCCTGGAACGAGCCGCTTTTCGTCATGGTGTCGATGTTGGACTGGTCGATGTCACCGGTGTCCTTCAGCTTCTCCGCGTAGCGAAGGACCACGGCGCTCCCGCGCTTTCCCTGTGCCCTGATACGCGCCCGGCCGGTGATGTTCCGCCCCAGGTCGAACACGAAGACGCCGGGACCCGGCTCGTTCACGGAAACGGGAACGATGGTCTCACTCACGCGGATGGGCGTCATCTGCTGGGACGCGAGAAGTCCGCCCGGTGACTGCGTGATGCGGACCGGGTGCCATCCCGACTGGTCGTACCCCGGCTCGTCCCACCCTGTCAGCTCGCGGCACGCGTCGTACTGCTCGCCGTTGCGGAGCGCATCCGCGACGATGGGTCCGTGCTGCCACCGCCACGCGGGGGACGAGATCACGGTGGTCTCGGTGCCGTCGGCAAGCCTCACGTGCACCTGGAGAATGAGCTTCGGCTGGTCACGCCACGGCGCCTGCTTGAAGTCCCAGACGTCCGTGGCGGTGTGATCGTACCAGCCGGTTCCCAGCACCGTGCCGAGCGCGTTGCGCCCCTCGCGCAGGAGCGGCGTGATGTCGTGGGTCACGTAGAGGGCACGCGCGTCGTAGCGCGTGAAGGCCGGCTGCAGCTCCCCGTCGCCGCTGCGGGCCCCGTTGACGTGCAGCTCGTACCATCCCAGCCCGCATACCCATGCCCGCCCCGCGACGGGACGTCCGGCCAGCGTGAACTCGGTGCGGAAGTAGGGCGCCGGCTGTTCGGTCGCCGGGTTCTCGCGGGACTTCGTGTCGGCGGCGATCCAGCGCGCCGTCCAGTCTGCCGGCGAGAGGAGACCCATCTCCCAGGATGCCGGCGCGCTCCAGGGTCCCTCGGCGCCCTGCCCGTCACGGAGCTTCACCTTCCACGTCACGGCCTGCCGGGAGGGCAGCGCCGGACCGGCCCACGGCACCTGGACGCTGCGGTCGGATTCGACCCAGCCCGTGTCCCAGCAGGGCCGCTCATCCAGGTCCGCGGCCGACCACGCGGCGCGCAGGTGGTACGCGGACTGGCGCTCGCCGCGCGCCCCGGTGCCCTGCGACGCGGGCGTCCAGCCGAGGAGCGGCCGCGGCGTATCGACGCCCAGGGGATCGCGAAGGTCGTTGCAGCGAAGCAGCGTGGCGGTGAGGGGTGCCATGAGAGCTGATCGTAGCACGAGGGACGGTCACGGGCGAAGTGCCAGGGCCGCGGAAGGCCGGCCCCGGCCAGGGTGACATCGCGGCGCGGCAGCGCCGCGGAGCGAGCGGCTTACCGCCGCAGGCCTACACCGCCGCCTTTCGGAAGGACCTGATGGCCCACCAGAACGCCAGGGCGGCGAGCGCGCCGAGGAACACGAGCCCGACCACGATCGTCGAATCGGCAAAGTTGCCGCGGAACAGCGACCGGGAAGCGGTGACCTCGTACGCGAGGGGATTCACCGACGCGATGGAGCGGATGATCCTCGGCGCCAGCGTCAGGGGGAGCGTGATGCCCGACAGGAGCATGAGCGGCGTGGCGAACGAGTTCACCACTGACGCCAGCGCATCTTCCTGCTTCAGGCGCATGGCCAGGGCGTAGGAACAGGAGGCGAGGATCGACCCCGTCAGAACCATCATGCCGAAGCTCACCAGCAGCCCGCCGAGGTGGGCCGTGAGACCCATGGCGACGGCCAGCAGCACGGCGATCGTTGACTGTACGAGCAGGACTGCCACGTCGCGGAGCACCAGGGCGAGGAGAATGGAGAGCCGGCTCGCCGGCGTGACGAGGAGGCGCTCCACCATGCCGTTGCGGATCTGGTCGACGAGTCCGAACCCGGCGAAGGCGGTGGAGAACAGGGCCAGCATCACGAGGAGGCCCGGCGTGAAGACCGCGAACGCTCCCCCGGGAGGGAAGCCCGGCACGCTGCTGAGGTTGGAGAGAAGCGGCGCGAAGAGCAGCAGGTACAGCAGGGGCTGGAACAGCCCGATGAACAGCCACACGGGATTGCGGAGACTTGCCTTGACCGCGCGGATGAACAGGACGCCGAGATCGCTTGAGAATTTCATGAGATCACTCCTTTGTGGCTGCCGTGACGGCAGCAGGGGCAGCGGTTGATATCGCGGATGACTCACCGACCGGGGCATCGTCCTTGAGGGAGTGACCGGTGACGCGGAGGAAAACGTCGTCCAGGGACGGCCGCGAGAGGGTGATGTCGGCAACGCCGACGCCCCGGCTCTCGAGGGCGCGCAGGACGATGGGGAGCGCTTCCCCGCCGTGCGCAACGACGAGGCGCAGGCTCCCGCCGGCCGCCTCGATCTCCCGCACGATGGGCAGCGTCTGCAGGGCACGCACGGCGATCTCGGGCGCGTTCATGAGGTGGTTCACCGTCAGCGCGAGGATGTCGCCCTGCACGCCGCGCTTCAGCTCGTCGGGGGTTCCCTGCGCGACGATGGTGCCGTGGTCGATGATGGCGATCCTGTCGCACAGCGCGTCGGCTTCCTCCATGGAGTGCGTCGTGAGGAAGATCGTTGTGCCGGCCTTTCGCAGGAGCCTGATCTGGCTCCACAGCTGTGTCCTGCTCACCGGGTCGAGCCCGGTGGTGGGCTCGTCCAGGAAGAGCACCCGGGGTCGATGCACCATGCCGACCGCGATGTCGAGCTTCCGCCTCTGACCGCCCGAGTAGGTCTTCGCGAACCTCTCGACGAAGCCTGCCAGCCCGAGCGCGTCAACGAGCTCCTCGGCGCGCATCCGTGCCTCCAGGTTGGAGAGGCCGTAGAGGCGCGCCTGGAGGAGAAGGTTCTCCATGCCGCTTGCCAGCGGGTCAGTGCCCCGGCCTGGCTCACGTAGCCGATGGAACGCCGCACCTTGCGCGGCTCACGGCGCACGTCGCTTCCGTCGATGGTGAGCGTCCCTGCATCGGGCGGCAGGAGCGTCGAAAGCATGCGAAGTGTCGTGCTCTTGCCCGCGCCGTTGGGGCCGAGAAAACCGAATATCTCGCCCTTGCTCACGGCGAGGTCGATGCCCTTCACCGCTTCCACGAGCTCCCGCTTCCCCTTGCCGCGACGGGTTCTGAAGCTCTTGCGAAGCCCCTTGATGGAAATCATGTCCATATTTCGAACCTCCTCAAATAGATCCGTCAACATTCGTTCACACTATCAATAAGTTTAATTTATGTCAAGTTAAATATTAAAATATTTAAGGAATGATTCAATAATGTAAGTTATATTTGATAATATCTATACGATAATAATAAGGTCGAAGGAACGCGACCGGCCTTGATGCGGCGAGGAAATCCCCGCAGGCCCCGCGCGCGGTCGGGTCGCCGCGGGAATTGCTCCCCGCAGCTCCCACGGATCCGGACGTGCGGATTTCCCGCATCCGGCTCTTCAGTCTACGGCCTCGCTGCGAGACGGTAGATGCTGTGGACGATTCGTATCGGCGGCAGCGGGTAATGCTGCAGCAGCCGACGGAACCGTTCCCATACCATCTTGGCTCGGGCTGACCGACGGTTCAGCCAGTAGCGCCATACACGCTCGACCTCGTGGAGGAAACGACTTAGGGCGCGCGCATTTCCGGTGATACCGAAATACGCGTAATGCCCGAGAAGCTTCCGACTCAGGTCGGCGTGCTGCGCGGCCACGGGCTCGTGCCGGTGTTGGCGGCACCAGTCAGCTATTCGGCCGAGCGCTCGACGAAAGCGGCTGGACGATGTCTTGCGCATGACCACTGGCTTCCCCTGGCGGGACTTCCCCCAGAACCAGGTGAATCCCAGCATGTCAAAGCTTCCGACCGGCGGCCCGGGGGGTCTTTCGGCTCTGCCGGGTCGGCGGAAGTTCACCATCCGGGTCTTTACCGGATGTAGCGTCAGGCCATACCGAGCAAACCGCTTGCCCAGTACCTCCATGATCCTGCGTGCGTCCTCCTCCGAGGCGAGCACGATGACCGGTCGAGTAGCGCGGGGGAGTCTCACCCCCACGCCCTCACGGAACCGGACGTGAATCTCTCGACTCATCCGGCTCTTATCGCCCAACCGTCGGCAAGAGACCCATCTGCCAGTGGCCAAACATTCCGGGTCGCTGACGGGCAATCCGTCCCAACCAGTGCATGGCTCTGTTACAGTGCCTCTTCAACCTCTTGTATTTCCTCATTGCCCACCTCACTAAGATGCGATTCAGGTTCACGAACGTCGGGTAAAGGGCTGACTTGTCGTATTGTCCATAGTAGGTAATCCAGCCCCGAAGTATCGGATTGAACATCCGGGACAGGTCGTCCAGTGATTTGTCGCTTCGCCGTTGTAGTGTCCAGCTCCTCATTGCGTAGTCCGCGCGAAAAAAGCCACCGTTCCGTTTTGAGCGAGCCAGCGTTCCGATAATAAAAAGCCACCCTTCCGCTGCAAAAGAGCCAATTTTGGGCTCTCCAGCGGAATCCCCACCCCATCCAATCCCTCCATTGAGCAATTGGTATGCTCTCCTGTACGCATCATGCGGAAGGAGAGGAAATGGGACGGAGGAAAACGGGAGTGAACAGGGTTCGAGACATCATCCGTTACGACCAGACCACAGATTTGAGTGAGAGGCAGATCGCGCGGGCTCTCGGAGTTTCACGAACCGTGGTGGCCCGGACCCTGCAGGCCTTCCGCGCCAGCGGCCTTGAATACCCGGCGGTAGGACAGCTTTCTGACAGCGAGTTGCAACAGAACTTGGAACGCGGGAAAACCCCGCAGGACGCAGCTCGCTACACGGCGTTGGCGGAGCGATTCCCCGAGATGGTCGTCGAGTTGAAGAAGAAGGGGGTGACGCTGCAGTGGTTGTGGGAGCGCTACATCCACGAGAACCCGCAGGGCTACCAATACAGCCAATACTGCCTGCACTTCCATCGCTGGTGCCGAAGCGAGGAGGTGTCGATGCACATCGAGTACAAGGCGGGAGAGGCGATACTGGTGGACTGGGCAGGAGACAAGCTTGAGGTTATCAACGGCCTCACGGGGCAGAGTTGGGCTTTGGATCAATTCGTGGCGATCCTGGGAGCCAGCGAGCTGACCTACGTCGAGGCGCGCGAGAGTCAGAATGAACAGGATTGGATTCGCGCCAACGAGGGCGCCTTTCGCTACTTCGGAGGCGTCACCAGCGCCCTCATCCCCGATAACTTGAAGACGGCGGTGATTCGCTCTGACCCCTATGAGCCGGGGCTGAACCCGGTATTTGAGGACTTCGCTCGCCACTACGGGGTGGTCATCATGCCGACGCGGGTACGCCGCCCACGGGACAAGGCGCTGGTGGAGGGGGCGGTGCGCCTGGTCTACCAGAGAATCAGCGCACGACTTCGGGGCCAGGTCTTTCACTCCCTGGCGCAGGTCAACGCGGCCATTCGAGAACTTCTGGAGGAGCACAATCGCCGAGCGTTCAGCCGGCTGCCCTACAGCAGGCGGCAACTGTTCGAGCGGGTGGAGAGGCAGGCCCTGCGTCCGTTGCCCGTGGAGTCCTTCGCGCTGAAGACGACCATTGAGGCCACCGTGGCGATCAACTACCATGTGGAACTGCGCGAGGATCGGCATTACTACAGCGTGCCGCACCCCCTGCGCCGACGCGATCCACCCACACGAGTGAAGCTCGTCTACGACGAGCGGGTGGTGGCCATCTACTGGGACAACACCCGTGTGGCTCAGCACCGTCGCGACCGCACGCCCAACGGCTACACGACCCTGGCCGAGCACATGCCCTCAAATCACCGCTTCTACGCGGAATGGAGCGCGCAGCGATTCCTGAACTGGGCGGCGACGATGGGACCCCAGACCGCGGAGGTCATCGCCAAGGTGCTCTCTGCCGCCGCCTACCCACCCCAGGCGTTCCGCAGCTGTCTGGGCATCCTGAGTCTGGCAAAACGCCACGGCTCGGATCGTCTGAACAAGGCCTGCGGCAAGGCGTTGCATGTGGGCACGCAGTCCTACACACGGATCAAGAACATGCTGGCCTTGGGGCTGGAGGAAGAAACCCAGCCCCGTCTGGACCTGGGAGCGCTGCCGGAGCATGAGAACGTACGCGGCAGCGGGTACTACAACTGACCGAAGGAGCGCGTGAGATGAATAGCAATCAGGCAACGATACAGAAACTGGAAAAGATGGGCATGTGGGGCATGATGCGGGCCTTACGCCAATCCATGGAGGCCGGTGCGAGTGCGGACCTCACCCCGGACGAGTTGATCGCCCACCTGGTGGACGTGGAATGGGACGAACGACAAGGCCGCCGGCTGACACGGCTGCTGCAGTTGGCACGCTTGCGCTATCGGGCGGGTCTGGAAGACATCGACTTCGGCCTGCACAGGAACTTGGAAAAGAATCAGCTCATGCGCCTGGCCGACTGCCGTTGGGTCGAAGAGCGCCAGGACCTGATCCTCACTGGCCCCTGTGGCAGCGGCAAAAGCTTTCTGGCTTCCATGTTGGGCCAGCAGGCGTGCATCCATGGGTACACCGTCTGCTATTGGCCCTCAGGCAAGCTGTTCGAGCAGATGAAGCTGTGCAAGGCCGACGGCACCTACCTTCGGGAGTTGGCCAAGATATCCAAGAAACGACTCCTCATCCTCGACGACTTCGGGCTGGAGGTCCTTGATACTGCCAGCCGCCTGATCCTGCTGGAGATCCTGGAAGACCGCCATGGCCGCTGCTCCTCGGTCTTCAGCTCCCAGCTTCCCGTTTCCCAGTGGCACCAGGTCATCGGAGATCCCACCATCGCCGACGCCATTTGCGACCGCATCGTGCATACCTCTCACCGCATCGAGCTCAAAGGTGAGTCGGTGCGCAAGCTCTATGCCCATCGGGGTACGGAAAGCAAGAAGGAGCCGATATGAGTCGATATCGCTGCTCAGGTGCCCAGGAACGGACCCACCACAAAAACCAAAGCTCGTGGCGGCCCGCTGCTGCATTCTTCCGAGGTAGGTGGTATCCAAGGACCCCCTCTCTGGTGACGGGAATTCTAATTGTCGTCGACTTTCTCAACTCACAGATCATGATGAAAGAAGGAGGGAAGAGTTGACCGAATAAAGCCACCATGACATTATCTCGGTGATCGGATTGGTTGAATGGGAAAGTGGCTTTCTATTTCGGAACAGGTGGCACTCTTCAACGGAATACGCACTCATTGTTCGGCGCATCGCTTTGGTCGCTTTGTCGCTGACTGCGGGGCTGAAATTGATAAAGAACTTTCCCCACCGATTCTTTGACCTCCGTGGTCGAAATGTGAACCCCAAAAAGTCAAATCTCTCGTTCGGATAGTTCCCTCTTCTGTCTCCATCCCTGCAGTAGATGATCTTTGTCTTCTCAGGATGAAGTTCCAGCTTGCACTCAGCTAATCGCTCCCCGATCACCCGCTTCATCTGCTGTGCCTGCTCTTCGCTCTCACAGGGCACAATACTATCGTCCGCGTACCGTTCAAACGGCACATTGGGATAGTTCCGCCGCATCCATGCGTCGAATGCATAATGGAGGAACAGATTCGCGAGTAACGGGCTTATGACTCCACCTTGGGGCGTGCCCTTGTCCCGTGCGACAAGGGTCCCATCTTCCAGTTGGGCTGGAGCCTTCAGCCATCGCTCCACATACAGCAGTATCCATTTACTGTCGGTATGCTTTCGCACCGCTTTCATAAGGAGTGTGTGATCGATGTTGTCGAAGGAGCCCTTGATGTCCATATCAATCACCCAATCGTAGCGCCAACACCTCTCTCGGGCCGTTCCTACCGCTTGTCCCGCCGATTTGCCTGGTCGATACCCATATGAGTCCGCATGAAACGAGGGCTCCACCAGTGGTTCGAGATTCATCTTTGCCACCATCTGGGCCACTCGGTCGGATACAGTCGGTATTCCCAGCTTCCTCACGCCCCCGTTGCTTTTCGGTATCTCCACCGTCCGCACGGGCGGCGGAAAATAGCTGCCCGAGGACATCCTGTTCCACAGCTTGTAGAGGTTGTTCTTCACGTCCCCCTCAAACTCTTCAATCGTCTCTTCGTCTACACCTTCAGCTCCTTTGTTCGCCTTCACTCGTAGCCAGGCTTCCCACACGTCTCGTTTGGAAATACCAAACGGTTTCGCTTCACTCAACGGCTCCTCCCTTCCGGTTGACCATCGTGTAAAGCTGGACAATATGACCCCTTCGCTCCATTCCCATTACAGGAACTTCCTCGCTACTACGGGCCATTCCGCCCCTGTGCCCCGCCTCGGTACTCTCACCCTCATGGGTCCTCCACTTGGGCTTCTCCCTTGCCATCAGGGCGACAGGTTCCCACGTTCCGCGCAAAAGCCTGAATCAAGGTCACGCCACCTCTATGCCGGACGCCACCCAGACAGTACACAGGTCGCCTTTTGGGCTTATCCCGGGCCAACGACTCCTCCCGGTTTCGACGTCGTTCCTACGCTTTCGACACTTTCTCAGTGGTTCACTCGCGTTCGTCTCCTTGATCCTCACCTGACACGATCCTTTCGCCGTGCCTTTTCCCCAACGCTCACTACCCTGGCTCTTAACCAACGCAGCTTGGGGTGGTTTGAAGCCTACGCCTGTACGTCGGCTTCGAGGGGCCCGCCCTCATCTCTTGCACAGCACTGCACTCTATCTACAAGTGCGCGCGTGGCGCACCGTCGTCCGCATAGCGGATCATGAAGCCCTTCGCCCGCAGGCGTGGCACCACGGTCGCCGCGAACCACGTGTCCAAGACTTCGTGCAGGTAGATGTTCGCCAGCAGTGGCGACACCACGCCTCCCTGAGGAGTTCCCTCCCCGACGCGATGTACGCTGCCCTCTTCGAATATCCCTGCCTTCAGCCATTTGTCTATCGCTCGACGGAGCACTCCGTCTCGCACCCTCTTGTCGAGGAAGTCCCGAAGATGTTGGTGGTCGATGGTGTCGAAGTAGCTCTTGATGTCCACTTCGATCACCACCCCGCCGCCCATGTCCATCACTCCTCGCCACAGCGCTTCCAGCACCATCGTCACCGCCCTCTGCAAGACTTTGTCCTCGAAGGTGGGTATCCCGATGGGCCGTCGCGACTTGCCATCCGCCTTGGGGATGTACACCCGCCGCACCGGTGGCGCTCGGTACACGCCCGACTTGAACCGCTCCAGCAGCGACCGAAGGTTCCCCTCCAAGTTCGCCGCGTACTCGGTTGCCGTCTGACCGTCGATGCCAGGCGCTCCGTCCTTGCGGGTCCTCTGATAGGCTTCCTGCAACCACTCCATATCGATGTGATGGGCCAAGGTTGTGAACACCATGCTCGGTGCTTTCCTCGCCAATTCTGCTATCCGCTGTAGTCTCGTTGAGACGCTTTCGGGACCCGATGTTCCCTGCATCTTTCCCTCCAGTGGTTCCGTAGCCCGGCTCCCCTCTCCCTCCGCAGGGTCCCTCGGGGTGGTTCCCCTGCTTCACAGGTACGGTGGAGAGCTCCGACTTCCTGCCGCCCCTCCCGCCGCGCTTCGTTACCTTCGCACGGCGCTTACCATCGCGCGCTCCTCCTCTTCGCTCCCCCACCGTGTCGAGCGCGCCGAAGTGGGGCCTGGGCTCTTCGTTGTACGGGCGCCCGTCCCGCCTGATGCGATGGAGACGACAGGACCTCCCAGGTTCCTGGGGAACCCCTGTGCGTGTATGCCGTGCTCTTCGACCCCGGCAGGGCCTCGGTGCCAGGCGATTGCGGCACCTCGGTGCTGCCGCCGCTCGGAAAACCACGACGGCCCCCGCGAACAGTTTCATTTCGAGGCTCAATCACACGGCCCGCACGCTCCCTGTGTACGCTTCGCAGCCGGGGTTACCCCCGTACCACGCAACACTCGGTTCCGGCTGGTCGCCAACCTTTGCCGGGCGGGTTTGTCCCGCCGGGTTCCTCCGTAAGGTTTCGGTCACGCTCTCACATGGCGTCCTCCTTACCCAGGCTTTGCCTGGCGCACTTTCCGCGGAAACGCCGATTATCGGAAGGTCGGACTTTCGCCCACCCCCAATTCCGGAACAGCGTGTACCGTGGTGAGCTCCCAGCATGTCCGAGCGATTGGTGAACGTGGACCGCGAAACACCCATGCTACTCCCGGCCAATCTGCGCGAATGGGTCCCCGAGGACGATCTGGTGCATTTCGTGATCTCGGCAGTAGAGCCGATGAAGGTGCCTACGCTACGATCGGGCGGGGGATCTGGAGCAGAAGCTGCGCCAGGACATCGAAGAGTTGCTGGCACAGGCAGAGAAGACCGACAGCGAAGGTGCGGCAGACGAGCAGAAGTTCCGCCCTGCCCGGCACGCCCGACGCGTCAGCCTTCCTACCAGGTTTTGTCGCGGGGATGTCGGGCGCATTCTCGCTCTGGCCGAGGCTGAGGACAGGAAGGCGAGGGAAAGCCGTGCTCCATGCACTGAAGCGTCATGGCCAGCTGCGCCGGAGCGGGCTTTCCGGGGGCTACCGACCGGCGAGCGCGCGAAGCTCGTCGGTCGATTCGATAGTGCGGTCGGTCAGGTCCAGGTTCCGGAGCCGCAGCCCGTCGACAGTGATGCCCTTGAAGGTCGTGTTGCGGAACGTGCAGCCGGTGAACTCCACGTTGTCGAGGCGGGAGTCGAGGATGGAGAGGCCCTCTCCCATGCGGGGAAGGTCGAAGGGCGTGTCGCGGAAGACCACGTTCTTCAGCGTGCTCCCGATGACCCTGAGGTCCTGGAAGCCGATGGCGTCGAACCTGCCGTCCTTGATCCGGGACGACGTGAGCTCGAAGTCCTGGAACCGCACGCCCCGAAAGGCGCAGGAATGGACCTCGGCATCGCGGACACGGCCGTTGGTCAGGAAGGACCCTTTGAACCAGTTGTCCTTGATGCGTGACCCGTCGATGGCAATCTGCGTCACGGCCACGCCGTTGAGACGGCAGTTCTTCACTTGGCTGCGCGTTCCAAGGGAGAAACCGTTGAGGACCCCGCCGGAAACCGTGGTGTTTTCCAGGGAGCTGTCGTCGTCCAGGGTGAGATCGGTGACGCCTGCCCCGGCGATCCGGGTGTCCTTGAACGTGGATCCCTTCCCGACGGCCAGGCGGTTCACCTTGCAGCCCTTGAGGAAGACGCTCTTCATCCGGCCGCCCTCGATGCGCAGGTCGTTCAAGGACGCCCCGGCCAGGAAGCAGTCCTCCATGGATCCGTCGATCACCTGGGCTCCGGTGAGACTCGCGGCGGAAAACGTGTTGTCCTTCATCTTTGCGCGGACAAGCTGCACGCCGATGATCCGGCTGAAGGTGACGTGGTTGTCCTTGTACTCGAAGTCCTCGCCGGCGGGCTGCTCCACCTGCGCCGGGCCCCACCCGCCGCCGCGTGACCGCCGCCCCCGACTCCACTCGTAGCGGTAGTCGGAGCGCTCGCTCCGCCGGTGCGAGCGCCCCTCGTCGGAGTCCGTGGAGATGCCCAGCCCGGAAGTGATGCCATCGACCATGTCGCCAACCCAGCCCATGTCGAAGAAGCCATCGCCGCCGCGCCCGGGTCCCGGGCGCCTGGTGACGGCGGCTCCGGCGGCTCGGGGGGAATCGGGGTTTCCGGCGGCTCGGGACGTTCCGCGGCCGCGTTCCCGGCGTCCTCTTCCGCCAGCGCGGCGATGAGCTCCTCCGCCTGTTCGGCGGTGATCGTTCCCTTTGCCTGCATTGCGCGGATCCGTTCTACCGCGGAGGCACTCATTTCGCGCCTCCCTTCCTGCGTGACTTCAGGAGCCGCACAGCCTCCCCCGGATCCAGCGCTCCCGACTCAATCTGGTCCAGAACGTCGTGGGGCTCAACCACGGGAGACGCCGGGGGCTCCGGAGCTTCCGCCGGCAGCGCGCCTTGCGGAGGTTGCGGGGCCTGCGGGGCTTCGCCTTTCACAACCGCGGAGTCACGGGCGAGATTCAGCTTCTCCTTGATTGACGCGAGGTGACCTTTCACGGTGGGATAGCTCACGCCGAGCGCGGCCTCCATGTCGCGGATGCGACCCTCGCAGTAGATAAACACGCGCAGGAAGTGCAGCTCGTCCGGTGTCAACGTCCCGAACTCGTTCGTCACGAAGTCGCCCTCGACCTTGAGGCCGCAGGAGTCGCAGACGATCACCCTCGGGTAGAGCTGACCACCGCAGGACGGACATCGAATATTGGTGTCGATTCTCTTCTTTGCCATACCTGTAATATACATTAAAATATTTAATTGTCAATTAAAATCTTTAATACAATTGAGAACAATCTTGCCAAAACTTTTCCTTCCCTGGAGGTACGCGTGCGCCTTGCCCACGTCCGACAGTGGGAACACCTTGCCCACCACCGCCTTCAGCTTGCCTGCCGAAAAGCCTTCCAGTACTCCTTCCAGGGCACGCGTGAGCAGGGAGAGACCCGCGGGGGTGTCGAAGAGCTTGAGCATGTTCAGTCCGAAGATACCGGCATTCGCCATGGCAAGACCGATCGGCGTGTATAGCGGGGTTCGCAGGAGGCCAAGCAGGGTCCTGGGAATCGATCTCCGCGTCCCCGACACGAGCGAGGAAACGCCGTAGCTGATCAGCCTGCCCGCCGGAGCGAGGCGGCGCATCGAGTCCCGCAGGGGCTTCCCTCCGCGCGCGTCGAGGATGAGCGAGTACACCTTCTCGGGCGGCTCGTCCGCGAACTCCTCGAACGTGAAGACCTTGTCGGCCCCGAGGCCTTTGACGATCTCCTTCTTCGCCGCGGAGCCGACCAGCCCCACCACGCGGGCGCCCGCGCGGGCAGCGACCTGCACGATAGCGCTGCCGGCCCCGCCTGCCGCCCCCGGCACGAGCACCACGTCGCCGTCGCGGACCCGGCCCATCTCCACGAGCGCGATCCACGCCGTCATGAACGCGACGGGCACCGCGGCAGCCTCCACGTCCGTGAGACGCCGCGGCGTGGCGCGGACCTGCGCCGCCGGCAGCACCACCTCGTCGGTGTACCCGCCGAACCGGCAGGCGGCGAGGACCCGCTCCCCGATGCGGAACCCCGAGCACGCCGGGACCCGCCTCGGCGATGACGCCGGCCACCTCGTAGCCGGGCACGAAGGGCACGCGGGGCGCCTCGGGGTACAGGCCGATGCGCATCATGACGTCGGCGAAGTTCACACCGGCCGCGCTGACCTTGATGCGCACTGTGCCGGGGAGGAGATTCTGGGAGGGGCGTTCGACGAGGCGGAACACTTCGGGGCCGCCGAAGCGCGTGATCTCAACGACCTGCATAAGTGCGCCACACTACCACGCGGGAAGGCGGAGCAAAAGGCCTATGCGCGGAGGTAGGTGTCGATGTGGCGCGCCGCCTCGCGGCCGTGGAAGATCGAACGGACGATGAGGGATGCCCCGGTGTTGGCGTCCCCGGCCGCGAAGACCCCCTTCGCCGAGGTGGAGTAGTCGGGGTTGCAGCGGATATTCCCGCGCGGGTCGTATTCCACGCCCAGCTCCTCGATGATCCTGCCCGTGCTTGACGTGCACGAACCCCATGGCCAGGAGCACGAGGTCCACCTTCATCGTGAACTCGGAGCCCGGCACCTCCTCCATCTTCATGCCGCCGCCGGGCTGCTTCTTCCACTCCACGCGCGCGAAGCTGGCCTCCTTCACGCAGCCGCCCTCGCCGCTGAACTTGTGCGTCGTGATGGACCAGTCCCGCTCGCAGCCTTCCTCCTGGGAGCTGGAGGTGCGCAGGATGTTCGGCCAGGCCGGCCAGCTGGGGTTCGAGGGTTCCTTCCACACCGGCGGCTTGGGCAGGATCTCGAACTGGTAGACCTTCTTCGCGCCCTGGCGGTTGGCCGTGCCCACGCAGTCGGAGCCGGTGTCACCGCCGCCGATCACCACCACCACCCTGCCCCTGGCGCTGATGAGCTCGGACTCCATCGATCTCGCCTGCCTGGAACCGGTTGGAAGGAGTGAGGAAGTCCATGGCGTAGTGGACCCCGCGCAGCTCGCGGCCCGGCACCGGGAGGTCCCGGGGCTGACCGGCGCCCATGGTGAGCAGGATCACGTCGAAGGTGCCGCGCAGATAGCGCGCCGAGATGTCCTCCCCGATGGACACGCCCGTCTCGAACCGGACCCCCTCGGCCTCCATCTGGCGCCATGCGCCGGTCGATGACGTGTCTTCTCCAGCTTGAAATCCGGGATGCCGTAGCGCAGCAGTCCGCCGACCCTGGGCGAGCGCTCGAACACGGTGACCTCGTGGCCCGCGCGGCGCAGCTGCTGCGCGGCGGCGAGGCCGGCCGGCCCGCTGCCGACCACCGCCACGCGCTTGCCCGGTGAGGCTGCCGGGGTGGCCGCGGCACGATCCAGCCCTCGGCGAACCCGCGCTCGACGATGGCGAGCTCGATCTGCTTGATGGTGACGGGGCTCGTGTTGATGGAGAGGGTGCAGGATGCCTCGCAGGGGGCGGGACAGAGCCGGCCCGTCACCTCGGGGAGGTTGTTGGTCATCTCCAGGCGCACGAGCGCCTCTTGCCAGTCGCCCGCGGTAGACGAGGTCGTTCCACTCGGGGATCAGGTTGTACACGGGGCAGCCCGTGGCGTGGCAGAAGGGGATGCCGCAGTCCATGCAGCGGGCGCCCTGCCTGCGCCAGCTCCGCCTCCGGGACCGGCACGGTGAACTCGCTGCCAGCTGCGCACCCGCTCGTCCACGGGCAGCGTAGGAATAGGACTTTCGCTGGAGATCGAGGAATCCCGAGGGGTGGCCCATCAGCGATAGACCTCCTCGGTCATGCCGACCACCTCGGTCTCCCGCGACTCGTCCTTGGCGATCCTCTCCAGCGCCTTACGGTAATCGATGGGCATGACCTTCACGAACCGGGGCAGCATCTCGTCCCAGTCGCGCAGGATGCGCGTGGCGTGCTCGCTGCGCGTGTACATGACGTGGCGCTCCACGATCTCGCGGAGCACGCGGCGGTCGCGCGGGAGCGTGAGGGGCTCGATGTCCACCATCTCGAGGTTGCACATCGTGTCGAAGAGCTGGTCCTCGTCCAGCACGTAGGCGATGCCGCCGCTCATGCCCGGCGGCGAAGTTCACGCCGGTGCGGCCGAGCACCACGACCATGCCGCCGGTCATGTACTCGCAGCCGTGGTCCCCCAGGCCTTCCACCACGGCGATGGCGCCGCTGAATTGCGGACGGCAAACCGCTCGCCTGCCATCCCGTTGATGTAGACCTCCCCGCCGGTGGCGCCGAAGAGGTTGACGTTGCCCGTGATGATGTTGTCCCGCGCACGGAATGTCGCGGCCCGGGGGGGATAGACGATGATCTTGCCGCCGGAGAGCCCCTTGGCGAAGTAATCGTTGGCGTCCCCCTCCAGCTCGAAGGTGATGCCCGGGGCGAGGAACCCGCCGAAGCTCTGCCCCGCGGAGCCGGTGAAGGACACGGTGATCGTGTCCGCCGGCAGGCCCTCTGCCCCGTAGCTTCTTCGATATCTCCGCGGACAGCGTGGCGCCCACCGTCCGGTTGCAGTTCCGGATGGACATGAAGAGGCGCACCTTCTCGCCCTTCTCCAGGGCGGGCCGGGCGCGCTGGATCAGCTCCCTGTCCAGCGAGAGGGAGAAGTCGTGGTGCTGCTTCGTGGTGCAGTGCAGGGAGGTGCCGGGTAGGGCATCGGGCTTCGCGAGGATCCGGGAGAAGTCCAGGCCGCGAGGTCTTCCAGTGCTCCACGGCGGTGCGCGTTTCCAGCACCTCCACGTGCCCCACCATCTCGTCCATGGTGCGGAAGCCGAGGGACGCCATGATCTCCCGCACGTCCTGCGCGACGAACCGCATGAAGTTCACCACGTGCTCGGGCTTGCCCGTGAACCGCGCGCGCAGGCGCGGGTCCTGCGTGGCCACGCCGACGGGGCAGGTGTTGAGATGGCACTTGCGCATCATGATGCAGCCGATGGTCACCAGCGACATGGTGCCGAACCCGTACTCCTCTGCGCCGAGGAGCGCCGCGATCACGATGTCACGCCCCGTGCGCATCTGGCCGTCGGCCTGGACGCGGATCCGGTCCCGCAGCCTGTTCATGACGAGGGTCTGCTGGGTGTCGGCCAGGCCGATCTCCCAGGGGATGCCGGCGATGCTTGATGGAGGAGATCGGGCGAGTTGCCCGTGCCCCCGTCGTAGCCGGCAATCAGCACCATGTCCGCCTTGCCCTTGGCGACACCGGCCGCGATGGTGCCCACCCCCACCTCGGCCACCAGCTTCACCGAGACGCGGGCCTCGGGGTTCGCGCTCTTCAGGTCGAAGATGAGCTGGGCGAGGTCTTCGATGGAATAGATGTCGTGGTGCGGCGGCGGGGAGATGAGCGTGACCCCCGGCGTGGAGTGGCGCACCTTGGCGATCTCCACGTCCACCTTCAGGCCGGCGAGCTGGCCGCCCTCCCCGGGCTTGGCGCCCTGCGCCATCTTGATCTGCAGCTCCCGCGAGTTCACCAGGTAATGCGAGGTCACCCCGAAGCGCGCCGAGGCCACCTGCTTGATGGCGCTGCGCGTGGAGTCGCCGTTGGGAAGCGGCGTGTAGCGGGCATCGTCCTCCCCGCCTTCCCCCGAGTTGCTGGCTGCGCCGAGCCGGTTCATGGCGATGGCGAGCGTCTCGTGCGCTTCCTTGCTGATGGAGCCGAAGGACATTGCCGAGGTCACGAACCGCTTCACGATGGTCTCGACGGGCTCCACCTCGTCCAGGGGCACCGGGGTGCGCTTGGCGAACCCGAAGAGCCCCCGCAGGGTGCACAGCGACCTGCTCTCGTCGTTGATCGCGCCGGCGTACTGCCGGTAGAGCGCCGTAGTCGTTCTCCCGCACGGCGCGCTGCAGGAGCGCGATGGCCTGCGGGGAAAGACGGTGGCCTTCGGAGAAGCTGCGGTAATGGATGGCGCCGCCCGAGTCCAGGCCCATGCGCTCCGCGGGGGTGCGGCTGTAGGCGGCCGTGTGCCGGGACAGCACCTCCCGCGCGATGGCATCGATCCCGACGCCGCCGATGCGCGACGGCGTGCCGGGGAAATACTTCTCGATGAAATCGTCGGCCAGGCCGACTGCCTCGAAGATCTGCGCGCTCTTGTAGCTCCTGATCGTGGAAACGCCCATCTTCGACATGACCTTCAGGAGGCCCTTCTTGATGGAGGTGATGTACTGCTCGATGGCGGTCTCCAGACCGTCAGCGCCTCGGGGAGGCGTCCGCGCTCCTTCAGGTCCGCGATGGTCTCGATGGCGAGGTACGGGTTGATGGCGCTCGCGCCGAACCCCATGAGGGTGGCGAAGTGCATCACCTCGCGCGCCTCGGCCGTCTCCAGGACGAGCGCGGTGAGGTGGCGCTTCTTCACGCGCGTGAGGTGGTGGTGCAGCGCGGAGGTGGCGAGGAGCGCCGGGATGGGCGCCCGCTTCATGCTCACCTCCCGGTCGGTGAGGATGAGCATCGTGTAGCCGGCGTCCACCCGCGCCTCCGCCTCGGCGCACAGGGCGCCGAGCGCCTTCTCCAGTCCCTTCTCCCCGTCCGCCGCGGCGAACGTCATGGGGATCACGCAGGAGCGGTAGCCGCCCACGTCGAGGGTGCGCAGCTTCGCGAGGTCGTCGTTGGAAAGGATGGGGTGCGGCAGCTTCACCTGCCGCACGTGCTCGGGGGTCTCGTCCAGGAGGTTCTTCTCCCGGCCCACGTAGCTCATGAGGGACATGACGAGGTTCTCCCGGTAGGGATCGATGGGCGGGTTGGTCACCTGCGCGAAGAGCTGCTTGAAGTAGCTGTACAGCAGCTGCGGCCGGTCGGAGAGCACGGCGAGGCTCTGGTCGTTGCCCATGGAGCTGATGGGCTCCTGGGAGTTCTCCACCATGGGCGTGATGACCATGTCGATGTCTTCCACCGTGTAGCCGAACACCCACTGCTTTTCCAGCAGCGTCTCGCGGTCGGTGCGCACGGGGCCCGAGACCTGGAAGAGGCCCTTCAGCTCGATGCGGTTGGCCTCCACCCAGCGCCGGTAGGGCTTGCGCCGGGAGACGGCCGCCTTCACCTCGTTGTCGTAGACGATCCGCTTCTGCGCCGTGTCCACGAGGAACATCTTGCCCGGGGCGAGCCTGCCCTTCTGCAGCACGTCCTCCGGGGGGATGTCCAGCACGCCGACCTCGGAGGCCAGCACCACGAGGCCGCTGCGCGTGACCACCCAGCGCGCCGGCCGCAGGCCGTTCCTGTCCAGGATGGAGCCGACCTTGATGCCGTCGCTGAAGGAGATGGCCGCCGGGCCGTCCCACGGCTCCATGATGGCGGCGTGGTATTCGTAGAACGCGCGCTTGTCCTCGCTCATGTGGTAGCGGGCGCCGAAGGCCTCCGGCACCATCATCATCAGGGCGTGCTCCAGGGACCGGCCGCCCTGCGACGAGGAGCTCCAGCACGTTGTCGAAGATGCCCGAGTCGCTCTGCCCCGGCATGATCACCGGGCGCAGCTTCTCGATGCTCTCGCCGAAGAGCGGGGACGACATCGTCTTCTCCCGCGCGTTCATCTTGTTGATGTTGCCGCGCAGCGTGTTGATCTCGCCGTTGTGCGCGATGTAGCGGAACGGCTGGGCGAGGGGCCACGAGGGGAAGGTGTTGGTGCTGTAGCGCTGGTGGATCACGGCGAGGGCGCTCTCGAACTCGGGTCCCCCAGATCGGGATAGAAGCGCTCGAACTGCGGCGCGACGAACATGCCCTTGTACACGATGGTGCGGGAGGAGAAGGAGGAGACGTACAGCTCCTCCAGGGTGAAGCCCTCGGCCACGGCAGCCGCGACTCGATGCTCTTGCGCGTGACGTAGAGCCTGCGCTCCAGGGCGTCCCCCTGCGCCGCGGGAACGTGACCGTTGGCGCCTCGCGACGGAGTACCGTCACTGGGGAAGGAGACGAATACCTGCGAGATGTGGGGCATGGACTGCTCGGCGAGCTCGCCGAGCAGCTCGGGGTCGACAGGCACCTCGCGCCAGCCGAGCAGGACGCCCCCTTCCTGTTGCACCACGCGCTCGAAGAGCTTCGCGCGCCTTCGCGCGGCGCGTCATCGGCGCGCGGGAGAAACAGCATGGCCACGCCGTAAGCGCCGTCCTCCGGGAGCGTGAACCCGAGGCGCGCCGCCTCGCGCCGGAAGAAGCGGTGGGGAACCTGCGTGAGCATTCCCGCGCCGTCGCCGGTGCGCGAGTCCCCGCCCACCGCGCCGCGGTGCACGAGGTTCTTCAGTATCGTGATGCCGTTGGTGACGATCTGGTGGGTGCGCCGGCCGTCGACGTTCACCACGAACCCAACCCCGCAGCTGGAGTGCTCGAAGAAGGGATCGTACAGCCCTTCCTTCGCCATCCGCGGCCTCGGGTCATCGAATCTGCGGCTCTCGCCGCCCGGTCTGTCTGCATCGTCGTGGGGGGAGTTATCGCATGTTGGGTGAGACGCGTCAACTATGCATGAAAATACATTTCGTGCATAACGTCGGCCCGGGCCCCGCCCCGAAACCCTGCGTTCGCCTGACGCCGGGGGCCGTTGCCGGGCGTGGAAATCGCGATCGGGATGAATATACTTGAAGGTGCTTCACATTACAGGAGGTAGTGGTATGTCTTTCAGGCTCAAGGAAGGAATCTACAAGGTCCGCTGCAGGGAGCCCGGGTGCCCCTTCTTCTCCGAGTTCGTGGTGAAGGAGAACATCATGGGTGCCACGGAGGCGGACGTTGACTCCGAGGCACTGAAGATCGCCCGCAACCTGGGCTTCATCAAGCATGACGCTTTGTACGGCCGCAAGCACCAGCTCTCGAATCCCGAGGTCACCAAGGCCTCGGCAACCTACGAGCACCTGGGCGGCGGTCCGGCAACATACACCGCGGCCTCTCCCGCGCCGCCGCCGCGTGCTCCGACCGTGCCCACGCGCACCTACGCGCGCGGCCAGGTCATCATCCGCAAGGGAGAAAGCGCCGTCACGGTCTGCGAGGTGGTCCGCGGCTCGGCGATGAACGAGAAGCTTCCCGACATGGTCTACAGGGCCGGCTCAACGTTCGGCTCGGCCGCCATCTTCCGGCAGAAGAACCGCATGGCCGACATCGTGGCCGGTGAGGACGGTACCACCATCGCCTTCTACAACATCCGCGAGCTTTCCAAGACCGAACCCGGCAAAGGCCCGCGAGCTCTACGACGAGGCGATGGAGGATCTCTTCCAGATCCTCGGGTATCTCGAAGGGTACGCGGCCAGCCTGGAGAAGAAAGTCAAGTCGCTGCAAGCGAAGAAGACCGGTCCGGCAAGAGCAGCCGCGAAGAAGGCCGCGCCGAAGAAAAAGGCGGCAGCAAAGAAGGCGCCGGCGAAAAAGAAGAAAGCAAAGCGATAGTCACGTTCCCTGGGGCCGGACCCGCTGGGCGAGGGCTACGCCCCGTCTCGCGGGGGCAAAAGCCCCGCTGTGGGTTCAGCCTCGAGCGGGTTCTCCGGCCAGTAGTGCTTCGGGTATCTCCCCCTCATCTCCTTGCGGACCTCGGCGTACGTGGTGCGCCAGAAGCTCGCGAGGTCCCGCGTGATCTGCAGGGGTCGCCGCGCCGGCGACAGCAACCGGAACGTCAGGAGAACGCCGCAGATCCGCGGGCTCTCGGCCAGGCCGAACACCTCCTGGATGCGCGCCTCCACTGACGGCTCCCCCGAGGAGTAGTCGATCCGGCATGACCGCCCGGTAGGAAGCGTGTAGGCGTCAGGCGCTTCTCTTTGCAGGCGCCCGCGCTCCCGCGCGGCCAGCGCGCCCACGGCGGCAAGCAGCGACGCGGCAGTGAGCACCTGCCCGCCCGTGGTCTTCAGATACGGACCCAGCCATTCAGCGGCCCGCGCGACCAGGCCCTGCTCGGACAGGTCCCCCAGCCCGCGGTCGGGGAACGCCTTCGCGTAGACGCGGGCGCGCTCGAGGAGCCGACTCGATGCCGCGTTCCACGGGAGCACGGGCGTGCCCCGTGCCTGCAGCAGCCGGGCGAACGATGCCGTGATCTCCTCCGGCGGGGCGGGCTCGGGGCGCTCGGTCAGGACGAGCCGCCCGGCACGGCGCACCTTGTACGAGCGGGGAACGAGCCCCTCCCACCGGATCTCCAGCACTTCCTCGGCGCTGCGGGCAAGAATCTCCTCCGCCTCCTTCGGGTCGAGCGGCGCTGCCAGGCGGATCGTCCCGGTGGTCTCACCGGGATCCGCGTCCAGTACGACCACCCAGGAGCTCGCCGCGCGGCTTGCCGCGTGGATCCCGCTGCTGCGGGCCGTGCCGCCCGGCAGCGGGGAACCGGGCCGACCTCCCCGTGACGAGGCGATAAGACCCGTCGGGATCCTTGCGCGCGAGCCTGTCGGGGAAGCCGCGGGAGAGGAGCGCCCCTACCCGCTCTTCCTGCTGGTCCGACCATGACAGCGGGGTGCCGGACCCGCTGGATGCGCCGGGCGTTCTGCGGAGAATTCTGCCCATCTCCGTTTCGACGGCGCGCCGCCACGATTCCCGGCCTCCCCTGCTCGTGCGGATGAGCTCCAGGCGCAGGCGGAAGTCGGGGTCGCGGTCGATCTCGGACCCGTCCCGCTCTTCCAGTATCGCGGCGCACGCGGCGGCAAGCCCGGTCTGCCCCGCGTCAACGCCGGCGGCGACCAGCACGCCCAGGCGCGGCGCCAGGCCCAGCGTCGCAACCCTCCGCCCGAGGGGAGTCGGTCCGTCCGCGGAGAGAAGCCCGAGCATGCGGAGGATCTCCCATGCCTGGCCCCACGCCGCGGGGGTTGGCGGGTCCAGCCAGGCGAGCTGCGCCGGGGCGCGCGCTCCCCACAGGGCACACTCGAGAACGAGCCCGGCGAGGTCCGCCGTCCTGATCTCAGGCTCCGGCCGATCGATCAGCCTCTCGGTCTCGCTCCAGAACCTCACGCACAGCCCGGGTCCCAGCCGTGCTGCCCGGCCGCGCCGCTGGTCCGCCGCGGAGGTGGAGACACGCTCGGTCACGAGCCTGTCCAGCCCGGTGGAAGGGTGAAAACGCGAGAGGCGCGCCCACCCCGCGTCCGCCACGGTCCTGATGCCCGGCACCGTGAGGCTCGTCTCGGCGATCGACGTTGCCAGGATGATGCGCCTGCGCGCCTCTCCGCGGCCGCCCCTGCCGGGCTCCGCGCTTATGACCCGCCGCTGTTCCTCAAGGCGGAGCGTGCCGTGCAGCGGAAGGACCTCGACGCCGGCCCCGAGGGTCCCGGCGATACGGCCGCCGGCGCGCCTGATCTCCGCGGCGCCCGGGAGAAACGCCAGCAGGTCTCCTTCCGTGCCGGCGAAGATCTCCAGCACGCCGTCGGCGAACCCCTCTTCCCAGCGCTCGCTCCCGCGCGGGGCGCGGTACTCGGTGCGCACCGGGTATTGGGCGCCGGGGCAGCGGAGGATGGGGGCGGGCCCGAAGGGCCCGCCGATGAGACCGGCCACGGGCTCCGCCTCGAGGGTCGCCGACATCACGAGGATGGCGAGGTCTGGCCGCGCCCGGCGCACCTCCAGCGCGAGGGCAAGCGCGAGGTCCGCGTGGATCGACCGTTCGTGGAACTCGTCGAGAATGACCAGCCCCACACCCTGCAGGAGCGGATCCTCCTGGATCCGGCGCGTGAGGAGCGCCTCCGTCACCACCTGGACGCGGGTTTCCTGCCCGATGCGGGAGGCGGTGCGCACGGCGTAGCCCGCGCGCTTGCCGACGGGCTCCGCGAGCAGCTCGGCGATCCGCGTGGCAACGGAGACCGCGGCGAGCCGGCGCGGCTCGAGCATCACGATGGTCCGGCCGGCGAGCCACGGCTCGTCCATGAGCGCCGGCGGCACGAGCGTGGACTTGCCGGCGCCCGGCTCGGCGCAAAGCGCAAGACAGCGGCGGGCGCCCAGCGTCCTGGAAATTTCGGGAAGGAACGGGACGAGGGGCAGACCGGTGCCGGTGAAATCGATCACGCGCTCACCTGCCGGGCGGGCTCACCGCCGGCGCCGAATCGCCCCAGGAGGAGGGAGCCGCCCAGGACGAGCACGAAGCCGCCGAGCCGCACCAGGCCGGTTGCCCCGGTCCCCGCAACGGGCTCTCCGAGCGCCAGGCCGCCGAGGAGCAACGCGCCGACTCTCGCGGCAAAATCGGAGAGGACGACAGCCGCCACCATGGTGCCGGCCTTGTAGGCCAGCGAAAGCGTGTAGAAGCCCGCGAGGTAGAACACGATCAGCACGAGGGCGCTGCCCGCGAAGACCAGCGGAGCCGGTCCGATCGTGAGCACCTTCACCATGACATCGCCGACACTCGAGAGCAGCCCCGAGAGTGCGGCGTACACCACGAGGGCGAGACGTCCCCTGCGGAGCAGCAGGAGCGCAGCGCAGGCTGCCCCGATCACCGCGATGCCGGCGGCGATGCGCGCGGCCGCGTCCGGGGGAAGCGCCTCCCGTGTCGCCGGCTCCGTCCGTCCCAGGAGCAGGATCCCGGCGGTGACAAGGACCACCGCTGCCCATTCCGGCAGGGAAAGGCGCGCGCGCAGGAAGAGGATGGAGAAAAGAGCAAGCACGACATAGCTGCCGCCCGTGATGGTCCGGGCGGCCGAGACGCCGACGTCCTGCAGCCCGAAAACGTAGAGGGCCCAGCCGACTGCCGTGATACCGAGTCCCGCCATCCACCGGGGCGAAGCCAGGAGTGCCCGAACGCCGAGCCCCGTGCCGGGAAGGACGTCCACCGACCCCTTCTGGAGCACGGCGCCCACGTCCCACAGGACGGTGCCGATGATGATGGCGCTGTAGCGAAATGCGGCGAAGGCGAACATGGCGTGCACGGTAGTCCGGGAGTGCAGGCTGCTGCAAGGTCATGAGCCGGGCGCCAGCAGCATCGTTTCCTCGACACGCCGGTGGCGCCGGGATAGTATCGCGCAATGAGCCCCATGAACCCGGTGGAGCGCTTTCGCGCCGTGATGGATTTCAAACCGGTCGACCGGCTGCCGCGCTGGGAATGGGCGATGTGGTGGGACAGGACGATCGAGAACTGGAAGAAGCAGGGCCTGCCTTCCCGGCTGTCCACCGTCTTCGACATCGCCGGGTACTTCGACCTCGATCCGTTCCAGCAGTTCTGGATCTCCACCACGACGTCGAGCGCCGAGGCCGCGCAGCATCACGTGGAGGGCGGCGTGGCCACCATGGACGACTACCGGCGCATCCTGCCTGCACTCTATCCCGATCATGCGGCTGATTTTGAAGCCATGCGCCCGTGGGCAGCCCGGCAGGCAAAGGGCGAGGTCGTGATCTGGGCAACCCTCGAAGGCTTCTACTGGTTTCCCCGCACGCTCATGGGAATCGAGGGTCACATGTACGGCCTCTACGATTCACCCGAGCTGATCCACGCAATGAACCGGGACCTGTGCGCGTGGAGCCTGCGCATGCTGGCGCGCATGTTCCACGACTGCGTGCCGACATTCGTGACGATCGCCGAGGACATGTCCTACAACCACGGGCCCATGCTCTCCCGTGCACTCTTCGACGAGTTCCTGGCGCCCTACTACCGGACACTGGTGGGGTTCCTGCGGGAACACGGCGTGCACGTGATCGTCGACACGGACGGCGACGTCACCGAGATGGTGCCGTGGCTCGCCGGGGTGGGCGTGCAGGGAGTCCTGCCGCTGGAGCGGCAGGCCGGCGTGGACGGGGAGCGTATCCGCTCGGTGCAGCCGGACTTCTGCCTGGTCGGTCATTTCGACAAGATGGTGATGAACAGGGGCGAGGCGGGCATGCGCAGGGAGTTCGAGCGCCTCCTTCCGCTCATGCGGACGGGAGGCTTCATCCCGAGCGTCGATCACCAGACGCCGCCGCACGTGACACTGGAAGAGTACCGCGTCTACCGGCGGCTGCTGGACGAGTACACGCTTTCAGCGGCCCCCTAGGGATCGCGATGCGGCCCGATCAGCGCGCCCGTAAGGGCGTCGCGGGGGGCGCTCAGGCCCGGGCCGGCCTTCGCCTCAGGATGCCGAACACCAGGAGAAGCGTGCCGACGCAATCCAGGATGACCCCGATCACGATCCACTGGGAGTGACCGGCCATCTGCCCCTGCGTCAGCACGTTCGCGCCCTGCAGGATCCACACGATGCCGACGAGCTCCAGGAGCACGCCGAGCACGATCAACAGTGCCTTCATGCCACGAAAGTACGGTCTACTGCTCGCCGACGGCAACCGCCTTTGTCTCGGACTCCGACCGCTCCTCCAGCTTCGCTACCCTGGTGCGCTCGAAGAGGTAGAACGCTGCCGGCACCACGAAGAAGGTCAGGATCGCCGAGAAGAGGATCCCGCCCAGCATCACGATTCCCATCTTCTGGCCGTACTCGGAGCCCTGGCCCCTGCTCAGGATCAGCGGGAAGCTGATGACAAGCACGGTGAGCGTTGTCATGACGATGGGCCGGAAGCGGAGCTTGGCCGCCTCGAGCAGCGCGTCCCGGAAAGGCATCTTTCCAATGCGCTCGACGACGAAGTCGAGGTACAGGATGGCATTCTTCGCGGAAAGACCGATGAGCATGAGCATGCCCATGAGGCCGAAGATATCCAGCCCGCCGCCCAGGACGTACACCAGCCAAAGCGCGCCGACAAGGGCAAGGGGCACCGGGAGAAGCAGGTAGATCGGGTACCGCCACGAATTGAACTGCGCGGCCATGACGAGGTAGGCCAGAAAGAGGGCTAGGAGGAAGATAATGGGCCCCGTGGTCGCCAGGGATGCCGCAAGGCTGGTCTGGGAGAACCTGCCCCCTCCCACGGTGAGCGACACATTTCCCCCGACGAGCCCCGACGCGGTGAGATCGTTGGTGATCTGTGTCTGCATGGTCAGCGCGGTCGGTGCGTTCGGCTTGAGGTTGATGGTGAGCTGCCCTGTGTATTGCCGATTGTCGCGGCTCAGGCTCACGGGCGCTTCCTGGAGCACGAACTGCCCGAGTTGGCCGATCTGCAACGCCTGTCCCGTGGTGGGAGAGTATATGGGCATCGTGAGGAGGGACTGGCCGCCGGCAATGGAGGCCGGGTCAGCCATCACCTGTATGGGATAGCTGAGGCCACCCGTGATGACGTTGGAGGCCTGCAGGCCCGTTGTGTAGGTTTCCAGGGCATTGGCGACCTGGTCAACGCTGATCCCGGTTCCGCTCATTTTCGACGCATCCGGAAAGAAGTCGTTCTCAATGTTCAACTGGGAGAGGCTGGAGCTCACGTCCGCGACGTAGGGGTTCGCCTGGATCTGCTGGATGACGGCGTTGTTGCGATCAAGCAGGACGTTGTAGTCCGCCGCGACCAGGTTGAGCTGGAGGGAAGCGCTGTTGAACCCGCCTCCGCCGAACCCGCCTCCGCCGCCGCTGGTATTGATGGAAACCTGCACCGACGGCTGGTCGTGGAACAACGCCAGGATATCCTGTCGATACTGGGCGCCGAGCGTCGTGACGCTAGGCCTCTTGCCGACAGGCGAGAGCTGGATCGTAACCTGTCCCGAACCGCCGACTGTGGTCTGCACGGTCACCACCTCGGGTCGCTGCATGAGGTAATTCTCGACCCGGGCGGTGTCTTGGTTGACGACGAGCGTCGGAGTTCCGTTGGGAAGACGGATGCCGACGCCCATGAACCCCGAGTCGGTGGTCGGCACGAAATTGAAGGGGAGCCGTGGCAGGATGAACGCGCCCGAGACAACGAGGAAGACCGCCGCCACGCCGAGAACCCATCCGCCGCGATGGAGGATCGCACCGAGACCCCGCGTGTAGGCGTCGCGAATCCATTCCAAGCCGGTCTCGGTCCAGCCGTGAAGCGTGGACGTGAGGGCCTGGAGCAGAGAAAGAGCCATCCGTATCACGTAGTACCCGATTCCAAGAGCGAGCGGGTAGGCGACGACCGCCGCCACGGCGTACCAGCGGTGCGTCACAATCCACAAAGCGAGGGCGATCACCACGCCCAGGATGATGCCGAACCCCTTGCGCCACGTCTTCCACCCCCAAGCCATGGCCTTGGGGAGCTCGATCCAGGAACGGAAAAAGTCACCCCAGGTCTGGGTCTTGGTTTCCGGCGTGTAGGCAAGGCGGACAGTGAGGAAGAGGACAGCCTCAAGCAGCGACATAAGCACGGCAGCGGCGAGGCCGAGCGAGAACTGCTGCAGGTAGCGGCCGATGAAGCCGCCGATGAAGCTGACGGGGAGGAGGACCGAGAGGAGGGAAAGTGAGGCCGCGACGACCGCGCTGAAGACTTCACTGGCACCCTTGAGCACGGACTCCTTCAGGCTGAACCCCATCGCGCGGTACCGCTCCACGTTTTCTGACACGACGATGGAATCGTCCACCACGATACCGATGGCGATGATGAGAGCCAGGAGCGACACGAGGTTGAACGAAAAGCCCGACAGGTTGTAGAGCACGGGCGACGCTGACAACGCGATGGGGATCGCGAGGATGACGGAGAGCGCCGTGTTCAGCTTTCCCAGGAACAGGAGCACAATGAGGGCGACCACCAGCGCGGTGACGAACAGCTCGTGGTAGGTGGACGCGACGGAAGCGCGGATCGGTCCCGTGGTGTCATTGCTGAATGTCACCGAGTACCCGGGGGGCATGATCATGCCTTTCAGCGTCTTGCGCACGGCATCGACCACGGCGATAGAGTTGGAGTCCGTTGTCCGCTGAACGGAAACGAGAATGAGCGGGGTGCCGTTGACGCGCGCATAGTTCGTCGGTTCCGGCACGTCCCGGACGCTCCCGATGTCGTCCACCTGGATCCCGCGCGCTGCGTCGATCGAGATGTGGGCGACCGCGCCGATGTCGGCCGGGGTGTTCTGCGTGGAGAAGGTCAGCGTGCTGTCCTTGTTCTGTATTGTCCCGATGGGCGTATTGATCGCCTGGTTAGTAATGGCGGCGACCACCTGGGCCGGAACGATGTTGAAGTACTTCAGCTTGTTCGGGTCGAGAAGTACCTGGAACTGGCGCGTCGGGGCGCCGTCAAGGGTGATGTTCGCGACGCCCGGCACGAGCTCCAAGGTAGGGATCATTGTATTGGTCACGTACAGCGATACGTCCCCGAGGCCCGCGGCGCCTCCGGCAACCCCGAACTGGATGATGGCCTGGGAGTTGGGGTCGAAAGTCTGGACCGTCGGAGGGTTGACCCCCGTGGGAAGCTTCCGTACGACTCCGGCGACGAGTGATGCCACTTGGTTTGCCACGGCGTTCTTGTCCGTGCTGACGTCGAAGCTGACGATCACCCTGCTGACGCCGATCGAGCTCGAGGAGCCGATGTCGGTAATGCCGCTCACGGAGGAGAGGAGGTTTTCGATGGGCTGAGTCACCTGCTGATCCATGACGGTCGGCGTGGCGCCCGGGAAGGAGGTGGTGACAACGACGACGGGGATGTTGACCGCGGGAAGAAGGTCGATCCCGAGTCCGAGCATCGACACGATGCCGAAGACGACGATTGCAAGGAAGATGCCGACGGCCAGGACGTATCGCCTGACGGAAAAGCTGACCGCCGGGTTGATACGGTTGAAGACGGTGGTCTCGATATCACGAAGGCTTTTCATGGGGTGCCTCCCCCGGAAGCCTGGCTGCCTCCGGGCTTGGCTGCGCCTGCTGCCGTCTGCCCGGAATTCTGGCCCTGCTTACCGCCCGGAGCCTGGCCCTGTTGACCGCCTGTTGCGGGAGCCTGCTGGCCTCCCGCAGCCGGGGCCGCGACAACCTGCACCGTGGATCCGTTGAGCAGGCCCGGTGGCGGGTTGAGGATGACCTGGTCTCCGGCGTTCAGACCCCGCACCACTGCCGTAGTCCCCGCTTCCGCAACGATGATCACCGGAACCTCTGTCGCCTTTCCGTTGACGATCGAGTAAACGAAGTTGATGTTCGCCCGGCTCTGCAGGGAGCTCAGCGGTATCTGCGGCCCGTTCCCTATCGTGAGCTTGTAGGTGATCGTTCCCACGGTCCCGTACGACACGGGGATCGACACGGGCACCGAGGCGGTCATGGGAACCACTCCATTGATTGGCGCCGAGGGAGTCTGCGTGATGTGCACCGCATAGCTCTTCCCCGCGAACGTGAAGGAAAGGACATCCCCAATGTGGGCGGAGGGTGCGTCCGCGGGCGGCTCCGAGAAATTGATCTGCTTGTCGGTGCTCACCAGGAGGAACGCCACGGTGTTCAGGCCAAGGTACATGCCGGGCGTCACGTAGACGGCAGCGAGCTGCCCGTCAAAGGGAGCTCGGATCGTGGCGTACTGGAGGTTGAGCTGCGCCAGCTGCAGCGCATTGGACGCCTGGTCAACGGCGAGCTGGAGCTGCGCCGTGCTCTCCGTGCCCGCCTGGTTGTTCTGGTCCAGGGCGAGCTGGGCCGCGGACACATTTGCCTGCGCCTGCGCAAGCTGGCTCTTGGCCATGTCCAGGGCAGACGCGGAAATCCCTCCAAGGTCGTACTGTGCCTTCTGGGACGTATAGTTTTCCTGCGCTGATGTCAGCGCGTTCTGCGCTGATTCGAGCTGTGCGGTAAGCCGCGGTCCGGATTCGGTGATCGTCTGCTGCCCGGTGGAGAGGTTGATCTTGGCGTTGTCCAGCGCCGCCTGCGCGTTTGCCACGGCGAGCTTGAGCGTGGATTCGTCGATCTGGACGACCGGGGCGCCTTTCTTCACGGTGTCGCCCTGCTTGCGGTACACCTGTGACACGACACCGGCCGTCTGGGCCGCCACCTGGCTCTGCGTGACGGCAGTCACGGTGCCAGCCGTGTCATTGTCAGTGATGAGAGGTCCCGACACCACGGTGACCGCCTGCACGGGGATCGTGGCAAATCGCCGCCCGCCGGCCTGCCCGGGAGCCGCTGCACCGCCCGTCCCTGCGCCCGCCGACGTCGCAGCGCCTGCCTGGCCCGCGGCCCGTGTCGCTGCCGCGGGTGCGGCGCCGGATGACGAATTGGAGCCCGCGCTGCACGCGATCATTGCCAGCGTGACAGTGGCTGCGGTAACAAGCAACAGCTTCGATTTCATTGTTTCGAATCTCCCCGTTCTTCCTAGTATCCCATGACGTTCAGGAGCTGCAGGATCGCGAGCTGCATGGCGCTCGTGGCGGTCAGGACCGCGCTCTGCGCGGTGGCATCATTGACGGAGGCAGTGAGAAGGTCCTGGTTCGCAACGGTACCGCTCGCAAACTCGGCCTTGTAGATCTCGAGCTGGAGCGAAGAGGCATCCGCCTGCAGCTTCGCAAGATCGAGCTTCTCGAGCGCCAGCTGCCAGCCCTGCCACGCGGTGCGCACCTGGGTGGCGATGTTCTTTTGCGTTTGCGTTTGCTGGAAAGAGTAAACCGCGTTCTGCCGCGCCGCCGCGTCGACCTGGCTCTGCGCAGCCCCCGCATCGAGAATGGGCATCGCCACCTTCACACCCGCGCTCAAGGAATAGGCGGTGGTGAGCGACTGGTTCCACAGGAGATCCAGGGCAAGCCCGCCGTTCACGCTCACGGTCGGCGTAGCCTGGCCGCGGGCAAGCGCCAGGTCGACGTTCCCGGAGGTGATGCTGAGCTGCAGCTGTTTCAGCTCTACGCGGCGCTTGAGGCCTTCCGCAATGGCATCGTCGATCGTTTTTACGGGTACCGCGGGATCGTCCGCGTCTGCGACAGCAAAGGTGACGTCCGACGGCATCCCCATGAGGGTGGCGAGAGCGATGCGCGCCGTCCCCAGGTCATTGGCAGCGCTGTCGACGTCGACCTGGGCGCTTCGCGCGTTAATCTGCGCGGTCTTCAGATCCACGAGCGAGGCGACCTTCAGGTCGTACACTGCCTGGATCTGCTTCAGAAGCGCGTTCTGCTTGACCAGGATCTGGTTCTTCAGGTCCAGGTTCCGCTGCGCTGCGAGCATCGTGTAGTAGGCCTGCTTGATGGAATAGATCAGCGTGAGCCTGCCCGAACCGGTGGCCGCCTCCTTGGCCTGCAGCGCCAGGAGGCTCTTGTCGACCGCGGCCTGCGTCGGGCCGCCAGGGTAGCCGTTCCAGAGGGTCTGGCTGACGCTCGCCCCGACGATTGCCGCCGCCGGTGTTGTGGACACCCCCGGGTAGGAACCGGAAGTCATGGTGTATGGCGAGGCGGTGACGGCGACGCTGGTCAAGGGACCTGCAAGTGTCACGCCCGCGGCCGGACCGGAGGTCCCGCCGATCTTTGACTGCAGCGTCGGGTCACCGTAGAGCAGCGTCTCGCCGTATCCCGCGTTTGCCGACAAGCTGAGCGCGTTGCGGGCGACGTTGAGAGCGTGCTGCGCCCTGGCAACGTCCAGGTTACCGGCGAGGATCTTGTTGTCGTCGCCGTTGGCAAGCGCGGCGTCAATGACTTGGGAGAGGCCCATGACCGGTACGGCCTGCTGGGCCGCCGCGCCTGCTAGCGGCATCAGGAGTGTCAGCAAAACCAGTCCCGCTCGTTTCATTCTCCCAACCTTATTGATGGTCGACTTTGGATGCCATAGCCGGGCCATGAATGTTATATAATGTACCGTTATTCGCGCTCACTGTATCGCTGAGCCTTGCAATCAGGCCGGAAGCACGACGAAATCTCTCGCGGCTCAGTACGAGTAGAGCGGCGCCGTCGTCACGACCGCATTCACCTTGGCGCTCCACGAGCTTGCCGTCCACGTTTTTCCGCTGTCCCTTGATATCTCGAGTCCCGAGTTCGTCCCGGCGTAGATGGTCCCCGCCCCATCGACAGAGACGCAGTTCACCTGCCCCGTGAGGATGGTGGTCGGGGTGCCCGTTGTTGCGCCGAACATCTTCAAGCCACCGGCGCTCGCGGCGTACAGGTTGCCCTGGGAGTCGAAAAAGAGACCGTACACCGCTGTTCCGCTCAGGATCGGTGTCGAGGGGAAAGCGGTTGTCCCGCTGTACAGGACATTGAGACCCTTGTTGGTCGCCGCGAAGACGTCCTGGTTCGAGTCAACCATGACCGCCGTCACCGTGGTGCTCCCCGCTACCGCCACGATATTCAACGGTGCATACGGCGTCCCTGCCTCCTGTTTCGTCCCGTTGAAGACATAGAGCTGATCTGCGGCAACATATGTGTAGCTGCCGAAAACATAGACACCGTTGATCGCTGCGGTGGTGATAGTGGTGTTGGTGGTCCACGATGGACTGGAGCCGTCAAAGTTGTAGGATGAAAGACCACCAGCCCCGGCAGCGTAGAAACCCGTGGAGCCGAAGAAGAGGCTGTTGATGGCGCCGGCGCCCAAGCCGTCGGCGGATGTCCATGTTGACCACGTGGAACCTGACGAAAACGAAACGCCGTTTGATGAGCCGACAAAAACCTCGGCCCCGGACCCGAGCCGGACACGACGACGCTCGTGAGTGCGGTTCCCGCGAGGCTCTGCGTCCACGTCGAGCCGTTGTAGGAATAGAGTCCAAGATTCGTCGCGGCGTATATCGGCGTGATGGTCGGGGCGTAGGTCGCCGGGGCCGGGCAGCTCGCAAGAGCCAGGGCAATGAACAGCGCGGGGCCGAACGTGGCGATCCTCACAACGACTTTCCGCATCCTCGTTCCTCCGCCTAGAGCTGGAAGCTGAAAAGGAGACTCGCGTCGAGCATCCAGAGCGCCGCTCCCGAACCCTTCGTGCTCGTGCTGGTGGAATCGGGTCCCGCGTAGTAGTTGCCGTCCGAAGCAGTCGACGTCGTCCCCTCGTCCACCTGGGAGATGTCGCCAATGAGACTGAAGAGATACCGGTAGTCGAAGGTCAGCTTGAGAGTCGCGCCCGGGACGATCGTCCAGGTCAGGCCGAGGTGAGGCTCGACCATGAGGCCGCCGGAAAGCGTGGAATAGAAGTCGACCTCTCGAAGCACGTGGTTGTCTGCCGTGTAGCAGTAGGCCAGGGGAGAGAACGAGAAGGATGCGTCCAGGCTGAGCGCGTCGAAGACCTGGTATGAGGCCTTGACGCCCACGGACCCGAGGACGTAGGCCTGCTCGTAAAAGATGCCTACGCCGTACAGGGGCGTCTGGGTTTCACTCGCGGACCACGCGGGGTAGCTTCCGAGGACAAGGTTGCCGTTGCTGTCAAAGTAGTACTGGGAGCCGCTCGTCGGGTACTGGTAGTAGCCGTCGCGCGCGGACCACTTGAAATCCATGTAGGAGAAGCCCGCATAAAAGCCCAGCGAGGCGGCGCTGCCGAGCGCAAACTGGTAGCCGGCCTTCAGGTCCAGGAGAACCGCTCGTTCCGCGTCGCTGGTGCTCTCGGAGAGGTTGGTGCGGACGCCGTCCCCGTCCAAAAAGTCCGAATCGCTCATTGTGCCCGTCTTTCCCGGCAGGCCCTCCCGTACGCCAAGGCTGGCAAAGACTCCTATGCTGGTGTTGAGGGAAATCTCGGCGCCGGTGTAGAAAAGGGGCGCGAGGGGCCAATCGAGCTCGCTGTTCTTGTAGTTGGTCGCTACCTGCTGGTTGTAGACGTACTCGTACCCTTCGCCGTAGATTGCACCGAAGCTCATCTGCGTCGAGACGCGGATCGGCTGGTCGGTGCCCTGGGCGAATGCGATGCCGGGAAGAAGGAGGAATGCGCCGCACACAACCGCTGCGATCAAACGCCGGCTCCGCAGTAGCGAACCAGATTCCGGATGACACATTGATGGGGGAGTTTACAGCAGCCATCCGCGTTTGAAAAGAGGAGCTTACGCCGCACGGAGAGCTCCGCGCCGAAGGCCGTGACCCGCGGCACACGGCACGGCGCTTATCGCGGGGAGACTGCAAGCGTCAGCATCATCCCCACGCCGTAGAAGACATCCGGGTTCACGGCGATCTCCTGGGCGAAGAAGTCGAGCCCTACCGTCCGGCCGCCGCTGTCACCGTCCAGCGTGAGCATCGAAAGCGTGTCGTCAAAGACGCCCACGGGAGTGACCGGCAGGGACGAATCGCCGAGCGCATACCAGCCATCGGGGGATTGCGCGGGCAGGGCGGCAGGGAGTACGCCGGTCGCAGCCCACGCCGGGTTCTCGGAACCAGCCCACGCCGTCACGCTGAAAATGAAGAATGCAGCGAGGAAGGACAAGGACACTTTCGCTTTCATGATTCCAGCATACAGGCGAGAGAAGCCTGGAACCATGAACTGACGCAGAAGAATTGAAAACATCCGTCTTCCGCCGTCCCTGCCTGCCTCAACGAATCTTCGCCTCTTCCTCTTCGAATGCCCTCATCATGTCCTGGGCAGATGTCGAACAGAGGAGCCTCTCGAGGAAAGTCGCGCTCTTGATGAGCCGGGCAATCCGGGCAAACGCCTTCAGATGCAGGCTGTAGTCGCGGCGGTTGCCCAGGAGCAGCAGCACGACCTGGGTCCGCTTTCCGTCGAGAGAGTCGAGATCGACCCCCCCGGGTGACAGCGCGACTATGATCACCAGGTCGTGTATCTCCTCGGAAAAGCAGTGCGGGATGGCAACGCCGTTTCCCACTGCGGTGCTCTGGATGTTCTCCCGGTCCAGGAGCTTCACCAGGACTCCCTTCTCGTCCTGGAGAAGGCCCTTTTCGGCCGCGGAATGGATGATGACGCGGAAAGCTCCCTCCCGGCTCTTCTCGGCGATTTCCGGGCAGAAAGCACTCCGGGCGCATGTAGCTGGTCAACCTCAACTGTACTGCCATTCGGCCTCCTCTGGACGTCCTCGCGGCGGGGTCTTTCCGCACACGATGTCTGCTCATCTCCCAAGGTGCCGCCGTGCAACGCTTTCCGACCATTTCAGCGGGATAAAGAAATGCGAACAATCTGCTATCCGATGCGCGCTGGTTGCCCCGTGCGATCCGGCGCTCTCACGGCGCGACCTGCGCGCGGTGCTCCTGCAGGGGCACCGGCAGTGACTCCACGCCATACAGCCTGTTCCGCAAGATCGAGACGAGCGCGGCATAGGGAAGCGCGTAGAGCATCCACCGGCGGTCGCTGCGTTCAAGCGCACGTCGAACCTCCGTGGACGCAGCAATCAACGGGAGCCCTCTCAGGTGGTGCACGTCCAGCAGCGTCGGAACGTTCCTGTCGACGTTCGAGCGGGCGAGAAAGACGGCGGAGACCCGATGGATTTGTCCGTCGAATCCAAAAGGATGGCCTCTCATCCCGTCTTCCAGTTTCTGGATCGTATCCGGTCTCCCGGTCGCGGGATGGAATCGACGAAAATGACTGTCACCGGCAATGGAGAAAGCGTGGATGGCCTGGCCCGGGTTCATTCGGAGGATCTTGAAGAGAATCTCTTCACCCGGAATCGGGGTCCCCAGGGCAGTGGAGGAGTATTCGAACAACGGTTGGAAGGGCTCCAGGACCTCCCGTGCCATGGAATGACGGACGGCCTCCGGCGCCAGCGATGCCTTACGCGGGTCCGTGCCCGCGATCGGGTATATGACCTTGTCCAGGTGAAGCCGCTCGACGGCGAGGAGCCCCCCCAGCAGGAGCGCCCAGTGAATGGGATTCGCCGCGATGGGGAAAACCCCGATGCGCAACTCCCTCCCGATGGGCGCGGGATGGGCACTTTCCGCGGAGTGACGGAAACGTGCCTGGGGCTCTATCTCTCCCTCTCCAATGAGGAGCTCGATCCTGTCAAGAAGTGCCAGCGCGGCGCGCTCCAGTTTTTCGAAATCGGCCGCGTTCGCCGCCGCACCGAGGACTCCCCTCATGGCGCCGATCCGGGACACGACGTTGCGCGCCATGGGTGTCACCAGGGCGTTAGCGCGTGCCTTGAGTTGGGGAATCGTGGAACGGTCACGCGGGGTCGAGCCCTGCTTCATCATCCGCACTCCTGTCCGCCCCTGCCTGAAGGGCGCACCGCCGTGCTGGCGGCACCCCCTCATCCTCCATGATAGGCAGGCGGAGCTGCGGCAGAAATTGACAGGGCTTGACAATCCGACAACTTTCCGTTTCCTGCGCCCGAATGCTGCGTGCGCTTCCGTACAGACGCCCTGCCGCCTCGCAGTAGTTTTGTAGTGAGCGCCGCGGAGGCTGCCTCCGACGCTCATGCCCCGTCACGGGGCGAGGAGGCTTTTATGGGCTATCTCATTGGTGCGGCGGTTGTGCTCGTCCTGGTCATCTTCTTCTCCGGCATCAGGGTCGTGCGGCCGACAAACAGGGGTCTCGTGGAGCGGCTGGGGAAATACCGCCGGTTTGCCAACCCCGGTTTCAACTGGATCGTCCCGATCATCGACCGGATCTTCAAGATCAACATCACCGAGGTCATGGTGAACGCCGAGCCGCAGGAGATCATCACCAGCGACAAGCTGAACGCAAGCGTCGACGCGCAGGTGTATTTCAGGGTCAAGAGCGACGAGGAGAACGTGAAGAACTCCCAGTACGCGGTCAACAACTACAAGTACCAGATCGTCAATCTCGCCCGCACGACCCTGCGCAATATCATCGGCACGATGACGCTCAAGTCGGCGAACAGCGAGCGCGGCATGATCAACGCGGAGCTCCAGAAGACGCTGCGGAACGAAACCGGCCATTGGGGCATCGACATCGTCAGGACCGAGCTGAAGGAAATCGATCCGCCGGAAGACGTGCAGGCGACCATGAACAAGGTCGTGAAGGCCGAAAATGAGAAGGTGGCGGCGATAGACTTTGCCACCGCCACGGAAACCATGGCCGACGGCGCACGGCGTGCCGAGATCAAGAAAGCCGAGGGCGTGCGCCAGGCCAAGATACTCGAAGCCGAGGGCGAGGCGCAGGCGATCAAGCTGGTGAACGAGGCCGCGGACAAGTACTTCGTCGGCAACGCGCAGCTCCTGAGGCGACTCATCGCGGTGGAGGCCGCGCTCTCCGCGAATGCGAAGATCGTCATTCCTGCCAACACCGAGCTGGTGAATGTCATCGGGGAGATGGCGGGCATCCTCCCCTGGCGCAAGGGAACGGCGCAGGAGAAGGCCTGAGAAGTGCCGATGCCCGGGGTCAGGAAGGAGAGTGACATGTTCAGGAAGATTCTTGTGCCGCTCGATGGCTCCCGGCGCGCGGAGGGAATCCTGCCGCACGTGGAAGACCTGGCCCGCCGCTACCGCGGGTCGCAGATCGTGCTCGTGCGGGTGGTGGAACCGATCTCCGCGACGGTTCCATGGACCTATCCGCTGCCTCCCATGGATCCGGCGCTGATTGACGAAATATATAAGGATGGCCGCAGGTACCTGGAACGCATCCAGTCGCGCCTGCAGAAGAAGAAGCTGAACGCGCACGTCCACGTGTCTCTTGGCCCCGTCGTGGGAACGATCACCGACCTGGCAAAGCGCGAAAAAGTGGACCTCATTGCGATGACAAGCCATGGACGGAGCGGCCTGCCCGGCGTTCTTCTATGGAAGCGTCGCGGCAGGGGTCCTCCACCGGGCAGACCGGCCTCTCCTTATTGTCCGGTCCGTCCCGGGTGCTGCAGCACAGCCGGCAAAGGGCCGGGGGCCTGCGCCCCGGAACTGAGACCGGCCCTGCCTTACCGTCCCAGCAGGATCCAGAGCAGGAGGAGGACGCCGGCCGCACCGAGGCCGAGCGCCGGCAGGAGATGGCCCGCTGATACCAGGATGCTCGCCGCGACGACCCCCGCGGCGAACACCATGGCGCCCCCGAGCTTGCGGATCGCTCTCTCCAGCCTCCCGATCTGCTGGCGCATCTCGGGCACGCGCACGTCCAGCCGGCCCTGCTCGATGCGCGTGGCCAGCTCGTCCACCCGGCGCGGCAGCCCGAGGATGCTGCGTGCGATCGAGGTTACCTCGCGGAAGAACAGGCGCACGCCGGTGCTGCCGTCACGATCGACGAACTTCTGCACGTACGGGGCGAGCCCCTGCCACACGCTGAAGTCGGGGTCCAGCCCCGTCGCGATCCCCGAGAGGATGCTCACGCACCTGCCGAGGAGGATGAGGTTCTCCGGTACCTGGAAGGGCATCTCGTAGAGCAGCCCGCCGAACTCGTCGGCAAACGAGCGGAACTCGTCGTTGCTCATCTTCATGATCTCGCGGGTCGACTTGCCCCAGAGCGTGTCGAAGACCTTCTTGCAGGCGCGTTCCAGGAGCTCGAGGTCGGCCTCCGGGAGCAGCAGGCGCAGCGCACGGAAGGCGCGGACCAGCCGCGCGGGGTCGCGCGTCCCGACCGCGAGCAGCACCTCCTTCATCCCGCTGAAGGTCTGCGCATCCAGGGTGCCGGTCATGCCGAAATCGATGAAGACGAGCCTCCACGCGCGGCTCCTCGCCGTGCCGACCGCGCCGCGGGATCCCGCGGCGGCCGCCGGCGCCACGAAGAGGTTGCCGGGATGCGGGTCGGCGTGGAAGAAGCCGTCCTCGAACACCTGCTTGAGGTAGACGTCGAGGAGCCTGCGGGCCACCTCGGCGCGGGAAACCCCCGCGGCCTCGATGCCCGGGTAGTCGGTGATCTTCACGGCGCCGACGTCCTCCAGCGTCAGGACGCGCAGCGTCGTATGTGACCAGATCACCCGCGGCACCACGACGTCCGCGCGGCCCTTGAAGTTGCGCGCGAAGGTCTCCGCGTTGCGCCCTTCCCGGAGATAGTCGATCTCCTCGTAGAGTGACCTGCTGAACTCCTCGATGAGGGCCGGCACGTCCATGTGACGGCGCACCGCCTTCACGCTCGTGAGCCACGCGCCCGCGGCGCGGATCGCCGCGAGATCGGCTTCCACGATGTCCTGGATGTGCGGCCTCTGCACCTTCACCACCACGGAAGGACACGGCGTGCCGTCGGCACCGGCAACGCAGAGCTTCGCGCTGTGCACCTGGCCGATGGAGGCGGAGGCGAGCGGCACGTGATCGAAGTCCACGAACCGCTCTTCCAGCGGGGCGCCGAACTGCTCCTCGATGACGGCACGGATGGCGTCGAAGGTCTCCGCCCCGACCTCGTCCTGGAGCCCTGCCAACTCGGCGGTGATCTCGCGCGGCAGGACGTCGAGACGGGACGAGAGGAACTGCCCGACCTTGATGAGGACTCCGCCCATGCGCACGGCGAGCACTCGGAACCGCGCAGCAGTGCGGCGCATGCGCGCGGCGCGTGTGCGCCGGGAGAGAAAACCGAGGCCGATCTTCGGGAGAAGGAAATCCCACCAGATTTCCCGCACGAGCACGCCGGTGAAAAACCGCATCGTGCGCCTGTACCGTGACTTCCTCATCCCCGCCACGATATCATTTTTTTCAAAGATCGACGTGTCCTGCTGTCCCCCCGGCCTCTCAGCCCCGCCGGGTGGTATCCTCCCCCGCCGGTGCCGGTGTTGCATTGGCATGCGAAGGAGTGAAATGCGTTTCAAGAAGGTCGTGATAGCGGCGCTGGCCCTCGGTGTGCTGCCCCTCGCCGGGGCGTTCGCGCGCGGCGCGGGCGGTTTCACGTGGGGAGAGCAGTACTTCGACCAGGGACTGTCGAACATCAATCTCGGGACGAGCTACAACGGGGTCTACGGCTACAGCACCACGTACGGCAGGCAGACCGGGCGTGATGCTCACCTGCTACGCGGGACTGCAGGCAGTGGCCCAGGTCTTCCCCGAGCAGGCCATCATCCAGAACGCGATCTATACGCCCGTGATGGGCATGAGTATCGCCTGGGGATCGTAAAAGAAGTCCGGCGAGTGCCGGGCCCCGCCCCCTTCAAGGCTTGTACACCTTCTCGGTAGACCATGCCACGAAGGAGCGCGGGGCCAGCCGGGAGAGCATGGCGATCGTCTTGTTCAGCAGGCCGGGCACGGAGCGATCCGCGCCCTTTTTCCATGCATCGATGGCGATGCGGGCGGCCCGAACCGGGTCCATGTTCGCGGGGTTGTCCATTGCGAACTTCCTGTCCAACCCGGCCAGCGCCAGGAGCTCCGTCGCCATGCCGCCCGGAAGAAACGTCGTGAATGTGACTCCCCGGCCGCGGTACTCGCGTGCAAGCCCTTCCATGAACGACTGCATCCCGTGCTTCGCCGCCGCGTACACGTTCTGAAACGGGAGCGGCATCAGCGCCGCGAGGCTCGTCACGGTTAGGATGGCGCCGCGGCCCCTCGCGAGGAAAACCTCGAGGAGCTTCGTGCTGAGACGCATGCCGGCAAGGAGATCGATGGAAAAGATGCGCTCCGTCACCCCCGGCGGCGCGTCGAGCGTGCGGCCGTAGTACGTGCTGCCGGCGCAGTTCACGAGCCCGAAGACGTCGCCGGCCGCGCACGACTCCCTGAACAGCGTCTCCACGCCCTCCGCGGTGCCGAGGTCCGCCGCGACGAAGGACACGCGCGAGCGGCAGCCCTTCTCGATCTCGGCCTTCAGCTCCTCCAGCCTCTCGCGGCGGCGCGCCGCTATGACGAGATCGGCGCCTTCCGTGATCGCGAGCCTGCGCGCGATGTCGCGGCCCAGGCCGCTGGAGGCTCCGGTCACGACAACGAGCTTTCCCCTGAAATCGATCGGCCTCATAGCACGGGGCCGCGCTGGGCGCGCAGGAGGATCGCGATCTGCCCCCCGTGGTACGTGCCGTGCTCCACGACCCCGCGCACCATGTCGGCCACCGTGTAGCGGTGCCTTGGCACCGGTGCTGCGAGCTGCTCCTCCGTGAGGGTCCTGACCTCGGCGGCCAGGCCCCGGTAGGCAGCGTCGAGCTGCGTCCAGAGGGCCCGCAGCGCCTCCTCGGTGACGCCGCCCCGCAGCGGCCAGTCCTCCGCGTCGGTGGGGTCTGCCGCATCCTCCCCGCGCAGTCTCCGGCGCGCGAAGTCTGCCCACACTGTCATGTGCCTGATCATCTCGGCAATCGCATGGCCCGCCGCGATCGGCCGCGCGGAGGCTTCCGCTGCCGTCATGCCTTCCCGCAGCACGGCGAGTGACGGGCCGTGCCACATCGTGCCCCCGACGCAACGCTCAAGCCTGTCGGCCATTTCCTCCATCACCGTCTGGACAACACGGTGACCTTTCTCATGGACGGGGTTCTGATTGTACGCCGCCGACTGCCCGGGAGGGATGCTGAGCCAGCGCCAGGACTCGCCCTTCAGCGTCTTGGCGAGATAGACGACCTGGCCGATGTGGGACGCAGTGTGCGAAAGGGAGCGGACGAGAGCTTCGCGCACGCTGAGGGGCTGTCCCCTGATCTTCACGGTCGCCCCGAGATCGGCATCGGTGAGCTTCGTGAGCGTGTCGCGGAGCACGGTCCACCCCGACTCCCACTTCTCCATCAGCTCGGCCCGCGTGACCGTCCGCTTCTGGAACTCCGACTCCCGGTCCCGCCACGGCTTCTCGCCGTCGCTCGTGAGAAAATCGCTGAACCGCGATGCGAGGTTTCCGCACACGTGCCACACGATGGCCGCCGCGGAGTTGTCGTGGCCGGCAAGGGTGCGTGAGAGCTCGGCGTCCTCGAGCTGCCCGAGGGCGCCTTCTCCTATTCCGCGGTATTTCTCGTACTCGGCCTTGAAGGAATCGATCATCTCGCGCATTGCATGAGTCTATGACGGGGAGCCGCCGGCATACCAGTGCGCGGGCCGTGGTATATATTGGAAGCGTATGGCTCGCGTCGCTTCATTCATCGCCGGCACTCTCCTCTTCGCCCTGGCCGCGGCCGCGGCGGGCGCCCAGGCCGTCGTCGCCCCGGCCACGGCTGACCCGCGCCTGCAGGGACCCGATGCTACGGACACGGGATTCCTCACCGCGTATTCGCAGGCTTCCGCGGACTGGGGGAACGGGATCGAGGCGCTCATCGAGGACGCGTTCCGCGCGTGCTTTCGCACCTACATCATCGCGGGCAAGGTCTTCACGCTCCACCTGCCGTTCGCGGAAAACAACGAACGGCCCGACACGGCGGGAGGAAAGATCCCCGTCACCGGCGGCGGCAAGATGGACCCCGCGTCCCTCTGGGACCTCATCGACGGCATGGTGGGCTCCGACAACTTCCGCACCTACGTGGCAGCGCTTTCCGACGGGAGGGAGAAGGTCGTCCTGTTCGACCTCCCCAGCCGCCGGTGGTCCACCAGCGCCGACTGGTACTCCATCGAGCAGATGAAGTCTGGCGCGTACCTGGGACAGGCCAACAAGCCGGCCGTCCTGTCGCGGGGGCGCGGCGTGACGCTGCCCGGACATCTACAACTACCTCTACGGGATGGGGAGGACCGGCATCGACTGCGCCGGCTTCGTCTGGTACGTCCTGAAGGCCGTGGCGAAAAGCGGCGGGCTCGACCTGGACCGCGCCCTCGCCCGCTACGTCGGTGCGCCGAACGCGTCCCTCACGTCGCTGTACATCGGGTCCTGGTTCTTCGATCCGCGGAACAGGAACCTGTTGAAGGTGAACGACCAGGTCCGCAACCTCCGGCCCGGCGACGTGTTCCTCTTCCGCGGGGACGACGGCGCCACGGCCCACACGGCCGTCGTGCAGTCGGTGGATTTCGTCCAGGGGACTATCCGCTACCTGCAGTCCACCGACGTCGCCGAACAGGACGACCGGGGCGTTCACGACTCGTATATCAGCTTCGATCCGGCCCGGCCGGCAACCAGCCTCAAGGACCCGTCCATCGTCTGGCACAACAGGCGGTCAGCGCCGTTCGCCGGGGAGTCCGGCACCCAGTTCTTCGACGACGGCCAGCGCTTCCGGGCCTATCCCCAGTTCGGCGGCGGCTCGGTGGTGCGGCTGAAGGTCCTCACGCGGCTGCTGGAGAAGCAGGTCAGCACGGAGGCGAAAAGAGAGGCCGCGCGGGGTCGGCGATGACCTGGCGGCACCGATCGGCGAAGAGGGCCGACGGCCCGTCCGACGCCTGCAGGGCGAGCGCGCGGTTGAACAGGGAAAGCGCACGCGCCCACTCCCGGCGCTCGAATCTCTCGCGCCCTTCCTCGAAGATCCCCAGCATCTCCACCAGGGCAGCGTCCGCGTTCTCCTTTTCCGCCAGCAGCTCGAAGACGCGGACCGACGCGCCCGTCCCGGCAATGCGCAGCGTGTCCAGGGTGCGCAGGGAGAACCCGCCGGCAACGGCATCGCGGACGGCGCCCGAGACGAGCACGGCCGTCCCGTAGCGGAGATTCAGCGACTGCAGGCGGCTCGCCAGGTCGGTGGACGGCCCCGCGGCCGACCAGCCGGAGCCGTCGCGCACGCCCAGGTCTCCCACGATGCACGGCCCGGCGTCGATGCCGATACGGACGGCGAGGGGCGCCGACGCTCCTCCCGACAGCTCCGATTCTATGGCCTTCATCCGCAGGGCAGCCCTGCACGCCCGCGCCGCACGGTTGTCATTCTCGTCCAGCACGCCGAAGAACGCCTCCAGGGAATCCCCGGAGGCGCCGGCGAGGAGGCCGTTCTGCGTGAGCACCGCCTCCCCCAGGCCGGCGTGGTACGCCCGAAGGAGACGGGCGGTCTCCGCGGGATCCGCGTGCCCCGGACCCGCGGCCATGCCGCGGATGGCAGCGGAAAGAACGGCCAGCTCCCGCGTCTGCCCCGATTTCCCCGGGACATCGCCCGCAGCGGCGAGGCTCCTGAAGCTCTCCGGAGAGACGCGGCCGGCGAATGAGACGCGCAGCGCGTGGCCGCGCCTCCGCCGGGACGCCTGTTCGGCGACGGCGAGAGCGAGGCCCGTGACCGCCGCCGTGGCACCGGGGAGGACCGGGTCAAGCACGTCGCCCGACAGGAGGAACAGCCCGGCGAGGACGAGCGTAGCGACAACGCTGAGCCCGAGCCCGGACAGGAACATGAGAAGCGGTCTCATCCGGAAGGTGAGAAGCCCGAGGGCGAGGGCGAAGACGACGGCAAGGAGGAAAGAGATGTATCCGGGCAGGGGGGTGAGGAAGCGTCCGCCCAGGATCGTGCCGGCCAGTGCCGCGGACACGGCGCCCGCGGATGCCGGTTTCCCGTACGGGGTTCTTCCCACGGACGCGGGCTCGATGCTGCCGGAGGGTGACACGATGGCGAACGTTCCCTGCATCGCCTGGCGCAGCGCATCACGCACCTGGCGGAGAGACGCGAAGGAGCTCCGCGCCGAGGCGAAAAGGGCCGGGACGTCCTGCTTTGCCGCGCGCACGGCGCGGCGTTCCTCCTCGGAGAGGGCCGGCGAGGCCGCGGCGCGGTCGGCGTCCGCGAGGATCCTGTCCTCGGCGTCGCCGCCGAGGAACTGGTCGCAGAGCGCGAAGAACTGGTCACGGGCGCTCCTCCACTCGTCGACGTAGGCCGCGGTCCCCGCGGCGAGCATGTCGCGTCTCAGGCGCGCCGCCTGCTCGTAGACGCCGAGAAGCGGGGTGTCGCTGCGGAGGTAGGACAGGTACCCGCGTGCATCGAGGTCACGGAGCGTCGCCACGAGTCCCTCCTCGAGGTCCCCGTAGCGGAGGATCTGCGCCCAGGACAGGTGGCGGAACCCGTCCCGCGGCCAGTCGAGGAGGACGCTCGCATTCTCTCCGATGGGTATGGCGATATCGGCACGCACCGCGCCGGGCCGGGCGGCTCCCCGGAGGAAAAGGGTCCCCGGCCGGATCTCGACGGCCGGGTTGCCGAGGTAGTCGAGGAGCGCGGCAAGAGCGATCTGCGCGTAGTGACGCCCGTCGACAACCGCCACGACCGGAATGCGGCGACGGACGGAATCGGTGTCCGGCAGCGGCCCGCTGAACCCTCCGCCGCGGGCGCCCATCGCGGCGGGCGTGACGGGCGGCACGACGCCCGGAGCGCGGAGCGACGGGTCGTCCTGCGTGGTGATGCTGATGGAAAGCCTGCCCAGCACGTCCGCGGGGGCCGCCTGGCCGGCCAGGGGGGCGGACAGGTCAAGGGGGACGAAGGTGCTGCCGAAGAAGCCGGCGGCCTGCCCGAGGAGCGCGTCATCATCGCGCTCGATGCCCGTGGCGGCGTTGGACAGCCTCACCTTCGCCATGGCCACCAGGCCGACGAGGTCCGTCACGTAGCGCGAGGCATCCTGCGGCCTGACCGACCCCCGCCGGATGGCGTCGAAGAGCGACTGCACGTTTTCTTCGATCTGTGAGAACTCGCGCGTGAGAGCGTCGGGGAGCTCCTGGCGGAGTGCCGAGGGATCGACACCCGGGGCGCTGGGGCGCGCCAGCGGGAGCTGGATGAGCACGTCGCGTGCGTTCATCTCGCGCAGCGTCACCAGCCCGTCCGCCAGGAGGCTGCGGGCCCACGGCCAGGAACCGGCCAGCGCGACCGCCTCGTCATCGACGTCCACGAGCAGGATGTCGGCGCGCGGCGCCGACGACGGGCGCAGCCGCAGGAGCGTGTCATACGCGAGGTTCTGCAGGCGGGCCGCCGCGCCGAGCAGGCCGAGACAGATGATGATGCCGGCGACGGCCAGGGGGAGAAGGAGGTGGTGAACGCGCACGGGAGCCTGCATCCGTCAAAGATACACGAACCCCCCACGGAAGCACCACCCCGGCGGCGGTGCGCGGCGAGCGCCCGCACGCGAGGAAACGCGGCGCTGCGCGCCGCGGAACTACCCGATCTCGATCATGCGCTGGACGGCGCCGCGGGCCCGCACGCGGATATCCTCGGGAACGTCGACCACGTATCGGGTCTGTTCGAGAGCGGCAAGCGTCTGTCTCGAGGGTGATCTCGTTCATGTGCGGGCAGCGCACGCTGCAGAGGCGGAGCATCTCCTTGCGCGGATTGGCCGCGGCGATGTTGTCGCCCATGCTGCACTCGGTCAGGAGCAGGTAGCGGGCGGCGTGCGTCTTCTCCACGTACGCGCTCATGGCCGAGGTGCTGCCCGAGAAATCCGACGCGGCCACCACCTCGGGACTGCATTCCGGGTGCGCCAGGACCACCACGTCCGGGAACTGGCGGCGCACGGCAGCGATGTCCTCCACGGTGAACTTCTCGTGCACCTCGCACCGGCCCTTCCATCCCACCATCTGGAAATCCAGCTCGCCGGCGCCTCGCGGCGTGCGCGTGGGGAAGATGATGTTCCTGCCCGTCTCCCTGGCGACGTTGCGCGCCAGGAACTCGTCCGGCAGGAAGATGACCTGCGCGGCGTCAAGCGATTCGACCACCTTCGCCGCGTTCCCCGAGGTGCAGCAGATGTCGGACTCCGCTTTCACGTCCGCGTAGGTGTTCACGTAGGTGACGACAGGGACGCCCGGAAACCGCGCGCGCAGCTCCCGCACGTCGGCGGCGGTAATGCTCTCCGCCAGTGAACAGCCCGCTTTCGGGGACGGGATGAGGACGGTTTTCGTCGGGTTGAGGATCTTCGCTGTTTCCGCCATGAAGCGCACGCCGCAGAAGACGATGATGTCCGCGTCGGTGGCAGCGGCCTTCCTGCAGAGCTCCAGCGAATCCCCGGTGAAATCCGGGATGGAATGGTAGAGCGCCGGCTCCATGTAGTTATGGCCCAGGATCACCGCGTTGCGCTCCTTCTTGAGCGCGTTGATCTTGAAGGCGATCTCGGCCTTGTATTTCAGCTCCACGTCCGGCACGACCGTCGCGAGCTTTGCCGAAAGCTCCTCGTAGAGCTCGGCGGGAGAACGGGCTGTCTGCAGCATGATGATACCTCGATTCAACGGTACTGCGGACGGTCCGGAAGGTCAAAGCGCCGCGCCGCGGCGTCCCGGCCTGCCGCGGCTCCATCGGTCCCCCCACCCGGCGTTGCACCCGCCGGACGGTTCCGCTACACTTCGCCCGATCATGCAGGGGGGATGAGAGTCCGCACCGGGATCGAGCAGGAGCTGGGAGGAAAGCATGTCGTCTGACAGGGTTGCCATGGGCAGCAGGGTGAGACAGTTCTTCGGCCTTTCGCGCATGACGCACTCGATCCTGGACATCGCGCACCCCGCGCTCGGCGCTCTCCTCGCGCTGGGCGCCATCCCGGCGCTGCAGACCGTCGTGATCGGCTTCTTCGCCGCCTTCGCCGGCTTTACCGCCGTGTTCGCGCTGAACGACGTCATGGACTGCCGCGTCGACTGCGAGAAGATGACCGCGCTCGGCAAGGGGAAGGAGTGTTTCGACCTGGACTCCGTGGGCCAGCGCCATCCCCTCGCCCAGGGCAGCATGTCGTTCCGCGCCGCCCTGGGGTGGGTGATCGCCTGGGGTGCGCTCGCCATCGGGCTCGCCTTCGCGCTCAACCCGCTCTGCGCACTCCTCATGGCCGCCGCCGCGCTCCTCGAGATCTGCTACTGCCTTCTCCTGCGGATCACGCACTGGAAGGCGGCCCTCTCGGGAACCATGGTCACCGTCGGCGGGCTGGCAGGAGTCTACGCGGTGACGCAGTCACCGCCGTGGACCGTGGTTGTCGCGTTCTGCGTCTGGGCCTTTGCGTGGGAGGTGGGGTGCAGGAACATCCCGAATGACTGGAGCGACCTGGAGGAAGACACGCAGCTTGGCATCCGGACCATCCCAGTCCGGTTCGGCAGGCGCCGGGCGTCGGCTCTTTCCTTCGCCCTGATGTTCGTGGTCCTGGCCGCGGGCATCGCGTTCCCCCTGGCCTCCACGATGCGCCACCCGCTGCTCTACTCCGCCGGGGCGCTCGTCGCCGGTGTGTTCCTGCTCTTCCTGCCGGCGCTGCGGTGGAGGCGCGCCCAGACCATGAAGACGTCGCTCGCGTTTTTCAACGCGGCGTGCTTTTATCCACTCGCCGTTTTCGGAGTGCTCGGTGTTGTTACACTCGTATAACAAGGACCACGTCATGCACTGCCGTCGCTCTTTCTCCCCTGCGACAAAGCGACGGTCATGCCGGTGCGCGGTTATTTCGTGGATTTCGCCTCGAGCACGTTGATCTTCTGCTTCGGTCCCCGGCTGCCGAAGAGCCTGCTCCAGAAAGAAGGGCGCGCGGGCTTCGCCTTCAGCTCAGGCTTGTCTGCCCTGGGGGCAGCGGCCTTCTGCACCGACGGCTTCGCCGCGGCGGGCTTTGCCACAACAGGCCGGGGGCGCGGGGCAGCTTTCGCTGCCTTTGCGACCTTCGCCTTCTTTGCGGGTCCCTTGGAGGCCGTCTTGACCTCGGCCTTTGCGGTTGACTTCTTCGAACCTTTCAGCAGCTTCTGAACATCGGCCTGTGAGAAAAACCTGTTGTTTCCCACCTTGGTTCCCAGCTTCTGCCTCGATACGTACACGCGGAGTGTCGGTATGGAGAGTTTGGTTAATTTAGAGACTTGCTCGATCGTTAGTTTCAATTTTTCCTCCTTCAGAGGAGCAACAGAGCCGCTCCAGCGTTGACATAGTTTCCTGGGGCCACAACCTGCGGGGTACAGCTGCTGCCACGGTGCAAAGTATCACAGAATGGCGTTCGCTGCAACTCTGCGCCGGAGCGTGACGGAAAAGGCCGGGCACGGTGAACCTGGTAGAGGCCGGCGGACACGTAACCGCGCCAGCTGTCGTGCGCTCCAGATAACGTCGAGCGCCGCGAACACTCCGGCGCTCAGCGGGACCCAGCGCGGCTGCCCCGAGATCATTCGTTCCCGGGACCAGGCCGTCGCCGCCAGACGAACGAAGGAGATAACTGGCCAGCCGGTTTTCCGCGGGGCAGCGAAGGTCGGGGAGATCCGCCGCCGGGTCACCCGCCCTGATGATCAGCTCACCAGGCGCCCGCCGCGTGACAGGCTTTCGTGCGCCTGTTACTTCGGCGCACGCGTCAACTATCTCACCGGTCTGGCGGCGACGCTGACTGTCGCAGCGACCATGCGTGCGCCGATCGAACCGCCCATGCCCCGCCTAGTGGCCGAGGCTGATCTCCGCCAGGAAAGCGTAATGGTCCGAGAGGGGCGTCGGCACGGCCGCCTTCTGGTGCTTCGGCACGAGCTGGAGGCCCGGCACGGGATCCTTCATGACCACCTGCACGCCCTGCACGGACCAGGCCGCTCCGCCGCCATCTTGCAGAAAGACGTGATCGATCTGCGCGGCGGGCTCGGAGGGGTAGCCGCCGTACTTGACCAGGGGATTCTCCGGGTCCCAGGTCGTGAAGGGGCCCGCACCGGAGACCGCTCCCGCTTCCACGAGGCCGCCGTTGCCGAGGATGGCCTTGTACGCGTCATCCACGTAGCCCGGGCCGACGTTGAAATCGCCCATGACGAGCGCGGGCAGGGCGCCATCCTGCGACCGGGATGCCAGCGCGGCGCGGACCATGGCGATCTGCGCGAGCTCCGCCACCACCTGCGCCTTGTCCTTCGGCACGCCGTTGTTCGTATCCAGCGCCACCGTGTGGGTGCCGACGAGCACGAACCGTGCACCGGTGCTGCCGTCCTTCAGCGTCACCTGCAGCACGCCCTTGCGCGCGAAGGAATCGAAGAACGTCGTCTTCGTGAAGGGGGTGAACGACCAGTCGACGACGGAGAGCGGCGCGTGCACCAGGAGGAGCAGGCCGCTGGAAAGCCCGATGATGCTGTGCACGTCCGGCATGATGGCGGCGTACCCCAGCGGCGCGAGCGCGGCCCCGATCGCCTTCGCGTAAGGGTCGCGCCAGATCTCCTCGAGCAGGATGACCTGGGGTGCCGTTTCGGAGGCGAGCTTCGCGAGGGCCGCCGGCGCGGCGGCCGCCCGGGCCTCGACGATAGGAACGAGGTCGGAGCCGAAGGCACGCAGCAGGCCGACGTTGTACGTCAGCACCTTGTACGACTGCGCCGGGGCGGCCGCGGCGCCGAGAAACACCAGGCCGGCGGCGAGCAGGCAGAAGGCAGGCCGTTTCATGGATCCTCCCCTTGGTGCGGGTGCACGTCAGCTCCCCGCCTTGGACGGCACGTGGAGGATGTCCCGCGGCCGGCTGCCCTGGGCGGGCCCCACGATGCCCCGCTCTTCCATTTCTTCCACCAGGCGCGCCGCGCGGTTGTATCCCACCTTCAGCCGGCGCTGGAGATAGGAGGCGGAGGCCTTGCCCTGCCCCATCACCACCTCCAGGGCACGCTCGAAGAGGGGGTCGTTCCCCGGCTCGCCCTCGAACTCCGCCGTCTCGTCGTCGTCGAAGAAGACCTCGTCCTCGATGTACTGCGGCGGGCCGAGCTTCTTCACGTACTCGGTGACGGCGTCGGTCTCCTCGTCGTCGATGTAGGCGCCCTGGATGCGGACGGGGAACGGGTTCCACGCGGCCGACAGGAGCATGTCCCCCTTGCCCAGGAGCTTCTCCGCGCCCACCGCGTCCACGATGATGCGCGAGTCGAACTTGTTGGCCACCATGAACGCGATGCGCGAGGGAATGTTGGCCTTGATGAGCCCGGTGATCACGTCGATGGACGGGCGCTGCGTGGCGAGCACCATGTGGATGCCCACGGCGCGGGCCATGGCTGCCAGCCGGGCGAGCGTCGTCTCGAGCTCCTTGCCGGTGGTTGCCATCAGGTCGGCGAACTCGTCGATGACGATGACGATGTAGGGAAGCCGCTGGACGCGCTCCTTTTTCGCCTTCTTGTTGAACGAGCGGATGTCGCGCACGCCCAGCGCGTCCAGGAGCGTGTAGCGCCGCTCCATCTCCGCGATGCAGTACTGCAGCGCCTGGAAGGCCTTCTTCGGGTCCGTGATGACCGGCGTCAGCAGGTGCGGGCATCCGTTGTAGAGCTTGAGCTCGACGATCTTCGGATCGATGAGGAACAGCCGCACCTCGTCGGGGCTGCGGCGGAAGAGGATCGAACAGATGATCGAGTTGACGAGCACGCTCTTGCCCGAGTTCGTGGCGCCGCCGATGAGCAGGTGCGGCGTCTGGACAAGGTCGATGACCTGCGCTTCCCCGAGGATGTCCTTGCCGATGGCGAGGGGGATCTCGTACGTCGACTTCTGCATGACGTCCAGCGACATCATCTCCTTGAAGGAGACGATGGAGCGCACCCGGTTGGGCACCTCGATGCCCACCGCGTGGCGGCCGGGGATCGGCGCCACGATGCGGACGCTCGGGGCGGCCAGGCGCAGCGCGATGTTGTCGGAGAGGTTGGCGATCCTGGAGACGCGGACGCCGGCGCCGGGAGCACCTCGAAGAGGGTGATGACGGGGCCCTTCCGTATCCCCGTGACCTCCGCGTCGATGTTGAACTCCTTCAGCGCGTTGGTGAGGATCACGGAGGCACGCTTCGTTTCGTCGTCGATGATCCAGTACTCGTTGTCCCCGCGGTTTTTCAGCACGTGGTGGACGGGTATCCCGTACGCCTTTGCGCCAAGGCTGCCCTTGGGGAACGGCAGCTCTTCCTGCTCGGGCCTCGGCGTCTCCATGGTGGGCGGCGCGGGAGGCCGCGCGCGGGGGGCAGGAGCAGCGGCGGCTTCAGCTGCCGGGGCCGCGGGCTCGACCGCGAGCTCCGGCTCGTCCGCCACCGGGGGAATCAAGTCGATGAACTCGACAACGCCGCTGTTCTCCGTGGCGGGAAGCGGCTGCGCCTCCTGCGTTGCGCGCGGTGGCTCACTGACCTCGGCAGCGGCCGGCACCTCTGCCTCCGCAACGGGCACGACCGGAAGCGCGAGCGGCCTCTTCTCGCGCCGGGCCGGCTCGGAACCCCGCGGCCCGCGGCGGGGCAGCGTCAGGATGAAGGCCATCTCGAGCGCGAGGAGCAGGATGAGCAGGAGCGCCGCGGGAACCACGCCGAAGGACCGCACCAGCGCCTGGGGAAGCACGGATCCCGTGCCGGCCAGGACGTGCAGGAGGATGCTGGTCGTGAGAAACGGGAGGATGGAGAACATGAGGAGGAGCGCGGAACGCCGCCGGAAAACGTGCGCGAGGAGGAGCCATGCGCCGGCAAAGAGGTAGAGGGGGACGAAGAATGCCGCCCACGAGAAGGAGTCGAACAGGAACCCGCCCACGGCGCCGAGGGCTCCCCCCGTCTCGCCGAGGCGCAGGGCGAGGGAACCGGTGCCCAGGAGGGCGGCGGCGAGCAGAGTGCCAGCAAGGACAACGAGCGCAGGAGACAGTCTCCTGCCGTAGAACATCACGCGACCCCCCTGATAGATGTATCGGTATGTGGCGCCGCGAGTTGACAGGAGCCGGGTGACGTTCCCGCGGTGTTCCAAGAACAGTAGAATTGCCCTCGGAGGAACAGCACGATGCGGAAAACACTGGTCGTCCTCTTTGCCGCCGCCATGGCGGTTGTCGCCGCGGGATCGGTCTTTGCCCAGCGCGCGGAGGCTGCCCGGGTCCAGGACGCGGTGGACGTGTTCCAGGCCCTCATCGCGGTGCCGGAACACCAGGTGCCGGAAGCGCTCATGAGGGACACGCGCGCGGTGGCGATCATCCCCCGCGTCCAGCGGGTGGGGTTCGTCATCGGCGGCGAGCATGGCCGGGGCGTCCTCCTCGTGCGGGACGACAAGGGCGCCTGGAGCAGGCCGGTTTTCGTCACGCTGAAGGGTGCGAGCGTCGGCTGGCAGGTGGGCATCCAGTCTGCGGACATCGTCCTGTTCTTCCGCACGGCGGCGAGCATCCAGCGCGTGTTGGACGGGTCTTTCACACTCGGGGTCGACGCGTCCCTGGCAGCCGGTTCCCTTGGCCGCTCCGCCTCGGCGGTCACGGATGCCGACCTGACAGCGGAGATCTACTCCTACGCGCGCACGCGCGGAATCTTTGCCGGCATCGCGCTCCAGGGAGCGTCGCTCGACGTGGATGGCGATGCCCTGGACTCCTATTATGGCAGGACGGGCCTGACGGCGAAGGCAGTCATGGAAGGAGCAGCCCTGGCGACGCCGGCCGAATGGGCCCGGCTCATGAAAGCGCTGGGAGACTACGAGAAGACCCTGCGATAGCTGTGCGCGGGAGGGCGCAGCGGCCGGAGAATTCGCTTACTGTTTGACCCTCGATCTCTACGGGTATATCGCCTCCATGGTCCCCAACTGGAAACAGGCGAACACAGGTCACTGCAACAATCACGCTCGCTCTCGCTGCGGACGCTTTACCGGGGCCGGGGACCGGCCGCCGGCTCGGGCTCCAGCGCGCCCTGCCTGATGCCGAAAAACGACAGGGCCGCTTCGCGGGGATCGGCGTCGTGGTAGAGAAACGCATACATGACCGACGAGACGAGGATCTTGCGGACATAGCCGCGCGTCTCGGCTATGGGCACCGACTCGATGAAGAGGTCCGCCGGCAGCCCTGGGGCGGCGCGCTCCCACTGGCGCACCCGTGACAAGCCCGCGTTGTAGGCGAGGAGGGCCTTGGTCGGGGTGTCGACGCTTTTCAAAAGGTCCTGCAGGTGGCGGACACCGATGGCGAGATTCGTGGACGGATCCTTCAGGTCGGGGTCGGCAATCTTCAGGGTGCGCGCAACGGGGGCGGCCGTGGCCGCCATGAGCTGGGAAAGCCCGATCGCCCCCGCGCTGGAGACGACGTCGGCGTCGAAGTAGCTCTCCTCGCGCACGAGGCCGAAGAGGACGTGATCCGGTATCCCTGACCCCGCGGCGAGCTGCTCCAGGAGCGCCCCGTAACCTCGCGGGTAGTACAGGCCCAGCTCGTCGAGGGTGAGCTTCCTTCGGCGCGCCAGGGCCCCGGTGAAGTACATCGAGCTGCGCAGGTCTCCGGCCGCGGCGAAGCGGTGCGCCGCGTCGAGGAGATCGGCGTTGCCCATGTCCAGCCGCAGCGGCCACAACCGCGCGTACGCCTGGTCGTGCAGGCCGAAGGCGAGGAAGCCCTGGACGATCGGGTCCATCGACCCGGCAGCCTGCCCGTCCGCGCTGGCGGTCCCTGCCACCGCGCGGTCGGGGATCTCGCCGAGCAAGCTCGACGCGAGGATGCCGTAATACCCTCCCGGGTCGCGCAGGACGGCGTCGGCGAACAGGGCGCGCGCGGTCAGGGACGGGGGCAGTCTCCGGATCAGCCCCTCCTGCCAGGCGCGTGCAAGGACGTAGTCGAGCTCCGCGACGATGAGATCCGGTCCTTTCTCGGCGAGCGCCGCGCGGAGAGCGGCGAGCGCGGGCCACCGCCGCTCGCTGACGTCGTCCGAGATCCTGTCCTCGAGGAGATCAGAGAAGTACGAGGCGTCGTTCCACGCGAGGGACTCCGCGTGCACGCGGTCAGCGAGATCCGGCGGTGACTCGGAGAACAGGATGTCGAGGATTGACCACCGCCCCCGGTCGCGCTGATCGGCGGCCGGGGCTTCCGTGGTCACCGCCTGCAGGCTGCGCATCGCGCGGGGATAGTTGCGCGCCCGGCGGAAGAGCCTTCCTGCCTGCTCCAGGGCGTCGAAACGCGGCTGGCCCGCGAGCTTCTCCGCGAGGGCCTCCATGAAAACGGCACCGGCCGCGACCTTCCCGCCGGAGACGTACGCGTTCCCCATGTCCGCCAGGAGTGCGCTGTGGGCAAGCGGCGAGGGATCGGCTCCGCCGAGGGCACCCTCGAGCAGGGGGAGCGCCTTTGCCCAGGCTCCCTGCGCGAGCTGGTTCCTGCCCTCGATGATCGACTGTTCGGTGGGTGAAAACAGCGGCAGGTACCGGGGTTTCGCCGGCCAGGAACGTCGCGAAACGCCCGTGCAGCGAGGAGACCCTTTCATCGAGAAAGAGCCCCATCACGAGATCATGCGCGGTCGGAAGCCCGAGACGGAGCGAGCTCACCGCGCGGAAGAGACGCACCTCGGCATCGGGAGCGGCAAGGCGCGATGACTCCTCCAGGACGGCAGTATCGTCCTTTGTCCAGTACAGCGCCTCCACGAGCGCGCGACGCGCCCCCTGCTCCAGGGTGACTGCCAGCTTCCCGCCGAGGAGACGCCGCGCCGTCGCGGCGGCGCGGTCCCAGATCTTCAACTGGTTGTACCGCTCCGCGAGGCCGACACCGGCCTCTTCCTTCCAGGGGGAAGGGCTCCTGCTCGCGGCAAGCTCCAGCATGGCCAGGGACTGCGCCGGCCGATCGAGCGTGTCGAAGACGAAGGACAGGTAGAAAGGCGCCTCGGGGGAAAGGGAGAAGGCCTCGGCCGGATCCTGCGTCCCGAAATCCACGGAAGAAAGCGAGGAGTAGCGGGAATTGGCGAGATCAGCCCTGAGTGTCTCCTCCGGCACCCCCCAGACCTGCCGCGGCCCGCAGCCCGCTGTGACGAGGGGAAACGCGAGGAGCGTCAGCAGGACTTCAATTCGCAGGTATCGTGATGCGCGTGCCCGCAAAAATCAGGTCCGGGTTGCGGATGCCGTTGGCCTTGGCCAGCCGGGGATAGAGCCAGGGGTTGCGGTAGTACGTGGAGGCCAGGTCCCACAAGGTATCGCCCCGCTTGATCAGGTACGAGGCGCTCGACGCGGGCGCCGGCTTTGCCTCCGCGGCAGGCTGCTGGGGAGCCGGCGGGGCCGCGGGAGCCGCTGCAGGCGCAGCTTGCGCCGCGGCCGGCGAAGCCTGGGTCTGCGTCGTGGACGGGAGCGCGGGAATCTGGGGTCCCTGGATGCTTCGGTAGACGAAGTACGCGACGGCCGCGACCAGGAGGACGCCGAGGATGACGAACAGGATGAGAAGCAGGAGGTTCGGACCCTTGCGGCGGCGTTCGACGGTCGGCTCCGGTTTCTCTTCGATTTCCCCGTCCTCTTCCCCGGCCGGCACAGGCTCCTCCGCGCTGTCAGGCATCTCGCCTTCCAGAACGAACTCCGAGTCGTCCAGGGCCTGGGATTCGGGGAGCGTCGTGAGGCTCGTGGCGAAGCGCTGCGACTCGCCGGTGCTCGTGTCATTCGCTTCGGCGGAGAGCTGGCCGTCACCGTCAATGCCGATGAACAGCTCTATCTCGGGCTGGCCCTGCGCCGCGGCAGGGATGTTCTCAATGATAAGGCTGCCGATGTAGTGCGCCTGGGACAGCGTGGAACCGTTTCCGCGGTAGAGGTCGATCTGGACGCGTGACTGGTTGTCCCTGGCAGTGGTCAGGACGAGCTTTTTCCTGCCCGTGAAGCCGTGCTCGAGAACGGGGTAGTAGGTTCCATCTGCGACCTTGATCCCGATCGTCGAATCGCCCAAACTGCAGGCTCTCCCTTGCGAAAATCCTACTCCGGCGGCGTGTGATTTGTCAATCATCGCCACCGGCGAGGACCGCTCTCCGCCTTCTTCATCACCACCATGCAGCGATCCTCGTCGAGAAACGGCGTGTGCAACGGGAGGATTTCTGCCTGGAGCGGGATCGGCAGGGAGGCCCTGGCACGTTCCATTTCCTCTTCCGCCCGTTCTTTTCTTCCTTTATATGCGAGCATGATGCGCCAGTGGGGACCCCGACCGCTGGATTCGGCGAGGAAACGATCCAGCGGCGCGAACGCCCGAAAGGTCACGACGTCGAACGCCCCGGCGGCGTCCAGGAAATCGGCCTGCATGACGGAGACATGCGGCAGGCGCAGGAGGAGAGCGCACGTGCGAAGAAAGGCAGCGCGGCGTGCCATGCGCTCCAGGAGCGTGACCGACCACCCCGGCAGGACGACTGCAAGCGGGATTCCGGGCAGGCCGGCACCGGACCCCACGTCGATCAGGGTCCCCGCGGTGCCTGCCCGGCATCGCATCACGCACCACCGACCACGCGGAGAGCGAATCCAGCACGTGCTTGACGACGAGCTCCTCCCTCGACTCGTACTTTACGAGGCCGAACCGGGGGTTCCATCGTTCCAGCTCGTCCATGTAGCAGTCCAGGACGGCAGCCACGCTCTCCGGCTCGGGAACGGAGAGCTCGCGGAGGCCTTCGCGGAGCATGGCAGCCGCCTCAGCCATCGCGCGCGTCTCTCTTGAGATGGATGAGGAGAACGGCGATGTCCGGCGGCCGCACGCCGGGAATCCGCGAGGCCTGCCCTACGGATACCGGCCGCACGCGCCGCAGCTTCTCCAGGGCCTCGGCGGATACACCCGACAGCCGGTTCCAGTCGAAGTCCGCCGGCACCCGTTTCCCTTCCAGCCCGAGGAACCGCCCCACCTGCTCTTCCTGCCGCCGGATGTACCCTTCGTACTTCGCCTCTGTCTCGGCGAACTGCAGCCACTCCGGGGGCGCGCCGGCAAGAGCCGGCTCTAGGGCGGCGAGCACCGCCGCGGTCACCAGCGGATCGCGGAGGGCCTGCTCGAACGTGGAACCGTGGTGCGACGCGAGGCAGGGGGTACCGGCAGCCTCTGCTCCTGCAACCCGGCGCGCACGAAGGAGGGCACGGATCTGCTCGGTGCCGCGCACCTTCGCGTCCAGGCGCTCCGCGGCCTCCTCGTCCTGCAGGCCGATCCTCCTGCCGATGGGAACGAGGCGGCGGTCAGCAGTGTCGTGGCGCAGCGAAAGGCGATGCTCGGCGCGCGAGGTGAACAGGCGGTAGGGCTCGTCGGCTCCCTGCGTGACGAGGTCGTCGATCATGACGCCGGCGTAGGCCTCTGCCCGCGAGAGCACGAGCGGCTCCTCGCCCCGGAGGTGGAGCGCCGCGTTGATGCCGGCCACCAGTCCCTGCGCGGCGGCCTCTTCGTATCCCGAGGTGCCATTGGTCTGGCCGGCGACGAAAAGGCCCGCGACGCCCTTGGTCATGAGGCTCGGGAAGAGCTGGGTCGGGGGGATGTAGTCGTACTCCACGGCATAGCCCGGGCGCACCACCTGCAGGCGCTCGAGGCCGGGCACGGTGTGCAGGAACGCTTCCTGCACGTCCTCCGGCAGCGACGACGACAGGCCGTTGAGGTAGACCTCGTCGGTGTCGAGTCCCTCGGGCTCGACGAATACCTGGTGGCGCACGCGCTCGGGGAAGCGCACGATCTTGTCCTCGATGGACGGGCAGTAACGGGGACCGCGGCCCACGATCTGCCCGCCGTACAGCGGCGACCGGCCGATGTTGGCGCGGATGATCGCGTGCGTTTGCTCCGTGGTATAGGTGAACCAGCAGGGCACCGAGGGGCGCTCCACGGCGGCCGTGGAAAACGAGAACGGGCGGGCCACGGGGTCAGGCTGCTGGACCTTCATGCGGTCCCGATCCAGGGAGGCTCCCAGCCCCCGCGCAGGGGTGCCGGTCTTCAGGCGCCCCAGCGTGAAGCCGCGCCGGCGGAGGTTCGCCCCCAGCCCCTGCGCGGCGGGCTCCCCGAGCCTGCCGCCCGGCGCTGTCCACTCCCCGATGAAGAGCCGGGCCTCCATGAAAGTCCCGGTGGTGAGCACCACCGCGCGGGCGCCGACGGCGCGTCCCCTCTCCGTGACCACCCCTTCGATCCGCTTCCCCGTCGAGTCGAGGATGAGATCCGTCACCGTGTCCTGGAAGAGCGCGAGTCCTTTCTGCGACTCGAGCGTGCTCTTTGCCAGGGCCGCGTATGCCTGCTTGTCTGCCTGCGCACGCGGCGCCTGCACGGCCGGGCCGCGGCTCTCGTTGAGCATCCGGAACTGGATCATGGTGGCGTCGATGAGCCGGCCCATCTGGCCGCCGAGGGCATCGATCTCGCGCACGAGGTTGCCCTTGGCGATGCCGCCGATGGCGGGGTTGCACGACATGCGGCCGATGGCATCGAGGCTCTGCGTGACGAGGAGCGTCGAGAAACCCAGCCGGGCCAGGGCGAGCCCTGCCTCGATACCGGCATGCCCGCCGCCGATCACCACCGCGTCAAAGTCGGATCGGCCCATCACTTGCCCACGCAGAACCGCGAGAACATGCGGTCCAGGACCTCGGCGCTCGTCACCTCCCCCGTCATCTCCCCGAGGGCGTCCAGGGCGTCGGCGAGATCCACGGCGAGCAGGTCGGCGGTCGTGCCGCGGGAGCGGGCGTCGCGGAACCGGGAAAGCGCCGCGAGCGCGCGCTGCAGCAGGTCGCGCTGGCGCTCCGAGTCGATGAGCGTTTCCCCTGCGCCCGGCGCCGGCCCGTCGAGGAGCGCACGGGCAACGGCGGCGCAAAGGGCGTCCAGGCCATCACCCGTCAGCGCGCTCACGGGCATGAACCCGCTCGGAGCCGGGCGCGGCCCGGGAGATCGGACTTGTTCCACGCCCTGAGAAGCGGCGCGGGTCCCTCCCAGGCGCGGAGGAACTCCTCGTCGGCAGGCAGCAGTCCGGCGGTGCCGTCCACGAGGTAGATCAGCGCGTCGGCGCCTTTCACCAGTGCCAGGGTGCGGCGCATCCCCTCCTCTTCCAGCGGATCCTGCGGCACGCGAAGCCCTGCCGTGTCGAACAGGCGGACGGGAATCCCGTCGATGCCCAGCGTGCCTTCCAGCCAGTCGCGCGTGGTCCCGTGTACCTCGGAGACAATGGCCCTGTCCTGGCGGAGAAGCGCGTTGAACAGGCAGGACTTGCCGGCGTTCGTCGCGCCGGCAATCGCGACGGCAGCCCCTTCCTGGTAGACGCGGCCGCGACGGAAGGTGCCCGCCAGGCCGGCGAGAATGTCCACGGCGGCGTCCAGGGAACGGGAGTCCACCGCGTCGCGTGAACCGCCGCCGCGTGCCGCGCCGGGCTCCTCGTCAAGCGCGTCATCCGGCGAATCGATCATGAGCTCCAGCGATGCCTTCAAGTCGACCAGCGCGGCGCGGGCAGCGCGCACGCGGGACTCGATGGCGCCGCCGAGGCGGTCCAGGGCCAGCGCGCGGGCCCGGTCCGTGCGCGCGCGCACGATTTCGTTCACGGCCTCCGCGCGGGTGAGGTCCATGCGGCCGTTGAGGAACGCGCGCTGGGTGAACTCGCCCGGCCCGGCCGCGCGGAGGCCCGCGCGCCCGAGGAGCGACAGAAGGCGCTGGATCACCGGCATGCTGCCGTGGCAGAAGATCTCCGCGCCGTCCTCGCCCGTGTAGCTCCTTGGGGCGAGATACACGGCAAGCATCACGTCGTCCACGATCTCGTCGGAGTCCCAGATCGCGAAGCGGCGCAGGGTGGCTCCTTTCATCTTCCGGGGATCGGACCTGCCCCGCAGCAGGGGCAGGAGCAGCTCCAGCGACCCTTTGCCCGAGACGCGGATGACGGCGATGGCGCTGGGCGCCGCGGGGGTGGCGAGGGCAAAGATCGGGTCATCCGGGGAGACAATCACGGCAGGACAGGATAGCGGTTCGCCGGCAGCGCATCAATTGCGAATCAGCGACACTGCGAATCACCGAAGGGCAGCCGCGTTGACCGACGGCGTCGCGGCCGCTACGATGCCCCCTCGTGAACGTCGCGTGGTTCATTCCCATCGGGCTTGCCGTCGGCACCTACGGGACCATCATCGGGGCGGGCGGGGGCTTCGTCATCGTCCCGCTCCTCGTGCTCCTCTTTCCCCAGGACGGGCCGTCCATGATCACCGCCGCGTCGCTCGCCGTCATCTTCGTGAACGCCACGTCCGGCACCATCGCCTACGCGCGGATGAAGCGCATCAGCTACAGGACGGGAATCCTTTTCGCATCCGCGACCATCCCGGGCGCCCTCCTGGGCTCGTGGCTCACCCATTTCATCCCGCGGCGCATCTTCGGGCTCATCTTCGGCAGCCTGCTGGTCGCGGTGGCCGTGTTCCTCTCGATCACGCGGGGCCGCGGCAAGCGCGCCGGGAAAACGGACAAGCCCACCGGCGGCAGCCAGGTGCGGCACATCTCCCTGGTCGACGCGGAGGGCACGACGCACGAGCTCGCCTACAGGCCCGTGCTGGGCGTCATTCTCAGCGTGTTCATCGGCTGCTTCTCGAGCCTCGTCGGCATCGGCGGCGGGCTGATCCACGTCCCCGTCCTCACGACCCTGTTCGCGTTCCCGATGCACATCGCGACCGCGACGTCGCATTTCATCCTGGTCTTCACGTCGCTCGCCGGGGTCATAGAGCACATCATCGATCACACGTGGCCCACGCACCTCCTGCGCGACGCCTGCCTCGCCGTGGGGGTGGTGCTCGGCGCCCAGCTCGGCGCGTTCCTGTCCCGTCGGATTTCCTCGCGCTGGATCGTCGTGGGGCTCGCCGTGGCGCTCGGCGCCGTGGGTGTGCGTCTCGCCCTCAGCGCGCTGCTGGGCTGATCGGCCGGCGCCGTTCTTCCGCCGCAGCCTTTGTTCATGCTACCATTCCGCGCGGGAGAGACGTCATGCTGGATACAGACCTCGAAGGCCTCGACCCCCAGCAGGCCACGGAGTACGTGCTGGCCTTCATCACGACGCTGAAACAGACGGAGAAGGCGCTCGCCGCGGCGGAGGAAGAGAGCAACCTCTGGACGCGCCGAGTCGACGCTCGCGCGCTCCAACGGGCGACGAGGCGCTCGCCGCCCAGGCGCAGGCGCGGCTGTCGGACGCCGTGGCGAAGCAGGCCGCGCTGGAGACGGAGCTTGCCGACCTGAAGGCCAAGGTGTCGGTGCTGAAGGAGAAGCTGCGGCGCATCCGCATGACGGGCGGGAAGCCCGGTGGACGCGGACCTTCTCCTCGCCCAGCTCGAGATGGTGGTCGGCCCGCGGGACGAGCTGGCCCGCACGATGAAGAAGGAAGAAGCGAGCGCGGCGCTCGACGAGCTGAAGAAGAAAGATGCACCGGGAGGATGACCATGGACACGATACTGAAAGAACTGGCAACGAAATCACCGAAAAAGATCGTTCTCCTCGTCATGGACGGCGTGGGCGGCCTGCCCCGCGAGAAGGGCGGAAAGACGGAGCTGGAAACGGCGCAGCACGCCGAACCTCGACGCGCTGGCCGCCGCCGCGGAGTGCGGCGTGCACCTGCCCATCGGGTTCGGCATCACCCCGGGCTCCGCGCCGGGCCACCTCGCGCTGTTCGGCTACAATCCCCTGGAGTTCCCCATCGGCCGCGGCGTGGTGGCGGCCACGGGCGTGGCATTCCCCATGAAGCCAGGCGACGTCGCGGCCCGGCTCAACTTCGCGACGCTGGATGCGGCGGGGGCCATCTCCGACAGGCGCGCCGGCCGGATCCCCACGGAGAAGTGCGCCGAGCTCTGCGAGCTCCTGAAGGCCGTCTCCATCAAGGGTGTCGAGGTCTTCGTGAAGCCGGTGAAGGACTACCGCGCCGTCGTGGTCTTCCGCGGCAAGGGCCTCTCCGACCTCGTTGCGGACACCGACCCGCAGGTCACGGCCAGAAGCCCCTCGACCCGGCCGCGACCGACCCGAAGGCCGAGCACACGGCCCAGGTGGCAAAGGACTTCGTGGCGCAGGCGCGGAAGATCCTTTCCAGCCAGACCCCGGCCAACGGCGTGCTGCTGCGCGGCTTTGCCGAGCTGCCCCACATCCCCTCGCTGCAGGAGCTCTACCAGCTCTCCCCCGTTGCCCTGGCCGTCTACCCCGACTACAAGGGCGTTGCCCGGCTGGTCGGCATGGAGGCAATCGAGGACCTGGCGGACCTCGACGCGCAGGCAAAGAAGCTCGCCGAGGTCTGGGAAGCGCACGATTTCTTCTTCATCCACCACAAGTACACCGACTCCAAGGGCGAGGACGGGGATTTCGATGCAAAGGTGAAGGAGATCGAGAAGGTCGATGCGTTCCTGCCGAAGGTGCTCGCCATGAAGCCCGACATCATCATCGTGACCGGCGACCACTCCACCCCCGCGGTGGCCAAGGCGCACACCTCGCACCCCGTGCCGTTCCTCATCGCGGGTGATGGGGTGCGGGCTGACGGCACGGCGAAGTTCGGCGAGCGAAACTGCGCCCGCGGCCTGTGGGGCACCATCTCAGGGCAGATGCTCATCCGCATCGCCCTGTCCTACACGGGGAAGCTGAAGAAGTTCGGTGCCTGAGAGCACCGTCAACGACGATCTCCTGGACGAACTACCGGCAGACAGGGGCGCCCCAGTTCCGCGTCTACGAGCCCCCGTCCCTCTGCGCCGTGCTGGGCGCCGCCGGAAAGCCCGAGCCGGACCTGCTGCTGGACACACCTGAAGGCGGACGGGGTGCCGTGGCTGCGGCGGCGCGGGGGCGGCGGCACCGTCATCCTCGGGCCCGGGCAGGTGGTGCTTGCCGTTGTCAAGGAAGTCAGCTCGCCGTTTCGGAACAAGGAGTACGCGGCGGAGATCAACTCCTGGATCGTCGAGGCGCTTGGCGGGCCTCGGTGTTGACCGGCGCGCACCCCGAGGGCATATCGGACCTGGCCATCGGGGAAAAGAAGATCGTCGGCACCTCGATCTATCGCACGCGCCTGCTGCTCTTCTACCAGGCGAGCCTGCTGGTCTCCAACGACATCTCCATCTTCACCCGCTACCTGGCCATGCCGGCGAAGGTCCCCGAGTACCGCAGGGGCAGGACCCACGAGGACTTCTGCACGACACTCGGCGCGAAGGCTATCGCGGCACGACGGCGGACGTCATCGCGGCACTGGAAAGGGTCGTCAGCGTGCGGCTGCCCCTGCTGCAATAGCGGCGACCTCTGCGCATCCTCCGGGAAAGCGTCGGAGATCCTCTTCTTTTTCAGGTTTTCCCTGATCACCCATGCCAGGTCAGGATCACCCACCGCCGCGCACTTTCTCAGCAGCGTGAAGCCCTCCCCGGGGGATGCCGCGGCGAACACGCTGAGGCTGTAGCCCAGGCCCTGGCGGAGGATCTTGAAGCTCTCCTCCCTGCGGTCCTTTGCGCCGGCGCGCGTCAGCGCCGCCACGAGCGTGGCTGCCGTCTCCACGGCATACAGCGCAACGTCGGGGTCCTCCAGGATCGGCGGGTGCGCCAGGCCGGCCGCAACGGCCCGCAGCGTGAGCCACGTGCCGTCGGCAAGCCACTGCGCGACGATGCCTTTCATGGCGGCGATGTCGCGCTCGCCGACCGTCGCGTACCCGGCCATGGCCCTGGTCAGCGGCAGCGTGACCAGCACCAGCAGCGCGGCGACGAGGAACGGCGTCCCGTAGCCGAACCGGTCCATCATGTAGCCGGCGGCGACCGGGAACGCCACGCGGGAAATGCCGCCGAACGTCTGCTGCACGCCCATGTAGAGCCCGCGATCGGCGGCGGCACGACCTGCGAGAGCAGCCCCGTCACGCACGGGAAGGTGAACGCGGTTCCCAGCGGCATGAGCGTCATTGACGCCCCAGCGCGAGGTAGCCGTGCGCCAGCGGGAGCGGGAGCAGCCCGACCGCGAGCATCACGATGCCGATGCGCGACAGCCGGGCTTCCCAGCCAGGCCACGAGCCTTCCGAGGAGGACGGCGCGTACCATGACGCCCATCACGGCGAAATACGTGAAGAAGTAACCCAACGTGTGCTCGGTGACCCCGAGCGCGCCTTGAGCATCAGCGGCACCGTGTTCATTCCCTGAACGCGCCGATCGCGAAGGTGTAGATCCAGATCAGTCGCGACGCCGGCTCGCCGGGTGCGACACCACCCGCCGAGACGCCACGCGCCCCGGCGTCGGCGGGTGCGCCGCGTGGAACGCGCCCGAGGCCCGCATCTCCTTCGACTCGCGCAGGAACCGCCACGCGAACAC
>CAVYIU010000006.1:0-36513 GCA_963768665.1 uncultured Spirochaetota bacterium | reverse complement strand
GCGCTGGTCACGCACGAGTTGCTCTCCGAGATCCTCGTGGAAAGCGCAGGCTCGCCGCTGCGCAAGGCGCTCGTGGACTCCGGCCTCGGGGAAGACCTTTCGCCCGTGAGCGGGCTGGAGACTGACCTGCGGCAGATGATCTTCGCCGCCGGCCTGAGGGGCACCGAGCCTTCGCGCGAGCCGCAGATCAGCGCGCTGGTGCTGGACACGCTGAAGGAGCTTTCCACCCGTGGCCTCGAGAAGGGCCTCGTGGAAGCGATGCTGAACCGCGTGGAGTTCCGTCACCGCGAGATCAGGGGCAACGGCTCACCGTACGCCCTGCGCCTGATGGGCCGCGCCTTTCGGGGATGGGTGCACGGGGGAGATCCTTTTGCCTCGCTGGAGTTCGCCACGCACCTGCAGTCGCTGAAGAAAAAGCTCGCCCGTGACGGGCGCTACCTCGAAGGGTGCATCGACAGCAGCTTCGTCTCCAATCCGCATCGGCTGACCATCATCGTGCGGCCCGATCGCGACCAGGACGTCCGGGAAGCCGCCGCGGAAGCTGCGCGCCTCGCGGCACGCCTTGACGGTCTCACGGCGTCCGCCCGGAGCGCGCTGGCCGAAGAGGGCCGCAAGTTCCGCGAGTTCCAGAACGCTCCTGACCTGCCCGAGCTCCTCGCCACGGTGCCGTCCCTGCGTCGCGGGGACCTGCCGCGGGACATCGAGCGCATCCCCATCGCGGAAACGATCACGGCCGGCGGCATCTCCCTTGCCCTGCACGACATCTTCACCAACGAGGTCCTTTCGCTGGACTTCGGATTCCCGACCGATCAGCTCACGGACGGGCAGTCGCTGCTCCTGCCCCTGTTCGGGAGGGCCGTGTGCGGCATGGGCCTGCAGGGCATGGCGTACGACAAGGTCGCCCTCGAGCTCTTCCGGCTCACCGGGGGGTTCTCCTCCGCGCTGGACGCCGGTGGAATCGTCGGCGAGCCTGAACGGGTGTCCCAGCACATGTTCTTCCGCACGCGCTGCCTGCGGCAGAATCTCGCTGCCGCGGCATCCCTGGTCGGGCGCCTGCTTTCCTCGGCGGACTTCCGCGATTCGGCCCGGCTGGGGGACATCCTGGTCGAGCTGCGCAACGACATGAAGTCCGCCCTCGTCCCCAGCGGGCACCAGTTTGCCATGCTGAGGGCGGCGAGCATGATATCGGAGGCCGTGGCCCGGGAAGAGCAGTGGAGGGGAGTCTCCCAGGTGCTGTTCCTCGAGGAAAAGGTCGCCGGTGGCGAGGCGGAACTCGACAGGCTCGCCTCGGAACTGGAAGAGATCCGCCGGGTTCTCCTCGGCGCGGAGAAGGCTGATCGCCAATGCAACCGCGACGAGTGATAGCTTCAAGGACATCGCGTCGGCCGTGGATGTTATCGGCGGCATGCTGCCCGCGGGGGCAGCGGCTGCGGCAGGTGCAGCCCGGCAAAGCAGCGGCGGCGGCGCGGGGGAGGCCTCGCCTGCCAGGATCTCCGGCGAGTCACTCGTCACGAGCGCGTCGGTGGGATGCGTGGCCCGGGCGGTTCCCGGCTTCCGCTACGAGGACCCGCTGAACGGTTCCGGCGCGGTGCTCGGCCATATGCTCTCCACCGGGTACCTTTGGGAAAAGGTCCGGATGGAAGGAGGCGCGTACGGCGCCTTCTCGTATCCCCGCAACATGGACGGGCTTTTTCTCTTCGGCTCCTACCGCGACCCCCACATCACCAGCACCCTTAAGGCCTTCGCGGACGGCCTCACCCTCATGGAGGGAGGCGCCGTGAGCGAAGAAGAGGTGGAGAAGGCGGTCATCGGGACCGTCGGCAGGGAAGACCGCCCCATCGATCCCGGCGAGAAGGGATTCGTGAGCCTCCAGCGCAAGCTCCATGGTCTCAGCGACGCGGCCCGCCAGGAGCGGCGGACCATGCTCCTGTCCGTGGACAGGAAGGCAGTCGGCGCTGCTGCCCGTTCGCTGCGGGAGAGCTTCCCGCGAGGCTTCACCGCCGTCATCGCCAACCGCCGCTCCCTGGACGAGGCCGCGGCGGAAAACCCAGAGCTTTCCGGCAGGGTACTGCACCTGCCCGAATAGGAAGAGTCACATTCATGAATCTCGAAGTCTTCGTTCTCGGAACGGGCGGCATGATGCCCCTCCCCGGCAGGGGACTTACCTCCGTGCTCCTCCGCCGCGAAGGGGAGCTTTTTCTTTTCGACTGCGGCGAGGGGACCCAGATCGGCCTGCGGCGGCTCAACCTCCGCTGGAAGAAGATCACCAGCATCTTCATCTCTCACACCCATGCCGACCACGTCACGGGCCTTCCCGGCATCCTCATGCTCTCCTCGCAGGTGGACAGGAACGAGCCGCTGTACATCTTCGGCCCGCCGAAGATCCGCGAGTTCGTCGACGCCATGCGGCGGACGCTCGACATGTACATCAACTACGAGATTGTCGTGAAGGAGATCGAGGGAGGAACGACGATCGTCCAGGCAGAGGACTACTGCATCCGCACGCACCCCCTCGTGCACACGAAGCCGTGCCTCGCTTACAGCCTGGAGGAGGCGCAGCGCCCGGGGGTGTTCTTTCCCGAGAAGGCGCAGGAGCTGGGCGTTCCCCGCGGCCCGCTCTGGTCCCAGCTGCAGGGCGGTGAAACGGTCTCCCTTCCTGACGGGACCTCCGTGACCCCTGCGCAGGTACTGGGAAGCGAGCGCAAGGGGCGCAAGTTCTGCTTCGCCACCGATACGACCACCGCGCCGGGGCTCGCGCAGTTCGCGTGCGGCTCGGACGTCTTCATCTGCGAGGGGATGTTCTCGGAGGAGCTGGCGGATACGGCAGCCGACAAGAAGCACCTCACGGCCGCGCAGGCCGCGCGTCTCGGGCGCGAGGCCGGCGTGAAGCAGCTGGGGCTGATCCACTACAGTCCGCGCTATTCCGAGCGCGAGCTGAAGAAACTCCTCGGCGAGGCGCGGGAGATATTCCCCGAGACGTTTCTCACCCGGGATCTCCAGCACATCGACATGCCTTTCGAGGAATAGCCGGGCGCCTCGCGGCGCGACCCCGCGGGCGCCTCGCGGCGCGACTCCGCGGGCGCCTCAGGGAGCCCGTGCGTGCGCTGGACGAAGTGCTGGCGGCCGTTTAGTCTCAAGCGAATGAAAATAGCGATTATCGGCTCGGGCGCGATGGGGTCGCTTTTCGGCGGGCGCCTCTCGCTCGCCGGTCACGAGGTCGTGCTCTACGACGTCTTCAGGGAGCACGTCGACGCGGTCCTCGCGAACGGACTTGCTATCGAGGATGCGGCCACCGGTGCGGTCACCGTTGCCCGTCCCGCGGCGAGCGCTGACCCCGCCGCGACGCGCGGGGCGGCGGCGCTCATCATCTTCGTCAAGTCCACCTCGACGGAGGATGCCGCTGCCCAGTTCGCGCCCCTGGCGGATCCTCAGGCCATTGTGCTGACCCTGCAGAACGGTCTCGGCAACGAGGAGATCATACGGCGGCACTTCGGTGCCGGGCGAACCGCGGCCGGGGTGACATCCCAGGGGGCAACCTTCCTGGGACCCGGGCGCATCCGCCACGCGGGCAAGGGGCCCACGCACGTGTGCATGTCGGACGGCCGGTCCGAGCGCCTTGCCCCGCTGGCATCCGCGCTGACGGCGGCCGGTTTCGAGACGCACGTGGAGACCGACGTCGCCTCGCTCGTGTGGAGCAAGCTCGTCATCAACGTCGGCATCAACGCGCTCACCGCCATCACCGGCCAGGTCAACGGGCGCCTGCTGGACAGCGATGACACGAAGGCACTGATGGCGGACCTCGTCGCAGAGGCGGTGGCCGTGGCAAAGGCGCGCGGCGTACGTCTCACCTACGATGACCCCTTTGCGGCCGTCTGTGACGTTGCGAAAAGACGGGCGCCAACCGCTCCTCCATGCTGCAGGATTTTGACAGGAACAGGCAGTCGGAGATCGATTTCATGAACGGGGCGGTCGTCCGCGAGGCGGCGGCCCTTGGCATTCCCGTTCCCGTGAACGCTGCGGTGACGCGGCTGGTCCGCGCCATCGAGAAGGCCCGGGCCGGCATGATCGACGAGCGGGAGCAGCGCCTCCTTTCCGAGGTCGACCGCGACCTGCTGGTGTCCACGACCCGGGAGCTGGTGCGGATCGACTCCGTGATCAGGCCCGAGACGGGCACCACGGAGCGCGAGGCGGTGAAATACGTTGCGGGATGGATCCGCCGCGAGTTGGGGATCGAGCCCCTCGTCGAGGAGGTCGCTCCCGGGCGTGAGAACGTGATCGCCACCCTGGACTCGGGGACGGACGGGCCCTGCCTCATGCTGGAAGGGCACACTGATGTCGTGAGCGAAGGCAGCAGGTCCTTGTGGACCCACGATCCTTTCGGGGCCGAGGTGGTCGGCGGGCGGATCTACGGCCGCGGGTCCTGCGACATGAAGGCGGGCCTCGCGGTGGCCCTCGTGACGGCCCGGGCCCTCAAACGCGCCAGCGTGCCGTGGAAGGGCAAGCTCCGGCTCGGGGTTCGTCTGCGACGAAGAGAACATGATGATCGGGATCAAGCACTTCATCCGGGCCGGCCACGCAGACGACGTGACGGCCTGCCTCGTGCCCGAGCCCGAAGAGAACAACCTCTGCATCAGCATGAAGGGCGCCCTGCGGGCCGTGGTCACCGTGCACGGGAAGATGGCGCACGGCGCCATGCCCCTCACGGGGATCAACCCCAACACCCGCCTGGCCCGGATCATCATCGCGTTCGAGGAGTTCGAGTCTGCCGAGAAGAAGCGCTGCGGCTCGGATCCCTTCCTGGGCCTGCCGTCGGTGACGTTCACCGTCGTACAGTCTCCCCCCCCGGGAGCCCGGCCCAGCTCAACGTGATGCCCGGCGAGGCAATGGCGTACGTCGACATCCGCACCACCCTGGCCCAGGACCACGATATGGTCCGTGACCGCCTGCGGGAGATCCTGCGGGACCTTGCCGCAGGTGACCCTGACTTCAGGGCCGGGATCGAGTTCATCGAGGACCGGCCGGTCGTGGGCATCAGCCAGGACGAGCCCATTGCGCGGATCTCCGCGGACGCCTACCGCGACGTGACCGGCCGGGAGCCGACGTGGAACGGCGTGCCCGGCGCGACCGATGGAACGTTCCTCAGCGCGTGGAAGAAGATCCCGTGCCTGGTGAACGGACCGGGGCCCCGGCATATCCCGCACCACGCCGACGAATACGTCGAAATCGAGGAGATCGTGGAAAGTACGCGCGTGTATGTCCTTACTATGTCGAGATTTCTGAGATGAGCGGGCTGATATTTCAGAGTTGGCGTTGACATGGCAATCTCGATCCCGTAGACTCGGCTGACTCATATGGATGTCCCGATGCTGCGCGTGACAGGGGTGTGCAAATCCTTTGGCGCAATCCAGGCCCTGGACCACGTCGACGTGGAGATTGCCGGGGGCCGGATCCATGGGATCATCGGGCCCAACGGCTCCGGGAAGACGACATTCTTCAATTGCGTCACCGGCCTCGTGCGAGCCGACAGCGGCGCGATCGAGTTCGACGGTCGCGACATCACGAACGAGAAGACCCATGCCATCGCCGGCATGGGCATCCGCCGGACGTTCCAGGCGAGCAAGCTCATCCCGGGGCTCACGGTGCTTGAAAACGTGATGGCCGGCGTCAACGATGCCGTCGGCGCGGCGGCCCTCGATGTCGCGTTCCGGCTCCCGTTCGTGCCCAGCCGGCGCGAGAAGGAGATCAGGGAACGGGCCCGTGCCGTCTTGGCGTTGACCGGCATGGAGACCTCGGCAGGCCGGTGGGCGGCCGACCTCGTGTGGACCGAGCGCCAGCTCGTGCAGATGGCCCGCGCCCTTGTCGCCGACCCGACGCTTCTCCTCCTGGACGAGCCTGCCTCGGGCATGGGCGTGAAGGAGATCGGCGCGGTGGAGGCTCTCATCCGCGTCATTCGTGACCGCGGCGTGACGGTGGTTGTCGTCAGCCACGACGTGAAGATGCTGATGAACCTCTCTGACCGGGTGACCGTGCTCAATTTCGGAAAAAAGATCGCCGAGGGAAGCCCGTCCGAGGTGCAGACCGACCCGAGGGTGCTGGAGGCCTACCTTGGCGCAGAGTAGCCCCGCCCCCCTCCTTTCCGTGCGCGACCTGTCGGTCTCCTACGGCCACATCCGGGCCCTGCGCGGGGTCAGTCTCGACGTGTATCCCGGGGAGATCGTCGTCCTCATCGGCGCCAACGGCGCCGGCAAGACCACGCTCCTTTCGAGCGTCCTTGGCATCAACGCCCTGGGCGGAGGAAGCATCGTCTTCAACGGTCGGTCGGTGGGTGGCACCAGCGCGGACCGCAACGTGCGTGCCGGTCTGTGCCTGGTGCCCGAGGGGCGCGGCGTGTTCGCCTCCATGACCGTGCTGGACAACCTGCTCCTGGGCGCCCATAACAACATGCGCAACTCCTCGAAGAATCTCGCGCGGGTTTACGAGTGGTTCCCCATCCTCGCCACGAGGAAGGACCAGGTGGCACGCACCCTGAGCGGCGGGGAGCGCCAAATGCTGGCCATCGGGCGGGCGCTCATGTCCGCACCCCGCCTGATCATGGTGGACGAGCCTTCCATTGGGCTCGCCCCGATCGTGGTGAACGACATCTTCGCCATCCTCACGCGCCTGAACCGTGAAGGCTACACGATCCTCCTGGCCGAGCAGAACGCGTACAAGGCGCTGAAGTGCGCCCACCGGGGGTACGTGCTGGAGACGGGCACCGTCTCCCTCGAGGGGAGCGCCGAGAAACTCCTCGCCGACCCGGGCGTGCGGGAAGCGTACCTGGGGGCATAGGGAATGCAGGTCTTCATCGCGCAGGTCATCAACGGCCTTTCCACGGGAAGCATCTACGTCCTCCTGGTGACGGGGTTCAACCTCCTGCTGCTGGTCGCCATGATCATCCATTTCTCCTACCCGCAGGTGGTCGTCCTCTCCATGTACATCACCTGGCTCGTGCTGAAGATCACCGGGGGCAGTATTCTCCTCGGGCTTGCCGCGGGCATCGCTTCCTCCGTGGCGATCAACCTCCTCACGGCGCCGCTCTTCCAGACGGTGATGAAGAAGCGGGGCGTGGTCGACATCAACGCCACGATGGTCCTCTCCATGGGACTGGGCATGATCATCACCGACGTGCTCTCCCACTCCTTCAACAACGGCCTGCCCGTGTCCTTTACCGGTGCGCTGAGCGGCGGGACCCCGCTTCTCCGCGCCGGCCTGATCAGCCTCACCACCGGGCAGGTCCTGTCGCTGGCCATCGGCGTCATCGTCGTGAGCCTCTTCTTTCTCCTTCTGTACAGGACCCGCTCGGGCCGGGCGTTCCGGGCCATCGCCGAGGACCCCAACGGGGCACGGCTGGTCGGCATTCCCCTCGTGCGCGCCGGCTTGGCCAGCTACGCCCTTTCGGGGGTCTTCGGCGGCATCATCGCGATCCTCTTCGCGATGATGCTGGGATACGCGTCGCCGGGCCTCGGCGAGCAGGTCGCGCACAAGGTCCTCGCCGTGTCCATCATCGCGGGTCTCGGCAACCTGGTCGGCGGCCTCGTCGTGGGGCTGGGCCTCGGCATCCTGGAGGCCATCGTCCAGGGCTACGTCTCGGGCTCCTGGTCGAACGCCATCGCCTTTGTCGTCATGCTGGTCGTCGTCCTGGTCCGGCCGAAGGGTCTCTTCGGCGCGAAGGTGTAGGGAGTCGTCATGCCGCTGCCCCTGTACTACTACCTGGCGATCTCCGCCGTGAACATCCTGCTTTCGTGGGCCATGTATCTCCCGTACCGCGTGGCGCACCTGCACTTCATCACCGTCGCGAACATGGCCATCTCCGCGTACACGGCCGCCTGGATGGTCATGCACCTGCACGTTCCCTTCGGCCTCGCGCTCCTGGCAGGCTTCGCGCTGGGCAGCCTCATCGGCTTCGTGGTGTCGCTGTTCATCGGGGATGCGCCCACCTTCGCGGTGGTCATCGTGGGATTCACCTTTATCTACATCACCCGGACGGTGATCGAAAACCTCAAGGCCGTGGGCGGCTCCCTCGGCATGTTCGGCCTGCCGAACGTCGCGGCGACTCCCGATGCTCACCGCTGGACGATGATGGCTCTCCTGTGGGGGCTGGTGCTGGTCGTCGGATTTCTCATCAACCGGTTCGACCGTTCACGGCTGGGCCGCGCGGCATCCGCTATCTTCGTGGACAAGGAGCTTGCCGCGTCCCTGGGCGTCGACATCAGGCGCGTCGGCATGCTCCTGCAGACCTTCAGCTGCACCCTGGCCGGCGGCGTGGGGGTCCTCTACGGGTTCATCTACAAGAGCCTGTTCCTGTCGTTCTTCGACTTCTCCCTGGTGGGGATCGCCATGACGGTGATCTTCGTCGGGGGCTACGCGACGCAGTGGGGGGCCCTCATCATGGCCCCTATCCTCTACGGCGTTCCCCTGCTGTTCCCCCCTGCCATCCAGGCCTGGCGCATCGTGATCTACGGCGCGCTGCTGGTTCTCGTACTCGTGGTGAAGCCGGAGGGTTTCATAACCCGTCGTTTCGTCTATACTCTGGGCTCGCTTCTTTCGGGCAGCCGGAAGAATCGAAATACAATCACCCTGAAGGAGGACCTATGAAGAAGGCTTTGGTACTCGTTGTCGTGGCCCTGCTGCTTGTGTCCGGGCTGGGCTTTGGCCAGACGGTCGTCGCCAAGGAGTGGGACATCCCGTTCCTGAACAGCCTGACGGGCGCGATCGCGTCGATCGGCGAGTATCTCGAGTGGAGCGCTGACCGCGCGGCATTCGAGATCAACGCGGCTGGCGGCATCAAGGGGAAGCCCGTGAAGATCGTCGGCATCGACACCGGGCTCGATCCGCAGAAGGGCGCCGCATCCATGGCGCTGATCGTGGGTTCCAGCCTCGTGGCGCTGGGTCCGGTTCCCGAGTCCGTCATCCAGGCGGCCATGCCCATCGCGGTGGAGAACAAGATGGTCTCCTTCACGGCGAGCACGTCGTACGAATACGCCTCGCAGTACTTCCCCTGGACGGTCTCCTGGTTCCCGCCGACGGAGAAGCGGATCGGCGTCCTCGCGGCCGGGTGGGCGAAGAAGTACCCCTCGATGAAGAAGGTCGTGCAGATCATGACCAACTACGGCCCCTGGCCGGGCATGGTCGACGCCCACGCCAAGGCACTGACCGGCATGGGAATCACGATGGGCACAAACGTGGAGGTCCCGCAGGACGCGGTGACCTTCGGGACCTTTGCCGTGAAGGCGCTGGACCAGAAGCCTGACGGGATCATCATCTCGACGTACCCCGACAAGACCGCGAAGATCATCCAGGAGCTGAAGAGCCGTGGCTGGACGAACATGGGCCAGATCCTCATCTTCTCCAGCGGTGATGCCCCGGACCTCTATTCCACCGGCGGCAAGGACCTCAACGGCGTCTCCCTCTACAACTACATCAACCCCGACATAAGCAACCCCCGCTGGGACGCTGTGAAGGCGGCGTACGCGAAGGACCACAACGGCCAGGACGCGCCGAGCCTCCTGACGAACTACTACGACGCTGTCTACATGATCAAGCAGGCTATCGAGAAGACGGCGGTTGTCGGTGACCCGTCGAATCTCGCGGCGGAGCGCAAGATGATCTCCGACTATATCGCCAACGTGAAGGGCTTCCAGGGCGTCATGTTCACGTGGGACATGTCCAACGGCGTGCCGACCAACAAGCCACAGTACATTTTCACGATCCAGGACGGCAAGAAGACCAACGTCACCGAGGTGAGGTAAGCCTCCCGCCGCACTCCCACGTGCGGCTGACTCCGAGGGCAGCGCCACCGGCGCTGCCCTCCTCGTGTCTTCGTTGCACCCGGCGCGAGAAGACCCGTGGGTGCGTCGCATCCCGAGGGTGAAAGGAACGCCCCATGAAGAATATCCCCGGAAGCGTCCTCGCCGCGTGTGCGGTTCTCTGCCTGGCCGAGTGCCAGGAACAGGCTCCCCGCGAGTGGGATATTCCCTTCCTGAACGCCATCACCGGCTCCATCGCGGCCATCGGCGAATACCTCGAGTGGGGCGCCGAGCGCGCGGCGAAGGAGATCAACGAGGCGGGCGGCATCAGGGGCAAGCCCGTGAAGATCGTCCCGGTGGACACCGCCCTCGATCCTCAGAAGGGCTCCACCGAGATGGCGCGTCTCGTGAAGGACACGCTCGTGATCCTCGGGCCGGTCCCCAAATCGGTGATCGAGGCGGCGCTCCCGATTGCCGTCGACAACGGGATGCCGTCCATTCCCGCGACCGCTTCCTGCGAGCTGGCGTCGAAGTACTTCCCGTGGTCCATCTCCTGGTTTCCCCCGACCCTCGAGCGGCTCCCGCCGGTCGTCAAGGCGTGGGTCCGCGAGTTCACGGACGTGCAGAGTGTTGTCCAGCTGGTGGTGCCGTACGGTGCATGGCCGGGGATGGCAGATGCCCACGCGGCGGCGCTGCAGTCGATCGGGGTGACGGTCCTCCCGCAGGTCGACGTCACCGACGAGGCGACGGCGTTTGCCGCCATCGTTCGACGCGCGCTCGCGGAGAAGCCGGACGCGATCATCCTCGCGCTCCACGGCGTCCAGGTTGGAGGCGTCGTCCGCGAGCTGCGCGCCGCGGGCTGGAACAAGATGGACCACGTCCTCGTCTTCTCCGGCGCCGATGATGCGGATCTCTACGCCACCGGCGGCAGGGACATCAACGGAACGCAGATCTACGGCTACGTCAACCCGAACATCGACAATCCCCGCTGGAACGCGTTCAAGGCCGCGTACAGAGACGCGCACCCGGGCAGCCAGCCCCCGAGCCTGGTGACCAACTACTACGACGCCGTCTACATGATCAAGGATGCGATCGAGAAGACCGGCGTGACCGGCAGCCCCGCCAAGCGGAAGGCGAGCGAAGACTCGTCGCCGACTACCTCCAGAACGTGAAGGGCTTCCACGGCATCATGTTCGACTGGGACATGAAGGACGGCGTCCCGACCAACAAGCCGACCTACATCTTCAGGATCCAGGATGGCCAGAAGGTCCTGGTGCAGGAAGTGAGGCCATAGACCTGCCACGGTATGCCGCGGCAGGTCCTTTTTGTTATCCCAGGGGCGGGCCGAATGCCCCGGCTACCTGCCGACGTCCTTCCAGCAGGGCACACCGCGCAGGGCCTGCGCCGAGCGCACGGCGTTCACCACGGCCTCTGCCATCACGATGGCTGCCAGGGCGCCCACGCGGTTGATATCGGCGCGAACCTTCCCCGTGCCGAGTGTGAAGGTCACGTCACCGTCGCCGAGGGTATGAAGGGGATTGATCGTGCGGGCGAAGCCGTCCTGCGCCATGATGGCGATGCGTGTCGCATCGGCCTTCGTGAGAACGGCGTTGGTGGCAACGACGCCGATCGTCGTGTTGGTCGGGAACCCCTCGTGAAAGCCTGCCATGGAGCCGCGGATCAGGCCCACGGCGCCCATGATCCTGCTGCCGTCCGGCGTGGTCGTTCCGGCCAGCAGCTCCCCGGTGGCAGGGTCCGTGACGTCGCCATTGCAGTTCACCGCGACGATGGCGCCCACCACGAGGTCACCGACCATCGTGCTCGCCGTGCCGAGGCCGCCCTTGACTGACCCGCGGGCATTGCCGCGAAGCCGCCCGATGCTGGCCCCTGTGCCGGCGCCCACGTTGCCCTGCCGCCGTTCGGCGGCCGAAGCTGCCCTGCACGCGTCGTAGCCCATCTGCGCGCCCGGCCGCGTGCGCATCCCCGTGAACGGGAGATCGTTGAGGACTGCCCCCGCGACGATCGGCACGACGCCGATGCCGATGTTGAACCCGACCCGCTGCTCCTCCAGGCATTTCATGATGCCGCCCGCGCAATCCAGCCCGTAAGCGCTGCCTCCCGAGAGAAATATGGCGTGGGCGACCGGCACGACGTTCTCGGGCCTCAGGCAGTCGGTCTCCCGGGTTCCGGGCGCCCCTCCGGCGGCATCCACCCCGGGCGTGGCGCCTTCCCTGCACAGGACGACGGTGCAGCCGGAGCCACCCGCGCTGTCCTGAGCGTGCCCGACGAGTATGCCGGGAACGTCGGTGATGGAGCCGTTCATGCGTCAAGCCTCCCGCAGAACTTGTATCATGTCCGCCGTTGATATACAGTGGATGAACTGATATATCACATCCACCGAGGAGCGTCCACATGAGCGAAGTGAAGAAAATCATGATTCCCGATCTTCACGCGATGAAAAGAGAGGGCAGAAAGATCTCGATGATCACTGCCTACTCGTTCCCACAGGCGCAGTGCGTCGACGAGGCGGGGATCGACATCATCCTCGTCGGGGACAGTCTCGGGATGGTCGAGCTCGGGTACCGCGACACCGTCCCCGTCACGATGGACGAGATGCTCAGCCACACCAGGGCGGTTGTGCGCGGTGTCAGGCGGGCGCATGTCGTGGGCGACCTGCCGTTCATGTCGTACAACATTTCCCGCGAGCAGGCGGTGACAAATGCCGGTATCCTCTACAAGGACGGCGGCTCCGATTCGGTAAAACTGGAAGGCGGCCAGGACATGGCCCCCGCCGTAGAAGCCATCGTGAAGGCGGGGATACCGGTGTTCGGGCACATCGGTCTCACGCCGCAGACCGCCAACATGCTGGGCGGATTCAAGGTCCAGGGGAAGTCGATCGAGCAGGCGAAGAAGGTCGTGGATGACGCCCTGGCGCTGGAAGCCGCGGGAGCATTCGCCATCGTCCTGGAAGCCATTCCCCGCCAGCTCGGGGCCCTCATCACCGAGATGCTTTCCATCCCCACCATCGGCATTGGCGGCGGGCTGGATTGCGACGGCCAGGTCCTTGTCCTGCACGACATGGTCGGGCTCTTCCGGAGGTTCACGGCGAAGTTCGTCAAGGTATACGCAGATATCTACACGGTGCAGATGGACGCGGTGAAGAAGTACATCGGCGATGTGCAAGGGAAGACCTTCCCCGCCGAAGAGCACACGTACACGATGAAGGAAGAGGCGATCGCCGAGCTGAGGAAAGCCCTGAAGATGTAAGGATACGATGAAGCCACGCCGGCGGGGGACGAGCGCTAAGGCTTTTGCGCTACTGGCCCCGTTCCGCAGCCGGTCAACGCGTCACCGGAGTAGGACGTCAGCTCTCCTCAGGAATTGCGGCCTCAACGGTCGTACCTGCCTGACCGTTCGCGACGCGCCGTGTGCGGACGATTCCCCAGCCGACGAGCGCTGCAGCCACTCCTGTGAGCCCGAGGCCCGCGATCTGGACTGCCCCTCGGAACTCCGCCGTCTGCTGCGCGTTCCAGCTCGATGTGGCGACGTTTCCAGTGAACAGCACCGCGAGGATGGTGCCTGTGACGGCGATGCCGACGCCGGAGGCGACCTCGGTGGCAGTGTCGAAGAGCGCCGCGCCGATCGTGGTTCGATTCTTCGGCAGACCACGGAGCAAGTTGAATCCGGCGACGACGCCGACGACGCGCATCCCGGCTGCCACGAGCACGAGTGCGATCACGACCCAGACGTATCCGAAGCTGCTCAGCAGGCCGTAGACGGCGAGCCCGATCAGGACCACCGCGGCACTGAGCCATGCGGCACGGTCGGGACCCACCCACTGGACGAACGGATTGACGAATGCGCCGCCCGCGACGAGGACGACGACCTGCGGCAGCATCCCGATGGCAGCGAGTGCGGGCGGCCACCCCCAGTCGAGCTGCAGCTGCAGCGTCACCATGTAACCGAGGCCGGCAGTCGCCAGCCCGGCCGCGGCCTTGAACGCCAGGCCGCTTGAAACGAGAGGATGAGCAACAAGCTTGAGGTCAAGGAGCGGGTAACGCGCCGAACGCTCGCGGAGGAAGAAGAGAATCGCCCCCACGACGGCCGCAGCCGTGGCGGCCCACGGGACCCACGATCCAGCGCCCTCTCTTACGAAGAGCGTCGGCGCGACGAGCGCAACCACGATCGTCGCCGTGCCCAGCACCGCGCCTGCAATATCGACCGGATCGCGGTGAAGGTCGGCCACGACGTCCGCAGGGATGCCGAACCGCACTCCAATGATCGCAAGCACCGCGATCGGCACGTTCACCAGTAGCAGGACTTGCCATGGCGCGACTGCAAGCACGAAGCCACCCACCACGGGGCCGATCGCGAGCCCAACCAGGCCCACAGTCGATATGAGGTTTATCGCGCGAAGGCGTATGCCGTCCTCGTCGAATAGGCGGAAGGCCAGGGACATCGTTCCCGGAGTCGTCATCGCGGCCGCGACCCCCATCGCCACGCGGACGGCGATGAGTTGCTCCTCCGTGAAGACAAAAGCGGTCGCCAGGCTCGCTGCGCCGAGCAGGATCAGCCCAATGAGCATGATCCGTCGCCGACCGAACCGGTCGGCAATCGCGCCAAACGCCAGCATCAGCCCGCCGAACACGACCGCGTAGACGCCTGTCACCCACTGCAACGCGGTCGTCGAAGCGTGTAGTTCGCGTCCGATAGTTGGCAACGCGACGTTCAAAATCGAGTTGTCCAGCATCTCGAAAAGAAACACCGCGGACAGTCCTGCCAGGGCCACCCATGCCTCCCGCAACGATCGGGGGAAGCCTTGAGACCCACCTGCAACTTTCAAAAGAGATTCCGGATCATGTTTCACAGGTGCTGTCCTCTCGGTACAAGGTAGTTCGTGTTCGAACCATATGCTTAAAGAAAATCATTCATAGCTGCCGCCCATCTTTCGCAACAATCGAACAACAACAGCCAATTCTTCGTTGTTCAGAGATTGCGTCAGCGCACCCTGCCAGTCAGTGACATGGCGACCCAACTCTTCACGCACTTTCCATCCCTGGTCTGTCATGTGAAGTTCCTTCGCTCGTCCGTCTGTTGCTGAATCCATGCGAGAAATCAGCCCCTTCCGTTCGAGCCCCTGGACCAGGTTGGTAATGGACGACGTTACCAACCGCATGTCTCTCTCAAGATCCTTTTGAAGGGGTGCAATACCTTTCAGAGCGCAATCTGCGATGAGTCCAAATACAAAGCCCTGCGAAACGGAAAGCCCGAAAGGGTTCAAGTGTCCTTCAATCAGTTTTTGGGAGTGATCTTCTACGATCCGAAGCCAGCGAAGAAACTCGGAACTGAGAAGTTTTCTGGATTCTCTCGGAGAGTGGTTCGACATCGAACTAAATGTAGATGTCAAGCAGCCCTGTGTCAAGTATTCGGACGCTGGCGTCTACGCCACTGACCCGGTGAGGGTCGCACGGAACCGCGAGGGATCCGCGCGGAACCCTATGACCTGGTTCCCGCCTTCGCGCGACGCCTTCGCCAGGGCAGTCTCGGCTTCCTCCAGCAGCGTGCGCGCCTCGATCAGCCTGCCTCCGCGCGAAGCAACGCCGATGGAGACGGTGCGCCCCCTGCCTTCCACCGGGGTGCCGGCGCACCTGGATCGGAAATCTTCGAACAGTCGCACTGCGGCATCGAGCTCCGTGTCCGGGAGGATGACGCCGTAGGCGTCGTTGCCGCTCTCGAAGATCAGGTCGTGGAGCGGGAAGGCACCCTTCAGCATGCGCGCGATTTCCGCGTGGACGAGGGGCAGCTTCGCGTCGGCGAACGGCTCGTCGATCCTGATCCGCGCACACGCAAGATCCTGGTCGGAAGCCGACGCCCGGTCCAGCTCGGCCTTCAGGCGCGCGTCAAGATGGTCCGCCCATCCAAGCCCGGTCCTCGGTGACGTGAGCGCCCGCGCGGGGTGGGGGAGCGCCTCCTCCTGCCGGGGGGCCAGCCAGGGGGCAGGGCCGTTAGCTCCCGGAGCGCTCGGCGCCGCTGCGGATTGAGGCGCATGCACGGGGGCAGGGCTCGCCGCCGGGCTTGCAGCAGCATCGTCTCCCCGGCCTGCCCGTGCCGACTCCTGGATGCCCATGACGATGAGGACGAGCACCCCGCAGACCAGCAGGTAAGCAAGGAAGAAGAAGAGATCGTCACGGATGACCGGGTAGAGGTCTTCGCGGCCCATGATGACCGAGACGGCGTCCAGCGTCACGTCAGCGGCACCCCCGCTGAGAGGCGTGCTCAGGAGGAGCTCGTATCCCCGGGTGACCTGGTAGACCGGCGTTCCGCGCCAGCCCGGGGTGATGGTCGACGGTTCACGCAGGAAGGCCCTGTTGCGGGAGACGAGGTAGAGCATCCCGTCAGTGGGTGAGTGAATGGCGACGAGGAGAAGGCGCGGGTCGGCGTCGAAGGTCAATCGCATCTCACGCTTGAACGCGGGGGCATCGAAGCCGCCTGCTGCATCCCGCAGCTCAGCCGCCTTGGAGGCCAGCCCCGGCATCGCTTCCCTGGCAGCCGCGGCGTTGCGGTGCCGCGCGTCCTCGATCCTGTACCCCGTGAGCCCCACGATGAATACGAAGAACGCTCCGCTCACGATGAGGAATATCCAGGAAAATCTCTTATCCATGCTGCTCTCCCGGCCCATGGTGGAGTATAATCGCTCGAGAAGCAAGAAAACGTGATGGGGAGGTTCCCATGCGCGTGCGAAAACGGTACCTGCCGCCCGGCTGGTACCCGTCCCAGGCAGGGCAGGTCGAGAACGACATCGAGCGCATGCGGCGTCCCGCGCCGCAGGACGCCGGCAACGGCGTTGCCGGCATCGTCCCGCACGCGGGATGGGAGTACTCGGGTGCCCTCGCCCTCGAGGTCTTTTCGTGCCTATTCCGCAGCATGGATACCATCGTCATTGTCGGCGGCCACCTGGGCCCTGCTGACGGAATAATGTGCTGCACCGAGGACGCCTACGAGACGCCTCTCGGGGAGATCCGCGCTGATGCAGGGCTCCTGGAGCGGCTGCGCGCGGCGATGCCCATGCGGGAGGACCGGCACGCCGACAACACGGTGGAGGTGCACCTGCCCCTCGTGCGGCACTGCTTCCCGTCTGCCATGGCGCTCGGGCTTCGCGCCTCGCCCTCCCCGGACGCTGTCACGCTCGGGTCAGCCATCGCGCAGGCGGCCGAGGCGCTGGGGAGGAAGACAGTCGTGGTCGGATCGACAGACCTTACGCACTATGGCCCCCACTACGGGTTCGCCCCCGCGGGCAGCGGAGAGCGCGCGCTGCAATGGGTCAGGGACGTCAATGACCGGGGGTTGATTGAGCGGATGCTGGCACTGGACCTCGAGGGCACCATGGAGCGCGCCCTGCGGGACCGCTCCGCCTGCTCGGCCGGGGGCGCCCTCGCCGCCATGTCCTTCGCCCGCGCGTGCGGCGTTTCGGCAGGAAACCTGCTCCGGTACATGACAAGCTACGATGTGAGCCCTGCCGCCTCATTCGTGGGGTACGCCGGCATTCTCTACACGCGCCCGTCCTGACGAGGCGTCCACGAGCCTTCTCGCCTTGCTCACGGCCCACGCACGGGCCTCCTCCATGCCGGCAGCGGTGCCTGCTGCCGGGGGATTTTCCCGCGCTACGTGCGCCGCGATGGGAAGCACCGTTCCCCAGAGCTCCCGCCCTGCAGTGCTCAGGGCCTCGAAAGAGCGCCACGGGGGATCGGCAAGACCGGGGAGCGCGGCGAGCGCGCGGGCATAGCCGTCGAGCAGCTCACGCCAGCTGCACGCGGCGTCCTGCTGGGGGATCCGTGACGCGCCTTGGACTGCGCCGGTGCGCTGGGCCTCGTCGATGTCGAGCGGCAGACCGTCCCCGGGGACTGCCCTGACGACTGCCCGGGCACGCGCGCATGAGCCGCAGGAGGTTCTCCCGGTAAAGGGAGAGGAGGGGGGTGGTATAGCGCAGGAGGCCGCCTGCCCTCTCGGCCAGGACATCGCTCGTTCGAAACACGAATGAATGGGTCTTCGACTCCATTGGCCGCAGCCTGTCCTGCGCAAGGGCGAAGACATCGTAGATGTAGGTGCCGCGCGCATAGGGCTTGCCTGCCGGGTACGAGTAGTCGGCGCCGTAAAGGGTGATTGTGCGGGCGCCCATGGCAGCCACCAGCGACACCGCGGCGTGCGTCACGTTTCCCCCGGAGGTGTCGATGACCGGAAGCCTTCGCCAGTGCGCAGCAAGCCAGGCCGCGAAGGGGTGGCTGCCGGAGACGAAGCACGCCCCGGCGCTCCCCCGCGCGAGGAAGGGCGGAGACGCGAGGTCCAGGAACAGCACCGCGTGTTCCGGCATCCCCTGCATGAAATGGTGATAGCTGTAGGCCTGGCAGTCTATCGAGACAACGGCATCCGGGGCGACCCTGGCCCGGCGGAGGGCGGGCAGGGAGGTGTCAGATGCAAAGAGCGGCCCTTCGGCCTCCGCGCCCGCAAGGCGGCCCATCTGCGCATCCAGCGACGGTCCGGCGGCCGTGATCCGGGCGGCTTCCAGCGATCCCGGCCCGGGGCTCCGTTCGGCACGCTCCAGGTTGGCGATCATGTTGAGAAACCACCGCTTTCCGAAATGGGCCTGGACGGAGTAGTCGGCGCGAACCGAGTCCACTGCCGCGCGCACCGCCGCGGCTGCCTCCTGGCAGAAGGCAGGTTCAAGCGCGCACCATGCCGGCAGGGGCGCCGTCCGCAGGCTCCCCATGAGTACCGGCTGCCACGCCTGACGGATGCGCATGCCAAGGTCACCGACGCCCGAAGCGAAAGACGTGCGGGGGTCCCCGATGATTGCCTGCAGCGGGACAAGCTGGAAGAGCGCCCGGAGAGCGGCCAGGCTCTTCTCCACGATCACGACCGAGGCGATGTCCCGGGAGCCGAGAATCGCTTCCACGTGAAAGCCGCCGCCGAGCCCGACAGCGACGACGCACCCGGCGCCGTCCCAGTCCGCCGCGCGTCTTCCCGCTTCCACGACGGGATCGTAGCGGGAGTGAAGGAAGACGTCGGCCCCCGCGCGGCGCACCACCGGCACGAGGCGGCCCGAGCGGGCCGCCTGCACTCCGATCGCGCCGTCGGGCTCCGTGGCGCGGAGGAGCGCGGCAAGGGACGCGTCCTTGCGCCCGAGAAGGGAGCAGTTGGCCTCCAGCAGGGCGCGGCGCTCAGTCACCGTCGGCGACTCTCTCGGCCGTCGCACCGAGGAAATCCGCGGCCGACGCGAAAGCCTTCCGCGCGGCGTCTTCAGCCTCGCCCTTGTGCCCGAGCCGCCGCTGGCGAAGCGCCTCCACGAGCCCGCGGGGCTCCAGCATGAAGGCTATGGACAGGACCATGGGCGAGGCCCCGATCTCCGGTGGCTGGGCTCCCCATGCGTCACCCGGATGGGCCGCCTTCAAGGCGCTGCGCCAGCCAGCCACCAGCTGCTCCAGGGACCGCTTCCGCGCGCCGAGAGAGGGCAGCGGCAGCGGCTCGGGAGCCGGCGGCCGGCCGGGGACGCCGCGTCTGCCAGGAGCTTGCCCATCCCGTCCGCGTCGAGATCCCTCATCCCGGAAAGGGGCACGGCGGAAGGGAAGAGACGCCAGACCCTTCCCCGCGGAAGGGCCTCGTCGAACCAGCCCGCGTAGGTGCGGAGCGAGAGGGACGTGCGCGCCCCTGGAGCGCCGGCAACCCGCTCCGCGTGCTGGGCAGCTGCCCGTGCAAACCAGAGGCTCGCGTGGGGTGACCATCGGGATGACATGAGCTGGAGCATGGCGTCAAAGGCGTTCGGCCGCGCATGGGAGCTGATGTCACGCATGCACATGTCCAGGCCCGCGACGATCACCGGGGATCCGGTGACCGCCAGCGCAAGGTCGATGGCTGTTGCGGCAACGGTGCCGTGCGGCGCTATCTCGGTGCTTCGAAGCCCAGCGGCGGCGAGGAGGGCGCGCTCGTAGAAGACCGGCTGGGAGAGAAGGAACGGCGCAGGGTGCGCATCCCCGAGAGACCACGTTCCGCGCGCCGCGGAAAGCGGCATCGCAATGGGAGCGTGCAGCCGCGAGAGCAGGACGTGGTGCATCGCGTAGTGACCGGGATCACTCAGAACCACGAGGTCGGGCGGCAGTCCTGCATCGGCGAGAAACAGGCAGCTCGACGGCAGGGCCCAAAGCTGCACCCGTGAGCGATGCTCCGCGATGAGCGCCGCGGATCGCTCCAGGCCGGGCCCGGGGGCCGCGATGAGGACGGGCTTCCCTCCGTGACCAGGGAGAATGGCCCGCGCGGCGCGGAGGCCCATGAAGTTGGCAACGCTGTTGCGAAACCAGAGCCTGCCCATGGCACATGCCGTGGCGAAGCTCCCGTTCAGCTCCTGCGCGACCCTGCGGACGGCTTCGCCCGCGGAGGTGGAGATGCCGGGGAATGCCTGGGCAGACGCCGGCCACTCCACCACGCGCAGTCCCTCGATGCCCAGCTCGCCGATGCTGCGCCTCAGGAAGGTGCCTATCGACATGCCGCTGCCCGGGACTCCAGCTGGTTGCCGGGTCCGCGCCGGGCCGGGCGAGGCTCTGGACCTTGTCAGAGTAGAACACGGTGAGGACGTTCACACCGGGGAATGACTTCCCGGACAGCGGCTGACACGTAGCCCAGTCCCTCCCCGAGGACCACGACGGTGGAGGGGGGCTCGACGCCGATCTGTTCGGCGACGAATCGTGACGCCTCGAAACGGGGATCGTACGGGGAGTGGAGCGCCCTGCCGCCGACGCGAAGGGAGGTCGCGCCGGATCGAGCGGTGAACAGCTCGATCGCGGCCGGCTCAGGAGGCGAGGTCGTCGAGGAGGGTACGGACGTCATCGCCGTCGGACGGCCACGCCCGCGTCTTCAGGATGCGGGGACGTGCCTCCTTCTCGCGCCGCTCGGGGCTGCCGAAGAGCCCGTCGAGGTGCAGCGTGAGCTGGTGCAGGAAGATGTCCATCTCCGAGATGTCGATCGAGCGCAGGCCCACGATGAAGCGCCCCGGGCGCACGGCAAAGGCCGCGCCGGTGTCCGCGACGAACGCCCCGAGGAAGTAGTGCAGGTCCTCGTGGAGCCGGAAAGGATCCAGGTGCTCGTGGCCGGCGAGAATCCGCTGCGCGTAGTCCTCCACGGAGAGAGCGAGCATGAGCGCCGGCCTGGCAGGCTGCCCGCGGGGGCCGAGGAAGCGGGTCGCCTGCTCTTCCAGGGTGGCGGGGGCCTGGACTGCCGCAGTGCCGGCGGAGGAAAGCTTCTTTGCGCGGGCCGCGTCGACGCGTGGGGAGCCCGCCGCGATGATGCCCCTCAGGCATTCCAAGATGTCAGTTTCAGATTCGGCCGACGAGGCGACGTCGGTCAGCAGCAGCATCCCGGCCAGCCGCTCGCCGGCGATGAAGGGGGCGAGCAGGACCCTGGCGAGGGAGGAGAACTCGCGCGAGGAAAAGTATTCCTGGTACGGGCGGATCACGTCAGCATCGGCGAGGATGAGCGGGGCACCGTTGGCCAGCGCGTTGAAGCTTTCATTCGCTCCCAGCGGGATGCGAAGCCGGTGCAGGGTGGTCTGGTCGTACCCTATGCTCGCCCACGGCGCGTAGACCAGCCTGAGCGCGTCGTACAGCAGGAGCGCGCCCTTGCGCACGCCCAGCTTGGAGGAGACGATGGAAAAAAGGCGGGACGGGAGCTCCACGCCGTCCGGCAGGCTGCCGATAGCGCTGACGATTTCGGAGGTGAGCTCGGCGGAGTAGCGGATCTCGCGGAGCGGCGGCTTCGCGGGAGCCGGCGCCACAACGGAAAGGTCGCCGCCCGGCTCTTCCGCCGGAACAGGGGACGGGGCAGCGGGCTCCGGCCTGTCACGCAGCTCCACGCCGCGGCGAAGCAAGCCCGGGGAGTCCCTGGATGGCGGCTCCGGTTCGGGAGCGAAGGCCAGCGGCGTCGACATCCCGGCCCGGGGAATCGAATCGGCCGCTTTCCGGAAAAGACCCATTTACTCTCCCAGGCCCAGGTCCTCGAAGAGCTTCTTGTACATGACGAAGTAGTCCGACTTGGCAAACTCCTGGATCTTCTCGTCGGGCAGCGCCTCGAGGAGGTTGTCCATGTACTTCAGCACCGTGCGTATCTCTTCCTTCAAATTGTCGGGGATCCCGTCTGCCTGCTTCGCGCCAGCCGCGGTGGCCGCCGGTGACTGCGCCGGGGTGGTTTCCTCGTCACCGACTTCCTCCGCGTCCAGGATCTGCTCGAGCTCCGCGTCCACCTCCGGAGAGGGGGTGGGGGTTTCCGTCTCGAAGGGGATCTCGATTTCCTCGGCGGCCGACGGGGGCGTTTCCTGCTCGTCCGGAACGCTTTCCAGCTCACCGATCTCCAGGTCCTCGGTCGCCACCGCGGCGATGGGTGAATCATCCAGCTCCTCGGCTTCCGCCGCCAGGGCTTCCAGGTCCACGTCGTCTGTCGGGATCTCGGGGATCGGGCCGGAGGATGCCGCCGGTGCCGGCTCCTCGTCCAGGACCGCTTCGGCGTCTTCCACGGTCTCCAGGTCATCCACCTGCTCGGCGACGGCATCGATGACCTTCGGCTCCTCGCCGAGATCCAGTGTCTCGAGATCGATCGTCTCGTCACCGAGCTCGTCCAGGGTCGTCGTTTCAACAGCGGGCGTGGGCGCCGGCACGAGGACCTCTTCGGCGTCGAGCTCGGGGATCGATTCCAAGTCCATCTCGGCAAGGTCGTCCATCGAATCCGCCGGTTCCCCGGTTGCCTTGCTGCCGACGGCGCCAAGGTCCTCGAGGACGAGTTCGGAGGGAAGCTCTTCGACGGGCTCGGCGCCGGCGTCGTCCCCGGGGAGAAGGGCGTCATCCGTCAGGACCAGCGTGTCATTCGCATCCGGGGCAGCGCTTGCCTGCTCCGTGATCTCATCCACGGGAGGGAGCGCGTCTTCTTCGAGAACGGGAGTGTCGTAGCTCAGGATGTCATCCGGGGGGAGTCCTGCCGCGGGAGCCTCGAGAGACTCCAGGTCCACCATTTCCATTTCCGTGGAGGACGTCTCCGTGGACGCCTCTGCCGCCTCCTCGGTGATATCCGCCGAGTTCAGGATGTTGTCCAGCTCGTCGCCGGTAAGGGCTATGGTTTCGTCCTCTTCCTCGTCGAAGAAGCCGCTCGGCGATTCCGCGCGCCCTGCGCTCTCCGCTGCCGGCTCCGTCCCCGCCTTGCTGCGGAGACCGGAGAGCTCGGTGCGAAGCTGCGTGAGATCGGTGCGGATGGACTTCAGCTCTTCCTCGATGCGCGCGAGGATCTGCGCGGAGGACGCGGAAGAGCCGGCTGCCTCGCGGGTGGCGGAGGCCGTTGTCGCAAGCTCGGACTCGAGGGCTGCCAGGTCGTCGAAGTGGTCTTCCGCCACAACCTCGTCCGAGAGGGTGACCTCGACCTCGGTTTCCACGGGAGCGGCCTTCCGGGCGGCGGGACGCGCCGCGGGACGGGGCTCGACCGGTGCCTCGTCGAGCTCGGGAAGCTCCTCGGCGACGAGGTCCATGGAATCAGGCGCGGGGGAGCTGCCGACCGCCTTTTCGATATCGGGGAGATCGGCTTCTTCGAGGAGAGGCTCCTCCTCGGGGACGAGCACCTCCGACGTCGCGTCCTGCGGACCCATCTGCATGTCGAGGTCGTCGAGGAGTTTCTCCTCGTCCGCGGTCAGGGTGCTATGTGCCGTGGCGGTCTTCTGCCGCGGCGCCGGCCTCGGCGCCTCGAGATCGGAAAGCTCCAAGGAGTCCTCCTCCGCGGCAGTCTCGAGCACTTCCCGGGGTTTCACCTTGACCCAGACACCGTACTGCTCGAGCTTTTTCTCACTCGCAGGGCTGCCCTGTGTTTCCCTTGCCATTCCTGTCTCCTGAGGATGCGGAGTTGACGGCGGAGCCGTCCGAGTTTCGCGCTCTCCTCATTATCGGCAAAAACACGCCCGGTTTCATGCCATTCGCTTTCAGCGTACTTTAGACCGCCTGATTTCGAGTTGTCAACGGCACAGAATGAGGCAGCAGTTCTCAGTTTGATGCCGAGGGAGCGAATTCTCATTTTGCACGACTCTCAAAGGGCCGTTCTTGGCCCTTTTCAAGGATCCGCGATCCTATTGAAGGTGCAAAATGAAAATCGCTGGCATGGCGGCGGCCCGCTTTCTCCTCAATTTTAAGCTTGCGCCCGCCGTAATGAGGTATGGAAGGCCATGCGTCGACTCTTTCCCGTGCTCATGCTCGTCTTTTCTGTCGCCTCCCTGCTCATCTACCTCTTCGGAGACTCGGGCCTGTTTTCCTATGCCGCCCTCGCTTCCTACAAGGCGAAGCTTGCGGCGAATGTCTCCGACCTGGAGGCCCGCAATAACCAGCTCCTGGGACGCCTCACCGCCGTGCGGACGGATCCGGACACGGAGAAGGTGATGGCGCGGTCGCAGGGCTGGTACGAGCCGGGCGAGCAGGTCGTGAAGATCGAAGGGATCTCTTCGCCGCAGGAGCTCACCGTGGTGGGCGACCTGTTGCGCTACCGCAAGCCTTCCGAGACACGCAACGCTGCCATCAAGTCCGCGGCCGCGGGCATGGCGCTCACCCTCCTCGCGTGGGCGCTTCTCAGCGCGCGCCGGGGACGGAAGCGGGCAAATGCGGATCCCATGCGATAGCCCCGACGCATTCCCGGCCCTCGTCAGGACCCTCCGGGAAGGCCGACCGGCCATCGCCCCCGGTGACACGATGTATGGCATCATCGGCATCGCTCCCGAAGCCGACAACGCCATCCGCGCGCTCAAGGGGAGGGGCGAGGACAAGCCGTTCCTGCTTCTGCTGAGAGATGCGTCGTGGCTGGCGCGGCTGAGCGATTCCTCCCTGCCGCGGAGCCTTGAGCGCTACTGGCCGGGACCGCTGACAGTCGTCTTCGCGGCCAGGGCGGGAGGGACAGTTGCCGTTCGCGTGCCGGATTCCCCGTTCCTTGCCCGGCTTCTCGATGCCGTGGGAAAACCCCTCTTCTCCACGAGCGTCAACAGGAGCGGGTCGGCGCCGCTGACTTCGATCGAGGACATCTGCAGGGAGTTCGAAAGGGACGTGGCCCTCATCTATGACGGAGGAGACGCCGCACCGCGCCCCCCGTCGACGCTCGTTGACGTCACCGTGCGTCCATTCCGCGTGCTGCGCAGGGGGGCCGTGGAGCTCGGCCCCGAGGACCTCGCCTAGAAGATCTTTTCGATCACCTCTTCCATCGTGGACACCGGGTGGAAGGTGATGCCGTCCCGCACGTGCTCGGGGATCTCCTCGAGGTCCCTTTCGTTGGCGGCGGGGAAGATCACCTGCCTGATCCGGTTGCGGCGCGCGGCAATGACCTTTTCCTTCAGTCCACCGATCGGCAGGACACGGCCGACCAGGGAAAGCTCCCCCGTCATGGCGAGGTTCTTCTTCAGCCTGCGGCCCGTTGCCAGGGAGAGGAGCGCCGAGGCAAGAGTGATCCCCGCGGACGGCCCGTCCTTCGGCGTGGCGCCGGCAGGAACGTGCAGGTGGATGAGGTTCTTCTCCCAGAAGTCCGCGCTGATCCCATGGTCGGCGGACACGTGCCTGATGTAGGAATACGCGATGCTCGCCGATTCCTGCATCACCTCGCCGAGCTTCCCGGTGATCTTGAATCCTTCCTTGCCGGGGTTCGCCACCGCCTCGATCATGAGGACCGCGCCTCCCATCTGGGTCCAGGCGAGGCCGGTGGCCATGCCCGGCTTCATGATCTCGGCGGTCTCGTCGTCGAGGAAGACCGGTTTGCCGAGGTACTCCACCAGCGAAGCTTTCTTCAGGGTCGTGGGCAGCGTGATCGTATTCTCGATGCTCTTGCGGGCGATCTTGCGATGGATCCTGTCGAGGGCTTTCTCGAAGTTGCGCAGGCCCGCCTCCCTCGCGTAGCCGTCCGCGATCGCTGTCAGCGCCGCCGCGTCATACTTGACGCTGTTCTTCTCGAGCCCTGCCCGTTCCAGCGAGCGCGGGATGAGATAGGCCTTCGCGATGGCCACCTTCTCGCGGTCGATATAACCCGAGAGGCGGATGATCTCCATGCGGTCGATGAGCGGGGCCGGGATGGAATCCAGCGTGTTCGCGGTCGTCACGAACAGGATGTGGGAGATGTCGAACGGCAGGTCCAGGTAGTGATCGCGGAAGGACACGTTCTGCTCGGGATCGAGAACCTCCAGGAGCGCGGAGGAAGGGTCGCCCTGGTAGGAGGCGCCGAGCTTGTCGATCTCGTCGATCATGTACACCGGGTTGCGGGTCTTCACGATCTTGAGACCCTGGATGATCTTGCCCGGGCATGGCGCCGATGTAGGTCCGGCGGTGGCCCTTGATCTCGGCCTCGTCACGCATGCCGCCGACAGAGAAGCGGAAGAACTTCCGGCCCAGCGCCCGCGCAATGGACTTGCCCACGGAGGTCTTGCCGACGCCGGGAGGGCCGACCAGGCAGATGATGGAGCCCTTCGTATCCTTCTTGAGCTTGCGCACGGAAAGGTACTCGACGATCCTTTCCTTCACGTCCTCCAGGCCGTAGTGATCCTCGTTGAGGATGTCCATGGCCTTCTCGATATCGAGGGTTTCCACCGAGTCGTCGTTCCACGGAAGGGCAACGATGGTTTCCAGGTAGTTGCGCGTGACGGTGAACTCGGGCGAGTTGGGCTCCATGAGCGAAAACTTCTCCAGCTCCTGGTCGACCTGCTCCTTGACCTCGCCGGTGAGGGCGAGCTTTTCCACGGCGTCCTTGAACCGCTGCACGTCGGCAGTCTTGGGATCCACCGCCATGCCGAGTTCGGTCTTGATGGCCTTCATCTCCTCCTTGAGGAAATACTCCCTCTGGCTCTTGGAGATCTTCTCGCTGAGCTGCTCCTGGATCTTCTTCTGGATCTTCAGGAGCTCCTGCTCCTTCTTGATGAAGATGAGCACGTGCTCCATGCGCGCCTGCACGTCGGTCATCTCGAGGATCTTCTGCTGCTCCGGGCGGTCGATGTTGAGGATGGAGGTGATGAAGTCGGCGATCTTCCCCGGGTGATCGATGTTCACCATGGACAGGCGCATCTCTTCCGAGAAGAAGTTGTTGTTCTCCGCGACCTGCTTCATCTCGCTGATGAGCGCGCGCGTGAGCGCCTTCACCTCGGGTGCATCGACGTTCGTGTCCTCCAGGTACTCCGCCACGACGCTGATGGGCGTGGTCTCATTCAGCACGCGCTTGACCAGGAAGCGCTTCAGCGTGGAGATATAGATGTTGACCCCGCCGTCCGGCAGGTTGATGCGGCGGACGATCTTTGCCGCCGTGCCGACGGTGAAGAGGTCATCGGCGCCCGGGTTTTCGTTGTCGTCGGTCTTCGCCAGGACCAGGCCGATGAAGCTGTCCGCCGCGATGGCCTTCTCCACGGTATCGGCCTCCCGCGCCGAGGGGAGCATCACGGGTGTGAGGATGCCGGGGAAGATCGGCTTTCCGCGCAGGGGAATGACGAACAGCCGTGCGGGCAGTATCTGGTCCGCAGGCACAATGTGATGATCGCTCATGCTTTTCGCTCCGCTGTTTTTCTGAAGGTACGGAATCACTCGCGAGCGGTCAAGTCAGCGGCGTACTCGCTCGCGTCAGCACGGCGGCCCGAAGGGCTCGCGTGGCCGCAGGCCCCGCGGCCGGGCCGCTGGCCGAGCCCTTCGGGCCGCCGGGTTGTCATGCACCGGCCATCTCCTCTATAGTGAGAAGGGAACAAGCCGCACATGCAACGGAGCATTTCCACCCAGGCAATCGTCATCCGTCGGGAACGCTATGGTGAGTTCCACAAGAGCCTCGCGCTTCTCACGGCGGACCTGGGCCTCATCTCGGCAACCGCCTACGGCGCCTACAAGATGAACAGCAGTCTCCGCATGGGAAGCGAGCCTTTCACGTGGTGCCTCGCGCGGCTCTACCATAACCCGGTGAAGCGCACGTACAAGGTGACCGACCTGGAGATCAGTGATTCCTTCCCGGCGCTCCAGCAGGACGTGGGCACGCTCGCCGCTGCTTCCCTGTGGGCCGAAGTCGTCCAGAAAAGCTACGGCGCCGGCGAGACCTCGAGCGTTCTCTTTCACCTTTTCCTCGATTCCCTGCGGCTCCTTTCCGTCGCGGGGCGGCGCGAGCCGTACGTATCTGTGCAGTTCCTCTGGCGCTTCCTGTCCCTTGCCGGCTACCAGCCCGACACCGCCGTCTGTGACCGCTGCGGCGCTCCTTTCGGCGAAAACCGCTCGGCGCGCTATTCGGTCCAGGGCAACTCCTTTCTCTGCCAGGCGTGCGGCGCAGACCAGGAAGTGATCCTCCCGGCAGGATGCCTGCGGTATCTTGACGCCACCCATTCGATGTCCATGGACGCCGCGGTGGAAATCTCCATGGATTCGGGCTCTCTCGATGCGCTGCGGGCAATCCTGCCGCGCATGGTGCAGGGCATCCTCGAGGGTGAGCTCTCTTCCCTGCGCTGGGCAGGCGCGGCACGATGAGGGTGTTTGCAGCGCTCCCGCTGCCCCGCGCCGTTTCTGACGGGCTCGCCGTCGCGCTGGAGCCGGTGCGCGCTGCCCACCGCGACATCCGCTGGGTGAATCCCGACGGGTTCCACGTCACGCTTCACTTCTTTGGCGACGTTTCGGACGCGCAGCTTGCCGATCTGAAAACCGCGCTGACCGATTCCCGTCTGAAGGTGCCGGCCTTTGCGGCGCGCCTCGGCGCCCTGGGGCAGTTCCCGCCGCGGGGCACGCCCCGCGTGGTCTGGGTGGCCCTGTCCCGCGGCGGCGAGGAGGCCGCGTCCCTCTGGACCGTCGTGGAGCAGGTCATCGAGCCGCTGGGCTGGCGGCGCGACCCGCGCGGCTTCACGCCGCACGTCACCGTCGGCCGGGCAGGCAGGGGAGGCGCGGCGCCGATCGACCCGGCAGGCGTGGCCATTCCCGCGGCCCCCTTCCGCCTCGATGAGATCGTTCTTTTCGAATCCGTTCTCGGGCCGGGCGGCGCGGCCTACCGTCCCGAGGCGCGTGTCACCCTGGAGGGAAGCAGCACATGAGAGCCGTGGACCTCATCGTGAAAAAGCGTGACGGCGGCACTTTCGATACTGCCGAGATCCGGTTCCTCGTGGAAGGCTTCACGCGCGGCGAGATCCCCGACTACCAGTTCTCGAGCCTCCTCATGGCCATCGTGCTGAAGGGCATGACCGCCGCGGAAACCGGCGCGCTCACGAAGGCGATGATCGACTCGGGTGAAACCATCGACCTCGCCTCCGTGCCGGGTGCGCTGGTCGACAAGCATTCCACGGGAGGCGTGGGCGACAAGATCTCGCTGGTGCTCGCGCCTCTCGCCGCGGCCTGCGGTCTCACGGTGCCCATGATGAGCGGCCGCTCGCTGGGACACACGGGGGGAACGCTCGATAAGCTCGAGTCGATCCCTGGGTACCGCACTGACCTTTCCGCTGACCGGTTCCGCCAGGGCCTTCGCGAGGTGGGATACGCCATGATCGGGCAGAGCGAGGACGTGGTCCCGGCTGACCGCCGCATGTATGCACTTCGGGACGTGACGGGGACGGTGGAAAGCATTCCCCTCATCACGGCCAGCATCATGTCCAAGAAGTTCGCCGAAGGGGCGCAGGGCCTCGTCTTCGACGTGAAGACGGGCGCCGGTGCATTCATGCGCGAACGGGACCAGGCGCGGGCGCTCGCGCGCTCGCTCGTTGACACGGGCCGCGGGCTTGGCCGCAAGGTGGCGGCTGTCATTACCGACATGGACCAGCCCCTCGGACGGAAAGTGGGAAACTTTCTCGAGGTGGAAGAGTCGATTGCCTGCCTGCGCGGCACGGGCCCTGCCGAGGAAGTCGAGCTCACGTGCAGGCTGGCGGGATGGATGCTGCACCTCGGGGGGATCTCGGCCGGCGCCGACGAAGGCACGGAGCTGGCACGGCGGAGGCTTGCCGACGGCTCGGCGTGGGAACGGTTCCTCCGCAACGTCGCTTTCCAGGGCGGGAGCGTCGACGTCGTGAAAGATCCGGGAAAGGGCCCGCACGCTTCCCTCGTCCGTGCCGTTCTCGCGCGCGCGGCGGGTACGTGAAGCGCATCGACGCCCACGCGGTCGGGATCGCATCGGTGGTTCTCGGCGCCGGAAGGTCACGCAAGGAGGACACCGTGCTGCCGGGCGTCGGCATCGTTTTTTCCCGGATGGCGGGGGAGCAGGTCTCCGCGGGTGACGAGCTGTGCACCGTGCACGCGGAAAACGATGCGAAGCTCGCGGAGGCGTGCGCACTCGTCGCCTCTGCCTATGAACTGGGGCCGGACCGCCTGCGTCCAGGCACGCGCGTCCTCGAGGAGATCGCTTAAGGCATGACGTGGAACAAGGCACCCGTCGACGCGGCGGCAGTGAAAGAGCTGGCGCGGCGCTACGAGATCAACCTCCTTGCCGCCAGCATCATCGCGCGCCGCGGCCTGACGGCGCCGGAGCAGCTGCGCTACCTGCTGGAAACCGACGTGCGCTTCCTGCACAACCCGTTCCTGATGCCCTCGATGGGCGAGGCGGTGGACCGGATCAACGCGGCCATCGAGAGCGCGGAGAAGATCCTGATCTTCGGCGATCGCGACGTCGACGGCATCACCTCCACGGTGCTCCTCTTCGAATGCCTGGGCGAGCTGGGCGCGGACGTGCAGTGGATGCTCCCCGAAGGGGAGGACGGGTACGGTCTATCCGCCGCCGTTCTCGAGAAGGCGGTGGAAGGAGGGATCGGGCTCCTGGTCACTGTCGACTGCGGCATCTCCAACGTCACGGAGATCGAGCTCGCTGCCTCGCGCGGGATCGAAACGTGATCGTCGTGGACCATCACAACCCTCCGCCCCAGCTACCTCCGTTTAGCTGGCAATCGTCGACCCGAAGCTCGACGGGGTATCCCTCCGCGATCTCTGCGGATGCGCCGTGGCATCCAAGGTGGAATGGGCGCTGCGCTTTTCCCGTTCCCTCGTTCTACGGGGCCTCGGTGTGCCTCCTGCATGCGCGGCCCGCCAACGACACGATCGTCATCGAGGCCGTGCGGATGACGAACCTCGTCGAGACCGCCCGTGTCCTGGAGAGCAGTGGTCCCGGGGCTCGTGCCTTTCGGGAAGACACGCCTGGCGGGGCTTCCTGCAGGAGGAGGAGACGCTCGTCATGGACGCCCCCGCGCAGGCACGCCTCCTGACGAGGGCGTCAGAAAGAGCGACATTTCCGTTGCCCTGTCCGATCTTGCGCCGCTCGTGGCCCAGTTCCTCCCCTCATCGTGCGGGAAAGAGCCTCCTGAAGATCCAGCAGTCTTCCCGCGCAGAGCGGTCTTCGCGCAGCGCCCGCTCACGGAGATGGACACTCTTTTCGAGACGTTCACGTCACTGGTCCTGGCGCGGGAAAAGGAACACCTCGCGCCGGCACTGGCCCGGCTCGACCTCGTCACGCTGGGCACCCTTGCCGATCTCATGCCCCTCGCGGACGAGAACGGATCCTCGTGCGCCACGGCCTCACGATCCTTCGTGCCACCGAGCGCAACGGGGCTGCGCCAGGTCTTCCGCCGCCCGCGACCTCCTGGGCCCGCAGGATCAGCACCACGGACATCGCCTGGCAGGTCTTCCGCCCGGTCCTCAACTCGGCAGGGCGCATGGGAGATCCTGCCGTTGCCACGCGGCTCCTCCTTGCCGCGACCCAGGAAGAAGCTGAGCCGCTGGTGTCGAGCAGCTCTTTCTCGCTGGACACGAAGCGCGAAGAGTCTCGGGGAGAGCGCCTGGAACCTCATGCTCGGCCAGGCGAAGGACTCGCTGGAAAAGACGGGCGGCAGGTGCGTGCTCGTCCATGACGAGCGTATCCAGCGGGGCATCACCGGCATCATGGCGTCGCGCCTGCAGGGGTTTTTCAAAGCGCCCGCGATCGTCATGGCGTCGGGAGCGGAGACACGGCGGTCGGCTCCATCCGCTGCAACCGGGATCGCGTGATCGCCGATTTCTTCGCGCGCCACGGCCCGGAGTTCCTGAGCTTCGGGGGCCATGATTTTGCCGGCCGGGTTCAGCATGGAGCGCGGCCCGCCTGGAAGGATTCGTGCAGGCCTTTTTCGACCGGGCCGAGGAGATCCCCCAGCCGCCCCCCGCCGACGGTGAATCCGATCACCATCGACGCCGAAGTCCCCCTCCCACCACCTTTCTCCCGACCTGCAGAAGACCGTCGACCTCTTCGAGCCGTACGGTGAAGGCAATCCCTCGCTGGTGTTCCTGACCCGGGGGATGAAGCGTCGCGCACTGCGAGCTGATCGGCCGCAAGGACCTCGATCAAAATGCCGCTCCTGGAAGCCGGCCCGATGAAATGGCCCGCGGTCTACTGGAACGCGGCGGCGCGGTTTCCCTGTAGACTTCACGATCGGGAGTACGGTTGATGCCGGGGCTCGATCGGCTGGGTCAGGAACACCTACGGCGGCGGGAAGAATCTCCAGATGACCATCCTCGACATCCTGAAAACCCGCGGGAGGTGCGCCCCCAGCCGAAGTGAGGCGCGACTCCTGCACCAGGCGTCCCCCGGGAGCTTCTGTCGTGAAGCAGCCACCGCGCCGCCTCCATCGTCTTTCCTGCAATCCGCCCCTGCGCGTGCTGCACGCCGAGACGCTCCGCGCTGACAAAACCCGCTGCCGCGCAACCTGCACGACTGACAGACGGCGCAAACTTCTGGTCGAGGACGGGGAGCTGACCTTCGCCGCCCAGTCGATGATCTTTCCAAGAGGCTCGGCCCGCACAACTGGCATCCACACGCCACTTTATCGTCGTTGCAAGGCCCCTACCCGGCCAGCTTCAGAGTACTCCTGTATTGTCTGGTCCGGGAGCCGCTGGACTCCCTCTCCGTCCAGATCGCGATTCCCGGAAAAGGAGCGCTTCTGACGACTCGGCCACTGGTTTTCGAGTCACTGAATGAGAACGGCGTCGACCTCTGGGGCGGCCCTCCCTCGGCATCCCCTCGCCTGGGCCCGCGGAACGCCGAATACACGATGACGCCACCTCCGAGCCTGGAGGCGGGTCCACCGCTCCTACCTGCTGGTCCAGCCATTCACGGTGACGGCCCGACAGGTTCTTTTTTTAGAGGTATCCCGCTGACCGCGGGAGACTCCTCACCTACCATGGCCACGGTCCCAGACGCCCAGAAAAAAGCAGGAATCCCGCGTCCTCGCCGAGGTGCTGTCCACGCCGCATGCGGATCCGCCGTGTTCGAGATGGAGAAGCTGGCCGTGCCATTTCCCTCCGGGAGGTGCGGGACATCCGTAGGATGGGCGATCGTCGCGAGCTCGACTATTCAGATGGGACGAAAGGGCTACTCGATCCACCTTGGGGTGGACATTGCCTCACCCACGGGAACGGCAGGTTCCGTCAGAAGCGGACGGGGCCGCGTGGTGTTTGCTGACCACGCGGATCCTCACGGGCAACTCGGTGATCATCGAGCATCTTCCCGGGCCGCTCTCGATCTACTACCACATGTCCTTCCCTTGCTGTGAACGTCGGGGACATCGTGGAGAAAGGCTCAGATCATCGGGACGGTGGGGATGACGGGGTTCGCAACGGGGCCCCATCTGCACTGGGAGGTCCGGAGCACCGGGATTGCCGGTGGACCCCGACAAGCTCGCCCGGGTCCTCTCCTTGACAAAGACCCCGCTTTCCCCGACATTCGTATCCTATCGCAGCGGCACCGAAGGGAGGTGATTTCCATAGCCTATATCGAAGTGAGCGATCACGAGCCCCTCGAGAAGGCCATCAAGCGCTTCAAGCGCCAGGTCGAGAAAGAGGGAATCATTCGGGAATGGAAGAAGAGGGAGTTTTTCGAGAAGCCCTCTGCCATCCTCAATCGCAAGAAGAAGGCTCTCGAGTGCAAGCGGATGAGAGGGCGCGGGGAGTTTCCGCGATGAAGAGCTACTAAGCGCACCGCAGGCATGCGGAACTGATCGTAACGACCTATAGAACAAGGCCCCCGCACGGGGGCTCTTTGTTCTCCATCGCATCCTGCGGCCGCGTTCGCCGCGGCGTACCGCCCCGCACATGCCGCTGACTTACCGCGTGCCGCCATTCCGCCCAGTACCGCGACCGCCCTATAGGATGTGCTTCAGGAACCTCTGCGTGCGCTCTTCCTTCGGGGCGGGAAGAGCGACTCGGGGGCGCCGCGTTCGATGATCTCCCCGTTGTCCATGAAGACCACGCTGTGTGCGGCGGCGCGGGCGAAGCCATCTCGTGGGACACCACGAGCATCGTCATCCCTTCCTTGGCCAGCTCCACCATGACGTCGAGGACTTCCTTGATCATCTCGGGGTCAAGCGCGGCGGTCGGCTCGTCGAAGAGCATCACCTTCGGGCTCATCGCGAGGGCGCGCGCAATCGCCACGCGCTGCTGCTGCCCACCCAGAGCTGCTCGGGGTACGCGATCTCCTTTTCCGAGAGGCCGACCCGGGCCAGGAGGCTGCATGCCCAGCTCCCGCGCCTCCGCCTCGGTGTTCTTCTTGACGATACGCGGGGCAGGATGATGTTCTCCAGCGCGGTGAGGTGCGGGAAGAGGTTGAGGATGAATACCATTCCCACTTCCTTGCGGATCTTTCGGATGTCGGAAGGGTTTTCAGTGACCTGGTCTTCGTCGATCCAGATCCCCCCCGCGGTGAGGTGTTCCAGCCTGTTGATGCAGCGCGGCGTCGTGCTCTCTCCGCTGCCCGAAGGGTCGGTGCACGAGGACCACCTAGCTCCAGCTTCACGGAAAGGTTCACGCCCTTGAGAGCGACCACCTTGCCGAAGCTCTTGTATGCGTGGAATGATGCGCACCCTGGCTGCTTCGGCATCCGGGTCCCATCCCTCGCTTCCATGAAAGCCACCCAGCCGAGAGAACAAGAGAGTGGTCAAGAGGATGCACCAAGGCCACCACCGTATAAGCCTGGGATCCGTCGAAGGTATTCCAGCAGCGTATTCGCGTCCCCTGCGAAGAAGGTCCGCCACTGCCAGAATGGACGCGAGGGAGGATAGCTTCAGAAGACGCGATGAAGACTGGTTGGCCAGCGGCGGACCGACCGCCCTGATGGTTTAGGGGAAGGATGATGTCAGGCGCAGCACCTGCCCGCGCGTAAGCCCAGCGCGCTATACGCACCTCCCATCTCCCCCCTCAGTGCACGGACTCAGTTCCCGCGCGGAAGATATTCTCCGCCAGGGTTCGCGCAGTGGCGCACGGTAGATTGCGATCTCAGCCGCGGCGAATATCCAGGCGCGCTGGATAATCTTCCCCAGCGCGTAGTAGATGTCGAAGATCTGCGCCAGGAGCGGGATGCCGCGGATTACCTCCACGTAGACCGTTGCGACGCGGTTGATGATGGCGATCCCCCGGGTGCGGTCCGCCGATGCCCGTCCAGCAGGCCCAGCACCACAGCGCGCGGCCCTTCTATGAACATGGCAAAATGCCCTATTTGAACGTCCTCAGGGATCCCGTCCGGAAGAAGAGGCGCTGATGTCAGGATGGGGTAGGGACTGGGTTGGAACCGCGAAGAGGCCGACCCACCAGAGACCAGAGCCCCGAAAAAGGCGATAGGCCGCCGCCGAGAAGGTCTGCTTCTGGCCTCTTCCGGGGGTGAATGCACCGTCAGTAATCTCGGTGAGCTTATCAGGGAACCGCGAAGGGTTCAGCGGCGGGGATTTTTTTTTTTTTTTTTTTTTTTTTTTTTTTTTTTTATACTACCTGTGCGAGCCACTTAGCTTCAATTGCCTTGTTCACACCAGCATCGAGGACTTTCTTGAGGCCCGCATTGATGACGGCGAGGACCTTGCAGTTCCCTTTCTTCACGGCGACGCCGTAGTATTCCTCGGTGAACGGCTGGCCGACCGTCTTCAGCTTGCCCTTGTACGCTGTCGTTCTGCAGCGCGTACTGGGCGGGGTCGGGCTGTCGCATGACCACTCCTGGAGGCGGCCGTTGGCGAGGTCGGCGAAGGCAAGCCCGATGTCGTCATAGGTCTTTTCAGTTGATCTTGTTCAGCGTCCTTACCTTGTCGATCTCGAAGGCGCCCGTGGTGCCGATCTCGCGCCAACGGTCTTTCCCTTGAGGTCGGCGAGTCTAGCGACGCCGTTAGTCTCGCTCCGCTACAACGAGGATCCGGCCCGCGTTGATGTTTGAAGAGGAAGAGGTCAATGGTCTTCTTGCGATCGTCGGTAATCATGCATGAAGCAGACATCTTGACCACGTAGTACTTACCATTCTTGAGGAGGGCGAAATACTTCGTCCCACGCCGTGTTCTTTGAACTGGACGGTGGACCCGCTGCCGCTTTCGCCGGCCGCGTTCATGAGGTCGATATCGAAGACCCGACAATGACCTTGTTCGTGTCAACCATCTCCCAGTGGGAGGCCAGGTAGGCATCCATGCGCGATGACGATCGTCGAGGATTCCTTCTTGGCGCAGGCACGCCACGAGAAGGAGCACGAGGCCAGCAAAATGCCCGGTGAGGATCTTTCTGAGCATAAATTCCTCCTTTGCGTATGTTTATTCGTTATTCATCGATTGCATGGAAATGTCAAGTCCGAGCATTGCCGAAGGATGCCGATGACGCTTGACTGCTTCGACGCTTTCGGCTCTATACTGACACTACACGACGCAGGGTAGAGCAGTTGGCAGCTCGTCGGGCTCATAACCCGGAGGTCGCAGGTTCAAATCCTGCCCCTGCTA
>CAVYIU010000005.1:0-25341 GCA_963768665.1 uncultured Spirochaetota bacterium | reverse complement strand
CTGGGAAGCGGGTTCATATATGCGAAAGGATTACTCGCCACGAATGCGCATGTGATAGAGGGTGCAGCCTCCGCGACGGCCAAGCGGATCGGCGACAACCACTTGTACAAAGTGCTTGTGTCGTCCCAGTAGACGAATCTGTTGATCTCGCAATCCTCTCCGTGGAGGGGCTCCCCGGGGCCGCGGTAACATTAAGCAAGAACAGCGTGTTACCAGAAATCGGCGACACCGTTTTCGCGATCGGCAACCCTTTGGGGCTTGAAGGGACATTCTCGCAAGGCATCATTAGTGGCGTCCGACAACTTGGGGAGTTGGCTTTGCTTCAAATCACCGCGCCGATTTGGCCCGGAAGTAGTGGAGGGCCAATCACAAACGAGAAAGGAGAGGTAGTTGGCATTGCGGTGGCAACCTTTCTGGGAGGGCAAAACCTTAAACTTTGCTATACCAATTAGCTATTAAGAGGAGGCGGCAAAAGCCGCGAGCAAGGTTGTCCCTTTTTCCCAGCTCCAGGCGCCGCAGAAGGGGCAGAGTCTATTCAGCAAGATGGATTCGTCTACGAGCGCTTCGGCGTTGACGGCGAGTTCATTCCTGTGGAACGGGTCGACGCCTGGAGAGACACTCGGAGACTATGGCGACTTCACGTTCTCCCTTCGCAACAATCTCGACAGCCCAGTTAGGAACCCAAACGGTGATGGTGGCTTTCTTTGACAACCAGGACCGGCCCTTGACTACGTAGTAGTACAGCCGCAGGTGGACATACCACCGAAGGGTGCCAAGAGAATTGCCGCCTCTGTGGATTCAAGCACCAAACGACTCACAACTCCGATTTCAAAGACGAATCAATTCATGTATTCCGACGTGCCACTGACAAGAGTGGTAATCACTACGCTCAACTTCATATTGCTACAGTAGGGGCGCTGTTCCTCCCCCCTCCCTCCCCTTTGGGAGTGGGACACCTGGGAACACGCGCCATGCCTCGCCACGCCCGTCCAAGGGCAGTTTTGGCCCTATCCTCGGCGCCCCTTATCCTGCCTATCTGCCATTGACAAGTGAACAACGGTCGTTGTACACTTGACATATGAAGGCAAGCAAGACGGCGATTGTGTATCTAAGGGTGTCCACGCGTGAGCAGGGGCAGTTTCCGGGCTCGGCCTTGAGGCTCAGAGGCGAAGCGTTGAAATGTTCTGCGTGGGGCACGGCTCCCGGGTGGCAGCCGAGTACCAGGACGTCGAGAGCGGGAAGCACAACCAGCCAGGCCCGGCCTCGTAAAGGCGCTGGCGGCGGCGAAAGGCGTAGGCGGCACGCTCATCTACTCCTGGACCGCCTCTCCCGCAATGCCTCGTTCATCATGGCGCTGCGGGACGGCGGCATTGTCACTTCATCGCGGCTGATATGCCAGAGGCGAATACGTTGACTGTCGGGATCATGGCACTACTCGCTCAGCAGGAACGGGAGGTGATCTGGAGCCGGACAAAGGCGGCTCTCGCTGAGCTTAAGGCCAAGGGAAAGATCTCGGGAACAACGACGTCACGGCGACGGCGCGAGAGCATTCAATTGCAGCGAAGCGGGCAGCAGCTCGGCTCTTTGCCAACGGCGCCTTGACTAGCGCTCAACTACGTCCCGGCCGGGTGGACCTTGCAGCAAATCGCCGACGAACTGAATAAGGCGGGTCCACCACGAGGCATGGCCATCCGTACTCTCCAACCACAGTTCGTAGGCTTCTGATACTTGCGTCGGCATAGGAGCACGAAGCGCAAGAAAAGATTATCGTCACGCCTGACGATGTTCTGAATGTGATGAGACCTGGCGTATCAGAGGAACTCAGGTGCTAAGCCAAGTTACCGCGATTCGCTTCGACCGGGTTTCGGGCAGCGGAAGGACCAGGCCTTGCTTCATGCTCTGCGCCGACGATCAGGGAAGGGAGCATGAAGTTGTCGTAAAGCTAATGTCGGACTTCGATTTGGGGAGTCGCGCACTGGCAAACGAGGCGATTGCTTCTTGCTTGGGATCCGACTTGGCCCTCCCAGTGCCTGAGCATTTCGCAGTGAAGATCGAGCAGGCCTTTGCTGAGTCGATAATCGATCTCACCGTCAAGACCAGACTTCTAAGTAGCCTTGGATGGAACTATGGTTCGAGACGCCTGCCCGAGTCGTTCTCCGCCATGGCAGTCGGTGAAAGGATTCCGCGCGAGTTGTTCACAATTGCGAGCGAGATATTTGCGTTTGATGCGATCATAGAGAACCCTGATCGAAAGGTTTCCAATCCCAACCTACTTTGGAATCACAACGAGATTTGGCTTTTCGATCATGAGCAGTCCTTTCTTTTTGACAAGATCCTTTTCTGGCGGCCGATTTGGGTATCAGGCGTCGTGCCACGAGGGAGGACCCATTCGGATCGCCACGCTCTGATCGATTTCCTGCGCGGGAGAGACCTCGATTTGGACCGATTTGAGGCCTCACTTCGAGCTCTGCCAAGCGAACGAGTCGCCGAGTATGTGACGGCACTTCCGGCAAGCTGGCGAACTGCCGAACTCGACAGGATCCCGGCTTATCTTGTCGAGTTGAAAGACAACCTCAGACGAGCTATAAGGGTGGTCAAGGGGGCAGTGTTGTGAAAACCTCCTATTCCTATTCGGTGCTGCGATACGTCCACGACTCTCTTACTGGAGAATTCGTGAATGTTGGCGTTGCGATATTCGCGCCGGCGGCAAAAGTCGCCTGTGGGAGAGGTGCGCATTCTACTCAGCGAATCGCCCGGCTTTTCCCTGGAATCGACCTCGTTGGTTTTCGAAGAAGGCTGACGAGCATCGTTGATCGTCTCAATTCGGTTGGAAGCCGTATGAGGGGCGAGCTCGGCGTCGAGGCATCCCCCGCCAACATTCAGGAGTACCTCAACCTCGTGCTAGTTGCCGACGACAGTTCATTTCAGTGGGCGCCGCCGGGTGGCGGACTTGCCGTGAATCTTGGGGAAGCCTTTGAGGGGCTGTTTGAGCGCTTCGTTGCACGATACGAAATGCAAGAAAAACACGTTAGCCGTTCTGATGAGGAGGTTTGGCGAGTCTACCGCAAGGAGCTGGAATCGAGGAGGGTGTATTGGCATTTGCAGCATAAGCGAATCGCAGTCAAAGACGACTTTGTGGAGTTTCCCTTTGCATGGAAGAACGAGCGGTGGCACTGTCTGCAAGCCGTGTCTTTTGACCTCTCCTCGGCTGAAAGTATCAGGGAAAAAGCGCACAATTGGCTTGGCAAGATCGAGAGCGTGAAGGAGTCTAGGGACCGATTCAAGGTGTATTTGTTGCTTGGGCGACCTCAGGACACTAAACTCCTCGAAGCCTACAAGAATGCTGTAAGCATTCTCGACAAGATCAAGAGCGACAAGCAGCTTGTCCAAGAATCAGATTCGTCGGACTTTGCTGCGGATTTCGCGAAGCAGTTTGAGGGGCACATCTAGACGGGGTGTCACGGGAATGCCACGGGATACCTGATTTCAACTTGTCACTATCGATCAGAACCGGCCAATTGACACTGCATTTCTTCCTATGATAGATCACCAAATATCGGAGGAAAAGGCCGCTCGACACGCTGGGGGTCACTGGTTCGAGTCCAGTGCCGCCCAAAGACTCCGCGATTGACTGATCGATCGGTTCATTGCACCTCAAATCCCAAGGCGACGAATTGCCGATTGATTCATTCAACGATAGTTCCTATCATCCCGCCCGAATGAAGCTCAAAGCGCTCGATGTCGTTGCCATAGTGCTTGCCCTCCTGGTCGTCGTCGGCTTCTCCGTCTACGCGTACGCGGGGAGCAACAAGGCCGGCGAGGTGGCGGTCGAGGCGTCGGGCGCGCAGTGGATCTATCCCCTGGACGTCGACAGGACCGAGAAGGTGCCGGGACCCCTCGGTGATACGATCCTGGTCATCAAGGGCGGCAAGGCGTTCGTGACAGACTCGCCATGCCCCGACAAGCTGTGCGTCCACATGCCGGCAATCTCGCGGCCCGGCCAGTGGATCGCGTGCCTCCCCAACCGCGTGTTCATACGGGTGCGAGGAACTGACAACCAGAATGTCGACATCCTCTCCTACTAAGAGCCGCACCGATCTCATAGCGTTCCTGGGAGCCCTCTGTCTCTTTCTCTCGGCCATTGAGTACATGATCCCCAAGCCGATCCCGTTTCTGCGCGTCGGGATAGCCAACCTGCCCATCCTCGTGAGTCTCGACCTGCTGCCGGTGCCGTCCCTGCTCCTGGTGATCCTGCTGAAGGTCGTCGGCCAGGGCCTGATCGGCGGGACGCTGATCTCCTATGTGTTCCTGTTCTCCGCGGTCGGATCTTTCGCCAGCGGCTTCTCGATGATCCTGATCCGGAAGCTCGCAGGACACCGCATGACCCTGGTCGGCGTCGGGGTCCTGGGAGCGCTCTTCAGCAACCTTACGCAGGTCCTCCTCGCCCGCGTCCTCATCTTCGGCGAGGGTGCCTGGCTCATCGCGCCGCCGTTTCTCGCGCTGGGCACCGTCACCGCGACGCTCCTCGGCATCTTTGCCGACCGGTTCGTGACGCGCTCCCGGTGGCTTGCGTCGGTGCGGGGCTCGGTATGAGCGCCCGGCCCGGCGTCCCCCCGTCTTTCTTTTCCGGCAACGCCACCCCGCGCGCGCTTTTCATCACGGGGGCCGCGCTTTTTCCGGCTTTTCTCCTCCAGCAGGACATCGTCCTTCGTGCCGGGCTGTTCGCGTTGTTTCTCTGCCTGAACGCGCTTTCGGGACGCCACATCAGGATCGTGCAGTACCTGGTCGTGAGCGCCGGGATCGTCGCGTTCAACCTGGTGATCCCGACAGGACGGGTGCTCGCCACGGTGATCGGGCTCCCGCTCACCGAGGGGGCCCTCAAGGCAGGGCTGTACAAGGCGACCGCCATGGTCGGCTTGATCGCGCTCTCGCAGTTCTCCATACGGGCGAATCTTCGCCTTCCTGGCAGGGTCGGCGGCCTGATCGGCAGCTCGCTGCTCTACTTCGAGCGGATCATGGGAGAGAAGCGGACCATCGACAGGAAAGACGTCGTGGGCAGCATCGACACGATCCTGCTGTCCGTGCACACCGACCCGCCAGCCGGCGACCGCGCTGCAACTCTCGCCAGGACCAGCCCGCGAGGTGCCGCTGTCCTCGCCGTGGTGATGCTGGGAAGCTGGGCTCTCTTCGGCTGGACGATCCTGCATCCCCATCCGCTCTGGGGAGGCTGAGACGAGTCTGCGCGACTTCATCGTCCGCACGGTGCGCCTCGCCTTCGACCTTCGCTCCTGGCGGGCGGGGTTCAGGGCGGCCCGCCTGCCCTCCCTGGTCATCGCGGCGGGGTCGTGCGGGCTGGGCGTGGCGCTCGCGTACCGCGATGGACGCGGTGACATCCTGAACGCGGCAGCGGTCTTGGTGGCGGGGCTGGCCCTCCAGGCAGGGGTGAACCTCGTCAACGACTTCTTCGAGTTCCGCCAGCGCCGCGTTGATGACAAGGTCGCTCACCTGGGGTTCGAGAAAGCAGACAGGGAGTTCCTCGAGGTCCTCATTTTCCTCGTCGGGCTGGCGTTTTTCGGCGTAGCGGGGCTCATCGGGCTGTTTCTCGCGTGGCGGACCTCGTGGTCCCTCCTCGGCCTGGGTGTGCTGGGTTTCGCAGGCGGCTTTTTCTACACGGGAGAGCCGCTGAACTACAAGAGACGCGGTCTCGCGGTGATCCTCGTTTTCTTCCTCATGGGAGTGCTCATGGTCGGCGGATCCTATTTCGCCGTAGCCCGGAGCATCACCGCGGTGGTGATCGTGCAGTCGATACCGCTGAGCCTCCTGGTGTCCCTGATCCTTCTCGGGAACGAGCTGCGCGATTTCGAGTCCGACACGCGCTATGGGATCCGCACGCTGGCCGTGCGCATCGGGTACCGGCGCGCGCTCATCCTCTTCTGCGCGCTCATGGTCGCCGCCTACGGCGGTGCCGGTGTTCTCTTCGCCGCCGGTCTCTTTCCGCGCCTGTGGCTGCTGCCGCTTGCGCTTCCCTTCTTCGTGCCGCCGCTCCTGTTCACCCGGCGCCCGCCCGAGAGGCGCGGACCGCTCATTCCCCTCATCATGCTCCACCATCTTGCCTTTGGCGCGTTTTTCTGCTTGACCTATTTCATATCCGCATAGAGGAGCACTATCACCATGAAGAGATTGACCGCACTCGCACTCTGCCTCCTGGTGACGCCCTGCGTGTTCGGCGAGCTCGCCGTCGGTCTCATGCCCGCGGCGAACTCGATTCCGCTCGTCGTCGCCGCCCACGACGGCCTCTTCGCCGCCGAGGGCGTCACGGTGCGGCTGGTGCCGTTCTCCGGGCAGCTGGAAAGGGAGACAGCGCTGCAGACAGGCGCCATCGACGGGACAGTCTCTGACCTCGTCAACGCCATCCAGTCCTGGAGCCATGACTCGGGGGCAAAGGTCACCTCGGTCACGGAAGGGAGCTTCAGCCTGCTGGCCTCACCCCAGTCGGGCATGCACACCCTGGGGGACTGGAACACGTTCCCGGGAGGGAAGGTACGCACGGGACTTCTGGAAAACAGCCTCGTCTATTACCTGTCGGAGCGCATGCTCACCGCTGCAAACGTCGATGCATCGCGCATCGACCTGGTTCCCATCGTACAGCTGCCCGCGCGGCTGGAAATGCTGATGGCAGGGAAGATCGACGCTGCCTGTCTTCCCGAGCCCCTCGCCACCCTGGGCGCGTCGCGTGGCGCCGTACGCCTTGCCGTCTCCGACGACCTCGGCACAACTCCCGGTGTCCTTCTGTTCACGAAAAAGGCAATGGCAGTCCACGGCACCGAAATCACCGCCTTCTACAAGGCATACAACCGGGCCGTCCTGGCCGTGAACAACTCCCCGGAGGCATACCGTGACGCTATCGTGAAGGGCTGCGACTTCCCACCGGCCGTTGCCGGCATCATGACCGTTCCCCGGTTCCAGGCGGCGCGCCTGCCCAGTCGAGCGGACGTCGCGGATATTGCCGCGTGGATGGTGCAAAAGAGACTCCTGGCCGCCGTGCCGGTATATTCCGATATCGTGGCGTCGGGCTTTGTTCCCGCCGATGCTCGCACTCGAATGACTGCTCGGCCGGGTATGACGGCCGGCCCGCGCTCGTTTCGGCAAGCCTGGCGGTGGAGGCAGGCAGGATCGGCTGCGTGATCGGTCCCAGCGGCTGCGGCAAGACGACTCTCCTCATGGTGGCGGCTGGGCTGAAACAGCGTGACGCAGGAAACGTCTCCCTGGACGGCGCGGAGGTGAGGGCCGGGGATCCCCGGATCGGCATCATCCTCCAGGATTATGGCCTGTTCCCGTGGTACACGGCGCTGGAGAACGCGGCGATCGGTCACCGTGTCCGGGGCCTGCCCCCGCGCGCAAGCCGCGCCGCTGCCGCCGCAACGCTTGCCCGCTTCGGGCTGGAGGAGAAGGCCGACAGCTATCCGGCGGCGCTGAGCGGGGGCGAGCGGCAGCGCGTCGCAATCGCCAGGGCGCTGACTCTCAACCCCTCCGTGCTTCTCATGGACGAGCCCTTCTCGGCCCTGGACGCCCTGACCCGCGAAACCCTCCAGGATGTGCTGCTTGCCACCGTCGCGCGGGAGGGCTTGTCCGTCCTCCTCGTGACTCACAGCATCGAAGAGGCAGCATTCCTTGGAAGCATCGTCTGGCTCATGGCCGGCCCTCCCGGCCGCATCGTGGGCCGGTTCGACAGCGCGGAGGGGCAGGGGCGCCCGGAATACCGCACCAACCCCGCGTTTTTCCGCACCTGCACGGCCATCCGGTCGGCCATGCGCGGGGCAGGAGACACCGCCCGTGCGTAACCGGCTCCTCGCCGCCGCGGCCGGCATCGCGGCCCTGCTGGCCTTCTGGTGGCTTCTCTCGGTCGCGGTACCGCAGGGATTCGTCCCCGGACCCGTCGCGGTCATCGCAAGGATGTGCGTCCTGCTTTGCGACGGACTTGCCGGGCACGCGGGCGCGAGCCTCGCCCGTATCGGCGTGGCAATGTTCGTGGCGCTGGCAACGGCGGTCCCCGCCGGTATCGCGCTGGGAAGAAGCAGGCGGTCGGATGCGGCCTTTGCGCCGGTGGTCTACATTCTCTACCCGGTGCCGAAGATCGCGCTCCTGCCCATCGTCATGCTTCTCTTTGGCATCGGCAACGGTGCCCGGATCGCCATCGTCGCCCTGATCCTCTTCTTCCAGGTCCTCGTGTCCACCCGGGACGCGGCGCGCAAAGTACCTGCCCCGTACCTGCTCTCGCTGCGTTCACTCGGTGCCGGCCGCCGGCACGCCCTGCAGTTCGTGATCATCCCTGCGATCCTGCCGGAGCTGCTGTCATCCCTCCGCATCGGTACAGGCACGGCGCTCGCCGTGCTGTTTTTCTCCGAGACGTTCGGCACGCGCCTTGGCCTTGGCTACTTCGTGATGGAGAGCTGGATGCGGCTGTCCTACGTCGACATGTTCGCGGGGGTGCTCTGCCTGGGACTCTGCGGGCTCCTGCTCTTTCTCGGCATCGACGCGCTGGAGAGGCGGCTCTGCCGGTGGGCGGCGCGGACTACTTGATGATTGTGAAGCGCGGGTCCGTGAGCGTGAACCGGCCCGCGAGACCCGGTGTCACGTAGACGGTGTGCCTGTCGGTTATGAACACCGCCTCGATGAGCCCCTTCGTGTCTTCCACGAGCTTCATGCCCTTCTCGAGGCCCAGCGTGAAGACCAGGGTGTCGTACCCGTCAGCAGTCGTCGAGTCGGCGGCAACGATGGCCACGGCGGAGAGACCGTTCCACGCGGGGTAGCCGGTCCGCGCGTCGAGGATATGGAAGTATCGCTTCCCGTCCTGCTCGAAGTAGCGCTCGTAGGTCCCGGCCGTGGTCACGGACCCCGCCGTGATGTCGACGTACCCGATCGACGTTCCGCGGGCTTCCTCGGGATTCTGGATGGCGATGCGCCACCGCGATCCGTCAGGCTTGTGCCCTGTTGCCAGGATGTTGCCGCCGAGATCCACCAGGGAAGCGGTAACGCCGTGATCCCTCAGGATCCGCGCTGCCTCGTCCGCCGCGTAGCCCTTGGCGACCGAGCCGAGATCGATGCCCATGCCTTTCCTCTTGAGGAAGATCGTGGAGGACTTCTCGTCCACGACGAGGTCCTTGCAGCCGATGCGGGCGAGCGCTGTCTTTATCTCCTGAGGCGACGGGATGCGGGCCGCCGTTGTGCCGATTCCCCAGAGCTTCACGAGCGGCTCGACGGTGATGTCGAATGCGCCGTCGCCGTCCTGCGAGAAACGGAGCCCGAGACTGGTCACGGCAAGGACGTCGCTCGTGACCTTTACCGGGCGTACGCCCGACGCGGCGTTGACGCGCACGAGCTCGCTGTCCTGCGTGGTGATGCTCATCCTCGCATCTATCTCCGCGAGCCGGGCAAAGGCCGCGTCCATGGCAGCAGCGCTTCCGCCGGTGTAAATGCGGACCGTGCAGGCGGTGCCGAGGAGGTTCATGACGGTCTTTTCCAGGGGAGCGGCTGCCAGGGCAGGGGTGAGGAAACAGGAAAGAACAAGCGCGGCGGCTGCCCACCGCGCCTGGGAGATGGTGATCATGGGGGGCTTTATACCACGCAAGGGCCAGCCGGGAACATGGTTGTCGCCCCCGGTTGCCCAAGCCCGTCGGGCCTCCGCGGGCAGAAGCCCGTCGGGCCTCCGCGGGCAGAAGCCCGTCGGAGTGTTGACAATGAGAGGGCACCTCGGCGAGGATGAAGGCCTTCCTGAGAGGAGAATTCATGCCAGAGAAAACCCGCATCGTCGTGCTCGGCGGTGGGTACGGTGGAGTCGAGTCCGCCAAGGTCCTCGAGCGCAGGCTCGGCGCGCGCCGCGACATAGAGATTTCGCTGATCGACAAGAACTCCTATCACACGCTGATGACGGAGCTGCACGAGGTGGCGGGCGGCCGGGTCGAGCCCGACTCCGTGCAGATCAGCTTCAGGAAGATCTTCGGCGCGCGCAAGGTGCGGGTCGTCGCTGACAGGATCCGCACCATCGATTTCGAGGCCCGGCGCCTGACCGGCGACGGAGGCCAGTACGATTACGACTACCTTGTCCTGGGGGCCGGCGGAGAGCCCGAGTTCTACGGGATCCCCGGCATCAAGGAGAACTCCTTCACTCTCTGGTCTTTCGATGACGCCATGCGCATCCGCCGGCACGTGGAGGACATGTTCCGAAGGCATCCGCCGAGCCGGACAAGGCGAAGCGGGCCGAGATGCTCACCTTCGTCGTTGCCGGGGCCGGCTTCACCGGCGTCGAGCTCGCCGGTGAGCTCGATGGACCAGCGGCACGTGCTCTGCGCGGCCTACCACGTGGATGAGAAGGAGGTGCGGATCATCGTCGTGGAAGCCCTCGACGCGGTGATCCCCAACCTGCCTTTGCGGCTGCAGAAAAAGTCGCAGGCGTACCTGGAGAAAAACGGGGTGGAGTTCCGTCTCCGTTCGCCGATCGTGGGAGCCGAAAGGAACAAGGTCCTCCTGGCTGGCAATACATCCATCGCCACGCGGACCTTCGTCTGGACCTGCGGCATCCAGGGGAGCGAGTTCGGCGCCAACCTCCGTCTCACCAAGGGCAAGTGCAGCAACCGCCAGTGCAGGTTCGCGACCACGCAGGGTACCTGCGGCGTGAAGGACTGCACCTTCGGCAAGGACCGCTACGTCGAGGGGAAGCGGGGGCGTCTCCTGGTCAACGACTACATGCAGTCCGTCGACTATCCCAACGTCTACGTGGTCGGTGACGGGGCGTGGTATGTCGAGGGAAAGCGGACCATACCGCAGATCGTCGAGACGGCAGTCCAGACTGCCGACACCGCCGCGCACAACATCATCGCCCAGGTCGAGGGGACGGCGATGAAGCGGTTCAAGTCGAACTACCACGGTCTCATGGTCTCCCTGGGAACCTACTGGGGAGTGGCGCACGTCATGGGAATATCCCTGACGGGCATTTTTGCCATGGCCGTGAAACACATGATCAACGTCGTTCACCTCTTCGGGGTGGGCGGGGTGAACCAGGTCTGGGAGTACGTCAAGCACGAGTTCCTCGACGTCCGCCATGGCCGGTCCTTCGTCGGGGCGCTGGCGTCCCACAACGTGCGCGGGTACTGGCCGCTCCTCCTGCGCTTGTGGCTCGGCCTCATGTGGGTACTGGAAGCGACGAACAAGATGACCGCCGGCTGGCTGGACTTCTCTTCGGGAGCGAGCAAGAGCGGCTGGATGTTCTCCCGCGGCGTGGTCCAGGCCGGTCTCAAGGTCGCCGATGCGACCAGCGCCGCTCGCCTCGGCGGCTGCCGCGGGGGCGGCCACGCCGAGCGCTGCCGCGCCGGCCGCGGCGGATGCCCACGGCTGCCGCGTCGGCAGCTGCCACCGGGGCGGCGGCAGCCAGCGCCGCTGCCCCCGCCGCGGCGGTACAGGGACACTGGCTGGAGCCCTCGAAGACGATCCTCGACCCCTCCTCGGGCGTGGTGACATGGTTCCGGCACATCGTTCATGGACGGGCTGGCTTCGCACATCCCCTATAACTGGTTCCAGGGCATCGTCGTGATGACGGAGCTCCTGATCGGGCTCGCTCTCTTCGGTGGCATGTTCACGTGGTGGGCGGCCGTGGTGTCCATCATCCTCTGCATCATCTTCACCTTCTCCGGCATGTTCGCGTGGAACCAGGTCTGGTTCATTTTTGCCGGGATCCTGATGATGGGCGGGGCGGGACGGGCGTTCGGGCTCGACACGTGGGTTGTTCCCTTCTTCAAGCGGTGGTGGAACGGCACCCGCTTCGCACGGCGAACGCAGTTCTACGCGGACGAGCCCACGAAGTAGGATGAAGCCATTCTGGGCGGGCAGGCCCGAGCTGGACCGCGACCTCGAGGAGGTGCGCGCGACGATCCTTCGCAGGGCTGCCACCGAGGACCCTGATGTCCAGGGCGCCGTGCAGCACCTCTTTGCCGCGCCCGGGAAGATGCTGCGGCCTGCGTTCGTCATCATTGCCTCCCGGTTCGGGACGCCCGAGCACGAGAGGATCGTCCGGGTGGCGGCCGCCATCGAGATGCTGCACATGGCCACGCTCGTGCACGACGACATCATTGACGGCGCCGCGACCCGGAGGGGAGTCGCCACGCTGCAGGCTCTCAAGGGCGCGCGCACGGCCGTGTTGATAGGCGATTGGCTCCTCGCCGCCTGCGTCTCCCTTGTCGCCGAGACGGGAACGATCGACGATGCCCGCGCCCTCTCACGGCTGGTGGCGCGCATCTGCGGCAGCGAGATCGGGCAGTCGACGGACCGCTACGTCCTCCACACGAGCCTCCGGCGCTACCTGCGGCGCATCGCGGGGAAGACCGCGGCGCTCTTCGCGCTCTCCTTCCACGTCGGGGCCGTGGAAAGCGGGTGCACCCCGGAGCTCTGCTCGGTGCTCCGTCGGCTCGGCTACTACCTGGGGATGGGTTTCCAGATCATCGACGACATCCTTGACTTCGCAGCGCCGCGCGGCGAAACGGGAAAGCCGACACGGAGCGATCTCTCCCAGGGCATTCTCACCCTGCCGGCGATCATCGGGCTCCAGGCAGACGACGGGCGCCTGCGCCGGGTGCTGGACCGGCGGCCGCGGTCATGGCGCGCGGTGGCGCGCGCGTCGCGGCTGATCGCGGAACGCGGCGGCATGCAAGGCGCGCGGGACCTCGCGGCCGTCTTTACCGACCGGTCCCGTCGGGAAATCGGCCGGTTGCCGTGCAACGACGCGCGCACGATGCTCCTGGAGACCGCCGAATCCCTCCTGACCCGCAGCTACTAACGGCCCGCCGGCGGCCGTGGAAAAGCTTGACTTTCCGGCCAGGTTTCAGCGAACCTGATTCCATTCTAGGAATCAACAGGAGGGATATTCATGAAGAGAAAGATCCTTGTTGCGACAGTGCTCGCGCTGCTGATCGGCTCCGCGGTCGGGGCATTCGCGGCAACGCCGGCGCCCTTTCCGTGGCTCGCGTCCTACAACAAGCCGGGCCAATTGAATCTCTACGCCTCTGCAGGTTTCTACGGTTACGGAGTCGATGTGAACGCCGGACCGGAAATCATTCTCGGCCAGTTCGATATTGGTGGCATCCCCCTGGAGTGGGGAGCAATGGTAAGAGGGCTGGTCGGATTTTCGTCCCTTCTCGGGTATGCAAACTGGATTGACTGGGCTGTTGCGCCGGTGGCGACCCTGCACTGGGGCGTGAACTTCGGAGGGCCCTGGAAGTTCGACTGGTACGTCGGCCTCGGCCTTGGCATTTCGGGGTCCACGGGAACGTATTACGGCAGCTCGATCGGGTTTGGGTTTGCCACGTTCGACGGCGGGTCGTGGCAGTTCTCGAAGAATATCGCGCTCATCGTGGAGTACGGTTACACGCAGTACATGTCCGCCGGCGGTATCGGCGTGAAGTTCAGCCTCTAGGCGAAAGAGCACCTTCAGGCAAGGAACCCCGGCTCCCTGCCGGGGTTCTCCTTGCATCAGCCATCACCAGTGAACGCCACCGCCGCCAAGATCCTGATCGTCGGAGTGCCTTTCGCCCTCTCCCTGGGGTGGTTCCTCTTCTGGGTCGTGAGGCTTGCACGCGCGGGGCGCTCCCGCAAGCGGCCGCGCGCGTGAACAGCGATTCTCATTTTGCACCTTCAACAGGATCGCAGACCCTTGAAAAGGGCCAAGAACGGCCTTTGAGAGTCGTGCAAAATGAGAATTCGCTCTCTCGGCGCCAAACTGAGAACTGCTGGCTCGTGAAGCGGGTCACGCCTGGTCGTCCAGGAGCCTCTTCTCGCCGTCAAGCTTCCTGATCTCGGTAAGGTCCTGCGTGACCTCCAGCGTGCCGAGGTACGACCCGTCCTTGCCCCGGACCGCGAAGTAGCGGATGAAGAGGAACTTCCCCTTCATGGTGATCCAGAAGTCGGCATGGTCGCGCGTCCCGGCCCGGAAGTCACCAATGATCTTCTTCACCTTGTGGACACTCTGGGGCGGATGGCAGTTGTGCACGTCACGGCCGATCACGGAGCGCGCCCGCACGAAGATGCGGTCCTTCGACTCGGAGAAGTACCTCACCTTGTCGTCGGCGTCCACGAATGTGATGTCCACGGGAAGCACGTCCAGCATGGAGCGAAGCTCGTCGAGGGAGAGCCTGCCCGTGGGGAGCCGGATGTCTCCCTTTTCCCCCTGTTCCTCCTTGCGCTCCGAATCCACCAAGGTCGCGTGGAGGCCGGCGCCCTTGAGAAACGCGAAGCCGATTTCATCGCATGCCTTCAGGATGTCGACCCACTCCGGCGGGGTGACTCGTTCGCGGGCGGCGGGGAACAGGATATTCTCCTCCTTGTAGATCATCCCCTCGATCTCGGCGAGGAGGGGCTCGAGGTCGCTCGCCGCCGGCGCATCCTGCGCGCGTGTCTTTTTCAGGAGCGCCCGCACCTCGTCGTGCTTGCTCCACATCACCTTGGATGGGCCGGGGAATCCATGGCGCTCGAGGGCCGGGAAAAGCGCGTGCTCCTTCATCTCGTAGTGGCGAATGACTCCTGCCAGGCGCTCGATGCCGGCGGACACGGCCGCTGCGTCGGCCCGGGCCGCGCTTTCCCGGAGAGTCGCAACGAGCTTCTCGATTTCGCGATTCTCGGCCGCCAGGAGCGCAAGGGGATGCGATGGGCCGTCAGGGACCGTCATGGACTTTTCGAGCGCCGCGTCGAACAGCAGGGCGTGGACGTTGCAGAAGCGGCGGATCTCGTCCGGGGATACCCCTTCGTCGATGAGCGACTGCTCGATCTCGGTGATCTCCGTGGAGGTGAGTCTCCCCACCTCGCGCAGGATCCTCTCCTTCGCCTCCTCCACGGAGAGGCCCTTGTGGAGCCTCCGGATGATGTCGGCCACCAGCTTCTTTTTTGTCTCGTCGATCGCGGTCATGTGTGCTTCCTCCTGCGCCCTGATTGTCCAAGTATGCCCCCCGGGAGAAGGGCGTGGCCTTGACGCAGGTCAAGCGGTGCACCGTATAGTACGGCGGATGGCACCCAGCAACGGTCTGGCGATTCACGATGTGCGCTTCCAGTATCCGCGGCTGGAGTCCATTCTCCCGAACACGGTGCTCTCCGGCGCGTCCTTTTCCCTCCCAAGGGGAGAAACTGGCGCGATCATCGGCGCCGCCGATGCCGGCAAGACGACACTCCTCCGCCTCCTCGCGGGGCTCGTGCCGCGCTTCACCGGGGGAGAGCTCACCGGCGCGGCCGCATTTGGCAGCCTGGACCTCCTGGACACCATGCCCTACCAGGCAATGGAAAAGGTGGGGCTGGTTTTCCAGGACCCGGACGAACAGATCATCACCACGCGCTGCGACTCCGAGGTCGCCTTTGCCCTGGAGTCGCTGGGAGTGCCCCGGGCGGAGATGGGGACCCGGATCGCGTCGAGCCTGCGTCTCATGGGGCTGGAGGCGTTCGCGCACCGTAACCCGGGCACCCTTTCCGGCGGCGAGAAGAAGCGCTTGCTTGTCGCGTGCCTCGCGGCGGCCGACCCCGAGCTCTGGCTCCTGGACGAGGTATTCCAGGAGCTGGACCAGGAATGGAGAACTGCGCTTCTTGATCACGTGCGTGCCAGGCAACGCACAGCGCTCTTTCTCGACTCGCGCTGGTCCCCGTTGTACGATCATCCGGACTGCACGGCGGTCTCCGTGCTCAGCCGCGGCACACTGCTGCCGGCCGCGGGCCCCGGGAAGGAAGGGGATCCGCTGTCTTCCGAAGGCCTTGTGCTCCCTGCAGGTGCCGGTCTGCCTGGCGCTTCCTCTTTTCCTCCGCGGGAAGGCCCGCGCATCCGGGTGGAGGGTGTCGAGTTTGCATTTCCGGGGGCCGCGGCATTTTCACTTTCGATCGACGAGCTCAGCCTCGGCGGGCAGGAGACAACGGCCATCGTGGGCAGGAACGGGTCCGGGAAGTCCACGCTCGGCAGGCTCCTGTGCGGGCTCCTCACGCCTTCGCGCGGGCGGGTCCTGCTGCAGGCCGAAGGGACGTTGGTTCCGGCGTCCCCCGAGATGCTTCGACGACGCGTCGGGTTCCTTTTCCAGAACCCGGACTACCAGGTCTTCCTGCCCACGATCGGGGAAGAGCTCGCCTTCGGCCTTCGCTTTTCCCGCCTGGACGCCCGGGAACGGAGGGAGCACGTCGAGGATGCCATCAGGCTCTACAGGCTTCCTCCTGCCGCCACTCCTCCCTCGCTCATGAGCTACGGGGCACGCCGCCGCCTGCAGGCAGCCACGTTTCACTCCCTCGACCGTGACCTGCTGATCCTGGACGAGGTGGATTCAGGGCTCGCGTACGGCGACATCCTCAGCCTGCTTCCCCTTCTCGGGGCAGGGGAGCGCGGCACGGTCCTCATCACGCACGACATGGCTCTCGCGCGGATGGTGGCTTCCCGCATCGTGGTCATGGAAAAAGGCAGGGTCGTGGAAGACCGCGCCGCGCGCGAGTTCCCAGGGGCGGTCGGCCGATGATGGTCGCCTTTTCCATACCCGGCTCGGGCATCCTTCACCGCTTCGATCCTCGGGCGAAGCTCGCGGCTCTCGTTGCCGTCCTTCCCGCGTTCGTGGTCCGCCTGGCCCCCTGGGTGCCGCTTGCGTACTCCGGGCTTCTCGCCGTCCTGGTCGTCGTGGCCCTCGGTCCGAGGGAGCTCCTGCGGAGCTTCAAGGCCATCGCGCCGATCCTCCTCATCATCCTCGTTCTCACACCGGTCTTCCGCCGCGGCGGTGACCTTGTCTGGGCGCCGTTCGGCCTGCATATCCTCACGAGGGAAGGACTCCTCGAGTCCCTGAGACTCGTCGGGAGATTCACCGGGCTTACCCTGGCTTTTTTCGCCGTCTTCCGGACACTCGAGCTGGACGAGCTCGTCCTGGCGCTGCGATGGTATGGCCTTCCGTATCGGCCCGCCCTGACGCTCATCATGGCGTTTCGTTTCATCCCGACCCTCGTGACCCTGTACCAGGACGTGCAGGATGCGCACTCCCTTCGCAGCGCGGGCGAACGCCCCGTGGGCTTCTTCGGACGGATCCTGCCGCAGCTGACATCGGTCTTCATCCAGGCGATACGCATGGTCCCTTCCCTCGCGATGGCGCTCGAAACCCGCGGGCTGGGCAGGCGCACGCAGCGCACGGAATGGCGGGTGCTGCCACGGCAGCGGCGCGCCGTGTCGTGGGCTGCCACGGTTTTCGCGGCCTGCCTCGTGTGGATCCCGGCAGCGGCCGGGCTTCTCTCGTGAGATCGTCTCGTATATACTTTTCTTGGAGGATCTCATGAACCCCGAGACAAACACCGCTCCTGCGAGCCTTCGCATAGCCGCGATTGCGGTCCTGACCGCCCTCACGTTCGTCATAGGCCTGATCCGCGTGCCGCTTCCTGCCACGCAGGGGATTTTCACCCTTGCCGACGTGGCCATCTTCTGCGCGGCATTCGCCCTCGGCCCGCTGTCCGCGGCTTTCGCGGGCGCGGTGGGGACGGGCCTTATCGACCTGATCGGGGGAACGGCGCAGTACGCGCCCACCTCGTTCGTCGTCCACGGCCTCGAAGGCCTCGTTGCAGGCCTCATCGCGCTTGCTGCCTCGGGCAAGGCGTCCACGGTGTTCTTCTGGATCCTCGCGGGCCTGGCGGGTACCGCCGTCATGGCGGGGGGATACCTCCTTGCGGAGACACTGTTCTACGGGGGTTTCGCCACGGCATTCACCGAGGTGATCTTCAACGTCGCCCAGGGCGCCGTCGGGGCGGTGGGAGGAGCGCTGATCGCCGTGGCCGTAAAGCGCGGCTATCCGCCGCTTTCGCGGCTGCGCTGGTAGAGGCACCGAAGGGATGACCGGGTGGAAAAAGTGATCGTCGAACGGCTCGCCGAAGTACGAGGGCGGATCGCCGAAGCCGCCCGCCGCGCGGGCCGGGACCCCGGCTCCATCGCGCTCATGGCCGTGACCAAGGGCTTTCCCAGGGAAATCGTCCAGGAGGCGCTCGCCGCAGGCCTTTCGCTTTTCGGTGAGAACCGGGTCCAGGAGGCCGAGGACAAGTTCGTCGGCCTGGCAGGGCCGGCCGAGCTCCACCTCATAGGTCACCTGCAGCGCAACAAGGCGCGGAACGCAGCTGCGCTGGTGTCCTGCGTGCAGTCCATCGACAAGGTGGAGACGGCGGTGGCGCTCGATACGCGGGCCGCCGAGCAGGGAAAGACGATCGACATCCTCCTCGAGCTCAACACGAGCGGGGAAGCATCGAAGTCGGGGTTTTCCAGCCGCGAGGAGCTCCTCTACGGCTTGGACGCGATCGTGCGCCTGGGGTCTCTCCGCGTGCGCGGGCTCATGACCGTGGGACCGCTTACCGACGACGCGGGGAAAGTGCGGGCATCTTTCGCTCATCTGAGGTCGCTTTTCGACGAGCTCCGGTCCGGGGCCACCATTCCGCGGTTCGACATGCTCTCCATGGGAATGTCGGGCGACTTCGAGCTGGCCATCGAGGAGGGGTCGACGCTCGTTCGCATCGGCACGGCGCTGTTCGGACAGCGAGGGCCGCGGTGAAACGGGGATTCCTCGGGTCGGTCCTCCTGCTCGGGATGGTCCTTGCGGCAGCGCCTGTGGCAGCGCAGGACCATACGCCTGCGCCGTACGCCCCCGGGGAGTTCCCCGGATGGATGAGCGACGTGTGGCGGGCGGAGGCGATATTCGTCGGCGTCTTTCCTCTTTCCCTCTTCGTCACCCTCGAGGCCTACGATTCGTACCGCTACGTGAACAGCGGGTTCCAGACATCCTACGCACCGTGGCCCTTCGGCTCAGGGGCCACGTACAGTGCTGACGAGACACTCTGGCTCGCCGCCTCCGCGCTCTCCGTCTCCCTCGTCGTCTCGGGAATCGATTTTATCCTGGGGCGTATCCATGACAGCGCCGCGCAGCCTTGAGCTCAGGGTTGCCGACCCGGCGGATGCCGGGAAGCGCATCGACACCCTGGTCGCAGAGCGGCTCGGGCTGTTCACGCGCAGCCAGGCGCGCCAGCGGATCGAATCCCTGGCGCTGAACGGCCACGCCACGCGCCTGGGCCGGAAAGTCCAGCTCGGCGACGTGGTCACACTCGTGTGCACTGATCCGCCCTCCCCGGCCATTGTCGCCCAGGACATCCCCCTTGCCGTTATCTTCGAGAACGCCGATGTGATCGTCGTCGACAAGCGCCAGGGAATGGTGGTTCACCCGGGGAGCGGAAACCGGGACGGGACGCTCGTCAACGCGCTGCTCCACCACTGCGAAGCGCTGGGCAGCGCGTTCGGCGCGGACACCGCGCGGCCCGGCATCGTCCACAGGCTCGACAAGGACACCTCCGGCGTCATCATCGCGGCCAAGAACGTGCGTGCCCACGAGTTCCTTTCCGCCCAGTTCAAGACCCGCGCAGTGAGAAAGCGCTACCTCGCAATCGTGAAGGGAGATCTCCCCGCGCGCGAAGGAAAGCTCGAGGCGAGGCTCGCGCGGGATCCCCGCAACAGGCAGCGATTCGCCGTGGTGCCGAGCGGGGGGAAGCCCGCGGTCACGCGCTTTCGAGTCCTGTCCTCCTTCACGATCCCGGCCGAGAGGCCGGGAGAGGCGCCGGACGTCTATTCCCTGGTGCTCTGCATGCCCCGGACCGGGCGGACACACCAGCTGCGCGTGCACCTGCGCCACGCCGGCGCATGGATCCTGGGGGACGCGTTGTATGGCAAGCCGGATCCCCGCTTTCCCGGCGCCACCCTCATGCTCCACGCGCGCAGCCTTGCCGTGCGGCTCCCGGGGGAGGCTGCGCCCCGGCTCTTCCGCTCGGCTCTCCCGGATCGCTTCCGCTCGGTGCTCAAGGCTCTTCACAGCTTCTCACCCAGGTAGGGATTGTACAGTTTTTCGATGCCCACCTTTGACGGGGGCCCATGGCCGGGAAAGACGAGGACTTCGTCGGCGAGGGAGAGCAGCTTCCGGCGGACCGTCTCCAGCAGCAGGCCCCGTGCGTACCCGTCGCGCGTCGTTCCTATGCCGCCTGCCGTGAGAGTGTCCCCCGTGAAGAGAAGGTGCTCGACCAGGAACGAGACCGAATCTATCGAATGGCCCGGCGTTTCGATCACATGGACCTTGAATCCGCCGAGGGCGAGCTCGTCCCCGTCACGGATCCGCCGGGCGGGAAAATCGAGCACGCTGGGCTGGTTCGAGTAGATCGCCGCGTCGTAAACCCGCAGGACGCCGCGGATCCCCTTGATATGCGCGTTGTGTGCGTGCGTCACGAGGATGGAGCGGACATACAGGCCGTTGCCCTCGATGGCCTGGAGCAGCTGCGCATCGAACGCCCCAGGGTCGATGAGAACAGCATCGCCCCCGATCGCCGGGCCTATGAGGTAGGTGTTGGAAAACCCTGTGCGCGAAAAGAGCGAGCAGAACCTCATCAGGCGGGCCCCTGGAAGAAAGCCTCGTTGGTGTTCGATGAACGGAAATCCACGATACCCCGATGCGCCTCGTCGAAAAAGGTGCGGGTGCAGTTGCAGTCCTTCATGCTCACTCCTTCCAGGAGGGAGCCGATGAAACGCGAGCCGTAGAGATTGGAGTGGTCGAACGCCGTGCGCGAGGCGCTGATGCCGAGGAAGTTCACCTGCACCACCTCACCGTCCGCGAAGGAACAGTCTTCCAGCCGCGACCCCGCCATCACCACGTTGAGAAGCGACGCCCCGGAGAAATCGCAGTGATCGAAGGTGGCCCTGTCGAGAAAGGACAGCGCGACCTGCGCGCCACGAAAGCTCACGCGGCGGAACGTTGCCGCGGTGAAACGGCATCCGCTGATCTCCGCCCCGGAGAGATCCGCGTCTTCGATGAGGATGCCCGGAAGATCGAGATCCCGGAGCACGAGCGCGCCGCCTGCGCGCCTGAACAGCGACGCCACGTGTGCGGCGGCATCCGGGAGGTGCACGATGCACGACGGCGCGCCGGACAGTCGCCGGCCGCCCGCACCCTGGCTGAGAACAGGCCCGCGGCGTGTACATGGGAGCCATGGTAGCTACCGGGACCGGCGCGCACAAGCGTCCCGTGCAAGAAGTTTTCGGTTTGTTGCCGGTGGAGCGAGTTCTCATTCTGCACGTTTCTCAAAGGGCCGTTCGTGGCCCCTCCAACGGTCCGAAATCCTGTTGAAGGTGCAAAATGAGAATCGCTGGTCCCTTGCCGCGGCTTTTTCCTTGGTATATCGTGCTGGGCATGCACGTGTGCCACTTCTGCGCAACGCAGATCGCGAGCCCGCGGGAAGTGTACCGTTCGACAACCTGCACCAGCTGCGGGCGGGACCTCAAGATCTGCCTCAACTGCAAGTTCTACAGCCCCGGCGCCCACTGGGACTGCGCGGAATCTGTGGACGAACCGGTGAACGAGAAGGACAGGGCGAACTTCTGCACGTTTTTCACCTTCCGGTCAGGTCCCCACGGCGGGAAGCCACCCGGGGCGGAGGGGAAAGGGCAGGAGACGAAGCGAAAGCTCGACAAGCTCTTTGGCGATGACGCCTGAACCGATCGCCTTTCTCGATTCCGGCGTCGGCGGGCTGCCTTACCTCGCGTACACCCGCCGGCTCCTGCCCGGGATCCGGCTCGTCCACGTGGCGGATCGTGCGAACTTCCCCTACGGCGAAAAGGACGGGAGTGCCATCATCGAGGCCGCCCTTCACGTCACCGATCGTCTCCTGAAAAAGGTGTGCCCCCGTCTCGTCGTGGTGGCGTGCAACACGATATCCGTGGTCGCCCTGGCAGCGCTGCGCGCGCGATTCCCAGTGCCGTTCGTGGGCGTGGTGCCTGCCGTCAAGCCGGCCGCGGCGCGTTCACCGCGCGGGAGGGTGGGAATTCTCGCCACCCGGCAGACCGTCGAGGGAGACTACCTGAAGGCACTGATCGAATCCTTCGCGTCGGGATGCGTCGTGGTGAGCCTGCCGGCCGCCGGCCTGGTGGAGTTCGTGGAACGCGACCTGTCCACGGCGCGGCCCGAGGAACGCGTGGAACGAGTGCGGCGCGAAGTGGTTCGTTTCAGGGACGCCCGCATCGACACCCTGGTCCTGGGTTGCACGCATTTCCTCCACCTGGAGCCCGAGTTCAGGTCACTGCTCGAGGGGGAAGGGATTACGCTCGTTGATTCGCGGGAAGGCGTGGCAAGGCAGGTGTGTCGGCTCGCCGGCGCGCCCGTTCCTGTCGGCATTCCCGGCGGCGCGTCGGCAGAACCGCGGATGCCCGATGACACCCTGTACGTGACCGGTGCGCGGCCCCTGGAAGAGCGCTACTCGTGGTTTGCCAGGGAGTTCGGCCTGCGCCTTGACGGGACGCTCTGACGATGGCGGAAGCGCCGATCGCCGGTGAGGTCCTGTATGGCATCAACACCATCTACACGGTTCTTGTCGACGGGAGGCCTGTACGCTGCCGCATCAAGGGCAAGAAGCTGCGGGAAGACGAGCGCAGCTACAACCCCATCGCGCCCGGCGACATCGTAACGGTCGTCCGCGACGAGCGGCACCCCCGCGAGGGAATGATCCACGACAGGAGCCCGCGCAGGACGCGGCTGGTCCGCTGGAACAAGAAGGGGCGGGCGCCCCAGGTGCTTGCGGCCAACGCCGGCATCGCCGTATGCGTCACGAGCCCTTCCTCGCCGCCGTTTCGGCCCCGGTTCATCGACCGCCTCATCGTGGCCGCGGAAACCGGCGGCCTCGTTCCCCTCGTGCTTCTCAACAAGTGTGACCTCGGGTGCCCGGCGGATGTGGAGGACCGCCTGGAGCGCTACGCGCGCATGGGATACGCGGTGCTGCGCTGCTCGGCAACGACGGGCGAAGGCGTGCCGGCGCTGGCGAAGGCGCTCCAGGGATCGACCGCCGTCCTGGTGGGGCAGTCGGGGGTCGGCAAGTCGTCACTCTTGAATGCGCTGTCACCCGGGCTGGACCTCCGCATTGGTGCCCTCTCCTCCAAGTACGACCGCGGAAACCACACGACCATCGTCTCGGTGCTGTACGTCGCCGGCGGCGGTCTTCGTCTCATCGACACCCCCGGGGTGCGGGAGCTGGAGATAGCAGATGTGCTTCCCGAGGAGATCGGCTATCATTTCCGCGAGTTCGGGCCGCTCATGGGGGACTGCACTTACCAGCCCTGCCTCCACGACGGTGAGCCCGGGTGCGCGGTGGCCGCGGGCGTGGAGAGCGGGCTCGTGCACCCTGATCGGTACGAAAGCTACCTGAGGATTCTCGACGAGCTGCGGGAGGGGAGGAGATAGGCTCATGGATGAACACGCGCTGTCGCTCCTGGAGTTCCCCCGCGTGCTGGAGGAGCTCGCCGGGCTCTGCGCGAGCCCCGCGGGAGCGGACCTGCTGCGTTCGCAGGACATCCTCACCGACCCGAAGGCCGTCCAGGAGCGGCTCTCCCTCGCCCTGGAGTTCCGGGCCGTCATCGAGTCCGGCCACACCTTCCGGGATTCGACTTTCCCGAGCTGGGGGACGTGCTCCCGCGGCTGGGGCCTGAAGGCATCCAGCTCGAGGGGGAAGAGCTCGCGGCCCTTGGCAGGTGGATCCTGTCCGCCCTCAAGCTGAAGCGCGCCGTGATCTCCGCGCTCGAGAGCCGTGGCCGCGTCGGGTCACCTCTCGCCGCCCGTGCCGAGATGGTTCCCGATCTCTCTCCCCTGTCGAAAAAGATCTTCCGCATCGTCGACCACGATGGGGTCATGCGCGAGAAGCAGATCCCCGAGCTCGCCGCCATTCGAGACCGCATCCGCAGGCTGCGTGAAGATGCGGACAAGTCGGTGCGGGGCCTGCTCGACGAGCACACCTACCGGGGATACTGGCAGACCACCACGCCCACGCAGCGCGACGGGAGAGTGGTGCTGCCCCTGAAGTCGCAGTACAAGGGACGTGTCAAGGGCATCGTCCACGAGATGTCGTCCAGCGGGTCGACCCTGTTCATCGAGCCGCTGGAGGTCGTGGAGAAGAACAATGCCATAGTGCAGGAGGAAAGCATCTACAGGGCGGAGGTGCGCCGCATCCTCCGCGCCCTGACCGCCGAGGTCTCCGCCCATGCCGTTGAGCTCGCCACGATGGTGGAGACCACGGCTCTCCTTGACAGCTACATGGCGCGGGCCCGCTACGCCGTGCAGCATTCCTGCTGGCAGGCGGACACCACCCCCTTTCTCATCTCGCTGCGCGAAGCGCGCCATCCTCTCCTGGGGCCTGGCGTCGTTCCCATCTCCGTCATCGCGGGGCGGGACACCCGTGTTCTCATCATAACGGGACCCAACACCGGGGGAAAAACGGTGAGCCTCAAAACGGTGGGCCTTCTCGCCGTCATGCACCAGTTCGGGATGGAGATCCCTGCCGGAGAGGGTTCCTCCCTCCCGCTCTTCGACGACATATTCGCCGACATCGGCGACGAGCAATCCATCGAGCAATCGCTGTCCACGTTCTCGGCGCACGTGAAGAACCTCGCCGCGATCGTGCGCCACGCCACCGCGCGGTCCCTCGTCCTCCTCGACGAGCTGGGGGCCGGCACGGATCCCGAGGAGGGCGTGGCGATCGCCATGGCCCTCCTGGACTCCTTCATCGCGGCGGGGTGCCTCGTCATGGCGACGACGCACCACGGAATACTGAAAAACTACGGCGCGACCCGGCCCGGCGCGCAGAACGCCTCCATGGGCTTCGACCGCGAGACCTTCGCGCCCACCTACCGCATCCTCCTCGGTGTCCCCGGAGACAGCCACGCGCTGGAGATCGCGAAGCGCAGCGGGATGCCGGACGGCGTGCTCGCAGCGGCGCGGTCCTACCTCGATGACGAGCGCACCGACATCTCGAAGCTCGTCTCCAACCTCGCGGAGCGCCACCAGAAGCTCGTCGAGGCGGAGGAAGAGCACAAGTCACTGGAGCAGGTCCTCCACGAGAAGCGCCGCGCCACCGAGGAGAAGGAGCTGTCGGTCCGGGAAAAGGAGCTGGATCTCCGGCGGCACGGTTTGCAGGATCTCCGGGACTTTCTCTCCGAGGCCCGCAAGCAGTGGGAAGGGCTCCGCGCAAAGGGCGGCACGGGAGCGAGCGCCGAGTTTGCCGAGCTTGCACGGGGCATCCAGGCGAGGATCGAGCAGGAGGAGCAGCGCATCAGCGAAGAGCGCGAAGCGCTCTCGCCTGTCGGCTCCTTCGAGATCCGCGAAGGGATGGACGTGATCGTGGCCCGCACGGGCCGCCGCGGCCGCGTGGTGCGCAAGGACAAGGGAAAGCGGTGGATCGTGGAAACGGAGACGCTCCGCATATCGGTCCTCGCCGGGGAGCTGCGGCCGGCGCAGCCGCTGCCCGCCG
>CAVYIU010000004.1:0-982121 GCA_963768665.1 uncultured Spirochaetota bacterium | reverse complement strand
CTGTTGTAGACGCCGCAGTAGTCGAAGGGGTAGAGCGTTCTTTCGCCGTTCTTCCTCGGCGCGCGGAACGAGAGCGTGAACCTCCGGTGCTTCCACAGCGGCGCCTGCCACGTCGGGATGAGCTCGTGGCGGGCGTTGCGCGCCGAGGGAACCGTGCAGAGGGCTGCAGACTTCTCCAGTCCCCGAGAAGAGAGGAGGAAAACGGGGCGAGCCGGGTGTCGCTCCACTGCACGAGGATCATCGGCGCAGCGGACTCGCCGAGCCCGATATTGACCACTGCCCCGCCGTGCTCGGGGCCCTGAGGAGGAGAAGCGCACGTCGGGAAAGTCGTGCGCGAGGGTCTCCACGTCGGCAGAAGGCTCGTGTCCTTCCACCCAGAGGATCTCCCCGAGGCCGCGGCACTCCAGGTCCTTCAGCAGCTCCGCGCGGAAGAGCCGGTCGCCACGGCCCACACGAGGAGCGTGAGCGGAAACGGATAGCGGCGCACCCTGTCCCTCCGCGGGCCGCCGAGGACCGTGTAGGGGAACGCCGGCGGGGCGGTCAGTAATTGTACGTGTAGTATTCATCGCATCGTGCGCACATTGCCGGGGTACTTTCCGTCGAGGTGAGCGCGGTACACGGGCATCGCCCTTCCCAGATCACGGAGAGATCCTCCTCGAGCGCGTTCCCGAGGGGTGTCGCGACGCGGATGTCCTCCCGGCAGAGCGGCACTGTGCCGTCCATGAGGATGGCCATGTCCCGCTTGAGGTGCCAGCAGGGAAATCGCTTCAGCGGGGAAGGTCCGCGACCGTGCGGTCCGGCAGGATCCCGCCGAAAGGAGTCGTACTTCTGGATGATGACGTTCTCCGTCCGGGCCTTCCACGTCTTGTAGAAGACATCCAGGTCTTCCTCGTTCTCCTTCATCCGCACGGCCTGGACCCACGTCCTGCCGGGAAAAGCGAGAGGAGCTCTTCCGCGGTCGCGATGCGCCTCGGCGAATCCGGCGCCGCGCAGCCTGCGTACATCTCCTCGTTTGCCGCATCCAGGGAGACGATCCACGTCGGCCGCGTTGCCGATGGCGTCCTGATCTCGGGAAAGATGCCCGGCTGCCACCCGACCCCTGAGGTCTCGATCACGAGGTCGAGCCCCGGGACTCGCCCAGCACGGCGCCGACGATGCTCATATATCTGCGGGATGAAGCGACGGCTCGCCCCAGAGCGAGATGTCGATGACCGCGTCACCGGAGAAAGCCGGCGATCTTCTTCGACAAGCGAAGCGAAAGCTTCTCCACGGGCATGACCCGGTCTTCGCGAGGATGTCCCCTCCGAACAGCGGGTACGGGCAGTAGGAGCACGCATGGGGGCAGCGCTCGACGATCTGGACGGGAAAAAACGCCGGAAGCGTGCGCAGGAGCTCCGGGTGTCTCGCGAGCAGCGCGCAGCGCCCTGCGCGTCCCTGCCCCCCTTCTGCGACGATCCGTCAGCAGCAGGAAGTTCCGCTCCGTGTCCGCGCAAGGGAAACGCGCAGCATGCGCATGTCGGTCGGCGATATCTCCGTCTCGATGTCGAAGGAATTGATGTCCTTCTTGACGAGGGTGAAAATCGTTTCCCGGTCCGGGGCTCCTTCGCCTCCCGCCATGCCGCGCAGCCGCACCGCTGTCTTGCGCGTGAAAATTTCCGGGGTCAGTCCGTAGGGGTAGCCGTCGGCAAAGGTGTAGTCGGCCCAGTATCGGCGGTGATTCGCGTGCATCCTGCGCGGCGAGCTCGCGATCGAGGAAGGGGCAATCAGCGAAGAAGTAGAAGACGTCCTCGCATGCCCTTCCCCCGCCTTTGCATCTCCTCCAGCAGATCGGAGACCGTCCAGCGATTCCCGGACGACGGCGCGACAGCCGCCGCCACGAGCACGGGCACGGAGAGGAACAGCATCGTCCGTGACACCGGGAAGCTGCCACGCGCGAAAGCCAGGGCGCTCGCGAACGCGGATGCGCCGTCCACGAGCGGGCGAAAAGCAGGGGCGCGCAGACCGATCCCGTTGATGACGGCGATGTTTTTCATGTCCTCGCTGATAATATCGACAGAAACGGGCGAAGTTCAAGGAAAGGGTGATCCGTCAAGCAGTTCTCAGTTTGACGCCGAGGGAGCGAAATTCTCATTTTGCACGACTCTCAAAAGGCCGTTCGTGGCCCCTTTCAAGGGTCTGCGATCCTGTTGGAGGTGCAAAATGAGAATCGCTGTGATCCGCCGGCGCCCGCGGTTGCCAATCCTCAGCCGCCCCGTGTACCCTGGCGGAATGCGCGCTGCTCCCGCCGAACGCATCTACACCGTCTCCGAGATGACCCAGCTCATCAAGGCGACCCTCGAAGACGGCTTCCCGTGGGTCACGGTCCAGGGCGAGATATCCAACTTCCGACCCTCCAGCGCCGGTCACTGGTACTTCAGCCTCAAGGACACGGAGGCGGTCATTCGGTCGTGATGTTCCGCGGGAGGCTGGACGGCGTGCGCTTCGCCCCGGCCGACGGCATGCTGGTCAAGGCGGCGGGCAGCGTCTCCGTATACGCGAAGACGGGGAACTACCAGCTCATCTGCGAATCCCTTCACAAGGCGGGCGAAGGGGACATCCTGGCGCATGCTGGAGGAGCTGAAGCGGAAGCTCGCCGCCGAAGGCCTGTTCGACGTCGAGCGCAAGAAGCCGCTCCCCCTCTTTCCCTCCCGCATGGCCGTGGTCACCTCGCCGACCGGCGCTGCCGTGCGCGACATCCTGCGCATCCTGCGCCGGCGCAACGCGGGCATCGACGTCGTCATCATGCCGACGCCCGTGCAGGGCGAAGGCGCCGATGAACGCATCGCGCGCGCGATCGCGGTCGCCAACCGCCACGCCCTCGGTGAGGTGATCATCGTGGGCCGCGGCGGCGGGTCCCTGGAGGACCTCCTGCCCTTTCTCCTCGGAGATCGTCGTGCGCGCCATAGCCGCATCAGAGCTCCCGGTCATCTCCGCCGTAGGCCACGAAACCGACGTCACCCTGTCCGACCTCGCCGCCGATGTCCGCGCGCCGACCCCTTCGGCCGCGGCCGAGATGGTCGCCGCCTCCGCGTGCCGAGCTGCTGGCGCGCGTCGGAGGCGCGCGCGCCGACCTGGAACGGACGCTCCGCCAGCGCCTGGAGAGGATCCGCCTCCTGCTGGACCAGTTCGCGCCGTCGAACCTCGAGCGGAATGTCCGCGTGTTCCTGCAGCCCATGGCACAGCGGGCGGATTATGCACGCGAGGAGCTCCTCCAGGGCATGCGGCAGGGCTCATTCACAGGACTGCGCACCGGCTGGAGCTTGCCTCCCGGGGGCTCGGCTCGTCCTCGCCCCTTGCCATCCTGGCCAGGGGATACGCCGTGGTCACGCACGAACGGACCGGAGCGGTCCTGCTTCCGCGCAGGGCGTCGAGCGGGGGGATATGTTGTCGATCAGGCTTGCGCGGGCGGCATGTCGCGCCACCGCGGAGGAAGCACATGCCGTCGAAAAGCAATAGCCCCGTCCCTCGTCATCAGGGGGATCGAAAAAGGGCGCCCCGGGATTCGAGCAGAGGCTGGCAGCGCCTCGAAGAGCTTGCCGAGCGGCTGCGCGAGGGAAGCATCCCGCTGGAAGAAGCCGTGGCGCTCTTCGAGGAAGGCATGAAGCTCTCCAGGTCCCTGGAAAAGGAGCTGAGCAGGGTGGAGCGCCGCGTGGAGATCCTGACCCGGAACCGGAGAATCCGCGGTGAGGAACCGGGCCTGGAGCTTTTCCCGAGCTCGAGGACGAGGAGAAGGACTGAGCGTCGCGCGCCGGCTGGATAGAGCTCGCTCCGCACCTCCTGTGCTCGCGGCCTGCCTGAGGGAATCCGCGCGGCGGGAACCTGCGGGAACGAATGCGTCCCTTCGCGGATGCCAAGGTCGGCAAACGCTCCTTGCGCATCTCCAGGGCGTAGCGGGCGGAGAGACGCGACCGCATGATCTTTTCGGAGAACGGCTCCATGTCCTCGATCTCCAGCACCTTCCCGTCCGCCGAGAGAAACGCTATGGAGAGCGCCGTCGGGGTGTCCTTCATCCAGAACGAGAGATGATCGTCCCTGTCGAAGACGAAGATCATCCCGTCGCGGGGGCCCAGGTCCGTCCTGCCCATGAGCCCGTGCTCCCGCTCGGCCTCGGTGCGCGCCACCTCCACGGCCAGCTCCTGGCTGCGCGCAGGGTGACCTGGAGGCGTCTGCGGCAGCCTCGCCTTGCAGCCGGCAGAGCACCGCACGCAGGACGCACAGGAGCGCGTCGCCAGCCTTCTCGCCAGCCTATTCGGCATGTACCATCCATCCCTTCAGGTATTCGCCCTCGGGATGCGCCGCGGCAACCGGGTGATCCACGTCCGCGTGCAGCTCCCTGCAGGAGCCGCACCCAGCGCCCGGAGCGCAGCGCGGCCTCCACCACGATCTGCTGGAAGGTCGGCCTGTCGACCGCGCCCGGAGCAGGAGAAAAGGAAAGCCAGGCCACCGGGGAGAGAATCCGGATGCACTGCTGAACAGGCTGAGGTATCCCTTGACGGCGCCTTCCAGCTCCGACGCGCCGCCGCGCGAAACGGCGGAGGATCCGCCACGACCATGTCGCAGGTCCGGTCCCTCGAGGAAGGTGAAGACGTCCTCCTGCACCCATTCGCACGGCCGCGTCGAGCTGCCCGGATTGAGCTTCACGCTGCGCTGCGCAAGCTCGATGGCGCTCTTGCGAGCTCTCCACGGACACGACGCGGGACGCTCCCGCCGCGGCTGCGCGGAGCGACGACCGCGCCGCTGTAGGAAAACAGGTTCAGGACGGTCCTGCCCGCGCAGCAGCGGGCAATGATGCTCCTGTTCTCCCGCTGGTCGAGGTAGTAGCCCGTCTTCTGTCCCTGCGCGAAGTCCACGCAGAGGCGGACCCTGCCCTCCGTGATGATCGGTCGTCCCTCCCCCTGCCCGCGCAGGTATCCCGACGCGAGCCGCGAGGCTTCTCAACGCGCGCATAGTGCTCGTCGCTCTTGAGATAGACGCGGATGCCCGCAAACAGCGTTTCGAGGCACGCGGAGATCCTCTCGACCAGCGCCTCGATTCCCCGGATGTGCGGGCATGACGACCGCCGTGTCCGCGTACAGATCGATGACCAGCCCGGGAAGGAAGTCCCCTTCCGCGTTCACCAGGCGCATGGCGTCCGAGTCGATTGCCATCCGCGAGCGGAGGACCCTGGCGGCGCGGATGCGCTGTTCGATCCAGTCCGCGGGAGGCTCATGGGGAGCGAAGCCGATCATGCGCACCGCGATGAGGCTGTCGGGCGAGTAAAACCCCCACCCCAGCAGGGACCCGTCCGCCGCGTGGACGGGCAGCAGCGAGGCCGGCTCGGTTCCGCGCCGCACCTCGGCAACCGCCTGGCTGTAGATCCATGGATGGTGGCGTTTCCGCGCCGGGCCGTCGCGGCCGGGTTTCAGGACGATGCCGGGGACGCCGGCAGCGGTAGAACTGGCCAAGGAATGTCTCCCGCGAAAGTTGGTCGAGGTCCGTCTGCGCGCCGCCCCTGGAGAGGAGCGCCGTGAACGTCTTGTTGTCCACGTATTTCACGGTCAGAGGCCTCTCGAGGGAGAATCGCACCGGGTCCGACTGCCAGACGCTTTCCGTGGGATTCAGCGAGGTCGGCTGCCCGTACTTCGTCGACAGGGCGGTGAAGAGGGAGTAGTGATCGAGCTTGAGGGTGTCCAGAACCAGGATCATGATGAAAAGCCTGCTGTCGGCAAACTGGAAGTACGCGCGGCGCAGGAAGGAATTCCCTTCGCACTCGATAAGGTACTGGCTGGTCTGGGGCAGGAAGCTGACATCCGGGTCGCCGCGGTAGCGGAAGAGCGCGTCCGTCTTCAGGGCCACCTTGACCTGGTCGATTCCCATTCCCAGGGAGATGCCCCGGAACGCCATGGGCGGCGGCAGGACCGATGCCGTCGGGCTCGGGGCAGCCTGCTGGGCAAAGAGCGGCATCGCGAGCGTCGCGAGCGTCATCAATACGGCTGCGGCTATAAGCGTCGTGATTCCTCTCATGATGTCCCTGCTTCACATATCGGCCGGAATCGTCGGCTTGTCAAAGGGGTGGCCGGGAGTACAATCCACTCATGGACAGAAACGTCGTGCGCGCCGTGCAAGGCCTCCTCGGCGCGGCCCTGCTCTGCCTTCTCCTCGCCTCCTGCGCAACGTCCAAGGGAGCCACGCTGGGCACGGTGATTGCCGCGCAGTCGCAAAATAATACAGTGCCACCGCCGCAGGAAACCCAGACGCCCCCTCCCGCGAGCCTGCAGGGGATGGAGGTAGACAGCAATCCCGACAACGCCCAGGTCTGGATCGACGGCACATACGAGGGACTGACCCCCGTGGTCATCTCGGATATCGCGGTAGGGATGCATCGGATCGTTCTCCACAAGGACGGGTACTACGAATCCTCGGCCTGGATCGCGTACAACGCGCCCGCCACGGTCTACTCGGTCAACCTGCAACAGATCGTCGGTTTCATCCAGATCACCACCGATCCCCCGGGCAGCGTCGTCACGGTGGGCGGGCAGAACGTGACGCAGGCAGTCACCACGTTGCCGGTAGGCACCTACACGGTGCTTGTCAGGGCGTTCGGCTACACGCAGCACAGCGAAGCCGCCGTGGTCGCCGCGAATACGCTGACGTCGATCTCCATCACGCTTTCTCCGGCCCCCTTCGACGTGACCGCGTTCGGTCTTCCGAAATCGGCGATCAATCCGGAAAACCCCGGCCTGCTGGGCACACTGGACGTCAACGTCTCCGTTACGGGGCCCGGCAGCGGGACACTGCAGGTCACCGATGCGGCGGGTTCCACGGTGTTCCAACAGACCCTGGCGGACTTCACGACCTGGGACCAGTCCTTCTCATGGAACGTGCATGACACGGGGGGCGCGGTCCTCCCGGATGGCACCTACACGCTTACACTCGATGCGCACGGCAAAGGCTCCGACACCTCGGTGGTCAGGCAGGCGGTGCTGACGGTAGACCGGTCCCTCAAGATCGCGCCGCGCTCCGTGTGGAGCGGGACCGCGGGTCTCCTTTATGCCCCGGTGGCAGAGGTCCTTCCCGCGGGCGACTTCCAGGTCAGCATCCTGGGCGCCGGGGTGGCGGCGGGCGACCCTCTGCTGTTCCAGGCCCCCGTGCTCCTGGGCAGCAGGATCGGTCTCGGGTCGAGCTCAGAGCTCGACGTGTCGCTCGGCGTGATCGTCAGCTCGACAGCCACGCCTGTCATGGGGAGCGTCGCAGCGCGTTGGAACCTCGCCTCACCTCATGGATCGTACGGGACAGCCCTCGCGGTGCAGGCCAAGCTTTCGGCCCAGGTGAATCCGCAGCCGGATAACCTGCAGGTGCTCCTGACGGATACGTTTGCAGACTTCACGGGCGTGAGCGTCGAAGTTCCTTTCCAGCTCGTGCTCGACAGGCTGAACATCCTGCTTTCCGCCGGCGCCACCGGGTCGCTCTGGTACCCGTACAGGGTCGATGCGACCGGCCTCCCCCTGCAGGGCGCCGTCGGCTGGCTCTACGTGAGGGGCGGTGCGTTCCTCGATCTCGGCTCCGTGACGGCCGGAATCTCCGTCAGCACGAGGACGGAACCCCTGCCTGGCGGCATCAGCCTGCTTTCCTCGCCCATCCCGTTCGAGGCGGGCGCGGAGCTCCATTGGCTGATACCGGGCACGCGCCTGCTGTTCAGCGCACTGGCCGCCGGCGAATACCAGGACTCGCAGGACTACTATTTCATGGGAGGTGCAGGGCTCGGGTTCCTCTATTAGGCTGGTTCCGGAAGGCTGTTCCCCGTGAGGCGCCGGCCCCGGCCCCTCAGCCCCTCACGAGGATCACGACGAGAAGCACCGCGACCGCCGCGAGGAGCGTGACCGCGGCCGCCGTATAGAACCACCGCGGGAGGACACTCCCTTTGCGCTTCGGGCGCTCAGGCGGCGCACCGGCCGGGCGGGCCGCCGACTGCGGCACCATGTAGCCGCACACAGGGCACCCGGATCGGAACTCCGCTTCCCTCCCCTCGTAGCTGCACATCGGGCAGCGCACGGCCGTGAACCTGCTGCCGCACGAAGGACAGGAAGAGGCGCCGCGGTCCACCTCGCTGCCGCAGTTCTCGCAGAAGTACCTCGGCTTTCCACCCGATGATCGGCCTCGATTGCCAACCGGCATGGAGCTGTTTATACTGCCTCGGCATGCAGGCGCGCAAGGAGTGTGAATGGAAACAGTCATTATAGGACCGGCCCGCTCGGGACGGACGACTATTTTCAATGCCCTCACGGGCCAGGAAGCTGCCACGGGGGACGCCTCCGGCGGAAAGAAGCAGGCTTACCTGTCGGAGGTGAAGGTCCCCGACGACCGGCTGGACCGGCTTGCGGCGCTGTACAGCCCGAAGAAGCTTACGCACGCCGCGGTCCTCTTCCGCGACGTCCCGCTGGACTACTCTGATGACGGGGGGCTCGTCCCCGCCGGACTCGCGGAGGTGCGGCGCGCCGACGCGCTTGCCATCGTCATCCGCGCTTTCGTCAACGATGCCGTCGTGCCGGCCACCGAGTCATCGACGCCCGTGCGGGACTTCCGCAAGGTCATGGATTCCCTGGTGTTCGGAGACTACGAGATCGCCGAGAAGAGGGTCGCCCGCCTCGACAAGGAAGCGAAGCGCGATACGCGCGAGTACCATGTCCTCCAGCAGGTAACGGCGCGCCTGGGAAGCGGGAAGCCGCTCGGCACGGGCTTCTTCGCGCCGGATGACGAGAAGCTCTTTGCGGGCTTCGGGTTCCTCACGTCCCGTCCCCTTTTCCTCGTTCTCAACACGGGCGAGAACGTGCTCCCCTGCGACGACCTGCTCGTGGAAGCGAAGGGCCACGGGATCGACGCGTTCACTATCCGCGGCGACATGGAGATGGAGATCGCGAGGCTCGCACCGGCTGACCAGAAGGACTTCCTGAAGGACCTCGGGCTCGAAGAGCCCGCGAAGAACCGGTTCCTCCGTCACGTGTATTCGACGCTCCGTCTCATCAGCTTCTTCACCGTTGGCGAAGACGAGTGCAAGGCGTGGAGCATCCGGGAAGGCACCACCGCGGTTGGCGCGGCCGGCGCGATCCATTCCGACCTTGCGAAGGGTTTCATCCGGGCCGAGGTGGCATTCTGGGAGGATGTCCTGGCCGGCGGAGACTTTGCCGGCGCCAGGAAGGCCAACAAGCTCCGCCTCGAAGGCAAGGACTACGTGGTCAAGGACGGGGACGCGCTCCTCATCCGCTTCAACGTGTAGGAGCTGCCGCGCCCGGCGCATCCGCCGTGGGGATGTCCGCCACGGCGATGGTCGCGTAGTAGAACTCTTCCCACGTGCCGAGGGCCCGGTCATACCAGCCCGCCGTCAGGTCAAAGCTGGACGATGAGGAGAAAAGCGCTGCCAGGTCCGGCAGCGCATCCGAGGCCTGCGCGCCTGCGGCGGCCTGCGAAGGAAGCGTCAGCTCCACGGTATCCCCCGCGCTTTGCACGTCCCCGACCAGGCTCGGCTTGTCCCGGCCCCTTGTCCACAGAATGCAGGCCCCGCGACTGCCGCTGGCCCGCGGCTCTATCTCGAGTGTAAGTGCGTTCGTGCTTCCCACGGACCTGTCAGTGAAAACGTAGAGGAAGTAGGAGACCTTCTCCGAGAACCCGCCCGGCACTGTCAGCGCGAGCCTCAGGGTGCCCGCGCTCACCTGCCCATCGACTTCGGTTATGCGGGTTCCTGTGAGCTCCCACGCGCGCGACTCGGCCACGGGCAGCACGCTGAACGTCCCCTGTGTCTCCTTTGTGAATACGACAGGATCGTAACGTGCGGAGAATACCGCCACGCTCGGCAGCGTTGGCTCGGCTCCGGCAGTCGCGGCCGCGGCGCCCTGGCTCGTGCCGGTCTGCGTGGCCGCCCCGCCCGGTGTCGTCGCCGCCTGAGTCGCTGTGGCGGCTTGTGCGGCCGGGGTTGCCTGCCGTGGGCCGGCGGCTTGGTTGGTAGCGGTGCTGCCGGCCGTCTGCTGCGTCGCGGTGCCCTGGTCAGCGGCGGGGCTCGATCCCTGCGTTCCCGCCGCCTGCTGGACGGCGAGCCCGGGAAATGACGCAAGCCGCCCCGTACCGCGGGGCACCGTCAGCTGTGACGGGCTCGCGAAGAGCACGTAGAAGCGCTCCCCGACCCTGCTGTCAGCCTGGACCGACATCACGCGGACCGGGAACTGGTCGAGGTCCTGCACCGCGAAGAAGCCGACCAGGAGATGGCTGCCGTCCTGCAGACCGTCAAGAGAGGCCTCGCCGCCGGGATCAATCTGGGAAAAGGCGGGCTCGGCGCTCTTCGAAGAGAAGAACGATGCCACGCGTGATGCCAGCAGGGGACTCCCTGCCGTGAGGTCGGCCAGGTCCGGCGGATCCACCACGTAGTAGAAGGGCGCGTTCTCCTGGTTCTGGAGCGACACGGTCGCCGTCTGCGCGAATCCTGCCGCTGCACAAGCCGCCACGACGATTATGACGATGATTGTTCGTCTCATGTTTCACCTGCCCTTTTCCTATCGGCAGCTCACTTCCTTCGCATCACGAGGATGGTCAGGTCGTCGCGCTGCTCGTCCTCCATCAGGTGGGAGAAGTGAACGTAGGCATCGCCCGGCTGGCCTTCCAGCCGATGCGCGAAGTAGGCCGGATACTGAACGAAATGCTTTGCCAGGAAGGCGTCGATTTTCGCATCAACGACGACCCTGTCGCCGTCGCCGGCCTTCGGATTTGCCACGAGCCGGAACAGCTTCTCCGCCGACACCAGCGCGAGGACGGCCTCCCTCACGGTTCCCTCACAGCCGCTGAAGTCGAACTCCAGGACCTCGTCGGGGACCGGGTTGTGATGCCGAACGAGATTCACCCGCCGCCTGTTGAACACCCCGGTAACGAAATCATCCATCCGCGCCTGGCCGAAGTCCTCGGTGTTGTCTCCGAGCTTGTGGGTGGTGAGATGGAACTCGCCTTCCTTCAGCCCCGGCTCCTGGCAGGTGACAACCTCGAACGAATCGTCTCGCAGGGACCTCTTCGCCTCGTCAAAACCGTCGGTGGGAAGGAACAGAACGTCCCCGTGATCCAGGTGGATGGGAAACTGCGGGAATCCCGACTTCATTTCCACGAGCATCGAAGCGAACGCCCCGGCCGCCGGGGAACCTTCGCCGTCGGTGAACTTGGAGTGCACCATGCGCTTTTCGCTCACGTCATAGATATGGATTTCCTTGTCCCCGGCAGGGCAGGCGGAGATCTCGCCGGTGGCGGTGTCGAGGATGCCGAGAGTGAACGCCGCGAAGAGGCCTTTGAACCCCCTCTCCTCAATCATGTCGTTGATCGTGTAGACAAGCGTGTCGAGGCGCTCGAGCTCGCGGAGGATGCGCTTCCGTTCTCCGACGTCCTTGACCTGGCCGAGACTTTCCTTGCGACGCTGCCATTCGCGGAAATGGCTGATAAACAGCGTGGCGACCTCCACCATGATGAGACCCGCCGACACCCCGTGGCCGGAAACGTCGCACTTGATGATCGCGTAGTGTGTTGCGTCAAGCTTCCGGAAGTCGAAGTAGTCCCCGGACACCTCCTTGGCACCTTCGTAGTACCCGTAGATCTCCACCTCGCCGGTGTCCGTTCCCGCTGTGCTTCCTTTGCGCCCGGCGGAATCCTTTTCCAGGGGCAGGAACATCTTCTGCACATCCTTGCCGAGCATCAGCTCCTTGTTGGCTATGGCGGCCTTCACGAGGCCCCGTGTCATGTCATTCACGGTGTCCGCCAGCTGGCCGATCTCGTCACGGGACCTGATCGCGATAGAGTACTCCTTCAGCTCTTCCTTGTCCTCGGTGGAGCCAATGAACGTCACGCCCTGTGCCAGCTTGCGGATCGGCGTAATGGTTATGCTTGCCATGATGATGGCGCCCAGGACGCCTAGTCCGATCGCGATGAGCGCGATGATGCCCGTGCTTATCACCAGGGCATCCCGGTTTGCGAGGATCTGGTCGGTGATCGTCTTGGTGTCGACCTGCATCCGGACGAGGCCCTGGTAGAGGCTCTTGTCGTCCGTGTTGTAATAGACGATCGGCTTGTAGAAGAGATAGCTCGGCGCGAGATTGTTCGGATCGAACGGTGGCAGGCTGTTGAACCGTGCCTCCGCCATGTCTTTTGCCCCCGCGTTGATCGCATCTTTTGCGGGCGTCAGGCCCTGGAGAACGGCTTTCAACTCGGCGTTTTCGGCGGCTGTGCGCGTCTTCTTCGCGTTCAACGCATCGTAACGGTCTCGAAGCGCCTGGTACTTGTCCACGACGTCCTTCAGGGTCGCGTGGGCGGCATCATCGACCGATTGCTGAAGCTTCGGGATCAGGGGGCTCACCGCATCGTTTGCGGGCTCCGTTGCCGCGGCAAACTGGTTGAGCTTCATCTGTGACTTGTACTTTTCCTCGTTGCTTGCCCAGACGTACTCCCGCGACGCGGTATCGCTGGTGCCGGCACCGGGCCCCGTGACGGTGGCCCATTGCGCCTCGGCCATCTGGCTGATGTTGTTCGGAACGGAGGCGATCGTCACGAGGCCCCCGTTGATGATGTCTGTTCCCTTCTGAATCTCGACCTCGGCGTTGGCCGCCATCGTGGAGATGAGCATGACGCTGCGCTTCTGCAGCTCCAGCGCGAGAGAGCGCCTGCTGTCCCCGATCATGCGCACGCCGAGCGGGATGGAGACGATCAGGACCACGATGAAGACAAGCGCCACGATGAGGATCGTGAACTTTCTCCTGAGGCTGACGTTTCGCTTCTTCAATTCCTGCATGACACGATTCCTTTCCGCCCAGCCGGCGGCCGGCCTTCCCTCGAGAAGTGCAGTGATTTCGCCCCTCAGGAGCGCGCCTTCCTGCGCGAGTGACGCCATTCTCCGGATGGAGAAGACCAGCAGAACAGCGAGCATTGCGACGACCATGCCGAGGAGCAGCGAGTTGAACGACACGTCGTAGCGCGGCGAGCTTCCTGCCAGCCAGCGCGGCACCCTGACCGCCAAGCTGCCGAAATGCACGGTCCCCGGCGACTCGAACGAGATGCTCCCGCCCGTCCAGAACCACGGGGCGGCGGGGGGCTGCAGGAAGCCGACACGGTACGTGCCGGATGCGAAGGTGTTGTCGAGAACGAGCCCCGTCACCAGGGTGTCGCTGACGACCCGGAAACCGCCGGCTCCCGGCAGGATCACCCGGTCATACGGCGCGTTCCCCGTCCTGCTCAGGAAGATCTGCTGGAGAGTACCGTTCGTGAGGAACCCGCGGCCACGGAGGGAGACCGTGATGTTCCCCTGGTCGTCGGCTTTTTGCACCAGCGCGTAGACAGCCGTGAACGGTCTGAACTTGTCGAGGAGAACCGTCACCTGCGCCGGTGCACTCAGGTTGCCTGCCGCGTCGACCGCTGCCACCGTCACGACATGGACACCGTTCTCGAGGTTGCTGAACGAAAGGCTCGTTGCCGTCGTCATGACGCGGGCAGGCGGTGCATGCAGAGGTGTCTTCGCCGACTGGTAATCGGCCAGGGTGGCCCATCCTGACTGCTCTTCCCAGGAATAGCCCGCAAGGTCGTTGTCCGGCGGCGCTGACCACGAAACGGTGAAGCTGTTCGCGGGAAGATACCCGTCCGGGTCGGTCTGCACGGGGGCCAGGACGACGGGGTGCGGGGGAGTCGTGTCGCGGATGAAGTCCATGGTCGCCGGCGGTGAACGGTTCTGCGCAATGTCAATCGCGACGACTTCGAACCGCCATGCGCCGTCGCGAGGAAACTGGAACGGAAAGGTCGTGACAGGCGAATCCGGTTCCGCGTTGACCCGGTGCACCGGCGGAACGATCGTGCCATTCAGCCGCATGGTCACCTCGTACGCGTCGATGCCGACCGGGTCGGCCGGCTGGGACCAGCGTATGGTGGCAGAATCCGATTTCTCCGGCTTGCCGGGAGTGAATCCCACCGGTATGAGCGTGGGGGCCAGGACGCTCGTCTTGGGGCGAAGCTCGACCAGCGTGGAGTCGGCACCGCTCGTCACGACGGCTGGCCCGTTCTCCCAGAACAGGTGCAGGGCCCCGTTGAGCACGATGGCATGGGGAAACTGCGAGCTTCCGCCCAGGGCCCTTCCCACGACTGTCGGGTTCCAGGTATCGCCGGTCTTTTCCGAAAGGATGACACGGGATGTCGCCCCGATATTCTGCGCGTAGAGGAGGAAGTTTCGGCTGCCGAGGGTGATGATCTGGCCGAAGATGCTCGACGAACCCGGTGTCAGGGACTGGAAAGGGCCGGCCGACTGGCCGTTCGCATCGAGAGCCATGGAGTACAGGCTCGGGCTCTCGGCTCCCAGGAGGTACCGCTCCCAGAGGAGCGTCAGCCCCGGGCCGTTCGCAAAGAGCCGCGGCCGTGCATTATTGAACTCTCCCGGCGGATGGATGACCGTACCGACCTGTTCGTTGAAAAGGGGAAGGCCCGTGATGGCCTGCGTGGGGCCCCAGGTGCTTCCCCCGTCGGCACTGGTCCGCAAAAAGATCTGCGAGCTCACGCCGGTGAGCGGCTGGGACTGGAACACGACGATGTCCTTGCCCGACGCGACGATATGATCAGGCTGGAGCTGGATGCCCGCGGCCATGTCCCCCGCGGTGACGAAGGACGCGAACGGGGCCCAGGTTTTCCCGTCCTGTGAAAATGACCATGAGAGAGTCGATTCTGTCGGTGCGGTCGCGGAAACTGCCGACTGCGTGGTGAACAGGAGGAGCCCGTCCGTGCGGGTTGTGAAAAGGCTCAGGGTGACCGCCGTGAGGGGCGTGGAGATCTTCGCAATGGTCTGGAAAGCCAGCGTCCTGTCTGCCGAGAGGACAGTAATCTCCTTCTCCGCCGTCAGGGCCGCGACGAGGACGCGGCCGCTGCCGTTCACGGCCATCGAATAGAACTGCGGCTCCTGCCCGGGGTTGACGCCCGAATACTTTATGGGGCCGAGGAACCTGCGCACGAATGTCCACGTGGTCCCATCGACGGAGGTTGCGCCCGACAGGTAGATGACGCCCTCGTTCTTTCCTGCCGTCGGCACTATCTCCTGCCAGACCAGGATCGCGGTTCCTGCGCTCGTCGCGGAGCTCGACCACCGGACTCCCTGCCGGTCAAGGACGGCCGGGCTGTCCCAGTAAAGGGTCTGGGCAGGTATCGGCGCTGTCATGACCAGGATCGCCGCAACCACGAGCCAGCGTCGATGAGCCGCGTGCGTCACAGTCCCGCCTTCGTCTTGGCCAGCTGCCATGCCGCCTTGAGCGGCCCGTAGGTCTTGTTGGTTCCCCTGTTCATGAGGTCGTTGAGAATCGTGTACGCATCCGAGTAGTTCCCGTTCTGCATGAATCGCTGCGCGTTGTTGAAGGCAACCAAGTCGTCCCTGGACAGCACGTTCACCTCCGAGCTGCCGAGCTTGAGAAGGATCGCCCGCCGCAGCGCGAGCGCCTTCGTGTTGCCTGGATTCAGGGCAATGGCCTGGTCGAGAGACGTCTTCGCCGTATCCAGCGACTCCGCCGTGCCCGCCTGGTAGAAGTCACTCGCCTCCTTGTACTTCTGGTCCGACAGGGCGACGTCAGACGCGGAGATGGGGTTGATGCGCAGGCCGAGCCTGACCTCGAGAGTGGAGAGCAGGTCCTTCACCGGGGTCGACGGTCGCACGTCGTAGTAGTCCTTCAACTGGAAATAGGCCTTGTCGGGCGCGAGCTTTCCCGCATTGTAGGCGTCGATGAGCGCCTTTATCTCGCTGTCCGCCTGCGCGTTGAACTGGGCATCGTTGAGCGCGAGATCCTTTGAAATGCGCAGCTTCAGCACGGAGGCCGTCCGGTAGACGGGGACGATGTCCAGGGCGTTCTGGACCGTGGCAAGCGCGTCCTTCAGGAGCTGCGTTCTCTGCGTGGATGTCTTCGGCAGCGCTTCCGCCTGTATCACCTTGCCGTACGCGATGCTGACGTACCCGTTCACCGAGGGCGCACGGGAATCAGTGGGATCGAGGTCGCGGCCCCCGCTTGCCTGGAGCGCAATGCGAACCTGTGCCATCAGGTTGTTGAGATCGGTGTAGGGAGTGTCCGGGTAGATGACGTTCCAGCCTGCCTGTGCAGACTGCAGCGTGTTGAAGGACTTCAGGTACTCCCCTGCCTTGTACTGGTCGCGCGCCGCACCCACCTGCGCCTGCACGGCGTCCAGCTTCTTGGCAAGGGTCGCGTCGGTTATCTTCTTGAGCAGGGCATCTATCTCCGTCGTCGCGCGGGAGAGGGCCACCGGATCGTCTTCAAAGACAAGGGTGTCCGTGTACAGGCCCACCGCCTTCTTGAAGTCTTCCGCCGCCAGGTCGTACAACGCCTGGTCGGAGCTCTTCGCCGCCTTCGTGAGCTCGCCGTTTGCCGTGGTGAAGGCGAGGTCTGCCTCTTTTCGCCTGGCGATGTAGTTGCTGTGCTGGGTCTGTGCCACGTCCGTCAGCCTTGCGAGGTCGACGCTCGCCGCCTGGACCTGCGAGGAAAGCGCGTCATTCGTCTCCTGGATCGCCGCCAGGTCAGGGCTCGCCGTCAGCCAGGGCTTTTCTGATCCCCAGCGGGCCTGTGCCGCCGTGACCTGGTCCGCGAGTGACGCCAGCGTCTCGGAAACCTTCGCATAGATCGAGACGGCTTCGTTCGGTTTGCGCGGGGCGCTGGAATCCACGGCCCCGTTCCTCGTCCCGTTGACCAGGTCCTTCCCCTGGTCCCTGGCCTTCAACGCGTTGGCGAGAGTCGCGGCGAACGCGCTGCTCTCGCGCGCCGCCTGCTGAACCGTAAAAGCCGTATCCTTTGTCCTGAGCTCGGCGGAGTAGGAGGCGAACTCTGCGGCGATACCCGACGCATACCCGGGGACGTCTTCGGCGACGGTTCCCGCGGCCACCGCGGCGCTCAGCGCGTCGACATGCCCGCTCCACAGCGCGGCCGAGGCGTCCGCGCTCTCCACGGCCGCATCGAGACGAGAGCGCGTTGCAGCCAGCTGGTCATCCGTCATTGGCTCGGGGGCGCCGAGTGATGCAAACTCCGCGCGGGCTGCTATCAGGGTTCGGTACGACTGGCCGATCGCGGATCTCTCCTGCATCGTCAGGGAGTCTCTCAACAGGGCCCTGGCGGCAGCGAGGTCAGCCGGCGAGAACGCCCACCCCGTGGCGGGACTGCTCACGAACGCGCTGGCCTCGATACCGGCAGCCTTCGCAGCGATGAGCCCGGCAAAGCCCGCATCGGTGAACGCCGCGTCTGCCCCCGGGAGATCGCCTGCGTTGTAGCGGCTCGTCGCAGCGGCGAATCCTGATGCAGCCCTGGCAAGCGCCGCATCCACGACGGTCTGCGCTTTCGCCTCCCACGTCGCTCGAATCGCCTCGGCTATCCCCTCGGTCTTGCCGGCATGGCCAACTGCCAGCCACACAAGGTATTCAAGGTACGGCTCGCCGCCCTGGGTCTTCCCGCCGGCGATCGTGGCGTTGAGCTGCGTGAGGGAAGCCGCCGCGGCGCGCACCAGTCCCTCCGCCGCGGAAGCCTGCAGCAGCGGCTGTGCTGCCGCATCGAACCGGGCAGCACTGTCGGTGCCAAGCGTGGTGGCGAGGATCAATGCCACCGCGCCGGGCACGCCCGCCACGGCGCTGCCGGCCTTCACTTCCTGTTCCGCGCTGGACCGAAGACGCGCTGCCCCGTCCCTGACGCTCGCCATGACCAGGTCGCTGTACTTCGACGCCTCGAAATCGGACTTCTGCATGTCGAACCCGGCGGCAGCGGGGTCCGCGAGCGGGAGGAGGTACTTCGCGAGCGCTTCCAGGGGCTTCCCCGCCGCAAGGAGCGCGTCGGCGTCCTTCATGAGCCTGAGGAACGCAACGCGGACCCTGGTGCTTTGACCGACCATCGAGGCCCTTTTCGGGTCCAGCTGCTGCAGCTCCGCGAGGAGGCTCTGCATCGCCACGTCGTCTTCCGCTGCCCGTGCCTCGCTGAGCTTCTTTTCTACGGCATTTGTCTTCTCGTGGACAGCGTAAATCAGGTCCTGCAGCGCCTGCGTCTGGTCCGTCAGCTCCGGGTGCTCCTTCTGGATCGTCGCGAGGAGCCGCGAAGCGGAATCGTAGTCCTTGGACGCGATGAGCGCGTTCGCCTCCTGGATGAGCGATTCCTTCTGCCCCCCCGCAAACAGGGGTGTTCCGGCCGCGAGTGCGAGCACGAAGCAGAGTATCAGCGCACGGGGTTTCAGGCTATGCGTCGGCACGGACTCCCACTCATTGCATTATCGACGAAACAGGCGCTCGGGTCAGCCCCATTTCGCCGTTTGCTCCATCCCGGTGGCTGTTCCGGTGCTGGATTCCCCGGCCCTTCCGATGTATAATGCATGTCAGATATGCGAACCGTCCGAGGATTCACGATTCTGCTACTTCTCATCGTGAGCTCTGCGGTTGTCAACGCCCAGAGCGCGGACCTCTATGGAAACATCACTGACGCGCTCAAGGCGTTCGCGGATCCCAACACGGGCCTGACCTCGTTCCCCACGCTGCTTATCCCCATGGGGGGCATTGCAGAGGCTATGGGGACAGCATACTCCGCGGTCGCTCGCGATTCAGGATTCATCGAGTCCAACCCCGCGGCGAGCTCCCTCCTGAAGGAATCCGAGCTGGCCCTGTACCACCACGCCTGGATCGCGGACTCGAACCTGGAAGGCGTCGTTTACACGATCCGTTCAACGACCTGGGGATTGGATTCGGCGGCAAGTTCCTGTACGTCCCGTTTGCCGCCTACAACGAGTGGGGCCTGCAAGGGGCCACGGACTACATTAGCGAGTCGGTCGGGACTGTCAACGTCTCCTACAATTTCTTCTCTGACTACTACTTCTACGGCGTCGCCGCCGGCGCGAACCTCAAGATCGCCTATCGAGACATCCCCGTCGCTTTTGCACTGGATCAGTCAGCCCTCGCGGTCATGGCGGACGCCGGGCTTCAGACGAGCTTCAATCTCCTGAAGTTCTACAACGCCCGCGCCAAGAACTTCTCAGTGGGCGTCGTCGTGAAGAACCTGGGCCTCTCGAGCATGCCCGGACGAGGCCCTGCCGCACGTGGCCACGGCCGGGTTCGCGTGGTCGCCGCTGCGGCCCTGGACCATTGCCGTAGACGGCGACCTTCCCTTCAGCTTCCCCGGGAGCCCGCTTCCCCGGGGCCCTGATCTTGCCGTCGGCACGACAGTCAACATCACGGACTTCCTCTCGGTGCAGGCAGGGGGTCGTGGTGAGCGGCTACAACCCGCGGATCAGCATCGGGGCGGCGCTTCCTGTCGGAACCCTTGCCCTCAACATGAACTACAACCTGGACCTGAGCGGCATGGCGAGCCCGCTGGACAAGTTCAGCGTGGAAGCCAGCTTCGTGCTCGGGGATTCCGGGTCGAGGCGATGTCGCAAAGAAGGCGGAGGACCTCTACCTCCAGGGCATCGAGGAGTTCGCCGCAGGGAACTATGCGGGAGCCATCGATCTCTGGCAGCAGGTCCTTGCGCTTGACCCGAAGTATTCGCCCGCCGAGCACTACCCGAAAGTTGCCCGCGGATTCACTGGCGCTGCAGCAACAAGCCGCGAACGCACCGCAATAGCGCAGTGGACGACAGGGACGCATTGGAGGCATCGACCACCCGATCCCGGAGCAGACCCTCCGCCGGATCCCCCTCTACCACCAGATCCTCGCGGAAATGCAGGCGCGGGGAGAGGCGTACGTGTCCTCCCGGCACCTCGCGCAGTTCTTCCGCATCGACGACACCCAGGTCCGCAAAGACGTGTCCCTCATCGGCTACAAGGGGAAGCCCAAGGCAGGATACTCCATCCTCGGCCTGAAGAACGCCATCGAGGAGTTCCTCGGGATCAACTACGAGAACACGGCCATCCTGATCGGGGCCGGGCGGCTGGGCTCGGCGCTCAGCCAGTACCCGGGCCTTGCCCAGTACGGTCTTGCGCCTCGTGGCGATCTTCGACAGCGATCCCACCCGTACCGGTAGCGTCCTGGGCGCTTTCACGATCCTGCCCATGGAGTCCCTCCAGCGGGTGGTGCGCAGCTTCGACGTCGGGATCGCCATCATCTGCGTGCCGAAAGATGCAGCCCAGTCCGTGGCGAGTCGGATCGTGTCCCTCGGCATCAAGGCGATCTGGAACTTCTCTCCCACGCAGCTCACCGTGCCTTCTGACGTGATCATCCGCAACGAAAACATAGCCCTTGGACTGGCAATCCTATCGCACTACCTGAAGCGACGGAAAAAGGAAGGGCCGATCCGCGGCCGAGGCCGAGACGCGGCTGAAATCCTCCCCAGAAGCTCATCGACATCTTTGCGCGCCACCAGCCCAAGCGGGAGTTCCTCGTCCAGATCCTGGAGGATTCGCAGAAGGCCTTCGGGTATCTCTCGCGCGACGTCATCGGCCATATCGCCGATTTCCTGAATATCTCCCGGGAGCGGGTCGTGGAAGCGGCCGCATTCTACCCCGTTTTCAGGACGGAGCCGCCGGCCCGCTTTCGAATCGCGGTGTGCAGCGGTGAGATCGTGCACACGCAAGGGCTCCGCGGATCTCGTGGACGCCATGGCCAGCGCGAGCTGCACGTCTCCGACGGCGAATCGAGCGCTGACGGCACCTTCAGCCTGGAAACGGTGCCCTGCCGTGGCCTGTGCTCGGAATCCCCTGTCGTCAGCGTCAACGAACGCGTCTTCACCGTGGCGAGCGCGGATGACCTTGTCGCGCAGCTCCTGCGCATGAAGCAGAACGGGCACTGAGCCGTGGGCGGAAATCTGCCGACCCGATTTCCGGCAGCGCCGCCAGCGGCGCGTCCCCTGCCGGTGACACGAGAGACACGCGCTCCGCGGGCGCCGCCGCGGCGGCCGCGGCTTTTGACCGGCTCTTCGCCATCATCCGGCGACTGCGGGCGCCGGATGGCTGCCCCTGGGATCGCGAACAGAGCCCCGAGACACTTCGCCCGAGCCTGATCGAAGAGGCATGGGAAGCAATCAGCGCGATCGAGTCGCACGACGACGCCAATCTCCGCGAGGAGCTGGGGGACCTTTTCCTGGTCATCACCATGATGGCATGGATGCGCGAGGAGGCTGGGGCTTTCAGCCTCGAGGAGGTCCTGCAGGAGATCTGCGAGAAGCTGATCCGTCGTCACCCGCACGTCTTCGGCGCCTCGGCGGTCAAGACGTCCCAGGAAGTTCTGAAGCAGTGGGACGAGATCAAGTCCACGGAGCACGATGGTGCCCCGGGCGTCGGGCCTGGACCGGGTCCCGCGCTCCCTTCCTCCGCTGGAACGAAGCTACCGGGTTCAGAAGAAGGCGGCGAAAATCGGCTTCGACTGGCCATCTGCCGAACCCGTCTGGGACAAGGTGGAGGAAGAGCTCGTCGAGCTGCGGTCGGAGATCACCAGGGGAGAGCGGCCGCGTATCGAAGAAGAGGCCGGCGACGTCCTCTTCTCCGTGGTGAACCTGCTTCGGCTCCTGCGCGTCGATCCCGGCATCGCTCTCCAGGCTGCAACGACAAAGTTCGAGCGCCGGTTCCGCGCCATGGAACGTGCACTCACCGCCCAGGGAGTCAGCGCTGACGGGGCGGGGCTGGAACGGCTCGACGAGGAATGGAACAAGGTAAAGGCGGAAGAAGGAAACGGCGGGAAGCCCGATCAGGGGACCGCGGGCGCCGGAGATCCGCAAAGGGCGTCGAAGTAACTCACCGGCGCGCCGCGTGTGTCGGATGCCCAGGTCGAAATCCTCCGGGCCGTCGACGACATCCAGGAGCCTTCCGCTTCCAGCGTCTTCCTGATGGACGGCCCGGTCGCAGGGAGCCGGAGCGAGCGCGTTGCTCCGTCGCCGGTGCTCACCTCGAAGTCCGCGCCCCAGTAGAGCGACATGAGCGAACGGCGGCGAGCGCTGCCGGCATCCGGGACGATCCTGGCGAGCATCACCTCCATGCCCGGTGGCAGGGCGCGGTTCATCCGGGCCACGAAATCCCCTTCCGCACCAGCGTCCATGTCGAAAAGGTCGACGCCGGCAATCTCCTCGCTGGATTCCAGGCCGAGGCTGAGCGGGCTGGCGAACTCGAGGCGCGGCTTCGGGTTGTAGCCCTCGGTGAACCGGATGCGCCAACCCGTGCGTGCGAGGGCCCGTTCGAAAACCGTCATGAGGTCAAGATGCGCGAGAAATGCCGCGGGACCCGTCTTCGTGAAGCTGAAGACGAGCCGGCGCCACTGCGCCGCCGGAGCCTCCCCCGCCTGCGCTGCCTTCGGGACAACGGCCGGGCCGGCAGTCGCACTGTCCGCAGCTGCCGCCCCGGACGCGCTGCCGGGGGCATCGGCAACCTCGCTTCGCGACAGCCCGAGCGAGATGCCGGCCCAGGGCAGCGGCTCGGTCTCTCCGCGCGCCCGGGATGTCTCGCCGATCACGTCCCAGCCGGCCTCCTGGATGGCCTGCCGCCAGACGTCCAGCCGAACGTGCTCTTCCCACGCGTCCAGCCGCGCCCCGCGCCGGTAGGCATCCAGGACGAGCCGTCCCGCGCGCTCGTCGCCGCGCGAGACAATCCCCTCCAGGAGCGACAGGATCGGGGCATGGAACCCGATCTTGAAGCCGTCACCCGCGAGGCCCTTGCGGATCGCCATGATCCGTTCCTGGGCCGGCTCCTCGGCGATCTGGGCGGCCCTCTGCCATGGCGTGTGCGGCTTGGGTATGTACGAGGCGACGTTGACGTTGAGGCTCATCCCGGTCGCCGACCTGACGGCGCGGAGAAACTCGATGATGGAGCTGGACTCGTCCTCGTCGAAGGACGGCGGCAGCCCGACCATGAAGTAGAACTTGGCCGCCTTCCATCCCCGTGAGCGCGCCTCCCGGAGGATGGCGATGGTTTTCTCCAGCGTGACCTCCTTCCGCACTGCCGCCTGCCATTCGGGACGAGCTGTCTCCACGGCGAACGTCAGGCCGCTCTTGCGCACCTCGCTGATCTCGAGCAGCAGCCCGAGGGAAAGCGAGTCGACGCGAAGCGACGGGAGGGAGAAGGACACCTTGCGCCCCGCGTAGACGGCATTGAGAGAGCGCACGAGGTCGTGGATCTCCCGGAAGTCCCCCGAGGAGAGAGACGAGAGCGTGACCTGCCGATAGCCGGCATCCTCCACCAGCCCGCGCACCTCCTCCGCGATGACCGCGGGACGTTTCAGCCGTGTCGGCCGATACAGCACCGTTGCATGACAGAACCGGCAGGCATTCGGGCATCCCCGCATGATCTCCACCGTGCCGTGGTCCTGCACGATGCGCATGCTGGGCACGGGGAAACGGGCGTCGGCCCGGTCCAGGGCGAATCCCCGCCAGTAAGCGCGGCGCACCTCGTCGGTTCGCCCGCGGTACCAGACGCTGGGATCACGGCGCAGCACGTCGAGCAGGTCGGCGCGCGCGGCCCCGCGGCGCTTCATCGCTGCAAGGCGCCCGAACAGGCCGCCGGCCCAGCCCTCTGCCTCGCCAATGAACACGGCGTCCACGAATTCTCCCAGCGGCACCGGGTTCGTCGCCGCGGGCCCGCCCGCGATGACAATGGGTTCCCGGGGCCCCCGCGCGGAACACTCCAGGGTCACCCCCCCCGTGTCGAGTATGGCCAGGAGATTCGTGAGGGTAAGCTCGTAGCCAATGGAGAACCCGATGACGTCGAAGTCGGCAAGGGGCGTGCAGGTTTCCAGCGAGGCCAGCGGTATCCCCGCGGCCCGCAGCTCGCTTTCGAAGTCCCGGGCAGGAGCAAAGACGCGCTCGCAGGAAACGTCGGGAACTGCGTTCAGGAGCGAGTAGAGGATGCGGATGGCGGCGTTGGACATCCCGATCTCGTAAAGATCGGGATACGAGAGGGCGACACGGAACGCGGCCCCTTCGCGCACGGTCGAGCCGAACTCGCCGCCGGCGTAGCGCCCCGGTTTCTCGACCTTCCTCAGGAGCGGGGCGAGCGCCCCCAGGCCGGAGCCCCCCACCTAGGCGCAGCCTTCGCCTGCTGATGTTCATGAGGATCCCGATACCGATCAGCGCGGTCCAGAGCGCCGAGCCGCCGAGGGAGAGGAACATGAGCGGGATGCCCGTGACGGGCATGATTCCCATGGCCATTCCCGCGTTCACGAGCGTGTGAAAGAAGATCATTGCAGAGGATCCCGGTGCCGGTCAGCATGGCGTAGTCCTCGCGCGCGCCCCACACGATGCTGATGCCCCGGAGGAAAATGACCAGGAAAAGCGCGAAAACCAGGAGCCCGCCGAGGAATCCCCACTCCTCTGCCAGGATCGAGAAGATGAAATCGGTGCTCTGCTGGGGGAGAAACGCGTAATGGCTCTGGGTCCCGTGCAGCCACCCCTTCCCGAAGAAGCCGCCCGAGCCGATGGCGGTGACGGACTGGATGATGTTCCAGCCCGCCCCCTGGGGATCGAGCTGCGGGTTCACGAAAATGACCAGGCGCATGATCTGGTAGGGTTTCAGGACCGACTGCAGGGCATACGAGATGGCGCTGCCCGCGGTGAAGAGGCCGGACGCCCAGGAGATCCAGAAGAAGTAGCGGCGCTGGAACCACCGCCAGCCGCCGAAGGCGAGCGCCGTGATGAGGGCACCGGCGAGCAGCAGGTACTTCAGGATTTCCTGGTCGGCGATGACGCTCAGGAACGTGGCCCCGCGAGCCCCTGACTGGGAGTGCAGGGTCGGGACGGCGGCCAGGAGGAATGCAATGACCGCGGCGAAAAGGATGAACAGGAGGTGCCGCGGCTGCGCGCCGGCGATGTAGGCCATGATCAGGAAGATGGGGAAGTAGACGAGGGCCTCCCCCATGTCGGGCTGGAGAAGGATCAGGCCGACGGGAACGAAAATGATGACAATGCCCAGCAGGAAGCGCGGGAGCTCGCGGATGCCGCTGCCGATCCCCGTGAAGTAGGTGGCCAGGAAGAGGATCGTGCCGATCTTCATGAACTCCGCCGGCTGGATCCCGATCTCCGCGAACCCCAGCCACGAGCGGGCTCCGTTCACGGTCCTGCCGATGACGAGGGTCACCACGAGGAGAAAGAGCCCGACGCCGTAGATGTAGAGGGACAGGGCGCGAAGGGTCGTGTAGCTGAAGAAAGAAAAGAAGACCATGAGGGCAAGACCGCTCACCGCCCAGATGATCTGGCGGATGAACTCCGTCGATGCCTGTGAACCGGACGAGTTGATCCCGCTCGAATAGATGAAGAGAATGCCGATCACGATCAGGAGGAAGGCGGCGCCGCTCAGCACGAGGTCAAAGGAAGCCAGCGTGAACTTTTTCAATCTATGACCCCGCCCGTCGGCACGACCTTCCCGACCGCGGGCATGTACCAGGGGTGCAGTGCGGTGACTGCCTGGTCGAAGGTCTGGTGGGCGAAAATCCCCTGGAAGATGACGTCCGCCGCCTTCGGCGCCCACCATTCCCAGTTGTCGGAGGCTTCCACCATGACCGCCACGACAACCTGGTCATCGGGGTTGGGAGCGTCGTACGGCCCGTACGCCACGAACCACGAATGCCACCGTTTCGTTTCCACGCCTGCCACGACCTGCGCGGTGCCCGTCTTGCCGGCGATCGGCACGACCTTTTCCGTGATGACCGGTGCCGCCGTCCCGTTGGTGATGACACCCCGCAACGCTTCCCGGACGGTCTGGAAGTTGTCCGCCGTGATCGGCGATTTCAGCAGCGGTTCAGGCGTGACCGAGGTGATGGTCTGGCCGGTCAGGGCATCCGTCGTCTTGAGGAGGATATGGGGACGATAGATCACCCCGTTGTTGACCACCATCGCCATGACGTCGGCGAGCTGCAGAGGCGTCATCTGGACGTCACCCTGCCCGATGGACAGGTTCAGCGTATCGCCGCCGAGCCACGGCTTGTGCTTGACCTTCTCGCGCCAATCCGGCGTTGGCAGGAGGCCGCCGGTCTCCCCGGGGAGATCGATACCGGTGCGCTGCCCCACGCCGAACTGCCCGGCGTAGTCGAGGATCTTCGTGGGACCGAGCATAAGCCCCGTCGTCCAGAAATAGACGTCGCAGGAGTCGGCGAGCCCCTTGGCCAGGTCCTCGTACCCGTGGCCGCTCAGGAGCCAGTCATTCGACGTCCTGTCCCCGAGGACGAACTTCCCCGTGCAGAGGAAGGCCTTCTTGACGGGGATGGTGCCGTCCGCGACGATGGCGCTGGTCATGATGACCTTGAACGTGGACCCGGGGGGATAGGCGGACTGGATGGCGCGGTCTATGAACGGTGACGAGGGTTCGAGGGTGAGGGCCCTGAAGTACTCGTTCGCATCAGCGCCGAAAAACCGGTTCGGGTCGAAGGTAGGGTAGCTCACCATCGCCAGGATTTCTCCCGTGGACGGCTTCAGAACGACGACCGAGCCGTTGCGGTTGCCGAGAGCCTCCGCGGCGAGTTCCTGGATGCTCCGATCGATGGTGAGCACGACGTTCTGGCCGGGCGTCGGCGGCACAACGTCGACGTCCGCGCCGATCACCCCCCGCTCGCGGGCGTCGACGACGGTGAATGTCTTGCCGTCCTTTCCACGAAGGATGCCGTCGTACTGCTTTTCCACGCCCGCCTTGCCGATGGCTGTCCCCGCCGTGTAGCCCTGGTTGTACAGCTGCTGCAGCTCGTCAGTGCTGATGTCTCCGACGTAGCCGACCACGTGCGCAAGGGTCCCGCCCTCCACGTAGCTGCGGATGGGTTTGTTGTGCCACGTCACGCCGGGGAACTGCTCCTTGTTCTCCGCGAGCACGGCGATTGTCTGCAGCGTCACGCCGCCGGCGATCTCCACCGGCTGGAAAAGGTGGTAGTTTTTCGGCGGGATCTTCTGCGTGATGTCGTCAGGGTTCATCGAGAGAACGCCTGCCAGCCTGGTGAAGAGTGCAGGCAGCTTCGCCGGCGCGACGTCCCCCGGCACGACGTCCACGGCAAAGGAATCCACGTTGAAGACGAGAGGGTCGTCCGCGTACCGGTCGAATATCTCCCCGCGCTGGGCCGTCAGGGGGGTTTCCCGCTCCGAGACGGTGCGGGCACGTTGCGTGTAGACGCCGCCGCGCACGATCTGCAGCCAGAAGAGGTACACGGCAAGGATGCCCAGGCACCCGGCAAAGATCGTTGTCAGGACGACGAAACGCCTCTTCTGCTGGCGCTCACCGTACTCCATGGCAGCCGCTCCCCCAACGGGCACACCTGCTCATCAGGCGCCGTCTTTCTCGGCCTGCTTGAAGACCTTGAACAGGTTGAGCAGGGCAAACAGGAAAGGCGCTACCAGGCCGTTGTAGCCCGTCTCTATCCAGATGCGGCCCGTGAAGATGATGAACCCGGATGACGCGAGGCCGAAGACCGCCGACACGATGCCCGCGAGGAACCCCTTGAGGATCGTCGCCACGACGGCGAGGACGATCGGCATGAGGAACGGGTCGATGAAGACATTGCCGGACAGGAGCCCGTACAGGAACCCGATGATGGTCCGCAGGAGCGAATGGAACCCGAGCGGAGAGACGTTCATCAGGTCCTCGAGGAAGCCCGACACGAACCCTGACACCTGCCCGACCATGGCACCGCGGCGCATGGAAACGAATATCAGGACAAGGAGCGCAAGGTCAGGATGCACGCCGCCCAGCTCTATCGCGTGCAGGAGCGTGCTCTGCAGGAGAATGCAGATGACCAGGGCAACGAGGGTGGCGATGGTGACGCGCGCGTCGCGGTTCATGGCGCTCCCGACGGTGTCACCGCCGGCGCTGCGGGCGACGGGGCCCCCGGTGCCGGCGCGGCCGGTACAGCGCTTCCCGGCATCAGGAGGAAAAGGTACTCCAGCCGGTCGAAATCGACGATCGGTTCCACCTGTACGACGAGGGACGTCTTGTACCCCGGCGCCTCCCAGGTGCGGATGCGCCCGATATTGATGCCCTTCGGATAAAGCGCGCCGAGGCCGGAGCTCACCACGAGGTCACCGTAGTGGATCCTGTCCTTGGCGGTCTTCTTCACGTAGTCCATGACGATGGTCCCGCGGTCCTTGCCCTGGCCTGCAACGAGACCTTCGTCACGGGTGCTGTCCACCCGCGCGGAGACCATGCACTCGGGATCGTAGAGCGGAAGGATCTGCGAGGTGCCGAGGCCGACGCTGGTGACCTTGCCCACGAGGCCCTCGATGTCGCCCTGCCAGGCGACGACAGGCATGCCGGCCGTCACGCCCTGCCGGGAGCCCTTGTTGATGGTGATCGTGGAGAAAAGGTTGTCCGTGTCGCGGGCGATGACTTCGGCGGCAATGCGCTCGGGCGGGAGCGTCTGCGCGAAAGCGAGCTGATCGGCAAGCGCCGCGTTCTGCCTTTTCAGCTCGAGGTTCTCGCGATTGGTCTGGTCCATCTGCTCCAGGCTCGCATCGGCGTCCGCCAGGGCCTGGCGCGCCTCCCGCAGCTGGCGTATGGATCCCGCCGTGTCCCGGAACCACGTGGCAACCCCCGTGATCCCCTTCTGGAAGACCCCGCCCACCGACAGCCCGATCTCCTTCGGACGGATGACCAGCGCGCGGTTGGACAACAGGAGGCACCCGAAGGAAACAAGGACCAGGATCGCAAGCGTGGCGCCCCGTCGATGGCGGGCGAAGAATCCTTCGAAGAGCCCCGGCATGGATCAGGACTTCACATTGAAGTACTTGGAGTTCTTTTCCTTCACGAGACTTTCGAGGAACTTTCCGGCACCGAGGCAGACGCAGAGAAGGGGGTTCTCGGCAAGAATGACCGGGACTCCCGTCTCCTTGGCGATGAGCTTGGGGAAGCCCTTCAGGAGGGATCCGCCACCGGTCATGACGATGCCGCGTTCGACGATGTCCGCGGCGAGCTCCGGCGGGGTCTGGCCGAGGGTCTTCTTGATTTCCTCTATAACGGTGTTGATGGGCTCCTGCAGCGCCTCGCGCACCTCCACGGAATCCATCTCGAGCTTGCGGGGAAGACCGGTGATAGCGTCGGTTCCCTTTATCTCGATCTTTTCGATCTTCTTGTCCGGGGAGGCATTGCCGATGGTGATCTTCACGTTCTCCGCCGTGGACTCCCCGATGATGAGGTTGTGCACGTTGCGCACGTGCTTGATGACCGCCTCGTCGAACTCGTCTCCCCCCACGCGGATTGCGTTGGTGACAACCATGCCGCCGAGGGAAATCACGGAGATCTCGGTGGTTCCGCCGCCGATGTCACAGATCATGTGACCGGCAGGCTCAAGGATGGGGATGTTGGCGCCGATGGCGGCCGCCATGGATTCCTGGATGAGGTAGACATCCCGGGCGCCTGCCTGCTCTGCGGAATCCCGTACGGCGCGTTTCTCCACCTCGGTGATGCAGGTGGGGACGCCGATGACCATGCGCGGTTTCACGAACCATCGCCGCGCGATGACCTTCTCGATGAAGTAGCGGAGCATCTTTTCCGTGGCCTCGAAGTCAGCAATGACACCGTCCCTCATGGGCCGCAGCGCGATGATGTCCCCGGGGGTCTTCCAAAGCATCTTCTTGGCCTCGGTTCCCACCGCGACGACCTTCTTCGTGCCGCGCTCCATGGCGACCACTGATGGCTCGCACAGGACGATGCCTTTCCCCCGCGCGTGCACGAGCGTGCTGCATGTTCCAAGGTCGATGCCCAGATCCGTGGAAAAAGCTTCAAACATCCTGTCCCAGGCCATTCGGGATCCCTTCCTTTCCTCAGTTTCGCGGGGCCGCTACTTCTTGCCGCCGTAGTAGCGCAGCTTGGCACCGTAATGTGACGGGTCGATGATGAGCGCCTGGCGCCACTCCGCGCGCGCCTTCACGGGGTCATTCATCTTCGCGTAGACCTCGCCGAGGTCGAAATGCGCGTCGGCGGACTGCGGGTTGATCGTCACGATCGCCGCGTACTGCTCCTCGGCCTTGAACAGCTCGTCCGTGCCGAGGTAAATATCGCCGAGCCAGAACCGCGCTTTCTCCTCGATGGCCTTGTCATCGGTCTTGTTGAGGGTGCGCAGGAGGTAATCGACCGCGTCACTGTAACGCTTCATCTGGTAATAAGTTTGCCCGATTGTCAAGAGCAGGAAATCTCCCGGATCGTCCTTGAGAGCGATCAGGAACTCAGCGATGGCCTTGTCGTTGTCCCCGAGCTGGTTCCACGCCTGCCCGATGTACTCGTGCGAGTCCTTCTGAACGTAGCCGTGCGCGAGAGAGCTCTCCATGCTCGTGATGGCGAGGTCGTAGTAGTACTTCCCCTTGTTGAAATACGCCTTGCCCAGGACATAATCGGTCTCGCCGGCGAACGGCGTTCCTGCCAGCTTCGCCCGGCGCAGCGAGACGATGGCCTGGTCGAGGGACGGCATTTTCTCTTCCTGCTGGTCCGCCGCGACGGCCTTGTAGAAGCTCGCAAACCCCTTGTAGGAGAGCGCGGAAGCGTTCAGCGGGTCGCCGTCCAGGATGGCATCCGCCGACGAGATGACATCGTCGTACTTCTCCGCCTTGAAAAGGTCGGAAAGCTTGCCCGGCGCCGGGCGCGCCGAGCCTCCGAAGAGCTTCGACGGGATCTTCAGGACGAGCACGGCGGTCACGATGCCCACGACAACGACGGCGATGACGGGGACAATCACGTAGCGAGCGCGCCTTTTGCGCTGTCCGGTGCGATAGTGATCGTAGTTCAAAATCATCTCTCTTCTTCAAAGAAAAGGGCGGATCGATAAGCCGGGTTCTGTCGAGGGTCACCATCTCTCTCGGGGCCGCGGTCTCCCGGGCCCTCGTGCAGCCTACCCGCAGGGACGCGCGCCGTTGTCGACGCGCCGAGCGAGCCGCTCCCCTGCTGCTTGGCCTTGCTCCGAACGAGGTTTACCATGCCTCCTCCGTTACCGGACGAGCGGTGGGCTCTTACCCCGCCTTTTCACCCTTGGTCCCCTCGCCCGCCCGAAGGCGGACAGGGAGGCCGGTTCGTTTTCTGTGGCACTCTCTGTCTTCCCCGGCAGCCTTGCGGCTGCGGCGGGAAGCCCGGGTGTTACCCGGCGTTCCGCCCTATGGAGCCCGGACTTTCCTCTCGGGCGCCGCCCGAAAGCTGCGCCAAAGCGGTGACCTGACCCGCCCAAGCACATTGTCGGCTCTTGCCGACAATGTGCTAGACGGCCTGCGGCGGCAGCGTCGCGCGAAGCGCGATCGCGGGAGCCGCAGGACGCAGGAAGCGCTCGCGAGAGCTGCGGGCGGCGAGGGGCCCCAGCGCGGCAGCACTGCCACCAACGGTGGCAAGCGCGCGGGGCGCGATCGCGGAGGGAGCTCAGAGCTCCTCTTCTTCCTCCTCGGCGGCTTCCTCTTCCTCCTCTTCCTCTTCCTCTTCTTCCTCCGCCTCCTCCTCGACGAGCGTCGTCTCCAGGCTTTCACCCTCGTCATCGGGCTGGTAGAAAAGGATGCGGCTGCAGTACGGGCAGAACTCCACGTGCTCGCCCGTGCGCACCGTGTTCACGAAGTGCGGCGGCAGGATCATGTAGCAGCCCGTGCAGACGCCCTTGGTCAGGGAGACGATGCCGATGCCGGACTTGCTCTTGATGATCCGCTCGAACTTGAAGAGGATGTCCTCCTCCAGGCCGGGCGTGATCTTCTTTTCCTCCGCCTGGAGCTTCTTCAGCTCGGCGTTCTTCTCCTTGATCTTCAGCTTGATCTTGGACTGCTCTTCCTTGACGTCCTCTTCCTGCTTGCGGATCATCATGTCTTCCTTGTCGAGGGAGGCCTTCATCTCCTCGACGGTGGTCTGTTCCCGCTGCAGGTCCTTGCGAAGCGTCTGCTCCTTGTCGGTGGCGTCCTTGATCTCCTTGTCCAGCGCCTCGTACTCGCGCTGGGTCTTGATGACGTCCATCTGTCCTTCCGACTTCTCGCGCTCCTGCTCCGCGTCGGCGAGCTTTTGCGTGATGTCGGTGATCCGCTCACCGGCGGCCTGCCACGTGCCGCTGCGCTCGGCGTAGGACTTCTTGAGCCTGTTGAGGAGCTCCGTCTTGGTGGCGAGCGACTTGGGGATCTCCTGGATCTCCTTTTCCACCTCGAACTTCCTGGAGAGCACATCCTGGAGCGCTCTCAGCTTGTCGTAGACGGTCCGTGCCATTGTATTCGCCTCTCTAGTGGTCAAGATAGTCTTTCAGCCGCCTGCTGCGCGTCGGGTGACGCAGGCGGCGCAGTGCCTTTGCTTCGATCTGCCGGATACGTTCGCGCGTGACGTTAAAATAGAGGCCGACCTCTTCGAGAGTCAAGGAGTACCCGTCCTCCAGGCCGAAGCGCATCTTCAGCACTTCCTGCTCGCGCGGCGGCAGGGTGGTCAGCACGGCGTCCAGCTGCTCCTGGAGCAGGCGGAAGGCCGTCATGTTCGACGGGCTCTCGATCTCCTTGTCCTCGATGAAATCCCCGAGGAGGCTGTCTTCCTCTTCGCCGATGGGGGTCTCCAGAGAGATGGGCTCCCGCGCGACGCTCTTCACCGCCTTCACGCGGCCCGTGGCCCACCCGAGCTTCTCGGCCACCTCGTCGTCCGTTGGCTCGCGCCCGAGCACCTGCATGAGCTGGCGCGACTCCCGCATCACCTTGTTGATCTGCTCGATCATGTGGACGGGCACGCGGATGGTGCGCGCCTGGTCGGAGATGGAGCGCGTGATGGCCTGGCGGATCCACCAGGTGGCGTACGTGGAGAACTTGTAGCCCTTGCGGTACTCGAACTTCTCCACCGCCTTGATGAGGCCGATGTTCCCCTCCTGCACGAGGTCGAAAAAGTGCAGGCCCCTGTTCGTGTACTTCTTGGCGATGCTCACCACGAGGCGCAGGTTCGCCTTGATGAGGCGGTCCTTCGCCTCCTTCATGGTCGTGCGCCCGCGCTCGATCTCGTCGGCCATGGCCAGGATGTCCTCGATCTTGTTCTCGAAGACCGTCTCGTAGCGCTGGAGCTTCTTCTCCCCCGACTGGTGCAGCCGCAGGATCTCGCGGATGCGCTCCACGTTCATCCCGGCGGCCTTTTCCACGTGGTCGCGCTCGGCGGCCACCGTGAGCTTCTTGTAGAGGGCCTTCATCTCGCGCGATGAGGAGACGTGGAGACGCTTCTCGATGCGGATGACTTCCTTCTGGATGGAGCGGATGCGCCGTGCCACGCCGATGAGCCGGTCGGCGATGGCCGCGATGTCCTCCGGCCGCAGCTCCACCTTCTTCAGTGAATCGGCCACATCCTTGCGCTTCTCCACGAAGGACTCGTCGAAGATGTCCCCGCCCTCCGACTCGGTCTGGCGCTTCATCTCCATGTAGCGCTTCACGCCGGGAAGGTGGTCCTTGAACGGCTCCTTGTAGAACGCCCCGAGCTTCCGCGTCTCCGCGAGGTACTCGGTCGCTTCCTTCTTCGTCAGGTTCATCTCGCGCGGGTCGCGCGTGCTGGCGGCGCGGAGGCCCAGGCGCAGGAACTCCCGCACGAGCACCCCGGAGTCCTTGATGACGCCCTTGATGATGTTCTCCCCCGTCTCCATGGCCTTGGAGAGCTCCACTTCCTGATCCGCGGTGAGGAGGTTCTCCTTGCCGATCTCGCGGAGGTACAGGCGGATGGGGTCATCGACCGACGACTCCTTGTCGCTGTAGATGAGCTTCTTGCGGTCCTTGGCCGGTTTCTCTTCCTCGATCTCGAGGGTGATGTCCTCGTCTTCCAGCTTGATGCTGTGCTTCTGGAGGAGCGTGATGACCTCTTCGATGCGGTCCGAGTTGACGATCGCGTCGGGGAGAAAGTCGTTCACCTCGTCGTAGCTGACGCTCTTCTTCCCCTTGGCGTACGCCAGGAGCTTCTGCATCGCCGGATCGTCCTTGAGGTCGACCGGGCCCTTCACCGCGGCGGCTTTCACCGGCCGCGGCACCGGGCGTGCCACCGGCTTCTTCTTCGCCACCGTCCTGCTGTTCTTCGTTCCCTTCGTTTTCAAACCCCTGCCGCCCTTGTTTTCAGTCTTTCGAGCTCTTCGTCCAGATGCATCTTCTCTACGAGCAGCTCCCGCACCTGCGCGGGATCCGTCCGCTCCCTTTCCGCTTTCCTCATCTCGGCGCTGAGGAGGTCGCGCTTCTTCGCCAGCGACCGCTGCCGGATGCGCCGGACCCCGTCGGCCACCAGCCGGTCCTGGTTCATGTCGAACTCGCCGCTGGAGACCTTGCGGATGGCAATCTCTCTCAGGGACGGGTCCTCGATGCGGGCGCACAGCGCCTCGAATCCCGATTCCTCGGCGCGAAAGGCTTCTTCCAGCGCCACGAAAAGCACCCGCGCCCGCTCGTCGTCCAGGTCGGCGAGGCCGATCTGCCCGTTGCGCACGATGCTGAAAAGGTCCCTGTTGGCGGCAACCGCCAGCATCAGGAACAGGTCCGACGAAACCGCCGCCGGGGCCTGCGCGGCGCCCGTCGACGCGTCGGTTCCCGCTGTCCGCGCGTCCGCGGCGGGCTGGCCGAAACGCCGCCTGCCCAGCCACGATTCGAAGTCGCGCCGGATGGCCGCGCCGTCCGCGTTCAAGGCATCGGCAAGCTGCGTGAGGTAGCCGTCCCTGCGCAGCTGGGAAGCGGGCGCCGCGACGAACGGGAAGAGCTGGTCGCGGAACGCTTCCCGCCCGCCGGGACTGGCCACGTCATGCGCCTTCAACGCTTTCTCCACCAGGTACGGGAAGCTCTCCTTCGGCTTCGACAGCAGCGCCTTCAGGGTCTCCTGCTCTCCCGCCTGCACGAAATCGGCGGGATCCCGTCCCCCCGGCAGCTCCACGGTCTCGACGATCACGTCCTGCCGTTCCAGGATCTCGATGGCGCGCGAGGTCGCCTTCTGCCCCGCTTCATCGCCATCGAACAGCACGAGGCACTTCGCCGCGGAGCGCTTGAGCAGGCGCACCTGCATCTCGGTGAGCGCCGTCCCCAGCGGCGCGACGCAGTGAAAAATGCCCGCCTGGTGCATCGCGATCACGTCCATGTACCCCTCGACCACGATGAAGGCACCTGCCTGGCGTATGGCAGCCGCCGCCTTGTCGAGCCCGAAAAGGTTCTCTCCCTTCCGGAAGAAAGCCGTCTCGGGTGAGTTCAGGTACTTCGGTTGGCCGTCCCCGAGGATGCGCCCGCCGAAGGCGATGATCTCCCCCCTCGCGTTGGAGATCGGGAACATGAGACGGTCAGCGAAGAGGGCCCGTGCCGAAGCCCCCTGGTCCATTGACCTGCTTTCAATGAACAGACCGGTCTTCGCCAGAAAGTCAACGGAGTAACTCTTCTGCGACAGGAACCGGTACAGCCAGTCGCGGTCGGCCGGCGCGTATCCGAGACCGAACGAATCCTGGATATCGCGCCGCACGCCGCGGCGTTCCAGGTAGCGTCGGGCCGCCTCCGCCTGCGCACCCTCCACGAGTATATGATGGAAGCTCCCTGCCACGCGCCTGTAGAGCTCGACGAAGGCGTCCCTGCGGATCCCTTCCCGCTCCTCGTCCTCCCGCGGTATCTCGATGCCCGCCTTCCTGGCAAGCAGCTCGACGGCGTCCCGCCAGGGGATCTTCTCCACCTCCATGACGAAGTCGAACAGGGTGCCGCCCTTCTGGCACCCGAAGCAGTAGAAGACGCCTTTCTCCGGCGTGACGGTGAAAGACGGCGACTTCTCCTGGTGAAACGGGCACAGCCCCCAGTAGCGCGCCCCCTTGCGCTGCAGCGCTACGTGCTCGCCTACCACCTCAGCGATGTCGAGTTTCGCGCGAATCTCCGAGAGTGTGCTCTCCGGTATCCTCATACCCCTACGGTTTCTTAAGATAGAGGTATTTTGCCTGATTGTGCTCGTTCAGGTTTCTCGAGAAAAAATGCCTCCCTGCCTGGGGATCACGCAGGACGAAGTACAGGAAATCGGTACGGGCAGGCTTGAATGCCGCTTCCAAAGCAATCCGTCCCGGATTCGAGATCGGCCCTGGCGGCAGACCAGCCCACTTGTACGTGTTGTAGGGAGAGTCGATCTTCTCGTCATCCAGTGTGATGTACTCCGGGTGAGGCTTCTGTTGGATCTCCGTGATAATATATTCCAGAGTGGCGCACGATTCAAGCCCAATATTCTTCGAAAGCCGGTTGTAGAAGACCGAGGCAATCACCGGCGCCTCCTCGTCCACCTGGTACTCCCGTTCCACGATGGACGCCATGATGACCTTCTGCCGCAGCTCATCCAGGGGGAGCGTCTTCCAGCCCGGCATGACCGCCCCGACGTTCTCGAAGAAGGTCTTTGCCATCAGCTCCACCATCATCGCCGCCGGGAACGGCCGGGGCACGAAGTAGGTATCCGGGAAGAGGTAGCCCTCCATGGTCTTCTCCCGTATCCCGAACTCGGCGAGCATCGACGGGGAGGTTGCCGCGGCCAGGAACTCCGAGGCCGGGCAGACGCCCTGCGCCTCCATGTGCTTCGCGATCTTGCCGAGTGTCCATCCCTCCGGGACGGTGATCTTGCCGATGAGCTGCGCGCCGTTGACGAGCAGGTCGTGGATAGCGAGGGTTGATGCCCCCGCGGGAATCCTGTAGTACCCGGCCTTGAACGCCGTCTGCGTGCCTCGCAGCCGCCCGATGGCCTGCAGCAGTGACGCCGACCGTATGAGGCCCTGGGACCGCAGGTGGCGGCTGATCTGGGAAAGACTCTCCCCGCGCCCTATGGAGAACAGCGCGTCCCTGGCAGCGGCAGCCGGCGGGCCGTTGAGGAGAAGGAGACCGCCCCCAACGCAGGCGAGGACCCCGAGGGCAATCCCCGCCGCGATCAGGGTGCGGCGGCGCGCGGCGGTCATCCGCGCCGTTCCGCCGCCGTCACTCTACTGGCGCACCAAGACAAACTCGACTCTCCTGTTCTTCCACCTATTGTCGATATCGCTGAAGGGCACGATCGGATCTGCTCCGCCCTTGCCCACCGTGGTGATCCGCCCCGCGTCGATGCCCTGCGCCACCAGAGCGGCGCGTATGGCGTCCGCCCGGGCCTTGGCCAGCGGGATCAGCTCCGTGTCCTGCTCCACCTTCGCCTTCGCGGGGTTGTCGAAATTCACGATGTTCGCGTACCCGTCGATCTCGATCTTGTACTTCGCGTACTTCTTGAAGATCTGGGCCAGACGGACGATGGTCTGCGAGTTCTTCGCCGCCGCGTCGGGATCCACGTTCACGTAGTCGGGAGTGTTGGCGGCGAAGGTGATGCTGGCGATGCGCACCTTCAGCCTGTCGCCCTCCTTGATGACAAGGATATCGACCGGTATCACGTTCTGCATGGTGGTGGTGTTGCCCAGCTCGTCCTTGATCGTGAAGGTGAGCGGGTAATCCTCTGCCGACTGCACGAGCTCGCCCGTTGCCGAGGTGCCGTTCCAGATGATCTTCTCGGACGGCGCGCCCTTGCCGGCAAAGCTGGTGAACGGGTGCTGCTGCGGGTCGGCGATATCGAGCTGCCAGCTGGCGATGGGAACCGGGTCATCCACCTTGAGGTTGATCGTCAGCTCGTCGTTCACCCCGTCGTTGTCGGGGGAGAACGGCAGCCCGTCCAGCGTGAGGTCGACGATGGGAGGCGTCACCGCGAGCCGGAACGGGGTGGATTTCGCCTCGGAGACGTTGCCCTTCTGGTACTCCACGTGGAGCACCGCCGTGTACAGGCCATCCGCGGCCGTGCGTGTTCCCGTCTGGTCCTTCCCGTCCCAGGGGATCGTTGCGGGCACCGGCGAGACGCCGGAGAAGCTCTTCTGCTCGGCGCCGGTCCCGTCGACGAGGGAGAGCTTCCATGACTTGATGCCGTCCTTGAGGCTCACCAGCATGGCAAAGCTCACCGTGTCCCGGAAACCGTCACCGTTGGGGGAGAACCCGTTGGAATCCACCGTCACGTAAACGGGCGTGGGGCGGGTGTCGATCTGGATGCCCGTGAGCTGTGTGGTCGCCGTCGTGCCGCCCTTGCTCTGCGCCTTCACGACGTACGTGTAGTATCCGTCCGGCATCAGGTTGCCGTTTTCGTCCTTGCCGTCCCAGGAGAAATCCGATGCTTTCCCCTTCCAGAACCAGCCGCGGACGTGCTGGCCCGCAGCGGTGCGCAGCTCCCCTTCCCAGAGATCTTCGTCGCTGGAGGTCTGCTTGATGGTGACCGCCTGGAGCTTGCTGTCCGGCGTGGGGGAGAACAGGAGGGCGGCCGAGGACACCGTCACCTGCGGCACGTGCGTGTCGATGAAGAAGGGCCCGGACTCCGCCTTCGGCGTGTTCCCGTTCACGTAGGTCACGTCGAGCGTGGCCGTGTACTGGCCGTCAGGGGCGTGCTTGCCTGCGTCGTCTATCCCGTCCCAGGCGACCTCGTCCGGCGCCTTGCTGCGGCCGGTGAAGGTGCGCACCGTGTTCCCCTTTGCGTCGCGGACGCGGAAGGTCCACGTGTCCACGCCCGTGGTCACGCGCAGTGACGGGATGATCCGCACCTTGTCCTTCACGCTGTCGCCGTTGGGTGAGAAGTACTGGGGGTCAGCAGAGACGCGCACCGGCGTGCTTTCCGTGTCGATGCGGATGCTGATGGGTGCCGAAGCGCCGGTGTTGCCGGCCCTGTCGGTCGAGGTGAGGGTGTAGACATACGTGCCGTCCGGGAGCAGGGAACCGTCATCTCCCTTGCCGTCCCAGACCCACTTGTCGTCCGCCCTGCCCCTCCACACGAGGGTCTTCACGTCCTTGTTCGCCGAGTTCCTTATGGTGCCGGTCCAGAACAGCTCCTCGGAGGTGTCCTGGAAGATCTGCACGGTGTCCTTGTTGCCGTCACCGTTGGGGGAGAAGACGTCATACTCCGCCTTGGCCGCCGCACGGGGCGGGGTCACGTCGATCGTCACCACCGGCGAATCGGCGCTGGGGTTCTTGCCGTTCACGTACTGCACGGTGAGGGTGCCGGTATAAGCGCCTTCCGGCAGAGCCGTGCCTGCATCGTCTTTGCCGTCCCACGTCACCGAGCCGGGGATGGTCACCGTCCCGGCAAAAGTCCTGCGGGCAGCGCCCTTGTCGTCCTTGATGATGAGGCTCCACTTCTCGATTCCCGTTGCCACGGGGACGCCGAGCTGGAATGTCACGGTGTCCTTTACCCCGTCACCGTTCGGCGAGAAGTAGGAGATGTCGATGGAAAGCTGCACCGGGGTGGGCCGGGTATCGACGATGATGTTGTCGATCTGCGCAGCACCCGCGTTCCCGGCGCGGTCGGTTGCCGCGACGTGATAGCTGTACACGCCGTCGGGCGCCAGGGCGCCGTCATTGGTCTTTCCGTCCCACGCGAACGTCGGGGGTGCCATGTTCTCCCACGACAGGGTCTTCAGGACGTCACCCGCGATGTTGCTGATCGTGCCGGTCCACAGATCCTCCGTCGAGCCGGTCTGCTGAATAGGGAGGGTGTCCTTGTTGCCGTCTCCATCCGGAGAGAAGATCAAGTAGGCGGCCGTGGCCGTCACGGTGGGTGCGGTCGTGTCCACGGTCACGTGGCCCGTGGGGCTCTTCCCCAGGTTGTTGTTGTCGTCCCAGGCCTCCACGCGGTAGGTGTAGTCTCCGTCAGGGACAACGGCCCCCGCGTCCGACTTCCCGTCCCAGCGAATCGTCGGCGGTATGGTGATACCCGTATCGACATAGGCGAGGCGCGCGATGATGTTCTTGACGTCGGTGTTTTCCGGCCTGTCTTCCTTGTTCTGTATCGTGCGCACGGCGTTGCCGCCGGCGTCGCTCACGATGAGCCGATACCCCTTCACGTAGCGGTCATCAGTGATGGTCAGCGGGAGGACGAGGTCATCCTTGACGCCGTCGAAGTTTGGGGAAATGTACTTCACGCCGTCGGTGTCCGTCTTGATCACCGGCGGGGTGACGTCACGCACGCCGATCGGCACATTCGCCCCCATGCCAAACGCCCAGATGCCTGCCTCCAGGGGCATGGCGGCGATGGAGGTCTTGATCTCCGTGACGTCCTGGCCGGCGGTCTTGACCCCAAGGCCGCTGAGCTTCAGGGATATGCCGAAGCTGAAAGGAAGCGTTGGAGACGGCTCGACACCGATCAACTGCCGAAGGTCGAGGTTGAGAGCCGCGTTCAGGAAAAAAATGTCTGCGACCGCGAACTGCGTCCCGAGGTTGAACCTCACGTCCTGGAAAGAGGGGAAGCTCAGGTCGGGCGAAAAGGCGAGCTGCAGGGAATCGGTCTTCACGAGGTTGAAGGAAGCGCCCATGGCAGGGGTGAACGCCGGGGGAAAGCCCAGGGTGTTCGCGGTGCTGCTGTAGCTGTACGGCTTGCCCATGTTGCGCAAGGCGACACCCCAGCGGAAGTCCTTCAGGAAGCCGAGGTTGCCGACGATGTTGACGAAACCCAGGTCGAGCCCCAGGCCCCAGTCATTGCCGAACTCGAAGCCCAGGCCCGCACCGACGTAGAGGTCGGGAAACAGGATCTTCGAGAACGAGGCGTTGAGGGCGCCCATGGCGCCCCAGTCCAGGCCGGTGCCGGCGAAGCTCGCGTTGGCAAATCGGGCCGCCCCGCTCACCACGCCGACCCGCGTCGGCCAGGTTACCCCGAGGTTGACCACGTTGCCGCCCCAGTTGAAGGGGTTGGGGCTCGTGATCTGCATGAGGGCAATGTAGGAGAGATCCAGCGTCACGCGCTGGCTGTCCGCCGCTATGGCGGGATTGAGGGCGGTACCCGGCGGGGTCTCTGTTGTTGTTGTTCCAGCGCCGCCGCCAAGGAACTGCGGGGAATAGAAGTCGAGGAATCCGCTCTCTGCAAACGAACCGGCTGCTGCTGCAAAAAGCATCACGACAACGAAAACGAGCCTTACAGCGTTTTTCATGGGCCCTCCCGGCACATCCTCAGAATAGCTCTGTCTCGTCGGGAAATCAACGTTCCTTCGCGAACCGTTCGCGCAGCCTCTCCATTTCCGCAATGGTGAGACGGTCGAAAAGGGTCTTCTCGACACGCCGCAGGAGCTCCTCCAGGGGTTCCGCGAGGAGCCCTTCGCGCGGCTTGAGGACGACGTACAGCTCTTCCTCCTCCTTCGCGGTGAGCTCTACCCTGCTCACACCACTATCTCCAGGCCTTCCTGGGCCGGCACGATGTCAAGAGTTTCCGCCCCGAGCTGCTCCGCGTGCCATTGGGCGCTGCGGGCGATGCTCCAGAGCTTCCTGTCGTCGTAGCGGGGCTCGTGGTGGAAAAGGACGAGCCGCTTCACCTTCCACTCGGCCGCCAGGTTGACGGCCATGGTATAGGCTGTGTGGCCGAAGTCGAACTTGTTGAACGATTCCTCCAGGGTGTACTGGGAGTCGAGAACCAGGAGGTCAGCGGCCTCGAAGAAAGCGCGATTTTCCTCCCTCTGCTGGAACTCGCGGTCAGTCACCTCGGCATCGGTAGCAAAAACGATGGTCTTGCCGTTCTCGGAAACACGGTAGGCGAATGAGCCGCCGGGATGGTTCATTCTCTTCCATCGAATCTCCGCGTTGCCCACGTGAACGCTCTCCCCCTGCAGGTACACGAAGCGAAGCTCGGCCTGCATGGCGTCCATGGTGACCGGGAAATAGGGCGGCTTCATCTGGTCACGGATGATGCGCTCGATCGACGGGTAGGGACCCGCGAAGACGAGCCTGTTTCCCCGTGACCACGCGGGGGCGAAGAAGGGAATCCCCTGGAGGTGGTCCCAGTGAAAGTGCGTGAAGAACAGTGGAAACTCGCTGGTGGGGTCGCGCCTCTTCTCGAGCGATACCCCGAGGTCCCGCAGGCCGGTGCCCCCGTCGAAGATGATGAGGCGATCATCGTCGGTACGCACCGCGAGACACGTCGTGTTCCCGCCGACCGTTCCGAACAGGGCAGGAGGCAGCCGTGAGAGGAAGAGCTCGCGGGTGCGGGGCGTTTCGAGGTCCGCCGGAGTCAGGCGCTGCACGACGGAAGCGATCCTGCTGCGTACCTGATCCGCGCTCAAGGGGGATGGAAGGGACCCGCGGACACCCCAGAACGTCACTTTCATGGCTGGGACCTTCCTTGTTCCAGTGTTCCTAGCCCTGGAGAAATCCTTCCCGGCTGCGCTTCTCGAGCCAGGACTCGATTTCGACGCGGTCGTGCAGCAGGCCCCGGCCCATACCGGGGCACTGTCGCCCCTGCTCCTCCCAGGCCTCGAGCGATGCCACGTTCGCGCTCCAGAACGGATAGGCGCGGCACTGCAGCGGCCGGGCCTCGTAAACCGAGCATCCACCATCTTTCCAGAAGATGCAATCATAGTTCGGAAGCTCCTTCAGGCTGATGCGGTCCGCGATCCCGAGGGAGACCCGTCGGCAGTACGTGCGCAGAAACTCGTCGCGGTCGATGCGGAGGTGTTTCGCCAGGCGCTCCACATCCTTCGCCGAGAGGAAGACGTACCCGGGGGTATGGCGACAGCAGCGCGAACAGCGCGTGCACTCGAATTGGAGGCCCTTGTCGTAGAAAACGTCACGCATTGCGTGGAGCTCCTAAAGAAAAAGCCTTCTTCCATGGGGAAAGAAGGCTCTTGGGGAGAGAAGGATTCGAACCTTCGAAGGCGGAGCCAACAGATTTACAGTCTGCCCCCTTTGACCACTCGGGAATCTCCCCCAGCGAGACCCGCTCTGCGGGTCTTCGCGACTCGACGAACAAAACCTCTCCGATTCGCTGCCCAAGGCCGGGGTCTTCGCGACCCGACGCATGCGTGCCCGCCGACGCGCACGACGCGCGTCCCGGCCGCCGTCCATGGACAGAACCTGCAGCGAGTCTCGACACTTGATAATGAGAACGGCCCTCCTCTGTCAAGGGCCTGCTTCACACGCCAGCGATTCCCATTTTGCCCCTTCAACAAGGTCGCGGACCCGTGCAAAAGGTCACGAACGGTCCTTTCAAAGTCGTGCAAAATGAGAATTCGCTCTCTCGGCATCAATTGAGAGCTGCTGTTCACGCACGCCGGTCAGCCACCTCTCGGACTTGAACCGAGAACCTCGAGATTACAAATCACGTGCTCTGCCAGTTGAGCTAAGGTGGCACGGAAACCCGAAAAAACTATTCCAGCGCCGGTGGAAAGTCAAGGTGCTCCATGATCTCGCCGTGCGAGAAAGTCAGCACCTCCGTGTAATCGCGGAAAACCGCGATGGTCTGCTCGAACTGTGCCGCGAGGCTCCCGTCGGTCGTCACGAGCGTCCACCCGTCGCCCAGGACGCGCACGTCGCTCGCCCCGAGGGTGAGCATCGGCTCGACGGTGAACACCATGCCCGGCACGATGCGCAGCCCCGTGTCGGCCACCCCGACATTCGGCACCACCGGGTCCTCGTGCATGATCTTCCCGATGCCGTGGCCCACGTAATCCTCTATGACGGAACAGCCGAAACGACGGGCGGAATCCTGGATCGCCGCGCCGAGATCGCCGAGCCTCTGCCCCGCGGTGGCTGCCCGGATCCCCGCGAGGCTGGCGGCCCAGGCCGCCTTGACGATGCGCCGCGCATCCGGGCTCCCCTCACCCACGATGAACGACCACGCGGCGTCGCCGTGCCAGCCGTTGACGCTCACGGTGATATCGATGGAAAGGACGTCCCCGTTCTCGAGCTTCCGGTTGGAAGGGATTCCGTGCGCCGCGACGTTGTTCACCGACGCGCAGATGATCCCGGGAAAACCGCGGTAGCCGCGCAGCGCCGACTGTGCCCCGTTCTCCTCGAGGAATCGCCCCGCGAGCCGATCGAGCTCGTCCGTGGAGATGCCGGGGCGCACGCAGGGCGCGAGGTAGCGGAGGCACTTCTCCGCCATGCGGCAGGCGCGCCTGACGCGGGCGACGTCCACGGACGTCTTGAGACTTATCTGCCCGTCCATGCGTCTCCCTGCGCGGGAAGGGCAGCCCGGTACAGCGGCAGGTACGACTCCGCGTAGACACGATCCCAGGTGTGCGACGAGAAGATCTCGCCGAAGGCACGGCGCCGGATCCGGTCGAGCAGGGCCTGCTCACCAGCGTGCATGCGGGTCGTCCTCTCCACGCTGGCGGCGAGCGCGGCCGCGCTCTGCTCATCGTAGGAGAAACCCGTCTCCCCGTCGCGCACTTTCACGAGGCCGCCGACGCGGTGGACCACGGGGATGCTCCCGCGGATCTGGGCGATGAAATCGGTGAGGCCGCAGGGCTCGTACTCGGACGGGATGAGGAAGAAATCGCTCGCCGCGTAGATGAGTGACGCCATGCGCGGATCGTAGCGGGGGATGAAGACAAGCCTTCCGGCCGGTGTCGTGCTGGACGCGAGCCACCCCAGCATTGCTTCCTTTTCCTGCTCGCCGGACCCGAGGATGACGAATGACCTCCGTGTCTTGGCGCGGAGCAGCTCCTGCAGCGCATGGAAAAGGACGTCCACACCTTTCTGGCCGGTCAGGCGCCCCACGAAGGCGTACAGCGGGCCGTCGGGCTGGTCCGGTTTTGCGAGGAGGCGGTACAGCTCCTCGCGACACTTCTTTTTTCCCTCGAGGTCACCCGAGAAGGGATCAAAGGGGAACGGGAGCCCCGCGAGACCTTTCACGCGGGGGTCCCACGGGCGCGGATCGATCCCGTTCGTGATGCCGACGAGCCTGATGCCTCTCTCGCGAAGGGCTCGTCCGAGACCGCCGCTCATTTCCCTGTCGTGTTCCGCGAGCAGCTCCTCCGCGTAGCGCTCCGAGACGGTCGTCAGGGTGGCGCAGCCGGCCGAAACGAGGAAAGGGTCGATGCTCCCGTGGAGCATCCCGGCTGAAACGGCCGCCGCGGGGAGGCCTGTCAGGAGGGCGGCAAGCTCCGCGCTCCAGATCTCCTGGTGATAGCCCGCGCCGGCGTTGTGGATAGTCACCACGGCAGCGCTGCCCGCAAATGCGACGGCGTGACGGGGATCGTAACGGAGCATGGCAGGCAGGAAGGCCGTGTGGCCGTCATGGCAGTGGAAGACCGCGGGGGTCTCCCCGAGCGCATGCGCCGTCTCGAGGGCCGCGCGCTGGAGCGCGACATTCATCTGGTGCACGTCCCAGTGACCCGTGCCCCGCTTCTTCCAGTGGTTCTCCTCCTCGTCCCGCGCCGTGTATGTATAGATGTCCCGGGCAGCCGCGTAGCGCGGCGATTCGACAAGGAGGAGGCGTACCCCGTCGACGGTGGTGCTCCTCACGCAGATCTTTTCCTCGAAAAGGGCATTCCCCTTGTCATGATCCGGCAGGGGAAAAGAAAACACCGCGACGCACGGGCCGCTCCTGTAGGTGTCCGGGCAGGCAGCCGTAGAGCGGCAAAACCACCGTGGGACGCGCCCCGGCGCGGGCCTGCGCCTCGGCGAGGCCGCGGACGACGTCCTTCACCCCGCCGGCCTCCGCGACCCCGGCGTATTCCCGTGCCACGTGCCAGACAGCGAGGCCCTCGCTCACGCCCGGCCTCCCGAGCCGAGATCGGGCCGGAGCATCTCCGCGCCATCAAGGTACACCGGCACGGCCGCCCGCCGCTCCAGCGAGTCCCACGTCACCAGGACGCGCACGACCCTCGGCATCCCCCCGTCGATCTTCGCTTCCTGGACGCAGAACAACGGCGTGGCGGCAAAGCCGGTGCGGCGCAGCGCAGTTGCCGGGTTCGCCGCGGTCAGGTCGTCGGTGAGTGAGAAGACGATGCTCACAAGCTGATTCTCGGCAACAGCATTCGCACTCAGCACTTCCCGAACGAGACGAGCCGAGGCCTCTTCGATTGCAGGTCCCGTGTTTGAAGGAACCTGGATGGCGCCGCGTACCGCTCTTGTCATCGTGTCCTCTCAGATAACCTGGGAGAGAATCGAGGTGCGCTCGTCGAGACCCAGCTCGCGCGGGTTTCCCCGCATGCTCGAGCCCATGGACTTCTCCGCGAGGTCGGCAAGCTTCGACCGCGGGATCCCGTAGCCCGCGAGGGTCGGCGGCAAGCCGAACGCTTCGAGAAACCCCGTGATCTTCCCGGAAAGCCACCCGACAGAATCGCTTGCGGGAGCCTTTTCGCCGCATCGCGCCGCGAGCCTGTCCAGCTTGTCCCCTATCACGGGCGCATTCGCCGCGAGCACGAGCGGCAGGAAAACCGCGCACGCGAGCCCGTGGGGAACGTGGTAGCTGCCGACGGCTGCCGCGAAACCGTGCGCTGCTCCAAGCCCCGCGTTCGCGAGGGCAAGCCCGCTCATGAGAGCGCCGTAGCTCGCTCGGGAGCGCAGGGCGATGTCGCCCGGATCGGCGGGGAGCTTCTCGAGCGCTTCCAGCATCAGGGGAAATGCCCCCTCGACGATCGAGCAGACGAGCTCGTTCGTGCCGCGCGACACGTAGGCCTCGATGAGCTGGGTCAGCGCATCCAGCCCGGACGCCCCTGTCACTTCCCCGGGGAGCGACAGGGTGAGCTCGGGATCGACGATCACGCTGTCGGCAAGGAGGAACGGCGAGCGCATGCTCCTCTTCGCCCCGGCCGCGTCGGAGCGGATCACCGCGTTCTTCGTGACCTCCGCGCCGGTCGCCGGCGGTGGTGGGAACGGCGATCCACGGAACCCCGGGACCCGCGATGGGCTGGAAGCCCGGCGTCCCTTCGAGGAAACGGCCACAGGGCCCCGGCGAGCGCACAAGCGCGGAGAGAGCCTTTGCCGTATCAAGGACCGACCCGCCGCCAATGCCCACGAGCACGTCGGGCCGGAAGGCAAGCGCCGATGCCGCGGCCTCGTCCACTGACTGCTCCGAGGGCTCGCCCGAAGGGCAGCGCCATCTCTGCACGTCGCACCCCGAGAGCCGGGGAAGAACCCCCGCCAGGCGGGGGGACGCGTCGAAGGATCGTCCACCGGTCAGGAGAAAGACGCGGCGGCCGTGAGAGCGCGCGATCGTCTCGAGGCGTTCGAGGGAGCCGGGGCCGAAATGAACGGCGCGGGGTGATTCGAAGGTGAACGGAGTCACGGCCCGCAGTATAGCCACTTTTTACGATTGCAGCCATTGCCGCACGAACTGCAGCACGACGAGCAGGGCGGCACAGATTGCCAGCGCGAGCACGAGCAGCACCGACCGGACCACGGGGAGCCGCCGTTCGACGACGGTACGGTACACGAGCGAGACCGCGTACCACGCGCCGCCCGCGATCTCGAGCCACAGCGTCAGGCGGAGCGCCGACAGGAGAAACAGCTGGGTGGAATCGAGGAAATCCTGCGTGTTGCCCAGGGCATAGAAAAAGAACAGCAGGGCGGCCAGCGAAAAGAGAAACACCACCGCGCGACCCATGAAACTGGACACCTGCCGGAGAAATGGATATCCTTGCATCCGCGGCCAGTATACGGCAGCATGCAACATCCAGGATAGAGCAGGGTGGGCGGCGCGGCGATTGTGGGCGACGACGGCTACTTCTTCAGTTTCGAAAAGATGGCGTACGTGAAAGGTGCCCGTCCCTCCGGGTGCATCCTTTGTCTCATCAGGGACGGGAGCCCCGACGTCACCGACCTCAGCTTCTGGCGTGACGACCTCTTCATGGCCTCCGTGAACCTGTACCCTTACAACCCCGGCCACCTGCTGCTCTACCCGCTGCGGCACATCGAGGATATCCGCGAGCTCACCCCCGCGGAGGAGCTGCGCCTCGGCGCGGCCCAGCGATGGCTCCTGGGACTGGTGGACCGCGGCTGCGCCCCGCAGGGTTACAACATCGGGTACAACATGGGCGGGGCCGCGGGAGCGTCCATCAACCACCTCCACATGCACATCATCCCGCGCTATCCAAGGGAAACCGGCATCGCCGACCTGATCGCGGGAAAACGCGTGCTCGTGGAGGATCCGCGGGAGACGACCCGCAAGTTCCGGGAGCTCGCCGCTCAGTCGCCCTTCTCGAGCTCCAGGAGCTGATCGAGAAGCTTCAGGAAAGAGCCGATGGTCTCCGAGCGCGTGTTGAGCACCTGGCCGAGCGTCTGGTTGCGGCCCCGGTAGACGTGGATGGTCTTCAGGAGAGAGCGGGTGTTCTCGAACGTGCTGGTCCGGATCTCGTCGAAGATCGAGCGCACGCCCGAGAGGAACTCGCGGGCCTTCTCGATGAGCTCTCTCGCCTCCCTGTCCTTCTGCTGGATGAACGAGCGGTAGCTCTTCTGCAGGAGGAGGTCCGTTGCGACGTTGAAGCGGTAGCGCGCAAGCTGCTTCCCGTCTTCCTCGTCCGGCGAGAGGGTACGGTCAAAGAGAACGATCCGTGCCTCCAGGTCCTCCAGCCCCGACATGTTCTGCGTGAGCCTGGTCTGGATGATGCGGTTGTTGGCCAGCGCCGTGGCGGCGACGAGCGACGCCGCTTCCTGCATGGTGCCTTTGAACTGCTGGAGGAGGAAATTGTAGACCAGAGTGAGGCTGCGGATGGAGGAAAAGTACGGCAGGGAGAGCTTGCGGTAGTCGAAATCCGGCGCGTCCCTGTAGTAGACGAAATCGATGAGCTTCTGGCCCTTGAGGAGATCCTCCAGCTTGCGCCCGATCACGCGCTCCTTGATGGTGCCCAGGCGCTCCTCCAGCTGCACCGACAGGCGTGCCTTCAGGGTGCTGAAGGCGAGGTTGCGCAGGTACAGCCGCGGCGCGTTGAAGAGCAGCTGGTACCACGGGTCACGGCGGAAGAAGCGCAACAGGTCCAGGAGGGGAACGGCCGTCTCGAAGGAGTCGATCTCGTGCGCGAGCTCCATCACGTCGCCGTGCAGGCGCGCAAGCTCCGCGGCGCGCTTTTCCGCGTCGCGCTTGTCCCCCGGGGTGACGCCGCCGCGCACGGCGAGGTAGAAGGCCAGGGGCTCCTCCGGGAAAAGGTAGTCCGGCGCGCAGCGCTTCACCAGGCTGAGGGCGACGTGGAGCTTTTCCATGAGATCCAGCGTCAGCATGACAGGGGCGCTCTCGAAATCCGGGTAGTGAGGGTCCGGTGGATCGGTGAGAAGGCAGTTGAAGTAGCGGAAGAACGGGGCAAACGGAAAGGCGCAGAGCCTGCCCAGGAAGAGGTGCAGCTTCGCCTCCTCTTCCAGCTTCAGCATCATGCTCTCGGGGATAGCCCTCACGTATTCGTTCAGCCGCAGCGCGAGCTTCTTGCGGATCTCCTCTGTCTGGCCCGTCTGCGCGAAGATCTCTTCCATTTCCTCGGTGCCGACGAAATCGTCAATGCCGCCCGGGGCTCCTCCAGCCTTTCCTCCAGGTACCAGGTGAAGGCGGCACCGCGCACGGCCCTGTCCGCGGAAAACGAGTGGTAGATGCCGCCGATGGTGAGGGTCTTGAGATACACGTCGTAGAGCTTCCGCGCGAACTTCGGCGTGAGATCCCGGCTCTCGAAGCCGGTGAGCCCCGGGCTCACGCTGCGCAGGTGTGTCTTCAGCATCCGAAGGCGCACGTCGAAAAAGACGTCTCGTCGGGACTTGCCGGTGACCAGGGTCCGCAGCCACACCATGAGACGGACCCAGGGGCTCGCCTTCTTCATCTCGAAGGCGATGATCTTTTCCCGCTCGTCCTCCTGCAGCTCGACGACGACCGGGTCCTCCCCCTCTTCCTTTTCCATCCGGCGGCCGATGCGCTCCAGGAGCGTCTTTCGCTCCTTTTCGGGCAAGGCCAGGGAGAGTTCTTCAAGCCTGCTTTTCTCGAGCATCACCGGTCCTTCACCACGGATCTTATCACGAGGAGCCGTCCGATTCCCACACCGATTCGCACGCGCGACGCGGTGGCCACGTTGCTGATGCCCGCCCATCCGCGGGCGAACGAAAGCCCGTCCAGGGGCCAGCGCAGCCCTTCGGAACTCATGTCAGCCGAACGGGGCCCGAGGGGAAACACGGAGACCGTGCTGCCCTCCCAGCCCGTGAAAATGCGCTCCCCGTCGACGAGGTAGATATCCGCGCTGTCCGTCAGCCAGCGCGACGGGGGATTGTCCCGCTCGAAGAGCTGCGCCACGCCGAAGAGATGGTCGATGCGACCCCCGCCGCCGCCGGCGATCACGACGTCCGTGCAGCCCTTCTCCCGCATGATCCGCAGACCGATCTCGGTGTCCGTCTCGTCCTTGTCGACGGGAAAGACCATCACGCGCTCTGCCGGCACCTGCTGCAGGAGAGACCGGTCCGGCAGCGAATCCATGTCCCCGACAACGAGATCCGGCACGAGGCCGGCGTCCAGCACGGGAACCAGCCCGGAGTCCGCCGCGACGAGCAAGTGGATGCCCCGGGCTGCCCGGCGCAGCGCGTCACGGGCAGGAGCCTCTCCCCCGATGACCAGGAGCCCCCGTCTCTCCCTGCTCCCGTCACTGCGCTCGGCGGCTGTCATGGCGGCAAGAGTACTGATTCACGCGGCCAGGGGCAAGAAACGAAATCTCTCAAGGAGTTCTGGAATCGACCGAGCATTGAAGTCGGACCGTTGCATCCGGCGCGTGTCGCGCGGCGGCGGCGACGGCCGTCACGCCCGGACAGGGAAGTCCGGCACACACGTTCAAGGAGGATTCGATGATCATCAATCACAACATGAGCGCCCTTTTCACCGAGCGGAGCCTCAAGTTCAACGACCTCGCTTCGAGCAAGGACATGGAGAAGCTGGCGTCCGGGGAAAGGATCAACCGCGCCGGCGACGACGCCTCCGGTCTTGCCGTGTCGGAAAAGATGCGCTCGCAGATCCGCGGGCTGCGCATGGCTGCGCAGAACTCCCAGAACGGGATCTCTTTCATCCAGACGGCGGAAGGATACCTGCAGGAGAGCCAGGACATCCTCCAGAGACTGCGGGAGCTCTCCGTGCAAGCCTCCAACGGCATCTACTCCAACGAGGACAGGATGCAGATCCAGGTCGAGGTCTCCCAGCTGGTGAGCGAGGTGAACAGGATCGCCTCCCATGCCCAGTTCAACGGCATGAACATGCTGACGGGCCGCTTCGCGCGCGCCACCGGCCAGAACGCGGTGACGGCGAGCATGTGGCTGCATATCGGCGCGAACATGGACCAGCGCGTGCGGGTGATCATCGGCACGATGACGGCGCAGGGCCTGGGGATCCAGGGCACCAACGGCCAGCCCAGCACGGCCACCTTCATCTCCCTCTCCTCCCCGGACCGTGCCAACGCGGCCATCGGGGTGCTGGACACGGCCCTGAAGATGGTCAACAAGCAGCGCGCTGACCTCGGCGCCTACCAGAACCGCCTGGAGTACGCCGTGAAGGGCCTGTCCGTCGGCGCCGAGAACCTGCAGGCGGCAGAGTCGCTGATCCGCGACACGGACATGGCATCCGCCATGGTCGAGTTCGTGAAGGACCAGATCCTCGTCCAGTCCTCCACCGCCATGCTGGCGCAGGCCAACACGAAACCGCAGACGGTTCTCCAGCTCTTCAAGTAGGAAAAAATTCTTCCTGGACAGGAACCGCCCCGCCGACGCGAGTCGCGCGGGGCGGTCTTTTCTTGACACTCCTCAGCCCCAGCCGTGATACTGCCGCCAGATGCGCATTCCCCGGGTCGTCCACGAGTTCGCCGTTGTCTTTCGCACCGCGGGATTCCAGTGCTACCTCGTCGGCGGCGCTGTCCGCGACATCCTCATGGCAAGGGGACACACCGACTTTGACATTGCCACGGACGCCCGTCCCGAGCAGGTGATCGGTCTTTTCCGCCGCGTTCTACCCACGGGTATCAGGCACGGCACCGTCACGGTGCTGTTTTCCGGCACCACTTTCGAAGTGACGACCTTCAGGACGGAGGCCGACTACACTGACGGGAGACACCCGGACAGCGTGAGCTATTCCGCCTCGATAGAGGAAGATCTCGCCCGGCGCGATTTCACCATCAACGCCATGGCATATGATTTCAACGAGCGCCGCCTGCTCGATCCCCACAACGGGCAGCTCGATATTTCACGCGGCATCATCCGCGCCATCGGCGACCCTGCCGAGCGCTTCCGCGAGGACGGCCTGCGTCCCCTGCGGGCCTGCAGGATCGCGGCCCAGCTCTCCTTCACGGTGGACATGGCCACGCGTGCGGCCATCCCGGGCGCCCTGGCGATCCTCGCGCGTGTCTCAGCCGAACGGCTCCGTGACGAGCTTCTGAAGATCCTCGCTGCCCCGCTGCCGTCAATCGGTTTCCTCCTCATGAAGGAAACGGGGATCCTCGCGGTGATTCTTCCCGAGCTCCTCGAGGGGGTCGACGTGATGCAGGGCGACCTGCACTGCTACGACGTCTTCACGCACGCTCTCCATGCCTGCGATGCCGCCCCGCGGGAATCCCTTCCGCTGCGCCTGGCCGCGCTCCTCCACGACGTCGGCAAGCCTCGCTGTCGGGGTGACGACGGAGGACGGCCCACGTTTTACGGGCACGAAACGCTGTCCGCCCGGATGTGCGAGGATATCCTGACGCGCCTCAAGCTTCCCAACGCGGTCGTTCACGGTGTCGCGCACCTGGTGAGCCACCACATGTTCAACTACAACGACGAGTGGTCGGACGCGGCCGTGCGGCGTCTCATCGCCAGGGTCGGTGAAGACCGCATCCCCGACCTCATGGCCCTGCGCCGCGCGGACCAGGTCGGCATGTGCAGCGAGAACGCCGCGATGTTCCCGGAAGGGCTCGCCCGGTTCGCCGAGCGCGTTGCGGCCGTGCAGGGCGCCGCGCGCGCTTTCACCGTCGGCCAGCTCGCGGTAAACGGCAAGGACATCATGGCGCGCCTGGGCATCCCCCCGGGACCGCGTGTCGGGACATTGTCGAACGAGCTTCTCCAGGCTGTTCTTGACGATCCGTCCCAGAATGAGAAGGAAAAGCTGCTGGCAATGGCGGAAATGATCTATAAAGAAAGGGTGAACCCCGCGGGGTGAAGGAGGTCGCCGCTAGGCGCGACGATTCTGCCCAGGGGTGCGCGCTTCGGGACGGGCGCCGCCGCCGGACCGCGGCACGGGCGCGGGACGCTCCTGCCGTTCCGGGCGCCAGGTGGTCTTGTCGCCGGCATGCATGGCCTCGTAAGCGAGCCGTGCGGCTTCCTGCTCGGCTTCCTTCTTATTCTTGCCCTTCCCCGCCCCGTATGACTTGTCCCCGATGTGCACTTCGATCCAGAACGTCTTGTCGTGATCCGGGCCCGTCTTCTGGACCACCTTGTACTTGGGGTAAGTCTTCAGCCGCTTCTGGACGTGCTCCTGGAGCATGGTCTTGTAGTCCTTGGCGTGACGGTCCTCGAGCACCTTCGTGATCTCGGGGATAAGCATCGACTTTATGAACCGCTCGGAGGCCGCGAACCCGGAATCCAGGTAGTAGGCGCCGATGATGGCCTCGAGGCAGTCGGCGAGGATGGTCTTCTTCGACCGTCCGCCGGAGTATTCCTCGCCGCGCCCGATGAGGATGTAGTTATCGACCCGCAGGCCCCGGGCGATCTCCGAGAGGCTCGCCTCGCTGACGACGAAGCTCTTGATGCGCGCAAGCTCGCCTTCCGGCTGTTCCGGCAGGCGCTCGTACAGGTAATGGCTCACGACCAGCCCGAGCACCGAGTCCCCGAGGAACTCGAGCCGCTCGTTGTTCTCCCCCGTCTCCCCCAGCTCGTTGGCGAAAGAGCGGTGTGTGAACGCCTGGTTGAGGAACTCCAGCGCCCGGAAACGAATACCCGTGTGCCGTTCAAAGAGCTGGAGTTCCTTCTTGCGTTCGGAGGTCAGCGCCGTTCCGTGCGCGCGCCTTGCTTTCTTGAACAAGACCTTCCTATTTCTTTACCTGCGAGCGGATGTATTCCAGAGCATCGCGCACTGTTTCGAACTCGTTTGCCTTCTCGTCCGGGATGCTGATGCCGAGCTCCTCTTCGATGGCGTAGACAAGCTCGTACGTGTCGAGGCTGTCCGCGCCAAGGTCCTGGCGGAAAGAGGAATCGAGGGTGATCTTGGATTCATCGATCTCAAGCCGGTCGGCGATAAGTTTCTTCATTTTTTCGAAAAGCTCGTCCATACGGTTCAACCTCCTGAAAGAATTGTGTATTGTGTGATGTCAGGGGGGGTGCCCTGGATAGTGTCCCGGCAGGGGATCAAGCAATCTCCTCGGGCTTGAAGATCTGCTTTCCGCGGTAGAACCCGCACTTCGTGCAGATCCGATGCGGCATGATCCTGTTCCCGCAGTTGCTGCATTCCACGAGGGTCGGCACAGCGAGCCGCATGTTGGCCGAACGGCGCTTGCGTCCCCTCGCCCTCGATATTCTCCTCTTCGGCAAACCCATTTCAAATCACCTCAAAGTGGATTAATTTGATAAAGATACGGAAAACTACACCAACGTCCCTGGAATGTCAAGGCGCCGGAGGGATCTGCTCTTCATCGCCGGGCCGGGCGGTCTTGCCGCGCAGCTTCCCGTAGAGCGCCTTTGCCACGTTGGGGGGAACCATTCCCGAAATGTCGCCTCCAAATCCCGCAATGTCCTTGATGGCAGAGGAACGGATGACCGCGTACTTCTGGTCGGTCGGGAGGAAGATCGTCTCGATGCGGGGATTGAGTGACCGGTTCATCAGGGAAAGCTCGAACTCGTAGTCGAAGTCCGCGAGCGCGCGCACGCCGCGCACGATGACGTGCACCCCGATGCGATCAGCGAAATCCACGATCAGCCCGTTCCAGGTCGAGACGCTGACGTTCGGCAACCCCTGGGCGAGGGTCGTCATCATGGAGAGCCGTTCTTCCGCGGAAAAGAGGTAGATCTTTCCGGGGTTCACGGCGATGACGATCTCCACGGCGTCAAACAGGCGCGACGCGCGCCGGAGGATGTTCAAATGGCCGTTCGTCGGGGGATCGAAGGTCCCCGGGAGCAATACCTTGAACATGCCGGGGAGGATACCCCAGCGCTCCGGGGCGGCGCAAGGGGAAAAAACTTTGACAAAGCGCCTGCCGACCGATAGAATTGAAGACAATGAGTGCGGCCTGTCGGAAGCTTTTCCTGCTGACGTCCGCATCGTTGTCTCTCCTGTGCTGCATCACCCCGCCGAGGACCCCGTCGACAGGACAGGCACCGGCGGCTCAACCCACGGTCGAGCAGCCTGCCGTGCAGAGCCCACCCGTGGGGCAGAACGACGGGCAGGCGTTCGTCGCGACAGACGAGCTGAAGAAGAAGACATTCGACGAAGTGCAGGCGGTCATCGTGGCGCTGGACCGGATCATTGCCGACGCGGACTACAGCCAGTGGCTGTCGTTCCTCACCACGGACTACGTGCGGTCTCGCAGCAGCCCGGAGTTTCTCACGGAAGCCTCCAGCGCGGCGGTCCTCCAGAAGAACGGGATCGTCCTTCACACGATGGAGGACTATTTCAACATCGTGGTCGTTCGCAGCCACCTCCAGGGGAAGCTGAACGACATCATGTTCGTGGACGCCGACCACGTGAAGGCGTATACACGGATACAGGGGAAGTTGTACATACTCTATTACCTCGTGCGCGAGGACGATCGGTGGAAGATCGGGGTCCTTCCCACGGAAGAACCCTGATCGGAGCAGACGGGAGCAGAGATATGAGCATGAAAGGCAGAACATCGATCCTGGGGACCTTCGCCGCCATGGCGGTATTCCTCCTGGTCGCGGCGGGCCTCTCCGCGCAGCAGGCCGCGGCCTCGACGAGCGGCAAGGAGCTCACCATCGAGGAGCTGTTCCTCCAGAGCGTCGAGTTCCAGATCCTTCGCGAGAAGGCGTTTTCCGACGACTACGACATCAAGATGAGCGCCCTCGATGACCTCGACAAGAAGATCACCGACGGCTCGTACAAGGCAACCGACCCGCAGGTGGAGTTTGTCCTCGAGTACCTGGCCCTGGAAGGTTCCGGGCACACGGTGCGCGAGGGCGGCCGGCTCATCAACAATTTCCCCGAGGTGCGCCGCCGCTCGGCGAACATGCTGGGACGTATCGGGACCGACGAAGCGAAGGACGCCCTCGATCCGGGTCCTCCTCATCGACGATGAACCCATGGTGCAGGCGGAGGCCGCGTACGGGCTGGGGGTCATCGGCAAGAACCCCGACAACCAGGTGGTGCAGGCGCTCGCCTTCTCGTACAGCCGCATGGATCCGACGCAGCCGGACAACAACCTCGGCTACGCGATGTGCCTTGCCGTCGAGAAGCTCGCGCAGAAGACACCGGGGGGCATCAAGGATCCGGCCGCCTACCAGATGCTGGTGAAGATCGCGCAGGGCAACTACCTGCGGACGGTAAAGACGAAGGCTCTCCAGGTCCTCGACGAGCTGAACACGTCCCGGTAGGCCCGCCGGCGGGGCGTGGGACAGCGGCCGGCGCCGGGCGGATTCTCAGTGCGCTCCCGGCGGCACGGCGCTCAGCCTGATGACTCCGCGGAGCCGCCGTTCGTGCCGCCGCTTCCGGCGGCAGCGACCGAGCTCTGGATATCGTCCATCACTTCTTCAAGCCACTGGTTCTCCGCTTCCAGGTGGATGATTCCCTTGCGGATGATCGCCTGCAGGAAGAAATCGATCTCCTAGCGGATGGACACGAGCGTGCGCTGGAAGCTCTCCTTCTGCAGCACGGTCCTCTTCTGCTGGACTTTCAGGTAGTCGAGCACCTTGTCCGGCGAAAGCTTGCTGAAGAAGAGGAAGCGCAGCGTGAACTCGTCCTTCACCTTGTAGGTGGTGCGCAGCGGCTTCAGGAGCCACTCATCCAGCTTCCTGCGGCCCTTCTCGGTGATGGAGTAGATGTTCTTCTCCGCCGCCTTCTTCCCCGGCTCGGTCTTCTTGGTCACCCAGCCCAGCTCGGAAAGCCGTCGGAGCGTGGGATACAGCTGGCCATAGGACACCGACCAGACGTTGCCGAGCGCGCCTTCGAATTGCCTCTTGATCTCGTATCCGTACTTCGGGCTCTCCGCGAGGAGTCCGAGCAGGGCGAACTTCAGCGACATGACGTTCTCTCCCTGCGCCCGGCGAACACCGTGCACGGCACGGCTGTCACAAGGCTGCGCATGCGCCGCAATACTATCACGCGCTGTCTCATTTGCAAGCGTACCGATGCGTTCGTCCGGGACCCGTTCACGGCTGTCCCGCGGCGGTTCTCAGCAGGTGATCTGCAGCGGCTTCTTCCAGTCCTGGGGCGCTTCCTTTTCCTCGTACTGGATCCGCCTCTTGATGACGAACCGGCTCGGGCCGCCGGGAGGCCGGAACTCGAGGATGCCGAAGCATCCCCGCCCGAGATAGCACAGCTTCTCCTGCGGGGCGATCTCGTTGGTCTCACGAAGCTCGCTTGACCACGCAGTCAAAATGGGCCGGCTGCCGGGACACGCGGTGGGTGAGCGCCGAGGACAGCTCGCGCACCGGCTTTCCGCAGACGGGGCAATCCGGGAATACGAGCGGCACGGCCGGCCGAACAGGCGCCTCTTCCACCGCAGGCCGCGCGGCAGACCGTCCGCCCGGCCTGCCTCCCCTCCTCTGCCCGCCATGCCGCGGGGAGGCCTCACGCTGCGATTGCTGGCCGCCGTCCCTCTGCGGGCCGGCGGCATGGCGCTGGTTGCGATCACCGCGCGGACCCCGCTGGTTTCCCTGGGGCTCGCGGGGGCGCGGCGCATCGCTGTCACCCGCGCGGGGCTCGCCAGGCGCGCCCTCGGCCTTCTTTTCGGGCCCTTCACCGCCTGCACGGTGCCTGCGCCGATTGTTCCTCCGCCTGAAACTTCGCGAACTCATCGACTACTCTCCGTGCTCGAGATTCCGCGTCAGGTCCTGGGCGATCTTCTGGATGGCCTGCAGGAGGTAGTCCTCATCATGGATCTTGACCTTCAGCTCCGCGAGTTTCTTGGGATCGGTCTTCTTGGCTATCCGTACCATCAGTCGATCCCCCCATTGAATGCATTCTCGATATGCCGGACGCTGCGCGCGTCCCTGCTCGAGGAATACGACGTCGAAGCGCAGCCGCATCGTCCTGGCAGCGCGGCGGCCGGCGGGACAGCAGAGCGCGCCGTCCGCACGATGCGCCGCTGCTTCCGGCGATCGATCGCATGCTCCAGCTCGCCTGCGGGACAGGGCCGCCCACGTCTTCACCTCGACGAAAGCCAGCCGCCGCCCGCGCGACGCGATGATGTCGATCTCACCCACCCGCGTTCGGAAATTTCGTTCCAGCACCGTCCAGCCTTCCTCGGAGAGCCACGCCGCGCCGGCCTGCTCCCCCTCCTTCCCTCGCACAGAGGTCGAGGTTCCTGCCGGCAGGCGGTTGCCGCGTCGTTCCACTCATGCCGCCCCCGGCCGTGCGCCATGGCAAGGGCCTTCGGATCCACCGCCTTGACGATGAATGTGCCCTTTCGCGTCAGCAGGTCGATGACCTCCCGCTCCCCCCGCTTGTTGCCGTACTCGTCGATGATCAGCTCCACCGGCGGCCGCAGCGGCGCCTCCGAGTGCGTCTCCACCACCCGGCCGATGGCAGAATTGTTGAGCTGGACGATGCTGCCGATCGGGTAGATCCCCATGCTCTCAAGGAATACCTTCAGGATCTTCGGGTCGAAGTGGCGGCCGTTGTCGCTCAGCACGTTCTTCATGGCGCTGTAGCCGATCATCGAGTTGCGATGCGGGCGGTTGTTGATCATGGCGATGTAGGAGTCCGCCACCGCGACGATGCGCGCGGCCAGGTTGATGTCTTCCCCTCTGCAGCTTGCGCGGGTAGCCCTGGCCGTCCCAGCGCTCGTGGTGCTGGAGGGCGATGACGCCGATCTCCTCCGGGATACTTCAGTTCCTTGGCAATGACCCGGTAGGAATGGATGGGGTGCGTGCGGATCTGGTTCATCTCGTCGGCGGTGAGCTTTTCCTTCTTCTTCAAGAATGGCCTTGGGAACCTTCACCATGCCGATGTCGTGGAGGAGGGCCCCCGTGGCGAGCTGGATGAGCCGGTGGCTGGTGAACTTCAGCACGGTGCCCATGATGGCGGAGAGGATGGTGACGTTGATGACCCCTGCGGCGATCTTGCGCTCGATCCTCCCGCCCATGAGGATGAGCTGGATCATCTCGTTCTTCCCTTCCTTCACCCTTTCGAGGAGCATGTTCACCGAGGCGTCCACCTTCGCGCGCTCGATCTCCTCCCCCTGGCCGACGCTCTGCGCGATGTGCTCGTACTCGTCGATGCGCTCAGGTAGGCATCGACGTTCAGCTTGTTCCCCTGGGGAAGGTCCTTGATGGTCGCCGGCGTCGAAGGCCGGTCTCGGGGGCTTGCCGGATCCACGACCAGCGCGCCGTCGGTCCGCACCTCCCGATCTCCCACCGCGCAAGCCGCTCGATGTCCTTCTGGCGGATGGGGATGCCCGGCAGGCACGAAGACGTTGTCCCCGTCCATGTAGACGGCCTTGTCGAATTTCATCCCGTCCCGCAGGTCGCTGGTCCTTATGCTCTTCATTTTGCCGTTCTCAGGCCGCGGACGAACACGAGGAGCTCGGCAATCACCCCGTAGAGGCTTTCCGGAATCAGGGTATTCACGTCCAGCTCGATAGAGGGACTCCAGGAGGGGGCGTCTGCCACCACGGGCACGCCGCTCTCACGCGCGATCCGCATGATGGCTTCCGCCAGCGCGCCCCGCCCGGAGGCCAGGACCAGGGGCGCCGGAAGCTCTTCCGTATAATGGAGGGCGACCGCCCTGTCCGCCTGCGCCGTCATTCCTCACCCCACCGTATCGACGCTGGGAGGGTCACTCCCTCCTCGACAGGGGAAAAACCGTCGAATGCGTCCCCTTCATTGATAGTATCGTCAACTTCCAATCCCATGTTATGGAATTTTGACCTCAAGGTGTCCAGTCCTTTCTGTGCGGCATCCGCAGGGCTTCGTCGCAGAATAGCGAGAGGGACACCTTTCCCTGCAGGGGCAGGTGGAAGGCGATCCCGTCGGTCAGAGGCTGAGGGCGAGCGGCCGCTTCCTGAACGTGTCGTAGAGGATCTTCAGGGTTCCCGCCGTGCGCTCTTCCGGCGACGTGCCCGTCTCCCCGAAAACGAACGGGATGACCACCCAGGTCTGCGACCCGGCGCGCGTGTGGTTGTAGGTCTGCAGGGCGCTTGCAGCGCCGCCGGGGACCGCGGCGAGAGACGATGCGAATGCCTTCACGTCCAGGGGGGAACCCGGCGGTTTACGGCCCCGATACCGGCGCGAATCCTCTCCGCCCTTCTGGCCGAAGCTGAGAACGGGAAGGAGGGATCGTGCCGTCTCGCCTGCAAGCCCGAAGCGCTTGTCGACGAGCGTTGCGGCGGCCCGGGCGCCCACGCGCGCATCCACGCCGGCCCTCTTGAGAAATGCCGTCACCTTCTGAATGGTCTCAGGGAGGAGCGGCAGCCCGCTGCGCGCCAGCGCGCGAGCAATCACCTCGGCGTCGGTGCCGGGAGAGAACCCTCCCGCCTGGAGTGCCGCGCGCACGGCGTCCTGCGCCTGCTCGGGCAGCACGTTGGACAGGGTCAGGACGAACTTACCCTGGATCGCTGCCACGCGGGCGCGGAGCACGGCGCCCGGGTCCAGTGGCACCTCGGTGGTCGCGGGGTAGACTTTCCCGCGAACCGCGACCGCCCACTTCCCTGCCGCCGCGCCCGCGCCGGGAGTGTCGAGACGCTTCAGGACGTGCACGGTCACCGTCTCGCCGGGCCGAAGGTCGGAGCCCTTCGGGACGGAGACGTTGATCCTGCCCTGCACCGGGCCGGGGGTCAGGTGGTCTCGCTCTCCGCCGCCTCGTCCTCGGGACGGTCGGCAGTGCCGGTCTCGGGCACCTTCTCGCGCTTGCGGTGGATGAGCTCCTGGACCTTGGCGGCCTTGCCGGACCGTCCGCGCAGGTAGTAGAGCTTGGCGCGGCGGATGCGGCCCTCGCGGACGCGGACGATCTTGGCGATCTTCGGCGAATGCAGCGGGAAGATGCGCTCCACCCCGACGCCGTAGCTGATCTTGCGGACGGTGAAGGTCTTGCGCAGGCCGTCGCGCTTCATGGCGATGACGATGCCTTCGAAAACCTGCACGCGCTCGGTCTTCCCTTCGATGATCTTGAAGTGGACCTTCACGGTATCGCCGATGCGGAACTCCTCCGCGTTTTCCTTCATCTGTTCCGCTCAAGTGCCTTCATCACGTCCATCTGCGTCTCCTTCTTTCCTCATCGATCGCACCAGCGCACGCGCCTCCTCGGGGAGGCCCTCGGCGTCCAGAAGCTCGGGGCGGTGCTTCATCGTCTTCTCGATGCTCTTCTCCAGCCGCCAGCGGCGGATCATCTCATGATGCCCCGACAGGAGCACGTCCGGCACGCGCATGTCCCGGAACACCTCCGGGCGCGTGTAGTGGGGGTACTCCAGAAGCCCCCCGCTGAAGCTCTCCTCCTCCAGCGATTCGCTCGTGATCACGCCCGGGACCAGGCGCGCCGTCGAGTCCACGACGGCCATGGCGGCCACCTCTCCCCCCGAGAGGACGTAGTCGCCCACGGAAAGCTCGTCCGTGACGAAGGCATCGATCACTCTCTGGTCGATCCCCTCGTAACGTCCGCACAGGAGCACGACCTGCGTCTCCCCCGCGAGCGTCGCGGCGTCCCTCTGCGTGTACCGCCGCCCGCCGGCGTGAGGTACACGATGCGGGCCCCGGGAACGCGCGCCGCCTCAATGGCAGAGGCGATGGGCTCCGGCTTCATGACCATGCCCGGGCCGCCGCCGTACGCGGCATCGTCACAGACATGGTGCTTGTCCTGCGCGTAATCGCGAATGTCGACCAGGCGCACGGACACCAGGCCGCGGCTGATGGCCCGCGCCAGGATGGAGCTTTCCAGGAAACCCTGGAAAAGCCCCGGGAAGAGGGTGAGGATCGTGACATTCACCGGACGATCTCGTCCTCTCTGAGCTCGATACGGCGGGCCGCCACGTCGACGGTGCCGATGAAGTGGTCGGTGAACGGGACGAGACGGGCCGTGCCGTCTTTCCCGGTGACCTCCAGGAGCTGGACGGGTCCCCCTTCCCAGACCGACCGCACCGGCCCGATCTCTTCCGCGCCGAACCACACGGTGCACCCGCAGAGGTCCGCCTCGTAGAACTCGTCGGTCGAAAGCGGCGCCGCTTTCTCACGCGGCACCAGGATCTCGCTCCCGATCAGCCGCCGCGCCTGCTCGGGGGAATCGATCCCTTCCACGCCCACGATGGCGCCGGGACCCTGGGCGCGGACGCTGCGGATCCTGAACGGACGGTCCACCCCGCCCTTGCGGAACAAGGCGCCTTCCAGGGCGAGCAGGTTGTCCGGGGTGCCGGAAAAAGTCTTCACCTTCAGGTCCCCCGAAACCCCGTGGGTCGACGTCACCACGCCGACGGCGAGTAACTCCGAAGCCATGATAACCGGCCCCGGCTCCGGGGCAGGTCCCTCAGTCCAGGATCTCGAGAACGACGCGCTTCCCGGATCTCGTGGATGCGGCGCTCAGGAGGGTCCGCACCGCCTTGGCGATGCGTCCGTGCTTGCCGATGACCTTGCCGATGTCGTTCTCGGCGACCTTCAGCTCGAGGATCGTGGACTTCTCCCCTTCGATCACGTTCACCACCACCCCGGCCGGGTCGTCGACGAGGGTCTTCGCAATGTATTCGACAAGATCCTTTTCCACGGACCTCTCCTTTCCGGTTGACCCTCTCCCCTATGCCTTGATCCCGACGGCCTTGCGATTGAGGAGCTCCCGCACCGTGTTCGACGGCGTGGCGCCCTTCGCGATCCATTCCTTCACCTTCGCATCGTCGACGGCCACCTGCTTGTCAGCCTTCTCGATGGGGTGGTACAGCCCGATCTCCTCGAGCACCCTTCCGTCGCGCGGGGTCCGGGAATCCATGACCACGATGCGGTAGAAAGGTCGTTTCTTCGTCCCGAACCTCTTCAGCCTGATGCGCACGCTCAATGGCGTCCTCCTCTTTCTCTTCCTCGTTGCGGCTCGCTCTCGGCCATCGCTGCCGCCCACCGGCGGCATTCCATGGCCTCGCTCGCCGTCGCCTTCCCTGGGGCTATCCCTGGCCGAGCTGCGACAGCACCTGGGCCTGGTATTTCGCGTTCTTCGACATTTTCTTCATCATGAGACACGTCTTCTCGAACTTTTTCAAGAACCTGTTCACCTCGAAGACCGACGTGCCGCTGCCTTTCGCGATCCGCGTCCCGCCGGCGCGGCCCGATGATGCGGTAGTTGCGCCTCTCCGTCGGCGTCATGGAGAGGATGATTGCTTCCTCGCGCTTCATGCCCGCCTCGTCGATTTTCTCTTCCGCCCCCGAACCTTTCAGCCCCGGGATCATTTCCACGATGGACTGGAGGTTGCCCATCTTCCGCATCCGGCGGTACTGGTCGAGCATGTCCTCCATGGTGAAGGTCTCCGCGGCGAGCTTCTCCTGGAGCCTCTCCGCTTCGCCCTGCTCCATCACCTCCTGGGCCTTCTCCACGAGGGACACGACGTCCCCCATGCCGAGGATCCGCGAGGCGATGCGCTCCGGGTGGAAAGGCTCGAGCCCGTCCAGCTTCTCGCTCATGCCGACGAACTTGATCGGCTTGCCCGTGATGCTCTTCACCGACAGCGCGGCGCCGCCGCGGGTGTCGGAGTCGAACTTCGTCAGGATGACCCCTGTCAGGGACACCTGCGCGTCGAACTCCTTCGCGATGTCAACCGCGTTCTGACCCGTCATGGCATCTGCCACGAGCAGGACCTCGTCCGGCCGGGCCGCATCCCGGATACGCGCCAGCTCGGCCATGAGGGGCTCGTCCAGCTGGAGGCGACCCGAGGTGTCCACGATGACCACGTCCAGCTGCTCGCGCTTCGCGCGGGCAAGAGCGGCCTCGACAACCCGCACCGGGTCCGTTCCCTCGCCGCGGTGCACGGCCACGCCCGCCTTCTCCGCGAGCACGGCGAGCTGCTCCACGGCGGCGGGGCGAACGAGGTCCGCCGCCACCAGGAGCGGCCGGCGGCCCTGTCCCTTCAGCCGCGCGGCAAGCTTGGCCGCCGTGGTGGTCTTCCCCGAGCCCTGGAGCCCGGCGAGCAGGATGACCGACTGCGTGTCCGGGCCTTTCAGCGAGAGACCCTGGTTCTCTCCGCCGAGAAGCGCGACCATCCGGTCGTACAGGATCTTCACGAACTGCTGGCCCGGTGTCACCGAGCGAAGAACCTTCTCCCCGAGCGCCTCCTCCGTGGCCTGGTTGACGAACCGGCGCACGACGCGGAGGTTCACGTCGGCCTCGAGGAGGGCGATCTTGACCTCGTTGATCGCGTCCTGGATGTTCTTTTCGGATATCTGGGCCTTGCCGCCGATCTGCCTGATGAGATCGCTCAGCCTGCCGCTCAGTCTGTCAAGCATTCACGTCCATTCTTTCGGGGCTTGCGGAAACAGCAATCGCCCGTAATTGCAAAACAGGCAAATATATACCGTTATCCGTGTGCTCTGTCAAGGCGAGCGGAGGGCCGGGGGTGCCACGTAGCGAGGTTCGACGGTCGTCACGTGCCCGTCGATGATTCTCATGATGGCCACGGGAAGCGGGGCGAGGCGGTGCGTCTTCCTGTCCATGTCGGCAGCGCCCTCCAGGGAACGATAGCCCGTGGACCGTTCCAGGGCATCACGAACGCGCGCGGGGTTGGATGAACCTGCCTTTCGGACCGCGGAGACGATCAGTCCGACAGCGTCCCACCCATAGACCACGGCCGGCCGCGGCTTCTCCCCGTACGCGGCGACACTCCTGCCCGACAGGTCAGCGAGCGCCTGGTCATCGGCGGACATTCCGGTGGAGAACAAGGTGTTGTCGGCAGCCTTGCCGGCCTGCGCCGGGAGAGGATCCTCCCAGGCCTGGTTCCCGAGGATCGCGATCGAAAGCCCTCCCTGGCGTATGGCCTGCGCTATCGAGGCATTCTGGGCGATGGAGCCGCACGCATAGACCGCCTCTGCTCCCGAGGCCGTGATGCGGCTCAACGCCGCGCTGAAATCCGCGCCGTCGGCCGGGATATCGACCGACGCGGCTACTTCCTTCCGCGCCTTGCGCGCGACTGCCTCAAAGGTGACGGCCTGGAGGCGGGAAAGCGCGTCGGACGGATCGGAGAGGGTGGCATACCGTTGATAGGGAAGCCGTTCCGAGGCGTACGCGGCAAGAGAGGCGGCGAGCTGCGCCGCCGAGGGCCGGACGAGAAACGCGTACGGGCGCACGGCGCCCGGCCCGCCGGCCGTGGAGACGATATCGGGAGTGGTGACGCGATCGTCGATCCCCAGCGACAGGAAAGGGACCTTCGCCAGATCGGCGACCGGGCTCACGGCGATGCCGCCGTTCGCCATCGCGAACCCGATGACGGCGCAGACCCCCGGCTCCTGCGCAAGCGCGGTGAACGCCTTGACCGCGTCGGCCGGGCTCTGCCGGGCGTCCATCGGGAGGAGCTCTACCATGCGGCCGCCAATGCCTCCGGCGGCGTTCACGTCGTTGACGCGGAGGGTGGCCCCGCGGAGAGCGTCACTGCCGTCCTGGGCGCCGCTCGTGCTGAGATCGGCATAGAGGCCGATGCGCACGGGGCCCGTCTCCCTCACGGAGGCAGGGGAAGCACAGGCGCCGAGGATGACGGCGGCACACAGGGGCAGGAGGAGAAAGCGTCGGGCCATTGGATGCGGAGTATAGCAGAGCCGTCGGCGCGCAGCTACCTGACCAGCGGTTCTCATTTTGCACCTTCAATAGGATGTCAAGCCGTCCAACGCGCCACGACAGCCCTTCGAGAGTAGTGCAAAACGAGAATTCGCTTCACCGGCAACATACTGAGAGCTTCTGCTACCTGACCTGGAAGAAATGCCTCTCGATGTACTGCAGCCGATCACGCGCCGGCGCCGCGAAGTCACCGACGGGATAAGTCGCGACGATGTTCCTGTACAGGTCACGGGCGCGGGCGATGTCACGAAACGGAGAATCCGCTTCCAGCAGCTGGGCCGCGATGAACTCGACCTCGTCCAGCCACTGTCCCGACGGGAAGCGGGAGGCGTACTCGCCGGCAAGATCGAGGCCGACTCCGACCTGGCCCTGGGCACGCTCCATGCGGAGTGCCTGGACCATGGGTTCTTCCATCGAGGGATCGTTCATGGCGAGGAGCTTCTTGAGCTGGGCGAGCAGTCCCCCCTGGTCGTTCTGCGCCGCCGCGACACGGACCAGCCCGATCACCGCCGCGTTCACGTACGGCCCCGGCAGGGAGAGGTTCTTCTGCCAGTACTTGCCTGCGGCGTCCCAGCTCCCGATGCGCGCGTACAACCCCGCGATCTTGTCGTTGAGGGCCGGGTTCCCGTCCTTGTATCCCTTCTGGAGCTCCGCGATCGCCGCCTCGTTCGCGCCCAGGTTGGAGAGCTTGTCGGCAAAGGCCGGGTCTCCCGCGTCGACCGGCGGAGTGCCGTCCTGGGCGGGCTGCTGGCCGACGGCAGCCGTGAAATCCTGGTCGTTCACGACGTGCACCCGCACCGTTTCCTTCGTCGATGTGCCCGTGGCGTTTTCCTGTTGCACGAAGTCGAGGTCATAGGTTCCAAGCTTGAGGGCCGCAAAAGTGAACCAGGTCTTCCCGGCCCGTATCTCCTTGGATTTGAACGACATACCACCCGACTGGGCCTGGCTGTCGGGGAAGCCGAGGAACAGGAAGCTTGTCCCGTCGAGCCCGATATTCATCTCGTCGCCCACGCGCGCGTAGATCTCCCGAAGGCGCCCGTAGGCGTCGGCGGGAGCAGCGGCTCCGCCGGTCGACGCCGACGAGGACGCCGCTGCCGCGGAAGACGGCGCAGGCGCAACCGCCTGGCTATTCGTGGGCGCAGGTGTTGATGCGGTACCTGTCGACGAGCTCGTTGTCGAGGCCGCCGCGGGTGCCTGGGCCGCCGGTACCTGCGCTGCCGGTGCCTGCGCCGGCGCTTGTGCACGGGGCGTGGCAGCGGGTGCGACCGTCCTGGGGGTCGAGGCAGAGGGAGCAGGCGCTGGGCGGGTGGCCGGGTTGGCCGCCGGAGCAACGGGCTGCGCCAGGAGGTACCCGGCGCTCGCATGCGTGCTGAAAGGCGCCGTCAGGCCGACCACGGTTGCCGTGCCGGAGGGCAGATCCTGCTGGACCACCGGGAGAAGCAGGACAGGCACCGAGGCTGGCGGCTGTCCTGCGGACGGCTCCAGAGAATCCGCGGAGGGGGCCGACGCGACGCTCGTGGGTTGCCGTGAAGGACGGAATCCCATCATTCCTGCAGGATCGAGGATCTCCGGCAATAAGAGGGGCGTTGCCGCCGCTTGCGGCGCGGACAAGGAACCGGCAGACCGGGCGCGAGTCAAACAGCTCGACGGTAAGCGGCTGGTGAACTGCCCGGCTGCGTGACGCAACCGGCCACGCACAGAAGGACAAGGCCTGCCAGCAAGACAGGGCAGGATCGTCTCCGCATCGGTTCCCCCCTCCCGAAAAACCGAAGTGGCTCTGCGACGCGATCGTCACCGCCTGCCGGTGACCGGCGCGCCGCCTCGAAGGCCTCTTTCTACCAGTATACCGTCATGGCACCTTCTCGAACAGCGTCTCCATCGACTGGTCGTTGACGGCGCTCACGATGTCCACGGCCACCTGCCGTGGATCGACCCAGTACTGGTTGATCATCTCCTGGGTCCATCGCTCCGTGCGCGGCCGCCACGGGATGTATCCCTGCTCTGACGGGGCGCTCGGGGTCGGGTCAAGCATGAAATCATCTGCCGCCAGCGAGAGCTCCTGCGGGGTCAGGGGCGGCGCCTGGAGCGTCTTCTGCTGCTCCTTCAGGGCCGCCGCGGCGCGTCCGCGAATGTCGGCTCCCGCCCGTGCCGCGAGCACGGAGAGCGTGATCACGAAAGTGACCAGCGCCAGGCCCGCGATGGCCAGGACCTCACGTCGGGGAAGGCGCCGGGACGGCCTCCCCCCGCTCACGATTCTCCAGACGGATGGCCACCAGCTTCGAAACACCGGATTCCTCCATCGTCACGCCGTAGAGCACGTCCGCTCCCGCCACTGTCCGCTTGTTGTGCGTGATGACGATGAACTGCGAATGGTCGGAGAACTCCTTCAAGCAGATTCGTCAGCCGGCCCACGTTCTCCTCGTCCAGGGCCGCGTCGATCTCGTCCAGGAGACAGAACGGCGACGGCTTCACCATGTAGATGGCGAACATGAGGGAAACCCCGGTGAGGGACCGCTCGCCGCCCGAGAGGAGCGTTGATGTTCTCCAGCTTCTTCCCCGGCGGCTGCGCGAAGACCTCGATACCGGATTCAAGCGGCGTCTCGGGATTTTCCAGGCGGAGCTCCGCCCTCCCCCCGCCGAAGAGCCTGCGGAATATCGTGTGGAAGTTCTTCTTGATCTTGCTGTAGGTGTCCAGGAAGAGCTCGGTCGACTCCGTGCGGATCTCCGTGGTCACCTTTTTCAGGTCTTCACGCGCCTGCGTGAGGTCCGAGAGCTGGCCGCTCAGGAAATCGAACCGGTCCTTCACCTCCGCGAACTCTTCCGGCGCCATGAGGTTCACCTGGCCGAGCTTCCGCATCTCCTCGCGAAGCTCCGCGAGGCGCGGGCGCAGGTCCCGGTTGGGCTGGAGATCGGGAATGCGCGTCTCGTATTCCGAGAGGTCCCGGGAAAAGCGCTCCGCGAAGCTCGCATGGAGGTCCTTGATCTCGGTGCGGATTTCCGTCACCTCGATCTGCATCTTCTCGATCTCTGACTGGACCCGCGCGAGGGAGGCGCCCTTCTGCTTGAGCTCCTCTTCCTTGCTCAGCCAGCTCCTTGTTGCGGCTGGAGATCTCCCCCTCGAGGCCCGAGAGGGCTGCCCGGGCGCCCTTCTCCTGCTCCTCGATGCTCCGTTCGCTCCTTCTCGGAGACGGCGATCCGCTCCCGCGGTCTCCGTCACCCGCTGCCGCGGTCTCGGCGATCTCGACACCTGCCTCGGCCAGCAGTGCTTCCTGCTCGGCGCGCTCCCGTCCCAGGCGCTCGAGCTCTGACTCGAACCCGGCCTTCTGCGTCTGCAGGCGGGCGAGATTGACGCGCAGGTCCTCGAGGGTCTTGCGGTACTCCTCGATCTTCTCGCGAAGGCCGCTGTTTTCGCGCGCGAGCTCCTCGCTGCGCTGCCGCAGGCGGACGATGCCGGCGGCGCTCTCGTTGATGCGCTCGTCGATGTCCCTCTTGCGCGTGATGATCCCTTCCGGCGCCAGGAACTCGTCCAGGAACGACCGGCGCGAACGCCCTGTAGCGCTCGAACAGCTTCTCCAGCGTCAGGAGCTTCTCCAGCGATCCTTTCAGGACGGCAAGGGTTCCCTGCACGAGACGGTCCTTCTCGGGACGCGCGAGCGTCTCCACGTTGGCCGCATCCTCGAGGATGGTCATCTTGCCGCCGAGCTGGATGCGCAGGCTCTGGAGCGCCTCCGCAATCCCCTGCTCGACGGTCCGCCGTTCGGCGGAGGAGTAGCCCATCTCGGTGAGCCGTGCATCGAGCTGCGTGACGATGTCTTCCGTGATGGCCCGCAGCTCGACGCGCAGGGACTCGATGCGCGCGTCGAGCGCCTGCACCTTTTCCGCGTTCCCGCGCATCTCCTCGTCGTTCGCGCGGACGCGTCCGCCGAATCCCTCGATGTCCGCGGTGAACGCCTCGATGTTCCGCTCCGTCTCGCCGATGCGCACGGCCAGCTCGGAAAGGCCCGCAGCCTTGCGCGCCTGCTCCTCGTCCATCTCCTCGAGCTTCCGGCGGATGTTTTTCTCCCGCGCTGCTCCGGCCTCGATGGCGCGCTCCAGCTCGCCGATGCGTTCGCGGTACATCCGGATCTGGCTGTCGCGGGTGTTCTTCTCCATGTCGAGCTGATAGAGCTTCTTGTGCGATTCCACCAGCTGGGACTCCATGGAGTTGACGAGGTCGACCTGCTTCGCGATGGCCTCGTTGACGCCCGCAATGGCGCGCGTGACCTCGTCACGGGCCTTCGCCTTCTCTTCCAGTCGCGCTTCGCGCTTCTTCTTGTCTTCCAGGAGACCCTTGAGACGCAGGAGCTGTATTTCCAGCTCGACCTCGAAGATCTGCTCACGCAGCGCCCGGTACCCCTCGGCCTTCTCCGCCTGCGCCTTCAGCGAGGTGTAGCTCCGCCGCACTTCCTCGAGGATCCCCTCCACGTGGCGCATGTTCTCCTGGGTCTTCTCCAGCTTGCGCTCGGCCTCCTGGCCCCGGACGCGGAACCGCGTGATGCCCGCCGCTTCCTCGAAGACGTAGCGCCGCTCCTCCGGCTTCGTGGAAAGGAGCTGGTCGATCTTGCCCTGCTCCATGATGGAGTACGCGGACTTGCCGATTCCCGTGTCGAAGAACAGCTCGCGCACGTCGCGCAGCTTCACGGGGTTGTTGTTGATGAAGTACTCGCTCTCCCCGGACCGGTAGAGCCGCCGCTTGATCGAGACCTCCGGCAGGTCGAGGGGAAGGACCTCGTCCTGGTTGGACACCAGCAGGGTAACCTCGGCCACCCCGAGGGGCTTGCGGGCCTCGCTGCCGGCGAAGATCACGTCCTGCATGTTCTCGGCGCGCAGCGATTTCGACGACTGTTCGCCGAGCACCCACTTCATGGCATCCACCACGTTGCTTTTCCCGCACCCGTTGGGTCCGAGAAGCGCGGCCACGCCGTCTGTGAACTCGATCTGAACCTTGTCCGCGAAGGATTTGAAGCCGAATATTTCGAGGGTCTTTAGAAACACTTCCTCTCCCAGCTGTCGTGCGTTACTATGGCCACCGTAGTTAACACCCATTGGGTGGGGTGGTCAAGGAGTCCGCGATGCCCGGAGCACTGGTCCTGCGGCATCGACGAGGCGGGCCGCGGCCCGATCGCCGGTCCGGTGACCGCCGGCGCGGTTATCCTGCCGCCGGATTTCCCCGTCGATGTCCTGGGCGATTCAAAATCCCTCTCGCGCGCGCAGAGGGAAGCCGCCGAGAGCCTCATCAAGGAGCGCGCCGTTGCCTGGGCCCTCGGGTGGGCCACGCACGAGGAAATCGATGCACTGAACATTCTCCAGGCCAGCCTGCTGGCGATGAGGCGCGCCGTCGACGTCCTTCCCGTCCGCCCGGATGAGCTCCTCGTGGACGGGATCTACTGCCCCGCGACCGCACTGCCCTGCAGCGCAATCGTCCGGGGCGACGCCACCGTGCCCGCCATCATGGCCGCCTCGATCATTGCCAAGACGGCACGCGATGCCTGGATGGAAGCGTACGCGCTGCAGGAGCCCCTGTACCATTTTGAAAGGCACAAGGGCTACCCGACGGAGGAGCACCGTGCCATCGTTCTCCACGTCGGGCCCTCGCGCATCCAGCGCAGAACCTTCAGGGTCACTTCCCCTTCATGAAGGTCACCGCCGACGTGAAGGCCTCGAGAAACGCCGCAAGGTCTTCCTTGAAGACCATGACCGAGCGTCTCTCGAACTGCTCTTCCCCGCTTTTCTTGCTCTCCACGATCGTGAGGAAGAGGTCGCCCGTGCGGTTCTCCTTCACGTTGAAAAAGTACGTTCTCCGTGCCGTGCCGGCCTTGGAGGAAAAGACTTCTCCCCTTGTTCCCATATCCCTCCCTCCCGGTGTCTGCCTTGTAGCGACGGCACTATAGCCTCCGGCAGGGAGAGAGGCAATGCACGAGCGGCCACGCCGGACGGCCGGCGGGCTTGTTGCCTTGACCTTTCGCCGGGGCACTGGTAGATTCCAGCAATACACGCGCCCGTCGTATAACGGTAATACCCCAGCCTTCCAAGCTGGAGCTACGAGTTCGACTCTCGTCGGGCGCTCTCCTTCCCGGCAGGTCACAACGATGGGCATGTTTCGAAGACTCAGACGCACCAGGATTCTGAAGGACAGCCTGCTTCCACCCGAGACGTGGAGCTGGCTCGTTGAGGACCACCCGATTCTTGCGGGGCTCACCGAGGGAGAACTGGCCCGGCTCCGCGAGCTCTCGACTCTCTTCCTGCACGAAAAGACCTTCGAGGGAGCGGACGGGCTTGATCTCACGTCCTCGATGCGGGAGGTCATCAGCGTCCAGGCGTGCCTTCCCATCCTCGCGCTCGGACTCGAATATTACGAGAACTGGAAAACCACGGTCGTCGTGCCGGACGTGTTCGTCGAGGAGCACACATCCTTCGATGCCGCAGGCGTTGTCCACGAATGGGAAGAAGACAAGAGCGGCGAGTCCTGGGATGCCGGACCGGTGCTCCTGTCATGGAAGGACGTGGAAGCATCCGGATGGGGCGACGGGTACAACGTGATCATCCACGAGGCGGCGCACCGGCTGGACATGCTGGACGGCGAGGTGAACGGGCGGCCTTCACTTCATTCGGGGATGGACGCCGCGGAGTGGGGCGCCGTTTTCTCGGCCGCATTCGCGGACCTGAAGCGCAGGTCGGGACGAAAGAAAAAGAGGCTTCCCATAGATCCCTACGCGATCGAGGATGACGGGGAGTTCTTCGCGGTCACCAGTGAATATTTCTTCGAGAAGCCCGCGCTTCTTGCGGCTGAATACCCTGACGTCTACAGGCTTCTCGCGGCGTTCTATCGCCAGGATCCGAAGACAAGGTCGGAAGCCCGGCGCGCGGAGGCGTAAGCCCGGCTGAGATCTCCTCAGCCCGGCTGAGATCTCCTCAGCCCGGAGGCGCCCCGTACCCGAAAGTCTTCCCGCCTATGACGACAATTGCCAGCGTCCAGAGGACGAACACCACGGCCGTTGGCAGGCGGCTTGCGAAGCGCTGCATGAACCATCGATAGATGACGTTGAGTATGAAGATCGTCCCGGCGAACCAGACCACGAAGAGAACCGCCCACCCCCACCCGATCCAGCGTTCGAACTCCTGCAGAATCATCCCGGGGGCTCGGTCGGGGGAACGCGGCTCCTCGCCAGGAAAAGGGTGACGAGGGCACATACCAGGCAGACAACGCCGACCGCGGAAAGCGCGAACGACGCGAGCATGACAGGAGAGGACCAGGCGACAGGGCCGGTGCCCAGCAGAAGCAGCGTGAGCATGGCTGCCCCGAGCCCCAGGAGGGCGAGAAACCACGAGAAAAAGACGCGGCCTCGCCGCCTGTCGGCGGGGAGAGGCCCCAACGCCGTCGAAGCCGGTTCCATTCCCGTTACCCTTTCACGGCGATAGTACTCCCAAGAGCGCCGGACGGCAACACGATTGGAGCGGCGCGTCGTGATGCCGAATCGGCGACGAAAAGGGACGTGCCGTCGGTCTGCATGAGAGATGACGGGCCGATCATCAGGGGGCCGCCGTTCATGGACAGGGACATCCCCGGCCGTGCTGCATCAAGGACGGCTCTCACCTCTCCAAGGAAGCCGGCCCAAGTCTTCTCCCGCTCTCGCACGCATTCAAATGCGGCTGCGGGATCGTCCAGGTCGAGACCGCAAGAGCGGTAGTGGCTCCGGCACGCTTTGCAGAAGCAGAGAAAGCGGGCGCTGAAGGCCATCTCGAATATGTCCAGGAAAAGGCCATTGAGCGGGTACCCGGCCGCGATCTCCCGGATCAGCCTGAGGCTGTGAGCCCTGTACGCGGAGTTGATGCACGGCATGATCCAGCGCCACGACGATGGTCCGTCCGTCACGCCGGCGAGCTTCTGCCAGACCATCGGCTGGCCGTCCCGCGTGCGCATCGACCAGCCCGCTGGCATCGCCGCACCTGCCTCTTCGCCGAGAATCCGCTGAAGTCGAGGAAAGGGGCATCCGGAAAATGCTGGTCGATCATCAACGCCCGCCACGTGTGACGGTATCGGTCACTCATGACCGCGCAGTATATCACGGTGCAGCAGGATGCCCCCCGCGCCGCGGCGTCCCCGTCCGCTGGTCCCTTGACCTGGCGCGCCAGCCGCCCCACCATGCGCCTCATGGACCGTCTCTCCTTCCGCGAGCGCTGGAAACTGTGCCTCGGCCACCAGCAGGTCGACCGGCCCCCAATGGACCTCAACGCAACGGACATGACGGGCATCGACGGCGGACCCCGAAGGCTGGCGCCTGCCCTCGGCCTGCCGCGCGGTGGCCGCACCGACGACGAGCTCGACGAGGAAGTGCTCCGGTGCCTTGATATCGACATCCGGTGCGTCGGCGGGATCCTTTCACCCAGTGGCGGCCTGGCACGCCAGGTTTCCGACATGGAAATGGTGGATGCCTGGGGGATCACCTACCGCTGGAACGGCCACCATTTCGAGGCCGTGGGTCGGCCTCTTCCCGGCGCAACGCTCGCGGACCTGGAAAGCTACCCCTGGCCAGACGCGGCAAAAATCGACAGGCAGGCCATCGCATCCATCGGGGAGCGGGCGCGCTGGCTTTTCGAGAGCACGCCATGGGTGGTGTGCGCCCGGCACCCCTCCTTCGGCGTCCTGGAGCTCGGCTGCTGGATGTGCGGGTTCGATGACTTCCTCCTTCGCCTCGCCGCGGAGCCGGAATTCGTGCACCGCTTCTTCTCCATCGTGCGGGAGTACCAGCGGCGCGTGGACGAGATGTATTTCGGCGCCGTGGGCAGATGGATCCACTTCACGACCTCGGGCGACGACTTCGGCGCGCAGACATCGCCGTTCATGTCCGAATCGATGTTCGGCAGCCAGGTCGTCCCCTTCCTTGCTGACCGCATAGGGGATATCCGCCGGTACACCGACGCGGCGTTCTTCCACCACACCTGCGGTGCCATCCGCCCGCTCATCCCGGCGCTCATCGAGGCAGGGGTCGTCATCCTGAACCCCCTGCAGCCGCGAGCCGCAGGAATGGAGCCTGCCGGCCTCAAGGCGGATTTCGGCGACAAGCTCGTGTTCTATGGCGGGGTGGACACGCAGGAGTTGCTGCCGCGCGGCACCCCGGAGAGGGTCGCCGCGGAGACGCGCCGGCTTGCAGGGGTGCTCGGAAAGCAGGGCGGGTATGTGCTCTCCGCGGCACATACCCTCCAGGAGGATGTTCCCGCGCAGAACATCGTGGCGATGTACCGTGCCGTGGCATCACTGCCGGTACAGGCCGACCTGCCGCGCCTCACCTGTTGATCATGACTCCTTTCACCGCTGTTTCCCTCCGTTCGACGCGGCGACAGAACGACTGCTTCCCCGGCCGACAGCTCGAGAAGAACGCGCCTGTTCTGGACGCGGAGGTGCCGCTCGGTCTCCGCAGGACCCGAAAGACTCGTCAGCGACACCCTCCCGACAGCTTTCATTTCTTCGGGAAGGAGCCATTCCTTGCGCATTCCTTCCCTGCTGTAGGCCCAGAGCACGTCTTCAAGCCAGCCGGGCTGCATGCACACGTCGTCGCCATCGACCATGACGCGGTCACCCTGCGAGAGACGGAAGCGCCTCCCGCCCTCACGCACCTCGGCCACGACGTTCTCCGAGTACTCCACGTCGTATGCCGATGCCGTGTGGACATGGCGGAGGATCTCGAGCTGGTTGAGGAAGTACCACGGGAGGAACTTGAGGCAGAGCCCGTCGACGAGGTCGGGAGTGATAGCCGGCTTCGTGGACCTCTTGTATCGTGCGGAGCATCTGGTCGGGGGCAAGGTGCACCTTGCCCCCGGTCGTCGCCATCATCGCCTTGGTGACGAGGGCCTGGTGATAGGCGAAATGGTGCACTGCCTGCGTGACTCTGCCGCCGCGCCTCAGCCCTTCAAAGCCCCCGCCGTCAACCCGGAGACGAACTGCTTCTGCATGAAAAGGTAGAAGATGATGACCGGGACGATGGCGATGAAGACGACCGCGAACACGTCTTCCCACTTCTGAACGTACTGGCCCACGGCCCGGTAGACGCCGATGGTGATCGTGTAGAAGTCCGAGGACCCCAGGATGATCAGCGGGTTGACGAAGTCGTTCCACGTCCACAGGGAGACGAAAATGATGATGCTGGCGACGCAGGGCGAGATGAGCGGAAAGATGATCCGGAAGAAGATCCGGACGTCGCTCGCCCCATCCATGCGCGCCGACTCGTCAAATTGGGGGGAGACAGTGCGCATGTACCCGACAAACAGGAAGGCCGCAAACGGCAGGTACCACCCCACGTTCATCAGGAGCAGTCCCCAGACGGTGAACATCAGGTGCAGGTGCCTCAGCACCTGGACGATGGGAAGCAGGATCACCTGGGCGGGAATCATGAGCCCCGCGAGCAGCAGGAGATAGGCATACTGGAAAAAGCGCTGCTTCTTGCGGCAGAGCACGTAGGACATCATGCTCCCCAGGACCACGACGGCGACCACCGTCAGGGCGGCAATAACCAGCGATGTGCCATAGCCGATCAGGACGTTGAAGTGCGGCGCGAAGAGGTTGCGAACGATGTTGTCCAGCGTCGAGCCGGGTCCACGGGATCGACATCGGCGAACGGATGATGTCTATCCTGGTCTTGAACACGTTGACGATGGCAACGTAGAAGGGGACCATGAACAGCAGGGACATGATGAGCAGGAAAGTGTGACGGGCAACCTGCCCCGGGACCTCGTACGGTTTTATTCTCATGGTTCCCTCTCTTACATGATCAGCTTTTCTTCCCGCTTGCGGAGGTAATAGGTCAACGTCACGGATACGATGCTGATGATGACGAGCATGTAGATGGCAAGGCTCGATCCGTACGAGAGCATGTTGCGGGAGAAACCGACGAAGATGACCTGGTATGCAACTGTCAGCGTCGCTCCCGCCGGACCGCCGCTCGTCATGACCATGACGAGATCGAACATACGCATGTAACCGGTAAAGAGGAAGACGACGCACGCGGTGAAGGCCGGGGCGAGCCAGGGGAAAGTGATGCGCGCGAACTGCTGCCAGCCCGACGCCCCGTCGATCCGTGCCGAGTCATAGAGGTCCGTCGGGATGGCCTGTAAACCCGCCAGGTACAGGACGGTAACGAAGCCCGTGTCGTGCCACACGTTGATGAAGAGCATGGACCATGGCGCCAGCTTCGGGCTGCCGATGAAGTCGATCGCGTGTACGCCGATATGGGCAAGCATCGTATTGACGACCCCGTCATAGCTCAGCAGTGCCTTCCATATGAAACCGACAGCGACTGCGCTGATGAGAAGGGGGAAGAAAAACACGGAGCGGTAAAAGTTCGTCATGGCGCCCCGGCGGTTGACAAGGTTCGCGAAAAGGATCCCAAGGGCATTGACGATGATCGTCCCGGGGAGAGTGAAGAACGCCGTCACCTGCAGGCTCTTGAGGAAATCCCGGTCCTTGATGGCGTTCACGAAGTTATCCAGGCCGACGAAGTGCATGGCCGGCCTGATCCCATCCCAGTCAAAGAAGGCGTAGTACACGCAGAGGACGATGGGCAGGATCATGAAGCCGAGGTAGACGACGAAACCCGGCGTGAACAGGAGCGCCGTGTCCAGCGCGTCGCGACTCAACCTGGCCCTTTTCATTGTGCCTCCACCGCGGCGGCCGGTGCGCCGTCGGTCCTCTCCACCTGCATAGAAGCGCTGCGCAGGTTGTTTCCCGCCATCACAATGCCGCGGCACCGCTCCCCTTCGAGCCGGAGAAACGTGCCGATCGGTCCCACTGGCCAGCAGTTGGTGATGAAAACGTCCCGCCCGTCACGCAGGCGGAGCAGGGGGACGGTTGCGTCGCACTGCCCGCGAAAGCCGGTGAGCTCCACCACGTTCGCGTCGTCGCAGAAGATGGCGGGACGCATGTCGGGCGCCGCCAGGTCGAACCGGACCCCCCGGAGGGCGAGATCATGTACGTGCCTGGCGTACATGCCGAACGCGGGAAGAACCCCGAACATGTGATACTCGGGATAGGCGTCCGGCATCTCCTGAATATCGTCCCGGGCCGCCTCTTCACGGGTTCCGCCGCCGGGAAATGTCACGTGGACGTCGCTGAAGCTGATGCCCGTGATGGGATGCCCCGGCTGCCCCGTTATACTGATGCAGGACCGCGTTTCCCCCGGACTCCTGGGTCCTTCATGGGGGAGCGGATGTGCGTCGGCGGCGACAGTGGCACGGATGCCGTGGAAACTGATGTTGCGCATGATGCCGAGAGGGAGCGACGAGGTCCGCTCCCGGCGCCACCCCAGCCATCCGGCGAGCCGCAGCGAGATGGGGCCCGTGACGTTCTCCATCACGATGTTGCTGAAAGAGATGTTCTCCATGACGCCTCCCTCGACCATCTGGAGCTTGATGGCCGCACCGAAAGTGTCGTGGATGAGGCAGTTGCTCACCGTGATGTCGCGAAAGAGGCCTTTGGAGAACGGGCCGATGCGAAATGCCGCCCACCTGCTGGAAATGATGCAGTCAGCGACTGTCATGCGCCGGGCCGACTTGTAGATGGCGATGGCGTCGTCTCCGCAGCTGAGCCTGCAGTCCGAGACGATGACGTCTTCGCACCCGATGAAGTTGATCCCGTCCGTATTCTGGTTGACCCTGTTGTCGACAGTGACTCCGGTGACGCGGACGTCGCGGCACAGTTCGCAGTGCACCGCCATGGATGCGGCGTTGGTGAGGGTTATTCCGTCCAGCGTGATGCGTTCGCAGCGTTCGAACCTGACCAGGACGGGGCGGGAGTACGAGGCCGCGGTACCCGCCTTCGACATCTCCTCCGCGTTGAAGTTCTCCGCGCCGTGCGGAAACGACTTCCCCTGGCCGTCGATGACGCCCGGACCGCAGATGCCTATGCCTGTCGCATCTTCCGCGTACACGAGGCTTCCGCTGAACTCGGCCGGGTAGTCGGCGAAGTCACAGGAGTAGTAGAGCACCGTGTCGGTGGAGCCCCTGAGCACTGCATTTTCCTCGAGTCGCACGGTCACCCCGGTACGCAGGAAGACGGTGCCGGAGACGTAGCAGCCGGCACCGAAGACAACGAGGCCGCCGCCGGAAGCGGCGCACGCATCGATGGCAGCCTGGATGGCTGCCGTGTCCAGGGTGATCCCGTCACCGCGCGCGCCAAAATCCCTGACAGAGAATCCCGGCACCCCGTCCTCCTCCGTGGATAAGAAAAAGGCACATAGTTGCCCATGTGCCTTTCGTTCACAGTCGGCGGTTACTGCTTGGCCTGGTTCCAGAAATCGTCCAGCTGCTGCATGAGGGGCTTCACGTCCGTCACGCCGCCTGCCAGGATGGTCTGGCCGACCTTGTCATAGATGGCGGTGAGGCCTGCAGGAGGCATGTCACCAACCTTCAGGTTGTAGAGCGAGGAGGTCGTCTTTGCCGTGGGGAGCAGTGCTCCGAGGGCCTTCTGCAGCGGCGTCATTTCGTACGTCAGCGGAGGGTTGAGCGCCGAGAAAAGCCCGTCCACCTGGATGAACTTCGCGCCGAAGGTGGGGTCCATGATGGCAAACTTGAGGAGCTTCCACGCCGCGTCAGGGTTCTTCGACTTGGCGTAGATGACCGGGGTGGTGCCATAGGAGAGGCTCTGCAGCAGGTGCGGCTTGCCGTCCTTGGTGGGGGAGAAGAACACGCCCGTGTCCCAGCTCTTCGTCGCCGTTGCGTCAGCGGCGGTGTACCAGCTGCCCATCGGATAGATGGCGGCTTCGCCATCGAGGAAATGCTGCTGCAAAGCTGAGTAATCGATGCTCAGAGCGCCGTCGTTGAAATAGCCCTTGCCCACGAGGCTGTTGAACCAGTTCGCGGCTTCCACGTAATTGGCGTCGGTAAAGTGCACCTTGCCTGCCCAGCGGTCACCGTACCAGTTCAGGTCATTGTGGTAGATCTCGGGGCTCGTGAAGGTGACGAACGCGTACCCGGCAACCCACTGGCCACCCGTGAGGATCGGGGTGATCCCGGCTGCCTTCAGCTTGGCGCAGTCCGCCTCGAAATCCGCCCAGGTCGTGGGCGTGGCGGTAATGCCTGCCTTGGCGAAGAGCGCCTTGTTGTAGAACATGAGGCCCTGGGGCTGGATGCTCGAGTTGAAGCTGTAGAGCTTTCCCTTGTAGGCCGCGGCCTGGAGATTCGGGACTGCCTTCAAATCAGGGTCGTTCGCGGGGATTGGCCAGAGCTGGCCCCCGTCTGCGAAGAACGCGACCGTCAGGTTGGACATCAGGTCCGGTACGTCCCCAGCGGCGAGGCGCGTCTTGATGAAATCGTCCGCTGCCGGAGTGACGTTCGCATTCGGTATCGATGATCTTCACGGTGATGCCGGGGTTCTTGGCCTCGAAGGCCTTCACCACGCCATCATAGAACTCGCGGGTCAGGTTCGGGGTTTCCCAGACCTGCCAGGAGATCTCCACCTTCTTCTCGGTGGTGCCGGTGGCGAAAGAAAGCGTTGCGGCAACAGCGAGAGCCAGAAGAACGAGAAGGGTTCTCTTCATACACCTCTCCTTATTAAGGATGACATGCGGCCGGCGCAACGCGCCGCCGGAGTTCTAGAGGATTCCAGATCATCATGGGCTGGGGCGGATAACCATTACGGAAGGTACCCGCGAGGTACCGCGGCAGTACCGAAAAGGTACCTGGAGGCGGGGACCCCCTCCCGATCCCCGCCGCGCGGGGACCCCCTCCCGATCCCCGCCGCGCGGGGACCCCCTCCCGATCCCCGCCGCGCGGGGACCCCCTCCCGATCCCCGCCGCGCGGGGACCCCCTCCCGATCCCCGCCGCGCGGGGACCCCCTCCCCGATCCCCGCCGCGCGGGGACCCCCTCCCGATCCCCGCCGCGCGGGGACCCCCTCCCGATCCCCGCCGCGCGGGGACCCCCTCCCCGATCCCCGCCGCGCGGGGACCCCCTCCCGATCCCCGCCGCGCGGGGACCCCCTCCCGATCCCCGCCGCGCGGGGACCCCCTCCCGATCCCCGCCGCGCGGGGACCCCCCTCCCCGATCCCCGCCGCGCGGGGACCCCCTCCCGATCCCCGCCGCGCGGGGACCCCCTCCCGATCCCCGCCGCGCGGGGACCCCCTCCCGATCCCCGCCGCGCGGGGACCCCCTCCCGATCCCCGCCGCGCGGGGACCCCCTCCCGATCCCCGCCGCGCGGGGACCCCCTCCCCGATCCCCGCCGCGCGGGGACCCCCTCCCGATCCCCGCCGCGCGGGGACCCCCTCCCGATCCCCGCCGCGCGGGGACCCCCTCCCGATCCCCGCCGCGCGGGGACCCCCTCCCGATCCCCGCCGCGCGGGGACCCCCTCCCGATCCCCGCCGCGCGGGGACCCCCTCCCGATCCCCGCCGCGCGGGGACCCCCTCCCGATCCCCGCCGCGCGGGGACCCCCTCCCGATCCCCGCCGCGCGGGGACCCCCTCCCGATCCCCGCCGCGCGGGGACCCCCTCCCGATCCCCGCCGCGCGGGGACCCCCTCCCGATCCCCGCTGGTCAGGGCTCCCGCAAGATTTCTCCTGGTTGGACAAGGCCTGAATCGACGGCGAACCGACGCGCTTCTCTGCGATTTTCGACGCCCAGCTTTGTATAAATGATCGAAACCGAGTTCTTGATGGTCTGTTCCGCGGCGAAAAGCTTCTCGGCGATTTCCTTGTTTTCCAGCCCGCGAACCAGGAGGCGGAGAATCTCGATCTCCCGCTTGGAGAGTTCCTTCAGGATAGCGAGGGTATCCTGATTGAGCGCTGCCGCCGGCGGCTCCGCCGGCTTCTGAAACAGCTTGTGCGCCACCGTCGACGACACCAGCACGGCGCCGTGCTTCACGGCGCGGATCGAGCTGATGAGCTCTTCGGTGGAAATGTCCTTCAGGAGGTACCCCACAGCACCCGCGCCAATGGCTTCGTGGACATAGGTGTCATCGTCGAAGGTCGTGAGCATGATGATCTTCACCTGCGGAAGCGAGCCGTGTATCTTCCCCGCCGCCTGGACCCCGTCCATGACGGGCATGCGGACGTCGAGCAGCACCACGTCCGGGACTTCACGCTGGGCGAGCTCCAGCGCCTCGCTGCCATCACGGGCCGTCCCCACGACCTCGATGTCGTTCGCGGCAGTCTCCAGCAACACCTTGAAGCTCTGCGTGACGAGGCTCTGGTCGTCGGCGATGATCACCCTGATCCGCGCGCTCAAGACTGCCCCCCCATGGGAATCCGAGCGTAGAGAACGAACCCTCCGGCGCTGTTGCCTGCGCTGAGCTCCCCGGAAAAGCGACTGAGCCTTTCACGGATGCCGGCGAGCCCGATCCCTTCCTTGATCTCCTCGGCCCCGCTCCCATTGTCCCGCACCGAGACTCCGATGGTATTCCCGTCGCAGGAAAGGTTGACCGCGATATCGCAGGCGTTGCCGTGGCGAATGGCGTTCGTGATTCCTTCCTGCACGATCCGGTAGATGGTGGAGTCCATTTCCTCCCCGAGAGACCAGGGCATGTTGCTGAAATGTGCACGGACGGCGATGTGCGTATCCTTGAACGCCGCCACCAGCCCCCTGTGTCAGGGTAGTTGTCGCGTCTGGGTAGTCCCCAGGGGGGTACCCCCTGGGGAAAAATCGGGGGCAGAAAGCGACGTGGCACATGCGGTATTTCTCGGAGGAGTTCAAGCGATCGGTGGTTGTTAAGATGTCGGTTCCCGGTGGCCGTAGCGCCAGCTCACTGAGCAAAGAAGTTGGCATTTCGCAGTCCACCCTTTCACGATGGCTTCGTGAGGGTAGTACATTGGGGTCGGATGGAGAAGGAATGAAACAGCGACGGCCCGAGGATTGGACGGCAGAGGAAAAGGTCGAGGCTATCCTGAGCTATGAAAAGCTTTCCGAGGAACAGCGAGGTGTGTTTCTTCGGGAGAAGGGGTTGCATGATGTGCACCTGGGAAGGTGGAAGGCCGAGCTCATCGAGGCGATGAAGCCGAAGCCGTTTGCGGGAGGCAAGAAAAACCCGCAGCAGAAGCGGATCGCGGCCCTGGAGAAGGAATTGAGGAGGAAAGAGGCGGCGTTGGCGGAGGCCGCGGCGTTGCTGATACTTAAAAAAAAAGCCGACTCGATCTGGGGGGAGGCAAAGGACGCGAGATAAGCCTATCGGATCGAGGTATGGCACGGGAGTTGATCCAGGAGGCGGTGCGCGCCAGGGCGCGGCTGTGGAAAGCCTGCGAGGTATTGGAGATCACGGTGAGAACCTACCAGCGTTGGGGCAAAAGCTCCCCCGAAGGCGATGCCCGTCACGGTCCTCGGAGCAAGCCGGCCAACAGCTTGAGCAGCGAGGAGCGGGCCAAGGTGATCACGATGGCCACCTCGGAGAGGTTTCGCGAGCTTGCCCCCTCGCAGATCGTGCCCATCCTGGCGGAGGAAGGGGTGTACGTGGCCTCGGAATCGAGCTTTTACCGCGTATTACGGCTGGAAAAGCTGCTTACCCACCGTGCTCGAAGTCGTCCTGCTGCCCACCATCGTCCGAGGGAATACGTGGCCACGGGGCCCAACGAGGTATGGAGCTGGGACATCACGTATCTGCGCGGTCCGATGCGGGGTCAATTCCTGTATCTATATTTGGTGGTGGACATCTGGAGCCGCATGATCGTGGCCTGGGAGGTGGGCGAAGAGGAATCCAGTGAGATCGCATCGCGGATGATCGCTCGTGCATGTTTGCAGCATGGGGTGGACGCAGATCGGCTGGTCATCCATTCAGACAACGGTGGCCCGATGAGGGGGGCAACGCTTCTGGCGATGCTTCAATTCCTGGGCATCGTACCCTCCTTCAGTCGGCCGCGGGTCAGCGATGATAATCCATACTCCGAGGCGCTGTTTCGCACGTTGAAATATCGTCCCGAGTATCCCAGTGGCCCCTTCGAGGGTCTGGCAGCGGCGCGGGAGTGGGTACAACGATTTGTGCGATGGTACAACACCGATCACCGTCATAGCGGAATCAAGTTTGTCAGCCCGGCGGCACGACACGAAGGACGGGAGGCGCAAATACTGTGCGCACGCAAGCAGACCTACGAGCAGGCGCGCCGCCGCCACCCGAGCCGGTGGTCCAGGGGAACAAGGGATTGGTCTGCGGTCGGGGAGGTGGTTCTCAATCCGCAGAGAGGCAAAGAAAAGAGCCGGAGGCCAGGAACACACGCAGGGTATCGGCTTTGATCGAGCGGGATAAAAACCATGCGTCGTAGCGGGCCGCCAGCGCATTTCCCAAGGACGGGTGGTATCGGAGCTACCCCCTGAAAAGGAGGTCAAGCGACTATCGAAGGGTTGGGGCGACAACTACCTTGACAATTACCGCCCCCTGTCCACCGACGCGACCAGGGACAGCGGCTGGGGAGCGGTTGCCCGAAGCGTCCGCAGGGCGCTCCGTGTTTCTGACAGGCCCTTCTGCGCCTGCTCGATGCCCTTGGTCATGAAATCGCGCATCCTCTCCGTGTCGCTGCGGGATAGCTCCAGGGATGCCTTCATCGTCACGATGATGTTCATCAGCGCGTACCCGATGGTGTCGTGCAGCTCCCGGGAAATCCGCTCACGCTCCAGCAGTTTCGCCTGCTCCTCGCCGCGGACCACGTGCTCCTGGAGCGCAATGTTGGTCTCCACCAGGCTGGTGCTCGCCTGCCGCAGCTGCTCGATGAGCTTCTTGCGCTCGGCAGCCAGCCGCTGTGCGTCCTTGAGGAAGGCACCGAGCACCATTACGACGAGGGGATAGAAGCCCACGAACAGCAGGTTGTCGAGCGAGACGGTGACGACGGCTCGGTCCCACGCGGGCGCGGTGTTTCTCAGGAAAAGCGAGCCCGCCACCACGGCAAGCGACGCGGCGACACTGGCAGGCATCGGGTAGTAGATCATCGTCTCGAACACGAACGAAGCGACGAGCGTCGTGCGGATGTTCGCGTAGTTGCCGAGCGGGTAGATCGCGACGAAAAGGACGAGGAGCCGAACCGCGGCGAGCACCGATCGCGTGACGCCGTTGCGAAAGAGCAGGAACTGCAGGACGGCGCACGTGAGCGATGCTGACATGAGAAGGGCAAACTGCAGGAACCAGCGCGAAGGAAGGCCCATCGAGGGGAAATCGATCCAGAACTGGAGAAATGCAATGAGATGGCTTGCGAGGGAAAACAAGCCGGCGGACCAAAGGTAATGATCTCTTTCCTGCATCGCACGGACCCTTCATTGGAAGGTCAACGCCTGCCAAAGTCAAGGCGATCACCGTTCGACCGTTCACGGGAAGTCGGGGACGGCAGGATCAGTGGGCTTTCGGCGTCTTCGGCTGCACGGGAAAGTACACCGTGTAGGTCTCGTTCCCAATGTCCTTCAGCGGCTTGAACCGCCATCCCACGGGCTGGTGTACCGTCCGCCACCCACCCTGCCAGGAAGACCAACGGCGCTCGTCGTCGGGTGTCAGCATCGTCAAAGGGTCGCTCGCGTCTCCGATCAGGGTCCGCTCTTCCGCCACGAGTCCGGCCAGCACGATCGGTCCGTCGAGGAACGCCACCACGTCAGGCCTGTCCGCCAGCGGCCAGCACGAAACACGCCTGGGCAGGACGAACGTGAGCTCGGTCTTTCTCCATCGCCGCCTCAGCACCGCATATCCCTTCCCGTCGTCCTGGAAGGCCACGTCCTTCCCGGACTCGAGGATCCGGGCGCGGCCGTTCAGCCACCAGGGCAGACGGAGCCAGAGGCAAAAATCCACCGGAGCATCCGGCTCGATGACGAGGCTCACGCGAAGCTCGGAGGGGCGCCTCTCCACCGTCTGCGTGGGAGCGATCCTGAGGATATCGCCGGCCTGCCCATCGAGCGTCTGGGACACCTGCACAGTCACACCGTTCGCCGCGAAGAAAGTGCGCGCGGGGATGAACTGGCACACCGCGAGCCCGTCCTCGGTCCGGTAGAATATCGCTTCGCGATGGTTGGCGTTTGCCTGCAGGAGGGTGCAGTGGCAGCACCAGAAGTCCTCGGTCTCCGAGCCCCACTTCTTCCTGGAGCCGGCGGCGAGCGGCAGGTAGTAGGCGACCAAACCGGTCGGCGGGACCTGCGGTTCGGTGAGCTGGCTGATGCTGGTGCCTTCCCAGTGACCCTGCGCAAGGATGCCGTTGTAGAGGTTGCGCTCCCAGTAGTCGGCGTATTGCGAGGCCCCTGTCCACCGAAGCAGGTACTCGCAGAGACGCATCATGTTGTAGACGGTGCAGTGCTCCTGGTTCAGATCTCCGAGGCGCGCCGACTGCTGGTTCATGGGTGTCCAGATCTCACCCGATGTCTGCCCGCCGGTGGCAAAAGTGCCTCGCCGGTCCACGGCCATCTCCCAGAAGCTCTCCACGATCCTGCGGTAGCGCTCTTCTCCGGTCACCTCGTACGCGCGGGCGGCGCCGTGAATCTCGGGAATGGTCATGTTGGCGTGCATGTTGGTGAGGACATCGCGGCCGTCGACGAGAGGCTCGAACAGCTCGGGCCGCTCGTAGCGCCGCATGAGCTCGAGATGCCGCGGATCACCGGTGAGCGAATAGAGGTCGGCCCAGAGCTCCATGATGCCGCCGGTTTCCTCCAGGCTCATCATCGCCGACATTTCCTGCCGGGTGACGCCGTCGGTGAACTCGTGGAACCACCGGGCTGCGCCGATGAGGACCGACAGCGCTTCTTCGTTCCCCGCGTAGAGGCGCATGTCGAGGAGGCCCATCATGTTCTTGTGACAGACGTAGTGGGGCGCCCAGGCGTGCTTGCCCCTCCTGATCCAGTGGAGGTACTTCTCGGGAATGGGAAAGCACCATCCACGAGCGTTTTCTTTCTGGCAGCGAGCAATCTCCGAAACGATGAAGTCAGCCCGGGCCTTCAGCTCGTGGTCACCTGTCTCGTCCCAGGTTCGCGACGCGGCGCTGAGCCAGTGCCCGACCACGGTGCCGCGGATCTCGCTGGTCGGCGAATCCCACCCGCCGTGGGCGGCCAGGGGCTTGTATGGCATCTTCGCCAGCCCTGCCTCCAGATAATGCGCGAGCAGCAGGTTCGGCGTCTTCAGCCGCATCAGGTACGCCTTGTTGCGGTCCCGCCTCTCTGCGACCTCGCCGGGCAGGAGGTGCGTGGAGCGCGCCAGCGACAGGAACGCCTCAGGCAAGGCGATTACCTTTCTTTCCGTAGCAACGGCCAGTGACGCCGCTCGTCCTTCAGGAGCTACGCCCTACTTGCTCTTCTTGGCAGGCTTTGCCTTGGACGGGTGAGCCTGCGGGTGTTCATGATCGGCCAGCGCTTCCTGGAGTGCCGCAAGCTGATCAAACACACCGTCAAAAAGGCTCTTCAAGGCCTGCCGCGTCTTCGGCTTCAGTTCCGTTGCGAGCTCTATGAATCTCTTGTGCGCCAGGTCCCGAAGAACCTGTATCGCGTCGACCTTTGCCATGGAGATACCTCTTCGGTGAAGCGTGCGCTTGTCGTCCTGAGCTGTCAACCAGGAGGATGAGCCCTTCGGCGGCCCCAGGATAGCACTGGGGAGCTTCGGGGGGAATGCTTTCCGGTCTACGTTACCGTTGCATCGGGATCAGGCTGTCCATCTTGATCTTCTTGAAAACGTCCCATAGCTGGGCACTGCATCCCTCTATGCGAAGCGCCTTCTTCTGCTCCCCCAGCCTCATCCGCAATACGAGGAGCTTGCCAATTGCCGCAGAGTTCATGGCCAGGCATTGCGACAAATCCAGTGTCACTGTCGTGGCATGGCTCGCCGCGACTGCCTCAATCTTCTTGCCAAACTCGGCGACCGCTTCACCCGCGAGAGTACCCGTGACTGTCAGAATCGTCTCGCCGCCCGAGACTGTCTCTTGACGGACCATGCTCACTCCCTCGGATACAGTATCGGCGCGAAAATGGCTATCCTTTGGCACGCCGTCAGTCCATCGCCCTGCAGAGGAGGGAATACGGCCTGCGAGGTTCGCCCGGGCAGTGGCTATGCTCGCGCGCGGTGACGTCCCTACTCCACCGGGAGGGTGACGACATGGCCTTCCGTGGCGGATTCCCTTGCGGCCAGGCAGAGCTCGACCGCACGGCGCCCATCCTCGCCCGTCACCGGAGGCTCCTTGTTTTCACGGACCGCGTCGATGAAATCCTGGACCATGGCAGAATAGGCTTCCAGCCGCACCGGGTCCCGCCGGATCCAGCAGGTCCAGGGGCGCCTGCTCGCAGACTCGTTCCCACCCCTTGTCCGTGGAGAGATCGAGATGAGTGTACCCGTCGAAGTCAAGCAGGCCTTTCGTGCCAAAGACCTGGGTGTGAAATTTGCTATCTGCAAAAGGAGGGTCCCGCATTTCTGCGCTGGTCCACATCTGGGCTACTGTGCCGCCGGTGAACTGGACCTGCGCCATGGTGCTGAGGTCGGGAATACCGTGGTCGCCGAAGCTTCCCACGGTGGCGAAGACAGAAAGCGCTTCGGCGCCGGCCAGCCATCGGACCATGTCGAAGCAGTGGACGTTGTAGCCCATGTAGATCCCTCCCCCTGAGGAGTCCAGGTAGAACGGCTTCGAAACAACTTCCTTCCTGGACTGCGCTTCCGACTGGAAGGCCCAGTGGCGTATCTGCAGAATCCTGCCGATCCGTCCCTGCTCCAGCAGCTGGTGCGCCTTCCGATGCACGGAACGAAAACGCTGGCTCTGGATGACCATCAGGGTAACCCTGGCATTGCGGCAGGCTTCGATCATGGCGTCGCACTGCCGAAGATCCGGCGCCATCGGCTTCTCCACGAGCACGTGCTTGCCCGCCGCGGCCGCCGCGCAGGTGTGTTCCCGGTGGAACATCTCCGGCGAGGTGATGATGACCCCGTCCAGGTCGGAGCGGCTCAACAGTCTTTCTGCCGTCTCGACGTGATCGACTCCGTAGTCTTCTGCCAGCTTTGGCGCCCTCCGCCCTCCCGCCACCGCAACGAGGCGGGCTCTCTTCGTATACCGGGCCAGGCATTCCGAATAGGTTCTCCCCATGAAGCCGGAACCGATGATTCCGATGGCGATCTCACCTTCATGTGCCATTCGTTTTCTCTCCCTTCTTCGAGGCTCCCGGTTCGAAGAGAGGGTATCATCCCTCCCGCATGGCTTACAGGGCCTCGACGGCTATGCAGGCTCCAAGGAGCGCGTGGACGCATCCGTGCGGAAGAACGCCAGCGCACGCCGCCTGCGGCGGGATATTACGACGCAGAAGATGCGTGCATTCGCGCTTGCCAGTCTGACCGGCCCGGCATTATGGACCACGCCCGTCCTGTGCCGGGGGGAGGATTTACTGCAGCGACTTTGTAGGGAGCATGACGTGCATCGACGTCAGGAAGTAAATACCGCGGGCAGCGACAACGCCGCATCCAGGAGCTCGGGGGCCGATATGCGCGTCGCCCTGATCGTGGCCGGCTCGGGCCTCCGGTCTGTTGCGAGAGCGGTTTACTCGCCATCTCTCGCTCCCGTGCTACACAACTGCTACACGGAAGCCCCTGCTCTCACCCGATTCCTTTGGGCGGCGAGGGATTCGGACCCCCGACCTTCTGGGTGTAAACCAGACGCTCTAACCAGCTGAGCTAGCCGCCCGTTTCAAGACGCCATGGCGGGGCCACGCGGGTCAGGCCTGCGACCCCGGCGGCGTTTCCCCGTCCATGGCAAAGGTGCGGTCGAAGCGGATGGCGAGGAGGATCTTGCGCAGTTCGGGGTTGCACTTGCCGATGGAGACATCCTTGCCGCTTTCATGCGCCTTTTTCTGGAACAGGAGCATGGCACCCAGGGCGGAGGAGTTGACGTTGTGCACATTCTCCAGGTCCAGCCGGATGTGCCTCTGGGGCTGGTCGAGCTCGGCATACAGCGCCTTGCGGAACTCCGCCACCGTCGTCTCATCGAGGTCAGCGCGTACCGACAGCTCGATCTCGTCGTTCCCGTGTTCGTTCCTGAAGACCACCATGCTGCTGCCTCGGGCGCAGTATAGCGGCCGACTCAACCCGACGCAACGGCGGGTGCCGCCTCCGCGCCTCCCTCGGCTTCCGCGGTGGCAGCGGCTCCACCGACCGCCTCCAGCGTCCCGTGCTCCCGTCCCCCCATGAACACGGGCGGCCGCTCCAGGACAGCCACCGGCGCTCCCACGACACCGCCCTCTCCCGCGGCAGACTCGCCGGGGCGCCGCGATATCGCCTCCAGCCGCTCGACGCTGATGGCCAGCGCGCCGAGGTCGTCGTCAACGCGGCCGAGGATGAGGAACGCCCAGCCGTCATCGAGCAGCGGGTAGAAACGCTCGAATGCGGAGGGGAACAGCACCGTCTCGAAGATCGCCTCCTCGTCCTCGAAGCTTACGAAGATCATCGGCTCGCGCTTCCTCGTTGCCACCTCCTTGCCGGTCACGAGGATGCCCGCGGTCCACACCCGGCGGCCGCGCCACGACGGAATGTCGGGAGAGGCGATGAAAGGCGAAAGGCCGTGACGCTTCACGATCCGGGCGATGCGGGGACGGAAGAGCTCCAGCGGATGGCGGGTGACCACGATGCCGAGCGTCTTCACCTCGTCCGCAAGCTTCACCCGTTGCGGGTAGTCCCCGATGAGCGGCGGTGCCGGCGGCAGGAAGCCGAACCCCTCCTCCTTCTCCATGTTCTGCCAGCGGAAGAAGAGCTCCGGCCGCGTGTACCCGTCGGAAACCGAGTCCAGCGTACCGGAACGGATCAGGACGCGCACGTCATCGAAACGGCAGCGGGTGCGCTGGAGGAAGTCCCGAAAGCCTGCGTAGGGCCCGCCCCGCTCGCGCTCCACGATGATCGCGTCCACGAGATCCTTCCGCGCGTCCTTGAGCTGTCCAAGACCGACGCGCAGGCCGGCGGCCGGCCCCGGACGACCGCGGCAGCTCCGTCACCCGCCTCCCCTGCCGGGCCGCCGCGGACCGCATTGACGTCGTATTCCACCGTGTATTCCCACCGGCTCCTGTTGATGTCGGGCGGCCGCACGGGGAAGCCCATGCGCCGCGTCTCGTCCACGTAGGTCTGCCGGCCGTAGAAGCCCCCGCCGTTGTTGATGACCGAGGCCATGAACTCGAGCGGGTAGAAACGCTTCATGTACGCCACGCGGTAGGAGACCTGCGCATACGAGGCGCTGTGAGCTTTGCAGAACGAGTACCCGTCGAAGGAGAGGATCATGTCCCACACCCTGACGATGGTGTCCTCGTCCGCGCCTCGGGCGCGGGCGCCGCGGAAGAACTTCTCGCGGTAGTCAGGCAGCCTCAGCTCCCTGTCCTTCTTCGAGAGGATCTTGCGGAGCCGGTCCGCCTCCTCGATGGGGAAACCCGCCAGGTCGATGGCAACGCGCGACACGTCCTCCTGGTAGACCATGACCCCGAAAGTCTCGGCGAGCGTGCCCTCGATGAGAGGATGGAGCGGCCGGTAAGGGGCGCCGCGAAGCCGCTTCACGAATGTCTGGATGTATTGGTTTGCCGCGGGACGGATGATGGAGCTGGCGATCACGAGGTTCTCGTAATCCCCCTTCTGCATCCTGGAAAGGAGCTGCCGCGTCGCCGGGGATTCAACGTAAAAGACTCCCAGCGTTCTCCCGCCGGCGATCAGGTCCCGCGTGTCGGGGTCGGCGAGGGGGTCGAAGCCTTCCCACTCCAGGCGCACCCCGTGGTTGGCCTGCACCAGCCCGAGGGTGTCGCGCAGCACCGCGAGCGAGCGGTTGCCCAGCAGGTCGATCTTCACCAGTCCGGCCTCTTCCGTTGCATCCTTCTCCCAGGCAATGAGCGGGTAACCCAGCGCCGAGGTCTGCACGTGCGTATAGTCCGTGATGGGCCCGGGCGTGATGACCACGCCGCCGCAATGCGTGCCGAGGTTGCGCGGGAACCCGCGAATGCGTGCAGCGCTCTCGCGGATGTAGGCGGGAATGTCCTCGAACCGTCCCTGGCGGAATGCGCGCACCAGCTCCCCCAGCTCTTCCTCCGGCATGCCCAGCGCCTTGGCCGGGTCACGGATGGCGGAACGCGGGCCGAAGGTCACGTGGTTGGCCACCATGCCGCATCGCCCCGGGTACTTCTGGAACACGTACTGCAGCGTTTTCTCGCGCTCGTCCCAGGGGAAGTCCACGTCGATGTCCGGGGGATCCTTCCTGCCCCGGTTGAGGAAGCGCTCGAAGAACAGCCTGTAGCGAAGCGGGTCCACGTGCGTGACACCGAGGAGGTACGACACGATGCTGGAAGCGGCGCTTCCCCGTCCGCACGTCCGGGGACACTGCTGGACAATGTCGCGCACGACCAGGAAGTACGAGGCGAAGCCCTTCTCCCGGATGATCGAGAGCTCGTAGTCCAGGCGCTCGGCGATGTCCGGCCGCATGCCGGCGTAGCGCCGCTGCACGCCCTGGAGGCAGAGCTGGCGGAGCATGCGGAAGGTATCCTCTTCGGCCATTCCCTCGAAGGCTGGAAACACGTAGCGGGGGCTGATGATGCCGGTTGCGTCTGCCTCCTCCGCGATGCGCTGCGCGTTTTCCACCGCGTCCGGGACAGCAGAGAAGAAGCTGCGGAAGGCCTGGGGATCTGCCCAGCGGTGCGGTGCCGGGTCGAGGATCCCTTCGTGTTCTTTCACTCGCTCCAGCGTCGTGTTCAGGTCGATGGCGCGAAGGAGCGGGTAAAGACGCTCATCCTCGTCGCTGACGAACACGGTGTCCTGGACCGCGGCTGCGGGAAAGCCCTGGGCGCGCGCGACGCCGGCCAGGGCGGCGAACGGCCTGCCGTACGTGAGCTGGACGTAGAGGCCCTGTCGATCGCGCGCGGCCAGGCGCGCAAGGACAGCAGGGCGCGACGAAAGGATGGCAAGGCCCTCCCAGCCGCGGTCGGCGAGGGCGGCAACAGGATCGAAAGCGACTCCCGCCTGGTCGGCGTCGGCTCGCCCTGCGGCGCCGTTGCAGCCCGCCGGTCCCGTCGAGTCCACCAGGAGCTCCGTGAGCACCCGGCAGATCCGGCCGTAACCCTGCCGATTCATCACCCACGCGGTGAAGAGCTCCTTGCCGTCTCGCTCCACCACCACGCCAACGACGGGACGCACGCCTTCACGTCCCGCCGCGAGGAGAAAGGAGATGAGACCGTAGAAGTTGTTGATATCGGCCATCCCCACGGCGGAAAGCCCGTGTTCCCGCGCGAAACGGCAGATCTCCTCCGGCGATCGGCACCCGCGGAGGAGCGAGTAGTGAGACCTGAAGTGAAGGCAGTTGCCGCGCATATACTTAACATATGTATAGTATATTGGCGACGAAAGCAAGTCCAGCGCGGCGAAGCCGCGCGAAGGTGCGCCTTCCGGGTTCTCCCCGCGGCTCCCGCGATTCGCTTCGCGAACGCTGCCGCCAATTCCACGGGGTACCGTGGAAGGGGGCCCCCTCGCGCGGAATACCGCGCTAGGGTGCGCCTTCCGTCCATCCATGGACTCGGCGCACCCCGCCATCCATGGCTAGGGCTTGAACTCCACGACCGGCAGCCCGCAGCTCTTTGCCACGCCCGGGTGGGCGCAGGAGCCGCCAATGGTGTTCACGCCGCGGCGCAACGCCTCGTTCGCGTGGGCTGCCGTTGCGAGCCCCTGGTTCGCGATGAGAAGCCCGTAAGGGAGCGTGACGCTGGTGAGGGCGATCGTGGAGGAGCGCGCGACCGCGCCGGGCATGTTGGCAACGCAGTAGTGCACAACGTTGTCCACGATGTAGATCGGATCGTCATGCGTGGTCGGGCGCGAGGTCTCCGTGCATCCGCCCTGGTCAATGGCGACATCGACGATGACCGCGCCATGCTGCATGATGGACAGGTGCTGGCGCGTGACCAGGCGCGGCGCGGTTTCTCCCGCCACGAGCACAGCGCCGATGACGATGTCCGACTCCCGCAGCACGAGCTCGATGTTCGCCTCGGTCGCATAGAGGGTCGTTATCGAGCTGCCGAAGATGTCGTCGAGGTACGCCAGCCGCTTGGCGTTGATGTCGAGCACCGTCACGTTGGCGCCGATGCCGACGGCGATCTTGCAGGCGTTCGTGCCGACGACGCCGCCGCCAAGGATGCTGACCCGGCCGCGCTGCACACCCGGCACGCCGCCGAGGAGGATGCCCCTGCCGCCGAACTCCTTTTCCAGGTACTTCGCTCCTTCCTGGACGGACAGGCGGCCGGCGATCTCGCTCATGGGAGTCAGGCAGGGAAGGGACCGGTCCTGCAGCTCGATGGTTTCGTAGGCGACACCGGTGACCTTCCGCTTGATGAGCTCCATGGCGAGCTCCCGGCTCGCGGCCAGGTGAAGATAGGTGAAGAGGATCTGTCCCTCGCGGAAAAGGGAAAACTCCTCCGCGAGCGGCTCCTTCACCTTCACGATCATTTCGGCGTCCCGGAAGAGCGCCGCCTTGTCGGTGACGATCTTCGCGCCGGCGGCGACGTACTCCTCGTCCTCGTACCCCGAACCGACTCCCGCCGCCTTCTCCACCTGCACCTGGTGGCCGTTCTTCACGTAGGCACGGACGGAATGCGGCGTCATGCCGACCCTGTACTCGTGCCGCTTGATCTCCCTGGGAACACCGATCCTCATCGCCCTCTCCTTCTCTGCGTTGTCGCTGGTGTGATGCCTTACTCTATCCCATGCCTTGACGTGAATCCACTGGAATGTTGATCTTGACGAGAGATGGCCGGATGAGTTTGAGAGCGCTTCCCGCTGCAATTCTATTCATCGGTCTCATATCCATCCAGCCCGGCGTGTCGCAGGCCCGTTCGGGGACGTCTGCGTACCCCGAGCTGGAGCCCCTGCCCCTGAGCGAGCAGCTCTCGTCGGCGCGCGAGCCGCTGCCCGTGGACACCATCATCGACGCGGCCCTGGAGTTTTCGGGTGTCTCTGACGCGGACGCGGTGGTGGTCCGGGACAGGCTGACCACCCTCATGCGGAAGTTCCGTGACGAGGTGGCGGACGTCACGTCGCAGCCTGACCTCGCGGAGCGCGCGCTGACGTTCCTTCACAAGAACCTGTTCACCTCGTACTCGGTGCTGCAGACGCGCGTGGACACGGCGCTGGAAACCGGCGTCTACAACTGCGTCTCCTCGGCCGTGCTCTACCTCATCGTCGCCCGGTCCGTCGGCCTCTCCGTGTCGGGGGTCCGCACCTCGGACCACGCCTTCTGCACCGTCCTGGTGAACGGGCAGCCGGTGGACGTGGAAACGACGAACCCGCTTGGCTACAACCCCGGCGCCAAGAAGGATTTCACCGACTCCTTCGGCAAGGTCACCGGCTACAGCTACGTGCCGCCGGGCAACTACAGCGACCGCCACTCCATCGGCGAGAAGGAGCTCCTGAGCCTCATCCTCGTCAACCGCGTGTCCGTGAGCATCGACAGCAGGGCATTCCGCGACGCCCTCCAGCCCGCCGTGAGCGCCTACACGCTGATGGGCACCGACGATTCCCTGCAGGTGCTGACAGTGGCGCTTTCCGACTTCGCTGGCTCGCTGTCCAGTCGGAAGGACTTTTCGCAGGGCGCGCAGTTCATCGACACCGTCAAGGCCTCGTTCGGGGGGATCGTGGACCTCGAGTCCCTGCGCCGCGACATGTACCACGACTGGGCCGTGAGCCTCATCGACGCCAACAGCCTCACCGACGCGGACGGCCTGCTTTCCCAGCCCGGCACGCGCGCCGCACTGGGAGATGCCGACTGGCTGGACCTCTCCATGGCCGTGGTGGAGAGGAAAGCCGCGGCGGACTCCGAGGTAAACGGATACGCCTCCGCGGCGTTGATCGTGGCCGACGGCCTGAAGAAGCTGGGACGTCAGCCTCCCCTTTTACAGGATTACGAGACCTACGAGCACAACGCCTTTGCCCAGCTCTACAACAGTCGAAGATTCACCGACGCCCGGACCGTCGTAGACCAGGGCCTGTCCGTGTACCCCGACAGCAAGCTGCTCCAGCAGGACCTCGACCTGCTGAGAAAGCAGCCACGGGCGTGAGGACGGGTATGGCCATCACCACGGGCGTGATCGGGGCAGGCGCATGGGGAACGGCGATCGGAAAGGTGCTTGCCGACAAGGGTCTGCCGGTCGACATCTGGTCCCACGACCCCGATCCTGTCATCGAGATCAACGAAAAACGGACCAACGAGCGCTTTCTTCCCGGCATACGGCTGCCGTCCTTGCTCCACGCCTCGGCTGACATCGCCGAGGTAACGGAGGGCAAGGACCATCTTTTCCTGGCGGTGCCCTCGCTCCATCTCCTGGAGTCGCTCAAGAAGATCCTCGGCTGCGCGAGCATCCGGGAAGGCAAGACTCTCATCTCCATCCTCACCAAGGGATTCATCGAGAGCCAGGGCGGCATCCATCTCATCACCGAGGCGATGGAGGACTACCTGCCCGGGCATGTACCGGGGCAAGCTCGTCTACGTCTCGGGTCCCAGCCACGCCATCGAGGTCTCCCAGGGGAAGATCACCGGCCTGATCAGCGCGTCGCGCAGCGGGCGCAACTCCATCAGGGTCAGGGAGCTGCTCTCCGGCGGCAACCTGGTCGTCTTCTCTTCCCTGGACGTGCGGGGGGTGCAGATCAGCGCGGCGCTGAAGAACGTCGTGGCCATCGCCTTCGGCATGCTGGACGCCCTGAAGGAAACCTCCGACCAGTTCGGAGACAACACCGAGTCCCTGCTCCTCGCCGCCGGCCTGAACGAGATCCAGGTCCTCGGCAGGGCCATGGGGGCGACGCACGCGGAGACGTTCACCTCGATCGCCGGCGTCGGAGACCTCGACGTCACCTGCCGCAGCGTCCATGGCAGGAACCGGCAGCTTCGGCAGGGAAATCATCCTGAAAGGGCTGATCGACACGTGCACGTCGATCGACGAGGTGATCGACAGCCTGCCCCGGTTCGGCTACATCGCGGAAGGCGTCGTCACGGCGAAGTGGGTGCAGCACCTCGCGGCGCAGCGGAAGCTGTCGCTGCCCATCATCGGCGGCGTCTACAGGATCCTCAACCGGGAGGTCGATCCGCTGGCGAAGTGAGCAGCATGCTGGAGCTCATCATCAGCGGGTCCCCGACGCGGGAAGCGGTGGCGCGGGGCATCCGCTATCCTGCGTGGTACCGCTGAATGGGCGTCACGCCTAGCTCACCGCGGATGAGGGCGCGGATGCCCTGCACGTAGGCGTCCGCGCCCGGGCATCGTCGTGACCACGGGAATGCCGCGGCTGTTCGCCATGGCGCGGATGGATATCTCGTCCGTGCGCGGTCCCTTGCCCGACGGCGTGTTGATGATGAGCTGGATCTTCCCTGCCCGGATGCGCGTCCAGGAGATCCGGCGCGCCTTCGCTCACGCGCGGCACCGATCTCCGCGGGGATGCCGTTCTCCTTGAGGAACGCGGCGGTGCCCGCCGTGGAGATGATGGAAAAGCCCAGCGTGATGAGCTGGTGGGCCACCGAGACGGCCAGCTGCGTCTTGTCGGCATTCTTTGACGCTGATGAACACGGTGCCGCGACACCGGCACCTCCTGCAGCGCTCCGAGCTGGCTCTTGCAGTAGGCGCGGCCGAAATCCGTGTCGATGCCCATCACCTCGCCGGTGGATTTCATCTCGGGCCCCAGGATGATGTCCACCCCGGGGAAGCGCGCGAACGGGAAGCACGGATTCCTTCACGCAGATGTGGCGCGGGGTCACCTCCTCCGTGAAGCCGATCTCCTGCAGGCGTCATGCCCACCATGACCTTTGCGGCGATCTTTGCCAGCGGCACGCCGATGGCCTTGGAAACGAACGGCACCGTGCGCGAGGCGCGCGGGTTCACCTCGATGATGTACAGCTCCTTGCCCTGCACCGCGTACTGCACGTTCATCAGCCCGACCACGTCGCAGCTCGCGCGGCGAGGAGCATGCGTGTAGCGGCGGATCTCCTCCAGCATCCAGTGCGGCAGCGTGTGGGCCGGCAGCACCATGGCCGCGTCGCCGGAATGGACCCCGGCCTCCTCGATGTGCTCCATGATGCCGCCGATGACGCGACGTGCGGCCGTCGGAGACCATGTCCACGTCCACCTCGATGGCGTCCTCGATGAACCGGTCCACCAGCACGGGCCGCTCGGGAGAGGCCCACACGGCGCGCTCCATGTAGTGCGCGAGGCTCGCGTCGTCATAGACGATCTCCATGGCCCGGCCGCCCAGCACGTAGCTGGGCCGCACCAGCACCGGGTAGCCGATCTCGTGCGCGGCGGCCAGCGCCCCTCCTCGTTCACCGCGGTGCCGTTCTCCGGCTGGCGGAGCCCGAGCTTGCTGCACCAGCTCGGAGAACCGCTTGCGGTCCTCCGCCCTGTCGATGGAGTCCGGGCTGGTGCCGATGATGGGCACGCCCGCCTTCTCCAGGCCCACGCGCGAGGTTCGAGCGGCGTCTGGCCGCCGAGCTGCACGATGCACGCCGTCGGGCTTCTCCCGGTCCACGATGGCAAGGACGTCCTCCCGGGTCGAGCGGCTCGAAGTAGAGCTTGTCGGAGGTGTCGTAGTCCGTGGAGACGGTCTCGGGATTCGAGTTGACCATGATCGTCTCGTAGCCGATCTCGCGCAGCGCGAAGGCGGCGTGCACGCAGCAGTAGTCGAACTCGATGCCCTGCCCGATCCGGTTCGGCCCGCCGCCGAGGATCATGATCTTCTTCCGCGTCGCGAGGGCCGCGCCTCGTCCTCGCCGTCGTAGGTCGAGTAGTAGTACGGCGTGGAGGCCTCGAACTCGGCGGCGCAGGTGTCCACCAGCTTGTAGCCGGGCCGATGCCCTGCCTTGCGCGCGAGCTGGCGGACATCCGTCCTCGCTCCGTGCCGAGCCGCTCGGCGATCTGGCAGTCGCTGAAGCCCATCTGCTTGGCCTCCAGGAGCGGTGCTCTGCCGTGATGGTCGGCTCGAACTCCACGATCTCCTTCATGTTGGCGAGGAACCACGGGTCGATGTGCGTGAGCTCGTGCAGACCTCTCCGACGCGTCCAGCCCGCGTGCGAGCGCCTCGGCGATGATAGAAGAGCCGCTCGGCGTTCGGCCGCGCCAGCATCTCCTCGCAGCGCGCTCCGTCGCGCACGTCCGCCGACGCCGGCCGAGCCCGGGCGCTTGATCTCCAGGCCGCGGATGCCCTTCTGCAGCGCCTCCTTGAAGGTGCGGCCGATGGCCATCACCTCGCCCACGGACTTCATCTGGATGGTCAGCGTCGGGTCGGCCGACGGGGAACTTCTCGAAGGCGAAGCGCGGGATCTTCACCACGCAGTAGTCGATGGACGGCTCGTAGGAGGCCGGCGTGCTCCTGGTGATGTCGTTGGGGATCTCGTCCAGGGTGTAGCCGACGGCGAGCTTGGCCGCGATCTTGGCGATGGGGAACCCGGTGGCCTTGGACGCGAGGGCCGAGGAGCGGGAGACCCGCGGGTTCATCTCGATGACGACCATGCCGCCCGTTGCCGGGGTGGACGGCGAACTGGATGTTCGAGCCGCCGGTCTCGACGCCGATCTCGCGGATGCAGGCGATGGCCGCGTCCCGCATGCGCTGGTATTCGCGGTCGGTGAGCGTCTGCGCGGGGGCGACGGTGATGGAGTCTCCCGTGTGGACGCCCATGGGGTCGAAGTTCTCGATGGAGCAGACGATGACCACGTTGTCCGCCGCGGTCCCGCATGACCTCCAGCTCGTACTCCTTCCAGCCCGACGATGGACTCCTCGATCAGGATCTCGCCGATCATGCTGGCGTCCAGGCCGCGCGCAGCCATCTCCTCGAAACGCGTCCGGGTCGGTGACCACGCCGCCGCCGGTGCCGCCGAGGGTGAAGGAGGGCCGGATGATGAGCGGGAAGCCGATGCTCGTCGGCGACCTGGCGCGGCCTCCTCCATGGTGTGGGCAAGCCCGCTGCGCGGGACGGTCGAGGCCGATCCGCTCCATGGCCTCCTTGAAGAGCTTGCGGTCCTCGGCCTTGCGGATGGCCTCGCGGTCGGCGCCGATCATCCGCACGCCGTACCGTTCGAGGATCGCCCTTGTCGGCGAGCTGGATGGCGATGTTGAGGCCCGTCTGGCCGCCGAGGGTGGGCAGGAGGGCGTCGGGCCGCTCGGCCTCGATGATCTTCTCCACCATCGGCGACCGTGATGGGCTCGATGTAGGTGGCGTCCGCCATCTCCGGGTCCGTCATGATCGTGGCGGGGTTGGAGTTGACCAGGATGACGCGGAAGCCCTCCTCCCGCAGCGCCTTGCAGGCCTGCGTGCCCGAGTAGTCGAACTCGCAGGCCTGGCCGATGACGATCGGCCCGGTCCCGATGATGAGGATCGAGTGGATGTCCGTTCGTTTCGGCACGCTGTCAGCTCCCGCGCCCCTGCGCGACCGGTGCCGGCCCGCGCGCGTCCATCATCTGCGGCAAACCGCGCGAAGAGGTACCCCGACTCGTGCGGCCCGGGGCTCGCCTCGGGATGGTACTGCACGCTGAAAAGGCCGCAGCTCCGCGTTCTCCAGGCCTTCGGCGGTCCCGTCATACAGGTTCACGTGGGTCATGCTGCGTCCCCGGGGGCAGCGGAATCCATGTCGACGTTGAATCCATGGTTCTGGGACGTGATGGCGATCCGCCCCGTGTGCCAGGTCCTTCACGGGGTGATTGCCGCCGTGGTGGCCGAACTTCAGCTTGTACGTCTTTCCGCCCAGCGCCAGGCCCAGCATCTGCTGACCCAGGCAGATGCCGAATATGGGAAGCCGCCCAGGAGCTCGCGGACCGTGTCGATGACGTACGTGACCGGCTCGGGGTCACCGGGACCGTTGGAGACCACCAGCCCGTCGGGCTGCGACGCGAGGATGTCTCCGCGCGGGCGTGTGCGCGGGAACCACCGTCACCCGGTTGCCCGCGGAAACGAGGTGGCGGAGGATGTTCCGCTTCACGCCGCAATCGAGGACCACGACGTGCCGGCGGGGGCGTCGGCGGCGGGAGCCCCGGCAGACCCCTTCCGTCCATGTGTAGGGCGCGGGGCAGGTGACCTCCTTCACGAGGTCGACGCCGACGATCCGCGGCGCCGCGGCGAGCTTTCTGCGAGGGACGCGCGGTCCAGGTCTCCGCTGGAGATCACTCCGTGCTTGGCGCCCTCGGTCCGCAGGTGGCGGGTCAGCGCGCGCGTGTCGATGCCCTGGATGCCGACGACGCCCTGCTCGGCAAGCCAGTGCCTGCAGGTCCATGGTGGAACGCCAGTTGCGACCGGACAGGGCTTGCCTCCCGCACGACAAAGCCCGAGAGCCAGGGCCGCGAGGACTCCATGTCCTCGGGAACGATGCCGTAGTTGCCGATGAGGGGTAGGTCATTGTGACGATCTGCCCGCGGTAGGAAGGGTCGGTCAGGACCTCCTGGTAGCCCGGTGATGGAAGTGTTGAAAACGACTTCCCCGAACGCCTCGCCCTTTGCGCCGAGCGCCTCCCCCTCCTGGAAGAACCCGTCCTCGAGAAGCAGTAGAGCTTTTTCCACATCTCCTCAAAGCGCTCTTGAACGAGCTGAATACTTATGCACGCCGAGTTGCCCCAAGGTATCGGCGCGGCCTTTTCCTGTCAATCCGCCCCGCGGTTGCCCTCCGGCGGTCCAGCGGTGTATACAATGCCCCTTGCTCCCATGAAGGCACCCCTGTCCATCCGGGCCGGCATCGGCACTCTTCTTGCTCCGAACATCGCCGCGTTCGTCATGGTGGAGCTGGTGCTCTTCGCGCTTACGCGCGTGGCCTCGCTGCTGTCGCTCCTTGCATTCGCCGGGCTGTCTCTCCTCGCTGCGGCGGGGTTCGCGGCGGAGCTCCTCGCCTGGAACGCGCGCGGCATCCGTTGCATCGACCTGGACGACGAGATGCTGACGGTGTACCGGGGCCCGGCACTGGCGCCCTGCCAGGTGCGGCGGAACGCAGTGCGCTCGGTTCGGATCAGGTCTCTCCTGGGACGCCGCACCGTCGAGCTGCGGATGCTGACGGGAAAGAGGCTGCGCATTCGCGGTGACGCCTTTCTCGCGGCCCCCTTCGAGCGATTCTGCGCCGCGCTCGCCGCGTGGAAGTGAACGTCTACGACGCCTTCCCCTCGCTGATGATGCGGTCCACGACGAACTTCCGCATCGCCGGCGACAAGCTTCCGAAGTAGGCGCTGAAGCCTGTCACGCGGACCACCAGCTCGGGGTGACGCGATGGATCTTCGTAGGCGTCCAGCACGTCCTTCACGCTCAGCACGTTCAGGTTGATCTGCGTGCCGCCCATGGCGAAGTGCGTCCGGATGAGGCTCTCCACGATGGCCGTGGCGTCGGTGCCGTGGATGGCGCTCGGATCGATGTCCAGCTGGAGGGGCGCGGCGTTCCCGTACCCGGCTGCACGCCTGCAACGGCCGCGGCGATGGCCGTTGCCGCGCCGTCCTTGCGGAACCCGGGATACGGGTTGGCCCCGTGGGAGATCGCCTCTCCGGCTTTCCGGCCATTTGGCGTGGCGCCCAGCTCCAGGCCCATCGCGAAGACCAGGGCCCAGGAGAATATGCCCGGGATGAGCCGCCAGCTTCCCAGCTCGGATTTTTCCACCACGATACGCGTGAAGAGGTCCGCGACGCGCTTCGCCCATTCGTCGGAGAGCGAGTCACCGCTGCCGAAGCGTCCGCTGTTCTTCATGAGGAGGCGGCGGGCTTCTCCGTCGGGTCCGCTCCAGTTGTTGTCGAGGAACCCGAGCAGCTCCTTCCAACCCAGCTTCTTTTCCTTTTCCAGCCGCTGCTCCAGGGCCCCGAACGAGTCGGCCACGGTGGCGAGGGCGGTTGCGTCGATTCCCAGGTCGTAGAACTCCACTCCCCCCGCGGCGACGTCCTTTCCCTTCTCTATGGTGCCATGGCAGAGAAGGTCCAGGGCGAGCTCGGGGAAAACGTCGGCCATGTGGGACATGTGAAAATCGATGCCGCGGGCGGTCACACTGACCGCGCGCCGCAGGTGTTTCTCGAAGTACTCCCAGAGCAGGACCATGCCGGCCTCCTTCCGGGCGCTCCGCCATCATCTCGTGCAGGGCCACGTCGAAGACGACCCCGAGATTGATCTTCACGATGTCGTTCAGCGTGTATTCGCGGCCGGGGATCGCGCTCCAGTGGCATCCGGAATACACGCGGTTCCAGCCCAGGGGGAGCGGGTGCCCGTTGCGCGCGAAACCGCGGGAGGTCACGTCGAATCCGAGGAACTTCGGGTTCCCGTTCCGGTTGCGCAGGATCATCTCGACACCCTTCCGCAAGAGCGCCGGGTCGATGCCGACCCCGACGGCAACCCCCGCGTTCGCGGTGAGCTTCAGCCTGTCGATGGCTTCCAGGATGAAGAAGGAGACGGGGTTCGTGTTGTCGCGGCCGTCCTTGTCGTAGCCGCCGAGCTGGATGTACCCGGTGTCACGGACGAGGATGCAGGCGATGTGGAAGACCGCCTCTTCATCGGTGAGGATCCCCGCCGCGAGGTCGCGCCGGTAGAAGGGAAGGAGCACGTCGTCGAGACGGCCCACCGAGCCGCTGCCGTCGTACATCCGTGCCACCAGGAGATGCCAGAGGATCCACTGGCAGGCTTCCCGGAAGGTTTCCGGCGGATCGGTGCGCAGCTTCCGGTTCACGCGGGCCGTCACCAGGAGGTCCGCCCGGAGATCGGGCCTCTGTTCCCCGGCAGCCACCGTTTCCGCGACGGCCGCTGTCCGGCCGATCCAGTCCTGTATGCCGAGGACGACGTTCTCCAGTCCTTCGTAGAAATCCTGCGCCTTCTGGTCCCGGTTGATGGCGCGGTAGCGCGCGATCTTTTCGCGTATCCCGTTCCAGCCCAGCTCCAGCCCGATGGTAAAATCCTGGCAGAAGTGCTGGGCGCCGCCGATGCCGTGCGAGATCCTGTACTTGGCGTGGTCCGCAGCAAGGAAATCGAAGGAATAGTCGGGGTTCCAGTGGGGGCGGCGATAGGAAAAGAAGTTCGTCATGTAGGCCCCGGCGAGCGAGCTCATGGGATCCACGTACGCCGGGTGGGCTTCCAGCAGCCTTCGGAAGTTCCGTCCCACAGCGACGGGACCGAAGAATCCTCCCGACGGGTGGTTCGGTTCCGGGGCAAACGTCGAGAGGAGGCAGTCCTTGATCTCGACACCCGAGGCGCCCATGTTCGACACGATCTTCCGAAGCTCGGGCGGGGGAAGCACAAGGGCCCAGTCATCGTAGTCCATGGAGCCGATGACGCGCTGCTTCTCCGCGGTCTGTGCGAGCCTCGTGCGGCGCAGCGCCTGCAGGCGCTCCGCGAAGCTGGTAAGGGGACGCACGGCAACGGTACTCATGACGTGGGAGCATAGCACCCGGGACAGGTGGTGAAAAGTGCCGGCCTGCGAAACGGCCGGGGGTCAGACAGAGACGGCTATCCTCCTTCCCTCGTCGAACGCGCGAGTGTTGACCGCGAGGAAAGCGGGCTTCACGCACTGCGCCATGGCGGCTGCCCAGCAGTCCTCCGGGAGGGCCAGGGCCGTGCTCAACGCGCCCAGCAGGACGACGTTCGCCACGCGCTGGTCGCAGAGCTCTTCCGCGATGCGCACCGCGTCGATGTAGGCGAGGCGCGGGAAGCGGCGGCGCAGGCGCGCTTCCGCGTCCGCGGGATACGCCGCCTGCCCCGAGGAGACCGTGACGGGTATGATGGCCTGGCTCGACACCACGGCGAGCCCCTCCGGCGCGAGGTAGCTGGCGAACCGCAGCGCCTCGATGCGCTCGAGGGATGCAAGCACCTGTGCCGTGCCCTCCGGGACGAGCGGGCTGAACACGCGGCTTCCGAACCTGATCTGCGCGACCACCGACCCGCCCCGCTGGGCCATGCCGTGCACCTCGTTGGTCTTCACGTCGTACCCGGCGGCAAGGGCGGCACGCGCCGCGATCTGGGCGGCCAACAGGATTCCCTGCCCGCCCACGCCGACCAGGACGATGCTCGTGACGTCACTCATTGCATGCTCCCGCGGCGGGCTCGAACGCCTTGTCCCTGCACACCTTTTCGCACAGCGCGCAGCCGCCGCAGAGAAGCTCGTTGACGCGGATCTCGTCGTTCGCCCACTCGATGGCGGGGCACCCCAGCTTCAGGCACAGCTTGCACTTCCGGGAGAGCTCCTGGTTCACGCGTCGCGGCGAGCCCACCGGCTTCCGCGTGGCCAGCGGGCAGGCTGCCCGTGACACGATCAGCCACGGCTCATCCGAGGACAGCGCCGTGCGCAGCGCGACGATTGTCGGCTCCAGGTCGTAGGGATCGACCGTGACGACGTTCTTCAGGCCGCACGCCTTTCCGAACTCCTCCACGCTTGCCATGACGGTGGTTTCCCCGGCGAGGGTCTTCCCCGTCCCGGGGTGCTCCTGGTGACCCGTCATGGCCGTGGTCCGGTTGTCCACGACGATGATGGTGGAGGCACTCCTGTTGTAGGCGATGTCGAGAAGGCCGGTGATGCCGGAGTGGAAGAACGTCGAGTCTCCCACCATGCCCACGACGCGCTTGCGCCGCTCTTCCGGCGCGGGCCCGCCGCCGGCTTCCCGGGAGGCGGCAGCCTCGTGCGCCTTCTGCATCCCATGTGCCATGGAGATGCCGGCACCCATGCAGAGGATGGTGTCGATGCGTTTCAGCGGAGGAAAGACTCCCAGTGAATAGCAGCCGATATCTCCCGTCACGGTGACATCGAATTTGCCGAGGGCGTAGAAGATGCCCCGATGCGGGCAGGCCGGGCAGAGCACCGGGGGACGAGCGGGCAGCTCGCCGACGCTATTCGCGGAGATCCCGCCGCCCGGCGCTTTCATGCCGAATGCCGCGGCGAGACGGTCGGGGGAGAGCTCCCCGATGCCGGGGACGATCCCACGCCCCTCGCAGGGAATGCCCAGTGCCAGGATATGCTCCTCCAGGATGGGGTCAAGCTCCTCCACGATGACGAGCTTCTTCACGCCCGCGGCAAACCCCCGGATGAGCGGGTCCGGGAACGGCCAGGCCCACCCCAGCTTGAGCACGGACGCATTCGGCGCAATTTCCCGCACGTACTGGTAGGCGATCCCTTCCGCGATGTAACCGACCGCGCGGTCGCCCCACTCGATCCGGTTCGCTTTCGAGGCGGCCGCGGCCGCAGCAAGCGCCGCCTGGCGTTCCTCGACCTTGACCCGCATGGGCCGCCCGTAGAGCGGGATGGGCACGTACCTCTGGGGATCCTTCTGCAGACCGGGGAGGGCACGCGGCGCATCGCGTCCACCGAGTGAGACGGCGCCGCTGGAATGGCTCACCCGCGTGGTGGAGCGAAGGATGACCGGTGTGCAGTGCGCCTCCGAGATCTCCAGGGCGAGGCGGACGTAATCCTTCGCCTCCTGGGAATCAGAAGGCTCGAGGATGGGGATCTTTGCGAAGCGGGCGTAGTGGCGGGTATCCTGCTCGTTCTGGGAGGAATGCATGCCCGGGTCATCTGCGACGACGATGACCAGCCCGCCCACCACGCCGATGTACGACAGCGTCATCAGCGGATCTGCCGCCACGTTCAGGCCCACGTGCTTCATGGTGACGATGGTGCGAGCGCCCGCCAGCGATGCCCCGGGCAGCGACCTCCAGGGCCACCTTTTCATTCGGGGACCACTCGCAGGAGATGTCGTTCCGCCAGGCCTTGGCCGCCTCGAGGATCTCGGTGGACGGGGTGCCGGGGTAGCCGGTTGCGATGGTGACCCCGGCCTCCCAGGCACCGCGCGCGATGGCCTCGTTCCCGGACAGGAGCGCCCGGGAGGTGGTTGCGTTGATCATTGTGACTGCTTTTGTACTACCGAGGCGAGGCCGGTGTCAACGAAAAATCGCGAACGGACCAGTCCACGAACTCCCCTGACAGGGAGGCGAGCGAATCCAGGTGGGAGAACAGCGGGTATTCGATCCTGATCTTGTACTGCAGCACGCTTTTCTCGTGCTCGGTGCGTCCGCCAAGGCAGTCATCCACGAAGGTGCGCATCTCGACCAGCTTCGCCGCGAGGGCAAGCAGCGAGCTGTCACGTTCCAGGCGAGCGGCAGGATCGTCACCATGGGCCGCGTTGATGCGGTCAACGATTGTTTTCAGCTCCGCTTCGTCACGGCTCATCCTGTCTTTCAGGTTCATCGGTATGCCTTCACCTCGATTATCGGAAGAAGCGACGATATGATTGAGGAGGACACACTACTCGCTCCAGGCTCGATCTGGTACAATCGGGCAAGCTTCACACCACCGGAAAGGGAGAAACGATGAAAAAAGCACTCGTGGTCATCACCGCACTCATGCTGCTGGGTTCCGCCGGGGCCTTCGCGGCCAGGAGCGGCGGTTTCGCCATCGGCGGCGAGGGCTCGCTCTACTTCGCCGGCAACGGCGGCCTGCCCACGTACGCCATGCTCACGCTCCACCTTCCCCAGATCCCGCTGTACCTCGGGGTGGGAATCACCAGCTCGGTCGCCATCGGCGTAACCGCCGACTACTGGCTGGCGCACGGCAAACTGGTGAGCATCTTCGACTATTACGCCGGGCGTGGGCGGGTATCTCGCCCTCGATCCCGGCAGCGGGTACGTGGCCTTCGGCGGCAGGCTCCCGCTCGGCATCCAGGCCTGGCCGTTCGGGTCGGTCTTCGAGCTGTTTGTCGAGGTGGCGCCCGCGGTCGGGATCAGCGTGGTCCCCACGAACTTCGACTGGCACCTGCAGGGCGCCGTTGGCTTCCGGTTCTGGTTCTGATCAGGCCGCCGGTACGAGGCTCGGCATAGTCGAGTTCCGCGGCAACGACTTCATCGAGAGCGTTGCCGCGTGTCTTCACGACGTTCCGACGTCCTTCGTCAGCGCCGGCCAGGTCCTTCACCCTTCCCCGCCGCCGTACCGCGTGATCATCGACAGGGTCAGCTTCTGCGATCCCTTCCTGCGCCAGCTCATGCGCTACTGGTCGATCGCCGGTGCGTACGTCCTCAACGATCCGTTCTTCACGGAGGTCTTCGACAAGCTCTCCGAGCTGCAGCTCTACGATGCCCTGGGGATACGCCACGCGCGGACGATGCTGCTGCCGCGCGTGAACCGTGCCGAGGACATGAGCGAAATGGTGACCGTGCCCGACTGGCCCGCCGTGGAGAGCGCCATCGGCTACCCCTGCGTCCTGAAGCCCGTGGACGGCTATGCCTGGCAGGACGTGTTCACGGCGGAAAACCCCGTGGCGCTCCGTGGACTCTACGAGAGTCTCAGCGACAGGCGAACGCTCATGGTCCAGGAGCTCATCCGCTATGGCGCGTACTACCGGGCGTTCTGCATCGACAAGCGCGAAGTCTTCATCGTGGGCTGGAAACCGCTCCCCTTTGACCAGGGAGAATACTTCCTCCCAGAACCGTCCGCCCTTTCCAGCGTGGAGGAGCACATCACGAGCCGAACCATTGCCCTGAATGCGGCCCTTGGCCTGGACTTCAACGGGGTTGAATGGTGCGTCACACCGGAAGGCCAGCCTTTCATCATCGATTCGCTCAACGACGTGCCGGACGTCCGCAAGGAGAAGCTGCCGCCGGCCTGCTTCCAGTGGGTCGTGGAGCGGTTCTGCGCCTGCGTGAGGTCGAAGCTCGCTTCCGGCGAGAGAAACAGGTTTGCCCCTCCCCTCCCTCCCGGCTCAGAGACCGGCTCGTCGCCGCGCTGAAGCCACGATCCTCCCGACAAGCTCCTGGAAGCCGATACCGGCCATGGTGCAGATGATCGGGAGGTCCGAATGCTGCGGGTGCAGCCCGGCGAGAGGGTTCACCTCCATGAAGCAGGGAACGCCCCGAGCGTCCATGCGGATGTCGATCCTCCCGGCATCCCGCGCGCCCAGCGCGCGCCACGCCTGCAGCGCCAGCGCCGCGCAGGAGGCGGCGTCGGCGCCGCCGACGAGCTCGTAACGGACACGGTCATCGCAGTATTCCTTGTTGACGTACGTGTAGGCGTGTGCCTCTGCGGTGTCCAGCAGGATCACCTCCATGGTGCCGACCGCCTCGGCGTCGTCACCCGTCCCGATGATCGCCGTGGTGAACTCCCTGCCGGGCAGATACTCCTCCACCAGGACCGGCTGGTGGTACTCCGCAAGGAGTGACTCGCACATCTCCCGCAGGGACGCGGCAGACTCAGATGCGTGAGCGCGGCGTGATCCCCTTGCCGGTCCCCTCGGCGACGGGCTTGGCGAAAAGCGGGTACTGGAGGGCTACTTTTTTCACGTCGGCGGAGGATTCCACCACCGCGAATGCCGGAGTCGGAACCCCGGCGTCCCTCACGACTCTCTTCGTCAGGCCCTTGTGAAGGCAGAGGCCGAGAACGACGGGGTCGGAGAAAGTGTAGGGAATCCGGTAGGCGTCAAGCAGCGCCGGCACGAGCGCCTCCCGACCGACCCCGTACATCCCTTCGCAGAAGTTGAACACCAGGTCCCAGCGCTTGCCCGTGGAGAGCGCGGCCATGAGGGCGCGGTAGTTTCCCACCCGCTCGGTGACGAGGCCTTCCGCGCGGAGCGCGCTTTCCACGGCCGCAACCGTTTCTTCACGATCGAACTCGGCCGTCTCGAGCTCGGAGAAGCCCTGGCTGAGCCAGTCGGAGCGAAGGTCAAATGTGATGCCCACTGTCATTTTGAACCCCTGGGCGCCGAGGGAATGCGCCGGTGCTTCTTAACACGCGCTCCGGGGGTGTCAAGGCGAAGCTGTTCCCATGGACAGGCTGCCCGCCGAACCCAGCCGGCGGCAGACGAACTTGCACGGGGGCTGCGACCCGCGACCGTCGGGCCACGGAGGACTCGTCACAGCCTGCCCAACTCGCGGCACGCGTCGAAGTAGGCTTCGATGTTCTCGATGGGGATGTTGTGCGGCAGGTCGCCGGTGACCTTGATCACGTAGCCGCGATAGCGTCGCCCGTATTCCATGCACCGTGCGACGTCGCGGCGCACGTCCTCCGGCGTGCCGAAGGTGAGCTTGGCGATGTCGGCGTTGCCTGCGATCAGCACCTTTCCGCCGTGACTGCGAAGGACGGCCTCGATATCGTTGAAGTGGTCGACCATCAGGCCGTCCACGCCCACCGAAACCAGGTCGTCGATGAGCTCGGAGTAGTTGCCGTCCGAGACGAAGATTATCTTCTTCCCCGCGGCTTTCACCGGGGCGAAGATCCTCTCATAGTGTGGGAAGATGTTCTTGCGGTACCACGCCGGCGAGAACACGAGACCGTTCGTCAGCGCAAGGTCGTCATGGCAATAGAAGACGGGCAGATCCGTGGTGGCGAAATAGGCGCTATATTCGCACGACATCTCGGCAAACTGCGCAATGGTGCGCCTGAACCTCTCGGGCGCTGCCGCGGCGGTCACCAGGAAAATTTCCCACCCGAAGGTGAGGATGAACCACTGAAACAACGTCGTGTAGTAGAGCCCGGAGATGTAGCAGGAATCCCCCACGAGCCTCTGGTCGGACCGGATGTCCTCGACGACGGCGCGGTACCCGGTGAGGCGGTCCGCCGGGGTGCTCCGCTCCAGCGGGTTGTAGGCCAGCACGTCCTCGTCGCTGTCGAAGCCATGCTCCATCTCCCACCCGCTGCCCGTGAAACCCCACTGGGAGACGTAGTGACCGTGGCCGAGGTCCTTCTTGCTCTCGCCGTCCCTGAACCGGTGGGAACGCTTCGGGATGCCGACGTACCAGTCTATGTCGAGCAAACGGAGCGCTTCCACGATGGCGCCGCTCGGGTCCTCAAAGGGGTCGATGCCGGTGATCTTGCGGACGAAATCGGGGTGGTCGATCCATTCGTTGCAGGGCACACGATCCACCGGCTGGAGGTTCACCGCCTTGAGAAATCGCTCCCGGGACATCTCAGCCCTCGATGATACGGTCGACGACGAGCTGGCGGAACTCCTTGGACAGCGCGGAGAAGTAGGCCGAGAATCCGGTCACGCGCACGACGAGGTCGGGATGCCTGTCAGGATGCTCGTGGGCGTCGAGCACCTTGGCCCTGTCCAGGATGTTGATGTTCACCAGCGTGCCGCCCAGATCGTTGCAGTAGGTCATCAGGAAGGCAGTGATACGGTCGACGCCGTCTTCATCCCTGCCGAGAATCGGGTCGATCTCGAGCTGTAAGGGCGCTGTGTTGCCCCAGCGCGGCTGCACGGACGCCACCGCCACTCCCATCGCGGTGAGGGCGCCGGATTCCTTGAAGCCCGGCTCCGGGTCGGCGCCGTGCGTAATGGGCTCCCGCACCTTGCGGCCGTTCGGCGTGGCGCCCACGTTTTTTCCCATGCCGATGGTGTTGGCCCAGGAGAACAGACCGGGTATCATGTTGTAGCCCCCGGCGGTCGGCCCGGCCTTCACGTGCTTCACCAGCGAATCCTGCACGATCTTCACGGCGTATTCGTCGGCACGGGTGCCGCCAACGCCGTAACGGGGCACGCGCTTCATCATCAGGCGGACGTCTTCGGCACCCTGCCAGTCGGTGCTGATGCAGCGTGCCACCTGCTCCCAGGTGAAACAGCCCTCCTTCTCGATGCGCTGCTCCAGGCTCGCGAAGCTGTCGGCAACCACGCCGAGCCCGGCGCCATCGACGCATATGTTGTAGTTGTCCACGCCGCCGTGCGATATGTCGAGGCCGCGTTCGATGGGCCCGTGACACATGAAGTTCATGGCAAGCTCCGGGAATACCTTGTCCATGTGCTCCATGTGGAAATCCACGCTGTCGGCGACCGCGCGCACGGCGAGACCCATGTGCGTATCGAAAAGCACCCAGAGCCGCGAGACGGACGGGGCATGTGCCTTGTCCGCCATCATCTCTTGGAAGGCCACTTCGAACACCTTTGCCATGTTGATCTTGACGACGTCGTTCAGCGTATATTCCGTGCCGGGCAAAGCGCACCAGTGACAGCCTGTCTTGTAGCGCTGCCGCGCCACTTCCTCGCTGTAGCCGTTCCGCATAAACCCTTCCACCATCGCCCGGTCTCCGAGGAACGCGGGCGCGCCGGTCTTGTCCGCGAAGAGGTACTCCACGGCCTTGCGCACGAATGCACGGTCGATGTTCGAGTGGATCCTGAGGCACAGCGCATTCGGAATGCGCAGCAGGTGCGAGGCCTCGAGCGTGAGATAGCTGATGATGTTGGTGCGGTCGGTGCCGTCCGGCTTCGTGCCGCCGATCTCGTAGTAGGTATTGTCCTTGAGGAGCAGGCAGGCCAGGTGCCACACAGCCTCCTCGGGCGTCAAGATGCCGGCCGCGACATCGCGCTCATAGTAGGGAGTAAGGAGGTTTTCGAGGGCACCGCCCGCCGCGCCGCCGTTGAACATCACCGCTTCCAGCATGAACCAGGCGAGCCACTGGCAGGCTTCCAGGAAGGTGTCCGGCGGCGCGTCCACGAGCTTGCAGTTCATCTTCGCCATGCGTTCGAGGTTGGCGCGGAAGTCCGGATCTGTCTCCTTTCCAGCCATCTCTTTCGCGGCCTCCGCGTTGCGGGAGATCCAGTTCTGGATTCCCAGCACCACGCCTTCTTCCGCTTCGAGGAACTCCACCTTTTCGGGGTCGTCCGTGTGCTCGCCCTTGTAGTACCTGATCTTCTCGAGTATCCCTTTCCAGCCGAGCTTGAAGCCGATGTTCTCGACGTCGTGATGGAAATGGTGTGCACCGCCGATGCCGCTCACGAGGTCGTACCGCTTGTGCAGCACCTGCAGATCCGGGAACGCGAACGAGGGATCCGAGGGCCAGCCCGCCTTGCGGTGCCATTCCTGCTTGATCATGTAAGCGCCGGCCAGTGAGCTCAACGGGTCGATGGAGACGGGATGGGTTTCCAGCAGCCGCCTGAAATTGTCGCTCACGGACTTGTTTCCAAACCATCCGCCGTTGGGATCGTTCGGCTCGGGAACCCACGACCACCCCTCCGGAGGAAGCACCGTCCCCTTGTCGTCCGTATCGAAGAAGCCGAGCCGGCCGTACACCTTGACCTTCTCCTGGGTCTGGCGCTCCTTCTTCATTCGGAGCTGATCAATTCTCTCCTGGACAGTCATGCTCATGTTTCGATACCCCTCGCCTGATTGCCTGTAGTTAAGAGACCTTCACCGCCATGTTCCTGTCAACGAAAGGCTTCGATAGCATCACCATTTCCTCCTTTGTGGCCGGCACCAGATCGCGGGCTGCATAGGTCTTGCCCAGCGACTCGTACTTGCCGCCCCCCAGGCGGTGGAAGGTCAACAGCTCCACCCGCTCAATCCTGCGGAGTGGCTCGAGGAGGTCCGCTGTGCGGGCCATGCTGTCTATCGTGTCATTGACGCCCGGAATCATCGGGATGCGCACCCAGATGGCCGCTTCGGCCTCGGAGAGCCTCCTGATGTTTTCGAGTATCAAACGGTTGCTCCTTCCCGTGGCCTTGATATGCATGTCATCGTCGATGCACTTGATGTCGTAGAGGAACAGGTCCGTCACGGGAAAGATACCCTCGAAAAGACGAAAGGGGACGTTGCCTGCCGTGTCCACCGCCGTATGCAGGCCAAGTGTCTTGGCTCCGGAGAGCAGCCCTTGAAGGAAATCGATCTGCAGCATTGGTTCGCCGCCGGAGCAGGTGATCCCTCCGCCCGAGTTCCTGTAGAAGGGCGCATCGCGCGCCACGACCTCCAGCACTTCCTGGACGGTATAGTTCCTGCCGACAAACGCGAGGGCTTCCGATGGGCAGGCAACCGTGCAGTTCCCGCACGCAATGCAGCACGCCCGATCGTAGAGCCTCCGGCCGTCCTTTATCGTGTGGCAACCCCACGGGCAGACCGCTGCGCACCTGCCGCACCCGATACACTTCTGCTCCATGAACTGCACTTCCCTGACGAGGCCGACAGACTCCGGGTTGTGGCACCAGAAACAGCGGAGATTGCAGCCTTTGAGAAATACCGTCGTCCTGATGCCCGGCCCGTCATGCACAGAAAACCGCTGAATGTCGAAGAGAGTGCCGTCCGTAGGATGCCGTCCTCACCGTCATGACTGACGGGGAACCGGCGCACCCGCCGGTTCCCCTGGAAAGTACTGTTTCGCTATTCGCCCCGGAGGGCCCTATTTCAGATGGGCGGCCCTCCAGGCATCCAGCTGTGTCTGCATGTCGGCCAGAATTGCGGGCATCCCGGCGTCGTCCAACGCCTTCAGGAACTTCTTGTAGTTTGCGTCTCCCTGAAGCACGCCATTCGACAGGTCGTTCCAGTACTGCTGGATGACCGTGTTGACCTGCGTGACCTCAAGCTGCGTGTTCTTTGTGTCATACACGAATGCAGCAGTATCGGGCAGCGGGAGAATCTTCACGGCCTTCCAGTACGCCTGCGCGGTCTTCGTCATGTCGCAGTCGGTGGAGATGGAGCGGTCCATCATGTAGTTGCGGAAGTACCACGGGGTGGGGGCATAGGGGAGCGCCGTGGAGATCGACCCCGGCGGATACACGACCTCGCCCGTGGAGGACAGCGTGTAGTGCTTGCCCTTGATGCCATAGTACCAGAGGTCGTAGTTGTCCTGCGAGGCCTGGATCCAGTCGAGGAACATCACGGCGCGCGCAGGATCCTGGGAGGTCGCGGAAACCTGTGCGAAGTTGTTGCAGATCTCGGCGGGCACCGGCTGGCCCTTGTCCACCAGGGCCCATTCAAGCTGGAAGCTCGGGTTGGTCTGCTTGGCGTTATTGTAGATCGTGTTGAAGTTGTAGTAGTCCATCTGCAGGCAGGCGACCCTGCCGCTCGCGATGGCGGTCTGGTCGTAGCCGTTCTCGCCGGCGTTCAGGTCCTTGGCGTACCAGTGCCGGTTCATCGCCATCGCGCCCAGCGTCATCCATTCCTGCGCACGCTTGTCAGCGTACCAGTTCTTGACCTTGTTCGCCTCGGGTCCTTTCGTATCCCAGAAGCCGATGGCATAGCCCTGCCCCTGGTAGCCGATGTGAATATCACTGCCGAACAGGCGCTCGACCTCGTGAGTGGCGGCTGCCGCGATCGAACCGCCAAGGAGCGGGGTGAGCTTCGGCTCGTTCTTGGCGACGGCATCGAGATACTGGGCCAGGGTATCCATGTTCGTGATCTCGGGGCAATTGTACTTCAGACGAAGGTCCTTTCGGACGACCAGCGTGGTGTAGATTCCGTCCTTGGCATACTGGCAGGGGACCGAGATGGTCTTGCCGTCGGCGGACTTCGCCCACACCCAGTTGCTCGGAAGGATGTTCTTCAGCAGGTGCTGGCCGTACTGCTTCAGGAGGTCGTCGAGCGGGAGCATCTCCTGGCGGCTGTACGCCTCCGTTTCCACGCCGCTGAAGGTAAGGCAGATGTCGAACTTTTCCTTGGCCGCGGACATCAGGCGCACTTTCTCGATGTAATCCGCCCAGGGAATGTAGTCGACGGTGATTTTGACGTTGAGAGTGCCCCTGGTCTGGGCCTCGACCGCGTCAAAAACTGTTTGCTGATCCGGTGGCTTGTCGCCTGCAGTCAGTATGCGCAGGTTGTAGAGAGCCGGCGCACCGGCGGCGGTGACCGTGAACGCCGCCATCATGGTCAGCGCAAGCAGCACCACCAGGACGAAGAACCGCTTTCCTTTCATCATTTCCTTTTTCCTCCTGCTCCCGAACTGTATTTAGCAACGATGGTGCCTCTATCCCTTGACCGCACCAATCGTAATGCCCTTGATGAAATAGTTCTGGATGAACGGATACACCAGGATGATGGGACCGATGGTGAATATGCTCGTCGCGGTTTTCGCCGTCTCCGTTGGCGCGGTTCCCACGTTCATCTTCGACTGCATGCCGCCCATGCTTGCATACAACGTAGAGCTCAGGACCTTGCGGAGCAGGTACTGCAGCGGGAAGAGCGCCTCCTTGTCGATGAAGCACAATGCCAGCCACCAATCGTTCCAGAAGCTCAGCATGTAGAAAAGTGTGATGGTTGCAAAGCCCGGCAGCGCCATGGGCAGTATGATCTGCAGGAATATCCTCATTTCTCCCGCGCCGTCCAGCTTGACGGACTCGATCACCGCCTCCGGCAGCGTCTGGAAAAAGTTGCGTATCAGCAGCATCAGGAAAGGAGAGAAGCAGATGGGAAGTATCAACACCCATATGGAATTGCGAAGGCCCATGTTGTTGACCATGATGTACCAGGGCACAATGCCGCCGTTGAAAAGCATCGTGAAGTAGAACAGAAGCGCAACTCCATTGCGATATCTCAAAATTTTCCGCGATATGGCATACCCCGCCATGGATGTGATCAGCACGGCGATGAAGGTACCGACCAATGTGACGAAGATGGATACGCCGTACGCGCGGAAGATCGCGCCGCCTCGGATCACGTACTTGTACGCCTCCAGCGAGAACTCACGGGGCCATATGGCATATCCGTAGGAGATAATCGACTTCTCCGTGCTGAAGGAGGTCCCCAGCACCAGCAGGAAGGGAAACATCATGAGGAGAGCAAGAAAGCTGAGGTACACCGCGTTCAGACCCTGGAATGCTCTCTGTAGAATACTTCTCCGCACAGCCACATCTCCCGCGTAGAATATCGCCATGTCTTTGTCGTATCGCTTGATCAAGCCGTTGGATATCAGCACCAGCGCCAGCCCCATCACGGACTGCGTCAGGCCGATGGCGGCGGACAGCCCGTACTGGCCGTTCACACGCATGGCGCGGAACACGAACGTGTCGATGACATCGGTGGTGGTCTGCAGCGTGCCGCTATCGCTTGTCAACTGGTAAATCATCGCGAAATCGCCGCGGAACATGTTTCCGACTCCCAGGAGCACCAGGAGGACGATCGTGGGCACGAGCATGGGCAACGTGATGCGGAATATCTCCTGCGCCTTGTTAGCGCCGTCGATGCGCGCGGCCTCGAACATCTCCTGTTCGATACCGGAAATCTTGGCCAGGTAGATGACCACCCCGTATCCCATGCCCTTCCAGACGCTCGCAATGGTGAGAATGGCCGGCCAGTAGTTCGGCGCCTTGTACCAAACGACGCCTTTCGATCCAAAGAGCGCCAGGGCCTTGTTGAGCAGCCCATAAGAGTCGCTGAGAAGCGCGTTCACCAGCGTGGATACGACAATCCATGAAAGGAAGTACGGGAAGAACATGGCCGTCTGCAGCGCCTTCTGGTAGCGCCTGCTGAGCACCTCGTTGATAAGTATTGCGGTGGAAACCTGCATGAGCAGGCCAGCAGACAGGAAGAGCAGATTCAGGAACAGCGTATTGAACATCAGGCGCCCGAAGTAGATGGACTTGAAGAAGAACATGAAGTTCTTCAGGCCCACCCATGGACTGCCCGAAATGCCGCCGGTGGCATTGAAATTGCGAAACGCCACCTGGATGCCGTACATTGGCACGTAGGCGAATATGATGAGCACGGCCAGCGCCGGGACTATCATCAGGTAGAGGGCGCGGTTCGCGTACAGCTCCTGGAAAGCTCCTCTGCGCTTGATCTGCTTCATGCTCGGGTTACCGCCCCCCCGTACCGGATCTGGATCCAGGGCCGGCAAGCAGCCTGCTTTGTCTGGGCTTCTTCGGTGCACCGTCAATAGCGCGGCATGATTCGCGTATGACAAGCTCCACCGGAATGAGAACCCTTTCGTGCTTCCTTTCTTTGTCAACGATGCGTTTGAATATCAATTCCGCGGCAACCTGCCCGATTGCGCCGAAGCTCTGCTTCACCGTGGTAAGGGGCGGCGTGAAATAGGCGGCAACGTCCAGGTCGTCGAAGCCCGCAATGGAGACGTCCGCGGGCACTTTGACACACTTTTTCAGGCATTGGCTGATGAGTTCGACCGCACTAACGTCGGAAGCTGCCTGCACAGCAGTGATGGACCTGTCGTCCCGGACCCTTGCCGCCACTTCCCTGAAGAAATGGACGATGCCGTTCCGCTCGGCGCCGCGCTCGTGTCCCGTTTTCGGATGCATGACCAGGTCGATATCGAGAGGAACGTTCGCCTCCGCCAGGGCATCGCAGTACCCGAGGAATCGTTCTCGGATCGAGGAGACCTCGTCGATTTCGCTTTCACATGCAAAGATGATTCTTCGATGGCCGCACCCGAGGAGGTATCTTGCCATCTCGTAGCCGCCCCGATGGTTGTCGGACAACACCGTGTCAATTTCGATGGCATAAATCGACTTATCGATAATGACAATGGGGTAGTTCTCCATCGCAAGCTTCTTGATCAGGTCGAAATTCTCGGAGGAAAACGACGGATAATAGATGATTCCCTTGACGCCATCACGCAGCAGCCTCTGCAGGATGTCACGCTCCTTCTGGCAGTTGCGATGCGTGTTATCGACGCTGACATAATAGCCGTGGCTCTTGGCGACCATTTCAACACTGGAGAACAACTCCATACCGCCGCCGGTATTGCTGCCAAGGGGAAGGACCATGGCGATCATGCTCACATGCGCTGGTTCCTTCTTCTTCGCTGGATCGGCAACGAAGCTGCCGCTGCCCTTTACGCGGTAGATAGAGCCGTCTCTCGCCAGTTCTTCGAGCGCCTTTTTCGACGTGATGACACTGACATCGTGCATGGCAGCCAGCTCATTTTCGCTCGGCAGCTTGTCGCCACTCTTGTACTTCCCTTCACGAATCAGGCGAAGGATCTGCTTCTTGATGGCCATATACTTTGTCGTCTTCGTGTACGTCTTCACAACATCTACCGATCCTAAAACTTCATATGTGTACTTTATCATGGCCGCCGGCTGAGAGCAATAAAAAAGTCGCGGGATTTCTTCCCCTTCCCGAGGACGTCTGCTGACCCCGGGGCAAAAGGAGGACCCCTCATTCAAGGAACCACTGTAAGTCCTTACAGAAGATGTGTTTGGCAGAGCGAGCGAGGAAAGTCGGACTCCCGACTCCAGCTTGGGAAACCGACGAGAAGGAGCCCGCAGCGCAGACGAGCTGGCGATCGCTCAGCGCGAGCGATACCGTGGAGCTACCTCTCGGTTCTCCCGGATGGAAAACCAACTTCGAAGCTTGAATCGGAGACACATCCAGGAAAAGCCGCGTCGTGGCGGGCCTCCAAGCCCCGAGGGGAAACAACGGAATCATCACCGATGCATTGAAGGACACATATACGCGTTCATCCACAAAGATTGACACTATGCCCCGGATGCCGCCGGCAGATCTAGTTTCCTGGAGATGAAGTTGACACCATCGCGGGAGCGAGTCAATCTTCATCTCGGACTACCCAGATGCACCTATTCCCTGCAAGTCTCCTGGTCACCGCTGTCGTTCTCATGCCCAACGTGCTTTACGCCGCTTTTCCACCCCTGAACCTGCAGAAGTACGGCTCGCCCAAGGACTCGCGCCTGCTCACAAGCGTCGAAAGGCTCGGCCAGACCTCGAGCTTTATCCTGCCGATCTTCTTTGGGCTCTCCTACGCAGGGACTCTCGTACTCCTCGCCTGGGCAATCATGGGGATATCGCTTGCGACTTACTACGCCGGGTGGATTCGCTACTTCGCGCGCGGGCGGGATTATGCACTCCTTTTCAGACCGATAGTCGGTATTCCCGTTCCGATGGCAGCCAGCCCAGTTGTCTTCTTCCTGGTTTCGTCATTTGTCCTCGGCTCAATCTGGCAGGCAATCGCCGCGATCGTTCTGGGCGTCGGCCACATCACGATCACGGCCCGAGAATACCTGCGCGTTTCGGCGGTCGACAACAGCTCCAGGTGACACTTCGATATTAGCATCGGCAGTGCTGCGGGAACCACCGGCAGGAAGCCTGCAAGGAGAACTGGGACGTGGTTCGCAGCTGTTCGAAAGCATCAGCCGGTGGAAACCGTTCCGGCGAAGCGGTCTACCCGTCGCTACATCACCACCAGCTTATTGACGACGTCGTAGTTATCGCCCGCTTGCCTCTGTACGATTCTCAGTACCGATTCCATTTCCGCGGCTGAGTCCACCATTCCGTTCACATTCAAAAGCTTTCTTCTCTTGAGGAAACCCTTGGATTGCACGTCCAGGTTGATTTCCTTTGCGTTGATCGTCGGATCAGCCTCAATTTCCGCCATGACCTGGTCTATCAACTCTTTCATTTCAGCTCCCTCCTGCTTTTGCTCAACTCAAGGGAAGTCCTTTTGCCGGGTGCGGATGCCCTGCTTCAATTGACAGTCTATCAGATCAGTCAAGTGCTTTTGCTGAACTCTTCGGCTTGCCGAGCTCGTTCTTCCCCTTCCACGCCTGCTCGATGAACACCAGTCGTTTAGCCGCGGATATCGGCTGGACATGACGGCCAGCTACGCGCATACCACTCCCAGCCGTGACAGGGAGCGAGAGCCCGTGGCGAACGGGAAGCGGCAGCGGGAAAAGGAGATTGTCGGTGGAATCGACCAACAACGCGGAGGCCCAGAAATCCGGCCGCCGTCCACTCGCCCGGGCCTTCGCAATCCTGGGGAGGCTGTTTTCGATCTTCGTTCTCGCCGGCGCGATTTTTCTCGGCGGCAGTTCGCCTCTCGTCTTCCTATGGGGACTTTGGATGGAGGAGGTCTTCTCCCTGATCGGTCTTGCGGTGCGAAAGACTATGGCGCGGCGGGCGGGGGTTCAAACGTCACGCATCGGCCCGTACTTCGCCTTCCCTGCAGCCCACCTGATCTTTGTGCTCTTCTTCACGCTGATCGGCATGACGGGCTTGTTCGCGAACCCAAGCAGCACGCTGCTCGCGCCGCCGAGCGCCACCTCCCTCGTCGAGGTCGCAGCCGCGTTCCTGCTGTGGACCTGTGCCGACGTCCTGCACGCTGTTCTTCGCCTGCGCCGGGGAGAGTCAGCCAAAGATGAGCTCGAATGCAATTGACATTGCGGCGCGTCTCGCCCTTTTCCTGCCCCATGTCACAATTATTGCGGGGGGCTTCTGCCTCGTCATGTTCGGGATGGGCAACTGGCTAGCGTGGGGCATCCTCGCGGGAAAGGTTCTCTTCGAGCTGTTTTCCATTGCCACCGCGCGGGATAAGCCTCGGAGACCGGGATGATCGACCGCCGGACCTCCTCTGGTTGGCAGGCTGTCACCTGTCCGCGGACAAGCCCGTGGGTCGAGCTGGTGTCAGAAAACAGGCGCCTTCTTAGCCAGAGAGAACCCGGCGACTGCCGTTTATGAGAGGCGAATGAAGAGATGTCCTCGGTTCTCCGTCCTGACAAGTACTATCGACTTTTCGGGACGAAATGGTTCAGGCGTAACGGGCGACGGGCCCCAGAGCTCAGCCTTGATATTCGTGGCGTAGCTGCGAAGCTCCAAGTCCAGCGGTACCCAAGCCCCCTGCGTGTACTCTCCCCAATCAGCAACGCTCTGCCAAGAAGAAGCAATCCGAACCTGAGTCGGACCGACAAGGCTCCGGTTTGCGCGCCCTTGCCGGGCCTCAGATAACCGCCCGTTATTGAGCCGGGAACGGTTTCATGAAAAGACTCCTCACGCGGAGCTGAGTCGCCCCGTCGATTCACCAACGCGAAGCAAACCCGACGGATCGGCCCACTGTCGACCCAGAAGCGCACCGGAGAGGTTAACTCCAGCGACATGTTAGCTGGTTCTCTTCATTACGGATTCCCGGATAGCATGTATGCGTACGAAAGCCTCTTCGAGGAACTCTTTTTCGTCCTGGCTCTTGTCACGCGGACAAACTTCCAGCGAAAGCGTTTGACACTCACAGTCGGTCGGCAGGTTCCGAACGAAGGATTCCCAATCGATCACTCCCTGCCCCGTCATCCAGTGCCTGTCTTCCACGCCATCGTTGTCAGAAATATGGAGACACTTGAGACGGTGAGGATACTTCTTCAGCAATTGAAACTCAGTCTCTTCATAGAGTCTCCCATGCGAAGTGTCATAGCACAACCCCAGGTTCTTGTTATCAATCGCGTCCAGAAGTGCCTCGAATGAGAAGAATCCTACCGGTGTTCTCCAAAGCTACTGATACTCCTGACCGCAAGCAGTAGGTGGAGAGTCTCCTCATGGTGTCGATTCCATACTCACTCGGGGCAGCTACGAGGGATCCCTTTGACACATGCACCACTATGGTTGAGAGGCGATGCTCTGCACAGAAATCAGCATACCTTATGTATCGCGACCAATAGGCGCGATGCACGTCGAGATCGGCAGCCCACAACCAGTTAGCGTCTGCGAATGGGACGTGCACATTTTCTATCGAAATCCCAAGGTCGACGGCTCTCTTCAGAAGGTCGGCATCAATTTCTGGGTTTGCCTGCTCGTCTCCCCACCAGAGCATGGTTGAGGTAAAGCCCGCCTGATGAATGTGCTCCAAGCGGCGCGCAATTGGAGCCTCATATCCATACCAACTGAATAGGCCAAGCTTCATCTCCACGACGCTACTCTACAGCTTTTGATAAAACCTGAGAACCAGCTAACAAATAGTTGAACTGCTGGCCTGCACCCTATCGGCCTACTCGGGCTTGGAAGCGCATGTCACCGCTCCAAGCTGCATCATGCCCGAAAGCTCCAACGATTTGTTACAGCGCCTTCCGCGTCATGCCTGAATCCTGGTCGCGACACGGTTTCCGAAACGTCAGGACGTATAGTTCCCCTGAACAGATCCACTGCGCAGCGCTCTGCGGGACGCCATCGAGCTATCCATCCGGCCGATCATCAGTGGCCGAACGCCTTAGCCAGTTCAGCCACGATCTGTACGACGGGTCTCTCCCCGTCTGCACGCCATGAGATGCGTCCATGCGGGTCGATGACGAAAAACGCGGGAAGGAGGCTGATGTGGTAGGCGCGCGTCACAGGTCCCCGTGTTCCCGGGTTGGAAAAACTTCCGGGTCGGCCGCCCGGGTCAAGCAGTGTCTTGTAGGGGATGCCAAAGTACTCATCGAACGCATAAACGCTCGCGGGATCCTCGCTGTCGCAGTTCACCGCCAAGACCGCGAAACCTGAGTCGGGAAGGGCCTGCGCAATGCGAAGCATGTGCGGCGCCTCGGCTTGACAGCGAGGACACCAGGTAGACGAGAACTCCAGCAACACGGTCTTGCCTCGGTAGTCGGAGAGCCGGACTTCATCGCCGGTCGGCGTTCGTAGCCGGAAGTCAGGCGCAACGGAACCGACAGCAAGCAGATCCGCGCTGGCCTCAGGCAGCGCTGCGTTTGCCGGAAGGAGCTCCACGAGCCCTGTTCCGAGCGATTTGGTGGGAGAGAAATGGACTGCGCTCGCCTGCTTTCGGAGTTCATCCCGGCTCAGGACGGGCAGCGGGCGCTGTCGCGAAAGAAACAGGACGACAAGAACTGCCAGGACTCCCAATACTAGTAGAATCCCCGTGGCGATCAACGCCGCACCCCGACGGCCGGCTCGCGAACTCTTGCTTGCTGCGGGAGCGACCTCCCGCTTCTTCCCCATGACAGGGAGCATACCGGCGCGCTTTCGAAGCGTCAACGCCGTGCGCTGCACCCCTTTCCAAAGGCGATTCGCGGCGTCGGCGTTGCATGGGCTTGTTTCGATGGAGTCAGCCCGTCGGCTTGATAGGCCGTCGGCGCGACCTTGACATGCCGCGGGCGGCGATGGCAAGCTGCAGAGGCACAGGAAAGGATAGGGAGTCGTAGATGTTCCAGAAACGAGCTTGTGCACTCTCCATTTTCCTTGCCGTGGGTCTAGGACTTTTTGGTGCTGCGTGGGCGGCCGCTGCGCCCGCCCCAGGGGTGCAGTCCCAGCCTTCGTACCAGGATCCTGATCAATTGCAGTCCCTGATCTCGACCCGGTCCGAAACGTACTACTTGGTTGACGTGCGCACTCTCCAGGAGTACGAGCAGGGTCATATCCCGACAGCAGTGAACATCCCGTACGATACGATCGCCGCCAAACCTCCAACGCAGGATAAGGCCGCACTTATAATCGTTTATTGCGCGTCCGGGAAGCGATCCGCCAAGGCAAAACAATCGCTGGACGGATTGGGATACTTGCGCGTCGTCGACTTCGGCGCCGTCTCACGCTGGAAGGGCTCCGCAGTCTCGGGCGCGGACCCCGGCGACTGCCCTTGTCGAGTTGAAGACCAGTAACACGCTTCTCCCGCAGCGTCGGTGGCTAAGCCTTCGAGAGCGCTCGGCGGCACGGTCCATCAGCGGTGGCGGTCCTGTCTGACAGCGCCAACGATTCTCGACACGGTCACCACAACGAAGCCGTTGTCTATGGCGACTGCGGGCTGATAGCCGCGTCCAGGCCTCAAACCGGGCGACTTCTTAAGCCGTCCTGCCGTCCGATTGGTAGAGGAATCGAAGCCTTCCGAAATGGGGTATAGCCGCGATAACTATCCGATCGAATAAGGATTGACAAAGCTGCACGTCTCGTATAGTCTAGTTAGTAAGCTATATTTACGAACAGGAGGTCACCATGCAATCGCCGGCGTCCTGGAATGACTTGCGAAATCACACTACCCCGCAATGGTTTCGAGACGCAAAGTTCGGTATCTACACCCACTGGGGCGTCTATAGCGTACCTGCGCGAGGGCCTAACGCAACGTGGTACCCGTACAACATGTACCGGGAGGGCAACGAACAATATGAGTATCACAAGAAGACCTACGGCGGCCCGGAAAAATACGGGTACAGAGAGTTCATTTCCCAGTTCACAGCCGAAAAGTTCGATCCGGATCAGTGGGCTGACCTGTTTCGAGAATCCGGAGCCCAGTTCGCGGGCCCGGTCGGCGAACATCATGACGGATTCTGCATGTGGGACACGAGCTATTCCGAGTGGAACGCCAAGAAGATGGGCCCCAAGAGGGACGTTGTCGCCGAACTAGAGAGAGCAATACGGTCCAAGGGACTTCGATTCATGGTCGCGTTGCATCACGCCGAAAACTGGTGGTTTTTTCCGCATTGGCGGAAGGAGTTCGATACCTCGGATCCGAAGTACGAGGGCCTGTACGGAAAGGCGCATGACGTCGACATGGATCCGAAAAAGGCGCTTCGACTGAAACCGCATGAACTTTGGCCGATCATGGAGAAGCCGACGAAAGAGTTCCTGGATGTCTGGCTTGGCAAGACCCGGGAAGTCATTGACCGTTTCAGGCCTGATCTCCTGTGGTTCGATTTCGCACTCGACTACGTTCAGGAGCACTACAAACGCGCGATGTTCGCCTACTACTACTCCAAGGCCGAGGAGTGGAAGAAGGAAGTGGTGCTCACGTACAAGTGGCACCATGCCGTCCCCGGGAGCGCAGTCATCGACCTGGAGTTGGGACGGTTCAGCGAGATGACCTACCACGACTGGATTACGGATACCACGGTGGATGACGGGCAGGGCTGGGGTTACCTCAAAGACACCAAATACAAGAGTGCCACATCCCTTATCCACTATCTGGTCGACAACATCAGCAAGAACGGGTACATGCTTCTCAACGTTGGGCCGAAACCCAACGGCGAAATCCCTGCCGAGGCGGTGTCAGTACTGAAAACGATGGGTGCCTGGCTCAGGGTCAACGGGGAGGCGGTCTATGGGACGACACCATGGATGCTCTTTGGAGAAGGGCCGACGGTCATGAAAAAGGCCGGTCCCTTCAACGAAGACCTTACGCTTGCCTACACGACCGAAGATTTTCGGTTCACCGCCAAAGGTGACGCGCTGTACGCGATCTGTCTCGGCGTGCCGCGCAGGGACGTTACGATCAAGGGCCTTTCCCAGCGACTTTACCCCTCGGAAATCGCCTCCGTGTCGATACTCGGAACCGGCGAAAAGCCGCAGTGGGCCATTCATCCGGATGGGATGAAGATATCCGTGCCGTCAAAACTTGCGCTTGAGCACGCCGTGGTGTTCAAGATTGAGCGCAAACCGCCGTTTTAGCGGGAGCCAGGAAGATGACCGGTTGATCCGGGGGAGGCTCAGATTCTGCGGGCGGATTCAATGCTTGAGCCTTGAACGGGCGGGGTACCTGAAGCGGTTTCCCTTTCAGGTACCTCGTTCCCCGTTCGGATCGGACGCTGAAACGCGCACTGGCTCTCGTTCCGGCCTTTCTGAAGATCGCTGAGGCTATTCACCGCGAAAGATAGCTTCCGTGCTCTCGCCATGCGCGGACCATGGCTTCGTAGTTCTCCGCGGGCGTGCTGTCCACCACCGCGTTGGAAGCGCCAAGCACGAAGCACCCGCCCGGCTTGCAGGACAGCAGCAGGTCCCTGGTCATGTCGTAGATGCGCGCCGGGGGGGATAACATCAAGGCTCCGCAGTCCACGTTTCCACACAGGCACAGCCGGCTCCCCATGTCCGCCTTGACCCGCCGGATGTCCATGCCGGCCACCGGGTCGACGGCCTGAATGCCGCAGATCCCTGTCGCGGCCAGATCTCCAAGCAGCCTCGTGACGTCCCCGTCCGTGTGCAGAATGGGGTAGATGCCCGCCTTCCTGGCCCCCTCCACCCACCGCGAAAGATATGGCAGGATGAAACGGTCCATCTGCGCGGCGCTGAAGAACGGGCCACGGTTGTCGGCCATGTCGGCAGCAACGTAGGCGGCCTCGATGCCGCGGTCCCGGTACCGCTTCAACGATTCCAGCCCGTTCTGCAACCGCGCCTCACACTGCTTCTCCACTTCGTCCGGGGCATCCAGGAGCCTGTAGCAGAACTCGACGTAGTCCGGTGAATCGGGGATCGCCATGACTCCGCCGCAGGCAGCGGTCATGAGAAAATCCGGGGACTCGGCTCGCAGGTAGCCAGCCAAGGTGAGCCGATCCTCCGGCGGCAGGGTATAGATGCAATCCCACGGCGAATCCGGTATGGTCACGCCGCAAAAGCCCAACCGGTCCGCGACGTCGATCATGATGCGCGCATCATCCCGCAGGGCGCGGTCCTTTTCAGCAACGCTGAGTTTCTGGTAATCCCGACCCGACACGAACCCTCCGCCGGCGAATGCGTTCCAGAGATGGAAATGCAACTCCCACAACGGGACGTAGTCAGACGGCACCCGATGCTCGAGCGCCGAGATGAACTGCTGCTTGCGGATTCCCATAGGTACACTCCTCAACGCTCTGCGGGGCACTCTTCTGCGATTCGGCGTGGTATTTTGAAAACGCCCCGGCGAATCGATGGTCGATTGCCGGGGCCACTCTCTCCACCGGGCGCATGGACCCCGGGGATGGACGTTCTCAGGGATTCCTACTTGGCGTTCAGCATCCCAAGACCCGCGTCGACGTCCTTCTGCCACAGGCTGTACCCGTTCTGGTACGCCTTGGTGTAGTCGGCGATGCCGATCTGGTCGAGCTGGCCCAGGTACTGCTGCCAGGCCGCGTCGCTGTTGATGTCGAGCTGTCCCGTGGTGAACTTCGCGACCGCGGAGTAGACGAAGTCATTGACCTGCTGCTGCATCGTGGCGACGATCTTGGCGTCGCTCGGCAGGAACGGCATGGCATTCGGCATGACGACCTTCGGGGCAAACGGCACGTACGGATCGGAAGCCCCATACAGGTAGGTTTCGTATTCGAACTTCCCCTGCTCAATGGCGCCGCCGCCGAACCAGTGGGCGGGCATGAAGTATGGACCGGTGTGCACCCATGCGCGATTCTGCTGGGACTGTGCCACCGGGTTGTTCTGCGGTCCGTTCACGTATTCGAACAGTGCAGGCTTTCCATCGCGGCCGATCTCTCCTGCCTTCGCCGGGTTCCAATCCACGCCCTGGATCCCGTTCCAGTTGGAAATCGAGGCATCCTGGCTGAACTGGTAGTCGAGCCACTTGAAAGCCGCCGCGGGGTTCTTGCAGGCCTTCGTGATCGCCGCGTCGCTGCCGTCAGTGTGGGGAGAATAGGGGAAGAAGCCCGAGAGTTGCACTCCCTTCGGCCCTTTCAGCGGTGGCACAACTTCATAGAAGAAGCTCTGTGGGCTGTACTCGTCGGTGGTCAACATGCCGCGGTGGCCGACCATGGCCGATCCGACAAGAATGTTGGGCCCCATGACCAGCTGCTGCAACTGGGTCAGGTTCTGGACAAAGGCCTGGGGATCGAGCAGCCCTTCGGTGTACAGCCTGTTCATGTACTTCAGGCCTTCACGGAATTCGGGCTGTGAGAACGCGGGAATGACCTTGCCGTTGGCGTCCACGTTCATGCGGTTCTGGCCGTCGTCGTAGATGAACGCGTTCATCAGGAAGCCGTCCAGGGTGCTGTGCCACGTGTTGAGCGCTCCGGAAAGCGGCAACTCATCGGCCTTGCCGTCCCCGTTCGGGTCGCCGTTCTTGAAGGCTTTCAGAACATTCTCGTACTCCGCCGTCGTGGTCGGCATCTTCAGGTTCAGCTTCTTCAGCCAATCCGTGTTGATCCACATCTTCTCCGCGACGGAGCAGTGATAGCATTCCTCCCACGCGCCCAGCATGTAGATCTGCCCGTCCGACAGGACGCTGTCCGCCAGGTACGCCGGGTCCTGCTGGATGACCTGCTTGAGGTAGAACCCGTATTGCTGAATGAGGTTATTCAGGGGAGCCAGCACTCCCTTCGACCCGCCGTAGGTCTCCTGCCATCCGGAGGGCATGGCGGGGCCGATGATCATGTCCGGCAGCTTGCCGCTCGAAATGACGAGCGCAACCTTCGAAGGTGCATCAGCAGTGGCAGGTACCACCTGGAAGTCAAGATGGATGTTGGTCTTCTGCTCCATCCATTTTGTGTATGCATTGGTCGTAATGTCGGTGATGTTGCCAAAAGGCACGATAAGGGCCGTCAACGTCACCGGTTTTTCGACGATGGGAAGCGCCCCGGGCGCAGACACCCCGGCTGCGGGCGCCGAAGATGCGCCCTCCTTCTGGCCGGCGGCAAACAGCGGCCCAACGGCGACGATTGCCACAATCAAAGCGCACAAGCCGATTCGTCTGATCATTCTCTTCTCCTCTTCCTGAAGATTTCCCCGGGATTCGTTGCTCCTTCCTGGAGCCACCCCCCAGGCCGATTCACGGTATCAGCGAAAGCGTTCCAGCACTCGTCACCTCCTCTCTTCGGTACGGGTTACCCCTTGAGCGCGCCGATCATGACGCCCCGAACGAAGTATTTCTGCACAAACGGGTACACGCACAAGACGGGCAGACTCGCCACGATGATCACGGCGTACTTCATCGTCGCGTAGAGCAGGTGCAGCTTGTCCTCGGCCTCGACGCTGATCGATCCACCCTTGGTATCCATCGTGTTGAGGATGAGGATCTTCTGCAGTATCAATTGCAGCGGAAACAGTTCCTGCCGGTTCAGATAGAGGAATGCCCAGAAAAACTGGTTCCATATCCCGACCGCATAGAACAGTACGTTCACCGCGGTAATGGCACCGGATAACGGCAGCACCACGCTTGAGAAAAATCGAAAATCGGAGCAGCCGTCTATCGTTGCCGCGTCCAGAAGGGACTGGGAAATCGTGTACTGGTAGTAGGTGCGGGTGATGATGATGTTCCACGAGGAAAGGGCGAACGGCAGGATCATTGCCCACCGGGTATCGACCATGCCCAGGCTGCGCACCAGGAGATACGTCGGGATGATGCCGCCGCTGAAAATCATCGGGAAGAAGACGATGAACATGTAGACGCCGCGCCCGCGAAAATCCGTCCGGGAAAGCGGATACGCGGCGAGCAATGTCAGCGCGACGCTGATGATCGTCCCGATGACCGTGTAAAAGATCGTATTGACGTATCCCGTCCAGATGGAAGCATAGCCGAGCGTTTCGTTGTACGCGGCCACGGAAAGCTTGATCGGGTACAACCAGACGGAGCCTGCAATGACCTCGTTGGGATCGCTGAAGGAGTTACTGACGATGTACAGGAGCGGGTACACGATGATCAGGCAGATGATCGTCAAGAACAGCCCATTGATCGCACGAAAGCCAATGTCTCCGCCGGGTCGACGCATCGCGATGTGGGACACGTTCTCCTCCACTACCACAGGCTGACGCCGCCGAGTCTTCGGGCCACCTGGTTGGCTCCGAGGACCAGGACGAGGTTGATGACGGAATTGAAAAGCCCGATGGCGGCAGCGTACGAGAACTGCGGAACACCGGACATACCGACCTTGTAGACGTAGGTCTGGATGATTTCCGAGGACGTCAGGTTGAGCGGGTTCTGCATGAGATAGGCTTTCTCGAATCCGAGATTCATGATCTGGCCGAGCGACAGGATCAGCACGATGACGACCGTTGGCAGAATCCCCGGGAAATCGACGTGCACGTTCCGCTGGAAGCGGCTGGCGCCGTCCACGGTCGCCGCTTCATGCAGCTCGGGGTCCACGGACGCGAGGGCTGCCAAGTAGATGATGGAGCCCCAGCCGGCGCTCTGCCAGACGCCGGACCATACGTAGATGGACTTGAAGAGCTGTGGGGTACCCATGAAATTGACCGGTTTGAGTCCGACGGCACTAATGAAGTGATTCACCACGCCCAGGGTCGGGGAGAGAAACTGCAGAAGGATGCCCACCAGCACGACGCTGGAGATGAAGTAGGGCGCATAGACGAGCGTCTGCAGGGATCGCTTCAATCTCCGATTCGCCACGTTGTTCAGGGCGAGCGCCAGGAGGATCGGAAACGGAAAGCCCGCAATCAGCTGGTAGGCGCTCAGCGTGACGGTGTTCCCGAACACGTTCCAGAAAAAGTAAGAGTGCAGGAACCGAAGTATCTGCTGGAACCCGACCCAGTCGCTCCCCCAGATACCCTTCCAAGCTTCGAACTCCCGGAAGGCGATCTGCGCGCCGTACATCGGGATGTATGCGAAGATGACAAACCAGATGATCGGCAAAGCGATGATGAGATGCAGTTGGTACTGGCGTCGGATATCGGTCCATAGCGGCCGCTTCTTCTGCCTGGTGTTATGACTCAACTCCCTACCCTCTCGCGTGTATCCCGCACGCTACGGCTTTTCCACGAACCACCGCTCTCCCGCACCCGAAACAATCAAGACGTTCGCATAGGCGGTAAAATCACCGGTACGGATGATCGCCTTCACGCCCCGACTGCGAAACTTCAGAACGGAATGGGGAATCGTCTCCAGCGGCAACGTGACACCGAGCACCTCATGGACTTCACGCAGCAGCGCAGGGCTATGCGTGGCCGTTTCCTCCGCGACGATCATCTTCTCCACTGAGAACCATGCCCTCAGCAGTGCCAGGACCTCCGGGACGCGCGGTCGGTTCTCGGCCAAAGAAAGATCGATGGTCTCAGTGCAGTCGGGGACGGGGAAACCTGCATCGCACACGATGAGCTCGTCCAGGTGCCCCATCCGCGCCAGCACGCGCGCCATGTCGCGGTTCAGAATCCCTCCCTCCTGCATGGACTTACCTCCGGTAGCTCGCCATCAGCATCTGGTAGATCTCGTCGCGTGTAGCGACCCGTGGGTTATTCTTATAGTCTGGCAGCACCTGACTGTTGTCGGCGATTGCTGCCAGCTCTGTCTCGCCCACCTTGAGCTTTTCGAAGGACGTCCACATGTCGACGTGCTTCAGGAAGGCGTCCATGGCGAGGCAGGAACGCTCCGCGGCGTCCCGTTCTCCCAGCGAAGCCAGCGAAGAATCGAGGATGACACCCATGGCCGCGAATTTTGCCGGCGCCGATTTCCACGTGAACCGTGTGAATTCGGGATACGTAACCGCCAGGGATTCCCCGTGCATGACGTGAGGGCAGAAGCCGCTGATGGTCATCCCTATCCCGTGAGGGAGCGTCACCCCGGCATGTGCGATGCAAAGCCCCGCGAGAGTATCGGCCCACGCCATCTGCTCGCGAGCCTGCAGGTCCCGGCCGTCCTTGAGCGCCCGCGGGAGCGCAGCCCGCACCAGCCGCATCGCTTCCAAGGCCATCAGGTCTGCGTAGAGGGAGCCGCCGACGTGGATGAACGATTCGAATGCATGCGCGAAAGCGTCGAAGCCTGTGGATGCGGTCACGGCATGAGGAACGCTGAGCATGAGGTCCGGATCGACGATGGCGATCCGCGGGAACACCCGCGCGTGGTAGATGGCGGACTTCGTCCTGGTAGCCGTCTGCGTGATGACGGCCACCTGGGTGACCTGGGAACCGGTCCCCGAAGTCGTCGTCACCGCGACGACTGGCAGCGTTCTTTCCGTCGGTGGCTTTTTAAAGTACAGGTAGTCCCAGGCGGTTCCTTCATGGGTCGCTTCCACGGCGATGGCTTTTGCGCTGTCCATGCTGGATCCGCCCCCCAACCCGACCACGACGTCTGCTTTGTGTTCACGGGCTACCCGCGCCCCCTCGGTGATGCTCTCCGTGGTCGGGTTCGGCACAACCCCGTCGAAATGGGCTACCGCGAGGCCCGACTCTCGCAGGCTTGAGGTCACTGCGTCGACATGGTGACGGATGGCGTCAAATACCGGTACAGTCACAAGCAGGCAGCGTTTCCCAAGGCTCCTCGCCGCCTCACCCGTCTCCTGCACCCGTCCCCTGCCAAAGCGGATTTCAGTCGGCTGACAATACGTGAAGCTAGACATCCCGTTCCTCCTGGACGTCGACGATTACCTTCATCGACTTGTCCTTCCTCTCCTCGATGAATCGGTAGGCGTCGAGATAACGAGAAAAGGGGAAGTGATTCGTGATGAGGGGCGCGACCCTTATCCTGCCGTCTGTGATCAGCTGGACCGCCTTCGTAAAATCCTGCTCCTGATACATGAGAGTACCGATAAGCCGCAATTCTCGGTCCTGAACGAGCCCGAGATCGAGAGTAGCCTTCTGCCCAAATACGCCGACGACTATGATATCCGTCCCCTTGCGGGCGTTTTGAATCGCCTGCTCCGTCGTTGCGTTGATGCCGACGCACTCGAGAATGTCGTCCGCTCTGTCCGGACCGAAGCCCTGCGAGATCGCCGCCGCGAGGTCGTTTTCGGCGGGGTTCACGCACAGCTCGATGCCGCATGCGTGGGCGATCCCCAGACGGTAGTTGCTCACGTCTGTAAGCATCACCCTGCGCGCGCCCATCCCACGGGCGACCTGGGCAACCAGGTTTCCGATCGGTCCGCCCCCAAGCACGAGGACGGATGCTCCCTCCACCGCACCGAAACGGGAGAGCGCATGCACGGCGACAGCGGTCGGTTCCACCAACGCCCCGAAATCCAAACTCATGCCGGCGGGAAGACGAACGAGCAGAGAAGCCTTGGCCGCGAAATGTTCCGAGGCTGTACCGGTAGTCTGGAAACCCATCACCTTCAAGTTGTCGCAGATATGGTACTTGCCGTGCCGGCAAGCGTAGCAAGTTCCGCACACAACCTGCGGACGGACCGTGACATGATCCCCCGGCGCATAGCCTGTCACACCGGCTCCGACCTCCTCCACAACCGCGGAGACCTCGTGGCCCTGGACGACAGGATAGGACGTGTAGGGGTGCTTTCCATGGTATACGTGGATATCCGAGCCGCAGATGCCGATCCGTATCGGGCGGACGAGCACCTCGTCGGGTTCGATCCGGGGAGTCGGAACGTCCCGCATGGAGATGACACCCGGAGAAGTCATCACAGCCTGCTTCACGGTTGGCCTCCAGTCCCCCTACCGCTCGCCCGCGTCACGCAGAAGTCGCAAGAATCGCCGCCTCTCCATGGAATACCAGACGATCAAGCGCCAGGCATACGGCGCCATTGATTCCCGCATCCATGCCGTAGTTTGAGAAAGTCACCACCGTAGAATCCTTGATGACATCCATAGTCGTGGCGTTGTACTCGTCCATGAGAGGCTTTTCGATCAACTCCCTTGCACTCGCCACACCACCGGCGATGACCACCTTGTCGGGGTTGAAAAGCGTCGCGGCGATCGATATGGCGCGGCCGAGGTAACGGCTCGCATCCCGGAAAACCATCTGAGCCTTGGAATTTCCCGCGGACGCGAGCTCTGCGACATCCTTTGCAGAACAGGCTGTCACCCCTTCCGCTTCCAAAACTGCCGCGGCGAGTTTCTCTATGGCGTGTCCAGACGCGACAGCTTCGAGGCAACCTCGCTTTCCACAGGCGCAGAGCACATCCCGATTGGTGATCCGAATGTGCCCAAACTCGCTGTTGTTGTTGTAGATTCTTCCATTCATCACGATCGCGGACCCGATGCCGTGCCCGATATTGATGTAAAAGACGTTCTGCATTTTATCCGACTTCTCGTGCCAGTTCTCGCCCAGTGCCATTGCACGCGTGCAGTTGTCAAGGATGGTGGGCAGTCCCAATCGCTGCTCGACCAGGCTTCGGAACGCCGTTTTTTCCCAGCCGAAGTCCGGGGAGAAGTGGATATAGCCTTTCTCGCCGTCTATGAGTCCTCCGATGGATATGCCGACACCCAGAATCTTTCCCCGGGCTATACTCCTCTTTGCAAGAACAGTCTCCGTTAGGGTCTCGATTTGCGCGAGGATGCTTTCCACCCCGTGCTTCGGGTCCGTAGAAACGCGGAATTGCTCAATCCTCGCTCCATCCAGCCCGGCCAAGGCGACGACCGTGTTGGTTAGGCCAATGTCCAGGCCGATCACATATGGACCCGATGACACGATTCGAATGAGCCTCGGTCTTCGCCCGCCAGTCTTGCCGGTGCCACCTTTGCCCGTCTCTTCAGCCAACCCCTCCGAAATAAGGTCAGCGACCACTTGAGACACCGTCACCTTGCTCAATCGCAATTGGCGGGCCAATACCGCGCGTGAAAGCACTTCCCCGGACTTCATCTTGCCCAACACGAGTGATCGATTTATAAATCTTGCGCTTTCAGGATCTCCACGTACCCCGAACATATTGTTAGTATAGCATACTTACTAAGTGTGTCAAGAAAAAACTGGACCGGTGTCCTGCAGTCACTTCCTCGTGTTTGATTATTAGGAAGATCCGCTCACACGGGTTGGGCCGGGACAGATCTGAAGCAACACAAATCAGTGGCGAATCCGGGGCATGCTGCTCACCTTCCCCGGGCCATGATTTCTGGAACCCGTAGTGCGCAAGAGGCAACATTCAGGCAACACTTGAGCACGCAGAGAACCCCTCCAAAGAGGGGCTCTTTTAACTCCTTACAGGAAATATACTTGGTAGAGCGAGCGAGGAGAATCGAACTCCCGACTCCAGCTTGGGAACTGGCTGGGGTCTCCTGATCCGGTCTGCGCTTTTGTCGTCGAATCTGAGCGTAAGTGTATCATGGGCAAGGAGATGGGTCAATCTTTTCTCGGCTTCTTTGGGCGTTGCTTATCTTATGTGTGCGCGCGTTTTGCTCAGGATTCTGCTCAGAGTAATAATCCAAGAGTTATCTGATGCGTGACCGCGCCCACCTGTTGGGACCGGGTCAAGGTCTTGCAGGGTGTGATACCATCCCGGATCGACTGAGTCGAAAATGCTTTGGAAGATCATGCTGTGGAATGGAACTGGAAGATCCGTTGGGACTCGGCTCGTCAGATCCAGCAGGCACCGCCATCACGCGGGCCTGCGTCGTCATTCGCTCCGGCATTATCATTCGAGGACCAAATGCGAGACAGAATGTGGGCTATCTTTTGACCATGCACCAGGCGCCGTCTCTCTTTCGCAACCGCAATTTCGTCCTTCTCTACTCGGGCAAGCTCATCTCACTTCTCGGTGACCAGATCTACCTGATCGCTCTCTCATGGTTTGTGCTCAGCATCACACATTCCCCGCTCGCCGCGGGGTTCCTCCTCATGTCAGGTGTCCTGCCTTTCGTGCTGATCGGGCCATTTGCAGGCGTCTTGGCCGACCGGTTCGAGCGCCGCAGCATCCTCGTGGCAATGGATGGCGTGCGAGGCGCCCTGGTGACCGCGATGGCTCTCCTCCTCTGGCTCCGCCTCATGCCCATCTGGCTCCTTTTCGTTGGTTCCTTCCTGCTCGGCAGTTTTGGGGCGGTGTTCAATCCGGCCTCCTCCGCGATATTGCCGAACGTCGTGCCGGAGAGCCAGTTCACGAAGGTTTCGGCAATCGACCAATTCGTGTGGAGCGGCTGCAGCCTTTTTGGAATCACTGCCGGAGGAATTCTCTTCAGCCTGTTCGGAATCGTCGTCGTCTTTCTCAATCAATGCGGGCTCGTATGTTCTGTCCGGCGTCCTGGAGCTTTGCATGCTGCTTCCGCGACGGAGATCTGACCGCAGCTCCCTTTTGGCGAGGCAGCAAGGCCTCCTTCCCACATATCTGGCCGACCTCGGCGAAGGCTTCCGTTACCTGCGACGTCACCGCACAATCCTGATCCTCTTCGGCTGTATTGCCATCAGCAATTTCATTCTGTGGCCGCAGGGCTTGATCTATGTGCCGTATTTCTACAAGGAAGTCCTTCACGCCACAGCGGGAGAGCTCTCAATCGTGATCGGTTCGGGCTTTCTGGGAATGCTCCTGGGAAGCGTGCTGATTCCCCGGATTCAGAAAGATCGCGCGCTTCGAACCATACTGCTCTTCGGCTGGCTTGCTACGGGCGTTGCCAACATCTGTTTGGCCTTGCCCCTCTTTCCTGCAATCGTTCCGCTTTTCACCGTTCACCAGATCACCGTATACCTTTTCGTCGTTTCCATCTTTTTCGGGTTCGGGATTGTCGCGATGAATATCCCAGTGACCGTGATCGTACAGAAAAGAGTGGACGATCAGTTTCGCGGGAGGGTGTGGGCATTCCTGGGATCCCTGGACAGCGCGATTATGCCCCTGGCGTACTTGTCCGGAGGCTTCCTTGCCACTTCCGTCCCGCTGTACGTCATTATCATCACTGGCGGCGTTGTCATTATCTCGGTGTCCGTCATCCTGTCTTGAGTCCCGGATCTTCGAAAGGTTTGAGAGATGTTCTCCAGGCTCCAAGCGTCTCCGATACAGCTTTGGCACGATACCGCCGGCCTGGCCGAGTGTCTGCGACGGAGCGTCATCGGCCTCTTCCTGAAGCTGGGCCTCATCACGCAGCAGTTTATCGCTCGGGCTCCCCTGTCGCTGCAGAAGCTCAGGTATGACCGGGCAGGCAGCAAGGTCCTCTACCACACCGACTACAATCCCTACTTCAACCAGAACACCACCCTCTGGGAGGCCACGGACTTCATCGCCACTCTCACACAGTTCGTTCATCCGTGGGGCGTACGCAGTATCCATTACTATGGCTTGTACGCGTCTCGATGCAAGGCGCGTTGGGAAGACTTGCCCCATGTCGCACGCCTTGCCCCGGAAGCCTGGAAAGACTCCCATCCGCTGGAGGTGCCTTCCGAGCCCATCCCGAAGCAGTCGCTGACGGCCCCGCAGCGCGCCTATCGCTCCGCATGGGCCAGGCTGATAGCAAAGATCTACGAGGTCGATCCGCAGATCTGCCCCTCTTGTGGATTCGAGATGAAGCTCATCGCGGTCATCACCAATCCTTCCGAAGTAGGTACGATCCTGCGCCACCTCATCAAGATTGGTAGGGCGCCGCCGGGTCTCGACCCCAGCTCTCTGAACTGAGCCCTCTCCCGATCTCCTCCGGCTTTGAATCATCGGGGGAGTTCTGCGCTCCAGAGGGAGCGCTCTTCATTCTCTCTCTACCTGCGGAGGTATTCCCGAACACTGCGGCGCCTCTGGCCGACAGTAGGACCGCCGTGGTCTGGCTTATCTCACTCTTTGGCGCCTATCCACGCCAGTACGAAAGATCCGTACGAGCAATCGCAAATGGCGGCGGCCGGCGGAATCGAGCTTCCTATCACTTCCTATCACTTACTCCTTGATCGAGCCCATCATTATCCCGGTGACGAAGTACCTTTGAACAAAGGGATAGACGACGAGCATGGGGATCATGGCGATGAATACCTTCGCCCCGTTGAGCGACACGTTTGACAACACGGCCAGCTTCTTGTATTGCTCGGGTGTCAGCGTCTCGCCGGCGGGCATGCTCACCACCATTTGCTGGATATAGGTCTGGAGAGGATACTTGTCCGAGGTGTTCATGAGCACGAGTCCGTTGAAGAACTCGTTCCAGTGGTAGACACTGACGAAGAGCGTGACGGTCGCCAGGACAGGTATGGAGACCGGGACAAAAATGCGGAACAACACCGTCCATGGGTCGGCGCCGTCGATCACGGCCGCCTCTTCAACGTCTTTGGGGACGGAGCGGAAAAATTCATCACAAGGATGACGTTGAAGACCGGCAGGCTCCCGCCGAACACAAGGGCCCAAATCGTATTCATGAGGTGATAACGTTGAACCGTAAGAAACCAGGGGATCAGGCCCCCGTTGAAGATCATGCAGAAGACCAGGATCCACATGAAGATGCCCCGGGTCCTGAAGTCGCGCCTTGTTTTCGAGAGAGGATACGCCATCATGACGGACACCGCGAGGGAAATCACCGTGCCCAGGACGGTACGCTGGATGGATGTCCAGAAGGACTTGAGAAAGAGGAGATCCCCCATGATTTCCTGGTACGAAGAGAGCGAAAACCCGATGGGGTAAAAGGTTACGAGCCCCGAGTTGGCCGCGGACTTGTTGGAAATGGAGATGCAGAGCGTGTACCAGAGAGGATAGAGGCAGGCAAAGACCAGCAGGCCGAGCAGCCCGATATTGAACGCGTCAAAGAGCCTGGAAGCAAAAGTCCTGTTTCGGACCAATTCGTCATCCTCCCCTAGAACACGGTGTAGTCGGCGAACCTGTACGCGAGCGAGTACGAGATGACGATCAAGACGAAGCTGATGACCGACTTGAACAAACCGGCCGCCGTCGCCAGGGAAAACTGAAGATTCTGAAGGCCCAGTCGATACACCCAGGTATCCAGGATGTCACCCGTTGAATACACGAGCGGATTGTACAGATTGTACACCTGATCGAACCCGGCGTTGAGAACGTTGCCGAGGCTCAGCACGCCGAGCAGCACAATCGTGGTAGTCACGGCAGGCAGCGTGATGTGCCACGTGCGCTGCCACCTGTTCGAGCCGTCGATCGAGGCTGCCTCGTACAAGTTCGGATTGACCCCTGTCAGGGCGGCGAGGTAGATGACGGCATTGTAACCGAATTCCTTCCACACGTCCGTGCCGATAAGCAACTGGCGGAAATGCCCCGCGTCCGCCATGAAGAGCCTAGGCTCTCCTCCCAGGAGCCTGACAAAGGCATTGATGACCCCATGATAGCCAAAGACGCCTATCACGATGGTCGCCATGATGACCCACGACAAGAAGTGCGGCAGATAGACAAGAGTCTGCACGGTCTTCTTGTACCAGAGGGTGGCAACCTCGTTGAGGAGCAGCGCGAAAACCAGAGGCACCAGCAGGTTCAGGATGATCTTGCCGACTGCAATAATCAGAGTATTCAGGATGACCTCTCGGGAGTCACCGAGCTGAAACATGTATTTGAAGTTCTCCAGCCCGGTCAACGGCGAGTGGAACATGCCCAGGCCAGGGTTGAAGTTCTCAAAGGCCATTACGATTCCGAACATCGGGACGATGCTGAACAGGATGAGCCAGACCATTCCCGGCAGCATCATGAGGTAGTAATGCTTTTGAACGGACCGCGGCTTCATCCCGCCACCTTCCTGTTGCCATAGGAGACAAAAAGACGCTGTTATTTCACAGCGTCTTTTTGCTTGAGTTCAAAGCCCCAGCGACGGGAACTACTTCGACATCGCCTGAACCTCCTTGGTGATGTCATCGCCTCCCTGCGCCTTCCAATCCTTCACGAACTGGTCGAAAGAGTCAACGGGAAGCCTGCCGACGAGGATCGAAATCATGGTCTGGCGCTCAAGCTTCCAAAGGTTCGCCCACTTCTGCTGCATAGTAGGCGTCTGGCTGTAGGTGACGCTATAGACCTTCTTGTCGATCGGAACGGTGGCGAAGGGCTTGTCCCCGACGAACGTGGAGAAGAGTCGCTGGAACTCCCCGAAGTCCGTCTGCTGGTCGTAATTGGCGATGGTGATGTTGTCGTACGGCGGCTTCACCAGGGCCTGGACCTTGTCGGCGTCATTCTGGAAGTTCTTATACACTGAGCCGGGCGCGTGGTAGTCAGACGGTTTTGCCTGTCCCTTCAGGATCTTCGTCAGGTTGGTGTACGTGTATTCCATTTCATCGGCCGGCGCCAGGACGTTGCGGAGGGGGTACCAGCTGATGGCCTCAGTCCTGTCGAACGTCTGTTCATCGCGGACGAGCGCGTTGTCCATGATAATGAGGGCTTTTGCGACATTGGCCGACGCCTTCTTGCTGATGAGCGTGTAGTAGAAGCCGGTGGCCTTCATATGCACGTTCCATTTTCCGCTGTCGGTGTAGAGGGGGTACGCCCTCCAGTCAGCCGTGGGATCGTTCTTGAAGGAATCCGGGTTGCCGTATCCGCCCGCCCACCACGGCCCGAAGAATATGCCGCACTGGTTCGCGTTGATCGAGTCGGTCTCCTTGTCGCGCGTGCCCGCTTCTGGATCGATGATCCCTTCCTGGTACCACTTCGCGAGGGTTGCCAGAGACTGTTTCACGTTCTGTGTGATGGATCCGTAGACCACCGTCCCGTTCGTGTTGAGCCAGAATCCAGGATACGCGTCATATGCCGCGAAGACCGGATCGAAACCCGGCCCTGAGGTTGGAGGATGAGAGGAAGTCGCAGTACATGTTCGTGTCCTTGGCCGGACCCGCGATGCCGATGGTGGCGTCACCCGCCATTTTGTGTGCCATGAAGGCTTTCGCCACGTTCTCCACGTCCGCGACGGTCTTCGGAACAGCGAGGCCGAGCTTGTCCAGCCAGTCATGACGGATCCACATTTCGATGACGCCATCCGCGGTGGTGGTGGTGTTCGGCAGCGCAACCATCTTGTCCTGGTAGCTCACCATGGTGAGCGCGGATCCGTTGGTGCTGGCCATGATATCCTGGACCTGTTTCGACGCGTACTGCTTGAACAGCGTGCTGAGATTGTACAGGAGACCGGACTGCGCAGCCTTGAGCATGTAGGTCTGGTCAGGGACTACCATGGCGTCCGGAAGGTTCCCGGAGGCGATAGCAAGGCTGATCTTCTGCCTGTTGTTGTCCCCGGTGGCAGCGGTCCAGTCAACGGCGATCTTGATGTTGTACTTGTCCATCAAATACCGGGTGTAGTAGTTGTTCCCCGGAGTGTCGCCCGGTAGGAGTGTCTTGTCGGTCGGATCAACCTCCATGCCGACGTGAACCGTGACGGGGGCACTGAACTTCGCAAATGCGGCCGTGTCACCCAGCGGCGCCACATTGGCGGCTGCCGTATTGGTATCCTGGCCGAAGGCGAGAGCGCCAGCGGATAGCAGGACCGCGAGCAGCAAGAAAAATGCCTTTCTGTTCATCCCGAAGCCTCCTTCCTGATTTCCTATGGCCACGGAAAGGCGTCGGCACCGGTCACCTTGGCTATCCTTTCCCAGCCTTCCGAACGAGAATGTCACACTTGGGTGCTGCTGTCAAGAGGAATTGTAATTACAACAGATGGAGATGAAGACGCGTGAAAAACAGAGAATAGAATCTCTAATTATTCCAAAAACTTGCTTCTCATTATGGCTTTGGCCCTGGTGGTAGGACCCATAAGGAGTTGACTGGGTTTCAGTTTTGAGGTATATTTTCATGTAATTACAGTCATGTGCCTACACGAGTAGGCCGAGCAAAGTTTCCAATGATCCAGATTGGCAATCCCGGTTCCATATTTCACCTCGAGACGAAGAAAACAAGCTACGTGCTCGGAGTGTACAAGAGCCTATGGCTCTCACACTACAACTGGAGCGGTCAAATTGAACCAGATGCCCGCGCCACGGAGTTCGTGCCCGCGGCGCCTGCGCCCTGTAAAGTCACCGAAGACACCATCCACAAGTCCTTCAGCCTCTATCGAGTGCCACTCGAGTATCCCTACGGTTTTTGCGGGCGATTTTCGAACACCGGCGCTAGTGGCATTCTCCAACGGCCGCGCCGTGATGGATCGTTTCGTCAATTCATGGGGGGGTGTACGCGGGCCGACCGGATCTCTACGGACTACCCTGCGCCCGCGTCAACCAGACGAATGATGCTGATACGCTGGAGATCACGCTCGTCGACTCTCTGCATGGACCTGGGCAAGATGTCCTTCATGCCTCAATGCTGGACGAGCGGACAATGCCGATGTGATCGACTGCATCGCCATCCAGTACCGCACGAACCTTTTCCTCCTCCCCGGGTCATGGGGAGCAAGTTTCAGCTGTCCCAATCACCAGACAGGGAAGGGCGCGCCGCTGACGACACGCCTTCTGGTTGCGATGAGCGGCAACCTCGCATGCGAGCCGGATCCGGTCCGACTCTCGGAGGACCAGAAGGCGAAGGTCCGCGCGGCGAACGAATGGTACAAGGCGCACCGGTCTCTCATCCAGTTCGGGAGCTTCTCCAGACGTGTCTCGCCCTTCGATTCCAGCGATGGCGCGTGGATTTTCATTTTGGAGGACGGGCGGCAGGCACTGGTGTTCTGGTTTCGCGTTCTCGCGAAGTTCAACCACGGTCGGGAATCTCTCTTCGGTGGACTCAACGAGTCATTTGTCTATACTGTGGCAACGGAAGGGAAGCCGTCCAGGGTGTGGTCCAGATCAGAACCGATGAGGCGGGGATTGCCTCTTTCCCCTTCCTGAGTGGATGGGGATTCCCTCTTGTTTGAGCTCTCCGCGGAGGGTGGACGATGAGGTTGCAGGAGATTGCGGCAGAAGCCGGCGTGTCGGTCGCGACCGTCTCGCGCATGCTGAACAAGCGACGGGTCGGCGAGGATTCGCGGAAGAAGATCGAAAGGGTTCTCGGGAGACTCGATGCCGGAGCGCCGGTGACGCGCGGGCCCAACGGAAGGCAGTCGAAGGCCATCGGCGTCCTCAATCCGGCCATCAGCAGCAGTTATTTCATGGAGATCGATGAGGCTATCGAGCGCCGCCTGAGCGAAGAGAACTTCATGATGTTCCTCTGCTCGACGAAAGACGACTTCGAGCACGAAAAGAGACGCCTCAACGACATGCTTGCAAGGAAAGTGGACGGTATCATCATCATCGATCCGTACAACGAGAACTATGCGTCAGGTCTCCTCCACTCCATAGCCCGCCAATCGCCGCTCGCCCTTGTGCATTCGAATGAGAGCATCCACGACCTGAACTCCGTTATTGTCGATCAACCTCTGGCGATGTTCCACGTCATGGAAATGCTCTGGCATCTCGGGCATCGCGATATCGCCTTTCTCAGGGCGGTTGTCGGATATTCATATGATATCAAACAAAGGGTCTGGGAGGACTACCTGAGGAAGCATGGATGTGATCCGAAAATCGAACGGGTGGTCAACGTGGAGGGGAGTGGGAGGACCTTCGAGGAGATCCTGAACTCGTCGGAGGAGAAAGTGTCTGCCGTACTTGCCGGGAGCAGACCTCCGACCGCCATCTTTGCCTGCAACGACCTTATGGCGCTGGGCGCCTTGAACGCGGCGCATCGCACCGGGCTCAAGGTCCCCCAGGATATCTCGGTCGTTGGGTACGACAACACGTTCCTTGCCATGGGTGCGAGCACCCCCCTCACCTCCGTCGACATGAAAATGCAAAGCCTGGGAAACGCTGCGGTTGACCTCCTTTTCCACGCCATGGACAGCCGCGACCCCGAGCCGAGGAGGATCCTTATCAAGCCCGAGCTGGTGATGCGGGCATCAACGGGGCCGGCAAAGGGGGAAGTGGCGGTGCTCAGCAGCCCAAGGTGACTCGCCTCTCAAGCAATCAACGCCCATGGCAGAGAGGGACCGAACCGTCTCGCGATGTTCTGTACCCTTGGGGCTCATCCACCCAACTACGCCAGATCACCACGACCTCAGACCTCGACATGTGCGTCTCACAGTCGGGCTCCCTTATGCCCTACGGTGAATAAGGCGAAGACCTGGGCGTGCCTCGCCGGAGGGAAGGCATGTGCTCTTCCCGGGCGCCCGCTCACGCATTTGCGGTCGGCCGCCACACCGGATCCCTGTGAGTCCGTGGTCGTGCCCGAACGCTTGGAAAGCGTTACGATGCCCGTGGCTGTTCTCTCAAGATGTGCTGGCTGCTGCCATTTCTGCTGCCCCCCGCCGCGCAAAGGTGGTTGCGGAAGGCGCAGGGGCCGTTACGTTGGCGGCGGAACACCGGCTGCTTCTCCGCGGGCAACGTGCAGGCGCTGCAAGATCGTGGGATTGATCCCTACATCGCCGTGGGTCGCGATGGCACACAGGCAGCCACGCCAACAGAAGCACGCGCCCAGGAGACGGGCCAGAAGGCTTCCATGCGTGAGAAGCTGAGCAGGGCTGAGGGCAAGGGCCTCTACTCCCGTCGCAAGGTCATCGTGGAACCGGTCTTTCCCGTGTTGCCACCCGCTTCCTCACCTGCGGAGATTACCGCCAGGGGGTGGCCCGCATCCAATGCGTGAATCCCGAATGTCGCCACGAGTACTTCCGTCCCTTCTCCTGCAAGGGCTTCTTCCTCTGCCCGTCATGCAGCCAGAAACGGACACTCCTGCTCGCCGAGTACCTCGACGAGCAATTGCTCCTTGCCCTCCCCCACCGCCAGTTCGTCTTTACCCTGCCCAAGGCCCTGAGGGTCTTCCTTCGACATGACCAGCGCCTCTTCACCCGCCTTGCACGGCTGATCTTCAGCTTGATCGCGGAGTTCTACTGCACCGCCGCTGGCAAGCCCATCTCCACCGCCGCGGTGGTCGCCTACCAGCCCTTCGGGGACTCGCTTCGGTTCAACCCGCACCTCCACGCTCTCATCCATGAGGGCGGATTCGACTCCACCGGTCAGTTCTACCACCTCCCCACCCACGATACGCTTTGGCCGCTCACAGCGCCAAGCCTCGCCCCACTGACCGCCCGGGGGAGTCTTTCCCCTCTGCATGTCACGACGATTGCCGCCACACGTTGTCGTTCTGCTTCGACGAATCAGCAAGATAAGTGGGCGAATCTGAGAGCGTGGCGTCGAAGACAGACCTCGGGTGTTATCTGAGGCAGGGCAGACTGCAAGGCACGGTGCAAGACAACGAGCGAAATAGTCAACAGCTCACTAATCCCTAAAATAGATCCACCCCCCCTCACCCTGATTCGCCTAAGGAACCTCTCGAGACGCTAAATCGCTACAGCGTCAGCCAGGCGGTCACCGCGACCTAAAGGGGCTGCCAAGTTGCAGGGAAATTCTGCCATGAGACAGTGGGACCTCGACGATGCGACATAGGCACGCATAGACGCCCTACGGCGCCCTACCCTACTACCATCCTAAATGCTATGATTGCGCATGCTTCCGCTGACCGTGCCATTTAGCAGAACCGCTCATGTGCTGGATAATCCAATCTGGAATTCATTGTGTACCCTTCATTCACACTTCGCAAGCGGCACGCCGCTGGCTAAGCGCTACCCCGCGGACATTGCAGGAGCGGTCGGTATAGCCGACGGTAGCGAGGCCGCTATTCACGATCTGCTGCAGATTGTCCCGGCAGGCGAAACCGTATGGCTTTTCCAGGCGGAAGTGCCTTCCGAAATGCTTGGCTGCAAGATCCAACATCGCGAAGAGGTCCCGCAGATGATCTGCGAGCGTCGCGTCCCAAAGCCTGAACCAGCCTTGCCTATTTCGGTCCTCACAACGCCGACGTGCCAGACATGCTGGGCATGGTCGAGCTAACGAAGCCGTTCGATTCTCGCTACGGACCATTGAAATGGGACGGTATGTGGGCTTCCGCCAGGAAGGTCAACTTGTCGCGATGGCCGGAGAGCGGTTGGCAGTTCCGGGTTACCGTGAAATCAGCGCGGTCTGCACCCATCCAGACCACCGCGGGAGGGGCTACGCCAGACCGGTTGGTCAGCTACCTGGCAAATGAGATTTTCCAGCGCGGTAGTGTTCCGTTCTTGCACGTGCGCGCCGAGAATGCGACAGCCATCGCTCTTTATGAGAAGCTGAACTTCCGCCAACGCTGCAAGATGGGCCTCCTAGTGTTCAATCATTAGCAGCTTCCCGGACCGCGTTGCGATCGACAGTATACTGATGCCGCTTGGACCCCCTCAACGACGCACAAGGCGAAAACCGCTGGTGGCGTACTGAGCACCGGTAAGATGTACCCTCGATTCGTGCACGTGAAATAGCTAGAACTGTTGTTGGCAAACGATCCGCCCCGTGCGACAAATGTCATGGTTGTCGAATCGGCGGAGAAGTAATATCTGTCAGTGCCCGCTACGATGCTCGCCTGGTAGTTGTCGCTGCACCATTCCCAGACATTGCCGCTCATGTCTGTCAGGCCTTGCGGAGTGTCCCCGGCGGGGCTCGTGCTGCCGACGTCAGCCGTTGTCGTGGTCGGGGTGCTCACGCTGCACACCGCCTTGCTCGAGTCCCAAGTGTCTCCCCACGCCCATGTTCGCTGCGCCAGTCCTTGCGCGCCCTTGGAGGCCGCGTATTCCCACTCGACCTCGGTGGGCAGGCGGTAGCCATTCGCGCCGGCAATGAGCTGTCCGGTACTGTCGTACGCAGGAGTCAGACCTTCTTTCGAAGACCGCCAATTGCAGAAAGCGACAGCCTCATACCAGCTTACCCCGGCCGCCGGCAGATTGGGGTTGGAGGTGCTCCAACCCAAGGGAGTGGTCCAACTTACCGGAGGTCTTTGCGCTCCATCCATTTGCCGTCCAGTAGGACTGGGTTACATAGCCGCCGTCGGTGATAAACGGCGCGAACTCTCCGACGGTCAGCAGATTCTTTTGCATATAGTAGTTGTAGGAGATCGTTTCGGAGACCGAGCCACTCATCAGGAACGAGTCCCCTGCCGCGTTGATCGCAACCACGGGCGTGAAAAAGGTGCTCGTGCTTGCCGTGTTCGTGTACTGCGTGTCGCCGGCAGAGTTCATGGCTTTCACCCGGTACGAATAGGGAGTTCCCGTCGAGAGACCGGTATCATCCCACGACGTCGTGTTCGCGGCCACATCCTTCAGTGCCGTCCACCCGCTTATCCCGTCCGGGCTGCGCTCGATCCTGAAGCTGCTCTCATTGGAAGAGTTGTCGACCCACGAAAGGTGGATGCTGGTGGTGGAGGACCCGTCGGCGACCAGCCCGCTTGGCGCCGCCGGCAGGCTCTGGGAGGTGGCTGCATTCGCCGTGTTGGAATATGCAGAGTCCCCTGTCCCGTTCCGCGCCTTTACCCGGTAGTAGTACGTGCCCCCCGCGGTCAGCCCGGCATCGTCCCACGATGTGACGTTGGCGCCGGTTGCCTGCGCCTCGGTCCACGTGTTTGCCCCGTCGCTGCTCCTCTCAACCACGAAGCTGGTCTCGTTGTTCGAGTTGTCCGTCCACGACAGGTGGATGCCGGAGGGAGACGTCGCAGCTGCCGTGAGACCGGTGGGTGCGGCAGGAACCACCAGGCCGTTTTTCGCCGTGCTCACGATGTCAGCTATCGTGCCGCGCAGGTCCGTCATGCCGCAGCCGGCAGAAACGAGCGAGAGCAGCGCAAGCATGACGAATGTCCCGACCTTCCTCACTTTTCCTCCATCCATTCCACGACCTCGCTCTTTTCATTGAAGAACATCATCGCCAGCCGCTCGGCCTCCGAGCGTGACAGTCCGCCGTCGAACTCCATGATCGCCGCTCGTTCGGCAAGCTCTTCTTTCTCATCGCTTGAGAGTGTTGCGAGAAAAGCCGTGTACTCATTCATCCTTCAGCCTCCGGGTCTCAGCGGCGGTAATGTGCCGGTCATGAGCTCGAGTTCCTCCAGTTTAGCGGTCATCCTGACGGAAAGCGCGGCCTCTTCGGACTTGCGCCATGTTTTTCCGGTCAAGACCGTGAAGGCGAGGTAGGATAGCTGGTGCGAAAGGTATACGGCGTTCTTCGCAGCCGACTGGGCCTCCGCCTGTTTGCCCCCGAGCTTCTTCTCGTCCAGGATGTCCTGGTAGGTCGGACCATGAGGTAATCCACCATCTCCTCAAGGATTTCATCCAACTCGCGGAAGGTCTTCGGTTTCTCTTTCATGTTCTGGCCTCCTCGAATCTCTTGCTCATGGGGTCGAAGCGCAGGCTGATCCTGCTCCTCTTTCCTAGGGCACGGTTCTTGTCCAGGGTGAGCACTTCGTCTACGCCTACAAGGGCGGGCTGCTTAGCCCTGTCCTCCTCCTCGATGCGGTCGAGAAGGATCACGTTGTCCGTCAGGTTGGAGATCCACGCGCTGCCTTCCAGGTCGTAGCGGCTGACGGGGCCGCCCTTGGAGTCGCGGCCGAACTTGCGCGTATGGTGGACGAGGGCGACGTGTGTCTCCTTGTCCTTGGCGAATCGGGCCAGATGTCCCACTGCCTCTTGCTGCAAAAGCCAGCGGTCGGAAATCGCAAGCTTCAGGCAGCCCAGGCTGTCGATGACGTAGAGATCCGGGCTGTATCTTCGGGCAACATAGGTCATCTTCTCGACTAGCTCCTGCACAGTGGGCAGATCCCCGCCGAAGGCGTCCAGGAACACGAGGTCCTCGGCGAAGGCCTGCTTGAACTCTTCGCGGCTCATGTCCAGCTGCCTGGTCAAGTCAAAAATGACGCTGGTGACCTTAATCTCGAAGCTGGCAATGAAGACACGCTTGAACCTACGCAGACAGCCAGCAGCCTCCTGGAGGACTGCCGTGGATTTGCCGGAGAAGTTCTCCCCGCCTATGACCGTTATCTCGTTGGGTCGCCAGCCGCCGAGGGCCTCGTCGAGACCCGGTATCTCGCAGGGGATGCCGTGCGCCGGCGGCGCGACGTCAGTCATGTCGATCTCGCCAAGGGTCTTGATCTCGCTGGGCCTGGCCTCCTGCGCGCCGGCAATCGCCTCCGCGATGTCCTCGGCCGGGACACCTGCCTGCAGGCAGTCGTTCATGTCCTTGTACGGCAGCTGCACTGTGTGGATCTCCCATTGCCAGCCCAGGCGCTTGATGAGCTTCTCCGCACCCTTCTGCCCTGCCTCATCGGAGTCGAAGCAAATGAAGAGGCGCTTGAAGCGCTCCAAGTATTCCCACTCGCGCGAGACCCAGGTATCGCCTTCCGCTCCGCTGGGCACGGAGACCGCGGTAACCCCGTACTCCCAGGCGGCCATGGCGTCGGGCTCCCCTTCGACCACGACCAGGTCCTCCGCGGCCATCGGCACCAGGTCGCGTCCGAAAAGGCAGATATCGGCGCCCTTCTCCAGCATGAAGTTCTTATTGCGGTCGCGCGTCTTCAGGTTGATAAGCTTGCCGTCCCTCAGGTAGGGGAAGAGGAGCTGAGAGCCCTTCTGGCGGACCTTGAACCGCTCGACTGTCTCAGCGGTGATTCCGCGGGCGGTCCACCATGCCTGCCACTCCGCATCCAGGCGCTGTATGCCCTCGGTCCGCGGTACCGCGTAGTTCTTGGTGAGGGTCATGGCGCTTTTGCCGTTGCCCTGGTGGACGTCGCCGAGTTCGCGCTGCAACTGGTACAGGTTGCCTTGCTTCCCACAGCGGGAGGCGTGATGACACTTCCACGCACCACTGGTCGCGTTGATGAAGAACTTCCACTCCTTGTCAGGCGGTGAGCAGAGCGGGCAGCAGAGGTTGAACTCCTCCCCGCGCTCCTTGTACTTGAATCCCTTGCTGTCCAGGTAGCCGCGGACGTCAATCATCGCTCGCCTGCGTGCAGGGCCTCGTAGGCCTCGAGGGGAGTTTTGGCGGGCGTTTGCCCGTTCAGGTAGTCACGCCAGGGCTCCTTGTCTCCGAGAAAGGTCTTGCCCTGCTTGATGAACTTCCTTTCTCTTCCTTCAGCTTTCATCATCGCCGCGTAGTTCTTTCCCGCGGTGATGAGCTGCTCCGCGGTCGCGCCCTTTTTGATGGTCGCGCTCCACTTCGCCCTGGCGCTAATCTTCTCCGACTTGTTGGGGAAGGTCTCCCAGAACTCCTCGAACCCAGGAGCCTCGCTGCTCTCTGCCGGGACCTTCACTTTCTTCTTGGGGGTTTGCGGCTCGCTCTGCACTTCCAGGAGTCTCGACGACTCCTTCTCGCGCTCCCTGAGTCGGCGCATCCGCGGGGCGCTATCGCTTTCAGAGCCCACCATGCGCTTGGCCTCTTCGACCCAGATATCGCCGTTCTCTTTCACGACGATAAGACCCAGAGCCTGAAAAGCCTTCATCGCCGCGCTTACCTGGTCGATGTCCTCTTTCAGGATGGACGCAAGCAGAGCCGGCGTATAAGGGATGGCGTCCTTGAACCTCATGACGCCCGGCTCTTCTTGCTGAATCGCTTTCAGGAGGACTTTCAGCCATATAACGATGTAGGCCTTTCCGTTCGCCTGGGACTCGAGGGCGCGAACCTCGTCGGAGTCGAAGAAGCTGGCCTGCAAGCGCAGCCACCAATAGCGACCGCTCATTGATCTGCCCTTTCCTCTTCAAGCGGCTCCGCGAGAGCAAGTCCCCTGGCCTTCGCATTCGCCTCGCCTTGCTTGAGGAAGGACCGTAAGGCGACCTTTGTCTTTCGCGCTTCCTGCCACGCCTGCTTTCTAGCTTGGATTCGCCACCTGATTTTACTCATGAACCTATGAAGCAGTCGAAACGGACCGCGAATCTTGGCGGGGACATGCGTGGCGTCCTGGTGACCGCGACGGCCGAGGGCCTTGATGCGCCGGCGCATCCGGGAGGCCGTGCTCATGTCTTCACCTCACCGCGGGCAGCAACACGGCGAGCAGCAACCCAGGCGTCGAGCTCATTCAGATCAAATCGGAGGGCGCTCTGGAGCTTGAACGCCGGGATCTGTCTGACCCATCTTCGACAGTTTGACCCCCTCTGAAAGGGCCTACCCCTCGAATTTGCAGGGTTTTTGAAGGTTTTCCCACAGTCGGACCGATTTGTGTAGTGCCACCGATTAGGCAATTGATGGAGAAAAAGCTTGCGCGAATGGCCCTTCCATGGTAGTATCCGTAGAGGGGAGGGGCACACGTAGTGTTCGTGCGCGTCAAGAACTCTCACGGCTACAAGTACCTTCAGATCGTCGAAAGCAAGCGTGAAGGTAAGACGGTCAAGCAACGTGTGCTCACCACCTTGGGCCAACTTGATGCCCTCAGTGCATCAGGGAAGATCGACGACCTCACCCGATCCCTGGCGAAGTTCTCCTCGATTCGAACGATCGTCGATGCCCACCGTGAAGGTACCATCCAAGCCCGTCGCACACTGTCCATCGGGCCTGCCCTGGTCTTCGAGCGGTTGTGGCAGCAGTTGGGGATCAAAGAGAGTATCAACAGCGAGCTTTCGGCCAGCCGATGTCGCTTCTCCCTGGAACGGGCCATCTTCCTCACAGTCCTGCATCGCCTTTTCGATCCGGGAAGCGACCGCGCCGCAGAGCGTTGGAAGGAGGACTTCCAGATCGACGGGACACAGGACATCGAGCTCCACCACCTCTACCGCGCCATGGGCTGGCTGGGAGAACAGAGCATCCAGCTTGGCCATGATGCGCGAAGCCTGCGCTGCCGAAAGGACCTCATCGAAGAGGAGCTTTTTCGCCGTAACCACGATCTGTTCAGCGAACTGGAGCTGGTGTTCTTCGACACCACCAGCCTGTACTTCGAGGGGCATGGGGGAGAGAGCCTGGGACAGTACGGGCACAGCAAGGACCACAGACCCGACCTGAGGCAGATGGTGGTCGGGGCGGTGCTGGACGGCACGGGGCGACCGATCTGCTGCGAGCTGTGGCCGGGGAATCTCACCGATGTCACCTCCCTTCTCCCGGTGGTCAAGCGACTGAAGAGCCGCTTCGGCATCACCTCGGTGTGCGTGGTGGCCGATCGTGGGATGATAAGCGCGCAGACGATCGAGAAACTTGAGAGCCCCGACCTTGGCATCTCCTATATCCTTGGGGCGCGCATGCACAAGGACAAAACGGTGCGCGATGAAGTGCTCCCCTCCTCTGAGAAGTTCCAGGTCGTCACAGCAGCGAAGAAGAAAGCCGAGGATCCCTCGCCGCTTTCGGTGCGCGAGCAGTGGGTGGAAGGAAAGCGTTACATCGTTTGCTACAACGAAGAGCAGGCCCGAAAGGATGCCGCGGACAGAGCGGCCATCGTTGAGTCATTGAAAGAGAAGCTGAAAAGCGGAGACAAGAGCCTCGTGGGTAACAAGGGCTACCGACGCTACCTGAAGTCCGCGGGAAAGGAGCACTTCACGATCGATGAGGCCAAGCTCTCCGCAGAGGCTCTCTTCGATGGCATGTGGGTGCTTCGCACCAACACCGCCTTTCCCGCCGCGGAGGTGGCGTTGAAGTACAAGCAGCTCTGGATGGTGGAATCGATATTCCGTTCGGCCAAGAGCCTTCTGGAGACACGCCCGATCTACCACAAAGTTGACGATACCATCCGCGGGCATGTGTTCTGCAGCTTTCTTGCCCTTGCACTGCGCAAAGAGCTGGAAACCAGACTTGAAAAGCAAGGGGCCAAGCTGGAGTGGGCGGATATCAATCAGGACCTTCGAGCGCTTCAAGAAGTGGAAGTGGAAATGCATGGCAAGAAGTTGTACCTGCGCACCGACCTTCGCGGGGTATGCCACAGGGTATTGCAGGCCGCAGGTGTCGCGGCACCCCCGACGGTCCGCGAATGACGGCAATAGCGGAGAAAGCCGCGTTGTAGTGCCAAAGAGATTCCGCCGATTCCTAATTCCTTACAGGGTCAGTATTTCATTTTTCAAACTGTCGAAGATCGGTCTGAGCGACCACCATTTTCTGACCGCGGCTTGGCTAACCCCGAGGTACTGGGCAGCGCCCTTGGCGTCCGTGAGCCGGCGAGCAACCGTATGCGTTGATGCTTCCACTGCATCCTCCGACGCATAGGGAACCACGAGAGCAACGCAATAAGTGGCTTACTGTTGCTGCAAATTCAGAGAGGGAGGTTTCTTTTCACTTTTTTCGAAGGTCGAGCTTTGCCAGAACGATATATCGTGGTAGCGAACCTACTGCAAGCTCCCGCAGCTCATTTGCGTGAGGACCCGGAGTGTTCCTGACCTGAACCAATCTGTCGCCGTCGCGGAAGACCTCATATTCAACTTGGCCAACCAGAACGGATGCAGAGTCCTCAGAATCCGGAAAGGAATCCACAATCTTGCGATTCGTCGCGGAAGGGGCTTCGCGCAGAATGTTGCAAACAAAGTGATAGATGCCCTCCCTCATCTTCGGGCGGCTGCCGCCTCTCGACGAGGCCTTTTTCCTTGCCTTCCGATCTCTGGAGATCATCCTTTCAATTCGGGCAAGATGTCCGCCGGAGACTGCTTCTGCGCTGGCATGGACGGCTTCGATCTCAGTATCAACGAGAGAAACAAGCTCGTCCAACTGCAACGCGTAGTCGAAGCCGAGGTAGGTGGCGTCGCCTGGAGTCCGGTTCAAGCGCCCTTTCGGGCTCTGTCTGACCTTTGCGGCAGCGTCCGAAATCCCGTAGCTCCGGATGCGCTCCTGTTTCAGTCTTGCCTTCTCTCTTCGTAAGTACTTGAGACGTTCGGCGTCGGTTGGCAGAGAGTCGCTTCTTGCCTTGATCCTGTCGAAAGTGTCAAATGTCATCTCTGCACCTCCCGTGGTGCTCCCGAAATAGAAAACGCCGTGGAAGCCGGTCGGGTGCCGGGGTTCAGGCTCCAGACCCTATCCCCGGTCTATTTCCACAACTTCTCCACGGCCTCTTGCGCGGGCCCGAGCTTTCCCATGAGGTCTTCGACCGATGGATGCGAGTACAGCTTGCGCGCCTTCTCTGTCGCGTGCCCGCTTAGAGCCTGCACCGCTCCCGGGGCGAGCGTCTTTTCCATGAGCGTCACGTAGGTGTGTCGGAAGGAATGCACGACTAGGGTCCGCCCCGCCGGCTTCACCTTTGCCTCTTCCAGGGCGGCGGGCAGGACTCGGATGAGCCACTTGTCACCGTGCGGCGCCCCTTTCGCCTTGCTGAAAACAAAGTCGTCGGGCTCGGTGTACTTCGAGACAGCGCGCCACCGCTCAAGGGCCGCCCTCGCCTTCTCTGAAACGGGAACAAGCCGGGAGGCACCCGTCTTCGTTCCCTTCGCCTGGCCGGCCTTGTCTACAGCGGAGTCGATGTACAGAGCCTTCCCTCCGATGTAGTGCAGCCACCGAAGGCCGCGGCACTCCCCGCTTCGCATGCCGGTGTCGGCCAGAAGGAGTAAGGCCGTCGCGTGCTCCTGGTCGGTCCAGATCTTCGTGAGCTTCGCCGGGTCGTCAGGGAAGAGGGCGTGCAGCTCGGCCAATGTGAACGGGTGGCGCACCTTCCAATCAACGCCGAACGGCTCGGGGGTTTCCAGAGGGTTGCTCTTGAGCTTGCCGTCGAACCGGGCTTCCCGCAGCACAATGCGGAAGGTGTAAAGGATATGGTTTCGGGTTTGATTGGAGAGGTCGAGGCCGGACAGCCAATCCTCGATCTTCTTTTGCGTGAGCTCCGTGAGTTTTACCTTGCCGAAGTGCGGGATGATGTAGTTGTCCAGGTGCCCCTGGCGCCCGCTGGCGACCGACTCCGAGAAGCGCCTGCCCTTGGCATGCTGCTTTCGGATCCACGGCGAGCTTTCCCAGCGGAAGAAGTCCTTCGCGAAGTATTCCAGTGTAGGCGAGGCCTGCAGCTGGTCATCTTTCAACCGTGAATGCACCCAGATCTCGGCACGGCCCACGGACGTCTCACCCGTGCTATGCCAAGCGGTGAGCTCACCCGTAGAATCATCGCGGAAGCGGCAATAGTAAGTTGGTCGCAGCTTTCCGCTGCTGTCCCTGGTGAGACGGTCTTTTCGCCGGATCAGGTAGAAGTCGCGCTTTCCCCTTCCCATCAGTCCCTCCCTTTGACTCGCTGGGCAGGGTGTTCCTGGTACCCTATTCGGTACCCTGAACCAGAACCGCTTCCGACCTTTTGTTTATCGCTCTTTAATTCCTTTCATGAGAAAGACCTAAAAGAGCGAGCGAGGAGAATCGAACTCCCGACTCCAGCTTGGGAAGCTGGGGTAATGCCATTTTACGACGCTCGCTTGGACAAGACGAATGTACCAGCCACATGCCGATCTGTCAAGAATCGGCGCTTCCAAGAATCGGCACACCGAGGGCCCTCGCGCTGCGCGCCCACACGCGGGGACCATCACCGCGTGCCCGCCTCAGTACGGAAGCGCGGAGGCTTTCTCCCTGGCGACTTCCTTGTCGAGAACATAGAGCACGAGCTCGCTGCCATCCGGCACCACGTAAGGCACCGCGATCGGGCCTCCGGGGTGCTTCATGGAGAGGATTTCTTTCGGCTGTGCATCCGACTCGATCACGAGCCGGATGTCCACCGCGATGGGCTGGTCTTCGAGCGTGAACTTGAAAAGGCCAAACACGTTGTCTTTGCCGACGTCCCCGGGGCCGGCCATCGTGAGCTGGGCCACCTGTCCGTAGGCCATGCTCGCGCCGCTTACAGGATTCTGGTCCAGCACGGCGCCCTGGTCGGTGCTCTTCGCGGCCTTCTTCACAGTGAAGGCGAAAGGAATGTCGTCACGGGTGAGCTCCGCGATGGCCTCCTGGAAGCTCTTCCCCACGTAGTCGCCGACCTGGATCGTCGACTCCGCTCCCGTGTCCTGGCTGACGACGAGCTCCACGTAGGTGATACCGGTGATCTTCGTCCCCGGCAGGGGACTCTGCGCCAGAACCTTGCCGGGCGCCACGTTGGCTGACGCCTTGTAGAGAACGGGGCTCTTGATGACGATGTTCGCCGGGTGCGTGGCGAAAAGCGTCTGCAGGTGGATCCTCACGTCATCAAGGCTCATCCCGACGTAGTTCTCCACCTTGTCGATGATGGGTCCCTTGCTCACGCGGAGCGTCACGCGCTTGCCCGCCTTGACGAGAGTGCCCGCGGCGGGCTTCTGCGAGAGGACGGTCCCCTTGTCATCCTGGGAGGAATAGGTGGCCTGGATATCCGGATAGAGTTCCTTGCTCTGCAGGTCCATGAGGGCATCGACGATGTCCCTTCCCTGCACGTTGGGAACGAGCGTCTCGACCTGCCCGCGCACCACGATGCCGAACGTGACGGCGCCGATGATGATCATGAGGCCGATGATCCCGACGAAGAGGAAGGCGTACACCTTGAGGCTGCGAAGCTCGGGGGAGTCGTCCGCGTGGGGGACGATCTTTCGAACAAACTCCCGCGTCCATTCCCAGGCGGACTCCAGCCAGTTGCGAATCTTCCAGATGATGTCTCTCATATCACCTCTGCTCACGCGCCCAGGCGGGTCCCGACGATCCCCGGATGTCCGTTGACGAACGCCCTCCAGTCCTGCGACTTCTTGAACTGCAGCTGCAGCCGTTCCACGGCCAGGAGCCCCTCCCCCGTGCAAACCAGCAGGCCGTGGTCCCGATCCGCGGCAAGCACGCACCCCGGAGGCGCCCCGCTGCGCTCCGCATCCGTCCCGAGCCTACCCGGATAGACATGGGATTTCAAGAGCAGGAGCGATTCTGCACCGAGCGCGGTGGTTGCACGCGGCCAGGGGTCGTAGGCGCGCACCTTGCGCTCGATGACGGCGGCCGGCTCCCCCCATTCAACGCGCCCGTCCTCCTTCGCAAGGGGACGGCAGTAAGTAGCAAGCGCCTCCTCCTGCGGGCGGGGCGCGGGCGGATGACCGGCGGCAAAGCCCGCCAACACTCCCGCGAGGAGGTCGGCACCTTCGGCCGCGAGTGCTTCGCTCAGGCTGCCGGTCGTCTCCGTCCCGTCCAGCGGGTGGCGTGACTGCGCGAGGACGTCTCCCGTATCGAACTTGAGCGCCATGCGCTGGATGGTCACGCCGGTCACCGCGTCACCGTTGAGGATGGCCGCCGTGATCGGGGACGGTCCACGGTACAGCGGGAGGAGCGACGGGTGGATATTGATGGCACCGAGGGGGAAAAGCGAGAGAAATGGCTCGCGGAAAATCCTGCCATACGCTGCCGTAACCAGGAGATCCGCCGAGAGGGAGCGCACTGTCTCGATGAACGCCGCGTCGAGCTTTCGGGGCTGGAGAAGGAGGCATCCAAGAGAGGTGGCTGCCTCAGCAACAGGCTGGCGACCTTGTTCCATGCCCCTTCCCGACGGCCGGTCGGGCGCGGTCAGAATGCCGACCACGTCGTGAGCATGGGCTGCCGCACGAAGGGACGGGACCGCCAGCGCAGGCGTGCCCGCGAACAGTATGCGCATCAGGCTCTTACTATTTCCTCGTAGCCCGCGAGAAGTCGCTGCTTTTTCCTGGAGTCGATCCTGTCAATGAAAAGGATGCCGTTGAGGTGATCGAACTCGTGCTGGATGACGCGTCCCAGGTAGCCTTCCGCGTTCAGGGTGAAGCGCCTGCCCCGTGCGTTCTGCGCCTGGACGCGGACAGACGTCGGACGTATCACGTCGGTGTAGAGGCCGGGAATGCTGAGGCAGCCCTCCTCGAAGGGCTCCTGCTCTATAGAGGTTTCCAGGATGTCGGGATTGATGAAAACGCGCACCATGTCGCCGGGGACACGGGTGACGAACAGGCGAAGGAGCCTGCCGACCTGGACGGCAGCCAGGCCGACACCTCTCTCCCTGTCCATCGCCTCGATCATTCCGGTGACGAGGGTCGTGATCTCTTCGTTCACCTCCGGCACGATGACGGAGTGCTTCAGGAGTATGGGGTCACCCAGCTTGACGATCGTGAGCATTGCCGGCCGCTTACCTCTTCACCAAATAGTAGCGAAATCGACAGAATGCGCCAAGTCGACGCTCAAAGGAGGTCCTGCGGGTCGACGTCGGCCTCCACGTACACGCCCGAAGGGGGACGGAAGTCATCCAGCACGGCGCTCACGCGCGCGTGGGCCTCGGAGAAGCGGGATGTCCTGACGATTGCCTGGTAGCGGTAGTTCCCCGAAATCCGTGCGAGCGGGCATTCCGCGGGCCCGAGCACCTCCGCGCCCCCGCCAAGAGCAGTCGCAAGCGCGCGCGCCAGCGTATTCATGGATTCGATGGTCCGGGTCCGGTTGCGGCCGCGCAGCACGAGCCTGATGAGCCTCGCGAACGGCGGGAATCCAAGCTGCCGACGGACGTCAAGCTCTTCGGCATAGAACTCCTCCTGGCTGCCCACCCGGGCGCGGATGATGGCCGAGGCACCGGGTCGAAAGGTCTGGATCAACACGCGCCCGTCCGGCAGCACGCGCCCGGCCCGGCCCGCCACCTGGACGAGAAGGCTGAACGTCCTTTCCGCTGCCCGGAAGTCGGGCATCTGGAATCCCGTGTCCGCGTTCACGATGCCGACAAGCTTCACCCCGGGGATGTTCAGACCCTTCGCGACCATCTGCGTCCCGATGAGCACGTCGATCCTGCTCTCCCGGAAATCGGCAAGGACCTGCTTCAGCACTTTCTTTTTCTTCACCGCATCCGTGTCGAGCCGGACGACCGTCAGCGCCGGGAACTGCCTCTTCAGCTCCTCCTCGATGCCCTCCGTGCCGAAGCCTGAGTATCCGACGTCCAGCGACCCGCACTGCGGGCACAGCGAGATGGGCTTCGTGGAGTAGCCGCAGTAATGGCAGATCATCCGGTCCCTTTCCTTGTGGTAGGTCAGGGACACGGAGCAATGCTCGCATGCCATTTCGTATCCGCACGAGCGGCAGTGGAAGAGATAGGAAAAGCCGCGTCGGTTGAGGAAGAGGATTGCCTGGCGCCCCTCGGCGTGCGTGCGCGCTATCTCGTCGATGAGGCGCGCCGAGAGCGGGCCCTTTTCTTTGCGCATGTCCACCACCTCGATGGCAGGCATCTTTCCTCCGCCCAGCCTGTCGGCGAGGCGGAGGGAGGTGAGCGTTCCTTCCTTCATGTGATGCCAGGCCTCCAGGGAAGGAGTGGCGCTTCCCATGAGCAGCGTCGCCTTCTCCTGCGCCACGCGGTACATGGCCACCTGGCGCGCGTGGTAGCGGGGCGTGGTTCCGGACTTGTAGGAGCCCTCGTGCTCCTCGTCGATGACGATCAGCCCGAGCCGGGGAAAGGGCGCGAACACCGCGCTTCGCGCGCCGATGGCAACGTCCACCTTCCCGTCCAGCACGCGCATCCATTCCTTCAGCCTCTGGGACGGCGTGAGGGAGGAGTGCAGGACTGCCAGCCTGTCCTTGAACTCACCCCTGAAGAGCTTCACCACCTGGTGCGTGAGGGAGATCTCGGGCACGAGGTATATGACGCCCTTCCCCGAGGCGACAGTCCTGCGGGCCACGTCGAGAAACACGTCGGTCTTGCCGGAACCGGTGACCCCGTAGAGGTAGAATGACCCCGAGCCTTTTTCCGCTATCGTCCGGATAGCCTGCAGCTGCTGCGCGGCAAGCTCGTACGAGGGGGACTCCTCCTCGAACGGCAACTCCTCGGTGGCAACCTCCCGGCGGCCTGCCGGTATCAGACCGGAAAGCGCTTCCCCGAGGGAGCACATGTACATCCGCGCCATCCACCGCGCGAGGGAAAGGGTCTTCTCGTCGAAGACAGGCCTGCTGTCGATGACGCGCTTCACGTCCTTGATCGTGGCGACACCGTCCGGTGATTCGCCCCTCTCCGCGACGATCAGCCCTGCCAGGACGCGCGAGCCGAACTGCGCGGAAACCCTGTAGCCCACGCCGGCGACGGTCTCTGGCGGCAGCGAGTAGGTGAACAGCTTCTTGACGGGCAGGTTGAATGCAACCTCGACGAATCGGCTCATGCCTCGATCAGGCTCTTCAGGAGCTTCAGGTCTTCCCAGACAGGCTTGCGCAGGGCCGCCTTGTCGCGCAGGACGGCACTGGGGTGATACGTGACGACGACAGGGATCCCCTTGCGCTCGTGGACACGGCCGCGCATCTGCCCCAGGCTTGTGGTGGTGCCCAGGAGGGTCTGGGCGGCTATCCTGCCGAGGCAGCAGATGACGCGGGGGCGCACGAGCGCTATCTGCCGCTCCAGGATACGGCAAGCACGCGCCGATCTCGTCCGGGTGCGGCTCCCTGTTCTGGGGCGGCCGGCACTTGACGCAATTGGCGATGAACACCTGGTGACGCGCGAGCCCGATGGGCGGCAGCCACGTGTCGAGGTATTGGCCCGCTGCGCCCACGAATGGCCTGCCCGGTCCTGTCCTCCTCGGCGCCGGCCCTTCGCCGATGAACAGCACCGGGGGATCGAGCGCGCCCTCACCCGGCACGATCGTGTTCCTGTTCACGGAGAGCCCGCAGCGGGTGCAGGCCGCGATCTGCGCCGCGGCGGCCGCGAGGCCGGCCTGGCGTTCGTCGTCCTGGGGCGCCGCGGACGCGCCGGCGAGTGCAGCCGTTGCAGGGGACTCATCCCGGACGGGTGCAGGTGAGGCGGCACGCGCTGCCGGCGCCCGCGTCTCCTGCTGCCCCACCGGTTCCGGCGCCAGGGGACCGGCTCGGGATGCTCACGGGAGAACCCCGTCGTCACCCAGTCCTCCAGGAGATTCATCGTCTCCCAGCGGCTCTTCGGAACAGGTTCCTTCGTCATAGACAACCCTTTCCAGAAACAGGCCCCGGGCGGGGGCGGTGCCGCCCGCGTTGGACCTGACGCCTGCCTCCATGATGAGACGCAGGTCGCGCGCGCCCCGGCCCTGCTCCTCCAGCATGAGGAATGTACCCATCACCGTACGGACCATCTTCCAGAGGAACGAGGTGGCCGCGATGGTGTAGACGAGCGTATCCCCCTCGACGTGGAATGCGGAAGTAGTCACGCGGCGCACCTTGGACAGGTTGGCATCGCCTTCAGCGGAAAAGCAGGTGAAATCGTGTTGCCCGACGATCGCCGCGGCATGCTCCGTTCAGCCGAGCCGGAGGTCGAGCCTGCGCCGGACCCAGTGGCGGAAGTTGCGCACGTGGGGAAGGAGCACGGGCCCGCACACGGTGTAGTAGCGGTACACGCGCAGGCGGGCCGAGCGCCGCGCGTGAAAGCCGGGCCGCACCTCGCGGCTGTCCACCACGCGCACATCCCGGGGAAGGTAGGCGTTCACGGCATCGCGGAACCGCACGGGCGGTATGGAGTCGATGTCGCGACTGAAGTTGGCCGACCTGGCCCGTCGCGTGGACACCGGAGTCGGTCCGTCCCGGCAGCCAGGACGTGCACCGGGTGACCGTGCATCCGTGCCAGCCCGTCCTGCATCACGCCCTGGACGGTCCTGCCCCGCTTCTGCAGCTGCCAGCCGAGGAAGTCGGTGCCGTCGTAGGCGAGGGTCAGCTTGATGTTTCGTTCGGCCATGGGAGCGGTCCGCGGCTCGGGCGTCCGCGGAGTCGGCTCCGCGCCGCCGGGCCTGAGAGCCTCTGATCTCCTCCCCCATCTGCTCGTAGACCTCCTTGGCCTTGTCCAGGATCGCCGAGGGCCTGTTCTTCGATGACTTGCCGACGCCGAAGATCTTCGCCATCATCCGCCGCGCATACTCCAGGTTGCCCGCGCGCTTCTCGGGATCGCTCTTGATCCCGTACTCGTACTCCAGGTACGCGGCGAGGTAGATCACCCCGTAGTAGCCGTAGTTCTTGTCGAGGTCCGGTCCGAAGGCGAGCGACGCGTCGAACGCCTCCTGCCCGGCGCTTTCCTTTTCCAGCGCGAGCTGGTAGTAAAAGAGCGCCTTGCGATAGAAGACGCGCGCCAGGTGGTCCCAGTTCTCCCCGGGCTCCGCCGCGTGCAGGTCACCGAGCAGCCACGCGGCGCGCAAGGATGCCAGCCCTGCCTTGAACGTCGGGTTGGCCTTCTTGTCGTAGAAGTCGTAGCACATCACGGCGAAGTAATAGCTGGCAATGCCCTCCCGGAGCGTGCGTGGCCCGGTGAAATCCAGCGACGGGAAGATGAGGGAGACGCTCTCGCGCCTCTCGTCGCCGTTGGTCTCCGCCCGCTTGATGTTCGCCTCGGGCAGCGCGGCGAAATCGGACGGAAGCGCGGAGAAATAGCACAGGGGACAGACGGTCACCGGGTAGATGAGCGGGTAGCATCTCGCCGTATTTCTTCGACGGCTCGTACTGGCGCCTGAGCTCCTTGGTCAGGTTCCCGGCGATGAGCCTGCCCCCGCCGGATAGAAGGTCCTCACGAAAGAACTTCGCGTCGCAGACCGGGCAGATCGTCTGCTTCTTCTCGAAGAACGTTACTTTCTGGATTTCAGCCATCCTCAGGCCCCTTCGATGATGACCACGGCGAGCGCGTTGTCCCGCTCGTGGGAAAGGGAGCAGACCAGCCGGGCGCCGCCGAAATCCTTGAACGCGGCCTCCGCGGCCCCCGTGAGGATCATGAACGGTTTCCCGTGCGAGTCGTTGAGCACGGCGATGTCTCGCAGCGCGAAGTGGCGCAGGCCCGAGCCGATGGCCTTGCCGAACGCCTCCTTTGCCGCGAAGCGCGCAGCCAGGGAAAGGATGCCGACCTCTCCGCGCGGCAGTGCACTGGCGAGCTCCTCCGGGTGGAAGAAGCGGTCGTAGAGTCCCTCGATCCTGCTCCATCGGCGGATCCGCTCGACGTGCACGACGTCGATCCCGACACCGAGTATCAAGCCCGCGCCTCCTATTTCCCCGATGACACGACGTCCACCGTGATCTCCCGCGGAGACCAGTCGAGGACCGTGATGCCGGACGCGACCTCGGGCCGCGGATGAAGGACGTACTGCCCTGCCCTCTTCACGGCGGACCCGTCGACGAGCAACTTCACCTGCTCCGGCCGCACACCGTCCACCGTGAGCTGCGTCCCCTGCACCTGCACGCTGCCGGTGGGGAGGTCCGTCCTGAATGCCAGGTGCGGCGAAAGGTCGACGACGACCAGCGCCACGTCAGAGAACGTGCGGCTCACGGTCGCCTCCTGGATGGTCGCCCTGAAATCGGCCGACGGATCCCCCGCCAGGCGAACGAGCGTGTTGGGGAGGAGGAGCTTCACCTTCGAGGCAAAGCTCCCGGTGCGCCCCGTGAGGTCGATTTCCTCGGTGGGAAGGGCGGTCACCCCCTGCACCCGGCTGCGGGCGCCGCGGATGACCACGGTCTGCGGGCTGATCACGGACTGGACGAGCTCGTAGCCGTAGGCCGGGGACCCGCGAATATCCGGGATGACGTTGACCCTCTGTTCCGTGAGGGGCTCGAGCGTGAAGGTGATCTCCTGGGGATCCACGCGGATCTCCAGCGGCTCGATGTTCATGGCCGTGCCCTTGCGGCTCACCTTCACTTCCGCCCGGTAGATCCCGGCGGTGTGATGCGCATCGAGGCTCACCGCGGCCTCCACGTCTTCCTCCAGCACGGGGAAGATCGATTCCTCGGCTCCGCGGAGAGTGATGCGGACGGTCTTCGGGAAAGCGGAGGCAACCGCGAGACCCGACGGCGTGGTCACGTCGAGGGGCACGCTGAAGAAACGCTCCGTGAGCGTGGTGACCCGGTGAAAGAGCAGGAGGATGACAGCGGCGGTGAGGCAGATGACCTTGACCGGAAGGTCGGCAAGGAGGAGACGGAGGAAACGCCGCCCCGTCATCGTCCCTCCTCCCCGTGACGGTCCGGGCGCAGGAGACTCTTCAGTCCCGCCTCGACCTCGGCGAGGGTCAGGTTGTAGCGGATGTTCCCGTCATGCGCAAGGGAGACCGCGCCATTCTCCTCGGAGACGACCACGACCAGGGCGTCCGTCTCCTCCGCGAGCCCCAGCGCCGCCCGGTGGCGCGCCCCGAACGTGCTCTCCACGTCCTCCCGCTCGGAGAGGGGCAGGAAGCAGCCCGCGGCCACGATGCGGTCGCCCTCCACGATCATGGCGCCGTCGTGCAGCGGCGTGCCCTCGAAGAAGATCGTGGTGATGAGGTTCGTCGAGATCTCGGCGTTGAGCGCCGTTCCCGTCTGCACGATGTTCTTCACGCCGACGCGCCGGGGAAACACGATCAGCGCGCCGCGGCGGCGCGTGGAGAGCAGCTCCACGGCGCTCATGAGCGTCTCCAGCCGCGCGGTGCCCTGGCGTCCCCCGGTGCGGAACCACTCGCGGCTTCCGATCTGCGTGAAGATCTTCCGCAGCTCGGGCTGGAAGATGATGGCGATGGCGATGACGAGGCCCGGCACGAGCACGTTCAGGATCCAGAGCAGCGTCGTCAGGCGCAGGAAGAAGGACAGCGCGTAGATCAGGACCATCACCACGGTGCCCTTGATGAGCTGGACGGCGCGGGTCTGCACGAGGATCTGCCAGCTCTTGTAGAGGAGGTACGAGAGCATCAGCACGTCGAGCACGGGGCGGATGACCTCGCGCACGACCCAGGCGTTGAGCAGCTGGTCCATCAGGCCCCCGCGCGCCGGTCCCGGCAGCCCCGCCGCGGCCGGCAGGCCCGCCGGCGGGCCGATGCGGCGCACGGAGTCGATGATGGTGACCATCTCCACGGCGTCGGCCACGTCGTGGACGCGGACGATGTTCGCGCCGTTGAGAACGGCGAGGGTGTTCGCGGTCACGGTGCCGATGAGCCTTTTCTCCACGGGGCGGTCCAGGATCTCGCCGAGAAAGGCCTTGCGGGAAATGCCGACCAGGATGGGAAAGGCGAGCGACTTGAGCGAACCCAGCTCCCTGATGATCCGCAGGTTATCCTGCACCCGCTTTCCGAAGCCGATGCCCGGGTCGATGATGATCAGGTCGCGCGAGATGCCCGCCCCGAGAGCAGCTGCCATGGACGGCTCCAGCTCGCGCAGGATCTCGCTGATCGTGTTCTGGTACGAGGGGTTCTTCTGCATCGTCTTCGGGGTGCCGCGCATGTGCATGAGCACGATGGGCACCTTGCGGCGCGCAACGAGGCCAGCCATCCCCTCGTTGTGCCGCAGCCCCGAGATGTCGTTGACAATGTCGGCGCCTGCGTCCAGCGCCCTTTCGGCGACCTCCTTCTTGCGGGTGTCCACGGAGATCAGGACGTCCGAAACGCCCGCGGAGCGCCTGGATGACCGGGATGACCCTGCGGATCTCCTCCTCCACCCTGACGGGATCCGATCCCGGGCGGCTGGATTCCCCGCCGACGTCGATGATGTCGACCCCGGCATCGATCATCTCGCGGCCCGCGGCGAGCGCGTCCTTCTGCGTGCTGGCGCGGCTGGCGGGGAAAAAGGAGTCCGGCGGTGCAGTTGAGGATGCCCATGACGTAAGTCTTGCGGGTAAAGTCGAGGGTCCGGTTCCCCCAGCTCATGACCCGCGTGCCATTCGTCGTCTTCGCGAGGAGCTCGTCGGCGATGGCGTCAAGCCCGTACGGCTCGCCCTTCAGCCGCGCCGCCAGGAGACGGAACATGTGCCGGCTGCCGGACACGATCACGTCCGCTTCCCGGACGGTGTAGTCCAGGGCCTCCTTGCGCATGGCGACGCTGCCCCCGAGCGTCTCCACGGCCGTGCGTATGAGGTTCGCCGCGCGGGTGTCCACCCCCTCCAGCTTCATCGTGCAGTAAAGGAACCGCTCCGCGAGCCGTCCGGCCTCCTCGTCGGCGATGTCGATGTCGCCGAGGTGCCGGCGAAGGTCGGCCGCGGTCCCGATGTCGATGATGTGTGCGTTTGTCGCTGAAGAGCCGAGGGAGATCAAGGCCACGCCGGAGAGTCTAACAGCCGGTTTCAGCAAGCGTCAAGGGAGACGGGGTCCGGGAACGTCCCTACTGACTGAAAACGACGTCCAGCAGCCGGTTCAGGTAGACGAGGAGAAGCTCTTTCTTCCTGGCATCCGATATGGTCTGCGTGGTCTGGGGCGCCGCGGTCGTGGCAGCCGTTGCAGCGGCAGCGCCGGCTGCCGGCGCTGCGGCCGTAGCGGCGGCTGGCGCCGGTGTCGTGATCGTCTGTATGTCAGAAGGAGAAAGGACGTTCGTCGCCGAAGAGATCAGCGTGGTGTAGGCCAGACGCGCGTTGGCAAGCTGGGAGAAGTTGATGGCGCCCTTCTGGGCATGGAGCCGGGGAGGAACGCTCCCGCTGATGGTGATGGATTCGTTCTTGCCCTGCACGTTGATGGTCCGGGAGCCCTGGACCTGGGCCGTTCCGTCAGGGCTCACGGCGGTGACGACAACGGGAAAGGATGCCGAGAGGCTCAGGCTATCCTTGCCGGTGGTGTCAATGTCCCGCCGGAGCGCACCTGCGGCAGAAAGGAGAACAGGTTTCCTCCCGTGCCGCCGGTGAACTCGAGCGTGAGGTTCTTTGAATCGTTCACGGAAGATGAAAAAGAGAGGGAGGAGGAGGCGTCGATCTGCACGACGAGGGCATCGCCCACCGCGAGGCCCGTGCTTCCTGCGAGGTACCCCTTGAACGCGGGCGACCACAGGCTTTCTCCCCCCGCCATGACGGCGACGAGGAGAAGGATCGGCAGTATGACCCGTACGGCTCTCACCGTGCGCTCCTCCCCTGAAACTCCACGGAATACCGTGGACGGCCTACCGCAGCTTCTTCTTGTGCCGGTTGGCCCTCAGCTTCTTCTTCCTCTTGTGGGTGGCAATCTTGTGTCGCTTTCTTTTCCTACCGCAGGGCACAGTGCCTACTCCTTTCCTTCAGTATAGTCGTCGAGACGGTTGTCTGCCAGACTTTCACTATGCGGGTTTGGCGGTCCGTGGTCAAGTAGCCGATGCCAGGAAAGCCTCTATTCTGGCGGCCAGCTCGTCCGCGTTTTCGGCAGGCACCCAGGTCACTCCGGGTACCGCCCGGAAAAAGTGAGCTGCCGTTTCGCGTAGCGCCGCGTGTCGCCGGCGATCCGCTCCCGGACCATCGGCAGCGTCTCGCAGCCATCGCGCATGGCAAGGACCTGTCGGTACCCGATGCCCCTCATGCCGGGATCCGACGGTGCGTAGCCCCTCTCCAGCAGGTCCCTGACCTCGTGCACAAGGCCCTGCCGGAACATGGCATCGACCCTGCGCTCGATGCGCGCGTAGAGCTCCTCGCGCTCGCGCTGGATCCCCAGGAGGAGAAAGCGCATGTCCGTGCGCAGCGTCCGCGGCCACGCGAAGGAGAAGAGAGACCGGTCCGTGGCTTCCATGACTTCCAGCGCGCGGAGGGTCCGGTAGCGATCGTTGGGCTGGATGCGGAGAGCCGCGCCGGGGTCCCGGTCCTGGAGTCGCCTGTACAGCGCGGGCTGCCCTTCCCGGTCGAGCTGCGCACGAAGGCGCTCCCGTGTTTCCTGGTCGACCGGCGGGGACGCGGGCAGCCCGTACATCAGGCTGGTCAGGTAAAACGCCGTTCCCCCGCTCACCACCGGGGTCCTCCCCCGCCCTGCCACCGCGGCCACGAGAGCCTCGGCATCCTTCACGAACCGACCGGCGTTGTACTGTTCACGCGGATCGACGACGTCGATGAGGTGGTGGGGCAGTCGCGCCCTGGCGCCCGCCGACGGCTTCGCCGTGCCGATGTCCATGCCGCGGTACACCTGCATCGAGTCAGCGCTTATGATTTCGAAACGGGAGTCCAGGAGCGAAACGAGGAGGTCGGACTTTCCAACGGCCGTGGGGCCGAAGACGATGATGACGGAAGGGCGGCCCTCAAGCGTCAGGGTGCTTGTACCTGACCTTGTGGGTGAGGATCTGCTTGATGGCCGTGGAGACGATTTTTCCCCTGTTCGCTTCCAGCTCATCGTCACCGGCGAGGTTGATCTGTATGCTGCGCTTCATCGCGGCGCAGGTCATTTCATAAACGTTTCCCTGAAACCCTTCCAGGAGATCGAGCGGTAGTACCATGATGGAAAGAACATACACGATCTGGCCTTGCCTATCAAGGCACTGCCGCTCAGCGCCAGCCGGGCATCTCCGCCGCGTGATCAACGATCTCGCGCCGCGACCTGCTCCTGGCTCAGCACGTCCGCGTCGACCACCAGCGCCGCGAACTCGAAATTGTCGACGTCGTACCCGTAGAGACGGCGGTAGCGATCGTGGTCGCGCTGGTCCCGGGCCTGCGTCTCCGCGAGGGCAACGACTGTGTCCTTCTCATTCCCGCCGGGCAATCCGCCCTGCCCTCACCTCCAGGGGCGCGCGCAGGTACACGGTGAACGCGGAGTCACGAAGGAGCCAGATGGCCAGCCGGGACCCCAGGACACAGCCGCCCTCGCGCGCGAACTCGCACCTGCTTCGCGGTCGATGGTGAGGTCGTACTGGGAGTCGGTCTCCGCCAGGATGCAGATCTCCTCGAAGCTCATGCCCCTGTCCCGGGCCAGGTCCTTGAAGGTGTAGTTCACGACGCGCAGGCCGAGCTGCGATGCCACGAGGCGCGAGACGGTGCTGTTGCCGCACCCGCTCTTGCCGGATATGGCGATCCGCAGGGCCCTGCCCGGTTCATTCGACATTACGCAGCTGCTCCCTGACTTTTTCCAGGCCGTCCTTCACGGCGATAACGGCCTGGTCGATCTCGAGCATCATGCTCTTCGACCCGATAGTGTTGATCTCGCGCCCGAGCTCCTGGCAGACGAAATCCAGCCGCTTACCCTGCGGTCCCGGGCTCCAAAGCGCATCGGCAAGCGCTCTCCAGGTGCGCCTTCATCCGCTGCACTTCCTCGTTGATGTCCGATTGCATCAGCAGCACGGCGGTCTCCGCCAGGATGCGCGACTCGTCCATTCCCTCGCCCAGCAGGTCGCGGAATCGCTCGCGCAGCCCCGTCCGTATCCGCGCCTCGATCTCCGGCACCCGCGCCTCGATGGCCGCGAGCGCCGCGCGGATGGCGTCGGCGGAACGGCGGATATCCTCTCCCGTCCTGCGGCCCTCAGCCACGCGGGAGGCCTCGAACTCCGCCAGCACCTTCGTCAGGAGGGGAAGCACGAGCGCCCAGACCGCCTCCGGGTCCTTGCGGCTCACCGACTTCAGCACACCCTCGAGACCGACGTAGTGCGCGAGCCCGGGCCGCTCGCGGACGCCGGCCGACGCGCGCAAGTCCTCCAGCGCCTTGCGGTACGCCCGCACTCGCGCATGGTCGATGACCACGTCGCTCTCGTCCTCGAGATCCGTCAGGTAGAGCGTAGAGCTCGATCTTCCCCCGCTGGATGCGCGCGGAGAGGAACTCGCGGACGCGCGGCTCCAGCTGCTTGAGGCTGTAGGGAGATTGACGAGAGCTCCAGGAACCGGTTGTTGTAGGAGCGGATCTCGAGGACCATCTGCACCCGGCTGTCACGGTGCTCCCCGTGACCGAAGCCCGTCATGCTCGTCATCGCGCTGCCTCCGCGGCGCCGCAGGACTTCCGTGCCCAGCTTCCAGTTGTCACCGGCTCCCATGGTTACGAAGATATCGCCATGGCGGAGCTCCGACTGGAGAAACGGGAGCGCATCGAGGGGGTCGTCGAAATAGTGGACATTCGGGTGGTGGCGGCTCGTCTCCTCGATACAGGTCCCTGCCGGTGATGCCCGACTCGTTTCGCTCCCGCGCCGAGGCGTAGATGCGGTGGAGCAGCACGACGTCGGCCGCGGCAAAGCAGGCGCCGAACTCGCCGAGAAGGGCACGGGTCCGCGAGTAGGTGTGCGACATGAAGTCCACCAGGATTCTCCTGCCCGGGTAGAAGCGGCGGATCCCTTCCAGCGTCGTTCGGACGGCAGTGGGATGGTGCGCGTAGTCGTCGATGATGAGCACGCCGCCGGCCTCCCCCACCATCTCGCTGCGCCGCCTGCTGCCGCGGAACGCCCCGAGGGCGGCCGCGGCCGCCGCGAGGTCCGGGCGGCGCGGCTCCCCTCTCGCGGTGCCAGAGGATGCTGCAGAGCGCCAGGGCAGCGGCGGCGTTGAGCACGTTGTGGGCCCCGGGGAGGTGCAGGAGGAACGGGACGGCGGTTCCCGCCAGGGAGAAGGAGCTTCCCCGCCGCCCGCCGTTTCGGCAACGATGCGCCACACCCCCTCGGCGGTACGGCCGTACGGGATGACCCGCACGTCGGGGCGCTTCGCCGCGATGCGACCCGCGGCGGCAGCGGCGCCGGCATCATCCGCGCAGTAGACGAGGCTCCCGCCATCCGCGATACGCATCCCGTATTCCACGAACGCGTCGAGGATGTCGTCCATGTCGCGAAAATAATCGAGGTGATCGGGCTCGATGCTCGTCATCACGACCTGGGAAGGACTGAAGTTGAGGAAGTGACGCCGGTACTCGCAGGTCTCCGCGACAAAATAGCGGCTTCCCAGCACCAGCGTGGAACGGCTCCCGAAGTCGGGCACCTCGGCCCCGACGAGCACCGTGGCGGGGAAGCCCCATGCTTTCAGGATGAGCCCGCAGAGGGCCGTGGTGGTGGACTTGCCATGCACCCCGCAGATCCCCGAAGAGTCCGTTCCCCGGGAAAGTGCCCCCAGCGCCTCGGGGTATTGCATCGTGGGTATGCCCCGTGTCGCGGCCGCGACAAGCTCGGGGTTTTCCTCGCGCTTGTACGCGGCGGAATGGACCACAAGCTGGATGTCAGCGGGGATGTTGCCGGCGTCGAATCCCTCGGTAAAGGGAATAGCAAGTTTCCTCAGCACGGCATCGGTATAGAAGATTTCGGATGTGTCAGAGCCGGAGACGCGGGCGCCTCGTGAAGAAAGGACCTCGGCGAGAGCTGCCATGCCGGTACCCTTGATGCCGACCAGGTGCACGCGGAACCCCGTGAGCGATGCGGGGAGTGTGTGCTGCTCAGTCACGTGCACGATCCGGGCCGCAGGTCATCGGAGTGTGTGCGCTCCTTGTGGAAGACAGGGCGGGAAACCGACGCAGCGCGCCCTGTCGCCAGCCCCTGCTCTCTCCTCGGTCTTACAAACGCCTGTTCGATGGTATGACATACCGCACGAACACAGGGCCCAGTGTAGCATTTCGAGTAGAAGGCTTCAAGACGAACATGCTCCGGCTGTCCTTTTCGTACGCGACTGCGCGGCGGCGACTCGCTCAGAGATCCGCTGACACACCGAAGGCTTTCGCGTTCTGGCGGACGCGGGAATATCCATGTGGCAAGGCGCTTGCGGAAACCGCCTATTGACGACAGCTACCGAGGATGTAGAGTGACGGAAGGTCGTGGGCAGCTTTTCCGTCGGTCTGTCGGCGAAGAACCCGTCACGCGCAGGAAGAGTTGTCCCAACACGAGATCGGTCGCCGGGCCGGGCATCGAAAAGGTGACCAATGCGGATCCTCGTAGTCGGAATGACGTACGCGCCCTTCATGAACGGTCAGGCCGTCTTCAGTACGGCCCTTGCAGAAGGGCTGGTGCGCCGTGGCCACGATGTCACGATGGTGACGCCGGCCTGCCCGAGTTACCCTGACCCTTGCGTACGGAGCGGCGTCAGAATACTCCCCGTCGGATCGGTGCACATCGACTTCCCCTACCCCGACTCGTACATTCCGTTGAGGATCGCATCGACGGTGCGCGAAGCCTTTCGGCAGTCCCGGCCCGACATCGTTCACATCCAGGACCACTTTCCCATCTGCCATAGTGCCATCAAGATGGCCCGGCTCCTCGATACCGGCCTCCTCGGGACGAACCACTTCGTGCCAAGGAACTGGGCACCCTATGTGCCGCTTTTCAACCGATCCCCTGCGGGGCTCGAGCGGGCGCTTTGGATGCTTATGCGTTCACTGTACAACCGACTCGACCTCGCCGTGGCACCCTCGCGCACGGCTGCGGAGATCCTCATCCGCCACGGGATCAAGGTGCCCGTGCGCTCTGTCTCTTGCGGCGTGGACAACGAACGGTTCCACCCTGACGCGGGCCGGGACAGGGCAGCTTTCCGTCGGAGGTATGGCCTGGATTCTCAGGCAACGTTGTTTCTCTACGTCGGCCGGATCGACCAGGAGAAGAGAATCGACGTCATCCTGCACGCGCTGCGGCTGCTAAGAAGGGACGACATCCAATTCGCTGTTGCGGGGCGGGGCGCCGCACGGGAGCTCCTCACGACACAGGCGCAAAAGATGGGCCTTGATCACAGGGCGCGATTCATTGGCTTCGTACCGGGCAGCGACCTCTGCGCGCTCCTGAACGCGGCGGACATCTTCGTCATGCCGAGCGAGGCGGAGCTCCTGAGCATCGCAACGCTGGAGGCCATGTCATGCGCGAAACCAGTGCTCCTGGCGCGCGCGCAGGCCCTGCCGGAGCTCGTTCGCCATGGGGAGAACGGGTTCCTGTTCGAGCCGGGAAACCCGGCAGATGCGGCGTCGCGCATGGCGATGCTCGCGGATCACCCCGAAGCATGGCCCGCCATGGGCGCAGTCAGCCGGCGGCTCGCGCGAGCGCACGGCATAGAAAACACGCTCGTCGAGTACGAGCAGATCTACTCCGCGGTCCGCGGATCGCACAGACCGGGGCACCGTCGACAGGCCTGGGAACGGCGGCTCAGTCCTTGTTGAGACGGCGCACGATCAGTGCTGAGATCGCGCGAAACACGAAGACCCCCCCGACGGCGGCGATCACCACGAAGAGCAAGGAGTATTGGGCCCAGCTAAAGTAGGTGAGCACTGTCGTCGTCGCCTTTCCCGCGAAATAGCCAAGCCCGGAGAAGAAGAGGGCACGGGGCGTCGTGATGACGAACGAATACAGTACGAACTGTCCCAGCGGTGCGTTCAGGGCGCCTGTCAGCATGAGCCCTGGGGTTGCCAGCAGCGGCAGGAACTTGATGAGGAGCATCGACTTGCCGAGATTGCTGTGGAGGAGCGCTTCCACCCTCTGCAGAACGTTGTCGCTGATCCTGAAAAGACGCAGGACCTGGTTCACGACGGCCATTCGTCCGATCCTTCCGATCACGTAGTGGAGAAAATCCCCCGCAAGGTCGCCTCCGACAGACAAGGCCACGATGATCCAGATGTCGAAATATCCGAGTGATGCCGCGAACGCCGCCGCCGTGGTGACGACGGGGCCCTCGACGATCATTGCCAGGAAAATGAAGAAGTAGCCATGACTCGCCACAAATGCCAGTGCCGATGCGAAAGCCTCTCCAAGCATTGCCGCGTCGCTCTCCGCCCTGAAATCATATCTTTTCATTCGCGCAATTGCCAATTGCCTGGGCTCGTTCTCTTTCCGCGATTCCTGGAAAATCGCCGCCTTTGTCAGTCCATTACGCATATTGTCGGACATGCTGTTATGGCGTTCTACCCCACCCTGTGGCATTAACGAAGAAACGACGTTGGATTTTGCCGCTTGCGCTGCGTGGAATAAATCATAGAAGGCGGATGAGCATCCTTGAAACGTGCGTTGGTTAGCCCGGATCTCTCCCGCGTCGTTGCCCTGCGACCTTTGACGGACAGCAGTCGATATATTGCCGGCACAATGTCCGTATCGAGTGCCGTCGCGAGCAGGCGCAGCTGGTTGGCGTGCATCGCGGCCGAGGACGTCCGATCGGCAAACAAGTACAGCTTCTGTTCCTTGAGTCGCAACGGACGTCTTTATTATTCTATACCTGATATCAAAATAAAAGGCGGCATCGCTGCCGCCTCCTATCTCCTAGGGGATTCGAACCCCTGTTGCCGGGATGAAAACCCAGTGTCCTAACCCCTAGACGAAGGAGACATTGCCACGGATCCGCGCTGGAGGGCGACGGTTCCCTGTGCGGTCACGTATAGCCTCCCGTCACCTCGTTTGTCAAGAGTTGCACGTGAGGCAATGCGCCCCTCCGGGGGGAGGTGACGCGCATCGTCGTTTCGTAGTAGGATTCCGCCACAAATCAAGGGGGCCTCTCATGGCAAAGGTCAGCTGGAACCGGACCTGGAGCATCAAGATGCGGAAGAAGAGCCGCGGCAAGAAGGGCAAGAATCGAAACCGCAAGAAGAAGTAGCCAGGACTTGGCACGAAAAACGTGAAGGCCGCCATGAGGCGGCCTTCTGTTTTTCCAGGGTCAGGCGCGGATCGCTTTGCGCTCGTGGTCTGCTCCTCGGCGGCCGCCGTTCATGCCCGGGCTGCCGCGTAACCACCAATCAGGACGGGACAGCCATCGCGCACCCCTGTCGCGATTTTCCGGCAGGTCCACGTCTCCAGGCAAGGGTACCCAGCAGTACCCTTGCATCGGCGGGATTGACTGTCTCTTCCTGGTTGCAGGTATTGGCAACTATGAGCCGCGCTGGAGTCGAACCAGCGACCCACAGCTTAAAAGGCTGTTGCTCTGCCAGCTGAGCTAGCGGCCCTCGGTGCGACGTGTACTCTACGCGCGAGGTGTTTCTTTGTCAACGATTACTGGGCATTGCGAGCTTCAATAGCGGAACTCGAAACCCACGAGGAGGTTGTACGCCGGCCGCAGGCCCGGCTCCGTGGAGAGCTCGCTCCCGTACATCGTCAGGTTCAGGCGGAACGCAGTCAGGTTCAGGCCCAGCCCGGCCGAGAAATAGCCGTCACCGAACCCGGCCCGCAGCGCGAGGATATCCAGAAGGATCACCTCGACCCCCAGGCCGACGTGGAGCACCGGATTCGTCGCCGTGGAAGGATGCGTCAGGAAGTCGAGGATGTCGGAATAATCGAGCGCGATCTTCAGGCCGGAGAGATACGACGAGAGGTTGCCCAGCGGCGGCGTGAAGACAACCCCGGCGCCAAGGTTGATGGGCGCGAGCCCGTAGTCCAGAGCCGGGGTCGCGCCGGACGTGAATCCCGCGAGGGACGCGTAGGTGTTGCGGACGACCGGTGCGTAGAGATCCTTTCCGACGATTCCCACCGAAAGGATGGAGTTCCACGAGTACAGCACGCCGGCATCCACGCCGAACCCGATATCGAGAACGAACGGCTGCGAGAGCAGCAGGCTGGCGCTGGGAGAAGCGAGAAGGGAAAAGACCCCGAGGATGCTTTCCGACAGCGAGATCCCGCCGCTTGCCATCGCCTTCACGGACACCCCGAGATCCAGGGTGCTCTGCCACGAGGCCGGCAGGGGGATGCGGAACGCGTAGCCGCCGACGAACGCCAGGTTTTCGCCGAGTGACGCCGCGACTGTCGGCACGGTCCCCTGCGTCGTGAACGTGAGGCCGGAAGAATTGAAAAAGCCGAAGCCGAGCCCGTTCCCCACGTAGCCGAATGACAGCGGCCCGGCGACGACTGCAGACGCGTAAAGACTGGTGAGCAGCGTCTGGACGGAAGGATCGGCCAGCAGGGAGAGCGGGTCTGCTCCTCCCGCGATGCGGAGCACGAGGTCGGCAATACTGAACACGGGGCCGGAGAGGTTTGCGCTCAGCTCGGCCACGGAGAACTGGGGACGGACCGAGCGGAACCCGGCGGGGTTGTCGAAGAGCACGGAGATGTCATCCGCAAGCGCCGCGTGGTCACCGCCCATCGCCTCGAGCCGCGCCGAGAGGAACTGGGGTGTCTCGGCGGTGAAAGACTGCGCCCGGGCGGCGAAGACGGCCAGGAAAAAGAGCAGGAGGCCGAGCGGCTGGTACTTTCTCATCGCAGCGAAGCTCCTCTACAGGCCCGTGAGGTAGGAATCGAACGAGCTGATGAATGCCTTCAGCGGGTCCGTGTCCGGAAGGGCAGCCGCCCCGTCAACCGCCTTGGCAAAAAAAACCTCCGCCGGCGCTGGATTGACGCTTGGGTCAGCGATGTTCCACGGCGGCGTCGTGGTCTGCGCCTGTCCGAGCAGGAGGCCCAGCGCGCCCATGGCGTAGTCCGTGGGCGTCAGGGCCACGGTCGCGTCCACCGTCTGCAGCCGTGACGCCGCATCCACGATGTAGCTGGGATCCAGGCCGTTCTTCGCGATGAAGCCGCTGAGGTCGTTGAGCTCAGCCGTCACCGCCGAGGTGTCAGTTGCCACCTGCAGGAGAAGAGCTGGCACGCCGGACAGCTCGATACCGAGCTCGGCAGTCGTGTACGATGCATCCGTCCCGGGGTCGTCCTTGATGGCGTCATAGGCGCTCTTCATCGCCGCCTTGTCCCCGCTCGCCAGGGCGTCCTGCGCATAGGTAAGGCGCGCCGCGGGTGTGAGGCTCGCCGGGGACCTCTGAAGGAATGTGAGCGCGGAATACGTGAAGATCTGCTGGCACCCCGCCAGGAGGAGCAGGACGACGACGGACATGAGTGCCGGAACCAGTCGTCGTCTCATGGTGGTCATGCCCCTCACCTCCTGCGGCTCGCGCCTACACTACCATGAATCGTGCGGCATGAAAACGCCGGGGCCTTTACCAGCGAACGGCGACGTCCAGCGTCGCTCCGGAATTGGGCATGTCTCCGATATAAGCGCCGAGCTCGCGCGTGAAGACCGCCGCGTTGATATCGAGGAACAGCAGTTTCAGCCCGACTCCCGCCGTGAGGTACCCCTGGTTGAGCCCCGCGCTGACGGAAACCAGCGACAGGACACGCACCTGGGCCCCCGCGTGCAGCAGGGTCCAGATCGACGAGGTCCCGCTGAGAAAGCCGGCGATATTGTCCACGTCGACGCTCACCGAGGGGTCCAGGATCGAGCTGAACGTCCCGAAATCCGGGTGCAGTGAAACGCCGAACCGGATGTCCATGGGAATGGTGTACGTGTCAGCCGTGGTGGGCGTGCCGGTCGGGAACTTCAGGCTGGCGGCGAGGGAGCTCATGGTTGCCCCGAAGGTCGACTGCGCGTAGCGGAATTGCGTTCCCCCCAGGTCGCGCACCGACAGGCCGACGGTGAACCAGCCCATCTCGAGGATCGACCCGAAATCCAGGCCGATGCCGACGCCGTACAAGGCGCCCGCCGCGTTCAGGGCGCTGATGGCGTCTCCGCCCGTGGCAAGCGAGTCGAGCACACCCAGGGCAACGCCGCTGGTGAGAGGAGCACGTACCCGGATCATGGGCCGGACGTCGCCGCCCAGGTGGATCTTTGCCCCGAAAACCTCCAGCGGAAAAGAGAGGCCGCCGATAAAGCCGAGGGTTCCCGTGAGATCGCCGGTCATCCCGAGGAGCGTCGGGCCGGAAAGCAGGGAATCCGCGATGAAGACAACTCCAAGCCCGAGGCCGTTGCCGACGTACCCGATCCCGGCGGAGGCGCCGGCGCCGAACCCGCCCGTGGTGACCTGGGAGTTCATGTACCCGAGCAGGGAAGCAGGGGTGTTCGACCCGGTTATCAGCCCTTCGCCGAGGGTCAGGAGTGCATCCGGTCGCGAGTAGATCCACGAGCTGCCCGAGACCAGGGTGAAGGATCCATTCTCGCGGGAAAAGCCCGCAGGGTTGAAAAAGAGCGAGTCGTAGCCATGGGCGTCGGCGACGAACGAATCACCCCGGCCAATGACCTCGGGGCTGAGCGGCACGAAGGGGGCCTCCGCGTAGTCAGCGGCCGCGAGCGGCGCGGCGACAAGGAGCGAGAAGAACAGGCAGAAAAGCCAGGCCTTTTTCATACGCGCCATCACGCCGGCAGCGGCGCACCCGCCGCGTTGAAGATGTTGAGGAGGAACGTGGGCATGGGGTTGAGGGGATCCGTGGAGAGGGTGACCGCGGAGACGGACAGCGGCGTGGCAGGGTCCTTCGTGACGAGCATGAACATGTCCGCAATAGCTCCCGCCTGGGTCGAGGGCGAAGCGGCGGGAATGACCGCGTTCACGATGACGCGCATCAGGCAGGCGACTGCGGCCTTCTGCGCGACGTCGCCGAGATTCATCCCCGGCGGAGGACCATACGTCGGCAGGCTGTCGCCCAGGAGGGTGTAGGCGTCGTTGGCGTCGAGGAGACCCTGCACCATGTTCGTGAAAGCGGTGCCGGTGGCGTCAGCGAGGACGGACGCCGGGATGATGGAGTCGATGATCGACGCGATGTCCCCCGTTGGCGCTGAGCTCATGATTGTTGTAACAACATTGTTGACCAGAACGTCACCCGAAGTTGTCGCCAGGCTCAGGTCTGAATAGAGGGCGGCCGCCGTCTGCTGGTCAGGAGTAGTGAGCGGCCCCGAGAGATAGGTGGTCTCCAGGTAGGACTTGATCTGGCCGACCAGCGTGGTATCCGCGGCGAGCTGCGCAACGACCGCGGGAGAGCCCAGGTCAGCCGAAAGGTTCGCCAGCCCGCCCACGCCCTGGAAGTCGGCGAGGACCGGTTTCTTCGGCGTATCGAGCGACGCGAACGCGTTGAAATCGAAAAACGCCGAGCACGCGGCGCACGCCAGCAGCGTGATGACGAGCAGGGCAGCAACCTTTATCCTCGCCAAGGCCAGCCTCCGCCGATGGTCTGAATGCGAACGGTGCAACTCTCCACGATCATCCTCATTATAGCTCAAACAAGGGTCGAAAACCAGACTTCAGTGGATGAAAGCGACGAATCGGCCCTGGCATGTCGAGCCGGAGGAGGTGATGAGAACGCGACCCCGCGCGCCGACGGCGGAGGTGCCGCCGGGCACCCCGGTCGTGGTCACGCGGAGATAGTTCCCGCTGGTCCCCGACATTCCCTGCCTCGCCACCCGCTCGAAGAGGACATCGACCTCCCGCCCCACCCAGTCTTGCGCATAGGCCAGCGAGAGCTCGCGGGAGAGGAGGCGCAGGCACGCCGCCCGCTCGGAACGGATGCGTTCAGGGACGCGCGGCGTCATGTCGCACGCGGGCGTGCCCTGTCGCGGTGAAAAGGGAAACACGTGCAGCGCCGCGAAGGCCTCGCTGCGAACGAGTTCCAGGGTTTCATCGAACTCCTCGTCGGTCTCCCCCGGAAAGCCCGTGATGAGATCGACCGCCACGAAAGGATCGCGTTGCGAGGCACGCAAACGGGAGACGCCGTCCCGGATCCTCCTGGGGCCATAGCGGCGTCCCATCCGCGCGAGGACGCCGTCGGAGCCCGACTGGACGGGAACGTGGAAGTGCGGGCAGATCCTCGGGTGGGAAAGGGCCGCGGCGAGCTCCTCCGTGAGGGCCTCCGGCTCCAGGGAGCTCACGCGGAAACGCACGGCGCTGGTGGCATCCAGCAGGAGACCCAGCAGATCGACGAGGCGGACGGGGGCGCAGTCATAGCTGGAGATGTTGACGCCCGTGAGCACGATCTCTCCTGCCCCGCGGGCCTCCATCTCCCGGGCACGCCGAATGACCTCCTGGTGCCGAAGGCTGACAGCCGCCCCGCGCGCGAGCGGGACGCGGCAGTAGGCGCAGCGCCCGTTGCACCCGTCCTGGATCTTCAGAAACGTCCGGGTTCGAAAGCCCTCGCCCGCCGCGCGGAGGGCGAACGGATCGGCGCCGCCGGTCGAGGCTGCCGCGGCGAGGGCCGCCCTCTGGTCCTCGACCCCCGACCGTGAGCCGAGGAGGTCGGGCAGCGCGAGGAGCCGTTCCTTCCGCGACTGGGGGACGACGACGACGTTCGGTGAGAGCACCGCCAGGGACGAGGCTTCGAGCTCGGCAGAACAGCCGGTGACGATCAGCAGCGCCTCGGGATGCTCGCGGGCGAGGGCACGGATGCAGGCGCGGGCCTTGTGATCGGCGCGCGCGGTGATGGTGCAGGTGTTGATGACGTACGCCTGGGCGGGCTGCTCGACGCCGACGATGTCGAACCCGCTGCTTCGCATGACGGAAGCGAGTGACTCCGTCTCGCACTGGTTGAGCTTGCACCCGAAGGTGTGGAACCCGACACAGCCGCGCGAGTTGCTGCCACGGGCTGCTCCCCCGTCGCGGGTGGCCGTGGCTTTTACCCCTTGAGCTTCTTGGTGACGCTGTCCATGCCGTTCTGGGCGTCCACGAGGCTGGGATCCAGCTTCAAGGCGCGGTCATAGGCGTCCCGAGCCCACTGCAGGTCGTTCCCGAGCTCGCGCGCGTAGCCCAGCCGTGCCCACCATGCGGCGTTGTTCTGCTCGTAGTACACCGCGGTGGAGATGGCGATGTCCGCGTTCTGGTATTCCTTCAGCCTTATGTAGCACTCGCCCATGAGCCAGTAGACGCGCGCGATCCTGTCGCCGCCCGGTCGGAGAGCGACGTACTGCTCCAGGTTCTTGAGCGCATCATCCGTCTGCCCGAGGTAGACGTCCGCCTCGCCGACGATCTGCACCACGCGGGGATCGTTCGGGTTGATGGCGATCGCCTTCTGCGCGGTGGCGAACGCGTCGCTCCACTGCTTCAGGCGGAGGTAGCTCCAGCCCATGACGACGTACGAATCGATGTTGTTCGGCGAATCGGCAATCTCGAGCTGGCACACCTTGATCGCCTCCGCGTACCTGTTCGCGCGGAACAGCTCCAAAGCATCCGGCTTGTCCTGCGCGGCGAGCGGCATGACAACCGCGAGAGCGAGTATCAGAACGGCGGCTGACCGGGGCCTCATTTCGGCTGGCCTCCCTGGCCTCCCTGGCCTCCCTGGTTCCCCTGCTGTCCCACGGGTTTTTGCGGATTCGCCTGCGGGGACTGCGGACCGCCCTGCGTCGGCGGAATGGAATGCGCAGGCGGCGGCACGGGACCGGGCTTCTGGGGGGCAACAGGCACGGGGGACGGCTGGCCACCGGCTCCCGACGCCTGCGGCGCGGCGCCCGTGTGCGGCGCGGCCGGCGACGCCTGCGGCGCGGCGGCGGATCCCGCTTCCTTCTTCCGGGTCGGGCCCATGGTACACGTCCCGTTGAACTTGCAGCCGCTCTCCACGACAAAGTCAGGGGTAGCAATATCGCCATCAACCTCCGCGGTAGAGAATAGCTCCACGCGGGTGTGTCCGACGATGTTTCCCTTGTGGTGACCCTTGGAGGAGACGATGCCCGCCTCCGTCGCGGCTTCCACGTGTGCCTTCTCGCCGATGTAGAGGGCGCTCGCAGACCGTATCTCGCCCTTGAAAGTGCCCTTGATCATGAGAGGCTTCTTGAAGGTCAGGTGACCCTCGAAATCGATATCCTCCGCGAGAATGGTGTCGATTTCGTGTTCGTCGATGTCCTTGATGCGCACCTCAGCCATCTCGTGCTCCGTCCGCAGAATTGCCTTTCAGCATATCCACGGCCAACGGTACTGTCAACCGTCGATGGCGGCCATGACCGTCCGCAGCGACTCCTCGAGCCGTTTGCGCATCTCGCGCGTATGCGGATTGTAGCGCTGGAGGTCCAGGAAAAGCTGCCACGGGTCGTTGCAGGTCTGCTCCACGATCTCGAGGAGCTTTCGATAGCCCATGGTCCCGATGGCCGAGCTGCGCACGCCGAGATCCGACAGGACGCGGCCGATGTAGTGGGCGATTCCCTGGGTAAAAGCCGCCTCCCGGTCGTGTTCGTCAGGAGTCATCAGCGAAACCGCCAGGCCGAGGGACGAGAAGAACTCCCGCCACCGCTCCACCTCGCGCGCCGGGATGCGCGCCGGGCAGAGTATCATGGGCAGCCCTTTCACCCCGCCGCGGGCAGAGTCGGGGCCGAACATCGGGTGTGTGCCCATGATGGAGACCGCCGGCGGCAGCAGGCGCTCCATGAGCCCGACGGGATAGGTCTTCACGGAGCAGGTGTCCATCACCAGCGTGCCGGCGGGAACCCGTCCCCGTGCGCGGGTCAGCACTTCCTCCATGGCGGAAATCGCGACGCAGAGCATGAGAACGGGCTGCGCGAGGACCTCGTCCTCCCCCACCCCGCGCACGCCGGCCGGTGTGGGCCGGTCGGGCGAGCGCGCGTACGCGCAGACGTCCGCGTAGCGGGACAGCAGCTCCGACCAGAAGGATCCGAACCGGCCGAGCCCGTAGATGCCGATGGTCATGCCGGCGATTCCCATTGTGAACGCGAGAAGGCTTCTGCTTCAGTCATCAAGGCGGATTATTGCAGTTTCAAAAGAAAAAGCTATACTGGCCCGAACAACCCCCGTCAGGCGCCCACCAGCGAAAGGAGTCACGTCATGAAATTCATAGAGGAAATGCGGGCCAAGGCGAAGGCCGACCCCCGGCGGCTCGTTCTCCCGGAAGGATACGAGGCCCGGACCCTCAAGGCAGCCAGGATCATCCTGGACGAGGGATTCGCCAGGGAGGTCACGCTCCTCGGGTCCATTGCCCAGATCCAGGCAGAGGCAAAAAAGCAGGGCGTGAAGCTCGACGGGCTTCTCCTCGAGGAGCCTCCAACAGCGGCGCTCCGCCGGGACTACGTGGACAACTACTTCGAGCTGCGCAGGTCCAAGGGCGGCAGCCGCGAGGACGCCGAGAAGGTCTTCATGGGCGACACCCAGCACTGGGGGGCCATGATGATGCGCACCGGACGAGCGGATGCGATGGTCTCCGGCGCCGACAGCGAGACGGCCAAGGTCCTTCGCGCGGCGCTCACGATCATAAAGACGGCCCCCGGCATCAAGACGGCCTCGTCGTGCTTCGTCATGTACATGCCGGGATCCCGGTGGGGCGTGGACGGTCACATGATTTTCGCCGACTGCGCCGTCGTCCCCGATCCCACGGCGGAGCAGCTTGCCGACATCGCGCAGTCCTCGGCGCTCTCCTGCCGGACCTTCCTCAAGACCGAGCCTCTTGTCGCCATGCTTTCCTTCTCCACGAAGGGAAGCGCGAGTCACCCCCTCGTGGACAAGGTGACGAACGCGCTGCGCATCATCAGGGAGCGCGATCCGAAGCTCCTCGTGGACGGGGAGATGCAGGCGGACGCGGCCCTCGTGGCGAGCGTCGCCGCAAAGAAGGCGCCCGGCTCCCCCGTCGCGGGCAAGGCGAACACCCTCGTCTTCCCCGATCTGCAGAGCGGCAACATCGGGTACAAGCTCGTGCAGCGGTTCGCCAACGCGGAAGCCTACGGGCCCTTCCTCCAGGGCTTCGCCAAGCCGGTGAGCGACCTGTCACGCGGATGCTCGGTGGATGACGTGGTCAACACCTCGGTGGTGACCCTCGTGCAGTCGCAGGAAAAGTAGGAAACGCGATCCTGTTCAAGGTTCAAAACGAGAATCGCAGGTATTTCCATGCGCGGCGTGCATACTTGAACCTTCACACGCCGCGCCGTATCATGCACGGCCATGAGGGTTGCTATCATCGGCTACGGCAGCATGGGACGCGAGGTGGAAAAGGTCCTCGGGGACCGGGGCCACCAGGTTTCCGCCCGCGTCGACCCCGTCCAGGACGGCGCTGACGCGCGGACGCTCACGGAGAAAATCGCCGGGTCATCGGACGCGGCCATCGAGTTCTCCCACGCCGACGCGGTCCTGGAAAACGCCCGCGCGTATGCCCGGTTCGGCCTGAGCGCGGTGAGCGGCACCACGGGGTGGTACGGGAAGCTGGACGAGGTGGCGGGTATCGTGCGCGCCTCTTCCATCGGGTACCTGTACGGGAGCAATTTCTCCGTGGGCGCGCACCTGTTCTTCGCGCTCGCCGCCGCGGCCGCCGAGCTTTCCAATCCCTGCCCCGAGTACGACATCATGGGCTACGAGATCCATCACCGGCGCAAGAAGGACAGCCCGTCAGGCACGGCGCTGACCATCGCGAAGCTCATCACCGCCACGAGCAACCGCAAGAAGAAGGTCGTGACGGAGCGGCTCGACAGGCCGCCGGCCCCCGATGAGCTGCACGTGGCGTCGGTGCGCGGCGGCGAGGAGCCGGGGACGCACACGGTGATCCTCGACTCGGTGTTCGACACGATAGAGCTGACACACAGGGCGCGCAGCAGGGGCGGGTTCGCGCTCGGCGCCGTGCGTGCGGCCGAATGGCTCGCCGGCCGCACGGGCATGTTCGAGGTCGGTGATTTCATACGGGATATCCTCCACGGAGGGCAGAGATGACATTCGAAGGCGTTTATACCGCTCTCGTGACACCGATGACCGCGCAGGGCGCCCTGGACGAGAAGGCGTTGCGGAAGCTCGTCGACTTCCAGATCGAGGGCGGCGTGCAGGGCCTCGTGCCGGTGGGAACCACCGGGGAAAGCCCGACGCTGGACGGCGAGGAGTGCAAGCGCGTCATCCAGGTGGTTGTCGAGCAGGCACGCGGCCGGGTCCCCGTCATTGCCGGGGCCGGTTCCAACTGCACCAGCGAGGCGGTGGAGTATGCGCGGGACGCGAAATCCGTCGGCGCCGACGCCACGCTGCAGGTTGCCCCGTACTACAACAAGCCCACACCCATGGGCATGCTGGGTCACTTCCGCGCCATTGCGGACGCGGTGGAGCTGCCGCTGGTGGTCTACAACATCGCCTCGCGGACGGGCAAGAACATCGACAACGCCACGATGCTCGAGCTCGCAAAGCACCGCAACATAGCTGCCGTGAAGGAAGCGAGCGGTGACATCGGGCAGATCATGGAGCTCGTCGCCACGAAGCCGGCCGGGTTCGCCGTGCTCTCCGGTGACGACAACCTCGTGTTTCCCATCATGACGCTGGGAGGGACCGGTGTCATCTCGGTTGCCAGCAACCTCGTTCCCGACAGGATGGTGAAGCTGGTCGCCGCGCTGCAGAAGGGCGACTGGCTGACGGCGCGCCGGCTGCACTACGAGCTGCTGCCGCTCTTCCGTGCCATCTTCATCGAGACGAACCCCATCCCCATCAAGGCCGCCATGGCCATGAAAGGGTTGATAAGCGAATCCTACAGGCTGCCGATGTGCCCCCTGGTGCCGAAGAACCGGGAGAGCCTCGCGGCGACGCTCAAGGAGCTGCGGATCCTGTAAGGGACCGGGCGACCGCCACGTACACCTCGGGCGCGACCTCCTCGGCGCGCCGGCCGGCGTCCACGCCTTCGGCGGCGAGCGCGGCGAGCACGGCGTCCGCGGGAACCGTGCCGAATCCCGAGACAGCAGACGCCGCGGCGAACGCCATCGCGTTGTTGCGGAGCGTTTTCCGCCTCGAGGAGAACAGGCCGCGGGCCAGGCGCGAAAGCATGAGGAGGCTCTCTCCAGCGGGCGCGGCCGGGTCCGGGCGCAGCTCGACAATCGCGGAAGCAACCTCGGGGACCGGGTAGAAGCTCCCCGGCTTCAGCTCGCCTCTCTGCTCCACGAAGAAGCAGGACCGGCACAGCACGGTGAAGGACGAGAAGCTCTTCTGCCCCGGCTGCGCCGTCATGCGGTCCGCGAGCTCCTTCTGGACGGTGAAGATCATCACGCGCGGCCGCAGCTCCCCTTCCACGAGGTCCGCGATCATGAGAGACGCGGACCGATACGGCAGGTTGCCCAGCACCTTCTGCGGCGCCCCGGCCCGTTCGCGCACGGGCTTCCAGGTATCCATGAAGTCGCCCGGGACGAGCAGGAAGCTCCCCTTCCGAGCGAATGTCTCGTCGACGTAACGGCACAGGCCGCGGTCCACCTCGAACGCGGTGAGCCGGGCGCCCCGCTCGAGCAGGAGCTCGGTCATGGAGCCAAGGCCGGGGCCGATCTCCCAGACCGCCTCGCCGGGACAGACGGCGAGCAGGTCCACGATGCGCGCACGCGCCCCCCTGTTCACGAGGAAGTTCTGACCCCATCTCTTCTTGAGGGCAAGGCCGCGGCCCTCGAGCACCGCGCGGATATCGGCCGGGGAATCGTGGTTCATGCGGCGGCCCGGCCCGCGCGCCAGCGGGGCAGGAGGAGCCCGAGCGCGGCCAGCGCGGTGACCAGGGCCGCCGCGATCCACGGCAGCTCGCGGGGACCAAACAGGACTCCGGGCAGCCGCGCGAACGCCTCGGCGATCCACTGGATCACGGCGTACAGCAGCCCAAGCACGCGAACGCACGCCCCCTGGAGAGCGGGGATCGGCAGCAGGGACAACGGTATCCAGGCCAGGCCCGCCCAGAGCAGGAGCGTGGTGAGCGGCACGAGGAGCAGGCCTGCCGCAAGACCCGAGGGATACCAGGAACCGAACACGGACGCCACGAGCGGCAACGTTGCCGCCTGGGCTCCGACGGACATCGCCAGCGGCACGAGCAGGATCCGGGGCACGCGGCCTTCCAGCGGGCGCTGGACAAGGGGCCCGATGGCAAAGATCCCCGCCATGGCAAGGAAGGAGAGCTGGAAGGAAACGGTCTGGGCCTGGAATGGATCGACCAGGATGATGATCACCCCCGACAACGCCAGCGCGTTGAGCGGCTCTCCGTCGCGGTCGGCGCAGAAGGCGATGCCCCCGGCCAGGATCATCACTGTTGCCCGCAGGAGTGACGGCATGAAGCCGGCGAGCACCTGGTAGAACAGGAGGAGCGCCCCCGCGAGCAGGAGCTTCAGCCACCGGCCCCTGAGAAAGCCCAGCAGGAGCGCGATGATCCCATAGATGACAGTCACGTGCAGGCCGGAAAGGGCCAGGATGTGGAGGCTGCCGGTGCGAAGGAACGCGCCGGACAGCTCCGCGGGAACATCTTCCCTGCTCCCGATGAGAAGAGCCTCCATGAGCGCCGAGACGGGATAACCCGTGCGCGAGATGGTGCGATGCAGCCACTCGCGGGCGGTCGCCCGCGCCTGCCACAATCCCCCCGACCAGCCCAGGGAACGGATGTCCCTGCGATCGACGAACGCGATGAACTGCTCGGCTCCTGGTGCGGCCACGGGCTGGAGCCGGGCTGCAACGAGAAGCTCCTCTCCCATCGCGAAGCGGTAGTCCCCATCGAGGATCACGGCGACCGTGCCCCGTGCCCGGGAAGTGAGCCCGGCCTTCCTTGACGTGACCTCACCGAGCCCGGCGCGGAGGATGGTCTGCCCTTTCCTGGACAGCGAGGTGTCCTGGACGACCGTCGCCTTGAACACGGTGACGTCGGCGCCGGCCACCGGGCAGGTAGGCGCCCGAGACGGCGTCGGCGGCCCTGGCGAGCGAGAACGAGCCGAGCAGGAACCCGGCTGCAATCGAGAAGAGGAGGAACCCGGTCCGGCGTCTGTCGGTTCCCAGGAAAACGATCCCGGCCGCGGCGGCACAGGCCGACAGGGCAAGCAGGGAGCGCCAGGCCGTCCTTGCTGAGGGAAGGAGCGCGCAACAGCCGAGGAGGACGAGGAAAGCCAGGAGCGCGGGAGTGACGTGCCTCCGGATCATGCGGGCGCGGGCCGGGACGGCCGGCCCCTGGTCACCACTTCAGCTTGTCCAGCGCGGCGCGGGCCGCCTTCTTCACGCCCGCCGAGTACGTCAGGTACTGCGTGTACATCAGGTCGTCGAAGGCCACCTTGTCCCCCAGGGTCCCGAGATTCTGCAGCACCGCTGTGACCACGGCCTCGTCGTATGCCTTGCCCTTCTCCGTGTAGGAGTTGATCAGCACGAGGAACTGGGTGAGGCGGACGGCGGATTCGTGCGTGGCCATGGCGCCGAGCTCGCCGATCGCGTCCAGGAGGTGGTTGCGGTCCACGAGTCCCTTGTCGAACTCGCCGATGGTCATATCGAGGTGCTCGATCATGAGCGGAGTCGCGTGCGACCAGGCATGCGCGCCGAGGCCCGCGGCAGCCTGGAAGCGCATGTCGCGCTGCAGGGCGCGCAGCGACGCGTCGGCAACGCTCGAGTGCAGGGCAATGTCCAGGGCGTACTCCGCGGTCTGCGCCTTCGCGTCGTCGGTCAGCTTGTCGCTGTCGAGCGCCATCTGGAGGGCGAGCTTCTTCTCGGGAAGGGACCTTTCCTTGATGACCCCGGTGAGCATGGCCTGGAAATCGCCTTTCAGGTGAAGCAGGGCATCACGGGCGATGGCCGTGAGCTTTTCCCCGTAGCCGAGATTGATGGCGCTGAAAAGGGAGGGAAAGGAGCTGGGGTCCGCGAGCTTCCCGAGGGCCTGGAAGGCGGCGGCAATGACGATGGTGTCGGGCGGGGTGCCGGCCGAGAAGAGCGTGTTCTGCGAATCGACGTAGCGGTTGAGATTCGCGATGGTGTCGGGGTCACCCGCGCCAATGGCGCCCAGGGCGATGGCCGCGTCTGCCAGGGTCTGCGAATCCACGCCGGCCTGGAAGAGCTTCCAAACGGAGCTGCGCGCGGCCTGGTAGCCGACGACGCCGAGCTGTTCGGCGGCGATGGAGGCGAGCTGGTTGAACCGGGCATCCGTGGGCACGAGGCTCGCGTTGTCGACGACGAAATCAACCGCCTGCTGGAAGAGGGGCCCCATGGAGGACGCGGCAGCGCTGCTCGAGGCATCCTGCAGGATCTGGATCTTGACGTCCAGGCTGGCGATGGCGAAGTTGCGCTTGAAGCTGTCGAGGAGCTTCTGCGCGTCCTGCGCGTGAACGCTCACCGCGGCCGCAAACAGCGCGGCAAGGAGAAGCAGTGCCCGTCTCATTCGCGAATTCCTCCTGGGCGAGTTGTCATAAAAGCATACTACCGGGCCGGCGTGGCAGTGGCAACATGCCCCGTCTTCGCGCTCAGCTCCCCGCGGCGCCGGCGGCCGGCTTTTCCTCCGGTGACGATGCCCTCAGCACGATGCCCTCCGACGCGCGTTCCCGCGCCGCGGGATCCGGCTTGCGCACGGCGACAACGGTCTCCCGCTCGCCAAAGAGGTTGTAGACATAGATGAGGAGCCTGTTGCGGGCAACCACGCTGGGCGGCGAGGCCTGCATGTGGAGAATCGACCTGTTTTTCTTCTGGTCGAAATTGAGGCCCTTCACGACGCCGCACATGACCACCGTCGACTCGCCGATGGCGAACTGCACCTTGATGGGCAGCCCGACGCGGGCCTTGCCGCCGATGAGAATGGCCGCGCCGCCCTCGGAAACGTCGGAAAGGCGGCAGCGCAGGCCGCGCTGGTCTTCCGGCAGCTCGCTTGCCGCGTCGATGGACTTCAGCGGGAAAAGCTCCGCGGGGACGTCTGTCTCGACGCGAAGCGAATTGCGCTTCTGGGTGCGGATGAGGTTGTCGGAATGCAGGACGTGGAGGATGGGATACTGCTTGTTGAAGAAATCCTCGAGGACCTTCGTCTGGAAGAAGTATCCCGCGTCCTCGGCCCTCCAGAAATAGACACCGACCTTCTGGTTCTTCCAGGAGAACCCTTCGGGCAGCTTCGGTCCCTGCGGGTAGGAGACTGCCATGTAGCGCGAGAGATTCTCGACGAGCATGGACGTGAAGGGGCCGACGCCGGGCAGCGTGATCCGCAGACCCTGCTTGGGAGCGAGCTTGCGCGAGCTCTTGATGCCGAGCTTGTACTTCGGCTGATCGAACTCGACACGCTTTCGCAGCTCGAAGAGCTTCGCGAGGAGGAGGTTGTATTCCGGGTCCTGTTCCTGGGAACGCGCCCGGGCGCGGATGATGGTCCCCTTCAGGGCGCGGTCGAGCTGCTTGATCGACCAGAACAGCGCCGTGGGATTCTCCAGCTTCGCGTCGACAGCGACACGGCGCAGGAGATTGATCTCGCGGAAGACGAATCCGGATTCCCGTCCCTTGAGGAAGAACGGGAGCCAGGGAAACCGGCCTCCGCCCGCCCGCCTGAGGAGGATGATCGCGAGAACGCCGAGAAAGGCCAGGGCGAGGAGTACAATCGCGATTACCATGTCACTGCTGTAATTATCGCGAAAAAGAACTAACATTTCCATACCAAAACCGGGAAAGCTCATGAAACCGACACGCGCTGTCACGGAGGCACTGCTCCTCTTCCTCGCCTTCTTCCTGCCCGGGTTCGTGGCCCAGGCGGCAATGAGGTCCGCGGGTGCGGTGACGACACTGGGGCTCCTCCAGTCCGTGGTGGCAGGCGTTCCGCAGTTCCTCCTCATGGCCTCCATTGCGGGCGCTCGCGGCCCGTGGTCGTCGCCACGCTGGGGACTCGTGCCCTTCGGCGCCCGTGACGGCCTGGTGACGGCGCTCCTCGTGCTGGCCTGCTTCGCGCTGGCCGTTCCCTTCTTCGCGCTCGTCACGTCGCTCCCGCCCCACTGGACGAAGGGCTTCGTCTCGGGATATCGCTGGGGTCTCCAGGGGCCGTCACAAATTCCTGTCGCCCTCCTCTTCAGCCTCACCGCCGGATATCGGGAAGAGTTTTATTTTCGTGCCTACCTCCTGCAGAGAATGGAGGAAATGGGGGCGGGGAACGCAGCAGCGATCGCGTTGTCCACAGGCCTTTTCTGCATTGGTCACGTCTACGAAGGTCCCCTTGGCGTTTTCGTTGCCGCGGTCCTCGGGCTCGTATTCGCGCTCGCCTACAAGAAAAGGAAGAATCTGCACATCATCGCGATCGCCCATGGGCTCTACAACACGCTCGTGCTTTCGCTGAGCCTCGTCGCTGCCCGTTCGTTGCCGGTGGGCGCGGCTTTCCGTATCTTGTCTCCCTGATGCTGCGACCTCGTCCCGCCGGTGTCTTTCCTCTCCTCGCCCTGCTGGCGCTGGTGTCCTGCGCACCGAAGACACCGTCGTCAGCGACGGTGCCGCGAGCGGCGGCACCCGCGGGGTCGTCTTCCTCTTCCTCCAGCGTCACCAACGGGCTCTTCGGAAAGGCCGGCTTCGACGTTCCCTCCCGCGAGATAATGTCGACTGACTTCTCGCTTCGCAACATGCAGGGGAAGCTGGTGAGCCTTGCCTCCGAGTCGGGGAAAGTGGTGGTTCTCAGCTTCTGGGCGACCTGGTGCGGTCCGTGCCAGCAGGAGATGCCCGAGATGGAGAGCCTCTACCATGACCTGAAGGGCAAGGGTTTCGAGATCCTCGCCGTTGACGTCATGGAGGACAAGGCGACTGTCGAGTCGTTCCTGAAAACCCACGGGTACACCTTCCCTGTCCTCCTGGACACCGACGGAAAGATCGCCGGCGCCTACGGGGCACAGGGGCTCCCAACGAACTACGTGATCGACGGAAAGGGGCGGATCCTTGCCCGCGTGGTAGGAATCGGCGGGCCGACGTGGACGAGTCCCGAGATGCGCGCCGTGTTCGGGCATCTCCTTTCTCCATAGAGGCCGAGAGAGCAACCTCGCCCCTCAGTCTTTACACTCTCCGGCTCCTCGTGTATCACTATACGCAAAACTGAACGTGGAGGAGGGCATCTTGGACATCTTCGAGAAGTGCTATTCCTGGGAAGAAGCCAAGGAAGCCCAGGAGAAGGGGATCTACCCCTACTTCATCCCCATTCAGGAAAGCCGCGGGACGCGGGTCGTCATGGAGGGCAAGGAGCTCATCATGGCGGGCTCCAACAACTACCTGGGGCTGTCATGGGACGCGCGGGTCAAGGAAGCTGCCATCGCGGCCACCCGCAAATGGGGCACCAGCTGCTCGGGGTCGCGGTTTCTCAACGGCACCCTCGCGCTGCACGAGGAGCTGGAAGTCCCGGCTGGCGCGCTTCGTCGGCAGGCAGCGCGCGCTCTGCTTCACCACCGGCTACCAGACCAACCTCGGCGCCATCTCGGCCCTCGTCGGCAAGGACGAGCACATCTTCTCCGACAAGCTCAACCACGCATCGATCATGGACGGCATCTTCCTTACCTCCGGGATGCGCGGGAAGGTACGCCTGCACCGCTACCAGCACAACAACATGGACAGCCTCGAGAAGTTCCTCTCGGCGGAGGACATCGAGGCGCCGAAGCTGGTCGTGACCGACGGGGTGTTCAGCATGGAGGGCGACATCGTGAAGCTCCCCCGGCTGAAGGAGCTGTGCACGAAATACAAGGCCCGCCTCTACCTCGACGAGGCGCACGGGCTCGGCGTGCTGGGGAACACCGGCCGCGGGACCGAGGAACACTACGGGACGACCGGGGTCGCGGACGTGCTGATGTGCACGTTCTCCAAGTCCTTCGGATCCCTGGGCGGTTTCGTCGCCGGTGACGACGACGTGATCGACTACATCAAGCACTTCGCGCGGCCCCTGATCTTCAGCGCCGCCATGCCGCCGGCGACAATCGCGTCGGTCGGGGCGTGCCTCGAGATCATCGAGAAGGAGCCGCAGCGCGTTCAGCGGCTGCAGGCCATCGGGCGCACGATGGTCGCCGGATTCAAGTCGCTGGGATTCAACGTCGGCACCGCGGAGACGCCGATCGTCCCGCTCTTGATCGGGGACTTGGAGAAGACCCTGCTGTTCTGGCGCGCCCTCTTCGACGGCGGCGTGTTCACCAACCCCGTGATTCCCCCGCCGTTCCGCCCGACAGCACCCTGATCCGCACCTCCTACATGGCCATCCATTCCGACGAAGAGTGCGACAGGATCCTGGAGATCGCGGGAAAGGCGGGGAAGAAGCTGGGGATACTGTAGCTGGCCCGGAGACCGCGGCCCAGTACTCGCCAAGGCTTCCCGCCGCCTGCTCCGCAGGTGGCTGCGCCTTGGGGCCCCTTTTCCAGGCGCGGCCGGAGGCCGCGCCTAGAAGAAGTCCCTCAGCCGCTGCAGGAGGCTCCTGCGGCGCGCTTCCTCCTCGTGGAAAACCCCGAGGCTCAGGAACTTCTGATGCCGCTGCGCAAGCATCGATTCCACGCTTCGCCGGCCGACGACGGAAAGCGAGACGAGCATGTCCGCCTTCAGAGCGGCTGCAGCGCCTTCCGGGTCCCTGTGCGCCCCCACCTTCGGCTCCGCCACGATCCGGTCCACCACGCGGAAGCGCAGCAGGTCTTCCGGGGTGAGCTTCAGCAGGGCCGCGGCCTCGCGCGCCTTTCCTGAATCGCGCAGGAGGATGGACGCGCATCCCTCGGGCGTGATGACCGAGTAGTAGGCGTTCTCCATCATCAGCACGATATCGGCAACGCCGATGCCGATGGCACCTCCGGAGCCCCCTTCCCCGAGGATCGTCGCGATGATGGGAACAGGAAGGACCGAGAACTCCTTCATGTTGACCGCGATGGCCTGGCTGATGCCCCGGTCCTCCCCCGAGACCCCCGGGTACGCTCCCGGGGTGTCGATGAACGTGAGGATGGGCCTGCCGAACTTCGCGGCCTGCCGGGCGAGGCGCAGCGCCTTGCGGTAGCCTTCGGGGTGGGCCATGCCGAAGTTGCGCTTCAGGTTGTCCTTCATGTTCTGGCCCTTCTGGTGGCCGAAGAACGTGACGGGCATGCCGTTGAGAAGCGCGATTCCCCCGACCATCGCGGGATCGTCTCCGAAGTTCCTGTCGCCGTGCAGCTCCAGGAAATCGTCGAAGATCGCCTCGGCGTACTGCAGGGTTGTCGGCCGCTCGGGGTGGCGCGCCAGCTCGACGCGCCGCCACGCCTCGTTCTGCGGGACGGCAGGTGACGCAGCCGGCGCGGCGCTGGAGCTTCGCCTCCAGCTCGGCTATCTCGCGCGTGATGTCGACGCTGGACTTCTCGGCGAGGCCCTTCAGCTCCTGGAGCTTGTCGTGAACGGCGTTGTCGCTCATCCCCTGTCCCCCCTGCGGCCCGCACGTGCGTCTGCAGGAGGAAGCCGAGCGTCTTCTTGAGCTCGCTCCGCGGCACCACCATGTCGATGAACCCCCGTTCGATAGTGGTACTGCGAGAGGGGGAAGTTCTCCGGCACCTTCTCTCGGATGGTGCCCGCCACGACGCGCGCGCCGGCGAACCGCATGAGCGCGCCCGGCTCCGCCAGGGTGACGTCCCCCAGCATCGCGAAAGAGGCGAGCACGCCCGCCGTCGTGGGGTCCGTGAGGACGACGAAGTACGGGCAGCGGCCTTTTCCAGCGCCTGCGTTGCAACCGCCGTCTTGGCCATCTGCATGAGAGACAGGATGCCCTCCTGCATGCGCGCGCCGCCGGAGGAGGTGAAGATGATGACGGGGAGCCTCTTCTCCGCGCCGACGAGCATGGCCCGCATGATCTTCTCCCCCACCACGGAGCCCATGCTCCCGCCGATGAAGCGGAAGTCCATGACGGCGAGGACCACCTCGTGCCCGCTCACCTTGCAGAGCCCGGTCACCACCGCCTCCTTGCTGCCGGTCTTGCGGGCTGCCGCCTCCACCTTCTGCTCGTAGTCGGGGAACTCCAGCGGGTTGGCCGTCTCGATGTCCGCCGAGATCTCCTGGAAGACTCCCTCGTCCGCCGTGTAGCGGATGCGTTCCCACGCGGTGAGACGGAAGTGATGCTGGCAGTGCGGGCAGACGTAGAGGGTCGCCTCCAGCTCCTGCACCGCGACGGACCGGTGGCAGGAGGGGCAGGAGTTTTTCGCGTCGATGAGGACGCGCTCGTCGCGCCCCTTGTGCTGCGGGTATTCGACGGGGTTCTTCTGCACGGGGTGCTCGATGAGGTCGCGGATCCATGCCTGGATCCCCTTGGGATTGCTCACAGGCCGCCCTCCTTGAGGATGTCACCGAGGAACCCGGTCCCGTATTCTCCCTTGCGGAAGACGGGGTGGGAGATGATCTTTTTCTGCGAATCGATGTTGGTCGCGATGCCCTCGATCTGCAGCTCCCCGAGCGCCCTCTCCATCCGTCGCAGCCCCTCGGCGCGGTTGCGCCCGGTGACGATGAGCTTCGCGACGAGGTGGTCATACCACGGCGGCACCTGGTAGCCGGGGTAGAGAAAAGTGTCGACGCGCACCCCGTACCCGCCCGGGGCGATGAACTGCGTCACGCGACCCGCCGAGCGGGCGTTGATGCGGCATTCCACCGCGTACGCCCCCAGGTGCACGTCCTCCTGGCGGATCTCCAGCGGCTCGTCGCTCGCCGCGAGGATCTGCTGGCGGATGATATCGACGCCGGTCACCATCTCCGACACCGGGTGCTCCACCTGCACGCGTGCGTTCACTTCCATGAAGTAGTGCTTGCCGTCCTTGACGAGGAACTCCACCGTGCCGGCGCCCGTGTAGCCCATCCCGCGCAGGAGGCGAACCGCGTCGTCCCCCATGCGCGCGCGAAGCGCGGGAGTGACCACGGGCGAGGGGCTCTCCTCCACGAGCTTCTGGTGATTCTGCTGCACCGTGCAGTCCCGCTCGCCGAGGTGGACGACGTTGCCCGTCCGGTCCGCCACGATCTGGATCTCCACGTGCCGGGGATTCTCGAGGTACTTCTCGAGGTAGACGGTCCCGTCGGAGAACGCCTTCTCCGCTTCCTGCGACGCGATGGCCAGCACGTCCGCCAGCTCGTCGCCGGAGCGCACGATGCGCATGCCCTTCCCGCCGCCCCCGGCGGCTGCCTTCACGATGACCGGGAAGCCGATCTCGGTGGCGGCCTTGAGCGCCTCCTCCGCGTCGCCCACGGAGCCGCTGCTGCCGGGGATGACCGGGTATGCCCGCCTCCCGCGCGGAGTGCTTGGCCCGGATCTTGTCGCCGAGCAGCTCGATGACTTCCGGCTCGGGCCCCACGAAGAGCAGCCCCGCGTCCTGGACCTCGCGCGCGAAGCCTGCGTTCTCGGCGAGGAACCCGACACCCGGGTGGACCGCGTCGCAGCCGCTCAGGACACCGGCCGTGACGATGTTGCGCACGTTGAGGTAGCTTTCCTTCGCCGGGGCAGGCCCGATGCAGACCCGCTCGTCGGCGAGCCGGACCGGCAGAGAATCGCGATCAGCCTGGGAATGGGCGACCACCGCCCGGATGCCCATCTCCTTGCAGGTGCGGATGATCCGTACCGCTATCTCCCCGCGGTTGGCGATGAGGAGGCTCTGGATCATATCCTGCGCACCTCGAAGAGCGGGGCGCCGAACTCGACCATCTTCCCGTTCTCACCGAGGATCGCGACGATCTCCAGGTCGAACTCGGCCTGGAACTCGTTCATCAGCTTCATCGCCTCCAGGATGCAGAGGGGCTTGCCCTTCTGCACCTTGTCCCCCTTCTCCACGAAGGGGGGCGCGTCCGGGGCCGCTGCCCTGTAGAATGTCCCCACGAGGGGAGCCCGGATGATATCGGTGTCGGACGCCTGGCGGACTGCGGGCTCCTGGTGTGAGGGCCGGGGCTCGTGGGCTGCAGACGCTGACGCGGGAAGGGGCACGTGCAGCGGCGCGGGCGAGCCTTTCTTCAAGGTCACCTCTTCCCCGCTCTTTCTGTAGACGAGCTCTGAAAGCCCGCTCTTTTCGAATCTTTCCATCAACGCGTAGAGCTCTTTCAATTCCATGCCTTTTTCCCCTTTGGATAGTTGGCACCGGTCGATCCGTTGACCCGGCCAACGCCGCCTTCCCTGATTATTGCTGACAAAAACAGACGGAAATTAGCACTTGCTCCCCCGGGATGTCAATTCAAGGCCGCGCCTATCCGCGCATCGCTGACCTATGCTATCCTCGCCGCCATGGCCGACGTGAAAGACTTCCTCCCGCATCGCGACCCATTCCTCTTCGTCGATCGCATCGAGAAGGCCGATGCCGAGGAAATCATCGGGTACCGCCGGTTCACCGAGTCGGACTTCTTCTTCAAGGGCCACTTCCCCGGGTTCCCGGTGGTCCCGGGGGTCATCCTCATCGAGTGCCTGGCGCAATGCGGCGGGGCCGGCGCGAAGATGGCAACGGGAATCCAGGGGCTGTTCTTCCTCGCCACCGTGGAGAAAGCGAAGTTCCGCAGGCAGGTGAAGCCGGGGGACGAGGTGCGGATGGTCATCAGGACCCTGCGCGTGAGCAAGATCATGCTCCGCCAGGCCGGGCAAGATCTACGTCGGCGAAGAGCTGGCGGTGGAAGCAGAATGGTTCTGCCTGATCGGGGACGCCCCGACCTCCTAAGGCTGCAGCGCGCTGCCGCTTCCGCGCGCCCGGCTCACTGACCACGTGCGCCGCCGGAAGGTGCGGGCTCGAGGTCCACGGGAAGCTCCTCCGGTACTCGGGGGAAGTTCCTCGAGGATTTCCGCGGGGAGCGAATCTCCCTCTCCGTGCGCAGGGCGACCGGGCGCGGGGGCGCCGCTCACCGACTCTTCCTTCAGCTTCAGAGTCTCCCCGAACCACGAGAATGCCGCGGCGAGCCTGTCGGTCATCTGGCGCATGTCGTGCGAGACCTCGAGGATCGACCGTATGAGGGTGTCCACGCCTGCCAGGCCGTCCTGGATGCTCCCGTGGGCGCGGGAAACGTCCTCCAGGGCCTGCGAGTTGTCGCTGACCATGGTCCTGATCTCCTCGCTGCGCTTCATGATCTCCACGAACCCTGTGCCGAGGCCCTTGATCCTGCCAACTCCCTTCTCGACTCCCCGGTTGTTGTCCCTGATGACCGCGCTCACCTGGTCGGACACGGTGCGCGTCAGGTCGGCGAGCTTCCTGATTTCCTGGGCAACGACGGAAAAGCCCTTCCCCGCGGCTCCCGCCTTGGCTGCTTCAATGGAGGCGTTGAGCGAAAGCATGTGGGTCTTTTCCGCGATGCCGATGATCTGGCTCACCGCCTTGCGGATGACGATCGACCGCTGGTAGAGGGCCTCCATTTCCTGGAGGGTCTCGAGGATCTGCGTGTTGAAGCTCGTGATCAGGCCGTCGACCTGCGCCGTGTAGCCGAGGATGTCTCTCTCCTTCGCGACGACCCTCGCCTCCCCCGTTCCTGCCTCCTCCAGCGACACGATGAGGTCCCCGATCGTGAACGCCTGCTTCTGCGCGGAGTCGAGGAGCTTCCCGGAGAGCTGCATGATGTCGATGTTGCGTTTCTCGAGGAGCTCCTTGCCTTCCCGGATCCTCTCGATCATCTCCCAGTCGCTCTCGATACGATCGATGAGCTCCTGGCTGGTCTGGCGATACATGTTCTGCGTCCGCAGGAGCTCGCTGAAGATGAGAGAGCCCTGGAAGAGGGGGATGAGAAGGCCGGGAAGGAACGTCAGCACGCCGCGCCCGGGCAGAACGAGGTCGAAGACCACTCCGCCGGCGAGCGCAAGGAACAGCGTGCCGGCCTGCCAGAACGGCAGGACGGCCCTGCGGTTTCCGCTCTTGCGCATGCTGGCGGCGGACAGGACCGCCGACACCGCGAAGGAAACGGCGAACAGCCCTCTCAGGAGCAGCCTCGCGATCTCCAGGAGCCCCGTGCCCGGGGCGGCGAAGAGCAAGAACGCGGCCAGGATGGGGGGGAGAACGATGGCGAGAAAGACGGACGTGCGTGTCGTCTTGACCGCGAGGAGAGTGGCGTGGACGAGGAGGAGCGCCGCGAGGAAGAAAGCGCCTTCCTGCAGCCGCGCAGCGGCGATGACGGAGAAGAACTGCCCGAAAGACGCGCCCACGAGCTCGGCCACGCCGTTGAAGAAAAGCGTGAGGGCCAGAAAAAGGGACTCGTTTGACTTCTGCCGGCGCACGAGTGCCGCGTACAGGATGGCCAGGAAAAGGGAGAGCAGCCCGGCAAAGGCACGCACGGGCAGGAGGGGGGCATTGAGCAGCGCGAGGCGCACCGGCACATCGGCCAGCGGCAGGATCCGGAGCACCGGCGCGTCGGTCACGGCCTGGGCCGCGGCGTAGCGCACGGAAATGACGTGGTCGCCGCTGGCGGTGTTCGCCGGGAGCGGGTAGGCACGGTACTGGGCCGTCCCGGCTGCCGTCCCGAGGGTGAGGGCCTTCCCGTCCAGGATGATTTCCCGGGCGATGGCGGAGGGACCGACGATCACGGCCCATTCGCCTCCCGCGAGCGTTCCCTCGCTGCGCAGCCACATGCCGCTCGCCTCCGGCACCCACCGGGGCCCAGGTGCGGCCGATATCCTCTGCCGGGAGCGGGAGCACCAGGACAGCGAGAAGGAAAAGTGCTGCACCGGTCTTTTTCACGGAAAGCTCCTTCCCGATAGTATAGAGAGAATGCCATTCCAATGAAAGCTGAGCCGACCATCAGGTCAGCGGAATGGCGGCAACGCTTCGGGATCGCTATACTTCTTTCTGGATGACCTCGAAAATCGATATCGGCGAGATTCAAAAAGCAGCCCTCCGGTCGCTTCCTCTCACCTTCCGGCTCACCAGTCTCCCGCACGAGGCGCATGCCCTCCTGGACCGGATCCTGGAGGTCTACCTCGACGAGCTCGGCCAGTCCAGGATCCTGGAGCCCCTTTCCTACTGCCTGAAAGAGCTCATCATCAACGCCCAGAAGGCGAACACGAAGCGGCTGTACTTCGAGGAGAAGGGGCTCGACATCCTCGATGATGACGACTACGAGAAGGGGATGGTGGATTTCCGGAGGGAGTCCGCCGAGCGGCTCGAGCACTGGATGGCGCGGCTCAAGGAGCGCAGCCACACCATTGGCGTGACCTTCCACACCATCCGCGGGAGTCTCAGGATCGCGGTGCGCAACAGCGCCGAGCTCACCCCGCGGGAACAAGCCCGCATCTACGACCGGATCGCTCGGGCCCGCGGGTTCCATTCCTTCGTCGAAGCCCTCGCGCAGCCTCTCGATTCCACCGAGGGGGCCGGCCTGGGCATTCTCATCCTCCTTCAGTTCCTCAAGCGCATCGGCCTGGGGGAGGAGGCTTTCACCATCGAGGCGGGGGGCGGAGAAACGGTGGCCTCTCTCGCGATCCCCATGGACCAGGTGCAGATGGAGAAGATCTCGGTCCTGATGAACGCCATCGCGCGGGACGTCGACGCCCTCCCCCACTTCCCCGAGAGGATCCTCGAGCTCCTCCGCATGACGGAGGATGCGCACGTCACCGTGGCGACGGTTGCCGGGCGGATCGCGACGGATCCGGCTGTCACGGCGGACCTCCTGAAGCTGGTGAACTCGGCGTACTACATGCTGCCCCGGAAGGTGAACAACATCCTCCAGGCGGTGAAAATCGTCGGCATGAAGGGACTGCGCAACCTGCTCTTCTCCTACGGCGCCCAGCGGATCATGGGGGAGAAGTACGCGGAGATGAAGACGCTGTGGGAGCACTCCTACCGCACGGCATTCTACGCGTTCCTCGTTGCCCGCAGCTTCCGTCCCCGGAGCGACATCCTGGACGACGTGTACGTGGCGGGCATCCTCCACGACCTCGGCCAGATCATCGTCACCTATCTCCATCCCGATGCCATGGAGCAGATGGAGCGCTTCTGCCGCGAGAAGGACATTCCTCTCCGCATCCTCGAGCGCTTCTCCTTCGGGCTGCACCACGCCGAGATCGGCGCGCTCATCGCGAGGAAGTGGAACTTTCCCGAGCAGCTCGTGCAGGGCATACGCTATCACCACGATCCCCTCATGGCGCCGCAGCAGTACAAGGATATCGTGCATTGCGTCTACATGGCGAACGCGTTCTGCGACCTCGAGCGTGGGCTCGTCAGCTTCGAACAGCTGGAATCGCCGATCCTGGGCGAGTTCGGCATCCGCACCGAGGAGCAGTGCACGGCGGTCAGGGAACGGGTGCAGTCGTCCTTCGAGAAGCGTTCTTCCGCGTTCTTAGCTCGGCGCAGAGGCTTGACAATGATGCTCCCAGCGAATATATATACCGGGAAATGACGGGCGAAACCCGGGCGTTTTCCATTCTCAGCGGGCTCCTCCTTATTGGCGTTCTCCTTGCGAGGAGATTCAACCGCCCGGAAGGGTAGCGCGCGGTCGTTGACAGCGAAAAGCGCGGGCCGTTCTCCTTCCGGGGGAACGGCCCTTTTTTTGTTGCGTGGAACGAGGAGGGATCATGAAGAGCGACAAGCCAACGATGCGCAGCGCGGCCGTGCAGGTCGGTCCGGGCCGGGCACCCCATCGCAGTCTCCTACGCGCGCTGGGGTGGGACGACGCCTCCATGGGCAGGCCCGTCATCGGCATAGCCAATTCCTACAGCGAGCTGATCCCCGGCCATCGTGACCTCCGCCGCGTCGCGGAGAGCGTGCGGGAAGGGATCTGGGCGGAAGGCGGCGTGGCCTGCGAGTTCGGGACGATCGGTGTCTGTGACGGCCTTGCCATGGGTCACGCGGGCATGCGCTATTCGCTGCCGAGCAGGGACCTCATCGCGGATTCCATAGAGATCGTCGCGCAGTCCCACGCGCTGGACGGCCTCGTGCTGGTCGTCAACTGTGACAAGATCGTGCCGGGCATGCTCATGGCGGCGGCGCGGCTGGATATCCCGTCCGTTATTATCTCGGGCGGACCGATGCTCGCCGGCCGGTTCGAAGGCCGCGCCGTGGGCCTGGACGCGGTCTTCGAGGGAGTCGGACGGCACAGCGCTGGACGGATGTCCGACGCGGAGCTGGCGTCCCTGGAATGCTCGGCGTGCCCGGGGACCGGCTCGTGCTCGGGCCTCTTCACGGCCAACAGCATGAACTGCCTCGCGGAAGCCCTCGGGCTTGCCCTCCCCGGCAACGGCACTGTCCCCGCGGTCCACGCCTCCCGCTGCTCGCTGGCGCGCGAGGCCGGGAGAGCCGCGGTCCAGGCCGTCAAGAACGGCCTGCGCCCCCGGAAGATCCTCTCGCGCGCGGCCTTCCTGAATGCCGTCGCGCTGGACATGGCCATGGGCGGCTCGACGAACACCGCGCTGCACCTGCCCGCGATTGCGGCTTCGGCCGGCGTCGAGCTCACGCTCGATGATTTCGACGCGATGAGCGCCCGGGTCCCCCACCTCTGCTCTCTTGCCCCCACGGGGCCCCACCACATGCAGGACCTCCACGAGGCCGGCGGCGTGATGGCCGTCATGAAGGCCCTTGCCGGGCTCGGGGTCATCGACGGGTCGGCCATGACGGTCAGGGGGACCGCACTCTCCGCGTCCTGGGCGAACTCACCGGCTCCTGACGGCACCTTCATCGCGCACCCCGGCACGCCATACCACATGGAGGGCGGACTGGCGGTTCTGAAGGGGAACCTCGCTCCGGAAGGGAGCATCGTGAAGAAGGCGGCCGTGGATCCGTCGATGCTCGTCCACGAGGGTCCCGCGCGCGTTTTCGACTCGGAGGAAGATGCGCAGGAAGCGATCCTCGGCAAGAAGATCCGATCCGGTGACGTGGTGGTCATCCGCTTCGAGGGCCCGCGCGGCGGGCCCGGGATGCGCGAGATGCTCTCGCCCACGGCATCGATAGCCGGGATCGGGCTGGACCGCGACGTCGCGCTTGTGACCGACGGAAGGTTTTCCGGCGCCAGCCGCGGCGCTTCCATCGGCCACGTGACGCCGGAGGCCGCGGCGGGCGGCCCCATCGCGCTGGTCCGGGAAGGTGACATGATCCGCATCGACATCCCCGCAAAGCGCATCGACCTGCTCATCGACGAGGCGGAGTGGAAGAAGCGGTCCGCCGCCCTGCGGCCATGGGCGCGCAGCACGGGCAGCGCGTTCCTTGACGCTTACGCGGCGAGCGTCGGGCCGGCGTCCGCGGAGCCTTGCGGGAAGCGGGCCCCGGAACCGGAGGCCGTCCATGAAACGAAGCGGCGCCCAGCTCCTCCTGGAAACGCTGAAGACCGAGGGAGTCGAGGTCATCTTCGGCTTCCCTGGCGGCGTGGTCATTCCCGTCTTCGACGCGCTCTTCGGCGAGCGGTCGCTGCGGCTGGTGCTGGCGCGCCACGAGCAGGGCGCCGTCCATGCCGCTGACGGCTACGCCCGTTCCACCGGCAAGGTCGGGGTCTGCCTCGTGACGAGCGGTCCCGGCGCCACGAACACGGTCACGGGCCTCGCCACCGCGAACTTCGACTCTGTGCCCCTCGTGGTCCTCACGGGGCAGGTGTCACGCTCCATGATCGGGAACGACGCGTTCCAGGAAGCGGACATCGTCGGGATCTCCCGCTCCGTCACGAAGCACAATTACCTCGTGACTGATCGCAAGGATCTCGGCCGCGTCGTCCGCGAGGCTTTTTTCATTGCGCGCAGCGGGAGGCCGGGGCCCGTGCTCGTCGACTTGCCGAAGGACGTGCTCACCGAGATATCCTCCGAGCCTGTCCCGGAAACCGTCTCCCTGCGGGGCTACAACCCCGTGTACAAGGGTCATCCGCTGCAGATCCGCAAGGCAGCCAAGGCGCTCGCGCATGCCAGGAAACCCCTCTTCTACGTCGGGGGCGGCGTCAACATCTCCGGCGGCGCCGAGGCTTTCCGAAGTGTCGTCGACGCGGTGGATGTGCCCACGGTCGCTTCGCTCATGGGCATCAGCGTGCTGCCGAGCGAGCATCCGCGGTTCCTGGGCATGATCGGCATGCACGGCACCTACGCGGCGAACACCGCAGTCCAGAACTGCGATCTCCTGTTCGCGGTGGGAACGCGGTTCGACGACCGCGCCACGGGTGACCTCTCGAAGTTCGCCCCGCATGCCGCGGTGATTCACGTCGACATCGACCCCGCGTCCATCTCGCGCAACGTCGCCGTGCAGATCCCCATCGTGGGCGACGCGCGGATGGTCCTGGAGGACCTGCTCCCTTTCCTGGAGCGGCCGGCCCATGACGCGTGGCTCGCCGAGACCGCCGAATGGATGCAGTCTCACCCGCTGGCAGACGTTCCCCACAACGGGCGCCTTTCGCCGACGGCAGTGATCCGCGCCATCGCCGCGGCATTCCCTGATGCCATCGTGACGACAGAGGTGGGGCAGAACCAGATGTGGACGGCGCAGTACTACAGGTTCCACAAGCCCCGGACGTTCCTGACCTCCGGCGGCCTCGGCACGATGGGATACGGCTTCCCCGCGGCGATCGGGGCGCAGATCGGGAATCCCGGGCAGGCGCGTCATCGACATCGCCGGCGACGGATCCATCCAGATGAACATCCAGGAGCTCGCGACGGCCATGAGCGAAGGCCTGCCGGTCATTGTCGCGATCCTCAACAACGGCTACCTCGGCATGGTGCGGCAGTGGCAGGAAGTCTTCTACGCGCGCCGCTATTCGGGCGTGTGCCTCGAACGCACGGGTGCCTGCCCTCCGGACTGCGACTCTCCGCGCGACGGGTGCCCCCCCTACGCGCCGGACTTCGTGAAGCTCGCGCAGGCCTACGGGGCGGAAGGAATCCGCGTGAGCACGCCGCAGGAGATCGGCCCGGCACTCGAACGCGCACGCCAGGTCACCGACCGGCCCGTGTTCCTGGATTTCACCGTGGACCGCGAGGCGAACGTGTGGCCGATGGTGCCGGCGGGTGCCGGCATCCACGAGATGATGAACTCATAGCGCGCCGAAGGCGCGCTATGAGGGGCCCCATGGCGGCAGCGTTTGCGCAGCAAATCGCGGGAGCCAAGGGGAGTAGCAGGAGGTGCATTGAAGTGACGCATATCATTTCGCTCCTCGTCGAGAACCAGCAGGGGGTCCTTGCCCGCATCTCGGGGCTCCTGTCCGGCCGCGGATACAACGTGGAAAGCATCACGGCCGGCCCCACCCTCGACCCGACGGTGACGCGCATCACCCTCGCCTGCACCGGTGATGACGCGGTGGTCGAGCAGATCAAGAAGCAGCTCAACAAGCTCATCGACGTCATCAAGGTGAATGAGCTCACCGGCCTGCCTTCGCTGAACCGCGAGCTCATGCTCATCAAGGTTTCCGCCCGGGGGAGGCAGCGCGGGGAGATCTTCCAGGTCGCCGACGTGTTCAAGGCACAGGTGATGGACGTCGGCCACGACACCATGTCCGTGGAGCTCACCGGCACCCCCGAGAAGATCGACGACTTCGCCACCCTCCTGGTGCCCTACGGGATCGTGGAGATCGCGCGGAGCGGCATCGTCGCCATGGAGAGAAGCAGGAAAACCCCCGCGGCGCGGGCGGTAAAAACAGCAGAGGCTTGAAAGGAGCACCACGATGGACCGCGTCATGATATTCGACACCACCCTGCGCGACGGGGAGCAATCCCCGGGCGCCTCGATGAGCGTCGAGCAGAAGCTCGAGATCGCGGTGCAGCTCGCGCGGCTGGGCGTGGACGTGATCGAGGCGGGATTCCCGATCTCGTCGCCCCACCAATTCGAAGGCTGCAGGCTCATCGCGCGCCAGGTGAAAGGGACCGCCATCGCGGCCCTCGCGCGCGCGGTGGAGAAGGACATCGAGTCGGCGGCGGAGGCGCTCAAGGACGCCGTGCACCCCCGCATCCACACCTTCCTGGCGACCTCGCCGATCCACATGGAGTACAAGCTCCGCAAGAAACCCGACGAGGTCGTGGAGATGGCCGTGAAGGCGGTGCGCTGGGCGCGGAACAAGGTCGCGGAGGTGGAGTTCTCCCCCGAGGACGGGACGCGCAGCGAAATCCCCTTCCTGTGCCGCATCATCGAGAAGGTCATCGACGCCGGGGCCACGATCATTAATGTCCCGGACACCGTTGGCTACTCGGTGCCCAGCGAGTTCGGGGAGTTCATCCGCCGCATCATGGAGGGCACCCCGAACATGCACAAGGCGGTGCTCTCCGTGCACTGCCACAATGACCTGGGGATGGCCGTGGCCAACTCGATCACCGCGGTGCGGGTCGGGGCGCGGCAGGTGGAGGTCACCATCAATGGCATCGGTGAGCGCGCAGGGAACGCCTCCCTGGAGGAGCTGGTCATGGCGCTGGACGTGCGCAAGGATCTCCTCCCCTACACGACCGGCATCAACACGCGCCAGATCTGGAACACCTCCCGCCTGGTTGCCAACACCATCGGGTTCCCCATCCCCCGCAACAAGCCCATCACGGGGGAGAACGCCTTCGCGCACGAGTCCGGCATCCACCAGGACGGAGTCCTCAAGAAGAGGGAGACCTACGAGATCATGACTCCCGAGTCGGTGGGACGCGACGCCAGCCAGCTCGTCCTGGGACGCCACTCGGGGCTGCACGGCTTCCGCAACCGGCTCTCCGAGCTCGGCCTGGCGGTCTCCGAGGACGAAGCGAAGAAGGCCTACGAGCGCTTCCTCGTCATCGCCGACCGCAAGAAGGAGGTCTACGATGACGACCTCTACGTCATCGTCGCCGACCAGCTCGGTCGCGAGACGGAGACCTTCACCCTGGAATACTTCAACATCATCTCGGGCAACATGGCGGTGCCCACCGCCACCGTGCGGATCAAGACGGGAAGCGAGCTGCACGAGGAGGCCGCCACCGGCGACGGGCCCGTGGACGCCATCTTCAACGCCATCGACCGTGCGCTGACACTGCAGACGAAGCTCCTGGAATACGTCGTGCAGGCGGTGACGCCCGGCCGCCAGGCCATCGGGGAAGTCAGCGTGTCGCTGGAGATCGACGCGCGCAAGTTCGTCGGCCGCGGGTCCTCCACCGACATCCTGGAGGCGAGCGCGCGCGCGTACGTCAACGCCTTGAACCGGTGGAAGGCTTTTCTCGCCGCGCGCAGGGGAGAGGGAGAGTCCCATGACACGGTCTGAGAAGACATCCTCGAAAACCATCATCTACGACACGACGCTCCGCGACGGGATGCAGGGACAGGGCATCAGCTACACGCTCGAAGACAAGGTGCAGATCGCCCTTGCGATGGACGAGTTCGGCATCGACTACATCGAGGGCGGCTTCCCGCTTTCCAACCGCAAGGAGGCGGAGTTCTTCCAGCGCATGAAGGCGCAGAACCTCCGCCACGCCCGCATCGTGGCCTTCGGGTCCACGCGGAAGCCGGGGGGCGCGGCGGGGTCCGACCCGCAGATCGGGGCGCTCCTGCAGGCGGAGACACCGACGGTGATCGTTGTCGGCAAGACGTGGAAGGCCCACGTCCGCGAGGTGCTGCAGACCACCGAGGACGAGAACGTCGCGATGATCTCCGATTCCCTGTCCACCCTGAAGGCGGCCGGGCGCGAGGTCTTCTTCGACCTCGAGCACTTCTTCGACGGGTACAAGGACGACCCGGCCTACGCGCTGCGCATCCTGCGGGCCGCGCACCAGGCCGGCGCCGACTGCCTGGTCCTCTGCGACACCAACGGGGGCACGCTGCCCGCCGAGGTGGCGCGGATCCTCGAGGAGCTGCCGCTCGCCGAGCTCGGGGACATCGGCGTGCACTTTCACGATGACGCCGGGACGGCCATCGCCAACGCGCTCGCCGCGCTGGAGCGGGGAGCCACCCACGTGCAGGGCACCATCAACGGGTGGGGCGAAAGTGCGGGAACCTGAACCTCTGTACGCTCATCCCGACGCTCTGCCTGAAGATGGGGAGCACCTCCCACGTCTGCGCGACACTGTCACAGCTCACGGCCCTGTCCCGGTTCGTGGCGGAAAAGGCCAACATCATTCCCGACAAGCGCCACCCCTACGTGGGGGAAGCCGCATTCTCCCACAAGGCCGGCCAGCATGCCGACGTCGTCAGCAAGGCGCCGCGCCTCATGGAGCATATCGATGGCGCGCTGGTGGGCAACGAGCGGCGCGTCCTCCTGTCGGAGCTTGCCGGCAAGTCGACCATCGTGAAGAAGCTTGCGCCGTACGGCGAGTTCGACAAATCCTCCGACGTCGTCGCGCGGCTCCTCGAGCAGCTGAAGGGCCTGGAAGAGCAGGGTTACGAGTACGAGGCGGCGGAGGCCTCCTTCGACCTCGTCATTCGGCGGGCGCTCGGGCTCTACAGGCCGCTGCTGGAGCTGTCCAACTACCACATGGAGAACTACAAGGCGGGCGAGACACCTGCCAAGACAGTGGGACGCCTCTTCGTCCGCGTGAACGGGAATCTCCTCATGGGGGCCGCGGTGGGGGATGGCCCCGTCGACACCCTCAACGGGGCGCTTCGGGACGCCCTCGTTCCCCTCCACCCGTTCCTCAGGAAGCTGAAGCTGACCGACTACCGGGTCCGCGTGCTCAACCCGGAGGAAGCGACGGCTGCAAAGGTCCGCGTGTTCATCACGACCTCCGACGGCGAGCAGTCGTGGGATACCGTCGGCGTGGACGAGAACATCATCCAGGCATCGTGGCAGGCCCTGGTGGACGGCCTGGAGTACTACTACAACACCGTCGCTGACACGGGCGCCTGAGGCAGGCGGGGAGTTCCATTGGGAGCATTTCAGGACCGACCTGTTCATGGAGACATTCAGGATCGGAGGATGAAGCAGCCGGGCCGGGCTGCTGTTCCACGATCCGCCGCCGCCTGAGATTGACCCCCTTCTTGCCAAACGCTCAGTGCATATCTATTCTTTTACTGCATGCGTCAGCAAGGAGGTAGCGTGTCATGCCCGGAGCCTGGTCTGAAACTCTCCCCGTACAGGTGGGTGGTCCTCGCCGTCTTCATGCTTGTCAACGTGGCAGTCCAGGTCCTCTGGATCTGCTATGCGCCCGTTGCATCGACCGCCGCTTCCGCCTACGGAGTGCAGCACGACAGCATCGACCTTCTTGCCAACCTGTTCATGCTGATATACATCCCCATGGCGTTTCCCGCGTCGTGGGCCATCGACACCTTCGGCTTCAAGAAGGCGGTGGGCTTCGGCGTGTCCCTGATGGGGGCTTTCGCCCTGCTCCGCGCGGCATGGCCAACGAGCTACACCGCGGCCCTGGTGGGCACCATCGGGATCTCGGTCGGCCAGCCCTTCCTCCTGAACGCGTTCACCAAGTTCGCAGCGCAGTGGTTTCCGCGCAGGCAGCGCGCGACGATCACGGGGATCGTCTTCCTGGCGCTCTTCGCCGGAATCGGGCTGGGGGAAACCCTCACCCCGTCGCTCGTGGCCTCGCGGGGCGTGGCGGGGATGCAGCTCATCTACGGCATCGGCGCGGCGGCGACGGCCGTGCTCTTCCTGGCGCTGGCCCGGGCGAAGCCCCGCGCGCCGGTGGATCCCCAGGCTGACCAGGAGCGCGCGCTCGTTCTCGACAGCCTGAAGCAGATCCTCCGCGACAGGAGCGTGTACCTCCTGTGCCTGGCGCTCTTCCTCGGGAGCGGGATCGTGAACGGCGTCTTCACACTGATCGACGGTCTCGGGAAGAAAGTCGGCTTCACGACGGACCAGGGCGTCCTTCTGACCGCGCTCCTCCTCGTTGGCGGCGTTGCCGGCAGCGTCGTGGTGCCCATGGTCTCCGACGGCCTGCGGCGCCGCAAGCCCATCATCATCGGCGCCGTGCTCCTTGCCGTGCCGGTGACCCTGGGCCTCGCGCTCGGCCGCGGGATGGGGCTGGAGATCGCCTGCTTCTTTGCCCTGGGCTTCCTCGTCACAGGCGTGACGCCGGTTGCCTACCAGTACGGCGCGGAAATCACGCACCCCGCGCCCGAGGGCACGAGCAACGGCATCTTCGCTCTCATGGTGCAGGCGTCGGGGCTTCTCATCGTCCTCATGGACGCGCTCCACGGCACGTTCGGTGATTCGTACATCCCGTCCTTCGTGGGGCTGGCAGTGCTGCTTCTGGCAAGTGGAGGACTGGCGTTCTCGTTGCGCGAGTCACCGGCCATGGCCCGGCACAAAGGAACAGCGGCAGCGTCAGGCGGCACCGGCGCGTCATAGGGGGACGGCGCGGCCGGCCGCCAACGGCATGGGGTCTTCCCCGGCGGCCTCCCCTGCTCCTGGCACGTGCCGGCGCGGCGATGCTGCTGCAACGAGAAAGAGGAGCGCTTGCGCGGCAGAGACAGACGGGCCGGTTCGGCGAGAAGCTCCTAGTAGTTGATCCAGATAAAGGAATAGATCGTGTCGTTGTCGGCTGCGTTCCTTCCATTTCCGTCGTAGTTCAAGCTCGCGCCGTTGTACGTAATGAAGCCCCTGAATTGCAGCCCGATCTGGACATTCTGCCCCGGCCAGTACGCGGCCTGGGCGATGTAGCCCAGGTTGTTCGGGCTGCCGTTGGCAAAGCCTGTGAGGGGGGTGCCGCCAGGATAAAGCACGCTGTCGCTCGTGCCCCAGGTCATGAACGGTCCAGCGGTCAGGGTGAGCTTGTTGCCGAAATGATAGTTGGCGTCAAGCCGCCAGGTTTCCAGGGTATGAGCAGGTGCACCCGGAACGGTGGCTTCGAGGTCACTGTCCTCATAGATGAACGTGCTGTGCAGGGTGATGACGTCGCCGTTGCCAAGCGTCAGCTCGTAGGTGAGATCCCCCGCCAGATCCAGGTAACTGTCGGCAACACCGCTGACTGCATTCGGAGTGGAACTGACATAGGTTCCATATGTGCCGAGGGCAAAGTAGTTGTTCTTCCCGACTTCCTGCTGCCAGGCGAACCGCCAGTACGGCGCGACGTACTGGATGTTGATGCTCTGGCCAGCACCGTTCTCTGGCTGCAACGCCGTGAGATGCTGTGAACGGTAGATCTCCGCCAGGACGTACAGGTGGTCGGCAAACAGGGCATAGAAACCACCCCCAACAACTTGCCCGGCCAGACCTCCATCGATGAGAGTGGCAGACTGCGGTGCAAAGCCGGCGGAGTCAGCCGTGGCAAAGGGGAAACCCCAGGCCGGGACGCTGTCCCACAGGTCTTCAAAGGTCGGATTATTGTTGGAATCAATGCCATAGACCAGGTCCTGGCCAAAAAGCGTGGTCGCGTTCGCGTAGCGAACATCACTGCTGTCAAAGCTGAAATGGTCGTCGACGGCAGTGTAGGTGACCTGGACGGCCTCGCCGAAATTCGGGAGGATTTGCCCGGCCAGCCACAGGTTAAGCTGCTGCGGAACCTCGACGCTGGGATTCTGTGAGCCGGGCTGACTCGCCAACGTGTATGTCAGCGATGTCAATAGACTGACAGACAGTGGGACAAACTGTGGAAGCGAAAGTCCGGCGGTTTTCGTGCCGGCTTCCTGCGTCAGGTTCTTTTCGGCGGTGTACGTGTAGCCATTCAGCTTGAACTCCCGTCCGGTTGGCGTCAGCTCGGGGAATGACCAATGGCACGTGCCGCAGGACAGGCCGGTTTGCCTGGCAAAACTGGAAAGCGCAAACGCACCGGGGGAGAACAAGAGTGTTGCTCCCGCCACGGCAACGGCAGCGACTATCCATCTCGATCGTGCGAATAGTCCCATTCTGTTACGGCTTGTGCGATCAGAGCAGGTGATCAAGCCCAGGGATTTCATGGTTCCCCCCTTGATGCAAAGGTTGAGATCTCAGCGATCTCCAGAAACGCTCCAGAGTCCACGAGACCATTCCCAGACTGCATGCCCGCGTAGAACACTTCTAAAAGTCCTGGCAATCGAGATAATTGCATCATCGCACGGCCTAGAAGAGGAGTCAACAAAAAACGGAACTTGCACCTTGCGCACCTCTGCCAGGTGTTCCGGGCGGGCGTGGTCGCAGTTGTCGCTCGTTGCAAGGGTCCTGTGTCCAGTGACCCTTCGGAGGTGTTCGTCAGCCTGATGCGGTTGGACGCGCCTTTGAGGGTGGCCGCCGCAGTTCTCGCTGGAACCGGCAGCAGTTCTCAGTTTGACGCCGAGGGAGCGAATTCTCATTTTGCACGACTCTCAAAGGGCCGTTCGTGGCCCTCTGCGATTCTGTTGAAGGTGCAAAATGAGAATCGCTGTGGAAGCGGTCACGCATTTGACAGCACGCTCGTGTTGTGGTACGATAATGAACGACGTGCCGTAATACAGCACGAACTCAGAAACGCCGCGCGGCGTGAGCACCACAGATGCAGAGCAAGATCAAGAGCATCCAGCGTGCGTTGAAGGTCCTGGAAGCGTTCACGGTGGAGCAGCCCCTCCTGGGCGTCACGGAGCTCAGCCGTAAGCTCGCCATGAACAAGAGCACGATCTTCAACATTGTGAGCACATTCGCGGACAGCGGCTACCTGCGGCAGGACCCGGTGTCCGGTGCCTACGGCCTGGGCCTCAAGGTGCTGCAGCTCAGCTACAACATGTACTCCACTTTCGACGTGCGGACGACGTTGAGTCCGCTGCTCGGCGAGATCGCCCGCGAGGTGAACGAGACGGTCTACCTGGGCATGGTCTCCGAGGAAGGAACCGAGGTGGTGTACATCGACGCCCTCGTCCCGTCGAAGCGCATGACGATCCGCAACAACATCGGCGTGCGCGCACCGCTCTACTGTACAGGCATCGGCAAGGCGCTTCTCGCCGTCATGGCGGAGGCGGAGGTGGCGGGTGCGCTGCGTGGAAGCCTGAAGCGCTTCACCCCGAACACCATGGTGACGCGCAGCCTCATCCGGACGGAGATCGCCCGCACGAAAAAGCGGGGCTTCTCGGTCGACGACATGGAGCACGAGTACGGGATCCGATGCGTCGGCGTCGCGCTCCGCCTCTCGAGGATTGCCCCGCCCTGCGGGGTCAGCATCTCCGGACCGTCGTTGCGTTTCGATCACCAGACCATCGAGCGATACGGAAGCATCCTCCTGGAGCTCAAGGAACGCGTGCAAGTCTCGAACGGCCGCCGAGAGGAGGAAGCAACGAGGGAGACACCTTTGTGAGCCCGACGGACCTGGGGCAGGGCGTGATCGTTCCGACGGTGACCCCGTTCCAACGAGACGAGACGGTCGATGTGCCAGGGCTTCGGGCGCTGCTCCGTCACATCCTGGCGAAGCCAGTGCACGGCGTGCTCTGTCTGGGCACGACCGGAGAGTTCGCCCGGCTGGACGACGAGCAGTGCCGTCTCGTGATGGAGACGGTCGTGCAGGAGGTCAACCGACGGGTTCCCGTCTACCAAATGCATCTCGGATTGCGGCGTACGCGGGACCCTTCGCAGGCTGGCCGGCGCGCGGGGCTGGGGCGCGGACGCCCTGGTGATCACGCTGCCCTACTACTTCCCCGTGCTCAGCTCCGAGGAGCAACTCTCCTTCTTCGACCGCGTCCTGGACGCTGCCGAGGTGCCGGTTTTCCTCTACAACATGCCGCAGACCATCGGCGCGGGGATTGCCCTGTCGGTCGTGGAAAGCCTTTCCCGCCGCGGCAATGTGGCCGGCATCAAGGACAGCAGCGGCCGCCTGGATTACCTGGGCGAACTGCTGACGCTGACGGGGCAGGGGTCCTTTCGCGTGCTCGTGGGAGACGAAAGGCTTGCGACGGAGGGGCTTCTGCGGGGCGCTTCCGGCATCGTCCCGTCGCTCGGCAATGCGCTTCCCGGGCTCCTGGTGGATCTGTGGGAAGCGTGCCGTGCAGGGAACCGCGAGCGCGGGCGGGCGCTGCAGAATCGCGTCGACCGGATCAATCGGATTTCCGAAGGCTCGGCGAGCTGGATGGCCACCATCGCATGCCGCAAGAAGATGCTGGAACTGCTCGGCGTCTGCGGCGGCGCGATGAGCCAGCCGGCGCTGGAGGTGCCGCCGGCCATGGAGCGGGAACTCGGGAAGGCGCTCGACGAGGAGCGCGCATTCGAGCGCGAGTAGCCTCCGGCAGCAGTTGCGGAGGACCGGATACCTGGTGAACAGGATCGCGGAGATCAGGGAGGTGAATCGGTGGGTTGTGCCTTTCGAGGAGTGCCCCTCAACGCGTAAGCCGCGGTCATCCCGCTGGAAGACTCTGAACGTGATGAGGGGCGTTTCGGGGGAAGGGGCAGAGTCGGCCATACGCGCGGGGTACCTGCGCGGGAGGAGTTTAGCATGGAGCGAAGATTTTTCCTTCTTTGCCTTCTGCTCGTCCTGGGGGGAGCGATGGTCTTCGCGGGCGGCAGCCCGGAGCAGAAGTCAGCGGCCGCCACGGGTGGCACCATCGAGCTGAACACGCTTTCCGGGCCGGGTCCCTCTGTGGACTGGCTCGCCAAGCGTGCCCAGGCGTTCCAGGACAAGACGGGAGTTCGCGTGAACATCACCGTGGTCCCCTACGGCCGGGACCAGGGCGTGAAGCTCATGTCGAGCTTCCTGGCTGGCGGGTCCGCCTATGACGTGTACGTCATCGACTGCGTGGAGGTCCCCCAGTACGTGGAATCCGGGTGGGTCTTGCCGATCGACGATCAGCTGACCGCCCAGATGAAGGCCGACCTCGTTCCTTTCGCCGGCGGCGGCATGGTGTACAAGAACCACTGGTACGGCCTGCCATGGGCGTCGGAGTGGAAGTCCTTCCTGTACAACGAGACACTCTTGAACGATGCCGGCATCGACCATCCGCCCCAGACGTGGGACGAGTTCGTCGCGATGTCTCAGAAGCTTCAGAGCTCGGGGGCGGTCAAGTACGCGTCGGCATGGTCCTGGGCTGCCAAGGAATGCCTGATCTGCGATTTCGTGGCGCTCGCTTCGTCGATGGGCGGCCAGTTCTTTGACGACAACCAGAACCCGCTGTTCAACAAGGGCGGGGCCGTGACGGCCCTGCAGTGGATGATCGATGCGCTGAAGAAGAACAAGATCGTGGATCCTTCCTCGATCATGTGGACCGAGAACGACGTCGACAAGGCCATGGAGGCCGGTGACATCGCCTTCGGAATGCGCTGGGGACTGCCGCTGGTGCAGCTCAACGACCCCAACATCTCCAAGACCGTGGGACAGTGGAAGCTCTCCCTGCTTCCCTCCTACGACGGCAAGCATCCCTATACCGTCGCCAGACCATGGGCTGGGCCATCTCCTTCGGAACGAAGCATCCGAAGGAGTCCTGGGAATGGCTGAACTTCATTTCCAGTGAGGAAGGGGCGAAGGTTGCTGCCATCCAGAACGGCACGGTGCCGGGCTGGATGCCGCTCTTCACGGACCCGGATGTCGTGAAAGCGGTTCCCGGGCTCGATCTGATGCTGGATCAGGCCAAGTACGTGGTCAACCGGCCCCGCGTTCCCTGGTACGGGGACTTCTCGTCCATGTTCGCCGTGGACGTGAACGCCGCACTGGCGGGGAACATGAGCGCCGCGGACGCGCTCAACGACGCGTACACCAAGACGCTGGCCATCAAGGCCAAGTATCACCCGAGCGGCAAGTAGCGCCGCAGGAACGGGGGGACGGGCGCCGCCCGCCCCCCCGACGGAGATCGGGGCGAAGCGTGTACGAGACGTTTCGAAAGAGACTGGGGATCATCCTCATCGCGCCGGCGATGATCTGCATCGTGGTGGTGCTTCTCTACCCCCTGCTGTACTCGGCGTATCTCAGCCTCTTCAACACGTTCGTCGGTCCGGGGCGGCTCGTGTTGGAGTTCATCGGTCTGAACAACTACCTGAGCATCCTGTCCAGCCCGGACTGGTGGCTGGCGTTTGGCCGCACATGCTACTTCGTCCTGTACGACATCGTCATCGGCATGAGCCTGGGCCTCGGCATCGCGCTGCTGTTCTCCAAGCAGTTCCGGCTGCGCGGCGTCGCCCGAGCGCTGATCCTGTTCCCGTACGTGCTGCCCGCCATTGTACGCGCGCTCATGTGGAAGTGGATCTACAACTCGAACTACGGATTCCTCGACGGGCTGCTGTTCCAGCTCGGGATCATCAAGTCGTACGTGGCATGGCTGTCCGATCCCCGTCTCGCCATCCACATGCTCATCGTGGCAAATCTCTGGGAAGGGACCCCGTTCGCCGTCATCATGTACCTCGCGGCGCTCCAGACGATCCCGCTGGAACTCTACGAGGCGGCCAAGGTGGACGGCGCCTCGGGGCTGCAGATGTTCGCGAGGATCACTTTTCCCCTGCTGCGGCCGATGACCTTCACGCTGATCGTGATGAAGATCGTCGCCACCTTCAAGATCTTCGACCTGATCTACGCTTTGACCTCCGGGGGGCCGGGCAGCAGCACTCAGGTGGTCGGGTACCTGATGTACAATACTGTCTTCCGCTCGCTGCAGTTCGGAAAGGGTGCAGCGATGTCGTACCTGGCCCTTCTGATCATCATGGGTTTCGTGCTGCTCTTCTCCCGCGTGTTCCGCACGGACCTGGGGGGACGGTCGGGGGCCTCATGAAGCGCAGAATCTCCCTGGGGCGGATCTCCCTCAAGGGGCTGGACGTCCTCCTGCTGATCCTGGTCATGGCATGGACCCTGCTGCCGATCCTGTGGACATTCACCACGAGCATCTCCCAGGAGAAGGAGCTGACCAGCATCCCGCCCCACTGGGTGCCGCAGCATCCCACCTTCCAGAGGTACGTGGACATCTTCGTGCTCAAGCTCCAGACCACCGACGCGTTCAAGGCGGGGTTGCGCAACAGCCTCATCGTCTGTCTCAGCGTCGCCCTCACGTCGGTGTTCCTGGGAGCCCTGGCCGCCTACGCCATCGCGCGCCTGCACGTGCTGTCGGGCCGGATCGTGCTGTTCGGGCTGCTCTTCATCCAGATGATCCCGCCGATCGTCTTCATCACCTCCCTCTACGTGCTGGCCTCCCGTCTTAACCTTCTGGACCGGCGGATCACCCTGGTGATCATCTACTCGGCTCTCAACATCCCCATGGCAATCTGGATCCTCAAGGGCTACTTCGAGACCATCCCTCTGGACCTGGAGGATGCGGCGCTCATCGATGGCTGCAATCCGGTGCAGGCTCTCTTCCGGATCGTCCTTCCGCTTTCCGGGCCGGCGATCTTCACGACCGGGATCTTCACGTTCATCGCCGCATGGGGGGAGTTCCTGATCGCGCTGGTCTTCACGAACAGCCTGCGCTCCCAGACCATGCCCGTCACCATCGCCGAGCTGCTGGGGAGATTCTCCGTCGACTATGGCCTGATGACGACGGCGGGGGTGGTGGCATCGATCCCGCCCATCATCATCGCCCTGATCTTCCAGCGGTTGATCATCGAGGGTCTCATCGCGGGCGCGGTGAAGGGATGAGGAGCCGAGGCAGGGCGCGAAGGCGCCCGGAAGGAAGGAATCCGTGAGAACGGCCAAGATCGTTGTCATCGGCGCGGGCAGCGCGTCCTTTGGGCTCACCAACCTGGGCGCCATCCTCCGGACGGCGGAGCTGAGGGGTAGCGAGCTGTGCCTCGTGGACACCAACGCCGAAGGGCTGGACCTGATCCTTCGGCTGGCGGAACGGATCAACGCGGAATGGAAGTGCGGATTCGTCATCCGCGGCGCGACCGATCGGCAATCCGTGCTCGGGGGCGCTGACTTCGTCATCCTGTCGGTGGCCATCGACCGCGAGAAGTGCTGGGGCATCGACCACGAGGTAGCCAGGAAGTACGGCATCATGCATTACGCGGAGAACGGCGGACCCGGCGGCCTGATGCATACGGCCCGCAATGTCGCCCTCATCATGCCGATCCTGCGGGACATCGAGAGCCTGTGTCCGGGCGCGCTTGTCCTGAACTTCACCAACCCGGTCCCCCGCATGTGCATTGCCGCGGCGAGATTCACGCGCGTGCGGATGGTCGGCATCTGTCACCAGCTCGCCTTCGGCTACTTCGTGGCTGCGACGGTGCTCTCGAAGCACCTCGGCCTCGGCATCGGAGAGGACGTGCGGTTCCGGTGGGACGAGGAGTCGTCCCTTCAGTTCTCCCGGATCGTGGCGCGCGCCGAGGAGCGGCTCGACATCACGGCCGCCGGCATCAACCACTTCACGTGGATGCTCTCCGTGCGGGACCGGACCACGGGCGCCGACCTGTACCCGGCACTCCGGGACGCCTACAGCAACGGCTTCGAGGAGTTCGAGCCGCTGACGCGCCGGCTCTTTGACCTGTTCGGGGTCTGCCCCGTGCCCGGGGACTGCCACATGGTGGAGTACCTTCCGTACACGCACAATATGGCGCGCCGGACCTGGGAGAAGTACGACATCCAGATGTACCCGTTCAGCCGGTCGGTCCGTCGCAGGGAGGCCATGTGGGAGGACATCCGGGCCATGGCGCACGGCGCGAAGCCGATCGAGCACCTGCGCGAGGTACACACGGAACGCGCCGAGCTCATCATGGCGGGCATCTCCCAGAACAGCAAGGCGTACGAGCCGGCGGTCAACATCCCGAACCTCGGCTCCATACAGAATCTCCCGGAGGCGGCCATCGTCGAGGTCCCTGCCGTGCTGGGAGCGGACGGAGTCCAGGGCATCGGCGTCGGGAAGCTGCCCGAGCCGGCCGCCGAACTCTGCCGCCGGCAGATCGGCCTGGCCGAGATGTCCGTGCAGGCCGCCGTCACCGGCGACCGCGGGCTGGCCCTCCAGGCGCTCGCGCTGGATCCGATGATCGACGATCCCGAGATCGCCGAAGATCTGTTCGCCGACTACCTGGCGGCGCAGCAGGAGTACCTGCCTCAGTTCTTCAGCCCGGTGTCGTGGCTGTGAGCGGCCACGCGCGCGACCCACAGGACCCGCACGGGGGGCGCGGGAAGAGGCCGGGAGTGAAGATCGCCCTCCTCGGAGCCGGCAGCAGGGAGTTCGCTCGACGGCTGGTGCACGACCTCGTCCTCGAGCGGACGCTGTGGGAGTCCCGCCGCGTGTCGGTCGTGCTGATGGATCCGGACGAACCACGTGTCCAGGAGATGGGTGCCTACGCGCTGCGCTGCGCGCAGGTCTCCGAGGCTCCGATCCAGTTCGCCGCAACCACGGACCGCGCGGAAGCCCTGCGCGACGCGGACTTCGTGCTGGTGTCGGTGGCGACCAAGCGGATGGAGCTCTGGGAGCAGGACTACCGGGTCCCGCTGGCCTTCGGCGTCCGGCATATCTACGGGGAGAACGGCGGTCCGGGTGCAGCGTTCCACGCGCTGCGCAGCTTCCAGCTCGTCCTCCCCATCTGCGAGGACGTCCAGCGCCTGTGCCCCCAGGCCTGGGTTATGAACTTCACCAACCCCGAGGCGCGGGTCCTCACGGCCATCCTGACACTGACCCGGGTGAAGGCGGTCGGCCTCTGCCATGGGTTCTACAGCTTCCGACGCCTGGTCCAGACCGTGCTTGAGCGCCCGGTCGACGAGATGGACGTTCGAACCGCGGGTCTCAATCACTTCTTCACCTACTACCAGATCGCGGACCGCAGCAGTGGTCAGAACCTGATTCCGGAGTTCGCCCGACGGCTCAATGATCGCCAAGACCTGCTGCCGCCTCTCGTGCGGTACCTCTGGCGGACGTTCGGGGTGGTGGGCTACGTCTCCGATCATCACGTGGGGGAATACGTGGGCTTTGCCCAGGAGTTCTGCGACAACCGCTGGCTCTTCGGGATCGAGAACCGGGCCGTCCATCCGGAGGAGCAGGACGTGGACTCCCGAACGGTATTCGAAGCCTGGCGGCGGAAAATGGACGTGCAGACGTATCTCCGCGAGGACTGGGCCGCCCGGGAGAGGGATGAGCTTTCCGGTCGCATCCCGCTGCGGAAGGACGACATCCAGTCCTCCGGCGAGCTGGCTGTACCCGTGATCGCGGATATCGCGCTCGACCGCGGATCCTGGAGGGAAGCGGTGAACGTCCTGAACGACGCCGGGTACATCGAGAACCTCGATCGGGACACGAGCATCGAGGTGCCTGCGCGCGTCGACGCTTCAGGAGTGCATCCGGACACGGTGGGTCGCCTCCCGGAGGGATTCGCTTCCCTGATCCGCGCGCAGCAGATGGTGCAGCGGCTTCTCGTGGAGGCCTACAGGACCGGCTCGAGACGGCTGCTCCTCCAGGCGCTCCTCATCGATCCCGCCTCCGGCGGCCAGGCCGCGCAGATCGAACGCATGCTGGACTGCATGCTGCGGATCCAGGCGCCGTACCTGCCGGCGTTTGCCTGACGTCGGCGGCCGGTCGAAGTGTCCTCTTAATCGCGGAAGTACTCCTCGCGGGTGATCTGTTTCCCAGAAGACATGGCATCCCGGAAGAGATTGGAGCTGTAGCTCACCTCCTCCTCAGCTTGCCCATAAAAGCGGCGAAACACCTTCCCGGTTCTATGCTCCCAGCGGAACTTGATGTCCTCGAAGGGGTAGTCGAGATAGACGTCTCCTTGACGATACACGTCAAACACCGTCACGCAATCACCGTGCCAAAAGGGTCCACTACCCCGGGTATGGGAGCCCGGGGCATGAAACGGCTCCCGCGCCAACGGCGTGGGACCATGAGCATATACCAGGTGCCAAGCGCGGGAAACAGTCGCGCGGAGAATCCCTACGGCAGAGCGCTGAAGGACCTCGCCACGGCCCGCCAGGGAGGTTGTTCTTCCCGACTATCCATGGCGTCGCTGGTCCAAACCCCCTGCGCGTCTTGCTCGGCGTAGATCAGCACGTCGGGCCTCACATGCCACGGCGCCTCCTCCAAGCGCGGCCTCGATGGAATCGATGCCAGCCCAATTGAAGTCGAACGCACGGACTACGCATCATCCCTTGAACCGCTGAAAGACGACGATGGTGCACGAGTTCATCACCGCACCGTCACAATCCGCGATCCCTCGCTTCCACGCTACACGTACCAGCTCCTTGGAGAATGCCATCGCGACGGCAGACCACCACGTGGAGTCATGCGGCAGACCTTCAGAAACTCTCACTACTGCCCGCCACGAGGGACGGTTCTGGGCAGCCATGATAGGCCTGCGCCAGAAAGTGCAGGAGTGAACAAAGTGAAAAAGTTGCTCGGGCTTATGGCGGTTGTCATTCTGGTCGGAACGGCCCTGCTGAGCACGGGTGCTTGTGCTTGACAGACCTGCTATACTCCGATGCAGAGATGAAGTGCTGCCAGTAACAACGTGATCGCTCCTTCGTTCGCGCCGTAAGCGCCGCACCGGCAACAATCCACCTTCGAAAGACACTCGAGGGCACGCAGCCCGGACGACAGGAGGCAAAATCGATGCAGATCAGAAAACTCTCGCTGGTATTCTTCGTCGCCGTCTTCTTCCTTCTTGCCTCGGGGGCGCTTATGGCGCAATCCAGCGCTTCTGGAAGCGCGCAACTCTGGGGCACAGTCTGGGGCAGCTACGATCCGGGCTTCGAGGGGAAGGGCGCCTGGGTGGGATACGCGCTGATCTCCCTGAATGGAGGACCCGCCCGCAAGGCAGGCATGGCTGACCGGAACACCAGCATTGTTGCAAACAAGGACGGTTCACTGGTGGGGAGCGAGGTCATCACGCTGACTTTCCTGGATGGCAGCGGAGTCCTCTCTATTGAAGGGCATTTCAGCGGCATCCCTGGCAGGACCCCCAGCTTCAACACCCTGTACGAATTGGGCACCATTCCGAACGGCACCGGAAAGTACTCCCGCGCAAAGGGCGAAGCTACGATCGTGGGACCCTTCATCATGCCCGGCCCTGACTTGCAGCCTGCGACCGCGTTGTGGATTGCTGAAATCTACGGGACGATCTCCGGGGTGGAGTGATCGACAAGCGGCGCGGCTCCTGGTGGTATCCTTGCCGCGCTGTATGCTCGAGGAGACATCGTCGCCGATCATCCGGTCAAGGAGGGCGAAGTGGGTAGGTTCTGGCGACGATGCTCCTCTCGTCGAACCCGACATCAATCCATGAGAGAAGTACACAGCCGAAGGTGCGAAACGACCGCCCGCGGAAGGCGGATCCCGTCGAAAGGAGGCACGCTCCTTCTCAGGCGCTATACTCCTTCATTGCAAACTTGCCCGTTGAAAGGTCAATGGTATTCGTGCCCCAACCTTGAATCTGATTGATCCAAGAGTACCTCGGGGAAGCGGTGTGATACCTGATACTCTCACGCTGTTGAAAAACCGAGGTACCTTCCTGCCGCTTGGAAATCGCTTCGGCATGGACTGAAATCCGATCTCCTTCGGCCGTCGAAAGAACCGCGCGCCAATCAACAAAAGTGACGCCGTCGGAACGCGTGTACGAATAAGTGACTCCTTCCATCTTACCTTTGATCTTCGATCCTGTTACTTCGGCGTGCCAGTCAAAGTTGAAGCGCAGGCCTTCAGGAGGGCTGGGTGTGCGTGAAGACACCTGCAGGTTAATCCCGAAGTCTGTTGTCTTGGTGATTTGGCCCTTTGCCTCGTACAGAACTTCGGCAACCGCGATAGATTCCGTCATCGTGAACCTCCTTGCATTGCTGCTCGATTCAGACCTTCGTCTTGGGCACCGCCGCCCGGCGTTTCATGCCCTATCCTGACATTCTTCCTCCCAAGCTTCTCGGCGAATCCTGAAGTCTATATTCTACCCCTGATGTCAAGCCGTGCAACCTTTTCCAGCCTTTTCATCAAGCCCCAGCCCGCCTACCATATGGCCTCAAGCGCAGGCACGTAGCCGCCATCGAAGAAGAGAAGGTATCCACCGCCAGAGGAGGCGGTGGTTCTTCGCGCTCTCTTCCTTCGCGCCGCTCCTTGTCTTCCTGGTATCGCACCTTGCATCGGATCTTTTCCTCGTCCAGCCCTATGGTCGTTACGCAGTAGCTGAGGCTCCAGAAATGATTCCCCCAGTACGGCTTCCGCCTGAGTTTCCTGCATGTTTTGAATAATCGAGTCGCTGTCTTCAACCGGATCCCGCGTGGCCCGTCATTGCCGCTGGCTGCTCAATGAAGGCCCTTCCCGCTGAGTTGCCTCATCTGAAGCAGCCCGATGCCGCAAGTTCATCGGGATGGGCGTGGCCGGCGGATATGACATGGGGATCGCCCCACGTCATTGACTGGACTGATGCAGCGGCCGCCAGGCTCGCCATGAGGGACCTCTTGGCCGCGATCGCGGCGTCAGCGGCGAGTCTGCGTCACATCGAATTGCTTGCTCAAGGACAGCGGACGGGTGCGGACGAACTCGACGAAAGGCTCTTCGCCGAACTTGACTCATGACCCGGCCCTACAGCGGGAACGTGAGCACTTCATAGAGCCGCGATTTCAGGGCTTCTTCCTTCGACCGCCGCTGACAACAACAAGTGAAATAGTGCTCCGGGGCCGCCCCGCACGAATAACAAGCGCGAAGTGAACCCCACCGATCGGTCCTCCCTCGAGGCAGAGATGAACCGAAGGGGTCAGCTTCAGCCAGATGTCGTTGCCAACGAAAATGCGGGGCGTTCGCCGGAGCGTGCTTCCCAGACGATTTTGCCCCGCGCAAGTTCCTTGCTATCAGAAGGCCGACGTATGCTGAGAAGCTCTTCATTCTGCGTTTCCTGTTCGACAAGAACCGCTACCTCGTCTCCCAACGCCGCTTCCGCCAGGAAGCTGAGTTCCGCCGACCTAACTCTCATGGCTTCCAGCATGGACCGTGGGCTGCTGTCGATCATCCACTGGAGATACTTTGTAGCGTTCGCATGCAGGTTCACGTCGATGTCTGAAAAAGAGACGCGGTATCGCGCAGCCTCTCCGCCGCGGGTTGGTTCAGGAACTTTCTCCATAGTTGTTTCCAGTTCCTGCTTGTTCGGCAGCCAAGGGAACCCGTCTGAGGACGGATCAAAGCGATAGGGATGTCCGCTTTTCCGATCGAGGATTATCCATCCGGACGTCGCGCACGCAAGCCTATGCCCTTCGAGGTCGCTTATCTTGAAATCACGAGTAGCATAAAACTTCCGGACACCTTTCCCCCACGTCTCAAGGACTATTCGGTCATGCCATTTGGGCAGCGTCTCTATCTGGAGCTGCAGTTTGAGCAGGACCCAGATTTGATTTTTCGCGAGCAGCTCTTTGTATGCGTAGAACGTGTTCTCGGTGCAGTTCCAGCAGCCGTTAAGGAGAAGGGCCAGCAGTGACTGCGGCTTCATGGTGCCAAACATATCCACGTCGAAGGACTGGACGACACATTCCTCTCTCCAGATTGCCGGAACTTTGCCCATTCTACTTTCCTCCTCAGGAACTCTTCCATCGCGGGGCTTGCGCCCATAGCTATCGTTTCTATCGGGAGCAGTATTCTGGTCACCATGAACTGATCTCCTTGCGACCAAAACTCACGAACGACCCGCTTCACATGCCGGCCTTTTGCCCACAATGCAATTCCTTGGTCGAAAAAGGAGACCTCCCTTCGTCCGCGATGCAAGGCGTAGCCTTTGTTGCCGCAGTTGCGCTTGTAGAAGTTGATCCACTTTCGGAGGTCTCGCTCTTCGACGCTGTCGCTGGCCCGCTTTCCCGTTCTTTTCTGAAACGACGTGTGGAGGAGATGAATAGCTTGCCACATCCTGGCGCTGTCACCTTCATCATGACTCTGCAGAAGAAAGAAACAGGGCGCCCATCGGGAGGGCGCCGTGTTTCGTCTTAGCCCCTAGGGGAATCGAACCCCTCTTTTAAGATTGAGAATCTCATGTCCTAACCGATAGACGAAGGGGCCACTTCAGACGCCTGCCGACAGCCGGCGTCACGTCTTTCCCGGGGAGGATTTGAACCCCCACAAAAAGATCCAGAGTCTTTTGTGCTACCGTTACACTACCGGGAATCGCCCAAGAAGATATTTAATAAAGGCACCCGAATTTGTCAAGAGCCGCGGGTTTGCAGCAGCGATTCTCGTTTTCCACATTCAACAGGATCTCAGACCACTGAAAAGGGACAAAAACGGCCCTTTGAGAGTCGTGCAAAATGAGAATTCGCTCCCTCGGCGTCAAACCGAGAACTGCTGGTTTGCAGGGCATCCCTCAACCCGGGGAGGGCAGCGAGATGCGGAACGTTGTCCCTTCGTTCTTCCTGCTGGTGAACGCGAGGGTGCCTTCATGCGCATCGACGATGCTCTTCACGATGGACATGCCCAGGCCCGTGCCGCCCTCGTGCGAGGAGGTATAGAATGGCTCGAAGAGCCTCTTCTGCACCTCGTGGTCCATCCCTTCCCCCGTGTCGCTGACGGTGAAGACGAGCCTCCCCTGCTCCCGCGCGACGTCGATACGGAAGAGGCCCCCGCGCGGCATCGCCTTGCGGGAGTTGTCGGCGAGGTTGAGAAGCACGCGGAGCATGCGATCATGGTCGAGGATCGCGGGGCGCGCGGTTTCCGCATCCACGCGGATCTCGATCTTCTGGGACGCGAACCTCTCGGCGATGATCCGCGTCGCCTCCTCCACCAGCTCTTTCGGATCGACGATCGACATGCTGAGGGAAATTTCCCCGCGGGAATAGTCGAGGAGCTCGCCCGCGATCCTTCCCAGGCGGTCCGCCTCGGCGATGATCCTCCGGATATTCCGCTCGACAAGGCCCTTCTCCTCCGGACGGAGGAGGACCATTTCCGCCAGGCTGCGCAGGACCGAGAGAGGGTTCCTGATATCGTGGAGGATGAGCGAGGAAACCCTGCCGAGGAGCGAAAGCCTCTCCGCGCGGAGCAGCCTGGCCTGTGCGCTCTTGAGCTCGCGGTTGGCCTTCACCAGCTCCCTGTTGCGGCGCCGCAGGCTGTCGACGAATGTTTCGTTGGACATCCGAACCATGGAGGAGACCGACCGCATGACGGAGAGGGCCACCGAGGCGTTCTCCGTGATGATGCGGTGGAAATCCGACCTGCCTATAGACAGCAGGCGGGTGGGATCGCGCGCGATGACCGTGGCGCTGCGGGGCATCTCGTCGATCAGGGCGAGCTCTCCGAAGAGGTGCCCGGCCCCGTGGACCGCCAGCAGGTCTGCCTCGCGCTCGCCCCAGTCCTTCCAGACCTCGACCTGGCCCTCGACGATGATGAAGAAGCGGTCGGCAGGCGTCCCCTCGCGGCAGATCATTCCCTCGGGCGCGACATTCTCCTCGCGGCAGACGGCCCCGATCTTCGCGAGCTCCTCCTCGGTGAGCGTGCGGAAAAAGTACAGCCCGCGGAGCAGGGCCGTGAGCGACTCCATGCCTATTTCCGGTTGTACAGGCCCTGGATGTAGTCGGGGGTGTTCTCGATCTGCACGTGGCTGATGGTGCAGCGGCCTTCCAGGATCACGCCGTCCTGGATGATGAGCTCGGGTGTCTTGATGTCCCCGAGCACGCGCGCCGTGGACAGGAGGAGGATGCGCCGGGAGGCGGAGATGTTGCCGATGATGAGGCCTTCCACGACCACGCTGGTGGCCACGATGGAGGTCTTGACCCGGCCCTTCGGACCGATCTGCAGCTGGTCCACGAGAAGCGCCTGGCCCTCGAAGCGGCCGTCGATCCGAAGGCTGCCACGGATAGAGAACCTGCCCTCGAAGAAGGAGTCTTCCCCGATCGTCGTGCCGGCCTCAATGTCGATCTGCACGCCTGTTCTCCTGGATCTCGATCGCGGGGACATTCAGGTACGCAACGGCTTCCGCGGCGAGGAGCCCGAGTTCCGCGAGCGCTTCCCTGACCGAAAGCCCCTGCAGCGCCCGCTGCCCCTCCAGGGAGTCGAACGCGATCTCGTGATCGCCGTTGAGGCATTTGACCCCTTCGGCATCCGCATCCTCCACAAGCTCGTCGGCGAAGCGCTCAAGCGAACGGAAGAACCGCGCCCCTTCGACGGCGACCAGGCGCGCCACCTTCACGGCACGCTTGCGGGTCTCTGTCTCCATGTCACGCGTCCCGGTGCCCTGTGCCAGGCGGACGCTTTCGTCGCGGTAGTCGACGACCCGCCGCTGCAGTGCCTGCAGCGCGCCGTAGAAAGCGTCGCGGTCCATCGAAAACTTGAAATCGAGCTTCAGCTGCCTCTCCGAAAGGAACGGAAGGAACTCCCTTTCGAAGCGGCGCACGTAGAGGCACAGGTTGTAGATCTCCTCCTGCGACGCGGTGGGCGGGACGTCCTTGGCGGAGAAGGAGGGAACCGCCTGGGCGAACGGGAGTGCGAGGTTCTCGGCGCGCAGGCCGGCGAGAAGGGGAAAATCGGCGAGATCATCCTCTGCTTCTGCCTGCTGTTCTTCGGTGTCTTCCACGACGAGGACCGCCAGGAGCTTCTCGCGGTAGCTGCGCAGCTGCCTGAGCTGGCGCTCCGCCCTCTCCCGCTGGACCGGGTCCGGGGTGGTGCGATAGACGGTCTGGTACTGGGCGAGAAGACGGTTGAGCCTCTTAAGCTCTTCCTCGGCAGTCATAGCATGAACACTACCAAAGGCCCCGCCGAAAGAAAAGCCCTCACCCTGCAGCAACTCTCAGTTTGGAGCCGAGGGAGCGAATTCTCATTTTGCACGACTCTCAAAGGGCCGTTCCCGGCCGCAGGCAACGGTTCCCGGTCCTGTTGAAGGTGCAAAATGAGAATCGCTGCTCGCGCTGCCGCCGGGACGGCGCGCGAGGGCCCGTGTGTTCGCCGCGCGCGATCCTACCAGCCGTCCGACATATCGTCCGAGTCCCGCTTGGATTCGCCGAACAGGTCGGTGACAGCGCTCAAGCCGTCAAAGTAGACGTAGTAGGTCCCCAGGGCGTCCATCGGATCGAAGTCGATTTCCAGTCCCGTGATGCGGATGCCGCTCCTGTACGTGTAGTGGAACTCCGTCTGCAGGATGCTGGGAGGTATGGCCACGGTCAGCTTCTTCCAGCCGAGGAAGTTCAGCGTGCCAATGGTGAGCTCCTGCGCCTGCCCGCGGTAGTCGTCGAAGAGCAGCTTCAGCGTGTGGTTGTAGTTGCGCCCCACCACCCATATGGACACGGTCTTCACGATTCCCTCGATGGGGATCGGGTTCTGCGGATGCACGGAGAAGTAGGAAAAGCCGCGGCGGAAGAACGCGACCTTCGCGCCGAGGACGTACTTGTCGTCCTCCTTGATGCCCAGGGCGGTTTCACTGGCGATGGGCTGCTTCGCGGCCGGTGAGCCGGCAAGGCGCTTCGTGGTGGCGATGCCCATGTCGAGCGGCATGGAGGCATACCAGAACGCGGCGTCCTCGAACTTGTCCACCGAGACTTCCTGGAGCAGCTGCTGCGCCTGGTCCTTGCCGATGTCGGCGGCGTTCGGCTCGCCGACCGTGACGTTCTGCGCGAACGAGGGAGCGGCCAGGAGCGACGTGAGAGCAAGCAGGACAATAGTCGGTCGAATCTTCATCATCTGCTCTCCTATTTGGTTCCCTGCTGCCAGAGACTGTTGAGCGTGTCGGGATCCGCGAGATCCTCGCCGTCGAACCGGGCCTCGTACATGTCGGTGATGACGTTCAGCTCGTGGATGAACATGTAGTTGTCGTCCACCTTCTCCTCCGGCGACGTCCAGACGACGAGTTTCGTCAGCTCGAGCCCCGCGTAGCGCGGGATGTAGGGGCGTGACTGCGGGATAGCGGTGGAAATGGGCGCCGAGAGGTTTTTCCAGCCCGCGAACTGCAGCGATCCGAAATGCAGGACGTAGTCGATGCCCTGGTAGTCACGGATGTGCGCGTCCATCCAGTAGTTGTAGTTGGAGCCCCAGACCCACAGGTTGATGCTCTGCGCGCGGCCGGGCAGCGGGATGGTGGTGGGAACCAGCTTGCCGGTGGAATCCTTCGCCGCGGGGATGATCTCGACGTAGTTATAGGACTTCCGATCGAACCGGGAGTGTACGCCCAGCGAGAACAGCGGCGTGTTCTCCTTGTTCTTGCCGTACAGCGACTCGGGAAAAGCCTTCACGATCTGCAGTTGCGGAAAACCCTGCGTGGCGTAGCGACTGCCCTGGACGATCCAGTTCCCCGCCGTTGCGGGGTCATTAAACGTCGCGATGGTCTTCGCCGTTATGATCTGCGTGATTTCGTCACCCATGACGAGCGCAGCGGTAAAAAACAGTGTCAATGCCAGCACCGTGCCGAGGAACGCTCTCAATCCTGGCCTCATGCCCGTCTCCTTCTGCTGAACACGGAAGTCTCCCGGTGTCCGAACCAACCGAAATTATATTTCTGCCCACATGGCTTGTCAAATCTTTTTGCGGCGGACCACGCGTCCATCGTCACGGAGAAGCACCACCGGCGGCCAGGCCGACCGGTCCGACCGCTGTTTTCTGCCCGTGGGAAAGCGCGCGCAGCGCCCGGGCAACGCCGCCGGGAACGTCCTCTTCCACGGAGAGAAGGACGACGCCGGGAAACGCGCCCGAGCTCTTCCAGTCCGCCAGCACCGCGTGCCCGCCGGTGCCTTTCATTACTTCCAGGGCCCACGCGTCGAGGCTGCCGAGCCCCAGGAGGATCACCTCGGCACCCGCCCCGCGCAGGTCTCCCACGGCCGACTGGACGGCCGCCCTTTCCGGCAGCGCGGGGAGAGAGAGAACGACAGGCGTTTCCTGCTCTCCCCCGCTCGTGGCACCTTCCACGAACGCCGCCGTCTCGGACTCACCGAGATCCGAGGCACCCGACGTCAACACCGCGACATGCCCGCCCGCTGACCGTGCCACTCGTGCGGCCCGCATCCCGGCGGAGCGAAACGCTGCCGTCCGGTCGTACGAGAGAACGACGACATTCGGCGGAACCGCTGCAGGCGGTATGTCGCCGATCAGGATGAAGCGCACCACGGGGAAGCGCGCGGCGAAGCTGCCCCACTCGTAGGAGAGGAGCGGTCCCACCACGACGGCGCCGCGGTGCACCGTGCCGGCCGCGTGCACGAGCTGGTCCAGCGGGCTCTGCGCCGCGGGAATCACCACGATCCGCGGGAGAAAGCCGTGGGTCAGAGCGCCGGCGGCGAGCCGGGCCCTCATGATGCTCGCGTTTCCAAGGGAGTCCCAGTGCGGCTGCTCGAAGAGAAGCACCGCCTTCCCGTTCCAGCATCCGCAGAGGAGGAGGAGCACCGGAAGGGAGAGGAGAATGGGAATGCGCCTGATCACGTTGTGCCGCGGTACCTCGAGCCCTTGACAGTGTACGCCCGCCAACGGATATTAGTCCAGATCACACCCCCGTTTTGTCGCTCTGCGACCAGCAAGGAGCATCCATGGTCAGCTTCAGTCAGCTCGGCCTCGTGAACACGCGCGACATGTTCAGGAAGGCCATGGCCGGTAAGTACGCCATCCCCGCCTACAACTTCAACAACATGGAACAGCTGCAGGCCATCATCCAGGGCTGCATCAACAGCAGGTCCCCCGTCATCCTCCAGGTCTCCAAGGGCGCGCGGAAGTACGCCAACCAGATCCTCCTGCGCTACATGGCCCAGGGGGCAATGGAGATCATCAAGGCATCCGGCGTGCCGGTCCCCGTCGCGCTGCACCTCGATCACGGGGATTCCTTCGAGCTGTGCGTGAGCTGCATCGAGAGCGGTTTCTCCTCCGTCATGATCGACGGTTCGGCCCACCCGTTCGAGAAGAACGTGGAGCTCACACGCGCCGTGGTCGACTATGCCCACAAGCACGACGTGACCGTCGAGGGCGAGCTCGGCGTCCTGGCGGGCATGGAGGAGGAGGTGCAGTCCGAGGCGTCCCATTACACCAACCCTGATGACGTGGAGTCGTTCGTGAAGAAGACCGGTGTCGACAGCCTCGCCATCTCCATCGGGACGTCGCACGGCGCCTACAAGTTCAAGATCAAGCCCGGCGACCCGATGCCCACGCTGCGCTTCGACATCCTGGAAGAGGTGGAGAGGCGCATCCCCGGTTTCCCCATCGTCCTGCACGGGGCGTCCTCCGTGATCAAGGAGTACGTGGACATGATCAACCGCTACGGCGGCAGGATGGAAGGCGCCGTCGGCATCCCGGAGGACCAGCTGCGCCGCGCGGCGTGCTCCGCCGTGTGCAAGATCAACATCGACTCGGACGGCCGTCTCGTGATGACCGCCATGATCCGCAAGGCCTTCGCCGAGGATCCCAGGGGATTCGATCCCCGCACGTATCTCGCCCCGGCGCGTGACGAGCTCACGAAACTTATCGAGCGGAAGAACAAGGAGGTCCTGGGAAGCGCCGGCCGGGTCTGAGGGACAGGCCGGGAGCACCCGGCCGGTCGCTCCTGCCCTGCGGGCCGCGGTGGCACCATGGAAGAGAAAAAAGAGCGAACGATCGAGAAGGCGCGCGAGTACTTCCATCTCTACGGCTATCGCGGCGCGTCCCTCTCGGCGCTCATCGCCGACATCGGCATCTCCAAGCCGACGTTCTACAACTACTTCAAGAACAAGGAAGAGCTGTTCAACGCCGTGATGCTGGAGACGTACAACGAGTTCCACTACCAGTACAACCAGAAGGTGCGCGGCGCTCCGAATGCCATGGAGAAGCTCGACGTGTTCATCACGACCTTCTCGTGGTTCCTGGACACCTACCCGATCTTCCGCGATCTCTTCCGCCCCGGCAACGACCTCCTTGCCCGGTGGGCGGAATCACGCTATGCGAAGGACTTCTTTGCCGAGGGCGTGGAGGTCATCAGGTCCATCCTCGAGCAGGGCATCGAAGAAGGCATCTTCGAGAAGGAAGCCGACCTTCCCGCCACGGCGGCGCTCCTCTACTACCTCGTGCTGACGACGCTGTCCTCGGACCCGAACCTGTTCAACAGCCCCGCGGCGCCGCCGATAACGGTGGATGCCCGCACCCTCGTGCGGATTCTCGGCAGGGGTATCCTGGCGCGGGACGGTGAGTGACCCCGCGTTCACCCGCGCAAGGCGCGGGGAAAACGCATGGCAAAGATGACGATGGACGACGCCAGCGCGACGGCCGTTCCGAGACCCGCCCAGAGCGGATAGCTCCTTGCCAGCAGGAAACTGCCCAGCGCGAGGAGCGCCATCAGCACCGCGACGGCGGTCGCAAGACGGGCCGCGTCCCTTCCCTCCCAGCGGAATGAGCGCCGCGCGATGACGGCGATCATGAGGATCGCCGCGATGCGCAGGCAGGGGAGCAGGAACAGCTCGTATCCCGTCCAGGTTCCCCATGCACGGACGAAGTCGGTGAGATTCAGCACTGACAGGAAGCCGCTGAGAAACGCGAAAACCGTCAGGAAGATGCTTTCGTCGGTGCCGCTGATGATCATGAAACGCTGGAGGAGAAGGAACCCGCCCACCGCGGCCAGCAGGGGCGCCCAGTGATCACGGACGAGCAGGGACAGGTACAGCAGGAAGCCGTCGTACGAGAAGCCGACAATCGCGCGGACGATGAGTATCACGAGGTAGCCCGGGAAGAAGAGCAGCACTCCCTTGAAATAGGCGGCGACGAGGCTCAGCCGGGCCGGCACATGGCCGCGGTCCCAGGGAAGGAAGACGACGGTCGCAAAGAGAAGCGGCAGGGAGGCGACCAGGAAGAGCTGCATTGCGCCTACCCTCCCAGGACCGTCTGTTCCACCACCCGGACCTGCTCCCGGTAGAGCGAGACGATCTGGGTGCCGTACTCCGCGATGAGCTGGATGATGTTGCGCGGCCTGTCCCCGTCATCAGGGCCGTTGATCCTGTCGCCGGCGTCGCCGAGGCCCGGGAGGATGTACGCCTTGGTGTTCATGACGGGATCCATCCACAGCGTGTAGATCTCGGCGCTGTCCAGCGCGCGCACGATTCGCAGGGAACCCTTGAGGGCGGAGATGACGTTGAAGAACTTGATGGAGCGGGGCCGCACGCCCTTCTCCAGCAGGTACTTCACCACCGTGACGAGGCTGCCGCCCGTTGCATTCATGGGGTCGGCGAAAAAGAGATCCTTCCCGTCCAGCAGAGCCGGGTCGAAGTACGATCGGTCGAGGTTCAGGATGTACTCCATGTTCGACTCGACCTTCGTATCGTCGCGGGAGATCTTGAACAGGGCGAACGGGGTGACGTAGCCGTGCGAGGAATACTCCTGGATCTCCTTCGACATGATCATGGCCGGCAGGAGAGCTCCGCGGAGCATGACGCACATGACCGCGTTCTCGATCCGGTCGTCCACGTCGGGGATCTTGTGCACGGCAAAGTTCTGCACGGGCACCGTGACCGGAGTGCGCACCACGATGTGATTTTTATTCTCGCGCTGGGTTGAGCCAAAGGCGAAGTTGAAGAGCAGCTCGTAGGCGCGCTGGGTGTAGTAGACGAACTCGGGATGCTCGGTGCGGCTGTCCCGCAGCTTGGCGATGAGGCGGGAGACCTCTCCGTGCACCTCGCGGGGCGTCTGGAACGAGTAGACGTGAATGCGGGGCTCCCGCGCCACGATTTCCTGCATCTGGCGTCCCATCTGGTTGTACAGCCCGATGAGCTCGCTGGTTGCCGCGGCGTGCCCGGCGGCCCGCCCGGCGTCGGCAAGGATGCCGAACTGCCCCGCCGCCTTCTGGAAAACCGCGTCGACACCCTCGATGGTCCTCTTGTCGCCGGGCGTCAGGTAGCCGTCGAGATCCTGTGCCTTCAATATCACCTTTGCCATGGGCCTCACACTACATCGGGCCGGAGCAGTGGTCAATCCGACGCCTCACAGGTTACCCTGCGCGCGATGCTCAGGAGACGGCTGGTATTTCGCGGCGTCATCCAGGGAGTCGGCTTCCGCCCCGCCGTCTTCCGCCTGGCCGTGTCCCGGGGGCTCACGGGGTTCGTGCAGAATCGGCGCTCCGAGGTCGTGGCGGAAGTCCAGGGCCCCGCCGGCGAAGTCACCGCGTTCGAGAGCACGGTGACTTCCCGGATGCCGCCCGCCGCACGGGTGGACCGGGTGGACGGGTCAACGATCCCCGTCCGCGACGACGAGACAGGGTTCAGCATCGCCGAGAGCGCGGGGGACGAGTATTCCTTTCCCCCCATCCCACCGGATCTCCCGCTGTGCGCGGACTGCGCGAGGGAGATGCTGGACCCGCGCAACCGCCGCTACCTCTACCCGTTCATCACCTGCACCCAGTGCGGTCCCCGCTACTCCATCGTCGAACGCACGCCGTTCGACAGGCAGAACACCTCGATGCGGCCCTTCACGCAGTGCCCCCGGTGCGCGGCGGAGTACGCGGACCCGGCGGATCGCCGATTCCATTCGCAGACCAACTCATGCGCACTTTGCGGGCCGCGGCTCGTGTGCACGGACGCGGACGGGAGGTCAATCGAAGGCGAGCCCCTGCGTGCCGGCGTGGAGGCGCTGCGCCGGGGCGGCGTCCTGGCTCTCCTGGGGATCGGCGGGTTCCACCTCGCGGCGGACCCGCGTCATCCCGCGGCAGTGGCGCGGCTGCGCCACGACAAGGCACGGGAGCGCAAGCCTTTCGCCCTCATGGTGCGGGACATGGCAGAGGCGCGGAGGCTCTGCACGCTTTCAGCCCGCGAAGAAAGCCTGCTGCGATCCGCCGAGGCTCCCATCGTCATCGCGCCGCGCAGGCCAGACGCGCCCGGCTGGCTCGACGCGGTCTCGGACACGGACACGCTCGGCATCATGCTTCCCACCACCCCGCTGCACGCGCTGCTCTTCCTCCACCCGGACGCAGCGGCCGACTACCGGCACCTCGTCATGACCTCGGGTAACAGGGCCGACGAGCCGATCGTGACCGACCCGGCGACGGCACGCCGCACGCTGGCGGGAGCCGCCGACGCGTTCCTGTCCCATGACCGCGGGGTCGTTTTCCGCAGCGACGATTCGATCGTGCGGGCGGGAAAGGCCTCGCCGCCCTTCCGCCTGCGAAGATCGCGGGGACGCGTTCCCGGTCTCATCGGCCTGTCCCGTCCCGTCCGCGGGGTGGTGCTGGCCGCAGGCGGAGACCTGAAAAGCGCGCCGGCACTCGCGCGCGGACGGGATGTCCACCTCCTCGCCTACATCGGTGACCTGGCAGACGAGGAGACCTGGCGGCAGTTCCAGCTGCAGGTGGCGCAGGTCCTTGAGCTGTACGGGGCCCGGCCGGACCTCGTGGTGCACGACATGCACCCCCACTACCGATCGTCCGCGTGGGCTTTGGCACGGCCGGAGAGAAAGGCGGCCATCCAGCACCATTTCGCGCACGCGCTCTCCGTCATGGCGGAGCACGGCCTCGAGGAGTCCCTCGCGCTCTCCTTCGACGGCACGGGCCACGGCACGGATGGCACGACCTGGGGAGGTGAGTTCCTGCACGCCACGAGGTCGGGTTTCACGCGCCTGGGCAGCTTCGCCCCGTTCCGCCTGCCCGGGGGGGATGAAGCTGTGCGTCATCCGCCGAGAATCGCCCTGGCCGTGCTGGCCGATATGGCCGGCGCGCGCGTTCCCGGGCTTGCGCCGGCAGAGGAGAGCTTCATCCGGGCCATGCTCGCGGGGGGAGTGAACGTGCCGGTCACCACGTCCCTCGGCCGGCTCTTCGACGCCGCGGCTGCGCTGCTCGGCCTCGTACGCGAGTCACTGTACGAGGGCGAGGGACCGATCAGGCTGGAAGGAAAGGCACTGAAAGCCTGGCAGGTGCGCGGCGCGCGTCTGCGCGATGACACGGTCGCGGAACGCCTTGTGCCCTTTCTCCCGGGGCAGCCCGACGGGCGCCTTTTCCTGGTGGACCCGCGCCCGTTGCTCGCGGCACTCCTCGCCGGCGGGGACGCCGGCACGGGGGACGGCGGCATCGAGGAACGCGCGCTCCTGTTCCACGACGCGGTCGCAGCTGCATCGCTCGAAGGAGCACGCAGGATGAGAAAAGAAACCGGCGTCGCCCGCATCGCGCTCTCCGGCGGGGTGTTCCAGAATCTCCTGCTCCGGGAGCTGCTCGTCCCCCCCTTGATAAAGGAAGGATTTGAGGTTTTCCTCAACGAGGAGGCTCCGCCCGGTGATGGCGGTCTCTCCGTCGGGCAGGCCTGGTTCGAGGAAAGGTAGGGACAGTCCATGTGTCTTGCGACTCCCATGAAGCTCGAGAAGGTGTTCGACGGCAAGCGCGCGCTCGTCACGCAGGGCGGCGTCACCGTCGAGGTCGACGTGTCCCTCCTTTCCGACCCCAAGCCCGGCGACCACGTGATCATTCACGCCGGCTTACGCCATCGAGACGCTCTCCCTGCAGGAAGCGGAGGAGCGCCTGGAGCTCTTCCGGAAGCTTGCCGAGCTCTCCGGGGGGAGCCCACCGGGATGACGGAGGAACGGCGGCTCGCTGACTCCCTGGTGTCCGAGATCGCCGGCGCCGCCCGGTCGATAGGCCGGGATGTCCGGCTCATGGAGGTCTGCGGGACGCACACGGTGGAGCTCCGCCGCCAGGGGATCCATTCGCTCCTTCCCGCGCAGATCCACCTCGTCTCGGGCCCCGGCTGCCCGGTGTGCGTGACGCCCTCGGGCTACGTCGACAATGCGCTGGCGCTCATCGCGGAAGGACGGGCAACCGTGGCCACCTTCGGCGACATGATGAAGGTGCCGGGAGCATCGGGGAAAAGCCTTGCCACGCATGCTGGCTCAGGGCGGGTCCGCCTGGTCTACTCGCCGCGGGAGCTGACCGCGATGGCCCGCACCGTGCAGGGGCCCCTCGTCTTCCTCGCGGTGGGATTCGAGACCACGATACCGACCATCATCTCGGCGCTGCGGGAAGCCCGGGAGCAGGGGGTCCGCAATCTCTTCCTTTATACGGCGTTCAAGACCGTCCCGCCCGCCCTCCGGTTCCTGCTCTCCAATCCTGCGCACGGGATCGACGGTTTCATCCTCCCCGGGCACGTTTCCGTCATCATCGGCGAAGCGGCATACCATGACCTGGAAGAGCCGGGAGGCCGCCCGGGCGTCATCACCGGGTTCGAGCCGCTGGACATGCTCCTCGGCATCCTTCTCCTTCTGCGCCAGATCCAGCGCGGCGAGCAGCGCGTGGAAAACGCTTACCCGCGCGCGGTGAAACCGGGCGGCAATCCGCTTGCCCGCCGGGTCATCGCCGGGGCACTTGACCCGAGAAGCGACCCGTGGCGCGGGCTGGGAGCCATCCCCGGCGGCGCGCTGGGCCTGAAGACGGAGTTCGCCGACGCGGATGCCGAGAAGGCATTCGGCCTTCCGGAGATGAAGGATGTCGAGCCGCCCGGGTGCCTCTGCTCACGGGTCGTTGCAGGCATGACAACTCCACCGGCCTGCGCGCTTTTCGCCAAGCGCTGCACCCCCGAGGACCCGGTGGGGACCCTGCATGGTGTCCTCCGAGGGAACGTGTGCGGCCTGGTTCCGCTACGGGGGCCCGCGGTGAGCACGCAGGATCTCATCCGCCTGGAGCACGGGAGCGGTGGCGCACTCTCGCGGGATCTCATCGAGTCCGTCATCCACCCCGTGCTGAAGAACGAATCCTACGTCGAGCTGACCGATGCGAGCCCGCTGGAGATCGGGTCGGACTATCTCATGACCACCGACGGGTTCGTGGTCGACCCGCCGTTCTTTCCGGGCGGCGACATCGGCCGGCTCTCCATCTTCGGAACCTGCAACGACCTCGCCGTCTCGGGTGCGAAGCCCATCTGCATGTCCCTCGCGCTGGTGATCGAGGAAGGGTTCCCGATGGCAGACCTCCGCCGCGCCCTGGAGTCCGCCGCCGCCGCGGCCCGCGAGGCCAACGCGCGCATCGTGACCGGCGACACGAAAGTAGTGCCGCGCGGGCGCGGGGGCGGCCTGTTCATCATCACCTCCGGGGTGGGCAGGCGCGTGTTCCCGCACGTCCTTTCCCCCGCGCGGATGCGGGAGGGCGACCGGGTGATCGTCTCCGGGCCGCTGGGCGCCCACGGGCTCACGGTCCTGGCCGCGCGCGAATCGCTGCCCGTCGGCACCTCGCTGCGGTCCGACATGGCCTTTCTCTACCCGCCCATCAGCAGGCTCTTCCACCTCGCCGACAGGCTGCGCTTCATGCGGGATGCCACGCGCGGCGGCGTCGCCGCGGTGCTCAACGAGATCGTCCATGACGCCGCGTGGGGCATCGACGTCGAGGAGGAGGCGTTTCCCGTCATGGAAGACGTCCGGACCGTGGCGAGCCTCCTGGGCCTGAACCCGCTGGAAGTGGCGAATGAAGGGGTCTTCATTGCCATCGTGTCCGCCGAGGCGGAAGCCGAGGCCATCGAGGCCCTCCGCGGACATCCGCTGGGCCGCAGCGCCCGCTGCGTGGGCCGCGTCTCCGGACGGCGCGCAGGCACCGTGATCATGACGACACGGATCGGCGGAGAGAGAATCGTCGATCTGCCCCGGGGGCTCCTCCTGCCCCGGATATGCTAGCAGAAGGAGAAAGCTCATGGCAGGAAAGATCCGCGTGGCAGTTGTCGGGGCTGGTGAGAGGGGAACCCTCCACGGCGACACCGTCTCCCGCGTTCCCGATGGGCGCAGGTGACCGCGGTGGCGGAGCCGCGCCGCGCGTACCGCGAGGCATTTGCGGCACGCCACAAGCTTGCTCCGGGGAACGCGTTCACCGACTGGAAGGAGCTGGCCGCGCATCGGGGTCTGTGCGACGCGGTCATCATCTGCACGCAGGACAGGGACCACGTGGAGCCTGCCGTGGCATTCCTGGGGCAGGGCTACCACATGCTCCTGGAAAAACCCATGGCAGCGAACCTGGAGGACTGCCGCAGGATCGCGCGCGCGCAGGCAGCGGCCGGCACCGTCACGAGCGTGTGCCATTCGCTGCGCTACAACCAGGGGTTCGCCGCCCTGAAGGACCTCGCGCACTCGGGCCGCATCGGGCGGATCGTCACGGTCGACCAGCTCGAGCAGGTGGCGTGGTGGCACCAGGCCCACAGCTTCGTGCGAGGCAACTGGGGCAACGAGGCCCGCTCCTCCTTCATGCTCATGTCCAAGAGCTGCCATGACATCGACTACATCGCCCACCTCGTCGGGGCCGAGTGCCGGCGCGTCCAGTCCTTCGGCAGCCTCTCGTTCTTCACGCGGGAGAACGCGCCTGCCGGAAGCGCAGAGCGTTGCACCGACTGCTCCCTCGCGGCGACCTGCCCCTATTCGGCGCTGCGCACCTACGTCGACGCGAAGCGCGACAAATGGCCGGCGGTCGTGGTGTCGGCGGATCACAGCCGCGAGGCCCATCTGCGCGCCGTGACCGAGGGCCCGTACGGCAGGTGCGTGTGGAAATGCGACAACGACGTCGTGGACCACCAGGTGGTGAGCATGGAGTTCGACAGCGGAGTCACGGCGACATTCACCATGACCGCCTTCACGCAGGCGGGCGGACGGAAGATACGCGTGAACGGAACGGAAGGGGAGGTGGACTTCACGGAGGAGCGGATGATCGTGCGCACGTTCGCCGACGGCGCCCGGGAAGAGATCGCTTTCGATGCCGAGCAGGGCGGACACGGGGGCGGGGATGAGCGGGTGATGGTGAGCTTCCTCGGCGCCGTGCGCGAGAACAAGCCGTCGCTCGTCCTCACCGACGTGCAGGAGTCGCTGAGGACGCACACCATCGTCTTTGCCGCGGAAAGGTCGCGCCGGGCAGGGCCGGCTTGTTGAGCTGGAAGAGATGGGCGCGTAGGGGGCGGCCGCGGCCGCTACGGGAGTCTCTCTCCCGCGTACTGGACGAGCGTCTTCACGTCGTAGGCGGCAAGGACCTTCTGGTAGTGCAGGAAAGGAAGGCCGACCACGCCGAAGATGCCCAGCACGCGTGCGCCACCCAGCGCGAGGAGCTTCGCGGCAGCCTCCAGCGTGCCGCCCGTGGCGATGAGGTCGTCCACGAGGAGAAGGCGCTGGCCGGGACGAACGTCGCTGCGCTGCACCTCAATGACATCCTCGCCGTACTCCAGGGTGAAGCTGATGCGGTAGGTCTCACCGGGGAGCTTTCCCTTTTTCCTCAGCAGCACCAGCGGCAAGCCGCGGCGGATCGCGAACGGAGCGGCAAAGAGGAAGCCGCGCGACTCGATGGCTGCCACCCCGTCGAGCTTGACGTCGGCGTACAGGTCCACCATCCGGTCGATGCAATAAGAGAAAACATCCGGCTTCACGAGGATCCCCGTGATGTCATAGAAGAGGACACCGGGCTTGGGAAAATCGTTTACCTTGCGAATGGCCTTTTCAATGATCTCATGCGCGGCCATTCTTCATCTCCCTGTGGCCGGTGAGCAGCTTCCGTGCCCATTCGGACACCTCGTTCAGCCGCCCGTCCGAGAAGAGCGGGTCGTCATCCCGCAGCGTGATCTCTGTTTCCTTCAACGCCCGGCGAAGCCGTGCCGTGGCCTTCTCCGCGCCCATGGAGAAAAAGCCCGCGGTCCTGCCGGCGAGCGAAATTCCCTTGAAAACCCTCAGGCATTCGGCAAAGTCGGGTGGCAGCTCGGCGGCTCCCGCCTTTTCGACTCCGAAAAGCACGATATCGGAAGCGGTCATGTCAGCAACGGTGATATCTGAGACGCGCTTCGCGGCAGGCGAAGTCTTCAGGTCGTTGAAGGCGCGCGAAACGGCGTCGATTATCCTGCGATTATCAGCGGTGTCCGGAGCCCAGAGGATGAGCACGCTGTACATTCGCCACTCCTGGACAGAAGTCTAATCAGCGCCCTCTGCCTTGTCAAATTGAATTAGCGGCGTAACGGAGAATGGAGATTTTAGGGGTACTTCCGCTTGAACATCGGCACCCGAGCCTCCGCGTTGAGCGCGAAGTCCGAGATCCTGCCCTCTTTGTAGGCATGGTAACCATAGCCGGCCACCATCGCCGCATTGTCCGTACACAGCTTCAGCGAAGGAAATATCACCTTGACGCCCTGCTCGCCGCCCATTCGTTCGCGCAGGTAGCTGTTGGCCGCGACCCCACCCGCCGCGATGATCGTTGCAAGGTGCTCGTCGCTTGCCGCTGCGAGGGCCCTGTCCACAAGGATGTCGATGGCCGCCTTCTGGAAGGAAGCAGCGATGTTGGGCAGGCTCTTCTCCGAGATGCCATTCCAGAACTGGTCGCTCTGGTGAATGACGGCCGTTTTCAGGCCCGAGTAGGACACGTCGTAGAAGGCTGCTCCCTTGTGCAGTGACGGCCGGGGAAAGCGGTACGCGCGCGGGTCGCCGGAGCGGGCCAGCTTGTCGATGGCCACGCCGCCGGGAAACCCGATGCCGTAGTGTTTTGCCACCTTGTCGAAAGCTTCACCGCAGGCGTCGTCGATAGTCGTTCCCAGGACCTCGATGCGGTCCCAGCGCTCGACCCTGGCGATGATCGTATGACCGCCGGACACGAGCACGCCGAGGTAGGGATAGGTGATGTCCCGTTCCAGGTGCGGGGCGTAGAGATGGGCAAGGATGTGGTCCACTCCGATCAGCGGTTTGCCGAGCGCCCAGGCCAGTCCCTTGGCATAGGACAGTCCGACCAGCAGGGAGCCGATGAGCCCGGGCCGGTAGGTCACCGCGATCGCTTCTATCTCGTCCAACCCGACGCCTGCCTCGGAGAGACCGTCCTGGACAACGGGACGGATCCACTCCACGTGCTTGCGTGACGCGATCTCCGGCACCACCCCGTACCACGGCTTGTGGAAGTCGACCTGGCTGAGCACGACGTTGCTCAGGATCCGCCTCCCGTCCTCCACGACCGAGGCGGAGCATTCATCGCACGAGCTCTCGATCCCGAGAATCTTCACCGCCCCGCGTCCCCTTCCCTCTTCGCCATGACCTCCGTCAGGCGCGCCAGCCGCACACCCTGGGCTGCCAGCGTCGTCAGGCGCTCGCGGAGTATAGCGGCCACCGAAGGGTTCTGTACATGGCCGATGACGACAGACGACCCGCGGGTGCGCGCCTCGTCGATGCCCCTCGCGAACGAAGCGTCGATATCCGCCGCCGCCGTGTCCACGTCAACGAATACGTCGCGCTGGAGGAAGCGCACGCCGAGCTGCAGCGCGATGCGGGGGCCGACCGTCTCGGCCGTCGTGCGGCTGTCCAGGAAGAAGGGTTGTTCCGCTTGAGATACCCGAGCACGGTCGTCATGAGCGACTCGTCCGCCGTTGCGCGCGAGCCCATGTGGTTGTTCATGCCGATGGCACCGGGCACCGAGGCGAACGCGGCGGCGAGGAGCGCCTCCTGCTGTGCCGCGGTCTGCCCCGTCAGGAGCGCGCCGGGCCCGGGGTCTCCGCCGCCCACCGGCTCCATCGGGCAGTGGAGGATGAGGTCCTTGCCGGCCGCGGTGACACGGCGGGCCGCCTCGGTGCTGGAAGGGAGATTCGGAAGCACCGCCACGGTGAATGGTCCCGGCAGGTCCAGGAACGCCTTCAGCTCGGTGAGGCTGTAGCCGGCGTCGTCAATGACCACGGCGAGGAGTCCCACTTCTCCGGCTGCGGGTGCTCGGGATGGGACGAGGAAGTCCGCGGCAAAGCCTGCGCCGGGGGCTGCTGCGGGCGCCGCGTCGGCAGGTCCGTCGGGGCCTGCGTCAACGGCCAGGCGCTACCCGGTGCCGCGGGCGACGCGGCGCCCGGCGCTTGGGGGGAGTGGCGGGCGCCCGTTCTGCGGGCTCCAGCGACGGTTTCCCAGGGAAGGGAGCCTGCGCGACCTTCGCAACGGAGGGAGGGCATGCCACGAGGAATGCCGTAACGGCCGCGGCGAGGAGAAAGAGAACTACGGCGGCAAGCCGCGCGGCAGGTGGACTGCGGCGGCGGGAACGGGAGCGGGAGGCCACGAGCTACTCCAGGGCGTCAGTTGTAGACATACTCCTTCAGCTCATCGGAGAAGCCCGCGCAGTTTCTTGAGCGCACGGAGCTCGATCTGGCGGACGGTCTCGGGGGAGATCCCGAGCTCGTCACCGATCTTCTTCAACGTGTACCGTTTGCCGCTCGCAAAGGAGAAGCGATAGAGGAGGATCTGCCTCTCCTTCTCCTGGAGTCCGTCGAGGAACCGCATGGTGTCCTCGCGCAGGGTCTTTTCATCAGCTCGCGATCGGGGTCGAACGAGGTGTCCTCCACCATGTCGTGGAGGCTGCCGGAGTCCGCGGAAAGCGTGGAGTCCAGGGACGCGACGGAGCCGGAGGAGTTGATGATGGAGGCCACCTCCTCCTCCTCGATCCCGATCTCGTCGGCGATCTCCAGGAGCGTCGGCTCCCGCATGAGGACCTGGGAGAGGTTGTTGTAGACCTTGTTGATCTTGCGAAGCTTCTCTTCCTGCCGGTGCGGCAGCCGGATCACCCTTTTCTTGTTCGACAGCGAGCGGACGATGGACTGCTTGATCCACCACGAGGCGTAGGTGCTGAAGCGCACCTCCTTGCGGAAGTCGTACTTGCCGGCTGCCTTCATGAGTCCGAGGTTTCCTTCCTGGATGAGGTCGAGGATCGACACTTCCGGGGTGAGGTAGTTCTTCGCGATCCTGACGACGAGCCGCAGGTTCGATTCGATCAGGCGGGTGCGGGCGTCCTCGTCACCTGCCTGGATGCGGCGCGAGAGTTCGAGCTCCTCCTCGAATGTCAGGAGCCTGGCCTTCTTGATCTGGCTGAAATAAGCTTTGAGGTTATCTTCGAATGAAGTTGATATCTCCCTCTTCCTGCTCATCATAGGCTCCCGAACACTGTCAAAGCAACAATCGTGCCAACAAGGCATCGATTGCAATCATTATTAACTATATACAGCGTAAATAAATGGCAATTCCTGGCAGGAAAAGGACTATCCCAGGTGCGGCAGTGTATCTTTTCGTAGACACACGGTACTTATCATTTTGATGAAATCTGCCTGTAGATGGTGTCAGCGAGTCCGAACTGCGCGGTCTGCGCCATTTTCTTCGCATATTCATCATACAGCATGTCTTCGAAAACATCCTGCCCTGTGCCGCCGGCGTCAAGCATGTCGTCTTCCTTATGGATCGTCTTGCGCATGACGTCAAGCATCTGCTTTATGAAGATCGCCTCGAAGTCCTGGCTTGCCTTGTAGAGGTCCGAGCTCTTGTCGACGCGGTTTCCTGGCGGCAGGAAGAGTGACGGGGTACGAGTAGGAGTTGTTGATGGATGACGCCTGCATGGCCCTGTTCCCTTTCCTGCTCACATGATGACGAGACTGCCGTACAGGGCGCCGGCCTGTTCGACGGCCTTCAGCACCCCAATGATAACGTCGGCCTTCAAGCCGACGGCCTTGAGGGCCGTGACGAAATCGTCCACCGTGGTCGTCTCAGGGATCACGAACACGTCAGGAGAGGTGGTTGCCGACGAGCTGGCGGTGCCGACAGTGACCCGCGCGGTCCTGTACGAAACGGCGACCTTGCCGATACGCACCTTCTCGCCCATGACGATCACCCCGGATGCCGCGTTGATGACGACCCGCCCGTCCGTGTCGGGCGTGACGGTGAGCGCCTCCAGCTGCGCCACGAATGCCACGGGGTTCGCCTTTGCCGCGTCGGGAAGCTGCACGTCGATAAGAGAGGCGTCTCGCGTTGTCACGACGATCCCCGGGAACGCGGCCTCGATTGCCTTCTGCACGGCGCTCGCCGTGACGAAGTCAGGGTTGCGCAGGGCGATAGACACGACGTTGTTGGCCAGGTACTGGGAGACCACTTCCTGCTCGACGATGGCCCCGTCGGAAATCGTGCCGACGGTCTTGGCGGCGTTCGTGTCCTGCGAGGTCATGACACGTCCCTGCGCAACGGCGTAGGGCTGCCCGTTGGCGGCCTGGAGGTTCGCCTGCATGAGGATGCCCCCGTCCAGGTCGCGGGCGTCGCCGATGCTGGAAACCGTCACGTCGATGCGGTCACCCGTCCGCGCGAACGGCGGCAGCTCTGCGCTCACCATCACCACCGCGACGTTCCTGCTCCTCACGTCGGCCGGAGCCAGGGTCACCCCGAAGCTTGCCACGAGGGCCGACACGGAAGTGCGCAGGAGCGGGGACGTGGGGGAATCACCCTTCCCGTCGAGGCCCGTGACGATCCCCATGCCGAGGATCTGGTTGCCCCGCAGGCCGCGCACCGTGGCGATGTCCTTCAGTCTCACCGCCGGCGCCGCGGCCGCGGCCGCGGCCGACGTGATGAGCACGGCGAGAATCGCGATCCTACGGAAGGTCAACGGAGACCGCCTTTCCATCCACGACGACGCCGCTGAAGCTCCTCTGGCTTTCCGCAACGGACACGGTGACGCGCTGACCGGCTGCCGCGGTCCCCAGCGCCTTGCCCGGCATCGATATGGTGATGAGCCCCTTGTGAAAGACAACGTCGACCGGGGCACCCTGCTTGACACCGAGGACGGCGTCCGCCGGCGGTACTGATGCCAGGGAAAGCCGGCCGCTCACGCTCCCTCCGGCAGCCCCCGTCAGGGAGAAGGTGACTTCCGCCCCCGTCGTGGTGCGCGTGCACTGCACGAAGGGAGACCCTTCTTGCGGAGGAGCTCCTCTCGCGCTCACCTGCGTGACGGCGATCTCGGCCGTGGTCGACGAAAGCAGCCCCTGGGCGAGCATCCAGTCGATGAGCCGGTCCAGGAGCCACGTCTGCGTTTCCAGCCCGCTGCCCTGCGGGATGACCATGGTCCGCCTGCCCACGACGATCGCGCCCGTGCCGAACGCGGAATCGATGTCCGCCTGGTACGCGTCGGTCGGCACGTAGATCAACGAGTTCCCCGCCGCGGCAATGCTGCGCGAAAGCGCTTCCTGTGCCTGGGCCGACACGGACCCGGTGGTACGCACCAGGTCGCCGAGCCTGACGTCTCCCGGTCCTGCCACCACGAAGCGGTTCACGTAGAGCGTCGTCCCGTCGGCAGAGAGCGCCCCGGGAAGCGCGGCGCAAAGGAGCAGGACCACCAGGACGGCGAGCGGCCTCATGCGGCGTGCCTACCTACCTCTTCAGCGACGTGGCTGTTGCGAGCATCGAATCCGAGGTCTGGATGGCGCGCGAGTTGAACTCGTACGCCCGCTGCGCCACGATCATGTTCACCATCTCCTGCACGACGGAGACGTTGGACATTTCCAGGAACTTCTGTTCGACCTGCGCCATGCCGTCGAAGCCCGGCCGCCCGGCGATGGCATCGCCGGATGCAGGGGTGACCTTCAACAGGTTGTCGCCGATGGACTCCAGCCCCGCGGGATTGACGAACCGGTAGATCTCCAGCTGTCCGACCTCCACCGGGTCATCGCTGCCGGCCACCTTCACGGTGACGCGGCCGTCCTGGGAGATGGCGAGGCTGCTGTTGATGAAACCATCCGGGAGGATGATCTCGGGGGAGAGCTTCAGCCCGTTGGAGGTGACCAGCTGCCCATTGGAGTCGATCTTGAAGGATCCGTCGCGGGTGTACGCGTAGGTCCCGTCGAACTGGATGACGCGGAAGAATCCCTCGCCCGACAGGGCCAGGTCCGCCGTGTTCCCGGTGGCCTGGAGCGAGCCCTGGGTGAAGATCTTCTGCGTGGCGCCGGGCTTCACGCCGTGGCCCACCTGGACGCCGGTCGGCAGGACCGTGTCTTCGGTGGCCGGCGTCCCCGCGAGCTTCTGCGTCTGGTAGAGCAGGTCCTCGAAATCGGTCCGCATCTCCTTGAACCCTGTCGTGTTGACGTTCGCCAGGTTGTTGGAGATCGTGTCGATGTTGAATTGCTGGCCCGTCATGCCCGACGCGGCTGTCCAAAGGGATCGCATCATACCTTCACCACCTCATTCCACAGTTTTCCGATCAACGCATCTTCCGTCTGGATGGTCTTCTGGTTCGCGTCGTAGGCGCGGTTGACTTCTATCATTTCCACCATTTCCTGGACGGCGTTGACATTCGCTCCCTCCAGGAACCCCTGGTCCACTTTCGGGCGGCTGTCGGCGATCACGGTGGCCGGTCCCGATTCGTCGGTCGCCTTCCAGTACGAGTTGCCCTGCTTCTGGAGGTAGCGCTCGCGTTTCACGTCGACGATCTTCAGGCGGTCCACCTTCTGGCGGTTATCCCACGTGTTCTCGTCCTGCGACACGAGGCGCTTGTCGTCCGTGGCGAACGTCGCGTTCTGCCACACGTTGCCGTCGGCGTCGATGACGAAGTTGTTCAGCTTCAGCTTGATCGGCCCGTTCTCCCCGAGGACGAAATCGCCGGACTTCGTGACGAGGTAGCCGTCACTGTTGACGACGAATGCGCCGTTGCGCGTCAGCCGCTCTCCCTGCGGGGTCTGCACGGTCATGAAACCGCTGCCCTCCAGGGCCACGTCGAAGGGATTCTCCGTCTGTTTCATGGCGCCCTGCGTGAAGTTGGTGTAGACCTCGTTTGTCTCCACGCCGGTGCCGAGGGTGCCCACGATAGGCGTGGTGTCCACCGAGCCCACGGGGAAGACGTAGACCCCGTTGTCGTTCATGCGGCGCATGAGCATCTCGGGGAAAGCCTTCTGGATGGCCGTGTCCTTCTTGTAGCCGTTGAGGTCGACGTTGGCGAGATTGTTCGCGATCTCGTCCAGCCTGTTCTGCTGGACATTCATCCCGCTCGCCGCGGTGAAAAGCCCTCGAACCACGCGTGCCTCCTGTCGCCCCTCACGGGGTCGGCGACGATGCTCCGTACCTTGTTCTGATTATCGGAAGGACGCCGGCTTCCTTGATGCAGGAGATTTTTCCGGCAGAAGCACGCGGGGCGGTTGCCATTGGCAGGCCTTTCCTGTATCCTGCGTTCTACCCGGTGACCCCGCGGTCGCATTCCTGGCCAAGATAGCTCAGCTGGTAGAGCAGCGCATTCGTAATGCGCAGGTCCTGGGTTCGAGTCCCAGTCTTGGCTCTCCCGCTCGGCGAAGCCGAGCGGGAAGGGGCCCCATGGCGGAAGCGGCCGCGAAGCGGCTCGCGGGAGCCTTGGGGAATTGCCGAACGGCCCCCCCGGCAGCGCTTTTCCCCTCGACAATAAAAGAGAGCCGTGATAGTGTCCCGGACATGCTGCGAAAGCTCCTGAGCGCGCGGGTCGCTATTCCCGTCATCATGTGTTTCCAGGTCGTGCCGCTCCTCATCTTTCCCCTCTCCACCTACTCCATCGACAAGCAGGATTGGTGGCTCCCCGTCCTGCTTTCCTTCCTCGTGATCATCGCGTTGGTGCAGATCTTCATCCGCCGTGCCATCACCGCGTGGCCCTGGTACCTCGTCTCGTTCGCGCAAGGCATCAACATCATCAGCAGGATCATGATGCTCATGCCGCACGCCACGGTGAACAACGGGGGAACGCAGAGCATCAATGGGACCTACCTCATCATCGCCGTGATCTCGATGCTGCTCTCGGCGTTCGAGATCTGGTACAACGATCTCCCCGAGGTGCGGAGAAAGATACTTGCCGGCTGAAAGGGACTCCTCCTCGCGACGGCCAAGCCGCGCCGGGCGACGGCCAAGCCGCGCCGGGCTGCCCGAATGCCTTGACAATTCATTCACCTGTTGTATAGTTTTGCATCCTTTTCCGCGGCCGCAACGGCCATGGGGGCCCGCGGGAGCGTTCTGGGCAATAAGGAGGTGGGAAGTCCGTTTTTCTCATGAGCGACGCGCTCACGTGGCCTGACGAGCCTTGTGTATTGAAAGAGGCGTCCTGTTTTTCTGAATACATGATCTCAATTTCCTCAAGGAGGTTCGAATGAAGCGTTTTCTGTCCCTGACTGCTTTAGCCATGCTCCTGGTGGTCGCCATCATCGGATGCCAGCAGGCGCCCAAGGTGCTGAAGGTCGCGATACTCGCGCCCCTCTCCGGCGCACAGCCGACCTTCGGCGTGTCCACCCGTGACGGCGCCCTCCTCGCGATCGACGAATGGAACGCGAAGAACGGCGTGCTCGGCCTGAAGATCACCCCGATCGTCGAGGACAGCCAGTGCTCCGCCGACCCCGCGGTCAACGCGGCCAACAAGGTCATCAACCAGGACAAGGTGCACTACATCGTCGGCGAGGTCTGCTCCAGCGCGTCCATCCCCGTCTCGGAGATCGCCAACGCGGCCAAGGTCATCCAGATCAGCCCCACGTCGACGAATGCGACGCTCACCATCGACAAGAACGGCAACGCGAAGCCCTACATCTTCCGGGCGTGCTTCATTGACCCGTTCCAGGGCAAGGTCGGCGCGACCTTTGCCACGAACAATCTCAAGGCGAAGACCGCCTTCGTCCTCTCGGACCAGAGCAACGCGTACGTGATCGGTCTTGCGCAGGCTTTTGAAGACACCTTCAAGCAGATGGGTGGAACGGTTGTCGGCACCGAGAACTACGTCGGCAAGACCGACACCGACTTCTCCGCCATCCTCACGAAGGTGAAGAGCGCGAAGCCCGACGTCGTGTACCTCCCGGACTACTACAACGTGGTCAACCTCGTCATGAAGCAGGCGAGAGAAAAGGGCATCAAGGCCCCGTTCGTTGGCGGCGACGGCTGGGACTCTGCCAACCTGGATGTCAAGGCCGCGGACAACGGCTACTACTCCAACCACTACGATCCTTCGGATCCCCGGCCCGAGGTCGTGAATTTCCTGAAGGCGTATGGAGCGAAGTACAAGGACGCGAATGGCAAGGAAGTCGTTCCTGATGCCCTCGCGGCCCTCGCCTATGATGCGACGAACCTGCTCCTGACGGCGATCCAGAACGCCGGCGCGGACAACACCGACAAGGTGAAGACCGCCATGGAAGGTATCTCGTTCAACGCGATTTCCGGCAAGATCACCTTTGACGCCCAGCACAACCCCATCAAGGGCGCTGTCATCATCAAGGTGTCCGGCGGAAAGAAGACCGTCGATTCCTTCGTATCGCCCTGACGTACGAGCACTGATCTTCCCGAGGGGGCAGCCACCCGGCTGCCCCCTCTTTCCCAAACGTCTTGAAAAAGCGGAGCGACCATGCCCGACACACGCGTATCCTCGGCCCTGACAAGCGCCGCGCACCGGCGGAAGCGAGCACCCTTTGGCTGGGTTGGCAATGGTTTTCTCATTCTCCTCGCCCTGCTTGTCGCGTACGTCCTTGTGACCAATCTGGCGAAGAATCCAACGATCTTTCTCCAGAACGTCATTGACGGCCTGAAGCTCGGCTTCGTGTACGCCCTCATCGCTCTCGGCTACACGATGGTCTATGGCATCGTGAAGCTCATCAACTTCGCTCATGGGGACGTGTTTATGGTCGGCGCCTTTTCCAGCTTCTACGCCGTGAGCCAGTTCCACCTCCACCAGTGGCCACAGATGGTGTTCCCGGCGATCCCGGCGGGTCTCTCCGTGGTCATCGGGACCATCACCGTCGTCCTGCTGTCCATGGCAGTTTGCACACTGCTCGCCATCACGATAGAACGCGTGGCCTACAAGCCCCTGCGCGACGCCCCGCGCATCGCGGCACTCATCACTGCCATCGGCGTTTCCTTCTTCCTGGAGTTTTTTGGCGCCCTCGGCTTCGTCTACACTCCCGAGTTCATACCCTACAAGGCCCCGTTCGACACGGTGTCGTGGTACATCCAGAAGGGGATCCATCCCATCGTCTCGGGCCAGACCGTCCCTGACAACACGCTTACGTTCTCCAACATATTCCTCATCATCATGGTGGCGTCGGTCCTCGTGCAGCTCTTTCTCCAGTTCCTCGTCCGGCGCACGAAGATCGGTATCGCCATGAGGGCCACGTCATTCGACAAGCCGACGGCGCGCCTCATGGGCATCAACGTGGACCGGGTCATCTCGTTCACGTTTGCCGTTGGCGCCGCTTTCGCGGGACTCGGGGGTGTGCTTTACGCCATCGCCTACGCGTCCATCTGGACGCAGCTGGGCATCCTGCCCGGCTTGAAGGCTTTCGTCGCCGCCGTCTTGGGCGGCATTGGAAGCCTCCCCGGGGCGTTCGTGGGAGCGCTGATCATGGGCCAGGCGGAGTCGCTCACCATGAGCTACATCTCGACGCCCATGCGTGACGCCGTTGCTTTCTCCATACTCATTATTGTCCTCCTCGTGAAGCCGACGGGCATCTTCGGCGAGCCGGCCGGGGAAAAGGCGTAGGGGGTCGGCGATGGCTATCAGCTACCTCCTCACGATGATTCTCAAGATGGTGGCCCTCGTAGCGTGGATCTATGGACTGCTCTGGGGCCTGGGGCGGAAGGAGATCTGGAAGAAGGCGCTGACGCTTGTTCTTGCGTTCGGCGTCATACAGGGGTCGTTTCTTGTCCATTTCGGCGATTTCGACCTGTTTTCCGCCTTCGACCAGGGATTGCTCTACCAGGCGGTGACCATGGCGATGGTTGCCCTGGGCTTGAACCTGATCTACGGCTTCAACGGGCAGTTCAGCCTCGCCCAGTGGGGCTTCTACGGCATTGGTGCCTATTGCGCGGCGGATATTACCTATCGATGGACCAACAACGACGCCAGCGGCCTCCTCGTTGTCGGTTTCGGTGTCATCCTTGTGGGCGCCGCCCTTGTCGGCGTGGGACGGCTCCTGCGCATGAAGCGCGGGATCCCGGTCCTGTCGGCCTTCACTTTCTACCTCATCGCTGTCGTGGTGGCGGGCTTCCTTGCGGTCGTGCTCGGCCGGGCGGTCGCAGCGCAGGTGGCCCCCGGGTTCGGCACGACATCATCGCCGGGGTTCCTGGCAACTCCTGCAGCAATCCAGGTCGTCTTTTTCCTCTCCGTCCTCATCGCCGGGGCGTTCGCGGCGGAGGTCAGCTTCCTTTTCGGTCTGCCCGGTCCTGAGCCTCGGGAGCGACTACTTTGGAATAGCCACGCTCGGTTTCTCCATTGTCGTGCAGACGCTGATGGTCAACTCGGACACGATCCTACCCTTCAAGGAAATGAAGGGCGGTCAGGGAATGATCGGCATCTCCAAGCTGACATCCTGGGTCGCCGCTTTCGCGTTCCTGGTCTTCGTCATAGTGATTGTGCGCAACTTCGTGCGTTCCAGCACCGGGCGAGCGATCATGTCGGTGCGGGAGGACGAAACCGCCGCAAAGGCAATGGGGATCGACGTGGCGGGATCGAAGCTGCTCTCCTTCGTTATCGGGAGCTTCGTGGCGGGCATTGGCGGCGGTGTCTACGCGCACTACATCGGATTCCTCAGCCCGAACACCTTCAGCTTCATCGCGGGATTCAACCCGCTCATCATCGTCGTCTTCGGCGGACTGGGGAGCATGACCGGATCGATTGCCGCGTCTTTCGCCTGGATCTTCTTCCTGGAAGGATTCCTCCGCGTGCTCCTCGGCCAGATGGGCACCGAGGCGCCGACGTGGCGTTTCGTCCTTTACCCCATCACGCTCCTCCTCCTCATGCTCATCCGTCCCCAGGGACTTCTCGGCTCGAGGGAATGGGGATTCCTCAAGCCGGACGCGATCCTGCGGCGCTTGAAGGGAGACGCTGCTCCACCGGCAGCCTCGCCGGTGCAGGAAAAGGAGCAGGCCTGATATGGCAGACGTGAAAACGACGGGATCGGTTCTCGAGATCAAGGAGCTCACCAAGTTCTTCGGGGGGCTGTGCGCCGTGAAGAGGCTTCAGCATGTCCCTCCCCCAGGGGGCGCTGTGGGGGCTCATCGGTCCCAACGGGGCCGGGAAGACCACCGTGTTCAACCTCATCACGGGGCTTATCCAGCTCTCCTCGGGCGAGATCACCTTCGGGAAGGACCGCATCGACGGGCTGGAGCCGTTCGAGATCACCCGGTTGGGGATCGCGCGCACATTCCAGAATATCAGGCTCTTTTCCAATCTTTCCGTGCTGGACAACGTCCGCATCGCCTACCACCCCCACGCGGGGTACAGCCTTTCTGACAGCCTCCTGCGGACGCCGCGTTACGTCGAGCAGGAGAAGGTCTGACGGAAGAAGCCCTCGACTTTCTCTCGATCTTCAAGCTGGACGGGATCGCGGAGGAGGTGGCCAAGAACCTCCCCTATGGTGAGCAGCGCCGGGTGGAAATCGCCCGCGCCCTGGCGTGCAGGCCACAGCTGCTCCTCCTCGACGAGCCTGCGGCCGGGATGAACCCGCGCGAGATCGTGCAGCTCATGGAGCTCATCCACTTCATCCGGGACAGGTTCAAGCTCACGATCCTTCTCATCGAGCACCAAATGCGCGTCGTCATGAGCATCTGCGAAAGGATCACGGTGATGGACTTCGGAGAGGTGATCGCGCGCGGGACGCCGAAGGAGATCCAGGGCAATACGACGGTCGTCGAGGCGTATCTCGGCAAAGGAGTGGCGAGCAGTGCTGCAGGTTGAGAACCTCAACGTCTACTACGGTGCCATCCACGCCCTCCAGGGGGTTTCCTTCAACGTGGAGCAGGGCGAGATCGTCACCCTGATCGGCGCCAACGGCGCCGGGAAGTCCACCACGCTGCGGACCGTCTCGGGCCTGCTGCGCTCCCGCACCGGCTCCGTGACCTTCAAGGGGCAGGACATCGCGAACATGCCGGCCGAGAAGATCGTCCAGGCGGGCATCAGCCACGTGCCCGAGGGACGCAAGATCTTCGCCCCGCTCTCCGTGCCGCGAGAACCTCATGATGGGAGCCTACACGCGCAATGACCAGGCGGAGATCCAGCAGACCCTCGCCCGCGTCTACCAGAGCTTCCCACGGCTGAAGGAGCGCGCGTCCCAGTACGGCGGCACGCTCTCCGGCGGCGAGCAGCAGATGCTTGCCACCGCTCGCGGGCTCATGAGCAAGCCCACGCTTATCCTGCTGGATGAGCCTTCCATGGGTCTTTCCCCCATCCTCGTGGAGGAGATCTTCCGCATCATCGTGGAGATCAACAAGCAGGGGACGAGCATCCTCCTGGTGGAGCAGAACGCGCAGATGGCCCTCTCCATCGCGCACCGCGCGTACGTCCTGGAGACCGGCCGCATCGTCCTTGCAGGGACGGCGAGTGAAATCGCCGACAATCCGCAGGTGAAAACGGCGTACCTGGGAATCTGACGAGGCAGGCGTCCCGGAGCGAGGCCGGGGCATCGCGGGAAAGCGCGCGCCGCGGGGCGCGCTTTTTTACTTCTCCTTGGACTTGCGGCGCGAGTTCACAAACCGGGCGAAATCGTTGATGTTCTTGACGACGATCCGGTCCGGGTGCAGCTCGATGCGCCTCTGGGCGACAAAGTGATTGAGCACCTCGCGGCACTGCCCGGGAGGGATGCCCGCCCAGTGCGACATGTCGTCCACGGTGGTCTTGAAATCGATGGAATCTCCGGCCGAGGTATCCACCGCCTGGTTCTCGGCGAGCATGAGAAAGACGTCGGCGACCTTCGCCTCCACGTCGTCCAGGGTGAGGATGAGGAACCGCCTCTTCTGGTCGTAGATGCGCTTGATGAAGAGCTTCAGCAGCTTCATGGCGATCTGCGGGTTGCCCATCATGAGCACTTCGAAGTTCTCCCGGTTGAACTCCAGCGCCTTCACGTCGTCCAGAGCGATGGCCGTTGCCGAGCGGGGCGCCTCTTCCAGGATGGCCATCTCCCCGAAGACCTCGCTGGGGTTCAGGATGTCGATGTTCTTTTCGAGGTCCCCGATGATCCGCACGATCTGCACGCGCCCGGACTGGATGAGGTAGAAGGTATCCCCGGGCTCGTACTCGCAGAAGATGATGTCGCCCTTGCGGAAGGTCTTGGAGAAACGGTTGAACATGGAGAGGTCGAGGCCGCCGGCCATGGAAGGGCTCATGCCGTGGCTCCTTCCAGGGCGCGGAGCGCCTTCTTCACCTTGCGGACGACCGGGTCATCGTCGGTGCCCATGCTGATGATCTTCTTGTAGAAGCCCGCCCGCCTTCGCCTTGTCGCCCTTCTCCTCGTAGGAGCGGCCCACGAAGAAGAGGGCGTCCTTCATGTCGGGATGCCGGGGGAACTTCTGCACGATTGCGGTGAAGGACTTGATGCAGTTGTCGAACTGCTTCAGGTAGAAAAGGCACTTCGCCATCTCGAACTCGGCCTTCGACGAGTACTCCGCGTCAGCGCCTCCGTCCAGCATCTTCTTGAATGCCTTGAAGGCCTCCATGTACTTTTCCTGGCTCACGAGGCTGACCGCGTTGTAGTAGGCCTGGGCGATCTCGGAGTTCTCGGCGGGAGCCTGCGGGGCTGCCGGTGCCGGGGCAGCGGCGCGGCCGGCCGGCGGCGTCGCTGCCATGGACGGCGCCGGGGACGGAGCGGGGCCCGAAGGCGCACCGGTGCCGTACCGCGACAGGAACTCCTCTGCCTGGGCGAGCTTCTTGGTGGCTTCGGTGGCGAATGCACCCGAGGGGTAGTAGACGAGGTACCTTTTGTAGGCGTGCAGCGCCTGCCCGAAGCGCTTGTTCTTGAGGTAGTACTCCCCGATCTTGTAGAGGCCGGTCTCCGGGTTCACCTGCTCGTCGCTCACCATCAGGTTCTGGACCTGGCGATGGATCCGGCGCAGCTGGTTGGAGAAGACCTTCAGCATCTTCGTGATGATGCGGGTGTTCTTCGAGGCAAGCTGCTCGAACTCGGGGACGGAGAACACCATCACCGACGAATCCAGGAGCACGACGGCGGTCTCTTCGCGGATGTAACGGCCGAGCGCCGACTTCACCCCGAAGAACTCGCCCATCTTGATCATGTCCCGGACCTCCTGGCCTGTCTCGATGTCGACATAGCTCAGGCTGACCTTGCCAGAGTTGAGCAGGAAGATCCTGTCGCTCTGATCACCCTTGAAGTAGATGATCGAATTGGCTCTGTATTGCACCGCCTTGGGCGACACTCCCGACCACTCCTCCCCGTGAAAGCTAGGTGTCCAAAGGTATGAAGTCAAGGACCTTGTGGAAGCCCACGGCCTTGCGTACCCGTTCCATGAGCGCCCCCGGGTCTCCACTGACGATCATCGGCCTGCCGTGGACCGTGATTTTCGTGCACGCGACGCCGCGGCTGGCGAAAAGCTCCTCGTGGGCGGAGTCCCCGAGCACGGGGCTCCCGTCCATGATGAGCAGCGCAATGTCTTCCGTTCGCACGGCCACCAGCGATTCCCATGGATCTTCATGGCGCTGGCGGATGACCACGACATCGGCGAGCTTCCCTTCCGCGATGCTCCCCGTCTCCTTCTGGATGCGGAACGCCCGGGCGGGGTTGACCGTGACCATGTTCACGAGCGTCTTTGCCGGCAGGTCCTCCCCGTACAGGGAGCGATATATCTCGCGATCGTAGCGTACTTCCTCCAGCAGGTTGATGGAGCCGGTTGCCGTGGAATCCGTCCCGATGGACACGTTGACGCCCGCGTCGAGCATCTTCTTGATCTTGCAGGTCACGTTGAACATGAAGATGTTGGAGTTGGCGCACCAGGCGACGTGGGCGCCGGCCTTGCGCACCTTCAGGATGTCCTCGTCGGAAAAACCGATGCAGTGGATCATCACGGTATGGTCGGTGAGGCAGCCCGCCTTCTCCAGCGTCTCGACGCCCGACTGTGTCTCCTCGTCGAAACCTTCCTCCAGGTGCGTGATGAAAGGAAAGTCGCTCTTCTTCGCCCGCGCGTGCTCCACCTCGAACCCGTCACCCCATTTCAGGTCGAAGGACGAACAGGCGTGCGACAGGGTGTAGTTGCGGATCACCCGCATGGGAAGACGCGCGATGAACGGCTCGTTGTACTCGTGCGGGAAGTGATCGTTGGCGGTCAGGCAGCCCGAGAAGAGATTCTTGTAAGCGCTCAGCAGGTAGCGGTCTTCGACGCTCGTCTTGGCGCGTTCCACCTTGATCACGTCGGAATTGCGCAGATCCTTCTCCCAGGAAGCCCAGTTGATGTAGAACTCGCCGGGCGGGGGCCCCACCTTGGGAAGGTAGTTGCCGTTGAAATGGTCGTGGATGTTGACCAGGGCAGGGAATGCCGCATACCCCTCACCAAAGCGCACGTCGAACTTGCTCTTCCCCCCGAGGCGTCCCAGCTTTTTCTGGTCGACCTGAAGACTGGTGCCGGCCGTGGCGGAATCCGGCGTGACGACGGTGAGACCGCTCAGGGAGTACGTGGTGAGCATGCATCTTCCTTCGCAGAACCGTTCCTATTGTAGGTTCGCGTGTACCTCATGTCAAGGTTGCCGCCCGGCGCCGTTCGACGAACGGCACAGCGGCGCCCTTCGGGCGCGCTACGACGCTGTGCCGGCGTGTCGCGACCCACTCCGTGGGCGTGCCGCGACCCACTCCGTGGGCGCTGTGATCAGCGCTCAATGAACGTCTCCAGCTCGCTCGAAACCCGCAGCTGCTTGAGCTTCACGATGGCCCGCTCCTGGATCTGCCGCACGCGCTCGCGGGTAATGCCGAGGATTTTCCCTGTTTCCTCGAGGGTAAAAGGACCCTCCCCGTCGAGACCGAAGCGCAGCTTGATGATGCGCATCTCGCGCTCGGACAACTTGTCCAGCACCATTGCGAGGGTGTCCTGCAGCGCCAGGGCAAACGCGGACTCGAAAGGCTTCGCCGACGCCTCATCACGGATGAGGTCGGCAAGGCGCGTCGGGTTCTCTCCCGCGACGGGCGTATCGAGCGACGTCGGGTCCCACGAGAGGCTGATGAGCTCCTCCACGCGCGCTTTCGGCAGGCGAAGGTACTCGGCGATTTCCGCGTTCGTGGGCTCGCGCCCCAGCTCCTGCGTCAGCTGCCGGGCTATCGAGAAGCACTTCTTGATCGTGTTGAGCAGGTGGATCGGGATCTTTATGGCCTTCCCGTTCTCCGCGAGCGCCTTGATCACGGCCTGCTTGATCCACCACGTGCCGTACGTGGAGAAGCGGCAGCCCTTGCGATAGTCGAAGCGTTCCACGGCCTCGATGAGGCCGATGTTGCCCTCGTCGATGAGGTCCAGCAGGGACACGCCGCGGTGCTGGTACTTCTTGGCCACCGAAACGACCAGCCGCAGGTTGCCGAGTATCAGGCGGTTCTTCAGCCGCGCGATCTCGTGCTCGATCTCGGCCTTGCGGCGCAGGTACGCCTTGCGCGACACGCGAAGCGCGGCCGCCTTTTTCTCCAGGCCTTCGAGCTCGGTGCGGCTGCGCAGGAGCGCTTCGCCTATCTGCTGCTCATCCTGTCCCGTCAGCAGGGAATAGTGCGCGATCTGGCGGATGTAGAGCGCGAGAAGATCCCGCTCCTCCACGGCGTCCGACGTGTACGGTCTCTCGACCAGCACCGCCGCGCCCCCCCTGCCCCGCCCGTTTCCGCCGCCTGCCATGGCAGCAGTGCCGCCGCGCGTCGCCGTGCGCGGCACCGCTGCCGGCTCTATTCCCGCGACCGTCCTTGAAGGGCTTCCTGCCCTTTCCCGTTCGAGGTGCCGTCCCATATACACCCTCTCATGACTGACTCTTCCCCGAGAAATACTTCTCCGGGTCTATTGGATTGCTGTTCGCGTCATTGATGCTGAAGTAGAGCTTCGTGCCGCCGCCGAGGAGGCTCGGGCCCAGCCGCGCGATCTCCGTGCCCGGTTGCACCCGGTCACCGACATTCACCAGGAGCTCGCGGTTGCCCCGGTACTGGTAGCGCATCCCGTCCGTGCCCTGGATGATGAGGACCTTCCCGAACCCTACCCAGGTCGCTGCCCACTTCACCTCGCCGGCCGTTGCCGATTTCACTACGTCACCGGCAGCCCCCTGGAACACGAGCCACCAGAGCTTCCCTTTTTCCACCGCGTACTTGCCCTGGTGCGGCCAGACGAAGTCGGGAGGCACACGTGGGACCGGCGCGGAGGCTGCCGGCGCCGTGCCTGTCGTCGCTGTCGTCGCCGTCGTCGCTGCCGACGCCACCGGAACGGAAGCAACCGTCGTGGTCGCGGTGGCAGAGGCCCCTGCCGTCGCCACGGCATCATGGGGGAGAAGAAGGATATCCCCCGGCTTTATCCTGGCACTCCTGCCGAGCTTGTTGATCGCCAGGAGCTCGTCCACGGATACCGAGTACGCTCGCGCGATGCCGTAGAGGGTGTCGCCCTTTTTCACGACGTAGGTCCCCGGGATCTTGATGACGGTGCCGATCTTCAGTTTCGATGCGTCCGTGATACCGTTGTAGGCAGAAAGCACGTCGATGGAGACCCCGGATTTTTTCGAGACCGAGAAAAGCGTTTCCCCTTCCCTCAAGATGTACGAACTGTCCGCGCCGGGCAGAATGCCTGCACTTGATAGGAAGAGAACCAGGCACGATAGGAGCGCAACGCGATTTCTCATCGAGAAAATCCTCAGTCTATGTTCGGCGTTCGCCTGTATTGTCTTGACTTGGCGAGGGACAAAACGGTAAGGTTTTTTCGAAAAATGGCGTAGTCTGACCTGCACCGAGTGAACGCCGACGCGCCTGGCCCCAAAGTGCGAGGCGACCCCGTTCCACCGGGGGGCTGGGGGTCGCCGGACCTGTTCTGCGGGAACGCGCCGGCTCGGCCTTCCGTGCATCAATGCACTCGGGCGGGCCGGCGCATCCGGGAGGCCTGCCCGCCCTTTCGCACATCCTGTGCTCGGGCGGGCCGGCGCATCCGGGAGGCCTGCCCGCCCTTTCGCACATCCTGTGCTCGGGCGGGCCGGCGCATCCCTGCGCCGGAGTGGTGGAATTGGCAGACACAGGGGACTTAAAATCCCCAGCCCTGCAAGGGGTGTACGGGTTCGACCCCCGTCTCCGGCACGATCGAAGGAGAGGTGAGAATGGCTCAGAGGATCGGAGAGTTCCTGGTCGCCATCGGCGTGATGTCGCCGAAGCAGGTCACCACGGTGATCAATCACCAGCAGTCGGGTGATGAGCGCCTGTTCGGAGAGATCGCCATGGAGCTCGGCTACCTGGCGGACAACGAACCGATCGACAAGTTCCTGGAGCAGTCGGGAACGAAATAGTCGAGCCCCGTCGCTTCCCGTCGGCGTTCAGCGCGTGACGTCCCCGGGAGCGGGGGGATCGCTCGCCGTGCCTGGCGCTCCTCCCCTTTCGAGCTCCGTGATGATCTCGTCGTAGGCGATGACCTGCGCTCCCGCCAGGAGCCGGTGAAACAGGGCCTCTCCCTCCGGGGCGAAAAACGTGCGCGGGGCCTCGTCAGCGGCGGCGGCGAGCACGACCAGGCGGCGCGCCCGCGCAGCGAGCTTGAGGTTCCCGAGGTTGCCCTGGCCGACCGGGAACAGGCAGAGGATCGTCAGGTCTGCCTGCTCCACCAGCCGCGCAGCCTTTTCCACGTCCTCGTCGCTGATGCGGGAGAATGCCCCGATGCGGTCGTTTTCGATGCCGAGGCTCTGCCAGAGCTTCTCGTCCGAATCGTGCTCGTGCGCAATGCCCCCCGAGAGATGATAGCCAAGCCGGAAAAGCTCCCGCGTGAGGTTCACGGCGCTGCCGGCACCGCCGATCAGGTGCACGCGCGTTCCCGATCCCGCCTCCTTCCAGGGCACCACCGAGACGGTCAGGCTGCCGGTTGCAAGGCTCGGCGTCACGACCGTCCTGATCCCGTAGATCGTGTCCAGCAGGTCCGGCCGCAGGACGTCTTCCGGTTTGCCCGCGGCAGCGATCCCGCCCCGATCCATCAGGATGAGACGCGTGCAGTAGTGCGCAGCCACCCCGAGGTTGTGGACGGAAGCGGCGACCGCCCTGCCCTCGCGCGCGAGCTCCAGCGCCATGGAAAAGATCCGGTCCTGGTGACGGATATCGAGGCTGGAGCTCGGCTCGTCGAGCAGCAGCACGTGCGTGTCCTGCACGAGCGCCTTCGCAAAGAGGACCAGTTGCCGCTCTCCGCCGGAAAGCTCCCCGAAGAGCCTCGATTCCAGCCCGCCCAGGCCGACGTAGGAGAGCATCTGGCGTGCCTTCTCTCGATCGTCAGGTGTTTCCTGCTCGAATCTCCCGAGGTGAGGATAGCGGCCCATGAGCAGGATCTCCTGCACCGTGAAGGGAAAGGACTGTCCCGTCTCCTGGCTCATGAAGGCGAGCCTGCGGGCACGTCGCCGGGGAGAGAGCGCGGCAAGCTCGACGTCGTCGAGCCTGACCGTCCCGGCCGAGGGCGCAATGAGGCCGCCGAGGAGCCGGAGGAGCGTGGTCTTTCCCGGCGCCGTTGGGACCGATAATGCCGACCAGCTCCCCCGGCGCAATCGCCACGTCCAGGCCGCGTACGATCCAGCGGCCGCCGGCCTCCCACCCGAGACCGGTGCCGGCAAGGCTGGCGCGGGGCTCCGCACCTCCGATTGGTGCCTTCATGCCCTGCCCCGCAGGGCGGCGCCCCTGCGCTGCGTGCGGACGATGAGGCTGAGCAGGTAGGGGCTCCCGATGATGCCGGTGATGATGCCGACGCGGATCTCGTAGGGCGGGATGACCACGCGGCCGACCAGGTCGCAGAGGACGAGGAACAAGGCGCCGCCGAGTGCGGACGCCGGCATGAGGACACGATGGTCTGCTCCGACGATGAGGCGAAAGAGGTGGGGAATGAGCAGGCCGATGAAGCCGATGGGCCCGGCCACCGCGATGGTGACGCCGGTCACGACGGCGGAGACGATCAGGAGGATCCGCTTCGTCCATTCCACGCGGACGCCGAGGGAATGCGCGCCTTCCTCCCCGAGGGTGAAGAGATTCAGCTCGCGGGCGAAGAAGGACAGGATGCCGACCCCGATGACCATGACAGGCAGGGCCATCAGGATCCGCTGCCAGTTCCCGCCGTCCAGTCCCCCCATCGTCCAGAAGATGTACTGGCTCACCTCGTATTCCTTCGAGAAGAGGAGGAGCACCGAGGTGAGGCCGTTGAAGAACGAGGAGATCGCCATGCCCGCGATGACGATGTACAGGAGCGACGTGGCGCCCCGCGACGTGGAGAGGAGGTAGATGAGCGCGGCCGAGACCAGCGCCCCGATGATGGTGAGGGCCGGCAGCGCGTAGAGCGACAGCGAGACGAGGCCGCTGGCGATCGCCGCCACGGCGCCGAGACTCGCGCCTGCCGAGACGCCGAGGATCTCCGGGCTGGCCATCGGGTTGCGGAAGAGACCCTGCATGACGACCCCGCACACGGCCAGGGACGAGCCGACGAGCATGGCAGCGACGATGCGGGGAAGCCGCAGGAAGAGCAGGATCGTGATGTCCTGGTCGGCGGGAAGCGGGACGGACCCGAACCCGACGGCATGGAGGACCAGGCGGATGAAGGAGATCGGGGCCACGCGGACGGCCCCGATCCCGATGGACAGCAGCAGTGCGACGACCAGGGATGCGGCGAGGAGAGTGAACGTGAGCGCCCGGCGCTTTTTCACCTTCTACTTGAGCAGGTCGGGATAGGCGTAACGCGCGAGGTCCTCCACCGCGAACACGATGTACTGCGAGGTGGCTGTCTTGATGTTCTCAGGCATGCGGTGCACACGCCCCTGCTTCACCGCGCGGAGGCTCTTCAGCGCCGGGTCGTTGATGATGCCGGCGAAGAAGGCGTCCGACCCCGCCGGGTCCCCGTAGACCCACGACGGGAGCATGAGGATGTCCGGGTCCAGCGTGAGGAGCTTTTCCTTGGAAAGGGGCACTGACCCGTACTGGTCCGCCTTGAGGCCTGCAACCGCGTTCTTCAGCCCGGCGAGGCGGATGATCTCGTCCCAGGAGGAGCCCGCTCCGCTCGAGGTCCCCCACGTGTTGTAGTCCATCACGCTGAGCTTCTTGTCCGGCGTGAGCGCGCCGACCTTCGCGGCGACCGCGGCAAGCCGGCTGTCCATCCACTGCGTGAGCTTCTTCGCGCCGTCCTCCTCGCCGACCGCGGTGCCGATGCGGGCAATGGCGCCCTCGATGTCCTTCACGGTCGAGGGGCTCTTGAACTGGTAGACGACGAGCCCGGCATCGCGCAGCTGCTTCACGCTGGTCGCCTCCGTCCAGTCGGCAACGAAGACCAGGTCCGGCTTCAGGGAGACGACAACCTCGACATTGAGCTGGGCGAGCTTCACCGGGACGTCGAGGACCTGCGACGCCACGTTGGAAACGGCGGGGTCCTCCGCGAAACCGGTCACGGCTGCAAGACGGCTGCGCGCCACGAGCGACAGCAGTATCTCGTCGGTGGGAAGCGTGATGGAGACGATCCTCTGGGGCTTCGCGGCCAGCTTGAGCGCCGCGCCCATGTCATCCGTCACGGTCCGCGGCCAGATGCCGGCGGACTGGGCGAAGCCCAGGACGGGGAGCGCGGCAAGGATGAGGACGCAGAAAGAGAGGACACGGAGAGTTTTCCGGTGCATGGGTACCTCCTGCATGAAATCTCGCGTGCAGGCACTGCTCTGCAGTGGATGCGAGGGCCCCAACGTTTCCTGACTTCCGGGTCATCCTCCTGCCCCGCCTTCCCAGGTCGCCGTACCCAGTGGCTGTAGGGAGCAGTCGTCGCCGGTCACAGTGGCGCGTCCGCGGCGGATTCTCACCGCCTTCCATTGAAAGGCCGCCCGGACTCTAGCGCGCAGGGAGGGCAGGTGTCAACGGGGACGTTCTCCCCGGGGGCGCGCCGCTGCGCCCGCCCCCGCTCGGGCGCCTACGGGGCGCTGACGTTCGCCTCCGGCCTGGGCCCCGCGAAAAGCCACTGCACGGCGTCGCGGATCAGCTTGGAGAGGACCACCACCTGCATGTTCCCGGAGGACTTCTCGATCGCCTGCTGGAAGGTTTCCGGAGTCTGATCCGCTGCAAGACGGTCCCGCATCCCCCCCACCCGCGTCTCCAGCGTCGCGTCGTTGCGTGCCACGACATCGAGGAGGTAGAGGGAGAGCAGGAGAAGCACCGGCTCGGTGACGCGCTCGGCCAGCCCGGTCAGCTCGGCCTTCGCCTCGTCAGGGCTCTTCATCTGCAGGAGGCTGAAGGCGTGGTTCCAGGCCACCCAGTCCCTGTCCGCCAGCTTCGGCGAGGTGAGCAGGGAACGGAAAAAGGCCTCGGCGTCCTTCGGATCCCTGGCGAGGAGATGGGGAATGCCGAAAGGAAGGCTGAAGCGCCCCACCAGCGGCGGCTTGCGGCGGGCAAGGTAGGCCTCGAGGGCGAGAATCCCGTCCGTGTTGGAGGTAACGAGGTAGGTGTTGAGCAGGAGGCGCACCCGGTTTGACGGGAGCCAGCCGCTGCGGTAGATCCTCTTCTCGAGGAACGATGCCACCCCGGCCCAGTCTTCCTTCTCCAGGCCCGTGAACAGCTTCCAGTTCAGCGCAAAATAGCCGTCCACGGCGCCGAGGGTCACGACGAACACCATCGCGATGATCCAGTTCCGCGACCAGAAGACGCTGAACCAGTCTCCCCCCAGCAGCACCAGCGGCGAAAGGAAGATCACGAGGAACGCGATCCCCAGCACTGCGTTGAGAAGGATGAATATGGCTTTCATTTTCATGGAAAACCCCTATAATTGAAGTGCATAGTAGGAGAAACGACGCTTTCCGTCAAACGGAGGGCGGAGGGAAGAGCGAGGGGCCTCCGGAATGAACAGCATCCATCTGTCGCAGCTCGTGCCCAGCACATACTTCGACAAGCCGGTCTACCTCGACGAGAGCTACATCCTCCTGACCCCGGATTCCCCCGTGACGTCCGACCTGGTGAAGAGGCTCCAGAAGTGGAAGTACCAGCAGGTGTTCTCGGACGGCAGGACGAAGGACCTTCCCAGCTACCAGTCGGGGGGCGCGCAGGGCAGCATCGCTCCCCAGACCATCGACGAGGACATCCGCGAAAGCGCCGAAGTGGCAGCGGCGCAGAAGTTCTACGCGGAGTTCACCGCTTTCGCCTCGACGCTCTTCGCCAGCTTCGTGAGCGACGGCGAGCTCAACCTGTCGCAGGTCACGACGTGGGTGAAGAAAGCCATGCAGGTCGTCCACGACAGCAGGGACTTCCTCCTGCGGTTTCTCGACGTCTCTGCCGACGGTGACCGCTACCTGGTCACCCACTCCGTCAACACCACCATCCTCGCCCTCGCGGTGGCCGACTACCTGAAGGCCCCTGCGCACCGTCTCATCGAGATGGGAACGCCACCCTCCTGCACGAGATCGGCATGTTCAAGCTGCCCGTCGAGCTGCGCCGCACCTCCAAGGTCCTCAGTCCCGAGGAACGCAAGGCGATGATGGCGCACACCGTTCTGGGCTACCGGGTCCTCAAGGGAGTCTCGGCCCCCGAGAACGTCGCCCTCGCGGCCCTGGAGCACCACGAGCGCATAGACGGCTCCGGCTATCCCCGCGCGCTCCTGGCCCCCAAGATCACCGACTACGCGCTGATCATCGCCGTGGTCTGCTGCTATGACGCCATGGTGTCGCGGCGGCCCTTCCGCCCCGGGACGCTTGACGGCCACGCCACGATCAAGGACCTCGCGCAGAAGAACAGGAAGCAGTACGACGAGAGCATCCTCAAGGCGCTCGTCTACACCCTTTCCGTGTACCCGGTGGGCACGGCAGTGGAGCTGTCCAACAGGAGCAGGGGCATTGTCATGAAGACCGACTCGACGAAGCCGCGCTGCCCGATGGTCCGTGTCCTGGTGGATGCCGAGGGCAAGAGACTCGTCGACCCGCCGTTGATCCAGGTGACAGACGGTGAGGGCGTGACGATCACCGGCGTGCTGAACGCGGAAGAAGCGCGAAGCCTCAAGGAACCCGCATGAACGTCAGGGTGGCTTTCCCGGGCGGCCGGGTCACGTGATTTCCCTGCCGGCACTCCCGTCAGCGATGTCGCCGCCGACCCTTCCTTCCCCCGCACGACGCTCCCCACCATCGCGGTGGTCATGAACAACGAGGTTGCCTGCCTCCAGCAGAAGATCACGGTGAACTGCGCCGTCGCGCCTGTCGACGCTGGGGAGCAAGCGCGGGAGCCGTCATCTACAGGCGTTCGCTGTGCTTCCTCCTCGCCATGGCCGCCACGCGGGCTTTCCCGCGGCGAAGACTGATCGTCGGGCATTCCCTGGGCCAGGGCTATTACTATCACTTCGACGGCATGGAAAAAGTGGCGGAGGAGGATCTCGCGAAGGTACGAGGCGGCATGCGGGAGATCGCGGCGCGCAGACCTGCCTGTCCGTTCCCTCTCGCTCTCCTACGCGGAAGCCATCGACTACTTCGAGAAGCACAACCAGCCCGACACGCTCCTCCTCCTGAAGAACCGCAACGACCCGGCCATCCAGCTGCATTCCTGCGACGGCTTCCTCGACCTCTCGCACGGCCCGCTCGTGCCGTCCACGGGCGTGCTTTCGGTCTTCGGCCTCATGGACTACCCTCCGGGATTCCTCCTGCGCTACCCGCCCGCGGAAGACCCGTCGCACCTCGGCCACGTTCGTGGAAAACCCCGTCCTCTTCTCGATCTACCGGGAATACAAGAACTGGGGAAAGATCCTGCGCGTGGGCTCGGTCGGGCAGGCTCGACGAGCTGATCCGCGAGGGCGGCATCCAGGAGTTCATCCAGGTCGCCGAGGCGCTGCAGGACAAGAAGATCGCCGAGATCGCCGACCGGATCAACGCGCTGCGGGACCAGGTGAAGGTGGTCCTGATCGCCGGCCCGTCCTCCTCCGGGCAAGACGACGTTCTCCAAGAAGCTCATGATCCAGCTCCGCGTGGTGGGCCGCAACCCCGTCACGATCTCCCTTGACGACTATTACAAGCCGCAGGCGCAAACGCCGCGGGACGAGGAGGGCAAGCCCGACTTCGAGTCGCTCGACGCCCTGGACGTGGAGCTGCTGAACGACAACCTCGTGCGGCTCCTGAAGGACGAAGAGGTCGAGACCCCGATCTTCGACTTCCACACGGGCACCCGCAAGCCGCGCGGGCAGGAAGATGAAGCTCCCCGACCGCGCCATCCTGATCCTGGAAGGGATCCACGGGCTGAACGACGCGCTGACGCCGCTCGTGGAACGCGGACGGAAGCACAAGATCTACGTTTCGGCGCTCACGCAGCTCAACCTCGACGACCACAACAGGATCGCCACGACGGACAACCGGCTCATCCGGCGCATGGTGCGGGACAGCCAGTTCCGGGGCCACACGGCGCTCACGACGCTCTCCATGTGGCCGTCGGTGCGCCGCGGCGAGGACAGGAACATCTTTCCTTTCCAGAACACCGCCGACTCGGCGTTCAACTCCGCGCTGGACTACGAGCTGGCCGTGCTGAAGGTGTACGCGGAGCCGCTGCCTGGCTCGGTGAAGCCGGACGTCCCGGAGTACCAGGACGCGCGCGCCCTGCTCTCCTTCCTGGCCAACTTCGCGCCGCTGCACCCGCGCTGGGTCCCCGCCACGTCGATCCTCCGCGAGTTCATCGGCGAAAGCGCGTTCAAGTACTGAGGCCTAGCTCCAGCTCCACCGACTGCCGCGGCGTGGGCACCTCGGCGCTCCAACCCTCGCTCTGCCCGGAGCGTCGCGCGGAAACGGGCCGCCGTCTGCGGTTCGCCGTGGATGACGAATGCCTGACGGGGTGGCTGCCGCAGCGCCCGCCGCCCAGCGCAGCAGCTCGGCCCTGTCCGCGTGCCCCGAGAACCCCTCGATCCGCGCCACCCGCGCCTTCACGGGGAGCGTCTCCCCGAGGATGCGCACCTGCCGTGCCCCGTCGACGATCTGCCGGCCGAGCGTCCCCTCCGCCTGGTAGCCGACGAACAGGATCGTGCTCTCGGGCCTGCGCGATGTTGCGCACGAGGTGGTGCTTGATGCGGCCGCCGGTGCACATGCCCGCCCCCGCGATGATGATGGCGCTCCCGGTGATCCTGTTGATGGCCTTCGACTCCTCGGAGCTCCGCGCCATGGACAAGCCCGGGAAGGTCGAACGGCGACGGTCTGCCTGATGAGCGTGCGCATGTCCTCGTCGAAGAAGTCCGGCCAGTGCGCCGAACACCTCGGTCACCTTCGTGGCCATGGGGCTGTCGAGGAAAACCAGCAGATGGGGGATGCGGTCCGCGCGCAGCAGCGTGTTGAGGTAGTAGAGCACCTCCTGGGAGCGCTCGATGGCGAAGCTGGGGATGACGATGTTGCCGCCCGCCGCCACCGTGCCCGTTCACGATCCTCCGCAGCTGCTCGGCCGATCTCGTCATCATCGCCGTGGAGGCTGTCGCCGTAGGTTGATTCCATCAGAACGTAGTCGGCCTGGTCGCAGGGCCGGGGTCGTTGATGATGGGACGGTCCCAGCGGCCGATGTCGCCCGAGAACAGCACCGTGCGCGAGGTCCCGTTGCGTCCCGTGCGCACCCGGATGGAGGCCGACCCGAGGATGTGACCTGCCTCGAAATACTCGGCTTCGCAGTCCCTGCCGACGGGAACCGTCTCTCCGAAGGTCACGATGCGGAAGAGCGACGCCGCGGCCTCCGCGTCCTTTTCCGCCATACAGGGCGGTCGGGGGGCGCGCGCTGCTCCGGTTCTCCCGTGCGTGCCGATCTCTTTTCTGCTCCACGTCCTCTCCCTGCAGGCGGGCAGAGTCCAGCATGACGATCCGGGCGATTTCCGCCGTCGGGCCCGTGGCGTAGATCGTCCCGCGGAAGCCCTCCTTTACCAGCCGAGGGAGAAGCCCGCAGTGATCCAGGTGGGCGTGGGTCAGGAGCACGGCGTCCAGGCGGTCTGCAGGCATGGAGAATGGCTCCCAGTTCTTGACTGCATGTCCCGCTCCTGGGAGAGCCCGCAGTCCACCATGAGGCATGACTGCGCCGTCTCCAGCAGGAAGCGGGAGCCGGTGACGCTCTGCGCGGCACCCAGGAAGGAAAGGCGAAGCCGGCTACTCGATGGCGATGACATCGTCCAGGCTCTCCTTGCTGCAAGCGCCAACGGGCGCCGCCCGCTTCCGGCGCCACGGCCTGTAGTGCAGGACGTAGCCGCACTCGGCCGGGAGCCAGCGGATAAAAAGCGCGTGTGCCAGTGTCATCTTTCGGCAGGCCGCGCAGCGGTGAAGCGGCTCTCGTAGACCGTGCAGAGGCGCGTCGCGGTGTCCAGGTACCGGCAGGGCCGGCGATGGTTCGTGATCACGGTGAAGCCGCGAACATCCTTCTCGTAGCAACAGCGCCCGCAGCGCAGGCAGATCGCCTCCCAGCGCGCGCGCCGGCGCTGCCGCGGCGACGGCCAGCCGCGACGTGATCACGACCTCCTCCGGCGGTCCGTCACCACGATCCACAGCGGGATGAGCAGGCCGGCCAGGAGCAGGACCGCGGGCCAGAGGATGCTCCAGCGCGAGAGCAGGATCCCCAGGAGGTAGAGAAAGGACGCCGTGACGATGAGGGCTCCGACGAGCAGGCTCCACCGCATCCTTGTCTTCTGCACGGAGTACAGCCAGATGACGAGGAAGGAGATGCCGAGGCCCAGGAGCGGCGCCACGGGGTGCCAGCCGACCAGGGGAACGCGGTTTCCGAGCTCCACCCAGACCGCGAGCCCGATGAAGACTCCCGAGGGGATCAGCACCCACCAGTGACCGCGGCGGAAGGAGAAAAGCGTGAGGAACGTGAGCCCGAAACCCAGCGAGAAAAGGCTCGCCGAATCGAGGCTGAAGAACCTGTTCCAGCCGAAGACGAGCGTGACGATGCCCACCGTGAGGAAGGCGCCGGCAGGGATGACGAACCACGTGAGCCAGCGGCCCGCCCCCGAGAAGAAAAGGAAGATCAGGCCGATCATGATGAAGATGATCCCCAGGACCCGGGGGACAACGAAGTTGCTGGCGGGGATCAGGCGGAAGTTCACCAGGAGGAAAAAGACGCCGCTCACGATCATGGCGATCCCGACGAAGTCGGTGCGCCAGAAGAGGAAGCGGAGACGTGATTCCGGCCTATGCTCTTTCATAGCCCCCGGCAAGCGCCTTGCGGTTCATGTCGTTGAGCTCCCGGTGCCGCGCGGACACGGCCTCGTCCAGGACCCCGAGCACGGCGCTCATGGACGCCACCGCCGGCCTCCTTTTCAGCAGCGCCCCGAGCATCACCATGTTCGCCGAACTTGTAGGAGCCGGCCGTCTCGGCGATCTCGTTCGCCTTCACGGGGAGCACTTCGATGTCCGTCCGCTTCGGCGGCGATGTCGATGAGGGACTCGTTCCAGATCAGGAGCCCCCCGGGCGCACGATCGACTCGAACTTCAGCAGCGACGGCTTGTTCATGACGATGCAGACGCTGGGCCGCGGCACCAGCGGGGAGGCGATCTCCTCGTCGGAGACGACCACCGAGCAGTTGGCGGTCCCGCCGCGCATCTCCGCCCCGTACGAGGGGATGTGCGAGACGTGCTTCCCCTCCCCCATGGCCGCGAGGCAGACGATCCTGCCCGGCGAGGATGATCCCCTGGCCGCCGAACCCCGCAAAAAAGATCCCTTCCTGCATGAACTGCTCCCTCTGCCCGGAACCGCGGCTTCTCCCGGCGGCACCGCGTCACTTGTCGCGGAGATTGCCCAGGGGGAAGTACGGCACCATGTCCGAATCCACCCACGCCGCCGCCTCTCGCGGTTCCAGGCCCCACCCCGTCGGGCACATGGAAAGCACCTCGATGAACGAATACCCCTTGCCTTCCACCTGGTTGCGCAAGCCCTTCATGATCGCCCTCTTGGTCCTCAGGATATTCTTCACGGAGCTCACCGCGCACCGCTCGATGAACACCGGGGCCTCCAGCGTGTTGATCAGCTCGCAGGCGCGGATGGGAAAGCCCACGTCGGCGGGATTGCGTCCGTAAGGAGACGTTTTTGTCTTCTGCGCCTGCAGGGTGGTGGGCGCCATCTGGCCGCCGGTCATCCCGTAGATGGCGTTGTTCACGAAAACGACGGTGATCTTCTCCCCGCGGTTGGCGGCGTGGATGGTCTCCGCCGTCCCGATGGCCAGGAGATCCCCGTCTCCCTGGTAGGCGATCACGGTCCGGTCGGGGTGCACCCGCTTGATACCGGTGGCAACCGCAGGGGCGCGCCCGTGCGCCGCCTCGCACCCGTCCACGCTTGAGGTAGTTGTAGGCGAGGACCGAGCAGCCCACCGGCGCCACCAGGATGGTGGTCTCCCGGATGCCCAGCTCGTCGATGCACTGGGCGATCAGCTTGTGGATGATGCCGTGGCCGCATCCCGGGCAGTAGTGGTTGGGGACGTCGGCGAGAGAGCTTCGGACGATCGTAGACGAGCTTGAGCTGCGCTGTTTCAACGGGCATATGACCTGATCCTTTCCACGAGCGCGTCCACCTGCGGGGTGACGCCGCCGAGGGTGCCGAAGAAGTCGACCGGCACGCCCGCGCCGACGGCGAGGCGCACGTCCTCCACCATCTGGCCCGCGTTCATCTCGACCACCAGCAGCTTCTTCTTCCCTGCCGCCGCCTTTGCGAGCGGCGGGGGACGGGAACGGCCACAGGGTGATGGGACGGAAGAGGCCGGCCCTGATCCCCGCCTTGCGCAGCGCGCTCACCGCGGAACGGCAGATGCGGGCAGACAGGCCGAACCCGACGAGGAGGTAATCCGCGTCCTCACCCTGGGCTTCTTCCCAGAGACGCTCCGCTGCCTCGATACGGGCATACTTCTCCTGGAGACGGGTGTTCAGCTTCTGCAGGGCCTCTTCGGGGTTCAGCCGCATGGATGCGACGAGATGCGGCTCCCGGCCGACGGCACCGGCGAGCTCCCAGCCGCTCTTGTCGAACGTCTTTCCGGAAGGAACCGGGAGCGTGATGGGCTCCGACATCTGGCCGATGAAGCCGTCCCCGAGGATCATGACGACGACCCGGTACTGGTCCGCAAGGTCGAAGGCCTTCACGGTCAGGTCTGCCAGCTCCTGGACGGTGCTGGGGGCGAGCACGATGCAGCGGTAGTCACCGTGTCCGCCGCCCTTCACCGCCTGGAAGTAGTCTCCCTGCGCACCGGCGATGTTGCCCAGGCCGGGACCGCCCCGCATCATGTTGACCACCACGGCGGGCAGCTCCGCGCCTGCCATGTAGGAGATCCCCTCCATCTTGAGGCTGATGCCGGGCGAGGAGGACGAGGTCATGGCACGGGCACCTGCCGCGGCAGGCGCCGAAGACCATGTTGATGGCGGCGATCTCGCTCTCCGCCTGGAGGAAGGTGCCGCCCACCTTGGGCATGCGCAGGGACATGTAGGCGGGGATTTCGTTCTGCGGCGTGATGGGATAGCCGAAGTAATACCGGCAGCCGGCGATGATGGCAGCCTCCGCGATCGCCTCGTTTCCCTTCATGAGCACGACAGCCATGCCCTACTCCTTCCCCGCGGGGACGAGCCGGTAGATCCTGATGGCCATGTCAGGACAGATGATGGCGCAGGAGAGGCAGGCCGTGCATCGTGATCTCGTCGAAACAGAGCGCGAATGGCACACCCTGGCGGTTGAACTGGTCGCGCGACATGGTGAGAATCTTTTCGGGGCACGCGCCCGACGCACAACGTGCAGCCCTTGCACCGTTCACGGTCGAATTCCGGTCTTCCACTTGACACGGAGATACTCCTCTATCATGATATTTTTCCAGACTACCACGGACACGTCTTCCGTGGCAACCAAAAAGGCATTGCAACCAGTGCCGAAAACGACGCCTCCACACCCGCTGCTTCACCATCGCAGAAACGACAAGGAGGACCGAGTTGGCAAACTACCAGGAACTGTCGGAAGCCATCCAGAAGGGCAACGCGCCCAAGGCAAAGGAGCTCACCACGGCGCTGCTCGCGGACAAGAAGCCGCGCAGGGGAAATCCTGAACAAGGGGCTGCTGGACGGCATGGACAAGGTCGGCCAGCGGTTCAAGTGCAACGAGATCTACATCCCGGAGGTCCTCATCGCGGCCCGCGCCATGAACGCAGAGCATGGACATCCTGAAGCCCGAGCTCGTGAAGGCGGGCGTGAAGCCGATCGGCAAGATGCTCCTGGGCACCGTCAAGGGAGACCTGCACGATATCGGCAAGAACCTCGTGAAGATGATGGCGCAGGGCGCCGGCATCGAGGTGATCGACCTCGGGATCGACGTCTCGGGAGACAAGTTCCTCCAGGGATTCAAGGACAACCCCGACGCGAAGGCGGTGGGACTGTCGGCGCTTCTCACCACCACCATGACCGGCATGAAAGAGGTCATCGATCGGTTCGAGAAGGAAGGGCTGCGGAAGAAGGTCAAGTTCATGGTCGGCGGCGCACCGCTCACCGACCAGTACGCCCGGGAAATCGGCGCGGACGGCTACGCACCGGATGCCGCCAGCGCGTCGGAGAAGTTCAAGGCGTTCCTGAGAGCGTAGAGCCCAGCCGCGCGACAGCGCGGCGGGAGGGTGAAGCAGACCGCGTGAAGCGCGGGGAATGGACGGATGAGCACGGACCGAAAGGCCCGTGCTTTTTTTACCTCCCGGATGAGCTGCCCGAGGCAGCAGCGCCCTTTGTCACGCCTGCCCCGGTGTCGGCTGGCGCATAGTACCCCGATTCCTCCCGGCCGCTGATATTCTGGGACGTGATTTCCACCTCGACAGGGATGTAGGCCTCGCCAAACTCGGGAAGAGATCGGGAGAAGTAGTGCAGGGTATAGATCGACGTCACGCGGCCGCGGATTGTCCCGACAACCTCCGGCACGCCGCCGGGCGACGAGGAGCGGTACAGAGCCCCGCCGGTCGTTGCCGCCAGCCAGGAGAGGTCGTCGTCGGCTTCCCCCGTGCCAAAGACAACCGGGTACACCGCTATTCCATTGTTGCGCAGGTACGCGGCGATCTCGAGGAGCGAGTAGGTCGAGAAAGCGGCGGACCCGAGGGACCCCGTGGTGTAGAAGACGATGGCCCTCTTGGCGCCCGAGGCGGCCGTGATCAGCTCGTCCCCGGCAAGGCGCGCGCCCAGGTCGAACCGCCACCTGCTGCTGGGGGCCGCCTGCATCGCCTTCTGGAGAAAGCGCAGGCGCGTCTCGCCGAAATCGGCCTCACGGACGGGCCGGTCCGCGGCGCTGATCGCCTTGATCCGGCCGCCCTGCGTGACCTGCGCGTAGAGGTCGGCAACGGCGGAGGACACCTCGGTCTTGAACGCGTCCATTGACGGGGAGCGCTCGATGAGGAGCGACACGTCGAAGTTCTTGAGCCCCGAGTTCGTCATGACCAGTGTCGGCTTGTCCACTGCGCCCCGCGCCTCGGTGACGACGAAGTTTCCCGGGACGAGCCCGACGACCGGGTTGCCGTACCGGTTTGTCACGGAAACGTCCACGAACACCTCGGGAAACCTGGCCGCGTTGACGCGGTCCACGCGGACGACGAGCCCCGTCGCCAGGGAAGTCACGTCGGTCAGCAGGACCACGCGGTTCTGGTCGAAATCGACGCCCATGATGCTGCCGTTGGACGTCACCGCCTGCTGGACGAGACGCTTCGTCCACGCACTGGCATCACCGCGCACGCTCCAGATCTCCTGTTCCAGATCGCACTGGAGTATGCGGTTCCCGTCCGCGACGAGGAGCGTGCCGTCATCGGTGAAGCTGAGTCCCTCGGGATCCTTCAGGGCGCCTGCGCCGACCGTGGAGAGCTCGTTCCCATTGAGGTCGAAGATCCGGATGCGCTGGGTGTTTTTCTCCGAGACGTAGAGCTTGTCCTCGTACGCGGCGATACCGGTCGGCCCGTCGATCCCCGGGATCACCTGCATGAATTTCCCATCCGCGCTGAAGCGGACCACGCGGTCGTTGCCCCAGTCCGTCACCCAGAGCATTCCCCGACGGTCAAGCGCAAGGTATTGCGGACCGAGGAGCGCGCCGTCGCCGCGGCCCGCCGTTCCGAAGGTGGCGACAGTCTCACCGCGGGCGTTGAGCTTCGCGATCCTGTTGGCGCCGAACTCGGAGACGAAGAGCGACCCGTCCGCGGCCTCCACGAGGTCATACGGCCCGTCGAAACCCCGGAGGCCCCCCTTGTACGACGAGAGGAGGCGGAAGTTGGCGTCGTATTTCAGTATCTCGTTGGAGCCGAACGCCACCACCCAGAATGTGCCATCGGGCCGGGGCCTGACGCTCGTGGGACGGCGGAACGGGTAGGTGTTCTTCTGGCCGGCATCGAGGACCGACGAGACGACCCACGTCACGGGGCCGGCGAGGTCGCGGCCCAGGCCGCGGCGGAAGTTCAGGACGCTGATCCACTCGCGGACGAGGGAGCTCCCTTTTCCCGAGTCGACCACCTGCTGCCACGTCCGGACAGCTTCCTGTTCGTAGCCCGCCTTCCACTGGGCGCGGCCGAGCCAGGTCAGGGCCAGGATGTTGGAGGGCTGGTAGCTCAGCGCCTTCTCGAAGGCGAGCGTCGCCTCGTTGAAGAAACCGTTGTGGAAGGACTGTACGCCTCCCCGGAGTTGTTCTGCGGAACGCGATGCGTTGAAGTCAAATGCCTGGGCGGGAAGGACGGCGGGCAGCAGGACAAGGATGCAGACGAACGCGGGTCGCAGTTTCACGAACCGAGTATAGGAATATCAGGCGTACGTATCTACCGCGTGCTTGCCTGGCCGAGTCCAGCTTGACCTCTCCTTTTATGCCGAGGTACAGGATCGTCTTGATGTCATCCGCCTTGATCAGCGGCATTTCTGGTGTCGTCGTGGTCTGTCCCAGCGGGAGAGCGACTGTATCTACCTTCATAAGCTCACTCCTGTATAGAGCTTCGACCAGACAGGGCATCGAAATAAGCGAAAAAAGGACCAGCGCGGTCCACCGCGCGTCCCCACACCTTCCTAGCGCGGTCCACCGCGCGTCCCCACACCTTCCTAGCGCGGTCCACCGCGCGTCCCCACACCTTCCTAGCGCGGTGGGGAGGAAACGTCCTTCAGGGCGTCCAGCGCGAGGCGCATGTGCGCGGCGATCTCCTTGTTCCCGGGGGCGAGATCGAGCGCGCGGCGGAAGCTGGCCTTCGCCTCCAGGAAGTTGCCTTGCCGGTAAAACGCCCAGCCCAGCGAATCGAGGTAGGCCGCGTTGCGCGGGGCGATCTCGACGGCCTGGCGGCAGAGCTGGACTGCCCTGGCAACATCCATTTTCTCCTCGGCGTAGATGAACCCGAGCGAGTTCAGGGCGTTGGCATTGCGTGGGTCGATTTCCAGGGCCTTCTTGAGCGTCTCCACGGCATCCGCGAGCTTCTTCTGGGCGTACTGCACGTACCCCAGCGCCGCCAGCGCCTGGGAGGACTGCAGGCCCATCTCGTTGACCTTGGCAAACTCGAACTCCGCCAGGCGGTGGCGTCCCGTGACGGAGTAGATGTAGCCCAGCACCATCCGAGCCTGGATGATGTGAAGGAAGCTGAAATGCGACCCGACGACCTGCTCCAGGGCGAGAAGGGCTTCCTCGTACGCGCCCAGCTGTGTGAGGGTGAGACCGATGTAGTAGTCGATCTCGGGGCTGGTGCCCGCCTCCGCCTCCAGCGCCCGCAGCTCCTCCAGCGCCTGGTCGAAGCGGTGGGTGTGGTACGCCTTCACGGCACGTTCGAGCGCTTCGTTCATCGGAATCGCACCCCCCGATAGCTCTCCTCGATAGACACCCAGTTGCGCGGATGCGCGTGGATCGGGGAGATCGATATGCACCCCCGGGCGAGCACCATGCAGTCAGAGCCTTCCTCCGGGTGTGCGTCCGGGAGAGCGCCCCCCATGAAGCAATAGGTGTCGCCGTCGGGCGCCTGGAACGTTTTCAGCTCCGTGCGATAGATCCGCCGCGAGGGAAAAGTGATGGACGGCTCCGCGTCGGCACCGCCCCCGACGGGATAGTTGATGTTGAGGAAATGGTCATCCGTCCCCAGGGTGCAGAAGATCTCGAGGTTGCGCGCGGCAAAAGCGGCCGCGGGCTCGAAATCCGCCGCTGCCTGGTCCTTCCCGACGGAAAGCGCGACGGACGGCACCGCCATGAGCGCGCCCTGGCGTGCACCGGCAGCCGTGCCGGAATAGAGGATGTCCGTCCCGAGGTTGTGCCCGAGGTTGATACCGGAGACGACGCAGTCGATCTCGGCCGGGACGAGCCCGAGCATGGCAACCATGACGCAGTCGGCGGGAGTGCCGCGGCAGGCGAAGCGCCGCTCGCCGACGGGCCGCACCCGGATGGAGTCGTGGATGGTGATGGAATGGGACCCGCCGCTCTTCTCGGACTCCGGGGCAACGACCCACACCTCGTGCGCCGGGGAGAGCGCCTTCTCCAGGGCGTGCAGCCCGGGACTGGTCACCCCGTCGTCGTTCGTGAGCAGGATCCTCATGGGCGCGGGACCCGGTTCTCGACGATGCGCGCGCCGGCCGACGGCTTGCAGATGTACAGCTCGGGGCGGAACCCGAAGATGCGCTCGTACTGCACGATGTGCTCACGGTACGCGGGGATGGCGTCCTCCTCGATGAGGGTGACCGTGCACCCGCCGAAACCTGCGCCGGTGAGGCGCGACCCGTAGACCCCGTCGGTTTCCCACGCCCGCTTCACGAGCCAGTCCAGCTCGGGGCAGGACACCTCGTAGAGATCGCGGAGGCTCTCGTGCGAGCGGTTCATGAGCTTCCCGAACCCCTCCAGGTCCTTCTTCTTCAGCGCTTCCTGCGCATCGAGCACCCGCTGGTTCTCCTCCACGACGTGCAGGCACTTCTTCCGGGTGGCCTCGGGAATGATGCCCATGCTGTCACGGACGTCCCCCGGCGTGTAGTCGCGCAGGGCCGTGCCCGGCTTGCGTACGGAAAGGAGCTCCACGCATCGGTTGCATTCCTCGCGCCGGTGGTTGTACTCCGACTCCACGAGCCCGTGGGGCACCTTCGAGTTGGTGATGAGGATCTTCACCCCTTTCAGGGCGAGGGGGACGTACTGGTACGTGAGGAAACGGGTATCGAGGAGCATCGCGTGCCCCTCCTTGGCCAGCCGCGAGATGAACTGATCCATGATCCCGCACTTCACGCCCACGAACTCATTCTCGGCTTTCTGGGCGAGACGGGCGAGCTCCTCGCGGCCGATCTCGATGCCGAAGAGGTCCTGGATGGCAAGCGCGGTGGCAACCTCGAGCGCCGCCGACGAGGAAAGCCCTGCTCCCTGCGGGATGTCGCCATGGATCGTGATGTCCATTCCCCCGAGCGGGTGGCCCCTTTCCAGGAACTGGGCGATGATCCCCTTGGGGTAATTGGCCCAGCGATCCTCCTTGCGGTAGCGGAGGGTGGGCAGGGTGGCGCGCTTGCGGTCCTTGTAGTCAACGGAAAGAAAGCGCAGGTGGGAATCCTTGCGCCGGGTGATGGCCACGCGGGCGGTAAAATCGATGGCCATCGGAAAAACAAAGCCGTCGTTGTAGTCGGTGTGCTCCCCGATCAGGTTGACACGGCCGGGGGCCGAAGCGATTATTTCAGGCGCCTTCCCGTACTCCTCGACATGGCTTTGCTTCACTGGGTCCATTCATTTCTCCCGCAGAACATGCGTTTTGAGGATTGGCGCCAGTATAGACATTTCGCGAAAAGAATTCAATAAAAAGAGCGAAAAATGTCGAAAATTCCAGTAGAATGGACATTCTCCCCCAGTACCTACAGTACGGCGAGGAAACTTCCGTCGCTTCGCGGAGCGTGATCTTCAACGTCGGCGATCCTGTCGACGAAAAGCCCGTCTTCTACCTGATCGCGGGGCTGATCAAGATCGAATACCCGATGAGCAGCTCCTCGTTTCCGCTGTGGGTTCATCCCGACAGCATTTTCGGGCTCGTGGAACCGTTGGCGGAGTCGAGGCGCCTGTGCGTCGTGCAGGCGATGGAGCGCGTCATCATCTACCGCTGGGACCTGGAGTCGTTTTTCACGGCGGCAGGCGTGTCCTGGGAGCTCGCCCTCGTGGCGACCACCGGACTGACGCGGGAGCTGCGCATCATGAACGCGGCGTTCGGCCAGCGGATCGGCGCCCTGGAAGGGGGAGCGCGCTGATGGATGCCTACGAGGATATCATGAAGATCGCGTTCCAGGCCGAGGAGGCGCTGGACGAGGCGGTGATCGGGAAGTTCGGGAAGCACTTCAAGGACAAGCAGATCGTCATTCGCGAAGGCGACATCCAGCAGAAGATCTTCTGGATCCTCGAAGGCGAGGTCTACGTCACGCGGAAGCTCGGGGACAAGTACAAGGTCCTCGCCACCCTGGGCAAGGGCGAGCTCATCGGCGAGATGAGCTTCTTCGACAAGTCGGTGCGATCGGCAACAGTGATCGCCAAGGGCGACGTCCACGCCCTCGAGTTCACCAGGGAGAACTTCGCGGACATCTACGCGGCAAGCCCCCAGTGGACACGGCGGCTGCTCATATCACTGGCGCGCCGCATCAGGCTCATGGTGGAAAAACTCGCACAGCTCTGAGCGCCCCGGGCACGGCACAGCCCCCCGGTTCAGATCGTCACGATCTTGTCAGCATCGATCTCGTTCACGAAGATGTGCTCGTAGCGCCCGGAGCCGCGCACCGCCGTGCTCCCCGGCATGTAGGTCTGGGCGAAAAAGAAGAGGATGTCCGACATGTCGTCGCTGCTGCTGAGAAGTGACCAGCGGTACCAGCAGTCCTTGTCCTCGAGGATGGCCTTGTGCGCGGGATCCTTTTCCAGCTCGGCGTCCGACCGGAGACGGATCTCGTTGCGCAGGCCGCCGTACCATGATTTGCCGACGTGGAAGAGGCAGAGCTTCCCCTTCTCGTCCATGTAGTAGAGCTCGTAGATGCCTGCCTCGGAGGGAACCGACTTCACGATCTCGTACTTGTCGCACTTGCGCAGGCGGGACCAGCTCACGGTGAAGTACGCGTCCCGCAGGCGGACCTCTTTCTGCACGATGGGTTTCCTGTCCATGGCTCAGCCCCCGGTGAAGTACATGGCATACCTGCCTTCACGGTACTCGACCCGGCAGCGCGGCCCGTAGACGGTCCCGACACCCGGCCCCATGAGGACTTCGTGGCGTGCCCCCTGCGCCGCGATCCTTCCGCCTGCCATGAGGAGCATCCTTTCGTACCCGTCGACGATCTCCTCCACGTGGTGCGTCACGGCGATCACCGTGAGGCCGGGCCGCGCGGCAAAGAGCGCCGAGAGCGACAGGAGGAAGTCCTCCCGGGCCAGGGGGTCCAGCCCGAGGCAGGGCTCGTCCAGAAGCAGCAGGTCAGGCCGCGCGGCGAGGGCCCGGGCGATGAGAACGCGCTGGCGCTCTCCGGTGGACAGCGTGGCGAACAGCCTTTCGGCAAGGTGGACGGCAGCGATCGCGGCCAGCGCGTCATCGGCGTGCTTCGCCGCGGTCCCGTCCAGCTCCTCGTACAGGGCGATGCTCCCCTCCCCGCCGCTCTCCACCACCTCGCGGCAGGTCATGAAACGCGGGAAGTCCGCCGCCAGGTCCCCGTGCACCCACCCGATGCGCTTGCGAAGATCGCGCAGGTCGACCCTGCCGTACGACTCCCCGAAAACCTGCATCGTCCCGCGCGACGGGTAGCCGAAGCCGGACAGGAGCCGAAGGAGGGACGTCTTGCCGCTCCCGTTCAGGCCGAGAACCACCCACTTCTCACCGGGACGGATTTCCCACGATACGTCGTGGAGGATGCGCTTCCCCCGGATATCCAGGCAGACGGCATCAAGGACCGCCGCACTGCGCCCCGCTGTCGTGTCCACGAGCATGATAATACTAGGACGCATGCCCTCAGTGACCATCCGATTCTACGAGGAGCTCAACCTCTTTCTCGCTCCGGAGCGGCGGAAGAGGCCCTTCAGCGTCACCTTCGCGGAAGGAAACACGGTGAAGGCGGTCGTGGAGGACCAGGGCGTCCCCCACACGGAGGTCGACCTGCTTCTGGTGAACGGCAACTCCGTCGACTTCTCGTGCCTCCTGCACGACGGAGACCTCGTGAGCGTCTACCCGGTGTTCGAGTCGTTCGACATCTCGCAGGTCTCGCAGGTGCGCGCCGCCCCGCTGCGGGAGACGCGGTTCGCGCTCGACGTCCACCTGGGGAAGCTCGCGCGCCTCCTGCGAATGCTCGGCTTCGACTCCGCCTACGCGCGACAGAGGGAGGACGGGGACCTCGTTCAGCTTGCGCGAAGGGAAAGCCGCATCATCCTCACGCGCGACCGCGGGCTCTTGAAGCGGCGGCTCGTATCGCACGGGTACCTCGTGCGACGCAGCGACCCTCGCGGTCAGGTGAAAGAGGTGATCCGGCGGTTTGACATCGCCGACAGGGCGCGGCTCTTCGGGCGGTGCATGAGGTGCAATACGCCGCTCCTGTCGTGCGGCAAGGAAGACGTGCGCGCGCAGGTCCCGGCAGTCGTTGCCGAGGCGTATGACGAGTTCTCACGGTGCCCGGGATGCGGGCGCGTCTACTGGAAGGGAAGTCATTGGGAAAGGATGAAAAAGCTGGCCGGCGAGGTGCTTGGGAGCGCCCCGCCGGCAGCGACACGGACTGACGCAACCGACGCGCCGGTCCATTAGCCGTTCACTATCAAGTCCGAGCTTCGCTCAGGTCTTGGTAGAGTGCGGCAGTCGCCGCTCAACATCAATCATTCGGCTGCGCCTAATTCTTGATGTTGTAGCGCCTCTTGAAGCGCTCCACGCGGCCCGCGGTATCAACGAGGTGCTGCTTCCCCGTGTAGAACGGGTGGCACTTCGAGCAGATTTCCACCTTGATATCCTTCGCGGTGGACTTCGTCTGGATCACGTTCCCGCACGCGCACGTGATCGTGGTGAGCTGGTACAGGGGATGCGTATCGGTCTTCACGTCACTTACCTCCGCGTGTCAATCGGCCGCCCGCTGCATAGGTTGGCCTTTCGGACGGCGTACCCGCCGAACGGGTACTCCCGTACATCTCTGTCCTCGGCCAACCTCGACATCCCTGTCTACGCATCGGTGACCGACGATGTATTCATGGACTTCAGGAAGGCCTCATTATTCTTGCTCTTCCTCATCCTGTCAATCAGGAGCTCGAGGATCTCCTGGTCCTCCATCGGGTTGATGACCCTGCGCAGGACCCACATCTTCTGCAGCTCCTCCTCGGTGAGAAGCAGCTCTTCCTTGCGCGTTCCCGATTTCTTGATGTTGATGGCGGGGAACAGGCGGCGGTCCGAGAGCTTGCGGTCCAGGATGACCTCCGATGTTGCCCGTGCCCTTGAACTCCTCGAAGATGACCTCGTCCATGCGGCTTCCCGTCTCGATGAGCGCGGTGGCAACGATGGTGAGGCTGCCTCCCTCCTCGATGTTGCGCGCGGCGCCGAAGAAGCGCTTCGGCTTGTGCAGGGCGTTGGAGTCCACACCGCCGGAGAGGATCTTGCCGACGTCGGCACGGTCTGGTTGTAGGCGCGCGCGAGGCGCGTGATGGAGTCCAGGAGGATCACGACGTCCCTCTTGTGCTCGACGAGGCGCTTGGCCTTCTCGATGACCATCTCCGCGACCTGGACGTGGCGGGTGGACTGCTCGTCGAAGGTCGAGGAGACGACCTCGCCCTTGACGTTGCGCTGCATGTCCGTGACTTCCTCGGGACGCTCGTCGATGAGGAGGACGATGACGAAGACCTCGGGGTGGTTCGTCGTGATGGCGTTGGCGATCTTCTGCAGCAGGATGGTCTTTCCCGTCCGGGGCGGCGACACGATGAGCCCGCGCTGCCCCTTGCCGATGGGGCAGAAGAGGTTGATGAGGCGCGTGGAGATCTCCTCCGTCGTCGTCTCCAGGTTGAGCATCTCGTCGGGGTACAGCGGCGTGAGGTTGTCGAACGGCACGCGGGTCTGCGCGACCAGCGGCGGATCGAAGTTGACCGTCTCGACGCGCAGCATGGCGAAGAACCGCTCGCCTTCCTTCGGCGAACGGATCTGCCCCGCCACGGTGTCGCCCGTCTTCAGGTTGAACAGCCGTATCTGCGACGGGGAGATGTAGATGTCGTCAGGGCCCGGCAGGTAGCTGTAGTTCGGCGAGCGCAGGAAGCCGTACCCGTCCGGAAGGATCTCCAGGGCGCCGAAGGCGTAGATCACGCCGCCGCGCTCGGTGTGGCCCTTGAGGATCTGGAAGATGATCTCCTGCTTCTTCATGGAGACGAGCGCCTCGTGGTTGACGCCCATCTTGGAGGCCAGGCCCCGCAGGTCGGGCATGCTCATCTGGCTCAGGTCGTTGATGTGCAGCCGGTTGTCGGGCTGCGTCGGCGGCTTGGCGCCGGGCAGCGGCATCGGACCCCGGGGGCTGCACGCCGGCGCTCGCCGGCGCAGAGGCGGCAGCGTAGGCGCCGCCCGTTGCGGGCATCGAGACGGGAACAGGCGGCTCGGCGGAGACCGCGGGCGGCTCAGCGGGCAGCTCGTCGCCCATCCCGTCCTCACGGTCCTCCGGTCGATCCGAGGGCTCCTTGATCAGCTCGACGCGGATCTTGCGGCGCGCCACGCGGCGTTTTGGTCGGTGCATCTGGACTCCATCGCCTCGATTCTGTGATGCGGCGTTCAGCGGCTGCTGGTCGCCGTTCTCCCCGTTGAGGAGCGACTCGTTGGTCAGCTCCACGTCGGGCGGCTGCTGGGAGTGTCGTTGTCCTGGTCCTTCGTTCCCATTGCTGTGCTCCGTTTATCCTGGACGATCGTGCAAAAAAACGCGTTTTCCGGATGAGAATGCACGCAGTCCTCGGAAGGCTTTCAGGGGCTCTTTAGACCCTAATATATTACCATGTGACCCGGTGTCAAGGAAGCGGGCGCTCAGCGCCTCGCGGGAAGGGGCGATCCTGCAGGAGCGCCTCGGCAAAGAGCATGGCGGCAACCGCCGATCGACGGCGCACCATGTCCCGCGAGCCGCTGAAGCTGAACAGGCGGGCGCCCTCCCTCCCTCCGCGGACCGCCGCGGCGATCCACACGGTACCCACCGGCTTTCCCGGCGATGCCGCCGTCCGGCCCGGCGATCCCCGACACCGCGAGCGACACGCCGGCACCGGACTGCGCGAGCGCGCCGGCCGCCATGGCGGTCACGGTCTTTTCGGACACGGCGCCGTCGGCTGCGAGGAGCCCCGCGTCAACGCCGAGGTGCTGCTTCGCCTCGTTCGAATACGTCACCCATCCGCCCCAGATAACGCGCGAGCTTCCCGGGCAGGTCGGTCATGTACTTGGCGATGAGGCCGCCGGTGCAGGACTCCGCGGTCACGAGGGTCACGTGCTTCGCGAGAAGCGCCTCGGTCAGCAGCAGGGCCGGGCGCGTCTCTCCCGCGCGGATCCTGTCATGCCCGAGGCCGTCAGCGACGGCCTGGAAGAAGGCGGCGCGGTCACCGCCCGTCCCCCCCGCAGGCTGAAGGAGATGCGGTCTTCATCCACGCGCGTGCCCCAGGTGATGTCAGGGCGCATGCAGGAGCGCAGGGCCTCCTCGAGGTTCGACTCCGGCACCATGATGGCCGTTCCCCACAGGATGTCGCCCTCGGCGGGCGCACCGAACTTCGAACGGATGAGGGGCACGACGCTGGCCGAGAACATGGGACGCAACTCGGACGGCGGCCCCGGCATCGCCACGACGAGCGCCGATCCCACGGCGCCCTGGAAGCCCGGCGCCGTCCCGTTCGGGTTGGCGATGAGCGTGAAGCCGCGGGGAGCTGTCGCCTGCTTCCGGTTCGTGTCGGAGACGGTGCGCCCGGGAAACGCGCGAGGAGCGTTTCCCACGCATCCTGGTGAAAGTCCAGCGGAACCCCGGCACCTCCGCAACGATCTCGCGTGTCAGGTCGTCCGTGGTGGGACCGAGACCGCCGCTGATCAGGACGAGGCATGCCTCTGCGCACGCGCGCGCCAGCTCGGCCCGGAAGATTGCCGGCTCATCCGGGATCTGGCAGGAGCGGCGCACCGTGAAGCCGAGCGAGGTAAGCTCGCTCGCCAGGAAACGGGCGTGGGTATCCTGGATGATGCCTTCGGTCAGCTCCGTGCCCGCCGCGATGAGGACGGCGGTCTTTTCTTCACACACTCTGTGCTGTTTTCTTGAGCTGCTCGACGGACCCGGAGAAGACGTTGATCCCCTGGGGGTTGCGGATCATCTCGCATTTCCCCTCGAAGACCACCCCGTCGGCGATCTTCAGCTTGGCGGTCCTGATGTTCCCGTACACCTTTCCCGTGGCAAGCATCTCCAGCTTCTCGGTGGCCTCGATGTTCCCCCTCACCGTCCCGCCGACGACCACCGATCCCACGCGGATGTTCGCCGTGATGGTGGCGCCCTGCTCGACGTAGAGGAACCCGCTGGACACGATCTCGCCGGAGAACGTCCCGTCGATCTTCAGCGAATCCCGGAACCGCATGACGCCATTGAACTCGGTCTCCCGGCCCAGGGTGGTCGTGATGCGCTCGCTGCCCTTGTGATCGTCGTTTTTCGCCATGTCTTATTTCGTCTTCATGATGAACACGCCATCCCAGTCTTCCGCGGGCGGGTTCTCGACGTAGTGCTTGCACCGCGCGTAGTAGACCTTCGAGGGCCCGTCCTCCGGATCGACCTGCAGGGCCCTGGCGAAGGAGTCCCGTGCCTCCTCGAACTTCATCAGCTTGTAGAAGTTGCGTCCCTCCTTGAACAGCTCCAGGACCTTCTTCTTCTCCTCGGTGATCATGCCTTGGCTCCCTGCGTGGTGCGCTCCTCCTGGGGTGCGGATTCCTCCTCCCCCGAGAGCTTCTCCTGCCTCTTTTTCCAGTTCTTCAGGTGCTTGCGCAGCTTCTTCTCCAGCTCATCGACCGACAGGTCGCCGCGGCGGAGCTTCTCGCCCTTCCCCTGCAGCTCGGCAACCTCGTCCTCCAGGCCGCGCAGCGTGGCGAGGATCTCCCCGCCTTCCCGCCGCACGAGGGCAACGAGCTTTTCCATGTCCGCCGCGGCGGACGGGTCCGAGGTTTCTGCCAGCGTGAGGATGTCGGAGATCGGCTTCTTGATGTGCTGCGTGAAGAAAACAAGGGAGTTGTTCAGGGATTCCACGACGGCGATCCGCCGCTCGCGCCGGTTGAGCTGGCGGGAGAGCTCGCGGCTGCGCAGGACCGCTCGGATGCGGGCGAGCACCTCGGAGAAGTTGAAGGGCTTCGTGATGTAGTCATCCACGCCCTGCTCGAATCCCTCGATGCGGTCCTTCACCTCGTTCATTGCGGAGAACATGATGATGGGGGTGTTCCGCCAGCGCCGGTAGGCGGGTTCATGTTTGAGCATCCGCGTGACTTCCCACCCGGAGAGCTTCGGCATGATGTTGTCGAGGATGATGAGGTCGGGGTTGCAGGCCTGGACCTTCTCCAGGGCTTCCTCGCCGTCCACGGCTTTTTCCACCTGGAAACCGAGCTTGCTGAGCATCACGTCGAAGAACTCGAGATTGATGGGCTCATCATCGACGATGAGAATCCTGCCCCTGAGCTTCATGCCCGCCTCCGGATCGATACTGACCGAGTTCCGCTGACCTGTCAATTGCGCGCCTTCCAGCGCCGACGGGCGAGGAGCACGAACCCGGCGGCAAGACCCGCCGCGCACGCGGCCAGGAGCAGCCACGGCAGCCAGTCTCCCCAGCGGGTGTACGGGGAGAGCGGCGCGTGGTGCACCGGCGCGCTGCCCAGCAGGTACCCTTCCGTGAATGGCGGGAAGCTCGCAAGGATCCTGCCGTTGGGATCGATGATGTTCGTCATGCCGCCGTTGGTGGACCGCACGACGGAGCGCCGGTTCTCCACCGCGCGGAAGACGGCCATGGTCATGTGCTGCATCGCGCCGGGCAACCGAGAAGGACCAGGCGTCGTTGGTGAGGTTCACGAGGACGTCGGCCCCGGCATCGACGAATCGTCGACAGAGATCCCCGAAGGTGTCCTCGAAGCAGATGGGGGTGGAGAACCGCACGCCCCCTTCCTGGAACACGGTGTACACGGTGCCGTCCTCCCAGAAGTGGGTATCGGCGTTCTTCAGCCACGTGTAGATGGCGGGGAGCGTGGCCTGGAACGGGAAGCTCTCGGTGAAAGGGACGAGGTGGATCTTCCGATAGGTGTCGACGATCCGGTCCCCCTCCATGAGGAGCGCCGCGTTGTAGTCCACGCGCTCTTCCCGGCCCTCGGCGACGCGCTTGAGCTGGCCGTCGTTGTTGCCGACGACGAAAGGCAGCTTCTGCACGGCAAGGTAGTCACGGAGCTCCTTCACGATGTCATACATCTGCAGGTCGGTCCGGTACTGGGTGTGCCAGGAGATGGAAGGAACGAACGATGTCTCCGACCAGATGATGATCTCGGGCTTCTGCAGCGTGGCCTGGTCGCTCTGTTTCTTCAGCACGTTGAGCGAAGTGCGGTACGCGCTGTAGCCGTTCTTCCAGGGGTCCACGTTCTGCTGGACGAGGGCGACCTTCCACTCCCTGTCACCCCCCGTGTCCACCCGGGCCGCGAAGCCGTACGCGAGGACCGCGGCGAACGCGGCCACGTAGCACGCGGCCGGGAGAAGCCAGCGGCGCCATTCGGCTCGGAACGGGGCAAGGCCGTCGGCGAGCGCCCTGCCGATCAGCGCGGACGGGAACGACGACCAGGAGCGACACACCCCAGACGCCCGTGATGTCGGAGACCTGGATGAACGGAAGGAAGGGCCACTGCGAGTACCCGAGCGTCCCGTACGAATAGGCGAGGAAGCCGCTCGTCTTCAGGAAGTACTCGTAGCAGACCCAGAGGGCCGCCTGCAGGAGATACGCGTGCCGGGGGAACAGCAGGTCCGCGAGCTTCAGCGCCGGGCAGCGTGACCAGGAAATAGGCCGCATAGATGGGAGGAACGATGAAGAGGGTGAGCGGATCGAACTTCCCCAGCCAGAAATTGAAAAGGGCGTACGCGCCGTATCCGAAGAACAGGCCGTAGAAGGGAACAGCCGGCCACGAGGCCCGCCGCACCACCATGAACAGGGGGACGACGCAGACGAACCCCAGCGGGAACCACCCGTTGACCGAGAGGAAGCTGGGGAAGGAGAGAGAGAACAGGACTGCGGCAAGAACGAGAAGACCGAGGTCGATGAAGACCCCCGATGCGGATCGGCGGGGAGCCTGTGCCAGCACCCTAGCTCCTCAGCTCCCAGACCTTCTGCTTCAGCTCCCTGCCGGGCCGAAAGTGCGCCACGCCGTGATCGCGGATGACAACCGCGTCGCCCGTCTTTGGGTTGCGGGCCTTGCGGCCCTTGCGCGTGCGGATCTCGAATGTCCCCAGTCCCCGCAGCTCGATGACCCTGTCTCCGAGAAGGCCTGCCTTGATCTGGTCGAAGAAGAGATCGATGATCCTGTGGATGTTCTTCTTGCTGACCTTGACCAGCGGGTAGATGTTCTCGACGATTTCGGCCTTGGAAAGCTTTTCCCTGGCCACGGCGCGGACCCGGCTTAGGCGTTCAACCCGCTGAGAAGGTGGCCATCCGGGACTTCTTGCGGGCTGCCGTATTCCGGTGATAGACGCCCTTCGAGACGGCCTTGTCGAGGAAGGAGGAGAGCTCCACGAGCATCTTCTGCGCGTCCTCCTTCTTTTTCCCTTCCACGAGCTCGACGAAATCCTTCACGAGGGTCTGCGCCCTGCTCTTGATCATCTTGTTCCGCAGGCGCCTTTTCTCGCCCTGGCGGTCGCTTTTTTCAGCCGAGAGATTCCTGGCCAATTGACTGCTACCTCCGCGGTATTCCAAATGTTGCATGCGCAACAATTTATGAACCTAACGGAACGCTCCCGATCTGTCAAGTGTCTGGGGGCACTCTTCTTCGGCCGCCGCGGTTTGCCATTGGGGCGGTTTCCTGTATCGTTGAATTGAGAGCACAGTGAGAATCGAGCAGGAGGCACGGCGTGGCGAATGCCCCGAAGGTGTACGACTTTCCCGATGGCGAAGGTGGAAGACCAGCTCGTCTCATTTCTGAAGAAGAAGCCGCGGCGAGTCCACCGTCGCGGACATGATCGCCGGCACGGGTCTGCCGAAGTACCAGGTCGAGCAGGCGGCCAAGGTGGCCTCGACGAATATGCCGGCCGGCTGAAAGTCACCGAATCCGGCGAGCTGCTCTACTACTTTCCCGTCGGGATGCGCAGCACCGTCCACGGGGCTCGGGCCCGTCGCTGCGCCGGTTCCGGAAGGCATTCGCGCGGGGAGCTTCCGCGGTCCTTTCCCTCGCTCTTCAAGATCTGGATCGTCGCCATGCTCGTCGGCTACTTCGTCGCGTTCGTCGCCATCGTCGTGCTCGCCATCGTCGCCTCCTTTGCCGCCAGCATGGCCAACAGCAGCGACAGCGGCGGCGGCGGCGGACCGGGGCCGCGGCGGGTTCGGCGGCATGTACCTCGTCATCCGCCTGTTCGACCTGATATTGAGGATGTGGTTCTGGTCCAATCTCCTGAAGGATCCGCGCCGCAGAAGAAGCAGGCAGGACGGGCGGGCGTTCTACAAGTCCGTCTTCGGCTTCGTCTTCGGCGACGGGAACCCCAACGGGACTGGGACGAGACGGAACGACAGTACGTCATCGCCTACATCGTGAGCCACAAGGGCGTCATCACCGTGGAGGAGCTCATGGCGCATGACGGGAAGGGAGCACGAGGAGGCCAACGCCCTCATGAACCGCATCCTGCTGGAGTACGAGGGTGAGCCCGGGTGTCACGGAGGGCGGGACCGTGGTCTATTCCTTCCCGGCGCTGATGCGCACCCGGAGGCCGCAAGGAGGCCCGCTCGGAGGTGCCCCTGCCCCCACCCGCCTCCAAGAGGCTCGTCCCGTTCTCCGCCAACAAGCGGCGGACGAACGGCTGGATCCTGTTCTTCAACGCCTTCAACCTCGCGTTCGGATCCTGGTTCCTGACGTCAGCGTCACCCAGGGAACGGCGGCCCTCGCGAAGACGGGGCCCTACCTCTACGCGTACCTGGGCAAGGTCCTCCAGAGCATCGGCATTCTCAACCCGGTGCCGTTCATCGGGATCGTGCTGGGGGTCCATCCCGGTAGCGTTCTCCATTGTGTTCTTCCTGGTCCCCCTGCTCCGTTCGCTCCGCCTTCGCAGGTTGAACGCGGCCATCAAGGAAGAAACGCTGCGGCGGAGGATCCTCGCGCGGATACTCGCCAGCCCGCGCATGTCGACGCGTCGGAGATCCAGGGCCACCGGGACGGCGCTGGACCCGAAGAATCTTCCGGACGCCGCGCGCCGCATGATCGACCGTCTGGCTGCCGCCTTGAAGGCCGAGCCGATCTCGCAGGAGAAGGCAGGGCCAGTTCGCGTACCGGTTTGCCGAGATAGAGAGGCAGGCTCGCGGACCTGGCGAAGTTCAGGTCCACGGTGGACCTGAAACGCTACGAGCTGGGCCAGACTGTCTTCGATTCCGGGAAATAGGCGGGTGTGCGAGGTCTCGCGGACGGCAGGCCTCGACTACCTTCCGCGTGGCCCGCGCCAGGCGCCGTCTTCCTGGGGCGCCCAGCCGTTCTCCAAGGGGGCAGCGGGCACCCGGCTCCACCCCGCGGAGAACCGTTCCCGCGTCTGCGTCCCACGTCCTGATTCCCGAAGTGGCATCAGGTGCCTCCACGCAGCATGCCACCGACGGCGACCGCCATCTGAAAGCGGCCGAGGGATCGAGACCACGGAAAACCGAGCCGAGAAACCCCGTGATGGTCGAGTCTCCGGCGCCGTTCGTCCACGCCACGCCGGGACCGCGAAGCACGGGCGGTACAGCTCGCGGTCCGACCATGCCTCGGAGAGGGCCGTGCACGGGGGAAAGGCGCCTTCGCTGTTCGAAGGTACGCCCCGCGATCGCCGAGCTTGATGAGGATCGCGGACACCCCGCGAGCAAGGCTGATCTCTGCGAGGGCGTCGAGCTCGTCGAACCTGATGCCGTTGATGATCGCTTCCCCTCCCCCGTTCGCCGAAAGCCTCTCGAAGCTCCGCCTGTCCAGCATGAAGAGGAGCTCCTCGATGCTGGGAACGAACATGTCCACCGACGGGAGAACCCTGTCGAGGAACGAGCGCCAATCCGCCCTGCCTGACGGGCTGGAGGGGTCGGGCAGGCTCATGTCCAGCGACGTGAGGGAGCCGAGGCGCTGCGCCCGCGCCAGGAGACGGGCCAGCCGCACACCGCCGTCGGACCAGATCTGTCTCATGAGCGGCGGATAGCCGAAATGGAACAGCGCTGCACCCTGAAGCACGCGGTCGGCGATCTCGTCACCGGTGAAGGTGTCGTTCACCCCGGGGCAGTGAAGGAAAATCCGGTCGACACCGGGCGGACTGAGGACGATAGAGTAGGACGTGGCGTCGCCAGGCAGCACCGTGAGCCCGTCGGCGAGCGCCGCCCCCTGTGCGCGGACCCGTTCGAGGACCAGGCTGCCCAGGGGATCGGCGCCGATCTCCGCCACGAGACGGACCGGAAAGCCCAGCCGGTGCATGCCGATACCGACGTTCGGGACGGCCCCGCCGGTGGCGATCGTCGCGGCGCTCCACGATGGAGAGCCGCCCGGGGCGGAACCAGTCCTGCGAGCGGTCCCCCGCAGGGAATCCCGGGATGATGTCCAGGCACAGGTGACCGCACACGACGATTATTTTTCGCCGGATTGGCTGCCATGGAATTGCAGGATGGCGGAAACCCGCCCGACGATCAAGTCAGCGCGGTGTTCCGCGGCTTCGCATCTTGTCCCCCTGCGCGCAGGGCTTCACGGGGCAGGCGGCGCAGATCCGGCTGCGGCGCGCAGCGGTTCTTGCCGTGCGCCACGATGAGCGCGTGAAACTCGTTGCACCGGCGCTCGTTCGTGCGCAGCGATCGGTGAAAGAGCTCCTGGACATCCTCGTAGCGCTCATGTCCTTCCAGCACACCCAGCCGCTGGAGAATCCTCCGGGTGTAGGCGTCCACGACGAAAGAGGGCACGTGGAACGCATACAGGAGGATCGAATCAGCGGTCTCGGGCCCGATGCCCCGGAGTGCGAGAAGCTCCGCCCTTTGCGGCGGCGGGGCGCCGGAGAGCCGGCCCGGCATGGAGAAGAACTGCGCCGCCACCTTCAGCTTCATTGCCTTCTGGTTGAAGTACCCGGACGATCGGACCAGCTGTGCCAGGCGATCGGTCGGACAGGAAAGGACATGCCGGGGCAGGCGGATTCCCGCCTTCCGCAGCTTCTCCAATGCAGGCTCGACGTTCGCCCATGCCGTGTTCTGCGTCAGCAGCGCGCCCATGACGATCTCGAACCTGTCCGCCGGCGTGACAGGTGACGTGAACAGGCCGCGGTGATACCCGTGCGCGTCGTGTCCCTGCCGGCCGGCCCGCCCGGGCAACGGGCCACCAGCCCTGGGGCCCGTAGGCATGCATGAGCTGCCTGTACAGGACCGCGATCCTGTTCCCGCCGCGCCCCCTGGTCACGCGGTGCGCTTCCTTGCGAGGCCGAAGGCAAGGAGGAGCGCGAGGAGAATGCCCGAAGCAGCCGGGAACCAGTCACCCCAGCGCGTGTAGAGGGTCGGCGCGGGGCGCCGCGCTGCATCGTCGGCAGGCCCGGAGGGACATCCACCACGAGCGAAGTCTCTTCGTCGAACGGCGCGCGGGCGGCGATCCGCCCGTCAGGAAGGACGAGGCAGGTCAACCCGGAAGCCGAGGCGCGCACAAGCGGCACCCCGTTTTCCACCGCGCGGAACACGGCGTTCGCCGCGTGCTGCATGGCCTCGGTGTCGGTGAGCGACCAGTAGTCGTTCGAGAGGTTCAGGAGGACCTGCGCACCCGCCAGGACGAAGCGGCGCACGTCGTCGGGGAAGACGTCCTCGAAGCAGATGGGCGTGGAAAAGGAGAACCGCGGGATGCCGGAAGACGACGCGGCGGTCCCCCGGCTCCCAGAGATACGCATCGAAGTTCTGCAGGAGCGCTGTAGAGTCCGGGCAGCTGCTTCTTGTAGGGAAAATACTCGGTGAATGGCACGAGGTGGATCTTGTGGTACGTTTCCACCCGCTCCCCGGAGGTGAGAAGAGGACAGACCCGTTGTAGTCCAGTCTTTGCTGGACGCCGTCACTCTCCGTGAAGCTGTAGTCGTCGTTTCCCGTGAGGAGCCACTGCCTCGTGCCCTTCTGCCAGGCGAGAAAATCCCTCACCAGCGCCGCCAGGGGATAGACCGCGGGGTCCTCCTGGCTCCAGCGCCGGATGTTCGGAACGAACGCCGTTTCCGACCACACCACCAGGTCCGGGTCCGGATGCGAGCGTCTGCTCGGTGAGCCGCTTCAGGGTCTCAAAGCCATGGCGGTAGTCGTCCTTGCGCGGGTCCTCGTCCTGCTGGATGAGAGCCAGCCGCACGGTCGGGACAGCGGCTCGCGCACGCGCCGGCGAGGGCGCGGACGGCGGCCCATCCCAGTGTGAACGCGAGCGCCGCGGCGCATGCGATCGCGGGAAGCAGGCGCCGCCGCCGGCCCTGCCAGCTCCCGAGGTACCAGGCGACCGCGGCATTGCACAGGGTGACCAGGAACGTGACACCCCACACCCCGGTGAGGGACGCGATCTGTATCAGCGGGATCACCGCGTACTGGGACGCCCCCAGCATGCCCCACGGGTAGCCGAGGAATCCAAGGGACCGAAGCCAATCGAAAAGCGTCCATGCCGCCGGGATCACGAGGAACCCCAGGGGGCCGGCTGCGGTGAAGCACGAAAAGCGCAACCGCCATGAAGGGGATGTACTGCACGGCCGTGACGGAGCTCACGAACTGCAGCGAGAGCAGGTCGAAGGTGCCCAGCCAGTAGTTGGAGATCATGGTCTGCAGCACGCCTGCAGCATCCCGTAGAAGATGCCCCATCCGTAGCCGAGGGATCCGCAGGCTGAGCAGAACAGGCACGAGGCAGACGAAGCCCAGCACCGGCAGCCCGGCCGCGTCGATGAAAGACGGGAACGCGAGCGCCCACGCGGCAGCAGAGACCAGGGTGAGCGGGAGGGCCCACGTGCCGAAGCCCGCGCGCCCGGGACGCCGCCGCTCGATCAGGGTGTTCGCGAGCGGGAGCCTGGCCATGCGAACGCCGACGTACCAGGCAGAATCGAGGAGAGGAGCGGGAGAAAGCGGATGCACGCGGTCAGTCGCTCCGCCATGCTGTTCGGCGCCAGCCGGAGGTTGCCGTGCGAGGTCATGAACCGCTGCACGTAGTCCATGTTCGCGTTCGTCGCGTAGATGAACGTGAAGAGGAAGAGCACGGCCGCGGTGGCAAAGAGGATCTCGGGTACCCGCAGGACGAGGAACACCCTGCCCCGTGAACGGGAGAAGCGGTCCCGCGGCACGGCGCAGAGGAGAACGCCGGCCGCGGCATGGAGGGCGAGCAGCCCGAGATACGGCGCGTCCACGGCGCCGATCAGCCTCAGGCCATGGGCGATCCCGAGAGCAGCGCAGACCGCCGCGAGAATGACACCGAAGACGCGGAGGGCCCGCCGTCTCCGTGCATCAGCCGACGATGATGCGGAAATAGCGCTTCTTGCCCGCACGGAGAAGGATCGCACCGTATTCCGCGGCGTCCAGCGTGACCACGGCGTTGACGTCGGTGACGCCGGTCCTGCCGACGTAGGGCGCCGCCCTGCTCGATGAGACGGCGCGCGTCGCTCTTCGTCGCGCAGAGCGTGCTGCGCACGAACAGGTCCATCGCGCTGATTCCCGCCGCGAGCTCGGCCCGCGGGATGGTGATGGAGGGAACTCCGGTGAGATCACCGGGCCCCGCATCGCCGCCGGCGAATGCCGCCTTCGACGAATCGGCCGCCTTCTGTGCCGCCTCCGTCCCGTGGACGAGGGCGGTCACCTCGAAGGCGAGCCGGCGCTTGGCGTCGTTGATCCGCTGGTCTTTCACCGCGCACATGTCGTCGATCTCGGCAACGGGCAGGTACGTGAAGCGCTTCAGGAACGGCGCGGTGTCCGCGTCGGTCACGTTGACCCAGTACTGGTAGAAATCGTACGGGCTGGTGATGGCCGGGTCGAGGTAGAGCGCGCCGCGCTCGGACTTGCCCATCTTCTTCCCGTCCGAGGTCGTGACCAGCGGCGACGTGAGGGCGAATGCCTCCACGCCTTCCACGCGGCGGATGAGGTCCATCCCTGCCACGATGTTGCCCCACTGGTCGTCGCCGCCCATCTGCAGGCGGCAGCCGTGGCGGCGGTAGAGGACGAGGTAGTCGTAGGACTGGAGCAGCTGGTAGTTGAACTCGATGAACGAGAGGCCCGTCTCCAGGCGCATCTTGTAGGTCTCGAAGGAGAGCATACGGTTGACGGAGAAATGCCTCCCGATGTCCCGGAGGAACTCGATGTAGTTCAGCGGCGCCAGCCACTCCGCGTTGTCCAGCATGAGCGCCTTGCCGTCGCTGAAGTCGAGGAAACGTGAGGTCTCGCGCCGGAAGATCGCCGCGTTCTCCGCGATGGTTTCCACCGGCAGGATCTTGCGCATCTCCGATTTCCCCGAGGGATCGCCGATGCGCGTGGTCCCGCCGCCGATGAGCATGATGGGCCGGTGCCCGGCCTTCTGGAGGTGCGCCATGTACATGAGCTGCATGAGGTTGCCGACCTGCAGGCTCTTCGCGGTCGGGTCGAACCCGATGTAGAACGTGACCCGCTCGGTGTCGAGGAGCTTTCGCAATCCCTCCTCGTTCGAGCACTGGCTGACGAACCCCCGCTCCTTCAGCGTGTCGAAAACGGACCGGCCGGGCATTTCCTCGCTCACTCCCCTACCCTTCTGTAGTCCCTGATCGCCTTCTTGAGCGTTGCCGCGATGTCCGCCATCTTCACGCGCTCCTGCTTCATCGAGTCCCGGAAGCGGATGGTGACGGTCTGGTCTTCCTTGGTCTGGTAGTCCAGCGTGACGCAGAAGGGCGTGCCCACCTCGTCCTGGCTGCCGGTAGCGCCGGCCGATGGCGCCGCTCTCGTCGTAGAAGGTGCGGAAGTCCTCGCACAGCTCCTCGTCGAGCTTCCTGCGCCATCTCGGCAAGACCGTCCTTCTTCACGAGCGGGAAGATGCCGACCGTGATGGGGGCGATGCGGGGATGGAAGCGGAGGACCACCCTCTTCTCCCCCTCCACGATCTCCTCGTCGTACGCGTCGCACAGGATCACGAGCACGGTCCGCGTGAGGCCGGCCGAGGTCTCGATGATGTAGGGCATGTAGCGCTCGTGGGACACCTCGTCGAGGTAGGCGAGGTCCTTGCCGGAGAACTCCGTGTGCCGCTTCAGGTCGTAGTCGGTCCGGTTGTGGATTCCCTCCAGCTCCTTCCAGCCGAACGGGAACTCGTACTGGATGTCGAACGCGAGCTTCGCGTAATGGGCAAGCTCGTCCGGGCCGTGCTGGTGGAAGCGCAGCTTGCTCTTGCGCACGCCGAGGTCCAGGTAGTACTGGAAGCGCCTCTCCTTCCAGTGCTCGAACCACTTCATGTCCTCCGACGGGTGGACGAAGTACTGCATCTCCATCTGCTCGAACTCGCAGGTGCGGAAGATGAAGTTCTTCGTGGTGATCTCGTTGCGGAACGCCTTGCCGACCTGGGCGATGCCGAAGGGAACCTTCACCCGCCCCGTCTGCAGGACGTTCTTGTAGTTCACGTAGATGCCCTGCGCCGTCTCGGGCCGCAGGTAGATGAGGCCGCCCTCGTCCTCCACGGGGCCCATGTGCGTGGTGAACATGAGGTTGAACTTGCGGGCCTCGGTGAGCTGGTTCGCGCCGCAGTCAGGGCACTTCTTCTTCAGCAGGTTTTCCTCGGGGACCTGGTCGACGCGGAAGCGATGCTTGCACTGCCGGCAGTCGATCATGGGATCCGTGAAGTTCTCCACGTGGCCGGACGCTTCCCAGACGCGCGGGTGCATCATGATGGCCGCGTCCAGCCCGACGATGTTCGCGTTGAGCTGCGTCATCTGGCGCCACCAGAACTCCTGGATGCGCTTCTTCAGCTCCACGCCCATGGGGCCGTAGTCCCACGCGGAGGCGAGACCCCCGTAGATCTCGCTGGACGGGAAGATGAACCCCCGGCGCTTGCACAGCGAGACCAGCATGTCCATGGTCAAAGGCTGGATGCTCTCAGCCGTCTTCTCGGATTCCGCCATCACGTCACTCCCTTTTCCAGTATTCCTATCGCGCGGGCCGCGCGCCTGCGCGCCGTCTCGACCCCCATGACGCGGATGCTTGCCACCAGCGGCGGGGAGACCTTCGCGCCGGTCACCGCCACCCGCAACGGCATCAGCAGGTCACCGAGCTTCACCCGCAGCTCCGCGGCAAGCGCGCGCAGGCGCGCCTCCGCGGCCTCCTCATCTCCGGCGAGCTCGGGCAGGAGCGCCTCCAGTCGTCGCAGGGCCGCGGCGGTTCCCGCGGTGTCGGCGTTCTTCGGCAGGAGGTCTTCCGGCTTCGGCGCGGGCGGCTCTTCGAAGATAAACCGCACCATGGCGGGGACCTCGGAGAGGACCTTCACCCGCTCCTGCACGAGTCCCGCGATGCCCTGGAGCATCGTGCGGTCATCGCCTGGCAGCCCTGCCTTCTTCAAGAACGGGGCGATGAGATCGGCCAGCTCCTGCCTGCTCTTCGCCCGGATGTACATGCCGTTGAACCACTCCAGCTTCTGGTAGTCGAAGACGCCGGGGGACTTGTTCAGCTTCTCCATGTCGAAGAGCTCTTCGAGCTCCTTCAGCGTGAACAGCTCGCGGGTCCCGTCGAAGATCCAGCCGACCATGGCGATGCAGTTCAGCAGTGCCTCCGGAAGGTACCCCTGCGCGCGGAAGTCGCGGACGCTCGTGGAACCCAGGCGCTTGGAAAGCTTGTGCCCGTCCTTGCCCATGATCGTGGGCAGGTGGCAGAAAACCGGAGGCTCCCATCCGAAGGCGCGGTAGAGGATGAAGTGCACCGGCGCCGAGGGCAGCCATTCCTGCCCGCGAAGGACGTGGGAGATCTGCATGAGGTGATCGTCCACCATGAATGCGAGGTGGTACGTGGGAAACCCGTCACTCTTGATCAGCACCGGGTCCGGGTTGATCGAGCGGTTCTCCACGGTGATGTCGCCGAGGAGCAGGTCCGTGTAGCTCGTGGACCCTTCGAGCGGGATGGCCAGGCGGATGACGGACGGCACACCGGCGGCCTCCAGGGAGGTGCGCTCGGCATCCGGGAGGTTCCTGCAGTGCCGGTCGTAGCCCTGTGCCGACGGGTCTGCGGATTCCCCTGCCTCCTGCTGTTTTCTCAGGCCATCCAGGCGCTCAGCCGTGCAGTAGCAGCGGTAAGCCTTGCCTTCGTCCAGGAGCTTCTGCGCGTGCTCCTGGTAGATCGACAGGCGCTCAGACTGCATGTACGGGCCGAAGGGTCCCGCGGAGTCCGGACCTTCGGTCCAGCGAAACCCCAGCCACTCGAACGTGTCGTAGATGTCCTGCAGCGCCTCCGGCACGAACCTCTTGCGGTCCGTGTCCTCGATGCGCAGCACGAACGTGCCGCCCGGCGCGGCGGGAAAAAAGGTAGTTGTAGAGCGCGGTGCGTACGCTTCCGATGTGCTGGAAGCCCGTCGGGGACGGGGCATAGCGCACGCGAACGTTCACGGGGATCCTCCTGGCAAAAATCTGCCGCGCTCTCAAGGTACGTGGCCGCGCGGCTGCCGCGCTCTCAAGGTACGTGGCCGCGCGGCTGCCGCGCTCTCAAGGTACGTGGCCGCGCGGCTGCCGCGCTCTCAAGGTACGTGGCCGCGCGGCTGCCGCGCTCTCAAGGTACGTGGCCGCGCGGCAGGCGTGATTATAGTGACGCCTTCGCGGGGGGTCAACACGAGCAGCCGGACGAACGGGGGAGAAATCGGCCCGGGGCGCTTTCAGCGCAGCGTGCCGAGGGCGTCCAGCACGATGCCCGGAGTCAGGATCTCGGGGAGAAGGCGCGGCTCATCGCTGCCCGGACGGTACAGGACATACACGGGGACGCCCGCCCTCCCGTAGCCGGCCAGCGCGGCCGCTATCTCCTTGCTTCCGTCGGTCCAGTCCGCGCGCAAGGTCAGAACGTTCCTGTCCTTGAGCTCGCGGAGCACGGCCGGGTTGTCCAGCGCCACACCCTCGTTCACCTGGCAGGTCAGGCACCAGCGCGCCGTGAAATCGACGAAGACGGGCCGTCGCTGCTCCCGGGCCTCGTCGACGCGGGCCGCGCTCCATGCCTCCCACGGCGACCCCGTCCCGGGCGCGGCGGCGGTGGCAGCGAGGGGCGCCTGACGCGCGGCGCCGGCCCCGAAGGAGGCGAAAAGCAGGGCTCCGATGACGACAACCGCTGCCGCCGCGCCGACTGCCCGGCGTGTCCCCGGGTCGACGAGGCAGCGGCGGCACTCCGCTCGCCCTGGCCCCAGCGGCCCCACGCCCAAGCGCCGAAACCGGCCGCGACCATCGCCCCCGCGAGCCGGACCACGGCAGAGGCGCCCGTGAGCGCCGACTCGACGAACAGCATCCAGACGACCGCGGCGAGCATCGGGAAACCCATGAGCTGGCGCAGCGTCTCCATCCAGCGGCCCGGCCGGGGGAGGCGCGCGCCGAGCCGGGGGAACGCGCTGAGCACCACGAACGGCGCGCTCATCCCGATGCCGAGGGCAGCAAAGACCCCCAGCGCAACCGGCGCTGTCTGTGACAGGGCGAAGCCGAGCGCGGCAGCCATGAAAGGCGCCGTGCATGGCGTGGCAACCGCTGCCGCGAAGATCCCGCTGAGAAAGGAGGCCAGGCCGGGCGCGCGCCTTTTCCCTCCTCCCGCGGAGACGCTGCCAAGTCGTCCGATGGGGATCCCGACCTCGAACACGCCCAGCAGGTTCAGCGAAATGAGGAAGAAGAGCATCGCCGTGACGGCAACCACGACGGGATCCTGGAAGAGGAAGCCCCAGCCGATGAGCCTGCCGGCTGCGCGAAGGCCGACGAGGATGCCGCCGAGCGCGAGGAAGGATCCAGTCACCCCGGCGCCGTACAGCAGTCCGTCCCGGAGGCTCTTTGTGCCTTCCTCCTGCGCGCCGCGCGCGAGGGCGATGACCTTGAGGGAGAGAACGGGAAGAACGCAGGGCATCACGTTCAGGATCAGCCCGCCCAGGAGCGCAAGGAGAAGTGCGAGCCAGAGACCGGTGACCCCGACGCCGAGCACGCCGGCACTGGCGGAAACGGGAGCGTCGATCTCGAGCGACCTTGCCGGGCGCTCGCCGCCGGCAACGAGGATGCCGAGCAGCCGGGCGGGAACCGCGGCACCCGCTGCGGTCTTCAGGCTGACGCGGAGCGTCCCGCCAGAGACGGCCGTCGCCGGCGCGGTGACATCGTCGATCATTCCCTGCAAGGCCGGGTAGAACCTCGCGCCGCGCGGTGCCGCGTCTTTCCAGCCTTTCACCTCGAGGATCACGGTGCCCGCGGACGCGCGGGCGCTGACATGCATGGACTGGTCGACCGAAGGCAGGGCCGCGTCGGAAGCGGAAAAGAGCTGGTCCCAGCGGGCGTCGGGTGCCGGGGAACCCGGGCGGGCCGGCAGGCTCAGTGAGACACGCGCGGAACCGGGGACGCATTCCACGCGGCATGCCAGCCACGAAACGGCGGCACCGAGGTCCACCGTGCCCCCCGGAGCGAGGCCAGGGGGAGGCGTGAGCGCCACGGTGAGAAGCACCTCGCCGGAATAGCCGTATGTCACGATCCCGCCTGTCTCGAACCGCTCAGGCGTCGGCCAGCGCAGGTCCCTTGCCGACCATCCGCTCGGAAGGTGCCATTCCACTTTCACCGGGAGGCCCGATTGGCCGGGGTTCTTCCAGTACACGTGCCAGCCCGGGTCCGTGCGGAGAAGCACGCCGACATCCAGGGGCGAACCGGCCCTTACCGAGGAAGTCCTGGCAATGAGCTGTACCTCCGCATGCATTGGGGCTTGCCCGGCCTGGGCCGGCCACGCATCCGGCGACTGGGCCCACGTTGCGACCGCAAGTAGTGGCATGAACAGCAAAACGTACGTTGTTCGCAGCCTGTGCATTGATTGCATCGTCTGAAGAATATCGTCTCTCTAGTTGATAATATCTGACATTGGCGCTAATATATCAACCACGGAGCCCCCAAAATGCGAATCACGACGAAGGGTCGATACGGCCTGAGGGCCGTCATCAACCTTGCAATGGCCAATCACAGCAGGCCCATCTCGATCGGGTCGATCGCTCACGAGGAAGACGTGTCCTCCGAGTTCCTCGAGCAGATCTTCTTCAAGCTGAAGAAGGCAGGCATTATACGCTCCGTCCGCGGTCCGGGGGGCGGCTTCATCCTCAACAAGAAGCCGTCCGAGATCTCCGTGCAGAACATCCTGGACGCCGTGGGAGAAACGCACGGCCTGACGCCGTGCACCCTTCGCCGCCAGGCACTGTGTGACCGTCCCGAGCCCTGCGCGGCGCACGCCGTCTGGACCGGGCTGCAGAAGGCCATGGAAGACTACCTCTCCAACGTCACGCTGAATGACATACTGCAGAAGAACGGGAAGAGGTTCTTCGCCAAGCTCGAGGCGGGCCAGGACTTCTCCATATAGAGAGGGCGCCGGACCCGGGCGCCGGCTCGAGACGTCAGCGCGGGGCGCCAGCTTCGGCGGTCGCCTGGCTCGCCACCACCTGCTCCCCTTCCGTGCGCATGAACCGGCCCAGCCCCAGCTCGTAGGCGAGATCAAAGCTCGAGTACCTTTGCCGCAGGGATCGTACGTTGCGCAGCGGGAGCGCGATCTCTTCCGCGGCAAGACCAATCGTTTCGAAGTCGAACGGGTAGCCCATTCCCTCGAGACTCTCGATCGCGCGGCCCATCTCGCCGAGCACGGTGCCGGCCAGGGCGCAGATTTCCGTGCGGTGCTCGCGGAAGGCGTAGAGCCGGCGGGCAAGGATCCCGCGATCGAACCGGCGGGCGCCGGCTTCCGCCGAGACCTTCCGGAGAAATGGCTGCAGCCCCTGTTCCAGTGACTCCTGCCAGGGAAGCTCCTCGTCGTATTCCCGCAGCCGCTCCTGGTCGTCGGGCTCGAATGTCGACAGCCGGTCATACAGTGCCCGGTAGACAGGAAAGAGCAGCCTGCTGGCAGCGGCGGCGAGTATCCCGTGGAGGTTGAGCCTCTCGTTGCGGGCCTGGTTCGTCGTTTCCCAGAAGTGGGCGAGCGTGTGCTCGGCCGTGGCGGCCGGCCGTGACCCGCCCGTGGACTGCATGGCGAAGCCCGAGCACAGCGCGGCGTCGGTGAGCGTCCGTACCGCCTCCCGCGGCTCATCGCGGAGAAGGCGTCCCGCGGCAAGCGCGCTGCGCGCGGAGTCCAGGGCCGTTGCCGCGACGAGGGGACAGTACCACTCGCCGGTGACCATCCGCGCGACGTTCCAGTCCAGGTGTGCAAGGTACTTGGCCAGGAGGTCGCCGAGCCCGGCGAGGAAGAGCTCCCGGGGCGCGCCGTTCATGACCTCGGGGTCACAGACGATGACATCGGCAACCCGGGCGGACACCGCGTTGTGAAAGCCATCCACCCGCAGGGCAGAGGTCGCCGAGCTGAAAGCGTCCACGGAAGGAGCCGTGGCCACGCACCAGTTGGGCACGTCGACGGCGAGCGAGACGCTCTTCACCAGGTCGCTGATGACGCCGCTGCCCACGGCCACCACGAGCGACGGTTCCTCGCGGCGGACGTCGGCCGCCAGGGAATCGACCAGCTCCGCCGTGGGGACCGGGAGCGGGTGCGCCGGCAGCACGCGGGACACGATCCGCGACGTCCCGGCGGCATCCTTCCAGCGCGCGGCGGCCGCGGCCTCCGTGTTCTCGTCGCTCAACACCCAGAGACGGGCGCTCGTGCCGGGGCTGTCACGGAGGAAACGGATGGATTCGTCCAGTGCTCCCGGGTCGACGAACGTCCTGCGCGTCTGCAGCCGGTGCTCCTGGCCGCACGGGCACGAGAGCAGGCGCTGCTCGTCGAATCGAGCCACGAAGTCCTGAAAGAAGAAGTGCGACACGGCGGCACTGTACCAGAAGCGGCCGCGCAGGTACATGAGCCGGCAGGCGGCCGCTTCCAGCGCCCGGTCATTTCCGCTATCTTCGACGTGAGGGGAGAGAGCATGGCAACGGGCCTGGGGTCGGTCGATATGAGATTGTCGGAAGCCGAGGTAACGAAGATCGTCGAGGAGGGAGTCCCTTCCGACCTGGTCGATGGCAAGCGCGTCCTGGTGCTCACCCCGGATGCCACCCGCTCCTGTCCCCTGCCGCTCATGGCGCGCGTGGTCACGCGAGTCATGGGGCCGCGCGTGAAGACGCTTGACTTCATGATCGCCCTGGGGACGCACCAGGCGATGAGCGAGCAGAGGATCGAGACGCTCTTCGGCCTGGGACCCGGTGACCGCGAAAAGACCTTCAAGGGGGTGCGCTTTCTCAACCATCGCTGGGACCTGCCTGGCTCGCTGCAGAAGCTCGGCACCATCAAGGAATCGGAGATCAACGTGCTCACCCGGGGGCTCTTCCGGGAGTCCGTGGACGTGGTGATCAACAAGGCCGTCTACGACTACGACCTCGTGCTCGTGCTCGGCCCCGTTTTTCCCCACGAAGTGGTCGGGTTCTCCGGCGGGAACAAGTACTTCTTCCCCGGCATCTCGGGCGGCGACTTCGTGCATTTCTTCCACTGGCTCGGCGCCGTCATCACGTGCAGGGACACCATCGGCATCAAGCACACGCCCCCGCGGGCCCTGGTGGACCGGGCGGCACGCATGCTGAGCGTCCCGCGCTGGTGCCTGGCCATGGTGGTCGCGCCGGACGGCGGTCTTGCCGGGCTCTTTGCCGGCACCCCCGAGGACGCGTGGTCGAAGGCCGCCGACATCTCCGAGCGCCTGCACATCATCTTCAAACCCGCCCCGTTCACGACGGTCCTGGGACTTGCCCCCGCGATGTACGATGAGATCTGGACTGCCGGCAAGGTCATGTACAAGCTGGAGCCCGTTGTCGCCGACGGCGGGACGCTCATCATCCACGCCCCGCACGTGACGGAGATCTCCTACACGTGGGGCCGCTACCTCTCCGAGATCGGCTACCACGTGCGCGACTGGTTCCTCAGCCGCATGGACCAGTTCCAGCACGTGCCGCGCGGTGTGCTCGCGCACTCCACGCACGTGCGCGGCGTCGGCACATACGAGAACGGCATCGAGAAGCCGCGGATCGAGGTGGTCCTGGCCACCGCGATCCCCCGCGAGATCTGCCGACAGGTGAACCTCGGGTACAGGGATCCCGCGACGATCAACCCCGCCGACTACCGCGGGAGGGAAGCCGAGGGTGTCCTGTGCGTGGACCATGCCGGAGAAATCCTCCACAGGCTGGGATGACCACCCGTCCGCTGCTGGTCCTCGACTTCGACGGTGTCATCTGCGACTCCGTGGACGAATGCTTCGCCTCGTCCTGGACGGCCTACCACCAGCTGCACCGGGGCGAGCCCGCCGGCCCGCCCGACGAATCGGTCCGCGCGGCATTCGCGGCGCTGCGTCCCTACGTGCGCTCGGGCGAAGACTTCGTGATGATCCAGGAGATCGTTGCGCGCGGCGGCACGGTGACCAGCCAGGCTTCGTTCGACGAGACGGCACGCAGGGGGGGAGACGCGACACGCGCCCGGTACCGCGAGCTCTTCTACCAGGCCCGCGCGGACTTCCTCCACAGGGACAGGGCAGGATGGCTCGCCCTCAACCGCGTGTATCCCCACGTGGAGAGGGCCTTTGCCCGTCTCCCCGCCTCCGCGCCGCTGTACATCCTCTCCACCAAGAAGCCGGCGTTCATCTCGGAGATCCTCTCGGCACAGTCCATCACGGTGGACCCGCAGCACATCATCTGGAGCGATGCCGAGCCGAAGCTCGTCACCGTTGAGAAGCTTCGCAGCGCGTACGGGCGGGCGGCGGGGCCCGGTGGATCCCCGGGCACCCGGGCGCTTTTCATCGAAGACCAGGTGGATGCCATCGTTCACAACACCAACCCGCTGGTCCGCGTCTTCCTGGCAACGTGGGGGTACGTGCAGAAGGAGTGGCTGGCGCCGCACGGCCCCGTGCCCCTCCTTTCACCGGCAGGCTTCCTCGACCTGCTGGAGGCGGAGTTCGGCCTGCAGGACTGATCAGGGGCGCAGCGCGGAGCCCTTCCAGTCCAGGCGCCGGCGCACAAACGCGCGCACCGTGATCCCGGCGTAGAAGAATCCGAAAAAGAACAGGTACGGCAGGAGCTTCAGGTAGTACGGGCCTTTCGCCTTCCCTTCGTAGAGCCCGCCGAGGGCCGCCAGCAGCCCGATGCTGAGGAACGAGTTCAGCGACAGGACCGGCACGCGCCAGTCCAGCAGCCCGAGGGGCAGGACGAGCAGGCTCCCGACGAGGTAGAAGAGCACCACGAACATGTAGGAAGCCCTGGTGACGAGGTCAGGGGAGAAGAGGGCGCCGGCGTTCCAGCGCGAGTGCTGCTCGATGAACTCCCTCCAGGTTCGTTTCGGCCGGGTCACCACGGCGGCCGCGAGGTCGGTACAGACCCGCACCTTCCACCCGCCTCCCCGACAGACCGCGTCGAGGAGCAGCGCGTCCTCCGTCACCGAGTAGCCGAGCTTCCGGAAACCACCGCTTGCGCGCACGGCCTCGGCCCTGATGGCCATGTTGTTCCCGAAACACCCCGTCGGCAGCCCGACGCCGGCCGAGCCGAAATTGTACTGGTTGAGGAGCGGCTGCTCGAAGGCCTGGAAATCTGACAGGAAAGAAGTCCCCGGGGGAAGCTCGATCCGGCCGAGGACAATGCCGACGCTGGCGTCGACGAACGGCGCGGCCATCCGGCGCGCCCATCCCGACGGGGGCACGCAGTCGCCGTCGGTGAAAAGGAGGATCTCTCCCGACGCCTCGTCGAACGCGCGGTCCAGCGCGGCCTGCTTCCCCGTGAGATGGAGAGGCTCCTCGGAAACGTGGATCACCCTTGCCCTTCCGGACAGGCCGGCGCAGAAGGTGTCGAGCATGGCGGCGGTGGAATCGGCGGACCTGTCATCGACGAAGAGAAAACGGCAGTCCGCCTGGCTTTCCATGGCCGCGAGAAGCGACGGGAGCGCGGCCTCCTCGTCCCGCAGAGCGACGATCACCTCGACGGTTGGATCCGCGCCGGCAGTCCGCGGCGCCTCCCGGCGCGTGCGGCCTGCCCGGCGCTGGTTGACGAGGCAGCCGGCAGCCATCGCGACGTGGAAGGCGAGGATGACGGCGCTGAAGGCCGCGTGCAGGAGCACGAAGAGGGGCATGTCCGGCGCAGACTACTGAAATCGATCGCTTTCCACAAGCGACGGGAAGCGGTAGTATCGCCGGCGTATGAAAATCCGGGGCATCGAGTGGGCCAGGGGGAACGTCCTTCTCGCCGACGGCGCGTGGGGCACCGAGCTTTTCAAGAGGGGGCTCATGCAGGGCTCGCCGCCTGACGAGTGGAACCTCACGCACCCGGACATCGTGCGCGACATCACGCGGGAGTACTGCGAGGCCGGCGCCGACATCGTGCTGACCAACACCTTCGGCGCCAACAGGTTCCGCCTCGAAGCACACGGCCTGTCCGCCCGAACGAAGGAGATCAACGCCACGGCGGCCGCCCTCGCGCGCGAGGCCGCCGGGAAGGCCACGCTCGTGGCAGGGGACATCGGGCCGTCGGCCCGGTTGCTCGCCCTGGGCGAGGTAGGCGACGGGGATCTGTCCGACGTCTTCTTCGAGCAGGCTGCCGCGCTGGGCGCCGCGGGCGTGGACTGGATCGTCGTGGAATCGATGACGGACGTGGAGGAGATGGCGATCGCGGTGCGCGCCGCGGTAAGGGCAACGGGCCTTCCCGTGGTTGCCAGCATGACCTACAACAGGACCCCCCGGGGATATCGCACGATGATGGGCAACACGCCCGAGACATGCGTCCAGCGCGCCGAGGAGGCGGGAGCGGCGCTCATCGGCGCCAACTGCGGGTCCGGCGTCGAGGACTACGTGCCGCTGGCACCGGTGCTCCGGTCCCTCACCAGGCTCCCCCTGTGGGTCAAGGCGAATGCCGGCATACCGCAGATCGTGAGCGGCAAGGTCAGCTACCCGTTGACGGCAGAGCAGTACGCTTCCTACGTCCCGGCCCTGGTGGCGGGCGGTGTCGACGTGATCGGCGGGTGCTGCGGCACGGACCCCGGCTTCATCCGCGCGATGGCGACGACCATCGGCTCGAGGCACGCCGCGAGATGAGGATGGCCCTGTTCATGTTCTGCGCGCTTTTCATCCTCCTGCGGGGGGGAGCGAAGCTGCGCTGGATCGGCCGTTTCGACCCGGCGAGGTCATGGACTTCGTCTCCCGATTTCAGCCGGTGATCGCGCGGTCCCTTTTCACCGCCGCCGGCGTCCTGGGGGGCCTGCGGACAGCGTTCGAGCGGTATCACGGCGCCCTTCCCCCGACATTCCTCATCGTTTCCAACCACCAGAGCCTCGCCGACATCCCGGCACTGGCCATCGCCTTTTCCCGGCACGGGCTTCGCTACGTGGCCAAGAAAAGTCTGGGCAGGGGCCTCCCCTACATCTCCCCGTCGCTCCGCCGCGGGCAGCACGCCCTCATTTCCCGGACGGGGCAGTTCCGGGAAGGACAGCAGGCCCTGAAGGAGCTGGCCGCCCTGAGCAGGAAGGGGATATGCCCCACCGTCTTCCCGGAAGGCACGCGGTCCCGCGACGGACGGGTGAAAGAGTTCTACGCCGGCGCCATGCGCGTCATGCTCGAGCATGCGCCGATGCCGGTCCTTTCGGTCGCGGTTGACGGCGGGTACAGGATGGCCACGCTTGCGAAGGTGTTCCTGCACATGAGGGGAACCTGCTACCGCGTGCGTCCCCTGACCCTCTACCCGGCACCTGCCGGCAAGCGCGAGGTGGTGACCCTGATCGCGCGAACGGAAGAGGAAATTCGGGCACAGGTGCTGGCATGGCACGCGGAAGAGGCCCGGGCGCAGGGGGAGGGAAAAAAAGAGCCCGTCGAAGGGCGGGCTGGGTCGAAGGCGGGGCGGTCTATGCCTTGAAATCGCTGGGCTTGCGCTCCTGGCGATGACACTTCTCGCATTCGGCAGTATTGCGCAGCTTTCCCTTGTTGAAAACGAGCTTCATCTTGATCTCGCCGCCGCACGTGCAGAAAAACTTCTGCGTGACGATTCCGACCCTCGCGTTCTTGCTCAAAACTTCGGCCATGGCTTTTGAGACCTCCTTTCGTTGGTATGGATCACATGAATGTAAGGAAAAGAACCGAAAAGTCAAGTGCCCAGCGAGATCGTGTGTATCGCACACGATCTTCGCGCTCCGATGTCGATGCTCATCGACACGCATCCCGAATAGCGCCGCGGAGCCCGGCGCCTTGCACGCGGCCGCCATTGCAGCGATCATGGGCCCCGCGATGAAAACCTACAAGGGATTCCTCTTCGACGCCGACAACACGCTCTTCGATTACGATGCGGCCGAGGCACAGGCGCTGGACGAGACGTTCACGCGGTGGCTGCCGGGCGTGCCGCGCGACGTTGCCCGCGCCGCCTACCGGGTCATCAATACGCGGTACTGGGCAGCCCTCGAAAAGGGCAGCGTGAAGATGGCAGAGCTCAAGGTCGGCCGTTTCGCGGAGCTGCTTTCTGCCGTGCACGCCCCCGGTGACCCGGCGGTGATCTCCGCGCACTATCTTGCTGCCCTCGGGTCGACGGCCATCCTCCTCCCCCACGCCCGCGAGGTGATCCAGGAGCTGTCGCAGCGCGCGCGGCTCTGCCTCGTCACGAACGGGATCGCGAGCGTTCAGCGCGGGAGGCTCGCCGTGTCCGGGATGGCGGACTTCTTCAGCGCGGTGCTCGTGTCCGAGGAGCTCGGCATTGCCAAGCCGGATCGCCGCTTCTTCGAGCAGGCCTGCGCCGCCCTTGGGCTTCCCCCGGCGGACGTGCTGTGCGTCGGGGACAACCCGGTGGCCGACGTCGGCGGCGCCATGGCGGCAGGCATAGACGCGTGCTGGTTCTGCCCGGGCGGCCAGCCATGGCCCGGCCCGGGCGCCGCGCCGCCCCTTGTAGCCGGGACACTGCTCGCCATAGTAAATTTCGCCTCAGGAGTGTTCCCATGAAGTGCTTTTTGCTATACTACTGCCTCTGCCGCGGATAAAAAACCGCATTCCCGCTATCGCATGACGGAAAGGAGTACGCCTTGATACAGGTGGAGAATGTCACGAAGAAGTACGGCCAGCGGGTCGCCGTGGACAAGCTGAACTTCACGGTCAACCGGGGCGAGATACTGGGCTTCCTGGGGCCCAACGGCGCCGGCAAGTCGACCACGATGAACATCATCACCGGGTACATCTCCGCTTCGGAGGGCTCGGTGAAGCTGGACGGGCACGACATCCTGGAGGAGCCCCACGCGGTGAAGGAGCAGATCGGCTACATGCCGGAGCTGCCTCCCCTCTACGTGGACATGACGGTGCAGGACTACCTGTCCTTCGTCTGCGACATCAAGGGAGTCGCCAAGGCGCGCCGCAAAGAAGGCATGGCCAGGGCGATGGAGATGCTGAAGATCACCGATGTCCGCAAGCGCCTCATCAAGAACCTCTCCAAGGGCTACAAGCAGCGCGTCGGCATCGCGCAGGCCCTCGTCGGCACCCCCCCGGTGCTCATCCTGGACGAGCCGACCATCGGCCTCGATCCGCAGCAGATCATCGAGACGCGCAACCTCATCCGCGACCTGGGCAAGGAACACACCATCATCCTCAGCTCGCACATCCTCCCCGAGGTGCAGGCGGTCTGCAGCCGCGTCCTCATCATCAACAAGGGCAAGATCGTGGCAAGCGACACGCCGGAGAACCTGTCCCGCGGCCTGACGAGCGACAACCGCATCAGCCTCCGCGTCGTCGGCACGGAGAAGGACGTCCTCGCGGCGGTCCGCGGCGTGGAGCACGTCGTGAAGGCCGAGGCGGTCGGCGCCCGGGAGGCGGGCTCCGTCGACATCGTCGTGGAGGCGAAGCGCGACCAGGACATACGGCGCGACCTTTTCAACGCCTGCGCGCGGGCCAGCATGCCCATCCTGATGATGAAATCCATGGACCTGACCCTGGAAGAGATATTCCTCAACCTGATCACCGACGAAAGGCAGGGTACCTGACATGTTTGCCGTCTTCCGCAGAGAGCTCAAGGCCTACTTCACGTCCCCGCTCGGATTTGCATTCGTCGGGTTCTTCATCCTGGTGGCAGGCGTCTTCTTCGCGCTGTCCAATCTCCTCACGGGCAACCCCACCTATACCGGGGTGCTCAGCAACCTCACCTTCATCTTCCTCTTCCTCGTGCCGATCCTCACCATGCGGCTGCTTTCGGAGGAAGCCAAGGCGAAGACGGACCAGCTGCTCATCACCAGCCCCCTGTCCATTGCCGGCATCGTCATGGGCAAGTTCCTGGCGGCCGTCGCGGTGTTCGTGATCACGCTGCTCATCACGGTGCTCTACCCCGTGATCATGAGCTTCTACGCCCTCGGCGGGATCGCCTGGTGGGAGATCCTCGGCGGCTACATCGGGTTCCTCCTCATGGGATCCGCGTTCATATCGCTGGGGCTGTTCTTCTCCTCCACGACCGACAACCAGCTCATCGCGGCGGTGGAAACCTTCGCCGCGCTGCTGCTCATCTGGATCCTGGACTACGTCGCGCAGAGCGTGCCCAGCAGCGCCGTGGCCGGTCTCGTCTTCCTGGCCATCGTGGCCGGGGGGCTCGTGGCGCTCGTCTTCTTCAGCACGCGCAATACCATCGCCACCGTGGCGACGGTCGTCGTGGCGGCGGCGGTGCTCGTGCTCCTGTTCGTGTTTTCCCAGTCCTTCTACGCGGGGCTCATCGGGAAGATCCTCAGCTGGTTCTCCCTGGTGAAGCGTTACAACGACTTCGCGCTGGGCGTCCTCAGCCTGAGTCCAATCGTGTACTACATTTCGTTCGCCGGCGCTTTCGTCTTCCTCACGATCCGGATGATCGAAAAGCGGCGCTGGGTGTAAGGGAGAAACGCCGTGAAAAAAGAATCATTCCTTGGCGCGCTGTCGAACCGCAAGCTGCGGTTCGGCGGCTATGCAACGCTGCTCATCGTCGTCGGGCTCGCGGTCATCATCGCCATCAACGTCCTGGTGGGACAGATCCCCGGGCAGGCTCGACCTGACGCAGAACAAGATCTACTCGCTGTCCCCCGAGACGTACAAGCTCCTCGACGGCCTGAAGACCGACGTGACCATCACCACGATCGGCAAGCCCGGCGGCGAGGATGCCACCATCCACGAGATACTGCTGAAGTACGCGGCGCGCAACCGGCACGTGAAGCTCCAGACCATCGACCCGGAGCTCAACCCCGGCTGGACGAAGAAGTACGACCCCACGGGCCAGGGTCTCGCCGCGGGGACGCTCATCGTCGCGACGCCCACGAAGTACAAGAACATCGGCCTGTACGACATGTACAACTACGACACGTCGAACTACGACCCGTCGAATCCCAACTCGCAGCCGCAGCTCACCTCGCTCTCCGTCGAGCAGCGCGTGACCTCGGCGCTGCTGTTCGTGACGGCGGCCAGGAACACGACCATCGCCGTCCTGGAAGGCCACGGCGAGCAGACCCTGGATGCCTTCGGCCTCAGCAGCTCCATCAACAACGAGAACTACGCGGTGCAGACGCTGTCGTTCCTCTCGGCGCCGGCGGTGCCCGCGGGGACGGACATCCTCCTCATCCTCGCCCCGAAGACCGACCTGACGTCCGCGGACGCGGACAAGGTGCGGGCGTACCTTGCCCGGCGGAGGCCGGGCTGTGATCGTCCTGGACTTCCTGGCAAAGGACAACGCGCTCCCGAACCTCGCCGGCGTGCTGCAGACCTACGGGGTGGAGGTGCGCAACGTCGTGGTCGTCGAAGGTGACCAGGCCCACGTCTGGAACCAGAATCCCCTCTTCATCATACCCAACCAGGAGTACCACGACATCCTCTCCCCGCTGCGCGCCAACAACTACCAGATCGGGATGATCGCCGCGCAGGCCATCCGGACGCTTGACCTGAAAAAGAAGACCCTCAAGATCGAGCCGCTCCTCACCTCCACGGACAAGGCATACGGCAAGCGGGACATCGCGAGCTCCAAGTCGTCGGCCCGCGGGAGCGGCGACCTTCCGGGTCCGTTCAACCTCGCCGTGGCCATCACGGACCCGGCCGCGGATCCGTCGAAACAGGACACGAAGCTCGTGGTCATCGGTGACGCGCAGTTCCTCGCCTCGGCGGTCGTCTCCTCCGTGCCGGGCAACGGGGAGTTCTTCATGAACAGCGTGGGCTGGCTGAAGGGAACGACGGACAGCATCACCATCCGCGCCAAGAGCCTGCAGACCCTCCGCCTGACGCTGAGCAACCTGGCGGCCCTCCTCCTCTCGGGGGTCGTCGTGATACTGATGCCGCTTCTCGTCCTCGGCGCGGGGGTCGTGATCTGGGTGAGGAGGCGCCACCTGTGAGCAGGAGAAGCTGGACACTTATCATCGTCGTGGCCGTCCTTGGAGTCATCCTGGGCGGCTACTTCTGGCTGACGAGGCCCAGGCCGCAGCCCGCGTACACCACGGGGGCCAGGGTCGAGTTGTCCAAGGGAGACAACAAGAATCTCGTCAGGATCGTCCTCACCGACCGGCCGGAAGGAACGCTCACGCTGGTGAAGAAGGGCGACACGTGGACAACGGTGCCGGCCAGCCCGGCGACCCTCGATCCTTCGAACCTGGACGACCTCGCGTACAGCTTCACGGCCCTGGTGGCGGAACGCACCATCGACGAGAAGCCGACCGACCTCGCCCAGTACGGGCTGAAACCGCCCCGGGCCACGGCCATGGGGACGTTCGCCGACGGCAGCGTCCACACCCTGTTCCTCGGCGACAAGACCGAGGCAGGCAACACCTACTACCTGCAGGTCAAGGACGACCCGAAGGTCTACACGGTCTGGATGAACAACGGGCAGCACTTCCACTGGACCGTCAACGACCTGCGCTCGAAGACCATCGCCCCCGCCATCAAGTATGACGAGGTGACCTACCTGAAGGTGAGCGGCCACAACGGGACCATCGAGGTGAAGGAGAAGACCCCCGACGAGCAGAAGAGCTTTCAGCTCGGGTTCGGGAGGTACCTGATGACGCGGCCCTACACGTACCTGCGCGGCCTGGACTCGGAGAAGCAGGACGCGTTCATCAAGGGCCCGCAGTCCATCACCATCGAAGGATTCGGGGAGGACAACCCGAAGGACCTCTCGAAGTACGGGCTCGCCCGCCCGTGGGGCGAGGCGGTCGTCCGCGACAAGTCAAACACCCTCGACTTCCTCTTCGGCGGCGACGCGGGTGAAGGCATGACCTGGTACATGATCAAGGGCCAGCCGACGGTCTACAAGACCAGCACCTCGGTGCTCAGCTTCGTGGATTCGAAGCCCTTCGACCTGGTGGACAAGTTCACGTTCATACCAAACATCGACGACGTGGACCGCCTGGACATCACCACCGCAGGTGCGACGCACGTTTTCACCATCACGAGGGTCACGAAAAAGGCGGAAAAGGCCGGTGATCCCGACGAGGTGGTCGCCACGTACACGGCGGACGGGAAGACAGCCGAGGAGAGCAACTTCAAGTCCTTCTACCAGGCCGTGATCGGGCTGCAGGTGGAAGGGGAAGTGACCAGGACCGTGGCGAACAGGCCCGAGGTGTCGGTGACCTATACCCTCAACAAGGGCACGACGCGTACCGTCAGGGTGGACTATGCCCCGTACGACCACGACTTCGATGCCATCTTCCTCAACGGGACGAACGAGTTCGCGCTGACGAAAGGCCAGCTCACCTCGATGCTCGCGAAGCTCGACCAGCTCATCAAGGGAGAAAAGGTCAGCCAGTAGCGGGTCGTTCGGAAAAGGAGAAGGGGGCGCGGCGCCCCCTTCTTTTTGCGCCTGCCGCCCTCAGCCCTGGGCCGTTCCGCCCGTCTTCCGGGGATGGAGCTCCCAGCCGGACCCCGCGACGCGCGTGAGGGATTCCTGCCCGACGTCGATGACCCGGCCTGACTCGCTCTGGAAGCGCGCGCGGCGCTTCAGGACGTTCAGCTCGACAACCTTGAACTCCTCCCCCTCGAACTGCACGCGCGTGCCCATGGTCGGGAGAGACTGGCGCGCCTCGCGGTAGACGTCGAACTCGTAGGAGAGGCAGCAGAGGAGCCGGCCGCAGGGGCCGGAAATCTTCATCGAGTTGAGGGTGAGGTTCTGCTCCTTGGCCATCTTGATGGAGACAGGGCGCAGCTTGTCCGTGACGGAGTTGCAGCACAGCGCCCGCCCGCAGATGCCCATGCCGCCCACCACGCGCGCCTCGTCGCGCACGCCGATCTGGCGCAGCTCGATGCGCAGCTTGAAGGCACCCACGAGGTCCTTCACCAGCTCGCGGAAATCGACGCGGTTCTCCGAGGTGAAGAGGAAGAGGATCTTCTGCTCGTCCAGGAGGTAGTGGGCGCTCACGAGCTTCATGTCCATGCCGCGCGCTTCGATCTTCTCCCGGCAGATATCGTACGCCCTTTCCTCCTTCACCCCGTTCTCCTCGGCACGGGCGAGGTCGGCATCACCGGCGAGGCGCACGAGGGGCCGCAGCTCCCCGCCGGCCTCGGCGGGATCCGTCTCCAGGCCGAGGATGCGCCCCAGCTCGTTGCCGTAGCGGGTCGGCACCACGGCGAGAGCGCCTGCCGGCGGCGGATCACCCGCGGGAGGCTCGCAGAACTCGATGGCGTTGGAATAGAGGATCTTCACGCGGAGGGCGACGCGTCCGCCCGGTACGGCGGGCGTGCGCGGGGCGGCCGCGACCTGCGTGCCTCCGGGGTGCTCCTCGGTATCGAAGCCGTTCTCCCCGTCCTCGGGGAGGACATCGTTCTCGTCGCTCATGGGAAGTGTTTCCTCCGCGCCGCTGGCGGCGCTTTCATGGTACGAGGCCGCACCGCTGGCGGCGCTTTCATGGTACGAGGCCGCACCGCTGGCGGCGCTTTCATGGTACGAGGCCGCACCGCTGGCGGCGCTTTCATGGTACGAGGCCGCACCGCCGGGTTCAGGACACCAGGTTCACGAGCAGCCCGTTGATCTCGTCGATCTGCGCCAGGATGGCCAGCTGGTCCTTCTGGGCGGCGAGGACCGACGCGGCGAGCGCCTCGAGCTTCTCGTCGATGACTTTCACGAGGGTAAAGCGCTTCCTCTTGAGGATGCTCGCTCCGGACGTGGTCTCCTCCACGGAGATGCTGTGATCCACCGCGTACTTCACGAACGCCTTCACCCGCTGTCGATAGTCCTTGATCGCCTCCAGCGTAGGCGCTTTCTTCAGCTGGTCACCCGAAGAGAACACGGCGTCGAGGAGCTCCTCGATGCCGCGCTGCGCGGCGTCACTGGAAACGTCGTCCAGCGACCCCTCCGCAGACTCGGCTGACTGTCCTACCAGATCGGAGAAGGTCCGCCGCTGGGCCTTGTCCTTTTTCCCGGCCTTCTTCCTGTCGGGGACCGGGTACTGGTAGGATTCCCCGAGGGAATCGATGCGCGCCATTGCCCCGGGGCGGTCAGCGCTTCTGCCCCGGCAGGGCGACAGCCTCCCGCGGAGGAGCACCGACGGCGGCTCTCTGGCCGTTGACAGGGGCCGCGCGCAGCGCTTCGACGGGCGCCGGTGTCACCACCTTGCAGGCGCCGTTGAAGATCACGCCCTCCTCGATGATGAGCCGGGGGGTTGTGACGGTCCCGATCACGAGGCCCGTGGAGAGGATGATGACCTTTTCCGTGGAGACGATGTCGCCGCGGAAGACACCGCCGATCACCACGGTGCCGGCATGGAGCGTGCATTCCGCGCGCCCGTTCTTCCCCACGAGGACCTTGCCCTTCGTGCGGATGACGCCGGAGAAATCACCGTCGATGCGCAGGAGACCGTTCAGGTCGAACTCGCCCCTGATCCGGGTTCCCTCCCCGATGATGGAGTTTATGAAGGCATCGTCGGTGACGTGCTGGTCGCTCAATCGCCGCTCCTCGCGTTGAACGCGGCGATGGCCGTGTTGCCGGGCTTGATCTCCAGGAACGGGGTCGGGTTGATGTACTGCGAGCCGAGGCGGACCTCGTAGTGCAGGTGCGGCCCGGTGGAGAGTCCCGTGCTGCCGACGTACCCGATGATGTCGCCCTTCTTGACGATGGACTCCCTGTACTTGCCGGCGAAGCGCGAGAGGTGCGCATAGCGGGTGTAGAAGCCGTACTTGTGCTGGATCAGGATGTAGTTCCCCAGGTCATCCGTCTGCCCGGTCTGCACCACCTTGCCGTCCGCCGTGGCGAGCACCGGTGTCCCGGAGGCCCAGGCGATGTCCACGCCGGTATGCATGTAGCCCACCTTGGTGAACGGGTTCGTGGTCCAGCCGAAGCGGGTGGTGATGTTCCCCACCCCGTTCTGCAGCGGCCAGCTGGTCGGCGTGCTGGCAAACAGGTCCTGGAAGAGCTGGAACGTCTTGCTGAGCTGGTCCAGCGAGTCGCTGGACGCCTGCAGCTGGGAGGTCGCCGTGCGCAGGCTGGCGAGCTGGTCGCTGCTGGAGCTGTCCTCGGGCAGCGCGGGGAAGCTGCCCGCCACCGGGCTCACGGTCCCCGTTGGCGAGTAGCCCTGCTTCTCGGTGGCGTTGACGATGTCATCCACGCTCGCCACGAGGTGCTTGCTTGCAGCCTTGATCTCCGCGATCTGGTCCTTCAGTCCCGCCATTGTCTTGGCGTAGCTGTTGACGCTGCTGGAAAGCTCGTCGTTCAACCGGTTCGTGTAGGTGAAGTGCGTTGCAAGCACGAAAAACCCGACAAGGACGATGCAGAGGGTGAAGGTCGCGAAGATCAGGGTGAAGAAGGAGATCTGGAAATTGAATATCTTCTTTTCTGAGTGAGGGATCAGCATGACGGTAAACCGCTGCTTTCCCTTCATCATGACGTGTTTGAAGGAGTTCCCCAGCGACACCCAGATCCTTCGAAACCAGGCCCCCATCCTGTCCGCGTATTCCTTCTCGACCTTCTTGTACTCGTTAACGGGCAAGGCCTCTTCCTTCCAAAGCGATGGTCTCAATCAGATAGTATAAGAAAAACCGCTTGAGAGTACCATGGGGCTCTCTTTTTGTCAAATATCTCTCCGGCCGAAGCCGAAAAAGCGGCCTGCAACCCCGGGGCGCAAGACGAACCGGCGTTTGGCGCGGGAGGAAAATAGAGTTGACGCGGCACTCTCAGCATGATATCCTTTTCGGACAATCGAGAGATGCGGAGCGAACTCTTTCGAAAAACCGTTGTAACGGAGATGTATGCGCTATTTCGACACTCACGCCCATATCGGGCTCATCACCGAGGATCCGATCGACCAGTTGATCGTGGTCCAGGAGGCGCGCCAGGAAGGGGTTCAGCACCTCGTTACCGTCTCCAATAATCTCGTCGACTTCTTCCAGCTCTATGAGAATCTCAAGACCGAGTCCCAGATCTACCACAGCATCGGCATTTCCCCTTCTTCCGTGGTTCAGCCCGGGGAGGACTGGGAAGCGCGCATCCAGGATGGCACCAAGCTCGAGCGCGTGGTCGCCATCGGGGAAATCGGCCTGGATTACTATCGGAAGTTCGGTGACCGCGACTCCCAGGTGGAGCTCTTCATCCGCCAGTTGGAGCTCGCCGAGAAGCTGAGCCTCCCCGTCATCATCCACAACAGGGACGCGGGGTCTGATGTCCTGGAAATCCTCCGGGAACGACTGCCCAGGCGGGGCGGCATCCTTCACTGCTACTCGGAAGACTACGAGTATGCCCGCAAGGCGCTGGACCTCAACCTCTGGGTGTCCTTTGCCGGCAATGTCACCTACCGCAACGCACGCAATCTCCAGGATACCGCGAAGAAGATCCCCGTGGAGCGCATGCTCATCGAGAGCGAGGCGCCGTTCATGGTCCCCGCCGTGCACCGGGGAAAGCGCAACAAGCCTTCGTACATCAACGAGACGGCGGCGTTCATTGCGCAGCTGCGGGAGATTCCCGTGGAAGAGCTGACGGAAACCCTCTACGCGAACAGCCTCACCGTCTTTGGACTCCAGTAGCAGCGCCGCGTATCATCCCGTCCGCATCGGGGACCTCCTCGTGGAAGGCAACGTCTGGGGCGCGCCCATGGCCGGCTACTCGGACGCGCCCTTCCGATCGTTGTGCCTGCGCCACGGGGCGGCGTTGTGCTTCGCGGAGATGGTCTCCGCGGACGGCCTCGCTCATGGAGACGCCATCACGATGAGGCTCCTGGCCCGGGCACCGGGCGAATCGATCGTCGGGTTCCAGATCTTCACGTCGAGCGCCGCGCTGGCCGGGGTCGCGGTCCGCCGCATCGCGCCGCTTTTCCCATCGATCATCGACCTGAACTGCGGGTGTTCCGTCCCGAAAGTGCTGAAAACCGGGTGCGGCGCTGCCCTCATGCGCTCGCCGCAGCTTCTCGGGTCGATCGTGGCAGCCATGCGGGCGGAGACCGATATTCCTATCTCGGTGAAGCTGCGCTCGGGCTGGGACGCCTTCACTCCGACGTGGCGCGCATGCGCCGAGGCAGCCGTGAAGGAGGGCGCCCGGCTGGTCACTCTGCACCCCCGCCACCGTGCCCAGGAGTTCGGCGGCAAGGCGCAGTGGGACCAGATCAGGCTCCTCAAGCAGGAGTGCCCGGTCCCGGTGTTCGGATCAGGGGACCTGTTCACGCCGGAAGACTGCGCGCGCATGCTTTCCACCACCGGGTGTGACGGCGTGATGATCGCCCGGGGGGCCATGGGCAACCCGTTCATATTCGCGGAGACCCGCGCGCTGCTGTCCGGCCATCCCATCGAATCGTGTCGAGACCCCCATACGCGGCTCACCGCGGCACTGGATCACCTGCGGCTTCTCGCCGAGAGCGCCGGCGAGGAGAAGGCGTGTCGGGACATGAGAAAGCACTTCGTCGCGTATACAAAGGGGATGCCCGGCGGATCCCAGCTCAGGCAGAGCATCGTCCAGGCCTGCGCCATCGAGGAGTACGAGCAGATCGTGGAAAGCTACCTCAGGGAGTAGGGTCAGCGCGGTGAGTACACCGCGCTGACGCGACAGCGAGTTCGCTGCGCTGACGCGACAGCGAGTTCGCTGCGCTGACTTGACGCTCCTTGTCGTTTTCGTGTCTCATTCCTCCGTGGAAGAAGGCCGTGACTCGCTTCGGCACCACTGCGGGCTGGTGGGAATCTCCTCCGCGGAGGAGGTCAACGTGCCGGAGCTGCTCTTCTACGGCCTGTTCTCCCTCCAGCACCGCGGCCAGGAGAGCGCGGGGATAGCCTACCACCGGCACGAACGGATCCGCTCCTACCGCAGCGTCGGCATGGTGACCAACGCTCTCTCGCATTACCTTTCGGAGGACCACCCCTCGCGTGTCGGCATCGGCCACGTGCGCTACTCCACCCACGGCACGAACAAGCTGGAGAACGCCCAGCCTATCGTGGTCAACTGCAGCAAGGGAGAGATCTCCCTGGGTCACAACGGCAACATCTCCAACTCGGAGGAGCTCCAGGAGCGCCTCGTCGCCGAAGGATCGATCTTCCAGAGCACCTCCGACACGGAGCTTCTCCTCCACCTGATCGCGCGCTCCCGCCAGCCCACGTTCCACGAAGCCCTCGTGGAGGCCCTGGGGCTCATCGAGGGCGCGTGGTGTTTCCTCATGATGAACGACAGGAAGCTCTACGCGGTGCGCGATCCCTACGGCTTTCGGCCGCTCGTGATGGGGACCCGGGAGGGACAGGTGCTCTTCGCCTCGGAAACCTGCGCGCTCGAGATGTACCAGGCCAGGGATATCCGCGAGGTGGCCCCCGGGGAAATGGTGATCGCCGAAGGGGGAAGCTTCCGCACGGAGGCCCTGCCCATTCCCAAGCCGCCGCGCCGCGCGCACTGCGTGTTCGAGCTCATCTACTTCGCGCGGCCGGACTCCGAGGTCTTCGGCCGGTCCGTGCACATGTCGCGCAAGCGCATGGGGGAGGTCCTCGCGCGCGGGGACGACGTGAAGGCCGACATCGTGATCCCCGTCCCGGACTCCGGCAACAGCGCCGCCCTTGGCTACTCCAAGGCTTCCGGCATCCCGCTGGAGCACGGCCTGACCCGCAACCACTACATGGGCCGCACCTTCATCCAGCCCACCACGGCCATGCGCGAGGCGGGGGTGCGCATGAAGCTGCACCCGGTGCGGGAGGCCATCGAGGGCAAGCGGGTCGTGGTCATCGACGACTCCCTCGTGCGCGGGACAACCGGGCGCCAGATCGTGAAGCTGCTGCGGGAGGCCGGCGCGCGTGAGGTGCACCTGCGCCTCTGCTCCCCCCGCTGCGTTACCCGTGCTTCTACGGGATCGATATCCCGACGCGGGAGGAGCTCATCTCCAACAGGCTGGACCCGGCCGGCATCGCGAAGGAGATCGACGCCGATTCCGTTCGGTTCCTGCCCATGGAATCGCTGCGGCAGAGCGTGCCGAACCCTGACGACTACTGCTACGCGTGTTTCAGCGGGGCGTACCCCAACACGGTGAAAGACGCCCCTGTCAGCAGGAAGCACTGATCCATCACAGCCACCGCGGCAGACGCGATGGCAGCGCAGAGCGAGGACGCGGAATGAAGACGTACAGCGAGGCCGGAGTCGACATCGATCGGGGAGACCGGTTCGTCGATTTCATCAAGAGCATACGCTCCCGGGCTGTCGATCCGGACATCGGCGGGTTCTCCGGCGCGCTCCCGCTGGACGCCCTGGGGTTCCGGTCGCCGGTCCTCATGACAACGACGGACGGCACCGGCACGAAGCTCCTCGTGGCGCGCGTGCTGGGGAAGTTCGACACCATCGGCGTCGACCTCGTGGCGATGAACGTCAACGACCTCCTGGTCTGCGGCGCGCAGCCCGTGGTATTCCTTGACTACATCGCCTGCGGCCGGATCCACGAGACGCGGATGCAGGACATCATGCGGGGGATCGTGCGGGGGTGCGAGCTCGCCGGGTGCCGCTTGGGTGGCGGGGAAACCGCGGAGATGCCCGACATGTACGGGGTGGATGACATCGACCTGGCGGGGTTCGCCGTCGGTCTCGCGGAGAAGGAGCAAGTCCTCCCGCGCACGGACGCGCGGGCCGGCGACCTCCTGCTGGGACTCCCCTCCTCCGGGATCCACTCCAACGGCCTGTCCCTCGCGCGAAAGGTCATTCCGCGGTCCGACACGAAGGCATGGGAAGAGCTCCTGAGGCCCACGCTCATTTACGCCCGGGAGATGAAGGCGCTCGTGGCGACGGGCAAGGTCCTCGGTGCCGCTCACATCACGGGCGGCGGCCTCTACGGGAACCTCCAGCGCGTCATCCCGGACGGCCTCGTGCCGCGCTTCAGCTTCGACTGGCCGGTGCCGTGGATCTTCGGCCGCATCCAGGCCCTGGGCGGCGTGGACGACAAGGAGATGCGGGCCGTGTTCAACCTCGGCATCGGCATCGCCCTCGTGGCGCATCCCGAGGACGGCGCGGAGCTCGAAGCCGTGGCGCGACGCGAGGACTTCCCGCTCGTGCGCATGGGGACCCTGGCGTAATGGCCCGGCTGGCCGTTTTCGCGTCCGGCACCGGCAGCAATTTTGTCGCACTCGCCCGCGCCATCGCGGCAGGCGGGCGCCATCGCCTGGAGTTCCTCCTGTGTGACAAGCCCGGGCGCCGGTGCTTGCACGGGCCGAGGAGCTCTCCATCCCCACCATGCTCGTGAGCTACGAGGGCGTCGACCGGCAGTCCGTCGAGAAGAAGATCGTGCGCCACCTGGAGCGCAGGCAGGTCGATCTCGTGGCGCTGGCCGGTTTCATGCGGCTCCTGTCGCCCTGGTTCCTGGACTCCTTCAAGGGGCCCGTCATCAACCTCCATCCCAGCCTCCTCCCGAAGTACCCCGGCGCGCATGCCATCGACGAGAGCTTCGCCTCCGGTGACCCGAATCTCGGCATCTCGATCATCAGGGTCGACGCAGGGGTGGACACCGGTCCCGTCGTGCTGCAGAAGTCCTTCGCGCGAAGCGCGTCGGACACCCGCGCGTCCGTCGAGACGCGCATCCACGCCCTGGAGCACGAGTGGTTTCCCGACGTCATCAGGGAGCTGCTCGACGAGGTGGACGCCATGCTCGCCCCCCGGCCAAAGGGGTCGTCCCGATGAACGTGCTCGTCCTCGGGTCAGGCGCCCGGGAGCACGCTGTCGCGTGGAAGCTTTCCACCAGCAGGAAGGTACAGCGCGTTTTTGTCGGGCCGGGGAACGCGGGGACACGCGACGTCGGCACCAACCTGCCGGGCGTCGACCCCCTGGCGTTCGGCACCATCGCGGACGCCTGCCGGGCGAACGCGATTGACCTCGTCTTCGTGGGGCCCGAGACGCCGCTCGCGGCCGGGGTCGTGGACTTTCTCGCCGGGTGCGGCATCACGGCCATCGGCCCGAACAGGGCCGCGGCGCGGCTCGAATCGAGCAAGGCATTCTCCAAGACCTTTCTCCTCCGCAACTCCCTGCCCACCGCACGCGCCGAGGAGTTCAATGACATCGCGGCCTTCCAGGCGCGGCTGCGCAGCCAGCGCGGCGCCGCGGCTCGGTGATCAAGAAGAGCGGCCTCGCGGCCGGCAAGGGTGTGCTGGAATCATCGGACGCCGCCGAGATGGAGCGGTTCGGAAAGGCAATACTCGCCGGCGACAGCCTGCTGGTGGAGGAGTTCCTGGAGGGCTGGGAAGTTTCCATCTTCGGGCTGAGCGACGGGGCGCATCACGTCGTCCTTCCCCCGTGCACCGACTTCAAGAAGGCGCACGACGGGGACGCGGGCCCGAACACGGGCGGCATGGGCGCCATCTGCCCCGTGCCCTGGGTCGATGACGCTCTCATGGCGCGCATCAGGGCCGAGGTGGTGGAGCCGACCTACGCGGCGCTGCAGCGCGAGGGCCTGGACTACGCGGGGGTCCTCTACTTCGGCTTGATGGTCACGGCAGCAGGGCCGAAGATCCTCGAGTTCAACGTCAGGTTCGGCGATCCCGAGACGCAGGTGCTCATGCCGATGCTCCCCCACGACCTCGGAGAAGTCCTGGCGGCGATGGGGACGCGGTCGATCGACCGCCTCGTCGTTCCCGCGGCCGGCAGCGACGCGCCGCGCGCGGCGCTGGGCGTGGTCGTCGCCGCCCGGGGCTACCCGGAGAAAAGCGAAATAGGCGCTGCCGTGCAGCTTCCCGGAGGGGACGACACCGTGCCCGTGTTCCACGCTTCCACCACGGTGGACCCTGACGGCACGGTGCGCACCGGCGGCGGGCGCTGTTTCACTGCCATGGGCGTCGGGAGCAGCCTTGCCGTCGCGGCAGGGCGCGCCTATGAAGCGGCCCGGCGGGTGCGGTTCGAGGGCGCGTGGTTCCGCAACGACATCGGGCGGAAGTTCATGGAGGCGCGACGATGAAGGACGTGCTCGTGATCATCGGGTCGGAGTCCGACACGCAGGCGGTGGAACCGGGCCTGCAGCTCATGTCGGAAAAGGGAATGAGCTACGACCTGAAGGTCCTCTCCGCGCACCGCAACCTGGAACAGCTCGTCGCTTTCCTCAAGGCGGAAGAGGCCGGCTACAGGATCGTCATTGCCGCGGCCGGACTGTCCGCCGCGCTGCCCGGCGTCGTGGCGTCCCTGGTGAAGCTGCCTGTCATAGGCATCCCCCTCGTCTCGGGATCGCTCTCCGGCGTCGACGCGCTGCTCTCCATCCTCCAGCTTCCTCGGGGCGTGCCGGTGGCCACCATGGGGATCGGCAAGCAGGGCGTCCTCAACGCGATCCTGCTCGCCGAGCGGATACTGAAAACGCCGAAGGGCTGAGCGGCCCCGGGCAGCCCCTCGTGGCACCCCGCTGCCTCCCGGCGGCAGCCTCAGGCCTGCGATCCCTGCCTGCGCAGAAGCACCCCGGCAATCCGGTCGTACAGCCAGCCGAACCCCAGCTCCACCCACGGCAGGATGGAGAAGCGGCGCGGCACGTAGACGGCGCGGCGCGGCCTGCGCAGCAGCGTCACCACGGCGTCGGCAACCACCTCGGGGCGGACGCTGAGCTTGCCCACCGGGATCGACCTCCCCTGCGACCTCCGCGTCACCACGTTGTAGAACTCCGTCAGGACCGGCCCCGGCCGCACGGCGCTCACGTTCACGCCCGTGCCACGCAGCTCCCGGTAGAGCGCGGTCGTGAAGCTGTCGATGAATGACTTGGTCGCCGAGTACAGGGCCGCCCAGGGGCTGGGGAACCCGCCGACGATCGAGCTCATGTTGATGATGTGCCCCGCGCCTCGCGCGCGCATGAGCGGGAGGAAGCGGACAATGAGCTCGGCAAGGGCCTCGTTGTTCACGCGGACCATCTCGCGCGTCGTGTCAGCCGACATGTCGGAGGCGTAGCCGTACCACCCGAAGCCGGCGTTGTTCACAAGGACATCGAGGCCTTCCCCGTTCTCCCTGATGCGCTCGAAGACCACGCGGACGCCCTCCGGCGTGGAGAGATCCGCGGCGAGCACCTCCGCCTTTCCGCCGGCCGCCCGTATCGCGCCGGCAAGCGTCAGGAGCTTGTCCTCCCGGCGCGCCACGAGAAACACGCGGTAGCCCTGGCGTGCAAGACGGTCGGCAATCACGGCGCCGATCCCGCTGGACGCCCCTGTCACCACGGCCGTCCGCGGTCGGCCGGGCGCCGCGGCGCGAACGGGGGTCCCGGGCACACGGCGTGCCGCCGCGGGCCGGGGCGCGGGTTCGGGGTTCGCGGCGAGCCAGCTGGACCGTGTCACGGATCGTCTCCCGCATCGGCCGGGGCCGGTAGCCCAGCACCCGCGCCGCCTTCTCGCCGCAGATCTGCGAGTTGCTGGCAAGCGTCTCCAGCGCGTAGCGCGTGAAGCTCACCCGCTTGCCCCAGAGCCGGGCATGCAGCGGTGCGAACCGGGCAGCCAGGAGGGCAATCCCGAACGGCACGCGGATCGTCATCGTCCTCCGGCCCGTCGCTTCCTGCACCATCCCGACCAGCTCTGCCACGGACACGCGCTCCCCGCGGATGATGTACGTCTCGCCCGAGACGCCCTTCTCCGCCGCCAGCATCATGCCCCGGGCGACATCGCGGACGTCGACGAAGTCGAAGTGGCCGTCGATGGACAGGTGCCAGCCCGGCCTGGTCCACGTGCGCACCTGGCTGTTCATGGGTGACCCGCCGCGGTAGTAGAACGGACCCACGATGCCCGTCGGGCAGACGATGACCGCGTCCAGCCCGCGTTCCACCTCGGCCAGCACTGCCAGGGAGGCTTCCGCCTTCGTCTGGTCGTACTCGCCGGCCGCGTTGTGCGGATCGAAGGAAACCTCTTCCGTGATCGGCGTGCCGCGCGGGGGCCGTGAAAGCGCGTGGATCGAGCTCACGTAGACCATCCGCCGCACGCCGCGCTCCCGCGCGGCACGGGCGATGTTTGCCGTGCCGATGACGTTTACCCGTCTCATGGACGTGTTGCGGCCCGGCATGATCGAGATGATGCCGGCAAGGTGGTAGACGACGTCGATTCCTTCCAGCGCCGCAGACACCGAGTCGCGATCCAGGACGTTGCCCTTCACCACGTCGAGGGGCATGCCGTTGAGGCTCGAGACATCTTCGTCGGGGAGAACGAATGCGCGCACCTTCTCCCGGGCATCCAGCAGGCTGCGCACGAGGGCCGTCCCGAGATGACCGGCCGCGCCCGTCACGAGAACCATGATACTACCTCCGCTTCGGCCCGCCCGGTTGCCCGCGCGCAGCCATTCCGTCGATGAGAAGTCCCACCGCGTCGCGGGTCACCTCGTCCCACGCCGCGGCCTGGGGGTCGAGGACCCCCTGGACCACGATGCCCACGGCAAGCGCGACGAGCGCCTGGCCGGCGGCCTGGGGGTCGACCGGGCGAAGCGACCCTTCGTCGATCCCCTTCTGGATGATATTCGCGAAGAACACCTGGTAGCGCCGGTAGGGAGCGATGAACTCCTTCCAGACCACCGGGTCTCTCCGCGCCTGCTGCCAGAACTCGAGGAAGAGCTGGACCTGTCCGTCGGCAGCGGAGAACACCTGCTTCATTGCGCCCGCCATGACCAGGAGTGCCGCGGGCACGTCATCGGCCACTTCGACGGTCTTCGTCATCTCGGCGTCCAGCCCGGCAAGCCATTCCTGTAGCAGCTCAAGAAAGACCGCCTGCTTGCTCGGAAAGTGGTGATAGAAAGCTCCCTTGCTCACCTCGGAGATCTCGCAGACCTCGGCGACACCGGTAGCGTCGTAGCCCTTGTCCGAGAAAAGCTTTCCTGCGCCGTCGAGAATGCGCTGCCGTGTTTCTTCGCTTCTAGCCTGCATTTTCACTCCCCGAAACAGACCGACTGGTCGGTCTGAATATACCCCAGAAGCCGAACCCTGTCCAGCAGAATCACCGGGAATGTCAGACGGGTCGCTTTGCCGCGATGTGGGGGAAGCCCTGCTGCCTGCGGGTCTCGAAGAGGAGGATGCCGGCAGCCACGGAAACGTTGAACGAGTCGACATGACCGGCGGCGGGGATGCTGACGAGAAAGTCGCACTTCTCGCGCACGAGGCGGTGCATTCCCTGGCCTTCGCCGCCCATGACGATGCAGACCTTGCCCTTCATGTCCAGGCGGTCGGTGCGCTCGCCGCTGCCGTCCGCGCCGAATATCCAGAACCCCTTCTCCTTCAGGAGGTCGAGGGCCGCGGAGATGTTCGGCACGACCACGAGGGGCACGTACTCGCTTGCGCCGGAGGAGACCTTGCTCACGGTGGCGTTCTCCTGCGCCGAGCGGCGGGACGGGATGATGACCAGCTCGACGGCCATCTGGTCCGCCGACCTGAGGATGGCCCCGAGGTTCTGGGGGTCGGTGACGCCGTCGAGGACGAGCACGAGGGGCATGGAGCCTTCCAGCTCCTGCAGGTGGTGGCGGAGACTCGACTTCTGCGCCGCGGACGGCCGGTCCATCACGAGCAGGATGCCGCGGTGTGTCTCCGACCCGCTGAGCCGCGTGAGCTCCGCATCCGCGACCTCGGAGACCGGCACGCCCTTGTTCTCGGCGATCGTCCTGATCTGGCTTATGCGCGACCCCTGGCGCGAGATGAGGAGCGTCGCGGTTCCCGCGCCGCGGCGGAGCGCCTCTTCGATGGAGTGAAACCCGACGATCGTCTCAGGCACTGATCAGTCCTTTCCGTAGTCGTGCACGACGTCCGGCTTGCCGTCGCCGGTGGTATCCTGCTCCCACTTCTGGATGTACGTGCCGTCCAGGATCGTTATCCAGATGTCCACCTTCCCGTTGAAATGCGAGTCGATTTCCACGCGCTGCAGGACGCCGCCCGTGTAGTAGTAGAATGTATCCATTTTCCCGTCGTCAGTTGTAGTCCAGGTCTTCCTCCGCGACCTTGCCGTTGCGGTCGTAGATGACGCGGTAGTCGATCACGCCTTTTCCGCCGCGGTCGATCTCGACGGTGCTGCCCGGGGTCCCGGACGGCGGCGCCGAGGGTGCCTGCGGCACGGCACGGGACTGGGCGAAGGAGACGCCGCCGGCGGCGAGGAGGGCGGCCGACGCGAACAGCAGGATGGCGGCCTGGTGGAGGGTTCTCATAGTCTTCCCCATCGACAGGGGGACCGTAAAAATCCAGCGCCGGCTCATTCCTTGCGGAAGACGAGGATGTTCTGGTGGATCAGCGACGGTATGTAGGAGTACTGGTAGCCGTAGAGGTGCAGCTTCTTCGACACGTCGTACCACACGAGGTTCGCCTTCCACCCGAGGCCGGGGATCGTGGCAAGCGCACCGGCAAGCTCCGCGGAGAGGCAGTGGTACTCGTTCTCCCGGTACATGTCGCCAATGAAGGTGAGAAGGTACGACCGGGGCTTCAGGAGCGCGGCAGCCGCGGCGAGAATGGCGCGCATCTCCTCCCGCCATTCGGCCTTCGAGGCGTAGACCTTTTCGTGAAACACGGAAAGCTTGCTCTTCCGCACGGGCGCCGCCTTCGCGCCCACCCGCTTGAACGTGCCCCGCGAGCGCGCCGCGGTGTCCATGGTCCAGTAGGGAACATCGGTGAGAATGCAGTCGAAGCTTTTTCCCTGCAGCGACGAGAGGGCGTCCCGGGCGTCCCCCACCATGGTCTCCTGCGCGGCCATCCCTTCCTTCTCGCAGACGGTCCGGTAGATCTCGACCCACCGCGGATTGACGTCGATCCCCAGCGCTTTGCGGCCGCTCAGGCTGGCCCCGAGGAGCACGCCGCCGACTCCCATGAACGGATCCAGGACGGTCTGCCCTGCCTTCGTGAAGACACGCAGCAGGTCGGCGCACAGGTCCGGCGGCTTCTGTCCCCCGTGCTCGCTGCGCAGCGCGTGCTGGAGATTCGGCGGGTAGGGCTTCGTGATGACTGAGCGCGTCCAGAATACCCACTCGCGCCCGGTCAGGTCGTTGACCCTGTTGTCCTCGGAGTACCAGCCGCGCGACTTGCCCGACTCGTCCATGATCTCCCGCTTGCCACGCGCCACGCGCCTACCCTCCCACGGCCACGTGAAAGAGATACTCGGTGACGGACCTGCGGGCCGCCACGCCCGCCCCGTTTCCGAAGACAGGATAGGGCATCTCGGTGCACGACACGGTCCCCCGGGCGCGAAGCGCCGTCATGATCTCCTCGGCCCCCAGGATGCCTTCAGAGCTGTACGAGAGGAAAATGTGCCGGGCCGCGGGCGCCGGTCACGAGGCGCTTCAGCGCGGCGGACGCCTCAGACTTGCGCGAGAAAGGGCTGCGGAGCCCCGACCGGTCGAACTTGCGTGTCTTCCCCGCGAGCGGGGGCTTCTCCCAGCGGGCGAGGTTCTCCAGCACGTGGTAGTTGTCGCAGTACTGCCTCTGGTTGTAGGGGGGGTCGAAGTAGGCCACCTCCGTCTCGACCAGAGGCAGCAGCGCGAGCATGTCGCCTTCCATGACGGTCGGGGCGGGACCGGGGAACCTCGAGAGCGGCCGCAGCACGAAGGGAGACCTCACCCTGTCGTCGACGAGGTGACGCCCTTCCACCATGGTACGCCCCGCGATGTTCTTGAGAAACGCGTCGTACTGCCCGAGCGTGTTGGCCACCCGGTCCGCCGCGAGCAGGAAGCTTCCGACAAGGACATCGTGCTGCTCCGCTCCCAGGCGGCCTTCCTGGCGCATGGCCTCGATCTCCTCGCGAATGGCATCCATGCGCCGGCAGTTTTCCTCGGTGAAGTAGGTGCCTGCGTAGCTCTCGGTAATGTAGCCGGCACGCGGCGGTAGCGCGTTGAGGCGCTCCATGAGACCGTCCAGGGGCACATCGGCCGCGGCACTGCCCCGCAGGATCACGCAGTTGCTGCGCAGCGTGTCCACGGCGGTGATCTGCGCGGGGCAGCGCTCGGCGAGTGCGAATGCGATCGCCCCTGTCCCGAAGAAGCCGTCGAGAAACGAGCGGGGCGGCCCCGCCGCGGCAAGCACGGCCGCGACGATGCGGTCGCGGAGGAGTCTCTTCGAACCGAGGTACTTGCGGCTGAAAGGAAGCGACGCCGTTTCAGCCGACACGCGGCCTCTCGACGCGCTCGATGAGCTCGTTCACACGCTCCGCCAGGCTCGAAAAGGCGTCGCCGCTCCGGAAGCGCACCACCACGCCTTTCTCCCCGGCCAGCACGCGCCGTATGTCCTGCTCGATACGGTAGACCGGGCCGGCGATCCGGTGCGTTGCCAGGATCCCGACGACGATGACGAGGATCATGATGCACAGGTCGTTCAGGAGCAGAAACGGCAGGACACCTGCCACGAAGGCGGGCCCGCCACCGGTGCCTCCGAACACGAAGGAGAGCAGCGCCGTCAGTCCCGAGAAGAGAAGGAGGCCTGCCACGATCACCGTGAGGAACACGGCAATGACGCCGTACTGCATCCTGCCGTCCACGACCTTGATCCTGCGCGGGTTGCGATTGTGCACGACGCCCTCCCACTTCACCCTTCGTAGACCTGCGCTGCCGTTTCGCCCAGGAGGACCTCCCGGGCTCCCGTGGCCAGCGCTTCCAGCTCATTCTCCCCGGGAAAAACGAGGACCGGACCGAGGAACTGCACGCGGCGCGTGATGTCTTCCACGATGCTCCGCGAATAGGCGAGACCGCCGGTGAGCACCACGGCATCCATCTCACCGCCGGTGTACGCGGCAAGGGCCGCGATCCCCTTGGAGACCTGGTAGCCGAGGGCGGCGATGAGATCCGCGGCGAGCTTCCTGTCCAGCGGTCCCGTCCCTTCGGCCGAGCGCTCGATCGCGGGGAAATCGTTGGTCCCCAGCCAGGCCACCAGTCCGCCCTTGCCGGTGAGCATGAGCTGCAGTGCCTGGGGGTCGTGCTGGTGGGACAGGACCCACCGCATCCAGTCTCCCGCGGGAACGGTTCCTGCCCTCTCTATAGCGAAGGGACCGTCCCCGTCCAGGGCGTTGTTGACATCAACCACGCGCCCCTTCACGTGGATCCCGATGGAGATCCCGCCGCCCATGTGGGCAACCACCAAGGTGCATTCGCGGTATGCCTTTCCGAGTTGACGGGCAGCCTTGCGCGCTGTGGCCTTCTGGTTCAGGGCATGAAAGATCGACCTGCGGGGGATCTCGGGAAGACCGGAATACCGGGCAACGGGGTCCAGCTCATCCACGACGACCGGATCGACGATGTACGCCTTGACGCCTAGCTCGGATGCGAGGGAATCGGCTATCAGCGCCCCCAAGTTGGAGGCATGCGTCCCGTAGCGGCAGGCCAGGAGATCCGCCTTCATGCGCTCGTTCACCTCGTAGACGCCGCCCTCGAGGGGCTTGAGGAGCCCTCCACGGCCCACGACGGCGGCAATCTCACCCAGCTCGATCCCTGACTCAGAAAGGACCTCACGCACCGCCGCGGAGCGAAACGTCAGCTGGTCCTGGAAGGTCCGCAGCCGCGAGAGGTCCTCGGGGCGGTGGGCGACGCTCTTCTTCCAGGCCTCCTGGGCGTCCCTGTACAGACCGCACTTGGTCGAGGTGGAACCGGGATTGATCGCCAGGAGTGTCAGGGCCATTCCCGGGGATAGTACCAGCAGGGCGAATGCGCTGGCAAGCACGCATGCACGCGACGGTACTGGATTTCCCCTAACGCAGTGTTATAGTATATAGGAACGAGGTAGCAGACCCCGTCAAGGGGAATTCAAGGAGGAGATGCATGAAGAAGCTTCTTGTGCTGTTGGCGGCGGCGCTGCTGATGGCGATGGCGGTCCCCGCGGCTTTTGCCGAGGTGGAGCTGGGGATTTCCGGCACTCCGGTGCCTGACCCGCTTACTGGTGCCGTGGATACCTCAACGGGGTTCCACGTCGGGTACAACTGGAGCATTCTCTACCTGAGCTGGGACGCAATTGCAGTGCACTCGGGATTTATCGCTTCGCAGACGGGATCCTGGGACGGGAACAACTGGGTTTCCGGCCCGTATGTCCCCGGCTTCCTCAACCTTTTCGATGCTGGGCTCATTTTCACGCTTCGACCTTTTGTTCTCTACGCGGAGGTCGGCACGAACACGCTCTACGTCTATCAACCGAGCATCAACGGCGGCGGCGGCAACTTCGGCGCAAACCTGCGACTCGGCGCGGGTCTTCGGTTTGGCTTCTGGGGCGTGAACATCTCGGGAACAGCGGTCTTCAGCGATTTCACCGCGCTCACGACCACGCTCGCAAAACTCGGGTCTGCCGCAACTCAGACCGCTGCGTTCGGGGCAATAACCAGTGCCCTTGTGCCGTCCCTCAATCTGACGTTCTACTTCTAAAGGAGGAAGCCATGAAGAAGACGATAAGACTGACCCTCCTTGCGGCTGCGGCAGCGCTTGTCCTTACGAGCTGCGATGCAATGCTGGAGTCGCTCTATCCTAACGAGACTGGACATGGTACGCCGTCGACTGGGACCCTGACCGTGAATATCACAGGGTACGATTATCCTGGTTCTTATGGATATTGGGGCGAAACCGGAGTTCCGGTGACGTATACCACATATGCCAAAAGGCCCATCTACGTTGATCTCTATAACCAGGCGAATCCATCCGTGGTCGTGACCACCGCGGTGGTGAACTTCACAAATACTGAGCATTGATGCTGGGACCAGAACGGCAACCGCGACGTTCAGCGGCCTTTCCAGCGGTACATACTCGTTTGCCATCTGGTATGACGTGAGTGGGGGAGGTAACGGGGTTTGGGAATACAACAACTCGTATAACTACTACTACACCAATTACGTAGATATGAATAACACGTGGGCCACGCAAGTGCCTGTAACGAACAACACCACCGTAACGGCATATCTCTACGAGATGCAGCCCTAATAGAGGAAGGCGTGCGAATCAAAAGGCGCCCCCTCCCGGGGGCGCTTTTTTTAGGTTCTTCCGGAAAATGGGGGGCGATGGAGCCAACGAGGGCCGCAGTTGGAGCGGCGGCGCATGGCGCTGCCGTACTGAGTCGATTGCTCCCGTGGGGACGTTCACGTTCGGCCTCCGCTGAGGAGCCCGAAAAAAACGCTTGCACGAACTACCCAACATATGTATAGTACAGTTCATGGATACCCTCGAAGAGCTCGGCCAGGAGATCGCCACCCTCTCGGCGCACCTCGACGCGGCCACCCATCGACTCCTGGAATGCATCAGGCGCTTCGACGAGGCGAAGGGCTGGCATGAGCAGGGCGCACTGTCCTGCGCCCACTGGCTGGCCTGGCGCCTCGGATGGGACCCGGCCACCGCGCGCGAGAAGGTGAGGGTGGCCCGCGCCCTGGGGAAACTGCCCGCCATCGACGAAGCGTTGCGCTCGGCCAGGCTGTCATATGCCAAGGTTCGCGCCCTCACCCGTGTGGCGACTCCCCAGAACGAGGGGAAGCTGCTGGAGATGGCGCTTCTGGCGACCGGGGCGCAGCTCGAGCGGCTGTGCAGGGGTATCGACAGGTGCTGGACGGCGGAAGGGCGCCGAGGCCGGAAGAGCGTTCGGTGCGTCAGCGTCTGTTGCCGGGGGGTATGGTGAAGCTGGAGTTGGTGCTGGAGCCCGACGAGGCGGACATGATCCTTCGTGCCATCGAGCGTGCCCGTGAGGTGCGCGCAGAGCAGGCAGAGCCGATCAAACAGGAGGATCCCGACGCGCCAGGCACGCCTGACGTGCCGGCCGCCGAGGGGAACTCAGAGCCGGCCCGGGCCGTCGACGCTTCCGCGGAAGCGCGCTGGCCCTCCCGCGCGGATGGAGCGGTGCAGCTTGCCGAGTCGTTCCTGGCCGGCAATCCGGTCTCGGGAACGGGTGGTGAGCGCTTCCAGGTCATGGTTCATCTGGAGCAGGATGCGCTGGGCCCCTCCGACGAATGGGCAGGCACCCTGGAGGATGGGACCCACGGTCGGGTCGCCGCGGGAATTGCTCCCCGCGGCTCCCACGGATCCGGACGTGCGGATTTCCCGCATCCGGCTCTTCAGTCTACGGCCTCGCTGCGAGACGGTAGATGCTGTGGACGATTCGTATCGGCGGCAGCGGGTAATGCTGCAGCAGCCGACGGAACCGTTCCCATACCATCTTGGCTCGGGCTGACCGACGGTTCAGCCAGTAGCGCCATACACGCTCGACCTCGTGGAGGAAACGACTTAGGGCGCGCGCATTTCCGGTGATACCGAAATACGCGTAATGCCCGAGAAGCTTCCGACTCAGGTCGGCGTGCTGCGCGGCCACGGGCTCGTCCCGGTGTTGGCGGCACCAGTCAGCTATTCGGCCGAGCGCTCGACGAAAGCGGCTGGACGATGTCTTGCGCATGACCACTGGCTTCCCCTGGCGGGACTTCCCCCAGAACCAGGTGAATCCCAGCATGTCAAAGCTTCCGACCGGCGGCCCGGGGGGTCTTTCGGCTCTCCCGGGTCGGCGGAAGTTCACCATCCGGGTCTTTACCGGATGCAGCGTCAGGCCATACCGAGCAAACCGCTTGCCCAGTACCTCCATGACCCTGCGTGCGTCCTCCTCCGAGGCGAGCACGATGACCGCGTCGTCCGCATAGCGGATCATGAAGCCCTTCGCCCGCAGGCGTGGCACCACGGTCGCCGCGAACCACGTGTCCAAGACTTCGTGCAGGTAGATGTTCGCCAGCAGTGGCGACACCACGCCTCCCTGAGGAGTTCCCTCCCCGACGCGATGTACGCTGCCCTCTTCGAATATCCCTGCCTTCAGCCATTTGTCTATCGCTCGACGGAGCACTCCGTCTCGCACCCTCTTGTCGAGGAAGTCCCGAAGATGTTGGTGGTCGATGGTGTCGAAGTAGCTCTTGATGTCCACTTCGATCACCACCCCGCCGCCCATGTCCATCACTCCTCGCCACAGCGCTTCCAGCGCCTGGTGGGCCGAGCGCTTTGCTCTGAACCCGTACGAGCAATCCAGAAAGTCCTGCTCATAGACCGCTTCCAGCACCATCGTCACCGCCCTCTGCAAGACTTTGTCCTCGAAGGTGGGTATCCCGATGGGCCGTCGCGACTTGCCATCCGCCTTGGGGATGTACACCCGCCGCACCGGTGGCGCTCGGTACACGCCCGACTTGAACCGCTCCAGCAGCGACCGAAGGTTCCCCTCCAAGTTCGCCGCGTACTCGGTTGCCGTCTGACCGTCGATGCCAGGCGCTCCGTCTTTGCGGGTCCTCTGATAGGCTTCCTGCAACCACTCCATATCGATGTGATGGGCCAAGGTTGTGAACACCATGCTCGGTGCTTTCCTCGCCAATTCTGCTATCCGCTGTAGTCTCGTTGAGACGCTTTCGGGACCCGATGTTCCCTGCATCTTTCCCTCCAGTGGTTCCGTCGCCCGGCTCCCCTCTCCCTCCGCAGGGTCCCTCGGGGTGGTTCCCCTGCTTCACAGGTACGGTGGAGAGCTCCGACTTCCTGCCGCCCCTCCCGCCGCGCTTCGTTACCTTCGCACGGCGCTTACCATCGCGCGCTCCTCCTCTTCGCTCCCCCACCGTGTCGAGCGCGCCGAAGTGGGGCCTGGGCTCTTCGTTGTACGGGCGCCCGTCCCGCCTGATGCGATGGAGACGACAGGACCTCCCAGGTTCCTGGGGAACCCCTGTGCGTGTATGCCGTGCTCTTCGACCCCGGCAGGGCCTCGGTGCCAGGCGATTGCGGCACCTCGGTGCTGCCGCCGCTCAGAAAACCACGACGGCCCCCGCGAACAGTTTCATTTCGAGGCTCAATCACACGGCCCGCACGCTCCCTGTGTACGCTTCGCAGCCGGGGTTACCCCCGTACCACGCAACACTCGGTTCCGGCTGGTCGCCAACCTTTGCCCGGGCGGGTTTGTCCCGCCGGGTTCCTCCGTAAGGTTTCGGTCACGCTCTCACATGGCGTCCTCCTTACCCAGGCTTTGCCTGGCGCACTTTCCGCGGAAGCGTTGCGAAGGGTCGCATGCGATTGTGGCCTCGTGGCCGTAGGCGGCGAGGGGCAGGCGCTGAACATCGGCCGCCGCGCCCGTACGATTCCGCCGGCTATTCGTCGTGCCTTGATGTTGCGTGACCGCGGCTGCGTCTTCCCCGGGTGCACCCACACGGCCTTCCTTCACGGCCACCACGTAAAGCACTGGCTGAACGGCGGGGAAACCAGCCTGGACAATACGCTGTTGCTATGCAGTCCGCACCATCACCTGGTCCACGAGGGCGGGTGGACCGTCACTGCCGGCGCCGAGGGTGTATTCAGCTTCCACTCGCGGGCCGGGCATCGGGTCACGCCCGAGCCGCCGCGTGAAACGGTTGGCGCCGGTCCGGAGTGGCTGCGCGAATGGGCCTATGAGCGCAAGATAGACCTGGGCCCGGAGGTCAACATGCCGCAGTGGGACGGGAAGACACCGGACTACGATTGTGCGGTGGCATCGCTGCTGGCGGCAGGGCAATAGCTGCTGGGAGGATCCGGGACCCTGCGCCCCGGCGGTCTCGACGCACCCGCGCGCTTCTACGGCTGCTTCAGCTCTGAGAGCGGGATGGGTTTCGGGCTCTGTTCCTCCCCGCTGACGGTGGCGAGCTCCTTGAGGAGCTCCCGGGCCCTGGCGTTCACCTTTGTCGGCACCCGCACGACGATCTTGATATACATGTCGCCGCGCCGCGAGGCGCTGTGCAGCTCCGGGATGCCTTCGCCGCGGAGGCGGAGGACGCGGCCATTCTGCGTCCCGGGGGGACCGTCACCCGCACGGTCTTCTCGTCCAGCGTGGGAATCACGATATCCGCGCCCAGGGCCGCCTGCGTGATGGAGATGGGTATGGCGCAGTAGACGTCCTTGCCGTCCCGCTCGAAGGCACTCGTGGGGCTGGACGCGGAGGAAGACGTACAGGTCGCCGTCCGGCGAGCCGTTCGCCCCGGCGTCACCCTGGCCGCTCACGCTGAGACGCTTGCCGTCCTCGATGCCGGCAGGGATCGTGATGGTAATGGTGCGGTTGCGCCGCACCGTGCCTGCTCCCCTGCACGCCGTGCAGGGCCGTTCGATGATCTCCCCTTCCCCGCCGCAGCTGGGACAAGTGGAAGCGATGGAAAAGAATCCCGAGTTTCGCCGCACCTGGCCGGAGCCGCCGCAGGTGGGGCAGAGCTTGCGGCCGCTGCCCTTGTCCGAGCCAGTCCCGTTGCAGACGTCGCAGCGCTCCGCGCGGGGGTAGCTCACTTCCTTCTTGGCGCCGAACGCCGCTTCCAGGAAGCTGATCTCCATGTCGTAGCGCAGGTCGGACCCGCGCTGGCCGCCGCGGCCGCGCCCCGAGCGGCGCCGGGAGCCCCCGCCGCCGAAGAAGGAATCGAAAATGCCGCTGACGTCGCCGAAGATGTCCTCGAACCCCTGGAAGATCGTGGAGAAGTCCTGCGCGGTCGGCTGCCCCATGCCGTTGAGGCCCGCGAAGCCGTACTGGTCGTATGCCTGGCGCTTGCGGTCATCCGCGAGGATCTCGTAGGCCTCCGTGGCTTCCTTGAACTTCTCCTCCGCGTCCCTGTCGTCAGGATTCCTGTCAGGGTGATGCTTTATGGCGAGCTGCCGGTAGGCTCTTCTTGATCTCGTCCCGGGACGCGCCCTTCGCGACGCCCGAGGACCTCGTAGAAATCTCGCTTGGCCATTCCTATTCGACGACCTCGTAGTCCACGTCTTCAGCCCCGCCCTTCGGGCCCTTGGCGCCCTCTTCGGCGGCCGCGCGCCTTCGCCCGCCCGCTGCCCCGTTCCCCGGGGGTTCCCGGACCCGGCTGTGTGCGCTGTCTCCTTGTAGACCTCCTCCGCCAGGCGATAGGCCGTCTTGGTCAGCGCGTCGGTGCTTCCCTCGATGAGCCCGAGGTCATCCGCGGCGAGGGCGGCGCGGAGCTCCGCCGCGGCGCTCTCCACCGCCGCGCGGTCGGATTCGCTCACCTTTTCTCCGAGGTCGCGGAGCGACTTTTCCGTGGAGTACAGGAGCGCGTCTGCGCCGTTTCGCGCCTCCGCCTGCTCCCGCTCGCGTCCTGTCCTCCGCCGGCATGGGACTCCGCCTCCTTCACCATCCGCTTGATCTCGTCCTCCGAAAGACCCGAGGAGCTCTCGATGCGGATCTTCTGTTCCTTGCCGGTCCCGAGGTCCTTGGCGGAGACGTGGACGATGCCGTTCGCGTCGATGTCGAACGTGACCTCGATCTGCGGGATGCCGCGCGGCGCCGGCGGAATGCCGACCAGGTCGAACCGGCCGAGCGTCCTGTTCTGGCCGGCCATCTCCCGCTCACCCTGCAGCACGTGGATGGAAACGGCGGTCTGGCTGTCGGAGGCCGTGGAGAAGGTCTGGCCCTTGCGCGTGGGGATGGTCGTGTTGCGGTCGATGAGCTTCGTGAACACCCCGCCCAGCGTCTCGATGCCCAGCGACAGCGGCGTCACGTCCAGCAGGAGCACGTCCTTGACCTCGCCGCCGAGGATGCCGCCCTGGATGGAGGCGCCCACGGCCACCACCTCGTCGGGATTGACGCCCTTGCTCCCCTCCTTGCCGAAGATGTCCTTCACGATGGACTGGACGGCAGGAATGCGGGTGGATCCGCCGACGAGGATGACGTGGTCGATATCTGGCGGAGTGAGACCCGCGTCACGCAGCGCCTGCAGGCACGGGCCGCGCGTCGTGTCGAAAAGGTCGTCGAGGAGCTGCTCGAGCTTCGCGCGCGCCGAGGGTGTAGTTCAGGTGCCGCGGGCCGGTCTGGTCCGCCGTGATGAACGGGAGATTGATGGTGGTGGTCTGCGCGCTGGAGAGCTCGATCTTCGCCTTTTCCGCGGCTTCCTTGAGCCTCTGCAGCGCCATGCGGTCCCGGGACAGGTCGATACCGGTTTCCCGCTTGAACTCGGCCACGAGCCACTCGATGATGCGCTGGTCGAAATCGTCCCCGCCGAGGTGCGTGTCCCCGTTGGTGGACTTCACCTCGAAAACGCCGTCCCCCAGCTCGAGGATGGAGATGTCGAAGGTGCCGCCGCCCGAGGTCGTAGACCGCGATGGTCTCCTCCCGGCCGCCCTTGTCCAGCCCGTACGCGAGCGCGGCCGCCGTGGGCTCGTTGACGATGCGCTTGACGTCGAGCCCCGCGATGCGCCCCGCATCCTTGGTGGCCTGCCGCTGGGCGTCGTTGAAGTACGCCGGGACGGTGATGACCGCCTCCGTGACCGTCTCGCCGAGAAAGTCCTCCGCGGTCTTCTTCATCTTCTGGAGAACAGCGGCGGAGATCTCGGGAGGGGAAAAGGCGGTGCCGCGAATCTCCACGCGAACGTCGTTGCCGGACTCGGTGACCTTGAACGGCACGCGGCGCGTCTCTTCGCGGACCTCGTCGTAGCGCCGCCCCATGAAGCGCTTGATCGACGTAGACGGTATTCTCGGGATTCGTGATCACCTGGTTCTTTGCCGGCTGGCCGACCAGCCGCTCGTCCTTGTCGGTGAATGCCACGATGGACGGCGTGGTCCTCTGCCCCTCGGCGTTGGGGATCACGACGGGCTGGCCGCCTTCCATGACGGCCACGCAGGAGTTCGTCGTGCCAAGGTCTATGCCGATGATCTTGCCCATGCGGCGGTCTCCCTAGGTCCCGGTCCGGGCAGATCTCGTCCTGTCCGCTCTGCGGTTCTGCCTGGCCCTCCGCCGAGCCCTGGCGGCCGCCGACCCGGTTCCTGCAGAGCTGGAAGGCACCATGACCTTCACCCTCGCCGGCCGCAGCACGCGTTCGTGCAGGTAGAACCCCTTCTGGTATTCCTCGACCACGGTGGGTTTCGCATCAGCGGGGCCCTCCACGCGGAGAACGGCCTCGTGCCTGTGGGGATCAAATCCTTCCCCGATTGCGGAGTATCTCTTCAGGCCCCAGCGGGCTTCCAGCATCTCCAGGAACTGCCTTTCGATCATGGTGACGCCCTGCAGGAAGGTCGGGAAATCACGTGATTCCTCGGCAGACCGGATGGCCCGCTCGAAATCGTCTATGAGCCCCAGGATATCGGCAAGAAGCGTCGCGTTCGAGTAACGCGTCGTATCCTCGCGCTCGCGGAGCATACGCTTGCGGAAGTTCTCGAAATCCGCTTGCTTCCTGAGGAGCTTGTCCTTGAGGTCCGCGTTCTCGGCTTCCAGCGCGGTGATCCGGTCCTCGGCGCTCGCGCAGGGACCCTCCGTGCCGGCGGCCGTTTCATCAGCATTCCGGGGCGCAGGCGTTCCTCCCTCTTCCGCCTTGCCGGGGGGCTGCGCGGGAGGAACGGAGACGTTTTTCTGCCCTTCGGACACCTCTTCCTGGTCCTTCTTTTTCGACATCAGTACCGCCTGGTGAGAAATAGGTTTAGGTCAAAGGTAACAGCTTGCTTCCTGTCGGGTCAAGCAATTTCGCAGATGTTCCCGCGCGCCGCACGGAAAGTCCTAGGGACGGAACAGCAGGCCTGCATCTCCGGAGGAGACACCTTCCACCTCGCGCCTGCGCTCATCGAAGCCCGGCCGGCCCATGATGCCGTACGCAAGCTGCTTCCCCTCTTCCACGCCGGGCTGGTCCAGGGGATCGATGCCGAAGAGCGCGCCCGCCGCGACGGTCTGCACCTCGAGGAGGTGGAAGTACTCGCCGACGTTCTCGGGAGTCACCTCGGGGAACACGATCCTGCTCACGGGCCGGCCCGCCTTCCAGAGCGCGATCTCCGTCGCAAGCTCCTCGGCGGCAAGGAGCTCTTCCATGGTGTGACCGCCGAGGTAGGCCACCGCCTCGAGCCCCGCTTCCACCCTGGGGATGGTCACGGAGCGCGCGAACTTCTCCACGACGAGGAATGTGTACACCTTGTCGTCGGGGCCTTCCTTGTAGAGCTGGACCTGCGAGTGCTGGTCGGTCACCCCCAGCGCCTTGATGGGCGTGGGCCCGACAGGCTGGACGGTCCCGTCCACGCCGTTGCGCTTGCCGAGGCTCTCCGCCCAGAGCTGCCGGTACCAGTCGGCAAGGAGGTAGAGCTGGTCGGAGTAGGCGAACATCACCGACAGCCGCCGACCGCCGCCGTAGGCGAGGTGATGGAGAGCAGCGCCCAGGTACGCCGGGTTCTCGCGGAGCTCGGCGCTCCCCAGGCGCTTGTCCATGGCACCGGCCCCGGCAAGGAGGCGACGGATGTCGATGCCAAGGAGAGCCGAGGGAAGGAGACCGACGGGGGTGAGCACCGAGAACCTGCCGCCCACGCCGTCGGGAACCTCGAAGGTCTGGTAGCCTTCGTCCGTGGCGATCCGGCGCAGCGCCCCCCTGGTCTTGTCCGTGGTCACGATGATGCGCTCCCGCGCTCCCCGGGCGCCCAGGGAATCCACGAACCATTTGCGGAACACGAGGAACTCCGACATCGTCTCCGCCGTATCGCCTGACTTGGTGATCACGTTGAGGATGGTCTGGCGCGGATCGAGCGCCTCCAGGTAGGAACCGATCCGCACCGGGTCGATGTTGTCCATGACGGCAAGGCGCGGGCTCCGGCTCGAGGGCCGGGTACGGCGTGCGCAGCGCCGCGTTCAGGGAAAGCAGGCCCAGGGAGGAACCCCCGATTCCCAGCACCACCACGTTGCGGTAGCTCCCCTTCACGTGCGCCGCGAGCTTCTCGATGGGCTTCGTGTCCTGGCGGGAGAGCTCGTAGAACGGGAGCGCCCCGGAGGAGCGGCGGGCCGCCAGTCCTTCGTGGACCGCCCGGATCTTCTTCGCGTAGGAGTCGAGGACGCCCTTGTCCAGGGGAGGTGTCATCCGGCGATAGTCGATGGTCAAAGCCACGAGGAGCCCCCTTGTCTTACGCCCGTTCGCCGAAGAACCGCGCGAGCGGGGCTCGTGCGAGGCTGATGGCGCCGCGCGGACAGGTCTCCTGGCAGCAGCAGCAGCGGATGCACGTTCCGTAATCATACCGAGGCACGGATTTCTTTTCCATGGACAGGGACTTCGGATCGGTGGGACATGACTGGACGCACTCCCCGCACCGGGTGCACGTCTCCGCGGCGATCACCGGGCGGGACACGATGAGGTCCTTGGCCAGGCGCATCAGGAACCGGGGCACGCGGTCAGTCGGTGAGCGCGACGGCAGCGAGAACGAGCGGGGCCGGAATCGTGCGGGCGCATCTCCCTGCAGGTCGATGTCCTGGACAGCGGCGTTGCCGATGCCGGCCTCCTGCGCGAAGCGGATCACGGGAACGCTCATCGGGTCCACGCCGATGATGCGGCAGGCGACTGCGTCCGCCGCGACGGCGTCATCCGAGATGAGGATGAGCCCCATGTCGACGAGGTCACCGCTTGCGGGGCCGTTGCCCTCCATGGCCTTCACGGCGTCCATGATGACGAGGCGCGACCTCACCAGGCCGTTCAGGTCGGCGATCATGCGCGAGAAGCCTTCCGTGTCGGGGTGCTTCAGGTGGTATTCAGCCTTCAGCGAGCCCGGGACGACCCCGAACACGTTCTTCAGCGCGCCGGTGATGCGCGTCAGCCCATGGGTCTTCAGCTTGGGGAGGTTGACAAGGGCGCCGGACTGGAGCACGGCACGTGCGATCCGGAACCTCCGGTTCTGCACGCCCTGCGGGTAGGTGACATTCTCCCCCGCGTCAAAGCTCACGGCAGTGATCCCCAGCGCCTCCGCGGCTGCCAGGAGCCCGCTTTGCCCGGGCCGCGTCCTCCTGGCGGAAGACGCCGTTCGGTGAGTCACCGAAGACCACGGCAGCTCCCGTTTCCTGGAAGCAGCGGGCGACAGCGGAGAAAACAGACGGATGCGTGGTGACGCCCCGCTCCACCGGCGCCGGGCGCAGCATGTTGGGCTTGAGGAGAACCGGGTGACCCGCGCGGATGCAGTCCTCGGCCACGGTGTGGGCGCCGATCCGCTCGAGACCGGCCCGGACCACGGCATCCACCCTCGCGGGTTCGTAGTCGCTGCACGCTGCGAGGATGACCGTCGAGCGGCGCGCCACGGCTAGACCTTTGGCGCGAGCTCGAGGATCAGCTCGACCTCTCCCCTGCTGAGCTGCGTGACGCGGGAGATCTCCTGCACCGACCAGCCCTGGTGCGAGAGCTTCACCACGGTCTCACGCTTGTCCATGGGAGGGGCACCCCTGTCGGGCTTGTCCTTCCTGGTTTCCGCCTTGATGATGCTCTCCAGGAGACGCACCTGTTCCTGTGCCTGCCTCCCGATCTCCTCGAACCGGGTCTCCGTCCGGGCCATCCATTCGCGGGCGCCCTGCGCCTTCTCCAGCCTCTCCTCGAGCTCCGCGATGACGCCGCCGAGCTTGCCGACGGTGTCCATCGCCGCGTCGGCGTCCTTCTTGTTGCTGGCAAGCGTCTCGTAGTCCGCCTTCATGGCAGCCACCTTGGAGGCGAGAGAATCCGCGACGCGATCGGCCTCCTGGAGCGACTTCTCGATGCCCTCCAGGCGCTGGAACCCGCGGTCCACGCCCTCCGCGGTGACGGTGATAATCTCCTTCTTCTTCTCCAGCCGCTCGAACCCGCCCTCGACGGCCTTCCCCATCTCCTCGAACTGGCGGACCTTCGCCTGGATCTGCTGGAGGGCGTCGCTGCTTGCCGAGAGGGTGTCCAGCTTCAGGTCGACGTCGCGCGAGAGCGTGATGATCTTCTTGAAGTCCCCGTCCATGTCCTCGATGCGGCGCTTCTCGGCGAGGAAGCGCGCCATCTTGGATGACACCTCCTCGGCGACCTTGCGGGTCCTGGCAAGCTGGTTCTCGATCTCGCCGATCTCGGTGCGCTCCGCGCTGAGCTTCGCCATCTCCTTCTTCATGTCGTCGATGGTGCCTTCCAGCGCGGCCTTGAGGGAGTCGGCGCGCTCGAACAGCCGCGTCTGCGACAGGAAGCTCTTCACCCGCTTGTCGATCTCCGCAACGTTCCCGGACAGGACGCGGTAGCTTTCCTCGACCTTCGCGAAGAACTTCTCCTGCATGGCCTCGGCCTTCTCCCGCGCGTCGCTGATGAGCTGGCGCTGCTCCTTCATCCTTGCGTCGACCTCGACCTGGGCCTCGCGCACCTTCTTCTGGCTTTCCGCCTGGAACGCCTCCGCCTGCGAGCGCAATGAATCCATGGCGGCGTCGGTCGCCTGCTTCAGCTCGCCGCGGCAGGCGGTGATGCTCTCCGCCATGGCGGTGAGCTCCTTGCGCATCGCGATGCGCTCCTCGTTGGTCGCCACAATGCAGATCGTCTTTCTGCGTGGCGAAGGACTCCCGCACGGCGCCGATGGAGGTGGAGGCCTCCGTGGAGAGGGCGGCAATCCGGTCGGCAATGCTGAGCTCCGCCTGGGCGAGCTGCTCGCGGGACCGTCCCTCCCACGCCACGACCTCGGTGCGCGAAGCGTCGAAGAGCTCGGTGAGCTCCTTGCGGCCGGCGTCCAGGCCCGACGCGAGCGCGGCGAGGCCCGCTTCTATCTCGCGGTGCATCTTGCGGGAACCGGACTCCAGCGCGTCTCGTACCGCGGCAAGGTCCTTCTCGAACACCAGGGAGGCGTCCTTCTTCGCTTTCTCGACATCACCGCGCAGGGCCTCGCGCAGGGCCGTGAGCGAGTCTTCCGCGTCCCCGACGCGCTCCTTCACTTCCCCTTCGAACTCGGTGACACGCCTGTCCATCTCCGCCTGCCAGGCGAGGAACTTTTCCTGCATGGCGGTAGACCGTGCCCGCAGGTCGACGAAGAACTCGTCTTCGAAAACGGAGAGCTTCTTCTCCACGTCCTGGTAGGCGCGCGTCTTGAGGCCGGCCATCTCCGCTTCCAGGTCCGCCAGCCCGCCACGCAGCTGGTCGCGGGCAGCAGCCGCGGCGGCGACCTCCGATGTCCAGCCTGCCACCAGGTCGGCGCCCAGTGTCTTCATGTCCGTGCGCACCGCGGCGCCCATGCGATCAACGGTCTCCGTGAGCGATGCACGCAGGCCGTCGACATCGCGGGCCGCGTCCTCGAGGGACTTCACGCGGTAGTCCACGTCACCCTGGTAGTCGGCGAGGCGCGTCTCCAGAGCCTCCATGCTCCCGGCGATGGCTGCCTCGTCCTCCTGGATCCGGGCCGCCAGCCGCGCGAACACCTCTTCTTCCAGCGTCGTGCCGCGCTTCGCCGCCTCGGCGACCTTGCCGCGAATGTCGGCGTCGAGAGCCTTCACCCGGGCGTCAACGTCACCCTGCCAGCCGGAGAGCCGCGCCTCCAGCCCCGCGACGCTCTTCGCGAGGGACGCCTCGTTCTCCTGGATCCGGGCGGAGAGCCGCGCGAAGACCTCGTCCTCGAGAGACTCGCTTCGCTTCACCGCTTCCGAGAGCTTGCCGCGGAGGGCGACGTCGAAGCCGTCCATGGCCTTGGCGTAGACGGCGAGCCGCTCCTTGCCGGACTGTTCCTCGCGGGATTCCAGGCGGGCGAGGTAGGCGGAGAAATCCCTGACCTTCGCCTCGGAGGAGGAAAGGGCCGCGGAGATGGCCGCGACCTTCGTGTCGAGGGCCCCGACCATCTCGTCCTGGAGCGCCGTGACGGCAGTGCGGCCGCGCACGGCGATATCCTCCTCGATCGCGGGGAGCTTCCTCTCCATGGCATCCAGGCGCGCCGCCGCGCCTTCGACCTTCCTGCCCAGCTCGTCGATGAATCCCGACTCGTCGCGCAGGCGCTGGAGACTCTTGTCGACGCGTCCCGACATGCTCGTGAGCTCGGCGAGCGCACGGTCGTACTCGGCGAAGCGCTTCTGTATCTCGTCGATGTCGGCGCTGCGATTCTGAAGGAGCTCCTCCACGCCGCGGGCGCGCGCAAGGATCTCCTTCCCCGTCTTCAGGCTTCCCTGGATCTCCAGCGAGAGGTCACGAACCTGCCCGGTGCGCTCCGTCACGAGCGCGTTCATGTTGTCCACGATCCTGTCGCTGAAGCGTTTCAGCTTCTCCAGTGACCTGTTGTTGCGATCCAGCGCCCGGTAGATGACGAGTATGAGAAGGACGACGACAAGTGTAATCAGATTGCCGTATGAGAATAGCATTGTCCCCCTCCCAGAGGTTTTTACAATAGTATCCTCGAATATTCCGGCTGTCAACTTGATACGGCGGGACCGGCAGGCCGGCGCGTGACCCCCGCGGCGCCGCGCGAATGACCAGCGCTACCGGGAAGTGATCTTGAAGGGGATTTCCCCCTTGATGGACGCGGAGCCCGCGGCCGTGGTGAAACGCCAGCGGAGTATGGCGTCGACAACGGCCGCGTCCACGTCGGAATAGCCCGATGTCTTCTTGACGGAGACTGCAGACAGCAGACCGTCGGCGCTGAGCGTGAAGGACACGGTGACCGAAAGCGACAACCCCTGCTTCGCCACCCACGCCGGTATCTTCGGCGTGACGGCGCTCACAACCTCCCGTCCCTTGCTTGCATCAGGCTGGTCCCACACCACCCGGTAGTCAGGACCGCTGGTCGCTCCGCCGGCAGCGCCGCCTCCCTGGGCCGCGGTGCCGCCGGCGGCTCCGCCCGTGCCGGCGCGCGCGGAGCCGGAGCTTGCGGGTTCGCTGGACAGCGCCTTGTCGACCCCGCTGAGGTCGAGGCTCCCCTTCGCGCTCCCCGCCGCGGAAGGCGCGGCGACCGCGACTCCCTGCCCCCCGTGCTGGGCCGCGCCCGTGCCCGTGCCGGCCGCGGTCCCTGCCTGCTGGGCGGGAACCGTGGGCCCCGGCAGCGGGCTGGGGAGCGCCGGAAGGCTCGCCGCGCCCCCCGCGGCGCCGCCGGCCTGCCGGAACGAGGAGCCGGCGGGGAACCGTTGCAGCAGGTGACGGCGCCCGCGGCGTGGGAATCACGAACCCGCTCGCATTGGACTTCGCGGAGGACACGGGTGCAGCAGCGGGCGACGGCGCGTGCGCAGGTGCCGCCGCGGCGGCCACGGATGTGGAATCCGCTGCAAGGGCCATCGACGACTGGTCGGCGAGCGTCGGGGAAGAGGCGAGCTGGAGATCGACCGAGATCGGGGGCCGGGGCGCGCGGGAGAGGAACAGAGGCAGCCAGGAGCGCCGCAAGGGCAAGCGCGGCAATATGAATCACGAAAGCCGCCCCGAAGCTCACGGCCGAGCGGCGGCGCTGGTTCTCCCGGTGCCGGATCTCTTCGTGGCGAATCTCCGGGTCCGGGCTCGCGGGGCTCGCGACGACGATATCGCTCACAGGCTCATCCCCAGCGAGCCGGTCACCCTGAACCCCGGGGCTGCATAGGGTCCTATGTCCCAGCGCGGGGTGCCCATCAGCGGACCCAGGAGATCATCGGCATCGAGCTGGAGCTTCACCGCATCGGATGCCTTCCAGAAGCCCGAGAGACGGAGGACCGGCTGCTGCGGCGCGGCGGCGAACGGAGGCGCAAACAAGACCGACAGGTTCGCCCCGAACCTTCCGGCAGGGTCCAGGCCGATGATTTCCGCCCGCAGCGAGTCGATGGGAGTGAAGAATGGGAGGGCCATGTACTCGTGGTGCCAGCCCGCCGATACGGAGAACGCGGCGGATATGCCCCATCGGAAGCCGACGTCAGAGGACAGCTCCTGGGCAGGCGCTTGCGTCACCACGAACAGGCCAGTCGTTGGATCAGCGGCGGGAACCCCCGTTGGAAGCTCGGCGCTCTGCCTGTAGGCGGCGGCGAAGGTCGCTGACAGGTCACGCGTGAAGGTGAACTGGACCGATCCGGAGCCGAACCAGCCGTAGTCGTCCTTCAGCCCGCCGGGGTAATAGGTAAAGGAATCAGCGGGGAGTATGTCGTGGAGGTTGTACTGCTGGACCGCGTAGCCGAAGGCGAGGGAGAATGTGATGAACTGCCACGGCGTTCCCGTGACATTCACGGAGAACGGTACGAGGCTGAGTCCGACCGTGTCGTCGTTCCAGAACCACCCGACGTTTCCGGAGAGGAGGAAGGTATCGGGGAGATCGGCAGTGAAGGATCCTGTCACGGTGAACCGCTGGAGGCCGCTACCCGTGTCGCCGCGGAACGTGTAGGCGGACTGCAGGCCGAACGTGAGCACGCCCGCGCGGGCCTGGGCCGAAAGCCGGGGCGTCACGAGGAACTCCCCTGATTGCAGCGGGGAGGAACCTTCCAGCGTCAGGGAGTCGTAGCTCCCGTCCACTCCGGCGCCGAGGGTGAGCCAGTCCCTGGGCGCTACGCTGAAGTCGGCGGTTCCCGAAAGGGACCGGGCAAGGCGCGCCACGAACGGAAGAGGCTCCTGCTGCAGCCCGTTCTCGGATTCGTTGAAGGTGCCCGCAACGCTCGTGTCCACCGGTCCGAGCCCGAACTTCAGGCTGCCGTCCAGCAGGTCGTTGCGCAGGCTGAACCCGGAGCCCGGCACGTGACCGGCGAAGCCGTCCAGCGTCTCGTGGTTGAAGCTGAGCGCGAAGCGCGGGTCGGCGCCGAGCGTCTTCACGGCCATGCTCGCTATGATACGGTTCTGCATCCCCGCGCCGAGCGTGATGTCGGAGCTCAGCGTCCTGCTGCCCTGCGCGATGACAGGCGCCTCGGTGCCGACATCCGCGGCAGGAATCGAGGGGTCCCCGATCACGAGGTCCCCTTCGCTCAGGATGGGCACGGGTCTCTCCGGCGGGAGGAGCTCTGCCTCTGCCGGCAGCTGGGCAACGACCTTCTCGACGCTCAGGTCCTCGATCTGCAGGACGACCTGCGGCATCACGATCTCGGGTTCACCAGGGGCAACCGACGGCGCGGTTGATTGCGCCGCGGCAGTACTGCTCTGCGCCGCGAGGGGCACCGCGGCTGCCGCGAGAAGTGCCGCGAGCACGGCACCAGCAAACGTCGCTTTCACGATGCGCCTCCGGCCAGGAGCCGCGCCTTCACGGTCCACTCGGAGTCGGGGAACCCCGCCTCCAGGCGCTGCAGCAGCGCGGCGACGTCCGCCGGCCGCTTTGCCAGCTGCATCATCTCCGCGGCGCGGTAAAGGGCCGCGGCCGCTGCCTTCGGGTCGACACCGGGGATCACGGCCACGGCGATGAACTGGCGCGCAGCCTCCGCGAGGTCTCCCTTGCGGTAGTAGTATTCCCCGGCCAGTGCCTGCGCGTCCGCCGCGCCCTTCGGGTCGCCTTCCTTGATCACGGGAAGAAGCAGCTTGTAGCCGGTGTCGGCGCGCTTGTCACCGCTGTAGATGTACAGGCGCGCGAGGTCGATGGTCGCCTGCCGCTTTGCATCGCCGGTACCGCGCGCGATGACCGCCGAGAGGGCCGCTTCCTTGTCGCCCTCCCCTGCCGCCAGCAGCCTGATCTGCTCGGCGCGGATGTCGGCGCGCGCAGCGCGCGCCTCGTCAGGAAACTCCGCGATGAACTTCGTGTAGTCATCCAGCGCCTTCGCATACTGCTGCGCCGCCGCGTACGCCTCGGCGGTCTGCTGGAGAGCAGAGGCGCGGAAGGTGCTGTCCTTGTAGCCGGACAGCAGCTGCTCCCACAGCAGGGCCGCGGCCATCCCTTCCCCCGCTGACTGGGCCGCGGTGCCTCCCCAGTACAGGGCGGCATCGACGAGCTTCCCCTTCGGGTAGCGGGTGCGGTATTCGTCGTAGGCGGCGCGCGCGTCGGGGATCATGCCGTGCGTCATGAACGTATCGGCCCGCCGGTAGAGCGCTTCCTCGCGCAGCGGCGAGTCGGGGAACGAATCGTAGACCTTGCGGTAGGCGTCCGCCGCCTGCCGTGTCTGCCCGAGGTCCGACAGCGCGCCGGCATAGTCGAACAGCGCGTCCGCGGCCCACGGTGACGGGGGTGTCGCGGCGGCGATGCGCTGGAGCACCGTGATGGCATCGTTTGTCTTTTTCAGGTTCAAGAGGCTCTTGGCCAGGAGGTAGAGGCTCTTCTGCGACAGCTCGTCCTGCCCGCCTGCCGCTGACCCCTTGGCAAAAAACGCCGCTGCCTTGTCGAACTCCCCGGCGCTGAAGTGTGACCAGCCCGCGAGATACACCACCATCGGCGCAAGCTCGTGCGAAGGGAACGCGGTTGCCAGGGAGTCGAAGACCTGGGAGGCGCGCGGGAAATCCGCCTGGCGAAGGGAGGCCCACCCCAGGTAGTAGCGCGCGTAGGGAACGATGGCGGCGAGCCCGTTCTTCTGCGCGGTGTCGGGATTGATCGTGGCGAGCTCGGCGGAGGCGCGGCTGTAGTCCTTGGACGATATCAACGCGAGCCCCCGCAGGTAGGAGGTGACGATCGCGGCATAGGGATCCTGCGTGTCTATGGAAGGGAACTGCTTGCGGATGGCATCCGCCTCGCTCACGATCTGCGGGGTGCGCTGCAGCACGAACAGCGTCTTCAGCAGATCCAGGCGCGAGCGAAGGTCATCCGGGTAAAGGCCGGTGTATTGCTTGAGCGCCGCCGCGGCATCGCTCGTCCGCTGCGCCCGGTTGAGGAGCACGATGCGCAGCTTCATGAGCTGGCGGGTCAGTGAAGGATCGTCCCCCTGCGCGAGCAGCTCGTCCACGAGGCGCGAGGCGTCGCCGTCCTTGTTCTGTCGGAAAAGGCAGTACGCCAGGAGGGCGCCTGCCTCGGGCGCCCGCTTCGAGTCGGGGTAGGCAGCGCGGAACTGTGCGTAGTAGCCGGCAGCCGCTGCAAAATCGTCTCCCATCACGGCAAGGTCACCGAGTCGGATGATGACCGCGCCGGTCCCCTGGTTCCCTGCCGCCAGGAAGTCGAGGAGGACCTGCCGGGCACCCGCGGGATCCTTCCTCTGGAGAAGGATCTCGGCAAGGTACAGCGGCACGGCCTCGTTGACCGGCACCTGGGCGCGCGCGTTCCACGCGCGGCGGAGGAACGGCTCGGCAGAATCCGACGCGCCCGCGCGGAAGCTCTCGGCCCCGACGCGCGTCCACAGCTGGGAGAGAAGGTCCGTGTGCCCGGCGAACCGCGTCTCCGCCGCCTGGGTCAGGTCGCGCATCCCCGCCAGGTCGTTCCTCCGCTGGGCCGCAGAGAACAGGCGGCCGTAGGCCACCAGGGCGACATCGTCGGGAGCGCCGACGAGCTGGATGTAGAGCGGCTGTGCATCGTCGAAGCGCCCTGCTCCCCAGAGCGCCGCGGCCCGGAGGAGGAGGAACTGGTTCTTCCACGGGGCGGGGAAAGACGACGGGTCGGTGCGCTGCGTGAGCGCCAGCAGGTCCGCGCTTGCCCCTGACTGCTGGAGCAGCGATCCCAGGAGGACGGCGGAGTACGGGAAGACCGAGGACGCCTGGTAGCCGGTGGCAAGGGATTGAAGCGTCGCGACGGCCGCCGTGTCATTGGACAGCGCGTGCTGGGCGAGCGCCTTGTGGAGGAGCGCCTGCGGCGTGAACTCGGGGTCCGTTTCACCGGAGAGAAATGCATCCAGGCTGTCGATGGCGAGGGAGTAGCTTCCCAGCGCGTACTGGGAGAGCCCTTTCCAGAGCGGCACGTACGCGAACCAGCGCGTGGAGCGGTAGCGCCTCCCGATGTCGTCGGCAAGGGCAACCGCCTCCTTGTAGCGCGCAAGCCTGTAGAGACACACGTCGCGCCGGTACTGCACGTCGGCAACGCGCTCGGAGAGGGGGTATGCCGCCAGGAACGCGTCATAGGCTTCCAGCGCGGCGGTGTAGTTGTGCCCCAGGTACCTGCTCTCGGCCTCGGAGAAGAGATCGGACTCCGCGGGCGCGGCCGACGCCGCGACCGGGCCGCCGAGGAACAGGAGTGAACAGAGAAGCAAGACGATCATCCTGGAAAAAGAATACCCCCCGCGGTTCCCTAATTCAATTGGCCGGGAGAAGCGGAGGCTGGAAGACGCCGCCGGTGGCGATGTGCACGAGGTGGACGAACTCGCTCCCGTAGCGGCGCACGAGCGAGGGGAGGCTCGTCTCGACGTTCCGCTCCATCACGGTGACCTGGAAGGCGCCCCACGCGTCGAAGAAAGGCAGGAGAACGATGACGTGGTGGTGCTGGCGCAGCGTGGGGATTCCCTCGGGAACGGCGAGCGCGGAGGCCGCGTTCACCGAGCCGATGTACAGGGATCCCGGCGCCTCGCGGGCCAGGAAGTACAGCACCGCTTTCAGCGACGTGACGGGGTATCCCACGTCCTTCACGTACGGCACGCGGGTGTCATCGCGGATGTCGACGTCCTCGTCGGACGGCATGGTGCCGGTGCGCTGCAGCGCGATGTTTTTCGCGAGGCCGCGGCTCCAGTCCAGGCCGAAGTACGGATCGTAGAGCTCCTCGTAGCGCGCGCTCCACGTCCTGGCGATGCCGGCATCACGCGCCTTCAGCGGTGCGATGTCCATCGGGTGCCCCGCCAGCGGTGCGAAGAAGCCGTCCACGACCCACTTGGCGAACCCCGAGCAGTTGAACCCTCCCCTGCCGGCCGCTTTTCCGGTGGCGATGGACACCATCTTCCCGGCCGCGTCCATGGCGCCGTCGTCCATGTCGCGCAGCCCGTGCAGGCGGGCGCGGACGACCGCCGCCACGTCCGCCACCCTGCGGTCGCCCTCGGTCTGCTGCGGGGCGAGCACGAGAGCCCAGTCCACCGCGGCGCGGCTCAGGTCCATGATGCGGGACAGGGGCGAGGTGAGGAGACTCTCGAACGCCACCGGCAGCGCGATCTCTCGCTGGAAGGGCAGGTCGAACAGGGAGACGTCCATGAGCGTGCGATCCCCGTCAGGGAACAGCCGAAGGTAGCAGCCGGGATCGTCTTGCAGGAAGACCTTCGCCTGCTGGAAGGAACCGTCGGCGAGGCTTCGCTTGATGATGAAGGTGCCCGCGCCGGTCAGGGGGAACGCGTTTCCCCGCGCGTTGGCGAAGACGAGGTAGAGCGAACCCTCCTGCATCAGCGCCTGGAAGGAGACCTTCGGCGCGCCGGTCTGCTGCCCGAGGATCCCGGCGTGGTGGCGGGACGCGTCCCCGACGGGGGCGAAGATGGTGTCACGGAGAAGCGACCTCGCCTCCCAGTTTTCCGCGGGCACCACCGGCGTGGACTCCACCCCGACACCGGCGGCAAGGGAGCCCGCCGGCGCGGCAGCGGAAAGCGCCGCGGCGCACGCTGCGGCAAGCGCAGCCACCGTGGGAGAGAAGCGGAGCCTAAACGAGGAGTGTGTCCTCATCGATACGATCCTTTACCAGCCCCCGCCGCGCTGCGAGGACCGTGGGGTCCAGCGCAAACAGCGGGCTGATCTCGATGGCATGACAGGGCCTGCCCTTCCCGTCCCTGGGGACCTCCACGCCGCAGGAGGTGAGCCACCGGGCGGCCTGTTCCACCTGGCCTTCCCGGCATGTCGCGATGGAGTCGGTCCCTTCGCGGTTCTTCAGCGGCGCGAACTCTTCCGCGCGGTCCGTCTCGAAGAACAGCGCCCTCTCGGCGAGGGGGATCGCGTCGAACACGAACCTCTCCATCTTCACGGCGTCTCTTTCCACAGTTTCGGTGCCGCCGGGCACGGGATTGAGCGTCTTCGCCTTCTTGCGCGCGAGGTGCCAGGGCAGGCTCAGCTTCGGGTCGGCAAGAAAGGCGGTGTCCAGGATGTGGATGGCGATGGAGCCCTGCTCGTAGAGGAGCGAGCCGTCGGCCTTGCGCGCGGTCATGAGCCGCGGGTCGAGGTCCGAGTACTCGACCACGGAGTACTTCCCGTCACGCACGACGATCACCCCGAGCTTCTCCTCGGGGTACGCCTTGGCGACCACCTTGGCCGATATCCGCGACCGCGCCTTCTGGTGAAAGCCGAGGAAAAGGGGGTCCGGCACGCAGACCAGCGGGTTGTCCACCTGGAAGTAGAAGAGGTGATCCACCCCGCGCTTCTGCACCAGGGCAAGGGTGCCGGACGCGCGCAGGGCCTCGATGACGCCGCCGTGGCCGTTGGGGTTGAAGAACAGCCCGCCGTCGAGCGCCAGGAGGAGACGGCCGTCCGGCGCGAAGGAAGGGACGCTTCCCTGGACGAACATGTGCACGGTCTCCTGCCCGAGCCCGAACCAGTCCTGTGACCGGAAATAGTCCTGCGTTGCCTCGTGATTCTGGGGGCCGGTCATGATCAGCCACGGGATCTGAGCGCCGTACCGGCGCCGCGCGGCGAGGAGCTTCTCGGCAAAGAGGGCGAAGAGCGTCTTTCCGCGCAGGGGGGTGACGGGGAACATGCCCTTCGGACCCTCGAAACCGAGGCGTGAGCCCTGCCCGCCGGCCACGGTGAGGAGTGCCGTGTAGCCCCGCCGGATGGCCTCTTCGCCGGCGGCGCGGGTCTCGCTGTCCGCGACGCTGGAGCGCAGGGGGACGAAGGGCGCGGGAACGATGTCGCGGGCAGCCGCGGGAGCACCCGCCGCGCCGGGCACCGGCAATGACGGCGCGCAGCTCGCCCACCAGGCCGAGGTCGAGCCCCGCGAGGCCCTCCAGGAGACGCTGCTTCATGCGCTGCGGCCGGTCCTGCCAGAAGGCAAAGAGGTGCTCCTGCCCCGCGTCGCTGAAGCGGCGGATCAGCTCCTTCTCGTCCATGTCTTCCCCTTCCCCGCCGCGCACGCCCGCGGCCTCCGCGAGCCCCTCCAGCCACGGTGCTTCCCTGTCGGCGGCCGCCGCTCCTGCCGCACCGTCAGCCGTTGATGCCGATGCCGGCAGCCCGCGGCGCACCGTCATGAGCGCCTCGATGAGATCCGTGCGGATCTCGGCAAAGCGCGCCGCGACGTCGGGGTCGCCGGCGCCGATCTCTTCCCAGAGCCTCTGCTTGGCTCCCTCGATGGTGAACTTCCTGTCGTACAGGAGATTGCGGAACCGCATGAGCATGCGGATGTCCCCTGCCGTGTACGCCCGCCGCCCCGACATGCCCTTGCGGGGAGAAAGGAGGGGCAGCTCGCTTTCCCAGTAGCGAATCACGTGGGCTTTCACCCCCAGGAGGCGTGCCACGTCGCCGATGCCCCAGGACTTCATTGCACGCTCTTCGCGCTCTGGCGGAACTCCAGCATGACCGGAACGTGGGCGAGGTCGAAATCCCGCCGGATGCAGTTCTCGAGGTACTGCCCGTACTGCGTGGGGAATCCGCTCATCCTGTTGACGAAGGCCACGAAGCGGACGGGATTAACGCCCACCTGCGTCATGAACCGAATCTTGAAGTTCCTGCCCCGCACGGGGAGCCTGTAGTGCGCTATCCAGCTTTCCAGCGACTGGTTGAGTCGGCCCGTGCCCACGCGGCGCTGCAGCTGGTCCCACACGGCGGCGGCCGTGTCGATGAGCTTCTTGATGCCGTAGCCGGTGCGCGCGAGGCCGGGAGAACCGGGGCAAAGCCGAGCACGGGGAACTGGAAGTGCACCATCTCCGCCGCGTCCTTCAGGAGCGTGGGGGAATCCTTCATGAGGTCCCACTTGGAGAGTACGATGATGACTCCCCTGCCCTCTTTCACCGCCTGCGCGGCGATCTTCTTGTCCTGGTCCACGAGCCCCTGCGTGGCGTCGATCGTGAGGAAGACGATGTCCGCGCGGCCGATGCTCTCGATGGCGCGGTTCACCGAGTAGTACTCCACGGGATCCGTGACACGGCTCTTGCGCCGTATGCCCGCGGTGTCGAGGAGCAGGAAGGTCCGTCCCTTGTGCACGAACGATCCTTCCACCACGTCACGCGTCGTCCCGGGGACGGCGGAGACGATCGAGCGCTCCTCCCCGAGCAGCCGGTTGGCGAGGGTGGACTTGCCCGTGTTCGGCTTGCCCAGGATCGCGATGCGCACCGTCTCCGCGTCCGGCGCTGCCGGGCGCCGCATGCCCCCCTGCGGCCGTCATCGGCCCTGCGGCCGTCATCGGCCCTGCGGCCGTCATCGGCCCTGCGGCCGTAATCGGCCGCATATCGTCCGGGGCAAGAGGCTCCTCGCGCTGCGCCTCCAGGATGGCCACGATCGTCTCGCGGAGTCGGTCCATGCTGCGGTGGTGAGCGGCCGAAACGCCGATGACGTGCGGGAACCCGTGCTCGTGCGCGTTCCACACCAGCGAGTCGCGGTCGGGCGTATCCACCTTGTTGACCACCAGGAGCAGCTTGTCCGAAAGGGGACGCAGGAGCCGCATGAACTCGCGGTCCAGCGGCGTCGTCTCCAGCGCATCGAGCACGAGGAGCACGAGGTCCGCCGCCCGCGCCGCCTGCAGGCTCCGCGCCGAGACGACCCCGTCCAGCCCCCCGTCGTCCGCCGTGTAGCCGCCCGTGTCGACGAGCAGCACGCGCGCGCCGGCGACGAGGCACGGGAACTCCACCGGGTCACGCGTCACGCCGGGATCCGAGTGCGTGATGGTCCGCCGCCGGCCCAGCAGGGCATTGAAGAGCGTCGACTTTCCCACGTTGGGCCGCCCGATGATTGCCACGCGCGGGAGCGCGGACGTGCCGCCCGGGGCGGGGCTACCAGGAGAAGAAGTCAAGTCTCTCCTCCATCCAGTCCCGCACGGCCCGCTCGATCTGCGCGCCCGAGGTCATGGGCACGATCCCGCGCACGAACGCCTCCGCCTCCATGCTCCCCACGGACCGCACGATCCTCTTGATGAGGGGGATGCCGATGGGACCCATGGAAAAGCTGTCCAGGCCCAGGCCGAGGAGCACGACCGTCGCCAGGGGGTCCCCGGCGAGCTCGCCGCACATCGCCACGGGAATGCCGTGCGCGTGGCCGTTCTCGATGGTGGTGCGGATGAGGCGCAGCACGCCCGGGTGGAACGGCTCGTAGAGATAGGCGACCTTCTCGTTGCCACGATCCACGGCGAGGGTGTACTGGATCAGGTCATTGGTCCCGATGGAAAAAAAGTCGACGCGCGCGGCGAGGATGTCCGACGTGACGGCAGCGGACGGCACCTCGATCATGATGCCCACCGGAACGTCTTCCCGGAACGGGTGGCCGTCGCGCGTGAGCTCCGCCTTCACCTCGGCGAGATTCTCCTCGATCCGGTCGAGCTCTCCCGCCCCCGAGATGAGCGGGAACATGATGCGCAGGGAGCCGTGCCACCGAGGAGCGCAGGAGAGCCCGGAGCTGCGTGCGGAAGATCTCGGGCCGCGCCAGGCAGAATCGGATGGCCCGCCAGCCCAGGAGCGGGTTGCTGTCCTCGGACAGATGGTAACCCGGGCATCACCTTGTCGCCCCCGAGGTCCAGGGTGCGGATGGTGACCGCTTCCCCTCCCATGGCCGTCAGCACCGACGTGTAGGCGGCCACCTGCTCCTCTTCGGTCGGAAAGCGGTTGGGCTGGATGAACAGGAACTCGGAGCGGAACAGCCCGATCCCGTCCGCGCCGTGCGCGAGGACCGATCCCGCCTCCTCGGGTATCTCGATGTTCCCCTCGAGGGAGAGCAGCTTCCCGTCGGTGGTCTCCGCGGGGAGGTCCCTCTGCCCGCTGAGCGATGATGCTCTTGCGCTCCCATTCCCGGCGGCGCTCGTCGTAGAGCACGCAGGGTGGCCTCGTCGGGGTTCACGATCACCGTGCCCCGGTTGCCGTCCACGATCACCTCGTCGCCCGTCGTGCACGTTGCGGCTGATGTCCGAGAGCCCGAGCACGGCGGGAATCTCGCTTGCCCGCGCGAGGATGGCGGTATGGGATGTCTTCCCGCCCGCGTCGGCCGCGATGCCCGAGCACGAGACGACGGTCGAGGCCGAGGGTATCGGACGGCATGAGCGTTGTGCGTCACGAGGATCGCCGGCTCGCTCATGTCGGACAGCCGCGCCCGCTTGCGCTGAAGCAGGTGGGCGAGGATGCGGTTGCCGGCGTCGGTGAAATCGACCGTGCGTTCGCGCAGGTACTGGCTGTCCGCGTGCATGAGCTTTCGCTGGCATCTCCTCCACGATCTGGAGCAGGACCCACTCGACGTTGCGGCGGGATTCGCCGAGGAGCGCGCGCACCTGTTCCTTCAGCTCGGGATCCTCGAACATGAGAAGCTGCGCCTCGAAGAGCACCGCATCGCGCCCCGTGACGAGCCCCTTCACCTCCGCCGCGGCCTTCTCCAGGGCGGCGAGAAACCTCCCGTACTCGGAGTCGACCTGGGAGGGGGTGATGTCATAGCGGGGGACGGAGAGCCTGTCTTCCAGGAACAGGAACGCTTTGCCCCGCGCGATGCCCGGGGAAGCGCTGATTCCCGTGAACTCCATCATGCGGCGGCGAGTATAGCGGGATTCAATGGGGCTGTCAAATTGCGACGCGGCCGTGGCGCCTGTCGTGGCGCCTGCTGCGACAGGAATCCCTGTTCAAACCCGCCGATCCGCCGATCATGATGGTGAAGATGGCAACGAAAAACGAACGCGCTCAGGTTCACGCTCCCGCGGGGCACCAGCCCGACATCGCCGGCCTCGGCTTCCTTTTCTGGATCTGCCTCGCCGTGATCGTCGTCGCCGTCGGCTTTGCCGCGCGCGAGCCCATTGCCGCCGCCTTCCAGCGAATGAGCGGAAAGACCCCGGCGCGCTGCCGCGCCCCGGCGCCGCAGGTGACGGTCCGCCCGCTCTCCGGGGCGGAGGGCGCGTCGCCCGCGTCGGCGTCGCGAGCCGCCCCTTCGACAACGCCGCCCGCGGCGTCCACTCCGCGCTGCCGCGAACTCCCTGCCTCCCGCAGAGCGTCGCGCCTCGCATCCGCAAGGCGCGGTTGTTCTTCGCCGCCGTGGACGAGAACGGCGCTATTTCCGTGAAGAGCGTCATCCGTTCCATCCCGGCAAGCGACTCACCGCTGCGCGACAGCCTTGTCGCGCTCCTGAAGGGCCCCACCTCGCAGGAGCTCAATCTCGGACTCGTCTCGATGATCCCGACCGCAGCGGTGCTGAAGGGCGTGACCGTCAGGGACGACACCGCCGTGGTGGACTTCAGCGAGAGCTTCCGGTTCAACGCGCAGGGCATCGAGGCCATGAACGCCCAGCTGCGCCAGGTCGTCTATGCCGCCACCGAGTTTCCCATCGGTCAGCAGGTGCAGGTCCTTATCGAGGGCAGGAAGGTGACCTACCTCGGCACCGAGGGCGTGCGGATCGACCAGCCCCTGTCGCGGGCCTCATTCCAGAAATAGCTCGTCGGGCAGGACGCAGGGCGGCCGACGGCGGGCCGGACCCCAGCGCAGCAGAGGTACTCGCGGTTTCCCTTCCTGCCCTGGATCGGTGACGCCATCACCCTTTCCATCGTGACGCCTTCGGCAGCCAGGTCGCGCTGCAGCTCTTCCAGGATGCCGCGGAGCGCCCGCGCACCACGCACCACGCCCCGGAAGTCTCGCGGCGGCGCCGGCGAACTCGAACTGCGGCTTGACCAGGAAGATCCCGCGGCCTTCCGTGGTGAGACCGAGGATGTGGTGCGCGGCGCGGCGCAGCGAACGGAAGGACAGGTCCGCGGCGGACCGTGCCGGCGCGGGGGACGAAATCGCGCGGAGCAAGGTCCATGATGTTGGTGCGCTCCCTGACGACGCACCCGCGGATCGCCCCGCAGGCGCCAGTGCAGCTGGCCCTCGCCGACGTCCACCGCGTACACCAGCGCCGCCCCGTTCTGCAGCAGGCAGTCGGTGAATCCGCCGGTGGAGCAGCCGGCGTCCACCCAGGCCGTCCCGGCGCAGTCGATGTCCCACGCGCGCGATCGCCGCGGCGAGCTTCTCCCCGCCCCGCGAGACGAACGCGGCGGCCTGCGGGCGACCACCGTCGCATCGGCGCGCACGGGAGAGCCCGGCTTCAGCACCGTAACCCCGTCCACGGTGACGTCGCCGCGGAGGACCTCCGCGAAGAGCACGCGCCTTTCACGGTCGGGATAGCAGTGCCTCGAGGAGCTCGATCAGCGCATGCCGCTGCCGCATGGGGGCCTTCACACGGCGGAGAGCTGGCGCACCCTCTCGATCCGCAGCGCCTTGCCCGTGGAGGTATCGATCTCGAGGAGCACGCCCTGGATCTCCGCCGGGGAGTTCTGCACCTCCATCTTCAGCGGCATCTGGGTGAGGCTGCGCGCGATCGCGGTCTCCTTCTTCATGCCGATGACGCTGTCCACGCGGCCCGGTCATGCCGATGTCGGTGATGTAGGCGGTGCCGCCGGGGAGGATCCGCTCGTCGGCGGTCTGCACGTGGGTGTGCGTGCCGACCACGGCGGAGACCTCGCCGTCCAGGTAGAGGCCGAGCGCTTCCTTCTCCTCCACGGCCTCCGCGTGGAAATCGACGATCGACCGCCTTCACCCGGCTGCGGAACTGCTTCAGCAGGGCCCTGCCCACGTGGAGCGGATCGCGCAGGGGCGAGAGGTTCACCCGTCCCTCGAGGTTGATCACCAGGACGGGCATGTCCCGCACCGTGACGATGCAGTGCCCCTTGCCGGGGATCGCCCCCTCGCCCTGGATCACCGGGTAGTTCTCGGGCCGCAGCAGGGTGTCGTTGGTCGCCAGGAGCGGGTAGATCTCCTTCTTCTGCCAGATGTGGTTTCCCGAGGTGATGACGTGCACGCCGCTGGCGCGCATGCGCTCGGCGATGTCGGGCGTGAGGCCGAAACCGTCGGCGGCGTTCTCCCCGTTGGCGATCACCAGGTCGGCCCCGAGGCGCCGCGACGAGCTCGGGCAGGCCCATGAAAAGGGCCCTGCATCCCGGCTGTCCGACGACATCGCCCAGGATGAGGGCCTTCAGGATGTCGGCGCCATTCGCCGCGCCGGCCTAGCGGGCGTACTCGATCGACGCGCATTTCCCGGATGATCGTCACCTTGATCCTGCCGGGATACTTCAGCTCGCTCTCGATGCGCTTGGCGATGCTCTTCGCGAGCTCCTTGGCCGCGTCGTCGCTGATCTTCTCGTTGTTCACGAGGATGCGCAGCTCGCGCCCCGCCTGGATGGCATACGCCTTGTCCACGCCCTCGAAGTCCTCGGCGATGGACTCGAGATTCTCCAGCCGCTTGAGGTAGTTGTCCAGCGTCTCCTTGCGCGCCCCGGGCCGCGAGGCCGAGATGGCGTCCGCGATCTGCACGATCACCGCCTCCACGCTCTCCGGCTCCACGTCGCCGTGGTGCGCGCCGATGGCGTTGAGGACCCGCGGGTCCTCGCCGAGCCGCCGCGCCAGGTCGATGCCCACCTCGATGTGGTTGCCGTCCCCGTCCGCCTCGACGCCCTTGCCGATGTCGTGCAGGAGCGCGGCGCGCTTGGCCAGCTCCACGTTGGCGCCCACCTCGGAGGCGATCATCCCCGCGATGAGGGCGACCTCCTTGGAGTGGGCCAGGACGTTCTGGCCGTAGCTGGTGCGGTAGTGCAGGCGCCCCAGGGTCCGGATGGCCTCGGGGCTCATCGTATGGATGCCCACCTCGAAGAGGACGCGCTCGCCTTCCTCGTAGATGGTCTGCGTGATCTCCTTGGTGACCTTCTGGACGATCTCCTCGATGCGCGCAGGATGGATCCGCCCGTCGGAGATCAGCCGGCTGAGGGCCGTCTTCGCGATCTCCCGGCGGATGGGATCGAAGCACGAAATGACCACCGCCTCGGGGGTGTCGTCGATGATGATGTCGACGCCCGTCAGGGTCTCCAGGGTGCGGATGTTGCGCCCTTCGCGGCCGATGATCCGGCCCTTCATCTCGTCGTTGGGCAGGCTGACCGTGGTCACGGTCACCTCGGAGGCGACGTCCGTGGCGAGCCGCTGGATGGTCGTGATCAGGATGTCGCGCGCCTTCTTGTCGGCCGCGAGCCTGCGCTTCCTGCTCGATGAGATTGATCGTGACCTGCGCATCGTGACGCGCCTCGTTCTCGAGGCTCTGCACGAGCAGCTTCTTCGCTTCCGCCCTGCTGAGACCGGAGACCCTCTCCAGTTCGGCGGCTATCCGCTCGCCTTCCTGCTGCAATGCCGCTTCCGCTTCAGCGGCTGTCCTCTCCCGGTTGCTGACCGCTCTCTCTTGCTTCTCAAGAGATTCGACGCGCTTTTCTAGGTTTTCTTCCTTCTGAAGGAGGCGCCTCTCCACGCGCTGGAGCTCGATCCTGCGCTCCCGCGTCTCCTTTTCCAGCTGGTTGCGTTCCCGCAACAGCTGGTCCTTGCTCTCAAGTATCGCCTCTTTCTTCTTCGCTTCCGCCTCTCTCAGCGCCTCGCCGACGATCCGCGAGGCCTTTTGCTCGGCCGATGAAAGCTGAAATCGTGCATAAAGCCATCGAATTAGCCAACCTAGAAACACACCGGCGAGAGGAAGAATGATGTACAGTAATGTGCTCATTTTCTTCCTCCACCAAGGCTAATAGTCCTCAATAGCTTAAGTGAGAATGCTCGGCTTTGTCAAGGGTAACGGTATTGCCGTTGGAAGAAGCCGATGAATTATAGCACAGCGGCTATAATCACTATTGAACAATGAGCTTGGACAGCAAAGTGTTAATCGTGATTCCGTTTCGCTGGAAAACGAAAAAAACAGGTACGCCTCCTGGCCCCGGAAGATTGCCGGGAGGAGCACGACACGTTTCATGTACCGCAGATCCTCCGGATCGTACTTGGCCTTAAGAACCTTCGTCTCGGCGGGATTCGCGGTCCAACAGGACGGCCTTGCGCGGGGCCAGAAGCTCGGTGAAAACCGCTCGGAGGAGTTGAACGTGAGAGGTGCACTGTCTTCTCGCTGATGCCGACAGTGAGATCGGGAGCGTAGCCGCGGACTTTCTTCACAGCACCCCTGCGCTTACCGCCGACAACGCGGCGGGAGAGCTCCACGAGTGACTTCATCTGCGTCGTCATGGTGAAAGAGCGCGGATAGGACGAGAGGAACGTGTCGTAGTCGAGGCCGTTCCGCTTGAGACGAATGGGGTTCGTCCTTTCCTGCTCCATGGGAAGGGGACCTTCCAGGACCTCCTTGTCGCGCAAGACCATGCTGGAAAGATCGAGGGCATCGTCGTCGCTGAGCAGATCACCGATGCTCCCCGGTACGGACGCGTCCGCTGCCTCTTCCGTCGCGGCCGGCGCTGCGGGCGCCGCGGTCGCTTCCTTCGACGGCAGGCTGCCGTGGCGCACGACCTGTTCCGCGAGCTCCCGCAGGCCCGCGCCCGTCCTGCCGGGCTTCCCTCGCCGCTCCTTCGGCAGCTCGGGAGCGGTGTACACCTCTTCCTTTATGCGGAACACGCCGTCTTCCATGACGATCGCCGAGCGCGACTCTTCGACGAGGCGGAGCATCTCCTCCATGGTCCAGCTCTTCAGCTCCCCCGAGGAAAGCATCGCGGCAAGGTGCTGGCTCGTGTCGCTTTCCGGCCTGCCCGCCAGCCCATCGTCGGCCTGCTGGGCTTCCTCTTCCTCGGCGCCTTCCAGCTCCTCGAGATCGCTCTCCGTGGGAGACGCCGGGGAGGGCACGGCGGCCTCGGCCTCGGGAGCGGCCGACATGTCGCGCTCGGGCAGTGCAGGCAGCTCTTCCTCGAAACGCTCGTCGTCGACCGCTCCGTTCACGCCTCCCCCCTCGCCTCCGCGCCGCATCGCAGTTTCCTCCTCGGCCGGGGGAAGTATTCGAGGCCCTCCTCAGTCGGCTCGGGGGGCAAGGGGAGGATCTCCGGCAGCGGCTGGAGCTCTTCCAGCGGTTCCACGCCGGATTCGGCACCGGCCTGCTCGGCCTGGCGGAGACCTCCCTCCGCGTCGGCGTGCGGGATGCGTATCTCCATGAACTCCGTGATCGTGGAGGTCCTTCCGGCAGCCGCGGCGGGCGCCTGGTCGCGCAGCGCGAAAACGGGAGCAGCTCCCTCTCCCTTGCCGGCGGGCGCAACGGCAGCAGGCGGTGCCGGCTCGTCGAGGATCTCGAAAACCTCCGACGCCGGGATGGAGTCGACCTCGGCTACTTCGGTGACGGCTTCCCCCTCATCCGGCTCGGCCTCCTCCACCGCTTCCGCCTCTTCGATCTGCTCGGCTTCATCCGGGGATACGGTATCGACAACGATCTCCACCTCTTCTGCCGGCGCGACATCGCTCTCGAGCACGGATTCCTCGACGATCTCGACCGCAGGGCCTCCAGCCCGATGCTCGACCGGATGCGTCTCGCCCGGCGGCCCGACGTCACTTTCCAGCGGTTCCGCGGGCTCCTCGGTCATCTCGATTGCTTCGGCTGCATCGGCATCCGGGGTTTCCTCGACGGCCTCGACTTCTTCGACTGCCTCCGCCTCCTCGGCCGGCGCTGCTTCTTCGACCGCTTCGACTTCCTCGACCGCCTCGGCCTCTTCGACCAGCGCTGCTTCCTCGACCGCCTCCGCTTCTTCGACGGCTTCTGCTTCTTCGACGGATGCGGCGGTCTGCACAGCCTGGCCGGCGGATCGCGCCCCGGCAGCGGACGTCGACCGGCTCGGGGGCAGCGTCCGTGACCTCGTCCGCGCTTATCTCCTCGACCTGCAGGGGTCGCCCCTGCGCGCGGCCCTGGGGGAGACCCTGCGGCCGATCCTGCTGCACCTTCTGTGCGGGGATGATGAAGTTCGCGTTCTGGAGCGCCGACTTGATGAGTGATTCGAGCCGGGAGACGTCGATCGCGGGCCCGGTCACGGCGGGTGTCTCGGTGCGGCGGGAGATCAGGTCGATGATCTCGGCCCAGCTCTTCGTCATGTACTCGTCGATGACCGGCTTCTTCTTGCGCGAAACCCGCCCGATGCCGCGCTGGATCTGCCAGGTTATTTCGTCCTTGCGGGACTCCATCTCCCTGCGCCAGCGTCCCCAGTCGGCGCCCCCCGGGCTCTCCACGAGCTCCGTGATCAGCTCCACCTGGAAGCGCTTCACCCGCTGGCGCAGCACCTCCAGCGGATCGGTACGGAGGTTGAGGATGAGAAAGAGGAGGAGGAACACGGTCAGGAAGAAGGTCACCAGGAGGAGCGCCTTCATCAGGTCCGACATCTCGAAAGAGGACGCGCTCACCATGATGCTCGCGTACCCCCCGTTCGCGAGAGGGGCGGTAAATACGCGCCACGAGGACTGCGTCCCGTCGGCGGCCTTCAGCGTCAGGAGTTGCGGGCTGCCACCCGGCGGAGACCCGCTCCAGAGCGCGGAAAGCGCGTCGTAGGCGGCGGAAGAAACACCGGGGTCGTCGAGGAGGATCCCCGCGCGGCCGACGAGCGTGATGCTGTTCACGGCGCGCGACTGGGACAGGCTCAGCCGCGTGAGCAGCTCGCGCCGGAGCACGGAGACGATGAGCGTCCCGACCTGGCCTGACCCCGCGGCGGGCACGAGGTAAAGGAAGGAATCGTGAGCGCCATCGATCAGGACGCGCGGCGACGATCCCGGCGGGACGAGCACCTGGTCAGCCGGGGCGGCAGTGGGGTCATCGGTGTAATTGGCGAAGACGATAGTCCCCGCGGCGGACGGCTTCCTGTCGGTCTCGAGGGTGCTGAACCACAGCCGCCGGCCGTCGGAACCGAGCAGGCGCGCCCACCCGATTCCCTGCTGCGACGCGAAGTCGCTCCACGCCGCGGTGACGGAGGCGGGGAGGGTCTGCGAGAAAGATGCGCCGACGAAATCCTTTGCCGCGGCAGCGGTGAAGACCTCGAGGTTTCCCTTGTGAAACGTGTCGATGCTCGCCGCGAGGGAGGCGATGTCTTCCGCGGAGGCCTTCTCGAGCCGCGGGAGGAAGAAGCTCGCCTGAACGACGTTGAACAGGCCCGAGAAAGCAAGCACGGAAAACCCGGCAAAGAGCAGAAGAGAGACGAGGAGACTTATGGCAATCTTGAGGCTCTGTCGCATGAGAAATCGCTTCGCCTTCTCTCCCCTTATCGGCGATTACGGGCCTGCGCCGTAGCATACATCGGCGTTCGATCCTGGTAAACCACGGAAGCGCGCCGGGAGGCGCGCTCGAGAGCCCCGCGTCCCTGCAACGCACGAGGAGGTGAACGCGGGGCTGGTATCAGGCGGGCTTTCTCAGCCCTCTTTGGCAGGCTCCTGGACTTCCTTCTTCTTCCGCTTGCGCTCCCGCTCCTTGCGATCAAGAAGCTCCAGGATCACCATTTCGGAGGCATCCCCGAACCTGCGACCCATCTTCAGGATACGCGTATACCCTCCCGGGCGCTGGGCGAAGCGGGGGGCAATGTCCTTGAAAAGCTTGTCGAGCACGCGCCCGTCGTCGATGGACCGTGCCGCGATACGCCGATTGTGCACGGAATCCACCTTGGCCCGCGTGATGAGCTTCTCCGCGAGCCTCCGGGAGGCCTTGGCCTTCGCCAGGGTGGTCCTGATGCGCTCGTAGCGGAAGAGGGAGACCGCCTGGGACTTCAGGAGCGCCTTGCGATGCGCATGCGTGCGGTCGAGCTTGTTGATGCTACTCCGGTGATCCATTGTCTTCCTTCCCTTCGTCATCGTCCCCGCGCTCACCACCTGGACGCCGGCGGTCACGCCGCCGGGCAGCTCTCCGGCGAGCTGCTTCTTCAGCTGCTTCTTCAGCGCGGAGTAGTCCTTCATCCCCAGGTCGAGCCCGCGCGCCTGCAGCTTGTCGCGGATCTCCTGGAGGCTCTTCTTCCCGAAGTTGCGCGTCTTCGTGATCTCTTCCTCGGTCTTCTTCGTCAAGTCGCCGATGGTGCGGATGTTCGCGTTGCGCAGGCAGTTGCTTGACCGCACCGAGAGCTCCAGCTCCTCCACCGGGGTGTCGAGGAGAGCGCGGATGCGCTCCTCGTCCTCGTCGATCTCGTCGTCGCCGCCGGCTTCCGCCTCGTCGAAATTGATGAAGATCGTGAAGTGGTCCTTCGCGATCTTGGCCGCTTCCGCAAGGGCGTCGTCGGGGGTGATCGTCCCGTCGGTCCAGATCTCCAGGATGAGCTTGTCGTAGTCCGTGCGCTGGCCGACGCGCGTGTTCTCCACGCTGTACTTCACCTTCTGGATGGGAGAGAAGATCGCGTCGATGGGGATCGTGCCGATGACCTCGATGTACTTCTCGTTGCGCTCGGCCGGGACGTACCCGCGCCCGAGGTTGATCTGGATCTCGAACTCGATATTCGCCTTCTCCATCATGTTGGCGATCACGAAGTCCCCGTTCACCACCTCCACGTCGTTGTCCACGGCGAGGTCGCGGGCCGTGAGCTTCCCGCCGCCCTTGGCTTCCACGAGAACGGTCTTTTCCTCCAGGTCCCCGGTCAGCCGCAGCTGGACCTGCTTGAGGTTGTTGATGAAGTCGGGCGTGTCCTCCACGACCTCGGGGATGGGCTCGTACTCGCTGGCGATGATGTGCGGCGAGCCGTCGTCCTTGTACGTCGGTGATCTTCACCGCGCTGATGGCATACCCCTGGATCGACGACAGGAGGATCCTGCGCAGGGTGTTGCCGATGGTGACGCCGTACCCGCGTTCGAAGGGTAGGCCACGAACCGGCCGTAGTTGGCTTCTACCTCGCTGTGCTCGAAGGTGATGCCCTTGGGCTTCTTGAAGCCCTTTAAGAGGTTCTTGCGGACCATGCGGGACACCTCACTTTGAATACAGCTCGACGATCAGCTGCTCCTTGATGTCCGCGAGATCGGTGATCTCGCTGCGCCGCGGGATGGCGCGCACCTTGCCGACCATCCTGTCGGGGTCGATCTCCAGCCAGGGAACGATCCCCGACCGCGAGTACTCCTTCAGACTCTCCTTGATGGCGGTGAGCTTCGTGCTCTTCTCGCGCACCGCGACCTCGTCGTTCTCCCTCACCATCTGCGACGGGATGGAGGCGCGGCGGCCGTTGATTGCGATGTGCCCGTGGAGCACCAGCTGCCGCGCCGAACTTCGCGACGGGGCGAGGTGCATGCGGTAGACGACGTTGTCCAGCCGGCGCTCGAGCATCTGGATGAGGTTCTCACCCGTGATGCCCTTGTGCCGCACGGCCTTGCCGAAGAAGAGGCGGAACTGGCCTTCCAGCATCCCGTACATCCTCTTCAGCTTCTGCTTCTCGTGCAGCTGCACGCCGTAGTCGGAGATCTTCTTCGTACGGCTCCGCGGGCCCTTGCCCGGGGCGCCCTTCTTGCGGGTGACGGGGCACTTGGGCCCCTTGCACCTGTCTCCCTTGAGGTAGAGCTTGTAGCCGTGGCTCCTGCAGAGCCTGCACTGGGGGCCGATATTCCTTCCCACTGTCTGCCTCCCTACACCCGCCGCTTCTTCGGCGGGCGGCACCCGTTATGGGGGATCGGGGTGATGTCCTTGATGGACCGCACCCGTATGCCCAGGACGCCGAAAGCACGGATGGCCGCCTCGCTGCCGACGCCCGGACCCTTCACGAACACCACGAGCTCGTGGAGCCCCTGCTCCATGGCCTTGCTCGCCGCCGACTCCGCCGTGGTCTGCGCGGCGAATGGCGTGGATTTCTTCGCGCCCTTGAAACCCAGCGCCCCGGCCGATGCCCAGGAGATGGTGTTGCCCATCAGGTCCGTGATGGTCACGATCGTGTTGTTGAAGGTCGCCTGGATGAAGGCCTTCCCTTCCGCGATATTCTTTTTCTTCTTGAGCCTTTGCCAAAGTCTCTCCTCCTGGAGTGCGCGCCCACGGCGCGCCGCGTGCACGGGACCGCCTTTCCGCCGACTGGCGGAACAGCGCGGAAACCCGCGCTGTATCACGGCCCCCTGCCGCCCCGTCTCAACCACACCTGCCGCGCGGAAACCCGCGCCGTATCTCGGCCCCCTGCTCTATCGAGGGTCACACGTCGCCGCGCGGGTACGCGCGGTTGCGCGGACACCCTTCGGGCGTCCGCCCCGCGAACTTCGCGAGTACGTGAAGTCGCTTACTTCTTCCTCTTCCCTGCCACGGTCTTCCGCTTGCCCTTGCGGGTGCGGGCATTCGTCTTCGTTCGCTGCCCGCGGACGGGCAGGCCGCGGCGGTGGCGCAGCCCGCGGTAGCAGCCGATGTCCATGAGCCGCTTGATGTTGAGAGAAACCTCCGTGCGAAGGCGCCCCTCGACGCGGTAATCGTTCTCGATCACCGTGCGCAGCTTGTTCACCTCGTCGGCGGTGAGATCGTTCGTGCGCTTCTCGGGGTCGACGCCCGTGGTCGCGCAGATCTTTCGGGCCGATGTCACGCCGATCCCGAAAATATAGGTCAGTGCGACGTCGACATGCTTGTTGGGAAGATCCACGCCCGCAATACGTGCCATTCCTCTCTCCTTCTCCGCTGCTCTGCTTCTAGCGCTGGCGCTGCTTGTGCTTGGGGTTCGTGCAGATGATGCGCACCACGCCCCGGCGCCTGATCACCTTGCACTTGTCACAGATCGGTTTCACGCTCACGCGCACCTTCATGCGTGGTCCCTCGTCTCTTCATTCCTACAGGTTCCGCGAGCGGATCTTGCCCCGCTTCACGATTCCGTCGTGATGATGCATGCGCAGGTAACCCTCGATCTGCGACATCGTGTCCAGGTCGACGCCGACGAGGATGAGCAGCGACGTGCCTCCCATGAGGTACGCCACGATCTGCGGGAATCCGAACAGCCCCTGCACGAGGGAGGGGATGATCGCGATGAATGCGAGGAAGAGGGACCCGGGCAGGATGATGCGGTAGAGGATCCGCGAGAGGTACTCCTCCATCTTCTCGCTCCTGATCCCGGGGATCGAACCGCCGTTCTCCCTGATGTGCTTGGAGATCTCCACGGGGTTCAGCGTCACCTGCGTGTAGAAGTACGCGAAGAATATGATGAGAAGGGCGTACGCAACCTCGTAGGGAACGCCGTTGGGCCGCAGCCACGAGGCGAAGCGCGAGAGCCACTCGATCCTCGCCCCGAGGTTCTGGGCGATCTGCACCGGGAACAACAGGATGGAGGAGGCGAAGATGACGGGGATGACCCCCGAGGGGTTCACCTTGAACGGCAGGTAGGTGTTCTGCGCGCCGTACATGCGCCGCCCGATGACGCGCTTGGCGTAGTGAACGGGGATCTTTCGCTGCCCCTGCTGCTCCATGATGACCAGGCCGATGACGACCACCCAGAGGGCCAGGACGATGAGGACGAATACGGGGTTCAGCGTGCGCTGGCGCACCATGCTCACGAGCGTCCAGAACGCGCCGGGGATGCGGGCCACGATCCCGGCGAAGATGATCATCGAGATCCCGTTGCCGATGCCCCGCCGCGTGATCTGGTCACCCAGCCACATGAGGAACATCGTTCCCGTGGTGACGGTGAGCATCGCGAGGAGGTTGAAGGCGAAGCGGGCGAATGACGATGGCGTCGGGAATCTGCGCCGCGTAGACGGTGACCGTGTAGGACTGGATGAGGGCGACCACCACGGTGCCGTAGCGGGTCCAGCGGTTGATCTTCTTCTTCCCGCCCTCTTCTTCCTGGATCTTCTTCAGCCTGGGGAACACGATGGTGACCAGCTGCATGATGATCGACATGGAGATGTAGGGCATGATCGAGAGCATGAAGATGGAGAAGTTCTTGAACGCGCCGCCGGCGAAGAAATCGAGGAAGTCCTCGATCCCGCTGGCGCCGGAATTGGTGCGCGCGGCGAAATGGAGCCTCAGCGCCGCGACGTTGATCCCCGGCACGGGCAGGATGGTTCCCAGCCGGTAGATCACGAGGATCCCGATGGTGAAGAGGATCCTGTCCCGAAGCTCCTTGACCCTGAAAATATCGACCAGCGGATTTGCCATTACTTCGCCTCGTCAGTCCTTCGCGGTATCCCGCGATTTTTCCGCCGCGGTATCCCGCGATTTTTCCGCCGCGGTATCCCGCGAATCTCCCGCCGCTGTCTCCAGCGGAGTTTCCGCTGCTGTCCCGCGCGGCCTGGCGTTGGGCTTCCCGGGCGCCTTCCCGGGCCTGCGTTCCCTCCCCGTGCGGGGCTGCTCCGAGGAAGCCACCGGGCATGTCCTTGACCTTGCCGCCCACCGCGATGATCTTTTCCCGCGCCGATGCCGACACGGTCGGTCCGTCGACGACGACCTTCCGGGTCGAGCTCCCCGCTGCCGAGGATCTTCACGGACACGCCCTTCTTGCGGGCCAGGCCCTTCGCCGCAGTGACTCCGCCGTCACGGTGTCCCCGTCGGCGAACCGATTCAGGTCCGACACGTTGACGACCTGGAACACCTTCTTGAAAGGATAATTCGAGAAGCCGCGCCGCGCAATACGGCGGAACAGCGGCATCTGGCCGCCCTCGAATCCGAGCCGCACGCCGCCGCCTGCCCGCGCCTTCTGGCCCTTGTGTGCCCTTGCCGGCGGTCTTCCCGTGGCCCGAGCCGACTCCCCTGCCGAGCCTCTTGTTCTTTTTCTGGCCTTTCGGCGCCCGGATATCGAATCCTTCCATAATCAGCTGATCTCCTCAACGTCGAGCAGGTAGGCGACGGTCCTCACCATCCCGAGGATGGCCGGGAGACGCATCGTGCTCGACCACTGCATTGAGCCTGCGAAGGCCCAGCGCCTTCACGGTCGCCCGGTGGGACGGCACGCAGCTGATGGGGCTGCGCACGAGCGTGATCCTCAGTTTCTTTGCACCGTGCGGTGCTCCGCGCGTTTCTTTCATGCTGCTATCCCCACATGTCCTTCAGGGGCCTGCCCCGGTTGGCTGCGACGAGCCGCGGATCCATGAGCGAATCCAGGCCCTGGAAGACCGCCTTCACCGTGTTGATGGCGTTCGAGGAGCCGATGGACTTGGAGAGCACGTCGCGGACGCCCGCCGCTTCCATCACGGCGCGGACCGGCCCGCCGGCGATGACGCCGGTGCCCGGCGCCGCCGGCTTCAGCAGCACCTGGGCGCTCTTGAACTTCCCGATCACCTGGTGCGGGAGGGTCGTCTTCTTGATGGGGATGCGGACCATGCTCCGCTTCGCTTTCTCGATGCTCTTGCGGATGGCGTCCGACACGTCGTTCGCCTTCCCGAAGCCGTACCCCACCCGGCCGGCCCGGTCACCGACCACCGTGAGGGCGGAGAAGGAGAAGCGCCGGCCGCCCTTCACGACCTTCGCGACCCTGTTGAGCTTCACGAGCTTCTCGAGAAACTCGCCCTGGTTCCTGTCCCTGTCCTGATCCATTGCCACTTGCGTTTACTCCCCGGCGCGGCTCGTGCCGCGCATTTCGTCGTTGGCGCGGTCCCCCGCGCCTCTCCGGTCTAGAGACTGATGCCGGCTTTGCGGGCGCCGTCCGCGATCGCCTTCACCTTGCCGTGGTAGCGGTAGCCGTTCCTGTCGAAAACGACCGCCGTGATGTTCTTCGCCTTCAGCCGCTCCCCGATGAGCGTCCCGAGCTTCTCCAGGGAGGCCACCTTGTTGCCCATTGCGCGCTGCTCCTTCTCGAGGTTGGAGGCCGCCGCGAGCGTGGCGCCCGCCACGTCGTCGATGACCTGCACGTAGGTGTGGCGGTTCGACTTGTAGACGGTGAGCCGCGGCCGCTCGGGCGTGCCGTGGATCCTCTTGCGGATGCTCGCTTTCCTCTTCAGGCGCTTGCGCGTCTTGTCGCTGATCTTCTTCATGACCTTCCCCTACTTGATCCCCGACTTGCCGACCTTGCGGCGCACGTACTCGTTCTCGTACTTGATCCCCTTGCCCTTGTACGGCTCCACGGGGCGGAAGGACCGGATCTCGGAGGCGATCTGCCCGACCTGCTGCCGGTCCGACCCCTTCACCGTGATCCGCGTGTTGGCCTCCACTTCCATGGTGATCCCCTGCGGGAATGGGATACTCGATGGGCGTCGAATACCCGAGGTTCAGCACGAGCGACTTGCCCTTCACCTCCGCCTTGTAGCCGACCCCCGTGATGACCAGGGTCTTGCGCGAACCCGTCGGAGAGCCCGATGAGGGCGTTCTTCAGCAGGTTGCGGTACAGGCCGTGGAGGCTCTTTGCCTTGCTGGAGTCGTCCGCGCGGGTCACGACCACGAGTTCTCGCCCTCCACCTTGACCGCCACCTCGGGTGATAGTCCTGGGTGACCTTGCCCTTGGGGCTTTCCAGGAGCACCCGGCCCGTCCTGGACGGTGACCTTCACCCCCTTGGGGATCTTGACCGGTAAACGTCCGATTCGCGACACTGCGCTTCTCCTTGCCTACCAGATGGTGCAGAGCAGCTCGCCGCCGGCCTTCTTCTCCAGGGCCTTCTTGCCCGTGGTGACGCCGAGGGAGGTGGTGACGATGAGCGTCCCGAACCCGTTGAGCACGCGGGGAAGGGTCTTGTAGCCGGCGTACATGCGGCGGCCCGGGCGTGGAGATCCGCTTCAGGCCGTGGATGACCGGCTCGTTCTGCCCGTCGTACTTCAGGAAGATCCTGATGAGGTTGCGCCCGTCCTGGGTCACCTTCTTGAAGGTTTTGACGTAGCCCTCGTTCTTCAGGATCTTCGTGATCTCCAGCTTCAGCTTCGAGGTGGGGATGTCGACGCTCTCGAAGCGCGCGCTGCTCGCGTTCCTGATCTTCGTCAGCATATCTGCAACAGGGTCTGACAGACTCATCGTCTCTACTCCCTACCAGCTCGATTTCGTGACGCCAGGAAGCTTTCCCTCGCTGGCCAGCTTGCGGAAGCAGATGCGGCACAGCTTGAACTTCCGCATGTAGCCCCTCTGCCGCCCGCACACCTTGCACCGGTTCGTCCGGCGCGACATGTACTTCTGCTTGCGCTCGGACTTCTCTATCGCCGCTTTTCTTGCCATCGTCCTCTCCGCTGCCCGCTATTTCCGGAACGGCATGCCCAGGCGCGCGAGCAGGCTCCTCGCCTCCTGGTCCGTCTGCGCCGTCGTGACCACCGCGATGTTCATGCCGCTCACCCTTTCGATCTTGTCGTAGTCGATCTCGGGGAAGATGATCTGCTCCGTCACCCCGAGGGAGTAGTTGCCGTGCCCGTCGAAGGCGTTGGGGTTCGCGCCGCGGAAGTCCTTGATCCGCGGCATGGCCACGTTGACCAGGCGGTCGAGGAACTCGTACATCGCGTTGCCCCGCAGCGTCACCATGACGCCGATGTCCATGCCCTTGCGCACCTTGAAAGTGGCGATGGACTTCTTGGCCTTCGTCCGCACCGCCTTGCGCCCCGTGATCTGCGTCGATCTCCGCCGTGGCCGAATCCAGGAGCTTCTTGTTCTCGATGGCCTCGCCGAGGCCCATGCTCACGATGATCTTCGAGAGCCGCGGGACCTGCATGACGCTCTTGTAGCTGAACTCCTCCCGCAGATCCTTCGCGACGGTCTCCAGGTAGAGCGCCTTCAGCCGCGGCTTGTAGCCGGGGGATCCTTGACGACCGGCTTGGCCTTCGCCTTCGGCTCGTCCTGCCCTGCCGCCCTTCTGCCCTTTCTGGCCCTTGGTCGCGCCCTTTTCCTGTGCCTTCGCGCCCGTGGCGCGAGGGCTGCTCCCTCGCGCTGGCCTTGTCGCCCTTCGGCTGCTTCTCGGCCTTCTCAGCGACGGGAGCCGGCCCCTCCTTGACGGGATCGCCGCGGCGCCCTGATCGGCTCCCTCGGCACCCGTTCCCGGTTTTTCCTTGCTCACAGGTCCCCTCCGCACTTGCGGCAGACCCGCTTCTTGCCCTTTTCGCTCACCACGAGTACCCGATGCGGGTCGGGCCGCACTTCTTGCACATGATCATCAGCTTGCCGACCGAGAGGGGGGCCTCCACGGAGGTGATGCCGCCCTTCTGGTTCTGCTTCTTCTGCTTCATGGCCTTCTTGACCATGTTGAGGCCTTCCACGACGGCGCGCATCTTCTCGCGGTCGATGCGGATCGATGCGCCCGGTCTTGCCCTTGTCGCGGCCCGAGATCACCTGCACGGTGTCGTTCTTGCGCAGCTTTATCCTGCCCTGGTCTCCATTCCGCCATCCTCCTACAGCACTTCCGGCGCGAGGGACACGATCTTCATGAAGTCCTTCTCGCGCAGCTCGCGCGCCACCGGGCCGAAGATGCGCTTGCCCTTGGGATTGTTGTTCGCGTCGATGACCACGCAGGCGTTGTCGTCGAAACGGATGAACGTGCCGTCGGGACGGTGGAACTCCTTGCGTCGTGCGCACCACCACCGCCTTCTCGATGCCGCCCTTCTTGATGGCGGCGTTCGGCAGTGCGTCCTTGCACCGCCACGACGATGATGTCCCCGATGCGGGCGTACTTCCGCCGCGTCCCGCCGAGCACCTTGATGCACTGCACCTGCTTCGCGCCGCTGTTGTCGGCGACGTTGAGAAGCGTCTTCATCTGGATCATGTGCGGGCCCTTCCCTCTTCCTGGTCCATAGGACCCTACTTTGCCTTCTCGACGATCTCGAGGAGGCGCCAGCGCTTCTCACGGGACAGCGGGCGTGATTCCACGACGCGCACCGTGTCACCGATCCCGCATTCGTTCTTCTCGTCGTGGGCCTTGATCTTCTTGGTCCGCGTCAGGTACTTCTTATAGAGACGGTGGAGCTTGCGCTGCTGGATCTCCACGACGATCGTCTTCTGCATCTTGTTGCTGACGACGCGGCCCTGGAGGACCTTCTCCACCGGCACCTGCGGGGTCACGCCCGGCGCGCTCGCCTCTGCATTCCTGCCCGTTGTGTTCGCTTCTTCCACGTGCCCGCTCTCCTCGGTCGCTCCCTGGCGGCCCTCGGTCGCTCCCGGCGACATCCTAGCGCTTCCTGATTCCCAGGTCGAACTCGCGGATGATGGTCGTCACCCGGGCGAGTTTCCGCCGCGCGGTCCGCTTCGACAGCGGGTTGTCCACGTGGCCGATGATCATGTTGGCGCAGACCTCGTCGTACTTCTTCTTGAGCTCTTCGCGCTTGACCAGCAGCTCGGGATACGTCAACTCCTTGAATGAGTCCTTCATGTGCCTACTCCACGCTCGAGCGGACCAGGAACTTCGTCCTGATGGGCAGCTTGCTGCCGGCGCGGCTTCATGGCCTCTTCCGCCATGGCCCTGTCCACGCCGCCGAGCTCGAACATCACCGTCCCCGGCTTCACGGGCGCCACCCAGTACTCGGGGGCCCCCTTTCCTTTTCCCATGCGGGTTTCCGCCGGCTTCTTCGTATAGGGCTTGTCCGGGAAGATCCGGATCCACACCTTGCCGCCGCGCTTGACGTGCCGCGTGATGGCGATACGGCAGGCCTCGATCTGGCGGTTGGTGATCCATTCCTTCTCCAGCGCCACCAGCCCGTAGTCGCCGAAGGAGATCTCGGTGCAGCGCGTCGCGCGGCCCTTCATCTTGCCGCGCTGCTGCTTCCTGTATTTCGTTCGCTTGGGGCTCAGCATGGTCGCTTACTCCTGCCCTCTGTCGCGGCCCCGGTCTGTCCCGGCCGTCGCGGCTGTCCCGGCCGTCCGTCGTCGCGTCGTCGCGGCCCTCGCGGCCGCGGCGCACGAGGAGGCCGGCGTCGTCCTTCTTGGCCTGGCCGTAGACCTCGCCGTTGAAGATCCAGACCTTGATGCCCACGCAGCCGAAGGTCGTGATGGCGGTGGCCGTCCCGTAGTCGATGTCCGCGCGGAAGGTATGGAGGGGGATCCGCCCCTCCTTGAACTCCTCGCGGCGCGCCATCTCGGCGCCGGAGAGCCGCCCGGAGATCTTCACCTTGATGCCCTGCACGCCGGTCTTCATCGAGTTCATGATGGCCATCTTGCAGGCGCGGCGGTAGGAGGCGCGGGCCTTGATCTGCCGCCCGATGTTCTCCGCCACGAGCTTCGCGTTCGTCTCGGGCCGCTTGATCTCCTTGATGCGGAGCTGGATCTTCTTGCCGATGCTCTTCTGCAGCTTGCCGCCGAGCTTCTCGATGTTGGCGCCCTTGGCGCCGATGAGGACGCCCGGCCGCCCCGTGTGGATGATCACGGTGACCCTCTGCGGGTGGCGGATGATCTCCACCTCCGCGATGTCGGCGCCCTTCGTCTCCTCGGCGTCGAGGATGGTCTTCCTCAGCCGCAGGTCCTCGTGGAGCGTCGCGGCGTAGAGCTTGGGATCCACGAACCAGCGCGACGACCAGGTCTTGTTGATCCCCAGCCGAAGCCCGATCGGATTAACCTTCTGACCCATGCACCACCCCTTGCGTTTCTCTTTCGCACCGATCTCGTCGACAACGACGGAAATGTGGCAGGACCTCTTGATCAGGCGGTCCGCCCGGCCCCGCCCGCGGGCCCACATCCTCTTCATGCTCGGCCCCACGTCGATCAGGACCTCCTTCACGTACAGCATCCCCTCGTCCAGGTTCTTGTTCTGCGACAGCGCGTTGGCCGCCGCGGACTGGATGAGCTTCCTCAGGAGACGGGCGCCCTTGTGGGGAAGCACGTCCAGGAGCGCGATGGCCTCGACGTACGGCTTGCGCCGCACGTTGTCGGCGATGCGGCGGACCTTCGTGGCGGACACCCGCTGGAAGGGGACGTCCGCGCGGTAGCCCGTGGTGCGCCGGCGCGGCGGGCGTACCTTGTGCACCGGCTTGAGCCTGCCCGCCCCGCCGGAGCCTTCTCCGGAGGCGAAGGGTTCTTCGCTGGGTCGCTCATTTCTTCACTACCTTCTTGTCCGAACCTGAGTGCCCGCGGAACATGCGCGTGGGGGCGAACTCGCCGAGCTTGTGGCCGACGAGGTTCTCCGTGACGTAGACCGGGACCCAGGTCTTGCCGTTGTACACGCTGATCGTGTACCCGACCATCTCGGGGATGATCGTCGAGGTGCGGGAGTAGGTCTTCACCATGCGCTTCTCGCCGCTCTTGTTCATGTCGACGACCTGCTTGTACAGGCTCTTCGCGATGAACGGTCCCTTCTTGATTGATCGTGACATGCTCCGCCCCTATTTCCTTCTCTTGACGATGAAGCGGCTGGTCGTGTTGCGCTTCTTGCGGGTCTTGTACCCCTTGGTGGGCTGGCCCCAGGGCGTCACCGGGTGGCGCCCGCCCTTGGTCTTTCCCTCGCCTCCGCCGTGCGGATGGTCAACGGGGTTCATCGCGGTGCCGCGGACCTTCGGCCGCTTGCCCAGCCACCTGCTGCGGCCTGCCTTGCCGAGGGACACGTTCATGTGGTCCTTGTTGCCGAGGATGCCGATGGTGGCGTAGCAGCGCGCGTTCACCAGGCGCATCTCGCCCGACGGCAGGCGAAGGGTGACGTAGTCCCCTTCCTTCGCGACCACCGTGGCGCTGGTGCCCGCGGAGCGGGCCATCTGGCCGCCGCGGCCGAGGGTCAGCTCGATGTTGTGGACCTGGATCCCGAGCGGCACCCTGCACGAGGGGCATCGCGTTGCCGGGCTCGAAAGCGGCGTCGGGGCCGCTGACGACGGCCGTGCCGACCTTCAGGCCCTCGGGGGCGAGGATGTAGCGCTTCTCCCCGTCCTTGTAGACGATGAGCGCGATGAAGGAGCTGCGATTCGGATCGTACTCGATGGCGCTGACCTTGCCCGCGATGCCGATCTTGTCCCTGCGGAAATCGATCTGGCGGTAGGCGCGCTTGTGCCCGCCGCCCTTGCGCCGGACGCTGATGCGCCCGCCGGCGCCGCGCCCCGCGTGCTTGGACTTCCCCTTCGTGAGGGCCTTCTCGGGGTGCTTCTTGGTGACCTCTTCGAACGTGAGGCTCGTCTTGAAGCGCAGGCCGGGGGTCAGTGGCCGATATTTCTTGATGCCCATTGAATGCTCCCTGCCCTTTCCTTACACGCCTTCGAAGATGGCGATCTTTTCCTCGGGGGCGATCGTGATGATCGCCTTCTTCCACGAGGCGGTATCCCCCAGCCGATAGCGGACCCTCTTGGGCTTCGTGGCCGTCCGCAGCACGTTGCACTTCAGCGGGTGCACGTTGTAGCGGCGTGCGCACGGCGTCCATGATCTGGTACTTGTTCGCGCGGCTGTCCACCTTGAACACGTACTTGTGGCTCTCCCGCATGATGTTCGTCTTCTCGGTGACGACCGGCTCGATGATGATCCTGTCCAGCGTCATTTCGCCGCTCCCTTCCTGCGGGGCGCACTCTCGGGAACGCCGTCGGCGGTGTGCTCCCGCGCGGCCGACGCGTAGAACTCGTTGAGCTTCGTCGCCGCCGTCTCGAGGAGCAGGAGCTTCTGGCAGTAGAACAGCTCGTGCGCCGCCAGCCTGTTGAAGCTGAGGAAGCTGAGCCAGGGGACGTTGCGTCCCGCACGGCGGATCATCGCGTCGTCGTCCTTGAGGATGACGACCGTGCGCTCGTTGGCCGTGATGCTCGACAGCATCGTGACGAGGTCCTTCGTCTTGCCGCTCTCCACGGTGAAGTCCGTGACGACCCGCATCCGCTCTTCCTTCGCCTTCAGCGAGAGGAGGGACAGGAGCGCGAGCTGCTTCACCTTGCGGGGGAGCCTGTAGCTGTAATCGCGCGGCCGGGGCCCGAAGATCTTCCCGCCGCCCACCCAGATGGGGGAGCTTCTCTGCCCCGAGCGCGCGCGGCCCGTGCCCTTCTGCTTCCAGGGCTTCTTGTTGCTGCTGTGCACCTCGCCGCGGTCCTTGATCTTCGCCGACCCGATGCCGCTTGTTGGCCAGCTCGTTGCGGATGGCGTGGTAGATGGAGCCCTCGCTCACGTCGCGGCCGAAGACCGCGTCGGAGAGCTCGATCTCCCGCAGCGCGTTTCCGTCCAAGCCGTAGACCTGTGTCTTCATCGTGCTCCTGCCCTACTTCTTCGAGGCCTTGAGCACGACGACCATCCCGCCGCGGCGGCCGGGAACGGCGCCGTTGATCAGGAGCAGGCCCTTTTCCTTGTCCACGCGGAACAGGCGGAGGTTCTGCACCGTCAGGCGCGCGTCGCCCATGCGGCCCGGCATCTTCGAGCCCTTGACGATCTTGCGGAAGGCGCCGGTGCCGACGGAGCCCATCTCGCGGTGGAACTTGGAACCGTGGGCGCCCGGACCGCCCGGCAAACTTGTGCCGCCGCACGACGCCCTGGAAGCCCTTGCCCTTCGTCGTGCCCGCGCACGTCCACGAAGCGCACGCCCTCGAAGATCTCGACGCCCAGCTCGTCGCCGACCTTGCATTCCTTCTCGAAGTCCTTGAACTCCAGCAGGAAGCGCGTCGGGTCGGTCCCCTCGGGGAACTGGCCCGCGTAGGGCTTCTTCACGCGCGATTTCTTCAGCGTGTCCGCGCCGAGGACCATGGCGCTGTACCCGTTCTTGTCCGCCGTGCGTTCCCGCACGACGACGTTCGGCTCGACCTGGATCACGCTGAGGGGGATTCGCATCCCCTCCTCGTTGAACAGCTGGGTCATGCCGACCTTTCTGCCGATTAGCGCAAGCATCTCTCCTGCCTCACTGCTTTATTTCGACGTCCACGCCGGCGGGCAGCTCCAGACGCATCAGGGCGTCCATGACCGCGGGGGTGGGCTCGAGGATGTCGATGAGCCGCTTGTGGGTCCGCATCTCGAACTGCTCCCGCGACTTCTTGTGCACGTGCGGCGAGCGCAGGACCGTGAACTTGTTGATCTTCATCGGCAGCGGGATCGGGCCCCGAGACCCGCGACCCCGCCTTCAGAACCGTCTGCACGATGGACTTCGCGCTCTGATCGATGAGCTCGATGTCGAATCCCCGCAGGCGCACCCGAATCCTTTCCCTGGCCATCTCTACTCCCCCCGCCGCGGTGCCCCGCGGCGTGCAATCCTGTCGCGGGATGCCGCGACTCTCGGTCGTTTCAAACGAGGCTGCCCAGCGGCCCGCAGGCGCCTCGCGCGGACACTCTCTACTCGATGATGTCCGTGACCTGGCCCGCGCCGACCGTCTTGCCGCCCTCGCGGATGGCGAACTGGAGCCCCTTGTCCATGGCGATGGGGTAGATCAGCTCGACGGTGAGGTCGGTGACGTGGTCGCCCGGGCATGACCATCTGCTTGCCTTCCGGCAGCGTGACGGAGGCCGTGACGTCGGTGGTGCGGAAGTAGAACTGGGGCCGGTATCCCGTGAAGAACGGGGAGTGCCGGCCGCCCTCTTCCTTCGTCAGCGCCACGACGGTGCACTTGAACTTCTTGTGCGGCGTGATGCTGCCGGGCTTCGCGAGGACCTGCCCGCGCTCGACATCGTCCTTTTCAATGCCGCGCAGCAGCGTCCCGATGTTGTCACCGGCCTGCCCTTCGTCCAGCAGCTTGTTGAACATCTCGACGCCCGTCACGACCGTCTTTCGCGTGTCCTTGATCCCGACGATCTCGCACTCGTCGCCGACGTGCACGATGCCCGTGGCAACGCGCCCCGTGACGACCGTGCCGCGCCCGGAGATGGAGAAAACGTCCTCGATGGGCATCAGGAACGGCTTGTCGACCGGCCGCGGGGGAATCGGGAAGTACTTGTCCATGGTGTCCAGGAGCTCCTGGATGCACTTGGCGTTCTCGGGCACCTCGGGATGCTCCATGGCCTTCAGGGCCGAGCCCTTGACGATGGGGATCTTGTCGCCCGGGAAGTTGTAGAACTTCAGCACGTCGCGGATCTCCACCTCGACCAGCTCGAGGAGCTCCTTCGTCGTCCACCATGTCGACCTTGTTCAGGAACACGACGATGGCGGGGACGCCGACCTGGCGGGCCAGGAGGATGTGCTCGCGCGTCTGCGGCATGACCGAGTCGGGAGCGGAGACCACGAGCACCGCACCGTCCATCTGGGCGGCGCCCGTGATCATGTTCTTGATGTAGTCCGCGTGTCCCGGGCAGTCGATGTGCGCGTAGTGGCGCTTCTCGGACTGGTACTCCACGTGCCGCGTATTGATGGTGATGCCCCTGGCCTTCTCCTCGGGGGCATTGTCGATGTCCTCGTACTTCATCAGCTTGTCGCCGTACTTCTTCGCGCAGTACATGGTGATGGCTGCCGTGAGCGTCGTTTTTCCGTGGTCGATATGACCGATTGTGCCCACGTTGATGTGCGGCTTCGACCTGACAAACTTCTCCTTCGCCATAGTACTCCTCCTTGCAGTCTCTCCCGCCGCGGTATCCGCGGCAGGGCGACGTTCTCGGTCGCCCCTTCGCTCACGGCGAGGTTCGGCGACAATTCGCAGATTCCCTTTTCATCCGTCCCCGCCACGCTCGTGCGCAGCGGGGGTCATCCCGTACTCCGCGGCGCCAGGTCACGGCAGCCCGTGACGTTCGCCCAGGGCCGCGCCACCGCGCGGCTGGCCGGCCAGGCCCGGCTCGTCCCCGCTATCGGCGGCGGACCTTGGTCTTGCTGGCCAGCTCTTCCTGAATCGATCGAGGGGTTTCCTGGTAGTGGGAGAATTGCATGGTGTGTGAAGCCCGCCCCTTCGTCATGGAACGCAGAGACGTCACGTACCCGAACATGGAACGCAAGGGTACGAGGGCTTTCACCACCTTACTCCCAGGCCGATCTTCGATTCCCTCTACGTGGCCCATGCGCGCTCCGAAATCGGAGATGACGTCCCCGAGGTGCTCCTCGGGAGTCGCGCATTCCACCGCCATGATCGGTTCAAGGATAGTCGGTTTGGCTTTTTCACAGCCCGACTTGTATGCCATCGATGCCGCAACCTTGAAGGCCATTTCGCTGGAGTCCACGTCGTGCGTAGGACCCGTCCAGCAGTGATGCCCGGAAGTCCACCATGGGATAGCCGGCCAGTACGCCGTTCTCCATGGCCTCGCTGGATGCCCTTCTCCACCGCGGGAACGTATTCCCGCGGCACGCGGCCGCCGATGACCTTGTTTTCAAAGATGAATCCCGTCCCCGCGGGAAGGGGCTCGAAGCTCATGATCACGTGCCCGTAGGCACCGTGGCCGCCCGTCTGCTTGACGAACTTGCCTTCCGCCTCCGAGGCAGCCCTGATGGTCTCGCGGTAGGCGACCTCGGGAGTCCCGACGTTCGCCGCCACGTTGAACTCGCGGAACATCCGTTCCACGAGGACCTCCAGGTGCAGCTCTCCCATGCCCCAGATGATGGTCTGGCCCGTCTCCTTGTCGAAGCGGACCTTGAAGGTGGGGTCTTCCTCCGAGAGCTTGTGCAGGGCCGAGGAGAGCTTCTCCTCGTCGTCCCTGGTCTTCGGCTCGATGGAGACGGAGACAACCGGGTCGGGGAAAACCATGGATTCGAGAATGATCTGGTTTTCCTCGTCGCAGAGGGTATCGCCCGTCGTGGTCTTCTTCAGCCCCACGGCAGCGGCGATGTCACCCGAGTAGACCGCCTTGATCTCTTCCCGCTCGTTGGCGTGCATCCTGAGGATCCGCGTGACCCGCTCACGCCTGTCGGCCGTGGAGTTGTAGATGTACGACCCCGAGAGCAGCGTCCCCGAGTAGACGCGGAAGAAGGTCAGCTTCCCGACGAAAGGGTCCGTCATGATCTTGAAGGCGAGCGCCGCGAACGGCTCTTCATCCTTCGGCGAGCGCTGGATGTAGTCTCCCGTGCTGGGCACTGTTCCCGTTGTCGGCGGTATGTCCGCCGGCGAGGGAAGGAAGTCCACCACCGCGTCGAGAAGGGGCTGGATGCCCTTGTTCTTGAACGCGGTGCCGCACACCACCGGGAAGATCTTCCCGTGCACCACGGCGGACCTGAGGGCCGTCCGCAGCGACTGTTCCGAGATCTCGGTGCCGTCGACGTAGGAAGTCATGATGGCGTCATCCGTCTCGGCGATCTTCTCCACGAGGAGCGCCCGCGCCGCCTTGGCGGCTTCTTCGACGCCCTGCGGGACCTCTGCGTCACGGAAGCTGGCGCCCAGGACGTCTTCGTCCCAGATCATGGCGCGCATGGACAGCAGGTCCACGACGCCCTCGAAAGCGGCCTCGTGGCCGATGGGGGTGTGGATGGGAACCGCGTTGGCCCCGAGCTTGGAGTGCATCTCCTGCACCACCTCCTCGAAGCGCGCCCCGACGCGGTCCATCTTGTTGATGAACGCGACGCGCGGAACGTTGTACCGGTTGGCCTGCTTCCAGACGGTCTCGCTCTGGGGCTCCACGCCTTCCACGGCGGAGAAAACCCCGATTGCTCCGTCTAACACTCTCAAAGAACGTTCCACCTCGACCGTAAAGTCGACGTGTCCCGGCGTGTCGATGATGTTGACCTGCACGCCGCGCCATTCACAGAAGGTCGCGGCCGCCGTAATGGTGATGCCGCGTTCCTTTTCGAGCTCCATCCAGTCCATCTTGGCTTCGCCATCGTGGACTTCGCCTATCTTGTGGGTCCTGCCGGTATAGTACAGGATCCGTTCTGTCGTCGTCGTCTTCCCCGCGTCAATATGGGCCATGATGCCGATATTGCGGATCGACGACAGGGGAAACCGCTCATCCATGGGAAGCCACCCTGCCGCCTTACCAGCGGTAGTGGGCAAAAGCCTTGTTTGCCTCCGCCATCTTGTGGGTGTCTTCCTTTTTCTTTATCGCGGAACCCGTATTGTTGAAAGCATCCACGACCTCGGCCGCCAGCTTCTCGGCCATGGAACGGCCATGGCGCGCACGGGAGAACCCGATAATCCACCTCATGGCAAGGGCATCCCTGCGCTCTTCCCTGATCTCGACAGGCACCTGGAGGGTCGCTCCGCCCACGCGCCTGGATTTCACCTCGACAACCGGCTTGACGTTTTCGAGCGCCTTCTGGAAGACCTCGACCGCGTCCTTGCCCTGGACCTTCTGCCCGATGATCTCGAGGGCCCCGTAGATGCTCCCGTAGGAGATGCTCTTCTTGCCCTGCTCCATCATGCGAGCGACGAACTTCCCGATAATGGGATTCTTGAACTTCGGATCCAGGAGGATCCTCTTCTTGCGAATCAGCTGCCCACGCGGCATCGTTCTTCCTTCTCTCCTATGGGCTCGCTGCCGTGCATCCCTGCACTCGCTCGCCCTCGCCTTCCCGCCGCGCTACGCGCGGCTGGGCTATGCTTTCGGTCTCTTGGCGCCGTACTTGGACCGGGCCTTCTTGCGATCCTCGACTCCGAGCGTGTCCTTCGTGCCGCGAACGATGTGGTAGCGCACGCCGGGAAGGTCCTTCACCCTGCCGCCGCGGATAAGCACCACCGAGTGCTCCTGGAGATTATGACCGATACCGGGGATGTATGCCGTGACGTCAATGCCGTTGGACAGGCGAACCCTGGCAACCTTCCGAAGCGCCGAGTTCGGCTTCTTGGGCGTCATGGTCATCACGCGGGTGCACACGCCCCTCTTCTGCGGGCAGTTCTGGAGAGCCGGAGCCTTGGTCTTTTTGCGGGCCGCTTTCCGGCCCATTCTCACCAGCTGGTTGATCGTCGGCATAAACCGTTTCGTACTCCCTTTGTCCTGCCCCGGTTCCCCGCGGCACTCTTCACGTTTTCGCGTGCCGTACTGCAAGCTTCAGGCGTTGCGCGTCCCGGGCGGCGCGGTCCTCCGCGGATTAGTACCGGTCAGAAAAGTCACGCGGATGGAAACGGTACTATTCTGCAAAAAAAAAGTCAACCCCTGCATGGCTCTTGGGCGGAAATAGTACCCCCGGGAGCGTTTTCCTTCGCCTGGTGCGACAGAGGTTGTTGTGGGCCCGTTTCGCCCTTCCTCCACCCTATCGCCGGATGTCTCATCCGGCGCTCCGGAAGCCCCCTCCGTGGTGCGGCCGACCGGATCCCCTCCCAAGTCCGATGAAACATACGGCAAAACGGAGGAAGTGTCTACCCCAGCAAAGCGATGCTGCCGGAGGGAATTCCCCAGGGCCCCTCCGCGCTGCCTTCGGCAGCGCGGGCCTACTCCGCCGCCATTATGCTCTCGGCGCTCGGAAGCTGGGCCTTCTCCGCTTCCAGGATCGCCTTCAGCTCCCTCTCGCGCCGCTTCTCCTCGATGATCCTGTTGATCGAGATGTCGAGGTCTTCCATGTTCTCGTCGTAGAGCTTGATCTCCCGGTACTTCTTCATGCCGGTACCCGCGGGGATCAGGTGGCCGATGATGACGTTCTCCTTCAGGCCCCTCAGGTGGTCCACGCTTCCCGAGATGGAAGCGTTGGTGAGCACCCGTGTCGTCTCCTGGAAGGATGCGGCCGAGAGCCACGAGTCGATGTTGAGCGAGACGCGGGTGATGCCGAGGAGGATGGGACGGGCCACGGCCGGCTGGCCGCCTTCCCGCAGCGTCTTCCTGTTCTCGTCGTGGAACTTGAACCTGTCCACCTGCTGGCCGTAGATGAAGGACGTGTCACCGACGTCCACGATCTCCACCTTCTTCATCATCTGGCGGATGATGACGCCGATGTGCTTGTCGTTGATCCGCACGCCCTGGAGCCGGTAGACCTCCTGGATCTCGTTGAGCAGGTAGCTGTGCAGCTCCGTCTCGCCGAGGATCTGCAGGATGTCATGCGGGTCCTTGGGGCCGTCGCACAGCATGTCGCCCGCGTTCACCTCGTCGGCCTCGCGGACGAGCAGGTGCTTGCCCATGGGAACGAGGTGCTTGAACTCGCGGTCGAACGGGTCAGTGACCACGATGACACGCTTGCCCTTGACAATGCCCTTGAAGGAGACGCGCCCGGACACCTTCGCCAGCACCGAGGGATTCTTGGGCTTGCGCGCCTCGAAGAGCTCTCCGACGCGCGGCAGACCGCCCGTGATGTCGCTGGTCTTCACGCTTTCGCGCAGCAGCTTCGCGATGATGCGGCCCGCCTTCACCTTCTCTCCCTCGTCCACGTTGAGGTAGGCGTTTCCCGGGAGGAAGTAGGCGGCCAGCTCGTTCCCCTTGTCGTCCTCGATGGTGATGCGGGGCTGGAGGGTCTCCAGCGTGTACTCGGTGATCTTCTTCTCGATCTTCCCGGTGTCCTCGTTGACCTCCTCCTTCAGCGTGGTGCCCAGCACGATGTCGTGGAACCGCAGCGTGCCGCTCGCCTCGGCGATGATGGGCTCGCTGAACGGATCGAAGAAGGCGATGGTCTCCTCCGCGGGCACCACGTCGTTCTCCTTGGAGATGACCTCGGCGCCGTTCCTGATCTCGATGACCTGCGGCTGGGCGATGAGCAGCAGCGCGGGTCGGCAGGAGCTTCACGTAGCAGATCTCCGAGGAAGAGATCGTCTCTCCCTTCCGCTGGATGACAGGCTCGGCGGCCGTGCTTCAGCAGGCGCTGCCCGTCCTTGACGAGCACCTTGTCGCCCTTCTGCAGCTCGTAGCTCTGCAGGATCCGGTGCACGGTGATGGAGCCCTTGCGGGTGAACAGCATGTTGCCGTTTTCGATCTTCACCATGCTGCCCTGGATCTTCTCCACGAACACGGGGTACTTCAGGAAGATGCGGTTCTCCTCGCTGATCTTCGTCGCCGCCCCGCCGATGTGGAACGTTCGCATGGTCAGCTGCGTTCCCGGCTGCCCGATGGACTGCGCGGCGATGATCCCCACCGCCTCGCCGATCTCGATGGGCTTGTAGGTGGCGAGGTTGCGCCCGTAGCAGAACCCGCACACGCCGTACTTCGAGTCGCAGGTGAGCACCGAGCGGATGCGCACGCCCTCGATCCCGGCGTCCTCGATGGCCTGCGCAGATCTCGTCGGTGATCTCCTGGTTCACGTCGACGATCAGCTCGCCGGTGATGGGGTGCTTCACCTTCTCCAGCGAGTAGCGGCCCGAGATCCGGTCGCGGAGGTGCTCGACGATGTCCTCGCCGTCCTTGATGGCCCTGCGCTCGATGCCGTTGATCGTCCCGCAGTCCTCCTCGGAGATGACCACGTCCTGCGCGATGTCCACGAGGCGGCGCGTGAGGTAGCCGGCGTCGGCGGTCTTGAGGGCCGTGTCGGCGAGACCCTTGCGCGCGCCGTTGGTGGAGATGAAGAACTCGATGACCGAGAGGCCCTCCTTGAAGTTCGACCGGATGGGCAGCTCGATGATGTCGCCGGACGGCTTGGCCATCAGGCCGCGCATCCCGGCGAGCTGGCGGATCTGGCTCCTGCTTCCGCGCGCGCCCGAGTTGGCCATCATGTACACGGGGTTGAACCCGTCGTTGTCCTTCTTCAGCTCGTCCATGAGCTCGTTGGTGATGAGCTCGTTCGTGGAGCTCCACACCTCGATGACGCGGTTGTAGCGCTCCTCGTTGGTGATGTGCCCCTGGAGGTACTGGCGCTGGATCTCGTCGACCTTGGAGTTGGCTTCCTTGATGAGCGCCTTCTTGGCCTCGGGGATGACGATGTCGTCCATGCCGATGGTGGCCCCGAACCGGGTGGCGTACTTGAACCCGAGGTCCTTCACCGCGTCGAGCATCCGCACCGTCACGGCAGGGCCCTTGTCCTTGTAGCACTTGGCGATGAGGTTCAGGAGCTCCTTCTCACCCATGGCGTAGTTCAGGAAGCCCGAGGTCCCGGGGGATGTTGTCGTTCAGGATGATGCGGCCGGGTGTCGTGTCCACCCACACGCCGTCCATCTTCACCTTCACCATGGCCTGGTAGTCCACGCCGCGGGCGTCCACGGACAGGATGCACTCGTCCGGCGTGGAGAAATGCTTGCCCTTCCCCCTTTGCGCCCTTGCGCTCCCGGGTGAGGTAGTTGATCCCGAGCACCATGTCCTGCGTCGGCACCGCGATGGGGTACCCGCTGGCGGGGTTCAGGAGGTTCTTCGAGGACGAGGAGGAGCGTCCAGCACTCCGTCTGCGCCTCGGGGGTCAGGGGCACGTGCACGGCCATCTGGTCGCCGTCGAAGTCCGCGTTGAACGCGTGGCAGACCAGCGGGTGCAGCTTGATGGCCTTTCCCTCGACGAGGATGGGCTCGAAGGCCTGGATGCCCAGGCGGTGCAGGGTGGGGGCGCGGTTCAGCATGACGGGGTGCTCCTGCACCACCTCTTCCAGCACGGCCCACACCTCGGCGCTCTCCTGCTCCACGAGGGTCTTCGCCTTCTTGATGTTGTAGACGACGTCCTTCTGCACGAGCTTGCGCATGATGAACGGCTTGAAAAGCTCCAGCGCCATCTTGGAGGGGAGCCCGCACTGGTGCAGCTTCAGCTCGGGCCCGACCACGATGACGGAGCGTCCCGAGTAGTCCACGCGCTTGCCCAGCAGGTTCTGGCGGAACCGGCCCTGCTTGCCCTTCAGCATGTCCGAGAGGGACTTCAGGGGCCGGTTGGCGGCGCCCTTCACGACGCTCTTCTTCTTCGAGTTGTCGAACAGGGCGTCCACCGCTTCCTGGAGCATCCTCTTCTCGTTGCGGATGATGATGTCGGGGGCGTTGAGCGCGAGGAGCCTCTTCAGGCGGTTGTTGCGGTTGATGACGCGGCGGTAGAGGTCGTTGAGGTCCGAGGTGGCGAAGCGCCCGCCGTCCAGCTGCACCATGGGCCGCAGCTCGGGCGGGATGACGGGAATGACCTCGAGGATCATCCACTCGGGCTTGTTCGAGGAGGCACGGAACTTCTCGATGAGCTCGATGCGCTTCAGGAGGCGCTTGTCAGCCTTTGCGCCCTTGTCGATCATCTTGCGGCGCAGCTCCTCGGCGAGGGTGTCGATGTCCACGCTCTCCAGCAGGGTGCGGATGGCCTCGGCGCCCATGCCGGCGGTGAAGGACATGCCGTAGCGCTCGCGCGCCTCGAGGAACTCCTCCTCGGTGAGGATCTGCATGCGCTTGAGCTCGGTATCGCCCGGGTCGATCACGATGTACTTCTCATAGAAAAGAATGGAGCGCAGGGCCGCGATCTGCAGGTCCAGGAACAGCCCGATGCGCGACGGGACCGAGCGATAGTACCAGATGTGGGCGACGGGCGCGGCGAGCTCGATGTGGCCCATGCGCTCGCGGCGGACCTTGAAGTGGGTCACTTCCACGCCGCAGCGGTCGCAGATGACTCCCTTGTAGCGGATGGACTTGAACTTCCCGCAGTAGCACTCCCATTCCTTGGTGGTGCCGAAGATCCGCTCGCAGAAAAGCCCATCCTTCTCGGGACGCAGCGTGCGGTAGTTGATCGTCTCGGGCTTCTTCACCTCGCCATACGACCAGGCGCGGATCTGGTCCGGCGAAGCAAGCTTGATGAGTATGTGGTCGAAATCCTGCAGGTCTCGCATAAGAATACCTCCCTGATTGGTGCGCCGCTGCCGCGCATCGCTTCGCGATGCGCTCCCGCGAGCGCACCTTCGCGCGTCCGCCCTGGCGGACGCGCTGGGCTAGAACCTCGACATCTGCCTGTCGATGAGCTCTTCGTCGCGCTCGGTGAGCGCGATCTGCTTGTTCTTCACGTCGAAGATGCTCACGTCCAGCGCCAGGCCGCGCATCTCCTGTACCAGGACGTTGAATGACTCCGGGATGTCCGGGGCCGTGGAAATCTCGCCCTTGACGATGCTCTCGTAGATCTTCGCGCGGCCCATCATGTCGTCGCTCTTGATCGTGAGGAGCTCCTGGAGCGTGTTGGCCGCGCCGTACGCCTCCAGCGCCCAGACCTCCATCTCGCCGAGCCTCTGGCCGCCGAACTGTGCCTTCCCGCCGAGGGGCTGCTGCGTCACCAGGGAGTAGGGCCCCGTGGAGCGCGCATGCATCTTGTCGTCCACGAGGTGGTGGAGCTTCAGGATGTAGATCGTTCCGACCGTCACCTGGTTCTCGAAGGCTTCCCCGGTGTGCCCGTCCATCAGGGTGCACCTTGGACGAGCGGGGGAGGTTCGCCTCCTTCAGCTTCGCCTCGATCATCTCGTTGGAGGCGGACTGGAAGACGGGAGTCGCGTACCACTCATCGAGAGCGGTGGCCGCCCACCCCAGCTCGGTCTCCATGATCTGGCCGAGGTTCATGCGCGAAGGCACGCCCAGCGGATTGAGGACGATGTCGATGGACGTCCCGTCCTCCATGTAGGGCATCTCCTCCACGGGGAGAACGCGGGCCACGACGCCCTTGTTCCCGTGGCGTCCCGCGAGCTTGTCGCCTTCCTGCAGCTTGCGCTTGGCGGCGATGAGGACCTTCACCACCTCTTCCACGCCCGGGTCCAGCTCGTCACCGTTGGTCCTCTTCAGGCGCTGCACGTCGATGATCGTGCCTTCCACGCCGTGGGGAACGCGGAGCGAGGTGTCACGCACCTCTTTCGCCTTCTCGCCGAAGATCGAGTTCAGGAGCTTGAACTCGGGGGTGGAATCGGTTTCGCTACTTCGGCGTGACCTTCCCCACGAGGATGGAGCCCGCCTTCACGCCGGCGCCGACCCGGATGATCCCCTCTTCGTCGAGCTGCTCGAAGGCGTGCTCGTTCGTGTTGGGGATGTCGCGGGTGATCTTCTCGGGACCGAGCTTGGTCTCCCGGACCTCGACGGAGAACTCCTTGATGTGGATGGAGCTGAACGCGTCCTCCTGGACGACCTTCTCCGAGATGAGGATGGCGTCCTCGTAGTTGTACCCGTTCCACGGCATGAACGCGCACAGGAGGTTGCGTCCGAGGGCGAGTTCGCCCTGGAACGTGGCCGGCCCGTCGGCGATCACGTCGCCGGCCGCGATCTTCTGCCCCAGCTTCACGATGGGCTTCTGCGTGTAACAGGTATCCTGGTTGGTGCGCTGGTACTTCAGGAGCGGGTAGACGTCCTCGTCACGCTTCGCGTCGTCCGGCTTGATCCGCACCTCGAGGGAGGTGACGTAGGAGACCACCCCGGTCCTGCGGGCGATGACCACCACGCCCGAATCGTACGCGGTGCGGCCCTCCATGCCCGTGCCCACGCGCGGCGGCTCGGGGGAGATCAGGGGGACTGCCTGGCGCTGCATGTTGGAGCCCATGAGGGCGCGGTTGGCGTCGTCGTGCTCCAGGAACGGGATAAGGGACGCGGAGACCGAGATGATCTGCTTCGGCGAGACGTCCATGTACTGGATGTCTTCGGGGGCGCGGGTGATGTAGTCACCGCCCTTGCGCACCGAGACCTGCTTCTCCTGGAACTCGCCTTTCGGCGAGAGCGGCGCGTTGGCCTGGGCGATGTAGTAGCGCTCCTCGTCCATGGCGGAGAGGTACTCGATCTCCGTGGTGACCCTTCCGTTCTTCACCTTGCGGTAGGGAGTCTCGAGGAAACCGTATTCGTTCACGCGGGTGTAGTTGGCGAGGGACACGATGAGGCCGATGTTCGGACCTTCGGGGGTCTCGATGGGGCACATGCGGCCGTAGTGGGTGTAGTGAACGTCGCGCACCTCGAATCCCGCCCTGTCGCGGGAAAGACCGCCGGGCCCGAGCGCGTTCAGCCTGCGCTTGTGCGTGAGCTCGGCGAGCGGGTTGACCTGGTCCATGAACTGGGAGAGCTGGCTGGAGCCGAAAAACTCCTTGATCGTGGCCACGATGGGCTTGATCGAGATGAGGTCCTGCGGCTTGATCGTGTCCGCTTCCTTCAGCGACATGCGCTCCTTGGCAATCCGCTCCATGCGGGTGAAGGCGACCTTCAGCTGGTTCGTGAGGAGCTCGCCGACCGAGCGCACGCGCCTGTTGCCCAGGTGGTCGATGTCGTCGACGTTCATCTCCCCGATGTAGACCCGGATGAGCCACGTCATCGTGTTGATGATGTCTTCCTTGATGAGCGTGTGGGTCTTCACCTGCTCCTTGTAGTCGAACTTCTTGTTCAGCTTGTAGCGGCCCACGCGGCCCAGGTCATAGCGGCGGCTGGAGAAGAACATCGAGTGCAGGTCCTTCTCCGCGTTCTCTATGGTGATGGGCTCCCCCGGCTTGATGATCGAGTAGACGCGGAGGATAGCGTCGTCCTTGACGATCTCGTCCTGCCCGTCGGCGCTCTCCTTGGTGAACTTCATCTCTTCGCGCTCGAAGCAGTTGAGGATGATGGGGGAATGCAGCGAGCTTCTCGTGCTCGAAATCGATGAGGTAGATCTCCTTCACCCCCGCGTGGACCAGCTCCTCCACGTCGTGCGGGTGCACCTTGTCGCCGGCCCGGTAGAGCTTCTTCTCCCCCGCCCCGTCCTTCACCTTGACGCCACGGGCGAAGTTGCGCCCCACGAGCTTCTCCTTGTCCTCGCGGGTGTCGGTGATCTTCGCCTTCTCCACCTTGTAGAACAGCTCGATGATCGACTCGCGCGTCTCGAACCCGAGGGCGCGGAGGAAGATCGTGGCCAGGATCCTCTTCTTGCGGTCGATCTTGGCGTAGATGAGCTCCTTCTTCTGGTCGATCTCGAACTCCAGCCAGGAGCCGCGGTAGGGAATGATGCGGGAGGAGAAGACGCCCTTCTCGTGGGAAAAGATGACGCCGGGGGAGCGGTGGATCTGGCTGACGACGACGCGCTCGGCGCCGTTGACCACGAAGGTGCCCTTGTCCGTCATGATGGGGATGTCCCCCATGTAGATTTCCTTCTGACGGATCTCACCGGTGTTCAGGAAGATGAGATTGATCTTCGCCTTCAGCGGGATGGCGTAGGTCAGCCCCTTCTGCTTGCACTCCTGCTCGCCGAACTTGATGTTCTGCTCGTCGAGGGTGAACCCGCAGTACTCCAGCAGCATGTCGCCGTTCGGGCTCTCGATGGGGAACGTGGACTGGAACACCTCTTCCAGGCCCTGCTTCAGCGGAGGCTCGCCCTTCAGGAGGGTCTTGCGCTGGAGGAATCTTTCGTAGGAGGAAAGCTGGATGTCCACCAGGTTGGGGATCTCCATGACATCCTCGAACCCCTTGCCGAAAAGTATCCGCTTGATCTTCTTGGTCTTGTCCAGAATCATTCAGTCCCCCCTGCCTGTCTGGATCGCGAAGGCGCGTCCATTGAACAGACCACCGGGTACAGCTCGCTCCGGTGGTTTATTTTGGTTCGAGACGGTTGAATTCGCAAAGCTGCGCTGCGTGCGCGTGCCGCTACTGGATCTCGACAACCGCGCCGGCCGCTTCGAGCTGCGGCTTGATCTTCGCCGCCTCCTCCTTGGAGATGTTCTCCTTGAGGGTCTTGCCGCCCGCCTCCACGAGGTCCTTGGCCTCCTTCAGGCCGAGCCCCGTGATGGCCCGCACTTCCTTGATGACAGGAATCTTCTTGGTGTCGTCGATAGCTCTTCAGGATGACGGTGAACTCCGTCTTCTCTTCCGCCGCCGGGCCCGCCGCCGCCGCGGGACCCGCCGCCATTGCCATGGGGGCCGCCGCCGTCACGCCGAACTTCTCCTCCATTGCCTTGACGAGCTCCGAGACCTCGAGAACCGTCATCGAGGCAATCGCGTCCAGAATCTGTTCCTTCGTGAGTGCTGCCATTTATCTTCTCCTTTCGTGTGTTTGCGCCGGCCCATGCGGGCCGCGGCATTCGCCCGGCTCCAGCTGGCTGTGCTGTGAAGACTGGGGCCGATCGCTGCTATCGCCTCTGGCCGGGGAGTGCCTCGGCGCGCTGGCGTCCGTGGTGATCAAACGCTGTGCCCTCTAATGTGCCTCTTTTCCTTCTTTTCGGCAACTGCCGCGAGGGTCCGCACGAGCTTGGAGGCCACGCCGTTCATGGCGTACATCATGTTGCGCAGGGGCGCGTTCATGGTGCCCATCAGCATGGCCAGGAGCTCCGCTGCGCCCGGGGAGCCTGGAAAGCGCCTCGATGTCCTTATGCGTGAAGATCCTCCCGCTGATCACCCCGCCCTTGATGTGCAGGGGCGCGGCCTTCATGAAATCCACCATGACCTTCGCCGCGGGGCTGGGGTCCTTGCCGAGGAACGCGAGGGCCGTGGGCCCTTCGAGCATCGCCGAGGCGTCGGGGAGGCCGGCTTCCTTCATGGCGATGCGCGCAAAACTGTTGCGCACGACGCGGTAGGCGGTCCCCTTCTCGGTGAGCTTCGCCCGCAGATCGATCATCTGCGGAAACGTCATCCCGCGGAAATCGGAGAAAATCAGGTCCGGGGCGGCGGCGAACTGCTCCTTCAGCTTCGTCACCGCCTCGCTCTTGTACGGCTGTACCTTCTTGACGCCGCCGCGCCTGCCGCGGCTTTGTCGTCTGTTCCATGTTGCAGTTCCCTCTACGCCGCGAAGGCCTTGTCCTTCGGCGAGAGCCTCACGCCGGGTCCCATGGTGGAGGAGAGCACGATGGACTGCACGTAGTCCCCCTTGAGGTCCGACGGCCTCTTGCGCACCACTTCCTGGATGAACGCCGCGGCGTTCGCCGCGATCTGCTCCTTGCCCATGGAAAGCTTGGCGACCGCCAGGTGCACCACCCCGCCCTTGTCGGCGCGGTACTCCACGCGGCCCTTCTTCAGCTCGTCCAGGGCTTCCTTGATGTTGAAGGTGACCGTCTGGGTCTTGGGGTTGGGCATGAGCCCGCGCCGGCCCAGGATCTGGCCGAGCTTGCCGACGTCCTTCATCATGTCGGGGGTGGCCACCGCGATGTCGAAGTCCAGCCAGCCGCCCCTGATCTTGTCGATCAGGTCGCTGTCGCCCACGAAGGCCGCCCCGGCCTTGCGCGCCTCCTCCGCCTTGTCGCCCTTGGCGAACACGAGGATCTGCTTCTCCTTGCCGAAGAGGTGCGGCAGCGCCATGCACGTCGCGGATGGTGTGCTTGCTCTTGATGTTGAGCTTCATCGAGACTTCCACCGTCTCGTCGAACTTCGCGTAGGCGAGCTCCTTCACCAGGTCCACCGCCTTCTCCAGCGGGTAGGTCTCCATGCGTGTCGAACTTCTCCGATCGATGCCCGGTATTTCTTTCCGTGCGCCATGACCTTCAGCCCTCCACCGTCACGCCCATGCTGCGGGCGGTGCCGGCGATGATCTTCATCGCGGCGTCGACGTCCTTCGCCGTGAGGTCCGGCATCTTCTGCTCGGCAATGGCGCGCAGCTTGTCCCGGGTGAGCACGCCGACCTTCGTCTTGTTCGGCTCCCCGCTGCCCTTCTCCAGGCCGAGCGCCTTCTTGATGAGGACCGCCGCGGGAGGCGTCTTCGTGATGAAGGTGAAGCTCTTGTCCGTGTAGATCGTGATCACGACCGGGATGAGCACGCCTTCTTCCTGCTTGCGGGTGCGCTCGTTGAACTGCTGGCAGAACTGCGCCGCCTGCACGCCGTGGGGGCCCAGCGCGGGTCCGACCGGGGGTGCCGGCGTGGCCTTCGCTGCAGGCACCTGCAGCTTGACGATTGCCTTGACTGTCTTCTTCGCCATGCGACTCCTACCTCCGTGGTATTATCGCCCGGCCCCGCACCGATGACATCGGCGCCGTCCGTCCGGGCTCCCATGTGGATCCGTCGGCCTCGGGGCCGCGGGATCGCAGAGGGCTCGCTGCTAGATCTTTCTCCACCTGGAGGAAATCGACCTCGACCGGTGTCGAGCGGCCGAATATTCCCACCATGACGCGGAGCTTTCCCTTTTCCGTGTTGACCTCCTCGATGTTTCCCGTGAAGGAATCGAAGGGGCCGTCGATGATCCGCACCATCTCGCCGACCGAGAAGCTCTGGCGCGGCTTCAGGACCCGGTCCGCCTTGATCTCCCCGGCCTTCTGCAGTATCCCGCGCGCCTCGTCCTGGGAGATGGGCTGCGGTTTCTGGTTGCGGTTGGAGCCGACGAACCCGGTCACGCCCGGGATCTTGCGGATCTCCTGGCAGACCTCTTTCCACCCAAGGTCAGGAAGGTCCATCTCCACCATGATGTAGCCGGGCAGGAACTTCTTGGTGGACACCTTCTTGTGGCCGTCCTTGATCTCGACGACCTCTTCCGAGGGAACCTTCACGTCGAAAACGTGGTCCTTCAGCGTGCCCTTGTCCACGAGCATGCGCACGTGCTTCTGCACCTTGTTCTCATACCCCGAGTAGGTATGCACCACGTACCAGGCCTTTGACATGCAGCCTCCGGCCTAGAACAGCAGTTCATGACCTTGAAGAGCATGAAGTCAACGAGGCCGAGCATACGCTGCGATGATGATCGTCGAGACCATCACCACCTTGGTGGACGCGACGGTTTCTTCCCTGCTGGGCCACGTCACTTTCTTGAGCTCCGCGAAGCTTTCCTGAAAGAACGGCGATGATCTTCCTCATTCTCCTCGTCCTTCGAACCGTTGATTCCGGGGGTGACCGCGGAAGAGCTCGGCAGTTACCTGCGAAACACATCCCCGATCACCCTCGGTGCACCGTCCCCTTCCCCGTTCAGGCCAGGCAGGACTCGAACCCGCAACATCCGGTTTTGGAGACCGGCGCTCTACCATTAGAGCTACTGGCCTATGAACTCTCCCGCCTACTTTACCTTTGCTTCCTTGTGGAGGGTGTGCTTCCTGTCCCACCTGCAGTACTTCGTGAACTCCAGCTTCCCCTGGGTATTCTTGCGGTTCTTCGTGGTCGTGTAGTTGCGCCTGTCGCACTCGGTGCACTGCAGTGCGACAAGCTCCAGGTTCTTCGCTTTCCCTTTGGCCATCTGGGTCTCCCTGGAGTGAGTTGAAGGACAAATTTACACATTGTGCCCTCCTCCTGTCAAGTGGGCACAGCCTCTCATGCCATGAAACGGGTCGGTAGCCCTTCCGGGCCCGCACGCACTGACCGTCGAGCCCTCGCGGGCGATAGACCGTCGAGCCCTCGCGGGCGATAGACCGTCGAGCCCTCGACCGGATTTGAACCGGTGACCCCGTCCTTACCAAGGACGTGCTCTACCAACTGAGCTACAAGGGCACGCATGGCCGAAGGCCACGCATCAGAATCCCCGGGGCGCAGCTGCCCGATGGCCGGCGGGAGGCCCGGGGAAACGCCGCAGAATGATGACTGGACTCTACCAACCGGGCCTGCCAGCGTCAAGCGCACCGCGCCGGCACACCGCGTCGGAATGCGGAAGGACCCGCGGGACGTCTCAGTGCCGCGGGCGGTAAGAACAGGAGCGTTGACTGCCCGTATTCCCTGCGGTCTTCCAGCACCAGCCCGCCACGCTCGGCGGCGACTCTCTCCGCCTTGTGCACGTGCATGATCGCAAGGCCGCCGGCCGCGAGGTGCGGCGGCCGGCAGGCGGCATCGAGCACATCGCCCTTCCCCTCCGCGTCGAACGGGGGGTCGAGGAACATGAGGTCCCACGTCCTGTGGTCCGTGCGAAGGAAGCGCTCGACGGGGGCGATGACGAGGTCGATGGCGGTCTCCACGAAGCTGATGTTCCGGAGGATCGTTTCCCTCTTCCGTGCATCCTTCTCGACGAGCATCACCGGTGCCGCCCCGCGGGAAGCGGCCTCGATGCCGAGGATCCCCGACCCGCTGAAGAGGTCGAGGAAAGAGACGCCCTCGAGATCCCCGAGGATCGAGAAGAGGGAGACGCGCATCCTGTCCATCGCGGGACGGATGACGCCGGGCGGGCAGAGGATCGTCCTCCCCCTGTAGGAGCCGCCGGTGATCCGCACGCTACCCTCCGTCCAGGCCCGCGTCGGCGCCGGCCTCCGTCACCGCCAGCCAACGACCGGCGCCGCCCGCCATCACCTTCTCCACCACGGCATTCGCCGGGGCGAGGAACCCGGGGTCCTCGGCGAGCAGGCCCTTCGCGTCATCCCGCGCCTCGAAGAGAAGCGCGCCGTGCACGAGGAGGTCCGCGACGCGGAAGCGGAGGAACCCGCTCTGTCGTATTCCCAGCAGCTCGCCGGGGCCGCGCAGGCGCATGTCGCGCTCGGCGATGGCGAACCCGTCGGTCGTTTCCTTCATGATCTTCAGCCGCTCGATCCCTTCCGGGGTCAGCTTCGCGCCGTACAGCAGGAACGCGAAGGACTGCTCGGTGCCGCGCCCGACGCGTCCCCGCAGCTGGTGGAGCGTCGACAGCCCGAAGCGCTCGGCATGCTCGATGACGATGCAGGTCGCGTTGGCGACGTCGACGCCGACTTCCACGACGCTCGTTGCAACGAGGATTTTCACGCTGCCCGCCGCGAACGCGGCCATGGCCCGCTCCTTGTCCTCCTCGGGGACGCGGGAGTGAATGAGGGCGAGCGGAAGATCCGGGTAGACAGCCTGCGAGAGCGAACGGAACGACGACTCGGCGTCCTTGACGGCAAGCGTCTCGGACTCCTCGATCAGGGGGTACACGAAGTAGGCCTGCCGACCCTGCGCGACTTCCTCCCGCACCCTCCGGTACACCTTCTCCTCGTTGCCCTCGCGGGCCAGGTGCGTGATGACGGGACGACGGCCCGCCGGCATCGTGCGGATGGAGGAGACCTCCAGGTCGCCGAAGGCGGTGAGGGCGAGGGTGCGCGGGATCGGGGTGGCGGTCATCAGGAGAAGGTCGGGACTCTCGCCCTTTGCCAGCATCGTCTGCCGCTGCAGGACGCCGAACTTGTGCTGCTCGTCCACGATCACCAGCCCCAGGCGTCGGAAGGCGACATCGCCGCTGAAAAGCGCGTGCGTCCCGAAGAGGATGTCGATCTCCCCGGCCCGCAGCGCGGCGAGCAGCAGCGATCGCGCCTCGCCGGCGACGGCGCCGGAGAGGAAGGCGATGCGCACACCCAGCGGCTCCAGCAGCCGCGCGGCGTTCTCCGCGTGCTGGCGGGCGAGCAGCTCCGTCGGAGCGAGGAAGGCTGCCTGCTCGGCGGAGGCGACCACGAGAAGCGACGCGAGCAGGGCCACGAGCGTCTTGCCGCAGCCCACGTCTCCCTGGAGGAGCCGCGCCATGGGCGCGACGGAGCGAAGGTCGGCCTCGATCTCGCTCACGGCCGTACGCTGGTCGACGGTCAGCTCGAAGGGAAGCCGCTTCACCAGGGCATCGCGGAGCGCGGCATCGACGGTGCGCTGCCGCGGCCGGGTGGCCGCCTGCTCCCTCCTGCGGCGGAGCACCGACAGCTCGAAGTAGAAAAGCTCCTCGTACGCCAGGGCCGCCCGGGCGGCCTCCGCCGCGGCGGCAGTCGGCGGAAAGTGCAGGTCACGCAGGGCAGCGAGCGGGTGCGGCATGCGGCGGCGGGAACGGATGCGGTCGGGAAGCGAGGGTTCGAGGGAAGGCGCCGCGGCAGCGAGGGCTGCCCCGACCAGCCTGCGGGCCTGGGCCTGCGTCAGCCCCTCGGTCAGCGGGTAGATCGGGAGGATCCTGCCGAAGGCATCAGGCTCCGCGCTCCACGGCTCCAGCTCGAAGTCGGAGCACTGCATTTCGCCGCGGCGCGGGCGGAATGTGCCCCAGATGAAGAACTTCCTTCCCGGGAGCAGGACGCGCCGCAGGAAGGGCCTGCCGAAGCAGGCGAGCGACGCTTCCCCCGACTCGTCGGCCACGACCGCCTTCAGGGTACGTGAGCGGCCCCACCCCAGATCGCTCACGGCGATGACTGTCGCCGCGACGGACACCTTCTCCTCCCCGCCCGCCTCGGTGATGGGCACGATGCGGGTGCGGTCTTCGTAGCCGCGCGGCAGCAGGAGGAGAGCGTCGCGGAGAGTCAGGACGCCCAGCCGCTCCAGGCGCGCGGCGGCAGCGGGACCGATCCCGCGAAGCGTCGTGACGGGCTGGGTCAGCTCACCGAGGAACACGGGACAGCTCCCCCGCGCTGGCCGGGATCTAGACGGGAATCATCTGGAGGAGGGAGACGAGCCCCGGCAGCAGCAGCCGCTGCCCGATGAGCCATGCCACCAGCAGGATCCCGAGGGTGAGGAGGAGCTGCTGCGTGGCGCCCAACCGCGATCCCAGGCGGAAGAGCCGGGCGATCCACGCCACCACCGGCTGGACGATCGTGTCGGCGACGCGCACCACGATACGCCAGAAGTTCGAGCCGGCAGCGGCCCGGAAGAGAAGCGGGATGACGCGGATGATGCCGACGACGAGGAAGAAGAGGAGGAGATAGCTGACCCCGCTCCACGCGGCGGAAACGACCGAGATGAGGAAGAACCCGAGCGTCACGCGGCCGTAGTACATGAGCGTGGTCACGAGGTTCAGCACGACCACGAGCACGAGGAACGCGGCGATGGGCGAGAAGTCGAAAAGCCCGCCGCGCAGGAAGCTGATGCGGCGGAAGAATGCCAGGTACGGGTCGGTGGCGGCCGTGAGGAAGGTCCACGCCTTGCCCAGCGCCTGGGGCGCGAACCAGCCCAGGACAATGCGCAGGGCCAGCAGGAACAGGTAGAGAATGAGGATGACGTAGACGATGGTCAGGACTGCTATCACCGGGACCTCCTGCGAATCATCATGCAAAGAACGTCGACGGCACCAGCTTCTCCACGAGGGAGATCATCGTCTTGTTGATCCGCTCCAGCTCGTCCGCCGTGAGCCCGGACCCGAACGCCACCCGCTCCCGCCAGTTCGGGGTCAGGATGTCGGACGGCGCATGCGCGTCGGAGTCGAGCACCAGGAGGGCGCCCGCCTCGCGCGCAAGGGAAACGACCCTGCCGTTGCCCAGCCCGTGGGAGAAGCGCGCCGAGACCTCCAGGTGCACGCCGTTGGCAGCCGCCAGCCGCACTTCCTCCTCCGATATGAGCCCGGGATGGGCGAGGATGTCCACCCCCGCCTCGATGCCTGCCCGGTTGGTGCCGAGGGCGACGGGCTCGCAGATGGTCTCCCCGTGGAGCACGACGACGCGCGCGCCCAGCTGGCGCGCGCGCCGCACGAGGCCGGCGATCTGGCCCGGCGGCACGTGCGTGAGCTCGACGCCGGGGATGATGCGGATCTTCAGGAAGGGCTGCGTCTCCCTGGCGAACTGCACGAGGGCGGAGATCAGGTCGTCGAGGTTCGACGCGTCCGCGTGATCCGTGATGGCGATGGCGCGGTAGCCGGCATGCTCGGCCCGCCGCACCAGCTCGGCGGGCGCAGCTCCCCGTCGCTGAGGAAGGTATGCGTATGCAGGTCGATCATGCTGCGCCTCCCTGTCGCAGGACCCGGAAAGTAGCGCGACTCGGGGAAGATGCCGTCCGAAGCGGTGATCCGTGCAAAGGCGCGCCGACCTGCGCCTCCTCCGCCTCGTCCACCAGCACGTACAGGTCCGAGGGCTTCGTCTTGTCCTCCCACTTCTGGTGGACGCTCTCGATGTTGATGCCGTTCTCCGCGCAGATGCCCGTCACCAGCGCCCAGATGCCGGGCCGGTTGGCGGTGACGAAATGGAAGTAGTACCGGCTGCGCATCCGCTCCGACGGGGAAGGGCTGCCGGCGGGGCAGCAACGGCGCGGTACGGGCGGGCCACCTGCCGCGAGAGGATGGTCTTCAGCAGGTCCCCCAGGTCGGAGGCCACCGAGGAGGCGGTGGGGTTGCCCCCCGCGCCCCTGCCCTCGTACACGGAGGGCCCCAGGAAGTCCGAATCCACCAGCACGCCGTTGAACTCGTTGCGCACGCCGGCCAGAGGGTGATCGGCCGGGACCAGGGCGGGATAACACGGTCACCAGGGGCGCCCCCTCGATCATGCGCGCCTGCGCCACCAGCTTGAACACGAACCCGCTGTCGAGGCAGAACTCGATGTCCTTCGGGTCCACCGCCGTGATCCCCTCGCAGAGCACGTCGGCGGGCTCGACCCAGCAGCCGAAGGCGAGGCTGGCCAGGAGACCGATCTTCTGCGCGGCGTCCCCGCCGCTGACGTCCAGGGTGGGGTCCGCCTCGGCGAATCCCCTGGCTTCTGCGCCTGCGCGAGGGCGTCCGCGAAGGAGAGCTTGTCCTCGGTCATGCGGGTGAGGATGTAGTTGGTGGTGCCGTTCACGATGCCCACGATGCTCGTCACCCGGTTTCCCATGAGGCTTTCCCGGAGGACCTTGATGATGGGGATGCCCCCGCACACGGCGGCCTCGAACTTCAGCTCGACGCCGTTCGCCGCCGCCAGGGCGAAAAGCTCCTGCCCGTGCGCGGAGAGCAGCGCCTTGTTCGCCGTGATGACGTGCTTCTTCCGCGTGTCAGCGCCTCGCGGACGAGGGGCAGCGGCGCTCGACGCCGCCGGCCAGCTCCACGACGATCGGCACGGCGGGGTCGTCCAGGATCTCTCGCCAGCCGCTGCACCACGCGCGTGCCCCTCGCCCACCGCCGCGGCTCTGCCAGGCGTCCCGCACGCCGACCCACGGGCACCTCGACGGCCACGCCGAGCCGGCGGGCGAACTCCTCGGCGTTGCGGTTCAGCAGCCGGTAGAAGCTCTCCCCGACCGTCCCGAAGCCGACCAGGCCGATCCTTACTCGGTCCATACGTCCGCCACCTGCGGGTACTCGCGCAGGCCCGCGAGGACCTCCTCCGAATCCGGCCACCCGGATCTGGGACGACGCCTGCGACGACGATCTCCCCGCCCCCGTTGCCGTCCCCCACGTGGAAGAACAGCGAGCAGCTCCCCCGGCGGTCCAGCAGGTACTCCCGCATCTCGTGCAGGCTTTCCTCGGTGCCCACCTCGTCCCTGCAGCCTGCACGTGCACCGCCTGCGCGGGCCTCTGCGGCAGGGCCCCCGGAGCCATGATGTCGTCCACCTTCACTTTCGCGTCCCCCCTGGTGGTATCGATCTTGCCCAGCACGCCCGACGATGGCATCATTGGCGATGAGCGCCCGCCTGCTCTCGTAGACGTCGGAGAAGATGATGAGCTCGATCGAGCCGCGATAGTCCTCGAGCTGGGCAAATGCCATGGTCCGGCCGTTCCGGGTGCGGATCTCCCGCACCTCGCTCAGAGATGCCGATCAGGGTGCAGGCGCGCTCGTTGGAGAGGGTCTCCTTCTTCGAAAGGTCGACGTTCACCGAGCGCTCGATGAGCTCCCGCCAGGCATCCAGGGGTGGCCGGAGAAGAAGAACCCCAGGTTCAGCCTTCTCCGCCTCCAGGAGCTGCGAGGCGGGAAACTCCGGCTGCCGCTCCAGCTCGATGGCCGCGGCAGGCGCGTCCGCGGCGCCCTCGAAAAGCGACGCCTGGCCGTAGCGCCGCGCCTCGCGCGTCTTTGCGGAAAGCTCCATCACCCGTGCCAGGTTGTGCATCAGCGTGGCGCGCGTCTCCCCCAGCCGGTCGAAGGCGCCGGTGATGATGAGGCTCTCCGCCACCTTGCGGTTGACCTCGTGCGAGTCGATCGCTGTCGAAGAAATCGATGAAGCTCGCGAAGGGCCCGTTCGCCTCGCCGCTCCGCCGATGATGGCGTCCACCGCGCCCGAGCCCACGTTCTTGATGCCCAGGAGGCCGAAGACGATCTTCCCCTTCTCCACGGTGAACTCCTTCTGGGAGACGTTCACGTCGGGGGGCAGCACCTCGATGCCCATCTCGCGCGCCTCGTGGATGAGCTGCGCCAGGCGGTCCGTGTCGTTCATGTCGTTGGTGCAGTTGGCGGCGAGGAACTCCGCGGGGTGATTCGCCTTCAGCCAGATCGTGTGGTAGGCGGGGATGGCGTAGGCGGCCGCGTGGCTCTTGTTGAAGCCGTAGCCGCTGAAGGCGAAGAGCAGCTCGAAGATCCTCTCCCCCGTCTTGGCGTCGTAGCCCTTCGCCTTTGCGCCCGCTGAGGAACTTCTCCTTCATCTTGAGCATTTCTTCGGGCTTCTTCTTTCCCATGGCCCGGCGCAGGATGTCCGCCTGGCCGAGGGTGAAGCCGGCCACCACCTGGGCCATCTCCATGACCTGCTCCTGGTAGACGGGGACGCCGTAGGTCTCCTTCAGGACGCTCTCCAGCTCGGGCAGCGGGTAGTCGATGCGCTTTCGTCCCGACTTGTTCTCCACGAACGTGTCGATGTGCTCCATGGGCCCGGGCCGGTAGAGGGCGTTCAGGGCGATGAGGTCCTCGATCTTGCCCGGCCGCGCCTTTTTCAGTACCCCCTGCATGCCGGAGCTTTCGAACTGGAAGGCGCCGGTGCTCTTTCCCTCGCAGAACATGCGGAAGGTGGCCGGGTCGTCCTCCGGGATGTACTTCAGCTCGATGGCAACGCCCTTCTTCCGCACGAGGTCCAGGGCATCCTCGATGACGGTGAGGGTCTTCAGGCCGAGGAAGTCCATCTTGATGAGGCCGCACTCCTCCAGGAAGTCCATGGTGTACTGCGTGGAGACGAGGCCCGTCTTGGGATCGCGGTAGAGGGGCACGTAGTGCGTCAGCGGCTCGCGGCCGATGACGATGCCCGCGGCGTGCGTGGAGGCGTGGCGGTGCAGGCCCTCCAGCTTCAGGCTGATGTCCAGCAGCTCCTTGTACTGCGGCCCGCGGTTGGCCACCTCCTCCAGCTCGGGGTTCTCCTTCAGCGCCTGGTCGAGGTCGATCTTCGGGCCCTCGGGAACGAGCTTCGCGATGGCGTCCGCCTCGTCGTAGGGCAGGTCGAGCACGCGCGCCACGTCGCGGATGACCGCCCGCGCCTTCAGCGTGCCGAAGGTGATGATCTGGCCCGACCTTGTCCTCGCCGTACTTGCGCGTCACGTAGGAGATCACCTCGTCCCTGCGGCGGTGGCAGAAGTCGATGTCGAAGTCGGGCATGGAGACGCGCTCGGGATTGAGGAACCGCTCGAAGAGCAGCCCGTATTTCAGCGGGTCGATGTCGGTGATCTTCAGGCAGTAGGCCACCAGGGAGCCGGCGCCCGAGCCGCGCCCGGGCCCACCGCGATGCCGTTCTCCTTGGCGATAGTGGATGAAGTCCCAGACGATCAGGAAGTAGCCGGTGAAGCCCATGGAGATGATGATGGAAAGCTCGTATTCCAGCCGCTCGCGCCGCCTCGGGCGGGACAGGGAGAGAACCGCTCCGCCAGCCCCTTGCGGGCGAGCTCGCGTCAGGTAGCCTTCCGGCGTCTGGCCGGCGGGCACCTCGTAGACGGGGAACTGCGGCCGCAGCGGGAGGATCTCCAGCGTGCAGGCCTCCGCGATGCGGACCGTGTTGGCGACCGCCTCGGGAAGCTCGCGGAAGATCTGCGCCATCTCGTCCCCGGACTTGAAGTAGAACTCGGGGTGCTCGAACTTCATCCGCTTGCCCTCGGAGACCTTCTTGCCGGTGCCGATGCAGATGAGCACGTCCTGCGCGCGCGCGTCCTCCCGCTCGGTGTAGTGGATGTCGTTGGTGGCCACCAGCGGGATGCCGGTCTCCCGGGAGATCTTCACGATCTCCCTGTTCACGACCGCCTGCTCGGGGATGCCGTGGTCCTGCACCTCCAGGTAGAAGCCGTCCGGGCCGAAGAGCTCGCGGTAGTACCGCGCCCGCGCGCGCGCCTCTGCCGGCCTGCCCGTTGAGGATGGCCGCGCGGGATGTCGCCCGCCAGGCAGGCGCTCAGCGCGATCAGCCCCTCGTGGTGGCGCTCCAGCAGCTCGTCGTCGATGCGCGGCTTGTAATAGAAGCCTTCCGTATAGCCCAGGGAGCTGAGGGCCGAGCAGGTTCCTGTAGCCCGTCGCATGTCTGCGGGCCAGGAGCACCAAGTGACTGTGCCGCGTCCCCTTCTCGCTGCCCGTCTTCTCCAGGCGTGACCCCGGGCGCCTTGTAGAACTCGCAGCCGATGATGGGTGACGATGCCCTGGCTCCTGCATTCCTTGTAGAAGGCGAGGGAGCCGAACATGTTGCCGTGGTCGGTGAGCGCGAGGTGGCTCATCCCCAGCGACTTCGCGCGGCTCACCAGGGCATCGATGGAGGACGCCCCGTCGAGGAGCGAAAAATCCGAATGGCAGTGCAGATGGACGAACGGTGTCACGCGGCCTGGTCCCCTCCCCCCGGTGATGATACCCGCGTGCCGTGGCTCTGTAAATACGTGCGGGTCCGTGGGCATGTGGCATTCGGCAGGCGGCCGTGGTAGTCTGCGCGCACACGGAGGAGGACAGGCATGGCATGGTACAGCGGCAGGAAATGGACGCGCGACGAGCTGCTCGCGAGGATCGGCGACCCGCAGCAGGTCGCGCGCGCGCGCGGCTCGGTCCTCACGGACGGCAAGGCGGACGGCGTGCGGGCGGTGGATGTCACGACGGGCAGCGGCTTCGATTTCACGGTACTGCCCGGGCCGGGGGATGGACATCCCCTTCGCGTCGTTCAACGGGCGGGCGATCGGCTTCGTGTCGGGGACCGGGCATCACCTCCCCCGCCTACTACGAGGAGGCGGGGCTCGAGTGGAGGCGCTCCTTCTACGCGGGTCTGCTCACGACGTGCGGCATCGCCAACGCCGGTGCGCCGAGCGTCGACCAGGGCCAGGCCTTCGGCCTGCACGGGCGGCTTGCCAACGCCGCGGCGGAAAACGTGTGCGTCGACCAGGACTGGGACGGGGACGAGTACGTCATCCGGCTCAAGGGCACCATGCGCGAATGCGAGGCGATGGTGCGAGAACCTCACGCTCACCCGCCGCATCGAGGCGCGCCTCGGTCACAAGGGGTTCCGGCTGCAGGACACCGTCGTCAACCGCGGCTTCACCCCGCAGCCGCTCATGATGCTCTACCATTTCAACTTCGGCTTCCCGCTGCTGGGGCCGGGCACCCGCGTGGTGGGACCGATCAGGAAAAGCCTCCCGCGCGACGACCAGGCAGCGAAGGACCGCGGGCTGGAGGAATGCCTCGGCTTCTCGGAGCCTGTCCTGGGCTACGCCGAGAAGGTCTTCTTCCACACGCTCGCGGGCGATGCCGCGGGAAGGACCTTCATCGCCCTCCTCAACCGGGACGCCGGCGAGGGGCAGCCCCTGGGCATCGTGATGCGCTGGACCCTGAAGGAGCTGCCGAACCTCTGCCAGTGGAAGATGCTTGCGAAGGGCTTCTACGTGGTCGGGCTGGAGCCCGGCACGATGCATCCCATGGGCCGGGGGTACCTTCGCGAGAAGGGCGCGCTGCCCATGATCGCGGCGCAGGAGCAGCGGAACGTCACGATCGATTTCGAGGTGGTCGACACCGCCCGCCGTCTCGACGAGATCGAGAAAGAGGCGAAGGCGCTCGCCGGGTAGCGCCGGGCAGCACGGGAGCTACCGCCGAAAGGCTGCCCCGATGTCGATGACCGCCGTGATGACCCGTTCGATCTCCTCGTCGGTGAGCCCGGCGGAAAGCGGCAGGCTCATGCACGTGCGCGAGCAGTCCGCCGCGACAGGATAGTCCTCGGGCTTCAGGCCGTAGCGGTCACGGTAGTAGGTCATCAGGTGCAGCGAGATGAAGTGCACCGACGCCCCGATGCCGCGCGCGGCCAGCTCCTCGAGGAAGCGATCACGCGAGAGGGAGAGCTTCCCCTCCTGCAGGCGGACGATGAAAAGGTGCCACGCGTGGTTTGGCGGGTGCTGCGGCAGGGCAAGGAAGTCCAGTCCCCGGAACGCGGCGAGGTAGCGCACTGCTGCCGCGGTCCGCTTCTCCAGGAACTCCGCCGCGCGGCGCAGCTGCACGCGCCCGATGGCGGAGGCGATGTCGGTGAGGTTGTACTTGTACCCCGGCGCCACGACGTCGTACCTCCACGCCGAGACGCCGGGATTCGTATAGCGCTTCCAGACATCACGATCGATGCCGTGGAGGCGCATGATGCGGATGCGCCGCGCGACCTCGTCGCGGTCGGTCACCACCATGCCTCCCTCGCCCGTCGTGATCGTCTTGGTCGCGTAGAACGAGTAGACACCGGCGTCCCCGAGGGTACCGGCGAACCGCTCGCCGTGGCGCACGGGGAACGCGTGCGCCGCGTCCTCGACGAGGGGCACGCCGTGGCGGAGCGAGAGGTGCGAGAGGGCGTCCATGTCGCAGAGCAGCCCCGCGACGTGCACGGGGATGATCGCCGAGACCTGGCGGCCGGCTGGCCCGCGCGTTGTCCAGCGCCTCCTCCACGCCCCTGGGGTCGATGGCAAGTGTCGCGGGATCGATGTCGACGAACACCGGGTCCGCGCCGAGGTACCGCACCACTTCGGCGGTGGCGGCGAAGGTGTAGGGCGTGGTCAGCACGATGCTGCCGGGGCCGACGCCGAGCGCCTCCAGGGCGAGGTGGAGGCCGGCCGTGGCGGAATTGAGCGCCAGGGCGTGACGCGCGCCGACGGCCCGCGGCGAACTCTTCCTCGAAGCGCGCCGCCACGTCTCCCGTCGTGAGCCAGCCGGATCGCATGACCGCGAGCACCGCCGTCTTCCTCCTCGGCACCGAGGAGGGGGCGCGACAAAGGGAACGGAGCGGCTGGTTCAAACACTCGGCCTGAACTCGGCTCCTGCGACGGCCCGATGCCAGGGATGACCTCCTCCAGGACCGTCCGCAGCGCCCGCCTGTTGCGGAACAGCGCCGGCGTGCTGCGGGTCGTGGAAGCAGATGGGCCGGAGCCGTTCGAGGACCGACGTGATCCGCCCGTTGATCAGGGTCTTCCGCTGGAGCTTCAGGATCTTGGGATGCTCCGGTCGGCTCGGGGATCTCGGTGTCGGCGTAGAGCTTTTCCAGCAGCTTCTCCCCCTTGCGCAGCCCCGTGTAGATGATCGGGATGTCGACGCCCGGCTCGAAGCCGTAGAACCGTGATCATCTGCTCCGCCAGCTCGCGTGATGGAGACGCTCTCCCCCATGTCGAGCAGGTAGACCTCGCCGCCGCAGCCGACGCCGCCGGCCTTCAGGACGAGGGAGGAGGCCTCGGGGATGGTCATGAAGTAGCGCCGCGTCTCGGGGTGCGTGACCGTCACGGGGCCGCCCTTGAGGATCTGGCGGCGGAACAGCGGGAGGATGCTCCCGCGGGAGCCCAGGACGTTGCCGAAACGGACGACGAGGAACTGGCGGCCGCCCTTGCCCTCGCGCAGAACGATCTCCTCGGCGAGGAGCTTCGAGGCGCCGTAGACGCAGCTGGGCTCCACCGCCTTGTCCGTGGAGATGAGCACGAACCGTCTCCACGCCGCTTTTCTTCGATGCCTCGACGATGTTCTTCGTGCCGAAGACGTTGTTCTTCACCGCCTCCACGGGGTTCGCTTCCATCAGCGGCACGTGCTTGTGCGCGGCGGTGTGGAACACGACGCTCGCCCGGGTGCGGGACAGGATGAAGTGCAGGTAGTCCCCGTCCTGGATCTCCCCGATGATCGGCACGATGGTCGCCTTCTCCCCGACGCCTTCCTCCTGCAGCAGCCGCAGCTCCCGCTCGATCTCGTAGATGCTGTTCTCCCCGTGACCGAAGAGATACAGCCGCTCCGCGCCGCCCTCCAGGAGCTGGCGGCAGAGCTCGGAGCCGATGCTCCCGCCCGCCCCCGTCACGAGGACGCGGCGTGCCGCGGACGTAGGCGAGGCTCTTTCGGAGGTTCACGCGCACGGGGCTGCGGGCGAGGAAGTCCTCGGGGTCGATCTCGCGCGCCTGGATGAGGTGCGCCTCGCCGTCGAGGATCTGGGCGATCTGGGGGACGATGCGGATGCGGGCGAACTTCGCCCGGCGGAGGATGGCGTAGATCTTTGCCAGCTGCTCGCGCGTGGCGCTGGGGATGGCGATGATCGCCTCGTCGGCGGGCGTGGTCCTGATGATCCGCGCAGCGGCCTCGATGGGCCCCAGGACGGGCACCCCGTCGATCCTGCGTGCCGATCTTCGCCGGGTCGTCATCGAGGAAGGCGACAACCTGTCCGAAGACCCTCTTCGCCCTGATCTCGGCGGCTATCGTCGTCCCGGTGAACCCGGCACCAACGACGTAGATGCTGTTGCGTGAGTCGTCTCGTGGGGGCAGCCCGTGCAGTCCATCGGCCATTACCCTGAATGTCGGAATGATTCCGCCGGATCAATAGGAGAGGCGGGTTACTGTTCCTTGTGCCTGCGCTGCAGAGAGAATGACTCCCTGATGAGCTTCAGCTTGCCTGCTTCCACAGGGTCGTCTTTGGCGCGCGAGAAGTACTCCAGGACGAAGGCAAGGAGGACAGCGACGAGGGCAGCGGCGATCGTCACGATAACAGCCGTCTTGGCTCGCGACGGCGCCGAACGAGCCTCGGGAACCTCTGCCCGATCCACGACCTGGAACGCCTGCTGCGTCGAGAGCTCGTCGATGCGGGCGGCTTCGTACTGGGACTTGACGGTGCTGACGATCGCCTCCTGGACCGTGACGTCGCGCAGGAGGTTTTCGTATTGCGCCGAGAGTGCAGCCAGCTGGTTTTGCGGCACGGCACCCGAGGTCGTCTTCGAGGTGCCCCGTATCAGGTTGCTTATCGCGTTCTGGGTTTCCGTGATCTGGTCCTTGAGCTGGACGATGTGGTAGTCGGTCTCAGGCAGGTACTTGCTCTGGCTGTTGAGGTCGATCTGGGCCTGGGTGATCCTGGCCTGGAGCTCCGCAATTGTCTGCAGGTTCGCAGTCACCTGCTCCGTGGGACTGTAGATTCCGCTCTTGCTCTGGAACTCCAGGAGGTTGGCCTGCAGGCGGCCCGCCTCGGCCTCAGAGCTGGCGAGCTGGTCGGCCAGGTATTTCTCCTTGTCCAGGATCTTGCTGACCGAGAGGCGCGTGAACTCGGATCCAACGAGGTCGACAAGGCTGTTCACGACGTTGGTGGCGAACTCCTTGTCGGTGTTCTCGAAACCTATCTGCATGATCCCGCTGGGAATGTCCACCTTCGTGCGAATGCCGCCGATCAGGAAGGCCCGGGAGCGGGCCTTCGGCTGCTTTGTAAAATGCATGCGGCCCGCAATGTCGAACTCGGTCGCAACGCGGTCGAGAATGGAGTTCGACTTCAACAGGGCACCGACGAGGTCTGCGCTGGTGCCGCCGAGAGTGGAGCTGCCGCCGAGGAGGCTGGAAAGCGAGCCGAGCCCCGTGCTGTTGTTGTTGCCCAGGAGCGAAGAAAGCGAGCCGGACTGGCTCGGGGACTGGAGCAGGATGGAAGCTGTCGGCTTGTACTTGTCGGGAAAGAAGTTGAGCTTCGAGGTCACCGGCAGCTTGATGCTCAGCGCAAGCAGCACGAGGATGACGGCAGCCGCTGCAACGGTGATGCCGATGATGAGCCACTTCCTGCGGGCCACGACAGCGATCAGGTCGAGGAGGCTGATCGTCGCGTCGTCCGCGGCGCCGGCCTTGTACGGAGTGTCGTTTCTCTGGTCACTTGCCATTGGTTTGTCCTAGGAAGGTACTATGCTGTGCCGCCTTCTTCAAGGCATCGAGAGCCTGGTAGATGCCGATCATTGAGGTCATGGAAGCAACGCCGCGCGCCGTACTCATCGTTGCCGCCGTGCTGGGCATGCTGACGTGCGCCGCGGCTGCGCATGCGCAGGCCGTGCTCCTCGTTATAGAGGAAACTCTGAACGGGACGCCCCTCCCTCCGCCCTTCGCGTCCCACGAAGGGATCGCCGCTGCCCTGTTCGACGACGGCATCATCGTCCTCGACTTCCCGGGGGACGGCCTCGGATCCCGCCCAGCTCTCGCGGGCGGCGGTGTCGGCGGGGGCCGACTACGTTCTCGCAGTCACCGTAAACTACACGGCCAGCGGCGGCAGCGCGCCGCAGCTCGACGCCCACGCGGTGTACCGTCTCTTCCCCGTGCCCGCGGGCCCCCCCCTGGTTCAGGCGACGGCGGACGGCACGAACAAGGGGCGGGAGCGGGCGGTGGACCGTACCGGCCTGGGCGATGAGCTTGGGCGCGCGGTCGCCGCAAAGGCCTGGGCGGCTCTCCGTCAGGCCTCCCCCTGATCGCGGCTGCTCGCTTCAGGTGTGAAAGTCTGATATCATTGTAGATGGATGCTGCCAATGCACGAAAATTCTCGCCTGTGCAGAACGATTTCTTCCGATCATGGAGTGAGGAGAACGATCGTATGAAGAGATGGATCGGCCTCGCCCTGATCCTCGTGCCATTCTTCGCGTCCGCGGAAGCCTTCTGGGATGGCAACGCCGCCCTCCAGCGCGGTGACGCCGCGTTCGAGGGGGGCATGTTCGCCGCCTCGAACTCGTTTGCCCCGGACACGCAGATCCTCGTGCAGAACCTCGAAACGGGCAAGGCAGCGACCGTCACCATCACGGGGCGCGTCGACGGGCAGGCGGACATCCTCGTTCTCCTTTCTCCTGCGGCGGCGAGCGCGCTCGGAATTTCGGCGGGAACGCTGGCAAGCGTGCGCGTCACGGTGCCGCCACGGGCAGGGTCCACGGCATCTTCCGTGCCTGCCGAGCAGGCGTTGTCCTCTGACCCTGACCTGAACCCCGGCGCCGCGTACGGCGGCGCAGCAAGCGCGGCTTCGGCACAGGTTGCCGCTGCCCCGCAGGCGGCTCCGGACCAGGCAGCGACTGCCGCGGCTGCCGCTCCGATCGAGCCCTCCCCTTCCCTGGAGACGCTGCCGGGAACGACAACGCCGCCGCTTGCCCAGGCGCCCGCGGAGGTGCCACAGAGCACGCCGGAAGCGCCTGCGGCCCAGGGGACCCCGGCGGCGGCCCAGGCTCCCACGGCGGCAGCAAGCGAGGCCGCGGAGGATGCGGCGATACTTGCCGAGGTGGCGAGTCGCACCCCGCAGAAGGACGTGTTCCTGCCTCCCCGCGAGGACAAGACCTTCGCCTACCAGCCGCCGCTGCAGCCCGTCCAGGCCGCGGTGGCGACGCCTCCTGTCGAGACGCCGGCGCAGGCTGCTCCCGCGGAGCCGCAGATCACCGCAGTCATCGGCGAGCCCGAGGCGGCGCCCGCGCCCGCGGCGCAGCCGGACGTTCACCTCGCAGAGGCCACGGCACCCCAGGAGTCGAGCGCACAGGAAATCGTCGGTGCCGACGCGACTCCTCCTGCGCAGCAGTCAGCCGGATCGGAGATCGCCCTGGCGCCACCGGACGTGGCCGCGGAGGAGGCGCCACCCCAGGCTGCCGAACCCGTGCAGACAGAAGTGACGGGGCCTTCGGTGACGCCCCCGCCGGCTCCTGTCGAGACGGCGGTCGCCCTCGCGGCGCCGGAGGCGCCAGCGCCGCTGCAGCCGGCCCAGGCAGCCACGACCGCGGTCGCGTCGCTGCCCCCTGCGCGAACGCAGGCGCCGCAGGCGGCCCCTTCGAAGGCCGGTCAGAACTACTACGTCCAGCTCGCCGCGTATTCCTCGGAAAAGGGTGCGCAGGACCTCGCTGCGACCCTCTCGGGGACCTACCCGGCGCTCGTCCTTGCGCCGGCGGCTTCCGGAACGCGGATGTTCCGCGTCGTGGTGGGCCCCCTGAACAGGGCCGAGAGCGGGACGCTCCTGGTGTGGTTCCGTTTCCGCGGATTCCCTGACGCTTTCGTGAAGCAGGAGTAGCCGCCGACGGCTGCAGGGGCAACTTGCCCTCTGCCCCCGCCTCGTTGCAATATCCGGCCAGGGGGGCGCATGACGCTGAAGGAAGCGCAGAAGCGGGCCGCGGAGCTCGCGCGGCTGCTCACAGACTACCAGCGCGCCTATTTCGTGGAGAGCCGTCCGCTCGTCTCCGACGCCGCGTACGACGCCCTGTTCGACGAGCTCGTCGCCCTCGAGGCCGCCTGGCCGGAGCTCGCGACCGCTGATTCGCCTACCCGGCGGGTGGGCTCCGACCTGACGCAGGAGCTTCCCGAGGTTCCGCACACCATCCCCGTCCTCAGCCTCGACAAGTGCTACACCGACGAGGAGCTCGCCGCCTGGACTGCCAAGACGGTCAGGGGGGCCGGCGCGACGCTCTCCTTTCTCTGCGAGGAGAAGATCGACGGCGCTTCCATCGTTCTCTACTATGAGAAGGGCATCCTTGCCCGTGCGGTCACCCGGGGCAATGGTCTCGTCGGCAACGACGTCACGGGGAACGTGAGGACAATCGGCGCCGTGCCGCTGCGGCTCACCCGCCCGGTGACGCTCGCCGCGCGGGGTGAGATCTACCTTGCCCGCGGCCTCTTCCAGTCGATGAACGCCGAGCTGGAGGAACCCTATGCGAACCCGCGCAATTTCGCCTCGGGAACACTCCGGAGGGTGAAGAGCAGCGAGGCCGCGAGCGTTCCCCTTTCCATCTACGTCTACGAGGGATTCTTCGACCCCCCGCCGAAGACGCACCGGGAGTCGCTGGAAAGCCTCGAAGATCTCGGCTTCCGGATGAATGCGCGCGTCGGCTTTTTTTCGGACGGGGAAGAGCTGCCCGCCGTGCGGGCGCGCCATCCCCGATGGCTGGTCGGCACCCTCGAGGAGCTGCCCTCGTACCTGGCAAAGGAAAGGGAGGAACGGGTGTCCCTCGACTACGAGATCGACGGCATCGTGATCAAGGTGAACGAGATGGCGGCGCGGGAGACACTGGGCTACACGGGGCATCACCCCCGGTGGGCTGTCGCCTGCAAGTTCGAGTCACCGGAGGGCGCCACCGTGGTGAACGCCATCGAGATCCAGGTCGGGCGGACGGGCCGGATCACGCCCGTTGCGAGGGTACAGCCGGTGAAGATCTCGGGGGCGACCATCGCGAACGTCACGCTGCACAACCAGGAATACATCGACCTCCTGGAGCTCGCCGTCGGTGACCGTGTGGCCGTCTCGCGGCGCGGGGACGTGATCCCGGCCGTCGAGCGCGTCCTGGAAAAGAACGAGAACGGGACGACGACGTGGAAGATGCCGGGCGAATGCCCCACGTGCCATGCCACGCTCACCAGGGAGGGCGCGCATCACTTCTGTCCCAACCCCTCCTGCCCCGACCAGGTGCGCGGCAGGCTCGCCTTCTTCGTGGGCCGGGGACAGATGGACATCGAAGGTATCGGGCCCGAGACCATCGACGTCCTCGTGAGGGAGGGTCTCGTCGCGGACGTGGATGACATCTATTTTTTCGACACGGCGAAGCTCCTGGAGCTGCCGGGGTTCGGGGAGAAGAAGGTCGCCGTCCTCCGGCAGGGGATCGACAAGAGCCGCGGCCAGCCGTTTCACGTCGTGTTTGCATCCCTCGGCCTGCCCGACATCGGCCAGAAGGTGACTGAATTGCTCATGGATGCGGGCTTCACGGACATCGACGCGCTGCTTTCCCTGGCGCAGGCCGGGGACCCGGCGCCGCTCCTTGCCATCCACGGCATCGGTGAGCGTACCGCTGAGACACTTCTCAGGGAGCTGCGGCGGCCAGAGACGCTGCGACGGATTGCCAGGCTGAGGGAAGCGGGCCTCCCGTTCGCCGAAACGGCGGCACGCCGAGCGCCGGCCGAAGGCCCGTTCGCAGGCCAGGTGTGGTGCGTCACGGGCACCTTCGCGTCGTTCTCGCCGCGCGAGAGGGCGATGGAGGAAGTGACGCGGCGCGGCGGGCGCGTCAGCGCCTCCGTCACGTCAAAGACGACCCACCTGCTCGCGGGAGAGAATGCCGGGAGCAAGCTCGCCAGGGCGCAGGCCCTCGGCGTGAAAGTGGTGAATGAAGCCGAGTTCCTTTCACTCATCCGCTGACGGCGCCTGCGCCGGCGACAGCGCGGTGTATTCGGCGCAAACCTTGACACGTGGAAATGCGCGCCCTACAATCCCGCCCTGAGAAAGGACGAGGGCTCATGCATCGTCAAGCGAGCTCGGCACGCAGGGGCCGTGCGGTTTGCTCCTGGTCGGCAGGCTCCCCACATTTACAGCGGTATCAAGGAGGTTCCCATGAGAAAGACGTCTCTGTTCACCGTCGTGGCAATCGCGGCGTGCGCGCTGCTGGTGCTGGTGGGTTGCCAGCAGAAGAAGACCTCGACGGGAAAGGTGATCACGAAGGCCGCCGCGTCCTTTGTCGCGGGAGAAGTGACCGACACCGGCGGTATCGACGACCGGTCGTTCAACGCATCGGCATGGAAGGGGCTGCAGGATGCCCAGACGGATCTCGGCATCCAGGTCCAGTACCTCGGGTCGGCCAACCAGAGCGATTACGAGCCCAACATCCAGCAGTTCGTGACGAAGAAGGCGAACATCATCGTCACCGTCGGCTTCCTGATGGGCGATGCCACGGCGGCAGCCGCGAAGGCGAACCCCAACCAGAAGTTCGCCATTGTCGACTACTCCTATGATCCTCCGCTCCCCAACGTCCTGGCCCTGACGTACCAGACCGACCAGGCTGCGTTCCTCGCCGGCTACCTGGCCGCGGGCATGTCCAAGACCGGTAAGGTCGGAACATTCGGCGGGATGAACATCCCCACGGTGACGATCTTCATGAACGGTTTCGTGGCGGGAGTCCGCTACTACGACCAGAAGAACAAGGCCAAGGTGCAGGTCCTGGGCTGGGAGTCTGACAAGGCTACCGGCACGTTCACCAACGACTTCTCCAACCAGGCCAAGGGAAAAACGGTGACGGAAGCCCTCATCAACCAGGGCGCCGACGTGATCCTGCCGGTGGCAGGCTCGGTCGGCCTGGGCTCGGCGGCCGCCATCCAGCAGCACAACGCGGCGACCCCTGACAAGCCGGTGTACCTGATCTGGGTCGACACGGACGGCTACATCTCGGCGTCCCAGTACGGCAGCCTCCTGCTCACCAGCGTCATGAAGGGGATCGACGCGTCGGTGAAGGAAGCGGCGACGGAAGCCCTGAACGGCACGTTCAAGGGCGGCAACTACATCGGCACGCTCGCCAACAAGGGCGTGGCTATTGCTCCCTACCATGACTATGACAGCAAGATCCCGGCGCAGCTCAAGGCCGATGTGGAAACGATCAAGGCTGGCATCATCGCCGGGACGATCTCCGTCGACCCGAAGAGCTACCCGAAGCCGTAGAACGCGCATTCCGCGATGCGGTTGGAGCTTCAAGGGATCTCGAAGCGGTTTGGGGACCTTGTCGCCAACGACCGCATCAGTCTCACCGCCGAGGAGGGTGAAATCCATGCCCTCCTCGGCGAAAATGGAGCGGGCAAGTCCACGCTCATGAACGTCCTCGACGGGCTGTACCGCCCGGACGAGGGAACGATCCTCATCGACGGAACTCCCGCTCACTTTTCAAACCCGGGGCAGGCCATCCAGGCCGGCATCGGCATGGTCCACCAGAACTTCATGCTGATCCCCGTGTTCACCGTTGCCGAGAACGTCATGCTCGGCTTCGAGCGCACGGGGCGCTTCGGCTTCCTTGACCGCCGGGGGGCACGCAAGGAGATCCGCGATCTCTCCCAGCGCTTCGGCTTCGCGGTCGACCCGGATGCCGTGGTCGGCGAGCTCTCCGTCGGGCAGCAGCAGCGCGTGGAGATCGTCAAGGCACTCGCGCGGGACGCTCACCTGCTCATCCTCGATGAGCCCACCGCCGTCCTCACCCCCCAGGAGACCGACGAGCTTTTCACCGTCATGCGGAGCCTCCGCGCCTCGGGACGGACCATCCTCTTCATCACGCACAAGCTGAAGGAAGTTCTCGCGGTGGCGGACCGCATCACGGTCATACGGCAGGGCAAGGTCATCGGGACCACGAGGCCGTCGGAGACCAGCGAATCGGCGCTGGCCGCGATGATGGTCGGCCGGGGGGTGGAGCTGGAAGTGAAAAAGGGGCCGTCACACCCGGGAGACCCCGTCCTGCAGCTGGACCGCCTCACGGTCCTCGACGACGCCGGGCGCATTGCCGTGGACGACGTGAGCCTCACCGTGCGCGCCGGGGAGATCATGGCCGTTGCCGGCGTGCAGGGCAACGGCCAGACCGAGCTCTCCGAGGCCATCGCGGGCCTCGCTATCGTCATCGGCGGAAGCGTCCGCGTTGCCGGGCAGGACCTGACCGGAGCGCCGCCCAAGGCGGTGCTGCAGGCCGGAGTTGCAAACATCCCCGAGGACCGCCAGCGCGACGGCCTGGTGGGCGATTTCATGATCGCCGAGAACCTGATCCTCGACGTCCACGACGAAAGCCCGTATTCGCACGCGGGCGCCCTTCACTGGCAGTCGATCTTCAGCGTTGCCAGGAAGAGGCTGCAGGATTTCGACATACGCGCCAGCTCCGTGCAGGTCCGCGTCCGCACGCTTTCCGGCGGGAACCAGCAGAAGGTCATCGTGGCGCGGGAGCTGCCCCGCAGCATCCGCGTCCTCGTTGCATCGCAGCCGACCCGGGGGCTGGACATCGGGTCGATCGAATACGTGCACGGCCGGATCGTGGCTGCTCGCGACGCGGGCGTGGGTGTTCTCCTCGTGTCTTCGGAGCTTGACGAGGTGACGGCTCTTGCCGACCGGATCGTGGTCATGTACCGCGGCCGGCTGAAGGGACCTTTCGAGACGTCGTCGCTGAGCCGGGAGCAGATCGGGCTCCTCATGGCCGGGAGCTCCCTCGCCGCGGCGCCTGCCGGGAGCTCCTCATGAACGGGACGGAGCCGGCCCGCGCACCGTTCCCGGTGAGAGCTTTCACCTTCCTGGTGAGCGGGAATGCATTCACCGTCACCTTCCTCGCGTTCTTCAGCGCACTCGTCGTGGGCGCGGTCATCATTCTCCTTGGCACTCCATCGGCCATGCAGGCGTGGCGGTATTTCGGGGAAGCACCGGCAGACGCGCTCCTGCAGAGCTGGAACGCCATCGCGAATGCCTACAGCTCGCTTTTCGCCGGTTCCATCGGCAGCCCACGGGACATCGTCACGGCGCTGCGCACCGGTGAAAGCCTGGTGGCAGCCTTCCGTCCCCTCTCGGAAACCCTGGTGGCCACCACGCCGCTCCTGCTGGCAGGCCTCGGTATCGCCCTCGCGTTCCGCGCGGGCCTCTTCGACATCGGCGGCCAGGGGCAGATGATCCTGGGCGCTGTCGGTGCCACGATCGCGGGCTTCTCCTTCCCCGGGTTGCCCGCCGCCGTGCACCTGCCGCTGGCAGTCCTGGCCGGCGCCGCGTTCGGGGCCGCGTGGGGATTCATCCCGGGCATCCTCAAGGCCCGCACGGGGCGCACGAGGTCATCACCTCGATGATGCTCAACTACGTCGGGCTGAACCTGCTCACCTGGCTGCTCACCACCCCGCTGGTCCAGGCGCCGCCCCGCGACCAGGCCATCTCCAAGACGGTCGTCGCGGCAGCGCGGCTCCCGCACATCGGCGGCTCGGAGCTGCGCATGAATGCCGGCATCATCGTCGCCGTCCTCCTGGTCCTCGGCGTCGGGTGGCTCCTGCAGCGCAGCACGCTGGGGTTTCGCTTCCGCATGATCGGGGCCAACCGGGCCGCGGCCCGGGTTGCCGGTGTGAAGGTCGAGCGCCAGTACACCATGGCCATGACCCTCGCCGGAATGCTGGTCGGCCTTGCGGGGGCGTTCATGGTTCTCGGCGTCGACTACCGCATCTCGCCCCTGTACAGCGGCAGCATAGGATTCGACGGCATCACGGTGGCGATCCTGGGGCGCGGAACGCCGCTCGGCGTGGCCCTCGCGGGGCTCCTCTTCGGGGCCTTTACGGCGGGCGGACGCACCATGCAGGTCAACACGAGCATTCCCCTGTCCCTGGTGCAGGTCCTGCAGGCGGTGCTGGTGCTGTTCGTCGCGGCCCCGGGCGTCATTCGCACGATCTATCGCATCCGGCTGGGCCGCGCCGGCGGCCGGATCTTCGGAGGTTGGGCGGGATGAGCGATACCCTGAAATCGGAAGGCAGGCAGGGGGAGACACGGCGCAACGTCGCGGCAGCGCGAAGGCGCGGATTCGCCATTGCCCTGTTCGTGATGGCAGCCATCATTCTCGTCCTCTTCGCCCGCGGCACTCCGGGGGACGCGCGCACCACGTTCCAGTTCACCGCCGCGCCGGCACCGGTCCTGCCCGTGCTGCCGTTCCGCCTGCTGCCTGTGCTCATCGGGCTGGGAGTCCTCTGTGCCGCGCTGGGAGCCCTGCAGCTCCTGTGGCGGTCAAGCAAGCGCCTTTACCTGCTCCTGGGCGTCGGGCTGGCACTGACGGGCGTGGCGTTCCTGGCGTGGTCGGGCAGGGGCGCAACCGTCGATGTCGAGGGCCTCCTGATCATCTCGCTCATCGAAGCGGTGCCCATCACGCTGGGCGCCCTCTCGGGTCTCCTCTGCGAGCGTTCCGGGGTCATCAACATCGCCATCGAGGGCCAGTTCCTCATGTCGGCGTTCTGCGGTGCGCTGGTGGGCAGTGCGAGCCACAACCTTCTCCTGGGCCTGGTGGCGGGGGCCGCGATCGGCGCCCTGCTGGGGCTGGCGCTGGCCGTGTTCACGATCACCTACGCCGCCGACCAGATCATCGTCGGCGTGGTGCTGGATGCCTTTGCCCTGGGGCTCACCACGTTCTTCCTCCAGGGCGTGCTGGTCCCCCACCAGGCCCTCCTGAACAGCCCGGCGGTGTTCGGTCCCATCCCCATTCCCCTGCTGGACAGGATTCCCGTCGTCGGGCCGCTGCTTTTCAACCAGAACGTCATCGTCTACCTGACGATCGTCATCCTCGTCGCCGTGCAGGTGGCGCTCTTTCGAACACGATGGGGACTCCGTGTCCGCGCGGTGGGCGAGCATCCTCGCGCGGCGGATACCGTCGGCATCAACGTGAAACGTGTCCGCTACCGGAACGTGATCCTGGGGGGAATCGTTGCCGGGATAGGCGGTGCTTCATTCACCATCGGCTCCACCGGCCAGTTTGCACCGAACATGACTGCCGGCCTGGGCTACATCGCCCTGGCCGCGATGATCTTCGGCAGGTGGCGGCCGCTGGGGGCACTGGGGGCGGCACTGCTCTTCGGATTCACGGACGCCCTGCAGTTCTCGCTCTCCATCCTCAACGTGCCGATCCCCTCGTCTTTCCTGACGATGTTCCCTTACCTGGCCACGATCCTCGCCGTGGCCGGCCTGGTGGGCAAGGTGACCCCACCGGCCGCGGACGGACAGCCGTACGCGCGCGAGTGACCGGCACGCGAGCGCGCCGGTCACTATCGCCGGTGCCTGTCCGTCTTGCCGGGCTGTCCCCGCGGACCAGCTTCCAGCCGGCCACGTCTCTGCTGACGCACCAGCCTGCTGATCCCCGGGACGCTCTCGAAGAACATGGGCAGGAGGAACGGCCTGTCCTCCTCCGCGATGGCGCCGCTGAGCCTGATCCTCGGGATGAGCGTGAAGGTCACCGTCGTGCGAAGCACGAACGAGATGATGAAGAGGAGCGGAAAGCCGCTCAGCACCAGCCCGACGATCCTCACCGACCATCCCTGCAGCTGGTTGAGGAACGCGCCCGCCGCGATGGACCCCAGTCCCGCGGCCACGCTCCCGATCATCGTCGAGAATGCCATGTACATGCCGCTGTCCTCGGGCCGAGGGAAGCGCGTGACCAGCTTCACGCCCGCGTTATTCGCCGCGGCAGGGAAGACGCCTCCGAAAAGGCTTCCGAGCCCGACCCACAGCAGTGCGGTCGACGGCGTTGCGAGCAGCCAGATGGCCGGAAGAAGCGACCAGAAAAAGTAGCCGAGCAGCAGCATGCGCTTGATGCCGTAGCGGTCGACCATGCGGCCCACGCGGCGCGCGGCGAACATCGTACCGAGCAGCCCGACCCCGTTGATGGCGATCATGCCGCCGAGCAGATTGTGCTTGAAACCGAGGTTCTCCATGAAGTAGAGGGTGCACAGCGCGCCGCCCAGGTTCTGCCCGAAGTTCCAGCAGGCCACGAAGACAAGCCACGGGCGGAACCGCTTGTCACGGTAGGGAGCCAGGATTCCGGAGATGGTTGCGTTTCTCTTTTTCTCGGCGCGCGGCGGCTCGGGAATCGTGCCGTGAATAAGGATATCCGTGTACCCGAGAACGCTCGCCGCCACGAGGATGATGAGGGCGGTCTCCACCTTGCCCCCCTGGGGGATGAGGTCAATGAGGAAGCCGGACGGAACGATCACGAGGATCACGACGAACGAGATCCAGCTGTCCCGCCTCCCCCAGAAAGTTCCGTGGACCTCCTGCGGGATGATGGTCGCAAGCCACGCGTACCAGGGGCCCTGGGACAGGTTGCCCACCAACGTTCCCATGCAGATGGCGGCCATGAATACCAGGTACCCGATAGTGTGACCGGAGCGCCACAGAAAGTACGCGGTAACGATGCCGACAAGCCGGATCACGCGATCCGCGAGCGCCGTCCAGAACCAGACGAACTTGCGGGAGGCAGCGCGCTCGCCGAGGATCGCGCCGATGGGCTGCGCGATCACGACCCAGGCGCTGATGCCGCCCAGGATCCCCCACTGGAGCTGGGTCATGCCTATGGCGTTTCCGAAATAGACGTAGATGATGCCGGTGATGAGGTTGCCCCACGCGGACCCCAGCGTGCCGGTGATGATGTGCTTTCTCATCAGGCCGGGCATCTCTCCGGGCCGGACAGGCCGCCGCGTGAAATAGCCGACGCGGGCCACCGCGCGTGCCTTTCCGGCTGCCGGGGCGTTGTGCTGCTTCATCAGGATCCCAGTTCCGGGAATGAGGATTGACCGCCCCCCCTGGATTGTCAAGGGACGCGGCAAACGGCCTCGGGCCCGCCATGACCTGCTGCCGCGCCGACCCTTGCATCCCTCCCGCGATGTTCGCTATCCTGCCGCAGTTTCAGGACCAGGAGGTTCCGATGATGACACCCGTGTGCGCCGACCTCGTTCGCCCCGCGCGACCGTGGCTCGCGCGCCTGTTCGACGCCGCGCTGGTGGCGGGATTCTCCCTCGTGATCGCCCTCGGTGCACAGGCCGCCATTCCCCTGCCGTTCACGCCGGTGCCGGTGACGCTCCAGACCCTCGCCGTCCTGCTGGCAGGCTGCCTGCTCGGCAGCACGCGCGGGACGCTCGCCGTCCTGGCGTACATCGTGGAGGGCCTCGCGGGCCTGCCGGTCTTCGCTGGAGGGACCGCGGGGCTCTCCCACCTTCTCGGGCCGACCGGCGGCTACCTCGTCGGGTTCCTCGCCGCGGCGTTCGTGACGGGCCTGCTCGCAGAACGGGGTGTCGCGCGCCGCTGGGACGGCGCGCTCGTCGTCCTCGTCGCGGGCAACATCGTGCTCTATATCCCGGGCGTGATCTGGCTCGGCGCCTCCACCGGGATGGGGAAGGCATTCGCCCTCGGCTTCCTCCCGTTCGCCGTCGGTGACGCCCTGAAGACCGCGGCGGGATGGGGATTCCTCTCTGCGGCGGCGGTCATGACGAGTCGGCGGGAGGCGCCACCGCGGAGGGCGTAGCCGCTTCACGGCACGGGCTGTTTCCATTGCGCGCATTCGCGCTCTTCGATAGAATGCGCCATGGAAATAGTGCTCAGCGTCCGGCATCTCCGGAAGAGCTTCACGGCGCGGGAAAAGCCCCCGGACGGGAGGCGCCCCGGGCGCGTGATCGCCGACATCTTCTCCCCGCCGCGGCGGACGGTCCACGCGGTGGACGATGTCTCGTTCAGCGTCGAGCGCGGCGAGATACTTGCCTTCATCGGTCCCAACGGCGCGGGCAAGTCGACAACCATCAAGTGCATCGACCGGCATCCTCTATCCCACCTCGGGCAGCATCACCGTGCTCGGGATGGATCCCCACAGGAAGCGCAAGGCGCTCGCCTACAGGATCGGCACGGTCTTCGGGCAGAAGTCCCAGCTGTGGTTCCACCTGCCGCCGCTGGATTCGCTGCGCCTCCTCGGCGACATCTACGACATCGACAGGACCGTCGCGCGCAGGCGGATCGCCTTTCTCACGGAGCTCTTCGAGATCGGGCCCTACCTGCGCACGCCGGTGCGCAAGCTGTCGCTGGGGGAGCGCATTCGATGCGAGATCGCCGCCTCGCTCCTGCACGAGCCCGAGATTCTCTTTCTCGACGAGCCGACCATCGGCCTGGACGTCGTGGTGCGGCAGACCGTCCGGGACCTGATCCGGCGCATCAACGAGGAAAAGAGGACGACGATATTCCTCACCTCGCACGACGCGGGAGACATCGAGAAGATCTGCCGCCGGGTCATCGTCATCAACCACGGACGCATCGCCTGGGATGACACGGTGAAAGCGATGAAATACTCGTTCCTGCGGCGCAAGGTGATCGACCTGAAGCTCGACGCTCCGCTCGCGCTCTCCATGGAGGGCGTGACCCTGCTCAAGGCAAAGGGATACGCGGCGAAACTGGAGGTGGACCTGGAGCGGGTCGGGCTCGATGTCGTGGTGGCGCGCATCATGCGGGAGAACCACGTGGAGGACATCACGATCTCCAACCCGCCGATGGAAGAGATCATTGCCATGATCTACGGGGCAAAGCCATGAGAAAGTACCTCCGCGTCTTCCAGTTCGCGGCGCGCGACCAGCTCGTCTACCTGCCGTCTTTCCTCGTGAAAAATCTCTTTTTCGTCGTGCTTGTCTTCATCTTCTGGTCGCTGTGGCGGGTCGTATTTGCCGGGCGCGGCGTGATCGCGGGGCTGACCCTGGTGCAGACACTCTGGTACCTGACGTTCACGGAGACGATCGAGCTTTCCAAGGGGAGGATCCTCGGCCAGATCCAGGAGGAGGTCAAGGACGGCACCCTCACCGTGACGCTCTCCAAGCCCTACTCCTACCCCCTCTTCCACCTGGCGCGCGCCATGGGGGAAAGCGTGGTGAAGATCTTCCCCATGCTCGCCGAGGGTCTCGTCCTGGGCCTCCTGATGGTCGGTCCGCTTCCTGGGTACGCCGGGTCCCTTCCCTTCGGGCTCATCCTCATCGTGGCCGGACTCCTCCTCACGAATCTCTGGACGCTCCTCATCGGGCTCATCGCCTTCTGGACCGAGGAGGTTTCGCCGTTTTACTGGATCATGCAAAAGTTCGTGTTCATCGTCGGCGGCATGTTCATCCCCATTGACCTCTTCCCGGGCTGGCTCGGCAGCGTGGCCCGATGGCTGCCGTTCGCGTTCTCCGCCTACTGGCCGGCGTACGCGATGGTGAGCGGCAGCAGACAGGCGTTCCTCACGGGGCTCATCGGCGCGGCTGGCTACACGGTCGTCCTGGGAGCGGGCGTGGCAGCGCTGTTCGCCCTCGGGCGCCGGCGCGTGCACGCGCAAGGAGGATAGGATGTCCCGCAGGGTGGGTCTGTTCTGGCACTACGTGGGGTTCAACCTGCGCGCCGGCATGGAGTACCGGGCATCCTTCGTCGCGCAGGTCCTCGGCATGATACTGAACAACGCGTCCTTCATCATCTTCTGGCTGATCCTCTACACGCAGCTGGGGAGCATCCGCGGGTACAGCTTCAACGACGTGATGTTCCTCTGGGCGCTGAGCGCGACCGGGTTCGGCCTCGCCGGCGTGTTCCTTGGCAACGCGGGATCCCTGTCCCGCTCGATCTACACCGCTGACCTGGACGTGTACCTCCTGCAGCCGAAATCGATTCTCACCAATTTTCTTTTCTCCCGCATGAGCGTCTCGGCGTGGGGCGACATCCTCTACGGCGTGGTCCTGTTCGGATTCACCCAGGCTGTCAGCCCCGTGCACGCGGCCCTGTTCCTTCTCTTCTCTGTCCTCATGGCGGCGGTGCTCACGGCGCTGCGCGTCTTCTACCACAGCTTGACATTCTTCCTCGGCAACGCGGAGGATTTTGCCGGCACCGCCTCGGAGATGGTCCTGTCCTTCATGACGTATCCCGGCTCGATCTTCCAGGGCCCGGCGTCGCTCCTGCTGCACAGCCTGATCCCGGCCGCGCTGATCGCGTACATCCCGATGGAACTGTTCAAGACCTTTGACCTCGCGCGCCTGCTCATGCTCGTGGGTGCCGATGCGCTCGTCGTGGCGGTGGCGTGGCTGACGTTCCGCCTGGGGCTGCGGGTCTACGAATCAGGGAGCAGGATGGGAGCCCGCGTGTGACGAGGCGCCGCCAGGCCGACAGAGGCGGATGATCCCCCGCCTTCCGTTGATGAGCCACTCCGGGTCAGCCGCGGAAAGCGCGGCCGCGCGCTCGGCAGGAACGTCGACGACGATCTCACTCTTCATGGTGCGCAGGCACACGAACGGACGGGGAAAGGACGCGGCAATCTCTTCCATCGAGCGCCAGGGCTCCCACTTCCTGTCCGAGAGGAGCCTGCGGTAGTTCGCGTCACCCTTGACAAGGACGAGGTCCGCGTCCGCGAGCCCGGTACACAGGCCAGCGGGCATCTCGGGGAAAAACAGCGGCGAGCTCCAGAACCAGTGGTTCTCCACCCGCAGCTGCCCGGCCCGGAGACGTCCCGCAAGGAACGCCCCGACCCCGGCGACCGCGGGCGAAGGGTGACCTGCGAGCGCGGCAATGGTCCCCACAACGTCGGGAGCGGTGGCATCGGACACGAAGAAGGGCATCCTCTTGGCGTGCAGGACGACGCCCGCGCCCTGCTCCAGCTTCCCGGGCAGACAGCAGGAGATCGCTCACCAGCTCGGGACCCGCGTTGTCCAGGATGATATGCACCCGGCGGGCAGCGCCCAACGCCGCGACGGCGGCCTCGGCATGGTCCACGACCAGCAGCTCGCGTTCACGCTGGAAAAGCGTGCGCCGGTTTTCCTCGTCGATCTCGAAGTTGCTCAGGTCCACGCGGTTTCCCCAGAGACAGGACATCAGAGCGGCAAGAATGGCCTCGTCCGCGGGAATGCCGGCGCGGGACTCGCACAGAAGCGCGGCGGACTCCAGGCCTCCTCTCGGACCTCTGAGCTCGCGTTCCTTGAGCGGCGCGAAGGGGTCCGCGCCGGCGCGCGTGAAATACCCGCAGGCAGCAAGGAGCTTCAGGTAGAAGAATGCCTCCGCGAAGTACCACGGGATATCGAGCCACGAACGGCCCGTGTACCGGCCGATCCCGCGGGCCCACGCGGCGCGTTCCTCGACCGCGAGGGCGCCGCGCGGCACCCCCGGCCCGTCGAGGGGGCTGGTGACGGTGCCCGTTCGCATCTCGCGGTCCAGCGCCTGCAACGCCGCCTTCTCTGCAGGCGCGAGCCGGTTCACCTCGAGCACCTGGGCGATGATCTTCGGCTTGCGCTCGACGATCGTCCGGCGCGCAAAAGAGCCGGGGTCTGACGTGGCGATGATCGGCGGCAGGGTCGCTTCCAAGCGGGATCGCCTCAGAACGAGCGGAGGATCGTGTCGGCGGGATACACGGCGGGGATGAGACCCAGTGCCGCGAGCTCGGCGATCGACTTCGTGTAGCGCGCCGTGTCAAGCGCACCGTACCCCTGCGGGCTGGGGAACAGGGCGCACGTCGCGTCCAGGCGCTGGCGGAACAGCGGCTCGTCCTCCTTCTTCACGTTGCCGACGTTCCTGATGGCGATCCGCATCGCCTCGTCGCGGTTGTCGACGGTCCAGGCCATGGCCTTGCGCGTTGCCCTGACGAAGCGCGCAATGACATCAGTGCGCGCGGCAATGATCGCCCTGGAGCTGATGAACGAGGCGCCCACCATGTCGCTCAGGTCCTTCACGTCCCATTCGCGGATGGCGACATTCTCGGAGCGCAGGAGAACCGGCTCGTTGTTGGAGAAGCAGACCACGGCGTCGGCGCGCCCGGACAGGAGGGTGGCCTCCTGCGTGTAGCCGATCTTCTCCACCGTCACGTCCTTCTCGATGCCGTTCTTTTTCAGGAAGAGCTGGAGGCCGATCCACGAGGAGCCGGAGAGCTCGGGCGTCCCGATGGTCTTTCCCTTGAGGTCGGCCGGCGCGGCAACGGCGTCCGCCTTCGCGACGATGGCAACGGGATACTGCTGGTAGTACTGGAATATCGCCTGCAGGCCCATGCCTTTCGAGCCGGCGAGGATGAGCTGGTCGGAGTCGGACAGGCCGATGTCGATCTTGCCCGCAGCGAGCAGCGAAAACACGTCGTACTGGTACCCGAAGCTCAGCTGCAGGTCGATCCCCTCCTCCTTGTAGAACCCCTTGTCCACGCCTACGTAGAGCGGCGTGAACTGGAGGTGGGGAATGTATCCGATGGCGAGCCGCACGGTCTGCAGCGGCGCCGCCGGTGCCGCGCCCGCGCCGAACGACAGGGATGCCGCCGCGGCCGTGAGCGCCGCGGCAAGGAACACGATCCTCTTCACGATCCGATCCTCCTAACGATCTCTCCGCACGGCCAGCCTGTGCGCCAGGCCGGCCGCCGCGTAGTACACGAGCCCGAGGATGACGAGCCAGACGAGCCCGACGAACATCAGCTCGACGTCGAAGTTCGCCTTCGCGATGCTCACCAGCGCGCCCAGTCCCCTGCTGCCGGAGACGAACTCCCCCACCACCGCGCCGATCACCGACAGCGTGATGGAAACCTTGACGCCGCTGGCGATCATGGGCAGGGAAGCGGGCAGCTCGAAGTAGGCGAAGCGGCGAAGCGGCCGCGGCCGGAAGAACGCGGTGAGCTGGCGCGTGCTCCTCTCCGCGAGGCCGAGGGCGGCGATGGTGTTGATGAGCATGGGGAAGAAGATGACGATCACGGAGGTGATGATGCGCGGCGCCATCCCGAAGCCCAGCCAGAGAACGAGGAAGGGGGCGAGCGCAATCGTCGGGATGGTATTCGCGGCGATGAGGTACGGCATCAGCAGCCGTGACGCCAGGCGCCACTTGGCGATGCCGTAGCCCAGGAGCAGCGTCGCGACGAAGGCGATTGCGAAGCCGCTGAGCGACTCGCTCACCGTCATCCCGAGGTCCGGCAGGATCGAGCCGCTCGCAAGGGTGTCGATGAAACGGCGGAGAATCCCGACCGGCGACGGGAGGATGTAGTCGGGGATGGCAAGCTTTCCCTTCAGGAAGACAAGGAGGAAGAAGATCAGCACCAGCTCGACGGGAACGAGGATCCAGCCGTACTGGCGTCCCATGAAATCACGGGCCGCGCTCCTCCCCGGCGCCGAGACTTCCTCCTCGGCGGCACGGCGCGCGGACGGGAGGGGCTCCGGCACGGTGGTCCACAGCATCCGGGCGTTCCGCCTGATCTCGGCGGCCGTCTCCCGCTCCGCCCCGGAGAGAAGGTAGTTCTCGGGAACGCCGTCGCCGTTCTTTCCCAGCTCGTGCACGTCGATGACCTGCCCCGGCTGTCCCGAGAGGACGAAGATCGTGTCAGAGAGAAAGCATGCCTCCTCCACGGAATGCGTCACCATGACCACCGTGCACCGCGTGCGGCGATGGATGGATCGCAGGAGGATGTTCAGCTTTTCGCGGGTGATGATGTCCAGCGACGAGAACGGCTCGTCCAGGACGAGGAGGTCGGGCTCCGTGACGAGGGCACGGGCCAGCTCCACGCGCTTCTTCATGCCGCCGGAGAGATGCGCGGGCACCACGTCCTCGCTTCCGGCGAGGCCGAGGTCCGCCAGGAGGTCCGCTGCCCGCTTCCGCACCTCGGGGGTGAGCGCTTCACCGCGCAGCTCGAGGGGAAGGAGGACGTTGGACAGCGCGGTGCGCCAGGGAAGAAGTGCGTCGTTCTGGAAAACGAACGAGATGCGTTCCGTGCGCACCGCGAGGATGCCCTCGGAGACCGGGTAAATGCCGGCGAGCAGGTTGAGGAGCGTGGTCTTGCCACAACCGGAAGGGCCGAGGAAGGTGACGAACTCGCCGCGGCAGACACTGAATGACAGCGAATCTATGACGCGCTTCGCGCCAAAGGAGAAACCGAGGCCCGCCGCCTCGATCACACGATCCGTGCTCACTCGTCCTTCCTTCTCCCATCCAGACTGTACTGTCGGCAACGGAATTCAACCGTCTCCACTTTCACGCACCCGTCAGCGGGCGCGGTCCAGGTTGCGGGCTTTTACCGCCGGTCGGGAAATTCTCCCTGCCTCGAAGAAAAACTGATATCTAATGTTGCCGAGGCGCGATGGAAAGTCAAGCCACAGCGACGCGAAGCGTTCGCGGGGCGGGCGACGCGAGGCCCTGGCGCGACGCCCTACGGGCGCGCTGGGGCCCGCTGAGGCCTCGCGGGTGGCGTAGATGCCCCGTGTGCCGCCGTGCTATCCTCCCGCCTGCATGATCCTCGCCTACGACATCGGCACGACCTTCCTCAAGGGAGCTCTCGTCACTATCGGCGGCAGCGTGCTCGCGCGGGCGCAGGTGCCGGTGCGCATGGTGCAGCGCGCGGGCCCCGAGCGCTACGAGTGTGACGCCAACACGTGGCTCTCCGGCATGGCGCTGGTCACCGCGCAGCTGGGCCTGCGCGACAAGGGACGGATCCGCGCCGTCGTCGTGAGCGCGAACGGTCCCACGCTCGTGGCCGTCGGCGCCGACGGGGAGCCCCTCGACTTCGCCATGACCTGGATGGATCGACGCGCGGTCGAAGAAGCCGACCTGGTGGCGGAGTTCTCCGACACTCCCCTGGACGCCTCCTTCTACCTGCCCAAGGCATTCTGGATCATGCGCCACAAGCCCGACGTCTACGAAAGGACCCGGCACTTTCTCCCCTGCGCCGAGTACGTGTCGTTCTTCCTCACGGGCAATCCCGTCCGGATCGTGCCCACGCCGCTCTTCCGCGACTTCTTCTGGAACGAAGGAGCCATCCCTCACGTCAGGATGGACCAGGACAAGTTTCCCCCGTTCGCCGACGTCGGAGATCTCCTCGGTACCGTCAGGGCGGAGGCAGAGGAGACCCTGGGTGTCCCGGCAGGGCTGCCGGTCATTGCCGGCGGACCGGACTTCATCATGTCGATCCTGGGGACCGCTGCCACGCAGCCGGGCCGCTCCTGCGACAGGGCGGGCACCTCGGAGGGAATCAACCTCTGCTGGTCGGCGCCCGTGCACGACCGCCGGCTCCTGTGCTTCCCGCACGTGGTGCGCGGCGCCTACAACGTCTCCGCCATGATCTCCTCGTCGGGGTCTGCACTTGATTGGGCCGCGCGCACCCTGGGCGGGGGCGGGCCCGACGGCGAGGCGCCCGGCATCGACGAGATGGTCAGGGAGGCTGCGCAGGCCGTGCCCGGGGCCGGCCGCCTTCTCTTCCTGCCCTTCCTGACCCCCGAGCGGTTTCCCATCTGGGACGCGAGCATCCGGGGCGCATTCCTCGGCCTGACCCTGGCGCACGGCCGCCGGGAAATGATGAGGGCAGTGGTGGAATCCACGGGATTCGCGGTCCGCACGGCGATCGCCGCGATGGAAGCGAACGGCTGCCAGATGAACGATCTTCGGGTCACGGGCGGTCTCGCTCGGCTCCCGCTGTGGTGCCAGGCAAGGGCCGACATCACGGGCAAGAAGGTGCTCCTGCCCGAGCAGGAGGACTCGGACCTCGTGGGCAACGCGTGCGTCGGCTTTTTCGGCCTGGAAGAGTTCGAGAGCCCCGCGGAAGCCGCGGAGGGCCTCGTGCGGTTTCAGAAGACCTTTCATCCCAACGCGGCGGCGCACCAGGTCTACGACGAGCTGTATGCCCTGTTCACGCGGGCGTGCGCTGAGCTCGGCGACACCTTCCGCGGCCTGTCTGCGGGCGGCGCAGGTTAGGCCCGGCACCGCTCCGCGCCGCCGCTCAGAGCCGCGGCTGCGGGGTCATGCTGATGACGTGCGCCGCAGACGCCTTCAGCGGCTCGGAGAGCTTGATGTGCACGTCACTACCCTCCTGGAACCACGTCACGTAGCTGAGGGACCCCAGGATGCGGACGCCGGCGTACGGCAGGAGCCGCAGGGAGGGAAGGACAATCGTGCGCCCCGGGGGCGTGCCGAGGAGGATGGCGTACACCGTCATCGCGCGGGTCGTGTAGCGGATGGGCACGCCGTCAGGGGTCTCTGACTCTGTGTCGCCCCAGGGCCGCGACCCGTAGATCGACTCGCCGTTGAGCTTCAACCACTGCCCGATGCCAAGGAGCCTGCTGCGCTGCCCCTCGCTGAGCGTCCCGTCCGCCGCCGGCCCGATGGCCAGGAGAAGGTTCCCTCCCCGCGCGACAATATCGACGAAGAGACGCACCAGCGAGTCAATGCTGAGCATGCTGTCGTCAGGGGCAGCGGCGTTCAGCGCGAAGGAGGTTCCCATCCCGCGCACGCACTCCCAGGGCTGGCCTCCGGGCTGCTCTGCGGGCAACTCGTACTCCACGGTGCGGAAATCGGCGTGCCTCGCGTCCGGAGAGCCCAGGCCGCGGGAGGCCCTGTCCCGCGCGCGGCGGCCCAGCATGCCGAGGACAGCCTGGACGGCGCGGGCCACCAGTCCCTCCTCCTGCTGCGGCTGCTGGCCGAAGCGGTCGTTGACCAGGCCGTCGGGCACCGCCTCGTAGTAGGACTCGAACAGGCGGAGCAGGTCTTCGCTGGGGGGACTGCCAATGTCGTTCCAGAGCAGCGACGGCGAATGGAGGGCGATCAGCTCGCGCCAGTGTGCGTCCACGTAGGCGCCGTAGGCTTTCGACCGCGGCGTGGATCGCTGCAGCGCGTCGATGCCGCGGATGGCGCCCCCGCCGAAGGTCCAGTCCAGGCCGCCGGAGTAATAGATGCCCAGGCGCTGACCCTGCCCGCGCGCCGCCGCGGCGATCTCGCCGACGACGTCCCTCTGCAGCTGCCAGGCCCTGCGTTTCGGGTTGCGCCGCCGCGACGGCCACATCAGGAAGCCGTCATGGTGCTTCGCTGAGACCACCACGTAGCGGGCGCCGCTCCTGCCGACAGGATCCATCCAGCGCGGCGGGGTCCCAGTCTTCAGTCCCTGCCGGAAAGCGCGGGCGAAAGCGTCATAGCGCGCCAGGCGCCCCCAGCGCGGCGCGTGATGGTCTGCGTGGGGCTCCCCGGGATGAGCATGCTGTTGGCATACCACTCCGCGTACGGGTTGTGGGCGAACCAGTGCTCCCAGCCGTTCTCCGCTACCACGCGGGGCATCCCTCCGGAAAGCGGCGCCCACGCGGGCACGGAGAAGGGTCCCCAGTAGATCAGGATCCCCAGCTTCGCGTCCTCGTACCACGCCGGGCACGCCCGTTCCGCGAGCGACTCCCAGGTAATCATCTCATCATCTCCCCACGGCTCGCGCTGTCTGCTCCGCAGCCAGCTGCCGCCTCGCCGCGCTGCTGCGCGGCTGTGGGCCCCTTTCGCGCGGCCTTCGGCCGCGCTTTGGGGCGCCTCCCGTACGTCCATGTACTCGGCGCCCCTCGCCCTCCATGGCTACGGCCTGTCCGCCAGGTACTTGTAGAACGCGTAGCGCTCCTTGGCGTCCCTGCGCGCCACCTCCAGGAGCTCCGCGGCCCTCTCGGGCCCGGCCTGCTTCAGGGCGCGGAACCTGATCTCGTTGTACATGTATTCCGCCGATGTCCGCCGTGGGCTCCTTGGAATCCAGCGTCAGCGGGTTCTTGCCCTCCGCCTTCAGCTTCGGGTTGTAGCGGAACAGCGGCCACGCGCCGGAGTCCACCGCGAGCTTCTGCTGGCTGATGCCCTTGCGCAGGTCATAGCCGTGGTTGATGCAGTGGCTGTAGGCGATGATGAGCGACGGCCCTTCGTACTCGTCGGCCTCCGAGAACGCCCTGATGGTCTGCAGCCGGTTCGCGCCGAACGCGATCCGCGCCACGTACACCGAGCCGTACGCCATGGCCATCATGCCCGAGGTCCTTCTGCGCGTTGGACTTCCCGCCCGCGGCGAACTTCGCGATCGCGCCAACAGGCGTGGCCTTGGACATCTGGCCGCCGGTGTTGGAGTACACGCCGGTGTCCAGGACGAGGATGTTCACCTTGCGCCCGGAGGCGATCACGTGATCCAGGCCGCCGTAGCCGATGTCGTAGCCCCAGCCGTCGCCGCCGATGACCCAGACCGACTTCCTGATGAGGTGGTCTGCCGCCGCGAGCAGGCGCTTCTCTTCCCCGAGGGCGGGCTTCGCGAGAGCCTTCTTCAGTTCCGCCACCCGCTGCCTCTGCGCCTCGATGCCTTCCTGCGTGGATTGGTCTGCCGTGCGCACCTGCTTCAGGAGCTCGTGGGGAGCCGCGGACCTGCCCGTGGCAATGATGGCGTCCATCAGCTCGTTGGCAAACTCGAACATCTTGTCCGCGGTGAGCCGCATCCCGAACCCGAACTCCGCCGCGTCCTCGAACAGCGAGTTGGACCAGGCCGGCCCGCGCCCGTCCTTGCGCGTCGTGTAGGGCGTGGTGGGGAGGTTCCCGCCGTAGATCGAGGAGCATCCCGTGGCGTTGCGCGATGATCGCGCGGTCGCCGTAGAGCTGGCTCATGAGCTTCACGTACGGGGTCTCGCCGCACCCTGCGCAGGCGCCGGAGAACTCGAACAGCGGCTGGATGAACTGGGAGCCCTTGATGGTGTTGCGCTTGATGAGCTTCGGATCCACCTCGGGCAGGGCGAGGAAGAACTCGAAGTTCTTCGCCTCCTGGTCCTTCAGGGGGAGCTGGGGGGCCATGTTGATGGCCTTCCTGTCGGTCTTCTCGCCGTTCACCTTCTTGAAGGCCGGGCAAGCGCTGACGCAGACGCCGCACCCGGTGCAGTCCAGGGAGGAAACCTGGATGGTGAACTTCTTCCCCTCGAACTCCTTGCCCTTGGCGTCGACGGACTTGAAGGTGGCAGGCGCCTTCGGCGAGCAGCGCGCTGTCGTAGACCTTCATGCGGATGACCGCGTGGGGGCAGACGAGCGAGCATTCGCCGCACTGGATGCAGGTCTCGGAATCCCAGACGGGGATCTCCTCCGCGATGTTCCGCTTCTCCCACTTCGTCGTGCCCGTCGGGCCAGGTGCCGTCGTCGGGCAGCTTGGAGACCGGGAGGAGACTCGCCGCGTCCCGCGATGATCGCCGCGGTCACCTTGCGCACGAACGCGGGCGCCTGCGCGGGAACGGGCGGCAGCATGTGCAGCGCGCCCTCCGCCTTGGCCGGGTAGTCCACCTTCTCGATGCGCGTGCGGGCGGCTTCCACCGCCTTCATGTTCATGGCCACGATGTCCTTGCCCTTGTTGCCGTAGGTGTCCTCGATGGCCGCGCTGATCAGCTCCAGCGCCTTCGCCTCGGGCAGGACGCCCGAGATGAGGAAGAACGCCGTCTGCATGATCGTGTTGATGCGGCCGCGCATGCCGACCTCGTTGGCGATCCTCGTGGCGTCGATCACGTAGAAGCGCAGCTTCCTGTCGATGATCTGCTTCTGCACCTCGACGGGGATCTTTCCCCAGACCTCGTCCTTGCCGTAGGGCGCGTTCAGGAGGAACACCGCCCCGTCCTCCGCCTGGGAGAGCATGTCGATCTTGTCCAGGAAGCTGAACTTGTGGCAGGCGAGGAAGCTCGCCTTGGACACGAGGTAGGTGCTCTTGATGGGCTTCTTCCCGAAGCGCAGGTGCGAGATGGTGATGGAGCCGGACTTCTTCGAGTCGAAGACGAAGTATCCCTGGCAGTAGTTGTCCGTCGCCTTCCCGATGATCTTGATCGAGTTCTTGTTCGCGCCCACCGTGCCGTCCGCGCCCAGGCCGTAGAACAGCGCGCGGTGCACGCCCGCGGGCTCGGAGGAGAAGGACGGGTCGAAGGAGAGGCTCGTCTTCATCACGTCGTCGTTGATGCCGATCGTGAAGTGGTTGCGGGGAGTCTTCTCCTTCAAGTTGTCGAACACGCCCTTGGCCATGGCCCCGGTGAACTCGTACGAGCCCAGGCCGTAGCGGCCGCCGACCACCACGGGATAGTCCTTCAACTTAAGCGAGCCCGGACGCCATGGCCTCGCCGATGGCCGTGCGGACGTCCTCGTACAGCGGCTCGCCGAGGGAGCCGGGCTCCTTGGTCCTGTCCAGGACCGCGATGGACTTCACCGACTTCGGCAGCGCCTGCACGAAGTGCTTCAGGCTGAAGGGGCGGAAGAGCCGCACCTTCAGAACGCCGACCTTCTCCCCTTTCGCCATCAGGTACTCCGCGGTTTCTTCCGCGGTCTCCGCGCCGTTTCCCATCATGACGATCACGCGCTCGGCGTCGGGCGCGCCGACGTACTCGAAGAGGTGATACTGCCGGCCCACGATCTTCGCGAACTTGTCCATGGCCTTCTGCACGATGCCGGGCACGGCCTGGTAGTACTTGTTCACCGCCTCCTTGCCCGGCGAAGAAGACATCGGGGTTCTGCGAGGTGCCCTTGATGGTCGGGCGCTCGGGGTTGAGGGCGCGTGCCCGGTGGGCCGACACCAGCTCGTCGGTGACCATGGCGCGCATGTCGTCGTGCGTGAGCTCCTCGATCTTCTGGATCTCCATGTAGGAGCGGAAGCCGTCGAAGAAGTGGAGAAAGGGGACGCGGGACTCGAGGGTCGCCGCCTGGGAGATGAGCGCCTGGTCCATGATCTCCTGGGCGTTGTTGGAGCAGAGCATGGCCCAGCCCGTGGCGCGGCAGGCCATGACGTCCTCGTGGTCCCCGAAGATGGAGAGAGCGTGCGTCGCGATGGCGCGCGCGGCGATATGGAACACGGTGGAGGTGAGCTCCCCGGCGATCTTGTACATGTTGGGAATCATCAGGAGGAGGCCCTGCGAAGCGGTGAATGTCGTGGTCAACGCGCCGGTGCTCAAAGCGCCGTGGACCGCGCCCGCGGCTCCCGCCTCGGATTGCATCTCGACCACCGTGGGCACCGTGCCCCAGATGTTCTTCCGCCCCTCGGCGGACAGCTCGTCTGCCACTTCTCCCATCGTGGAGGAGGGTGTAATCGGGTATATCGCGATCACCTCGTTCGTCGCGTGCGCGACGGTTCCGGCGGCGGTATTCCCGTCGATGGTCACCATCTTCCTGGCCATATGTGAAATCCTTCTTTCCTGTGAGAGTGTCAGGGACTTTCAGGCACTGTATCTCAAATATCAGATTGTGGCAATGCGACCCGCGATGCCGCTCAACAGGCATCGAGAGGCCAGGGCAATTGACTGCTGTCGACTCATTTGCTACTGTATAATTGCCAATCAAAACCGGAACGGCGCGAAGAGCGGGACATTCGCTCGCAGGAGAAGCTAGAGGAGGCGGAGTGGTCCGATATATCCTGGGGCGCTTGGCTGGTCTTCTTTTCACTTTTGTGATGGTCTCGATCATCACGTTTTCCATTATGCATGCCGTCCCCGGCGGTCCTTTTGACGAGACGAAACAACCCCTCCCCCCCGCCGCGAAGGCGAACATCCTGCGCAAATACGGCCTGGACAAGCCCCTCCCGGTGCAGTACGCGCGGTACATGTGGGCGGCGCTCCATTTTGACTTTGGAACCCCCTTCCAGAGTCCTACAGAGACGGTGACAGGGCTGATTGCCCGGGTTTCGGCCGGTCACCCTCAGCCTGGCAGGCATAGTGATACTCCTGTCCTACATTCTCGGGCTTCTCTTCGGCATTATCGCTGCCATCAACCAGAACGGGTGGATCGACAGGGCAGTGACCATATTGTCCACGATGGGCATTGCCGTGCCCAATTTCGTCGTGGGAGTCTGGTTGATCCTGATATTCAGCGTGAAACTGCACTGGCTCCCTACGGGAGGATGGGGTGATTTCCGCGAGCTCATCATGCCTGTCGTGGTCTACGCGCTCTCTCCCATGGCGCTGGTTGCCCGATACACCCGGGTGAACATGCTGGAGTCCCTGCGGGCGGACTATGTTCGAACGGCCCGGGCAAAGGGCCTGGGCGAACGGACGATGATAGTGCGCCACGTGCTGAAAAACGCCCTGATCCCGCTCATCACGGTGCTGGGCCCCCAGATCCCCAATATTGCCACTGGCTCCATTTTCATCGAAGCCGTCTTCCGCGTCCCTGGCCTGGGACGCTATTTCTATACAAGCGCCACAAATCGCGACTACCCGATGATCATGGCCACCATGCTCCTTGCCGCTTTTCTCTGGGGAATCACGTACCTCCTCAGCGATATCCTCTATACTCTCGTGGACCCGCGTGTCCGCCTGACGGGAAAGAAGCCAACCAGTGAACGCGCCTCGAAAAATCAAACAGCGGACACTCTGGAGCGACGCGACCCGCAGCTTCTCCAGGAATCGACTCGCCATGACCGGCCTTGTCATTGTGGCGATCTTTCTCATTTGCGCGCTTTTTGCCAACTTCATTGCTCCCCAGCCCTACTACAAGTCCAGCCTTGCGGATAACCTGCAGAGCCCGAGCATCCATCACCTTTTCGGAACGGATCCCGTGGGCCGGGATCTCCTGAGCCGGATCATCTACGGCATCCGCACGTCACTCCTTGTCGGGTTCTCCGTGCAGATATTCGCCTTCGCGGTTGGGATTCCAATGGGGGCGCTTGCCGGCCTCCGCGGCGGCTGGACTGACTTCGTCGTCACGCGACTGCTCGAGATCATGACGGCATTTCCCAGTTTCCTGTTTGCGATTTTCCTCATGACCATCCTCGGGAATGGGCTTTTCAACGTGATACTGGCCATCGGGATGACGAGCTGGATCGACGTCGCACGCCTTACACGCGGGCAGATCATATCGCTGCGCGAGCGTGAGTTCATCATGGCGGCGCGCTCCTACGGCGCCAAAGATCGACGGATCATTCTGCGCCACCTCCTGCCCCACGCGCTTCCGCCGCTCATTATCATGCTTGCCATCGGAATTCCCAATGCGATATTCGCCGAGGCCGGGCTCAGCTTTCTCGGCGTCGGCATCAACGATCCCCTTCCCAGCCTCGGCAAGATGGTGGGAGACAGTCTTGCATACATCAGCGAGTACTGGTACATGGGGGTGTTCCCGACTGTTACGATCGCTCTTGCCATGCTGAGCTTCAATTTCATGGGTGACGGCCTGAGGGACGCCCTGGATCCAACCACGTACAACCAGTAGTTCATACGGTGTGGAACGAATTGTCGAAAGGAGGTGAGAAAGGGTAGCAGGATGTTCGACGCGCGGCCCAGTGGGTCGCGAATGTGCTTGGTCGTATCGTTTCCACGTTTCCTCTTTTACCCTACGAAGGAGGACCTGAATGCACAGCTTCACAGAAGCGCACCATCGCGGCAGGACTTTTCCTCCTGGCGCTGCTGTCTCCCGGTCCTCAGCGCAAGCGCTCAGACCAACGCCTGGGGCGTCAAGATGCCCGCGGACGCCGCGCCGCTGAACCAGCAATTCATCCGGCTTCTCATGTCGGAAGGAACCACACCGGACTTCCCCGTCAGCGTCTACAAGCGAGGCGGTCTCTCCTACGACAGCATCCTCAGCACGCCGTTCGTGCGGATCAACAAGAACTTCGAGCTTCTGCCCAACGGGGCGCTCAGCTACGAAACATCCAAAGACGGCAAGACCTGGACATTCCACATGGACCCGAAACTGAACTGGAGCGACGGAAACCCGGTCACCGCGGATGACGTGGTGTACACATTCCAGTATCAGGCAGACCCCAAGCACGCGTGGGACTTCGCCTGGTTCTGGAGCGATATCGTGAACTGGAACGACGCGGTGGCGGGAAAAGTTGCGCTGGACCAGATCGGGGTGAAGAAAGTGGACACGTACACCGTCCAGTTCACCACGACGGTGCCCTCTCCCTACTTCCCGTCAAAGGCGCTGTACATCCGGCCCCTGAGCAAGATCGCCATGCAGAAGTACGGTGAATACTATGACACCGATCCAAAGACCTCCGTCTCTTCCAGCCCCTGGATCCTGACGGAATGGACCAAGGGCAAGCAGATGGTTTTCGGTCCCAACAAGAACTATACGGGAAGACTGAAGCCATATATCCAGAATCTGATCATCGAGTTCGGCGACGATAACACCAGTTTCAACGCGTATCAGAACGGTGAAGTCGATGAAGCCCAGTTCTTCTCACCGGCGGACATGGCGACGATCGCGAAGGACCCGACGTTGAACGCCGAGTATCACCCCGGCTACGGAGACTTCCGCACCTATTATCTGGGCTTCAACACGTCAATCGAAGCCGTTCAACGACCTGAGGGTGCGCCAGGCATTCGCGAAGGCGATCGACCGAGACTCCATCATCAAGAACATCGTGGGAAGGCAGGGCATTGCGGCCTATTCGTTCCTCATGCCGGGATTCCCCGATGCCAATTCCGCGGCGCTGAAGAACGAGGACGTCAACAAGTACGACGTGGCTGCCGCCCAGAAGCTGCTGGCTGCCGCGGGATATCCCGGAGGGAAGGGGTTCCCCGACCAGGAGATGTGGGTTCGCTATGAGTCTGCGTTCAACCTGACAATCGCCCAGGCCATGGCGGCAATGCTCAAGGACAACCTGGGGATCAACGTCAGCGTGTCCAACAAGGAATCCAAGCTCTTCATGGACACCCTGAACACGCACAAGATACCCTTCTACCTCCTGACCTACGGCTTCGACTACCTCGATCCCTCCAACATGCTCGGGATCTGGGTGACGGGCGGTCGAGAGGGGTGGTCGAATCCCAAGTTCGATGCGCTCGTGAAGGATGCGACCTCGCTGGTCGGCAACCAGGCCAAGCGCGACCAGGAGTTCAAGGATGCGGAGAAGATCCTCGTGGACGACGTGGGTGGAGTTTTCATCTACCATGTCACTCCCGGATGGATCTACAAGTCGTATCTCAAGGGCTCGGAGCTCGAGCCGGACAAGACCGGCGTGACGGCATGGCATTGGCCGGGGCTCGAGGACGTCGGTGCCCTCATGTCCACCATCTACGTGAGCAATACGGTGCCGCAGAGCCGCCACCAGTAGAGCTTCCGAAGGTTTTCGTTTGGAGAATACGTGCCCGCCGACCGTGGTGGGCACGTACGCTCCTTTTATTCTGCCGAGACAAGGCTGAGTGATGCAAGAAACACTCCTGGATGTGCAAGGCCTGGAAACTCAATTCAAGACCGCGGATGGCTCGGTTCACGCGGTCAACGGCGTTTCTTTCAGCCTGAAGAAAGGTGAAACCATCGGTGTTGTCGGGGAGAGCGGGAGCGGAAAGAGCGTGACCATGCTCAACGTCCTGCGGTTGCTCCCGACGCCTCCGGCAAGGACAACGGCAGGCACCGCCTTTTTCCATGGCGAAGATCTGCTCACGATGAGCGACGCGAAAATCCGCAGCGTGCGCGGTGGACAGATCAGCATGGTCTTCCAGGACCCGATGACCTCGTTCAACGCCGTGCTCACGATCGGCCGGCAGATCACGGAGCCGCTGCAGGTCCACATGGGCATGTCCCATGCGCGGGCGATGGTGCGCGCCGCCGAATTGCTTGACCTGGTCGGCATCCCGCAGGCCAGGGACCGGTTGCGAAGCTATCCGCACCAGTTTTCGGGGGGGATGCGGCAGCGGGCCATGATCGCGATGGCCCTGGCATGCCATCCCCAGATTCTCATCGCTGACGAGCCGACCACGGCGCTCGACGTGACAATCCAGGCGCAGATCGTGGAGCTGGTGAAACGCCTGCGCGAAGAGCTGGGCATGGCCATCATCTGGATCACCCACGACCTGGGAATCATCGCCGGCCTCGCGCAGCGCGTCATCGTCATGTACGGCGGATGCTTCATCGAGGAGGCGCCCGTCAAGGAGCTGTACGCCAACCCTCGTCACCCCTATACCATCGGCCTGCTCGGGAGCCTGCCGCGCCTGGACGTAGAGCGGCGGCGAAGTCTTGCATCGATCGATGGGCGGCCCCCGGTGCTCCTTGCCAAGCCGACATCCTGCCCCTTCGCGGCGCGCTGCAAGTACGCCGTTCCGCGCTGCCAGCAGGAAAACCCCGGCCTGGAGGAACTGAGCCCGGGGCACAGGGTCGCCTGCTGGGTCAAGCCGCAGATGGGGAAGGCCTGAGCATGGAACCGGAAGTAGTCCTGAGGGTGGAGAAGCTTGTAAAGCATTTCCCCGTCTCCACCGGTTCCCTTTTCCGCCGGAGCGTCGACGTGGTGCACGCGGTGGACGGCGTGTCATTCGACCTGCGCCGGGGCGAGACGCTGGGACTCGTCGGGGAATCCGGCTGCGGGAAATCGACGACCGGACGCACGATCCTCCAGCTCTACCGCCCGACCTCCGGCGCGGTCTACCTCGACGGCGTGGACCTCGTGAAGCTGGATCGCAACGCGCTTCGCCTGACCCGCCGCAAGATGCAGATGATATTCCAAGACCCGTATGCGAGCCTCAACCCGCGCCTCACCGTCGGGGAGATCGTCGGCGATCCCCTTCGTGCGTACAGCGATCGGGGAAGCAGGAAAGAGATCGAGACAGAGGTGCGTTCGCTGCTGGAGCTTGTCAAGCTTGATCCGACGTATACCAATCGCTACCCCCACGAGTTTTCCGGTGGCCAGCGCCAGCGCATCGGGATAGCGCGGGCCCTCGCGCTGCGGCCCCAGGTCGTGGTCTGCGACGAGCCGATCTCCGCCCTGGACGTTTCAATACAGGCACAGGTGGTCAACCTCCTGGTCGAGCTGCAGCGGGAGCTCACCCTCACCTACCTCTTCATCGCCCATGACCTTGCCATGGTGCGCCACGTGTGCGACCGGGTCGCCGTCATGTACCTTGGCGTGATCGTCGAGCTCTCGGGCAGCCACGAGCTCTATGACACCCCGCTGCACCCCTACACGCAGGCGCTGCTTTCTTCCGTCCCGATCCCCGACCCCGAGGTGGAAGAGAACCGGCAGCGCACGATCCTCAAGGGCGAGATTCCTTCCCCTGTGAACCCGCCCTCGGGCTGCCGGTTCCGTACGCGCTGCCCCATCGCGAAGGCGAAGTGCGCCGAGAGCGTCCCCGAGTGGCGCGAGCTGAAGCCGGGCCACGCCGTGGCCTGCCATTTCGCCTGAGCCATGGGGAGGGCCGCTACGGCAGCAGCGGGATGTTGAGGGGCGCGGCAGCTACTTTCGCAGCGCCTGCAGCAGCGCGAGGAAGAAGTCGCGGTTGTCGGACTGCAGGTATCGCATCGTGCCGCCCATGCGCGCGAAGGTCTTGCAGTAGCGCAGGTAGTAGGCGGGGTTGTCGGCAGGGGGTTCGCCGTCCTTCTGCCAGTCCCAGGTCGACGCGGCGAGATCCACCACCACGACGAAATGGTTTTCGATCGATGTCCCGTTCTGGAGGGCGATGTTCTGCGCCATGGAAAGGGACTTCTCGAAGATCATGGGTGACATGACCGCCGAACCCACCGAGAGGTACACCCCGCCGTCGATCCGGCTGACGCCCTCCGCGTAGACAAGGAAGTCTCGAAGGGCCGCCCGCCCGATGGCAGCTCCGTTGTTCAGCGGGTGCGTGTAGATGATGTCCTGCCCGATCATGGGATGACCGGTGAACGGCACCGAGAGCCGGTGCGCCGCTGCCTGGGCGCTCCACACGCTCCCGGGATGCGGCACGCTCATGTGCCCTGGCGCGATGGAGAAGTCGCAGACCGCGGAAAGGAGATCGGCAGCGGCAGCTGCCCCCGCGGGGTCTGACGACAGCTTGTCGCGCACGTCTGCGCGAAGCTCCTCCTCGGACGGGATGTCCAGCCCCTCCTCGGCGATGAGGGCGCCGATGGACTGACCGTACCCCATGCCCTTCCAGGACCCGACGAGAAGGGCGAGGTTGATGAATCGACCTGTCTCGTCCCACGTTCCGAACTCCCCGCGCGCGACGTTCGTGCGAACGTCCTCGCTGGTCCGTCCCTGGTAGGCGAGCTCCCAGTCGTGGATGATGCCGGCCCCGTTGGTAGCGCAGTGGGTGAACCAGCCCTCCTCCATGAGCTTGATGAGCACGGGGCCGAGCCCGTTCTTGATCGTGTGCGCGCCGAACGCGCACATGACCGGCCGTCCGGCGGCGCGTGCCGATCGGAGCCGCGCCACCGTCTCCGCCAGCACGTCGCTGGCCCGCGGGGTGAGGGCCCGCGGCGCATCATCGGGAGCGACGGCGTCTGCCGGGAAGCTCACCTTGTTCCTGCGGGCGAGGAGGGTCTTGATGTGCAGCGCGGTCCTGTCGAACGCCGGGAAGCTCGTCATGCACGGAGCCCCAGCAGCCCGAGGAGCCGCGGCCACTGCGAGAAGTCCGGCACGACGATGTCGGCGCCCGCCTTTATCAGCCGTGACCTCTTCTTCATGTTCCACCGAACCGCGAAGCTCGTCGCTGGCAACGCCCACCGTGATGCCGCCACGCTTCCGCGTCTCGCGCATCTCCACGGGCCCGTCGCCGAACGTCACGAGCGTGCCGGCGCCTTCCGCGGCGATCTCCGCGAGTATCCTTTCCAGCACCACCCGCTTTGCCTCCACGTTCACGTCTCCCACGGCGCCATGGATCCTCCCGCCGAACAGCGCGGCGTGCCCGAGCGCCTTCGCCTCGGCCACCACGTCCTGCTCGTCGGTGCCGCTCGCGAGGTAGAGCTTGACGCCCGCGGCATGCAGCGCGGACAGGAGGGGAAGCGCACCCTTCATCGTGAAGTCCTCCACGCCGAGCTCGCCGCCCTGGAGCCGTGCCACGCGCCCCCCCACCAGGGCGAGCAGCTCCTCGTTGTACAGCGCCTTGTACCCGTGCGCGTCCCTGACCTGGTGGGCGGGCACGATGCCGAACTCGCGCACCATCTCGACGAGCCCCGTCATCTGGACGAGGGTCTGGATGCCGGTCGTCTTGTCGATATAGTCCCGCACGCGCTCCTCGACCTTGTGAAAGAGGGCTTCGTCAGCCTCTTTCCATCGGTCGCCGAGCACCGAGCGGATCATCACCGGCTCCATGATCCGCTCCCAGCCCTCCCGCAGCGTGGAGATGGTGCCGTCGTTGTCGAAGATGGCATGGGTGATCCGGCCGCCCTTCGGCGGGGCCGACACGATCTCGATGTCCGATCCCGGGTGAAAGCGCGCCCCGCGCGGGTCGTCGGCGAGGTCGGGATTGTGGACGTACTGCGGCGCGGAGCCGATGGCGAGGATTTCTTCAGGGCTTGCTGTCCCCGTGATGAACAGCTTCTGCACCGTCACCCCTGCCGTGAAATTGCCGAGCTCTGCCGCGGTCAGGGCTTCCCGGCCTGCTGCCAGCGCGGCGGCGATGCCTGCCAGCGCGCTGTCGCCCGCCCCGACGGTGTCGATGCGCCCGAGGATGAGCAGCCCCGGGATGTCCCGCGTTCCTCCCGCTTCGCGCACGAGCATGCCCCGGGCGCCGCGCGTAACGAACACCGGCGTCTTCCACCGGGCGAACAGCGTGTCGGCAGCGCGGGCAGCGTCGACGCGGGGCACCGGGTCGTCGGACTCCCACTCCGTGCCGCAGAGGCGGAGCGCCTCGCGGTCGTTGAGCTTTCGCATGGCCCCCGCGTAGCTGTCGCTGAAGGCGCGGCTGTCACTGATGAAGGGAATGCGCGCGGTCCCGATGAGCGCGGCAAGCTCCTTGCGGAAGGCCTCGCCGTGGATGCCGTGGAGGAGCTGCTGGTTGATGATGACGAGGTCCAGCGCGCCCAGCGCCTCCTGCAGGGCAGCAAGGAGGGCGCGTCCCATGGCGGGTTCCATGGTGTTGGCATTGCCGAAGTCGATGCGGCCCTGCTCCGCCTCCCCTTCCACCGGCTTGATGTACACCGGGGTGTTCCAGCCCTTTTCCTGCGTGAGCATGGCGGCGGTGTCGACGCCGAGCCGCGTGCATGATGCGCAGCATCTCGCGGCCGAACGGATCATTTCCCAGCACCCCGAACGCCGAGACGTGGCGGACGCCCATGGCCACCAGGTTGTTCACGACGTTTCCCGCGCCTCCGAGGGAGTAGCGCTGGCTGCGCACGGGGCGGGTCCCAAGCCCGGTCTCGATGGATATCTCCGAGAGGGATGCATCCATCGTCCAGTAGGCGTCCAGGCAGAAGTCGCCGATGACCCCGACCCGCACGTCGCGGATGTCGGCGAGAACCTTGACAAGTGTGTCCCTGTCCATGTGGGCGGGAGTGTACCTCGCGCCGTGGGGGTGGGCAAGCAGAGGGGACGGGAGTAGAGTCGGGTCATGATGACAGTCCACATGATCGGAAACGCCCACATTGACCCCGTCTGGCTGTGGCGCTGGCCCGCCGGCGCTCGGCGAGGTCCTCGCCACCTGCCGGACCGCCTGCGACCTCCTGGACGAGGACCCGCGGCTGGTCTTCACCCGCTCCGACGTCTGGGTCTACCAGCAGATCGAGGAAATCGACCCCGCCCTTTTCAAGCGCATCAAGGCCCACGCCGCCGCCGGACGATGGGCCGTCGTGGGGGGCTGGTACGTCCAGCCGGACTGCAATCTCCCGCGGGAAGAATCTTTCCGTCGGCACATCGCCTCCGGGCAGCGGTACTTCACCGCGCGCTTCGGAACGCGCGTGACGGTCGGCTACAACGTGGACAGCTTCGGGCACGCGGCGTCGCTTCCGCGGATCCTCGCGGAGGCCGGGTACGACAGCTACGTCATGATGCGCCCCATGGCCCACGAGAAGACGCTGCCGGCGGCGCTCTTCCGCTGGCAGTCCACGGAAGAGGCGGGCGGTGTTCGCGAGGTGATGACGTGGCGGATCCCGCTGGGATACTGCATTTCCAGCGCGGACCTGGAAAAGCACGTGCAGGGAGCGATCGGGGCCGCCGCGCCGGGCGTGGACCACGTGATGTGCTTCTACGGTGTGGGTGATCATGGCGGCGGACCGACGCGCGAGCAGGTCGCCTGGATCAGGGAACACGAGAGCTTCCACGGCGCGCGCCTGGTCTTCTCCCACCCCCGGGCGTTCTTCGACGCGGTGAAGCCATCCGCGGCGGCGCTCCCCGTGGTCCAGGGCGAGCTGCAGATGCACGCCATCGGCTGCTACAGCGTCTGCCGCCCCATCAAGAAGGCCGCGCGCGCCGCGGAGCACGGGCTTCTCATGGCGGAGCAGGCGCTGGCCGCGGTCGGATCGCTCACGTCGACTGCCCGCACCGAGGAGACACGCCGCATCGACGCGGACTGGGAAAAGGTCCTGTTCAACCAGTTCCACGACACCTACGGCGGCACCGCCATCCCGTCCGCGTGCGAGGACGCCGCGGCGCAGCTGGGGGCGGCGCGTGACGACGCGGAGCACGTGGTGCACAAGGCCCTGTTCCGTCACGCCACGGGCCTACCGGCCTGCGAGTTCCAGCAGGTCGTTGCCTTGAATGCCTCGAATGTCCCCTTCGACGGCTCCATCGAATGGGAGCCCTGGCTCGGTGACTGGAAGAAGTTCGACGGCTGGCTGGCGGATGCCGCGGGGGCGCGGGTGCCGCTCCAGCTCCTGCCCTCGCCTTCCATTGCCAACATGCCGGGGATCCTTCCTCTGGCCGGCCCGGATGAAGCCAGGCGAAGTCCAGGCGTGGACCCTGCGGGGCGGAACAGCCCCCGCGCTGCCTGCGCCGGCCGCCCGCCTCTCCGCGGAAGGCGGCAGCATATCGAATGGTCGATGGAAGCTGGATGCCGACAGCGGCCGGCTGCTGCGGGTCACCGACGCGCGGACCGGCAGCTCTCTCACCGGCAGCGGCGCACTGCGCCTCTCCGTGATCGACGACCCGAGTGACACCTGGTCGCACGGCCTCGACCGGTACGCGGGAGAGGTCGTGGGGACGTTCGTGGCTTCCGGCAGCGCTCTGGAGGAGACAGGCCCCGTCCGCGCATCGCTTCGCATCGACACGAGCTTCAACGCGAGCTCGGCCACCGTCTGGGCGCGGTTGTACGCCGACGACCCGCGGCTCTTCCTGGAGATCCGCGTCGACTGGCGGGAGCGCCTGCGGGTGCTGAAGCTCGAGCTCCCCCTGGCGGGCATCGAGGAGCGCCGGACGGACGGGATCCCGGGGGGCGGCGCCGTGCGCCCGCAGGACGGCCGGGAGTGCCCCGTGATGGATTGGACCCTCGTCGGGCTGTCCAAGGGGGCCCCCCTGGGCATCGCCATGCCGGATTGTTCGGCCATGGACGGCAGCGCCGGTGTCCTGCGCTTCACGCTCCTGCGTGCGCCGGCCTACGCGTGGCACGACCCCGCGAAGCTGCCGCCGGGGCGCGCGCACCGGTACCTCGACCAGGGAGAGCAGACGTTCCGTTTCGTGCTTCTTCCGGACGCGACAGCCGCTGCGGTCGCCGGGGTTGCGCTGGGCATGCATCGCCCCCCCGTGTGCATCGACTGGACCCGGGGCATGCGCGGGCGCTGAAACACGCCCGGTGACCCGCGAACCGCCGCGGTGCCGGGTCGCACCGCCCGAAGGCCTGTGCAAACACCGGGCCCCGTTTTATACTTTTGCATATGAAAGCCCTCGTGAAGTCGGGCCCCGGCAAGGGGCTGGAGATGACGGACGTCCCCGAGCCCCCCGTGGGGGGAAACGATCTCCTCATCAAGGTGACGAAGGCCGCGATCTGCGGGACCGACCTCCACATCTGGGACTGGGACGAGTGGTCCCAGCGAACGCTGAAACCCCCGCTCGTCACCGGCCACGAGTTCGTGGGCCGCATCGTCGCCCTGGGCGCCAACGTGACGGGCTACCGGATCGGCGAGCGCGTGTCGGGCGAGGGGCACATCGTCTGTGGCGTCTGCCGCAGCTGCCGCGCGGGGCGCCGCCACCTCTGCACGAACACCATCGGCATCGGCGTCAACCGCGACGGCTGCTTCGCCGAGTACCTCTCGCTGCCGGCCACCAACGCGTGGCACGTGCACCCCTCGATCCCCTCCGAGATCGCCTGCTTCCTCGACCCGCTGGGCAACGCGACGCACTCGGCGCTCTCGTTCGACCTCGTTGGCGAGGACGTTCTCATCACGGGCGCGGGCCCTATCGGGATCATGGCAGCCGCCATCGCCAGGCACTGCGGTGCGCAGCGGATCGTGGTGACAGACGTCAACGACTACCGGCTGGGCCTCGCGGCGAAGATGGGAGCCTCCAAGGTGGTGAACGTGAAACGGACCACGCTGGAGGAGGCGCGCAGGGAGATGGGCATCATCGGGTTCGACATCGGCCTGGAGATGTCCGGCAACGGGACCGCCTTCGAGTCGATGCTGGAAAACATGCACCACGGGGGCAGCATCGCCCTGCTGGGGATCCTCCCGAACTCCACCGGCATCAGGTGGGACCAGGTCATTTTCAAGGGCCTCGTGATCAAGGGCATCTACGGGCGGGAGATCTTCGAGACCTGGTACAAGATGCAGACCATGCTGCAGAGCGGCCTGGACGTGCGCGGCGTGCTCACGCACCGCTTCCCTTTCGGGCGTTTCACCGAGGGTTTCGAGGCCATGGCCTCGGGGGAGTGCGGCAAGGTGATCCTGGAGATAGCGGAGGATTCGGAAAATGTTTGACCAGCGCACGCGGCAGGAGATCGAGGGGAAGCTCGCCGAGATCCGGGAGGCGGGCACGTGGAAGGAAGAACGGGTCATCCAGTCCCCGCAGGGCGTTCGCATCCGCGTGCAGGGCCGCGAGGTCCTGAACTTCTGCGCCAACAACTACCTGGGGCTCGCTTCGCACCCGCGGGTGATCGCCGCGGCGCGGGACGCGCTGGACCGCTGGGGATACGGCATGGCCTCCGTCCGCTTCATCTGCGGGACCCTCGAGCCCCACGCGGAGCTGGAGCGGCGCATGGCGGAGTTCCTCGGCACCGAGGAGACCATCCTCTACTCCTCCTGCTTCGACGCCAACGGCGGCATCTTCGAGCCGCTCCTCGACGCCGAATGCGCCCTCATCACCGATGCACTGAATCACGCCTCCATCATCGACGGGGCGCGCCTGAGCAGGGCGCGCCGCCTCATCTTCGCCCACGGCGACATGGATGACCTGGCCGCGAAGCTCGGCGAGGCCGCGGACGCCCGGCTGCGGCTGATCGTGACCGACGGGGTGTTCTCCATGGACGGGGACATCGCGAAACTTGCAGAGATCTGTGCGCTCGCGGAGAAACACGGCGCCATGGTCATGGTGGACGACAGCCACGCCACCGGCTTCATGGGACGCACCGGTCGCGGGACCGCCGAGCACTGCGGCGTCATGGGAAAGATCGACATCATCAGCACGACGTTCGGCAAGGCGCTGGGCGGCGCCACGGGAGGGTGCCTGTCCGGCCGCAGGGAGATCGTCCAGCTCCTCCGCCAGCGCAGCAGGCCCTACCTGTTCTCCAACACGGTGGCGCCGATGGTCGCGGCCACCACGCTCGCCGTCCTGGACATGCTGGGCGCCGGCACGGAGCTCCGCGACCGCCTGGAGGCGAACACGATCTATTTCAGGAAGGCCATCAGCGCGGCGGGATTCGACGTGCGCCCGGGCACGCATCCCATCGTCCCCATCATGCTCTACGACGAGAAGCGTGCTGTCGACATGGCCCGACTCCTGCTTGACGAAGGCATCTATGTCATAGGATTCAGTTTCCCCGTGGTGCCCCGGGGGCAGGCGCGCATACGGGTCCAGGTCTCCGCCTTGCACGAGCGCGCCGACCTGGACGCCGCCGCGACGGCATTCCGGAAGGTGGGCAGAATACTGGGAGATGGGAGGACAGCATGAAACCGGAAGACAAGTCGAAGATCCAGTCACTCGTCAGCGACCTGGGTGGGCTGCGGTCCCGCAACCCCGAGGAATCGAAGCTGAAGGACTGGAAAGAGAAGGCTGCGAGAAGCATCGAGGAGGTCTTCGGCAAGAGCTCCGAGCAGCTGAGCAGGTTCAAGGCGCTCAAGTTCTTCGATTTCTCGCGCCGCACCGGAGTGCCCAAGGATGCGCCCCTGCGGGAGGACGAGCGCGCGCAGTATCTCAAGACCCTCGAGGACGCCCGACGCCTGCTCTCCCGATTTGTCGACATGTAGCGCGCGGCGTCCTCCTCGCGCAGCGGCACACACAAAATTCTTGACCGCGCGGGTACCCTATGCTACCCTGCCCGCGAACCATTCCTGATCAACACGGCGTTGCAAAAGGCAGGGCGCTTCGATGGAAAACACCGTTGTGAAAGTGATCCGCGCGGTCGCTCAGAGGCAGCCTGAGCATCCGGCTCTCCTGTATAAGAACGCCAGGGGCGCGTGGGAGACGGTAACCTACGCGCAGTTCGCCGGGCTGAGCGAGCGCTTCGGCGCGGGGCTCATGGATTTTGGCGTCAAGCGCGGAGAGCACGTCGGTATCATCTCCGACAACCGCAAGGAATGGATCATCGCCGACCAGGGCATCCTGGGAATCGGTGCCGTGGACACGCCGCGCGGCAGCGACACCCTGCCGGACGAAATGGCATTCATACTCTCCCACGCCGCGTGCGCGGTGGTTCTCGCCGAGGACGAGACGCAGGTGAAGAAGATCCTTTCGCACAAGGCGAACCTGCCGGACCTGCGCTCCATCATCGTCATGGATGCCGCCGACGCCCCGGCCCCGGGAGGCGGGAAGGACGGATGCTCCATCGTGCCCTTCGCAGACATCATGGAGCGCGGCGCGAAGCTCCTCGCGCGCGACCCCCAGGCATATGTTCGCGAGGTGGAAAAAGGCAGCGGTGACGAGCTCGCCACCCTCATCTACACCTCCGGCACCACGGGGGAGCCCAAGGGCGTGATGCTCACCCACGAGAACTTCCTGCACAACCTGCGGACCACCGTGCCGCAGTGCATCTTCGTCGACAACAGGGACATCTTCCTTTCGGTGCTCCCGGTGTGGCATTCGTTCGAGCGCATCGTGGAGTACATCATCTTCAGGAACGGCGCGACCCTCGCCTACTCGAAGCTTATCGGCAAGGTCATCATGGCCGACATGCTTTCCGTGCGGCCTACGGTCATGGCCGGGGCGCCGCGGATCTGGGAGAACGTGAGCGCGGGGATCTTCCGGAAGATCAACGAGGAAGGCGGCATCAAGGCCGTCCTTTTCCGTTTCTTCGTGCACGTGGGGGAGGCGCACACGACGATGCGCGCGCTGGTCCGCGGGTGGGCGCTGCAGTTCCACCGCAGGTTCCGCGTCACCGACTTTCTCCTCGGCATCATCCCCTTCCTCCTCCTGACACCCCTCAAGGCGCTGGGCGTCGTCCTCGTGTTCAGCAAGGTAAAGGCGCTCTTCGGAGGTCGATTCCGCTTCTCGATCTCCGGGGGAGGCGCCCTGCCGCCGTACGTGGACCGGTTTTTCCAGGCAGTGGGCGTGCTCCTCCTGGAAGGCTACGGCCTGACGGAGACCGCCCCTGTCGTGTCGGTGCGCCTGGAGCGAAGGCCCGTGGTGGGCACCATCGGCCCGGTCCTGGACGAGATGGAGATAAGGCTCCGGGACCCCGAGACCGGCAGGGAGGTCGGGCCCGGGAAGAAGGGCGTTATCTACCTGAAGGGCCCGAACGTCATGAAGGGCTACTACAAGCGACCCGACAAGACGGCGGAGGTGCTCTCGAAGGACGGCTGGCTCAACAGCGGCGACCTGGGGATGATGACCCATCGAGGCGAGCTGCGCATCCTCGGCCGGACCAAGGAAACCATCGTGCTCCTGGGCGGGGAGAACGTGGAACCGGTGCCCATCGAGGATACCATCCTCCAGAGCCCCCTCATCGACCAGGTCATGGTCGTCGGCCAGGACCAGAAGTTCCTGGGCGCGCTGGTGGTGCCGAACATGGAAGAGCTCGAGAAGTACGCGAAGGCAAACGACATCGACTGGGTGACGACGGAGGACCTGCTGGGCAACGCCCAGGTCCTGGCGCATGTCTCCGACGAGATCAACTCCCGCGTGAACGAGAAGCGCGGCTTCCGCGCTTTCGAGCGGGTGTTCCGCTTCAAGCTGATCCAGCGGCCATTCGAGGTCGGCGCCGAGCTCACGGTGGGCACGCTGAAGCTGAAGCGGGACGTGGTGACCGCGATGCACAAGAAGGAGATCGCGGAGATCTTCGGCAGGTAGCCGGTTCGCTTCCGCGCCCTCAGGCCTGCGCGGCGCCCAGCGCCGGCAGGTCCCGGGGCGTCACCACTCCTTTTTCCGTGATGATGCCCGTGATGAGCCGCGCCGGTGTCACGTCGAACCCGGGGTTGCGCGCCCGCGCTCCCGGCGCGGCGAGACGGATCGTGCGCATGATCCCTTCCGCGTCGGGCCCCTCGGCATTCAGGACTTCCTCTTCGCCCCGCTCCTCGATGGGTATTGCGCCGCCGTCGGCACAGCGCAGGTCCACCGTGGAAAGAGGCGCCGCCACGTAGAACGGGATGCCGTTGTCGCGGGCAAGGACCGCCTTCTCGTAGGTGCCGATCTTGTTCGCCGCGTCCCCGTTGAAGGCAATGCGATCAGCGCCGACGATGACGAGGTCGACCTCGCCCTGCCGCATGAAGTGCCCGGCAGCGTTGTCGGGAATGACGCGGTGATCCACCCCTTCCCCCGCGAGCTCCCATGCCGTCAGCCGCGCCCCCTGGAGCCGCGGCCGGGTCTCGTCCACCCAGACGAACACCGCCTTCCCCATGCGTCGCGCGGCATAGACGGGGGAGAGCGCCGTGCCCCAGTCCGTGAAGGCGAGCCACCCCGCGTTGCAGTGCGTCAGCACGCGTGCCCCGTCCCTGATCAGCGCGGCGCCGGCAGCGCCGATGAGGCGGCCGGCCTCGGCGTCTTCGTCCGCAACGGCATCCGCGGCCGCGCAGGCGGCTCGCCGGGCGCCGCGATGCCGTGCCCGCCAGTGGCGGCGCCGACAACGCCGGCAGCTCCGGCGCGGCGGCGGCGAGGACCCTGTCCACCGCGTAGAAGAGGTTCTGCGCTGTCGGACGGGTCGCCTTCAGCAGCGCCGCCGCCTGTGCCACGTAGGCGCGGTACCCGTCGGCGTCCGCGGGCGCCTCCAGCGCCGCCTGCGCCATGCCGAAGGCTCCCGTCGCGCCGATGGCCCCGGCCCCGCGGGTGATCATCGCCCGGATGGCGCGCGCGGTCTCACGGTGGTCCGCGGCCGTGAATATCTCGAAGCGGAACGGGAGGAGGGTCTGGTCGATCATGCGGACCATGGAGCCTTCCCGCCAGACGGTGCGATAGGGGGTGCCATTCACGAGCATTGGCGGAGTATAGCCGGGGCGCCGCGCGTTGCGCACCTGCCCCGTATTGGATAGGATGCGGCCATGGTTCACAGCATCGCCCTGTGCGATCTGCCGTCGACATCGGCGCTGCTCGTCGATCTGTGGGCAGGGACGGAGAGCTACCGGGGACTCGTGCCCCGGCATTTCCTCCAGCCCGGTGCGTTCCCGGCCCAGGCGAAGCTCCTGCGGGAGGGAGGAGGCTATCGGCGCGAGGAGCTCGCGGCGCTCCTGCGGGATCAGAACGAAAAGCTCAACGCGGGGCCGCTCGCCCTCCAGTCCATAGCGCGCCTGGCAGACCCGCGGGCAGTCGTGGTCATCGGCGGCCAGCAGGCAGGGCTCTTCGGGGGGCCCCTCTACACGGTGCACAAGGCACTCACGATCCTGGAGACCGCGAGGCGCATGGAAAGGGAGCTCGCCGTGCCGGTGGTGCCTGTCTTCTGGATCGCCTCGGAGGACAGCGACCTGGCGGAAATCGATCACGCCTGGGCGGGTGACCGCGACGGGGAGCTGCGCCAGTTCCGCATCCCGCCGTCTTCCCCGGACAAGATACCCGTGTCCACGATCAAGCTCGGCGAGTCGATCGGCGGCCTCCTGGACGGCCTGGCGGAAGCGGTCCCGGATGGCGGTTCCCGGGACGAGGTCATGGCTGCCCTGCGCGCGTCCTACACTGCCGGCCGCACCTATCCGCAGGCGTTCGGCGCCTGGATGGCATGGCTCTTCCGCGAGGAAGGACTCGTCCTGGTGGACCCGTCCGATGACAGGCTGAAGGGGATGGCCCAGGGCCTCTTCGAGCGCGAGATCCGCGAGAAGAGCCCCGTGAGCGCCGCCGTGATCGAGCAGACCGCCCGGCTCAGGGCTGCCGGTTACGAGCCGCAGATCGAGCTGCGGGACGGCTACCTGACGCTCTTTCACCAGGACCCCGCCCGTGATGCAATCGCGGTGCGAGACAACGGGTTCGAGCTGAAGTCAACGGGGAAGGTCCTCCGCGCCGAGGAGCTCTGCGCCGCCCTGCAGCGGCACCCCGAGCGGTTCACCCCGAACGCGGTGCTCCGGCCGCTGTTCCAGGACACGGTCTTTCCCGTGCTGGGCGTCGTGCTCGGTCCCGCCGAGATCGTCTATTACAGCCAGCTCACCCTCGCCTACGAGCGCCTGGGCGTACGCATGCCGCTCCTCCTTCCCCGGGCGTCCGTGACGCTGGTCGAAGAGAAGACCGAGAAGCACCGGGTGCGCCTGGAGGTGCCGTTCCTCGACGTGATCACCAAGGGAGAGCGGATCATAGACGATATCCTCGGGCGCGAGGTGCCGGCCTCCCTTGTGCAGGGCATCGCCGCGGGCCGCGAGCAGGGCGGCCTCGCGTGGGAGCGCATCATCGGCGAGATCGACCGGTTGGATCCGACGCTGCACCGTACCGCCGAGCTCGCCTCCCGGCGGGCCGCGCGGCAGTTCGATTTCATGGAGAAGAAGATCGCCCAGGCTGCCCGGAAGAAGAACGAGATCCTCCGCGGCCAGGTGCGGCGGCTCGTGAACGCGCTGGCCCCCCGCGGCGGCCTGCAGGAAAGGACCCTCTGCGCCGTGCCGTTCCTGGCGCTGCACGGGAAGGACGGCCTGCGCACGGTCGCCAGGGCAATCGATCCTTTTGCGGCTGAGCACCGCGTGGTGGTGGTGCCCGCATGACGGTCGATATCCTGGCCTTCGGCGCGCACCCGGATGACGTGGAGCTCGCCGCTGCGGGCACCCTCGCGCGGGCGGCGCGGGAAGGCAGGAAGACGGGAATCATCACGCTGACCCGGGGAGAAATGAGCACGCGCGGGACGGTCGCCGCGCGCGCCGCGGAGTTCGACGCGGCGAGCGCGGTCCTGGGGGTCTCGCACCACGAAATGCTTTCTCTCCCGGACGGCAGGCTCGCCGACGACGATGCGTCAAAGGACGCCGTGATCCGCGAGATCCGGGAGCACAGGCCGCGCATCGTGCTGCTTCCGCACGACGAAGACAGGCATCCTGATCATCCCGCCACGAGCCGCATCGTCCAGGAGGCGGCATTCCTCGCCGGCCTCCGGAAGCTCGACACGGGCCAGGAGCCGCACAAGCCTGCCGTGCTGATCTACTACATGGCGGCGTGGGAGTTCGAGCCGAGCTTCATCGTCGATATCAGCGGCCTCATCGAGGAAAAGCGGCGCGCCCTCGAGGCCTACGGCACCCAGCTGCACACGAAAACGAAGCCCGCCGACGAGCCGCCGACATTCGTCTCCAGCGAGCACTACTGGGAGATGCTCTTCGCCCGCATGGCTCACTACGGCCACCTCATCGGCCGCGCTTACGGGGAGCCCTTCAGGATCAAGGGGTATCTCGAAGTGAAGGACGTGGTGGATACCTTCGGAGACCGGGTGTTCTAGGCGCCATGACCATTCCGGCCGGCACGTGGTATCGCGTCGCGCTGGGACTCAGCTCCCCTGTTTTGCGCGAGCCGCGGCTTCTTCCCGCGTGGGGCCGTAGATGCCCGGCGGCACCAGTCCCGCCTGGCGGACGAGGACCGTGATCTGGCCGCGGTGATGGCACTGGTGAAGGATGAGAGAGCCCAGGACACGCTCCCTTGACATGGTCCTGCCGAAGAACGCGACATCGCCGGGAAGCTGGGCGTCGCTCAGCTTCGCAGAAGCCAGCTCGGCCAGGGAATGCGCCGCGAGCTCGTACGCGTTCGCGATGGTAGCGGCGGAGGACGGTGCATCGGCGCCCCGGGGCGGCGCGGCCACATCGAGGCCGAGGATCGAGCCGGTGCCACCGATCATGATCGCCATGTGCCAAGCGAGGTGACCGAGCGTCCGCCCTTCGGCATAGATCTTCTGTGCCAGTGACGCATCGGTGAGCACGCGCAGCACCTTGAGGCTCGCGTCGCTCTCCCTCGTCCACTCTTCAACGAATTCTGCGATTGTTCTGTACATGCATTCAATCTACTGCGAGCCGGGCGGCGAGTCCAAGAAAGAGCTGCCCGGCCACAGGGACGCGCCGTTGCTGGCGAGCCTATCGGCCCTGCGGATCGGCGGCCGGCCCTGCGGGTCGGCGGCCGGCCCTGCGGGTCGGCGATTTGACCGCTGGGCGTCCCTGGCATATCTTCAATCAAAAGAAACTCTCGGAGAAAAAGCATGCGATATGACAAACTGACTCTCAAGGCGCAGGAAGCACTGCAGGACGCGGATTCCCTCGCCCACTCCTTCAGCCACCCTTCGCTGGACGTGGAACACCTCCTCCTCGCCCTGGTCGAGCAGAAGGACGGGGTGATCCCTCCCCTCCTCGACCGCATGGGCGCCGATTCCGGGGAGCTTTCCGGCGCCCTGCGCCAGGCACTCGGCCAGAAGCCCAGGGTCACCGGTGACGCCGCGCAGCTCAGCATGTCGCCCCAGCTCTCCCGTGTCCTGAACAAGGCGGAGCAGGAGGCGGCTGCCCTCAAGGACGAGTTCACCAGCACGGAGCACCTCCTCCTTGCCATGCTGGAATCCGACAGCCCTGCGCGTGAGCTGCTGAAGAGCCGCGGGGTGACGCGGGACGGCACGCTGGAAGCCCTGCGCTCCGTGCGCGGCAACCAGCGCGTGACCGACCAGAACCCCGAGGCGCGCTACCGGTCGCTGGAGAAATACACGCGTGACCTCACCGAGCTTGCCCGCAAGGAGAAGCTCGACCCGGTCATCGGCCGTGACGAGGAGATCCGCCGGGTCATGCAGGTCCTTGCCCGGCGCACGAAGAACAATCCCGTGTTGATCGGCGAGCCGGGTGTCGGCAAGACGGCCATCGTGGAAGGCCTCGCCCGCAGGATCGTTTCCGGTGACGTGCCCGATTCGCTGAAGAACAAGCGCCTCCTGTCCCTGGACCTCGGCGCCCTGGTCGCCGGCACGAAGTTCCGCGGCGAGTTCGAGGAGCGCCTGAAGGCGGTGCTCAAGGAGGTCATCGACGCCGAGGGCCAGATCATCCTCTTCATCGACGAGCTGCACACCCTCGTCGGTGCGGGCGCGGCCGAGGGCTCCATGGACGCTTCGAACCTCCTGAAGCCGGCCCTGGCACGGGGAGAGCTGCGCGCCATCGGCGCCACCACGCTCAACGAGTACCGCAAGCGCATCGAGAAGGACCCCGCCCTCGAGCGCCGGTTCCAGCCCATCTACACGAGCCAGCCCTCGGTCGAGGACACCATCGCGATCCTCCGCGGCCTGAAGGAGCGCTACGAGGTGCACCACGGCGTGCGCATCAGGGACGACGCCATCATTTCCGCCGCCGTGCTCTCGGACCGCTATATCACGTCGCGCTTCCTGCCCGACAAGGCCATCGACCTCATCGACGAGGCGGCCAGCCGCCTCAAGATGGAGATCGAGAGCCAGCCCACGGAACTGGACCGCGCCGAACGGCGCATCCTGCAGCTCACCATCGAGAAGCAGGCGCTGTCCAAGGAGACCGATGCCGGGTCGCGGGAACGCCTGGCAACGCTCGACAGGGAGCTCGCCGATCTTTCCGGCAGGCGGGATGCCATGCGGCTGCAGTGGCAGAACGAGAAGGGCATCATCGAGCAGATCCGCACGCTAAAGGCCACGCTGGAGGAGCTCTCCTTCGAGGAGACGAAATACGAGCGGGACGGGAATCTCAGCAAGGCTGCGGAGATCAAGCACGGCAGGATCCCCGAGGTCCAGCGCGAGCTGGAAGCAAAGAGCGGTGAGCTGGAGTCGCTGAACGGCGAGACCCGGCTCCTGCGCGAGGAGGTCTCCGAGGAGGACATCGCCCGGATCGTCTCCCACTGGACGGGCATCCCCGTCTCGAAGATGCTCGCCTCCGACAAGCAGAAGCTCCTGCAGCTCGAGGAGATCCTGGCGAAGCGGGTCGTGGGCCAGGCGGAGGCCATCGTCGCGGTGGCGGATGCCATCCGGCGCAACAAGTCCGGGCTTTCCGACACGGCGCGCCCCATGGGCACTTTCCTTTTCCTGGGCCCGACCGGCGTCGGCAAGACCGAGCTGGCGAAAGCGCTCGCCGACTTCCTCTTCAGCGACGAGAAAGCCATCACCCGCATCGACATGAGCGAGTACATGGAGAAGCACTCCGTGTCGCGCCTGATCGGTGCGCCCCCGGGCTACGTCGGCTACGAGGAGGGAGGCCAGCTCACGGAAGCGGTCCGGCGCAGGCCCTACTCGGTGGTCCTGTTCGACGAGGTGGAGAAGGCGCATCCCGACGTCTTCAACACGCTGCTGCAGCTCATGGACGAGGGAAGGCTCACCGACGGCCAGGGCCGGCTCGTGGACTTCCGCAACAGCCTCATCATCCTCACCAGCAACATCGGCGGCGAGCTCATCCAGGCCGCCGACAAGATGGACGACGTGAAGGAAGCAATCGGCCAGCTGCTGAAGACGACCTTCAAGCCGGAGTTCCTGAACAGGATCGACGAGACGATCTTCTTCAACAGGCTGGGCAAGCCGGAGATCCTGAAGATCGTCGACATCCAGCTCGAGCTCCTGAGGAACAGGCTCCGCGAGCGCAAGGTGAGCCTGGAGGCCACGGCAAAGGCCAAGGCCTACCTCGCCGAGACCGGCTATGACCCCCTCTATGGCGCGCGGCCCTTGAAGCGCACGATCCAGAACCTCGTGCAGAACCCGATGGCCAGGAGCATGCTCGCAGGCGACATCGCGGACGGCGACACGGTGGTGATCGACAAGGGCGCCGAAGGAATCGTGTTCAGGAAGAAGAAGTAGGCAGCGCCGCCTTCGACGGCGCTCAGGTCGCGCGCATCCGCCCGCCCGCGTGCTCCCTGTCGATCTCCGCGAGGCCGAGTGCTTTCATGATGGGCGGGATGTAGAGGGCGAATCGCCCGCGCATGCCCTTGGTAAGCCCATACCAGCCGCCGAGGGGATTGTCGGACGACCGCGCCCAGGCTTCCACGGTGCCGGAAGCCGCGGGGGTGCGCTCGTCCACGGCGCCCAGCGGCATCCAGCCGGCCTTGTCCTTCAGCATCTCGTGGAGGTCGTTGAGGGCGCGCAAGTGGTAGCGCAGATCGTCCTTGCCCGCGCGCACCACGATGGACGGCGGGCTGGAGATCGGGTCACGAAAGGCCGTGAACGTCACCTGCCCGTCCGGCGTCGAAAGCGCCCAGGGCTTCCGCCGGGTCCCGGCCACGTCGCCCATATCGGAGACTTGTCCACCCATGCGTGAAAGATACGCGCCGCAGCGGACCGGGTGAAGCGCCCCGGAGCTACCGCTGGAGGATTTCCGGCATCATTCCCCGGGTGCCGCCGGCGGACACGACCTCGCGGAACTCCAGCAGGCCTGCCGGGGTAAAGCGCGTGATATCCAGCATGTGGGGAGGTCCCTGCTCCTGCACGATGCCCTGCACCTCGACCTTCGTGAGGAAACGGTTCTCCACGGGATTGATGGCGAACTGCATCCAAGGGAACATGCGCCGCGTCCCGCCCTTCTCGATAATGTAGTCGCGGTTGCCGATGGGGCTCGTTGGGCCGCCCAGGTGATGGGCGTAGGCCGAGGCCCCGAGGCCGGGGATGCCGTGCTTTTTCTCCAGGCCGGCGAACCGCCTGCCCAGCTCCGTGTAGAGCTCGCTCTCGGAGGCGCCGGCCCGGTAGCAGTCGGCGTATTCCATGGCTCCTTCCTGGAGGGCATGGTAGGAGGCGAGCATCTCCGTGGTGAGCCGGGAGCCGAACTTCACCATGACCGTGGTCGACACGATCATGTCTGCAAGACGCGAAGCGCTCACGAGCTTCACCCAGCATTCCTTCTCGATCCTGTAGCGCGCATCCCAGAGCGGGTGCAGGTGGGCCTCCTGGCCCTTGAGAGCGACCAGCACGAGGTTGCAGTCGATGTCGTGGGAAAGGAGGTTCGAGAGCGTCCGGGCGCGGACCTCCGCGCCGTTCATGCCCGGCTCGATCTCGCAGGCGCTCTGCGCGAGGACGGCTGTCGCGGCCGACGCGAGCCACGCAGCCTTGGCGTACTGGTTGCCCGCGAACCCGCCCAGCAGGGGCCGCACGATCTTCCCGGTCACCTCGGCCCACGCGGGCGATGACGGGAGGAGGACGTCCGTGCCGACGGAGGGGAGCGTCGTCTGCAGGGAGACGCTCACGTTCGGCAGCCCGGCATAGACCGCGGGGACCTGGTCTTTCGAGCCGGGGCATCTCGATGGGAGTGCTGACGAAGGTGATGTCCGTGGCCTCCCCGCGACGGCGGACCAGGGCGTGCACGGGGCTGGACCCGTCAGGCGCAACGTCGGTGATCTGGTGGCGCACCCCGGTGAGCCACCGCATCGCCCCTTCCTGGGTGAAGAGGATCCCCGTGGCCCTTGCGGCTGCGAGCTGCGTGCCGAGGTGCGCGAGCTTGATGGCAAGCTCCGCCTGGTCGAGGGCGGCGGGAGCCCTGTCGAGAACGACATCCCTGCGTTTCATGGCAAGATAGTCACACGAGGGCGCTCGACGCATCAAGGCCGCTGCCGGGGCGCGGGCACGCGGAAGCGCCGGCAGGGCACCGGGGGACGGTCCCGGCGTCAGCCGCTCATCTCGATGCCCCCGGCAAACTGCCGGTCGGCGAAGGACAGGAGCCGCGGCAGGAGAATCACCGCGAGCAGGACCGCAAGAGCGGCGGAAAGGCAGCCTCCGCCGAGAAGCTCGCCCTTCTTCACCTCAAAGGTGAGGTTCCGGACCGCATGGACGGCGCCCCTGTTGTACGCCTTTGAAAGCTGCCGCAGCTCGATCATGACGCTCCTCCTCCCCGTTCGACCGGAACATGCTTTGCCACCTCGGAGGCAAGCGCGTCCAGCGCCGCGGGTGCCAGCACCAGCGTCTTCCCGTTGCCCTGGACCACGAGCGCGCGGCCTGGCGTCTCCACCATGAGGAAGGCGGTGCTCCCGTCAGCGAGGCGGAACCACCCGGACTTGAGCTTTCCAAAGGAGGTGCCGGTTGTCTTCCTGACGGGCGCCCACGGGGACGAGGCGAGATTCTCCACGAGGACTGCCCGGCTGACGCTGGTCCACGAGATGGACTGGCGGCCGTTCATGCCGGCGTGGATTCCGGCCTCGTCCACGACGAGGTGCCTCGTTCCCAGGACGAAAAGGAAGGCCGCACCGCAGGCGCCCAGCGTGAGAACAACGGTCAGCACTTTCTTCCATGTCTCCGTCCGCTTGAGGAACAAAGCCAGGACGGCGGCAAGGACCACAGCCCCGAGGATGACAATCATCACCACGGGCGGTTTGAACGCTAAGTCCATCTTTCCCTCCTCACGGCAACCGCCTGCACAGGGCCTCCAGGGAAGCGCGGCATTCAGACGGAACCAGGAAGACCTTGTGGTGCGACGCCGCCCCCACCCGCAGCGCAACGAGATTCCTCGGGACGCCGAGTGCCCTGGCAAGGACCCGCGCAACCTCCGCGTTCGCCTTCCCTTGCTCGGCGGCCGCACGCACTTCCACGAGGAGCTCTCCGCTGCGCAGCCCGACTATCCTGTCGGTCCTCGATCCCGGCTTCCCGCGCACCCTGAGCGAGAGACCCTTCGGCCCGACAGAGAAGCATTCTTGCTCACTCATATTAAAATGATATCATATTGATTTCAGGCCGTCAAGAGACCGCCGGCCCGATCAGCGAACGGAAAACGATACCGTGTCGCTGCCGCGGGTCGTGGACACGGTGATGGAGTGCATCCCCGGCGTCAAAGGCAGGGTCAGGTCGATGGAACCGGTCCCCGGCGCGAGCGGTCGTTCGTCGTATGTCACCGAGACACGCGCACCCGGGCGGGATGCGATCAGCACGGGAAGCCCCTCCCCTCCCGCCGGAACGGTGGTGTCGCGATAGAAGACCTGGCCGCTCACGGGGAACAGGATGCGTACCGGGTGCCCGGCATCGAGAAACTGCTGCTGGAGGAGCTCGTCCCGGGTCGGCTGTACCGCGGCCGAAGCCGGCTTTCGCGGAACTTCCTTCGTGCTGCGGAAATACTCGAGCCGCGTCGGCCCGTCGGCTCCTGCCGCGCCGCCTTCCGCCGCCTCCCCCGTGGCGGTGCTGATGCGAACGGCGACGACTCCTGCCGGGCGCGCGAACTCCCGTGTCCCCGTCGATGGGAAGAGAGCGGTCACCGTCGTGAGCACGTCGGTGAGAATCTGCGTCGGCACGATGCTGCCGGTCTTGTTGATGACAGCGCGGCCGTCGAAGTTGCCGGCCCACACGCCCACGGTGAACCGGGGTGTCGCCCCGACGCACCAGAGATTCGTGAACTCGCTGGACGTGCCTGACTTGAACATGGCAGGGAAAGGGGTGCGGAAGAAGGTCCGGGTGCCAAACCCCGTGACCCGTGCAGAGGGATCGGAGAGGATGTCCGCGATGATCCATGCGGAGAAGGGATCGAAGACCCTGGCGACCGCGGCAGGCCGCGCGCCGGTGACGGACAGCGGCGCAATCGTGCCGCCGCGGGGGAACACGGTGAAGCCGTGCGCAAGGTCGAGGAGCGAGACCTCGGCGTTGCCGATGGCCGTGCCGAGCCCGTAGCGCGCGGCGGCATCACCGGGCAACGCGAAGCCCAGCGAACGCAGCGTGGAAAGGAAAGGGTCGAGGCCGACATGGGACAGGGTGTAGACCGCGGGCACGTTCAGGGAGCTCGCCAGCGCCGTGCGCACCCGCACGACGCCGTGGCTGTGCCTGTCGAAGTTCTGGGGCCGGTAGGCTTCCTCGTCCGCGGCGCCGAAGACCATGGGCACGTCGGGAAGAAGGGTCGCGGCGGTCCATCCGCCCTGGATTGCCCGCGCGTAGAGAAACGGCTTCAGCGTGGAAGCACTCTGGCGCCTGATGAGCACGCCGTCCACCTGCCCGGAATGGGCCGCGTCATGGAAGTCCCGCGAGCCGACCCAGCCCACGACGCTGTCGGTCTGGTTGTCGATCACGACCACGGCCGCGTTGGTCACGCGCGCCCCGCTGTAGCGCTCCAGGACGAACCGCACGCGCGCCTCGATCGACTCGTTGAGCTTCAGGTCCAGCGACGTCGTGACCCGGCCGTCCCTCGGCGCGACCGCGCCGTTGCCCACGAGGCCTGCCACGTAGCGCGCAAAGTGGGGAGCCCCGCCCGCGGGTCTGCCCGTCCGGGCCGCGCCGACCGCCGCGCGCACATCGTCAGGATCGATGCCCAGGCCGAGCCTCGCATCCGCTTCGAGAGCCGACGCGACGAGCGCCGCGGGGTGGTCAAACGGGTCGTAGACGGTCGGGTTGCGCGGGATGACGGCAAGTACCAGGAGCTGGGCGGGTGAAAGCGCGCGCAGCTCCACGCCGAAGTAGGTCCACGCCGCGGCGCCGACGCCGCGCGTGTTCCTGCCGAACGGGACCTCGTTGAGATACAGCGCAAGGATCTGGTCCTTCGTGAGGCGCGCCTCCAGCCGCAGCGCGTTCCACGTCTCCAGGAGCTTGCCGGGCAGGCTGCGGAGGTGCGGCTGCACGATGCGGGCGAGCTGCATCGTGATGGTGGAGGCGCCGGAACGCGCCCCGCCGCCGATGATGCGGCGGGCCGCGGCGCGGGCCAGGGCCAGGGGATCGATGCCGGGATGCAGGCGGAATCGCCGGTCTTCCAGCCTGACGGCGAGCGCCAGGGTCGCGGCGGGCATTTCCGCCGGCGATTCCCTCCACTGGAAGCTTCCATCCCGCCCGGGCATCACCGTGATCAGCGCGCCGCTGCGATCCGTGATCCTGGCTCCCGGCCGCTCGTCCATCGCCGCGTCCAGCGCCCGCCACGGCAGGAGGAGCAGGACCGCGGTGGCGATGGCCGGGAGCCCGGCGGCGATGGCCGCGCGGCGGACCATCCGTCCCGTCGTCAGCCGCGTGCCGAGAGCATCGAGCGGGTCCAAACCGTGCTTCTTCATGCTGCGCCGGGTCACCCTTGTACCATTTTCTCGGAGGCGAAGGAATGGGCGCTCGCCCTCGACATCCTGTCTTGGGTTGACATGCCCGTGCGCTCCCACTACTTTGGGGCCATGACCGGCAACGAGCTGAGGCGGAAATACATCGACTTTTTCAAGGGAAAAGGCCACGCTGAGATATCCGGAAAGTCGCTGATCCCCGAAAACGATCCCACGGTGCTCTTCACAACGGCAGGCATGCACCCCCTGGTCCCCTACATCCTGGGCGAGCCGCACCCGGCCGGCAAGCGGCTGGTGGACTGCCAGAAGTGCGTTCGGACCGACGACATCGAGGAGGTGGGCGATGCCGCGCACCTCACGTTCTTCGAGATGCTGGGCAACTGGTCCCTGGGCGACTACTTCAAGAAAGACGCCATCGCGTTCAGCTACGAGTTCCTCACATCCCCGCAGTGGCTGGGCTTCTCCCCGGACCTGCTGTCCGTCACGTGCTTCGCGGGAGACAAAGAGGTCCCGCGGGACGGGGAAGCCGCGGATGCCTGGAAGGCCGTGGGCATTCCCGAGAAGCGCATCCATTTCCTCGGCCGCACGGACAACTGGTGGGGTCCCGCCGGCCAGACCGGTCCGTGCGGGCCCGACACCGAGATGTTCATCGACACGCAGGTTCCTGCCTGCGGGCCGGACTGCAAACCCGGGTGCCACTGCGGGAAGTACATCGAGGTCTGGAACGACGTGTTCATGCAGTACAACAAGACCGCCGAGGGCACGTACCTCCCCCTCGCCCAGAAGACGGTGGACACGGGCATGGGCGTGGACAGGACGCTTGCCATGATCCAGGGCAAGAAGACCGTGTTCGAGACGGAGCTGTTCTGGCCGCTCATCGAGCTGCTGCAGGCAATCACGGGAAAGACCTACGGCGCGGACCCGGCGGTCGACACGTCCTTCCGCATCATCGCCGATCACCTGCGCTCCTCGGTGTTCATCATCGGCGACGACCGCGGGGTGAAGCCGTCCAACATCGGCCAGGGCTACATCCTGCGCCGCCTCATCCGGCGCAGCATCCGCCACGGCCGCAAGCTCGGGCTGGAGGGCGGCGCAGGAGCGTCGCCACCGGGCGCGCCGGCGTCGCAGGGCTTCCTCGGGAAGCTCGCAGCCTGCGTGGTCACGATCTACGAGGGCTTCTACCCCGAGCTGCGCACACGCGCGCAGGAGATCGTGTCCGAGCTCGGGCAGGAAGAGGAGCGCTTCTCCGAGACCCTGCAGAAGGGCGAGAAGGAGTTCGAGAAGCTCGTCCCGAACCTCGTGAAGAACCCGCAGAAGATCATCCCGGGCAGGGTGGCATTCCGCCTCTACGACACGTACGGCTTTCCCGTGGAGATCACCGAGGAGCTGGCGCGGGAGAACGGGATGTCCGTGGACCGCAAGGGATTCGACGAGGCATTCGAGAAGCACCAGGAGCTTTCCAAGGCAGGCGCGGAAAAGACATTCAAGGGCGGTCTCGCCGACCATTCCGAGATGACCACGAAGCTGCACACCGCGACGCACCTCCTGCACCAGGCACTGCGGTCGGTGCTGGGAACGCACGTCGCGCAGAAAGGCTCGAACATCACCGTCGAGCGCCTGCGCTTCGACTTCTCGCACCCCGAGCCGATGACCGAGGAGCAGGTGCGCACGGTGGAAGCCATCGTCAACGAGCAGATCAGGCGCGACCTTCCCGTGACCCTGGAGATCATGACCATTGACCAGGCGAAGAAGTCCGGCGCCATCGCCCTCTTCGGCGAGAAGTACGAGGAGAAGGTGAAGGTCTACACCATGGGCGACTTCTCCAAGGAAGTCTGCGGCGGGCCGCACGTGGAGAGGACCGGGACGCTGGGGAAGTTCGTGATCCAGAAAGAGCAGTCTTCGTCGGCGGGTGTCAGGCGGATCCGTGCGGTGCTGGAGTAGCGGCGCGGCGACAGCACTGGCGGCAGCCCTCATGGTGGCCGGTTGTTCAGAGTCACCGCATCCCGTTCTCGCGGCGCAGCCTCCCCGCTCGGACCGCACGACGGTCGTCTTCCTCGGTGACTCGCTTGCCGCGGGCTACGGGGTGGCGCCCGCGCGCTCTTTTCCATCGCTCATCCAGGCATACTGGCAGCGGGCGGGCATCCCGTACACGGTGATCAACGAGGGCGTGAGCGGGGACACCACGGCCGACGTCCTGGCGCGGCTGGGTGCCTCGCGCGCCCCGGCCGCAGAGCTCACCATCCTCGAGATCGGGGCGAACGACGCCTTCCACGGCATCCCGGTCGATGCCATCGAGTCGAACATGAGACAGATCATCGAGCGGGTTCGGCGCGGCGGGAGCAGGGTAGCCCTGTGCACCATGTACTTCTCGGACGGGTTCGTGAGCGACGACAAAGAGTACACGCGTCGATTCAACGCCGTGTACGCGGAGGTGGGCCGCGCGGAAAACGTCCCGGTCCTGCCCGCCCTGCTTCGCAGCCTGTTCAGGCGCGCCGACCTGTGGCAGGCGGACGGCGTCCATCCGACGGCCGAAGGACATGCGCTCGTGGCGAGAGATCTCGTGAGTGACTTGAATCCGGGGTGGAAGCTCGAGGAAAACGCGCTTCTAGGAGGCGCCTCGCGAGCGGCCGTCAGCCGCGCCGGGCCCCAGCTTGTCCAGCATTTCCGCGATCCCCATGTTCTTGACGCCCATGCGTTGCGCCCGGGTGAGAACTTCCAGCGCCTTGTCCCTCTTTTCAAGGGCGAGCCAGCTCTGGGCAATCTCGATGTAGAGCCGCGGGTTCTTGGCGTCGTTCACGAGCAGGCCGGAGAGGCTCTCGATGGCCTCCGCGTAATTGCCCTTTTCCTTGTTGATGAGGGCGAGACCCAGCACGGCGTAGCTGTCGAACTCTATGTTCAGCGCCTTGCTGTAGTAGTCGCGCGCCGTATCGAGCTGGTTCATGGCGCGATAGGAGTCGCCGATGCGCGTCAGGATCACCTTGTTGTCGGGATCGGCGTCGAGGATCTTCTGCCAGTAGAACAGCGACTCCTGGGGATCGTTCATGCCCCGGTAGCAGTCGGCGAGCCCGAAGAGCGCGTAGAAATTGTTGGGCTGGATCTCCAGGGCCTTCTTGAAATAGGGAATCCCTTTCTCGTACGTCTTCAGCTTGCGGTAGCAGTTGCCAATCGAGGTGAGCACCCAGATGTTCTTGGGATCCTTCTGGTGCATGCGCTCCCAGTACGTCAGCGCCTCGCGGTACTCCTTCAGGTCGAAGTGGAGGTAGCCAAGGCCCGTCAGGGCATAGGGATTGCCGGGGTCGATCTCCAGTATCTTGTGATAGATCTCCTTGGAGCGCCTGAAGTCCAGCACCTTGCGGTAGGCATCGGCGATGCGCGTCAGGACCGTCACATCGCTGTCGCCCTGGGCAAGGTATTTCTCCCAGATCTCGATGGCGCGATGGAACTGTTTCAGCGAACGGTAGCTGTCGGCGAGGCCCACGAGGGCGTACTTGTTCCCCACGTGGTAGCCCAGGCATTCCTCGTAGTAGCGGATGGCTTCGTGGTACGACTTGCGCTTGCGGGCCGCGTCCCCCATGCCCACGAGCGCGTAGTTGTTCTGCGGCTCGAGCTCCAGGATGCGACGGAAGTTCTCCTCGGCCTCTGCCATGTGATCTTCCTTGAGGAGCTGGTATCCCCTCTTGGAAAGCTCCGAGATCGACACCGGAACCGGTTCGGACATTCTCTCTTCGTCGCTCATTCCGCTTTCGTTTTCCCCTCTGCCAGCCATTGTTTCATCACCTGTGCTATCTTCTCCACGAGCACGGCCGCCTTGTCCGGCGCGGGGGCAATCCAGTACACGCGGAGCGCCTCCAGGGGCCGCCCGCCTTTCACGTAGTGGTCACCCAGCCTGATCAGGCCATCCGAGTAGCGCGTGGTAACAAATATCCTCTGCGCGAGTTCCATGTCTCCCTTGTTGAAAAGCTCGTTGCCCTTCCGAATGAGCGCAGCACGTTTCTCGCGCGAGAGGGGTGCCGAGCTTTCCGCGCTTGTTTTCAGGAAACCGCCGGAGGGCAACTTTTTCAGGATGTCCTGAACGCTCATCCCCGCCTTCGAATAAAAGATAGCTGATTACCGTTGCAGAGTAAAGCGCACGCGGGGGCCGGGAACCTGAGTCGGCCCATCCCCTTATCCGATACGGCCCTTTGAGGACATCTCGTAGCGGCCGGGCTCGTAGGCCTGGCGGAGGGCGCGGCCAAGGGCCTTGAACGCGGCCTCTGCCATGTGGTGGCTGTTCTCACCGCGGCGCACCTCGAGATGGAGACTGATGCGGGCCTGCGAGGTGAGGCCGAGGAGGAACTCGCGCAGGAGCGACAGGTCGAACGTGCCCGCCGCCGGCTGGGGGAACGCCGCGAGCCAGGACAGCGTGGGCCTTCCGCAGACGTCCACCGCCGCCTCGGCCAGCGCTTCATCCATCGGGATGACCGCATGGGCGAACCGCGCCACCGCTCCCGTCTTCTGCAGCACGTCGGCGAGCGCCTGCCCGAGCACGAGTCCCGTGTCCTCGACGAGGTGATGGGGATCCACGGCGATGTCCCCGGTCGCTTTCACCGCCAGCCCGAAGCGGCCATGGAAGGACATGGCGAGGAGGAGATGGTCGAAGAAGGGAAGCCCGGTACTGATCTCCCCCTCGACGGGCTGGTCGGGATCGAGGGTGAGGGTGATGTCCGTCTCGCGCGTCGTGCGCGCGACCTGCACTTTTCGGGACGACATTGCACGTTCCGCCTTTCCACTGGTTCCCGGCTGCCCCCAGCAGTTCCCAGTTTGACGCCGAGGGAGCGAATTCTCATTTTGCACGACTCTCAAAGGGCCGTTCTTGGTCCTTTGGTAGGGTCTGCGAGCCTGTTGAAGGTGCAAAATGAGAATCGCTGGGCTGCCCCCATTCTACCCGAGACGCGGCGAAGGTCAACGTGCGCCGGGGCTCCGCGACCGGTGGTGCGCCTGCCCCGATACGCGGCGGCGTACCGCCGCTGGCCTACTCCCTCTCGTGCAGGAGCACCTTCAGCTGCTTGATCTCGTTGACGAGCTTGTCCCGGCTCATGTCGCGGAACCGGCGGGGCACCATCTCGCGGCTGGTGCACTCCAGCACGGCCACGAGGTTCTGCAGCTCGATCTCGTGCGGGTACGCCGGGGGCATGAAGTCCTGGACCGTCTCCTCCAGGTCTCCCTTGGTGACGAACACGTGGTTGTTCATGGCGGAAAGAAACTTGGCCCTGATGAGCACCGACTCGAGGTCGGCGCCGGAGAACTCGTACTTGTAGCGGCGGAAGAGCTCCGCCACGTTGGTCTTCTGCATCCGCAGCTCGAGCTTCTTCACCAGGGTGGTGAAGAGGTCTTCCTTCTCGTCGATGGTCTCCGGATAGAACAGGGCGAGGTGCTCCTCCGCCCTCCCCTGGCGCTTCAAGTCGATGGGGAGGAGGTCGGGACGGCAGGTGATGAGGAACCAGATGATCTTGCCGCGGTACTCGGTGTTTCCCATGAAGGAGGCGATCTGCGCGAAAATGCGGTTGCTCGTCCCCGAGTCACCGTCCTGGTTCCTGTCCCCCAGGAAAGCGTCAGCCTCGTCGATCATCACGCCCACCGGCGCCATGGCCTTCAGGATGTTGAGGATCTTCTCGAGATTGCTCTCCGTGACCCCCTGCCACTTGGACCGGAAGTTGCGGAACTTGACGATGGGAATGCCGATCTCCCCGGCAAAGGCCGTGACCATGAAGCTCTTGCCGTTCCGACCGGGCCGGCGATCAGGTAGCCCATCGGCAGCACGTCGAACCGGCTCTCACGGATTGCCTTGGCCGCGCTGCGGAAGCGCTTCTTCACGAAGTCGTGCCCCGAAACGGCCGACAGGTCGTGCTCGCTCTCTATGAACTCCAGCAGGCCGACCGCCTCGGCCTCGATAATCTGCTTCTTCTTCTCCTTGAGGTAGGAGAGGTTGATCTCGCGGTCCTCCTGGAAGCTCTCGGCGGCCAGCTGGTTGAGGTTCAGCAGGTTGAGGCCGCTGGTGATGCCGGCGAACTCGGGCACGGTCAGCCTGCCTTCCAGCAGGAGCTTCTCGTTGCGGTCCAGGTAGCTGAGGAAGCTCTCCCGCACCTTCTCGTCGGGGATGGGGATGTTCACCTTGATGGCGCTGGGCGAGCGCACGATCGTGGGGTTCAGGTCCGACAGGTTCTCCGTCAGCAGGATGATGGAGACATCCCCCCTCGTGAAGATGGGGTCATTCGCCCACCGGTTGAGGGTGACCAGGCAGTAACGGTCCTCGTCGGTGTAGCGGGAGATATCCGTGTTGGGCACCACCGTCTCGGAGTAGTCAATGATCAGCACGATGCGCTTGGAGGCGTCGATGTTGGCGTAGAAGTACTTCTCCAGCAGCGAGAGAGCCCGCATGGGGTTGCGCGAAAGGAGCGCACCGGGGGTCGCCTTCGGAGCGAGCTGCTTCATCTTCTGCAGATAGTCCCGCTTCATCTCGGGCTTGCAGAAGCTCACCCCCGAGGACCGGTCGTAGAACACGATGATATCCCTGTTCCCGAAGAGCACCTCTGCCACGTAGTCCTGGATCTTGGCGAAATTGAACTCCCCCTCCTTCATCTTGTGGGGAAGGAAGTCGCGGATGTTCCCGGAGAGCAGGTAGAGGTTCGCGGTCTTCGAGCAGTACTTGTACGAGAGCTCCTGTGCCCAGGCAGGAAGCACCTTGATGAAGGGCAAATTCTTGACAATGAGCTGTTCTGCCATCGTTCCCCTCCCAGAGAATGAGGTGCCGGACACAAGTATAGGCGCAAAGGCCGGCCGCCGTCAATGTCACGGGCGGCCGGTGTCGCGGGCGGCCGGACGGTTCCTTGACCGCGCGCGCCGTTCGTCGTTGGATAGCGCATCCAGGGAGGAAATGCATGCATATCGGCGTGGACTACTATCCCGAGCACTGGCCCGAGGACCGATGGGAGACTGATGCCGCGCTCATGGAGAAGGCCGGCTTCACCATCGTGCGCCTTGCCGAGTTCTCGTGGGCGATGCTCGAGCCGACCGAGGGCAGGTTCGATTTCGCGTGGCTCGACCGGGCGCTCGCCGTCCTGGGCCGGCACGGCATCAGGGCGATCCTCGGCACGCCGACTGCCTCGCTGCCCGCCTGGGCCGCGCGCGCGTATCCCGAGGTCATGGCAGCCGACCGGGCCGGCGTCCGCGCCACCTGGGGTGTGCGCAAGAACAACTGCTTCAGCTCCGGCGCCTACCGCCTGCTGTCGGAGCGGGTCACCGCGGCCATGGCCCGGCATTTTGCGGGGTCGGAGACCGTGATCGGGTGGCAGACCGACAACGAGTTCGGCGGTCCGTTCTGCTTCTGTCCCACCTGTCGGATCACCTTCCACGACTGGCTGAAGGAACGCTACGGGACCCTGGCAGAGGTCAACCGCGCGTGGGGCACGCACTTCTGGGCGCACCGCTACTCCGACTGGGACGAGATCGTCCTGCCGGACGATCCCTCGGCGCACAACCCCGGGCTCTGCCTCGATCACCGCCGGTTTCACTCGTGGCTGAACGTCCGGTTCCAGGCCGACCAGGTGCGGATCCTCCGCGCCGAGTGCCCGCGGCACTTCGTTACACACAATTTCATGGGCCTGTATCCCGAGATCGACTACTGGGAGCTCGCGCGAGACCTCGATTTCGTGAGCTGGGATAACTACCCGGTATGGACCGCGCCGGAGGTTCATTTCGACGCCGCCGCTGCCGCCGACCTCGCGCGCAGTCTCAAGAGGAAGAACTTCTGGATCATGGAGCAGACGGCCGGACCCGGCGGGTGGGGCGTCATGGGCAGGAACCCGCGCCCGGGGGAAATACGGCAGGTGGCATTCCAGCAGGTCGCCCACGGCGCCGACGGGGTGATCTGGTTCCGATGGCGCACCTGCACGGCGGGCCGCGAGCAGTACTGGCACGGCCTGCTGGGCCACGACGGGAAACCCGGCCGCCGCTACGCGGAGGCTGCCGGTGCTGCCTCGGAACTGCACCGCCTCGCGCCCCTGCTGGAGGGAACCACGGTGAAGGCCCGGGCTGCCATCATCTATGACTACGACAGCACGTGGGCGTTCCGCATCCAGCCCGCCTACCCCGGCGAAGGTCCGGGTCCGCATGACGGCACCACCAACTACCAGAACGCGATCCGCCGGTGGCACCGCGCGTTCTTCCGCGCGGGCATAGCGGTGGACATGGTCCCCCCGGGCGCCGACCTCGCCGGCTACAAGGTGGTCTGCGCCCCGCACCTGGTGATCCTCCCCGACGCGGTGGCTGCCCGGATCTCCGACTGGGTCGCGTCAGGCGGCATCCTGGTCGCCGACTGCAGGACGGCGGTCAAGGACGAGACCAACCTCGCCCATGCCCGCACGCTGCCGGGACTGCTTTCCGAGCCGCTGGGCATCGCGATCGATGAGTACGAAGCGCTCTCCGCGGAGATGCGCTACACGGTGACCGGTTCCGCCCCCGGCATCGCCGGAGGCACCGCGGTCCAGTTCGCCGACTGGGTCACCCCTCTCCGTGCCGAAACGCTCGCGGCGTACACCGAGCCGCACATGCGGAAGTTTGCTGCTGCCACGAGGAACACGTACGGCGCTGGTCGCGCATACTACGTCGGCACGAACATCAAGGAGGACGCGTTCTACGATTCGATCCTCGCCGATGTCGCGGCGCGCGGCGCGCTGGCCCCTGCCCATCGCCCTCCGGCGGGCGTCGAGTGCGTGACACGGGAAGGCCAGGGAAAGAGGCTGCTCTTCGTCGTCAATCACCGGGACCAGCCGGCAGACGTCGAGGTGCCTTCGGGACGGGAGGAGCTGCTGGGCAGCGTGAAGACGGCGGGAGTGCTCCACCTGGAGGCATTCGGCGTGGCCGTCATCCGGCTCGAGCCCTCCCGACAGGAAGACGCCCTGCCGCCCGGCGGTCTTGCGCGGGGCACCCGGTAGGCTATGATGGCACCCCGTGAAGCTGCGGGCCCGCCTTCTCATCATCTCCGTCGGCGCACTCCTCGTTCCCGTGCTTGTCGGGCTCGCGGTGGCTGCCGCGATCGTCGTGGAGAAAAGCGGTCGCTCGCAGGAAGCGCGCTTTCACTCGGTGCTCACGCGGATCGAGGGCGACATCAACGCCACCGCGCAGCGGTACAGCGCGGCCAGCGAGCGACTCTCCGCGACCGACACGCTGGTCACGAAGCTCTACGTGTACAGCACCTATTGGAACGACATCAGCAAGGACACCCTGAGCGGGGACATCGCCGTCCTCCGCGACGAGCTGGAGACGCACCTGCTGAGGGAGCCCATCGACACCATCGCCGTCTACCGCCGCGACGGGGACCACTATTCCTCGGTCGTCGTGGTCGGCAACTCAACCTACGTGCGCGACAGCGTTCCGCGGGGCAACACGGCTCTCCTCGGCGGGCAGGCGGAGTACGAGCAGACCTCCGACGGCATGTACGCCACCTTCTACCGGCCCGTGCTCCGCGACGGGGTTGACGTGGGGTGCATCGCCCTGCAGAAGGCGTTCAACCGCGGCTACCTGGAGGCGCTGCACCTGACCTTCGACATCGGCATCGCCTTGTACGCGCAGGGGCTGTACCGCTACTCGTCGCTGCCGGGCATCGAGGATGCCGGCGTCCTGTGGACACGGGCGCGATCGATGACCGGCGGGCCCTTCTCAGGGACCTACACGTACCAGGGCCGCCCGTATCGCTACCTGGGCTCGTACATCGAGCTCGGCCCGTCCGCGAAAGGCTTCCTCTTCGTCGGGGGCGCGTCCTCCATCACGGCCGCGGACTGGTGGCGGACATTCACGGGCCTGTCGCTCGTGCCGTTGATCTGCGTCGGCATTGCCACCGTGCTCTTCATCCTGTGGGGCAGCGAGGTGATCGGCGCCATTCGCACTCTCCTCGCGGCGAGCGTCGCCATCGGCCGGGGAGATTCCCGGGTGCGCCTCCCGGTCCAGCGCCGCGACGAGTTCGGCGAGCTCTACCGTGGCTTCTCATCGATGGCCGTCCAGCTCGAGGAGAGCCGCAAGCGGCTGGTGACCAGCGAGAAGATGGCGGCCCTCGGCACTTTCTCCTCGGGGGTTGCCCACGAGATCAACAACCCGCTGGGCATCATCCTCAACCACGTGCAGCTCGTGCGCTCGGGAAGGCTCGACGAGGGCGAACGGGAGGAGTTCCTGGGCCGCATCGAGAGCGAGATCAAGCGCGTCAACCGGCTTCTGAAGAACTTCCTGCACCATGCCACCGACGAGGAGCTGGCGTTCACCGACCTGCCGCTGGGACCGGTGGTGGCGGAGGTCGTGCAGCTGTTCACGCCGAAGCTGCAGGTCAAAGGGGTGCGGGTGGAGGTCGCGGAGTTCCCGCCGTCCGCGGTGGTCGAGGGTGACGCCGATGCCATCAAGCAGGTCTTCTTCAACCTGCTGTACAACGCGATCCAGGCCATCCATCACGATCACGGCGTGGTGCGCATCGGCGTCGAGGCGCGCGAGACGGGCATCTGCATCAACGTCACCGACAACGGGGAAGGAATGGACGGCGCAACCATGGCGTCGATCTTCCAGCCCTTCGTGACGCGCAAGAAGGGCTATGGGACGGGGCTGGGCCTCTCCCTCAGCCAGACCATCATGAAGCAGCACGGCGGCTCCATCAGCGTTGCGGGGCAGCCGGACATCGGCACGACCGTGACGCTGTGGTTCCCCCGCAAGGAGGAGACATGAGCAGCCGCGCGGATTTCTCGATCCTCGTGGTCGACGACGAGGAGGGGATGCGCCTGGGCCTGGAAAAGGCGCTGTCGCTGGAGGGCTACCGGGTGGCGAGCGCCGCCACGGCGGCGGAGGCCCGGCGCCGTGCGGCCGCCGAGCGTTTCGACTGCGCCCTGGTGGACCTCCGGCTCCCGGACCAGAACGGCACCGAGCTCCTCGCCGAGATGCGGGACAGCGGCACCGCGGTCGTCATGATCACGGCGTTCGCCTCGGTGGACACGGCGGTGCGGGCCATGAAGCTCGGCGCCATCGACTACCTCCAGAAGCCGTTCGACAACCAGGACATCGTGGCGCTCGCCGAGCGGCTGTTCCAGAAGCGACGCGGCGCCGAGCGCCCGGCGCCCGGCCCGACCGTGGACGGCCTCGTGGCAGAGAGCGCCGCGATGCGGCAGATTACTGCCACGCTGCGCAAGGTGATGGACTCCGAGATACCCCTCCTCCTCCAGGGGGAGAGCGGGACGGGCAAGGAGATGCTCGCGCGTTTCGTCCACGACCGCAGCCGGCGGGCCGGTCAGCCGTTCGCGGCCATCAACTGCGCCGCCATCCCGCCGGAGCTCCTGGAGAGCGAGCTTTTCGGCCACGAGAAGGGGGCGTTCACCTCGGCGCACGCGGCTTCCGTGGGCCGCTTCGAGGCAGCGGGCGCGGGCACGATCTTCCTCGACGAGATCGGCGAGATGGGCGCCCCGCTGCAGACGAAGCTCCTGCGCGCGCTGGAGCAGCGGTCCTTCGAGCCCGTGGGGTCGACGCGCTCCGTCCCCCTGCATGCGCGGATCATCGCTTCCACGAACGCCGACCTTGCGTTCCTCATCCGCGAGAAGCGATTCCGCCTGGACCTCTACTACCGGCTGAAGGGGCTCGCCGTCACCATCCCGCCCCTGCGCGAGCGCCGGGAAGACATCGAGCCGCTCCTCGCTTTCTTCCTGGACTTCTACCGACGGCGCTACAACAAGCCGGGGACCGAGATCTCCCGGGAAGCCATACGGTTCCTCCGTTCCTACCCCTGGCCGGGCAACGTGCGCGAGCTGAAGAACGCGGTGGAGTCCGCCGTGCTCCTCTCGGAGCAGACCCGTCCGCTCATGCCGCAGGACTTCCTGCTGGAGCGCGCCGGGGAAGCGAGCCTGCCCGGAGCTGTGGGAGCAGGAGCGCGCGTCGATCATCGAGGCCCTCCGGCGTCATGGCTACAACCGGTCCGTGGCGTCGCGTGAGCTGGGCATGAGCCGCAAGACGCTTTACAACAAGATGAAACGCTACTCGATCAAGTAGTTCTCACGGTTACCCACACTTACCCATCGTGTGCAATCGGGCCTTCTGCTGCGGCACCGCCGACACGGCGCCCCGTGAACATCTCATTTCCCTAAAAGGAGTTGCAGGAATACCGGGTCTCCACCGATTCTGGCCCGATTCCTGCAAGTTCCTATGCGCACGGGGAGGAGATGCAGAACGCCGGACGGATGCTCCTGACCGTATCGATGCTCATCCTCTTCGCGGGACCGGTCGCGGCGCGCGGGACGCGCGAGCCGGGCACGCTGCCCTCGCTTTCGTCTGACCGGCCCGGCGACCGCCAGCTCACCTTCGTCATCGTTCCCAAGGGGGTGCATCCCTACTTCGAGCCGGTCTACCGCGGGTTCCAGGACGCCGCGGCACGCTACGGCGTGGTGTCCGAGGTGGACGCGCCGCCGCGTTTCGACGTGACGCTGCAGGTGAAAGTCATAGAGGACCTCATAGCGCGCGGGGTCGACGGCATCGCCATCTCGGCGAACGACGACAAGGGGCTGGTGGCGGTCATCCACGAGGCGATGCAGGCCGGCATCAAGGTCATCACCGTCGACGCACCCGCCCCTTCCAGCGAGGCGCTGACGTACATCGGGACCGACAACGCGAGTGCCGGCTACCTGGCGGGCAGGCGCATGGCTGCCGCGATGAAGGGAACGGGGTCGGTGGCGGTGCTGCAGGGCGGGCTCGCCGCGACGAACCTTGACCTGCGCACGCAGGGCTTCAAGCGGGGACTGGCCGAGGCAGGGCCGTCGATCACCGTGACCGGCGTCATCGACGAGGGCGGGGATTTCTCCGAGTCGGTGAACAAGACCGAGCAGCTCCTGGCATCCCACCACTCGCTCAGCGCGATCTTCAGCGTGTCGGCGGAAGGCGCGCCGGCCGCGGCGGCCGTGGTGAAGCGCCTGGGCATTGCGGGCAAGGTGATCGTCGCGGGTTTCGACGACCTCCGGGACACCCTCACGGGCATCCGCGACGGATCGATCTCCTTCTGCGTCGTGCAGAACACCTACCGCATGGGCTGGCTCTCGGTGGAGCAGCTCCTCGACGTGGCGAAGGGCGAGCACATCCCGGACTTCATCGACACCGGGGTGGTCTTCGTCGACCGCGCGAATCTTGACACGTACAAGGCGATCATGGAAAAGGAGGCGGCCGCGAAGCAGCAGGCGGCGCCGGGGGGAAAGTGACGCAGGCATCCGAAAGCCCCGTTGGGGCTGACACAATCCACTCAGGGAGGTTTTGCGTATGAAGTCCAAGGGTCTCAAGGTCGCCGGGCTTATCCTGGCGCTGGCAATGGTCGCGCAGGCCGCGACGGCCCAGACGCAGTGGGCGAAGGGGCTGCGGATCGTGTTCTTCCCGGGCGGGCCGCAGGGCGGCGTGTTCGCCGTCAACGTCTACAACGGGGCAAAGCAGGCAGAGGCTGACCTCGGCGTGAAGGTGGACTACGTGTGGTCCAACTGGGATCCCCAGCAGATGATCCAGCAGTTCCAGGAAGTCATGGCGACAAAGCCCGATGGCATCGCCATCATGGGCCACCCGGGTGACGCGGCATTCGACGCGCTCATCGACAAGGCGGAGGCGCAGGGCATCATCGTGACCAGCCAGAACACCACGCTGGACAAGGCCGAGGCGAAGTACCAGAGCAAGGGATTCGGGTACGTGGGCGCGGAAAACTACTCGGCGGGTCACGCGCTGGGAGCGGAGGCCGTGGCGCGCTTCGGCTTCAAGACGGGCGACCGCGCGATGGTGTGGGGGCTCCTGTCCCAGCCGGGACGCGGCGAGCGGACCAAGGGCGTCATCGATGCTCTGAAGGCCGCCGGGATGACGGTGGACTACCTCGATATCGACAACGCGACGAACGCCGATCCCGCCGCGGGGACACCGACCTTCGCCGGCTACGTGGCCTCCCACCCCGACGTGAAGCTCATCGTGACTGACCACGGCGGTCTCACGGCAACGGCCGAGACGTACATGAAAGCGGCCAGCAAGAAGCCCGGGGACATCAAGATCGCCGGCTTCGACCTCTCCCCCGCCACCATCACGGCGATCAAGAACGGCTACACGAACCTCGTCATCGACCAGCAGGAGTGGCTCCAGGGATACCTGCCCATCCTCCAGATTGCCTTGACCAAGGTCTACGGGTTCGCCGGCCTGCACATCGATACCGGCGCTGGGTTTGTCGACAAGACGAATGTAGACTTCGTGGCGCCGCTCGCGCTGAAGAACATCCGCTAGGGCTTCCACGGTACTCCGTGGAAACTCGAGATACCGCGGGAAGCGGTTTGCGATAACCCGGCCGGCCTCCGCACCACGGAACTCCACGGAATGCCGTGGAAGGTACCGTGGAAGGAGGCCGCGCCGGGCCTTTTGTGGTCCGCAGAGTACTGTGGACGGGGGGAGAGATGGGCTACGTGCTGCAGATGAGGAACATCTCCAAGACATTCGGCGAGGTCGCCGCCCTGCACGACGTGCAGTTCGAGGTGGGAGACAACGAGATCGTCGGGCTCCTGGGCGACAACGGCGCGGGGAAGTCCACGCTCGTGAAGATCATCACGGGCTATCACCGGCCGGACCGGGTGGCGAGATCCTCTGGAAAGGCGAGCCGGTGTCGCACCTGTCCGTCGAGAAGGCCCACGCGATGGGTATCGAGGTGGTCTACCAGGAGAGGGCGCTCGCGGACAAGCAGTCGCTGTGGCGCAACATCTTCATGGGCCGCGAGCTTGCCGGGTTCGGCGGCGTGATGAAGGTGCGGCGCATGCGCGAAGAAACGCGCAGGCTGATGCAGTCCGCCATGGGCTTCACCTCCTCCGCCGTCACCCCGGAATCCACCGTGAAGACATTCTCCGGCGGCGAGCGGCAGGGAGTTGCCATCACGCGGGCGCTCTACTTCAAGGCGGAGCTCGTCATCCTTGACGAGCCGACCATGGGCCTCTCCCTCTCGGAGACGCGGAAGTGCCTCGATTTCGTGAACGGCATCCGCACGGCGGGGAAAGCAGCCATCTTCATCGATCACAACATCTTCCACGTCTACCCCGTGGTGGACCGGATCGTGGTCATCGACCGGGGCACGGTGGCGGGGCAGTTCATGAAGAAGGACCTGACCCTCCAGGAGCTCACCGACAGGCTCCACGCCGTGGCGCGCACCGGCAGCCTCCAGGGAGGAACACCATGAGCAGCGAAGAAAACACCCGCCCCCTGTCGGCCGGCGCCGGCGGCGGACCTGCCTCGCGCTTCTTCCGCAAGTACGCCCTGCAGCTCGGCGTCGTTGCCGTGGCCGTCGTGGTCTGGCTGCTCTTCCTCATGGGCTCCCCGCGGACATTCCTCGCGCGGGACATATACATCTCCTTCATGTCCACCACGCCGTTCTTCGCCCTGATCGCGATCCCGCTGACGCTGGTGGTCATCACCGGCGAGATCGACCTCTCCTTCTCCTCCGTGATGGCATTCGGGATGGTGGGATACGATGTCGTCTCCGTGGCCACGGGCAGTGCCTGGCTGGGCTTCCTCGCGTGCCTCCTTGCGGGCCTCGTCGCGGGACTCTTCAACGGGTTCATCATCGTGCGTATCGGGGTTCCTTCCCTGGTCGCCACCATCGGCACGCAGTACCTTCTCCGCGGAGCAGTGCTGATCATCACCAACGGCCAGGGACTGGGGATGACGGATGTCGGCACGACATTCCTGCACGAAGCGCTGGTCGGGCGCGCCTTCGGCCTCATCCCCATGCAGTTTTTCTGGACCATCGCGGTCGGCGTGGTGGTCTGGTTCTTCCTCAACAGGCACCGGTTCGGCGCGCACGTCTTCCTCACCGGGGACAACATCGAGAGTGCCCGGCTCATGGGCGTGAACGTGGGGCGCACAAAGGTCATCGTGTTCGCGCTGGTGGGCGTGATCGCCGCGTTCGCGGGATTCGTCGTCAGCGCCGAGGTGCAGTTCTTCTGGCCCACGCTGGGTGACGGCTATCTCCTCAACACCCTCGCGTCGGTTTTCCTCGGAGGCACGTCGGTATTCGGCGGGACGGGAACGATCTTCGGCACGTTCGTGGCCTCGTTCGTCATCGGTGCCATCAACGCGGGCATCGTGGCGGCGGGGCTCACCGGGTTCTGGACGAGCTTCATCTACGGGCTGATCATCGTCGGGTCGGTGTCAGTACAGACGGTGCTGACGCGGAGACTGAAGTAGGGCGGCGACCCCTGCGCTCCTGGGCTCTCGCGGAACGGTGCACCCGTTCCGCTGCCGCCCTCGTGGAGGCGTTACTCATAGCGTAACGCCTCCACGGGATCCATCCTCGCTGCCTTGCTCGCCGGGTACAGGCCGAAAATCAGTCCCGTGACCAGGGACAGGATGACGGCGAGCTCGATGACGCCCGGGGAAACGAGGGCCGGCCACTTCGTGATGGCCGCGACGACCCTGATGGCCGCCACGGCGAATGCGACCCCGAAGAGCCCCCCGCCGCAGAGGACGAGCGTTTCCAGGAGAAACTGGTTGAGGATGGAGGCCTGCCGGGCGCCCAGCGCCTTGCGCACGCCGATCTCGCGCGTGCGCTCCTTCACGGAGACCAGCATGATGTTCATGATCCCGATGCCCGCCACCAGGAGCGCGATGCCGGCGATGATCGAGATGGCGGCCGTCAAGGTGCCCGTGGCAGTGTCGATCATCGCGATGACCTGGCCCATCTGCTGCACGATGTACTTTTCCACCTTGCCGTTCCACTTGCCGTGGTTCTTGTCGAGCACCGCGAGGATCTGCTGCTGGGCGTCGTCGATGGTGTCCACCGACTTCGCCTCCCCGGTGAGGAAGTAGACCTGGGAGCTCCCCCCCACCCTCTCGATGGCGCTGGAGGGGACGAAGAGGCGGTTGTTGTTGGAGGTATCGAAATCGGACACCGTCGAGATGAAGGACTTGTCCTCCTTCTCCAGCACGCCGATGATCTCGACCTCCACGAGGTTGTTGACCTTCACGAACCGGCCGATGGGGTTCTCCGTCCCGAACAGGGACGCCGCGAGGTCGTGCCCCAGCACGCCCACCTTGCGCATGTAGGTGTCGTCGTCCTCGTCGAGGAAGCGTCCCTGGCGCAGGGCGAGCTTGCTGCCGGCCAGGTACTGGTGCATCGTGCCGAAGATGGTCGCCTTCACCGAGGTGTCGCCGCTTCGCACGTCGGCGTTCATCTGGATCTGGGGCGTGACGGAGGCGACGGCAGGGGCGCGGGCGTTGATGGTGTCGATATCGTCACGGGTGATTTCCTCGAACCGGAACTTCCCCTTGCTCTCGCGGATGGCGGTGAAGTTGGGCGCCACGATCAGGGAGGTGCTCCCGAACTGCCCGAGGAGGTCTCCCACCACCGTCTTCGCCCCGTCTCCCACGCCGACCACCGAGATGACCGAGCCGACGCCTATCACGATGCCGAGGATGGTCAGGGCGGTGCGCGAGCGGTTCGTGCGGATGGCGAGCCATGCTTCTTCGACGAGCGGGATCAGGCGCATCGGCTACTCCTTGGTGAGGGCAACCACGGGATCCAGCCGCGAGGCCTTCAACGCCGGGTAGATGCCGAAGAACAGGCCGATGGAAAGCGAGACGGCCAGCCCGAGCACGATGGAGGACCACGGCAGCAGGTACTCCCAGCGCTGGACGAGGGAGACGATGGCCGTGATGCCGATGCCGAGGATGATGCCGACGCCGCCGCCGATCAGGCAGATGATGATGGCCTCGATGAGGAACTGGGCCAGGATGTCGCGGCGTTTTGCGCCCAGGGCCTTCCTGATCCCGATCTCCCGGGTTCTCTCGGTCACCGTGATGAGCATGATGTTCATGATCCCGATGCCGCCGACGACCAGCGAAATGGTGGCGATGAGCGTGATGACGGTGGTGATGATGTCGAAGACCTTGTTCGTGGTCTGGATGCTGTCTTCCGCCTTGCGCACGACGAACCGATCCTTGCCGTCCACGGTGCCGTATTTCTGCCCGAGGTAGCGGCTGATGCGCCCCGCCGTGTCGTCGAGGTCGGCGAGCTGGTTCACCTTGAAGTAGATCCGCAGGATCCGGGGACCGCCGTAGGCGTCCCACGGCGTCACGTCCGACAGCACCTCGTAGGGAACGAACGCGGTGTCGTCGTCGGAGGCGTCGTCCACGGGGGTCCTTTCCTTTGCCGCCATGACCCCGATGACCGTGAAATCCTTGCCGGCGAACGTGACGCTCTTCCCAAGAGCCTCGTCGGGAGAGGGAAAGAACGCGCGGGCCGTGTTCAGCCCGAGGATCACCACGCGCCTGCGCTGGTCGATGTCGTCCTGTGACAGCGGCCGGCCGGCCTGCAGGGCGCGCCCCCACATCCGCGCGTACCCGGGCCACACCCCGTAGACCGACGCCGGCTCCTGGTCGCCGCTGTAGCCGACGGAGAAAGAGGAGCGCAGGCTCGGTGAAATGCCTGCGTCCTGGACGATGCCTTTCAGGGCGTCGAGGTCCTCCGGCTTCATGTAGGTGACGCTCCTGCCCTCGGGGTATGACGTCTGCGCCGCCTGCACCCACAGGAGGGTGGAGCCGATGTTCTCGATGCCTTTCATGATGGCGCCGCGCCCCATGAGTCCCGTTGCCAGCACGGCGATCACGGAGGCCACCCCGATGTTCATGCCCAGCATCGTGAGCACGGTCCGCATGCGGTTGTGCCGGATGGTGTCCCAGGACTCGCGGAAGCCCTCGGAGATGTTCATGCCTCGAATCCCCCGGAGACGATGAGCCGACGGTCGGCGATCTCCTCGTCACGCGTCACGAGGCCGTCACGGATGGCGACGATCCGCCGGGCGCACGAAGCGATGTCGTGCTCGTGCGTGACGAGGATGATCGTCGCGCCCCGGTCGTTGAGCTCCTGGATGGTGGCCATGATCTCGTCGCCGGTGCGGGAGTCGAGGTTGCCGGTGGGCTCGTCGGCGAGGAGGATGGCGGGCGTGTTGATGAGGGCGCGCGCGATGGCGACCCTCTGGCGCTGGCCGCCGGAGAGCTCGTTGGGCCGGTGGAGCGCCCTGTTCTCGAGGCCGACCCGTTTCAGCGCCTCCATGGCGCGTTCGCGCCGCTCCCTCTTGGAGATCGAGTTGTAGATGAGCGGCAGCTCGACGTTGCGCAGCGACGTCATGCGCGGCAGCAGGTTGAAGGTCTGGAACACGAAGCCGATCTTGCGGTTGCGCACCTCGGCGAGCTCGTTGTCCGGCATCTGCGAGACGTCGATGCCGTCCAGCACGTAGCGGCCCGCGGTGAGCCGGTCCAGGCACCCGATGATGTTCATCAGCGTGGACTTGCCCGAGCCGGACGGTCCCATGATGGCCACGAACTCGTGCTCGTTCACCTGGAGGTCCACGCCCCGCAGGGCCGGCACGGCGAGCTTGCCCATGAAATAGGTCTTCTCGATTCCCTGCAGCGAGATCATGCCTGTCTCAATCCTTGCGGACGGTGACGAGGATGCCGTCACGGAGGAGCTTCAGGCTGCCGGATGCTATGGTGTCTCCCGCGGCGAGCCCCGTCAGGGCCTCGACGTTGTTCACGTCGCTCACACCGGTGGTGATCTCGCGCTTGGAGAGCTGGAAGGTGTCCGCCCCTGCCCCGTTCTTCTTTCCCGTCGGGGTGAGCACGAACACCGAGGTGACGTTGTCCTCCGTGATGAAGCTCGACAGGGGGATGAGAAGCGCGTCCTTCTTCGTGCTGGTGGTGATGCGCGCCGTGCACGAGGCGCCCGAGCGCAGGATGACGCCGGACGCCCCGGAGGACGCGCGGTCGATGCGCACGTCCACGAGGCTGGCGCGCGTGGCCCCGAGGCTCGAGACTGTCGGGGATATCGTCTCCACCACGCCTTTCAGCGTCAGGCCGATGAGAGAGTCGCTGGTGATCTCGGCGGCCTGCCCGTCGTGGATCTTGCCGATATCCACCTCGTCCACCTGGATCTCGGCCAGCATGTCCCCCAGGTCCTCCACGCGCACCAGGGGCGTGTTGGGCGCCACGACGTCCCCGACATTCGGGGTCACCTTGGTGACCGTGCCCGCCGAGGGGGCCGTGATGGTGCAGCGCGCCACGCTGTCGCTGGCGGAGCGCAGAGAGAGCAGCGCCTGCTCGACCTCCGGGGACGCCTCGACGATCGCGTCGTCCCGCGACGCGTCCAAGGGAGGCTCGGCGTCCACGGAGAGGCCGCTGCGCAGGTCCAGCTGCTCACGGGCGGACTGCCAGTTCACCTTGGCCGTGTCCAGCGCGTCCGAGGAATGCTGGTACGTTTCCTCGGAGATGGACTTGGCCGCGTAGAGCTCCTTGTTCTTGTCGAAGGTCCGCTGGGCGTCGGTGAGCGAGGAAACGGCTCCCCGGTACTGCGCCCGCAGGGTCATGAGGGACTGGCGGACGCTCCGCCGCGTGGCGTCGAGCGACGCCTTCATCTTCTGCTCGGTGAGCACGTAGTCGTCGGCCCGCAGGGTCATGAGCACCGTGCCGACCTGCACGCGGTCGTTCTCGGCGACGCGGATGGACTGCACCTCGCCGGACACCTGCGCCACGACGGTGACGGCAGTCCGCGGGATGAAGGTCCCGTTGCCGCTGACCCTGTCCTCCAGGGTCCCGCGCGCCACCGTGTAGCTGCGCATCGGGATCGCCGTTTCGTAGCGGCTGCCCCTGAGGGTGAGATTCAGCACGATCACGGCAACGACGAGCACGAGGATTCCCCCGATGATGGAGAGCGCTGAGGTTCTGCGTTTCATGATTTCTTTCCTTCGATGATGCCCGCCAGGTCGTCTCCTGCGAGAGAGTGGAGGTCCAGGATGGTGAGAAACAGGTCCGCGCGGGCGCGCCACAGGTCGTCGGCGCGCGCCTGCGCGTCGGCGGACTTCGATGCGACATCGAGGTCCGTCGACTTGCCCAACGCAAGGAGGCTGCGCTCGGTGGCAAGCCGCCGGTTCGCCAGGTCCGCGGCGTCGGCGAGGAGGGAGATCTTCTCCTCGAGGCTCGCCTTCTGCAGCATGTCGAGCTCCACCTGGTCCTGCACGGCCTGCCTCTGCGCGAGGAGGCCCTGCTCGGCGGCGGCCCCGAGCGCCGCCGCACCGGCGAGGCTCTCCTTGCCGTTGCCCCCGTCAAAGAGGTGGATGGTCAGCGTCGCGGCGACGGAATAGTTGGTCCCGGAGCCGTCGCCGAACAGGTCGCTGAACGAGGAGGCGAGGTCCGTCGTGGTGTAGGGATTGTTCAACGCGTCGAAGGGATACCGGGGCGACCAGGAAAAGGAGAGGCTCAGCGTGGAGGCGAACTGCTGGCCCGCGATGACCCTGTCCACGCGCTTTTCCTCGGCGGAGAGTGCCTTCTGCCTCAACAGGGGGTGGCCCGCCAGTGCGCGGTCCAGCGCATGCTGCCTGTCAAGCGTGAAGGTGAGCGGCGGAATGTCTTCCGCGAGCGTCACGTCGGCGAGCCCGTCCACGCCCATGGAATGGGCCAGGAGGCGCTCGGTCTTCACGAGGGTCGAGGAGAGCTCCAGCAGGCCCTGCTCCTGCCGGGAGAGCCCGATCTTGGCATCCAGGAGGTCCGCTTCCGCGGCGAGGCCCAGGTCGTAGTTCTTCTGCAGGGTATCGACGTTGCCGCTCGTGACCGCGATCGATGCGCGGGTCTGCGCCACGTTCCTGCGCAGCTGCACGATCGAGAGATAGAGCTGGGCGGCCTGGCCGAGCGTCGCGTTGCGCTGCGCCAGGTCCGCCGAGCCCTGCTCCAGGTAGCCCAGCTGGGCCTTGCGGAGGGTTGCCGGGAACAGGCCGAAGTCGATGAGCTTCCCGTTGAGAAACAGTGGCTGGGTGATGCCCAGGGAGACCCGCGGCGCCTGGGCGAACGTCGTATCCGGTGAGCTCGTTATCCCTCCCAGGACCTGGCTCCCGGCGGTGTTCACCGACATCGTGTCCTCCAGCGTGAGGAAGAGGCTCCCCGCTGTCGGGAGAAGCTGCGACACGGTGAGCTTCGTGTCCAGCGAGTGCGCGCCGTAGTCGGTGTAGGAGAAGTCCTCGAAATAGGGAAACGTGGGGACGGTCACCTGCGTGACCACCGACGGGGTGTAGCCGAGGGAATACGAGGTGGACAGGTCGACCTGCGGCAGCGCCCGCGCCACGGTGCCCTGGTAGGTGTGCAGGGCAAACAGCGTGGTCTGCGCCGAGATTGCCGCCGCGGTGTCGTTCTTGAGCACCAGCGCGGGGATGTCACCGAGGGTTATCTGCGCCTGGGCCCCCGCGCGGAACGCGAGGATGCCGATGGACAGGAAGACCGCGCAAAGGGAACGCTTCATTCTACATCTCCCAGGAGAGGCCGACGGCGGCGAACAGTGCTGACTGCAGCGACAGCGCGACGACAAGGACGAGGCAGAGACCGAGAGCGCCCTTGAGGCGGATCCGGTAGACCTCGCGGCCCCCGAGGCAGAGGATCGCCAGGGTCCAGAGGAAGAAGGGATCCGTGAGCATGCGCCCCGCGGACGCCAGGAAACCGCGCGCGCCCCCGAAGGGCAGGAGCGACAGGAGGTCGAAACGCGCCGCGCTGAGTGTCCGGTAATCGGCCAGCGTGAGCGCGTTGGCTGCCGCGTCGGGATTCCGCAGGGACATGACCATCCCCGCGGCGAGCTTCCGCAGGGCCAGCGGGAGAAAGGCGACGAGAAAGAGTGCCCACGAGGGACGACGGCCCTCGCGGCGCTCCTCCTGGCCGCCGAAGAACTGCGCCGCCACGAGGCTCACGAGCCATACCTCGACGAGCACCAGGAGAAACCCCACTCCGGAGAAGGCGATGCCGGCAGCGGTCATGACGCCGCTCTGGCGGCCGAGGATGGAATCCAGCATCTGTCCCCTCATGCGGGACTGCACCTCGGTGGGCGCGTTCTGGAAGATGCCGCCCATGCGCGTGTCGACATCGAGGACCGCGAGGGTCTTCGCGTGCACGTTCTGGTAATAGCCCTGCACGAGACGCTCGCCGGTCACGTAGACGAGGAAGAGGAGCAGGAGAAGGGGAAGTCGCGGCAAGGAGAATATCTCCCGAGCCGCAAAGGTCCTGTCAGGCCTGATCAGGGCCGCCGGGAGGGCGGATAGCGCACATGACATGTGATGTTCCCTCAGGGTCGCGGTTTTCGGAGGAAGTGTCAACCCCGCACCGGCAATGACGTTCCCGGAGACCGCTTATTGCATCGCTTTCACAGGAGCTTTCTCTCCCGCGCCTCCTCCATGATCAGCCGGTTCCACCGGCTGCGCCACAGGAATGAGCTGCGCTGGGCCGGCCCGTCTATCCGGCTGGCTCGCTCCTGGAGGCTCTTCAGCGCCTTGCCGAGGATCGTGCCCTTGTCATCGACCTCCTCTCCTCCCGCCTCGGGGAGGACCCGCGCATAGAGGTAGTGAAACCAGTACGCGGAGGGGTCGACGTCCACCGATTTCTCGCCGCGGGTGAGCTGGTGCAGCTCACGGATACCCTCGTCCGCGAAACCTCTCATCCCCTGGAGATAGGCGCGCAGCCCGGTGAACGTGCGCTGCACGAAAGCGTCGCCGCGGCTGAGCCGGTAGCAGCGCCCCTCCACGCTCGCGAACCCGTCGCGCCAGCTCACCGCTTCCGGCGCCGCAAAGCGGAACTCGGGGGGACGGCTGATCCCGCGCTCCACGTACAGCGAGGCGTTCTCCACGTCGTTCGCGAAGAGGGCTCCCTCGGCGAGAAAGAGCAGAACCTCCCGCGTCGGGGGCAGGCTCTCGAGGAGCCTGATGCCGACGCCAAGCTCTCCCTCGTGCACGACGGCCCTGCCGAGCCATGCCCGGAGCACCGGGAGGGCCGGCTCGATGCCGTAGAGCGTCGCAACGCAGAGGCAGGCCTGGAAGCACAGGGACGACTCGTCGTAGGTGCCCACCTGGAACAACGCCCGCGCCTTGAGGAAGAGGAGAAAGAGCTCCAGGTCCCGGCGGTAGAGTGCGCGGGCCGCCAGCAGCGCCTGGTCGATCACCGAGAAGCACTGCGTGAAGCGCCCGTCCACGAAAAGGCACGTGGAGAGATAGACGGCGGTCCAGAGCGTTCCCGGACCGTCACCTGCCTCGTGACAGAGGCGCTGGGAAAGCCCCAGGTACTCCACCGCCTCGCCGATCCTCCCCTCGGCCAGCATCGCCGCCCCGAGCCAGAGATGACACGCTCGCTCGCCACGGTCGACCGCGTCGGCTCCCGCGCCCGGCTCGTCACGGGACTCCTGGTAGGAGAGGAGGCCCTGCTTCAGCTCGTCCAGGCCGACGAGGGATTCGCCGCGAGAGAGAAAATACTTCGCCCTTTCCGTGTGCGCCTCTCCGCGCAGGCGCCGCCCCCCGGCGTCCGAAGAAAGGATCTTGCGGACATCGGCCTCCGCGGCCTCGGCACCGGCGGGATCGTCTTCCAGGAGCGCTGCCCGCAGCCTCCCCACGGCGGCCCCCGCCGCAATCTGCCGTGCCTCCTCGACCGTGGGGGGAATGGAGAACTCCAGGGAACGGGCGTCGCAGAATACCCGGGCACCGGCAGGATCGTTCTCGTCAAGCTTGCGGCGGATGATCTCGGGCAGGACGCGCAGGGCGAGCTCGGTGCGGCCCGCCCGGGCGAGAAACGTGAACAGGAGAACCGGGTGGCGGTAGCGGCCCGCATTCCAGAGCCCGGCGATGTGGGTGACGAACCTGTCGCGGAGTGCGGCAGCCTCCGCGCCGAGGAGCTCCTCCAGCTTCTTGCGCAGGGCGGGCGACCGGGGGATGAGCGCTTCCTCGTCCTCCATGAAGCCGGTGGCCGTAAAGCCTGCGATGGACCGGGCGGCAGCAGCGGGGTCGAACCCGGCCTCGGAGAGGAATGCGAAGACCCCCTCCCGGTCCAGCAGCCCTCCCGCCAGGTACAGGCTGTACAGGAGCAGGAACGAATCGCCGTGAAGGGTCCTCACGAGGTACCAGGAAACCGACAGCGGATGCGACGGGATGAGGGCCTCACCGTCGGCGGGAGGGACCCAGGTCCACGTGCCGGCGCGCGAGGCGATGCGCCCCAGGCGCTGCAGGTACTGGAGGTAGGCGATGACGTTGACGAGGAGACCACCCGCGCGTCGGCGCAACCGGCGGGTCGCGGATTCGGGAAGCCCCAGGCCGGGGAACATGAACTGCGAGAGGGATCGCACCTCCCTCCGACCGAGGGGATGAACGTACAGGGGCTGCAGCGAAAGACGGGAAAGCTCGGGAGGAACCGCCGGGGCGGCGGCGCTGAACAAGGGAAGGAACGAGGGCCGGGCCAGCATGTCGTCCACGACGCGCCCGAGGAGACGCCGGGCAAGGGGATGGTAGGAATCGACGTCGTCACAGACCAGGACGGCCGCCTGCAGCAGCTCCTCGGCCATGCGTGTCCACGCGAGGAGGTAGAGACCGTAGCCGATGCCGAAGTCCTCCAGGAGATGATCGGGAAGCAGGTCCCGCCGGGACGCGCCCGCGGTCCCCTGCTCCACCAGCCACGCGAGCAGGGGCCCTACCTCGTCCCAGACGGTCCGCTCGGGCCCGCGGAGCCGGCGGGGCACGGCGCCGATCAGCTCCTGGTCGAGACTGCCGAGAAACGGGTGCAGCGGTGAACGGCGCTTGAAGATGGTGCGCAGGCGCAGGACGCTTGCCTGCGGCGAGGTCCCGCGCTGGATCCGGCGCGCGATCTCCCCGAGGAGCGCCGTCTTGCCCGCGCCGGCCGGCCCGTGGGCGTAGAGGATGACGCGGGAGTCGCCGCCGTTCAGGCGCGGGGAGATGATGTCCATGCCGCGCATGACGAGAGATTCGCGGACCCAGGGGTCCGCCCGCTCGCGCGGCGCGCCCTCGGCGGCCCGCTCGCGTCGGTGCCCCGTGACCTTGTGAAGGCTGCCTTTCGCCTCCGTCACGAGCACCGCCGCGAACAGCGGTGCGCACGAGGCCGCGATCCAGAGCTGCTCATCCTCCGCGGCCCCCTGCAGGAGTCCGCGTGCCTCTTCCGCGAGGTCCTTTGCGCGATCGGAGGCAAGCTCCGCCACGGCCACGGCGAAACCGAAGAGCTCCCGGCGCCGCGAGGCCAGGTAGTCCCTGACCCGTACGGCCGCGGCGGCGGCCGCGGCCGCGTCCACGGCGTCGCGGCCGCCGAGCTGCGCGAGCCACAGGCCCTGCGCGGTCTCCTTTCCCCGGGCGCCCAAGGCCGCCCCGAGGCCCGTCTCGATGCCGGCCAGGACGTCAGCGCGCAGACGCTCGAGCTGCCTGTAATTGCGCAACTCGGCGATTACATATACCATGCCTCGATTATCCACGAATGGAAGGAACGGGAAAAGGGATCGGGGGGGGATGGACTCTCACGGGGCGCTGGAGGTCAACGGCAGGCAGAGCAGGACGGTGCGTCTCACCGTCAGCCCGGAGGCCGATTTCCGAGAGGTGATCAGGACGATCGACGCCATCGTCATCCCGCCCGTGCGCGTGAACCCCGAGCACCTGCGCTTCGCCGTCCTCGAGCTCCTCAACAATTCCGTGCGCGCACACCGTGAAAAGGGAGAGGCGCGCAGCATCTCCGTCGACATGACCGCCGTCGACGGCGGCCTCGTGGTCGCCATCCGCGACTTCGGCGGCGGGTTCGATCCCCGGCGCCTCCCCTACGACCTGGACGCCGATCCCGCCACCCTGGACCTCCACTCGCCCGCCTTCGAGGAGTACCAGAAGCGCAACGGGTACAAGCGCTTCGGGATGGGCATCTACGTGGCGAAGAAGACCTTCGACGAGTTCCGTCTCGTCTTCCTCGACGCCCAGGACCGCCAGACCCCGTGGCAGCCGGGCGTGTGCGCGGGGACGCTCATCACGCTGGGAGTGTCGGCAAGGGCCGGGGAGGCGCCGTACGGGAACTGAGAAGAGGAAGCAGCCGCGCGTGTCGGGGTACGCCAAGGCCCTCCTCATCGGGCCCCTGGCGCCCGGCTACGTGCGTGACCTCAGCCACGCGGGGTGCCAGGTGGCATTCATGCAGGCGGTGGACGTGAAGGTCGGCGACACGGTGCGCCTGCGCGTGATCGCCGAGCACGACCCCTCCATGGCGCCGTTCGAGATCGGGCTGCGCGTGCGGTGGGTGAGACCGGATCGCATCTGGCATTCCCTCGGCGGCGAAATCGATGCGCCTGCGGGTTCGCAGAGCGCGGAAGTCTTCGAAAAGCTCGTGGATTACTACGCCGGGGCGGCGACCTGACGACCTCCCGGCCCTACCAGTGATCGCGCCCGGTGACCTGCTTCAGTGACTTGCGCGGCGTCGGCTCCGGCACGCCGTCGGGATGACCGATGAGGATCAGGAGCACAACGCGCATGGAGAAGGGAACCGTGAGGATCTCGCGGACCTCCTGCTCGTCGAAGGTCGTGATGCAGCAGGTGCCCAGCCCCTCGTGCACGGCCTGCAGCACGATGTGGGTGGAGGCGATGGCGAGGTCAATGGGATAGGACGCCTGCCCGTTGGGCATCCGGTAGTCGATGTTCGTCGTGCAGACCGCCACGATGACGGGAGCCTGCCCGACGTAGTCCTGGCTGAAGGCGGCTTCCATGATCTTCTGCCGCACTTCCTTCTTCTGGATGACGACGAAACGCCACTCCTGCCTGTTTTTCGCGGACGGCGCGAGCCGGGCTGCCTCCAGCATCCGCTCCACCTGTTCCTTGTCCACCGGTTTGGAAGTAAATGACCTCACGCTTCTTCGCTGGACAATTTCGGGCAGGAGTTCCATGATTTCAACGCTAGGATAGTGGAAATCCGGCACGTTTGCAAGGCGAACGCTGCCCGGCGATACCGCCGGGAACGGTGGGAGGGCGTCCGCGAACAGCGATTCTCATTTAGCACCTTCAACAGGATCGCAGACACTTGAAAAGAGCCAAGAACTGCCCTTTGAGAGTCGTGCAAAATGAGAATTTCGCTCCCTGGGCGTCAAACTGAGAACTGCTGGGCCGCGAAGGGTTTCGGTTGACGCCGCCGGTGCCATCCCCTATCCTGAGTGAGGAATGCTCCTCCTCCTGCTCACCTTCCTTGCCGTGACAATCTTCGACGCGTCGCCCGCGCCGTCGCTGGCGGACACGCTCGCCGAGGTGAGCAGCTACTCCCCGCGGACCGAAGGCTCCGCCGCGGAGAGGGACCTCCTGGCAATGATCCGCCAGCGTGTCGGTTCGGAAGGGTTCTCGGTCACCCCTTTCGATTTCAGCGCGGCGGACTTCGCCCATTCCTTCTCGGGCTGCCTGCGCGTCGACCTTCCGGGATCATCCCGTGACACGTTCATCCTCGCCGTGCCCGTGGACAGCATCCCGTCAGCACCGGCGGGCGGAGACGGATCGATCAACGTCGCCCTCGCCCTCGACCTGCTGTCCCGGCTCGCGGGCACGACGCCTGCGCTCAGCCTCACGGTGCTGTTCCTCGGCGCCGAACGGGGGGACGGGCCCTCGTACCCGCTGGGAAGCACACTCTTCCTCCGCGACTTCCGTCCCGACTACAAGGCAGCCTTCCTCTACCTGGCGCTGCGGGACGCCTCCGCGCCGGTCGCGCTCAGGGCCGGCGGCCGTGGAATCGTGGCGCCGTCCTGGCTGGTCGGCCGGAGCGCTTCGGCGCTGACGGCGGCAGGGGTTCCCTTCCTCCTGCCCGGCGACGAACTGCAGCTCTTCCGCATGGGCACCACGAACGAGCGCACTCCGATCGAGCCGTACCTCGCGGGAGGCTATCCCGCCGTGGGGCTCGAGACGGCCGCGGGCAACGCGGCCGGCGCGGCGGCTGCCGGCGGCGCGGCCGCAACGCAGGACGCACTCGCCCGGTTTCTCACCGGGATCGTCACCGCGGGCTCCGGCGGCATCCCGGACGAGTGGGACCGCCACTATCTCCTCCTCCAGGGCCTCGGGGCATCGCTCGTCGTCAGCGAGCAGGCGTATGTCGTGGTCCTGATCTGCGTCATCGCCGCCGCATTCCTCTACGCGCTCGTGTTCCGCAAGGGACTGCTCAAGTACCTTCGGACCCTTTCGCGCAACGCCCCCGCCCTTGTCCCCATCGCGGCGTGCACGTTCCTTTTCCTGGCCACCGGCACGTACGTCCTCGTGGCCATCATGAACCTGCGTGCATTCCCTCTCCTCTGGACGTACGCGCCTGCGGAGTTCCTGGCCCTGAAGCTGTGCGTCGCCGTGTTCCTCTATGCCGTCCTGTACAACCTCTTCCGGCGTCTCCCGTTTCCCCGCAACGGGAGCTTCTTCAGCGCGTCGGCCCTGCTGTTCCTCCTGGTCGACATCATCGTGATCGCCCTTTTCAACATCTCGTTCACCTGGTATTTCGCGTGGGCCTTCGTGTTCGTGTTCCTCTCCGCCGTCGTGCCCCGGCGCATCCTGAAGGCGCTGCTGTTCCTGCCGGCGCCGTTCTGGGGCATCCGCGGCATCATCGCCGTGTTCCAGGCACCGGCGCTGCCCTTCGCCCGCTTTCTCCTCCTTTCGCCGCTCTGGGGAAACCTGCTCCTGGCGGGCGCCCTCCTCCCCTTCGTGCTCATGCTCCTCCGCCTGGGCCTGGCTTTCCCCGGCAGGGGCATCCTGCGGCGACGCAGCCGCGAGTTCGCCCTTGCCGGCATCCTGCTTGCCCGGGGGCGCCGCGCTTGCCGTCCGGCTGCTGACGTTCAGCCCATTCAGCGCCGCGCAGCCGCAGCAGCTCACCGCAACGCAGAGCATCGAGGTGGACGCTGCGGGAACGACGACCGGCACGGTCCTCCTCCTGGACAGCCCCGGTCCGCTGGGCGCGCTTAGCGTGAGCGAGGCGGGGACGGATCGGCAGGTCCCGCCCCTCGCGGAAGCCGCCGACCTGCCGCTTGCCCCCACGCCATCCCCCGTCAGCCTGACGGTGGATTCACGCCAGTTTCTCCAGCAGCGCAACCTCACGCTGCAGCTCGCCATGCCGGCAAGCCCGCGCACCATCGCGGTGGCGCTCACGTCGGATGACGATTTCGTCCTGATCGACAGCTCTTTCCCGTCCGTCCAGGCGAGCCCGCGTGACTACCGTCTGCTCATCGGCGCCTACCCGCCCAACCCTCTTGTCCTGGAGATATCGCTCCCCACGGGCGGCGTCTTCGAGCTGACGTTCGCCATGGAGTTCGACGAGCCTCTCATCGGGGTTTCACTGTCCTCCCGGCCCGATCTCCAGGTCACCTCTCGCGTCCGGGTGCAGCGCCGGTTGGAGGTGAGGACGTGAGCGGACCGGGCGGGATCGTTCCCGTCGTTTTCCACGTGGATCTCGATGCCTTCTACGCGTCGGTGGAGCAGCGGGACAACCCCGCGTTGAAGGGGAAGCCCGTGATCGTGGGAGCAGCCCCCGGGCACCGGGGCGTGGTCTCGGCCTGCTCGTACGAGGCGCGGCGCTTCGGGATCCATTCCGCCATGCCGATTTCCCAGGCGTACCGCCGCTGCCCGCAGGGCGTGTACCTCCCTGTCCGCATGGAACGCTACCTCGCCGTATCGCGGGAGGTGATGAAGATCCTCTCCGATTTCACGCCGCACGTACAGCAGATCTCCGTCGACGAGGCATTCCTCGACCTCACCGGGACCGAGCGCCTTTTCGGCCCGGCCCGGGCGACCGGCGAGCGGATCAAGGCGCGGGTGCGCGAGGCCACCGCGCTGTCCATCACGGTGGGCATCGGGCCGAACAAGTACATCGCGAAGCTCGCCACCAACTCCGGCAAGCCGGACGGGCTGGTGGAGGTCACCGCCGATTCCGCGGAGCCGTTCCTGGACGGGCTCGCGCTGCGGGACCTCTGGGGCATCGGGGAGAAGACCCTGCAGAGACTCACCGAGCTGAACATCACCTCCGTGCGCCAGCTTCGGACCCTTCCGCAGCCGGAGCTGTCCCGGCTTCTCGGCGCCGGGGCGTCCTCATTCCTCGGCTCGGTGGCGAAAGGAGATGACCCGGGCATCTTCGCCGAGGAGCCGAAGAGCCGCTCGCTCTCCAGCGAGACGACATTCGAACGGGATCGGAAGGACCGGCCCGGGATCGAGCGCGTCCTGCTGGAGCTCTGCCACCAGGTGATGTTCCGCATGATCGAGGAGGGGTGGAAATCGAAGACGGTGAACCTGAAGCTCCGCTTCCACGATTTCACCACGGTGAGCGCGCAGCGGACGCTCAAGCACTGGGTATCCTCCGCGGAGGAGATGCAGGAGGTGGTGCAGGAGCTGCTCGGCCAGCGGTGGACGGGCGGCACCCCCGTGCGGCTGGTCGGCGTCGGGTGTTCGGGGCTCACTCCCGTGGAAGCCCAGGACCAGCTGGAGCTGTTCACGGACGACTTCGCGCGAAAGAAGAAGGTCGAGGAAGCGGTGTTCCGCCTGAAAAGGAAAATGGGGGATGCCACCCTCACCAAGGCGAGCCTGATGAAAGGCGAAAGGCACGGGGGCGGTGACACCCCCCGGTGACGCGGAGCGCCGCCACGGTGACGCGAAGCGCCGCCACGGTGACGCGGAGCGCCGCCACGGTGACGCGAAGCTCTACCAGCCCCTAAGGACGGTGCGGGCCTTTTCGAGATCCTTCATCTGCGGCGCGTTCAGGCTCGGAAGCTTCAGGAGGTCGGTGATGGCCGCCTGCACGAGCGCCCTCGCCTCTTCGCGGTCCGACATGCCCTTCAGCGTGACCGATGCTTCGTAGAAGCTGCCCTTGTCCAGCGGCGTGACCGCCGCGGCGAGCTTCGCGACCTTCGCGGCCTGCTCGCTTTTCCGCTTGTCCGCCGACCAGTTGCGCTTCCAGAGGGTCTTTGCCAGCTCGGTGATGAAGTTGTAGACCAGCTCACGCGCCGCTCCGGATGCGAACTGCGCCTGGCGAAGATCCACCGCCCTGCGGCCCAGCGAAACGGCGGCGTCGATGTTGCCGAAGGACGCCGGCCAGCCCGGCAGCTCGCGGTACAGCTGGCCCAGGACGTAGTAGGCGTCCGTACGGTCGGGGTTGATGGTCAGCTCCTTCACGAGCAGGTCCTTCATGGGTCCTGCCTTGAAGAGGGAGTTCAGGACCCCTTTCACCTGCCCCCATCGCCCGATGTTGGACGACTTCCAGTAATACCCCAGGTCGTTCTTCGGGTCCGCGGCGATGGCCTTGTCAGCGTACCCTTCTCCCTGGACGAAGAGGGCGAGGACGTCCCCCTGCGGGTTCTTCTGCGCCTCGGCGATGTCGCCGAGCTCCAGGGTCTCGCGCGACGCCCGCCAGTACAGCTCTGCGAGATCCCTGCCGTCGCTCACCCCGTTTACCGCGGAGAGCATGAGCGCGCGGGCGTCGGCATAACTGCCCTTGTCGTGCAGGGCATCGGCTTGGGCGGTCACCGCCGCCACGTCGGCACAAGCAGCCGCAACAGGAAGGACCAGGAGGAGCGCGGCAAGAGAAAGGCGCATATGCCTACTGCCCCGCCGACAGCTGCGCGGCAAGCGACAGCTGGATCACGTACCGCTGCCCCGCGGTCACCGTGACGTCGCCCATGTCGTAGGACAGGCCGCCTGCCGTGATGCGGACCCGGTGCCGTCCCGGGGCGACCTGGATGCCGTCAAGCGCCCTGTTCGCGTTGGCAAGGCGGTTGTCGATGAAGATCTTCACCTGGCCCTGGACCGGATTGCCCTGCTGGTCAGGATCGAGCGATGCTGCAGGAATGACCAGGCTGATCGTGCTGATCCGGGCTTTCAGCTCCGCGACGACATTCATCGGCCTGTCCAGTGAAACGCTGGCGAGGTAGTCGGTGTACCCGTCGGCCGACACGCGCACCGTGTAGTTGCCGGGAGCAAGGCTCCCGGCGTAGGGCACGCTGCCCATGACGGTGTTGTTGATCGTGACAGTGGCACCGGCCACGTTGGCGTTGACGCTCAGCGGGAACCCCGCGGGCACCAGGGCGATGGGAACGAGGAGGGGCCCCGTGACGCTGACCACGATGCTGTAGTCCTTGTAGCCGTCAGCCTGCACCAGGATGGTGTGCTGGCCGGGGCCGACGGCGATCGGGTTGCCTGCCGTGTCGACGCCGTCCACCAGGATCGACGCGCCGGGCACGCTCGGACGGACCGTCAAGGGGAAGGAAACGCCGCGCAGCACGACGGGGACCACCATGTTGGACGAGACGTCCACGTTCTGGATGAAATCGGCGTAGCCGTCGGCACGCACGCGGATGCTGTGCCTGCCCTGCACCACGAGGACCGCGTTTCCGGTGATGGGCTTCGCGTCGATGTAGATCTGCGCACCCTGGACATTCACGTTGACCGTCAGGGTGTAGGTTTGCTTGACAGCCAGTCCCTGTCCGAATGCGGCTGTCGCGGAAAGACCCAGCGCGGCAGCCAGAACGAGAAATCCCATTCCGCGTCGTTTCATCCTCTTCCTCCTCGGGTCGGTGAACACTATACCGTACATTGCCGGATTATCAAGCTGAAGAGCAGCCGCGGGCCGGGGCACAGCGATTCTCATTTTGCACCTTCAACAGGAACGAAAATCATCGCAAACTGCCGACATGGCCCCGTTGAAGGTCGAGCAAAATGAGAATTCGCTCCCTCGGCGTCAAGCTGAGAACTGCTGGCCGGGGCAGGCGGTTCTTGACAGGGACGGCAAAATGGGCTTCCCTTCGCACGGTCCGATGTCCGGACAATCGATCGTGAGGCAGAAAGGAAACTCGTCCTGATGAGACGTTCCCGCGCGTTTTTCGCCCTTGTCGGTGCCGTCCTTCTCGCCTCGTGCGCGAATCCGCCCCAGGCTGCCATCGACGCGGCGAGAAAGGCGCTGGACGCGGCCGGACTGAGCGCGGACGTCGTCACCTATGCGCCGGATTCACTGCGCGCCGCGAGAGATGCGGCTGCTTCCCTCGACACCGAGCTCGCCGCCCAGATGAAGAAGCCGTCCATCATGCGCCGCTTCGACGCGGCGCTGGCACTCGCCGTCGCGGCGAAGACCGCCGCGGATTCCGCGGTGAGCAACGCCGCGGCGTCGAAGGCGCAGGTGGCGCAGGACGCGGCGGCCCTCGTCGACGAGGTGAGCGCCTTGGCGTCCACGGTGGAATCGAAGGTGTGGGCGGCAAAGCGCGTCCCGCGGATCAGGCTCGAGCTGATAGCAAGCGCCGCCCTCGCGCCGAACCAGGCTCGCGCCACGGTGCTGGATGCGCAGAAGGACATCGACGCCGGCGCCTATGCGGCGGCGAAGGCGAAGCTCCTGGCGGCCAAGGACCAGCTGGCACGCTCGGAAGAGACCCTCCTCGAACAGACCCGTATCGCCCGCAGCAGGTAGACGGGCCGCGCGCCTCCCGGGGATTCGCTGCCCTCGTTCAAGGACTCGTCGCCGGCGAACCCGGCGAGATACTTCTCCATCAGCGTGAGTCTTCCCGCGTAATAGGCGCGCCAGGAGGCGCTGACAGCGATGCTGCCGTCGGCGAGGCTGCTGAGGCGCGCAACCGCCAGGTCTCCCTTGTCGTTCTTGAAGTTAGCGATGGGTATGGCCCCGGCGTTCTGAACGCTGCATCCCCAGCGAGGCACTCCTGCGCTCGCGGGCCCGCAGCGCAGCGTGGCCTGCAGGATGTACGATTCGCCGGTCGCGGCGACAGCGGCATCCGGGGCCCGTGGATCGAGCTGCCACGTCATTCCGGAAATGAAGTTCCCCATCGAGTACATGATGAGACCCGTCCCGCGTGCAGAACCGACCAGCTCGTACCCCTGCACGACGTGCGGGTGGTGGCTGAACACGATGCCTGCCCCTGCTTCCAGGAGATCATGGAAGAATCGCTGCTTCTGCCCGGACGGTCTCCCGACGTATTCCTCGTCCCCATGATAGGAGACGATGAACAGGTCAACCAGGCGGCTCTCCTGCCGGACATGTTGCAGGAGCTCCTCCACCGCCGCGGCGTTCCCGTCATCGACCACGTCAACGTACCGCCCTCCCCCGGGCAGGTTGAGGAACTGCGTCAGGGCCAGGAAGCCGATGCGCACGCCGTTCACGGTGAACGTCGTGGGATGGAATGGCTGGAGCGGGTTGCCCCTGATCCCGGACACCCGGAGCGGGCGCGCCGGGTCCCGCAGCGACTCCAGCGAGCGCAGGGTCTGGAAAATGCCTTCCACGCCGCCGTCGAACGCGTGGTTGTTCGCCAGGGAGAGCACGTTCACGCCTGCATCGAGTGCCGCCCGTACGTACGCGGGCGTGCCGTTGAAGAGAGGGTAGCTCGCGAGGGGACGCGTGGGATCGATGGGCAGCTCGAGGTTGGCCACGGTGAGATCGTCTGCCCGGAAGATGTCCGCGACATTCCGCCAGATGTCCGCGTAGTCGTTCATCCGGTAGTTCACGTCATGGGCCATGATGTCGCCGATGAACGAAATCCGCAGCGTCCGGGGCTCCTGTGCCGCCCCGGCAACGGGGAGCAGCAGGACGCAGGCGAGCGCTATCGACGCGATACGCATGCTGAACCGGGATCTACGTCCCCGACAGGAGAAGCCACGCCACGGCGGCCAGGCCGCCCCCAGCGACGATCCCTGCGCCGATCTCGGGAAGGCTGTGACCCAGGCGCTGGTTGATGTCTCCCGCGGCCACGCCAGGCAGCTTCTCGGCGACGCGCGCCAGGATGCGCGCGTGGTGCTCCACGGCACCGCGCAGCCGCCAGGCGTCATAGATGATGATGACCGAAAAGACAGCGGCAACGGCAAACACGTCGCTCTGGAAGCCGCTCCACAGGCCCACGGAAACCGCGAGCGCTGTGACGAACGCAGCGTGCGCGCTGGGCATGCCGCCGGCGGACACGAACCAGGAGAACGCCGCCCTGCGCTCGCGCAGGGAGTACAACACGACCTTGAACGCCTGGCAGGCGACCTGGACGGCCACCGCGGTGAGCAGGCTGACCGGCACCTTCGACAGCATGCCGGTGAGTGTACGAGAAAGGGCGCGCCTTGACAAACGGAGACGGGGGCATCACTTTTTACGGGTGATGTCACAGGCCGCGCGCAGTACTTCCACCGACTCTCTCTCCGCCATCGTCGAGTCCATCCTCGCGTCCTACGAAGAGCTGGGCGGGATCAACCACATCGAGGGTGCGAACCTGCCGTCGCGCCAGAGCGTGGAGAACATCATCGGCATCCTGGAGGCGCTCGTTTTCCCGGGTTCCGGGCCGAGGAGACGATCGACCTCGCCGGCATGCGCTACGCCATCGGGGAAAAGGTATCCGTGGTCTCGCGGACGCTCGCCGTCGAGGTGGAGAAGAGCCTGCGCTACACCTGCCGCCAGCGAAAGGACTGCGGCCGGCACGAGGACTGCGCCGGCGAAGCTTCCGAGATCGTGCGGGACCTGCTGAAGAAGATCCCCGAGATCCGCACGCGCGTGGACCGCGACGTGAAGGCCGCGTTCCGCGGCGACCCGGCATCCCGCTCACCCGAGGAGATCATCCTCTCCTACCCCGGCGTGGAGGCCATCATGGTGCACCGCATCGCCCACGAGCTGTGGGTGCGGGAGGTCGCCATGATTCCGCGCATGATGAGCGAGGCCGTGCACGCGACAACGGGGATCGACATCCACCCCGGTGCCGTCATCGGGGACTCCTTCTTCATCGATCACGGCACCGGGGTGGTGGTGGGGGAAACGGCCGTCATCGGGGACAACGTGAAGATCTACCAGGGAGTCACCCTCGGCGCCCTCAGCGTCCGCAAGGAGCTCGCCAACCGAAAGCGTCATCCCACCATAGAGGACGAGGTCACCATCTACGCGGGGGCCACCATCCTCGGCGGCGGCACCGTGGTGGGCCGGGGCTCCGTCATCGGCGGCAACGTCTGGCTGACGGAGAGCGTTCCGCCCAACAGCCGCATCTATCACAATCCCAGCCAGATACGCCATGCGCGCGCGGACGATCCCGACGCGTGGGACGGCGGGCTGTGAGCGACGCCTTTCTCTCCCTCGACCGCAACGGGGCGAGCGACCACGGCCGCCCGGCAACGGATCAGCACATGCGCATCGGCATCTGCTGCTACCCGACGGCGGGAGGAAGCGGCGTGGTTGCCACCGAGCTGGGCAAGCACCTCGCCGAACGCGGGCACTCGGTGGCCTTCATCAGCTACGCCAACCCGCTGCGCCTCGGCGAGCTGCCCCCGCGGGTCTGCTACCACGAGGTGGACCAGGAGAGCCACGCACTGTTGAAGCAGTTCCCCCACAGCCTCACGCTCACGGCGAAGATGGTCGAGGTGGCGCGGACGCACAAGCTCCAGATCATGCACGTGCACTACGCCATTCCCTTCGCCGCGGCAGCCATCATGGCACGGCAGATCGCGCCGGAGCTGGACCTGAAGGTTGTCACCACGCTGCACGGCACGGACATCACCCTGGTCGGCGGGAGTCCCTCGTTCCGCCCGGTGACGCAGTGGTCCATCGAGCAGTCCGACGCGGTGACGGCAGTGTCCCGTTTCCTGCGCGACGAAACCTACCGGCAGATCCCCGTGAAGAAGGAGATCGAGGTCGTCCACAACTTCATCGACCCCGACCGTCATTCCGTGCGCGAACCCCGGTGCATCCCGCAGAAGCGCTCCCAGCGGCAGGTGACGCTGATGCACATCTCCAACTTCCGCCCGATCAAGCGGGTCGACGACGTGGTGAAGATCTTTGCGCGCGTGCGGCAGCGCATCGACGCGCGGCTGGTGCTCGTGGGCGACGGGCCCGAGTACAGCCGCACCCGCGAGCTGGTGGATTCGCTGGGGCTCTCGGAAGCGGTGCGCTACGTGGGGGTCGTGGACGAGGTGGCGTCGCTCCTGAAAGCGGCGGACGTCCTCCTCCTCCCCAGTGAAACGGAGAGCTTCGGCCTCGTGGCCCTCGAGGCCATGGCAAGCGGTGTCCCCGTGGTGGCAAGCGACGTCGGCGGACTGCCGGAGGTGGTGGAGCACGGCGTCACGGGTTTCCTCGCCCCGGTGGGTGACGTGGACGCCATGGCGGATTACTGCATGAAGATCCTGGAGGATTGCACCGACTCCAAGCGTTTCGCCGCCGCCGCGCGGCGCCGTGCCGCGGAGCATTTCGACTACCGCTTCATCATCCCCCAGTACGAGGCGATCTACGCACGGCTGCTCGCCGGCGGCTCACGGGCGAGGGTCAGTTCACCGGCGTCTTCGGCGGAGCGACCTGCGAAATGAAGCTCGACTCGAGCCCCTGGAGCTTCTGCACTTCCGCCAGGAACTTGTCGGCCTCGCCCCTGCTCGTGTACGGCCCGACGCGCACGCGGTACCACGTGCTGCCCTGCGATGCGTACGAGAACACGCGGCCGCTCAATCCCTTGTCGCCGAGGAGCGACGCGAGATCTTCGGCCTTGCTCTGGCTCTTGTAGGAGCCGGTCTGGATCCAGTACTCGGTGACCCGCGCGGCGGGCCGGGCAGGGGCGGTCTTCGCGGCGGACGACCCGAGGGCGGGCACGCTCCGCGTTCCGGTCGTGGCGGGAGAAGCGGGCCCGACCGCCGCGCTTCCCGCCGAGCCCGGCGAACCCGCCCGGCCCGAAGCGGCCGTGCCGGATGGGGCCGCGCCGGACGCGGTGGCGCCTGGCGGCGTCGCTCCTGGCGGGGCGGTCGCGCCGCTCTGGCCCGTGCCTCCCTTGGAATCGCCTTCCCCGATGTAGAAGTGCATTGTCTCGGTGTTGCCGCCGGACTGGTCCGTGGTGCCTTGCGGCCGGGAGGATGTGCCCGGTGCGGCCTGGTACTCGTACACCTGCGTGCCCGGGTCCGCGAGGGGCGTGACGGTCGGCGTGGCAGACGCGAAGGAGGCCTGCGGCTTCTGCCGCAGGAGGAAGACGCCCACCACGAGCACGACGACGACAAAAACGCTCACGGAGAGCACCACCCAGAAGATCTTCTGCCGTTCCATGCGACTCCTATCCTCTCAGACGACGATCAAGCCGCGCGACGCGGCGCTCCAGGGAACGCAGGCTCCCCAGGTTCCTCACACTATAAGTATCGACCGTGGAACCGCAGGATTGAGGGCGGACGTCGCCCTGCGAGCGGATGCGCGCCAGCGCGTCGCGCAGCGGGAGCGCATCGCGCTTCATGGCACGGGCCAGGCGGACTACCGCCGGGGCGCCGACAAAGATCACCGCGTCGCAGATCGTGTGCAGGCCGGCCCGGTGCAGGAGCGGCGCGTTGATCACCGCGTCGCCCGTGCCTGCCGCCGTCCGGCGGCTGTTCCGCTCGAGGAGCTGCCGTATCTTCGCCGTGATCAGGGGGTAGACGATGCCCTCGAGACGCCGGCGCTCGGCAGGGTCGGCGAAAACGATCCTTCCCAGCGCGCGCCTGTCCACCGAGCCGTCGGGCGCGCGGATGCCGAGGCCGAAGGCGGAGAGAACGGCCGCCGCGTTGTCCTTGAGCACCTGGTGATTGATGGCATCCGCGTCGATCACGAGGTACCCGCGGGCCGCCAGGATGCGCGCCACCGCGTTTTTGCCCGCGCAGTACTTTCCCGTCAGTCCGAGGACCATCTAGTGGAACGCTCCCCAGCTCTCCCCCGCCTCGACGTGGACTTTCAGCGGGATGGGGTGCGTGGTGACGTTTTCCATGACCTCGCGCACGATGCGCTCGACCGTCCCGGTCTCGGCTTCGGGTGCCTCCAGGATGATCTCGTCGTGCACCTGGAGGAGGATCCGCGTCTCCAGGCCCTCCTCGCCCAGCCTGCGGGAGAGCTTCACCATCGCCATCTTCACGAGGTCTGCAGCCGTCCCCTGGATGGGCGAGTTCACCGCGACACGCTCCGCGGCGGTCTTCTCCGCCTTGTTCCTGCTGTTGATCGCGGCAATCTTCCGTCGCCTGCCGAAAAGGGTTCGCACGGACCCGGTTTCCTCCGCTGTCCGGATGGTTTCCTTCAGGAACGCGTCCACCCTTTCGTAGCGCTGAAAGTAGGTCCTGATGAACGTGTCCGCGTCACCGCGCGCGATCCTCAGGCTCCGGGCGAGGCCGAAGGCGGACATCCCGTAGACGACCCCGAAGTTGATCGTCTTGCCCACGCGTCTCTGCTCCGGCGCCACCTGGTCCTCGGGCGTCCCGAAGATGAGAGAGGCGGTCTGCCGGTGGATGTCGCGTCCCTCCGTGAAGGCGCGCAGGAGGATGGGATCCTGCGACAGGAACGCGAGGATGGCCAGCTCGATCTGCGAGTAGTCGGCGCTCACGAAGCGCATGCCGGGCGCTGGAACGAATGCGGTCCTGATGCGGCGCCCTTCCTCCTCCCGGATGGGGATGTTCTGGAGATTGGGGTCATTGCTGGCAAGCCGTCCCGTGGCCGCGCCGGTCTGCACGTAGTGGGTGTGCAGGCGGCCGGTGGCGGGGTTGATAAGCTGCGGCAGCGCATCCACGTAGGTGGACTTCAGCTTGTAGAGCTTGCGGTGCGCGAGGATCTTCTCGGGCACCGGGTCCTGCGCCGCGAGGATCTCCAGCACGTCGACGTCGGTGGAATAGCCCGTCTTGGTCTTCCTCACCGGGGTGAGCTTGCGCCAGGTGAAGAGGATCTCCTGGAGCTGTTTCGTCGAGTTGATGTTGAACGTCCGCCCGCACAGGGCGTAGATCTCCTGTTCCAGCGTGGCGAGAGCGCCCTCCATTTCCCTGCCATAGGCGGCAAGCTCGGTGGGGAGTATGCGGATGCCGGCCAGCTCCATCTCGGAAAGCACGGGAACCAGCGGCATCTCGATGTCGTGGAAGACGCCGTCCAGGCCTTCGGCAACGAGGTCCTTTGCCAGGAGGTGGTGGAGCCTGAGGGTCAGGTCCGCGTCCTCGCCCGAGTAGTCGGTGACCTGCTGGATCGGGATTTCCTCCAGGGTCTGGCCTTTGCCCACGAGATCCGCGTAGGGCTTCGTGCGGAACCCCAGGCGCCGCTCCGCCATGTTGTCGAGGGTGTATGTCCCGTCGTCGCTGTCCAGGAGGAAGGCCGCGATCATGGTGTCGAAAAAGATGCGGGCAGGCCGCACGCCCCAGCGGCGCGTGACCTTGTAGTCGTACTTCGTGTTGTGCCCGACGATCCGCACGGCAGGGTCCTCGAGGAGCCGCGCGAGGCGCTCGCGGACCGCCTGCTCGGGCAGGCACTGCACGCCTCCGGCGCGGACGGGAACGTAGCAGGCTTTCCCCTCCTCGAGGGAAAGCGAGAAGCCCAGCATCCGCGCCCGCATCTCGTCCAGCCCGTCGGTCTCGACGTCGTAGGCGACGATGCCCGCCGTGCGCGCACGCTCCACCCAGAGGTCGAGCTCGGATGTCGAGGTGATCGTGACGTAGGTGCCGGGGGCGGTGGTCTGGAGCACGACGACGGTCGCTGCCGCCGCCTCTCCGGGGGACGATGACGGTTCGGCCGCCGCCGCCGGCGCCACGACGCCGGAGCCTTTGCCTCGCGGGCCGCGCAGCGTCGCATAGTCCGCCGCCAGCGTCTTCATGCCTTCCCGCAGGAACAGGGGTATGGCCGCGTCGACGTTCAGCGGCACCGCGGAGAGCGAGCCGGCCGCGGGCATGCCCGGAACGTCGCGCCGCAGAGTCACGAGCTCCCGGGAAAGCATGGCGGACGCACGGCCGGCCTCCAGCTTCGCACGCGCCGAGGGCGGCGTCACCTCCGGGAGCCTGGCGTAGAGAGTCTCCAGGTCGCCGAACTGCGCGAGGAGCTTCTGCGCGGTCTTTTCCCCGATCCCCGGCACGCCCGGCACGTTGTCGGAAGAATCGCCCGTGAGAGCCAGGAAGTCGACGATCTGCTCGGGGGAGACACCTTTCAGGTCGAACACCTTCTGCCGCGAGTACTCGGCCAACTCGGATCCCTTCTCCTGGGCAAGGAGACGGATGTTCCCCCCGATGAGCTGCAGGATGTCCTTGTCCCCCGAGAGGATCCAGCACTCCTTCGCCTCGCGGCGGCAGTCCTCGGCGAGGGTCGCAATGATGTCATCGGCCTCGAAGCCGTCCGCGGCCAGGCAGGGAATCCCGAGTGCCATCAGGATCTCCTCGATGACAGGGACCTGGGCATGCAGGTCCTCCGGCGCCTTGTCCCGCGTTCCCTTGTACTGCTCGTAGCGGACGTGGCGGAAAGTCGGCACGCGCGAATCCATCGCCACCACGACCAGGGCGGGATCCCGCTCGCGCATGATCTGCAGGAGCGTGCGGAAGAACACGAACACGGACGAGGAGTTGCGCCCCTGCGGGTTGAGAAGCGGCCGATTCAGGAAGGCGAAGTACCCGCGATAGATGACGCTGTAGCCGTCTATGAGGTAGAGGCCATGGCTCATGTCGTGACGTCAATGAGGCGCGGATCTGCCGGCGACGGGTACGCCGCCTTCGGCCAGGTGCGCAGGGAGCGGATCTCGCTGCGCAGATCTTCCATGCGGTCCCGCAGGAGCTTGCGGTTCCTGCCGTTGTGGGCGGCGATTTCCGTCCCCATGGAATCGAGCACCGCCTTGAGGCGGGGAACCGAGTCCTCCGTGCCGGGATAGGCGGCATGGTAGAGGACCTCCAGTGGTGCGATCACCTTCTTCAGAGCAAAGATCTCGGCGATGATGGTCTGCTCCATCTCCACCTGGAGGAGCAGGGACTCCGCGTCGCCGCGCTCGATGGACGAGGCCTCCTGCTCCAGCACGTCGAGGTAGGCCTGGAACCGTCCGCGCTGGCGGACGAGCATGTCCCGCAGCCGCTTGAGGACCGCCACCTTCTCCTGTGTCTCGCTCATGTCCCCTCCCCTGCTTCCCGGCTTCCCTTCACCCGGCGATGTTCACGCCCGAGGAAGGCGTGGCCTTTTCCTCGAGTCCCTTGCGTGTGGAGATCTCGTCCCAGGACTCGCGCAGCTCGCCCAGGTGTTTCTTCACCTCGGCGATGGGCGCCGCGTCCTTGTTCAGGTTCGCCTCCAGCAGCCGGCGGTTCATGAAGGAGTAGAGGCTGAAGAGGTTCTTCGCGAGCACGCCGCCCTTCTCGAAATCGAGGGAGGCGGTGAGCTCGGAAAGGATGTCCTGCGCCGCGATGATGTGGTTGTTCACCTCGTCGTAGCGGCGATGGCCGGCGGTCACCGCGTCCAGCGCGAGGTTGAGATGCCGGATCGCCCCGTCATAGAGCATGACGATGAGCCGGATCTGGTTCGCCGTCTTGATCTGGATTTCCTTGTAGGCATTCACCGGTTCCCTGGCGTTCACACCTGTCTCCCTTTTACCGCGCGTGCTCGATGAGCGTGGAGACGGGCACAATCGCATACCCGCGCCGCGCAAGCTCGTTGATGATGATATCCAGCTTCTGGAACAGGTAGTCGTCGCGCTTCCCGTCCCCGATGCCGACCTGCAGGGGGATGATGGACCCCGGCTTTTTCTCCGCGATGATCCGCTCCACGAGGTCGGCCGCGGGGAGGTAGATCCCGCGGGACTGGTTGCCCTCGGTATCGGCCACCCAGTCGTAGGAGTCCAGGTCGCGGCCCGTGTACACGTAGTTCATCTCGGCAGCCGCGGAGATGATCCCTGAGTTCACGATGTAGTACGGCGCGTGCCACAGCAGGGTCAGCTCGCGGCCCGTGGCCGCGTAGTAGTCGTCCTCGTTGCGGCCCAGGCCCGCCTTGACGAAGTCACTGTCCACGGTGAAGCGGGAGTCGGTCATGTTGAAGTACGCGTAGAACAGCGAACCCACCTCGTGACCCGAGGCCGCGATTTCCTGCACGGCGTCGGGATAGCGGCGTATGAACTCGCCGTTGACGAAGAAGGTGGCCCTGACCTTGTACGCGGAGAGGATGTTGAGGATGGTCGTGAGCCCCTCGGCCGAATCCACCGCATTGAAGACGAGGCTCACCTCCCTGCGGCGGATGCGGGACCCGTGCGTGACGTTCGTGAAGTCCACCGGTTCGTCGGTCGCGGGGAAGGGCTCGTAGACCGCCGTCTCCGGGGCGACGAGGGGAACCGTCCCGAAGCCCTTCGCCTCGCGGACCATGGGAATGTTCTCGTAGCTGCCGCGCGACGAAGTCTCCAGGTAGACGCGGTAGTTGTCGGACGCCACGCTCCTGTCGGCCACACTGTAGGCAGCCGCCGTCTTCCAGGTGCCGGCCGCCGCATCGAAGGAGAGGACACGGCCTGACGCTCGGGTGAGGATTGCCCCGTCGGCCGTCCCCCAGCCGTAGTCCCCCGGCTGGGAAACAGCGATGAGGGTTTCCGTCCCCGTGGCGAGCGCGTAGCGCTCCGTGATGGAGGTACCGGCAACGAGGATCTCGTCGTCGCCGAGCCAGAGCACGTGCAGGGGCGACGGGTGGGCCATCTTCCCCTTGTCCTGCCAGGTGGCGTAATCCTTCCATGCGACCCCGTCGGGGCCCATGAGCGCGACGAGGGTCCCGTTCGGCGAGAGCACCAGGTCAAGCACGCCGTTGTCGGCCGTGCGCGCGAATGCACCGTACGCGCCCGAGGCGTCCTGCGAGAGACGGTAGACCGCCGACCCGCGCACGCCGGCAGACCGCGTCTCGCACAGCATGGTCACGACGTTGGCAGTGGACCAGATGATCTTGGTCACCGTCGTGTCGCGCGGCAGGGCGAGGTAGGGAAGCGACAGGGGCGCGCCCGTTGCGTGGAAGTCGGTGAGCGTCAGGTAGTACAGGAAAAGGTTGCGGGCGCCCTTGTTGAGGAGGAGGTTCTTCCCGTCCGGGGACACCCAGAAGGAGTCGAAGTTGGGATCGAAATCGAAGGGGATCTTCCCGACCACGGTCCCGATCTTCAGGAAGCCGGAGTACAGCGCGCGGGTGAACAGCTCGTTCGGATCAATGGAATAGACGATCACGCCCGCGATGTAGTACAGCCGCGTGGTACTGCCCCAGCGGATACTCGCGATGGTGCCGTCACCCATCTGGCGCAGCGCCTCGGCGAGGACGCGCTTGTCCTTCAGCTGGGCGAGGGAGAAATAGTAGAGGGCGGTTCTCTTCGCGTACACGATGAAACGGGAATCGGGCGACCACACGGCAGGCAGCTCCTGCAGCGAGAGCTCCACCTTGTCGGAGATGATCGTCTCCACCCCGGAGCCGACGTCGAGGAGGGTGAGATCGCCGTAGGCAGCGGTCCGGGAGCGGAGGTAGAGGAGGTACTTGCCGTCAGGGGATGTTTCCATCGGCGCGATGGTTCCCGACTGGATCTGGCCGCCGGCGACGAAGGAGGGAAACATCGCAAGGGGTGCGATGGACGCGAACCCCGGGCCGGAGCGGAAAACCCCGTACCGGTTCTGGATCTGCAGCACGTCCTTATCCTGCAGGAGCTGCACCTCCTCGGGGAAGAACGTGAGCTGGCGGATGCTCTTCGTTCGGGCATCGGCCGCGAAAAGGGTGTCGTAGCTGCCGAAGTCCGGCCACCGCGTGGTGGCCGAGAAGAGCAGGCGGTCCGCGGCGGAGAGGTCCAGGCCGGCGAAGGTCACCTGCGCAGAGAGCGAGGAGGCCAAAGCCAACGAGACGCATAGGAGGAGCAGTGTTTTCCTCAAGGCCTTGTACCCCTTCTTTTCCTGCTACGTACAATAATCGGCACCTGCACGGTGAATGCTACAGCAAAATCGACGTTGTCACGCCTGCCTTCCCTTGACCCCGTGCGCGGGTGCCATGCTACATTCCGGTCATGAAAATCCTCCTCACGGGCGGCGCAGGGTTCATCGGTTCGCACGTCGCGGACACTTACCTCGCCGCCGGTCACCAGGTGGTGATCGTGGATGACCTGAGCACCGGATCGCGCGCAAACCTGCCCGCGGGAGTTGCTTTCTACCTTATGAATATCGGCAATCCCGAGTTGGCCAAGGTTTTCGAGATCGAGAAGCCGGATGTCGTCAATCACCACGCGGCGCAGATCAGCGTGGTGGTATCGGCCAGGGACCCTGCCAGGGATGCCCGCACCAACGCCCTTGGGCTCCTGAACGTGCTGGAATGCAGCAGCGGGGCGGGAGTGAAGAAGTTCATCTTCATCTCTTCCGGCGGGGCCATCTACGGAGAAGGAGGGGGAGAACGGATGGCCGAGGACCATGCCCAGTCGCCCCTTTCTCCATACGCCATTCACAAGCTGCTGGGTGAGCACTACCTCCACTTCTATGAGGCGGCGCATGGACTTTCATGGACGGCGCTGCGTTACGCAAATGTCTTCGGTCCACGGCAGAACCCGGCAGGTGAAGCCGGCGTCATCGCGATTTTCATTGCACGCCTCCTGAAGGGTGAGATCCCCGTTGTGAACACCTACCCCGAGGACCCCGAAGGGATGGCCCGCGACTATGTGTACGTCGAGGACGTGGCCCGAGCAAACCTGCTTGCGCTGGAACGCGCAGCGGGCGAGTCGGTGAACATCGGGAGCGGAAAAGCCTCGCGCACGGCCGAGGTGCTCGCCGGGATCAGCAGGATCATGGGCAGGGAGCTGAAGTTCACGCGAGCCGGTCCGCGGCCGGGAGACCTGCGGCACAGCTGCCTGGACAATACCAAGGCGGCGCGGATCATGGGCTGGAAGCCGTCCGTCACCCTCGAAGAGGGGCTCGCAAAGACCATCGCGTACTTTGCCGCCGCACATGCCTGACGCCAGCCAGTCGGAGATCGGCATTCTCCCCTGCCCGGGGGGGATGGCATTCGCCCAGGCCATTCACTCCCACCTGGAAGCCCTCACGGCCGAGAAGATGGAGGAGCGCGTGCGCGCCCTTGCCCGCTCCTACGGCCTGCCGCGGGCCGAGGTGATCCGGCAGATAAACCTCGCCAACGACATGCTCCCCTCCACGGGGTACCTCGACGAGCCCGTGGACCAGCACCGCACGCGCAACTCCCTGGTGCCGGCCAAGTACACGCGCTTTCCCAACGGCGAGTTCAAGACGGAGATCCTCGCCTCCGTGCGGAACACCGACGTCTACATCGTGCAGGACGTGTCCAACCGCTACCCCCTCCCGTTCCAGAAGGCGGACGAGCCCCAGGTCCTGTCGGTGAACGACCATATCATGTGCCTCCTCGTCACGGTGGACGCGGCCCTCCAGGCCGGCGCCCTGCAGGTCACCGTCGTGCTTCCCACCTACCCGTACGGCCGCCAGCACAAGAAAAAGGGACGGGAGGGCCTGACGGCGGCGCGCATCGGCCAGATCCTCGAGACCTTCGGCGTCGACGCGGATCCTCACCCTGGACATCCACTCCAAGGAGATCGAGAACACGTTCAATCACCTGCGGCTGGAGAACCTCCACGGGGCCTACCAGATCCTGAAGGTGCTCGCCACGGTGACGGATCTGAAGGACGAGCGCCTGGTCGTGGTAGCGCCCGACACCGGCGCCGTGGACCGCAGCAAGTTCTACGCGTCGATCCTCGGCCGTCCGCTCGCCATGCTCTACAAGGAACGGGATTACTCGCGCGTGGCGCAGTCCGCCGAGAAGGGCAACATCACCGACATGCGGCTCCTCGGCAGCGTGGCGGGGAAGTTCGTGTTCATGAGCGACGACATGCTGGGGACGGGGGGAACACTCCTCAAGGCCATACGGAAGCTGAAGGAGTTCGGCGCGGAGAAGATCGTGTGCGCGGTGAGCCTTCCCCTGTTCACGGCCCAGGCGGTGGAGAGCTTCCAGGCGGCGTGGGAGGAAGGGCTTTTCACGTGCGTCATCGGGACGAACGCCGTCTACCACGACGCGTCGGTGCTCGAACGGCCCTGGTACCTCAGCGCGGACGTGTCACACCTGTTCGCGCGGATCATCTACCGACTGCACCACAATCGCAGCCTGGGCTCCCTGCTGGACGACCGCAGCGTGATCAAGGATCTCCTGAAGCGGTCCTGATGATGAGGTCGAGCTCCTCTTCCATGTCGGAGAGGATCTCCTGGAGGGTACGGAGCCGCACGAGGTAATCGCCGTCCTCCGCGGGGCTGCACTGTTCCGGCCGCTCGTCGGCGACGGGAGGAATCTCCTCCCCCTCGCCGAACTCGTAGCCGCAGTGCGGGCAGTACTCGAACGTCCTGTCCACGTTTTTCCCGCAAAAGAGGCAGGATTTCAGCTCCCCCATGCGCTCAAGTATAGTCGGCGCCCCGGGGCGTTGCAAGAAAAACCCTTTACCTACTTCAGCTTCAGTATTTCCTCGATGGCGCCCAGCAGCTCGTCGATGTCCTTCATCGACAGGTCGCCCATGTGGGCGATGCGGAACGTCTGCTCCTTGAGCTTGCCGTAGCCATTGGACAGAACGAGGTTGCGCTTTCCCAGCTCCTTGTTCAGGTCGCCGACGGAGATGCCGCGCGTGTTCTTGATGCACGTGACGGTCAGGGAGGCCCACTTCTCCGCGGGGTAGAGAGCGAAGTGCTTCTTCGCCCAGTCCTGGACCCGCTTCGCCATCTTCGCGTGCCGCGCGAACCGGGCATCGATGCCCTCCTTCAGGATCCTGTCCATCTGGAGGTCGAGGGCGAAGAGGTGCGAGATGCTCATCGTCGAGGGGTACTGGTAGTTCTTCTCGCGGATGAACTGGAGGAGCTGGAGGAGGTCGAAGTAGTAGCCGCGGTTCTTCACCGCCTGCGCGCGCTTCTCCGCCTTCGGCGAGAAGGTGGCAAGGGAGAGCCCGGGGGGAAGGCCGAGGCACTTCTGGCTGGAGGTGACCATCACGTCGATGCCCAGGGCGTCCACGTCGACCTTCACGCCGCCGAACGAGGAGACGGCGTCGATGCACCAGACCACGTCGGGGTAGCGGCGGAACACCGGCGCGAACTCCTCGATGTGGTTCATGACGCCGGTGGATGTCTCACTGTGCGTCAGCGTCGCGCAATCGTACTTTCCCGTGGCGAGCTCCTGCTCGATCATGTCGGGAGTGATGCCCTGCCCCCACTCTACCTCGTGCTTGTCCGCCGGGACGCCGTTGCCCTGGGCGATCTCGAACCACCTGTTCCCGAACGTGCCGACCGAGAAGACGATGGCTCTCTTCGCCGTGCAGCAGCGGATGGCCCCTTCCATGAGCCCGCTGCCGGAAGAAGCGGAAAAGAGGATCGGGTGCGCAGTGAACGCGAGCTTCTGCACCTTCTCGGTGACGCTCTTCTGCAGCGCCGAGTAGTCCGAGCTCCTGTGGCCGATCATCGGCATGGACATGGCCTTCAGGACGTCAGGGTGCACCTCGATGGGTCCCGGGATGAACAGCTTCTTGTGCGGCATCACTACCTCCCCTGGCTGCGAGTCGTTGCATAATAATACGGGAGGTGCAAAAAGAGTCAAGACAGATATCGTGAATGCATTCTCAATCTATTTCGGCTTCGATGGCAGTGGCGAGATCCGCGGGATACTCCCGGCCCGTGAACAGGCGGAACTGCTCCGTGGCCTGCGCCACGAGCATCGAGCGGCCCTGGAGGATCCTGCAGCCCGCGGCCCGGGCCCGCGCCAGGAACGGCGTGACCGCGGGGGTGTAGACCAGATCGTAGACGAGCTCCCGGCCCGAGAACGACAGCCCGGCCGCCGGGTCGCTGCGGTCCGAGCCCATGCCCGCGCTGGTGGACTGCACGACCAGGTCGCAGAACTGCCGTGCCCGGGCGAACCCGGCGGCATCGAGGCCGGCATGCTCGACGCCGAGCTCCCGGGCGAGCGCCTCGCCGCGCGCGGCCGTCCTGTTGAGGACGAGGACGCGGGCGCCGACAGACAGGAGCCCGTGGACGACACCGCGCGCGGCGCCCCCCGCCCCGATCACCGTCGCCGCGAGGCCCTGGAGACCGGACTCCCCGAGCAGGCGTCGCAGCGGCGCGAGGAATCCCGCGCTGTCCGTGTTCGTGCCAGCCCAGCCGCCGTCATCGCGGTCCGTGCGCCAGACGATGGTGTTGCAGGCGCCCGCGGCCTCCACGAGGCCGTCGCGTGCCGCGAGGTGCTTCAGCACGGCCTCCTTGTGGGGCACGGTGACGGAAAGCCCGCGCACGCCGAGGGAGGCGGCAACAGGCCAGAACTCGTCGAGGTCCGACACGAGGAAAGGGAGGTACACGGCGTCGATGCCGAGCCCGCCGTAGGCACGGTTGTGGATCAGCGGCGACCGCGAGTGCATCACCGGGTTTCCGATGACCCCGAAAACCGACGTCCCGGCCCCGATGGCGCGGTAGCGATAGGTCTCGACCAGCGTACGCGGGTCAACCTGCCCCGGGGCCACGGCCGGCGCGCCCGGGGAGGTATAGCACCAGGCCGAGCCGAGCTTCGGCGCCAGGACCCGCGTGGGAAACCCCCGGTCTCCCATGCCCAGGACGATATTCTCCGTGCCGCGCAAGCGGTCCGACGCCGCGAGGACGGAAAGCACGTCAGCCGACGACAACGGAGTCACCGCGACCTTCGCCACCTCGGCGCCGTTGCGCGCAAGACGCGCGGCACGCTCGGCCAGGCGCGCGGGGACCGCTTCCAGATCGTGCAGGGACCGGATGACACGGAGCCCCTCCACGGCCCGGATGTGCCGGTCGAGAGACGGGGCGTCGAGGTCCTCCTCGAGGTCCACCCAGGAGAATCCGCCGATCGAGAGCCGTTCCAGGAGTGCCACCCTGTCCGCTTCGCTTCCTTCGAATCCCCCGCCGTCGCGCGGCGTGCGGACGGTCAGGATGACAGGCAGGCCTGCACGTGCGGGGAAGCGGACCGCGCCCGCGCGCTCCCCGGGCCGCAGGCGGTCGACACGGAGCTCAGCCATGTCGATGCAATCCCGGTACTCCTCCAGCTGGCGCAGGTCGGCGGCGATGGTGTCAGCCGCGAGACAGAGACATACCCTGCCCGTCAAAAGTCGCTCCGGTAGATGTACATGTCGGAGAGGAAGCCGTTGGTGAAGACGAGACGCACCCGCATCGGGTAGCTGGAGTTGTTGATGTCGAAGAACAGGGAGTCGCCGCTGGCGACCGTCGTCCACGGGATCGTGGCGAGGACGAGGTCCTCCGGCATCGCGAAGGTGAGGCCGAAGATCTGCCCGGTGTAGCGCCGGTCGAAACGCACCTGCCACACGCGGTCGCGGAACCAGAAGAGGTAGAGCTGGTTCGGATAGTAGAAGACGACGTTGTCGCGCTTCTCGTCGCTTCCGCGCCAGGTGAACATCTGCTGGGGAAGCCCGATCGCGTCCACTGCCGTGGCGAGGTCCATGCCGATGTAGCGCGTCGGGTCCACGTCGTCGGCGCCGGCCGGCAGCGCGGCAACGAAAAGGAGGAACGCGAGAGTGACCGCCAGGGGCCTCATTGCAGTACGGAGAGTAGGAAGTTTGGGCCAAAGCGTATAGAGTCCCGCATCATGATCGCTACTCTCGTGAACGCCGCCGCCGTCATCGTGGGATCACTCATCGGCCTGCTCCTGCACGGGAAGATCAAGGAGTCGTTCAAGACCGTCGTTTCCATCGGCGCGGGCATCACCACGGTGGTCATCGGCGTGCAGATGGCGATGGCGAGCTCGCAGATCGTGTATCTCGCCCTCGCCCTCATCCTGGGCGGCATCCTGGGAACGTGGTGGCGGATCGAGGACGGGATCCTGGCCCTCGGCCACACCCTGAAGCGGACGTTCGCGAGAGGCGACGGCGGGTCGGACTTCGCCTTCGGGTTTCTCAACGCGTCCGTCCTTTTCTGCGTCGGCGCCATGGCGCTCGTGGGATCCTTCAAGGCGGGCGCCGAGGGCGACTACAGCCTGATCCTGACGAAGTCCGTCCTGGACGGCTTCATGTCTATCGTGTTCACGGCGGCAATGGGAATCGGCGTGGCCTTCTCGGCCGTTTCCATCCTCGTCTACCAGGGGATCCTCACGCTCGCCGCCGGCTGGCTGAAGCCCCTGGTGAGCGACGCGCTCCTCAAGGAGCTCACCGGCATCGGCGGCGCGCTCGTCCTGATGATCGCGCTCAACCTGCTGGGGATCGCGAAGCCGAAGACCGCGAACTTCCTCCCGTCACTGGTCCTGATCGTCCTGTTCGTGGCCGGCGACGGCCTCGTGCGCTCCCTGCGCTTCTAGACCGACGTCACCCTGACGCCCGCCATGTCGCAGAAGGCTGCCACGTCGTCGTGGAGGCCGGCCCCGTAGCCCAGGACCGCGTACTCGTTGTTCCACGACTGCACGAGCCGATCGATGTCCCCCTCGACCTGCACGAATGCGTGGGGCCAGAAGGGGATGCCGCATTCGAGCACGCGCTTTTCCAGCTCGGCTCCCCGGGGCTCACGCACGTCGCACCGGGCAAGTATCATCTCGAACTCTCCGGCGTCCCTCCCGAGACGTGCGAGCACACCCGGGCCGGGCTTGCAGACCAGTTTCACCGAGAGCCCGCCCGCGCCGCCCTCGGTGGGGATGCCGTGCTCGGCGAACCCGGCCGGCCCGGCGCCACCGGCAAGGGACGGCGGGCAGGCGCCATCGCCGATGATCTTGATCTCCTTTGTCCTGCGGTCGATGTGCTGAAGGTCCCCGTAGTACACGCGCGCGGCGGAGAAGTCGCCAAGGAGCTTCACGGTGAGCGCCGTGTTGAAGTCACCCAGCGTCGACGTTCCCCACCCGTCGTCCAGCATCATGCTCTGCGCGAAGCAGGTGGCAGCGTAGTCATCGGCGATCCCGGGGAAGCTCTGGATCGTGTAGAAGTCCCACTTTTCGCGCCGCACGACCTGCCGCACGGCGAGATAGAGACGTATCGATCGATCCGCCACGGCGCCGCCGGGGATGGGCTCCGCGAAGCGCGGGGCAAGGTCCGCGCGGGCCCGGCGCAGCTCGTCAGCGGTCACCGCTTCGGCGGCCTCGAGGAGCTCCGACGTGTCGCGGCTGTCGATGTCGATTCCGAAGGTGCGCATCCACTGGGAGGGATCCGCCACGCCGCACGTCTGGCCCATGCCGCGTCCGCCGAACGTCCCGATGGTGCTGCACGAGAGCCGGCGCACCTCGGCGGAGGCGCGGCAGCGCGAAACGATCTTCTGCACGTCGGCAGGGTCATCGGTGCCCGCGTAGACCCAGAGGTGCGGTATCCCCACCTCCCGCAGCGCGCCGTGCATGACGAGGCCGCCCACGGGGCGCCACCCCTGCGAGCCCGGATTCGTCCAGAGGATGATGGCCTTTCCCGTGCGCGCGAACTCGCGCAGCGCGCCGACCAGATGCGCGGCCCACACCCACGTTCCCGAGAAGAGGACCAGCGCGTCAACGTCGTCCCTCTTCGCGAGATCCGCGAAACAGGCGCGGGCCTCGGTCTTCGACGCCACCACCAGGTCGTTCGCAACGAGCCCTATCCCACGCGCTTCCAGGGCCGCTCTCGCAGCCGCCACGATCTTCTCGTCGATGAACGGGGTCCCCATCGGGTCCTTGAGGCCGTCCTTGTGCACGCCGTACACGACGAACCCTGCTTTCACGTCCATCGCCGCCACCTCCGCCCCGCACCACTACGTTGAGAGCCGCGCCCGCGACCCTTCCAACCCGTAGGTGTCGCGCAGGAGCGACGAAGCCCGCTCGTAGACCGCGCGGGCCGCCCGCGCCTCCCCCTCGGCCACCGTCTTCTCCCAGGCCTGGCGGATGTCGACCCCCACGTTGATCTTGGCGATCCCCAGGCGGAAGGACGCGCGCACGTCCTCCGGCCTGATGCCGGAGCCGCCGTGCAGGACGATCGGGACCCGCACCGCCCTCGCGATGAGCTCGAGCCGCTCGAGGCTCAGCCGTGCCTCGACCTTGCGTTCGTCCCTGCGCGCCCTGGAAATGGCGCCGTGGATGTTCCCGATGGCCACCGAGAGCCAGTCGCAGCCGGTCTCGCGCACGAAGCGCGCCGCTTCCGCCGGGTCGGTGAAGCCGCGGCCGGTGCGGAAGAGTTCCTCGTAGGGCGGCAGGGGCCCTTCCTCGTGCCCCATGACGGCGCCGAGCTCCGCCTCGCAGGGCTTGCCGGCGGCGTGCGCCATGTCCGAGGCTTCCCTGGTCGCCCGCATGTTCTCTTCGAGGGGCAGCCGCGAGCCGTCCACCATGAGCGAGTCGAACTGCGCGGCGATGGCGCGCCGGAAAAGCGGCTGCCAGTCCACGCTCTTCCCGTCCTCGTCGATGACGGGGATATGGTCCAGGTGCAGGCGCGTGTGCGCCCGGTCGGCCCAGCGGCCGTATTCCCGCGCCACGTCCTCGATGCTCTTCGCGCCGAACTTCTCCCACTCGGGACGCGCCACCTCGAGAAACGCGAACGAGTCGGCGTCTCTCACGGCGTCGATGATGGGCTTCACCATCGGGAGGTACGGGATATTGAACGCGGGAATGGCGATGCCTGCCGCGCGCGCCGCGCGCATGATCTCGGCCGATCCTCTTTCCGTGCTGCCATCCATTGCCATTACCCCCACTTCACCATGCCGGGCAGGAACGGGTGCACCAGGGCCTCGTGCCGCGGAAGAACGCGGACGGTGAATCCCTGCCGCCCGGTGCGGTCGCAGGGCACCTCCACGCAGTACAGGGCGCTCTCCCCTTCCTTGCCGCACGGGCTCATCTCGTGGCGGCGCGGATTCTCGATATCGCCGCGGGAGGAGAGCTCGCCGTAGTAGAGCTCGACGCCGAGGTCCTCGGGGGCGAGATCGGCGAGAAAGACGCGCACCTTCACGGCAATGGTGTCCCCGATGGACCTGATGGCAGCCGAAGGCGACGAGAGCTCCTCGATGCGAAGCGCGCCCCAGCTCATGCGCAGCCGATCGAGGTAGCCGGCGAGGTCCCTGCTCACCGCGTGGCCCTTCGCCGCGAAAGCCCCTGCATTCGCGGCTGCCGGCGCGTAGAACCTCTCCGCGTACTCCAGCAGCATGCGATGCGTGCTGAACCCCTTGCCCACCGTGCGCATCGACTCCTTCATCCTCTTGATCCATTCGCGCGGCAGCCCGTCCATGCCGCGGTTGTAGAACAGCGGGATGATCTCCCGCTCCAGCAGGTCGTAGACCGCCTTGCTCTCCACCTCGTTCTGCAGCGCCGTGTCGTCGTACTCCTCGCCCCTGCCAATTGCCCAGCCGATGTGCGTGCTGTATGCCTCGTCCCACCAGCCGTCGAGGATGGACACGTTGAGGCTTCCGTTCATGGCAGCCTTCATCCCGCTGGTGCCGCTCGCTTCGAGCGGCCGGCGCGGCGTATTGAGCCACACGTCGCTGCCCGAGACGAGGTAGCGGGACATGGTCATGTCGTAGTCTTCCAGGAAGATGATGCGGTTGGCCACCCGGGGGTCGCTGGCGAAATGCACGATCTTCTTGATGATCTCCTTGCCGGCGAGGTCGTGCGGGTGCGCTTTCCCGGCGAAGATCAGCTGGATCGGGGTCTCGTTGTTCGTCAGGAGCCGCACGAGGCGTTCGGGGTCCGTGAGCAGGAGGTCCGCGCGCTTGTAGGAGGCGAAGCGCCGGGCGAAGCACAGCGTGAGGGTATACGGCGACAGCGCTGACGCCCGCTGCGCGAGGGCCGAGTTGGTGACGCCCCGTCGCAGCAGCTGCTCGCGCAGCCTCATGCGCGCGAATGCCACCATGTGCTCGCGCCGCCGCTCGTGTGTGCGCCACAACTCCTCGTCGGACACGCGGTCGATGCGGTCCCAGATGTCGAGGTTCGTCGGCGAATCATGCAACTCGGGCCCGAGGTAACGGTCCAGGAGCTCGATCATCTCGTGGGTCACCCACGTGCGCGGATGCACGCCGTTGGTGATGTGGGCGATAGGGACCTCGTCGACGGGCAGGGCGGGCCAGATGCTCGCCCACATGGTCCGGGCGACCTCGCCGTGCAGCTTGCTCACCCCGTTCGCGAAGGCCGAGAGGCGCAGCGCGAGCACCGTCAGGCAGAAGTCCTCGCCGTCGTTCGACGGGTTCTCGCGCCCGAGGGCCAGGAAATCTTTCCACGCGAGCCCCAGCTCCGCGGCGAACGCCCCGAAGTACTTCTCCATGAGCGGCAGGGCGAAGCGTTCGTGCCCTGCGGGCACGTTGGTATGCGTGGTGAACACGGTCGTCGACCAGACGTACTCGCGCGCCTCGGCGAAGGACAGCTTGCTCTCCTTCATGAGCTGGCGCGCCCGCTCCAGGACGAGGAACGCGGAGTGCCCCTCGTTCATGTGGAAGCAGGCCGCCGTGACGCCCAGGGCACGCAGGGCGCGCGTGCCGCCGATGCCCAGGACGATCTCCTGCTGGATCCGCATCTCGCGGTCACCACCGTAGAGCGATGCGGTGATCCCGCGGAACTGCTCCGGGTTGGCCTCGATGTTGGTGTCCAGCAGGTACAGCACGCCCCTGCCGACCGACACCTTCCAGACCCACGCGGTGACGGCGGAGGAGCCGAGCTCCACCTGGACGGAGAGGGGCGCGCCCGCCGCGGTGCGGCAGAGCGTCACCGGGCATGTTGTACCAGTCGTTCTCGGGATAGGACTCCTGCTGGAAGCCGTCCATGTTGAGGTACTGCTGGAAGTAGCCCTGGCGGTAGAGGAGGCCCACGCCGACCAGCGGCAGGCCGAGGTCGGAAGATGCCTTGAGGTGATCGCCGGAAAGCATCCCCAGGCCGCCCGAGTAGACCGGCAGGGCGACGTCGAGGCCGTACTCCATCGAGAAGTAAGCTATGGCTGCGTCCGGTGTGCCCTTGTACCACCGCTCGGCGCCTATGTAGCGCTTGAACTTGGCGAGCACCGCCTCCAGTGCCGCGAGGAACGAGTCATCGTGCGCCGCCTTCTCCAGCGTGTCCTGCGGCACGAGGCCGAGCATCCGCACGGGGCTCTGCCGCGACGCGATCCACGCGTCGTAGTCCAGGCGCATGAAGAGCATGATCGCTTCGTAGTTCCAGCTGATCCACAGGTTGTGGGCCAGCTCTTCCAGCGGGAGGAGGGGCGCGGGGATGTTGGGCTTGATGGTAAAAGCGAGGACTCCCATGGCCGCATGGTAGTCGTTTTCGATCCTGCTGTACAGCGACACGGCTCTCTGGCTACATTGCGGCGATGAGCGTCTTCAAGTCGTACGACATCCGCGGCGTGTTCGGAAAGGAATGGGACGCATCGCTCGCCCATGCCATCGGCAGGCACCTGCCCGACCTCATCGACGCGAAGAAGATCGCGGTCGGCCGCGACGCACGGCTCTCCTCGGAGGAGGTATTTCGCGCCCTCACGCAGGGCATCACGGAGGCCGGTTGCGACGTCATCGACATCGGACCCTGTGATACCCCGGCGGTCTACTTCGCCACGGCGCGCTATGACCTTGACGGCAGCGTCATGATCACCGCGTCGCACAACCCGCCGGAGTACAACGGCATGAAGGTGTCGCGCCGGCAGGCCGTGCCCGTGGGTTTCGACACGGGCCTCGGCGAGCTGGAGAAGCGCGTGTCCACCGGCCCGCTGCCGCCACCGGCCGCGGCGCCCGGCACGGTGCGCACGCAGGACATCCGCGACGACTATGTCGCCCACCTCGCGCGCTTCCGCTCCGACCTTTCCAGCATGAAGGCCGTCATCGACTGCTCCAACGGCATGGTGGGCGTCTTCCTGCCGGACGTGCTCGCCGGGACCGGGCTGCGGAGCACGCTCCTGTTCGCGGAGCCCGATGGACGATTCCCCAACCACGCGCCCAACCCGCTGGTGGAATCCAACCTGGACGCGCTGAAGGCGTGGGTGAAGAAGGAAGGTGCCGACGTGGGGATCTGCTTCGACGGCGACGCCGACCGCGTGATGTTCGTCGACGAGGCAGGCCGGTTCCTTTCCCCCGACCTGCTCATCTGCCTCCTGGGCACGTACTATTTCCAGCGTCACCGTGAGCGCCTCGCGGGGGGCAGCACCGTCGTGACGTACGACGTGCGCTCGTCGCGGAGCGTGGTGGAGTTCCTCCGGTCGATCGGCGCCGAGCCGACCATCTGCAAGGTGGGACACTCGTACGCGAAGAAGCTCCTCCGTGACACGAAGGGCATCGTCGGCGGGGAGCTTGCCGGCCACTACTACTTCCGCGAGAACTACTTCTGCGACTCGGGGATGATCGCCGCGCTGGCGATCCTCGAGGTCCTCGCGACCGCCGGGAAGCCGCTCTCGCGGGTCATCGCCGACGTGAGCCGGTACTTCTTCTCCGGGGAGATCAACTTCACGGTGCCCAACGGCCCCGCCGTCCTTGCACGCATGCGCGCGGACTACGCGGCCGGGAAGCTCACTGACCTTGACGGCGTGAGGATCGACTTCGATGACTGGTGGTTCAACCTGCGGGTATCAAACACCGAGCCCCTCCTGCGGCTGGTCGTCGAAGCGGCCACGCGGAAGGGGCTCGAGGAGAAGACCGCGGAACTGTCCGCCGGGATCCGCCGCTACGGCCGCCCCGCCGAAGGCGGCCTCTGAGGACGGCTGCCGCCGAAAGCGGTCCTCCCGGTTACTGCGGCGGTATGACCAGCTGCCAGCCCGGGTAGATCAGGTCGGGGTTCTGGATGAGCTTGCGGTTCCTTCTCCAGATAGCCGGCCACTTGTACGGGTCCCCGTAGATGTCGGGATACTCGGCGATCCTCCAGAGGCAGTCGCGCCGATCCACGATGAGGCGCACCGTGTAGACCCCCTTCACCGCGTAGGACTTGTAGACGTCGATGTAGCGCTGGGCCTCGTTGAAGTAGTCCTGGGCCTTCGCATAGTTGCCGGCCGATTTCTCCTGCAATCCCTGCGACCAGAGGTCGCGCGCCTGCTGGAGGAGGTTCACGACGGCGTCGTCCGCGAGCACCACGGTGCTGCCGTCGGTGGGGATGGCCATGGAGGACGGCGAGGGCTGCGACTTCTGCTGCTCTTCCTTGAGCATGCGGTCGATCTCGTCGAGGAAGTCCTTGTCCGACCAGTTCTGCGGCTTCACCACCGTCCCGTCCTCGGTCACCACGGTGAGCTTTGAGGCATCCAGCAGCGACTGCATGACGGAAGCCTGCAGCTCTTCGGCCTTCTGCTTCTGCACGGCCAGGTCGTTGTCCTGGGCCGCCTTGGCAATGCGGATCGTCTCCCGCGCCGCTTCGCGCGCGGCGCCGAAGTTTTCCTCGGCGTCGTCGAGTTTGTAGCCGTTGTAGGAATCCAGCCCCTTCAGGTAGAGGTCCGTGACGGTGTCTTTCCGGGCCGGGGCGTAGGCGTAGGCGTTGGAGCTCTCGGCGTCCTTCATGAGCTGCTCGGTCTCCGCCTTCAGGCCGCGGACGGTCTGCAGCTTCGTGTTCAGCGTCTTGTACAGGTCGGACATTTCCTTCAACGCGTCGTAGCCGCGGGCACGGGCCCCCGCGTAGTCCTTCTGGGCGAACAGGTTCGCCGCCTCGTCGATCCCTGCCGTTGCCGTGGCGTAGTCAGACGGCATGAACTTGTCCGCCTGCAGGTCCAGGAGCCTCTGGCGTGCGGCCTCCAGGCTCGCCGCCATGGCCTGCGCTGCCCTGTCCACGGAGTTGTTGAACGAAAGGTCGGCGGCATCCCTGGAAGAGGAGAGGTCCTTGCGCGCAGTGGCCGGGTCACTGATGCGCAGGTCATAGCCCTCGTCGAACAGGCGTCGGGCTTCGTTGAAGTTGTCGGGATCGAAGAAGTCGGCATCCACCTCGCGTGCGCGCGCGATCGCGTTGCGCGCCTCGGTCACCTCGGCCTCCGAGATCGGCGTGGCCGTGCTGGTGGTGGTCGTCGCGACGTTGATCACGTACTCCGCGCTGGTGACGCTGGAGCTCTCCGAGGACTGTTTCACCGCGATGGCTTTCAGCGTCCCGCTGGCCGTGACGGAAATCGGCCCGGCATACAGGGTCCCGTTCGCCGGGGTCGGGTCAGTGCCGTCTGTCGTGTAGTAGATCTGCGCGCCGTCGGTGGCGCTGGACAGCGTGACGCTCTGCGCCGCGTCAAAGGTTCCCGCAACCGGGCTGAACTGGACGTCGGCGACCTTCGCGTTGATGGTGAACGTCGCGGAGACGACCGGCGAGTCTGCCATGCCGGTCTTGGTGGCGATGGCCCGGATGGTCGTCGTTTCCGTGACCGAGAGGGGACCGGCGTACACGGTGCCGCTCGTTGCGCTGGGCACCGACCCGTCGGTGGTGTAGCGCACCTCCGCCCCCGCGGTTGACGAGGCGAGCGTCACGGACTGCGCGGCGGCAAAAACGCCTTCCGCCGGCGTGAACGCCGGGGCCGCGACAGTTTCCTGGGGCGGCTTGGGCGTGGTGGGGCAGTTGACGAGCACGATGGAGACCAGGATGATCGCGGCGAATTGAATGAACCGGGCCATGGAGATCCTCCCTGTCGCATGCTTCGGCCCCTGCGGGGCGGGCCCACGCGTCCGGGCAAAAGTCTAACAGCAGAAAAATGGGTTGTCAACTCATAGTCGAATTGATAAGATGGTGCCTGTCGCCAAGGAGGCTGCGCATGAGGAACAGATTCGTCCTCTCCGTCCTGCTGCTGGTCTTCGCATCGGGACTCGTATGGGCGCAGTTCTGGAAGAACTACCCCGCCAGCGACCGCCAGTCCCTCGCCGAGGCCTACTGGCTCGCCGGTGCACAGTACCAGGCCGTCGGCGAAGCAGAGAAAGGGGCGCAGTTCAAGGCGCTCGCCAGGATCATCGACCCGGCCCTTGATCCTGCCGCCATCAAGGACACGGCGCTTCCGTCCGCCGCCGAGCTCCTCGCACAGGGCCGCGCCGCCCCCATCGGCGCCGGCGCTTCCTCGGTGCCCAGCGCGAGCCTCAGCTCCTTCTTCCTCCGCTTCGTCGGATCGCTGCTCGACCAGAACTCCACCGAGATGCTCACGTTCCTCGACGGATCGGTCTACCTCACGAAAGTCCCGGTGGAAGTGAAGAGCGCGGACTCGAAACCTTCCCTGGACGCCTTCTTCGCCAAGGCGCCCCTGACGGGGCAGACTGCCTCCGGCGTGTATGACCTGGAAAGCCTCGTCATCGCCCCGGCACCGCAGTCCATGCAGGCCGCGTGGGGAGAGACGTACACGCTGAACGTGAACGCGAAGGCCGACTACTCCGGCGCCATCAGCTTCTGGGAGCCGAAGCAGCAGTTCTTCATCCATCGCACCGACAGCGGCTGGCATATCTTCGCCGTCGGGCAGGCCGCGCCCCCCCTCTCGTGGACACCGCAGAAAGCCGCGGCAGAGGCGCCCGCGGCTGCAGCGCCCCAGGAAGCGAGCGGATCCGAGCGCGGCCGTGACCGACACGTTCAAGGAGTTCATGACCGCCGTTCTCGGCAAGGACGCCGAGGCGCCGTCAAGGACGTCGCGGCCAACATCCGGTTCCTGCGGCTGCGCCAGACGGTGACCAGGAACGAGCTGAAGACCACCCTCCTCGGCTCGTTCGACAAGGCCGACTTCCCGTCGGCCATGATCGGCGACTCCTGGACATGTCGACAGCATCTTCGTCGAGAGCGCGGACAGCCCCGTGGACGGCGTGAACGGTCCCGTCTACGTGCTGAACGTCAAGGTCCACGACGGACCTCTCGGCTGATGTCCCTTCTGGGGCGCCTACATGCAGTTCTACTTCACGATGGAGGGCAAGGCCTGGGTGATTTTCGCCTCATGTAGGGGTCGTCGTCGCTGTCCTGGCCTGCCTCTGGCCATCGGCGGCCTGGGCAGCGACGGAAGACTCCATAGGCACCGTCACGTACGCTCGAGGGCACGCTCGCATCGTGCGTGACGGCGCCGTGCTGGACGGCGCCGGCACAGGCACCGACGTCGAGAACTTCGACCTGGTGAAAACCGGCGCCGACGGCTCGGCGGAGATTTCCATCGCCACACCGCGCGCCCCCGCCATGACGGTCCGCATCAGCCCTGACACGCAGTTTTCCCTGGAGCTCTCCGTGCTTTCCGGGAAGGCAGCAGACGACGGTCGGCATCATCGGCGGCAGCATCGCGCTGAAGGTGGCGAAGCTCGCCTCCGCGCAGGACGTGCGCGTCAAGACCGACTCGACCTCCATGGGGGTGAGGGGGACAGCCTTCACCGTGACGGCGCCGCCCACCGGCGACGTCCTCGTCACCTGCGACGAGGGGGATGTCCTCGTGCACCGACGACCAGGGCACGGACCTGCACGCGATCCCCGGGCACGGTCGTGGAGAAGCGACCGGGCGAGCTGTACAGCACTGCTCCCGTCGCGGCGGCGGCCCTGGCAAGCTACCGGCCCGGTGGTGCGGCCGACCGCGCGGAGTTCGCTGCAGAGGAACGCGCTGAAGCTCGTCCTCGCCAACGCGCGGCTCTACGCGGGCCTCTCGCGCGACTGACCGCCGCTCGCGCCGAGCTGGAACGCAACAAGCGCGCTCTCGCCAAGTGGAAAGACGAGAACAGGCACGGGCGCGTCGGCCAGCGGGCCGAGTTGAAACGGGAACGCGCCGTGCATCGGGGCGGTGCTGGCGCGCATGCGGCGCACCCAGTTCCAGCTGGAACGCGTCTCGTTCCGCCTGGAGCGCCTGCGGGCGCTCCACGACCAGGGCGTCGGCGTTGGCGTGCTGGACGCAGGGGTGACCACGGCGCAGTTCTTTGCGCAGATAGACCGCGAGCGCGCACGGAATCGACGAAGCCATCGCCACGACGCGGTTCCTGGCCAAGCTCTACTCGAAGCGCAGCGGCGGAGAGCTTCCCTAGTCCCGGACACGGAAAAGGCCGCCCTTTGCCGCGCGGTTGCGCGACGGGGCGGCCTTTGCTCGTGCAATCGTCCTGGGACAAGCGTCCTAGAAGATCGCCTTTTCCGTCTCCAGGTCGAAGAAATGGATCTTCGTGAGGTCAGGGTGCATGTTCGCGATGTCGCCGATGTGGAATGTGAACCGCGGGGCGACCTTGCACACGAGCTGGTTGTTCTTCGTGCTGACCCAGAGGTGGATCTCCGATCCCAGGGGCTCGATGACTTCGACCTTCGCCGGGATGTTGTTCGTCTTCTCAGGGGTCTCCGTGTAGAGGAGGTCTTCGGGCCGGATGCCGAAGATGGCGTCCTTGCCGGCGTAGTTGCGCAGCGTCTCCGACTGCTGGGGGGTGAGCTCCATGCGGAAGCTGCCCTCGTCGGCGAACAGCTTGCCGTTCTCCATCTTCAGGCTGACCTTCATGAAGTTCATGGGGGGCGACCCGATGAAGCCCGCGACGAACCTGTTCACCGGCGTGTTGTAGAGGCCCAGCGGCGTGCCGATCTGCTGGATGAGGCCGTCCTTCAGCACGACGATCCGGTCCCCCATGGTCATGGCCTCGATCTGGTCGTGGGTGACGTAGATCATCGTGGCCTGGAGCCGGTGGTGAAGGGCGGAAAGCTCGGCCCTCATCTGGACGCGCAGCTTCGCATCGAGGTTGGAGAGCGGCTCGTCGAAGAGGAAGACCTTCGGCTTGCGCACGATGGCGCGGCCGACCGCGACGCGCTGGCGCTGCCCGCCCGAGAGCGCCTTGGGCTTCCTGTCCAGGAGCTCCTCGATGTCGAGGATCTGCGCCGCTTCGTGCACGCGGGTGTTGATCTCGGCCTTGGGATACTTGCGGATCTTCAGACCGAACGCCATGTTGTCGTACACGGTCATGTGGGGGTAGAGGGCGTAATTCTGGAAAACCATGGCGATGTCCCGGTCTTTCGGCGCGACGTCGTTCATGAGCTTCCCGTCGATGTACAGCTCTCCGCCGGAGATCTCCTCCAGGCCCGCGACCATCCGAGCGTGGTGGTCTTGCCGCAGCCCGACGGACCGACAAGAACGACGAACTCCTTGTCGTTGATCGTCAGGTTCGCGCTGTCGACGGCCTTGACCCCGCCCTCATAGATCTTGGTGATGTTTCGCAGTTCAACTGTCGCCATTGGCAACCTCCCGAGTGGATTATCTTATGGCGCCATCATAGAGCAGAATCTATCGTGATGTCAAACGGAAAACAAGGAAAACGGTCTACGTCACGCCGTCTGTGATCATTTTTTCTGCGATTCGACCACTCCTGAAGCGTCTTGTCGAGAGGCTTCACGGGCTGGTCCGAAGGCGAAACGGACGCGGCAGCCAGGATCCACTGCCAGATGACCCCGTCCGTGCCATTCGTACCCCGTATGCTCAGCCAGTTGTCGGGGAGCATCTCGGGGAAACTGAGGAAGCTCTCCAGCGGCACGTGACCGAGGAGTATCGGGTACTTTTGCGGCAGGTCCTTTTCGTTGATGGACTTCAGGGCAGAAAAGCCGTTCGTGACGCCAAAGACCCCGATGCGCCGCGACTGGTTCACCGTCAGCAGGCTCTGCTGCGTCGGCAAGGCTGCAGAACCACTGCAGGAACGCCCTCGCTTCCGCCTTGTTTCGCGACGAGCGCAGGACGCCGGCAAACAGGACATCTTCCATGACGGGGACCATGCCGTCCTGGAAAGCCACCGGAAGTCGAAATCCTGCCGCTTTTCTTCCGGCAGGGCGAAGAGCTCGGTGAAAGGCGCGAGTGCGAACAGCATCTTGCGGGCGGTCAGCAGCTTGTACCAGGGCTGGACAAGGTCCCGCTGCGCGAAGAGGGCATCACGATCGACCCCGCCGTTCACATCGGCCATCCATGCCTGGCCAAATCGACGGTCTTCTTCAGCCCCGCCTCGTCCCACGCGGGAAGCCCTCCCCGGCCGGGACGGAAGCGTGCCCCGAACAGGAGCGCCGCATCGGTGAGGAACTCCTCGTTCCACCGCAGGCGAGAAAACCCACGCTCGCCAGGTTCCCGGCCTTGTCGGTCTTGTTGTAGGAGGCGCTCAGGGTGCTCAGGGTATCCAGCGACATGAACATCGGCTGCAGGCCCGTCTGGACCTCGGAGCGAGAGGTAGACGACGGCGGGAAGGGAGAAGGAGAGAGGCATGAGGAAAGGCCGATTGTCACGCGACCCCATGTGCAGAAGCGCTCGATAATACCAGGACGGGTCGATCTTCCCGGGCTTCACGAGGTCCCCACAGCGCGTCGAGCCGGTCCACGACTGCGGGACTGGAAAGCCACTCGCCGATCACGACGTCGCCGCTCACGCCGTCCAGGACGGCCTGGGAGGGGGTTTCCTGGTAGGCGATCTGACCTGGACGTCGGTGTGTTGCGCGTTGAACGTATCCACGTACGCGGCCATCTCCGGCCTGTTGGTCACCAGGGTGACGGTGGGCAGGAGGCCGAAACCGCAGCCGGCCACGCTGAGGAAGGCGGACGCGGCCGCGAGAAGGACCACGAGGCGGAGCGACCTCTTCTTCACGGGGCCACTGTAGGAACCGGGCAGCGTGATGTCAATGACGGGACCGATCTGCTACCATGGACCCACGTGGATCCACCCGACCTTGCCCTACCTCCCTACGCCCGCTATCTCCGCGAACGCCATGGCTGCCGCGTCTTTCGCGTCGCCGTGGACGCCGGCTTCGGCTGCCCGAACCGGGCGGGGGGCAGGTCCGGGGCGGGCTGCACGTACTGCGCCGCGGACGGGGGCCGTGCACCCTACCTCGGCGCCCCTTCGTGCGCGATCGACCTGGAGCGGCAGGTGAAGGACGGCGTGGACTTCCTGCGCCGCCGCTACGATGCCGAGGCGTTTATCCTCTTCTTCCAGGCATATTCGAACACGAACGCGCCGGTGGATGCGCTGAAGCGCATCTACGACCACGGTCTCGCCCTCGCCGCCTTCAGAGGGCTGAACGTCGCAACGCGGCCCGACTGCCTGGACGGGGCAGAAGGCAGACCTGCTCGCGTCGTACGCGCTCCCGCGGACTCGAGGTCTGGTGCGAGCTGGGCCTCCAGTCGTCAAATGACGAGACGCTGCGCAGGATCCGACGCGGGCACACCGTGGGGGATTTCCTCCGCGCGCATGCCGCTGCTGAAAGAGCGCGGCATGAAGCACGCGGTGCACCTCATCTTCGGCCTCCCTGGGGAAGGCCTCGCTGAGATCATGCAGACGATCGACGAGATCGCCCGGCTGCGTGTCGACGGCGTGAAGATCCACAACCTCCACGTCCCGGAAGGAACGGCTCTCGCCCAGGAGTTCATGGCAGGGAGAGATCACTGTGCCGTCGGCCCGGTCGCACCTGGAGTACGTGGTCAGGGCCTCGAGCGGCTGCCGCAGGAGACGGTCATCATGCGGCTGCAGTGCGATACCCCCCGGAAGGCCCTCCTGGCGCCTCGCGGCTTCGACGCGAAGCAGGGTTTTTCCGCCTCGGTTGCGGCAGCCATGCGCGAACGGGGTCTCCGCCAGGGATGCGCCCAGCCGTTCTCAGTATGACGCCGAGGGAGCGAATTCTCATTTTGCACGACTCTCAATGGGCCGTTCTCGGCCCTTTTCAAGGGTCTGCGATCCTGTTGAAGGTGCAGAATGAGAATCGGCGGGGATGCGCCGCCCTGGCTTGACCGGCCGGGGCATCCAGTTACCCTTCTTCGAAGAGGACTGTTGCGTGAATATCAAGGATCCCGACGTCTTCCGGATCATCGAGAAGATCGGTGACCATTTCCAGAACAACGTATCCAACCGGTTCATCCGGAAGGCGCTCGTGGTCCTGGAGCTCCAGCAGTCGGAATGGGACCGCCTGGAGAACCTCACGGCCAAGACGGAGTACTACAAGCAGCAGGGATTCCAGTTCGACGAGCTGTACGAGATGGTGCTCGCCGCCGCGCACTTCATCCACCAGGCGCGGACGAAGATGGTCCCCAACCTCAAGGGCGATGCTCGCCCAGGGCGGCACGGACAAGGACAGGGTCCTGCGCGACATGGCCGCACAGAACTTCCCGGTGAACCTCGCCATCCTCTCGGACCTCGTGAACGAGCTGTACCTGAAGACCACGAGCCTCGACCAGGCCGCGCACGAGAAGAAGCGGCCCGTCTACGAGCAGCATCCCCGAGCTGAAGGAGCTGGGAAAGTACCTCGTCAACCCCTAGGGTCCCCACGCGGCCAGCGACCCAGTGAGTGCGCGGGAGCGTGGGGCCCCGCCGCACGCGCTTCGCGCGTCCTAGAGCTTCTCCGCCTCGGCGTAGATCAGGTCGTACAGCTCCTGCAGCTTCTCGACGTCCACGCTCGAGAACGCCACGCGCAGGCAGCGCTCGTCGATGGCGATGGTTCCCACGCCGCGTCCATGAGCAGCGCCTTCCTCAGATCCTCCGCGTTGCCCTTGTTGAGACGGAAGCTCATGAAGTAGCCCGAGTTGAACGGCAGCGGCTCGATCGCCGTGCTCTTCTTCTTCGACAGGATCTCCTTCACCTTTTCGTAGCGCTGGCGCAGGAGGGACGCAGCCGCCTCCTTCTCGCTTTCGCGGTCGGGGCTTTCCATGGCGTGGATGATCAGGCTCTGGGCGAGGATGCTGGAGTTGGACACCGTGGAGCGCACGGCGCCCATGAGCTTGCGCGTGAGGGCATCGTAGTGCTCGGCCGTGAGCCCCTTCGCGCCGAGGGTGATGAAGCCCGTCCGGAATCCCCAGGTGAGGTCTTCCTTGGTGGAGCCGTCCACCTTGGCCGCGAGCACGTTCTCGTGCAGGCTGCACAACCGGGCGAAAAGCGACTGCGTGTAGATCTCCTGCTCGTAGAACAGCCCGAAGTAGGCGTCGTCGAGTGATCACCAGGCAGCGCGGCGCCGCCGCGCGCCACCTCCTCGATGACGGCAACGACCGCGTCCGCCTCCGACCGCGTCGAGGAATAGCCGGTGGGGTTGTTGGGGAAGTTCAGCAGCAGGAGCGACCTTGCCCTTCCCGGCGGCCTTGCGCACGGCAGCAGCCAGGCCCGTCCACGTTGAAACCGCCCGTTGCGCCGTAGAACGGGAAACGTCGCGATCGAGCCTCGCGGCGGGTCTCGAAGATGAGGGGGTAGTTGTCCCAGTGCAGGTCGGGGAGGACCAGGGTGTCCCCCTTGTCCACGAACAGGTCGGCCAGAGTGGAGATCCCGCAGGTGAGCCCGGGAACCACCAGGGGCAGGGAGAACGCGGCGGTCCCGATGTCGGGGTTCTTCCGCACGATCTCCTTCTTCCACAGCTCCCGCAGCTTCTCGACGCCCTGCGTGGGGGCGTACGGGAAGATCTCGTCGGGGTCCAGGCCGGGCACCAGGGAGCGGATGGCCTGGAGGAAGACCGGCTTGCCCCCGCGGGTGGCAATGCCGATGGTGGCGTTGGCGCGGGTGGCGTGCTTCTTCGCCTCCGCGGACTGCGCGACGATCCCCTTGGGGAAGAACATCCGCCTGCCAAGGTCGGAGAGCAGAGCGTCGGCGACGGTTCCCGCGAGAACGGCGTTCAATTCTGCTGCCAGCGGGTTCATGACTGGCTTTATACGGGAGCGTGGCGCCAGGCTGTCAACGACAGGGGTGCCGCGGGGGTGCCGCGGGGCGGTCGCGGCCCGCCGGGCGGAGCTCTGCTTGACGTCGCGGCCTGCGAAACGAGCTACATTTTTGTATCTTTTTTTGAAAGCAAAATACATTTTTGTAGTTTCAGGGAGGGACGCATGGCCGTCGAGAGAAAGAGGCGGGACGGAGAGGCCGGAGGAGCTCTCGATCCTCTTCGAGATCACCCAGATCCTCGATTCCAGCCTCGACCTGCGCACCGTCGTGGAGCCCGTCCTGGAGGTCATCACCCGGTCCCTGGGCATGAAGTTCGCCACGCTCACCCTGCTCAACCGCCAGACCGGGGAGATCTCCATCGAGGCCGCCTACGGCCTTTCCGCCACGCAGAAGCGCAAGGGCCGCTACAAGCTGGGAGAAGGCATCACCGGGCAAGGTGATCCAGACGGGCAAGCCCGGCCATCGTTCCGCGCATCTCCGAGGAGCCCGCGTTCCTCGACAAGACCGGCGCGCGCAAGACCGCAGCGAGGCGGGGACCTCTCCTTCCTCTGCGTGCCCATCAAGATGGGCCGCGAGGTGATCGGCGCGCTGAGCGCGGACCGGCCCGCCTCGGACGCGCCGTCCAGCTCCAGGAAGACGCGCGCCTGCTCTCCATCATCGCCTCGCTGATCGCGCAGGCGGTGCGGCTGCGCCAGTCGGCGCAGGAGGAGCGCGAGCGGCTGCTGGAGGAGAACCTCCGGCTGCAGGACGAGCTGAAGGACCGGTTCCGGCCGTCGAACATCATCGGCAACTCCAAGGCGATGCAGGAGGTCTACCACCTCATCGCCCAGGTCTCCGCGAGCGACACGACGGTGCTCCTGCGCGGGGAGAGCGGCACGGGCAAGGAGCTGGTGGCGCACGCCATCCACTACGCCAGCCGGCGCGCCGCAAAGCCCATCATCAAGGTCAATTGCGCGGCGCTGCCGGAGGGCGTGATCGAGAGCGAGCTCTTCGGCCACGAGAAGGGCGCCTTCACCGGCGCGGTGGCCGCCCGCGAAGGGACGCTTCGAGCTGGCGCAGGGCGGCACGCTTTTCCTCGACGAGATCGGCGACCTCTCCCCCGCCATGCAGATCAAGCTGCTGCGCGTGCTGCAGGAGAAGGAGTTCGAGCGCGTGGGCGGCACGGCGACGATCAAGGCCGACGTGCGCCTGATCGCCGCGACCAACCGCGACCTGGAGCAGCTCATCGAGAAGGAGCAGTTCCGCCAGGACCTCTACTACCGGCTGAACGTCTTTCCCGTGCACATCCCGCCCGCTGCGCGAGCGGCGGACCGACATCCTGCTGCTCGCCGACTACTTCGCCGAGCGCTACAGCAGGCAGAACCACAAGAACGTGCGCCGCATCTCCACGCCCGCCATCGACATGCTCATGGCCTACCACTGGCCGGGCAACGTGCGCGAGCTGGAGAACTGCATCGAGCGCGCCGTGCTGCTCAGCGACGACGACGTGATCCACGGCCACCACCTGCCGCCCGACGCTGCAGACCGCGGAGGCCAGCGGCACCGTGCCCCGCGGCACGCTGCAGGCCACCCTCGAGCGCGTGGAGCGGGAGCTGCTGGTGGAGGCGCTGAAGTCGTCGCGCGGCAACATGGCGGCCGCCGCCGCCGCGCTGGGCATCACCGAGCGGATCATGGGCCTGCGCGTCCGCAAGTACCGGATAGAGTCCCGGAGATTCCGCGAGCGGCACTGATCGTAGAGCTTGGCACGACTCTTGCTTGACAGGGGCATCGAATCTTATGGCAAGGAGGAATCGATGCCAGCGATCAACTACGGCGACACGGCCTGGATGCTCGTCTCGACGGCGCTCGTCATGGCGATGACCGCACCGGGCCTCGCCATGTTCTACGGCGGCCTGGTCCGGCGCAAGAACGTGCTCTCCACCATGATGCAGTCCTTCTTCATCCTCTGCCTCATCAGCGTCCAGTGGGTGCTCTGGGGCTACAGCCTGGCCTTCGGCCCGGACGCGGGCCACGTCATCGGCAACCTCTCATGGTTCGCCCTGCGGGGCGTCGGCCTGGCGCCGAACCCCGACTACGCGGCCACGATCCCCCACCAGCTCTTCATGGTCTACCAGATGATGTTCGCCGTCATCACCCCCGCGCTCATCACGGGCGGGTTCGCGGAGAGGATCAAGTTCTCCACGTTCGCGGTGTTCACCGCTTCTCTGGGCCACCTTCGTGTACGACCCGATTGCGCACTGGGTCTGGGGCAAGGACGGGTGGCTGCACAACCTCGGCGCGCTGGACTTCGCCGGCGGCACGGTCGTGCACATCTCCTCGGGCATCTCGGCGCTCGTCTTCGCGCTGGTCATCGGCAAGCGGCAGCGGTATCCCGCGGATCACGCCGGCGCCGCACAACATGACCTACACGCTGATCGGCGCGGCGCTGCTCTGGTTCGGCTGGTTCGGGTTCAACGCGGGAAGCGCGCTGGCAGCCAACGAGCTCGCCGTGAGCGCCTTCATCAACACGAACACGGCCACCGCGATGGCGGGCCTGGCATGGGTGATCATCGACTGGCTCGTACGAAGAAGCCCACGGTGCTGGGAGCCGCAACGGGCGCCGTGGCGGGGCTGGTCGCCATCACGCCGGCCGCGGGGTTCGTCACCCCGATGGGCTCCATCGCCATCGGCATCGTGGTGGCCATCGTCTGCTACATCGCGGTGGCCGTCGATCAAGGGCAGGCTCGGCTACGACGACTCGCTGGACGCGTTCGGCGTGCACGGGGTGGGCGGAACCGTGGGGGCGCTCCTCACCGGGCGTGTTCGCCACGAAGATGATCAACTCCGCCGGCGCCGACGGCGGTATCTACGGCAACTGGCGCCAGCTCGGCATCCAGGCCATCGGCGTGGGGGCAACCATCGTCTACGCGGCGGTGGTGACGCTGATCCTCACGAAGGTGCTCGACCTGGTCATGGGCCTGCGGGTGAAGGACGAGGACGAGGCCATCGGCCTGGACAACACCCAGCACAAGGAAAGCGCCTACACGCTCATCGACTGAGGCGCAGGAGGAGAGAACCATGAAACTGATCATCGCGATCATCCAGCCGCACAAGCTCGACGACGTGATGCGGGAGCTCGACGAGAAGGAGATCTACCTGAAGACCGTGACCAATGTCCTGGGCTGCGGCCGGCAGAAGGGCGGTCACGGAGGTCTACCGCGGCGTCAAGGAGGTCGGGCACGCTGCTGAAGAAGGTGCGCCTGGAGATCGGCGGTCAACGACGCCTACGTGAAGCCGGCCGTGGACGCCATCGTCAAGGGCGCCCGCACGGGCAACATCGGCGACGGCAAGATCTTCGTCCTGCCCATGGAGGAATGCATCCGCATCCGCAGCGGGGAAACAGGAAAGGTGGCCATCGGCTGATGCTCAGGGGGGAGGCGGCGTCCCGCCTTCCCCCTCGTTGATCCGCTTCCTCGCTTCCGCGATTTCCCCTGACGACTGCCAGAGGCACATCCACATCACCGGGTCCTCCAGGAACTCGTCCACCGGGCAGCGCTTGGACTCCCCTGCGGATGCCGAATGCCCGGCGGCCGCCGTGCAGCAGAAAGCCGGGCATGGATCAGCCCCTTCTCGATTCCCGTTGCCAGGGCGTGCCAGTCCCTGTGATGGCAGAGCGGCAGCGGCGTGAAGCAGAAGCCGACCCGCTGGTCCTCCCTTTCCGCCAGCAGGTCGATCTGGCGAGTCTTGCCGGTCTTCCAATAGAACAGGCGGACCTCCGGGAGGACTGACAGGAGCTTCCTGCTGATTGACAGTATGCAGCGGGCACGGAAAGACGCGGGATCCGACCCGTTGTCGACAAAGAGGCAGAGAAGAGGCCGTCCCGTGCCGCCGTAGAAGGGCAGCAGGCGTGCGAGACCCTCCCGTTGCAGGCCTTCTACACCTGCAAGCGCTGCGGGCCGGGACAGCCCGAGAATCCTGCCCGCCAGGGCCGTGTTGAGCGGCATGCCGTTCAATGGCGAAAGGCGGGATGCCAGCCCGTGTATGTCGGGATCTTCTGAACGCGTCATGCTCCTGGAAAACGCAAAAAAGGCACACCCTGCTTGCGCTTTTCAAGAATCGGCGAGGTAGACAGACGGGTTCACCAGTAGGCGCGGCGCCGCCATGCGCGCGCATCAGAGATTCTCATTTCGCACCTTCAACCGGATCACGGACCCTTGAAAAGTGACAAGAACGGCCCTTCGAGAGTCGTGCAAAATGAGAATTCGCTCCCTTGGCGTCAGACTGCGAACTGCTGGCGCGCGCATGCTCCCCATTGACACGCCGCCCCGAATCTGCTTGGAATACCATATTCTGCATAAATATGCGCGGGAGAGATAGTCGGCGGGACGACGATCTTTCCCTCGCGAGAAGGAGAAGCCCATGCTGGAGCTGAGGAAGGGAATAGACATCCTGTCGGACGTAGGAGGCATCCGCACACTCGCGGAGGCAGAGAAGCTCTTCGACGCCGCCCTCGACGCCACCAACCGTGCCAAGCTGCGCCGGATAAAGACAGCCGACGCGCTCCTGCGCATCGCCAACGCAATCGCCATGTGCGCCCCGGCCGGGTCTTCATCGTCACGGCTCCCCGCAGGACGTGGCCGAATGCCTGAAGCTCAGCCTCGACACGGGGAGGAATGCCCCCTCGCCATGAAGGACCACACGCTGCACTTCGACCTGCCGGAGGACCAGGGGCGGATGGTCGACCAGACGTTCTACATCGTCAACGAGGATGAGGAGGTCAGCGCCCTCGCCAAGAAGATGGCGCGCGCGGAGGCGCTCGCCTACATCCGCGAGACCATGGGCGGCATCATGAAGGGCAGCACGATGTTCGTCGGCTTCTACAACCGCGGTCCCATCGGCGCCCAGGCCGCGGTGCCCGGGCTCGATGATCTCCAGCTCCGCGTACGTCCTGCACAGCGCCAACATCCTCTACCGCTGCGTGTTCGAGAAGTTCGACGCCGAGGCGGCGCGCGCGGGTGTGTTCTTCACGAACGTGCACAGCCAGGGCACCAACCGCTCGGAGGACATCGCCAAGGCGCGCATCTTCATGGACCGCAGCTGGTTCACGACCTTCAGCATGTACTGCACGTACGCGGGCAACACGCTCATGCTGAAGAAGGGAAACCACAGGTTCGCCGTGGATCTCTGCACCTACTACCGGCGGGAAAGCGAGCTCTCCGAGCACATGTTCATCACCGGGCATGACGGGGCCGGGGGGCGGAAAACCTTCTTCGCCGGGGCGGCCCCGTCGGGCTGCGGAAAGACCACCACCGCCATGGTCGGCACCGACTACATCGGCGACGACCTCGCGCAGATCTGGATCGCCAAGGACGGGACCCTGCGCGCGGTGAACCCCGAGATCGGCGTCTTCGCCATCGTGGAGGACCTCAACAAGGAAGGCGACCCGTACCTGTACAAGTGCCTGCGTGAGCCCGGCACGGAGGTGATCTGGTCGAACGTCCTGGTGGACGAGCACAGCGTTCCGCACTGGACGGGCAGCGGGGAGCACCCCGCCCGCGAAGGGACGCAACTTCCAGGGTGACTGGTGGCCGGGAAAGACCGACAAGAACGGCAAGCCGGTGCCCATCTCCAACGCGAACGCGCGGGCCACCCTCAGCAACACGGCCATCGGCAACTACAACCATGCGATCGCCTCCGACCCCGTCGGGGTTCCCATCAAGGTCATCACCTACAGCGGGCGGGACAGCGACACCATGCCCCCGGTCTGGGTGGCCAAGCAACCCCGATCACGGCGTGGCCATCGGCGCCTCCATCCTCTCCGCGGCCACGGCTACCGAGGTGGGGGCCAAGGGTGTGAACCGGCAGCCGTGGGCCAACTCGCCGTTCATTCCCTGCCCCCTGGGCGACTACATGGAGGCGCAGTTCCTGTTCTTCAACTCGAAGAAGTTCTCCGAAGGAGGGACGGCCCCTGCATTGCCGGCCTGAACTACTTCCTCCTGGACTGCGAGCGCGGCGGTGACCTCAACAAGCTCCTCGGAGAGAAGCGCGACGTGAAGGCGTGGCTCACATGGCTGGAGCGCTACGCGCACGGGGAGGTGGGGGCCATCGAGACGCCCATCGGGTCCATCCCCCGCTTCGAGGACCTGCAGAAGATCTTCAAGGAGATGGTCGGCAAGGAATACACCCGCCCGCTCTACGAGAAGCAGTTCTCCTTCTACGTGGACAACATCCTCGCCCGCATCCAGCTCCAGGAGGATGCCTACCGCAAGGAGAAGAAGATCCCGCCGCGCATCTTCGAGGTCTACGAGGAGCAGAGGAAAGGCCTGCAGGCGCTGAAGGAGAAGCACGGGACGGTTGTCCTGCCGGCCATGATGGACGGCGCGGCGGCACGATAGCCGGCGCGACAGGCGCGGCCGCCCCCACCGTCGAAGGTGCGGCCGCCAGCGCGACGAACGCGCACGACCGCCCCGCCATGGGCGAATGTTGCCGCGCGCGCCCGTTTCCTGTTTAATAGGGTGCGGTGGAGCAGATTTCCAACGAGATCAGGGTCGGCTACGCCGACCCTGACGTCAATGCGCTGCTCGCAGGGATCGGCGATGGGCAGCGTCGCTTCAGCCGGCATTTCAGCCACAGCGAGGATTTCTTCCTGGAGCTCGAGGCCCCCTACACGGTGGATCACCTGCCCATCCACCACGATGTGCGCGAGGTGCGCCCGCCCGCGCCCTACCGCGCCACCCTCAGGAACGTGATCGGGCAGATCGCCGCTGCCGCGCCCCAGGTGCTGAAGGACCTCACCTACTTCTTCGATCCCACGGAAATCCTCCGCCCCTGCTTCTACCGCGTCTATCCCGTGGACGGCATCCGCTATCTCTACCTCCTGCGCCTGGACCTCACCCTGCGGCCGGGGGAAGCGACGGTGGTCGAGCGGGGGACGAACGACGCCACCCCGCGCTACAGCACGCGCAGGCTCTTCCTCGAATCGACGGTGATCCCGCTGGAGGAGGCGAGCGTCGTGGGCGGGCAGCTGGAAGGCTTCCGCATCCGCCAGACCATCTCCCAGACGTGGATCGGCGAGTTCGGCCGCGGCTACTTCCGGCAGGGCATCTGGATGGACGCCGACCTCACGAAGTTCTTCACGCGTCTGTTCGTTCCCGCGGGGAAGCGGATCTATCCCTACTACCCCTACCTCTGCAAGTACAAGACCGTCTGCCAGACCGTCATCGGCCTGTCCGCCGAGCAGCGGCTGGCCTCCGTGCCGCGCCTGCACCGCTCCCTGGACTTCCTCCTGCCCGGCGATGGAACGCATCCAGGGGGAGATGAAGAGTCCGAGCTTCTCGGAGGACCTGCCCGTTCTTCCGGGAGCTCAAGGCGCAGGTCCCGCCGTCATGGTACGATGAGTCCGGACCGTGCGGGTCGAATCGTACCTGAATGCCGAGGAGATGAAGGAGTTCCGAATTGAAGATTGACCTGGGCTCGATCGCGGGAATGAAGGTCACCGTCATGGGGCTCGGCCTCAACGGCGGCGGCCTGCCGACGGCGCTGTTCTTTGCGCGCCGCGGCGCCGCGGTCACCGTCACGGACCTGCGTGACGCGGCGACGCTGCAGGAATCCATGGAGCGGCTGCGTCGGCCACCGCGTCCGCTACGTCCTCGGCCGTCACGTGGAAGAGGACTTCACCGGCGCCGACCTCGTCATCAAGAACCCGGCCGTGTCGCCGTCCTCCCCTTTCCTGCGCGCCGCGAGGGAGAAGGGCGTGCCCGTCGAGACCGACCTCTCCGTGTTCCTCGCCGTCGCGAAGAACCCCATGCTCGCCGTCACGGGCTCCAAGGGGAAGTCCACGACCGCGTCGGCCATCGCCTTCGGCATCACGCGTGTGTTCCCCGGCGCGCGAGCTCGGCGGGAACATCACCGTCTCCCCGCTGTCTTTCCTGGAGGAGCTCTCCCCGGCGGCGCCCGTCGTGCTGGAGCTCTCCTCGTGGCAGCTGGGTGACCTGCGCGGGCGTGGCCTGCTCAGGCCCGCGGTCTCCGTTTTCACGGTCATCCTTCCCGACCACCTGGACAAGTACGGGGGCATGGAAGACTACGTCGCCGACAAGAAGGTCATCTTCCAGGAGCAGGAGGCCGGAGCAGCACGCCCTCTTCAATCTGGACGACCCGTGGCAGAGGGACTTCCCGCGCGAGACCCGCGCCCGCAGCCTGCTCTACGCGGCGTCACCCCTGCCGGCCGGCGCTGCCGGCGCCTGGCTGGAAGGCGACGAAGGCCTCTCGCGGATCGGGGCCGGACACCGTGTCACATCCTCGGCGCGAGCCGGCCCGGAAGGCCGGCACAACCGCATGAACCTCCTCTGCGCTGGTCTCGCTCTCCAGGCGTTCGGCCTGAAAGCCGAGGTCATCCGGAAGGCGCTTGCCGAGTTTCCCGGCATCGAGCACCGCCTCGAGCTTGTGCGCGAATGGAAGGGAATACGGTTCTACAACGATTCGGCGGCAACCATCCCGCATGCCACCGCCGAGGCGCTGCGGGCGCTCTCCGCGCCGGTGGTTCTCATCACGGGCGGGACGGACAAGAACATCGACTTCGCGCCTCTCGCGGATGTCGCCGGCCTTCCCGCCGCCATCGTGCTGCTGGCCGGAACCGGCACGGAGAAGATGAGGATCGTGCTGGACGCCGCCGGTGCCCGCTATGAAGGCCCTTTCCCCTCGCTGCCGGAGGCGCTGGCATGCGGCGTGCGGCACGCGGTACGGCTCGCGGACGGGCATCCCGGTGTCTCGCTCCTCTTCTCGCCGGGCTGCACCTCATTCGGCATGTTCCTCAACGAGTTCGACAGGGGGCGCAGGTTCAAGGAGATGGTGGCCGCGCTGGGCAGCGGCCCGCCCCGCGAGGCCTGCGGCCCGCCCGCGAGGCCTGCGGCCCGCTGACCTAGAGCAGCTTCTCCATGTAGACGGCCCCGTGGATGGGGTTGAACGTGTAGGCGGGGATCTCGCGGAACCCGAAAGAGGCGTACAGCGCTATGGCGCTCTTCATGGAGGGCAGCGTATCAAGCCGCATGGCCCGGTATCCCCGGCTCTTCGCCCTGTCCACGATGAGACGCACCAGCTCGGCGCCGATGCCAAGGCCGCGGGCGTCGGGCCGGACGTACAGGCGCTTCATCTCGCACGTCGCCTGGTCGATGCGGCGCAGCGCCACGCACCCGCAGGCAACGGCACCCTGCAGGGCGATGATGACGGCCCCGTCCGGCGGCGTGTACTTCCCGGGGAGCGTTGCCAGCTCCTGGTCGAAATCCTGGAACGAGAGGTCGATGCCCAGGGAGCGCCCGTACTCGGAGAACAACTCCCGCATCACGGGAACCTCGGCCGCGCCCGCATCGATGTAGTGGATCTCAGCCGGCATCCCTCTGCCTCCGTCGAGCCGTCACCGTGCGGTAGGTCCACGATACCAATGGCGAACTGGCTGGGGGAAAGACCGCTGCGGATGGAAGCCGCGAGCCAGCGGGCGTTCGCCTCGCTGAGCCCTCCCCGCCCCTTTTCCTCGGCGGTGATCACCGCGACGAAGACGAGCGTCCTGTTCTCCCACAGGACGAGGTCCCAGCAGCCGGCCTTGCTCTTCCCGTTGTTCTCGGCGATGCGGGAGATGGCCTGGTTGGCGAACGTGTCGAGCGAGGTGCCCTTGCTCTGCGTGGGCATCTTGTCGAAGTACTTGTGATGCAGGTGATCGGACCAGACGCCCTGCCACCCGGAGCGCTGGAAGAGGGAGAGGCAAGCGATCTCGGGGAACACCGCCTGCTTGTCCACGAGCACGAGGCGCCTGGTCGAATAGGAACGGTCCAGCCCCATCCCGGAAGACCGGTCAGGGGAGACATTGAACTCCGCGCGGAAGGCATGGACGGACACGCTCCTGCCCGTGGAGAGCGGAACGTCCACCGGTTCGAGTGCCACGAGGTCTTCGGGAAACGCCACGGGGATGCTGACCATATCGCGTGCCGGTGGCGAGGATAGGGCGGAACGCCCCTGCCGTTCAAGCGCGGACCGGTCGGCCCACCGCGGCGCCGGCGAGGTACGGCGCGATGACGTCGTTCTTGTACTGGCCCGTGCCGTCGTAGGTGATGCTCACCACGGGGATCCCTGTCAGGCGCTCGATCGTGCGTGCCATGGCCTCGGTGACAAGGGAGGGGCAGCAGAAGCCGGGACTCGCCTGCACGAAAAGGGCAAGGTCGGGATAGACCTGCGCGAGGTGATGGATCTTCAGCAGGTTCTCGAACGATTCGCCCATATGATCGCTTCGCATGCCGAAGGCGTCGAGGAACTTCTCGCTGCCCGGCACCGTCGAGGGGAGCGGCGGGCATGAGGAACCGTGCGAAGGGCGCGCCGATCCCCGCCCCGATCGTGTCCGCGGTGTTCCACAGCGCCCGGTAGCCCAGCGACTGCAGGTGGTCGCCGGCCTCGCGCATCTTGCGGAAATACGCGGCGGCGATAATGCGGATGTAGTCGGTGTAGGGCGTGGTCACCGCTTCGCCACCGGCAGCCTCGATGGCGCGCACGAGGTCCTGGTTCATCGTGTCGTTGTCGCGGACGTACAGGTCGCCGAAGATGGCCGCGCGCGGCCGCGGCCCCGGCTGGATATCGATGGCGTCGAAGAGAGCGGCGGCATCCCGCACCGCCGCGATGCGGGAACGCCGACCCTCGAACGCGGGCACCAGGAGAGCGAGCGCCTCGCGCGCCGCGCGGTCGGCGACCCCGCGTTCCTTCTCCCGTGGACGGATGGCGCACACGGCGCGGCGGATGGCGCCGCCGGCAAGGTACGCCTTGTACGAGGAAACCGCCGCGCGCAGGGAGACGTCGAGGAAAAAGAAGTCTCCCGGGTACACCTCGATCTTCTCCGCTCCACCGGAACCGGCCTCCAGGAGCGTCTTCATGAACGGCGTGAACATCCCGAGGTTGCAGGCGAGCCGGGAGCGTGGCACCCACACGGCAGTCCGCGACGGATCCAGATCGAGCCTGCGGACGGTGTCCACCGCCTCTTGCATCATGATGGAAAGCGGGAGGCACTGGCCCGTGTTGTTCCTCATCGCCTTGCGGATGACCACGGGGTCTTCCTCGAGCAGGCGTGCATCCACGCCCTCGCGCCTGAGGTTCGCGCAGAGAAGCGGCCCCACCAGGGGATCCCAGTTGGGGAAGAGAAGCGTCCGGCCTTCCAGCGCGCGCAGGGCGGTGGGAACCACGGGGAGCGCTCGTGCGGCCGCCCTGCCCGCTTCCTTTGCCTCCGGCGTGGTCGCGCCGAGCCGGCCCGCATGGTTCCTGAAGCTCGCGATCCCCGCCTCGATGCGGGTCTCGTACCCGAGAGTCGAATCATGATCGTCGAGCTGAAGGATGAGGTACGGCTTGCCCGGCGGCGTCAAAGAGCCGTTTCACGTACTCGATGACGAAGCTGTCAGGAGAACACTTGAACGATGTCATGAAGACGGGGTAGAGGAAAGGCGTCTCGGCCACCACCGCCGCGGCGGTGAGAATGGCTGCCCCGTTGAGCCAGTGGACGTCTTCCAGCAGGGGCCGGACGCGCTCGAGGTGCCGCGGCTCTGCCGGCACCATGTCCTGGTAGAAGCACTTCACGCCGCGCGCGGAGATGATGCCGGGGATGCCTTTTCCCATCTCGGGGGACAGCACGTTGTACGGGCGGCCAAGGAGCACGACCGCCGGGGACGTCAGGCCGGCCGTTTCCTCAGCGAACCGTTTCTGCAGCAGCGCGAGGGCCGTTTCGTGCTCACGCTCGGCGGTCTCCCACGCCTCGTCCACGGCGCTTCGCGTGACCTGCCACGCACCGGTCCTCCGCAGGGACTCGAAGAGCTCCCGCTGGTCGCGCTCCCGCACTGGCGCCGTAACTCACCGTCGGGGTCAGGCAGCGCTCGGAGACGCCCAGCGCCCGGGACACGAGCGCTGCGCTGTACTGGGTGTAGTAGCACTGCACGCGCGGGGTGGATTCACCCGGGCAGGCCCGCGTCGAACAGGGACGGCAGGAACAGCCAGTCCGCCTTCCCGCGCAGGTGCTTCACGTGGCCGTGGAGGGCCGCGATAGGAGCGCAGAACTCGGCACCCTGCAGCTCGCGCCCGGCCGCGACGCCTGCGGTGAAGTCAACGCTGGTGACCGTGGGAATCCCGAGCAGCGAGAAGAAGCGCTGCCAGAGCGGGAGGTGCGTGAGGAGTCCAAGGGCGGCGGGGATGCCGATGGAAGCCGCGCCGGGATCGGCGCGCGGGCGGCAAGGGTGCCGCGCTCACCGCGCGCCGCGGCAAACGCCCGCCGCCGCTCCTTGGGGAGGTCGAAGCCCGACGTGTTGCGCTCCACGTAGCGGGAGGCATCGTAGTCGCGCCCGCAGAGGAACCCGTAGGCCACGGTCTCCCCGGCAACGGTGGCAATGCGCAGGCGGCAGTGATTCGTGCAGAGGTGCAGGTCTCGGCGCGCACGGGTATGTCGGCGCGCAGCGCCTCCAGGCCGACGAACGTGCTCGCCGCGACGGTCCTCCGCCCGCTCGGAGACCAGCAGGGCGGCGCCCAGGGCCCCCGTGAGGTGGCAGTACCGCGACACGAGGATCGGTTTCCCGAGCCCCTGCTCGAAAACCGCCACGAGGGCGCGGTTGCGCGCCGTGGCGCCCTGGAAAGCGATCCTCTCGCCGATCCCGCCCCGCGGGCCACCTTGGTCAGGTAGTTCTCCCGGACGCTGTAGAGTGCGGCAGCGAGGATCTCCTCGGTGGCGAAGCCCTGGGCGAGGAAGGTATTGATATCCCGCTCCATGAAGACGGCGCACCTGTCGCTGGACAGCGGCGCGCGCGCGCCGTGCACGAGCCGCTCGTAGTCGGCGAGGCTGCAGCCCATGCGCTCCGCCTGCTCCTCCAGGAAGCTCCCGGTGCCGGCCGCGCAGACGGTATTCATGTGGGAGAAGGTGACCATGCCATCACGCATCGTGGTGAACTTCGCGTCCTGGCCGCCGATCTCGATGATGGTGTCGATGGTCGGGTCGAGGGCGTAGGCCGCGCGCGCATGGGCGGTGATCTCGTCCACCACGAGGTCCGCCTTCACCACGGCGCCGATGAACGCGCGCCCTGCGCCGGTGACGCCGACGCCCGTGATGCGCCAGCGTGTCCCGCATTCGGAGGCTGCGGATTCGATGGCCGCGCCGATTGCCTGCACGGCCGTGAGCGGGGAGCCGAGCGTGCGCGTGTAGAAGCCCGCGTACGGCCGCCCCTGCTCGTTGACGAGGATTGCCTTGGTGGACGTCGACCCGATGTCGATACCGAGCCGGGCCGTCACCTCGCCGGGCCACGCAGGTGAGAACTGCTCGACCTCCACCGGGTGCCGCTCCGCGTACGTGCCGAGCGCGTAGATGCGAGGCTGCGCCGCGGGGGCCGGCGCCGTTTCAAACTGAAGGGGCGGGAAGTGGTACTGGCGCGTTCCCTCCTGGTCGACCAGCAGCGGCAGGTGGGGCTCGCCGAGGGCTCCCTGGCCGAGAGCGCACAACGCGGCGCCCAGTGCTCCGAACAGCGGCGCCTGCGGCACCGTCACCAGCGGGGCGCCGATGATCCGCTCCAGGTGCCGCCGGACAGCCTCGTTCTGGGCGACCCCGCCGGCGAGGACGATGGGCCCCAGCGGAGGCTCGCCGCCGAAGAGCGTGTCGGCGATATTCTGCGCGAGTCCCCGGCAGAGGCCGTCGCAGATCTCTTCGACGGCGAAGCCCTCCTGCTGGGCGTGGACGAGGTCGGTGCGCGCGAAGACCGCGCAGCGCGTCGAGATCCGCGGGGGCTGGCCGCTGCCCGCCAGCGCGCGGCGGGCAAGCTCTGCCGCGGAGGAGAGTCCGAGCCGGCGGGCCTGCTGGTCGAGGAAGCTCCCCGTGCCCGCCGCGCACGAGCTGTTCGTGCGGGCCCCCCGGTACGCGCCTTTCTCGTCCAGCCGGATGAGCCCGAAGCGTTCGCCGCCGACAAAGAGGATCGAGCGCGCGTCCGGGCAGAACTGCCGGCAGGAGGCCATAAGGGACACCTGGGCATCGAACGTGCTCGCCCCTTCCAGGAGGCACGGGCTGGACGACGTGACAGCAACAACCCGGACGGGAACCTCGCAGATCTCGTCGATCAACGAAGAAAGCGTGCTGCGAACTTTTCCCCTATGGTAGCGGTAGCCCGTCTTTACAGCGGTGCCCGAACCGTCGACCAGGACGGCGGCAGCCGAAACCGAGCCAACATCGACCCCAAGCACTTCCGGATCGAGCATAGGCTGTCATAGTACTCTGCCGAGGTAGTTGTCAAGGGGCTGCGCGGACATTCGCCCACGAGGCCTCTTGCCGCGAGATGCAGGGCTACCTCTTCCGCGCCCCTGTCCCTCCCGACCAGTTCGAGAAGCTCCTCGATGGAACGTCCGGCCTGCTGCGCGCACCCAGCCCGGCTGGCATACCCAGCCCGTCCACCTCCGCGGGCGCAGCGGACTGAGGGGCCGCTCGGTCGCCCTCGAAACTGTATCCCCGGCCGCGGTAGCTGCGGATGAAGCGGGGCGACTGCGTGTCCTCCCCCAGCTTTCGGCGCAGGCGGCGGACGCACATCTTGATGGTCGACGATTCCACGTGGTTCATGCCCCAGACATTCAGTGCGAGCGACTGTTGCGAGATGACCTTCCCGGCGTTTCGCACGAGGTAGGAGAGGAGCTTCCACTCGGTGGCGGTGAAGTCACGTTCCACGCCGTCGACGTACGCCCGGCCAGACTCCAGGTCCAGAGTGATGCCGCGCGCCGTGATGACCGGCTCATCCTTCACGGCCTCCGTCATGCGCACCCGCCGCAGCACGGCGGCGACCCGGGCGAGGAGCTCAGTGGCCGAGAAGGGCTTCACCATGTAGTCGTCGGCGCCGCACTCCAGGCCGCGCACGCGGCTGCGCTCGTCTGCCTTCACGCTCACGATGAGCACGGGTACGTTCGAGACGCCGCGGATGTCTGCCAGGACGTCCATGCCGTCGCGATCCGCCAGCTCCAGGCCGAGGATGACGGCGTCAGGGGCTTCCGCTTCCACCAGGCGGACGCCCGCCGTTCCGCTCCGCGTCGAGAGGACCGCGGCATCCGGCCAGCGCAGCGCGATGGACGTCCTGGTGCTTTCCACCACGTCCTCGGAGTCCTCGATCACGAGCACCTTCACGGCACACCTCTTTTCTCCACGATGCAAACAGTAACGCGGCGCGATCGATTCACCCACGTCGTCACCCACCGCGGGGCCGGGGACAATCTCGATGCGCTTCCCCATCATTCGGAGGGCAGATGCAGGAGAACGACCCGGCGCGGCCACCGCCGGGCACAGGGCCTCAGACGGCGATGCCGGCAGGTTCGCCGACGACCCGGGATCGCGGCATCACCTGCAGGTTCTCCGCTGCCCAGAGCGTGGCGCGCAGGCGATTGTTGACACCGAGCTTTCTGAAGATGTTGTACACGTGGGTCTTCACCGTGTGCGCGCTGATGAAGAGCGCCGCGCCGATCTGCTCGTTGGTACCGCCTCGCGCCAGGTGGCCGAGGATCTCGACCTCGCGCAGCGTGAGACCGGACCTCTCCACGGCGCGGCGGAACTGCTGGCCGGGGTCGTTCCCGGTCCCCACGAGCGCCTGGCGCGGCAGCCACGTTTCACCGGACGCGATGCTGCGAATGCCGGCGAGGCAGTGCCCCAGCGGGTCAGCGGAAAAGAACACCCCCCGGAGACCGTTGCGGACACCCTCGATGAGCCCGGGGCCGGTCACCTCGACGTTGAAGACAGCCATGCAAACGACCGAGGGGTCGCACCGTCCCCCGGCGAGCACCGTGCGAAGCTGCGCGCTCGCCAGGGGGTCGGCGTCGTCGACGAGAAAGATAGTCGGAGAGATTTCCCAGACCTCGAAAAACCCGTCCAGCGGAGGCAGCTCCGGGACCGCCACGCTGACGAAGCCCAGTTCGCGCTCCACGGCTGCCGCCAGGAGCTCACCGGTGATCCTGCTCCGCCCGACGATACAGACCTCGTGACCCTCGCGCATGGTCCCTTCTTTCCAACGTACACGATAGCGCGCGGAAGGCGCCGCAACGATGGCCACGGTAACGGCACGGGAACTTCCAGGAGACAATGGGACTGCCGCGATGGGGCCGGCCCGGCGCCTGCACGCCTTTCCCGGGCAGCTCGTTTCTGGTAGCATTGACATCGTGGAGAGACTGGCCTGCTCCCCGCGGGACGGCGAGACGCCATGAATCCCGGGGAACTACTTTCGGACAGGTACGAGATCATCCGTGAGCTCGGCACGGGAGGAGCGGGCACCACCTACCTTGCGCGGGAAACAGCCACCGGGAGGGAGGTCGTTGCCAAGCTTCTGCACCTGCGGCTCCTCGGAGACTGGAAGACGGTGGAGCTCTTCGAGCGGGAGGCAAGCGTGCTCCGCTCGCTCCACCACCCCTGCATTCCCGCGTACGTGGACTTCTTCCCGGCGGAACGGGACGGAACGCAGCAGTTCGTCCTGGTGCGCGAGTACGTGGCCGGGACGAGCCTGCAGGCCCGGGTCGAGTCCGGCTGGCGGGGCACGGAGGATGAAATCCGGGCCATCGGCGCGCGCCTGGCGCGGATCGTCGACTACATCCACGCGGTGCGTCCTCCTGTCATTCACCGCGACATCAACCCGCGCAACATCATCCAGCGTGATGACGGTGAAATTTTCCTGCTGGACTTCGGCGGGGTCCAGGACGCCATCCGTCTCACGACGGGGGCGGCGAACACCATCGTGGGCACCCCCGGCTACACCCCCATGGAGCAGTTCGTGGGCAGGGCAAGCATCCGCTCCGACCTGTACGCGCTGGCGGCGACGCTCCTTTTCCTCCTGACCCACAGGAACCCCGCCGACCTGCCGGCAAAGGACATGAAGGTTGACTTCGCGTCCGTGATCGAGCTCTCCTCCCGCGGGCTTGCGCGCGTGCTGGGCAACTGGCTGGAACCGGACGAGGCAAAGCGCACGCTTCCGCTGGAGACCGCCGTTGCGCTTCTTGAGGATCGTCCCGTTCCCGCCCCGGCGGAAGCGTCGGAAACGGCGGTGCCCACGCATCCTCCGCACGGCTCGCGAATCCGGCGCAGCGAGGATCGGGACGCCGTGCGCTTTCTCGTGCCCGGATCCGGCGCGGGCAGGGGCATGCCGGCGTTCGGCGGCTTCCTGTTCTTCTGGGTGGTCTTCGGCGGATTCTGGGGATCGTCGATATTCCGCACCGGGCGGCCATGGTCCGCGCTCCTCATGTCCATTCCGTTTCTCGCCATGGGTCTCAGCTCCGTCACGTGGTACCTGTCGGCGATATTCGGGAAGCTCGGTTTCGACGTCGCTATCGAGGGCCTCACCTATACGCGGCGCCTCTTCTTCTTTGCCCGCCGGCGCCTGGTCCCTCTGGAAGACGTGGGGGAGGTCCGGATCGAGGAAGGCAGGGAGATCCGCCTGCGGTCCCGCGGGGGGGGCGGCGCCTGGGCCGGCGGCCCCGGCGGACGGTGGCCCGACGCGTGGGGCGACGGGTGGGACGGGGGATCACGGCGCTCGCGTTACCGCTCGCGCGACCGCGTCCCGGCCGGGGCGCGACTGAGCCTCGACGTCGGGGTGAAGACGCTGCGCTTCGGGGAGAACCTTTCCGCGCGGGAGCGGGAATGGCTGCGCGACGCACTCAACGAGGAGCTCCGCAAGGCGCGCGCGGCGCGGAAGGAACGGGACTGAACGCTCCCGCGGCGCAGTCGGCACCGGGTCCATCGTGGAGACGGGCGCCCCGCCGATCGACGACACCGGCGGACGTATCACGGCAGCAGGTCTTCGACTCTCAGTAGTTCTCCGCCAGGACCTCGTAGAACGCCTGCGGGTGCCGGCAGGCCGGGCACTCCTTCGGGGGCTCAGTGCCCTCGAACACGTACCCGCAGTTGATGCAGTGCCACTTCACGGTCGATGCGCGCTTGAAGACCTGGCCCGACGCGATGTTGTCGATGAGCTTGCGGTAGCGCCCCTCGTGAAACTTCTCCGCCTTTGCGATCTGCTCGAAGGAGCGTGCCACCTCCGGGTAGCCCTCCTCGCGCGCGATCTTTCCGAAGTCCGGGTAGAGCGTGGTCCATTCCATCTTTTCCCCGGCCGCCGCGGCTTCGAGGTTCACCTTCGTCTCCTTCACGATGCCGGCAGGGAAGGCGGCCGTGATCTCGAGGTCACCGCCTTCCAGGTGGGAGAAGAAGACCTTAGCGTGCTCCTTCTCGTTGTCGGCAGTCTCCTGGAAGATGTTGGCGATCTGCTGGAAGCCTTCCTTGCGAGCGGCGCTGGAGAAATACGTGTAGCGGTTGCGCGCCTGGGATTCTCCGGCGAAAGCCTTGAGCAGATTCTGCTCGGTCTTCGAGCCCTTGATGGATTTTGCCATGGTTGCCCTCCTGGATTGAGGATCACATCATAGCCGGGACGCCGGCGCCTGTCAACGAAAAACGGGTCGTGACAGCAGTTCTCAGTTTGATGCCGGGTGGCGGCTGGGCGGGCTGCCGCCGGTGGCCGGCCGCAAGCGCTCGCCCCGGCGATGGCTAGCCTTGCGTCAAGGTGATGACCTTCCTGCCATCCACCAGGACACCGCCGTGGTCGAGCTGTATCTCCTTGAGAACGGTCTCGCCTTCGCAGAAGATGATCCGGTCACCGGCGTAGTAGAGCTTGTACGACTTCAGGTTGTCCCCCAGGCCATCGATGAGATAGGCATCGCCGCTCTTCGTGACCTTGTAGTACGGGCTGAAGGCAGCCGACCGGTCAGCAAGGGAAACGGCGTAGGTCGTCGGGAAAAGCTTCGCGACCACAATTGTCACCGAACCGGCCGAGGCAGTCACCTCGAACCTTGCGGCGAGGAGACCGGGCGATGAATACTTGTACGTGCTTCCGTTGAGGGTATAGCCCCACGTGTTCAGGCCTGCCTTCAGCGTCATGGCCGAATCGCCGAGGGTGACAGAAGCGGGGGATGAAAACGGCTCGAAAAGCTGGAACGAGGCGCCGCTTCTCAGGAGGCGGGCATCGCCGCAGCGCAGGTCGAAGTCCTTCCGCAGGTCCACCTTCACCAGGGCGAGGACGTCCAGGAAGAGATTGCCCTCGGTGTCCAGCGCAAGCCCGTTGCCGAACATGACACCGACGGGGGAGACCGGGTGTTCCACCGTGGTGCGCCGGTAGATGCCGATCCCCGTGTACACAGTCTTTTCCACGGTGACCAGGGGGATTCTCAGGTTGAAAGGATCGATCTCGGGGACCACACCGATGGCGTCAGACGAGCGCTGCTGCGTCTCCAGCGTGCCCCAGTCGATGGAAGCGAAACGCGGGTCGGATCGTGTCGTGGTGCAGGCGCTCACTGCCAGGGCCGCCGCTGACACGATGACGCAGAGGCTCATGCGCAGGCGCGCAGAAACCCGTCGCTCCTCTTGCCTGACGAACATACGCACTTCCTTTCGTTGCTGTCCTGTCCCGATGCCGATTGCTACTCGGCCGGGCGGACCTCTGGTATTATGTCCACATGGACAGTGGACGCCAAGGTGCCGTGGGCCTCTCTCCTGCGACCGCTTTTCCCGTGGTCGATGCGCACGTCCACGTGATCGAGCACATCGCGGGCATCGGCCGCAGGGGCGAGTCGCGCGCCGTCGGAGGCGGGAAAGTGCGCTGGGTCACCGGGGAGGAGGATACGATCGTTCCCGATTCCTGGGGCACCACCTCCTTCACTCATGAGACGCTGGTCAGGGTGCTGGATGAACACGGCGTCTCCCAGGCCGTCATGATGCAGGGCCCCTGGTACGGCTTCTGCAATGACTATACCTTCGAGGCACAGCAGCGGCACCCCGGCAGGCTCTTCGGCATGGGCACGTTCGATCCCTTCGTGCTCATGGCACGCCCGATCATGGAGAGACTCGCCGGCGCGTTCGGGTTCCGCGGCTTCAAGTTCGAGATGAGCGAGTCCTACGGGCTGATGGGTTTTCACCCCGAGCTTCGCCTGGACGGTGAAACGATGCGACCGGTCTGGGAGTACGCCCGCCAGAATAACCTGGCGGTCAGCCTCGATCTCGGCACCTTCGGCGAGCCGAGCTTCCAGGTCGATGCGCTGGCACGCCTTGCGGCGGAGTTCGCCGGCGTGCGCTTCGTCATTGAGCACCTTTTCGCCCCGGGCGCCGGGCGCTTTGCCGATGTCAGCGACGCGCTGGTGCCGTTCGCGCGCCTCGAGAACGTCTTCGTCACCCTCGCTTCCGTCCCGAGCAGGCAGGAGGCGTACCCGTTTCCTTCGGCGTGCCGGTACGCCGGCATCGCGCGGGACATTGTCGGGGCGGGGCGCATTCTCTGGGGAAGCGATCTCCCTTCGGTCGCGGTGAGCACGCCGTACCGCCAGCTGATCGACTACCTCGCCGAGAGCGGCCTGTTCTCGGACGCGGAGCTCCGAAAGGTCTACGGGGAAAACGCCATCCGCGTCTACCGCCTGGACGGTTCGCCGGCACGCTAAGCCCGGCGCACGCTCCGGGCGTTGGCGACGCGGCATGCGAGTGCTGCAGGTCGTCAGGCAGGAGTTCCGCCGCCTGCTTCGCGACGATGCTCAGGATCGGGTCTTCTCCCGAAGAAGAGAACGGCTGACCTCGTCGCGATGACTTTTCTGTAGCACTCCTTGCAGATCCCGTGGCTGACGGGAGTCCCGTCGTCGCGCTGCTCGTTCAGCGGCTTCCTGCACCAGGCGCAGATCCTGTTCATGACACGGCAGGGATAAGCCGCCTCGCGGCAACCGTTCGTCTCGGGAGCGCCCGCTGCTCGATCTTCGTATCGAGCACGGCGACGAGATGCGCCATGTCCCAGATCTCCAGCTCCTGCCGTGTATGAGCGTTGCAGGAGGTGCAGAGCGGAACGATGTACCATTCACCGTCGTCCTGCATTTCCCGCTGCACAAGTCCGCCCACCGTTGGCCTCCTGATGCAGTCCTTCACGGCGCACAGGAAAGCGTTCTGGCCGCTTTTGAGCTCCCACTGTGCAAGCCACGTCCTGTCCTGCCGTTCAGGCTGATTCATGCCGTTCAGGTTCCAGACTTTCATGTCATTCCCCCGCAGCCTGCGACAGGCTGCAACGCACACGCACACCGGCCCGAATGAGCCGGCGGCAGCACCAAGCGGAAAGGGATACCGTCAGGCCGCCGCCGTTCGAGCGTCGTACGCGTCCATGACATCACAAAACCGCGGGGTTTTCTGTTCGCTACCGCACATAGTCGGCGCAGTCCCTGCTCCTACCTCCCCTGCAGCTCCGCCGAGAAGAACTTGATTGTTTCGGCCCGCATTTCCGCCGTCTCGAGGTGGGCAACCGGGTAGCGTTTCAGCACCCACTTGCCGTCCGCCCCGAGATCGCGGTACACGCCCTTGAGCTCGGCATCGACGATGTCGAGCCCTTCCACGGGCGTGAGCGCATCCATCTCACCGGCCAGGGAGAGGTGCGGGCGGGGCGCGATGAGCGCGTTGATCTGGGCGGTGGTGAAGTGCTTGAGAAGGGAGGGCACGTAGTAGTACACGCCGTGCATGCCGCCGCGGGCCTGGAAAGATGAGAACTCGGTGAGACAGCAGGTGTCCACGCAGCAGGCCACCCGCGTGTCCAGCGCGGCGTGCCACCACGCCATGGTGCTGCCCATGGACATCCCCGTCGTCCCGATGCGGCTGGAATCGATATCGGTGCGGGTGAGGAGATAGTCCACCGTCCGTATCGTGTCGTAGACCATCATGCCCCACATGACGCGGCCGGCCCACAGCATGTTGAGGAATAGGGGCAGCTCGCCCGCGCCCTGCCGGGCGCCGAAGCCCCAGTGATCGATGCAGATCGCGGCGAATCCCGCCCGCGTGAGCTCGACCGCCATCGGCGTCGCGCAGCGGTACGGGACGCCATCTGTCAGCTCGCACTTTCCGAGTTCGTAATAGCCGCCGTGGGAATGGCTGAAGACGATCCAGGGAAATGGCCCGCGGCCCTCCAGCGGCACCACGGCCTGCGCCTGCACGTCCTCGATGCCGTTCAGGTCCAGCGTCAGCCTCTCAAGGCGGTAGTGCTCCGTCTTTTCTTCCGTGCGGCTCTTCACCCGGGGCGGACTGGCCGACGCAGGAAGGTCACCGAGAAGGCTCCACAGTTGTGCTCGTCGATGATCCTGGAACGGGACGGGTTTGCTCACAGCCAATGTTTCCCCTGCATGAACTGCACGTCAAGGAGATGACGCTCAAACGGGCAGTACACATGCTGGGGTTCGTGCAGGCTGATCCCATGCGCGCGCCGGCGCGCGCAGTACCTCGTGCCGCGCCGCCGCTTCGACGGCTGCCGTGTCGGCGACCTCGAGCGCCGCTACGCCCGGCTGGACGTGCAGGGGCTCACCACCTGGGTCGGGGCGAAGCGGGGGCTTCCCCACGCCTTCCGGCCGCCGCTCATCCCGCGCGGACGGTGGTGTACGGCTTGCCGGAGACGAGCCGCACCATCCACACGAGGACCCCGATGCTCGTCCCTGCCATACCAAGCACGATGAGCACCTTCACCAGCGTGTTGAGCCAGGGCCCGACCACGACCGAGAAGTCGAGAGGGAATACGATGAAGAACACGATCAGGGAGACAAGTCCGAAGCCTGCGAAGAGCATCTCCATGAACGCGTAGAAACCCGCGGGGCGGTAGAAGGCGAGAATGAGGCTCCCGCCCAACTGGACCACCAGGGAGAGATTGGCCGCCCAGAGGATGTCGACCCAGCTTTCCAGGACCACCCCGTGGGTGTACTGCCGCCAGATGATCACCGTGTTCACGATGGCCAGGGCGAGGATGTTCCCGAAAATCGAGCCCGCGAACTCACCGGTTCTTTTTTCTTTCATGGCATCTCTTTCAACACCGTGGAGCCGCCGAAGCGCCCCGTGGCGGCAACCCGTTCGGGCGGGCCACCAGATCCTTCAGGCGGGCCTGTCTTCTTCCACCAGGTGCCGCAGCAGCTGCAGGTACGAGGTGACGTCCAGGTCCGCTTTCTCCTCGCCGGGCACTGACCCGTATCGACAGGAGAACAGCCCCACACGCCGCGCCGCCAGCACATCGAGGTCCCTGTCCCCTACCCCCATGCTCTGTGACCGGTCCAGCCCAGGGAGACCGAGGGCGGCTTCGAAGGACTCCGGATCAGGCTTCTTCCTGTACCCGTCGGCCTGCGTATGCCAGCCCGCAAAGAGCGCCTTCGTTCCGTGGGCCTCCAGCAGACCCACCGCCCCCGCGAGACCACGGTGGGTGACAATCACGTTGCGCGCAGTGGTCGAAGGAGACCGTGGCAAGCGAAGAAATCCACGCGGGATCCGCATCCTTCCCGTGGTCCCTCACCGCGGACAGGAACGCGCCTGCCGTCGCGGGATACGTCTCGAAGAGTGTGACGTCGCGGTCCCCGATGATGCTGCGGCGCACGAGGCGGTTGTGCCTACTTCCGTACGAAGAGGTACCACAGGGCGGCCATCTCGATCCCGGGGTCGCCCTCGATGATCGCCTGGACGTCCTTGATGGCGATGACCTTCTTGCCCTTGTCGTCCTTGATGTCCTTGCCGTCGAACTCGGCGAGCTTCTTGCCGTGCGAGTCGCGGATGTTCTTGCGGTCCAGCTCGCCGTAGACGGCGCCGTTGTAGGACCGGACGGTGTTCTTGTCGATTTCCGCGAGCTTCTGACCCGAGCTCTTCTTGACCAGCCGCTTTCCGTCGAACGTGTAGTCTGCCATCATGTCCTCCCGTCCCCATCCTATCACGCCCCCGTGGAAATGTCGGGGTCCTTGTCTGCGCGGCGTGGGCGTCGTTAGATTAGTGCCAATGACAACCCCCATGGCACGGTTCGCGACGAGAGACCAGTTGGCCGGCTTCGAGTGGGACAACCGGCGAAAAGACTGGAAACGTCCTCCCATCGACAAGGAGCTCCTGAAGGCGCTCACGGTTCGCAGCACGCTGAACGGGCTCGGACGCGTCGCCTACTTCCTGGTGCTCCTTGCCGTTCCGGTGGTTGCGGCGTTGTACGTGGCCCCCGTGAACGCCTGGCTCACCATTCCCATCATCTACGTCTACTACTTCTTCTACGGCTTCTGGGTAGCGATAGCCCACGAGCTGCAGCACAAGACGGTCTTCGGGGAGTCCGCCGACTGGTTCAGCGAGACCTTCTTCTTCTTTGTGCAGATCGTGGTCTGGAACAGCCCCACGTATGCCCGGGTCTCGCACAAGCTCCACCACCGCTACACCATGGTGCGCGGGATCGACCCGGAGACCGACTGGCCGGAGGTCATTACCACGAGGTGGTTGAGGCGCTTCTTCGTCGGCCTTGTCCTGAAGATCCTCGTTGTCGGCGCAGTTGTCCAGCTCGCCCGGGACGTCTGGACCCAGGTGGCGCGGGCGGCAGGCAGGAAGGATCGCATGATGCGGGAGCAGTGCACCGGGAAGGACATCACGGCAATCAGGAGAGAATCGCTTGCCATCCTCCTCGTCCACCTCGCGGTCGTCGCCGTGGCCGTCGTCTTCCACACCTGGCTGCTCCTCGCGTTCGTGACGGTGGCCTGGCAGATCGGCTCGGCCATCGAGGTGCTCTGGCACGCCACGAAGCACATCGGCAGGCCGTACAACGTGAATGACCACCGCCTCAACACGCGGTCCATCCGCGTGAGCTGGTTCATCAAGATGATCTTCTGGGGGCTGGACGATCACGTGGATCACCACCTCTACCCCGTCGTGCCGTCGCGGAACCTTCCGAAGCTGCACGCGGTGTTGAAGAAAGACCTGCCGAACCCCGACAACATCTTCGGGTGCTGGGCCGAGATGTTCGAGATCAGCAGGGAAAAGGACCTGGATCCGAGGCGGGAGTTCGTATCGGTGGGGATTCAGGAAGCGTCGGCGGCAAGGTAATCCGGCAGGAACCAGGCGGCGGTCAGCGCATGCAACAGACAAACAGGGGCTGGATCTGCCGTGCCATGCACCGCGGAGCTTCGCGGCACGTGCATGCCCGGGGCCCCTACTGCTGACCCTTCGGCGGCCGGCCCCGAAACACGTCAGCTTGCGCCGCGGGGGAACCGGCAATCCGCCGCCAGGAAAGGATCTGCCCGATATGGGTAAGGCTGTCAGCGAGCGGCCCGTTCACGATGTTCCACACGGGCTGCGTGTCTCCGCGCGACGGCGTGATCGTGCACCGTTTCACCTCGGCGTCCGACATTCCCTTGAAACGCGCGCCCAGCTGGGCGGCGAGCTCCATGACCCGACCGCGCACGGCGGCGTAGTCGGTGGAGTCCTTCATCTCCCAGCGAGGCTCGACCCCGACGCTCTCCGCAACCCAGGACAGCAGCTCGACGATGTGCAGCAGCAGCTCGCCAAGGGTCATGCAGTCTGCCGCGGGCCTGAACCCGAGGTCTTCACCCTTCATCCCCTCCGTGGCCCAGCGGAAACGAAAGCCGATGCCGTCCGCAAGCCGGCCGAGGACTGCGCCGGCGCTCGGCGATGCGGGCGGCTCGGGGATGGTCTGGTACGCAACGGCGCCTGTGCTCATGGTGCTCTCCTTTTCCTCGTTCATGATGCGACAGATCGTGTCGAAACGGCTCCTTTCCATGGTGCCTCTCCGTCAGGACTCCGCCATCACCGCGCCCTGCTTGATCAGGCGGGCGCGGAGGGTCGAGCGATGGCAGTGAGCCTCGTCGTCGCAATAGCAGCCGACAGAGAAGTTGGTGCTTGACGAGAGGAGCACGAGGAGCTCGAGGATCCTGGCGGCTGGAGGCTTCGCCAGCTCCCGCTCAAAGCGACGCATGAACGCCTTCCAGTTCTTCGGAGTATCAGGACGTGACCTGTAGTGCCGCAGGAGAGAGGCACTGGGGGACAATTCCGGCAGCCAGATGTCGTAGTAATCCCGCGTCCCGAAGTCCGCCTTCGGCACCCCCCTCGGCGGCCGCCGAACGGTTCCCATGCGAACACCCTCGTCCCGCTGTCGCGGGCTGCCCAGTTGCACAACGCGAATCGACATCCAGGTGCCTCCCGCTGATCGAGCCGTGTCTTGCCGCCCACGCTATGAAGAATCCTGCGACCTGTATAGTATCGTTCCCCAACGAGGTAGCAGAACCATGCAGAACCCCCTTTGCGTGGCGATAGGGGCCAAGACCGATGAACAGCTGGAAAGAACGATGCACCTTGTCGCGGCGCTGCCCGCAGGAAGGCAGTCATGGACGCCGGGAACGCCGGGTGCATTCACGACAGGGCATCTGCTCGGACACCTGCTCGAGTGCTGCTCCGGGCTTCTGTGCGGCGCTCCATGCGGCAGAGCCGGGAAAGCTCGCACGCTTCCTGGAGCTGAAGGTGCAGCCCGATGACCGTGACTGCACGCCGTCGAGGGCACGGGAGTGCCTTTCCGTCTACCAGGAAGCTATCCGGGAGGGCTTTCACTGCATCGCCGACGCCGACCTGGAGCGAAGCATTCCCACGGTCTTCGTCCCCGCGGGCGAGCCGCTCCTCACCCTCCTCCTGGGCAACCTCGAGCACCTCGTCAATCACAAGCACCAGTTGTTCATGTACCTGCAACTGATGGGGGTAAAGGTGGGGAGCGCGGATCTCTATCACTTCCGTGGCCAGGAGCAACCCGCTCCCTAGTTGAGTGAAGGCGGCTGGTCCGCGTAGTCCGGATCGAGCGCGGAGAGCAGGATATCCTTCATGTCGATGATCCGGTAGCCCTGCTTCGACTCGTCGATCCTGAAAAGGGACGCATCAATCACCGCATTGATCTCCCCGGGTTCCCAGGTCGCCTCGAACACCGTGACGCCTTCCTTGTCCCTTCCTGTCATTTCCAGCAGCAGTCCCGTCGTGGCGCTGACGACCAAGCGCAGCGAGATTCTCGGCGCCCTCGGTTCGTAGTGCAGCTGAAAACCCTTCCGGGTATCGAGCGAACCCGGTGAGCCGACACTCTTCATTCGCGAAAGAAAGACATGGCCTCGCACACCGTTCGCGTCCCCGCTCCCCTCATAGGTGAGGCTCTCCTCGTCAACCGCGACAAAGGGATCGGCGATCGACAAGGTCCCGAAATTGATGGGAAGGAACTGGGGGAGGTCCTTCAGGTTGTACTGCCACACTTCGCTCCCCTGGGACGTATACCTTTGGACCAGGGATCCGTTCCTGATCGCCACGATCTCCTTCCCGTTTACCACGGCATCGGCACGAATCTTGTCCGGTCGCTTGAAGGAAATCGTTCCCCGGGTTTCGAAACGGCTCGTCCCGAGTCTGTAGAACGAGCGGTACGAGGCTCTCAGCGTATCAACCGAACCCGCCAGCCGCCGTATTTCGCCCAGGACGCGGGCGCATTCTGCGTTCATGTCCGATGCCTACTCCAGCGCACCGTACGCTGACGTCCAGAAGTCGCTGAACACCTTCGGCGGCTCCGGGGAGTCCATCATGCGCTGCGTAAAAAGGATGCCGATGACTCCTTCGACAGGATCGGTATAGGCGGTGGTCCCGCATCCTCCGTCCCAGCCGAAACGCCCGGGTGTCTGGTAGATCTCGCTGCGCCTGATGTTCACCGCCATGCCGAACCCCCAGCTGCTGTGCGTTTCGAAGAACATCTCTGCCCCGGCACGTTGCCCGGGCAGGACGTGATCCGATGTCATGAGCTCGACCGAGGCGCGTGAAAGGATTCTCCCGCGGCCGTGCCGGCCCTTGTTCAGCATCATGCGGCAGAAGGCGAAGTAGTCGTCGATCGTGGACACGAGGCCGCCGCCGCCCGACTCGAACGCCGGCGCGGACCGCCACGCGCTTTTCCGGGCGTCGTCGAACACTTTCAGAGAGTTCGCCTCGCGATCGAAGACGTAGCAGGAAGGGAGGCGCGCGACCTTTTCGGAAGGCACGTGGAATGCGGTGTCCTTCATGCCCAGCGGATCGAAGATGCGCTGGCGCATGAACGTTCCCAGCGATTGCCCCGCGACGCGCGCCACCAGGACTCCCAGGACGTCGCCGCTGACATGGTACATCCACCTTTCGCCCGGCTGCGCCATCCACGGGAGCGACCCGAGTCTCCGGAGCCACTCGTCCGCGCCAGGCGCCTGGTCTGGCCGCGGCGGGCCGTCACCGCCAATCCGGTTCTCCCTGATCAGCTTCTGGATCGGGTAGGTGTCCGGTGGGGCCATCACGCTGCCGAATCCCATGCGGAAAGTCAGCACGTCGCGCACGGTGATGGGGCGGAGCGCAGGCACCGTCTCATCCGCGCCGGCGGGCAGCGACGTCAGGACGCGGCGATGCGACAGTTCAGGGAGCCATGGCTCGATCGACTCGCCGAGCCGCAGCTTGCCCTCCTCCACCAGGATCATGGCGGCAGCAGCGGTGACCGGCTTCACCAGCGAGGCAACGCGGAAAATCGCATCACGCTTCATTGGTGATGTGTCACCGACCGCCATCGTGCCGAGGGATTCCACGTGGACCTCGTCGTTGTGGCTGATCAGGGCAACGAGCCCCGGCAGCTCCTTTCGGTCCACGTACGAGGTCATCAGCTGACGCCATCGACCAAGCCGTGCCGTCGAGAATCTCGGGGTTCTCACGCTGACTCCCTCCCGCGTCGTGACCCGGGATGCCTCTGCCGACAACTCAACCGAGGCTCCTCGCCGCTTCCCCGATGCCCATTCTGCCGCAACAGCCGCCTCCTCTCGTTTCCAATGCCCGCGAATTCTACGGGCCGACCTTCGTGCAGTCAAGCGCCGGGGCCTCCGAAACGAGGTGAGCAAGCGCTGCTTGCTCTTCCCCGTTTCATCCAGGAGACGCTCCCCGTCATAGTCGAGAAGCTTCCGGCCGCTGGGATTCTTGATGATCCTGCTATGGCATCACACGACATAAGACTCGCTCATGGGGGCCACCCCTCTTCTCAGAGCGTCTCTATTGATGCGCGAGGCTTTTCCCTCGGCGCCACTGCGTCTTGCGCGGGATAACGACAAGTTCAGTTTCGCCGATTCACCAGCGCGAAGCGAACCCCAAGGATCAGCCCACCTTTGTCCGCGCTCGCCAAGGTCGCTTCTTCCGAAAGCGGTCTTTCTGCCCTATGCATTCGCCATTGCTCTTTCAAGTCCTTTCTTCACTGCGGCAAACGATGAGCTCAGGCGCGCCGCCGCACCAATCCAGGGCCGGGGCTGGCCGACAGAACGTAACCCGATCTGGTCAACCCCAGGCCAAGCCGTCAACTGCAACGACATGTTATCCACACCCCGACGTGCACTCACTTCATGCCATACACTGAGACATGCCCACCACTCTTTGTAGAGAACGGCGATTTCCTCCAGTCCTCCCATCTGGCAATCAGCTTCATGCCAGCCGCGTCCGCCATCGCATCCAGCTCGGAGGGCCACGCATAGCGAATCAGAACCGGATAAAGCTCGACACCCGCTCGTGAAATCACCACGTGCTGACTTGATACCTGCTGCAGCACCCGATCATGAATCGAAACGTCCAGCTGGACGCGGTCGGTCTCCAGTTTGGTAACTCGCACAGCCTGCCCGTCCACAAAGCGGGCCGTGTCAGGCACAAAGGCTTCCATGACGAAGCGACCATCTCTGTCGAGATGTCTTGCCACCGATTTCATGCATCGAGTCTGCGATTCCTGCGTGGTTAGCGCAAAGAAGGTGTTGAATACGATAAAGATTAACCCGAAAGTGCCATCCACGCTCATCAACGAAAAGTCCCCCATGGTCACCGGTATCGATGACCCCGGCTCTTTTCGCTTCAGACGTTCCGCCATGGCCGGAGAGGCGTCAATCCCTTGTATGTCCACTCCGCGGCTTTTGAGTGGTATGGCCACACGGCCGGTGCCGATTCCAAGCTCCAACACCCGCACCGACTTGCCCAGTGAGGCCAAGAGCTCAATGCAGTCGTCATTCGCCGTGGGATACCAATCGTCGTAGACCTCGGCAATTGCCTCACCATAGGTTTCAGCGCCGTACCTATCCATCTGGTCCCCCATTCGCCGCATGCGTCTTCCGCCTGGGTTCACTGTGCAACGGAATCCAGCCTACCGCCAGCACACCCGGCTGACCGCCGCGATAAGAACAATCTCGGGTGTCGATACTGATGAGTTCAGCTGCGCCGCCGCATCAGCAACGCGAAGCCAACCCCACGAATCGGCCCTCCAACGGATCAGAAATGCACCCAGGGCGAGAACTCCAACGACATGCTTTGGCCATTCCCTTTCCGGCGGCACCGTGTGCATGCCCACCCGAGTTGAAGTCATTGTCGCTCGGCGGCAATAGTCCGTGAGAGATCTCGAATACTTTGATCAAGTTCCTGAGGGAAGCGCCAACCGACATGCTGCGCGACGTCAGCGGCCAATTCTCTATAAAGCGTTTGTGCGCTGGCCAGCGCTTCCAGTGCGGCCTCTGCGCTATACGTTGCGAAGCAGCTTCTGAGCCGTTCTTGCGCCCACCTGGGTGCCCAGCGCTCCAGGTAGCGCCCATTGTGCCAGGTGTCAATCTTGGATCCCTGACCCGTGATGACCTTCCAAGTGATCATGTCCAGAAGAAGCCTGCTCAGGTGGTTATTGATGCAGCTTGTCGCGGTCCACAACTCGCCGCGCGCAATCTTCTTGAGGATCCAGGTGATGTGATAATAGAAGTCATTGATTTCATTCTCGATCTCCAGTGCTGTCGGCCGCCGGGGAGCGGCGGGCTGTACCTGCATCTCCCCGATGATCGACTGAAAATCATCCCGATCAATCAGTATCTTGTAGCCTCGTGCGAGGACAGCGGCAACGACTCGGAGAGCGTCCGGCGATTGAAGTCCGTCAGCCGGCAGGATGGCGAAATCTACATCTCTATTGTCGGCATAGAGTACTCGTCGCTCCTTCCAAGCGCCTACTCCGGTGCCTTCCGTGAATGTACATACGACACGTCCAAAATGCGCTATCCACCGGCTGTCTCGCAGTAGTGCCTCGGGTTCTCTGGTCAAAATCGCAGCATCCATATCGGACCACACGTCGGCCGGCACCTCTGTTCGCGCCTGTGATCCGAGAACCAGTATGCAGCGAATGTCCGCATTGGGTTCTGCCCACTTCAGAAGGCTCTCAACGATGTCCGCGTACCGTTCCATATTTGTCCTCATGCAGTGAACGCGCTTGCGGCGGTCCTGGCTGCGCCGCAGTGAGCCTCGGTATCGGAGGTTGCTTGTCGCTTATGGCAAATGTTCCTGGATGGCCATGGCGATGATTTGAGTCGCCCTGCCGCATCACTGCCGCGAAGCCCTCCGACCGACCCGGGGCCGGCACCTCCTTTATAGGTCCCACACTTAAGGCGACAGAATTAACGACATGCTAAACATTTTTCTCAAACAGTTTTTCCAGGAGGCCCTTTTGGACCTTATTCTCACGCATAGCCGACAGATAAGTGCTCATGCTATGGTTTTTCTCCAGATCCTCCAATTGAACAGTGAGATCCACCGGAGCGTCAACGTGCGAGAAATATCCACCTACAAGACCAGCGATTGGGGCCGGCAGCGGAATGGAGGTTACGATGTCTGAGGTATTGGCCACGCGAAAGGATCTCTCCCCAAACGTTCGGTTGAAGGCCTTCGCAAATCCGTTATCACCAACACGAGGAGAGCCGTACGTGTAAATGGCGCTGACTTTGCGACTCAAATTTGCCTCGATGTCAGGTACTGCGAGTGTTGTTAAGGCAGCACCAAGGCTATGTCCGGCAACATAAAGGTCCGCTCTCGAATCAGCTGCCCTCAAAGTCCCCAAGATGTTCTCGCGGACCGCACCGTACGTTTGCAGGAATCCACCGTGCACTTTGCCGTAGTCAGATGTCGGATAGGGATTCAGGCTTAAGCTGAAGTTTCGAATCCACTCTTTGACGGTCTGGGTTCCACGCAAAATCAGAAAGAGAGCATTTCTCCGGCCGGCGACAAATCCGATTGGTATCCTTATTTCCCTGGGCCTGCCCGAACGTGACAATTTTCGTAGTGTCAAATCGAAATTGCGAATGCCCCTCTCAATAGCCCGGCCAGGCGTCCAGATGTAGGTGACTTCCGCTATCAATGAGTACTTTGCAGGAAGCTTCCAAACCACTTCGCTTTCCAAAGCTTCAAACTGCGCGTAGGCCTGGGCGATTAGCTCAGCAAGCTCAATCGACAGCGATCTGCTGAACCCACTCGGGAAATACATGCTGCATGCCTCCAAACGAAAGCATTATGCACATTTTTCTCAGTCTTGGGGCGTTCCGCCCCCTGTCCATCGGTCCAAGCGCTGGACCCTCGGCATAAAAGGTTCATGGATGGCCGTTGCTTCCGACAGTCACGAGCTGCTTCGTGTCCTTCTAGCATCGAGTTCAATTGCGCCGCCGAATCAGCAACGCCGAACGGACTCCGGGAGTCGACTGCGCGCCGAGCCAGCCTGCCCCCAAGGCGTCAACTCCAATGACTTGTTGGGCTTCATCTCTTGCTCTTGGTTGCTTTGGCCTCAGCAAGCTTGTTTTCCAGCAAAATGATCGATTGCAGCATGACAACTGTTTCATCCGTGGTCTTTGACTCTGCTTTGATTCCAACGATTGCGAGCAGTTTCCTCATTTTCTCTGCCACGTAGGCGATGCTATTGGAAACATAGAACGGGAAGTACCAGAAATAGAAGAACGCAAGTACGACGCAAAGAGTGCCAAAAGCCGCAATAGAGACAATCATAGTTCGGGCATGATCGGTGGCTGACTTGCTTTTTCGCTCGACGGCCTGCATGTTGAGATCGTTGATGCGTACTATTAATTGCCTGACGTTTGAATATGTCGGAATGAAATCGTTGTAGTATGCCGCAGGGCTGGAAACCTTTCGCATCATTTCAATCGAGAGTTTGAGAAAGGTGCCATAGCCACTTGTCAGTTCCTGAACGTACTCATTTTCGTCTATTTCGGTAATATTATTCTTTTCCGCGGCTAGATTGCTCTCCATGGCCGCTCTGCCCGCATCAAAGAGGCTCGAATAGTAGGCAGTTGGCTGCTTGGATCCTATACCGAAGGTTCTATTCGTTACAGAGGCATTCATGTCGTCAACGGCGAGGAACATGTTCTTGCAGTAAACCAAGGAGTTGTAATTGTCCTGCAAGATGTTTCTGGCGTCTGTAGCAAGCCGCTGAATTTGGAGTGAACTGTATGCGGCGATGGCAAAAATGATCAGAAAGAGAAAGCCAAGCCCGATTGTAAGCTTTGATCGCAGTTGCATAAAACCTCCAGAGCACGCCAGCTTCTTTTACGGCCGAACGTACTTCGTCGAACGCCTGCGTCATATCCCTGACGCATCGCAGCGTAAGCGAAACGCAGTTGATGAAGCCTAACGATGGGCCCAGTTGCGCCGCCGAATCACCAGCGCGAAGCGAACCCCACGGATCGGCCCAGCGTCGGATCAAAGATGCACCATGGGCGTCAACTGCAACGGCATGTTAGGACGACGCCACTTTCAATCAGGCCCCGTCTCTGCAGAATGCCTATCGCCGGCGATGTCTCACTGCTCGCCAATTTGCTTCTCCATTCGAATGTCTTGCCACATCTTCCCATTCCAGTAGGTGAAGTCTTCTATCCGCCCAATCTCCTTGTACCCCACCTTCTCGTACAGCTGTCGGGCGTTTTCATTGAATTCAAATACCCCAAGTTCTATGCGCCCCAAACCATGAAGGCGAATCTCTGTCTCTATGTACCTCATCGCGTCGTGACCAATTCCTTTGTGACGTGCGCTCTTCTCTCCGATGTTAATGCCAATCCATGCTGTTCCGCTCACCTTCCGTAGGCATATAGGGGGGTCGATTTGGTAGCTTATCTCACCAACCAGCTGTCCTTCCGAATAGATCAGATAGGATTCGTGAGTTCGTAGGCGCTCCCGAATACTATCGACCGTTACGATTACCTTCCTATGCAAATCCTCCTGGCTGAGGCAATGTCTGATGAATGGCACCAACTCGACATCGTTTTCCCAACGGGCCATCGTAGCGGCGATTTCAGGCGTCGGCTCTGAAAGCTTGTCGTATCTGATTCCGTTCATTACGGCGTGCCCCCGTGGTCAATGAAGCCCGAAGCAAAGCAGCTGCTCGACAGCTCAGAGATTACGCACTTGCAGACTGCGTGTCTATCGTTCTCGCTGTCAGCGCGCCTTTCATGGTTGATGGCGGCTGCCTTTCGGCCCCTGGGTATCCAGGTCGATCTTGGAAGGATTCCGGCGTCATAACGATGAGTTCAGTTGTGCCGCCGAATCATCATCGGGAAGCAAGTCCCACGAATCGGCCTTTCCGCGAATCAGAGACGCACCCAATGCGTCAACTGCAACGAAATATTGGAAGGCCGCGTCTTTCTTCGCTGCCCACTCTTCCGTTGTAATGCATTCTACCAGATGCCCGGAACAAGCTTCTTGGTCCTTGCCTGATACCGCGAATATGCTTTTCCCATTCCGGCGCGAAGTACCTCTTCCTCCATGTCTATACGATGAAGAAGAGCCATTGTGGGAAGAGTCACCACCAAAAGTAAGGAAATCGCATTTTGGAGCGCAACTCCGTAGCCCACGCATGTCAGGATCAGTCCTGCATAGGAAGGATGTCTGATGTAGCGATAAGGTCCGCTCTGGACAACCTGCTGGTTGCTCTCAAGTTCGATTGTGGTTCGAAAGTATTTCCCGAGAACAACTATGGACCAAATGCGCAGGCACAAGCCGACTATCATTACGCCAACGCCTATTCCGAACGCGTATCTGCTTCTAAGGCCGAGATCCCTCACTATGGGCACTTCAGTCAACACAGTGGCCATGCCCGGTGAAAAGGTCATTGAGTAGAAATTGAAGAGCCGCGTTCGTCCGTCAACGTCGGTCTTGCCCTTCCCTCTCTTGCGGTCCCTAAGAATGAGCCACGCTTCTAGGACGGCCCAGGCCGTGGCGACGGCGGCAAGAACAATTGTAAATGTATCCATGCTCTTAACGCGCCTGCCTATGCGTCGACAGTAGACTGCCACGGCTCGACAGTGCAACGTACCAACCGCCGAGCGTAGGAACCGCGGCACAAAAGCCTCATGGATGGCCGCGGTTCCGACAGTCACGAACTACTTCTTGCTCCTTCGAAGGATGAGTTCAATTGCGCCGCCGAATCACCAGTAGCGAAGCCTCCCTACCGATCTAGGGAATGGCTCGTCCCGAACCAGAGATACATCCAAGGCGTCAACTGCAGCGACATATTTGATTTTGCCGGTTTGCAGATCGTGGTCTCCTCTTGAGGGCCGTGACAGCTTTCCGCCTTTCCCTAAAGACAGCTTTCCACTATTGGAGACAACTGCACCTCACCTGGCATTAGCGACGAAAGCAGTACTTCGCTCCATTCACTCTTGCCCACGAATGGGTTCTGGCTGAGTTCCTTTCCTTCTATCATTCCTAAGCGCGAATACAAATCCCAAGTTCCAGCCCGCACGATGCTTTCGTGCAGGATTGAAAGCCGTCCTCCCATCTTGCAGTGAAACAGGCGGCATCCCAACGGTCGGTAGCCATAGATTGAGCACAACCCTTCGCACAGGAAGGTGCATTCTCCGTTGGCACCCTTCGCCAATACCGCAGGGTCACCGTTATTGAAGTCATGGAGTCGCTCGGCATCCTCTTGGGAAACACCTAGGTCTCGAGTCAGCTGGACAACGACCTGCCTTCGGCTTCTGGCCTCATGCCGCTTTCCTGGAAGAACAAGGTAGCTCGAAACGGATCTGCTTCCGGTTCCCCTTTCGAGATGCGCCAGATCCATTCCGACGACAGGGATTTCTTGAGCGCAGCACTTCCCGCATCTCTTGCACAAAGGACCAGCCCTGTGCTCCGTAGCGCACGCCCTTCCAACGGCCTGCACAAGGTCAGCAACTGTCGACGTCCGGCCGAACCACTCGAGCTCCAGTCGCTGCGACTCCCAAGTGAGCCGCACAGTATCATTTGTCATGATCAACCTGCAGGCTAAAGACAATAGGCGCAAGAATCAAGTCACCGAGAACATGCCGGAGCGGTCTGACGCGCCGGGACCAAGTCCACAAAGCCTGACGATGAGTTCAGTCGCCGCCCCGCACCAATCAAAGCCTGCAGTTCAAACGTCTGCTCCACCAGTGTCACGTCGAATCTCAGGCGGTCAACTGCAAGAACATGTTGTGCCGTCAATCCGCACTGCCGAGAGTCTCAGCAAGCGAACGACTACCCCCTGGGCCGCTTCTTTACCGACAAACGATGAAAACCCTCGGCGATCTTGGCCTTTTGAAGACTTCCACGCGCAGCCTTCATCATGAGTGTATAGAGCTCCTTGTCTGTGTCAGCAAGTTCAATTCCGTTCAGGTCCAGAAAAACCAACGCGGCTGCCAAAGCGGTTCTGTTGTTTCCATCGACAAATGGGTGGTTCTGCGAGATATGAAAAGCATAGGCCGCCGCCTGCTCGCATAGATCAGCGTGAAGTAGCCTCCCTTCAAACGAGGCCGACGGCATCGCCATGGCAGAGCTCAGCAAGGCAGAATCCTTTACCCCGTACGCACCCCCATACCTCCGGATCTGAGCCTGAAGGATGATGAGCACGTCTGCCATAGTCAGAAACCGTGACTTCAAGTGCTAGAGATATAGCCCAATCTTGTGGATAGGGGAAAGAAAAGAGCGTATCCTTCGATGCTCGCCGATCAAAACGAACACACGAAAGGAATACGCTCATGGAGAAGCCAAAGGATAAGGCGACCGGGCTCCCGATGCAAGAGCAGTTGCCGGGGAGCGTCCTGGAGGAATTGGCCCGCGAAGGAGCTCGGCAGCTTCTTGCCCAAGCGCTGGAGCTGGAGGTTGCAGAGTTTGTGGGAAAGCACCAGGACAAGATTGACAGCGAAGGCCGGCGTCAGGTGGTGCGAAACGGATACATGCCCGCCCGAGACTTGGTGACGGGCATCGGGCCGGTGAAAATCCGGCAACCGCGTCTTGATGATCGGGTGCTGAGTGACGGTGGGGAGGAGCGATTCAGCAGTGAGATTCTGCCGCGGTATCTGCGCCGTGTTCCCAGCGTGGACAATCTGATCCCGATCCTGTACCTGAAGGGGGTCAGCAGCGGTGAGATGTCGGAGGCCCTGGCGTCGATTCTGGGCGCAGATGCTGCGGGGTTGTCGGCCACGAACGTCGTTCGGCTGAAAGCGCTGTGGGAGCAAGACTACAAGGCATGGTGTCAACGAGATCTGAAGGGCAAGCAGTATGTCTACATGTGGGTCGATGGGATTCACGTCAACGTTCGTTTGGATGAGGAGGCCAGTTGCATCCTGGCGATCATGGGAGCCGACGCGAAGGGAAAGAAGGAATTGCTGGCCGTCAGTGACGGATATCGCGAAAGCAAGGTTTCCTGGCGTGAAATGCTGCTGGATTTGAAGCGTCGAGGCTTGAAGGAGGGACCGAAACTGGCCATCGGTGATGGGGCGCTGGGGTTCTGGGCCGCTCTGCGCGAGGAGTATCCGAAATGTCGCGAGCAGCGTTGCTGGGTGCACAAGACGGCCAACATTCTGGACAAGATGCCCAAGAGCGTGCAGGGCAAGGCCAAGAGCATGCTGCACGAGATGTGGCAAGCCCCGACGAAGGAGAAGGCCTTGGCAGCCTACGAACATTTCCTCTCCTCTTGGGGGGAGAAGTACCCCAAGGCAACGGAGTGCTTGCGCACGGACAAGCCAAGCCGAGCCCTCGGTGCCAGGACTGGCGCGTCAAAGAAAAAAGGAGAACTGAGGCGAAAAAAAGCTTGGCATACCAAAAACAATCTCCAACAACATGTTATGCGCTTTCCTCGGAGTTGCTTCGCCGCCTCTGCTTTCAACTCTGCACGTCTGCGCGAACGACGCGCTCTCCTTCGAAAACCACAAGATCCCGCTTCAGTGGTGCGAGGTATTCCCTTTGGTATTCAACGTTCCCGAAGTGAGAAACGGGGACAAGACCGGACACACTTAAGAAGGATCCAACGGCGATCGGATCAATTCCGAAGACCCAAGGAGCAGTCCTTGCCACGGTGTCCATCATCTTGTCGGCGCCGGGGATGTCAGATTGGCGGTCGATGATGGACTTGAGCACGTACGTGAAGACAAGCGCACTGCCCCTCGGGAAGCTGCCGATGAAGTCCAAGACACGCCGAACGCTATCTTCTTGGACGTACTGCGTGACCCCCTTCCCAGACGAAGAACGTTTGCTTTGCGCGGTCGAAGGTAGTGCCTGAAAACGCCGAGTCCGGGTATTGCTTGTCGAAGTCAATCGGAATGTAGACTACGTTCTCTGGCAACTTGCCGAGCCTTCTCGATAAGGCCTTCTTTTTGCGATTCTGGACTGACAGCAGGTCCACCTCGAAAACTCGCGGGAGTCGTAGACGCGGCAAACGATACGGGCGCGAGTCGTATGCAGCCCCAAGAAAGACGTATTGAGAGATCCCTTCGGAGAGAGCCGCATCGACGGCATTATCAATGAAACGAGTGCGGCAGATCTGTGTGCCATAGATGCCCTTTGTGATTGAGTCCATCTGTTTCATAACAAGACGCCGCATAACGCCAGAATGCATCATAGCACGGATAGCTGTACCCACGAGATTTTTGCCTAAGGGATCCGAAAAGAGTCTTGACGCAGTCTGTTGGTATTGCTCGATCAGCCGGCAGATGGCGGCGCCTAGGAGCGCGTAGGGTATAGCAGGGACGCGATGGACCTCTGCGGCAGCTGGCTGCCGGTCGAGCCCAGGGCGCCGCGTTCATCTGGTAGTGAACTCTCACATCCCGTCCTCTTTGGTGGCTACCCCATGCACGGAAGCTCATGCAACGCGTTTTCAGGGCCTTCAATCATCCTGTGACGGAACAGTTTCAGCAGATTGTGCGTCAGGCAGACGAAGGCCCATTCGCGGCGCACCTTCGCGCGCCCGCGTTGTGAGAACCTACGGAAGCCGCGCGCCTGCTCAATCTGCCCGAAGACGGGTTCCACGATCACCTTGCGCCGTGAATGCACCACCTTGCCCGCGCTCCCTTTTCAGTTCGGCCTACTCCGGGCTTGGAAGCGCATTTCACCGCTCCAAGCTGCACCATGCCTGATAGCTCCAACGATTTGCTAGGGCGCCTTCCAAGTCATGCCTGAGTTTTGGTCGCGACACGGTTTTCTGAATGTCAGGACGTATAGTTCCCCTGAACAGATTTCCTTGTAGTCCACACTCTCGACTCCAGGTGGCAGGAATCCTCTGGGATCGGTCGCGCCTTGCTGTTCATAGATGCCGGCGGCAATCTTTGACTTCTCAAACTTCGCGATAGTTCTTTGCGTCTCGTCGTAGATCATCAACTTCGTTCCTGGCTTAGCTACTCTCAACATCTCTTTGGCGGCAGCAGCTCGATTGTCGTAGAAATTAAACCCACCTGCGGAATACACAACGTCTAGAGAATCGTCTTTGAATGGCAGAGATTCGGCTTCGGCCTGAACTAGTACTACTTCCCTCCCTTGTCGTTTCATGACTCGGCTGCACCTACGCAGCATTCCAAGGGAGATGTCAACCCCATAGTACATCGCTCGGGGATTCAGATATTTGATGTTTCGTCCAGTTCCGATTGAGATCTCAAGTACTCGATCATTGTCCCTGATCTCCAGTTCGTTGAGGTACTGGCTGACCCTTTGCTTTTCTCCATGGTTTCGAAGTCTTGCATATGCTCTCGTCACAAGATCATACAAAGGGGCAAAGCGATCATAGAGTTCTTGATACTTCTTGTTGCTTCCCGTCGGTTCCTTGTCCAAGAAGCATATAATGGACTTGTCGACGAACGGCAACGCAGCAGACTCGCCTTGATACTGCAGAAGGCCGTCGGCGTTCTTTAGGACCTCCAGTTGGTCATCAGTCATCGACAGTATCCTCCATTCGCGCTTCTCGCCGCAAGGCCTCGGCCACGGGGCTTGGAGTTAGCCCGTTTCGGCAGACATGTCCGGGCTTGCGGCCGGGGCAACGCGCCAGTGCTTCTCTTCATACCCGATCGAGCATTCATAGTTCAGGGATGAATGACGTCGGTGAGGATTGTACCACCCCTCGACGAACTCAAACGCCGCTTGCTTGGCCTCCTCACGGGTTCGCATTCGCACCCGGTCGATGAGCTCGCGTTCCAAGTTGGCGAAGAAGGACTCGCACATGGCGTTGTCGCAGGCGTCGCCGACGCTTCCCATCGAAGGCTGCACACCTGCTTCTCGGCACCGGTTGCCGAAGGCGATGGAAGTACACTGGCTGCCGTGGTCTGAATGATGGACCACTGCCGACGGCTGAGGCTGACGAATGTCCATCTCCAAGGCCGCCACGACCAGCTCTGCCCGCAGATGCCCAGCGAAGTCCCATCCCACTACGCGGCGACTCCAGGCATCCAAGACCACGGCGACGTACAGGAAGTCCGCCCAGATCGGTACGTAGGTGATGTCGGCCACCCAGAGCCGATTCGGGCCTTGGGCGCGAAAGTCGCGCTTGACCAGATCGGGAGCGAGAACAGCCCGTCTCTTCGACTATCTGCCGTTCCAGAAAGGAGGAAAGAAGTAGGCGAGGTCTTGACGAGGGGGGCATTTCATATCAGTTCAGTTGCGCCGCCGAACCACAAACGCGGAGCCACCCCGGCAATCTACGGCTCGGCTCGTCCCGAACCACGGATGCATCCACGGCGACAATTGCAGCGACATGTTAGGCGGCGCGAGTTCAAGAACAGAGTGCAACGCTCTGGATCAGGATTGAGAGATCTACAGTCCTGCTGATACGTCTGTTTCCGTCAAGAAAAGGACGTGCCGATGCGTAGCTACCAACAGCTCTCTCTGCATGAACGAAAAAGTATTGCGCTCCTCGGGGAAAGCCGCAAATCGATCGCCGACATGGATCGAGCGATCGGTCGTCCCCCAGTACCGTTCTCACTGGGCGCAGACGAAACAGCTGCATCGACAACGGGCACTATCGCGCACAGGTGGCAGAAAGCTATGCCACGGCGCGGCGAAATCGATACCGTCGGGGCATTCTTCTAGCCGAGGAGACGTGGAAGCAGGCGAGGCCTCTTCTGGGGGAAAATTGGACCCCGAGCAGATATCCGGTCGCTTCCGACTGCAAAAGCGTTTCAGATTCGGTGGGCATAGGCCACCTGCTGGCCGGCCATATTCAAGCTCGACGGCGAGGGGGAACTAAGGCATCGACTGACGAAGAGTCCGCTGCAGGGTGTTGGTAGGCGACGACCAGCTTAGGTGTCGGGCCTCAGCTTGCCCTGTCTATATCAACCGAGATCTCCACCGCCGGCGTCGTCCCTCTATTCTCAAGCCAGTGTGTGGTATCCTTATCCTCGGGCCAACCCAGTCCCGGCCCATACTCCTTAGCCACTCCATTTCGATGGTCAGTGATCGTTCCTTGCAGTATATAGACCATGCCTGGCCTGCCTTTGTGGTCATGAATCGGGCCGAAGACGCCTCCAGGTTCGATGGTCACCATACGCATTCGAAGTTGGCGCCCTGCCATGCCCTCGATTTCAGGGCCAAGGTCAAGCACTGATAGCAGCTTCACCGTGACACCTTTCGTCTCAGGTGCCATCTGTTCACTTCTCATCGTGGTCTCCTTTCTATACGTTGCGTCCGTCTAGCATAGAGACAATATGAAGTGCCCCCACGGGTTGCATGATCGTGGATCGGTCACGCACAGTGCTGTGAGGCGCGTGCGTGAGCGCCACATGCAACACGAAGGGGGCACAGAACATGAACAGCGCGCACGCCGTCGGAATGGATGTCGACAAAGAGAAGATCGTCCTCGCGCGCCTGGGGGCAGGCAACGCGAAGGAAGTGCAGGAGCATGTCATCGCCAACACCCCCAGCGCCGTGAAGAAGTACTTCAACGCTCTGCTGGCTGGCGCGGAGGTGCACGCAAGCTATGAAGCGGGCTGCTTCGGTTTCGGGCTGTATCGGCAACTGACCGAGATGGGGGTAGCCGTGCTCGTGGCAGCCCCAGGGCTGATTCCCCGCAAGCCTTCCGACCGCGTAAAGACCGACCGCCGCGACGCCCGCAGTATCGCCCTTGTTCTTCGCGCCGGTCAGCTGACGGGCATCCATGTCCCGACGGTGCAGGATGAATCGGTGCGTGACTATCTGCGTATGTACGAGGACCTGCGCGGGGATCTGCGCATCTGTAAGCAGCGCGTGCTGCACTTCTTGCTGCGTCGGGGCATTCGCTATGAGAAAGGAGGCCCGTGGACAGTCAGACACAAGGACTGGCTCAGCAGCCTGGAGTTTACCGATGAACGGGATCGGAAAACCCTGGACATGTACCTTGCGACGATGCAGGAACTGGAAGGCAAATGCGCCGAGGCCGCCGAAGAGGTCGAGCAGATCGCTGCCCAGGAGTACTACCGCGAGCAGACCAAGAAGTTGTGCGCCTTCAAGGGGATCAAGACCTTGATCGCTCTGTCCTTCGTCGCTGAGATCGGGGACTTCCGCCGCTTCCCCAACGCTCGGCAGTTCATGGCATTTCTGGGATTGGTCCCCTCAGAGCACTCAAGCGGCAACAAGCGTCGCCAGGGGGGAATCACCAAGGCCGGCAACAGTCATCTGCGACGGCTGTTGGTGGAGGCAGCCTGGCACTACCGCAGCTATCACCCTAGCAGCCGCGTCCTCATAGAACGGCGCCGAGGGGTGGAACCACAGATCCTCAGCTACGCCAACCGCGCCGGACGCCGCCTCAGTCGCAAGTACACGCACCTGGTGCTTCGAGGCAAGCGCTCCCAAGTGGCCGTTACGGCGGTCAGCCGCGAGCTGGCCGGTTTCCTCTGGGGCGCGATGACCGGTCAGGTGGCCTGAAGCAAGAACTCCACAGTGCGGCCGATAGGAGGAGAGGCGGAGACGGTGTTTCCTCGATCGCAGAATCCTCGAACTGAACTACCGGTAGTCAGGTCACTGACAAATCCGAGCCAAGAGAGGGAGGCAAGCTGCCGACGATTCAATTGGGCTGCGGTAGCCAATCCGCGTATATCAGTCTGGTCAATCGTCGATAAGTCCCTTCTCCGTCTCTTCGACTATCTGCCGCGCCAGAGAGGAGGGAAGAAGTAGGCGAGGTCTTGACGAGGGGGCACCGCATATCAGTTCAGTTGCGCCGCCGAACCAAGACTGCGAAGCTCTCCATCCGATCCGCTAGGACGCTATCACGATTCAGTTACCCACTTTAGGCGACAACTGCAACGACATGTTATCCCGCTTTCCTTGAAATATTGAGCCGTTGCGGAGTCAAAGCAGTCATGTCCTATGTAGCAATTGAACCGCATTCCACTTCTAGAGCAAGCAATTGTCTGACTTTGCCAATCTGCGGCCACAAAGAATTCATTCCATCGAGGTTCAGATTCGATGGCTGATGAATTGCTCGTGTTGCCATTCGATTTCAGCCGTTCAGCGCTACCAAAGTTCTTGCGCTACGATACTTATATGATACAATCAGAGCCGGAGGTGCATAATGTCGATTGTCAAAGAGTTCAAGGAATTCGCCATGCGTGGCAATGTCGTGGACATGGCAGTTGGAATCGTCATTGGAAGCGCATTCGGAAGGATCGTCACCTCTTTGGTGAACGATATCATCATGCCACCGATTGGACTGTTGCTAGGAGGGATCGACTTCAACAGCTTCGCCGTCACGTTGAAGGCAGCCTCAGGCGACGCACCTGCCGTAGCAATCCGCTATGGTACCTTAATCAATGTGGTCCTTGATTTCGTTATTGTGGCATTCGTTCTGTTTATGGTCATCAAACTTATGAATTCACTCAAGGCCAAGAAGGAAACCACGCCGTCGGCGCTGCCGAAGCCCTCGAATCAGGAGGTACTCCTCGCAGAGATCCGCGACCTCTTGAAGAAGAGCTGACCTCAGCCGGACAAGATACAGCGCGCGAAAGGTCCTCTATTCCGCAGGGCCTCATGCAAAGGGTGGCACCTGTCCCAGTAGGGCCGCTGCACGCCAGCACCCTTGAGCACTTCCTAAAGGGCACCTCGAAAAACCGGTCCTCTTCGCGATATTCCTCTCTGTGTGGTTCCTAAAGCTATGCTCTGTTACTACTTTCGCTGGGATTCGGCTCCGTTTCCATGCTCTGAAGCCCCATTTGCTTCGTCTTTCGGCCCCCTCGCTGCCTTCAGGGCAAACTACGTGCCCTGGAGATAGACCGAGCGCACGATGTTGTACGTCAGATTGATCAACCCGATGTTCGTCCGAGCCCTCATCATTCCTATGGAGCGGATGCGGAAACCGTTCATGCTATTGGTGATCTGCGCGAAGACGTGCTCAACGCGTGCGCGAATCCGCGACTTCCCTCGATTGCTCCTCATCTGGGCTTTCGTCAACGGTTGATTGCGATTGCCCTTCTCATGGATCTTGCTTCGCACCCCTCGTTTCTGAAGACTTTTCTCGATCTTTGCTGAGCGGTAGGCGCTGTCAGCATGCAGCTCCTTACCCGCATCGCTTGTCTTGATCAGCGACGACAGAACCTGTGAATCATGGACGCTGGCATCGGTGACCTCATAGCTCTGGATCAACTTGCTGTCCCTGTCCACCTTTACATGATCCTTATAGCCGTAGAAGGTCTGCTGGTTCTTCTTCGCCCAGCGAGCCTCCCTATCCTTCTGCCGCAGCTTCGCAGCATCGTCGCTCCAATCATCGGGAACCTTTCCCGCTTTGATCTCTTGGTTCTCTTCCCGACTATTCCTCTGACGAGGAACTTCCACGAAACTGGCATCGACGATGCTGCCGTTGGCCATGATCAAGCCGTGCTTTTCCAAATGCGCCGTGTACAGGGCGAAAAGCTTTTCGATCATCCCGCGTTTGCCCAGAACCTCACGAAAGAGCCAGATTGTCTTTTCATCCGGCACCGTATTGTGCAATCCCTGGCCCAGAAACCGCTGAAAGCTCAAGTGATCCAGAATCTGGTACTCCATCTGCTCGTCGGAGAGATTGTAGAGGCGTTGGAGAATCAGCACTTTGAACATCAGCAGGTAATCGTAGGGAGGACGTCCTCCCGGTCCTTTGGGCTCCTTCTTAAAGCATCGCTTCAATAGCGGACGAAAGAAGTCCCAATCCATAACCTCGTTGAGCTTCTCCAGCGGGTCGCCCTGATGGCTTAACTTGGCCAGTCGGTCCTGCTCGTCAAAAAAACCGCGTTGTTGATTCATCGCATTACACCTGGCGCCAGCTTAACACACCATCCGTTGAAGCTCAATGAAAAGTCGAGTTTTTAGAGGCGCCCTTAAGGATGTAGGCGTATAGATGGAAGCAAGCTAAATGGTTTCGCCGAGACTTCGTCTGACTCTGGGGGATTCATTGGCGCCTTTCTAACCCTTCAGAACGGGGCCTCCAGGCCTGTGGCTCAGGTTCGAGAGTTGACTGCCCCGTCGGGAGAAGAGCCAGCGGCACAGATTCAAAGTGCACCTCCTCAATCTCTTTCGAGGGCACCCTCCCCAGCAACGGGGAGGTCGGCTTTCGTACACATTCAACGGTTGCCGGGAGACGCCGCAATTGAGCTACCAGAAGCTCGCGAGAACTGCCGGTTCCGGCAAAGCAACTCAGCAGCTCTCTCGCTCGCGACTTGGCGGTATTGCCGCAAAAGGTGGCACTCAATAAACGGGAGCGAATCCGGCGATCGGAATAGGCTGACAAGCATGAACCGCAGCGCCGACCGCCGCAACGACCCATGCTGTCCGCAGCAACTCGAGCCGTCCTTGGGGTGTATAACATCATATTGAATGGTTGTTGATAACTTGACCAAAGATGATGTTCTGCGGCGACTGGAATAATCCGATTCTGCGGTGTGTATGCACGCAAGAAACTCCGTTGTGCGGTGCTGTTTAGCTGCGGCGTGGTTTCGTCGCAGAGGAGAGGAAGATGCACTCATTCCGCGAGTATCTCCTGGGCGAGGCCGAGATCCCGGCCAGGCTTATCCCGATCTACGAAAGATGGGCCCGGGAATACAAGGCGTGGGCCGCCACGGCACCGAGGGTGATCCCCGGCCAGTCATTCTCGGCCGTGTTTTTCAATAAGGTTGCCATGAAGTCGCCGGCGGAGAGCGTCATTCAGGCGCGAAGGGCCGTCTATCTCCAGACTCGATACGAGTCACGACTGCGCAATCCGCCCGCGTCGCCGAAGCCTTCGGCAAGGGTCGTGACACTGGACGGCCGCAACGTTCTTGAAGAGCTGCGCAAGGCCATTCGGCTGAAGCACCTCTCCCACAAGACGGAAAAGGCGTACGTCGCTTGGGCCGATCGCCTTCTCGGGTTCATGCGATCCCGCCTCTCCGTCGCTATCAGCGAAAAGGAACTCCAGGCTCTCTTGTCCTATCTCGCCGTTGAGCGAAAGGTAGCAGCTGCTACTCAGAAGCAGGCGTTCAATGCTCTTCTGTTCCTGTACAGGCACGTGTTTCGTTATCCGAACGTGGATCTGGACTCTACCGCTCGCGCGAAGCTTGGAAAACGCCTTCCCGTGGTTCTGACGGTGGAGGAGGTTTGCAAGGTCATCGACTGCATGCGGGGCGTTGACCGCCTCATGGCCGTCTTAATCTACGGGGCGGGGCTACGCCTCGAGGAATGTCTTTCCTTGAGAGTGAAAGACCTGGACTTCGCCAGGGGATGTCTCACCATCCGCAGCGGCAAGGGCGACAAGGATTGTGAGACGGTGCTGCCCAAAAGCATCATCGACCCATTGAAGCAACACGTCGATCGGGTCCGTCTTGTTCATGACGAGGATCGCAAGAAGGAGGTTGCGAGTGTTGTGCTGCCAGGAGCACTTGCGCGCAAGTTTCTTGGCGCATCGACGGAATGGGGATGGTTCTGGGTGTTCCCCGCGGACAGGCTTTCCGTAGATCCGCTATCTGGCCAAGTACGTCGGTACCATGTATACCCGACCACGCTGCAGCGTTCCTTCAAGCTCGCGGTGGCTGCGTCGGGCGTTCTGAAGAATGCAACAATCCACACCCTGAGGCACAGCTTCGCAACACACCTGATCGAGAAGGGTTATGACATTCGCACTATCCAGGAGTTGCTGGGACACTCGGACGTGTCGACGACGATGATCTACACGCACGTCGCAAGCAGGAACAAGCTCGGGGTGAGCAGTCCCGCAGACTCGTTGTGAATGGCGCGCACCTTCCCGGGGAGCGTATCGAACGCGACTGCCTGCGTCGCTGCTCCTGCCTGCCAGGAATGTGCCGCCGCAGGCGCCGCCGCAACGAGCTACCCGCGCGTTGGAGATACCTGCAAATCTCCACTTTACATGGTCAGACGCTCTCCGTAAAGGAAAAAGAAATATATAGGCGATTATAGCAATACGATAACTAAAATGTGCTGGGGTTGGCGGACGGAGGCAGCGGGACGCGGACGGGGGTAGCGGAGGACCCCGCAGGCCTGCGGAAGCCGAGGGGGCGGAGGCGGGCGGGCAGCACTGGCGGCGAGCGTAAAAAGGGTCCAGGCCGAAAAGGCCCGAGCGAGGGGGAGCCACGGCAAGAGACGGCGGCGGGACCGAAAGAGAGGCGGCGGAAAGGGCTGACAGTGCTCCCCCACTGTCTAGTATAGAAGGAAGCGAGGGCGAAGCGGAGCGAAAGAAGGCTCCATCTTGACGGTGGGGCGCGCTTGGGAGTATCACTGTAAGCGATTGAGGCCCGATTTCGCGGCCTTTCTGGCACATCGAGCGACGAAAAAGGAGACAACACGATGAGCGCGGCCAAGTACGTATACCTGTTCGGGGGTGGGAAAGCTGACGGCAACGAGAAGATGAAGAACCTTCTCGGGGGCAAGGGAGCGAACCTCGCCGAGATGTGCAACCTGGGAGTGCCCGTACCCGCGGGATTCACCGTCACCACGGAGTGCTGTACCGACTACTTCGCAGACGGCTCCAAGCTGCCTCCTGCGCTGAACGCACAGGTCACCGCTGCCATGGCCAAGACCGAGGCAATCATGGGCATGAAGTACGGGGACCCCAAGAACCCCCTGCTCGTCTCCTCCCGGTCGGGCGCCCGCAAGAGCATGCCCGGCATGATGGACACGGTCCTCAACGTGGGACTCTGCATGGCGACCATCCCCGGCATGATCGAGAAGACAAAGAATCCGCGCTTCGTGTGGGATTCCTACCGCCGCCTCATCATGATGTACGCCGATGTCGTCATGGAGAAAGCCGAAGGGATGGAGCCCGCGGACGGCAAGGGGATCCGCAAGATCATGGACGACACCCTGGACGCCTTCAAGAAAAGCCGCGGGGCCAAGTCGGACACGGACCTCAAGGCGGACGACCTGAGGCTGCTCGGAGAGGAGTTCAAGAAGCTGATCGTGAAGCACCTCGGCAAGGCATTCCCCGACGAGCCCATGGCGCAGCTCTGGGGCGGCATCGCGGCGGTGTTCAAGAGCTGGAACGGGAAGAAGGCGGTGTCCTATCGTAGAATCGAAGGCATCCCTGACGATTGGGGAACGGCGGTCAACGTTCAGGCCATGGTTTTCGGGAACATGGGCGACAGCTCCGCGACCGGCGTCGCCTTCACCCGTGATCCCGCCACCGGCGACAACAAGTTCTACGGCGAGTGGCTCGTGAACGCCCAGGGCGAAGACGTGGTGGCGGGCATCCGCACGCCCTCCCCCATCAACGATTCCACCAAGAACGAGCAGAACAAGCACTTGCACAGCATGCAGGAGGCGATGCCCTCCACGTACAAGGCGCTGGACGCCATCCGCAACAAGCTGGAGAGGCACTTCCACGACATGCTGGACATCGAGTTCACCATCCAGGAAGGCAAGCTCTGGATGCTGCAATGCCGCGTCGGCAAGCGCACCGGCACCGCGGCCCTGAACATGGCCATGGACATGCTGGCCGAGAAGCTGATCGATCCGGCCACGGCGGTTCAGCGCCTGGATCCCAAGCAGCTGGACGAGCTGCTGCACCCCATCATCGACCCGAAGGCGGAAGCGGGCGTAACGCCGCTGGTGAAGGGACTTCCTGCCGGGCCTGGCGCTGCGTCGGGCAAGCTCGTATTCACCGCCGAAGAAGCAGTTGCCTCGGCCAAGGCAGGGGTGAAGTGCATCCTGCTTCGCGAGGAGACCAACCCCGAGGACGTGGAAGGGATGCGGGCTGCAGTCGGCATACTCACGGCACGCGGAGGGATGACGTCGCACGCGGCTCTCGTGGCGCGCGGGTGGGGCAAGTGCTGCATCGTCGGCGCGGGCACCCTGCACGTGGACGCTGCCACCCGCACGGCCCGGATCACCGGGTCGGACACTGTGCTGAAGGCCGGTGACACGGTCACCCTCAACGGCACCAGGGGACACGTCTATGTGGGTTCGCTCCCCATGGTGTCGGCCACCGAGAACCCCCGGTTCCAGAAGTTCATGTCCATGGCGGACAAGTTCCGCACCATGGGCGTTCGCACCAACGCGGATACCCCGGAGGACGCCAGGAAGGCGCGCGAGTTCGGCGCCGAGGGCATCGGGCTCTTCCGGTTCGAGCACATGTTCTACGGCGAGGGGTCCGACAGGCCGCTGTTCCTCCTGCGCCGCATGATCGTCTCCAAGACCGAGGCGGAGCGCCGCAAGGCCCTGGACGAGATGTTCCCGTTCATGAAGGACGACGTGAAGCGGACCATGGACGTCATGGACGGCCTGCCGGTCACCTTCCGGTTCCTCGATCCCCCGCTGCACGAGTTCGTGCCCAACAGGCCGGAAGAGCGCCAGAAGCTGGCAACGGACCTCGGGATCTCGATCGACGAGTTCAACAAGAGGGCGGACGTCCTGCACGAGTCCAACCCCATGATGGGTCACCGCGGCGTGCGGCTGGGCATCTCGTATCCCGAGATGACCGAAACGCAGAGCCAGGCGATCCTCGAGGCTGCAGCCGAGCTCATCCAGGCCGGCAAGAATGCCAGGCCCGAGATCATGATCCCCGTCACCTCCTCCATGACGGAGGTAGTGGACCAGAAGAAGCTCATCGAGAAGGTTTACGAGAAGGTCATCGCCAAGTTCAACCTGCCCAAGGCGAAGCTGCCGCTCGTTGTCGGCACGATGATCGAGATACCGCGTGCATGCGTCACGGCGGACAAGTTCGCCAGCGTGTGCGAGTTCTTCTCCTTCGGCACGAATGACTTGACGCAGATGGGGTTCGGTTTCTCCCGGGACGATATCGGGAGCTTCCTGCCCCACTACCTCGACAAGAAGATCCTCCCCGCGGACCCGTTCCAGACCATCGACCAGGAAGGCGTCGGAGAGCTCATCAAGATGGGCATCAACAAGGGCCGGTCGGTAAAGCCGCACCTCAAGATCGGCATCTGCGGCGAGCATGGCGGAGAACCCGAGTCGGTGAAGTTCTGCCACAACGCAGGCATGAGCTACGTGTCGTGCTCGCCGTACCGCGTGCCCCTCGCGCGGCTGGCAGCGGCACAGGCGGCGATCGTCGAGGCCTCCGAGGCCAAGGCGGTCAAGGCTGCACCGGCGAAGCCCAGGGCTGCGGCACAGAAGGCGGGCGCTGTCGCGCCGAAGAAAGCGGCCAGGCCGGCGGCGAAGAAAGCGGCCAGGCCAGCAAAGGCAGCAAAGAAGCCGGTCGCCAGGAAGCCGGTGAAGAAGGCTGCCAGGAAGGGCAAGAAGTAGGCTCAAAGCTTCCGATGATGAAGAGCCCCGCGGGCATATCGCCGCGGGGTTTTTTGTTTTTGGGGGGGGCTGGCCGGGCGTGACGCAGGGCCGCGCGGGAGTCGTCAACGGCTCACGAGAGCATCGGGGTGTCCAGGACTTCGCGGACTTTCCTGAGAAGGTCTGCCGGCGTGAAAGGTTTCGAGAGGAAAGCGCCCGAGGCTTTCACCGTGTCTTCCACGGTCCCGATCTGGTCGTAGTCGCCGGACATCGCAAGGATGCGGATGCCCGGGTGCCGCTCCCTGAGCCGACGGGCGACGTCGAACCCGCTCATGCCGCCTGGCAGCATGATGTCGGTGATGACCAGCGGCGGCACCGCCAGGGCGGCACCGAAGAGCTCGAGTCCCTTCGGGCCTGTCTCGGCCACGGTCACGGAATAGCCGGCGCCTTCCAGGACGCGCACGATGAGGTCGCGGACCTGGACCTCATCTTCGATGACGAAGATGGACTCCGTCCCCCTCACGGCACGGGGAGCATGGTCGCCAGGCCGCGCCTCGACGAGCTTAGCTTCGGCCGCAGGCAGGGAAATGGTGAAAACGCTGCCCTTCCCGAGCGCGCTCGAGCACTCGATCGTTCCCCCGCTCTGGGTGACGATGCCGTACACGGTGGAGAGCCCCAGGCCCGTCCCCTTCCCTGCAGCCTTGGTCGTGAAGTACGGCTCGAATAGCCTGCTGCGCACGGCCTCCGTCATCCCGATGCCCGTGTCGCTCACGCTGAGAACGCAGCGCGAGACCTCGCCGCTGCTGGTCACATCCCCGTGCGCCGGATACCCGGAGGTGTGATGCGCCGCGATGGTGAGTGTGCCTCCCGACGGCATGGCGTCACGCGCGTTGAGAACGAGGTTCACCAGGACGTGCTCCAGCTGGGTCGGGTCGGCGCGCACGACGACGGACGCGCCGCCGAAGGACGTTTCCAGGGTGATACTTTCGCCGATGATCCGCTGGAGCATGGCATGCAGCCCCTGGACGAGCGCCACGAGATCCACGGCCCGCGGCTGCAGGACCTGCTTGCGGCTGAAGGCAAGGAGCTGGCGGGTGAGACCTGCCGCTCGCCGCGAAGCGCTGATGATCTCCGTCACCGACGCCCTGCGGGGGTCTCCCGGCGGCACTTCCTCCAGGAGCAGCTCGGCGTAGCCGTTGATGGCGGTGAGCTGGTTGTTGAAGTCGTGGGCAACGCCTCCCGCGAGCCTGCCCACCGCCTCCATCTTCTGCGACTGCAGCAGCTGCTCCTGAGTGCGGTGCAGCTCACCGAGGCTCGTCTCCAGCTCCCGCAGGAGCTCCGCCGTGCGGCGGGCCGCTGCCACCTGCGCCGCGAAACCCAGGAGCGCGGGGGCGTGCTCGGGCCCGAGTCCGGGGCCGCGCACTGTCACGAACCCGAGAAACCGCCCTTCCGTGCGCAGCGCCGCGACGATGACGCCTGGCAGGACCACCGCGGGCTCTCCCTCGCGGATCCGCTGCACCACGTACGGATCCGGGGCCCCCTCCTCGTCGTCGCTGCCGTGAATGGAGACCTCCATGCCGCCGCGGCGCAGCGCCATCCGCGCCGTCTCGTAGACCTCCTCCGGCGTCGCCGCCCGCTGCATGGCCAGCCCCGCGTCATGGAGATCGTGGAGGAGGCCCTCCATCTCCCTGCGCCGGGCCAGCTCCTTCTGGAGACGGTCATAGAGGCGCGCGTTCTCGATAGCCACGGCGAGCTGGTCGGCAACGGTCTGGAGCGTGAAGACGTCCAGCTCGCTGTACGCGCCGACCCTGTCGCTCTGCACATCGAGGACGCCTGTCACGCCGCCCTGGAGGATGATGGGGACGGCAAGCTCGGACCGGGTGCGCAGCCCCTCGGGGGAAACGAAGGTGTAGCGGGAGTCGACCCGGACATCGGGCACGTTCAGCGGCACTCCCTCCGCCGCGACCCAGGCGGTGATCCCACGCTCCCCGATCCGCAGGCGGTAGGAACCCTCGAGGTTCTGCAGCGCGGGCATGGTGCACGCGGACACAATGAGATCGCTCCCGTCCACGAGGAAAATATTCACCATGAAGTAGTTGAATGTCTCCCGGATGACGTGCACGGCGCCATGGAGCAGCTCGTCGAGGGAGAGGAGAGCCGCCGTCTTGCGGGCTACCTCGGCGAGCATGGAGAGCCTGGTTGATCGCTCTCGGGCGCCGGCGAGCGCTCCGGAGGGTTGGCGGGGAGAATCGCGCATGAAGCTTCTGAACGGAGCATAGGGAAGCCCCGCGGGGCGGTCAAGGGAGGCGGGACGCCATTGGCGCCGCGAAGGGGGCGCGGCGCGACCGGGCGGGGCTCGGCCCCTCGGCCCTGCCTGCTCCTTCTCCCTGCCATCGCCGCGTGCTATAGTCCGGCCGAATGAACGTAAAGCGGTATCCTCCGATGAGCGCGTTGTCAGCCGCTGGGCACACCGGGGTGGTGCGCGATATCTTTACCACGGTCCACGACCGTTATGACTTCCTCAACCACTTCCTGAGCGCGCGGCGCGATATCGGCTGGCGGAAGACCGCCGTGGCCTCCATGCGGTTCGGCCGCACGCGGCGCATGCTGGACGTGGCCACCGGGACGGCGGATCTCGCCATCGGCGTGGCAAGCGCATTCCCCGCCGTCCACGCCACCGGCGTGGACTTCGCCGCGCCCATGCTCGACGTGGGCAGGCGCAAAGTGCGCGCCGCCGGACTGGAGGGGCGCATCGAGCTGCGGGAGGCGGACGCCATGAGCCTTCCCTTCCCCGACGCGAGCTTCGACGTGAGCGCGGTGGCCTTCGGCATGCGCAACATGCCGGACAAGCTGCGCGCGCTGCGCGAGATGGCGCGGGTGACCGTGCCGGGCGGACAGGTGATGGTGCTGGAGATGACCTTCGACCCTGCCCGGCCTCTTTCGTCCGCTCTACGGCCTATACCTCTCGTACATCCTTCCGCGGCTGGCGCGCCTGTTCGCGCGCAACCCTGCAACGTACTGGTACCTCGGTGACTCCATCAGGCACTTCCCGCGGCCGGCTGCCTTTGCCGCGATGATGCGCGAGGCGGGGCTGCAGCACGTCACCTGGCACCGCCTGACATTCGGAACGGCCTGCCTCCACGTAGGCCGGCCCGCAGGAGGCCCCTGAATGGAGCTCGGGACGATTTTCGCACCCGTTGCCGCGGAGATGAAGGAAGTCGACCGGGACCTCAAGGCGCTCATGCGCCGTGTGGGCGAGCAGACCGCTGCCGCGCGCGGGAAGGCCGGCATCCTCGACCGCATCGTCCAGCACCCGTTCGCCGTTCCCGGCAAGCGCGTGCGGCCCGCCCTCGTCCTCCTCACGACCCACGCCGTGGGCGGCACGCCTGACCACGAATCGCTCATCAGCCTCTCCTCCGCCGTGGAGGTCCTGCACGCCGCATCGCTCGTGCATGACGACATCATCGATGATGCCGAGTCCCGCCGCCACCAGGTGAGCCTGAACAAGCGGTTCGGCAACCGGGTGGCCGTGCTCGCGGGGGACATCCTCTACACGCACTTCTTCTCCCTCGTCACCGGTCTCACGCGGATCGAGCCGGTGAAGCGATTCGCGCTCCTGGACACGTTCCTGGATACCACCAAGGCCATGTGCATGGGGGAGATCCTGGCGCAGGAGGCGCATCGCCGGAGGCAAGGCTCTCCCCTACGACACGTACCTGGAGATAGCACGTGACAAGACGGCGGTGCTTTTTGCCGCCTGTTGCCGCTCCGCGGGCCTGCTCTGCGACCTCCCTGCGAGCCAGGTGGCCTGCCTTGCCGATATCGGGATGAGCTTCGGACTCGCTTTCCAGATGGCGGATGACCTCGTGGACGGGGATCACGGCCTGGAAGAGGGGGTTGACTTGAAAAAGCGGGTCCTCGAATGCGCCGAAACGGCCCGCAAGGGCATTTCGGGGCTGGCCGCGGGGCCCCACCGCGACTCCCTCCACGATCTCGTGGATTACGTGATTGCTCCCGCGATTCCTTGACTTCTCACCGTTCCCATAGATAGATTAAGACCAACCCAACGCCGGGAGAACTGATGAGTGCAGCACTATCGTTAGCCGTCTATCTCGGAGTCGTCGTTGCCCTTATTGCCGTTCTCATGCTGGTGACCCACCTCTCCGGTGAGAGGCACTTCCAGCGCGGGACGGGGATCCCCTACGAATCGGGTGAGCCCATCACCGGCTCGGCGAGGCTGCGCTTCGCGGCGGACTTCTATCTCATCGCCATGTTCTTCGTCATCTTCGACATCTCGGCTGTGTTCCTCTTCGCCTGGGCGGTGGCGGCGCGTGACCTGGGATGGACCGGGTACACGGCCGCGGTCGTCTTCATGGTGGAGACGGCGGCAGGCCTCGCCTACCTGTGGCGCAAGGGCGCCTTCAACTGGGGACGGGAGAGGCTGGCGGCGCACAGGGAAAGGCACGGTCTTCCTCGTGGCAACTGACACGTATTCATCGCACCCGGCCGACGGTTCGGCGGGACACGGCACGGCGCGTGCCGGACGCTCGTCGCACCGTTCGGCGGTCCGCACGGCACAGGCGCCGGCCAGCAACGACGTCTACCTCGCCCGCAGGTCGGACCTGATCGCCTGGGGCAGGAAGTACTCGCTGTGGCCGTTCAACTTCGGCCTCTCCTGCTGCTACGTGGAGATGGCAACCGCCATTACCAGCAAGTTCGACATCTCGCGGTTCGGCTCCGAGATCATCCGCGGCTCGCCGCGTGAGGCAGACGTGATGGTCGTGGCGGGCACCGTGTTCCGCAAGATGGCGCCGCTTGTCCTGCACATGTACGAGCAGATGATGCAGCCCCGCTGGGTGATCTGCATGGGCTCGTGCGCGGGCTCGGGAGGCATGTACGACATCTACAGCGTCGTGCAGGGCGTGGACACGTTCCTCCCCGTGGACGTGTACGTCCAGGGCTGCCCGCCGAGCCCGGATGCCTTCATGCGCGGCCTGGTCCTCCTGGGCGAGGCCGTGGCCACGGAGAAGCGTCCGCTCTCGTGGGTGGTCGGACCCCAGGGCGTGGTGCGCACGGTGAAGCCTTCCCTCCGGGACCTCATGCGGCCCGAGCGGGAGAAGCAGACAGACCTGGCATCCCCCGACGGGATCTGAACCAGGCAGGCAGGGAGAGGCGAGATGGTGGCAGCGACGGGTATCATCAGCGAGTTGTCCGAGCGCTTCGGCGCCGACGCCATCCTTTCCCAGCCCTCGCGGGACGAGACGCCCATCGCGTGGGTCAGGGCGGAGCAGGTCCGGGACGTGCTGGCCTGGCTGAAGAGCCCCGCCGGCGGCCACCATGCCATGCTCTATGACATCACCGCCATCGACGAGCGCTCCCGCACGCACCGTGAAGGCCAGCCGCCCGCCGACTTCAGCGTGGTCTATCACCTCGTGTCCCTGGACCGCAGCCAGGACGTGCGCATCAAGGTAGCCCTCCAGGGGGACTATCCCTCCGTGCGGACCATCACCGACATCTGGCCCAACGCGACTGGTACGAGCGCGAAGTCTGGGACATGTTCGGCATCAGGTTCGACGGCCACCCGCACCTCGTGCGCATCCTGATGCCGCCGTGGTGGGAAGGCCACCCGCTGCGCAAGGAGCACCCGGCCCGTGCCACGGAGATGGGGCCCTACCACATGACCAGCGAGGAGGCGCAGAAGATGCTCGCCTCGCTGGAGTTCAAGCCCGAAGACTGGGGCATGAAGCGGGAAGAGAACGGGCACGAGTACATGTTCCTGAACTTCGGCCCGCAGCATCCCTCCACGCACGGCGTCCTGCGCCTCATGTGCCAGCTTGACGGGGAGGAGATCGTCGACATCGTCCCGGACATCGGCTACCACCACCGCGGCGCGGAGAAGATGGGCGAGCGCCAGACCTGGCACACCTACATCCCGTACACGGACCGCATCGACTACCTCGGCGGACTGCTGAACAACTTCCCCTACGTGCTGGCCGTGGAGAAGCTCGCCGGCATCGACGGTGCCGCCGCGGGCCATGGTCATCCGGGTCATGATGGCGGAGCTCTTCCGCATCATCAGCCACCTCGTCTTCTGGGGCACATTCGCCGCAGACCTCGGGCAGATGTCGCCCGTGTTCTGGATGTTCACCGACCGCGAGAAGGCGTTCGACATCGTGGAGGCGGTCACCGGCGGGCGCATGCACCCCGCGTGGTTCCGCATCGGCGGCGTGGCCCAGGACCTTCCCAACGGCTGGGACACCATGATCCGCGACTTCATCCCCTACATGCGCCGGCGGGTCAAGGACTACGACGGCGCGGTCCTCAAGAACCGGCTGGTGAAGGCGCGCAGCGTCGGCATCGGCGCGCTCTGCACCGAGGAGGCCGTCGCCTGGGGCGCGTCGGGACCGTTCCTGCGCGCCACGGGGATCGACTGGGACCTGCGCAAGAGGCGCCCGTACGGCGGCTACGAGAACTTCGACTTCGAGGTGCCCACCGCCACCCACGGTGACTCCTACGACCGCGTGGAGGTCCATGTGGAGGAGATCCGCCAGAGCCTGCGGATCATCGAGCAGTGCCTGAAGAACATGCCCGCCGGTGACTACAAGTCGGACCATCCGCTGGCCACGCCGCCGCGCAAGGAGCGCACGATGCACGACATCGAGACGCTCATCACGCACTTCCTCAGCGTGAGCTGGGGACCCGTGATGCCCCCGGGCGAAGCGGTGGCTATCGCCGAGGGGTCCAAGGGCAACCATTCCTACTACCTGGTGAGCGACGGCGCCACCATGAGCTACAGGACGCGCATCCGCACGCCGTCATTCGCCCACACGCAGATGATCCCCATGCTCTGCCGCGGACTGACCGTCCCGGACCTGGTGGCCATCCTCGGGAGCATCGACTACGTGCTCGCGGACATCGACAGGTAGGGGGACGGGAAGAAATGCGAAGGAGCGCCGCGAATGCTGAGCGACCACGAGAGGGAGAGGATCGAGGAGGAGGCGCGGCTGCACGAGCACCGCAGGGCCGCCGTCTCCGAGGCGCTCCTGATCGTCCAGGAGAGCCGCGGCTGGGTCTCCGACGAGGCCGTCGAGGACGTGGCCCAGGTCCTCGGCATGAGCCGGGAGGAGGTGGACGGCATCGCCACCTTCTACGACCTGATCTTCCGCCGGCCGGTCGGCAGGCACGTGATCATGGTCTGTGACAGCGTGAGCTGCTGGATCACGGGGGAAGAGCGCATCACGGGGCACCTGAAGGCGAAGCTGGGCGTCGATCTCGGCGGCACCACGCAGGACGGCTCCTTCACGCTCCTCCCCGTCGGCTGCTTGGGCGCCTGCGAGGCGGGCCCCGCGATGATGGTGGACGGCGAGCTCTACGACAAGCTCACGCCGGACCGCGTGGACGAGATCCTTTCCGATCATGGCTTTCAAGACGGGCGCGCTCCGGGACGAGCCGCGGCCGGGAAATGAGGACTGATGGCGAAACCGCTCACGGCTGACATACGCCAGGATCGCGCAGCGCTTCCCCTGGCGGTCTACGAGTCCAAGGGGGGCTACCAGGGGCTGCGCAAGGCAGTGGCCATGACACCGGTGCAGGTCCAGCAGACCGTGACGGCCGCCAGCCTGCGCGGCCGGGGCGGCGCGGGGTTCCCCACGGGGATGAAGTGGAGCTTCGTTCCCATGGCGGACAGCAAGGGACCGCTGGACGGCAGCCGCCCGCTGGACGGAGGGGGTCACCGCTACCTCGTGGTGAACGCGGACGAGAAGGAGCCCGGCACCATGAAGGACCGCTGGCTCATGGAGGGGAACCCGCACGAGCTGATCGAGGGCATGCTCATCGCGGCGTATGCCGTGCAGGCCGACATCGCCTACATCTTCCTCCGCCGCGAGTACACCCGCTGCGCGGAAGCGATCAGCAAGGCGCTCGCCGAAGCAGCGGAAAAGAAGCTCATCGGCAACCGCGTGCTGGGGGGCCTGGAGCATCGAGGTCCGCATGCACCTCAGCGCCGGGCGCTACATGTGCGGCGAGGAAAGCGGCCTCCTGAATGCGCTGGAAGGCCGCAGGCCCACGCCGCGCAACAAGCCGCCGTTCCCCCAGGTGAGCGGCCTCTGGGGCCGGCCCACCGTGGTGAACAACGTGGAGACGCTCTGCAACGTGCCGCACATCCTCCGCGAAGGGCCGGAATGGTACAAGGCGCTGAGCCCCGGGTCGGACGCCGGCACGAAGCTCTTCGGCGTCAGCGGCATGGTGAAGAACCCCGGCCTGTGGGAGCTGCCCATGGGCACGACCATCCGCGAGCTCCTGGACCTCGCCGGCGGCATGGAGGACGGCCGCACGCTGCGCGGCCTGATCCCCGGCGGAGCCTCCACCGATTTCCTCAGCCCCGAGCAGCTCGACGTGAAGATGGATTTCGACTCGGTGGCGAAGGCCGGGCAGCAGGCTCGGGACCGGCACCATGGTGGTGCTGGACGATCACACCTGCCCCGTCGGCATGGTGCTCAGCCTGGAGAAGTTCTTTGCCCGCGAGTCCTGCGGCTGGTGCACTCCCTGCCGCGAAGGCCTGCCCTGGGTGGCGCGCATCCTGGAGGCCCTGGAGCAGGGCGAGGGCGAGATGAAGGACCTCGAGGTGCTGGAGGAGCACGTGAGGCTCCTCGCGCCGGGACGCACGTTCTGCGCCCTGGCGCCCGGCGCCGTGGAGCCCCTGGGCAGCGCCCTGAAGCTCTTCCGTGACGATTTCGAGCGAGCACGTGCGGCAGAAGAGGTGCCCTTGGAAATGAAGCCCTACATCCTGAACATAGACGGCAGGCGGTTCGAGGTCGACGCGGAGGGGAAGAACCTCCTGCACGTCTGCCTCTCCCTGGGCCTCAACCTCCCCTACTTCTGCTGGCACCCGGCGCTGCACTCCGTGGGAGCCTGCCGCCAGTGCGCGGTGAAGCTCTACAAGGACGATGCGGACACGCGCGGCAGGATCGTCATGTCCTGCATGACGCCCGTGACCGACGGCATGCGCGTCTCCATCGAAGACCCCGAGGCGCGGGCTTTCCGCGGCCAGATCACCGAGTGGCTCATGGTGAACCATCCCCACGACTGCCCCATCTGCGACGAGGGCGGCGAGTGCCATCTCCAGGATATGACGGTGATGACCGGTCACAACTACCGCCGCTACCGGTTCACCAAGCGCACGCACAGGAACCAGGACCTCGGCCCGTTCATCAACCACGAGATGAACCGCTGCATCCAGTGCTACCGCTGCATCCGCTTCTACCGCGACTACGCGGGAGGCACGGACCTCGAGGTGCTGGGCGCGCACGACAACGTGTACTTCGGCCGGCAGGCCGACGGCGCCCTCGAGAACGAGTTCAGCGGCAACCTCGTGGAGGTCTGCCCCACCGGCGTGTTCACCGACAAGACGCTGAGAGCCCACTACACACGCAAGTGGGACCTGCAGACCGCGCCGTCGGTGTGCACGCACTGCGCGGTCGGCTGCAACACCATCCCGGGCGAGCGCTACGGCACCATCCGCCGCATCCGCACCCGCTACAACGCCGACGTGAACGGGTACTTCCTCTGCGACCGCGGCCGCTACGGTTACGAGTTCGTGAACGCCCCGGGAAGGATGAGGCAGACCCTCCGCGGGAACTCACCCGCCGCGGCAGACAAGACTCTCGCCGCGGCCGGCGCCGCGCTCGGAACGGGCACGGTCATCGGCATCGGCTCACCGCGCGCCTCCCTGGAAGCCAACTTCGCCCTGCGCAGCCTCGTGGGCGAGCACCACTTCTTCCTCGGGATCACCGACCAGCGCCTTGCCCTCCTCAAGCTCATGGCGGGCATCCTCAAGGACGGGCCGGCGCCCAGCGCATCGGTGCGCCAGGTGGCGGTATCGGATGCCGTGCTCGTGCTGGGCGAGGACGTGTGGAACTCGGCGCCCATCGTGGCGCTCAACCTCAGGCAGGCGGCATCGAACGCCCCCGCGGCGCTGGCCATCAAGCAGAAGAAGCTGAACCGGTGGGACGATGCGGCCGTGCGGGAAGCCATCAGGCACGAGAAGGGACCCTTCTTCATCGCGTCGGTGGCGGGAAGCCCGCTGGACGAGGTGGCGCGCGAAGCGCTGCGGGCAGGCCCCGCGGACATTGCGCGCCTGGGCTTTGCCGTGGCGAATCAGATCGACTCCGCTTCCCCGGCACCCGCGGGGCTGTCCCCGGAGCTCACCCAGGCGGCACGCCGCATCGCCGAAGCGCTCAAGGCGGCAGAGAAGCCGCTGGTGGTGAGCGGCGCCGGCCTCTGCGACGCGGAGGTCGTGCGGGCAGCGGCGAACGTCGCGCGCGCGCTCAAGAAGGCCGGGCGCGACGCCCGCATCAGCCTGGCGTTCCCGGAGGCGAACAGCTTCGGCGGCGCGCTCCTCGCGCGCGCGGGGCTCGAGACGGCCGCCAAGGCGCTGGCAGCGCACCCGGGCGCAACGCTGGTACTGGTTGAGAACGATCCTTTCCGCCAGCTCGGCCAGGCAGCTGCCCAGAAGCTGATGGCCTCTGCGGGGAACGTGATCGTCATCGATCATTCGGCAAGCAGGACCACGGAAGCGGCAGGGTTCACGTTCCCCGGCGCCACGTACGCCGAGTCGTCCGGCACCCTCGTCTCAAGCGAGGGACGGGCACAGCGATTCTTCTCCGTCATGCCGCCGGTGGAGCCGGTGGCTGCATCGTGGCGGTGGGTGGAGAAGCTTGCCGTTGCGTCAGGCCGCAAGGCCCGCGCCATGCAGACCCTGGACGAGGTGATCCTGGCCATCACCACGGAGATGCCCGAGCTTGCCGGGGTCCGCAGGGCGGCACCGGGGGCGGACTTCCGGCTCGGCGGCCGGCACATCCCGCGCAAGGCGCTCCGCGAAAGCGGGCGCACGGCGGTCACGGCGAATCTCTCGGTCCACGAGCCTCGCGCCCCTGAAGACTTGGACTCCCCCCTGGCCTATACCATGGAAGGAGCTTCCGCCGGCGCACCGGGAAGCCTCGTGTCACGGTTCTGGTCACCCGGATGGAACTCCGACCAGTCTCTCAACAAGTTCCAGGCCGAGGTCGGCGGGCGGCTCGTTGGCGGAGACCCCGGCGAGCGGCTGTTCGAGCCCCCTGCCGAGGACAAGGGAACCTGGCAGCCTGCCACGGTGAGCGCCTCACCGGCGGCGCAGGGTGGTGAGTTGCTCGTCGTTGCCCGGCAGCACGTGTTCGGCTCGGAGGAGCTCTCCTCCCTGGCGCCGGGTGTTGCCATGCGCGCCCCCCGGCCGTACGTGGCCCTCTCCAAGGGCGAGTCCGAGAAGCGCGGCCTCGCAGAAGGCGCGCACGTGCGGCTTCTCACGGAGGCCGGCGCGTCCGTCGACCTCCCGGTTCTCATTGCGGATATCCCTGCCGGCGTGGCGCTCGTGCCGGAAGGTGTTGACGGGAACACCGCGCTCCGCCTCCCCGTCACGGCGCGGCTCGAAAAGGCAGGCACCACATGAGCGCTGTCGCCATCGCGTTGATCGTGATCTTCGGCGTCCTCCTCGGCGTCCTCCTCTTCGCGGCAGGCATCATCTGGTTCGAGCGCCGTCTCCTGGGCTCCTTCCAGGAGCGCTACGGCCCGAACAGGGCGGGCCCCTTCGGCGTGCTGCAGGTCGTTGCCGACATGATGAAGATCTTCACGAAGGAGAACTGGATCCCTCCTTTCGCGGAGAAGGCGGTGTTCGTCATCGCCCCCGGCATCATCATGATCACCACGCTCGCCTCGTTCGCCGTCATCCCCATGGCGCCGGCCATCCTCGTGTCCGACATCGACATCGGCCTTCTCTTCTTCCTCGCCATGTCCTCCTTTGCCGTGTACAGCGTGGCGCTGGCAGGATGGGCATCCAACAGCAAGTACTCGCTCCTGGGCAGCATCAGGGCCGTGGGCCAGATGGTGAGCTACGAGGTGTTCATGGGCCTCTCCCTCATGGGAGTGGTGCTCCAGGCAGGATCCTTTAGCCATGAGCGACATCGTGGCGGCGCAGAAGAACCTCTGGTTCGTGGTGCCGCAGTTCGTCGGGTTCGTCGTGTTCTTCATCGCCGGCCTGGCCGAGACGCGGCGCATGCCTTTCGACCTCCCCGAGGCGGAGAGCGAGCTGGTGGCCGGGTATCACACCGAGTACTCGGGCTTCAAGTTCGCCATGTTCTACGTCGGGGAGTACATCGGGATCACGCTCATCTCCATGATGATCGTGACGCTGTTCTTCGGCGGCTGGCAGGGACCCTGGCTCCCGCCATTCGTGTGGTTCCTCGTCAAGACGCTCATCTTCATCGCGCTGTTCATCCTGGTGCGGGCGGCCCTGCCGCGGCCGCGTTATGACCAGCTCCTTTCGTTCGGGTGGAAGCTGATGCTTCCCCTCTCTCTGGTGAATCTCGCGGTGACCGGCGCGGTCGTCCTGGCCGTCGGCGCCTGACCCCGGCCCCCGGCCCGCAACGCCGCGTCGGAACGCGGCACGCCGCGCAGTAAGCGTGGCTGAGACGCCGCGGAGTACCGCGGCTGAAGGAGTCGCTATGTGGAGCCTCCTGCGGACGCTCTGGATCACCTTCCGTCACGCCTTCAACAAGCGGGTGACGGTTCTCTACCCCGAGAAGAGGCGCCGCCTGCCGGCCCGCTGGCGGGGAAGGATCGTCCTCACGCGCGACCCTGACGGCGAAGAGCGCTGCGTGGCGTGTCACCTCTGCTCGTCGGTCTGCCCGGTGGCGTGCATCGCGCTGCAGGCCGGCATCGACGAGAAGGGCAGGCGGAAGCCCGACTTCTTCCGCATCAACTTCTCACGGTGCATCTACTGCGGTCTGTGCGAAGAGGCCTGTCCCACCTTCGCCATCCAGCTCACGCCTGACTACGAGATGGCGGAGTACGAGCGCACAAACCTCGTGTACGAGAAGAAGGACCTCCTCATCTCGGGCACGGGCAAGTATCCCGGGTACAACTTCTACCGCGTCTCCGGCATGGAGATCAGCGGAAAGGGCAAGGGCGAGGCCGAGAACGAGCGCCCGCCGGTGGACGTGAGGAGTCTCCTGCCGTGAATACAGTCGTCGCGATCAGCGCCCTGGTGGCCGTGGCGGCCACTGTCATGGTGATCACCCGCAAGAGCGCCGTGCACGCGCTGCTCTACCTCGTGGTGTCGCTCCTCGCGGCGGCGGTGATCATGTTCCTCCTCGGCGCGGCCTTCGTGGCGGCACTGGAGGTGATCATCTACGCGGGGGCCATCATGGTCCTGTTCGTGTTCGTGATCATGCTGATCGGGCCCGAGCCCGTGCCCGTGCCCCGCCGCGCATGGATCGGGCCGTCGCTGATGGGTATCGTGCTCCTGGGCGAGCTGGTGTGGGTTCTCGCGGGCGGGACGTCCATAGCCCAGCCGGCCGCGGAGATCGGGCCGCGGCAGGTCGGCATCGCCCTGTTCGGTCCGTACATCATCGGGGCCGAGCTGGCCGCGTTCCTCCTGCTGGCAGGGCTGGTGGGAGCGTTTCACCTCGGGCGCCGGGTGCACCAGTACGGAGGGACGGGCAAGACCGGGCTCGGGACGAGCGAGAACGGACAGGGAAGGAGCGCGTAAATGGCATCGATACCCTACGAGTACGGGCTGCTTCTGGCCGGCGTCCTTTTCTCACTCGGGCTCGTGGGCGTCATCGTGCGCCGCAACCTCCTGTTCATCCTTCTGTGCGTCGAGGTGATGATCAACGCGGCTGGCCTGGCGTTCATCTTTGCCGGCGCCCGCTGGGGACAGGCGGACGGCCAGGTGATGTTCATATTCCTGCTGGCCATGGCCGCCGCCGAGGTGGCGGTCGGGCTCGCGCTGCTGCTCCTGCATTTCGGCCGGCGGAAGACATTGGACGCCGATAGTATGGGACCCGGGGGAGGATGAGATGCTGAGCTGGATCTGGGTCATACCCGCGCTTCCTCTCGCAGGCTTCCTGCTGCTTGCCGTCTTCGGACGCTCCTTTTCGCGGGGCGTCACGGCGAGCATAGGCGCGGGCTCCATCGGGCTGGCGCTCGTCGCCGCCGCGGCTGCCGCGCTTTCCTTTATCGGCTCCCCGCCGGGCAGGAGGCTCCCTCACCGTGGTCCTGTGGCAGTGGATCAGCGTGGGCGCCTTCGCCCCGAGCATCTCCTTCACGCTGGACGCGCTCTCGGTGGTCATGATCCTCGTGGTCACCGGCGTCGGCTTCCTGATCCACCTCTACTCCACGCGTTTCATGGCAGGCGAGGAAGGCTACAGCCGGTTCTTCGCGTACATGAACCTGTTCGTGGGCTCCATGCTGATCCTGGTGCTCGCGAGCAACCTCCTCCTCCTCTACCTCGGGTGGGAAGGCGTCGGCCTGTGCAGCTTCCTCCTCATCGGGTTCTGGTACAAGGACCCCGAGAACGCCCGCTCGGCGCGCAAGGCTTTCATCGTCACCCGCATCGGCGATGTCTCCCTGGCGGTCGGCCTCTTCCTGATCGCCACCACGCTCGGCACGCTCGACGTCCGCGAGATCGCGGCGCGGGCCACGGCGAGCTGGCCGGTCGGGTCCACCCTGGCCATCGCCGCGGCCGCGCTCATCCTGGGCGGCGCGGTGGGAAAGTCAGCGCAGCTGCCGCTGCAAACGTGGCTGCCGGACGCCATGGCAGGTCCGTCGCCGGTGAGCGCACTGATCCACGCGGCCACCATGGTCACTGCCGGCGTGTACCTCATCGCCAGGACGAACGCGCTGTTCGTGCTGGCACCGCCCGTGCAGCTCGCCGTTGCCATCATCGGGGCTGCCGGCGTGCTGGTCGCAGGCTTCAGCGCGCTGGCGCAGCGCAACATCAAGCGCATCCTCGCCTACTCGACGATGAGCCAGCTCGGGTACATGTTCCTGGCGCTGGGAATCGGCGCGTGGTCGGGAGCGATCTTCCACCTCGTGACCCACGCCTTCTTCAAGTCCCTCCTCTTCCTCGCGGCAGGCGTCATCATCCTTGCCCTCAACCACGAGCACGACGTCTTCGCCATGGGCGGCATGGCGCGGAAATCGCCCTTCACCTTCGCCATGTTCCTCGTGGGCGCGTTTGCCCTGGCAGCCATCCCGCCGACCACGGCTGGGTTCTCCAGCAAGGACCACATCCTCCTGGTGGCCTGGCAGTCGGGCGGCACCGCGCGGATATTCGGCATCCTCGGCCTGGTGGGGGTCTTCATCACGTCGGTGTACATCTTCCGGCTGGTCTTCCTCGTGTTCGGGGGGCAGCCGCGGCACTCCGAGCACGCCGCGCACAGCGACCCCGGAGGGCACGCCATGGGCCGCGGCGGCATGCAGTCGGGCGCCATGATGGGCGTGCCGCTGGCAATCCTCGGCGCGCTGTGCCTCGCCGGCGGGTTCCTCGGGCTCCCGCACGACCTGGGCGGCACGCCGTACATCCTCAACTTCCTTTCCGGGGCGCTTCCCGCCGACAAGCTGGCCGATCCCCCCCTGCGTGTCGAAGGGATCCTGCAGCTCGTCTCGGAAGGCGCGAGCCTTCTCGGCATCCCCGTGGCGTGGCTAATTGCGCGACGGGTGCGCCGACGGTTGGCAGCCGCGTCTCCCGCGGCCATCCCGCAGGCGGCAGCCCCCGTCCGGTTCCTCGAGAGCGGCTGGGGTTTCGACTGGCTCTATGACAGGATCCTGGTGCGTCCCTTCATGTGGGTCGCCAGGGTGAACGTGCGCGATATCGTGGACAGGTTGTTCGACGCCATCGCGGGCCTCTTCCTGCTCCTCTCGCGCATGTTCCGATGGACGCAGAACGGCAAGGTGCGCTGGTACGCGGCCGGGGCAGCCCTCGGCGCGATACTGATCGTCGCGGCGGTGGTGATACTATGATGCTCTCACTCTTCGTCGTGGTACCCCTCGTCCTGGGGCTGGCCGGGTGGCTCTGGAGCCGCTGGAACCCCGCCGGCAGCCGCTGGCTCACTCTCGGCGCCAACGCGTTCAACCTGGTGCTCGCGCTGGTCCTCTGGATCGGGGCGGCGGGCTCAGGGTTCGCAGGCATTGCAGGGAGCGGCGGGCGATGGCTGTTCGACGTCCATCGCGACTGGATCCCGAGCCTGGGCATCTCCTTCTCCCTCTCGGTGGACGGCCTGAGCCTCGCGCTGCTGGCGCTCACAGGGCTGCTCGGCGTCATGTCGGTCCTGGCGTCGTGGAAGGGAATCAAGGAAAGGGTCGGCTTCTTCCACCTGAACCTCGCCCTGGTGCTGGCGGGGGTCAACGGCGTCTTCCTCGCCACCGACCTGTTCCTCTTCGCCTTCTTCTGGGAGCTGATGCTCATCCCGATGTACTTCCTGATCGACATCTGGGGGCACGAGAACCGGCACAAGGCTGCCGTGAAGTTCTTCATCTTCACGCAGGTCGGCGGGCTCCTGATGCTCGTGGCGATCATCGGCCTCGTGGTGGTGCATGGCCTGGCCACAGGCTCCTACACGTTCGCCTACGCGGAGCTCATCGGCACGCCGATGGCGCCTGTCGTGTCGATGCTCCTGATGCTCGGCTTCTTCGCAGCCTTTGCCGTGAAGCTCCCCATGTTCCCGCTGCACACCTGGCTCCCGGATGCGCACACGGAGGCGCCCACCGCCGGCAGCGTCATCCTTGCCGGCCTGCTCCTCAAGACGGGAGGGTACGGCCTCATCCGGTTCGCCGTCCCCCTGTTCCCCGAGGCCTCGCGGGCGTTTGCTCCCATCGCCATCGGCCTTGCCGTGGCGGGCATTGTCTACGGCGGCATCATGGCGTACAGCCAGTCGGATATGAAGCGAGTTGTGGCCTACACGAGCGTCAGCCATCTCGGTTTCGTCCTCCTGGGCATCTACGCCTTCACGCCCCAGGCGCTCTCCGGGGCCGCTCTCCAGATGGTGAGCCACGGGATCAGCACGGGCGCCCTGTTCATCCTGGTCGGTTCGCTGCAGGACAGGATCCACACGAGGGACCTCAACCGCATGGGCGGCCTGTGGACCCAGGTGCCTGTCATGGGTGCGGCAGCGCTGGCCCTTTCCATGGCGCTGGTCGGGCTGCCGGGCCTGGTGAACTTCGTTTCCGAGTTCCTCGTGCTGGTGGGAACGTGGCAGGTGAGCAAGGCCGCGACGATCATCGCGGGCGTCGGCCTCGTGATCGCCACGGTCTACTCGCTGCGCCTCTTCCAGACCGCCTTCCACGGTGCGCCTCGTGAGACGTGGAAGATCGACGACCTGGCCCCGGTGGAGATCGGGGTGCTCTTCGGGGCGATCGCCCTCCTCGTCGTGCTGGGAGTCTACCCGCAGCCGGTGCTGCACATCTTCGAGCACACCCTCAGTGGAGTCCTCGCGGCAGTCGGAGGTGGCGCATGAGCGCTTCGGACCTCGTCCCCCTTCTCCCCGTCGGCGTGCTGGCGGCAGGATCCATCCTGGTGCTGCTCTCTGCCGCGTTCCTGCGGAAGCTGGCTCCGGCGTTCCTTCTCACGGTGGGGGCCACGGCCGTGGCGCTCGTTATCGCGGCCCTGCAGTGGGGCCATGCGCCTTTCGCCGTCGGCGCCATGCTCTTCTTCGACCGGTTCGTCCTGTTCGGCATCCTGCTGATCCTCGGCGCCACGATATTCGCGGCGGTGAGCTCCTGGTCCTTCCTTCGCCAGCGGCTCGAGGAACAGGGTGACTTCTTCTTCCTGCTCCTTGTTGCGTCACTCGGCGCGTGCATCCTCGCCGCGTCCAGCGCCTTTGCCACGTTCTTCCTCGGCCTGGAGCTTCTCAGCGTGTCGCTGTACGCCATGATCGGCTGGCGGCGCGAGCACGGCGCGGGCACCGAGGCTGCCATCAAGTACCTCATCCTCGCGGGAGCGTCGTCGGCGTTCCTTCTCTTTGGCATGGCCCTCGTCTATGCCGAGACCGGCACCATGAGCCTCTATCACCTCGCCGAGAGGGCGGCCGGGATGGGCATCATCGCCCCGGTCGGGCTCGGGATCATGCTGGTGGGCATCGGTTTCAAGCTCGCCGTGGTTCCCTTCCACATGTGGACACCCGACGTGTATGACGGTGCGCCTTCTCCCGTCACCGGCGTACATCGCTTCCGTCTCCAAGGGCGCCATGGTGGTCGTCCTGGCGCGCGCCTTCGCCCCCGCGCTGACCGTCACCTCCTCCTCGGGCCCCCTCTCGGCGGCATTCCCATGGGTCATCGCGGTGATAGCGGGCGTGTCGATGTTCGGCGGGAACATCCTCGCCCTGCGCGAGAGCAACGTGAAGAGGATCCTCGCCTACTCCTCCATCGCTCACCTCGGGTACCTCCTGGTGGCATTCCTCGCCGCGGGTCCCGAAGGGCTGCGCGCCATTGCCTTCTACCTCGTTGCGTACTTCGCTTCCATCCTCGGCGCCTTCGCAGCCGTTGGCGAGGTAAGCACGAAGGACCATGACGCCGACAGCGTGGAGGACTACAGGGGCCTTGCGGCAAGTCGGCCCGGGCTTGCGTTCGTTCTCACGGCGATGATCCTGTCCCTCGCCGGCCTTCCGCTGACGGCCGGATTCATCGGCAAGTTCCTCCTCCTGCGTGCGGGCGCGGGGGCCGAGCTGTGGGTGCTCGCCGTGATCCTCGCCGTGAACGGAACGATCTCGATCTTCTACTACCTCAAGATCGTCTCCTCGGTGTTCCGCGGGTTCACCCCGGAGGCCGCGCACGACGGCGCGGCAGGTGCCTCCAGCGCGCCCGGGGCCGCAGCGGCGGTCGTGGTGCGTGCACCTTTCATTGCAGCGCTTGCCCTCGCGGTGCTGGCGCTGGTCGTCGTGGCGCTGGGGGTCTATCCCTCGCCGCTGCTCGGATTCATCGGGACGTTCACGGGCGCCGCTCCCTGAGGCCGCCGGGGTCCAGGGCCGCATGAAACGGCTGCCGAGGATCTCTGACACGGAATGGAATGTCATGAAGGTCCTGTGGTCGACCTCGCCGTTGACCGCGGGCCAGGTGGTGAAAGCCCTGTCCGCGGGCACGCCCTGGATGCCGCGGACCATCAAGACCTTCCTGGGCAGGCTCGTGCGAAAGGGCGCCATCGGTTTCAGCATCGAAGGGCGCACGTACTGCTACTTCCCGCTGGTGTCCGAGGCGGACTGTGTCCGCAGCGAGAACGAATCCTTCCTCAACCGCGTTCACGGAGGAGATCTGTCGAAGCTGCTATCGAGTTTCATGGATGCCAGGAAACTGTCGCCGAAGGAGATCGAAGATCTCAGGCGCATCCTCGATGGCAAAAGGAAGTAGCGCTGGAGGAACGACGGAAATAGACGCCGAGCGTCTGGGTCCCGTCGATTTCCCGTCCCCCCCCCCGCCGCCATGCCTCCATACACCTACAGAAATCGACGGAAATAGACGCCGCACGTCTACTGCCGTGTTTGCAGGCAACGCACACTGCGTAGACGCCGCGCGTCTATTTTGCGTTGGGCGGGGTGTGCACCCCGAATAGACGCTGCGCGTCTGTTTTTGTCGGTTCCTGCAATGTCGGCACCCCCTGCCGGGAGAATCCGGCGCTCGTGACGAGTGCAGCCGCGCTACACGGAAGGGCCGAGCATGGAGGCCGGGTCAAGGATCCTGTCGGCCTCGGCGGCACTCAGGATGCCCTCGGCAACGACAATCTCGCGGATGGTCCTGTTCTCCACCAGCGCCTTGTGCGCCAGCTGTGCCGCCTTGTCGTAGCCGATCTTCAGGGCGAGCGGCGTCACCAGCGCGAGGCTGCGCTCGATCCAGTCACGCGCCCGTTCCGCGTCCGCCACGATCCCGTCGATGCAGCGCTCCGCGAGCGCGGTGCAGGTCTTCCTGAGAAGGGAAAGCGACGTGAGGGTTTCCCAGGCAATCAGCGGGAGCATCATGTTGAGCTCCAGCGGTCCCGACTGCCCCCCGATGGTCACCGAGAGGGCCGAGCCGATAACGCGCGCGCTCGCCTGGATGGTCATCTCCAGGATCACGGGGTTGACCTTGCCGGGCATGATGGAGCTGCCCGGCTGCAGCGACGGAAGGGAGATTTCGGCGAGGCCCGTGCGCGGTCCGCTGGCAAGGAGACGAAGGTCGTTGGAGATCTTCATGAGGCTCACCGCGGCGGCGTTGAGCGCACCCATGAGCTCCACCTGGGCGTCACGCGCGGCCACCGCCTCGAAACGGTTGACCGCTTCGCGGAACGGGATTCCCGTCAACGCAGCGATGCGCTCGGTCACGTCCCGCGCGAAGCGCGGGTGCGTGTTGAGACCCGTGCCGATGGCCGTCCCGCCGATGGCCAGCTCCTCGAGGCCCGGTGCACACCGCAGGAGAAGCGCGCGCGCCTTCTCGACCTGGCGGGCGTATCCCGAGAACTCCTGCCCGAGGGTCATGGGCACGGCATCCTGCAGATGGGTCCGGCCGATCTTCAGGACCTTCTCGAACTCGGCTGCCTTCCTGGCAAAGCTCGCGTGCAGCGTTCCCATGGCCGAGGCAAGTGCGTCCAGCTCGATCCTGTCGGCGATGCTGATGACCGTGGGAATGACGTCATTCGAGGACTGGCCCCGGTTCACGTGGTCGTTGGGATGCACGGGGCTCTTGTCGCCGCGCTTGCCGCCCAGCATCTCGTTGGCGCGGTTGGCGATGACCTCGTTGGCATTCATGTTCCAGGAGGTGCCCGACCCGGTCTGGAAGACATCGATGGGGAAATGCCCGTCCCACGTCCCCTGCCGCACCTCGCCCGCAGCCCGGGCGATGGCGTCAGCCACGCGCGGTTCCAGGAGCGAAAGTGAGCCGTTCACCTCGGCGGACGCCTGCTTCACGAGACCGAGGGCACGGATGAGGGCGACCGGTATGCGCAGGTCGGAGACGGAGAAGTTCTCCACCGCGCGCTGCGTCTGCGCGCCCCAGCAGGCATCCGCCGGGACTTGCACGGGCCCCATGGAATCCGTTTCGATGCGATGATCGCTGCTCACTGTGCCCTCCCCCGGCACCGGGTGCCACCGGCTGCGCCGGCGCGCGCGCGCCTTCTCTGCGACCTTGAGCTGGAGGATGGCGCGCTGCATGTCACGCTCCACCATCATGATCTCGCTGCGCTCCTTCTTCTCCGACGAGGAGCTGCTCGGCGCGAGCCTTCGCGGCCTCCACGCGCGCGATCTCGATGCTGTCGGACTCCGCGGCGAAATCCGAGAGAACCGTCGCTTCCCACTTCGCGGGCACCGGCGCCGCTGAAGGGGCCGTCCCGGAGGCGGGAGCACGCTGCGATGGAGCCTCCGCTGCCACGGCCGTCTCCAGGAACCCTCCCGCGATGGCGATGGACACTTCCTTCTGGCCCGTGTCGATACGCATCTCGCCGTCCACGAGGACCGCCACCATGGGCATGTGGTTGGCGAGGATGGTGATCTCACCCTCCACCGTGGCAAGGGTGGCCGAGCGGACATCGCCCTGGAAGGCGGTGCCCAGCGGGGAGAGGACGCGCAGGCGGAAGGTGCCGTCAGGCATGGGACACGGCCTCCTCGATGGGCACCGATGTTGTAGAAAGCGCTCTCGGGGACCGTGTCGTGCCTGCCGTCGATGAGCTCGGCAAACCCCTTCAGCGTATCCTCGAGCTTCACGTAGCGTCCTTCCTTGCCCGAGAATGTCTCGGACACGAACAGGGGCTGGGTGAGGAAGCGCTGGATCTTGCGGGCGCGGGCCACGAGGAGCTTGTCCTCGTCGGAGAGCTCGTCGATGCCGAGGATGGCGATGATATCCTGCAGATCCTTGTAGCGCTGGAGGATCCTCTTCACCTCCAGGGCGATGCGGTAGTGCTCGGCGACTCACCACGTTGGGGTCCAGGAGCCGCGAGGAAGAGGTGAGCGGGTCCACCGCCGGGTAAAGCCCCTGCTCGGCGATGGAGCGTTCCAGGGTGATGGTGGCGTCCAGGTGGCCGAAGATCGCCACGGGCGCGGGGTCCGTGTAGTCGTCGGCGGGGACGTAGATGGCCTGCACCGAGGTGATGGAGCCCTCCTGCGTGGAGGTGATCCGTTCCTGCAGGCCGCCGATGTCCTCCGCCAGGGTGGGCTGGTAGCCGACGGCGGAAGGCATGCGGCCGAGGATTGCCGACACCTCGGTGCCTGCCTGGGCGAAGCGGAACACGTTGTCGATGAAGAGCAGGACATCGACGCCCTTCTCGTCGCGGAAATACTCCGCCATGGTGAGCGCCGTGAGCCCGACGCGCAGCCTGTTGCCGGGGGGCTCGTTCATCTGGCCGAAGACCAGCACCGTCTTGTCCAGGACCTTCGATTCCTCCATCTCCAGCCACAGGTCGGTGCCTTCGCGGGAGCGCTCCCCGACACCGGCGAACACCGAATAGCCGCGGTGCTCGATGGCGATGTTGCGGATGAGCTCCTTCACGATGACGGTCTTCCCCACCCCCGCACCGCCGAAGATCCCGATCTTGCCGCCGCGCGTGAAGGGCGCGATCAGGTCGATGACCTTGATGCCCGTCTCCAGCATCTCGGGCCGCGTCTTCTGCGCCGCGAGGGAGGGCGGCTGCTTGTGGATGGGACCGCGCTGCCTCGGTGCCGTCGAGCTTCGGACCGTCGTCGATGGTGCTGCCCAGCACGTCGAAGATCCGCCCCAGGGTCTTCTCCCCGATGGGAACAGTGATCGGCGCGCCGGTGCGCCGCGCCTTCATGCCGCGCCGGACCCCTTCCGTGGGGCCCAGGGCGAGCGTCCTCACTTCCCCGTTGCCCAGGACGAACTCGGTCTCCAGGACGAGGGGCTCGCCCGTTCCCCTGGCGAGCTCGAGCGCCTCGTGGATAGTCGGCAGCTCGCCGTGGAACTCGACGTCGATGACGGGGCCCTGGACCCTGATGACCGTCCCCTCCCCGAGGCCGTTGCGCGTGTGCGCTGGTGGTGCTCATGTCTTCTTCCCCTTGTTGGCGAGGTCGAGGATCTCGCTGGTGATCCGCTCCTGCCGGGTCTTGTTGTACAGAAGCGTGAACGTATCCGCGATCTCCAGCGCGTTCGCCTTCGCGTTCTGCATGGCCACCATGCGCGCCGCCTGCTCCGCGGAGAAGGCCTGCACCACGGCGTCGAACAGGCGCACCTCCAGGTAGTGGGGCAGGAGAGCGTCCAGGAGCGCTGCGCTCGCCGGGCTCGAACTCGGCCGGCGCCGCCGTGGACGGCAGGGTCCCGACGGTCGCCTCCAGGGGCAGGACCTCTGGAGCGTCGGCACCTGGGAGAAGTAGGAGACGAACCTGCTGTACAGGACGTCGAGCGTCGCGGCAGTCGGCCGGACATGAAGTGCTCGTTGATGACGCGGACGAGCTCGAAAACGAGCGAGTACTGGGGCAGGCGCGCGCCCATGAGGAAGGAGGCGAGGAGACGCTTCCCGGCGATCCGTACGCCGGGCGCCTCCATGCGCCTGCCCGACCGTGATGAGCAGCGTGTTCTCGTCCATGCTGTCGTGCGAGCTTCCGCACGAGGTTGCCCGTGAGGGGCCCGCACAGGCCCTTGTCGGGGCCGATGGCCAGGAGGATGCCGCTGCGGGCTCTTTCCGCTTGCGGAGGTAGGGTGCATCTGCTCGTCGTGCGGAAAGCGAGCGCAGCGTGGTGGCTGGTGAGGGACGGTGATGCGCTCCGCGTACGGACGCACGGTTTCCGCAAGACGCGCGCGCGCGGCGGATCTTGGAGACCGGACACCATCTCCAGCGTCTTGGCGAGCTGGGCGATGTTCTTGGCGGTCCGGATCCGGCCCTTCAGGACGCGGAGGTTCTCCGGCATCCGCGCCCTCCCTACCGGAGCGTCCGCGCCAGGTCGGCGACGGCCGCGTTGAGCTCCTGGATCGTCGCGTCCTCCATCTTCGGCGCCGTGGCGAGCTTCGCGGCAAGCGGCGCATTGCCCGTGCGCAGGTGGTCCATGATGCGCCGCTCGAACTCCGCCACGCGCTCCACCGGCACCTCGTCCAGGAGCCCGGCGCCCGCCGCGTGGATGCTCACGGTCTGCGTCAGGTCGTCCAGGGGCGTTGAACTGGGGCTGCTTCAGGATCTCGACGATGCGGCTTGCCGCGCACGATGCGCCTCTGCGTGGCCTCGTCGAGGTCCGAGCCGAACTGGGAGAACGCGGCGAGGGACTGGTACTGCGCGAGCTCCAGGCGGAGGAGACCCGAGACCTGCCGCAGTGCCTTGGACTGCGCCTTGCCGCCGACGCGGGACACCGAGAGACCCGCGTTCACCGCGGGCCGCTGCCCGGCGTTGAAGAGGTCCGTCTCCAGGTAGATCTGCCCGTCGGTGATGGAGATGACGTTCGTCGGGATGTAGGCGGAGATGTCGGCGGCCTGCGTCTGGATGATGGGAAGAGCCGTGAGGGACCCGCCGCCCTGCGCCGTGGCGAGGCGCGCCGCGCGCTCGAGGAGCCGCGAGTGCAGGTAGAAGATGTCACCCGGATACGCCTCGCGTCCCGCGGGCCGGTTCAGGAGAAGGGAGATCTGGCGGTACGCCCACGCGTGGCGGGAAAGGTCGTCATAGACGACGAGGACGTCCCTGCCCTTTTCCATGAAGTACTCGCCGATGGCACAGGCGGAAAACGCGGCCAGGTACTGCATTGCGGCGGGCGTCGAGGCGCTGGCAGCGACGACCACCGTGTAGTCCAGCGCGCGCTCGTCATGCAGCTTCTGGACCGTTCGGGCGATGCTCCCCCTCTTCTGCCCGATGGCGCAGTAGACGCAGACCACCGGGGGGAGCCGGAGATCGAGGGACCGCTGGTTGATGATGGTGTCCACGACGAGCGCGGTCTTTCCCGTGTTGCGGTCACCGACGATGAGCTGGCGCTGGCCGCGCCCGATGGGCGTGAGCGCGTCCACGACCTTGATGCCCGTCTTGAGCGGCACTTCCACGGGGGCCCGTTTCGTGACCCCGGGGGCGATTCGCTCCAGCGCCATGGGGCTGCCGCCGTTCAGGCTGAGGGGGCTTCCGTCCAGCGCCGCGCCGAACGGGTCGATGACGCGGCCCAGGAGGTCATCCGAGACCCGCAGGGAAAGCGGCATCCCGGTCGTGCGCACTTCCATGCCCTGGGGGATCGAGGTGTCCTCCGACAGGACCAGGAGAGAGGCGAAGTCCTCGTCGAGGTTCATGACGAGTCCGCGCCTGCCGTCGGCGAACTCCACCTGCTCGCCGTAACCGGCGTGCGAGAGTCCGTCCGCCTTGACGATGCCGTCCGCCACTGCCACCGCGTGCCCCACGTTGGCCACGCCGGGCTGGACACTCACGGTGCCCAGCCGCTCTTCGATCTGTCGAACCAGCTCTTCCGCTTTCATGTGCCCCCGAGCTCCGCGATGATTTCCCTGATGTATGCCGCGCATGCTCGCGTCCACGATATCGTCACCTGCCTGGACCTGCAGGCCCGCCCCCAGCGCGGGGTCATCCGCCACGGCGACGGGCCGGCCGGGATACTCCCGGCCCACGGCGCTGCGTGCTGCCCCGCCGTCCCCGGCGACGGTGACGCTGACCATGCGCCGCCCGATCTCCCGCCGCAGCGCCGCCGCGAACGACTTCAGCTGTGTGCGGGTCATCGAGTCGAGAAGGAGCGCCGCCACGTCATCCCTGACGTCACCCTCGGGGGTGAGGGTCTGCCGCACGAAGGCCCTGGCCGCTGCCGCGGGGGACATCTATGTGCGCCCCGCCCGGGCCATGCGCTCCAGGCCGCGGGAGACGACAGCCGCCTTCTCCTGGTCGCTGAACAGGCCTTCGACGGCCGTTTCCAATATGCGGCCTGAAAGACGGAGGGAGAAGCTCTGCACGTCCCGCTCCATGGCCTGGCGCTCCAGCGTGATGAGGCCACGCGCCTCGGCAATGAGCCGCTCCGCGTCCCTTCCCGCCTTCTCCATGGAGGCCGCGCGCAGGCGGTCCGCCTCCTGCCGCGCGGTCTCGAGGAGCTGGTAGGCTTCCGCCGACGCCTCCTGCAGGATCTTCGCCCGTTCGACGCCGGCTTCTTCCAGCGCGATGCGCGCCTTCTCCGCGTCCGCGAGGCCTTTCGCGATGCTTCGCGGCGCGTCTTCATGTTCGCCATGAGCGGACGGACGAGGAAGCGCCAGAGGATGAAGGCGATGATCAGGAAGTTCACCAGCTGGGCCAGGAACGGCACCAGCTCGAGGTGGAATTTCCCCAGGACGTCGCCCATGGAAGAGGGTGCCCCCGCCTACTTGAGGAACGCGAAGATCAGCGAATAGATGGCGATCGACTCGGCGAAGGCCATGGCGAGGATCATGTTCGGAACGATACGGCCCGTCGCCTCGGGATTCCGCCCGATCGCCTCCATGGCCTTCATTCCGATGAGCCCGATGGCGAGGCCCGGCACCCAGGCCGCCGATCGCGATGATGAGCCCTCCGGTAACGCTCAGTGTGAAGTTCATCTGCTCTCTCCTCTTTGTGGTGTGGTTCCGTCAGGATCGTCATGAAAGCCATCGTGAGCAGCGCGAATATCGATCCCCTGGATCACCGCCACGAGAATCTCAAACGCGAGAAAGGGAACGGGCACGACGAACGCAGCAGGCTCGACATGGTCCCGAGCACCGCTTCGCCCGCGGAGATGTTGCCGTAGAGACGGAAGGAAAAGGTGACGAACTTGGTGAACTCCTGCAGCAGCTCGAGCAGCCCGACGAACAGGAGAGCGGGCTCAGCGCGAAGAACGCTTCAGGTATTTGCCCAGCCCGTTCACGCGGATGGCGAGGGCGTTCGTGGCAACGACGGACACCACCGCGAGCGCCAGGGTGAGATTCAGGTCCGAGGTGCTCACGTGCAGGAGGGGCACGAAGCCGTCGGGGCGCGTGAACCCGATGGTGCCGAAACCGGGGAGCAGCCCGAGGAGATTGGAGAGCGCTATAAAAAGGAAGAAGACGGCAACCCAGGGGAATATCATATCCGTGCGGACCGCCGGCGACCTGCTCGCGTGGTGGTGTGCAGGTAGTCCACGACTGCTCTCCACGATGCCCTGCAGCTTCCCGGGACCAGGGAGAGCCTGCGCCGAACGAGAATCACGAGGAGGATGATCACCGCATCCACGAGGAGCGTTGCCAGGAGTGTGTTTGTCACTTGAATCCGGATATGAGAAGATTGTTTCAGGTCCGGTAGGTCGCCATGGCACGAGAGTATACTCACGGGTTTTTCAGGAGTCAACGAACACTCGTGCAAGGAATCGCGGAAGAAAGGAAACGCGATCACTCGCTCCCATTCGCGACTTTCATTATACTTAACCGAACGGGCCGCCGCGCACGAGGACGTCCGGCGGGCGCAGTGAGGTGAAATGAAATGGCCGGAGTGAGCATCATCGGCGGCGGCAACGTCGGGGCCAATGCCGCGTTCTTCATCGCGGAGAAAGGCGTCACCGACGTTCTCCTCGTGGACATCCAGCCGGGTCTCTCCCAGGGCAAGATGCTCGACATCATGGAGGCGGCACCCATCCGCCGCTACCGCAACTCCCTCTCGCGGCTCCGACACCCTTGACGACATCCAGGGCTCGCAGCTCGTCGTGGTGGCGGCGGGAGCGATCCGCGCGCCGGGCATGCGGCGGGAAGACCTGTACACGGCCAACGCGGGGCTCATCCGGGAGCCTGGCGCCGCAGATCGCCCGGCTGGCGCCGGAGAGCACCGTGGTCGTCGCCACGGAGCCCGTGGATTCGCTCACCACGCTCTTCGCCCGGGAGTCGGGAATGCCGCGCACCCGCGTGCTCGGGCTTGGGCGGCATCCTGGACTCCACGCGGCTGCGGGCGCTCATCTGCGCGCGAGCTGGACGTCTCCATGGAGATCGTCTCCGCCATGGTCATCGGCCGGCACTCGGATGACATGATCTGCCTCCCCCGCTACTGCAGCGTGTCGGGTGTCCCCCTCCCCCTCCTTCTTTCCGCCGAACGCATTGCGGCGATCGTGGAGGAGACGCGCACCGCCGGGCGACCTCGTGGTGGAGATGGCCAAGCGCTCCAGCTCCTACTATGCGCCGTCGGCGGCCGTCGCCGAGCTCGCCGATTCCATCCATATGAACCTGAACCGGATCTTCCCGCTCTCCATCGTCCTGGAAGGCGAATACGGCGTCGCGCGACGCCGCGCTGAGCCTGCCCGCCGTCATCGGCGAGAAGGGGCGCCGCGCAGGTTCTCACCCCCGAGCTCACCGACCAGGAGAATGCGGTCTTCCTGGAGTCGGCACGAAGGATCACGGCGGCCCTCAAGGGCGAGAGCACACCGTCGGCTGCCGCCTCGGCCGACCGTGGGTCAGCGGGAGGCGCGGCATGAAGGTAGCGGTGATCGGCGCCGGCAACGTCGGCGCAAAAGCGGTCTATTATATCGCGGAGAAAAACATCGCCGACATCGTCATGGTGGACGTCGTGGACGGCCTGGCGCGCTCCAAGGCGCTGGATTTCCTCCACGCGGCGCCGCTGCGCGGCTACGAGGTGAGCATCCGCGGCACCACCGATTTCGCCGAGATCGAGGGAAGCGACGTGGTGGTGATCACGGCCGGCATCGCGCGCAAGCCCGGCATGGACCGGATGGACCTGCTGAAGACGAACGTGGGGATCGCCCGCAAGGCGGCGCGGGAGATCGCCCGGCGCGCGCCCAACGCCGTGGTGATCGTCGTCACCAACCCCCTGGACGTCATCGCCATGGTGGTGCTGCGGGAGACAGGGTTCGCGCTGCGCAAGGTCGTCGGCATGGCGGGCGTCCTGGACTCCACCCGGTTCCGCTGGTTCATCGCGGAGGCCCTGGGTGTCTGGCCCGGCGACGTGCAGGCGATGGTCCTCGGCGGGCACGGCGACGAGATGGTGCCCCTCACGAGCTACACCTCCGTGGGCGGCATCCCCATCGCGCAGCTTCTGGAGCCGGCGAGCATCGAGCAGCTGGTGAAGCGCACGCGCACCGGCGGCGCCGAGATCGTGTCGCTCCTGAAGACCGGCAGCGCCTTCTACGCGCCGGGCGCCTCGGTGGCGAAGATGGTGGAAGCCGTCATCAAGGACGAGAAGCGCCTCTTCCCCGCTTCCGTCGTTCCTGCGCGGCGAATACGGCTTCCGGGACATCTACCTCGGCGTGCCGGTCATCATGGGCCGCAACGGGGTGGAGCGCATCGTGGAGCTTCCCCTCACCGACCCGGAGCGCGCGGCACTGGACGCCTCGGCGGCGGCGGTGCGCAAGGGGCTGGACGACCTGGCGAAGCTCTAGGGAAAGGACGCCGATGGCACACGAGTACGAGGCGATCATCGTCGGCGCCGGAGGCGCCGGTCTCTACGCGGCACTCGAGGCAAGCGCGATCTGCGCAGGAACGGCGGTCCTCTCGAAGCTCTATCCCATGCGCAGCCACACCGGCGCCGCGCAGGGCGGGATCGGCGCGGCGCTGGGCAACGTGGAGGAAGACCGCCCCGAGTGGCACGCCTTCGACACGGTCAAGGGCGGCGACTACCTGGTGGACCAGAACGCGGCGGTCCTCCTCGCCGAGGACGCGGTGCGCGCGGTCTACGACCTGGAGAACCGCGGCCTCCCGTTCAACCGGACGCCCGAGGGGAAGATCGACCAGAGACGTTTCGGCGGTCACACGCGGAACTTCGGCGAGGCGCCCGTGCGCCGCTCCTGCTACGCGGCGGACCGCACGGGCCACATGATCCTCCAGACCCTCTACCAGCAGTGCATCAAGAACGGCGTCGAGTTCTACGACGAGTTCCACGTCCTGGACGTCGTCATCGAAGGAAGGAAGTGCACGGGCGTGGTGGCGCTGGAGCTCGCCACGGGGGAGATCCACACCTTCTAGGCAAAGGCCGTGCTCTTTGCCACCGGCGGGTTCGGCCGGATGTTCCGCATCACTTCCAACGCCTACGCCAACACCGGTGACGGCCCGGCGCTCCTGGCACGCCGCGGCGTTCCCCTGCAGGACATGGAGTTCTTCCAGTTCCACCCCACCGGTATCAGCGGCGCTGGGCATCCTCATCACCGAGGCGGTGCGCGGCGAAGGCGGGATCCTCCGCAACCGCGCCGGCGAGCGCTTCATGGAGCGCTACGCGCCGAAGCTCCTCGACCTCGCACCCCGCGACATGATCTCCCGCGCCATCCTCACCGAGCTGCGCCGGGCAACGGCATGCGCGGCGACGGACGGATCGACGACTACCTGTTCCTCGACGCCACGCACCTGGGCAGGGACGTGCTGGAGAAGAAGCTCCCCGACATCACCGAGTTCTGCCGCATGTATCTCGGCATCGACCCCGTGGACAAGCCCATCCCCATCCAGCCCACGGCTCACTACGCCATGGGCGGTATCCCCACCGACCTCGAGGGCCGCGTGGTCGCGGATGCGGCAGGCAGCGTTTACGACGGCCTCTACGCGGCCGGGGAGTGCGCCTGCGTCTCCGTGCACGGGGCGAACAGGCTCGGCACCAACAGCCTCGTCGACCTCGTGGTGTTCGGCAGGCGCGCGGGAAAGCACATCGCTTCCTACGTGAAGCAGGCGCCCTCGGGCGGCATGCAGCCGAGCGCCGCCGAGCCGGCACGCGCGGCCATGGCGCGTCTCTCGGACGGGAAGAAGGGCGCCGACGCCGCCGCGCTCCGGGCGGAAATGGAAACGGTGATGATGGAAAAGGTGGGCGTGTACCGCAACGACACCGATCTCCGCCAGGCGGAGGGAACGATGCGGACGCTGCGGGAACGCTGGACGGAGGTGCGCGCGCGGGACGGGGCGCGGCAGTTCAACGGCGACGTCCTCCACGTCCTGGAGCTGCAGAACCTGCTGGACCTGGCCTACGTGACCGCCACCGCGGCGCGTGCGCGCACGGAGAGCCGCGGCGCCCACGCGCGCGACGACTATCCCGAGCGCGACGACAGGCGGTGGCTGAATCACAGCCTCGCGTGGCTGGAAAAGGATTCGGTGCGGCTGGAGGAGCGTCCCGTGGACATATCCACGTGGAAGCCGAAGCCGCGGGTCTACTAGGAAGAAGGCGAGGAGCCCATGAAACTGCACGAGTACCAGGCAAAAGCATTCCTCCGCGAGTCCGGGATTTCCGTTCCCGACGGCGAGGTGGCGGGCACGCCGGCGGAGGCGAAGAAGATCGCGGCAAAGATCGGCTGCCCCGTCATGGTGAAGGCGCAGGTCCTGGTAGGGGGCCGGGGCAAGGCGGGCGGCGTGAAGATGGCGAAGAGCCCCCGGGAAGCCGAGGCCCGCGCACGGGACATCCTCGGCATGAGCATCAAGGGCATCACGGTGCAGAAAGTGCTCATCGCGCGCGCCGTGGACATCGCCTCCGAGTACTACATCAGCCTCACGGTGGACAGGACCGGCAAGTCGGTGCAGTGCATCGCCAGCGCCTCGGGCGGCATGGAGATCGAGGAAGTCGCGGTCAAGGAACCGGAAAAGATCGTCCGCTTCACCTTGGATCCCCGCGCTGGACCGGTGCGATCGCGGCATTACGACCCCCTGGTACGCGCGTTTTCGACACCGAAAGCGCCGCCGGACATCGGCAGCAGGCGTGGGCCATCCTGGAAGGCATGTACAGGCTGTTCGCCGGCAAGGACTGCTCGCTGGTGGAGATCAATCCCTGCGCCTTGACGCCCGAAGGGCGCCTCGTGGCGGCGGACGCCAAGGTGATCTTCGACGACAACGCGCTGTACAAGCACCCCGAGCTGGAAGCCTTCCGCAGCCCCGAGGAGTACGGCGCCGACGAGATGGACGCGCGCGCCGCGGGCCTGTCGTTCGTGAGCCTGGACGGGACCATCGGCTGCATCGTCAACGGCGCAGGGCTTTCCATGGCCACCATGGACCTCATCAAGTACTTCGGCGGGAGCCCCGCCGAACTTCCTGGACGTCGGGGGCAGCTCCAACCCCGAGAAGGTCCTGAACGCGCTGCGCATCATCCTTGAAAAACCCGAGGTCACGCGCGGTCCTCATCAATATCTTCGGCGGCATCACGCGGTGCGACGATATCGCGCGGGGCATCCTCATGGCGCGGGAGCAAGCTCTCCATCCCCGTTCCCCTGGTCATCCGCCTCATCGGCACCAACGAGAAGGAGGGACGCGCGCTCCTGTCGGCGGCCGGGATCGACGCCTACGACGATCTCACCGAGGCGGTCAAGGGCGTCGTGGCCCGCTCGCAGAAGAAGGCACACGCAATGAGCATCCTTATCGGCAAGGACACGCGGATCATCGTGCAGGGCATCACGGGGCGGGACGGCTCGTTCCACGCCCTGTCCATGCGGGAGTACGGATCCAAGGTCGTTGGCGGCGTCACACCCGGCAAGGGCGGCCAGTCTGTCGAGGGCATCCCCGTCTTCGACAGCATTGCCGAGGCGAAGGCAGCCACCGGCGCCGACTGCACGGTGATCTTTGTGCCCGCTAAGTTCACGCGTGATGCCCTCAAGGAAGCAGCCGAGGCGAGGATACCGCTCGTGGTCTGCATCACGGAGGGCGTCCCCGTGCTGGAGATCATCGAGATGGCCGCCCTCCTCCACGAGAAGGGGTGCCGGCTCATCGGCCCCAACTGCCCCGGCCTCATCACGCCGGGGGCCGCGAAGGCGGGCATCATGCCCGGCCGGATCCACCTCCCCGGCGACGTCGGGGTCATCTCGCGAAGCGGGACGCTCACCTACGAGGTCGTGTGGGCCCTCACGCGCGCCGGCATGGGCCAGTCGACCTGCGTGGGCGTCGGCGGGGACCCGGTGATCGGGACAGGATTCGTGGACCTCCTGGCGCTGTTCGAGGCGGACGAGGGCACGGAAGGCGTTGTCCTCATCGGGGAGATCGGCGGGGAGGACGAAGAGCGGGCGGCCGAGTTCATCGTCCACTCCATGAAGAAGCCGGTGGTCGCCTTCATCTCGGGGCGGACCGCTCCCCCCGAGAAGCGGATGGGACACGCCGGGGCCATCGTCTCGGGCGGCAGGGGCACTGCCGAGGCGAAGGTGAGCGCGCTGCGCGCGGCAGGCGTCCCCGTGGCCGACCGTCCCGACGAGATCCCCGGGCTCCTCGCCGGCCGTCTGATGCACGGGGGCGCAAAGACATGAGCGGCAACGGCACCCCGCTTTCCGCGGCCAACTTGAATGGCTGGAGGAGCTGCACGGCGAATGGCAGAAGGACGCCGCGTCCGTCGACGCGCGGTGGGACGAGGTTTTCCGCGACCAGGACGCCACCCTGGCGCTGCAGGACGCCATCGGGGGCAGCACCGTTCCCCGGCTCGTCTCCTCCGACATGATCTACAAGCAGAGCAGGGTCGACAGCCTCATCTGGGGCTACCGCGACGTCGGCTACCTCTACGCGCACCTGAACCCGCTCGCCCCGGGCGAAGGCGAGCAGAAGAACTACTACACGGAGACCGTCGCACACCTACGAGCAGCTCACCCTCGCCGAGTTCGGCCTCTCCGAGGAAGACCTGGATACCGAGTTCTCCGCCGGCAGGGCGCTCGCCCCGTCGCGCATGAAGCTCGCGGAGATCATCCGCGCCCTGCGCCAGACCTACTGCTCCACCATCGCCGTGGAGTTCCTCCACATCCAGAACAAGCCGATGCGCCGGTGGCTCATCCAGCAGATGGAAGCGTCCCGCAACCGCCCGTCCTTCGACGCGGCAAAGAAGAAGGTCATCCTGGAGGACCTGACGCGCGCGGAGGAGTTCGAGCACTTCATGCACACGGCCTTCATCGGCCAGAAGCGCTTCTCCCTGGAAGGCGCCGAGGTGGTGATCCCCGCCCTGCACCACGTCGTGGACAGCGCGCCGGGCATGGGGATTACCGACCTGATCCTCGGCATGACGCACCGCGGGCGGCTCACCGTCCTCAACCGCATCCTGGAAAAGCCCCTGGAGGAAGTCTTCTCCGAGTTCGAGGGCCAGGCGGATCCGGGCGACTTCGGCGGCGGCGGGGACGTGCGCTACCACCTCGGCTACCAGAAGGACCACGCCACCCCGGACGGCGGCATCGTGCGCGTGAACCTCGTCGCCAACCCCAGCCACCTCGAGTCCGTGGGCCCCGTCGTGCAGGGCATGGCACGCGCCGTCCAGCGGGAGAGGGGGGACGACGAGCGCAAGCGGGTGGTGCCCGTCGTCCTCCACGGCGACGCGGCGTTCTCGGGCCAGGGCGTCGTGGCGGAGACCTTCAACCTCGCCAACCTCAAGGGCTACAAGACCGGCGGCACCATCCACGTCGTCATCAACAACCAGATCGGCTTCACGACGTCCTCGCGGGACGCGCGCTCCACCTTCCTCCCCACCGACGTGGCAAAGATGCTCCCCGTGCCCGTCTTCCACGTCAACGGGGACGACGCCGAGGCGGTCGTGTACACCATGGAGCTCGCCCTGCGCTTCCGCCAGACCTTCGGCCGCGACGTGGTGGTGGACATCTTCTGCTACCGCAAGTACGGGCACAACGAGGGCGACGAGCCTTCCTTCACGCACCCGCTGATGTACCGCATCATCGAGAAGAAGAAGAGCCCCCCGGCCCGCTACGCGGAGAAGTGCCGCGCGGAGGAGATCGTCACGGCCGAGGGAGAGCAGTCGCTGAAGGCCGCGTTCAACGCCCTGCTGAAGCAGGCGCTCGAGAAGGCGCGTGCCGGGGAGATCCGGGGGCCGCGGGCCGCGGGCCTCCCCGAGCGGCGGCGCGTCCCGCGCCAGCCGGCCGCTGACGGGCCTGCCGGCAAGGAGAAGGTGCCTGGTCCTTCCGAGGAGAGCCTGCGGGCCGTCGCGGCCGTGCTCACGGCGAGGCCGCCCGGCTTCCACATCCATCCGAAGCTGAAGCGCATCGTGGACGAGAAAAGGTCACGGCTGGAGAAGGACGGCATGGTGGACTGGGCCTTTGCCGAGTCGCTGGCTTTTGGAACGCTCATCCTGGAGGGGGTGCCCATGCGCATCAGCGGCCAGGACAGCTCGCGCGGCACGTTTTCCCAGCGCCACCTGGTCTGGTGGGACGCGGAATCCCTGCTGCCCCAGCCGTACACGCCGCTGGCGAACCTCTCGCCGGACCAGGTGCAGTTCTCGGTGTACGACAGCCCCCTGTCGGAGTACTCCGTGCTCGGCTTCGAGTACGGCTTCAGCCTCGGGCGGCCGCGGGCGCTGGTGATCTGGGAGGCGCAGTTCGGGGACTTCTCCAATGGCGCCCAGGTGATCGTCGACAACTACGTTGCCGGCGGGGAAGCCAAGTGGGGCACGGTGAGCGGGATCGTCCTCCTGCTGCCCCACGGCTTCGAGGGGCAGGGCCCCGAGCATTCCAGCGCCCACCTGGAGAGGTTCCTCATGCTCTGCTCGCGGGGCAACATGCAGGTCTGCAACTGCACCACCCCGGCCCAGTACTTCCACCTCCTGCGCCGCCAGTCCAAGCGGGCGCTGCGCAAGCCCCTCATCGTCATGACGCCGAAGAGCCTCCTGCGAAGCCCGCGGGCGCTCTCATCGTTCGGTGAGCTTTCCCATGGCTCGTTCCACGAGGTGCTGGATGACCCGGCGCCGCCGCCACGGGCAGAGCACTCGTCCTGTGCAGCGGGAAGATCTATCACGAGCTCGCGGCGGCCCGCGAGAGAGAAAAGCAGCCGCGGACCGCTCTCGTCCGCATCGAGCAGCTTCACCCGTTCCCCGAGGAGGACATCGCCTGGCTGCTGCAGAAGCTACAAGGGCGCGCGCACCGTTTCCTGGGTCCAGGAAGAGCCGCGCAACCGCGGCGCCTGGACCTATTCATCAGTGAGTCCTTCGGTCGTTCGTTCCCGGAGGTCGCGCTTCCTACATCGGCCGGCGTGACAGCGCGAGCGTGGCAACGGGCTCGCACACGCGTCACGAGAAGGAACAGCAGGAGATCGTGAGCGCCGCGCTCGCCGGGGACCTCTCGGGCGCCGCCGTGGGAAAGTGAGGAAGCTGTCGTGAAACAGAACATCGTCGTGCCGGCCGTGGGCGAATCCGTCACGCAGGGCATCCTCGCGACGTGGCTGCAGCGCGGAGGGCGAGCCCGTGACGGAAGGCGCGGACCTCTTCGAGCTGGAAACGGACAAGGCGACCGTGACGGTGCCGTCCCCCGTGACGGGCACTCTCTCCATTGCGGTGACAGCGGGAACCGAGGTCACCATCGGGCAGGTAGTGGGCAGCGTGGAGACCGCTGCGGCGCCGCAGGCGTCGGCCGTCGCGGCGCTGCCCTCGGCCACCGCGGCGCCGCGCGCTACCGAACCAGCTCCCGCGAGGCCTGCTGCCGCTCCGACCGCCGCGCCGCAGCCCTCGGCCGCCCCTCCCCGGCCCCCCGCGCTTCGACGTTCCGCCGCGCCGCAGGCGTCGGCCGCCGGGGCGCAGCACGCCGCGACGCAGTCGTCGGCATCCGCCGCCGCGGGCGGCGAGCGGCGTGAGCCCATGACCACCCTCCGCCGGCGGATCGCCGCGCGCCTGGTCGAGGCCCAGCACGCCACCGCATCGCTCACCACTTTCAACGAGGTGAACATGCAGAAGGTCTCCGACCTGCGGGCGCGCTACAAGGAAGAGTTCGAGCGCGCCCACGGCGTGAAGCTGGGATTCATGTCCTTCTTCGTCAAGGCGTGCTGCGTCGCGCTCACCGAGATGCCGATCCTCAACGCGCGGATCGACGGCGACGAGATCGTGTACTCGGAAGCGCTCGACATCGGGGTGGCGGTCTCCACCGACCGGGGCCTGGTCGTTCCCGTGGTCAGGAACGCCGCCGCCCTCGGCGTCGCCGAGGTGGAATCCGCCATCGCCGACCTCGCCGCGCGCGCGCGGGACAGGAAGATCCTCCCCGACGAGCTGGCGGGCGGCACCTTCAGCATCACCAACGGCGGCGTCTTCGGCTCCCTCCTGTCCACGCCCCTTCTCAACTACCCGCAGTCCGCGATCCTCGGAATGCATACGATACAGCGCAGGCCCGTCGCCGAGCCGACGCCGGACGGCAAGGGCGAGCAGGTCGTGATCCGCCCGATGATGTACGTGGCACTCACGTACGACCATCGGCTGGTGGACGGCAGGGAGGCCGTGACCTTCCTGCGCCGGGTGAAGGACCTCGTCGAAGATCCCTGGCGCCTTTTCATCGAGGCGTAGATTCGTCACATTGGAGAGAAGGGGGCATCATGAGTCTGGACACGGGCACGTATTCGAAAGGGCTGGAGGGGATCATCGCCGATGAGACCACCATCTGCCGGATCGACGGTCACAAGGGGCAGCTGTTCTACCGCGGCTACCCTATCGACGAGCTGGCGCGCAACTCGGACTTCGAGGAGGTCACCTACCTTCTCCTCTACGAGAAGCTCCCGTCGGCGGAGGAGTTGAGCTCATTTCGGGCGCGGATGCGTACGGGCCGGCACCTCCCGGGGCAGGTGCGCGAGATGATCCAGGCGTTTCCGACGACCGCTCATCCCATGCAGCTCATGCAGTCGATCGTCGCCTACATCTCGAGCTACATCGACCACACCATCGAGCACTCCACCAAGTGCAACTGCCGCGACACTCTCCACCAGATCGTGCAGATGGCGAGCGTCGTCGCCACCTACCAGCGCTACCGCGAGGGGAAGGGCTACGTGATGCCCCGGCAGGACCTCTCCCACGGCGCGAACTTCCTCTACATGGCCCGCGGCACGGAGCCCGAGCCGTACGAGGCGAAGATCATGGACTCGAGCCTCGTCCTGCACGCGGAGCACGAGTTCAACGCGTCCACGTTCACCGCGCGCGTGGTGGCCTCCACCAATTCCACCTGCTACTGCAGCATCGCTGCTGCCATGGGCGCCCTCTTCGGTTCGCTGCACGGCGGTGCCAACCAGAAGGTGCTGGAGATGGTGGAGGAGATCGGCGACCCGAAGATGGTCGGCGCGTGGATGGACAAGGCCATCGCGGAAAAGCGCAAGGTGCCCGGCATGGGGCACAGGGAGTACAAGGTGAAGGATCCGCGCTCCTACCTCATGGAGGAACACCTGGTGGAGATCTCCGAAAAGAAGGGAGACCGGCGCCACTACGACATCCTGAAGGAGGTCGAGAGGCAGTTCCGGGAGCGCATGGAAGAGAAAGGAAAGCCACTCTACCCCAACGTCGACTTCTTCTCCGGGGCCGTCTACCGGCTGCTGGGCCTTCCCACGATCCTCTTCACGCCGATTTTCGCGATGGCGAGGGTCTCCGGCTGGCTCGCCCACATCCTGGAGCAGAGGGAGCACAACAACAGGATCTACCGCCCGGAAAGCCTCTACACGGGACCTTCCGAGCGGCCGTACGTGCCCCTCGCGCAGCGCCGCTAACCGGCCGGCAGAAAGGTGCGAAGGGCGTCAGCCCTGGCCGGTTCCCAGCGCGTTCACCGCGTCCGCAAGGCCAGTGATCGCTTCGTGGCGGACCAGGTCGACGTCCCGCGAGGCGGGCGCAAGGGACCGGACGAGGAGCCTGTCGAAGAGACGCAGCGAGCCCAGGTGCAGCTCGCCGCCGAAGGGGACGCTCGCGAATGCCTTTGCCAGGAGCGCGGGGGGGAACGATGCTTCGATCTGCGCCCGCGCCTGCTCCCCGCCGAAGAAGCTGCAGACAAAAAGGCCGACGGGCCGCTGGAGCAGGACCCGTTGGTGATTCTCGCAGAAGGAGGTGACGGCACGCTGTATCCGGCCCCGTAGATGGACCCGCCGATGAGCACGACGTCGAAAGCCTCCACGGGGGGCACCGGGCGGGCCGCCAGGTCGACGAGGACCGCTTCGGACTGCAGGAGCGCCGCGAGCTTCGCCGCACAGCGCGCCGTCGTGCCGTACCGCGATCGGTAGGCAACCAGGACTTTCACGCGGGGCCCGCGGGATCGAACGTGCTCATCTCGTGCCTCCCGGCCGGGATAGTACCCTGCCGGGAGGCTCCCCACCAAGGGGCGCCCGAGCGCAGGAGTTGTTGTTTCCCCAGGCCGATGACAGTAGTTTCTTTCTATGCGAAGGGAGGAAAGACCTGATGGAGAATGAAAGGATGCCCGAGTACCGCAAGGCCATGGAGGCCTACCTCACGGGAAACCACGCCGCGGCCGAGAAGGAGATCGCGGCGGTCGTGGAGAAGATCCCCGACGATCCCCGCATGCTGCACCTGCTCGGCAACATCAAGTACACGCTCGGCCGTCTCGGGGAAGCCGCCGCGGCGTACGAGAAGGTGATCGCGCTCGACCCGGGCGCCTGCGAAGCCCTTTTCAAGCTCGGCGTCTGCTACGTGCGGATGGGAAAGCTCCACCAGTCGCTGGATGCGTTCACACGGAACGTCGCGGGCAACTGCAGCGGGCACGTCATGTCCTACTACTGGATGGGCCTCATCAACAGCTTCCTCGGCAGCGACGACGAGGCGCAGAAGGCCTTCACGCTTCTGCAGAGGGAGTCCAGCGAATCGAAGCTCGCCAACTTCTTTCTCGCCCAGATGCTGATGCGGCGCAACGAGAACGAGGAAGCCCTGCGCCTGCTGAAGGAGCTGCTCGAGGTGAGCCCCGATTTCGCCGAGGTCCACTTCCTCATGGGGCAGGTCTACTTCCGCATGCACAAGCTCGTCGAGGCCATCCAGTGCTATCGCCGGACGCTGGAGCTGAATCCCGACGACAAGCGCGCGCGGGCGGAGTACGAGCTCATCGTCGATGTTCCGTCGCTGTAGGGCGCTGCACGAAAAGGGGGGACGATGAGCACACAGCTCGGCGCAGTTGACGTGATCGATTTCGACGTCGTCATCGTGGGAAGCGGCCTCGCGGGGATGCGCGCCGCGCTCCAGGCCGCGCAGGATCTCCGAGGGGAAATCCAGGATCGCCCTCGTGTCGAAGCTCCACGCCATGCGGAGCCACTCCGTCTCCGCGGAGGGCGGCATCTCGGGCGTGCTCTACCCGGAGCAGGCGCACCGACTCCACCGAGCTGCACGCCTTCGACACGGTGAAGGGCGGGGACTACCTCGGAGACCAGCCCGCCATCGAGATCCTCGTGAACGAGGCGCCGAAGGAGATCCGGTTCCTCGACCACCTGGGCACGCCGTGGAACAGGAACGACGACGGCGAAGATCGTCCTGCGGGCGTTCGGCGGCATGACGGTGCCGCGCACGGTCTTCGCCGCAGACAAGACCGGCTTCTTCATGCTGCACGCCCTGTACGACAACCTCCTCAGCTTCCCGAACGTCGACGATCTTCCACGAGCACTACGCGACGGACCTGGTCCTGAAGGACAACCGGTTCCGGGGCTTCCTCGCCATGGACCTTGCCACCGGGGCGCTGAAGTTCTTCGCCGGCAAGGCGGGCATCATCGCCACCGGCGGGTTCGCGCCGGATGTACGGCTTCACCACCACGGCGTACTCCAGCACGGGGGACGGCATCGCCCTGGCCTACAAGGCGGGGCTTCCCCTCAAGGACATGGAGTTCGTCCAGTTCCACCCCACGGGCCTGATCCCGACCGGCGTTCTGATCACGGAGGCCGTGCGCGGCGAGGGCGGCTACCTCCTGAACGCGGAGAACAGGCGCTTCATGGAGGACTACGCGAAAGCGAACGGATGGAGCTTGCCCCGCGCGACATCATCGCGCGCGCCATGATCACGGAGCTCAACGCGGGCCGGGGGCTCATCGCACGAGGTCTCGGGCATGCCGCACCTCCTCCTGGACATGCGCCACCTCGGGGAAGAGAAGATCGACGAGCGGCTGCCCATGATCAAGGAGCTCGCCATGAAGATCCTCGGCATCGAACCCGGCACAGGAGCCGCTCCCCGTGTCGCGCCGGCCGCGCACTACACGATGGGCGGCATCCACGAGAACATCGCAGGGGCAGGTCATGACGGACGACTCCTCCGCGGCCGTCGAGGGGCTCTGGGCGGCCGGGGAGTGCGGCTGCGTGAGCGTGCACGGCGCCAACAGGCTGGGGAGCAACTCGCTGAGCCACTGCATCATCTGGGGCAGGATGACCGGCGAGGCGGCGCAGAACGCTACGCCATGCGCCGCGGGCAGCGCCGGTGCATCCGACGTCCAGGACAGATCGACGAGGCGCGCCGCGCCGCCTGGCGACGCTCCGTTCGCGGGAGGGCGGCGAAGATCCCTACCAGCTCAGGAAGGAGCTCTGGGACACCATGGACGCCTGGGTGAACGTCTACCGCGACACGGCCGGGCCTGGAGAAGGCCGGGCGAAGCTCCTGGAGCTGCGCCAGCGTTCCGCGGGGATCGGCGTCCGCGACAGGAGCGGCGTGTTCAACACGAACCTCCGGGATGCGCTGGAGATCGGCAACATGATCGAGCTCGCCCAGACCGTCGTGGCCGGCGCCCTCCAGCGGAAGGAGAGCCGCGGCTCCCACGCCATGGTCGAGTACCCCAGGCGGGATGACGCGGGATTCCTCTCCCACACCATCGCGTACCGCACCGACGGCGCTGCCGCGGATCTCCCATGCCCCGGTTGCCATCACGAAGTGGCAGCCCATGGAAAGGAAATACTGATGAGCGTCGCAGCGCAAGCGTCCGACGGACCTCCGCGGTCCGCAGGGACGGATCGGCCGGCTCCTGCGCGTTCCACCCCGAGGCTATTCATCCACGTGCTCCTGTACCGGATCATGGTCCCCCTCACACATCCTCTTTGGACTGGGCATCCTTCGCCTCCCTCCTCGTGCCCGGGCTCGGCGCCGCCCTCAAGGTCTGTCACGGCCGTGGTGCTGGGTCCTCTGGACGCCGCAGCTCTTCGAGGTGGCCAAGGGGTCTCGCCCTCGCCTGGACCCGGGGCATGGCATTCGGGAAGCTCAACGCCGAGTTCGCCCACCTGTACCGCAAGCGTTACCGGAAAGAGACCGGGGTTCTGGCTGGCGTTCCCCTGGATCGTGCTCGCCCTCTGGGCGGCGGGATTCGTCGTCATGATGGTCTGGTGGCACCCATGAAAGCATCGTTCTTCATGTTCTTCGACTACGTGGCGATGATCGGGGTCCCCGTGCTCCTGGTCGCTGCTCGCGCTCAACGCGGCGTTCGTTCCACGACGGGACCGTGCAGACGGTCCTCCTCATCCTCATCGGGGCGGGCTGCCTCGTGTACGGCGCTATCGGCATCCGGGAAGTCTTTGTCCACGGAGGGAAGAAGCGTGAGACAGCTGGTCGGTAAGGAAACAAGGACCATCGCGCTGAAGGTGAAGCGCTGGCGGCCCGAGACCGCCGACTTCACCGAGAGCACGTTCGAGGTCCAGGCGGACCGGTTCAGCACCGTCCTCGACATGCTCTGATCAACGTCAAGGAGAGGCAGGACGCACCCTGTCCATGCGCTACAGCTGCAACATGGGCATCTGCGGCTCCTGCGGCATGGTGATCAACGGCAAGCCGCGCCTGGCCTGCGAGACGAACGTCTTCTCCCTCGGCACGCAGCACCATCACGCGTCGGCCCCATGGAGGCCCACCCGCTCGTGCGGGACCTCGTGACCGACTTCGACGACTTCTTCGCCAAGCACCGGAGCGTCAAGCCCTGGCTCGTGCGGGAAGACACGGAGGAGAAGTTCCGCGCGGAGAAGGAATACCCCCAGACGGCGAGCCAGGTCGACTACTTCCTCGATTTTGCGCACTGCATCACCTGCGGCCTCTGCGTGGACGCGTGCCCCGTGAGCAACACGAACACCGAGTTCGTCGGGCCCGCAGGCCCTCGCCCAGGCGCTATCGCTACAACAGCGATTCCCGCGACGAGGGCGAGAAGCTGCGCCTGGACAAGCTGGACTCCATGGAAGGGGTCTGGGGATGCGAGTACGCGGGGGCCTGCTCGGAGGTCTGCCCAAGGGCGTGGACCCTGCCCTCACCATCCAGCTCACCAAGCTGGCCCTGATGCGCTACCGCCTCACCGGGAAAGACAAACCGCGACAAGCGGGCGAAGTAGGCGCTCGCACTTATCCTCCCGCGGCGAGCAGGGCCGCGTACATCCCGCCGACCCCGCCGGCGCCGGCTCCATGGTACCTGCTGGGCCGGCGGGCCAGCAGGCGGGGAGCCGACAGCCCGGCGCACGCCGCTGCCTCCACGAGGACCCCGAACGGGACCGGGTGCGGGATCCACGGACCTGCCCTCTGCACGTCGTACTCAACGATGATCATGCGCCCGCCCGGTTTCAGCCACCGCGCCGCGTGGGCCAGCACGGCGCATGTGTCCCGCTGAAAGTGCAGGGAGTTGGCCATGAGGATCCCGTCCAGCGGCGGCACTGCCATGTCCGCCGTGAAGTCACCTGCCAGCGTTGTCAGGCGCACACCGGGGTAGCGCCCCGACAGCTCGCGCTCCTGCGCCTGCAGGCCGCGGCGGTCCCTGTCCACGGACACCAGGTGCGTCCCGGGGCCGAGGATCTCGGCCAGCGCGGCGGTGAACGCGCCGGCGCCCGAGCCGAGGTCGGCCCACGACCCCGCGTGCCCCTCGACGCCCTCACGAATCAGTGCAATGCATTCCTCGGTGCGCATCGACCACTGCCCCTGCAGGGAGTATACTGACGGCGCACCGACGGAAGGAGGCCCCATGCTCACCGAGATTCGCAATCCGCGGCAGGTGGAGGGAGAAGGGATCCGCCGCTGGTTCACCGACGACTACTTCGACCTGATCGTCTGGTACGACCACGCCATGTCGCTTCTCGGCTTCCAACTCTGCTATGACAAGCAGGGACGCGAGCGCGCCCTGACGTGGACGACGGAGACCGGGTTCCAGCACAACCGCATCGATTCCGGGGAGGTCCCCGGCCACGCGAAGATGACCCCGGTCATCATCGCCGACGGCCAGTTCAGCCGTGACCCCGTGGCGGAGCGTTTCCTGCGGGAGAGCGGCCGCATCGACCCCGACGTTGCCCGGTTCGTCTACGACAAGGTGAAGAGCTACCGGTCCTGATCGGGAGGACCCGCCGACCCTTCAGAACTTCAGCAGCTTGAATCCTTCCGCGTAGCGGAATGCCACCCCTGCCTTTTTCGCGAGCTCTTCGGCGCCCTTGCGGATCCGCGTGTCGTGGTCCTTGCGGACACCTTTCACCTGGCTCTTGTGCGCGAGAAGCGAGGAGACACGCTTGCCGATGACCCCCGAGATGTCCACGTAGTGGTTTGCCGCGTCAGTCCAGAAGAGGTAGACCTCTTTCACCCGCCACGGCTCCACGCCATCCACGAGCTGCTCGGCAAAGAGGTTCACCTGCTTGGCCGCGTACACGGCGTCCATCGCCGCCCACCCCGCCGCGCGGTGGTCCGGGTGGGTCTGGTACGGCCGCCAGGGGTCGATGGTGATGACGCGCCACGGCCGTATCCTGCGGATCACCGCCACGACGTCCCGCCGCACATCCAGCGTGTTTTCCAGCATCCCGTCGGGTCGCCTGAGAAACAGGATGTCCTTCACCCCGAGCGTGCGCGCCGCCGAGGACTGCTCTTTCTCCCGCAGCGTCACGAGTCTTCCCGGGCGAACGGCAGGGTCCTTGCTACCCTTGTCGCCGCTTGTCAGGAGGAGGTAGGTGATCTCGCGCCCGTCCGCTGCCCAGCGCGCAATGGTTCCCGCGCAACCGTACTCGGGATCGTCGGGATGTGCCGCTACGAGAAGGACGCGGTTGTTGTCCTTGATCTTCTTTGCCGCCATGGAAGGGACGTTAGCACGGCGGGCGTATCTTGATCACCCCGCCGCGCCGCAGGCGTCGGCCCGCCGCGCCGCAGGCGTCGGCCCGCCGTTCCGCAGGCGTCGGCCCGCCGCGTTTCGCGTGGCTCGCGGCCTTTCAGGCCGCTGACCTAGTGCAAGACCGTGATCTCGTCCACGACCTCGCGTCCTGCGGCATGGAGGGTCGCGATCTTTTCGATCTTCGCCCTGTCCATGTCGGAATGGACGTTGCCCTTCAGCACCACCCGCTCGCCGCGGCCGTGCAGGAAACCCTTTCTCTCGACCGTGACAATGATGTGGCGGGCGTCTGTGATGGTGGGATCGTCGCCGATCACTTTCTGGATCTCCGTCTGGACTCTCTCTGCCTCCGACATGCTCGCACCTCCTTGCGCGACGAGCCCCGGTCACCGAAAGCCAAGACCGTGAGTATAATAGACCCCCGGCGGGGAGTTGTCAAACCCGGATTGGAGGCCCCCAAGCAGTTCTCAGTTTGACGCCGAGGGAGCGAATTCTCATTTTGCACGACTCTCACAGGGCCGTTCCTGGCCCTTTGCAAGGGTCTGCGATCCTGTTGAAGGTGCAAAATGAGAATCGCTGCGAGGCCCCCAGGCAGTTCTCCGCATGATTCCGACGGAGCGCACCCGCGGCGGAGAGGCACGCCGCCGGTCAGAGCGACGGCGGGTCGTCCGAGATGAGCCGCTCGCTGCGGGTGCGGTCGAAAACGGCCTTCAGGAGCGCGGCGTCGTCCGGCGTCTGCGCGATGCCCCTGCGGGCGAACATGCGCTTCTGGATCAGGATGGCCTGGTCCACGGGGCACTCCGTGATCTGCCCGAAGACGCTGGCGTAGTTGCAGAAGCTCGGCACGTTCGAGCCGACGAACCCGTAGAGCATGCTGGAGACGCCGATGATCTTGCCCGTGAAGATGCTCGTGTTGATGGCGCTCTTGGCGTAGTCCCCGATGACGCAGCCGAAGAACTGCATGCCCGTGTCCACGCGCCGGTGGAGGAAGTCCAGGCGGACCTCGCCGTAGGTGTTCTTCAGGTCGCTGTTGCTGGTGCCCGCGCCCAGGTTCACCCACGAGCCGACCCAGGAGTGGCCGAGGAACCCGTGGTGCTGCTTGTTCGTGAAGCTCTCGATGATGCTCGCCTCGACCTCGCCGCCGATCTTGCAGGTCTGCCCGATGCAGACGTGCTCCTTCAGCGAGGCGCGCTCGATGATGCGCGAGCGCGCGCCGACGTGCACCGGTCCCACCACGTACGCGAAATCCATGACCTCCGCGTCGTGCTCCAGCACCACCGGCCCGTCCCTGGTCCGGAACACCGACGTGTCGGCGATGCTCACGTTCTCCGCCGTGAAGACGCCCGGCGTCACCTCGCGGTAGGAGCCGCCGGCGATCCGGTGGGCGATATTGTCGTGGTAGAGAGGCTGCAGGTACTTCACCAGCTCGTACTGGGCATCCAGCGTCCGGAAGACCTCGTCGTCCAGGAGCGGCAGCTTCAGCTCGAGGAGCCAGGGGGTCACATTCTCCGCGGTGAGCGGCTGCGGTGCCGCCCTGCCTTCCGGCACGAAGGCGGCGGAAACCCTGCTCGCCGGCGGTCGCCACGAACGGCTTCCCGGCAGCCGCGAGCTCGCGTATCCGGGGGATGGAGCGCACGTCAGGCACGGCCGATGCGTTCAGGAACAGGCGCGGGCCGCCGGCCATCGGGACGCGCGGGTAGCGCTGCTCGGTGACCTTCGCCAGGTACTCGCGCACGATCCAGGCCGGGGGTGCGCCGCCGGCCTCGGCGGCGATCTCGTAGAGCGTGTAGCAGGCGCAGGTGACGGCGAATGCGGACCGGGTGAGCGTGACCGGGGACATGTCGTCCAGGCGGTGGTCCTCGAAGAGAACGATCTGCGCCATCCCCCCTACTCCACCGTGACGCTCTTGGCGAGGGTGCGCGGCTTGTCCACGTCGCGGCCCCGCGCGACGGCGATGGAATAGGCGAACAGCTGCAGGGGGATGACGGAGAGGATCGGGACGAGAGGGTCCAGCGTGCGCGGGATGAAGATGGTATCCGTCGCGAGGGAGGCGAGCTCCTCGTCCCCTTCCTGGACGACGGCGATCACCTTCCCGTGCCGGGCGAGGATCTCCTGCGCGTTCCCCACCATCTTGTCGCGGATCTCCGACTGTGCCGCCAGGACCACCGTGGGAACCTCGTGGTCGATCAACGCTATGGGGCCGTGCTTCAGCTCGGCGGCCTGGAAGCCTTCCGCGTGGATGGAGGCGATTTCCTTGAGCTTCAGGGCGCCTTCCAGCGCCGTGGGGTACTCGTAGAGTCTTCCCACGAAGAGAAAGTTCCTTGCATGGGCATAGCGGCCGGCCATCTCCGCGACCTGGTCGCGCCGGCCGAGCAGAAGCGCGGCCTGCGCCGGCAGGCGCTCCAGCGCGTCCAGGAACAGCAGTCCCGCGCGCAGGGACATGCCGCGCATGCGCCCCATGTGCACGGCGAGGAGAGACAGCACCACGAGCTGGCTCGTGAAAGCCTTGGTGGAGGCGACGCCGATCTCGGGCCCGGCGTGGATGTAGATCCCTTTCCCGCACTCGCGCGCGATGGTGGAGCCGACGACGTTGCAGATGCCGATGGTCTCCGCGCCCATGAGGCGCGCTTCCCGCACGCCGGCAAGGGTGTCGGCGGTCTCGCCGGACTGGCTGATGGCGATCACCAGGGTGTCGGGCTCCAGGACGGGGTGCCCGTAGCGGAACTCCGCGCCGTAGGTGACCTGCGTCGGGATGCGGGCGATGTTCTCGAAGAGGCACTTTCCGACCATGCCCGCGTTCCACGAGGTGCCGCAGGCGACGATGTGGCAGCGCTTCACGCGGCGCAGGAGCGCCTCGTCGATGCCGCCGAGCTTCGCGCTCCCTTCCGAGCGCACGATCCTGCCGCGGAACGCGTTGTGGATCGAATCCGGCTGCTCCGCGATCTCCTTCAGCATGAAGTGGGGAAACCCGCCCCTCTCGATGTCGGGCAGGCTGAACGCGATGTGCTGCACGTTCTTGCTGACGGGCGTCCCTTCCAGCGTCCTGGTCTCGAACCCGTCACAGTGGAGGAAGGCGGCCTCGCCGTCGTCCAGGTAGATCACCTCGCGCGTGTGGGCGACGAGGGGCGCGGGGTCGCTCGCCACGAGGGTCCTGTTCTTGCCCAGGCCCAGCACGATGGGGCTGCCGTGACGCGCCACGTGGATGGTGCCCGGGTCTCCGGCCCAGAGCACCGCGATGCCGTAGGCGCCGACGAGGAGCTTCAGCGCCGCCAGGAAGGCCGCGGCGAAGCTCGTCTCCGATTTCAGGAGCTCCTCGATGAGGTGGGGAATGACCTCGGTGTCCGTCTCGCTGGTGAAGCGGTGCCCCTGGGCCACCAGCTGCGCGCGCAGGGCGGAATGGTTCTCGATGATCCCGTTGTGGATGACGGCGATCCTGCCGTGGCAGTCGACGTGCGGGTGCGCGTTGAGCTCGGTGGGCGCGCCGTGGGTGGCCCAGCGGGTGTGGGCGATGCCGGCACGCGGCGTCCCGCCCGCCCTGGGCGTGCCGTCCAGCGGGAAGGAGCCGGCGTCCACGCCGCCGATGCGCCCGACGCGGCGGAGCATGGCGAGCTGGTCGTTCGCGGCGACGCAGAGGCCCCACGAGTCGTACCCGCGATATTCGAGCCTCTTAAGGCCCTCGACCAGGATTTCCGGATTTGCGTCAGGACCCGCGTAGCCGAATATGCCGCACATTTACTTGACAATATACTACCGTTCGGAAAAGATCACCCCCAGTCGTCATCCATTTCGCAACGAAAGAGGCCATCATGAACGCTCTCGTCGTGTGGGGAGGCTGGGACGGTCACGAGCCGAGGCAATGCGCAGACATCTTCGTGCCCTGGCTGAAGTCCCGGGGTTTCACCGTGACGGTGTCCACGTCACTCGATGCGTACCTGGACAAGGCCCTGATGGGCTCCCTGCAGCTCATCGTTCCCCTCTGGACCATGGGGACCATCACGCCGGAGCAGGAGAAGGGCCTCCTCGCCGCGGTGGCGAGCGGCATCGGGATCGCCGGCTGGCACGGCGGCATGGGTGACTCCTTCCGCAACAACACCGAGTACCAGTACATGGTGGGCGGCCAGTGGGTGGCGCACCCGGGCGGAGTCATCCCCTACCGCGTGAACGTCACCAATCACAAGGACCCCATCACGGCGGGCCTTCCCGATTTCGACATGGTCTCCGAGCAGTACTACATGCACGTGGACCCGGCAAACGAGGTCCTCGCCACCACGACGTTCGGCGGCGCGGTGAACGCGTGGATTGCCGGCACCGTGATGCCGGTGGTGTGGAAACGGCATTACGGCAAGGGGAAGGTGTTCTACACGTCCCTGGGCCACGTGGCAAAGGACTTCGACGTCCCGCAGGCGAAGACAATCGTGCAGCGCGGCATGCTCTGGGCGGCCGGGCAGCCCGTGACGGCGTAAACCGCGGGATACGCCATGGCGGCGGGAAAGAAGAAGATCCGCGTCGGCGTTATCGGCTATGGCGGCGCGTTCGACATGGGAAAGCTCCACCTGACCGACATGCGCGCGGCGGGGATGATCCCCACCGCGGTGGCCGAGCTGGATCCCGCGCGGCTGGCGGCTGCCCAGAAGGATTTCCCCGGCATCGAGACGTGGGCCTCGGTGAAGGAAATGCTGGACAAGTCTGCCGTTGATCTCGTCACCGTCATCACACCGCACAACACGCACGCGCCGCTCGCCATCCAGTGCCTGAAGGCCGGGCGCCACGTCGTCTGCGAGAAGCCGATGGCCCTCACCACGGCGGAATGCAACGCCATGATCGCTGCGGCGAAGAAGAGCGGCGTGCTTCTTTCCACCTACCACAACAGGCACTGGGACGGCTGGATCCTGAACGCGCTGAAGCACATCCGCGCGGGAGAGATCGGCGCGGTGGTGCGCGTCGACGTGCACATGGGCCAGTGGGGACAGCCCGGGGACTGGTGGCGATCGAGCAAGAGCGTGTCCGGTGGAATCCTCTACGACTGGGGCGTGCACCTGCTCGAATACACGCTGCAGATCGTGGCCTCGGACATCGTGGAGGTGAGCGGGTACACGCATGCGGGCGCCTGGGCTTCCTCCACAGCGTGGAAAAAGGACACCATCGAGGACGAGGGCTGGATCGTCGTGCGCTACGCGAGCGGCGCCTGGTCGTCCCTGCTGGTCTCCTCGCTGGACACGGCCCCGCGGCAGGGCTGGGTGCACGTCTCGGGAACGAAAGGGTCATTCGAGTTCGACGGCAGCGGCTGGACGCTTTCCCGCCCGGTCGCGGGCAAGGGCGCGCGGCTGAGCATCGTGAAGGGTCAGAACCCGCCGTCGCAGTGGCCGCGCTTCTACGCGAACATCGCCGCTCACCTGGCAAAGGGAGAAAAGCTCGTGATCACGCCGGAATGGGCGCGCCGGCCCATCCACATCATCGACCTGGCCTACCGCAGCGCCGCCAGGGGCACCGCGCTGCGGGCCGTCTATCCCTGACCAGCGGCCGTACCCGGCTCGCGGCCGGCCGTACCCGGCTCGCGGGCGGCCCTAGTCATCGATATCGAAATCCGGCCATCGGCCCGTCACGGACACGCGGTCCACCTCCACGTCGCTGACCCGCGACCCCGCGGGTCCCTTGCGAAGCCACGCGAGGAAGATCTCCAGCGCGGCCGCACGCCCCTCCGCCGTCACCTCGACGCTCCCGTCCCACCGGTTGGACACGGTGCCGCGCACGCCCAGGCGCCGCGCCTCGCGCACGGCGGACCAGCGGAACCCGACGCCCTGCACCCGACCGTGAACGACCACGTGCATCGCCTGGTCAGGATCCGGGGGCATCTTCCCCGCTCCTACGCCTTCGCCTTCTCGGCGAGCGTGCCGCGGATGAGCGCTTCCAGCTCCGCGTAGTCGTAGGGCTTGTAGACGACGGGAAACGGGATGGGGAACTCGGGCTGGAGGAACCCGCTGGTGATGATCACCATCTTGTCGGAGCAGAACTCGCGGAGGAAGCGCAGCCAGTAGTCTCCGCCTAGGATGTCCATGCGGTAATCGGTGACGATGAGATCCACCGGATGGTCGAGAATCTGCTTGATGGCGCCGACGCCGTCGGAAGCGACGATGACCTCGTGTCCTTTCCGCTTCAGGTAGTCGCGGAGGGTGAGGCGGATGGAATCCTCGTCCTCCACGATGAGCACGAGCGGTGTCTCAGCCATTGCGAACGCTCCGCGACGTCCGCGCGGCCGTGAGCTCCTCGATCCTTTCGTGCAGCTTTTCCAAGTCCAGCGGCTTGTGGAAGAAGGCGTCCGCGCCCTCCGAGATGACCGTCGCCTCCATGTCGTCGTCGGTGAGGCCCGTGATGGCAACGATGATGGGCGAGCCGAGACCCGGATCTTCCTTGATGCGCCGGGAGAGGTGGTGGCCGTCGATGCCGGGGAGACTGATGTCCAGGACGATGACGCCCGGCCGCGCGTCTGATATCTGCTTGCCCGCCTCGAACCCGTCGAATGCCTGCAGCACCGTGGCGCCGGGCATGCGGCGCGTGAGGTAGCGCTTCATGAGCGTGTTGATGTTCTCGTCGTCATCGACGATGAGGATCCTGTCCCAGATCGGCCCCTCGTCGGATTTTTCCAGCAGCTCGACGGGCACGCGCATGCCGCGGGAGGAAAGAAATGCAAGCAGGTCCTCCGCGTATACCCTGTATTGACCGCCGGGCGTCATGAAGGCCTTGAGAAATCCGTTCTTGATCCAGTTGATGGCGGTCTGGTTGACGACGCCGCAGATGTCCGCGACCTCGAGGGCGGAGAAGATGCGAACCTTCTTTTCTTTCTTTGCCATGACTGCTATCCTTTCAGCGTGTCAAGAGCACGGTTGTTTCTCAATATTATGTACAATACCAATTATATCCATAATGTCAACGCCTGATTTCAAGACTGCCTGCGATGAATATCGATTCCTCCGTGAGCGTGAGTATCCCGAGAAAGCGGCCCTGAAAATCGTCTCGGACAAGCACAGGCTGAGCCGCCAGGAGAGGAATTGCCTCTTCCGAGGTATCATCGCTCCGGCGGTCGCGGAAGCTCGCAAGAAAAGGATAGTCGGGGTGGACAGCGTTTCGGGACGCGCGCTGGGTATCGACTGGTACAACGTGCTCATCACGGTGGAGAGCTATCTCCACGGGCACGCGGTTTTCTCCTGTGACGACGGAATGATGCGCGACGCGGCAGCCACACACGGAAGCTACCGGGTCTCGCCCGTGACAGCTTCCGCCATCGAGAAGATCAGCGCCGCGGTGCGTTCTCTCGGGCTCGCGCGCGTGGATGCGTTTGTCGATTCTCCCATCGCGTACTCGATGAACATGGGGGTGGAGGCTCGCCGTGCGCTGGGCTCGTCGGGACTGCCGACCGACGTCGTCCTTGTCCACAGCGCGGATTATCCCCTAAAAACATACAGCGGCATAGTGGCCAGCTCGGACTCGGTCATCCTCGACGCCGCCGCGGAGGCTTTCGATCTCGCCCGGTACGTGCTCGCCCGCGCGTACGGGTTCACTCCTCCCCCGGTGGTTCGACCTGTTCCCTTGAGCTCGCGGAGAACCGCCGCTATGGCGCGCGAGCGGAAGCCTCGCACGGTGAGCTTGCGGATGGCAGCGGCGGCAGACAGCCCACCCGCGAGATGCAGCGCGTGCTCACGCTCGACCTCCGCGGGGAACATCGCATCGAGGACCCCCTCCGCCACCTGCCGCGGGACACCGCGCCCCAGCAGGCTGCGGTAGAGCGCTTTCCAGCCATGCGCACGCGCATCGAGGCGCGAGCGCAGCCAGGCTTCCGCGAATGCCTTGTCGTCGAGGTACCCCAGCTCGATCATGCGCGCGATGGCGTGGCGCACCGCGGGCGCGCTGAAGCCGCGCGACGTGAGCTTGCGCGAAAGGCCCAGGCGCGTCTGCGCCGCGCGCGAGAGAAGTGACAGTGCGCGCCCCCGCGCGAACGCCTGTTCGGACCGGGTGAGGAGCGCGGCGAGGGTGTCAGGCGGGAGAGGAGAACCCTGTGAAAGCCCCGAGCGGGCAAAAACCTCGGCATGGAGGACAAAAAAGGAGCCGTCGGAGAGGTGGATTTTCACCGCCTCTCCGCCGGCTCCCTTCCATTCGATTGACAGGATAGCGAGTGCCCCGGGCGGGCCCCTCTGGGCCCTGCCGCCCGTCTGCTTCGTCGTCCGACGTCGCGGCGCCTTGCAGCGCCACAGGGGGCCTAGCGCTTGGAGAACTGGAAGCGCCTGCGTGCCCCGGCCTGTCCGTACTTCTTCCTCTCCACCATGCGCGAGTCACGTGTCAGGAAGCCGTTCGCGCGGAGGGCGAGGTGATTGGTGGAATCATACGTGTTCAGTGCCCGGGCAATGCCGTGCCGGCATGCTTCGATCTGCCCCGTCACGCCGCCGCCGCGGACCGTGATGAGCACGTCGAACTTGCCGGTGCTGTTCGTGACGTCCAGGGGGGCGCGGACGCTGCCCGCCGTGGCGAGGCCCGCAAAGTACTCTTCCACGGTCTTGCCGTTGATGGAGATGTTCCCCGTGCCGTCACGGAGGAAGACACGGGCGATGGAGGTCTTGCGTTTCCCCGTGGCGACCGAAAGATTCTTAACCAACTCTGTCTCCTTCTCTCTTCCAGGGATCTCTCAGGAAATCTCGAGCTTCTCGGGCTTCTGGGCTGCGTGCGGATGCTCGGGCCCGGCGTACACCTTCAGCCTCTTGAAGATCTTGCGGCCCAGGGCGCCCTTGGGGAGCATCCCCTCGATGGCCCTTTCCAGCGGCCACGTCGGCTTGCGGGCGAAGAGGTTCTCGTAGGGCTCGGCGCGGAAACCGCCGGGATAGCGCGAGTGCCGGTAGTACATCTTCTGCGACTTCTTGCGCCCCGTCACGACGATCTTGTCCGCGTTCACGATGACCACGGAGTCCCCGAGGTCCCAGTGAGGCGCGAAGATGGGCTTGTTCTTCCCCCGCAGGATCGCAACGACCCGCGAGGCGAGACGCCCGAGGACTTTTCCTTCCGCGTCGATGAGGTACCACTTGTGGTCCACGTCCGCGGGCTTCACGAATATCGTTTTCATCGTTTTCTCAACCCTCGCTGACTTGTACTCAAGTCGGCCGCTGACTTGTACTCAAGTCGGCTTCCGTGATTGCGGCATGCTCGCTGACTTGTACTCAAGTCGGCTTCGCTGACTTGTACTCAAGTCAACTGCTTACTTGTGCCCAAGTCGGCTGTGCCGCGGGAAGGATACGATTGCATGTTCGAGCGGCGAGTGTCAAGGGGTACCCTTGCCTGCCTCGGCCTTCTTCTCTTCCTTTTCCTCGGCTTCTTCCTTCTTGGCCTCCATCTTGTCCTTGATGTCGGCTATCCCGACGAAGAAAGCGATCAAACCGATGAAAACGGCGAGGATCGGCGCGCCGCCCTTGAGGAACTGGATGACCTCCGGCCACCACTGGAGGCTCCACGAAACAGGCAGGACCGCGTAGACGGCGAACAGGATAAGGACGATGCCGATGGTGAGAGCTATCATGCGATTCCTCCGTTTGGTGCACTGATTCTTGATGAAGGATAGCGAAATCGACGAAGATGTCAACCGCGGCCGCGCGGCGCCAGGCGTGCCGCCATGGGTCCCTTGTCGGCCCCTGACATGCACCACGTCGCAAACGAGGCGATTGACCGCGGCAGTTCTCCGTTTGCCGCCGAGGGAGCGAATTCTCATTTTGCACGACTCTTAAAGGGCCGTTTCTGGCCCTTTTCAAGGGTCTGCAATCCTGTTGAATGTGCAAAAGGAGAATCGCTGCGATTGACCGCGGCGGACTTGAAAAGAGAACTCGGGTACGGTAGTGTAGGTCGCTCGCCTCCCCCGCGGACCGGCGGCAAATAAGTCCGAAAGGAGACAACGATGAAGGTCAGAATCGACCCCGATCTCTGTACGGCCTGCGGCCTGTGCACAGACGGCGTCCCCCAGGTATTCAAGATGGGCAAGGACGCGGCTGAAGTCATCAACCCCGACGTTCCGGCGAACCTCGAAAAGGCCGTCAAGGACTCTGCGGCCGACTGCCCCGCGGAAGCCATCCTCATAGAGTAGAGGGAACTCCAGCATTCACCGTGAAGCCCGGCACGACCGGGCTTTTTTCTGCCCTACATTCCCGCAGGCGCGGCGCCGGCCTGGTCGGACCGCGCGGACTCACGCCAATACAGCTCCAGCCAGGCGTCCAGCCGGGGCGGCCGCGCGCCGAACCCGGCCAGCTCCGACTCAGGCACCAGCGCCGAGCGCAGCCGTGCCAGCGACTCCGCTGCCACGTCGTAGGGGGTCCGCGCAAGCTGTGATTCGTGCGCGCGGATGGCCTGGAGCTTCCGTTCGAAGGCCGTCCGCGGGACGGTGACGATGGTGTTGAACTCGCCCCGGTTGAACAGCGACCACGGCCCCTCGTAGTTCCACAGCTCGATGATCCTGCGCGTGCCGGCAAGGTGACGGCGCAGCGATTCCGCGGCGATCCGCCGGCTGGCGATGTGGGCGGGGTGACTGTCCTTCTGGTGCGGCAGGAACACCCAGTCGGGATCGAGCTCCGCGAGCAGGGTCGCGAACGCGTCGAGGTCCCGGTCGGAGATCTCGTAGTTGCTGTCGTAGAACGGGAGCCGCATGAAGCGCGGCTCCACCCCGAGGAAGCGCGACTCCCTCACCACCTCCGCCTCGCGGATGGCGATGCGCTCGCTCCTCTGCGTGGCGTAGATGAACGACCGGTGCCCGGTGCTCATCACGGCCGTCACCACCCGGTTCGCCTGGCTGAGCATTGCCATGGTGCCCCCGAGGCTTATGGGAGCGTCATCAGGGTGCGGGGAGACCACGAGCACCCGTCGGCCGGTCGGAACGGAGTGGCGAATCGAGGATGTAGAACCCCGAGTAGAAGCCGCGGATGCCGTCTTCCCGCGTGATGCGCGAGGAGGCGCCCGTATCGGCGATGAGGGTGACCGACCCGTGGCGCTGGAGCACGGAAATGGGGATCGTCGGATCGAAGCTACCCTCGGTCAGCCGCTGCACGATCTCCGCGAGGTTGCGCCCCGCGGCAAAGAGGAGGATCCGGCGCGGCGCGCGCGAGGTCGGCAAGACCGAGGGAGAACGCCTCCGTCGCGCCCCAGCGCTGCGCTGTTCTCCACGGGGACCACGCTTGCCGTGGAGTCGAGCGAGGACCCCGTGACGTGAAACCCGATGTGCCCGCGGGAATCCACCGAGAGCAGCGCGATATCGATGCCCGCTCACGGCGAGCAGGCTCTTGATGCGGGCGGCCTCGGCGTCGCGGTCGCGCGCCGGGTTGAAGGACACGACGTTCTCGTGCGGGATGCCCAGCGGAACGAAGAGCCGCTCGTCCAGCACCGCGCGGAAGCGGAACGGCGCCTCGGGGCGCACGAGCTCGTCGAACACCACGAACCGCACCTGGGAGAAGTCCACGAACTCGCTGTGCGCCCGTTCCACCAGCAGCTGGTAGGCGCCGAATGCCGGCGTGCCGGCGAAGACGGAGATGATCAGGTCGGGCTTCTCCTGCACCGCGGCGAGGAGGAGCGTGACGAGCTTCTGCTCGATGTTCGCTTCGTCACGGGCGGGAATGATGTGGATGGGCGCCATGGTCAGGGCTGCCTCCGTCGTGATGCCGCGATGAGAAACCCGATTCCCGAGAAGAGGAGGGGCAGATTCGCCAGGGCGAGGGAGAGCACCGGGACGCCCCTGTAGACGGAAGAGGTCCTCCTCCGACGATCCCGAAGCTCGCGGAGCGTGGTGCAGCACGATGTCGGCGTAGGAGACGATGGCGCCGATGATGACGAATGTCCAGGCCATGTCCCGCGTCCGCGACCACAGCAGTATGGCGCAGAACGTCGCGAAGGCGCCCAGGACGAGGTGCGATGCGTCCTGGGAAAACGCGACGATGTCCATGGTCAGCCTCCGGGGATCCCGGCGAAGAGATCCGCCAGGAGTCTGTTCTCTCCCGGGGAACACTCCCCGGGAAGCACGCTCGGCCCGGGGTACGCGGGATGGAGCAGGACGCCCGCGCGGAGGAACTCGGCGTGGACCCGGGGATACTCGGCGGCGGGGAAGACGGCGCGCACGTAGGGCCCGTCCGGGCCCAGCCGCGCGCGCCGTCCAGGGCCGCGTCGAGGACCGGGCTCCGCAGCGCGAAGCCGGCGGCGCCCGGGGGCCGCGGCAAGGCGGCCAGCGCGCGCAGCGCGCCCGCGCAGAGAAAGCCGGGGAGCGGGTCGGACGGGCGGCCGCCGGCCGCCGCGGGGTCGGGAGAGCAGACGGGCGCGGGGGCGCCGCACGATCGTCAGCGGCAGGACCGGGAAGAAGCACGGCGAAGCCATCCGGGACGGGGAGAAAAGGCCTCCAGTACGCCGCGGACGCTGCCGCGGCTGCCCCGGGCGACGGGCTGCGCAGAGGGCCGGGTCGATGACATCGTCCATGGCAAGGCGTGCACGCCCGCCAGGGCTGATGCGGCGCGCAGGGCGCGTTCGCGGTGACGCGAAGAGGCGCACGACGGGGTAAGCCGGAGAACATGCGCTGCGAGGGCGGCCGGCCAGCCGCCCCTCCCAGGCGCGCGGGCAGATCGCGGCGGCGAGCCCCTGGGAGAGGACCGCCTTCATGGCGGTGAGAGCGGCCGCCGCGCGGTGGCCGAGGAGCGCGCCGTCACGGGAGAGATCGAGCTAGCCGCGTCCGTTGCGCATCGTAGAGGCGGAAGCCCCGCGCCCGGCGGATGCGCGGCATCTCAGCGGTCGGGGTCTCAGTCGGCATCGAACCTCTTCGGGAATGACGGCATAGGCGCTGTGGTTGTGGATGGACTCGAAGTTCTCCACCTCGACGGTGTGGTAGCGCAGGCCGGGGAGCTTCTGGAGGCGCAGGGCGACCTCCCGCACGACGTCCTCCACGAACCGCGGGTTGTCGTAGGCGCGCTCGGTGATGTACTTCTCGTCCTCCCGCTTCAGAAGCGCGTACAGCGGGCTGGACGCCGAGTCTTCGGCGATCTGGATGATGTCCTCGATCCAGATGAACTTCGTCATGCCGACGGTGATGGCCACCAGTCCCGCGCTGGTTGTGCGCGGAGACGCTCGCGATCTCCTTGGAGCAGGGACAGAGGGTGTGCACGGGGACCTCCACGCGGGTGGCGATCTCCAGGTGGCTCGTGTAGGTGGCCGCGATCACGCAGTCGTAGGACATGAGGGATTCCAGCCCCGAAACCGGCGCCTTCTTCCTCAGGAAGAACGGGAACGCGCAGCTCGATGTGCGACTCCTCGGCCTTCAGCGCCTTCTTGATCTCGATGAGGATCAGGTCGAGGCTCTGGTAGCTCACCTCGTTCTTGAACCTGTCCAGCACCTCGACGAACCTGCTCATGTGGGTGCCCCGGTTGGTGTGGGGCAGGTTCACCGACAGGGTGACGTTGGCCACGGTCTGCTGCGTCTCGTGGCTCTTGTCGCGCACCGTGATGGGGTAGCGGATATTGCGGATCCCCACCTTTTCGATGGGCATGTTGCGGAAATCCAGGCTGCCCTGCACGTCCTTCATATCAGCGGTGGTGGTCCTCATGTGCTGAGCTCAATCCGCTCCAGCCGCGAGTATTTCGGCAGGAACTTGCCGACCCTCCCCGAGGTGAAGCGCACCTGCGACGAGGAGGGAACCGTCAGTATACCACTTTCGCTCCACCATGCCGGGGCCGTACTCGTCGTGGTACACGCCGCCGGGCGGGAAGTCCACCTCCCACCGGCCGGGAAGGCTCGGCCGCCGGCCTCGAAGGCTCGGCCGCCGTCCCAAGGGGCTCGGCCACCTCCCTGCTCTTGCTCCTCCACCTCCAGGGCCTCGGGAGGGATCTCGCCGAGGAAACGCGAGGGCGACATGTCGGTGGCGCGGCCGAACAGCCGCCGGTTCAGGCACGGTGATGAGAACGAGGCGCTCGCGCGCCCGCGTGATGCCCACGTAGAACAGCCGCCGCTCCTCCTCGATGTCCTCGGGAGCGCTGCTGCTCGGGTCGTGCGGGAAAATGCCTTCCTCCAGCCCGGTGATGATGACCCTGTCGAACTCCAGGCCCTTCGTATTGTGCAGCGTGATGAGGAAGTAGGTGCGCGCCCTCTGCCCCTTCCTCGCGGTCCAGGGCGCTCGCCAGGGCCACGGTCTCCAGGTACTGCAGTGAGCGCGTCGGCGCCCGTGCCGTACGCGGCCATGTCGCTCACGAGCTCCCGAGGTTGTCCGCGCGGGATGTGGAGTCGGCGATGTCCCGCAGGCGGTGCATCTCCATGCAGGCCGGAGCGCGTGAGCAGCGTGCGGGCGAGCTCGGACAGGGAGACCTGCGCCATGAGCTCGCCGAGCTCCTGCAGGAGCGCAAGGAGCTCCTTGAGGCCCGCGCGGGCCCTGGCTGCGAGCCGCGGCGCGGCCTTCCTGCAGGCTGAAGGGAGGTCAGCCCCCGCTCCTCCCCCGCTGCCTTCGCTCTCGCGCATGGCGCGCCACTCACCGAGATGGCCTGCACGCTGGCCGCCCCCAGCCCGCGCGGGGGACGTGTTCACGATCCGTCGAAGGAGACAGACGTCGTTGCGGTTCGACAGGAGCGAGAGGTATGCCATCGCATCCTTGACCTCTTCCCGCTCGTAGAACGGACGCTCCCGATCAGGCGGAAGCGGATGCCGCGCGCAGGAAGTGCTTCTCGAAGTGGAGGGACTGCGCGTTCATCCGGTAGAGGATGGCCGTGGTCCCGGGAACCCGTCTCGCGCGAGATCGCGCGCAGACCCTCGACTTCCTCGTCCTGGTCCTCGAGCCTCAGGAGAACAGGAAGCTCTCCCTTGTCGTTCTCCGTCCACAGGGTCTTGCCGAGCCTGCCCTTGTTGTGGGAGACCACGGCGGAGGCAACGTCGAGGATGGCCTGCGTGGAGCGGTAGTTGCGCTCCAGGCGGACGATCTGGGTGCCGGGGAAGACCTTGGGGAAGGAGAGGATGTTGCCGACCTCGGCGCCGCGGAACCGGTAGATGGACTGGTCGTCGTCGCCGACGACGCAGAGGTACGCGGCGGGGCTCCACAGCTCCCGCAGCAGCTCGAACTGCGCCACGTTGGAATCCTGGTACTCGTCCACGAGGATGACGCTGAAGCGCTGGCGCGTGCGCTCCCGCACGGCGGGCGTGTTTTTCAGCAGCTGAAGGGGCATGAGGATCAGGTCGCCGAAATCGACGTTGCCCGTCGCTGCCTTGGCCTTCTCGTACGCGGCAAAGACCTCGGGGTCGCACCCGGCCTTCGCGATCTCCTCCCGGGCCGCCCCCGGTCCGAGGCCGACGTCCTTCACCCTGCTGATCTCTTCGAGCGTGCGGCGCAGGGAGCCGCGGTCCTCCCCTTTCCCCAGGACGCCCTTGAGCACGGTGACGGAGTCTTCCTCGTCGTAGATCGTGAAGCGCGGATCGAGGCCTGCTGCCGCCGCGTTGCGCCGGAGGAACCAGGCGCCGAACGAGTGGAACGTCCGCACCATGACGTCCGCGGCGTGCGGCACCAGCGCGAGGACGCGGTCCTTCATCTCCTGGGCGGCCTTGTTCGTGAACGTGACGGCGAGGATAGAGCGCGGGCTGACGCCACGCTGGTCGATGAGCCAGGCGATCTTCGTGGTGATGACGCGCGTCTTTCCCGAGCCCGCCCCGGCCAGGATCAGGAGCGGCGCCCCTTCGTGGATGACCGCTTCCCGCTGCATCGGGTTGAGGCGCTCGAGGTAGGCAGGCGGAGCTTTCGGGCCGCCGCGCGAGCCCCCGGGCCGCCGCGCGAGCCCCAGGGCCGCTGGGCTCACCCACGGGAAGGCTCCGCTTCCAGGTCCACGCCGTTGCGCCGCACGATGCGGGCAGGAACCACGGCACCGGGCGCATACGTTCCACGCACAACGACCAGCCCGTCGACATCCGGTGCCTGGAGGCGGCTGCGTCCCAGCGAGAGATTTTCCCCCTGCACCGGCTCCTCGACCAGAACGTCCATGTCCTGACCGATCCACCGGTCCAGTGCCGCCTCGGTAATGCCGACCTGCCGCCTCTCCAGCCCCTGCTTCCGTCTTTCTGCCACTGCCTTGGTGACCCGGCCTGCCATGCGGTAGGCGGGTGTGTCTTCTTCCCTCGAATACGCGAAGACGCCCATCCAGTCCAGCTTTGCAGCCGCCTGGAATGCCAGGAGGTGCTCGAAGTCCTCGTCGGTCTCCCCCGGGAAGCCCGCGAGGAAAGTGGAGCGGACGACGGCGCCGGGCACGCGCTCGCGGATCCCGGCGATCAGCTCGAGATGGCGTTCCGCGTCGCCGCGGCGCCCCATGGCGCGAAGGATCTTCGCCGATGCGTGCTGAAAGGGAATATCGTAATAGGGAAGGAAGCGCGTGGTCGTCCCGCTGCAGGTCGAGGATCTCGGTCGGGAAGTGATCAGGATGGATGTAGAGGAGTCGGACCCAGAACGTCCCCGTCAGTGCCGCGATCTCGTGGAGGAGACGCGGGAGTTCGGAGCCGCCCCTGTCCTTTCCGTAGGAGCCGAGATCCTGCGCGATCAGGATGAGCTCGTGCACGCCGCGGTCGAGGAGGCCCCTGATCTCCCGGATGATCTCGGGGCGCTCCCTGCTCGCGAGGGCCCCGCGGATGAGCGGGATGGCGCAGTAGGTGCAGCGGTTGTCGCACCCCTCGGCGATCTTCACGTACGCGCTGCCCGGGAAGGAGAGGAGGTGCGATCCGCTCGTAGGGCGGCCGCGGGTCCGCGGGCGGCGCGCCCGGCCCGTCCAGGAGGGTGACGATGGCGGACGGGTCGCCGGTCGCCGAGGAAACCATCGATCTCGGGAAGCTCGTCCCGCAGCTCCCCCGCGTAGCGCTCGGAGAGACAGCCCACCATGACCAGCCGCTTCCCCGGATAACGCGCCTTGAGCTCGAGGGATGTCTCTATGGATTCCTTCTTGGCCGCGGAAATGAAGCCGCAGGTATTGACGATGAGGACCTCGGCGTCTTCGGGTCCCTGCGCGCGCGCCCAGCCGGCGCGCTCCAGGGCCGCGATCATGAGCTCGGCGTCCACCTGGTTCTTGGCGCAGCCGAGGCTTTCGAGGTGGAACGTGCGGCCCGCGCCTCCCGAAGGAGCTAGTAGAGCGGGGTGATCTCGAGGACATTGCCGCCCGCGCTCGCATCCTTGCGCCAGGCGACCTTGCGCGTGGCGACCTCGTCCGAGGCCGCCCAGCTCGAAATCCTTCCCCTGGACGCGCATGCGGGCGGCGCCCGCGTTCGACATCCAGATCGTCACCTGCTTCTTCGCCGTGTCGATGGAGAACTGCTCGCCTTTCTGGAAGAAGCGGTCGGGCTCCCTCTGGCCGTCATCGACGGAGTAGCGGAAGAGGCAGTCGTTCCTGAAGGTGAAGTCCAGCACGAAGAGCCCCGCCTGCGCGGCCTGGGCAAGAGTGACGGGTGCGAAGGTCACGGCGCGGACAGGAGGCGCGGCGGCACCGGCGGGCGCTGCCGGCGGCACGGCATCCGTGGAGGTATCACCGGCCGCCGCGGCAGCGGCGTTGGTCGCCGGTCGTCCTGTAGAGGCCGAGGTTCACGCGCTTGACGCTGGAGGAGCGGTCCACGTCGTTCCAGACGATGCGCAGGTCCGGGTTGGAGTCGCCGTCAAGGTCGATGTAGCGCTCCTTGCCCAGCCCGATGTCCACGGTGCCGCCGGGGACCTTCAGGGTGAGCGTGCTGTCCACGTTGGCGATGACGATGCGGTACGTCTTGTTCCCCGCCGTCACCGAGATGCCGTCCCCCTGCGAGAACCACTGCGTGCCGGATTCGTCGCTGAACACGTAGTCCGCGGTGGCGCCCGCCCGCGGCGCCCCGGCAGCATCCGCACCGCGCGCGACCGCGCGGTAGATGATGAAGCCGGCGAGGGCCAGAACCAGGACGATGCCCCCCGCGATGATCAGCACGCGGACAGGCGGCCGCTTGGCCGGGCATCCAGCAGCTCGTTCATGGGCAGGGGCTGCTCCTGGATCTGGATGTTGCGGTAGATGCCGATCAGCTCGTCGGGATTCAGGCCGAGGTATTCTGCGTAGTTGCGCAGGAAGCCCATGGCGTAGGTCTCGCCCGGGAAAACGGCGAAGTCCTCGTCTTCCAGCGCTTTCAGGAACCGGCGGGCGACGTGCGTCTCGCGCGCGACCTGCTCGATGGTGAGGTTGTTGCGCTCGCGCGCCGATTTCAGTTTTTCGCCGATGGATTCCATGAAGCTACTCTTCCGGGTCGAACAGCCAGTCGGGCTGCATGTAGACGTTGGGGGGTTCCTTGTAATCGAAACGCGAATCCGGCACACCCTGGTTGGTGCGCACGTTGGTGAAATCCATGACGACCTTCTCCCCGTTTCCCATCGTCCCTTCCACCCTGCGCACGAGGAGCTGGTCGCGGCTCACCGAGACGATCATCTGGCTGTACAGGGTGCCGCCCCTGGACTGCATCTTCAGCTTCACCACCTGCTCGCGCGACCCGTCGTCCAGGGCGACAGGGGCGGGGCCCGCAAGGTACGAGATGGTGTAGTTGCGCTGCCACAGGCCGAGGCCCTGGGAGGAGACGAGCCCTTCCAGCTGGGCAGGGGACTTCTTCTTGAAGGTCTGCTTGAGCACCACCTCGTCCGCCGGGTCGTAGATGATGAGGTCCTCGCCGTTGAAGTTGATGACCTCGTCCTTCGGCTGGTCGAACTTGACGTTCATGAAGACGGGAGACTTGTACGACAGCGCTCCGACCTGCGTGTCCTTGCCGCGCGTGATTGTCAGCGTGGCCTCGTAGTCATGCACCTTGCTGTACGTGTCGGACACCGCGGCGAAAAAGACATCGGCCGCGACCCCCGGGCCGGTCTGCGCGGAAGCAGTCAGTGGCGACAGGACAAGAGCTGCAGCGAGGAGGGCGGCTTTTCTGTTCAAGGCTGCCATCATAGTAACGATGCTCCGTCCTTTGTCAAGAAGAGGCGTCTCCGGAGGAGGCTTCCAGCGCCCGTCGCAGGAGCCATTTCAGCGCGTCGTCCGACAATTTCAGGAACTCGTCGTCATGAGGGCAGAAAAACCGCATGTCGCGCACGTGCGCCGCCGCGCAACCGACGCAGTAGACCCGCTCGCAGCGCGGACAGCGGCCGGCCGGCGCCGCCGGCGGGAGGCTCACCGCGGATGCGCAGCGGCGGCTGGGACGGCATATCCTTCGGCGCCCACCACTCCCTGCCGCACGAGTCGCACACCAGCCGCCGCTCCTTCTCGTCGCGCATGCGCGCCAGGAGCGAAGCGGCCCTCTCCTGCCCGCCCTTGTGCGCCGCGAGGAGCTTCGTGAGGAGCTCCTTGGCTCCCTCGTAGTTGCCCCTCTCCTTGAGGATGATCGCAAGGTTCACGGTGAGGTCCGGGTTGCCGGGATCCTTGCGGAGCCCCTCGTCGAACGCCAGCTCCGCCCGCGCGCGCTCGCCCTTCAGGGCGGCCACCTGGCCCAGGAGGTTGTAGACCGACGCGGTGGGATGATCGGGCTCGATCTGCGCGAGCAGCTCCTCGGCGCGATGCACCATGTCGATCTCGATGCACGCCGCCGCGCAGTTCTCCTTGTAGGCGGCGTTCTCGGGATCGAGGCGGATGGCCGTCTCGTACTCTCTCACGGCGGTGTCCCGCTCGCCCTTGCGCGCGAGCAGGTTCCCGCGCTGGTTCGCCGCGCGCGCGCTGTCCCCCGTGGCGGCGGTCAGCTCCGCGATCACGGCCATGGCCGCGTCATGGCTGCCATTCAGCGAGAGCGCCTCGGACAGGTTCAGCGCGATATCGACCTCGGCCGGCGCGGCCGCGCGGGCCCTCCGCAGCGGCGCCAGCGCTCCCGCCGGATCCCCGGCCTGGATGCGCAGGAGACCGGCGAGGTTGTTGGCCCATGCATCGTCCGGGGCCAGGGCGAGCGCCTTCTCGAGGGGGATGGTCGGATCCCGGCCGAGGATGTGACGGGTCTCCGCCAGGCGGAAATGGTAGAGGGCGAAGTCGGGCGCCAGCTCCGCGGCGCGCTCGAATCGTTCCAGCGCTTCCTCCCGCGTGCCGCGCGCGGCGAGGAGAAGGCCCAGCAGGTAATGGGCCGCGCTGTCGTCGCTGCCGGCAGCCGCGAGCTCGCGCAGGATGGCGTAGGCCTCGTCGGTCTTCCCTTCGCGGTAGAGCATCTTCGCCTCCAGGGCCCTGACCTCGGGCTCCGTCGGCGCGATGGCAACGATGCGCGGCATCACGATGGAAAGCTCGTCGAACGCCTCCTCGGCGAAGAGCATCCGCGCGGCACGGAGGTAGGAATCGAGCGCTTCCCTCGGGCGGCCCGCCCGCTCCAGGGCGCGCGCGGTGTTGGTCAGGAACAGGGGCGACGAATCCAGCGCGATGGCGTGCTGGTACGCCTGCACGGCCTGTTCGCTGTTGCCCAGCCCGTACTCGGCGTTCCCCAGGAGATTCCACGCCGAGGCCTCCGCGCGAATGGTCCCAACGGCCAGGCCCGCCGCGAGGAGGTCGCGCGCCTCCAGCAGCCGGTTGCCGAGGTACAGGAGGTTCGCCTTCTCCATGCGCGCGTCGGCATTCGACGGCTCCCGTGCAATGACGCGCTCTATCTCGTCGAGGGCCTCGACGTAGAGGGAGCGCCGCGCGTAGCACTGCGCCAGGAGGAACCGCTCGCGGGCGCTTCCTTCGCGGTCCTTCAGCGCCTTGCGAAGCTGCACGATGGCCTGGTCGATGCTGCCCATGCCCACGAACGTCTCCGCGAGGCGCAGGCGCGACACGGGCGACACCGGCGCGTAGTAGGAAGCGCGCAGGTAGTCTCTTCTCAACGTCGAGGGGCCGGGCGTCCAGGCCGAAGCGGCGCATGCGGAAGATCCCGGTCCCTGCGCCGGCGAAGTTCTGCGCGGCGAACCCGACCCCGCCCTCCGCCAGGGTCTCGTCCTCCAGCTCTGCCACCCACTCGTCGTCCACGCGGAAGCAGAAGCGGGACCCGTGGGCCACGATGCCGAGGGTGGGATGCTGCGCACCGGCGCGCCGATCCTCGGGATCCGCCGCCGGCAGGGCGGTCCATTCCACGAGGTGGATGGGGTGATTGTTGAACAGCAGGTCGATGCGGAAATTGCCGCGGGACGAGACCAGGAACGAGTAGAAGTTCTCGTCGTCCACGTGCCGCACGAGGAGACCCGCCGCCGAGTGCCCGTTGGCAGGGTCCACCTCGATCTCGGCCTCCAGGGAGACATCGGCGAACCGCTGTTCCGTGCTCATCGTCTCCCAGGCGAAGTAACTGTCACGGCTCAACGTGAGGGTGTAGGAGCCGCGGTCATACTGGGCCGCGTAGTGGGCGGCGCGGGTGGCGGGAAACGGCCGCGGCTCGAGCCACCGGAAGGAGGTGACAATTCTCGTGGGCGCGCCGCGCGGGCGAAGGATGGAAAGCATCCCCCGGCTCAGAACGGGAGGATGACGGCCATCAGCTCGAGAGGCTCGCTGCCGGTGTTCTCGATGGCATGACCCATGCCCCCGCCGGTGAGAACGGCATCGCCGGGACCCACCGGCGTCTTCACGCCGTTGTCATTCACCGTGCCGCGGCCCGCGATGATGAAGAACACCTCTTCTTCCTCGTGGTGCTCGTGGTAGCCGATCGAGCTGCCCGGCGGGTATGCGCAAACGCGCGAAAAGGCGCGTCTTTCCCCGCAGCTCCTCCTTGCGGAAAACGTGGAGGATCTCCACCGTCCCGGTCCCTTCGCGCATCTTCTCGCGCACTTCTTTCTGCATGTCGGCGTTTCTCTTGATCATGAGACAGCCCCCTGGGTCACCATAGCAATGGGTTGGGTATCAGACAAGCCGCCGACCCGCCGACCTACTGGCCGGCAGGCCGCCGGCAGCCACGGACGGCGGGCGCCGCTACTCGTCAGGATCCGGGGAGCCCTCCCCCGCCGCGGGACCGGGGACGTCGATATCGCGGATCCTGTCACGCAGGGCGGCGGCACGCTCGTAGTCTTCCGCCTCGATAGCTGCCTGCAGCTCGGTTTTCAGCGAATCCGCGGGCGAATCGGTCTTCTCGTGGATCTGCTTCAGGGTGGCCTTCAGGTAGTTGAGCGACCGCACCCGCTCGAACTGGAAGGCGGGGGTGTCGATCTCGTTCATCCCCTCGATCGCCGAGATGGCGTTGTTCAGGATGTCTTCCGCCGTGGTCTTCATCTCCTTGTGAAGGGAGATCATTGCGCGGGCGATGGCGTTCATGCGCACGACGTAGGGCTTGTACTGGAGAAGCTCCTTGCGGTCATCGTCACTGTCGCCGAACTTCTCCACGAGCCCGAAGAGGGCGAGGTTGTGATCCGTGTCACGGGCGGTCCGCACGAAGTCGCCGATCTGGAAGAGCACGAGGTAGCGGAAATAGAACAGGACTCCCTCGCCCTGCAGCGTTGCGAAGTCTTCGTGGGAAAGCGCGAACCCGTCGTCGCTGCCGTGCGCGGAGCGGTAGGCTCTCCAGCCGCGCCTGGATCTCCTCCAGCGCCGTGTCGCGGCCGAAGGGCTTCTTGCCGTCGGGCCGGCCGTCCAGCTCGTATTGCTCGATGCCCATGGGCTGGCGGACCTGCAGCACCTGCCGGCCGTCATCCGCCTGGACGATGCGGATCTGGTTGTCGGAGTCGTACTCCCATTCGCTCAGGATGTCAGTGATATCAGCGGCCATACTCCCACTCCCGGAAGAAATGTACCCCCGAGAGCGGTTTTCGGCAATACTTGGGGCCCCAAGGCGCAGCGATCTGCGAAGCAGATTCGCGAGAAGCCTTGGGGAAACCAGCCCCAAGGCGCAGCGATCTGCGAAGCAGATTCGCGAGAAGCCTTGGGGAAACCAGCCCCAAGGCGCAGCGTTGTGCGAAGCAAATGCGCGGTAGCCGCGGGACGCCGGCGCTATCCCTTCACCGCGTTGACGATTTCGCCCCTCATGAGGTACGCGCCGATCTGGCGCGCGATCATCACGGACACGTTCACCTGGGCCTCCCCCGTGGTGGCGCCCAGGTGCGGGGTCGCGATGACGCGCGGATGCTTCGCGAGACTCCAGTCCTCGGGCGGCTCCTTGTCGAACACGTCCACGCCGGCGCCCTTGCAGCGTGCCGGCTGTCGAGTGCCGCGACGAGGTCCTTCTCCACGACGATGCCGCCGCGCGCGCAGTTGATGAGGAAGGATCCCTTCTTCATCAGGGCGAACGTCTTCGCGTTGAACAGCCCCTTCGTCTGCTCGGTGCGCGGGGAGTGGATGGAGATGAAGTCAGCGCCGCGCACGACCTCTTCGAAGCTGCCGGACTGGAAGCCGAGGGCGCGGGTGGCGTCGGCCGTCACGAACGGATCGTACGCCATGACCTTCATGCCGAGGCCGAGGGCGCGCTTTCCCACGATTCTTCCCACGTTGCCGATGCCGACGAGCCCGAGGGTCTTGCCGAGCAGCTCGATGCCGCCGAAGCTCTTCTTGTCCCAGGTGCCCGCCTTCATGGAGGCGTCGGCCCGCGCGATGTCGCGTGCCAGGGCGAACATCATGGCGACAGCCAGCTCCCCGGCCGCCTCGGCGTTCGCCCCCGGGGTGTTCAGCACGACGATGCCCCGCTCCCCCGCCGCCTTCACGTCGATGTTGTCGACACCGGCGCCTGCCCTGCCGATCACCTTCAGCGACCGCCCGGCGCCGATCACCTCCCGCGTGGCCTGCGTGGCGGAGCGAACGACGAGGCCGACGCTGTCCCCGAGCTCCGCCATGAGCTTGTCGCCCGGCAGACCCGTCTTCACGACCAGCTCGATGCCGGGGAACCTGCCGAACTCTTCGATCCCTTCCTTTGCGATGGAATCTGCAATGAAGACCTTCATCTTTTCCATTCTCCACGTATAATCCGGCCCGCAGGTTTCTGCAAGCGGAAGAAAAGCGACCGCGCCGCATTCTGGAACACGACGATATCTTCGATTATAGTACGGTCATGCCAGAAACAGTGACCGTCATCTCGCTCGGAGGGTCTCTCATTGCGCCCGGGGGGTCGACACCGCCTTCCTCGCCAGCTTCGCCCGGTTGGTCAAGGAGCACCTCGAAGCCGACGGGGCGCGGCGGCTGATCATCGTGTGCGGCGGGGGGAGCCTCGCGCGCGACTACCAGGCCGCGCTTCGCGCCGTGGCTGCGGACGCGCGTGACGAGGATCTCGACTGGGTCGGCATCGCGGCCACGCGGGTGAACGGCGAGCTCATGAGGCGCGTCTTCCGCCCCTGGTGCGTCGAGGACCTCGTGACGGACCCGACCGCCGTCGCCGTCTTCGCGGGACGCGTCCTGGTGGCAGCGGGCTGGAAGCCGGGGTTCTCCACCGACAACGACGCGGTGGTCCTCGCCCAGCGCTTTTCCGCGGCGACCGTCATCAACCTGTCCAACATCGCCAAGGTTTATACGGACGACCCGAAGACGGACCCGTCCGCCCGCGCGCTGGACGCCGTATCGTGGAAAGAGATGCTCGGCATCGTGGGCGGTCACTGGACCCCCGGGAAGAACACCCCGTTCGACCCGACCGCGGCACGCGCCGCTGCCGGCAGTCGCACATCAGGGTGGTCTTCGCCGACGGGAAGGACCTGGACAATCTCGCGCGGATCCTCGCGGGAAAGGGCTTCGTGGGAACGACGATCGGGCCGGACTGAGGGCTCGCAAGACGTCGTCGCCGCGCTGCCGCGCCGCTGGTCTAGGGACTCTCCAGCTCCCTGATCCTGTCGCGGAGCTGCGCGGCTTCCTCGTAGTTTTCTTCTTCGATGGCGGCGTCCAGGAGCCTTCCTGAGGCCTGCCATCTCGGTCTCCGGCGGCATGGGCGAAGGATCGGGCACCTGCGGGTCTCGGCTCCTCCGGGGGCCTGCGGCCCCGTGTCCAGGGTCTTCAGCTCCCTGTTTTTTTCTTCCACCATCTTCACGGAAATTCCCGCCTCGTCCACCACGGCCTCGTCGATGTAGATGGGGCACTTCACGCGCACGGCCAGGGCGAGACAGTCGGAGGGACGCGCATCCACGGCGATCTCCGATCCCGACGGACTCCAGGATGAGCTTCGCGAAGTAGGTCCCCTCCTTCAGGGACGTGATCTCCACGCGGTTGACCGAGGACTCGAGGCTTTCCAGGACGGTGATGAACAGGTCATGCGTGAGGGGCCGGGGCATCTTCACGCTCCCCAGCCCGATGAGGATGGACTGCGCCTCGAGGGGCGCGATGAAAATGGGCACCGCCACGTCCAGGCCGAGTGGCCGGACGAGGACCGCGTTGCCCTGCTCGGCTTTCGCCACTGTCCAGACCTCGGCAGGAACCAGCATCGTGTGCGCTCTCTCGCGCTCAATGATAGAGCAATTGCACCGGGATGGCAATACGGAGGAGCCGGCTCCGCACTGTGTCAATGCGCGGGGCTTTTGTATATTCAGGAAAAGGAGATCGGCATGGCAGCAGCAGGGAACCCCTTCGGGTCACGCGGAACAGCTGAAAATCGGCGGCCGTACGATTCGACTACTTCAGCCTGGCACGCCTGGAGGCGCAGGGGCTGGGCCAGGTGTCGCGGATGCCCTTTTCCATCAAGATCCTCCTGGAGTCGGTCCTCCGCCAGGTGAACGGCTTCGACGTGCGGAGGAGGACGTGAAGTCGCTGTGCGCGTGGAACAGCCCGCTCGGCGCCGGGAGTTCCCCTTCAAGCCCGCGCGCGTGGTCATGCAGGATTTCACCGGCGTGCCGGCCATCGTCGACCTCGCCGCCATGCGTGACGCCATGGCAGCGCTCGGGCGGCGACCCGCAGAGGATCAATCCCGTGATCCCCGTGGACCTCGTCATCGACCATTCGGTGCAGGTGGATCTCTTCGCCTCGACGCGCGCGCTGGCAGGGAACGCGTCCCGGGAGTTCCAGCGCAACCGCGAGCGCTACGAGTTCCTCCGCTGGGGCGCCAGGCGCGTTCGCCGATTTCCGCGTGGTTCCCCCTGCCACGGGCATCGTCCACCAGGTGAACCTCGAGTACCTTGCGCGCGTGGTGCAGGTCCGTGGACGGCACGCGTGCTTCCCCGACACGCTCGTCGGCACCGACTCGCACACGCCCATGATCAACGGCATCGGCGTGCTGGGATGGGGCGTCGGCGGCATCGAGGCCGAGGCCGCGCTTCTCGGCCAGCCTCTCTACATGCTCATCCCGGAGGTGGTCGGCATGCGGCTGACCGGGGCGCTCCGGGAAGGCATGACTGCCACCGACCTCGTGCTCACCGTCACGCAGGCCCTGCGGAAGCTCGGCGTCGTGGACAAGATCGTCGAGTTCTTCGGGCCCGGGCTGGACTCCCTCAGCGTGGCGGACAGGGCGACCATCAGCAACATGTCCCCCGAGTACGGCGCGACCGCGGGATTCTTCCCCGTCGACGAGAAGACGCTCGAGTACCTTCGCTTCACGGGCCGCAGCGCCCGAGCTTGTCGACCTGGTGGAGCGCTACTGCAAGGAGCAGGGCCTGTTCCGCGGTCCTGACGCTCGCCGAGCAGCCCGAGTACGCGACGCTCCTCGAGCTCGACCTGGGCACCGTGGAAACCTCCATGGCCGGTCCGAAGCGGCCGCAGGACAGGATCCCGCTCGCGAAGGCCAAAGGCTCGTGGCGCGAGGTGGACGGGCCGCGGCGGCAACGGAGACGGCCCGTTCGCGCCGAGGTCGAGGTGCGCGGCGATGCAGCGAGACCATCCGCGACGGCGCGGTGGTCATCGCCGCGATCACGAGCTGCACGAACACGTCCAACCCGGCCGTCATGATCGCGGCGGGGCTCCTTGCGCGCAAGGCGGTGCAGCTCGGCCTGCGCGTGCCCGCCTACGTGAAGACGAGCTTCGCTCCCGGGTCCAAGGTCGTCACGCAGTACCTCGACAGGGCCGGGCTCACCCCGTACCTGGAGGCGCTCGGATTCCACCTGGTGGGGTACGGCTGCACCACGTGCATCGGCAACTCCGGCCCTCTGATCCCGGTCGATCAGCAGCGGCGGTGCTGCGAGAACGACCTCACCGTGGTCTCGGTGCTCTCGGGAAACCGCAACTTCGAAGGCCGCATCCACCCCGAGGTGAAGGCGAACTACCTGGCCTCCCCGCCCCTCGTGGTCGCCTACGCGCTGGCGGGTACCATGGACATCGACCTGGCAACCGAGCCGCTGGGCAAGGACCAGAACGACAGCCCCGTGTACCTGAAGGACATCTGGCCGACGCTTGCCGAGATCGACGCGGCGGTGCGGGAGAGCCTCACGCCGGAGATGTTCCGCTCCGTCTACGCGAGCGTGTTCACCGGCGACGAGGCATGGAAGAACGTGAAGACCCCGGACGACAGGCGCTACCGCTGGGACGACCGGACTCCACCTACATCCGCACGCCCGACGTTCTTCGAGGGCATCACGCGCGCAGCCCGCCGGCAGTTCCGCGCATCGCAGGGCGCACGGGTGCTCGCGGTCCTGGGAGACTCGGTGACGACGGACCACATCTCCCCGGCGGGCAACATCCCGGAGAAGAGCCCGGCAGGGAAATGGCTCATGGAGCACGGCGTGAAGAAGTGACGATTTCAACACGTACGGCTCGCGCCGCGGAAACCACGAGGTGATGATCCGCGGCACCTTCGCCAATATCCGCATCCGCAACAGGCTCGTGCCCGGGGTGGAGGGCGGATACACGCGTCACCTGCCGTCGGCGGCGAGACGCTTCCCATCTACGACGCGGCGGAGAAGTACAGGGCCGAGAAGGTCCCCCTGCTCGTGATCGCGGGAAAGGAATACGGCTCGGGAACTCGCGTGACTGGGCCGCGAAGGGCGCCATCCTCCTGGGTGTCCGTGCCGTGATCGCGGAAAGCTACGAGCGCATCCACCGGTCGAATCTCGTCGGCATGGGCGTGCTGCCCCTGCAGTTCCCGAAGGGGGAGAACGCGGAAAGCCTCGGCCTGACGGGAGAAGAGGTCTACGAGATCGAGGCCGCGGGCAGCCCGGGGCAGTCGCTCACCGTCACGGCGCGCGGCGCAGACGGCAAGGAGAAGCGCTTCGGCGTCACGGCGCGCATCGACACGGTGGTGGAGCTGGACTATTACCGCAACGGTGGCATCCTGCCGACCGTGCTCAGGGGATTCGCGAAGGCGGGAAAGACATGAAAAGTGTGGCCGCCCCCCAGCAGTTTCCCGAAGAGGAACGGCCACGACAGATTTGACTGTCTAGAAGCCGGACCACCTCTGGTCTGGCTTTTCGTTCCTGTACTGCAATCCGCACCTCCTTTCCCCGCTCTCGCGGGCTCGTGGATTTCCTTCGCGGTCACCCACGGCGCCCGGGCGCCTGGATGACATTCCGCATTCGGATAGGCCCTGTTTCTGCTTCGCGACGCGGTCGCAGGGCACAAAAAAAGCCAACTCTCTCGGATACTGGACGGCATGCGCCTGCCAGCGAGCGTCCCAGAGAGGTGGCTCTTCAACAGTCAAATCTGCAGGGACAATACGCCGGATACCATGCCTTGTCAAGCAGGGATTCGCGGCGTGTTGCCGGCACAGGCGCCCGGCCTCAGGAACCGCCGCAACGAACAATCTCGCCTTTACAGCACCGGCGTGGCGGCAGTAGGATTTGTGCCGCATGCGGCTGCTCATTGCGGAAGATGAGTACTACACCCGCCAGGGGATTCTCGATGAGATAGACCTTGCTGCCATCGGGTTCGACGAGGTGGAGCAGGCCGACGACGGCGTGAACGCGCTGCGGATCGCCCGGACGTTCCACCCTGACGTCGTCCTTGCCGACGTCCGCATGCCCCGCATGGACGGCGTGGAAATGTGCTACTCGCTGCGCCGTCTGTACCCCGAGTGCTCCATCGTTTTCATGAGCGGGTACGCGGACAAGGAGTACCTGAAGGCCGCCATCGACCTGAAAGCCGCCAGCTACATCGAGAAGCCGTTTCGAACCCGGGAGCTCAGCGAGGTGCTTGCGCGCGCCGCGGCGATGCGACGGCAGGAGCAGGAAAGGGCGGCACGGGAGGCGGCGCTGCTCCTGCGCGCCGAGGCGGGCGATTCCCTCTTTCGCTCGGAAACTGCGCTGATGCTCGTACAGTACGGCCCGGAGGACCCGCGCGTGCGCCGGGCCCTCGAGGTGTCCGGGTTCACGCTCGACAGCGCGACGGCGATCGTCGTCGCGCTCCTCCGCCCGGCCGGCGTGCAGTTCGTCAACGAGCGATCCCTTCGCGAGCGGTTGCCCGCGGTGGCGGCGGGGATCGCCGCGGACGGCGTCTCCGCCCTTGCCGCGGTCAAGCGATCCGAGCAGGGCGTGATCGTTCTTGCGGCGCCGCCTGCGCGGCAGAAACTCCTCGGTGAGAAAGAGGCAGTCGGCGCCGTGCTGAAGGCGCTGGCGGCATTCCCCGCGGAGACGCTTGTCGCGGGAGTGAGCTCCCCGTCGGTCGGTGCCGCTGGAGTCCGCGCGGCGCACGCTGCCGCGGCCTCGGCGCTCGACGCCGCGTTCTTCATGGGCCCCGGCACAGTCGCGCATGATGCATCGGCGGGCCGGGCGGGGCTCGTCATCGAGCCCCGCGCCATCGACGACTTCCAGGCCTGCCTGGACCGGGAGGACGGGGACGGCGCGCTGGCGCTCCTGCGGGCACAGGGGCAGCGCCTGCGCGCCGGCGGATCGCGGGAGACGCTCCCGGCCCGTGAATACCTCACGCGTGTGCTCCTGCGGCTGGTCTCGTTCGCGGAGCGCCGCGGCATCGACCTCTTCGACGAAGGCGGATCGGTGCGCCCGGTCTCCGAGCGCATCGAGCGGGCCGGCACGCTGCAGTGCGCCTCCGCCGTGGTGGAAGCGACGGTGGGCGGGCTCTTCTCACGGCTCGCCGACCACGTCGCTGACGGGCGGATCGTGTCCGACATCAAGCGCGCCGTGCACCGCGGCTATGCCCTGCCCGCGCTTTCCACCGACGACATTGCCCGCGCGGCGGGGGTTTCCACCACCTATGCCTGCCGGCTGTTCAAGGACGCCACCGGCGAGACGATCCATCGCTACGTCACGGCGTACCGGCTGGAGCGCGCCAAGGACCTGCTCCTGGACATGCGGCAGCCGAAGATGGCCGAGGTGGCTGCCCGCGCGGGATTCTCGGACGCGAACTACTTCGCGCGCGCTTTCCGCCGCGAGACGGGACAGTCCCCGTCGGAGTTCCGGGAGGCCGCACGGCGATGAGGATCCGGCCGCGGGAGCTCATCCGCATGTTCCGCGAGGACCTGGCGCTCCGCCGCAAGCTGCTCATCACCTACCTGGCGATCATCCTCATCCCGTTCGTCGCCCTCGCGCTCTTCGTCGCCCAGAAGGTGTCGCGGATCGTCGAGGACCGCATCGCCTACTCCGCCGACCAGTCCTTCGACCAGGCGAGCTCGTTCCTCGAGTACCGCCTCTACAACGTCCTGAAGGTGTCGCACGTGTTCCTCGTGAACAACGTCATCAACGACATATTGAGGAAGGACATGAAGGGCTACGACCTGCGCAGCCAGCGCATGGACATGCAGACGCTCACCGACCTGTTCTTCGGGTACCAGGACGGGGTCACGATCGACAGGATCCGCCTCTACGTGCGCGACGACCTGGCCTACGCCGAGGAGAAGGTGAACCTGCTCGGGATGGCGGAAGCACGCAGGGGGCGGTGGTACAACGCGCTGGAGGCGAGCGGGAGCACGTACCTCTGGTGTCCCTCCGACTCCCTGGACGCCGACGACGGGGACTGCACGAACACGCTCTCCCTGGCCCGCTGGATCTTCGACCTCGACGACCTGCGGCGGCGTATCGGGGTCCTGCGCATCGACATCACCAAGGCACAGGTCGTCGGCATCCTCGCGAAATCGAGCCCGAGCGTGGACAGCATCACCTACGTGCAGAACTCGGCGGGAGAGATCGTCGCTGCGTCGGACGAGGCGGCCCTGCCACGGTTCACCGACTGGATCCGGCGCATCGACACGGGGCCGCTCACGGAGGGAAAGCTGCAGCAGGTGAACGCAGGGGCGGCGCGGGCGCTCGTGAAGGAACGGTCACTGGACACGACGGACTGGCGGATCGTCACGGTGATCCCGATTGCCGGCATAGAGTCCCAGAGCCGCGCGGTCCGCAACCAGGTCTTCCTCGTGATCTTCGCGATCGCCGCTGCCGCGTACCTGGCCGCCTACGGGATGTCGGGATCCATCACGGGCCGGCTTTCCGGGCATCATGGCGCAGATGCGGGGCGCCCGCTCCGGCAGCCCGGGCTCCCCCGGTGCCCTCTCGCTGGCAAAGCTCCCGCTGCCGGCGGGGCGTGACGAGATCGGCGAGCTTGCACGCACCTATGACGGCATGATCGACGAGATCGAGATGCACATCGCCCGGGAGGAACGAACGCAGCGCGAGCTCAAGGGCGCCGAGCTCAAGTCACTCCAGGCGCAGATCAACCCGCACTTCCTCTACAACACCCTCGACATGATCAAGTGGATGTCGCGGCGGGGCATGGCCGACGAGATCGAGGAGCTCCTCAACTCGCTCGCCACCTTTTACCGCCTCTCCCTCAGCTCCGGGCGGGAGACCATCAGCGTGCGGGAAGAGCTTCACCACGTGGAGCTCTACACGCGGATCCAGAACATGCGCTTCCGCGGCGCGATCGAGTTCGCCATTGGCGTGGACGAGGCGGTCATGGAGTTCGGCATCCTGCGCGTCACGCTGCAGCCGCTGGTGGAGAACGCCATCCTCCACGGCATCAACGAAAAGCCCGACAAGAGGGGGCACATCAGGATCACCGGCTCCCTGGCCGGGAAGGACGTGGTGCTGGCGGTGGCCGACGACGGCGTGGGCATAGAGCAGTGGCGCCTGGCGTCGCTGCTGGACGCCTCGGACTCGCGGCGCGGCGGGTTCGGGGTGCGTAATATCCACGAGCGCTACCGCCTCTTCTACGGCGACGCCTACGGCCTCTCCTTCGCCAGCACGGCGGGCGCAGGAACCACGGCAACGGTGCGCTTCGCCGCGATGCCGGTGGACCCGGGACGAGCCCGGGGCGAGTAGCCGCCCTGCGGGAGGCCGGGGCGCTACTCTCCCCACCTCTGGTCGGGCTGCCAGAATCCGAGCTTCGGCGTGTTCCACTCGTCAGTCGGACGGAAAAGGCTTCCGGGCTCCCGCAGGTTCCTCTCGATACCCCGCAGGTCCAGGTCCACGCCGAGGCCGGGCCCGTCCGGCACCGTCACGTAGCCGCCTTCCATGAGCGGCTCAGGGAGACCCGTTGCCAGGTCCTTCCAGAACGGCAGGTCCAGGCCGTGGTGCTCCAGCGCCACGAAGCTCGACAGCGCCGCCGCTGCATGGACGCTCGCCATGAACGCCAGGGGCGAGCCCGCACAGTGAAGAGCAGTGGGGATGTTGTAGCGTTCCGCGTAGTCGCCGATGCGCTTCGTTTCCGCCATGCCGCCCGCGGTCAGGAGGTCCGCGTGCACGACGTCCAGGGCGCGCTTATCGATCATCTCGCGGAACCCCTCCCACAGGTACAGCTCCTCGCCCGCCGCGATGGGCACCTCCATGGCATCCGCCACCCTCCTGTGCGACTCGATATCCCACCACGGCGCCGGGTCCTCGATCCAGGCAAGGCCGTAGGGCTCCAGCGCCTTTCCCAGGCGGATCACTTCCTTCACGGTGATCTGCCCGTGCCCGAAGTGATCGATGCAGAGCGCGACATCCCACCCGGCCGCCTCGCGCGCCGCGGCCACGATCTCCCGCATCCGCTCGATGCCGCGGTCACTGAGGGTTGCCACCGGACCGCGTGCCCGCGGCGCGCCGTGCCCGGCCGCGGTCATGCTCGTGGACCGTTGGCGTGCCGATGCGGGCTCCCGGGACGACGTCCAGCGATCGCAGCCTGATGTCGAACTTGATGAACGTCAGGCCCTGCGCTTTCCGCGCGCGGACCCGGTCGGCGAATGCCTCCGGCGCCGGCGATTCCGGCTCCGGCGTATCGGCATAGATGCGCACCTTGTCGCGGTACTTTCCGCCGAGGAACTGGTAACAGGGCACACCGTAGACCTTGCCGACGAGGTCCCAGAGCGCTATCTCGATCCCCGAAACCCCGCCCGCTTCCCTCCCAGAGTTCCCGAAATGCTTCATCATGCGGAAAATCAGGTCGACATCGCACGGGTTTCTTCCCAGCAGCATGTGCTTGAACTGCAGCGCGCTCTCCCTGTGGCCGGCATCCCGCACCTCCCCGATCCCGTACGCGCCCTGGTTGGTGTCGATGCGGATGATCGGGTAGTCGTAGTTGCTTGCAACCACCGCCGTCCGCATGTCGGTGATGCGAAGGGCGGAGGGCCGCGAGGCCTGCTTCACCGCGTTCTCGACCTGTTCGACCCGCTTGTCCGTCATTCCTGCGCTCCTTCGCCTTCGCTACTTCCCGTGCCAAGCCAGGAATGGCTCGATCCTCTTCCAGATCCGGTCGGTCTCGATCATGTCGTCCGCATCGAGTGGCTGCGCCTGCGACCGGGTCCTGTTGTTCCTGAGCACGCCGCGCCGGACCATGATTTCCTTGGCAAATCCCATGCCCATGGTGGACTCCGCCACCAGCCCCGGGAGGACGCGCTCGAACAGCTCCTCTCCCTCCGCGGTCTTCCCGTTGTCCAGGAGCTCCCAGATCCTCTGCACCATGTCGCAGAACTGGCACGCGTGCACGACTCCCTTCGAGCCCCGCGCCCGTTCGGCGAAGAGCAGGCGCCCGCCGACCCCGCCCATGATGCCCTTGACCGCGGGACACCGGCGGGCCGCCAGTCGACCGATGGAGCGGGTGGTCGGGGCGATCTCTTCCTTGACCCAGCTCACGTTTTCCAGCTCCGTGCACAGCGTGACGATCTGGTCAACGGAGAGCGGGGCAAGCGACACGTTCTGGATCCAGACGGGGACGTGCACCGCATCCGAGATGGCCTTGTAGTACCGGTAGGTGGCGGGGAAATCCGGCACCAGGACGTAGGGCGGCATCGCGATCACGGAATCCGCGCCGAGCTCCTGGCAGTACTCGGCGTAGCGCACGGCCAGCGGCGTGTTGACGGCCGCGCAGTTGGCGACGACGGGCACCCTGCCGGCGCTCACCTCGACGGCAACGCGGACCATCGCCCGCCTCTCGTCTTCCGAGAGCGCCCCGAACTCGCTCACCATGACCGGGACGACGATCCCGCCCACCCGCGACTCGACGCAGAACTCGATCTCCGCCGCAAGGGCATCCTCGTCGATGCGGTCGTGGTCGTCGAATGGCGTCAGGGGGATCGCGAAGCTGCCCTTCCATTCCTTCGCGGCTTTCGTGGGGGTCATGGGGTCTCCTCCCGCCCGTCCTGCGGTTCGTAGCCCAGCACCTCCCTGGCGTGCGATATGTCGACAAGGTTGTCGACGTTGTCCGAGTGGCCGAAAAAGACGTCGTACCGCAGCGTCGCGGGGGCCTCGATGCACCGCTCGACCAGCTGGACGATGTCCCGGCGGCTGCAGAAGAGGGCGCGGCGGGGGACCTTGTCCTCGGGCATCACCCAACCGATGCGCAGGCAGAGACAGCTCATGCCGTGGGCGAACGCGTACATGTGCGCGAGCGCCTCTCCGAAGATCTTGCTGCATGCGTAGAGGTTCATGGGGCGCACCGGCTGGTCGTGGCGGATCGGCGTGATTGCCGCTTCGGGGGCCGGCCCTGGGGTGCGGCAAAAAAAGACCGGTACGGCTCGTCGTTGCGATAGCCGAACACGACCTGGTTCGAGCTGGCGTAGACGATGCGTTTCACTCCCGCGTCACGGCTCGCCTCGAAGACGTTGTACGTGCCGACGATGTTGCTTTTCAATATGCTCTCCCACCCTGCCCGGCCCTCCACCTCGGCCGCCATGTGGACCACGACGTCCATCCCCTCCACCGCGCGCCGTACTGCCGCGTAGTCCTCGAGGTCCGCGAGGCGCAGGCGGTCCTCGAGGATCTCACTGGCGCCGCCGGGGCCAACCCTGCCCGAGGGCTGGCGCCGACGCACCATGCCGAACGGCGAATAGGCGTCAGGCCGGTCGGCGAGCCGCGCGTACACGAGGTTCCCGATCAGTCCGTAGGCTCCGGAAACGAGGACGCGGAGCGTCTGCGATCGCTCAGGCACGGTCCACCAATGGAGCGACACGCGGCGCGCTGTCAAGGCGAAGTGCAGGAAAGTCGCCACGATCAGAAAAAAGTCCTGTTTACCTGCCGGCGACGGGGGCACTACCATGGCGGCGGCTCGGCAGGGAGCACACGACGCAACGGGAGGCTGGTCCGCCTTGGGGTTGAAGAAGAACGGTTTCGTGCACGAGCTGCACAGGAACAGGCTGCTCTACCTCATGTTCCTTCCCGTGGTGGCCTATTTCGTCCTCTTCGCCTACATCCCCATGGCCGGGATCGTGGTGGCCTTCAAGGAGTTCAACTACCGTGACGGGATGTTCCGCAGCCCCTGGGTGGGGTTCGCGAACTTCCGCTTCTTCTTCATTTCCGGCAAGGCATGGCTCGTCACAAAAAACACCTTCCTCTACAACGTTGTGTTCCTGGGCCTCTACACGTTCTTCTCCATCCTCCTTGCCATCCTGATCTTCGAGGTGAGCAGCCGGTGGTTCAAGAAGGTGTCCCAGACCCTGCTTTTCCTCCCCTACTTCGTGTCCTGGGTCGTGGTGAACGCGTTCGTCTACAACCTCTTCAACTACGAGTACGGCCTGGTGAACACGATCATCAAGTCGCTGGGCGGGCAGGCAATCGACATCTACAGCAACCCGAACACCTGGCATTTCCTGCTTCCGCTCTTCTACATCTGGAAGTGGGTCGGGTTCGGCAGCGTGCTCTACCTTGCGGCCCTCTCGGGAATGGACCACGAGTGCCACGAGGCGGCAATCATCGACGGTGCCTCGGCCTTCCAGCGCATCCGGCGGATCACTCTCCCGCTCCTGCGCCCCACCATCGTGATCCTCATCCTCCTGGGCGTCGGGCGCATCATGCGGGGCGAGTTCGACATGTTCTACCAGCTCATCGGGAACAACGGCAGGCTCCTCGATGCCACGGACATCATCGACACCCTGGTGTTCCGCTCCCTGGTGACGATGCAGGACTTCGGGATGGCCTCGGCGAGCGGCCTGTACCAGTCGGCGCTGTGTTTCGTGATCATCATGGTTGTCAATGGCGTGATCCGCCACTACGAGAAGGACTATGCGCTGTTCTGATGCATGCACGGCCCGGTACGGCACGGCGGGGGAACGCACGTGAGCGCCACCGACGGACGGGATGTCCGGCGGCTCCATCTCATCGCCTACGTCGTGGTGAGCGTCTTCGCCCTCCTGGCGCTCTTCCCTTTCGCCATGCTCCTGGTGAACTCCTTCGCCTCCGAGCACGCCATCCTCAACTACGGGTACGCCTTCCTGCCCCGAGAGCTTTCGACCTCCGCGTACGCTCTCATCTTCCAGAACCCGCAGAAGATGCTCCGCACCTACGGGCTCACCATCTTCATCACGGTGGGGGGGACCGTCACCTCCCTGTTCTTCGCCTCGATGGCCGCCTATGTCCTCTCGCGCCGGGAGCTGCGATACCGCAACGCCATGGCCTTCTTCCTGTACTTCACGCAGCTCTTCAACGGCGGCCTCGTGCCCTACTACATTTTCCTCTCCAAGGGACTGCACCTCCAGAACTCGGTCCTCGTCATGATGCTGGTGCCCATGTTCAGCGTCCTCAACATCCTGATCCTCCGCAACTTCATCGGCAGCTCGGTGCCGGCGAGCCTCTTCGAGTCGGCGAAGATCGACGGCGCGAACGAGCTTGTCCTGTTCCTGCGCATCGCGCTTCCCATCTCCAAGCCCGCGCTGGCGTCCATCGGCCTCCTCACCGCCCTGGGCTACTGGAACGACTGGTGGACGCCCATGATGTTCATACAGAGGGAAAGCATGTACCCGCTGCAGTACACCCTGTACCAGCTCATCAGCAGCATCAATTTCGCGGCCGGGATGGTGAACACTCTTCCTGTCATCAACATGCCCAAGGAGTCCCTGAAGCTCGCCATGACGGTGGTGGCCACGGGACCGATCATCCTCGTCTATCCCTTCATCCAGCAGTACTTCGTGAAGGGAATCACGCTGGGAGCGGTGAAGGGATGAGGCAGTCACTCCAGGCGATCACCCCGCGCGTATGCCGGGGAATCTCACATCTCTCGTCGAAGGAGGTTTCGTCATGACCAGAGCGATTCGAATCCTCGCTGTCGCCATGGCAATGCTGGCGTGTGTCGGTTTCGCCGCGCTTGCCACGGGCACGAAGGAAGGCGCAGGCACGACGGGTGCGGCGGCGAACCAGAAGGAGGTCCACCTCTATGGATACCTCCTGGGCTCGCCTCTCCCGGGCATGGCCGACGTGATGACGGAGCTGAACACAAAGCTCAAGAAGGACCTGAACGTCACCATGGAGATCAACTACCTGGGCTGGGCGGACTACCAGTCCAAGTATCCCCTCGTGCTGGCCGCCGGTGAGAACATCGACTGGATCTACACGGCGAGCTGGTGCATGTACGGGCAGCAGGCCGTGCGCGGCGCATTCTACGAGCTGACCCCCGCTCTGCTGCAGAAGAACATGCCGCTGCACTGGAAGGCGACGAATGCCGCCGCCTGGAAGCAGGCGCTGGTCAACGGCAAGGTCTACATGATCCCGACGGCCACGCCGGACAAGAAGGTCTCCGTTGCCCTCATCCGCGGCGACTTGAGAAAGAAATACGGCCTGCCGGCGATCACGAAAATCAGCCAGCTCGAGCCGTACCTCAAGGCGGTGAAGGCGAACGAGCCCGGCATGATCCCGATGAACATCGAGAGCGGCTACGATCTCGGCGGGATCTTCAGCGGCTACCGCGGAGAGCTGGTTCCTCCGTTCAACTGGGCCATCAGCGGGGCCGTGCCGTACATCTACAACGACGAGAGCGCCAACCCGAAGGTCACCACGGAGCTGGACGGCGACTATGCGGCCGGGTTCGCGAAGGCCGCTGCGCTCGCCAAGGACTGGTTCGACAAGGGCTACTTCAACAAGGACCCGTTCGCGAACAAGGTCCGCAGCAAGGAAGCGTTCGAGCAGGGCAAGTCCGCCGTCGCGTTCGGCAACTCCATCGACACGCAGGGCAACATCGCCAAGTCGATCGATTCCGGGTTCGACGTCGAGATCATCCCGGTCCTCGGTTCCACGGGACACTATCCGCAGGATTCATTCATCAACAACGGCCTTGCCATCGCGGCAACGTCGAAGAACGCCGAGCGCACGATGCAGGCGCTGGACCTCATGATGGAGGACCCGGCATACGTGTACCTCGTCTACTACGGGATCGAGGGCAAGAACTACGTGCTGAAGAACGGCAAGATCGACCTTCCCGAAGGCGTGACGGCTGACAAGAACACGTATCCCATCGACCAGGCCGGCTTCTGGTGGGTGGACAAGAACCTCTTCAAGCCCATGGCCTCGTGGCCGCAGGCGTACATCGACCTCCAGGCGAAGATCGGGAGCATGCTGTTTGCCACGCCCTACGCGGCGTTCCAGTTCGTGCCTGACAACGTGAAGTCCGAGCTGGCCACCGTGACCCAGGTATGGCAGCAGTACCAGTGGCCGCTGCAGGTCGGCATGGTGGACGATGTGAACCAGGCCATCGCCACGCTGAAGGATAAGCTGGCCGCGGCGAACTCCCGGAAGGTACAGGACGAGATCCAGAAACAGATGGACGCGTTCGGCGCCGGGCTCAAGTAGGCCTCCTTCTCTCTCCTCCTTTTCCCGGGGGCGAAAGCCCCCCCTCTGTCCATCGAGGTGAAAAGCAGTGAACCGCTCCACGCTTGACGCGCGCATCACGGCGACTCCCATCGTGGCCGCCCTGCCGGCACTGGGGGGCGCGAGCCCCCGGGGCGACAGGATCGCTTTCACGAACGCATTCATGACCTGGAACGGGCGGCCCTGGCTCGCGGTGGCCGGCGAGATGCACTATGCCCGGTGCCCGCGGGACACGTGGCGGGCCGAGCTCCTGAAGATGAAGGCGGGCGGGGTGGACATCGTTTCCACCTACGTCTTCTGGATCCACCACGAGGAAGAGGAAGGCGTCTTCGACTGGTCGGGGGACCGGGACCTGCGGGGATTCATCGAGTGCTGCGCCACCGCCGGCATCCTCGCGATCGTGCGGGTCGGCCCGTTCTGCCACGGCGAGGTCAGGAACGGCGGCATCCCCGACTGGCTCTACGGACGCCCGTTCGCGCTGCGATCGAACGACGAGCGCTACCTCGCTTTCGTGCGCCGGCTCTACGGCGGGATCGGGCAGCAGCTGCAGGGGCTGTTCTTCAAGGACGGCGGGCCGATCATTGGCATCCAGCTGGAGAACGAGCTCATGCACGCCGGCGCGCCGTGGGAGACGGTCCCGCGGCTGGCGCAGGAGTGGGTCACGGCAGGAAGCGGCGGCGCGGAGCACTTGCTGAAGCTCAAGCGGATCGCGCTCCAGGCAGGGCTCGATGCTCCCGTTCACACGAGCACGGCGTGGGGAGGCGCCCCTGTCCTGGAGGGCGAGGTCCTTCCCCTCTACGGCGGCTACGCTTTCTGCCCATGGAACGTGACGGAAGCGACGCCCCGGCATGCCCCGAGCCGGGAATACATCTTCCGCAGCTTCCGCAGGCCGCTGCGGCGTGACGCCCAGTTCGATCCGCCCTACGATCCGTCCGCCTACCCCTTTGCCTGCTGCGAGATGGGCGGCGGCATGCAGGCGTGGTACCGCTACCGCTTCCGCGTGCCGGCGCGCAGCGTCGAGGCCATGGCGGTCATGAAGCTCGCCGGAGGCTGCTCGATGCTCGGCTACTACATGTACCATGGCGGCTCCAACCCCGTGGGGAAGCACGGCTTCCTGAACGAGCACGTGGTGCCCCGCATCTCCTACGATTTCCAGGCGCCGCTGGGGGAGTCCGGGCAGGTGCGCGAATCGTACGGGCGGCTGCGCCGTCTCCACCTCTTCTGCCGGCACTTTGCCGAGGAGCTTGCACCGACGGAGCCGGTCCTCCCGCCGGGCGCCGAGGGCCTCGATCCTCGGGATGCGACAACCCTGCGCTTCGCGGCGCGCGTTCGCGGCGATGCCGGCTTCCTCTTCCTCAACACCTACCAGGACCATGCCGAGACGCGGGACCATGCGGACGTCCAGGTGAGCATCGATCTGCCCGCCGGACCGGTCTCCTTTCCTGCGTCAGGAGGCCTGTCGCTGAAAAGGGACAGCTGCGCAATCCTGCCCTTCAACCTCGATCTTGCGGGCATCACGCTGGTGAGCGCCACGGCACAGCCGCTGGCGCGGCTGAACGCGGCAGGCGTGCTCCACGCCTTCTTCTTCGGGCTGCACGGCACCGCCGTGGAGTACAATCTCGCCGGGCTCCGCGATGAGCTACGCGCCGCGACGCTGCGGCCCGAGCCAGGACTGCATTCCGCCCTTTCCCTGCAGAGCGGATCCGGGAACACGGTGGTGATCCACACCCTCACCGACGAGCAGTCCCTCCAGTTCACCATTCTCCCCCTGTGGGGCGAGGATCGCGTGGTCATCACGGCAGCAGAGGTCTTCGAGGACCGCGGCACCCTGCGCGTGCGCGGCACGACGACCGGGAAGATCGAGGTGCTGCTGTTCCCGACCCCCGCGAAGCCGCTTGCCGCCCGGGGTGCCGAGATGGAGACCCGGGCAGGAGGGGCTTTTCACGCGCTGTACCCTGGCGTTGCCGGACCCCGCGATCCTGCTGGACGTCACGCGGTTCGGCGACGCTGACGCGGAGGTGCGACTGCCGCCGGGCGCATTCCTCGGGACCAGCGAGGTCCTGCTTTCTGTCGAGTACGACGGAGACGTCGGCAACGCCCTCATGAACGGCCGACTCGTTGCGGATGATTTCTCCAACGGCGCGCGGTGGGAGATCGGCCTGGCGCGGCTGCGCCCGGCGATCGAAGAGACGGTCCTGGCGCTGCACGTGACGCCGCGGCGCGAGGGAACCGTCGTGGTACGCGAGTCCGGCATGGCGCTCCAGCAGGAGCTCAGGGGCAGGGAGGTGGCGCGCCTCGGCGCGATCGAGGCAGTTGCCGTGCGGGAGGCGGTGATCGAAGGCTAGGGACGCGTCAGTGCGCCGGCTGGTCCAGGGGGAGGTCAGCGGGCGCAAGGTCGGGCCCCGCGAGCGGGGGCGTCGGTGAAGCGGGGGTCAAAGGCAGGTCGGGCTTCACCGCGAAGGAGCGGCCCGGAAAGAGTATCGCGAGGGCGTCCAGCACGGATTCGGCGAACGCGAAGCTCATGGCCTGGTGCACCTCGGCCGGGATCTCCTCCAGGTCCTTCTCGTTGCGGCGCGGCAGAAGCACGTGGGTCATCTTGTAGCGGTGCGCCGCGAGCACCTTCTCCTTGACGCCGCCGATCGGCAGCAGCCGTCCCGTGAGCGTGATCTCGCCGGTCATGGCAAAGCCGGCAGCGACAGGAACGCCGGCCACCGCGGAAAGGAGCGCGGCCGTGAGCGTGATCCCCGCGGACGGCCCGTCCTTGGGGATGGCGCCTTCCGGCACGTGGATGTGGATGTCGCGGTCCTTCATGAAAGTCAGCGGAGATGCCGAGCGCCGCGTGGTGGGCGCGGAGGAACGTGAGGGCGGCCTGCGCGCTCTCCTTCATCACGTCCCCGAGGCTCCCGGTGAGCATCAGCTCGCCCTTGCCCGCCACGATGGCCACTTCCACGGCCAGAAGCTGGCCGCCGAGCTCCGTCCACGCAAGACCGTACGCGAGGCCCGGCTTCATGTCCTGCGAGAACGTGTTCTCCAGGAACTTTTCCTTGCCGAGGTACTTCTCGACGCTGCCGGCCCGTCACCACGACCTTGAAAGGAGCCGAAGGCGACAGCCGCTGGCCGCGGGAACGGGTTCCTGCGCTGCCGCGGCGGGCACTCCGCACGGGGGAATCCCCGCCCGGGCGCACGGTGTCCGCGGCGCGGGAAGGCTCGTCCGCCGGCGTCGGCGCAGCCGCCCCGTCACCTGCCGCGACATCCGCGGCGGGCATGGCGGCGGCCGTCTCCTCCGGCAGCGCCTGCGGCAGGTGCCTTCACGGATGCCTCCCGGGCGATCTTCCGCAGTATGTTGGCGATCTCGCGCTCGAGGTTGCGGACCCCCGCTTCCAGGGTGTAGCCGCGGATGAGCTTCATGGATGGCCGACTTCTGGAACGTGATGTCCGCCCAGTCCAGGCCGTTCTCCTGGATCTGCTTGCGCACGAGGAACTTCTCGGCGATCTTCTCTTTCTCGAACTCCGTGTAGCCGGAGATCTCGATGACCTCCATCCTGTCCCGCAGCGGATACGGGATGTTGTGCACCGAGTTGGCCGTGGTGATGAACATCACGTCGGAGAGGTCGTAGGGCACCTCGAGGTAGTGGTCCATGAAGGTGTGGTTCTGCTCGGGATCCAGCACCTCCAGGAGCGCGGAGGCAGGGTCCCCGCGCCAGTCGGAGCTCATCTTGTCGATCTCGTCGAGGAGGAAGACCGGGTTGCGCGATGCCGGCCTTGCGCATGGTCTGCATGATCTTGCCCGGGCAGCGCCCCGACGTAGGTCTTGCGGTGACCGCGGATCTCCGCCTCGTCCCGCACGCCGCCCAGGGACACGCGCACGAAGCTCCGGCCCAGGGAGCGCGCCACCGACCTGCCCAGGGAGGTCTTGCCGGTGCCGGGTGGACCGATGAAGCAGAGGATGGGGCCCTTCACGCGGCTCTTCAGCTGCCGCACGGCGATGAAGTCGAGGATCCGCTCCTTGACCTTCTTCAGATCGTAGTGGTCCTCGTCCAGGATCTCGCGCGCCCGCTCGATGTCGCGGTTGTCCGCGGTTGCTTCCTTCCAGGGAAGGTCCACGATCCATTCCAGGTAGGTGCGCAGGAGCGCGGACTCCGGGGACATGGGCTGCATGCGCGCCGAGCCGCTTCAGCTCCTTCTGGCACTTCTCCGCCACCTCGGCGCGGCAGGCCCCTTGGCCTTCACCTTCTCCTCCAGCTCCTGCGCGCCGGTGGGATCATCCCCCTCGGTGCCGAGCTCCCGCTGGATCTCCTTGAGCTGCTCGTTGAGGAAGTAGTCCTTCTGGGTCTTCTCCAGCTTCCGGCGGACCTTGCCGGTGATCTCCTGCTCCAGGCTGAGCACCTCGATCTCCGAGGCAACGATGGCGGCGCACCGCTCCAGGCGCGCCCGTGGTGTCCTCCAGGGAAAGGATCTCGAGCTTCTGCTCGATCTTCAGGGGGAGGTTGCCCGCAATCAGGTCCACCAGCGCGTCCGGCGCGTCGGCGCCCTCGATGGCCGTGACGGCCTCCGGGGGAACCTTCTTGGAGATCTCGTTGTACTGGGTGAACTGCGAGAGCGCGGTGCGCATGAGCGCCGCCACCTTCGGCGTGATCTCCGTCGACTCCTTGAGCGGCCGCACGATCGACGCGGAAGCATTCCCTGGTCTCCGTGTAGCGCCCGATGGCGGCGCGCTCGATGCCTTCCACGAGGAGGCGGATCTTGCCGTCGGGGAGCTTCATCATCTGGAGCACGCGCGCGATGGTGCCCACGGCGTGCACGTCGTGCTCGCCCGGCTCCTCCACCGACGGTCTTCTTCTGCGTCACGAGGAACAGGGGCCGGCCCAGGCGGGCCGCCTCCTCCACGCTGCTGCACCGAGCGGCGCCGGCCGACGAAGAAGGGCACGACCATGCGCGGGAATACCACGAGGTCCTTGAGTGGGACCATGAACAGCTCGTTCTTGAGCAGCAGTTTCATGGAGGAGGCTTCACGCCGTCTTCTTCTGGCCGGCGAGGATGATCTCGGGTTTCTCGTTGGCGGTGACCACGCTCTCGGTGATGATGACCTTCTTGGCGCCCTTGATGGAGGGGATGTCGTACATGATGTCCATCATGAGCGCTTCCACGATGGCGCGCAGGCCGCGCGCGCCGGTCTTGCGCTCGATGGCCTTGCGGGCGATGGCGTCGATGGCCCGCTCCTCGAACTCCAGCTCCACGTCGTCCAGCTTGAAGGACGCCTGGTACTGCTTGAGAATGGCGTTGTGCGGCTCGGTGATGATGCGCCGCAGGGCCATGTAGTCCAGCTCCTCCAGGGGGACGACGATGGGAAGGCGGCCCACGAACTCGGGGATCAGGCCGTAGCGGATCAGGTCATCCGGCTGCAGCTGCGAATACAGGGCCACGAGGTCCTTCTCCCCGGCGCCCTTGGGGTTGGAGCCGAAGCCCGAGGGGGTGCGCGACGGTGCGCTGCTCCACGATCCCGTCCAGGCCGACGAACGCCCCGCCGCAGATGAAGAGGATGTTGGTGGTGTCGATGCGCAGCATTTCCTGGTTGGGGTGCTTGCGCCCGCCCTGGGGCGGCACCGAGGCCACGGTGCCTTCCACGATCTTCAGCAGGGCCTGCTGCACGCCTTCCCCCGAGACGTCGCGGGTGATGGAGGGGTTGTCCCCGCTCTTGCGCGCGATCTTGTCGATCTCGTCGATATAGACGATGCCCGCGTTCCGCGGCGGAGATGTTGTTCCCGGCGTTCTGGATGAGCTTCAGGAGGATGTTCTCCACGTCCTCCCCGACGTAGCCGGCCTCGGTGAGGGTGGTGGCGTCCGCGATGGCGAAGGGCACCTTGAGCTTGCGCGCGAGGGTGCGGGCCAGGAGGGTCTTGCCGGTGCCGGTGGGGCCGATGAGCAGGACGTTGGACTTCTCCAGCTCCACCTCGCTCTGGACCTTGTGGCCGAGGGCGATCCTCTTGTAGTGGTTGTACACCGCCACGGAGAGGACCTTCTTGGCCTGCTCCTGCGCTATCACGTACTGGTCGAGGTAGTCCTTGATCTCCCGCGGCTTGGGGATGTCCTCCGTGAACTCGATGGAGAGGTTTTCCTCCTCCTCGTCGAGGATCTTCTTGCAGACGTTGACGCACTCGTCGCAGATGAAGACCCCGGGCCGGCAATGAGACGCCGGGCCACGTCGGCGCTCTTCCCGCAGAAAGAGCAGACCTTGAAGCCGTCACTTTTGGGGGTTTTCGCCATTCTTGCCCCGCTTCAGGATCTTGTCGATGAGCCCGTACTCCAGGGCTTCCTCCGCGGACATGTAGTAGTCCCGCTCGAGGTCCTTTTCCACGGTCTCCGCGGTCTTGCCGGTATGCTCGGCGAAGTAGGAGACGATGAGCTTCTTGATGCGCACCAGCTCCCGCGCCTGGATGCTGATGTCCACGGCCTGCCCCGAGACGCCGCCCCAGGGCTGGTGGATGAGGATGCGGGAGGAAGGCAGCGCCACGCGCTTGCCGTGCGTGCCGCAGGCGAGGAGGAGCGCGCCCATGGAGGCCGCCTGCCCGAGGCAGATGGTCTGCACGTCCGGCTTGATGTACTGGATGGTGTCGTAGATGGCAAGCCCCGCCGTCACGCTCCCGCCGGGGGAGTTGACGTAGAGATGGATGTCCTTCTCGGGATCCTGGGACTCCAGGAACAGGAGCTGCGCCACCACGAGGTCCGCGTTCACGTCGTAGATCTCGCCGTCGACGAAGACGATCCGGTCCTTGAGGAGCCGCGAGTAGATATCGTAGGACCGCTCCCCGCGGCCCGTCTGTTCTATGACGATCGGAACGAGATTCGTATCCATTTCATTCATCGATGCTCATCCATCAATCGCCGTCCTTCATGCTTCGCCACCAGGGTTCTTTCTCTTAATGGTACCTAATTCCCCTGGAGGATGTCCAATACTTTTCTCTTTTCCGCCCGTGCGAATGGTCGTCTTGGAGAGCAGGAAGTCGTACAGCTTGTCCATGCGGAGGTTGCTCCTCATGTAGTCCACGAGGTCGTTCTTCGCGAGGCTCTCCTTCAGCTCGTCCGGGGCGACCTTGCGCTCCTCCGCCATCTTGGCGATCTCCGCGTCCAGGTCGCTGTCCTCGATGGCGATGCCCTCCTTCTTGGCGATCTCGGAGACGACCAGCTGCAGCCGCGCCCGCTTCTCCGCCGCGGGGGTCCACTCCTTGCGGACGTCCTCGATGGACCTCCCCTGCTGCTCGAGGAGGGCCGCGAGCTTGCTTCTCCTCGATGCGCAGCTGGTTGGCGTACTCCTGCCACATCGCCTCGAGCTGGTAGTCCACCATGGACTGCGGGAGGGGGATCTTGGAGGTCTCCACGACGGAATCCAGGACGCGGGTGACCGTGCGGGAGCGCACGGCGGACTTCACGGCGTCTTCCAGCTTTTTGCGGATGTCCTTCTTCAGGTCGTCGAGGGTCTGGAACTTCTCGCTGATGTCCTGGGCCAGCTCGTCGTTGACCTCGGGGAGCTTCTTCTCCTTGATGCTGTTGAGGACCACGCGGAGCATGACGGTCTTCCCCGCCAGCGCCTTGGTCTCGAAATCCTCCGGGAAGGTCTTGGTGATCATCTTCGTGTCGCCCTTCTTCATCCCGATCACCTCGTCGTCCACCTTGTAGACGTTGTAGCCGGTGCCCACCTCGAAGACGAACGCCTCGCGCTTCGTGCCCGGCTTATCGGCGCCGGCCTCGTCCAGCTCGACGTAGTCGATGTTGACGATGTTGCCCTTCTCCACGACGCCTTCGTCCTTGTCCGTGAAAAGGGCGTTCTGCTCCTGGATGCCTTTCAGCTCGCGGCCCAGGTCCTCGTCGGTGATCTCCCAGGCCGGCTGGTCCACCTCCACGCCGATATACGGCCCCAGCTCGATGGCGGGCCAGGTGTCGTAGATCACCTCGAAGGCGAAATCCTTGCCCAGCTCCAGGGCGTCCTCGGACTTGATCTCCGGGGTGGCATACGGGAGCGGCTTCTTCTCGACGCTCTCGAAGACCTCCGTCAGGCTCTTCTCCAGCACCTCCGAGCGCGTCTGGTCGATGAGGGCGGGACCGAGCTTGCGGATGACCACGTCGGCGGGCACCTTGCCCTTGCGGAAGCCCTTCAGGTGGGCATTCTCGCAGTATTCCTTGACAATGCCGTCATATTCCTTCTTCACGTCTTCCGTGGGGATGCGGACCTTCGAGCCGGACCTGCGAATTTTCGAGAAGCTCGATTTCCTTGGTGGCGTTCACGTGTATGACCTCTTTCCGATGGGTATCGAACCAGGGTTCCGCGGGGACACCGCACGGGTCCCCCGAGGGACCCCGAAAAAAAAGCGAGCCGGGATCCTTCCCGATCGCCATTTCCGTTCTGCGAGACAGGGGACCGCGTCGACGCGCGCGGAGCGGAGTCCTGAAAGCTCTTTCGTGGACCCTTGTTTGCTCATTGGAAGGGTATCCAGGCGATCGGCATTAGTCAAGCGAGCGGGGTCTCCGGCGAGCGCCGGGAGCCAGCCGTGGACATCGGCGTACCCGCTCCCGCGGGAGCAAACCGAGACTTGCCCGCTATATTCCGATTGACACGAGGGTCACGGTGCCTCTCTTGTCGGTGCTGAACACGTAGGTCTGGTCCATTCCGGACCTGTGTCGAAAGCTCATGGGCACCCGGCTGATTCCCTCTCCCGAGATCCTCGTGATGTCGACGAGTCTCTTGATCCCGCACTGCAGGCAGAAATGCGTCTGCCCGCACGGCTGCTCGGACGTGGGAGCCGCGCAGTCCACGGCGTCGCCGATCTTCATGCCTTCGAGCCCGCGGTCCAGCCGCTGAAAGACCTTCTCGAAACGGGTGTTGAAAGCCACGATGGTCATGTCGCGCCCGACCAGCGCCGCCGGCTGGTCACAGGATTCAAGGAGCTCGTTCAGCTCGACGCTGCCCGACGCCAGGAGCGAGTCCATGCAATCGTCACAGATGCCCGCGAGGACATCTCCCAGTCGCAGAGCGACGGTGTTTCCGCAGCGGACGCAAGCCGTCTCGCCCATCATGCACCCCCGAGATCCGAAGTGTTGCAAGGCGAACGTCTTTTGATGGCACTTCTCGAGAAGACCGGACCACGAACGCGAAAGAATTGAGCGGGAAACGGGACTTGAACCCGCGACATCCACCTTGGCAAGGTGGAGCTCTACCAACTGAGCTATTCCCGCGCGCCTTCTGCGCGGCTCCCCGTGCCTCCCGGCACGAGCTTCCGCGCATTTTCCACTGCGAGAGAAGGGATTTGAACCCTCAAGCCTTTTCGGCACCAGATCCTAAGTCTGGCGTGTCTGCCAAATTCCACCACTCTCGCCTGGATAGTAAACACGACGGCCGGGGCCCGTCAAGAAGCCTGAATGTCCCGACCATCTCTTCCACGGTACACCGTGGAACTATTCCACGGTACACCGTGGAACTTTGAGCCGCGCAGGACTCGAACCTGCGACCCGAAGATTAAGAGTCTTCTGCTCTACCAACTGAGCTAGCGGCCCTCGAAAAACACCCCGGCCCGGCACGGTGTCTCCCGTGCATTCTCTTCAGCGGCACGGCCCTCCGTGCACTTTTCAATCGCGTCCGGCAGGACTCGAACCTGCGGCCTACGGGTTCGAAGCCCGGCGCTCTATCCAACTGAGCTACGGACGCCCACCCCACCAACACCCCTCTGGGCTCTCGCCATTTGCTTCGCAAATGGCTGCCGCCCTCGCACGCGCTCCGCGCGTGCTAAGGGTGGGTGATGGGTCTCGAACCCACAACTTCCAGATCCACAGTCTGGTGCTCTGCCAATTGAACTACACCCACCGTGCGCCGTGAAATATGACCAATACGTCGTCGTTTGTCAATCCGCGGGGACAGCGATTCTCATTTTGCACCTTCAACGGGATCACGGACCCTTGAAAAATGACAAGAACGGCCCTTCGAGAGTCGTGCAAAATGAGAATTCGCTCCCTTGGCGTCAAACTGAGAACTGCTGCCGCGGGGAGCAGTTCGTTGAAATGCCACGGGGAATCACGGTACTATTCCCGTCCCTACAGGAGGCGACGATGACGAGGCTGCTCCGCGGCGGGTGCGCCGTGGCATTCGTGCTTGCGCTGGCCGGCTGCCTTCCTTTCCAGGAGACCGTTTCGGTGGCCCCGCGCGGCATCCCCGTGCCGGTCGTGCTCACGGCGCTCACCACGGGCGGCAGCGCGCCGGACGCGGGCTTCGCCATCGACGAGGTGGGGCCGTCGGGAACAGTGGCGCACGAGAATCTCGAGGGAGGCGTCTGGGTTCTCTTCAACAAGCCGGTCGTGGCGCTCAAGACGCTGGACAAGCCGGCCGCATCCTCGTCCGTGCTCACCATCTCGCCGAGCGTGGAAGGGATCTACCGCTGGTACGGCTCGCGCCTCCTCGCCTTCGAGCCCCGGGGCAGCTCGCGCCCGCCACGGAGTACACCTTCAGCGTCGATCCCGGGCTGCGCTCGCTCGACGGCGGCCCGCTCACGGGGGACACGACGTTCACGTTTCGTACCGAGGCGCTGGACATTGTCTCCCTCTCGCCGTCCGGCTCGGACACGCCGCCGGAGTCGGCGAAGGAAATCGTCGTCACCTTCAACTTCCCCGTCGACCTGAAGACGATCCTCCCGTCGATCCGCCTGGACGCGGGAAAGACCGGCGTGGCGTTCACGGCGGCGCGGCCCGCCATCACCAGCCGCGCCCAGCTGGGCCCGTACGAGAACGCCGACAGGCTCGTCTCGCTCACGCCGACGAAGGAGCTTCCCTGGGACACCGACGTCACCGTCCGCGTCCTGAAAGGCGCGAGGCCGAGGCCCGAGAACTACGGCACCGACGCCGACCTGACACGCACGTTCCACACGCTCCGGCACCTCGCGGTGGAGAGCAGCGACGTGAGCATGGGTCGGGGCGGGGCGACTGCCGAGATCCGCTTCAACCATCCGCTGAAGGAAGACTCGGTCGCGCAGAACCTCAAGGTCTCCTTTCCCGGGTTCGCCATCCAGGACAACGTCCAGGTCTCCGGGCAGTGGGTGACGATCCACCGGCTGCCGGTGGACTTCGATTCCACGCTGACCGTCAACGTGCTGGGCGCCCTCACCGACATCTACGGGCAGACCCTCGGGGCCGACCAGGCTGTGAGCATGGACGCGGGGCCCGCCGCCTCGTATGTCTCCTTCCGCGGCACGGGGCAGAAGATCCTCGAGGCCCAGTTCCCGCCGAAGGTCGCGGTGGAGATGCAGAACGTCGACGCGGGGCGCTCCCTGATCGCGCGGCTGGCCAACCCGTTCGACGCTGCGCCGAAAGCCTCGGCCCGGCCGTTCAACGCCAGGGCCGTTCCGCGCAACACGCGGCACTTCGAGATCTTCGACCTCGCCCCCTACCTCAACGGCGGCCGGGGAACGGCGTACCTGTCGTGGACCTACTCCGGCCTGTTCTATGGCAGCGACACCGCGCAGGAGGAAAGCAACGACCTGGTCGTCCAGGTCACCGACATCGGGGCGTCGGTCACGATGGGCTACAACTCCCTTATCATCGCCGCCAGCTCACTGGCCACCGGCGCGCCGATCGCCGACGCCACCGTGATCTTCCGCAAGGACGCGAAGACCATCACGTCCGGGCGTACCGACGCAAAGGGAGTGGCCGCGCTCACCATCTCCCCGGGGACGCTGGCCAGGATGTTCACCGACGACCAGGCGAAGGCCGAGGTCGAGATCTCCAAGGGCAAGGACAGGCTCGTCCTGCATCCCTCGGACATGCCCGGGCGCACGTGGAACGCGGAGTCCCCGTACGCGGCAGAGGCCGCGAAACCTCTCACGTACCTCTGGTCGGACCGCGGGATCTACCGGCCCGGCGAGACGATTTCCTTTGCCGGGATGGACCGTGACCTGGCGCTGGGCAAGCTGGTCCCCGCGCAGGGCACGTACCGCGTCGAGCTGGTGAGCGGATCCGGGGACGGCACCGCAACGGCCGTCCTGAACGGCGCCACCACCGGCACGGGGAGCTTCTCGGGAAAGCTGGCGCTGCCGCCGGACAGCGTCCCGGGGGACTGGATGCTGGTCTTCCACCGACTCAAGGGATCCGTCGACACGCGCACCGGGAGCGTCTACCTCCAGGTGGCGAACTTCCGCCGCGTGGCCTTCTCCGTCGCGCTGTCGATGCCCGACCAGCGCTCCTTCATGGGCGACACGCTGAAGGCGGTGTTCACCGGCACCTATCTCGCCGGCGGGACGGTGACGAAAGGAAACTGGAGCTGGTTCTGGTCGCGGCGGGAAACCTGGTACCAGCCGCCGGGGGACCTGCTCGCGGACTACACTTTCGGTGACGTCGAAAAGGGATGGGCGGAGGACATGGGATCCGACTCGGGGGCCATCACCGGCACGGGCGCGACCACTGCCCTGCAGCCGCTCACCGACGGCGACAAAGGACGGGTCTACACGTACGAGATTGCCGCCACGGTGGAAGACATCGACCGACAGGCCATCTCGAAGAGCGGCGACACCCTGGTCTTCTCTTCCCAGCAGCTCCTTGGCGCGAAGATCGCCGCCGACGCGCGGTCCAACGAGTCGCTGTACCTCGTGACGAAGGGACAGCCCTTCGCGCTGAAGGTCGTCTCGGTGGATCCTGACGGAAGGCCGCTGCCGTCCGGTGTCGTCAACGGACGCCTCATCCGCGAAGAGTGGACGCTCGTGCGGGAGGCTTCCGTCGGCGGAGCGGTGGACACCCACTACGAGATGAAGGACGTCGTGGAGCGGACATTCAGCCTGAAGCCCGGCCAGCCGTACTCCTCCGTGCCCATGAGCACACAGAAGTCCGGCTCGTACGCCATCGACCTGGAGGGACAGGACGCGAAAGGACGCGCGAGCTACACCCGCATCACGTTCTACGCGACGGGCTCCGACGAGATCCTCTGGCAGCGCTCCGACGAGCGGCAGATAGAGATCGTCCCCGACAAGAAAGTCTACGCGCCCGGTGACACGGCGCGGCTGCTCATCAAGAGCCCGGTGGCGAGCGGCACTTTCGTCGTGACGGTGGAACGCGAGGGTGTGCTGGACAGGCGGACCGTCGATCTCACCGGCGGGGCACCGACCATCGAGATCCCCATCACCGAGCAGCATGTACCCATCGTCTACGTGGCGGTTTCCACCTCCGTGGGCCGATCGGCGCCGCCGCCGGACGGGCCGGACGTGCCGGACTTCGGCAAGCCGCGAGGCTACTCGGGCCTCGTCGAGCTGCCCGTGGAGACCACGTCGCGCACGATCAGCCTCACCATCACCAACAGCAAGGACAGCTACCGGCCCGGCACCGACGCCACCGTCACGCTGAAGGCAACCCGGAACGGGACGCCGGTGGCCGGGGCCGAGATCGCGCTGGTGGCAGCGGACCGCGGGGTGCTCGATCTCATCGACTACCGCGTCCCCAGCCCCATCGACTTCTTCTATTCTACCGGCAATTTCCCCGACAGTGTCGCGCATTTCGATTCGCGCGACATGCTCCTCGATCCCGTGACCTGGAAGGCGGAGGGCCTGCCCGGCGGTGACGAGAAGGGCGGGGAAGCCGCGCCGGGGGTGGCGGGGCCGGCCGTGCGAAAGAACTTCGACGCCACGGCCGTCTTCCGCACAGGCATCATGACGGGGAAGGACGGAACGGCGACGGTGACGTTCAAGCTTCCTGACTCCCTCACGCGGTTCCGCACCACCGCCGTCGCGGCAAAGGACGATTCCTTCGGGATCGTGGAGGGGGAGATCCTCGTCCAGAACCCGATCAACGTCCGCACCGCCCTCCCGCGGCGCATGCGTATCGATGACAAGGCGACGGCGGGTGTCGTTCTCACCAACCTCGACGCGAAGCCCCACGCCGTCACGGTGAGCATCACCATCCGGCCGGATGCGTCCGACCCGCCGGACGCGTCCGGCGCGATGCGTCCGGCAGGTCCTGGCGGTCCAGGGTGCCGCGAAGAAGACCGTCACCCTGAAGGCTGGCGACACGGCGGAGGTGGCCTTCGACCTCGCGGCATCGGCCGCCGGCACCGCGAGCCTCGGGTTCACGATCGACGCGGACATCCTGAAGGAGCGGCTGGAGGATTCGCTCACCGTGGTGGAAGAGCACGTCAACGAGACCTTCACGGTGGTCGGCAAGACGACGGACAGCGCGAAGGAAGGGGTTGCCATCCCGTCCTCCTTCCTCGGGACGCCGGAAGAGGGGCTGTACCTCAGTATCGACTCCACGATCGCCTCTTCCCTGGCAGGCGCCATCACGTTCCTGGACATCTATCCCTACGACTGCCTGGAGCAGGTGACGAGCAAGCTGTTCTCACGGGTCCTGTTCCCCACCCTGGCAAGCGGGCCCGCCGATCTCACCACGATCCAGCGCTTCGCCAACGACGACGGAGGCTTCTCGTACTGGGACGACCCGGCGCCGCGGCGTTCCAACTACTACGTTTCCCTGCGGGTGGCGCACCTGCTGAGCGTCGCCAAGGACAAGGGCCTGGACCTGCCTCCGGGGATCGACACGGATGCGCTGCTCAACTACATCGACCAGGGATGGGAGAACGAAGGAACGTACCTGCAGGCGTACGCCCTGTACGTGCTGGCCTCCTGGGGCCGCAAGGACACGGAGAAGGCGAGCGCGCTCGCCCAGATGGGGGACGAGATCGGGGTGTTCGGGTACGGCTTCCTGGGCCTTGCCGACGACGCCATGGGCGATTCGCGCGGCGCGGCAGCGGTCCTCACCCGGCTGAAGAACTTCGTCCGGCCGGGCACGCGCACGGTCACGCTGGTCGGCACCGTGGACGACTGGTTCTGGTACGGCGGCGACCTCCAGGCCAAGTCCCTCCTGCTGATGCTCTACGCCCGGCTGCAGCCGAGCTCGCAGCTTGTGCTGGGCCTCGCGAACGATCTCCTTGCATCCAACAGCACCGGGTACTGGGAGAACACGAGCAACGCGGGGTGGGTCCTGCAGGCATTCTCCGAGATCGTCACCCGGGGAGGGGAAGCAACGGCGGACTTCACCGGCACGGTGAAGCTGGGGAACACGGAGCTGGCGCGGCGGGCGTTCAAGGGTCTCTCCCGCGCGCCGCTGACACGGCAGGTCACCGCGAAGGACCTGCTCGCGCTCTCGGGGAAGGAGCAGGGCCAGGCAACGCCGGCCGGCAAGCTCATCCCGCTCACCTTCGGCGTGACGGGGAAGGGAACCCTCTACTACACGGCGGAGCTCCGCACGTCCTTGGCCGCGGGGCAGGTGGATGCGCGTGATGAAGGGATCGGCATCGCGGCGGACATCGTGGACGAGGACGGCAACCTCGTGCAGGGAACGAACCTCGCCCTTGGCAAGGTGTACACCATGAAGGTCGTGTTCTATTCGTCCAAGGACAGGACATACCTTGCCCTGCGGGCCCCGCTGCCATCGGGCGCGGAACCCATCGATGGCTCCCTCCTGACGTCGCAGATCGTCAAGCCCGCGCCGGACCAGTCCAGCGGGGACAGCGGCAACGGCGGTGACAGCAGCGGCGACGCGGGGTACACGGGAGACTACGGGGACGCCGGGTACACGACGCGCATCTACGACAGCGAGGTGAGGTTCTTCTTCGACCAGCTCGACCGCGGGAAGCACGAGGTCTCGTTCCTCTTCCGCACGACGACCCCGGGGACCTACCCCACCCCGCCCGTCCAGGCCGAGCTCATGTACCAGCCCGAAGTCTTCGGCCGCACCTCCGGCAGCGTGTTCCAGATTGGAGGATCACGGTGAAACAGGCCGCACGGCGGCGGGTGCACGTCATCCCGCAAACCCACTATGACGCGGAGGTGTTCCTCACGAGGGAGGAGACCTTCGAGATGGGGTTCCGCAACATCGAGCTCGCCCTGCGGCTCCTGGCGGAGAATCCCGCCTACACCTTCGCTCTCGACCAGGTCTGCTACGTCAGGCCGTACCTCGAGCGCTACCCGGAGAAGAAGGCGGAGCTGGTCCGCTACGCGCGGGAAGGACGGCTCCCGCTGGAAGGCGGCATGCACGTCATGCCGGACATGAACCTGCCCGGCGGGGAGTCCTTCCTCCGCCAGGTCCTCTACGGCCGCGCGTATTTCGAAGGGGACCTCGGCGTCGACTCGAAGTGCGCCTGGACGCTGGACTCCTTCGGCTACCACCCGCAGACACCGCAGCTCCTGGCGGGATGCGGGTTCGACTGGAACATCATCCAGCGGGGAACGACGCCGGAGATGCCGGCCGACTTTCTCTGGGAGGGCATCGACGGCACCCGCCTGCCCTTCCACTGCATGCCGCTGGGCTACGCGGTGTTCTGGGGCGTCCCCTCGAACATCCACGAGTTCCGCAAGCTCGCCGACGCACGGCTCGCGGCGCTCTCGAAGGGCAGCCGCGGAGAATGCCTGCTCGCGCTCACGGGGGCGGACATCACGCCCCCGGAGGCGCACCTGCCGGCAATGATGGCGGAGTACAACAGGCTGCAGGAGGAATACGAGCTGGTCTTCTCCACGCCGGCGCGGTACTTCGCGGAGATGAAGGCTTCCGGGCGCCTGCCGGTGGAGACGGGTGATTTCAACGGTGTCTTCCACGGGTGCTACAGCGCCCGCATCGGGGTCAAGCAGAGGAACCGCGAGCTGGAGACGGCCCTGCTGGACTGGGAGAAGTCGGAGGCCCAGGCGGTCCTGGCCGGGGCCGGCCCGGAATCGCAGGCGCGCTCCCTGCAGGATGCCTGGGAGCCCGTGCTCTTCAACCAGTTCCACGACATCATCTGCGGAAGCCACGTGGACGTGGTGTACCGCGCGGCCATGGACCGATTCGATTTCTCCGAGGAGCTCGCGAAGACCGCCACGGCCAGGAACCTGGACGAAAGCGCCGCGCGCATCGACACCTCGGGCGACGGCATCCCGGTGGTCGTCTTCAACACCCTCGGGCACGAGCGCACGGATCCCGTGGAGGCCGGCTTCGCCTTCACCGGGCCTGCGGCCTTCGAGGTGGAGGTGCGGACCTCCGCCGGGGTCCCCGTGCCGTCCGACCTCGTCGCGGTGGACAGGGCCCCTGACGGATCGATCCTGCGGGGCCGCGTGCTGTTCGTTGCGAAGGACGTCCCCGCGTTCGGCTGGGAGGTCTACAGGGTCCTGCCGCTGCCTGCCGGGTCGGTGCCCGGAGGCGCCGCGGCGTCGGACATCGCGACGTCGGTTCCCCTGAACATCCGTGATGACCTGGATGCGGGGTTCATGGAGAACGGAAAGGTGCGGGTTGACTTCGACCTCTGGCGCGGTGTCATCACGCACCTGGTGGAGAAGCGCGCGGGCTGGGACGCCATTGCGCCGGCCTATCCCCGCGGCAACACGATCGTCCGCGAGCAGGATTTCGGGAACTTCTGGCAGTACAACGGTCCGTGCAAGGGGGACCTGTTTCATCCGCCCATGGACGGGAACCGCTCGCGGGGGCTCTATCCCCTGCCCCGGGAAACCACCAACGACGCCCTGTTCTCCCACATGTTCGACGGGGACGCGAACATCCGCACGGGACGCGCCCACGCCGAGCTTTCCATCGATCACCCGTGGGGCAGCGGGTACTTTGCCACGCGCGTGCGGCTGTACGCGGGGCTGCCGCGCGTGGAGATCACCACCACCCTGGTCAATGCCGAGGAACGCGTCCGCTACCGCGCGGCGTTCCCCACGTCGATCCGGGGCGGCACGATCACGCACGAGATCCCTTTCGGGGCCATCGAGAGGCCCGAGGGCGAGTATCCCGCGCAGACCTGGATAGACTACGGCGAAGGCGCCGGCGCAGATGCCCGGGGCCTTGCGCTCCTGAACAGGGGGCTCCCCGGCAACAACGTGGCGGACGGCGTCATGATGCTCTCCCTCCTGAAGTGCACGGCGCTCAAGGAAGGCTACGGCGAGGGCGGCGGGTTCAAGCTCGGTGTCGCCACGGAGCAGGGATACGAGAAGGGCGTGCGCCACACGCTGCGCTACGCGCTCCTCCCCCACGCGGGGGACTGGCGCGCCGCCGGGGTCTGGCAGGACGGTCACTCGTTCAACACGCCGCTGGTGGCGGTGAAGGCTTCCGTCCACGGGGGCGTCCTTCCGAAGCGCCACTGCTGGATATCCGTCTCCGATCCCCGCATCGTGCTGTCCTCGGTGAAGCGCGGGAAGCGGGGGATCGTGGTGCGCGTCTACGAGACGACGGGAGCGGCCGTCACGGCGAAGATCGCCCTCTCGTTCGACGCGCGGAAGGTCTACGAGACAGACCTCGTGGAACGAGGCGCGGGAGAAGCCGCGATGGAAGGTCCCCGGTCGATACCGCTTTCGCTCCGGGGCTTCCAGGTCAGGACGTTCGAGGTCGTCCGCTGATGGCATATTTCACGCGCGAAGAGGTCCTTGCGTACCACTGCGCCGGGCAGGCCCGGGAAGATCGAGGTCGTTCCCACCAAGAAGATCGACACGCAGAGGGACCTCTCCCTCGCCTACACACCGGGTGTCGCGGAGGTCGTGCTGGAGATCGAGCGTGCGCCCCAGGCCGCCTACGACTACACGGCGCTGAGCAACCTCGTCGCCGTGGTGACCAACGGCACCGCCATCCTTGGCCTGGGGAACCGTGGACCGCTCGCGGCCAAGCCGGTGATGGAGGGCAAGGGGATCCTGTTCAAGAGGTTCGCCGACATCGACGTGTTCGACATCGAGCTGGACGCCAGGACCGCGGACCAGATGGTGGCTGCCGTCAGGGCGATCGCTCCCACTTTCGGCGGCATCAACCTGGAGGACATCAAGGCGCCGGAGTGCTTCGAGGTGGAAACGCGGCTGAAGGAGATGCTCGACATCCCCGTGTTCCACGACGACCAGCACGGGACAGCGATCATCACCGGGGCGGCACTCCTCAACGCCCTGGAAATCACGGGGAAATCGATTGCCGCGCTGCGCATCGCTGTCAGCGGGGCCGGGGCGGCGGCCATCGCCTGCGCCGAGTTCTACGTCACCATGGGAGCACGGCGGGAGAATATCCGGCTGGTCGACACGAAGGGCGTCGTGTACGCCGGGCGCAAGGACAACATGAACGCGTACAAGGAACGCTTCGCGGTGCGCACCGCGGAGCGCACCCTCGAGGATGCCGTGCGCGGGGCCGACGTGTTCCTGGGCCTGTCAGGGAAGGACGTGCTCACGCCGGCCATGCTCTCCTCCATGGCGGCGAGGCCGGTGGTGTTCGCCTGCGCCAACCCCGACCCCGAGATCCGCTACGAGACGGCGCGGGAAACGAGGGCGGACGTCATCATCGGCACGGGGCGCAGCGACTATCCCAACCAGATCAACAACCTGCTCGGCTTCCCCTACATCTTCCGCGGCGCCCTGGACGTGCGGGCGCGCCAGATCACCGACGCCATGAAGCTCGCCGCGGCGCGCGCCATCGCGATCCTGGCCCACCAGGAGGTCCCGGAGTGCATGCGGGAGGCATTCGCTTCGCCGTCCATCGGCTTCGGGCCCGGTTACCTCATCCCCAAGCCGCTCGACCCTCGCCTGCTCCTGTGGGTGGCACCCGCCGTTGCCAAGGCAGCCATGGAGTCGGGCGCGGCCCGCAGGCCCGTCGAGATGCGCTCGTATATCGAGGAGCTGGGAAAGCGCCGGCAGCACTGCGCGCGGCGCTGCCGGTTCAAGGATTCGTGCTTGCCTCAGGAATGATCACGTCGAGGATGCGCGAGCCGATCTGCTCCCCGCCGACGTGGAAGGAGACGACGTAGGTTCCCGCCTCGGGGAAGACCACGTTCGGCACAGGGATGACGAGCTCGACGACGCGGCGGGGATCGTCCACTTTCAGCGTGCCGCCGGCGGAGAAGATCACCTGCTGGCTCTTGTCGAAGACGAGGTTGAGGGAAAACGGGTACTCTCCCACGATGTTGGTGACCGCGGCGTAGATGAACCACGGCGGGAGCGCCGCGGGCACCTGCCGCACGGTGAACTGCGTGAACGTCCCGAGGATTCCCTTCTTCTGGTTGTCCTCCGTGATGACGCGGTCGGCCATCAACAGGGCCACGAAAACGGGCTCCGTCATTCGTTCACCCCGCAGGCTTCCCCGAGCTTCTTCATGTACATGAGGTACCCCGCGTAGGGAACGTCCGGGGCATGGAGTGGTCCAGGCCGGGCACGTAACCGCCTTCCTCGATCAGCGGCCGTACCCGCGCCAGCTCCGCGTCCACGGCTGCCGGACCCCGCACGATGGCGCGCTTGTCGATACCGAACCAGAGGCGCAGTCCCCTGCCGTATTCCCTGCGCACCGCCACCACGTCCATGCCGGCCTGCGCCTCGAACGGGTAGAGGGTGTCGATACCGGCGTCCACCCATATCGGGATGAGGGAGCTCACGTCCCCGTCGCTGTCGAGGCAGACGTGCGCCACGCCGCGCGAGCGCACGTAGTCCACGACCCTGCGGTAATGGGGGAGCGCGAACGTGCGGTACAGCGCGGGGCCCACCAGGGGACCCGTCTTGTACGCCATGTCCTCCCAGAAGCCGTAGACGTCGACGTCGGTGTGGTCGAGGATCTTCGCCATGATGGCGATGATGAAGTCAGCCGTCGCCTCCATCATCTCCTGCACGAACGCGGGGTCGTCGTAGAACAGCGTGCAGAGGCGCTCCACGCCGACCATGCCGCGCAGGCCGCCGAAGAAGCCGCCCCACCGGTCGGAGACGACGATCAGCGGGACGTTCCGCGTCCTGCGGGCCTCCAGCGTGGCGACCCAGTCGGCGCCGACGCGCGGCTGCCAGGTCCGGCTGCATGCGCTCCCGGCGGAACTGGCGGAAGTCCGCCCGGCGTTTCCACGGGAAACTTCACGAACTGCGGCATGGAGGACATCGGGTTGTCCTTGCGTTCGCGCATGAGGATGCCCTCGTGGTTGACGTAGAGCACCGTCGTGGCGTCTTCCTCGATAACCTTCCGCTCGAAGGGCGGGTTCGGGAAGAACCATCCCCCCTCGATGTTCCAGGTGTCGGTGTGAAAGGGCGAAGGCGCCGACTCGTCCCAGCCCTCCTTCTTCCACCGCTCGTACGTCTCCGGCCAGCCGCCGGTCCAGACGCCGTAGACGCAGCGATCGACGGGACGGTAATCCATGAGCGCGAGGAATCGTTCCCTGTCCGTCATGAGCGCGCCGACGCCGTGCGTGCGTCTTTTGTTTCCAGCACGACGACCCAGTCCTGGTACAGCGGGAAGGTGTTCCACGGCTTGTTGCCGACGCTGATCTTCCAGTCGCCGTTCGCGTCGGCCTTCACCGCGCCGATCTCCGTGTCGGCGCCCGTGGCCGGGTCGAAAAGGGAGGCCGTGTAGGAGACCCCCTTCTCGAGCCCCTTCGCCGTGGGGGCTTCCCACATCTGCGGGCAGTAGATGACCCGCACCTCGCCGGGGATTCCCGCGGCGGAGGGAAGCGAATAGTTGTCCTTGTTCCAGCGAGGGTCGACCCATTCCGGGTGCGGCTCGAACTTCCACCAGCGGTAGCGCTCCATGAAACGGCGGCCGAGCCCCAGCTGCCCGGAGCCGGGGAGAACGTACGCGTCCTCCCACGGCGTGTTTCCCCAGGCCATCCCGTGGGGGGAAGGCCCGTACGGCTTTGCGCGGGTGTTCACCTGCCAGATGCCGTTGGCCCCGTAGGTGTGGCCCGCGGTGCCGTTGAGGACACTCTGCCAGAACATGAGACGCTGGACTTCCTGCCGGCAGGCCTCCCCGATCCCCTCGTAGCATACCTCGGAGACGATGACGGGCATGCGCGGCTCCGCAGCGTGACACGCCACCACGGTGTCAATCGTCCCCTTCAGGCTCTGGCGGTCACCATGACCTGTCTGGAGCATCTCGAGGTCGATGAGGGCAGGATCCTCCAGCTGCTCGCGGCCCCTCTGCGTGGGGTGGATGGTCACCAGGTTCCTGTACGGGTCCAGGGAATGAACGTAGCGCGCAACCTCCGTCCATTCCCTGCGCTGGAGCTGCTCGTCACGTTCCTTGTTCTCCGACAGGTAGTAAGGCATCACCCCTTCTCCTGCCAGGCAGAAGATGACCGGCCACGCGGCGTAGCGCGCCACGAGGTTTCGCCAGTGCGCCTTTACCTTCTCCGTCCCCATCAGCGGGAGGTAGTAGCCCCACATGCCCACGATGCAGGGCACCAGCCCGGAACGCACGAGGTACTCGATGCGCAGGTCGGCGAGGTCGAACCAGGATGGGTTGATGCGGGACCAGTCGGTCTCCCAGGGGAAACCGGCCTCGTTTGCGCCGCGCTCGTCGAACGCCGCCATGTCGGGATACGGCCCCGCGATGATCTGGATGGCGCTGAAACCCTTTGCCACGCGGTCAGCGGTGAGCGTGCGGAAGTCGATGGGCCAGGACAGGCGCCTGCACAGGCCCATCCACCACGTGTCGGCAAGCCAGAAAAACGGCGTCCCGTCGCCGAGGGTGAGGGAGCGCTTGTCGGCAGCCACGGCGGGCCGGCCGCGGCGGAAGAGCTGGTTGGCGCCGGTGTAGGGGACGGCTTCCAGCTCGCCTTTCCTGCCGTGCAGCCCTTCGTCCGCCGTATCCGCGCATACCGAGCGCCACGCATAACGCCCGGGGAAAGGCGGCGCGAAGCGCACGCGGAAGGAAGCGTCACCCGCCCAGAACGCGGGCACCTTCCACTGCCTGCCGCCCGGGCCCGAGACGACCACGTCCACCACGACGCCGCTGTGGTCCGCGCGCCGCGCGCCGCTCGCAAGTGACAACTCCGTCGGGACATTCACCTCGGTGAAAAGCATGCGTGCACCCCTTCCAGGATCGTGACGGGGCGAGTGTATCAGAGCCACCGCAAAGAGAAAACCGGGCTGGCGCCGCGGGCCAGTCGGCGGCGTTGCGACTTTTGCGCCTTGACCGCGTCGAACAGCGGCTCCTATACTTCGCGAATGCCGGGTAAACACGCTGGCCACTTTCCGCTCCTCCTGCCCGCCGTGATCTGTGTCCCCGTCGCCGCCGCCCTGATCGTGCTGCTCGTCTCGGCATGGCACGGGGCGGACGCCCGCGCTGCCGCGGATGCGCGCCGCACGGACGCGGCGCTGCGCTCGCAGGGAGCGCTCGCCGAGGTGGTCCAGCGGCAGGCCGCTATCACGGATCACCTCAGCCGGTCTCCCCTGGTGTGGCTGTGGGTGAAGTTCCAGGGCGAGCACCTCACGGCATCCAACCGCTATCACGCTGGAATCTCGCTCGCCGAGATCGCGAACTATAGCGCTCTCCTGCCCGGCTCCGCCGTCTCCATGGGCAGCGCGAAAACGGGGCTCCTCTACCGCGACGGGACACCGGTGCGCACCCTCTCGAAGACGAACCCCGAGGATGCCTGGTACTTCGCGGCGCTCTCCACGGACAGCGTGCTGACCGTCGTGGAGGGAACCTCTGTGCGGACCAGCGCGCGTCTCATGGACGGCGGGGACCTGCTCGGGGTGCTGACCATCGTCCGGCCCGGTTCCGACATCGCCGCGGAGGTGTTCCCCGCCGTGCTCTCCCAGCGCGGGGTCACCGCCGCGCTAACCGACCCGCGGGGGCGACTCCTTTTCGTGTCCTCGCCCGGAGGCTCAAGCGCGCAGTCCCTCGCGCAACTTTTCCCGAACGCGGCCCCGAGCTCGCTCGCGTCGCTCCTGGCGGCGACAGGAGAAAACGCCGGCCCCGCGTCCCTCGAAACGGACGCCGGCGGCAGCACCATCGGGATCACGGCCGTAAGAGCCGAACCCACGGGCGGCAGCATACTCGTGGCAGCCGAGGTGCCCGCACGAATGCCCTGGACACGCCTGGCCCTCCTGGTCCTGGCGCCCGCGATCTGCCTGGCGCTGATCCTCGGCATCCTGTCGGCAATCGCCGTGCGGCGGATCGGGTCGACAGCGAAGGTCCTGGGCCGCTTCGAAAGGGAAAGCGACACCGCGCGAGCGGCCTTCACGCGGATCGACGCCTCATCGCGGAGCGTCCGTTCGGCCGCGACGAACCTGCGGTCGATCGTGGGAGCAGTGGGCAAGGAAGCTGCGGCAGGAGAGACATCGGGCGCGGAAGCAGTGGCGCTGTTCCGCCGCGGCGAGGAGCAGGACGCCGAGTTGCGGGCAGGCCTGGGGGCGCGGCTGGAGCTGCTGGAGAAGCTTGCCGACGCGATGCGCGCCGCCCTGGCGCAGTCCCGCGGGGCACAGGCGGCGCTGCTGTCCATCGGACCTGACGCGGCACAGGCGGAAGAGGAGCTCAGCCGCATCATCACGGCGGGGTCCTCGGCGGTAAGCGCGGTGCAGCGGGCTGCAAAGGGCGCCGAGTCGCTCCTGGAAGCCTCCGGAAAGCTCAACGTCCTGGCCGTGAACGCCTCCCTCGAGGCTGTCAGGGCCGGACCGGCGGGCCAGCGGCTCACCCGGGTTGCCGACGAGGTCCGCGGCCTCGCGGATGACGCGTCCGGGCAGGGCAAAGGCTCTCGCCGCGGCACTGGCAGAGGCCGGCGAGCGGCTTGCGGCAGCCACGAAAGCCGCGCAGGCCGCCGGGCAGTCCGTGCACGCGGCAGCCTCAGCGGCGGAAAGCGCCGCCAGGGGACCCGCCGGGGCCTGGGAAGAGGCCTCCGCGCTCATTGCGAAGATGAAAAGCGCTGGAATCAGCGCATCACGCCTGCGGGAACAGGCCGATCATGCCGACAGGGGACGATCCATGCTGGAAGGCATCACGAGCATCCTCGGGCGCATCAAGGCGCTGGCGGGACAGGCTGCGGACCTGGCAGGCAGCGTGGCCTCGGATGCCGAGGGTGCAGCGCGCGTGGCCTCTGCCGTGATGAAAGAATACGGGGATGAAAAGTAAATTCGTTGACGCCCCATGGGGGCGGTGGTAGAGTCTCAGGCATGGGAGCCATACTGATCCGGGCCATTCCGGATCCCATTCACAAGGATTTCAAGAAGCTGTGTCAGTCAAAGAAGACGAGCATGGAAAAGGAAATCGTCCGTCTCATCCTTCGCGAGATCACCAAGGCGTCAAGGAAGAAATAAGCGGGCCCGCAGGGCCTCGCGGGCGGGCGGGCCCTCGCGGCGGGCACGCGATGCCCTGTCGGGCACGCTGTGATCGTCCTCAGGTAGCGGCGGCTACAGGCGCTTCTGCCGGCTTCTTCACCTTTGCATTGTTGAGCGTTGCCTTGCAGGTCTTGCAGACTTTCACGGTCGCATCCTTGATCTGCGCCTCGTAAACGACCTTCACCGCCGTCCTCTTGCAGACGGGGCACACGCCGCGCCCGTTTCGAACCTGGTCCTTCAGTCCCTTCCCGCGATGGGTCTTGCCCATTGATCCTCCCCTGAAAACGTGCAGGCATCATAGCGGCGGCGCGGCCGAGCGTCAAGCTGCCGTAGCTACCCGTGTCGTAGCCATCCTCGCCTTACCCGCGCTATCTTTGTACTAACCGTGCCCAAGCCTGCGAAAGCCACCTCCGGCGGATTCTCGACACTCCTGCGCTGCTATGCGTACCTGCGGCCGCAGCTTCGCATCATTGTCGGCGCCTACGCGTTCATGCTCCTCATGGACGCGCTGGTCCTCGTGTCCCCGCAGCTCATCCGCCGGATGATCGACCAGGGAATCGCCGCACGGCGATTCGACGTGCTCGGCGGCCTCGTGCTCGCTCTCCTGGGGCTGACGGTCGTGAAGGGAGTGCTGGCATTCTTCCAGGGCCGTTGGCTCGAGCAGGCATCGCAGGGCGTTGCGTTCGACATGCGCAACGACATCCACGGGAAGCTCGCGTCCCTCTCGTTCTCCTACCACGACCAGGTGGAAACGGGCCAGCTCCTCTCCCGCGCCGTGCAGGATGTCGACCGCGTACGGTTCCTGACCGGTCGGGCAACGGCCCGCATCCTCGAGGGCGCCGTGCTCGCGCTGGGGACGTGCGCTGTCCTGATCGCCATGAGCCCCCGCCTGGCCATCCTCGCTCTCCTCTCCATCCCCCTCCTCGTGGCTGCCGCGCTGCGATTCGGGAGGCAGATGCGTTCCGTCTCGGCGCAGACGCAGAACCAGCTCGCGGTCCTCACCACACGCCTGGAACAGAACCTGCGCGGCAGCAGGATCGTCAAGGCCTTTGCGCAGGAGGACGCGGAGACTGACCGGTTCGAACGGGAGAACAACCGCTGGCTGGCGCTCGCCGGCAAGGGCGCGCGCATCCAGTCCGTGTACGCGCCGCTGCTCGTGGTGATTGCCAGCATCGGCACCGTGGTGGTGATGTGGTACGGCGGGAGCCTCGTGATAAGGGGCGGACTGAGCCTGGGCGCCCTGGTGGCGTTCTCCACCTACCTCGGCCAGCTCGTGCAGCCGGTGCGCATGCTCGGCATGATCGCCCCTGCCATCACGCAGGCGGCCGTGGCGGGCCGGCGCGTGTTCGAGATCCTGGACGCCCAGTCCGAGGTGAAGGAATCACCTGACGCGGTGCGCCTGGACAGGGTGAAGGGCCGCGTGGAGTTCGACAAGGTTTCCTTCGCGTACTTCAACAGGTTCACCGTCCTCTCGGAGGTGAGCTTCGTGGCCGAGCCGGGGCAGGTCATCGCGCTCCTGGGCGCGACGGGCTCGGGCAAGTCCACCGTCATCAACCTGATCCCCCGCTTCTACGACGTGACGGGGGGCCGCATCATGATCGACGACCACGACATCAGGTCCCTCACCCTGTCGTCGCTGCGCGAGCGCATCGGGATCGTGCTGCAGGAGACGACCCTCTTCGCCCTCACCATCCGCGAGAACATCACCTTCGGCACCAGCGGCGCCTCCGAGGCCGCGGTGATCGAGGCCGCGCGCCAGGCGCAGGCGCACGATTTCATCACGAGCCTGCCGCTGGGATACGACACGCGCGTCGGCGAGCGGGGGGTCACGCTCTCGGGCGGCCAGAAGCAGAGGGTCGCCATCGCGCGCGCCCTCCTCCTGGACCCGCGGATCCTCATCCTGGATGACGCCACCTCCAGCGTCGACGCCGGGACCGAGCAGCTTATCCAGGCCGCGCTGGAGAAGCTCATGGAGGGCCGCACGACGTTCGTCATCGCGCACCGGCTCAGCTCGATCCGGCGCGCCGACATGATCCTCGTGCTGGACAGGGGCGGCATCGCCGCGCGCGGAACGCACGAGGAGCTCCTCCGGGCCTCCCCGCTCTACGCGGACATCTACTACCAGCAGATCGTGAAAAGCGAGGACGGCGGAGAGGAGGCGGCGGGCTGATGCTCGGCGGCGGCGGCATCTCCGGCGGACCCAACAGGATGCTCCAGAGCTTCGGCGCGCAGGGCGAGGTCCGCGCGTTCAACCCGCGCGTTGCCTTCCGCCTCCTCTCGAATGCTCGGGCCCTATACCCGGCAGATCCTCGCGTCGGTCGCGCTCATGCTGGTGGCCTCCGCGCTCAGCCTCGCCGCCCCCTACCTCCTGAAGGTGGCCATCGACACGAACATCGCCGGCAAGGACCTCGACGGCCTGGCCCGCACGTGCCTCCTGATCGCGGCGTGCTTCGCCGGCACGTGGGGAGCGACCGCCGGCGAGGGCTGGACCATATCGTCGGTGGGAAACAGGCTCCTCGCCGGCATGCGCTCCCAGCTCGTCCGCCACGTCCAGGCCCTCCACCTCGGCTACCACGACACGCACATCGTCGGCGTCACCGTCTCCACCGTCATGAATGACGTGGCGGTCATCAACGACCTCGTCTCGCAGGGGCTCGTCACGCTCATCAGCGACATCTTCCTGGTGGCGGGCATCGTCATCGTGATGCTGACGCTCAACCCCCGCCTGGCGCTGCTCTGCTTCGCGGTGGTGCCGTTCATGATTCTCGCGACGTGGATCTTCTCCCATTTTGCGCGGGAGGCCTTCCGCATGACGCGCACGCGCATCGCCAATGTGGTGGGAGACCTCGCGGAGAACATCTCCGGCATGCGCGTCATCCAGGCGTTCTCCCGCGAGGCGCAGACCCAGGACAGGTTCCGCGACATCAACCGCGCCAACAGGGACGCGAACGTCAAGGCGATGTCGCTCTCCTTCGTCTTCATCCCGACCGTGGAGCTCCTCAGCGTCGCGGCGACCGGCGTCGTGCTGTGGTTCGGCGGCCAGCAGGTGGCCCGCGGCAGCCTGACGCTCGGCATCGTGGTGGCGTTCCTCGCGTACGTGACGCGCTTCTTCCAGCCCATCCAGGAGCTGAGCCAGCTCTACACCACCCTGCAGGCCGCCATGGCGGGCGGGGAGAAGGTGCTGGAGCTGCTGGACACACCGGCGGCGATCGTGGACCTCGCCGACGCACGCGAGCTGCCGAGGATCGAGGGCCGTGTCGAGCTGCGGGACGTCACCTTCGCCTACAAGGAGGGCGTCACGGTGCTGCGCAACGTCAGTCTCGACATCGCCCCGGGGAGCCTCGTGGCGCTTGTAGGCCCGACGGGTGCCGGGAAAACCACCGTGGCAAACCTCGTGGCGCGTTTCTACGAGGTGACGGGAGGTGCGGTGCTGGTGGACGGGTGGGACGTGAGGAGCGTCACGCAGGAGTCGCTGCGGCGCCAGGTCGCGCTCGTCCCCCAGGACCCGTTCCTCTTCTCGGGCACCATCGCCGAGAACATCGGGTTCGGGAAGCCGGGCGCATCACCGGAGGAAATCGCGGGCGCCGCCGAGGCAGCGGACGCGCGCGCTTTCATCGAGGGGCTGCCGCAGGGGTTCTCCACGGTCGTGCTGGAGGGAGGCGCGAACCTCTCCCTGGGCCAGCGCCAGCTGATCTGCATCGCCCGCGCGGTGCTCACGGATCCGCGCATCCTCATCCTGGACGAGGCGACGGCGAACGTGGACACCCTGACCGAGCTCCTCATCCAGAAGGCGCTCTCGCGGCTGTTCGTGGGACGAACGTCACTGGTGATCGCCCACCGGCTGAGCACGGTGCGCAACGCGCATCTCATCTGCGTGGTGGAAGGCGGCGCCATTGTCGAGCGGGGAACGCACGCCGAGCTGCTGAAGGCCCGCGGCGTCTACAGCGAGCTGTACAGCCGCCAGTTCATGCACAGCTGACGCGCCGCGGGGCCGCCGCCCCGGGCCCGTCATCCTGCTGCGCGAACGCCATGAATTCCGGGATCGGAAGGCTTCCCGCCTCCGGGTGCGACCCCGAGGCGAAGTGCTGGTAGAGGCGCATGTCGTCTGCCGTGTCGCAGGTCACCTCGAGCTTCCCGGCCGCCGCGGCAGCGACGAAGCTCGGCACCGGGACCACGGGGTACGCGGTCGGTGACCGGGTGACCATCGCGCCGGGGCACGGCTGCGGCGTGTGCTCCTACTGCCGGGCCGGCATGGGCAACGTCTGCATCGATCCCCGTCCCAGCGTTGGCCACGCGAGCTCGGGCGGGTTTGCCCGGTACATCGTGCCGCCGGTGAACGTTGTGGCCAACGGCTTCGTGAACCCGATACCGCCCGGCCTTTCCTTCGAGGACGCCTCGATGGCTGAGCTCCTTGCCTGCTGCATCAACGGGCCGGAACGGGCGGCTGTCGGAGCCGGAGACACGGTGCTCGTCATGGGGGCCGGGCCCGCGGGGTGCATGCAGGTGGAACTGGCACGCGCCCGCGGCGCGCGGCGCGTCATCCTCACGCAGCGCTCGGAGGCGCGGCTGGCGCTCGCCGGGGAGCGTTTCGCTCCGGACCTGGTCCTCCGCGCCGAGGGAGACGAGCTGGTGGAGCTCGTGAGGAAGGAGACAGGCGGCCTCGGCGCGGACGTGGTCATCGTGGCAGTCCCCTCGGCGCGCGCGCAGGAGACGGCACTCCGCCTCACCGCGCCGCGCGGACGCATCAACTTCTTCGGCGGCCTGCCGAAGGACGACAAGACCATCACCATCGACGCGAATATCATCCACTACCTCGAGATCAGCCTCACGGGTGCGTCCTCGAGCCTCGGCCGGCAGAACCGCGAGGCCCTGGACATGATCGCCGCGGGCAAGGTGCACGCCCCCTGCGACATCACGCACAGGTTCGCACTGGACGAGACACCGGCGGCCTTTGCCACCGTGGAAGCACGCAAGGCCATCAAGGCCGTGGTGTTCCCGTGGAGGTGAGCGGGTTCCCGGCCGCCCGCGACCTTGTCCTCGGCGAGTGCCGGCAGGCGCTGGAAGCGGTGGATCCGCGCCAGGTGGATGCCGTCGTGGAGGCGTTCTGCGGCGCCGGGCGCGTGTTCGTGGTGGGCGTCGGGCGCGTCTTCCTCGTGCTGCAGGCGTTCGCCAGGCGCCTTAACCACCTCGGCATCCCCGCCGTGCCGGTGGGCGCCATCGACGAGCCGCCCATCACTGTCCGGGACCTCCTCGTTGCCGGGTCGGGATCAGGCGAGTCCCTCGTTCCTGCTGCCATCGCGCAGAAGGCGAAGTCACTCGGCGCGAAGGTCCTGTACCTTGGCTCCATCAGCGCAAGCACCGTCGCGGGATTCGCCGACCTGGCAGTGCGCATTCCCTGCCGCACCCGGCTCGCCCGCGCCGACGAGATCCCCTCGCTGCAGCCCATGACCACGCTGTTCGAGCAGTCGCTCCTCCTCCTCTGTGACGCGCTCTGCCTCCTCGTCATGAAGCGCCGGGGCATCGACCCTGCCGCCGCGGCGCAGGCCCACGCCAACCTCGAATAGAAGGACAATCGATGGAGACGATGAAAGCAGCCGTCCTCCACGCCCCGGGCGACCTCCGCGTGGAAAGCGTCCCCGTGCCCGTTCCCGGACCGGGGGAGGCCCTCATCCGCGTCGGCGCCTGCGGCGTGTGCGGCTCCCACGTGCCGCGCGTGCGCACCACCGGCACCTCACCGGTTCCCGACGATCCCCGGCCACGAGATGGCCGGCACCGTGGCGAAGATCGTCCCGGCCCCCGCACGCGCAGGCGCGGCCGCTGCCTCGCAGGCCTTTTCCGAAGGTGATGCCGTCTCCATCGTCCCTCTCCTCCCCTGCGGTCACTGCAGGTTCTGCGAGATCGGGCAATTCGCCCAATGCGAGCGCTACGAGCGACGGCGGCTTCGCCCAGTACCTGAAGGCGCCGCTCGGCGCCCTGGTGGCGCTGCCAGAAGGCGTCGGCGTGGAGCAGGGCGCGCTCCTGGAGCCGGTGACGGTGGCGCTGCACGCCGTGCGGAACCTGCGCGTCGCATGGGGAGAATCGGTTGCCGTGTTCGGCCTGGGGGCCATCGGCAACTTCGTGGCACAATGGGCGCGCGAGTTCGGGGCGGCGCACGTGTTCGGCATCGACGTGGCACAGGGGAAGGTCGACATCGCCCACGGGGTCGGCCTGCCCGACGCCTTCTGCGGCGCCGGGGTCTCGGCGGCAGGGGAGCTCATGAAGCGCACCAACGGCAGAGGCGTGGACGTCGTGTTCGACGCCTCGGGATCCGCCGCGGCGCTCAACGAGGGCATCGCCGCGCTCCGCCCGTTCGGAAGGCTGGGGCTTCTCGGCCGGCCCGTCAGCAACGTCACCATCGAGGGCGCCTCCTTCGAGAAGATCCTCCGTGGCCAGCTCACCATCGTCGGAACGTGGAGCTTCGAGCTGGCCGCGTTCCCGCACCACTCCTGGGCCGAGGCTGCCGCCGCCCTGGCGCGCGGGTTTATCACGGTCGGTCCCCTGGTGACGCACAGGGTCACACTGGAAGGGGTGGCGTCCGCCATCGAGATGATGGCCGCCGGGATCCAGCCGTATCACAAGATCCTCGTGATCCCCTGAAAGCGTCCGTTGACGCGCCGCCCGCGGCGCTGAATACTGGGCGCATCCCGGAGGAACCGTGAGCACCACCATGAGCGATCGAGAGAACTACATCCGCGCGGCCACGTTCGGCTCGCCGGCATGGATCCCCTGCAGCATGGCCTTCTCGCCCCTCACCCTCCAGCAGTACCGCTCCGAGCTCGACGGGCTGATGCGCCGGCACCCGCGGATCTTTCCCGAGTACGACCCGGCGACGTTCGACTACGCCGACGAGATGCCGGTGGTCTACCGCAGGGGTGAAGCGTTCACTGACAACTGGGGATGCACCTGGGCGAACGCCATCGAGGGTCTCGAGGGGCAGGTGGTGGGGCACCCGCTCGCCGACTGGAGCGCCCTGGACTCGTGGAACCCGCCCGACGCGATGACGAAGACGGAACGCGGGGAGCGCGACTGGGCCGCCACGCGCGCCGAGATGGAGGACAGGAAGCGGAAGGGACTCCTCACGCACGGCGGGGCGGAGCGCCTCTTCGACCGTCTCTACTTCCTGCGCGGCTTCGAGAACCTCATGATGGACTTTGCCACGCACCCGCCGGAGCTCGACCGCCTGATCGCGAAGCTGGCGGCATTCGAGCACGCCGTGGTGGACGAGTGGATCAGGATCGGCGTGGACATCATCAGCTTCCACACCGACATCGGGACCCAGCACGGGCTCATGATCAGCCCCGAGGGCTTCCGCAGGCACCTGAAGCCGCTGTTCGAGCCGCTCTTCCGCAAGATCAGGGCGGCAGGGAGCATCGTCCTCCTCTCGTCGGACGGCCGCATCCTGGAGATCATCGACGACCTGGTGGGCTACGGCCTGCAGATCCACGACCCGCAGCTGCGGGCGAACGGGCTTGCGGACATCAAGAAGACCTACAAGGGAAAGCTCTGCATCAATCTCGACCTCGACCGCCAGGGATTCCCCTTCCAGACGCCGGCACAGCTTCGTGACGAGGTGAAGCGCGCGGTGGGCGAGCTCGGCGACCCCCGGGGCGGGCTCATGGTGCTGGCGGCCGTCTACGGCACGGTGCCCATGGCCAACATCGAGGCGCTCTGCGACGCGATGGAGGATTACTGCCTGGACGGCCGCTGATGCTGCCCGGGCAGGATTCGGGGGAGCGGGTACGGGGGCTTCTCCGAGGAGAGGTGAAGGCCGCGGAGGGCGCCGGTCATCCCTTGACGGCGCCCGGAGCCGACCCTACACTTTTCATGCTTTCGGAGTTCCGTGCCATGAAGAAAAAACGCGGCCCGCAGGAGCTCGAATCACTCATCCCTTCCGTCAGGAATACAGAACAGCATCTCGATGCGCTCATGGCGGATGCGCGTCTGCGCGCCGAGCGCGTCGTTTCGGAGGCGAAAGCCCGCGCGCAGGAGGCGGTCCGCGAAGCGCGCGCCGGGCTTCCGGCCCTGCTCTCCGCCGAGCGCGACGCCGAGGTGCGACGGCTGCGGCAGGAAGCGGACAATGCCGCCGGCGAGGAGCGGGCCCGCACCGATGCCCTGGAGCGCGGTGCCCGCGCCGCCATGGAAACGGCGGTGCGGTTCGTGGTCGACCACGTCTGGCCGGGCGGCCTGCGATGATCAGCGCAATGGCAGCAGTCGAGATCATCGGGCCCATGGAGCTGTTCACCAGGACCGTCGAGATCATCCAGGACGCCGGTACCCTCCACATCGTCGACACCCCCCTGGTTGAGCTCAGCCGCGTGGAGCTGCTCAGCAAGATACGCCTCACCGAGCAGGAGAGCCATGAACGGGAGGCCTGCGCCAGCGCGGCGCAGGGTTTCGACGAGGCGATCCGCGGGATCCCGGCCGTGATCGCGCGTGCACCGACACTTGAGGCCGCGGCACGGATCGAGTACGAGCGGCTCGCTGAAACGCCGCTCGCAGTGCTTTCGGCGCGCGCCAGAGAGCTTCTCGGCCGCGCCCGGTCGTTCGCGCGCCGCGATCACAACCTCTCCGACGACATCAAGGTGCTCGCCGGCCACGAGAAGGTCCTTGCCGCCTTCGCCCCGCTCCTGCAGACCAACGCCGTGCCCCGGGGCGACGAGATGATCGGGGTCATCTTCGAGCGGCGGAGCCGGCGCGCGCGCGACCAGCTGCGGTGGGAGATCGAGCGGATATCGGCCGGCCGTTCCCGCTTTGCCGAGGAGGCGCTCGACGGCGGGCGACACGCGGTGCTTATCGCGTTTCCGCCCCGGGATTCCGCGCGCGTGCGCGCCCTCGCGGCCGCCGCCGGCATCGACGACATGCTCTTTCCCCGCCATCTTCGGGACCTTCCGTTCGGGGAGGCCCTTGCCGCTCTGAAGAAGGAGCTTGACGGCCTCGGCGCCGAGCGCCGTCTCCTGAGGGAGCAGAGGGACCGCTTCTTCGAGGAAAGCGCCGCGGAGCTCTGCGCGCTTCGCAATCTCTTCCGCGACAGGCTCGCCCTCTACGATGCGCTGCCGAGATTCGCGCGCACGCGCCACGCCTTCATCGTCCAGGGCTGGCTCCTGGGCCAGGGCACGGACGGTCTCCGCAAGCGACTGGCGGAGATCTCGGCGGGAGAGGTGGTGCTGCGCGAGGTGCGCCAGGGCGCGCTGGGCGCCCCCCCCGTCCAGCTTTCCAACGCGCGCCCCGTCGACGCCTTCGAGCCGCTGCTTTCTCTCTTCCCCTCCCCCGGTACGGCACCCTCGATCCGACCGTGTACCTGGCCACCTTCTTTCCGCCGATCTTCGGTCTCATGCTGGCGGACATCGGGTACGGGGTCATCGTGCTCCTGGCCGCGGCCGCGCTCTTCGCTGCCGGCCGGGCGCGGAAGATCGTCCGCAGTCTCGCGGTCGTCGCGGGATTCTGCGGCGTCTTCGCCGCGGTTTTCGGCCTGGTCTTCGGAGAGTTCTTCGGGGAGCTGGGCCGGGCGCTCGGGCTGCACCCGCTCTGGCAGGAGCGGTTCTCCGTTGCCGCGGGACGGTCCACGTCCACGCTGCTCGGCTACCTCGTGCTCGCCATCGCCGTGGGGGCGATGCAGATCGTCTTCGGCCTCGTGCTGGGCGTGGTGAATGCGAAGAAGACGGGGACCGGGGCATGGCCCTGGGCAACCTCGCGCGCATCGCGGGACTCGCGGTGCTCTTCTTCTTCGTGGGGCGGCTGGCGAAGGTGCTTCCGCCGATCTTCAGCTCCCTCGGCCTGGTCGCCCTCGTGCTGTTCCTCGTGCTCATGGTGCTGCAGACAATGCGCCAGCCCTCGCACGGCGTCCTCCTTCCCCTGGAGGTCCTGAGCGCCATGGGAAACGTGCTCTCCTACGCCCGCATCATGGCCATCGGCATGTGCTCGGCGGTCCTGTCGATGCTCGCCGCCATGCTCGGAGGGATGGCCGGCAGCGTCGTGCTCGCCGGCCTCGTCATCGTGCTGGTGAACGCGCTCAACCTCGTCCTTGGCATCATCGATCCGACCATCCAGGGTCTTCGCCTTCACTACGTGGAGTTCTTCTCGAAGTTCTACCTCGGTGGCGGGAGACCGTACACCCCCTTCAGGAAGCTCGGAGGTATCGTGCCATGAACAGGAAAACGCTGCTCCTCGCCCTGGTGCTCATCACGACCTGTTTTGCCGCCGTCCCGGCGCTGGCGCAGGAGGCGCAGCAGCAGGCTGTCGCCCCGGCACCCAAGGCACGGGACATCACGGTGGGGCTCATCGCGGCGGCCGCGGCGATCGCGGTCGGCCTGTGCGCGCTGGCCACGGGGATCGCGCAGAGCAGGATCGGGGCCGCCGGCGCCGGCACCATCGCGGAGAAACCCGAGTCGGCCGGCACCATCATCCTCCTCATCGCCATCCCCGAGACGATGGTCATCCTGGGGTTCGTGGTCGCCGTTGTCATGCTCTTTACGCTCTGAGCCCCGCCGTGGGCGATGAGAGCGATCCGGCGCGCCTGATCGCCGCGCTCGAACAGCAAGCCCGCGAGGAACGCGCCCGCGTCGAGGCCGAGGCCTCCGCGGCCGCCTCACGCATCGCCGCGGAGGCCGGCCGGGAGATCGAGCGGTTCCGGGCGGAGGCGCGGCAGGAGCTCCGCCGCGAGATCGTCGTCGAGGGCAGGCGGCTGCTGGGCGAGGCGCGGCTGCAGGCGCGGATCGAGCGCCTCCGGATGAAGCGTGCGCTCCTTGCCGATGTCTTCGAGCGGGCAGGGAAAGCGATCGAGGAGTTGAAGGCGGGCGCCGGGTATCGGGGGGCACTGGAGACCCTCGCCGCCGAGGCACAAGCGGTGATCGGCGCGGGGTGCCGCGTCGAGGTCCGCGCAGAGGATGCCACGGTGATCGCCACCTCGGCGGACGGCAGGCGGCGCGCGGACAACAGCCTCGCCGCGCGCATCGCGGCAGCCAGGGACAGGGCGGAGCCGGAGGTCGCGAAAGTCCTCTTCGGCGAGCGACGCCCCGGGAGCAGGGCGGCAACCGGCCGGGCCGCAGCCGACCCGGCCGCGGGGGGCTCCCCGTGAGCGATTACGACTATCTCAATGCACGGGTGCGGGGCATGAGCACCGCGCTTCTCACGAGGGATTTCTACAATCGCGTGCTCGCGGGGTACGGAGAGGTCGCCCTGAGGGAAGCGCTGATGGCATCGCCATACAAGGAGCAGCTCGGCACCGCACCGGGCCCGGCGGTGCCGCTGGCGGCCGCGGTCGAGGAAGCGATTCTCGCGACGACGCGCCGCGCCTTCGCCCGCATTCTCGCCATCGCGCCGGAGCGGCCGCGCAGGCTGCTCGCGCTGCAGGAGAACCGGTGGGACCTGGCGAGCGTGATCGCCGTGCTGCGGGCCCGGCTGGCGGGAGTCGCGCCGGCGAGGGTTGCCGGTGCGGTGCTCGCGATCGGCGAGCTGGATCCCCGGCGGATCGAGGAGCTCGCCGCGGCGCGCGATGTGCCCGGCGTCGCGGATGCGCTCACCGCGGGCGGGCAGGCGTTCAGCTTCGTCCTGCGCCGGGCCATCCTGGAATGTGACGCGCCCCGCGACCCGCGGGCGCTGGAGCGAAGCGTATCCTCGGCGTTCTTCCGATGGGTCCTCGCGCAGCTCGACACCGCCGACGCCGCGGAAGCGGTGGTCGCCGACTGCATCCGCCGGCAGGTGGACCTGCTGAACGTGCTCGCCGTCCTCGGCCGCGTGCGCGCCCGGGAACGAGGCGGATCCCTCTCCCCGGAGAGCGACGAGCCCATCGCCCATGGCACGATCCCGGCGGCTCTCCTCGCCCGCCTTGCAGCCAGCGATTCGCTGGAGTCCGCCTTCGAGGCGCTCACCGACACCTGGTTCTCCCCGGGCATCGAGAAGGGGATCCTTGCGTACGGACAGGCGCGCAGACTGGCCGTGATGGAGAGGTTTCTCGAGGCTGTCCTGGTCGAGCGTGCCTGCCAGCTCTTCCGAAAAGACGTGCTCGGCGTCGGCGTGCCCCTCGGTTTCCTCTGGCGCCTCTACGCGGAGTTCTCCAACCTTCGGATGCTGGCCCGGGGGGTCGCCTGGCGTATGACGGCGAACGCGGTGCGGGAGGGACTCTTCCTTGTCTAGGATCCTTGCGCTCCTGGGAAGGGATCTCGCCTCGGGATTCGCACTTGCCGGGCATCGACGTGACCGTCGTGGCGGATGCCGCGGCGCTCCAGGCCGCCATCGCGGAGGCCGTGGAATCACGCTCCTGCGGCCTTGTCCTGGTGGAGGAGGAGATGATGCGGGAGCTGGGCGGCGAGGCGCGGGAGCAGTGCACCGAGATGAACGTGCCCCTGGTCGTCGAGGTGCCGGGCAGGCTGGAGTGGCCGGCGGAGGAACGCGTCGGGGACGACGGCTACGTGGCCGGCCTGATCAGGAGAGCGGTGGGATACACGCTCTCCCTCAAGCTGTGAGGGCGGCGATGGACGAGGCGCGCTCGCTGCGGGGCATCGTCAGCCGGGTCGCCGGCCCCACGGTCATCGCGCGGTCCATGGCCGGCGCGCGCATGGGCGAGGTGGTCCGCGTCGGCCTCGCCGGGATCATGGGCGAGATCATCCGGCTGGACGGGGAGAACGCTTTCATCCAGACCTACGAGGATACCTCCGGCATCTGCATCGGCGAGCCGACCGAGTGCACGGGGGAGGCGCTCCTCGTCACGCTCGGCCCCGGCCTCCTCGGCAGCGTCTTCGACGGAGTACAGCGGCCGCTTCGGACGCTGGAGGCGAAGAGCGGCGCGTTCATCAGCCGCGGGCTCTCGGTACCTGCCCTGCCCATGGACAGGAGGTGGCGCTTCGAGCCGACGGTCGCGCCCGGTTCCCGCGTCTCCGGGGGCGACACCATCGGGACGGTGCGCGAGACCGGCTCGTTCGTGCACCGTATCATGGTTCCGCCCGGGCGGGCGGGCACCGTTGCTGCGATCGCCGCGGGGGAGTTCACGATCAACGAGCCCGTGGCCCGGCTGGATTCCGGCGAAATGCTTTCCCTGTCGCAGCGCTGGCCGGCCAAGGTCCCGCGACCGGTGAAGCGAAAGACTGTTTCCCGCGCCCCTTTCGTCACGGGGCAGCGCGTTCTGGACTGCCTCTTCCCCATCGCCACGGGCGGCACCGCGTGCCTCCCCGGCGGATTCGGCACGGGCAAGACCGTGCTCGAGCAATCCCTGGCGAAGTATTCGGCCGCCGATGTCATCGTGTACGTCGGCTGCGGCGAGCGCGGCAACGAGATGACCGACGTGCTCACGGAGTTCCCCGAGCTGATCGATCCCCGGACCGGTGGACCGCTCATGGACCGCACGGTGCTGGTGGTGAACACGTCGAACATGCCCGTGGCCGCGCGGGAAGCCTCGATCTTCGTCGGGGTGACCATCGCGGAGTATTTCCGCGACATGGGCGCGGCGGTGGCCGTCATGGTGGATTCCTCGTCCCGCTGGGCAGAGGCGCTGCGGGAGATCTCGTCGCGACTGGAAGAGATGCCCGGCGAGGAGGGCTACCCGACCTACCTCCCCTCGCGCCTGGCCTCCTTCTACGAGCGCGCGGGCGCGGCCGAATGCCTCGGGGCCGATGCGCGGGAAGGGTCGGTCACGATCGTCGGGGCCGTGTCCCCGCCGGGGGGAGACTTCTCGGAGCCGGTCACCCAGAGCACCATGCGGGTTGCAGGGGCGCTGTGGGCGCTGGACTACCCGCTCGCGCACAGCCGCCACTACCCCGCCGTCGACTGGAACAGGAGCTATTCGCTGTACCTGGAGCGCCTCGCTCCCTGGTACGTCGACCATGTCGATGAATCGTGGCCGCGCCTGCGCGGGGAACTGGTGGAAATACTCCAGAAGGAAGCAGAGCTGCAGGAAGTCGTGCAGCTGGTCGGACCGGATTCCCTCCAGGACGCCGACCGGCTCACGCTGGAAGCCAGCCGCATGCTCCGCGACGGCTTCCTCCAGCAGAACGCCACGTCGGAGACAGACGCATCCTGCCCCCTCGGGAAGCAATCGGTCATGCTGGCGCTGCTGCTCGAGTTCCGCGCCCTCGGGGCCGCGGCCCTCGCGGCACACGTCTCCCTGGCGCAGGTGCTGTCGGTCCCTGAGCGGGAAGAGCTGGCCCGGATGCGGGACATCCCGGCCGCCGATTTCGCCGCGGAGGCGGCACGGATCGGGGAACGCCTGCGCGCTTCTTTTGCGGCGCTCGGCGACAAGGGGGCCGTGACTTGATCGACGCCGGGCTCATGAGAAGGGAATACAGCGGGATCCGCCGGGTCTCCGGACCGCTCCTGTTCGTCGAGAGCGCATCGGATCTCCCCTATGCCGGGACGGTTTCGATCTCGGTTCCCGGGAGCGCGCCGAGAAGCGGCCAGGTCATCGAGGTCTCGGATGCGGTCACCGTCATCCAGGTGTTCGAGGAAACCATGGGCATGGACATCGCCCGCACAACGATCCAGCTCACCGACCGGGAGGCCCGGCTCGGGGTTTCGGAGGACCTGATCGGCCGCGTCCTCGGCGGATCCGGCAGGCCGCGGGACGACCTCCCCCCCCTCGTGGCGGACGCGATCCTCCCGGTGTCGGGCATCCCGATCAACCCCATATCGCGCGAGAAGCCCCGGTCGTTCATCCATACGGGGGTTTCAGCCATCGACGGGTTCAACACCCTCGTCCGGGGCCAGAAGCTGCCGGTGTTCTCGGCGCCGGGCTCCCCGGCAACGAGATCGCCGCGCAGGTCCTGTGTCAGTCCCGGGTCACCGGCGAGGAGGAGAGCTTCGTCATCGTGTTCGCGGCCATCGGCATCACGCAGCGCGAGGCGGCTTTTTTCCTCGCGGAGTTCGAGCGCACCGGGGCGCGCAGCCGCACCGTGACGTTTCTCAACCTCGCCGACGATCCCACCATCGAGAGGCTGCTCGCGCCCCGGTGCGCCCTGACCGCTGCCGAATACCTCGCCTTCGAGCTCGGCTACGAGGTGCTCGTTCTCATGACGGACATGACCAGCTACTGCGAGGCCCTGCGCGAGATCGGGACGGCACGGGAGGAGATCCCCGGCCGGCGCGGCTATCCCGGCTACATGTACACCGACCTCGCGTCGCTCTACGAGCGCGCCGGCCGGATTCATGACCGCAGGGGATCAGTCACGCTCCTCCCGATCCTCACCATGCCGGACGACGATATCACCCACCCCATCCCGGACCTGACCGGGTACATAACCGAGGGCCAGATCGTTCTCTCGCGGCAGCTTCACCGCCGCGGGATCTTCCCCCCCATCGACGTGCTGCGGTCCCTGTCGCGGCTCATGAACAGCGGCATCGGCAAGGGCCGTACAAGGGAGGATCACCGCGACCTCGCCAACCAGCTCTACGCCTGCTATGCCCGGGGCCAGGACGCGCGGCGGCTCCTGGCAATCGTGGGTGAGGACGCGCTCGCGGACCTCGACAGGAAATACCTCCGTTTCGCGGAGGAGTTCGAACGGACCCTCATCCACCAGGCCGGCGAAGAGAGGTCGATCGAGGAGACGCTGGACCTGGGCTGGCGCGCCCTGGCCGGCATCCCCGAGACGGAGTACCGCCGCATCCGCGGGGAGTTCATCGAGCGCTACCGCGCTTCTCCGCAGCGCCCCCGGGAGACGTAGCCGTGGAGCAGGTTTCCCCGACGCGGTCCGAGCTCCTTGCCCGCAGGGCGCAGATCCGGCTCGGCCGAGCTTGGCGCCGAGCTCCTGCGCGGGAAACGGGAAGCGCTCGTGCGGGAGTTCCTTGCGGAGATCCCGAGGTTCGTGGAATCCCGCGAGGCGTTCAGGAAGCAGCTCGCGGAAGCGAGGGAATCCCTCATGCGCGCCCTCGCCGCCGACGGGGCCGAGGCGGTCGTCTCGGCGGGCTTTGCCAGCCACCGGTCCATTACCCTCGAGAGCGAGGTGCGCAACCTCTGGGGCACGAGGGTGGTGGAGGTTCGCCCTGCCGGGGCTCCCCTCGAGCCGAGCGAGCGCGGGTTCACTGCCGCGGGGGCAAGCGCGCGTATCGAGGAGGCAGCGGAGCGATTCGAGGCAGTGCTCGCGCTCATCCTGCGCGTTGCTCCCCTCGACCGGAAGCTCACGCGGCTCGCCGAGGAGATCCGCAGGACCTCGCGGCGCGTGAATGCCCTCGAGCAGCGCATGCTGCCCTCGCTCGCCGCGCAGGTCCACTACATCCGCGGCGTGCTGGAGCAGCGCGAGCGGGAGGACATCATTCGTCTCAAGCACCTGAAAAAGAGACGACCGTGAGCCCGGCGCCGCGGGGAGGCGGGGGGATGCTGTTGTCGGAGATGATCCAGGAGGACGTCGTCCGCGTGGGGCTCGCGGCCCGGGACAAGTGGGAGGCCATCGAGGAGCTCGTCGACGTCCTCATCGCCGCGCACGAGATCCGCCTTGCCGATCGCGGCGAGGTCATCGAGGCGGTGACGACACGGGAGAAGTCCTTCAGCACGGGACTGACCCGCGGCCTCGCGGTCCCCCACGGGGCGGCGGCCTGCGTGAGGGAGCTCGTCGCCGCGCTGGGCACCTCCGCGGAAGGGATCCCCTTCGCGTCCGTGGACGAGGCGCCGGCACGCCTGGTGATCCTCCTCGTGATTCCCGCGGACCAGTTCCCGCAGCACGTCCGCACGTTGGCGGGCGTCAGCGGCCTGGCCACCAGGGACGAGCTTCGCACGCGGATCATCGAGGCCTCCTCCGCTCGCAAGGTGGTCGAAGCCCTCCGGGAGCTCGAAGGAAACTGAGTGGGCGCCCTCCGGCTTGAACCCGTCACGCCGATAAAACATCGCCCTCCTGGTTCCTCCCGGCGCGTCGCGAAATGTCGAGGCAGGAGGTGACGCGAAGCTCGCGAGCGTCGCCTTCTGCAAAAGTGTCCTCGACCCGGAATTGCTGGGATCGGACGCTGACAGGGTTTTCGGCATGTTTGGCTCCGCACACGATCCGCCGGCATTCGAGCCGTCGATCGGCGTCACGCGCCTGCCCCCGGCGGCGTTCGAGGAGGCATCGGCGCCGCTGACGCGCATCGAGGCGGAGGCCAGGCAGAGGCGGCCCGGAAGGGAAACCATGGAGAGGCTGGTCCTGGTGGAGCTTCTCGTGGTCGTTTCCCGATGCTTCTCGTCAGGACACGAGAAGGGAAATGTCGGTCATGCCCGGTTCAGGATCGAGGAGGCGGTGGCCGGCACACAGGAACGCACGTCTTTGAATACCTGAACACACTGCGCATCCAGAAAAGTTGCGTGCTCCTGAAACGCTCTTCCCTGAGCATCATCGAGATCGCGTTCTCCGTCGGCTACAACAATCTCTCCCACTTCAACAGGTATTTCCGGCGCATCATGCGAATGAGCCCGCGCGAGTTCAGAAACCGCAGCGCAAAGCAATAAGAGTATCGGTTCCGTCCACATTCGTGCCAGAATCGGCTGCCCCGGGAACCAATGCTTCTGCGTGGAGAAGGGGGCGCAATGATCAAGCTGAAACAGTTTCTCGAAGAATCCCCGATTGCCGTACGAGTGCTGCTCCCGACGCACGTCATCGTGCGTCAACAGAAGCTCAGCTACATGGCCGCCAAAGGCATCATGGAAAGCGCGGCATTCGAGCCATTGGACGGAAAGGTGTGCGAGCTGGAGATCGGCGGCCGGCGGATCGCACGGGGCAGGATCGTCTGGAGACCAGGCGGGTTCTTTTTCAAGGTGGAAGAGATGGAGAAGGGAGACGGGCAATGAAGCTGAGCCATATCAGGGAGATCGGGGTCGAATTGAGGGTCGAGCTGGGCAGGACCACCAAATGCCTTGCCGAGGTCGCGGGAATCGGCGAAGGGACGATCATCGAGCTGGACAGGCTGGCAGGGGGAGGGAGCGAAGTTCACCCGCGAGCTCACGGACATCGAGCAGTCGGTCATTGAAGGCATCATCGTCCGCATCCTGGGCAACCTGCGCGAGGCGTGGACGACGGTCATCGACCTGCGTCCCCGGCTGGGGCAGATCGAGACGAACCCCCAGTTCGCGCAGATCGTTCCGCCCTCGGAGATGGTCGTCCTCGTGACGCTGGAGACGAAGGTCGGTGACGTGGAAGGGATGATGAACTTCTGCATCCCCTACCTCACCATAGAGCCCATCATCCCCAAGCTCTCGGCCCAATATGTGTACTCCTCTCTCCGTCGGGGGGATGCGAAACACGTGGCGCGGGGATCGTTCACGCTGAGTGTTCCCGCCGAGGTCTACCTCGAGGGCGCAAAGCTTTCGCTGCGCGAGGTGGGCGCGCTGCAGAGAGGCGGCCTGGTGAAGATCCCCGAGTATCGGCAGGGCGCAGCGTTCCTGCGCGTCGGCGGACGCACCCTGTTTGGCCTGAAGGCTCGGCACGGGGGCGGACGCAAGCCCGCATCCTACGAGGTCGTGAGCGGCATCATGAAGGGAGACTTGCCGTTTCTTGCGCCCGCGGAGAACAAGGGCAAGCCTTCGGAGCTCGAAGCGCTTGACTCCGGGATGCGCGAGGCGCTGCGGGAGCTGGATTCCAAGATCAGCGGATCGCTTGCCGACATGAAGAGCTCCATCGGGACCCTGCGGCAGAAGCAGGATGCGATGGCCGACCAGCTCGCTTTCGGCCCGCAGGACCGGGAAGCAAGCGAAGAAAAAGCGAGCGCCGGGCATCTCCGGCCTTTCGATTTCATCCGTCGGGCAGACCCTGCGCACCTGCTCAGCTTCATCCGCCAGGAGCACCCCCAGCTCATCGCGCTTGTCCTGTCGTATCTCGAGCCCCCAATGGCGTCCACGGTGCTGGGAGGTCTCCCCCAGGAGCTTCAGCCTGATGTCGCCAAGCGGATCGCCTGCATGGGTCGCACCTCTCCGGAAGTCCTGCGCGAGGTGGAGCGGGTCCTGGAAAGGAAGCTCTCCATCATCTCATCGGAGGACTTTGCCGCGGCGGGCGGTATCGAGGGCCTCATCGAGATCCTCAACATCGCGGATCGTTCAACGGAGAAGCTCGTGGTCGAGATGCTCGAGAAGAAGGACGCGGGGCTGGCCGAGGAAATCAAGCGGAGGATGTTCGTCTTCGAAGACATCGTGCTCCTGGACAGGAAGGACGCCGCAAAAGTCGTGAAGATGGCCGACGCGGATGTCCTGCTCCGCGCCATGAAAGCCGCTCCCGAAGAGGGAAGGACCTTCCTCTGGGGGTGTATGCCGCGGGAAGACGCGGAAAAGCTCAAGCAGCTCCTGAAGGGACTGGGACCGGTCCGACTGCACGAGGTGGAGCGTGCACAGCAGAGCGTTGTCGCGCTGATTCGGAGAATGGAGGAGTCGGGGGAGATCGTCGTGGCGCGGCCGGAGGAGCTCGTTGAATAAGGGCGGGTGCGGCACGCTCGCCCGGGCGTGCCGCCGCAGCCCGGCCGTCAGCCCATCGAGGGGATGGGGATAATCGTCTCGACGTCCTTCTCGTAGTTCACCTTGGCGAAATCGAACCCGCAGATCCGGGAAAGCTCCTCCCGGTACCCGTTGAAGTCGGCGAGCTGCGGCAGGTTTTCCGTGGTCACCGTGGCCCAGAGCGCGCGGACCTTGTCCTGGACGGCGGGTTCGAGCTCGCGCTCGTCAAGGCGCACGCGCCCGGCCTCGTCCACGGGCACCGGGCCGCCGGTGTAGAGCCGCTCCCTGAGAAGCCGGTCCATCTGCTCGATGCATCCCTCGTGCGTGCCCTTGTCCTTCATGACCCTGTAGAGGAGCGCGATGTACAGCGGCACGAACGGGATGGCCGCGCTGGCGAGCGTGACCACGGCCTTGTTCACCGCCACGAGCGCGCGGCCTTTCAGGGGCGCGAGCGCGGCGGTCAGGGAATGCGCGGTGGCCTCCAGGTGCTCCTTGGCCCGGCCGATGGTCCCCTCGCGGTAGATGGGAGCGGTGACGGAGGAGCCGATGTAGGAGTAGGCCACGGTGGTGACGCCCGGCGCGAGGAGGTCCGCGGCGCGCAGCGCGTCCATCCACAGCTGCCAGTCCTCTCCCCCCATGACGGCAACGGTCCCGCTGATCTCCTCCTCGGTGGCAGGAGGCACAGAGGTTTCGTACACCTGGCCGTTCTGGAAGTTCACCGTCTTGTTCGTGTACGGCCTGCCGATGGGGCGTAGCGCAGAGCTGTGCACCCCGCGCCGCGGCGACGCCAGGCTGTAGACGACGAGGTCCACGGGACCGGTGGTCCTTTTCAGGAGCTGGATGGTTTCCGCCTTGAACGGGTCGGAGAAAGCATCGCCGTTGAGGCTCCACGCCTTCAGGCCGGCCTTCGCCGCTTCTTCCTCGAAATAGGCGCTGTTGTACCAGCCCGCAGACGCGGTGCGCTCGCCGTCCGCCGGCCGCTCGAAAAAGACCCCCACCGTTTCGGCGCGCGCACCGAAGGCAGCAGCGATCCTCGTTGCCAGCCCGTAGCCCGTCGAGGCGCCGATGATGAGCACCTTGCGCGGACCGCGCGTGAGGGCAGGCCGCGCCGTGACGTAACGGACCTGCTCCTGCACGTACTCTTCGCACCCGTGCGGATGGACCGAGAGGCAGACGGCACCACGAATTCGACGTTCTACTCGCATGAAGTGATAATACACACGCCCGCCGGCAGCGGCGAGTGAAGAAGTGGCGGCAAAAAGGGACTGCCGGGATCAGACGGCGAGCTTCGAGAAGTGCTCCGGCACTCCGCGCACGCCGGGGCGGACACGGAAGAGCGCGCCTGCGGCGGGACCGTTTTCTTTCCGGTTGTCTCCCCCGGCGCTCGTCACGTACAGGTCGCGGTAGTCCTCACCGCCGAAAGTCACGCTGGAGACCAGCCGGGCGGTGAAGTAGATGCGCTGGTCCTCGCGGCCGGTCGGCGCGTAGCGCAGGAGGCAGCTGCCGCCCCAGACCGCGACCCAGACGAATCCCTTGGCGTCCACCGTCATGCCATCCGGTACGCCCAGGGAATCCGGCAGACGGGCGAAGACGCGGCGGTTCGAGAGGCCGCCTTTTTTCGCGTCGTAGTCGAAGAGAAAGACCTCGTGCGTCGGTGAATCGACGAAGTAGAACCCGGTGCGGTCCGGCGTGAACCCCATCCCGTTGGCGCACCCGCACCCTTCCAGGAGCCGGTGGATGCTGCCATCGGTGTCCAGGCGGTAGAGACAGCCCTTGGCACCGTCGGCCCGCACCGTGCCGCAGAAGACCCGCCCCTCGGGATCCGCTATCACGTCGTTGAACCGGCCGTTCTCCTCGCCGGGCGTCGACTCGATGACGGTGCGCAGCGCGCCGCCCTGCCAGAGCCTGACAGCCCCCTTCTCCATGAACAGGAGGAGCGCGCCGTCCGACTGCACGGTGCAGCCGCCGATCGGGCCTGTCTGCAGGGCCGTCTCGTGCCTGCCCTCGGCGGGGTCATAGCTGAAGAGGAGCCCCCGCGGGATGTCCAGCCAGTAGAGCTTTTTCGCCAGGGGATGCCAGACCGGCCCTTCCCCGCAGACGCAGGCGTAATCGGCGATGACCCCGGGCGTCCCCGGGCCGGCCGGGCGGCTCATCCGCGGCAGCCATTGAACTGCACGACGAGGGTCACCACCGTGTATGGTGAGAGCGCCACCGTCACCGTGTCCTTCGCGATGACAGGAGGCGCGGCATCCTTGATCCTGTTCTCGTTGAGGTCCACGAGCCAGGCGTCCGACGGGGAGCAGAACAGCTTCAGCGTGGCCGTGGCGGCGCGGCCTTCCGTCTCGTAGAGCCGGAGAAGGAGCCGGCCCGCGGGCTCGTCCTCCGGCATCTTCACGGCGGAGAAACCGACGCCGCCGCCGAGGGACGCGAAGGACAGGGAGCGCGGGAGGGAGCCCGCGTGCGCCGAGCCGGAGATGACGGTGAGCGGGTGCGCGCGATGCCGCGCCGCCGCGACGAGGGCCGAGGAGGATGCGCCGTCTACCGAGGCGACGACGAAGCTGAACCTGTGCACGCCGAGCTCGGGATGTGGATCCGGGTCGTAGGAGCTGCGCAGCAGGGTGAGGGACAGGGAGTTGTCGACGCAGCGGAACCCGTGCTTCTGGTCCGCGATCACCATCAGCGCCCGCCGCCCCGCCTTCCTCGGCACGCCCATGACCCAGCTGTTGGCGGGGAGGTCCATGTCGACCCCGGCGCGGTCGATGACACCGAAGGGGATGTCGTACCGCCAGGTCTTTACCTCACCGGCGACGGGGACGAAGAAGTTCAGCTGCGGCACGCCGGCGCCCTTGCTGCCCCTCTCCAGCCATTCGCACTCCACGCTCCACGCGAGCGCGGCCGATCCCTTGTCCAGGGATACCGTGGCCTTGATCCGCGAGGAGGCGAAGCCCGTCTCGTACGAGATCCACTGCCGCACAGCGCTCGTCCCGGCGGTCGGGGTGATCTTCACCGCCTGGTGCGCGCTGTGCACGGACATCCATCGGCCGACGATCCAGGCCGTCATCCCCCTGGCGTCGTCTTCCTGCACGAGGCGGAAAATGCCGGCCTCGCGCGCCGTGTCGATGAGCTCCTCGCCGCTTTCCTTGTCCACGAAGGAGAGGAGCGCCGCCGTGGTGGGATGGAACACGGCGCGGACGAGCTCGTTCTCGAGGACGAAGCTCGGCTGCGTTTCCACCCGCGGGTCGGTGGACAGGGGATCGGGAAGCACCAGGGGCGTGGTCTCCGACAGGCTGACCGTGGCGTAGCCGCAGCCGGGTACCGTCACCTCGAAGGCGACCCGCAGGTACTGGTGGCCCCAGTACGAGGTGCCGAAGAACGCCATGGATTCGTTGGGTATGACGTGGTGCGGCAGCACCGTGCCGGAGGCATCCGCCACGCGGATCCGCGCCCGGTCACCGGGCCAGTCCCACACGGCAGCCTCCACCACCGAGGTCCGCTCCCAGGGCAAGGCGTTGAAAACGTGGATGACGCGCGTCTTCCCGTGGCCCCGTTCGACGAGCGACATGCGGAAGTCCGAGATCCCGAATGCCGCCCCGCCCCCCTCCGACGTGGTTGCCCGCGCGTCTTCCCGCGGGTCGACGAGCGAGGAGGTGTCCACGAGCGCGGCGATCCGCCGCAGGGCGTTGGCCTCCTCCGTCCCCGCGGCCGCGAGGATGGCCTGGAACTGGCCGAGGGCGTACTCGCGCGTGTCCGCCGTGCCCGAGCCCGGGATGATGTCGTGGAAATGATTGAAGAGGGCCGCCTCCCAGCCGCGCGTGAACTGCCCGGCCCGGTACGGGGCGGAGGTGACGAGGGATGCGAGGGCGGAGAAAGTCTCGGCTTCCACCAGCCGGCTTTCCGAGAGACGGTTGGCGGCCTTGATCCTCGCCTGCGTCGTGTAGCAGCCGGTGAAGACGAAGTTCAGCTCCCTGTTCACCAACGGGAGCCTGTCGGCGACCTTTTCCGCCTTGCCGAAGAACTCACGGTACGTGCCGAACTTCACCCGGGGGAACAGCGGCCAGCTGTCCATGTCAATGATCCGTTCCAGGTCGCGCCGCGTTGGTCCACCGCCATGGTCCCCGACGCCGTAGACGCGGAGCATGGTGTCCATGCCGTGTTCCTTGCAGAACTCGGGAACGAGGGACGCGATGGCAGGGGTGATCTCCGAGTTGTACCAGAACGGGTCACGGAAGGCGATCACCTGCGCTCCCGACGGGGCCTGCCAGCGGTAGAGCACGTGCCCGTCGTAGCCGCGGCAGTGGTAGTACCAGCGCACACCGGCAGCGTTCAGGATCTCCGGCACGTTGCGGCTGTGCCCGAACGTGTCGGGCTCGAAGTCGAGCTGCAGGGACTCGGGGGCGATCTCGAAAAGCCGGGCGAGGTAGCGCTTGGCGTAGAGGGCGTGCCGGGCAAGACTCTCGCCGTTGGGCATGTTCTTGTCCGCTTCCACCCAGGTCGAGGCGGATATCTCCCAGCGGCCTTCCTTCACGCGCCGACGGATCTCCTTCAGCATCTCGGGATCGTGGTCCTCCACGATGCGGTATACCGACGCCTGCGACTGGGAGAAGGTGAACGCGGGGTACTCGGTCATGAGGGTCAGCATCGTGCGGAACGTATCCAGCGTGATGGCGACGGTCTCGTCGAAGCGCCACATCCAGTTCATGTCGATGTGCGCGTGCGCCGCGCAGAGCACCGTGTAGCTCTTGGCCTCCGCGGACATCGCCTGGAGCTTCTCCTCGGTTTCTTCCGCGGTCTCACGGGTGATGGCACCGGCGGTCGACTGGGTCGCGGCCAGGCTTTCGATGGCGGCGCGCAGGATGGCGTCGTGCGTGCGGCCCGTGGCGCGGGACAGCTTCACTGCGTACTCGAGCTCGGCGATGATACGCTCAGCCCAGTAGCCTTTCGTTTCGGCCTTGAGGGTGAGCAGGTGCGAGATGCTGTCGTCCATGAACCGTCCGCTCCTTCAGCGACATGTATTCCATGCCGCGCCAGCGACATGTATTCCATGCCGCGCCGGCCAGAGTGTGCTTCCATCGTTTTGCGTTCGTCAAGGCGTGAGCAGGGTGAGTCCCCGGGGCCCGGCTACTGGACAGAACGCGCCTTGAGGAATGCCTCACGGGTGACCACGCCGACGACGCGCCCGGCGTCGATGACGGGCAGGTCGTAGATCGCGTGCGAGAAGAACAGGCCCTCTATCTCGCGGAAGGAGGTGGTTGGCGTGACCGTGGTGACCTTGCGGGTCATGTGCGAACCTACTGTCGCCCCCATCTGCCCGGACTGCCTCCCCTTCCCCACGTCCCTCAGGGTGAGGTAGCCGCAGAAGCGGCCTTCGCCGTCCACGACGGGGGCGCCGGTCCTGTCCACGCTTTCCAAAAGGAGCGACGCGGCCTTCAGCGTCGAGGAGGCGGAGATGGTCACGACGTCTTTCGACATGAAGGAGACGGCGCTGGCCGCCGGGCCGAGCATGACCTTCAAGTATGCCTGGAGCGCGTGCCATGTCTGCCGTCCCAGCGACCTCCGAAGGAGGTGCGCGAGCGGCGCGCCCTTGACAAGGGCGGAGGACGCCTGGGCGTGTCCTCCGCCGCCGAAGGCGGCAAGAAGGCGGCCCGCGTCGATGCTGCGCTGGGCGCTGCGTGCCACGATGAGCGCTTCGTTCTCCCGGGCGAAGAAGAACACGACGAAGATCGCGTCCGGGCTCTCGACCTCGAAGACCTTTTCCACCACGGCGGCAAGTCCGCCCACCTGGCGGTCCATCTCCACGTACGCGGTGATCACGAGGTGGCCGTGGACGTTCTGGTAAGTGAGCCGGTTCAGCAGGTCGTGGAAGAGGGTGATCTGCGACCCGTCCTTGAGCGTCTGGAGTATGGTGCGGACGATGTCGAGGGATGCCCCCTGCCCTTTCAGCCACCCGGCCACCTCGAAATCGGCTGTGCTGACGTTCTCGTGGGTGAAGTTGCCGGTGTCGGCGTAGATGCCGGCAAGCGCGATGGTGGCATCATCGGCGCTCAGCGCGAGCCCGCGCGCTATCGCTTCCGTGCCGAGGAGCGTCGTATTCGCGCCGACGGATCCTTCACGGATGACCGCGCCCGGAATGTCGGAGGAGTCGTCGGGGTGATGATCCCAGACGTCGATGGAAGGGAGCGGCGGGAGGGTGCCCAGTGCCTTCACCAGCTCGGCGATGCGCCCCAGGGAGCGCGTATCCACGATCACGATCCCGTCGATGGTCTCCCCGGCCAGGTCCTCCGGCGCCGCGAGGTCGAGGTGATCCGCGTAGAGGTTGTACAGCGTGCGGGCGACCGGGTGGATGAGCCGGCTCCGCACGGCGCGGGACCCGGGGTAGAGAGCCCGGGCAAGGACCATGGAGCCCATGCAGTCCAGGTCCATGTTCGTGTGACCCGCGATGATGCGCATGCGCCATCATAGTGCGCCGGGCCGCCGGGCGCCAGCACAGCGCGCCACGGAGGGGCGTCGCGGGCGCGCCACGGAGGGGCGTCCGGGCGCGCCACGGAGGGGCGTCGCGGGCGCGCCTACAAGGCGTCGCCTTCCAGCACGCGCAGGGCATCGGCGCCGTGCTCGCGCTCGTGGTGGAACTGGCGCGTGTAGAGGCCGTAGTAATGCCCGCGCGCCCGGATGAGCTCGGCATGCGTGCCCGCCTCCGTGATGCGCCCCCCTTCGATCACCACGATCCTGTCGGCCCGGCGAATCGTCGACAGGCGGTGCGCGATGATGAAGCTGGTGCGGCCGCGCATCAGCTCCTCCATGCCGCGCTGGATAAGACCCTCGGTGAGCGTGTCGACGGAGCTCGTCGCCTCGTCCATGATGAAGATCTCGGGCCGCGCGAGGATGGCGCGCGCGAGGCTCACCAGCTGCTTCTGGCCGACGGAGAGGCGGTTGCCGCCCTCGCCCACTTCCGCGTCCCAGCCCTTGTCGAGCTTCTCGATGAACTCGCGGGCGCCGGCCTTGCGCGCCGCCTCCTCCACCTCGGCGTCGGAAGCGTCCAGGCGCCCGTAGCGGATGTTCTCCCGAACGGTGCCGGAGAACAGGTGCGGTGTCTGCAGCACCATGCCGATGCGGGACTGGATGGCGCGCAGCGGCAGGTCCCTGTAATCGCGGCCGTCGATGGTGATCCTGCCGCCCTTCGGCTCGTAGAAGCGGCAGAGGAGGTTCACGATGGTCGACTTGCCGCCGCCGGTCGGGCCAACCAGTGCCAGCGTCTCGCCCTGGCGGACGGCCAGGGTGAAATCGCGAAGCACGGGCTGCCCCTCGACGTACCAGAAGTCCACGGCGTCGAAAGCGATGTCCCCCGCGATGCTGCAGGGATCGGCGCCCGCCGCGAGGGCGGCCGGGCGGTCGGTGATCTCGGGCACCGCGTCGATGAGGGAGAAGGTGCGCTCGGCGGATGCGATGGACTGCTGCATGTCCGCGTAGACGCGCGCGAGGTCCTGGATGGGCCACATCATGAAGGTCACGTAACCGAGGAAGGCCTGGATGCCGCCGACGCTGATGAGACCCCAGCGCGCCTGCAGGCCGCCCACCCACACGATCGCTCCCACCGCGACGGCGCTGATGATCTGCACCACGGGGAGGAACAGCGCCGAGAGCCACGCGGCGCGGAACCCCGCTGCCCTCATGTCACCGGTGAGGTGGCTGAACTCCCCGAGGTTCCTCGCCTCCCGGCAGAGGGCCTTCACCACGCGCACGCCGGTGATGTTCTCGTTGTACGCGGCGGTGATCTTCGAGTTGATCCTGCGCACCGTGCGGTACTCGGCGACAATGCGGTTCTTGAACTGCACGGCGACCACGACCAGCAGGGGGATGGCGCCGAAAACCATGAGCGCGAGTCTCCAGTCGATGAGGAACATGAAGAACGTCGAGGTGGAGATGTTCGTGATGGCCCACGTCACGTCGAGGAGGCCCCAGGTGATGAGGCCGGCGATGCGCCCGGAGTCGGAGGTCAGCCGCGCCATGATCCATCCCACGGGCGTCCGGTCGTAGTACGAGAAGGAGAGCGCCTGCAGGTGGTCGAACATCTTCTTCCTCAAGTCATACTGCACCCTCTCTCCCAGCGTTCCCGCGAAGAAGATCATGCCGAACACGCAGCAGGCCTGCAGGATGATGATGGCGCCGAAGAGGGTGCCGATGGTGACGAGCTTCGAGGTGTCGTGCGCCGTGATGGCCTCGTCGATGAGGCGCTTGTTGAGGTAGGTGAAAAGGCCGTCACCGACCGCGACCGAGGCAACCATGACGAGGAACAGGATCATGCGCTTCCAGTAGGGTCGCACCGCCCCGAACATCCGCAGCACGGTCTTCCCGCTGAACGCGGTGGTGAAAACCTCTTCGTCGGTGCTGAAATCAGACATGGCTGATCTCCTCTTCAAGCTCGCTCTCGATGCGCGTCTGCAGGTCGAAGATCCGGCTGTACGTGCCGCCCCCGCGGCAGAGGTCCTCGTGCCGGCCCCGCTCCACGATCCGCCCCGCGTCGAACACGAGGATCAGGTCCGCCCTCATGAGGCTTTGGATCCTGTGGGCGATGATGAACGTGGTGCGTCCCACCATGAGCCTTTCCAGCGCTTCGCGGATCTCCCCTTCCGTCTCGGTGTCCACCGAGGAGGTGGAATCATCGAGGATGAGGATGGCGGGATCCTTCAGGATGGTGCGCGCGATGGCCACGCGCTGCTTCTGGCCGCCGGAGAGCGTCACGCCTTTCTCTCCCACCATCGTGTCATAGCCCTTCGGGAAGGAGAGGATCACGTCGTGCAGCGCGGCCGAGCGCGCCGCTTCCTCGACCTGTTCCTGGGACACCTCGCCCGGTACGCCGTAGGTAATGTTGTCCCTGATGGACCGCGAGAAGAGCATGGGCTGCTGCTCCACGATGCCCACCTGCGCCCTGAGGGCATGGCGCGCGTACTCGGAAAGCTCGCGGCCGTCCAGGATGATGCTGCCGGCGCTGTAGTCATAGAAGCGCGGCACCAGGTTCACGAGGCTCGTCTTCCCCGACCCGGTGGACCCGAGGAGCGCGATGGTCTGCCCCGGCGCGCAGTCGAAGGTGACACCGCTCAGGATAGGTTTCGCCGGGTCGTAGCCGAACGAGACATCCGAGAACTGGAGCTCGCCGCGCAGGCGGCCGCCGTCCCGGACGCGACCTTCAGCGAGGGGCTCCTGGGCGAGCTTCAGGACGGACATGACGCGCTCGTAGGAAACCAGCGACCCCGAGATGTCCACGATGAGGCGCCCGAGGAACCGGATGGGCCAGATGATCTGCACGATCAGCGCCACGAAGGCTATGTACGTGCCGAGGGTGATCTGCCCGTGGATGGTCATGAGCGCCCCGACCATGAACCCGCCGACCATCTGCACCGCGCAGATAATGTCCGTGGACGGCCAGAAAAAAGCGTTCATCATGACGAGGCGCCGGCCCCTGCGAAACTTCTCAGCGTTCACCGTCTCGAACCGGGCCATCTCGAAATCCTGACGCGCGAATGCCTTTACGACGCGCACCCCGGTGAGGTTCTCCTGGAGGGTCGTGGAAAGGATGGCCTCCTGCTCCTGGTACTTCTCGTAGCGCTTCGAGATCACGCGGAAGAAGATGACGGAGACGCCGAGCACGAACGGCATGGCGATGACGGAGAGCAGCGCGAGGCGATGGCTCAGGGAGAAGATGGCGGTGAAGCTGATGGAGAACTGCAGGACGATCCTGCCGAAGCCGATCGCCTGGTCGGCATAGAACTTGCGCACGGCATCCATGTCCGAGGTGGCCCGTTCGATCAGCTCTCCGGTAGGCGTCTTGTCATGGTAGGAGAACGGCAGCTTCTGCACGTGGTCATAGAACGCGTCACGCAGTCTCCGGATGGTCCCCTCGGAGGTGCGCGCGGCGAGCGTGCCGGTGAGAAAGGAGAAGGTTCCCTGGAACGCGGCGAGGCCCACGAACGCCGCGGCCACCGTGACGATGGCGGCCACGGAGGTGCCGGGCAGCGTTACGTCGATGAAGTGCCGCAGGAGGAGGCTCGTTGCGGTCTGCGAGAACGTCGCGGCGCCCGTGCTCAGCGCGGCTGCCACGTAGCTCACGCGATAACCGGTCATGAGGCGCCACATGCCGAAAAGACGATTCTTCGAGACCGCGGCGTGCGGGTCGAATGCCTTCATAGCTGGGGTCCTTGTCGATACGGGAGGGTGACGATCGCCTTCGGGAACGAGGCGAAAGAACCGGGCCGTCGTGGGCTGCAGGCAGCCGCAGGCGGCAGGAAGACGGGCCTAGACTATCAATAGAACAACATCATGGCAGAAGTGAAATGGATGGCGTGCGGATTGTCAAGGGTCCCGCAAAAATGCGGCGCGCGGCGCCCTTGACCTTTGCGACGTTCCCGGGGTCCGCTCCTTCCCATGCGTCACGAAGGCTCACCCCTCATCCTCGTCACCCGCGCGCTCGAGCAGGGCTGGACGGACCGCATCAGGGCAGCGGCGCCCGGAGCCGCTATCGTCGGAGAAAGCGACCTCGCCGCCGACCCGTCCCTGATCGAGCGCGTGGAGATCTGCTACCCCGCACTGCGTCCGTCGTTGTGGGCGCATGCCCGCGGACTTCGCTGGCTGCAGGCCGACTTTGCCGGCGTCGACTCGCTCCTCGGGATTCCCGAGGCGTCCCGCCATCCTGCCGTCCTCACCAACGTGCACATACACGGCCAGTGCATTGCCGAGCACATGTGGGGGATGGCCTTGATGCTGACCCGCAATCTTCACCACGCGATGCTCACGCAGGCACGCGGAACCTGGGACACCCCTCCGCTCCGGGAAGGCATCTCCAGCCTGGCGGGGAAGACGCTGTGCGTCACGGGCATGGGTGTCATCGGGGCCCGGCTGGCCGAGATCGGCCGGGCGTTCGGCATGAAGGTCATCGGGATCAGCCGTCACGGGCGGCCGAATCCCGCCGTGGACGAGATGATGGGTCCGGATCAGCGCCGGGACGCCTTCGCCCGGTCACGGCTCATCATGATGGTGCTGCCGGGCACGCCCGACACGGTGCGGTTCGTGGGGAAGCCCGAGCTCGATGCCATGAACGGCGCCTTCCTGCTGAACGCGGGCCGGGGCGGGAGCATCGACACGGAGGCGCTGATCGCGGCGCTGAAGGACGGGCGCGTGCGCGGCGCCGGCCTGGACGTGACGGATCCCGAGCCCCTGCCGGACGGGCACCCTCTCTGGTCACTCCCCAACGTCGTCATAACGCCGCACTACGCCGGCGTGCACCCCGGCTACAACGAGGAAGCGTTCGACGTGTTCTGCGGCAACCTGGCGCGCTGGGTGAAGGGGCAGCCGCTGCAGTACGTGGTGGACAGGTCAGCGGGCTATTGACCGCGGGCGGGGTCCTGGCCGCGGGCCGTATCCCGGCCGCAGGCGTGCCGCGTGCGGCCTTGACGGCGGCGTGCCGCGGCGCTATGCTCTTACATAGCAGCTCTATGCATAGAGGAACATGGCTATGATCTCGAAGGATCTCACGGCAGCGTCGTCCAGCGCCCTTCTCCTGTCCATCCTGGCGGGCGGCGACAGCTACGGCTACCAGGTCATGCAGTCCATCCGCGAGCTCTCGGAAGAGAAGATCGAGTGGACCGACGGCATGCTCTACCCGGTCCTCCACCGCCTGGAAGCCCGCCGGTACATCGCCTCGTACTGGAAGAGCGCGCCCTCGGGCCGCCGGCGCAAGTATTATCGCCTGACGGAGACCGGGCGCAAGGCGCTGGCCGGCCAGAAGGAGCAATGGCTGGTGGTGGACGGGGCGTTGAAGAAGCTCTGGGCCCGGTAGGCATGTTCAGGCTCGAGGAGGAGGTCCTCGGCTGGACCCGCAGGCTTACCACGGAGGCGCGGCTCGCGCCCGTGGACGCGGAAGAGCTGGCCGGTCACCTCTGGGATCTCATCGAGTCAGACATGTTCGCGGGGGTGCGCCCGGAAGACGCCTTTGAGCGGGCCCGGCGCCGCATGGGTGACGAGGCGCGGATCGCCGCCGAGTTCGCGATCGCCTACGAGGAGGAATACATGGACTTCGAGAAACAGATCACCGAGTGCAGGGACGACCCGTCCGCGCTCGAAGCGCTCTACCACCAGAAGCCCCAGGCATTCACGGCGAGCCTGGCGCGCGTCGTGGAGCGCCATCCCGACTCTCCCGTCCTGGCCACCTGGCAGGCGCGGCTCTCCTACGCGCCGTTCCTCGCGGACCGCAGGAAGGAACTCGTCGAGGTGGTGGTCCTGGCGGTCCTCTGCCTGTGCGCGGCGGTCGCCGCGAAGCTTCCCGTTCTCTGGGGAGCCGACGTCTTCCGCATGGACCTCGGGACGAACCCCTTGTACGCCCTGAACGCGTCGTTCTTCTTCATGCCGATGATCGCCGCCTACTACCTCATCCGCCAGAAGGCGAAGCCGTGGATCATCGTCGTCACGGCTTTTGTTTTCGTCCTCACCTTCATCGGCATCAACGTCATGCCCGCCGTGCCCGCCTGGCAGACACGCACCCTTTCCGTCATCCACCTTCCGTTCCTGCTCTGGATCGTGGTGGGGCTCGCCTTTTCCGGCAACGACTGGAAGAGCCTTCCCGTGCGCATCGACTTCCTGCGCTACACCGGCGAGCTCTTCATCTACACGGTGCTGATCGCCCTGGGCGGCGGCGTGCTCACGGGGCTTACCATCCAGCTCTTCCACCTCATCGGCAAGGACATCCAGCAAGCCTACGTTTCGTGGGTCGTCGTGATCGGCGCCGCTGCCGCGCCGATCGTGGCCACCTACCTGACGGAGAAGAAGAGGGGACTCGCGGACAGCTTCGCCCCGGTGCTCTCCTACATCTTCACGCCCCTGTTCCTGGCCACGCTGGCTGTCTTCCTCGTCCTCATGGCAGTGGGGGCCCAGAGCCCCTACGCGGACCGGGGGTCGCTGTTCCTCTTCAACATCATACTCGTCCTGGTGATCGCGCTGGTCGTTTTCAACATCTCCGAGCGGAAGATGACGCCAGTGGCACGCATCTATGACCCCCTCAACGCCGGGCTGATCGCCGCCGCGCTGGTGGTGGACGTCATTGCCATGTCGGCGGTCATCGGGCGGCTCTCGGAGTTCGGACCGTCGCCGAACGGGTCGCCCTCCTGGTGGAGAACCTCGTCCTGCTGGTGAACCTCGTCGGCCTCGCCGTGCAGTACGCGCGCTTCTTCGCGGGCGCCGCGCGGTTCACGGCCGTGGAGAACTGGACGGTGCGGTGCCTGCCGCTCTACGCCCTGTGGTTCGCCGCGGCGGCCTTCCTTTTCCCCGTGGTGTTCGGCCTTGCTTGAGTGCTACGCTTGAGAAGTGGGCGCGAAGGTCTACATCGGGACGAGCGGCTATTCGTATGACGACTGGGTAGGGCCCGTCTACCCCGAGGGATCCCGGAAACAGGATTTCCTGTCTCTCTACGCGCGGGAGTTTCCCGCGGTGGAGCTCAACTTCTCCTACTACCGGCAGCCCAGCGCGCGGATGCTGGAGCGCATGGTCGCGGGGACGCCGGACTCGTTTCGCTTCACGCTGAAGGCGCACCGGAGCATCACCCACGAGATCGCGGAGACCTGGGACGCGGACGTGGATGCGTTCAAGGAAGGCATCAAGCCGCTGGTGGAGTCCGGGCGGCTTGCTGCCGTGCTCGCCCAGTTCCCTCACGGATTCGCCTACACCCCCGAGTCTCGCGCCCGGCTCGCGCGCCTGTGCGACAGGTTCCAGGGCCTTTCACTCGCCGTGGAGTTCAGGCGCCGCGACTGGGAAAGGGAGCAGGTGTTCGAAGGGCTGCGCAAGCGCGGCGTGGCGCTGGCGAGCGTGGACGAGCCGGACCTCCCCGGGCTGCCGCGCCCCACCGCGGAGGTGACGGGCCCGCTCGGGTACATCCGGTTCCACGGCCGCAACGCTGCCAACTGGTGGTCCGGCGACAACGCCTCCCGCTACGACTATCTCTACTCCCCGGAGGAGCTCACGGAGTGGGTGGACCGCATCAGGGCGATCATGGAGAAGGTGCCGGTCATCCTGCTGTTCTTCAACAACCACTGGCGGGGAAACGCCGCCAGGAACGCGCGCGAGATGCGTACGCTCCTGGAGGCGCAGGGGCTCACGTGAACCACTTGCTCGTCGACACCGGCGGCCGGTACTCCTTCACGTAGGACATGGCGGCCTCGGGCGTCGCGACGAACGGGCAGGTCGCGCGGAACGCCGGCTTGGCGAAGCGCTCGGCGTAGTAGACCTCGAAAAGTGCGGCCAGCGAGTCGTAGAATCCGTTGGTGTTCACGGCCACCAGGGGCGCCTTCACGAAGTCGAACTGCTTCTGCGTCATCACCTCCGACATTTCCTCCAGCGTGCCGAACCCCCCGGGGAGCGCGATGAAGGCCTCCGCCAGCGCCATCATCCGTCCCTTGCGCTCCGCCATGGTCTGCGTGAACTCCAGCTCGTCACAATCGGTGTAGGGAACCCCGGGCCGGTTCATGAACGACGGTATGATGCCGATCACCCGTCCTCCCGAGGCATGGACCGCCTGGGCGGCAGCGCCCATCAGGCCGACGCGGCCGCCCCCGTACACCAGGGTGTGCCCGCCGCCGCCGATGAGCTTTCCCAGCGTTTCGGCGGCGTCGATGTACACGCGGTCCACGGCGTCGCTGGAGGAACAGAAGACGCAGATCCTCACCGGCGACGGCCCTTCTCCGCCGCGGCGTTCGGGCGGTGCGCCTCCGTTTCCCCGGCGGCGGGCTGCTCGGCCAGGCGGACGAGGAGCGTTTTGATCTCGAACGGGCGGAAGGTGAGAGCCACCTTCCCGTCGCGGACAGGCAGCGCGCGTGTCGGCCGCTCCCGCATGTCAGCCTCCTCCACGGAGCTGACGGGGGTGTCGATGGTGAGGGAGCACTTCGTCGAGGTCCTCATGGACTCGTAGAGCCTCAGGACGAGGAGGTCACCCTCCCCGTTCTCCGCCGGCTTCATGGCTTCCAGGATCACGTGGGGCGAGTTCAGGCGCAGGAGCGACCGTTCGCCGGGACTGCCATGCACCGCGGCGACGGGGCAGTTGAGCTCGGCAGCCTCGCGGACGAGGCCGCTGCCGGAGAAGGCGCCGTTCCACGAGAAGAGCGAGTAGGTGAACTCCTGCCGGCCCTTGTCGGCGTTCATGTCGGGCGCGAGAGGAGCCCTGAGGAGCGTGAGGTTGATCGATCCGCCCAGGACGTTGACGCCGTACTTGCAGTCGTTCAGGACAGCGAACCCCCTGCCTTCCTCCACGAGCGCGGACCAGCGATGCGCCGAGACCTCGAAACGGTCCGCGTCGTACTGCCGCGAGACGTGCGTGGGCCGCGCGATGTGGCCGAACTGGATCTCGTGCAGGGCATCCTGCGCGTGGTAGGCCACGGGGAAACAGACCTTGAGCAGCTTGTGGCGCTCCCGCCAGTCCACGGTGGTCTCGAAGTCCACCCGCCGGGAACCGCGGCGCAGGCTCACGACCTGGACGACATCGGACTCGTTGATGCGCCGCACGATGCGCAGGCGTGCCACCAGCGGGCCCTGGTCCAGCACGTCGATGACGGCCTTGCGCGGGAGCTCCACCGGCGTGAGCGCGTACATGCTGTCGATGTCCCACGCGTCCCACGCGGTGGGCACGTCCTTGTACATCGTGAGCACGTTGCACGGCCCCGCCGCGAGCTCGCTGCCTGATTCCTTGTCGCGGATGCCGGTGATCTCGCCGCGGTCGTTGAATGTCACCGCGATGCGCTCGTTTTCCAGGAGGCGCCTGCTGGCGTGCAGCAGCGAGGGGGTGGCATCTGCGGGCCGGGGATGTGCCGGGCCGGCAGGGCCCGGGGTCACCGTCGTCCATCCACAGGAGGGCACGCGGACCTCGACACGGCTGCGCCCGTCCACGGTCTGCGTGGGGAGCTCCCGCCCGTCGGCGTCGGTCACCGAGGCAAAGACGCCGGGCAGCTCTACCAGCGCCGAGCGCTCCCACGAGAGGGAGTTGAACACGGCGAGCGTCTTGCCCCTCTTCCGCCGGCGAGCGCCGTGAGGGCAGCGGTCGTCGCCGCGGCGGCTGTCTCCTGCACCTTCGCATGGTGGACGAGCGCCTCGTCGTACACCCGCGCGATGGAGGAGCCGGGGATGATGTCGTGGAACTGGTTGAGGAGCAGGAGCTTCCATGCGGCGTCAAGCTCGCCGGGCAGGAATCGGCCTGCCGCGCGCCACGCGCGCGACGCAGGACCAGACCTCCGCTTCGCGCAGCGCGATCTCGCTCTTCCTGTTGGCGCGCTTGGTGCGCGCCTGCGAGGTGTAGGTGCCCCTGTGCGCCTGGAAGTACAGCTCCCCCGTATAGCGGGGAAGGCCGGCAGACGTCCTGGCCTGCGCCTGGAAGAACCAGACCGGCGATGTCATCCTGACGCGCGGCGCTCCTTCCAGGTCGCGCAGGCGCCGGGCGAACTCGAGGTGGTCACGCGTGGGCCCGCCGCCGCCGTCACCGTATCCGAACGGGACCATGCGTCCCGAGATGCCGTCTTTCTGCGGCCGCTCGTTCCATCGGCGGGCGGCGGCGGCCGGGTCCAGCGTGGAGTTGTAGTCCCCGGTGAAGTGGGCGAGCACGGTCGAGCCGTCGATCCCTTCCCAGTGGAAGGTGACATACGGGAAGGTCTCTCCGCCGTTGTAGGCCCAGAAGATCTTCGCCGTGCTGAAGAACGAGATGCCGCACCCGCGCATGATCTGGGGCAGCGCCCCGGAGTAACCGAACACGTCGGGAAGCCAGAGCAGCTCGTTCTCCACGCCGAGCTCGGCGCGGAAGAACCTTTCTCCGTGCAGGAACTGGCGGATGAGCGCCTCGCCGCCGGAGATGTTCGTGTCCGCCTCCACCCACATGCCGCCCTCGGCGATCACGCGGCCTTTCTTCACGGCGCGCTGCACCCGCTGGTAGAGCTCGGGGTAGAGGGTCTTCAGCATCTGGTAGACCTGCGGCGTGCTCTGGAGGAACCGGTAGTCGGGGTACTCGTCCATCAGGCCGAGCTGCGTGGAGAAGGTGCGCGCGGCCTTGCGCTCGGTTTCTGCCAGCGGCCACAGCCATGCCACGTCGATGTGTGCGTGGCCGAACGCGTGCAGGACGGGCGCCGTGGAGCCGTTCCGGCATGCGAGCAGGGGCGCCAGGCGACGCCGGGCGCGCACTGCCGTCTTCAGCATCTCCTCGCGGGGAAGCTCGAAGTCGACGATGGTGGTGAAATCGCGAAGCCCCGCGTCGATCTCCGCCACGCGCAGGGAGTCCTGGTCCAGCGTACCGCGCAGGCCGTGGAGCGTTTCCACGTCCATCATGAGCTGGTAGACATCTTCTTCCCAGATGCCGAAGGTGCTCTCCCCGACGGTGAGCTGGGTGGGGCCGGGCTCGGGAACCGTGATGCGTCCCGGCGCCGCAGGACCCACGCTGTGCACCTGCGGCCCGTGGCCGGCGTACACTTCTGCCAGGAGCTCGAAACGGGCGCCCGTGGAGGCGCTGCGGGACAGGGTGATGGTGTCGTGCTCGCGGTCGCGCGCGGCGTGGGCCTTGCCGTTCACGAAGACCAGTCCCTCCCCGCCGGCGTCCAGCCGCACGACGAAGCGCGCGCCGGCCGCCTCGCGGGGGACGGCGACAGAAGCGCGGAACCAGCCGTACTCCCACTTCGCTCCCCAGGCGGTGCCGGCGGGCATCGGGGAGAAGGAGCGGCGTCTCGCCTCCTCGACGGCGAGCTGCTCCGACGTGGTGAATCCCTTGAGGTCCAGCCGGCCCAGGGGCCGATAGAGGTGCGCACGGATCTCGTGCCGCCAGTGCTGGACGCGACGATTCCACTCATTGGTGAGGGCCATGGCGAGGAGCATAGTAACGGGAGGCGGATCGCGCAAGCGGCACGAATACATGCGGCTGTCGCGTCAAGATGAGAACTGCTTGGGCGGCCCCGCCCCCTCTTGACGCACCGGGGACATGACTGTATAAATATACAGTCGTGAAGGATAAATATACAGACGCCCGCGCTCCGACGCGAAGCGTCCGCCTGGCGGCCATCCGCCGCCTCGTGGCGGAGAACGCCATCTCCGGGCAGGAGCGGCTCACCGCGCTGCTGCACAGGGAAGGGTTCGCCGTGACGCAGGCCACCCTCTCGCGGGACCTGAAGCGCCTGGGCATCGCCAAGGCGCCGAGCGCCGACGGCGGCTATACCTACATCCTTTCCGACGCCGAGGTCAACCCCGCCACGTACGTCCAGGACTTCACGCGCGGGTTCCTCTCCATTGAGTTCTCCGGGAGCCTCGGGCTCATGCGGACGCTTCCGGGCCACGCGAACAGCGTCGCCTCCGCGCTGGACAACCTGCGCATCCGCGAGGTCCTCGGGACCATCGCGGGAGACGACACGGTGCTCGTGGTGCCCCGCAACGGGGTGGCGCCGGGCCGCCTCGTGCGCGCCATGGAAGAACGGATCCCCGGTCTGGCGGGAGGGCAGGCATGAAAGCGGCAGTGCTGGGTGCAACGGGATACACGGGCCAGGTCCTGCTCCGCATCCTCGCCGAGCATCCCGACGTGAGCGAGATCCTCGCGGTCTCCTCGTCCCAGGCCGGCAGCCCGGTGCGGTCAGTCGACCCGGGTCTCCCGCCGGGAATCGAGGCCAAGATCCCGGGGGGACTGCTGGCGGACATGGCCTCGGCGGCACAAGCCGCCGCATCGCGTTCCCTGGACGTCGTCTTTTCCGCCCTGCCCCACCTCGCTTCGGCGAAGGCATGCGAGCCTTTCTTCGGGTCCGCGGTGGTCATCGATCTCTCCGCCGACTTCCGGCTCCGTGATCCCGCCGTGTTCCGCGCCGCCTACGGCGTGGACCCCGCGCGCTTTGACCTTTTCCCGCGCGCCGTCTACGGACTCACCGAGTGGCACGGCAAGGCGCTGCGGAGCGCCGACATCATCGCCAACCCCGGCTGCTACCCGACCGCCACGCTGCTGCCGCTCCTGCCGTTCGCGCGTGCCGGCTTCCTGAAGGGCACGGCGATCGTCAACGCCATTTCCGGGATTTCCGGGGCGGGCCGCAAGGAGAAAGCCGAGTACCTCTACGTCGAGCGATCCGAGAACGTCAACGCGTACAGCGCCGGCACCGCGCACCGCCACGCGCCGGAGATCGCGCAGGAGCTGAAGGACGCCGACAAGGCGCTCTCGGTGCTGTTCACGCCGCACATGGCACCCCTGCGCCGCGGCATGGCGGTGAGCACCGTCGTCGAGCTGGCGCGCGAACCCGGCGCGACGGGACCCGAGAGCGTGGACGGGATCCTGCGGGCCGCGTACGGCAGCTGTCCTTTCGTCTTGCTGACCGGCAGCCGCATCCCCCAGACCCGCGACGTGTGGGGATCCAATCGCTGCGACATCGGTTGGCGGGTCGAAGGCCGGCACCTCATGCTGTTCTCGGTCATCGACAACCTCGTGAAGGGCGCCTCGGGCCAGGCAGTGCAGAACATGAACGTCCGCTTCGGCATTTCCGAAACAGCGGGGCTGCGCACCGGCGGGGAGATGTAGAGGTGGCGAAGGAAGCGACGCCTCTGACGCCTATCGTCATCAAGCTCGGCGGACGGGCAGCCGAACGGGAGGAAGACCTGGCGTCCCTGGCCGCGGAGATGGCCGAGCAGGCGCGGGCAACACCCCTGCTGCTCGTGCACGGCGGCGGCGCGGAGGTGACGGCCCTCTCGAAGAAGCTGGGGATGGAGGCCGTCTTCAAGGACGGCATCCGCCAGACTTCCCCGCAGGAGATGGACGTGGTGGACATGGTGCTGGCAGGCAGGCTCAACAAGCACCTCGTGCGCCTTTTGAGGAAGCACGGGCTGAACCCCGTGGGCCTGAGCGGATCGGACGGCGGCACTTTCACCGGCGTCCCCGTGGCGGGAGGAGCGGCAGGGACGCGCACGGGGGAGGTCACGAACATCAACGCGCGCCTCCTCGGCCTCCTTCTCTCCAACGGGTACCTGCCCGTCCTCTGCTCATCGTCCACGGATGCCGCGGGGCTCGGCCTGAACATCAACGCCGACACGGTTGCCTTCCGCCTCGCGGCTCACCTCGCGGCGGCGGCACTGGTCTTCCTTTCCGACATCCCCGGGATCCTGTCGGATGGCAGCGTCCTGCAGGCCCTGTCGGGTGCGGAAGCGAGGGCGCTGATCGAGCGCGGCGTCATCGCGGGGGGCATGGTGCCCAAGGTGCTCGCCTCCCTGGACGCGATGGAGCACGGGGTGAAGAAAGTGATCATCGGCCAGTACGAGGGCGCAGGCTCGCTCGCCCGTCTCCTCGACGGAAAGCAGGGGACACGACTATGGCAGTAGCAGCAGCAGGCGCCCCGGGCGCCGCGACCGGTCCCACCCCCAGCCTCGCCATCGAGCGGAACCTCCCCTTCCCGCCGCAGTACGGGAGCGAGCTGCTGGTCATCCGCAGGGGACGGGGCGTGTGGCTGGAAGACACGGCAGGCAAACGGTACCTCGACTTTGCCGGCGGCATCGCCGTGAACGCGCTCGGGTACGGCAGGGCGGACCTCGCGCGCACCGCCATGCGGCAGATGCGCAAGCTGAGCCACATCTCCAACCTGTTCACCACGGAACCCGCCCTGGCGCTGGCACGCGCCATGCTTGCCCGGGGACCGTTCCCGTTCTCGTCGGTGTTCTTCGGCAACAGCGGCACCGAGGCGAACGAGGCGGCCCTCAAGTACGCGCGCCTGTACTCCCAGCGCACGAAGGGCCCCGGCCACGAGAAGATCCTCTGCTTCACAGGCGCGTTCCACGGGAGGACCTTCGGCTCCCTGTCCTGCACCCCCACCCCGAAGTACCAGGACCCGTACAAACCCCTACTCCCGGGCGTCGTCGTGGCGCCGTTCAACGATGTGAAGACGCTGAAGGAGCTCCTCACCGACGAGTTCGCGGGCGTCATCGTCGAGGTGATCCAGGGCGAAGGCGGCCTCGCCTCCATGACCGAGGAGTTCGCCCGGGCGCTGAACGAGACCTGCGCTGCCGCCGGGGCGATCCTGATTGCCGACGAGGTGCAGACGGGGCTCTCGCGCACGGGCACCTTCTACGGGTCCGAAGGCGTCGGGCTCACTCCCGACATCATCACGCTGGCCAAGCCGCTGGCAGGCGGCTTGCCTCTCTCCGCGGTCCTGATCCCGCGGAAGGTCAACGCGCTCATCCACCTCGGCGACCACGGCACCACGTTCGGCGGAGGGCCCGTGACCACGGCGGTGGCCCTCGAAGGTCTGGAACAGGATCTCCGCGCCCGCGTTCGTGAAGCAGGTCGCGGCGCTGGGCGACGTCCTGGGAGAGGGACTGGAGGGCCTGAAGGCGCGGCACGCCGCCGTGGGCGCGCTGCGCGGCCGCGGTCTCCTGCGCGGGTTCGAGTACAACGGCGGCGAGGTGAAGGACTTCGCTGGCGGCGCTGCAGGCACGGGGCCTGCTCGTCCTGCGGTCGGGCACCAACGTGGTTCGTATCGCCCCGCCGCTCGTCATCACCGTGAATGAATTAGCGCAAGGTCATCAACATTCATAGAGGAGGCACTGAAATGAGCGAAGGAACCGGGGCGCCGACGGGCGCCGCCGCAGCGAAGTGAAGAAGATCGTCCTGGCATACTCGGGAGGACTGGACACGTCCATCATCATCCCGTGGCTGAAGGAGAACTACCAGGGCGCGGAGGTCGTCGCCGTCTGCACCGACGTCGGTCAGAACGAGGACCTCTCCGGGCTGGAGGCGAAGGCAAAGGCGTCGGGCGCCTCGAAGCTCTACCTCCTGGACCTGCGGGAGGAGTTCGCCCGGGACTACCTGTTCCCCATGCTCCGCTCGGGAGCCATCTACGAGGGCAAGTACCTGCTGGGCACTTCCATCGCGCGGCCGCTGCAGGCGAAGGCGCAGGTGGAGGTCGCGCTCAAGGAAGGCGCCGACGCGGTGGCCCACGGGTGCACGGGCAAGGGCAACGACCAGGTGCGCTTCGAGCTGGCCTACAAGGCGCTGGCGCCGCAGCTCGTCGTCATCGCCCCGTGGCGCATGTGGAACATCAGGTCCCGCGAGGAAGCCATCGACTACGCGAAGACCCACGGCATCGACCTCGGGAGCATCTCGAAGAAGAACATCTACTCGCGGGACATGAACGCGTGGCACATGAGCCACGAGGGCGGCGACCTGGAGGATCCCGTGGAACCGGCCGCAGGAGTCCCTGTTCCAGCTCACCAGGTCGCTGAAGGACGCACCGGACCGCGAGACCGAGGTCAGCATCGATTTCGAGAAGGGCATCCCGGTCGCCGTGAACGGGAAGAAGCTCTCCCCGTTCCAGATCCTCACCGACCCTCAACGAGGTCGGCGCGGAGAACGGCATCGGGCGCGCCGACGCGGTGGAGAACCGCAGGGTCGGCATGAAGAGCCGCGGCGTCTACGAGACCCCGGGCGGGACGATCCTCTACACGGCGCTGCGCGAGCTGGAGATGCTGACGCTGGACACGGACTGCCTCCACTTCAAGCAGAACGTCGCCCAGACCTACGCCGACCTCGTGTACGGCGGAAAGTGGTTCACTCCCCTGCGGGAGTCGCTGGAAGCCTTCATGGAGAAGATCTCCGGCCTACACGACGGGAACGGTGCGCCTGGCCCTGTACAAGGGCAACATCATCATTGCCGGCCGCAAGTCCCCCTACTCGCTCTACCTGAAGGACCTCGCGTCGTTCGGCGCCACCAGCTACGATCACGCCGACGCCACGGGGTTCATCAACCTCTACGGGCTGCCGGCGATGGTCGCATCGCTCGTGCACGGAAAGAGGGAGACCTGATCTGCCGCGCGCCTGAACGCGGCGCGCGGCGTTCTCGTCGGCTTTCCATGCGAACAGCAGAATTCGGCGGACACGCGAAAAAAAAGCTTGCGCCCGGAAAAAAAACCGTTAAAATCGGCTCGCTTTGGTCACGATGATTGCTGCTTTTCGATGTCTGCCTATCCAATCGTGTCCCCAATGTCTCCATTTCTCGGAAAAGGAGTGTGTATGGCTGTGAATCTGTACGTAGGGAACCTTCCCTACCGGATTGACGAGGATTCCCTGCGTCAATTGTTCACCCCCTACGGGAATGTCGAGACGAGCAAGGTCATCAAGGATCGACAGACCGGGAGGTCCAAGGGCTTCGGCTTCATCGAGATGGCCAGCCAGGCCGAGGCAGAAGCGGCTATCAAGGCGCTGAACGAGACAGCCCGTTGACGGACGCAACCTCAAAGTGAACTTCGCGAAGCCCAAGGAGCCCCGGGAGGGGCGGCTACGAGGATCGGTAGGACCCGATCACGAGGGATCGGTAAGGCCGATCCGGGCCAGGGAACCTGGCCCGTGCCGCTAAGGAGGCTGCATCGAGGCAGCCTCTTTTTTTTGGGAATCATGTCCCACGATGAGCACGACCAGGAGAAGGACAATCAGGGCAAAGGGGAACCAGTCGCCGAAACGCGTGTAGATAGTGAGGCTGTTCTCCCTGTAGATGGGAACGTCGACTGTCTTGCCACGTCCGCTGGAAGAAGGGCATGCCGGGACCGGACCTCCCCCCAGGGGCCGACCACGCCGGAGACTCCCCCGTTGGTGGAGCGGACCAGCACCCGCCGGTTCTCAACGGCCCGGAACCGTGCGACCTGGAAGTGCTGGATCTCCGACGACCACGTCTTTGACCACGAGTCGTTGGTGATGTTGAGGAGCACGTCCGCGCCCCGCAGGATGTACTGCCTGCAGAGGTCGGAAAACGCATCCTCGAAGCAGATGGGCGTGCCGAACGCCATCTGGCCGCCGGTGGCAAGCGGCACGTGGTAGGTCGTGAACCTGTCCCCGACGACCCACGGGTTCCAGATGCCCGACCACGTTGCGGAAGAACCAGCGCACGGCCGCCGAGTTCGCAGAACGGGATGCTCTCCGCGAAAGGAACGGGGTGGATCTTGCCATAGATGTCCTGGACTGCACCGGTCCTTGTCGACGAGCACCGAGGCGTTCCAGTACGCATCGTTGCGCCGATCCACCACGACGATACCGCCAAAAAGGACGGGGATGCCCGCGGCACGGATAGCCGACACGAGGGGCGCGGATCCGGTCGTGTAGGTCTTGTCGAGGTTCACCCCGACGGTCGCCACCGAGCTCTCACTCCAGACGGCGAGGTCAGGCGCTCGGGGAGACGCCTTGACGCCCGCGAGCGTCAGGTCGACGTTGACGATCATGCTGTCTTCGCTTCCCTCCCTCCGCGGTCCAGGGATTCATGTTCTGCTGGGACAGCAGCAGCGTGGCGGTCGCGCCATGCGGAATGGGTGTGGCCAGGCGGTAGATGCCATACCCGAAGACGCACGCGACCAGCACAAGGAGGAAAGCAGCCTGGCGGACGAACAGCGGCCGCCAGCCGGTAAGGGCGAGATCAGCGACGAGGGCGTTCACGAGGGCCATGAGGAACGAGAGGCCCCAGACGCCGGTGATATCGACGAACTGGATCAGGGGAAGGATGTTGCCCACCGGATACGCAACCAGGCCCCACGGGTACGCCAGGAAGCCGACGGACTTGAAGTACTCGTACACGCACCAGGCCACGGCAAGGAGGAACGGGCGGAACCGCTGCGATACCCGGGAGAATCCCAGCAGGAACGGGAACAGCAGGGCGTTGTAGCCCATGTAGCCGAGGATCACCCCGCCATAGGTCCAGACGGAGAAGCCCTGGAAAAACATCAGCCAGAAGCTCGAGAGCGCCGTGGAGACTGCCCCGAAGAGGACGCCGAGGCGGGCGGCGAACGTGAAGCTCGGCGCGCGGGAGACGGCGTAGAACAGCGGGGCGATGCAGATGAGCCCGAGGAACGCGTTCCCCCAGTAGAGACCTTCGTTCGGCTGGTGCCCGAGGAGCTTGACGGCGCCGCCGAAGAACTCGTTGGGAAGCGCGAGGGGAAGCAGGACAGACGAGAGGAGCGTGAGGAGGACCAGCGACCTGCGCGACGCGTGCATGGAGGAAAGGTAGCCGAACACCGTTGCCTCTTCAAGCGAGGAGGCCGCGGGACGCGCCGGGAATGCCGCTCGGCCGCCACCGGTCGATTGTCCCTCACGGGCCGCCGCCCCCCGGGGCGAGCCGGCTTCACGAGACTGCCGAGACGTCCGTTTGAGCGGTTTCGCGCGACGACACCCGGCTGCCCGCCAGGAGGGACGCGGCGGCCCCTGGCTGCCGGCCGCGGAGCGCCGCCGCCTGGCGTCGCGGCTTGACGCTGATCTTCGCCGCCTTGACACTGCCCCGGCCCGGGTGATAGGTTGTGGGCCGAAATCGGGCTGTAGCGCAGTTGGTTTAGCGTACTTGCTTGGGGTGCAAGGGGTCGGCGGTTCAAATCCGCCCAGCCCGATTTTCTTTTCGCGACCGGTCAACGGGTTACGATCGTCGAATCATAAACACCCACCGACAAAAAGGTCACTGACACGGGACTGACACCGAGGGAGGTGAGCTTTGCGGAGGGCATCTGACTTCACAGTGTATGAGTGCGGTTGCGTCTGGTATACGCAATGGTTGTCCCGACAGGGCAAGCGGCACCAGAAGTCAACCGGAGAACGCGTCCAGCCCAAACTGAAAGACCGCGGGAAAAGCGCGGCGATGGTCGCGGCAGCAACGATCGTCGGATCGGGCCTCGGCTCCCTGTTCAAGGGGTCAGCGGCCCAAGCTTCCGAGCCTGATTCTCGAAACACGGACCCGTCAACAACTTGCAGCATGAGTCTACCGAAATCCCCTCCACGAGAAGCTCAATGGCACGGGACTGACACCGTTCCTCGGACAGCTACTACCTCACCCTACGCAGTACCAGCACCGCCACATGAGTTCCGTAGGCAAACGATCCAGCGTAGATCTCCGTTCTTGACGCGCAGGTCATGCAGCATCACAGCACTTTTCAGCGGCAATTCCGAGGTTGTTGCGAGAGATGTGGCGCGCAGCACCAAGATTCGTTACAGTGAACAGACAGATGGGTCTCAGGAACAGATCTGTTCAGCTGACTTCATCAACCACGTCGGACGGAACTGCAAGAGCCGCAATTAAGGTTCTGGAAGGCAGGAGTCAGAGAGGCATATTCCGCCGCATTCTTCCCTTCTTAGGTCCGGCTTTTATCGCGAGTATTGCCTATATCGACCCAGGCAATTTTGCCACAAACATCCAATCCGGGGCTCAATACGGCTACCTCCTACTTTGGGTGGTACTCGGTAGCAACGTGATGGCTTCTGTCATCCAAGTTCTTGCCGCGAAGCTGGGGATCGCATCGAGGAAAAACCTCGCCGAGCACTGCGCTGACCAGTTCTCGAAACCTTTCACGTTTGGTCTTTGGATCGTGATGGAAGTGGGCGCCATGGCCTCGGACCTTACCGGGTTCATTGGTGCAACAGTCGGATTCAACCTTCTTTTTGGAATACCTCTCTGGACGGCAGGGCTTCTGACTGGAGTCGCCACTTTCGTGATACTCGGTTTGGAGCGTTATGGATTTCGTTCCTTCGAGACGACGATCGCTGCGTTCATTGGAATCATCTCTATCTCCTACCTTATTGAACTAGCATTAGTGAAGCCACCTTGGAGTGAAGTAGTTACTCACACGATCGTTCCACAGTTTGAGGGCACCGGGAGCATCGTGCTAGCCGCGGGAATTCTCGGCGCAACGGTCACGCCTTATGCAGTTATCCTTCACTCTGCACTCACTCAGCATCGAGTGGTGCCACATGATGACATTCAGAAAAGGCGGTTGTTCCGGTTCGAGATCTTGGATGTGGTTGTGGCCATGGGAATCGCGAGCGTGGTGAATATGGCCATGCTAGTGATGGCGGCCGGGACCTTTCATCAACATGGAATCAATGACGTGGGATCCCTTGCGCAAGCCTACAAGACGCTTCAGCCTCTCCTGGGCCAGGGAGCTACTTGGGTCTTCGCCATTTCCTTGATCGCCTCGGGCTTGTCCGCTGCAACGGTGGTGACGCAAGCAGGCCAGGTCATCCTTAAGGGATTCCTTAACCGACGGATACCCCTATGGCTCCGACGCCTGATCACGATGGTACCGTCATTTGTGATCATATTGGCTCATCTTGATCCGACTCAGAGTCTGGTCATAAGCCAGGTTGTGCTGAGCTTCTCTTTGCCTTTGACACTCATTCCGCTTGTCATGTTTACAGGCAGGAAAGACCTCATGGGGAATCTGGCGAACAGACCGGCGACAAAAGCAATCGCAGTCCTGATTGTTGCGGTGATCATTGCACTGAATATCTATCTTCTCTATGGCACGTTCTGGAGGAGTTGATCCTCGTCAATAGGTGTCACGCGCGGCTTCAGCACTGTACCGTCCGTGGCACATTCGCCAGGATGTCGTGCACGGTCGGTCTGCGGGCACCGGCGGGGGTTCGCCGTATCGGACGCGGCCCGAGACTCCAGGACTTCCGCCATACCTTTGCAACGCGAAGGCTTATAGAATGGTATCGGGCAGGAGTTGACGTAGAGCGGGAATTGCCAAAGCTCACCACCTACCTTGGTCACGTCCAGGTCGGCCACACGTACTGGTGCATCGAGGCGGTGCCGGAGCTCCTCCAACTGGCCACCGAACACCTTATAGCGCGGCAGCGGGGGGGTGCACGATGACCCCCCATAGCCTCTCGCCCCTCCTCGAGCGCTTCTTTACCGACCGGTTGCTCGGACAACTGGGCGCCAGTTCGTACACGGTAGCCAGCTACCGTGACGCCTTCCGCCTGCTGCTCCGCTTCGCCGCGGAGCGCCTCGGACGGGAGCCATCCAAACTTGGCCTGGAAGAACTCGACGCCTCCTTTTTGGGCAAGTTTCTGGCGCACCTCGAAGTCGATCGGCACGACAGTATGCCGGTCGGCCCTTTTTGCCACCGCTGCCCGTTTCCTGCTGAACAGTTACGATCTCCAAGCCAATGGTCCCAGCGCCCGCCATCTGAAACGGATTGTCGAAAGGGTGAAGGAGATTCCATCCCTCCCCCTATAACTCGTCTGCCCTTGCAAAGACTTGCGGAACGTCAGGCGACAGATCTACCTGCGCACCGTAGGCCTGTGTAGCCTCGATGTCGTTCTTGGGTGTGGATGTCGGCATGCAGTCAATTGCGCGAGTGTCCAGCTCGCGGGCTGCGAGGGCCATACCTTGAGCAGAATTGCCACCGCTTACTCCGACGACTCCATGTCTGCGTTGCCCTGGCGACTACCGCAACAAGACGTTTGGCCGCGCCCTCTTCACGAACGAACTCCGCTACTTCCGAAATGCAATCGACCCGTATTGATCCTGCCACCACTTCTTCACGGGGTTGTCGCTCTCCCCGGCGAGCTTCCTTGCTCTCCCGATGTCATAGGGAATCCTCATCAATTCTACTTCACCCCTTGATTCGCTGATATCAATCGTCGCATACTCCGCCCACGGCATCAGCGTAGGTTCACCCGACTTGCCGTCCCATACCCAAGCACAGCCAACGCATCCTGGATTCACCAACGTTCTGGTGCCCCATCTCCTGTACATTTGCTGATGCGTGTGCCCGCCTGCAAGTATCCCCGCATTGTTCCCCGCGAATGCCTCCGCCAGTGTCTCTTCTGCAGTCGTCGGCAATATCAGTTCACACAGCCGCCTTGGTGAACCGTGAAAGCCGCACAGTGCGGCGCCTCCCCCAAGTTCGAACGTGATGGTTTGCCCGAAGGAGCGAATCAATTCCATTTCGCCTTGTGTCAGTCTAGCCGCTGTCCACCCCACGGCAGGAGCCAAATGCTCCGGAATATGCAGTTCGCTTGCTCTCCACGGCTCTAGGACTGCTTGATCATGGTTTCCCATTACGAAGGAGCACTTCAGCTCCAGTAGGATCTCGAGGACCTCCCGTGGCTGCGAACCGACATCCAGCACATCTCCGAGGCAAATGATGACTTTCGCGCTCTGTCGACGAATGTCGCGCGCGACGGCCTCCAGGGGCACAAGACTTGCATGCACGTCCGCGATGAGAGCGATTTTCACGCGACCTCCTGCACAATCACGGCGTCCTAAGCCTCAAGGCGACGTGGAAGGCTCGGTCCGCCGGGTCTCAATACCTTTGTGCCAGCGTACCAGCAGCGCTTGCGCAACCTCGGAGGGTTGGTGCATTCTATCATCACATCGAGCGGCTGTAGAACAGTGGTCAAAGAGGATGCGGTCGAATACCCGGGGGAGCAAGCCATGAAGAGCATTGCCGACCCATCAAGGACGACAAGGTTCAGTTGAGGATAGCGCAACCCATGGGCCGAGAGGGAGCCACGAGGGGGCAGTCGTTCGTCGCAAGGTGCGCCAGGGCGCGCCCCATGATATAATCGAGGGGTTCCGGGCCCTCCCAGTCGGCACTTTCGCGCCGGGGGCGAGCCGAGACCGCATAGAGGAGGATCCATGGGCTTCTTCTCGTACGATCTGGTGCCTGAGTCCTCGCCCTACTTCCTACAACAGTTCAGCCTCCCGCACATCGTGGCCATCGGCATCCTACTAGCTCTCGTGTCCTGCATCATTGCCTTCCGCGGGCGGCTGGCAGTCTGGAAGAGCGAACGTGCTCTGAGGATGTCCGTCATGGCCTTCGCCATGCTCTGCGAGCTCTCGCTCCACGTCCTCATTGGGATCCAACGCGGATGGATCCAGTTCATCACGAACACCATCCCCCTCGACGTCTGCGCGATCAGCTTCTGGCTCTCCGTGACCGTCCAGTTGACGGGCAACGGCTTCGTCTACGACCTCCTGTACTTCTGGGGTTGGGGTGCAGCCGCATCCTTCCTCTTCGCCGACACGGGCGGTGCAAACTGGAACACCTGGCATTTCTATCAGTACTTCATATCGCATGGCTTTACCCTTCTCACGATGACTTGGTTCGCTGCCGTGCGCGGCTATCGCCCGACGATCCGGAGCTTCCTCCGCGCCATCGGTGTCCTCTTTCCCCTCTCCCTCGGCATCCGCCTGCTCGACGTCTCCTTCCAAGCCGAGCCCTGGAAGTTCAACTACTCCTTCCTCTTTGCACCTCCGAACGTTGGCACGCCCATCGGAGCCTTCGGGACCGGCTGGGGCTACTACTGGAAGTTTGTTGGCCTCGTGGCTGTGATACTTGTGGTTGTATGGCTGCCCTGGGGGATCGCGACGGCGGCGCGACGCTTGCGAGAGGCCCGGCGTTCGGCCAACGCAGCCTGAATCGACCTGCTCGGCAATCCTTTCCGCCGCCCGTACGGCTTTGCAAAGGCTTGCCCGACCGGAATGCGGATTCACTTGTGGCAACGGTCGAGACGCTTGTTCGCGGCACACGGGATTGTTGGCTGTCGAAAAGTCGCGCTCCGGACTGCGAGTTCCACCGAACCTTGGGGATGGTGAAGACGAAATGGTGGTGGCGCAGCCGTAACAGAAGCTGCTCGTTCATTTACTCGCCAAACAGAAGGGTGCGCTTCTGCGAGCCTCCACCAGCGCTTTGTCCCGTGGGCGGCGTACACGCCTGGGCATGATGACCACCCCGTAGTGGCGAGCGAAGTCCTCAAAAGCCGGGTTCAGCCTCGGCTCATAGGGGTCAGAACGAATCACCGCCGTCTTCAGGTTATCGGTTGTCGGGGTCATGTACCCTTCACTATTGGGCCGCCTCTAAAGACTGGTCTCTTCATTGAGCTTGCAGCCATCGTGTGCTGATCGGGCTAAGAGCGTTGAGCAAATCTTTCGCCGAGCACGGAAAGCGGGCCGGGACTAAAAAGCTATCGTTTCCAGGCGGCTATCCCAGGAAGCCCTCGGGTAGTCCCCTTCTTTACTGACGGAAACTACCGCTGATCTTCAACAAGATCAACAATTCTATCTGCTGGCCACCAGGTATCAGGCGGTTTTCCATGACCTCGCTGTTGTCCGGACCATACAATATGGGCAGACCGATTTGGATCGTGATCATGCTGATTGGCGAGACCTCGACAAACGGCGCAATAAGGCCCGAGCCGTCAGACCAGTTCTGCTGCCAGAGCAGGTTCAGGCTCAAAGCTGATTTTGCCACGTTCGCAAGACGGACTCCTATGGCTGAGTTCTGGCCGCCGGGCCCTGTTTCGTCCGGGAGCCAGGAAACGCCGGGGTCTCGCTCTCCGTTGTATGCATATTCGGCGTACAACCTGATGTCGGGGTCCGACCATTCTCGAGATATTCCGATGACGGCCGTCGGATAGATGCGCTGAAGGGGTCCCCCGACATACCACCCGCCTCCAGCCGGAGGCGTGACGGGAAAGGCCATGGTTGCCTCCGCTGAAAGATCGAATCCAAGGAGACTCGTCTTCATTGAGAGCAGTGATCTCGGTGTCAGCTCCACCTGATAGAAGCCCGCCAGGGTCCAGTCGACGGGACCGGTCACCAGATCGTATTCCGCGCCATAGCCGGTGTTTTGCGGGCTGGGCGCGCCAGGGTTGGCAAAGTAGTTCTCCAGATCGAACCGGGAAATCAAGGTCAGTCCGCCCTGCCCTACCGGGAGGTTCATCTTAAGAGAGACGGGATAGTTCTTCGTTGTAACCGTCGTCATCAGGTTGGTCCGTTCCCAAAAGGGAAGATTGCTGACACCGCTCCAGTTTGGCAGCCCGCGAGACGGCAGGTTGCCAAACTGGTAGAATTGGGAGTTTCCCCACGTATAGTCGAAAACTCCCGCGCGAAAGAAGACGGCATCGAGGACCGAATAGTCGAAGAACATCTCGGACAGAAGCGGGATGGACTCTGCCTCCGCCGTGGTGCCGGGAAAGGAGTAGCTGAGCGTTCCGCGAATGCGCAGATTGGCGGACGGCCGAACTTCAAAGCCCAGGCTAGTGCTCATTGAGCCGCCCAGATCGTACCCAAGGCTGCTGCCCGACTGTTCTAGAGTCGGCAGCCCCGACCATCCGGCGCCCAGCTCGCCATAGAGGTTCAGGGAACCGAAAAAATGGAGCTTTGAGTCCCCGAACATATCCTCTGCCGAGCCGGGTACGGATGCCCCTGGCGGGGTGGCCGTCTGCGCGGTATCTGTGCCGTTGAAAAGGTTGTCGACATCGCTGGACCCCGTGGAGGACGGCGATTGCGCACACACGGCCCCTCCCGATAGACCAAATATCGTGGAAAGCATGAGGAGCCGAACCCAGCTACTCACTGAGCTTCTCCAGCCAGGTGGTACTGAATGTGGCGTTGGGGAGCTTCTGCAATGACGGCCTGGAGATCGAGTACGTGGTTACCTCCTTCACGAAGCTGCCGTCTATCATCGCCCCCCTGAGCTCATCCACGATCACCACGCTCAGAGGGAAATAGCGGTTGCCGATCCTCTGGTACTGGGGAAAGGCCACGGTGCGAAGTTTCTGGCCGGAGTAGCTGTAGTCTTCAGTCTTTCTCACCAGGCCGTCGCTGCTGATCCAGATTTTCATTTTGGGGAAGCTGGTGTCGTCACTGACGGCAAGGAGGTCAAGGAGCCAGCAACTGTAGATGCCGAGCGTGGCTTGCTGTGAGTCCAAAACCCTGTAGTCTCCCGCCAGGTTCGATCGGGTGAAGTCGGAATTGCGCGCGTTCAGGTTCTGGAACTTGTCATTCGCGTTCGTGAAGGTGAAGCGGCGCGAGACCGGATCGTAAAGCCAGAGGTTGTTCCCCGACTTCAGGTAGCCCTTGCCCTTGTCCTCCTCGGGCTGCACCATGACTATGAGGTAGGTATTCTCGCTGTCTCGCCTGAACACCATGGCCTGCTTGGTGATGATGCCCTGCCCCGGCACTTTCTGCTCGAAGGTGTACACGGCGGAAAAATCGGAATCTGAAAATGTCACGAGAGCGTCGGCGCTCCTCAGCATCTGCACGAAATCCGGCGGATCGACAACCGCCTGCGCGTCAACCGGGCAAAGCACTGCAAGGGCCCATGCCGCAAGAAACAAGAAGCGGATGCTGCCTGACGCTGAAGGCCTTCTCATGCGGCTCCTCTTCATTCCGCCCGCAGCGCGGCGATTGGCTGGACGGCCTGCGCCGCGCGCGCCGGACCCAGAGCGCCAAGAATGGTCGTGCCAATCAACACCAGGGTGTCCATGGCGGCGGTTGCGGGATCCAAAACCCAACTCAGGTGGCCTCGGTGAAGAAAGATGTCAAAACCGGCCGCGGTGTTCAGCGGCACCCATGAAACAGCAAAGAGGGCAATCACGCTGGCAATGAAGCCCGCCGCGACGCCGCAGACGGCCAGCAGGCCCGCCTCCCAGAGAACGATGTTTCGCACCTGTGCGCGCTGGATCCCAATGGCGCGCATGGTTCCGATCTCACGTGTGCGTTCGTAGATGATCACCCTGTACATGTTCAGTATCCCCACCGCGGCGACGATCGACAATAGCGCAAGAATGCCGTCAGTGATGATCGTCAGCGCCTGAAGCATCGTACGAATCTCCGCTAGCAAGTCAACGACCGAAGCCACGGTATAATCGACCCCCAGGATCCTGGCAATACTGCCCGCCGCCCGGTCCGCTCCGCTGTAGTCGGCAAGATAGATCCCCACGCTCGCGGCGGAAGAAGGATTCAGCCCGAGCGCCTGGTCAAGGACCCCGCGGTCCATATAGACCGTGTAATAGCCGAAAATACTAGCTTCGCGAAATATCGCTTTTACCCAAAGTGCGACCGTATCCAGCGACCCTCCCGAGCGGCTGACTTGGAGAACGATCTGGTCCCCTACCCCGGCCCCGAGACGGCGCGCCGTCACGTCGGATATCAGGACCCAGTTCTTGTCGGTCATGCCCGAAAGGTTTCCCCGCACAAACATCATCTCGCTGAGCTTTGGGCCTTCTCGTGACCAATCGACGCCACTTACCCTGCGGATTCGAACGGATTCGCCGTTGAAAAAAAGCTCCCCGCCAAGATAGAAATGGCTGCGAAGCGAGACTACCTCGGGGCGCACTCCCGCCTTGGCTACCGCGGCCATGATGGGTCCGTCGCCCTGTCCAGATGTAGCAACCGCCGCGTCATCTTTCCTGCTGATGATGACGTGTCCCCCGTAAAAGCGCGCGCCGCGCGCATTGATCTGGCTGTAGAAGCCCGCCAAGAGACTCTGGACCGTGAAAATGAAAAAGAATGCCGCGCAGACTGCCGCTCCCAGGAGGAGGAAGCGCCGTGCGCTTCGCGTCAAGTTTCTAGTGGCAACGCGCGGGGTGGATATTCTCATGATTGAGTATTGGCGGCGCGGACCGGACTGATGCGAAGCGCCAATCGCACGGGGTATATCCACGCGAATGACCCCAGCATGAGCGAAGCGACCATGGAAATCACCACATTGGTTCCGGAGATGGACGGTATGATGGACGTTCCACCAAAAAGCAGGACAAGGATCTGATTGTGAAAACGCAGCGGGACCACTGTCATCAGGAGAATGATCGCGGATCCCAGGAGCACCCCTGCCGCGCCCGCAAGAAGGGAAAGCGAGCCGGTCTCCAAGATGAACAATCCCCTGATAAACCCGCTTTGTGCGCCCATTGCGCGCATGGTGCCGATTTCCGAGGTGCGCTCGAAAACCGACATCACCAGGGAGTTGATAGTAAGGATCAGTATGATTCCGCCCACCATGCCAAGCCCGATATACATGGCTATCTGCAGGATGTGCACATACAACGCCACAGATCCAGCGGTGCCGCGCCAGTCCCTCACCTGGACCGAGAGCCTGGCTTTGCCGAGCGCGTCTCGTATGGACGATGCCAGAACACTCCCTTCAGCGCCCTTTGCCGCCCGGATGAGGATGAAATTCCAGGCTCCGTCGTGCCCGAGCTGGATTGGGGTCCTCGCGTCCCCGGCGCGCCGCGCGGAAGACATCAGGGTTTGAAGCTCACTGACGCTGACGGGCGCGGAGGATTGCGCGGGTGCCTTCGTCTCTGAGAAAAGCGAATCGATATCCGGGTTCGTTCCCGTCTCCGCGGCCGAGACGGCCTGAGCGCCGGGCTGGGCTGCAACATCGCCGCCCTCCGGGTAGCCGCAAAGAGCGCGGAGAATTCTCGCGTCCATTATGACTGCTGATTTCAACGCCTCATTGCTGGGAGAGTACCGGATAACGCCGGCGAGCGTAGCTTCGCGGATGCTGAAAGTATCGTCATGGAAAACCGAAAGCTGCAGCTTGTCTCCGGGAGATGGGAGTCTGCCTTGCGCCGCCGCAATCTTGCCGGCCCATTCCTCCGTGATCACCGCCCACCCCGAGCTCCCCGGCGCGGGTGGCGCGCCTTGAATGAACAGTGGCGCCGGGAAAAGGGAGAAATACTCATTTCCAATGACGCCCAACCCCAGCCCGCCCTCCCGCACCCCGCCCACCTCCACGAGGACCGGAGAGGAAAGCACATAAGCCGTGCCAGCCACTCCGGGCAGGCGGGCAACGCGCGCGCCCACGTCCGCCGCGTTCACCAGGAGCGGCACCGACTCGTAGTCGCCAATGACGGGGATGTCGGGACCAAAAATGCTGAAAGATTGGTCGCTGCGCTGGCTGACGGAGAGGTCCGCGGTGAAATTGTCGGAGAAGCTCCTGTGAATGCCGCCGACCGAGGTTTGGAGCACGGCATTGCCGGTGAAGAATGCCCCAATGCCCACCGCAATGAGGACCGCGACGACGATGTTTTTGCACCTGCCGCGGCCCAGATTACGAAAAGCTATGCGGAACAGAACCGTCGTTCTGCCAAGAATTGCAGGGGAGCTATGGTGTTTCAATTCCTTCCCGTTCTCGTGAGATCCACAGTTCTGATTTACGCAGAGTGTATACAGCGGGATAGAGCATGTCAAATCGCAAGGTTGCGCAGGGTGCACGTCGGCAGAATGGTAGAGCCCACTTCGGGCTGCTGCAGCATCGCTTTCTTTCGGCTATAGTAGCCTAAAGCCCACCTTTCTTCATCGTACGGCTTATCTCAGAAAGCGGCGAAAGCGGCTGGGCCCAGAAGGAAAGGACATCGACGGCAAACACCTTGTCGAATGTGCCTTGCTCAAACGGTAGTGCCGCGGCGTCATCCGCCCCAAGGACGGCCTTGCCTTCGATCACGGCCTTTGCATTGCGCTTGCTGGCCAGGCGAACCACTGGCGGGGAAAGGTCGATGCCGTATACCTTGCCTTTTGGCGCCTTTTCCATCGCGTCCCGTTCTCCTTGATGTGCCAAATGGTACGCGGACGCGCTAAGCTGTCAACGACAAATTTCGATACGGCGAACGTGGAGCTCAGTGGCGCTGCATCAGTAACGCAAAGCGAACATCACGAGCCGCATCCCATCGGTACCGGCACGCCGGTTCTTCCACCCCAGCTTCGAACAAGATGCGGCGCAGCGAGGCAGGCAGGAGTGCCTGACTGACACGGGACTGAGACCGAGGAGGTGACCCTTGCGCGGCGCATCTGACTCCACAGTGTATGAGCGCGGCGGCGTCTGGTACGTGAGGCATCTTCCATCATCAAGCGTCAGCTCGCGAAGGGCCGAGGCATGTGGCTGAACGCCCTCACCAGGCCCATGGTCTCACGGGGCGAGGGGGTAGCGCCCGTAGCGCAGCGCCGCGTCGTAAAGCGCGGTAATTTTCTCCGCCGAGATGTCGAACTGGATGTTGTGCACGGGCGTGAAGACGAACCCGCCGCCCGGCGCGAAGTCGCGGGTCCGCCGCCGCACCTCCTGCTCCACGTCTTCCACGGTGCCGAAGGGCAGGACATGCTGAGTGTCGCACCCGCCGCCCCAGAAGGTGATCCGCTCTCCAAAGCGTGCCTTCAGGTCGCGGGAATCCATGCCGCGGGCAGAGACCTGCACGGGGTTGATCGCATCGATTCCGATCTCCGCGAGGTCAGGGATGATGTCGGAAATGGCGCCGCAGCTGTGGATGAGGATCCTTGCCCGCGAGTGCTCCCGGAGGAACGCGTAGAAGGTCTTCTGCCGCGGCTTGATGAACTTCCGGTACAGCTCAGGTGAGATCATGAGGCCGCTCTCCGTGCCCAGGTCATCCGCGACCCTTATCACGTCCACCCATGTGCCCACCGCGGCGAGCGCCTTGCGGGCAAGGCGCAGCGCGTAGTCCAGCGCCCGGTCGAGAAGATCCTCCAGGAAATCCACGTTGAGGAGGAAATCCATGTAGAACTGCTGCTGCCCCCGCAGCCAGGAGGGCAGGCCGAAGATCGTCTCGCTGAACCCGTTCAGGATCAGCGCGTACGGGCTGTGCTCATGGAGGTCCTCGGCCTCCTTTGCCAGGCCCTCGATCCTGCGCGGATCCTCGGGGTCAGGCCACGGGTAACGCTCAAGGCCCGCCCGGTCGGCCCCGGCAAGCGGGTGCTCGCGCATGTCGAAGTAGCGGCCGCCCGCGCCGGGACGATAGCGCACGCCCCACTCATCCCGCCAGCTTCCATCAGGGTCCTGGATCCACGGCCGAGCGGGCTTCAGGAAGAGCTGCCGCGTATCGACGGCGAACCTCTGCAGGACGCGCTCTTCCACCCGGACCACCTGCTGCATCCTGTCGATGATCACGGGCTCGGTGACGTCCATGCCCAGGTACTCCTGGAGCCGGCGGTAGGCCTCGCGGTGGATGGATGTGGCAGAGTTTCCCATGTCCAGCGGGACACGGTCCGGCTCACGGTGGGACAAGGCGCGCAGAAGTCTCTCCCGCGATGTCATGCGTGGTCCTAGACTCTCCGCGCGGGGCGCTGGATCACTTCGAAAATCGTTCCGCCGAACCGCCGCGTGTCCAGGTGCGCAAACCCGCCGACCTTCGTCCGTCCGCTCATGAGGACAGGGATGCCGTTTTCCTGCGCCTTGCGCAGCACCGCGGCCATGTCCTTGACGTCGAACCCGACGTGGTGGAGACCCTCTCCGTGCTGGTCGAGGAAGTCCTGGTAAATACTGGGCGGCCGCACGGGGCAGGCGAGCTCAAGCTCGAAAGAGCCCAGCCGTGCGAATGCCATTTCCCAGTACCCGTGGGCCTGCTTCCCGAGATAGGTGATCTCCTCGTACTCCACGTGCGGGAAGACGAACGGCCCGAGTCCGACATAGGTGCCGTAGTACTCCGCGGCCTTGTGCAGGTCCTTCACGACGATGCAAAGCTGGTCGGGCTCCGTCAGCCCGAGCAGGTTCCTGACTTCCTTCGACTCCGCTCCTACCGTACTGCTCACCTGCCTCCCCCTGCTCGGGCCACCGAATGGCCCCAACCGGGAGATTAGCGCGCCGCGCGCGTTCCTACAAGATCACCGTGAACCTGCTCTGCTGTGTGGCCCCGAGGCCGAACGCATTCGTGCCGAGGTATCAGAAAGAGGGCCCGATCAAGTACCTTCTACGCGCAGAAGCTTGAAGACCTTCCCGGCGCACAGAGAAGACCTGAATGAACCGGAGTCGCGATCCCTGCGCGGACGCCAGACGTCGTGTCTTTTATCTTCCAGGGGCCCGGTAGTTCGGGGTCTTCTTTACCGCAGCGTCCATTTCTTCAGGCGCCAGCAGCACAGTGAACTTCGTGGTCGCGCCGCCGGCAGAGCCCACGGTGAGGGCAATAGCAGCCGCCGCGGCATTATCAGGAAGACTCACGATCGTGAAAAGGTCAGTGTTGCCCATTGCGTAGTAGAACCCCTCGAGCTTCCCGCCGACAGAGACCACCAACTTCTCGGTCGCCTCCCTTCTGCGGGACCCGCCTTCTGCGAGCAGGCCTTTCATACCTTCGGCGGTGTACTTCACCTGGCACAAGTACCTGGTCATCTCGTTCCCCCTCGATTCTCAATGCACTTGCAGAACCGACTCAGTTGCCCACGCTTTCGGGTATCTTATCATGACCGTCAAGTCGGGCGGAGGCGCGGGAACTCTATCCGGACTCGGAGCCCAGGATTGCCGTGTGGCAAGTCGAGTGACGGGCTCGACGTCTTTCTGCCTGCATGTCTGTGGCGCCCTGGCGGTCCAGGGCTTCCGCATACAGCGCGTGAAGACGCCTACAATCCTGAAAGGCTGAAGCTGCTGGATTCGCAGGTCTGTCCAGATGAGTGCCGGTCTTGACAGCGCAGAGCGGCAAATTGATACTTGGAAGCAAATGAAAAGTCCGAAATGTGAGGCGAGAACTCGGAAAAAGGGCGAAGAATTGCTCGATGCCCTGGTAAGGCTTGCCACCTCTACGTACGCTGTCCTCCTGGATGACCCGAACCAGTTGCCGAAGTTCAAAGCGCTCATTGAAGAAGCGAGTGGAATGGCGGACCGCTTGGACAACAAGCGTGCAAAAATAAGCCTCACGACCCTCAATACAAGGCGCGGTGATTTTGAGCGCATTGAGCCGGAAGTCGAGAAGGGTTGGGTGCGTACGATCGTAGAACTAGGCCGGGAACTAGGCGACGAAAAGGTGCAACGATACTACTCACGAGTGCTGCTCGACCTCCAAGGGCGGCATTCGGAGGCAGCGACGCTCGAACAGCCAATAATCGACGACTTTCTGGCGAGCGGCGATATCAGTGGCTTGAAGGAGTTCTATTTCTTCCTCATGTGGTTTCACTTACGCCACGGCAATTTCGGACGCTGTATCGAATGTTGTGACACTGGAACAGAGCTCGCCGCTCAGATCGGCTCTGCGCCGGTGCAGTACGCCACACTCAAGGCGTTAGCGCTGCTTTCTCTCGGCCGCTTCGGCGACGCGTGGAGCGCGCTGCAGCAGGAGGTCGCAGACGAAAAACACCCGTTCGGCAGGGCATTCCACCAACTCGGGACAGGCGTGTACTTCTACAGCCTCATGGACGACGAGCGCGCTGGGCGCATCTTCGCGGACATGCTCGAGAGCGATGGATTCGTAGGCCGGGCTTGGATGAGGGACATCTCTCTTGCCTATTCTGCCCTCATTGACGCCCGTCGTCCGAGCGCCCTCGTGCCTGCAGACCATACAGCTGTTGCACGTGGCTCGATCTTTCTCGCTCCCTATGACGCGGGGGAAGTATTGGTGGCCCAGGGCAGGCACCTGGAAGCGCTGGCGTACGCTGAGGAGATCTGCGACGCCACCCAGGTTGCGGGGCCACATGGCAGATATCCACATGCCCTCTTGCTCAAGGCGCAGGCGCTGCGAGCGCTCGGCAGGCAGAAAGACGTGGAGCCGGTCATTCGACTTGCCATATCGATTGGGCGGAAAATGGGTTACTCTATGATTCTTTGGCGTCTTCACGCGCTGTATGCGGAAGCCCTAGACCGCCAGGGCGCCACAGACATGGCTATAACAGAACGGAGCGAAGCGGCGCGCATTCTCAGTCAACTAGCAAAAAGCATTCCCGACGCAACTTCTCAAGACTTGTTTCTTTCCCATCCTCAGGTCACGGCAATCCTGGGCTCCGAGTCCGGATAAAGTTCCCGCGCCTCGGTCCTAACAGGGGGGTAGAAACTATGCCAGCAAAGGCAGCCTTGACATTTCACCAAGGGGCAACAGAAACGACACCAGAAGAAGTCGAGTACAATCCTGAAAGGCTGAAGCTGCTGGATTCGCATCTGCTTGGTCTCGTCGAAACCCAAAAGCTTCAGTGTGCAAGCTATCTCCTTTGGAGACATGGAAAAACCTTTGCGTGCAAAGCTTTCGGAAAACTGAACTACCATGATGATAGCCCTGACCTGATGCCTGATTCAATACGCTGGATTGCATCGCTTACAAAAACTTTCACATCAATAGCAATCATGAAACTTGTCGAAGACGGCAAACTCTACCTGAGTCAGCCCGTCAGCACGATTATCGGAGAGTTTGACAAGGACGTGCTCAGAACAATCACCATACTGCATCTGCTGACACACACTTCCGGCTTGCGAGCAGATCCCGGATACTTCTTGGAGCCTTATCCGATGCCGTTTTGGAGATTTCCCGTAGAAAAGGAAATTGAGAAAGACAAGAAATCCAAATGGATAGAAATGGCGCTTGCAGGCCCATTGCATGCCAAACCAGGCGAATCGTGGGTCTATAGCTCTTTGGGTATGGCGATGCTTGGCGAGGTCATAAACAGGGTGTCAGGCATGCAGTCCGAACAGTTTATAATTGAAAGGATCACGACACCTCTGGGCATGAATGAGACGTTTTTCGATATTCCTGAAAGACTCCACTACAGAGTCTGCTTTACGAACCAATGGGACGAAGGCCTCTTGAATAGCAGAACTGACAGAGAAGCAAATCCACCAAGGACGGATTTTGGAATGAGTTCAACCCTATGCGACATGAACAGACTTGGGCAAATGCTTCTCAACAAGGGTGAGTATAGCGGAACGAGAGTTTTGAGCAGAAAAACGGTAGAGGAAATGACGACAAATCAACTATCGGGAATTGATGCTTATAGCTGGGGCAAACGCTACACTCACTTTCCCTATGGGTTGGGAGTCTTTCTCGACCGCGATAGCCTCGTAACTCCGGGTGTATTCTATAATGAGGGCGCCGGGAGATCTGCCTTTTACGTTGATCCGGTAGAGTCTTTTATCGCATGCTTTTTCGTACCAACGCGAATTGATTGGGTACCGGAGTCGCTTTTCGGTACCAAATCAATAATCTGGTCGGGCTTGTTGTAGTCAACCCAGAAGGTCTTTCTCGGTCAGGAACAGATCGCCACTGTTGGTGATCTTCAGTCCGTAGGCGGCCTTGAAGTTCGCCAAAATCCGCGCTTCCCACCCGCTTGACCCCGCCCGGTCGCGCACCATATAGTCACCGGAGACGACGGGAACCAATTTGCTTTCCATGGTACGGGAGACCCTTGGATGGCGGACCGACCACTTCAAGGCAAAACTCAGCCCTTGCTTCTTCAGCTCGACGAAGCGGCAGGCCGGCAGGAGTGGGGCGCAGTCGAGCGACTTGCGGACCGTGTCCTCACAATCGATCCGGAGGACGAATACGCCCGCTCATATCGGCACATAGCTGAGCGCCACCTTTCGACCGCCACCAGGCAGCACGACGCAAAACCCGGTGCGGCGCTGGAAGCTTCCGATGCAGTGAGGAGCGGGCGCGGCTTTTTCGTCGGCCGAGAGCGCGAGATGGCGCGGCTGGCGGGCGCGCTGAAAGACGCGGCACTTGGCAGAGGCCGGGTCGTGATGCTGGTCGGCGAGCCGGGCATCGGCAAGACACGATTGGCGCAGGAGCTGGCAAAATCTGCCTCCTCGCGCGGCGCAAAGGTGCTCTGGGGGGAAAGCTTCGAGGGCAAAGGTACGCCGGCCTACTGGCCCTGGATTCGAGCGCTGCAATCGTTCGCCCAGGACTGCGACCCGCAGATGCTGCGACGACTCCTGGCAGGGAGGGCGCGCGGCATCGGGCGCATCGTACCGGAGCTTCAAGCGGAAGGTGCAGTTCCTCCCGATCCGCAAGCATCGGTCAACCCAGGAGAAGCCAGATTTGAGCTCTTCCTTGCTGTGGCCACGTTCCTGGGCTCGGCCTCACAGGAAGCGCCGATCATGGTAGTGCTCGAGGACCTCCACTGGTCGGACGAACCCACCCTGAAGCTGCTCGAGTTTGTTGCCCACGAACTGGCGCGGACACGGATCCTGATCGTGGGAACGTACCGTGATGTTGAGGTCGACAGAACGCATCCGCTGCGCGCGACGCTGGCGGCTCTCAGCCGCGAGAGGCTCTTTGAGCGAGTGGCGTTGCGGGGCCTGGAGCGTGGCGATCTGGCGCGCTTGCTTGAGAGCTCGACCGGCGCGCAGCCGCCTGCCGAACTCGTCGCTCTCCTTTACGAACGAACAGACGGCAATCCGTTGTTCATGCACGAACTGGTCCTGCTTCTGGAGGATCGGGGGGAGCTCAGCGCTGACAGGCTCCGGGCAGGACGGCAATGGAGCCTGGGAATACCCGAAAATGTACGGGAGCTCATCGGGCGCAGGCTCGACAGGCTTTCAAAGCGGTGCAACGAGGTGTTGAGGATGGCGGCGGTGATCGGGCGCGAGTTCACGCTGCAACAGCTGCAGCCCCTCATGAACGTTGCAGGCGACGAGGAGCTGGTTGGCGTCCTGGAAGACGCTCTTGCCACCGGACTTCTCCAGGAAAGGGGACCGGGCGCCGGCGCCTACCGGTTCTCCCATGCCTTGACCCAGGAAACGCTCCTGGAGGAGCTGTCGGTGACGCGTCGGGTGCGACTGCACGCCCGGATCGCGGAAGCCCTGGAAGCGCTCTACGGGGACAGCGTGACAGAACACGCATCTGAGCTGGCCGATCACTTCGCACGCGCCGGGGCCGTGCTCGGTAAGCACAAGCTCGTCCGCTATTCCAAGGCCGCCGGGGAAAGAGCGCTCGAGGCTTTCGCGTATGAAAAAGCATCTGCCCATTTCCAGAGGGCGTTGGAGGCCAAGAAAGGCCTCCCCATGGACAATGAAACCGCGGAGCTGGAGTTCGGCCTTGCCAGGGCGCGCGTCCCGCAGCGTGAGGTTCAAGAGGCATCGCAAGGGCTGCAGCGAGCGTTCGAGTATTATGTCAAGAAAGGAAATGCGAAAGGGGCGGTAGCTGTCGCAGAGCTTCCATTCTTCCTTGGCGTTGGCAACGGCCTGCAGGCCGGCATGTGCAGGCAGGCGTTCGCGCTTGTCTCACCCGACTCGCTCCAGGCCGGGAGGCTTCTCTGCGCATATGCCATGTCGGACTACGAGCGGAAGGGAGATGCAAGGGACGCAGAGAGGCGACTGGACCGAGCCCTCGAAATCGCCAAGCGCAAAAAGGATCTCCGCCTGGAGTTGCAGGTCCTGGAATGCTACTTCATTCTCCGCATCAAGTTCGAGGGGCACCCGAAAAGGGATACAATCGAAAAGCTTCATCGAAGGCTCGATCTCGCGATCATGCTTGGCGATCGACGGGCGGAAATCGATTGTCGCAACGAGATGGCAAAACAACTTGAAAGGGAAGGCAGGTATGCTGAGGCTCGCCGGCAAGGGCACGCGTCCCTGACCGCCGCGGAGTCATTAGGGGACCGCCAACCTCTCATCGACGCGCTCTACCGGAACGGCTATCTCGCGGCGCTCTCGCTGGACTACGAGGCTGCCCGAACGCACCTGGACCGCGGTCTCGAAATCGCGCCGTATGATGGAGGGCTCCTTATGCAGCGTTCCTTCCTGGAATACCGCCTCGGGAATTTCGAGGACGGGGAGGCGCACATGAGGCGGCTCATCGATGTGGTCGAGGCCCTCGAGCACGGCAGCGGGATATTCTCGCAGGCTTCTACCGTGGAAGTCATCGGCCTGATTGGCCATGTCGCTGGTGTTGATACCTGGTTCCCTGCGGCAATCGCCCTGGCGCAGGGGGTGGAGCGTTACCTTCCCCGGCATAATTCGTGGGTGTACGTACGGGCGTCGCTGGCCTGCGGTCGGGCGCTCATCGCTGTGCACAGGGGAGATAAGGCAGCGGCACGACGACAGTACGATCTCATCCGCTCTTTGGGGACAGGGCAGGACGCCGCCCCCTGGCTGCGCGACGCATCCCCGACCCACGTCCTGGGACTGCTGGCAGGAGTACTGGGCGATGTCGCTGCAGCCCGGGGTCACTTCGAAGAGGCCCTTCGTTCGGCGCGTGCGCGCCCAAATCACTGGGCGCTCCCCGTGATCCTTCGCGACTACGGCTTGGCTCTCCTGGGCGGGGGCCGATCTGAGGAAGCAGAGCAAGCGCGCGCGTACCTGGAGGAGGCTCAGAAGCTGGCCGCACGCATGTCGCTTCGTCCCATGGAGCAGGGAATCGCCTCGCTCCGCGAGTCCTTGTCGCAGGCCGCCGTGGCCTCAGTTTACCCTGACGGGCTGACAGAGCGTGAGGCGGAGGTTCTCAGGCTCATCATGGCGGGAAAGACAGACAAAGAGATCGCCGGCGCCCTGTTCATCAGCGCCAAGACTGTCGCCAACCACGTAAAGAACCTCCGTGGCAAGACGCGGACAGCCAACAGGGCCGAAGCCGCGGCCTACGGCGCACGAATGGGTCTGGATACAGAGAGATTCCGGCACGGTGGCAGCTGGACGTGAACCGCAGATTGTGTTAATCGGCCTGCATCGCCGTACTGCGTCGTGATGTGAAGGCTTGACCAGGCTGGCTGTTAGGAGCAGGAGAGCGGCAAATGGAGGCGCCGGAAAAGGCCGTGCTGCAGATTCTCCGCGGACTTGTCCGTGAGGACGGAGTCGATATCACGAGCCTTCGCGTCGCGCCAATGCAACACGACGGCTGGTTCGCCGAGATTTTCAAAGCTGAGATCGCCTGGAAAGCCAGGGACGGGGTCGATTCCCGCATCTGGATCCTCAAGCACTGGCGACGGTCGTCAGCCTGGTGGGCTTTCTGCTTCTCTCCGATCGAGGCCCTGGCCTGGGAGCACGGTCTCATACGGGGAGAGGCTCTTCCTGAAGGTCTCCGCGTCCCGTACGTGGGCGTCGCCAGAAGCGAAGAGAACGCTGACGGATGGATCGCGATGGAAGATGTCTCCCCAGAGCTGGACGCTTTCCGACACCCTGCATCCCGACAACAGAACCTGGAAGCTGCGAGAGCCATCATCGACCGGGTTGCCTGCTTCCACGTGCGATGGGAGCGATCCGACCGCATGAGGATCCTCGAGCAGTACCCGTGGCTGTTGAAGCAGGAGCCACGGCTGCAAATCTTCACGGATGCAAACGGTGAGGTCTTGCGCGGAAAGCCCAGGACACTCCAGTCGGAGGAGGATTTCGATTTCGCGCGCAAGTTCTTCAAGAGCTTCTTCGACTGGCTTCCTGCCCCTGATCGCCAACTATGGGAAGACCACCTTTGCGACAGCACCGCGCTGACGCGGATGATGGCGGACCTGCCCGTCTCGCTCCTTCACGGTGACCTAGACAAGAGAAACATCGGCCTGCGCCGAAAGGGCGACACTGCCGAGGTCTTCCTCATCGATTGGGAGTGGTCAGGGATCGGATCCCCGGCATTCGATGTCGTGCAGCTCATCAACGCGGTCGACAACGTTGGCGGCGTACCCGACGGGACACCGCGCTTGTCGGACTACTACTACGAGCGGTACCTCGCGCACGGCGGATCGCGCATGAGCGATGCTCTGTGGGAGAAGGCATATGACCTGTCCTTTATCAGTGAGGGCTTGAAACTGCTGCCATATCAAGTGGGCGGGCTGGCTCTTGGGATTCTCAGGGATTTCGATGTCTCTACTGCCACAATCGGCAAGAGCAAGGTCGAACGCGTGACCGAGGCCATGAGAAAGTGGCTAAGGTAGGTGGAACGGGCAGGCGCCCAGCCCTTGCTCATCCCCATGCTTGTGCGGCCAAGTAGACGAAAGTGGATCCGAACAAGTTGACCATCGAATGAAGGCCCATGCTCGACGATAGTGTCCTGCTTTTCCAGGCTATGAGGCCTAATGCAAGGGAAGCCACGGGGACTACCACGAAGAACGTTATGGGGTACGATGGCAAGTAGTGGAGGTGGGCAACGATAAAAAAGAAGGCAACCAGAAGCCATGTCCACCTTTCCCCTATTCCAAGCCGGCGCAGCTGGCCCCAGAGGAATCCCCGAAAGAGGGGTTCCTCGCTCGCGATGGGAGCGACAGTGCGGTAGGGGAAGGCCATGATCACGGCGTTTTTCAGCATCCCCCACGGATCGAATCCAAAGTGTCGGCCTGCGCGAAACTGGATCGAGCAGGGACAGGCCACCAACGCTGCAACGAGTATCCCGCACGCGGCGCCGATGAGCCACCACAGCAGTGACTTTCGCGTGATGCGGAGGCCTTTCCGGCTGTTCCGGAGAAGCAGAATCAGCAGCACAAGTGAACAGGCGAGAACCACCAGACTCGCGAAGTGTGGAAAGGCCATAGGCAGGGACGAAAGCCCCATGAACGGCAGCAACAGGGTCTTGACGGGTTCTGTTGTCATGATAAGAGCGACAGCCAGCCCGTCCATGTTGCATTCGGCCAGCCTCTCTCGTTCCAGCCAGATCAGCGCGACGGTCACCGCATAGGTCCCCGTCTCAACAAGGGCACTGAGCGACTGCGTCTGAGACGTAAACATCTTGCCGGCAAACGCCAGCTGCCCGAACCGCAGCAACAGAAGAGCCCCGACGCCAATCCAGGAAAGCTGGCGATTGGTGTGCTCCGAGTCGTGCACTGTGCGCAGACGGGATGCGGCGACGTAATCCATGGGCACAGCATAGTTTCTGCCTGACCCCCGCGTTGCCAGGAAAAACAACCATTTCAAGGACGGAGTCAGAGACAGCACCTTGCAGGAAATACCTATCCATGAAGATCGAAAAAGGTTCACAGCCAGGGTCGGGCAAGAATACCTATTATGAGTGTTCGGCACGGAGTAGACTGACCTCAGCCAGTTGCGGGGGGGACCATGGTCGCACGAACAAACGAATGGGCTTCTCGCCTTCACAGCGTGGCACGGGTCATCGGGGCGACACGGCCGTGGTCGTTCTCGATGACGGTCATCTCCGTGGCCCTTGGGACGCTCGCGGCCCGCTCCGGTGGCCGCATCGACTGGTGGCTTGCGCTTGCCGTGCTCGCCGGCACTCTCTGCCTGCACGCGGCGACCAACCTGGGCAACGACTACTACGATTTCCAGACCGGCATCGACGCTCCCGGTACACCCTCCGTCCGCGGCCGCCGGCATCCGCTCGTGGAGCGGACACTTGAGCCGCGGCAGGTGCTCATCGGTGCCATCAGCTTCTGGATCGCGGCCTGTCTCATCGGGATCGCGCTGAGTGTCCTGCGCGGCTGGGCACTCGGCCTGCTCACTGCGGTAGGAGTGCTGGCGGGATTCTTCTATTCAAGCCGGCCCGGTCCGCCTGAAAGGCCGGGCACTGGGCGAGCTCACCGCGTTCTTCATGTGGGGTCCCTTCATGGTGCTGGGCAGCTTCTCTGTCCAGAGGGCTACGCTTGCAGGCTGCCTCCCCGCGCTCCTGCTCGCCGTGATCCAGGGACTCTGGGTCGCGCTGGTTCTCCTTGTCAACAACATCCGCGACGTCGAGGCTGACGCTGCGATGGGAATACGCACTCCCGCAACGCTGCTGGGGAAAGGGCCGGCGGTCGTCCTCGCGGCCATCTTGATCACAGGCGCATACCTGCTCGACGCGGCCGCGATCCTCCTGCGCGTCCTATCGGCCGGGGCGCTCGTGGCGTTTGTCTCAGCGCCGCTTGCCGTGCTCCTGTTCCGTTCTTTCGCTACCCGCCGGGGGGTGGCGGCCAACGCCCCTGCCACCGCTGCCAGGACCGCCATGGTGTTCGGTCTGCTCCTCGTGGTCTCCCTGGTTGCAGGAGGCACGGGTGCTTAGTCAGGCAGACGGCCGGTGGCGGACTCTGGCAGGCGGCAGCGTGGATTCTCGAGCGGCGGTTCCCGGGTCGCTGGGGCGAGATTCCTTTCAGGCAGCTTTCGTCTGCACCCAGGCGCCCTGACAGAAATACGGGCGAGCGCCTTCCAATCGCAGGCCACGATACTCGCGTGAACGTACCGGGTGCCACCCATGGTCGAGGTGCTTCTCCTTGGAGCGGGCCCTACTCGACGAGGTCCTTCAGCCCCTGCGATCCGATGTAAATGCTTCCGACGCCGTTCATCACGTAGGCGACGCGCAGAGCCTCGGCTATCTCGTCCTTCGTGGCTCCTTCGTCCATCGCCCGCTTCGCCAGACCCCGCACACCTCCCACAGCCCCGTGGGCGGCGTCGAACGCCATTGCCATGAGCAGCTTCACTTTCTTCGACAGTGCGCCGTCGGCAAACACCCACTCGTCGGTGGTTCTCATAAGCTCCACGATCTTCGGGTCAGTCTTCATCGCTGTGCTCAGGGGATTTTCGGGCATGGTTTGCCTCCTTGGGAAGTATGGGACAAGTATGGAGGCCTGGGAGGGCATGTTCAACGTCGTTCTTCCGAGGGCGACTCGGCCTCCAGGCTTGGGGGAACCCTATCGACCAGGCAGATCCCCAGGCTCCGCGGGGCCCCACGCCTTCTCCCACGAGTCGCGGAAGGCGATCTCCTCCAGGCCCTTGCGTTGACGCGGGCCGCTCTCGCGCGATTTCTGGCCTTCGTTCAGCAAAGCATCATCTCCGGGCTTGCCGACGATGATGAGATTGAGGGGAACAAAGTCCTCGGGAAGGCCGACCACCTTTGCCACCTTGGGCGGTATGTAGCCTGCGATGGGGTGGGCGTAGAGACCTTCACGCGTGGCTTGAAGCATGAGAGCCAGCGCCGCCATGCCCAGGTCGAAGTAGGCGTAGTCTCGCCCGGCGTCCGCCCGTATGTCCAGGGAAGGCTTGGTGGCCATCACGATGATGAGAGGTGCTCTCGTCGCCCACTTGTTGCCTTCACTGAGCGCTTGTCGAATGGCCGCAAGGCGCTCACCCGCGACGGCCACGATGCGCCACGGCTGGGAGTTTGCGCAGGAGGGGGCGAGTGTCGCGGCAGAGAGCAGCCGCTGCACCTGCTCCACGGGCAGGGGGTCCGCAGCGATACCGCACCGGGCGCGTCGTGCAACCAGTTCAGGAACGATGTCCATAGGATGCTCCTGTCACCACATGATTCGAAGCGCCTTGAGAATACGTCCCCTGCAGACCTGGCACAAGAACGCAGCGGCCCTCCCTCTCGTGGCGGCCACTTTGCCCCCCGGGACGTTGACGCGGACATCGTTTTATAATAAAACGATTTTTCAGCAGAATGACCTGTGGCGGCCCGCGCACAGTGGCGCCGCCGGAGAGGAGACACGGCATGCCTTTTGATCCACTGGAAGCCCTGGGCAGGATTGATCCCGAGATGCTGAAGCGTCTGAGGGAGCAGGACGAGTTCGTCTACGCGGACGGCGCCCTGCCGCGAAAGGTGAAGCTTCTCATGGCCATGGCATTCGACGCGGCGCACGGAGCGGAAAACGGGGTGCGCAGCCTCGCGAGCCAGGCGCAGAAAGCAGGAGCGTCGAACCAGGAGATCGCGGAAGCGCTGCGGGTCGCCATCATACCTGGGCGGCGTCGGCGCGCTGTACACGGCGTCCGCGGCTCTGAAAGAGGGCACGATGAGCGCGCCCGAAGGGCTCCCGGTGCACCGGAGAGATCGACTACAAGTGGATCGCGCTCAGCGTGACGACCATCGGCGCGCTGATGGCGGCCATCGACGGCACGATCGTGATCCTGGCCCTTCCGGACATGATGGTGAAGCTGCACGCGGGCCTGGTGGAGATGGTGTGGGTCATCATGGCCTACATCCTCATGAGCACCGTCTGCCTCCTGACATTCGGACGCATCGCGGACATGTTCGGGCGCGTGCGGATGTACAACCTCGGGTTCGTCATCTTCACGGTCGGGTCCGCGCTCTGCGGCCTGTCGCGGAACGCGACCGCAGCTCATCATCTTCCGGCTCGTGCAGGGCGCCGGGGCCGCCTTCATGATGGTGAACAGCCCCGCGATCATCGCGGAGGTCTTTCCCCCGCACCAGCGGGGGCGGGCGCTGGGAATCAACGGCATCACCTGGGCGATCGGCGGAATCGCCGGGCCCGCTCCTGGGCGGGCTGATCCTCGCGGCCGCGAACTGGCGATGGATCTTCTTCATCAACGTGCCCATCGGGATCCTCGGCACCGTGTGGGGCTACCTCGCGCTGAAGGAGAAGTCCACGCGGAACAGGACCGAGAGCTTCGATCTCGGCGGCGCCGCCCTGTTCAGCCTCGGGCTGGTCGCGCTGCTCTTCGCGCTCACGCTCGGCATCCAGATGAGCTGGACCTCGCTGCCGATCCTCTCGCTGTTCGTCCTGTTCGTCGTGATGCTGGCCGTCTTCTTCATCCGGGAGCGGCGCGTCGCGAACCCCGTGCTCGATCTCTCGCTGTTCAGGAACCGCGTCTACAGCTTCTCCGTCGTGTCGGCCATGCTGCAGTCCCTGGCGATGTTCGCCGTCAACTTCCTCATCGTCTTCTACTTCCAGGGGGTGCGCGGCTACAGCCCGCTCACCGCGGCGCTTTTCCTCATCCCGCTTTCGATCGTGAGCGCGGTGACGGGGCCGCTGAGCGGATTGCTCGCTGACCGCATCGGCGCGCGCCTCCCGGCCACCGTCGGCCTCCTCCTCCAGGCGGCGGGGCTCGTCTGGCTCGTCGTCACCCTGACCCCCACCACGGCGTACGGCTCCATCGCGTTCGGCCTGGTGCTCGTCGGCCTCGGCGGCGGGCTCTTCTTTTCCCCGAACACGAGCGCAGCCATGAACGGGGCGCCGAGGCACCGGCTGGGCATCGCATCCGCGACCCTCGCCACGCTGCGACAGACGGGCATGGTCACCAGCTTCGCCCTCGCCCTGGCCGTGGCGGCCGGGAGCCTTCCGCGGGATGCGATGATGCAGCTGTTCGTCGGAACGAACGTCACACTGGGCTCGCAGACGATGCAGGCGTTCGTCATCGGCATCCGGAACGCGTTCCTCGTTTCCATCGCGCTCTGCATGCTCGCCGCGGGATTCTCCCTGGTGCGCGGGAAAGAGAACCGTGCCGCTTCCGCCGGCCACGTGGCCCCCGTCGGAGGGGCCGCGGAATGAGAAAAGGAGCCACGACCTCGCTCGCTGAGCTGAGGGCGCGCAACCGCGACGTGGCAGGCAGATTCCTGGAGCTGCTGGGAGCCATGAAACGGTACGTCAGGGAGCTTCTTCCGCCCCTGGAGGGGGGCGGCATGAGCGAGGAGCAGGTTCCGGACCCTGGTCACGCTGCGCTATTACGGGAAAGGCTACCTGAAGACTCTTGCGATGCATGACGGGCTCTCGTCATCCGCCTTGTGCATCATGCTCAACCGCCTGGTCGAAGATGGGTTTGCTGCCAGGGAGGGAGATCCGGACGACCGCCGGAACGTCAGTTACGAGCTCACTGCGGCCGGCAGCGCCCGGTTGAACGCGGAAATCGAGCGTCGGACGGAACTGGTCTGCGGCGCGCTGGATCGCATGGGGAATGCCGAGAAAGCGCGCTTTGCCGGCGCGATAGAGACCATGCTTGCGGGGATCGCCCGGTTGACGGGCGCCGGTTGAAAACGATCCAGCGCGAGCCTCAAGGGTCGAGAACATGAACAAAGTCCTGACGCTCGACGATGATGATCCTCGCGTCGTACAGGCCCGCACATCTGAAGAGAAGCTGTTCTCCTTCTACGGGCTGGAAGCCCGGTCCCGGTACGTCCGCCTGCCTCGCCTGGGCGTTCGGGTGCGAGTGAACGAGGTCGGTGCCGGGAAGCCCGTCGTGATTGTCCCGGGCAACACCGGTGATGCTTTCCCACTGATTCCTCTCATGGCGCAGCTCCGTGACAGGCATCTTGTCGCGATCAACCGCCCCGGCGGCGGGATGAGCGAGGGCATGGATCATCGGACGGTGGATTTCCGGGAGCTCGTCGTAGAGACGATCACTTCGGTGCTTGACGCCCTCGCGATCGACAGCGCCCCCGTCGTCGCCCATTCGATCGGCGGACACATGAGCCTGTTGTTTGCGATGGCCAGGCCGGAACGGGTTTCGGCCCTGGCCTTGCTGGGCGTTCCCGGAAACCTGCCCGGCACCCGTCCCCCCGTCGCCTTGCGGATGCTGTCCGTGCCTGTTCTGAACCGCCTGTTGATAGGACTGATAACACCGGGGAGCGTTGAGCAATCCTTGCGGGGATTGTCCTTCATGGGGCACTCGGCGGAGACGTGCGCCGGTCTGCCGGCTTCGATGGCCGAGTGCTACTACGCCTTTCAGCATCTCCCGCATTATCGGACTTCGAGTTTGAGCCTGATGGAGAGCCTCAGCCGACCTCTCGGATCGAAATCCGACGTCCGCCTTGGAGCGGAGCAGCTGCGTCGCATCACGCAACCGACGATGTTCCTCTGGGGCACCAACGATCCGTTCGGCGGTGTCGAAGCAGGTCGCCAGATCGCGGGCATGATGCAGACCTCAGAGTTCCACGCGATACCGGATGGCGGCCACCTGCCCTGGCTGGACAAGCCGGACGACTGCGGCCGCCTGGCCCGGGACTTTCTTTCGGGTTGTTGAGGTCCTCCCGAGGGACCAGTCGACCTGGGCGTTCGCAGACGCGCTTGCCCGGTCACGGACTCACGGTCCGGGCGATCACGGCGGCTCCCGGACGGCCCCCGGCAGCATAGGGCGAGCCGCTGACCGGCGTCAGGGCCCCGCTCTCCGCGTCGATCGCGAAGGCCGCGACGGAATTGCTCCCGTAGCTGGCCACGAGGAGGAACGCTCCGGAGGGATCCACGGCCATGCCCCGGGGACTGGTCCCGGCAGGGAAAGGCGACCCGGGGATCGCGGTCAGGCTCCCCCCGCGCGCGTCGATCGCGTACGCCGAGACCGTCCCGCTCGACGCGTTGGAGACGTAGGCAAACTTCCCACGCGGCTCGATCGCGACATCCCACGGGCTGGCCCCCGAGGCGTACGGCGAGCCGCTGATGGGAACAAGCGCCCCGCTGCCGGCGACAATGGAGTATGCGGAGACCGTCCCGCTCCCGTTATTCGTGACGTAGACGAACCTGCCCGTCGGATCCACCGCGACCTTCGACGGGTAGACCCCGGCCGCGGCCGCGGGGCCGCGTGCCGCGGTGCGCGCCCCGCCACGGGAAGATATGACGTAGGTGGAAATGTCGTTGCTTCCGTTGTTTGCCACGTACAGGAATCGTCCCGCTGCATCCGTCGCGATGCCCGCGGGGTGGGACCCGGCGGGCAGGGGCTGAGCCGGCAAGCGGCGCATGCGCACCGGTCGCCGCGTTGATCGCCCATGCTGTCACGCTGCTGCCGGAATAGTTCGTGGCAAAGAGAAGATCTCCCGCAGCGTTCACCGCGACGCCGAGCGGGCCGGACCCTGCGGGAATCGGCGAGCCATTCGCAGGAACGAGGCCGCCGGTCGCGCCGTCGATGGTGTACGTGAAGACGCCGTTGCCGCGGGTACAGGCGACGTACAGGACCTTCCCGGCCGGGTCCACGGCGACGCCCTCGGGATCAGTGCCCGTTGCGAAAGGCGAGCCGGCGACCGGCGCGAGGGCCCCGCTGCTCCTGTCGATCCAATACGCAGAGATGGTACTGTCATGCGTGTTGGCAACGTAGAGGAAGAGCCTCGTGGTCGGCGCCTTGGCGCTCCTGAGCGAGGAGCACCCGCTGATGCACAGGACGGCAACCATGGTCGCAAGGGCCGTCGTCGTCACCCTCCAGAGCGGAGCCATCGTTTTCTGCATGATCCCCTCCCGGCAAACCCGTCTTCGTGCCTGAATCACTACGCGCTCACCGAGGCCCGTGAGCCACCGGGCGCCGTCAATGCTCGATGCGCGGGTACCATCGAAGCGCGTTTCGATAGAACAGCTTCTCCAGCACCACGTGCGGCAGCCCGAGGCCACGGCACTGGCGGCCGGGCCCGACGGCCGGCGCCTCGACCACCTCGTCCAGCGCAAAGTAGCGGTAATCGGCGAGGTACGCTGCCTCCAGCGCGGCACGGCGCCCCGCGGGGTCGACACTGTCCACGTTCCAGTCTGCATCGGTGCCGTAGAGCAGCCTGTCCTGGTACGTGATGACGAACGAGCGCACCGCGTTCGTGTCCTGGTACTGGAGATGGCGGATCCGGGCCGCCATGTCCAGGGCAAGGAGTGGGAACAGGTCGAGCCTGCGGGCCATCTCCGCGACGTCGTACTCCACGCTGCCGAAATGACAGCCCACCACCCGGAGCCCCGGGTGCCGCGCGAGCATGCGGTCACGCGCCGCCACCTGGTCCGCGTGCCCGGGAATCTCAGGGTGCATGAGGCCGTAGTACTCGGGAAAGGACGTGAAGTACCGGCGGTCCCCTTCCACCGTCATCTGCTCCGCCGGCAGCCAGCAGTTGCGGGGCTCACCGATGTGCGCGGCCAGTGTCAGGTCCCGATCGCGTATCGCGTCGAACAGCGGATCGAAGCGCGGATCGTCGATCATGACGAAGGAGCCGTCCGGGTCCCTCAGCCCCATGCCGATGTTCTTCCACACCTTGACGCCGGCCGCGCCCCGGGCGTCGCCGGTCTCGATCGCCGCGGTGGCCCGCTCGAGCCAGCCGGGACGGTCGAACCCGGCAAGCGAAAAGGTCGTGAGCCAGCTGAACTGCCGGGGGTGGAGCGAACAGCTCCGCGCCGCCAGATCGACCATCGGGGGCAGTGCTTCCTCCGACTGGTACCAGCAGATGTCGAGCCAGCGCAGGGAGTGCCGCTCGAGCAGGGGTCGCAGGCCGTCCACGCCCCCCGCGCCCTGCCCGAGGAGGTGCGCGTGCGCGTCGATCTTGGGCATGGCGAGAAGCTCGTCGGCTGTCACGGCTCGGTCGCCGCGGCCGTGACGGCGACAGGCGCCGCCTGCTGCTCGAGCTTCGCGACGCGCTTGCGCTCGAAGCGGTAGAACGCCGCGGGCACGACGAAAAACGTGAGCACGGCCGAGAAGACGATGCCGCCCAGCATGACGACGCCCATCTTCTGCCCGAACTCGGAGCCCTGTCCCCGCCCGAAGATGAGCGGGAAGCTGATGACGAGGACCGTCAGGGTCGTCATGACGATCGGCCGGAAGCGCAGCCGCGCCGCCTCGATCAGGGCGTCCTTGAACGGCATCTTCCCGATCCTCTCCACGACGAAGTCGAGGTAGAGGATCGCGTTCTTCGCGGAGAGCCCGATCAGCATCAGCATGCCCATCAACCCGAAGATGTCCAGCCCGCCGCCGACGGCGAACACCAGCAGGAGCGCGCCGGCAAGGGCGAGGGGCACCGGGAGCAGCAGGTAGACCGGGTAGCGCCAGGAGTTGAACTGCGCGGCCATGACCAGGTACGCGAGGAAGAGCGCGAGGAGGAACGTGGTCGAGCCGGTGCCGACCAGCTGCCCCGCCAGCGCAGCCTGGCCGTAGCGGCTGTTCGCCGTGATGCTGACCCCGTCGTCCAGGAGACCCTGCTTCGTCAGGTCGGCAGTGATCCCGTTCTGCAGCGCGAGGGCCGGCGGCGCGTCGGGTTTCAGGGTCAGCGTCAGCGATCCCGTGTACTGGCGGTTGTAGCGGCTGATGCTCGTGGGCGCCTGTTTCAGGACGAAGGCGCCGAGCTGGCCCGCGGGCATACTGGTCTGCAGCATCGAGGAATACACGGGGAGGTCGAGCAGCGACTGGCCGCCCGAGATGTACGTCGGGTCGGCGCTGACCTGGATCGGGTAGCTCAGCCCCCCGATGACGACGTTGCCCGCCTGGGTGCCCGAGGTATACGAGCGCATCGTGTCGGCCACCGACGTCGGGGTGAGGCCGGTCCCCAGCAGGCTGGCGGCATCGGGGACGAACTGGTTCTCCAGCGTCGTATCGGAAAGGCTGGAAGTCACGTCCGCCACGTACGGGTTGGCCTGCAGGACCTGGAGGATGCGCGCGTTGCGGTCACGCAGCACGTTGTAGTCGGCGGCCACGACGTTGAAAGAGAACCCTCCCCCGCCCCCGAACCCGCCGAACCCGCCGCCGCCGCTCACCGAGACCCGCGCGGAGGGCTGGTCACGGATGAGCGCCGCGAGCTCCTGGCGATAGGTGACGCTCAGCGCCGAGGTCGACGCCCGCTTCTCCACGGGGACGAGCTGGGCGAGCATCTGCGCGTTGCCCCCGATGGTGCTCTGCAGCGTCGTCACCTCCGGACGCTCCAGGAGCCAGGATTCGAGCCGGCCGGCGATGGCGTTGGTGACGATCGTCGGCGTGCCCTGCGGCATGCGCAGGTTGATCGACATGGTGCCCGCATCGGTGGAGGGGACGAAGTTCACCTGGATCCGCGGCACGATGAGGACACCGACAGCCCCGAGGGCGACCACGGCGACGATGAGCACCCACCCGCTCCGTCCCAGGAGCCTGCCAAGGGACCGGGCGTATGCCTGTCGCGTCCATTCCAGCCCGGCCTCGGTCAGGCCGTGCAGGAAGGTCGTGATGGACTGCAGGAGGCTCAGGACGATGCGACCCGCGTAGTTCAGGAGGCCCGCCGCAAGGAACGCGGCAGGCAGCGCCGCCAGGAACACCAGGCGGCGCGTCAGCACGGCGTAGCCCGCCAGCCCCGCGCACAGCGCGAAGCTCAGACCGAGGCGCCAGGCGGTGACGCCCCACGCGATGGATCGCGGGAGCGCGATCCAGCTCCTGAGGAAATCGCGCCATCCCAGGGCCTTCGTCTCCGGGGTGTAGGCGAGGCGCACCGTCAGGAAGAGCACTGCTTCGAAGAGGGAGAAGGCGACGGCGGCGGCAAGACCCAGGGAGAACTGCTGGAGGTAGCGGCCGATGTACCCGCCGATGAAGCTGACCGGGATCAGGACCGACAGGATGGACAGAGACGCGGCCACGACGGCGCTGAAGACTTCGCTCGCCCCCTTGAGCACGGACTCCTTCAGGCTGAATCCCATGGCGCGGTAGCGCTCGACGTTCTCCGCCACGACGATCGAATCGTCCACCACCACCCCGATGGCGATGATCAGGGCGAGCAGGGACACGAGGTTCAGGGAGAAGCCCGAGAGGCGGTAGAGCACCGGGGCGGCAGACAGAGCAATGGGGATTGCGAGGATGACCGAGAGCGCCGTGTTGAGCTTGCCCAGGAACAGGAGCACGATGAGGGCGACCACGAGCCCGGTGATGAGCAGCTCCCGGTAGGTCGACGCGACCGACGCCTGGACCGGCCCGGTGGTGTCGTTGGTGACCGTCAGCACGTACCCCGACGGCAGGTTGGTGCCCTGCAGGAGCCTGCGGATGCCCTGGACGACGGCGATCGAGTTGGAATCCGTCGTCCTCTGGATCGAGACCAGGACTGCCGGCTTTCCGTTGACGCGGGCAAAGCCCGAGCTCACCGGCCTTGTCCGGATGCTCGCCACGTCACAGGCGAGGACGCCCCGGGCGGAGTCCACGATGGCCAGGCCGATCTCGCCCGCGCCGGAGGGCACATTCTCCGAGGTGAAGGTGAGCGAGTTGTTGTGACTGGTGATGGTTCCTATGGGCTGGTTGACCGCGAAGTTCGTGATCGCCGAGACCACCTGCTGGGGCGTGAGATTGTAGTAGCGCATGCGGTCGGGTTTCAGGAGCACCTGGAACTGGTTGGCGGGGTCCCCGTCGATCTGGATGTTCGCGACACCCGATATCCTCTGCAACGCCGGCGTGAGGGTGTCATCCACGTAGCTCCCGACGTCGGTGAGGTTCTTGCCGTCGGCGGATATCCCGAACTGGATGATCGGCTGCGAGTTCGGGTCGAAGGTCTGCACGGTCGGCGGGTTGACGCCCGTGGGCAGCCGCCGCGACGCGGCGGAGACGAGCGCCGCGACCTGGTTCGCCGCCCCGTTGCGGTCGACGCCGAGGTCGAACGCCAGCATGACCCGGCTGGAGCCGGCGGAGCTGGTGACGTTCATGTCGGTGATCCCGCTGATCGTCGAGACCGTGTTCTCGATGACCTGGCTCACCTGCTGATCGATCGTGGTGGGCGTGGCGCCCGGAAACGAGGTGGCGATCATGACCACGGGCGTATTGACCGAAGGGAGCAGGTCGACGCCGAGACTGAAGAGCGAGACGAACCCGAAGACGACGATGGCGACAAAGATGCCGATGGCCATGACGTAGCGGGTGACCGAGAACCGCACGGCGGGGTTGACCCGCTGGAAGATCCTTGCCTCCAGGTCGCGGACGGTGTTCACGGCGTCACGCCCCGCGCAGGTGCGCCCGCGCCCTGTCCCGTGCCTTGCCTCGTTCGCTGCTGCCCGGTGCCCTGCCGCTGGCCTGCCGGCGCGCCGCCCTGCGCCCCGCCCTGCTGCGTCTCGGGGGCCAGGAGCGCCGTGACGGCGGACCCCTCGATGAGGCCCGGGGGCGGGTTGATGATCACCTGGGTGCCGGGGTCGATGCCGGAGACCGCGGCGGCAACTCCCGTCTCCCCGAGGATGGTGACCTGCTTCATGACGGCCTTGCCGTTTTCCACGACGAAGACGTAGTTCTGGTCCTCGTTGGTCTGGATGGCTGCCACGGGCACCACCACGCCCTCGGCGAGGGTCAGGGTGTAGGAAATGGTTCCGATTCCCCCGAAGGCGATGGAGACGCCGTCGGGAAGCGAAGCAACCATGGGAACCACCCCATTCACCGGGGCGGAGGGCGCCTGGCTGATCCGCACCGGGTAGGTCTTCCCCCGCACGGTGAACTGGACCAGGGAACCGCTTTCGAGATTGGGCGCATCGGAAGGAGAGACGCTGAAGGCGACCTGGCGTGCGGCGCTGACCAGGACGAATGCCGCCGAGTTCGGGTTGAGGTACATACCCGGGGCGGCGGAAAATGAGACGATCTGTCCCGCGAAGGCGGCCTTGATCGCCGCGTTCTGGAGGTTGAACAGGGCCTGGTCGACCCCCGTCTGTGCCTGGTCCACGCCCAGCTTCAGCTGCGCGATGGTCTGACTCTCGGACTTCTGGTTCTGGTCCAGGGCCGTTTTCGCCGCCTCCAGACTCGCCTGCGCCTGCTGCACCTGGCTCTTGGCGCTGTCCAGCGCGGATGCGGTGACGCCCCCCAGGTCGAAAAGGGCCTTCTGCGATTCGTAGTTCTTCTGCGCGGAATCCAGCGCGGACTGCGCGGACTGGAGCTGCATCTCGAGCTTCGGGCTCGCCTGGCTGCTCGCGTCCTGGCCGACCGCCAGGTTGATCTGGGCATTCTGCAGCGCGTTCTGGGCGTTGCGCAGCGCAAAGCGGAGCGGGGTCTCGTCGAGCTGGACCACGGTCGCACCTGCCTCCACCCAGTCGCCCACCTTGCGGAGGATTTTCAGCACCACCCCACCCACCTGGGCGGCGACCTGGCTCTGGGTGACCGGTTGGACGGATCCGGCCACCGTGTGCGCCGCGGTGAGCGCCTCGAAGCGGACCGTGACCGCCGGCACGGATATCGCGGAGACGCGGCGGAATGACGGGCCCTGCTGACCAGGGGCGCCCGCATTCCCCGACGCCGCCGCCTGGCCTCGGGCCGCGCCGACCGCGGCGCCGCCGGTTTCCGGAGGCTTCGCCCCGCACGCCGCGAGGAGGAGCGAGAGGACGGCCGCACACGCGAGGGGTATTTTGAGCGGGCTCATGTTTCGCATGTCTCAGTACCCCATCAGGCTCTGAAGCTGCAGGACCGCCAGCTGGGCATCCCGTTGCGCCTTTGATGCCGCCGACTGCGCGTTTGCCAGGTCGACCGATGCATTCAGCACGTCCTGGTTCGTGGCGGTCCCGTGTTCGAGCTTGGTCTGCACGAGCGCGAACTGCATGTCGTACTTGTCAACGGAGAGCCGTGCCACCTCGAGCTTCCCCACCTGGACCTGCACCAGCTCGTAGGCTTCCTGGATATCGGTGGCGATGGTGTCCCTCAGTTGGGCTGCCTGGACCGCGTAGAGGTCGTTCTGGAGCACGTCCGCGTCGATCAGGCTGGCCAGGGCCCCGGCGTCGTAGAGGGGCAGCCCGATCTTGACGCCGACGCTCGCCGCTGCCGCGTTGTTGCCCTGCCAGTCGAATGTCCAGCTCACGCCGCCATTCACGCTCGCCGTCGGCCATGCCTGCCCCCGCAGGAGGGCCAGGTCGATTGCGTAGCTCTGCTTGTTGAGCTCGATCTGTTTCAGCTCGGGCCTGCGGCTGAGGCCCTGGGAGACGGCCTCGTCCGCGCTGCTGACCGGGACCGTCGGATCGTCCGCCTCCTCGACGACGAAAACCCGGTCCCGGGGCCATCCCAGGAGATTGGCAAGGCGCAGCCGGGCGATGCCGACGTCGTGCCGCGCGCTCTGCACGTCGATCTCGGCGCTCCGGGCGTTGATCTGGGCCGTCTTCAGGTCCACGGTGGTCGCCGCCTGGAGATCGTAGACGGCGCTGATCTGCTTGAACAGCGCATCCTGCTGGGAGAGCACCTGCTGCTTCACCGTGAGGTTCCTCTGGGCGCCCAGCATCGTATAGTACGCCTGCTTGATCTTGTACGCCAGGCTCGCTCGGGACGCGTCGGCCGAGAGCTCCTTGACCTGGAGGCTGAGAAGGCTCTTCTGCACCGCCGCCGTCGCCTTTCCTCCCGCGTAGCCGTCCCACAGGGTCTGGCTGACGCCAAGACCCAGCGCCGTTGATGCTGCCGCCGGACCGCTGGGAGCGTTGTAGGGGGAGGCCAGCAGGCTCACGCTGGTGAGCGGGCTGGTCAGGCCCACGCTCGCCTGGGGCCCCTGCGCCACGCCCGAGGCGGCGCTGGAGGCTGTCGACTTCACGCCCTGCAGCGAATCGTCTCCAACGCTCAAGGAGGTGCCATACCCCAGGGCGCCTGTCAGGTTGACCGAGGCGGCCGCCTTGCTTGCCAGGTACTGGTCCCTGCTGATCTGCAGGGATTCCTGGATGATCTTTGCGTCCGCACCGGAGGCGAGGGCGGCGTCGAGGCACTGCGCAAGGGTGACCGCCGCGCCCTGGTCCTGGCCGACAGCCCCCAGCAGCGGCAGGCAGAGGCACGCCACGAAAATGATGCAGGTTTTCACAAGTGTGCCACCTTATCACAGCGGCGTTCAGAGCGCGGGCCGGTTGTGCGAATGGGAGAATAATTCGTTATAAGAGAGGCCGTCAACCCATGGCGGGCGGCAGGGAGCGCGCCCGCCAGGGACTCACATCGTCAGGCGATCTGCTTCCCCCCGTTGGGGCCGAGGGACTGGTCGAAAATCGATTCCACCGTGACCTTCACCACGTACTTGGGTGCCGGTACCTGGGGCATCGCTTTCCTGATCCCTTCCACCGTCTGGTCGTAGAGGGGACCGTTGGCGACCATCTCGACGCTGCCCTTCAGCGCGAAGCCCCGCCGGCTCGCCTCGTCGTAGACCATGATCGCGACCTTCGGGTTTTCCTGAAGGTTCTTCCGCGTCTTCATGGAAAAGATGTCCGCGAACACGAGGTGCTCGTCATCGAGCTGCCTCAGCGAACCCTTGATCGACACGTTGGGTGTGCCGTCTTTTGCGGCAGTAGCGATCCAGCCCTGCTTGCCCTTGAGGAACTCCTGGATCTCCGCGGGAATCTTCACGGCCATTGCGGCCTCCTTGCGTGGTGACTGGCCCAGAGTAGCAGGCGGGGCGCCGCAATGCAATACTTCCGGCGGGCGCCCCCCTTGTCCGCGCAGTGATTTTGTCTATCATCGGCTCCCATGAACCCGAGAGAACGTTTCTGGAAGAATATGAGCTTCGACACGTCCGCGGGCATCCCGTTCTGGGCCGACTGGCTTGGCCCCTGGCAGCGCTGGAAGAAGGAAGGCCTCCCGGTCGACCTGGCAAAGGGCGAGGAGTTCCTGCGCTCCTGGTGCCTGGATCACTTCGGGTTCGAGGGGATGTATTCGATCTTCTGGGGCCAGCCGCGGGTCCCTGCCGAGATCGGCGTCTGCCCGGCTTTCCCGTACAAGCTCATCGAGGAGACCGCCACGTGGCGCATCTACCAGGGCGCCGACGGGGTCGTCGTGAAGCAGTTCCAGGAGAACGGGGAGTTCATGCACTCCACCCAGTTCCTCGAGTACCCCGTCAAGTCCCGCCGGGACTGGGAGAAGTTCCGGGAAGAGCACCTTGATCCCGACGCACCCGGGCGGTACCCGGCCGCGGACGACTGGGAGCGGATGAAAAAGGAATGGAAGAACCGGCCGTTCGCGCTCAGCATCGACGGGGGAAGCTTCTACGGACTCCTCAGGTCGTGGATCGGAGTGGAGACGCTCAGCATATGGCTCTATGACGACCCGGGCCTTGTGCGGGAGATGATGGAGTACCTCGCGGACTTCTCCGTGACGGTGCTGGAACGGGCCGTGGCCGAGGTGGACATCGACTTCGCCATGTTCTGGGAAGACATGTGCTACAAGACGGGCCCCCTCCTTTCGCCGGCGATGTTCCGCGAGCTGATGCTGCCCTGCTACAGGAAGGTGACCTCTTTCCTCGAGGCCCACGGCGTCTCCCTCTCGTGGGTGGACTGCGACGGCAACATCGATGCGCTCCTCCCCCTGTGGCTGGAAGGCGGCGTGCGGGGTTTCTACCCCCTGGAAGCGGCGGCGGGCATGGACGCGGGGCGCGTGCGCGCGGACTACGGAGAGAAGGTCGTCCTGTGGGGCAACGTCGACAAGCGCGTGCTGGCACGGGGAAAAGCCGCGATCGACGCGGAGATGGCGCGCCTCGCCCCGGTGGTGCGGGCCGGTGGCTTCATCCCCCTCGTCGACCACCAGGTGCCGGACGACGTGCCGCTGGACAACTACCTCCATTACCTGGAGAGACGGCGGCAGCTTTCCCAGCCCTGGTAGGGCCGCCCGCTCACGCGCCGGACTTCTCTCCGGGCGCACGGGCAGGCGCCGGCTCCACCTCGCGTCGATACGTGGATTGAGCCCGTGCGAGCGTGAGACGGGATCCGGGAACGAGGTTCGCGCTCACCGGCACGGGCACGATGACGAAGGGAATGCCCTGCTGGTGCAGCCTGCGCTGCACCGCGAAGGTGACGTAGTTATAAAGCATCCTCGTGAGGACCGATTCCTCCTGGAAGACGATCCTGCCCCCGAAGAAGATGCTGTTCGGATACTCCGTGAACAGCGTGCCGGCAAGGGTGGAAATCTCCTCCACGATGTCCGTGCCGATGAGCGGGTACCCGCGCGCAAAGAAGCCCTGCCGCCGGACATAGGTCACATACTTGTCCAGGCTCTCCCTGACGTAGGTCTCCAGCCGTACGATCTCGTCCTTGCCCTTGAACCGCTCCGCGTCGATGATGCCCGCCTGGATGAAGAAGAAGTTGCGCACTCCCTTGCCGAACAGGCGCACGACGTTGAACAGCGTGTGCAGCCCCATCCCGTTGAACCCTCCCACGAGGATCACGGCCGTGCGCGAGCGGGCGTTGTAGCGGGGGCTCCGGCGCCGCGCCTGGCCCCCGTGGTGGTTCTCCGACTGCGTGCTCTCCACCACCTCGACGAGCGAGTCCAGGTGCGAGAGCTGCCGCTGCGTGCGGGCATAGAAGCGCTTGATCGCGGTGGCAACGAGCATGAGGGACCCGGTGACGAAGATCGTGATCCACCCGCCCTCGCGGAACTTGATGACGATCATGGAGAGCAGGATGAAGATCGTGAGCACGAGGCCGATCCCGTTCACGAGGATCTTCTTTCTCCAGTGAGGGGCGCTCGCGCGCTCGCGCCACCAGTGCAGCACCATGCCGAGCTGGGAAAGGGAGAACGTGACGAACACGTTGATGCTGTAGAGCACTACCATGAAGGCGACCGAGCCGTGCGTCAGGAGCACGAGGATGAAGGCGGCCGCGCCCGTGATGATGATCCCGTTCTTGATGACGAAACGTTCGCTGAGGAGGCTGAACTGCTGCGGGAACCAGCGGTCCATGGACATGTAGGCAAGCACGCGCGGGGCGCTCAGGAATCCCGTCTGCGCGGCGGCGAAGAGGAGCGCGGCCTCCGAAAGGAGGGTCACCGTGACGAACACGGGACCCAGCGGACCCCACCCCGCCGCCATCCGGGAAAGAAGCGTGGCATTCAGGGTCCTGCCGGCCTCGTGGCGGACGTCGAAGAGGAGATATCCCACCATGAGCCCCGCGGCAAGGAATGCCAGCGAGACGGCCATGTACCGCATGGTGCGCTTTGCCGTGTGCACCCGGGGCTCGCGGAGGATCGGCATCGCGTTGCTGACAGCCTCGATCCCCGTGTACGTGCCTGCTCCCATGCTGTAGGCGCGGAGAACGAGGAGCACGAGTCCCAGCTTGCCGAGCTGAGAGGTTGTCTGGCGCACATCGTCGGTCGTGCGCGTCACGAGGGCGGGAACATCCTGCAGGTGGAAGAAGATCGGGTAGAGCACGGCAACGATGTGCGTAAGGATGAAGACCAGGAAGATGGGGGTCACCGTGATCACGGATTCCCGCACGCCGCGCAGGTTCATCAGGACCAGGAGAAGCACCCCGACGGCAGCAACGGTGATCTTGTAGGGCTGGAAGGCGAGCGGCAGGGAGCTGAACAAGGCATCGGTGCCGCTGGAGACCGAGAGGGCTATCGTGAGGACGTAGTCTACCAGCAGGGCGCACCCCGACGCCATGCCGAGCCCCGGCGTGAGGAGCTTGCTTGCCACGAGGTATCCGCCTCCGCCGCTGGGGAAAACCTCGACGATCTGCGAATAGCTGGATGCTATGATGAAAATCGTGAGCGCGGTTGCCGCGGCGACGAAGATGCCCAGCGAGAGATGGGATCCCAGCGCCAGGAACGCCTCTTCGGGCCCGTAGGAGGACGACGTGAGTCCGTCGGAACCCAGGCCGACCCACGCGAGGAGCGCTGCCAGGGAAACCTTTGCATAGAGCTCGGGATCGGTGAGGGAACGACCGCGGCCGATAACGACAGTCCTCAGGCGGTCAAGAAGGGTGCTTGCCTTGCCCATCCAGTTTCTTTCGGTGGCCCACTATACCGGGCAGGCACCTGCGCCACAATCCCCTGGTGCGCCAGGTTGTGCCGCCGTCCCCGCGGGCCGTCCTTTCACGGCGCCGGCCGCGCCCCCTCCGACCCGCCGCACGCCAGCCGCAGTTCGACGCGCTCAGGTCACCGGGAGATGCTCGGGGCAGAACGTGTGCGAGTAAACGGTCCCGGTCTTGCGCGAAACATACTCGGCGAGCGGGATCCACTCCACGTTCGCGCCCGTGCCGACCCGGATCTTCCGGCACACGGAGCACACCGGGAGGATGAGCCCCGCCGTGCGGGAAAACTCCTGCAGCACGCGGAGCTCCGTCACGTCGCGCGCGACACCCTGGGTGCCGAGGCTCTCGTCGGCGCTGCCCGGCCGGGCCCGTGAGCCGGGCGACCCGAGACCCACCGCGCTCAGCGAGACGTAGACGAAGTCGAGGTCGTAGCGGCGCGCGGCGCCGTCACGGGTCATGAGACGGAGATGGATGTTGCGGGTCGCGCGGTCCGCCCGCCGTCTCTCCCGCAACGGCCAGTAGGCATGGTCCCGGTCTTCCGGGTGCACGAAGGTGATGAGCTCCTTACCGACGAGGTCCTTCTTCTCGTACCCGAGGAGGGTCTCCACGGTGTCGTTGATGAAGAGGACCTTCGCGGAGGAGTCCAGGACGTAGATCAGGTCAGGAGAGTTTTCCACCAGCCCCCGGTAGAGGACGTCCAGGCGATCCAGCTGCTCCCCGAGCTGCACCTTCAGCGTGGTGTCACGGAAGATGAGCAGCCATCCCGTGACGGCACCGCCCTCGCGGCGCGGGGTGGTGGTGACCTCGGCAGGCACTTCCATGCCGAAGCTGGTCCGCAGCCGCACCGGCAGCCCCGGCAGCAGCGTCCCCGCGCGGCCGACGGACAGGATCTGCCCGAGCATCTCGCGGGAGCCGGGAGCGACGATGGACTCGACGTGGTACCCGATGACCTCATCACCGGCGAAACCCGTGATCTCCTGCCCGGCCTTGTTCCACGCGAGGATGATCCCGTCGGTGTCGCACAGCGCGACCACCTCCTGGAGGTCATCACCGTCGAGTGTCAGTCCGCCGTTGCCGCCCGCTGTGTCCATTTCTTCTACTGTTGTATCATTTCGCGTGACTCTTCGGAAGCGATTGTCCCGTCACTGCCCGCCGCGCGGCCTTCGGCATGTCCCCATGGCTCCCGCGAGGCTGCTTCGCAGCCCGCTGCCGCCATGGGGCCCCCCTAGGTCGCGCCTTCGGCGCGACCTAGGGCCGGGGCAGAAGCTTCGCCGTCTCCACGATCTGGCGGACCTTCTGCTCCCACTCGATGGCCATGATGTGGATGCCGGCGAGCCCCTCGACCTGGCGGAGCTGCTCGATGATCTCGGCGCAGATGGCCAGGCCCGTCTCGGCGCCCTTGCCCTTGGGGGCGTCGGCCATGCGCTTGATCATGTCCGGGGGAATGATGATGCCCGGCACCTTCTCGGCCATGTAGCGGGTCATGCCGGCGGACTTCAGCGGTGTCACGCCGGCCAGGATCTTCACCTTCGTGTGGTACCCGAGGTCGCGCACCTGCTTCATCCACGCGGCGAACATCGGCACGTCGTACACGCACTGCGTCTGTATGTAGTCGGCCCCTGCCTCGATCTTCTTGCCCAGCTGCAGGGCCCGGAACTCGTACGGCTTTGCGAACGGGTTGGCCGCGGCGCCGATGAACATCGGCACGCCCCCGACGAGCTCCTCGTCGCTTCCCAGGAGCTTCTTCTCTTCGCGCATCCGCTTCACCATGGCGATGAGCATCGTGGAGTCGATGTCGTAGACCTTCTTTGCGCCCTTCTGGTTGCCGAAATCCTGGTGGTCCCCCGAGAGGCAGGTAAGGTTGCGCACACCCAGCGCGATGGCGCCGAGGACGTCGCTCTGCATGGCAATGCGGTTGCGGTCCCTGCAGACCATCTGCATCACCGGCTCGATCCCCATCTGCACCAGGAGTCCCGATACGGCGAGGCTGGCCATGCGCACCACGGCGGTCTGGTTGTCCGTGACGTTCACCGCGTCCACCGCGCCGCGCAGGAGCTCCGCTTTCGTCTTGATGAGCTCGACGTCGGTGCCCGGCGGGGGGCCCAGCTCCGCGGTGACCGCGAAGTGGCCGGCGTCCAGGACCTTCTCGAGGTTGCTGCCGGATTTCATGATGGCACGGCCTCCTTAAGCCTTTTTCGCGTATCGTTCCGCGTAGCCGCGCTGGGCCATCGTGCGCGGCCCCTTGTCCACCCACTCCATGGGCGGGCGGACGATGAGCATGTTCGCCAGCCGTCCCTGGCCTTTCAGCCGCTCGTAGATGTCGTTCCACGCGCAGTGACGGCCCTCGCCCAGCTCGCACTCGCCCGTCTCCCTGGTGCCGCCGCACGGCCCGTTGAGGGAGCCCTTCGAGCAGCGCGTGACGGGACAGATCCCTCCCGTGTCGGCCAGGCGGCAATCCCCACACGTCCTGCAGCGCTCCTCGTAGAGCCCCACATCCACGTCCACGCCCAGGAACTTCGTGTCCAGGGCGGGGAACACGGGGATGGCGGGATACGCGTCGGCCAGGAGCCCCACGCCGGCGCCGCAGGCCATGCTGAGGATGCAGTCCGCGTTCTTCGCCAGGTCCCCGATCTCGGAGAGGAACTCCGGGTTGCACTGCCGCTCGATGGTGGTCACCGTGCTCACGTGGGGGAGATGGGCATCCCGGGCGCAGACGCGCAGCTCATCGGCCATCTCGGCAGCCTCTCGCTGCCCCCCCGCCAGGCACACGGAGGTGCACCCGCCGCAGCCTGCGACCAGAACCCGGGTGTAGCCCTTCACCATGCCGAATATCTCTTCCAGGGGCTTGCGTGTCGCCTTGACCATGTGTCCTCCCGTTCACTTTCCCGGCGCGTGGCATTCGCCGCACGCGCGCGGCCCCGTCACTCCGAAATCCCTCTTCGCCGTGTCGTGGCAGCCCACGCAGAGCTGGTGGTACCTCGCCTCGAGGTCCCCCGGCTTGCCATGGCACGTGGCACACTGCAGGGACGGGTCCCCCGCCTTCAGGGTCGCGGGGTCCAGGATGTTCTTCCCCCTGGAGAAGACGTGGTGGCAGGTCAGGCAGGAAACGCCCGGCAGCGACTCGTGCGCCGCGTGGGTGAAGCGGACGGCCGGCCGGCTGGGCGTCCCGAAGACCTTCGGGTTGGCGATCTGCCATTCCGCGTCCTGCGCGATAGCTGCCAGCGGTGCCACGAGGGCAACGAGCAGGACGCCCGCGACCACGGCAATGCCTCTGTTCCTCATGCGTTCCTCCGCGCGGCATACCAGCGCTGCACGCCGGCCTCGCGGCAGGCCGCGCGGGCTGCCGCGATGAGGGGCGGGAGGCTGATGCCGACGGGACAGCGGCAGCGCATGCACAGGACGCACTTGTCCCACACCAGCTCCCTGATCCGCTGGTACTCCGCCGCGGGCAGGCTGCCCTTTGCCCGGGCGATCTTCCCGATGGAGTTGATGACCTTGTAGGCCGGGGAGTAGGTCGGGTCACCGCCGCTCTTGCGGTAGAGGAAGCAGCTGTCTGCGCAGAGGGCGCAGTGGGCGCACGCCTGCAGCGAGAGCTTCAGCAGCTCCTTCTTCTTTTCCACGATGTGCCCGATGCGTTCGAGCGCCATCGGCGGGACAGTCGAGTCTTTCATCTCACCACCTGCGGTTGCCCGGGTTTCCACGCGTATTCACCACCGCCGAAGAACCGCGACAGGATCAGGAAGGGCATGTGACCAAGCTTCGTGTAGGGGATGGCCGCGATGACGATGTCCCCGACGAGCATGTGCGTCACGAGGACCGTGCGGTAGTCCAGCCAGTGGTGGTAGGCCATGTAGGCAGTCACGAAGGGCGCCGCCACCAGCAGCAGGACCAGGTAGTCGCGGACGGTCGTCAGCGCGCGCACGCGCGGCACGATGATCCGCCGCAGCAGGAAGAACGCGCCGAAGACCAGCACGACGAGCGTCAGCACGTCCATGACGGGCTCGGGGAGCGACGGCAGCGCGAACCGGAAAGACCCGTAGAAGAGGACGTTGTGCGCAGGCAGCAGGAGCGGGACCGCGAAGAGCAGGACGTGGAAGACCATGCTCACGCGGGACATGACGGGGTTGGCCGCGAAGACCGTTCCCCGCTCCCACTTCCGCAGGCGGCGGAGGAATCGTCCGAGGCGGGTGGGCCCGCCGCGCTCGAGGAACGCGCGGTCGGCGTCCGTGGGCACGGTGACGGGGAACCCGGCGGGCTGCGCGGCGCGGGTGAGGCGCGTGAACCGCCAGGCCCGCCACGCGAAGCCGATGGCAAAGAGAATCCAGGCCGCAACGAACAGCGGCCCCTTCACGAGGTCGTAGAGCTCGAACCGGAATATCCCTGTGGCGGAGACCTGCTTCCCGACATGGCACTCGTTGCAGGCAACGGGACCGATCGTCCTGTTGAGGTGGCAGTCGATGCACTTGCTGTGCATGATCGCGATAGCGTCCGTTCCCTTGTGGCAGGTGGCGCACGCCTGCGCCTGGTAACCGTTGAGCCCCGCGTGGTGGCAGGTCTCGCAGCTGACGTTCGCTGCCGCATGCACGGAGTGGGAGAACCCGACCCTGTTGGCGTCTCCGTCCGCGGCGACGATGCCCTTGGCACGGTCATCCGCCGTGATGAAATCATCGACCCGGTGGATCCAGGTCACAGCGGGCACCTTCGATGAGCTTGCCTGCGCCGCGGGGGCGGCCGCCGCCGGCGCAGCCGCTGGCGCGGCCTTGGTTTGCGTGGACGCCGACGAAGTGGCATCGCTTTCCTGAGCGCCTGCAGGGAAGGCGCAAAGCAGAAGGATGGCAAGGATCGAAAAGAGAGTCGTCCCCCTGAGTTTGATTTGCACGGTTGAACCCCAGTTCCTCTGCTTTCCGGAAGTACATATCTGATATATCACAAATGTCCAAAAGCATCAAGCCCCGGGAGGGGACTCTGCCTTGACCTCGCCTGCCATTGGGTATACAGAGAGCGCCATGCTGAAAACCTTGGAGGCTCGCGACAAGAGACTCCTGGTACTGTTCCTGCTGGCCTTCGCGGTTTTCGGAGCGGCGTTCACCGTCATCGGTGCCGCGTTGCCGGAGATCATCCGGACCTTCCAGTGGTCCTACACGCTCACCGGGGCCATTCTCGGTGCAAGCGCCGTGGGCTATTTCCTCGCCTCATTCCTCTGCGGCTTTCTCGTGGAGCGGTTCCCCCCGCGGCGCGTGCTCATCGTGGGCCTGCTGGTAGGATGCGCCGGCATGGCGCTGTTCGCCCGCACCTCCTCGCCGTGGATCAACCTTTTCCTGTGTCTTGCCATCGGCCTTTGCCAGGGTGTCATAGAGGTCGTGACGAACCTCGGGATCGTCCGCATGGAGAAGAATGGCCAGAGCCGTCTCATGAATCTCGTGCACGCCTTTTTCTGCGTCGGGGCGATCGCCGGCCCCGCCGCCGTCGGCGCCCTCGTGGGCGGCGGTCTCAGCTCTTCGAGGACCGTCTTCGCCGTTTCGGGGGCGCTGGCGGCGCTTCTCGCAATCCTCTTCGGCCTCACGCCATTTCCGCCTCACGCCGCGCCGCGAGGAAAGAAGCGCGGAAGCACGCGCCGCCTCCTCGCCGAACCTCTCCTGCTCCTCTTCACGCTCTTCCTGATGCTCTACGTCGGCGCGGAGATGGGTGTCTCCACGTGGGTCTCCGAGTATTTCGTGACGGTGCTCGGCAGCACGGCGTCCACCGGCGCCTACTCCGTATCGCTGTTCTGGGCCGGGCTCCTGGCAGGGAGACTCCTCATCTCTTTCGCCTACCACGGGCGCCGGCAGGAGAGGATCGTGCTCGCGCTGGCGTGCGTCGCCACCGCGGCGCTCCTCCTGACGCAGTCAGGCCGGTCCGTCGCCGTGGTCGCGGCCGGCATATTCCTCACGGGGCTGGGGCTGTCAGGAATCTACCCCCTCGTCATGGTGTTGGTCGGCAAGGCGTTCAAGAGCGGGGTCGCCATAGGCACGGCTGCCACCGGCGGCGGCATCGGGTCCTTCACGTTCCCTTTCCTCATGGCCGTCATGGCACAGGGCATCGGGATGCGCGGCGGCTTCTGGTTCTACACGGGGCTCACCGCGACGCTGGCGCTCCTCGCGCTGGTCATCGCGCGGCGCATGCGCCCGACGGCGGCATGAGGGCGGCGGACGCGGCCCCGCCGCACGGGACGGCCCTTCATCGGCACGCATTTCTATTGTAGGTTTCATAGAGAGACAGGCGCGGTTGCCGGGGGAAGGAGCAACGGGATGGAACAGGGCACGATAGGGGTCTCGAGCTACCGCTGGGTGGTCCTTGCCGCGTTCATGCTGATCGGGGCTGTGAACCAGGCACTCTGGATCACCTTCGCGCCCATCACGAGCGACGCGATGCGCTTCTACAACACCTCCGACATCGCCGTCGGGCTTCTCTCCATGGTCTTCATGATCGTCTACATCGTCATCGTGATCCCCTCCGCGTGGCTCATCGACACCTGGGGATTCCGCAGGTCGGTGACCCTCGGCGCCCTCCTCACCGCGGTGTTCGGGATGACCCGCGGCCTCTTCGCCGACAGCTTCACGATGGTGTTCGTGTCCCAGGTGGGCATCGCCATCGGCCAGCCGCTCATCCTGGGGGCTATCACGAAGCTCTCGGCCCGCTGGTTCCGCGCCGACGAGCGCGCCACGGCGTCCGGCCTGGGAACGCTCTCCATCTACCTCGGCGTCCTTGCCGGTCTCATCGTGACGCCGCTCCTCCTCGCCTCCCACGGCATGAAGGGAACCCTGCTGCTGTGCGGCGGCGCCGGCGTCGTGGCAGCGCTCGTCTTCCTGCTCGCCGGCCGCGATCATCCCCCCGACGCCCCCGGCCTCGCGGCGCACGACGACCGCGCGCTCATGTTCGACGGGCTGCGCAGCATGATGAAGCAGAAGAATTTCATCCTGCTCCTCGTGATCTTCTTCATCGGGCTGGGCCTCTTCAACGGCGTGACGACGTGGATCGAGGAGATCGTCGGGCCGCGCGGCTTCACGCCGGGCCAGGCGGGCCTTGCAGGCGGTCTCATGCTCATTGGCGGCACCATCGGCGCCGTGGCCATGCCGCTGATCTCCGACGGGATGCGCCGCCGCAAGCCGTTCATCATCATCGCCATCGTCGGCCTGCTGCCGGGCCTCGCCGGCCTGACCTTCGCCCGCGGCTGGGGGCTGCTCCTCGCCTCCTCCTTCGTCTTCGGCTTCTTCCTCCTGAGCGCGGGACCCATCGGGTTCCAGTACGGGGCGGAGATCACACTTCCGGCGCCGGAGGGCACCTCCAACAGCATGCTCTTCGTCATGGGACAGCTCTCGGGCATCGTGTTCATCTTCGCGATGGACGCGCTGAAGTCGGCCGACGGATCGATGACGGTCTCCCTGGCCGCCCTCATGGGGCTCACGGTCGTGGCGGTGGTGCTTTCTTTCTTCCTGAAGGAGTCGCCGATCCTGAAGCGCGGGGGATGAGCGCGACCTGCATGCATATGTTCATGACCGTCACGAGCGCGGCGAACCCGCTCGTGACGGCCTGGACGAGCTCCCAGCCGCTGGTGCCCTTCACCTCGTCTTCCGGCATCGGGTAGAAAAGGTCGAAGCCCGCCCACGAGCCGGCCGGTGCGCGCTCCGCCGCGGCACGCACCTGCGCGGCCGACGTGAAGGTCTTCGCCGTGAAGGCCGCCGGCGCCGCCCCGACGACAGCTGCCGTGAACCCCTCGTCGTGCACGAGTCGTGCGAGCTCCGCGTCCAGGACGCTGCCTTTCACGCACTGCGCCATCAGCCGGTGCCAGTCCCAGTCCTTCTTGAGGAGGATACCGGGAAAAGGCGGTGTTCCCCTGCTGATGCCCCGCTCCACCGACAACCCGAACTGGAAAACCCTCTTCGTCCTGTCGATCGTGATGGAGAACTTGGCGCTGCCGAAGTTGACCCCGCCGGACAGCGGCTTAGCTTCGCGGTTGGCGCGGGGCACCCAGCATATCCACTGCCAGTAAACGCCTCGTCCCCAGCGGTCCGTGACGAACGGGGTGGTCCAGGATTCCTCCAGCCGATGCTTGAGGATCTGTGTTATGCGCTCGTGGGGCTCCAGGTTGCCCACCCGGATGCCGCGATCGAAGTCGATCCACGCGGGACGGAAGGCTTCTCCCGTCGGCACCTCGGCAGCGGCGCCGCGCTGCCGGGCCAGGGGCAGCCAGTCACGATCAGTGGCACGCTTTTTCATCCCGCCATCTTGCACCCGCGTCCGGCCCGTGTATAGTACCGGCATGATTGAAGGTCCACGAGCGGCACGCGCCTCCGAGCTGAAAGGCGTCATCGCCCTTGCCAACGCGGTCTTCAGGCCGGAAACCAACGAGGACATGGGCGCGGGCTTTCCGGCGCTCTATTCCGTGGGCAACCTCGACAATCTGCGCGTGTGCGTCGACGAGGGAAAGCCCGTCTCCCTCGTGGGACAGCTCGTCAGCGACCTGGAGCTCGGCGGCGCACGCATGCGCGTCACCTGCCTGGGATCGGTCTGCTCGCTGGAGGCGTACCGGGGAAAGGGCCTGGCAACGCTGCTCGTCGAGGATGCATTCGCAAAGGCACGCGAGCAGGGCGCGGTGGTCGCGCTGATCTCCGGGGGGCGCGGCCTCTACCGGCGCATGGGGTGCATCGACGCGGGGCTCTACCAGGCCGTCGCGGTGGACGAAACCAGCAGGGTGCCGGACATGCGCTGCGAGGTGCGGGAGTGGACCCCGGCGGACGTCCCGGCCATGTGCGCCCTGCACAGGCTGGAGCGGGTGCGGTTCGTCCGCGACGAGCAGGCGACACGCGCGGCCCTGTCAACGGGGAAGGTGTATGCCCGCGCGGGCAGGACCTGGGTGATCCTCGTCAACGGGCGCCTGTGCGCCTGGATCGTCGCGTCGCTCCCCGTCCGCGAAGAAGACGGCTCCCGGCTCGACGGTGCGCGAGATGGCCGGCTCCCGGGCGGCAATCCTGGCAACCATGCCCACTGTCATGAAGCTGGCCGGCCTCGCGGAGGCGGAGTTCAACGCCCCTGCGTCGGACACGGAGCTGCGGGTGCTCGCCGAGGCGTACGCGCTTCGTTCCTGTCCCCTCGGCTTTCACGGCACCGTGAGGATCATAGATGTCCCGGGAACCCTCCGCGCGCTGAAGGGCTGGATCGATGAGCGCGCCGACGCGGCGCGCTTCGCGATCGAGCCGGGCACGCAGACGCGCTTCTCCCTCGACGGCGCCTCGATGGCGGTCTCCACCGAGGACCTCGCGGCCCTCGTGTTCGGCTCCGTCGAGCGCCCCGCCCCTCTTCCCCCCGCGGGGCACCTGGCGCAGCTCATGGGGCGGCTCTTCCCCGTCCCCCTCCCCTGCTACGGGCTGAGCTACACCTGAAGGTCGGCGGGGAGAAGCGGCGAGAACCTCCGGATGCTGTCCGAGAGTCCACCCACCCTGCTGCGCGCCACCCACAGGCGGCGGTATTCGCCCAGGATCAGGCGCAGCTGCTCCCGCGCCTTCGCTGACCCCGTGAAAGCGTCCAGCGTCCCGTCCAGGATCGCCGTGCCGCGGTCACAGGCAAAGAGGAGCAGGCGCGCGGTGTTGGCGAACTCGTCACGGACGAGAGAGCCGTCTGTCCTTCCCATGCGCGCCGCGTCGAGCTTCGAGGCGGCGTCTTCGATCACGCGGCGCGTGTCGGCGAGCGTGCTCTTTGTCACGCCTTCGCTCAGCGACGCCCCCGGTGCCGTGGTGAGGATGGAGAACAGCGGGCTCATGTTGTGCATCAGCTTCCCCGCCGTGCGATACGCGTTCCCCATCTCCGAAACCGCCGCTCCCATGACCTTCGCTTCGTCGACGAAGAGGTGGGCATCGAGCTCCGCCTGGAAATCGCTGTGCTCGTTCGCCCCGAGGCACCACGAGAGCGCGGCACCCGCGGCGAAACCGAGGGAGCTCACGCTGAGCGGCTGCCAGTGGCCGTTGTCGCCCCAGTCGGTGTTCAGCAGTCCCGTGGCCCCGTGCGCAAGGCCGGAGCGGGCAGCCGACCTTATGTTGGCAAGGCAATTCTCGGTCCGGCCCGCGATGGAGTTCCAGGACGAGGTGCCGGGGCACGCCCACCACGGCACGCCGGAGCCTGGAAGCGCGAGCCGTGCGCCTCGAAGGGATGCGCCGCTTCGTATCCCCATTCCAGGGCGATGGCATCCCGCGGCAGCTCGGGCGCCAGCTCGGGGTGCTCCATGATGATGTCGCCCCAGTAGAGCATGGTTTTCCCGTGGCCGCTCACGCGCCGGTGGATCTCCATGAGGAAGTCCATGTACACGCGGCCCTTGCCGCGCCGGGCGCACAGCTCGCGGCTCTTCCCCTTCCCGAGATCGACCGTCTCGTCGCAGCCGACGTTGAAGAGGCCGCTGCGGAAATGGGGAAGCAGCTCGGCGAAGAGCTCCTCCAGCAGCGCGAGGGACCCGGGATGCGACGGATCGAGGCTGAACGGCCCGCGGCTCCGCCCCCCCCAGGGCCAGTCGAAACCGTCGGGGCACTCGGCGAGCGCCGCGTAGCGCGGAAGGGACAGCCACCGCGCGAGATGACCGAAGGAGTTCTGGTTCGGTACGAGCTCGACGAACCGCTGCCGGCAGTACGCGTCCAGGAGGAGAATCTCCTCCCCGGTCACGGGACTGGCCTCCGCCCACACCTCGCGGTGGTTCCGGTATGCAAAGGAGTGCTCCATGTAGAGCTCGAGGTGATTCACCTTCATGGCAGCCAGCTCGTCCACGAGGCGATAGAGGGTCTCCATGGTCGGGATCCTGTCCCGCGCTATGTCGAGCATCACGCCGCGCACGGCAAAATCGGGGCTGTCGATGATCGTCCCCGCGGGCAGCGGTCCCCTGCTCTCCCCCATGACCTGCACGAGGGTCGCGGCAGCATAGGAGAGACCGGCGGCATCACCGGCGGAGATCGTCACGCCACCGGGAGCAATGGCAAGGCGGTAGTGCTGCGGCGCCAGGCCCGCCGCGGGGGCTGACAGCGAGATTCCCGGCGCCTCACCCGCCCCGTTCCCCGCGCCGGCCCTGATGGACCAGTGCATGCCGAGGCATCGTTCCCCCGCATCCTGCAGTCGGCGTGCGATGGAGAGGTGCTCGGCGGCGTCGCCCTCCAGCACGATCGACATGCCGGGACGGGGAAAGAAGCTGCCGGGCGACGGGCGGATGTCCCTGGGCCGGGGAAGATAGACGATGCCTGCGAGCGAGCTCATGCGTGTCCTTTCCCGTGGTGCTCCGGGTGATCCTGCACCGCGGTGTGCTCGTGGTCGTAGCCGGCCTCGTGGAGCTTGTTGTGAACCGTGCGGTGCGCCGATTCGAGCACCAGCCGCATGCGCCGGTAGGCAGCGGTCTCGGCGCGGGTGCCGACGGTGTCAAGGTACGCCAGGGCGCCTTCGACCTGGTCCAGGATAGTGAGCGCATCGGCAGCGGCAATGAACGGCGCGCCGCCGGCCTCGATCATGACGGGGGAGGAGTGCGCCGCGATGATCTCCGCCATGCCGGGATGCCTTCCCCGGACCAGGAGCGCTGCCCACGAGGAGCGGTCGATGCGCAGCGCCCAGTGCCCCGCGGCCGTGCCGGGATCGACCTCCACGGACTGCCGGATCTCGCCGTTCACGACGAGCTGCACCCGCGTCATGGGCACCGTCACGCTCTGCGCCTTCCAGGAGACGTCGACGGTCCCCCCGGTTGCGCCCATCGAGATCCTTCCGCCCATCGGCTTCCCATCCACGGAGAGCTCGAGAAGCGGGCCGTACGTCACGAACGTCTCCGCGCGCCGAACGGCATCCATCCACTCCTCGTACGTGAACGGCCGCCCGTCAGGGATCCTGGCATACGTGCGCACCGTCCCCACCGCCGTGTCCGCCGACATCTTGTCGGTGCCGCCGACGGCGGCCACGAGGTAGCCGCAGTTGAGATAGCGGTACCAGTCCGACAGGGAGTACGGGCTGATGCCCGCGTACAGGTCGCCCCAGCTCGTCATCTCGATGCCGTCGACGTTTCCCCCGACGATGGCCGCGGCATGCTCGGCGCGCGGGTTGGGAAAATGGGGAATGATGACCACCCCTCCCCTTGCGCGGCACGCCGCGGCCCACTCGCTGAGGAGGCTCTCCACCGGGTCGCCCAGGGCGGACTCGTCGGGCCCCCCCGTGGTCATGGGCGCGATGATGCCGCCCCGGTAGCCGAGGAGCGAGATGTGGCCCAGCACGTGCTGGCGGTTCTCCGTGCCCACGCGCACGAGATGCTCACCGTCCCCTCCCGCCTCCCGTGAGCCCCACGTCGTCTTCCCGTCGAAGTCCCCGACATTCGTCATGAGCTCGCCCCACTGGCTTGCCAGCAGGTTCACCACGTTCACGCCCTCGGCACTTCCCTCCAGGAGCGCCGCGCCAGGAGAGAGAAAATGGACGTGCGTGTCAGCCGTCACCCAGCCGTTCCGACGCCACGGGAGCACGCGGTCCAGCTCGACGGTGAGCGCGTCGGTCGCCCCGGTGATATCGAATCGCCTGCGCACCGGCCTGATCTCGAAGCCGCGGGAAACCTCCAGGAAGATCTCCCCCAGGGGAACGTTGATGGTCGTTTCCCCGTTGATGTAGGTGCACCAGTGTGCCCCCTTGTGCACGAAATCGACGCTGTAGTCCTCGAACCACGCGGGGTTGGGAATGCGGTGACGGTCCACGGGCGCCAGGTATTCGCCGGCGCCGCCGTGCACGTGAATCTTGACGGGCACGGGCACGCCGCCGCGGCTCTCCACGACGCGCAGCGTGACCCGCTTGCGAGCGGGAGGGAGCGCCCTGAGACGGCCGCTCGTGCCGGGAAGCTGGGACACGGGCACCGTGAGGCCGCCGGCGAGATGGAAGCGCGCATCAGGGTGCGCCGTGTACTCCACCAAGACCTCGGTGACGGACACCTGCGGGAGCGCGTTGTTCGCGGTGGCCTCCCAGTCCGCCGACGGGTAGAGGGGACGCGGGAGCGCGGAGATGACCTGGCCCATGTCGAGATCAATGCCCCTGAGCGTCCCCTGGGCATCGAGCTCGTGCGAGAACGATCCCGCCCGTTCGAGCGACAGAACCGCCTTCTCCCGGCCCTGCCAGCGCAGCGGGTGCTCGGAAACGCTCCCCGCGGACATCCCGAAGAGGATGATCGTCGTGCCGGTCGGTTCGATGGCCAGGGAGACGATCGGCGTGCCGGGATGCGGGTTTTCCCAGGCGTAGAGCCAGCACGCAAAGCTCGGGAAGTCGGCGCTATCCACGCGCGTCTGCCTCCAGCCCCACCCGGCGGCGGTCTGCTCGTGGGGAGCACGGACAGCGTGCGGCTTCGCCGACGCGACGGCCTCGAAGCAGTTTTCTCCCCAGCGCCGCGTGAAGGCACCGACGTGATGCCTGCGGCGGATGGGAATCGACTCCACCGCCCCGTCGGCATACGTGAGCCGGTACGTGCAGGCGAGCTCCATGAGCCTTCCCTCGCCGCGCATGGGTGAGTGAAACCCGTGCGCGTCGGCCGCGAGGGGGAGCACGTCCGACGTATGCAGGAAGACGAGCCACCTCCCCGTCACGCGCGGGAGCTTCGCGGAGACAGGAGCGACGGATGCAACGGCGACCCTGTCAGTGACGAAGGGAAGCCCGCGGAACACGCGCGCCCCGCGGGGCGCCTCCGCCAGCTTCGAGAGCAGCTCCGCAGACGCCGAGCCCGGCCTGAAAGAGGCGACGCTCTCCCTCGTACCGAGCCGCACGGCACGGAACAGCGGCGTGGCAGGACCGTCGTTGACGAACGTCATACGTCACCTCCCCGGGGACTCCCATGATACGGCCGCCACCGGCCCCGGTCAACGGAAGGTGCGCGAAACGGATACAGACGCGGCGCGTCTAGTTCCCGTCGAAATCCGTAATGTCACGTGGCTGGTGCGGCGCCCCCGGACCTACAACAATCGACCAAAACAGACGCGGCGCATCCATTTCCATCGATTTTGGCCGCGGACCGCCTCCTCACGTGGGGCAGCCCGCTTCCAGGGAAGCGAGGCACCGCGCAGCCCCGTCGCGATAGTATCGCTCGCCAGGGTACATCGTGACGTGCTTGAGGTGCATCTTCAGGTTGTAGAGATCCTTCCGCAGCTCCCAGCCGTCAGGCAGCCTGTGCACCGACGAGTAGACCTCGTAGAAAAGACCGTCGGCGATGCCGAACATCTCGGCGAACGAGAGCTCTCGCACGGGATCCGCCCAGAAGCCCGGGACATCGATGTAGCCGGTCACATGCGCCCCGACCCGTGTCGGCTCGACCATGACGTTGCCGGCCCAGATGTCGTAGTGGGTCAGCGTCCCCGTCTCGCCGATGGCGAGCAGCCGGGGGAGGCGCGGCCGCAGGGCGTCGATACGCGAGAGCACCCGGGGATCCACGGCCGACGAGCCGGCAGCTTCCTGCCGCACCGTGTCGAACCGGGGAAGCCAGAAGTCGGGCCATGACATGCGCGAGGCTTCGGGAACCTCCACGCCGCCGAAGCCGCGAGCCCTGGCCTGGTGGAGCTCCGCGATGTCCTCGGCGATGCGGATGGTGAGCCGCCGGCGGTTGCTCCGGCCCAGGAGCTCGAACGCGTCGTGCAGCGGCCGCCCCGGCACCCGCCGCATGACGATGAACGTGCCGGGTATGACGCCGCCGGAATCATCGACGTGGAGAGCCTCCGGCACGGGGAGGCGAGTGTGCCCGGCGAACCATCGAAGCACCTTGTATTCGCGCGCCAGCGCTGCGTCGCCCGCTGACGGGGCAATCTTCAGCACCAGCGATTCCACGGCGGGATCTCCCTGCAGGCAGATGACGCGGTTCCAGCATCCTCCCGTGAGAGGTCGCCACGAGGACACGCCGGCAGGCGTGCCCAGCGCAAGGGACGCGATCACCGAGAGGGCGGACGGGGTCAGGGCGGGATCGATCCGTTCGCGCAGGAGCGCTTCACGGACGTTCACGTCATGCCTTCTGCACGAAGACGAAGGGTATCAGGTCGCCCTCCGTACGCTTGAGGGTGGCGTCAGACCACCCCGTGCCGAGCGTTTCCGCCATGCGGCCCGCTTCGGCGAGATACCCGGAAAGCAGCCCCGGCCGCAGGGGAACCTCGGCGCACGGCGCCGACGGCCGCAGGCCCGCATCGAGACCGAACGCGGCCTCGGCTGCCGGCGCGTCCCGGTGACGCCAGCTCCCGTCGTGCATGGCGAAGCGGTAGAGCGGCAGGAAGCGCTTCCCGTGCTCGGCAACGAAAAGGACCGCCTTGCAGAGGAAGTCCACCTCCTCGTCGGTGAGGAGATAGTGGAAGGTGATGCGTGTCCAGCCCGGCTTCAGGCCGATGTTGCCGCAGGCAATGGAGCGGCGGAGCTCCTCCGAGGTGTGCGCGTCGATGTGGAGGATGCGGTGGCCATAGGGCGCCGCGCACGAGCACCCTGCCCTGCTCTGGATGCCGAACAGGTCGTTGAGGAGCGTGGCCACGTAGCGCGGGTGCAGCCAGGACGCTCCCACGCGGATGTTCAGCGAGAAGATGGGAAGCCGCTCGTCGGCACCGACATCGCCCATGAGCTGCACACCGGGATGCGAGGAAAGCAAGGCGTGCGCCCGCCGCACGAGCTCCTTCTCCCGCGCCGCGATGCGCGCGGGATCGAGTCTCTCCTTCAGCTCCATCGCCAGGGCTGCCCGGAGACACTGGAGGATGGCGGGCGTTCCGGGGGTCTCCCGCACCTCGATGTCGCTGCTGTAGGACTGCCCGTTGAACCCGACGAAATCCACGGTGCCGCCGGCGCCGACGGTTGGTGGGAGGTCGCCGCGGTACACCCGCTCGTGGAAGAGGAGCACGCCGCAGCTGCCCGGGCCGCCCAGGAACTTGTGCGGCGAGAAATAGGCGGCGTCGAAGAACGAGTCCGCGTCGTGGCGCATGTCGATGGGCTCGTACGGCGCCGAGGCGGCGAAGTCGAAGAACGCGAGCGCGCCCGCGGCGTGCAGGATCCTCGCCACCTCGTACACGGGCGTCTTCACGCCCGACACGTTGGACGCCGCCGAGAATGCCCCGATGAGCGTGCGGCCGGCAAACGCCGGCAGGGCGAGCTTGCGGCGGAGGTCGGCGAGGTCCAGCCTCCCGTCCGGCGTCAGCTCGACCTCCACTACCTCGGCGAAGCACTCGCGCCACGAGATCTCGTTGGAGTGGTGCTCGTACGGACCGACGAAGACCACGGGACGGCGCGCGGAAAGCTCGGCGGAAAGCTCCTCAAACCGCGCGGGACCAAGCGCGCCGCGCACCATGGTGTCGAACAGGGCCTTGCCCGCGGGGGGTATGGCGATGCCGAGGATCTGCTGGAGCAGGTGGACGGCGCCCGTGGTGCCCGCGCCGACGCCGACGAGCTTGTGCTCGGGGCCCGCGTTGACGAGCCTCTTGATGGTCGCTTCCGCGGCCCGGAGGCGCGCCGAGGTGACGGATCCCGAGGCATCGTCCTCCGTGTGCGTGTTGCCGTACAGGGGCAGGACCGACGCGATGGCGTCCTCGACGAACCGCACGGCCCGTCCCGACGCCGTGTGATCCGCGTAGGTGAGGCGGCGCACGCCGAACGGCGTGGCGATGGACGCGTCACGGCCCATGACGGCATCCCGTGTCACGTCCCAGAAATCCTGTTGCATGAAGACCCTCCGCTCAGCTATCACTGTACCATGGAAATCGCCGGCATGGACAAGGCGCGGATACGCCGGGAAATGAACGCGCTGCTCGGCGCGATGCCGGCAGCCGAGCGTGCCGACAGGAGCGCCCGGGTGGCAGCCCGCCTGCAGGCAACGGATGCCTGGCAGAAGGCGGATGCCGTGCTCTCCTTCCTGTCGATGCCGAAGGAGATCGACACGGCCGCCGTGATCGCCGCGGCGCGCGCGGGGGGGAAGACCGTGGCGGTGCCGCTGATGGACGGGGATGACATCCGGTTCGTGGTGCTGCCGCCGGACGCGGGGACCTGCCCCGCGACCGCTGGGGCATCCCCGTCCCCGACCCCGCGTGGGTCGCGTTCGACGCATCGCGCGCCGCGCGCCCGCTGGTGACCGCGCCCGGTCTCGCCTTCGACCGGCACGGCAACAGGCTGGGCCGTGGCAAGGGGTACTACGACCGGTTCCTCACGCGGGCCCGGGCGGATTGGCCCGGCCTCGTGGCCCTCGGCATCTGCTTCTCGGGGCAGCTTGTGGATGCGGTGCCCTATGGCTCGCGCGACCGACCGGTGGACGGCGTGGTGACCGAGGAGACGGTGGTCATGCGGCGTCCATGATGTCGTCTTGATCCCGGCGACGGCGAAGGTTACATTTCCCTCAAGCAAGGGGAGAAAAGCATGGGCGTCATAAAATCGGCATATGAAGTGGCAATGGAGAACTCGAAGGACATCGAGGCGAACAAGGATCTCGTCGAATCCAACCGCCTGCGCGACGAGGGCAAGAAGCTCGTCTCGAGGCTCCTGGAAGACGCCGCCTTCGACGTCAAGGCCGCCCTGAAGGCCTTCGAGCCCGCGCAGGGCAAGCTCGTGAGGGAAGGTCTCATCCAGTCTCTCCTCGCCAACCTCGTGCTGCCCCAGGACGAGTTCAGCTCCAAGAACACGAAGCGCATCGGGGACGCCATTGCGGCGGCGGTCAACGACGCCAAGAAGGTCGGCATGATCTTCAGCCAGCTCGACGGCTTCTTCAAGGAGTACCTCGGGGAGCGCAAGCGTCTCATCGAGGCCATCGACAAGCAGTACGGCCCGAAGCTGAAGAAGAAGGAAGAGGAGCTCTCGCGGCAGATGGGGAGGCCCGTGAAGGTCAACCCCGCCGCGGACCCCGAGTTCCAGTCCATGGTGCGCCAGTACCTTTCCCAGCTCGACGCCAAGTACACCGAGGTCCTCGACGGGGCCAAGGAAGAGATCAGGACGATCTTCGCCAAGTCCGGCGCATGACGGTGTTTACCGAAAGACCTTCCCTTGAGGGAAGGTTCCGGTAAATCAGCCTTATGAGGTTCGTCGCCGACCTGCACGTGCACTCCCGGTATTCACGGGCCACGAGCAGGGAAGCGGACCTCGCGGGCTACTACCGCTACGCGCGCATCAAGGGAATCGATGTCGTCGGCACGGGCGATTTCACCCATCCCCGCTGGTTCGAGGAGCTTTCCGCCGGCCTCGTCGAGGACAACGGCCTCTACCGCTTGAAGGAACCGCCGCGGGACGGTGACGGGGCCGGTCCCGCCGGGGCGGACCGGCCCGTCCGGTTCATGCCCACCACCGAGATAAGCTCGATCTACAAGAAGCACGGCCACGTGCGGAAGGTGCACACGCTCGTGCTCCTCCCCACGCTGGAGGACGCCCGCAGACTCTCGGTGAAGCTCGCGGCCGTCGGCAACATCGCGTCAGACGGGCGGCCGATCCTGGGCCTCGATCCGAAGGACCTGCTCTCCATGGTGCTGGAGGTCACGCCGGAGGGCTTGCTTGTCCCGGCCCACGTGTGGACCCCGTGGTTCTCGGTCTTCGGCTCCCGGTCGGGATTCGACGCCATCGAGGAATGCTTCGAGGAGCTCACCCCGCACATCTTCGCCCTGGAGACGGGCCTCTCCTCCGACCCCCCCATGAACTGGCGGTGGAGCGCGCTCGACCGTTACCGGCTGGTCTCCAACTCGGACGCCCATTCCCCGCCGAACCTCGGGCGCGAGGCGAACCTGTTCGACACTGACCCGAGCTGGACCGGCATCAGGGAAGCGCTGCGCACGGGGCAGGGATTCCTCGGCACCTTCGAGTTCTACCCCGAGGAGGGGAAGTATCACTTCGACGGCCACCGCGCCTGCGGTGTCTGCCTGGACCCCGCCGAGAGCAACCGGCTGGGCGGCACCTGCCCCGTGTGCGGAAAGCAGCTTACCATCGGCGTGCTCAACAGGGTGCTGGGCCTTGCCGACCGGGCCGGGCCGCAGCCGCCGCGACCCGCGGAAGGTTTCCGCTACATCATTCCCCTGCCCGAGCTGCTGGGAGAGCTGTCGGGGACCGGCCCGGGCTCCAGCGCCGTGGCGAGCCTGCACGCCCGTGTCCTGTCCGGGTTCGGCAGCGAGTACTCGTTTCTCCTGGACGCGCCGGTGGCGGACATAGAGCGCTCCCAGGGGCCGCTCCTGGCCGAGGCAGTGCGCCGCATGCGCGAAGGCAGGGTGGACCCGAGCCCCGGCTACGACGGTGAGTTCGGCCGGATCCGTGTCTTCAGCGACGCGGAGCTGGAGCGCCTGCGGGGTCAGGACGAGCTCTTTCCCGTCACCGCGCGCGGGCAGAGAAAGACCGAGCGGCCCCTGGCGCCGAACGCGCCGGCCGCGGCGGCCGCAGCGCGCGGCGCCGGCGGGGACCAGGAACCAGGCACTCTCGACGTCGACCAGCGGTCGATCCTCGACCGCGCAGGCCGGCGAAGCGTCGTGTTCGCCGGCCCCGGCTCCGGCAAGACGAGGCTCCTGGCGGCGTGGGTGCGGAAAAACGCCGCATCACCCGTGCTCGCGCTCACCTTCACCAACCGCGCAGCAGGCGAGCTCCGCGACCGGCTCTCCCGCGCGGGACCCGACACCAGCCGCACGGTGACGGCATGCACGTTCCACTCCCTCTGCTGGTCGCTCCTGAGGCAGCGCCAGCCCGCACTCACGACACTGATCACGCCGGGAGATCGCGCGGTGCTCGTGCGCGAGCTTGCCGCCGCGCGAGCGCACGGGTCGGCTGCCGATCTCTGCATCGGCATGGAGCGATGCTGGGAAGGCCTGGAAGAGCCGGGACCGGAGCTTGCTTCCTTCATGGGTGCCTACGACGCGGAGCTCAGCCGGCTGGGAGCTGCCGATATCGGGGCACTGGTGGCCCGCCTGCTCGACTGCCTGCGAACGGATGACTCTTTCCGCGAAAGCCTCCAGGGCCGCTGGCTTTCCATCGCTGTTGACGAGCTCCAGGACATCAACCGTCCGCAATACGAGCTTCTCCGCCTGCTGTGCGCCGGCGCCGGGCGGGTGCTGTGCATCGGCGATCCCGACCAGTCCATCTACGGCTTCCGCGGCGCCGACCGCGGCCTTTTCTTCCGTTTCCGCGACGAGGAGGCGGCGCACAGCTTCAGCCTCTCGCGCAACTATCGCAGCACGGCGGCGATCGTCTCGGCGGCCGAAGGGTTGATCGCCGGTGAGCGCGCGCCGGGCATACCGCCGCTGACGGCCACCCGGGAGGCGGGAGAGAAGGTCCGCATCGTGCGCGCCGCGGACCCCGACGAGGAAGGCCGGTTCATCGCTTCCACGATCCGCGACCTCGTGGGAGGCGTGGACGCCGTGTCTGTCGACGCGGCGCGCGCCCGCGGTGCCGGCACCTTCGGCTTTGCCGACATCGCGATCCTGTTCCGTACTCGCGCGGTCCGGGACGCGCTCCTCCCGGGCCTCGACGCGGCGGGCCTTCCGCTCGCCACGGGGACCGGTCTCCCCTGGCGGAGGAGGAGCCGTTCCGGTCCGCTGCTGGCGGCGCTCCGCCTCGTGGCGGTGCCTGCCGATCCGCTGGCGCAGCGGATCCTGGAGGCAGGCGGCGCGGCCGTTCCCGGCCCTGGTCGTCTCGCGGAGCTGGCGAGCCTCGCCGCGACAAGAGGCACCCGTGCCTTGCTGGAAGAGCTCATCGGCACGCTCGTCCCCGGGCAGACGCGGGAGACGTCAGTCTCACTCGGGCTGGACACGCTGTGCTCGGCTGCCGAGGAGATGGACGGCGACCTCGGCGGGTTCCTCGCGCGGGCAGCGCTGTGCGCCAGGGAAAGCGAGACGCCGTGGGCCGCCCAGCGGATATCGCTTCTCACGTTTCACGCGGCGAAGGGCCTGGAGTTCCCCGTCGTGTTCATCGCCGGCGCCGAGGAAGGCGTGGTGCCGCGGGAGCAGGACGGGGAGGAGGAGCTCGCCGAGGAACGCCGTCTCTTCTACGTGGCTGCCACCCGCGCGCGTGACCGGCTCTTCGTGACCCACTGCGCGCGGCGACGCCGTTTCGGCGAGTCGCGGCAGGCGCGGCCGAGCAGGTTCCTCGACGACATCCCCGAACGCAGCCGCGTGGACGTGGCTGCGCGGGTTCGCACGCGGGACAGCCAACTCCCCCTCTTCTGAAGGTCTTGACAACTACTTAACATATGTATAGTAATTTGCCTCATGATCACCCTGCTCATGAAGAACCGGCTCTGGAGCGGTCATCCCCGCTGCGACTTCATCCGGATCATTTCCGAGGACCCGCACACGATTGAAGGCTACCGCATCGATGGCGCACGGCTCACGAAGGAGCCCACTCCCAACGGGTACCTCCAGACCTACCGGGGATGGTACCACCCCGCCACCTCCTGGGAGATCGAAGAGTTCAGGAGATACGGCGGACGATTGTGAGAAGGCCCGCGGGGGTCGGCGGGCGCGGCACCCACGCGGCGCTCAGAAACCCCTCAGCTCCGTGCTGGACCGGCGGGGAAGCCCCGGCTTCGGCGCCCGCTGAAGGACGACGTAGCGGATGCCGTGGTCGCGGCAGTAGTCGCGCTTCTCGGGCTTGTCCCCGTCCTCGTTCACAACGTAGAGGTCGGGCTTCAGGCGCTGGAGCTCCGGCGCGGCGTCGAGCCATCCGCTCCCGGTGCTGATGAATGCCTGGGAAACGGTGCGCACCGAGCTCACCATGAACAGGCGCTCTTCCTGCCCGAAACGGGGGTGCCCCTCCCCCTTGAGCAGCCTGATGTTCGCGTCGTGGCCCACCACCACGAGGAGCTCGCCCAGCGCCGCGGCCTCCTCGAAGAAACGGATATGGCCGGCGTGCAGCCAGTCGAAAGAGCCGGTGGCGATCACCCGGCCGGTGCGCCGCGCGCCCTGCGTGCCAACGGGTTCGGGCCGGCGTGGAAAGCCCTGCAGGGAGGTCGCATCGATGGAAACAAGCCGCACACCGTGCTCTTTGCACCAGGCGCTCTTCGCGGCATTCGCATGCTCGGCGGCGCCGCCGACCGCGTCGCAGACCGCCCACGCGGCGCCGGGCGGGGCGGCGGTTCCGGGAAGCGAGTCAACAGCCGCTTCCGCGGGAGAGACAGACACGCGCTCGACGAATCGCAGGGACGCGATGAAGTAGAGCCGCTCGGGCAGCGGGAACAGGGGCGGCCGCCCCTCGACAGCCTGCAGGACCTCGTCCGGCCAGAGCATGACGTGGACGGGGCCCAGGCGGGCAGCCTCCTGCAGGAAGCGCACGTGGGGAGAGAGGGGGGCGTCGAAACCACCTGAGACGAACACACCTGGCACGATCCCGGTGCCTCCTCGCTCCATTCTACCCGGTCCGCGGACGGTGCGCGGCACGGTTTGCGTACTCCCTGTCACGAAATGCGAACGACGTCAGTCACCCCGCAGGGAGCGCCGGTAGGCGGCGGGTGTGAGACCGACACGGCGGCGGAACGCCTCGTGGAATCTCTGCGTGTTGCTGAAGCCGCTGTCGGCGGCGACCACCGCGATGGTGTGCGTGGTCTCCCGCAGCAGCTCGCGGGCCCGCTCGATCCTGACACGGAGGATCTCCTGGTGGATGCTCCTGCCCAGCGAGCTGCGAAACCGCATCTCCAGCGACCTGCGCGAGGCAGGCACCAGCTTCAGGATGTCCCCGACGACGAGGTGGCGCCCGCACTCGGCGCGGATGATGCCCATGGCCTGCTCCACCAGCGGATCACCGTGGGCCACCATGCGGGTGGAGTCCCGCTCCACCAGTTCCCGCGGCGCCACGAGCGCCGGGTCCGCGGGAGCCGGCGCCCCCCGCCGCCGCTGGTCGAGGCGTGACGCCAGGAGCGCGGCGGCCTGGAACCCGATGCGCTCGCAGTCCAGCATGATGCTGGAAAGCGGCGGCACGGACAGCTCGCAGAGGATATCCTCGTTGTCCACGCCAAGGATCGCCATTTCGCCGGGCACCTCGATACCGAGCCGCCGGCAGGCAGCGGCCACCTTCAGGCCGGCGGTGTCGTTGCACGCGAAGAGCGCGCACGGGCGCGGCAGGTGACGCAGCCAGTCCTCCAGGCGCCGCGATGCGCCCTGGCGCTCCCACCACGGGAGTGTGTCTTCGAAGACCGGGAAGCTGCCCGCGCGCGTTGCGGCGCGGAAGCCTTCCCGCCGTGCCCGGGACCATCCCACCCGCTCCACCCCGCAGAAGGCAAAGTGCTTCAGCCGGAGGCCCGCGAGGTAGGACCCCGCCATGACGCCCGTGGCGGTGTCGTCGTTGCAGACCTGCAGGAATCCCGGCCTGCGCCAGGCGCCCGCCACGTCGACCACCGGCAGCCCGCGGGCATGCAGGCGATCGGCGTCCGCCCGGGACTCGATCCGCGCCACCAGCCCGTCACCGTCCCACTCTTCCAGTGCGCCGAGCGTGGGGAACATCCAGCCGACGCCGAAAAGCTCCCAGTCGGGCCGGCCGCGGACGAAGCGCACCACGCCGCGGGCAATGCCGCGCTCGTAGTGGTCGGCAAGCCCCATGAAGAGCCCGATGCGCCTGCGCCGCCGCGTTTCCCCCGACGGCATTCTCCTTCGCATTTCGTTCCCAAGTATACGCATTGCGAGTACCCCGGCAAGCCGGGGACGGCGTAGGATCGAAAACGAGGAGAACGGACATGAACAAGAACGACCTGATTGTCATCGGCGGCGCCGGGGGATTCATCGCGGGCTCCCTGGTGCGGTACTTCCACGACAAGGGTTTCACCCGCATCCGCGCCGTGGACAAGAAGCCGCTGCCGGAGTGGTACCAGAGAACGCCCGGCGTGGAGAGCCTCTGCCTTGACCTGAGCGAGGAGGCGAATTGCCGCGTCGCCGTCGAGGGCGCCGCGGAGGTCTACAACCTCGCCGCCGACATGGGCGGCATGGGATTCATCGAGCACCACCGCATCGAGTGCCTGAGAAGCATCCTCATCAACACGCACCTCATCGAGTCGGCGTGGAAGGCGGGCGCCGAGCGCTACTTCTTCTCTTCCTCGGCCTGCGCCTACAATACCGACCTGCAGAAGGATCCCCGGGTGCGGGCGCTGAAGGAGTCCGACGCGTACCCCGCCATGGCCGAGCGCGGCTACGGCTGGGAGAAGCTCATGTCGGAGATGGTCTGCCAGGAATACACGGCCGAGCGCGGGATGAAGACGTTCATCGCCCGGTTCCACAACGTCTACGGTCCCAGCGGCACGTGGGACGGGGGCCGCGAGAAGGCTCCCGCCGCCCTCTGCCGCAAGGTGATAGAGGCAAAGGACACGGGACGGGGCGAGATCGAGCTCTGGGGCGACGGGACGCAGACCCGCAGCTTCATGTACATCGATGACTGCACGCACGGCATCGACGCCATCACGCACTGCGAGGACCTGGTCGCCACGCCGATCAACCTCGGGTCTTCCGAGCTCGTGTCGATCAACGATCTTCTCTCGATCGTCGAAGCGGTGGGCGGCACGAAGCTCCGCAGGACGTACAATCCGAACGCTCCCCGGGGTGTTGCCGGGCGCAACAGCGACAACACGATGATCAAGCGCATCCTGGGCTGGGAGCCTTCCATCACGCTCAGGGACGGGATGGCGCGTACGTACCGCTGGATCGAGGAGCAGTACCGGGCGCGGAAAGGCCGGCGCGGACGGTGAGCTGAACAGGTGGTGAAAACGCCGGGCCCCGCGGGAGGCATCCCGTACCGCATGGCATTCGCCGGCGGCTGGATCGACCAGCCCTTCGTCTCGCGGCTGAATCCCGAGCCGCCGGGGTCCATGGTCGTCGTGTCTCTCCGCCCCGCCTTCCGCTGGATGGACCGGTGCGGCATGGCCACCAGCACGCGCAAGGTCGCGGAGCGGCTCTGGGGCGGCCACCTCCCCGGCCGGCACGCCGGAGCGCCTGGTCCGCGAGCTCTACGCCGAAGAGAATCGCGACAGGAAGGATCCCTCGGGCTCGCAGGACATGATCGGCATCGTCACCCCCGGGGTGAGCAGGCTCGATTTCGATGCGTCCGTGGAGGGAGGGATCTTCCCCTCGCGGATCGAGACGTGCCGGGACCCCGGCGTGGCGCGATGGCTGGAGACCGTCGTCAAGGTGCTCCCGATAGCGCCGCGGCCCGACGGCTACGACCCCCTGGGGGAGAAGAACCTCGATCCGGCATGGATTGCGCGCCTCGGGAGGACCGGGCGGAACTGTTACGACGCGATCGTCCGGCGGGACGCCCGCGGCCTGGGCGCATCGATGAACGAGTGCATGCTGTGCTGGGAGACGATCCTCCCGAACGTGGTGCGCCATCCCTCGATCAGCGCAGACCTTCCCGGCCTGCTGGCGTACTACCAGGCGCGCTCGCACGGGGCGATGTACTCGGGGTGCGGCGGCGGGTATCTCTACGTGGTCTCGCAAGAGCCCGTTGCCGGCGCGTTCGCTGTCCAGGTGCGGACGGGCTGACCGGTGCCGTTCATGGCCCTGAGGCCACGGGAAAGAGCAGCTTCTGGTTTTCCGGAAGGAACATGTTCTGCCGGTTGATGTCGATGGAACCCGTGTTCACGTACCGCTCGGGCTTCATTCCTCCGAGCAGTTCGCGAACGGCGCGGATCGCCAGGTATCCCATGTTGAAAGGCTTCTGCACGACGGTATCCCTGATGACGCCTCGCTCGACGTCCTTGAGCACGGGGAACGAGTTGTCGAATCCAACGAGCGCGATGGTGCCGGCTTTCCCGGACTCCGCCAGCGCCCTGGCTGCCCCTCGCGCCGTGGGGTCATTGAGCGCGACAATCCCGCGGAGCCCGGGCGTGTCCCTGAGGAGCCGTGCCGCCTGCTGGTACGCCATCTCGGCGTCCGAGTTGCTGTAGAGCGTGTCCAGAAGCCTCACCTTTCCGTCGAGGTAGTTACGCGCGCCGGATTCGCGGTCGATCGCCGTCGAGCTCCCCTTCACGTAGCTCATCACGGCAACCGGATCGTCGGGGCGGACGTACCGCAGGAGGGCTGCCCCGCACTTCTGCCCCCCCTCGTAGTTGTCGGTTCCCACCTGGACGTCGGCGTCATTGGAATTGATGAAGGAATCCACGCAGACCAGCCGGATGCCGCGGCGCTTGATCTCTCGGGCAAGCGGAACCAGGAGGTTGTAGTCCGCCGCCGCCAGCACGATGGCGTCCGGCCTTTCGTCCATGGCCTTTCGGACAACGGCGATCTGTCCCTCGATATCGCTCTCCGAGGTGGTTCCCCTGATGGAAACATCGATGGAGAAGTCGCGCCCGCCGGACAGGATGCCGTCCCGAACGTATCCCCAGAACGGTGTGGTCTGGTAGTCGATCGTCTTGAAGATGACAACGGCATGGCGCGTCGACTCCCCCGAGGGGCCGAACAGCCAGCGTCCCCGGTAGAGGAGCGTCAGGGCGCCGGCGGCGAGCACGGCCGCGGCGAGGAACAGGAGCACCATGCGGTTCTTCATGCAGGGTCTCCGGCGATCAGGGGGATCCGAATGGTCGCGACGGTGCCCGCCCCGGGGTGCTCTCGAACTGCAGACCGTAGCCGGGACCGAAATACAGCCTGATGCGCTCCTGCACGTTTCGTACGCCCACGCCGTTCGCGACGCTGGGCTCGATCTGCCCGTTCACGAGCGCCTTCAGGTGCACCTCGTCCATGCCCACTCCGTTGTCACTGATGCGGATCTCGATCGTTCCGCCGTTCCTCGTGGCCGCGATGCGGATGAGCCCGGGCCCGTCCTTGTTCTTGATCCCGTGGTAAATCGCGTTCTCCACGAGCGGTTGCACGAGGAGCTTGAGGATCTGCTGATCGTCCAGGTCGGGGCTGAAGCTCATCTGGTAGGCGAGCTTGTCCTGGTAGCGCTGCTTCTGGATGGCGAGGTAGGTCTCCAGGTACTCGATCTCCGTCTTCACGCTGATCGTCTCGCTCCCCCTGTTCAGGCCGAGGCGGAAGAAGCGGGCGAGGGAGGAGGTCATGTCGATGGCGCGTTCGTTCTCGCCCAGCTCTATCATCCAGATGATCGAATCCAGCGTGTTGTAGAGAAAGTGGGGGTTGATCTGCGCCTGCAGCGTCCTCAGCTCCAGTTTGCGCTTCAGCTCCTGCTCCCTCACGTTCTGCGCGATGAGGTCACGGACCTTTTTCACGGCGATGTCGCAGTCCCGGGCGAGCTGGTAGACCTCGTTCGAGGCGCTCACCGTGATGTCGATGTCGAAGTTGCCGCTCTCCACCGCCTGCATCGCCTTGCGGAGCGTCTCGATGGGTCGCGAGATGTTCGTGGAGAGAAGCGACGCCACGCCGATGGCCGCGGCGAAGGAGAGCAGCGAGAGCATGAGAAACCAGTACTCCGCCTCGCGTGCCGGCCCGAAGAGCTCGTCCAGGTAGGACACGGCGACAACGGTCCAGCCGGTCTCCTGCGAGCTGACCGCGGTATACAGGATGCCCCTCCCGTCGACAACGGCATCGAGGTTTCCCTCGTGCAGGGCGAGGATGGCGCCGATGCGCTCCGTCTTGAGGTTGCCGTAGATCAGTTGCTGACGGGGATGGTAGACGATCTCGCCGTTCCTGTTGAGGATGAAAACGTAGCCGGAAGAACCGAGCTGGATATTCCTGCACAGGCCTGCGATGATATCGTAGTTCAGGTCAACCTGGATGACCCCGACGGTGCTCCCCTCGGGGTCCGCACGCATGCCGCGAACCAGCGAGATGACCCACGGGTAACGATCGTCCACCAGGTTCTCCACGTGCGCGGAAGAGACCGAGGCGCGTCCGGGAACAACCCCTGCGGCAAGCTCTGCAAAGCGCTGGGGAAGCGCCACGGACGGGTTCAGTCCCCCGCGCTGCGTCGCCGCGATCGCCCTGCCGTCACGGGTGATGAGGAAGACGGAGTCGATGTCCTTGCGGACCGAGCGGATGGCGTCGAAGGACGAGCGGATCCTGGCGCGAAGGAGGGGGGAATCGTTCGCCGGCGCCTTCATGAAAGCGCGCACGTCGTCGTTGTTCGCCGCCATCAGGGCGATGTCGTCCATGTAGCCGATGTAGCTCTCGATGATCCGGTTGAGCTGGCTCACGAGCTGCATCGTCGTAGCCTCGGCGTTGTTGAGGAGGATCTTCTGGAGCGAGTACCAGGACAGGGCGCCGAGGAGGATGATCGTGAAGACGATGACCGCGACAAACGCGCGGATGAGGCTGTTCTGGATGCGCCGGATCTTCATCCGCGGTCGGGCTTCCCGCGCCGCGCGTTCCTGTACTCCGTGGGCGTCACGCCGACATGCCTCCGGAAGGTCGAGCTGAAGTAGCGGGCATCGGCGTACCCTGCCGCCTCGGCAACCTCGTACGTCATGAGGTCCGACGTGGCCAGGAGCTCCTTCGCGCGTTCCAGGCGGTACTCGGTGAGGTAGTCGATGACGCTGCGGTCCAGGTGGCGCTTGACGAGCTTGGAAAGGTAGCTTTCGCTGATGGAGAGGCCCGCGGCCAGGGACCTCACGGATAGGTTCGGCTCTCCGAAATGGCGGGCAACGTACTCCTTGAAGTCCCGCACCTTCCATTCGGGCGTCGGCAGGTTGCGGCTGTCGAGCACCGATGCGGCGTAGTCTGCCAGCCTTGCCAACAGGGCTCCCGTTTCCTCGACCGTTCTCAGGCGCTGCACGGCAAGATCATAATCCATGCCGAGATCCCGGGATACGGCGGCCGGGGACACGCCGAGCTCGGTGAACGCGTCCAGGATGGCAGCAAACAGGGCGTCCACCTCGAGGCGGACGCGCTGCGGCGAGAGCCGCCCGGAGCTCGTGACGGCGAAAAGGGACCGCGCACGGCTGTTCGTCTCCGCCCTGTCGCCGCCCATGACCGCCCGGCGAAGGCTCTCGCCGAGGGATCTCAAATCCGCACCGAGCGCCGGATCATCCGTCATCCCCGGGGCGTAGCGGAATGCTTTCCCCGCGCGGCTCACCAGCCGGTACGAGACGGCGGCGGAGGCCTCCTGGTATGCCCGCGCCGCCTCGGTCCATGATGAATGGACGCCGCTCACGCCCACCGATGCCTGCTGTGCCCCGGCGCCCGCCAGGCGCTCGGCGGCCGACTGCGCCGCGCGCAGGCAGGAGGAGGAGTCGGGCTCGAAGAGGAGAAGCGCCTCGCGATCCTCGCCCGGCGAGAACGAGAGGACGCGGCGCAGGGAGGCGGCGACACGAGCGACCTCGTCGGAAAGCCGCTTTCCCTGCGGAGGCGCCATCTTCGCCGCGGGATCCGGTTCCGCCACCACGGCGGCGCACGTCATCCCTCGGGGAGAAAACCCGAAAAGGTGCTGAAACTCCGCCTCACCCTCGAGGACAGGGGCACCGGAAACCAGGCGAGCGACGCTGCGCACCTTCATGAGGTCGGCGCCTCTGCCGGCCTGCTCCTTCAGAACGCCCTCTTCCTGCCGCGTCCGTCGATCAGCGTCCAGGCGATCCCTCAGCCTTCCCAGGAGTGTCGTGAGCTCGCGGGAGTTCACCGGCTTGAGGACGTACTCGAACACCCGGCTGCTGATGGCCTGCCGCGCATATTCGAACTCGTCATATCCAGAGAGGATCACGACGACGATCTCGGGGTGATGCTCCGCAGCATACGCCGCGACCGCCAGGCCGTCCACCCGTGGCATATAGATGTCCGTCATGACGACGTCGGGATGGTGGGCCTGGATCGCCGCCAGCGCCTGCTCCCCGTTCTCGCACGGCTCCAGGAACTCGAAGCCGAGCGCTTCCCAGTCGATCTTGCGCCGAAACCCGCGGCGCACGATTTCCTCGTCATCGACCATCAGGAACTTGTACATGTGCTCTTGCCGCGCCGCCTTCGCGCCGTTGTCAAGGATATCTCAAGCGGCGTCACGCCGCCACCCCGCGGAAAAGAACGGGGCCGCCCGCACGGTTCCGGGCGGCCCCCAGAGAAGGAGGCGTCAGTAGAGAACGTTTTTCGCTGCCGTGCTGTCGATGTTGTCCTTGGTGACGATGAGGAAGCCGGTGTCCACTGTTGCCGCGACCTTCTGCTTCCCGCCAAGCGAAGAAGCATCGAAGGCGGTCTTTACGCCCAAATAACCCAGGTTGTAGGAGCTTTGCACCGCGATGGCCTGCAGAGTTCCGTCCTTGATGAAGCCCTGCAGGGCAGCGGCGCCGTCGAATCCGATTGCCATGATCTTCCCGGCGAGTCCTGCCTGCGCGATGGCGCGGCCCATGCCGATTGCCGTCGGCTCGTTGGCGCCGAAAATGCCCACGAGGTCCGGGTTGGAAGAGAGGACGTTCGTGGTCTGGTTGAGCGCGGTGGGCATGTCCGCGTTGGAGTACTGGGTGGTCACGATATTCAGGTGTGAGTTCTTGGCGATGTAGTCCTTGAAGCCGCCCACGCGGCCGATCTCGGATCCGACGCCCGCAACGTACGACATAACGGCGATATTGCCGCTGTCACCGCCGGTCGCTGCCTTGACCCTGGCGATCAATTCCTTTGCGCAGGCCCTTCCCGCCGCGTCGTTATTCGTGGCGAGGAAGGAAACATAGTTGGACGGGTCGCCATTGAGCAGGGAGTCGATGATGACCACGGGAATGCCCGCAGCCTTCGCATCCTTCACGGCGGGGATAAGGGCGTTGGGGTCCGACGGGGCGAGAACGATGGCTTTGACGCCGCGGTCGATGGCGCTCTCAACGATGTTGATCTCCTCCGTTATGTTACTCTCGGATTGCGGTCCGAGGAAGGTGACGGAGAGCTTGGGCGACTTCGCCTTGAGCTCCTTCAGAGCATCGGCCGCCCCCGTCTGGACGTTCTGCCAGAAGCCGGAGTTTCCCGTCTTGACGATGACCGCGATCTCCTGTGCGGACACCATCCCGGCGATGAAAGCCAGCGCGACAAGAATGAGAAGCAGCTTTTTCATGAAAGCCTCCTTGGAATGACCTCACAGTCCATACGGACCGCGTTTCCTGAAATCCTGGCGTCCATCGGCGAGCCTCCTCGCGCGCCGTCGCGCTTCCGCACCTCTACTTCCGGCTCCTGATCTGGTCGAACGCAACGGCGAAAATGACGACAAGCCCGATCACGATCTGCTGCATGAAGTAGTTGGCCCCCTGCATCGTGAGGCCCACCGTGAGTATTCCGATGATGAAGGATCCGATCACCGCCCCGACCACCGTGCCCACGCCCCCCATGAGGCTCGTGCCGCCGATGACGGAGGCGGCGATCGCGTTCAGCTCGTAGCCGCTCGCGCTGTTGGGTTGCGATGTGACCATCCGCGAAGCGAGGATGACGCCGACCAGGGCCGCGAGCAGGCCGGAGAAGATGTAGGCCATGATCTTGACCCGGGCAACCTTGATGCCGGAAAGCCGCGCAGCCTCCTCGTTCGATCCCACGGCGTAGGTGTACCTCCCGATCCGCGTCCTCTTCAGGATGAAATGAAAGACCAAGGCCACCGCGATCATGATGATGACCGGGTAGGATATGCCCGGGAATTTTGGCCCGGCCTGGAAAAGCGTGTTGTTGCCCAATGCGCCGAAAGCATCAGGGGCGGGCTTTGCGTTGGCGTTCGTGATGGTCAGGGCGACGCCGCGAACGACATCCATCATGCCGAGGGTCGCGATAAAGGGAGGCAGCTTCAGCCGGGTTATGAGCAGGCCGTTGGCAAGACCGCAGACCACGCCGGTGAGAAGTCCTATGGCCATGCTGGCCCAGACGGGACCCCGGCGATGGCGGCCATGACGGCGACCGTGCCGGTGAGCGCGACGACAGATCCTATGGAGAGGTCGATCCCCCCCGTGATGATCGCAAAGGTGACACCGATTCCTATGAGCGTCGTCGTGCTGGTCTGCAGCGCGAGAGTCAGGACGTTTCGCACGGAAAAGAAATACTTCGCCGTGATCGAAAACACGACGAACAGCACGATGACGGCGCCGAAGGTGACAAACCTGTCGAGCGCGATTCGGGTGCGTCCCTGGCTGCCTTTGACTTCCAGCGCGTCTTCGTTGCCCGGCTTCGGTGCTGCCTTACTCATGGGCGTGCCTCTCGATCGATGGACTTGGGTCCGCACGGGGACCGCGACTCGCTTTCGCGCCGAGCCCGGCGGCGTAGTTCAGGATTTCCTCCTGCGTGGTCTTCTTGGTTTCCAGCGTCGCTTCGAGCCTTCCTTCGTGGAGCACCAGGACGCGATCGGTCATTCCCATGATTTCCGACAGCTCCGAGGAAATCATGATGATGCCCACCGCCGACCGAGCCAGGCGCTCGATGAGCTCATAGATCGCGTACTTGGTGCCGACATCGATGCCGCGCGTTGGCTCGTCGAAAATGAGGATCTTCGAGTCGCAGAACAGCCACTTGGCCACGACGACCTTCTGCTGGTTGCCTCCGGAGAGGTTGTTGACGATCTGCGTGAGGCTCGGGGTCCTTATCGTGAGATCGTCCACGTACTTCTGGGCGGCTTTCAGTTCCGCGGCGCGGGAGATGATGCCGAATGACCGGGATACTTCCTGCACATTTGCCATGGTTACGTTCTGCGCCAGCTGCATCCTCACCGCGAGGCCTTCCTGCTTCCTGTTCTCCGAGAGGTAGGCGATCCCCGCCTTTATGGATTTCGCCGGCGAATTTCAGGGAGAGCCTGAGACCATCCATTATTATCTCTCCCCCGTCGACGTGATCCGCCCCGAATATTGCCCTGGCCAGCTCCGACCTTCCGGCGCCCATGAGCCCCGCGATCCCGAGGATCTCCCCGCGATAGAGATCGAATGAAATGTCGTGCAGGATTCCCCGTCGCGAAAGACGGTGCACCTCCAGGAGCTTTGCGCTTGTGGGGACATTCTTCCGGGACGGGAACTTGTTCTCCAGTTTCCGTCCGACCATCCGGTTGACGATCTCTTCAAGGGTTATTGAGGAATAGGCGTCTGTGCTCACATAGTGGCCGTCGCGAAAGATCGTGATCCTGTCCACGATATGTTTGAGCTCTTCCAGCCTGTGGGAAATGTATATGATGGCCACGCCACGATCACGCAGGGTGTGGATGACGGCGAACAGCTCGTCAATCTCTGACTCGCTGAGCGCGCTGGTCGGTTCGTCCATGATCAGCATTTCTGAATCGAAGGAGAGGGACTTGGCGATCTCCACCATCTGCTGCTTGGAAATGGGAAGCCGATTGAGGATGGTTGTCGGATCGATGCGAAGGTTGAGCCGCGCGAGGATGGCGGCGGCTTCCCTATTCATGCGTTTTTCGTTCAGTGTCCGTAGCCGCGTGAGCGGTTCCCGGCCGATGAAGATATTTGCCAGCCACCGAGAGGTGAGGGATGAGGTTGAGCTCCTGGTAGATTATGCCGATCCCCGCATCGCGCGCCTGGGTCGAGTCGTGAAACCGGACCAGCTCTCCCTTGAACCTGATAGTCCCCTCATCCGGCTGGTAGACGCCTGCCAGGATTTTCATGAGGGTGGACTTTCCCGCGCCGTTCTCGCCCACCAGCGCGTGCACCTCGCCGCGGTGCAGGGTCAACGAGACGCCGTCGAGCGCTTTCACTCCCGGGAAGCTTTTCGAGACTCTGTCGACCTCGAGAATCGTCTCCGGCATCTCCCGCGCGTCCTCTCGGCGCCATGAACGCACGGACCGCGGCTGACGGCAATCGAGAAAACGGCACCGGATGTTGAAAATCCGGCACTCTGCGCCGGCGGCGGATGGCGCGTGCACGAGAGCGCGGCAGGTTCGGTTGACCGCGCATCTCCCGCAGACTATGCTTCCTCACGATGGATCCCGCGCCGGAAAACCAGGACACCCGTACCTTCCTCAAGAGCCTCGGCTTTCCCGCCGTGAAGGTGCACCACTCGTTCAACCACTTCGATTTCATCCGCCCCTCGAGGCGGATCCTCGTGATCGGGTCCATGGGGTCGGGGAAGACCGAGTTCTCGGCCAGGATCTGGCGCGACTCGGAGGTTGCCCGGCGAAGACCGGCGCCGCCGCGCAGAGTGCCCGCACGGACGGCGCGGACCGCAGGATCGTCTTTTTCATCCGCTCGTCGCTGGACGCGAAGCGGTTTCCCGACTACCCGCCCGACGCCCTGCCCTACCGCGGGGGATACGTGCGGTGCGGGAAGAACATCGCGGAGATCACGAGCTCTTTCGACCTGGAGCGCGTCATGGCCGAGCACCCGGAGGCCGGGACATGGGTCATCGACGAGGCGTCGTTCTACGAGGAGAGGATCGCCTACGTGGTGCAGAACGCGTCACGGGCGCGGGGGCTCACCTTCATCTTCCCCTCCCTGGTCCTCAACTTCCGCCGCGAGATCTTCAACACCACGGCGCGGCTCCTCCTGGACACGGCCACCGACGTCTTCCCGCTCACCGCCTACTGCGAGCATCCCGAGTGCCTGCAGGACTCCTTCTACACGTACCGCTTCTACACGGTGAACGGGCGGGAGTGCCCCGCCCTGTACTTCGACCCGCTCCTCGTCATCGGCGGCGACCGGGAGAAGGAAGACCCGCGCGAGCCCAACTACTGCACCCGCTGCGACGATCACCACTACCTCCCGGGGAAGGAGTACACGTTCCTCTTCCTCAAGCCGCTGGGCGAGCAGGCGTCACGCGGCGACGCTGCCCCGCTGCGGGAAGAGCTTTCCCTCATCAAGGGGTGCCTCGAAAAGTCGCATCTCCACCGGCATTTCGCTTCCAAGTACGACGAGATCCGCATGAACGCGCTGCGCGTCTCCTGCATCGCGGAGAAGGCCCTCCTCTACCTCTACACCGAGCAGAACCTGGTGCCCAACGAGCTGTTCCTGGAGCTCGTGAAGGACCTGGCGCTCGACCGCGAGTACCTGCGCCGCCGTCTCGCTGACTGCCGACGGCCCGCGGTGCTGGAGGGGACGTGAAGCGGGCGTGGCGGTCCTTGCTGGCAGCGGCTCTCGTCGCAGCGGCACTGCTCGCCGGCTGCTCCTCGAAACCGCCGCTCATCTCGCGGGTCTTTGCGCGCATTATCTACGTGAACGACATGAAGACCGGCACGCGCACCGAGACCCTGGGCGTGTTTCTCGTGGCAAGCGACCCTGACGGCATGGAGAACCTCAACGCGTTTTACGTCATCGACGACGACGCCGAGCTCTTCTGGAAGGTGGATCACACCGCCTGGTCCTCGACGGTCGCCGAGGGCGAGACGTGGATCGGTGCCTCCTCTCTGGTGATGCCCGCGCACGCTCCCTTTCCCTCGGGGACCTATCGCGTGGTCCTCCAGTCGGTGGGCGGCGACACCGTGGAAGATACCGTCACCGTACCGGATCGCACGGCGACCCCGGCCGCGGCGAAATATCCCAGCGCCGTGGTGGAGGGCGGGACGATAAAGGTCGGCGGCACCTCCGGCACGAGCGAGGTCTGGGTCTATGGCAGCGACGGCTCGCTGGCAGGGGCGTTCCCCCTGCAGGGCAAAGCCCCGACGCTCTCGGTGGCAGCGGTGCGGTCCACCTCCCCGGGGCTCGCCGGGCGGCTTCACGTTCCGCGTGTTTTCCTGGGACCCCTCGGCGGGCTACGGCGTGCTGACGGGTCCCTACCCCTCCGGAGGGTGACGGGATGCGACCCCGCCTTCTCGCGCTGGACCAGGGCACCACGAGCTCCCGCGCCATCGTTTTCGACGCCGAGGGACGCGCACTCGGAAGCTCGCAAAAACCCCTGACGCAGAGCTACCCCAGGCCAGGCTGGGTGGAGCATGACCCCCTGGAGATCTGGTCCACGCAGCTCGCGACCGCACGGGAGGCGCTCGCGCAGGCACGGGTTCCACCGTCCGACATCGCCGGCATCGGCATCGCCAACCAGAGGGAGACCGCCGTTTTCTGGGACAGGGCCACGGGCAAGCCGCTGGGGCCGGCCATCGTCTGGCAGGACAGGCGTACCGCCGACATCTGCCAGACACTGTCGGCAAGAGGACTGGAGGCGACCATCGCGGACCGCACGGGCCTCCTTCTCGACCCGTATTTCTCCGGCACGAAGATCATGTGGGCGCTGGAGAACATGCCGGGCCTTCGCGAGCGAGCCGACGCGGGAGAAGTGTGCTTCGGCACGGTCGATTCCTGGCTCGTGCGGATGCTCACCGGCGCGCATCTCACCGATCCGTCGAACGCCTCGCGGACGCTCCTCTACAATATCCATGAGGGACGATGGGACCGGGATCTCCTGCCGCCCTCGGCATCCCCGAGGTCATGCTGCCGCGCGTCGTTCCGTCCGCGTCCAGCTTCGGCGCGGCCGGGGGTTCCCTCCTCGGCGCCAAGATTCCCGTCTGCGGGGTGCTCGGCGACCAGCAGGCGGCGCTGCTCGGCCAGGCGTGCCTGGAGCCCGGCAGCGTCAAGGTCACCTACGGGACCGGGTGCTTCTGTCTTCTCGCCACGGGCAGGACAGCGGTGCGCTCGCGCAATCGCCTCCTGACCACGGTGGCATGGGACCTCGGGGACGGCCTGGAGTACGCGCTGGAAGGATCGGTCTTCATTGGCGGCGCGGTGGTGCAGTGGCTGCGGGACGGGCTCCACGTGCTCGCCTCCTCGGCGGAGTCGGACACGCTGGCGCGCTCGGTCCCCGACACGGGGGGCGTTTACTTCGTCCCGGCGTTCGTCGGAATGGGCGCCCCGTACTGGGACCCCGACGCGCGCGGCGCCCTTTTCGGCATCACCCGCGGGACGCGCCAGGAGCACATCGTGCGCGCCGCCCTCGAGAGCATCGCCTTCCAGACCCGCGACCTGATGGAGGCCATGGAGGCGGACGCGGGCACTGCCATCCGCTCCGTACGAGTGGACGGCGGGGCGTCGGTGAACGCTTTCCTGATGCAGTTCCAGTCCGACATCATCGGCAAGCCCCTGGTGAGGCCGCGCAGCACCGAGACCACCGCGCTGGGCGCAGCGTTTGCCGCCGGTCTCTCCGACGGGCACGTGGAAGTCGCGCGCGGAGATAGCGGGGCTCTGGCACGCGGACAGGATCTTCGAGCCTGCCATGACGGACACGGAGAGGCGCGCGCTGACGTCGGGATGGGAGGCCGCGGTGCGGGCGACGCGATCGTTCGGAAAGAAAGCGTGAGAAGAGTGCCGCCAAGGGGAATCGAACCCCTGACACACGGATTTTCAGTCCGTTGCTCTACCGTCTGAGCTACAGCGGCGATATCGGCACATACTACGGACGGTCGGGAAAAAGTCAAGTAGACCAGCGGCGGCACGAATCGCGCAGCGTGAAAGAATTCGACCTCCATGCTACAGTGGAGCCATGCCATCTCACTTCGTCCATCTCCTCTTTGCCGAGGAAGCGCTCCGCGGCGCCCTCGGCGAGAAGGCAGACGACATCCTGGGAGCGCACGGCAATCTCTTCCGCTTCGGCGCCCAGGGGCCGGATCTCTTCTACCATAACCAGCGCACCATGCCGACCGGGCTGCGCTACGGGGTCGCCCTCCACCGCCACGGCTACGGATCGTTCATCGAGGCGCTGACGAAGGAAGCACTGCGCCTTTCCCTCGGACCGACGTCGGACCTCGGCGCGTTCCTGCTGGGTTTCGCCACCCATGCGCCGCTGGACCGCAAGGCGCACCCGTTCATCAACTTTTTCGCCGGCTGGGCCGATCCGCACGACACGGAGAACCGCCGGCTGTACCACGCGCACCCGTTTCTCGAGCGCGTCATCGACGTCATGGTGCTCCGCGAGCGGTTCGGGAAGGCCCCGGCCGACTTCGATTTCCTCTCCCAGGTCAACTGCGGGAAATCGCTCCCCTATCCCGTTCTCAAGGCGATGGTGAAAGGTCTCAACGCCGTCTATCCCCAGTACGGATTCAAAAGCCGCAACAGACTGCGGATCGAGAACGCGTACCACGACGCGATCTCGTTCTACAAGCTCACCAACCACCTCAACCCCGAGCTGCTGAAGCTCGCATTCCGTCGCGACAAGACGGAAGGCTTCCTGCAGAAGCGCCTCGGTCTCCTGCATCCGCTCGTCGTCCCCGTGGGCTACGACTTCCTGAACCTTTCCCACGCGTCCTGGTGCCATCCGTGCAGCGACGCCGAGACCTTCACGACGAGCCTCCTCGACCTCTATGAACAGGCGCTCGATATCTGCAAGCCGATGCTGGCCACGCTCCACGCGGTCCTCTCGGGTCGCGCGCCGCTGGAAGGTGTGGCGGCCGCGGTCGGAGATGAGAGCCTCGATACCGGGCGCGAGCCCTGCACGCCAGTGCACAGTCGCCCCCTCCCCTTGCGGCAAATCCTTGACGATCTCTACCAAAGCCTGGAAAAGGAATCTGCGGAGTAACCGGCGGGCTTGCAGGATTCGACCCAGATAGACGCGGCGCGTCTATTCCAGTCGATTTCCACAATGGCGCGGGCGGGGGCCAGACGCCGCTTACGCTACCCTCAGGCGAGGAGCTGCTTCACAAGCTGTTCGGGGTCGGTGGTCGGCAGCGAACACGCAAAATCGTGGCAGACCCACGCCGTGGCCTCTCCCTCCCTCGGCTGGAGGGCGGCTGTGTGCGGCGCCAGCTTTTCCACGCCGGCCGCCTTGCGCACCAGGACCATGTTGGGGAGGAACCGTGAAGCCAGCGCGCGGATCATCGGCCCGGTGCTCGACGGGGGCCCCGCGATAACGACCTCGGCGGTCGGTCCCAGCGCGAAGTCAGCGGCGCTGAGCGCGGCCGACCACGAGAGCGCGTTGTCGGGAGCGTCGGCGGGATAGAGACGAAGGATGGCCTCGGCCTTCTGCTGGAACGAGAGCTCGCCCGTGATCCTGCCCAGCTTCAACAGCGCCATCGCCGCGACGGAGTTGGCCGATGGAATGACGCCATCGGTCAGGGACTTGCGCCGCGGGATCCCTTCCTCGCCGTCGGCGCCGGCCTGGAAGAAGCCCCCGGACCGGTCCCAGAATTGGTCGACGAAGACCTTCACGAGATCGAGCGCGCTGGCGAGCCAGGAAGGATCGAACGTGGACTCGTACAGCGCGACGAGGCCCGAGACCAGGAACGCGTAGTCGTCGGCGAAGGCCGCGATGCCCGCATCGCCGTCACGATAGCGATGGAGGAGACCTCCGCCGGGCGTGCGCATCCGCTCCAGGATGAAGCGAGCGGCGCCCGCGGCGGCCGTGACGAGTCCCTGCTCATCAAATGCCCGGCCGGCCCGCGCGAGGGCGGCAATTGCCAGCCCGTTCCAGTCCACGAGCAGCTTGTCGTCGCGCGAGGGCCGCGCCCGCCGGCCGCGCGCCGCGAGCAGGGCCGCTTCGGCGTCCCCCGGCGCGTCGGAGTCCCCCGCCTCACGGTGCAGGATGTTGCGTCCTCCGGCAGCGCCGTGCGGGTCGACGAAGTTGCCGGCCGCCATGACGCGATAGCGCGTGGTGAACTCTTCCGCCGCCGGGCCCAGGATCGATTCGATCTCGCGCGCGGTCCAGAGGTAGAACCGCCCCTCCTCGCCTTCGGAGTCGGCGTCCTCTGCCGAGGCGAACCCGCCCTCCGGCAGCGAGAGGTCGCGAAGGACGTAGGTGAGGGTCTCACGAGCTGTCTGCCGGTACCGGTCCTTCCCGGTGACGAGCCATGCCTCCGTGTACGCGTCGGCGAGCTGTGCCTGGTCGTACAGCATCTTCTCGAAATGAGGCACGAGCCAGCGTTCGTCGGTCGCGTAGCGATGAAAGCCGAAGCCCACCTGGTCGTAGATGCCGCCGCTGCGCATGGCCGCGAGGGTCCGCTCGACCATGCCCAGCGCCTCCGGATCGCCGGTGCGCTTCCACGCGCGCAGGAGCAGGGGAAACGCCGAAGGCATGGGGAACTTCGGCGCGGCGCCAAAGCCGCCGTGGCGCGAATCGAAGAGGGACGCCAGGGAACGGACGGACCGCGCGGCAGCGTCGGGGGCGGCGGCAAATCCGCCGTCACCCGTTTCGACGAGGGCCTGCATCTCTGCCGCGACCGCGTCGGCCGACGCTTCCACCCTGTCGCGGCTGCGCACGTACAGGTCGTGGATCCGCGGCACCAGCTCGAGCATTCCCATGCGGCCGTATGCTGCCTCCCGCGGGATGTAGGTGCCGGCAAAGAACGGCCGCTTCTCCGGCGTCATGATGATCGTGAGCGGCCAGCCGCCCGTCCCGGTGAGGACGCGGCTCACGTCCATGAAGTGCTCGTCGAGATCAGGGCGCTCCTCGCGGTCCACCTTGATGGAGACGAAGACCGCGTTCATGAGCTCCGCCACCTGCGGGTGGGAGAACGACTCGTGCTCCATCACGTGGCACCAGTGGCAGGTGGAGTAGCCGATGGAGAGGAAGACGGGCTTCTTCTCGTCGCGCGCCTTCTGGAACGCCTCCTCCGACCACGGGTACCAGTCCACCGGGTTGCCGGCGTGCTGCAGGAGGTAGGGGCTCTTCTGCCCCGCGAGGTGGTTCAGGGCGCCTTCAGCGCTGCTCTGCAAAAATGACGTCCAGGCCCGCCGCCTGTGCGGCAAGCGCGGCCTCTTCCGCGGAGCCCAGCGGCCCGATGCCCTCCGCGGCATCGCACATCCACTGGAAGAGCTCGAAATGCCCGGGGCTCACACCGGCAGTGATCGGCATGGAGAGGGTGAAGCGCACGGCGGCGCGGGCTTCCTCGATGGTTTCGACCGGCTTGTACCAGCACTTGGGCCAGCTCTTCTCCTCGCCCTCGTTCCACTTGCGCTTGGCCAGCGTCTTCAGCGCGAGGAGTGCCATCCCCTTCTCCCGCGCACGCGCCATGACGGGGCGGCCGAACCCGCCCTTCATCCAGCAGGCCCAGTTGAACGGGAAGAGGATGCTGTCGAAAGAGAACCCGTCCATGAGGGCGAGCGCGGCCTCTTCCGAGTGCGCGGAGAACCCGAGATGCCGCACCTTGCCCGCCTTGCGCGCCTTGACGAATGTCTCCATGGCCCCGCCGGGGCCGAAGATCGTTTTCACCTCGTCGAGGGTCGTGACGGCGTGGTGCTGGTACAGGTCGAGGTGGTCTGTCTTGAGCTTGACGAGCGAGCTTTCCAGCTCCTCGGCCGCTTCGCGCGCGGTGCGCTTGCCCGTCTTGCACGCGAGGAAGACGTCGTCCCGGAACGGCGCAAGGGCCGGCCCGAGCTTCTCCTCGGCGTCGCCGTAGCTGGGTGCCACGTCGAAGTACGTGACGCCGCGATCGATCGCATGGCTCACCATGCGTGCCGCGCTCGCCGGTTCCTCGTTCATCACGATGATGCCGCCAAAGCCCACCACCGAGAGGGTCTCCCCCGTTTTCCCGTACGCTCTTCTCTCCATGACATCGTCCTTTCCGGGCGTCCGCTGCGCCCCGTGCGAGCGAGCCGGCGCTCATTCCCCAAGTATCGTTCTCCTCGATCACGGCGGCAAGTGACAGGTGCGCGGTGACGGTGGCCCGCTTCACGCCTCCCGCGCACCCGCCAGGCCCTGCTCGGCGTGCCGGAGCACGTCCGCGGCCGACGGGGAGCGCAGGAGCAGACCGCTGAAATCGAGCCGCCCCTCGATCGCGGCCTTGACGGCGGCCCCGCGCGAGGTGTCTCCGAAGAGAATCGCTCCCGCGAGCACGCCGTCGCGAAGGACGAAGTGGAGATAGCGGCCCTCGGTTCTCTCGTCGATCACCACGAAGCTGCCGTCGGTGGGCTGGAACGCGCCGATGCTCATCAGGTCCAGCCCCAGCACCTTGAGCGTGTTCGATCGCGGCTGGCCCCCGTAGAGTGTTGCGGCGCCGGCCGCGTTCAACCCGGCGATCGATCCCTGGTACTGGGAAGCCGCCCAGGTGCCGTAGAGCACACCGTTGTGCTCCGCGACGTCTCCCGCGGCGAAGACATCCGGCGCCGAGCTCATCAGGTGGTTGTTCACCACGATACCCTGGTTGACCTCGATGCCGGCCTTGCGGGCGAGGTGGGTGTTCGGCCGCACACCGGTCGCCAGGATCACCAGCCGGGCCGCAACCGTGCGCCCGTCGGAAAGCACCACGCCCTCCACGCCGGGGGAACCGGTGATTTCCCGGGTGGCGGCGCTCTTCTCCAGGCGTATGCCGAGGCCGGCGATATGCCGTTCCAGCAGGCCGCCGGCCTCCCTGTCGAGCTGGCGAGGCATGAGCCACTCGTGCCCCTCCAGGAGCGTGACGGCTGCTCCGCGCCGCGCCAGCGCACCGGCGGCTTCCAGCCCGAGCACACCGCCGCCGATGATGACGACGGGGTCGCCGCGGAGCGCGCAGGCGAGGATGCGCTCGGCGTCCTCCGTGGTCCGGAGCGTGAGCACGCCGTCACGATCCGCGCCCTGGATGGGCGGCGTGAACGGGTGCGCACCCATGGCGAGCACCAGCCTGTCGAACGCAACGGCGGCGCCCCCCGTCACCCGGACGCACCGGCCGTCGAGGTCGAGAGCCTCCACGCTGGCGCCCCCCATTAGCTCGATGCCGTTCTCCTGGTACCACGCAGCCGGGTGGATGGGCAGCGCATCGCTCTCGATCTCTCCTGCCAGGTAGCGGGTGAGGTTCAGCCGGTAATACGGTGGCGGGGCCTCGTTCGCGACCAGGGTGACCGAGGCCAGGGGCGAAGCGCCGCGGATCGCTTCGGCTGCCGACACCCCCGCGATGCCCGCGCCCACCACGACCGCCGCGAAGCGTTCCCCGCCGCCCGGGCCGGCGGTGCCGGCCGGCGAGATCGGCTCGAACTGGCCCTCCCTGCAGACAGGGCAGTGGTCAGGCGGACGGACCCCGACGTGAACATGGCGGCAGTTGAGGCAGCGCCACCGGCTCCCCTCCATCGGCGCCGGCGCCGCGGCGTCCTGGAACGAGTGGAAATCCGTGGCGGGCGCACCGCACACGGGGCAGCTCTCGGGTGGCACGGGTCCCCGGTGGACGTAGCCGCAGTTATCGCACCGCCAAGCGCTGCCGCCGATCTCGGTCATAGGGTTCCTGCCTTCAGGTGAGAGGTTGTTCCCCCCATTATCAGCAGCGACAGCGCTTTGTCCACTGCCGGGCGGCGTGACAATGCGCGGGGCCTGCGCTATGATGGGGCATGGCCGGAGACGATGAATCGCCGCGCGACGGAGCGTCCCCCGATACCCTTGACGAATCCCTCCGCCTGCTCGCCCACCAGCTGAAGTCCCCGGTCAACGCTATCCGCTCCCTCCTGGACAGCATTTCCCAGGGTTTCGCCGGTGAGATCCCACCCCAGGCCGCGCTCTTGGTGCAGCGCGCGGCGCGGCGCGCGGACGAGGCCCGTGCGCTGATATCGGATCTCCTGGACTACCAGGCGCTCACGAACCCCGACTCGATGCACCGCGAGGAGCTCGATGCGGCGGCCCTCGCCGCCCAGGTCGCGGCGGTGTTCCAGGGTCCCGCCGCGGACAGCGGGATCGCGCTGGACGCCGTGATCGCGGAGGGGCTGGAAGCCTGGGTGCTGGGCAACCGCCGCTCCCTCGAGCAGGCACTCTCCAACCTCGTGGAAAACGCCGTCAAGTACACCCCGGCCAGCGGAAAAGTCACCGTGGCCGTGGACACGAGCGGGGCTCCTGGGCGCCTCGCGATACGGGTGAGCGATACCGGTCCCGGCATCCTGCAGGAGGAGCAGTCCCTCCTGTTCGAGCCCTTCTTCCGCTCCTCGCGCCACCGGGCGACGGTGGCGGGCACCGGGCTGGGTCTCGCGCTCTCCCGCCGGATCCTCCAGGCCCACGGCGGCACGCTGGGATTCGAGCCGGGCGCCGGGGGAGGAAGCACCTTCACGATGACGCTCCCGCTGGTGCGGATCGGCGCGTCGCGGGGACCGGTCCGCAAGCGCAGGCGGGTGGTCATCATCGGCGGCGTCACCGCGGGGCCCAAGACGGCAGCCCGGTTGCGGCGCCTGGACGCCGACGCCGACATCACGATGATCGAGCGCAGCGAGTTTCTCTCGTACACCGGCTGCAGCCTCCCGGCCTACGTGAGCGGCCGCGTGGAGTCGCCGCGGGCACTGATGTCCACCGCGGACAACGCCCTTCGCACGGCGCGGTTCTTCCAGACCGTCAAGGACGTGCGCGTCCTGAACAGGACCCTTGCCACCGGCATCGATCGCGCGTCCTGCAGCGTCCACTGCCGCGACGTGGCGAGCGGCCGTCTCTTCGAGGTGCCCTATGACGTCCTCGTGCTCGCCACCGGCGCCCGCCCCTACGTCCCGGCCGTGCCGGGCATCGGCCTGGACGGCATCTACACCCTGTACAGCCTGGACGCGGCGCGCGAGCTCAGGTCCCACCTGCAGGCGCGCGGGTCCCAGGACGTGTTCGTGATCGGCGCCGGCCTTATCGGCGTCACCGCCGCGGAATCCCTGGTCGAGGCGGGCGCGCGCGTGACGCTCCTCGAGCGCGACCCGGTGATCCTCGGCCAGTATTTCGACACCGACATGGCCCGCCGGGTGCAGGAGGAGTTCGCGCGGCGCGGCATCAAGGTCATCACCTCTGCCGCCGTGACGCGCATCGAGCAGAACGGCGAGCAGCTCCGCATCGAGACGGGGAACCGCCATCACCTGGCCGATCTCGTCGTCCTCGCGACCGGTGTCATCCCGAACGCCGATCTCGCGGAACGGGCGGGCCTCGAGATCGGGAGCTCGGGCGGCGTCCGCGTGAACGGGCACCTGCAGACTTCGGACCCGCGGATATGGGCGGTCGGAGACTGCGCGGAGACCATCAGCCTGACGTCGGGGCGCTGGGAGTTCCTGCCCCTCGGCTCCGTCTCCACGAAGATGGGCAGGATCGCCGCCGACTGCATCGCCGGGAGGGGACGTGCAGTTCCACGGCTCGATCGGCACGGCGATGTTCCGGGTCTTCGACGTCAACGCGGCGCGCTGCGGGCTCACGGATGCCCGCGCTCGGGAGCGCGGCTTCGACGCGGTGTCGGTCGGGGTCACCGGCCTGGATCGGCCCCACAGCGAACGGGCCGCGCAGCGCGTGCACATCAAGGTCACCGCCGACAGGCGCACCGGTGTGCTCCTCGGCGCGCAGGGGATGGGGGCGGGCAACGTCGTCCCGCGCATCCAGATCCTCGCCGCGGCCGTGTCCCGGGGACTGACCCTCGCGGAGGTCTTCGACCTGGATCTCGGCTACAACCCCGCCTTCACCACGGCCATTGACATCTGTCAGACCGCGTGCCTGCTCCTGCAGAGCAGCATCGAAGGGTCGGTCCGGATGATCACCAGGGATGGGCTCGCGGAGGCGCTGCCGCGGCCGAGGATCGTCGACGTGTCTCCGTACGCTGAGTACTCGCTGCGCCCGATGCCCGGGAGCGTGAACGTCCCGCTGGAACACCTCCGGGGCGAGGGGATCCCTTTCGGCGTCGAGGAGCCGGTCGTGCTCTGCGACACGATGTCCCAGGGCGCCTACGAGGCCTACCACATCCTCGCGGCACGGGGATGGAAAAACCTTGCCATCCTGGAAGGGGGCACCGACGGGCTCTCCGCGGCCCCGGGCGAACGGGGCCCCCTACCGTAGCTTTCGCTGCAGGGTCGTCAGGAGCGTGGTGAGATCAACGGGCTTCTGGAAGACACCGGTGAGCCCGAGATCAGAGACCTTCACGTTCTGCGTCAGGGAATCGCCGACCGAGGTCAGCATGTAGACCGGTGCCGTGTTGCGCAGGAGCTGCAGCTCCTTGACGAAGTTCCTCCCGGCATCCACGGACTCCATCATGAGGTCCACGATGACGAAATCCGGCTTCGCTTCCCGGTACACGCGGATCCCCTCCTCCGCCGTGTTGGCCTCCACCATCGCGTAGCCGTTCTTTTCCAGCACCAGCCGGAGGGACGTCAGCACGTCCTGGTCATCATCGACGCACAGGATGAGGTACTGGCCGTTCTTCATCGCTTCTCCCTTCATTCTGCAGACGCTGCGCCGGGCAAGACCGTCGCGGAGCGCCTGCGCCAGGAAACGGACCGCCTGCGCCGCGTTGCGCGCCGCGGCAGCGGTCAGCTCCTCCTGGAACATCCGAAAGGAATACCCTCTCACGCCGAGCATGTACGCCGCGGCGTGCGACCCGAAGAGCTGTCGCGCGAGCCCCATGACGCCCTCCGCGCGGAGCGCGTGGCTCGAAAACCCGCCCACGCCGTCGGCGGGCTGCACCGGCCGGAAGCTGAACGGCTCCGGGCCTTCTGCCGCGGCGTCGACGAAAACCACCGCGTCGTGCGCCGCCACCGCCACGGCGTCCTCGACGTTGAGCTGGTAGTCGCTGTCCACGGCCACCCCCTCCAGGTCCAGCCCCGCAATGCCCTCGGCCACCAGGGGCCCGAGAGCGTCGTCCTCCCGCGCCGGGTTGCCGTACCCGAGGACCAGCACACGCACGGCCACGCTCTCACCTAGCCGCGGACGCGCCGGTCCAGGAGGGTGCCCGCCTCGTCACGCAGCTCCACCTCCAGCGGCATCGAGCCGAGGGCATGGGTCGCGCAGGAGAGGCAGGGGTCGTAGGCGCGGATGGCGACCTCGATGTGGTTCAGCAGCCCTTCCGTGATCTCCCGGCCCGAGAGGTAATCCCGCGCGACCGCCTGGACCGCCCGGTTCATGGGCTCGTTGTTGTTCGTCGTGGAGACAATGAGGTTCGCCATGACGACCTGGTCGTTCTTGTCGACGCGGTAGTGGTGGAAGAGCGTCCCGCGCGGCGCCTCGACAAGGCCCACCCCTTCCTCCCGGCGCTTGCCGGTGGCCATGAGGTCCGTGCCCTGGAGGTCGGGATCGTGCAGGAGATCCCGGATCTTCTCGATGGCATGGAGGGTCTCGATCATGCGCGCCCAGTGGTACGCCAGCGTGACGTTCACCGGCTTGCCGCCGGCAAGGGCCTTGAACTCCCTGCGCTCTTTCTCGGCTTCCGGCGTGTCGATGAAGTCGCAGATATTGATGCGCGCCAGGGGACCCACGCGGTACCAGCCCTCGTCCGGTCCGAGGCTCCGGAGGTACGGGAACTTCATGTAGGACCAGTCCTTCACGTCCTCCGCGATGTAGTCCACGTAGCGCGCGTACTCCACGTCGTCCAGGATCCGCTTGCCCTGCGCGTCGGTGGCCCGCAGCCTCCCGTGGTAGAGGTCCAGCGCTCCATCCTTCTCCCGCACCAGTCCGAGGTGGTTCGAATCGAAGGAGCCGAAGCCGCGGAGCCTTTCCAGGTTCTTCGCGGTGTAGTCCTTGGCGATGCCGAGGGCGCCGCGGGCCCACGTGAGCATCTGGTCCACGTCCTTGAGGAGAGCGTCGCGTTCGGCGATGCTCAGGTTCTTGTTGATCCCGCCGGGGACGGCTCCGGTGCCGTGGATCTTCTTGCCGGCGGTGGCCTTGATGACTTCCTGGCCGTACTTCCGCATCATCACGCCCTGGACCGCGAGCTCGGGAAACTTCCGGGCCACGCCGACGATGTTGCGGATGGCGGGGTCGGCATCGAAGCCGAGCAGGAGATCCGGGGATACGAGATGGAAGAAGTGAAGGCTGTGGGACTGGAAGAACTGCCCGTAGTGCATGAGACGCCGCATCTTCTCCGCCGTGGGCGTCAGCCGGTCCACGCCGACGATGGCGTCCATCGCCTTCGCCGCGGCAAGGTGGTGGCTCACCGGGCAGATGCCGCACAGCCGCTGCACGAGCACCGGGATTTCCCAGTAGGGGCGTCCCTGGATGAAGCGCTCGAAGCCGCGGAACTCCACGATGTGCAGCCGCGCCTGACGGACCTTGTTGTCCTTGTCGATGAGAAGGGTGACCTTCCCGTGCCCCTCGACCCGGGTCACCGGCTCGATCACCACCCGCCTCTGTTCTGTCTTTGCCGTGGGACTCATGGGCTCCTCCTGGAGGCGTCAGTCGTACTTGATGAGGCCGTACCCGAGCTCGACCGGCTTCCCGGTCAGCAGCGCGGTGAGAGCCGCCCAGATGGTGTCCGCCTGGGGCGGGCAGCCGGGGAGATGGTAGTCGATGCGCACCACCTCGTGGCACGGCACCACCCTGTTCAGGAGCAGGGGGATCTCCTTGTCCGCGGGAATGCGGCCCGACGGGTTGTGCACGGTCGGCCCGTTGAGGTACGCCTCCTCCAGGCATTCCCGCAGGGGCACGGTGTTGCGCATGGCAGGAAGCCCGCCCATGGTGGCGCATTCACCGCAGGAGATGAGAACGTCGCAGTGCTTCCGGAACTCCCGGAGGACCCGCACGTTCTCCTCGTTGGCGCACCCGCCCTCCACGATACCCACGGCGCACCGGCCGGTGAACTCCTTGATGTCGTCGATGGGCGACTTGTCGAAGTCGACGAGATCGATGAGCTGCAGGATCCTGTCGTCGATGTCGAGGATGGACATGTGGCAGCCGAAACACCCCGCCAGGGATGTGGTGGCAACACGCGGCTTGCTCATGACGAGGCCTCCCCGGCAGCGCCTGCGGCACGCCCCTCCACGTCGCTGCCGATCGGCACGGCGTCGAACTTCCTCTTCCCGATGGGGAGGCGATATCCCTGTCTCTTCCTGATGATGCACCCCACCGGGCAGGCCTCCGTGGCCTTGTCCGTCGCGCTGAGCGGCGTGTCCCCGAGGCCGTGCGCCGCATCCACCGCGATCTTCTTCGCGGCCCCCCGACCGGTGAAGCCGAAGACGTGCTTGCCGTCTTCCTGGCGCGAGGCCCGCACGCAGCGGGCGCAGAGGATGCAGCGGTTGCGGTCGAGCAGCACGTCGGGGTGCGAGGCATCCACCTCGCGGGTGGGGAACTGGTACTCCAGGGTCGGGGCGAGGATGCCGAAGCGGTACGCCAGGGCCTGCAGCTCGCAGTTGCCGCTCTTCTCGCAGACCATGCAGTAGTGGTTGCCCTCGACGAAGAGCATCTCGATCAGCCGGGAGCGCATCTTCTTCAGCCTCTCGGTCGCGCTCTCCACGACGATCCCCGGCGCGGCGGGCTGCGTGCAGGCAGCCTGCGGCTTCCCGTTGACGGTGACCGTGCAGACGCGGCATGCGCCCCACGGCTCCAGCCCTTCCATGGAGCACAAGCGCGGGATCCATATGCCGGCGCGATCCGCGGCGGACAGGATGGTCTCCCCGGGGTGCGCTTCTATCTCGCGGCCGTCCAGGATGAACGTGAAGTCGTCACTCATGCGCTTCCTCCTGTCGCCGCCCGACCGCCAGCGCGGTGGCCTGCGTCAGCTCCGCGGCCAGGTCGAAGGAAGGCAGCAGGCCCTCCGGCGCTTCCCTGAGCCGGCCGCGGTACTCGTCGCTGAAGCGCTCCAGGGATGTCAGCACGATGTTCGGCGACGTCTGCCCGAGCCCGCACCGCGACATGAACTTCACGGTCTCGGCCACCTCTTTCATGATGGCAAGGTCCGCGCTCGTGGCCGTCCCCGCCCTGAACTTTTCCACGTAGCCCTTGAGGAGAACGTTCCCGGCCCTGCAGGGCGTGCAGTAGCCGCAGCTCTCGTCGCAGAAGAACTCCAGGAAGGAATGCACGATGTCGATCACGTCGCGGTCAGGCCCGAAGACGATGACCGACCCGCCCGTCGCCAGCTCGTCGTAGGTGATCCGGCGCTCGAACTCCCGCGGCGAGACGATCTGGCCCGAGGGCCCGCCGATCTGCACCGCCTTCGCGTTCTCGGCTCCGACCATCGCGAGCATGTCTTTCACCGTCACCCCGAAGGGGACCTCGTAGACGCCGGGGCCCGCGCAATCGCCCGAGATCGACAGCAGCTTGGTCCCGGTGGAATCCTTGGACCCCGTCGCGGCAAACCAGCCCGCGCCCTTGTCCAGCACGCGGCACGCCGCGCAGTAGGTCTCCACGTTGTTCACGGCGCTGGGCTTCCCGAGGTAGCCTTTCGCGGCAGGAAAGGGCGGCCGGTTCTTCGGGTCTCCGCGCAGCCCTTCGCAGGAGCTGATGAGGGCGGTTTCCTCGCCGCAGACGTAGGCGCCGGCGCCGAGCTGGATCCGGATGTCGAAGTGCACCCCCTTCTTCCCGGCGATGTCCCTGCCCAGCAGGCCCTTTCTCCTTCGGATCGCCAGCACGTCGAGGAGATACGGGTGCAGGTACGTGTACTCGCCGCGGAGGTAGAGGACGCCGCACTCGGCGCCCACGGCGTACCCGGCGATCGTCATGCCTTCAAAGATGCGGTCCGGCAGCTCGGTGAGGAGAACGCGATCCTTGAAAGTCCCGGGCTCCCCTTCATCCGCGTTGCAGATGATGTACTTCGGGGAACCGGCCGCGCTGCGGGTGAACTCCCACTTCATCCCCGCGGGAAAGCCCGCCCCTCCCCGGCCGCGGAGCCGTGCCGTCTTGACCTCGTTGATGACTTCCACCGGGCTCATCGCGAGAGCCTTTTCCAGGCCCGCGTTCGGCGTGTAATCGGCGAAGATCACCTCGCCCTTCCGCCGTATGTTGTTGTGCACGCCCGACTTCACCAGGGGATGGGCGTTGTTGCCGTCACCGAGGCGGTGCACCAGGCGCCGGGGATCCCCGGTGGCCCTGAGGGTCTGGACCACCTCGCGCGCCCTGTCCGAGGAGAGATAGGTGACCACCTCGTTGTTGACGAGCGCCGCGGGAGCCTGGTCCGACATGCCGATGCAGGGCGTGTACTCCAGGCTGATCATCCCGTCGGGGGTGGTCTCGCCGAACCCGATCCCCAGTTCCTCGCTGAAGGCCCGGGCCACGACGTCCATGCCGTTCATGCGATCCACGATGTCGTTGCAGACGCGAATGACGATGTGGGCCTTCTGCTCCCGGGAAAAGAACGAGTAGAAGCTGGCCGTGCCTTCCACGTCCACGCGCGGGACGCCCACGCGCGCCGCGATCGTGTCGATGGCGTCCTGCGAGACGCCCCCGTGCCGGTCCTGGACCTCGATCAGGATATCCATGAGCCGCGTGGGGTCGTTCTCGTGCCGGGCGCAGATCGCGCCGACTTCCTTCAGGCTGCTCGATGCCATACGTCACCTCCGATCGGGATGCCCGCACACGATCCACTCTTGTCGTGAACTTGAAGGCAATTGAAGGCCAAAGCATCGTGAACACACGAACGGAATTGACGAAGAATACACCTCCTTCGGAAAAGCGGCAAGCCTCCGCGGGAACTTTTCGGAGTTTGAATTCGCCGGGCGGCACAGTAGATTGAGCGTAGAGGAAAAGCCATACCACGGGGGTGACCGACGATGAAAATGAGCGGGAATACCGTCCTCGTCACGGGCGGCGCAACGGGGATCGGTTTCGCAATGGCGGAAGCATTCCTGAAGGCGGGAAGCGACGTGATCATCTGCGGCCGCAGGGAAGACCGGCTGCGCAAGGCGCAGGCACTCCTTCCCGGGCTGCATACACGGGTGTGCGACGTCGCCAGGGCGGCGGATCGGACGGCGCTGGCAGAGTGGGCGACCACTCGCTTCACTGGCCTGAACGTCCTGGTGAACAACGCGGGGATCCAGAGGGACATCGACTTCACGCGGGGGATCACGGAGTACCTGGCCGGCGAGAACGAGATCCAGGTCAACCTGGAATCGCCCATCGTCCTCTCGGGGCTTTTCATTCCCCACCTGGCCGGAAAGCTCGGAGCAGCCATCGTCAACGTATCTTCGGGCCTCGGCTTCGTTCCCGCCGCCAGGATGCCGGTCTACAGCGCGACGAAAGCAGGCCTCCACGCCTTCTCGATGGCGCTCCGGCACCAGGTCAAGGGCCTGGGCATCGCGGTCTTCGAGGTGGTCCCGCCCGCGGTCGACTCGGAGCTCAACCCGGAGGGACGGGCAAAGCGGGGCGGTTTCAAGGTGGATCTCAAGCCCGACGAGTTCGTGGCGGCAGTGATGAAGGGTCTCGCGGAAGACCGCTTCGAGATCGGGTACGGCACCACCGAGAAGTCTCTCAAGGCCTCGCGGGAAGACCTCGACAAGAGCTTCCAGCAGATGAACAGTCGCTGGTGATCGGTCCAATACAGCGGAGGCAGGCAGGATGGCGTCAATGAGAGCGGTACAGGTGAGCAAAGCGGGTGGGGATTTCGAGCTCGTCCAGAGGGAGATTCCCGAACCGGGTGCCGGCGAGGTCCTGATCCGGGTGGAGGCCTGCGGGGTCTGCCACGGGGATGCTATCGTGAAGGACGGGACTTTCCCCGGCATCCTTTATCCCCGCGTTCCCGGCCACGAGGTCATAGGCACGATAGCGAAGTCCGGGCCGGGATCTGTCTATTTCAAAGCAGGGGCCCGGGTGGGCGTGGGGTGGCGGGGTGGGCATTGCGGCAGCTGTCCCGCCTGCCGAAGAGGCGACTCCAGGGCCTGCGAGAACCCGTTGACGACCGGCATTTCCACGGACGGCGGCTATGCAGAGTACATGATCGCCCGCACCGACGCCCTGCTCCCCATCCCGGACGAGCTCGCGTCCGTCGAAGGCGCCCCGCTTCTCTGCGCGGGACGGACCACCTTCTCTGCGCTGAAGAGCAGCGTGGCCACGGCCGGCGACCTGGTCGCCATCCAGGGTCTCGGCGGCCTGGGACACCTTGCACTGCAGTACGCGGTGAAAATGGGGTTCAGGACCGTGGTCCTCTCCCGGGGCAGGTCCAAGGAGGAGCTGGCGATGCGCCTGGGCGCGCACCGGTATGTCGACACGGCCTCCAGCGATCCCGTCAAGGAGCTCAAGGCGCTGGGCGGCGCCAGGGTCATCCTCTGCACCGCGCCCAACTCCAAGGCAATCTCGGACGTGATCGGCGGACTCGGACGGGGAGGCCAGGCCGTCATCGTCGGGGCCGCGAGGGACATGCTCCAGATTCCTGCCCACCTGCTCATCGGCAGCGGTCGGTCGATCGTCGGGTCCGGGGCCGGGGAGGTCGCCGACGCGGTCGGATTCAGCATTCTCGCCGGCATCATCCCCATGGTCGAGGTCTTCCCGCTGGAAAAGGCGGCCGAGGCCTACGGCAAGATGATGAACGCCACGGTGCACTTCAGGTCAGTGCTGAAGATGTAGGTGCCGCGGAGGGCGGCTCTCCCGCCGGGGCGTCACGTATCAGGAGGATCGCATGGAGACCATAACGCTCCCCGCGCCGAAGCTCGGTCGGGACACGACCGTCCAGGCGGCGCTCCGAAAAAGAAAGACCGTCCGCGAGATCGGCGAAAGGAAGGTCTCCGCCCAGGTGCTGGGGAATCTCCTGTGGTCCGCATGCGGTGTGAACCGGAAGAAGGGTCCCTTTGGCGGGCCGGGGAGAACAGCCGCCTCGGCCAGCAATTCCCAGGAAATCGAAGTCTACGTCGCGCGCGAGGAAGGCGTGTACCTCTACGAGCCCGGCCCCCATCGCCTGGCGCCGGTTGCCGAGGGAGACTTCAGGGCACTGGCGCTCGGACACGCGCAGGGAATGGCTGGCGCCAGGGCGCCGGTGCGCCTCATCTATGTCGTGGATATGGACGCGTTCAGCAGGGCCGGCTACCAGGAGCCGGGGCTGAAGACTCCCGAGATCCAGAAGGCCTACTCCCATGTCGATACCGGCCTGATCGCGGCAAACGTCTATCTCTTTGCGGCATCCCAGGGGCTGGCGGCCTGGTTTCACAACTGCAACGCTCCGGAGCTTGCGCGGGTCCTGAAGCTGCGGCCTGATCAGCGGGCGCTTTTCGGCCAGACCGTCGGGTACACGAAGAAGACAGCGCGCACGCAACGTTGACCTCTCCCGCGTCTGCCGGTAGTATGGCTCTCATGCCAGGCCCCGCCGACGAGTACCGCAAGGAGCAGCGCAAGGGCAAGCCCAGGGGCAAGCCCAAGCGCGATCCGAGCATCCGCGGGTTCATCAAGGAAACCAGCAGGGACACCGGCTACCGCAAGGCCGCCCAGTTCCTCATGCTCCTCGGCAAGGACGAGGCATCCCGCGTCCTGCGCCACATGTCGCAGGAGGAAGTGGAAGGCATCACCCGGGAGATCGCCCGCACCCAGCACATCGAGGAGAAGGAAGCCTCCAAGATCCTGGAGGAGTTCGGCTACATCCGGGAGACCAAGGACCTCATTGCGCAGGGCGGCATCGAGAAGGCCCAGGAGATGCTGACTGCCTCCATCGGCGCGGAAAAAGCCGAGAAGATCATGGCGCGGGTGCGCAAGGACATGGCCCCGCCGCCCTTCAGCTTCCTGCAGGATATCGACGTGCACCAGGCCATCACGCTCGTGCGCGAGGAGTCGGTGCCGGTGGCGTCGCTGATCCTCGCCCACCTCGAGCCGAAGCTCGCCGCGCGGATCCTCCAGGCGCTCACCCCCGAGACGCAGAAGGAGATCGTCCCGCGCATCGCGAAGATGCAGAAGGTCGACGCGGAGGTGATCCGCCGGGCCGAGGAGATGCTGCGCAGCAAGGTGCGGGATGCCGCCGAACCGGTGAACGAAGAGGTGAACGGGCAGAGCGCGCTCACCGAGATCCTGCGCTACATGGACCCCGGCAAGGAGCAGGCCATCCTCGCCGACCTGGAACCGAACATGGCCAACATGATCCGCAGGAAGCTCTTCACGATGGACGTGGTCTTCCAGCTCCCCGACAAGGATCTGCAGAAGGTCGTGCGTGACTACGCCGACCGTGAGCTCGCGCTCGTGCTGAAGGGCGCGCCGGAACAGACCCGCCGGCGCATCACCTCCGCCATGTCGGAGAGGCGGCGGGAGCTCGTGCGCCTGGAAGAGGACGCCATCGGCGCCGCGCCGAAGCGCGACGTCGACCGGGCGCAGCAGGACTTCCTCGAGTACATGCAGCTCCTGGAACAGAAGGGTGAGATCGTCATCCTCCGCGAGCGGGAAGAATACGTGGAATAGCGCCGTCCCCGGAGGGAGGCCGTTTGCATTCATGTCACCAGGGAGGAGCGCATGGAGCTCGTAGCGATTTCCGACATCGGGCGGCACGTGGACCGCGACGTGGAGGTCCGCGGCTGGCTGTACAACCTGCGGTCCAAGGGGAAGATCGCCTTCCTGCAGCTCCGTGACGGCAGCGGGAGAATCCAGGGCGTCGCGGAGGAATCCGGGTGCGGCGCCGAATGCTTCGCCCGCATCGCCGCGGCCAGGATGGAAGCATCCGTGAAGGTCACCGGCAAGGTCCGCCGGGACGAGCGGGCACCCACCGGCTTCGAGCTCACGGTCACGGGCGTCGAGATCGTGCAGAACCCGGCCGAGGACTTCCCCATCTCCAAGAAGGAGCACGGCATCGATTTCCTCCTGGAAAACCGCCACCTCTGGCTGCGCTCCAGCCGGCCGACGGCGATCATGCGCATCCGCGACCAGGCCATCACCTCCTTCCGCGCGTTCTTCCACGAGCGGAAGTTCCTCCTCATCGACACGCCCATCCTGACGGGATCCATCGGCGAGAGCGCCGGCACGCTGTTCACGGTGCCCTACTTCGACCTGGGGGACGCGTACCTCGCGCAGACCGGCCAGCTCTACCTGGAGGCCGCGTGCATGGCCTACGGGAAAGTGTACAACTTCGGCCCGACATTCCGCGCCGAGAAGTCCAAGACCCGCCGGCATCTCACCGAGTTCTGGATGCTGGAAGCCGAGGTCGCGTACGCTGACAACGCGGACAACATGGTCCTGCAGGAGCAGATGGTGAGCCGGGTCGCCGCCGACGTCCTCGCCAACTGCGCCGAGGAGCTCAAGACGCTCGAGCGCGACACGGCGCCTCTGCAGAAGGTCGTCCCTCCGTTCATCCGCATGGATTACGGCGACGCGGTGAAGACCCTCCAGGGCAAGGGGAGCGCCATCCAGTGGGGCGATGACCTGGGCGGGGAGGACGAGACCATCCTCACGAGGCTCTTCGACAAGCCGATCTTCGTGGTGAACTACCCGAAAAAGGCGAAAGCCTTCTATATGAAAGAGAACCCCGCCAACACGGAGACGGTGCTCTGCTCCGACCTCCTTGCCCCCGAGGGCTACGGGGAGATCATCGGCGGGTCGCAGCGCGAGGACGTGCTGGAGAAGCTCCTCGGGCGCATCCACGAACAGAAGCTTCCCGAGGAGGCGTACGGCTGGTACCTGGACCTGAGGAAGTACGGCTCGGTGCCGCACTCCGGGTACGGTATCGGTCTCGAGCGGACGCTGGGGTGGATCTGCGGGACGCAGCACATCCGGGAGTGCATCCCGTTCCCGCGCACGATGGGACGCATCTATCCATGAGGTGGAAAATCGCGGGGATCAACTTCGACCACATGCACATGGAAGGGCTCCTGAAGCTCGCCCACGAGCACCCGTCGGTCGACCTTGTCGGGATCGCGGATGAGATCCCTTCCCGCATGGATGCCACGGTGAAGGCGCTCTCGCTGCCGCCGGAGCGTGTCTTCACCGACTATCGAACCTGCCTGGAGACGACGAAGCCTGACGTCGTGATCCTCTGCCCGGCCACGGCGCGTCACGCCGAGTGGACGGAAAAAGTGGCTCCCTTCGGCGTGCACATCATCATGGAGAAGCCTTTTGCAGCCTCGCTGAAGGACGCCGACCGGATGATCGCTGCCGTGGCGCGCACGGGGAAGGAGCTGGCCATCAACTGGCCGCTGCGCTGGTATCCCGTCCACGTCACCACGAGGCGCCTCATCGAGGAGGGCGCCATCGGCGAGGTGATCGAGGTCCACTACTACGACGGCAACCGCGGCGCCGCGTTCCATACGGCCGAGATCGGCGGCGCCCCGGGCCTGCCCCGCTCCGAGTGGAAGAACCGGTCGTGGTTCTATCGGAAGGCAGACGGCGGGGGATCGCTCCTGGACTACCTCGGGTACGGTACGACGCTCGGCACCTGGTTCTTCGGCGGCAAGGCGCCCATCGAGGTCTCGGCAGCGGTGGACGAGCAGCCGGACCTGGAGGTCGATGAGCACGCCATCGTCACTGTCCGCTATGACACGGGGCTCTCCAAGTACGAGACGCGGTGGGGCACGTTCACAGACCCATGGACGCGCCAGCCGCAGCCGAAGTGCGGCTTCGTGGCGGTGGGCCGGAAGGGCACCATCAGCAGCTATGACTACGAGGCAACGGTGCGGGTGCAGACGCGCAAGCACGAAGAGGGACAGGAGATTCCCGTGGACGTCCCAGCGGCGCCGCTGCGCAATCCCGTCGAGTACGTACTGAGCTGCCTGGAGGCGGGCCGGCCGGTGGAAGGGCCGCTCTCGCCGACGATCGCCCGCGTGGGCCAGCAGATCGTTGACGCCGCACGCGAGAGCGTCCGCCGCCGGCGCCCGGTCCGACTGCCGCGCTGAAAGGAGTCCCCCCATGGCAGAAAAGGCACCCGCGAAGACCGTCACCGTCCCGACGGTCGCTTACGAACCGCGGACGCCGCGGAGGTACAACCCGCCGATCGGCCTCATCGGCTGCGGGAACATCTCCGCGTCCCACCTGCGCGCGTACCGCTCCGCTGGCTTCCGCGTCGTGGCGCTCTGTGATCTTGTCGCGGAGCGTGCGCGGGCCCGCCAGAAAGAGTTCTTCCCGCGGGCTGCTGTCTACACGGATCACCGCGAGCTTCTCCGCCGCGACGACATCGAGGTCGTGGACATCGCCACGCATCCCCGCGAGCGCCTGCCCCTGGTCGGCGATGCCCTGGCCAGCGGGCGCCACGTGCTGTCGCAGAAGCCTTTCGTCGTCGACCTCGACGCGGGGGCACGGCTTGCCGATCTTGCCGACCGCAAGGGGGTGCGCCTGGCAGTAAACCAGAACGGCCGCTGGGCCCCGTACTTCAGCTGGATGCGGCAGGCCGTGGCGCGCGGCCTCGTCGGCGAGCCCTACGCGGTCCGCATGGCCTGCCACTGGAACCACGAGAGCGCGCTCCTCGGCACCGACTTCGACAGGATCCATCACATCATCCTCTACGATTTCGCCATCCACTGGTTCGACGCGCTGCACACGCTCATGGGAGCGCGGAAAGCGCTCACTGCGAGCGCCGGTGTCTCAAGCGCTCCGGGCCAGAAGGCGCGCTCTCCCCTGCTCGCACAGGCCTTCATCCAGTTCGAAGACGGGCAGGCCTCCCTCGTGTTCGATGCCTGCACCCACCAGCGGTCCGTGGAAACGGCGGTGGTGGTCGGGACGAAGGGCGTCCTGATGAGCGAAGGCGAGGTCTGCGGTGCACGCTCGGTAGAGATCTCCACGAAGGCGGGACGTGCCGTGGCGAAGCTCAAGGGACAATGGTTCTGCGACGGCTTCATCGGCACCATGGGTGAGCTCCTCTGTGCCATCGAGGAGAAGCGGGAGCCGTCGAACTGCGCGCGTGACAATCTCCAGAGCCTGGCCTTGTGTTTCGCCGCAATTGTTGCGGCAGACACCGGGAAGCCCCAGAAGGTCGGTGCCGTGAAAAGGCCGCCCATCCAGCGCTGCACGCCGACAGCGACATAGACTCAGTCCGCGTCGGCCCCGCCGCCCACGGACTGCCCCGCAAGCTCCCGCAGCGCCTCGGTAGCGGCCTGCACCATCGGCGGGAGCAGGTCGTGGCCGACGCCGGGGACGCCGCGTACCGATACCGCCACGCCACCCGATCGCAGCACAGCCGCGATGGAATGTGCGCGGGTAGCGGCGGGATCCAGCTCACCGATGATCATGGCGCCGCGGGTGCGGCCAGGTACCGCCAGGAGGCGTGAAAGCTCGTAGTCCCTCGGGAACTCCGGGATCACAGCGATCCAAGGCAGTCCTGCCTCGCAGGCGATGTCCACAGCCAGGGGGGCCCCCTGGGACGCGCCGCCGATCACCAACCCGTCCATCGAAAGAGCGCGTTTCCGCCGGCTGTCATCCAGGTGCTGGCGGACCTCGCGCAGGGCGAGCTCGCGGTCGTCCCAGCAGAAGCGGCCCGGCGCAAAGGGCTGGGAGGACTGCGGCAGCACGAGGGTCCATCCCTCGTCCACGAGCGGCCGCCAGCGCCCCACGAGGTCACGCGCGGAGCCACTCCGCTGGTGCAGGAAGAAGAGCGAACGCGGCTCCCAAAGGGACGTGGCCGGGGAGATGACCGTGCATTCGGGCCGCGCCAGGGCGCGGGCCGCCTGCCCGGCGCTCCTCGCACGCCGCGCGCACGCGCGCGAACCCGGGAAGAGGGCGGACGGCGTCGAGGTCGGTGTCGGAATCGAGCATGGACGGGCTCCACCAGGCGCCCTCAGCCAGGCCCGCATCGAGGGCAGCCACGGACTCTGTGGTGCTGCCGAGCAGGCTCCGCAGGCAGGCGCGCCAGTACCAGGTGTCCCCGTGTCGCTCGGGGCAGTCCTCGTGCGCGGCATCCGCGGCGCGGAGCGCCGCCGCGTAATCGCCGGCGGCATAGGCGGCGAAGAGGGCCGCCCTGTGTTTTTCGAAGATAGCGCTCATCCCGTGCTCCCAGCGGAGGTACTCCTCTTGCGCAGCGGCGGAACCCCGCTCGCTCTCCACGACAATCGTCAAAGCGCGGCTCCCCGTCCAGTGCCTGCCGCTGCGCAAGCGGGATACCGCCGCCCCGCGAGCCGAGTACGGGAGTACCCGTTCGGCCGCTGATTTGCCCGTCGGGCCGGCCCGGAAGTACTTTCCACCGTGGAGGACGGCAGATGACAGCGTTGAAGAAGATCACCCCCGAGGAGAAGGCGACGTACGTGAAAGAGGGGTGGATCGGGTACCATCACCCGGTCCTTGCGCAGGCGAAGTTCGACAGGCTGAAGAGGCACTTCGAGAGCAAGCTCGCCTCGCTGCCTGACGGCGCGCGCCCCGAGCAGATGGACGTGCCGCACTTCACGGACATCGCCCTGTTCGAATGGCTCCTCGACGCCGACGTCCTGGACCTCGTGGAAGACATCCTGGGCCCGGACATCGACCTGTTCTCGAGCCACTTCATCGCCAAGCCCGCCGGCGGGAGCATGCGGGTGCCCTGGCACGAGGACTCCAACTACTGGCGCGACATGCTCGACCCCATGGAGGTCGTCACCGTGTGGCTTGCCATCGACGATTCGGACGAGAGGAACGGGTGCATGTACGTGATCCCGCGCACCCACGACAACGGGTTCTCTGAGTACTACAACGTGGACCCGAACAAGAACCTCTTCGTCACGGAGATCCGCAAGGGCCAGTTCGACGAGTCGAAGCAGGTGCCCGTCGTGCTGAAGGAGAACGAGGCGAGCCTCCACCACGCGAAGCTCATCCACGGCAGCCCCGCCAACACGAGCAGCCGCCGGAGGGTGGGCTACACCATGCGCTACATCGCTTCCAGCACGCGGCTGAACCCGAACAACCTTGCCATGCACCAGCTCTACCACGCGCGCGGGAAGGACTTCGGCGTCAACCGCTACGGTGACCCGTCGCGCACGTACCCGCAGCTCATGGCGGGCCGCCGGCTGAAAGGGCATTAGGCCAGCCGCCCCCCGCAGGGGTGCGGCGTCGAGCGGACACCCCGATCGGCAGCCGCGCGCGCTCAGTACTTCCCGTAGGTCTCCGCGACGCGCGCCATGGTCTCGATGGTCGCGTCGCTCACATCGCGCGGCGTCTGGTCCCCGGTGGAGAGGATGAAGCCGCCGCCCTCGCCCGCCGCGTCGATGGCGCGCCGGCAGGCCTCCTCCACCTGCCCCTGGTTTGCGCGCAGCATGATGTCGGTCGTGTGAAGGTTGCCCTTGAGCGCGAGGCGGTGCCCGAAGCTCCGCTTGATCTCGGCCAGGTCGCAGTCACCCATGGGCAGGGCTTCCAGCGGCTCGATACCGTCAAGGTCGCTCTCCCGCGCCGCCATCTCCACCAGGGCGCGCTCGGGCCCGCAGCAGTGCATGTGCGTGAGGACGCCTGCCTCCCTTGCCCGGCGGGTGAGGCGGCTGAGCCATTCCAGGCCGAGCTTGCGGAAGACCGGCGGCGGGTTGGAAACGAGGAGGCCGCTGTTGCCGATCATGAGCACGGCGGGCTTCCATGAGAGCATGATCTCCGCCACGCGCATCATGGCTTCCCCGCTCTGCCGCACCTCTTCTTCCACGGCAGCAGGATCATCCGCGTAGCGCAGCATCTCGTGCTCGAACACGGGAAGACCCGGCAGGCTCACCATGGGCGCCACGACCCCGTCCTCGCCGACGTACGCCGCTGCCTCCTCGAAGTATGCGCGGCCGTACGTCGGCGGCCCGGCCGGCGCAGGCTCCCAGCGTTCATGTTCCTCGGGAAGCCCTATGGACGAAGCGAGAACCCAGGCACTCGGCGGCGCCGCAAAAACCACCGTTGCGTAGGGCGACCAGGAAATCCGGCCGTCGCGCTCCGTGTACTCCCGCGTGATCACCTTCTCCCTGTCGCGGTGCACGACGGCCACTGTCGGGGCAGCGAGCGGGACGTGAACAGCAAAGAGCGCGTCGACGCCGAAGTGGCGGTAGGCATCCATGCGCACCTTCCAGATCGGCACTGCCTGGTCCACGAGGATTTCCCACGCGGGGCGCCGGGTCAGCCGCACGGGGACCATCTCCCAGAGGTCGGGGACACAGGGAACGTGATCCGGTATCTCGCGGCGCAGCGCGGCGAGAACGCGCTGCCGGCCGGTCATGCCTGCTGCCGTGTCTCGACGGTGATGAAGAGCGACCCGTCGCCTTCCAGTGCGAGCGGAATCCATTCGCCGTTCCCGTGGCTCCGGGAAGACAGCACGGTCCCGTCGGTAGGGTTCCAGATCCGGCAGGCCCCCGCTTCATCGACGGCCGCTTCCAGCGTCACGGGCGAGGCTCCCGCGTTGACGACGAAGTAGAGGACCGCGGCCCGAAGAACGTAGCGGGCACAAAGGACGTCAGGCGACCCCGGTCGGACCTGCAGCACGCGGGGAACAACATTTCCCGCGAGGCGTCCGAGATCGGTGAGGGAGACGGACGTAAGCCGTTCCCGTGACGCCGGCAGCCCGCCCGGAACAGGAACAGCCGGGTCCTGCACCATGACCACCCGCCCCCCTGCATCCAGCATACGGGCCAGCTTCGCGAGGCTCGCGTCGGAGAGTCGATCCGTGGGCGGAATGACGATGACCTGGTACGACTCCGCGCCGGCCTTCAGCGCCCCTTTGCCGAGGGAGCCCTCGTTGAGCGCTCGTTCATCGATGCAGTCGAAGTCCACCTGGTTCGTCAACAGGACGCGGCACGTGTCGGTCCAGCCCGCGACGACGGCCCGCAGCGTTGGCTGCTGGGTAGCCGGCAGAGGCGGGGAGGCGTGGGGGACGTAGAGGCCGGCCGCCGCGCGGATGGGGTACAGCACGCCGACGCGGGCGTCGTGACGACCGGCGGTGAGCAGGACATGGAGGCGCGCCGCGTGGTCCAGGAAGGCGGCGTACTCGGCGCCGCGGCCCGCCCAGTCATGGTAGGAGGTGATCGTCGTCACTCCGAGGAGGTACTGCAGGTTCGTGGTGCCGCGCATCTCCGCGGGAGTCGCCGCGCGGCCTTCGTTCCTCTGGAACCAGTCGCTCGTCTCGCTCATCACGAACGGCCGGCCGGCAAGGTGCGCGGCCGAGGAGACCTGCTTGGGCACCATGAAGCCGTCGGTGGCGAGGATCGAGCGAGGGTCGGAATCGAGCATGTCGATCCCGGGGTATGACATGCGGCGGATGAGCGTGAAAAGATCGCCGAGAAACACGGCGTGCCAGAGCACGTTCTCCTCCACCAGGACGTGGCCCGAGCTCTGCAGCCCGCGCGCCTCGCACCAGTCGCCGATCAGCCCGAAGTACGTCTCCGCGAAGAGCTCCCCCACCACCTCGCGGTAGTCCTCGCGGACCACGCGGGAGCGGGGGCTCCTGTCTGCGAACAGATCCGGCAGGCAGGGCACGAGGTCATAGCCCTTGCGCCGGCGGAACTCCTCGGGAAACCGGCGTGACCACGCCACCATGGGCGAGCGGTCCTTCGATGCCAGGGGGTCCTGGATGCGGACCTTTCCCTCGATGTTCGGGGGCAGCGGCCAGATGTAGCTGGTCATGAGTGACGGCTCGTCGGTGAAGAACGCCTGCGCCCCGCCCAGGTCTTTCCCCAGTTCGCGCTCGTACGCGTCATGGGTGACCTCGATAAATCGGCGCACCGCGTCGGGCTCCAGCACGTTGATGTAGCGCCGGCTCGCATGGACGTTCCCCTGGGCGTGGGTGCCTTCGTATGCCGGCTTCTCGAAAAAGTACTGGACCGTCCACGAGCCGGCGGGAAGGTCAGCGCGAAGCCGCCCGGCCCCGTCCACGTTCGCTGACAGGTCGATGGTGGACGATCCGCCGAACGCCGAGGCCCCGACCAGTCGCAGGAAACAGTCGGGCGGATCCACGGCAACGGCTGCCGGGCCGACTGTCGGGATTGTCACACACGCGAGTCCCCGCGCCTCCAGCGCGGGGTGCCCTTCCAGGACCAGCCCTCCGGCGGCGCCGCTGGGGTACCCTTCCTCGTCGTAGATCCAGACGACGAGGCCGAGTGCCCGGGCCACCGTGATGCCATGGCGCAGGATGTTCCACTGCGCGGGATCCTTCATGTAGCCGCGGAAGCTCACGTTCGTGACGATGCCGCCGATGCCGCGGTCCTTCAGAAGGCGCAGCGTGCGGTCGATACCCTCGAGACCCGGGGCGCCGTCACGGCCGACGAAGACGTCCATCCCGTGGACGATCTGGAGGGGACGGGCGCCCGGTCCCGGGGAGCGGAAGGAAGATTCCAGCTCTTTCACTGCTTGAGCCCGCTCCAGACGAGACCCTTGGCAACGCGGTCCTGGAAGAAGATGAAGAGGATGAGGGTGGGGACCGAGGCAAGGAGCGTCATGGACATGAACTGGTTCTGCTGCGCGCCCACGCCCGCTGAACCGTTGGTGCTGGGTTTTGTGAGGTAGAAGAGCGCCAGCGGGAACGGCCACATGTCCTCGCGGCCGACCACGAGGGAGCTCCACATGAGCCCTCCCCCTCCGTTCCAGCCGCCGAGGAAAGTCATGAGCGTGACCACGGAGAAGACCGCCGTCGACAGGGGAACGACGATGCGCGCGAAGACCCAGAACTCCGTGGCGCCGTCCATGCGGGCCGCTTCGAACAGGTCACCGGGCAGGGCATCGAAGAAACCCTTGAAGAGGTACAGGATGAATCCCGACGGGATGGCCGGCAGAATGATGGCCCAGTACGTGTTGATCAGGCCCCATTTCTGCATCTGCAGGTACAGAGGGATGACCGTGGCGATTGGCGGGATCATCATGGTGGCGATGAAAAACATGGTCATGATCTTGCTTGCGCGGCGGCGCAGGAGCCTGGACAGGCCGAACGCGGCGAAGGCGGTGAAGAGCCACTGGGTGAGGATGCCCCCGCCGGTGATGACGGCGCTGTTGATGAAATAGCGCCCCCACTTCAAGGCGCCGACGGACTTCTTTGCGCTGTTCCACCCCGTCACAAAGGCGTCAAACAGCCGCGCGGGGGCGCTGGTATTCGTCACCAGGCGAAGGTCGCCGGTCATGCCGAGTGTTCCCAGGGTATCGCGCACCGCCGCGACGATCCTGGTTGACGGGAGTCCGGCTGGCGGCAGGGCCGGGCCTTTGCCAAGAGGGTAGACCTTGTAGTTTTTCTCGTAGAACTGGAGCGTATCCCCGTCCTGGATCTCCGCCTTGTGCTTCAGGATCTGTTCCCGGTCGAGGATGGTCGTGGCCCAGATCCTGTGACGGCCCCACCAGAACGCCCAGCCTCGAAGACCGCTTTCATAGTAGAGGTGTCCGTCGACGTAGGCCTTGAAGCGGACCTCGCCGAGCGCCTCGCGCGGGTTGGAATCGAACGTCGCCCATTCGGCGGTAAAGGCGTCGTCGCGGACGGCCGCAAGGAGCGTCTCCGGGCTCGCGGAAAGGCGACTGCTGTCGTAGGCCAGCGTGATGGTGACCCGCTGCGGCATGCTGGGCAGGAACGTGGGGGGGAACAGGAGGCCTTCATAGGTGCTCTTGAAAGCGGTGATCGCCATCCAGAAGGTCGGGAAAAGACCTGCCAGCACCCACAGTATGCTGATAAAGACGGCGATACTGATGAGGACGTAGTCACCGCGAGGCTTATGGATGTTCCGCGTCGGAGCACTCATCGTCGTTCCTCCCTGCTCAGGCGCAGCTGGATCCCGGTAGCGACCAGGGTGATAAGGAGAACGATCACGGCCCACGCGGCCGCCTGCCCCATCAGTTGGAGCTTGAAGCCTTCCAGGTAGATACCGTACACGATCGTGGCAGAGGCATTCCCCGGCCCCCCCGCGGTCAGAACGAACACGTCGTCAAATGCGAGGAGCGCGCCCGTGAGGGTGAGGATGAAGAGTATCGTCACCATGTGCCAGATTTCCGGCAGGGTAATCTTCAGCAGTCGCTGCCATGCGCCGGCGCCGTCGATCTCCGCGGCTTCGTAGAGCTCGGGAGACACGCCCTGGATGGCAGCGAGGTAGATGATCACGCTCATGCCACCGCCGAGCATGTACGGGATGCGCAGCGTCAGCTTGACGAGCTGCGGATCACCGAGCCAGAGGAGCGGCTTGATGTGGAGAAATCCGAGCAGCGCGTTGGCCAGGCCGAGATCCGGATACCAGATCCACTTCCAGATCAGGTAGACCCCGACACCAGGAATGGCCATGGGCAGGAGGTAGAGATACTTGACCACCCGGTGGGTCAGTCCGCGGATCTGGTCCAACAGGAGCGCCTGCAGTATGGGCACCCAGAATCCGAGGACGAGTGCATACAGGAAAAGGATGACCGTGTTCGTGAGGTCCGTTCGGAAGGAGACGGACCTCAACGCGTTGTAGTAGTTCGCGATCCCCAGGAAATGCCCCGGCGGCTTGACCCAGTCCCAGTCGAAAAGACTCATGTAGATCGCCTTGCCGAGGGGAAAGTAGCAGAACAGGATGAAAGCGACCGTGGTCGGTCCGAGGAAGAACAACACCGCGCCCCAGTTCGTTCTCACGGCGCGTCTCTTCCGAACGAGGGGCTGAACAGTCTCCGCGCGCGTCTCTGCCGGGCATTCCCTTCCTCCCAAAAAAGCGGCGCAACCCGTCGTACGAGTTGCGCCGGATGCATTGAACAGGAGTGCTACTTCTGGTTCAGGATATCCTGGTTGTACTTGTTGAGATATTCGCTGTAGGCCTGGTCCTGCGCCGCCTGGAGAATGCCCTTCACGTTGGCCTTGGGGCTCGCCATTGCCTGCGAGACCATTGCGGCGACGTAGGGGCTCAGGGGTCCCTTGCCGGCGTATTCGGGCCGGGCAGCCTTCACCGAGTCGATGATGGGCTGGACCCATTGCTGCGGGATGTTTTTCAGGTACTTGGAGAAGTCAATGTCCGAGAAGATGGGAACATTCATGAATATCGCCTTGTTGTCATTGGCGTACTGCATCGTGCGGATGTTGGCGTCCTTGCCCTGCATGTACGCGGTGTATTGCCACGCTGCATCCTGCTGCGCCTTCGTTCCCCGGGTGCTGATGGCCCACGTCTGCATGGAGAACGCGGTGGCGGCTGCCTTGTTTCTCGGGAGGACAGCAAGGCCCACCTTGTCCATCTTCAGGCCGCTCGGCACCTGCCACGAGATCCAACTCGGGTAGAAGATCGTCATTGCCAGCCGGTCCTGCCACCAGTCGGTGAGGATGTCGCCGAACCCTTCCAGCGGGTTCTTCTGGGACGACATATCCGTGTATGCCATTGTGCGGTAGAAATTCAGGGCGTCGATGACGGGCTGGTCGGTGAAATGCAGCGTGATCTGGCCCTTGTCGTTGACCGTGGTGAGGTCACCGCCTGCCTGCCAGACGAAGTACTCGAACCACCAGTCGGCGGCCGTATCCGCGAGCACGCTGAAACCGGCCCGGTTGGTCTTCGGGTCAGCCAACTTCTTCGCCCACGTCCGCAGTTCATCCCAGGTTGCCGGGCCCTTGGACGGGTCGAGACCCGCCGCCTGCGCCATGTCGGTGCGATAGGCCAGCAGAACGACGTCGACGCCGTTGGGGATCGAGTACACGTGCGACGTCCCGGCTTGCGTCACGTCCTTCTTCACGCTGTCATAAACGGTTTTCCAGTCCGCCCAGGCGTTGACGTACGGCGTCAGGTCCAGCGCCATGCCTTTCGACCCCATGGCGACCCCGATGGACGAGTTGACACCCCCGGCGTAGATGTTGGTTCCATTGCCGGACGCGTAATCCGCCGTGATTGCCACGATCCACTGGCTGACGTCGGGAACCGCGGGGAACGGCAGGTGCGTGACCTTGATGTTGGGGAATTTCTGGTCGAACTCATTCTGCATCTGCAGCGTGAAGAGCTGCGTACCGGTAGGATTATCCGGCACCTGGTCCCAGACGGTGATATTCACGGGTGCGGCCATGATTGCTGCGGGAGCAAGAACGAGCAGCAGACCGAGGAAAAGCGTCGCTGCGCCCAGCCGAAGGAATGATCGCCTCATTGCGTGTCCTCCTCTTCCGATGAGATGGCCATGATTCTAAACCCCCCAATGGGCAAAGTCAAACAAAATGCCGCTCGAAGAAGGACAGTCGATGTCCGTAAATGAAAAGGGCGGTCCCCGACGTCATCCTGCATCCTCAAGGCGAGGCACCGATGCCCGAGATGAAATCCTCCACGTCGAAAACGAACCCGAAGCCGAGGGAGACTCTCCACAGCGCGAGCTGCTTGGCCAGCTCCTTCCGGGCGGACTCCCTGTTTTCCAGGGCCGTGACGGCCTGGCGGAATGTCGAGCACATGATCCCGCGGCGCTCCATGTCCACCATGCCGCCGGGGGACATGAGGAGACACCAGTTGATCGCGAACCCTGCGTAGATGAGATGATTGACCCCGATCTCCCTGCACAGCGCGAAGAGCTGGTGGCTGTTTTCCGCGACGCCCTCTTCCCCGTCCGGCACCGCGGAAGGCATGAACCCGATGTGATCGAACCCCCGCTTGACGTCTTCTTCGTTGTGAGCGCCGACCGAGATCCGGACTCGTCGAAAACGACGCAGCTCCTCGAGCGAGGGATCCGCCGCGATCCTCGGCGGCTCGGGAGGTTCGGGCGCGGCGAGCTTCACTGCCCTCAGGTATCCCGGCAGCTTCCTGTAGTAGTCCCCGCCAGCCACGACGTGGAAGACCGGAAATCCCGCCTTCCGCGTCGCGGAAAGGAGCCCGGGGAGCACCGTCCTCCCGATCTCGTTCGCCCGTGTGAGGTATTCGACAGCGCGGTACCAACCCGGGTATTCTCCAGCGGTGCCGGTGTCCCAGGCGTGCATGACAACGACGGCGGTGTGACGGGATGAAAGATCGATCTCCTCGCTCTTCCACCCGCCGAATGATTCCCCGGGAACGTCGCGGGAGACGTCCGCGTCGAACTGCTGGTAGAAGTGGGCCCGTACCCGCACGGGAATGAATATACCATGGAGGCAGTCGTGAGTGTCGATATCGTCCGCGTGAGCCGTGATGGCTGGGGTTTCGTGGAAGGCACGGATGCCCGGCCCATCGTTCCCTGGGGCTGCAATTACTACGACCCGTTCACGGGGTGGGCCCCACACCTGTGGGAACAGTTCGACGAGGGCCGCGTCCGCGGGCACTACGCCCAGATGAAGTCCATCGGGGTCAACACCGTGCGGATCTTTTCCACGCTGGTGGCAACGATGGTCGGTCCGCGGCAGCCCAACACGGCCGGCCTTGCGAAGATCGCGCGGATGCTGGACATCGCCGCGGAGCACGGGATCCACGTGATCCTCTCGGGCCCGGGCGGCTGGGAAGGCAGCCCGCCGTGGTGGCACGAGATCGCGCCGCTGGACTGCTTCGTGGCACCGGGGCTCCTGGAGGCGCAGGCTGCCGCGTGGAAGGGACTGGCGTCGGCGCTCGAGGGTCACCCGGCTCTTTTCTCCCTGGGAGCTCATCAACGAGCCGGCCGTGCCGTGGAGACCGTCACCGGCGCTCTGCGAGGCATGGGTGTCATGGCGTGCCGAGAACGCCCCGCACGCGCCCTCCGATCTCCCCTCCCCGCGGCCGCCCCTGTACCTCGACTGGAGCTGGGACCTGCAGCAGTTCCGCGAGCACCTTGCCGACCGGTACGTGCGGATCATGACCGAGGCCATCCGCGAGAAGGACACCTCGCACCTCCTCACCATGGGCCTGCACCAGAAGAGCGCGCCGTTCGACTGGTACCCACCCGACCCGTACGCGGCGTTCAATCCCCACCGCCTCGCGCCCATGCTCGACTACATCTCGGTGCACTACTACCCCCACCACATCTTCCACCCCAACATCTACCGTGACCCGTTCGACACCGAGGAGGGGATGACCGAGACGCTGCTGCACGGCCGCGCCGTGTCGCGCTACGTGCACGTGCCGGGCAAGCCGGTGGTCATGGAGGAATGCGGGTGGTACGGGGGCGGGCCGGTCTCCTTCGCCGACAGGGAACAGCGCTCCCTCACGGAAGCCCAGCAGGCCCAGTGGTGCACGCGCCTGGTGGAGGCAACGAAGGGAGACGTGTCAGGCTGGCTCTTCTGGCCCTACCGCGACACGCCGTCGTCGCTCGATCCCAGCAGGAGGAGCGGTCTCTTCGACGAGGCCGGCAGGCTCAAGGACTGGGGTCGTGCTTTCAAGCGCCTGTCCCCCGAGATCACGGGGTCACCGAGGCAGCGGCAGCCGGGCACCGTCCGCATGCCGGTCTGTCCTGCGCGATCTTGCCACCGACCCGCAGAGGATCAAGTCATTCCGCGCCGACTACCTCGCGGCGTTCAAGGCCGGGAAGGTCGTCGACTTCCCGCCGCGGTAGGGAGGATGGGGCCGTGCCCTGGTTCATGCGGAAGGACGGGAAGGACTGGTGCCCGTTGTGCTGGACGGCCGTGCCGGACGAGGAGAAGCCGGACACGAGCATTCCCGCCCGGGCTGCGGCTGAGCGGCAACCATCGTCTCTCCATCGATCCCGACGCCTTCGAGAAAAGGATGCACTCGATCACCAACGCGGACCTCTGGAGCGCGCTCGTTCCCGGGGCCGCGGCAAGTGCCGACGACTGGCAGGCCCTGCTCCGGGTAAAGCCCGGACCGGTCAGGCTCTCTTCCTGGGCGGGTCTCCCCGACCGCCCTTTCATCACGATGGACGAGTACCGTGCGGAGGCCCGCGCGCGCCCGGGGATGCAGGAAGACATCGTCCGGCAGGCCGACCTCGTTGCCGCTCACGAGCTCGGCTATGGCACGTTCACCCACAGGTTCGGCCCCACGGTGGATTTCAACCACGAGTTCGGCTACGCGGGGATGAAGTACGGCTGGCATTACTGGCAGTGGGGCATCCCCCTGGCCGGGGCATATGCCCTCACGGGTGACGGGGAATATGCCGCGGCTTTTGCCGAGCTGTTCGCCCAATGGTTCGAGCAGAGGGACAGCGTGGCCGACACGCTGGCGAACCTCGACGCCGACGTGATCTGGCACGAGCTGGGCATCGCCCTGCGCGTCCCCGTCTTCGTGGATGCGTGCAGGCTCATGGCGGGCTCATCGGCATGGCCGGCCGCGGTCAGCGCGGATCTCCTGCGCACGATCGTCGGTCACTGCCGCTGGCTGTACGAGTGCAGCACCAGGAACCCCTTCCACGCCTACAACTGGCCCATCCAGGCCGCCGTCACGCTGGGCTACGCGGGCACGGCCCTGCCCGAGCTCGCGGAAGCAGCCTCCTGGCGGGCGCAGGCCGACGCCGTGATCGCCGAGCACCTGCGCCGCGACTTCCAGGCCGACGGCGGCTACCAGGAGCGGACGCCGAACTACACCCGCTACGTCCTGGAGACGCTGTGGATCTACGCGCGCCTGCTGGAGACGCAGGAGCCCGCGGCGGTTGAGGCCGGGCGCTCGCGCGGCGTGCGGGGACGGATCCGCGGCGCGACGGAATCCTGCCTCTCCGTCTGGGCCGGCGTGATGACGCCGCTGGGGCTGGCGCCGGCGGTGAATGACACGAGGCGCAGCACCGAGATGGCGCTGTTCCTCACCACCGGATCGCGCCGGTTTGGCCGCCCGGACTTTCTCGGCCCCGCGAGCCTTGCCCGCGTGCACACGGCGCCGACAAGGGTCGGGGCACACGCGTTCCTCGACGCGGTGCCTGAGCCTGCGCGCGGCGCCGCGGCGTCGTTCCCCCCGTTCCTGTCCGCGTGGTATCCCTCGACCGGGTTCGCTGTGATGCGAACGGACTGGACAGGACGCGCCCGCTACTTCTTCCTGAACTTCACGCCGTGGGCGGTGCACGCTCACGAGGACGTGCTGAGCTTCGAGTGTTACGCAGACGGCGCCGCGCTGGCCGTGGACCCCGGTCTCGCGGCTGCGGGATACGGGACGGAGGAGTACGCGTCCTGGTACCAGGCGGCGCGCGGGCACAACATGCTCTGTGTCGAAGAGGCGGACCCCGCGCGGCACCTGGTGGATATCGCCGACGCGCGGTGGCAGTCGGGACCGATGCTGGACTTCGCCGCGGCGACGCACAGCGGCTACGTCGAGCCCTTCGGCGTCAGGCATCGGCGGCACGTGGCATTCGTCAAGCCGCACTTCTGGATCGTGTGGGACAGGGTCTGGGCAGAACGCCCCGGGCTCACCCTCGACTGGTACTTCCATTCACCGCTGCCGCTGCAGCCCGCGGCGGATGGCTGGACGAGCAGCGGGGGCCCGGGTGTCAGCCTCCTGGCAGCGGACGCCGGGCGCTTCGAGCGCGGGTCGGGCCAGGGACCCGCCGACACGGAAGGCCTCCCCGGTGAACCAGCCCATCGCATGGTCGATTGGGTGAGCTTCCGCTGGAAGACGGCAGCGGGAGGCCCGCAGGATATCGCTGTGCTGATCGCTCCGGGGAAAGAGTCCGCCGCGATCCGGCAGGTCGCGGCCGGCCAGCTCGACGTCACCGTTGGCTCTCTCTCCTACCGCGTCACGATGCGCAGTGCCGGGGCGGAGGCCGTCGAGAGATAGCGGCCCGGTGCCTGCCGGCGATCGGCCGGCTGTAGGGGATCGCGCGCCAGTTTCACCGGTCTACCCGGCCAGCCACGCGGCGCGATGTTCCTCGATGAACCTGTCGTCCGAGAGATGCGGATACGCGGTGCTGACCCTGTCAAGCTCCTCTTTCTGCCCCGGGCTCATGGTCTCCGCCGGGTCTAGGCACCAGGTGCCCTCCAGGATGCCCTGGCGGCGAAGGATCTCGTGCAGGCCGGCGATGCACCCGGCGAAACCGTTCGCCGCGTCGAAAAAGGCGGCGTTCGCGTCGGTGATCTCCATACCCAGCCGCAGGAGGTCTGCCGGTATGAGCTGCTGGCCCGCGGCGCGTCGGCACGCATCGAACACCTCGACCGCTTTACGCGTCCACACGGACCAATGGCCCAGGAGACCGCCCACGATCCTGCGCTCCACCATCTTCCCGTGCGCGGAGAATCGGAAGGGAGTGAGGAGGTCCGCAACGATCGCGTCGTCGTTCCCCGTGTACAGCGCAATGTCATCCCTCCCCGACTCGGCGATGGCCCTCACCACGTCCAGGGTTGCATAGCGGTTGAAGGGAGCGATCTTGACCGCCACCACGCTTTCGATCTCGGCGAACATGCTCCAGAACCGGTACGGCAGGGCACGCCCGCCCACGGAAGGCTGGAGGTAGAAGCCGAAAATCGGCATGACCTCCCCCACGGCGCGGCAGTGCGCGATCATCTCCTCATCCGTGGCGTCGGCCAGCGCTGCGAGGCTCACGAGCGCGGTGTCGTAGCCGAGGCCGCGCGCAAGCCCGGCTTCGGCCACCGCCTGCGCGGTGCGCCCGGACACGCCGCACACCTTGAGCAGCGGCGGGCGTCCCTGCGCGTGCGACTTCTGCACGTCGGCGCTCCGCATCTCCTCCGCCGCCAGGGCGAGCACCGGCTGGAACAGGCCATGGCGCGGATCGCGGATGGCGAACTGCGTGGTGTGAACGCCCACGGCGATCCCCCCGACTCCCGCCGCGACATAGTAGCGCGCCAGCGCGCGCTGGCGCCTCTCGTCGAGCTTACGCGCGGCCGTGAGCGCGAGCGGAGTGGCAGGAATGGCGAGGCCCTGGCGGAGCGCCGCGGCCACCTGTGGATCAAGCGGTATGCCCATGCTTCCTGCCTCCCGCTCAGAACTTTCCGTCGCGCGCGTCGAAGTGGGTGGGCTTGCCGATGCTCGCGCCGCCGCGCGCCACCCAGTCCGCCACGAGGTCGATCATCTCGGCAGCGCCTGTCATCGGCTTGCCGAAGAGCCCAAAAGCCTTCGAAGAGTTGCTGAGGAGCGCGTCGGGCGATTCGCTTCCGCTGAAGGTGACGGTCTTTCCCATGCGGCGCGCCAGCGCGCCCGCGACCTCCCGGACCGAGAGGACCTCGGCGCCGGTGATGTTGAGGATGGCGGCGGGACTCCGCGCCTCGAGGAGGCTGCGCAGGGCGAACGCGTTCGCATCGCGCTGCCAGATGACGTTGAAGTACCCCATGGCGAGACCCACGGGCTTTCCCTCGTGCACCCGCCGCGCGATGTCGACCAGGACCCCGTAGCGAAGCTCGCAGGAGTAGTTGAGCCGCAGGAGGAGCGCCGGCGTGGCGTCACGCGCGCCGAAGTACTGGATGACGCGCTCACGGCCGAGCACGCTCCACGCGTATTCGCCGCGGGGCCCGGGCTCGTCGGTCTCGACGCACCCGCCGGAGGCAGGCTTCGTGAACGGGTAGACATTGCCGGATGAAAAGACCGTGATCCTGCTGCCCCTGTAGCGCATGCAGATGACGCCCGGGAGGTACGCGTTCTGCGCCCACGTCGCGGACTCGGCACCCGTGGTGCCGAACTTTGTCCCGGCCATGGAGACGACATTCGGCGCATCCGGGAGCTTCGCGGCGGCGCCCTGCTCCATGAGGTCGCAGGAGATCGTCTCAACCCCCGCCGCCTTCAGACCCTGGAGCGCGGCCGGGTCGGAGAATCGTGACACGGCGATGATCCGCCGGCGCGTGCCCGCGGCGTCCGAGGCCCTGCGGGCCATCCGTGCGAGACCCGGGCCCCATTTTTCCGCCGGCGCCGAGAACCACGATGTCGCCGGCGATCCTCTTCATGTCCTGGATCAGTCCGGGGGTGGGCTCGCTCAGGACGTCCTCGAGCTTCTCGACAGATGCAATGCCCGACACGGTTACGAGGTCGCCTCCGCGACGAAGCGCTTCAGGTTCTCCAGCCCGATGGAGACGCCGACGTTGGGATCCTCGATCCCCTCGAACTCGAGGGAGACGTTTCCCTTGTACCCGGCACGCACCAGGATTCCCAGGCACTGGGCGACCGGCACCTCGCCGTGCCCGACGATCGCACCGCGCAGCCAGTTGCCGGCCCGGGTGCGGAACCACCCGCGGCCGGGATCAGGAAGTTTCCCCTCTCTCACGTGGAAGTCCTTGGCGTGCACGTGCTTCGCGAAAGGCGCCACGCGGCCCACCGCCTTTCCCGGGTCCTCGTCGGCACACAGGAAGTTGCCCATGTCGACGAGGATGCCGAAGTTCGGGTGGTGCACGGCAGCGGCGAGCTTCTCCATGCGGTCAGAGTCCTGCGCAAAGTACCCGTGGTTCTCCACCATGGTCACGATGCCCATGGCCGCGCCCATCTCTGTCACCTTCCGACACCCCTCCGCGAGCGCCGGGAGCGCGCGCTCGAACGCGCCGTCGTATCTCCACGTGGCGTCGTGCCGCATGCACGGCGAGCCGAGTATCTTCGCCACCTCGAGCTCCCCGCGCAGCCGCCCCACTTCCTTCTCGGGCGGGACGCCCGTCCCGTTGATGAAGTCCGCCGCGATGGTGTACGAGCCCACCTCGATGCCCACGCTGCGGCACTCCTTCGCGAGGTCGACGGCGAACGCGGCCGCCGTCTTTCCCTCGGGGAGGGTGAGCTTGCTGAACTCCACGATCTCGAAGCCCATCTCCTTCGCGCGGGCCGGGATGTCGATGAAGCGCAGGGTCCCCGCGGCGACCAGGGCGGAGAAGCTGTAGGAGCTGACGCCGATCTTCATGCCGTTACCTCCTTGTCCTCGCGCGACGAGGCGTAAAACATGTCCAGCACCTTCTGGACCGGGAGGACCCCCCCGATGTCGGCGCGGCTGGGCGTGCCGTCGAGGACAGCACCGGCGAACCCGCGGAACTCGTTCACGAAGAAGTCCGAGTCCTTCGTCATGGGTTTCGTTTCGAAAAGGTAGTCGTCGGCCTGGCCGTACACGGTGAACCCGGCGCCGTAGTCCAGGCGGATGCCGCCCCGCGCGCCGAGGAAGTCGACGTACATCGCCTTCTCGTTGATGTTCTGCGCCCACGCGCCCTCGAACGTGATGAAGGCGCCGGCTTGTCCGGATGATTCCAGAGGCGTACTCCTCGACGTCGCAGACCCCGCCGGGGATCGGCGGCCCTGCCCACATGTCGAGGTAGCGGTAGTCCTTCGGGGTGCGGGCCAGGACGCCGAACCCCTTGCCGGAGACCGCCTTCACCGCGGGACCCCCGAGGATGTAGAGGACGAGGTCGATGAAGTGAACGCCCCAGTCGATCATGACCCCGCCGCCGGAGCGCGCCCTGTCGGTAAACCAGCCGCCGAGGCCGGGGATGCTGCGGTAGGACTTGAACATCACGTTGACCTGGTAGACCTCGCCGAGCTCGCCGCGCGACACGATGCCCTTGATGCGGTTGACGGAGTCAGCCCACCGGTTGACCACGCCGATCACCAGGCGCTTGCCTGTCTGGCGCGACGTGGCAGCCATGGCCTCGGCCTCCGCGCAGTCGAGCGCGATCGGCTTCTCGCAGAAGACGTGCCTCCCCGCGCGCAGGGCGTCGATGGTCACGGGGGCGTGCAGGTGATTCGGAAGCCCCACGGTCACGGCGTCGATGCCGCTCCAGCCCAGGAGCTCCCTGTAATCGCGCGTCCGCCGCTCGACTTTGAACGTGTCCCCGAATGCCGCGAGCGCCGCGGGATCGATGTCGCAGCAGGCCGCCACGCGGCAGTTGCCCGCCCTGGCGATGCTCGCCGCGTGCGTGCGCCCGATGTTCCCGCAGCCGATGATGCCGATGTCCAGGTGCTTCTCCATTGGTGCATTCCTTCGACCGGCACTGTAACCGATGGACCGCCGCCTCGGCAACCGAGCGGGCGGTCGGTTGCGCCGCGCGGGGCGCCGGTTGTACCCTGCGGGGGGAGGCCACGAGATGAAAACGCTCACGATCAAGGGGATGAAGGCGGAGGTCACGCGCATCGCCTACGGCTGCATGGGGATCGGCGGCACCTGGGACACGGCGCCGCTGTCGGCGCAGACCAGGAAGGACGCGCTCGCCGCCGTCCGCGCGGCACTGGATGCCGGCATCACCTTTTTCGACCACGCCGACATCTACTGCCGGACGAAGTCCGAAGAGGCGTTCGCCCAGGTCTGGAAGGACCGGCCCGGGCTGCGCTCGTCGATTTTCGTGCAGGGCAAGTGCGGGATCCGCTTCGAGGACGACCCCCGTCCGGGCGCGCCGCAGCGCTACGACTTCAGCGAGGAACACATCCTCCGAAGCGTCGAGGGCAGCCTGCGCCGGCTGGGCACCGAGTACCTCGACGTGCTGCTGCTGCACCGGCCCGACCCGCTCGCGGAGCCCGAGGAAGTGGCGCGCGCGTTCGACCGCCTGGCCGAGAAGGGCATGGTGCGCTTCTTCGGGGTGAGCAATCACTCCGGCGACCAGATCGCGCTCCTCCAGCGGTGGGTCCGCCAGCCGCTGCTGTTCAACCAGCTGCAGCTGAACGTCCTGCACAGCCAGCTCATCGGCTCCGGGGTCATCGTCAACCAGGAAGAGCTGTCACGCCCGTCGCACGGCGAAGGGACGCTGGAGTACTGCATGCTCCATGACATCACCATCCAGGCGTGGAGCCCGGTTGCCCACGGGGCGTTCGCGAAGGCTGCAGCCGGGCAGGGCGACGAGCGCGCCCGGGCCGTGGTGGCCGTCGCGCAGGTCATGGCGCAGGAGAGGGGCGTCAGCCTGGAGGCGATCCTTATCGCGTGGATCCTGCGCCACCCGGCCCGCATCCAGCCGGTCGTGGGCAGCACGAAGCCCGAAAGGATCGCGGAAGCCTGCCGGGCAGACGGCGTGGAGCTCTCCCGCGAGGAGTGGTACAGGCTTTTCGTCGCGGGACGCGGTGCGAAAATGGCGTAGGGAGACAATCATGGCCACACACATTCCCCGCCCCGAGCATCCCCGTCCCCAGTTTGTCCGGCCCGACTGGCTCTCGCTGAATGGATCGTGGAGTTTCGAGGTGGACCGGGGAGACAGCGGGCGCGAGCGAGGGCTCGTGACGAAGGAGCTCGCCGGCTCGATTTCCGTTCCGTTCTGTCCCGAATCGAAACTGTCCGGTGTCGGGATCACCGATTTCCTGAACGCGGTGTGGTACCGGCGCTCGTTCACGGTGCCGCCTGCCTGGAGGGGCCGGCGTGTGCTGCTCCACTTCCAGGCCGCCGATTACGACACCACCGTGTGGCTGGACGGCCGCTGGATCGGTCGTCACCGCGGCGGGTTCACGCCGTTCAGCTTCGAGATCACCGAGGCCGCTGCCGCCGGCAAGGAGCTGACACTCACCGTGCGGTGCCGGGACGATCACAGGGCGTCAAAGCCGCGCGGGAAGCAGTCGGACCTTCACGATCGCTACACGTGTCTCTACGACAGGACCACGGGCATCTGGCAGACCGTCTGGCTGGAGGCCGTCGGCACCTCGTACCTGGAGCGGCCCCGGGTCACTCCTGACTGGACGCGCGGCGCATTCCGGGTCGAGCAGCCGGTTGTCGCGGCAGAGGGCGCCTCGGATCTCTCCGTCGTCGCCGTCCTTCGTGACGAGAAAGGAGAGGTGGCGCGCGCGCAGGGCCCCGCGGGTGCCGAGTACACTCCCACCCTGGATCTTCCCATCCCGCAGGGCCGGCGGAGGGCCTGGAGCACCACCGATCCCTTCCTCTATACGCTCACTCTCACGCTCGCCGATCGCGGTGGCAGGACGGTGGACGCCCTGGAGAGCTACGCGGGTCTGCGCTCCGTGAGCTTCGACGGCAACCGCATCCTGCTGAACGGCGCGCCGCTGTTCCAGAGGCTCGTGCTGGACCAGGGCTTCTACCCTGACGGTCTTCTCACCGCGCCGGACGACACCGCCCTGCAGGCAGATATCGCCCTCTCGCTGCAGGCAGGCTTCAACGGAGCCCGCCTGCACCAGAAGGTGTTCGAGGAGCGATTCCTGTACCACGCCGACCGCATGGGCTACATCGTGTGGGGCGAGTTTCCCGACTGGGGCATCGACAGGGGGACCGCGGACGCCACGAGCGTGGCCCAGTGGCTGGAGGCCCTCGCCCGCGATTACTCCCACCCGTCCATCGTCGGGTGGTGCGGGCTGAACGAGACACACAGGCCGCTTTCGGAGCGGTTCGAGCCCCTGGACGACCTCACGCGCGCCATGTACCTCGCGGCGAAGGCGATGGACCGCACGCGCCCGGTGCTGGATGCCTCGGGTTACTCGCACCGCGTCGCGGAGACCGACGTCTACGACTGCCACGACTACGAGCAGGACGTGACGGTCTTCACGTCCCATCACGCCCGCACGGCCCAGGGCTCCCCGTACTACAACGGGCCGGCGGACCGGCCCTGGTCCCTCCCCTACCGGGGCCAGCCCTACCTGGTGAGCGAGTTCGGCGGGATCTGGTGGAACCCGAAGGCAGCGGCAACGGAACCGTCCTGGGGTTACGGGGAGAGGCCGAAGACGATTGAGGAGTTCTACGCCCGGTTCGAAGGGTTGTGCGCGCATCTCCTGGACAACCCCGGCGTCTGCGGCTACTGCTACACGCAGCTCACCGACGTGTTCCAGGAGCAGAACGGCGTCTACTATTTCGACCGGACGTCGAAGTTCGACCTCGCACGGGTCAAGGCGGCCCAGGCGAAAAAGGCGGCTATCGAGAAACGCTGAGCAGGTTTCGGCGGGGGCTGGCGGGACGCGGCTGCAGGGCTTCAGCCGGCAGGCGCGGAGGGTTCCTCCGGTTCGTCGGGCTCGCGCGGGGGCGGCCAGGGAGTGCCCTCGGGACTGAGGATCAGGCCGAGGTCCGCCGTTGCCCAGCCCGCGCGCACCATGCCGAGCCGTCCGAGGAAGAGCGCCCTGTCGGACTCGGCTTCGAATACCGGCGCCCGCGAAAAGTGCTGCACCAGCTCGTCGAGGGAGCGGAGAAGGCGCTGGCGGAGCCGGGCGTCGTCGCCGGTCTGCACCGGCACGGCGGATCCACGGCGGCGGCGCTTTCCCCGTCTCCATGATGTACTCGGCTTCCCGGTGACGCTCGCTCACCAGCGCACCGAACCTCCGCGCGGCGAAGGAGACGGCAAACCGGCTGGCGAGCACGAAGAGCACGACGAACCCGAGCAGGATGAGGAAGAGACCGAGCATGGCCTGTCGAGGGTAGCATGGAACCCGCTGCGGCAGAAGGCCGCGCGACGTGCTGTCGCAAGCCTGCCGATAAAGATAGACTCTGGGGGAATCCCGAGGCATGAAAGAAGGAGAAACCCGATGAATGCGTTATCGCGCAGGACCTCGGCGGCAGCCGTTCTTGCCTCCGTTCTGTCGCTTGCCATTGCGGCGCACCAGGCCGTCCTGGCAGCGGGGATGCTGCTCGGTCTTCGGCGGGTGACCGGGGGGCTCGTGGCCTGGGCAGGCCTGTTCAGCCTCGTCCTGCTGGGGGTGGCGGCCATCGTGATTCTTTTCGGGCTGCCGGCCTACTACCGGGCGGGCGCCCGCAAGGGGAAGCTCGCCCTGCGGTTCTTCCGGGTCCTGGCGATCCAGTGCTTCCTCTATCCGGTGTTCGCGCTGCTCTCGGGGATCGAGTATGGCTTCCAGGAGCTCTCGGTCGTGGACATTGCGGGCGGGTGCGCGGGGCTCGCCATCGGGATACTGTTCACGGTGCTCGCGGTCACGGTCTCAAACCGCCACAAGCACGGCGACGTCCGCGCGCGATAGGAAAGGGATCGTGCATGGACACCAGGACTTTCCACCTGGACCTCGCGGGACAGGACTGGTCCATAGAGGTATCACAGTCCGCCATTGACGGTGTCCATCGGCCGCTGCTTGCCCTCATGAACGAGCGCGCCACGAAGCACGGGGGAAGGTTCCTCGTGTTCGTGGCCGGTCCGCCCGGCAGCGGAAAGACCACGTTGTGCGCCCTCTGGGAGAGCCTTGCCGCTGAGGACCGGTTGCTGCCCCGGATGCAGACGCTGCCGCTCGACGGCTTCCACTTCACGAACGAGCACCTCGCTCACGCGACGATCCTGCACGAGGGCGAGCGCGTCCCCCTGCGGACCCTGAAGGGGTTCCCCGAGACGTTCGACGTCGAGCAGGTTCGAGCGCGTCTTCGTGAAGTGCGCGCGGGGGATCCCGTGTCATGGCCGTTTTACGACAGGAACCTCCACGAGCCCGTGCAGGATGCCATCACGGTGGCGCCGGCGGGAGTCCTGCTCGTGGAAGGCAACTACCTCCTGCTCGACGAACCGGGCTGGCGGGAGATCGCACCGCTGTCGGACCTGTCGATGTTCATCGAGTCAGCACCCGAGACGCTCAAGGACGCCTTCCGGCGTCTTCTCAAGGGCGGACGGTCATGGGACGATGCCATGAAGCATCACCGCGCGGTGGACCAGGCCAACTACCGGCGCATCATGGACCACAGGCTCCGATCGGACATCACGCTCGTCGTGAGCGCCGACAGGTCCCTGGCGGTGCGGGGCGCCGGCGCTACAGGGGTTTCAGGAGCGGCCTGACCTCGATCTTCTCAAACCTCACCTCTCCCTCCTGGCAATAGAAGAAGAGCCGGTCCCCGTCGGAGGTGGCCTCCCGGTGGATCAGCGTCCTTCGATTGTCAATGCAGACGTCGAGCACCTCGCCGTACGTCAGGACCTCGAGGGAGAAGGGCTTGTCGAGGTCGTCCACCTGGTAGAGCGCGGCGGTCTCGCACTCGCTCCAGTGGGCGTTCCTCGCGCTCCGCCATCCCGCCTTCTTCCGCCCGGGTTCGAGCTCGAGGTTCAGCGCGTCCTTGAAGCTCTCCCGCCCCCGGACGCCGATGCCGAAGCAGTGCGTGCCCGCGGTCGGCGTGACCCGGCAGCGAAGGATCATGTCGACGGGCACGCCGCCCAGCGCGGCAGCCGCGAACCCCTGTGCCGCGGCGAGGTGCACCGTGCCCGCTCCGCCGGTGGCGCCTGCGCCGAGGGCCGCGAACACGGGTGCCACCGGCGCGCCGGTGGCGGGCACCATCTCCGGCACCCACCGTGTCCCCAGCGTGCCGTCCGCCCGCGGCAGCAGCTCCCGGAAGACCGCGTACCCGGCGTATCCCTTCCCCAGGTCGAGGAAGAAGGCGCCGATGCGGCGGTCGCCGGTGAAGGCGGCGCTCTTCATGACCCGGTACTGGGGACCGTCCAGCATGTCGACGGCCGGCTTCTGCCAGGGGCCGAACGGGTCGCGGGAGATGCGGTAGTGCGCCACGCCGAAGTGGCTGAAGACGAGGTAGTACCAGCCGCGCCAGGAGAAGAGCTCCGAGCATTCGGGCTGGTCCGCGTAGCCGGTGACGAGGAACGGCTCCTTCTGCTCCCAGTGGCGGAGGTCCGTCGACACCAGGTGCGCGAGGCACCCTCCCCTGCGCTCCACGGCCGGGTGCTCGAGCTCCGCGGTCACCAGCATGTGGAACGTGCCCGTCTTCGGATCGCGGAAGACGGTGGGATCACGGAAGGGCCCGTGCCTGTACGGCGGCTTCGGTGAGGCAAAGGGGTTCGGCTCGGTCTTGGTGAAGTGGATGCCGTCGGTGCTCGTCGCGAGGCTGAGGTGCTCGGAGCGGTCAGGGAGGCGGGTCGCGTAGAAGCCGTACCACGTCCCGTCGTGGAAGAACATCGAGCCCGTGCAGATCGAGCCCTCGCGCTCCTCGGTGATGGGGATCGCCAGCGGGTGGTGCTTCCAGTGCACGAGGTCCGTGCTGGACGCGTGGGCCCACTGGTGGGCGCCCAGGCCGAACTTGCTGCGGTGGTTGCGGCGGTCGAACAGGTAGTAGAAGTGGTAGGTGCCGTCGTGGAAGAACGGCAGGCAGTCGCCGACGAACGCGCCGCCGGGCGCGCCGCGGTACTGCACGCCGGTCCCGGGCTCGGGCAGCGCCCACCCGCGGGCTGCCACCTGCTCCGCGCCCCCGCAGAGCGCCTCGATCTCCGCGTCGCTCAAGGCGCGGTCCCAGACCGCCACGGCGTCGAGCTGCCCCTTGAAACCCGCCGACCGCCCCGCCTCTCCGCCGATGGAGAGCTGCGCGCGCCGCCCGCCGGGGAGCGCGCCGATGGGCCAGTCCTCGTCCACCACCACGCCGTCCACGAACAGCCCGACGTGCGCGCCTGCATAGCGTCCCACGATGTCGTGCCATCCCAGCGCGCCGATGGCTGCCAGGGGAACCTCGAGGCGCATCGGCTTTTCCCTGTAGTCCGTGAAGAGCTCGAAGAGAAGCGAACCGCTGCCCGCGGAGAGGGCGAAACGGATGCGCCCCTCGGGATCCTTCTCGCACAGGAGCGCCCCCTCCCACGTGCCGGAGGGCTCGCGCGCGCGGACAAAGAACGAGAGGGCGCGCTGCGCGGCCGCGGCCTGTGCCGGCCCCTCCTTCACCGCGGTGATGAACCCGCCATCCAGGGTGGCAGCGACCCCGCGTCCGCCCCGCAGCGCAGAGGCCGCCGCTTCCTGCGCGTTCAGCGTGACCCCGGGGCGCACAGCCGCGGAAGCCGCGACGCTGTACCCGGGGACGGGAGCGGGCGCTCCGGGAAGCAGCGAAAAGGCAGCGCTGTCGAGAACGGAACGTGCCGAGATGCCCTTCATGGTTGTCACTCTCCTTTCCCGTGCACGCCGGCGAGCTTCCCGAACAGCCCGCTGGTGTCGCGGTACAGCTCGTGATAGAGCTGGTAGCCTTCCTCGTAGAGACGAACGTTGGCGGCAATGGGCTCCGTCACCCGGGGGTTCGGCCGCACCAGCGCCTCGCACGCGTGCGGGATGTCCCTGTAGATGCCGACGCCGACCCCGGCGACGATCGCCGCCCCGAAGCTCGCCTGCTCGGTGGACGAGGTGGTGTGGATCGGCTCGCCCAGGATGTCCGCCTGGATCTGGAGCCATTGGCTGCTGCGCGCGCCGCCGCCGGACCCGATCAGTCGGCCCGGCGTGATGCCCAGCGACTGCAGCATCTCCCGGCAGTCACGCAGTGAGTAGCCGACGCCTTCCATGACGGCGCGGGTCATGTGGCCGCGCGTGTGCTTCAGGGTGAGGCCGAAGAAGACCGCCCGCGCATCGGGATTGAGGTGCGGGGTGCGCTCGCCGGCGAGGTAGGGAAGGAAGAGGAGGCCCTCGCTGCCCGGGCGGAGCGGCATCGACCTCGGCGCCGGCCGCCTCGAAGCTGTGGTCACGGAGGATGTTCTCCCTCAGCCAGGAGAGGGAGAGCCCGGCGCTCAGCGTGGCCGCCATGACGTACCACTTCCGGGGCATGACGTTGCAGAACGTGTGCGTGTTCAGTCGGGGGTTGAGAAGCGGTGTCTCGCTCACCGAGTACAGCTGCCCGCCGGTCCCTATGGTGATGGACAGGCACCCCGGGGCCGTGAGGCCGTTGCCGATCGCCTGCATGGGCTGGTCGGAGCCGCCGGCCACCACCGGCGTGCCGGCCGCCAGGCCCGTCTCGTCAGCCGCCGCGGCAGTCACGGTGCCGATCACGTCGGTGGACTCGGCGCACGCCGGGAAAAGCGACGCGGGCAGGCCGAGGCAGTCGATGATCGGGGATGACCAGCGTCCCTCCCCCGTGTTGAACGCGATCGTGGAAGAAGCATCGCTGATGTCCGTGCCGATGGTGCCGGTGAGCCGCAGGCGCAGGTAATCCTTGGGCAGGAAGACGGTCGCCAGGCGCTCGAAGCGGTCCGGCTCGTGGCGCCGCAGCCACGCGAGGGATGCCAGGGTGAAGCCGGGGTACAGCGGGTTCAGCGTCTGCACCGTGACGGTGTCCCGGCCGACCACCCGGTAGATCTCGTCCACCTCGTCGCGCGAACGCTGGTCGCACCAGATGATGGCAGGCCCGATCAGCTCCCCGCGGGCGTCCAGGGGGACCAGGCCGTGCATCTGTCCCGACAGCCCGATGCCCCTGATGTCGGCCGGGCGGGCCTCCGCGTCCGCCAGCACGCGGCGTATGACCTGGCACGCGCAGCGCCACCACGTGCCGGGTTCCTGCTCGGCGAAGCCCGGGCGAGGGATCAGGATGGGGTACTCTGCGCCGCGGACAGCGCGGGGATGGCCTTCCTCGTCGATAAGGAGCGCCTTGACGCTCGAGGTCCCCAGGTCGATGCCCAGCAGCAGTCCCATGCGCGCCTCAGCCGGCCGACGGGGTCAGCGCCGGCGGGAGGCACTCCACCAGGGTGAGCTCGCTGCCGGTCTCGACGGTCACGGACAGCGCATCAGCCGGCAGGAAGAAGGAGGAGCCGCGGGCAACCGCACGCCGCGCGCTTCCCGCGACCAGCGTCCCCTCGCCGTCCGTGACGACGTGCACCGATGGGCCCGGCGGCACGTCCATGGATCCGCAGCCGAGGTGGTAGCGGTTGACGGCGAAGTCGGGCGTGAGGTCGCGGGAGACAAGGCTCTCCACGCGCGCTGCGCCGCTGGTCCGCACGATACGGGGTACGATACGCCCGCGGCTCACGGCTTTCTCGCCCACGAGGTCGTTGAAATCGAAGCACTCCAGGGCCGCTTCCGGCGCGAGGCCAAGGTATTTCTCGAACTCGTTCAGGCGATAGTCGCCGCACCACGCCTCGGGCTGCAGCGTGAAGTCGGTGGGCTCCTGGACCTCCAGGATGAGACAGCCTGCGCCAATGGCGTGGACGACGCGCGGCGGGATCAGGTACACGTCGCCGGGCTTCGCGGACACGCTGTTGAGCAGCCGGGGCATCGCGTCACGGTCGGTCTCGCTGGCAGCCACGACTGCCGCGAACTCCGACCGGGTGACCGGCCCCTTGAAACCGAAGTGGATGCGGGCGTCGCCACGCGTGGCGAGTACGACCCACATCTCGGTCTTTCCGTGGGCGCTGTGGAAATGCCGGCGCGCGAAGAGCTTGTCCGGGTGGGTCTGGACGGGAAGACGGATGGCGCTGTCCAGGATCTTCACGAGGATTCCCAGGTCCGCGCGGCCGCCGAGAGCCTGCGGGCGTCCATCGAGGTACGTCGTGAAGGGCGTGCCGTCCTCCTCGAGGAGCGAGATCCCTTCCAGGGGATCGCTTGCGTCGCGGTTCAGTGCGCGAACGCTGGACGCGATCCATTCTTCCGGCAGAAAGCCGTCTTCGGCGGGGTCCCCGAAGAAGTCGTGGAAGAGCTTCCCTCCGCGATAGACGCGGGCAACGCGATTCCTCCGAAAGAAGACCGGTGAGCCGGGGGCGGGCATGCGGGACTCTCCTTGGTGTCGTGATGGTGCCACGGCGTGCCTACGCGGGAGGCGGACCTTCCGTGACGCCGCGCAGGGTGAGCTCCCTGGCGAAGTGACAGCTGACCCAGTGGCTCGGCCGCACCTCCTGCCAGGAAGGAGTCTCGTGCCTGCACACGTCCTTCGCGTAGCGGCAGCGCGGGTGGAAATAGCAGCCCGAGGGCGGGCTCGCCGGGTTCGCCACTTCCCCCGGAAGAATGATGCGATCCATCTTGATGTCGGGATCCGGCTTCGGCACGGCGGACAGCAGCGCCTCGGTGTAGGGGTGCTGCGGGTTGAGGAAGAGCTCTTCCGTTTCCGCCAGCTCCACCATCTTGCCGACGTACATGACCGCCACGCGGTCGGAGATGTGCTCGATCACGCTCAGGTCGTGCGCCACGAAGAGGTAGGTGAGGTTCATGGCCGACTGGAGGTCCTGCATCAGGTTCAGGATCTGCGCCTGGATGGAGACGTCCAGCGCGGAGACCGGTTCGTCGCAGATCACCAGCTGCGGGTGCGGCGCGAGCGCGCGCGCGATGCCGATGCGCTGGCGCTGCCCGCCGCTGAAGGCGTGCGGGTAGCGCTTCAGGTGCTTCGCCTCCAGGCCGACCAGCTTCATCAGCTCCAGGACGCGGTCAGTGATCTCCGAGCCGCGCGCCAGGCCGTTGGCCACGAGCGGCTCGGCGATGATATCCAGCACGGTCATGCGGGGGTCCAGCGACGAGTAAGGGTCCTGGAAGATCATCTGCGCGTGGCGCCGGATGGCGTAGAGCTCCTCTTTCTCCAGGGCGGTGATCTCCACCCGCTTCCCGTCCACGTACATGAAGACCTGGCCTGCCGTGGGCTCGATGGCGCGCAGGATGCAGCGGCCCGCCGTCGTCTTGCCGCATCCACTCTCCCCGACGAGGCCGAGGGTCTCACCCGCGTTGATGAAGAGGTCCACGCCGTCCACCGCCTTCACGAGGCCGACGCTGCGCCGCATGAGGCCCTTCTCCACGGGGTAGTGCTTCTTCAGGCCGCGGACTTCCAGGAGGATCTGCGAATCGCCTGCCATGAGCTACTCCTTGCGCCCGTAGAGATAGCAGCGGACAAAGTGGCCCGGCTCGACCTCGGTGAGGGGCGGCACGTCCCTGTCGCACGTTCCCCGCATCACGCGGGGACACCGCGAAAGGAAAGGGCACTCCTTCGGAAGGTTCATGGGGATGGGCACGTTGCCCGCGATTGCCTCCAGGCGCGTGCGCGCCTTCACGCCGATCTTCGGGATGGACCGCAGGAGCATCGAGGTGTACGGGTGCAGCGGCTGGTGGAAGATGTCGCGCACCTGCGCGCGCTCCACCTCCTGGCCGAGGTACATCACCACCACCTCCTCGGCGATCTCGGAGATCACCCCCAGGTCGTGGGTGATGTAGAGCATGGCCATGCCGATGCTCTCCTGGAGTCCCTTCATCAGCTCGAGGATCTGCGCCTGCACCGTGACGTCCAGCGCCGTGGTCGGCTCGTCGGCGATCAGGAGATACGGGCTGCAGGACAGCGCCATGGCGATCATGGCGCGCTGGCGCAGCCCCCCCGAGAGGTGGTGGGGATAGGCATCGTAGCGCTGGCGCGGGTTGGGGATCCCGACCTTGCTCAGCATGTCGATGGACCGCTCCTTCGCCTCGCGGCGGTTGCGGGTGATGTGCAGGAGAACCGCCTCCCGGATCTGGCTGCCGATGGAATGCACCGGCGAGAGGCTCGTCATCGGCTCCTGGAAGATCATGGAGATCTCCTTGCCGCGGATGGCCCGTATCTCCTCCCCGTGGGGCGGCAGCGTGGCGAGGTCGACCGTGCTCCCGTCGTCGCGGTGCAGCTCGATGGAGCCGCTCATGATTTTCCCCGGAGCGGGGACGATGCGCAGGACAGACTGGGCCGTGACGCTCTTGCCGCAGCCGCTCTCCCCGATGACGCCAAGGGTCTTCTTGCGCGCCACGGACATGCTCACGCCGTCCACGGCTTTCAGCAGCCCCTCGTCGAGCTTGAACCAGGTCCTGAGGTTGTTGATTGCCAGTATCGTGCCGTTCCCGTTCATGGCGGCTCCTAGCGCGAGTACGGATCCGCCGCATCACGCAGGCCGTCCCCGATGAAGTTGAACACCAGGACGGCGAGCACGACGAAGATGCAGGGGATGAGGTACCAGGGGTAGCTGAAGATCATCGTGAGGTTGTTCGCCTCCTGGAGCATGGAGCCCCAGCTCACGTCGGGGGGAAGGATGCCGATCCCGAGGAAGCTCAGCGTCGTCTCCGCCAGGATCATGCCGGGAATGGCCAGCGTGATGTTCACCACGAGGTAGCTCATGAATCCCGGCAGGAGGTGGCGCCGGATGATCGCCCCGTCACGCGTCCCGGCCAGCCGCGCCGCCATGACGTAGTCCTCCTCCCGCATGGAGATGAGGCGGCCGCGCACCACCCGGGCAAGGCCTGCCCAGCCGACGAAGGACAGGATGATCGTGATGGCAAAGAAGGTCTGGATGCCGGTCCACCGGTTGGGAATGGCGGCCGAGAAAGCGATCCAGAGAGGGATCTGGGGGAGGCACAGGATGAACTCGATGACGCGCTGGATGATCACGTCGAGGGTGCCCCCGAAGTACCCCGAGATGCCCCCGAGAATCACCCCGAGGAGAAAGCTGATTGCCACGCCGATGAGCCCTATGGACAGGGAGATGCGCGAGGCATAGAGGGTCTGGGAGAAGATGTCCATGCCGAGCTTGTTGCTGCCGAACAGTGCGACGTACCCGTTGTCCACGCCGAAAAGGCGGCGGGACAACGGGATGACGCCCAGGAGCTTGTAGGGCTCGCTTTTCGCGAAAAAGTGCAGGTACCATTTCTGGCTGGTGTCAGGGATCGTCTTGTAGGTGAAAGTCTTGGCGTCCAGCTTCTTCGTCATCGCGTAGACGAAGGGCCGGGAGAGTCCCTTGCCGGGCTCGAGGACGTGCATCGCGGTGGGCGAGCTGAACTGCACGTTGGGGATGCGGTAGTTCTTCGGGTAGGGGGCCAGGAAATCGGCGAAGATCGCCCCCAGGTACAGCAGGATCAGCACCACGAGGCTCCCCATGGCCACCTTGTGCTTCGTGAACCTCCGCCAGATCAGCTTGTACTGCGAGGCGTACGCCAGGTCCTCTCTGTCCTCCGTTGTCGCTGTCGGGGCCGGCGACGGGAGCTCCTGCTGGATGAATGGGTTGCTCATGGTATTACCGGTACCTGATTCTCGGGTCCACCGCTGCGAGCAGGATGTCCGAGATGAGAGTCCCCACGAGGGTGAGGGAGCTCAGGATGAGGAGGATGCCGCCGGCCAGGTACATGTCCTGGTTCATGATCGAGTAGATGAGGATGGGCCCGGTGGTCGGCAGGTTCAGGACCTGCGAGACCACGACCTCGCCCCCGACCGCCGCGGGAAGGATCCACCCTATGGTGCTGATGAGCGGGTTGATGGCGAGGCGCACGGGGTACTTGAACAGCAGGCGCATCTCCCGCAGCCCTTTCGCCCGGGCGGTGATCACGTACTGCTTCTTCAACTCGTCCAGCAGGGTACCGCGCAGGATACGGATCAGGGCGGCCGCGCCGGAGGTGGAGAGAACGAGCAGGGGAATGGCGAGGTTCTTGATCATGTCCCAGAACTTGGCGATGGACCACCGGGCGTTCTCGAACGGGGCTGAAAAGATGCCGGTGATGGCCCACCCCGTTTTCTGGTAGATCAGGAACACCAGCACGATGGCGAAAAGAAAGGCTGGCAACGCGAGCCCTATGAAGCCGAGGAAAGTGAAAATGTAGTCGAAAACGGAGTACTGCTTGACGGCGGAGTAGATGCCGATGGGCACGGCGATCAGCCAGGCGAGCAGGATCCCGGCGAGGGTGATGCCCATGGTCCGCGGCACCCGTTCCTTCAGCATGTCGGCGACAGGCCGGTTGTAGGCGAAGGAAGCGCCGAAGTCACCGCGGGTGACGATGTTCTTGATCCAGATGTAGTACTGGACCAGCTTGGGCTTGTCCAGCGCGTAGCGCTCCTTCAGCGCCGTCACGGTGCTCTGGTCCAGCGAGGTTCCCGACCGCCTCAGGTTGTTGACATAAGTATCCACGTAATCGCCGGGCGGAAGCTGTATGACGAGGAACGACAGGACGGAAATGAAGAAGAGCATCGGGATCATGATGAGAAGGCGCTGGCCGATGAATCTCAACATCGAGGGTACTCCGTTCCCTTCATGAACCCGCCGCGCCCCTCCACGGGTGCGCGGCGAGCCGTTGTGCAAGCCGTGCCGGGCGGCGCGGGGCTGCCCGGCAGGCTCCAGACGAGAGATCCGCTACGGCTTATCGAAATACCACTGGGCCGCTGCTTCGGTGGCGCCGAAGACGTCCACGTAGTTGTCCTTCGGGACGTTGCGGAGATTGTTGGAGAAGATCATGGGCTGCGTGATGTGACCGACGGGCCAGATCATCACGTAGTTGTCCGCGAACCACTTCAGCTGCTTGGCAAAGAGCGTTTCGCCGTCAGGGCTCTGCGGCGGGACTGCCTTGCGCTGGGTGAAAAGCGTGAAGAAGTCCTTGATGAACTGGGGGGGGTCCGCGCGTCCCTGCTTCCCCTGCGTGTCGACGTACTGCGCGCTCGCGGGAGCCCAGCCGCCCTTCCACCCGGGCCAGTAGTCCATGGAGATGCCGGAGGGCCAGCCGCCGCCGTCGTTCCACATGACGGTCATCTGGAACTCGTTGTTGGCGACCTTCTGGTCGAAGATGTTGCCCGCAAGCGACTTCGGTGTGGCGTTGATGCCGACCGCGCCGAGGTACTTGCAGAGGAGCGTCGTCATGTCAACCTGGTCGGGCGACAGCGTGTTGTTGGTGATCGTGATCTGCAGGGGCGACCCGTCGGGGTAGGTGCGGAACCCGTCCGAGCCTTTCTTCATGCCCAGCTGGTCCAGGAGCGCGTTCGCCTGTGCCGGGTCGTAGACCGAGCCGGTGACCAGGTCATCCGTCCCGTACTTGCCGAAGTACAGCGTGTTGTTGACGTCGTTGTGGTCGATGGAGAGTGCAACCGCCTTGCCGAACCGGTGCTGCGGATCCTGCATCAGCTTCTGCCACTGGCTGTTGGGGGTCTTGTAGTCGTAGTCCTGGTTGATGAACAGGAGCGGGGGACTGTTGAATCCGCCGGCAAGGACGACGTGATAGCCGGCCTTGTCCGCTCCGAGCTGGAAGATAGGCATGTAGGGCAGCCGGGCAAAATCATCGATGATGTAGTCAATGGTGCCGGACACGATCTTCACGAGCATCGCGTCCTTGTCCTTGATGATGGTGCAGTCCACGGCATCGATGTACGGAAGCTGCTGGCCCTGGGTGTCAACCCACGGGAAATACGGGTTGCGCTCCACCCGCACGTGCGTGTCGGTGATCTGCACGGGGATCCAGGGCTGCAGGGTGGGGACGCCGATCATCTGCGGGTTGCGGGAGCGGTCCCAGTGGGTGCTCGCCTTGATCTGCAGGAGGGCTTTCCAGTCCGGGAGCCCGGCGTCCTTGGCCATCTTGTTGAGCGTCGCCACCGGCGTGTACTTCGGGTGGAACTGCTTGAGGAACTTCGACGGGCGCATCAGGATGTTGCTGTCGGTGATCCACGAACGCAGGTCCGCCAGGAAGTAGCCGTAGGACCTGTCGAAGGTCAGGGTGAAGGAATACTGGTCGATGATCGTGAGCTTCCCGATCGGGAGCTTCATATCGCCCTGCGAGTGCAGGTTCGACGGGTACGCGATGGAGGCATCAGGATACTCGTAAAGGTCCTGGAACGTGAACTTCACGTCATCCGTGGTGACCGGGTCACCGTTGGACCACTTGAGGCCCTTTCGGATCGTGAAGTTGAAAACCTTGTAGTCCGGCGAGGTCGTGAACTTCTCCACGAAAACAGGGATCATGTTCTTGGACGTCTGGTCCGGTGCCCACAGGAAGTTGCTGGCGGCGATGTCCATGAGACTCATTTTGGAGTCCAGGGCTGCGGTCCGCAGGGAGCGGCCGTCCTGGTACTTGCCAGGGGTCCAGTCGACATACTGGGTCCCGTTCAGCACGCCAGGTCCTGCAACAACCGGGTTGTCCGGGAGCCGCTGGTCCACGGGCGGAAGCTTGCCGGCAGCAACGAGTCTCGCCAGCATCGGCGCTTCCGAGTACTTCGGTGCCGCGAAGCCCATGAGCGTGGGCACCAGCAGCGCGAGGAGCACGAAGGCTCCTGTCTTCAAAAAGCTTTTCATGCAAATGCCTCCTTGGAGTGAAATTGGTATTATTGAACCATACCTTTCCTCAACTGTCAACATTTTTCCCCAATTCATTTTCAGGTATCATCTCCACAATAAATAAATTTGCTGAAGTCATTTTGGCTGTTATAGCATGGACCCGGCAAAAGTCAATTGAAATCTTGACATTTTCCGAAGCACCATTTCATCTAATAACTCTAAAATGCTCGCTAAAAGATAGGAGCCAGACGAAATGCCTCCAGATCTATGACCCGAGCGCTACCCCGTGGAACGCTTATCTCCAGTGGACTGCCTGGTTCGACCTGGGAATAGGAACGCTCCGCGATCACGTACATCTCGCCGTCCCCGAAGACAACCTCCACGGAAGAGACGTCGAGGAGGAGGTGAATGACGAGCTCCGTCACTTTACGGCGTGCCTGGGAAGCCTTGTCCTGGACGCGGACCACTCCCGTCTCCGAGTCGTATTCCACGCGAAGACCCGGTGCGCTGAGCAGGATGCCGCTGGCGTCTCCCATGGCGAAGGTCCCGCGCACTTCCAGGGCCGCGCCGGTATCCCCGATCCGCATGGCGTTCGCTGGTCGGATGGGCTCATCGGTCCTGCGCCATCCCTCGCCGCGCAGGGAGGCAAGCTCCGGGACGAAGCGTGCCCTCAGGCGCACGCCGTCGTCCGTGCCCGCAAGGCTGAGATCGAGGGGAAACGATGCCATCTGGCTGAACTCGCCGTCGAGATTGCAGCAGTGCGCCCAACCCACCTGCACGATGCGTCCCCCCGGGACATTCGCGAACACCTGCGAAGCGCTGAACGCCCCGAAGTGGGTCCTGAGCAGCCCCCGGCCATCCGGCGTGAAACGTGCGCCGTCGAAGCTGCCCAGCAGGTACTCCGTGCTGGAGCCCCAGATCACCCAGCGCGTGTCGCGCGGCTCACCGTCCACCGGCAGCGCGAACAGGTTGGGGCACTCGAACATGCCTTCGAGGACGCTGGTTTCGGTCCACTCCTGGAGGTCGCGGGACTGGAAGAAGTGGAACGAGTGCGGCCCTTCCGGGGGCTGGTTATACACGATCATCACCCAGGTCCGGCCCGGTTCCCACCACAGGATCATGGGGTCGCGCGTGCTGCCGCCGCGGCGGCCGGGCTGCGCCGGCAGGGGCTTGTAGAGGTAGCGCCCGTCCACCACCGCCGAGGCGCCGCCGTCGACGCTCGGGAAGATGCACTGGGTGAAAGCGTTCGGCGCGTCGCTGCCGTTGTTGGCGGAGAAGACCAGGGCCGGCGCGCCCGGCCTGCCCAGGCCCGTGGTGTCGGCAGCGTCGACGGCGGCGCCTCCCGTCCAGAACGAGTGCCGCCCGCGCACCGGGCAGAGGAACAGCGGCTTCTCCTCCCAGTGCACGAGGTCGCGGCTCACCGCGTGGCCCCACGCGTTGTCGGGCCCCGCCATGTGGTTCGCCAGCCGCGTGTTTGCAAAGTACAGGTGCCAGGCGCCGTCCAGCCAAATCATGCCGGAAGGGTCGTTCAGCCATCCCCTGAGCGGTGAGAAGTGCACGAGGGGCCGGCCCGGCTCCCTGTACAGGGGCCAGGGGCCGGGGATCTCGTCTCCCATCCTCACGAGGTCGATGCCGGCCGCGTTCGGACCCTCGAGCGTCACCGTGATGGTGAGCCCTCGAAAATCGCTGACGTCCAGGTGGGCGAAGAAGGCGGGGTCCGCGGAAGCCAGGAGCGCCGTGTGCACAGAGAACCAGGGCTCGCCGTCGATTTCCACGAGGACGTGGTCGACTCCCTCTTCCCCGCGGGAGCGGGGAAAGAGCAGGTAGCGGGCATCTGCCGTGAATGTTGCCGTCCGAGCGTCCTTGTGCTTCACGTGCGCCTCCCGGCCTGCGTCGCCGGTCAATCCCGCACCCGCAGGGTCCCCCTGATCTGGTACGTCTTCGCCTTCCAGGCATCGGCGTTTTCCGCCTGGGCGATGAGACGCCGGCAGGCCGTGCCGGCGAGCCGGTCCATGGGCTGCGAGTAGACGGTGAGCCCGAGCTCCGCGGCGCCCGGCAGGTCGTCCATGCATGCGACCAGCACCGGGAGCCTTCGCTCGGTGACGTAGCGCTTTGCCGCGATGCCGATGACGCCGTTGCTGCACAGCAGCGCATCATGACGGCGGCCGACGGCCGCGAGGAGCTTGCCGATCTCCTGGTCCACCCCGAGCTCCTGGTTCCAGGGAAGCCGGTACAGCCGCTCCGACCCCTCGATGCGGATGAACGCGGCCTCGCGCTCTCGGTTGCTGCTCAGCACGTCGTTCTGCCAGCCGACGTAGGCGATCTTCTGCGCGCCGTGCGAACGCAGGTGAGCGTACAGCGTCTCCACGGCGTGCCCGTTGTCCACGCTCACGCTGTCCACCGCCGGGGAGTCGACCACGCGGTCGAAGAACACGAGGTTCATGCCCAGGCCGCGCAGGCGCAGGAGCTTGTCGGTGTCGATGCTTTCGTCGTATGGCCAGACCGCGATATTGCGGATGGAGCGGCAGTAGAAGCTGAACAGTGAGTCCACCACCGTGTGGACCGCTGCCTGGCGGAACACGACCAGTGCGTCGTGCGCCACGGCCGCTTCCTCGAAGTGCCGGATGAACGAGGCGAAGAACGGGTTCTGCGCGGGGGCAATGACCGCGATCAGGTCGACCAGGCCGGGGTGACCTGCCGTGCGCAGCGTCACGCGCGTGCCGAGGCCCTGGCGCCGCGAGATGAGGCCCTCCGCCTCCATCGACGCAAGGGTGCTGCGCACGGTCACCCTGCTCATCTGGTACGCCGCGGCAAGCTCCCTCTCGGTGGGGATCAGGGATCCATCGGGGAACTCGCTCGTGTAGATCTTCTCGCAGAGGATCGCCCGCAGCCTGCGGTGGAGCAGCTCCGCGCCTCCCGGCGATGTGTCCTTCATGGGCCCCTTTTGCCGCTGCATCGTGGCGTGTATGCTCCGCGGTAGAGTCAATCAATGGCAGCCCACCCGCGCGGTGTCAACCGGCCGTTGGGCGGGGAGGATGGAAGCAATGACCCTGCGGGCGCGAACGCGGGTGTTCCTGGTCGGCGGGCAGCGCACGTTTCCCGACGGCAGCGCCGCGGAGGAGCGCATGCGCTTCCTCGGGGACCTGTTCCAGCGGCTTCTGCCGGAGGTCGCGCACACGGGTGACGTGACGCGCTACATGAGCTTCCAGGGGAGGCTCGAGGGACAGGGAGAGTTCGAGTTCTTCGGCATCGAGGTGGATCGCGTCGCGTCACTTCCCCGCGGCATGGTGGCCTGGGAGCTCGATGACTCCCGCCTGCGGATCCGCTCGGCGCAGGACCCCCCGTCGCCGGGGGACCGCGGGATCGAGATCCGGTGGGACTGGCGGGAGCGCGCGCCGCACGGACCGCGGCCGTGGGTCGGGGAGTTCTCCGTCCCGGGCCGGGCCGGAGGCCTTCCGGCCCGGCTCCTCCTCTGCGCGAACGCCTACGCGGGCCGCACGGTTGCCGACGCCGCGAGCGACGCGATTGTCATCGCGGACTACGACCCCGCGTGGCCGCGGGAGTTCGCGCGTTTCGCCCCGTGGCTGCAGGAGGCGCTGGGCGCCGACATCGCGCTCCGCGTCGAGCACTACGGCAGCACCGCCATCCCCGGTATGCCGGCCAAGCCCGTCGTCGACGTGCTGGTCGACATCCCGTCGTTCGAGCAGGCAAGGCCGCGGGTCCTCTCGAGGCTGAATGACCCGCGGTGGGAGTACTGGTGGTACGAGGACCATTTCACCTTCATCAGGCGCAACCGGCTCATGGGCGAGCGCACGCACCACGTCCACATGGCGCCGCGCGGCCACCCTCTCTGGCAGGGAATCGCGTTCCGCGATTACCTGCGCACCCACGCCGCGGATGCATCGGCGTACGCCGAGCTCAAGCGCGCGCTGGCGGCAAGCCACGGCGAAGATCGCGAGCGCTACACGGCCGCGAAGACCGCGTTCGTTCGGGAGATCGTGCGGAAGGCCGGGGGGGCGCCCGGCCGAGCGGCCCACCGCCGCGGCCGCCGTCCCGCGCCCGGCGCAGCGATTCTCATTTTGCACCTTCAACAGGATCGCAGACCCTCGAAAAGGGCCAGGAACGGCCCTTGGAGAGTCGTGCAAAATGAGAATTTGCTCCCTCGGCGCAAACTGAGAACTGCTGCGCCCGGCGGACCTCGTGTTGACACGGGCGCTTCGGCGGGCACGAGAATGCACGCCGACGTCCTGTGAAAACGATTGGAGGCATCCCGTGAGTCACGACCTTCCCTACCACGAGCTTCATCGGCCCCAGTTCCACTTCTCGCCGCGGACCAACTGGACCAACGATCCCAACGGCATGGTCTATTACAAGGGGGAATACCACCTTTTCTACCAGCTCAACGCGCAGGGGTTGCGCTGGGGGCCCAACACGTGGGGACACGCGGTGAGCACGGACCTCGTGCACTGGGAGCAGCTCGCGCACGCCATAGAACCGGACGAGTACGGCTGGATCTGGTCAGGATCGGCGGTGGTGGACTGGAACAACACGGCGGGGCTCAAGGAAGGCAGCGAGGAAACCCTGGTGGCGATCTACTCCACCGGCGGCGTGGGCCGCCACGGTTTCGCCAACACGCCGGTGGTCCAGAAGATCCATTACAGCAACGACCGCGGCCGCACCTGGAAGGCCTATCGCCGGGAACCCCGTGCTCCCGCATGTGCGTGCCGAAAACCGTGATCCCAAGGTCATCCGGCACGAACCTTCGCGGCAGTGGGTCATGGCGCTGTACCTGGACGCCAACGACTTCGCGCTCTTCGGGTCCCCCGACTTGAAGAAATGGAACAGGCTCTGCGACGTGCACATTCCCGGCACCACGGAGTGTCCCGACTTCTTCCCCCTTGCCGTCGACGGCGACGCGAAGAGCACGAAGTGGGTCTTCTGGGGCGGCGCCGGCGTGTACCTGGTCGGCAGCTTCGACGGCCGACGGTTCACTCCGGAAAGCGAGCCGCTGAAGTGCGAGCTGGGAGCCAACGGTTACGCGGCCCAGAGCTGGAGCGATGTCCCCTCCACCGACGGCAGGCGCATCCAGCTCTCCTGGATGGCCGGCGGGAAGTACCCGTCCATGCCGTTCAACCAGCAGATGACGTTCCCCGTGGAGCTCACGCTCCGCACCTTCCCGGAAGGCGTGCGTCTCTGCCGGGAACCCGTCCGCGAGATCGCACTCCTGAACGACCGGCCGCACCACTGGAAGAACGAGACCGTCACGGCCGAACGGAAGATCGTCCCTCCCACGAAGCATGACCTGTTCAACATCACGGCGAGCGTCGAGCTGGGCAGCGCCAAGGCGTTCGGTTTCATCCTCCGCGGCATCGACCTTCGCTACCACGCGGCGGAGCAGACGTTCACCTACCTGGGCCGCGACGTCCCTGCCGCCGCGGTCGACGGCCGTCTCGAGATGCAGGTCCTGCTGGACCGCACGTCCATGGAGCTCTTTGCCGGCCGCGGGAAGACCTCGGCATCCTTCTGCTTCCTGCCCGAGGCCTGGGATTGCCCCATCGAGGTCTACGCGGAAGGCGGCGGCGTGAAGATGATCGACCTTTCCGTGCGCGAGCTTTCATCGATCTGGGGCTGAAAGACAATGCGCGCAGCGACCATCAAGGTCTCGCGGGAGGCGGAGCTCCGGCTCGTGGCGTCCATCAAGCGGTATTTCCACGAGCAGACCGGCGAAGAGATCGGCGACCTGAAGGCCGGGCTCTTCCTCGATTTCTGCCTCCGGGAGATCGGGCCCAGCATCTACAACCAGGCCGTGGCGGACACGCAGGCCGCCATGCAGAACAAGATCGCCGACCTGGAAGGCGAGTGTCACGCGCCGGAGTTCGGCTACTGGAAGAAGTAGCCGAGGAGGCGGCCGGCGCTGCAGGTGACGCCCGACGTTGATCTCGTGGTCACCCTCTAGCGCATCGAGCCGGAGAGCTCCTCGATCGCCGACGGCTTCTGCAGCAGCTTCTCCACGACGAGCGTGCTGACGCCCGCCACCACGGAGTCCGTCTCGAATGCGCTGAGCTCGATGCGCAGGCTGGCGAACACGCTGGGAAGCACGTGGCTCTTCACGGTCTCGACGATCGTCGCGAGCAGCGCGGGGCCCGCGCTGGCGAGCTCATCACCAATGATGATGACGTCGGGATTGAAAGTGTTCACGACGTTGACCAGCCCGAAGCCCAGGTGCCAGGCCGCCTTCTTCACCATCGCGCGGGCAAGCTCGTCGCCGGCGGCGAGCGCCGCGACGATCGCGGCGAAGGAATGGTCGTGCTGCAGGGGCGACGCCGGATATCCCGCCAGCGCCTTCCTTGTCTCCCGCATGACGGCAAGCGTCGAACAGTAGTGCTCGAGGCACCCGCGGTTGCCGCACTCGCAGCGCGGCCCGTTCATGTCGATGCTCATGTGCCCGATTTCACCTGCCGTCCCGAGCGTCCCGCGGAACATGCGGCCGTCGATCATGATGCCGGCGCCCACGCCCTGGCCGGCCGCGACGTACACCATGGTCCCTGTCTCGCGGCTGTGCGGGCCCAGCCACCATTCCGCGAGCGCGCCGGCATTCGCGTCGTGCTCCAGGAACACGGGGACGCGGGGGGAAACGCTCAGCTCCTCCTCCAGCGCGACCTGTTCCCACCCCGGGAACTCCGTCATGAGTGCGATGCGGCCCTCGGTGCGGAAAAAGGGCCCGGGGATGGCGACGCCGACGCCGAGGATACGGAACTGCTGGGAAGCGGCGATGAGGTCGGAGACAGCCGCGCGGATCCGCCGCAGTGCCGTCGTGGAGCCCTGCGACACGTCGATGGGTTCGTGGGAGATAATCTCTCCCGAGCCGAAGAGGTCGAAGAGCCCGACCGAGAAGTATTTCCGCGCCAGGCGGACACCGATGACCTTGTAGAGCTCGGTGTTCAGGGAAATGCCGATGGAGCGGCGCCCCTTCACCCCTTCGATGATGCCCTTTTCGGTGACGAGACCCCACCGGATGAAGTCGGCGATGATGTTGGTGATCGTCGGCTGCGTGAGGCCGGTCGCCTTGGAGAGATCGGCACGCGAGCAGAGCCTGAGCTTGCGCAACATGCGGATCACGAGCGCGCGGTTCATTTCCTGCACGTCTTCGAGGTTGATGCCCTGCGTCAATTGTCTCATGGTTTATCCGTTGACATAATTGTGCGAATCCATTAATTCGATAAACACTTCAACAAGTGTAGGCGTCGCCGCTCGAAGTGTCAATGCAGGAGGCAGAAAATGAGAGCTCCCCCCGTCTACCAGGAAGTTCTGCGGCCCCAGTTTCATTTCACGGCGCGGAAAAACTGGCTGAATGACCCCAACGGCCTGATCTGGTACAAGGGCACTTACCACATGTTCTTCCAGCATCACGCGAACGGCATGACGTGGGGGCCGATGAGCTGGGGACACGCCGTCAGTGCGGACCTCGTCCATTGGAGGCAGGTGTCCAACGCCCTCGAGCCGGACGACAGGCTCGGGTCCATCTGGTCGGGCTCCGCCGTTGTCGACTGGCACAACACATCGGGCCTGCAGACCGGGCGAGAACCTCCGCTTGTCGCCTGCTACACCAGCCTCGATCCGGATCCGAACGCGGGCAAGCCGGCAGTCCAGTGCCTCGCCGTGAGCAACGATCGCGGGCGGACCTGGACGAAGTTCAAGGACAACCCCGTGCTCGGTCACATCGTGGAGCAAACAGGGACCCCAAGCTGGTGTGGCACGGGCCGACCAGCTCGTGGATCATGGCGCTGTACCTGGACAAGCATGAATACGCGCTCTTCGCGTCGAAAGACCTGCGCGCCTGGTCCCGGCGGGACACCATCGAGATACCGGGCACCATCGAGTGCCCCGACCTGTTCGAGCTCCCCGTGGACGGCGATCCCGCCCGAACGCGCTGGGTCTTCTGGGGTGGCTCGGGCCACTACCGGCTCGGGAGCTTCGACGGCCGGCGGTTCTCCGCGGAGACCGGGCCGTTGCCGTCGGAGCTCGGGCCCAACGGCTATGCCGCGCAAACCTGGAGCGACATTCCCGCGGAAGACGGGCGACGGATCCAGGTGTCGTGGATGCGCAACGGCCGCTACCCCTACATGCCATTCAACCAGCAGATGTCGTTTCCGGTGGAGCTCACGCTGCGCACCTTCGCGGAAGGAATCCGCCTGTGCCGATGGCCGGTGAAGGAAATCGAGCTCCTGCGCTCGTCGTCCAGGGTATGGAAGAGCCACGCACTGCACAAGAGGAAGCCGCTCATTCCCGAGGTGCGAAGCAGCCTCTTCGATCTTCGCGCATCGGTCTCCCTGGCAGGGAGCGATGCCGGCTTCAGCTTCCGCTGCCACGGCAACGAGGTGAGCTACTCCTCCGAGAAGCAGGCTTTCACGTACCTCGGCAAGGAGCTTCCCGTCAGCCCGGTGGAGGGCCGCATCGACCTTCGACTCCTCGTGGACAGGACATCACTGGAGCTGTTCGCTCAGGACGGCAAGGTCTCTGCGTCGTTCTGCTTTCTGCCGGAGGCCTGGGACGCGCCCCTGGAAGTCACGGGCACAAGCGCCGAGCTCGTGACGCTCGAAGTGCACGAGCTGCGCTCCGCCTGGAGGTGACGGTGTGGGGCTGCACGACGTGTGAGGACCGCTGACCCTCTCATGAGGCGCACATGCGCTTCACGTCGGCGACAAAGCTGTCCAGGAGTGTTTCATCGAGTGCGATGTCTTCAGCGCCCCGATAGGACTCAACGGCAGCTTCCAGCAGCGGGGCGAAGGCCCGAGGCAGGGAGCGGACGGCCCATGCACCGCCCTCGAGCTTGGAGAGAGCTTTTCCTTCCCGCAGGAATGCGAGAACCCTGCAGGCGTTCAGAACGAGATACACGGGTGACTCGTGCACCCGGCTGATCGCCCAGTCGAGATCGAGGAGGAGAGAGTGCATAGAGTCTTCGGCAGGGACGGCGGGAAACAGCTCCGCGATCGGCGGCCCCTCCAGGCGCACTCCCCTCGCGTTGAGAATCGTGATGTGCGCCGCGAGGTCGGGGTCTGTCCCGCCGAGCAGCGGCGCATCCTGCACCGCGGAGCCCGCCGCGGCCAGCATGTCCATTACCCTCGCCCGCCAGCTCTCGCTGTAGTGCAGCAGGTAGGGAGTCGGGTATCTCCACGGCGTGAGCTCCGCATCGTGCAGGACACTGATCTCCAGCGGAAACGGGTCGAGGGAGCAGCGCATGATCGCCCCGAGCAGGTCACGCCGCGAAGCGCCGGTCGGCACGGTTGAAGTGACGGCAAGCGCGTCCAGGTCGCTGCGGCGTGGATTGAAGCATCCCATGGCGAGGGAACCGTGGAGGTAGACGCCCACGAGCGCGTCTCCCAGGTGATGACGCAGGATGCTCGTCATCCTGCGCAGTTGCCCCACGGCGCGTTCATCGCCGTGACCAGGCAACACGGTTTCACCGCCAGGGTCGAGCACGCGCGCCATAGAATCGCTTTGTAGAGCGAGGGGACGCCCGCGTCAAGCAGCGCTCCTCGACAAACCGATCAGGTGTGGAACATCGACAAGCCCGAGGCATGGGAGACGGCCACCCGCAAGGGAGGGATGGTGGAAGGGATCAGGAAGGCGATGGCGGAGGGCCTCGTGCGTCACACGGGCTTCACGTCGCACGAGAAGCCCGAGAACCTGCTGCGCTACCTGCCGCGGGCTGACTGGTGCGAGATCCTGCTGCTGAGCTACAACCTCCTGAACCGCGGGGACGAGCCCGCCATCGCGCTCGCCCATAAGCTGGGCATCGGGACGATTGTCATGAACCCGGTGGGCGGCGGGAAGCTCACCGAGGAAAGCCCTGTCTTCAGCCGGCTCGCCGCCGAGGTGGACGCCGCCAGCGTCACGGAACTCGCCGTACGCTACGTGCTTTCCAACCCGAACGTCGATACGATCCTGTGCGGCATGAGCAGGATCAGCGACGCGGATGACACCATCGCGGCCGCCGAGCGCGGGCCGCTCACCGCGGAGCAGGTCAGCCGCGTCAACCAGTTCATGGCGGAGAGAACCCGCGAGAGCGTGCACTTCTGCACGGCCCGCAACTACTGCCAGCCCTGCCCCGCCGGCATCCAGATCCCCGGCATCATGGCTGCCCTCTACGAGGACCGGTTCCTGGGCCTCGCAAAAGGCGCCGCGGGCAACTACAGGTGGGCCACCCGCCACGTCAAGCCGACGGCATGCACCGAGTGCGGCACGTGCGAGGAGAAATGCACGCAGGGCCTCGACATTATCGAGGAGCTGAAGAAGGCGACGGCGAGGTTCGCGCCGTCAACGGCAAGTGCTCATGGCCAGGCATAGCGCGTCAATGGGGCAGCTGGCGATTGTGTTCTCGACGCCAATAGGGTCAGAACGAGTGTCACGACGATCGGGGGACCGTGCAGAAGAAGGCGTCGGCGCCGCGCGCCGACGCCGGGAGACTGCTAGAAAGAGAAACAGGGATCCCCTGGGGGCCAGCTCTTTATCTGAATGTCCCAATACATCTGTTCGGCAGTCGGTTCATGACTAATGGCCAACCCCGTGAATTTCTTCAGATACGGGTCATTCGGGACACCGCCCATTACCTGCTTGATTGAGTACCAGCCACCGTTCTGCGTGTCCTTGGAGAGCACATACGGCTGCTGACTCGCTTCCTTCACGAAGATTCGTATTCGTACCTGCCCTGGGCGCGTGCGACGCCTGCGGCTGAGCGCAACGCCTTGCCCCTGGTCCCGTGCAGGACCGCCGCGGCACCCGCCGCAGCCATGGGCATCGCAAGTGCGCGCTCCAACTGGTCGGCGCCTTCCACGAGGTAGCCTCGCACTTCGTAGAACTGGCCTAGCCGCAAATCCGCAGCTCTTCCTCGGCTGCACCTTCGGCGAGGAACCATTCGATCGCGGCGTCAAGGTTGTCATCCTCTTCCTCGAGCGAGTCGAAGGCCTGCCTCTGGGTTGGTCCCCGAAGGCGCGGCTCCGTCGATTCTGCCAGGTCGAGGAAGTGCCGAGCGTGGACGGACCGGATTTCCTTTTCCGCTCCTGCCTTCGACAGGATTTCCAGCCCGTACTCTCGAGGCGATTCCAGCATGACGTAGCGGGCCGCTCCCTGGGCCTTCTCGTCACGCCAGAGCAGGCTCTTGTCCACGAGTGACGAGAGTGTCTCGAAAACATCGACTCCCTTGTCTCCGCAGGCGCACACCTCTTCCAGCCTCTCGATGGTCGCGCCGCCCGAGAACACCGAGGCTTCCTGGAAGAGCATCTGCTCGGCCGGAGTAAGCATGCGGTAGCTCCAGTCGATGGTTGCCCGGAGAGTTCTCTGCCGGAACGGCAGGTCGGAAACGCCGCCGGTGAGCAGCTTCAGCCTGCTCCCGAGCTTCTCGAGGATTGCGTGCGGACTCAGCATGGCCGTGCGCGCAGCAGCAAGCTCGATGGCGAGAGGCAGTCCGTCCAGCCGTGCACAGATCTCTGCAATCGCGGGAGCGTTCTCATTTGTGACCGCGAAGCCTGGCTGGGACGAGCCTGCCCTCTCTATGAAGAGCGTCACCGACTCGTACTGCCGAAGACGCCCCAGACTGATGCCTTTGACGGAGCGCAGTTTCGGGGCCGGCAGCGGTGGCACAGGCAACACCCTCTCCGCGCGGATGCGCAGCGCTTCGCGGCTGGTGACGAGCAGCTTCAACTGAGGACAGGAGCCGACGAGGTCGACCACCCTGGGCACGGCGACCATGACCTGCTCGAAGTTGTCCAGGACGAGGAGCATCCGCCGGTCCTTGAACGCGTCCTTCAGGAGGTCCAGGAGCGGTCTCCCGCCTGTCTCGCGGATCTCAAGGGTGCGCGCGATCGCCGGCAGCACGTAGCGCGCGGAATCGATCGCGGAAAGGTCGACGAAGTAAACTCCCTCCGGGAAGTCCTCGATGAGCTCCGCGGCCGTCTGCAGCGCGAGACGCGTCTTGCCGGCTCCACCCGGCCCGGTCAAGGTAAGGACACGGCAGCCGTCATCGCAGAGCACCTTCTTCGCAGCCTCCAGCTCCTTCTCACGGCCGATGAACGGCGTCGGCTGGAGCGGCAGGTTGTTGGGGTGATTGTCGAGGGACTTGAGCGCGGGAAAATCCGAGCGCAGGCCGGCTGAATCGACCTGGTAGACGCTCTCCGTCCGGAGGAGATCCTTCAGGCGATGAGAGCCGAGATCCTGAAGACTCACCTTCTCCGGCAGCACGTCGCGCAGGAGTTCGGCGGTCACGAGGGACACGATGGTTTGGCCGCCGTGGCAGGTCGACAGCAGCCGGGAGACCCGGTTGAGCGTCGGCCCGAAGTAGTCCCCCTCCCTTTCCTCGGCGGTTCCCGTATGAAGCGCCATACGGACGCGGATTCCACCAGGGACTGTCCAGTGCTCGGCGAGGAGGACCTGCTGGGATCCGAGTGCGGCCACGACGCCGTCAAGCACGGTCACGAATGCGGCGCAGAAGGCGTCCCCGACTGTCTTGAAAATGTACCCGCCGTTCTTCTCGATGCACCGCCGCAGGATGTCGTCATGCCGTGCGAGGGCCGCTTTCATGGTCGGGGCATGGTTTTCCCAGAGCCTGGTGCTCCGCTCAATGTCGGTGAAGAGGAACGTGACTGTGCCGGAGGGCGGAGGGGTCACTTGGCACTCTCCGTAGAGGTTCTGCTGGATAATTATAGTTGAAATGCATGAGAATGCAACAAAGACCGCGGACGGCCTATCTGTGCAGCTCCGCGGCGACGCCCCTCGCGGCTTCCGCAACGGCAGCAGGTGTCCCCACCAGCACCATCCCGCGCGCGTCCAGCGCCGACCAACGCACACTTGCGCCCGCCCCAGCGCCGGCCCGCTCCAGCGTGAGCGCGCGCAACGTCCGCCACGCGCCTGCAGTCACCTCACCCACCTCGGCTGCGACGGCGCCGCACGCGGCGCCCGCCCGATGTAGCCGCACCCCGCCTGGCCCGAGCGGCAGCACGACCAGGCAGTTCGCGGCAACGATCGGCGCCGCGTCGGCGCTGTAGACCAGCAGGTCACAGCCAGCTTCCAGCCAGGGCGTCCCATCCACGGTCAGGGTGCCGCGCCCCTCCCAGCCCGTGAGAGCGCCGTCGGCGCCGAAGACGAGGGCTCCGCCGCGGCACGGCCCGACCTGGAACGTGAGCTGCCTGCCGCGACGGCGAAGGCTGACGTCGGCCGCCGGCCCTCCCCGGCCGATTGCAGTAGAAGAGGAACGCCTCCCCGCCGTCCTCGAGCGGCAGGCGGAAGGACTCGACGTCGTCTTCGGCGCCGACCTCGTGGGGAGAAACACCGGCGGCCCTGGTGACATCGCCGTAGACTTCCCGACGCTCACGGTTCCCTTTCGCGTCTTCCGGGATCGAGAAGAGCTCGATCGGGTCGGTCGAGAAGTGGACGGCCCCGCGACCCAGCGGGCGGCGAAATGCCGTGGCCCTGCCCCCCGTGTCTCGCCACGTCACCTCGGCGTCCAAGGGCTGCACCTGGATGCACGGCTTGCCGCTGTACTCGCGGACGCGGCCCGGGCCGGGCTCCGAGCGCATGCGGACGACCGGCCCCGCCCGGCTCGATGCCCGGACGAAGCTCGCGCTCGAACCGGACCCCGGCGAGCGTGCTGAGCCGCGCCTCTCGCGTTCGCTGCCGGGAAGGGCCGAGGCTGAAGTCGCCCGAGATGTAAACGTGAGCACCCGCCTCGGCAAGCCTGTAGAGCTGGGCCGTCACGTCGTCCGAAGGACAGAACGGGATGGGATAGAAGAGGGCGCGCGGCGCGTTCTTCACACGCGCAAGGCCGCCATCGTTGATGGCCGAGAAGTCCACGCGGCTGTGGAGGAGGAGCCGCGCCGCATTGAAGAGCGCTTCGTTCACGACGTGGAAGTTGCCGCTCCGCCGGTTCTCGTCCGGCAGGACGAGCAGGACATCGGGCCGGTGCCACGCGGGGCGCAGCCGTCGAAAGAAGAGATTGTAGTTGCGGTACGCCGACAGGATCCGCTTCGGCACCCGGCGGTCGGAATACATCAGGCCCCACGGGAAGACGTAGTAGTCCAGGTCGGCCGCGTCCCAGGTGGCGATCATGGACCCGCCCCGGCCGAACGCGTGGTGCACGACCATGGAGAACCTGTCGAGCTTGCCCTCCGCGTCGCTCCAGCTGTAGCCGGCGTGGTCGAACGCCGGGTGCACCTGGGTGCCGAACTCCCCGATGGTGAACGACTGCCCGTCCATGCGCATGTCGGCAAGGGAGAGCATCGGCGCGTCGTACTGGTGCATGTACCGACGCTGTCCCAGCCCGATGCCCATCGCGGAGAAGTCCAGCCCGGTGGAAGCGTTCCACTGGTCCAGCTGCTGGTCCGACCAGAACTCCGCCGTGATGAGGCGGGTGCCCTCGCCCGCGGTGACCTCGCGCAGGGCAGCAGCCTGCTTTGCCAGCCACGCCCGGAGGAACTCGTTCCTGAACTCGTGCAGGTTCGCCGCGCGCACGTCGCGCCAGGGCTTGCGCTGCCAGTAGGCCTTCATCGGCGTGACCGATGCCTCGTCTCGCCGGGCGGCGGGCGCGCCCCATGCATCGGCAAGCGCCCTGTCGCTCTCGTACTTTGCCGCCAGGAAGCGGTGGAAACTCTCCTGCATCTCGGGGTCGTCGGAGAGCGGGATGTTGATGTCCCCTGTCACGTAGAAGAAGAGTGACCGCAGACCGCGGTAGCGCTCGGCGATGCCGGCGGCATAGGCGATCTCCGCCGCCCTGTCGACACCCGCCACGGGGTGGAACTGCAGGTCTATGAATGGCACGATGCCGTGGGCGTGGCAGATCTGCACCCTGGCGTCCAAGCGGCGGAGCATGCTCTCCCGTTCCGCTGGCGCCATGCCCAGCGTGATCCACTGCGAGAGACCGACCATGCCGTACACGGAAAGCCCGTTGTCGCGCAGAGAGGCGCACTCGGCATCCCATGCCAGCGGGTCCTCGGAGAGATGACCGTCGAGCCAGAAGACACCGCCCTTGGTGCCGCAGATGAGCGTGGGACGGCCGTCGATTGTGAAGTAGTTCGCCGCGTACCCGACGCTCCGCCCCCCTGCCTGCACGGCCGGCTTCCACACCGAAAAGCCTGCCTCCATCCGATCCGCTTCCTGGCCCGAGCAGCGAGCGCTCACCACGACGCGGTAGAGATCGGAAGGCAGCGGAAAGATGCCACAGGATACCGAGACGCGCTCAGGGCTCTGCCGCGCGCCAAGTGTCACGGCGCGCTCGCCTGACCAGACCTCGACTCCTGCCCTGTCGACGATTCGGAAGGCGAGCTGAACCGATTCGGCCGCACCGCGGGCGCGGATGCTGACGTCGAAGGAGATGCTCTCTCCTTCACGGTAGCAGGAGAAGCCCGGGGTCACGGCGTCCAGGGAGACGCCGTGCTGCATGTGCGCGGCTACGCGGGTCAGCATGTCAGCCACGCCGGGAAGCGTCCGGACAAGGTCCGCGTTTTCCACGCCCATGAGCGCCCACATCGAGCCCTCGTAGAAACCAGAGGTGTTGTGCACGAGCGACATGACGGGTCCCCGCGGCCTGCCGTACGCGTCCAGAGCTTCCAGCAGCGGCGTGACGCGTCGGACGGTCCGCGGGTGGCCGACGTGGGTTTCCCCGAGGGAAGGCTCCTCGCCCGTGGAGGCGACAGCGGCGAACCCTTCGAGATCGGCGTCCGCGTCGACCGTCACCGGGGCCACTCCCTGCGCGCCGCTCGTGACCACCCTGGCGACATCTTCGAGCCTGAAGCCGGGATCGAAGCACCCGACCTGCCGCGGGAGCACGTGCAACCCGTCACAGAGCATGCCGATCGCCGTCGTGGCCCACTCCTCGCGGCGCAGCGCAACGTCGGAAGCCCAGAGCGTGCCGTATGCTCCGGCTTCATGCCGATCTTCACGCTCAGGCGGGCAGCCTTCGGGTCCGGCCAGAATCGGTAGGCCACCAGCCGCCAGGGCTCGCTGCCGGTCAGGTAGGGATGCTCGAAGTCGAGAAGCGCGCTGTGAATCACGGCACCTGACGCGTCGGCCTGCTCGACCCGCAGGTAGTGTCCAGTGAAAATGCGCGAAATGCCGGCCGCCCACGCCTTCGCACTTCATGAGCGCGCTGAGCACGTACGTTTCTCCCGCCTGGAAAGGCCCGCAGGCACACGTCCACTCGGCCCCCGGCTCCATGTCGTCACCGGGAGATTCGTCGAGGTCTTCTCTCGCGACGCTCATGCGCAGGGCCGGCACCGGCTGCCCGCCACGCTCCACCGCCTGCAGGGAGCACCGGCGGGAATCACCGGCAACCCAGCGTGGATCCGTGACGGGCGGGACAAGGGAATCACGCAATGGTCGTCTGCTCGTGCCAGCCGCCCGATGAGTCGCGCGCGAAGAGGTGCGAGAAGGCCTGGCCGCCCAGCGCCACCAGGTGTCCGCCGCGTTGCAGGTACCGGCGGAGCGCCGGCATGGCGTCCAGGGGATATGCCGCGGCGTTTGGCACGACCAGGATGCCGATATCGCTTTCAGCATCCAGGGCAGCCGAGGTCGCCGTCCCCGATCATCCGAACGGAAAGGCCGCCGCGCTGCAGGATATCGCGCAGGAGCCGCGGGTCAGCGGGCGCACCGACCGCAGGAAGAGAGGAGTCGAGTACGGCCGTCACCATTCCCCGAATACTACCACCCGTTGTGTGCCCCGAGAAGGCCGTGCTATAGTTTCCTCCGTTCAACAACCATTTCGGATTTCGTCGGGAGCGCCGTGGGGGCAGCCTCTCAGGAAGATCGCCGGCGCCGGGGGAAGCGGTTCCTGATGGATGCGCAATACTGGGACAAGGACGTCGAAACGATGGAACGCGCGGCGCTCGAAAGTTTGCAGGCTGATCGCCTCGCTGACGTGGTCGCGCGCGCGCAGTGCTCACCTGCCTACAAGGGCAAGCTCGGTGCGGCCGGCGCGGGTACCGCAGGTGCTGCCCGCGCGGCCGACCTGGCGCGCCTGCCGTTCACCACGAAGGATGACCTGCGCGCGGCTTTCCCCTACGGCCACCTCGCGGTGCCCCTGGAGCAGGTCGTCCGGCTCCACTCCTCCTCGGGAACGACCGGTAATCCCACCGTCATCTATCACACCGAGAAGGACGTGGAGACGTGGCGCGACCTCGTGGCGCGCTGCATGTACATGGCCGGGATGCGCAGGACCGATGTGTTCCAGAACATGATGGGGTACGGGCTGTTCACGGGCGGCATCGGCTTCCACTACGGCGCCGAGAAGCTGGGCGCCATGACCATCCCCATCGGCCCGGGCAACAGCAAGCGCCAGATCTGGTTCCTCAAGGAGTTCAAGACCACCGCCATGCACGTCCTGCCCAGCTACGCCCTGCGCCTTGCCACGCACGTCCAGGAAATGGGAATGGACCCCCGGCGCGACCTGTCCCTGCGCATGGCGTTCGTAGGCGCCGAGCCGCACACGGAAGAGACGCGGCGCCGCATCGAGGCGACGTGGGGCATCAAGACGTACAACTCGTACGGCCTCTCGGAAATGTGCGGGCCCGGCGTGGCCTTCGAATGCCAGGAGCAGAACGGGATGCACATCTGGGAAGACCAGTTCCTCGTGGAGATCGTGCATCCCGACACGGGCGCGCCGCTGCCGGACGGCGAATACGGCGAGCTGGTGCTCACCACCCTCACGCGGCAGGGAACGCCGCTCCTGCGCTACCGCACGCGGGACCTGACACGGATCATCCCGGGCACGTGCCCGTGCGGGAGAACGCACCGGCGCATCGACAGGATCAGGGGCAGGTCGGACGACATGATGATCATCAACGGGGTGAACATCTTCCCGCTGCAGATCGAGCAGACGCTCCTGCGGATCCCGGGCATCGGGGCCAACTACCTCATCGAGATCCACGAGGAAGCGTACATGGACAAGCTGCACGTGAGCGTCGAGCTCGCCGCCGAAACGTTCCAGGGAACACTCTCCCAGCTTGAGTCGCTGCACGGCCGCGTCGTGTCGTCGCTGCGGGAAGAGACCGGCGTGACGCCGGTGGTGAAGCTCCTCGAAGCCGGCGCCCTTCCTGCCGCGGAGGGCAAGGCGGTCAGGGTGGTCGATATGCGCAGGCAGTCGGGAAAGGGGTACTGAGATGGCGTACCACCTCTCGATCTTCGTCGTGAACGAACCGGGCAAGCTGGAGAGAATCACCCGCGTGCTCGCCGACAAGGGCCTGAACATCCGGGCCGTCTCCATGGCCAGCACGGGAGAGTTCGGCGTCGTGCGCGTCCTCGTGGATGACCCGGACCGCGGGCTGGAAGCGCTGAAGGAAGCGCGGTTCACCGTGGCGAAGCGGCGCATCCTGGTGGCGCTGATCGGCGACACGCCCGGCGCGATGCACGAGCTCCTCGTGACACTCTCGGCAGCGCACGTGAACGTGGAAGACTGCTACGGCTTTGTTATGGAGGAGAGGAAGAAGGCAGCCATCGTCTTCGAGGTGGAGAAGTTCCCCGAAGCGGAAAAGGCCCTGGCAGGCACGAGCGTCGCGCTCGTCTCCGACGCCGACATCTATCGCTTGTAAGAGGAGGGACCCGCCCATGATCTGGAACCACGATTTCGAGACACTCGCGGCCCCGGCCATGGCCCGCGTCCAGGGGGAGCGGCTCGGCCGGCTGGTCGACGTGCTCCACCGCCGCGTGCCCTTCTACCGCGCCAAGATGGCGGCGGCCGGCGTGCGGCCGCAGGACATCCAGGGCATCGGCGACATCACGCGCCTGCCGTTCACCACGAAGGACGAGATGCGCGACGTGTATCCCTACGGTCTCCTGGCGGTCGACCTGAAGGAGATCGTGGAGATCCACACCTCCTCGGGGACGACGGGAACCCCGGTGGTCGATGCCTACACGGCGGGTGACATCGACATCTGGGCCGAGGCCATGGCCCGCACGCTCACCGCGGGCGGCACCACGCGGCACGACATCGTGCAGAACGCGTACGGCTACGGGCTGTTCACCGGCGGCCTGGGCGTGCACTACGGGGCGCGCAGGATCGGCGCCACCGTCATCCCCATCTCGGGAGGGAACACGAAGCGCCAGCTCGCCGTGCTCCGCGATTTCAAGTCCACGATCCTCACGTGCACCCCCTCCTACTCGCTCTTCCTCGCCGAGGTGGCCCGTGAAGAAGGCGTGGACCTCGGCGCCGTCGGCCTGAAGGCAGGGTTCTTCGGCGCCGAGCCGTGGAGCGAGAGCATGCGCACCGAGATCGAGGCCAAGCTCCACCTCCTCTCCATCGACATCTACGGCCTCACCGAGATCATCGGGCCGGGGGTTGCCATGGAGTGCGAGCGCCACGCGGGGCTTCACATCAACGAGGACCACTTCTACCCCGAGGTGATCGACCCGAAGACAGGCGCGGTCCTCCCGGACGGGCAGAAGGGCGAGCTGGTCATCACCACGCTCACCAAGGACGGCACGCCCGTGCTGCGCTACCGCACCCGCGACATCACCTTCCTCGACCACGCCCCCTGCGCGTGCGGCAGGACCACCGTGCGCATGCACCGGGTCCTGGGCCGCACCGACGACATGCTCATCATCCGCGGCGTCAACGTGTTCCCTTCGCAGATCGAGGAGGTTATACTGAAGGGGGAGGGCGTCGAGCCCCATTACCAGCTCGTCGTCGAGCGCAGGGACCAGCTGGACGAGCTGGAAGTGCAGGTGGAGATGAACGAGGCGGTCTTCTCCGACGAGATCCGCAACCTCGAACAGGTGGAGCGGCGCATCGAGGCGGACCTCTACGCTGCCCTCAACATCCACACGCGGGTGAAGCTCGTGGAACCGAAGAGCATCGCCCGCAGCGAGAGCAAGGCAAAGCGGATCATCGACAAGCGGGCGCTGTAGGAGGTACCTCACAGATGAGCGTGAAGCAGATCTCCGTGTTCCTTGAGAACAAGAAGGGGCGCCTCGCCGAGGTCACGCAGACCCTCGCGAGGGAAAAGATAAACATCCGGGCGCTGTCGCTGGCGGACACTGCCGACTTCGGCGTCCTGCGCATCATCGTCAACAACCCCGACCGTTGCCTCGCCGCGCTGAAGGCGAACAGCTTCGTGGCGCAGGTCACCGAGGTGATCGCCGTCGAGGTGGAGGACACTCCGGGCGGCCTCTCCCACATCCTGGAAGTGCTGGACCGCGACAACGTGAACGTGGAGTACATGTACGCCTACGTTGAGAAGAGCAGGGACAACGCCATCGTCATCTGCAAGATCGACGACCGCGAGCGGGCGCTGCAGGTCCTGGAAAAGAATGGCATCGCCACGATCGCGGCCGAGGCGCTGAAGGCGCTGTAGCGTCTTGAAAACTAGAATCGCCCCCAGGTGACGCGGATCCCTGCCGTGGGCACGGCCATGGGGACGACGACGACAGGAAGCGACACAAGGGCGACAGCGCCGCGCGCCTGTTCTCGATCCACCTGGTGCTCGTCTTGTAGGTATGCTTTTCGTCGGCCATGACCCAGTGTAAACAAGGCCGCGGCCCTTGTCACCGGGCGTGAGGCGAAGAACCGCGGCCGGGGCGTCTTCAGTTCTCCGGGAGCAGGCCCTTGAGGCACGCCAGGACATCGGCGCGCAGCGTCTCGCGCTGGCGGCGCGCGGGGCTGTACTGGCCCGTGGGCAGCAGCGCGAGCACCGGCGACACCTGCGAGTCGATGACGGTCCCGCCGGGGGGCAGGTCGCGCACGATCTGCGAGAAGTACGGGGCGTACTCCAGCGGCGTGAAGTCGCAGAGATAGGTCACGATCCGGCCCTGGAACTTCCTTTTCATCTGGGCGAGCGGGCCGAGGTTGTGCAGCGAGTAGTTGTTGAAGATGCGCAGGCCTTCGGTCGCCAGGAGGTTGTCGACCTGGTGGAGCGTGTTGCCGCAGGTGTGGATGCACCCGCCGCCGAACGCGGTCAGGATGCGCGCGTTGTACGGCACCACGAACTCTCGGTACGTTGACGGGGACATGAGGATGGCATCGTCATCGGCAATCCAGACTCCGCCATGGCTGCCCATGTACACCTGCTGATCGGTGAAGCATTGCTCCAGGGGCTCGCCCGTGACTTCCTTCTGCGCACGCACCCAGGCGATCAGCGCCTCTGTCACGACGTCCATCAGGGCATGCATCACGGTGGGGTGGTCGGCCATCAGGTAGATGAGGTTGTCGTACCCCATGAGTTGGTTGGCAGTGGTGAGGGGTCCCTGGCAGTCGGTGATGCCGACGGGGAGGAAGCTGTGCTCGCGCATGTAGCGCTGGCAGTCGAGCACGGTCGGCATGAGGCCGTCCCTGCGGGGATCGGGGACCTTCAGCTTCCGAACGTCCTCGGGTCCGCGCACGGGATAGATGAGGGGGTCCACGGCGGGATCCATGCCTGCCGGCGTCTGGATCCGGCAGCCGAACGCGGAGGCGAGGATCACGCTGCCGTACCACGGCACGAGGCAGGGCACAAAGTCATCGTTGACGCTCTTCACCTGCTCGTAGTACGTGCGCTCCTGGAACGCGGTCATGACGGCCGGGTCACCGATGTAATCACCGGGCACGCGCGTCATGTCCTGCCCGAACAGGTGGTAGAAGGCGCTGTTCACCACGAAGGGAACGGGCGCGTCCTTGCGGAAGGTGAACACCTCGGCGGTCTTCGCCTTCACCTTTTGCAGCCGCCGGTCGAAGATCCGCTTGAACTCGGCCCTTTCCCGCGGGGTCAGGGCGACGGATGACGATCCCATGGTGCTCGGCCTCCCCTCCGCGCCCTACCTCGGCTCGATGGCGATGACCGCAAGACCGCCCCTGCGCTTCCTGTCCGCTGCCATTGAGACCGTGAGCGCCTGCAGCTCCTCGCGGCTCACGGTCCTGGTCGGCGCCCCTGCCCACGAATCCTTGACGAGGTAGGTGGATGCGCGTCGCAGCGGGAGCGTGTCGAGCGGCAGGGGGATGTCGATCCGCGCGGCCTGGGCCGACGGGTTTCCTGCAACGACGAGAAGCGTGGACTCGTCACAGAACGCGTAGGGGACTGGGAGACCTGCCGGCGGTGCGGCCCCCGAGCTCGAAGAAACCGGTCATCGGCCTTTCGCGGCGCAGGGGACGGATGAGCCGGGAGAAATCCCGGCGGATACGGATGATGGCGCGCACGTCGTCGAGCATCGCGCGGTGCGCCGGCTCTTCAGCCTGCTTCCACCGCAGCCAGCTCCCGTAGAGCCACGTGCCCTGCCCGATGTCCTTCCCGCCGAAGAGCGCCGGGCTCAGCCGGGGAAGCGGCACGAAGTCCGCGTCGAACTCCTCGCCGGACATGAAAATGGGCACAGCCGGGGTGAGCATGAAGCAGTAGCCGAAGACGAACCGGCTCCCGCGCGCCGCGTAGGGGTTCTGTCCCTTCGGGAACCCTTCCCAGCCGTCGTCGTGGCAGGAGAGCTGGATGGAGATCACGTCCTGCGGGGCGAGCTTCATCGGGAAGCTCACCGTGAGAACCCCGCGCTCCGCGGCGCATTCCAGGCGGAAGTCGGCCGCGATGTTGTCGCGCAGCATCCAGGTCTCGTGCTCGCCCGCGGTCACGCTGAGGCTCTGTATCGACGCGGGATCCGCGAACGGCACCAGGTCCAGCACGTACCGATCCGACCCGTACGCGTCCCCGGTGCGCGGGTTGCGCACCACGCGGGATTCCCGGCGCGCATTCTCGATGCGGATCCTCGGCGTGCTCGCCGCATCGGTGCCGCGCTTCGTCCCATCCGTCATCTCCATGCTGACCTCGAAGTGCGGCATGGGGTTCTCTGCTGCCTTTCGAATCACGCGGTGCATGTTCTGCAGCGCGGGATCGGCGACGTCGAACGTGCGGACCTGGTTCTTGAGCCTGATGTCCCTCTGGAGGAAGTCCACGACGCCGCGCGTGGAGGGGCCCAGCTCGTGGAAGACGACGATGGGGTGTCCCGCCTCCGCAGAGCGGTGCTTGATCTCCTGCCACAGGTCCGGCCGATACATCGACACGTCCAGCCGGTAGCCGTCGACGCCGTCGTCGAGGACGTACCGCGTCCAGGTGTCGACCCACCAGCGGAAAAGGTCCTCGTGGTCCCCGAACCAGTCGTAGTCGGTCATGCCCCAGGTCCCGCCGGTGAACCACCCCGGATGCTCGCGCACCAGCGGGCTGTCCTTCATGACGCCATGGGTGATCACGTCGAGAAACACCTTGATGCCGTTTTCGTGTGCCGCGACGATCGCTGCCTTGAAATCCTGGCGCGTGCCCAGCTTCTCGTCGATCACGTCAGGGCGGATGGTTGCGTACTGCGTCCAGATCCCGTAGAAGTGCACGTTGTCGGCCCAGTTGTGCCCCGTGAGCCAGACGCCAGTGACGCCCAGGTCGCGGAGGTATGGCATCTTCTCCGCGAGGCTTCGGAACGTGCCGCTCTCGGGACCATGCGGGGAAGTGAATGCCCGCGTGGAAAGCTCGTAGATCACCAGAGCGGGGAGCCAGTCAGGTTCCGGAGATATCGTGCAGGCGATCCGGCGTGCTCATGATTCATCCACTCCCTGCCCCGTGATCTCGTGCGGGGCCACGGCGCGGTGCTCCCGCGCGGAACGGTAACAGGCGAAGACAGTCCGAAGGGTCGCGAGATTGTCCTCGCCGCTGATGGTCGGCTGGCAATCCTTGTCGATGGCATGAAAGAGCTCGCCCATGGTGCCCATGAACGCGTCGGGGAACCACCGGGTCTGGAAGACCGGTTCCTGCCAAGAGCCCATGGCGCGCGAGGTGTAGCGCAGCGTGCTCCACGTGTCGGTCGGCCAGCCCATGGTGCCCGCTATGACGCCGTCGGTGCCGGTGATCCGGAAGCGCACGCCGACGTCCCGGGTCCAGGTGGCGCCGTCGTCCAGTGCCGAGGCAAAGAAGCCGTCCTCGTAGCAGAGCTGGTAGTGGGCGATGGCATCCCCGGACCAGGGCTGGCCGGGGACTTCGCGCGTGAGCGCGCTGACCCGCAGCGGATCTCCGAAGAGGAAGCGGAACTGGTCGATGTGATGGATGCTCATTCCGAGGAGCATCAACTGGTGGTAGTTGGCGCGTTCGGTCCAGAAGGGCTGCCACGGCTGCTGCGTGCGCAGCTCGAGGAAGGCGGTCAGGCGCGTGCCCAGGAGGCCGCGCCTGATGAGCGTCCGCGCGGCGCGGATGGACGGCTCCCACCGGCCGTTCTGGTTGACCGCGAGCTTCACGCCGGCGCGGCGCGCCGCCTCCACGATGCGAAGCGCGTCGGCGTATGTCGTTGCCATGGGCTTCTGCACCATGACGTGCTTCCCGTGCTGGGCCGCCGCGATGGCGACCGCCGGATGGAGGTGCGGCGGCAGCGAGATATCCACGACGTCGATGTCAGGCGAGGAGACAAGCTCCTCCCAGCTCTCGAAGACGCGGGGGATCCCGAAGGTTGCCGCTGTTGCGCGGGCCGTCTCCGACGTCCTGTTCCAGATGCCGGTGACCGTGAATCGTGCCGCCCTGTACGCGGGCAGGTGCGCCCCCCTGACGATTCCCCCGCACCCCACAACGCCGATGCGGTAGTCGGTCCGGCCCGGCATCCGCGGTCGGTCGTCGAGATCCAGGGGGTCAGGCGAAGCGTTCTCTCGGGCCGTCATCAGGAGGCCCTCCGCGCTGCCCGAGCTGCGGGTGACGCCGGAGAAAGTCGCCCGTGCAGAGGATGGCGACACACCCGGCCGCGAGCGAAAGGGTGACGCGGCGCCCTTCGCGGGCCGTGATGGCACCCGACGCCCCGGTGAGAAGGTGCAGTGAAAGCGCGTCGGAGCGCGCCGCCGTCTCCGGCAGGTCCAGGCGCACGACCCCGGGTCGCTGGCCGAAGTGGATGATCGGAACGACCCACTCGCCGCCCACGGCGCGCCAGAGGGGAATGGTGCTCGCGCTGTCGCAGGCGATGGTGTCGGGAAGGCAGACGCCGTCCCGCAGCACGGGAATGTCGCGGCGGAGCCCCAGGAGCCGCGTGACCCATTCCTCCATGCCGACCTCGCCGCCGGAGAACATCTGCACGCCAGCGTCGAGGAACGATACAAGGGCAAAGAGCAGCCGGGCCATCTCCGCCGAGTACCTTTCCCGCGCCCACTTGTTCCCTACCCTGAACCACCAGCAGGTGTCGTGCGAATCCACCGTGTTCACGTCGACGATGCCGTCGACCCGGGTTGCCGCGATGTACGCCAGCCGCTGCCGGGCAAGGGCGGGATTGATGGCGCCGCGACCGAGCGCCTCGATGACACCCCAGTAGGTATCATAGGTGTACTGGAGGTTCGCGGTCCTCGTGATGTTGGGATCCATCGACTCGACGTAGAAGCAGACGTCCCTGTTCTCCTCCGCGATGCGGTGGTGCGCACGGGCCAGGATCTCGATGCACCCGTTGGCCGTCCAGCTGGCACGGTAGGAGTCCTGCCCCCAGTTGAACTGGCGCCAGGTCCAGTACGGGGCGTCGAACCGGAAGCTGTCCACGCCGAACTCCTGGACGCAGCGGAGAAGCTCGGAGGCGAAGAACTCCTGGAATGCCGGGCTGCGCAGGTCGAAGGCGCGGGTGTAGGTGTACTGGCAGCTGCCGTCCTTGCGCTTGCTGAACCATTCGGGGCGCTCGGCCCAGAACGGGTGCACCTCAGGGACAGCCTTGCGCCAGCCCTCCTCGTGCGCCCTCTCGTAGACGATCCACTGCAGGTAAAAATCGTGCTGCATGATGGTGAGGTCGTCGCTGGTGATCGGCCTGTCGGCCAGCCCGAAATGGGCCTGGCGCTTCTTCTGCTCCGCGACGGCGGAGGCGTCCAGGCCGCCGTGGAGGATCACGTCGAGGATCACCCGGATGCCTGCCTTGTGCGCAGTGTCGATGAGCTTCAGGACCTGCGGCGTGGACCCGGGGCCGTCCCCGTACTGGAGCCCGAGATCGGTGAATGACGCTGTCGAGTAGCTGGGGTAAGGGTGGCGAGGCATGAGGTAGATGATGGTGAAGCCCATGGAGCGGATCCGGGGCACGTCGCGGACCAGGTCCTCCACCGTCGGGTAGGCCGTGTAGCTTCGGCCGTCGCCGTCCATGGGCCAGGTCCCGATGAACGTCTCGAAGATGTGCGCGGGGCGCGCCCACGAGGGACCGCCGCCTGTTGCCGAGACGCTGCGGGCCGCCATGAACGTCTTCAGCGCCTGCACGGCCCCGGCGCCGGTGTCCGGCACGAAGGCCATGCGGAGGCCGCCGCCGGACATGCGCGTCCCCTTCTGGACGCGCCCGCCCATGTGCAGCGCGAACCGGACGCTGTCGTCCGCGCGCTCCACCACGGCGTAGTCGCCCTCGGCCGTTCGCCAGAAAGCGGCGAGCCCCTTGTCCTGGAGCGCGTAGACGCGCACGGGCGAGGCGCCGATGTCGGCCCAGGCGGGAACAGGCTGCGGCGCGAGCCGCAGGGACGGCAGGGTCCACGCGACGCCATCGAGGGTGGTGCTGCTCTTGCCGGTGTACTTGAGCGTCCACGCGATCGTGAGCACGGGCGCGCGGCGGTCCAGCGAGTAACGGGTGCTGAGCGTCCATCCCTGGGGGCACTCCTGGTCGATCACCAGCGCCGAGGCGTCCCCCTCGTCAACGAATGAGCGGCCCGTCATCCGCAGCGCCAGCACCTCCTGCTGCCCGTTGTCGATCTCGCTGTTCATGCTGGTGTCCTTCACGTACGTGAAGGTGCCACCCGTGCGCAGCGAGAAAGTGGCGGCGTGCCCGGTGCCGCTCACGGCCGGGCCCCCGACCCCGCGGCCGATCGCGGCAAGGGCCCCCGTTGCAGGATCGAAAGAGAGCCTGAGCCCCGCGTTCTCGAGCGTCACCGCTTCCCTGCGTGTCATCACTACTCTTTCACCGCGCCTGCCACGAGCCCTTCCATGATCTGGTTCTGCAGGATGACGTACACGATGAGCGACGGCACGATGTAGAGGACGAGCGCCGCGAACATCGCGGAGTAATCGAACGTGAACTGCTGCGTGAAGTACCGGACGGCAAGCGGGAGCACCCGGTTGCGCTCCGACGAGGTGAGGAGGAGCGCGTAGAGGAACTCGTTCCACGCCCCGAGGAACGTGAGCACGCCCGCGCTGGCGAGCGCCGGCTGCGCCAGCGGGAAGATGATGCGCCAGAACGTCCGCGGGAAGCTCGCTCCCTCGATCCACGCGGCCTCCTCCAGTTCGTGGGGGAGACTGAGGAGGAAGCTGCGGAGGAGGAAGAGGCACAGCGGCATCGCGAAGCCGATATTCACGAGGATGAGGGCGCCCTTCGTGTCGTAGAGTCCCAGGCGGCGGATGATCTCGTACACCGGCTGCACCATGGTGTTCACCGGGATGAGGATCGATGAGATCAGGAGCGTGAAGATGAGGCCCCCAGCCGGGAACCTCACCCGCGCAAGGACGTAGCCGGCCATCGAGTAGATGAGGAGGGCGCCGACGGTTGCCGTGGATGCCACGATCATGGACGTGACGAACTTGAGGTTCAGCTTCGCGATCCGCACGGCGAGGATGTAGCCGTGGAACGACCACACCTTCGGCAGCGTGAGCGCCGAGGAGAGAATCTCCGTGTTTGTCTTGAACGACGTGATGATCACCCAGACGAGGGGTGCCAGGGAAATCACCAGGACGAAGACGATCACGAGGTAGATGAAGATCCGCCCGAGAACATGACGGACGATCCGTCCGCCTTCACTGCGCACGCCGCGGTCACTCATTCGGCGCTCCTGGCCGATGCGGAAGACGTACTGGAAGATGAGGATGAACAGCATCCCCATGACAAGGAGGACCGTGGCGAGGGCGTTGGAGTACCCGTACTCCATGCTGTTGAAGAGACGGTTCACCATCATGACCGACAGGTTGACGGTCGCGTTGCCCGGCCCTCCTCCCGTGGTCAGGAAGATGATCTCGAACTGCTTGAAGATCGCCGTCACCGCGATGATGACCCCCGTGCCGATGATCGGGCGGATCATGGGGAGGTTGATGTACACGTCGATCTGGAAGGGAGTGGCGCCGTCCATCCGGGCGGATTCGGCCAGCGAGGGGGAAATGGCGAGGAGCTCGGACATCGTGATGAGCGTGATGACCGCCGCGTAGAACAGCCAGATGACGGAAACGGACAGGAAGGCCGTGGCGGGGTTGTAGAGCCAGTTGTTGTCGAAGTTCTTGAACCCCACGAGGTTGATGAGGCCGTTGAGGATTCCCACCTTGGGCATGTAAATGAAGAGGAAGAGGACCGACAAGGCCGTCCACCCGATGATGTTCGGCGCCATGAAGGCGGCGCGCGTGAACCGCCACCCCGGCACCTTCCGTGCCAGCACGACGGCAACGAGGATGCCGAAGGGCGTATGGACGAACGCGGCGAGAAGACCCCATTTCAGCGTGTTGAAGAAAGCGGCGCGAAACTCGTCGCTGTGGAAGATCTCCAGGTAGTTCTTCAGCCCGATGAACTTCATTGCCTGCAGCCCATTCCAGCGGGTGAAGCTCGAGACAATCACGAGGATGAGGGGGCCCAGGTACACGAGCACGAACATGACAAGGGCCGGGGCGAGGAAGAGGACGATCCAGATACTGTTGTGCTTCTTCAACGTCTTTTGCCTCGTGGATGCCCGGAAGAGGACGGGGACGGGCGGTCGCGCCCGTCCCCGCGAACTGCTATTTCTGAAGGGATGCCTGGTACTGCTTGGCCGACTGCACGAGAGCGTCACAGTACTGCTCGGCGGTCATGTTGCCCAGGAGGTACGCGGGCAGGTCCTTCACGATGGTCTCGTTCTGGTTGATCGGGTCCCACTGCGTCTGGAACCAGGGGATGGTCTGCTTCACGCCCTGCACCGCGTTGACGTACTCGCGGTTGGCGGGGAGCAGCGTCGCCTTCTCCTCGTCGGTGAGCTGGACCTTCGAGGTGAGGCTCCCGATGCGCATCATGCGGAGCTTGATGATCTCGGGGGTCGCGTTGAACTTCAGCCACTCCACGCCTGCCTTCTGGACATCCGGGGAGACGTCCGTGGAGACCGCGTCCCCGTACCCGAGGCCGAGGTTGGAGATCATCATGTCACCGGGGTAGCGCGCGTAGCCGACCTTCTGGTCGAAGCCCGCGGGGGCATACTGCGTGTCGCTGAAGCTGTCGATCATCCACGGACCGTTGGGGATCATGGCGGTATCGCCGTGGGAGAAATGGTTCGCGGCGATCGCGTAGGTGTTTCCGATGGCGTCGCTGGTTGTGTAGGTGTAGAGCTTCTTCAGCATCTTCACGGCGTCAAGGAACTCCGGCGAGCTGAACTGGTCCGTCGGGTACTTTATGTTCATGAAAGCCTTGCCGTTTGCACTCGTGGCGCCGAGGTAGGTCGTCAGCATGAGGTTCGTGCACCAGCCCGTCTCGGTGGTGTGCAGCGCGATGGGCGTGATCCCGACGGCCTTCAGCTTGTCGCAGGCCACCCAGAAGTCGGCCCAGGTCTTGGGGAACTCCTTGATGCCGGCCTTCGCGAAGTAGTCCTTGTTGTAGAAGATGCCGACGTACGTGTCATCCGTCAGGGGAGCCGTGTAGATCTTCCCGTCCTTGTACGTGTTGAACTTCACGCTCTCCTCGAAGACATACTTCTGCCAGTTCGGGTCCTTGTCGAAGAAGGGCTTCAAGTCCACGAGCCGACCGGTGCTCATCAGCGACTCGGCGAACGCGGCCTCCGTCATGAGATCCGTCACGATGGCGGGGAGGTTGTTCGCTCCGGCGAGCATCTTCTCCTTCTGGCGGTACTCGACCGCCATGCCCGGGACGTACTCGATCTTCAACTCGATCTTGCCCTTGTACTTCTCCGTGAATCGCTTGTCGATTTCCTGGCGCAGCAGGGTGTTCGCGTCGTTCCCGCCTTCGCGCTCGAGAACGGGAAGGATCACCGGACCGGAAGATGACTTCTCACCCGTCCCGGCGCCAAACGCCGGCAGGACGAGCAGGAACGCGAGAAGGACAAATACCCACTTCCTCATACGCAACCTCCCGAATGGCACTGGTATTTCTTGACAGCGCTGTCAAGATCGATTAGATTCTGCACGACTGTCGCGAAAAGTCAAGTTGAATCTCCGCCGCGGGCGCAAAGAGGTTCGCAGGGTGGCAGTAAGAATCGATGACGTGGCGCGCGCCGCCGGCGTCTCCATGAAAACGGTCTCCCGCGTCATCAACGGCGAGCCGCACGTGCGTCCCGTCCTCCGCGACAGGGTGAACGATTCGATGGTGAAGCTCGGCTACTCGCCGAACATCGCAGCGCGGCGGCTGGCAAGCAACTCGGCATTCTCCATCGGCCTGCTCTTCGGCGGCGCCCCCGGCGAGTATTTTCCGCAGACCATCCTCTCCATCCTGAACCTCGGCACGCCGCGCGGCTACACGCTGCTGGTCGCCGGCTTCACCCCGTTCAATGCCAAGTCGCGCATCGACGTGGCCAACCTCGTCAAGCGGAAGCACGCCGACGGGCTCATCCTGACGCCGCCGTGCGACATCGACACGGAGCTCCTGGACCGCCTCGCGGAGAACAAGGTCCCCTTCGTCCGTCTCACCCCGTCGGACCCCATCGTCGCCGCTGCCCTATGTCGCGGCGGACGACAGGCAGGGAGCGTTCGAGATGACCGGGTACCTCGTGGCGAACGGCCACCGACGCATCGGTTTCCTCTACGGCGACCCCGAGCACCACGCCAGCAACGAACGCTGGCAGGGCTTCCTGGCCGCGCATCGCGCGGCGGGCCTGCGATTCGACCCGCGCCTGAAGCGCGTGGCAAGCTTCCGTTTCGACCGCGGAGTGAGCGCCGCCCGCGAGCTGCTGGCCGCGCGGAGGCTGCGCCCCACCGCGATCGTCGCGAGCAACGACGAGTCCGCTGCCGGCGCTCTCCGCGCGGCCCACGAGCTCGGCATCACGGTGCCGGACGAGCTCTCCGTCACCGGGTTCGACGACTTTCCCTCCGCGCAGAAGACCTATCCGCCTCTCACGACGGTCCGCCAGCCCATGGACGAGATCAGCCGCCTGGCGACGCAGCTCCTCATCGACCTCATCGAGAAGCGCAGCCCGCGGGACCTGCACATCCTCGTGCCGACGACGCAGGTCATCCGCGGCACGGTCGGCCCCTGGCCTCCACGGCGCGCGCGTTCAGGCTGAGTACCGCCCCCATTGCTCCGCGCAGCGGATCATCGCCCTCAGGTTTTCCTCCGGCGTGTCGGCCACCAGCGAACAGCCGGGACCGAGCAGGAGTCCGGCCTGCGGCATCCACCCCTGCAGCAGCTCCCGACACGCGGCCTCGACCTCGGCGGCGGATCCGAAGCGCAGGAGCCGGGGGCTGATGGCTCCCGCCACGCCGCAGCCGTCCCTCGCTTCGCGGCGGGCAACGGCCATGTCGGTCTTCTCGTCGATCTCGAGGAAGGCAGCGCCCGCGCTCACCATGTCGTGGAGGATGGGCGTCGCGTTGCCGCAGATGTGGAAGTCGAAGATGATGCCGTCGCGGTGGAACTCCTCCGCGAGCATCCGCTGGTACGGGAGCGCGAAGGCGCGGTACATGTCCGGCGAGATGAGGTCGGTGCCCGAGATGGAGTCGCCCATGCGCACGACGTCCGCCCCGGCAGCGGCGAGAGCGCGCCCGTACGCCAGCGTGAACTGCGTGCAGAGGCGCAGCAGGACCCCGATGGGCTGGGCGGCTTCTCCCATGGCGAGTGCCAGCAGCACTTTCTCCAGGCCGACGACCTGCGTTGCCAGGGAAAACGGACCCTGGTCGAGCGATCCCATGATGACAGTGTGCTTCCCGATGGTATCCTTCAGCTCCCGCACGGCACCGAGGACCACCGAGAGCGGAGCCGAGGCTTCGATGGCGGGCAGGCGAAGCCCGCCGATATCCTCCCACGATGCGACCGGCCCGCGCACCACGCGCGGAAGCTCCCCGGGGCCGTACTCCACCACGCAGCCGAGAGCTTCGGCGGCCGCGTGCGTCCCGATGTCCACGATGACGGCATCGTGGCGGTACTTCTCCCACTCCAGGACGTGGCCCGCGGCGACGAGGTGGGGATCCCGAAGACAACCGGCAGGTCACGGTGCACGGCCTGGGCGGCGAGGATCAGGTTCTGCAGCTGGATCGGCACCCTGTCGATCCGCGAACGGCGCACGAATCCGAAGAATCTGTCACGGTTGTTCATGGTGCGGGCCCCTGGTAGGCGATGCATACGGCAGATTGACAGCGCTGTCAAGGATGCATTCGCTTCCGCGGCCGCTTGCGGCCCCTGCGGGGGCCCGCTATCCTCGTGGCACGTGGACAACGCAACCGTTGAAGAGACCAGCGGGCCGGGCAGCGCTGCCGGGCCGGCATTCGCGTCAGCCCTCGGCGTGCTTCGCGCCGCTCTCAACGCGTGCGCGGTGAAGTCGCGCATCGACTTTGCCGGCGGACTGCGGGTTCACAGCCCCTGCATCAGTGCCACCTACAGGGGCATCTGGCCCGACGACTTCCTGTGGCCCCTGCTCGTCGAGGAGTCCCTCGCGGACACGGCGACCCTCGGGCAGGCGCTGCACTTCATCACCGGGAGCGTGGTCGACCTTCCGAGGGTGCCCGACAGGATCGAGGCGGACGGCATGCCGGTGATGCAGCCGGGTGCCCTGGGGACGCCGCACGCGGAGCACATGCCGCTGCACCTGCCGGCCGCGTGGGTGCGGCTCCTGGACGTGTTCCAGGCCCGGGGAGTGACCATCCCGCGGAAGGCGGAGTGGGCGGACGTGATCGCCCGCAGCTTCGACGAGGTTCCCTTCTCGTGCGGGCTTGCCTACGTGGATCCGCAGCGCCCGGGCGCGGGGTTCGGGTTTCACGATCCGTGCGCCATCACGGGATTCGAGCTGATGAGCAGTCTCGTCCTCTACCGGGGGCTTCAGCGCGCGGCAGCGCTGTTCCCGGATGTCACCCGCCCGGAGAGGACGCGGAAGTGGATCTCGCTTGCCGAGGGGATCAGGGCGAATCTCTTCCGGCTCTGGAGCGAGGAAGAAGGCGCGTATCTCGCGGGATCGAAGGACTGCCGGGAGGTGAACGTGTGGGCCAACGGGCTCGCCTACTGGCTGTCAGACCCGGCGAAGCAGGAGCGCATCGTTGCCTGGTACAAGCGGCACCGCTCACGGATCTTCCTCGCCGGATGCACGCGGCAGGTCGCCGAGGAAGGCGGCTGGCAGCGCCCCCTGGTCGCCGTGCCGCTGGGGACCTATACCAACGGCGGCTTCTGGTCGACGGGCACGGGTTTCGTCCTGCCGGCAATCGCGGACAGGGACGCCGGCTTCGCCGCGCAGCTCGTCGGGGACCTCGTGGCCGGCATGGAAAAGACGGGGTTTGCCGAGTGGGTTTCCGCCGACGCCGCGGGCGGCATCTCGGGCGGCGGCGCGAGGGGGTTCCTGGCAGGCATCGCGATGCCCGCCCTGGCGCTGCAGTGCATCATCGAACGACGCGCGCTGACGGACTGCTTCTGAGAGGCGCCCCTCAGGCGTGCACCGCGTCCAGGCGGTCCGCCTTCCGCAGGGGTGGGAACAGCAGGGACCACGCGATGACCACGAGGATCGTGCCGATGCCGCCGACCACGACGGCTGGGACCGCTCCCATCAAGGCGGCGGTAGCCCCTGACTCGAACTCGCCCAGCTGGTTCGAGGCCCCGACGAAGATCGACGAGACCGCGCTCACGCGCCCCCTCTTGTCGTCGGGCGTGTTGATCTGCACGAGGGTCTGCCGCACCACCACGCTCACCATGTCGGCGGCGCCAAGGCCGGCGAGAGCCACCAGCGAGAGAAGGAACGAATGTGACAGCCCGAAGACGATGGTGAAGGCGCCGAAGAGGCCCACGCAGATCAGCATGCGCGCACCGGCGCGGCGGGCGAGCGGCTTCTGGGCGAGCAGGAATGCGACGATCGCTGCCCCCACGGCGGGCGCGCTGCGCAGGAGGCCCAGCCCCCAGGGGCCGACGTCGAGGATGTCGCGCGCGTAGATCGGCAGCAGCGCGGTCGCTCCCCCGAAAAGGACGGCGAACAGGTCCAGCGAGATCGCCCCGAGGATCGTCGGGCGGGAAAAGACATAGCGCAGGCCGGTGAGCATGCCCTCGAACCCCGGCCTGGCAGGAGCCGTCACGCGAAACTGCGCGTGGATACGGGAGAGAAGAAACACGGAGCACGCGTAGCAGCCGGCGCAGACGGCGTACACGCACGCCGGGCCGAACGCGTACAGGAAGCCGCCGACGGCCGGGCCGATGATGGTCGCGATCTCGAAGGTGCTCGAGTTCCACGCCACGGCGCGCGGGAACTCCTCCTTGGACACGAGGAAGGGAACGAGCGACTGGCTCGCGGCGCCCAGGAACGCCTGCCCAACGCCGATGAGCGCCACGATGGGGAAGATCCAGCCCGCGCCGGGCGCCGGGGACCAGGGACACGGTGAGCAGGAGGAGCGCCACCGTCACCTGCAGGGTGTAGCCGAGGAGCAGGATGGTGCGCCGTTCAAACCGGTCCGCGGCAAGACCGCCCGGGCAGCGCGAGGAGGAGAGCCGGCACGAACTGGGCGAGCCCGACCATGCCGAGGGCAAGAGCGCTCCGCGTCAGGTCATACACGTGCCAGCCGACGGCGACGCCGAGCATGAGGGAGGAGAGCGAGGCGAGAGCGCGCGCCGCGAGGAACGCGCGGAAGTTGTGGTTGCGAAAGACGGATAATGCATCACCCTGCCTGCCGGTCATATTCCTACAACCTACCGATTCGTGCCCTGACGGGGAAGGGCCGCCCGAATCCCGGCCGCCGGCACCTCGCCGCGCAGCCTTGACAAACGCATCTCCCTGTGCACTGTGTATATTTATTCACCTTCTCTATCTGCAAAAAGGAGACGATCATGCGCAGGAACTCCCTGTCCATAATCTGTTGCGGCATCATGGCGCTCTGCGCCGGACAGCTGTTTGCCGCAGAGGCGATCAAGCTCGGCGCCATTTTCGCCGTGACGGGCCCCAACGCGCCCCTGGGCGGGCCAGAGGCGAAGACCCTCAGGATGATCGTGGATGATGCGAACAAGGCGGGCGGGGTTGCCGGTCACCTGGTCGAGCTCACCATCCTCGACTCGCAGGGTGACGCCGACAAGGCGGTCTCCTTCGCGCGCAAGCTCATCGACGAGCAGCAGGTGCTCGCCATCATCGGCCCATCCACCACCGGGGAATCGCTGAAGATCAAGGGAATTGCCGATGAAAACGAGACGATCCTCATCTCCTGCGCGGCCAACGCGGGCATCGTCAACCCCGTGGCGAAGTGGGTGTTCAAGACGCCGCAGATGGACGCCTTCGCCGCGACGCGCATCTTCGACACGATGAACAAGCTGGGCCTCACGAAGATCGGCGTGATCAGCAGCAACTCCGGCTTCGGCCAGGGCGGCAAGGCCGTGCTCCTGCAGATGGCGCCCGCCAAGGGAATCACCATCGCGGCGGCGGAGGAGTACGACAAGGACTCCACCGACCTCACCGGCGTCCTCACCAAGATCAAGGCGCAGAACGTGCAGGCCGTGGTGAACTGGTCCACCGAGCCGGCGCAGGCCATCGTGGCTAAGAACATGAAGCAGCTCGGCTTCGACGTTCCCCTCTTCCAGAGCCACGGCTTCGGCAACATCTCCTACGTCCAGGCGGCCGGCAAGGCCGCGGAAGGCATCATCTTCCCCTGCGGCCGGCTCCTCGTCGCGGACGCGCTCCCTGCATCAAACCCCCAGAAGCAGGTCCTCACGAGCTACAAGAAGGAATACGAGACGAAGTACGGCGAAGACGTCAGCACCTTCGGCGGGCACGCCTTCGACGCGTTCACCATCCTGGCCGAGGCGGTGAGGAGAGCGGGCAGCGTCGACCGGAGCAAGGTGCGTGACGCCATCGAGACGATCAAGGGTTTCCCCGGCACGGGAGGGGTCTTCTCCTTCTCCCCCACGGACCACAACGGGCTCACCATCGACGCCTTCGAGATGCTCACCGTGAAGAACGGCGAGTTCGTCGTCTACCAGTAGCGTTGTCGCAGGTTCTCCAGTACCTGCTGGCCGGGATCGCGACGGGAAGCGTCTACGCCACCGTCGCGATCGGCTTTACCATCGTCTACAACGCCACCGGGATCATCAACTTCGCGCAGGGCGAGTTCCTGATGCTCGGGGGCATGATCGCCATCTCCCTGGCGCGCGTCATGCCGCTTCCCGCCGCGATTGCCCTTGCCACCATGGCCACCGGCCTTGTGGGCGTCGTTGTCCAGCGCCTCTTCCTGGGCTGGCTGAAGAATCCCGCTGTCTTGCGGATGATCATCATCACGATCGGGCTGTCGATCCTCCTCCGCGAGGCGGGCCTGCACATCTGGGACGAGAAGGTCCACGCGCTCCCGTTCTTCTCGGGCGACGAGACGAGCTCGATCGCGCTCCTCGGCGCGCGGATCTCGCCCCAGGTGCTCTGGGTGCTGGGCATCTCCGCCGTCATGGTCTGCGCCCTTGCCGCTTTCTTCCGCTCCACGCTCCTCGGCAGGGCCATGCGGGCCTGCGCGTCCAACGCCACTGCCGCGCGCCTGTGCGGCATCCGCACCTCGACGGTGGTGACGCTCTCCTTCTTCCTTGCCGCTGCGATGGGCGGGCTTGCCGGGTGCGCCGTGTCGCCGCTGACGCAGACCCAGTACGACATGGGCACGTCACTGGCGGTGAAGGGCTTCACGTGCGCTGTCCTGGGAGGCCTGGGGAGCGTGCCCGCCGCGGTGGCGGCCGGGATCGTGGTGGGCCTCGTAGAGACGGCCAGCATCAGCGTCCTCCCCATCGTCTACAAGGATGTCGTTGCGCTGGCCATCCTCCTCCTCATCCTCGTGCTGCGGCCGCAGGGCCTCTTCCGGGCGGCGGAGGCATGAAGGGAAGCCTGGGCCGCCGCTATGCGCCCCTCCTCGTGCTCGTCGCCGCGGTGATCGGAGTCCAGCTTGCCCTCTCCACCCTCAAGGTCGAGTTCTACATGACCCAGCTCACCATGGCCGCCTACTACACCCTGGTGGCCCTCGGCCTGTGCCTGCTCATGGGGTACGCCGGGCAGGTCTCCATGGGGCATGCCGGATTCTTCGCCATAGGGGGATACGCGGCCGCGGTCCTGGCCGCGGCAGGTGTCGCCTCGTGGCTATCGCTGCCCGCGGCAGTGGTCGTCACGGCAGCCGCTGCCGTCCTGGTGGGGCTGCCGGTCCTCCGGCTGCGCGGTCACTACCTCGCCATGGCCACGCTCGCCTTCGGCATCATCGTCTCCCGCATCCTGGTGGGAACGCCGCTGTTCGGCGGCGCGGACGGCCTGGCGAACGTCCCGGCGCTTCCCCTCGTTGCCGGTCTCGCCATCACGGGACGGAGGGCCGCGCGCGTGCAGAACTTCTACATCGCGTGGGGCCTCGTCGTTGTCGCCTGCCTGCTGGCGGTCAACCTCGTGCACTCGCGGGTGGGGAGGGCGCTGCGCGCCATCAACGGGAACGAGGATGCCGCATCGGCAATGGGTGTGAACGTGGCCCGTTTCAAGCTGGCGACCTTCGTGCTGAGCGCGGTCTTCGCGGGCGTCGGCGGCGCATGCCTCGCCCATTTCAACGGCGGCATCGGCCCCGGCGAGGCCGGGGTGATGAAGTCGGTGCGCTACGTCGCGCTGGTGGCGGCGGGCGGCATGGGCAGCATCTGGGGGACGCTGGCCGTCTCCGCGGGACTCACCTTCCTGTCGCTGCGCGGCGCCTTCGGGCTCTACGACGATGCCGTGTTCGGCGGCATCCTCGTGGCAATCATGCTCTTCGCGCCCAACGGCCTCGGCGGCCTGCTGAGAGTGCGCCGGTGAGCACCGCGACCAGCGCCGGACCGGGCGCCGCGCTCCTTGCCGTCAGCGGCCTGCAGAAGTGGTTCGGCGGCCTGCACGTCATCGACGACGTGAGATTCGCGTGTCCGCCGGGGATCGTGAAGGCGATCATCGGCCCCAACGGCGCGGGAAAGACGACCCTCTTCAACCTGATCGCCGGCAGCATCCCGCCGGCCGCAGGGGCCATCACCTTCGACGGAGCGTCGATCGCCGGTCTGCCGCCCCACAGGGTCGCGGCGCGGGGCATCGCGCGGACGTTCCAGGCTACGCGCCTCTTCCCGCGCATGAGCGTGCTGGAGAACGTCATGGTGGGCGCGCACGTGCGCACGCGCGGCGGGTTTCTCGCGGGCATGGTCGGGCCGTGCGGCCACGGCGCGGGAAGAGGCGCACGCGCGCAACGAGTGCCTCGGGCGTGCTGGACGCGCTGGGCGCCGCCGACCTCGCCGGGGCGGGAGGCGGTGGCGCTGCCCTTCGGCCGGCAGCGGGTGGTGGAGATCGCCCGCGCCCTGGCGGCCCGGCCGCGCCTGCTGCTCCTCGACGAGCCTGCCTGCGGCCTGAATCCCGCGGAGACGGAGTCCCTCGGCGAGCTCATCGGCGGGCATCCGCGGCCGCGGCATCACGGTCCTGATCGTGGAGCACGACATGACCCTCGTCATGGGCATCTCCGACGAGGTGCTCGTCCTCAGCGCCGGGCGCAGGATCGCCGAGGGAACGACCGCGCGAGGTGCAGGCCGACGCCGAAGGTCGTCGCCGTGTACCTGGGGGAGCCGGATGCTTAGGGTACGTAACCTCCGCGCCGGCTACGGCGAGCGTGGAGGTCCTGCACGGCGTGTCGCTGCACGTGGACGCCGGCGAGATCGTGACCATCATCGGCGCCAACGGCGCGGGAAAGAGCACGCTCCTCAACGCGCTGGCAGGCGTCGTGCGGCCGCTCGCCGGCTCCGCCGGCTTCGAAGGCGGGGAGATCGCGGGACGGCCGGCGGAAGCGGTGGCAGCGCGCGGGCTGCATCCTCGTGCCGGAGGGCCGGCAGATCTTCGCCGACCTCAGCGTGCGGGAGAACCTTCTCCTCGGCGCCTACCTGCGCTGGCGCGGAAAGAGAGGCGCGCGGTGGAGAAGGACATGGAGGACCATCCATGCGCCTCTTCCCGGTCCTCGCGCGCAGGACGCGCCCAGCGCGGCGGGCACGCTCTCCGGCAGGCGAGCAGCAGATGCTGGCCCTGGCGCGCGCGCTCATGGCGAAGCCGCGCCTCCTCATGCTGGACGAGCCCTCCATCGGTCTTGCGCCCCTGATCGCGCGGGAGATCTTCCAGGTGATTGCGGGCCTGCGAAGGCAGGGCACCACCGTGCTCCTGGTGGAGCAGAACGCGCGCGCGGCCCTGTCGATCGCCGACCGCGGATACGTGCATCGAGACCGGCCGCATCATGGTGGAGGGCAGCGCGGAGCAGCTTGGGCGCAAACCACGACGTGCGCAGGGCGTACCTGGGCAGGGACTATCGGAGCATCGACGAATGAAAGGAAGCGTCATGAGCTGGCATCGGAAAACACGAGAAGCCATCGATCGAGAGAGCCTCGCGCCAGCTCCAGCTGGAACGGCTGCAGGCCACGCTCAACCGCGCGGAGCGCAACGTCGCGTTCTACCATCACGCCCTCTCGGCCGCGGGCGCCACCGCGGAACAGGTCACGTCCCTCGCCGACCTCGCGCGCCTGCCCTTCACCACGAAGGAGGACCTCCGCAGGAGCTACCCGTACGACATGTTCGCCGTCCCGCTCCGCGACATCGTGCGGATCCAGTCCACCTCCGGCACCACGGGCAGCTGCCGTCGTGGTGGGCTACACGCGCAACGACATCCGCGCGTGGGCCGAGTGCGTCGCGCGCGTGCTCGCCGCCGGAGGCGTCACCGAGCACGACGTGGTGCAGGTTGCCTTCGGCTACGGCCTTTTCACCGGCGGCCTCGGGTTTCATTACGGGGCGGAGCGCATCGGCGCCTCGGTCATCCCCGCCTCCACCGCGGCCCTGGAGAAGCAGGTCCTCATCATGAAGGACTTCAAGACCACGGCGCTGGCATGCACGCCCGGCTACGCGGTGGCCATCGCCGAGGCGATTGCCCGCGCGGGCATCCGCCCCGGGAAGCTCTCGCTGAAGACCGCGTTCCTCGGCGCCGAGCCGTGGAGCGAAGGGCTGCGCGCGCAGATCGAGCAATCCCTGCGGGTGCGCGCCTTCGACAACTACGGGCTCACCGAGATCCTCGGCCCCGGCGTCTCCTTCGAGTGCGAAGGCCGCTGCGGCCTGCACGTGAACGAGGACCACTTCATCGTCGAGGCTATTGACCCCGGGACGCTGGCGCCTGTCTCGGACGGCAGCGAGGGGGAGCTGGTCTTCACGACAATCACCAAGGAGGGCTTCCCCCTCGTCCGCTACCGCACGGGGGACCTGGGCGTCCTCACGCGCGCGCCTTGCGCGTGCGGCAGGACGCTGGCGCGGATGTCACGCGTGCAGGGCAGGATCGACGACATGATCATCATGGGCGCCGCGAAGTTCTTTCCCTCGCAGGTCGAGCAGGCGATCCTCGGCGTGAAGGGGCTGGACCCGCACTTCGAGATCGTGGTCGACCGCGAGAACGGGGTGGATACGCTCGCCGTCCGCGTGGAGATCTCCGAGTCGATGCCGGGCATGGACGAGCTGAAGACGCTGGAGGGCGCGCGCTCGCGCCTGGCACGGGAGATCGAGGCGCTCGCCGGGGTCCCGGCGCGCGTGACGCTGGCCGAGCCGCGGAGCATCGCCCGACAGCTGGAGGGCAAGGCGCGGCGCGTGGTGGACAGGAGGAGCCGCTGAGCCCATGAAGCAGCCCGCGCTTGGCATCGTTTCCTCGGTCCTTGTGGTCGCCCTCTCGCTGGGGTTCATCTCCTTCTTTTCCCTTCCCGCGTTCACGACGTGGGTGTCCTACCTGATGACCAGCCTCATCCCGATGATGATCGTCATCAGTGTGACCTGGAAGGCAGGGCATCCCGCGTTCGTCGCGCGGCGATCCCAGCCTCTCCGCGGGCTTCTCTTCCTGCTGCTCGTGCTGGCCGCGGGCGCCCTCGTCGCGCTGGCTCACTTCCTCACGGTTGGCGGCCGCGTCAGCCCGCCGGCTCCCATGCTGTCCATGTGCATCATTACGACCGTCATTATCGCTTTCTGGCTGGCGATCATCTGGGGGGCTGGCCGTTCGTGACACTGTTCAGGAACAGCGTTGCCGCCGGGTCTTTCAATGCTGCTCGTGTGCTACGTGGTGAATGACCTGCTCTTCCGGCTGTTCTTCAACTATGATTTCCTGCGGGGCGCTCCCGCGTACGTGCCCGCCCTCGATCCGCACGGGCTGTTCAACGGCTGGAGCGCGTTGGTCGCCTACCTGACGACGATAAGCGCGATGTTCCTGGTGTTGAACTTCGACATGTGGCCTCTCGCAAAGCGGGCGGCTCTCCTGCGGCAGCCCCTGCTCGGCCTGGTCTGGACGGCCATCGTGCTGGGAATCGGGGCTGTCGCCTTGTTCATCGGAGAAAAGCTGCTGCGGATGGATGCCCCCGTGTTCATGGTGCGCGTTCCCATCCCGTTTGTCTTCGGCACCATCATCGTGCTGAACATGATGCAGAACTCCCTCTTTGCCAGGTTTTCGCAGCCCTTGAAGGGCGTTCTCAATGCGGCTGCCGCTGCCGTCATCGGGACTTCCCTCGCGCGACTCTTCGGCGCGCTGGCGCCCGCTTTCTTCGGCGCGCGAGCGCCCTCCGGTCCTCCCGGCTACTCGTTCGAGACCTGGCTCGCATCGGCGCTCCTGGCCGTGACGTTTCCCTTCCTGATTGTATTCGCCGAACTGTTCCAGTTCTGGCCGCTGCGAAAGTCCGAAGGGGAAAAGCGGCCGGCCTCGTGAGCTCCCCCGGCGTTCTTTGCGCTCTACTCCGCGTCTGCCCCGCGCCGGCCCGCACCCGACCGCGTGATCTCGTAGAGGTCCATGGTGCGCCCCTGCCACGCGAGCCGGCCCGCGCAGATCATGCCGACCCGACGCAGGACACGCGCGGCGGCCGCGTTGCCTGCGTCGGTCTGCGCAACGACGCGTGTGACCCCCGCGTCGAAGGCGGCGCGCAGGCAGGCCTCCGACGCCTCCGTTCCATAGCCGCGGCCCTGGAAACGAGCGAGGATCCGGCACGCGAGCTCCAGCTCGCGCGAACCGGCGATCTCCTCCCACTGGAGCCCGGCGTCGCCGATGACCCGACCGCTCCTCCGCTCCACGACGGCCCAGAGGCTCATGCCGTCCTCGGCCAGGAACTTGTCGATCTTGGCCTGCACCCAGGCACGCGACTCCGCGATCGTCGCGGGCACCTCCGCCGAGAGGAAGCGCATCGCCTCCGCGTCCGAGTACAGCTCGTGAAGCTCCTCGGCATCCTCGATGCGCAGCGGCCGGATGAGCAGCCGGCGCGTCTCGATGGGAAAGGAGGGAGGGCTCACACGCTTCGCTCCTTCCGCGAACACCCCTTTCGCGAATGCTTGACATGCGTATACACCGGGATCACCATGGAGCCGTTCCCGTTCATAACTTATCGAACTTTCTCGCGCGCATCAAAGGACTGCCAGGAGGACGAGCATGAAGCATCATCTCGGTATCATCGCGATCGCAGCGGTATGCGCCCTTGGTCTTTGCGTGTGTCAAAAGGCGTCCGCCGCCGCCATCGTCGACTATGCGCGCTTCGAGAGCCCGAGCGAGCTCGCTACGCTGATCTCCAAGAACACCGTTCCCTACATCCTCGTGGACGTGCGCACTGCCGAGGAATACAAGGCAGGACACATCCCCACTGCCGTGAATATTCCCTACGACACCATCGCCCAGAACGTCCCGACACCCGACAAATCGGCTCTCATCATCGTGTACTGCAAGGCGGGAACGCGGGCCACGGCTGCAAAGAAGACGCTCGATGGCCTGGGCTATCTTCACGTCATCAACTTCGGGGGCATCTCGAAGTGGACGGGCGCGCTGAACGATACCAGTCTTCCCGGCGATTGCCCGTGCAAAGTCAGCCAGTGAGGTGAGAGGGATGCCGTCACGAAGAGATCGGGTCATGACCAGCCTCGACTTCAGGGTCCCCGACAAGGTGCCGAAGGATTTCGGGGGCATGCGGTCGAGCGGTATCAGCGCTTTCGCGTATCCGAAGCTGCGCGCGGCCCTCGGCCTCCCCGCCCGCCTGCCGCTCATGTACGACACGAGCCAGATGCTTGCCCTGCCGGATCTCGACGTCCTGGACGCCTTGGACTGCGACGTCATCCACGTGACACTCGACGAGTGCACCAACGCTTTCGAGGAGCCACGGAAGTGGACCCGTTACGATTACAACGGCCGGCTCCCCGCGCTGGTCATGAATCCCGGCGCCTACGCCACGGAGAGCGACGGCACGATCGTGCAGGACATCGGCGGCAGCCCCGCCCGCATGCCTCCTGCGTCGTTCGTCTTCGACCACGAGCACGCCGGCGAGGTGCTGGACCTGGAGGCGGAGATCCGGGAGCCGGACTGGGCGCGGATCCAGGGTCTTTTCGCGGCTGCCCGGTTCACCGAGGAGCAGGCGAACGCCATCGGGGCGTACTGCAGGCGGGTGCGCGCGGCCACCGATCGCGCCGTCTTTTTCAACGGGCTGCAGGCGGACCTCGGCTTTCCCGGCGGCATGGCTGCCTACTCCATGATGTGCGTGCTGCACCCCGAGTGGGTGCGGGAGGTGCACCGGATGAAGGTCGAGCACGCCCGTCGGCAGGTGCGGCTCATCGCCCCGTATCTCAAGGGCTCCGTGGACGTCGTGATGTACGCCGCGGACGACCAGGGCACGCAGAACGGACCCATCCTGCCGCCGGCGGTTTTCGCGGACCTCTACGCCCCGTACTACCGACAGATGACGGATGCGCTCCACGATGCGTTGCCGGAGTGCAAGGTCTTCCTCCATTGCTGCGGCGCCGTGCACCCGATTCTCGAGCACATCATCGATGCAGGCTTCGACGTCATCGGCCCCGTCCAGTGGTCGGCCGGCGCACACGGATACCGGGAGTGGAAAGAGACATGCCGGGATCGCATCGCTCTCTGGGGCGGCGGGGTCAACACCCAGCGGACTCTCCCCCTGGGCAGTGTATCCGACGTGGAAAGGGAGGTCGCCGAGGTGGTGCCGGTCATGGCAGACGGCGGCGGCTACGTGTTCTGTGCCATCCACAACATCCTCGCGGAGATCGATCCGGCAAAAGTCGTTGCGATGTACAGGACCGTGGCAGCAATGTGAGGGACATGCTCCTGCGCCCCCGCAGCGCCGGAGCGTGGCACGACGAGGCGGGCTACCTGTACAGGTAGCAGGCCACTTCGTGGCCTTCTTCCGTCTTCACCATCTCGGGAAAAGAGCGCTGGCAGATATCCATGTGCTTCGGGCAGCGTGGATAGAAGCGGCATCCGACCCTGTTCGTCATCCGCATGACCTCTTCGGAAGGCAGGGAGATGTCCGTGTCCCACTTCACCCGGGGGTCGGGGACGGGGATGGAATCGATGAGCTGCTGCACGTAGGGGTGCTGGGGATTCTCGATGATCCTGGCGGTCGTTCCGCGCTCCACCGTCGTGCCCTGGAAAAGCACGTACATCAGGTCGCTGATCTGGTAGGCGGTCGAGAGGTCATGCGTAATGTAGAGGAAAGAGATGTTTTTCTCGTTGCGGAGGCGGAGCATGATGTCCAGGATCATGGCGCGCAGGGAAGCGTCGACGGCTGACACCGGCTCGTCGGCGACGATCAGCCGCGGGCTCAGCATGTAGGCGCGGGCAACCATCACCCGCTGGCGCTGGCCGCCGGAAAGCTGGTGGGGATACTTGTCCAGGATCTCGCCGCTGCGCAGGCCGACGATCTTCATGGCCTGCTCGATGAGCTCGGCCGCGTCATTCCTGCCCCGCGCAAGGTGAAAGCGCCTGACCACCATGTTCATGATGTGTGAAATGCGGTAGAAGGGGTTGTAGACCTCGTAGGGGTCCTGGAATATCGCCTGGACCTCCTTGCGGTACATGATCCGCTGCGCCCTGGTCATTGCGGTGAGCTCGGTGTCGCGGTAGAGGATTTTCCCCTCGCTGCAGGAGGTGAAGCTCAGGATCAGGTTGGACAGCGTGGTCTTTCCGCTGCCGCTTTCCCCGGCGATGGTGACGATCCTGGCCTGGCTTTCGCTGATATCCAGGGAGAAATGGTCCAGGGCAACGAAGGGCTTCGAAGACCCGAGGAAGCCGCCGCCGTACAGCTTGGTCGCCTGCTGGATGGAAAGGATTGGTTGTTCCGTTGCTGGCATCATCACATCCTAGTGCGCGTATTGGACACAGGCGACCCAGTGGTCAGGGCCCATCTCGATCTGCGCGGGCTTTCTGTCCCGGCAGCGATCCGTGACCAGCGGGCAGCGGAACTGGAAAGCGCAGCCCGCCGGCGGATTGCGCAGGTCATGGGTCAGTCCCTCCGTCACTTTCAGCGGTTTGCGTTCCTTGATGGACGGGATCGAGTCGATCAGGAGGCGGGTATAGGGATGGTAGGCCTGCGCGAACAGGGTACCGACCGGCCCCACTTCCACCAGGTTGCCGGCATACATGACGGCCAAGCGGTCCACCATCTGCGCCTGCAGCCCCATGTCGTGCCCGATCATGATCATCGAGACGCCCATCCTGCGCTTCACGTCCAGCAGGGTCTGCGCAACAACGCGCTGGACGACGACATCCAGCGCACTGGTGGGCTCGTCGGCAAGGACGATCGACGGGTGCAGCGACACTGCCATGGCGATGCAGACACGCTGCTTCATGCCCCCGCTCAGCTCGTGCGGGAACATGTTGTACACCCTCTCCGGGAGACCCACGTCCACGAGCATCTTGAGCACTTTTTCCTTCAGCGCCGCGGTGCCGATCTTCTGGTGAGCGAGGATGGCGTCTTCCAGCTGCTTCCTGATCCTGGTCACCGGGTTCAGCGAGTTCATCGCTCCCTGCGGGATCAACGCCAGCTGCGTCCAGCGCACCTTGCGCAGCTCGCCTTCCGAGAGGCCCACGAGGTCATTCCCGTTGAGGAGGACTTTCCCGCTCACGATCCTGCCGGGAGACTGGACCATCTGGAGAATGGCCATGGCCACCGAGGTCTTGCCGCAGCCCGATTCTCCGACCAGGCCGACGATTTCACCCGCCTTGACGTACAGGTTGACCGCGTTGACGGCAACCACGGCGCCGGCCGGGGTGAAGTAGTGGACATTCAGGTCGACGATCTCGAGAACCTTCTGATCAGCTGCCATTCCGTGCCCTTCTCATGCGGGGATTGGCAATCTCGTCCAGGCCTATCGTCATGAGGAAGAAGCTGACGAAAATGACGATGAGGACCAGGATGGGGGGCAGCCACCACCACACCATGCCCCGCACCAGCGCGGAGCTTGTGAGCGCATAGTTGATGATCATCCCCAGCGAGGGAACGCGTGTCGGTCCCAGGCCCAGCGCCTCCAGGCCGACGGCGCCGAGTATTGCGGCCGAGACACCTCCGGTGAACGAAGCAGCGAGCCAGGGCAGCATGTTGGGAGCCATTTCGACCAGCATGATCTGCAGCGGAGGCACGTTCGACAGGAGCGCCATGCGCACATACCCTCGCTCCCGCAGGGTGAGCACCTGTGAGCGAACCAGGCGGGTCGGGCCGGGCCATGCAAACAGGGCCAGGATCAGCGCCATGGCGGTGGAATCCGTCATGTGGATATACGCCGCGATGGAAATGAGCACCATCAGGCTGGGAATGGTTATCACCGAGTCGCTGATGGTCCGGATCACGTGGTCCGCCCAGCCCCCCAGGTAGCCGGCGAGCGAACCGAGGAGGAGGCCGACCCCCATGCCGATGGAAGCCGCGATCAACCCGACCTTCAGGGACGACGGGGTGCCGACGATGAGCTGGGCCAGCATGTCCCGGCCGTTGCTCTCCGTCCCCAGCGGATGCTCGTGCGAGCCGCCCTCCACCCACATCGGCGGCAGGTTCGTGGGAGAGGAGGCGGTGAAAGCCAGCTGGGTGTTCCAGAACAGCGGCCCGAGCGGCCCGAAAAGGATGAAGAGGAGGGCAATCGAGGCGCCCGTGAGGAACTTCGCGTTGATCCAGGGCCTGTCCCGGGTCCTGACCTGCGTGCCGCCGGCCTGAGCGCTCAATCCTTTGGTTGCCTTTGCCATCACTGTGTTCTCCTGGCCGCTACGAAGCAACATTCTTCTTGAAGGTTATGCGCGGATCGAGGAGAGGGTACAGAAGGTCGATGATCAGGACCGCGGTTGCCGTGATGACGATCATCAGGTTCGTGATGGTCTGGATGACGGTGTAGTCCTGCTCCTGGATGGAGCGGTACAGGGTATAGCCGGTGCCGGGGTAGGCGAAGATGTATTCCACGAGGGTCGACCCGCCGACCAGCCCGCCCAGGCCGAGGGCGAAGGCGGTCAGCACGGGCACGATCGCGTTACGGATGCCATAGCGGAAAAAGACGCGTGACGGCGACAGGCCCTTGGCCTGCGCCAGCAGAAAGTAATCCTCGTTGTTGACCCCGATCATCAGGCCGCGCATGCCGAGGGCCCAGCCGCCCATCGAGGTCAGGATGATGGAGAGCAGGGGCAGGATGGCATGGCTTGCCACGCTGCGGAGAAAGGGCAGGTTCCAGCCCTGGGTCACGTCTCGCCCGTATCCGCCCGTGGCCGGGCAGCCAGTGCAGCCGGAACGCGAAGAGAAAGATGATGAGGATCCCGAACATGAAATAGGGTATCGAGGTGAACGTCAGGCTCGCCGGAAGAATCGGCCGCAGCCACCGGGGTGTCTTTCCCCAGCCCATCAGCGCCCCGACGAAGGCCCCGACGAGGAGGGACAGCACCGCGGCAATCGAAAGCAAGGTGAGCGTCCACGGCAGGGCCGGCCTGACGATCTCCCACGCTGCCGTGGGAAACCGGGCGAACGAAAAGCCGTAGTCAAAGCGCACGACGTGCCCCAGGTAGCGCACGTACTGGGTCATGACGGGATCGTTGAGGCCGAAACTCTGCTTATAGGTCTGGATGATCTGGTCGGCATTCTCCACGTACCCGCGCATGTTCATCATGCGCAGGAGCATGGCGGTGGTCGGGTCGCTCTTCCCCAGGCGCGGAATGGCAAACACCAGCGTCACGCCTATCAGGATCGTCAGCATCCACATCAGCAGGCGCTGGAGCACATACTTTCCGGTCAACCCGCCCATAGAGGTTCTCCCGTCCGGAGGTTATTTGACATTAGTGGCCCCGATGGCTCTCGGGATGAGAGCCATCGGGGATTTGCTGAAGACGAAACTCACGGAAGCAACGTGACCGTTACGGGGCCCTCTGGAGCTTGGGCATCGCGACGGCCCAGAGGTTGCACCAGTTACAAGGGAAGATGTAGTAGTTGTCGCTGGTCGGGTATCCGGTCCAGTACGTGTAGTTGAAAGGCACGATCTTGCGGGACTGGGCCGCGGGGAACGCCGGCAGCTCATCGTACAGGATGGCCAGGGCCTGCTTGGTCAGGTCGAGCATCTTCGGGTCACCCACCTTGAGAGTGCCGATCTGGGCAACGAGATCGGAGTACTTCTTGTTGCTCCAGCGCCACTGGTTGTCCACAGGTCCGCCCTTGGCGGTCTGGCCAATGGGAGCGGCAGCGCCGGTGAACTGGTTCAGGGTGGTATACGGCTCGTTGACGGAGCCGCAGGCGAACCAGTTGGACTGGGCTTCGTAGTCGCCCTGGGACGAGTTGGTGTAATACACGGCGCCCAGCTTCGCCTCCGAGGCGTTGATGCCGAACTTCTGCAGCTGCTCGACGTACACGTCGGCGATACGCTGGAGCTCGATGAAATCTTCGGGGACCTGGATCTCGAGGGTCAGGTCCTTCCCGTCCTTGGACCAGTACTTGGCGCCCTTGACGTAGCCCTTGGACTGCATGATCGCCGCTGCCTTGGCGACGTCGGGCTTGAGGAAGGACGCGTACGTGGCCTTGTCCACGAGGTCGGAATAGGGCTTCATCGAAGGATAGGCTGGCCAGAAGTAGGCGGCAAGGATGGTCGAGCCTTCGTAGGCGATGTCCACGATCTGCTGTCGATCCATCACGAGGCTCAGCATCTTGCGCATGTCCTTGTCATCCCAGGGCTTCTTGGCGGAGTTCAGGGAAATGATGCGGGCGCAAGGATCAGCGGCGGCATACGGCTTCTGCTTGAACCAGGCCTGCCACTTGGGGTTCTGCGCAAGGATTGCCTGGAGCGCGCCGACCGTGATGTCCTGCATGCTGTCGAAGCCGTTGTCGATGGCGGTCTGCGTGCGGACCTCCTCGGTGCCGACGTAGCTGTAGATGACCTTCTTGGGCAGGGGCAGCTTCTGGAAGCCGGTCTTGGCGCCCCACCAGTTGTCGTTGCGGACCATGATGGTCTCATTCGTGGTCACCTTGGCCAGGATATAGGCGCCGGTTCCCATGGGAAGGCCCTTGGCGGGATCATAGTTCTTGAAGGTGGTCGGGTCATCGACACCCTGCCAGATGTGCTGGGGAATGAAAACGTCCGGGAACACCCCGACGCCGCCGCTGATGCGCTCGGCGGAAAAGCGCGGGTTGGGCTTTTTCAGGGTGTATCTCACGGTCAAGGCGTCGACTTTTTCGACCTTGTCCAGCCATTCCAGCCAGTAGAAGTGGTTGGTCAGCTTGTCGTTCTTGATCTGCAGGTTGATCGTGTAGATGATGTCATCGGCAGTGAAAGGCACACCGTCGTTCCAGGTGATGCCCTTGCGCAGCTTGAGGGTCCATACGGTGGAGGCGGCGTTGCTGGTGATCGAATCGGCCATCCACATGATGTACTTGCCGTCGCCGTAGTTCAGGTACATCAGGTCGTCCATGCCGATTTCGGACATGCCCCAGCTGAAGGCGTTGCCGGGGGTGTACGGATTCCAGTTGTCGGTGACCTCCAGCTTGTAGGGCTGGTCGATGATCAGGGTGTCCGCCCGTGAGGCGTTCAGATAGTCCATCGGGTTGGCAGCCTGAGCCATAGCGGGCACCGAGCACGCCAGAGCCATGGCCAGGATCACCAAAACGCGAAACGCGAGCTTCATGGTGACTTCTCCTTTCGAGAGTGGAATCCCGTGACTATAGCCCACTGGCCGGCAGCCGTCAAGAAAATTGTCAAAAAGGCAGAAAACCGCGAATATCGGCAGCTGCGACGCGCGTCAGGAACCCGACGCCTTGCTGAGCTCCGTCACGATCCGGGTGGTGGGCCTCTCGCCGTCCGCCCGCCATGCGATGCGGCCGCTCGGGTCGATGACGTAGAATCACCGGCAGGATGCTGATACGGTAGGGCCCGGGTCACCCGCCCCGCGGTCCCCGGCGTGGTGAAGCTTCCGGGCGGCCGCCCGGGTCGAGCAGGGTCTGGTAGGGGATCTGGAAGTAGTGATCGAACGCGTAAATGCTTGCGGGATCCTCGCTGTCGACGTTCACCCCGATGACGACGAACCCCTGCTCCGGCAGCGACTGGGCGATACGCACCATGTGCGGCGCTTCTGCCTGGCAGTGCGGGCACCATGTTGCGAAGAACTCGAGCAGAACCGTCTTGCCCCGAAAGCTCGAGAGCTTCACCGTCTCCCCGACCGGCGTCCGCAGCTCGAAGTCGGGCGCCCTGGCACCCCACCGGGAGCAGGTTCGCACTCGCCTCGGGGAGCGCGGCATTCGCCGGGAGAAGCTCCACGAGCCCCATTTCGGCCGTAGTGGTGGTGAAGAAGCCCACGGAGTCCGCCGCCTTGATGAGCTCTTCCAGGCTCATCGTGACGGCCGGCGCCGGGCGGGAGACGAGAGCGGCTGTCACCAGGACAGCCGCGCCAAGAAGCACGAGGACACCGGTCGCCAGGAGCGCAATCCGCCGCGCGCCAACGGCGCGGATCGCCTGCGCAGTGCTTCGCACCTCTTCGTTCTTCGCCATGCCGGAGAGGATAGCGGCATGCGCGTGTCGGGTCAACGCCGCGGCATCGCCTACGGAGCCAGCACGACCCTGACCGACCGAATGCCTCGTGCCGGGATCCGGAGGTTGATCCTCGAGCCGTCTATCGTGACCGCCGTTCCTCCCCGTTCGAGGAGGTCGACGTCCTGGGCCTTCGCGACACGGCCCATCCCCTCGGCGAACTCGATGCGCACGGCCGCCTCGGCGTCGACCGGGTTGTACAGCCTCATGACGATGCCAGCGCCGTCCTCGGCGGCCTTGAGGCCGCTCAGCACGCCGCCCTCCACGCGCACGAGGCCCGCGGTCGCCGGCAGCCGCCCGCCATGACGGGTCGTGCTCACCACCTGCAGCTCCTGGTCGAAGGCTGACGCCGCGCGGGAGGCGGACGACGCGTCAAACGGCGCCGGCACGCACGCGAGCGCGCAGCGGACCTCGTGCTGCCCGATTTCGGGAAGCGGGTCCGGCGCGAAGCTGCTGCGCAGCAGCGTCAGGCACAGCGTGCCATCGTGAAAGGCGTGGCCGTGCTTGCTGTCGTTGAAGAGCACGCACGCCGTGCGCTTTCCGGGAGCGCCGGCTTCCACCGCGGCCCACCGCAGCGCGGGAACCTCCTCCCCGTGCTTCATTGCGCGCTCGATCGCACCGAAGGGGATCTCGTAGAATACCCGGGGCTGCATGGCCGGCGCGGCGAACGCCAGCGGGAGAGCCAGCCGGAGCACGGGCGTGCCGATCTCGGGGGCGCCTTTTTCCAACCAGGTGACCTGCAGGAAAAGGTGCAGCCGGGGATCGCCGGCGCGAAGCTCGTACGTGAGCCTCATCTCGGAGGAGGCAACGCGCATGGAAACCGCGATAGATGCCACCCAGGGACCTGACTGCAGCGTCTCGATCTTTGTCACAACCGGAGAGGTGATCGGCCCCTCGTGCTCGATCAGCCAGGCGCTCATGGTTCGAGAGCGCTCGACCGCGTACTGGATGATCGAGGGGCAGTCCTGGATCAGAACGGCGCCGCTGGGCCTGTGCGTCAGCCTGCGGATGCCGCCGCTCCGCATGTCCAGTGAAAGGCCCAGGTGGTCGTTCTCCAGGCCGTCGGGGGTCCGCTCGTAGGAGGAATAGGTGCAGACGTTGACAAAGCCCGTACGGCGGGCCGCGCCGGGCGGCAGCGCCGCGGCAGGGGCCTCTGCAGCGGTTTGCCGCGCAGTCGCGGGAATCACCTCCTCGCGCACGAGGCACCTGCTGTAGCCGAGCCCCGGCACTTTCAGCGGGAACGCGATGCGCTGGAAGCTGTGGCCCCAGTAGGCTTCCCGCGCGAGGACCTGCGCGGGCGTGCGTGTGCCATCCGGATGCTCGACATCGAACCGGACGGCGTCCGGTGCCACTGTTTCCCAGCCCCAGCCCGGATCCCAGATCGTGGCCTCGACGATCTCCGAACGATCGACCTCGGTGGTGTTGAAGACCACCATGGCGTGCACGCCCCCATCCGAGCCGACGGCGTAGCCGCTGGAGCCCCCGTCCACGGCGCCGAAGCCGACGCCGGCCCCGGGCTCGGTCGGCGCGAGAAATGCGCGTGCGCCCGCTTCGCCCTCGGTGCCCTGGCGGGCACCGCCCTCCCCGGCGTTCGCGCCGCCCGTGTTGATCAGCGCGGCGAGCGCCCTCAGCGCCCGCGTCTGCGCGCTGGCCGTGAAGGCGACGACCTGCTGGTACATGCCGTGCGCGAAAGTGCGCGTGTCACGCACGCCGGAGCCCGGGAGGATGTCGTGGAAATGGCTGAACAGCGTGTCCCGCCACGCCTGCTCGAACTCCCGTGCGGGATACGGCACCGCGGCGAGCCGATGGGCGAACAGGGAAGCGACCTCGGCGCTGCCCAGGCGCTTCTCCGCAAAACGGTTGGCCTTCTTGATCAGCGACTGGCTGCTGAAGCAGCCGGCAAACTCGACGTTGAGCTCCCCCTCGATGACCGGGAGGTTCGTCCCCTCCTTCTCCAGCCGCTGGAAGAACTCCCGCGCTGTTGCGAAACGCAGCGTGGGATACACCGGCCAGCTCGCCATGTCCACCAGGCGCTCGAGGTCGCGGCGCGTCGGGCCGCCCCCGTGGTCGCCCACGCCGTAGACGAACAGCGTCATGGGGAGCCCCGTTGCGCGCCAGAACGGCACGAGGCTTCGCGGCACCATCTCGGGGCCGATGGCCCCGTTGTATCCGAGGGCCATGTCGTTGCGGACCAGCACCCGGGAACCGTCCGGGGCGGCCCACCAGAACGCTCGGGGCCGCTCGGGCGCCGGCCCGCCGTCCGCATGGGCTCCCGGCCGATGCAGGTACACGTAGCGGATCCCTCCCTGCACGAGGTAGGTGGGCACGGTGGCCGCGTGGCCGAAAGTGTCCGGCGACCACTCCACCGGCACGTCCTCCGGGGCCAGGGCGAAGAGCTGCTCCATGTAGCGCCGCGTGTAAAGGAGGTGCCGTCCCAGGCTTTCCCCGGATGCCATGTTCTTGTCGGCTTCCACCCAGTGGCTGGCCGTCACCTCCCAGCGGCCCTCTTTCACCCGCCGCTTGACCTGCTCCAGCAGGTCGGGCCGGTATTTCTCCATGATGGCGTACACGCTGGCCTGGCTCTGGCTGAAGATGAAGCCCGGCTGCTCCTCCATGAGCCGCAGCACGGTGGTCACGGAGTCCACGGTCACGGAAACCGTCTCGGGCCACGACCACATCCAGTTCATGTCGATGTGCGCGTGGCCCACGCAGTACACGGTGAACGCGCGCGCCGCCGGCGCGATGGGAGCCATGATCCCTTCCGCCCGGCGCACCGCCTCACGGAGCGCTCCGCCGTCCCCTCGTTCGGCGGCGGCAGCCACCAGGGCGGAGGCCTTCTCGACCAGCCCTCCCCACTCGCGCGAACGACTCGGTTCCCGGGAGATCAGCTCCCGCGCAAAGGACGCCTGGGCCGCGAAACGCAGCCGTTCGTAGCCGCTCAGCGCCGTTGACTTCCTGAAGCTCGCCTCGACGGGATCGTTCGTGCCGTTCATCCGGATTCCCCCTTTGTGAAATCGGATTGCAGGGTACGGCGGTCGGAAGGCCGACGCAAGACCCCCGTCGGCCAGGTCTATTGACAAGGCAACACGGACCCCCGTCGCAGGCCGCGATTGCTCGTCATCACCCGAGGCCCTGTTTGACATGCCGGAGAAAGCCCGGGCAATGATGTCGGCAACCAGGAGACATCATGAACCAGGACAGGACTTTCCTCAGGCAGCTCACCCTCAATCGCGCGAATCGCCTTCTGGCCCGGATCAGGGCGACCTTCTGGACCGCCGAACGGGACATTCCGGCGTATGCGAGCGATCTGTTCGAGCTCGAAAAAGCCCCGGCCGATGCGGCTGGCTTGACCTACAGGCCTATCGCCGCAGGGGAGCATTTCGGCAGTCGGGACGATCCCTGGAAGCAGCGCTGGTTCAAGGTCGAAATCCCCGAGGCGGCGAAGGAAGAAAGGGGAAAGCGCGTCCTCTTCTGGGACTGCCAGGGAGAGCACACGATGTTCATAGGCGGCAAGCCCTGGTCGGGGACCGACGTCGGCCATCCCTGGTGCGACCTTCCGGATTCGGCCGAAACCGTCTACATCGATTGCGGCGCCTACGTCACCGGCATATGGGTTCCCGGCGCGAGCCGGTGAGCAGGAACGGCCTCAGGTTCACCGGGGCAAGGATCGCCGTGCGAAACGAGATCGCCATCAGGACCTACTACGATATCGAGGCTCTCCATCGCCTGGCCGTGCTGCTCTACGGCGACGAGGGCATTCCCCTGCCTCCCGGCGTCGGGTACATCGAAAGCCTGACCAGGGCGAGCCCGCTCCTCACGGCGGTGCTGGAATGCCTGGCCACCGCCTGCGACCTCTACGACCTCGGAGAAGAAGGGAAGCTCGCGGAGCACCTGGCAGGGGCCTATGCGAGATTCGCGGCCGGCGCGTTCCAGGGAAGGGCCGCCATCATCGGCCACGCGCACATCGACCTGGTCTGGCTCTGGCCCGAGCGTGCCACGCAGCGCAAAGGCGTCCACACCTTCTCCATCGCGCTGAAGCTGATGGAGCGCTTCCCCGAATACAGGTTCACGCAGAGCCAGCCCTACCTGAACCGCTTCCTGGAAAAGGCCCATCCCGACATGCAGAAGGCGATCAGCAGGCGGATCAGGGAAGGCCGCTGGGAGCTGACAGGCGCGTTCTATGTGGAAGCCGATGTCAGCCTGCCGTCCGGCGAAGCCCTGGCGCGCAACCTCCTGTACGGGCAGAGGGAGTTCGAGCGCATCAGGGGCAGCAGGGCCCGGCTCCTCTGGATTCCGGACGTGTTCGGCTATCCCGCGTGCCTGCCGCAGCTCATGAGGCTCGCCGGCGTGCACTACTTCTACACGACCAAGCTCACCTGGTCGGCGGTCACCCGGTTTCCCCACACCTCCTTCACCTGGAGGGGAATCGACGGGAGCGAGATCCTCACGCACCTCTGCCCCGTCGGCTACAACGGCGAGGTCGGCTCCCGGGAACTGCGGGACGCCATCAGGAGCAACCGCCAGTCGGAATACCACGACGGCGTCATCCTGCCCCAAGGCTATGGCGACGGCGGGGGCGGCGTCAACGAGGAGATGCTGGAGCGTGCCAGGAGGCTCCGGGACCTGCAGGCCATACCCAGGACGGGGTGGCAGCGGACCGAGGACTTCTTCGAGGATCTCTCGAAAGCCCGGGGGCGCCTCCCGACCTTCGAAGGGGAGCTCTACCTCGAGTACCACCGCGGCACCTACACGACCCAGGGCGAGTTCAAGAGGTCCTTCCGCGCACTGGAAAGGGCCCTCCTTGCCCGCGAGGCCGTCAGGGTGGTCCGCGGCGCAAAGGCGCTGCCTTTCGATGCCTGGGAGCGGCTTTGCTTTGCCCAGTTCCATGACTCCATTCCGGGCAGCTCCATCGGCGTCGTCTACAAGCAGCTCGGGGGAACCCTCAGACGCGAAACCGACGCCAACCTCAAGGCCGCTGCCGAGGAATTATCCGGCCCGGGTATTGCCGCCGGCCCGGCGGTGGCATCCGTATTCAATCCGAGCACCTGTCGCCGGAGCTTCCTCGTCGACGACAGCCGGCTGATCGCGCTCGAAGGGCTTGCATCGAGGCCCCTGACATCCGCGGCGGCGCCCTCGGGGCACGAGGTGCGTTCCGGCGCCAGCTTCCTCGACAACGGGCTGGTGAGGGCGGAGTTCGCCGGAAGCTCGGTGGTCAGCCTGCGCGTCGGCGGCAAGGATCTCAAGCTCGACCGAACGAGCTTCTTCCTTTTCGAAGACAACCCGACGAACTTCGACGCCTGGGATATCGACCGCCACGTCCTGGAGCTCGGGCACGAGGTCCTGGCAGGGCCCGGGCTTGCGGTGGTCCGCTCGGGCAAGGCACGGGCAGCGCTGGAGACGGAAGCGAAGATCGGCAAGGCATCGACCCTCAAGCTCCGGTACATCCTGGAGGCCGACAGCCCCGTCCTCCACGTCGAAGCCCACGTGGACTGGCACGAAGATGCACGTCTGCTCAAGTTCTGCGCCCGCACCCGCTACGACGGGCCGCAGGCGCGCTACGGAATTCCCTTCGGCTCGATCAGGCGCTCACAGAAGCCAGGCTTCGAGCGCGAGGAAGCCCAGTGGGAGGTTTCCGGCCAGAGGTGGGCGGCCGTGTGCGACGAGCACGAAACGGAGGGACTTGCCGTCCTGACCGAGGCCAAGTACGGCTTCTCCTGCCGCGACGGTCTCCTCTGCCTCTCCCTGCTCCGCGCTCCCGGCGAGCCCGATCCGACAGCCGACCGCGGAAGCCATGTCATCCGTTTCGCGCTGGGAGCATACGAGAGGCAATCGACCAATGACCGCGTTTCCACGCCAGCCTTGGCCGAAAGCCTGTACGCGCCTTTCATCGAAGCAAGGCTCGACGGGCAGATCGCAAGCCCCTTCACCATCAGGAACCCGGGGAGCCTGGTCGTGGCCGCGGTCAAGCCGATGGAAAATGGCGCGGGCTTCGCCATACGTCTTCACGAAGCAGTCGGGCTGTCGGGTCACGCGGTGCTGGAGTTTTCCGGCACGGTCAGCAAGGTGTATCTCGGCGACCTCTTCGAAGAGACCTTCGAGGCGGACGGGCAGTCATTGGCCAGGGAAGCCGACGGCTCATACAGCCTGGAGTATACGGCATACAAGATCCTGACAGTCTGCGTGGAACGCTGAGGCTTGCAGGGGGCCCCGCCGCAGGCCGCGGTTGACACGCCCGGTCGTCGCGGATCAACTGGGACTCGTGCCGGAGCTGCCGGATCTCGAATACATCGTCGACACCCTTGCGGGACGCCTTTCGGGACGAGTGATCACCGAGGTCATCGTCAGGGAGCCCATCGTCATCCGCATGCTCCTCGCCGGCACCGGCGGGTTTGACGAGACGCTTCCGGGCAGGACCTTTGGCACCCTCACCCGGCGCGGACCGTTCCTCCACTTCCCGCTCAGCGGCGACGCGGCGCTCGTCGTGCACTGCATGCTGGCGGGCCGGCTGCAGATCGCTGCAGGGGGCGTGAAGCCCATCCCGCACCTCTGCTTCTCGCTGCACCTGGACAGCGGTGAGTGGCTGCGCTACGGCGACGACAAGAAGATGGGCAAGGTGTACCTCACCGCGGAAGGCGCATGGGACGGGATCCCCGGGTACCGCGAGCAGGGCATCGACATCACGTCCCCGGATTTCACGTGGGAAAGATTCGAGAAGCTTATCAACGGGCGCCGGCACCAGGCGCGCGTGTTCCTGATGGACCAGTCGGCGCTGAGCGCCATCGGCAACGCCTATGCCGACGAGATCCTCTTTGCCGCCGGCATCCATCCCAAGACCTCGTGCGCGAGCCTGGGCCCCGTCGGAAAACGGAAGCTCTACGAGAGCATAAGGTCCGTCATGGCGTGGGGCATCGACGAGGTACGGAAAGCTGGTCAGCCTATCGACGTGAAAGTGCGCGACCACGTGCGCGTGCGCGGCCGCAAGGACGAGCCTTGCCCCGTGTGCGGCACGAAGATCCGGCGCGCCGGCGTCCTGGGCTATGACTCATTCTACTGCCCCGCGTGCCAGCCCGCGACGCGCAAGCAGCAGATCCCCTGGTGAGAGAGGAGCAGCGAGTCGATGCCGCGTCGAACACCCGGCCGCAAACGGTCACTCTTCATCTGCCTTGCCGCCTACGTCTGCGCGCTCGTCGCGGCTGCGGCGGTCTGTCGGCTCCTGGCAGACAGGCCGCCGGCGCTCGCCGCGTTCCTCGCCGACTGCGTCGCAACGATCGTTGTCTTCGCGTTCAGCCTGGCACTGGACAACTCGAGCGTCTATGACCCGTACTGGAGCGTCGCTCCCGTCCCGATCGTCCTGTTCTGGTTCTCCCGGCAGGGCGCCGCGGTCGGCCCGCGGCAGGTCCTCGTTCTTCTCCTCGTCGCGGCCTGGGCAGCGAGGCTCACGTACAACTGGCTGCGCCGGTGGCGCGGTCTCACCGACGAAGACTGGCGCTACGCGGACTACCGTTCCCGCGGCGCCGCCTACTGGCCCGTCAGCTTCCTCGGCTTCCACATGATGCCGACGGTGCTGGTCTTCTTCGGCTGCCTCCCGCTCCTGCCGGTCCTGGCAGGTGCGGGGTCGGCGCGGTTCGGGCTCATCGACCTTGCCGGCTTCCTGGTCACCGGGGGCGCCATCACCGTGGAGGCCTCGGCGGACCGGCAGCTGCGGCGCTTCCTGCGCTCCCCGCGGGAGCCGGGGCAGACGCTGGAGACCGGGCTGTGGGCGCTGTCACGCCATCCCAACTACTTCGGCGAGGTCTCGTTCTGGTGGGGCCTCTGGCTCTTCGGCCTGTCCGCCGCGCCGGCGCGCTGGTGGACCGTTGTGGGGCCCATTGCCATCACGGCGCTGTTCCTCTTCGTGAGCATTCCCATGATGGACCGCCGGATGCTGGCGCGGCATCCCGGTTACGCGTCGCACCTGAGCGCCCGGTCCGCATTCATACCCTGGCCGTCGAGGAGAAGTGCATGAAGGAGGACACGGAATCGACCCCGCGGCAATTGCCGGAGTGGCGCATCGCGGCGTGAGCCCGCCCGGCATCGCGCCGCTTGCTCGCCGCAGCCGGCGCGCGCTAAAGTCCTCCCATGCCCTACACCGCGGACCCGGCATCTCTCAGGCGGCATCCCGTCCCTGCATGGTTTGACGAAGCGAAGTTCGGCATTTTCGTGCACTGGAGTCTTTCCGCCATCCCCGCGTATGCGCCCACGGAGAAGGGCGATTTCCACGAGGTGATCCGAAAGGAAGGGTTCGAGACCTACTTTCGCTGCAACCCTTAGAGCGAGTGGTACCTGAACGGCCTGCGCCTGGGGGAAGGCCCCGTGTGGGAACATCACAGGGCGACATGGGGCGAGGACTACCCGTACGAGAGGTTCAAGGACGCGTTCAACGCTTCCCTCCCGCGTTGGGACCCGGACGCATGGGCGGAAGAATTTCGCGCAGCGGGTGCGCGCTACGTGGTCCTGGTCAGCAAGCACCACGACGGGTTCTGCCTGTGGCCCAGCGCGGTGCGCAATCCCCGCGTTGCGGGGTACCACGCTTCGCGCGACGTCGTGGGGGAGCTCACGGAAGCAGTGCGTGCCCGGGGCATGCGGATGGGCCTCTACTACTCCGGCGCCCTCGACTGGACCTTCAGCAGGGAGCCGATCCGATCGGCACCGGATGTCCTGACCAACGGCGACCCCTCGCCCGAATACGGCGCGTATGCGCAGGCACAGTACAGGGAGCTCATTGAGCGTTACCGCCCCTCGATCCTCTGGAACGATATCGCCTACCCTGCGCACGGCGGGTACCTGCGCCTCCTGGCCGATTACTACGAGGCAGTACCGGACGGCCTGGTGAACGACCGCTGGATGCAGACCGGGGAGGACATGCAGCGCGCCATGCGAAACCCCGTCTATCGCGGCATCGCCACGTGGGCCGCGCGGCGGCTGATGCTGCAGTCCGCACCGTCGGACCCGGGCGTCCCCTTCGATTACTCGACGCTTCGGGACGTCGCCGTGGAGACGGCCGGAAGGCCGGACCTCCGATGGCTCGCGGGTGCGCTTCACCACCAGGGGGACCGACCTCTTTGCCATCATCGCCGAACAGCGCGCCGGCGGTGAGGTCACCCTGCTCGACGTTCCCCTGCTGCCTGGCTCCACGGTTTCACTGGTCCGGTCCGGAGCCCCCGTTCCCGCGACGGCGCGAGGCAGGAACGTGACGGTCCGTCTCCCGCCCGGCTGCGGGAGCCTGCCCCTCGCCCTGAGGATCACCGGCGGCAACCGGGGGGCTGTCGCCGTCCGTGCGCAGGCTCGCGGGCAGCGGTAAAGCCCGGGACGTTGCTCATGCCCCGATCGGCTGCAGGTGCGGATTCAGAACCTGCCCTGCAGCAGGTCGGCCTTCCGCCGCATGTAATGGCGAAAGTTCTCCAGGGAAACGTCGGGCGGCACCAGGTGGTCGACGGTGGGTATGAACCCTCCCTGCTCGATCAGCGGGGCAAGCTCGCGAAGGTGCTCGTCTATTGCGCGAGGCCCCTTGGCGAGCTCCCGCTTGTCAACCGCTCCCCACAGCCTCAGGGTTCGCCCGTATTTCTTTCTCAACATGACCGGGTCCGTGTCCTGGGAAGCGCGCTCCAGGGGCCACAGAGCGTCGACCCCGGCATCCATGAGCAACGGGATGAGCGGCTCGGGATTGCCGTCGCTGTCGACGATGACGTACCGGGTCCCGTGGGCCTTCAGGAATGCGACCAGCCGTTTCATGTGCGGCAGGATGAAAGCGCCGGTAGGTGTCCGGGCCGAGGAGCGGCCCGCTCTTCATCGCCATGTCCTCGTTGATGAACACGTAGTCGACGTCCGTCGCGGACAGCAGCGGGCGGGACACCTCGATGGTGAAGTCCGCGATGAACTCCATCATCTCGTGCATGAGATCCGGCTGGTCATACCACGCAAGGCTCACGTTTTCCGTGCCCATCCACTCGCGTGCCCGCCAGTAGAAGCCCAGCGTGGAGCAATTCCTGCCAAGGACCAGGACATGGCGTCGCTGCTTCCACCCGGGAAGCATCAGCTCGCGCCAGCAGGCGGGGTAGCGTGCGCCGGCCTCGGCCACGTACCGCTTTTTCAGCTCGTGAAAGTCCTCCGGGGTCTCCACCGGGAATCGCAGGTACTGGTCCATACTCGCGCGGTTGCCGTGTGCCGTGCCATCCTTCAAGGCCCGGGTAAGGACGCCGCCCGCGTTCCGGGAGACGATGTACCGCTCCGTCTCTTCCAGGACCTCGGGCTCGAAGGGAGGCAGCATGCCGTAGTTCGCGTGGATGTACTCGCGGGCGTCGAAGCCGAATGCATCCTCGCCGGTGAACCAGTCCCAGCCGATCTGGTACGGGTCAAGCCCCTCGGCCTGCCATCGATCGACCGTCTGGCCCCAGACGCCCACTTCCCAGTTCGGGACGCGATCGACGGGCCGGTACTCCATGACGTTGAGGAACCGTTCCCTGAGGGTAAGCCTTTCCATGATTGCGGGCCTATCGCGGGCGCCGGGGATGAGCGAGTGTCTTTTCGAAGTGCTCACGCTTCGCCATGCGGGTGTCCTCCTGGTGCGGTGATGCCCGAAGTATCCAAGAAAGAAGCGCCGCCCTCGCGGGCGGCGCTTCCGAGATGCGGGCCCTATTTCTCAGCCCAGTCAGGGTTCTCCTGCAGCAGTCCCTTCGCTGCCTTCATCATTGCCGCCTGGATGACGGTGGCGGTCTGATCCAGGCTCACCTTGCCCATCAGGAAATCCTGCAGGTCGCTGTAGTACTCGTCGAGGAACTCGCGGGTGAGCATGCTGTCGAACGGCTCGATGCGCTCGGTCCCGTAGGTGCTCATCTGGTCGGTGTAGACCTTGAGGAACTCGCTGGCGCCCTTGGTATCCTTGACCGCGGGGGCAAAGCCGCCGTGGTCGTTGAGGGCGGCGACGAGCATCGGAGGACTGGTAATGTAGCGCAGCCAGTCGATGGCCATGTCGTAAGTGCCCCGGTCCTTCGTGACCATCGGCACGGCGTACTGGACGACGCCGCCGACGCCCGCCATGGCCGGGAAATCCGAACCGCCGTACTGCGAGGTGGCCTTGGTGATGGTGGGAATCTTCTTGAGGATGCCCCACTTGAAGTTGATGAGCGGATCATTCAGCGTCGTCTTGGTGATCCAGCTTCCAAACCAGCCCATCGCCGCCTGGCCCTTGGCCCACATGTCGTACACCTGGTTCGCGTCGGTGTTGATCGCCCAGAAGCCGTCCGGCCAGTACTGGGACCAGTCCTTGAGGATCCTCAGCATCTCTTTGAATTGGGGATCGCGTCGCTGCATAGCGGCCCTTGACGATGGCATTCACCATGGCCTTGGTGGGCAGGTTTTCGCCCGGCTTCCATGTTCGGACGACCTTGCTGCCCTTGATCTTGTCCATGATGGAGTCGTAGAGAACATCCTGGATTTCGCGGGTGAACCAGCTCCCGTACAGCTGATGCCGCCGTCTTCTGACATGCTTGTGGCGAACGGGATGACGCCGATGGCCTTCAGTTTTTTCGAGGCAGCCATGAAGTCGGCCCATGTCTGCGGTTCGCTGGTGATTCCCGGCCTTCGCGAACAGGTCCTTGTTGTAGAAAATGCCGGTCCCGACGATGTCGCCGGTGATCAGGTAGATCTTCCCGTCAGGAGCGCGTCCCCGACTCGATGGCGGGCGTAAGGAACGATGTCATACCAGCTGGCATAGGACGGGGCATATGGGTTTTTCTGGCTGAGCGCCGGGGTCAGGTCGGCGAACCAGTTTTTCTTGTAGTCGCGCTGGATCCAGCCTCGCTGATACCACACGATATCGGGGGCGATGCCGCCAACCATCTGCGTCGTGAACCACTCCTCGTAGTCGCTCTGATCTCGGGAACGAACTCGATCGTCCATCCCGGGATGGAGTTTCTGCCACTCCTTGGCCGCCGTCCACAGGTAGGACGGCGGGCTCACCCGCTCGGACTCCAGTTTCTCCCTCGGCGTCAAGCCCTTGCATGTAGACCCGGAGCGTCTTTGTCCCGCCGCTCTGGGCAAAGAGCGTGCCGGCCACGAGAGCGCGAGAAGAATCACCATCAGTCTCTTCATACACCACCCTCCTGGAATTGTACTTTAACCGGCAAACTCCCGGGAAATCGCCTCTGCCGCCGCGCACCTACACCTTCAGGGCGCCCGATGAAATGCCCTTTCATGAACGACTTCATCGTGAAGAAGAACAGGATGATGAGCGGCGCGGAAGCGATCACGTAGCTGGCGAACATGACGCCCCGCGTCTCGAAGCTCGAGGTGCGCTGGGAGAAGCTCATGACGCCGACGCTGATGGTCCAGAGGTAGTTCTTGGATATCGTCACGAGGGGCCACACGTAGTCGTTCCACGTCCCGAGGATGTTCATGATGGCGATCGTGGAGAGGATGGGAATGCTCATGGGCAGCGCGATGTGGCGATAGGACTGGAACGTGGAGAGCCCGTCCATCGAGCCCGCGTCGAAGAGCTCGCCGGGAATCGCTTCCATGAAGCTCCTGAGGACGAAAATGGCAAAGACCTGGCCGCCGGCGATGTAGGGCATGATCAGCGCCCACCGCGTATTGAGGAGTCCGAGCTGCTTCACGAGGAGAAACTGCGGGACGAGCAGCAGGATGGAGGGCATCATCAGGAGGCAGATGACAAGGATGAACAGGAACTCGCGTCCGGGGAACGCGAACCGGGCAAAGACGAAAGCCCCCAGGCTCGAAACGAAGAGCACGCCGACCACCGTGCATGCCCGTGACGATGAGACTGTTGATCAGGTACGTGTCGAGCCTCGTCCATGCGTCCCGGTAGTTCGACAGCTCGAACGACGTCGGCAGTCCCCAGAAGTTGTGCGAGATCTGGTACGACGTCTTGAAGGACGTGAGGATGGTGAAGACGAAGGGATAGAAGGTGATCAGGCCGAAGATGCACGAGGAAGAAATGGATCGGAAGGTCGTGGATGACGGCTCGCTTCATGTGATCACGCCTCCCATGGCGTCGGTATTCGATCTCATGTACTTGAGGTTGATGTACGTCAGGATGAGGATGACGACGAACAGCATGTGTCCCGATTGCGCAGGCATACCCCATCTTCCCGTACTGCATTGCGTTTCGGTAGAGGAAGAGCCCCGGGAACCATGGTCGCCTTGCCCGGGTCCGCCGTTTGTCATGATGAGGATGTTCACGAAGCCCTGAATCGGAATTGATGATCGCGAGAATGACGATGAGCTTGATTTGGGAGGCGATAAAGGGCAGCTCGATGCTGAAGAAACGGCGTATCGGCGCCGGTCCCGTCCAGGATCGGCAGCCTCAGTTACCGAAATCGAGATGTTCTGGAGCCCCGCGAGGAAGATCAAGGTCTGGAACCCCGACACCCACGGAAAACTGACAAAGAGGATCGAGTACAGAGCCGTGCCGTACTCGCCCAGCCAGGTTCGCGTCATTCCCTTGAGGCCGATCGCGCGGAAGCAGGGTATTGAGGATCCCGTCCGTGGGGCTGTAGATGAACTTCCAGATGAGGAAGATGACCACGGACGGCACGACCATCGGGACGACATAGATGACCTTGTAGAAGTAGGCGGCCCTGTCAACGTGCAGGCGGTAGATGAGCAGGGCGGCAAGGAGTGGAAACGAGATGGAAATCAGGATGCTGACCACCGTTACCCTCAAGACGTTGGCCGCGCTGAAGAGAAAATCCGGGCTGGTGAAAAGGTCGCTGAAATTCTGGAACCCGATGAAGATCTGGACATTTGCGCCGTTCCAGTTGAAGAAGGAATGGTAGATTGCCGAGACGGCCGGGTAGTAGTTGAAAACCCCGAGCAAGTGCAAAAGTGGGAACCAGCAGCAGGTAGCATTCCCGCCTCTTCACCATCCGTCGCCAGATGGTGTCCTTCCTGATCAAGGGTGGGAACTCAGCCAGCAAGCTCGACATGCGAACGTCCCCCTTGGATAGGTAATGGCAGGAGTGTAACTGATACCCGGGCGCCGCGCAACGAAAAACGTTTCTTTTTTGCGGCCGCGGCGCCGCGTCATCCGCGGCGCGGTTCCTGCTCCCTGCGACTTGACAATCGGTGAGATTCCGGCCTGAGGTTGAGGGGCCTGCGAACAGAGGAGGCATATTATGGAAGAAGCCGACGCCGCACGTGCCTCGGCCCCCGAGCCGGGGTCCGATCCGCACCACCGGGAAGGATTCTCCCTGGCCGAAAACCCGGCCTATACGCACGGTCGTGGGACGGTTGCCGTGTCGCTCGTACCACTCCGGGTACAATAGCATGCCGGGCCGTGGAGGTGCTTCCATGAGAATCGACCTGTCGAAAATGTCCTGGAGGGTGGCCGGGTGGCGGCCGTATGCCTGGCAGCTGGCGCGCTCGAGCGAACCGGGCAGCGTGTCGAACGCAGACATCGCCCCCGTGTCGGCCGTCGTGCCGGGTTCGGTCCAGGCCGCGCTTCGGATTGCAGGCCTCATTCCGGATTGGAGAGAGGGGCTCGGCTCCCTCGGCTGCGAATGGGTCGAGAACCGGCACTGGGAGTTTTTCACGGACATCGAGGCCGGGGTCGTTCCGGCAGGTGCTCGCGTCGTGCTGCGCGCCGATGGCCTGGACTACGCGGGCTCCATCCTCGTCGACAACAGTCCTGTCGCCGACTTCCGGGGAGCCCTCGTGCGGCACCGCTTTGACCTGAGCGGCGCTCTCGCGGATGGACGGGCTCATCGCCTGGGCATCGTCTTCCACGACACTCCACGCGAGCAGGGCCAGATCGGTTTTTCCTCGCGATCCCGCTTCTTCAAGCCGCGCTTCAGCTATGGATGGGACTGGTGCCCCCGGTTCGTGCCGATCGGGATCTGGGACGACCTTTCCCTCGTCATCGGCGAGGCTCCCGTGGAGGTGCAGAAGGTCACGACCCGCCTGGCGGACGACCGTACGCACGCAACGGTCACCGTGTGGCTCGAGGGCGGAGGCAAGGGCGCACCGGCGGCGGGACCGGGCGGCGGCACACTTCGCCTGGAATTGACCCGTGGTGATGTGATCGTCGCTGTCAGCGACCAACAGCTCCCGTCGAGGTGCGTGTCGGCGAGCATTGAGATCGCGCATCCGGACCTGTGGTATCCCAACGGCCACGGCGAGCAGAGCCTGTACCGCTTGAGGGGCACGCTGGACGCGGAGACGGTGTACGACGGGATGGTCGGCTTCAAGAGTGTCCAGTGGCGCCCGAACCCCGGCGCGCCCGCCGGCGCGATCCCCTGGGTCTGCGTCGTCAACGGGAGAGACGTGTTCCTCGCCGGCGTCAACTGGACGCCCATCGCGCTGGATTTCCACTCCGTGGACGAGGCGCGCTACCGTCACCTGGTCGGCCTGTACAGGGAGCTGGGCTGCACGGTGCTTCGCGTCTGGGGAGGCGCGTACCTTGAACGGGAGATCTTCTACCGGCTCTGCGACGAGGCGGGACTCATGGTGTGGCAGGAGTTCCCCCTGTCCTCCTCGGGAATCGAGAACGACGCGCCGAGCGATCCGGACGTCGTTGCCGAGCTGTGCGCCATTGCGCGCGACTACGTCCGCAGGAGGAGCCACCATGTATCGCTCCTTCTCTGGTGCGGCGGCAACGAGCTTTTCCGGACCACGGGATCCGCGGCGCGGCCGCTCACCAGCGAGCACCCCTGCCTGGGAGCTCTTGCAGGGGTGGTACGCGAGGAAGACCCGGGAAGACGTTTCCTGCCGACGTCTCCCTCCGGTCCGGTCTTCGGCGCGGAGGAGGCGGATTACGGCAAGGGCATTCACCACCACGTGCACGGCCCCTGGGGCATGGCGGGGAGCTTCGCGGACTGGGAACGCTACTGGACCGGCGACGACAGCACGTTCCGCAGCGAGGTGGGCATGCCGGGCGCTTCCCCGGCCGCGCTCATTCGGAGGTTCTCGGGAGGCATGAACCCCTGGCCGCCGAATCGCGACAATCCCCTCTGGGTACACGGCGGTGCGTGGTGGATACAGTGGGATCGGCTCAAGGACATGGTCGGAGAGCTCGACGAGACTGCCGCCCTGGAGAAGTATTGCGCGCTCAGCCAGGATCTCCAGGCCCGCGCGCTGTCTTTTGCCGCGGCGGCAGTCAAGGCGCGCTTCCCCTCCTGCGGCGGGTTCATCGTCTGGATGGGCCACGACTGCTTCCCGTGCACGGCCAACACCTCGATCATCGACGTGGAGGGCAACCCGAAGCCGGCGTATTGGGCATTGCGCGAGGTGTTCAGGCGCTGATCTCTCTCGCCTACGGGAGGAGGTAGTAGCTCCGCAGCACCTGCTCGGCCGGCTTCCGTTGGGGCGTGTAGCCGGTGTCCGAAGGGCCGCCCGCGTCGGGATCGGTTTCCCAGTTCCACGGGAACGCGCCGGCCCACCACGTCTCGTTCCAGAGAGCGGAGAACAGGGCTTCGTAGCAGTCAGCCTGTTCCTGCAGGTCAGGTCCCGCGGTGGACGTGAAATCCCACGGCGCCCTGTTCGTGCCGTCCGCAGACCGATAGCCGACCTCGGTGAAGACCACCTCCATCCGCGGCCAGTGAGAGTCACGCCAGCTCTTGATGCTCCTGGCGCGAGCCTCCCACGCTCTTCGGAGCGCCACGAGAGCAGGGTTTTTCCAGATGGTGAGCGGGTAGTAGGCGTCGATGCCGATGAAGTCCACGGCATCCCACCATCGCACGCCGTCCTCGGAACCGTGGTTTGCAGCGTAGGTAAGGGGTCCGGAGTAAACGCACCGAACAGCCGCCACGACCTGTCTCCACTCCTTTTCCCAGGAATCGGTCTTCACGAGCTCACAGCCGACGCTGAAAGCATCCACGCCTTCCTCCCGGGCGATGCCCGCCCACAGGGTGATGAAGGATTGGTACGCGGCGAACCATTCCGCGGACGGGCGGATCTCTCCGCGCCACCTGCCGTTGCGGCAGTCGACCATGGGCTTGAGGAGCACTTTCAGTCCCGGCGGAGTGCATGAAGCGGATGGCGTGTCGCACGGATTCCCGGCTCGCGCTGTAGCGGGAGAAGTCCTCCGTGATGCTGCTGGATGCTTCCTCGTCCTGGAACCACCAGACGTTCAGGGCGACTGCGTTCACGCCATCGGCTTTCATGCTCAGGATCGACTGGTCAGAACCGGGACCGAGCAGCGCATCCCTGGACCATGGCGTGTACGAGAAGCCGCGGTACCGGGGAGCTCCCTCGGCGCGGACTCCCAGCCCGACCAGGAGCACCACGATCAAGGGGAGACACACGTTGCGGAAGGTTGTGCCGATCGGCAGCACGTTCCACCTGGGCGCACCGGCTGCACCCCCCGCTTCTCCGTGCATGGTCAACGTCACAGCAGGACATAATGCATCCTGCCCGGCTCACGCAGTCAATCGTGTATTGGCGCGTCCTCGATCTCCGCACGGGTCAGGTCGCGTCCTCTCTTGACCGTGACTGGAGCCCACACAACCGAAGCCGTTTGCTTTTCGGTTTGACATATTTATGTCCTGATGATATGCTTTTATGTGTGAGGACAACAATCGACATCCAGGACGACCTCCTCGTCCAATTGAAACTGGCAGCGGCAGAAAGCAACCGCTCGCTCAAGGAGCTCGTGGAAGATGCCATCAGGGCTGCGTTGGCGCTGCGACAGCATAGCCGCAGCTCGGCTGAGAGCCGCCGGCTCGTAACCTTCCACGGCAACGGCGTACAAGGAGGCATCAACCTGAACAGCACGAGCGAGCTGCTCGACGTGATGGACAGCACCCGGTGATTCTTACCGGACGTGAATGTCCTGCTCTACGCACACCGCGAGGAATGCGACCGGCACGGCGAGTACCGGGCGTGGCTGGAAGAAGTGATGCGGGGCGGTTCCGCGTACGGAGTTTCCGACCTCGTGCTCAGCGGATGTCTTCGCATCCTCACTCATCCACGGATCTTCAACCCGCCCACGCCTGCCGCGACTGCTGTCGCCTTCGTCCGCCAGGTGCGGGAAAACGAGCACGCGGTTGTGATCGCCCCCGGACCGCGGCACTGGGGCATATTCCTCGGCCTTTGCGAAAAGACGGAAAGCCGGGGCAACCTGGTGGCAGATGCGTACCTTGCCGCGCTGGCCATGGAATCGGGAAGCGAGTGGATCACCACTGACAGGGACTTCGCGAGGTTCGCAGGTCTGCGCTGGCGGCATCCGCTGGAAGAGCCGCGCGCATGACGGCGCCCCGGTCATCGTGACCGGCGCCGCGCCTCCGCCCTGATCTCCTCCGCCCGTTCCATGATCTCCTGCCGGGTTATGCCTGCCGCCTCGTAGACGGCAAAGATGTTCTCGTCCGGTGTCTCCGGCGGGATAGTGTGCGTGCCGGCAAGGATGTAGCCGCCTGCCCCGCGGCCGCCGACAGGAGCCGTCATGCCCCGGATGAGCCGTTCCGTCTCGCGGCGCACCTCGCGTGCCGTGCCAAACGGGACGACGCGCTGGGTGTCGAGGCCGCCCATGAAGGCGAGCCTGTCACCGAACTCGGCCTTCAGCTCGAGAGGATCCATGCCCGGGCAGCCGGCCTGCACGGGGTTGAGCACATCCAGGCCGATCTCGACGAGGTCGGGGATGATGGGGCGGAGAGCGCCGCAGCAGTGATGGGCCACCCAGAGCCCGCGGCTCTTCCCGGCAGCGAAGACCTCCGCCATGAGAGGCTTGATGAGATCGCGCCAGGCGGCAGGGCTCATCACCATGGCCTGCTGGCCGGCAACGTCGTCGCCGCACCACAGCCAGTCCAGCGGCATCTCCGCGCACGCGCGCTCTGCAAGGCGCAGCGAGAAGTGCGCGCACCTGGCGAACAAGGCTCCGGGCAAGCTCCGGGTCCGCGGCAATATCGATCATGGCATTCTTCCATGCCGCGCAGCCGCCAGTACATCTCGAATGCGCAGGGAGAGACATCACAGCCGATGAAGTACTTCCCGGCCTGGGCGGTCACGGGCTTCATCTGGCCGAGAAGGAAATCCACGCGATGTTCGGGGAAGCGATACGCGAGCACCTCTTCGCGGGGCAGTCCTGCCAGCGGGAAGCCGGAGGGCTGGTTGAACGCGCCCTTCTCTTGTCCAGCGGATTCCCCAGTCAGTCCACGTGGCCCTCCCCTTCGCGCTCGTGGACGATGCCTTCCATGGCGTAGTTGTTGTTCACCCACGTCATGCGCACGTCGTCACCCATCGCTGCCCCGACGGCGGAGGCGGGGATGCCGAGGAGGCCGGCGAGGCGCTGCGCGGTCTGGGGATGGAACCAGAGGAACACGGGAACGCGGTCGACCGGTCTGCGCGAAGCGCGGCGTGCACGCGCTCCTTCGGCGTCACGAGAGCCCCCGCCGCGTCACCGCCTCCTCCACCATGGCGAGGTAGTTCTCCACGGGGATGTAGCTGGGCACCGAGTTGCCCGAGCCGACAGCGTAGCGGCCGCGCGCGCCGCATTCGTCCATGAGCTTCCCGATCTCCCGCCGCACCTCGCGCGGGCGTGGAGCGCGTGAGGATGTTGATGTCCAGCCCGCCCGAGCACCGCGATGCGGTCTCCGAACCTCTTCTGGAACTCCTGCACGGGGATGATGGCGTTCTCGTAGGAGTGCTTGCCGTCGATCTTCACGTCCTCGATCAGGTCCTCCATGATGGCCAGGAGATTGCCGCACGAGTGCAGGAAGTAGGGCCGCCCGGTGTCGTGCGTCATGGCGGCGAGCTTCTTCTGCCAGGGCAGGCAGTAGGTGCGCAGCGCGTCGGGCGCGAGGAGGGTGCCGGTCTTGAACCCCATGTCGTCGCCCTGGAAGATGGCGATCACGCCCGTCAGGTCCAGCAGCTGCTCGTAGAACTTCACGAGCAGGCCGCCGATCCTGTCCGCCACAGCCTTCACGAGGTCCGGCGCGTCGTAGAGCGCCATGCACAGGCCCTCGTAGGACATGATCCACGAGAGGTGCTCGTAGAGCCCGCCGCCGTGGCAGGTGATCATGCCCATCCCCTCGGGGAGGTGGGAGCTGATGTACTCGAAGGGGAAGAAGTCGAACTCCTCGATCTTCGGCCACGGGTAGCGCTCGAAGTCGTCCCAGCTCATGATGGCGCCCTTGTGCTCGTCGGCCCACGCCCGCTGCTTCGTCGAGCCGGGCGCGGTGTCGGCGAGCTCCAGGTGCGTCTCCGGGAAGCCCATGTCCTGCTCGAATCGCACGAAGTCGTATCCCATGCGCAGCCAGAACTCGATGAACGTGTCGAGGTACGCCCTCGTGGCGTCCCGCGCGGGGGCCGAGCGGCGCACCTCGTGGCTGGTGCCCGTGGCGCCCGCCGGCACCCATGTCCGTGCCCAGGACGCCTTCGACGATGGGCTTCATCACCACGTCGTCCACGATGTATTCCACCAGCGGGGGCACCGCCTTTGTGCGGCCCATGACCACGTCGAGGAAATGCTTCGCGTCGGGTCTCGGTTTCTTCAGGGGGAGGATCGGATGCCATGGCATTATTCCTTTCGCCGCCACGAGGGGGTTCCCGAGAGCGGCGACGATCTCGCCGAAGTACACGCGGTGATAGTCCTTCTTCGGGTAGTTGGATTCGATGGCGGGATCGAGAAAGCGGGAGGGGTCCAGGTCGTCGCTGTACATCGTGCGGCATTCCACGATGAGCTCCGCCTCGTCGAACCCCGGCGCGGCCACCACGCGGGACGGGATGGGCGTGAGCCCGCTCGGCTTCACCTTGTCGCCGTCCCTGCCCGAGTGGCTGCCGAGCCAGGAGAGCGCCCTGCGCTGGGCCTCGGGGAAGGCGCAGAGAGTGAAGGTGGGGGAGGACTCGATGAACCGGAACGTGTGACGGGTCGGGCGGACCACGATCTGCGCAAAGGGCTTTCCCCACATCACCCCGAAGCTCCCCCACCCCACCGTCATGCAGTTCCATTCCTGCCTCGCGAAGTCGCCCGCGGAAAGCAGGAGCCACTGGCTGTTGCCAGACGTGGACCGCGGGGACGAGAAAATCCCCGGGAGGGATGTCGGTTCTCTGCATCACGCGAAGCCTCCGATGGATTGACCTGCAATGTAGACGATCGCTTGACTTTTGCTCAAGGGGCCGGTTGAATGACGGCCTATGACACAGAAGGCCTGCAAGGGAGATCACGAAGGACACCTCTGCGTCCTTGCCAGCAAGGGAGACATGACGCAGATCAAGGAGCTTGCCAGCGCGCCGCACTTCATCTGCTTCAACTGCGGACGGGTGGCGGACTGCGAAGCCAACATCTGCAACCCGATGCCCCTGGAAGGGTAGCCCGCCGCTGCGCGAGCCGAGGGCGCTGACGCGCCCCGGCGGTTCGCGAGGGCTTCGCGCGCGAGCGCTGGACAGCGACCGTTCCATCCTCTACCCTTCCGGTGCACGTCATGCGATTCGCGTCGCTGGATCGTCATTTCACGGGAGTCTCACTTCCTGTCGCCGCGCTCCGAACGGCTGCCAGCTGCGGGTGCGGCGAGTTCGCCGACCTGGAACCCCTGGGACGATGGTGCCGTGACGTCGGCCTCGACCTGGTCCAGCTCCTGCCCGGTGAACGACACGGGCGGCAACAGCTCGCCCTACAGCGCCCTTTCCGCCTTCGCCCTCCATCCCCTCTACATCCGCCTGCAGGATGTCCCTGGTGGCGCCCGTCACGCAGCGGCGATTGCGCGCTTCCAGGAGGAGTCAGCAGACCTCGAGCGCGCCGCGGGCGGGCGGTTTTCCTACGCACGGGTGCGCGCATTCAAGCTCGGCGTCCTGGCGGAGATCTTCGCGGAGAACGCCCGCGCCATACGGAGCTCCGTCCCGTTCCTGCAGTGGCAGGACCGGAATCCCTGGGTGATTCCTTACGCGGTGTTCACCGCGATGAAGAGGCGGACGGGCGACCGCGCGTGGTCCACGTGGGAGGACCTGGCGCAACCCGGTGCCGCGTCCGTCAGGGAATGGTGGGAGACCCACCCCGATGAATGCATGCCTGCCGCGTGGACGCAGTTCCTGCTGGAAGGCCAGCTCGCCGCCTCCTCCCGCGCGCTGCAGGCCATGAACGTCTTCCTGAAAGGGGACGTGCCCATCCTCATGAGCGTGGAGAGCGCCGACGTGTGGGCGGAGCGCTCGTACTTCGACCTGACGGGAACGGCGGGCGCACCGCCGGACATGTTTTCCCCCGACGGCCAGAACTGGGGCTTCCCGGTCTACGACTGGGAGAAGCTCGGCGCCGACGGCAACCGGTGGTGGAAGGCGCGGCTGCAGCAGGCCGGCAAGTATTTCCACGCGTTCCGCATCGACCACGTGCTCGGGTTCTTCCGCATCTGGCGCATCCCGGGCCGGGAGCTCACGGGCATCCTCGGCCGTTTTTCACCATCCCTCGGGCTCTCGGCCGCGGATATCGCCGCGCTGGGCTTCGACAAGGGGCGCGTGCAGTGGCTCACCGTCCCGCACGTCACCGGCGCGGAGCTTGCCGCCCACCGGTCCCCACGCGGGGCGCATCGCGGCGCGCTACCTCTCGCGCATCGGCAGCGAGGACCTCTCCACGCTGCTGCCCGAGGCGGATTCCCAGGCAGCCATCCAGTCGCTTGATGAGCCTCCCGAGGTGAAGCGTTTCCTCATGGAGCGCCACGCCGACCGGACCCTGCTCCCCGACGGCGGCAGTCTCTACCCGTCGTGGTACTACCGGGAGACCAAGGGCTACCGGAGCCTCGGTGACGTCGAGAAGGCCGCGCTCAGCGCCGTGCTCGCTCGCCTGCGCACGGAGTCGGAGGCGGACTGGGAGCGGCGCGGCAGGCTCCTCCTGGCGGAGATGCAGGCCAGCACCGACATGCTCGTGTGCGCCGAGGATCTCGGCGACGTGCCCCGCTGCGTGCCCCGCGTTCTCTCCGCGCTCGGCATCCTCGGACTGCGCATCCTGCGCTGGTCACGCGCGTATGACCAGGCCCCCCCGGGGGCGCCGGCCCCCTTCATTCCCCTGGCAAGCTACGCGCCACTTTCCGTGTGCACCCCGTCGGTCCATGACACATCTACCCTGCGCGGGTGGTGGCTCGAAGACCCCGCAGAGCGTGCGCAGTTCCATGCATTCCTCGGCGAGCCGGGCCCGGTGCCGGCCCGCATGGACGCCGGGCTCCTGGCGCGCATCATCGAGAAGTGCTGCGCCGCGGCGAGCATCCTGTGCATCTTCCAGGTCCAGGACCTCCTCGATCTCGACGAGGCCTTGTGGAGTCCCGATCCCGCGGACGACAGGATCAACGTCCCCGGCACGGTGATGGACCGCAACTGGACATGGCGCATGCCCCTCACCGTGGAGGCGCTGTCCGTCCGCGCGGGCCTGGCGGCAGCGGTCCGCCGCCTCGCGGCGGCCCGGCGGGCGCGCCCGCTTGCCGGGGTGGTGTCGTGATGGCGCCGCTTCCCACGTATCACTTCCACGTGGCCCGCGCGGCCCGCGCGCGCTATTCCTTCACGCAGGACCTGTTCTCCTCCAGCGGCAACATCGTGTCCCTGGACCTGCACGCGGCGCGCCTCCTCGCGCAGCGCATGAACGAGGTCCGGCGGACGCCGGCGTCCCCGACGACCAGGCCCTGCGCGCCGGGGACCTCAACGCCATGGGATTGATCGACGAGATCCTCCACTACGTCGTGGGCCTCTACCGCAGGCGGATCGATCCCCGTGTCTTTGCCCGGTGCCTCGCCGTCGTGCAGGAGAAGCACGGCAGCGGGCCGACCGACGAATCGCTCCTGCAGTTCGTGACCGCGTTCCCGCCGCCCCTGGTGGCCTCGGGAGGCGTGGCGCCGATGGACTACCTCGACGGTTCCATGGCAGGGGTGACCGGCCGGCAGATCGTCCTGGAGGAGATGCTCCTCCTCTCGCTTGCCAACGCGAACGAGGCGTTTGCCCCGTTCCGCGAGCTCTTCGACGACGAGAGCCTCACGCGCACGCCGTACCCGGCGGTCATCGCCACCGTCACCGAGTTCTTCCGGGGCGAGCCGGTCTTCGGACCGGACGCGGAAGACCTCGTGACCATGCTGAAGAGCCCGGCGGTGGCGGCGCCTTCCTCGCTGCCGGGGCAGCTGGAGTTCATCCGCACCCGCTGGGCATCACTGCTCGACGAGATGCTTCTGCGCCTCCTCACCGGCATCGACCTCCTGCGCGAAGAGGCGACGATGCGCTTCGGCGCGTTCACGCCCGGGCCGCCGGAGGTCTACGAGTACGCCGGCCAGGCCGGGGAGAACGAGGCGTTCAGCCCCGACCGCGACTGGATGCCGCGCGTGGTGATGCTGGCGCGCAACGCACTGGTGTGGCTCGACCAGCTCTCGCGCCGCTACGGGCGGGAGATCCGGCGGCTGGACCAGGTGCCTGACGAGGAGCTGGACCGGCTGGCGGGCGCCGGTTTCACGGCCCTTTGGCTGATCGGCGTGTGGGAAAGGAGCGGCGCCTCGCGGGAGATCAAGAGGCGCATGGGCAACGCCGAGGCGGAAGCCTCGGCCTACTCGCTGGATGACTACCAGGTCGCCGCCGAGCTCGGCGGTGAGCAGGCGCTCTCCGCCCTGAAGGACCGGGCGTGGCGGCGCGGCATCCGCATGGCCAGCGACATGGTGCCCAACCACACCGGCGTGGATTCCCGCTGGATGAAGGAGCACCCGGACCGCTTCCTGACGTGGCCTCATCCCTGGCCGCCGTTCCCGTCGTATTCCTTCAGCGGCCCGGACATCTCGCAGACGCCCGGCCTCGGCATCTACCTGGAGGATCACTACTGGGACAAGACGGATGCCGCGGTCGTTTTCAAGCGCGTGGATTTCTCCACGGGAGACACGCGGCTGGTCTACCACGGCAACGACGGCACGCACATGCCCTGGAACGACACGGCGCAGCTCAACTTCCTGAATCCCGAGACCCGCGAAGCGGTCATCCAGACCATCCTCCACGTGGCCCGCTCGTTTCCCATCATCCGGTTCGACGCGGCGATGACGCTGGCCAAGAAGCACTACCAGCGGCTCTGGTTCCCCGAGCCGGGGCGCGGCGGTGACATTCCCTCCCGGGCCGGCAACGGCCTCTCCCGCCACGACTTCGACAGGGCCATGCCGGCGGAGTTCTGGCGCGAGGTGGTGGACAGGATCGCGCGGGAAGCGCCGGAGACACTCCTCCTGGCAGAGGCCTTCTGGATGCTGGAGGGCTTCTTCGTGCGCACCCTCGGCATGCACCGGGTCTACAACAGCGCATTCATGCACATGCTCATGAAGGAGGACAACGCCGGCTACCGTCGGACCATCCGCAACACGCTGGAGTTCGATCCCGAGGTCCTGAAGCGCTTCGTGAACTTCATGAGCAACCCCGACGAGCAGACAGCCATCGAGCAGTTCGGGGACGGGGACAAGTACCTCGGCGTGTGCACGCTGATGGCCACGCTGCCGGGTCTCCCGATGTTCGCGCACGGGCAGGTGGAAGGATTCAAGGAGAAGTACGGCATGGAGTTCCGGCGCGCCTACTGGAACGAGGCGCCGAACCCCGACCTGGTTGCCCGGCACGAGAGGTTCATCTTCCCGCTTCTCCGGCGGCGCATGCTGTTCTCGGGCGTGGAGAGCTTCCTCCTCTACGACCTCGTCTCCCCGCAGGGCTGGGTGAACGAGGACGTCTTCGCGTACAGCAACCGCCAGGGCGAGGAGCGTTCCCTCGTGCTGTACAACAACCGTTTCGCCGAGGCGCGGGGCTGGATACGCGTTTCCGCCGCATTTGCCGTGAAGGCGGCAGGCGGCTCGTCACTCGTCCAGAGGACCATCGCGGAAGGCCTGGCGCTCCCGGATGATCCCGGTTGCTGGGTGATCTTCCGCGATCACGTTGCAGGGCTCCAGTTCATCAGGAGCTGCCGGGAGATCCACGAGAGGGGGCTGTACGTCCAGCTCGGCGCCTACCAGCGGAGCGTGCTCCTGGACTTCTCCGTGGCCAGGGACGGCGCCGATGCGCGTTGGTCACGCCTGGCGGCCGAGCTGGGCGGGCGCGGGGTGTCGAGCGTTGACGAGGCGCTCCTGGGCATGATCCTCCGGCCGCTCCACGAATCTTTTGCCGCGCTCGTCGCGGGGCTGCGGGCGGCAACGACCGGTGCCCCGGCGCCCGGGATTCCCGCGCTCTACCGGGCGTTCCTCGTGCAGGCATCCGGTTTCAGCGGAGGAACGCTGGATGTCGATGCGAGCCTCGCGGCCTTCACGCCGGAAAAGAAGGCCGTGCAGCCCGCCCCGATGAAGAGGCCGTCACCCGCGCAGGCAGCAGCCGCGCCGAAAGCGCCGGAACCGGCAGACGCCGTCCTCCCCGTCCTCCGCGCCCTGCGGCCGCTGCGGGCACGGGGTTCGACAGCGGCCTCGGTCGATGCGCTTCGCGTGCTCTCGTGGATAGGCGAATGGCGGCTCGGTCCGACGATCGCCGCGGGCCTCGTGGCGGCAGGCTGGGAGCCCCAGCTCGCGGCGCTGTCACCCGCCCTGCTCTCCCTGGCGCTTCGCCTGGACACCCCTGCATGGACGTGGGGAGAGATCGTGTCTGATCCGGCCGCGGAGCAGTTCCTGATGGTCAACACCTTCGAGGGAGTGCGCTGGTTCAGCAAGGAGTCCCTCGCCCTTCTCGTCGCGTGCATGGACGCGGCCTGGCGGGATCACGGGGCCGGCGCCGTCCCCGGTCACCAGGCCGTTCTCGATGCTGCCGAGAAGACGGGCTATCGCTGGGACGTTTTTCTCAAGCTCCTGGCAGTCACCGGGTCCGGGCCTCTTTCATAGAAAAGGCCGTCGCGGGCCGTCAAACAGGCGTTCACACTCGCAAAATGATATCTGCTTTCGCGTGATATATTCATTGGCGGACTTGCCGATACTGTAGCCGGTCAAAATAACGGGGAGCGAAGTCGACCTTTTTCCTGGCATGACGTCCGAGGAGAGTGACGCATTGAAAAAACCATGCCTTTTCGCGGTCCGTCCCGGTCGCACACTCGTCCTCGCCTCGTGTTTGCTGGCCTCCGCCCTCTCGTTGACCACCTGCGACCTGTTCAAAGCCGGCCTCGGGCCCAAGATCGACATCTCGCCGCCGACCGTCGACGTCAGCTCCCTTTCCAACGGCTCCTATCTGCGCGGCACCGTGGCGGTTTCCGGTGTGTGCTCCGATGACGTGGGCGTCCAGTCGGTGGTCATCCTCGTGACCGTCAACTCGACGCAAGTCGCGACGTTGACGGCGTCCATCAAGGCCGGCAGTTGGGCGGCATCCATGGACACCAATGCCCTCTCCGGCGGCAAGGAGGTGCAGGCCGATCTCGATATCCGCGCGACCGACGGGTCGGGAAAGACTGCGGACAAGAAGGTCGTGGTCTACCTCGACAACGTGAGTCCCGTGATTACCTCGATGTCGCCCACCGCAGCCACTCTCAGCACGTACAACCTGCTGAGCTTCCCACCCTACTATGCGCTGAGCGACAAGCAGACGATCACCGGCAGCGTCAAGGACGGCCTGGGCCTCGCGCAGACCGAGATGGACGTGGGAAGCATCGTGTACACCGACACCACGCATCCCGCGGCGTGGTCGATCACCGTTGACGCGGCGCAGTTCTTTGACACAACACCCGGCGCCCCGAACAACGGCGCAAGGAATGGTTCGTCGTTCGTGACGGCAGGGCTCTACAAGGTCCCGTTCAAGGTCGTCGCGACCGACCTTGCAGGCAACACGTCCATCCCCATCGCGGGGACGCTGTACATCAATCCCAACGGGTCGCCGATCATCGACATCACCGGCCAGACTGCCGCGATCAGCATGACCGTGCCGCTGTACCCGAACTCGCCAACCCTGCCTCTCAGCTCATGGCAGGCGAACTCCCTCTCCCCCGGCTCCACCATCAAGTTCCGTGTCTTTGACCTCGATGGCCTGGACACGAGCGCCGCGGGACTCTCGGTCTACTTCATTCCCGCCTCGATGGTGTCGTCGGTCACGCCGGGCACGCCGAGTGCTGATCCCTACAAGTACACGGTGGGCGGACCGAACGCCCTCACGGAAGCCGACATCGTGAAGATCCAGCCCAGCGGCGGGGGGGCGACGATACCGCAGGAGGCCGACTTCAGCCTGGTCCTGCCGTCGAGCATCGGCGGCACCACCTTGCCCACCCTGGGTGAATACGCCCTGCTGATCCGTTCGGGGGACAGCGCGGCGAACAAGGTCAACGGGACGAGCGCGGTCACCCTGGTGCCGGCCCCCCTCGGCCCTGTCACGCAGTACCTTTCGGTTTACGTCACGCAGGGCCCGCCCACCGTCAAGATCACGAGCCCGGCAAACGGCGCCTTCATGAACAGCTTCTCGGCCAGCGGGCAGATAGATGACGGCCTGGGAGCCGCGTCCGTGCACGTGACCATCCATGACAGCTCGAACGCGGTGATCAACCAGGGCGACATCAACGTCCCGCCGCCCCCGCCCCCCTATCCCACTCACTATGCATGGACCTACGCCCCCGCGCTCGGCCCCATGCCTGATGGGCAGTACAGCGCCTCGTTCGTGGGGGAAAACATTGCCGCGCAGTCGAGCCCGACCGCGCAGACCATCCAGTTCACCTGGGACACCACTCCGCCGACCGCCTCGGTCCAATCGGCCGCCCCCGAGTCCGGTTTCAACACGCCCCAGGCCTTCACCGACACCACGGTGGGCCCCGCGCCGGGCGGCATCGTGAACGTGGTGAACGGGGTGACGAGATTCAGGGGCACTGCCTCCGACTCGGCCGCGCTCGCCTCCAGCGCGTATGCCATCTATCACCTGAACGCCTCCTGGGTGCCGGACGCCACCGTCGTTGCGCCAACGAACTTCCCGGCAGCCACCATGAGCCTCTGGTCCCTTGACGTCGACACCACTGACTCCCTCACGTTCCACGACGGGGATTACTATGTCCTGTCGATCACGGCGACCGACCAGGCCGGCAACACGTGCGCGCCGGCGCAGCGCACCTTCCAGGTCAAGCAATCCACGGACCTGCCCACGGTCACGCTGCAGAACATGGACGTCACCGCGATCACGAGCGCCCAGGCGAAGAACAACCTCCTGAACACGAAGATCGAGCTCGACGCGACCGTCGCCGACGACGACCGCGTGGACCCCAATTCCCTCAGGATCCTCATCAACCCCAAGGACGCCGGCGGCAACCCCTCGGCGAGCTACGCCACCGTCTTCGCGGCGGACAGCGTCACCGGGACGGTGAACGCGGCGACGGGCGCTGTGAGCTTCGCGTACAGCTTCCAGACCACGAGCGCGGGCGCCGTTCCCGAGGGACGCAACTTCTTCTATCTGCAGGCGAGCGACTCCGCGGCCTGGAAGGACGGCAAGGCCCCGGGCAACCGCGACCATCGGGCCCGTATGGTTTGCGGTAGACACCCACCAGCCCCAGATCAGCTTCGACCAGTCCGGCGGGATCTACGTCAGCTCCAACCAGGCCCTGACAGGCACCGTCTTCAGCGGGAACGCCCTGGACCCGGGCACGCCTCTCATGATCACCCCCGATGGCGGCACCACGAGCTATCCCACGCTGACTCCTGACGCATCGAACGCGGGAGTCAGCCACGCGTGGGCCTACACGCTGTCCGTGGGCGGATACGCCGACGGCTCCCAGCCGCAGGTCACCGCCGTGGCGAAGGACGAGTTCGGCCTCTCGTCGACGAGCACCTTCAAGGTCACGGTGGACAAGTCCCCGCCCGTCATCGTCACGACGAACCCGGCGCAGTTCTTCAGCGACGTGAACGGGTACTCCTTTGTCGGCACCGTCATGGACCAGTACTCCGGCATCGCGTCGATGACCGCGACGACGAAGGACTCGGGGAACAACGACGTGTCGAGCAAGGCGCCCTTTTCCTGGAATGCCGCCGCGGCGTCGGCCGGCACCACCGGCACCTGGAGCCTCGACCTGTCCTCTGCGCTTCTCGCGACCGGTTCCTACACCGTCCAGCTCACCGCCACGGACAAGGCGGGCAACCAGAACGCGCTGGCGCCCGTCCCGGTCAACATCGACAGCGATGTGCCGCTCGTTACCATGACGGCGCCCCTCGTGGATGGCGCCGTGTACAACGCCGCCTTCGCGGCGCCGGCAAACTGGACGGGGACGGCCATCGACACGTTCCTCCAGGCCGTTTCCATGAAGCTCGATGCCGGGGCGCCCGTGGCGGCCGGGACCTCGGGCACGTGGAGCCTGCCGACCAACTGGGCGGCGCTGCCCGAGGGACAGCACGTCATCGCCGTGACCGCCACCGACAAGGGCGGGCACGTGGTCACGAAGACGGCCGCCTTCACGAAAGACATCACCCCGCCGGTGCTCACCGTGAGCGCTCCCCTCCCCGCCGCGTGGCTGAGCGGGGCGTCGTACACGGTGAAAGGCGTCGCGGACGACGGCACGGGGACCGGCGTCAGCAAGGTCTATTTCACCATTGACGCCGCCGCGGTGGATCACTCCGCGGATGCGCCGACGACCTGGACCCAGGCAACCGGCACGGTGAGCTGGGCCAGCGCACCGGTCAACCTCCTCACCCTGGGAGAGGGCGCCAGGAAACTGTGGGTGAAGTCCGTCGACAACGCCGGCAACTGGAACCTCGCCGCAACGATCGTCGCCTTCGGCGTCGACCAGGCCCCGCCCAACCTGGGCGTCGCGGCGCCCCCCGCGACCATCAACTCCACCGGCGCCCCGTCCTTTGCCGGGCTTTCCGGCACGCTGTATGACACCAACCCTGCCGGACTCCCCGCGCTGACGGTCTCCTCCACGCAGAACGGGACTCTCGTTGCCAATGGCGTCGCCATTGCCTATCCGGGCACGTCCACCTCTTCAGGGAACCCCTGGTCCTGGAACCCCTTCCCGTCGGGTATCGACGCGGCCGGCCACAGCGATGACGGCGCCTGGGTGTTCACGTTCACCGCAACGGATGTCGCCGGCAAGACCGTCACGATCACCCGGACCATCACCATCGACACCACGCCCCCGGTCACTGCCATCAGCCAGCCGGGCAACTACACTGCCGCGCAGACCCAGTACTGGCTGTCCGGGGCCACCGCCACCATGAACGGCTCCGCCCTTGACCCCGGCGCAACGGCGTCGGGGCTTGCCACCGTCTACTTCACGATCGCGCCCCTGGGGAACAACCACGCGTCGGACTCGGCCTCGACCATCACGTCGACGTGGTCCCTGGCGGCCGGCACGACGAACTGGTCCACGACCGTTCTCCTCTCCGCGGAAGGCCAGTTCACCCTCTGGACCGCCGCGTTCGACAACGCCGGCAACCTCTCCCCGGTCACCTCCCGGAACTACGGCGTCGACCAGGCGCCGCCGAGCCTCACCGAGACCAGTCATCCCGCCGCGTCCTTCACGAAGGCCTCCTACACCCTCGACGGCGCGGTCGGCGACACCAACGCGCTCGCTTCTCTCGCCATCACTGAATCCAGGAACAGCGGGCCGGCAAACCCGGTGACTTTCACATCGACTCCCTCGTCCCTTTCCGGGGTCACGAGCGCCACCTACACCTCGGCTTCCCTTCCCTTCGGCGTCGGGTCCATCGACACCGTGGGGCACACGAACGACGGCTCGTACGCGTATGTCCTTACCGCCACGGACGTGGCCGGCAAGACCACCACCGTCAACCGCACCGTTGACATCGACACCACGCCGCCGACTGCCACGCTCAACGCCGTACCGGGCTGGATCTCTGCCAGCGCGTACACCATGACCGGCACCGCGGCGGATCCGAGCGCCGGGGCCTCGGGAATAGCCGCCATCCAGTGCCAGCTCGACGGCGGCGCCTTGATCAGTGCGACGTGGATCGATTCCTCCGGCGGGCACAACACCTCCGGCACGTGGAACGTGACGCTTTCCGGCCTTGCCGAAGGAGACCATTCCCTCGTCGTCAAGGCCACCGACGCGGCGGGCAACACCACCACTCTGTCGGCATCCTCCTTCGGCGTCGATCTGAATCCTCCCGCTCTCACCGAGACGTTCCTGAACACCACCTCCCAGGTCACGAAGAACAACACCTTCACCATGACGGGGTCGGTGACCGACACGAACCCGGTCTCGGTCGCCGGAACCACCCTCACCGTCGCAGTGAGCGTCAACGGCGCAGCCGCTTCCGCGGCCTCTATCGTCGGGAACACCTGGAGCTACTCGCAGGCCAAGGTCGACGGGTCCTACAGCTATGCCATCACCGCCACCGATGCATCCGGAAAAACGACGTCCCTCAACCGGCTCGTGCTCCTGGACTCCACGCCGCCGACCCTCACGGTCATCTCCCCGAGCACGGGGAGCTGGTCTTCACTGGCGGCCCTGTCGATCAGCGGGACTGCGTCGGACGGCTCCGGGGCGGGAGTGAACAAGACGTACTATATCGTCGACTCCGCAGCGAATGATCATGGCCCGGACATCGCCGCCTGGAACGCCACCAGCGGCAGCGTGGCACCTTCCAGCGGCACCTCCGCCGTGTGGCACGCTGCCACCGGGTTGCCGGGCACGTGGACCGGAGGCGAGACGCTTTCCGCGGAGGGAGGCAAGCTCCTGTGGGTCGTCTCGGCCGACAAGGCGGGAAACACCACGACCCTCGGCAGCGTCGCCGCCGGCTCGTTCAGCATCGGGTTGGCCTACACCATCGCGACGCTGGGCACAACCGACTTCACGCTGGTCGGCGCTTCCAGCAACACGGTGGGCGTCACCTTCGTTGCCACCGGAGCGGGAGCAGGGACGGGAACCGCCTGGTCGGGCAATGGTGTCGTCGTCTCCTTCGGCTATGACATCGCGCCGCCGAGCCTCAGCGAGGCGGCCATCGGCACCGGGGCGACGATTGTCCGCAACGCGAGCGTGGCCCTCTCGGGGTCCGCCAGCGACAGCAACGCCCTGGCGTCTGCCCATTCCCTGACAGTCTCGGTGGACGGCGGAGCGGCCGTGGACGTGAGCTTCACCCTTGCCCCCTCGTGGTCCTGGACCTACGCGGTCAACACGGGTACGCACGCGCAGGACGGCATCCACAGCTTCCTTTTCACCGCAACCGACGTCGCCGGCAAGACGACCACGGTCTCCCGGTCGGTCCTTGTCGACACGATACCGCCCACGTCAGTCATCACCTCTCCCGCGGCATCCGCCTGGACGAACCTGACCCCGTTCACCGTGCAGGGAACGGGCGCGGACGGCGCGGGCTCGGGTGTCTCGCAGGTCTGGACGCTCGTTGATGTCGCGGGCAATTCTCACGCCGCCGACACGCCGACCACCATAACCACCGGGGGCGCGTGGCAGGTCGCCACGGGCACGACGAGCTGGTCCGCCTCGTGGGCCCTGGGGGCCGAGGGCAACAAGACCCTCTGGGTCGCCGTGCTCGACAACGCGGGCAACTGGTCCACCTCGTACACGGCGGGGAACTTCGGGTACGACGCCACCTCTCCGGCCCTGGCCATTACCCCGCTCGGCGGCTACCGGACCTCCTTCTCGATCACCGGGACCACCTCCGATGCGGCCTCCGGCGTGGCGTCGATACAGCTGAAAATCGACAGCGGCGCCTTCTCCGCGGTAACGGTGGCGGCGGGCTGGACCTCGCCGGTTTCACCCGCGACTTTCGCGGGCCTCGCCGAGGGAGCACACACGGTCACCGTGATTTCCACCGACAGCGCCGGCAACCAGGCAACGCAGGCCGCGGCGTTCAACAAGGACACGACGCCTCCAACGCTGAGCTACAACAACATCAGCTCGGGTGGCGGGACCGTGGACCAGGACACCAACCCGGTTCTCACGGGCACGCTGACCGACGTCAGCGGGGTGGCATCGGCCTCGTACACGCTCCAGGTCTGGAACAACAGCACCCTTGCGTGGAACGCCATCGCCTCCGGGGCCGGGCTGGGCAGCCCGGGCGGCGCGACCAGCTACGCCTGGTCCCTTGACCTGAGCGCCACGGGGCTCAACCTCCCCGACGGCAAGTACCAGGTGGCGATCGGCGCCTCCGACACTCCTGGAAACGCCATCGCAGTCCCCCTGGCGGTTCCCTTCCTCCTCTCCCGCACAAGCCCCGGCGCGTCAATCGGTGCCCCTTCCCTGGGAACCTTCCAGGACGCGTCGTTCCCGCTCGCGGGAACGGCGTCCGACCCCAACGGCCTGACCCAGGTGCGCGCCAAGATCGCCCCGGGATCAGTCGACTTCTCATCAGGAACCACGAGCGCCCTGCCGGCCCTGCCGGTCACCGTCGCTGTCGGCAGCCCTGGAGTGTTCACCACCAACGCGCCTCACGGGCTCAACGTCGGCGACCAGGTGTACATCTGGGGAAGCCCCATGCCCGTCACGCCGGGCGGATCGCTGCTCCCGGGGGACACCTACTACATCCAGTCCCGCACGACATCGACCTTCACCATCTCTGCGACCTCCGGAGGTGCGGCGCTCGCCATCACCACCAGCACGGCCACCAACTGCATCGTCGCCGCCGCGAGCTACGTCTTCTCCTCCTTCCATCCGGCAATTCCCGTCTCGGTCTCGGGGAACACCATGACCGCGAACAATCACCAGCTGGCCAACGGGGACGTCGTCTACTTCCAGGGCACCGTTCTCCCGAACCCCACAAGCGCGGCCACGGCCTACTACGTGATCAACGCGGCGGCGAACACCTTCCAGGTTTCCGCCACGAGCGGCGGCAGCGTTCTCGCGCTGAGCACCTCGGGCACCGCGGTGTCCGTGTATTCGCCCACGCACCCGGTCAGCTGGCTGATTCCTTCGCTGTCGGTATCCGGGTTCAGCGACGGTCCGTTGACGGCATTTGTCCAGGCCGCCTCCGGGGCCGGGCAAGACCAGCCAGGCCAGCCGTGACTTCACGCTGGACACGACGAAGCCCACCATTGCCATCACGTCTCCTGCATCGACGACGCGGAGCGTCGGCAACCTGTCCATCGTCGGCACGAGCAACGACGGCGGGACCTATCCCTCGGGGGTGACGGGAAGCATCCAGTACCAGGTCGGGATCAACGCGAATCTCGGGAACCCCGCGAGCTGGACCAATGTCAACGTCTCGGGCGGGGCTTACAGCTGGACCATCAGCCTCGGGTCCATGTCGCCCTACGCGAATGCCACCTATGCCACGCAGTGCGACGCCTCGGGGAATCCTTCGGGCGCGTTCAACCTCTGGAAGCTGCCGATCTACTTCCAGGCCGTCGACAACGCCGGCAACGTGCAGCAGAAAACCGACTACTGGCTCATCCTCGATCCGGACGGAAACATCCCCGTCGTCACCCTGACCCAGCCCACGCAGAACGGCCTGACCTACGGCGGCCAGCAGAGGATCACGGGGACGGCGAGCCAGCCCGTCTGGGTGCACGACGTCGAAGTGGCTGTCGACCCCGCGGGCGGCACCAATTTCCCTGCGAGCCCCGTTGCCGCGATCGTTGCGGGCAACACGCTGACGGCAACTGCGCACCCCTTCACGAACGGCATGACCGTGTTCTTCGCGGGAACAACGATGCCCCAGGTCGGCGGGACCGGCGTGAGCCCGACAACGCCATATTTCGTGGTGAACGCGCTGGCGAACACCTACCAGGTCTCCGCGACCTCCGGCGGCAGCCCCGTCAGCTTCAGCAGCGGCGGGAGCGGGGTCACCGCGAGCGTCTGGGCACCGGCCACCCTCATCACCACCGGCAACAACGTCTCGTGGTACTACGACATCAACCAGGGCAGCTCCTTCCCGCAGGGCGGGGCCTCCAACCAGACCGTCACTGTCCAGGTGCGGGCCTGGAACTCCGCCACGCCGGGGGGAGTACGCGGCACCATTTCCGGGACAATGGCTTCGCCGCTCTCCATGAAGTTCGACTCGACATTCCCGAAGATCCAGGGCCTGGAGATCAGCCCGACCAACAACTATTCCGACCCCGGCGCCAGGAGCTATTTCAGCCAGGTCACGGTGGCGGGAACCTTCTACGCCATGGGGTACGTCGTCTCCTCCAAGGGAATCGCGCGGATCGAGAAGGTGGAAGTGAACGTGGGGTCGGGATCGACGACGCTCTATGATACGTCGGTTGCCTACGGGACCACGAACACGGTGATACCGGACGGAACGGCGTACGTGACTCCCCCCGCGGCCGTCACGGCAGGCTCTTTCCCGAACGGCGGCAGCTACCAGCTCATCATCACGAACCTGGGGACCACGACCAACTGGAACAGCATCGGCTTCATCGGGACACCGACGGTCGGCGCGGTCTTCAAGCCCACCGGGGCCGGCGCGGGCGACGGCCAGGGCATTCCCTCCGACTCCTCGGGCAATTTCACCTACCTCGTGTCGGTGCCCATCAACTCGTCGAACCTGTACTCGGGAACCTCGGGAGTCTACGCCTTCGATCTCAGGGCCACGGACATGACCACACCGGCGCAGGTCTCGGCACAGACCGTGACCCTCAACGAGGACAACTACTATCCCACCGCGGGCATCACCTCCACGGCGAGCATCGTGGGGAGCCAGTTCGTGCTGCAGGGCTCCGCAACCGACTCCGGCGCCGGCTCGGGCCCGATTTCGGGTTTCTCGAAAGTCGTCGTCTATCTCGTCAGGGCGGGCTCAGTGCTCAACCTCTCCACGGGCGCCGCCGGGGCTACGACGACAATGACCGCCAAGGACACGAACAACGCCGGGATTGTCGGCCCCGTCACCTACCCGGGAACGGGCGCCAGCCTCAAGCTCAGCATCGATACCCTGGCGGAAAACAACACCCTGCCGACGGCCGGCGGCACGGACGTCAACGGGGACGGCTTCATGGAAAGCCTCACCATCAACGGCTCCTCCTACAACTGGCTGGGCCAGGTCGACTCCACGAAAATCGCCGACGGCCCGGTGGAGGTGCACTACGTCGTTTTCGACAGCGCCGGCAATGCGACGCACTATGTCCAGAGTGCCTTTGTCTCGAACAACGCTCCCGTCGTGAACAGCGTCGTTCTTGGCACGGACATAACCGGCGGCGGCACGATCAATTCCACCGCGACATTCTCCAACGGCTATCTGACAACGGGTTTCATCGCGGTCAACAAGAGGCTGTCTTTCCAGCTCAACGCACTGAAGGGAAATGGCGCCCTCAGCTATTCGCTCAAGAACAATGGGAACGAATACTGGGGAACGACGGGAACAACGGTGGTCGGCAACGCGATCACCCTGAATTTCACCGCCATCTCGCCGTCAATCGCCGATGCGACGGGAAACGCGGCGCAATTCGTCCTCACGGTGACCGACTCCACGCCGGGCGGTCCACAATCGGCAAGCGTGACGATTGGCATGAACATCCAGAACACCGACGCACAGGCACCGGTGGTGACCGTCAACCCGTTGTCCTGGACCGACGCCACGCACAACTCGGTATACCTGGGCTCCGCCGCAAACGGCCACGTGGACCTCGGCAGCCTCAGGACGTCGACCTACAACCCCTACTATGCAACGGCTCCCTACGCTCTGCCGTCAGGTTTGGCGGATTCGGATCCCAAGGTTTCAGGGGCTATCAGCCTGACGGGAACCGTCTCGGACAACCAGCGCATCGGCACGCTCACCATGCAGATAGGGACCGGCGCGACCGGCTACGATTTCGGCAACGGCGTCGGCGTCGCCTACGACGTGGCAACCTGGAACGGAGCCAACCTTGTCGGCGCCGACCAGTGGGCGGCGAAGGGATGGAGACTGACGATCTCGAACGAGGTGCTGAACAACGGCGGGCACACGGCCAACTGGCAGCTGGATTGGAATACCGCAAAGCTCAACACAGTGGCAGCGCCCAACGTCATCGTATCCGTGAAGGCTTCAGACGCCTCATCCAACGTGGCGGTCCCGGTGGCCAGCCAGGTCGACGTCGTGCCCTACATCACGTCGCTGACCACGAAGATCACTGCCCTGCTCTCCTCTGATTTTGCACGGACGTCCAGCGGCCAATACCCGGTGCAGTACAATTCAGCGACGCCGGCGAACGCGGAATCATTCGTCGTGAACGGCTTCAACCTGAATCCGACGAACCTTGCCGCGGGGGCCACCAGCGACATACGCCTGTCGAAGCTCTACCCCTCCGGGTACAACGACAATGCCACCCCGGCCAAGACCGGATTCGGCCTGGCGGGTTCCGGTGTCAACGCGACCTTCACCCAGGTAACGACGAACATCCGGCAGGCGGGCCTCGGCAACGGCTATCTCACGGTCATCACCAACGGCGTTCCGAGCATCAACAACGTGAACGACAGCGCCCAGGCGTACAACACCGAGACCTCCGGTACCGTGGCCTCCATGACGGACGCGCGCTCCCTCAGCCTCTGGGACATCACGCTGCTCCGTACCCTGGCCACCTACGCCACCGGTGCCTCGTACGTTTCCATGGCCATGAACGCGGACACGCCGCAGTTCGCCTATTCGAACAACACCTACGGGTATGGCATCAATTTCTTCCATAATGGTGCCACGGAGCAGGAAATCTACGAGAACTGGAACTTCATGACCTACTCCGCCCTTGCCCTGAACGCCAACGGTTCGCGTGCCGCCATCTACGATGTCAACGTCGCCTCTGCGGGCGTCAACTTCTACAGCGACTGGGGCGGCATCATGCTGAACTGTTTCTACAATCCCCAGGCGAGTGTCTGGAGCTCGAGCTCGTGCTACTACCGGGCGTACAATCTCTGGCTGGACAACCTCCACATCCCGGGGAACCTCGCCACCCTGGACCGCTACCAGTTCCCGGACATTGCCGTGATCGGGCCGGACGCGGGCTCCACGGTGTTCTACTCCGTTTACGACCAGATCAACGACCAGGTACTCTTCCGCACCTTCAAGGTCGGCACCAACTCGGTCACCGTCGGATCCGCGAACAACATGCAGGGGCCGCAGGCCACCGCGCTGTACACGAACCTTTCGCAGCTCAACCAGAACGCGACGTGGCCGACGTTCCAGAACACCAACACCAATAATGGCCGGTTCAGCGGCGGCGGCGGCGGTGTCGCGACGAACAACAACTCGGGCAACACGCCCGGCGCGCAGACCATCACGACCGGCGCGGGGCCCTATACCGCGGTCGCGGCGACCAGCGGCGGCTCTTCACTCCTCGTGTACTACCAGACGGGCAGCAACCAGCTCGTCTATACCTACAACGACACGCCGACGAACAGCGCGACGTGGTCGGCGCCCTATGCGCTGGCATCCCTCGTGGGCGGCAACTACGTCAAGATGAAGGTCGATGGCTCCAACCACGTCCACATCGCGTACTACGACAGCTTCAACGGAGCCGTGAAATACATCTACATGCCGACCTACAATGCGCCCGCCACGAACACGCAGGTCACCGTGGACAACTACCTGACGGTCGGTGACAAGATGTCCTTGTCGGTCGATGCGAATGGCAAGCCCTATATTTCCTACAAAGGCATAGGGAACACTGCCAAGGTTGCCTGGCTCGCCGGGGGGATCGGGACGTTGGCCGACGGCGTGAACGCGAGCAAGCTGCTGACCGGCGTCTGGGAGGTCCAGGTCATTCCGAATGCCATCGTGGATAGCGATTCCAACAGGTTCCAGATCGGGGTTGGCTCAGGGACCTTGCGGCCTGTTATCGGCTACACGAACAACAACACGGGCGCAAAGGGCATCGAGTACTTGACGAGAACCGCGGACCTTGCCCAGTGAGCCGCGCACCTTTCCACCGCAAGAGCCGAGGCATGGTCTCGACCCTGGCAATCCTCGCCGCGGCCCTGGCTGCGGCGGGGCTCTCCGCCTGCGCACCGGGGGTCGAACTGACCGTGCTCGTTTCTTCGCCCCAACTGAGGCAGGAGATCGTCACGCTGGCAGCCGAGTACTCGCGCTCGGCCGGTCTCCGCATCGAGGCGGCTGACACGCCCCGGTCCCCGCAGGACGCGGCCGTCACTATCCGGTGGAGCTTCGTTCCCTCGAAGGCCGACGGCGCAACCGTCGTGATCCCGAATGAGAAAGTGCAGGCGGCGGGCTTCCACACGGGCCTTGCGTTCGAGCAGCAGGCCCGGGGAGCGGCGGGCTGGAACGAGGTGCCCATCCTCTGGGACGCGTGGGGGCTCGCATCAACGCGGGGCGCAAGCCGTCCTCCCGGCGATGCCGCGACTTTCGGCTGGAAGGACCGCGCCGCCTCGATCGGCGCCGGGCGGGCCATCCTTCTCCCGGGCGCGGAACCGGGCGTGCGGCAGGCACTCTTCTGGTTCGTCGACGCGCCGTTTCCCGACGAACGAGTCCTTTCCGGGATGTTGCTTGGCGGAAGCGAACGTTCCAACCCGGCTGCCCTCGCCCGCTTCAAGTCCCTCGCTGCCCTTGGCCGCGACCCTGTCTTCTCGCCCGGTTCATTCACCCTGAAGAAGCCGGACGTTGAAAACCTCGCCCGCACCGCGAGCGTGAAGGTGCTCTTCGGCAACTACCAGTGGCTTCGGAGAATCCAGGGAGGGCCCGGCCGTGATTTCCGCGCTCTCGTGTATCCGCTCCCCCAGGGCTACGCCATGCCGGTCTCCGTTCTGAGCGGCACGGTGACGGGATCCGGCGCCGCGGCAGTGAAGGCGCAGGAGTTCCTGCTCTGGCTCCTCTCCCCCGCGAACCAGAAGGCCTTGAGCAACGCCACGGGCTTCATGGCCGCCAACTTCGACGCGCCGAACCTCGACCCGAACGCCCTGGGAGCGCGCAACGCGGCGGTCGGCGCCCGGCGAATCCTCCCGGTCGATCCGGAGCCCGCCGGGGGATCCGCCGCGGACTCCTGGGACTCCCTCATCGGTGGGATTCTCGCGAGACCGGCGGAATGGCAGAACGTCCTCGCCGAAAGGGAAACACGATGAGCAGGGCCAGGGTTTTCGCCGCCGCGGCAGCGGCGCTGCTCAACGCCATGACGCTGTCGGCTCAGACCAGCGGCTCCGCGCTCACTCCCGTCGACGGCCTGGACAACTGGAAGTACACCCTGGACCTCGGGAGCTACCCGCCGGGCAAGTACAACCTCGTCGTCGAGGCCAGGGACAAGGCCGGCAACCTGACGCGCGCCACGCCGATGAACATCTTCATCGATCCCCGGGCGGACCTGCCGATCGTCTCGATCATCAACCCCACCCCGCTCCTCCGCGTGGGCGGGGACCTGAACATCGTGGGAACCTGCGTCGCCGCCAAGGGCGTGGACCACGTGGAGTGGAGCCTCGACGGCGCGGAGTTCGCAAAGGCGGACGGCACGGAGTTCTGGTCCTCCTATCTGAAGACCGCGGGCCTTCCCGAGGGGCGGCGCACCCTCGACGTGCGCGGGGTCGACGTCAACGGCCTCGTGGGACCCTCCGCGCGCGTGCAGTTCGACCTCGACCGGACCAAGCCCCTTGCCGTGGTGGACTTTCCCCCGGTCGGCTCCCTGGTCGCCGGCCAGATTCGACTCTCCGGCACCGTCTTCGACGCCAACGGGGTGCGTTCACTGGACATTTCCCCGGACGGCGGGAAGACATGGACTAGGCTGGACCTCAAGAAGGGCAAGGACCCGCTGCGGCCGAGCTTCTCCTGGTCCGTGGACACGCGGAAGGTCGGCGACGGGCCGCGGGTGTACAGCCTCCGCAGCGTCGACATGGTGGGATCCACCTCGACCGCGGCGTACATCCTGTTCGTGGACAACACGAAGCCGGTGATCGAGATCGCCAGGCCGGCGCAGGGGCAGGCCGTGCACGGCCGCTTCTCCGTGGTCGGCGCGGTGCGCCACGCCGTCGGCGTGAAGCGCCTGTCCTACGAGTTCAGCACCGGGGAAAAGGGAGAGATCCCCCTCACGAGGGGTGATCCCTACTTCGTGAAGGAGCTCGACACGGGCGCGGTGAAGGGCGACACGGCGTCGGTGACCCTCATCGCCGAGGATCCGATCGGGAACATCACGCGGCTCAGCAGGAGCTACAGGATCGATCGGAAGGCCGACAAGCCCGTTCTCAAGGTCCTTGGCCCCTCGGCGGGCGCGTCGCTGCGCCCGGGCGAGCCGGTCTGGGGATCGATCTCCTCCTCGGCCGCCGTTGCGGCATTCCGGTGGTCGCTGGACGGGAGCGCGCCTGTCCAGGCAACGTCCACCGAGGCCTTCTCCTTCGTGCCGCCCGACGCGGCCTCCGGGAAGCACGTCCTCAGCCTCGTGCCGGTGGATGTCGACGGCCACGTCGGCGACGCCACCGTGTTCCCCTTCGTCCTCGACAAGGGGCCCGGCGCGGTCACGTTCGACCACATCACGTCGGCCAGGACTTCGCGGGACTTCTCCCAGGGCGCCGAGGTTCGGGTCGACGCCGGCGAGTTCTCTCGAAGGCGCCGTCTCCTCGCCCAACCCGCCGACCTCGGCGGACTATTCCTTTGCGGGCGCGCCGCCCAGGCCGACCGTGCTCGCGAAGGGCGCAGGCGGCTCCTGGGCGTTCAAGCTTCCCCTGGACCGCTCCCTCCCGTACGGGTTTGCGCCGGTCATCGTGCGGGTCAAGGACAGCGCCGGGCAACCGCTTCCAGGGCACGGCCCTCCTGTACGTCGCCGACTACGCGGTGGCGAGGGAGGAGGCGGGGTTCCGTTTCACCGACGCCCGCCTGGGTGCCGACGGCAGGTTCGTCTTCGGCGGCGCCGCTGACGTCGGCTCGCCCCCTGCGCTCCAGGGGGCTTTCTACGGCGGCGATCTCTCCAGCCTGCGTTTCGACCCGCCCACCGACCTGGTGTCCGCCAGCTTCACGGGACGGGTCGTGACCATCACTGCCGCGAAGGAAGGGACGAGCGCCCCGACCCGGCTGATCGGCACGACGTCCCGAGGCCACGATTTCCCGGCCGGCCCCTTCGTGTTCGTCACCGACTCGACGCCGCCCGTGATCGCCATTGACTCGCCCGCGGAGGGTTCGTGGTTCGGCGACAAGGTCGTCATCTCGGGAAGGGCCACCGACGCCGGTGGAACCGTGACGCTCAGCTGGCGCCGGCTCCCGGACGGCGCGAGCGCCCCCGTGGCCGTGAAACCCGACGGCTCTTTCTCGATCCCCCTCTCGACGTCGGACCTGCCCGGCGGGGCCCTTCTCGATCGAAATCGAGGCGAAGGACCAGGCCGGCAATCCAGCGCGGGCCTGCAGGAGCCTCGGCGCCGCCGCCGCTCCCGTCGTGCGGTTCCTGTCCCCCGAGGCCGGGGCAGCGGTCTGGGGAGAAGAGGACGTGGCAGCCGTGGTCGACGACGCCTCCGACATCGCTTCCGTCGAGTACGCCCCCGATGGAAAGAGCTTCTCGGCCATAGACTGGAAAGGGCGTTCTTTCGTTCATCACGCCGACCTCGCGGCGAATCCTCAGGCCGCGTACAGGGTGGTCGACACGGCCGGCAACAGCACTGTCGCAAGGCCCGACGTCGTGGCGGCCACGCGGCCCGTGGTCGCACAGGCGTCGGGATCGGTGTCGGTCGAGTCCTTCGGCCGGCGAAGCGAAGATCGAGCTCGCCGGAACGGCGGGCACGATGAAGGCCTCCCTCCTTCTCCCGGGCTCTCGGAGACGGACTATTCGGCGCTGGGAGACGTGACGTCACCGCCGACGGGGCGGTTCGCGACCAGGCTTCTCGTGCCAGGGCGCGCTGTCCCTCAAGGGCCAGGCGACCGTTGACGGGCAGGCAAAGGCAGTCTCGCTGAGCGTGGACGGGGGTGCGACCTGGCGCATCCTGGCGTCGAACAAGGACGCGAAGTCCGCCAGGGCGGCGCTCCCGTTCAGCTTCTCCATCGAGACCACCGCCACTGCAGAACGGCGCATCGCGCTGGGACATCAAGGTCGAGGATTTCACGGGGGTCGTTTTCTACGGCCCCCTCTACTGCCTCGTCGATACGAGAGCGCCCAGGCTCACGGCCATCTATCCCGGGAAGGATGCGACGCTCGATGCCGGGCCCGTTCCCCCTGGTCCTGAAAGTGGAAGAAGAGAACGGCGTGTCCTTCGGTGAAATCTCCGGCGCCGGGCCTGGGAACGGCACGGGAGAGCCTCGGCGTGGAGACGGGAGGGCGCTACTTCGTCCGGATGCTTGACCCGGCCTCCCTGCCGCAAGGGGCGCTCCCTTGTCCATCGGGGTGACCGTGAGGGACGTGGCCGGAAACCAGTCGGTTCTGGCGCTGAAGTACAGCTCCAGTGCCGCCGTCGCGACTCCGAGGATCCGGCTCGACTCGCCGGCCGCCGACGCGAAGGGCGCAATGCAGAACGGCGACCTGGTCTCGGGCGTGGCCACGGGAAACGCCGGCCCGGTCTCCGCACGGGTGAGAATCGACGGCGGCGAAACGCTCGTCTTCCCCACGGGAGCCTTCGCCTTCGCCCTCTCGGGGCTTCAGGCCGGCACACATACGCTGTCCATCGAGGCAGGAGAAGCCGGTCGCGGCCTGTCCAGGCTCACGAAGGAGCTGAAGATAGTGGGCCCTGGTCCCACGGCAGGGGATTTCAGGGTCAGCGACGGCAAGACGGCCGCGCCATGGACTCCGGGCGGCGATTTCGTGCTCGGCCCTTCCAGCGCACTCACGGGAATCGTCACGGCGCCCAACGGGCTGGGCGTGGTGACGGTGACCCTGAACAGCGGGTCCCCCCTCCAGGCCTCGCTGGGAAAAGCGGCCGGAGGAAAGGTCACGTTCTCGGCGCCGCTTCCCGCCACCCTTCCCTTCGATCGAGTGTCCGTCGAGGTGCGGGCCAAGGACCAGGCAGGACTCGAGGGCGTCGAGAAGCTCGAGCTGCACAGGGTGCTGCCTCCCGCCGACGACGAGCGACGACGACGAAGGAATCCGCTTCGCCGACGCGCGCATCAGCGATGCCGACGGGACGATCAGCTTCCTCCTGTCCCATGGCGACAAGCTGGTCGGCCGGTTCAACGGCAGGCCCATCAGGACCGTCTCCATCGCTCCGTCGTCCCCTGTCCTCGCCGCTTCCTTCGACGGCACCGCGGTCGCGCATCGAGGCCGCGGCCGCCGGAGCGCCTCGCTTCGGCGACCCTCTCGGTGGTGACCGTCGACGGGGACTCCTTCTCCTGGGGCCCGTTCTCCGCCGCGGTGGGCGCGTCCCCGCCGGCCCTCGAGCTCTCCGCGCCATCGGACGGGGACTGGGCGAGCGGCGACGTCAAGGTCGCCGGGAAGGCGTCCGACCCGTCGGCGATCTCCTCCTGCAGGTTTCGGTGAACGGCGGCGATCCGACGCTCGCTGCATCGACGCCCCGGCCGCCGCGGGACAGCGGCACGGTCGCCCGCGAAGCTCCCTTCGACAAGGTCCTGCCGCTGGCAGCCGCGCCGGACGGCGCGACGCGCCTGGACTTCCTTGCGCGCAACGGCGCAGGCGTCGAGACGCGCATCCTGCGCTTCATCAACAAGGATACCGTCCCGCCGCCGTCACGCAGGTGGAGCCTGCCCCCGGCGAAAAGGTGAACGGCCTGACGACGTTCGTGGGCGAGGCAAGCGACGCGGGAAGGCTCGCCAGCGTCTCGTTCCTCCCGGCCGCGGGAGGCGCCGCCGCGACGAGGTCGCGGGCCTCGGCACCTTCGCGCGGGACCTCGACCTGGCTCGGCTCGACATGCCCCTCCCCGAGGGCGGAGGATTCGTCGTGACGGACAAGGCGGGCAACAAGGCCGTGCTCGTCCCCGACCGTGGTCGTCGACAAGGAAGCGGACAAGCCCGTCGTGGAGATCCACGACTCCCGCGGAGAAGGAAGTGCTGCGCGGCGACTTCGCCATAGCGGCGTCGCCTACGACGACGACGGCGTGGCCGCGGTCATCTACCGGATCGATGGAGGGCCCTGGACGAGGCTCGACGTGCAGGGCGCCAGCTTCTCGATGCCCATCGCCTTCAAGGATACGACCGACAACGAGCATCTCGTTCGAGGTCAAGGCCGAGAACATCTACGGCGTCCAGGGCGACGTCGTCGCCCGGAAGTACAGGATTTCCAAGGAGGAGCCCGTCGCCCTCATGACGAGTCCCTCGATCTCCAAGCCGGTCCGCGGGACGGTGAAGCTCGAGGGCACGGCCTCCGACGCGAACGGCATCAAGGAAGTCACCGTCTCGGTGGACAACCGGACGAGCTACGACAGGCCCGTCGGCACCGGAGACCTGGAGCATCGGCCTGGACACGACTACCCTCTCGGACGGCATCCACGCCGTGGCGGTGCGGCCCGTCGACGGCTACGACACCGAGGGCTTCTACGCGTCGATGATCACCGTCGACAACACCCCGCCCAAGGCCCAGCTGGACCTGCCGCGCGACGGCGACGAGGAGGCCGCGTCCATCACGGTCTCCGGCCGCGTGTCCGACAACCTCGCGGTTGCCTCATCGCGGATCGAGATCGCGCCCGTCGGCGCCAACGCCCCCCCGCAGATCGTCCTGGACCTCGGTACGGACAAAATCGTGCAACGCGTCGTCGACATCTCCTCGCTTAAGCCCGGCGTCTACACGGTGCGGCTCATCGTCGTCGACCGCGCCGACAACGTGGGACTCGCCTCGCGCGAACGTGAACGTCGTCGGGGGCGCGCCCGTCGATACCATCTCGATCGTATTCCCCGTCGAGGGCGAGCGGCCCGCGGGACGCCTGAAGGTCCAGGGCCAAGCCCGCGTGGCCTCGGGCGCGGGCAGCGTCTCTCTCCTTGCCGACGGCGCCGTCCTCGGCGCGGCCGAGCCCGACGAGCTCGGCTGGTACTCCCTGGACCTCCCCGCCGGCGCCCTCGCGGACGGGCCCCACGTCCTCAAGGCCCGAACGACCTCGAAGGACGGCGGCATCGTCGAGAGCCCCGAGACGCGCATCGAGTGGAGCACCCTCGGGCCGTGGGTCTCGATCGATTCCTTCCCTTCCGGGAAAGTACCTCGGCTACCGGCCCTACCTCCGCGGCACGGCGGGCTGGGCGGCCGATGCCGCCGCCCACCGGCGACAAGAAGGCCGCTGGAGGCGTAGGCGAAGGCGGCGAAGGCCCGCGCCGTCACGGCCGTCGACGTCAGCCTCGACGACGGGCGGACCTTCGCGCCGGCCAAGCGGGACGTCGCGCTGGAGCTTCAGGCTGGAGACGCAGGACTACAAGGAGGGCGCGCTCCGCGTCATCGTCCGGGCCCGCTACGCCGACGGCTCGACTCATCCGTGAAGGCCATGTACTTCCTCGACAAGACTCCTCCCGAGGTCGAGGTCCTCACCCCGTCCGAGGGCGGGCGCTTCAACGGCATGCTCGCCCTCGCGGGAAGGGCCTACGACCTGAACGGCCTGGAATCCGTGGGCGTCGCTCTCCGCAAGGGAGACAAGGCGAACTACGAGGTGCCGTCCTTCATCCAGGGCCTCTATGTCGACGGCCAGTTGCTCGGCGCGACTACCTGGGAGACAGGGCTGGGACTGACCTTCTTCGGCGACAACGTCAAGCTCCAAGGCATCTACGGGCAGGCTCCCGACACGGACTCCACGGGCGCCCCGCAGAGCTTCTACGGCGACGTCTTCGGGGCCAAGCTCATCGCCAACATCGTCTACCTGCCCTTCGACCTCGCTGTTCGGCCCTGACTGGAGCTTCCTGTCGACCTCGTTCGGCGCTCGGGGCCAACTTCACCTACTTCACGAAGACGCAGAGCGGGAACGGCCTGCTCGTAGGGCTCGGTGTTCGGCCAGCTCGAATTCCCCAAGGTCACGTTGAGCGGGCAGGGCGTCTTCAGGAAATACTCGCTGTACACCGAGTTCCAGCTCTGGGTGCTCTCGTCGGTCGTCTCCGGCGGGTTCATCCCCAAGCTCTCCTTCGGCGCGCGGATCGGAGTCTTCTAGACCTGCAGGCGTGTCGGGCTCGTGCTGCGAATATCGTGGACGAATGGCCACGTTCGTGGCGACAATAGAGGTGAAATGGACGGTACAAAAGAGCGATCTGCTCAGCGGGGCGAAGCCCTCGCCCAGCGGGGCAAAGCCCTCGCTCAGCGGGGCAAAGCCCTCGCGAGCGGGGCGGAGACCTTGCGCCGGAGCAGGCTGACGTTTCCCGGCTCGTTGAATTCCCGCGATCTTGGCGGGTACGCGACGCGTGATGGCGGCCTTACGAAGACACGGTCGCTCCTCCGCACGGACGACCTCTGGAAGCTCACCCCGCGGGGAGTGCAGGAGCTCCTTGGCTACGGCGTGAGCTCTGTCATCGACCTGCGGTGGCCCCACGAGCTGGAGGCGAAGCCCAGTGTGTTCCAGCGGGGCACCCGGGGCGTGCGCTACACGAACGTCTCTCTCCTCGACGGATCAGAGGCTGCCTGGGTCACAAAAAGCCCTGGCGTGCCGAAGGAGCGATGGAACTGCACGGTGCTCGACCTTTGCCAGGCCGAGCTGGTCCGGGCCCTGCGCGCCGTTGCCGGAGCACCGGAGGGCGTCACCCTCTTCCACTGCGCCGCGGGCAAGGACAGGACCGGCGTCATCGCAGCGATGCTACTCGCCGTTGCCGATGTCGAGCCTGACGAGATCGCGGAAGACTACGCGATCAGCTCTGACTACATCCGCGACGCGTACCTCGCGGCGCATCCGCCGGAGTCTTGGCCGGCGGTCCTGGAAGACGTGCGCTGCCCGCCGGAGCAGGTGTACAACATGCTTGAGCACCTGGAGAACCGCTATGGCGGCACCATTGCGTACCTGCGCCGGATCGGGCTGGGCGAGGACGAGATCGACAAGATGAGGAGCCGTCTCCGGTCCCTGACGGTCCTGCGCTCGCCTCGGGCCGCGCGGCCTGCGCGGCACTGCGCAGGCCCGGACCTTTCAGCGAGCCTACTCGTACCTGAGCGCCTCCACGATCTGGAGGCTCGAAGCCTTGCGCGCCGGTATGATAGCGGCGAGCGCTCCGAAGAGAAGGCCGATGACGGCGGCGGCAACGAGCCCGAACACCACGCCCAGCGAGGCCAGGAGGAGCGCCTCGGCAAGCACCGTGCGGCTCACCTGTTTCCTGGTCGTGCCGACGGCGCGCAGCATGCCGATCTCGCGGGTTCGTTCCAGCACGCCGATGGCAAGCGTGTTGATGGTGGTGAGCATCGACGGGATGGCGAGGAATGCGAAAAGGATGTAGCGGGCCGAGAAGACCTTCGTGAACAGGCTGGCCATCTGGTCGTAGTACTCCTTGCCCTGGATGATGGAGAACTGCGGAAATGCCTTTGCCGCTTCGCGGATCGCGGTGCCCGCCGCGGCAGCATCGACGCCCGGCTTCAGGTTGAGCTGGATGAAAATGTCGTCGTTCTTGTGGAAGCCCCGCGCGAGGTTGTCCTGGGAGAGGAAGGCGGTGGCGATCTTCGCGTCCAGGAAGTCCGTGGCGACACCGACCACCTTGTAGTCCTGCCTGCCCTCGGCAGTCTCCAGCGGAACCATGTCTCCCGTCTTGACGCCAAGGGAGGCGCTCAGGATCGGGTTGAGGATGACCGTGCGGCCGTTCGCCAGCTCGGCGAACGTCTTTTCAGACCCCTCCGAGAAGGAGAGGCCCGACACCAGCGGGAAATCCGTGGGGTCGATGCCGAGCACGGCGGTGGTCGCGCCTGCGCCGGCTGCTCCCCCCTTGATCGAAGCCTTGTCGACACCCGCCGCCCCGTAGCGGAGCGTGCTGACGTGCTGGACGGCGTCCATGCCGCGCAGCGTGTCCGCGAGGCCGCTCCTGGCCCCGATGTCGTTCTGCCAGACGCCGACAGCCGGGCGCGGAGCACTGGCGGGTGTAGCCCCTCCCGCGATAGTGAGGTTGAGTGCAGACGGCGCTGACTTCACGGTACCCGTGAGGCGCAAACCGTTCTCCTGCCATTGCGACGAGCTGACCCTCCTGGTTGGTGGGAGGACACGGCACGGGATCGGAGAACGCGCTCGCGCCACCTCAGCGTGTGTCCGCCGTTGACAGGAGAACTCGCCACTTGACGGCCATGCTACCCTCCTTTGGAGAGTACCTGCCTCGTCCTCTCACCTCACCAGGAATCCGCCGTCCACCGGTATGATCGCGCCGCAGACGTAGTCCGACGCGTGGGACGCGAGGAACACGGCAATCCCCTTCACGTCGTCAGGCACGCCGAAGCGCCCGGCGGGGATGCGCGAGAAGATGGCATCGCGCCGCGCGGGGTTGTTCTTCAGCCCGGAGGTCATCTCGGTATCCATGTATCCCGGCGCAATGGCGTTCACGTTAATGCCCAGGCTCGCCCACTCGTTCGAGAGCGCCTTCGTAAGCTGGCCGATGCCGCCCTTGCTGGCGGAGTACGACGGGATGAGCGTGCTGCCGAAGAACGTGTTCATCGAGGCCATGGTGATGATCTTGCCGTAGTGTTTCGGAGCCATGACCTGCATGGCCCGCTGGCAGAGAAGGAAGACCGAGGTCAGGTTGACCTCGAGCATCCTGTCCCATTCCTCGATGGGGAAGGTAGCGGCGGGCAGGACCTTCGTGATGCCGTGTGCGGCAATGAGGATGTCGAGCGTGCCCAGGTGCGCCACCGCGTCATCAAACGCGCGCGGGAGGGCTGCCCTGTCAGCCAGGTCTGCCTGGATGGGATGGAAGCCGCCTGCTTTCGCCGTGTCGAAGATCCGGGCTGAACGCGATACCACGACCACGTCGGCGCCTCGTTCGCGCAATGCATGGGCCATCGCCTGCCCCAGGCCGCCCGGGCTTCCTGCCCCCGTGACCAGCGCTTTCTTTCCACTCAGGTCAAACAGGTCCATCAGCATCCCCCCATCGACAGGATTCACTCTATCGGCTTGAACCCCTTGGGCATGCCCAGCACGATGATGATGCTGGCGGCCGCGGCGGGGATGCCGACCAGGAAGGCCCACTGGTAGCCGAGCGTGGCCCAGAGGATGCCGCCGAGAAACGGCATGGTCACCGACGCCACGTGGTTGGCGGCGACACCCGCGCTCAGGGTCGGGCGGTGCTCGCTCTTGGGCGCGATCTTGTTCACGAACGTCGTCAGGCCCGTGTTGAAAACGAAGGTGGCGTTGTCCAGGATGTACACGCCGTACAGGATGTACTTGCCCCGGAGAAATGCGTAACCGAGAAACATCACGGTGACGATCGAGTAATACACGACGAGCACCGTTCGCTCACCGATCCTGTCGATGAGCTTCCCGATGCGCCGCGAGGTGAGAAACCCGATGCCCTGGATGACCGCTGACAGGATGAGAATCTCCACCAGGCTCGCGTGGAAGATCTTCACCAGCAGGAACCCGCCGAAGGCGACGGCAATCTGCTTGCGCCAGCCCTCCAGGAAGTTCAGGACGTAGTACCGCGCGTAGCGCCTGCGGATCACGAACCGGGGCCCGGCGGCCTTGAGCCGGCGCGGAATGCCGACGCACGCGAGAGCAGCCAGGAGCGCGGCGCCACCGGCCACCAGGTAGAGCGGCCTGATCCGCACCCCGAGCAGCGTCAGCGCCAGTGCCATGAGGACGCCGGACCCGGATCCCAGCGCGCCGGCGGCGCCGACCTGTCCGAGCCTCGCCCCGGCCTTCCCTGGCTCGGCGAGGGCGAGGGTCATGGAGCTGGGAAGCGGCGTCCAGACGTGGAAGCCCATGCTCCACGTGAGGCTGAGGAGCATCACGAAGCCATAGGTGGGGGCAATGGAGTAGGAGCCGAGCCCTGCCGCGACGAGCACCAGGAACAGGGTGGCGATGATCGGCTCGGCCAGGCCGGCGACGAGCACGAAGATGCCCAGCGCCGCGATACCGCAGCTCTCCCGCACGGCCTCCAGGAGGCCGGCCTGGAAGCCGCTCACGCCGATCTCGCCGACGAGGAAGTTGCTGTTGAGCCCGGTCTGCAGCGTGAGGGTAACGCCGACGAGCGCCGATGCGGCGGCCACGAAGAAAAGGCCGCGGCGCCGGTCGTCTGCGCTGATCACCACGCCGGGTGCGGGAGACGGTATGTCAGCCACCTCGGTGTCTCAGGACGTTGATCTTCGGTTCGAGGACGCTCATGGACACCGGGAAGCTCGCCGGCGTGAGCCAGGCGATCTCCCCGTCGAGCTGCATGGGGATGCTGCCGGCATAGCCGACCTCCACCGTGTCGGCGCGATGGAAACGCACCTGCGGCAGCTCGCCGTGACGGCCCAGGTAGAACAACTTTTTGTTGCGGATCTTCTCCATGAGTCCCATCCCCCTGACAAGGCAGACGTTCTCGCGCCCGGGCAGCACCGGCATGTGCCCGCCGTAGGTCCGGGCCCCGCTGATGCCCACGATCACCATGGACGGAACGAAGGAATCGACGCGCGTCGTGGTGCCTTTGTCATGGAGCGTCACGTCCATGGGAAGCGGCTTCACCCTGCGCTCGTAGAAGAGCGAGCCGAAATCCACCATGTACTTGTAGGCATCGCCGGGCATCACGCGCTTGAACCGGTTGGTAAGCTCCGCGATGTACGCGTCCAGGCCGATGCTCCCCACGTTGAACGAGTACAGCGGCGGGGAGCCGCGCGCGCTCACCATGAGAGCGCCGGTGCGCACCGGGTTCTGCGAGCCGAGGATGAGGTCGTAGGCGTCCTCGAATGTCGGGGCGTCGGCGACATCGTTTCCCGTTCCCAGCGGGAGGCGCAGGAGCTTTATGCGGTCAAGGACGGAGGTCTCGGCATGCACGAGAGCCGTGCAGATCTCGTTGCTCGTCCCGTCGCCCCCGCAGCCGATGAGGAGCCGCTCGAGACCGCTCCGCGCCTTCAGCTCCTTGTCGACGATATCCTCGGTGATGAGCCGCGCATGCCCCGGGTGCTCGGTGAAATGGACAGTGTTGATCTCGACCTTCCGCCGGGGAAGGCGGCGCCGCAAGTCGGCGAGCTTCTGTTCCAGCTCGAGGATGAGCTTCTCCAGGGTTGAGCGGCGCTTGAAGAACCCCGCGTGCGGGTTGACGATGACATCGACGATGAGCGGCTTCTGTTCCGGCTCGCGGGAGAACTTCGTCAGTTCCGAAACGCCGTTGGCATAGGTCGAAATCAGGTCCACTGGCATTCCTTCCCTTCAGACGTCGGCGCGGAGGAGCGCCATCATCCTGCGCGCGGCCCGTCCCCTGTGCGAAATGTCGTCTTTCTCCCGGTCCGGGATCTCCGCGAGTGTCGCCCCGCGTCCGGGGATCTCGAACAAGGGGTCGTACCCGAACCCGTTCCTGCCGCGCGGCGCCCGGGCGATCTCGCCGATCACGGTCTCCTGCGCGATGAAGAAACGCGCCTCGTCCATGACGAGGACGAGGCAGCAGACGAAGAAGGCCCGCCTGCTGCCTGCGCCGTTCATCTTCTCGAGCAGGAGCTGGTTCCTGGCGGGCGTTTCCAGCGGCACACCGTCGGGCCCTGCGCCGTAGCGGCTCGAGAAGACACCCGGCTGTCCGCCGAGGGCGTCGACGCAGAGACCCGAGTCATCCGCGACCACCGGACGTTTCGCCGTCCGAAAGAGCGCCATGGCCTTGCCGAACGCGTTCTCCTTGAACGTCTCGCCACTCTCCTCGAAATCGAACTCGACGCCGATCTCCCGCGGCACCGTGATGCGCACGCCGGGGAACAAGCGCAGGAACTCCCTGTGCTTGTGCTCGTTGTTCGACGCGAGGAGAAGCTCTTCGATCATCATGCAGACCTGAGGTTATCGGGATCATATACCGACGAGAGTTTCCTCTTCAACCAGTAGAGGCCGGAATCGACGGTTCCTTTCGGGACCCCGAGAACCGAGGCAATCTCACGGTTCGTCGGTGACAGTCCGACACGGGCCATCTTGTGGGCGGCGCACTGCATCCGTTTCCGGGCCCTGCAGAGCGTGTCCCGCAGCGCGGCGAGCCTCTGCGGGTCTGCCTCGACCTTCAGCTCCGTTTCCAGGAGCCTGACCTTCGCGAACGCCCGGTTGCGCCGACAGCGGAACACCTCCCGTCTCCGCTCCCGGCTGCCCCGCATGTCCTTCAGCGCCGCGACGGTGTCCAGGAGATGCCCGGCGGCGATGCCGGCCAGCGCCGCGAGCGGGGCCGCGGTTGCCGGGTCGATGGAACGGCTGCACTTCAGGAGCAGGAAAAGAAAGTTGCGCCGGTCCGCGTCGCTCCTGATGACCCGCGCTACCTGCGGCGCGAAGCATGGCAGCGACCCCACAGGAACCTCGTCGGGATCAGCCAGCCCTTCCTGCTCCCCTTCGTCCATCCGCAGCGAAACGCTCCAGGCGCGTTCACGCTGGCGCCTTTCCCGCGCGAAGCTCCGCAGCTGCCACCCGAGCACGGCCCAGAGGTACGACTCGAACGGCTTGCCCAGGTCACGAAACTTTTCGAGGAGACGGAGCATCCGCGGGTGGACGAAGACGTAGAAATCCCCACAGGCATCCTCGTCCCAGCCCATGGTACGGCGGGGGAACTGGTAGACGCGCGGCGCGATGTCCCTGACGATCTCGTCGAGCCCCTCACCGGTCTCCTGGTAGCGAAGCACTTTCTCTGTCAGTGTTTTCATGCAGGCGTACGGTGCAAGGACCGTGCCTGTTTCCCGCGCCGCGGCGCCCCCCGAACGCCTTGCTTTTTACATTCGTTTACAATTTAGCGACGATGGGAAGGAAAGTGTCGAGGAGTCCCTGCTTCACCGAGGCGAGGGTGCCGTCGATGTCGAACCCGGCCGCCTGCCTGTGCCCGCCGCCGCCGAAGGAGACCGCGATCGCACCGACGTCCACCGCGGCGGTGGACCGCAGGCCGACGGAGAACGCGCCCGGCCGCTCCTCTTTCACGAGGGCGACCACCGCGTTCCCGCGGACGGTCTGCAGGAGCCGGTAGAGGTCATCCTCGCCCCTCTGGTGCCCGGAGAGCCGGTCCCGGTCCTCGATGGTCTGCCACGTGAGGAGCAGCTTGTCGTCGACAAAGCTTTCCGTGCGCGCCAGCATCTCTGCGAGGAGCTTCCGGGCCGACAGGGCGCGGCGCCCGTAGACCATCATGTACACGTCCGCCGTGGAGGTGCCCCACTCCACCAGCCGGGCCACGGAGCGGAAGGTGTCCTCCCCCTTCACCGCGAGGTGCCGGAAGAAGCCGGTGTCGGTGCACAGGCCGAAGAGGAGGAGCCGCGCCGCGGCGGCGTCCGGCCTGACCGCCATGTCGTCGAAGAGCTGGAGCACGAGCATCGTGCTGGACGGCGCCATGGCGTCGATGAAACGCACGGTGCCGAAAGGGGATCCCGAGGAGTGATGGTCGATGACGAGGCACGGCATGCCGTCCACGGCCCTTCCCAGGGCGCCGGTGCGGTCCGGCGTGGAGCAATCGACGATGATGACGGCAGCGCCCGCGCGCTTCTCGTCGGGTATCACCGCGGCGAACTTTTCCTGGAACTCGGTGATCTCGGGACGATCGAAGGGGCCCACCGAGTAGAGGGACACCTTCTTCCCGAGCGCCTCCAGGAGAGCGGCGACTCCCAGCTGCGACGCCACGCAGTCCCCGTCGGGCTCCTTGTGGCCGAGAACGAGAAACGACTCGTGGGAACGGATGAACCTGACCGCTTCAGCGGCGTCGTCCATGCCCGTTTCCCAGCGTCAGGAGCGAGTCCTGCGGCTTCTTCCCCGTGACGACCAGGCGGCCCCGGTGGACGATGCAGTCGATCTCGGTCCGCATGCCGAACGCGCCGCGGTAGACGCCGGGTTCCACGGAGAAACATGCGCCTTCGCCGAGGGGCCGCTCGTCCGGGAACTCCACGGAGTCCAGGTTCACGCCGAACCCATGCACGTTCCCGCCGATGGAATGGCCTGTCCTGTGCTTGATGTCCTGCTCGAATCCATGGGCGATGAGAACCGCGCGGGCAGCTCGATCGACGTCCGCCCCGCTCACGGGGCGGCCCGCGGACAGCCGCTCCTGGAGGAGCCGCACGGCCGCCTCCCGCGCCTCCCGCACTGCCGCGAACATCGCGGCCTGGGCGGCCGTGGGCTCCGCCGCGTTGACGCCGACCCACGAAATGTCCGCGTACACGCTGCCCGGCTCCCTGGCGCGAGCCCAGACGTCGAACTGCACGACGTCGCCGGCGGCGATGACGGCGCCCCTGCCCTCCGGCCCGAAATGGGGGTCGGCCGTGTGGACCCCCGCACCCACCACGGGGGGCCCGTCACTCTCCAGGCCGGCCATCTCGCACTGCTTCGCGATCCAGCCGCTCACCTCGCCTTCGGTGACAGCGCTGCCCGCCGCGGCAGCCGCGCGGATTCCCTGCCACGCGCTTTCCACGGCGTCGTAGAGGACTGCCGCCGCCGCCTCGTGCGAGCTGCGCCCCGTTTCGTCCAGCGCACCCAGGTAGCGCGGCACGAGACCGTCGGACGGTGCAAGCTCGGCGCCGAGGGACTGCAGGAGCAACGCCGTCCCGTAATCCAGGAAGGAGCCCACCGGGATGCCCGCTGACCAGTCGGCCCCGATGCGGCCGGACCGGGGCAGCGCACGCTGGAGGGCCTGGCGGAACTCCTCGCGGGTGTGGTAGGCGGTCGTCTCGCCCGGGACATCATCGAGTATCGATGCCTCGATCCTGTGCACGATCTTCTGCGTCGGACGGTCCAGGGAGACGATGCAGGCCCAGGGCCTCGTGTTCTTCTTGTGGGGGTTGATGCCGAGGACGAGATCAGCGATCTGGTCCCGGTGGAAGACGTTGTAGAACAGCCACGCGGAGAGGCCTTCCTCCCGAATGGCGCTGCGCGCACGATCGAGGTTGAGCATGGATGGAGTGCCCGGCGTCAGAAGTCCTTGGGAACTTCGTCGACGTTGAACTTGGCCGACCTGTCCGTCACGGTCTCGAGGATTCCCCAGGTCGGGGAATCGTAATAGTCCAGGGCATAGATCTTGATATGATCGAACTTGCCGTCCACCCAGTAGATGCTGGCGTACGGGTAGGAGCGATCGTTGCCGTACACGATGTCGGCCTTCGACTCGATGCCCTTGTTGAACCACGTAATAGGAACGTAGATCTCGCTGACCTGCGACTTGCTGTTGTAGAACTGGAGCATGTAGCCCAGGGGATGCATCCAGACCTTCAGCAGGGGAACGATCTTGTTGTACGCCTGCTGGGGATTTGCCTGCGTCGTCGCCTGGGCCGACGTCGTTTGCGCGAAAAGGGGCAGGCTCGCCGCCAGGAACAGTCCCACCACGGCGGCAAAGAGCGCCTTCTTCATCCGAAGCCTCCTGGACCTCAAGAAAGTCCTCATCTCATATGATAGTAGTTTCCCGCGGCATTTCAAGACCGATCGCCGACAGGCGCAGCCTCGCGTTCGAGGGGAAAGGTGCTTCGGCACGATGAGGCGCCCGGGCCCGGCCGGAAAGCCGCCCCCGGGCTACAGGGTGGCGAGCATCATCGCCTTGATCGTGTGCTTGCGGTTCTCCGCCTCGTCCCAGACCCGCGACCGCGGCCCCTCCATCACCTCCTCGGTGACTTCCTTGCCCTTCACGGCCGGGAGGCAGTGCAGGAAGATTGCGTCACGGTTGCCGGTCCTCTCCATGAGCGCGGCATTCACCTGAAAGGGCGTCAGCAACGCTGCGCGGTCCGCGCTCTTCTCCTCTTCTCCCATGGAAACCCACACGTCGGTGTAGACCGCGTCCGCGCCCTTGAGCGCGCCGAGCTCACTTGTCGACTCCACGCTGCTTCCCTTGTCCCGTGCCATGTCCTTTGCCCACTGGACCACCTCGGGCGCCGGCAGGAGGAACGCGGGGGCGACGACCGCGACGTTCACGCCCATTTGCGCGCACCCCACGAGGAGGGTGTGCGACATGTTGTTGCGCCCGTCACCGACATAGACCAGTCGCAGCCCTTTCAGTCGTCCGAACACTTCCTCGAGCGTCATGAGGTCCGCGAGGACCTGCGTGGGGTGCCACTCGTCGGTGAGGCCGTTGTAGACGGGAACGCCCGACCACTTCGCCAGCGTGTCCACCGTGGACTGCTTGAACCCGCGGAACTCGATGGCATCGAACATCCGGCCGAAGACCCGCGCCGTATCCTGCAGGTCTTCCTTGACGCCGAGGTGGATGTCGGCGGTGGAAAGAAAGACGGGGTGGCCGCCCTCCTCGCCGAACGCGGTCTCGAACGCACAGCGCGTGCGCGTGGAACGCTTCTCGAAGAGGAGAGCGAGGCTCTTCCCCTGGAACCTCTGCGGTCGCCTTCCGCCATTGCGCTCTTTCTTCACGCGGTGGGAGAGGTCCAGCACGTGCCGCACTTCCTCCGGAGTCCAGTCCTTGAGCGTGAGGAGGGATCGTCCTGTCATCGTTACCGCCATGTGAGTTTCTCCTTCAAAATTCTCTCCAGGGAGGGCATGCCGAGCTCCTTCAGGTTGTAGCGCACGCGCATCATGGGCTTGTCGATCCTGATGATCCGCGTGAGGTCCACCGGGGTGGCGACGATCACGAGGTCACACGGCACGCGGCGGATGGTCTCTTCCAGGTCGTGCACCTGCTCGTCGCCGTAGCCCATGGCGGGAAGCAGGGTGCCGATGCGGGGATACTTGTCGAACGTCTCCCTGATCTTGCCCGTGGCGAAGGGCTTCGGGTCGACGATCTCCGCCGCGCCGTTCTGCTGCGCGGCAACGGTCCCCGCGCCGTAGGTCATCTCCCCATGGGTGAGCGTCGGCCCGTCTTCGACGACGAGGACCCGCTTGCCGCGGATGCCGGCAGGATCATCGATGGACAACGGCGAGGCAGCGTCCACCACGGTGGCCTTCGGGTTCAGGGAGCGGATGCTCGCCCGCACCTTCTCGATTCCCTCCGGGGTCGCGGTGTCCATCTTGTTGATGACGACGACGTGCGCCATGGCGAGGTTGATCCTGCCGGGGTAGTAGGTGAGCTCGTGCCCGGGCCGATGGGGGTCCGCGACGGTGATGTGCACGTCGGGAAGGTAGAACGGCAGGTCGTTGTTGCCGCCGTCCCAGAGGATCGTGTCGGCCTCGGCCTGTGCCTGCGCCAGGATGGCGGCGTAGTCCACGCCGGCGTAGACGATGAATCCCTCGTCGATGTGCGGCTCGTACTCTTCCATCTCCTCGATGGTGCACTTGTGCTTTTTCAGATCGGCCACGGTGGCGAAGCGCTGCACGGCCTGCTCCGAGAGGTTCCCGTACGGCATGGGATGCCGGATGATCACCGGCTTCCTGCCCATTCCCTTGAGGAGGCCCGCCACGTACCGCGTGGTCTGGCTCTTGCCGCTGCCGGTGCGCACGGCGCAGACAGCGACGACGGGCACCTTCGCCTTCAGCATGGTGGAGCGGGCGGACAGCAGCGTGAAGTCGGCCCCGAGCGCGGTGACGCGCGACGCCTGTTCCATGACGTGCTGGTGGGAGACGTCGGAATAGGAAAAGACCGCCTCGTCGATGAGTTCGCGCTTGAACAGGTCTTCCAGCTCGGACTCGGCCACGATGGGGATGCCGTCGCGGTACTGCTTGCCGGCGAGATCGGGCGGGTACCTGCGCCCGGCGATGTCGGGAATCTGGGTGGCCGTGAACGCGACGACGCGAACGTCCTTGTTGCCGCGATAGAGGCAGTTGAAGTTGTGGAAATCGCGCCCCGCGGCGCCCATGATGACGAGGTTCTTTACCGGCATGTGATCGCCTTTCGCCTGGTTGCTGTGGGCATCACTCTACCGGGTCGCTCCTACCCTTGCAAGTCAGGTCGTTAGTATCTTCATGCACGGAGAGAATGAATATGAACACACGATTGACGAAGGACCAGGTCGACCAGTACCAGCGGGATGGCGCGCTGGTCTATCGCGGCCTCCTGGGCGATGCGGAGGTGCGCGAGCTGATCTCCGCCATCGAAGCGGGAATCGCGAGGATGGGGACGAACGTCGTTGCCGGCAACACGGAGTTCGGCGAGGTGCCGAAGGACGACGCCACCGACTACTACGCGCGCGTGTTCATCCAGCGCGTGAACCTCTGGAAGGTTTCGGAGAAGATCAAGAGCATCTTCCTGGGCGCGCAGCTCGGCGAGATGGTGAGCAGGCTCGCAGGCGTGGACGGCATGCGGGTCTGGCATGACCAGACGCTTCAGAAGGCGCCATGGGCCAACCCCACCGCGTGGCACCTCGACAACCCGTACTGGTCATTTTACAGTCGGCAGGCCATCTCCATCTGGATCGCGCTGGACGACGCGACCATCCAGAACGGCTGCATGGCGTACATCCCCGGCTCGCATAAAACAGCGGAGTTCAGCCGCAACGTCGGCATCGGCAAGGACTTCGGCGGGCTCTTCAAGGCCTACCCCGAGTGGGCCGGCACCGAGCCGCTCGTGGCCACGATGAAGCGCGGCGACTGCGGGTTCCACAACGGGCTGACCGCGCACGGGGCCGGCCCGAACATGACCCCCGGCTACCGGCGTGCCATGACCTGCGCCTACATCGCCGGACGGGTCGACATTCAACGGCGCGAAGAACATCCTGCCCACCGAGTACTTCGAGCGCCTCAAGCCGGGAGACGTCCTCGACAACGACGAGCTGAACCCGATCGTGTGGAAGATGTAGGCGCCGAAGGTCGCGGAGGGGGGGGCGAGAGCGGGGCGGTGTGCCAGCGGGCCCGGCAGCGCGCGACTGCCACTGCTGCGGGGCGACGTGCGCGAGCGACGGCGGGCGGCCAGCGCCTGCTACCCCTCTGCCGCGGGGCCAGCCGTCCCAGTCCTTTCTATAGAAGAAAACAAGCGGTCTTGCGCGACGCGCGGGGTCGTTTGAGCGTGAATTCCCTGCCCGTTCTTGACACAGTTCTGGAGACCGGCTATTCTCCGATCCTGCTCGCTGCGGTGGTGAAATTTGGTAGACACGCTAGCTTGAGGGGCTAGTGCCCGAAAGGGTGTGCTGGTTCAAGTCCAGTCCGCAGCATATTGCAGGGTAAAGACTTGCAAACCTTTCATCTTTCAGAGCCCCTCCGAGAATGGCCCCAGGGTACCAAGCAGGGTACCAAAACGTGCCGGAAACGGCCTTTTTGAAAGGGGGAGCTGGCCATGGCGAAAAAGCGGTTCTACGTCGTGAAACGGCGCGACAGACTCACCAAGGACGAGACAACCGGAAAATACAAGCCGACCTATTACGTTCGTTTCCGTGGCGAAGGCGGGGAGCTTCTCCCCTGGCAGAGCACGCAAGAGACATCCAAGACCCGAGCTGAGTTATGGGCGCAGCGCAAGACAAAAGCAGGGGCGCTTACGGCGCAGGAACGCATGACGTTCGGCACCTATGCGGCGAAGTGGTGGACTTCCGAATGCCCCTACTGCGAGGCAAGGATTGCGCGCGGAACGCCGATCACCCTTGGCTATCGCAAGGTGAGACACTCCTATCTGGACAATCACATCCTGCCCAAGTTCAAAGGCGTCGAGCTGTCGAAGATCACCACACGGATGATCGAGGCTTGGGTCATGGCGCTTCGCAAGGCGGGCGAGATTTCCCCGACAACTATCAATCACGCGCTGCGGACCCTCAAGATCATGCTCGGGGAGGCGGTGCGACTTGGGTATATGGCCGCCGATCCGTCAAAGAGCGTCCGGCAGTTGAAAGAGACGCCGGAGGCGCGCGGAATCCTTACCCTCGACGAGATCAAGCTCTTGTTCGACGAGAAGAAGATCGGCAAGGTGTGGGGCGGGGACTTCAGACACTTCGCCTTGAACATGACGGCCGCGAGCTGCGGGCTGCGGCTCGGGGAAGTGCTCGGTCTTACCGTCCAGTACGTGCATGATGAATACTTGGAGATCGACCGTGCATGGGGCCAGGTTGACGGCCTTCAGGACCCGAAGTGGCACAAGACCCGTCTCGTGCCCCTCCCCTCTCGCACTTCTGCGGCCCTCCAGCGCGTCATCCTGGAGAATAAGCACCGAGATCCGACCGACCTCCTCTTCTACGGCGAGACCCGAGACCGACCAATCGCGCATCAGGTAGTGCTGCGGCGCTTCTATGCGGCTCTCGATGAAATCGAGATCGACAAGAAGGCACGATTCAAGCGCGGAATCGTGTTTCACTCTCACCGCCACACGTTCAACACGTTCTGCCGGGGCAAGGTGCCCGACGAGCTTCTCCGTGCCGTGGTAGGACACGCGGACGAGCGCATGACCGAACGCTACTTCCATCCCGGACTTGAGGCGATCAAAGAGCTTGCGAAGGTGCAAGAGAAGCTGCTTGGAGATGCCGGGCCGACTACACCAGGGCCGGCGAGGGATTGAGAGTGACCGAGGAAGAGTGGCAGAAGTTTCTTAAGGGGCCGTCCGAAGTGGAAAGGCGTCTACTCCGGGCTCGATCCTACCTCAGAACCCTCCGAGAGATCGTTGGGAGAGTGCAATCCTCTCTGCCGCAAAGCTTGAGGCCTTGCCGATCCCTTGATATTTCCTCGATGACGAGGGGACAGAAAAGGCAGGTGGCAAATCTACTTGTAAAGCAGTGCCAGAAGGTCTTCGAAAAAGAGACGCCGCTCATGCAGATAACGTACATAGGCATGATCAATGAGATGTGGAACGACGTAGTCAGGGACGCAGAAGCGCCCTTGATAGACACAGGTAGGCGAACGCGAGTCGGAATGCAGAAAGGACGAATCAACAACGGCTTGAGACGGGAGCGTACAAAGGCAGAGCTTCAGGAGATTCAAGACTTCGTTGTTGACCTTCGCAAGCGCTTCCCGAACTGGGGAATGAACGACATGATCCGCGAGACAATCAGGGCAAAGAGGGTATCCAAGTCCTTTATCGACAGACACAGAAGGGACGGTAGTCTCTTCATCCCCGCTCCGACCCAGTAGCCTAATTTCCCTTCTTCTCCTACACGGAATAATGTCGTCGTTTCCGTGACACTGCCCTCCCCACTCTACCTTGAGCAAAGAAAGGGAGGGTGAGGATGAAACCACTTCTAAGCATCAAACAAGCATCCGAGTTGACCGGGCTCTCCGTCGCGACGCTTTACAAGTACGTGTTTCTGCGGACGATGCCATTCGTCAAAATAAGCACCCGGGTTCTATTCGACGAGGACCGGCTCTCGGCATGGGTGGACGAACACCGGCGCGAACCGGCAAAGGCGAGCTCATGAACGCCGAAAGGAAAACTGCGCCGGGTCAGTCCGCCCGTCAACCGACAGTCGTCATCCTGGTCGAAGCCGGACGGGAGGCTCGCATCATTCCGGTGATCGACGACGAAAGCCAAGAGCACGAACTCTCCGGGCTTCTCGAACGCGCACAGCGAATGCTGGAGGCAGACACCGGGGAGCAGCGCCCATGAGCCGAACCATTGGCGTGCAGCGCACCAGGCTCCCCTTCACAGATGATCGAGAACACACCCTTCGAGGATCGCGCGCTGTCAAAGGCCGACCTCTTGGTCTACTGGACCCTCTGCTACCACGCGGACAAGGCCGGCAAGTGCTTCCCCTCTCTCGGGCGTGTCTGCCAGGAGGCTCGTATCAGCCGGCGCAGCGTGATTGCCTGTCTCAGGAGCCTTGTCTCGCGAGGATACCTCTCCGTGGCAAGCCGAATGGATCCGGCGGGAGACCGGGCAACGAATGTCTACACCATCCGCAGGCGTAGGGGGGTAGGGCAATCCGGTAACAACCCCGTAGGGCAATCGGGTAACGAGGGTAGGGCAAACGGGTTACTAGAACCATATCCAATTAACCAGATAAGAGTAGAGGAGCCTGCGGCTCTCTCTTCACCCGCTCCGCAGAAAGAAAAGACACCGCATGGCCGGGTTCATGCGCTGTATTCGGAGCTGTACCGAAAGAGTACTGGGGCGGCGCGCGCTCCGTTCAACGCAGCTTGCGCGGGGCAGTTGCGGAATGACCTGACACGGCTCGGGGAGGACCGGCTCGCCCGGTGCTTGCGCTGGCTCTTCGCGCATCCTCCGGCGCGTATGGCGAGCCGTTCCTACATGGCGTTGCACACGTTCCTGCCCGGAAGCCGAGACGGCACTCACAGCCGAAGACAGGCGGCTATCTATGATCCGAGTCTGTCCCGGGTGTGGCAAGGAGCAAGAGCACACCGGCGCGGATTGCCTTTTCTGCGGGCAATCGTTGAAGGGGGCGCAGCGTGTCGGTTGAATACGAACGGGCCTTTCTCGGGGCGCTCATCCAGGAGCCGGCGCTCATGGACAGCCTGCGTCCGGACGGCTCTCTGTTCGAGGATTCCAGGAATGCCGCGGTCTTCTCTGCCATTCGCGGACTGGCCGAGGCGGGGAAGCCGGTAGACCTTCTCACAATCGCCGAGACCGTCAACGGGAGCATTCCAATGGCTTACGTAGCCGGCTTGACCGACGTCCCAACCGTGGCGAACGCTCGGTTCTACGCTGGAGAGCTGCGAAAGGATGCGAAGGCACGGGGGTTGCGACGGCTTGGATCGGAGCTCGTCGAGGGCACCGGCGACGTAGAGGAGCGAATCCTCCGCGCGCAGGCAGCACTTCTACGACTCCAGGCGCAGGGAGCAGAAGCGGAGATGGTTCGACCCCGGGAAGTCTTGCACGACATTGTGTCCGATGCCTCCGACAGGATGGCGCGGCAGGAAACCGGGTTGACCGGGATTCCCTCGGGCATTCCCCGGCTTGACCTCATGACCGGGGGTTTCCAGGCGGGAGACCTGGTGCTCATCGGTGCGCGCACGAGTGTAGGAAAGTCTGCCCTCGCGCTGATGTTCGTAGAGCACGAGGCTGCGAAAGGCTTCCCCGTTGCCTTCGTCACGCTGGAGATGTCGGCGCGGCAGCTCGTCGAAAGGCTCCTCGCCATGCGGTCCCATATCACCACGGGCAGGCTGCGCCTCGGCTACCTGAATAGCGGAGACTTCGACGTTCTGGAAAGCGCTGCCGGGGAGATAGCAGAGCTTGACCTTCGGCTCCTGGACCGGCCCGGTGCCGACCTTGCCACTATCGGCGCTTGGATTCGCTCCGAGACGGCAGGAGGCGCTCGGATCGCCTTCGTGGACTATGCGGGCCTGATAGGCGGCGGAGATTCCCGGGTCCCGCAGTGGGAGAGAATGAGCGAGATATCGCACGGGCTCAAAGCGATAGCTCGGCAGAATCGGATCCCGGTTGTTGCGCTTGTGCAGCTTGGACGGGGTGCAGTTGAGAACGGCCCCGGGCTGGAGAACGTTCGAGGCTCGGGCTCGTTCGAGGAGGACGCGGACATCGCGCTCTTGCTTCAGCGCTCGGAGGCCGGGACGACGGATGAGGACATGCCAGGAGAGCTGATAGTAGCAAAGCACCGCAACGGCCCTACCGGGAGGATTCGGCTCCTATTCAATCGGGCGACGACACGGTTCCGTGAGGACGTGGCGCGTTGAATCTATATATTCCTGTAAACGCTTCCCTAACCGGAGTATATACAAATGCCAATAGTTGCACCTCCTCGGGGTTTCAAACGTGCCCTTATACCGCAAGAGCCTTAGCAATCTGTGCCCACCTTGGAAGCCTGGGCAGAGCGGCAATCCAGAGAGGCGAGCCAAGGGGAGCTACGGATTCAAGAGGCTTAGGTTTGGCATCTACAAAGGCCCCAAAACCTACAGGGAGTCCATAAGGATCCCCGAAGTACATAGGCCGATTAGTGTAGGCCAAAAAAGGTGGAAACGTGAGCGAGATAGAGCTTCTAGGTCAGAGTCGCCCGGCGAAAAGGGGCAAAGTCGGCAGACCGACCATGCTGGACATAAACAAAGCCTATGGAGTAATGCATTCGATACGTGAGACCGGCTCCATCGAAGGGGCTGCGGCACTGAACGGCATCTCGGCGACCACCTACTACAACTGGATGCGGCACGGAAAGCGAATGACAGAGTGGGAGGCCCAGGGCAATCGGCTCGACCCAGAGGACGAGCCCTTCGCGATCCTATATAGGAACGTCAACGAAACCCTCGCTCAGATAGAGCTCACCAACTACGAGATCGTCAAGCAGGCCGCCGGTGCCGGGATCTGGCAGGCGGCCGCTTGGGTACTGGAACGGCGATTTCCTGAGCGATGGGGCCGAAGAAGCGGTGGCGGTCGCGTTCCTATCGAGATAAGGGCTGATTCGGTCAGCATCCGTCCGCAACATCCCAAGACCCATCGCGAGAGTTCCCACGGCTGAATAGGCGATACGGCACGGCATAGCGCACAATGTACGTCGTACGACCTCCCAACGACCAAGGTGACGAGGGGCGATCGGGCTATCGGAACTTGACAGTCTGTCGCAGCCGAACGGCCCCCTTGCGCGGATTTCTCCCTCGGCTGCATAATCGGGCAAGGAGTCCATTATCCGACAACCGCAAAATATGGGGTTAGGCTTCCCAAAATCGTCCCAATATATACACTTATTTCGGTTTCATTCGGTGGTTTGGGCTGCCCGGTAAAACAGGAGCTACTCATGAAAGCTGTGTTGCTTGGAGTCTGCGGGTATGGTCCCAGCGATCGTGGACAGACATGCTGCGTCTTTTTACCGGAGCAAGGCGTGGTCCTAGACGCAGGAACTGGACTCTACCGGGTGCGAAGGCTTGTGCAGACATATACCCTCGATGTCTTTCTCACTCACGCGCATCTGGATCACTTGCTAGGGCTTTCATACTTCGATGGAATTTTTTAGGCAAGAACATAAGGGCGATACGAATTCACGGTGAGCAACAAAAGCTAACGGCGATTCAGCGCCACTTCTTCGCCCCAGAACTAGTGAGTCGCCCCCGAAGGCAGAATGGGTCGCTCTCAAACAAGATGAAGCACTTGCAGGAGGGGGGCGACTTCACTACTTTCAACTCGAGCATCCGGTCGGCTGTGTTGGGTTCCGTCTGGAATGGCCGAATCACTCCCTTGCTTATGTAACGGATACGTATGCGCACTTGACGCGTCATACATTGATGAGATCCGACGAGTAGATTTGCTACTACACGAGTGCTATCTGCCTGACGACATGGAGCAATTTGCGCGAGCAAGAGGTCACAGTTCGTCGCTCAAGTAGGGCGCGTGGCTGCAAAGGCAGGCGTCGGAAGTCTCGTCCTTCTTCCCCTCATGCCGTTCCCGGATATATGGCCTGTTGATTTCGAGGTCTGTAAATCCTATTTTCCCTCATCAACTATCGGACATGACGGAATGGAGCTAAAATTCTGACTCCGCCGCCAATTGGAGCATTATGAAAAGCGTAGGAGGGCCGATTCGTCGGGTTCGCTTCGCGTTGCTGATTCGGCGGCGCAACTCAGCTCTATGTTATGCTGCGGCAAGGCCGGCGTGAGTGGTAGTCGCGCTGACGCACGGCTTCCGGAAGAGTGCCCATGGGTAACGCTGTTCGTATCGGAGTCGTCGGCACAAGCTACTTTGCTGACCTATGGCTCCTGCCTATGCTCAAGAGCCACTCGGGTGCAAAGATCACTGCGATTTGTGGTCGCAACCGCGGTCGTGCCGAGGAAGTGGCCGCAGAACACGGAATCCTCAACGTATTCACGGACTATGCGCAGATGATGCGCCATTCAGAGCTGGATGCCGTGCTCGTAGCGGTGCCAGACGACCTCCACTTTTCCAGTAACTCAGTGTGCCCTCGAGGCAGGCCTTCACGTAATGTGCGAAAAGCCGCTGGCATTGGATGCCAAGCAGGCGGAAGACGATGTACGAGAAGGCAGAATCAGAAGGCATGTCGAGGCGCCACTGGTGGACTTCACCTACCGTTGGTACCCGGTGTACAGACAGCTTCGGAAGCAGATCGAGCAGGGATACCTGGGTCGCTGCTACCAATGCAACATGCGCTATCTGGTCGGAGGCCGGCCGATCAGCCACCAATACGCTTGGCGTAGTGACGCCAAACGATCTATCGGAGTGCTCGGTGATCTGGGCTCGCACATCGTAGAGCCTGGCCCTCTGGCTTGTCGGGGACATAGTGGATGTGTCCGCTCGGCTTTCGACGTTTCGTAGCGCGGGAGGGTCCGCAAGGGAACTCGCTCGAGGCCGCAAACGACGCCGCGAACCTTTTGGTGCGGTTCGAGAATGGCGCTCAAGGTTTGATCCAACTCAGCGGAGTGGCTCACGTTGGCGACCGCCTTCAGGAGCAGCACGTGCTGCTCCATGGTGAGGAAGGGCGCATTGGAAGCGGACTATGACCTCAAAGGGACGGAGCTTCGTGGGTTGAGGCAGGAAGCGCAGAAGTTCGAGTGCATCGGACGGTGGGACGTGAGCACGACTGACCAACCGTGGGCTATCGTTCACCAGATGTTCTGCACCGAATCCGTGGGGCCGCGCTTCTTTATTGACGCGATCCTGAAGAATGGTCCCGCGAGCCCTACCTTTAGGGACGGCTCCGAAGGCGCAACTGGTCCTGGACGCAGCTGTCAAGTCACATGAGCAAGGCGGCAGCGTCGTAAGGTTGGAGTAGCACCTTACTCGTTGGGCTTCTCCGTGGTTCCCCGGCATAATAAGTAGTTGAAGCTGAAACCTCGAGGGCCGTGTCTCACCGTGGGTGCGCTGGTCTGCCAAACCGTCGTTTGTGCAGGCCGCTGCGTGGACTCTTGAGCGCAGGGTCCCCCTCTTCGGTGGGGCCGAAGGTAT
>CAVYIU010000003.1:0-338242 GCA_963768665.1 uncultured Spirochaetota bacterium | reverse complement strand
ACCTTGTCGATCGAGACAAGGCAGTGGAGTTCAGGACCGGTATGCAGGTCTCGGTGACCATGGGGGAAGCGAAGTCCCCGGGGACCGTGGTCCTCACCCCGACCACGGCGCCACCGGACGCCCCGGATGACCTGCGCAACGCGGTGCTCGTCTCCGTCGCGAAGCTCCCGGCGAACACCGGGGCAGGGAGTCTCGCCACCATGACCCTGGTGAAGGCACGCAAGGAGAGGGTCCTCACCGTCCCACGGGATGCCGTCACCAGCTACCAGGGCCGGGACTTCGTCCAGGTCATCGAGGAGGGCATCAAGAAGGACCGCTCCGTGGAGCTCGGCATCCAGACCGACACGATCGTGGAGGTGGTGAAGGGACTCAAGGAAGGCGACCAGGTCGTGGCACGGTAGGGGAGACGGAATGGAAAAGGCGATTCACGCAGCTTCCGGTGTGTTCGAGGATGCCCCGACGGGTCCGCTGCTGTGGCGCGACGCCCGCGACCTGACGCTGGAGGGCCGGGGGTGGAACGATGCCCCGGGGCCCTACGACCGCCTTCCGCCCCGGGCCGAGGGAAGCGTCCACGAGCTGGACTGGCGCTTCGCGAAGCACAGCGCGGGCATGGTGGTGCGCTTCGTCACCGACGCGGCCGAGATCGGCGCGCGGTGGCTGCTCAAGAGCACCGACATTGCCATGGCGCACATGCCGTCCACCGGCGTGAGCGGCGTGGACCTCTACGTGCGCACGGGTGACAGGTGGAGCTGGCTGGCCGCGCTGCGGCCGGGCACCATCCTGGGGGAAAGGAACGAACAGAGACTCGTCATCGGCCTCCCGCCCCTCCCGCGCGAGTTCTCTCTCTATCTCCCGCTCTACAACGGGGTCACCTCTGTCGAGGTGGGGGTTCCCGCAGGTGCCACACTGGTTGCCGCTCCCCCCCGGCACGGGCCCGCGAAGCCACTTGTGTTCTACGGCACGTCCATCCCGCAGGGCGGGTGCGTGAGCAGGCCGGGCATGGCGTATCCTTCGATCGTCGGAAGAAGGCTCGACGCGCCGGTGATCAACCTCGGTTTCTCCGGCAGCGGACGCTGCGAGCCCACGATGGTCGACCTCCTGGCGGAACTCGACGCCGCGGTGCTCGTCGTCGACTCCCTCGTGAACATGGAGCCGGGAATCGTCGCTGAGCGCATGGCGCACCTCGTGGATGTTTTCCAGCGGAAGCGCCCGCGCATGCCGCTCGTTCTCGTCGAAGAGGCCGTCCATCCCTCCGCGTTTGCCAGCGCACGCACGCTCCAGACGCCGAAGAGCGCCGCGCTCCAGGGAGTCTTCAACGAGAAGAGCGCGCGGTCGGCCGGGCGGCTGTACCTGGTGAAAGGCGACATGCTGCTGGGTGACGACGGGGAGGCAACCGTGGACGGGATTCATCCCACGGACCTCGGGGCGCGCCGCATGGCGGATGTGCTGGCGCCCTTCCTGGCGAGGGTGCTGGCCGGGGCAGAGTGAGCCCCGCGCGGCGCGCAGGGCTCAGCGCTTGCGGCGAACCAGCAGGCGGCAGCGCCCATGGTCGACTTCGGACTGGTCGTAGATGTATTCATAGCCAAGGGGCTCGAGCACGCGCCGATACAGCAGGTCACAGTGGCCGCAGTAATCATGGAAGAGCGCAATGCGTTTTTCTTCCAGGAGCATGCCCTTGGAAGGACAGCGATGCATGGTCAGCGAGAACTCGCCTGCCTCCTCGTCCAGCTCCATCGTGAAGTCGGCTGCCTCCTCGTTCAGCGTCCTGCTCCAGTACATCCAGCAGCCCCTGATGCCATTGGCGGCCACGAGGTCCTTCAGGTTTTGCAGGAACCGGTCCGAGAGGTTCTCCCAGAATGCCTGGACCGCCGAGGTCCCGCCTCGTGCCTCGAGAAAGGTGAAAAGCTCGCTGTATGCGGGGATGAAATCGGTGCAGGGAATCATGCCGCCCTCCGGTAGAAGCGCGCCGAGCATCGGCCCGTCTCCTGGTCCCAGCCCAGCCACTCCACGGCGTACGGGGTGTCTTCGCACAGCGTCTCGAAGAGCGTCCGGCTCGTCTCGAAGAAGAGCGGGGCAACAGGGTAGCCCTGCTTGCGCATGTGGGTGACGGCGGGGTTCTGTCGAACTTCCAGCAGCAGGTCGTCGTCGCCGGATTCCAGGCGGATGCGCCCGCCTTCGCGGGTGTAGAGCAGGTGAAGGTACCTGCGCAGCGCGTCCAGTCCGTGCGCCCGGATATCCTTCCTCACCGGCGCGTAGAACTGCCGCGCGAACTGCCGCACGTACTCGCGCACCGCCTCCGGACCGTACTGCTCCTCGATCCACGCGATGCCCGTGCTCAGCGCGCCGTGGAAGTCCATGTGATGGTAGACGTTGTCGGCGGCCGTGCGCGTCATGATCTCCCGTGCCATGCAGTCCCTCCCTCAGCGCCTGTAGAGGATGCGGCCTGCCGCGATGGTGGCCGCCAGTGAAAGCTCATCATCAACGACCACCAGGTCGGCGTCGTACCCGGCAGCGATCTCGCCCTTTCGCAGGCCCATGAGCCGCGCCGGCGTCCGCGAACAGAGCCGGCTGGCCGTGGCGATGTCGCGACCGAACAACCGCACCGCGTTGCGCAGGCCGTCGATGGGCGTCAGGGCGCTGCCGGCGAGGACCATCCCGCGGTCGCGCAGGCGCGCGCCGCTGTTGGGGCCGTCCACGCGGATCCACCCCCAGCCCGGCGCGTTGTACTCGCCCGGGGGAAGCCCCGCGCCGAAGTTGCTGTCCGTGATCCACGCCACCCGGTCGGGCGTCTTGCACCGCAGGGTCTTCTCGACGAGGAGCGGCGCCACGTGGGTGCCGTCCCCGATGATCTCGCAGGTCACCCTGTCCTCCACGAGGAGGTAGTCGACGAGCCCGGCAGGGTACACGCCTGCGTCGACCATGACGGGCTGGACGAAGGTGTCGAAGAGGTGCGTCACCAGCCGGACGCCGGCGTCCACCGCCGCGCGCGCCTCTTCGATGCTCGCCTGCGTGTGGGCCATGCTGCAGACGATACCGGCTTCGGTGAGCTTTCGGACCAGGCGCGGCGCCCCCTCCAGCTCGGGTGAGACGTCCCATATCTTCACGAGACCCCCGCCGGCGGCGAGGAGACGCTCCGTGGTCTCCTCGCCGATGGGAACGAGGTCGCGGCTGACGCCGGCACCGGTGCGCGCCAGGTAGGGAGACTCCAGGCGGAAGCCGCCCACCTGCGGCAGGTCACGAAGATCGCCGATCTCCCGGTGGCGCTCCATGGCCCGGGCGCTTTCCTCCGGGGGCCCGAAGAGCGTGGGGTAGAATGTCGTGGCACCTTTCTCGGCTTCGATCCGCGCGTAGTCGCGGAGGGTAGCTGATGCCATGGACTCGCGGCCGATCCCGTGGGTGTGAAGATCGATGAGGCCGGGAAGGACGGTGAGCCCTGTTGCATCCAGCACCTCGGCGTCCCGCGGCGGGGTACCCGCCCGTTGCACGGACGCGATGCGCCCATCGGTGAGCGTCACGTCCGCCGGCGCGAGGGAGCCGTCGGGGAGAAGCACCTTCCCGTTGCGAACGACAAGCCGGCGCGCAGGAGCGCTCATACGGCCGCCTTTCCCGCGCGGTCGCGCGGCCAGCGGTAAGCGCGTGCCGCGTCGAAGAGCGCGATGATGTTGGACACCGGCGTGTCGCCCTGCACCTGGTGCGTGGGGGACACGATGTAGCCGCCGCGCCGGCCCAGGATGTCGATGGTGCGGACCGTCTCCCGTGCGACCTCGTGCGGTGTCCCGTGCGTGAGGAGCTCCGTCTCGTCGATGCCGCCGTGGAACGAGAGCCGGTCGCCGAAGAGCCGGAAAAGGTTCTCCGGGTCCATGCCGGCCGCGGTCACCTGGAGGGGGTCCAGCACGTCCACGCCCATCGCGACGAGGTCCTGGATGATCGGGACGCAGGACCCGCAGGAGTGATAGAAGCACTTCAGGCCGAGCTTCCTGAACGGGGTGATGAGCATCGCGGCATGCGGCTTGACGTGATCCCGCCAGGTCTGCGGGTTGAGAAGCATTCCCGATTGCGAGCCGACGTCGCCGCCGGAGCCGATGATGTCGATCCTGCCGCCTGCCGCGGCCAGGACGCGCAGCGCGCGCTGGTGGTAGTACTCCGCTGCCCGGCGGGATATGGCCTCCGCGATCTCCGGCGCCGTCGCGAGGTCCACCAGGAACTGCTCGAAGCCCCGCATCATCCACGGCGTCTCGAAGGCGCCCCCGGCGTGGAACATGATGGCCCGCCGGTCCCGGCCGCATTCCTGCTCGATGAGCCGCGGCACCGCGGCGTAGTCCCACCAGTCCAGGCTCGGCCAGTCGTGCGCTTCCACGTCGGCCACGGTGCGCGCGTGCGCGAGCGGCGGATCGCTGATCTCGTAGTACGCGTTGAAGTCGTTCACCACGCGCGTGTTCCTGCAGCCCCAGAAGTCGACGCCGTCGCTCGCCAGCGGCACGGCGGACCGGTCTGCCGGCCCGATGAAGGGGAGAGACAGCCACCGCAGGTCCACGTCGAGCGCGTCGAGCACCGCGGTGCGCGTCGGCACGGAGAAGCGGGCCATGAGGGCGTCCCACACTTCGTCGATGCACCGCAGCGAGAGCGGCGGCCGGTCCGGTCTGCGGCGCTCCAGCGCTGCCAGGACGCGCTCCCTGCTCGTCATTTTGCCGTGTACCCGCCGTCCACCGGGATGTTCGCGCCCGTGACGTAGGCCGACGCATCGGATCCCAGGAACACGATGACGCCCATGAGGTCCGTGCTGTTGGCGAGGCGACCGAGGAAGGTGCGGTCGCTGTACGCTGCCACGAAGGCGTCGGGGTGGTCCGGCGTGCGGAAGCCGCCGGGGCTCACGCAGTTGCACCGCACCCCTTTCGCGCCGTAGTAGCTCGCGATGAAGCGCGTGAAGTTGATGATGGCGCCCTTGTGGTAGAAGTAGTCGGGGTACCAGCCGCTCATCGTGGTGCCGCGGTAGATGGTCGGGTCGGTACCGACCATGCCCTGGATCGAGCCGATGTTGATGATCGACCCGCGGCCGTGCCCGGCCATCACGTCGCCCACGGCGCGGGTGATGACGAACAGGCCCGTGGCGTTCACCTTCATGCTCTCGGCGAAGGTCGAAGCCTCGTCGCGGAAAGCCTTCTTCATGGGCCGCAGCACGGCGTTGTTGACCAGGACGTCGATGCGGCCGCTCTCCTTCACGATGGCGTCCCGCAGCGCGAGGATCGAGGCTTCCTCCCCCTGGTCGAACTGCATGGCACGCACGTCGCGACCCGCGGCGCGGTGCTCGGCGGCCAGCGCTTCCAGCGGCGCGCGGTTCCGCGCCGCGACGTAGGTGCGCGCTCCGGCCTCCGCCGCCGCTGCCGCGATCTGCCGGCCGTAGAGCCCGGCCCCCCCGGTGATCAGCACGACCCTGTCTTTCAGTGAAAATGTTTCCAGGACACTCATCGTCTCACGCTCCTTCCTTCCAACTGCTGGCGCGGGCGACGTCGATCATCGCCCGGAGATTCGCCAGCGGTGTCACGGGAGGCACCATGTCGCCCGCCGCCAGGATATAGCCCGTCGGTCCGCCCTCCCGGCACACCCGCTCCGCCTCGGCGCGCACCTCCCGCGGGGTCCCGCGCGCCAGGAGGTTCGTGCTGACCCCGCCCATGAGCGCCACCCGGCCGCCGATCCGCCTTTTCGCGTCGGCAACCGACACGCCGCCCATCGGGTCCAGGGGTTCCACCGCGTGCACGCCGGTGTCGGCCAGCATCTCGAGGATCGGCCGCGCGTTGCCGCAGACGTGGATGTACATGAGCACGCCGCGGGAACGGAAGTGGCTGGTGAACGCACGGTAGGCGGGAAGGCAGAAGCGCTCGAAATGTCCCGGGCTGATCACGCTGGAGCTGGCCGCGGCGTCACCGATGTACAGTGCGTCGATGCCGGCCGTGAGGAGCGCCTCGGCGCGGCGGATCATCGCTTCTGCCTGCATCATGAGCACGGTGGAAACGAGCCCCGGCTCCTCGACGAGGTCGGCCAGCGCCCGGTCGGTGCCGCGCAGCGTCATGTACGTGTTGATGGTGATGCCCCCGGGCGCCGAGACGACGAAGAGGTCGGGCACGCTCTCCCGGGCGCGGCGCAGGGCCGTGATTGCCTGGTCACCGGGGGCGAGCTCGGCGCCCAGCCGTTGGAGCCGCTCGCGGGCCTCGGCGGCGTTTTCGACCGAGGGGGCGGGCCGGTCAGCCATGAAAGCGCCGCCGCCCATCACGTCGATCCTCCCGACGCGCCTCCCGTTCTGCCTATCCAGCACGATGAGCTCGTCGTCGCAGCGCGTGACTCTCATCGGTGCCGGGTGCGGGAAAAGCCTGATGCCGTCACAGCCGGTCTCCTTGACCAGCCGGATCACCGCCTCGTCGATGAGGGCGGGGTTCTCGATGCAGCGCGCAAGGCCGTCGATCCAGTCCGCGCCCTCTTCCGCGTACAGGCGCAGCGGGAGGTCGTGCCAGACCTGGGGCATGGCGGGAATCCGGTCGACCGGTTCCCTCCGCATGGCGGCGGTCATCAGCGCGCGGGAGGTCATGCGGTGCCGGAATGCCCGGGGAGCGCGGCGCGGCAGTCCGCGAGGATCTTTCTCCCGTACTCCATGATGGCGATCACGTCGGCGCCCATGCCGAGGAAGCGATAGCCCATGCCCACCAGCGACGCGAGCGTGGCAGGCGATCCGACGGTTCCCGCGAACTTCCCGTGCGCCGCGCAGACCGCGGCTATCCTCTTTCGCGTCTCCACGAGCTTCGGATGATCCCAGACCGCCGGCGCGCCGATGCCCTGGCTGAAGTCGGCGGGACCGAAGAACAGCATGTCGATCCCGTCAAGGGAGGCGATGGCGTCAAGATCGGCGAGAGGCTCGGGGTCCTCGATCTGCACGCAGACGAAGCGCTCCGCGTTCGCTTCGCGGAAGTAGTCGTGGACGTCCACGGCGCAGTAGGAGCCGTCGGCATTCCCGCCGTCCACCGGCCTGCGTCCCACGGGGTGGAACCGGGTCATGGAGACGACGCGCCGGGCATCGTCGAGGCCCATGACGTGGGGGACCATGATGCCGGCCGCATCGAGCTCGAGGGGCCGCACGTGGTCGCTGTAGCTCCCCCGGGCAACGCGGACCATGACGTCGGTGTCATGGGCCTTGCCCGCCCAGACCTGCCGCTCGATGACCGACCAGTCGTTCGCGATATGCTCCTGGTCGGTCCAGACGCAGTCGAACCCGCAGAGCCCGGCGATCTCGACGACCCGCGCGTCACCGAGGTTTGCCTTCAGCGCGTAGACGATTTTCCCTGCCCGCAGCCGATCGAGCACCCGGCTCTTCCTCATGTGAAAGCTCGTTTCTTCCATAGAAAACTCCTTTTCGTGTCCCGAACCCGTCTCCCGTGCTGACAGCCGGCAGCTAGCCGTAAATCTCCTGGAGTGCCACCTCGCGACAGCCCTCTTCGCGGCTCCGTATTCCCCCGATGATCACCTTCATGAGCTCCTGCGTCTCCCCGTAGGGAAAAGGCAGCACACCCGTGCGCAGGTAGTCAACGAACGCGGTGAGCTGCCCTTTGAACGAATGAAAGGTGTCGCGAGAACATTGCCCGCGGCATGCCCGGCGGTGCCGCAGAGCTGCAGTGCCCCGAATCCCCCGAGCATGTCGGCGGACGCCACGATCACCACGTCCACCCCGGCGCCGTGACGGCAGTGCACGACGGCCCGTTCTGTCGTGCCGACGTTGCGGACCGAGAGGAAGCCGGGGCCGAGGATCGGGAAGACCGCCTCCAGCGCGTGGATGCCGTAGCGCTCCCAGCTCTTCGATGTGGTGGAGCAGGCGAAGCGCAGCGCGCCCAGGTCATGCGTGGAGAGGCGCCAGGGAGCGAACTCTTTTGCGTAGCGCATGCAGCTCGAGGACATGATGGGCGCGCCGTCGGCGATCCAGCGGGTGAACTGCCGCAGGTCCTTCTCGTTGTCCACGAGCGGCTTGTCCACGAAGACCGGAAGACCTGCCTCGACGAACGGTCGGCAGCGCGCGACGTGCTCGCCGCCCTTGTCCGTGGCGACGACCACGGCGTCCACCTGGCCGATGACGTCCTCGGCCCTCTTTACCACGTTCGGGATGAGCGATGCCCGGGCAACCCGGGAGCATCAAGCGGGTCATCGGTCCAGACGTGCGTCACCTGGACGCCGGGGATCCGCAGCGTTTCCTTCGGCTCCTTCGCCAGATACGCGGGGATGCCCGCGTAGGGACAATTGGCCATCTCGCCGGCATCATACCCGTTGCAGATGGCGCTCCAGGAATACGGGTGGCCGTTGCCATCCACCATGCCGAGCATGGCGAGACGGATAGGGGTGTTCCTGGCCAGGGGTGCGGGCGCGCTGCTCATCGTTTCCTCCTCCCTTCCGCGAGATCAGGCTCGGGCGCCTCAGCCGTTCGGGAGCATCACGGCCTTGATGATCGGCTTGCTCCCGTCCACGACCGCCTGCATGATCGCGCGGGCCTCTCCCAGCCCGAAGGTGTGCGTCACGATAGCCTTCGCGTCCACCAGTCCCTCGCGCAGGAGCCGCAGGGACACGGGGAAGTTGATCGCCGGCTCGGCGAAGGTCGGCCGCAGGGTGATCTTGCGGAAGATCATGTCGTTCACGTCCAGGGTGATCGTGTTCTTCCCGCCGAAGTGCAGGCCGAAGGGCGTGATGATCCCGCCGAACCTGATGATCTTGAACGCATCCACCAGGCTCTCGGGAGGCGAGCTCACGATGACCCTGTCCACGCCCTTCGGGAAGCGCTTCTTGATCTCCTCCTCGACGCTCTGCCTGCCCGTCTCGATGGCCATGTCGCAGCCGAAAGCACGCGGCGAGGTCGAGCCGCGCCTTCTCCCGCGGTGTGTCGGCGCCTTGCCCGTGATGGCCACGAACCCCGCGCCGCGCAGCTTCGCAAGCCGCGCCGCCATCAGGCCGAGCGGTCCCGACGCCGAGCACCACGACGCTCCCGCCCAGCGGTATCTCGGCGTTCTCCACCGCCGTGAGAGAAACGGCCAGCGGCTCGGTGAGGCAGGCGACGCTGTAGTCCAGTCCATCGAAGGTGTTGAGGCAGTTGAAGCGCACCGACATGTACTGCCCCATGCCGGGCTGACCTTCCATGGTGTACATGTTCCGGCAGAGCTCGGGGCTGGCCGCTCTTGCAGTCCTCGCAGACGCCGCACATGGTGCAGTCCTCCACGATGACCCGGTCCCCCGGTTTTACCGTCCTGACGTTGCTGCCGACCTCCATCACCTCCGCGGCGATCTCGTGGCCCAGCGGCATCGGCTCGGCGCTCCAGTCCCGCACGAAGTTGATGTCCGTGCCGCACACGCCGCAGGCGTGGACCTTCACGACCACGTGGTCCTCGTCCGGCGCCCCGATCTCCGCGCGTCGCGTTCCTCGATGGCGAGGGGCTTCTTCCCGAACAGTCCCCTGCTCTTCATGCCTCCCTCCTCATCCCGTCCCCAGGAGCTTCGCCGTCCGCCCCGGGAAACACCTCGTCGTCCGCGTGGGCGATGGCCTCGTCGAGGCTCGCCCACACCTTGCGGAACGCCGCCACGATCTTGTCCATGAGCTCGCGGCCGTTGGGCGCGTGCACGCCGTGGACGATCGTGTAGGTATCGCAGAGTCCCTGCGCCACGGGGAACTGCGCCGGGATCATAGTCGTAGTGGATGCCCTTGGCCTCGTTGATCGACCACGGGTAGTGAGAGCCGCCGTAGCCGAGCCTGCTCTGGAAGAGGTCCTGCGCCGGCACCGGCATCGTCTGCCACTGGCCGATGAGGAGGCCTTCCTTGAACAGCGCCTTCTCCACGGCGATGCGGAATCTCCGCGGCGTGGCGTCGACGCCGGCCGCCTTCGGGTCGAAGCGCACGTTGTACATCAAGTACACGTGCTTGTACCCCGGCGGGCAATAGGGCGGGATGACGCCGGGGATCTTCGCGAGCTCCCGCGTCAGGTATTCGGCATTGGCGATGCGTATCGCGTTGTTCTCGTCCAGGTGCATCAGCTGGGCCGCGCGCCAGCGCCGCCGGCAGCTCCTGGTTGCGGTACATGTAGCCGAGGATCGAGGCGTTGTAGATGCGCCGGTGGCTCACCTCGTCCACCTCGTCGCCGAAGCAGCGGATGAGCACGCCCTTTTCAGCAGGTCTCTCGTCGTCGGTGACGAAAAGCCCCCCTTCGCCGCCGCAGAGGTTCTTGATGTTGTTGAGGCTGAAGGTCCCGATGTCGCCGATGGTGCCGACCTTCCGCCCCTTGTACTCGGCGCCGTGGGCCTGGCAGGCATCCTCGATCACGAAGAGCTTGTGCTTCTTCGGCGATGGCCAGGATCGGGTCCATGTCCGCGGGCAGCCCCTGGATGTGCACGGGGATGATCGCCTTCGTGCGCTGCGTGATTGCCGCCTCGAGCTTCGCCGGGATCCATGCAGTAGGTGCGCGGATCGATGTCCACGAAGACCGGGATGCGCGTTCTGGTGCAGGGCGCAGGAGGCCGAGGCGAGGAAGGTGAACGCGGAGGTGATCACCTCGTCGCCGGGGCCGATGCCGCAGGCGGCCAGGGCCATGTGGAGCGCCGCGGTGCCGCTCACCGTTGTAAGGCAGTGCCTTGACCCGACGTACGCGGCCCATTCCTTTTCCAGCGACGCCGACATGGGCGCCGTGCCCCCCGCCACGATGCCGGAGTCCAGCACCTCGTTGACGAGCCGGCGGTCGTCCGCCGTGATGACGGGCCAGTTGCGGTAGTCGGCTCGCCGCAGGAGCGGCTGCCCCCCGGCGATTGCCAGTGCCTCAGTGCGTGTTCCCATCGTTTTCCTCCTCCTCCGTGGCAGCGATGTCGTGCACCTTGCCCAGCAGGGCGAGACCCTGATCCATGACGATCCTCTCCGCCGCGGCATCGCCGCAGCGCGTGTCTTCCGCGTAGCCGCCCTGTGCCACCGCGGCTTCCGTCGGGATGTATCCCGCGTATCCGTTTGCGAGCCCGATGATGTAGGTGCGCGCGAAGGGGCTCTGCGCGCTTCATCGCGCGGCCGATCTCCGTGTACAGCTCGCCGGGAAAGGACACGAGGGCGCGTGTCGTCCACGGCGATGCAGACCTGCTCGACCTCGATGGCGCGCGGACCTTCTTCGCGCAGCCGCTTGTAGAAGAGCGCCTTGTAGTCGTCACCCACGCCGTCGGCCATCGGCGCGCACGGCTCCGTCCGTGCGCGCGAGGACCCCCTGCGCCCACGCCACTCTGCGTCGGTGATGCGCCGGCCCTGCGATCTGTAGCGGATGCTCCCAGCGCGCAGCCGCCCGGCGCCGGGGAACGAGGCTGGCCTGGGAGCACGCCGCGGGCCAGCGCGTGTCCCGCGCGTTCCCATCCCTCCCAGTCACGATGACGGAGCCCGTCGATATCCACCGAGCCCTGCGCCCCGTTGAAGAAAAGGGCAGCGCCGCCCGATTCCTCTTCCAGGAGCCGTGCCGCGAGTCCCGGGTATTCCGAGCTGAGGAGGAGTTGTCCCCGGAGAGGATGTTGGGGTGACCGGCGTGGTTGAAAAGGGTGGCCATGGGTCCGCGCAGATCCCCCGTGCTGCGTGCCGCTTGTCAGCACGATCTTCAGCACGCCCACCTCGGGGTCGGCCGTCCCCAGCGGCCGCACGATGCGCGCGGGGGGCCATGGCTCCCAGTTCATGACCACATGACCGTCATCGGCGAGGAGCCGGCGATAGTGGCTGATCGTCTCCTCGCGTGCCGATGCCTGCAAGGCGCCTGCGCCGGCCGCATGCGCGCGCGCCGCTTCCGCGATCACCGCCGCAAGGCTGCTCGACGAGCTCGCGGACGTACAGCTTCCTCGCGCGGCGTGAAAATCCCGAAGGTCGACGGGCCCGAATGCGTGTGCGTGGCGGCCACGATGAGGTGGCGTGGCCGGTATTCCCGTCCGCGCCTCCGCTGCGCTCGCGGACGGCCCGTGTCGTCGCCTCGTCCAGCGCGCAGACGTCCACCGACACGAGCGCGAATGCCGCGCGCGGATCCTCTTTCCTGCCCAGCACCAGCGCCCGCGCGTGCAGCCGGTCGTGGATGCCCTGCGACGGGCGGCTTCGCAGCATCCCGTCCATCCAGACGCTCCCCCGCGGCGTGATGTCGATCTTCGCGGCGCCGGCGAACATGCCTCAGGCCTCCACGGCGGCCACGGGCGCCCCCATGGCGAAGCTGCCGCGCAGGCGGATGCGGTCCCCGCGGTAGCGCGTGACGATCCAGGCCGCCGGCCGGGATTCCTCGTCGAAGATGAGCTCCGCGGTGACCAGCAGCGGCGTGTCCTCCGCGGCAAAAAGCAGGGCGCGGTCCGACGCGTCCGGGAGCTGGACGCTCACCTCGTACTCGGCGCGCCGCAGGGAGAGACCTGCCTTCTCCTGCCAGAGGTGCAGGAAGGACGGGGAGGCTGCCATCTCGGTGGTGATCGACGCGGCCGCCGCCGGCGGGGCGAATACCTCGTCCACGGAGAGGGCGTGCCCCCTTCGCTGTCCAGCCGCACCAGGTGGCGGAGCACGGATCCTTCCTGGACCGCGAGCCTCTTCGCCACGTCCGGCGGCGCGGGCACCGGGACGTCTTCCAGCAGGGTCCGCACGAGGCGGCAGCCGCCCGGTGCAGCACGTCGGTCGTGAAGCTGGACATGCCCACGACCACGCCCCTGGCCCGCTCGCGCACGAAGCTTCCCACGCCCTGCCTCCGCTCGATCAGCCCGTCGAGCACCAGCTCGTCCATGGCACGGCGGATCGTGATGAGGCTGACGCTGAAACTCGTCGATGAGGCGGCGCTCGGACGGCAGGAGCGCGCCGGGCGCGTAGCGTCCCGCGACGATGCGCTCCCGCAGCTCCTTGTGCACCGAGCGGTAGAGGGGCGAGGTGTTCACCTCCTGCCTGCCCCGCCGGCAGTGCCGTCCGAGCGGGACCTTCCGTTCGGCCGCCACGGTGAGGATGCGCTCCCAGATGGCGCCTTCCACGGTGAGCGCTTTTCCCGCGTTTGCCTTCCGCCGCGCCTGCTCGGGCGCGCCGGGAATCACCACGCCGGAAGACCCGGGCGCCGGGCGTCACGCCTTCCAGCGCGGGCGAAGAGGGAATCAACGTCCGCGGCGAAGTGAGCGGGATCGGTGAAGTGGGCGATGTCGATGACGATGATGAACGCCGAGTTGCCGGCATAGCCCGGCTTCGGCAGCGGCTTTTTCGCCGACCGGCACCCCCACCCCGGTCATGGCGCTGCAGAGGAGCTCGATGAACAGCATGAGGGCGTATCCCTTGTGCCCGCCGAAGGGAAGGAGCCCGCCGCCGTCCAGGAACTCGCGCGCGCGTCGCGGCGGGGCTGCCGTCGGCCTTCAGCGCCCAGTCCCGCGGGATCGGCTTGTCCTTGTCCGGCGCGAGCTCGAGCTTGCCGGCAGCCACGACGGAAGTCGCGAAGTCCATGATGAAAGGGTCATGGGTGCCGGCCGGGACGCCCGCCGCGATGGGGTTCGTGGAGAACACGCGCTCCGCGCCGCCGAAAGGCACGACGAGGCCCATGTTGCCGCCGCCGCTGGCAGTGACCAGCGCGACCATCTTCTCCGCCGCCGCCTTTTCCGCGTACTCGCCGATCCTGCCGACGTGCCCGCAGTGCACGACGCTCGCCGCGGCGATGCCCTGGCTCCGCGCCTTGGGGATGGTCGCGTCGAGGGCGCAGTACGCGGCGGGCTGGCCGAATCCGTACCCGCCGTCCACCAGCGTCGTGGTCGCCGTCTCCCGGGTGATGGACGGCCTGCCCGAGGGCACCACCCACCCGTTCTTCGCGTGGTTGATGTAGTCGGAGATACGGATGAGGCCGTGTCCGGACACGCCTGCCAGCTCGCTCTCCACGAGCGAACGCGCCACCACGGTCGCGGACTCTTCCGAGGCGCCCCACGCCGCGAATATCCTCCGCGCAACTTCCTGCCACGCCGCGGGGAAAAGGGTCATCGCATTCATGCACCGGCCTCCTTCAGGATGTCTCCCAGCTCAACCTTCGATTCTTCCGCGATCTTCCGTATCTGCTCCCAGATGACGGCGGTGATGGGAAAGCCCTCCCGCGAACGCTTCTGCCGCTGCTCGGCCTCGGGCTCACCGGGCACGATCACCCTCGGGAAACCCGGCGCGGGCTTCACGCCGTTCAGCCGCGCGAAAAGGGCATCCACATCCCGGGCAAACGCCGTCCTGTCGGTGAACGCGCCGACATCGATGACGACGAGGAACGTGGAGTTGCCGGCGAACCCCAGGCAGCCGGTGGATACTTCCCGCGGTCGCCGGGTGACCCCGGCGCCGGTGAGCGCGCCGGCGAGCAGCTCCACCAGGAGCATCAGCGAGTAGCCCTTGTGGCCGCCGAACGGGAGCATGGCGCCGCCTTCGAGGTACTGTCGTGCCACCGTCGCGGGCGCGCCGTCCTTGTCCACCGCCCACGCCGGGGGGATCTTCGCGTCGGGCTCGCCGGAAAGCTCGAGCTTGCCCGCGGCGACCACGGTGGTTGCGAAGTCCATGAGGAAGGGCGGGTGGCGGCCGGCAGGGACGGCCGCGGCGATGGGGTTGGTCGAAAAGACGCGCTCGGAGCCGCCGAACGGCACGACATGCCCGCCGTGGAGCGCGTTGCTCGTGCCCATGAGTGCCACCATCCCGGCGGCAGCGGCTTTCTCCACGTACTCGCCCAGGCGCCCGATATGGCCGCACCGGATGACCCCGATTGCCGCGATGCCGCTGGCGCGCGCCTTCTCGATGCCGAGGTCCACTCCCATGTGCATTGCCGGCTCGTCCGAATCCCCAGTTGCCGTCCACGACTGCCGTGCAGGGGTCATTTCTCCTGATCTCGGGTCGGGCAGCGGCAAGCCACCAGCCAGGCTTTACGAAGTTCCAGTAGTTGGCGATCCGCACGACGCCGTGAGAATCCACCCCGACCAGGTTGCTCTGGACGAGGGAGCGGGCGACGCATTCCGCGATGTCCTCATCGGCACCCCAGGCCTTGAAGAACCTCGTGCAAATGGAAAGCCACTGCTCGGCACCGAGCCGGAGACCACCAGGTTTCAAAGCTTCCTCCAGACAGTATACTGACTATGATGTATGGGCCGGCGACCCGCAACTACGTCTGGCACACGCCCTTTCCCGGACTCTTTAGGAATGTCCTCCTGGATCGTGTTTACAGTTGACTGCACGCTCAGCCGCGTGATAGCCTCCGTTCCCGTATCCGTATCCGTACCCGGATACGGACTCATAAAGCTCCATGGATGGGCCGAACCCCGGGGGAAGACAGCCAGCCGCGGAGAGAAGTGGCAAGGCGGGCATCATGAGCAAAGCACAAGCGGAATCTCCTGTTGCCGAATGGAAAGCAACGGTCGCTCGATTCGAGCAGCGCATTCGCGACGTCCAGCGGGCGCGCGGTCCAAGCCGTGACACCGTGAAGCGGGCCATCCGGCGCATGGGCAGCGGCCGGTGCCCGTCGTGGGCCAAGCGGCTGTCCATGGACGTCATCGTGAACTATGGCGATGACCTCGCGGATATCTACTGCGAATACCCGGATGACCTCGTGCGCATGGCGCCGTACGAGCTGTGGGTCGGTCACCAGCCCGCGGACCGCAAGGACAAGGTGGACCCCGTGTACATCCTCACGCAGGACGCCGAGTGGGAGGACGAGTGGGGAACGCGGTGGCGCCACTCGGCAGGCGGGACGGGCGCGCACCAGATGCGCTCACCCATCGAGGACTGGTCACAGCTCGATGACTACCTGGCAAGCAAGCTTCCGAAAGCCGATGCCCCTGGGCGATTCGACCCCGTCCTGGCCGAGATGGATATGCACAGGGGCTCCAAGTACCTGCTGGGCCGCATCGGGCTCCTGCTCTACGAGCGCCTGAACTGCCTCCGGGGCGCCCAGAACGTCATGACCGACCTGTACACCAACGAGACGGAGCTCCGCCGGCTGGCGGACGCCGTGGCCGCCTATGCCCTGGACATGATCAGGTACTGGGCGAAGCTGGGCGCCGACGGCCTTTTCCTCACGGAGGACTGGGGGGCACAGAACGGTCTCATGATATCGCCCGCCATGTGGCGGCGGATCTTCAAACCCTACTACGTCCGCCTGATCGACGAGGCCCACCGTCTCGGCCTGGACGTGATGCTCCACAGCTGCGGCAACGTGATGGAGATCATCGGCGATTTCATCGACATCGGCCTTGACGTGCTGGATCCCGTCCAGCCCACCGCCATGGACATCAGGGAGGTTGCGCGCCGGTTCGGCGGGCACATCTCGTTCCTCGGGGCCATCAACGTCCGGGAGATGCTCGCGACGTACACGCCCGCGCAGGTCAAGGACATGGTGCGGCGGACCATCGACACCCTTGCACGGCCCTTCGGCGGCGGGCTGATCGTGTCTCCTGACAACGTCATCACGCCCGACATTCCCCTGGCGAACATCCGCGCCATGGTCGAGGCGTGCCATGAGTCCTGACCTGCCGCGCCGCGCGGCGGCCTGCCCGACATGAAGCTGACCGGGCGGACCGCGGTCGTGACGGGCGGCGGCGGCGGCATCGGCGCGGCCATCTGCCGCGCCCTTGCCGAAGAAGGCGCGCCGGTCGCCGTCTGCGACGCGCGGCGGGACGCGGCGGAGACAGTGGCGGAAGAGCTGCGGGGACGTGGGGCGAGCGCCCGCTCGTGGTGTTTCGACGTGACCGACAGGGCAGCGGTGGACACGGCGGCCGGTGACATCGAGGCCGCGCTGGGACCGCTGTCCATCTGGGTCAACAACGCGGGGATCTCGCGCATCGTGCCTTTCCTCGACTGCTCCGAGGAGACGTGGGAACAGACCATGGCCGTGAACCTGAAAGGCGCCTTCACCGGGTGCCAGGCTGCCATACGCCGGATGCTCCCGCGGCGGCGCGGATCGGTCATCAACATGTCCTCCCAGTCCGGCAAGACGGGGAACAGCCACTACGCGGCCTACTGTGCCAGCAAGTTCGGCGTCATCGGGCTGACGCAGTCACTCGCCGTGGAGTTCGCGAAGACCGGGGTTCGGATCAACGCCGTCTGCCCGGGCGTCGTCTTCACCCCGCTGTGGGACGGGATGCTGGACGACTACGCGCGCAAGAGGGACATGCGCCCCGAGGAGGTGATGCCGTACCTCGAGGCGCGCATCCCGATGGGCAGGCTCTGCGCGCCGGAAGACGTGGCGCGGGCGGTCGTCTTTCTCGCCGGGGACGACGCCTCGTACCTCACGGGCCAGGCCCTGAACGTGACCGGCGGGGCGGAAATGCATCGATTCCGGAGTACCGGAGAAGGGGGATAGCGGCATGCCGCTGGTGACCGATTACAACGAGGTCAAGGAAGTCTACCAGGAGGCGGCGGAGCGGGGCGTCGGGCTCCCGGCGTTCTGCGCGGAAGACAGGGAAACAGTGGAGGCCATCCTGGCAGCCGCGAAGACGATGGGCGAGAAGATCGGCGTCGAAGACGTTCCCATCGTGCCGGCCTGGACTGCCCGCTATCCCGGCAGGGGCCAGATGACGCTCGTTACCGCGAGCGGTGACCCGGTCCTGGGAACGCGCCTGATGCTCTCGGACCTCGAAGCGATGACCAGCGGCAGCAGCCCGTACCGCAAGCTGCGGGTGCTCCCCCACCTGGACCACGCCTTCCCCTGGCTCGACCGCGACATCATGGACACCTTCACCGACAGCTTTGCGTCGATCATGTGTGACGCCAGCGAGAAGCCCTTCGACGAGAACGTGCGCATCACCGCCGCGTTCGCCGAGCGGGTGCGCGGACGCGTCCTCGTGGAAGGCGCCGTGGACGAGATATTCGAATCCGGGGGCGTCGGCAAGAACGAGCCGACCACCGTGGCCCAGGCAAAGCGTTTCCTGCGGGAGACCGGCGTTGACATCATCGTTCCCAACGTCGGCACCGAGCACCGCTCCACCGCGGACCAGGTCCGCTACCGATCGGACCGGGCCCGCCAGATCAGCGCCGCGGTCGGGAAGATCATGTGCCTCCACGGCACCTCCTCCGTGGTGGCCGCCGACGTGCCGGGTCTCGCTGCCGACGGCTTCGTGAAGATCAACATCTACACGACCCTCGCCGTGCACGGGGGACAGGCCATCGCGCGGCAGGTGCTCGCGACCATCGGCGACATGTTCGGCGAGGCCGAGCTGCGCCAGCTCGTCGCGGAGGGCCTGCTCGGCGAGCGCGTCCTCAAGCGCGGCACCCCCTTCCATCCGAAGCTCGTCAACGTGGCGAACCCGCCGCGCCGCGACGCCTGGTTCGCCGCCGTGCGCGACCGGTGCGTCGACTATCTCCAGACGCTGGGCTACGAGAGGTACGCGCAATGAAGCGATCACAGATCAACCGCGAGATCCGGGCAGCGCACGAGTTCCTGCGCGCCCGCTCCTTTGCCCTCCCGCCTTTCGCCTCCTGGTCGCCGGCCGAGTGGCGCCGCGCCGGGCCCGACTGCCGGCGCATCCTGGAATGCCGGCTGGGCTGGGACGTCACCGACTTCGGCGGCGGAGCGTATGACACCCTGGGCGCGCTCCTGTTCACCATCAGGAACGGCGTCCTTGCCGCACCGGACGTCGGGACGCCCTACGCGGAGAAGATCATCATCCTCAAGCCGGGCCAGCGCCTGCCCATCCACTTTCACTGGTCCAAGACCGAGGACATCATCAACCGGGGCGGCGGCGTTCTCTGCATGGAGCTCTACCGCGCCCACGACGACGACAGCCTGGACCGCGCCTCGCCGGTGACGGTCTGCTGCGACGGGCGGGAATCCACGGTCGCCGCGGGCAGCCGCGTGGTGCTGCCGCCGGGCCAGAGCATGACGCTGCGTCCCCGCACGTACCACAAGTTCTGGGCGGACCAGGCCGGGGGCATGCTCCTGGTCGGCGAGGTCTCCTCGGTCAACGACGACGACACGGACAATCTCTTTGCCGAGCCGGTGAGCAGGTTCGCCACCGTGGAAGAGGACGAGCCGCCGGCCTTCCTCCTGTGCAACGAGTACCAGGCGAAGGCGCGCTGAATGGCGAGCACCGTCTATGATATCGCCCGCGCTGCCTCGGTGAGCACGACCACAGTCCTGCGCGCCCTGTGGGACAAGGACGATATCAAGCCGGAGACCCGCGAGCGCATCCTCAAGCTCGCCACGGAGATGAACTATCGGCCCAACCTCCTGGCGCGCAGCCTGACCATGGGAAGCTCGCGCTTCGTCGGCATGCTGGTCACTCCCACGGTGAGCTCCACCTACGCCGAGTCCATCGGCCTGGTGGTGCGCACCGTGCGGGAGGCGGGCTACGCAACGCTCAGCTACACCACCGACGGCTGTGACGACAGCGAGCGCATGTGCCTGGAGCAGCTGGCATCGGCGCGCGTGGCGGGCGCCATCGTCATCCCGGAGGCGGACACGAGGAACGTGACGATCTACCAGGAGCTGGTGGACTCCGGCATGAAGCTCGTGGTCGCCCACTCCTGCATCGACGGCCTGGGCGCCCCGCAGGTGGTCGGCGACAACTACCAGGTCACCTGGCGCGCCGCGCGCCACCTCATCTCGCTGGGGCACAGGAGGATCGTGTACCTCGCCATTCCCGAGGACTGCGCGCTGGGAGAGCAGCGGGCGCGGGGGTTCCGTGACGCCCTGCGCGAAGCGGGCATTCCCGTCCCTCCCTCCGCGATCGTCACCTGCGGCAACAGCGAGGAAACCGGCCGGGAAGCCATGGCGTCCCTCCTGCAGCGCAGGCCCCTTCCCACGGCCGTCATCGCCCGTCACGACACGGTGGCCCTCGGGGTGATGCGCGCGGCCTTTGCCGCGGGCCTGTCGATACCGGAAGACCTTTCGCTGATCGGGAACTCCGACATGCCCGTTGCCGACCTGCTGCGCGTGCCGCTCACCACGGTGCGGCATCCCGCGGAAGAGGTGGCACGCATCGCGATAACGAAGCTCGTGAGCATGCTGGAAGGCGGCGCCATGGAGGCAGGAACGACAAAGCTCGACGTCCAGCTCGTGCAGAGGGCCTCGTGCGCCCCCCCGAAGGAGTAGGAGAGATGGAAAAGAGTCTTGCAGGCAAGGTGGCGATCGTCACCGGTGGGAGCGCGGGGATCGGCAGGGCAACGGCGCTGGCGCTCGCCGACGCCGGGGCAAAGGTGGTCGTGGCCGCCCGGCGCAGCGAGCAGGGTGAAGAGACGGCGGCGCTCATCCGCACGCGCGGCGGCGAGGCAGTCTTCGTCGGCGCCGATGTCATGAAAGCCGCCGACGTGGAGGCACTTGTGGCGAAAGCTGTCGCCACGTACGGCCGGCTGGATATCGCCTGCAACAACGCGGGGATCGCCGGCCCGCACCTGGTATTCACCGCGGATTTCCCCGAGCCGGACTGGGACATGGTCATCGGGACCAATCTCAAGGGCGTGTGGCTGTGCCTGAAGTACGAGATACGCCAGATGCTCACGCAGAGGCGCGGGTCCATCGTGAACATCTCCTCCGTGGCCGGCCTGAACTCCGGCTGGTTCAACTCGGCCTACTACGCGAGCAAGCACGGGGTCATCGGGCTGACCAAGGCGGCAGCGGTGGAGTACGCGAAGGACGGCATCCGCATCAACGCCGTGTGCCCCGGCACCATCCAGACGCAGATGGCCGAGCAGACCATGTTCAGGAACAAGTCGGGGGTGTCCGGGCTCCGGCAGGCCGCGCTGCATCCCATCGGCCGCATCGGCGTACCGGAGGAGGTGGCGGCTGCCGTTGTGTGGCTCCTCTCGGACGCCGCGTCGTTCGTCGTGGGAACTGCCCTGCCGGTGGACGGCGGGTTTCTCGCGCGCTCGGGTCCCGTTGTCATCGAGGGCATCGACCCGCAGAGCGTGAAGTAGCAGGGGGAAAAAGGGGGACACCATGAGCGTGTGGGACCTGTTCAAGCTCGACGGCAAGGCGGCGTTCGTCACGGGCGGGGCGAGGAATCTCGGCTACGACATGGCCCTTGCCCTGGCCGAAGGCGGCGCCGACGTGGCCATCACGTCACGGACGCTGGCGACCGCCGAGGAGTCGGCGCGGAAAATCGCAAAGGCCACGGGGCGGAAGGTCCTCCCGCTCGCCCTGCAGGTGGCGGACGAGAACCAGGTCATCGCGGTGGTCGACGCGATCATCAAGGCATTCGGAAAAATCGACATCCTCGTCAACAGTGCCGGCAACGTGGTGAGCACGCCGGAGACGGCGCCCTTCGAGCAGAGGAGCCTCGCGGACTGGCAGGCCACCGTGGACGCGAACATGACCGGCGTTTTCCTCTGCAGCAAGCACGTGGTGGCCCGGTCCATGAAGCCGCGGAAATCCGGCGTCATCGTCAACATCGGCTCCACCGCCGGCATCATCGGCAAGGACCGCAGGGTCTACAAGGGGACACCCATGGGTGGCGCAACACTGGACTACCACGCGGCAAAGGGCGCCGTCATCAACATGACGCGGGACATGGCGGTCTACCTCGCGCCGGACAACATCCGCGTCAACTGCATCAGCCCCGCCGGATTCTGGCGCAGCCAGCCGGAGGCGTTCGTCAAGGCGTACAGCGAGACCATCCCCATGGGACGCATGGGGGAGGACGGCAAGGAAATGAAGGGCGCGGTGCTGTTTCTCGCCTCGGAGGCGTCGTCCTACTGCACCGGGCACAACCTCGTCATCGACGGCGGCCTGACCGTCTGGTAGGGGGAATACCCGTGGCGGAAAGCTGGAAGGACCTGCGTGTCCTTGTCGTGGGGTGCGGTTCCATCGGGAAGAGACACTCCCGCGTGCTCCGCGGGATGGGCGTGAAGACCCTGTACGCGTGTGATCCCGTTCCCGCGCAGGTCCAGGCAGCCGCGGCGGATGCGCGCTTCGACGCGGTGATCGAGACGCTGGAGGCGGGCCTCGCGCTGAAGCCCGATGCCGTCCTTCTCTGCACGCCGCCGGCCCTCCACGTCTCCCAGGCGCGGCAGGCCATCGAGGCGGGCTGTCACGTGTTCTCAGAGAAACCCCTGTCGGCAGACATGAAGGGGATTCCCGAGCTGGAGAAGCTCATCACGCGGACGCGACGGAAGTTCATGGTGGGGCTCTGCTTCCGCTACCACGCGGGGCTGCTCCGGGCGCGCACCCTCGTGGAGGAGGGTCGGATCGGGCGGATCGTCTCGCTCCGCGCCCTGATGGGAGAGCACCTCCCGGATATCAGGCCCGACTACCGGGAGCTGTACCTGGCGAAATACAACGGCGCCTTCGAGCTGATGCACGACATCGACCTGGCCATCTGGTTCGCCGGGCAGGACGTCAAGAGCGTGCAGGGCATCCACGGCCGGTTCAGCGACATCGGCATCGAGGCGCCCGACCTGGTGGACCTCCTCCTGGAGTTCCCCGACCGCTGCACGGCCAGCGTCCACCTGGACTTCTTCGAGCTGCCCCGGCGGCGGTTCCTCGAGCTGATGGGGACGCGCGGCACCATCACGGTGGAGTTCGCCGCCTGGAACGAGTGCACCGTGTCCGTCTTCGACGTGTACAGCCGCGCGTGGGCCGCCGATGTCATGAAGACGGATCGAGACGACATGATCAGGGACGAGGACCGGGAGTTTCTCCGCGCCTGCGCGGAAGACCTGCCGATCGCGTGCTCCCTCGCGGAAGGCGCGAAGTCGCTCCGCGTCGTTCTCCAGGCCCAGGGCCTTTTATAGTAGGGCGAGGCACCGAATGAACCCCCGGCAGCGCGTGACGGCAGTGATGAAAGGCGAGATACCTGACCGGATACCGATCGGGGAGTACGCGGTTGACTGCGACACGGTGGAAAAGGTGATCGGGCACGACACGTTCCTGCGGGCCAAGGCGAAGAGCCAGGTGGCGTTCTGGGACGGGCGGCGTGATGAGGTGGCCCAGAGCTGGAAAGAGGACATGCTGGAGTTGCACAGGAAGCTGCCGGTCTTCGACGTGGTCAACCTGGCCTCGCAGGCAACGTGCCTTCTCCCGCCGAAGGGGCTGCCCCCCGTGCGCTACAGGAAGCCCGACGACGTGACGTACGAGCTGCCGAATGGCGAAGTGTACCGGTACTCCACCGCGACCCGTGACCTGACGCTGGTCAGCCGCCGGCCGACAGAGGCGCCGGCGCCCGGGGCCAGGGCCGGCCGGCCCGACGAGGCGCCGCCCGTGCGGCCGCCCGACCCGAGCTGCTTCGAGGTCTACGACGCCCTCATCCCGGCGTTCGCAGACAAGTACGTCATCGGCGCCTCCGGTCCCGAGGTCGGGCTCATCGAGCTCGGCAGCACCGAGGAGACATTGCTGTCCTACGCGCTCGAACCTGGCCAGGCGCTCGCCGCCGCGAAGCGTGCGCTCGCCGAGGCGAACCAGCTTGATCGATACTACGTGCGCCCCGGCATCCAGGCCGTTCTCTGGGGGCAGGATCACTCCTACATCGCCGGCCCCATGGTGAGTCCGGCGCTGTTCCGCTCACTGGCACTGCCCGTGTACGTCTCCCGCGTGAAAAACGTGAGGGCGGTCATGGGCGTGTCGATCTTCAAGCACGCGTGCGGGAACAACTGGCCGCTCCTGGACATGTACGTGGAGGCAGGCTTCGACGCCTACCAGTCCATCCAGGCGAGCGCCGGGATGGACCTCGGCCGGGTGAAAAAGGCCTACGGTGACAAGCTCGTCCTCTGGGGCGGGATGCCCCTGGAGCTGCTGCAGGCAGGCACGGCCGCCGAGGTGCGCAAGGCGGTCCATGACGCCGCGGAGGCAGGACGGGACGGGGGGCGCTACATCTTCGGCTCCTCGCATTCCATCGCGGTAGGCTCGCGGTACGACAACGTCATGGTCATGCTCGATGAGTTCGCGCGGGTGGCCGCGTACTAGGAGGGGCGGGATGGAAGCTGTGAAAGGCGCGCGGAAGCGCGTCCGTATCGAGACTCTCCACGCGTTCTGCGTGGCTGCCATGCTGAAGTGCGGCATGCGCACCGAGGACGCCCGCGTCACCGCGGACGTCCTGGTGACCACGGATGCCTGGGGCGTCCACACCCACGGGACGAAGCACCTGCGTCTCTACCTGGCGAGGGTGCGCGCAGGCGGCATCGACGGGAAGGCTGTCCCGCGCGTCGTGGGGGAAGGACCGGGCTGGGCGATGCTCGACGCATGCAAGGCCATGGCCATGGTCTCGTCGCACCGCGCCATGACGCTGGCGATGGAAAAGGCCCGCGCGTGCGGGATCGGCTACGTCGGTGTGAAGCGCAGCACGCACTTCGGGGCTGCTGGCTTTTATGCCAACATGGCGGCGGAGCAGGGGATGATCGGCATGGCCATGAGCAACGTCGATGCGAACATGACCGCGCCGGGCTCGCGCCGCGGGGTGATCGGGAACAACCCGTTCGCCTACGCGGTGCCGACGGGAGACGGTCACCCGGTGCTCCTGGACATGGCACTGAGCACGGTTGCAGCCGGCAAGATCATCGCCGCCAAGGAACGCGGGGAAAAGATCCCGGCGACCTGGATCGTGGACGAGGAGGGGCTGCCGACCACGGACATCACGGGGTACCCGGGCGTCGGGACGCTCCTGCCCATGGCGGGCCACAAGGGGTACGGCCTCGCCGTCATGGTGGAGGTGCTGGCGTCCGTGCTGACCGGCGCCGCCATGACCAGCGACGTGAAGAGCTGGGTCCTCGACCTCGACCAGTGCACCGACGAGGGGCACGCGTTCATCGCCATCAACATCCCGGCCATGATGCCCCCGGCGCAGTTCCAGCCGAGGATGGGCACCATGACGCAGAGGATCAAGGACGCGCCGAAGTCCCGGGGGGCGGAGCGGATCTGGCTCCCCGGCGAAAAGGAGTGGGAGACACGGGAAGACGCGCTGCTGCATGGCATCGCGCTGCCCGAGGACGTCGTCGCGAGCCTCGAAAAGCTTGCGGGCGAGGTCCAGATACCAGCACCAAGGGAGGAATGAGATGGCAAAGGAATTGAAGGGGGTCATCGTGCCCCTGATCACGCCCGTGGACGACGAGGACCGGGTGGACGAGGCAGCGTTCCGCAGGCAGATCAGGTTCGTGGTCGACGCGGGCGTGCACAGCGTGTTCTGCGGCGGCTCGGCAGGGGAGGGACCTCTCCTTGCCATGCCCGAGTGGGTCCGCATGGCGGAGATCTGCTGGTCGGAGTGTGGAGGGAAAGTGGACGTCCTGGGCGGGGCCATCGACACCTCCACGGCGCGCGTGAAGGAAAAGATCAGGATCCTCGTCGGCATCGGGTACCGCAACATGGTGGTAGCGCCCACTTTCTACCTGACGATAAAGAGCGCCGACGAGCACCTGCGCCTGTTCGGCGCGGCAAAGGAGGCGTGCGGGGACCGCGAGATGATCGCCTACAACATCCCCTCCTGCACCAACACCGAGATCGCCGTGACGACTTTCGCCGACATGGCGCGCCGCGGCTGGATCCGCTACTGCAAGGAGAGCTCGGGAAACGTGCCCTACTTCAAGAGCCTCGTGGCAGCGGGGAAAGAGGTCGGCCTGAAGGCCTTCATGGGCGATGAGAACGCGATCGCGGAAGGCCTCACGGCCGGCGCCTGCGGCATCGTGCCCGTGTGCGCGAACTACGAGCCTGCCACGTTCATCAAGGCCTACGAAGCCGGTGCCCGCAAGGATGCCGCGGAACTGGCAAAGCAGCAGGCGCGCATCATGTTCATCCGCGAGCCGCTGTGCCTCGGCGGCGTGAGCTGGGTGGCGGGCGTGAAGTACGGCTCCGCGAGCCTGGGGATCGGCTCCGGCAAGCCGGTGTCCCCGCTGCAGCCGGCCGGCGCCGAGCAGCGCAGGCGCATTGACGCGATCAAGAAGACGCCGCCGGGAAAATGAGCGTGGGCGGCAGCGCCATGACCATGCACGACCGGATGCTCGCGGTGCTCCAGGGCCGCTGGCATGACCGGGTGCCTTTCGCCCAGTACAACATCAGGACCGACCCGGATCCCTCCGTGGTGGTGGGGCTCGCTGCGCCCAACGAGGAGATCTGGTCGGTCCTGGGCCGGCAGAACATGGGCATCATTCGCTGGGGCCGCGTGCACACGATAGAGCACCCGCACTGCACGATGCAGAGCGAGCGGATCCACGAGAACGGCTTCCCCGGGAAGCGCACGGTCCTCCACACGCCGCGGGGTGACCTCGTGGAGGAGAGGTTCTACGAGCCTGCGTTCGACGCCCCGTGCGTGAAGAGGTATTTCGTGAAGGAGCTGAGGGACTACGAGATCCTGGCGTTTTTCCTCGGGGACATCATCGTGCACGAGACCATCGAGAACTACCGCGCGATCGAGCGCGAGGTCGGCGAGGACGGCCTCGTGCAGCTCTGGGTCGGGCGCACGCCGTTCCAGCAGCTGTGGATCGAGTGGGTCTCCATCGAGGACCTGGCGTGGCACCTCGCGGAGCGGCCCGACCTCGTCGAGGAGTGCGTCGCGCTCATGACGAGGAACCTCCGCTCGCTGTTCCAGATCATCCGCGCGGCGCCGATTCCCTCGGCGGTCTTTCCAGATAACATCACCGCGCCGGTCATCGGCGAGACGTACTTCCGACGCTACTGCGTCCCCCTGTACAACGAGCTGGCCGATATCCTCGCCGAGAGGAACATCCCGGTGCTCGCCCACACGGATGGCGCCTTGAGGCCGCTGTGGAAGGCGATCGGCGAGTCGAAGCTCCGGGGACTGGAGTCCTTCTCGCCACCACCGGGGAACGACACGCGCGCCAGCGATGCCCTCTCGATGTGGCCGCAGATGCGCCTGCTCCTGAACTTCCCGTCTCCCGCGCACCTGGGCACCCCGGAATCGATCTATGAAACCGCGGCGCAGATCCTCCAGGAGGCGGGACACAGCGGCCACCTGCAGATCCAGATTTCCGAGAATGTCCCTCCCGGGGTCTGGCGGAAGAGCTTTCCCGTCATTGCCAGGGCGATCGCCGATTTCGGCGCGCCCTGAGAAAGAGGATCGGTCATGAAGGTCTACCAGTCCCGCTCATTCGTCTACCAGGGCAGGCCCGGCGCGGTCACCACCGACACGCTCACGCTGAAGCCCGGTCCCGCGCGACCTCGTCGTGAAAGTGATGATGTGCGCCCGGTGCGGGACGGACAAGACCATCTATCGGTCCGGCCATCCCAACGTGGACCCCTACGCGCCGGTGGTGCTCGGCCACGAGCTGGTCGCGCGAGATAGTGGAAGTGGGCGAGGAGGTGCCGGGCCTCACGCAGGGAATCGGGTACCTCGAAGGACGGACTCTTCCCGGGGCGGAGCTCGCCTTCAAGCCCGGTGAGCGCGTCACGTTCCAGTCCCGGATCGCCCGCTACCGTGACGGGCTCATGCTCGTGCCCCGTCCCATCGCCAACCTCTCGTTCCAGATCAACGGCGGCTACGCCGAGTACATGGTCGTTCCCGAGACCATGATCAGGTCCGGCTCCGTCCTCCGCGTGACCGACGCAATCAGCGACGAGGCAGCCTCCCTGGTGGAGCCGACCGCGTGCGCCCTGGAGTCCATTTTCGCCACGCCCCATCCCGTCGGCGTGGACGCCGAGGGACGGCACATCTATCGCGGCCGGCATCCGCAAGGGGGGAAGTGTCTGCATCATCGGCTCCGGAACGCTCAGCATGATCTATGCGCGCCTTGCCCTCCTGGAGGGCGCGGCAAAGGTGGTCATCGTGGTGCGCTCCGCCGAGAAGGCGCGCCTGGTGCGCGAGAAGCTCGGCGGCAGCGTCGCCATCTACGAAGCCCCGCGCATGGGTGATGATGCCTCCGCGGCGACGCGGAAGGCCGAGGATGCGATTGTTGCCGACCTTTCGAGGCTCACCGACTCGTACCTCTTCGACGACGTGGTGTCGGCCAACGCCTCGCCGGCGTCGCAGCGGCTCATGCTGCGCCTGTACACCCCCGAAGGATACGCCGTGGGCGCCTGCTTCGGCGGCACGCACGCCCTGGTGGATGCGGCGAACATCGACGTCAATCACTACCGGGCGGCGAAGACGATCGGGACCAGCGGCTGTTCGACCGACGGGATGAGGACCGTGCTGCAGTGGCTCTCCTCGGGACGGCTGAGCCTCGAAGGCATGGTCTCGCCGCGTCACTACACCCTGGCCGACGACCCCCACGAGTTCTTCACGGTGGAGAATGGCCTGAAACCGGCGCTCTTCATGGAGAAGGCGTAGTGGCCGTTCGCAGGGCCGTGATCGTTGGCGCGGGTGCGCTCGGTCTTGGCTTTCTCGGGGAGAGAATGGCTTCCGACTACCAGTTGTGCCTGGCAGACCTGCCAGGCCGCGCGTCCTTCCTGGAGCGGATCCAGGACGACGGCGGGTACGCGCTGAACCTCTGCCGGCCCGAAGGAATCGAGCCCCGCCGCGTGAGAGGCGCGTTCACGCACGCGTTGATCGGCGATTCCGCGCGACCTCGATCCCTGACTGCCGCGCTGGAGGAAGCGGATCTCGTCCTGACCGCGGCAGGCGCGAAGGCGCTGCCGGATGTCATGCGGGTTCTTGCACCCGTCCTCAACGCGCGGCGAAGGCCCGTGTGGCTCCTGTTCTGCGAGAACGGCCGTGACATCGCGACCCGGTTCGGCACCGAGCTGGGCCCCGCGGTCCGCCGCGTGGACACGGTCATGTCGCGGATGTGCCGGTTTGCCGACCCCGGGGAGGCAGGATACCAGCCGATGTGGCCGGGGGCCGCGGAACGTCTTGTCGCGGAATCGTACGCATCGATTCCCCTCGACCGCGCCCTGTGCGACGGCGGCCCCTTCAGCGAGGCATTTACGCTCGTGGATGCGGCGGAGTTCCGGATGTGGGAGGACATCAAGCTGTTCATGCACAACGGCCTGCACGCCTTCCTCGCGTACCACGCCCACGGGGAAGGCGCGACGCGTTTCCCCGAGATCTCCATCGCCCTGCGCGCCGAAACGTACCGCGTGATGCGGGAGGAGCTGGTGCCAGCGATCCTGTTCCACCACCCACGGGCGGCCCGCGAGGATCTCCTGGCGTACGGCAACGAGCTTCTCCAGAGGATCCTCAACCCGTCTTTCAACGACAGCATCGAGCGCGGCATCAGGGGCGCCGCGGAAAAGCTCGCGCCCGCCGAACGCCTGCTGGGTGGTCGCGACTATATCGGGGAGGCAGGCATCGAGCCGCGGGGATACGCCACCACGATCGATTTTGCCCGGCGCGTCGCGGCACTCCAGGAGGGACCGGCGGGATGATCCGCGGCGCCGTCAGGCGTCGGCGCCGCGCTTGCCGCCGTCCCGGAAAATGAGTATACAGTGAAAGCCGAGTCTGTTGCTTTTTCGTGGAACGACTTCCGCTGGTTACCGTGGAATGGCAGGAGAAATGACGGAAGGCATGAACGAGAGGATTCTCGAGGTCAAGGACCTTCGCACCTGGTTCTACACCGATGACGGCGTGGTCAAAGCGGTGGACGGTCTCTCCTACCACGTGAACAAGGGCGAATGCGTGGGGCTCGTCGGGGAAAGCGCGTGCGGGAAGAGCGTGAGTGCCATGTCGGTGCTCCGGCTCATCCCCTATCCGCCCGGCGTCATCGTCGGGGGGCAGATCCTTTTCAAGGGTGAAGACCTGCTCCAGGCCACCGAGGACCGGATGCGCGACATCCGGGGCAACCGGATCGCGATGGTTTTCCAGGAGCCCACGAGCTCGCTGAACCCGGTGCTGACCGTGGGCCGCCAGATCTCCGAGTCGCTCCAGCTCCACCGCGGCATGGACAAGAAGACGGCGCTTGCCGAAAGCGTCTCCTTGCTGAAGCTGGTCGGCATCCCGGATCCTGCGAAGAGAGTCACCGATCATCCCTACCAGTTCAGCGGGGGCATGCAGCAGCGCATCATGATCGCCATGGCGCTGAGCTGCAGTCCTGAGCTCATCATCGCCGACGAGCCCACGACGTCGCTGGACGTCACCGTGCAGGCGCAGATCCTGGAGATCATCGCCGACCTGCGCGCCAAGCTCCACACCGCCGTGATGATCATCACGCACAACCTGGGCGTCGTGGCCCGTTACGTCGACCGGGTGAACGTCATGTACGCCGGTGCCCTCGTGGAGACGGCGCCCACGGAAGCCATCTACGCGGAGCCAAAGCACCCCTACACGCTGGGCCTCCTCGCATCGGTGCCCCGGCTGGACAGCCCGGGGGACGATGTCTCGCGCAGGCGGAGCCTGCGCGTCATCAAGGGCCTGCCGCCCAACCTGGCCCGCCTTCCCAGGGGCTGCCCCTTCGCGCCGCGTTGTGACTATGCCATGGACCGCTGTCGGGAGGAGAAGCCCGTGCTGGAAAAGGTCGGTGAGGACCACTACCGCGCGTGCTTTTACGATGCCGCCAGGCTGAAGCGACCCGTGTGAAAGAGGGCGGGCAATGAACGAGACAAACGGCAGGCTGATCGACGTCCAGAATCTCGTGATGTACTTCCCGGTGACCGCGGGCGTTTTCCGCACCAAGGTGGGGGACGTCAAGGCGGTGGACGACGTCAGCTTCTTCGTGAAGAAGGGAGAGACCCTCGGCCTGGTCGGTGAAAGCGGCTGCGGCAAGACCACGACGGGACGGTGCGTTCTCCAGCTCAACAAGCCGACCTCCGGCGAGGATCCTGTTCGAGGGCCAGGACCTCGTGACCCTCAAGGGCAAGGCGCTGCGGCAGATGCGGCGCCACATGCAGCTTATTTTCCAGGACCCCGTCGCCTCCCTGAACCCCCGCATGACCGTCGGGGATATCATCGGCGAGCCTCTCCTCGTGCACCGGATGGCGTCCCGCGGCCGGAAGTACAACGAGCAGGTCAACGAGTTGCTGCGCATGGTGGAGCTCGAGCCCTACATGGCCCGGCGCTACCCGCACGAGTTCAGCGGCGGCCAGAGGCAGCGCATCGGGATTGCCCGGGCCCTGGCGCTGCGGCCCGCGTTCATCGTCTGCGACGAGGCGGTCTCCGCCCTGGACGTCTCCATCCAGGCCCAGATCATCGCGCTCCTGGTCAAGCTGAGGGAAGAGCTGAACCTTACGTACCTCTTCATCGCCCATGACCTGTCGGTGGTCCGCAATATCTCCGACCGTGTCGCGGTCATGTACCTGGGCAAGATCGTCGAGATCCAGTCAGCCAGCGAGCTCTACTCCCACCCGGCGCACCCGTATACCATCTCGCTCCTGTCGGCCGTGCCCATCCCCGACCCTGTCGTGGACCGCACCCGGAAGCGCATCATCATGACCGGTGACGTCCCCAGCCCCGTGAACCCGCCCAGCGGCTGCGTCTTTCACCCCCGCTGCTACATGGCGAAAGATATCTGCAAAGCAAAGAAACCCGAGTTGCGGAACCTCGGCGGCGATCACTGGGCCTCCTGCCATTTTGTGTGATGCCGTCCGCTCCTCGCCTATGAAACGGGAAGACGCCTCGTGATACGCATCGAGAACCTCACGAGGTACTACGGCAAGCGTCTCGCCGTGGACGACATCTCCTTCAACGTCGCGAAAGGCGAGATCGTCGGGTTTCTCGGGCCCAACGGGGCCGGCAAGTCGACGACCATGCGCATGATCACCGGCTACCTCATGCCCACCCGCGGGGATGTCTGGATCGACGACCACAACATGGCCGCCGACTCCCTGGACGGGCGCCGTCTCATCGGCTACCTCCCGGAGATGACGCCCCTGTACACCGACATGACCACGCGGGCCTATCTGGAGTTCACCGGGAGGCTGCGGGGACTGTCGAGGAGCAGGTGCAGGAGCCGCGTCGACGAAGTGGTGGAGCAGTGCGCGCTCCAGGAGTACGTCGACGTCCTCCTGGGCAAGCTCTCCCGTGGATTCCGGCAGCGGGTCGGCCTTGCACAGGCGATCATCCACGATCCGAAGGTCCTGGTGCTGGACGAGCCGACCGTCGGCATCGACCCCATCCAGGTGGCACAGACGAGGAAGCTCATCAAGGACCTCGGCAGGGACCGCACCATCATCCTTTCCACCCACATCCTGCCCGAGGTGAGCATGATCTGCGAGCGGGTCATCATCATCCACAAGGGAAGGATCGCGGCCCAGGACCGCATCGAGAACCTTTCCACCATACTGAAAGGCGGCAAGCGCATCCGCCTGCGCGTGCGCGGTCCCGCGCAGGAGGTGACCGACAGGCTCAGGAGGATCGGCACCATCCGGAAAGTCATCTACGACAACCCCTTCCACGTCGTGGAGTTTCCCGCGGACGGGGAACCCCAGGCCGAGATCACCGACCTGGTCGTCCAGGCCGGCTGGACCCTCCTCGCCATGGAGTCCGTGGAGATGAGCCTCGAGGACATCTTCCTCCAGCTCACGACCGAGGAGGAGGGGGAGCGGTGAGGAGCATCGGCATCATCTCGCGAAAAGAGCTGGTTGCGTACCTCACCTCCCCCATGGCGTACGTCGTCACCGCGATCTTCCTCGCGCTCTCGGGGACGTTCTTCAGCACGTACCTGGCCGGAACGAACTACGAGGACACCAGCATCAGGGGCTTCCTCGACGCGGCGCAGATCCTCATCCTCCTGTTCGCCGCCATCCTCACCATGCGCCTCGTCGCCGAGGAGAAGAAGATGGGGACCTGGGAGCTGCTGCTCACCGCGCCCGTGCGGGACGCGGAGATCGTCGTCGGCAAGTTCCTCGGCAGCCTGGCCGTGCTCACCGGCATGCTCGTGCTGACGCTCTACTTCCCGGCCCTCCTGGTCGTGTTCGGCGATCCCGACCTGGGGACCATCGGGGCCAGCTACCTGGGACTCTTTTTCCTGGGAAGCGCGTGCCTGTCCATCGGGGTCTTTGCTTCCACCCTCACCTCGAACCAGATCGTGGCAGCCGTGGTGGGAGGCGGCATCCTCTTCGCCCTGTGGTTTCTCGGCTCCGTGGGAAGCTTCACGACCGGCGCGCTCAAGGAAGCCGTTCCCTGGTTCTCGCTCTCCCAGCATTTCGGTGACTTCACCCGCGGGATCGTGGACACCCGGGCCATAGTGTACTACCTGAGCGTGACCGCGCTTTTCCTTTACCTGTCCATGGGATCCATCCAGACGGCACGGTGGCGCTGACATGCAGACGGCGGTTCTCGCTCTCGTCGGGGTAGCGTCCCTTTTCGCCGGGCTGCTCCTGCGGCTCCTTCTTCCCGGCCTCGGCGCCGCCTCGTGGGCCATCCTCGCGGTGGGCACGGCAGTGCTGGCCCTGGCGGCCATTGTCGACTTCCGGCGCGTCCGAGGCGCGCTGGCAAGCCGGAGGGGAAGGGTCGGCGTCGGGACGACCGTCCGGATCTCGCTCTTCGCCGGCATCATCCTGCTCGCGAACGCGATCAGCGTGGGCACCTACCAGCGCTTCGACCTCACGCGTCTCTCCGAGTTCACCCTCACGTCCCAGACGAAGGACGTCCTGGCAAAGCTCGATACGCCGGTGGAGGTCGTGAACTTCTTTTCTCCTTCCGTCTCGGTCTCGATCAGCGGGTACGCGCGCAACCTGCTCGCCGAGTACCAGCACTATTCTGACCGGCTGACGGTGAGGGACGTCGACCCTGACCTGAACCCCGACCAGGCACGGCAGTACCAGGTGGACCAGATGGGAGCCCAGTACGGGGTCACGGTGTTCCGGGGCTCCGCGGGGCTGCGCCTCGTCTACGGGCCCCAGATCACCGCCGAGGCGGAGCATGCATTTACCAGCGCCATCCTCGAGGTGACCGGGACGCGGCAGAAGAAGATCTACTTCCTCACCGGGCACGGCGAGAGCGGCATCTTCGCAGACTACGACAACGCTCGAAGCGGGCTGCAGGACAACCTCTTCCAGGTGGACCAGCTCGATCTCCAGCGCACGCCCGGCATCCCCCCGGATGCCGCGGCCGTCATCGTGGCCGGGCCGCGCCAGCCCCTGTTGGCGAGCGAGAAAAAGATCCTCGATGACTACCTGCACGCCGACGGCCGGCTGTTCCTGCTCCTGGATCCAGGCACCCCGCAGGACTATCGGGACCTGGTTTCTCCCTGGGGCCTGGACTTCGCTGACGGCACGATCATCGAGCCCTCGTCGAACGTCGCCCCCAGCAAGGACACCCCCATGGTGCCCAGGACGCGGGATTACCTCGGTTTCGCCCAGACCTATTTCCCCGGCGCCGCGGCCTTCATCCCCCAGAAGGTCCAGCCGCAGGGGCTCACTATCGTGCCCCTGGTCTGGTCGAGTCCGGAAAGCTGGCTGGCCGAGCCGGTTCGTGTCGGGGAAGGATCCCGTCTTCAACCCGAACACCGACACAAGGGGCCCGCTCGCCATCGGGGCGCTGGTTTCCACGACACCCCCGGCCGGATCCACCGCTGCCACGGGAATGCGCCTGGCGGTGATTGCCGATTCTGATTTTGCCGCGAACCCCCATTTCGCGAACGGCAACAACCGTGACCTCTTCCTCACCACCGCGAACTGGCTGGCCGAGGGAGTCGATGTCATCTCGGTGGACCGCAAGGTGCTCCCTGTCCGGCGGCTGATCCTCTCCCCCGAAGAAGCACGCTTCCTCTTCGTCTCCAGCATCGGGCTCCTCCCTCTCGCCCTCCTGGTCCTCGCCGGCGTCCTCTGGTGGCGCAGGAGGTAAGGTGAGAAGCTTCCGCGCCATTCTCGTCCTGCTCGTCGTGCTGGCGGCCCTGGGGGCCGTGTACTCCCTCACCACGCGTCCCCGGCCCGCCCCAGCGGCGCAGGAGCGACCCTACGTCTGGCTCGTCGATATGCTGGAGCTGTCGAAGATGACCATCAGCCTTCCGCCGGAGGGCCTGGCCCAGCAGTGGGTCAAGCACCAGGACCAGTACTGGTATTTCGATACGCCGCGGGGCCCGAAGGTGGACATGAAGCGCTGGGGCGGCGGCATCCCGCTGATCCTGAGCGGGCCGGCGTCCAATCGTCGCATCGTGACAAGCGCAACCGACGAGCAGCTTTCCCTCTACGGTCTCGTGAAGCCCAGCATGCGGATCGGACTGACGCTCAAGACCGGGCAGACCATCAATATCCTCGTCGGTGACGGCACACCCGACCAGCAGGCGCGCTATATCAAGCTGGTCGACTCGCGGGAAGTCTTCACGGTGGATGCCACGTGGTACAACGTGCTGGAGCGGCTCGTGCTGGATCCGCCGTATCCCGCGCCCGGGGAGCAGTAGCGGGCACGGGACAAGCCTTCTACTGGGGCGTCGCGCCGGGGGAAGGCCCGTTCGGGGTCAGCTGGATGCCCATCTTGAGCATCTGCCGCTGCACCCAGGCATCCGTCTCGGAATCGAATCCCCTGCGAAATCCCCTGAACACGATCGTGTGCCGGGCGTAGGCCTCCTGGTACCAGTTGTCCAGGGCCTTCGCCTTGAGCGCATCCAGTGACTGCGCGTCGATCTGCCGCGCCGCCGCCTTGGCGGACACCATGAGCAGGATCGTGGTCTGGTCGTCGATGTACAGCGGCTCGCTCGCCTGGCCGGTCTTGAGCGTGAAGGCCTGCGCATCCAGCCCCGGGGCGAGAACGCCCTGGGGGAACCACCCGACCTTGCCCCCGTTCTGCTTCAGCTGGGGGTCCGTGGAGTATTCCCGCGCCAGGGCCGAGAAGTCCTGCCCGGAATCGTACTTGCGCTTCACCGCGGCCCCGGTCGCGGCATCCTTCACCGCGATCATGTTCACGAAGACCTGGTCGGCGGTCGTGGGAACCTGCCCGGAAAGGTACCCGCTCATCCGCTGCGTGAGCAGGGACGTCAGCAGGAGCTCCCTGAACTCCGCGTCCGACAGCCGGCTCTCGTTGAGCTGCTGGCGATACCATTCGCGGAACTCGGCGTCACCGATTGCCGCATCCTTTCCTCGCGCAAGGTCCCTCGCGTACGAGTCGATGTCCTGCGCGGTGACCGCGATGCTGTAGGGTGGATTCGGAGCCTCTTCCCTGAGCATCTGTTCGCGCGCAAGCATCTGCAGCACGGAGAGCGGCTGCTGGCGTGAAAGCGCAACCCGCTTGAGGAAGTAGCTCATCTTGACCGAGGTGCCGTCTACCTCCAGGACCGTTGCCTGGAAGGGCTTCACGCGATCGTCGTAGATGGCGACTCCCGCGATCGCAGCGACGGCAATCACGGCGATCGCGGCAACGACGATGGTCCGCCGGATGGACCGGGTCCTGGCAGCGGCAGGGGCTTTCACGATTGCGCCCCGGCAGCCGAGCTGTCCGTTTCGCTCTCGAGAGGAATCGCGCAGAACGAGCACAACCTTTCCGCCGATTTCCGCAACTCAACCACAGAGCCTCCTCTTGCCGTGTCGAGCCTGAAGACGCGGGAATCCCGATCCACCAGCGACAGTATGGCGATCCGGCGGGACGTCACACCCATGAGTTTCGGACCGTGGTCGGTCCCCCCCCCTGCCTCATGGAAAACGATCCTCTCCAGGGCATCGAGAGGCGTTTTCTTCCGCCTGTAGAGAAAAAGCACGCCAACATCCCTTTCAAAGAGATTGGAGCTTTTGTCGAAAACCCAGCGCTGAACATAGAGAATTCCGAATAGGCAAACCGCGATGAGGACAAGGGAAAAAACGTTGAAGCGGGAAAAGAAGGGACCTTCCGGGACGCTCGCGACACCCAGGACGACGATCAGGAGCGTCACGAAGAAGACTATTCTCGTGCCCAACCCTGTCGAGTACACCATCCGCTGGTTTCCCTTCTCACGAAGAACCGGGCTGAACACTCCCCCTGCTCCTCCTCCGACTGACGGTAATATAACCGACTTTTCGGGGCAGCGGGAGAGTATTGTCGCGTACCGGGCGGCGTTCCGACAGCGAGAGGCGGCGGGCGGGGCCGCCATATCGCTGTTCTGTTGACAGTTGACGGTTGCCATTGACATCGGAGGACCGGCACCGTTATCTTGCCTTGGAGGAGGTAGGGACGAGTAGAATTTCGTTTTTCCAACAGAGAAGCTACAGAGGAGGAGCAACATGAAGACCAAAGTTCTGGTCTTTGCGCTGGTCTTGGCACTTGTGGCCGTTGCCGGCTTTGCCAACGGCGGCAAAGAAGCGGCGACCACAACGACACCGGCCGCCGTCGCCGGTACTCCGGTCTACGGCGGGACGCTTACCATGCTTCACAATTTCAACACGACGCCCAACGAACCGCCTGACTGGGACCCGGTGAAAGCCGCGGGGCCCCAGGTCATCACCTACAGCGTCCCCATCATGGGGCAGGCTATTGAAGGAGATATCGCCAAGTACGGACCCCGGGGGGACAAAACCTACGGGTTCACGAACATCGGCTGGGTCGACGAGTCGTTTTATACAGGCGACCTGGTGGAGAGCTGGGAGTGGACCGACCCCCTGACCCTCACCTTCCACGTCCGACACGGCATCATGTACTCGGGAATCAGCGTCAACCCCGGCGTGATGAAGCCGCGCGAGTTCGTCGCTGATGACTTCGTGTACCACCTGAAGAGGATGAAGACGAGCGCCAACAAGGGGCAGCTCTGGGACTGGGTGGCGGACACGAGCGCACCGGACAAGTACACGTGGGTCGTCAAGTTCAAGCAGTACTATGCCGACTGGACCTGGTGGCTGGCTTCCGCGTTTGTGCAGCCCTACGCTCATGAAGTCGTGGAAGCCCCCGGCGGTGCGTCGGACTGGAAGAACCTCGTGGGCACCGGGCCGTTCACGCTTGCCGAATACGTCCGCGGGGATCACACGACCTACCTGAAGAACCCGAACTATTCGCGGACCGTGACGATCAACGGGAAGGAATACAAGACCCCGTTCATCGACAAAATGGTGTGGCCGATGATCACGGATGAGGCCACCCAGATTGCCTCCCTGCGCACGGGAAAGGTCGACTGGGATACCATCGTGAGCCCGCGGTACGCGGACACATTGGCAAGCAACAAGAACCTCACGCGGTACTCCTTCCTCAACGAAGGATCCCTTGTCGTGGCGCTCCAGACCTCGACGTCGCAGTACTTCAAGGACGCGGCAGTGCGCCGGGCCTTGATGGTCGGAACGGACATGAACACCATCGGCATGAACGCGTGGGGCAAGGGAAACTACGACATCGACCCGCTGGTCAAGGGAGCGGCTCTCTACATTCCCATCGACCAGATGCCGGACTCCACGAAGCAGCTGTTCACGTATGACGCGGCCAAGGCGAAGCAAATGCTCGCTGCCGCGGGGTATCCCAATGGGTTCAAGATCGAGATGACCTATAACCCCGCCGACCAGCCCAACATGGCGCAGGACATCGCGTCGATGGTCGTCGACATGTGGTCGAAGATCGGGGTCACGGTTACCCTGAAGCCGGTCGAAGCGGCCGTGCTGACCAATCTCACCTACGGACACGCCTACACGGACAGCATGCTGGTGGGCCGCGGCTACGGCACACCGGGCGTCGAAATGGCCATGGGGAAGAAGGGGCACGAGGAAAATACCTCGGCCTGGGTCAACGACGAGTACTCGCAGATGTACGACCAGGCGTTCGCCGAGCGTGATCCCAAGAAAGCGCTCGCGCTGAAGAAGCAGATGGTACTGAAGCTCCTGGACGCCGCCACCATGATCCCCACGCCGATTCACTCGCAGGACGCTTATGCGTGGTCCTGGGTGAAGAACTACTACGGGGAGACAAGCGCGGGATTCATGAACATGAACCCCATCGTGAAGCTCCTGTGGATCGACCAGAACCAGAAGAAGCAGCTGGGATTCTAGACGCTCTCATCGTACGAGGGGGGCCTTGTGCCCCCCTTTTTTTCAGGAGCGCCGGGAAGGCTTGTGAAGGAACGACCCTCATGCTATATGCCATGAGTCCCTCGCGGGGCAGGAGAAAGGCAGCGTGCGCGACTACATAATCCGTAGGGTGCTCTTGATCATCCCCACCCTTTTCCTGGCCAGCCTCCTCGTGTTCGTCGTCATACGGCTCATCCCCGGCGATATCGTGGACCTGATCGCCGGCCAGATGGCTCAGTTCGGCCATCCCTTCGACAGGGCAGTCGTCGCGAAATCCCTCGGCCTTGATGTGCCGATCTACGTCCAGTACGGCCGCTGGATCGGGAACATACTTCTCCACGGCGACTTCGGAGTGTCGTTGTGGAGGAACACCCCCATAGCCGCCGAGATCCTCTCCCGGTGGCCGGTCACCCTCGAGCTGGGCCTCCTGGGCCTCCTTTTCAGCGTGATCATCGCTCTCCCCGTCGGCATCTACGCCGCGGTCCGGCAGGACACCTGGGGTGACTATGTAGCCCGCACTGTCGCCATCCTGTTCATGGCCGTGCCCAGCTTCTGGGTCGCCACCATGATCATCGTCTTTCCTTCAGTCTGGTGGGGGTGGTCGCCGCCCCTGATGCTCATCCGTTTCAAGGACAACCCGATCGGCAACTTGAAGATGTTCGCCATCCCGGCGATCGTCGTCGGCATGGAGATCGCGGGGGTGGTCATGCGCATGACCCGCTCCATGATGCTCGAGGTCCTGCGGCAGGACTACGTGCGGACCGCCTGGGCAAAGGGGCTCAGGGAGAGGGCAGTGGTCATGCGGCACGCCCTGAAAAACTCCCTCATCCCCGTTGTCATCCTCATCGGGCTCCAGGCGCCCGTCGTGGTGGGCGGGGTCGTCATCATCGAGCAGATCTTCGACCTTCCCGGCCTTGGACGCCTCATGGTGGAGGCGGTCAGCTATCGCGACTACACGATGATCATGGGGATCATGCTCTTCTTCGGGCTGGGCATGGTCCTGATCAACCTGATCGTCGACCTGACGTACAGCTTCCTCGACCCCCGCATCCGGTACAAGTAGGAGGGAGAAAGCGTGGCAAGCGGCATTGCAGAGAGTTCCGCACGCCGGGCGGCGGAGGAGAAAGCCCCCTCACGGCTGGCCGAGTTCTTCCGGAGGCTGGTGAAAGAAAAGCCCATGGGTGTCGTGGGCGGAGTCTTCACCCTGCTGCTCCTCCTGACCGGCATCTTCGCGAACGTCCTTGCCCCGTACGGCATGAACCAGATCGGCGCCGGTCCCTCTCTCCTCGGTCCGTCGGCCCACCACATCCTGGGAACGGACAACCTGGGACGCGATCTTCTTACCCGCGTCATCTACGGGGCCCGCACCTCGGTGATCGTCGGCCTGGCCTCCACCACGATGGCGACCATCATCGCGACGCTCCTCGGCATGCTCTGCGGGTACCTCGGCGGCGTGTTCGACCTGATCGTGCAGCGGTTCATCGACGGGTGGCTGTGCTTCCCCGGCATCCTCATCCTCATGGTCCTCATCTCCATCACGGGCCCCGGCATGGTGCCCGTGATCGTCGTCCTTGGCATCAGCTGCGGGGTTGCATCGACAAGGATCATCCGCGGCGCCACCATGAGCACCAAGGAGAACGTCTACGTGGAGGCGGCCGTCGCCATCGGAAGCCCCACCTCGCGCGTTCTCCTGCGGCACATCCTCCCCAACATCATGGCTCCGATCATCATCCTCTACAGCACGCTGGTGCCCTACACCATCCTCTCCGAGGCGGGGCTGAGCTTCCTCGGGTTCGGCATCCCGGCGCCGGCTGCCAGCTGGGGTGCGATGCTGAGCGGCAGCGGGCGTTCGTACATGTTCATCAACCCGTGGATGGCTGTCTGGCCGGGCCTTGCCCTGAGCATCACGGTGTATTCCGTCAACATGTTCGGCGACGCGGTGAGGGATATCCTCGATCCCCGGTTGAAGGGGGGCGTCGGGCGCTACGGCGCGGGTCTGAAGAAGAGCCTGAAGCGCCTCGTTCTTCCCACCCTTCCCGGTCGCCCGGGTGCCTGAGCCCTCCGCTTGCACCCGTGATTGACCGACCGGCCCTCGCGGCCCGGTACAGGAAGCAGCTCGTCGACGACGTGGTCCCGTTCTGGGAAAGGCGGGCGCTCGACACGCTCCACGGAGGGCTCCTGCATCACTTCGATCGAACAGGAAGGCTCGTCGGCACCGACAAGAACTGCTGGTGCGAGGGCCGCATGGTGTGGATGTTCTCGGCGCTTTTCAACGAGGTGGAGAAGCGTCCCGCGTGGCTGGAACTGGCCCGATCGGGGAGGGACTTCCTCGTGGCCCATGCACACGCCGGTGATGGACGATGGCACTACCTCCTCGCGCGCGACGGTGCCGTCCTCCGGCCCGATCGCTCGTTCTTCACCGACGCGTTCGTCCTCACGGGACTCGCAGAGTTCGCGCGCGCGTCGGGCAGCAACGAGGACCGGGACCTGGTCGAAATGACCTTCGCGCAGATCATGCGCAATATCGACAGGGACGGCTTCGACGAGTTCCACCACTTCCACCTGGATCCGCGGCGCCGCTGGCACAGCGTCTCGATGATCGGGCTGTACGTGGCCTCCGTCCTGGAGCCGCTGCTCGGGGCCTCGCGGACCCGCGCCCTCGCGGACACCTGCCTGGAGAGGATCCTCCACGTCTTCGCGCGGGATGACCTGCGCTGCCTCCTCGAATCGGTGGGCCGCGACGGCGCCGTGCTGGACGACGAGACGGGCAGGAGGATCAACCCGGGGCATACCATGGAGTCCATGTGGTTCTGCATGGAGGAGGCCCTGCGGCGGGGGGACAGGGGGCTCGTGGAGCGCTGTGTGCAGGTGATCGACTGGGCCTGGGAAAAGGGCTATGACCCTGTCCACGGCGGGGTGTTCAACATCCTCGATCGAGACGGGCAGGAGCCGAAGGGATACGATCCACGCGCCAGCTTCAACGAGGCCTGGGACGACAAGGTCTGGTGGGTCCACTCGGAAACCCTGTACGCGCTGCTGCTGGCGGCCAACGAGACGGGTCGCGCGGACTTGTACGACCGCTTCCAGGGGCTGCACGACTGGTGCCAGCGCTTCTTCCATGATCCCGAGCACGGAGAATGGTACGCGTACCTTTACCGCGACGGCTCGCCGAAGGTGACGGACAAGGGAACGTGGATCAAGGCCGCGTTTCACGTTCCCCGCAACCTGATGCAGATCATGCTCCTGCTGGAGAAGACGTAGACGCTTCTCATCACGCGGCGTACCGGAGCAACGATGGGCAGCTTCATCGTGAAGGTCTCTGCGTTGACAACGACGCCCGGTTTTCTTGACAGTCGCCGAATGCGGCCCCATACTAGGTGCTCGGTTCCAGGACCGCGTGATGGTCCGTCACCGAGGACGCGGGCCTTGCCCGCATGCTGGAGGAGGAGACATGAACCTGAAACGACTCTGCGTCATGTGTACGATCCTGTGCGCGGTTGGCGCCCTCGCATTCGGCGCGGGAAAGACCACGATCCAGTTCTGGACCTGGCGGCCCGAGGACGTGGACGGGTACAACAGCCTCCTGGCCGTGTTCCAGGCACAGAACCCTGACATCCAGGTGGTCCAGACCGCCCAGAAGAACACGGACTACAACACGATTCTCTCCGCGGCGCTGAGCGGCGGCTCGGGGCCCGACGTGTTCCAGAGCCGCGCGTACGGCGGCCTGGAGACCTTTGCGCAGTCCGGGTACATGGAGCCGCTCGACCAGTGGGTGCCGGAGCTCAAGGGGTTTGCGGCCGGCCCGGTGCGCGGGGCCACGTCCATCAAGGACGGCAAGATCTACGGCGTGCCTTTTGCCAGCCAGACCCTGTTCGTCTACTACAACAAGAAGATGTACGACAAGCTCGGGTTGAAGCCGCCGGCCACCTGGGACCAGTTCCTCGCCAACCTGGCCGCCATGAAGAAGGCCGGGATCCAGCCGCTCGCCAACGGCGCGAAGGAGGGGTGGACCCTCGAGGTGATGATGGGGGCGCTGTGCCCCAACTTTTACGGGGCCAACAGCTTCTTCAACGCCGTTGTGAAGGGCGACACCACCTTCCAGGATCCCCGGTTCGTCGCGGCGCTCACTCGCCTGAAAGACCTCATCCCCTACCTGCCGAACCTCTACATGGGCGTGAGCTACACCGACATGCAGACGGCTTTCATCAATGAGCAGGCGGGTCATTATATCGGCGGCTCCTTCGAAGCCGGCTATTTCTCGGCACAGAACCCCGACCTCCAGTTCGACGTCTTTCCCGGCCCCGTTGCCAGGGCGGGTGACACCCCGTACGTCTCCACGTATGCCGACGGCAACTTCAGCATGAACGCCGCCTCGGCGCACAAGGACGCGGCGGCAAAGCTCCTGCGCTTCTTTGCCAGCAAGGCGACGGGAGACTTCTTCATCAAGACCCTCAAGCAGGTATCAGCCGTGCCGGGAGCCGACACCTCGGCCTCTCCCTTCATCCAGAAGGTGCTCTCGCTCCAGAAGAACGAGACGCCGTACCTGTTCCTCGTCGGCTTCCGCTACCAGCAGCCCACGGGCTCTGTCCTCTCGCAGGCAGCCCTCCAGGGCATGATGGCCGGTACGCTCACCCCGGACCAGGTGGCCAAGCAGATCCAGGACGGGATCGCGACCTACTACGCACCCTTCAAGAAGTAGCCAGGTCTGAGAAGTCGGCGGCGCTCGTTTCCGAGGGCGCCGCCGCTTCCCGATCGTTCCGCGACGAGGTGCACCCATGACACGGGCCGATGTCCGCAAGGGATTGTGGGTCTCCTTCTTTGTCCTGCCGGGTCTCTGCGTGGTGGGAGTCTTCATCCTGGCACCGCTTTTCGTCTCGCTGTTCAACAGCCTGTTCAGCTGGCAGCAGCTTCTCCGCGGCCCGTTCGTCGGCCTGGAAAACTTCCGCAAGCTCTTCTTTGCCTATCCCTGGCGCGAGCGGTTCTTCAGCGCCCTCGGGAACAACCTGAAGTGGTTCATCGTCACCATGCTCGTTCAGAACACGATGGGCCTGCTCTTTGGATACCTGCTCAGCCGGAGGATCCCGGGAAGCGGCTTCTTCAAGCGGGTCTTTTTCATCCCCGTGCTCTTCTCCATCGTGGCGGTGGGTTTCCTGTGGGGCCTCTACCTGAAGCCGAACGGGCTGGTGAACGCGTTCCTGAAGCTCGTGGGGCGCCCGGAATGGACCCGCGCGTGGCTGGGCGAGGAAGGTCTCGCCACCTATTCCATCATCCTGGTCAACGTCTGGCGCTGGGTGGGGTTCCCCTCGCTGGTGTTCCTCGCCGCGATTGACGGGCTGCCCGGCGAATGCCTGGAGGCCGCGCGCCTGGACGGCGCGCGCGAGTGGGCCACGTTCTGGAGGATCATCTTCCCGCTCATCATCCCCGCGGTCACGGTCATCACGGTGCTGACGATCATCGGGAGCCTGAACGTCTTCGAGCAGGTCTACACCATGGCGGGGCTCGACGGTCCGCCCAACTATTCCACCGACACCATCGGCACCCTCTTCTACCGGACAGCGTTCGGCTCGGTGGATTCGGGAAACCCGCAGATCGGGTTCGGCAGCGCGATCGGCGTCGTCATCTACCTGCTGACCTTCGTTGCGTCGATCGGCTCGATCACCGCGACGCGCTCCCGGGAGGTGCAGTTGTGACCACCGACCTCAGCCTCCGCGGAGCGCGCCCGGGGCGCGTCGTCGTGCTGGCGGCCGCGCTGATCGCCATGAGCCTCTATGCGCTCCTGATCTTCTACCCGCTTTTCAACATGATTGTCTCCTCGCTCAAGACCACGCGGGAGATCTTTCAGCACCCTTTTTCGCTGCCGAGCCACTTCGTGCTCGCGAACTACCGGGTCGTGTGGGTCGACAGGGGTTTCGGGCGGTACTTTGCCAACAGCGTCATCGTCACGCTCATCGCCATGGTCTTCGTGGTGCTCCTGGGATCCATGGCGTCGTACGGCGTCTCGCGCTACACCTACCGCCTGCGCACCCCCGTGTATATGCTCTTCCTGAGCGGCATCATGCTGCCGTTGAAGGCCGCGATCATCCCGCTTTTCATGCTGATCAAGGGCCTGGGGCTCATGGACACCCGGGCGGCGATCATCCTCATTTTCCTGGCCATGGGGCTTCCCTCGACCGTGTTCATCCTGTCCGGGTTCATGAAGGCGATACCCCTGGACCTGGAACACGCGGCGCGCATCGACGGCTGCAATGACTGGGGCATCTACCGGCGGATCGTCATGCCCGTCACCACCCCGGCCATTGCGCTCGTGACGATCTACAACGCGGTCCCGCTGTGGAACGACTTCTTTTTCCCGCTCGTGTTCCTGCAGTCCGACCGGCTGAAGACCCTGCCCGTCGGGCTTGCCTCCTTTTTCGGCCAGTTCAGCACGGACTGGAGCCTCCTGTTCACGGGGCTTTCCATGGCGATCATCCCGATGCTCTGCCTGTACCTCTTCATGTCCCGGTTCTTCATCCGTGGATTGACGGCCGGGGCGCTCAAGTAGGTGAAGGAACCAACCATGACGGAACCCGATCTGCACGGCATCATCCCTGCCGACGTGTCGCGGCTGAAAGAGCGATACCGCCGCAACCTGGAGGAGAGTGTCCTCCCGTTCTGGCTGCGCCATTCGCCCGACCGCGAGCACGGCGGCTACTTCTGCTGCCTCGAGCGGGATGGCACCGTCTTCGACCATGACAAGTTCATGTGGCTGCAGGGACGCGGCGTCTGGATGTTCTCCGAGCTCTACAACACCTGGCGCGCGGAGCCGGCCTGGATCGAGCACGCGCGGCTGGGTATGGAGTTCATGAAGGCTCATGGCCGCAACCCCGATGGCGACTGGTACTTCGCGCTGGATCGCGCCGGAGCGCCGCTCGTCGAGGCCTATAACATTTTCTCCGACTGCTTCGCGGCGGCAGCTTTTGCCGAATACTCCCGCGCCACGGGTGACGCGGAGGCCCGTCAGATCGCCGTGGCCACCTGGGGTCGCATCCTTGCGCGGAAGGGCAACCCCAAGGGCCGGTTCACCAAGCAGATCGGCGCCAACCGCCCCATCAAGGCCATGGCTTTTCCCATGATCCAGGTGTGGCTTGCCCAGGAAATGGGGGACCTCGTGGAGCCGGGAACGCGGCAAACGTACCTCCGCGAGGCAATCGAGCAGGTGACGGGGCTGCACATCGACCGCCAGAGGAAACTGGTGTACGAACGGGTGTTTGCCGACGGGTCGCACCCGGACTGCATGGAGGGACGCCTCCTCACCCCGGGGCACGCCCTCGAGGTGCTCTGGTTCATCCTGCGGGCGGTCGAGGCGTGGCCTTCCGCGCCGGCTGGGCCGGGCGTCGCCGATAGCGGCTCCCTCGTGGACCTCGTCAGCGAGGCCATGCTCTGGACCGCGGAACGTGGATGGGACCGGACATTCGGCGGGTTCTACTACTACCTCGACGCTGAGGGGCTGCCTCCGGAAAAGCTCGAATGGGACATGAAGCTGTGGTGGGTCCACGCCGAGGCCCTGTGCGCTTTCCTGCTCGCGTGGAAGATCACGGGCCGCCGGGTCTTCTGGGACTGGTTCCGGCGCGTGGATGACTACGTCTGGGCGCACTTTGACGACCCCGTCCACGGCGAGTGGTTCGGCTACCTGCACCGCGCGGGGGACCCTTCCACGACGCAGAAGGGCGGGAAATGGAAAGGGTGCTTCCATGTCCCGCGGGCGCTCCTCACGTGCATCAGGATCTTCGAGGAGATCGAGGCTGCAGCCCCGGCGGGCGGCGCGCGGAGGCAGCCGTGAGCACGATGCAGCCCGGTTCCGACCAGGACCCGGCAGTCATCGAGGCGCGCCGCTTCATCGAGGAGGAAGTGCAGTTTCACCTCGGGATCCTGCCAACGGAAAGCTCGCATCCGAGGACCAGGGATTTCAGCGCGACCATCCAGCACGACACCGCCGCGGGGGCAGCCATGCTCCTCTCGGTGGATCGCGACATCCCTCCCCGGGCGGGAGAAGCCTTCCGGGGCGCGGAATTCCAGGCGCTGGTCCAGGAGATCGTGCGGGCAGCGCGGGAAGGAAAGAAGGTCTGCTTTTCCGGGTGCGGCGCGACGGGGCGGCTCGCCATTATCCTGGAGCGCATGTGGCGCGAGTACTGGGAGGAGGCGTCGCAGCGCCTCAGGGGAAGCGATCCCGTACGGGCAGCGGACTTTGCGCGGCGCGCCGAGAGCGGCTGCAGCATCATGACCGGCGGCGACCGGGCGCTCATTCGCTCGGTTGAAAACTTCGAGGACGTCCAGGAGTTCGGCCGGAGGCAGGTCCGGGACCTGGGGCTTGCCCGGGGCGATCTCCTGGTTGCCATCACCGAAGGCGGCGAGACCTCGTCGGTGATCGGCACCGCCTGGGAAGCATTCGAGCGAGGCTGCTCCGTCTTCTACGTCTTCAACAACCCCGCCGAGGTGCTGCGCAGCCACATCGAGAGATCCCGGGAGGTGATCGAGTGCCCAGGGATCGTGAAGGTCGACCTGTTCACCGGGCCCATGGCGCTCTCCGGCTCCACGCGTCTCCAGGCAACGAGCTCAGAAATGCTCGTGATCGGCGCGGCGCTGGAGCAGGCAGCCGCGCTCCTGGGGGGCTCGGAGACGCCGCCTGCCCTCGACTATGCGGCCGGCTTCGCCCGGCTGGTCGACGAGCTGGCGTCCGGCGCGGCCCTCGCCGGGATCACGGCCGCGATCGACCTGGAGACCGGGATCTATCGGTCCCGCGGCCTTGTCACCTACCTCTGCGAGGAATACCTGCTCGACATCATCTCCGACACAACGGAGCGAACACCCACCTTCATGCTGCCGCCTTTCAGACCTCCCGGCGATGTGACCTCCCCCCCCTCGTGGGCATTCGCCAAGGACCCGACACGTCCCACCCGCGAGGCGTGGGATGCCATGTTGCGCCGCGCTCCGCGAGGCATCAACTGGACCCGGCAAGACTACGTCGCCATGAGAGGCACCGACCGCATGATCGCCAATCCCCCGGCGCTCGGCGTGGAGGACATCTACGCCTACGCGATCGGGGCGGAGCCCGATCCGGCTCGCTTCGCGGCACCCTCATCGGCACTGATCGCCGTGGCGGCCGGTGCGGCGCCCTCCGTCGCGCTTCGGGAGTACCTGTTGCGCGAAGGAGCGCATTCTGCGCACCTGACACTGCTCGCGGTCGGGACGCCCGAAGCCGTGCCCGCGGCCGGCCGCACTTCCACCATCTGGATCCCGCTGGACCTTCCGCGCACCCCGATGAACCTGTTCGTTCACCTCGCAATGAAGCTGGTCTTCAACACGGTTTCCACTGCTACCATGGGAATGCTCGGCAGGATACGGGGGAACTGGATGATCCAGGTGGATGCGACGAACAAGAAGCTCGTGGATCGAGCGACCCGCATCATCTCGGAGCTCGGGGGCATCGGGTACGAGGACGCATGCATCGAGCTGCACCGGACCCTCGCCGATCGTCCCGCCGGGGAAAAGCGCTCCGGGGACTCATGCGTCGTACGCACGTTGGTCCGCCTGGGACGGCTCGCGCGCTGACGTGGCCCTTGGCAGGTGGCGGGGCCCTTCGGCCGCGCTTATCCCTTAAGTCCCGTCATCGTCATCCCCTCGATGATCCTTCGCTGGAAGATGTAGAAGAAGACGAGCTGCGGGATGAGGATCATGACCACCGCCCTCAGGACCGCGCCGTAGTCCATGGAGAACTCTTCCTTGAAGAAAGCCGCCGCCAGCGGGATCGTGAAATGCATGTTGCTGTTCAGCAAGATCGACGCGAGGGTGTACTCGTTCCACGCGCCCAGGAAGTTGAAGATGGTGAGCGTGGTAAATACGGGCATGATGAGCGGCAACTCGATGAGGAACAGCATTCTCAGCAGGCTCGCGCCATCGAGGAGCGCTGCCTCCTCCATCTCCAGCGGGATGGCCTTCATTCCTCCCACGAAGACCAGCGTGCCGAAGGGGATGGAGCCCGCAATGTACGGCCAGGGCAGCGTGAAGATGCTGTCCACCCCCATGCCGACGGCTCTCAGCTTCAGTGAGATCTCGTAGATGGGGAAGAGAAGCACGAAGATCGGCACGGCTGTTGCCGTGAGAAACAAGTAGTAGAAGAAGTTCACGAACTTGGTGTGCCGCACGTCCAGCCGCGCGATGGCAAAGGAGCTCAGGAAGTTGATGAAAAGCGCGCCGAAGGTCGTGATGATGGCCACGATGAGGCTGTTCTTGAACAGGATGAGGATGTGGGACTTGGTGAACGTGTCGACGTATTTCGAGAAATCCCACTTCGCGGGGAGACTCGCCGGAGTGTTGAAGATTCCGGCGTTGTCCTTGAAGGACAGCGCAACGCCCCAGAGAAAGGGGAATATCATGATGGCCGAGATCAGGATTGCTCCGAAGATAAGCAGGATGCGTGTCGGTTTCATGGCGTTCCCCTAATTCTCTATTCGCTTGCGCGTCAGGGACAGGAACCCTATGGAAATGCCCATCACGATGACGAAGAGGATGAGGGAGATCGCCGCGCCGTAGCCAAAATTGCGATCGTATCCCCACTGCTCGTCGTAGATGTAGAAGGCAATGACCGTGGACTTGTAGTTCGGCCCCCCGCGGGTCAGGATGACAATGGTCTGGAAGGTTTGCAGCGCGCTGATGATGATGTAGACCACGCAGATCTTCAACGTTTCCTTGAGAAGCGGGAAGGTGATGTACCAGGACCTCTGTGCCCGGGACACTCCGTCAATGGTGGCGGCCTCGTTCAGCTCGCGCGGGATCATCTTCAGGCCCGCCATGATGAGCACCGCGTAAAAGCCGATCGACTTCCAGGAATCAATCACAGATACGGTGTAAGGGGTGAACTTGGGACCGCCAATCCACGCGGCGGCGAGCTTGCCGAGGCCGATGGCCCTGAGGAAGGGATTGAGGATCCCCATGCCCGGGTCCACGATGAAAAACCAGATGAGCGTGGTGAGGACTCCCGAGAGGATATACGGGGTGAAGGTGATGAGCTTGACGATGCCCCCGCCACGGAAATTGATATTCAGGAACAGCCCGAGCAGGAACGAGAGCGGAAAGAGCAGGACGAACTCGCCCACCATGACGATCAAGGAGTTCTTGAACGCGGTGGGAAGGTGCTCGTCCTTCAGCATCAGCTTCCAGTTGTCAAGCGTGGCATAGTGCTTCGGCGTGTTGATCCGGTTGTACTGGAAAGCGGTGCGGAACGTCGTCGCGACCGGGTAAAGCGTATAGACGGAGAAGAAGATGAGCGTCGGCAGCAGGAAGAGCAGGATGATCCAGCGCTTGGAGAATGCATACATGACTCAGTCCCCCCTGCGTCCCTTGATGGTTTGCTCAAACGAAGCCCCCGGCGGAGTGCATCCGCCAGGGGCCATAGTTCATTTCCTACCGAGACCGTCCGAACCTTTTACTTCTTGTAGGTCGCAATCGCCTGGGTAATGCCGTCATCGATCTTCGCGAACTGGCTCGGTAGATCGGCCGCAGTCATGCTGCCGTCCAACAGGCCGTTGATCGTGTCGCCGAGGGGCTTGTAGTACAGGTTGATTGCATTCGCGTCCAGGTTCCACAAGTAGTACGGTGCGTAGACGGACGTGATCGTCCCCTTCATGCTGTCGTTGATCAGGTTGTACTGCTGCTTCATGACAGGGCCGAGGCTCGAGGGATTGAACGCAACCTTCACGGGAAGGATGAATCCTGCCTTCAGGGCGATGGGGAATGCCTCGGCGGAGTAGCGCCACTTGTTGAAGTCGATGAGGGCCTGGAGCTTCACAGGGTCCTTTTCGACGTTTCCGCCGATCCCGTACCCGTTGCCGACGAACTTGATCGCCTGCTTCTGGCTATAGGGGGAATTGGGGAAGCTGGGACCCCAGTTGAAAACGAGGTCCTTCTCGATGGGCTGCCCGACGATCTTGCCGAGCTGGTCCGAGGGGAGAGAGATGCCCGCCGCCTTGCCGGCGAGGAACATCTGCACCATGGCCTCGAAGTTGATGGTGGTGTTGTTGTCGGGGAAAGCGCCCAGGGCGTGCAGTTCCGCCATGTCCTTCAGCGCGTTCGCGTACCCGGCATCAGCCGTCTTCACTTTCTGCGTCACGTACAGGTCGTTTGCCTGCTCGTCGCTTCCCCAGAGCTGCAGCCACTGGTAGTAGCCCCACGTGGGCCACGGATCCAGGTCGCCGAAAGCGATGGTCGCGATTCCGTTCTGCTTGAACACGGGGATGACCGCCTTCAGATCGTCATAGGTCGCGGGGATCTTCAGGCCGTACTTGTCGAACAGGGCCTTGTTCCACATCCATGCCTGGACCTGCATCTCGGCGGGGAATCCCGCGATCCTGCCGTCCTTGGTGGCCAGCAGGTTCCAGGTCCCGCTGATGAACTTTGCCTTGAATGCCGGGTCGAAGTACTTCGTCAGGTCGACCAGGGTCGTCGGGTTGTTGGTCAGCGTCTGGGACAGCCATATGGCGTTCCACCAGAAGAAGTCCGGCAGCGTATTGGATGCGATCATGACCTGGTACTTCTGCTGCATGGTGTCGTGGTCAATGATCTGGTAGTCGAACTTGACGTTCGGGTGCGCCTTCATGTACGTGTCGATCGTCGCCCCCACCTGGTCGACTTCCTTGCCGATGAAGTTGACGTAGGTGATGGTGACCGTCTTCGCGGCGCCGAAAGCCATGGCACCGAAAGACAACAGGATGGCGGATATGAGAAGAATCGTGAACAGTTTCTTCATTCCTTGTCCCCCTTTGCGCGATCCGCATGACCGGGAAGCATGTCTCCATTCCCGCCCGGCCGGATGAGAGGCGAAACGCCTCCCCCAGTATCACGAAAGATTTTCAAGTCGCGGTCCGGTCTCTCTGTTTTCAATTGCCCGTCACGCCTCCTTCCCCGCTGGTGTGCAGTCAATGCTGCCCCACGGGTCACCGCAGATACTGCGGCGGCCCCAGCGGTGCAAGTGATCCACGTTCGAATCTAAATCATCGCCGCTCATTGTCAACTGTAATCAGGCGACACACTCGTTAGAAATGTCCCCCGGGGACATTTCAAATGAGTCGCGGCGTCTCGCCTTGATCGCCCGGAGCAGAGACGCTACGGTGGTGGCGGACAGGAGGGCGATCATGGTGTCGAAGCAGGAAACCCTTGCGGCGCTCCGCGCCAGCGGGGTGGTGGCCATCATACGGACCGAGAATCCCCGTGATCTCGTGGGCGTGGCCAAGGCGCTGAGCGCGGGCGGCGTGCGGTTCGTCGAGATAACCTTGACGGTTCCCGGGGCCCTGGAGATCATACGCGACGCCGTGGCCGCCCTGGCCGGCACCGACGTGGCGATCGGTGCGGGCACGGTGCTGGATTCCGCCAGCGCCCGGGCAGGCCATTCTCGCCGGGGCGCGGTTCATCGTGAGCCCCGGCTTCGACCAGGAGACGGTGAACATGTGCGCGCTCTACGGTGCGGTGGCCGTCCCGGGCGCCTTCACGCCGAACGAGATTATCACGGCCTGGAAGGGCGGTGCCGATGTCGTGAAGATCTTCCCCGCCGACATCGGCGGACCCGAGTACCTCAAGACCATCAAGGAGCCTCTCCCCCAGGTGGAGCTCCTGCCGACGCGGGGGATCGACTTCGAGACGGCAGGCGCCTTCATCAAGGCGGGGGCCATCGCCGTTGGCGCGGGCGGATCGCTCGTGAACAAGGCGCTGATGGCCGCCGGCGACTACGCGCGCATCACCGCCAACGCCGAGCGGATGGTGCAGATCGTGCAGGCGGCCCGCAAGGGGTGAGCCGATGAAGCAGGTCGCGACGGACAGGAAGGTCGTCCTCTTCGGTGAGCTCATGATGCGCCTTTCCACGAAGCGCCACGAGCGCATCGTGCAGGCGCGCGAGTTCGAGGTCATCTACAGCGGGGCGGAGGCGAACCTCGGCGTGGCGCTGGCAGGTTTCGGCGTGGAGAGCTTCATGGTCTCCAGCGTTCCCGACAACGCGGTCGGGCAAGCCTGCCTCGCCTACATGCGCCAGTTCGGGCTCAACCTCGACTACGTGAGGAAGAACGGGCACCGGCTGGGCATCTACTTCGTGGAGACCGGCGCGGCGCAGCGGCCGTCGACCTTCCTCTACAACCGCACGGGGAGCTCCATCACGGAGCTCCTGCCGGGTGACATCGACTGGAAGGCGATCTTCGCCGGCAAGCACTGGTTTCACTTCACCGCCATCACCCCCGCGCTCGGCGACAGTGTCGCCGCCATCACCCGTGAGGCATGCGTCGCGGCGCACGACCTCGGATTGACGGTCAGCTGCGACCTGAACTTCCGCCGCAAGCTTTGGTCCGCTGAAAAGGCGCGGACGGTCATGGCGGACCTGCTGCAGTTCGTCGACGTGCTCTTCACCAACGAGGAGGAAGCCGAGACGCTTTTCGGCATCAAGGCGCGGGACACGAACGTGAAGGGCGGAACGCTCAGCGCCTCCGGCTACGAGGATGTCGCTGTGCAGCTCCGCCAGCGCTTCGGCCTGTGGGCCGCGTCCATCACGTTGCGGGAGAGTATCTCGGCGACCGAGAACAACTGGTCCGGGATGCTGTACGATGGGAAGCGCTTCTACACGAGCCGCCGCTACCACATGGACTACATCGTCGACCGCATCGGGGGCGGGGACGCGTACTCGTCGGGCATCATCTACGGCATGCTCACCGGGCAGGACCTCCAGGAAAGCGTCGAGTTTGCAGCGGCCGCGTCCTGCCTGAAGCACACGATCCATGGGGATTTCAACCTCGTCAGCTTCGACGAGGTTCTTGCGCTCATGGAAGGTGATGCCTCGGGCCGGATCCAGCGGTAGGCACGGCAGGGGGCATTTCACCCACTATACACCTGTTTCCTGCCCACGGCAGCGAGGTTAATATAAGCACTAAAACAGAATGTTAACAATTGACAGATTGCAGCCGGTGCCTTAGGATTTCTGCCTACCGCCAAATCCACTGGCGGCCGGAGGGCGGATCGATGAGTGAACGTGAAAAGCGGCGATCTCTCGTTCTTCGGAGGGTGGCTGCAGGCGCCCTGACGCTGGAGCAGGCGACCCGCGTGCTCAGCCTTTCCTATCGACACATGAAGCGGGTCTGGAAACGGTACCGCGACGAGGGTACCGAAGGCCTTGCGCACAAGGGGAAAGGGAGGCCTTCCAACAGGGCGTTCCAGGACGGGTTCCGCGAGGAAGTCCTGCGCCGATACAACGAGCAGCCCCCCGGCACCGGTCCCACCCAGTTTGCCATCATGCTTGCCAGCCAGGGAGTTTTCGTAGACCACGAGACCCTGAGGCGATGGCTGCTCGACAGCGGGGCCTGGAAGCTCAGCCGGTGCAAGCCGGCCCCCCGTCCGTCGGAGCCGTCCGTGCGCGGGTTCGGAGAGCTCCTGACGCTGGTCTCCCTGTCCGACAGCTGGCTGGGGACGGGGCTTCCGTCCTCCTTCTTGCTTTTCCTCTACGACGAGGCAACGTCGCAGATGATGTGCTCCCTCGCGCACGAGGATTCGTGCGAAGCGGCCATGCGCCTGCTCGGCGCGTGGATCGAGCGCTTCGGCCTGCCGGCAGCGCTTCGCTGCCAGCGCCGCTTCGGCTCAGAAGAGAACAACCATCCCACGCTCGAGCAGCAACTGCGCGGCGGCGAGCAGCGCACGGCGCTCGCGCGTGCCTGCGAGCGCCTCGGTGTGGACATGACCATCATGGGTCAGGCAAAGGCGTGGCTCAACGATCGCAGCGAGATCCTCGAAGCGGTCAGGAGCGAGCTCAGGCGCCGCGGGGCCGCGGACGTGGACCAGGCGACAAAGCTGCTGTTCGGCTCAGCCGGTGACGCGCTGAACCGCCGCTTCGCCGAGCGCGCGGCCGCGGGGCAGGATTTCCACGTTCCCATCGTGGACGGTACGGACCTGCGCCGGTTCCTCTGCGTGGACCGCGTCTGCCGCGTCGAGGCGAATGGCATCATCAACGTGGGGCACAGGCAGTTCCGCATGGCAGACGCGCTCCGACGGCCCCTCCCCGCGCGGGTGGTCGTGTCCGAATGGCTGGACGGTTCCTTCCATGCCTTGGACGAGGGGATGGAGCTGCCGCTCTTCGAGATGGATGCCGCGCATCCCACGCGCCGGCTGGCAATCTGACGGCAGAGGCGAAGACCATCATGGCAAAGAAAATCGTGCTCTTCGGCGAGCTGCTCCTGCGGCTCGCACCCCGGGGGTTCGACCGCCTGCTGGTGGCCGACGGGTTCGAGGCCCGCTACACCGGGGCAGAGGTGAACGCCGGCGTCTCCCTGGTGAACTTCGGCATGGAAGCCTACGCGGTCTCGCGGGTCCCCGACAACGACATCGGCCAGGCCTGCCTCAACTACATCAACCGCTTTCGCGTGAACACCGGCTTCGTGGCCCGCGGCGGCGAGAGGCTGGGCCTGTTCTACCTGGAAACCGGCGTCGCCCAGCGGCCCTCGAAGATCATCTACGACAGGGCGCACAGCGCGTTCCGCGACTGCGGCCCGGGGGACTTCGACTGGGACACGATCTGCGCCGGCAAGGACTGGCTGCACTTCTCGGGAACCGCGCCGGCCCTCGGCCCGCGCGTGGTGGGCGCGCTGGAGGAAGGCCTCGCTGCCGCGAAGCGCCACGGCCTGAAGGTGAGCTGCGACCTGAACTACCGCGCAAAGCTCTGGAGCCCTGCCGAAGCCAACCGCGTCATGGCGTCCCTGATGCCCTCCGTCGACGTGCTGATAGGCAACGAGGAGGACGCGGAGAAGGTGTTCGGGATCAAGGCGGCGCGCAGCGACGTCGCCAAGGGTTCGCTCGACGGGGAGTCCTACCGCGAGGTCGCGGTGGAGCTCAAGCGGCGGTTCGGCGTCTCGATAGTCGCCACGACGCTCCGCGAGAGCATCTCGGCCTCCGCCAACGGCTGGTCGGGCCTTCTCTTCGACGGCACGCGGCATTACCTGAGCCGCCGCTACGAGATCACCCCCATCGTCGACCGCGTGGGCGCCGGTGATTCTTTCACCGGTGCGCTCATCTACGCGCTCCTCGAGGGCTTCCCGCCGCAGAAATGCGTCGAGTTCGCCGTTGCCGCTTCCTGCCTCAAGCATTCCGTGGCCGGCGACTTCAACCTTGCCTCCCTGGCGGACGTCAACGCACTGGTGGCAGGCGAAGCGTCCGGTCGTGTGCAGAGATGAAAGGAAACCGCATGAAAAAAGGCCCCGCGAAAGGCGCACCTGCCGGTGTGATGGACGCTCACAGCTACCGGCAGTTGCCCGTCTCCCGCATGGAGGAGATCATCGCGCGGTTCAACGACCGCGTGGATGCCGCGCAGCGCAAGGGTCCGGCGGACCGCGCATGGGTGATCGAGGCGATCCAGCGCCGCGGCGGGCGCCGCTGCCCCATCAGGCTGAAGAGGCTGTCGCTGGACGCCATCGTCCGTTACGGCGACGCGCTGGCTGACCTGTTCTGCGAGTTTCCCGACGACGCCATCGCTTTCGCGCCGTACGAGTGGTCAGTCGGCTTCCAACCTGCCGGGCGGGTGGACCGGATCAACACGGTCCAGGCCCTGATGAAGGAATCGCAGTGGGTGGACGAGTGGGGAGCCCGGTGGGCGCATGCGGCCGACGGCGTGGGCGCCATCCAGGTGGAGCATCCCCTGAAGGACTGGGCGCAGCTGGACGAGTACCTGGAAACGAAGATGCCGGATGCCGACGGCCCGGGGCGCCTGGACGATGCGGCCCGGCAGATGGCGCCCCACCGGGGGCGCAAGTACAGCATCGGCATGCAGACACTCGGCATCCTCGAGCTCCTGCGGAACATCCGCGGGATGGAAGAGGTGTTCATGGATTTCCACTCCGCCGAGGGGCAGGTGAACAGGCTCATGGACGCGCTGGAAGCCTACCTCGCGAAGATCTTCCTGAACTGGGCCGCGATCGGCGCCGACTGCGTCATGTTCGGTGACGACTGGGGCATGCAGACCGGCCTTCAGATCGCACCGGCCATGTGGCGTGACCTCTTCAAGCCGCGCTACCGCCGCCTGTTCGCCACCGCGCACGCCGCCGGCCTTGCCGTCCAGTTCCACAGCTGCGGGCGCGTCATCGACATCGTGGAGGACATGATCGAGGTGGGCGTCGACATCCTGGACCCCGTCCAGCCGGGCTGCATGGACGTGGGAGAGCTCGCACGGCGTTTCGGGGGCCGCATCTCCTTCAGCGGCGCGGTCGACATCCAGGGCACGATGGTCTTCGGGACCCCGGCGGACGTCAAAGCCGAGATCCACCGGCTCATCGCGACGCTCGGGACGCCGTTCGGCAACGGCTTCTTCATCGGCCCGGCCAATTCCATGACCCCCGACATCCCGCTCGCCAACATGCGGGCGATGGTCGAAGCCTGCCACGAGTATTGACCGGGTCGACGACTTCGAAGGAGCATGGGCGGGAGAGGAGAGGCGTCGACATGAAGGGGAAGCGTGTTCTTGTCACGGGGGCCGGCACGGGGATCGGGCGCGGCATCGCCCTGGAGTTCGCCGCGGCCGGCGCCGAGGTGGCCCTGCACTACTCGCACAGCGCAAAAGGGGCACTGTCGGCCGTCGACGAGATCCGCCGCTCAGGCGGCAAGGCATCGGCTTTCCCGGCAGACTTCACGAAACGCAGCGCCGTGCGTGCGCTGGCCCGGGAGGCGGTGGCATTTCTCGGGGGTATCGATGTCCTGGTGAACAATGCCGGCGTCACACTCACCCTGCCCTTTGAAGAGGTGACCGACGAACAGTTCGACATCCTGTACGCGGTCAACGTGGCTGCCCCGTTTTTCCTGACGCAGACGCTGCTTCCGCAGCTTCGCGCGTCCAAAGGGGCAGCAATCGTCAACATTTCCTCGATCCACGCCTTGGAGGGATGCCCCGAGCACTCGGTGTATGCCGGGACCCGTGGCGCCATCATCTCCTATACCCGCGAGCTTGCCATCGAGCTCGCCCCGCTGGGCGTGCGCGTGAACGCCATCGCCCCCGGCTCCACCGACGTGGAGAACCACCGCGCGCTGGCGCCGGGCGCGGATTTCGCGGCCGCGGGCCGCCAGATCCCTGTCGGTTTCCTCGGCCAGCCGAGCGACATCGGCAAGGCGGCGGTCTTCCTTTCCTCCGATGCCGCGCGCTGCATCGTGGGCCAGACGATCGTCGTGGACGGGGGCACGACCTCCTGGATGCCCTTCGGGGAGCAGTTCCGCGCGCGCTCTGTCCCGGGCTCCCGGCTGGGCAAGGGGTACGTGCCCGGCGTCTCAGCGGCGCCGGAAGGAGGCCGGGCCATGGAGCACTACCGCACAACCATCGACCGGGTGTACGAGCCCGACATCCTCGTGTGCGGGCTCGGCCCGGCAGGAATCGGGGCAGCGGTGGCGTCGGCGCGCATGGGCGCGCGGACCATGGCCGTCGAGAGGGCAGCGTACGCGGGCGGCAACATCACGAGCGCCAGGGTGGTCGGGGTCTGCGGCGCCGTGGACAGCACCAGCGGCGCCCTCGTCACGGGCGGCATCACTTTCGAGATGCTCAAGCGGGCCGCCTACCGGCGGGAAGACGACTACTCCCGCACGCCTCTCTCGGAGCTGCTCGGGGACGGCCCTGGCAGCGCCCCGCAGCTCTACCAGCCGAAGACACCGGACAAGCACGTCGCGCAGGTAAACAGCGTGCGCCTCCTCTTCGACCAGGAGATCTTCAAGCGCCAGGCCGACCTCCTCCTGATCGGCAGCGGCGTGCAGCTCCTGTACCACACTGTCGTCGCCGACACGGTGATGTCCTCCGACCGAAGGCCGGAAACCGACCGAAGGCCGGAGGGCGGCGGGCCAGCGGGGAACCGGGTCGAGAAGCTCATCCTGGCCGGGAAGGACGGGCTCTCCTGCGTGAAGCCCCGGATGGTCATCGACTGCACCGGGGACGCCGATATCGCGGCGAGGGCCGGCGCGCCGTTCGAGAAGGCCGACGTCGTGCAGCCCGGCACGCTCATGTTCACGGTCGGGGGCCTGGTCTTCGACGAGTTCCAGGCTTTCTATGACGCCTGCCGCAAGGCCATGGCGCAGGCGGCGGAGCGCGGCGAGATCGAGATGTACACGGGCCCCAGCGTGGGCTGGATGCGCCCGGGCATGATGAACTTCAACAACACGCGCCTGGTCTTCGACGCCACCTCGTCCCGGAGCGTCACCGAGGCGGAGATCAGGGCGCGGGGAGAGGTGTTCCGGTTCTTCGACGTGTACCGCAAGTACATCCCCGCGTTCAAGGACGCGTACATCCAGGACAGCGGCCCGTCACTCGGCACGCGCGAATCGCGGCGGATCATCGGCGAGTACGTGCTGACGATCGAGGACATCGTCGAGGGGAGGCGCTTCGACGACGCCATCGCCCTGGGCGGCGGCATCGTCGATTTCCACCGCGTGGACAGGAACGGGCACAGCGCCCTCCAGTTCGTCCGGCCCAGCGATATTCCCTACCGGACCCTCCTGCCGCAGAAGGTGGACAACCTCCTTGTCGCCGGGCGCTGCCACTCCACCACGCAGATGGGCGCTGCCGTGACCCGCATGGGCGTGACCTGCATGCTGATGGGGGAGGCGGCGGGCCGGGCCGCGGCGCTCGCGCTGGGCAGCGGCTGCGCGCCCCGGGACGTCGACGTCGAGAAGCTCCGCGGGGTGCTGCTTTCAAACGGGGCAATCCTCAGCAATCCCGCGGCGGTCTGAGAGAGAACGGCTCAAGAAAAAGGGGCGCGCATGCTGCAGTCGCCGGAAGAGTTCTTCGGGTTCCCGCCCGGCAGCGACGGGCACATGATCCACTGGAAAGACCTCGTCCGCTACTACCAGCGGCTCGCGCAGGAGTCCGAGCGGGTCCAGTGCATCGACCGGGGACCCACGACGGCCGGGAACCCGTTCCTCGAGGTCATCATCACCTCGCCCGGGAACCGCAAGAGGCTCGAGACCTACCGGGAGCTCAGCCTGCTGCTGGCCGATCCACGGCAGGCGTCGTCGAGCGACATCGCCCGGGCCTGCAGCGAAGGCAGGGCAGTGTGCGTGCAGACCATGAGCGTGCACGCCACGGAAATCGGGGGGACGCAGATGTCTCCCCTGCTCGCCTTCGAGCTGGCCTCGGGAGACAGCACCGCGGTCCGGGAGATCCTCGACAACGTCATCTTCATCCTGGTTCCCTGCTTCAACCCGGACGGCCAGGTCGCGATCGCCGAATGGTACGCCCGCTACCGCGGCACCGAGCACGACGCGGTGGATTTCCCGAGGCTGTGGCACCCGTACGCCGGCTACGCCAACTACGCCGACGTTTTCTACGAGCATTTCCCGGAGTCGCGCTGCCTCAACCAGATCCTGTTCCACGAGTGGATGCCGCAGGTCTACGTGGACCATCACCAGATGCCGAGGAACTGGGCCCGGTGCTTCGTGCCTCCGTACAGGAACCCGGCACGGCCGTGGTGCAGCCCGCTCCTGTGGCGCGAGATCAGTTACTACGGCGGGCGGATGGCGCTGGACCTCGAGGAAGCCGGGGTGCGGGGCGTCGTCAGCAACGAGTATTTCCCCACCCTCGGCGCCTCCGGCTGGTTCACCGTGGCGGCCTGCCACAACATCGCCGGGATCCTGACCGAATCAGCCTCGGCACGGCTTGCATCGCCGTATTTCGTTCACCCGGAGAATCTGCCGAAAGAACCGGCCGGCACCTTCTTTCCGAACCCGTGGCCGGGCGGTGAGTGGCACCTGTCCGACATCGTGCGGCAGCAGCTCATCGCGGCGCGCTCGGTCCTCGGCGCCATGGCAGGGCACAGGCAACGTATCCTGGCGACCATGGCAAGGAAAGCGCTGCAGCAGGCAGAGGCAGGCGCCCAGGACCCCGTGCAGGCGTTCCTGGTGCCACCGGATCAGCACGATCCCGCTTGCGCGGAAAGGATGCTGGGATTGCTGGAGAAACAGGGCATCGAGCTGTACGCTGCGGCCGGGCCCATCGTGACCGCGCAGGGCACCTGGCCGGCCGGTACGGTCGTGGTGCCCCTGGCGCAGCCGAAGTACGCGCTGGTCAAGGCACTGCTCTCGCCGTTCGAGTATCCCCGCAACAAGCACACCGTTTCCCCTGACGGCGCGGTGGACGTCTACGAGGTTGCCAGCGAGAACATCGCCCACGCGATGGGCGTACGCGTGGTGGAGGCAGGCCGGAAGCCTGCGTGCGGCCGCGCAGGGTATCGCGGGCTGCCGCGGACTTCGGGACGGGCGGCACCGGCAGGTGCGTGGCCCGGCAACGAGAACGAGAGCTTTCGAAAGGCCAACGCGCTGCTCGCGGCGGGGAAGGCGGTGTACCGCACGCCGGACGGGGATTTCTGTGCCTCTCTCCCGGCCGGGGGCGCCCCGAGGATCGCTTTTTCGCGGGCCGGCATCTACCGGACAACGTGCGGCGTGGGCCGGCTCGGGGGCGGCAACACGGACGAGGGACAGACCCGCCTGCTTCTCGAGCAGTATGGCTTTCCGTATGAGACGGTCGGCCCGGCCGACATCGCTGGCGGCGTGCTCGCCCGGCTGGACGTGCTCGTTCTCCCTGATAACCTGGAAGGCGATCTCAACGGGGACAACGAGTCCCTCAAGGAGCTCCTCCCCGAAGACCGGGTCTGGCTGGGCCCGGCAGAGGAGGAGAAGATCCGCGCCTTCGTGCGCGCGCGGTGGCCGGCTCCTCGCCCTCGCCAGGTCCTGCGACTACGCCATACGGGTGCTGGGCCTGAAGGTGGCGAACCGCGCGGCTCGCCTGGGCAGGGCCCAGCTCAGCACCCGCGGCTCGCTGCTGCGGGCCCGGACGGAAGCCTCGCCCCTGACACGGGGGATGCCCCCCGAATGCCTCGTCTTCCACGCGGATGCGCCTGTGCTGGAGATCACCGAGTACTTCACGCCCGGCACGTACCGCACCGACGTGCGTTTCGCATCGGGACACCTGCTGGCGAGCGGGCTCTGTGTCGGCGAGGAACACCTCGCCGGCCAGCCGTGCCTGGTCACCGCCTCCTGCGGCAAAGGCGAAGCGGTGCTGTACGCATTTTCACCCCAGTTCCGCTGCCAGACCGACGGCACGTTCAAGCTGCTGTTCAACGCGCTGTACCAGGCTACGGGCGGATAGGGTAGGCTCCGAGCTCGAACACCGTCTCCCGCATGGCGTCGTAGTTCTCCGGCTTCACGTAGTCCGTCACGCCGGGGTTCGCGCCCACCGCGTATCCGCCGCCCGGGGCGACCTCGCGGATCCGCTTCGTCACGAGCTCCCTCACTTCGGCGGGCGTGCCCCGGGACAGGAGGTCCATATCGATGTTCCCGATCAGGGCGAGGCTCTTCCCGTACCGCGCCTTCACCTCGTTGATGTCCATGGCCTTCGGTTCTATGGGATGCAGCGCATTCACGCCGAGGGCGACGAGGTCGGGGATCACCTCCCACAGCCTCCCGTCGGTGTGAAAGGCGAAGGGGAAACCGGCCGCGTGAGCGATCGACGTGAGCTCTTCCATCCACGGGAACAGCCAGCGGCGGTAGTGCTCGGGGGCAACCAGGGTGGACTCAGTGTAGGCAAGATCATCGCCGTACCAGATGGCCACGACGCGCGGCATCGTCACGACCCGGCGCAGGACCTCGCACTGGATCTCCCCGACGCGCCCGAATATCTCGGTCACCAGGCCCGGATCCTCCACCAGCGCGCAGCAGAAACGCTCCAGTCCCATGAGCATCCAGGTCCGGGTGAAGATGCCGCCGACGCCTGAGACCAGCCCCATGCCGGGGGGGAGAGCATCTGCGGCCTCCTGCAGGGGGACGTAGTACGCAGGATCCTTCGGATCAGGCCACGGGTAGGAATCGAGGTCTCCCCGACCGCCTATAACGCCGGGTCCCATGACGCTGACGCTGTGGTGGCCCTCCTCGCCGGCACCGTACGACGGGGTTCCCGTTGTCGTCGTGTCCGGCATGGTGTGCGGGAACTCGTACGCCGGGCCGCAGGGACACGTAGTCATAGCCGGCCTTGTGCCAGAAGGCGACGTCATCCGCCACGGTACGGAGCGCCCTGCCCAGCACCCTCTCTTTTGCAGGCGGGTCGACCCCGAGCTCGGCGATGGGAACGGCATCCGTCGGGCGCCGCCAGAGCGTGTCGACGAACCTGTGATAGTCGGGAGCGCGAGGCGGACGTTCCATGGTTCCTTCCTACGCCCGCAGCGGGTAGCCGCCCGCGCGCGCCACCTCGTCACACATGGCGGCGATGTTCGCTGCCGGGACGTCAGGCTGGATGCAGTGCACGGCCGCTGCCACGTACCCGCCGCCGGGCGCCAGGTCGCGGATCCTGCGGCGCACCTCGGCGCGCACATCGTCGGTGGTCCCGTGGGGGAGCACTTTCTGCGTGTCGATGGCGCCGCAGAAGGAGAGCCGCGCGCCGAACTCACGCTTCAGCCGGGCGGTGTCGGCCATGTCGGGTGCGGAAACCTGGACCGGGTTCAGGAGATCCACGCCGATGTCGATGAGATCCCCGATCAGCGGGTAGATGTTGCCGCACGAGTGATAGAAGATCTTCGCCTTCGTGTTCTTCCGGATGGCAGCCAGCATCCGTGCCTGCTCAGGTTTCACGAGGGCACGGTAGACGGCGGGTGACATGAGGGTGGAATCCTGCGTGCCCAGGTCATCACCCGTCACCACCACGTCCACGAACCCGCCCACGCGCGAGAGCAGCTCCGTCAGGTAGGGCACCATCCGGTCGGTGAGCTGGCGCAGGAGAGCCAGGAAGAAATCCTGGTCTCCCGCGATGTCCATCAGGCACTCCGCCATGCCCCGCATGAGATAGGCCTGCTCGAAGATCGTGGCGCCGGTGAGCAGGACGCTCGCGTACCCGGCATGCTGGATTGCCCGGCATCGCTCGGCGAGCCTGTCGTACCGGGAAGGCTGCGCCAGGTCCGGCCACGGGTAGCGCTCGAGGTCGTCGATAGTCGCGTTGCGCAGCGGAGGATCCGTGATCTCGAAGTAGCCGCTCCCCGGGTTTCGCTTCCAGGTCGTGCCCCAGTCATCGATCAGGCAGTCCGGTGAAACGTCCCGGCGCAGCTTCGAGGCGGCGGGTCCCGGCGCCGCCGGCCTGCCGTCCGAGCCCAGCCGCTCCATGACCTCGTCGTCCATCCAGGTATACTGCAGCGGCCGTGACAGCCACCGCTCCTCGCCGGCCCTGATCCCCAGGTGCTCCGTGAGCTTCCTGTAGCCCGGCCCGAGCACCGACGTGGCGCCCGATGTGCCGATGAAGAGGGGAACGCGGTCCGGCTCCTCGTGGTTGAGCGCCGTGAGCACCCTTTCGCGCCCGGTCATGCCGCCTCCTTCGATCTAGCGGTCCTCAGTTGGAAGAATCGCTGCCTTCAATAGGTCCCCATCGCCAGTCCCCTCTCGACGAAGTGCCGGTAGGTGTCGTAGGAGACGGCGCTGCTCACGCTGTGGTCGACCTGCAGCACGTACCCGCTCCCGGCCATGGCCGCGGGGAGCTTGCGTTCGAGCTCCGCGTCGACCACGGCAAGGTCATTCGTCTCCAGCGTGCGCTCGTCCATGCCGCCAATGAGCGCGATCCTGCCGCCGTAGTCCTTCTTGAGCTTCACCAGGTCCATGCCGGCCTTCGTCTCGATGGGCTGGAGGCAGTCGATGCCCGCCTCGATCAGCGCAGGGAGGAGCGCAACCACGAACCCGTCGCAGTGCAGCACCACGGGCAGCCCCTGCGCGTGGGCGAAATCGAAGAGCTTCTTGTGGGCGGGGAACACCAGCTCGCGGTACATGGCCGGTGACATGAAGGGCGTGTTCTTGAAACCGAGGTCGTCCCACACCCAGAGCCCGTCCGGCAGGCCTTCCCGGGCAAAGAGCTTCTCCAGCAGCCGGATGGTGACCGCCGCGTACAGGTCCGCCATCTCGCGCACCCACCCCGGGTCCAGCCCCATGCCCACGAGGAGGTATTCGTGCCCGCACATCGGCGACATCAGGTCGAACGCGCCGACCACGCCGCAGGTGAGGAAGAGGGACTCCCGGGCGCACTTGTTCCGCAGCTCCCGGTAGCGGCCGAAGCGCAGGCGCCGCTCGTCGGTGCGTTCGTCCTGGAGGCGCGGCCGTATCTTTTCCTCCCAGGTCGGGCGGTCGCGCACCGCGAAGTCCACGTGCTCGGGGGCGCCGGAGCCGTTCTTCAGCCAGCGGAGGAGGGCGCCGTTGCCGTCCCGCACGAGCTTCGACGTCTCCGTTTCCTCCACGATAGTCTGGCCGGCATCGAGGTCCGCGGCGAGGTCCAGGATGTTGTAGGGCATGGGTGTGACCTCGCCGCTCGTCCGCCGCGCGTCCAGGCCGAAGTGATCACTCACGGTGTCAGGGCTCTCGATGCGTCCCTCGGCGTACCACCGGTCGACCGTTTCCTTCCAGTACACCTCGAAGAGGCCGACGCGGTCGACGGGCTGATGCTTCAGGATGCGGGAGAACCGTTCCCTGCTCGTGAGCCGGGTTGACGTTTTCACAGGACGACCTCCCCGGGGCTGCCGGGATGCGCCCGGCCTCGCTAGACCTTGACGCCGTTGACGACGTTCGGCGGCTTCTTGCCCTTCACCATCACGGCGACGGTATTCGCGACGTCGGTGCGCAGCTTGATCCCCGAGGCGGGGCTGCCCGACGCGCAGTGCGGGTTGACGAGCACGTTGTCGAACGAGAGCAGCGGGTGACCCGCCGGCAAGGGTTCGGGGTCGGTGACGTCCACCGCCGCGCCCGAGAGCGCGCCGGACCGGAGGGCAGCCACCAGGTCATCCGTCTTCACGAGCGTGCCGCGCGAGACGTTCACCAGGAGGGCACCGTGCTTCATCTTCGCGATGGACCCCGCGTTGATCATGTAGCGCGTCTCCTCGGTGCTGGGACGATGGAGCGACACGAGGTCGCTCTGCGAAAAGAGCTCGCCCAGGGAGACCGGGGTGCAGCCTTCCTTCTTGATGGCCGCGGCAGGCACGCGGGGATCGTACACGATGACCTTGCAATGGAACGGGAGAAGGCGCTGCGCCACTTCCCGGCCGATGCGGCCGAATGCGACGAGGCCGACGGTCATATCCTTCAGCGCGCGCATCTGCTCGATGGGAACCCCGAGGCTCCAGCTTCCCCCGTGCACCTTGGCGGAGTTCTGCCAGATGCGGCGGGTCATCTCGAGGATCATGGCGAGGGCGTGGTCGGCCACCTCGTTGGTGCAGTAGTCCGGCACGTTGCAGACCGGGATCTTCTTCGCCGCGGCGGCCGCGAGGTCGACGTTGTCCACGCCAATGCCGTAGCGAACGATGACCTGGCACTTCTGCATGGCGCCGATCACCTCGGCGTTCACCGGGGCGAACTGCGTGATGACGTAGTCGGCATCCTTCACGAGGGCCTTCAGCGACTCCACGTCCTTGGACTTCGGGGGATTCACCACGGTGCAGCCCAGGGGCTCCAGGATCCCGCGCTCGATGCCCAGCTCATTGCTGCCGAAATCCGTTACTGCAACTACTGCCACAGCTGTTCTCACTTTCCCGTCACGGGGTTCCGCAGGACGCCGATTCCTTCGATTTCCACCTCGAAAACATCCCCCGGCTTCAGCCAGGCCGGCGGCTTGTGCGCGAACGCGCATCCCGCCGGAGTGCCCGTGGAGAGCACCGTGCCGGGAAGAAGCGTCATGCCCTGGGAGAGGTAGCTGATGAGAAAGGGAACGTCGAAGATGAGGTCCGCCGTGGAGGCGTCCTGCATGGTCTTCCCGTTGAGCCGTCCCTGGATGCGCAGCCGTGCCGGGTTCAGCTCCGTCTCGATCCAGGGCCCGAGGGGCCCGAAGGTGTCGAAGGACTTCGCGCGGGACCACTGGCCGTCCTTGCCCTGCACGTCGCGGGCGCTCACGTCGTTGGCGCAGGTGTAGCCGAAGACGTACTTCAGCGCATCTTCCCGCGTGACATTCCGCGCGGCTTTGCCGATCACGACCGCCAGCTCCGATTCGTAGTCGATCTGCGTAGGGGCCACGTTCGGCAGCACAATGGGCGACTCGGGATCCGTCACGCAGCTGGACGACTTCATGAACAGCAGGGGCTCGCTCGGGGGCGCTTCCCCGCCTTCCGCCGCGTGCGCCCGGTAGTTCTTCCCGAAACAGAGCAGGTTGACCGGTAGGATGGGGGCGAGAAGATGAACCTCGGAGAGCGGGACAGGTTTTCCCGCCTTTTTCCAGCTCCCGAAAATATCTCCCTCAATAGGCTGTGCCTTTTCGTTTTCCAGCACAGCGCAGGTCGTTTTTCCCGCTTTTGTTCGAACACGCGCGAATCGCATGGTGCCTCCCCGGTCCCGCTACACTATTCAAACCCGATGGATTGTCAACCAGCGCCGGCAAAGCACTCAATAGAAATGTCCCTCCCGCGCCGGGGCCCAGGGGGACGACCACGGGGCAGGGACATTTCTATTGAGTGCCCGGCATGACCATTTGTTGACAATCAGCAGGATGCGGATAGCGTAACGGCGGAGACGCGCGCATGACATCGTACCAGCGCACCCTTGCCGCGCTCGGGAGGCAGCAGCCGGACCGGGTACCCGTTTTCTGCTTCTGCGACCAGACGAGCCCGGGCACGACCCCCGAGTTCCGCGCCCACATCCTGGCGCACGCGGACGTCTTCTTCACGCGCGTTCTCCCGTTCGGCTTCCAGTGCACGGGCCTCGACCCCGCCCGCACGGTGGAGGCGCTGGACGACGGGTGGACAGAGACCACCTACCGGCTCCCCGGCGGCGTCTCCTTCAGCGAGATCTCCAAGCCAGGCCGGAACGCTGATTACATGGGCTACCGCAAGCACCTCATCGAGACAGCCGAGGAGCTGGAAAAGGTCCTGGCGCTTCCCTGGGTCCCGCCGGCCTCCAATCCCCTCATCGATGCCTGGTTGAGGGAGCTCTCCACATTTGCCGCCCGTGCCTGCGGAAACGGGGCATTCTTCCGCATCGCATTCCTCGGGCCGCTGGGCTGCCTGGCAGGCGCCGTCAACCCTGCCGACTTCGCGCTCCTCGCGCTGGAGCATCGGGGCCTCGTCCGCCGGTACATGGACACGGTCCTGGAGCGGCAGGCGGCGTGCCTCGAGGCGGTCCTTCCCCGACTCGGCGTGCCGGCCATCATGAACATCGGCGGGGCGGAATACGCGATACCCCCGCTCATGGGACCAGCCGCCTTCCGCGAGCTCGTCGAGCCTTATGACGGCCCGCTCATCGAGCTCATGCACCGTCACGGTATGCTGGTCTACTACCACTGCCACGGGAAGGTGCGGCAGTTTCTCCCTGGTTTCATCGCCATGGGCGCCGACGGGATCCACCCGCTGGAGCCGACGGGAACGACGGGGGACTGCGACCTCGCCGAGGTGAAGAGGGAGTTCGGACGGGACATCTGTCTCATCGGCAACCTCCAGTATGACGACCTGGTGCGCCGCACGCCGCAGGAGATCGCCAGCCTGGTCCGGCACGTCGTGGCGACGGCGGGGGGCGGCGGGTTCATCCTCTCGCCCAGCTGCACGCCGTATCACAACCCCATGCCGGCAGCGGTGGAGAGGAACATCATGAGCTTCATCGATGCCGGGGTGCGCTACGGGGCGGCATGACGGTGACCAGGCCCCCGCTCCCGGCCGCCGAGGTCGTGAAGGCCATCGAGCGGCGCAAGCCCTGCCGCGTGCCGATGCTCATCGCCCAGTACTGGAACCCGGCCGATGCATTCGGAGAGCGCGCCGTGGAGGTGGTCGCCCTCCAGCAGCAGTTTCCTCAAGATGGCTGGTTCGTCCGCGTGCGGCGGCCGCTGATCTGGGAGGACCCCCGCGAGCCGACCTGGACACCCGGCTACACGTGGATGCACGCGCCGCCCCCGCCGGGAGAGCCCGTGCGCGCGCAGAAGGATGCGAGCCTCGCCATCACCGACTGGTCCATCCTCGATTTCATACTCGATCATTTCCCCGATCCCAGCGACCCGGCCCTCCCGCACCTTTTCGACTGGGAGGTTCCGGAACCGGCGGCCGCGGCGGGTGGAAGGTACTTCGGCATCTACTGGGCCTACTGCCTCTTCGAGCGCCTGTGGACGCTGCGGGGAATGGAAAACATCCTCTGCGATTTCTACGAGAATCCCGCGCCCGTCCACCGTCTCCTCGACGCCCTCACCGATTTCCACTGCGCCGTCATCCGCCGCGGCGCGCGCGAGCTTGGCGCCCGCGCGGTCTGGACCACGGACGACATCGGGATGCAGACAGGACCGATGTTCGGCCGCGACGTTTTCCGCACCTTCTTTCGCGACCGCTACGCGCGCATGATCCGCACGGCGCACGAGAACGGGATGCACTTCTGGCTGCACTCGTGCGGGAACATCGAGCCGTTCCTCGATGACCTCGTGGCCATGGGCCTGGACGTCCTGCACCCGGTGCAGAAGTACGCCATGGACGAGCGGAAGATTGCCCGCCTCTATGGCGACAGGCTCTGCTTCTGGGCGGGCATGGACGTGCAGCAGGTGCTCCCCTTCGGCACGCCGGAGGATGTGCGCCGCGAGGTCCGCTTCATGATCGACACCTACGACAGGCCCGACGGCGGGTGTATGATCACCTCCGGCAACGGCATCACGCCCGATGTTCCCCTCGAGAACCTGCGGGCCTTCTACGACGAGACATACTCCTACGGGAGCGCGCACAGGAGGACCATGTGAAGCAGATCATTTCCGCCGCGGTGACACCGTTCACGGAGGACGGGAAGCTCGACCTGGACTCGGCACGCCGGCTGTACGAGCACGGGCTCGCGCAGGGCCTGGATGGTTTCTTCATCATGGGGTCCATGGGTGAGTGGGCCCTCCTGGCACCCGAGGAGCGCGACAGGCTGGCGGAGACCGCCTGCGCCGTCATCGGGAAGAAGGCGAAGATCCTCCTGGGGATCTCCGACACGGGCATGGCCTCCATCCTCAGGAACGTCGAGCGCTGGCAGCACCTTTCCCATTCCCACTGGACCGTCATACCGCCGGGAAACTGGGCGGGACCGGGCGACCCGGTGAAGTATCTCCACGACCTCGCCGACCGCGTGGACCGGCCGCTGTACTTCTACTACCTGCCGTCGTTCAACGGGGTGACCATCAGCATGTCCCAGTTCAAGGACATCCTTTCCCATCCCCGCATCGCCGGCGTGAAGAACTCGGCAGGCAGTCTCCGCGTCCGCAAGGAGCTCCTGTACATCAAGCGCGCGCATCCCTTCGAGCTCTACGAGGGCGAGGAATGGGCGCTGGACGAATCCCTGTTCCTCGGCTGTGACGGCGCCGTGGCCGGGTTTGCCTCCACCGGCGGCAAGCTCATGAAAGCGCTGGCTCGCTGCGTCGACGCCGGGGACCTCGCCGGCGCCCAGCGGATCCAGTACACGCTCCTCGACATCTTCTACGCGGTCTACGGCGCATCGGTGGGCTGGTGGACGGCGGGGCAGAAGTACGCCCTGCAGTACATGGGGATCATCCGCTCGGCAGCCACGCGGGTGGCAGCGCAGCAGGGCCTCCCCGAGGCGCACAAGGCGTCCGTCCGCGCGTGCGTGGACGCCCACCGCGCGGAGCTGCTCTAGGAAGCGGCGTGCCGGAGGGCGCTATGGAGAAGCGGCGATTCCAGGATCGGGAGTTGTCGGTGCTCATGCTGGGAACCGTCCAGTTCGGTCTTCCCTACGGGATCGCCAACAGGACCGGCCAGCCCTCGCCCGCGGAGGTGAAGCGCATCATCGCCGCGGCGGTGGAGGGCGGCGTGAATGCCCTGGACACGGCGGCCGTCTACGGCACCAGCGAACAGGTCCTCGGCGCCGCCATCGCGGAGCTGGGACTCCGTGACGCGCTCTTCGTCACGACGAAGGTGGTCCAGATGGCAGACGAGGGCGTCACGGCACGGCAGGCTGACGCCATCGTGGAAGAGTCGGTGACCCGGTCGCTCCGGGACCTGAAGCTCGACGTGCTCCCGCTCTGCCTCTTTCACCTGGAGGGGAACTGGCTGCGATATGCGGACGCCCTCCTCCATGCGAAGGAGAAAGGGCTCGTTCAGCACGTCGGCTCATCGGTGACGTTCCCCGGCCCCGCCCGCAGGATCATCGACGGGGGCAAGGCCGAGGCGGTGCAGCTGCCCACGAGCATCCTCGACCACCGGTTCCTCAGGCAGGGGATAGCGGGGCTTGCCTCGTCGCGCGGCACGGCCCTCTTTGCGCGCAGCATCTACCTCCAGGGCCTGCTCCTCATGCCGGAAAAAGACGTCATGGCTGAGCACGCGGCTGTCGTCCCGGTCCGCCGCGCCCTGCAGGCACTGGCCGCGGAAGCCGGCATGGGCATGGCCGAGCTCGCCGTGCGCTACATGCTGTCCCTCGCCGGGATCACCTGCCTCGTGGTCGGCGTGGACACAGAGGCGCAGATGAGGGAGAACGCCGCGCTTTTCTCGCGCGGGCCGCTTCCGCCGGATCTCTGCGAGCGCATAGAGAACGCGGTGCCCGACCTCCCCGAGGCCATCCTCCATCCCGGCCATTGGTCGAAGAAGATGGCATCGCCAAAGCTCGTCACGGGAAACCCCTAGGCATGGACGCGCGCGAGAACTGGCTCCGGGCCATCGAGTACCGGGGGCCCGCGTGGATCCCCTGCTGGGTGCAGCCGGCACCCATCGCCTGGAAGCGCCACGGGCACGCGCTGGAAGACCTTGCCGCCGCTCATCCGCTCCTGTTCCCGGGCTTCGCGGCAGGCGAGATCAAGGACTTCAACCGCATGCCCGTGGGTTACCGCAAGGGCGAGCTCATGACCGACAAGTGGGGCTGCCAGCGGCTCTGCCTGGAGGACGGCATCGCCGGGCAGGCCGTGTCGCATCCCCTCGCCGACTGGAGCGCGCTTGCCGACTACGCGGCGCCCGACCCTCTCGCGGGGTCGCTGGACGAGATCACCCAGGGGCACTGGGCCTTCCTCCACGGCCGTGCGGTTCCCCTCACGTGGCCGGAGGCGGAGATCGACTTCCGCGCCCGGCGCGGCCGCGGGGAGCTGGTGATCGGTGACGGGGAGAAGCTCCTGGACAGGCTCTATTTCCTGCGCGGCTTCGAGAACCTCATGATCGATTTCGCCACCGAGCCGCCCGAGCTCGACACGCTCCTGGCGATGCTCCAGTCCTACGAGCTGCGGCTCGTCGACAGGTGGCTGTCGATCGGCGTGGATGCCATCAGCTTTCACACCGATTTCGCCACGCAGACCGCCCTCATGATCAGCCCGCGGAGCTTCAGGAAGCACCTGGTGCCGCTCTTCACGACGCTCTTCCGGAAGTGCAGGAAGGCCGGCGTGCACGTCGTGCTCTCCTCGGACGGGCGTACGCTCGAGGTCGCCGAGGACATGCTGAGAAGCGGCGTCACGATGCACGACCCCCAGCTGCGGCCCAACACGGTGCAGGGCATCGCCCGCGCCTTCAAGGGGAAGATGTGCGTCGTGGTGGACCTCGACCAGCAGGGTTTTCCCTTCATGAAGCCGCGGGACATCCGGGACCAGGTCCGGGAGGTGCGGGACGCCATCGCCCTGCCGGAAGGCGGGCTCATGATGAGGGCCGGCATCAACGACGCCGACACGCCACTTGCCACCATCGAGGCGCTTATCACCTCAATGGAGGAGCTGTGCTGGCCGTGAGAGGGCTCCGGAGGAGGGCCGTCAGCGCCCTTTGAGTTTCCGCCGGGAATCGGACATGATCGGTGCAGGAGGACTGCCGTATGAAAGGGTTTTTCAACCGGTTGCTCCGCGTCGACCTGGGGAAAAGGCGTTTCGCCTACGAGGACATCCCGGACGATGTTCTTCGAGAGACCCTGGGCGGGAAAGGCCTTGGGATCCATCTTCTGCTCGCGGAGAATCCTCCAGGGGTTGATCCTTTTGCACCGGAAAATCGATTCATCATCACGGTGGGACCCATCACGGGAACGCGCATGTGGAGCCAGTCGCGCTTCGCTGTCTTCTCCAAGAGCCCCGCGACGGGCGGCTACGGCGAGTCGTATTGCGGCGGCACGCTGGCTCCGAAGATCAAGGGCTGCGGCGTGGACGCCCTGATCCTCGATGGGGCGTGCGAGTCGCTCGCGTTTCTTGTCGTGGACGAGTCGGGTATCACCTTCCACGATGCCGCTGCGCTGCACGGAAAAGACGCGTTCGAAAGCGAAGACTTCATTGTCGAACGCGCGGGCACAGGGGCCGGTGCAATGGTGATCGGTCCGGCCGGGGAGAACCGCGTCCGGTTCGCGTGCATCAAGGCGGACCACTGGCGCAGCCTCGGGCGCGGCGGCATGGGCGCGGTCCTCGGCTCCAAGAACGTCAAGGGGATCGCCTTCGCCGGTATCCCGGAAGGCCGAGATTGCGGACGAAGAGCTTCTCCGCCAGGTCATGAAGACTGTCTCCGGCAAGGCAAAGGACTCGCCCGTCACCTTCAACTACCAGAAGTTCGGCACGCCGAACCAGGTCAAGGTCACCAACGGGCAGAATTGCTTTCCCACGCGCTACTGGGCTGCAGGTCATTTCGAGCACTGGGAAAAGCTGTCGGCCGCGTACATGCAGGAGCATTTCGACGTGAGGAACCATGGCTGCCCCACGTGTTTTCTCCAGTGCACGAAGCAGTCGCGGGTCCGTGAAGGGAGGCACGCCGGCCTGGAGCTGGAGGGACCGGAGTATGAGACGATCTACGCGCTGGGCGGGCTGAATTGCATCGACAGCCTCGAGGAGGTTGCCTACCTCAACGATCTCTGCGACCGCCTGGGGCTGGACACGATGAGCGCCGGCAACGTGTCTGCTTTTGCTGTGGAGGCCTTCCAGCGGGGGAAGACGGACTTCCCCATCCACTACAACGAGCCGGATCGTGTCGCGGCGCTTCTCCGGCTGGTCGCCAACCGTTCGGGTATCGGGGCGCTTTTCGCGGACGGGGTCAGGGGCGCCGCGGAACGGCTGGGCATGGAGGACATCGCCATCCACGTGAAGGGGCTGGAGCCCGGCGGGTTTGATCCCCGGGTGCTCAAGGGGATGGGGCTGTCCTATGCCACCTCTGCACGCGGGGCATGCCACCTGCGGGGCACCTTCTACAAGGCCGAGCTTTCCGGAGAAATCGCCAAGGACCAGATCGAGGGCAAGGCGAAGCTCCACATCGATTACGAGGATCGTGCCGCCTTGTTCGACAGCCTTATCCTCTGCCGCTTCTTCCGTGATTTCATCCTCTGGGACGAGATCGCCGCGCTCGTGCAAGCCTCCACGGGCATGTCCCTGGGCAGGGCCGAGCTGGAGGCGCTTGCGAATCGGATCACTCAGCAGACGCGACTCTTCAATCTTCCGGGAGGGGATCGGTGCCGAGTCGGACAGGCTTCCCGATCGGTTCTACCGGGAGAAAACGGCCGAGGGTGCCGCGATCAGCAGGGCGGAACTCGAAACGATGGTTTCCGACTACAACCGCATCCGATCCGGGCGGGAAGCCGGCAGCGCGAGGGACGCCGCGCTTCCATAGAACACGGATTTCGAAGGGTGTATGGCACAGCGGTTCGATGTTCCCGAGACTCCCCGCGTTCGCCTTCCCTGGTCGGCGGCTACCGGGCCGGGCGGGAGCTCCGGGCGTGCTGCCGCACGAGGCGGCGCACAGCTTCGATCTTGCGCGCGCACAGCGCGCTCTTGCCTTCGAGCAGCCGCGCCACCGCCCGCGGGTCCCAGTCCTGCCAGAGGCACACGGCGAAGCTTTCCGCGAAGTCCTCGGCGGGATGCACCATGGAGTAGCGGGAGACATGGTCCGGGTCCGCGCGGGCCGGTTTGGGCGCCCTGCGGTACGGCGCGTCGTAGTCGCCGAACACCGGCGTCAGTGTTGCCCGCTGGCCCGGCGTGAGCCATCGCTCCGCGAAGGCATGCCCGAGCTCGTGGATGAGCAGGTAGGGCCGACGGTGCACGGCGGCCCAGGGGCGGGAGACATCGCGGACGTTCAGGCCTATGCATCCCGTGCGTATGTCGTGATAGGATTCCGTGCGCACGCAGCTGATGCGCTTCACGGCGTCGAACACGTGCCCCAGCCCGATGTGCGCGAAGTACACGCCGACGCGGCGGATCGAACTATCGAAGGTGGCCACGAGAAGGGAGAATAACGCAATGAGGACGTTGAGCAAGGTCGCCCGCGACTACTGGGACTACACCACGCTGGACCCGAAGATCCTTGACGATGCCGCCCGTCTCACCGCCGCGGACCTCGCGGGCCTTGCGCGGCCGGGATTCACCGTGAAGATGTACGACACGCGGGAGTCGTTTTTCGTCGCCGAGGCGCTGGAATACGTATGGGCCTGGCGGCAGGCCACGGCGGCACGGCCGGCGGGCATCTGCGGTCCCATCGGGCCGACCGAGCAACTCCCCCTGGTGGCGCAGATCGTCAACGACCTGCAGATCGACCTCCGCCACTGCCACTTCTGGGCCATGGACGAGTGGTACCGGGACGGCAAGGACGTGCCGGTGACGCACCCGCTGAGCTTTGCCCGCGCCGACCTGGAGCTGTGCTTCAACCGCATCGACTCGAAGCTTCGGATGCCCGACGAGAACCTCCACTTCATCCGCGCCGATACCATCGCCGCGTACTCCGCCTCCTACGACCAGGCCCGGTGCCTCATCATGCAGGGGGGACAGGGCGAGGTGAAGCACTGGGCGTTCAACGACCCGGTGAAGCGGGACGGGAAATACAAGGACGCGCCTCCCACGCCGGCCGAGTATCGCGCGCTGGGCACCCGGGTTGTTGACCTGCACCCCATGACCATCATCCAGAACGCGCGGACCTCGGGCGGAGGCGTGGTGTCGAATGTGCCTTCGCAGGCGCTTTCCGTCGGCCCCGTGGAGACGTGGAAGACGGACACCGTGTCTATCTGGCACCCGGGCTGGCATGACAACCCCTTCGGCCTGCGGCTGACCACTCTCATGATCTCGAAGCGGATTCCTGATTCCTCCGTTCCCATGAGCCTCCTCGCCGATCACCCGAACGTGCGGTTCAACTTCTATCGGCCCGGTATCGGCTCGTGCGAGGCGGAGATGCACTAGAGAGACGGCAAAGGAGCAGGCTATGATCGTGGACACGCTTACCAACCGGCGCCTCTACGCGGGTCTCGGTGGAAGGATTGCTGAAGCGCTCGTTCTCCTTGCTTTCGAGGACTTCCGCGCGAAGGCCGTGGGAAAGCACGAGGTGCAGGGAGCGTCCCTGTTCTACCTCGTACAAGACTACACGACGAAACCCGTCGAGCAGGGGGCCTGGGAATCCCACCGGAAGTACCTCGACGTGCAGTATGTCGTGGACGGGACCGAGCGCATGGGCTGGGCACCGGTCTCGTCACTGAAGGTCACAAAGCCGTATGACCCTTCCGGGGACGCCGCGCTCTACCAGGGCGAAGGCGCCTTCCTCACGGCAGGCCCGGGCACCTTCTTCCTGCTCTGGCCGGATGACGGGCACATGCCGGGCATCGCGGCCGGCGCACCGTCCCCGGTGCGGAAGGTGGTTGTGAAAGTGCTCCTGGAGGGATCTCGATGAACAGGCGCCGGCTGCAGTCTCTCAGCACGGCCTTTCGCACGGCGCTGGTCGAAGACACCATCCCGTTCTGGCTGGACCACTGCACCGACCGCACGCACGGCGGGTTCACCACCTTCGTGGACCGCCGCGGCGAGGTTCTCTGCCACGACAAGCCGATGTGGATCCAGGGGCGTATCGCCTGGACGATGGCGCGGCTCTACAGCGACCTGGAGAAGCGGCCGCAGTGGCTGGATGCCTCGCGCCACGCGGTGGACTTCATCAAGGCCCACGGCTTTGACACGGACGGCCGCGTTTTCTACGCGGTGACCCGGGAAGGGAAGCCGCTTCGCAAGCGGCGGTACCTGTTCGCCGAGATCTTCGCGATCATGGGTTTCGCGGAGTACGGGGCAGCCGCCGCTGACCGTGAGAGCATCGAGGCGGCGAAGCGGCTCATGCGCTTCGTGCAGGACGTCAACGCGCGCGCTCCCGGCACCCCCGGGGCCCTGGAGCCGAAGGTGATAATGCAGACGAGGCCCATGCGCGGCCACTCCATGGCGATGATCCAGATCAACACCCTGCAGGTGCTGCGCCGGGCGGACACGACGCCCGACCCTCTCCCCTACGACCGGCTGATCGACACGCAGATCGACGAGGTGTTCCGCTACTTCGTGAAGCCCGAGAAGAAGGCGCTCCTGGAGACGGTCGGCCCCGCGGGCGAATACCTCGGTGACACACCCGAGGGCCGCTGCGTGAACCCCGGGCATGCCATCGAGACGGCATGGTTCATCATGGCCGAGGGAAAACACCGGAAGGACGACGCGCTGGTGCGCCGCGCGCTGCCCATCCTCGACTGGTCACTGGAAACGGGATGGGATCCCGTGCACGGCGGCATCCTCTACTTCGCCGACGTGGAAGGGAAGCAGCCCGTGCAGTACGAGTGGGACATGAAGCTGTGGTGGCCGCACAACGAGGCCATCTACGCCACGCTCCTTGCGTGCTCGCTCACGGGAGAGAAGAAATACGAGGCCTGGTTCGAGAAGATCCTCCGCTGGTCGCTGGCGCACTTCCCTGACAAGCGCTACGGCGAATGGTTCGGGTACCTGCACCGCGACGGCTCGATCTCCCACGACCTGAAGGGCAACATGTGGAAAGGGCCGTTCCACCTCCCGCGGCAGCAGCTGTACTGCCATCTCCTGCTGGAGGAAATGCTGAAGGCGACGTGAAGTGATAAGTGATAGTGATAAGCGCTTTTATAGCCATTTGCGCCGCGGTGATCCTCGACTCCGCCCCACTTCATCCAGAATCCGCATGCGCAGCCTGGCTGTCGCCCGTGATGAGGAGGGCCTCGTCGCAGCCCATCGCAAGCGCCTCCCTGAAGGCGGTTTCGGCGTGGGCGGGCCCCAGGGAGAGGGCGAGGATTGAAGTGGATGGCTCGTCATCCTTGACTCGCAGCGCCGCCTCGATCGCATAGAGATCGAGAGGATTGACTATGGAGGTATCTACGGAGCGGACCATGGTGCCCGTCTCGGGATCAAGGGTGAGGGAGTCGGACTCGGGAACCTGCTTTACGAGGACTGCTATTCTCACGGCCGGGGTTCCTCCACGAAACGTCGGGACGCGGGAGCGAGGACTTCCACGCCCAGCACTTTATACGCGGAAGGCAGCAGCAAGAGAGAGATTGTTTCCGCAAGCTCGTTTTCGCCCGGAAACTCGCACGAAAAATCGGCGACGATCCTGGCGAGCCCAGCCGCCGTTGAAGCCTACGAACAACTCGTGCCGGAAGGGACTGCAACGATGCCCTATGGCTTCAAGGCGCTTCTCAACGACTCGCCGAAGCCCCTGATAGAGCAGTTCGTTCATGCGCTGTTTTCGGGAGCTTGCGCGCAGCCAGCGAAAGAGCTTTTGGTGCCGCGAGAGAGCGATGGCATAGGCGCGGATATTCGCGCCTACTTGCGTCATGGCGGCGAGATCGACGTATGGCTTGTTCATGACTGCCGCCGATTCGGTGATGGCTTCAACCAGCGCTGCTCTGCTAAGTGCCCTGGAGCCGATGAACGGCTTGACCCCCTTCATGCGGGGGCGTAGGCTCACCGGCGAATGGCAAAAAGGCGCGTCGATTCTTTCCGCTCGGTATACCCCACGCCGGCCGCGCTAATAAGCTGCGTGGCCGCCGACGGGAGGCCGAATATCATTGCCCTGGGAGAGGTGTTCAACGTCAGCTTGGCCAAGCCCCCGATTGTAGGGATAAGCGTGCGCAAGGCGACATACTCGCACGGGTTGATCGCGTCTAGCCGCGAGTTCGTCATCAACTTTCCCACCCCCGCCCTGATGCGGCAGACCGAGCTCTGCGGCTCCACAACAGGCCGCGCTACGGACAAATTCGCCGCCGCCGGACTTACGGCGGTCCCCTCGTCCACCGTTCGCCCGCCGCTCATCGCGGAGTGCCCGGTGAACCTAGAATGTCGCGTTATCGACCTGCGGGAGACGGGAGACCACGACCTGTTCCTTGCGGAGGTGCTGTTCGCGCATGCCGACGAAGAGATCCTGGACGCGGGGGGGCGCGTGCTGCCCGAGCGCCTTCAGCCCCTGATCTTCATGTCCAACTTCGGGGGCCCGGGGGAGTATTGGACGCTAGGCAAGAAAATCGGCATGCGGGGGCGCTGATAGACCCGGTCGAGCGCGCTGACGGCCCGAGGCGGTGGCGGCAATCAGAGCGCTGAAGCTCTTCACGGTTCGGATCTACGGCGAGTGACGGGGAAGCCCACCGAAGTGAAGCGCTTCGGCAATCGACCGGGGTGAATAGATCGTGACTCCATGCAACGACTTTCCGAAGAGCGCGCCGAAGTGGGTTCGATCGCCGGTAAGCAGATCGCTGCATCGGAGGCGGACGGCGGCGGCAAGGACCGGCCGGTCATTTTCCGCAAGCGGGAGGACGGCGGCCAGAGCCGAATCGACCGAATGACGCGGGGCGACATGCAGATGCCGAAGTTCGGAAACCAGGGAAGCGGGACCATCCGGCAGCTTCAGGGTCAGGTTCCGCCGCGCTTCCTCCACCACATAGGGATCTGCCCAGCACTCGTGCCCCGCCCGGCGGAGCGTTGCGAGCAAAAGCCGGACCGCGCCATCTGATTTGGCCGCCGAGAAAATGATATTGGCATCCAGAAAGATCCGCAAGCGGTTCAGCGCTTTCGCTTGCCGCGGAGACCGACGGATAGCTCGGCTTCCGCCTGGTCAAACTCCCGCACCCGCTCCTCTGAATATACCTCCACCGGCAGCGTCACGGCTGGCCGGAGAAGGATGCCTTCCGCCGTCGTTTCCGCGATGATGGGATCGTCGGGCGTCAAGCCGACGGCTTTGCGTAGCTTGGCCGGCAGCGTAAGAACTCCCCGGCTGGTCATGGTAACGATTGCATTCATAGACTCAATATAGGCGTATTTCTGTTTTTCTGCAATAACGAATTACAGATGGTCTCGTTCGTCCACCACGCGAGGCGAGAGCGGCGATGAAGTCCGTGGCGTCCCTTCCTTGCGTACTCGCTCACGGGAGAGAAGAAATACGAGGCCTGGTTCGAGAAGATCCTCCGCTGGTCGCTGGCGCATTTCCCTGACAAGCGCTACGGCGAATGGTTCGGGTACCTGCACCGTGACGGCTCGATCTCCCACGACCTGAAGGGCAACATGTGGAAGGGCGATTCCAGCTCCCGCGGCAGCAACTGTTCTGCTACCTCCTGCTGGAGGAGATGCTGAAAGCGATGTGAACAGCGCGTCGGAAGCCTCGCGCGCTGGCCCGTTCCAGGAGCCGGCGGCCGCGCGCTATGCGCCGGCGATCCAGTAAAGGGGCTGCTCCACCGCACGTTTGAGCTGCTGGAGGAACCGCGCGGCAGGCGCGCCGTCCACCGAGCCGGTGGTCGAAGGTGAGGCTGAGGACCATCATGCGGCGGATGGCGACCGTGCCCGCATCCGCGTCCGTCACCACCTGCTTCGCCACGATACGCCCCACGCCGAGGATAGCGTGCTCGGGGATGTTGATGATCGGCGTGAAGGCGTCGATCTCGTACATCCCGAGGTTCGTGATGGTGAAAGTCCCCCCCGCCATTTCTTCCGCGGTGAGCTGGCCGGCCCGGGCCCGCTCGACCAGCCGCGCTGACTCCCTGGCGATGTCCACGAGGGACGCATCCTGCACGTTGCGGACGACCGGCACGAGCAGGGCGCGCTCCGTGTCCACCGCGAAGCCCACGTGGACCGGCCCGTCGGACCCGTTCACGGCAGGGTGATCCTTCAGCGCGATGGCAGCGATCCTGATGAGGAAGTCGTTGTAGGACGGCACCAGCGGCGCCTTGTTGCTCTTGAAGAGCTCCCGCAGCTTGACCAGCTCGGTGGCGTCCGCTTCCGTGGTGAGAGTGACAGCGGCCGTGGTGCGGGCGCTGGCGCTCATCTTTTCCGCAATGGCGCGTCGCGCGCCGGGCACTGCTGTTGCAGGCCGTCCCGCGGCGCCTTGCCCGATGCCCTCCGCCGCGGCGCGCCGAACGTCGCGCTCGACGATCCTCCGGTACGCCCGGAACCCTTGATCGTCGTCCACTCGACGCCCAGCTCGCCGGCCACGCGCCGCGCGCGGGGACTGATGGCGGGCGCTTTTCCGTCGGCACGCGCAGCCGGGCGTGCCGGTGCAGCGGGCGCGGAGGCTGCCGGAGCCGCCGCGGGTGCCGGTGCGGCTGCCGCGGGAGTTGCCACGGCTGTCCCCGCGGGTTTCGTTGCCTTGGCGGCTGGCATGGCCTCTCCCGGCGCGAGCAGCCAGGCGAGGAACGTGCCGACAGGCACGTGCGTGCCAAGGGGCGGCGAGTCAGGCGGGATGCGGAGGATGCCGTTTTCCAGCGCCTCCACCTCCTGGACCGCCTTGTCGCTCTCCACCTCGAAGAGGATCTCGCCGACAGCGACCGTCTCGCCATCCTTCTTGCGCCAGCCGACAAGGGCTCCCTCTTCCATGTTCCAGCCCAGACGGGGCATTACAACCTCGAATGCCATCCGGGTCTCCCGATTACTCAGCGAGCAGGGCGCGAAGCGATGCGACCACCGCCTTCGTGTCCGGGACCACCCCTTCGAAGAGCGAAGGGCTGTACGGTGCGGGACAGGACAGCCCCGTGAGCCGCGCCACGGGGGCGTCCAGGTCGTCGAAGCCCTTTTCCATCACCTGCGTCGCGATCTCGGCCGCGGCACCGCAGGGGGCGAAATCCTCGTCGACGACGAGGAGTCGGCCCGTCTTGTGCACCGAGGCGAGGACGGTGTCGATGTCCAGCGGCGCGAGGGACCGCGGGTCGATGACCTCCACGCTGATGCCCTCCTTGGCGAGCTCGTCGGCTGCTTCCAGCGCCTTGCGGACCATGAAGGCCACCGCCACGATGGTGACGTCCTTTCCTTCCCGCGATACGGCGGCTTTCCCGAACGGGACCAGGTGCTCCCCGTCCGGTACGGGTCCCTTGAGGTTCAGGAGGCTCTTGTGCTCCAGGAAGAGCACGGGGTCATCCGAGCGCAGGGACGTCTTCATCAGGCCCTTCGCGTCAGCGGGTGTGGTGGGCATCACCACGCGGAAACCGGGGACGTGCATGAAGAACGGGTAGTAGTTGCCGGAGTGGTGCGCCGCGTTGAACGGCGTCACGCCCACGCACCCGCGCACGACGATGGGCATCTTCAGCCTGCCGCCGCTCATCCACTGCAGCTTCGACATCTGGTTGAACATGTCCCCGAATGCATCGGAGAGGAAATCGATGAACATGAAGTCCACGACCGGTCGCGCGCCGCTGGCCGCGGCTCCCGTGCACACGGCGGTGAAGCCGCGCTCGCTGATGGGCGTGTCCCGCAGCCTCTCTTCCCCGTAGAGATCGAAGAGGCCCACGGTGGTGTTGAAGTTGCCCCCGCGCGCGCCTATGCCTTCCCCGACGACGAAGATCCGCGAATCCTTCGCCATTTCCTCCGCGAGCCCTTCGCGGGCCGCGTCCACAAAGGTCATTTCCCGCATTCCGCGTTCCTCACTTCTCGCTGTAGACGTGGTCCATGACCGTCCCCGGCGTGGGGAGCGGGCTGGCCAGGGCGAACTCCGCCGCCTCCTCCACCATTGCCTTCACCTCGGCGTCCACCTTTTCCAGTGCTGCCTTTATCGATGCGTCCGCCGCGACGCGGGACTTTTCCAGCAGCACCAGGGGATCACGCGCCTTCCAGGCTGCGACTTCTTCCTGCGTGCGGTACCCGGCGTCACGCATGCCCTCCGAGTGTGCCCGGGTCCGGTAGGTCTTGCACTCGATGAGCGTGGGTCCACCGCCCGAGCGCGCCCGCTGCACAGCCTCGCCAGCCACGCGCCAGACAGCGAGCACGTCGTTGCCGTCCACCTCGATGCCGGGCAGGCCGTAGGCGGCCGCGCGCTTGTACACGTCGGTCTGCTTCGTAGCCTTTGCGTAGGGGACCTCGGTGGCGTACATGTTGTTCTCACAGACGAAAAGGGTAGGGAGGCTCCACGTGGTGGCGAGGTTGATCCCCTCGTGGAACGAGCCGTTGTTGGTGGCACCGTCACCGAAGAAGGCCACGCCAACCCTGTCGATCTTGAGGATCCGCGCCGCGTCAGCCGGTTCCCGCTGCCAGCGTGATGCTGGGGCCGACGATGCCGCTGGATCCCATGAAGCCGATCTCCGGCTTGAACAGGTGCATGCTTCCGCCCCGTCCCCCGGAGCAGCCGGTGGCCCTGCCCAGCACCTCGGCGAAGAGCTCGCGGGGCGTTACGCCCTTGGCGAGCGCGTGGCCGTGTCCCCGGTGAGTGCTGAACACGGTGTCATCCGCGCGCAGGTGCGCGCAGACGCCGGAGGCCACCGCTTCTTCGCCGATGTAGGTATGTACGCCGCCATAGAGCTTGCCCGCGGCGTACATCTTCACTAGCTGTTCCTCCGAGCGGCGGATGATGAGCATGGTGCGGTACAGCGCGATGCTCTGCTCCCGGCTCGGCCCGGAATCCTTCTTTGCAGCCATGCGAGAAACCCTCCTGGGGTGCGCGACCGAGCCGCGATCGGCGTACCGACGCTGACGCGATCGGCGTACCGACGCTGACCTAGTTGAACTTCACGACACCGGGAGAGCCCCCGGCATTCATAGCAAGGTTGCCGCCATCGAACGGGAACAGCACGCCCGAGATCCACGATGCGGCGTCCGAGGCCAGCAGCAGCGCGATGCCCTTTACGTCCTCCGGCTGGCCGAAACGCCCGATGGGAATCCCGCTCAGCATCTTCTTTTCGATCTCGGGGTTGGCCTTCCAGAAGGCCGGGAAGCCGGCATTCGTGACCTGGGCGGGAAGGATGGCGTTCACGCGCACCCCACGACCGCTCCACTCCGTGCTCAGTTCTCTTACCATCTCCACCACCGCGCCCATGCCGACGCTGTAGGCGAAGTTGCCGCGGCCCAGCGCGGTGAGGCTGGCGATGGAGCCCATGGCGATGATGCTCCCCTTGCCCTGCTTCAGCATGCGAAGGCCCGCCTCCTGGCAGCTGCAGAAGCGCGCCGTGGTCAAGCCGTAGACTATCTCGTTGAAGCGGTCGAGGTCCATCTCCTCCGCCGAACAGCGGAGGCCGGGGCCGACCAGGGTGGCGAGGATGTCGATCTTCCCGAACTCCTTGTCCAGTGTCTTGAACACCGCCCGGATGTCCGCGACCTTCGTCATGTCACCCTGGGGAACGACAACGCGGCGGCCGAGCTTCTCGGCGTACTTCCTGGTGGTGTCCATACCGGCGACGTTCTTGTGGACGGGCAGGAGGAGGTCCGCGCCTGCCTCGGCGTAGGCTTCCGCCATTGCCTGGCCCATGCCCGACGCGGCGCCGGTGACCATGGCGACTTTGCCCTTGAGACTCAACATGTCGAATACGGTGTTGGCCATTCTTTCCTCCGTCTAGTGCAGACTAAAATAGACTCCACCCCCGAGCCATGCAAGGGACAATTCTAAAGAGTACTGACAGCCCCTCCACGGCACACCGTGGAGCAGACGGCGGTGGCCGTTCAGTCACCCGCCGGCCGCGGAAGGTTCGCCCAGTGCCCGCTGTCGTCGCGGCCGCTCACCCAAACGCCCCTCTGCGTCCACCCGTGCGTGGCGCGCACGTCGGCGGCCGTGTAGCGGATGGCGTAGCCGCAGCGGCGGCGGGGGGAGCTGTTCTGCCCGGAACCGTGCAGCAGGAGGTCGGCATGGATGGAGGCCTCGCCGGCCTTCAGGATGTCGTCGACCTTCGTACCGTACTGCTCGGGGTTGTCGATGGTCTGTGTGAGGACGTTGTGCTCCTCCGGGCTGCTCTCCCGGAAGGTCGCGGCGCCATGGTGGTGGCTTCCCGCGATGAACTGCATGGCCGCGTTCTCCGTGTCCACGTCGTCGATGGCGAGCCACACGGTCACTGCCTTGGATGGCGAAAGGGGCCAGTAGCTGGCGTCCTGGTGCCACGCCACGGTACTGCCAGGCCTGGAGGCGCTCATGGGCGGCTTGTTGAAGAACGCGGCGCCCCAGCCGACGACGTTCTCACCCAGGAGGTCCTTCACGTATCCCACGATCACAGGGTTGTTCATGACGTCCCACCCCGTGGCGTAGTTCATGTGGATGAAGCGGATGAAGTTCGGGTCATTGCCTGCCGCCGCTTCCTTCGCCTGGACGGAGTCGACGAAGGCGCGGATTTTTTTCATCTCCGCCTCGCTGAAGATGCGCAGGTGCGGGATGTACCCGTCCCTGTTGAACTGCTCGACCTGTGCCCTGGTGAGGGAGCGGGGATGGCGGGTGTCTGCAGGATAGAAGCGGAGGTCGCGCTTGAGCCGCACCAGTTCAGCGTTGTCGGGGTCCCGCATGACCTGTTCGGCATTCGTCGGATTCATGATCGTCGACCTCCCCTGTGCTCAAGATACTGATTGACGAGCGGGAAAGCCACGCGGCGTGTCACCGTCACCGAAGGACGAGACCACCGTGCCGTGAAGCGGGACATTTGAAACGAGTCGCGCACCCGGGGAGGATTGACAACGGCCGGCCGGCCCCTGAAACTCGTTTGTCGTGGAGTCGATGAAAACAAGCGTCGCGAACCTCGAACGGCTCTGCCGTGACGCCATGGCAAAGGCAGGCGTCGGCGCCGAGGAGGCGCGGATCACCGCCGACGTCCTGGTCACCACGGACACGTGGGGGGTTCATACACACGGGACGAAGCAGCTGCGCGGCCTCTTGAAAAACTTCCGTGACGGGAAAATGACGCTGGATGCCTCCGCCGAGATGGTGGGGCAGGGTGCGTCCTGGGCGCTCTTCGACGGCCACCGCTCCCTGCCCATGGTGAGCTCCCACCTGGCCATGCGCACGGCCATGGAGAAGGCGCGGTCCACCGGCATCGCCTTCGCCGGGGTCAGGAACAGCGGTCATTTCGGCGCTGCCGGCTACTATGCCGTCTTGGCGGCACGCCAGGGGATGATCGGCCTGGCCATGTGCAACGTGGATCCCGGCGTCGCGGTCCCCGGTTCCCGCGGGCCGGTGCTCGGAACCAACCCCCTCGCGTGGGCAGCCCCCACCGGCAACGACAGGCCGCTTTTCCTCGATATCGCCACGAGCGTCGTGGCGGCGGGCAAGGTCTACCAGGCGCAGGCCGCCGGGAAACCGATTCCGCAAGGCTGGCTCATCGACGGGGACGGCCTGCCGACGACCAACCCTGCCGGCTACCCGCTGCGGGGCGCACTACTGCCCATGGCGGGCCACAAGGGCTACGGGATCTCGCTGCTGATCGAGATCCTCACCGGTGTTCTCTGCGGCGGTGCGTTCGGAGCCGACGTGGTGAGCTGGGTGAACGGCCCGGCGCCGGTCAACCAGTCGCTGTCGTTCATCGCGGTGGACGCCGCGGCATTTATGCCGCTCCAGGGATTCAGCGGGCGCGTGGACACGCTCGCCGCCTCGATCCGCGGCGCGCCGAAGGCGGTGAACGCGGACAGGATCTGGCTTCCCGGGGAGCGGGAATGGGAAAACAGGGAGAAGGCGCTGCGGGAGGGTCTCCTTCTGCCCGCCGATGTGGCAGCCAGCCTGTCATCGCTCTGCGCGGACCTGTCGCTCGACGCGGCCCGTTATGGCGTGGATCGTGTGGATCGTTGACAGGATTATCGGGAGGGGATAGTTTTTCTACGAGGGGAGATAGACAATTAGTACGCTGGATTCCGTCCCAAGAAGCGCAAGCACCGCGCTCCTGACCCCTGTCGCCCGAAGCTCGCTCGCGCACGAGGTCGCAAAGAAGCTCCGCCGTGAGATCCTCACCGGCAACATCAAGCCCGGCGAGCGCATCCTTGAGCAGGAGATTTCTGCAATGATCGAAGACCAGCCGCGGCCCGGTGCGCGACGCTCTCATCAGGCTCGAGCACGAGGGGCTGGTCGTCCGCGAGCCCAATCGCAGCGCCGTGGTCGCCAGCATGACCGTGGACGACGTGGAGGAGGTCTGCAGCCTGCGGGTTTCCCTGGAGATGCTCGCGCTGCGGTATGCCACGGAACGCGCGCAGGACGAGGATTTCGCGCGCCTGCACAGGGCCAACGAGTTCCTGCGCGCCTGCCTGAGCAATGATTTTTCGCTGCAGAAGGCGGTCGACCTCGACCTCCAGTTCCACGAGGAGCTCGTGAAGTCGGCGCGGCATAACCGCGTGCTCTCGATGTGGCGGAGCATCAAGCCGCAGATCTGGTTTCTCATCTTCTCCCGCAATGCGTTCGCTCTGGAAAACTTCGAGGAGGCTGTCAGGTCCCACGGGGAGCTGATCGACCAGATCAAGGGCAAGCGGGACGAGGAAGGCCGCGAGAACCTCCAGGAGCATCTCGATATCGCGTACGCCACGCTCATTTCGCTGTACACGAAGATCCAGACCGCCGACGAAAACGTTTCCTAGGCCAGCGCGCCGAAGGCGTCGCGGTGGGGCCCGCTGAGGCGTCGCCAGCGCGCTACCGCGCTTTCATGGCTCCCGTCCCGCAGATGCCCGTGAAGTCGCACCGCGAACACGCCACCTTCAGGTCCCGCGCAGCGGTGAACGGAACATCCGGTGACACGATCTCCGTCAGCAAACCCAGCAGGACCTTCTCCATCACCGGCCAGTGAGTCTCCGACGGGTGCTTCTGGTCGAAGAGGGGCAGCTCGATCTTCTCGTCGATGTGATTCCTCCCGAGGATGAGAAACAGCGCGTCCGCGCCGCGGGGATCGCTCCCCGTCTCTTCCGCGTGCAGGAGCGTGTAGAAGGCGAGCTGGAGCGAAGGGATGGCTTCGCTCCACGTGGCGCGGTCCTCCGCGTCGAGCTTCTTCCACTTCACCGCGTAGCCGGCACCGCTGGATGATGTCTTGTAGTCCACCAGCACGGTGCGGCCGTCCCGCTCCTCCACGGCATCGATGCGGCCCCGCAGCCCGAAGCCCTTCCAGGACACCGCGACCGGATGCTCCAGCGACCGGATCGAGAGCGCGCAGCGTGCCGCCAGGGGCTTCACGTACCCGGTGAGGAAATCCGCCAGGTGCCGGCTCACCTGCTCGTGCAGCAGGCGCCCCGCGCCCGCCTCGGCCTGGCCGAACCACTCCGGGAACATCGCGTCCACCAGCCTCGTCATCGCTCCCGCATCCGCGTCGTCCGCGAGCAGGCGCCGGCCGAGGCGCGAGGAGAAGTAGCGCTGCAGCACCGCGTGCACGAAGGTGCCGACCTGCGTGGGATCGATCTCGCCGCCGGGCTCTTCGCGCTGCGACAGCTTCAGCACCTCTCTATAGTAGAACTTGAGCGGGCACTGCAGGTACGCGTTGAGACCGGTGGCGCTCTGCTCCCGGGTGCGCAGCCATGCCGCCACCTCCGGGGTCTTCGGGATCGGCGGCGGGGGTGTCGTGCCGAGATCGACGCGGTACTGCACCGACTGCACCGGCGAGGGCTGCCCGGGAGTCCGCTTCTCCTGCTCCCAGAGAAGCCGCTCGACGAACCGCGAGCGTTCCCTGTCCCCGGTCTCGACGTAGGAGAGGTGGAGCTCCTTCGCGCCGGCCGCGAGCTGCTGGAAGTTGTACGCGGCCACGTCCTCCTGGTCGTGCGTGGTGGGAAGGCCGAGGGCGGCGCGCACGGGGAAGGGAAGGAGGGAGCCTTCCGCCCCGGCGGAGGGGAGCACGCCCTCGTTGGCGTCCAGCACGAACACGCGCTCGAACGAGAGCGAGCGCGTCTCCAGGACGCCGAGGACCTGCATCCCGCCCATCGGGGTGCCGGGGAAATGGTGGTAGACGATGCGGAGGTAGCGCCGCAGGAGGGCGAAGTAGCTCCCGGAATCGTTGAAGGCCTTGTCGGCGAGGAGCGACCGGGCGATCGTTTCCAGCGCGCGCATGAACTCTTCCGAGAAGGGTGTGAAGTACGGGTGGTCACGGGCAGTGCTCCGGTCGTGCACCCAGGAGATCAGCCCCATGCAGCGCTCGGCAAACTCCCTCACGCTGCGGAACGAACGGAAGCTGCCGAGCGTGCGGCGGTGGATGTCAGCGAGATGCTCCTTCGGCCGGGCAGCCGTCCGCTCCTCCTCGTCGCTCCCCACGCGTCGCGCGGCGATCCTGAACAGCTCCCCGTCCGACTCGATCTCTTCCAGCATGCCGAACGCGCGCGTCGGGGAGTCGGCGAGCCTGTCTTCCAGCGCGTGGAAGAGCACGCGCGTGGCCTCGGCCGAGGCGCCCATGCGGAGGTTTTTCACGTAGGGATGCAGGACGAACGCCATGTAGGCCGGGAGGTACACGAGCTCCCCCGCCATCGAGCTGACGAGCTCCATGAGGTTGTTGAGGAAGCCGTAGAGAGGGGTCCGCTGCAGCGGGTAGGGAAGGGAGACGTTGTAGCTCTCCGTGTCGAAACGGGAGAGCCCGTGGCGCAGGAGCGGGAAAAGGGTTTCCGCGCGGGGGAGCACGATGACCGTGGACTCGTCCGGTTCACCGAGCGTGTCGTTGAGGGCAAAGACCTGGCCGTGCGTGTCCGGGCTGCTCGTGAAATGGGTGTTCCCCACGGGAAAGACGACGGGCGCGTCAGGAGGCGTCTCCACCGGGAGCCCCTTCATCCAGGCGCGCATCCCCGTGCCCTCGCGGAAGACCATCCGCACGCGTGACCAGCCCGCGAGGGTGCGGAAGAGTGACTTCTCGGCAGCCGTGAGAAGCGAGAAGCCGGCGAGCACCAGCGGCCCCGTCCCTGGCACATCCTGGGGCAGGATTCCATCCGACGCCTGGCGATACCGCGATGCGCGGGTGGAGAACCCTCGCAGCTCCACCTGCGTGTAGAACTCCTCGTAGAAGTGTGCCAGCGACTGGAGGCGCTCCCGCGAGCGGCGCGGGACTTCCTCCTGCACGAGCGCCTGCACGCCGGCCACCGAGCGGACCGGAACGCACTCGATGAGCAGCTCCTCGAGGTCGGCCCAGATCTTCATGCCCAGCGGGAAGAAGCTGTCCAGCGTCATGAACGCCGGGCCGCCCAGCGGCGACCGCGCGGCGACCTGGATCTCGTAGAGAATGGCCACGGCATCGATGGAATCCAGGCCCGGTCGTACCCGTCCCGCGCGCGCATCCTGTGCCTCCACGATGGAGGCCACCAGCTCGTCCATGGAGAGGATCCGCGGGGGAACGAACCCGGCGACGCGGTTCCTTGCGAGCCGCCGCAGGAGGAAGTGCGCCGGCCTGCTGCCCGGGAACACCACCACTGCCTCTCCCGGGTCCGCCCCGGAAGACTCCACGATCCGCGCTGCCTCCTCCACCAGGCTATGCCCTGCGGGGATGAACGACGCGCTCACGTGATGCTCCTCGTCGTGCCCAGGTCCACGTACGCGGCAATCCCGGTCACGGACGGCCGGGGTACGCGCCCGACAGGATCTCCATGTAGCGGCGCAGCTGCAGCTCGTGCTCGGCCGGTTCCTCCGCGCCCGTCTTGTAGTCGATAACCGTCACGGCACCGGGGTCCAGGATGACGCGGTCCATGCGGGAGAGACGGCCCGCGGCGCTGCAGAAATCCTGCTCGATGAGGACGCTGCGCCCTTCGGTGGGAGTGAAGAAGCCGGCAAGCCCCGTGCCGTGGACCAGCGCGCAGGAGCGCCGGCACCAAGGCGGAAGCCGCTGCCGTGTCCTCCCGCGCTTCCTGCGCCGCGCGCGCGGCCGCCGCCTGCAGCGCCCCCTCCAGGTCGAGCGGCGCGGCCCCTGCCAGCGCGAGCATGCGGTGGGCGAGCTCTCCGCGCCGCCGCTCCGCCCTGCTGAGTCGCCCGCGTTCGAAGGAAACCTTCACGGGACGCTGGTCGTGCGAGAGCCTGGTCGCAGGCTTCGACAGCGTCCCGGGCATGCACCACGGGACCCTTGTCGTCGCGGGGAGCAAATCCCTCCTCGGGGAGGAGGTCGAAGGGAAACGAATCACCTTCCCTGCGGACGCCGATGACGTACAGCTCGCGCCGGGCCCGCGTGAGCGCGACGTACAGCGCGTTCATGCGATCCACCGTCTGCCGCAGCTCCTCCGACTCTCTGAGCGCCTGTATCGACGCATCGTGTTTCGCGAGGGCTGCCGTGACGCGGACGAGGCGCGGGGTGCCGTCCTCGTCTGGGAGAAGACCCGCCGCGGCGCTGTGGCCGCTGCCGCCGTAGAACAGGGCGATGACGACGGGAAACCCGAGCCCCTTTGCCTTGTGGACCGTCATGGCCTGCACCGAGTTCACGCCCGGCGGAACCTGCGATGGCCCACTTCCCCCCCTCGCCGCCCGCCTGTGCCAGGAACTCCCGCAGGCTCCCGCCGCCGGACCCCTCGAAATCCGTGACGGCCTCGAGGAGCTTCGCGAGGGTGGCTTCCTCCTCCCGGCACGCGCGCGAACACGGAAAACCGCGCGTACGCTTCGCTCACCAGGTCGTACAGGGGCAGGTATCCCGCGGCGCGGAACAGGCCGGCAAAGCATTCCTTCCAGAGCGCGGGAAACCGTTCCTGGAACGCCTTGTACAGGGGTCGGTCTGTCCGCGACCGGAAGAGCAGCTCCGTGCAGGGGCGCTGCATCGGCTGCGCCGTTCCGCTCGCGGATGGTCTCGGCGAAGATCCTGCCCAGGATGAAGGTGGCGAAGGAAAGGTCGTCCGGCGGAGAATCCAGGAACGCGAGGAGCGCCAGCATCTCCTCGGCGACCCCGCGGGAACGCACGTCCAGGCTGCTGAAGGAGAGAAAGGGAATGCCTCGCTCGTTCAGCCACGAGGTCGCGCTTGACGATGTGCTCGTTCCGCGATGCCAGGATTGCCATGTCCCCCCAGCGGTAGCCCCGGCGGGAAAGCTCCATGACGATGGCAAGGAGCTGCTCCTTCTCGGGGGGACATTCGTCGTCGCGATCGAGGATCTCGCACCTCCGCGTATCCCTGGTCGGTGCCCGGCATGGGATCCTGCCGCCACGCGTCGAGGCCGCTCCGCCGCGCCGCTTCCGCGTACCGCTCGCTCTCGGCCGCGCGTTGAGCGGAACACGGCCGCCGCGAAGTCCAGGACGCGCGGCCGGCTGCGGCGATTCTCGGTGAGCTCGGCCAGCGTGCGCGCCGCGGAGGCGAACGGGCTTGCCGTTCTCCATGTCCCGCATGATCCGTGTAGTCGGCCTGGCGGAAACCGTAGATCGCCTGCTTGGTGTCACCCACGACGAAGAAGCTCCCGCCCATGGCAAGGGAGTTCTCCACGAGGGGGAAGAGCGTGCGCCACTGCAGCGGCGAGGTGTCCTGGAACTCGTCCACCAGGAAGTGCCAGACCCTCTCCCCGAGGCGGAAGTAGATGTCGGGAACGATATCCACGGAGAGGTATTCGCCGAGCGTGCGGCTGATGTCCCCGATGAACACCTTCCCTGCGCGCGCTTGACCTTTTCCAGCGTCGTCGGCAAAGCCCGCGTGCAGGCGCAGGTACGGCCCGTACCAGGCCCGTGCCCAGCCGCCGGCGTACGCGCCGATGCCCCGGTCCACCTCACCCACGCGTCGCCGATCTCCTCGTAGCGCGGCGGCGCCCCGCGCGTCCTTCGCCGGGGGCTTCTTCACCGGGGGCGTGCTGCTCCGCGGAGAGACAGGTCGCCGAACCTGCCCGCCTGCGCGCTCGCCAGGAGACGCGGGGAAGGTGGAGCGGCTGTTTCGCTCCAGCCCGCTTTTCACCACGAGATCCTGGACGCGCTCCAGGGCGGCGAGCGCCTCGGACTCGCGCGCGCGCAGGCGCGCATGCAGGTCCGTGCACGACCGGGCGCTCGTCCACCGAGGACAGGCGCGCCGCGAGATCCTGCATCTCCTCGCGCAGCGAGCTGCTCGGGTCCCACGGGAACGCGGCCTCGCTCCCCTTGAACTCGATGACGGCACGGACGGTCCAGTCCAGGAGCGCCGCCCGCTCGCTGCCTTCCGTCGCGTCTCCTGAGGAAGAGGGTGAATGCGTAGTCCAGGAGAGCGTCCTGTTCGAGCACGATCTCGAACTCGGGGCTGTAGCCGAAGTCCAGCGCGGAGGCGCGGAACACCATGGCCATGAAGCTGTCGATGGTCTTCACCTGGAACTCGGAGAACCGGGAGAGGATGAGCTCGACGAGGGCACCGGCGCCTTGCGCCGCAGCCTCCTCGCCTCCCCCGAGCACCGCGCCGATGTCGGCCAGGCTCCCGGCATGGCGGGCATGGAGCCTCTTCAGCCAGCCAAGGACCTCCTGGCGCATCCCGCGGGAGGCGTTGTTGGCAAAGGTGATGGCGAGGATGTTTTTCAGCTGGTTCTTCGGGAGCACGCGGGAAAGGAGAAACTGCACGTAGCGCGCGGTGAGCGTGTACGTCTTTCCCGACCCTGCCGAGGCCTTGAGAACCGTGACGCTGGGAAAACGCAGCGCGGTATCCGCGGCCAGCTGGAGCATGCGCGGGATGATACCCGCCGCTCCGCGCGTTGACAAGGCGGGTGGTGCGTGGTTCCGTGCCGGCACGTGCCCTGCAACGTCGGCAGGCGAAGATCAGCCGTTTACGTCAGCGATCTTCCATGATAGCACACGACCGGGCTCCTGTTCTTCCAGCGAGCGGTAGGCGACCTTCCCGACGAGCGTCAGGGGCAGGCGGTCACGGAACTCTATGCAGCGGGGGCAGGAGTGGGGGAGCAGCTCCTTGCGGCAGAGCTCGATCAATTCATGCTCGAGGTTCGGGCCCGCTTCCCAGCCGTCGTTCAGCATGACGAACCCCTTGGGCACCTGCACCTTCGTAGGGTGGGAGACGCCGATCACGCACGAGAGCCTGACCGCGGGGTGCCTGTTCAGCACGTCCTCGATCTGCGACGGGTAGACGCTGATTCCCGACGTCTTGATGATCCGCTTCACGCGCTGCTTGAAATAGAAGAAGCCGTCCTTGTCCATGCAGCCGATGTCGCCGGTGTGCAGCCAGCGCATCCCGTCGGCATGGGTGCGCAGGGCGAGTGCCGTCGCCTCCGGATCGTCCAGGTACCCCAGCATCAGCGTGGGCCCCGCGACGCAGATCTCGCCATCTTCTCCCGGGAACGCCTCGTCGGTGGTGCCGGGCGTGACCACCTTTGCCGTCATGTCGGGGCAGGGGATGCCCATGCTCCCCTCGCGGTAGTGATCCCGCGGCATCAGGATGTTGGCGGTCACCGATTCCGTGAGCCCGTACCCTTCGCGCAGGGTTCCCTTCCCGCCTCCCCGCCGGAGCACGGCCTCGAAGCGCTCCTTCGTCTGCCTGCTGAGGCTGTCGCCCCCGCAGAACAGGCCCTTGAAGCTGGCCAGCGGCGCCTCCTGGAACTGCTCGTTTGCCGCCAGCGCGTCGAAGAGCGTGGGCACCCCGGCGAGGTAGGCGGGACGGTACTTCCTGACGAGGCCGGCCAGCGCCTCCGCGCGGAAACGGGGGACGAGGATGCAGGTGCCGCCGTTGATCAGCATGGCATGGATACCGACGGCGAGGCCGAATCCATGAAACATCGGCAGGATGGAGAGCATGGCGTCACCGGGGAGGATCGGGCCGCCCGCCGCGTTGGTCTGGATGGCGAGCGCATTGCAGTTGTCGCTGGACAGCATGACGGCCTTCGACGAAGCGGTGGTGCCGCCGCTGAACAGGAGAACGGCAGTCTCCCCGGGGGACAGCGGATCGGGGTGCGCCAGGTCACCCGCCCCGCGGGATCCGCGCTCCATCGTGCACCAGCGAACGATACCCGGGTCCGCGGGCAGGGGCGGAATCTTCCGGCCCTCGGTCAGCTCGAAAGCCATGGCGAGCACGGGTCCCATGACGTCGCTCACGCGGCAGAGGAGGAACCGGCGCAGCGGGGCCGGGCTTCGGCGAAGCGCGGGTAGAATGCGTCCAGCGCGATGGCCCACGTGCAGCCGGCCTGCCGCGGCATACGCGCGGATCTCCGCGGGGGCGGAGAGGGGATGGATCATGGCCGGGATGGCGCCCAGCCTGTTGAGCGCATAGAAGGCGACAACGGACTGCGGGATGTTCGGCAGGCAGACGAGAACCCGGTCGCCCCGCTTCAAGCCCAGCGCCGCGAACCCGCGGCTTGCCCGGCAGATCGCGCCGTCGAGCTCGTCGTACCTCGTGCCGCGCCCCATGAAGATGAGCGCGGGGAGCGCCGGTGTCGCCGCGGCCTGCGCGTGCACGGCGCTGTACAGCGACAGCGGCGGATAGGCGAGGGTGTGAGGAGTGGTTCCGTAGAACTGCAGCCACGGTTTTGACTCGTACATCGTGTCGTCCTATTCCTTCAGCATCAGCTCGGCTCGCTGCTCCGGGGTGAGCTGCAGGGGTTGCTCGAGCTGCTCCGGGGATTCGACGAAGGTGCGGAAAAGATCGATCGCCCTGCCGCAGTAGATGCCGTCGGCGATGCGATCGTCGTAGGTGAAGGTCACCTTGACCTTGTCCCTCGTCGTGACGGCGCCGTCCGGCCCGGTCACGCGCTCCTTGCGGATCTTGCCGAGGGCGATGAAGAAACCGCACGTGCCGAGGTTGAAGTTGTGGTGAAACGGCGCGTCGATCCCGACGCTGCCCACGTTCGTGAAGAAGATGCTGGCCCAGAACGGCAGGGAGGCGAGGAATGATCCGGGGAGCATGTTGTGGTAGTCCAGCGCGCGCAGCGATCCGATCACCAGGCGGATGACGAAGCGCGGAAGCTTCACGAGGAACGCATTGAGACTGTCCCCTTCGTTGCTCGCCCCGCTCTTCGCCCTGTGCACCATGGCGGACACCTTGGCCGGCAGCGTGGAGAGCGTCTCGTCCGGTGAGAAGGGAAGGGTGATATTGATCTCCTCGCCTTCGTCGGTGAGCTTTTTCTTGGCCACGAAATTGAAGATGATTGCGTTGCGCTGGTAGTAGTGGAAGCCCGAGATGAACCGGTTCAGCTTCGGGCGCATGGCGAGGGTCCGCACGGCCGCGCAGAGGAAGACCTGGAAGAACGAGATCCTCTCGCCGCCGCGGGCCCTCACGTATTCCAGCGCGTGGGTGACGTCCATTTCCTGCTCGAAAAAGATCGTCGAGTCGGTCCTGCTCCCCATCAGGTAGGGCAGCAGGCGCGTGAAGTACGGGAGGTCCCGCAGCAGGGTTCCATCGGGGCGGCTCTTTTTCAGCATGATGCGGCCGAGTATACACGGAAATCTTTTTCCTGGCATAATGGGTGCAGAGTCACCTTCGGTCCGAGGAGCATTTCATGAAGAAGCGGGGATGCCGCTCTCTCTGTGCGGCCGCCGCGCTCGCCGTGGCCTCGTGCGCCGGCACGCCTGCCGTCACGGCGCCCCCCGACGCGACCTTCCCCGTCGACTTTCACACCATCGCACGGCTCACCGAGGCCTACCGGGTCATGCGCTACGACACCAACGAGCAGATCACGACGACCGTCGGCTCCTCGTACGACGAGTTCGCCCTGGTGGACCTTCCTGCCACGCGCAACCGCTACATGATCGGCACGCTGAACGGTGCGCACAGCCAGGAGATCTGGATCCGCGGCACCGCGAACTTCAGGAACGCCATCTATGACGTCGAATACCGGAAGCACGTCAGCGCAAAGCTCGGCATCAAGCTCCATGCCGGATTCGAAAGGATGGCGCTCGGGGTCTACAAGGACCTCCTGCGCCGACTGCGTCCCGGGTACGACATCGTGCTTTTCGGTCACTCGCTGGGAGCCGCCGAGGCCGTCATCGTCGGCATGCTGCTCGACGTGGACGGGTGGAAGATCACGAAGATCTACGCGTCCGGTCAGCCCCGCGTGACGGACGCAGACGGGGAGCGGAAATTCGACCATCTCCCCATCCTCCGCATCATCAACCCCGACGACCCGGTTCCCTACCTCCCCCCACGCAACCTCCCGTCGGCAAAGGATCCCTACGTTCATATCGGCCCGGCGCTCGTGCTGCTGGACGGCCCGTACTATGCGCTCATCAGCGAGGACGAGGGCAACGAGGCTCTCTCCACGAACTACTGGGCCACCCTCGGACGCGAGGGGCCCTTCGCGCAGGTCGCCGACCACCTGACACCCGCGTACCTTGCCCTGCTCAACCCGAAGCTCGACGCGGCCATTCAGGTCCCGTACGCCGAGCGGGCAAAATACCACGCGCAAAAGCCGAAGCCGTCCGCCAATTGACTGCGGCGGGGAGGAGAATTAGCTTCACCATTGTGCAGGATTTCGGAAAGCTTCTCGTCCGGGTGACCGTTTCCGGTCTCATCCTCTTTCACGGCGTGGACAAGATCATCCACGGCATCGCGTGGATGCAGCAGCCCCTCGCCGCCCTGCACCTGCCGGCGTGGGTCGCCTACGGCGTGTTCATCGGGGAGATCGTCGCGCCCCTCCTGCTGATTCCCGGCATCGGGGCGCGCCTGGCGGCCCTGGTCATCTGCATCAACATGGTGATGGCCGTCATCCTCGACGCCCACGTGCTCGCTCTCACCATCGACCAGGGCGGGGGATGGGGACTGGAGCGGGAAGCGTTCTATTTCCTGTGCGCGGCGGCTGCCGCGTGCCTGGGTCCGGGACGGTTCAGGATCGTCCCGGGAAAGAAGGCGTCCGCCGCAACGGCCGCGCCGCAATCCACCTGAGGAGGACGTCATGTCAGTACGCATCGGCAAGGGAAAGATCGCGGGCATCAACGCCTGCGCGGACAAGAAGGGGGTGATCGCCGCGGCGGCCATGGACCAGCGCGGGTCACTGGAGAAGGCCATCGGCAAGGCACGGGGAGGCCCGGTCACCGGGGATGACCTCATCGCATTCAAGACGGCGGTCACCACGGTGCTGACGAAGCATGCTTCCGCCATCCTCCTGGACCCCGAGTACGGCCTTCCCGCCGCCAAGGCGCGCGCCCCGGGCACGGGCGTCCTGCTCGCCTACGAGAAGACGGGGTACGACACCAAGGACGACAGCAGGCTGCCGGACCTGCTCCCTGAGTGGAGCGTGCGGCGCCTCACCGAGGCCGGGGCGAGCGCCATCAAGGTGCTTCTCTACTACAACCCCAACCACCCCGACACGATCAACGGCGTGAAGAAGGCGTTCATCGAGCGCATCGGGAGCGAATGCGCCGCCGTCGACGTCCCGTTGTTCCTCGAGGTGATCGCCTACGACGATTCGCTCGGTGATGCGAAGGGCCTCGCGTTCGCGAAAGCGAAGCCGAAGCTCGTCACCGCGTACATGAAGGAGTTCTCGCTTCCCCGCTACGGCGTGGACATCCTGAAGGTCGAGGTGCCGGTGAACATGGCATACGTCGAGGGGACGAAGACCTTCGGAGGCCAGAAGGCGTACGGCCGCAAGGATGCCATGAAGCTGTTCCAGGATTCGGCCGCTGCGGCCCGGCTGCCCTTCATCTACTTGAGCGCCGGGGTGGCGGACAGCGTCTTCCTCGAAACCCTCGAGATCGCCGCGGAGGCAGGAACGCCTTTCTCGGGCGTTCTTTGCGGCAGGGCGACCTGGCAGGACGGGATCCCCGTGTACGCGACCAAGGGCAAGGGAGCCCTCACCGAGTGGCTCGAGGACAGGGGCGTGAAGAACATCAAGGCGCTGAACGAGGTCCTCGCCAAGGGCGCGAAGCCGTGGTGGGACTTCTACGGCGGCAAGGCAAAGATAGAAGCAATCGGCTAGGCCGGCCGCGCCGACAGGCGCGCGATCAGCTCTTCCCTGAACTCGAATGACGCCTCGATGACGTTGTGGACGCGCCGCCCCGTTGGCGCTGCCCGGCCGGTACCACTTGCGGACCTCATTTTTGTCGGCAGGAATAGACGCAGGGCGTCTGTTTTCGTCGAAAACCCCGCGTGCGTCGCCCGCTCGCTACTCCCCCGCGGACCTCACATTTTCGCCAGGAATAGACGCGGCGCGTCTGCCAGAGCTTGCTTCCGTAAGGCGGCTGCGCTGCGGACCCGAACCTCTTCAGTGCACCTCGCGTTCCCGCGCCAGGAATAGACGCAGGGCGTCTGTTTCGGTTGATTTTTACAATGTGGCTGTGGCGCTCATCCCGCGCCTTTGGACCCCGTTTTTTCGACCGAAATAGACGCGCCGCGTCTATCCCCCGTCACTTCTTCATCCACGGCAGGGTATCCAGGTCCACGTTTCCGCCCGAGAGAATGATGCCCACGCGCTTGCCTGCAACGGGGAGCGTGCCTTCCATGATGGCGGCCAGCGGCACGGCCGCCGACGGCTCAATGACGATCTTCATCCTTTCCCACACGAGCCGCATGGCCCGCACGATTCCTTCCTCCGTCGCGGTGACGATGTCCGAGACGCGCGCGCGGACGAGCGGGAACGTGTTCCTGCCAAGGGACGTGCGCAGCCCATCCGCGATGGTCCGCGGGTTGCCGGAGGGATGGAGCGTCCCGGTACGGAAGGACCGCTGGGCGTCGTCCGCTGCTGCCGGCTCGGCACCGATCACCCGCGCGCGGGGCAGGAGAGCCTGCACGGCGATCGCAGTCCCGCTGAGAAGCCCTCCACCGCCCACGGGGGTCACCACGATATCGAGGTCCGCGACCTCCTGGAGCAGCTCCAGGGCGCCGGTGCCCTGCCCCGCGATGACGCGAAGGTCGTCAGACGGATGGATGAACTCGGCGCCCGTCTCCCGTACCACGTCGCTCAGCGCGTGCTCGCGGTCCTCCGGCGCGCTGCCGGAGAACACGATGCGCGCACCGTAGCCGCGCACGGCCTCCACCTTCACCCGCGGCGCGTCCCTGGGCATGACGATGACCGCGGCGATGCCGCGCAGGCGCGCCGCCAGCGCCAAAGCCTGCGCATGGTTGCCGGAGGAGTGCGTGGCGACCCCGCGCCGCGCCGCGGCGTCGTCCAGCGAGAGGACGGCGTTCGCGGCACCGCGGAACTTGAATGCGCCCACGCGCTGGAAGTTCTCGCACTTGAAGAAGAGCGCCGCGCCGCAGAGCGCGTCCATGGTCACGCTCGTGAGCACGGGCGTGCGGTGGGCCCAGGCGCGGATCCTCTCCGCGGCGCGCCGGACCTCCTCGATGCCGATCCCTTCGCTCATGCGGCAAAGGTAGCCGCCGGCGCGCCGCGGAGCAAGCGCGGCCCGCCGCGCCGACAGGACGCAGCGCGCTTGACCCGACGGGCAGGTGTTCTATAATCGGCGCATCACGCGCACCTCCCGCATCGTCATGACAGCCGTCATCGCGGCCGTGCTCATCGCGGCCGTCCCCCTCCTGCCCCTTGCGGGCCACGCCGGTCTCGTGCTCACTTCCCTGGCGCTGCTTCCGGGCCTTGCCGCTCTCGCGCTCCTGGCGGTGCAGGCGGGTGGGATGCGCGGTGTGGTCACCGCGTTCGTCGAAACCGTCCCGCAGGCCGTTCTGCTGGCGCGTGGGGGACGCGTCCTGGCGGCAAACGAGCGCGCCTGCCGCATGCTCGGCAGGGACAGCGATGCTCTCCTGGGGATGACGCTGGCGGAGATGGCGCGCCCGGAGGACATCGCCTTCCTGTTCGTCCCCGGTCGGGGGGAGCCGGAATCACGTGAGGTCGCCTTTACGCGCGGTGATGGCTCCACGGCCTGGGTCGATGTCGGAGGCGCGCGCGTCCCCTGGGATCGGGGCGCAGCGGTGCTCCTGAGCATGGTGGACGCCGGTGCCCGGCGTGAGGAGGAGGAGAAGCGCCGCAGCCTTGCCGAGCTGGCGCGCTGCCAGGAGGAGCAGCTGGAGCATTCCACGCGGCTCGCCGAGCTGGGGGAGATGGCGGCCGCCATCTCGCACGAGCTCAACCAGCCGCTCACCGGCATCAGGAACTACGCGCGCAACGCCTTCTACATGATCGACCAGAAAGCCGGCGGCGAGAACGAGGTCAAGGACAACCTGCGGCTCATCTCGGGGCAGGTGGACAGGGCCGCGAAGATCATCAACCAGATGCGCGAGCTCACGCGGCGCTCCGACAACACCTTTGCGCTCCTGTCGATTAACAGCGTCATCCGCGAATGCGTGGAGTTCCTGCTCCCGCAGATGAAGCTGTCCGAGGTGAGCGTGACGCTCGCCCTGGACGAATCCCTCCCGTCGCTCTGGGGCGACCGCGTCAGGCTCGCCCAGGTGTTCCTCAACCTCCTCTCCAACGCGCGCCAGGCGATGGACGGCGCGCCGGTGCGCCGGCTGTCCATCGCGACGATGGCTGACCCGGCGGCGCCCCTCGGCGTCGTGGCGGAGGTCCGCGACACCGGGAAGGGGTTCAGCGACGAGCAGAAGCGCAGCCTTTTCCAGCCCTTCTACACCACCCGCAAGGGCGGGCACGGGCTGGGCCTCTCCATCTCCCGCACGATCGTCCAGGATCACCAGGGGGTGATCGAGGCAGCCGGTGTCCCGGCGCGGGGCGACCTTCACCGTGCGGCTCCCGGCGGCCCGCGGCGCGCAGGGAGGAGACGGCGCATGACCGGGAACGACGGGCGCCACGAGCCGGTGACCATCGTCGTCATTGACGACGACGAGGCCGCCCGCCACTCCATCGGGCAGATGCTGGGACTGCGCGGCTGGTCCGTGGAGGTCTTCTCCTCGGCGGAAGCGGCCCTCGCGTGGCCCGGCCTGCGCGACGCGATGTGCATCGTCACCGACGTGAAGATGCCCGGCATGGACGGGGAGGAGTTCCTTGCGCACGTGACGGCGCTGGGCGGCGGCCCGCCCGTGGTGATGATCACCGGCCACGGTGACATCGCCATGGCCGTGCGCTGCCTGAAGGCCGGCGCCTTCGACTTTGCCGAGAAGCCCTTCGATGACGACGTCCTCATCGCGTACGTCGCGAAAGCGGTGGAGCAGGCGCGGCTTGTCCGCGAGACGCGCGACCTGCGCCGCCGCCTGACGCTGTTCTCCCCGGACGAGGACGGGCGGTTCGGGATGATCGGCCGGAGCGCCGTCATGCAGGACGTCTACGCGCAGGTGGAGGCGGCAGCGCGCTCGGACGCGCCCGTGCTGGTCTCCGGCGAGACGGGCGTCGGCAAGGAGCTGGTGGCACGCGCCATCCACGCGCAGAGCGGCCGCGGCCGGGGACCGTTCGTCCCCGTCAACGCCGGCGCTCTCCCCGAGACGATGCTGGAAAGCGAGCTCTTCGGGCACGCCCGCGGCGCGTACACCGACGCGCTGGGCGAACGGGAGGGCAAGCTGGTGGCGGCCTCCGGCGGGACCCTCCTCCTGGACGAGATCGAGACGATCTCCCCGCGCGCCCAGGTGCAGCTCCTGCGCGTCCTGGACGACGGCGTCGTGCAGCCCCTGGGCAGCGACCGGCCGCGGACGGTGGACATCCGCCTCGTCTGCGCGTCGAACGTCGACCTGGAAGAGGAGGTCCGCCGCGGGGTGATCCGCGAGGATTTCTATCACCGCATCATGGTGCTCAGCCTCAGGTCCCGGCCCTGCGGGAGCGCACCGAGGACATCCCGCTCCTCGTGGCGCACTTCATGCGCAGCGCCGCCGACAGGAGCGGGATCCCCGTGCCGGCGGTGCCGGAGGAAACCCTCGCGCAGATGATGGGCCACCCCTGGCCGGGCAACGTCCGCGAATTGAAGAACGCCGTGGAGCGGATGGTCATCACGGCGCGCACCGGCACCTGCCGGGAGGTTCAGCCCCGACCTGCATCACGACGCCGAGCGGCTCCTGACGGTGCCCGCGGGTGCCGGCCCGCTGCGGGAGGAGATGGAGAAGGTGGAACGGAACGTCATCCAGGCGGCGCTGCGGGAGAACCAGGGGGACATTACCGCCACCTGGCAGGCCCTGGGCATCTCGCGCCGAGCCCTGTACGAGAGGATGAAAAAGTACGGCCTGGACAGGGAGAAGTTTCGGTAGGGACCAGCTTCCTCCCTCATGTTTAAGGGGGTGTCTGGCCGACATGTTGGTCAGTCGTGAGAGTGTCGCATGGGTGACAGGGAGTTCTTCCGTCACCTCCACAGGATGAGCCGGCTGACTCGGGCATTGAAGGCGCCCCTCGACGTCTGGGAGGCGGAGGTCATCCGTCGCACGCGCGAGAGAGACGGCGAGGCAGCCGCGCGATCAGTTCGCCTTCTCCTCCACGAGGCCTATATCGAGCTCGTCACGACCCTGGACAGCGGCATCAAGAATTGATGTGCGCAATTCTCCCATGGGAGATTTGTGCACGCAGTTGTCGCCAGACCTGAAAACATTCGAAAATGATCTTGCTTTTGAAGACGTCGTAATTCATTTCTTATCAAATAATTGCGCTTGTCAACGTTTTATCGAGATAATATTCACGATTGGCATGTGACTTGCATCTAAAATATCAGATCAGATGAACGTCACGGAGCTTGCGCACAACCAGGGCATGAAACTCCTGATCGGCCCCCCCGCCGGGCGCGGAGATGTTGCCCGTGTATGTGCCACTAATACCATGAGCGACCTGATAGCGAACGCAGGATGCGACACCCTCATGGTGACCTCTCTCAACAACAGCCAGCTCGTCCGCGTTGCCGAGCTCATGGACGTGCCGGGCATCTGCCTCGTTGCCGATGCCTCCCCGTGCCCCGAACTCATGGAGAGCGCCCGCGCCTCCGGGACAGCCCTCCTTGTTACCCCGCTCAGCCTGGAGGAAGCACGGACCCTCCTGGAACGCATCCTTGTCCCGACCAGGGCGGCACGGTCGTGATCACGCTCCGCTTTCGCATCGAGGGGGGTGACTACGACTCCGCCGGGCTCGCGTCACGCCGCCTCAAGGAGCAGCTCGCAAAGGCCGGGGTCGGCGCTTCCGCCATGCGGCGTGCCATGATCGCGGCGTACGAGGCGGAGATGAACGTCGTCATCCACGCGCGCACGGGCACGCTCTGGGCCCGGGTGGACAAGGGGAGACTCGACCTCGAGGTGGCGGACGAGGGCCCGGGCATCCCCGACGTGGAGCTCGCCCTGCGTGAAGGCTGGTCCACGGCATCGGAGCGCGCGCGCCAGATGGGGTTCGGCGCCGGGCTCGGGCTGCCGAACATCCGCCGGAACAGCGACCGTTTCGAGATCGAGACGAGGGTGGGCCGCGGCACCCGCATCAGGTCGACGATCCTCCTCGACGATGCCGCCGACGCAACCGCGCCGGCCGCCGACGCAACCGCGCCGGCCGCATCAGCGCCGGCCGCCGAACAGCAGCCGTTCCCGCTCTCGATCGACGCGGCCCGGTGCCGGGAGTGCATGCGGTGCGTGACCGCCTGCCCTACCGCCGCGCTGCGGGTCCGCGCCGCCGGGCCGTTCGTGATCGACCCGTTGTGCATCGGCTGCACGAGCTGCCTTTCGCAGTGCGACTCCGGCGTCTACGGGATCGCCGACGCAGACGGCATCGCGGTCCCGGTGGAGGAGGCAGCACGGGACGCGGTTCTCATCGTGCAGAGCGGCTTTCTTTCCGGGCATTCCCGTTGCGGGCGGTCCGTCCCAGGTGCTGGCTGCTCTGCATCGGCTCGGGTTCAGCGAGGTCCGGCTCGCTGGACGAGTGGACCGATGCGCTGAGAGCCCAGGCGATGCTGTCACCGCACGTGCCCCCGCTCATCGTGCCGCTCTGCCCGCCGGTCGTCGCCCTGATCGAGAGCAGGTTTCCTTCCCTCCTGCCGCAGGTCGGCGCGTGGCTTTCGCCCGCCGAAGCGGCCAGCGAGGAGTTTCCCCTGCGGCCCGTCGTGCTCGTCGCCTCCTGCGCGGGGCAGTTTGCGGCCGTGAGGAGGACGAGCCTCACGAGCCGGCTCACCGTGCTCTCACCCGAACGGCTGCTGCGCGTCCTGCAACCCTTGCTGGCCGCCCATGAAGGGCAGGACCCGTCGGAGGTCGGCGCGCCTGTGCGCGCTGCCGCCGCGGAGCGGAAGGCCGGCGACCGCGCGCTTGTCGTGCAGGGCGCACGGCACGTCCTGCGAGCCCTTGCCGAGGCCGAGGCGGGCCGGCTGGACACGGTGCCGCTCCTCGAGCTCGCGATGTGCGAGGGCGGGTGCAGCGGCTCGCCGCTTCTCACCGACGAGCAGTTCCTCTCGGACCGCAGGTGGCAGGAATACGATGCGCGCCGGCCCGTCGGCGGCTTCCCGGGCGGCGCCGCGGTCGCGGCGGCCGTGGTCCGCGCGCGTCCGTTCACGCAGCGCGCCGGCGTCCGCCTGGATCCCGACATGGCAACGGCCATCGCGAAGCTTTCGCGCATCGACACCCTTGCCGCTTCCTTGCCCGGTCGGGACTGCGGCGCCTGCGGCGCGCCGAGCTGCACGGCGTTCGCTGAAGACGTGGTCATGGAACGGGCGGGTGGAGAGTCGTGCCCGCACGTGAAGGAGAAAAGATGACACTTGGCACCCTGGTACAGGCGCTCGCGCTGGAGAACCTTACCCCCGAGATCTCGGATGCAGGTGCCTCCGGGGTGGAGCGCGCGCACGCCTCCGATCTCCTGAGCGACGTCCTCGCCAACGCCCCGAGCGGCGGCCTGCTCCTCACGATACAGGTGCATCTGAACGTGATCGCGGTGGCAGTGCACGCCGGGCTTTCCGGCGTGGTGTTTACCGGCGGGATGCGGCCCGAAGAGTCCGTGCGGATCCGCGCGGTGCAGGAAGAGATCCCGCTCCTGGCGACCCCCCTGTCCACCTTCGACGCTGCCGGGCGTCTCTACGAGCTGGGGCTGCGGGGGCGGGGATAGAGCAGCATGATGAGCCTCGCCGCCGACCTGCACATCCACACGGTGCTCTCGCCCTGCGCTTCGCGCGCCATGCGGCCGGCAGCCATCGTGCGGGAAGCCATGCAGAGAGGCCTCTCCGTGATCGGCGTCTGTGACCATAACAGCACCGGGCAACGTCGAGGCCGTCACCGCGGCGGCAGCAGTTTTTCCTGACGGACCCCTCGTCGTCGCGGGGATGGAAGTCACCACGGCGGAGGAAGTGCACGTGCTGGGCCTGTTCCCGACGCCCGCGGACGCCCAGGCGGCGGGAGAGGAAGTGGGCGCGAGCCTTCCGACCTGGCGGCCCTTCGCGCGCCGGCAACCGACCGGGAGCCGGAGCAGGAGCTCGTGGACGCGGAGGGCGCCGTGACGGGGATCGAGCGGAAGATGCTCGCGGCTGCCAGCAGGTTCTCCCTCACCGAGGCGGTGGACCTCATTCACCGTCACGGTGGTCTCGCCGTTGCGGCGCACGTGGACAGGCGGAGCTTCAGCGTCCAGGGACAGCTGGGCTTCATGCCACCGGACCTCGCGTTTGACGGGCTGGAAATATCGGCGGCCGGGGCCGCGCGGGGCCGGGTACCCGAGTTCGCCTCCCAGGGCTTCCCCCTGGTGAGCTCGTCGGATGCGCATTTCCTGGAGGACATCGGGACGGGGCTCACCCTCCTCGACGTCGAGGCGCCGGTCTTCGAGGAGATCGCGAAGGCTCTGCAGGGCCAGGGCCGCCGGAGGTGCGTCATTGCGTGAGATCTCCCTGCACATCCTCGATCTCGTGGAGAACGCCCTCCGTGCCGGCGCCGGCGTGATCGAGGTCACGGTGGACGAGCAGTCGGCAGAGGACAGGCTCGCCGTGTCGGTCGAGGATGACGGGCCCGGCCTTTCCGTTTCCTCCGAGACAGCAGTCGATCCTTTTTACACGACGAAGGAAGGGAAGGCGACCGGCCTGGGCCTTTCGCTTTTCAAGTTCAGGGTGGAGCAGGCGGCCGGGACGTTCCGGCTGGAAAAGGCGGCCCTGGGCGGCTGCGCGGTGCGCGCCGTGATGCCGCTGTCCCACGTCGACCGCAGCCCCATGGGGGATCTCGCCGGGACCCTTGCATCGGTGGTGTGCACGAACCCGGGGCTGGAGCTGCGCGCACGCCTCCGCGTTGACGCGCGGGAAGTTGTCGTGAGCTCGACGGAGATCGCCCGGGCGCTGCCGTCCGGACGGCGCGGCGACATCGTGGTGGCCCGGCTGGTGAGAGAGAGAATCGCGGAGGGACTCGCGTCCCTCCATGACGCAGACCAAGTGAAAGGAAGGGAGAAGGGCATGGACGAACATCAGAATCCCCAGGCGGGTGGGACAGCCGCCTGCGCCTGCGGCGAACAGGCGACGGACGCCGAGCTTTCACGGCGGCTGGACGAGGTGCTCGCGGAGTACAAGGGCAGGCCGGGCGCGCTCATTCCCGTCCTGCAGATCGCGCAGGGCATCTACGGGTGGCTGCCGGAACCCGTGCTGAAGAAGATCGCGCTCGCCATGGACAAGTCCTACAGCGAGGTGGCCGGCGTGGTGAGCTTTTACGCATTCTTCTCCACCCACCCGCGCGGGAAGCACGTGGTGCGTGTCTGCCTGGGAACCGCCTGCTACGTGCGCGGCGGCAAGCAGGTGCTGGAGAGCATGCGCAAGGAGCTGGGCGTCGAGGTGGGCGAGACATCGAAGGACGGCATGTTCAGCCTTGAGATCGCACGCTGCTTCGGCGCGTGCGGGCTGGCCCCGGCCATGTGCATCGACGAAGAGGTCTACAAGCGCGTGCGGCCGTCGAAGATCCGCGACATCCTCGCGACCTACTACGCGCCGGTGAAGAAGACGGCGAAGGCGAAGAAGCCGGCGGCGACGAAAACGGCAGCGAAGAAGGGGGCGCAGAGCGCCAAGAGGGGGGCGCAGAGCGCCAAGAGGGGGGTGAAAGTCCATGCATAAGATCAAGAGCCTCCAGGACATCCTGGCCATCAGGGACGAGGCACAGAAGAAGACGGCGCTCCGCGAGGACGGCTACCGGATGTGCTTCACGGTGCACATGGGAACGTGCGGCATCGCCAGCGGGGCGCGCGAGGTCGTCAACGCCATCGCCACGGAGGTGGAAGCGGCCGGCCGCACCGACATACGCCTGACCACCTCGGGATGCATAGGCGCCTGCGAGCACGAGCCGGTCATGACGGTGGAGACCCTCGGGGGACAGCCGGTGCTCTACGGGCACCTGGACGCCGAGAAGGCGAAGGAGGTGTTCCGGAAGACTCTCGCGGGCAAGGCCGCCAGCGCCTACGTCGTGTACGTGGGAACGGAGCCGTCGGATGCCAACGCGAAGCGCAAGGGAGCCAGGTCATGAGAACAACACGGATGCATCTGCTGATGTGCTTCGGCACCGGCTGCGTTTCCTCCGGCGCCGAGAAGGTCCGCGACGCGCTGATGCGCGAGCTCGCCGCGCGCGGGCTCACCGACGAGGTGGCCGTCAAGGATCTCGACGCGGCACGGAGCTCCGGGGAGGTCGCCGTGGTCAGCACGGGCTGCAACGGCTTCTGCGCCTGCGGGCCCATCATGGTTGTCTACCCCGGCGGCTTCTTCTACCAGAAGCTCACGCCGGAAGATATGCCCGAGCTCGTGGAGGAGCACGTCCTGAAGGGACGCCCCGTGGAACGGTTCATGTTCCGCCACCCCGTCACCCAGGCCGTCATCCCCCACTACGCCGACATACCGTTCTTTGCCCGGCAGAACCTCCGGGTGCTTCACAACAAGGGACGGATCTCGGCGACGAGCATCGAGGAATACATCGGCCGCGGCGGCTACATCGCCACGGCAAAGGCGCTCCTCGAAATGACACCGCAGGGCCTCATCGACGAAATGAAGAAGTCGGGTCTCCGCGGGCGCGGCGGAGCGGGATTCTCCACCGGCACGAAATGGGAGTTCGCCGCCAAGCCCGTTTCGGACAAGAAATACTTCCTCTGCAACGCCGACGAGGGTGATCCCGGCGCCTTCATGGACAGGAGCGTGCTGGAAAGCGATCCCCACGCGGTCATCGAGGGCATGATCATCGGCGCGCGGGCCATCGGCGCGAGCCAGGGCTACATCTACTGCCGCGCGGAATACCCGCTGGCAATCGAGCGGCTCACTCTCGCCATCGAGCAGTGCCGCGAGCGCGGCCTCCTGGGCAAGGACATCCTCGGCACCGGCTTCGACTTCGACATCGACATCGCGCGCGGCTCGGGCGCATTCGTCTGCGGCGAGGAAACGGCGCTCATGCGCTCCATCGAGGGCAAGCGCGGTGAGCCGCGGCCGCGGCCCCCCTTCCCGGCAGTGGCCGGTCTCTGGGAGAAGCCGACGGTGCTCAACAACGTCGAGACCCTCGCCAACGTGCCTCTCATCATCGCCAACGGCGCCGACTGGTTCCGGTCGGTGGGAACGGCGAAGAGCCCGGGCACGAAGATCTTCGCGCTCACCGGCAAGGTGAACAATGTCGGCCTCGTCGAGGTGAACATGGGCGTTCCCCTCGGGGAGATCATCTACGACATCGGCGGCGGCATTCCCAACGGGAAGAAGTTCAAGGCCGCCCAGATCGGCGGTCCGTCCGGCGGGTGCATCCCCAAGGAGCACCTGAACGTTCCCGTGGACTATGAATCCATCACGGAGCTGGGCGCCATCATGGGAAGCGGGGGCCTCATCGTTATGGACGAGGACTCCTGCATGGTCGACATGGCCCGGTTCTTCCTGGAGTTCACGCAGGACGAGTCGTGCGGCAAGTGCACGCCCTGCCGGGTGGGAACGCGGCGCATGCTGGAGATCCTGGAGCGCATCTGCGCCGGCAAGGGAGAGGAAGGCGACATCGAGCGGCTCATCTCCCTCGGTGAGACCATCAAGGACACGGCCCTCTGCGGCCTCGGCCAGACCGCGCCCAACCCTGTCCTGTCGAACATCCGTTACTTCCGCGAAGAGTTCGTGGAGCACATCAGGGACAAGAAGTGCCGGGCCGGCGTGTGCGCCGAGCTCGTGCGCGCGCCCTGCCAGAACGCGTGCCCGGCGGGCGTGGACATCCCGGGCTTCGTGAGCCTCACGGGTGAGAAGCGCTACGTGGAGGCGCTGCGCCTGCACAGGGAGAGGAACCCGTTCGTGGCGGTGTGCGCCCGCGTGTGCTTCCATCCCTGCGAGGGCAAGTGCCGCAGGGTCACGCTGGACGAGCCGCTCTCCGTGCGGGCCGTCAAGCGGTTCCTGGCTGACCAGGAGGTCGGGTTCCAGGTCCCCGCGCCGATCGGCAACGGGGCGAACGCGAAGCGGAAGGTGGCGGTGATCGGGGCAGGACCCGCGGGCCTGTCCTGCGCGTACTTCCTCGCGCGGCTGGGCTACAAGCCCACCGTGTACGAGGCAGCGGACAAGCCGGGCGGCATGCTCCTGCAGGCAATCCCCGCGTACCGTCTCCCCCGCGATATCCTGGCGAACGAGATTCGCGGCATCGCGGAGATGGGCGTCACGATCAAGACCAAGAAGAAGCTCGGCCGCGACTTCTCCCTGGCGCAGCTGAAGGGCGAGGGCTTCGAGGCGGTGTTCCTCGGGGTCGGGGCGCCCACCGGGCATGGGTCTCGGCATGAAGGGCGAGGACATGAAGGGCGTCGTCGATGCCCTCGGGTTCCTCAGCGAGTACAACCTGACCGGGAAGGCGAAGGTCGGGAAGAACGTGGTGGTCATCGGCGGCGGCAACGCGGCAGTCGACGCGGCGCGCACCGCGCTGCGCCTGGGCGCGGAAACCTCCACCGTCGTCTACCGGCGGACGCGCGCCGAGATGCCTGCCTACGAGGAAGAGGTTCACGAGGCGGAGCGGGAGGGCGTGAAGTTCGAGTTCCTCGCTGCCCCGCTGGAGCTGGTCGCGAAGAAGGGCGTCCTCGCCGAGGCGCGGTTCCGCACCATGGAGCTGGGCGACTTCGACCGCACCGGCCGCCGCAAGCCCGTTGCAAAGGCGGTGCAGGTGCCGCCCCGGGGGCGGTGCAGGTGCCCGCCCAAGGGGGCGAGAACGATTTCACCCTGAAGGCCGACATGGTGATCGCGGCCATCGGCCAGACGCTGAACACGGAGGCGCTCTTCGAAGGACCGGCCGGCAACGGCGTCACGGTCCGCCTGAACGAGCGGCACTACCTCGCCGCTGACCCGGTGACGGGCCAGACATCCGTGGAGTGGATCTTCGCCGGCGGTGACGCGGCGAGTGGTCCGTCGTCGGTGGTCGAAGCGATCGCAGCCGGAGAAAAGGCGGCGGCGGGAATCGACCGGTACCTCACGGGTGAGAATCACGCCGTGTGGCGGACGAACCACCTCGCCGACACCTTCTTCGATCCGGAGGCGGACCCCGTGCTGGCGGACCGCCCGGAGATGAAGATGATCCCCATCGTGAAGCGAAAGGGATTCGAGGAAGTGGAGATCACCTGGCCGAAGGCGGTCGCGCTGGCCGAGACGAAGCGCTGCCTGCGCTGTGACTACCGCGAGCAGGCGCCGGCGGGCGCCGCCGCGGGCACCAAAGAAGGAGCAGTCTGATATGCCGTCATTGACGATCGACAACAGGAAGATACAGGTGCCCGACGGGACGAACCTCCTGGAGGCAGCGCGCATGGCGGGGGTGAAGATCCCCTCCCTGTGCTACCTGAAGAACGTGCAGGCCATCGGGTCCTGCCGCGTGTGCATGGTGGAGGTGAAGGCCTTCAAGACCCTCATGCCGGCCTGCGTGACGCGGGCCATGGAGGGGATGGAGGTGCAGACGAACACGCCCCGGGCGCGCGACGCCCGGCGCGCCGTCGTGGAGCTCATCCTCTCGGATCACGAGGGTGACTGCCAGACCTGCGACCGCAACGTGGACTGCGAGCTGCAGGCCATCGCGAGCGACCTCGGCATCCGCCAGGTCACCTTCACCGGCACGAAGAGCAAGCGGATGGTGGACGCCACGACGCCGGCGCTCGTGCGCGACACGGCGAAGTGCGTGTCCTGCCGCCGCTGCGTCACCGTGTGCGGTCAGACGCAGGGAGTGGCCGCCATCTTCCCACAGGGGCGGGGGTTTCACTCCGTGATCGGGCCGGCGTTCGCGTCGGACCTCTCCGACGTGGTCTGCGTGCAGTGCGGCCAGTGCGCCGCGGTCTGCCCCGTGGGCGCCATCAGCGAGAAGGACGAGATCCAGAAGGTCTGGGACGCGCTCGATGACCCGAAGAAGACCGTGGTCGTCCAGACGGCGCCGGCCATCCGCGCGGCCCTCGGGGAGTGCTTCGGCTATCCCGCCGGCACGCTCGTGACCGGAAAGATGGTCAGCGCGCTTCGCCAGATGGGATTCGACCGCGTGTTCGACACGAACTTCACCGCGGACCTCACCATCATGGAGGAAGGCACCGAGCTCCTCACGCGCCTCACGAAGGCCGTGAAGGAGAAGAAGCCGGTGGCGCTCCCCATGTTCACCAGCTGCTCGCCGGGGTGGATCCGCTACGCAGAGCACTTCTGGCCCGAGATCCTTCCCAACATCTCCACCTGCAAATCGCCCCAGCAGATGTTCGGCGCGCTCGCCAAGACCTACTTTGCCGACAAGATCGGGAAGAAGGCGGAGGACATATTCGTGGTCTCGGTCATGCCCTGCACGGCCAAGAAGTACGAATCGCAGAGGCCCGAGATGTACTCCAGCGGGGCGCGCGACGTCGACGTGGTCCTCACCACGCGCGAGCTCGGGCGGATGATCAAGCAGGCGGGCCTGGACTTCACGGCACTGCCCGACGGGCAGATGGACAGCATCCTCGGGGCATCCTCGGGCGCGGCGGATATCTTCGCCAACACCGGGGGCGTCATGGAGGCGGCGCTGCGCACCGTGTGGGAGATCGTGACCGGGAAGCAGCTGCCTTTCGAGAACCTGCATGTCACGCCGGTGGCGGGGCTGCAGGGCATCAAGGAAGCGTCGGTGAAGATCCAGGGCGCGCTCCCGGACTGGTCGTTCCTCGATGGGGTGACCGTGAGGGTCGCGGTTGCCCACGGCCTGGGCAACGCGCGCGCGCTGATCGAGCGGATGAAGGGCGGCACCCCGTATCACTTCATCGAGATCATGACCTGTCCCGGCGGCTGCATCGGTGGCGGAGGGCAGCCCCGCCTCACGACGGACGAGGTGCGCCTGGCGCGCATCGCTGCCATCTACAAGGAAGACGAGGGCAAGCCCATCCGCAAGTCCCACAAGAACCCCGAGGTGATGGCGGTGTACGAGGAGTACCTGAAGCGGCCGCTCGGCGAGAAGTCGCATCACCTCCTCCACACCCACTACACGGCGCGGGAAAGAGTGTAGGAGGCGGAGCGGAGCCGCACGGCGATGGGCATCGTATCGACCATTCCCGAGAAATGCCGACGCTGTTACGCGTGCGTGCGCGAATGCCCGGTGAAGGCCATCAAGGTCATCGCCGGGCAGGCCACCGTCATCGCGGAGCAGTGCATCGCCTGCGGCAACTGCGTGAAGGTCTGTACCCAGAAGGCCAAACGCATCGAGGACGCCACCATGCTGGTGACGCGGATGCTCGAGGGGGGCGGCACGATCATCGCGTGCATCGCCCCCTCGTTCCCGGTGGCGTTCGCCGACTGTCTCCCGGGACAGGTCGCCACTGCCCTGCGGTCGCTGGGCTTCGCCGAGGTGTGGGAGGTCGCGGTCGGCGCCGAGCTGGTGAGCGGCGAGTACGCGCGCCTCTCGCGGCAGGCCATCCGGGACGGGCGTACCGTGGTGAGCACGCCCTGCCCGGCCATCGTTTCCTACGTGCGCAAGTACATGCCGGCCCTCCACGCCATGCTGGCGCCCGTGGTCTCCCCCATGATCGCCGTGGCGCGCGCCATCCGCAAGGAACGCGGGGCCGGGGTGCGGGTCGTCTTCATCGGCCCGTGCATCGCGAAGAAAGCGGAGATCCGCGATCCTTTCGTCCAGGGCATCGTGGACGCGGTCCTCACCTACGAGGAGCTGCAGCAGATGTTCGCCGCGGCGGGCATCTATCCCGCGCGCGCGCCGCAGGGCGCGTTCGACGGCCCGCCGTCGTTCCTCGGCCGGTCCATCCCCATCTCCGGCGGCCTCCTGCGCGCCGCGGGGATCGACGCGGACATCCTCCAGAACAGCGTCCTGGTGACCGAGGGCAAGGACCGGGTCCTGCCGGCGCTGAGGGAGCTTGCCGAGGGGAGGAGCAAGGCGCGGGTCCTGGACGTGCTGTTCTGCGAGGGCTGCATCAATGGCCCGAAGATGACCAACACGGTGAGCGTCGTGGCGCCGCAAGGAGATGCTGGCCGACCACGTGAACGAGAGCAGGCGCGCGCATGAAGCGGGGACGACCTCGACGGACGCCCTCGCGGAGTTGCGCGCGATCGACCTGGGCCGCGAGTTCTCCGAGCAGGCAGTGGTGCTGCCGCAGCCCACGGAGGCGGACATCGAGTCGAGCCGCTCCGCCGCATGCGCAAGTTCGGGCCCGACGACCAGCTCAACTGCGGCTCCTGCGGCTATCCCACCTGCCGGGAGAAGGCGGTCGCCGTCTGCCAGGGTCTCGCCGAGGTGAGCATGTGCCTGCCGTACCTCGTGGAAGAGCTGGAGGCGACGCTGTCCAGCCTCCAGCGCTCCCACCAGGCCACGCAGGACAAGCTCGTGCAGACCGAACAGCTCGCCTCCATGGGACAGATCTCGGCGGGCGTGGCGCACGAGATCAACAACCCGCTCTCCACGATCCTCCTGTACTCGCACATGCTCCTCAAGGCGCACCGCGAGGGCGACCCGGAGTCGGAGGACATCCAGATGATCGTGAGCGAGGCCAACCGCTGCCGCTCCATCATGCGCGGCCTGCTCGATTTCGCCCGCCAGTCGCGCGTGGTGAAGACACCGACGGACCTTGCCGCTCCTGGTGCATGACCTCGTGGACACCATGAACATGGGCATCGACGGGCGGGCCGTCCGCGTCCGGTCCGAGATCGAGGACGGGCTTCCCCGGCTGCTCCTGGACGGCGAGCAGGTCAGGCAGATGCTCGTGAACCTCGTGCAGAACGGGATCGACGCCGTGGAAGAGACCGGGCGGGCAGGCGAGGTCACCGTGAGCGCGGGTCTTTCCGAGTCCCGTGACCTCCTGGTCCTGCGGGTCAGGGACACGGGCTGCGGGATGCCCCCCGAGATGCAGAAGGAGATCTTCACCCCCTTCTACACGACGAAGCAGCTCGGCAAGGGCACCGGCATGGGGCTGTCCATCGTCTATGGCGTCGTGAAAATGCACGCGGGGGATATCGCGGTGGACAGCGAGGTCGGCAAGGGAACATCCTTCATTGTACGGATTCCGATGGGGAGAGGGGGAGCGTATGAGCCCGGCAAAAACGGTGCTGCTTGTCGATGACGACGCTGACTTCGTGGAGATGAACCGTGTCCTGCTGGAGGAGCACGGGTACGCGGTGCGCGTGGCGTTCAGCGGCCGGCAGTGCCTGGAGGACGTGGCGGCCTGCCGCCCCGATCTCATCATCCTCGACATGGTGATGGAGAACGCCAGTGACGGCTTCAACGTCTCGCGCGAGCTGCGCAACTCCGAGTACACCAAGACCATCCCCCTGGTCATGATCACCTCCGTGAACGACTCGTCCCGTTCCGCATCGAGCCGGACCGCACGTGGCTGCCGGTGGATGCCCTGCTGGAAAAGCCGGTGGACCCCCAGCTTCTCCTCGCCGTCGTGGACGTGCCCTGGGAGCCGCGAGCTGATGCCCGGCGACGATCTATCTTGTCGATGACGACAGGGATTTTCTCGAGATGGAGAAAAGCATCTCCTCAGCGCAGGGGTACGCGCGTGGAGGGCTTCTCCGATCCCCGTGCCGCGCTGGCCGCGCTGCGCGGCCGGCTGCCGGGCAGCGTCCCGGGGCTCCTCGTGACCGACCTGATGATGACGCAGCTCGACTCGGGGTTCACGCTTGCGCGGGCCCTGAAGTCCGAGCCGCGCCTCGCCGGGATCCCCGTGATCATCGTCTCCGCCGTTTCCAGCCAGAAGGGCTTCGACTTCCAGCCGCGCAGCGCGGAGGACCTCGCGGCCATGGGCGCCGACGCGTTCTTCGACAAGCCGGTCGCCCCGGGCGTCTTCCTGGCGAAGGTCAAGGAGCTGCTGCGGTGAGCACGCCGGCGATGCATCCCCGGGCGCGCATCCTCGTCGTCGACGACGAGCTGGGCGTCCGCGAGGGGTGCCGCAAGATCCTCGCCTCGGAGGGCTACGACGTTGTGACCGCCGGTGACGGCAAGGCGGGGCTGGAGCAGTTCCTCGAGCGCGGCCCGTTCGCCGTCCTCCTGGTGGACCTCCAGATGCCGCGGATGTCCGGCCTGGAGCTGATGCGCGAGGCGCGCAACCGGGATCCCGACATCGTCCCCATCATCATCACGGCGCACGCCACCATCGACACCGCCGTGGAAGGGCACGCGGCAGGGCGCCTACAGCTACATCCCGAAACCCTTCACGCCCGACGAGCTGCTGCTGGCCATCAAGAACGGCCTGGAGCGGCGCACCCTCGCCCTGGAGGCGCGCAGGCTGCGCGCCGAGCGCGAGAAGCGGCTCCTCGAGCTCGCCTCGGAGAGGTCGAAGAGCACGACCATCATCGCCGCGATGATCGACGGGATCCTCGTCATCAACAACGAGCGCCTCGTCGTGCTGAGGAACAACGCCGCCGCCCGGATCCTGCCCGACTGCGCCAACCTGCCCATCCCTTTTCCCCTGGAAGCCGTGGCGAGCCCCGACGTGCGGGAGACCGTCGACGTGGTCATCGGTTCCGCCGGCGAGTTCATGATCCTCTCCCGCCAGATTCCCATCGGCGCCTCGACCTACATGGTGAACGTGAGCCCGGTCATCGATCCCGCGGGCGGCACGTCCGGCGCCGTGGCCGTCTTCAGCGACGTCACGGAGATGAAGAAGCTGGACACGGCGAAATCGATGTTCGTCTCCCTGGTCGCCCACGAGGTGAAGAGCCCGCTCGCGGCGACCGAGGGGTGGCTCAACCTCGTCCTGAGCGGCATGCTGAAGCAGGAGCCCGCCGAGGAGCACCGCATGATCGAGCGCGCGCTGCTGCGTGTGCGGACCCTGCGGGGAATGGTGAACGAGCTCCTCAATCTCACGGCCATCCAGACCGGCAACTTCTCCCTGAAGCGTGCATCGGTGGACGTGGCGGCGGTGGTGCGGGAAGCCGTGGAAGGCAGCAGGGACAACGCGGCGGAAAGGGGCATCTCGATGGTCCTGGAGGGCGCACCGACGGGCACGGCGACGCTCCTCCTCGCCGACCGGGACGCCCTTGCCATGATCTACGGGAACCTGGTGGAGAACGCGGTCAAGTATTCGCGGGAAAACGGCCACGTCACCGTTCGCGTCCGGCGGGAAGGGATCTACGTGGCCGTCTCGGTCGCTGACGACGGCATCGGCATTTCCCCGGAGGACGCGCGGAAGGTCTTCGACGAGTTCTACCGCGTCCGCGGCGAGCAGACCGCCGCCATCACCGGGACAGGCCTGGGCCTGAGCCTGGTCAAGCGTCTCACCGAGCTGCACGAGGGGACCGTCACCCTCACGTCGACCCTCGGGGTCGGCAGCGAGTTCACGGTCCGGATTCCCGCCGCGCCTGCCGAGAAAGGGGTGACATGAATCTTTCCCATGGCCGCTCAGCGTGCCTCCTGGTCGTCAGCGCCCTGCTCTGCGTATCCTGCACCTACCTGCCGCTGTCCTTTGCGGCGGCGCCCGGTGCGGCGGTCGCGGAGACCCGGGAGGCGATCGTGCTCACTCCCTCCGCGGCGCCGGCGCGCTCCACGGGCTTCCTCTTCTACCCCGGCGCCCTCGTCGATCCCCACGCGTACGTCCCCTGGCTCTCGGATGTCGCGGCGAGCGGCATTCCCGTGGTCATCACGAAGGAGCCCGGCAATCTCGCCGTGCTGTCCATCGATGCCGGCCTGCCTCTCCGCGCGCTGGTGCCCGGCGTCTCTGCCTGGGTACTCGGCGGCCATTCCCTGGGCGGGGTCATGGCGGCGTGGAGCGTCGCGGATCATCCCGCCACGTGGTCAGGCCTCGTCCTGCTGGCCGCCTACCCGTCGACCAGCAAGAGCCTCGCGGCGTGGACCGGTCCCGTTCTCTCGCTCTCCGCGTCGAACGACGGTCTGGCAACCCCGCAGGAGATCACCGACACGCGCACCCTCCTGCCGGCGGTCCAATTCGATGTGACGGCCCTCGGCGGGTACGCTCGTCCCGCGTCGGGCGGCTACACCGTCTTTCACAAGATTCCCGGCGGAACGCACGCGCAGTTCGGCTCGTACGGGCCGCAGGATGGCGACGGGACACCGACGATATCGGCGGATGCCCAGCACGCCGAGATGGTCTCGTACATCCTCGAGTTCTTCCAGGTGAACGGGTGGTAGCATGAAGCGGGCACTTCTCGTCATTGCATTCGTTGCGGGCGTTGCTGCTCTTGCCGGTGCGCAGGACCTGTCGCGTTCCATGGCAATCACCGCGGCGATCACCCCTCGTGTCGGGCTGCTTTACAACGGGGCACCGGGGCTCGACCTCGCAGGGGTGGGCATGGAGCTCGGCGTTTCGTTCTATTCGGGTCCCTGGGTGTTCGAAGCAGGCTCGGAAGCCGGTACCCGGCTCAACGGGCTGGCAGGTTCTTTTCCCCCTGCGTATGGGGATACGCCTCGGGGGCCGGCCGCTCGGCGCGGAGCTCCTCGTCGAGGCGAGTCCCGGGCTGGCTCTCACGAGGCCGGTCCTGTACATGGCCGGCGTTGGCGTCGATGCCCGCGTGACGCTGGCGATCGGACAGGGGTGGGACCTCTTTGCCGGCGCGGGCATGCGGCTCACGGTGTGTCCCGCATACGAGGCCCTGACCGGGGCTCCCTACGCGCTCCTGGACGCGCCCGTCAGCCTCGGCGCGCGGTGGACCATCGCGAGGGAGTGAGAGGCCCGGGGCGAAGAGCCACGGCGCCTCTCAGCCTGCTGGGATGATTCCCAGGCGGGTGTACTGCTCCGGCGGGGCTTCCAGCGCGCGCAGGTGCTCCGCGATACGCCGGGACGAACCGGGCTTCCAGCGCCGGGTCATCCAGCGGTCTTTCCTGGCGGGGATCGGCGATCACGTCGAAGAGCTGGTGTCGTCCGATGAACTCGGCTTCCCCGGGATGGGCGCGAGGCACGCCCCCTTCCACCGGAATCTTGTACAGCGGCAGATTGTAGGTGTGGCCGAAATAGCGGCCCATTTCCACCTTGTCATAGACCTCGCGTGGATACCAGCGATTGAGCCCGCCCACCGGCATGGCAGTGTAAGCGTACAGGGGCCCGAGGTCCGCGTTGACGGGGTTGCGGAAATAGACGTGACGTCCGTCCGTTATGTTGAGAGCCATCGCGAAGTAGCCGAAGATGCCGTCCTCCCGCACCTTTCCGCCGTCGAGCACACGGCGCAGGGATTTTCCGTGCACGTGGGGAGGGTCCGGGCTGGAGTAGAAATCGAGAAATGTCGGCATGAGGTCGATGGTCTGGGTGAGCGCGCCGACGCGCAGGCCGGACCTGGCGCCGCCGGGCAGCTTCATCACCAGCGGGATGCGGACGATCTCGCTGTACATCGGCATGAAGTTCTTCATCCAGTAATCGTGCTCGGCGAGCATCGTGCCGTGATCCGTGGTGAGGACGACAAGGGTCTCGTTCCACAGCCCTGTCTCCTCGAGCTTGTCCAGGATCTTCCCCACCCAGTGATCGGTCATGGTGAGGAGGCCCGCGTAGCACTTGCGGATGTGCTCGACGGCTGCCGGCGACTCCTTCACGAAGTCGTACGAGGGCCAATCGAACGCGGGGCCATCCCAGGTATCGCCATACATTGCGCGGTACTGGTCGGTGCAGGAGAACGGCTCGTGCGGGTCGAATATCTCCACCTGGAGGAACCAGTCATCGGCCTTCCTGTTCTCCTCCAGCCATCGTACCGCTGCCTGTGCCGTGCGCGGCCCTGAGAAGTCTTCTTCGCTCACCTGTCGCGTGCGGTTGTGCCAGTTCTGGTGCGACAGCTGGCCCATGTGCGCCGGGCAGGGCAAGCCTGTCCACGAGCGACACCCAGGGATCGTGCTCCTGGCCGCGGAAGAACTCCCAGGTGTCGAAGGCAGTATGATAGTTCTCCCCCCCGAGCTCGAAGTAGTGGTCGTGATCCGTCAGGAGATGCGAGAAGACTCCCTTTTTTCGCAACTCGACCGGCAGCGTATCGTCGTAGGGCTCGATCGGGCCCCAGCCGCGGTAGAGGAAGTTGAAGCGGCCCGTCATGAGCTCTCGCCGCGCCGGCATGCAGGGAAGGGAGCCAACCCAGTGGTTATCGAAAGTCACGCCGGCCTTTGCCAGCCGCGTGAGATTCGGAGTGCGGACCCAGTCGTTTCCGTACGCCGTGAGATAATCACGACGGACGGTATCCAGGACGATGAAAACTGTTTTCACGGAAAGCTCCTCGCTCGAAGATACGGATCTCCCCCCGCGGCTCCAACAGTGATCGCTTATTGCGAAGCGGCGACGGGGCCGGTATCGGAGGGACCGCGCTCGATCCGGAGGAGCACCTCGTTCTTCACGCGCTGCGTCGTGATGCGCAGGCGAAGCCGCTGCACCCCCTGCGGCGTCCTCACGTCATTGTAGGCTTCCACGCCGACCAGCGACTCGCCGGTGGCGTAGGTCCGCTGGACGGAGGTGCGGATCTGGCACGCGGCGCAGTGCAGGGTCTTCCCGCAGCCGCCGGGAAGGCGCGCATGGACGCATTCGAGGATGTCGCCGCCGAGCAGGCCATCGATCTCCGCGTGCGCCTTTCCGAGAAACTCCCGCGCCGCGGTGTTCTCGGCACGGGCCGTCACGTTCTCGTCGACGAGGAGCACCGGGGCGTCGAGCCGGTCCAGGAACTTCTCCAGCGTCATGCCACGGTTCTCCAGGGCGAAGTCCAAGCATCTTGCGCAGATACCGTGCGAGAGCGGCTCTTCCGGCGAGCTCGTTTCCCCGCGCTCGCCCAGGCTCGTCCCGCACCATGCGCAGACCACTTTCATCCTCGACCGCCTTGCACTATTCCATTTTCCCACGGAGTGCCGTCGAGATCAACTGGTCGCCCACAACAGTTCCCAGTTTGACGCCGGGGGAGCCTGGGGCGTTGTCGCGGAGGGCAGGGGATGGTACTGTTCGCCTGCCGCTTTTCAGTTGCAGCACCAGTCTGATGACCCCTGGAGCATCGCCATGACGAAGTCAAAGGTGTGTTTCGCCGACCTTCGCATCTCGGGACGCCGATGAAGATCACAGGGCTCGAGACGTTCCTCACCAACTCGGGTCTCCGCAATTACCTGTTCCTCCGCCTGACGACAGATGCCGGCATCACGGGGCTCGGCGAAGCATCCCTGGAGTGGCAGGAGAAGACCGTGGAGACGCTCCTCCACGAGTGGGTGGTCGACCGCATCCTCGGGGCGGATCCCTTCGCCGTGGAGGAGCTCGCTGCCGGGATGATCCGCGACCAGTACCAGGGCGGTGCCACCGTCATGACCGCGATCAGCGGCGTGGAGATCGCCTGCTGGGACCTCGTGGGGAAAGCACTCGGAAAGCCGCTGTACGACGTCCTCGGCGGCCAGCGCCACGACCGTCTGCCGTCGTACGCCAACGGCTGGTATGGCGGAGCACGCACCCCTGCAGAATATGCCGAGAAAGCAGCAGCTGCCGTGAAGCTCGGCTACACCGGGCTGAAGTTCGATCCCTTCGGGACCGCCTGGAAGACGTTGGCGCCCGGGGAAAGGGACGACGCCGAAGCTCTCGTGGCAGCCGTCCGCGATGCCGTGGGGGATGCCATCGACATCATGGTCGAGTTCCATGGTCGTCTCGACGTGCCGACCGCCATCGCGATGGGCCGAAGGTTCGAGAAGTACCGGCCCGCCTGGTACGAGGAGCCAGTGACGCCAAACAGCCTGGACCAGCTCAAGGAAGTCAAGGACGCCCTGCATATCCCCATCGCCGCAGGCGAGCGGCTGTACACGCTGGAGGATTTCGAGCGCCTGGTGTCGCTCGACGCGGCGGACGTCGTCCAGATGGACCCGGACATTGCGGCGGGCTCGGCGTCGCGAGGAAGATCGCGGGCATGGCCTCCGCCCGGGGGAAGACTGTGTCACCGCACTGCTCCATCGGCCCCGTGGCACTGCGGGCCGCCGTGCACCTCGACTGGGCCACGCCGAATGCCAGGGTCCAGGAATGCTTCGCGCAATTCGATGTGCCGTGGCGCAAGGATTACGTTTTCGCCGCCGAGTCCTGGCGGGACGGAGAGTTTCCGCTTCCCGAAGGCCCGGGCCTGGGACTGGAGCTCGACACGCGTATCTGCGACGCGCACCCGTACCGGAAGAACACGTTCCCCTCGTTGTGGGACAACCAGTGGCTCTCCCAGTTCACCCAGTCGGAGAAGACGTGATGACGTACATCTGGATGTCCCATCCCCTGTCCGTTACCGACCCACGCCCACCCGCCATCCCTGCCCCCGAGCTCATTCCCTTCCTGACAATCGAAAAGGATGGCGCCAGCGTCCACATCCTGAAGGTGGCCAGCCACACGGGAACGCACGTCGACGCACCCGGCCACGTGATCACGGACGGGATTCCCATCGGCGCCTGGGAGCCGCCGGATCTGGTCTTCACGCGGCCGGTCGTCGTGGACCTTCGCGCTGCCGACGACGAGGTCATCGAACCGGGGCACCTCGCGCCGCACGCGGGAAAGCTGAAGGAAGGCGACCTGGCGCTCCTCCGTTTCGACCTGGGCGAGGTGCGCCGGGCCGATCCCGAAAGGTTCAGCCGTCATTCGCCCGGTCTCGGCGTCGCGGCAGCCCGCTGGCTGCGTAGCACCTGCCCACGTCTGCGCGCCCTCGGCATGGACGCGCCGTCGCTGTCGTGCATCGCGCACCTCGACGAAACGATGCCCGCGCACAACGAGCTCCTGGGAGGCGCTGGACGACGGTTCCTCGTCATCGAAGACATGGACCTGCACAACGACCTGGCCCGGCTTCGCGAAGTGCGGATCAGCCCGTGGAGGGTGGCGGGGATGGACAGCGCTCCCTGCAGCATAGTGGGGATCCTCTGATGCCGGACGATACGTACGGTCATTCGCCCGTCCGCAAGATGTTCGACCAGGGTGATGTCTACGGCGTGGGCTACGACGAGGAACGCGCGCGCCGGAAGCCGCTGCGGCTGGGCATCATCGGCGCAGGCGGCGTGACGGTCTCCAAGTACCTGCCGGCGATCAAGCGCCTCCAGACGACGTGGGAGCCCGTGGAGCTGGCGGCGTTCGCGCGGCGCGATGAGCGGGCCGGTCGCCGGGTCGAAAGGACGTGGGGCGGCCGATGGTACCAGGACTACGCCGTCATGCTCTCCCGCGAGCTGCTGGATGCGGTCATCGTTGCGAGCCCGAACGAGCTGCACGCGGAGCATGCAGGGGCCTGCGTCGAGAAAGGCCTGCCAACCCTCGTCGAAAAGCCGTTCACGCGACTCCACTCGCCGCAGGGGAAAGGCTGTGCCGCCTCGCCGACGAGCGCGCTGTTCCCCTGATGTGCGTGGCGAACAAGCGCTGCAGCCCGCCCTATCGACGGGCAAAGCACTTCGTGGCGCACGGGCCCGTGACCAACTCCTGCCATGTTCGCCGGCAAGTTCAATCTCGGCTATGACTACATCCTCCATCTCCTGGAGGCGGGAACGATTCACATGCTCGACCTTGCCCGCTTCTTCATGGGCGACGTGGCGTCTCTCTCGGCCATCGCGGTGAACAAGTACCGCCGCGCGCCGTACAGCTTCGACAACGTCATGATCTCGCTGACCTTCCGGTCAGGCTCCATCGGCCAGGTCTTCAGTGCATCGACGGCGCTCAGCCTCAAGCCATGGGAGCGCGTTGAGGTCTACGGCAACAAGGCATGGCTGGCGGTCGAGGACCAGTGGGAGCTCCGGCTGTACGAGAGCGAGGAAGGGGCCTGCAAGTCCTGGGCGCCGACGATGCCGAACACGCTTCTGTTCGACGAGGAGTTCGGCGGGTTCACGGGCCTGATCGAGAACCTCCTGCAGGTCGTGCGCGGAGAGGAAGTGCCGGTGGTGACGGGCTGGGACGGCCTGCGGGCGTGCGAGCTGGCCGCGGCCACGCACCTCTCCCTCGGGCGCCGCGCTGCAGTCGCGCTGCCGCTGGATCCCGCCGAAGCGGACGCGGAATGCGCTGCGCTGGAAACCGGGAAGGCCTGAAGAGTTTTGAGCCATGTCGTCGATTTCCATGGCATTCCAGATTCTTTTCCCGCCTCACAGTTCTCTCACATCCGCGGTCCACATTGACCTTCATGCGGCGATGCCGCAGGAAGGAGCATGATTCATGGCAACGACGAATCGACTGTGGGCAGCGCTGCTCGCGGCGGCGCTGCTGGGCGCCGGGGCGGGCACCGCACTTTTTGCGCAGGGGGGCTCGGACGCCAACAGGGGCGGCCCGTGGCCTCGCAGGGGGGCGCTCCGCAAAACCCGCCGGGGCAGAAAGGGCCGGGACAGGGGCAGCAGCAGCCCGACCAGCAGGGGAAGCAGGGCGAAGGCCCCGGCCAAGGGTACACGATCGAGCAGGCCGCGTCATGGAAGGCGCAGCTGAGCACGTACGCGTTTTCGGGGCTTGCCTTCCTGACCGGTACCTATGGCGCGGACACGTTCATGCCGCCCGGCAAGGTGGCTGACTACTTCGGGTTCCAGTACATGCGCGACATTGACGCAGCCGAGGCCGGCCACAACACGATGTTCCTCACGAACATCTGCAACAACGTGCTTGCCATCCTCGACGACGACCAGAAGGCGCTCATGGTGTCCCTTGCCGCCGACCAGGTCCCCCTCTACACCCAGGTGGCCGACAAGCGCCTGGTGCTCATCAAGGCGTTCCGCCAGAACATGGAAGGGACCTTCCCGCCGGGGACCTCGCAGCTTTCGCAGGCGGCGGTCAGCTCGTTCGTCGGCGACATCTTCGCCATCGACGGAACGCTGAGCCTCGACCGGGCAGCGATGTACGGGAAGATCGCCGCTTCCCTCACATCCGCGCAGAAGGCGGCGCTGGCGAAGCTGAAGTTCGGCGACTCGAGCACCTGGCCGTCCCTCCCCGACCAATACGACAAGCGGACCATGACCCACGAGCAGGACGTGCTTTTCATGACCTATGCCAGCGAGTTCTTCAGCTGGTACGCCGGCTCGGAGACGGCGGACGTCTACTTCTGCCCCGAGCGCCACGCCACCTACTTCGGGGGCTTCTACATGAAGGATTACCCGGCGATGGGGAACAACGACTACTTCATCCCGACCGCACTGACCGGCGACAGCGGCGAGGGCTTTCTCGCGGTGCTCACCGATGCGCAGGCGAAGCAGATCACCGGGCTGGAGGACACGGTTTCATCCATCGTCACGGAAATCATCGAGACCAGGACGAAGATCTCGCGGCAACTGCGTGCCGACCTTTCTGGCGGCGCCGCCGACAGCGCGGCGGTGCTCGCGCTCTCCCGCCGCTATGGCGAGCTGGACGGACGGCTTTCGTACTTCCTGGACCAGGCTTTCGCGTCCATCAGGAAGTCGCTGACCCCAGCACAGAAGGCGGCAATGGTGAAGCTGCGTAACCAGGACGTCTTTCCCCCGGGCGTCTACCGCTACTCCGACCCGATCCCGACGCCCGCGGGCCTTGATGCGTCGGTCCTGTTCACGAAATGATGAACACTCGGTGAGCATCAAAGTCCTGTATGCCGATGACGAGCCGCGCTACCTGCGGCTGGTGAAGATGTTTCTCGAGGCCGAGGGGTTCACCGTGGTGACCGCGGGAAGCGGGCGCGGCGCCCTGGAGGCCCTGGGGGCTCACCCCGACACGCGGCTGGTCATCCTGGACGTCCTCATGGATGGCCTGGACGGGTACAAGACCTGCGAGGCCATCCGCGCTTTCTCCACGGTTCCCGTCCTGATGCTCACGGCCCTCGGCGACGAGGCGCACGAGGTGCGTGGCATCAAGGGAGGAGCCGACGACTACGTCGGCAAGCCGTTCAGCAAGGACCGGCTGGTGGCCCGTGTGCGCGCGCTCCTGCGACGGGCCGGCAGCGATGGCTCCCCGGCCTGGGAGGCGCGCGGCATCGTGCTGGATCCCGATGCGCGCAGGGTTACCGCGGCCGGAACGCCGGTGGAGCTGACGCTGCGCGAGTTCGAGCTCCTGCGCTACCTCATGGAACGACGCGGCACCGTCTGTCCCCGCGGCATGATCCTCGACGCCGTGTGGGGCAGCCTCTACGACGGGGACCCACGCACCCTGGACACGCACGTGAAGTCGCTGCGCCGCAAGCTGGGACCTGTGGCCGAAGCTATCGTCACCAGCCGGGGGACAGGATACATGTTTCTGGCGGGATGAGGCATGATTTCGATCCGCCTCAAGCTTGCCGGGGCAGCGACTCTCCTCCTCCTGGCCGGCTTCGGGTGCTTCGTCGCGGTCTGCCTCGATTCCTCCTGAAACCCTGGTACGTGAGCCGCACGGAGCACGACTTCGGGCGCGTGCGGGAAGCGATGGCCGCCGTGCCGCCGCGGGAGAAGGATCTCGCGCAGGTCGCCGGGCAGCTGGGCGTGGAGACCGGCTACAAGATCGCGGTGACCGACAGGGACGGAATCACCGTCGATCTCCTCCACGCCCGAGTTCCGCCAGGGCGACAGGATCCCCCTTCCCCGGGAGCAGCAGGAGGATCTCGCGAGGCATCGTCCTGAGCTCGACCGCGGGGAGGTCCTCTCCGGCCTCGTCCCTGCGGCGCAGGGACAGTCAGTCGTGCAGCTCGCGGCCCGCCTCTCCCCCGAGCTCTACCTTGTCGTCTCGCAGCCGCTGGATCGTCTGGACCAGAGCATCCGCGCGGCCTGGTCGTTCTTCCTCCTCGTGGCCGGCGTGCTGCTCGTGGCGGGGATCGCTGCGGTTTTCCTCTTCGCAGGAACGCTTGTGCGGCCGATCCTCGACCTCACGGTCCTGGCGCGGCGCATCGCGGCGCTCGACTTCAGCGCGCGGTTCGCACGGGATCGCAACGACGAGATCGGCTCACTCGGGGCGAGCGTCAACGCCATTGCCGAGCGGCTCTCGGGCACGATCAGCGACCTCTCCGCGGCCAACAGGGACATCAAGCGTGAGATGGGACGCCAGCAAGAGTTGCTGGCCGCCGTGGCCCACGAGTTCAAGACCCCCGCGGGACTCGTGCGCGGCTACGCGGAAGCCCTCAAGCTGGGCATGTTCGGCTCTATCGGGGAGCGGGAGGACCTCGCCGAGGTCATCATCCGTGAGGCCGACCACCTCGGCCGCCTCGTGCAGGACCTGGGAGCAATCACCGCCCCGGAAGGTAGGCCGCTCTCCCTGACACTCGCGCGGATGGACCTGGGCGCCGTCGTCGCGCGCGCGGTGGCGCGCTTCGCGAAAGAAGCCTCGGTCCGTGACGTGAACATCCGCTTTGACCCCGCTCCGCGCGCAGAAGCGGTGGTCGACGAGGACCGCGTGGTGCAGGTGCTGGACAACCTGCTGTCCAACGCCGTGCGCTGCACGCCGCCGGCCGGCTTGATTACCGCGCGCCTGGTCGAACAGGCCGACGCACTGCGGCTGGAGGTGGAGAACGACGGGCAGCCGATCCCCGAAGAGGCGATACCCCGGTTGTTCGAGCCTTTCTTCCGGGTCGACGCCTCGCGCTCCCGGCGCAGCGGCGGCTCTGGTCTCGGCCTGGCGGTCGTGAAGGCGATCGTTGTTGCCCATCGGGGCAGTTGCGGTGCCCGCAACACAAGCCGGGGCGCACTCTTCTGGGTGTCTTTCCCGCGGCAGCCGAGGGCGGCGGCCCCCGGCGTGTCCACCGGCGTTTCGTCACCGCCAGGCTCCTGAGGCTTCGCTGTCCCGGCCGTCGCGGGCCGCTCGATTTGTTCAGCCCTTTCACATGCCGATCACACGGGGGCGATACGGTGGTGGGTGAAAAGGAGGCGCCGTGGGTGAAACGATCCTTTACGCCGACGATGAGCCGCGCTACCGCAGCCTCGTGAAGCTCCTCCTGGAGCGTGAGCGCTATGAGGTGCTGACCGCGGAGGACGGACCCTCGGCCCTGGCCCTCCTCGAGCAGAGGACGGACGTGGGTCTCGTGATCCTCGACGTGCTGATGCCGGTTATGGACGGCTACGAGGTGTGCCGAAGGCTCAAGCACGACGAACGGACGGCCTCCATCCCAGTCATCTTCCTCACGGCCCTCGGAACCGCGCCCCACGAGATCCGTGGCCTGGACGCCGGGGCGGTTGACTACATTGCCAAGCCGTTCAGTCTCTCCGCCATGAGCGCCCGGGTAAGGACACACCTTGGGATCCGGAGGAAGATCGACGCCATTTCCGCGCTCTGCCAGACCGACGCCCTGACGGGTATCGACAACAGGCTCGGCTTCGACACGACGCTCCGGCGCGAATGGGAGCGTGCCGGGCGCACCGGCGAGACGGTCGGGCTCACCCTCATTGATGTCGACTTCTTCAAGGGCTACAACGACCTCCACGGGCACGTCGCGGGAGACGCCTGCCTGCGGACCGTGGCCGCTGCAACGCGAGGCTCGCTCCTGCGTCCGGCAGACCGCCTAGCCCGCTACGGCGGCGAGGAGTTCGCAATTGTCCTGCCGGGGGTCGACCGGGACGGCGCCGCCGTGGTCGCGGAGCGCGCCCGCGCGGCCGTCGAGTCCGAGTGCCTCCCGCACGGAGCTTCGGCTGTCTCTCCCTGGGTGACCATCAGCGCGGGCGTGGCTGCTGCCTGCCGCGGCGAGGTCGCCGACACCGCCGCCCTCGCAGCCTGCGCCGACGCACAGCTCTACGCCGCCAAGGCGGCGGGGCGCAACCGCGTCTGTTCCCGTGGATGAGCCTTCTCCGGGTGCGCGCGGCCGATGGAGCGTGCCTCGTGGTTGCGCCCGGCCGTTTTCCACGCTACCGTCAGGCCATGACCCACCGCGAACGTGCCCTCGCTGTCCTGCGTTACCAGCCGTACGACCGCCTCCCCGTGGTGCACTTCGGTTTCTGGACCGAGACCCTCGAGAAGTGGCGCCGCGAGGGGCACCTCGAGGAGGCGGAGCTCCACGCCGGTGCCGACGGCAGCCCCGAGGAACGCACCGTCGAGGCGAGGCTCGGGTTCGACTTCAACTGGTTCGTCACCTACCAGCCGCGCGCGACATGGGCGCCGCTGTTCGAGGAAGTCGTGCTGGAGGAGCTTCCCGACGGGTTCCAGAAGGCGATCGAGGAGAACGGGGCGGTGGTCATCCGCAAGCACGGGGTCTCGTCGATCCCGTCCGAGGTCGATCGCCTCTTCAAGGGCCGCAAGGAATGGGAGGAGCTGTACAAGCCGAAGCTGCAGTGGTCGGCCGACCGGGTGGACAGGGCGAAGATGCCGGCCGAGGCGTTCGACCCGCGCCGTGAACGTCCCCTCGGCCTCACCTGCGGGAGCCTCTTCGGCAGGATCCGCGACTGGCTCGGGGTCCTGAACCTCGCCTACGTGCAGGTCGATGATCCGCCTCTCTTCGACGAGATCATCGACACGGCCGGGGAGCTCTGCTTGCGGTGCACAGAGGCCGCGCTCTCCACCGGCGCCTGCTTCGACTTTGCGCACTTCTGGGAGGACATCTGCTTCCGCTCGGGCCCGCTGGTGAACCCCGCCGTGTTCGACGCGAAAGTCGGGCCATGGTACCGGCGCATCACCGATGTGACCCGGGCGGCCGGCCTGGACCTGTGCTCCCTCGACTGTGACGGCATGATCGACTCGCTCATCCCCACGTGGCTCACCAACGGGGTGAACGTGATGTTTCCCATCGAGGTCGGCACGTGGGACGCGAGCATCGCGCCCTGGCGCGCGACCTGGGGCCGCGAGCTGCGCGGCGTCGGCGGCATGGACAAGCGCGTCTTTGCCCACGGCAGGGCCGCGGTAGACCGCGAGATCGAAAGGCTGCGGCCGCTCGTTGCCCTGGGCGGGTACATCCCGTGCCCCGACCACCGCATCCCCCCCGACGCGGAGTGGGACACGGTGCGCTACTACTGCGACCGGATGCGCATGGTCTTCGGCTGATCGTGCCGGCCGGGGGCGGCGTTCCGCTTTGGCCGCTCCCCGCGCTTCGGGTCCGCGGCATCGGGCGCCGCGGGATTGCCCGTGGGCGGGAGCCCGTGATAGAAGAGCTCATGCCTGCGAAAGAACTATCGTATTACCGCTCCCGCGGAGCAAGGGCGCTGGTGCTCCTCCACGACAGGGAGATGCGCGAGCTGCTGCCAGCGTGGCGCAAGGCGTGTGCGGCCTCCCTGCGCCTGCCGGCGACGAGTGACCCCAGCTATGCTTCCCTGGAGACGCTCCTGCACCACGCGTTTCGCGCGAGCGGCGGGTACGTGACATGGCTGTGCGAGAAGCTCGGCCTGCCCGATCCGGGGATCCGCCCCGCACCGGCAGCGGAGGTCATTGCGAAGGAGGCGGATGCCTACCTCGAGCACCTGCTGGAGCGCTGGCGCCTCCCGCTTGCCGCCGTGGAAGACAAGCAGCTCGAAGCGGTTCACACGACGCGCTGGGGTGAGCAGATGTCGCTGGAGGGGATGCTGGAGCACGCGGTCGTGCATCCCGCGCGTCACCGGTTCCAGCTCGAGGAACTGATGGAAAAGAAGGCCTGAGCACCCGCACGGGAGCCCGTGACGCGCCCGAACGGCGTTGCGACGAGTTCGCGCCCGGGCTCCTATCGACTTCGCGAGCGCGCCAGCAGCATGATCAGGCCGATGACGGCCACGACCCCCCCGATGGCCATGACGATGACCGCGTTCTGCTCGGCGCTGGTCATGTTGGGGAGGATTCTTCCCGTCCTTCCCCCGTTCAAGGCTTTCGCAATGGAGTTGGCGACGGAGTTGATCTTGCCGGCAGCCGATTCTTGTGCGGTGTTGTAGGTGACCAGGCCGTAGGCGAACCCCACGGCGCCAACCACGAACAGGACGAGTCCTGCCAGGAGCCTTCCAGTTGATCTATGCATGTGACGTGTCCCTTCCCTTTCGCGCGATCCGCGTCCAGGCCCGCACACGGCGGACGAAGTCCTCGATGATCCCGACCTCTCGGGGCTCGCGGCCGCTGGCTGCACACGGTCCACGAGCGCTTCGAGCGGAGCGTCCAGCTATGCGAGCTCCACCGCTGCCATTGCAAAGGTCCCCAGGACCGGGATCGTGAAAGTGACGGAGTCTTTTCCCGTCGTGAAGGCGAGGGCCGTCCCCGCGGGGACCGCGGTAACGCCCCGCGCCCCGGTGCCGACGGCTCGCACCGTCACCACCAGGTCATGCACGGGAACCGGCGGCAGCTCGCGCGGGAAGTTCACGAGGCTGACGACGAGGCGTCGGGGCTGTGAGAAGACGGTGACCTCCACGACCCTGGGCGCGTTCGTTTCCACCGACGATCCGCCGGCGAGCCTCAGGAGCAGCGGGCACAGGGCGTCCTGGCTGTCGTCGGCGGTTTCCATCGGGCCGGCCGCCCACAGCGCGGAGCCCCTGCCGAATCGGTGCGCGACGACCGCGGGGTGCGGGGTACGGATTCCCGGCGGGTTGTTATGCGTCGAGGCGAAGTGCAGAGGATCGGCAGGATCAGTGGAGGGGAGGGTGATGGTGGCGAGCACCTCGGCATCCGGTGCGGGCTCGGCGATGGTCTGCCCGGAGAACATGCCCATGGGAAAGGCGGCATTCCGGTCACCGAAAAGCCCGGCCCCTCTTGCCGTGGGCGCGATATACGTGAACGACTCCTTCGTTTCCCCGCGCCACGACACGCCCAGCACGTCTGCCAGCACGAAGTCCGCGCGCCGCGTCCCGTCGGGCGCGCGGAGAAGGCCGGGCCCGCTGACGTAGAGACAGCCGCCCCCCGTGACGTACGCGCGCAGGGCGGCCGCTTCCTCGTCGTCTATCGAGAGCACGCACGGGAGCGCTATCACGCGCCAGCGGGAGAGGTCCGCCAGGTTCATGCGCGTGACGATGCCGAACGGCACGTGGCGCTCGATGAGCGCCCGGCAGACAACGGTCACCGCGTCGAAGTGCGGCATGCGGCTGGAGAGCGCTGGGTCATCCACCCTGAGGCCGCTGTCGCTGAGATCGTACTTCGAGTCGAGGCTGAAGTAGACCGCGACGTCCTCGATCCTCGTGCCGCCGAGGAAGGGCTCGTACCTGCTGGTCTCCTCGAAGACCTTTCCCATCCGCTCGTAGACCAGGGGATTCACCTGCCCCGCGGGCTCGACGCTGTCGATGTACACGAAAGCGGTGGCATCCGCCAGGGCGGCGTGCGCCTTCGCGCGCAGGAGATCGTAGGGCTTCAGCGCCGTGTAGTTGGCGAGGTTCGCGCCGATGGATGTCTCGAAGGCGGCGGGCGCGTGGGGGCTCAGGTGGGAGAAGAGCTTGCGGGCCATGGAGCCCTGCAGCGCGTCGCCGTAGAAATCGCCCTGGAGAAAGGTGTTGTGCTTCACCAGCGGCGCACTGACGCCGAACCTCCAGTTGAGCGGGTAGGTCGACGCCTGGTGCTCGACGCTGAGCGACGGCCGGGCGTCCCGCGCGGTGGACGTGAGGAGGCCGGCAAAATCCGCGAGCCACTCCTCGCGCTTCTGCTGGAAGCGCGTCCAGCGCGGGCTGCTCCAGTCCACCACCTGGGGAAGCTCCCCGCCGACTTCCTTCGCAAAGCGCTCGCGGCAGTGGGGGCAGTAGCAGACATGCGGCCAGAACGTCATGTCGAAGCGGATGCCTTCGAACGTGTAGGACTGGCACAGCTCGCGCGCAAAGGAGGCGACGTAGTCGCGGTACGGGGAGTTGGGACAGCAGACGCCGTAGCGGCTCTTCTCCGCGACGGGGCTGCCATCCACGCCGATGATCTTCCAGTCCGGGTGGTGACGGTATGCCCAGTTGTCGAAGATGACGCTCATGTAGGCCGACACGCCGATGCCGCGGTCATGGCATGCCTTGACCGTCTCACCGAAGGCGTCGCGCCCCTTCAGGCCCTTGTGCCGGGGGAGTATCTTCGACGGGAACAGGGCCAGGCCGACGTGACCCATGGCAGAGACGACAGCGGACTTCGTGCGGGCCTTTTCCAGGAGGGCGGCATATCCCTGCGGGTCGTACCCCGAAAGGAAGCGATCGTCATCGTCGGTGATGTGCATGTCGAGCACGGCGCGGCGCCAGGTGCTCGCATACCACGGTTGCTGCATGCTGCCTCCCCTGCGCGCCCGCGGGCTCAACCCATTGCCACGAGGACTTCGTTGCGCGAGCCGGCCGGCTGGGGCGGTATCGGGCCTGCATGGATCCTGCCGTTGAGGGTGAGCGCGCGCACACCTTTCGAGACGCCCGAAGGGTTGGAAACCTTGATCTCGTATGACGCGCCACGCCAGCGGCGCGTCACCGAGAATGACTTCCATTCCGGTGGAATGCACGGATCCACGATGAGGCCCGCGAAGTCCAGGCGGACCCCGAGGATCCATCGCGTGACAGCCGTGTAGCTCCACCCGGCGCTCCCGGTGAGCCAGGGATGGCGGGCCTTGCCGTGCTGGCGGTGCTCTTTTCCGTACACGAACTGGCAATACGAGTACGGTTCGGCTTCCCGTACCTCGATCTTGTCGTTCTGATTATAGGGGAGGAGCGCGTCGTAGAACTTCATGGCGCGCGACCCGCGGCCCAACGTGCACTCGGCGATGACCGCCCAGGGGTTGGGATGGCTGAAGATGGCTCCGTTCTCCTTGATGCCCTTGTAGACGCGGCCCACGAACCCTATCTCGTCGTTCGGCTTCGAGAAGGAGGGCTGGAGGAGATGAAGTCCCCACGGCGAAAAGAGGTACTCGTCCACCGCGTCCATCGCGGAAAGCGCGTGCTCGCGGGGAGCCGCGCCGGAGACGACGGACCACGTGTTGCTCTCCATGAAGACCTTGGCTTCCGTGCTTGCCTGGGTGCCGATCTTGAGGCCGGAGGCCGTCGTGCCGCGTGCATACCACCTGCCGTCCCAGAGCTCCCGCTCGCACGCGCTGCGCACCTTCTCCGCGACCGCCGCGTAATGCGCGGCTTCCGCGTCGCGCCCGAGGTGGCGCGCAGCCTCGATGAAAGACTGGAGTGCCCAGTAGTGAAGGAACGAGACCATCGCGCTTTCACCGCCCCCGAGATTGAGGCAGTCGTTCCAGTCGGCGCGCAGGCCGAGGCAGATGCCGCTCTTCCCTACCTGGGCAGCCGAGAAGTCGAGGGCACGCTTCATGTGCTCCCAGACCGTCGCTTCCCCCGTGTCGCAGAAAGGAACCACCTCGTCGAAGAATGATGCTTCCCCGGTCTCCTTGACGTATTCGCAGATGGAGGGGATGAGCCAGAGGTGGTCGTCGGAGCAGGCGCTCTCCACACCGTGGATGTAGCTGGACCTGGCAGGTGCATGGGCGATGGTGGGCGACTTGAATACCGGCGCTTTCTGCTTCTCCGGGTCGAACCAGTCCGGGTCGAAGAGGTGCAGGCCGTAACCCGCGCTCACCTGGCCGTTCAGGAGCTCGCGGATGCGCTGGCGGACCTTCCCGGGGTTGGTGTGGACGACGGCCATGATGTCCTGGCTGGTGTCGCGGTATCCCAGGCCGGTCCGTCCGCCCACCTCGATGAAGGAGGCGAAACGCGACCAGACCACGCACGTCTCGGCCTGGTAGAGGGTCCAGATGTTCGCCATGGTATCCAGTCCTTCGTGCGGCGTGCGCGCCGTGAAGGTGGAGCACTTCTCGTCCCAGTAGGAGCGCAGATCGGCGAAAGCGGCGTCCACCGCCGCAGGGCTGGAGTATTTTGCCCGCTTTGCCTTTCCCGCTGCGCGGTTGCCATAGCCGAGCATGAAGACCAGCCGTTTCTCTTCACCTGGCTGCAGGGTCAGGCGCTTCTGCAGCGAACCGCAGTGATTTCCCGTCAGCTCCTGGCTGCCGGTGCACGTCCCTCGCTCGACCGCCACCGGGTTGGTTTCGCTCCGGTAGGGGCCAATGAAGGCGTCGCGCATCGTGTCGAAGCCGTCAGGCTCGAAGTCGGCCGCATGCCAGTGGTACGTCCAGGGCTCGTAATAGAAGTCGTACTCGATGATTCCCTCCTCGCAGCTCGAGCCTGCCGCGTAGAGGCTCATCTGGAGGTTCTGGTTGTCGATCTCGATGTGGTGGAACGAGAACTCGACGTAGGAAAAGAGCGACAGGGTGCGGGGTGCCTTCCCGGTGTTGCGGACGCGCACGTCCCAGATCTCCACGTCGTCCTCCCTCGTGATGAAGATCTTCTGCTCCGCCGCGATGCCCTTGTAGTCTGCCCGGAAGACGGAATAGGAGAGTCCGTGCCTGCATTCGTACGCCGCGCGGTCGAGGCTCTTGCCGACCGGCTGCCACGAGATGCTCCAGTACTCGCCGTCCGCATCGTCGCGGATGTAGACGTAGTGGCCCGGCCTGTCCAGCGGAACGCCGTTGGCGCGGAAGCGCGTGATGCGGCCGTGCTCGGCGTGATCGTAGAAGGAATACCCGCCCGCATTGTGCGACAGCACGGCGCACATGCGCCCGACGCCGATGTAGTTCGTCCACGAGACGGGGACGTCCACGCGGTCGATGACGTACTCGCGGTTGCTGTTGTCGAAGTGCCCGTAGTGCATGATGCCGCGATGCTACCACGAGCGGGCGGTGAGAGGAACCGACGGGGAGCCGGCCGCAGGCTCGGGCGTCGCCCGTCCCTGCGCTACACCGGCCGCCGCACCACGAGGGCCGGCGGCTTCATGAGTCCGCAGGGAACGAGCTGGTACTCGTCGCTCCAGCCCGCACCCGTGCTGGTGTACTCCCCGGGGCCCGTCCAGGCCGGCCATTTCCGCGCATGGTGAAGCGGCCCGTGCGAGTTGCGCCGGTGGCCGACCACCTCGATACGGAGCTCCGCCGACGATGTTCCCTGCGGCACGAATGCCGTGACATCCACCTCGTTGGGCTCCCAGGGGATGATGCCGGCGGGCTTGCCGTCGACCAGCACGCGGACCGCCACGCCGCGGTAGTCAGGAACGTGGACGAACAGGCGGTCCCCGGGTGCCCTCTCCACGCTCACCGTGCGTTGATAGCAGACCGAGCCCGCATAGAAGGGGAGGCCCTGCGCCGTCCAGTCGCCGAGGGCGAGCGTGCGCGGGGCGTCGATGATCCGTGCCGTTCCCGCCCGCGCCTCCACGCCGAAATCACCGAGGATGTACATGATCTCCAGGCCAGGGTGGCTTTCGTCATAGCTCCCGCTGAGCAGGATCTCGTTCTCTCCCCTCTTCACCACGGCGGGGTCCAGGGGAAGCTTTCGCAGGGAAGGGTCGACCCACCAGCCGCAGTCCGCGTCCGAGGAGACCCGTTGTCCGTTCAGGGTCACCGACCAGAGCCCGGGGGACTCCACGGCGAGAAACAGGGCGCCCGAGACAGCGGTGTCCACCGCGAAGGCGTAGCGCAGCTGCACCGGCACCGCGCGGTCCCGCTGGGCTGCGCGAGATGCGCGCGTGACCTTCCGCGCCCACGGCTGCACCATGCTGCCGCCGCGCGGCGCCATTCCCGCCGCTGCCCGCACGAGCCTGTCCACGCGGAGGATCTCCTCCGGCCCCTGCCACTCGCCGGAGCCGATACGCACCGCCGGGCCTGTCCAGGACCAGCACGTTGTCCTCCGACCGCGTGATGGTCCACCGGCCGTCGGCCATCTCGGTGCGCGCGGCGTCGCGCAGTGCATCGACCGCGGGCGGCACCGCGCCGGCAGCGTCGGCGGCCTTGGGAATCATGAAGATCCTGCTCCCCACCGCGGTGAACGAGCTGGCAATCTCCCACTCACCCGAGCGGCCCCTGTGGGCCCTGGCCGCGTGCTCCTCGCCGGTGCGGGGATCCAGCTCCCGCGGCATCCCTTCCGCCGCGAGCCATGCGCGCATGGTGACCGCGGGGAAGGCGAGCGTGCGCTCACGGACCGGCGGAAGATCGTAGATGTCGCGGGCGCGGTCCGCGTCGGTGAGACCCGTGTTGCAGCAGAACAGGTACCACGCGGTGCGATCCTCCCGCAGCAGCGCCAGCACTGCCGGCACCTCGGCACCCGAGGGATCAGCGATGGAAACCCGCCGCCCGCCCTTTGCCGCCGCGGCCGCGAGGCCGGGACCGGAGGCAGGGGCGCCCGCGCACTGGGCCGCCAGCGCGCGCGCGGCCTCGGACGGCAGCGCGTCCACGTTCGCCGCCGGCGCGCCGGCAAAAACGACCGTGCCGCCCGCCCCGCGGAACTCGTCCAGGAGCTTCAGCGTAGACGCCCGCACGGTCAGCATCGGGGGCACGATGACCATCGTGTAGACTGCCCGGCCCATGAGGAGAACCGCGGCGCCTTTGCGCCGTGACACGGCTGCCAGCCGCGAAAGCATCTCCTCGTCCCCGTAGTCGAAATCCAGGTGCGCGCCCAGGAGCGTGTCCTCCAGGTCCACCAGCGTGCGGTCGAATGCCTTCACCCGCTCGTCGTCCTTCCAGCCCCGCCGGATCAACGTCCACGTGCTTTCCACCGGGTGGATCACCAGGATGTCGCGCACCTCCTCGCCGCGTGTCATGACCGCGTGCACGCGGGCGAAGTAGTCCTCCACGGCCGGGTACAAGTCCCACCACGGGGACTGCGCCGAGATGGCGGCGGGGTAGTCGCGCTTGGCCTCGCCTCCCATGGTGTACCAGGCGAGATGCTGGCAGCGGAGGGTGATGCCGAGGGCGACCTGCCAGTCCCCGAGCGCCTTGTGACCAGCAAAGGAGAAGTCCCAGCCCGTGGCACCCATAGTTCTCGGAGAGCCGCCAGCGTGCGGCCGAACTGGTGCGCGACCGAGCTCACCTGCTTTGCCGTGGTGAAGGCGCGCCAGTGCTCGCTGATCAGGTCCATGCCCGGCGCCTGCATGTGCTCGTAGAAGCGCATCGCGCTTCCCACTACGTCGGACTGGTCGGAGAGCCGGTCCTCCATGAGCACGTGGCCGGTGTGGAGGAGACCGTTCTCCTCGCACCATTCCCCGATCTGCCGGCCGAAGGAGTCGACGAAAAGGGCCGTGACGCAGTCGTGGTAGTGGTGCCGGGCCGGCGTCATCTCCTGTCCGTCCACGTTGTAGAAGAGCTCCACCAGGTGCGGGAGAAGGTCGTAGCCGTAGCGCGCGCGGAAAGCCGCGGGGAGTCCTCCCGTCCAGGGAAGATCCATGGGAGCGCCGGTGTTGCTGTCTCCTGCGAACGTGTGGCCGTGGTTGGGCTCGTCGGTGAAGCATGCCGGGGACGCTCGTGCCGAAGAAGCGGTGCACGCGCTCGCGGTAGACCTCGTGCGTGACGTCGATGAACTTCCGCACGGCGGCGGGGTTGAGCGTGTCCAGGTAGGTGCCATCGTTGTACCAGCTGCTGGGCTCTTCCAGGACGACGCGCATGACGAGGATGCGTTCTCCCGGCGCCAGCGGCCCTGGCTTCTTTCCCCGCGGGATGCGCTGAACGCGGGATGCCCCTCCCGGCGGTGAGCTTTGCCGTGAACGCGGCAACGGTCTCCGCGGTCCACGTGAGGGCGGCCGGCGCGGTGAGCTCCGCCATGCCGAGGGACCTGCGCCGCCAGCGCCGGTCCTTCGTGACGATGCCGCCTGCGGCGCCGGACGGCCAGCGGTCCTCGTCGTACATCCACGCCAGCATGTCCTGCTTCTTTGCCTCGTCGGCGCAGGCCTCGATGCACTGGAACCACTCGTCCTTGAGGTACGGCGTAACGAGCCCGACGCGCGAGTGCATGAAGAAGCCGCCCAGGCCCATGCGCTTCATAAGCCTGATCTGGCGCCGCAGCTCCTGGGGATCCAGGTCCCCGTTCCAGGCCCAGAAGGGCTGGCCTCGGAACCAGGGGCCCGGATTGCGGAAATCGCCCTCGAGATCTCTGTTCACCTTCTCTGCTCCTCCCGGCCCGGCACGCACGAGACCGCGGTGCCGCTCCTTTCCCGCGCGCGGCTTCATCTGTTATGCTCCCGGGACGTTCCGCAAGATCGAGACGAGGAGACCTCATGAACGCCGACAAGGAGGACCCGACAAACTTGTTCGCGGTCGCACCGGCAGTCCGGCGCGTCTCCCTTTCCCTGCGGTCGGGGGCGGACTCGGCGCCGATTCCGGTGGGGCAGGGATTTCGTGCCGGTGTATCTCTCGCCGCGGCCGGCGACATGGCGCTCTCGCGCCGCGCCACCTCGCTGCACCACGCGGCGTTCCTTGCCCGGCTTGGCGTCCCGCCGCTCGTCCCGTGCGCGCTCCGCCAGGTGCACTCGAAGCGGGTGATCTGCATCGACGCCACCGATGGACCCGGCGTCACCGCCCTCGTCGAGGCGGACGGCATGATCACGGAGAACGACGACGTGCTCCTGACAGTGACGGTCGCTGACTGCCTCCCCGGTGATCCTCGTGGATGCCGCCACGGGAACTTTCGGGCTGGTGCACTCCGGGTGGAAAGGGACGGGGATCGCGGTGGAGGCGCTTCATCTTATGCAGGAGCGTTTCGGCACGCGCGCGCGGGACGTGCGTGTCACGATCGGGCCCGGCATCGGCCCCTGCTGCTACACGGTGCCCCGGGAAAGGGCGGACAGCTTCGCTGCGGAGTTCGGCGCAGCATCCGTGGTGAGCGAGGGTGGTCCGCGGCTGGACCTGCGCGCGGCGAACGTAGCGCTCCTGCAGCGCGCCGGCGTGCAGGACATCACGGTGGTTCGCGAGTGCACCAGCTGCACGTCTGCGCTGGGCTCGTTCCGCCGACAGGGTCCCGAGGCGTACACGCTCATGCTCGCGTGGGTGGGAAGGAGCCTGTCGTGAGTGCGCCGTTCACCGTCCGCCGCATGACACCGGCCGACAAGCCGGCGATGCTCGACATCAGCTCCCGGATCTGGGAAGGGACCGACTACATTCCCGGCGTCTTCGACGAGTGGGTGCAGGACAGCGAAGGGGAGTTCGCGGCGGTCTGCATCGGCGATCGGCTCGTGGGCTGCGGGAAGCTCACCTTTTTCACCGCGGAGCGCGACGCGTGGATCGAAGGGATGCGCAAGGACCCGCGCGTGACGGAGAAAGGAATGGCGGCCTTCCTCGGCCGGTACTTTCTCGACCACCTTGCCGGGCGCGCGGGGCTGCAGTCGGTGCGCTTCTCCACGTACTTTTCCAACCTCGCTTCCATCACGGTCAACGAGCGTCTCGGGTTTCGCCTCAGGACTACCTTCAGCCTCAAGGCGTGGAACGGCACGCGGGAGGAGGTGGAACGGCGCGCCGTGGCTGCCGTGGCAGCCGCGAAGCAACGCCCGACGGTCGTCTCGGACCCTTCGGCTGTCGCGGCGTTCCTGCGCCGCCGGGAGGCCCCCGGTTACGACAGCCTCTTCGTAGAAGGCTGGCGGGCCCTTCCCCTGTCAGACGAGATTCTCGCCCGCCGGTACTGCGATCCGGGCGCATGCAGGGCAATGCCACTCCGGCGGTCGCATCACGGCGCTGTCCATCGTCACCTTCGTTCCCCTGTCGAACCAGATCATGGTGCGGCTGGTCCGCCTCGATGCCCCGGACGACGCCACGCGCGCCGTCCTCCTTGCCGACATCTTCGTGCAGGCAGCCGCGGTCATGAGGGAGCAGCCTGCGACTGCGCTCGAGATCGAGTGGATGATTCCTCGCCATCCCCCCTTGCACGCGTTCGCCGCTTCCCAGGGCCTGAAGAGCTGGGAGCGCGACGATGACTTCCTGGTGTACGAGCTGCCGCTTTCCCGACTCGTCACTCTTGACTTGAACTCATCTCCAAAGTAGTCAGGCCAGACCAGGAGGTCACATGGTCGTCCAATCGATCACGGCAGCAAAGGCCCAGCTCTCGGCCCTGATCGAGAGCGTTCAAAGGGGCGAAGAGATCGTCATCGCCAAGGCAGGAAAACCGGTCGCCGTGCTCCATGCCTGCTCCGGACCAGGACGCAAGCGGATCCGGGAGCGCTCCGCGGTCGCATCCGCATCGCGCGTGATTTCGACGAGCTTCCGTCCGACATTGTTGAGGCAATTGGAGTTCGATGAAACACCTCCTCGATACCCACGTCCTCCATTGGTGGTTGTCGGACGAAGAGCGACTCGGCCGTGCAGCTCGACAGGCCATCGAGGCGCCGGAAAACCTGTGTTCTGTGAGCGTGGCAAGTATCTGGGAGATCGCCGTCAAGACGACGCTGGGAAAACTGGACGTACCGGCGGATATCGAAGAACTCCTCGGCCGGGAAGGCTTTGCCTCACCGGCGTTTCCGCGGAGCACGCGTGGGAAGTGTGCGGGGCCCTATCGCAACGCATTCTGAAGCGAGATCATGACCTTGCTTGAGTGACCAGGCCAGACGGGCCGGGAAAGCCCAAATGGACACCACCGCCGAGGACATCCGCCGGCGCCACCTTCGAGCATCCCGAGGCCTCAGCAACAGGAGGTCCGAAGTCCCCCCAGCACAGGATTAACCGAAATCTAGCATATCCACGATAACCTCGGATCATACCGAATCCGATTGAAAGGAGACCTTCCATGAGAGACCGAACTCCGCTACCCGTGGTGCTGGCCGCTGGGGTCTTATTGCTGACGACAGCGGCCCTGCCCCCGGGGTCTCGGCTCAATCGGGCCACCGATCGCCCCCGGTCACCGCCCAGCCCGATGTACAATCTGATATCGCAGGATACTTCAATGACCCCTTGAAAGACCCGAGCGTGTCCCAAGAGTCAATTGATCAAGCTGTTGCAGGAGAAGGTGAAGTACGTATTTGTCATTTTCAACGAAAACCATTCGTTTGACAACGAGTTTGGAACCTTCCCCGGGGTCAACGGTCTGTATTCCGATGGCCTTCACCCGAGGTCGGAGGCAGAAACCCCCGGATTCAGCCAAGACTACATTGGTGTTGACGGTGTTCACGGGACGGTGAAGCCGTTCAAGATCGGACTTGACCAGAACTCAACCGTGGTCGACAGCGTCGATCACTCCCACAGAGGCCTGGCCAGCAAGATCGATGTCGTCGACGGGCTGGCCCGGATGGACGGATTCGCCCGGGATGAGTACACGCGCTTTGCCTCGAAAGGGGGCGCCGCCAACATCGCCCAGGGCAGACAATACGCCCGCTTGGTCATGTCCACCATTGACGGCGATACCATCCCCTTCATGTGGCTTTGGGCCAGCCGGTTCACGATTTTTGACAACATCTTCGCCACCGAGGACACGCCGTCCACGCCGAATGCCGTCGCGATCCTCGCTGGCCAGTCTGGTGAGACCCAGTGGGTGAAACACGGACCGGACGGTCAACAGTACTCCGTGAACGGACACACCGGTACCACCCAGGGGGTCCCCCTGGTCAACGACCCTCAACCTTTCTACGGATCACAGTTCGACACCACCACGAGCGGTCGGCAACCAGCCGGATCCAATGAAAGCTACGCCGATTCCAACATTGCCACCAATCTGACGTTCGGCAGCTTGCCCCTGACCTTCCTCGGAAAGACTATCACTTCCGTGTTGGCCGGCAACCGGAATCCTGTATTCGATCTTGCCGATGTCCAGCGGGATATTGCTTATATCCAGGGCAAAGGGACCGCACCGATCAACTGGCGCTGGTATCAGGAAGGATATAGCCTGGAATCGACGGATTCCGGCGGGATGGCTTCCCATGCGTCTTATGTCAGCCATCACGACGGGGCCCAGTATTTCGGATACGTCGCCAACACCCCGGAAGTCAGCTCCAACCTGAGAGGGATGACAGATTTCTTCACCGATATGACTCAGAATAGTCTTCCCGCCGGGGGCGTCTTCTACATCCGGGGGGGATACACCAATCAGATGGGCATGACGCCGGTGATTACGAACCCGCATACACCGGCCGATGAAATTGCGGCCATCAACGCGGCAAAGGCCGGGGACGACGATCACCCCGGGTATTCAGACCGCCAGCTCAGCGAAGCCATGGCCGCCCGAGTGATCAACGCCATTGCCTCGAAACCCGAAATCTGGAACCACTGCGCGATCATCATTACGTACGATGAGTCAGATGGCTTCTACGATCACGTTCCTCCCCGGATTCTCTCCTACGGACCGGACGGTCTGCCCCTTCCCGGGGAGTTCGGATCCCGCAGATCCTTATTTCGCCCTTTGCCCGGACCCATGCCGTGTCCCACGTGGAAGGGGACCATAACTCGGTGATCGAAACGATCAACATGGTGTTTGGATTGCCAGCGTTGTCCAGCCTTCCCGATGAAGCCCAGGCCCTTCAGGCCGGGAACTCTCCGGACTTCAACAAGTTTGGTCCGGCAGGATTTCAGCAGAGGTATCTCGGGCCCCGGGACGAGAACTCTCCGATCAGCGAAAGCCTTCTGTCAGGCTTCGACCCGAACCGACTGATGGGGAAGTCAAAGCCTCTCCCCGCCTCGTTTGCCATGATTCCGGACGAGATCGTGAACACACTGCCGCACTATGGCGGACACGGACTTCGGTCCATCGAGATCGTTCCCGAAGATGTCCGTCAGCGTATCACGAGCTCGATTCCGGAAGGCTTCAACGCGCTGCCGAGCACGTATCCGGCGGCCAACTGAGCCCTGGTGTCAAGGTTCCGGCGCTGCAGGCCGCGGCAAGCCCAGGTCTGCGGTGCCGGAACTGTCTTTGAAAAACGTTTCAGCGGAGATCTCATGAGACTTCTCTCGTCCTTGGTTTTCGCCGTCGGCCTATGGGCCTTGACTGCTCCCGTATCGGCCGAATCGATCGTCGAGCGCGTCAAGGAAAGAGGCGTCCTCTATTGCGGCGGCGTGGCCCGTCCCGGGCTGGCGGAACAGAGCGGCCAAGCGGGCTGGCATGGCCTGGAAATCGACATTGGCCGAGCGATCGCGGCAGCTGTCTTGAACTCGCCCAACAAGGTTGAGTTTCACTCCTATGCGACGGAAACAGATTTTCTCGAGGGAGCAAAGTCGGATGATGTCTTGTTCCTCACGGGTTCGGAAATCTCAGACCACCACCTCGCCGGTCTGATCGTCCCAGGGCCTCCGGTTTTTGTGGAATCCCAGGGCGTGATGGTGCCTGGAGATTCCGATGTCCAACGCCTGAAGGACCTTGAGAAGCGAACGGTCTGCTTCTTGATCGGCAGCCCTTCCGAAAGAGGGCTGAACGCGTTTTGCGACAGCACTGGCTGCAACGTCTTTCGCCGCCCATTCTCCGAGGAAGGGGAAATGGTTGATGCGTACGCAGCGCAAAATTGCCACGCCATCGTCGGCGAGATCACGGATCTGGCAGCCATCCGGGACAGCGAAGAAGTTCGGCACCTCGCCAGCCGAATCCTTCCTGAGACCCTGGCGGACTTTCCCGTGATCGCCGCCACGGGGACGGTTGACGCCAAATGGTCCGGCTTGGTGGCCTGGACCGTGTATGCACTGATCAGCGGCGAGCGCCAGGAAAGCCGCTGGTACGCAGGTGGTGCAGGAGCCATGCCTGTGGAAGCACCTGAACTGGGTCTCGCCGAAGGATGGCAGAAGGTCGTCCTTCAGGCCGTGGGGAACTATGGGGACATCTTTCGCCGCAATGTAGGGGCTGGATCACCCCTGAATCTCGATCGGGGTATTCATGGCAATCGTGTCGAACCTGGCTTTCTTTTGAGTCCCTATATCGACTGAAAGCTTCCCGAGAGGAAGCCGACGACCCACGTTGCTCGCCGCCCTCAGGGATGAGGGCGGCTCGTGACGGCCGGCCATGTCTTCCCATCTGGCTGATTCATGGTCCGAGAGCGTACGATGCCCTTGGTCGCGTTTGCAGCGTCTTCGTGCCGCGAGAAAACTGCCGGAGCAACCCGAGACGGCCAGCGTGCCCCGCAACCGCCCTATGGCCAAAATGAACGGGAATGGCTACGTTGTTCTCCTGACAGTGTCACCCATGGCGCGGGAGCGGGCCGGAGCCATCCGAGCCACAGGCCGCGTCGAATCTGCTGCGGATGCAAGGGGAACACCGTGAAACAGCCGTCTCTCGGCGTGGCTGCATAGGTCCTGGTGATCGTCCTTTGGCCGGGGTTCATATCGATTTTCCCTGCCCCCCGTGTTTACCACGTGGGTCGCGTACCTCCTGATCTGCCTTATCCCGACGGTGATCGTCATCGGCGTGACCTGGAAGGGGAAGTGTCCCGCGTTCGCGGTGCGCCGCCCGCAGTCTTCGCGGGGGATCCTCTTCACGCTGTTCGCGCTGATCGCTGGCGGGGCTGGTGTTGCTGGTGGCGTCCTACGCGGTGAACTACCTCGTCTTCCGCGCGTTCTCGAGCTTCGCATTCATGGCGAGCGACCCAGCGTACCTGTCGGCCATGGATCCGCACGGCCTGTTCAACGCCTGGCGCTCGCTGGTCTTCCAGGTCACGACGTCAGGGGCGATGTTCCTCGCGCTGAACTTCGAGCTGTGGCCGCTGTCCAGAAGACCCGCCTTGGTTCGCCGGCCCATGCTCGGCGTGATCTGGACGGCATTCGTGCTGGTTGCTGCGGCCGCCGCGCTCCTCGTCGGCGTCGGGGCGCTGCGCATGGATCCCGTGATCTTCATGGTGCGCGTTCCGATCCCCATCGTCTTTGGGACGATCATCGTGGCGACCATGTTGCAGGATTCCGTGTTCGCCAGGTTTAGCCAACCCTTGAAGGGGTTGCTCACCTCGGTGGTCTCCGCGGCGGTTGGGGTCGGGCTTGCGCGGCTCTTCGGCTTGTTGGGCCCCAGCATCTCGGGACCTCTCCCGTCGGGACCGCCCGGCTACGGTTTCGAGATCTGGCTTGCGTCGGCGCTTCTGGCCGTCACGTTTCCCTTCCTCATCATCTTCGCGGACCTGTTCGGATTCTGGCCGCTTCGGCGGGACAAGCCGCAGAAGGCTCTGCGGTCCGGGGCCGCGTGAGACGAGGCCTGGCAAGGGGTGGCGCGTCCCGCTGGCGCTGAGATCTACCTTGTCGCCACCGCGCTCGCCGCCTGGGCTTTCCAACAACTCCGCCGCCTACCGAGGCCATTGGATAGCCCCAAAGGTATCGCTCCCGAGGAATGTGTTGTCCGATGAAACATGCTTGATACTGACGAGAATCAGGTCAAGCTGTTTTTGCTTGCCGAAGTCGGTTATCACCTTGATGGCGTATGTCCCACTTATCTCTTTCACCTACCTGGGGTCACGTCCGTCGAGGATCTTCACATGGAAACCGTTGCGCAGGTCTTGTGACCTTGCTTCCCTTACGAAGTGAAACACCTCGTTATTCGCTTGGGACAGGAAGTAGCCATGGATTGACCCAATTGTGCCCGCACCGAAAACAAGCGTCTGACTCCTTGGTTTCGCGATTCACTTCGACGGAAAGGCGAATTGAATGACGATGTACAGAAGCAGCACGACGAAGATGAACAAGTCAGACACCATCGCAGTGCTCTCAGCGAAGCTCCTTCCGCCTTTCACGGTGTGTCTCGCACCTGCAAGTCCGTAGAACAGGCACCCTGCGATTGCCGAGGGCATGACCCAGGAGCCCTTGAAGATGCTGATGATGCCAATGGTGCCGGTCGCGAGGTTGGCAAAGCCCAACTCCTGAACCAACTGCAGGGGCTCCTCCCCTTTGACTGCGAGGATCGTCTCTGCCGTGAACCGGGGTTGAATTGCCTGCCTTAATCCTGCCAGGAAGAGTCTCCCCCCAACGGCCCAAAACGCGAACCATTTCCCAACGAGGAGAATAAGCGTCGAAGAGCCCTTGAACAGGAACAGCTCGATCAAGATCGAGACAACTGGAAGAACGAACATAAGAAGAACGACCACGAGGTAGTACATCATTCCCTACTTGTCCCCGTTTCACAGAGCAGCCGCAAGTCCGCGTACAGCGCGAATCGACCGAGATGGTTCCGCGAGTCAGGTCTGAATGAACGAATCATAAAGCGAGCGGCGACACAGGTCAAGAAGTCTCCTCGGGGATTCGTTTAGCCTGTCGCGTTCTTCCTGGAGCGAACAGGCGCGCCGAGGCATGGTCTGAAATCTCGGTTGCTGTCGCTGCATTTTCATGGCATACAATTTACGTGAGACCGCGGGCCGAAGAGATGGAGACACTGACGGGGCTCCTCGGCAGGCATGTCATCGTGGGCATCCTCGGAGCACGGCAGGTCGGGAAGTCCACCCTGGTGCGGCCCTGTCACCTTCGTCGACCTGGAAAACGACGAGGATCTCTCGCGACTCTCGGACCGGCTGCTCGCACTTCACCCCGATCTCTTCCGCGTGCTGCGGGTGCTCGCAGACCGCCCGGATGCACCGTGCCGCTTCCTGGTTCTGGGTAACGCATTCGCCGCAGGTGAGGAAGCGGGTCGCCACCCGAAACACGTGTTGGAGAGTGTTGACTCCTCGCTGGACATGGCTCGCCTGGCTTGGGGCAGCAGAAACGGCGACAGACTGCACATCTTGAGAGAACAGCCGAGGGCATCGTCGCGTTTTCCAGGCTCTCAGGCATGACCAGATGATTCTGCGCCAGCCACCGCTGCACGCGTTTGCCGTGGCCCGGCTGCCCTTCTCACCCTTCCCGCGACTGGCCGCCGTGCAACTGCGGATAGGCGCTGCCGAATACGTAGCGCGGCGCCTTGTCGAACTCCATGGCGATGACCGCAACCCCGGCGTGGCTGTCCGGGCACTGTCGGGGCAGATCCCGCAACACGATGCGGTTGCCGCGGTGCTCGAACTTCAGCGCTGTTCCGTCCTTCAGCAGCCGAACGCTGCGCGGCGGCGTGAGATAGCCTCCCACGGCCATCTCCCCTCCCACCGGCCAGATCCAGGTCCACAGGTACACGGTCTTCCCGTCCGATGAAGCACCTGACACCCCGTTGCCGCCGAAGCTCGCTTCGTGCCACGCCTTGCTCTTCACCAGCGTGCCGTAGGCGGCCTTCCCGTTCTCCGCCAGCCACTGTCCCACGGTCGTCAACGGCGCCACGGCATCCGCGGGCACGGAGCCGTCCGGTGCGGGGCCGATGTTCAGCAGCAGGTTGCCCCCGCCGCTGGCGCACGTGTTGAGCATCTTCAAAATCCTCTGCGCGTTGTAGCTGTAGGCCGCTGCCTGCCGGCTGTCGACGTAGCCCCAGCTGATGCCGTTGAACGTCATGCAGGCTTCCCAGTCGCGCTCGGCCGCGGTCACGTGCTCCTCGGGGGTCCCGAAGTCCTCGGGCAGCCGGCTGCGGTCGTTGATGATGATGTCCGGCTGGAGCTCGCGCATGCGCTGGTTGCGCTCCAGGGAATCCCATCCCTCCCAGGACTCCATCGGCCAGGAGACGTCGTACCACAGGATGTCGATCTTCCCGTACTGGGTGAGCAGCTCCGTGTTGAGCTTGTCGAGGTAACGGTTGAACCGCCGGCGCGCCTCCGTGTCGAAGGCGCAGCGCCAGCCGTCGGGGTGATGCCAGTCCATGAGCGATGAGTAGAACCCGATGCGCAGGTCGTGCTCGCGGCAGGCATCCACGAACTCCCGCACGATGTCGCGCCGGGGCCCCAGCCGGACGGCGTTGTACGGGTTGGCCTTCGAGTCCCAGAGGCTGAAGCCTTCATGGTGCCGGGTGGTCATCACCATGTACTTCACGCCCGCCTTCTTCGCGAGGGCTGCCCACTCCCGGGGAGCGCCCGGTTTCGGGGCGAAGCTGGCTGCCAGCTTCTCGTACTCGGCGATCGGGATGTTCTCCGTGGTCATGACCCACTCGTTGCGGCCCACCTGGGAATACAGCCCGTAGTGCACGAACATGCCGAAGCGCGCCTCGCGCCACCAGCGCATCCGCGCGTCCCGGGACGCGGCGACACGCTCCTCGTAATCGCGTTTCGACAGAATCGTTGCCATGCCTCGTTCCTCCCCCGTGTCGTTCACATCCGCGGGCCCGCAGGCCTCCGCGGTATTTCAACGTGACGCGCGCGCGGCGAGCCTCTTCCGCCAGCGGTCCTGCGACTGGAAGGCGTCGAGCATCAGGCGCTTCTGCCCCTCCGCGGCGCCGATGGCCACTCCGTCACCGTAGTCCGCGAGGACGAACCCGCCGTCATCGGTCGCCCAGGTGTCGAGGAGGAGCCCGGCCTCCTGCCGGATCTCCTCCTCGGTCCCAACGGGGAGGGTCTTCTGGATGTCGCAGAGCGACGAGAAGCAGACCCGTCCCGCGAACGCCGCGCCGATTTCCCTGATGCCGAGGGCCTGCGGCTGCTCCAGGTCGAGGACGTTCACGCCGATCTCGATCAGGCTCGGGATGATGGCGTTGACCCTGCCGCACGAGTGCATCCAGATGTGCCAGCCCGCCCGGCGGCACGCGTCGAAGATCCGCTTGTAGCGCGGCATGAAGAACTCCCGCCAGAGCCGCGGGTCGATGAAGAGGGCGGACTCGGTGCCCCAGTCGTCCGAGAAGCTCAGGCCATCGATCATGCCGGGGAACCGGCGCGACACCTCCTCGATGATCCCGAGGTCGAACGCCACGATCCGATCCGCGAGCTCCTCGATCCTCTCGCGCTCCAGGGCCAGGTCCATCAGCGTGTTCTGGAACCCGCGGAGGCTGTGCAGGCGTTCGAAGAGGAGCATGAAGATTCCCGTCATCCGGTACTTGCCCTCGGAGCCTTCGAAACGGGCCTCCATCCCCTCGTAGAACGAGGCGTTCGACGGGTCGGGCCATCGGTAGGCAGCCGCGGCATCCCAGCTCTCGAGCGGGTGCCCCTTGACCTGGCCCATGTTCTGCGTGGCAGACCGGACCCAGAGGCAACCCCACTCGTCGAGGGTCTGTCGGTACGCGTGATCGCCCGTGCCGACCTGGTTCCAGCCGATCGCGTGGGTATCGTCCAGCCCCAGTGATTCGAATCGCAGGGGGAGACGCTCCGGTCCCCGGAACTCCACGGCGCGGATCATGTTCTCTCGTGCGTCCACCTGTTGCTCCTTTGCCCTGGCAGGATGGTACCAAGAGCGGCTCACAGGGTACAGTACGCCATGGCACAACTGGCGTTGCATGGCGGGCCGAAAGCATTCAAGAGGATGAACGGGAAGGTGCAGCCGAAGGTCGGGATCGACGAGTTCCTGTCGATCGCGGAGCGCTTCGGTTTCGCGCCCCACGCTCTGAAGCGGATCCGCAAGGCGATCGGTCCGGGTGACCTGCCCGCGGGAGGGCCGCACCTGGGCCGCTACTACGGGTCGGCCGACCCGTCGAAAGGCGAGCAGCTCGAAGCCCTTGCCCGTCGGACCTTCGGCGTGAAGCACGCCTGCGCGGTCAGCTCGGGCACCGGCGCACTGCACGGCGCTTTCGTGGCAGCGGGCGTGGGGCCGGGAACCGAGGTCATCTGCCCCGGCCTGGGTTTCATGGCGACAGCGATGGCGGTGGAAATCGCCGGTGGCGTTCCGCTCTTCTGCGACGTGGACGAGTCGCTCCAGGTCGACCCGTCCAGGATCGAGGCCTGCATCACCCCGCGCACCGTGGCCATCGCACCGACGCACCACTGGGGAAACGTGGCGGATCTCGCGCCCATCATGAAGATCGCCCGGAAGCGCAAGCTGCGCGTGGTGGAAGACTGCGCCCAGGCGCCGGGGGCAAAGTATCGCGGGAAATACGTCGGCTCCATCGGCGACATCGGCTGCTTCAGCATTTCCAGCTACAAGATCATCGGGGCAGGGGAGGGCGGCCTCGTCGTCACGAGCGACCAGCGGCTGTTCGACCGCATCTGCCAGACCGTCGAAGGCGGAGGGCTTTGGCGTCCCGACCGTTTTGCTCCCCCGCGGTACAAGGGTGAGCTGTTCCCCGGCTCGAACTACCGCCTGAGCGAGCTGGAGGCAGCGGCGGACCTGGTCCAGATGCAGAAGATCGACGAGGTCTGCGGCCGTTACCGCGCGGCGAGCCGGCGCATCAGGAGCCAGCTGGCACGCTACGCGGAGATCACGCCGCAGGCGATCGCCGACCCGGACGGGTACATCGGGTTCCAGCTCCGGTTCTTCCCGCGCACCTGCGCGCTCAGCCGGCAGATCACCGAGGCGCTGGTTGCGGAGGGAATCGGCGCGCGCACCCGCGGGAAGAAGCACAGCCCCGACTGGCATGTCGCGCGTACGATGTATCCCGTCGTTCTCAAGACCGGGGCGATACCGGGCGGGTCGGTGTTCGAAGACCCGCGGTACCTCGAGCGCGGGGGAACCGCGGACTATCGCGGCACCTGCCCCGTTGCAGCGGACCTGTTCTCCCGGGAGGTCGCCATCGACCTGAGCGAGTGGCTCAGCAGGGACGACTGCGACGCCATCGCCGAAGGCATCACCAAGGTCCTTGCGGCATTCTGCACCGAGGACCCGAATGGCCGCCCCTGGATCTGAAGGCGTGATGACGATGAACAGCACGATTGACGCGCGGCCCCGCATCGCCCTCATCGGTCCCGGCAGCATTGGCGGCGCCACCGCGGCGTTTCTCACCCGCGCGGGGTGCGACGTCGAGGTGGTGTGCCGAACGCCGGAGGTTGCCGCCCTTCTCGCGGACCGCGGCATGAGGATCAACGGCGTCCGGGGAAGCTTCACGGTGCCCCTGAAAACGGTGACGGGGGTGGAGAACCTCTCGGGGACCAGGGACCTCGTGCTCCTGGCCACCAAGTCGGCCGCCACCGTTGCGCTGGCCGGGGCTGCTTCCCGCTTCATGGAACCGGGGAGTCTCCTCGTGTCCCTGCAGAACGGCATGAACGTCGAGGCGCTGTCCGCTGTCGTCGGCCGGGAACGCACCGTGGGGTGCGTCGTCGGGTGGGGCGCCGCCATGCACGAGCACGGCAGGGTCGAGATCACCTCCCGCGGCCGGTTCATCGTCGGGCTGGCCGCCGGCAACGTAACGTCCCGGCTTGAGGAGCTGCGGGCCGTCCTTGGCCTCGTCATGCCGACGCGGATCTCCCGGAACATCGACGGCGACCTGTATGCCAAGCTCATCCTCAACTGCTGCTTCAATGCGCCGTGTGCCGTGACCAACACATCGGTGCGCGAGATCATCGCTTTGCGCGCCGGGCGGCAGGTCTTCCTTGCCGTCATGCGGGAAGCCGTCGCGGTGGCGGACGCGGAAGGCCTGCGCCTCGAGCCGTTTTTCGGCATCCTCGACTTCCACCGGTTCCTTCCCGGCGGCGCGGCGCCGGCGCGGCTGAAGCGGGAGCTGTTCATGCGGGCTATCCGGCTGTTCTCCGGGACGTCGCGTCCGTCGACGCTCCAGTCGCTGGATCGCGGCCAGGTCACCGAGGTCGACGCCCTGAATGGCTACGTCGTCACGCGTGGCCGCGCCCGAGGCATCCCGACACCGGTCAACGAGCGCCTGACCGCGATGGTGCACGAGATCGAGTCAGGAAGCCGCGGCATGGGGATCGAGAACCTGGAGGCCGTGGCGCGCATGGCGGAGTCCTGAGCGCGGCCGGGGAGGTCATGGGTGAACAACAAGGCATGGAACCCGTTTCGCAAAGGGTGCATAACGAGCATCCCTGCAAGGATAGAGGGCCCATTGACGGACCTCCTGCGGCCCGGCGACATCGTCCTGTACCGTGCTCTGGGCTACCAGATCCTGGGAGGGCTGATTAGCGACATCACCGACTCACCCTATTCGCACTGCGAGCTCTACGCCCGGGACGGGTGGACTATCGAGGCCGGCATTGACGGCGTGTCATACAGCGACGGGATGCATGGGTACGCGGGCGGCATCGATGTCTTTCGATGGAAGGGCGGACTGACGGCAGCCCAGGGACAGGACATCGTCGCCGCTGCCGAGAAGGAGATCGGGGATCCCTACCAGTACACCCTGCTCCTCTTTTTTCCCTACCTGTCACGGAAAGCGTTGGCCCGGCGGGCGGCCGTCCATTCCTTCATCTGCTCGGAGCTCGCCGCGTACGCCTACCTGGCAAACGGTCTCGATGCCTGCGCCAACAAGGAACCTGATACGGCGGACGCCCCCGCCGACGTCGGTCACTCGCCCAACCTGGACTGGCTCGGGTGCTACGCCGCCTCCCGCGAGGTCAAGGACGCGCGGCGCAACGTGTGGAACGACGGGATCCAAGGTCGGCCCAACTGGTTTGACAAGGCGCTGGTGGCCCTCCTGGTGGACCCGTTGTCCAAAAGAGATGAGTACTACGAGAAGATGGCCGAGGCGGGCAAGGCGCTGAGGGCGCACAGGGCAAGGAAGCGCTGACGGGCAGGCTTTGCGCGGCTTACACCCCGTCCAGGATTTCCTTCTTTCCCATCCGTACGACAATCTCGTGCTTGAACGGGCCGCTTTCCAGCGTAATGGCACATCCCGGGGAGCGCCGGCCGTCCACCTCGATCCATGACACGCCACTCTGGCAGCCGTCGGGATTCTCGACCTGGATGTCATAGAGCGCCTTGCCCCTGCGATACGACATGCGGAAGCCGCTCCACCAGCCCGGGATGACCGGGTCCAGCAGCAACTGGTTGCCACGCACCTTCAGGCCGAGGACTTCCTCGACCCAGGCGCGGTACATCCATGCCGCGGAGCCGGTGTACCACGACCACCCACCCCGACCGACCCGCCCGGCCAGGCTGTACACGTCGGCTGCCAGCACGTAGGGCTCGACGGAATACCTCTGCACCGATTCCGGGTCGCGTGCGTTCTCGATCGGGTTGAGGAGATGAAGCAGCTTCCCCGCGCGGTCACCGTCGCCGCGACGCGCCAGCGCCATGGCGAGCCACACGGCTGCGTGCGTATACTGGCCGCCGTTCTCCCGGACCCCCGGCGGGTACGCCTGGATATACCCGGGCGAAGGCACTGACGTGTCAAAGGGGGGCGTGAAGAGAAGCGCCAGTCCCTCGTCCTCCCGGACGAGCTGCGACCATGCCGAGTCCAGGGCCTTTTCCGCACGCATCGCGTCGCCTCCGCCGCTCAGGGACGCCCAGGACTGGGGCAGCGAATCGATGCGCGCCTCGACGCTGGCCGCGGACCCGAGAAGTGTCCCGTCATCGAAAATCGCCCGCACATACCATTCCCCGTCCCAGGCGGCTTTCTCGATGCGAGCGGCAAGGGCTTCCCGCTGCTGCAGGTAGCCCCTGCCCAGCTCGCCGTGGCCGGCAGCCTCGCACATCTCGGACATCCCCTTCAGAACGTCGACGAGGAACCACGCCAGCCAGGAGCTCTCTCCTCTCCCGCCGGCGCCGACCAGGTTCATCCCGTCATTCCAGTCGCCCGTCCCCATGAGGGGGAGCCCGTGCGGCCCGGATGTCATTCCACGCGCCACGGCGCGCCGGCAGTGTTCGAAGAGCGTGGCGCGCTCCGCGGTCGCCGTCGGGGTGAAGAAGGCCTCTTTCTGATCGTCCGCGAGGGCGGGGCCGTCGAGGAAGGGAATCATCGTACCGAGGATGCCGGCATCGCCCGAGATACGCAGGTACTGCGCCGTGACAAAGGGCAGCCACAGGAGGTCGTCGGAGATGCGGGATCGAATCCCGGCACCGCTCGGGGGATGCCACCAGTGCTGGACGTCTCCCTCCCTGAACTGCCGGCTCGCCGCCAGGATGATATGGTCCCGCGCCAGGGAGGGAGAGGCGTAGAGCAGGGCCATGACATCCTGCAGCTGGTCGCGGAAGCCGAACGCGCCGCCGGACTGGTAGAACGCCGAGCGTCCCCAGATCCGGCAGCTCAGGCTCTGGTACAGCAGCCACCGGTTGATGAGGAAGTCCGCCGCGAGCTCCGGCGTGTGCACCTCGACCGTGCGCAGGAGCTCGTCCCACCACGCACTTGCGTCTTTCCAGGCGCGGCGTCAACCCGCCCGGCCGCGCGGAAGGTGAGGACCAGGGCCCGGGCCGCTTCCCGCGACTCCGCCTCCCCGAGGATGCATGCCAGCTGTGCCTGCTCGCCGGGCGCGAGCTCGAGTGTCGTTCGCAGGGCCCCGCAGGGATCATACCCGCCGCCCGTGCGACCCGAGAGTGATGTCTCCGCCATTGCCGCGGCGGATTCCAGCGATCCGTTGCGCCCGAGGAAAGATGCGCGGTCGCCGCACCAGGATGCCACGGCGGCGCTCAGCGCCATGAATGCAATGCGATCGCCATGCTCGGGGGAAAAGCGGTTTCGGGCCGTCAGCGACTGGCTCTCGTCGTCCCAGCCTGTCACGACGTGCATCTGCGAGGTCTCGCGGTGCTCGCCGAGGACCCATTCGACGTACCATGTCAGCGAGATCCTGCGGGGCCTCGCGGAGTCGTTTTTCAGCCGCAGCCTCTGCAGCTTGACGGGCTGCCCGCCCCCCGGTCCATTGGCACGAACACCGTCAGCTCCTGGCTGATACCGTTGCTGTTGTGCTCGAACACGGAGTATCCCGCTCCGTGCCGTGCGCGGTACGCCTGCTCCTCCCGGATCGGTGACGCCGTGGGAGTCCAGCACAGGCCGGTCTCCTCGTCACGCAGGTACAGCGCCTCGGACGGCCGGGTCCGTGACGGGATCATTCGACCACGGGCTGAGCCGGTTGCGCTGGCTGTTTCCGCACCAGGTGAACCCGGCGCCCGTCTCGCTCACGAGGGTCCCGAAGCCCGGGTTGGCGATGACGTTCACCCAGGGGTCCGGTGTGTGGGTGCCGGCGCCGAGGTAGATCGCGTACTCCCTGCCATCCGGGGTGAACCCGCCCATCCCGTTGAAGTAGGGAAGCTCGAGGAAAGGCAGCGGGCGGGAGCGATCCTGGGGCGCGCGCCTCCATGCCGGCCGCGACGCCGGGCGGCGCGCCTCGCCCGGAACGCCCACCTGCTGGGCCAGCGCGCCGCGTGCTCCCACCAGCACGATGCTCGCCGCCGCGTGGAGGAGCGTCAGGTCCTGCGGGGGGATCTGGTCCGCGCTGCGCAGGAAAACTCCCCCCGGCGTGTCCCTGCCCGTCAGCGTCGAATGGGCCTGGATCAGGGCTTCGAGCCTCTCATGCAGGGGCCTCTCGTAGGTGCTCGCTTCCTCCGCCAGGATGAGCAGGTCCGCCCTCAACCCGTGCATGCGCCAGTACGCATGTGCCTGGAGCATCTGCCCGACCAGCGCGACGTCGCGGATCTCGTTGATGGTGACCAGGGCGATGGGAAGGTCGCCGGAGATTCCGTAGCTGCCAGAGACCGTCCTGGCCCTTGACGTTTTCTTCTATGCTTTCCGCGGCCGCGCGCAGCAGCGGGTTGGGATACAGGAGGTGGCTCGCGAGCTGCTGGAAGCGGCGGGCGTCGTCGGGCTGGATGCGCAGGACGCGCAGCTCCAGCTGGGCGGCTGCCCACGCGAAGTCCATCGCCCGAAGGACGGCGTGCGGGTCGGCGTACTTGCCCATGAGGCCCAGCACGTGCTCCCGCTCATCCCCGGCCGCAAGGACGAGGGAGAGCACCACGTGCTGCCCCGGGGCGAGGTGCACGCTTGCCCGCAGGCTCAGGATCGGGTCCAGCACGTACCCCTCGGTGCCGTGCGGCTCCTCCGTGCAGCCCAGCGGGTCTGCCAGCGTCCGCCCCCTCCCGACGAACCTGCGGCGATCCGTCTCGAATCGAAGAGGCCCCTCGCCGGCGGCCTCGAGGGTGAAGCAGTGCGCCACGAAAAACGGCGAAGCGCCGCCTCCGCGGGGCCGTCGGAAGGCAAGGAGCGCGCCCAGGCGCGGCAGCGCCTCGGTCTGGATGAACATCTTGTTGAAGGCCGGGTGCTGTCGGTCCGCGGCGTGGGGCGCCATCGAAAGCTCCACGTAGCTGGTGCACTCCAGGCGGCGGGTGCGCAGGGAGCGGTTGGTGAGGGTGATCCTCCGGATCTCGACGTCGTCTTCGGGAGAGACGACGACCTCCGTCGACGTCTGGATGCCGCTGTCGACGCGCTTGTACAGGGCGCGGTCCAGCGCGAATGTCGCGGAGGTCGATTCACCGGATCCGCCGCGGGGGTGGTGCGCGGCCGACCATGTTTCACCCGATTCGGCCTCGTGCACGTAGAGGAAGGTTCCCCACGCGTCGCGGGTCGGGTCGGATCTCCATCGCGTGATCTCCTCCGCGCCCCACTGGCTGTACCGCCGACCCGGTGTTGGTGAGCATGACGGCATAGCGGCCGTTGCTGAGGAGCTGCGTCCTGGGCGTCCTGGTCTGCGAGGTGTCGAACGTGCTCGTGGAGGGCGCTACGCCACCGGCACGGTCGGCCGCCTGCGCCTGGTCACGCGTGGCGATGTGGTGCAGCGAGGGAAGCACGGGAACCCTCTCGTGGAGCAGGGGCTCGATCGCCCGCACCCGTGCATCGGCATGGAACCTGCGGCGCATCGCCCCGCCCAGCAGGAAGTTCGTGAGGGAGAGGAAGCTCATTCCCTGGTGGTGCGCCATGTAGGCCTGGACGATCACGCCCCGTTCGCCGGAGCGGCCCCGGGCTGGCGGCTGAAATCGATCGCCTCGTAGTACCCGCGACCGGTCGAGCAGTCCCAGCGCCGCAAGACGCCTCAGGTTCCGCATGGTTTCCCGCGGCGCGTAGCTGACCGCAAGCAGGCTCGCATACGGGGCAACGACGACCTTCTCCTCCGTCTCGCGCTTCAGCCTCAGCTGCGGGACGCCGAATGCCCAGTACTGGTAGATGCGGTTGACGTCGAGGTCCGCGAAGCCCGACTCCGAGATCCCCCACGGCACCCTCTGCCGCCGGGCGTACCTTCTCTGGACGGCAATGGCGTCCCGGGCCGCCTCCTCCAGGAGCGTATTGGACATCGAACGCTGAAAGAGCAGCGGCATCAGGTATTCGAACATCGTCCCCGTCCAGCTGAGGAGCACCCGGTGCCGACCGACCGAGGTGTAGGGACGGCTCAGGGAAAACCAGTGCTCGAAGGAGACATCGCCGCGGGCAATCGCGACGAAGCTTCCCAGCCGCGCTTCGCTTGCCAGGAGGTCGTAAGAACGCCGTGTCGCGGCGTCCCTCGGAAACGTTGTAGCCGATCGAGAACAGGCGGCGTTCGGGATCGTAGAGAAACCGCATTCCGATCTGCTCCGACAAGGCCCGGCAGTCGGCGATGAGCCGTTCCCCGAGAGCCAGCATCTCGCCGGCGAGCCAGCGCGACGCGGAGAACGCCCGCAGGACCCGGTCGAGCCAGTCGCGGACCGGACCAGGCGCCCCGGGGGCCGCAGCTCGGATCCCTTCGAGGAGAGGGATGCACGCGATACGACCTTTTGCCAGGTCGTTGAGCGATGGGGCGTGCGCGAGCGCGGAGCGCACCGCCTCGGCCGCGTCGGCGCCGAGCGACGTGACGAGGTCCTCGGACCCCTCGGCGAGTATCTCCATCCAGCCGAGATAGCGGTCCGCCACGTGCCGCCAGGCCGACGCCTGCGCGCCGACCTGGGCGGCCCAGTAGCGCTCTTCCTGCTCGGCACCGGCGGTCTCCTCCGCCCCCGCACGCAGAAGCCGCAGCACATCGAGTGCCCGTGCGGGTGAGGTTTCCCCTGTCTCCCGGAGGACCGAGAGGCTGCTCGGTGCTGGAGCCGGCCGACCGCCCCGCAGGCGTCGCAGGATCCTGCCGGCATCCGCCAGGCCGCAGAGGAGGCTGCCGTCGAGGATCGGCCCCCGCAGCATCTCCTCGAGACCCTGCACGAGCGTCCAGAGACACCCGAGGAGATTCCCGCTGTCGACGGCAGAAACGTAGCGCGGTTCCAGCGGGGCAAGGGTCCGCACGTCATACCAGTTCAGCAGGTGACCCTCGAAGCGCTGCAGCCCGCGGATCGTCTCCAGCGTCCGTGCCAGCTTCTCGAGGACCTGGTCCCCCGTCTGGTAGCCGAAGTCGCGTGCCGCGAGGAGGCTCAGCATCCACAGGCCGATGTTGGTGGGGCTGGTGCGCATCGCGAGCTCGTTTCGCGGGAAAAGCTGGAAATTGTCCGGGGGCAGCCAGGATGTGTCGGCACCGACGAAATCGTCGAAGTAGCGCCAGGTCCGGCGTGCAACCTCCCTGAGGAATCGCTCGTCCCGGCGGCCAAGGGCCAGGGGACGTTCCCGCGCGCGCGGCCCGCGGTCCAGGAGCCGGGCGGCGAGCGGGGAAAGGAACCACGCGGCGAGCCAGGGAGCCGCCGTCGCGAGACCCGCGGGCATCCAGCGAGCCACCAGGAATGCCGCGAAGAGGCACGCAAGGCTCACCAGCGACAGGGACACCATGAGAGCCGGCCGCCGTCGGGGCCGGCGCCGGACAGCGCCTGCGTCGACGTCCACTGGAGCATCCCCCGGTGGGATATGAAGCTGCGGTACCCGGTTCGCACCATGGCATCCAGTGCCAGCATTGCCTGGTGCGGCAGGAATGCCGCGTCCGCCACGGACCGCAGCACGTCGTGGGAGACGTCCGCGAGGGAGAGCCCTTTCAGTCCGCGCCTCGTGGTCGCCATCGTGAACGGCTGGGCCAGGGGCCGGAAGAGAAGCTGTGCCGCGACGACCAGCGCCGCGACCCAGCCCGCGCGCGGCGAGACTGCCCAGCAGGCCAGGAGCAGGACCACGCTGGCTGCCGGCACGAGGCTTCGGCGCAGGTTGTCGAATATCTTCCAGCGATCGAAAAGGGACAGGGGATTCCGCTCGCGGCCGCCGTCGCGCCGCGGCACCTTCCCGGTGATCCACGGGGCGATCTGCCAGTCACCGCGGATCCAGCGATGCTGCCGGGCCGCGTAGCCGCCGTAGCCGTGCGGGAACTCGTCGTAGAGCTCGATGTCGCTCGCGAGGCCGACGCGCACGTGGGCGCCCTCGATCAGGTCGTGGCTCAGGAGGCGCGCGTCGGGGAAACGCCCCGAGAGGGCGCGGTCAAATGCCCGGACGTCGTAGATCCCTTTCCCGTAGTACGAGCCTTCGCCGGTGAGATCCTGGTGGACGTCGGAAACGGCCCGCGTGTAGGGATCGATGCCCTTCGCGTCGGCGAACAGGCGGCTGAAGAGAGAAGCGCTCGCGCTGGGCAGCGACGGGCTCACCCGCGGCTGGATGATGGTGAAGGTGCCGGCGCACCACCCGGCCCTCGGCGTCGAAGCGCGGCTGGTTGAGGGGATGCGCGAGGGTCTCCACCATGCGGCGGGCCGCACTCGGCGGGAGCTGGGTGTCGCTGTCGAGGGTGATCACGAACCTGACGTTGTGCAGCGCCGCCGCGTCCCCGACGCGGACGATGTTCGCGGCCGCCTCGGGCCGGGAGCCGGTGATCAGCACGTTCAGCTCTTCCAGCTTGCCGCGCTTGCGCTCCCATCCCATGAAGGTCTGCTCGGATTCGCTCCACGCGCGCTCGCGATGGAAAAGGAGGAACCGTCCGCTCCCGTGGCGCCGGTTCAGCTCTTCGATGCGCTGCGCCGCGCTTTGCAGGAGCCGCTCGTCCTCCTCGGCGTGGAGGGTGTCCGCGTCGCGGTAGTCGGTGAACAGGCTGAAGAGGAGGTTGTTCTCCTTGTTGGCCAGGAAACGGATCTCCAGCTTCTCCGTCTCCGTCGCAATCGACTCCTCATCGCCGAGAAGCAGGGGGACGACAACCAGGGTGCGGAACTCGTCGGGGATCCCGGTGAGCCGGAAATCCATCTTGGGAAGGGCACGCGGCGGAAGGAAACGGGTGACCAGGTAATTGACCAGCTCCAGCGCGAGCTGGCTGGCGGGAAGCAGCAGGAGAAGGGCCAGGAGGAGCTGCACGCCGCGCGCGTCCCCCCGCAGGCCTGCCAGGGAAATGGCGAGGGTGGAAGCGATCGTCAGGACGCCGAACGGCCGGCAGGTACACCGCTGTCGCGTGGCGGGAGATCCAGCGAAGGCGGCGCTGCCGTGCGCTCTCCTGGCAGCGCAGGCGCCGTGCGAGCAGCGGTCCGCCGTCACCGACAAGGTAGGTGCCGACATGACGTCGGCGCGTGTCGCCGCCCGGGGCGATCACCGCTTCCGTCGCGAGCGCAATGGCCTGGCGGGTCACGTCGTCTTCCGTCAGCCCCGAGAGGCGGGAAAGCTCCTCGACCATGCGCCGATAGCGATCCCGCGTGTCGAAATCCATGCCGGGATAGATGCCCGCCGGGTCCCCGCGGAGGGCCTGCTCCACCCGGCTGGTGTGCTCGAAGATCTGCCGCCAGTCCAGCAGGGCGAGCCTCCGCAGGCTCGCGAACGCGTTGCCGACGGTGATCTGGTCCCGTGTCTGGCGGTTCTGCTCGCGGAGGTTGATCTCCCGTAGCGGCTGGTGATACGCGCGCTCCAGCCACCCCTGCACCAGCACCAGCGCGGCTTCCTCGTCGTACAGGGAGCCGACCAACTGCCCGGCGAGATACGCGCTCGGTGCCGGTTGAGCGGCAGAAAGCTCGGCCAGGATCGCGAAGAGCTGTTCGGGGCTCCGCCGGTTTGCCCGTATCAGGCGGCCTGCCCAGAAGTCGGCGATCTCTCGCTCGTGCAGCTCGGCTGCGGCACGGGCGGCGAGAGCGCGGATGTTCTCAATGATCGCGATGCGCAGCATCTGGGGCAAGGCCCACAGCTCGCCGATCGCAAGGGGACCCGCCGCCTGGTACGCGTCGATGAAAGACGAGATGTTCTCCTTGTCCAGCCGCAACTCCACGTCGGTGACGAGCTGGCGGGCGATATCGTAGATGCGTGGAAGGCCGGAGGAGCGCCCACCCTGCAGCCGGGGAAGCTGCCGGACGAACGCCAGGGGGAGATTCGCCCGGACGTCACGCGCGTTGCTCTCCAGGACATACTCGTTGTCGAGAATCCACTCCGCCGTGGGGGGCGTTGCCAGCTCCATGCGGACCGCCTCGGTGAGGTCCCGGCAGGCGTCGCGGACCTCCTGGCGAGCCCCGTCCAGCCGTCGGTACAGCTCCGTCCCGGTGCGCGACTCCCGTCCGATCGCGTGCCCGAGGGCCAGGCGCCCGGCGTTTTCCCGCACCTGTGACGGCGGGAGCGGCGCGCGCGGGCCGTCGAAGTCACTCGCGGGCGTCGCTCGCTTCGGATGCTGAACGTAGACCGCGGGCGGAACATCGCCGCCTTCCCGCAGCAGGGAGACGGCCGCGTGCAGCCTGTCGGCAGGCGCCTGGATGACAAGAACGGTTTCATCCGACACCAGCCAGCGCGCGTGGTCCTTGCGGATCCTCCGTGAAACGCTGCGCCCCAGGAGTCGGCTCGACAGCCAGCCGACGATGAAACCGGCGGCAATGCCGGCCGCGGCCGCGGGCAGGGAGGGCAGGTGGAGCGGGAGAGATGCAGCGCCGCAGGCGGTGCCGAGAATGACAGCAGACAGCGTGGCGCCCAGGACGCGCCGAGGAAGAAAGGCATTCGTCGCACGCACCGCCCCCCGGTGCCCTTGGACACCATCGCGATGCGGCGAAAGCCGTGCCTCGCCAGCTCTCGTAGGGCATCGCCGGCTTCCGACTTCTTCGCGAAGTAGGCGGCGAGAATGGCGGTCCGACGGCGCTTCCCTACCGGCGTGAGCGACCCCTCGGAACCGGGGGAGCAGTGCGAGGAGCGGCTGACGACATGATACCTGGCACGGCATCATCATGCACGATTGAGTCGTTCGTGGACATGGGCTGCGCGGTGCGCGGCTGCCCGGCGGCGCTTACCCTCCCAGCAGCTTTCGCAGCAGCGGAACCCGCAGCTCGACCGCGCCTTCCGGGCACAGCTCCTGGCAGCAGTAGCAGCGGATGCAGCGCCCGTAGTCGTACGTCGGCGGCACCTGCCTGTTCCCGTCGTGCCAGTCGACGGCCCTGGGATTCACGGGGCAGGCCTTCACGCACGTCCCGCACTGGTTGCACTTCTCGGCGACGATGCGCGGCTTGGGAACGAAGGCGTTGCGCACGAAACTGCTTCCCTTGCCGCGAGAATACGGCCTGGACCGGCGCGCGCTTCACGTCGAATGCCCGGTCCAGGAAGCTCTCCAGCGGGTCGCCGAGCATCTCGATCTCGCTTTCCTTCCAGGTGCCTGATCCCGCCTCCATTCCCAGTGTTATCGTGGGAACGAACTCGGGATTGATGTCGATCATCCTGCAGACCGTCGCATCCAGGGCTATGGGATCCGTGGAGAACAGCAGGACCTTCATTGGCCGCGCCGCTGCCGCCCCGTGGCCCGTTGCCTTCCATGGCGATGATGCCGTCCATGACATACAGCCGCGGCTTGAGCAGAGCGTTGAGGTCCACCAGCATGCGGGCAAAATCGATGGCGCTGGCGAGCTTGACGTGGAACTCGCCCTTGAGCGCGCCGGGAACGCAGCCGAACTGGTTCTTCACGCAGCCCGTCATGCGCTCGAGGCCGTGGGTCTTCAGCTTCGGCAGGCTGATGATGCCGTCGGCAGTCAAGGGCGCCGTTGGCGACGACGAACTTCTTGTTCTGCTTTCCCTCGGCGAAAACCGTCTCCCTTCCCTGCTTGAAATCCGCCAGCGTCACTCCCGCAGCGTCGGCAACGGGCTGGAAGCCGCTCGCCCTGGCCGCGTGCTCCGGGCTCTGGATGGCAGGCGAGTCACCGTAGGACAGCGCAGCGCCTGTCGAGTTGAAGACCTCGACCATTGCCCTGAAGACCATCGGGTGAGTGACGGTGAGCTTCTCGGGAGGATCCGCGACGAGCCAGTTGGGCTTGAAGAGGATCTTCTCACCCTGGCGTGCGATACCGGCCCGGGCCGCCCAGCAGGTCCATTCCCTTTCCCACCGCGCGCCGGACATTTTCATAGTCGTAGTTCTCGCACCTGACGAGCGCAACCGTGGACATGAGAGCCTCCCCGTTCGATCCTTGAGTGACGAACGATGTGTATGAATACCAAGGGACTTTTTCTGCGATCCCGATTGCCCGGAGGGCGTGCCGCGGAGACGTGCAGATGTCTTCAGGAAGCTGCTCTGGGGATCTCACGGAGAGTATCAGTATTGTGCGTCGTGTGCAACTCCAGCTGCTTCTGCAACTCGGGACGGCAAACGTCGATCAATCGGCTGCTTTCCGCACGAGCTCGAGCCGCACGCCCGAGAGCGCGATCCCGTCCGGCACGCGCGCGCTGACCCTTTCCGCGCGAAGCTCCAGCCGGCAGGTGCCCGCAGACGGAACGACGATCTCTCCTGCATGCGTCAGGATCTCCGGAAAGTACTGCACCCTCGGACTTTCGACATCCTCGTTTCTCACCAGGGGGAATGCCAGGCGCGCCCGTGAAGGTGCACCGAGCGAGACACGGAGCCGGTGCGGCGTTCCGCTTCCCGGCACGAGGTGTTCGGAGGCGCCTGATGACAGCACCTCCACGCGGTAGGTGCCGGGATGGAGCACCTTCGCGGTCCATGACAGCCCGTTGGCAGTGCTCTTCCAGCCCTCCGTGAACCCGGCGCGGCTGACGCCGAAGCCGCCTTTGCGCGGGCCTCGTCGTTCTGCCATGAATGACGGGAGGAACACGCTGCCGTCGGGCTGCTGCACGGGCACCATCTCGACGCGCGGCGTCCCGCTGATCTCCAGGACCACCACGGACACGGAGGGCCCCGGCCTTTTCCCGAAGCCCGAAAGGGTCAGCACGGAAAAGCCGGCGGCAGCGTCGCGGCGCTGGCTGACGATAAGCCTCCGCCTCGGATCGGACAGCAGGAATGCGCTGCTGACCCTGCTATCCAGGCCGTGAATGGAAAGCTCATCGCGGGGCCAGTCGAACAGGTGGAGGTAGAGCTTTCCCGTCCTCTGCGTGATCCTGCCCCACGGCAGCTCGTAGGGGAAGGGACTGGCAGTGGTGCCATGGATGGACTCCCCGTTCGCCTTCATCCAGGCCCCTATCTCCCGCAGGCGCGTCACGCTCGGCCCCGGGATCTCCCCCTGTGCCGTTGGCCCGACATTCAGGAGGTAGTTGATCCCCTTGCTCGCGAGATCCACGAGAAGGTACAGGAGCGTCCTGGTCGACTTCCAGTTCCGGTCACGGCTCTTGTATCCCCACGTGTCGTTCATGGTCGCCGGTGTCTCGTAGTCTCCCGTGATCCGCCCCACCGGGATCTGGTTGTCGCCGAGGCTCCCGTAGTCGCCGAGGTCGTGCCCGATGCGCCCGCTCACGAGACAGGCAGGCTGGAGCCTGTGCACCAGGCGCTTGAGGGCGGCGCTGTGCGTCCGGGTGATGGTGTAGGGAGTGTCGAACCAGATGAGCCCGACGGGCCCGTACTGCGTCAGGAGCTCCGTGATCTGCGGCTTCACCTTTTCTTCCAGGTAACGCGCGAAGACCTTCTTCGACTCGTCGAAGTCCCAGTCGTTCCACGCGCCGTCGGGCTCGTGCCAGTCCTGGTCCTGCGAGTAGTAGAAGCCCAGCCGCATCCCGTGCCTGCGGCACGCAACGGCCAGCTCCGCGATGGGGTCGCGCTTCCACGGCGTGGCGTCGACGATGTTGAAGGGGTTGGAAGGCGAGCGGAACATGGCGAAGCCTTCGTGGTGCTTGGCCGTGATGACGATGTAGCGCATCCCGGCATCCGGGCAATGCGGACCCACGCCTCGGCGTCGAATCGGGATGGATGGAACCTGCGGGCGAGCCTTTCGTACTCACGGACCGGGATCTTTTCCCGGTGCATGATCCATTCCCCGATGCCGGGGACGTCCTTCCCTTTCCAGCGCCCCGCCGGCACGGCGTACAGGCCCCAGTGGATGAACAGGCCGAAGCGCGCCTCGCGCCACCATGCGAGGTTGGCGCTGTTGACGCGCCTCGCCTGCCCCCGGCCCGCCAGGAGCGCGCCGGTGAGCGGAGTTCGTGTCTCTTCTTCTCTCTTGCGCATAGGCATCGGCACTCTACCTGCGGTTCTGCCCGCGAAAATCGGAGGGGCTCTTCCCCGTGGCGCTCTTGAAGACCCTGCTGAAGTAGAACTGGTCAGGATAGCCCACGAGCTCGCCGACCGTCTTCACCTCGATTTCGGGCCTCTGCGTCAGCAGGTGGCGCGCCTCGTTCAGCCGGAGAATCTTGAGGTAGCGAACCGGGGTATCCATGCGCACCTTCCTGAAGAGCTTGCAGAGCTGCGACGAGCTCATGGAATATTCCCGGGCAATCGCCTCCAAGTCGATCTTCCTGTGAAAGTGCTGGCGGAGAAAGACCTCGACCTCGTCGACGATCGCCCGCGACTCGTTTCCGTCCCCCCGGTCGCCCAGGCGCGCCTCCAGGATATCGTCTTCCTCGTCGAGCGCCAGCCGGATGTCCCGCAGGGCCTCGCGGAGCTCGTCGAGCTGCAGCGGCTTCAGAAGGTAGCGCTTCACGCCGTAGCGGATCGCCTTTTGCGCGTACTCGAAGTCGTCGAAGCCCGAGACGACGATCGTTTTCAGGTAGGGATGGTAGATCGAGGCGATACGCGCGAGCTCCAGGCCGTCGAGCAGCGGCATGCGGATGTCGGTCAGCAGGACATCGGGGTAGTGGAGCTCGATGGCGTCGAGCGCCGCCCTGCCGTCCTCGGCGATCCCTGCCACGTCGATGTCCGGGTCCAGGGCATGGATCTTTTTTACCATGTTCTGAAGGATGAGGCTTTCATCCTCGGCCACGACGATCCTAAACACCCGTCGCGGCGTCATCACCGACCTCCTCCATGAACCGTACGGTGCCCCCGATCTCCACGAAGGCGCCTCCCCCATCCCGGTTGCCGCAGGTGAAAAGAGCCGCGCCGCCATACGCGATACGCAGCCTGATGGCGATATTGGCGAGCCCCATGCCGTCCAGTTCCAGCCCGCGAAAGTCCTCCTCCTGGGGGTCGGCCGCGAGGGATGTCACCCGCGCAAGCGCAGCGGCGCTGAAGCCCGGGCCGTCGTCCTCCACCCGGACGCGCCACGAGCCGTCCGTGACGGTTGCGGAGACATGGATGGTCCACGGCGGGTCGCCGTGCGTGCCGTGCTGGATCGCGTTTTCCACGAGGGGCTGGACGACGAGCTTCGGAATCCGCAGGGAGGGAAAAGCAGGGTCGGTGGAGAACGTGTGGAGCAGCTTGCTGCCGTGCCGCGTCGACATGCACTGGAGGTACAGGAGGGTGTGAGCGAGCTCGGCGCGTGCCTCGACAAAGGTCGATTTCTGGGAGGAAAGATAGCGCAGCATGCCCGCAACGTTGGCGCAGAACGCCACCGCCCGCTCGGTATGCCCTTCCTCGGCGAGGACGCTGATGGTGGCAAGCGCATTGTAGAGAAAGTGCGGGTTCATCTGGGACTGGAGGGCGAGCATGCGGGCCTGCATCTCGCGCCGGTGGGAGGCGATGTGCTCGTCGATCGACCGGCGAAGCTTCCTCTGCATCACCTGGAACGCGTTGTTGAGGGACTCCAGCTCGTTGAGGCCGGACCCCAGGCCCTCCGCGGTGCTTTCCCCGAGGCTTTCGAGGTCCAGGGTGGTGAGGGCCGTGTGCATGCGAGCGATGGGCCTCGTGATCCGCCGCGCCGCGATGAATGAGAAAAGAAGGGCTGCCGACAGGACGGCCAGCGCGATGAAGATGTACATCCTGGTGAAGGAGGACAGCGGCGCCAGCAGCGTACGCTCGTCGGACACGACCGCGGCGGTCCACCCTGAATATGCCGACGTCCTGACCACGACGAGTTCCCACCTGCCCGTGACGGGATTGCGCGCGCGCTGCAAGGCGGCGCCGGATTCCCGCGACGCCTTCGCGAAGGCACCGTCGGTTGCGGCATCGGCGAGCGCGCCAGGGGAGGCAGGAAACAGTCGCTGCCCTGCCGCGTCGAAGACCAGGAGACGTTCGCCGCCGTCTCCCGGGCGCGCGGCCGGCGCGAGCCTGTTGAACAGCGAGTCGCACGACTGCTCTATCTCCACCACGCCGATGGGGACGTTGTACCGGTTGAAAAGGAGGCGGCAAAGCGAGATGAACCGCTCCGCGTTCGTCGCGGAGCTCGTGGAGCCGTACCGGGCAAGCCTCGCGTCCTCGTGCGGCTCGGTGAGCACCATCGCGCCGCCCGCAGCGATCGCCTTCGCGAACCATGGCGTGGCCGAGGGCGAGATCGATCGCGGCCTGTTGTCCATCCCCGCGCCGAACCCCACCCCTTTGAGATCGTAGATGTTTATCTGCCGCACGCTCAGGGATGGCCCGATGATGGCGAGGAAGACGTCGATCAGCGCATCCTCCTTGCCCGCAATACTCGACGGGGAGATCCCGCCCGGCCCCCGGGAGCTGGCGGACCGGCTGGACCGCTCCGTGACGAGGTTCGAGTACAGCACCGCGAGGGACACGTCGTCCATCTTGCGCACGTCGTCGTCGAGGGTCAGCCGTATGGAGTCCGCGAGCCCGCTGAGGCGCTCCCGTGCCGCCTCCTGGAGCCGGTGCGTTCCCCAGACGAAGAAGAATGAGCCGAAGACGACGAAAGTGAACGTGATGATGATCGAGTACGTCATGAGGAGCGTGGACCGAATGGATCGCCATTGACGCATGGGCAGAAACCATCATGCTCACGGGCGGAAAAAAAGTACAAGCCCGCGACCAAAAACTGCATGGCGGGCGCGGGGCCGCCGGTGCTACAACGATGGAGACCCTTCCGCAGGGTCGGAAATCACGAGGAGGCAGTATGAGAAGGACATTGCTCCTGGTCCTGGTGGTTCTTTTCGCATTCTTCGCCGCTGTTTCGTCTTCGGCGGCTGACCAGCCGAAAGTCACCCTCACCCAGATGGTGTCCCAGGGCTGGACCACCGATGCCGACGAGGCGCTGGCACAGCAGTTCACAAAGGAGACGGGCATCGCCATTGAATGGCAGGTGACCCCCGCCGACCAGCATCACGACCTGTTGAAGACGAAGCTCAACGCCGGGGAGGCGCCCGACATCTTCTGGATCCAGTCGAACAAGTTCATCATCAAGCCCGAGCTGGACCCGGAGAAGAACTGCATCGATTTCACGAACGAGGCCTGGGTCACCACCATGCCGCCCGGGAAGATCGAATCCGTTTCCTACAACGGCAAGGTGTACGGCCAAGGATACTTCGTCAAGGGTGTCTCCTTCCCCATCGTGTACAACAAGACCCTCTTCAAGGAGCTGGGCCTCTCGATCCCGCGCACTTACAACGACTTCAAGGCCGTCTGCGAGAAGATCAAGGCGGCTGGCATCACGCCCATCTACGAGGCGGTGCCCGACGGGTGGCACCACGTCCTGTGGGTCATGCAGATCGGCGGGAGGTTCTCCGAGCTGCAACCCGGCGTGGTGGACCAGCTGAACGCCAACAAGATCAAGATGGTCGACGTGAAGGGCTTCGTCACTGCGGTGCAGCAGCTGCAGGAGATGGTGAAGAACGGCTACTTCGGCACCGACTACATGTCCAACGCGGTCTCCGACTGGGAGAAGCCCATGGCGACGCGCAAGGTGGCCATGATGGTCAATCAAGCCGGGCAGATCAGCGCGCTGAAGACGGACTACCCGGCCCTCAAGGACGATTTCGGCGCCTTCCTCATCCCGCTGGTCGACAACCAGACATCGCAGAGCGACCCCGCGGGCCCCGCGCGCTTCGGATCCTCGAAGAGCAAGTTCCAGAACGAGATCCGGCAGTACTTCCGGTTCCTCGCGCGCAAGGCGAACATACAGTACAAGCTCGACAACACCCCTGGCTGGACGGCCATCGACGTCGCGGACAGCGTGGGAATCCAGCAGCACTGGTTGCCGGCGGAGAAGGAGCTCATGGACTCCATCCCGCCGAACAAGGTCGGGCTGATCTGGCAGAACTCGGTCTCGTATGTCAACGACCAGTGGATGGACGTCGGCAAGGACCTCTCCGCCATGTTCATCGGCCAGATGACCCCCCTGCAGGTCGTGCAGGCAATCGACGAGCGGCGCGCCAAGATCGCGAAGGCCGCCGGCGATCCCGCCTGGAAATAAGGGACCCGGCCGCGGCATGAATCAGGAGGCCGGGGAGAACGGATGTTCGACCCCGGCCTCCGCAGTGACGCACCGGCGCGCAGCAGCAATGAAGCAGAGCAGGATGTACCCCCTGTCCTTCGTCGTTCCCCTGCTCCTGCTGTATTGCGGGCTTTTCATCCTTCCGAACCTCGCCGGCATCTACTTTTCCTTCACCGACTGGAACCGCTATACACCGCGGATCAATTTCACGGGCCTGGAAAACTTCAGGACCCTCTTCACCTCGTCGCACAACTACACGGCCTCTATCCTCAACACGCTGCTGTTCACCGCGGCATCCAACGTCATCAAGATCGTGCCGGCCCTCTTTCTCGCCCTGCTCCTGGACAAGCGGATCGCCGGGCGAAATATCTACCGCGCCATCCTGTTCATGCCCGCGATCCTCTCTTTCCTCGTCACGGGATTGATCTTCCGCGCCATGCTCCACCCGTCCAACGGGCTGGTCAACCAGGCCCTGCGTGCCCTGCACCTTTCCTTCCTCGCGGGACAGTGGCTTGCCGATCCCCACCTCGTGTGGCCGTCCATCTTCGCGGTGGACGCGTGGAAAGGGATCGGGTACGTCATGACGATCTTTCTCGCGGGCCTGCAGTCCATTCCCCCCGACTACTACGACGCCGCGGACATGGACGGCGCGAACGCGTGGCAGAGGCTGCGGGCCGTCACGCTGCCGCTTCTCGCCCCGGCCATAACGGTGAACGTGGTGTTCGGACTGACCTACGGCATGCGCGTCTTCGATATCATCTACGTGCTCACCAACGGCGGGCCGGGCCGGATGACGGAGGTCATCAGCACGGCGGTGTTCAACGAGTTCAGCTCCGGCACCTACGGGCTCGGGACGGCGCTCTCCAGCCTGCTGTTCGCGATCATGGCCATCATCGGCTTCGGTGTCGTGCGCTTCATGACGCGGCGGGAGGTGCAGGCATGAACCGCGCCCGGGTTCCCACGAGAATCGCCCGGCAGCTCCTCTGCGTCCTGCTCGCGCTTCTCATCCTGGCGCCTTTCGCCGTCGTGGTGGTGAACTCGCTCAAGACGAGGGTCGACGCGGCGGACATGAGCCTTGGCCTGCCCCGGACGCTGGTCTGGCAGAACTACGCCACCGCCATCGAGCGCGGCAGGCTCGTTCTCTCCTTCTTCAACAGCTTTCTCTATGCGGGCGGCGGAACCGCGGGCGCGGTTCTCGTCACGTCACTGGCAGCGTACGTGCTTTCGCGGAGACGAACGCCGTTGACCCGATTCCTGTACTTCTTCATCTGCCTGGGCATCGTGCTCCCCGGCAATTTCGTCACCCTCATCAAGGTCATGCAGATCCTGCACCTCATCAATACGCGGGTGGGCATTATTCTCCTCTATGCCGCCACGGGTGCCGCCTCCTCCACGTTCATCATCTACGGTTTTGTTTCCAGCGTGCCGCGGGAAATGGACGAATCCGCGGCAATGGACGGGGCACGGCCCCTGCGCCTGTTCTTTTCCATTATCTTCCCCCTCCTCCGGCCCGTCATCATCACCGTGGCAATCCTTTCGTTCCTCGGCATCTGGAACGATTTCATCACTCCCCTCTATGTCCTCAACCGCTCTTCCGCGTGGCCCATGACGCTCTCGGTCTACAGCTTCTTCGGCAGGTACCAGCAGGACTGGAACCTCGTGTTCGCCGACATCGTCCTCACCATCCTGCCCGTCGTCATTGTGTACCTGGTCGGGCAGAAATCCATAGTCTCAGGCATGATCGCCGGCGCCGTGAAAGGATGAGAGCGCCCCGGCGCGCCCTAGGACCGACGCCCGGACAGCGCGATATCGACCAGCCGGCCGCTGTAGGTCACCATGCTGTCCATCCGACTGCGTCGCCCGATGCCGACGCCGTGTCCCTTTCTGACCCGTACGACATGAAAGGTCCGTTCCTTGGGCATCCCGGGGAACTCACCCCGACGCATCCCGATGACGAGGGTCTGTTTCGCATCATCCCACGTCAGAGGAATGGACGCGCACGTCCCCTTTTCGTATTCATTCGTCACCCCGTCATCCTCGTAGAGCGTGAAGGAGGCGTCCGCGCCGATATAGACGCGCAACTCGATGGGGTCCGCCTTCTTTTCCCCGGTGAAGTGCATGGGCGGTCCCAGGGGAACGATCGATCCGGAGCGCACGTACAGCGGGATCCTCTCCAGCGGTGCCGGGGATGTCACGGCCTGGCCTCCCGGCAGCCGCTCGCCGGTCCAGAAGTCGTGCCAGCCCGCACCGGCCCTCGGCAGGTAGACGACCCATTCTCTCGCTCCGGGCTGCAGCACCGGCGCGACGAGGAAGGCCGGGCCGAACATGTACTGGTAGCGTTGGTCGAGGGCCGCCGGGTCGCTCCAGAAGTCCATGACCAGCGGCCGCATCAATGTCGTTCCTTCCGAGGTCACGCGCGACGCCTCGCTGTATATGTACGGCAGGAGACGGTAGCGGAGCTCGAGAAAGCGGCGCGTCTCTCTTTCCACTTTTTTCCCGAACCGCCAGGGCTCGGTACGCGTCTGGTAACCGTGCACACGCATGAGGGGGCAGAAGGTGGCGTATTGAATCCAGCGCAGGAAGCGCTCGTGATACTCGGGGTCGGTGTACTGGTCGGGCCCGGGGCGAAAGAAGCCGCCGCAGTCGGTTGTCCACCATGGCAGGCCGGTGATCATGTAGTTCAGCCCGGCAGGAATCTGGCGCCGCAGCGTCTCCCAATCGTTGCCGATGTCGCCTGACCAGGTGGCGGCCGCGTAGCGCTGCATGCCCGGAAAGGCGCTGCGCGTGAGAATGAGCACGCGCTTGTCCGGAGCGTCCCTTCTCTGACCCTCGTACACCGTCCGGGATACGAAAAGCGGGTAGATGTTGCGCGTCTTCTCCCCGGGGCCGAGAAAAGTCGTGCGCCCGGCCAGGTCGTCGTTCTCCGGCTCCGTGGCATCCAGCCACCAGGAATCGATGCTCAGCGGGAGGAGGTTGTCCCTGATGCACTTCCAGTAGAAAGCGGCGGCGGAGGGGTTGAAGAAATCGACCCAGTCGGTGCCCGACAGGTAGAAACCCCCGGCAGCACATTCCTTTCCAAGGACGGAGCCGCGATCGATCTTCGACCAGACGGAAAGCATCAGCCGCGCGTTCATGGCATGAATCCCACGCACCATGCCCGCGGGATCGGGATAGTCCGTCTCGTCGAACCGCATTGCGTTCCATCCGTGCGAACCCCAGTACTGCCAGTCCTGGACAATGAGATCCATTGGCAGCCTGCGACGCCGGAACTGTGCGGCGGTTTCGAGGAGCTCCTTCTGCGAGGTGAAGCGTTCGCGGCAGTGTATATAGCCGAGTGCCCACAGCGGCATGAGCGGCGCCTGGCCGGTGAGCCTTCGATACGTGGCGATGACCTGGTCGCCGTGTCCCGCTATAACGACGTAGTCAAGGGCTTCGGCGACGGGCGAACGCAGCACCGTGGCATCCCGGGAAGGGCGGAAAAAGACCGACGGCGCATCGCCTGCTTCCCCCTCGACGGTGACGACGTGCTCTCCCGCGGAAAGCTCCTGGAGCCAGCCGGCAGTCGGGGGAAGCCAGTAGTTGTGGATATCCATCACGCTCTGGCCGTCGATGGACACCGCGTGACGCCGCGCCATCGTCTGACCGATGTCGAGGAACAGGGCGTGGCGACACGTTGCCTCCACGAAGAAAGTCCCGACGAACCGTGCGAACTGCCGGGTTTCCTTCTTGGTGCCCTCGGAGGTCGTCACGTCGACCAGGAATGCCGTCCCCGCGGCGCCCGCGGGTTTCAGCTCGACTCTCCGGTCCGCGGGATTGAGATCCGTGAGCCCGTAGTTGTGCCAGAGAAGGCCGTAACCCCTGCTGGAGAAGAGGATCGGTATCGAGATCTGGGAGTTCACCTGTGTCAGGCGACGTGGCAGGTCGCGTACGTCCAGGTAGCCGTCCTGGAACTGGCCGGTGCCGTACAGCCGCTCATCGGGTGGCGAGTGAAAGGTCTGTGCAACCTCGTACGACCATTCGTCCTTCAGGGAAACCGCGCGCAGGACGCGCGTGCCGGGTTGTTCCCTCAGCAGGATGCCGCCCCTGGGATCGTGGTAGCTCACGGCCCCTGTTTCCCTGTCGACGACAGCCGTCAAGGCTGTCGTGCTGACGCTGATGTCCCGTGGGCTTTCGCTGACCACGAACCGCTGCGGCGCGGTCTTTTCCGTGAGGATGAGGCTCGGGGTCTCGCCGGTGACCGCTCCGGTGAAGCGCACGCGGATGGCATTGTCCGCGAGGGGCCGCACGATGAGAAGGCCGCCCTCCCCCTCGAGCCGGACCTCGGTGTCGTCCGCTTTGCTCAGCTTCACGCGCTACCGACGCTTCGGTCGGGCCGGCCTGCCCGTCTTCTGGGACTCGTAGATGGCGTCCATGAGCTGGCTCTGGATGATACCGTTTGCCGCGCTCGTGCGCGGCTCGGCCCGGCCCAGGACAGCCTCGATGAAGTTGTGGTCCGGCGACGGTGACCCCATCTCCGCCGTGATGGGCGGATACTTGACCTTCTCGCTGCCCTTCCAGACGTTGATCCACGCCGCGCCCCACCCGTCGATCTCGACGCGGCCGCCGTCGAAGATGAAAGCCATGAAGCTGCCGTTGCCGGGGCAGTTGCCCCCGATCGTGATATTGGCCAGCACGCCGCTGGCGAACTTGATGCTGCTCACGGAATTGATGTCCACGCGCGAGCCGTGATTGTCGACGTAGGCGAAGACCTCCTCCACGTCAGATTCCACCGACCAGCAGAGGCTGTTGAAGAGGTGGGCACCCGAATCGTACGCCTGCCCGCCACCGGACAGCGCCGGGTCCTGGCGCCACAGGCCGGTCGTGCCGCGCAGCCAGTCCTGCGAGAGGAAGCCGGTGACCAGCTCAAGCCTGCCGAAGGTTTTCGCGCGAATGGTGCCCCGCAGGTAGTTGAACTCCGCCGAACAGGGCGTGTTGTAGCCGATGACGAACACCTTCCCGCTCTTCTTCACCGCCTCGGCCAGCGCGTAAGCGTGCTCCAGGCTGGTCACCATCGGCTTTTCCATGAAGACGTGGCATCCCGCGGCAAGCGCCTGCACGCCCTGCGCGTAGTGCTGCGTGTGCGGCGTGCTGATCAGCACCGCGTCCGGCGCGAGCTTCGCGTACATCTCGCCCGGGTCGCGGAACACCTGGGGCTTGTGCGCCGTACCGGCCAGGTGTTTTGCCGCGAAAAGCCGGGCCACATCCTCGGACACGTCGCACAGGCCCGCGATCTCAACGTCCGGGTTGTCCCGCAGGCGCTGCGCGTGCGCGCCCATCATCCCGCCGCAGCCCAAAAACGCGATTCTCACCTTGCTCTTCGCCATGCCGACCTCCTTGCGAGCGTGCGCAGACAGTCCCGTGGTCAGGCGTATTCGAGGAACGCCCGTCCGCCGATCAGCCCCCTCTTTTCACCTTCCTCGGTGCCGTTGAAGCTCTCGTCCTCCAGCTCGATACTGATGAGGCCGTCGTATCCCGCCGCCTTCAGCTGACCGAGCATCCTTCCCCACCGGGCGCAGCCGTGGCCGGGGATGGTGTACCGCCAGGAATGCCCGCCGAACCCTCGGGGCTTCTCGAAGGTCGCGCTCTGCAGGTGGCCGTGCTCGTAGAGACCTTCGCCAAGGATCTCCGTGTCTTTCCCGTGCACGTGGAAAACCCTCGGGGCGAACTCGTCGAGGAATCGTACGGGGTCGATCCCCATCCGGATGAGATGCGACGGGTCGAAGTTGATACCGCATCCGCGCGGGATCTCCTTCAGCAGGGCGCGGTAGTCCGCGGGGGTGCAGGCAAGACTCGCGTTCGCCGGTCCCGGCCAGCCTTCGAAGACCACGCGGGCGCCCAGCGGCGCAATTGCCTCGCAGAGCTGGCCGTACCCGTCCACCGCGCGGGCGAAGTTCTCGCTGCGCTTCGCACTGACGTCCTCGGGGATGGCCACGGTGAAGAAGTTCCGCGCCCCCAGGGGGACGAGGGCGCGGATATTGCGGATGTTGTCCTGCGCGGCCGTCTTCCGCTTGCCGGCGTCCGCCGACATCAGGTCAGGCCGCCGCACCAGGTCAACCGAGCCTATGCGCAACCCGGCGTCGGGAATCTTCTTCACTTCCGGCGCCTCCAGTGCCCCCACGTCGATGCCCTCGAACCCGTTCGCCTTTGCGAAAGCGATCGTGTCAACGAGACTCTTCTGCCACCCGCTTCCCCAGCTGCGGAACCCGATGGGGAACGAGCCCGTTCGTGTTTTCGCCATGTGACCCTCCTCTGCAACGGGGCGAGTGTGGACGCGCCCGGGGGAATTCTTCAGGCAGTATGCCCCTCCACCTGCTCCCTGGCAACGGCTCAAGGCCGAGATCATCTGCGGGTTTGCTGCGAGCAACGAGTCCAGCCGACGAAGGCCTCACCGAGTCATGCCCGATTCGTCGGTGCGTATCTCACGACGCGCGTGAGGGACAAGGACGAGACTGCGCGCGAGAAGCAATTCGCCCTGCAACCGTACGGGCACCTGTGTGCGTTGAATGATGGATTCCAGGTCTTCAGCGGCAAGGAAGAAAAGTCGTTTGGGCGGATCGAATTCTCGTCCGACGGGATGCGGGAGATAACCGCGGGCCTCCAGCATTTCCGCGTCGGCCTCGCCGATGATCCAAGCCTCGGCCGCATCCGCCAGGACCCGTCGAAATCGATGCCAAACCCCTTTGCTGGAGGATCGCTGGCGATACTCCCAGGCGCGGATGAGCGATTGTTCGCGCATGTGACGGACACGCGCGTGCAGCTTTTCATTCATCGATCCGCCTCTGTTCTTTCCAGCCGCGCCAGCAGGTCCGCCACCAGCGGTCGATGGCGGGTCGGGTCCGGCATGTGAATCCGCGGCTCGAGAAGTGAGAGGGTGCTGAGACCGGACCGCACGGCATATCGGTGATCAGGGGCCAAGCCCCTGTAGAGCGTCTCGATTTCCGCAAGATCGCTTTCCTCTGAAACGAGCAGGAGAGCCAGCGCAACCAGGAGATCGCGGTCTCCTTTTTCTCCGCTGCGATCCGTCAGGAGTTTTTCCAGCAGCAGACCCGCCGCGCGTGGAAGGGGAATGAGGAGGTCTTCTATCAGGAGCGTTCGTCCCGGCCGGAGCAGGGAGAGGTGACCGAACACGAGGAGAGGAAGCTCGGCATCTTCCAGCACGTAGGTTTCCCCCGCCCGAGCACTGTGCGCGTCCCACCCGATGAAGTTCACCTCGATAAGATCCGCTTCCCCCGGCAGCCAGACCGATGGCTCCTCCTCGGACCGCACCAGCCCGACGACAGCACCGAGACGCTCCTTGACAGCCGCGTGACGTTCCACGGGAACCGCGATATCCACGTCCTGGGAAACGACGAGCGTGGATCGCGCATCGGGCTCAAGAAGGTTCGGAACTTCCGAACCCGCGACCATCACTCCCGGCTCCCGAAGCACCGGCGCCACGGCACGAAGTGTGCGGAGAAGACGTGTTCTGAAATCCATGCCCACTGTGGAGTATACGCACCCGGCACCGGAGCCGCAACTCGCTAACACGTTCGGGACGCCATACGACCAGCGGCATGGTAAGCAGCTCGTGGATTTCGGCTCGTGAGGCCGAGCGCCGGAGCCATCACTCCGAGTATTTGGAGCCTCCGGATGGGTTCCGAAACGACAGGTCGGCCGGCCGTGTCAGCTCCTGGCGAGAATCCGATCCACTACCTGCTGGCGATAGTCACGCGAAAGAGACTTGAAGAAGGCACTGTAGCCGGTGACCCGTATCACGAGGTCCGGATAGAGATCGGGGTTCTCGTGGGCGGCCAGCAGCTTCTCCTTGGAAACGACGTTGATGTTAATCAGCGTTCCGCCCATCTTGTCGTGTGCCTTCAGGTAGGCCTTGACGATGGCCATGCCGCCCAGCTCTTTCACCAGGGACCCGTCCATGTCGATCTGGAGGGGCGCGGAGTTGCCCATCCCGGCTGCACGCGCGCGACGGCGTTGCTCTTGGCGGTGGGGGCTGCTGCCCCCACGGGGCTGAAGCCGGGGTCGGGATCGGCGCTGTGCGATATCTGCGCGCCGGCATGCCTGCCGTTGGGAGTCGCCCCCAGGCGCTCCCCGAGCATGTGGACCACGCCGTGCGAGAAGAGGCCGGGGATCACGTTGAAACGGTGCTTCGGCGTGGGGCTTCGCTTGACCAGGTCCGTGAAGAGACCGGAAACCCGGTCCGCCCACCTGTCGCCGCGAGACATCCCGGAACCAAAGCGCGGGATGTTCTTGAGCATCAGCCGTTCATTCTCCCTGCCCGCATAGTCGGTCCGCAGCAATTCCGCGAGATCCTCCCACCCCAGGCGGGCCTCGTCGACCACCCTCTGCTCGATGGCGCCGAAGGAATCGGCGACGGTGGCAAGCCCGACTCCGTCCATCGTGAAGTTGTAGATGTCGACGCCTCCGGCGCTGGCGTCCAGGCCGCGCTCGATGGGGCCGTGGCAGAACAGGTTCAGCACCATCTCGGGAACATTCGACTGCTTGTGCTCGTAGTGCCAGTCGAACCCTCGCTTGATGTTGTCGACCGACGCGGAAAGATGCGCCGTGTACTTCTCCCACAACGTTTCAACGGAGTTTTCACAGTTCGGGTCGTCGATCATCTCGTAGAAAGCCACCAGGAACGGCGCGACAAGGCAGACACGCGTCACGTCCTGCAGGCAGTACTCGATCCCGGGAAGGGCCGTCCAGTTGCAGCCGACCTTTCCTCGCATGCGGGCCAGCTGGAGGGGATAGCCGTTCCGGGCAAACCCTTCGTCGAGGCCGCCGGAACACGAAAAGCTGGCACCGGTGCCGTCCTCGAAAAGGTAGCCGACCGCGCGGGTCAGCAGCTCGTCGTTGATGCCCTGGTGGAGCCGGACGGCGACATTGGACGGCACGCCCAGCTTGTGCATCGCGTCCAGCATGGCAAAGGACAGCGGGTTCGTCACGTCGTGCCCATCTGCTGGGGCCGGCCCGCCGATCTGGTGATAGTGTGTATCGTTGAACAGGAGACTGACGAAGTACCAGACCACCTCGTCGTCGTCCGCCAGCGTGCCGTCAGCCCGGTCATGTTCGTAGTACGGCAGCAGCAGGGTATCGATCTGCTGCATCCCGCCGCCGAGAAAATACATCCGGTCGAAGGTTTGGAACCATGTCAGGAACTGCACGGCCTCCCGCAGGGAGCGGGGAGGGTTGTCGACGAGCCACTCGTTCATGGCCGCCATGGCGGCGTAGTTATGCTGTTCCCACGCGTTCGTGGACGCGGCGGCCCGCTTTGCTGCTTCCTGGGCGTGCCTGCGGACGAACTCCTGCATGCCCAGCACGATATCCTCCTCGCCGTCGTAGAATGACGTGTCCGCCGGGGCGTTCACGGCACGGTAGTGACGGAGCTTCTTCAGTATTCCGCCGAAACCGAGGTCCAGGCCGATCGTCATGTCGGGCCCGAAATGGTTCATGGCGCACACGCCGGGCGCCCGTATGTTGTACTTCTCCCACAGCGGCTTGAACTCGGCGGGGATGTCCTTCCATTCTCCCACGCCGGGCGCGGCTGAGACCCATGCCCCGGTAACAGCGCTGGAAGGGTGGATATACACGGGATGGGCAGCCAGCCACGCTCGGAAACTCCGCCCGATCAGCGCGGCTCCGGTGCAGAGACCGGACTGCGGGTCCTTTTCAGGCACGAAGCGGGGGCGTTCCAGGGGAATCCAGCCGTGATCGTCGTTGTCGTAAGTTCCCCAGCCGGCGATCTTCTTGTCGTTGAACTCCAGCTTCGTGCGACGAATGTCCAGGATCAGGTTGTCAAAACGCGGCATTGCACTTTCCATGTCGGATCCTTCAGCCCTTGACTGCGGCGGCAGCGAGTCCCTGCACAATGGAGCGCTGGAAGAAGGCGAACATCACCAGGGAAGGCAGGGTCAGCCCAAGCCCCAGGATTATGATCCGGGGCCAGTCGGAATGCCATACTGACCGACAGCAACAGAGGTGAGCTTGCTGACAGCGGATGCCAGGGTCTGGTATGTCGGCTTGTTGGTATAGATGAATGGCGTGTACCAGTCGTTCCAGACGGCAACACCTGTCGTTATCGCGATGTAGGCAAGGATGGGTTTCTGGATGGGAAAGACGACCTGGAACATGATGCGGAAGATCCCTGCGCCGTCCATGCGCGCCGAGTCTTCCAGGGCCTTCGGGAAAGTATTCATGCTCATCCTGACCAGGAAAATGCCGAGGACGTTGACCAGGTTGAGCAGGAGGAGGACGGAATACGAGTCCAGGAAGCCGCTGCCACCCTGGCCGCGGACGTTGTTGCCGCCAAGGAGGGGGAAACGGGCCATCATCAGGTACGTCGGAGCCATGGTGACGACCTGGGGGAGCATCGTGGTAATGAGGAGCGCGAGGAACAAGGCGTTCTTGCCGCGGAAACGAAGAGGTTCTCCTTTCGTGTCGCAGAATGACCGAGGCTCTTCTGCAGACGTTATCCTTGGGTATCGGGTAGTCGGTTGTCAAGGTCTTTCTTTTCACCACATCTCTTGTCTTCTGCCGCAGAGGATCAGTACCTTTTTTCAGCCCCGTATGAGGCAAGGAGGTTCCATGGCCGCCAGAACGACGACGTCGCGCTACTCGATCCTGTCCGAGGCCCAGGCTGAGCATTTCCTGGAAAAGGGGTACGTGGTGGTCGACGGGTGCCTGGATCCTGGCATGGCAAAGGAATGGACCGACCGGGCGTGGGGCCGCCTGGGATATGATCCCGGGGATCCCTCCACGTGGCAGAAGGACATCGTCTGGATGAACCGCGAAACGATAGCGCCCGTGAGGGATGTATCGCAGAAGGCATGGGGCGCCATCTGCGACGTGGTCGGCGGTGAGGACCGCATCGACCGGGCAGACCATAGGGATCGAGTCCCAGCACTTCACGACAATCAACTCGTTCGAGTGGTCCGACGCCTTCATCGTGAACCTGCGCCGCGGTGCCGACGCTCCCTGGGCGCCTCCGTCCGCCCAGTCCGGCGGCTGGCACAAGGACGGGAGTTACTTCCGTCACTTTCTCGACAGTCGCGAACAATCGCTGCTCACCATCGTGCTCTGGTCCGACGTCGGCCCCCGGGGCGGCGGAACGTTCATCGCCCCTGACTCGATCGCCGTGATGGCGCGCTTCCTCGCCGACCATCCGGAAGGAGTGGAGCCCAACGGCTTCGGCGGTCTCATCAATCAGTGCAAGGAGTTCGTCGAGCTCACGGGCCCCGTCGGCACATTCGCCCTCCTCCACCCCTTCATGCTGCACGCTTCGTCCAACAACCATTCCGGGCAAGCCCCGGTTCATGACGAACCCTCCCGTGATCCTGAAGGACCACATGAACCTGGATCGCCCCGACACCGCGGACTACTCACTCCTTGAGCGCACGACCCTGCGCGCGCTTGGCGTGGAAAGGCTGGATTTCAAGCCGACCATGCCCCGCCGGTCGGACTGGTGGGAAGTCAGGGAGAGCCCTGGGTGACTCAGAGCCCGAGGATGGGACGCAGCTGGTCAAGGGACGAGATGACGTGGTCCGGTGCCGCGTCCAGGTGCGGCGCTTCTCCGCCGATGCGCGCCCGCGCGTCGGCCGCGGCCTTGTCGGCAGCGTCCCTGCCGGTGGTGTTCGTGATCAGGACCGTTGGCGAGCCGGCGGCCCGGCCCGCGGCGATATCGAAGATGAAGTCGCCGACAACGAGCAGCTCCCGCGGATCCACTCCCAGGAGCCGCGCTGCCGCGTAGACCCCGTCGGGATACGGCTTGGGCCGGCCCTGGTGCTCCCTCGTGATGATAGCGTCAAACAGTGTGTGGCTGACGCGGCGAAAGTTCCCGAGTGCCAGGTCGATGGAGCTGCGCGTGTTGCGCGTGAGGATGCCCAGGCGGAAGCCGCGTTCGTGGAGGAGCAGCAGGATATCCTCGGCAGCGCTGTTGGGAAGCGATGCCCGGGCCGCTGCTTCCTCAAAGCCCTCCAGGATGCGGTGACGGCGCGCCCGGTCTTCCGCGGAGGGAAGGGCCTCGATGAACTCGAGGATCGGGGTGCCGGCGGGCACGCCCAGCCGGGCGCGCAGGGCGCCGAAGTCGATGGCCTCCGGCCGGGTCAGGGTCCCGTCGAAGTCGAAGAGCACGGCGCGGATCCGCCGGTCGTTCATGCCCGCTCCACCATCACCAGGGACAGGGCCGGCACCGCGACCTGCACGCCACCGCCGCGCACGGCGCGCGCGGTCCGCCTGCCCGTCGTGCTGCCACCGTTCACGATGACCCGGCTGCCGAGCCGTTCATCGACCACCCGGAGTGTCCGCGGCGTGTCCGTCCAGTTGGCAAAAGCCGCCGCGAACCTGCCGTCCTGCGATTGCCACGCCTCGTGGAACACGGCGGGAATCGAGTGTCTTTTCCCAAGGGAGTCCCAGCTCAGCGTCTCCACGTCGTGCACGCGGCACGGCTTCTGCATCCTTCCAAACACGAGCCAGTCCTTCCCGGCCCCGCGGCGCATTGCCGTGACGGAGCGGATCATCTCCAGGCCCCGGTCCGGGTCGCCGACCGTCGGCTCCCACGGCGCCCAGTTGTACGTGTCCTTGTCCAGGAGGGTGCCCTTCCCCGTCAGGACGCCGCCGGGGATCTCGCCCAGCACCCCGTTGGCGGCGTTGGCGATCTCCAGGTGATACGGCTCGGGCCCGGGGCTCATCATGCCGTGCATCACGATGCACTCGTGGAAGAGGAACTGGTAGAGCGGTATCACGTCTCCCGGCTCCACCACGTGTCCCGGCGGGCGCACGCGCGAATCGGACTGCTGGAACAGGGGCAGCTCGTGCTCGTTGCAGCACATCTCGACCGACTGGATGACATCGTTTTCCCCTGCCGCTGCCGCTGCCTCGCGGAAGCCGGCAACGAGCTCGGCCATGGCCGCCGCCATCCACCGGCCGGGCGCGGGGGGATGTCCGTGCCGGTCGGAGAAGCAGGGGAAGGTGGCAGCGCCGCAGTTCTGGTCGAAGAACTGGATCGAGGTGAGTCCCCAGGACAGGAGCCGCTTCACGAAGTCCGTGGCGATCCGGCGGGTCATCGGCGCCGCGGAGCACTGCAGGACGCTCGGCCGCCACGCGGCATCCCACGTCTCCTGCCAGGGCTTCCCGTCCGGCTCCCGGCAGACGCACTCCTCCCCGCGATTCTCCCGGTAGAACGGCCTGCCGTCATAGTCATTCCAGCGGTGACCGAGCACCCAGCGGGTGCCGTTGCAGAACGAGCCGACCCGCCATCCCTTCCGCCGGCAGGCCCGCGCGAACGCGCTCACCGACGCATCACCCCCGACGGGCGGAAAGCAGTCCGGGTACACCCAGGAGCCCGCGCGCTCCCATCCCATGATGACCGCCACCAGCGGCGCGTCGACCCGTGACGCGATGCGCTCCAGCAGTGGTACGCACTTCTCGTACGGCAGGAACTCCATGACAGGATGCACGGGCCCGGCATCGAGCACACCTTGGGGCCTGATGGTGACGTGCACAGGGGAATCGAGGAGCCACGCGGGCACATCCGCACGGCGCGTGAGCGGTGTTCCCCACGCCTGCTTCAGGCTCCAGTCACGGTAGAGGGAAGCGGCATCACGCCAGTCCCCTGTGAACCCCGTCAGCACCGTCTCGTAGGGGAGCGTCCGCCCGCCGTTGCCCGGCCAGTCCCCGACGTGCGCGACGCCCAGGCGGATGCCCGGCTCGCGGTGGAGACAGCGGAAGCGCTTCACGTGCCCCTCGGTGTCCTCCGTGGCAAGGAGCAGGCCGGCCCTGTCGTTGTGGTACGCCAGGAACTGGGCGAACTGCCCGCCGGGGAAATGGTTCCAGCCCCCGTTGCGCCACGTGAACTGCCATGCGGTCGGCGTATCCGGTCCCAGGGTCTCGAAGGTGGGCGCACGCTGCACGCGGCCGAAATCGTGGGGGAGGACGAGCGTTTCGGTGCCAGCGATGCCGCCGAGGTGGTAGGGGCACACCACGAAAGGGAACTGGACATCGACGATACGCAGCCCTGCATCGTCAAGCACCGCAATGCCCCAGCGGCTGCCGGGCGCGGCGCGCGCGGCCCGCACGGTGATGGTGACGCCGATGTCGCGGCCGCCGACGCCGGCGAAAGCCAGGGTTGCCCGCGACTCATCGCCGGCTTCTTCCGCGTCCACGGTGAAGGCCGCGCCGCGCGAGTCCAGCCGCTGGTGCTCGCCGCGCTCGTCCAGGTACTGCAGCGCGAACACGGGGTGCTCCGGCGCGGAAACGATCATCTCCTGCCCCGGGGCCGCCTTCACACGCAGGGACACCAGCCGCCCGGAGGCGTGGTCGAGTGCAAGGAGCTCGGTGGCGGTTTCGAACCGGAGCAGCGCGTCGGTCATGAGAGCCCTGCGCTCGCCCGGAGGGCATCCGCCTTGTCCGTCCGTTCCCACGTGAACTCGGGCTCGAGCCTTCCGAAGTGCCCGAAGACCGCCGTCTTTCTATAGATGGGTCTCTTCAATACCAGCGCCGCCGTGATCTCGCGCGGGGAGAGCGGGAAGGTGCTGCGCACGAGGCGCTCGATATCGCCCTCCGGGCGCACCCCGGTTCCGAAGGTGTCGATGAAGATGTTCGTGGGGGCTGGCTCGCCGATGACGTAGGAGAGCTGTATCTCGCAGCGCGCGGCGAGTCCCGCGGCCACGATGTTCTTGGCGATCCACCGGGCCGCATAGGCGCCCGAGCGGTCCACCTTGGACGGGTCCTTTCCCGAGATCGCGCCGCCGCCATTGCGCGCCATGCCGCCGTACGTGTCGGCCATCAGCTTGCGGCCGGTGACGCCCGTGTCCGCCTCGGGCCCGCCGAGGATGAATGTCCCGGCCGCGTTGATGTACGGCCGCGAGGAGTCGTCGTAGAGCGGCCCGCAGACCGGCTTGATCACCCTGTCGATGATCTCCTGGCGCAGCCTGCTCTCCACGATGCTGCGCCCGTGCTGCTGGGCGATGACGACCGAGGCGATGCGCACGGGCCTGCCGTCCCTGTATTCCACCGTCACCTGGCTTTTCCCGTCCGGGCCCAGCTCGGGGATGAGCCGCTCGCGGCGCACGTGGGAGAGACGCATGCACAGGCGATGCGCGATCATGATGGGAAGCGGCATCAGCTCGGGTGTCTCGTCGCACGCGTACCCGAACATCATGCCCTGGTCCCCGGCGCCCTGGGGCAGGCGCCCGTTTCCCACGCCGTCGGCGATCTCGCGGCTCTGGTCGTGCAGGGACACCCAGACCCCCGCGTCCTGCCAGTCGATGCCGAACTCGGGGTCCGTGTAGCCGACGTCCTTCAGGATGCCCCGCACGATCTGCTGCACGTCGGCGAATCCCTTCGTCGTCACCTCGCCCGCCACGTGGACGCTTCCGGTGGTCACCATGCATTCCACCGCCACCCGCGACTCGGCGTCCTGCGCGATGAGCGAATCCAGGAGAGCGTCCGCGACCTGGTCGCAGAGCTTGTCGGGGTGACCCTCGTTGACGGACTCGGAGGTGAACTGGAAGTCTTTCGGCATCGGTGACGGCTCCTTGGTGCTTGGCCGGGCAGTGTAGCGGGGAAGGGCGCCCGCGGGAAGGCTCCGGCGCCGCGCATCGTTGCTCCCGTGCTTTCATTGCAATATATTCGACTCTCCAAGGTGGAAAGGGAGGAGCTCATGATGCGAAGGATGGTTCTCGCGCTCGCGCTGCTGGCCGTGTTCGCCGTCGCGGCCGCTTCGGCATTCGATCCCGACACGCTGAACAAGGTGACGTTCAGGAACTCGACCGGGACGAAGATCGAGATGATCTTCCTTTCCCCGGGGGACAGCGACTACTGGGGCCCCGATCTCGTCGGCGCCGACTACGTGATGAAGGACAACTCGACCCTTGGGTTCTACGTCGACTATCCCGACACGTCGTTCAAGTTCGACATCATGGCCATCGACGACAAGGGGAACAAGTTCGAGGTGTACGACTACGAGCTCACCGACGCGAAAGAGGCCACGGTCAGCTTCACGAAGAAAAACGCAACCGGCGACGCGCCGGACCTCAAGCTCGCCACGCTGAACCTGACGAACAACACGGGCAAAGAGGTGGACTACCTCTTCGTGTCTCCCGAGGACACGGATGCCTGGGGAGCCGATCTCCTCGACGAGGAGACCACGCTTTCCGACGGGGACAACCACGGCATCGTGATCCCGGTCGGCAAGGACAAGATCAAGTACTACGTCATGGCGGCGGACGAGAATAACGACGAGTACCAGTTCAGCGTCACGATCGATCCCAACAAGACGCTGAAGTACAATATCTCCATAGACCCGTCCGACAAGCAGTAGAGGTCAGGCGTCGCGTCAGCGCGGCGTTCCGACGGGATTCGCCCGCGGAGGGACCGGCTCCCAGCGGCCTGTCCCGGCAGCCGTCTCGGCGCATCCCATGATGCGCTGGACATCCACGCCGCGCTGGAGCGATGGCTCTGGCTGCGCCCTGCGGGCCACGGCGTCCAGGAAATGCCACAGGCAGTGCACGTGTCCCCGCAGCCACCCCGAGGTGGCCCGCGGTGACGGGAAGACCGCCGGCGCGGCGTAGCGCTGGAGCGTCGCGATGCGGGTCCAGCCGCGCGTTCCTCCCAGCGGGAGGTCCGGGGCAGCGAGCCCGAAGACCTCCAGGAAGTCCGGCTCCATCAGGCTGAATCGCAGCGCGCCGCGGCTTCCATGTATCTCCACCCGCAGGTCATCTTCCGCTCCCGTCGCGATCTTCGATGCCTCCAGCGTGCCCAGCGCCCCCGAGGAGAGGCGGACCGTCATCACGGCCTGGTCCTCGGTGTCCACCACGGCCGACCCCCCTTTCCCGTCGGGCCGGGTGGGGTAAAGGATGCGGGTTTCCGCCCGGACCGCCGCGATCGGCCCGGCGAGCCAGTCCACCAGGTCTATCAGGTGAGACCCGAGGTCGCGGAGCACACCGCCGCCCTCGCTCCTGCGGAATCGCCACTTCATGGGCGCCGCGGGATCGACGCTGCCCGGAGTGAAGGTACACGGCGCGAAAGGACAGCGGCGTGCCGATGAAGCCCTCCTCCACGAGCTGCCGTGCCCTCTGGGGCGCGGAGAAGAAACGGTTGTGGAAGGTCACCTGGCCGATGCCCTTCCAGCCCCGGGACGCCGTCTCCACGGCCGCGGCTTCCTCCATGGTCGCCGTCAGCGGCTTGTCGCAGTAGATATGCTTGCCCGCCGCCATGGCGGCGACAAGCTGCTCCGCGTGCGCCGCGTTGGGCGAGCAGATGTTGATGACCTGGATGTCCTTGCGTTCGATCAGCGAGCGCCAGTCGTCCGTCCCCGTCTCGAACCCGCCGTGGCGCCGGGCCGCCTCGGCCGTTTCCCTGCGCGCCGTGGCCACGCCGACGAGACGCACCGCGACCGGCGGTGGATCATAATGGAAGGGAATGGTGCGGTACGCGTAGGCGTGCACCTTGCCGATGAAGCCGTACCCGATGATGCCGACGCCTACCGTGTCCATCAGAGTCCCTCCAGGAACGAAACGACCTCCGCGATCCTGCACTGGCTTGGCGATGAAGCCGTCGAACCCGTCGGCGAGAAAGCGCTCAGGGTCGCCCTTCATTGCGTACGCGGTGAGCGCCACGAAAGGCCCACGCGCGCCCGGCGGCACGCATGGCGCGCATCGCCTCCATCCCGTTCATGCCGGGCAGCTGGATGTCCATGAACACGAGGTTGTAGACCGCGCGCGGCACGGCCGCCACCGCCTCTTCACCGCTGGCGGCGAGGATGACGGTGCACCCGAAAGCGGAAAGGATCCTTTCCATGAGGGCGCGGTTTGCAGGGCTGTCGTCCACCACGAGCGCGGTCTTTCCCGCGAGGTTCGGGGACTCCTCCATGGCCGGCGCGGAACCCGTCGCCGGCGCGGAACCCGTCGCCGGCGCGGAACCTGTCGCAAGCGCGGAACCCGCGGACGAGGCGCTGGCAGCGGCATGCAGCTCGCGCGTCTCGTGCGCGGGCCGCAGGCCCGGCAGCCGCACGGTGAACCGGCTTCCCTGCCCCAGGACGCTCTGCACGGAGACCGACCCCCCGTGCAGCTCCACGAGCCTCTTCACGATGGCCAGACCGAGGCCCGTGCCTTCCCCGCTCTTGCCGGCACGGGTCTGCGTGTAGGGCTCGAAGATCCGCGCGCAGTCCGCCGGGGAAATGCCGATCCCCTCGTCCCACACCGTGAGGAGGAGCTCCCCGTCCTCCGCGCGGGCCTCGACGCCGATGCGCTTCTCCCGGCCGGTGAACTTGATGGCGTTGGAGAGCGAGGTTGTAGAGAACCTGCTTGATGCGCACCTCGTCGGCGTCCAGGACGCCGAGGTCGGCCGGGAGATCGGTCTCCACGCGCAGGTGCTTCTTCGCGGCCAGCGAGCGCACCGTGGTGAGCACGCGCCGCATGAGCGCCGCCGGGTCGAACGGGAGGCGTTCCAGCTCGACCTTGCCCGCCTCCACCTTGGAGAGGTCCAGCACGTCGTTCACCATGTCCAGGAGGTGCTCCCCGCCTTCGCGGATCCACCGCAGGTACTCGCGCTGTTTCGCCGTGAGGCTCTCCCCGCCCTGCAGCTCCATGAGCTGGCTGAAACCGAGGATGGAGTTCAGCGGCGTGCGCAGCTCGTGGCTCATGTCGGCGAGGAACCTGCTCTTCGCCCGGTTGGCGGCCTCCGCCGTGGCCTTGGCGTGCCAGAGCTGCTCTTCCATCGCCTTGCGGTCGGTGATGTCTTCCTTGACCGCCGAGGTAATGCGCGATCGCCCCGTTCGGCGTCGCGGATGGCGGAGATGGCCGCCAGCTCCCAGTACAGCTCCCCGCTCTTCTTGCGGTTGCACAGCTCCCCCCGCCACTCCCGCCCCGCCGCGATGGTCCGCCACAGGTCACGGTAGACCATCCGGCTGCTGGATGCCGGACTTTCAGTAAGCGGGGGTTCCGTCCCGAGACCTCGTCCGGCGCGTAGCCGGTGAGCAGGGTGAACTTGCGGTTGACGTACTCGATGTTGCCCAGCGGGTCGGTGATCATGACGGAGGTCGGGCTTTCCTCCACGATGGCGACGAAGATCTGCGGGTCCAGCCCGCGGCCGCCGTGCACGGCTCCCTACCCGATGTCGATGGGTCCCGAGAGCGCGCCCACCAGGAGCCTCACGGCGCCCTGCACGTCGGCGATGTCCACCATCTCCGAGGGCATGTGCACGTAGCGGGTGGGGATGGACACGCACCCGGCGGGCACGCCCGCGCGCGGGTCACCTGGATGGCGCCGCGTCGGTGGTCCCCGCGGACGAGCACCTCGCGCTGGTACGGGATGGCAGCCGGCTTCCGCCGTGCGGATCAGCCAGTCCTTGACGCCGGCGTGCGCGAGCATGCCGCCGTCCTTGATCTTGATGGCCGGCCCGGCGCCCAGCGCCACGGCCATGGGCGCGCACTCGGGGGTGTCCCCGGTCAGGGTCACGTCCACGGCGAGCGGCGATCTCGGGCTCCACGCCGAATCCCGCTGTCGCCGCCCCGCGCAGGCCCACCTCCTCCTGGACGGTGAACACGAAGTACAGGTCATGGGGCGATTTCGCGAGCTCCTTCAGCATCTGCAGGAGCACGGCGCAGCCGATCCTGTCGTCCATGGCCTTGGCGACGATCCGGCTGCCCTGGACCTCGCAGGTGCGCTGGAAGCAGGCCACGTCACCGACCTTCACGGGGCAGTCAGCGGGTCCGCGCGCGCCCACGTCGATGTAGAACTTCTCCAGCGCAGGGATGCGCGAGGAGTCCTCGACCTTCTCCATGCCGATCACGCCGACGGTGCCGTTGGCGAACACGCACGCGGCCGCCCATCAGGGGGAGAAGCCGCACGCCGCCCACGCTGCCGAAACGGAGGAATCCCTTCTGGTCCACATGCGTCACGACGATGCCGATCTCGTCCATGTGCGCGGCGAGCATGACCCTGCGCCCGCCGCTGCCGCTTGCGCTGCACGATGAGGCTGCCCATGGCGTCCACGCGCGTCTCCACGCCGCGGGGAATCTCCGCGCGGATGAGCTCACGCACCGCCGCCTCGTGACCGGAAGGGCCGAAGCATTCGGTCAGCCGCCTGATCATGCTCTTTCACGCCTCTCTCCTCATGCCGGGAACGCCCCGGGCAGGCGCTGCAGCGCCTCCCGGGCGAGCGGATGGTCAGGTCGAAATCGTTGAGATCCATGATCGCCGCGGGGGAGTGGATGTAGCGCGCCGGCACGGCGATGGTGATGGAGGCAACCCCGCGCGCGTGCGCTGGATGGCCCCGGCGTCGGTGCCCCCGTTCATGGGCTGGCTTGTACTGGTGACGGATGCCCAGGGCGCGCGCCGCGGCGCCCACGTGCTCCACGAGGCGCGGGTCGGCGATGAAGCTGCCGTCACGCATCGAGATGGCCGGGCCCTGGCCGATGCGGGTGTTGGGGCTCACGTCGCGAGTGGTGGGCACCTCGTTGGCGCCGGTGCATTCCAGCACGATGGCCACCTGGGGATTCTCCGCGTACGCGGCCACGCGGGCGCCGCGCAGCCCGACTTCCTCCTGCACGGTGAACGCGGCGGACAGGTCGAAGGGGTAGCGCTCCTTCAGGAGCTCGGCCACGATGGCACATCCCGCCCTGTCGTCGAACGCCTTGCCCTGCACGGTGCGCCAGGCCGAGCCCTCCCCGGCAAGCGTACGGAAGTCGGCGGCAAACACGGCGCAGTCGCCCCGCTGGACGAGTCTCTCCGCCTCCGCCTTCGAGGAGGCGCCGATATCGATGGCGAGGTTCTTCGCCTCCGTGACCTTGTCGCGCTCCCCCTTTTCCACGAGGTGGACAGGTTTCACGGCGATGACGCCGGGAACCCGCGTCATCACCCACGAACACGGCACGGGCGGGGAGCACCCTGTCGTCGATGCCGCCCACCTTGGCGAAGCGCAGGAGGCCGTTGTCCTCCACCTGCGTCACCATGAGCCCGACCTCGTCCATGTGCGCGGCCACCAGGACGCGCAGGCGCGAGCCGCCCGTTCCCTTCTTCCGCGCGATGAGGTTGCCCATGGCGTCGATGCGGCACTCGTCCACGCGGCCGCGAATCTCTTCCAGCAGGATGGCGCGCACGTCCTCTCTCCCTGCCCGAGACCCCGTGCGCGGAAGACAGCCTTTCCAGGAGCATCTCAGGCGCCTCCCTGGCGCGCGGGGCTCGCCGCGGGCGCTGCCAGCGCGTCCTTCACGGCGAGCCCGTCCGCGAAAGAGTCATCCAGGCTTTCGATGAATGCAGCGAGAAGACGGGCGGTTCGCTCCATGTCGCGCAGGCAGATGGTTTCCACCGTCGTGTGCATGGACCTGACAGGAACCTCGATAAGGCCGCAGGGCACGCCGATCCGGCTCGACCTGGATGGCCCAGGCGTCGGTGCCGCTGTTCCCGGCGACCGCCTCGACCTGGTGGGGAATCTCCACGCGCCTTCGCCGTGGCCACCAGGCGCTCGACGATTGCCGGGATGGAAGTTGGGACCCAGGCCGATGCCCGGGCCCCGCGTCGATCTTCACGCCTTCCGCCAGGGACACGCCGGCCTGCAGGCCGAAGGTCACGTCGAGGACCACGGCGGCGGCGGGTTCGATGCCCCAGGCGCCTCCCGCCGCGCCCGCCATCGTGACCTCCTCCTGCACCGTGGCAACGGCGTAGACGTTCCACGCATGTCGGGTGCGGGCAAGCTCCTCCATGCACGAGGATGAGCGCGGCGAGCGAGGCGCGATCGTCCATCGCCTTGCACGCCGCGTAGCCGGACGCCAGCGGCATCCAGCGGGCACGGAGCGTCACGAGGTCCCCCACGCGGACGAGCTCGCCAAGCTCCGCGGGCGGCAGGCCGGCATCGATGAAGAGCTTCTCGAGGGGGACGGGCTTCTCGCGATCGGCGGATTCCGTGAAGTGGGGAGGAATACTGACCACCACGCCGTTGAGCTCGCGGCGGCCGTGGACGACGACCTCCTGGCCGAACAGGACGCGCGGGTCGAAGCCGCCGACCGGCGTGATGCGGAGGAAGCCTTTCTCCACCTGGGTCACCATGAGGGCGATCTCGTCCATGTGCGCGGCGATCATGAGCGTCGGCCTCTGCCCGGCACCCGCGGCCGACTGCCCCTCCCCGCGGCGCAGCGCCACGAGGTTCCCGGAGGCGTCCACGCGCACTTCGTGCGCGAGCGGGGCGAGCAGCCGGCGGACTGTCTCACGGATCTCGCCCTCGTACCCGGACGGTCCGCGTGCCTCCGTCAGCTCTCTCACCAGGGGGCCGGTTTCCATGCCGCAGAGGATAGCAGGGGGCTCCCCCGTTGGTAAAGGACGCCGGTCCCCGCTGAGGAGGGAGGCGCCGCACCCGGGAACCCGGCGGGCGTTCACGGCTCCGGCGGCGCGATCGGTCGATTCGCCGCCGGGGCTCCAACGGGCGCGCGGAACCTCGTCCGGATCACGAGCCACGATCCCCCGAGAAGGACGGCCGCTCCTCCCAGCTGGACCGGCGCGAGCCTCTCCCCGAACACAATGAAGGACACGATCGACGCGAGGAGCGGTGTGAGCAGGTTGATGCTCGTGGAGACCGAGATCCCCAGCACGGGCACGGCCCTGTAGAACAACGAGTGGCCGAGGCCGATGGCGAAGAGTCCCGAGAAGACCAGGACAAGCCACGCCAGCGGAGGCGCCGCCGGGATGGGGAAGCCCCCGTGCGACACACCGTAGGTGAGAAGGAAGAGCGGCGTCACCACGGTGAAGACGGACGCAAGCGAGAGGAGCGGCGGCACCTCGGGCAGCCAGAGGCGAAGGAGCGCGCCGAGGAGCGCCCAGCTCCCGGCGCTCCCCACCACGAGGAGCACGCCGGCGCCGAACTGCGGCGAGCCGAATGACGGCCCGCCTGCCACGACGAGCGCCACCCCGCCCAGGGCCAGGAAGAGGCCCAGGACGAAAAGGGGGCTTTTCACGAACGAGCGTTCGTCGGTGAAGAAGATGACCGCGAAGAGCACGCCGAAGAGCACCTGCATCTGGCTCACGAGGGTCATCACGGACGGCGTCACGAACACGAGACTATAGGTGTAGCAGACCTGGAATGCATAGTTCGCCAGCGCGATGATGACGATCTTCGCCGCCTTCGCGCGCAGCAGGCGTGCGTACCCGGCTCGCCGGTCATGCCCGGCCCCGACCAGGATGAGCGGCCACAGCACCGCGAGTGACACAAGGTAGCGGACGGAGTTCTGGAAGTTCACCGCGAACCAGGGCGTGATGCCCTTGATCATCGACGGGGCGAGTGACCATGTGATCACGGCCCCGATGTTCTGGAGAAGGGCGACGCGGTGGCGCTGGGCAGTCGGCGCCTTCATGGGGACGGAGCGCCCCGCGTGCCCGTCCCGCGCAGCCACCTCACGACGCTGTCGTCCTGGTTGGACCCGATCACCTCGTGCGCAAGCGCCTTGAGCTCGGGGCGCGCATTGGACACCGCCACCGCGTGCGAGGCGATGCGGAACATCCCGAGATCGTTCACATCGTCACCGAAGACCACCAGGCGCGCCCCTTCGAGACCGGCGGCCTTCTGCAGTGCCTTGATGCCGGCAGCCTTTGTCGCCCCGGCTCCGTGCACCGAGAGGAAGTGCCAGCCGGGGGAGTAGCGCGCCAGGGAGACCGTCTTCTGCAGGGACGCGCCGAACCGTGCCTCCAGCACGCGGGCGAGGGCGGCCAGCTCCTGCTCCCGCGCGATCAGCGTGAAGCACACCACCTCCTGGCGGAGGGCGGCGGCGAAATCGTCCACCCTGCGCAGGCGGTCGTCCTTCAGGAAGATGCGTTCCTCGTAGTACGCCTTCTCTCCTTCGTTGGTGATCCCGCGGTAGAAGAGCCAGTCGCGCGTGCCGTCGAACGTGGAGAGAAAGGGCTCCATGCCGGAGGCCAGGATGGCGGAGAAGACTTCCTCCACGAGGCCGGGGTCGACGCCGTTGACGAGCATATGCCTCCGTCCGGTAGTCGGTCAGGAATGCGCCGCCGAACTCCACCACGGGAAGCCGCAGGGGAAGATCGCCGAGGATGGCGGTGAGGGAGGAGATGCTTCGGACGGTTGCGATGGTGAGGGGCAGACCGTCCTCGAGCATAACCGTCAGCTCAGCGCGGGCCCACGGTGACAGGGAGAGGTCGTCGCGGATGAGCGTGCCGTCGAGATCGGACACGTAGAGCGTGGCGAGGGAAGATGGCATCGATGCGCGAGAGTAGCGCGCCGGACGGACCCGAGGCAACAGGCGCGCCGGGCCGACAACCCCTCTTGAGCGAAGCGACCGTCTTCAGCGAGGCAGCAGCCGCTTCCCGAAAACGATCAGGATGGCGATGCCGGCCAGCGGGATGGCGGCGTAGGTCACGAACAGAACGGTGAAGCCGTGTGCCTCCAGGAGGTAGCCGCCTGCCGTGCTGGCCATGACGGTGGACAGCCCGATGCACAGGCCGTTGTAGACCGCCATGCCCACGCCCCGGCGCCCGCCTTCGATCTTCGTGGTGACGTACGCCACGGAGACCGTGTGGAAGGTCCCGAAGGTGAACGCGTGCAGGAGCTGCGCCACGGCCACGATGGCGATCGTCGGGGCTGCAACGAACAGCCCGAGGCGCAGGCTGATGGCCGCGAGGGACACCAGGAGCACGAGACGGATGCCCCATCGCCTGATGAGCGGCCCGGAGAACCAGACCGTGGCCACTTCGGCCGCCGCGCCGATGGCCCAGAGCGTCCCGACTCCCGCGGCCGGGAAGGTGTGCTTCAGGTAGAGCGAGAAGAACGAGTAGTACGCACCGATGCCGAATCGTCCCAGGAAAATGACGCCGATCACGACCCAGAACTTCAGGTCGAAGCCGGCCGTTTTCACCGGGGTGCCGGGCGCCGCGGCAGCAGCCGCGGCTGCTGCCGCCCGTCCACGGGGCGCGGCGCCGGGGGAGGAACACGGCGGCCGCGGCAGCCACCACCGCGGCGGCGCAGAACGCAACGAGGATAGCCGGCGCGGAATCGCCCGTGATGAGCCCGCTGGACTGGAAACCGAGGGAGGCGGCGATGAAGGCGATGCTCCCTGCCACCCGGATCCGCCCGTAGCGATGGGCGGCGTCGGGGACCACCCGTGTCACCAGCGAGTCCAGGAGCGGGGAGGCCGAGCGGTACGAGAGTCCCAGCAGGATCATGCAGCCGGCGCTCACCACGAGGGCCGTCGTGAGCTGGAGCAGGACAAAGGCGGCAGCCGAAACGACGAGGACGACCGCGTAGAGCTCGCGGTAGATCGAGCGCCTGTCGGCGAGCCGGGCGATGAGGAGAGTCCCGCCGACACCGGGAAGCTCCAGCACCCCCAGCAGCACGCCGATGCGCGACGGGCTGAATCCCCGTGCCTTCAGGTAGAGGGGAAGGTACGGCGAGAAAACGGCGAACGAGATGAACAGGAAGAAGTAGTTGAGGAAGGACGCGCCCGTCACCCTGCGAAGTGACGGCGAGGCAGCGGGGGATGTCGACAGGGGACGGGTCCGTCAGCGGCCGGCGGGCCGTGAAAGCTCGTCCAGCCGGGAGAGCTCCTTTGCCGAGAGCGTGACGGTCATGGCAGCCGCGTTCTCCTGCGCCTGGGCGGGCCGCGAGGCCCCGGGGATGGCGACCACCGTCTCTCCGTGGAATCCCACCGCCCACGCCAGGGCGATGGTGGACGAGGAGACACCGTGGGCGCGGGCAATCTCGGCAAGCTCGTTCACGAGCGGCCGCGTACGCTCCAGTGCCGACGGGCGCGCAGGCGACATCATGCGCCGCATGGAGGAGAGCTTCGCCGCCGCCGACGGGTCCTGGTGGAACCTGCCGCTCAGCACTCCCTGGGCGAGCGGCGAGTAGGCGATGATCGTCACGCCGAGCTTCTTCGCCGCGGCGAGGATGCCGTTGGACTCTATGCGCCGGTCGAGGAGGTTGAAGCGCACCTGGTTGGACGCCAGCGGGATCCCCTCGGCCGCGAGGGCCGCGTGCGCCTGCTCCATGGCGCGCGCCGAGAAGTTGCTCACGCCCACCGACTGTATCTTGCCCGCCTTCACGAGGGCAGCCATGGCTTTCATCTGCGCGGGCACGGAGGAGAAGCTCAGGGGCTGGTGAACCTGGTGGAGGTCGATGGGATAACCGCCGAGGCAGGCGATGCGCGTGTCGATGGTGGCTCCGATGGAGCGGGCCGTGCGCGCGAAGGGCCACCACTTGGTGGCTATCACGACGCTCCCGGGGGCGATCTTGAGGGCGGCGAGCGCGCCGGAGAGGTTGCGCTCGGAGCTGCCCCTGCCGTAGATCTCGGCCGTGTCGAACCAGCCAATGCCGGCTGTGCGCGCCGCTTCGACGATCTCCCGGATCTGCGCCTCGCTGAGCGCGCTCCAGAAGCCGCCCATGGCGCCGCCGCCCTGCGCGAACTGCCAGCACCCCATCCCGATCGAGGTGATCTCGATGCTCGTTTTTCCCAGACGACGCTTTGCCATGACAGTCTCCTTCATCGGTCCCTCAATCAAGAATACACGCGGAGGAATGACCCGGGGCAACCTCCCGCAGCGGCGGGCGCGCTTCGTGGCACTTCGGCATCGCGAAGGGGCACCGGGGGTGAAAATGACAGCCGGAAGGCGGATCGATCGCGCTGGGGATCTCTCCGCGGGGGAGGGACTTTTCCCGGCGCGCCTTCGGGTCAGGCACGGGCACCGCGGCGAGCAGGGCCTTCGTGTAGGGGTGGTGGGGCGCGCCGAAAAGCGCGTCGCGGCTCGCCAGCTCGACAATCCTGCCGAGGTACATGATGGCGATCCTGTCGCAGAGGTACTTTGCCGTCGCGAGGTCGTGCGTGATGAAAAGGTAGGTGAGCCCCATGTCCTGCTTGAGCTGCCGCATGAGCTGCAGCACGAGGGCGCGCACGGAAACATCGGCCATGGCGATGGGCTCGTCGGCCACGAGGAAGTCCGGCCTCGTCACGAGGGCGCGCGCCAGGACCACGCGCTGGCTCTGGCCGCCGGAGAGCTGGTGCGGGTACTTGCGGTACAGGAAGTCCGCGGGTGAAAGGCCGACTTTCTCCATCAGGTCCAGCACCCTCTCCCTGCGCTCGGCAGGCGTGCCGATGCGGTGGATCTGCAGGGGATGCGTGATTGCCTGTCCCACGCTCATGCGGGGGCTTAGCGAAGAGTTGGGGTCCTGAAAAACGATCTGGGCTTTCTCACGAAGGTGTTCCATGTCGCGCTGCGAGAAGCTGGTGATATCCCTCCCCCGGTACTCCACGACACCGGAGCTCGGCTCGATGAGACGGAGGAGGAGCCTCCCCGTGGTGGATTTGCCCGAACCGCTTTCCCCCGCGAGGCCCAGCACCTCCCCCGCCGCGATGTCGAAGCTGACAGTGTCCACCGCGTGGACGCTGCGACGCACGGGGGAGAAGGCGTCGAAGATCGTTCCCTTGAGGGGGAAGTTCTTCACGAGGTCGCGCGCGGAAACCAGTGGTGCCATCAGGACGATCCCTTCCCGTCGCCGTACAGCCAGCACGCGGCGGTGTGGGAGGACCCGTGTTCCTGGAGCGGCGGCCTCTTCTCCCAGCAGACCGGCATGACCTTCGGGCACCGCGGCGCGAAGCGGCACCCCGCGGGAGGGTTCACGAGGTCCGGTGGCGCCCCCGGCATCGTCACGAGCTCCTTCTGGTCGAGGAGGATGTTCGGGACGCAGTCGATCAATCCCCGCGTGTAGGGGTGGAGAGGATGCGCGAAAATCTCCTGGGCCGACGCGATCTCCATGATCCGGCCCGCGTACATGACGGCGATACGGTCGGCGATCTCCGCCACGAGACCGAGGTTGTGCGTGATGAGCACGATGGAGAGCTTGTAGAGCTTTCGCAGGGACATGAGGAGCTCGGTGAAGCCCGCCTCCACGATGACGTCGAGGGAGGTTGTCGGCTCGTCGGCGATCAGGATGTCGGGGTTCATGATGAGCGCCAGCCCGATCATGATCCTCTGCCGCATGCCGCCGGAGAGCTGGTGGGGATACTCGGCGAGGCGCTTGCGCTCGATGCCGAGTGTCTCCAGCATCCTGCCCACTGCCTCCAGCGCCTTCTCTTTCGACACGGCGGCGTCGTGGAAGTGGATGGTCTCCAGGAAGTGACGCTCGATGGTGAAGAGCGGGTTGAGCGAGGTGAGCGGGTTCTGGAAGATCATGGAGATGTTCTGACCGCGCAGCTTCAGGAGAGCTTTCTGGTCCAGTTCCAGCACGTTGCGGCCGCGGTACATGATGCGGCCCGCCGTCACGCGTCCCGGGGGTCGATGGAGCTTCATGAGGGAGAGCCCAAGGGTGGACTTTCCGCAGCCCGACTCGCCGACCAGGCCGAGCGCCTCCCCGTCATCCAGCGAGAAGGAGACGTCCTGCACCGCCTTCACGACCCCGAGGGAAATGGGATAGTCGATGGAAAGGTCCTGGACCTCGAGGATCGTCTTCTCCCGCTCTGCCATGCCTATCTCTCCAGCAGCCGCGGGTTGAGGATCTCCGCGAGTCCCTCGCCCAGCATGGTGAAGCCCAGCGCGAGGAGCATGATCATGAGGCCGGGGAAAGTGATCATCCACCACACGCCGGACGGGAGGAACTTCTTGCCCATGGAGAGGTCCATGCCCCAGTCAGGGATGCCGGCGGGAAGACCGAGCCCGATGTACGACAGCGCCGCTTCCGTCATGATGGCATCCGCTATGTTCAGGGAGAAGACGACCACCACCGTGGCGATGACGTTCGGGAAGACGTAGCGGGAGAGGATGGTGCCGCGTCGCGCCCCGATTGCCCGCGCGGCTTCCACGTACATCTCTTCCTTGATGGAGAGTGTCTGGCCTCGCACGAGCCGGAAGTACGTCGGGATGTACACAACGGCGACCGCCATGGTGATGTTCACCACCCCGGGCCCGAGCATTGCCGCGAAGGCGATGGCCAGGATCAGCCCCGGGAACGAGTAGACGGAGTCCATGACGAGCGAAAGGATCCTGTCGAAGACTCCTCCGGCGAATCCCGACAGGAGGCCCAGCGGGATGCCGATGATGGCCGAGAGCAGCGCGGCGGCGATAGCCACGCCGAGGATGGTCTGCGCGCCGTAGACCATGCGCGCCCAGACATCCCTGCTGAGGTTGTCGGTGCCCATGATGTGTTCACGGCTGGGCGCCGTCATCTGGCCGCCGGCGTTCTGGTCAGTGGGACTGTAGCGCGTGAACGCGGTGGGGAATATCGTCATCGTGACGATGAAGGCGATCACGACGATCCCCGCGATCATGATCCACCACTCCAGCCTGTACTTCCGGCGCGAGGCGGAGAACCAGCGGGCCACGGATGCCGCGCCGGCGGCCGGGGAGAACCGGGCGGCCGTGACCGCCTGACGATCGGGACGACTGCTCATCTCCGCGGCCTCAGTACTTCACCCGGGGATCGATGAGGGCGTACACGAGGTCCACCAGCAGCGACATGGCGCTCACGAAGAGCGTGTAGACGACGATGACCCCCTGGATCACCGGGTAGTCGCGGAGCGATATCCGTTCCAGGAGGAGCCTGCCCATGCCGGGCCACGAGAAGGTGCTTTCCGTGAGGATTGCCCCCGCGAGGAGGAGGCTGAACTGCAGCCCGAGCATCGTGATGATGGGGATGAGCGCGTTGCGCAGGCCGTGGTTGTAGACGACGCGGCGTTCGGGGATGCCGCGCGCCCGCGCCGCGAGGATGTAGTCGGCCTTCAGCACGTCGAGCATGTTGGCACGCGTAAGGCGCACGAAGATGCCGGAGAGCACCACGCCGAGGGTCACCGAGGGGAGGACGAGGTGCCACAGCACGTCGGCGAATGCCCCGAAGTTCCCGATGCGGAGCGTGTCGATGATATAGAAGCCCGTCCTCGAAAACGAGGAGGTATCCACGCGGGCTCCGGTCCTGCCCGCCACGGGAAACCATCGCAGCCACACGCTGAAGAAGAGCTGCAGCATGAGGCCCATCCAGAACACGGGGATGCAGTAGACGATGTTCGCGTACAGCCGGGCGCCGAAGTCGCGGCCGCTCCTGCGCCGCCGCGCGGCGGCGGCGCCCAGGGGGATGCCGATGCCGAGGCTCACGAGGAGGCCGAAGAGCGTGAGCTCCAGTGTGGCGGGCAGTTTCTCCACGATGGGCTGGCTCACCTTCTGGTTGAAGATCATCGAGTTCCCCAGGTCGAAGCGCGCGAGCTGACCGAGGTAGTCCACGTACTGCACGACAATGGGCTTGTTGAGGCCAAGCTCCTCCTTCTTCTGGTCGATCACCTTCTGCGGCGCCTGGCCGCCCAGCATGGCGCTCACCGGGTCGCCCGGCATGACCCGCAGCACGACAAACACGAGGGTCAGCATGATGAATACCATGGGGATGGCGAGGAGGATGCGCGTTATGACGTACCCGAGGAGGTTGCGCATGGCTCAGAAAGTGCCGGGCCCCGCACTCCCCGCTTCCATGGTAGGGGGAAGCGGGGAGGGGGGCCCGGCCGGATCTGCTATTTCGTGGGGGCCAGTTCGCTGTAAAGGAAGATCATGGGGGGCCCGATCTTCACCCCTGTCACGTTCTTCTTGGAGACCAGGATGAGGTACCCCTGGAAGATGGGTGCCGTAGGCACTTCGTCGGTCCACATGTCCTGGACCTTCGTGAAGATGCCCGAGCGGACCGCCTCGTCCGTCGTGGACTGCTCCTGCGTGAACATGTCGTCCCACGTCTTGCTGGAGAAGTAGGTGCCGTTCCCGATGGCTCCCGACGTGCTGGCGAAGGCCGCCGTGTAGTTGTCGGGATCCACGTAGTCAGGATACCAGCCCAGCAGGTACACGGGCATCTGCTTGTCGTGCCACTGCTGCTTGTAGGTGGCCCACTCGGCGCTCTTGATGGTGACCTTGATCAACGGTGTCTTCTCGAGCTGCGCCTTGAGAACGTCGGCGAGGTTCGCCTCCGTGTCGCCGTAGTGGCTCGGGCTGTACCAGAGGTCGAAGGCGAATGGCTTGTCCTTCGTGTACCCGAGGGACTTGAGGATCTTCTCCGCCGCTGCCACGTTGCCGTCACCGAATGCCGTCTTGAAGGTGGTCTTCTGGTACTGCATGCCGTTGGGGATCATGGAGTACAGCGGCGCGACCTGGCCGAGGTAGACCTTCTGCGCGATCTCGGGCCGGTTGATCAGGGCCGCGACGGCCTGCCGGAGCTGCTTGTCCTTGAACACGCTCTCTGAGGTCTCGAACGCGAGGTAGCGGATGAACGGCCCCTGGTTCTTGAAGACAGTCAGGTTGGCGTTTTTCGAAAGGTCAGATATGTCGGACGGGTTCAGTGACTTGTAGACGAGGTCGACCTCGCCCTTCTCCAGGGCGAGCCTCATGGTGGTGGCGTCCGCGAAGTAGCGAATGATGATCTTCTTGTACGCCGGCTCCTTGCCCCAGTAGTTGGGGTTGTAGTCCAGGACGATCTCCTCGTCACGCTTGAAGGAAGTCATCTTGTAGGCGCCCAGGCTCACGAGCGCGCCGCCTTTGAGCTCGCTGGGGTCGTTGAGATACTTGCCTTTCTCTCCCGCGGGCCAGATGTTCGGGCTGAGCGGGTAGTAGGGAGGGTTGGCCACGAGCTGCGGGAAGAACGGGACGGGGTTCTTGAGGATGAACTTCACCGTCAGCGGGTCAACGACCTCCACCGACTTCACGAAATCGGTGATCAGCCATGACGGATCTCCCGCGATGGTGACGTTGCGGTCGATGGTCCACTTCACCGCGTTCGCGTCGAAGGGACTGCCGTCGGAGAACTTTACGTTCGGACGCAGCTTGAACGTGAACTCGTCACCCGCCGCGTTGGACGACCAGCTGGTGGCAAGCGCCGGCACGACCTTGCTGCCGCCCGGCTCGTATCCAACAAGGCCCTGCATCGTGTTGTAGAAGATTTCCCACGTGTGGAAGTCATACGCGTTTGCCGGATCGATGTTGGAAAGCTTGTCCGTGGTGCCGTAGACCAGCGTCGTCGCTGCTCCCCCGGCTTCACCGGATCCCGTGGCAAATGCCAGTCCTGTGATGGAGAGCAGGACGAGGAATACGACCAGTAGCTTCTTCATTCACACCTCCTTGGAAATGGATGGGTTCGAAGCGCGCCGACTCCGCGCCGGCGCAGGAAAATGTATCGGTTTGGCCTTTCCTTTGCAACGGGGCAACCGGGAGGGTGCACGCACCAGGAGAAAGCCCCTGTCGGGGCAGGGGCTTTCATGGTGAGACGGGGAGCTGTTACTCCCGCTTTCCCATCTGGTGGTCGAGCTGGAAGATCGCCCGCGGAGTTCTGCGGGATCTTCTTCAGAAGGTCGACGATCCTCGACACGTTTTTCTCTTCCTCCACCTGCTCCGTGATGAACCACTGGAGGAAGATCTTCGAGGGACGATCATTGACCCTGTCGGCCTGGTCGGCCAGCGCGTTGATGAGCGCCGTCACCTTCTGCTCGTGCTCGAGGGTCTTTTCTATCACGTCAGCCACCGAGGCGAAGTCAGCGGGCGGCTGGGGGATGGCCTGGAGCACGACCTTGACGCCCCGGTCCACGAGGAAGGTGAACATCTTCTTCCCGTGCGCCTGCTCCTCGCCGGCCTGCTTGTACATCCAGTGCGCGAAGCCTTCCATGTTGGTCGATTCGAAGTACGCGGCCATGGAAAGGTAAAGGTACGAGGAATACCACTCGTTCTTGATCTGGTCCTGGAACAGCTTTTCAAGCTGCTTGTCCATCCTGTGTTCCTTTCTTGGAGGGGTCTCTTCAGAGGACCGCGAGCTTGCGCGCGCTTTCCCAGAGCCCGTGGATATTGCAGTAGGCCGTGGCCATGATGGTTCCCGGCTTTTCCGTCTTGAACGAGCACTGGACGCTGGGGTTCGCGTAGACCGTGCTCGTGTCAGGCCCTTCGGGCGATTCGCCGTGCGCGGTGAACTCGAAGCGCGCGACTTGAAACGGTGACTTCGCACCGTCGGGATGGAAGTACACCTCGATCCAGCGGATGTGGTGGGGGGTCGTGTTGGGATGCGCGATCTCCTTGCCCACGCTCACCGCGACAGGGACGGGCTCACCCTTCTTCACCCCGTCCGGCGCCTCGATGACCGGCGCGTGCTTTTCCTTCTTCCAGTCCGCTGCCTGGTAGACATCTTTCATTCCCGTCATGTCCTTACCACTCCTCCACGCCGACCACTTCCCGCACCTGCGGGATCTTCTCCTTCAGCTGCCGCTCGATCCCCATCTTCAGGGTCTGCATGCCCATGGGACAGCCGTGGCACGCCCCTGTCAGGCGGACCTTCACGATGCCGTCATCTGAAACCTCGACCAGCTCGACGTCACCGCCGTCTGCCTGCAGCGCAGGCCTTATCTCGGCGAGCTCCGCCATGACGGATTCCTTCAACATGTTCAGCTCCTTGAAAAACGGGGGAAGAATCGTGCCCGGGTGCGCGATTCAAATGTAGCCAAAAGGACTGCCGGAGTAAAGCGCCGCCCGGCCCCAGGGCGCGCGCACATAAACCCGGGGCGGTGCGGGCGGGCGGTCACGCGCCGAAGACCACCCGTTCCAAGTAGGCGTTGTCCCACCCTGCCTTCAGTCGTTTTCCTTTGACGCTGCGCTTGGAGGTTTTCTCCTGCTTGATCAGGTTCAGCGCGATATGACGTAGCACGGCGAAGTTCGCCGGGGAATGGTCTTTTCTGATTCTGCTCTCGTCCTCACGGAAGGCGATGTCCATCACCCAGTGCAGCGAGTTCTCAACCGCCCAGTGACCCCGTACCGCATGGGCGAACTGCTGCGCGTCAGGCGGGAGGCTTGCGATGAAATAGCGGATGTCCGTGGTCGATTGTCCGTTGATCTCGCGGGTGGATTTCACCATGCCAATGCTGCCAAGGTCCTTCCACCCCTTGGCCTCCTCCAACCATGAGATCTCGGAGGTCACATAATACTCTCGCCGCTCAAAGCGCCCGTGATCCTTCTCTACCGTATTGTAGCTGTCGTGGGGGATATCGCGAAAGTTTCTCCCAAGTGCATCGTCGAGATACAGCTTCACGTTCTCATGCAAGGTGCCTTGATTGCCTTTCAGCGCCAGCACATAGTCGGCGCCTTTCTCCCGAATGTCCTTTGTGATCTGTTTCTGGCAGCCCATCGCATCGATGGTCACTACACAGCCGCCTAACTCCAGGAGCTTCAGCAACTCGGGAATGGCATCGATCTCGTTGGACTTCTCTTCTACCCTCAACTGAGCCAGCACCATGCTGCTGTGATTTGCCCAGGCGCTTACCATATGCATCGCCGGCATCCCGCCTTGCACATCGAAGCTCCTGCGCGCCGTTTTGCCGTCGATAGAAACCACTTCGACTTCCTTCTCCTTCAGGAGTGGCCTCAACGCTCTGACCCAGGACAAAAAGCCCGCCTGGAACTCCTCGGGCTTCAAGCGGATGAATACCCGTCGCAGGGTGTCGTGAGAAGGAATGCCGTTGGGAAGCTCCAGGAACCTGCGAAACCACTCTTCCTTCGATTTGGCGAACTCTTCGATGTCCTCCCAGGTGTCAGCGTTGCAGATCACTGCACAGATGGCGATGGCGAGTATATCGATGAGCTTGTGCAGCTTGTTTCGCTCGATCCGCGGGTCTTTGAGGTCGCTAAAGTGGTCGATGATTCGAGGTGATTGCTCCTTATCCATGTGTCCCTCCCAGGATGCATGTCTGGGAGGAGTGTTTCACAAATCTTGGAGAAAATCCGGAGGTATAAGAATTTCTCCGGCGCATAGAAATTCATGAAAGACCCGCCTCCACTGCCCCCTGCCTAATATTTATGTGCGCGCGCCCTGCGCCCGGCCCGCCCTTTTCCCGCCCACGCGTCGTCACTATACTCATCCGCATGTCGCAGTACATGATCGAGGGAGGCTTTCCGCTCAAGGGGCGGATAAGGGCGAGCGGCAACAAGAACTCCGCGCTCCCCTGCATCGCGGCCACTCTCCTGACCGACCAGCCCGTGGTGCTCCAGAACCTGCCCGAGATCGAGGACGTGCACGTCATGATCGAGGTGCTGAAGGTGCTGGGCAGCACGGTGGAAAAGACCGGTTCCAACGAGTACCGGTTCCAGACCCTCGACATCAAGCGCGACGAGATACCGCCGCACCTCGCGCAGAAGATCCGCACCTCCATCCTCTTTGCCGGGCCGATGCTCGCGCGCAGGGGACGGGTGATCCTTCCCCCGCCGGGGGGCGACGGCATCGGGCGGCGCCCCCTGGACACGCACTTCCTCGCCCTCCAGGAGCTGGGCACGCGCGTGGAAGCGGGCACCTTCTTCACCCTTTCCACGAACAAGCTCAAGGGGGCCGAGCTTTTCCTGGACGAGGCTTCCGTGACGGCAACGGAGAACGCCCTCATGGCCGCGGTGCTCGCCGAGGGGACGACGGTGATCGAGAATGCCGCATCGGAGCCGCACGTGCAGGACCTCTGCCGCCTGCTCCTCGCCATGGGCGCGCGGATCACCGGCATCGGCACCAACATCCTCACCATAGAAGGGGTCACGCGGCTTGGCGGCTCCTCCTTCCGCATCGGGAGCGATTACATGGAGGTGGGCTCGCTCATCGGCCTCGCGGCTGCAACGCGCGGCCAGATCGAGATCGAGGATGCCGACCCGCGCAACATGCGCATGTCGCGCCTCGCCTTCGCGAAGCTGGGCATCAGCTGGGAAGTCTCCGGCAGCACCATCCGCGTTCCCGCGTCGCAGAGCCTGAAGATCGTCCCCACCATGGGCGGCCAGATACCGAAGATCGACGACGCGCCGTGGCCGGGCTTTCCCGCCGACCTCACGAGCATCGCGCTCGTGGTGGCCACCCAGGCGGAAGGGGTCGTGCTCATCCACGAGAAGATGTTCGAGTCGCGGATGTTCTACGTGGACAAGCTCATCGGCATGGGGGCGAAGATCATCCTCTGCGACCCGCACCGCGCCGTGGTGACCGGGCCCGCCCGGCTCACCGGTGCCGAGCTGTTCTCCCCCGACGTGCGGGCCGGCATGGCCATGCTCATCGCGGCGATGTGCGCGCAGGGCAAGAGCTGCATCCAGAACGTGTACCAGATCGAGCGGGGCTACGAGAACCTCACCCAGCGCCTGCAGTCCCTCGGCGCCCACATCTCGAAGAACGGGGAGTGCACGTGACGATCCCGTTCTGGCACGTCGGGGAGCTCTTCTGCGGGGACGCGGGTGACCGCGTGAAGATCGGCGGCCGTGCCGTGACCTACCTGGGCGGGGAGATCCTCCCGTGAGTCCCCGGCCTGCGCGCCCGACGGCGCCGGGTGTGTTCGCGGGATACTCGGGCACGCCCCTGCCGAAGAAGCTCGGGATCAAGCCCGGGACGACGGTGGCGCTCGTGGGTGCGCCGAAAGGATTCGCGGCGACACTCGGCTCGCTCCCGGAAGGGGCAGTGCTGCGGCACGGCACCGCGAGCCCCGCGGCGCTGGTGATATGGTTCGTGCGGACTGGCGCGGAGCTCGCGGATGGCATCGACGGGATGGCCGAGTACGCTGGCGCCGGGCAGCTGTGGATCGCCTGGCGGAAGAACGCGGCGCTTTCCGCAGGCGCCCCGGCCGACAGCCCGGCGGAACCGTCGGTGCGCGCCGCGGGACTTGCCATCGGGCTCGTGGACTTCAAGATCTGCGCGATCGACGAAACCTGGTCAGGACTCCTTTTCACGCGGCGGAAGCCCGTCCCCCCTGCCTGATCCCGTATTGTGATCGCCCCCCGTCCGGGATACCATTGGAGGAAGGTCTCAACCCCTGCTCACCCTGATGGAGGGTGCCATGAAGAAGAAACCCCTGGTCCTGTTCGCTTCCTTTGTGCTGCTCTTGCTGTGCGCGATCGGCGGCTATGCACAGTTGAGGCTCGACGCGGATATCAACGTGCCCGTCTACCTCGGCTACAGCCTGAACGGCGTTCGCGACGGCGCGTGGAACCAGTACTTCATTCCCATCCCCGACGTCCAGCTGGTCTACCAGATTCCCGTCGGGCCGGTGCGCCTCGGCGCCGGGGTGCGCGTCTTCAGCGTCATCATCGAGAACTTCCTCTATCCCGAGGTGACCGCCGAGGTCGACCTGTCCCCCGTGGTGATCTCCGCCGGGGTCGGCGGGTTCGCTCTCCTGGAGTTCGGCCTCATATCGACTCTCCTCGAGCAGGCGGGCTCATTCCAGAACCTCACCGGGTTCCACGACGTCATGCTCGCCGACGTCGGGGCACAGCTCAAGGTCAACAACTGGTTCCGGGTCTGCGGGGGGCTCTACGTCATCGCGCCGTTCTCGTCGAGCCTCGGCGGCCTCTTCTCGGCCACCGCGTACGCTGCGTACCTCGACGCGAAGTTCGTCGTCACCTTCAAGTAGCGGCCGCGCGGCCGGTCTGCCCCGGCCTGCGCGCCGGGCTAGAAGCCCTTCTCGCGCCGGATCTCCTCGTAGGCTTCCTGGATGGCCTTGAACTTCTCCTCGGCGACGCGGGTGAACTCGGGCCCGAGGTTCGCTACCTTGTCGGGATGGTTCTGCAGGGACAGGGTGCGGTAGGCGGTTTTGATCTCTTCGATCCCGGCATCCGGTGAAAGTCCGAGCACTTCCCACGCACGGCCCGCGCCGCGCGTGACCTCCGCGCGCGCCTGGCGGAACGTCTGCTCGCCGAGACCGAGGGACGCGGCGATCCGCCTGATGAGCTCCTCCTCGGCACGCGACACGCCGCGCGCGTCGGCGCCGGCGATCTGGAAGAGGAGGCGCAGGAGCAGGACCCGGCCCTCGAGCGTGGAGAGCGCGGCGTAGTAGGCGCAGAGACCCTGGACGTCGATCCTGTCGCGGTTGCGGTACATCTCGTCGATGATCCGCTGGAGGAGCTCCTGGTCCACGGTAGGAAAGGAAAAGTTGCGGCGGAAGAACGCCTTCATCGTTTCCACGTGCGAGACCTTCACGGTGCCGTCCGCGCCGGCAACGGCGAGTGACAGCCCGATGAGACAGGTGAGGAAGTTGACCTGGGCCTGCGACACGGGGTCGGCGCCGCCCTGCCAGGCCTCGCCGGCCGCGATGCGCGCGTTGTCCGCCGTCCCGAGGAACTGGCGCTCTTCCGAGGCGCGGTCAAAGAGGTGGCCGATGAAGCCGCCGATGATCGTCCCGACAGGTCCCGCGATGGAGCCGATCAGCGCGCCGAGGAGCTTACCCGTTATCGCCATCGGGAGAATCGCCCTGCGGAGAATCGCCCTGCGGTGGATCACCCTGCGGTAGATCACCCCCACCAGTGTGCCCCACGATTTCGCGGAGCCTGTCCTTCAGCGTCTCTCCCGGCGCGAGGACGATCTCGTGGTACTCTGTTTTCCCCCGCAGCTCCGCCGCCAGGGTGTCGAGGCCGGCAAACTCGTCGGTCACCGCGAACATCTTGTCGGCCTTCTCGTTGTAGAGGAAAACGCGCCGGCCCTTTCTCAGCGGCGTCCCGCTGTCGTCCGACGTGAGCGCCATCCCGGCAATGCGCACCTCGTCCCAGGCGAAGACGATCTTCTCGTCGCCGTGGAGATGGAAGACGACCTCGTCGGTGAGGGTCTCGATGCGCGTGGCAAGCTGGCGCCGCGTGAGCTTCAGGAGCTGCCACGCGAAGAACGCCGCGGCCGCGAATGCGATGATGCCGAGAAGGGGGCCGATGACGAAAGGAGCCCCGACACCGGCGGCCAGGATCAGGGGAAGAACGACATAGACGATAAGGATGCGCGGGTTGGACCGCACGGTGATGCGATAGACCACGGGATGCCACAATACGCACCGCGGCCGTGCCGCGTCAAGGCAGCGGTCCCAAAGGGACTCGCGGGCGGGCCCGCCCGCGTGCTCTAGCGGGTGGTCTGGCCGGCGAGAAGCACCAGCGCCCCCGCCAGGAGGAGGAGCTGGAGCGCGCCGAGGATCACGAGCGCGGTCGGCAGCCCGAACGCGAGCACGGCGAAGCCGGCAACGATGCGGTGCGCGTGGACGTAGAGGAGCGTGAGCACGCCGCACACCACCGGGATGAGGGGGATGAGGATGATTCCCACGACAGGGAGGCGCCCGCGGGCCCGCGCGCGGAAACCCCATCCCAGCGCGACGGCGAACATCGACACCAGGAGGTAGATGAACGGCATCACCATCTTCATGACCATGGTGATGGTGAGCGCCGGCCGGGGCAGGCCGAAGGCGCCGAGGTCGTTGCGCAGGCGAAGGAGGGAGGTGATGTTCATGGTGGCCAGGGTCTCGGAGCTCGTGGACAGCGCCGTCAGCTCCTCCATGGTTGGCGACAGGAGCAGGGTGTCGCTCTCTGCCGGTGCCCGCGAGCCCTGGAGGTAGATGGGCAGGTACTGGACACGGGCGTCGTCCCTGTCCACCGCGTGCATCAGGACGATGCTCTGGCCCGGTCCGGGGGTGGGAGTGATGGACGCGCTGCCTGCCCCTGCGAGGCGCTTTCCATAGGGCGCGCTGAAGTGCCATGCCACCTTCCCGCTGGAGTCGTAGCTGATGGCTTCCACGTCGTAGAAGTAGGCGCTGCCGTCACGCAGCGCGACCATCTTCCCGATGTACACCGCCTCGGTGCCCGCCGCGCTCCTCCTGTTGAAGAAGAGGATGGACTGGATCCCGGGCAGCGGCTCGATCTTCACCGCCTCGTCGAGGAAGAAGGTGGTCCGCGCCATGGCCTCGGTGGCACGCTGTGCATAGGTGGTGATGTCCTTGTCCCCCGGGTACTGCGCTGCGAGGGACTTGAAGGTGTAGTACGCGGCGACCGGGTTCGTGCCGAGCTGCGCGTACGCGGCCAGCTTCCGGCGGACCAGGTCGGCCTTTGCCGTGTCGGCGGACGCCTCCGCGGCTGCCTTCACTCCCGCGAGCGCGTCCCACGCCTGCGCGGCGAGCTGCTGGGCGTCACGGCGCCTCGGGTCCATGCTGACGGCCTGCTGGGCGAACCAGTTCGCCGTGAACCAGTCCTTGCGCGCGTAGGCCGTCTGCGCCTTCTCGAAGAGCGCCTGCGCATCGTCGGTCGGATCCACGAGCGGCGCGGCGGGCCGGGCCGGTTTCGGTCGGGCCTGGCGCGCCGCCTGCTGGGCAACCAGGGGCCGCTGGTCGGCGACCTGCCTGTTGCCCGTATCCACCAGGAGGTAGCGGTCGATGGCGTCCAGCGCGGTCACGTAGTCCTTCGCGAGGAGCGCTTTCTCGGCTTGGGCCTTGTAGGCGCGGCCGAGCCGGCTCTGGTACTGGAGGTCGGTCACCCTGTGGGCGGCGCCCGGGTAGACACCTTCGGCGAGGAAGGTGTACGCGGCGGTGAGGAGCAGGAACACGACGAGCGTGGAGGAAACCATCCGTCCGAATGCCGGCGCGGGCTCCCCGCGCGGGCCCGCGGACTGCGTGGTGCCGGCGAGGGACGCTGCCACGGCAACGGCCGCCGCGTGGACAGGGAGCAGGTAGTCCATGAAGAGGGTGAAGCCGTGCTCGAGGGTGACCTCCCAGCGGAAGCCGGGCAGGTACGTGGTGGCGCTGAAGGTGAAGAAGACCCAGCCGCAGAACCCGGCGAATGCCACCGCGTAGAAGAAGAAGAGGAAGGTCGCGATCCGTCCGAGGAGGGGCCGGTTCACGAGGCCTCCGGGTTCGACCAGCGGTCTGCCGGGACGAACAGGATGTCGACGAGGAGGAGCACCACGCCGATGACGGCGAACGCGGCGGAGGCCGAGAGGCGCGCCGCCAGGGTGTCCGAGATGAGCTGCCCGATCTGCGGGGCCAGGCGAACGGCGAGCAGGTGGTAGAGGGAGAAGTACCCGCGCACCGCGATAACCAGGAGCATCACGTTGACGAGCGGCCACCGGGTGATGCGCAGCAGCACGAGGCTCGCCGCGCAGAGGAAGACCAGCGCGAAGCACGCGGCGAAGAACTCGGGGAGCGACCGTGTCATGAGACGCTCGAAATCGCCGGTCAGTGTGTCGATGTCGCGCAGGAAAGCGGCCGTGAACCGGTCCGGCGCAAAGACGGACGTCCAGGAGAGATCCGTGCTCCCGGCGATGGTCACCGGTGGTTTCGCGGTCGTGACGATGGTCAGGGTGCCCCCGCGCGAGGCCGCGGCGCCGGCGCCGTAAACGGAGAAGCGGGATCCCTGCCGTGCCGTGTCCACGCGGAGGACCCCTTTCACGCCGGGGCCCGAGATCTCGTTCACCGCGACCAGGACGTCTCCGACCTTCGTGAAGGTCGACGGCTGGAGGTACTGGCGGGGGGCTGCCGCGGGCGGCACGGACGCGCCCGCGAGAGAACGGAACCAGATCATGCCGTTGACGAGCGACGCGTAGCCGACGCCCAGGACGATGAGCATGCCCACGAACCGGGAGAAGGGATGGCGCGCCATGCGGAACCCGACGAGCATGACCGACAGGACCACCGACGGGATCATCACGTCCGCCACGGCGCGCGGGAATCTCTGGATGAGCAGGGCAAAGCTGAAAGCGCGCGTCGGGGCGTCGTTGAGACCCCATGTGGCCAGGACCTGGAGCGCCGCGCACACCACCGTCACGCAGAGAAGGATGAACAGGAAGATGAAGGGAGTTTTCAGCGGCTCTTTCACGCCGGCCCCAGCCTACCACCGGGCGGTATCGAGTTCAAGGCAGCGCGGCTACTGCCGTCGCGTCAGCGAGCCCGGAGGGCTTCGCTTCAGCGCGGCTCGCGAGGCCCTTTCGGGCCCGCTGTGCCGTCGCGGGTTCAGGGCAGCATGTAACCCTGGCGTCGAACGCACGCGATGAACCGGCCCGTGGCCGGGGCGACAGCCCGCACCTTCCGCCTGATGGAGGCAACCTGGACGTCGATCGTCCTGCCCGGCACCGCGCGCGGGTGCCCGCCTGCCAGGAGAAACAGCGTCTCCCGAGGCACCGGGCTTCCGCGGCTGCGCAGCAGCGCCCGCAGGATGAGCGCCTCGCGGTGTGTGAGGACGGCGGGACCGCCCGGCAGCACGAAGGTGTCGCCCTGGAAACCAGCCTCGCCCCAGGGGAACACGTGGGAGCTCCGCGCCCGCGCCAGCGCCGCGAGGGCACGCAGCGCGAGCTCCTCCGGCGCCCACGGCTCGCGGAGGAAGTCCACGCACCCGGCGAGGAACGCGGGCCGCAGCATGCCCGCCGGCCCCCACGCGATCACCGGGACGCCGAGCCGGGGCAGCTCCCCGACCTCGCCGACCGGCACCGCGTAGAGGTCCACGGTGTCCGGCGGGAGGGGAACATCGGAGGGCTGGAATGAAAACGGGCCTCTCCGCAGCGAGGCCCGCACTCTTTCGAACAGAACGGCGTCGGCGCCGACGATGTTGATGACCCGCTCAGGTCTCGAGGCCCCCGGCCCGGGCGTCAGGTCTTCTCTTTGTTCTCAATCTGGCCCATCTTGGCCTTCAGGTCCTCGCAGGAGCTTGTCAGCTCCGCCGCCTCGGCGGACTCCAGCTCCTTGAACTTGTCTTCCAGCTTCTGGTCCGCCGAAACCGTCCCGAGCTCCGTGAGGGCCTCGGCTTCCGCCTCGACCTGGTCCACCTTCTGCGCCATCCGGTCAAAGGTGTCGAACGAGGAGCCCCCGGAAAGCGATCCCATGGTCTGCTGGATCTGCTTCTGCGCCTCGGCGCGCTTGGCGCGCGCGATGAGGAGGTTCTTCTTGCGGCCCGCTTCCTCGATCTTGCCCTGGAGCTGGCGCAACGCATCCTTCAGCTGCTCCACCGAGGCATGCTGGCTCTCGAACTCCTTCTGGAAAGAGGCGGCGTATCCTTCGTATTCCTGCTTGCGCAGGAGTGCTTCCTTGGCGAGGTCGTCCTTGCCCGCTTTCACAGCGAGCATGGCCTTCTTCTCCCAGTCCTCAGCCTGGGCCCTGTTCTCCAGCATCTGCCGCTCGAGCTTCTTCTCGTCGGCGATGGACATGGCGGTCTGCTTCTTGGCCTCCAGCAGGTTCTCGTTCATGTCGATCATGAGCTGGTTCAGCATCTTCTCGGGGTTTTCCGCCTTGCTGATGAGGGCGTTGATGTTCGACTTGAGGACCGTGCGTATCCGATCAAGAATCCCCATGTGGATTCCTCCTGCTATGCCTTGACGCGGTACCGAGAGAGGATCCGGTAGTGCTGTGCCAGCGCCATCCCGATGGCGTCGATGGACGCCTCGAACTCCTCGATATCGATCGTGTCCGCTTCCAGCGTGTCCACGATGATGATGTTTTTGCCGTCCAGCGCATACGCGCCGTGCACCATGTCGGAGGCGTTCAGCCTCAGGAGTTCCTCGAAAAGCTTCTCCCGTCCCGTGGGCGGCGCCTCCATCACGTGGATGCGCAGGATGACCAGCGGTTCCGAGAGGATGACGATGAGGTTTTCCAGGCCCTTCTGGGCGTCCCGCACCACCCAGGTGCCGGTGCCGGCCTCCTGGAAGGAGAGAGACAGCTTCACGAGATAACTTTCGATCCTGTCGCGGGAGATCATGAGGCCTCCCTCAGCCGAGGAATACCTGGCCGGCGTTGTCGATGGCGAGAATCGTCTTGCACTCCGAGCAGCGGAACCGTCCCGCGTGCGCGGCCTTCAGCTTCTTGCTGCAGATGGGGCACTTGAAGATGCGTGGAAACGTGGCGCCTTTCCCGTCTTCGCCCCGTGCAGCAAAGAAGGAAACGGCCTCGTCCAGGCTCTCCTTGATGTTGAAAAACTGGGAGAACCCGAGGAGCTGGAACACCTCGTAGACCTTCGGCTGGATCTCCAGGAGAACGAGGTCGCCCCCGCGCGGCTTCACTCCCTTGAGGAACGCGGTGAAGGACCCGATGCCGGTGCTGGAGACGTAGTTCAGGCCGCTGCAGTGGAAGATCAGCTTGATGAATCCGGACTCGATCGCCTTGGCGACCCTCTTCTGGAAGTAGTTGGAGTTGTACGTGTCGATATAACCGGTGAGATAGAGGACCATGCACCCCTCGGTGTCCTCGATCTTCTGGAGGCGTATTTTGAGGCTGTCGTCTTTCTCGTCGTCGAAGCCCGGAACGATCTCGTTGTTACTCATGGCGCCCCTTTGCCTTCACATTGGCCTCAGCCCTCATAGTATAGTTGCGGCACGCCAGAGCCGCAAGAGCTCCCCTCCTGAGATCAGCAGTTCTCAGTTTGATGCCGAGGGAGCGAATTCCCATTTTGCACGACTCTCAAAGGGCCGTTCTTGGCCCTTTTCAAGGGCTCGCGATCCTGTTGAAGGTGCAAAATGAGAATCGCTGTCCTGAGATATCCCATAGATATTATCGGGCGATTGTAAGCGTTCCTGCTGTTTGTCAAATCCGAACAGCCACGCCCGGATCCGGTCATCGATTCGGATCCCACTCCAGGGACAGCGCGCCGGTATGTACGTCCGCGCCGGACGTCACGCCGCTTCTTCGCCCAGGGGGAGCCGGAACTCCCCGCGGTAGCGCGCGCCCAGGAGCCATTCGCCGATCCTCGTGCTGAAGGAGGCTGCCACGACCGCATGCCTGCCGGGAGCGGGCGTTGTTGACACCCAGCTCCCAGCGGCCGCCTCAGGCCAGCGTCCAGGCTGGTTCCCCTGGCGATCGCCAGCGTCGCCGTGGCGGCCGCCTTGACGGCCAAGGAGTCCTTCGAAAGCCCGTCGGGGTCGAGCTGGCGCCACGTCCATGCTTTTCACCCCGGCCGTGTACCCGAGCTTCAGGGCCTCCGCCAGGCGGAGGATGCCGTCGTGCTCCACCTCGACGTACGAGTAGTCGCCGGACTGCTGGTAGTAGTCCTTCCGACGATCGCGCACCGTGAGGCCGAAGGCGTTCGGCGATGCCTCCTCCTTCACGCGGATGGTCGCCGTGGTGCGCAGCGAGGAGGGCAGGAAGGTCCCTTCGTCGGGGTCCTCGGCGCTTCCCGAAGCGGTCTCGATGGCATCGTGGTGACCCGGGCACTTCCAGTCCAGGGACCAGCCGGCCAGGCCGCGGCCAGCGCGAAGAGAACGAGAACACCTTTCTTCATGTTCCGCTTATCGGCTACTCTGCAGGGAGATGAGCTCCCAGCCGAGAGGTGAGAATCGTTCTCGTGCGGCCGCGGGATCCCCGCAACGTCGGCGCGGCCTGCCGCGCCATGAAGTGCATGGGCATGACGTCGCTCGCCATCGTGCCGGACGGGCTCCTGGACCCGCGGCAGGCCCGGACCCTGGCGCACTACGCGGCCGACGTGCTGGACGAGGCCCGCGTCTACACGGATCTTCGCGAAGCCCTCGCGGGCGCAGTGCTCGTGGCCGGCACGACGCGCCGCCGGGGACGGAACCGCAAGTACTTCTCCGTCTTCCCCGAGCAGCTGGGAGAGCGGGTCGCCTCGCTCCGCTCGGGCACCGTGGCCGTGCTCTTCGGCAACGAGGATTCGGGCCTCACCGACGAGGAGCTCTCGCTGTGCAACCTCGCCGTGACCATCCCGCCGCGCCTTCCTTCCCATCCCTGAATCTCTCCCACGCGGTGCAGGTGGTCTGCTACGAGATCTTCCGTGCACTCAACGCCGAGCGCCTGACCCCGTTCACGCCGATCACGACGCAAACGCTCGACGAGCTGGTGTCCGTCATCACCCGCTCGCTCGAAGAGCATCGGGTTTTTCACCCAGGTGGGTCCCGAGCAGATGGGCGTCTTCTTCAAGGACATCCTGGCCCGCGCGGCGCTTTCAGGGAACGAGGCGAAGCACGTGGGCGTCATCTTTCGCAAGATCGCGGGCCTCGCGACGGGAAGGGCTGCCGGCCGACGAAATACGCAAGAGCTCCGCTCACCGCACTCCGGCGAATACGTCGGAGGTCCGGCGCGATACGTCGGAGGTCCGGCGCGATACGTCAGAGGTCCGGCGCGATACGTCGGAGGTCCGGCGCGATACGTCGGAGGATTGACCGGTGGACGAATCCTCCATAGTATTGCGCAAGGAGCTCACGGATGCGTCGATCACTCCCTGTTGTCATTGTCCTGTTCCTCCTGTCCGCGGCCGCCGTCTTCGCGGCGATCACGGGCGGATTTCGACAGGGTGGTGGACTTCTCGGTGACCCTGAAGACGCTCGCGGCGGCCGCCGACGGCACCCAGGCGCTCCCCGCCGGGAGGATGATCCTGCTGACTGGCACCGTTTCCGACGTTAACGATCCTGAACAAGGACCAGCCGACGTTCCAGGTCAGGATCGAGCTCATCACGGGCGAATGGATCGGGATGGAGGACGTGAAGGCTTACTCCTGCTACGTGGACTTCACCGGCCCGAGTTCTTCAAGGTATTTCCCTCCCGCGCCCCCGCGAAGCCGGGCGCTGACATCGTGGTCCAGAACTCGCGCGTCCTGGTGGTCGGCAGCGCCATGACATCATCACCACGCCCCTCGGCGAAAAGCGCGTGGTGGTGGAAGGCGCTTCCATCAGGGTCATCGAGTAGCGCGTCTCTTTCGTCAATCGAAGATCAGGTCGCGGGCGGCCGATCCTTCCCTCGTCCGTGGACAGCGTTGCCCTTTCCATGCACGTTGCGAAGCTCGCGCACGTTGCCCGGCCAGGCGTGGCGCTGGAGCGCCTCCATCGCCTCGCCGCTGAGCTCGCGCGCCTGTCCCCGAGCGCGCAGAGGAAGTGCGCCGCCAGCAGCGGGATGTCCTCCGCGGCGTTCGCGCAGCGGCGGGATCCGGAGGGGAAGAACGCGAGCCGGTAGTAGAGGTCGGCGCGAAAGCCCCCGGCGGCCCCGCCGTGCGGCTTCAGCTCCCTGTTGGTCGCCGACACGACGCGCACGTCCAGGGGGATCGGGCGCGAGCCGCCGACCCGCGTCAGCTCCTTCTGCTCGATGACACGCAGGAGCCTCGTCTGCGCCGCGGGGGACATCTCGCCGATCTCGTCCAGGAAGAGGGTTCCGCCGTCGGCCCGCTCGAAGCTGCCCGGCCGCGCCACCGCGTCCGTGTACGCGCCCTTCTCCGCGCCGAAGAGCTCCGACTCCAGCAGCGTCTCGGGCAGCGCGCCGCAGTTCAGGGCGACGAACGGCCGCGCTCGCCGCCGCGACGCCGTCGTGGATGGCGGCGCGACCAGCTCCTTGCCGGTGCCGCTTTCCCCGAGCACGAGCACCGGCGAATCCGAGGGGGCATAGCGGAGGATGAGCTCCTTCACCTCGCGCATGCCCTGGCTCTCCCCGACCAGGCCGGCGAACACCGCGTCCCGGAGCGTGCCGCGCGGGCAGCGCGCGCGCGCACTCCGCCCCCGCGACGGCGGTGCGCAGGGTCCCGAGGAGCTCGCGGGGCTCGTAGGGCTTCACCACGTAGTCGCACGCGCCGGCGAGGATCGCTTCCTTCACCAGCCGCGGCTCGGTCATCGCCGTGAGCATCACCACGGGGGGAGGGCAGGGCCGTGCCTGGATCTCGCGCAGGAGCGCTATGCCGTCCATGGTCCGGAAGGTTGATGTCCAGGAGCACCACGTCCGGGCGTCCCGGACCAGCGCCTCCATGCCATGGCGGGCCGAGTAGGAGGAGAGCAGGACGTACGGCTCGGGGAGAACGAGCTCGAGGGTCTTCTGGGCGCGCGGCTCATCGTCGATGAACAGGACTTTCACCATGGGACATTCTCGATGAACTGATTCTACGCGACACACCGGCGGCACGCAAGATCCACGGGCAACTATTCAACAGTTCTCAGTCTGACGCCGAGGGAGCGAAATTCTCATTTTGCACGACTCTCAAAGGGCCGTTCGTGTCACTTGTTCAATGGTCCGTGATCCCGCTGAAGGTGCAAACTGAGAATCGCTGGGCAACTATTGACATGCCGCCGGGCAGGTCTATCATTTCTGTCAGGGGCGAATCGGCTCTCCGGTAGAGGTCTTTCCATGCCTCGAGGAGGCAGCATATGTCGAAGTCCGTTCCGGCCCAGTTGCTGAACGCGGTCGAGCTCGCGGAAGCGAAGGAGCTCGACAGGAGGTTTGCCGAGGCGGTGAGGCAGAAAGACCTGGACGCCGCCATGGCCTGCTTCTGGAACAGCCCGGACCTTGTCGTCGTGATCGACGGAGCGGTGCAGCGTGGTCCCGCCGCCGTCCGCAAGGGTATGGAGCAACTGTTTGCCCAGAACCCAGTCAAGCTCGAGATCAACGAAATCACGTACCTGACTTCCGGTGACGGGGTTATCGGCGTCGGCACGGCGACCTTCGACTTTCAGCCCGCGGGAGGTCAGCGCCACCTGATGGTCGAACGATGGTCGGATCTCCGGCGAAAGGTCGACGGTCGCTGGGTCTACGTCCTCGACCACACCACCGTGGTTCCCCGGTAGAAGACCAGGCCGGGGCGCGGGCGTTCTTATTCTTCTGACAACGCGTACTCCACAGCCTGCTCCAGCGTCATCGACTGCCCGATCATCCATTCCTCGCGAGAGGCTTCTTCGTCGAGGCCAAGTTTCCTGGAGAAAGAGGGATCGTACGTGCGAGCCGGATCGAGGACGGCTTCAGAGGCGGCCCCGAGCCGGGCGGCCCGCCGCAGTTTGCCCTCGTGCCTGGCCGCACCATACAGGCCGCCAATGAACCATGCGAGGTATCCCGTGGCGCCCAGGTCCCATGCCATCCGGAGCCCTTCCCTGAAGGAGGCCTTCGCCTTCAGGACCTGGCCGAGGCCGAGGTATCCGTCGGCGAGGCAGTTCATGGCATCGAGCATCGACCAGTGGTCATCGATCTCCCTCGCGATGCGAAGTGATGCGAGGTACCACGGCTCCGCCGCGGCAAGTTCTCCTGTCCAGGCGTAGATATTCCCCTTGCCGCTCAGCGCCTGGCAGAGCAGGAAGGGGTCTCCCGCTTTCCGCGCCAGGGCGATGGCTTCCTCCAGCGCGGCCAGCCTCGCTGGAGGATCCTTGTCCTCCCGGCGAAGATGCGAGTAGGCGATCTTGAGGCAGAGTGAAAGCGCCCACGGGTCTCCGGTTGCCCGGGCGATGGCGACGCTCTCATCCGCCAGGGCACAACCGTCCTCGCGCTCGATTCCCTCTTCGCATCCCAGCCACACCTGGGAAAGCGCGATGCCCCTCTGGTTGCCCGCCTCGCGCCAGAGCCTCAGGCTCTCCCTGAAGAAGGCTTTCCCCTCCGGGTTTGCCCAGAAGGAACGACCGGCGCAGACCTTCATCCACCCGAGGTAGTAGGCAGCCTTCGCCCGGGGGCCCGGCGGGTCCGACGGCTGCGCGGCGGACCGGAAGAGCTCGAGCCAGTACTGCCCGTCCGTGTAGCGGGCGCCGCCGGAACCAGAACCAGCCCAGGGCCCCGGCCAGGCGGAGCCCGTCAGCACGGGCTTCCTGGTCGCGATACCTTTCGAGTACTGTACGGAAGTTGTCCCATTCGTCCGCGATGAGGGCCAGCCACCGTTCCTGGTCGGGACCGTACATCTCCGGCTCGGATCGCTCGGCACATGCGAGGAGAGACGCGGCACGACGGTCCTCGACCGTATTGACCTCGCCGCTTTTCTGCAACCTTTCGAGGGCGTATTCGCGGATGGTTTCCAGCATCCTGAACCGGGGCTCTGCCCCGGCTTCCGCGATCCTGACGAGGCTTTTCTCGACCAGAGAGGAAAGCGAGCGCGGGACGTCCAGGTCTTCTCCCTCTGCACGACACACCGTCTCGGCGGCGTCCAGCGTGCAGCCTCCGGAGAAGACGGCCATCCGCCGAAAAACGCGCCGCTCGCCCTCGGACAGGAGCTCATGGCTCCAGTCGAGCTCGCTCCTCAACGTGCGCTGCCGGATCGGCAGATCACGGGGTCCCTCCCGGAGAAGCGTCAGCCTGCTTCCGAGTTTTCGCAGGAGAATGCTCGGCGGGAGCGACCGGAGGTGCATGGCGGCAAGCTCCAGTGCCAGGGGCAGGCCGTCCAGGCACATGCAGATCTCGGCCACCGTCGCGGTGCTCTCTTCGTCCAGGGCGAACCCGGGCAGGGCCGCGGCAGCCCGGTCGACGAAGAAGCGCACCGCCTCGGAGCACCGCGTCACCGCCGCCGTCTGCCCCCGAACGGGAAGACCCATGGGAGGTACCACGACCACCTTCTCTGCCCTCAGTCGAAGCGGTTCCCGGCTGGTGGCGAGCACCTGCAGTCGCGGGCAGCGTGCCAGGAGCTCGGCCACTCGCGGAGACGCCGCCAGCAGGTGTTCGAAGTTGTCGAGGAGCAGCAGCACGTGCCTCTTTCGCAGGGAGTCAGTGAGCGTATCCGCCAGGGGTCGATCCCCGATCCCCGGTTCCCGAATGCCCATCGCGGTTGCGATGGCGGCCGCCACCTGCTGCGGCTCGCGCACCGGCGCGAGGTCCACGAAGAACACGCCGTGTTCAAAACGGTCCGCGAGCCCGGCGGCGGCCTGCAGCGCGAGCCTCGTCTTGCCCGTACCCGCGGCGCCGGTCAGCGTCACGATCCGCGCCTCCTCGCGGAGGAGGGCCTCCCGCACGGCGACCAGATCATCCTCCCGGCCGATGAACGGCGCAGGCTGCGTCTCCAGGTTGTTCGGCCGGCTGTCGAGCGTCTTGAGCGGCGGGACATCGCGCGGGAGGGCGGGGTGCTCCAGCCTGAAGATGGATTGTGCCGGGCCAAGGTCTCGCAGCCGATGAGCCCCAAGGCAGCGGAGAGTCGCGCCCGTGGGAAGCACTGTGCGGCCTGCGAGCCTCGCCGCCGAGTCACCGAACAGGACCTGCCCGGCCGGCGAGCTTTCCAGGAGCATATCGGCCCGCTGCAGGAGCGCCGGGGAAGGTCCCTCACCCTGCAACGGACCCTCCTCCGCGAGAAGAACGGTGCGTACCTCCCAACCTGAGGCTTTGGCCGCGGCGTGTATCCCAAGCGCGGCATCTACCGCTCCCCAGGGCGAGCGAAAGACGGCGCACGTGGTGCTCTCCGCGACATCGAGAATCCTCCCGCGGGCCATCCCAATGACTTCCCTCACCTGGTGGAGTGGCAACGTCATCGGCACGCAACCGGGGGCCGTGACCTTCGCTGCCAGGAAGAGCGGGGTTTCCGTCGAGAACTCCTGACGAGCTGGTCTGGTGCCGGCGGCCGGATGCACGATCCCTCACCACGCTGGTACCCGCGTAGGTCAGGGGAGGGTGCGCTGGTCGCGGCGATCCTCCCTGGCGACGCCTCGCGCGGCATCCGCGTCAACGTGGCCTGTCCTTCGTGGGCGACGGAGACACGCAAGGGCGCCGGCCTGGATCCCCCGACGGGACGTCCCGCGGCCAAGGTCTCGACGCTCTCCGTGGGGAGCATTCGAAGGTGGGCAGACCGGGCTGACCCTCAGGGTGTCGTAGACGCTCGCGGACGGCCTTCATGGCCCCCCGCGCAATTGACAGTCTGCGGGCCGGGGACCAGTATCTGCACGTGAAGAAAGGGATGCTGGCTGCCTGGACATTGAGCATCGTCAGTATCCTGGTCCTTGCCGTGGGTCTCGTCGGCCTGCAACTCCGTCCTGCCATGGCAATTCGATCCGCCGGCTCGCCTGACCTTCCTCCCCCGCCCGCGGCCGGCCCGGATGCCGGCGGTTTTGTCGCTCTCAGGGTGGTGCTCCTTGCTCTCACCGCCATCACCTTTCTTGCCCTTGTGGTCAGCGCATTTTCCAGGGAGGGTCGGAAGAGACTGCTCGCAATGGCAGTCTTTCTGCTGGCTCTCATGATCGCACAGGCCATCCTTTCAGATGTGCTGCCGAAAGCGCAGGCACGTGAGCAGGAGGTCGCGCCGGCGCCGGCGGGTGGGCTAGCCGCCCCGGCCACTGGCACGGGAGCCGTGGTTCCCTTCGAGCCGCGGCCGCCGGGATGGCTCCTCTGGGCCGCCGCCGCTCTCAGCGTCCTCCTCGCAGCGGCCGGGGCAGTCGCAGTGCTCGTCGCCGTGCGCAATCGGCGGCCCCGCGGCGTCGGCAGGCTGGCCGAGCCGTCGCGTGCTGCCGCGGAATCGCTGGGCCGGGGCGCAGACCTGCGGAACGTGATCCTCCGCTGCTACCACGACATGAGCGTGGTCATCAGCGAGGAGCTCGGCCTCGATCGACAGGGGTCGGTCACGCCGCGCGAGTTCGCGACGTTTCTCGAGGGCTGGGGACTGCCCGCGGTGCCCGTCCGCGAGCTCACCGAGGTGTTCGAGGAGGTGCGCTACGGCAGCGCCGCCCCTTCGCGCCGGAGCGAGGAACGCGCGCTGCGGTCCCTTTCCGCCATCGAGCATTTCTGCAGGACGGCCTCGTGAGGGAACGCGGGGTCCTGCTGCCGGTGGCGGCCGTTGCCGCCGTGACGGCGGCGGCGCTTCTCTTCCTTTTCCGGGATACGCTTGCAGCCGCGGTCTCCTATCCCCTTGCATGGATCTTCTGGGTGCTGCGCTCGGCCTCGGTGCTGGTGGGGCAGAGGATTGTCTGGGCGGTGTTCGTGCTGGCTTTTGCCGCGGTATCGTTCCAGTCTCTGCGCGCCCTCAGGGAGACGCCTCCTGAGGTGCGCCCGCAGCCGCGCGGGGATGCCGGGGGCACACGGATCGCGCACTGGGAAGGGGTGCTGGCGCTGGACCAGGGCGGCGCCGCCGCCCGCCACGTGCTCGTTCTCGAGCTCCGCCGGGCAGCCCTGACGGTTCTCGCCCACACGGAAGGCGGCGACGCGGGCGGGCTGGAGCAGCGCATCACATCCGGCGGGATCGACATCCCTGCGTGCGTGAGGGACCTCTTCGGCCAGTCGTTCACGGCGGAGCTCCGGGGGAAGCGCAGGCGCGGGCGCGCCCGGCTTGTCCGCCTGCCCGTGGAGGAGATCGCGAGCGCCCTCGAAGACCGCCTCGGCGGAAGACAGGCCGACGCCGGCCGGGAGAGATGAGCATGCGAGTGGAAGATGTGGCCCCGTGCGCGCAGCAGGTTCTCGCCGCTGTGGAGCGGGCCATCGTCGGCAAGCGCGATGTCCTGGAACGCATCATGGCGGCGTGCCTGTGCCCCGGGGGACACGTGCTCCTGGAGGACTACCCCGGCCTCGCCAAGACTCTGATCGCCCGCAGCTTCGCCGCGGCGCTGGGCATGCGGTTCAAGCGGATCCAGTTCACGCCTGACCTCCTTCCCGGGGACATCACCGGCGGGTACGTGTATGACAGGAACGAGAACAGGTTCGTCCTGCGCACGGGACCCGTCTTCGCCAACGTGATCCTCGCGGACGAGATCAACCGCGCCTCGCCGCGGACGCAGTCCGCGCTCCTGGAGGCCATGCAGGAATACCAGGTGACGATCGAAGGAGAGACACTGCCGCTGGAGGAACCGTTCATCGTCATCGCCACGCAGAACCCCATCGAGTACGAGGGCACCTTCCCGCTGCCGGAGGCACAGCTGGACCGCTTCATCGTCAGGCTCTCCGTCGGCTATCCCGGCGCCGAGGACGAGAAGCGGATCCTGGCGCGGCGGCAGGAGCGGCGCACCGAGGGCATCGACATAGCCGCGGTGACCGACGGCGCCGGCATGATGGCCATGCGCGCCGCGGTGGAGCAGGTCTACGTCGACCCTGACCTGGAAGCGTACATTGTCGAGCTCGTTGCCCGCACGCGGACGCATCGGCAGGTGGTGGTCGGTGCCAGTCCGCGCGGCGCCCTGGCGCTGCTGAAGCTGGGCCGCGCGTGGGCCGTACTGCAGGGGCGGGCGTACGTGATCCCCGACGATATCAAGGGCTTCGTCCCCGCGGCGCTCGGGCATCGGCTCATGCTGGAGCCCGACCTCTGGACGGTGAAGAAGGCTCCCGGCGCCATCCTCGATGAGATCATGAGGACGACGCCCGTGCCGGTCATCGGGGAGAAGGGCTGATGGGGCGCGTCCGCCTCCTGGGGGCGCTGGTCTTTCTCCTTGCGCTCCTCGCGTTCGTGAGCGGGAACGGCAAGGTCCTCGTGCCTGCCCTTCCCCTGATCGTGTATCTCGGGGCGGGATTCCTGTCCCGGCCCCGCCGCCTGCGGCTGGCCTCGGAGCGCTCGCTGGGCGTGCCCCGGGCATCCACCGGCGCAGAAGTGGACGTGCGGGTGAGCGTGCGCAACGAGGGTGACCTCCGAATCGAGGAGCTCCTGCTCGTCGACCATGTCCCGTCGTCGCTCGCCTGCACCGGTGGATCGACGAGGTCCTTCGTGTCATTGGGGCCCGGGGAAGAGGTCGCATGGTCGTACACGGTCAGCGGTCGCAGGGGCGAGCACCGGTGGGAGGGCACCCTGGCGGAAGCGCGCGGGCACTGCGAGCTCCTGGGCGCGCGCACGGAACTGGAGAATGAGAGCGCTCTCCTCGTGCTCCCGGAAGAGGAACGGCTGCCGCCGCTTCGCATCCGGCCCCGCCAGACCCGCGGGTTCGCGGGTCCCATCCCGTGCGCGCACTCGCCGGACCGGGGGTGAGCTTCTTCGGCGTCCGCGACTACCGTACGGGCGACCCCCTGCGCTGGATCAACTGGAGGATGTCGTCGCGCTCTGCGGGCGGGCTCTTTGCCAACGAGTTCGAGCAGGAGAAGGTCGCCGACGTCGGGATCGTCCTCGATGCCCGGGCAAGGAGCTACCCTGAACATCCCCATGAAGGGCTGTTCGAGGCCGCGGTCCTCGCGGCAGGCTCGCTCGCGGACCTCTTCCTTTCGGAAGGCAACCGGGTCGCGCTCCTCGTCTACGGGCACAGCTGGGAACGCGTGCAACCGGGGTACGGGAAGGTCCAACGCGAGCGCATACGCACGCAGCTTGCGCGCGCGCGGACGGGTACCAACTACGCCCTGCAGAGCCTCACGTACCTGCCGACGCGCATGTTTCCCCCGCGCTCGCAGATCGTCATGGTGAGCCCCCTTCTGCCGGAGGACCGGGACGTCCTCGTCGCCATCCGGTCCATGGGCTATTCGCTGCTCCTCGTGAGCCCTGACCCCGCGGACGAGGAGGTGCGTCGGCGCGCTCCTGCACCCGCCGGCCGCGCCGACGATGCTTTTCGCTCTGCCCTGCGTTTCGCCGGCCTGGAGAGGGCCATCGTCTTTGCCTCCCTGCGTCGGGCAGGGATCGTCGTCATGGACTGGCAGTGCGGGGCGGCACCCGGTGCGAGCCTGAAGGGCTGCATCGCCCGTCACCATGCCGTGTTCCCGGGCGGGGAGCATGCCGGATGAGCCTCAGCGGGAAAGCCTTCACGGTTTCAGCGGCCATCTCCGTTACCGCACTCTTCGCGGCGTGCCTCGTTGCGGGTTCGTGGGTGCTCCTGCCGGTGCCTCTCGCTGCCGCCGGCGCCTTGCTGCTCTCCCGCCGGCCCCGGTTGTCGCGGCTGGTCGGCGTCGCGTTCGCGGTCCTCCTGTGCGGCTGCGGGGCGGGAATCGTCGCCGGGCTCGCGCCCCTGCTCATGCTGGCCGGGTCACTGGCGGGCATTGCCGCATGGGACCTCGATTCTATCGCGCGGGCGGCGCGGGGAGCGGCCGACCCCGGGACCGCACAGCGCGTGGAGAAAGCGCACGTCGCCCGGCTGCTCGGGGTGCTCGGGGCAGGCGCGGTGCTCGGCGTTGCCGCGCTCTTCCTCCGTCACTCTCTCGGGCTCGCCGCGCTGCTGTGCGCCGGCGTTGTGCTGGCCGCCTCCCTCGGCGCGCTGCTCCGCGGGCTCGCCAGGAGCCGGTGAGCGCCTGACCGTGCGGCCGCGCACGGCTCTACGGCGAAGTGCCTGCGAGTCTCTGCAGCACGGCCGCGTCCTCCAGGGCCGCATTCTGTCGGGCGTAATCCAGTGCCGTCTTTCCGTCGTTGCTCACCGCCCTGCCGTCCGCGCCCGCATCGAGAAGCGTGGAGACGATCCGGGGCTCCCGGCTGAACCGCGCGGCGAACAGCAGCGGCGTCCACCCGTCATCGTCACGCGCTTCGATTGCGGCGCCCGCCTTCACGAGCGCACCCAGCGGCCGCTCTTTGCATGCGCTTCCGTTGGAGGGACGCGGTTCCTTTCCGTGGCACTTCTCCAGTATACAGGGATGAGGGCCGTTTTGCGCCGTTGCCAATCTTCCCAAGGCGGGCGACATTCGTTCCATGGACGCAGGTCGCCTTTCCGAGCTCACCGAAACGCTCGCTGATCCTCCAGGGCTTCGCAGGATGGTGTTTTCGGGTCCCCGTCACGGGAGCCAGGAGCCCGCGCAGAGGGTGACGGTGAGGCCGGTCGAACTGCGCGGGGCCATCCTCTTCCAGTTCTCGACGACGGACGGCCGGAAGCGGGTGACGGTCAAGAACCACGCGCTGCCTGCTGCCCGAGAAGAGCTTGCCCGCGTCATTGCGCTGGATTTTCGACACGTCACGCTCCTGAGAGCGCAGGACACCGTCCGGTTCGACGTCGAGGCGGACGGCACGGTGAAGCGGACCACGTCGGCTCCCGAACCGATGGCGGCGCGCGCCGGGCTGCGCCACGACAGGGAGACGAACAGTCTCCTCCATGTCGACAACTCCCGGGCAGTGCTGTCGGTGCTCGGCTTCCTCTCGGACGGCGGCGCGATCAAGCCCACCATGCAGAGGAAGCTCAGGCAGGTGAACGAGTTCGTGCGCATCCTGGACGAGTCATCCCTGCCCGAGGCCGTGGGAACGGGGCCCCTGCACGTCGTGGACTGCGGGTGCGGCAATGCCTACCTGACCTTCGCCGCGTATCATTTCATGACGGCCCTGCGGGAAAAGAATGTCGTGCTGACCGGGGTCGACCGCGACGCGGCCGCCGTGGCGCGGAACAACGAGAAGGCAGGCGTTCTCGGCGCGGCGGGGATCCGCTTCATCGAGAGCCCGTTCTCGTCGTACGAGCCGCCCGTTGCCCCGGACATCGTGCTGTCGCTGCACGCCTGCGACACGGCAACGGACGAGGCGATGGCGGGAGCCGTCCGGTGGGGCAGCCGGCTCGTCCTCTGTGCCCCCTGCTGTCACCACCACCTGAACAACCAGCTGAAGAAGAACCACGACACGATCATGACCAGCTCGATGGCGCGTCACGGGATCCTCGTGGAAAAGATGGGGGACGTCCTCACCGACCTGCTCCGCGTCCTGATCCTGTCGGTCATGGGGTACCACGTGAGCACGATCAAGTTCGTCGACCCCGACAACACGGAGAGGAACACGCTCATCAGGGCAGAGCTTCCCCCTTCCGTCGATCACGGCGCTGCGGCGCGCGCGGCTGCCCGCTACCGGGGAGCTGAAGGGGCTCTGGCGCGTGACACCGTTCCTCGAGGATGCGCTGGGCGCCGTGTTCCGGGAAAAGCTCGCGGACGGGTGAGACGGGCTATGGCCGGTGGTGCGCACCCAGCCGCCACCGCCACCGGGGGCGCGCGAAGGCGGGCCGCGACGCGCGGCCTCCCGGATGGTCGGGCTCTTCCAGCGAGGGATCGCCGGTGGCGCCTGGCTCCAACCACACGTTGATGGCGCGGGCCACTTCCGTATCGAGGGCGATGTTCGCCCCGTCACACTCGATCACCCACGACGGTGAGAGCTGGTGGAGCTTCACGATGCTGCCGGGCCGTATCTGGAGGGACGCGAGGCGGTGCAGCTGCTGGTCGCTGCGCGCGTACACCCAGGCGACTCGCGCGGACTGCCCGACGGCGAGCTCCGTGAGCGGCACGATGAGCTTCTCGGCAAAACGGGCGGACGAGCGGCAGCATTCGCCCTCGGGTATGGGAAACCCGTGCGGGCACTCGCGCGGGTGGCCCAGGAGCGTGCAGATGCCGTCCACCACCTCGGTCGCGAGGATGTGCTCCAGCTCGCAGGCGCCCGTCTCGAACTCGCTGCCCAGGACGTCGTGGATGAGCCGCTCGCCGATACGGTGCGCGCGGATGAGGCGGCCGGCATGCGCCGTCCCGTCCGGCGTCAGCATGATGCGCTCGCCGTCGGCGATGACCAGCCCGTCCGCGCAGAGACGCGCGAGATCCTCCTCGCGGAAACGTCCCTTCAAGGCCGTGCCCAGCGCCGCCTTCGTGGGCGCGCCGCGCTCGCCCAGCTGCCAGAGTCTCTCCAGCATCTCGTCACGATCGGTCACACCGTTCACAGGGGAACCACCTTTCCGAGGAGGAGCAAGACGCCGTGCACCGCGCCGGTGCAGAGGAACGAGGCCACGTAGACCGATGCCACGATGAGCGCCGCTGCGCGGGCGCCCACCTCCTTGAACATTGCCGCGATGTTGGCGAAGCACTGTGCGAAGGTGGTGAGGAGGACGACGGCCACGATGCTCTGGGGACCGTTGAGCGTGCCTTCCCGCGCCATCTTCAGGACGAAGCCGGCCGCCGCCTCGCTGCGGGCGAGGGTGAGCAGGAGCGCGTCCACCATGTCGATGGGCAGCCCGAGGACCCCGGTCATGAAGGGCTGCAGCGCCGCCTTGATCGCCGCGAGCACGCCCGTGACGTCCAGGACGAACATGGCAAGAGCGGCGGCGACGAAAATGGGTATGGCTTCGCGGAGGAACCACAGCAGCCGGTAGCCGGTCTTGCGGGCGACCGCGCCCACGCGGGGCAGGCGGATGGGGGGAAGCTCCTGGATGAAATCACTCGGGATGTCGTCCTTGATGAATCGATTGAGGAGCAGGCCGGCGGTGACTTCGAACGCCACGAGGAACCCGAAGGCGCCGATGAAGGCGCCGATGCCGTGCTGGCCGAGGATGGCGATGGACAGCCCCATCTGCGCCGAGCAGGGAATGGCGAACCCGATCAGCGCGATGACGATGAGCTTTTCTTTCCGCGAGGAGAGGGTGCGGGCCGTCATGGTGGCCATGGTCTTGCAGCCCAGGCCGAGGACGAGGGGGATGACCGCGTTGCCCGTGATGCCCAGCTTTCCCGAGACGCGCCGGGTCAGGATGGCGAGGTTGGGCAGGTAGCCGATGTCCTCCAGGAGCCCGAAAACGAGGAAGAAGACGGCGAGGATCGGCAGCACCGTGGTGAGGGAGTTGAAAAGGCCCAGGGTGAGGAGACCGTGCGGCCCGACGAAGAGGTCACGCCAGAGCCCCGGCGGTATCAGCCGGGCAATCGCGGCGACCACGGGATCAGTGACCGTGGTGGTGAGGAAGAGGGAGAGGGTCCCTGCCACGTAGACCACCAGCACGTAGATGAGCACGAGGAAGAAGCCGAGGATCGGCAGGCCGTACAGCGGGTGCCGGCAGAGCTTCGCGAAAGTCTCGGAAAAGCGCGGCCGCGTGCCCGGCGTCACCGTCCGGGTGGTGACCGACGCCGCGAGAACGTCCACCCAGTGACTTCGCTGGCTGCTCACCATGAGCGGCGCCCGGCCGGCGAGCCCTGCCCGTATCTCCTCCATCCCGTCCGCCTCCGCACGCGGGGCAAACGACGGGTCGTTCTCCAGGAGGAGGATGGCGGAGGCGCGCCGATGGGGGAACTCCGGCGGCACGAGCGCGCTGGAGCGCTGGACGGCGCCTTCCAGCTCCTCGGCGAAGGGAACAGGGCGGGGCGCGGCCGGCGGCGAGAGGAGAATGCGCTTCAGCTCGGCGATACCCGCGCCGGGCCGGGGAGAGAGGACAACGGGCACCCCCAGGCCGCGGGACATCGCGTTGCCGTCAATGCGCAGGCCCTGGCGCGCGCTTTCGCCGACCGCTGTCACGACGAGAACGAGCGGGATCGGGAGGTCGAGGAGGTCGGCGGTGAGGAGAAGGGATTCCCGCAGGCGATGCGCGTCCACGCACTGGACGATCACGTCGGGCGGCTCCGTGAACAGCAGGTCCCGCACGACGAGCTCTTCCTCGGACTGCACGAAAAGGCCGTGCAGGCCGGGCGTGTCGATCACCTCCCAGTCCTGCCTTTCCACGGCGGCGCGGTGGCGCTTTATCTCGACGGTCGTCTGCGGGTAGTTGGAAACGATGTCGTACGCGCCGGTGAGCCCGTTGGACACGCTGCTCTTGCCGCTGTTGGGCAGGCCCAGGAGAACAATGCGTTTGAGATTCATTCGCAATTCTGGGGCCGCATGCCGGACCCCCGCCGCCGTCCCGCTCAATGTTTCCGCCGTGTCCTTTCCCGGTCGCAGGCCGCGCAGTACCCCCGGATTCCCAGCCGATGCTCGACGGGCCGAAACCCGTGCCTGCGGCAGACCCTCTCCTGGAGCGCTTCCAGGGCGTCGTCCTTGAACTCGATGACGGCCCCGCACGAGAGGCACTCGAGATGGTCGTGGTGCTCCCGCCCCCATGCGTGCTCGTACCGTGACCGACCCCGCGCGCGGAGCGTCTCCCGGATGATGCCGCTTTTCACGAACAGCGGCAGCGCCCGGTAGATCGTCGCGGCGGAAAGAGACGCCCCCGCCTTCTTCAACGCGTCGTGCAGCTCGTCCGCGTCGAAGTGCCCGCGCGACGCGACGATCCCTTCCAAGATGGCGCTGCGCGCGGTGGTGAGGGTCAGGCCGTTCATCTTCAAGTAACTGCGAAAGTGATCCGCAGGGTCCATACCGTTACTGAAAGTGATTTTCATTCGCATAATCGCCGGACGCGGTCCCCCTGTCAACGACTTTCGCCGACGGGCAGGGGCGGCGGGAGCCGCCCCCGGAGGGGGACCTACGCCAGCGCCTTGCGTGATTCCTTCAGCTGCTCGATGATCGGGAGCTTCTGGGGACACTTCTCCTCGCAGTCGCCGCACTCGATGCACGCGTCCGCCTTCTTTCCCTTCACCCACTGGTTGGCGCCGATGTCCGCGTACATGCTGCGCGCCGGTGCGTCGAGGCCCCAGACCTTTTTCAGATTCATGGCCTCGAAGATGCGGGGGATGTTCACCTCCTGCGGGCAGGGCATGCAGTACTGGCAGCCCGTGCAGTACAGGTCCATGAACTTCTGGTTCTCCTCCGCCGTGGCGCGGATGGAGGCCTGCTCGGCCGCCGAGAGCAGCTCCCCGCGGGAGGCAGTGGCCACGTTCTGCTCGACGTGGTCGATGGTGGACATCCCGCTCAAGGCCACCGTCACGTTCGGGTTGGACAGGACGAAACGCAGCGCGAGCTCCGGCGTGCTCACCGGGGCGTTGCCCGGCAGCATGCGCGCCACCACGTCGCTCTGGGACCCCAGCCGCCCGCCCCCGACGGGGCCCATCACCATCACGCCGAGGCCCTTCGAGGCCGCGTAGGCGATGCCCGGCTCGCAGCGCCGGTCGAGCAGGTTGTACTGGCAGAGCATGCTCTCGAAGTACCCGGTATCAACGAGCTTCACGATGTCGGCGGGATCCGAGTGGAAAGAGAACGCGAGGTGCTTCACGAGCCCCTCTTCCTTCAGGCGGAGGAACGCCTCCAGCGGTCCGCCCTTCACGGCGAGCTGCTCCTGGAACCCTTTCCACGAAATTCCCCAGAGATGGTAGAAGTCCACGTACGAGAGGCCGAGGAGCGAAAGGCTGCGCTCGAACTTCTCACGGAGGTCCGCCGCGGTGGATTTCTCATAGGCGTATTTCGTCGAGACGAAGACCTTGTCCCTGTCCATCCCCTTCAGGGCGTCGCCGAGCGCCCGCTCCGAGTCACCGGCGCAGTAGTGCTTGCCCGTGTCGAAGTAGTTGACGCCCCTCTCGTACGCGCGGTGGAGCATGGGGACGGCCTTGTTCCTGTCCACCGTCTTCGCGTCCTTCATGGGGAGACGCATGCAGCCAAACCCGAGCGAGGAAAGGCGCGCACCTGTCCCGCCCGCAGCGCGATACTTCATCATACCCCGGCCTCCGATCTGTCGTGGATGGCAGAGCCTACACCGGAAGGGGTGCGAGCGAAAAGCCCCACCGCCCGGAACGCGCCGCCGGGTCGCGCGCGGGACCTACGCCGCGGCAGGCGGGTGCTTCACGCGCCGGGGCATCATCCCGCGGTACAGCGCGCGCGAGCCGCCCTCGCCGTCGATGACCGCCTGCATGACGCCGCGCACGTCCTGGGCCCACGCGGCAGCGGCAGCCTTGAGGGAACCGGCGGCCCTGCCCGACCACGGCGCGCCGCGGGGCACGCCGATGACGATCGTCACCCGCGGGGGAAGTCGAATCGCGTGACCCAGAAGGACGATGAAGGGCTTCCCGCGCCACCGTCGTTCGTGCAGCACCGTTGTCACCGGGACGACCGGCACGCCCAGCCGCGCGGCCAGGAGGAAGGCGCCCCAGTGAAATGGCCTGATGTCCTGGTTGCCGTCGTAGCATTCGCCTTCCGGGAAGAAGTGGATGAAGCCCAGGAGCGCCAGCGCCGAGCGGGCCGCCGTGTCCAGCGTCCGCAGCGCCCCGACACGCTCGGGGATCGGCACGCCCCCCAGGAGCCGGACGAACGTGCCGAGGAAGGGGATGAGGGCCGTCTCTTCAAGCATCGTGAAGTACGTGCGCCGGGGCCGCAGGGCATGGGCGATGATGCCGGGATCGAGGAGGAGGGTGTGGTTGCTGACGAGCACCGCGCCCGGGACGCCACGGAGGTTTTCCCTGCCCCGGATGCGGATCCGGTAGACGCACCAGTCCCACGCCTTCACCGCCGCGAGGACGCCGTGGAAGACCACCGTGAATGGCAGGAACCGGGGAGTGTACCGCATGACCCTGGAGCCTTTCGCGTACGCCATGGCCCTACCTCAGATGTCCGGCCCTTCCAGACCACGCCATGCCCCGTGATGGCATGTCCGACTCCCCACCACGCCATGTAGAGGAGGTGGACGAACAATACCGGGTACAGGAAGGGGAGAAACCAGGGAAGCCCCCGGTCGTAGAGCACGAGGGCCCAGGCGAGAAGGAAGAGCCCCACGCACACGAGGGTGCGCCGGGCAGCGGGACTGCCGGTGAGGATCTGGATGGGGAGGAGCGCGAGGGGAAGGACGACGATCCCGACCAGCAGCGTGACCGCGGCGGCGAAGAAGACGGAGCGGTGCCGCGCGAGATCGTAGATGTTCTTCGCCACGCCGTCGAACGACGCGCGGTAGCCCTCGTACATCCTGCACCGCACCTGCCGGCGGATGTCCAGGAAGACCTCCCGGAAGCCTGCGCGCTTCAGCTCGCGGGCGATAGCGAGATCGTCGCTGATGGTGCCCCGCACCCGTTCGTAGCCGCCGATGGCTTCGAACACGTACCGGCGAAAGAGGATCATCTGGCCGATGGCGAAGGAGATCCCCGGCGCGCGCAGCGCCGTGATCAGCCACAGGGGCAGGAGCATGGCCGACATGATGTAGGTCGCGGGGACGATGAACTGTTCACCGATGGTGTTCATCTCCTGGAAAACGTAGCCGCTGAGGCAGTCTGCCCGGTGCGCCTCCAGGTTTGTCACGGCCCAGGCAACGCTCTGGGGACTGTGCACGGTGTCGGCGTCCGTGAAGAGGAAGTAGTCACCGGCGGCGTGGCGGGCAAGCTGCTGCATGGCGTGCGGCTTGCCGGACCATCCGCCGGGACCGAGCGGCTCTCCCTTGACGGCTCTCACGCGTCCCGGAAACCGCTTTTCGTACCCGCTGATGAGCTCCCACGTGCCGTCCGCCGACTGGTCGTCCAGGACGACGATTTCGTAGTTCGCATAGGTCTGGATGACCAGCGAATCCAGGCAGGCCGGCAGCGTGCGCTCCTCGTTGCGCGCGGGAATGAGCACCGACACCATCCTGCCCTTCGTGAGCCGGGCTGGCTGGGAGCTCAACCGCAGCCAAGCGATATTGGAGATCGACAGCAGCAGGAAATACGCTGCGCCGAGGAAAAATACCAGCAGGACAACCTGTTCCAGGGCGCCGAACTGGACGGTCATAAGGGTCCCCCTTGTGCATCGATAGCCAATGCATAGACAGACTATGCTAAATTAGTGCCCAAGATGGCCCTGGTCAATAGGGGGGCAAAAGAGAATCGCTGCGCGTCACCGCGGGTGAAAGGGTTGGAATGCCGATAAGGAATGCATGGTCAGCAGCACTTCCGGAAGCGCAGCGGCGGAACTCGCGCGCTCAGTGGCGACACTGGATACTATGCTCAACGCCTCGCAGGGCCAGGTGATGGAACTGGCCGACCGGCTCCTCAAGGTGCAGGTCCAGCAGGCCGTGCAGGATGAAAGCCTTGGAACGCAGATCGACACGTCTGCCTGAGGCAGGCAGGAAGACGGCCGGCCCCAGCGGGCCCGGCGCCGGGCTGTTCGCGAGGCTCCTCGAAGGTGACCTGCTGTTCAAGCTGATCGGGCTCTTCCTGCTCTACGCGCTGGTGCCGCTCGCGGAAATCTTCCTGTTCGTTTACCTCGGGAGCCTGGTGGGGAACTTCCTCGTCCTCGTTCTCGCCCTGGCGGCGGGCATCGCGGGCTCGGCAGTCGCCTTTCGGCAGGCGCAGAGGGAGCTCCAGCGCCTGAAGGACCGCGTCGCCGCGGGCAAGGATCCGTCCGGGGATTTTGCCGAGCTGGCGGGGATCCTCCTCGGCGCCGTCCTTCTCGTCACTCCCGGCTTCATCACCGACCTGTGCGGGTACGCGCTGTTCCTGCCCCGTGTCCGTCGCTGGGCCGGGCGGGGCCTGGCGAAGATGCTCGCTTCCCGCCTGGGAGGCGACGGGCAAGTGCCGCTCTACAGCTTGAAGATCCGGTAGCCCAGCAGGAGCACGAGGTAGTAGAGGTAGGGGAAGAACACGGCGAGGCGCCACGGCCTGCGGCCGATGCCCGAGAGGACCCCCAGGCCGGCGGCGTGCAGCTTCTTCGAGACCTGCTTCTCCTGCCCGGCGAACACCTCGAAACAGTTCCCCGCCCACAGCGAGATCCCGGGATTGAGCTCCTTGCGGTGCTTCAGGATCCATTTCTCCCTGCCCGGCACGCCGCTCCCGGCGAGCACCATGGACGGGGAGGATTTCTTGATGGCCGTGACGATGTCCCCTTCCACCGAGCGCGGATAGAAACCGTAGAACCTCCCGACCACGCGCACGCCGTGGAAAGAGCCCCGCAGGTTGACCTCGGCGACCTCCAGGACGTGCTTGCGGCCGCCGAGGAGGTACACGGATCCTTTCACCTTCTCGATGACGCTGAGGATGCGGATGGTGTGCTCGAAGGTGTTGAAGAGGCTCGGCGTCCCGGCCCGGAGGAACCGGGCACCCTGCACGATGGGCAGGGACACGGGGATGACCAGGGAGGCGTCGCGCAGGCAGCGGAGCAGCTCGGGGTCGTGCCGGGCGCGCAGGAGGAGCCGCAGGGTGAGGAAGACGACCTGGTTGTGCTGCCCGTTGTCGAGCAGCTCCTCCACCGCCTTGCCAAGCATCTCGGGCTCGAGGACGTCGACGGGTACGTCGAGAACCTTGATCCTCTTCACTCGTCCTGCGCCGGTTTCCAAGCGTTCCTCTCCTGCAGTATCGTCATGACGGCACCGAGGGCGAAGGTCGCTGCCGTCTCGACGCGCAGGACCCCCGTCTCCAGGTGCACACGGTGGAACCCCGCGCGCGCAAGCAGCGCGGTCTCCTCGTCCGTCAGGCCGCCTTCCGGCCCGATGAGCACGCTCACCTCCGCCGGCCCGTGGGCGAGCAGGCGATGGAGCGGCTCCGCGTCACCGTCGCGGCGTTCGACGAAAAGGAGGGCGGTTCCCCACCCCTCGGCTGCGCCGGCGAGCGCGGAGAGCTCCCGCGGCTCCTCGATGAGGGGCAGCCGGGACACGCCGCTCTGCTGGACCGCCTCGCGCGCAACGCGCAGGAGGCGCGCGCTCCGTCCGTCGTCCTCGCCCGGACGCACGATCGTGTGAGCGCTCACCAGGGGAATGATGCGGGCCACGCCCGTTTCGGTGGCCTGGCGGACAATGAGATCGATTTTCCTGCCCTTTGGCAAGCACTGCAGGAGGGTGACACGTGGACCTTCCCGGGGTCCCGGGCCGGGCTCCGCCGCGGCGGGCACCACGTCCACCTCGCACCCGTCCCTGCCCGGCACGCCGTATCGTCATGTGGTAGCTCCCGCCGTCGGCATCCGCGGCGGGCACGGTATCGCCCTCGCGCAGCCGCAGAACGCGCATGAGGTACCGCGTGTCTGCGCTGCCCAGGGTCAGGCGTGTCGGCCCACCGCGGAAGGGCCCCGGCAGGAGGAACTTTTTCACTGGCCGCGCCGCCTAGGGCTTCTTCGGCGTGATCTCGTGGTTCTGCAGCGCCTTCACGGCGGCCTGCAGCACGATGTCGAAGTCGAGATCGTACGGCGGCGGGTTGTTCACCGTGCTGTTCTGCTGTGTCACAACGAGGCGGCGCAGGTACCGGTCGTCCAGCGTGATTCCCTTCGCGTGGAGTCCCGCGATGAACGCCGTCACCTGCGCCTCCGTCGGCTTCGGGTTCGCCTGCACGAAGTCCTTGATCTCCGTCCCGTTGAGCAGGTCGTTCAGCGACTTGGTCTGCGCGTCGGTGAGGTCCGGTTCCTTGACCTCCCTGTCCGGCGCGATGCCCTTCTTGTCGATGGAGATGTTGGCGGCCGCGCCGGCAGGCGTGTAGTAGCGCGAGGTCGTGAGACGGTAGCCGCCGTCACCGAGTGCGCGCACGGTCTGCACGGATCCCTTGCCGTAGGTGGTCACCCCGAAGAGCGTCGCCCGCCCGTAGTCCTTCAGCGCCCCGGAGACGATCTCGGAGGCCGAGGCGGAGCCGTGGTCCACCAGGACCACGACGGGGATCTTCGGGTCCACCAGCATGCGGTTGCGCCGGGCGTTGTACGTCACGTTCTCGCTCTCCACGTGGTCGCTCTTCCGCTGCACGATGAGGCCCTGGTCGATGAAGAGGTTCGCCACGTCGACGGCCGCGGTGAGAAGACCGCCGGGGTTGTTGCGGAGGTCGAGCACGAGCGCGGTGTAGCCGGCCGCGATGAAGGAACGGATCGCCTCCCGCGCGCCGTCCGCCGTCTGCGGCGTGAACTCGGTGAGCCGCAGGTAGCCGATGCCGCCGGGCATCATGGCGTACTTCACGGTGCTCAGGACGATGGTGTCGCGGACGATCGGGGTGTCGAACTGGATCGCGTCTCCCCGCTTGATCGTCACCGTGACGGCGGTCTTCGGCGCCCCGCGCAGCTTGTCGCGGATCGCGCTGAGGGTCAGGTCCGCGATGGGTGCCCCGTCCACGGCCGTGATCATGTCCCCGGCCGTGACGCCCGCCCGGAAGCCGGGAGCGCCCTCGATGGCGGAGATGACGCGCGCGCCGACCTTGTCGACCTTGGAGATCTCCAGGCCGACGCCGCCGAAGGTCCCGGTGGACACGTCGTTCATGTCGGTCCAGTCGCTGGACGCGAGGTACATGGAGTACGGGTCGCCGAGGGAATCGAACATGCCCTTCAGCGCGCCCTCGTAGAGGATCTTGGGCGTTGCCTTGGCGCTGTCGACGTAGGTGTCCCGTATCTCGCGGAACACGTCGCCGAACGTCGCCAGGTAGGCCTGGGTCTCGTCCTCGGCGCTTCCCGCGGCCAGGCGGGGAGAAAGGGCGAAGAAAGCGAAGGCCGGCCAGCAGGACCGCCGTGACGGCAGTCCAGACGATCCGTTCCCGCGAGCCGAAAGGTTTCATCAACGACTCCTGAGAGGGCCATTCTATGCCCCGGCCCCCGGCTGTCAATGTACAGCCAGAACACACCTGTTGACGATCGTTTCGCCGCGCGGCTACACTCAGGCCGCGATGAAGGCGCAGCGGGCAGAGCGTCTCGGGGGAGTCCGCGGCGGCCCGGGCCGTGGCGGCAAAGGGCTCCGGATTGGCGGACTTCCTCAGCGGGCGCTCCTCGCGGCGGGGTCGGCCTGGGAGGCCGCGCGCTTCTTCATCGTGTTGCACGTCCTGGGCATGCTGTTCCTGGGCAGCGCCGTCGTCGGCCGCTGGGTGTTCCCGTGGCTGCTGTTCGGGGGCTCGGGAAGCCTCCTCGCGGCCGCCGGGGGAGCGCTCCTGGCAGCCTTCCCGAGGCGCTACGAGGCCCTCCTCGGCCTCCTGCGGCTGGGGAAGGTCCTGGGGATTTTCTCGTTCCTGCTCCTGATGATTTCCGGAGCCCTCGGGGCAGTGGTGGACCGCGCCGTCGCATCCATCGGACCCCTGGCGATCCCGCTCGGGCCGCTCATGCTCGGGATCTTCGCGCTGGATCTCCTCCTGCTCGCTTTCCTCCTCGGGCTGCGCGGCGAGGGGAGCGACCAGCCGACCGATGCCGAGGTGCCCGGGTACAGCGAGACGGAGGTGGGACATTATCACTGAGCCTGTCGGCAGAGCCCGGTAGAGGACCCATGGTCGTCCTCCCCGTCGGCAGCGGCAAGGGCGGGGTCGGCAAGTCCCTGCTCGCGACGAACCTCTCCATAGCGCTCGCGGAGGCGGGACGCCGGGTCGTGCTCGCCGACCTGGACCTCGGCGCCTCCAACGCGCACACCATGCTCGGCATGCGCGCGGTGAGCCGCGGCATCGGCACCTTCCTGTCCGTCCCCCGCACGAAGTTCGAGGAGATCGTTCTCCCCACCGAGTACGACGGCCTGTCGTTCGTCCCCGGCGACGCCGAGGTACCGGGCGCCGCCATCCTCAGGGCAGCGCAGAAGACCAGGCTCATCCGCTGCCTGCGCGGCCTGCCCGCCGACTACCTCGTGCTCGACCTGGGCCCGGGCACCGGGGCGAACGCGATGGATTTCTTCCTCCTCGGCGCATCGGGCATCATCGTCACGACGCCCGGTCTTCCCTCCATCCTCAACGCCTACCTGTTCCTGAAGAACGCGGTCTTCCGGCTCATCTTCGCGGTGGTGGAACGCGAATCACGCGCCGGGGAGATGCTGGAAGAGCTGCGGCGCGATCCCGGCGGGCTCGCGCGCGGGAATGTCCCCCGCATCCTGGACCGCATCGGCGCGGCGGACGCGCCGAGCTACACCCGCCTGTCGGCGGCCCTGGCGCGCCTGCGCCCGCGGCTGGTCCTCAACATGCTGGAGGACCCCGCCGATGCCGACAAGGCCGACAAGCTGCGCCGCTCCGTGCGGGAGTACCTGGGCATAGAGCTCCAGCACCTCGGGGTGATCTTCCGCGACGAGCTGCAGGGCATCGCCATGGGCTCCCGTATTCCCATCATCCGCTACAAGCCGGGCTCCGTCCTCTCCCGCGCCGTCTACCGTATCGCCGAAAAGATCCAGAGGGACGCTCCTGCCGACGGGGAGACACCGCCCTGGTCACCGGGCGGTGCAGGCGCCGAAGAGGCGGCTCCGGCAGCTGCCGCGCACGACAGCCCGCCCGGTCGCCGCACCGGCGGGCGCGCCGCCGAGCCGGCTGCCGGGGAGGAAGCAGAGGCCGACTTCCAGGTGCTTCGCCAGGACCTCGAGGACCTCCTCGCCTCCGGCGCTCTGAGCATGGCCGACATGGTCGAGGCCGTGCGCTCGCAGCAGGTGGAGCTGAACGAGCTTCGACGCGAGAACGCGCTCCTGAAGGCGAGGTCCCGGCGCGCCGCGGACGCGGACAGCGCCGGTTCCTGATCGATGCGCTTCCCCTGTCTCCTCCTCACCGCGGTTCTCCTGGTCCTGCTCTGCCCCGCCGCCTTCCCCGCGCCCGCGGCCCCGCCCATCGTGTTCGACCCTGCCGCGTGGAATTACGGGATGATCATCCAGGGAGCCGTGGCACAGATCGCCGTGACCGTCACGAACGGGGAAACGACCCCGGCAACAGTGACGTTCGTGCCCACCTGCTCCTGCCTCCAGGCGGAGCCGTCGTCCCTCGTGATTCCCGCGCGCGGCCGGGGGGTCTTTCACCTGCGGTTCGACTCCCGGGACGACGTGGGCATAACGACGCGCGGCTACATCGTGCGCACCGGCATCGCCGGGGCCCCCGAGCTCTCTTACACGCTCCGCGGCGTCGTCCGCGCCGAGAACACGGCGGCTGCCGCCACCCCTGCCGGGACGGCCCCCGCGGCGCCGTCGACGTCAGCCCCCGCCGTGACCGTCTCGCTCGATTACTACGACACGCCCGGGTGCCGGTCGCGCGAGGAGTTCCTCTCCACGACGCTTCCCCGCATGGCAGCCGCGCGGGGCGTGGTCGTCGATGCCCGTCGCCGCGACGTCCTGCAGCCGGCCGTGTACGAGGAGCTCGCGAGGCTCGCCGCCGCGGACGGCAGGCCGCTGCGGGCCATCCCGGCTCTCCACATCGGGGGAACGCTCCTCCAGGGCGACCAGGAGATCCTGTCCGCCCTGCCCGGTCTTCTCGCCGCCTTCTATGATTGGAAAGGTGAAGATCGCTCTCGCGGTGGTGTTCGCCGGTCTCGCCGTGGTCACCCTTGTCGGGTGAGCCGGCATTGACTATGCTTGGAGCGATCGCAGTCCTCCCATGACAGTAAAGGGCGACCTGAAGCTCGAAATCGACGAGCTTGGCATCGAAGTCCGCATCACCATCACCCCGGATGAAAAAGGCGGCGAGATAACGCCGGAAAGCATCCAGGCGATCCTGGCCGAGAAAAAAGTGCGCGCGGGCATCGACGCAGAGGCACTGGACCGCGCGTTCCGCTCCCTCGCCCGCAAGAAGGCCGATCCCGTCACCTTCGTCGCCGCTGCCCGGCATTCCTCCGCAGCCGGGCACCCCTGAGAGCGTCGTCTTCGAGCCCGCGCCCCTGCCGCCGCGCCTTGCCGAGGTGTCGCGGCGGGTCCTCGCCGCCGCCGCCCCGGCCAGGGGGTTCCGCCTGCGGGAAGAAAGGGTCAAGAAGGAACGCACCGTGCATCACAAGGGCCCGCTCCCGTTCCTGCCGGGCCGCGACCAGGTCGAGGTCGTCATCGAGAAGCATGCCGTGCGGGAGGACGTGGAGATCGATCCTGCCGTCACGGAGACGGGCTTCGTGACGAAGGGCAGCCTCGTGGCGCGGGTGCGCCCGGGCAAGCAGGGCAAGGAAGGCAAGAGCGTGTTCGGCCGGCTCGTGCAGGCCCCGCGGCCGGCCGCGGAGGGAATGCTGTTCCTCGCCGGGCTTACGCGTACAGGCGCAGAGGTCAAGGCGGAGGAGACCGGCTTTCTCCGCAAGGGGGCGGGATGGTGCGACGTGGTGCCCTTCCGCGACCACGCCGTCGACCTCGCTGCCTCGCCGGACCGCCTGACATGTCTCCTGAGCTTCACGCCTGGTGACGCGGCCTCCCCCGAGCCTGACCCCGAGGAGATCCTCACCCGCGCACGGAAGCTCGGCTTCGACGACACCGCCCTCATCCCGGCGGAGGAGCTCGGGGCCATCCTCAAGGATTCCATCACGCGCAAGGCGCCCCTGATGGCCAGGTCCATCACGCCGGTCGTGAACGGCCTCGCGCTCCTCACCGTTTCGGAGGACAAGCTGAAGGCGGTCCTCACGCTGCGCAAGGGTCGGGGAGGTGGACGGCCCCTGACACCGGCCGCCGCCACGGATGCCATCAGGACGAGCCGCGTGCGGGGCTTCAACGCGGAGACCGTGCGCAGGGACCTGCGCGCCTTTTTCGACGGCCCGGACACGGAGCTGGCGGAGTACGTCGTGGTGGAAGGCAAGCCGCCCAAGCAGGGCAGCGACCCAAAGGTCGCCTGGCGCGCGCTGTTTCTCCCGACCGAAGAGGCCGAGAAGGTGAAGGCCGCGGCGCGCGCGAACAAGGCTGACCTCGGGGCGCTCACGTCCCTCGAGGCTTTCCCCGTCGAGCGGGTGGAAGCGGTCGCGCGCGTGAAGGCCGAAGCACAGGTGCTTGTCATCATTCCCTCGACGGGAGGCGTTCCCGGGCTGGACGTGTTCGGCGCTTCCATTCCTCCGGGGACAGGGAAAGCGCCTGACGTCAGGCTCTACGAAGGTCTCGTCCTGAAGCGTGACACCGTGGTCACCACGGCTGCCGGCATCCTCGAAAAAGGCAGCGACGGCATGGCGATCCTGCTGCGCGTGCGCTCCCACAAGGACGCGGAGCTGCACGTCACGGTCGCCACGGACAGGATGAAGGCGGCGCTCACCTTTCTTCCGGCCGAGGGGGACGGCGCCCGCATAACGGAAGAGGAGGCCCGGGCGCGGATGCGGAAGGCCGGTGTCCAGAAGGGCATCATCGACCAGGACCTGGCGAAGGCCCTGGAGAGCATCAAGCGCGGCGACCCCCTCGTGGATGTCGTGATCGCCGAGGGCCGGCCGCCCCGGAAGGACACCACGTCACGCATCAACTTCCACGTGCGGCTGGCCACGGGCCGTGCCGTATCCCTGCGCGCGGACGGCCGCGCCGACTTCCGCGCCCAGGACAGGATCACGCGGGTGCGCAAGGGCGAGCGGGTGGCCACCGTCCGTCCCCGCGACCCGTTGGCCGAGGACGGCTGGGACGTGACCGGCCTCGTCATCCCCCTGCCGCCCGATCTCCAGGAGAGCCTCGAGGCCGGCAAGGGAATGCGGGCAGACCTCCAGAGCGACGGGAGCATCCGCTACACCGCCGAGTCCGGCGGCGAGCTCATCCGCGACGGGAACCTCCTGTCGGTCGTGGAGGCGCACACCGTCACCGGCGACGTCGACATGTCCACCGGCAACGTCGATTTCCCCGGCGTCGTCAGGATCGGCGGCACCGTGCGCTCGGGATTCAGCGTGGTGGCCGGCAGCGTCCTGGAGATCGCCGCGTCGGTGGAGGGCGCGCTCCTGTCGTCGGCGGGCTCGGTCACCATCGGCCAGGGCATCAAGGGCGAGGGGCGCGCTGTCGTGCGCTCCAAGCGGGACATCGAGAGCCTGTTTGCCGAGCAGGCAGCGCTCCTGGCCATCGGCAACGTGCACCTGCACGGACCCTGCGTCCGCTGCCAGGTGAAATGCAACGGCAAGCTTCTCCTGGACTCGGAGAAGGGGAACCTCGTCGGCGGCGAGGTGAGGGCCAGCCCGGGGCGCGGAGCTGCAGAATCTCGGCGCCGCCGGCGGGATCCGCACGGTCATGAGCTTCGGCCAGGATTTCCTCGTGAAGGACCAGATCGAGCGCATGGACCGCGACGTCGCGGCCCTCACGGCGAAGGTGGCCGCGCTCGAGGCCGAGAGGGGGCGGCTGGAGGCGGCAGGGGCGGGCACCTCCGCCGCGCAGCGGCCCGTGCTGGAAAAGGCGCGCGCGGACAAGCGGGCCGCCCTGAAGCTCCTGGAGCAGCGCAAGCTCCAGCTCATCGGGCTGCATGACAAGTACGACGAGCATATCGCCTCGGAGATCGTCATCCGCGGCACACTTTTCCCCGGCGCCGTCCTGGAGTGCCACGGGAGGCGCTATGAAACAAGGACCGAGAAGAAGATGATCACCCTGCACTTCGACCCGGCGCAGGGGAAAATCGTGGAGAAGCTGTAGGAGAAGGAGATGCCATGCTTGGATTCATTCAATACCCCGGCTGGATTCGACCGGAGATCGTCCCCTTCCTGCCGATCCGGTGGTACGGTCTCATGTACCTCGTGGCGTTCGCCATCACCTACGTCCTCTTCCGCTGGCAGCTCTCGAAACGGGAGATCGAGTACCAGAAGGACATGGTCCTGGACCTCTTCTTCTGGGCGATCGTCGGCGTGCTGGTGGGCGGGCGGCTGGGAGCGGTCACGATCTACGACTCCACCGGCTACTACCTCCACCATCCGCTGCAGGTGATCCTGCCGTTCTCCCGCGTCAACGGGAGGATCGCCCTGACGGGCATTGCCGGGCATGTCCTATCACGGCGGGCTGGTGGGCGCCACCATCGCCATCATTATCTTCCTGAAGGTCAAGAAGGTGGACGTGCTGGAATGGGGCGACATGCTCGTGGCGGGGATCCCTCTGGGCTACATGTTCGGGCGCCTGGGGAATTTCATCAACGGCGAGCTCTACGGGAGGATCACGAGGGTCGCCTGGGGCATGGTGTTTCCCAACGCGGAGACGTTCCCGGCGAACCAGCAGTGGGTGAGGGACTATGCCGCCTCCGTGGGCATGCAGGTGCCTGCAAGCGGGGTGGTGAACCTCCCCCGGCATCCCTCCCAGCTCTACGAGGGCTTCTTCGAAGGGTTCGTCCTCTGGCTCATCCTGTGGTTCATCGTGCGCAAGCGCAAGCCGTACAAGGGCTTCGTGATCGCCTGCTATGTCCTTGGCTACGGGGTGATCCGTTTCTTCATCGAGTATGTCCGCCAGCCCGACAAGGGCATCGGGTTCGGCGGGTACGGGTATCCCATCATCTTCCAACACCTGCAGAACTACTACTCCCAGTTCAGCTGGGTCAATTTCACCACCGGCCAGATCCTGAACTTCATCATCATCGTGGCCGCGTTCGTCATGATGGCGCTGTTCAGCCGGTGGTCGCGCCGGCCCGCACTGGCCCCCGCGGCGGCGCCCCCCACGGGCCGCAAGCTGCGCAAGAAGGTGAAATAGCGCTCCAAGGGGGGTGCGCGTCACGGATTGACCGTGGCGCCCCCCGCGGCGTTATAGTGACGGCACATGGAGCGCATTTACCTCGACAACAACGCGACCACCATCCTCGATCCGCGCGTGAAGGAAGCCATGGAGCCGTTCTGGTGCCAGATGTACGGCAACCCGAACTCCCTCCACTCCTTCGGGACCGAGACCCACGGGTACATGAGGCTCGCCTTCGACCGCCTCTACGCCGGCATCAACGCCCGGGACGAGGACGACGTCCTGGTGACCAGCTGCGCCTCGGAGTCGAACAACACGGTCCTGCAGTCGGTGTGGTACAACCTCGTGCGGCAGGGAAAGAGGACGGAAATCGTCACCACGCAGGTCGAGCACCCGGCGGTGAGCGCGACGTGCAGCTTCCTGAAGTCGCTGGGCGCCACGGTCATCTTCCTCCCGGTGAACGCGGACGGGATCGTGGACGTGGAGACGCTCGCCGCGGCTATCCACCCTGACCGCACGGCGCTCGTCTCCATCATGTGGGCCAACAACGAGACGGGCCTCGTTTTCCCCATCCGCGAGATGGCGGAGCTCTGCCGGGAAAAGGGGATTCTCTTTCACACCGACGCGGTGCAGGCCATCGGGAAGGTCCCCGTCGACGTGCAGGCCGCGCCGGTGGACTTTCTCAGCTTCAGCGCGCACAAGTTCCACGGGCCGAAGGGCGTGGGCGGGCTGTACGTGAGGAAGGGGCGGCAGATGACGCCGCTTCTCCACGGGGGCGAACAGATGGGCGGCCGCCGCGCCGGCACCGTGAATGTCGCATTCCTGGTCGGCATGGGACTTGCCATGGACCTCGCGGTCCAGGGCCTCCCGCACGAGCTGACCGAGGTGCGTCGGCTGCGTGACCGGCTTGAGGACGGGCTCCTGGGCATCGACGGGATCTCGGTCATCGGGAAGCGGGACCTGCGCGTACCGAACACCATCCTCATGAGCGTGAAGGGTGTAGAAGGAGAAGCGATGATCTGGGACCTGAACCGCCAGGGCGTCGCCGCCTCCACCGGCAGCGCCTGCGCCTCGGAGTCCCTGGAGCCCAACCCGACCTTCGTCGCCATGTGCATCGACAGCGAGCTCGCGCACACCGGCGTACGGCTGTCCCTGTCGCGCTTCACCACGGAGGAGGAGATCGATGCGGCGATCGCGGCCGTGAAGACCGCCGTGACGCGGCTGCGCACCATCTCACCTGCCGGCGGGGCCGGCGCAGTCGGGACACGCGGCGTCGTCGCAAAGGAGTGAGGGGATGGCGAAATCTGACCTGATCGGCGGAACGCTCTGGGAGAGCTACTCCCGGAAGGTGAATGACCGGATGCTCAACCCGCGCCATCTCGGGGAGATCACGAAGGCGGACGCCGAGAAGCTCGGCGCCTCCCTCGTGGTAGCCGACTGGGGAGCCGAGGTCTGCGGGGATGCCATCCGCGCCTTCTGGGCGGTGGACACGAAGACCGGCCGGATCCTCGACGCCCGGTTCAAGACCTTCGGCTGCGGGACTGCCATCGCCTCCAGCGACATGATGTGCGAGATGATCATCGGCAAGACGGTGGACGAGGCGATGAAAATCACGAACATCGACGTCGAGCACGCGCTGCGCGACAACGACGAGACGGCGGCCATCCCGCCGCAGAAGATGCACTGCAGCGTCATGGCGTATGACGTCATCCGCAAGGCGGCCGCCGAGTACAAGGGCGTGGACATGGACTCCCTCGAAGAGGAGGAGATCGTCTGCCAGTGCGCGCGCGTGAGCATGCGGACCGTGAAGGACGTGATACGTATCAACGATCTGAAGACGGTGGAGGAGATCACCCGCTTCACCAAGGCGGGCGCGTTCTGCAAGTCCTGCATCCGTCCCGGCGGCCATGAATCCCGCCGGCATTACCTGGTGGACATCCTTGCCGAGGTGAGGGCGGATATGGACCGCGAGCGTGAGCGCGCAGAGGCGGCCGCACCGCCGCGCTTTGCCGGGATGGGTCTCTTCCAGAAGCACCGCGCGGTCGAGATGGTGCTGGACGAGAAGGTACGGCCGACGCTGTTGAAAGACGGGGGGAATCTCGAGGTCGTCGACATGAAGGACGCCGACGGAGCCACGCAGGTCTTCATCCGCTACGTGGGCGCTTGCAAGGGATGTCCCAGCGCGTCGACAGGAACGCTCAGCTATATCGAGGAGTTTCTCAGGTCGGAGCTGGACCCGGCGATCAAGGTGCTGCCGATCTGACAGGACTTGACACTCCGATGCGCCGATTCATACTCTGCTTGTGATATAATCCCTCGAAATCTGTCATGGGAGGGCCGATTGCTACACGCAGTGCTGGCACTGTACGTCGTCGCATTCGCAATGGGGATTGCAGTTGTTGCGCTCTCCGTTCTCGCCTACGTGCGATTCTCCACTCCCGCGTTCCGCCAGCTCGCGGTCGTCGCTTCTGCCTCGCTTCTCATCGTCATGGTCAACCTCCTCAAAGTGTACGACGAAGTGGTCACGGCGGACCTGGCGAGCTCTCTTCGGCCGTTGTACGTTGTCCTGTCGGCACTGGGGCTGGGGGTCATCGGATTCTCGTCGCCTCGCCTGGCGTTCCAGGTCGTTGGGCGGAAGCTCACTCCCGGCCGACCGCGCCGTGGGTGTGGTTCTCGCCGTGGTTCTCCTTGGCATCGGCCTTTGGAGCGAGTTGAGCCCGGGGGGGTATTCGACATTCGGCACCGTTGTCGCGATAGCCGTGATCCTCATGGCCGGCTTCGTGGTCTTCGGAAGGGGTTGGGCCAGCATCGGGAACGCTCGGGTCAGGTTGCTTGTTCGCACGAGCCTGTCGCTGCTCCCTCCGCTCTTCCTCATCATGATCGCCCAGGCGTGCCTTTCGCTCCTTCCCGGGATGCCGGGCTTCATCAGGGAGCTCCCTCTCTCCGCGCTGCTTTCCCTGCTTGTCATGGACGCCGCGCTGCTGGCCTTCGCGCTGCGGTACCTGTTCCGGGAGGACGCGGCCCCTGCGTGCGTGTTGCCCGAGCAGTTCATCTCCCGGTTCAGCATCTCGCCGCGCGAGTGCGAAATCGTTTCTATGATGGTCCAGGGATTCAGCAACCGGCTCATCGCCGAGAAGCTCTTCATCTCGGCAATGACGGTGAAGAACCACGTTTATCACATCTATCGCAAAACGTCGGCTGCGAACAAGGTCCAGCTCCTGAACTTGATAAATTCGCTCAAATGAGACTTTTGGACTATTGCCGTTCGGGAAGATACTGCTACAATTCACGACATAAAGTAAAAACGCCAGCAGGAAGATTAAGAGAAAAAGTAAATTAGAATGTCGTCATCAAGAAAGTGTCATATTGCAAAAGCGGGGTGTCTTCCTGCTGGCGATTTTACACGGCCGCCTTCACGGGCGGCCGCGTCGTTTCCGGCACCTGCGGCAGGGGCGCCTCAGGTCATTCGCAGGAGCGCGATCGGCCTGTTCACCGGTTTCGCGCTGGGCAGCGGGTCGCGCATGTTCCCGTCGTTCCACCAGCCGACGAACTCGAACTCCGTGCAGTGACGGACGAAGAGAAGGAACTCCTGCGGATGGATGATCCGCTTTGAGTCGGTCCCGCCGCCCTGCCAGTGCGGCCGGACTCAATAGGATACACGGTAGACGCAGCGGGACCCGCCGCGCAGGATCGAGGTGACGATCTCGGCGTGCACATCCTTCTGCAGTATGAAGCCGAACATCATTCGCGCGAAGCCGCACGAGCAGTCACACAGGGAAGCTTCTGCCACGAGCCCGTTCCGTTGCAGGGGGCAGACACATTCGGGCTTGTTCTCGTCGGCGACGATCGTCCGCGCCTTCCGATCGTGCGTGACCACCCACCCCCATTCGCTCTCCAGGAAGCCGAGAAATCCCGGGAGATCTCCCTTCAAGGGGCCGAGCCGGGTCTCGATGTCAATGGCGCGGTAGTGGGCGGCCGCGCAGCGCATCATCATGGCAGGGAGGTCGGCCCCGTGGCCGTCCTGGCGGGCTTCCGCGAGAAGGATGGCAAGCCAGTCGTGGATGATGAGGCGATCGGTGTCTGTCACGGGTGCAGTGTAGCAAAGTGCAATTCCGGCGCACAAGGGGAGCCGGACCCGTGCTATGATGGGGCGAAGCCGTGTCCATTCAAAATCCGGAGGCTGTCCATGATCTACGAAGGACTGGAACGTCACGCGGGTCTCTTCGAGGAACACACCGAGCTTCGGGTCCAGGAAAACCGTTCCACCAACGTCACCCTCCTCAACGGCGACGCCATCCTCAACACGAGCGAGTCCAGCGCAGGGGTATCGGCGCGGGTCTACAGGAACGGCAGCTGGGGATTCGCTTCCCGCACGGGGACGGGGGATGCTGACATCGCCCGGGTCGTCCACGACGCCACCGCGAACGCGCGCTTCCTTCCCGGGCGGCAGGCGCATGCCAGGAGAGGAAGCGGACCTGCCCGGGGACAGGCGCTCCCGGTGTCGGCCCGCTCGGGTGTCTATGACTACTCCACCGGGAAGCCGCGGCGGGAGCTCGCAGAGATCCTCGAGTTCCTGAGGGCCATCGACGCTTTCCTGGCGTCCCGGCAACCCCCGGTTCTTTCCCGCAAGATCGTGTTGAGGATGCTGGACATGGAGAAGGTCCTCCTGACCTCCGAGGGAGCCTGCGCGACGACGCTCACCCCTCGCGCGCACATCTACGTCGTCATGTCGCGTGCGACCCCCGCCGGCGACACCGCGGAGGTCTGTGACGTGATCGGCGACCGGGGCCATTTCGAGGACGTGTTCGACCGTCCCGAAGACCTTTTTCCCCGTATCGAGGAGCAGTGCTCCCACCTGGCGGCGAAAGTGGAAGGCGTCTACCCGGACACCGGTCTCCACGAGGTAATCCTGGGGCCCGACCTGGCAGGCATCCTCGCCCACGAGGCAATCGGGCACACCACCGAGGGCGACCTTGTCCTGGGCGGCTCGGTTGCGGGGGACTCCCTCGGACGAGCCGGTGGCGAGCGACCTGGTAAGCCTCGTCGACTTCGCTCACGCGGCGCTCGGCGCGACGTGCCCCGTGCCCGTGTGGGTGGACGACGAGGGGACGGCCGCCGAGGACGTGCTCATCATCGACAGGGGCGTGCTCCGATCGTTCATGCACACAAAGGAAACGGCGATGGCGCTTGACGCCGCGCCAACGGGCAACGCACGGGCGTTCGCGTTCTCCGACGAGCCGCTGGTGCGCATGCGCAACACGGCGATCCTCCCCGGGACGAGCCATCTCGCCGACATGATCGCGTCCGTGGAGAGCGGGTACTACCTCATGGAAGAAGGCGGCGGGCAGGCGGACGCGACGAGCGAGTTCATGTTCGCGGTCACGCTGGGATACGAGATCAGGAAAGGGAAGCTGGGCAGGGCGCTCAGGGATACGACCGTCTCGGGTGTGGCGTTCGACATGTTGAAGACAGTGAGCATGGTGTCCCGGGACATGCACTGGTCGTGCAGCGGTTTCTGCGGAAAGAAGCAGCCCATCCCGGTCGGCATGGGTGGCCCCGCGATCAAGTGCCGGATCCACATGGGAGGGCGATGACATGCTGCAGGACGATGCCGTTACCGTCGGTCTCCAGGCGCTGCAACGCTCGGGCGCCGAGAAGGCGCAGGCCCATCTCGTGCAGTCGGAAAGAAGCGAGTTCGACGTGGAAGCGGGTGAGATCAAGCTCCTGAGCACAACGGTGGACACGCGCCTGACGCTGGACGCCCTCAAGGCGGGCAAGCGCGGTTCGAGCACGCGGCACAGGGTGGACCGTGCCTCCATGGAAGCGGCCGCAGGACTGGCGGTTGCCGCGGCTGATGCTGCCGCGGAGGATCCGGCGCAGGACATCGCGCCGGCGCAGGAGCAGGGCGTCTTCGGCTTCGGGCGGGAAGAGCCGGAACGGGAAAAGATGCACGACGAGCTCGCCTCGTTTCTCGCCTTCGCCCGTGCGCGCTTCCCGCACACGCGGCTGGAGCAGTGCCTGCTGGATTTCACGCGGGCGCGGTCGACCTTTGCCAACACCAACGGCGTGCGTTTCGAGGTGGACACGGGCATCTACGGGTTCGTGGCGCTCTTCACGACGAAGGACGGGCGGAAGACCTCCTCGTTCAACTACAGCGAAGCGCGGCGCCGCGCGCTGGGCGAGCCGCTTTCGACGTGGGGACAGACCGCGGAGCTGATGCGGCAGTCGGCGGAGCAGCTGGACCTCGCGCCCGTGGAGGGCACGTTCGTCGGGGACATCATCATCACTCCTCAATGCCTCGTGGAGTTCCTTTTCATGATTTCGCGGTCACTCCTGGGGGACGAGGCGATGATCAAGGGCACCTCGCCGCTGCGGGACTCCCTGGGAAAGCAGGTCGCCTCACCGCCGTTCACCTTTCGCTCGTGCCCCGTCGGCGGCACGATCCAGGACGCCTCCTTCTTTACCCCTGACGGATTCGCGGCGGAGGACACCGCGTACATCGACGGCGGGATTCTCCGTGATCTCGGCTTGAGCTTCTACGGTTCGCGCAAGACGGGAAAGGCGCGCTCCCCCAGCGGGGGAGGGTGCTGGGTGGTGGACGGAGGCTCCCAGGACCTTGCGGAGCTCATCGGCTCTGTCGAGCAGGGACTCCTCCTGGGCCGGTATTCCGGCGGCGAGCCCAGCGACAACGGCGACTTCAGCGGCGTCGCCAAGAACAGCTACCTGATCAGCTCGGGAAAGGTCGTGCGGCCCGTCACGGAGACGATGGTAGCAGGCAACCTGGCCGCGCTCCTTCGCTCCATCACGGGGATTTCCCGGGAGAGGGTCGATTTCGGCGCGTCTGTGCTGCCGTGGGTGCGGGCGGGAGGCGTCACCGTCTCGGGCGCATAGGCGGGCTGACCGCGAGGACGCGGGCCGGCAGCGCCTGGAAAAGGCTCTGTAAGGGGGCGGCGCGCGTCTTTCACCAAACTGCTGGAAAGTGCGTTTGAACGGTCTCGCCAGGCGCACACGGTGGGGGCGGGGGCTCGGGTTCACCCCGCCGAATGTCAGTTATCGGGCCGCCCCGTTGACCGCCTTCAACGTCTGCCTCGGTCGCATCAGGGCTCCCCGGAGAAGCGGCCCTCGTACCCGTCCACCTCGCTGCGGAGCACCGCGATCAGCGCGCGGATGCCGCTGCGGTACTCGCGCGGCGCCTCCACCTGCCCCCATCCCCACTGAGCCTGCCAGATGCCGCTGTAGGCGCGGTCACGGTAGGAGCGCACGAGGTGGGGAATGCCGTCCTCGCGGAGGATGGCGTCCACGAGGGAGGCCTCGACTTCATTGCGAAGAAGGATGGGCGCCTGGTCTTCTTCCATGGGGCTTCTCTCATGCAGAATATACCTCCTTTGCGCTTACCGGGGAAGATTTTGGTTACCTTGCAAGGAGGAGGAGCAAAAGGATGCGATGGCCGCAGGAGGACCCCGAGGGCAGGCCCGTCAGGTTCACGTCGAACGACCCCCGTCCGCGGCCTGACGAATACGAACCCGTCCTCACGGCCACGTCCATCCGCCTTGAGCCGATGCGGGAGGAGCACCTCGACGCCCTTTGCCGCGTGGGCCTCGATCCTGAGCTGTCGCGATTCACCCCGTCGCCCCTGGTGACACGGGCGCAGATGGACACGTACCTGCGGGATGCCCTCGCCGCACGCGCGGCGGGAACGGCAATGCCGTTTGTCATCGTCCTGGTGGATGGCGGGCGTGGGGGAACGATCGTTGGCTCCACGCGGTTCCTGAACATCGACAGGAGCAACAGGCGGATGGAGATCGGGTCAACGTGGATCGGGACGCCGTGGCAGCGAACGCGCGTCAACACGGAAGCGAAGCTCCTGATGCTGGGGCACGCTTTCGAGGTGCTGCAATCGATCCGCGTGGAGTTCAAGACGGACTCGCTGAACTCGCGGTCCCGCGCGGCACTGGCGCGCATCGGCGCCCGGGAAGAAGGCGTGTTCCGAAACCACCTCATCACCGCGGAGGGCAGGATCCGCCACTCGGTGTATTTCGCGATCACCGCCGACGAGTGGCCCGGCGTGAAGGAGCGCCTGGCGCGGCTGCTCGCGCGTCAGCCCATCCCCAGGAGGCGGTAGAACGCCAGGACGATCGCGATGGTCACCCGCCCGATGGGAAGGATGGTGATGTTCGTCACCGACTGGAACACGAGCAGCGCCAGCAGCACCCAGGAGCCGTAGCGGAAGTACGTTGCCGCGAGGGTGACGTTCACCTTGACCAGCCAGGTCGTGACCAGGTGCGAGCCGTCCAGCGGCGGGATGGGCAGCATGTTGAAAAGCGCCAGCCCCACGTTGATGGCCGCGGCCTGCGTCAGGATGTCGAAGGCTCCCTGCGCCACCCCCCGCGGCAGCGACGGGGCCAGCGCGTAATCCAGCCACGCGAGGAGCCCGAATGCCATGGCCAGCAGCAGGTTCGCGGCAGGCCCGGCAAGGGAGATGAGAATCTCGTCGCGCCGCGGCTTCTTCAGCGCGCGGGTGTCGATATGCACCGGCTTTGCCCAGCCGAAGCCGACCACCAGGAGCATGATGAACCCGAGGAGGTCGATATGGGCGATCGGGTTGAGCGTCAGCCTTCCCTCGCGGCGCGACGTGTCGTCACCGAGCGTCATCGCGACGAGCGAATGCCCGAACTCGTGCACGGTCAGGCTGATGACGATGAGGACGACGACAACGAGGGCCAGGACAGGGTCTGTCCGGAACAGGTTCAGCATGGCGATCTCGAGATTGTCACTCCTATTGGTCGCACGGTCACGCGTGCGATGTCAATGCGACCGGACGCGAGGCCTCCAGTGCGGCGCAGGGCTTCGCGACAAGGCGCAGGCGTCGCGGGCCCGCTTACGCGGACAGCAGCCCGTGCGGATCCAGGATGAACTTTGCCGCGGCGCCCTTGTCGAAATCCTTGTAGCCGCGGGGAGCGTCCTTCAGCGGGATGACCGTTGCGTTCACTGCCTTCGCGATCCTGATCTTGTCGTGGAGTATGGCCTGCATGAGCTGGTGGTTGTACTTCATCACGGGGCACTGTCCCGTGTGGAAGGAGTGGGACTTGGCCCAGCCCAGCCCGATGCGGATGCCGAGGTTCCCGATCCTGGCGTTCTCGTCCACTCCGCCCGGGTCACCCGTCACGTAGAGCCCGGGGATTCCCAGCGCGCCGCCGGCCCGGGTGATCTCCATGAGGGAGTTGAGGACCGTTGCCGGCCGCTCCACCCCGGCGTCATGGCCGTGGCCGCGCGCCTCGAAGCCCACGCAGTCCACGCCGCAGTCCACCTCCGGAACGCCGACGATCTTCTCGATCTGCTCGGCGAGCGTGCCTGACGCTTTCAGGTCCACCGTCTCGCAGCCGAAGCTCTTCGCCTGGGCGAGGCGCTCGGGGATCATGTCGCCCACGATGACGCAGGCCGCGCCCAGGAGGTGGCACGCGGCAGCGCACGCAAGCCCGACCGGGCCGGCCCCCGCCACGTACACGATCGTGCCCGGGCCGACTCCCGCGGTCACCGCGCCGTGGTAGCCGGTGGGGAGGATGTCGGAGAGGAGCGTGAGGTCCCTGATCTTCGCCATGGCCTGCGCCTTGTCGCGGAACTTCAGCAGGTTGAAGTCGGCGTAGGGAACCATGACGTACTCGGCCTGGCCGCCGACCCAGCCGCCCATGTCGACGTACCCGTAGGCGGCGCCGGGGCGGGCGGGGTTCACGTTGAGGCAGATGCCGGTCCTGCCTTCCTTGCAGTTGCGGCACCGGCCGCAGGCGATGTTGAACGGCACCGAGACGAGGTCGCCGACCTTGATGAACTCCACGTCGCGGCCGGCCTCGATCACCTCGCCGGTGATCTCGTGCCCGAGCACCAGCCCCGGCTGGCGCCGTGGTGCGGCCGCGCACCATGTGCTGGTCGCTGCCGCAGATGTTCGTCGAGACGACCTTGAGGATCACGCCGTGCTCGCACTTGCGCGAACCGAGGGCGAGCCGGGGAAAATCGATCGACTGCACCTCGACCTTCCCGGGGCCGAGGTAGACAACTCCGTGGTTCGAAGCCATGCGTCCGTTCCCTCCGTGGTCAACCCTTGGGCACCGGGGCGCCGCCCCCGGCCGCGAGCGGGTCGAGCAGGTGAAAGTTAGTCACGGCGCGCGATCATCGTCCAACGAATTGTCCAGCCCAGGGGGCTCTCCTACCTCAGCTTCGGGCGAGCCGCCGTGGCGGGGAATGGCGGCTGGTAGATGTAGGCGGGGTCCTTCTCCTGGCGCCGCTTGATCTCGTGGACGAGCCGGAGACTCGCCGGTGAAGCTTCGCGGGCCCTCGGGGAGGTCCTTCACCAGCGCCTCGTGGAACTTCGGCAGGTTGAAGCAGGGACCGCCGCGTACATGTGGTGCTCGATGTGGTAATTCATGTTCCAGTAGAGGAAGCGCACCACGGGGTTCACCTTCACCGTGTGACATACCAGGCGCCAGTCCGGAGTGTTCTCGTTCAGTCCGGTGTGCTGGAGGGCACCGGTGAGCCGGCCCAGGATCGTGGCAAAGAAGTTCCCGAAGATCAGGAGATAGATCAGCACCCAGAGATGGAAGACGATGAACGCCGCGGTGAGGACACGTAGGATCCGACGGCAAACCTCGCCCAGCGGATCATCTCCTTCCGCCGGGGATCGTCGGCGGCGAACAGGGGATCCCAGGAGAAGAAGTCCACGTTTCCCCTGCCCGAAGACGTGGAGGAAGTTCACGCGCACAAGCTGTCCAGAACCACTTGTAATCGAATGTGAACCAGCTGATGTAGTTCACCAAGTTCATCGTCTACTTCACCGGCTCCTGGATGACCTCCTTGTCCAGCCCGCGGTAGACCGTGTACTGGTGATGGAGCATGTGGCTCGCCCGGAAGTGGACGGGGTTGTTCCACGTGAGGAAGCAGAACAGCTTGTAGAAGAACTCGTTCGCCCGCTTGTTCTTGAAGGCGGTGCCGTGGCTCAGCTCGTGCACCGCGGCCGACATCCCGACCATCTGGTGGAAAAGGGAATGCACGTAACAGGCGACCACCATGGCCACCCACATGTTCATCCAGAAGAAGAAGAAAGAAACCGCCGTGGTGGCGAGGAAGATGAGGAGGAAGCTGCCGGCCTGAAGCGCAGCCCCTCAGGTCGCTCTTCTGCGTGGCCGCGCGCAGCACTTCCTTGTCAACGGGAATACGGTACCAGTCGATGGAGGGTGTCGCCATGCCGGTAAGATACTCACGGCCGCCTCAGCGCGGCGAGACATTGCCCGCCGGCTGCAGCTCCACGGTCACGATCTCGTACGGCGCCACCGTGATCACCGCGGAGCGTGCGTCCTCCGCCAGCGGGAGATCGCCGAGTCTCGTCCCGTCGATCCGCGTCCTGCGGGCGGACCGGAGGGGCGCATGAAACCGCAGGACCACCGGGCCGCCTTTTCCTTCGTTTTCGCAGAAGCGCAGATACATGCAGCCCGAAGGTGCGCGCGTGAGGGAGCTGAAGGTGAGCCCTGTTCCCAGGATATCGAGCAGGCTTTTCTCCGTCGCAGATCCGCTGCCGGGGGCGTGCGCAACCACCTCGGCGGGAGACCGGTAGTCCTCCCACTCTTCGGGAAGGCCCGGGCCCGACAGCGTCGTCAGCGCGTACGCGAACGAAAGCCTGCCCTGCTCCTGCGCGCCCGGTGTCGGAATGTCCATGCCGGCATGGCCTGACCGCGAGACGAGATCGGCTCGGGAAAGCCAGCCGACGGATCGAAAGAGGGTGACAGCCAGCTCGCTTCTCCCTCCGAAATCGAGGACTTCGTATTCACGGCTTCCCCGTGACAGCACCGCCAGTGTGCCGCTCCCGCCCGTGTCGCTCCACCGCGCGGCCACGAACCCCGTGAAGGGATGCATCGCTGTCGGCTGTTCCTGGCTGAGATCCGAGCCCACGCCGCCCCGGGTCGGCCGTGGTGGCAGGATCTCCGGACCGACACCCCGATGCACGATCTCGAACGTCCCGCCTGCCGCGCTTTCCCGGGCAGGACCCGGGAAGCGGGAAGTGAACGCGGAGGCGATGGTCACGTGCGGTGTTCTCCACCTCGGTCCGTATCTCGACGCGCGACGCCCCTGCGGAAAGGCTCACGTGTCTCACGATCCGCATCGTGACATGCCTCCTGCTGCGCTGGTTCCCGTCGGCTGCAAGGCACTCCGGCACCAGCATCTCGGTCTCAACGCGGAGTGTCGCCCGCACGGGCCCCTGCTCGACCAGGCGCGTCCGGGCCGGTCGGCGCGGCGCCTGCACGACCCGGTCCTTTGCCGGCGCGTCGAAGTTGTACTCGTCCCCGCGGTCCCCGGCGTCCACCAGCATGCCCAGGCCGCGGTAAGCCCGGCGCGCCTGCTTGTCCAGCAGCTCGAGGCACCCGTCCCGCTGGACCCGCACATGGTACCGCTCGTTTTCAATCCAGCCCTTGCCGGTCCTGAGCAGCTCACTCGCCGGCGCAGGTTCCGAGGCGCCGAGGGAGCGGAGCACGAACGACTTCGCACCGAATGCCGGGCAGCGGGGCTGAGAACACGATGCGTGTCTTCCCCGAACGCATGCCGACGGCGTGGATAGCGGACAGTCCTTTCCGGGCCAGGAGGGGCATGGTCTCGCCGACCCAGCCGTTCCAGTCGAACCGCGACTCACCGCCCTCCGCGAGCGTCACGTCGACCCTCACGACCGACGCGGACTCCCACGAGGTGCGCGCCCCGCTGATGCGGTACGACATGATCTCGCCGTTCCTCACCAGCCCCAGCGCCAGCCGAAGCTGCGCAGGCTTGAACCGCTCGTCGAAGAAGAGGGCCGATTCGCCTGACTCCGACACAGCCTGCGCCGGGAAGAGAGTTCCTGCCGCATCCTGCACCACGGGACGAGGGGGCACCTCGGCCACCGCGCAGGAGAGGCAGCGGGCGGTGCGCGCGGGCGCAGGGTTCACGGCAACGAACGCTTCCCCCGTTGCCGCGGGAGCGCCCATCGTGCCCGCGATGAACCGGGCAGCATCATCGGCGATGTTGGCGGCCAGTCCCCGCGCCTGGGCGTAGCGGTATTTCATGTCGTCGTGCACGGCATCGATGGAGCAGCCGCAGATGGAGTCGTGGGGTTGATTCAGCAGGAGGTACTTCCAGGCAAGGTCCAGGCCGGCAGCAGGAGAGGGCGATCCGAGCAGGCTCGCGAGCGCCGCGAGCGGCTCAGCCCGGCGCTCCAGCAGGGCCGCGACAGCCTGGTCTTCCTGCTTGATCCAGTACCTCGTCGACGTGCATCCGACAGTAATGGGGCATCGGTACACGGAGCGCAGCTCCCCCTGCCATTCCGGCAGAGCCTGGGGCAGGACGGCTCGCGCCGCGCTGACGTACTCCTCCAGGGAGCCGATGGGAGCCATGCCTTCAAGGCCGGCAGCCTTGAGCACTCCAGGGAGCTCGCTGTCGATGGAACGGTGATCGATCCCATTCATCACCAGGACCGGCACCCCGGGGACGAGCGCTTCTCTCTGCCTCTCGCCCAGCTCGTCCAGCACCGGGGTGATCGTCGCGGCACCCGTGGAAAGCTCGGCGCCGTTGCCATACCCGTCGATGAGGTACGCAACCAGCACCTGCGCGCCGTCCCGTGCTTTCCATTGGAAGAAGGCCTTGTCGAGCGCGGGACCCGGGCCGCGCATGAAAGCGGCGGACTCGATGCCGAACCCGGCCAGGAGGGACGGGAGCGCCCCGCAGTGCCCGAAGCTGTCCGGCAGGTAGCCGATCATCATCGGCCTGCCGAGCGTCCGCGCCTCGGCAATCCCGCGCTGTAGGTTGCGGACCAGCGCCTCCCCCGTGACGAGGATGTCGTCGGGCTGGACGTACCACGGCCCGACGGCGAGCCTTCCCGCGCCGACCAGCGCTGCAAGCGCGCTGCGCCGTTCCGGTCTCACGGCGAGGTAGTCCTCCAGGAGGACCGTCTGACCATCGAGCATGAAGTGAGAGAACGATGGTTCCTCCGAGAGGGTGTCGATGATCCGGTCCATCGCCTTTCCCAGCTTCCAGCGGAAGTCCTGGAAGCCCAGGTACCACTCGCGGTCCCAGTGCGTGTGAGGGACGATCCACCAGCGCGGGCTCACGGCCGGTCCTTGCCCGCCGCGCCGTCGGCGTCCCCGGCCGCGCGGAGCTCCTCCTCGCTGAGCTTTTCCTTCTTTGCCAGGCTGCGGAGGACGGCGCGCTCGTCATAGAGAAGAAACACGAGCAGACCCGCGGCGCAGATCACGATGGACACGATGGCGCTCATGCGTATGCCCACCGGGTGATCGACCGACATTCCCAGGATGAGGAGCGAGGGGAAGAGGATGTTTGCCACTGACACCCCGAGGTTGCTTTCGAACGAGCGCACGCCGAAGAACATGCCGGCCTTGAAGTTGCCCGTCTCGATCCCGTCAGCCTCCGCGATATCCGCCACGACGGCGTTCGGCACGATGGTGAAGATAGCGATGGGGATTGCCGCCACCGCCACCGTGGCATACGCGAAAATGAGCGGCGGCACGTCGATCAATCCCATGAGGGAGAACAGCCCGAAGAGCAGCGCCAGGAGTCCGAACCCGACCAGGAGAACCTTCTTCTTTTCGAACTTCACCGCGGCTGCCGTGATGAACGGGTAGAACGCGAAGGAGAGCAGGAACATCACGATCATGAGGAACGAGGTGAGCTCCTTGTTGAGACGCAGGAGCGTCACGACGTAGTAGACGATCCCCATCTGGATGATGGTCTGGCAGACGTTGTAGAGGAACTCCGAGACCAGGAACCGCACGAAGTTCCTGTTTCCCAGCGAGGAGCGCAGTGCCTGCACGGTGCTCTCGCTGGACACCGAGTACGCTGCGTAGCGGCGCTCGTTGATGACCAGGACCGGCAGGAACATGAGCACCGCCGCGGAGATCGAGAAGATGGCTTCCACGGTCTGGAACGCCTTCACCGAGTCCATGCCGGACCGCTCGAATGCGCCCTGGAAGTCGTACACGAAGTTCCCGATCCCGAACCCGAGGGACCAGGTGACGGCGATGACCGTGCTGATCATCAGGCGTTCCTTGGGATTATGGCCGAACTCGCTGATGAGCGCGTTGTAGGGTGCGAAGTACATCACGAAGAAGAAGTAGAAGAGGAGGATCGTGACGGTGAGCCAGATGATGTTGGGACCGCTCGCGGTCACGCTGGGGTTGGTCGTGAAGTGCCGCAGGGGCACGAAGACGAGGAACGAGAACAGGGCGAAGGGAATGGCGCTCACGGCGAGGAAGAAACGCCGGCGGCCCATGCGCGCGCGGGAGCGGTCAGACCACGAGGCGATCAGGGGGTTGGAAACAGCGTCGAAGAACCGGGCGCCAAAGTTGATGAGCCCGATGATGGTGAACGCCCCCAGGACGGCGCCCTCGAAGAGGAAGGGCGGAAAGATGCGGGTGGCGGAGGCCGTCTCCGGCGGCATGTAGAAGTACATCACGAGGTTGCTCACGCCGTAGGAGGCGAGGGACCAGCCGAGCTGGCCGAGGGCGAAGATGATGAGCTTCCACAGCGGCAGTTTCTCCGGGATGGTGTTCATCGGTGACTCCCGCGCGCGATCATACGCCATGCCGGGCGCGGCGGCAACGAAAAAAGCCACAATCCCGACAGCATGGCACGGAGCGCGGGAAAGACCGGCCGCCGACCCTGGGATACCGCTGACCGTCTATTCCTTGAGGGCTCCGAGCGCGACGCCGCCAATGATGTACTTCGAGAGAACGAAGTAGAAGACGAACAACGGCAGAACGGTGAGCGCCAGTGCCAGGTACACGGAGCCGTATTCGGTCCGGTAGATATCTCCCCTGAGAAGACTCACCATGATCGGCATGGTGTATTTCTTGCTGTCCGTAAGGATGATGAGCGGGATGAAGAAGTTGTTCCAACTGAACACGAACGAGAAGATGGCCTGCGTTGCCAGGGCCGGCTTCATGATGGGCAGAATGATCCGGTTGAATGTATAAAGCTCCCTGGCACCGTCAATTCTTGCCGAATTGACGATGTCCAGAGACAGCGTTCCCAGCAGGTATTGCCGCATGAAGAAAACCATCGCCGGAGAGGCTATGGCGGGCAGTACCAACGGCCAGAAGGTGTTCGTCATGTGGATCGCGTAGACGAACTTGTAAAAGCCGATGGCTGCAACCTGGGCAGGAATCATGAGAACCGCCATGATGAAGGTGAAAAAGGGCTGGCGCATTTTCCAGCTGTAGGCTGCCAGGCCGTAGGCGGTCAGGGAAGAGAAATAGACCGCACAGAGCGTCGCGCCGCAGGATATTATCAGGGAGTTCATCAGCCCGGTCAAAGGGTTGAAGCTCTTGCCAAGAAGGATCCTGATATTGTCCATGAGATGCGACGAGGGGATCAAGGCAATGGAGCTCTGCTGGATCTCGTAGGTGCCTCGCGTCGCGTTGATGAACATGACCCAGAATGGGAAGATGCTCAGCAGCGACAGAAAAATGCAGACGACAGAGATGACGGTTTTCGTGGCGCCCCGGGAAATACCGCGTTCTCGTCTCATGGTGCCGCACCTTCTCCGGCCAGTTTCGCCGCCGCCTTGGCCTCCCTTCTCAGGGCTTTTCTCTGCCTGTTCAGCAATTGGGCGTCCTTGTCACGCAGTATGTAGAAGAGAATGCTTGAGAAAACCGAGATGATGAGAAACAGCACCATGCTCGCGGCGGCCGCGCGGTTGTACAGGTAGCTGCCGCTGAAAGCCTGTCGGTAGATGAACACGGCGGCCGTCATGGTTGCCTGGTCGGGACCGCCGAACTGGTAGAGCCAGGGGATGTCGAACATCTGCAGGCCGCCGATGAGGCTCGTCACCAGGGTATACAGAATGATGGTCCGTATGCTCGGCAGCGTTATTCTGAAGAAGGTCTGGAACGAGCTTGCCCCGTCTATTTCAGCGCTCTCGAAGAGCGTCGGACTGATGCCCAGGATGCCGGCGATCAGCACGATCATGGTGTTCCCGTACCAGAGCCAGAATTGAATGAAGGACACGACAGAGCGGGACGTCCATTTCTGGAGGGGAAAATTGAGCGGAGTGTGGATCAGGCCCAGGCCCTGGAGAATGTCGTTCACCGGCCCTTTCGGGTAGCCGAACAACGTGTTGAACAAGACGGCGATCGTTGCTGCCGTTATGATGTTGGGCATATAGATCAGGACCTTGAAAGCACCCTGGCCCCCGACTTTGAGGCGCCGGTTCGTGAACCAAGCAGCGAGCAGAAGTGCGAGAAGGACTTGGGGAATGAAGTTGACAACCCAGATGATGGCCGTATTCGACAAAGAGAGCCTGAACGCTGCGGTCTGCAGCATTGTTTTGTAGTTCAGGAACGGATCTGCCAGGAACGTGAAAGTCGTCTTGGCAAGGCCGCGGAGGTCGGTGAAGCCGATAACGAGCGTGTAGATCAGGGGGTAGAGTGAAAAGACCAGAAAAGCCAGCACAAAAGGCAGGGAAAACAGGTAGCCGTATTTTGCGTAGCTTACGCTTTTGCGCCGCATGAGCGTTCACCTCCCATCATAGAGCGAGCGTTTCCGGGCGCATGGAAAAGCTGTGGGCGGACAGCGTCCGCCCACACCGGCATGCAGATCAGTTGGAATCGAGGTCAAGCTGGTCCTTGACCTGCTGCTTGAAGTCAGCGATGGCCTGGGCACGGCTCTTGTTGCCCGCGGTGTACTCCCGCACCTGTCCGCGCCAGATGTTGTTGATGGTCTCATCGTACTGGGTCTTGTTCGCTCCCGTCGCGAACTTGCCCGCGGGGATGAACTGGTCGAACATGTTCTGCCCGCCCAGGAACGGCAGCGTGCCATTGGAGACCTTCATCACTGTACCGGAGGCGACGGTGTCCTTGGTTCCGCCCGGCCCGTTCAGGGTGCCGTTCGCCCAGAAGTACTGCAGACCAGTCTCGGAGCTGTCGAGGGTGATCCACCTGATCATGTCGCCGATGACGCTCTTCAGCTTGCTGTTCTTGTTGGCGATGACCCAGGTGCCGCCCCAGAAGAAGCCGACGGGGGGCTGCGTGACCGCCCAGTCACCGTAGGTGCCTTCGCCGGGCTTCGTGCCGCCGGAGTTGCCGGCCATGACGTAGTTGATGAGCCACGCGGGGCCGAAGTAGCCGAAGATCTTCTTGGGACCGGCGTCCTTCATGTCGGCGAACCAGGCATCGGTCCAGTCCTGGGTGTCATTATGGTAGCCGTTGTCCTTCAGTCTCTTGGAGAGATCCAGGAAGGCCTCGCGGTCCTTGTCGATGAAGAGCTTGCCGTTGACGATCCAGCCCTGCTTGGAGCCGCCCTCGATGGCATGCCAGATGTCCCCGTCACCGGAGACGATGCCGTAGCCCTTTGTCTTCAGCGCCGCAGCCGCCTGGAAGAACTTGTCCCAGCCCGGTCCAACCTTCGTCTGGATGACCTTGGGGTCGTCAGTGCCGAAGACTTCCTTCGCGAGGGACCGGCGGTAGATGAACGCTCCGCCCGTGGCCTGGTAGCCGAGACCGACGAGCTGCTTCGTCGCCGGGTTGGTGCCGATGTCGACCGTGTACTGCGCGATGTCGGCTTTCTTCAGGAGGGTGGCAACGTCGATCCCCAGGTCCTTGTAGGGCGCCGCGAAGTTGGCGGCGTCGCCCTGCGTGTACTTGAGCACGAACGCAGACTCCGCCGTGTAGATATCGGGCGCGTCCTTGCCGCCGCCCATCAGCGCCTGGTCAAGGGCGGGCTGGTAGGCGCCGTTGGTCGTGGCGATGATGGTCGTCTTGATCTCATACGCCGCATCGACCTTCGGATTCAGTTGCATATACTTCGCGAGCATCTTGGGAACTTCGTCAGTGAAGCTCCATAGATTGATGACCTTCTTCTGCGCGAACAGCGGTATGCTGAAGGCGCACAGCAGAAGAAGAGCAACCCCAAAACCGCGTTTTTGCTTCATGGAAAGACCTCCTCTCCGCGATCTGTCGGCGCTCGGCGCGCTGCGCGCGCCTGCGCCAAGGGGAGCCTACCCCCTGCCTGTTCGCTACGACATCGGACAAAGCTCGAATTCGGGAATAGGCAGTATTACCTACCCCAGCTTCGACGGCGTACCCGCCTGTCGAAGCGACTCGTGGATCGCATCATTCGGTCTTTGCGGAGAGTTGACAGGTGTCCTCACCTGTCCCCTGAGTTGACAGGTGTCCTCACCTGTCCCTGCTCTGCACCCACTTCACCGCGAAGCGACGCAGGTCGCCTGCCGCCTCGATGCGGAGCTTTTCCTTGACGTGGTCCCGGTAGGCATTCACGGTTTTCACCGAGAGGTTCATCACCTTGGCCATCTCCGCGGCGCCGTAGCCCTGGCCGATGAGCTCCAGCACCTGCAACTCCCTGTCGCTCAGGCGCTCTACCGACGGGGCTTCCGTTTCCTCGCGCCGCGTGAACATCGTTTCCAGGAGCCTGTCGCGCATCGCCGCCGAGACGTAGATCTTGCCCGACAGCACCGTCTCGATGGCGTCGAGCATCACCGAGGCCGCCTCCTGCTTCATGACGTAGCCGCGGGCACCGGCCTTCAACGCCCGCTCGGCGTACACCACCTCGTCGTGCATGGAGATGATGAGGACGATCACCTCGGGGTGCGCGGCCTTCAGCGTCTTCACGAGGTCCAGGCCGTTCTGCCCGACCAGCGATATGTCGATGAGGGCGATGTCGGGAACACCGTTCTCCAGGGCGGCGAGAGACTCGGCGGCAGTGCCCGCCTCTGCGCATACGCGGTAGCGCTCGTTGCTGCGGATGAGAGCCACGAGCCCCTGGCGGAAGACGGGGTGATCGTCCACGACGAGAAAGGTCACGGGTTTCTGCATCACGGTTCTCCCTGGGAACAGTCGAGGCGGCAGGAGACGCGGGTGCCAGGCTTCAGCCTCTCCACGCGGAGCTCGGCTCCCGCCGTCTCCGCACGGTAGCGCATGATGCGCAGGCCCATGCCGTCCCCGTCGATGGAGAGCGGGAGACCGTCGCCGAAATCAGTGACCTCCGCGACCAGCACGGGCCTTCGCTCCTCGGGACGGCGCCCCCGGCCGGCGGGTTCGGCAGCTCCTCGCGGGAGAGCTTCACCTCGATGCGGCCCGAACGCGAATGCTTCAACGCGTTCGTGAGCGCCTCCTGCACGATGCGGTAGACCTGGAGGGCCCTGTCCGTGCCTGGCAGGCGGAAATCGGGGGCCGCGCGGAACTCGATGACCGCAGGGTAATTGCGTCGTGCCGCTTCCACCAGCTCCTCCACCGCGGCGACCAGGCCGTTCTCTTCCAGGCCGGCGGGATGGAGGCCGCGCGCGATCTGCTTTGCGCGCGTGATGGAGTCCGCGAGGAGAGCGCCGATGTGGTCCACCGCGGCAACCGCGGCGGAGCCATTGTCGGCCATGGTGCCCCGCAGCGCAGAGGCGAGCATCGCGATGCCGGCGAGGTGCTGGCAGAGGTCGTCATGGAGGTCCTGCCCGATGCGCTGCATCGTGCGGTTGGAGATCTCGCTCACCTCGCGCTCGAGCCGCATGCGCCTTTCCACCTCGCGGGTGAGCTCGGCGTTCGCGCGGGTGAGCTCGCTCGTGCGCCGCGCCACCTCGGTCTGCAGGCGCCGCTCGTGGGTGAGCACCTGGTCAAGCAGGAGGGCTCCCTTCAGGGCGCTTGCCACCTGCTCGCGCAGCGTGTCGTAGACCGCGGGTTCTTCCGCCCCGCCGGGCAGCAGGATGAACCCCAGGGGCTCGTTCTGGAACACCAGCGGCTCCAGGACCCACGTGAGCCTCCGCCAGGACGCGTCGACGCGGCCGGGGAGGAGCTGGCGCGTGCGGAAGCGCAGGCCCCGGGCAGGCAGCGGTCGGTCATCCGGCGCGCGCGGCCCCATGACCAGGCGGGACCACCCGGCGTCCTGCAGTGGATCATCGAACAGGGCGATGTAGCCGCCGCTGATTCCCAGGCGCGCGAGGCCAGCCTCCAGGCGCGCCAGCATTACGGGCATCTCGAAGGCGCCCGCGAGCGATGCGCTGATGGCGCGCAGGGTCGCCAGCCGTTCCTCCGCGGCCACGCGCCGCGCCGCCTGCAGCCGGGACTCCGCCTCGCCCACGAGCACACGCGCGAACTCGAAGAGAGCGCCCCGAGCAGCCCGGGCCGCCGGGGTGTCGGGCGCCGGCGGCACCGCCTGGGCCGCGGCCACGGAGAGATATTCGTTCCAGCGGCCCGGCTCCCCGCCGCCGATGGTCGTCTCGTCCAGCGCGCGGGTGAGCCGCGCGACAAAGGCGTCGCTGTCGCCCTTGCCGGCACTGGCGGCGAGCTCCTCCACCGCGGCGCGCTCGGGGGCGGTGGCCGTGGGGGGCAGCGCGTCCCTGGCGGCGTCGTAACGGCGTCGCGGCGGGCAGCCGCAGGACTGGCGGATGGCAGGCGTGCACGTGAGGACCCTGTCCCGGGCGTCGCCGCCGGCGAGGAGCTCCAGCGCAAGGTCCACTGCCGTGCTCCCCAGGTCCCGCAGCGGCTGCGTGACGGTGGTGAGCGGCGGGGTGGTGTAGCGGCCTTCCTCGATCCCGTCGAAGCCCACCACGGCGACATCCTGCGGTACCCTGATGCCGGCGCCGTGGAGCACTTCCATGGCACCGAGTGCCATGCGGTCGTTCATGCAGACGATGGCATCGAACGGCAGGCCGGTTTCCACGATGCGGCGGGCCGCCTCCGCGCCCGAGTCGCGCAGGAACGTGCCGCCCGCCGCGAGCCTCTCGTCAAAGGTCACGCCCTCGCCGGCGAGCGCTCTTCGAAAGGCGCGCTCCCTCTCTTCTGCCTCCGAGTGGCCGCGCGGTCCGGCCACCAGCGCGAAGCGGCGGAGCCCGTGCTCGCGGATGAGGTGCCGCACGATGAAGGACACTCCCTCCGATCCGTCGGCCGTGACGCGGGGGACGCCCGGCACGCCCAGCCCGACGGAGACATGGGGGATGCCGGGCCGCGAGGCGAAAATCTCGGCGGTCTCCGCGGGTCCGAGGAACGTCGCGATGGCCGAGGTGACGACGATGAGCCCGTCGATGGCGCGCGTATCGGCGATCCGGTAGGCGATATTCGCGGCAGCCTCCGAGGCGACCGGAGAGCTGATGCGGTGGCCCACGAAGCAGACCACGCCGATGCCGCGCTGCCGGGCGCGGGTGTCGATCCCGCGCCAGACGGCAATCTGGTAGGCGTCGTCGAGCTGGGCGAGGAAGACGCCCAGCAGCTTGGGAGGGGGCGTGCTCATTGGTCCCGTGAGGGTAAATCTTTTCAGCGGGGAGCGAAACCGGCGGAAGCGCGGCACCCCCCTTCGGCCACGGCACCGAGCTCCCATCGGTGAAATGCCCGATGGCCTGGTCTTTGACCCGGGCGTCAACTGCGCGTAGTATGACCGGCCAGGGGGCGAAGGTGAGATACGAGTTCATGCATCCCCGCGAACAGCTCGTCACGATCATGCGCCGCGTCTACGGCTATGGCATGACCACCACGTCGGGCGGGAACATCTCCATCCTCGACGACGACGGTGACATCTGGATCACCCCCGGCGGCATCGACAAGGGCGGGCTCACCGAGGCTGACATCGTGCGCATGCGCGGCGCTGCCATGGTGGAAGGCGTGCACCAGCCGTCCTCCGAGTATCCCTTCCATCGCGCCATCTACGCGCGGCGTCCCGACATCCGCGCGGTCCTCCACGCCCACCCCGCGGCCCTCGTCGCTTTCAGCCTCGTGCGGAAGATCCCCGACACGAGCATCATCCCCCAGGCGCACGCCGTCTGCGGCGCGGTGGGGTACGCGCCCTACGCCATCCCCGGCTCCGAGGAGCTTGGGAGGAACCTCGCCGAGGCGTTCGCCCAGGGTTTTGACAGTGTCCTCCTCGAGAACCACGGCGTTGCCACCGGCGGTCGTGATCTCCTGGAGGCATTCCAGCGATTCGAGACACTCGATTTCTGCGCGCGCACGCTGATAAATGCCAGCACCCTCGGGTCCGTTCGTTCGCTCACTCCTGGTGAGATCGCCTTGTCCCAGCAGCGGAAGGGCCTGCCGGATGCCGATCCGCTGCCCCGCTCCTCCACCGAGCGCAGCATGCGGCGCGACATGCGGGACATGGTGCAGCGCGCCTACCGCCAGCGGCTCATGACCAGCACGGAGGGCACCGTCTCGGCGCGCGTGGACGGGGAATCGTTTCTCATCAGCCCGTACGGCGTGGACCGCAGCAGCATCGAGGAATCCGATTTCGTGATGGTGCGGGCCGGGAAAAAGGACCGCGGCACCGTTCCCAGCCGCGCGGTCGGGCTGCACCGGGAGATCTACGCGGCGCAGCCGGCGCTCAACGCCATCGCCAGCGCCCAGAGCCCCGCGGTGACGGCTTTCTCCGTCACCGGCTCAAGCCTCGACACGGCCATCATTCCCGAGAGCTACATCGTGCTGCGCGCCATCCCCGTGGTGCGCTACGGGAGGCAGTTCAGCGACGAGAAGGCCCTGGCACGGGAGATCACCCCGTCGTCCCCGGTGGCATTCCTGGAAAACGATGCCGTGCTCACGACCGGCGCAACCCTCACGCAGGCGTTCGACCGGCTGGAGGTGGCGGAGTTCAGCGCCCGCGCGGTTCTCAACGCCATGAAGCTCGGGCCCATCGCCCGCATTGACAAGGAGGCGCTGGACGCCATCGCGGAGAAGTTCGGGTTGGTGTAGCGTCGCGCGTTGCTACGACCAGAGGAACGCGACGGCCCTCTTTCCCGCGATGGAGTCGTCGAAGACGACCTTGGCGGGCGTCCCGGCCAGACCCGCGCAGACGTGGAGCGGGAGCAGGTGTTCCTCGCGGGGATGGCAGTAACGAGCAGACGGCGCCTTGTCCCAATCGACGAGCCGGCTCTCGCGTGCCTCGGTCGAATGGGCGCCCGTGCACGCATCGATGAGCCACTCCTGGAATGCATCATTGCGGGCATCGGCGATCCTCGTGCCCCCCCACGCGAAACCGCGCATGTTGTGGAACGAGAATCCCGACCCGATGACGAGAACATTCTGGTCCCTCAGCCCCGCAAGCGCCCTGCCGAGGGCGATATGCGCGCGTGGGTCGAGCCCGGCGACGAGCGAAAGCTGCAGGGTCGGAATGTCCGCCTCGGGGTACATGAGCATCAGGGGAATGAAGTGCCCGTGATCGAAACCGCGTTCCGTGTCGACCCGTGAGGCGACTCCGTTCGCGCCGAGCATGTCGACGATCTTTTTCGCGAGCTCAGGGCTGCCGGGCGCCGGATAGGTGATCGTGTACGATTCCTCGGGAAATCCGTAGTAATCGTACAGCATCGGGGGCCGCGTCGAGCCCAGCACGGTCGCCGACGGCTCTTCCCAGTGGGCGCTGATCACGAGAATCGCATCGGGCGTTCTGAGCTTCGACGGCAATTCCTTCATGAAGGCCACCATTGCCGTGTGGCCGACGTCGCCAAGGATCGGCAGAGGCCCGCCGCCATGCGAGAGATAGACGATCGGGGACTTCGAGTCGGACTGCCTGTGTTCCATGTCGATTCGCCGCCTCCCTGCAGCGGACTATGGCTCTCGACCGAAGAAGATACAACCCCGGATTCATGACCCCAGCCGAGCGTGGGAAACGGGGCCGAGCCGGCAATTGCGGACAGCGCGGCAGCGTCGTACCATCGCCCGCATGACAAAATCCATCCTCTATTTCGACGCCCCCGGGAAGGACAACACCGATGAGCTCCTGCGCGCTGTCCGCGAACGAGCCGACTCCCTCGGGATCAGGCAGGTCGTCGTGGCATCCTCGCACGGCTTTACCGCGCGAAAGGCGAAGGACGCCCTCCCCGGGCAGCAGGTCATTGCGGTGACGATCTCGGCCGCGTACGCAAAGGAAGGCTGGACGATGAGCGAAGCGGAACGACGCCCACTTAGCGATGCCGGCATCACGGTGCTCACGTGCACCCATGCCCTGAGCGGAGACCTGTCCGACGGCCTCCCCGGGAATGGCGGCGTCCAGGCCATCGCCTCGAAGGTCTTCTACCGGTTCTGCCAGGGAATGAAGGTCGCTGTGGAGGTGGTCCTCATGGCCGCGGACGCGGGACTCCTCGACATGGGTCGGGAGGTCATCGCTACCGGCGGCACGGGAGAGGGGGCGGACACCGCAATCGTCGTCATGCCGGCATTCCCGAGGACGTTCCAGGAGCTCGAGATCCGCGAGATCATCGCAAAGCCGAGGGATGCCTAGGAGCGCGAAGCGGGGGCCGCCTGGCGCTCGGCCGCGACAGTCTGCGCGGGGCGCAACGCCCGGAATCCATCCGCCGGCAGCACGACCCCGTCGGCGTAGAGCGTGGGGTGGTCCGCCATCCCGAGGCCTGCGGCGAGACCAGGGGGGAGAGCACGTTGAAGGCGCCCGCAGATTCCACCGAGACGGTCACCGTTGCCGGGTCACCGCCGAACGCCGCGGGGAGACGTACACCACGTTCGACCGGGCAGTGACGGCTTGCCCGTAGTAGTCCTGCGTGCTGGAGGTCCCGATGGAGTTTCCCTCGCCATGGATGAACACGTAAACGGGGAGCCGGGCTTCCGCGCTTTTTGGCCTCCAGACGTTGAGGAAGAGGCTGTCTTCCGAACCGATCTGTCCCAGCACCGGCACCGTCTGTGCAGACGAGCTGCCGAAGCGGTCTGCCCTCCGCACTCCCTGCCATGGGACGGCCTGGAGTTGCCCCGACTTGGTGTACATATCTGGAGCGTTTCCCGGACCTTCCCCGGTTCAATGGACATGCAGGCGTTCGCCCAGCTGGGGGTGGCGAAGCCCAGCGCCCGCGCGGTCCTCAACGCCATGAAGCGCGGGCCCATCGCCCGCGTCGACAAGGCTGCACTGGACGCTATCGCGGAGAAGTCCGACTGGTGGAGCGACGCCGAGCAGTCAGCCTACCAGCGGATCCCTTTCTGCGGCGGCATCTCGTGCTGGTCGGAGCGCTCCGCGATGGGCCAGTCTTTCCACTCCATCACGACTTCCGCCAGGCCCGCGGCAGCGGCCTCGAAGATGATGCGACCCTTCTCCGACGTCGCGGTACGCGGATCCCCGTGCACGCCGGTGCGGGTCCACCGTCCCCAGATGTCGCTGAAGCGCACGCTGTAATTGGAGGTGCTGTCAGAGCTCAGCGTCCTGCCATTGACGTCTTCCCCGGCCACGGCCCTGTCCATATGCACACGCTCAGGTGCGCAGTGGAGATACAACGACGTCTCGAACTCGTCCGCGTGGGCCATCGCCTCTGTTTCCTTCACCACCTGGAACGCCTTCACGCCGAGGGCGAAGTAGTTCACCGCGGCGCAGAGAGACTGCGTTTCGAGGGTGGTCCTGCGGGCAACCAGGTCGGCCAGTGGCGTGTTGGAGCCGTGGCCGTTGACGACCAGGATCTTCCTGAAGCCGTGGTAAGCGACGCTCTTGGTGATGTTCACGCAGAAGGCGATGAATGTCTCAGGCGCGATGTGTATGGTGCCCGGGAAATCCATGTGGTGCATGTTGAGGCCATACGAGACGGGGGGCAGAACGAGCACCGACCCAGGTATCCGCCTGCCCACCTCAAGGCATACCGACTCGCAGAGAAAGGTGTCAACGTCGAGAGGCAGGTGAGGGCCGTGCTGCTCCGTGGAGCCCACGGGAAGGATCACCACCTTCTGCATCCGGATGGCCTCGTTCATCTCCTGCCAGGTCAGCCGATTGTACCTGTATTCGTCGCGGGGACTCATCGCGGCTCTCCTCATGCGCAGGCTACACCGTCGGCGGCATCGACTGCCAGCGGCGCAAGGGAAGGGGAGCGCGCACCTCGTTTCCATAGCTGCAGCCCGACCAACTCTCGGGACCTTCGCCATTCTTCCGGCTCCCTTGCGAGTGACTTACAAGGGCCTGGTGCCCGCCTCCATGATGTCCAGCAATTCTCCATAGGCGTACAGCCTGCCTCGTCGCTTCCCCGTGATCTCTCTCACGATGCCCGGCCTCTGACAGGGCCTCCAGTACCTTTTTCACAGTGTTCGGGACCAGCCCCGTGGACTTGCTCACCCGTGCGATGGTCGTGAGGGGATGGGCGAGCAGGGCCTGGTGAACCATCATGGCACTTCCCGCGATGCGCCTGAGCCCCTGTATCTTGGTCCGGTCCGCCTGGGCAATGCGGTTCGTGCTTACCGCCGTCTCCGTGCACTGATCTGCGGTCTCTCGGACCGCACGCGCGAAGAACTCCAACCATCCCGCCCAATTGCCGTCGGTCCGAACCGACTGCAACAGGTCGTAGTAAGTCTGGCGGTGGCTCTTGAAGTATAGGCTTAGGAACAAGATCGGTTCGTCCAGGAGGCCGTCAGCGCAGAATGCCAACGACATGAGCAGCCGTCCGACACGGCCGTTGCCGTCGAGAAACGGGTGGATGGTCTCGAACTGCACGTGCGCAAGCGCAGCCTTGATGATCGGAGGCGTCCGGGCAGGATCATTGTTCAGGAAGCGCTCCAACTGAGCCATGCAGGGCTCAACCTGGTCAGCGGGGGGCGGCACGAACGCAGCCAGCGCGGGCGTTTGCCCGCCGATCCAGTTCTGGCTTCTCCTGAAGTTGCCGGGCTCCTTGGAGCTGCCCCGACCTTCGGCGAGCAAGACTCCATGAACCTCGCGGAGGAGCCGATTGCAGAGCGGGAAGCCGCCCTTCATGCGGGCAACGGCGTGGTCGACCGCGGCGACGTACATTCGAGACCTCGGACACATCAGCGAGCGGCACTCCCGGCGCTTCCTCGAGCTCGAAAAGAAGGAGGTCGGACAGCGACGACTGGGTTCCTTCTATCTGCGAGGAGAGGACCGCTTCTTTTCGCACGTAAAGGTAGAGCAGGAGCTTGCTGTCCGGCAGGTGGGCGGACGACGCCGAGAGCCGGCCTAAGGCGAAGAGAGCTTCGTCCAAGAGGGTCCGCAATTCGGCCCCGATCGTGAGGTCCGGCGGAAGGGGATCAGGGACAAAGGCCCTGACTACCTCGTCGCCGGTAGAGGTCTCGACGTAGCGGCCCGTCGGCATGCCCACACCTCGCTCATCACTTTGTGCAATAACGAATCAGACTATTGCACGAAAGGCTCCTATCGTGCAATAAGCATCTCGCGATACTCCGTTGGCAGGATCAGAGCTTGGCCCTCACACTCTTCTCACAGAAGCGGCAAACCCGACGGTAGTCGCAAGACTTGCAGGTAGTCTTGCTGGCTGTAGGAGGGAACTTTCCCGCCCTTATGGCAGCGAGCGCCGTGGATGCTTTTTCGACTGCGGCTGTCACTTTGCCGTCCTCCAAGCCGATCGCCTGCCTGTCGTTCTGAGCGAGGCTGTGAAGGTAGGCGCCCCGAATGTCGAAGCCTTCCCGCCGTCCCGCGTGGCTGTAGATGCGTAGCTGCAACTCGTGCCGGTCGGCCTGCTCCTCTGCGCGGGAGACCTTGTAGTCGATGATCGCAAGGCTCTTTTCGGAACCACCCTCCTTATCGAGGATCACGTCAGCCCGTCCAGTCAGCAGGCCGTCGGGAGTGTGCAGCTCGAACGGCCTCTCCACCTCCCAGATCCTGAGAAGGTCGTCGGCGTGGTCACGGGTGTACGTGTTGACGAGCCCGGCCGCAGCCTTGAACAGTTGCTCGTGCGAGGCGGCTTTCGCGAAAGGCGTGTAGAACTCCTCCTCCAGTAGCGAACGCACCTTTCTGTTTGTAGGGACAGTCCCGCTGGCGCGAGCAAGCTCGGCCAGCGATCGCAGAACGTGGTGCACCGCCTTGCCGTATCCCAGCTCGGTGGCCAGCCACTGCTGGAACCCGAACACGTTCGAGAGCCTGTACGCGTAGCCGCACTCTGCCCAACCTGCCATCTCCGAGAATGAGATTTCGAGGGGAGGGGCTTCGCGATGCACGACCGACGCGGCGACTATCGGCAGCGGGAGCGAGGTACGCGATTTTATCGTCTCGCTGCCGGCTATTTCCCGGAGATACGGCGACGGCGGGAAGCTGTTCTTCTTCCTATCGAAGCAGGAACAGTACAGCGCATCGCGCGCCCGCGTCATGGCGGTATAGAAGAGTCTGCGCTCGTCGGCGTCCGACCCCGCGTAGCGCTCGCGCTTTGCCTGGGGAAAAGCTTTCTTCGAGAAAGGCCACTCTTCTACTTTCCCGGCGCGCTTTGCGGGGAATCTCCCCTTCACCAGGCTGGGAAGGAACACCACCGGCCACTCCAGTCCTTTTGCCTGGTGCACGGTCAGGACCTGCACCGCATCCGCGGCCTCGGCCGTCTCTCCCTGGAAGTCCTCGTACGCCTCTTTCGCGTAATGAAGGAGGTAGTTGCCAAGATTGAACCAGAACCACTTCCCGTGATCGGCGCCCGACTCGAAGATCCGCTTGCCATCCACATCGCTGTAGCGTCCTCGCCTGGTGACGTGCTCGAAGTCGGCAAGCAACTGGCTGAACCGCGCGAGTGAGCCCAACATGGCCGAACCGCTGGGAGTGTCAGGGTCGAAGAGGTCCTGGACATGCATGAAGAGCAGGAACCGGTAGTAGTCGCTGACCAGGTCCACCGTGCGCGTGTTGTATTTCATGTTGAAGGACAGCCAGTCCTGGATGAACTGCTTGATGGCGGGCGCCTTCGGCCCGCCTTTGAACCGTTCCGCCAGGACAGCCGAGACGCCTGGGAGGTCGATCTTCTCCCCGGGCGCATATGCTTCGATCTTCCACTCCTCGAAACCCGCAAGCAGCGCGTACATTCTCCCGATGGCATCGATTTCCGGGTGGACGAAGAGCCCTGTCCGGCCCCCGCACGATACCGGGATCTTGCGCCTGGCCAGCGCATCGAAGATCGGTTCCGCCGACGTCCTGACCGAGCGCAGCAGGATCGCGATGTCTTGCGGCAGGAAACCCTTGTCCAGCAGCTTCCTCACCGTTGCCGCGATAGTCTCACCTTCCTCGACGTCCGTCGGCGCACTCCAGGTGACCAGCATGGGCCCCGCTGCCTCGCGGTTCGCCTTCATCTTCTTTGGGAGACGGCCGGGGATGGTCCCCGCGAACGTGGCCGCCGTTTCGACGATCAGCGGCCGGCTCCGCCTGTTCTCCAGCAGCTTCACGGTCCTCACATTTTTGCGCCGTGTGGCGAAGCTGACGATGCTCTTGACGTCGCTGCCTCGCCACTGGTAGATGGCCTGATCGTCATCCCCAACGACGCACAGTTGAACCGGAGGCTTCGAGAGAAGCTGTATAAGTCTCTCCTGCGCCGGGTTGATGTCCTGATACTCGTCGACGATGAGGTGGCGCAGGTGGCCACAGACCCGCTGGTGTACATCCGACTTTTCGAGCTGGGCGATTGCCTGCGAGATGATGCTGGAAAAGGTCAGGAAATGAAATCGCTCGAGGAGATCCTCGTACTTCTCGTACCGTTCTCGCAGTCCCCCCTTGCCCAGGCTTTCCTTTGATATCATCTCGTTGCCGATCACATCGACGATGCGCTTCCACTCGTGAATGTCTGCCCACTGACCGCCATCGCCAAGCGCTTTCAACTCGAGCGTCCTGGCCTCGCGGCTCAGGAAGGCGGCGTGGCGGTGCTCATCCATGACCTCGTGGTTGCCGAAATGAGGGACCGCGTTCTGCAGCATGTGGAAGCACCACCCGTGGATGGTCCCCACGAACATCGGCCCCAGGCGGTCGAGGAAGTCGTGGCCGACAAGCTCCTCGGTGCGCCGGTAGATGCGTTCCTTCAGCTCCACGCCCGCCTTTTCGGTGAACGTAAAAGCGATGATGGCACGCGGCTCTACGCCTTCCCGCAGGAGCGCCGCCACTCTCCGGGAGATCGCCTCAGTCTTGCCGGCCCCGGCACAGGCCACGATCTGCAGATCACCGCCGCGATAGGAGATGATGTTCTTCTGGGCAGTGGTCAGTTCCATAATGATGGCGGATGATAAACCGCGGCCCCGAATGGCACAAGCAAAAGTGCTATCGGAGCGGCCTCACGCGGCTCAACGCCTTCCTATGAAGCGCACGCACCAATCACAGAAGAATCGATTTTCCGTCGGTTGCGCGCCGCCTTGCGGACTGCAGAAACCCGTTGCTATGATGGTTCCTGTCATGGCTCGCGCGACACTGCAAGATGCGCGAGAAGTCACGGCCTCCAATGTCCAGGCGGCGCGGCCCCAGGCGGTTATCGTATTCGGTGAGGTCTGCAGATCCGGAAACGGGAGCGATCTCGACCTTCTTGTCCTCGTGGAGGACCAGGCAGCCGCGAGCGCCCGCCTGGTCCCTGTCCTGCGTCCGTTTTTCAGGCTGATCGCCATCGATCCGTTCCTCATGGCCTCGTCCCTGTCAGATGATGATGTGACTTTCATCGATACCATCCACCGCGGCCGATATCCCGGCGGGGCCGGCCTTCTTCCTCTCGGCGAGCCGACGGAGGCCGACGCGCATCGCGCCCTGGCAATCGCGGAAACACTCGCAAAGTGAGGTCGGGTGTGAGCTTTGCGGGGCAGACCAGTCGGCGCCCCTGATCGGCATGGCCGGATCACCGGCCCCGGGCACTCCGCCCCACGGTTTCCACCGTGCAAAACGGCGCTCGCCGGGTGTTGAAAGAGTATGAAAGAAAAAAAGGTCGTCATCATCGGCGCCGGTATTGCCGGCCTTTCCGCGGGCTGCTACGCGCAAATGAACGGCTACCAGGCGGAAGTGCTGGAAGCCCACACTCTCCCGGGCGGGCTGTGCACCTCCTGGAAGAGAAAGGGATATACCATCGATGGGAGCTGCCACTGGGTCACCGGCTCCGCCCCGGGGCACTCCCTGTACCGGATGTGGGAGGAGCTTGGCGCCGTCCAGGGCAGGACCTTCGTCGCCTACGACTACTTCTCCCGGATGACCGGCTCGGATGGAAGGGTCTTTTCAATGTACACGGACGTGGATCATCTCGAGCGGCACATGAAGGAGCTCTCCCCGGCGGACGCGGAGCCGACGGAAAAGCTCTGCGGCCTCATCCGCAGCATGGCCGGCTTCTCCTCCCCCGTGGGCAAGCCAGGAGAGCTCATGGGCGTGATCGACGGCATCCGCATGATGCGCCGGTTCGGCCCTTTCATGAAGGTCTTCCAGGAGATGGGGTCCACCACGCTGGCCCAGTTCACCGCGCAATTCGAGGACCCGCTCCTCAGGGACGGCATCCAGAACTCGATATCCGGCGCCACGGACTCCCTGTTCCCCCTTGTCATGACCCTCGGCCCCATGAGCCGGAAGCAGTCCGGGTATCCGCTCGGCGGATCCCTCGCGTTTGCCCGTGCCATCGAGGCGCGGCTGCGGTCGCTCGGCGGCACGGTGACGTGCGGCGCGCGCGTGCAGAAGATTCTCGAGGAAAGCGGGAAGGCGACGGGAGTCCTGCTCACCGATGGCCGGGAGATCCCCGCCGCCGACGTGATCTCCGCCTGCGACATGAAAAGCACGCTCTTCTCGATGCTGGATGGAAAAAGGATCGATCCGGTCCATCGCGAGCTGCTGGAGACCGGTTCCCTCATGGACCCGATGCTGCAGGTGAGCTTCGGCGTGAACATGGATTTCTCCGGCCAGGACGCAGGCATGGCGGAAGCCTTCAGGCTGCCGCAGCCCGTCATGATCGGCGGCCGGCGCATCGAGTGGTTCTCCACCAAGCACTACGGCTATGACCCTTCCATGGCGCCCGCGGGGAAAACCACGCTCATCACGATGTTCCCGGTCGACTGGGCATATTGGGAAAAGCTGAAGGACGACAAGGCCGCCTACGGTGCGGAAAAGGCACGTATCGAGGCGGAGTGCCGGAAGGCCCTGGAGCTTCGCTACCCCGGCATCGGCGGAAAGATAGAGATGGTGGACATCGCGACACCCCTCACCTATGAGCGGTTCAGCAGCAACTGGAAGGGCTCATTCATGACGTGGAACCTGACGCCGGATTTCCGCAAGAGGCACCGCTTCGTTCCCAAGACCGTCCCGGGGCTGGGCAACTTCTATCTTGCCAGCATGTGGACCAACGTTCCCGGCGGTCTCCCCGGTGCCGGCATGGCAGGGCGGGAAGTGGTGCAGCTCCTCTGCGCAGAGGATCGAAGGAGATTCGTGACGACCACGCCAGCGCCGTCCGCCGCAGCAAGGAGCAGCGCGGCATAGCCATGGACGGCGAGGGCGAGCGCGTACGGGGATGTACAGAAGCGAGCCCCTAGCGGAGTCTCCGGCGCCGTGCTGTTTCGCGGAGCCAACCGGCAGGACCAGCGGCGCACGAGAAGGGGTGCGCGCACCCCCGTTTACATAGCTGCAGGATTACTGTACAATCTTGCAGGATGATTAACAGGATCGTCGATGTTCCGAAGACGCGCTCGTTCTTCCTGTTCGGTCCCCGCCAGACCGGGAAGAGCACGCTCGCCCGCTCGGTCCTCGGGGAGGCATCCTGGGGCGTGGACCTGCTGGAGACTGACCTGTTCCTGCGGTATGCGCGTTCTCCTGATGCATTCCGCCGGGAGGCCGAGCAGAAGATCCAGAAAGAGCGAGTCACGACGATCTTCATAGACGAGGTGCAGCGTCTCCCGTCGCTTCTAAACGAGGTCCACCTGCTCATCGAGAAGCACCGCTGTCGCTTCATCCTGAGCGGGTCCAGCGCGCGGAAGCTGCGGCGCGGGGGCACGAACCTGCTTGCCCGGCAGGGCCGTGCAGCGCCTCCTCTTTCCCTTCGTGCACGCCGAGATCCCCGACGACTACGATGTGGAGGCGGCGCTCCGCTTCGGAACCCTGCCGGCGATCCACGGCCTGCCGCCGGGCGAACGGGGCGATGTCCTCAACGCCTACGCAAACACGTATCTCCGCGAGGAGATCCAGCAGGAAGGGCTGGTGCGGAACCTCGGGGGCTTTTCCCGCTTTCTGGACCTGGCGGCCGCGCAGGCCGGCGAGATCGTCAATTTCTCCGCTTTCGGGCGGGAGTGCGGTCTTCCCACCCGTACCGTGCAGGCGTACTACGAAATCCTGGAAGACACGCTCATCGGGTGCCGCCTGGAGCCATGGGCACTGAGCGCACGCAAGCGGCTCGTGGCCCACCAGAAGTTCTACCTCTTCGATACGGGCGTGACCAACGCGGTGAACCGCCGCCTTGGCTCGGCGCCCGACTCGACGACGCGGGGCCGTCTCTTCGAGCAGCTCATGGTCCTGGAGACCATGCGCATGCAGTCCTACACGCGGAGCGAGGCGCGGCTCTACTTCTGGCGCACCAACTCCGGAGCCGAGGTCGACCTTCTCATCGAGAAGCAGGGTCGGCTCAGGGGAGCCTTCGAGATCAAGTCGACGAAGCGCATCGCGGGCGCCGACCTGTCGGGTCTGCGCGCGTTCCACGACGATCACCCGAAAGTGCCGCTTGCCGTCATTTGTGACGCGCCCGAGCCGCACGAGATCAACGGCGTGCGCGTCCTCCCGTGGCGCCGTTATTTCGAGGAGCTTCCCGGGCTGCTGGCCTGACCGCGAGAGCCCCGGAGCCGGTGGGACCCTTTCAGGCCGGCAGCGGGTGCGGTGCGCCGGTGACCTCCAGGACCGTCTCCAGCACCTTCGTGCCGGCGAGCGCGGCGCTGCGGCTGTCGGGCTGCCGGCCGCCGACGCTGATGCGGTAGCGGCCCGGGCGCACCGCGCGCGCGCCGTCCTCGGCCACGGTGGAAAGCTCCCGAGGGCCGAGAGTGAACGTCACGGTCTTCGTCGTGCGCGCGGGGATCCATACGCGCGTGAACCCGACGAGCTGGCGCAGCGGACCCATGCCCCCGGGCGCCGCGATGTAAAGCTGGGCCACCTCGTGGCCGTCACGGGCGCTTTCGTTCGTCACCTTCACCGTCGCGGTGACCTCCGTGCCTGCCGCCACACAGCCGGAGGAAAGGGCCAGCCCTTCGTAGCGGAATGCCGAATAGGAAAGCCCGTAGCCGAACGGGTAGAGGGGCTCCCCCGTCATGTAGCGATAGGTGCGGCCGCGCATGTCGTAGTCGGTAAACGGAGGGAGCTGGTCGGTGGACTTCACGAATGTCACGGGCAGGCGTCCGCTCGGGTTGAAGCCGCCGAACAGGATGTCGGCAATGGCTGTGCCGCCTTCCTCGCCCGGGTACCAGCCCAGCAGGACCGCCTGGGCCTTCTCGTGCTCCTCAGGGATCGCCACGGGGCTCCCCGTGAGGATGACCAGCACGACCGGCTTTCCTTTCGCCGCGACGGCGGCGAACAGCCTGCGCTGGATGGCGGGAAGGTCAATGGAGATCCTGTCCCCGTTCCACTGGGACCGGGTGGCGCCGCCCTCCTCACCTTCCAGCTTGTTGCTCAGGCCGAGCACGAGCACGACGGCGTCGGCAGCGTCCACCGCTGCCAGTGCCTCACCGAAGCCGTCGTCCGCCCCCGTGTCCCACCAGGCCGCCGAGGTCCGCTCGATTTCCGAGCCCTGTGCATAGATCACGCGGGTCCTGGGTCCGACCGCGGCCCTGATTCCTTCCAGGACGGTGGTCGAGCGGGAAGGGAGACCGGCATAGTTGCCCACGAGCACCTCGCGGTCGTCCGCGTTGGGCCCGATCACAGCGATGCAGCCGAGGTCCTTGCGGAGCGGGAGGGTTTCCGTCTCGTTTTTCAGCAGGACGACCGACGCGCGGGCCGTGTCGAGGGCGAGCGCCCTGTGCTCCGCGCAGTCCACCTTTTCGTAGGGGATGCCGGACCACGGGGAGCGCTCCGCCGGGTCGAGCATGCCGAGCTTGATCCGCGCGGCGAGCAGTCTTGCGAGCGCCGTATCGATCTCTGATTCCGAGATCAGGCCCTGCTTCACCGCCTCGGTGAGCGCGGGGTATACGCTGCCGCACTCCAGGTCGCATCCCTTGCGCACGGCCATGGCTGCCGACTGCGCGGGCGTGCTCGTGACGGTGTGATGCTCGTGGAAGTCGGCGATGGCGCCGCAGTCGGAGACGACGTAACCGGGGAAGCCCCACTCCTCGCGCAGGACCTTCCCCAGGAGCATATCGCTGCCGCAGCAGGGCTCGCCGTTGGTACGATTGTATGCGCCCATGACCGACATGGCGCCGCCCTCCACCACGCAATCGCGGAAGGCGGGGAGGTAGGTTTCGCGCAGATCCCGCGCGCTCACGCGGGCGTCGAAGTGGTGGCGCAGGGCCTCGGGTCCGCTGTGCACCGCGTAGTGCTTCGGCGTCGCGGCAAGCTTCGGGTGCGCGGGATCATCGCCCTGCAGACCTTTTACGAAGGCCACGCCCATGCGCCCTGTCAGGTAGGGATCCTCTCCATAGGTCTCCTGGCCGCGTCCCCAGCGCGGGTCGCGGAAGATGTTGATGTTGGGGCTCCAGAAGGTGAGGCCGTGGTACTGGCGGCGGTAGCCCTGCCGCGCGTACTCGTGGTGCTTTGCGCGCGCCTCGTCCGAGATGGCAGCGGCCGCGGCGTGGAGGAGCGGCGTGTCGAAGGTGGCGGCGAGCCCGATTGCCTGCGGGAACACGGTGGCGATACCGGCCCTGCCCACACCGTGCAGCGCCTCGTTCCACCAGTTGTATTCGGGGATGCCGAGGCGCGGGATCGCCGGAGAGGTGTAGACCATCTGGGACACCTTCTCGGCGAGCGTGAGCCGGCCGACGAGGTCCTCGACACGCTGATCGGCGGGGAGGTCGGGGTCCTGGAACGGGAATGCGGCCATGATCATCTCCTGGGAACCCATGGCGCCCATGGGGCGCGGGCTTCTCCGTCGTGTATAGCAGAGTGCGGCGCGGCCGGCAACGACCGGTCGGCAGGTGCCGCCGTCCTCTTCCTTGCGGCCCGACGATCTGGCATAGTGGCCGCGGGAGCCCACTGGTGCTGGTGGCCGCGGCCGCGATTTCCATCGTCATCGCAGTTTTCTACCTCACCTTTTTCGTCTTCTTTCCGATCGGCCGGGGTGCGGTCTTCTTCCCGAGCCTTCGGTCGCACGCGCTTCGCATGGCCGAGCTCGCCGACGTTTCCACCGGTGACCGGGCAGCGGACCTGGGATCAGGCGACGGCCGGGTGGTGATCGCCCTGGCACGGCGCGGGGCCGAGGCCCACGGTTTCGAGATCAACCCGGCGCTCGTCCTGCTGTCCCGCTGGAATATCCGGCGCTCAGGGTGTGCCGGGCGGGCCCACGTGCACTGGCAGAGCTTCTGGAGCGTCGACCTCTCCGGTTTTGATGCGGTGACGCTCTTCCAGGGTGGTTTCATCATGAAACGCCTGGAGAAGAAGGTCCTCCGCGAGCTTGCCGCGGGCGCCCGCGTGGTGTCGGATTACTGGGGATTCCCCACCATCCAACCCGTCCACCTGTCCGGGACCATCCACGTGTACCGCATGGCCGGCGGTCGCCGCCGCGCGCGGGTCTCGCTGATGGCGTGAAGGATGGGCGCCGGGGCTCAGCAGATGAATCCGCGCTTGCCCTCGGGCCCGTGCGCTATCGGGTCGTCCCCGATCCATCGCTCGTCCACCGGTTCGGAAGCGAGCTGGTAGCGCGTGTCGGTGGAGAGGCGGAGACCGCGGCTGTGGTTGTCGGTGCTCGCGTGCATGGTGTACATGCCGAAGAGAAGGAGGTCCCCGGCGCGGAAGTCCGCCGTCAGCCACCGGCCGCCCAGCGCCTGCGGCAGGGCGACAGCATCGTCGGAGTACTTCCCGCTGTGCACCCGCGTCTCCCACTGCTTCGCCCCCGACCTGATGAGGGGAGCCTCGGCCTTGTTCTCGCAGTAGGTGTCCACGTCGAGCTGGCCGTAGGTGCTCTTCACCTCTTCCAGCCTGTGGGAGCCTTCCAGGATCATCAGGCCGCCCTTTTCCATGGGCACGTCTTCCAGCGGCGTCCACGAGGTGAAGAGCATCTTCGTGCCGCGGCCCATGTAGACCACGTCGTAGTGGGGCGGCGTGGCGTCGGTGATGCCGGGCCTCTTGGCCCGGAGCCAGACGTAATCGAAGTGGCGCACCGTGCCGCCGAGCAGGCGCTCGTAGAAGCTCATCATCGGGCCTTCGAAGATCACGCGCTCGAGGGGTGCGTTGTCCCTTGCCAGCCGCGGGACAAAGCCGTCCTTCACCCCGGGGGCGGGGATCCCCTCGGCGACCGGGAACGCGGGGTCGAGGAGCCCCGCCGCGCCAAGGCGTCGAAGGACCTCCCCGCGCGAAGCGAGCACCTCCTCCCTGTCCAGGATGCCGGGCAGGAAGAGGTACCCCTCGTCCTCCACCCTGCGGCGCAAGGCCCCGGTGTCGTCAACGATGTCGCGGGAATCGCGCAACTCGCCGAACACATTCGGCGACGTGTCGACCCGCCTTCCCATGTATGTAAGCTCCGCCTCGAGTGCTGTGCGCATCCGGTCCTCCGCGGAGCTAAGATACTCACGAGGAGGCGGGGAGGACATGCCGCTGCGCACCTGCTCATGCCTCGATCGCACGCGCTCAATTGAGCTGAAAGCGCACCGGGATGATCACGAGGCTGGCCACGGCCTTTCCCGCCTGCTCCGCTGGTGCGAAGATGGTGAGGCGAACGGCCTCGATCGCCGCCTCGTCAAGGATCGCGTGCCCCGAGGATTGGGCAACATCCGCACTCGCCACGGTGCCGTTGGCTCCAACCAGTGCGCGGATCCTCACGACCCCCTGCCATCCCGCCCGGCGCGCGGCACGGGGATAGACGGGATGGATGTCCGTCAGCGGGCGCGGCGTGGCAATATCGCTTGCCTCGGCGGCGCTGCCGGAACCGGTGCCGTCCGCGCCGGTGCCTGTTGCCGAAGCCGCGCCGGGGACCGCGCCTCCCGCAGCTGATTCGCTGTCGGCGGACGCCACGCCCGCGCCGCTGTCCGCCGGCCCAGGGGGCCCGCTCGGCCCGCTGGCTGCCGGGGCAGGCGCAGCGGCCGACCCGGTCGCGGGCGTGGGCGCAGCTGTTGCGGGCGCGGCACCGGCGGGTTCAGCGAGCTCGGGCGGTGGGGCGGAAACCTGCGCGGGAGCGGTCCGGGCGCGGGGCAAGGTCCGCGCGGCGGGCTGGCCGCCGCCCCCAGGCGACGTGGCAGGTCCGGAATCGAGGGTCACTTCGACAGCAGCGGTCTCCTTCGCTTCTCGTCCCGCGGGACGCGGGACGAGAAGGACAACCGCGTGGATCAGCGCGGCTGCGCAAAGGCAAAGGGCAAAACCAGGGCGCTGTCTCACTACACGTGCAGGCGGATACCTGCCTCGAGAGAGAACGGGGGCATGGGATAGCCCAGCTGGGTGTAGTACAGCGTGTCGAGGACGTTCTTTGCCGTGAGCGAGAGGGTCACCGCGCCGGAGAGCGTGATCCGATAATCGGCGTTGAGGAGGAGGTACCCGGGAATCATCCCGGCCTGCGAGTTCGCCGTGTCCGTGTACTGGTCGCCCACGTAGAGCAGCTTGATGCCGCCGGACATTACCTTGTCGGTGTACCGCGCCTCCGCGCTCACGGTGTTCACGGGGGCGTACGGCGCGCGCAGGTTGTCGGCCAGCGTGTAGGCCGTGGTGCCGTCGTTCAACAGGAACGTGTCATCGAAAGTGTAGCTTGCCTCCAGCGAGATCGCGCTGGTGAGAAGAAGCTTCACGTGTATCTCGGCACCGGGGAAGAGGGTCTCGTAGAGGTTCTCCACCTGGTAGACATACGGCGCGACCTCGAGGCTGGAGATGGCGTTGTAGACGAGGCGCGTGAAAACCGAGGTGTCGACGGAAACCCTGTCCAGGGCGAGAGACCACCCGAGCTCTCCGTTGTACGACGTCTCGGGCTTGAGGTTGGGGTTCGACAGGTACGACCCGTAGGGATCGAAGTAGTACATCTCGTCGAGGGTCGCCACCCGGTAGGCGCTCCCGAAGGACGCGCGCAGCGAGGACTGCGGGGACAGCAACAGGACACCGCTCAGCGAGTAGGAAAGGTTGCCGGCGAAGTCGCTGTAGTAGTCGTAGCGAACGGATGGGGTGATGGTCAGCGGCTCGATCGGTGACAGGGGGACCGAGAGGAACCCCGAAACATTGAGCCTGTCCTTCGTGCTCGTGAAGTCCGTGCTGTCGATGGAGTCGTACGATGCGCTTCCGCCGTACACGGCGGAGAGGACGTCGTTCAGGGTGAGCTTCTGCGTCAGGTCGACGCTCGCCGTCTGTGTCTGCGCGACGCTCGGCGACACGCCGGGGATGTTGTAGTTGTAGGTGAGGTCGTCATAGCGATAGTACGTCTTCAAGTCGAGGCTCAGCGCATCGGTGAAGAAGCGATCCGTCTTCCATGTCACCGCGCCGGTGGCCGCTGTATCGTCCAGCCGGGCCGTATCACTGACGAGGGTCAGGGAACCTGGTTGCCCCGAATCGGAAAGCAGCACGGTCCCTTTCACGCCCAGCTCGCCGCCGAACAGTGGTGCGGTAAGGCCGAGAAACCCGTTGCCGGAAAGGGCATCGGAGTTCGGCAGTCGCCTCCACGCCTGGAGATCGGTGGTGTCGTCCCACGTGAACCCGTTGGCAGCCCGGGTGAAAGACCCGCCGCCCATCAGCCCCACCTCGCCCAGCTTCCCGGGCAAGGGAGAGATCGACCGTCTGGTTGTCCACGAGGTCGAGCGGATTCGCGCTCACGGGGGTCGTTACCGTGGTGGGATAGGTGGAGGTCACCTCGACCGCGTCGTGGGGGATGTAGCTCCCGTTGGTGACGTCCAGGGTAACTTGCGGCCCTGACGGCGTCTTCGTGATGATGTTGATCACCCCGCCTACGGCGCCGCTCCCATACAACGCGCTGTCCGCGCCGCGCACGATCTCGATATGGTCCACGCTGGAGAGCGGGATGGTGGACAGGTCGACTGACCCCACGATGCTGGAGTTCACGGGGATTCCGTCGACCAGGACGAGCACCTGCTCGGACGTCGAGCCGCGGATGCTCACCGTCTTTATTCCCCCGGTCGTGCCGTTGTCCTTGACGACGACGCCGGCGGTCCCGTTGATGACCCCGGAAACGTCCTGCGCCCCCGAGGAAGCTATCTGGTCCTGGGTGATGAGCGTCACAGAGCTGGGGGATTCGAGAATGCCCGTGTCCACGCGGGTAGCGGTGACCACGACCTCGCTCAGCTCGGGCGGGTCTGTCCAGGCGGGAAGACACGCGCAGAGCGCGGCCAGGACGAGAACAGGTGTACGCATAAGAAACTCCCGGCTGCCGCTTCAGCTCCTCGCATTCCTTCCGCACGGGAAGGAGAGAGGGAGTCGGCCGGGGAGAAATGGAGAGTCAGGGTACAGGAAATACAGCACGCCATCCCTTTCCGCGAGGAGTTCAGGTCTGGAGAATCGTCTCCTGGCTTCCGGATCACTTTCCTGGCAGCGCCTTCTCGCCCTTTCCAAGGGCAATGGCTGGAACGCCGTCATGCGACGGCTTTTTCCGTGCTGCAGGAATCCCCGGTCACAGTGGCGGGACCGCTGCGGATTTACACCGCATTCCGTATTTCTCCAGACGGGCAGCTCATGGGGACAGTAGCACAGCGGGCGGCATCATGTGTAGCCTGTCAACCACGTCATGAGGAACAGCCTGAGACATCTCGATCGGCTGAAACTTGCCTGTCGTACCGCGGCGATGCTCGCCTTCTTTGGCCTCGCGCTGTTCGCCCCGGGGCGCCTGTGGAGCATTGTGAACTGGGCGTCAGGGCCGGTGAGAGGCTACCAGCTCGGATGGTCTTTCTACATGCTCGGGACGGTCTGGCTGCTGATCCCCGCGTTCAGCCTGCGCGTCTCGAGCGGGAAGCTCTTCCTGCGCCACTTTCGGCCGAGCGTGACGGCCGACAGGCGGGAGGCAGTGTTCGCCTCTACGCGGAAGGCCAACCGCGCCGCGCTGCGCGCGGCTGCCTTCTGGATCGGCATCCTGTCGCTCGTCGGTGCACTGCACTTCTTCGTCTTCAAGGGCGCCTTGTTCATTCTCATGACGGTCGTGTTCTTCTACTTCTTCGACGAGTTCTGCATCAACGTCTGGTGCCCCTTCCGGGCGTGGATCGTGCGCAGCAAGTGCTGCCACACCTGCCGCATCCACAGCTGGGGCAGGTTCATGATCGTCTCTCCGCTGCTCTTCCTTCCCTCGTTCTGGTCCTGCTCTCTCGTGGCAGCTTCCCTGATCGTCCTGGGGCAGTGGGAGTACCTGCACTCCCGTCACCCGGAGAGGTTTTCCGAGATCTCCAACAGGAACCTGCAGTGCAGGGAATGCACGAGCCCGACATGCGACTACCTGTGGCCCGGTGCCGGTCGCCGTCCCTCCCGGGCCGGCAGCAGGTGACACCGGCAGCGACTACGCCCAGCCCTCCGCGGCGAGCGCGTCATGCAGTTCGTCCGGGTGGTGTCGACAGCGGTACTCCAGGCGGCTGGACTCCGCGTGCGCCTTGCTGTAAGGCCAGCCACCGGCCATGCGGTTGCGCTCGTGCAGCTCGTGCAGAAGGACATAGCCACGCTCGCGGAGGATGATGGCGTCGTCGATCCAGACTTCGCCGACGGGCACGAACTCGTACACCTTGTCGTGCCCGCCCTCGGTGAAGTCGATGTCAAAAGTGCTCCGCACCCGCCGGCCATTCACGATCCACACCGTGACCGCGTTTTCCAGTCGTTTCCACATCTCCTCGTGCATGTCCACGCCGTCCGGCAGCGACTGGCCGGCCCTGGCAGCCGTCCGCGCGTCGCCGGCCCGTCGGCGCTCCTTCCTCTCACAGATATCGGCCTGCACGATGGCCTGCGCGTACGGGCATCCCCTGCTTCATCAGGCGGTGCTCCACCAGCAGGTGCTCGATGAAGAATCGACGCTCGTCGTGCTGTGCTTCCTGGTCCAGCCAGAGCTCGCTCTCGGGGATGTAGGGGAACCGATAGTGCTGACCGAAGTTCGTGAACTCCTCGTCGATATGGCCGCGTATGTAGCTGCCGTCAACGACCCACGCCACCAGGTCACCGCGTTGGTCGATGCGCTCGAGGTAGGGAGGCTTCAGGGGTTCGTCCATGGGGTCGATGGTAGCACGATCGCGGGGGCTTCGAAACGTGTCCCCCTGCGCAGCCCACCGGAGGGCCGCTCGTTACCTCCTCGGCACCAGGTCTTTCGCGTTCACCGTGAGCTCCATCACCGTCAGTGATACCCCGGGCAGCATGCAGGTCGTCGTGGGGCCTTCGCTCCGGACCCTGCCGGGCACGGTCCTGACGCGCTCCGGCTCCCAGAAACTGTTCACGACGTCGCGTTCACCCGCATGGCGCGTATCCTCGACCGTCCACACCTTCGCGGCCTGGGCGGCCACGCCCAGGGCGGAGAGGTCCAGGGTGCAGTTTTCGGGTTCCAGCGAGCGATTGGTGATGAACAGCGTCAGCCGATCGCCCCTTTCGGAAAGGGTAGCGCTCACATCGTAGGCGTCGAAGCGGCCTTCGGTCGTCACCATCACCGGCCAGACGCCGGCGTGAGCGGCATAAAGCTGTTGAGCGTAGTACGTCGGCGTCTTGTAGAGCCGGTGATTGTCGGTCTGGATGATACCCGAGCAGAGGCTGTTGCACATGTTGGAACGATTGGCGATTTCCACGAACCCCGCCTGCCGGTGCAGCATGTTGTGGTACCGGGAGCACGCCAGGGCGTTGTCGAGAGTCCACAGCATGCTGCGTCTCAGGCCCCAGTCGCCGCCGGTGGTATTCCACTCTGTCACTCCGACAGCGATGCTCCTGTGGGGCGAGCAGTCGGCTATCATGCGCGCAAGCTCCTGCAAGGACTCCTCGCTGGCGGCGATGTCGGGCGAGTAGTGGTGCGGGCAGACGTAATCGAGGTACGGGCCGGCCAGGCGCAGCACGGCTTCGTTCGGATAGGAAGACATGATGCGGATGCCGGGATCCGCCTTCTTCATGGCAACGCAGCAGGCGGCCAGCTCCCTGGCATACTCGTCGCCGCCCACCTCGTTGCCGACCTGCCAGTACCTGATGCGGTACGGTTCGGGGTGGCCGTTCCTGGAGCGCAGCGCCCCCATTTTCGTGCTCGTGGAGCCGTTGAAGTATTCCACCTGCGCCGCGGCTTCCTCGGGCGGCCTGTCGGTGATACGGATGCACCAGAGCACCTCGGTACCGGCCCGCCGGATCAGGTCGATCACGTTCTCCAGGCCCGCGCCGCTCGGGTGGAGGCCGCCCCAGGGCTCGTTCAGCCACGGCGGGCGCTTGTCCGCCGGGCCCACGAGGTCGCGCCACTCGTAATTCTCGATCGTGCTGCCGCCGAAGCGGATGATGCGGCAGTGCAGCGCTCGTATCGCTTCGACCGCATCCGGTCGCCAGCCGCCAATGGCATCGTCAGGCATGAGGGACGCCTGGTCGATCCAGAGGGTGCCGGGTCCGCGGAACTCGAAAAAGATGGTCCCGTTGTCCGTCGTGCCGGCGTACCTGAGCTTTGCCGCGTGCTTCTTCCAGGCAGTGGTGCTCCTGAAGGTCGCCTCTGCGAGCACCGCTCCCTCGGGGTTACGCACGCGCGCGGTGACGGCAAGGCCAGGCTTCCGTGAGCGCAGGGAGACGGTGAGAGTGTCGGTCCTGCCCTTAGCGGCGTAGATGCCATCCTGGGCAATGCCGAGCGTCGCCGGGTCACCCTCCAGGCTGATGCGCTGGGACACCCGGCCGTTGAACGGATTGTCTTCGTCCAGGACGTACTTCGCGCGAGGAGTGCCGCCGAACGGGTACCACGGCTTCTCCCGATTGTCGACCTGGGGGCGGAACTCCCTCTTGTACGGAAGCGGACCTTCGAAGCTCTGGTCATAGAGCTTCTCTCCCCACATGCCGGTCACCACGTCATAGAGGAATTCGATGAACTGCCCGTACTGGAAAGGGTTGATGCGCCTGGGAACGACAAGGCTGGGTTGGATCCGGATCGTGTTCTTCATGGCCGTATCCCGTCGGATGGTGGTGCTCCGAGCGTAGCGCAAGGTGCCACATCGGAGCAACTCGCCGCGCTCCTCGTTTGCTCAGTGTATGCCTTCATGCCGACGACGCCTGGTACTCCTTCAACGACAGCCACGCCATGATGGCCTTCGCAGGGGCCGGCCGAGACGACCTCGCGCGGCGACCGCTGTCGCTCATGGAGCGCACCGCTCGACTCGACAGTGACAACGGCGCCATGACGCGCGCCGTGGGTCTTCCGCTGTCGCGTGCGCTGCTTGCCTACGCGCGTGGAAAGTACGCGGAAGCGGTGGACCTGCTGATCCCGATCAAGGCGATCGCGGCCCGCGGTGGCGGCTCGCATGCGCAGCGTGACGTGCTGGCGCAGACGCTTCTCAGCGCGGCAGAGCGTGCCGGGCAGAGCTCGCTGGCGCGAGCCCTGCTCCAGGAGCGTCTCATGCTCAAGCCGCGCTCAGGGCTCAACCTGGCCTGGATGGCGCGTAACCGCCGGATCCTGACGCGTTTCGGGCGATCAATCGGGTGACACGTCGGTGTGCCCGTCTGCCACGTAGCGTTCGTAGTCCGCCTGTGAGTCCCGGCGCTCCGTGGGATTTACCACGATGAGCTCCACCGAGACGTGCTCCGGCTGCAACGCGACAAAGAGAACCGCGCGTGCGAGATCTTCCGGGTGCAGCATCTTCGCGAGAGCTTCCGGCGAGGGCGGCAGCGGGCGCAGGTCCAGGTTGGGTGTGTCGGTTTCGCCCGGGGCGATGGCGCACGCGCGGACTCCGTGCCTGCGTTCTTCGAGGTTGATCGATGTCGTCAGGGACTGCAGCGCGTGCTTGGATGCCGAGTACGCCACTCCCGCGGGCGGGTTCGGTGCGAGGCCTGCGCTGGAGGTAATGGTAATGACCTGGCCGCGACCGGCCTTCCGCATGGGACGCAGGGCGCAGCGCGTGAAAAGGAACGCGCCCGTCACGTTGGTCTCGAACACGCGGCGCCAGTCGTCCGCGGATATGTCGGCAATGTTGCGGTGAAAGGTGTTCGTGCCGGCGTTGTTGACGAGGATATCGATTCGTCCCAGTTGCTCCACCATCTCCTCGACCACGCGCCGTGCAAACCCGCCGTCAGCCACGTCACCCGCGAATGAGAAGACGCGGGCGCCGAGGGCGCGCGCCCGAACGGCAGTTTCTTCGAGCGCATCCCGCCCTCTCGCTACCAGCCCCACCGCCGCACCCTCGCCGGCCAGTCCTACGGCGATGGCCCGCCCGATGCCGGTGCTTGCCCCCGTGACAAGCGCGACCTTGCCCTCAAGGAGTCCCATTGTTCACCTCCAAGACCTTCCCAGGGTGCGCCGGGAGATGGACCTGGATTCTCGGGAGCTCTGCCGAGAACACGTCCTGGTCCGGGCCCGCGATCCTCTCCAGCTCCTCGTAGTCCGCGGGGCTCAACGGCAGATCCAGGGCCCTGGCCCACGAGCGGATATGGTCCGGGTCTCCCGAGGCGACCACCACCACGTCAACACTCGGACATTGAAGGGCGAACCCGAGCGCGGCATCGGCAAGGCCCACGCCCTTGAGGGCGCAGGCGGACTGCAGTCTCCGTGTGGCATCGAGCACTTCGGGGGAAGCCGGAGCGTAGTTGTAGCGCGCCCCGGGACCGGGCCCGTGGCCAGGAGAAAGCCCGCGTACGGCCCGGAATCGCAGATCCCGATCCCCCGGGCCCTGGCTTCCGCGTACACCCCCGTTCGCCCGCTGCGGTTGAGCAGCGTGTTGACGTGAAAGCCCTGGACAACATCGAAGGCTCCGTGCTCGACGGCCCACTGGAGGGAGCGGTGGTCCCCGCTGGCCATGCCCAGGTGCGCGATGAGTCCCTGGTCCTTCAGCGCGCACAGGACATCCAGCACGCCGCCGCGCCGGCTGATGAGGGGCAGGTTCTCTTTCACCGGATCGTGGATGTAGACGATCTCCAGCCGCTCCCGCCCCAGGAGCCGCAGGCTCCGCTCCACGGAGCGCTGAGCGGCCGCAGGGTTATAGGAAACGAACTCGGTGTTCAGATCCTCGTCGAAGTACGCGCAGACCTTGGTGGCCACAACCAGGTCGGCGGGAGCGCCGACATCGCGAAGCGCCCGGCCGACGTGCGCCTCCGTGTGGTACTTGGCGGCGCAGTCCAGGTGACGAATGCCCAGGTCGAATGCGGCCCGCAGCGCCTCGGCGGCGCGCCCAGGAGACACGTGCGCGGGCCACGCCGCGGTACCCAGGCCCAACCGGGTGCTTCGCAGGCCGGTCCTGCCAAGGACCACGGGCGGAACGATCGGCACAGGAATTGCCATGGCGGGAGGGGATGGTAGCACCGCCTCTCTCCCCGGTCGAGGGGGTCCCTGGCGGTTCCGAGCCGGCCTTTCCCCCGGGCACGCTTTCGCGGATACTATGCCCGGTCTGTGCAGGGAGCAAGGAGGCTGCTGATGGATCTTGCCGGCAAGGCAATCCTGGTTGTCGGCGGCGCGGCAGGCATCGGCGCCGCGACGTCCCGGCTGTGCGCCGAGCGGGGCGCATCGGTTCTCGTTGCCGACCGCGACGAGGCCGGCGGCGGCGACGTTGCTCGCGACTGCCGCGGGGTATTCATCCCCGTGGACGTGGCAGACGAGGTTTCGGTGAAGCGGATGTACGCCCGGGTCGCCGAAACGTCCGGCAGGCTCAACGTCGTCCTGCACGTTGCCGGGGTGCTCAAGGGAGCCCACGTGCCGCTGGAGGACTTCACGCTGGAGACCTTCCGCACGGTGCTCGAGGTCAACACCACGGGCTGCTTCCTCTGCTCGAAGCATGCAGTACCACTTCTCGAGAAGGCCGGAGGCGGGGTGATCGTGCTGGTGTCCTCGGGAGCGGCCACGCACGGCAGCTCCTCCTTCGCCTATGGCACGAGCAAGGGCGGGGTGAACAGCTTCGCCGTTGTCCTGGCCAACGCGCTCGCGCCGAAGAACATACGAGTGAACGTCGTATCGCCGGGCAATATCGACACGGGCATGAAGAGGTCGGTGATTGCCGCCGAGGTGGAACGCAGCGGAAGGCCCGCGGAGCTCGAAAGAGCGGTTGCTGATGCCGGCCTCGGGTCGCCGCGCGGCGTGGCCCGGGTGCTGGCCTGGCTGGCTTCCGATGAGGCCGACTACGTACGCGGGATCGTCACAACGCGATGAAGCTCGGGGTTGCCGGCCTTGTGCCGGCGTGGGAGAAAATCGACGTCGAGGCCGCGCGCAGGGCGCGCTCCGCGGGCTTTCGTGGCGTTTCCGTCTTTTTTCCACGGCCACTGGAGACTGAGGCGGCCGCGGTCAAGAGGCTCAGGTCCGCGCTGGATGCGGCTGGTCTCGAGGCCGCCCAGGCAAACGGCTGGTACGAGTGCCTCGTCAACCCGGATGATGCGCTTCGCCGGAGCGGCGTGCGCGGCCTGCAGGCGCTCACGCGCATCGGGCGCCTGCTCGACGCTGACACTGTCTACGTGCGCCCCGGTTCGCTCAACCCCGGCGGCCACTGGTTTCCTCACCCGGGCAATCACACGGAAGCCACGTTCGACCGGCTCGCGGACAGCCTCCGGCAGGCCGCGGCAGCAGCGGCCGCGGACGGAATGACCCTGGCCATCGAGGGGCACGTGCTCTCGCCGCTCGACTCCGCGCGCCAGGTCCTGGACCTCCTCCGGGCCGTGGGATCGCCGGCGCTGAAGTTCAACCTCGACGCGGTGAACTTCGTCGGAACGGTCAAGGATGCGCACGACACGACACGGGTGATAAACGAGCTGTTCGACACACTTGGGAGCAGCATTGCCGCGGCTCACATAAAGGACTGCGCGCTGGGCAACGAGCTCGTCGTGCACATCGGGGAAGTGGTCGTCGGTGCCGGCACCGTGGACCAGGGTTTGATCCTGCGGCGCCTGAACACAACCTGCCCGGGTGCCTATTGCATCATCGAGCACCTGCCGGACGAGCTCGTGCCCCGAGCGCGAGCCGCCCTGTGCGCCGCGGCGCTCGACGCCGGCGTGACCCTGGAGCAATGAGCAGTCTCGCTCCGCCCCGAAGTCGGCACAGTCGAACGACCCGAAGGTCATGGCGAGCTCCGTTCCTTCGCCAGGACGGAGAGCGGCTGCATGCGGGCGCCGGCCGAGCTTGACGGCACTTCTGGTTGCGGACAAGGATAGGGTATGAAGCGGCAGCCACTTCCCAGCACCGACCTTGTCGTCTCTTCGTTCTGTTATGGCGTCATGAGGTTCGGCACCAGCGTAAAGGGGCCGGCCATGTTCGAGCTCTATCAACGCTACTGCGAAGCGGGTGGGAACCTCTTCGACACGGCCCACTGCTACGCCTCCTGGCTGCCCAGCGGAGAAGGCGCGAGCGAACGCGGGCTGGGAGAGTGCGTGCGACATTTCGGAAACCGTCGGGATGTCGTCATTTCGACCAAGGGAGGTCACCCTGCATTCGGCGCAGCCTATCCGCGTCCGGCTGACTGCCTGACTCCGGAGGTTCTTGCCTCCGACATCACCACCAGCCTCGAACGGCTGCAGATCGACACCATCGACCTCTACACGCTGCACCGCGATGACACTCGTCATCCCGCAAGCGAGATCATCGATACGCTCAACGCCGAGATCGCGAAGGGACGCGTGCGGTATATCGGGGCGAGCAACTGGACCGTGGAGCGGCTGATCGAGGCAAACTCGTACGCATCCCGCAAGAAGCTCCACGGCTTCGTCGCCTCGTCACCGCAGTGGAACCTGGTGCGACCCAATCACGCGCCGATCGCCTGGGATGGCTCGTATGACCAGACCACGCACATGATGAGCGAAAGTGACATCGCGTGGCACCGCGCATCCGGGCTCGCCGTGATGCCGTGGACGCCGACGGCGTATGGATACATTGCCGGCGCCACGGGACGCAATGCGGAATCCTTCGACAACCCGGTCAGCCGAAAGCGGCGTGAACGGGCTGGGCACCTGGCCCAGGAGCTGGGATGCACCGCGAACCAGGTGGCGCTTGCCTGGCTCAGGGCCCATGAGTTCCCGGTGTTCCCGATCCTCGGCACGACAGACCTGCAGCACCTGCTGGATTCCATCGGGGCCGACGACATTTCACTCACGCCCGAACAGAGGGACTGGCTGACGCGGGAGACGTAGAGGGACAGGAGCTCACCTCCGGTATATACTCCTGGCATAAAAAGCCGGAGGCAAAAAAGTGGCATCCAATCCCACCAGCTCCTATCGGATCGAGGAAAAGCCTTTCTACCTTCCCATCCAGGACGAGGTGGAGATCTTCGAGCGGGCCTGGATCGAGCAGATCCCCCTTCTCCTGAAGGGACCGACGGGCTGCGGCAAGACGCGGTTCGTGGAGTTCATGGCGTGGACCCTGGGCCAGAAGATGATGCGGGTGGCCAAGGGCGGCGGGGAGACCGCTCCCGGTGTCGGCTCGCTCTACACGGTGGCCTGCCACGAAGACCTCACGGTGCGCGACCTCACCGGCCGCTACATCATGAAGGGCGGTGAGGCAGTGTGGATCGACGGCCCTGCCACCGTGGCGGTGAAGGAAGGGGCCATCCTGTACCTCGACGAGGTCGTGGAGGCGCGCAAGGACGTGACGGTCGTCATCCATCCCCTGACGGACTACCGCAGGATTCTTCCATTGGAAACGCTCGGCATCCAGATCAAGGCGCCCAAGACGTTCATGGTGGTGGTCTCCTACAACCCCGGCTACCAGAGCATCCGCAAGAATCTCAAGCCGTCGACGAAGCAGCGCTTTGCCGCCCTGAGTTTTTCCTACCCGCCTCCCGAGAAGGAAGTCATCATCGTCGAGAAGGAGAGCGGGGTGGACCACGCCGTGGCGGAGAAGCTGGTCGTGCTCGCGAACGACGTGCGCACGATCTCCAGCATAGACCTGGAGGAGGGGGTGAGCACGCGGAGCATCGTGCACGCGGCGAAGCTCGTACGACGCGGCATTGCGCCCAAGCGCGCGTGCTCCATTGCCGTTGCCCAGGCCATCACGGATGAAAAGGAGGAGATCGCGGCCATCGAGGTCATTATCGACAAGCTGTTCAGGACATGATCGATTCTCCCGCGTACCGGCAGATGCTGTCGCGCCTGGAGGCCGGCCAGCCCAAGCTGGTTCCCTTCTTCACGCGAGCCGTGGAGACCGCCGCCGCGCTCGTTTCCCTGGACGAGCAGACCATCCGCGCCATCGGCCAGCTTGCCGCTGTTTCCGAGCACTCGTTCATCAACGTCGATGTCTTTCTTGCCCTTGCCGTGCGCCGTGGAGAGCTCACCAGCGCATGCGGCCTGCTCTACGAGCTGTCCCGGGTAAACCCCGGTTTTCCTTCGACCGTGCTCGCGCGCTACCCCGCGCTGCAGGCTCCGCTCGCCTCGATCGCTTCCGACCTCCTGTCTCTGGCTCGCGCCTGCGGAGCGTCGAAGAGAGGGGAAAGAGCCATCGCTTTCTGCCTCGGCTTCGACGACCCCTCGGCCGCGAGCGCTGCCATGAGGCACGTGGGGGCCATAGCCTCGGCAGCGCCTGGCGCGATGCCGGAGATCCTGGAAAAGCTCCCGGGGGCGATGATGACGGTTCCCGGCGGCGCCTTCCTTTCGTGGCTCTCCCGGGGAGCGGACCTTCTTTCCAGCAACAGGGTGGAGGAGGGCGTGGGCTTCCTCATGGGCCGCTCGCGCGAAAGCAGGAAGGTCCTCGGCGTGCCCTCTGCCGTCCTGGATGACCTGAAGCGGATGCTGAAGATCTACGCCTCCAGCCTCGCGGGGCGCGACCTCTCCCTGCTGGGACTCGAGGCGTCCAGCCTTGGAGCCACGAGCCCCTACACGGACGGCCGCACGATGTTCCTGCCCTCCGAGATCCGCACGTTCGACAGCACCGAGCGCAACGAGAGCATCTACACTCTCCTGGCCGCGCAGCAGGCTGCCTCCATAGGCATGGGCACGTTCGGCCTGGACCTCTCCCGCATCGACTTTACCGAGGAGCTCTACCAGCGCTACGTCATGAACCTTCCCGGGATCATGATGAACGTGAGGAGGGCGTACGCGCGGAGCGCGCGTTCCATCCGCGAGCGCTCCAACGGGTCCATCGAGGTGCACCTCAACAGCGGGCGTACGATCGTTGTCATGGAAACCGAGCACGAGCGGTTCTCCTACCGGTTTCCCGCACCGGCCCTGGCCCGGGAGCTGTTCGGCCTCGCGGAGAACGCCCGGATCCAGCGCGCCTTGTCCGACAAGTACCCGGGGCTCGCGCAGGACGTCGCGTTCTTCGATGCCTTTCTCTGGCACCAGCGGCCCCTCCTGCAGGATCCCGGCGACGACGCGGATGCGCGGCTGACCGTTGTCCTGGAGTGCCTGGTCCAGTTTTCGCTGCAGCGGAAGTGGAAGGGAGTGCTCGTCGACGAAGACCTGAAGCGACGTGTGGCCGAGATCACCTCCTCCTTCGACGAGGGCGTGGCCGCTGCCTCGTGCGTCGAAGACAGCGCACGGGTCTGCTTCCGCCTCTACAAGCTCATGGACGTCTTCAGCATGATCCCCTGGAGCGACCGGCACGACGCGCGGGAGTTCTTCGGCAGGGCCGGAAACAGGAGATCGTGCCCGAGATCGTGCACGACGTGAGTCCCGAGCTCATGAAGATCGTGGAAGCGCGGCCCGTGCGGAGGGTGGACACGCCGGGTGAGGCACAGGACATCGACATCGCCACGCGCACTCCGCGCGACGCCGCTGCCCGGCATGTCCGCGAGGCCCTGGTCTTCCGGCAGCATGCGGGTCTACCGCTACCCCGAGTTCGACATGGCTGCCGGCGCCTACCGCACGGCACATTGCACGCTCTACGAGCGCACCCTGGAGTCGCGGCACGACGAGACCTATCGGACGATCCTCGCGGTCAACCGCGGCACGTACACGAAGACCATGAAGCGGTTCCTCTCGATCAGGCCCGAGGGCGTGGAGCTCTCGCGGCGCTGGCAAAGCGGGGACGAGATCCATCTCGGCGACGCCGTGGACTACATCATCGAACTCCTCCGCGGCGCTTCTCCCGAGGACACCATCTACTTCCGCAAGGTGACCAACCGGCGCGATATCGTGGCGGCAGTTGTCCTGGACGCGAGCTCCTCCACCGACGAAGAGATCGGCGGTCGACGGATCATCGACGTGGAGAAGGCGGCGCTGTCGATCCTCGCCTCCGCGCTCTCGAAGATCGGGGACGATTTCGGGCTCTTCTCCTACTTCAGCCTGGGTCGGCACAAGGTGTTCTTCGAGACCGTGAAGGACTTCGACGAGCACTGGGACGAGCGCGCGCAGGGGCGGATTGCCTCCATCCGGGCGCAGGCCAGCAACCGCGACGGGTGCGTGCATCAGGCACGCGGCGGCCCGGCTGGCAGAACAGCCGCACGCCACGAAGCTCCTTCTCCTGCTGAGCGACGGCGTCCCCGCCGACGTGGGCTACGGCGGCGAGTCAAGCGCCGAGGCATCACCCTACGGCATCGAGGATACGCGGCGCGCCATCCTGGAATGCAGGCGGATGGGGATCGCGCCCTACTGCATAACAATCGACCGCTCGGCCCGTGACTACATCGCCCATCTCTACGGCGACGTCCACTTCACGGTCATCGACGACGTGTCCCAGCTCCCCGAGCGGCTGGCGCGCCTTTACCTGCGGTTCACGGGGTGACCGGGGCCAGGGCCTGGCGTCCCGTGAATGATACGACCTCGGGCGCAACGAACCTCTCGACTCGCTTCGTCGGAGCCTTCGGTGCGGAGAGCAGCTTCGCCCGCCCGGAATAACAGGGCCACTTCGTCCCGTCGGCACTTCCAAGGCTCAGGATCGGCCATGGCGACATGTCGATGAGCGTGTTTCCCCTGAACGTGAACGTCATCTCGGTGCCGGGCGGACAGCCAGGCCACGCACCGTATCGCTTGTAGATCGGCTCAGTGACCTTCCACTTTTCTGATCTCTCCAGCATCGCGAACGTTATTGCGACCACGTCATCCGGGCTGAGCTTCTCGAATCGCGCGTACTGGCCAAACCACGCTGGCTTCACCGCTCTCCCGCTCACCCTGCATCTGACCGTGGCCCTGTCGACCCACAGCGGGATACGCACGAAAGCCTCGTGTGCTTTCTTGTTCCTGAGAATCACCTTGCCCTCGTAGGGCAGGGAACTTTCCACGTCCATCCAGGGCGAGGCGCGGTTCAGCAGCAAGTTAACGCGCGCCACCCCGTCGGCATGGCGCAGCGTCCCCTCCCACGCAAAGTAGAGACCCATGTTCCCCCAAGGAGCACAGCAACAGAACCACCGGTTCTTCGGCAGGATGAGGTGGAAGGCTCCCATCATCGCTTCCAGTGCCCGATCCTGCTTCTGCTTTTGAAGCGCATCGGCTGGCGGCTTCATGAACGTCTTCAGGTAGGGGATGTCCTCGGGCGTGAACTGAGCCTCCGTTCCGTGGTTGCGGATGTACAGGTCGATATCCTCCCAGTAGTCGCCAACACCGGCATCGGTCAGGCTGGCGGCCAGCCTGGTCAGGCGGGCGGTGCCGCAGCTCTGGCCATCGCCCATGATACCGACCCGTGCATACCAACCCTCCCGGGCCCACTCGTAGCCGTCGCGCGCAAACAGCTTGAGCCGGGGATCGTTCGTGGCAACGCCGTATTGCAGGATGCCCTGCAACACGTTGACCGTCCCGTGGAAGTGGCCCGTCCAGTGCGCGTGGTCGCTCCCCATCACCGAGGGGTAGTCACCTTGCGGATAGTCGGCCCAGAACCTGGGCTTCATCTGGAACCGCGCGAGCTCGCCGGCCAATCGAAGCGCCTGTGCGTTCCCGGTGAGCATGTACCAGTCTGAGAGCGCTTCGACCATCCGCCCCTGGTGGTTGAAGAGTGATCCCTCCTCACCAGACTTCTCGTTCTCTGGTTCCGCCGTGCTCTTCCAGCCGCGGCTCTTGAGAAAGCACGAGCGGAAGTACTCCTCCGGCATCCAGCCCAGCGTGGGGAAGTAGGCGTAGTCGTCCTTGTGGAAGACCATCACACGGTCGACCCCGTCAACCATGCGATCTATGAGCTTCGCCCACCTGGGGTTCCCCGTGTAGTGATGCCACGCGATCATACCGAGCATGACATCACTCTGGCCGTGCACGTGCGCGTAAGGCCGCATCTCCTCCGGACCCATCCACGGCCTGCGTCCGCCGCTGGGCATGATCCAGTACAGACCTTCTTCCCCCAGGCATGAGGTCATCATCTCCAGCCACTTGTGCTCCAGCTCCAGGTCCTGTCTGCTGCCGCTCGCTGCCCGCAGCATTGCCATTGCTTCCATGTACTTGCCTTCGCAACACTGCGCCTGGCAGCAAAGGTGGCCCAGTTCCGGGGTGATCCAGACCTATCAGATCCGGTCCAAAGCCGCCGCCCGCGTACATCGCATAACCGTCTTCCGGGCTTATGATCGAGGTGCAGTGGCCCAGGCCGAGCCTGGCGCGCTCAGCAAGATCAAGCGTATCCGGGACCACGACCTTGTAGTACGTCCCAGGGGTCCTGGCGCGGTTCAGGAGGGACTGGCTGGGCGAACCCGACGTGTCTGGCTTTGTGGCAGGTCTCGAGGGCATGGCACTCCTCAATCAGTCTTTCGCTGCCATCTGTGGGCCGGTGGGGCGCGGCAGGCAAGTGTCCTTGGTCGGGCACATGTCCCATCCACTGACTCAGGCGGCTCTTGGTTATCCCGGAGCCTGTTGGCCCCACGTCCCCAGGCGCCTGCCCGCAGGCACGCCAATAATGCCCCGATGCATGACTATGAGTTCAGGTGCGCCGCTCGCACGCATCCCGAGTACCTGTTGATCGAGACCGGAAGCGCCTGCGCCTGCAGGAGGCGAGGCGCCTGATCGATCCTGTTGCGTACTCGAACCTGGTTGATTGACCTCAAGAGTGCGCAAGGATGTTCCTCATTTTTTGAAGATTCCTGATATCGTTCGCCTCGATGAGGGAGACGATCCTGGCTTCTCGGGGTCTGTTTTCGGCATCACCTGCGTATTGGCGCCGAAGTTCGGGTCGAGAGCCTTCATGAATGCCACATCCGCAGCCTTGCCGAAGGCGACTTCTCTGGAGCAGCACAGCTCAATCTCTGCGTTGATTCTCGGCACGATGCCTCCCGAAAGGTGGATTTGCCTTTCCGGTTGGCGAGCGGCTGCCTGATGGGAAGGCCATTATCATTACACGATCTGGCCTTCCCGGTCAATGGGGTGCCGAACAGCGATCAGTGGAGGCCAATCCAAGCCGGATGACCTGGTCCGCGATCAGGAGATCCTTCTCCCGGTGCGTGACCAGGATTATCGTCCGGCCGCGCAGCCGCTCGGCAACGGCAGCGAGGACCGCGTCAGCCGTGGCCGGGTCCAGGCTTTCGGTGGGCTCGTCCAGGAGATAGATCGGCGCCTCGCGGAGGAACGCGCGGGCAAGGGCCACGCGGCGCACCTCTCCCATGGAGAGTTCCTTGCCTGTCTCACCGACAGTCGTATCGAGCCCATCCGGGAGTGACCCGAGGAAAGCGCCGAGCTGCGCCGCGCGCAGCGCCTCGGTGAGCGCCTGCTCTGAGAGCTCCACGCCGTCAGGCGCCGCCAGCTGAAGGTTCTCCCGCAGCGAGGCATGGAAGAGGTACGGTGACTGCGGCACCACCGCGAAGAGGCGGCGCGCCTGGTCTCCGCCGAACGTTCGCAGCTCCGCGGTGTTGCCTCCCGGCATCGCCACGTGGATCTCTCCTGACTCGTACTCCCAGAACCTGAGGAGAACGTTCAGGAGCGAGCTCTTGCCCGAGCCTGTCGGTCCCACGAGGCCGAGGCACGTGCCGGCAGCCACCTCAATGGAAAGAGTGTCGATGATGGCACGCTCGGCCGGGGCGTAGCGGAATGTCAGGCGCCTGATCGAAAGGCCTGCCGCGGCGGGGAGCGCTGCCGGCAGGACAGGCTGCGGCGGCGCGCCGGCGACCGTAGAGGCGGCAGGCTCGGTGACAGCGGGCGGCTCGTCGATGAGCGAGAACAGCCTGCGCGCCGCCGCCGCCATTTCTCCCGCGCGCTGGATCACCACGGGCAGCGGCATGATGGATTCGAAGCTTGCCAGCACGAAGACGGCCAGCATCGGCAGGTCGGCCGCCGGCAGCGCGCCCGCCTTGACCGCGGGCAGGAGGAGCAGCGCCGCGGCCCAGAGCGCCAGCGACGCAGCGGCCACGAGGCCGGCCTCGCCGGCGCCCTGGAGGGACCCGAGTCGCCGCTGCACCTTTTCCAGCTCGCGGTCTGCCGCCTCCATGCGGGCCGCGTGGGCGCCCAGCGCACCCAGTGCAACGAGCTCTGCCATGCCCTGCGTTTCCTCGACGACCAGCGCGCGCAGCTCCGCTGAGAGCGCCACGCGCCGCCCTCCGGGACGCTCGGCGAGCGCGCGCAGGAGAAGAGGCACCAGGACGCCGCCGGCAGCGAGGCCCGCGGCGTCCACTGCCGCGACCCGGGGGTCGAAGCGCGCCAGGAACGGGAGGAACGCGGCGACGGCCAGCACGGCAACGGCAACGGGCACCACGCCGCGCACGTAGAAATCGTCCAGGACGTCGACGTCGGCCCGGATGCGGCTCAGCAGGTCTCCGCTCCTGTTCGCCGCCAGTCGCGCAGGGGCCAGGGGCTCGATGCGGCGGAAAAACCAGACCCGGAGCGTGGAGAGGATGCGCAGCGTCGTGTCGTGATTCACCAGCCGCTCCGCGTAGCGCCCGCCGGCGCGAAAGAGCGCGAGCCCGCGCACGGCCGCGCCGGGTGTCGCGTAGTCCATCGTGACGCCCAGGGAGCCGGCGATCGCCATGGACGCGATGAACCAGCTCGACAGGGCCAGGAGGCCCACGTTCGCTGCCAGCGCGAGGAGGGAAAGGAGGATGCCCAGGAGCACGGTCCGCCAGTGAGGACGGAGGAGTCCGAAAAGCCGTTCGAGCCCGCTCACGACCCGGCCTCCAGCCGACCGTCCACGAGCGTCAGGACCCGGCCCGAAACGGCGGCGGAGGAAGCGCGGTGCGTGATCGTCATGGCAGTGCGGCCCGCGCAGAGCGCCGCGATCCCGTCAGCCACCAGCCGGGCGCTCTCCTCGTCCAGGTGCGCCGTGGGCTCGTCAAGGAGCACGAGCCCCGGCTCACGGAGGAAGAGCCGGGCGAGCGCCACGCGCTGCGCCTGGCCCACGGACAGGCCCTGGCCGGCTTCGCCCACCTCCGTGTCCAGGCCCCGCGGGAGCCGCGGCAGGAACTCATCCACGTGGGCCAGGCGCACCGCGTCGTCGACGCGGTGTACGGGGGCATCCTCGCGGCCGAGGGTGATGTTCGTCCGGAGCGTTCCCAGGAAGATCGTGGGTCTCTGGGGCAGCCAGGCCACGCTGTCCCGCCAGGCGGAGGGATCCAGGGAGGCGAGGGGCACACCGTCGATTTCTATGGAACCGCCGGACGGCCGGGCAAAGCCGAGGAGCAACGCGAGGATGGTGGATTTTCCCGCGCCGCTCGTGCCCGCGAGAGTCACGTGCTCGCCGGGCGCAAGGCGGATGCTGATCCCTTCCAGCACCGCGCGCTCATCGTAGGCGAACCTCACGTCCCGGAAGAGAACGGCCGGCGCCCTGCCCGGCACCGGCCTGCTTGTCGCGGAGGACGATGGCTGCTCGTGCACCGGCATCTCGAGGAAAGCACGGACCTGCTCCGCCGCGCTCACGGCCTCCATGCGGGAGTGATAGAAGGTGCCGAGCTGGCGGAGCGTGAGGAAGTACTCCGGCGCTATGAGAAGGATGAAGTACGCCGGGAAGAAGCTCATGGCGCCGGAAAGCAGGCGGATACCCGACACCACCGCCACGATGGCGATGCTCACCGCGGAGATCAGCTCCAGCATGAAGGACGAGAGAAACGCGATCCGCAGGACCGAGAGCGTCAGCACGCGGTATTCATCCGATGCTTTCCCGATGGCGCGCGCCTCGCGGCCGGCAGCCCCGAACATGCGCACCGTGGCCAGGCCCTGCAGCACGTCCAGGAACCGCCCGCTCATCCGGGCAAGGGTGCCCCAGAGGCGGCTGTTGCGCTCGTGCGCTTCCTCACCGATGACGACCATGCTCAGCGGGAGGAACACGGCGGTGAGGACGAGGATGAGGCCGGAGAGCCAGTCCAGGGGGAAGACGACGGCCAGGATCGTGAAGGGCAGAAGCGAAGCGATGGATCGCTGCGGCAGGTACCGGGAGTAGTATGCGTCCAGCGCTTCCACGGCGTCCACCGCCGTGTGGGCGATCTCCCCGGTGCGCATCCCCGCGAGCGCAAGCGGCCCTGCTCCCCGCAGCCGCTTGAGCACGGCGGTGCGCAGGGTGCGCTTCACCGCCGTGGCGGCGGCGGTGCCGGACCGCCTGCAGGCCCACGTGGCCGCCACCCGCAGCGCCACCACGCCGAGCACCGCGACGAGCAGCGGAAGGAGGGAGGCAAGGGCAGATCGATGAAACATCGCCCTGTTGATGACCGAGACGAGGAGAGCTGTCTGGGTGACGAGCAGGATCCCCGAGACCTCTCCCAGCGCAATCGTGAGAGCGATGCGTCGGCGCACGGGGCGGCCCTGGTGTCTCAGCCAGCCGGAGGTGCTTGTCATCCCTGTGACTCTACCACGACCAGAACACTCTTGATCACGCCCCTGCCCCGTGGTAGTAGTAGAAAATCTTCGCCGACACCAACAGGGGAGGCCTATGAACGTCGAAGCCCTCTCACGCATCCAGTTTGCCACCGTTGCGCTGTTTCATTTCCTCTTCGTGCCTCTCACGCTGGGGCTCACGGTGCTGGTCGCCTGGATGGAGACCATGTACGCCCGCACGGGCAACGAGACCTGGCTCAAAATGGTGAAATTCTGGAGCCGGTTGCTGCTCGTGAACTTCGCCGTGGGCGTGGTTACCGGGATCACGCTGGAGTTCCAGTTCGGCATGAACTGGGCGGAATACTCGAAGTTCGTGGGCGACATCTTCGGCGCGCCGCTTGCCATCGAGGCCACCGTGGCATTTTTCCTGGAGTCCACTTTCATCGGCCTGTGGATGTTCAGCTGGAAGCGCGTGTCAAAGGGCGTGCACGCGGCCATCATGTGGATCGTGGCGCTGGCGAGCACGCTCTCGGCGGTGTGGATCCTCCTGGCCAACGGCTGGATGCAGAAGCCGCGCGGCTACGAGATCGTGGCGGGCCGGGCGGAGCTCGTCTCCTTCGGGGCGCTGATCGGCAACCCGTACGCGTGGATCAAGTTCCTCCACGCGGTGAGCGCCGCGTACACGCTGACGGCATTTTTCATCATGGGCATATCGGCCATCCACATGCTGCGCGGCCGGACGAACGAGATGTTCCGCAAGTCCTTCCGGCTCGCTGCCACGTTCGGGATCTGCACGTCGATCCTCGTCATCATCGGCGGGGACCTCTCGGGCCTCCAGGTGGCAAGGAACCAGCCGTCGAAGCTCGCGGCCATGGAAGCGCAGTGGGATACCACGAGAGGCGCGGACTTTGCGCTGCTGGCCCTTCCTCACGCGGAGAAGGAAGGCAACCTCATCGAGGCGCTGGAGATCCCGCACGGCACGAGCCTCCTCGCTTACCATGACCCCGATGCAACGGTGAAGGGCCTGAACGATTTCGCCCCCGCCGACAGGCCGCCCGTCCTGGTGACCTTCCTCGCGTTCCGTCTCATGGTCGGCCTGGGTTTCCTGTTCGTGCTCCTGGCGCTGCTGGGTCTCTGGTTCGGCTGGCGTGACAGGCTCGTGAAGAACCGGTGGTACCTCTGGATCATGACGGTAGCCATCGCGCTGCCGTACATCGCGAGCGAGCTGGGGTGGGTGGTCGCGGAGATCGGCCGCCAGCCCTGGATCGTCTACGGCCTCCTGCGCACGACGGATGCCGTGTCGAAAAACCTCACGCCCGGCGACGTGCTGGGATCGCTCATCGCCTTCCTCGTGGTCTACTGCACGCTGGCGGCGGTCGACGTCTTCCTGATCTCCCGGTACGCGCGGAAGATCGAAGAGTAGGAGGAGGGAAGTATGGCGCTGCAGACACTGTGGTTCATCCTCTGGGGGCTCCTCTGGGCCGTGTACTTCATGCTGGACGGTTTCGACTTCGGTGCGGGCATGCTGCGGGTCTTCCTGGCAAAGGACGAGACGGGCAGGCGCATCACCCACACGGCAATAGGCCCGGTCTGGGACGGGAACGAGGTGTGGCTGATCACCGCCGGCGGCGCCACCTTCGCCGCTTTCCCGCTCACCTACGCGTCGATGTTCAGCTTCCTTTACCTCCCCATGCTCCTGATCCTCTTCTCCCTGATCATCCGCGGCGTGGCCATCGAGTTCCGGTCCAAGCACGACACTGCCCGCTGGCGCTCCACGTGGGACTGGGCCCTGGCCATCACCAGCCTCACGGCCCCGCTGGTTCTCGGCCTGGGATTCGGGAACATATTCCAGGGGCTCCTGTTCGACTCCACCGGCTACCACGGATCGTTCTTCAAGCTCTTCAATCCCTTTGGCCTTCTCACGGCCGCGTTCTTCATCGTACTGTTCCTCCAGCACGGCACCCTGTGGCTGCGCTACAAGACCGAGGGTGAGCTGCACGAGCGCAGCACACGCCTGGCGGGCATCCTGTGGTTCGTGGTGCTCGTGGTGGCCGTGGCCTTCCTGGTTGCCGCGCCTTTCGCCACGCACCTGCTGGACAACTACGCGTTCCACCCGTTCTGGTTCGTGGTGCCGGTCCTCGCCGTGGCGGCTCTCCTGGCGGTAAAGCTCCTGGCCGCCCGTCCGTTGGCTGCATTCCTCGCGTCCTGCGCGACCATCGTCCTGGTGGTGACAACGGCGCTGGTCGGGCTGTTCCCGAACCTCATCCCGTCGAAGCTCGACGCGGCGTCAAGCCTCACCATCACCAACTCCAGCTCCAGCCAGTACACGCTGCGGCTCATGGCCATCGTTGCCCTTGTGTTCGTGCCCATCGTGGTGGTCTACCAGTTCCTCGTGTACCGCTTCTTTCGCGCAAAGGTGAAGGCGGCCGACGTCAAGGAGGGCGCGCCGGGCTACTCGGCGGCGGACGCTCGCGGAACACGCTTCGACCGCGGGGGCTCCCGGCAGTATATTCTCCCCATAACCTGAGGAGGATCGCATGGCAGTCTCGTATCGCCGTCTCGGACGGCACGGTGTCCTGGTGAGCAACCTGTGCCTTGGCACGATGAACTTCGGCAACCAGACGGCGGAGAAGGAAGCCTTCGCCATCATGGAGCGCGCGCTGGAGCTGGGCATCAATTACTTCGACACGGCCGACGTGTATGGCTGGAGCCCCCGCGGGCTCACCGAGGAGATCATCGGCCGGTGGTTCGCCCAGGGCGGCGGCCGGCGCGACGCGGTGGTCCTCGCGACGAAGGTCTTCAACCCGGCGGACAGGGAAGGGGAGAAGCCCGAGCCCAACCACAAGGAACGGAACCTTTCCGCTATGAAGATCCGCCGACACTGCGAGGGCAGCCTCCGCCGGCTGCAGACGGAGACCATCGATATCTACCAGATGCACCACGTCGACCGCGACTGCCCGTGGGAGGAGATCTGGAACGCCATGGGCTCCCTCCAGGGCCAGGGCAAGGTCGTCTACGTCGGTTCCAGCAACTTTGCCGGCTGGGACATCGCCACCGCCTGCCAGGAAGCGTCACGCCGCGGGATGATCGGCCTGGTGAGCGAGCAGAGCATCTATCACCTGGATAACCGCATGATCGAGCTGGAAGTCATCCCGGCCTGCCGGCACTACGGGATGGGCCTCATCGCGTGGAGCCCTCTCGGCGGCGGCCTGCTCGGCGGCGCCCTGGAAAAGGCGGCTTCAGGGCGGCGCGGGAATGAAGACGTCCGCAAGAACATCGAGAAGAAGAAGGCGAAGCTCGAGGCCTACGAGGCACTGTGCCGCAAGCTCGGCGAGAAGCCGGCAACGGTCGCGCTGGCATGGCTCCTGCACAACCCCGTGCTCACGGCGCCCATCGTCGGTCCCCGCACGGTTGAGCAGCTCAACGAGGCGGTGCGTGCCACCGAGATCACGCTGGACGCGGCAACCCTCGCGAAGCTGGACGAGATCTTCCCCGGCCCCGGCGGCGAAGCCCCGAAGGCCTACGCCTGGTAAAGGCGGCACTTCTTTCGATACTCGGTGGGTGAGACCCCGGTGACACGCTTGAAGATGGCGCGGAAGCTGACGGGGTCCTCGCAGCCGGTCCGGCTGGCGATCTGGTCCACCGACCTGCCGCGCTTCGCCAGCGGCGTGTTGCCGGTGGCTGCCTTGAACCGGCGGATGGAGTTGCGCTTGCTCATGGCCACGCGCCGGGCGAGCTCCGCGACGCTCAGCCCGCCGGTCTCGGCCGCCTCCATGAGCTCCTGCGCCTGACGGACGGCCTCGTCGCCGTGGTTCTTTTTCTCCTGGATTCCCCATTGCCTTTTAAGTTGACAAATACGCTCAGCTATTACATCTTTGCATTACCTGTCAATAGAAACATTTGCGTGGGAGGAATGCGAAATGGAGACCGTGGCTGAGTTCATCGCTTCCAAGGGGTCGGCTGTCTACAGCGTCCGGCCGGAAGCCACCGTCTACGAGGCTCTCGAGCTGATGGCTGAGAAGAACATCGGGGCAGTGATCGTCACCGACCAGGCCGACAAGCTCCACGGGATCTTTTCCGAGCGCGACTATGCCAGGAAGATGATGATCAAGGGGCGTGACTCACAGACCACGCGGGTGGGGGAGATCATGACCACGCTCATCGTCTCGGTGAACCCCGACACGCGCCTCCACGACTGCATGTCGATCATGACGGAGAAACGCATCCGCCACCTGCCTGTCCTGGACGGCGGCAAGCTCGTCGGCGTCGTCTCCATTGGCGACGTGGTGAAATCACTCCTCACCGAGGCGGACTACGTCATCTCGCAGCAGGCCTACAAGATCGACCAGCTGGAGAATTACATCTCCCTCAGTCCCTGAACGTCTCCCGCCGGCAATCGCGCCACGTGCCACACGGCCAGCGGCGCCAACGGCGCGCCGGGGAGGATTATCGCCCCGACGTCATGATGACGGTCTTGTTCGGGCTGTCGCGGCCGGTCATCTGCGGCGGCCGCCGTTCCAGCGCGGCGGAAGCGATTTCCACGTCCTCGGCCGCTTCCTGCGGCGTGAGACAGCCCACGGTGACCATGTCGCAGTCGCGGATAGTCGCGTAGGAAAAGCTGAGCCCGACGAAAGGGCTCACGCGCCCCGCCGCCATCGGCTTTATCGTCATGACCGGCTTTTTCGCGCTCCAGATCACGGAGTGGATGTACTCCACCTCCACCTGCATCAGGAACCCCGCGCAGTTGTAGATCTGGATATACGTCTCCACGTCATACCCGTTGAGGTCGGAGAAGACGATCATCTCCGGCATGTGCGCCGAGAGCCCGGGGACCATCCCGTGGGCCCTGATCATGGCGAGGTAATCCGGCAGCCGGGTGATGCTGCGCAGGTTCTTGTTGACCAGCTGCTCGCCGGAGGAGTGGTGGGGCAGGCACAGCACAGCCCCCTGGCGCGCGCTCTCGGCTATCGAAGCTTCCGCCTCGCGCCGCGCGGCCGGCGTGTCATCCACGTTGATGATGGGCGTGTCGACGCGCAGGATCCCCTTTCCCGTCCGGTCTTCCGCCATCTTCAGGCCGTCCACGAAGGCCGGGTTGTTCTGCATCAGGCCCATGACGGTGTCCACGCCCTGCGCGAGGAAGGCTTCCATGATGCCCGCAACCGCCTCGGCATTCGCGTTGCGCGCCCGAATCATGGCGTCGGCGGCCGGGCTGGTGTGGCTGTAGCCGAGAATCCAGTTGGTGCCGGCGATCATGCGTGACAGGGACACGCCGCCGACCGTGGTCCGGGGAAATGTGTCTGACATGCCCGGAGATTATCACACGAAGTCCGCCGCTCCAAGCGCTCCGGCGCCGCTGCCCGCCCGCGAGGCCCTTCGGGCCCGCTGAGCTGGTCACCGGCGGGGCATGCCGCTATACTCGGCAACCGAGATGGAAAGTGCGCGCATCGTCGGCATAGCGGGGGGCTCGGGATCGGGGAAGACCACCATCGTCACGCGGCTGACCGAGATCGTGCGTGACTATGCCCTTGTGCCGGAAGACAACTACTACCGCTCCGCGGAGCACCTGACCAACGACACCATCACCGAGTTCAACTTCGACCATCCCGACGCTTTCGACACCGACCTGCTGGAGCAGCACCTGCTCGCCCTGAAGGCGGGCACGCCCATACGCATGCCGCAGTACGACTTCGTCCACAACAGGCGACGCAACGATACCGTTCTCGTGGAACCGCGGCGCCTGGTGATCCTCGAAGGCATCATGATCTTCGTGGACCGCCGCATCCGCGCCCTCATCGACCTGAAGCTCTACGTCGACACGCCGGACGACATCCGCTTCATCCGCCGACTCCGCCGCGACATCAGCGAGCGCGGCCGGACAGTGGATTCCGTGATCGCGCAGTACACCGAGAAGGTGCGCCCCGGCCACTACGAGTTCGTCGAGCCGACAAAGGCCTACGCGGACCTCATCATCCCCGAGGGCGGCTTCAACGACCGCGCCATGGAGGTCCTCGTCCCGTTCCTGAAGCTCGTGGCCGCCCCTTCGTGACCCGGCTTCTTGACCCGGCTTCTTGACGCTGCCGCTCGATCCCACTAGACTGCGCGCGACCGGTGGAGAGCCCCGCGGTCCCCGCCGCTGTCTACCCCTTCTTACGGAGAAGAGTATCGTATGGCCAAATTGACCGGCAAAGTCCTCATTGCACAGGGGGGCGGTCCCACGGCCGTCATCAACCAGTCGCTCGTCGGCGCGGTCCTCGAGTCGCGCAAGTTCCCCGAGGTCACCCGCGTCTACGGCGCCACCAACGGCGTGCGCGGCATCGTGAACGAGGATTTCCTCGACCTGTCACAGGAAACCACCCACAACCTCGAGCAGGTGGCGGGAACGCCGTCCAGCGCCCTGCTTTCCACGCGCGACAAGCCCGACGAGGCCTACTGCCGCGAGATCTTCAAGGTCTGCCAGGCGCATGACGTGCGCTATTTCTTCTATATCGGCGGCAACGACAGCGCGGACACGGTGCGGCTGGTCAACAGTTACGCCGAATCCGCCACGTTCGACATGCGCTGCATCCACATACCCAAGACCGTGGACAACGACCTCGTGGTGAACGACCACACCCCCGGCTACGGCTCTGCCGCGCGCTACGTCGCGCAGGCGTTCATGGGGTACAACCTGGACAACCGGGCGCTCCCGGGCGTGTTCATCGGCGTGATCATGGGCCGCAACGCGGGCTTCCTCACCGCGGCGTCCACCCTGGGCCGCAAGTATGACGACGACGGCCCGCACCACATCTACGTTCCCGAGCGCCCGTTCACCGAGGAGCAGTTCCTCCGCGACGTGAAGACCACCATGGAGAAGAACGGCAGGTGCCTCATCGCCATCAGCGAGGGCGTCGTCGACAAGGACGGCAAGCCGTTCATGACGAAGCTCAGCGGGAGCAAGGAAGCCGACGCGCACGGCAACCTGCAGCTCTCCGGTTCCGGCGCCCTCGGTGACATGCTCGCGGACCTGGTGAAGGAGAAGCTCAAGTTCAAGCGTGTGCGCGCGGACACGCTGGGGTACGCGCAGCGTTCCTTCCTCGGCGTCGTGTCCGACGTGGATGCCCACGAGGCGCGCGAGGTCGGCGAGAAGGCGGCCCAGTTCGCCATCTGGCACGACCAGGACGGCTCCATCACCATCCAGAGGACCGGCAACTACTCGGTGGACTACCGCCTCGTCCCGCTGGATCAGATCGCGGCAAAGACCAAGACCATGCCGAAGGAGTTCCTCAACGCGGAGGGCAACGACACCACCTGGGACTTCTACAACTACGGCCGGCCCCTGCTCGGCTCGGGCTTCCCGAACGTGCACCGCATCCGCGCGCCGAAGGTGCCGAAGATATTGAAAAACGGGTAATTGCCGGGCGCACGCCCCCGCGGCGGGATGACCGTCCTCGTGGGCCGTCGGGGTCCGCGGGCGCAGCGCGCGGTTACCCCTCGTAGCCGAAGAGCCGCCGCTCCTTGATCACCCCCACGACCTCCCGTGGCACGAGGGATTCCCACGTCGCGTCGCCGGACTCGATGAGCGCGAGCACGTCGTTCGGCATGACCGACAGATCGGCGTCGAACGGGGCGGATATCGATTCAACGTACCCGTTCTCCAGCAGGTAGGAATACAGGTGCCGCAGGCGCGGGGGCACGACGAAGCTTTCGGCCGAAACCATGTCCCCGCTCGCGGTGTTGCGCCACGGGTACACGTACATCTTCACGGGTCCCGCGAGGAGCCGGCCGAGCGCCTCCAGGACGCCGCCGTCGAGGTCCGCGTAATACTTCTCGTCCAGGATTCGCGACAGGGTAGGTATACCTGCCACCATGCCGATGCGCTCGCGGGTGTAGCGGCGCAGGTAGGTCGTGACGTTGTGAAACCGCGAGTAGTTGGAGACCATGACCGTCCGTCCCAGCGACCGCAGCACGTCCATGCGTGCCAGGAAGTCCGTGTGCTCCACGGCTTCACGGTGCTCCGCCGTGACGCTTCGATTCGCCATCGACAGGAGGTTGCGGAGCGTCATCTCCATGAGCACCACCGGCTCGCGGCCCTTCATGTCGGGTTCCGAGCGCATCCGCGAAAGCGAGCGCTCCAGCATGTCCAGCGTGACACGGGTGACGGGCCGGAAGCTCCCGCGCTCGATCAGCACCGCCGCGCCGTAGAGGAGCTCGGCGGGCTCCACCACCTCGCCATCCGGGGCGAAAAGGGCCGCGTTCGTCAGGCGCTGTTCAACGAGCCGGAGGGCCATGAGACGGTTGTCGACCGAGGCAAAGGCCGGCCCGGATAGCTTCAGCATGTCCACTTCCATGCGGTCGCGCGTGAGGCCGTCCATGAGGGCGGCGATGAGCGCCTGGGGATGCTCCGTGTCGTAGAACGCGGCGTGGATCAGGTTCACGCCGAGCATGCCCAGCGCCTCCTGCTGGCGCGCGTTCTCCTGGTCCCACATGCGCGCGTGGATGATGATCTCCGAGTACTGCGCACGCGGCGCCGCCTGGAAACGGATCCCCAGCCAGCCATGGCCCTCTTCCTTCCGCGTGAAGCTTTTTGCGGCCACCGTATCGGCAAACACGAAGAAACGCGTGGCCGCGCCGCGCGTGGCGTCCAGCCGCTCCAGGAGCAGGCTCCACTCGTGGTCCAGCATGGACTGCAGGCGCTGGCGGCTCACGTAACGGTGGGTGGGCCCGTACACGGCGTCGGAAACCGCCATGTCGTACGCGGACATGGTCTTGGCCACGGTTGCGGCCGCCCCGCCCACGTGGAAGAACCAGCGCGCGACCTCCTGGCCCGCGCCGATCTCCGCGAACGCGCCGTAGCGCGCGGCGTCGATGTTGATACGCAGTGCCTTGTCGTGGGTGCTGGGAGCGCTCATGGCAGGGAGTATGCATCGGCAGGCGTCAGCTTGACCAGAATCCTGCCGGGAGCGATACATTGGAGACTCATGACCCCCGGCAAGCTGCAGGAGGCGTGGGGCAGTGAGGCGGCAATGAAAGGCGGTATCGGCAGCGGCGACGTCGGGATGACGAGCCTCCTGAGCGGGGAGCGCGTCCCCAAGACGCACCCGCGGGTCGAGGCATGCGGTGACGTGGACGAGCTGACGTCCCTGCTCGGAGCGGTGGCGGCGGCGCTCCCCGATGCCCAGGGCGCGCTTCGCGGCGAGATCCAGGCCGTGCAGCGGGATCTCATGAACGTTGGCGCCGCGCTGGCCGCGACGCCCGGCTCGAGCGCGGCGGGCATGCTCCATCCCCCGGGCAAGGATCGCCTCGTGGCCCTGGAGGCGAGGATCGAGGACATGGAAAACGATCTCCCGCGGCTGCAGAGCTTTGTCCTGCCGGGCGGCAGCCCCGCTGCCGCGTGGACGCATGTCGCCCGCGCGGTCTGCCGCCGCGCGGAAAGGCACGCGGCGGCGCTGGCCGCGGCGGAGGGCCCGGCAGCGGCTTCGCCGACCGCCCCGCGCGCCGACGCGGTTCGAGACTTCGTGCTCCCCTACTTGAACAGGCTGTCCTCTTACCTTTTCACGCTCGCCCTCTGGTGCAACAGGGTCGGCAACGTGGAGGAGACGACCTGGAAGGGTTGAACGCCGCGCGGACCGTGCGGCTCCTCCGCCGGACCCGCCTGTCCGGGCGCGCTCTCGAGCTTGTCCTCTCCCGGCCGCGGGGATTCACCTTCACCCCGGGCCAGTCGGTCCGGTTCATCGTTGACGGTATCGAGCGCGACTACTCCATCGCTTCCGGCCCCGCCGAGGACGCGCTCTCGTTCCTCGTGGGGCTGAGCGGGCCTGGATCGATGCCGGCACGACTGGCCTCTCTTGCGATCGAAAGCCGTCTCACCATCGAAGGCCCTCACGGGTATTTCGTTCACGAGCCATCGGACAGGCCGCTCGTTCTCGTCGCCACCGGAACGGGCGTTGCACCGTTCCTTTCCATGGCGCGGGCAGGTCTTCACGGGTTCACGCTGCTGCACGGTGTCCCGACGGTATCCGACCTCCTCCATGCCGAAGAGATGCGCGCCGCGGCCCGGCGCTATGTTCCGTGCGTGTCGCGCGGCCCTGCCGGAACCGGTTTTGCCGGACGCGTGACCGACTGGACGCGGACGGCACTTGCGCCGGGAGCCTGCGACTTCTATCTCTGCGGCCGGCGAGACATGGTGCGGGACATGACGATCATCGTGGACGAGCGTTTTCCCGGCTCGATGGTCCGGACCGAGATCTTCTTCTAGCGATTTCTCGAAAGGCGCGGGCAGCTTCCGGGCACGCGCTTCCTTCGCCTGATATATCTGCCGCTTTCCCCCTTCCGCCCGGTTTTTCTTTGACAGGGCAGCGGCCCGCTCCTTAAATTGAATTCAAGAAAAGGGGGAGCCATGGCAAAGACTGAGTCCTCGGTTTTCGATGATCTCCTGAGAGAAGAGCGCGAGTTTCCGCCGCTGCCGGAGTTTCGGTCGCAGGCGATCGTCCGCGATCGCAGCCTCTACGAATCAGCGGCGAAGAACCCCGAAGGCTTCTGGGAGAACGAGGCGAAGTCGCTGCACTGGTTCACCCCGTGGAAGACGGTGCTGGACTGGGACCCGCCCCACGCGCGGTGGTTCGTCGGCGCGACCACGAACGTAAGCTACAACTGCATCGACCGTCACCTGTCGGGCCCACGGCGCAACAAGGCTGCCCTGATCTGGGAAGGCGAGAACGGCGACGTGCGGACTCTTACCTATCTCCAGCTCCACCGCGAGGTCTGCACGTTCGCCAACTGCCTGAAGGAGCTCGGCGTGAAGAAGGGCGACAGGGTCGCCATCTACATGCCCCTCCTGCTGGAAACGGCGGTGGCCATGCTGGCCTGCGCGCGCCTGGGCGCCATACACAACGTCGTTTTCGGCGGCTTCTCGCCGGACGCGCTGGCCGACCGCATCAACGACTCGGGCTGCAAGGTGCTCATCACCGCCGACGGCGGTTGGCGCCGCGGCACCGTGGTGCCGCTGAAGCACAACGCGGACCGGGCGCTGGAGAGCTGCCCGACCGTGGAGCACGTGGTGATCGTGAAGCAGCTCCCCGGCGAGCCCCACCTCATCCACATCACGGAAGGCCGCGACCGCTGGTACCACCGCATGATGGACCACCAGAAGGCGGAGTGCCCCGCCGAGCCCATGGGCTCCGAGGACACGCTGTTCATCCTCTACACCTCGGGCACCACCGGGCAAGCCGAAGGGGATCGTGCACGCGACGGGCGGGTACTCGGTGGGCGTGCATACCACCTCGCGCTACGTCTTCGACCTGAAGGACGAGGACATCTTCTGGTGCACGGCCGACGTGGGATGGGTCACGGGACACAGCTACGTGGTCTACGGCCCGCTGATGGCCGGCGCCACCGTGCTCCTGTACGAAGGCGCGCCTGACTTCCCCGAGAAGGACAGGCACTGGGAAATCATCGAGCGCCACCGTGTCTCCGTGTTCTACACGGCGCCCACCGCCATCCGCGCTTTCATGAAGTGGGGCGACGATCTGCCCGGCCCGCCACGACCTCTCCAGCCTCCGGCTCCTCGGCTCCGTCGGGGAGCCGATCAACCCCGAGGCATGGATGTGGTACCACCTGCACATCGGCGCCGAGCGCTGTCCCGTGGTGGACACGTGGTGGCAGACGGAGACGGGGTCCATCCTCATCACCGGCCTGCCCGGCGTTTCCACCATGAAGCCGGGATTCGCCGGCACGCCGCTGCCGGGCATCTCCGCCACGATCCTCGATGAGAACGGCAGGGAGGTGAAGGAAGGCAGCGGCCTGCTCGCCATCACGCATCCCTGGCCCGTCCATGCTCCGCACCGTCTGGGGCGACGACGAGCGCTACGTGAAGACCTATTTCTCCCGCTGGGACCTGAAGACCTACTTCCCGGGCGATGGCGCCAAGCGGGACAAGGCCGGGCAACTTCATGATCCTCGGCCGCGTGGACGACGTTCTCAACGTGTCGGCGCACCGCATCGGCACCATGGAGGTGGAATCTGCCCTTGTGGATCATCCCGCGGTCGCCGAGGCCGCCGTGGTCGGCCGGGCCCATGACCTGAAGGGCCAGGCGATCGTCGCCTTCGTCAGCCTCAAGGGCGGTGCATCGCCGGGCGCCACGATGGTGGAAGAACTGAAGGCGCACGTGGTGAAGAAGATCGGCGCCCTTGCGCGGCCGGAAGAGATCCTCTTCACGCGCGACCTTCCCAAGACGCGCTCGGGGAAGATCATGCGCAGGCTTCTCCGCGACATCGCGGAAGGCCGGGCCCTGGGCGACGTGACGACCCTCGCTGATCCCGCCGTCGTGGCGGCGCTGCGGGAGGACTACGAGGAGAAATACGGAGGGTAGCCCGGGTACGGGGAGGCCACCGTTCGAGCGCCGTGACGGGCTGCGCCCGCGGGGGGCGGCTCGTACGGAGGGTAGCCCGGGTACGGGGAGGCCACCGTTCGAGCGCCGTGACGGGCTGCGCCCGCGCTGACGCGAGGCCTGCGGCCCGCTGACTTGACAGCCGGCGCGCGGCCGCTATTGTACATTCACCCGTAGGCAGTGACGCCGACGGCGGCAGACTGCCATGAAGGAACTGACACCGCTCAAGCGTGCACGGTCCCTGAACAGGCTGCTTCTGAACGCCTTCTTCGGCGCCGCGTACGGGCCGATCATCGGCGTCGGGGGAGCGGTCTTCACGGGGTACGCCCTCTGGATGGGGCTCGCGGCATCCGATATCGCGCTGATGACCTCCGTCGCGCTGTCTGCCGGTCTCATCTTCCCGTTCTCGGCGTCCATCCTCGGCGCGGTCAGGAAGAAGAAAACCTTCCTCATCTTCGGCGGGTTCACGGAGACGTTCTTCCTCGTTTCCATCTCCTTCGTCCCCCTGCTGGCCCACGGCTCCACCGGGCGCTTCATCCTGCTGGCCGGTTTCGTCCTTGCCTCCACGCTGTCGGCCAACGCGCTGAGCCCGATGTTCTCCAGCTGGGTGTCCACCATCATCCCCGAGGACGGGCGCGCGCGTTTCATGAGCCGGGAGAGCGTCATCGGCACGGTGACCGGGATGGCGATCTCCTACATCGTCGGCCGGTACATCGACCACATGGGCGGGAGCAACTACGCGAGCTTCGTCTTCCCGTTCTTCTTCGCGCTGTTCGTGGGCTGGGGCCGTTACTGGGTCTTCCTGCAGGTGCCGTTCCCCCAGGCGCTGGAGCGCGACGAGCGGAAGGTCACGCCGTTGAAATCGCTCCTGATGCCGCTGGAGCACCGGCCTTTCCGACGACTGCTCCTGTTCAACCTGACGGTCGTCATCGGCGGCTCCATCGGGGATCCTTTCTACAGCGTCTACATGCTGCAGAAGTTGAAGGTGAGCTACTCGTTCATCGCGCTGCTCACCATCATCGGGTCGCTCGTAGCCATCCTCACGTGGCTGATGTGGGGAAGGGTCTCCCAGAAGCTCGGCAACAAGCCGGTGCTGTGGGTGAGCGTCTTCTGCCGGTTCGTCATGCCGCTCCTGTGGCTCTTCGCCACCCCGCGGTCCTACGTCTCGATCCTCATCCTCATCAACGTCCTGAGCGCCGTCATGGGCCCCGGCTTCGGCATCGCCATCACCACGATCCAGTACGAGCTCGTTCCCGAGGGGCCCGAGAAGTCCGCCTATTTCGCGAGCTGGGCGTTCATCCACAGCATCGTCGGCGTCATCATGACCGTCACGGGGGCAGTCCTGGCGAAGACCCTGGCGCCGCTCGCGTTCTCCATCGGCGGCATTTCCTTCGACAACCTCAAGGTGATCTTCGTCATCTCGGGGCTCCTGCTCGTCGTGCCCTTCATCCTGCTCTCCCGGGTCCCGGACGTGAGGATCCGCGGCCGCGCCATCGCGCTGCGCCAGGTCTTCCGCGGCAACCCCATCGCCTTCGCGTTCAACGCCATGCTCCTGTCCCTCCAGCGCGACACGAGCGTCCGGGCCAAGGCGATCGAAGGCATGGGCCGCTCGCGCAGCCCCATGGCGATGGAAGCCCTCGTGCGATCCCTCGCGGATCCCAATCCCCGCATTCGCCAGGCCGCCGTCAAGGCCCTGGGCGGGGCGAGGTCGGACGAGGCCGTGGCGCTCCTGGCAGGGGAGCTGGGCAACGAGGAGTCGCCCATCCGCATCGAGGCCGCCGAGTCGCTGGGCCGGCTCAAGGATCCGGGAGGGGTCCCGCCTCTCCGTGCGGCCCTGGAATCTCCTGACGCCTACCTTGCAGCGACCGCGGCGCGGGCGCTCGGCGAGATCGGGGGAGACGGTAACGCGCAGGTGCTCCACGAGATGCTGGTGCGCACGCCGGCGTCGAACAAGGTTCTCTTCCTCGCCCTGGTGGAAGCGATGAGCACGCTTCGCGACGCGCGGGTGATCCCGCTCGCCTTTGCCTGCCTCCCCCTCTTCAGCTCCACGATCATCCGGCTGCAGATCCTCAACGCGGTGTGCCGCGCCACCGGCGCCGATAACGAGTTCTATGCCATGCTCGGGCAGGAACGCCTTCGCCTTGCCCAGCGTCTCTACAGGATCCAGAAGACCCTGCGCCGGTACCTGCCGCACCTGGTGCCCCTGCGGAGGCTCCTTGCCGTGGATGCCATCGACGATCTCGCGCTCGCCATCGAGGAAGAGGACTACGTGCGCATGCCCGAGCTGGCGCTCTTCCTTGCCGACACGGTGGAGTGGAAGAAGCCGGAGGCGCACCCGGGCCTCGCCGCGCTGCGCTGCTATCTCGACGCCCAGCGCAACGGCGTCTCGGAGCGTCCTGAAGTATTCGCCTTCGTCTGCCTCGAGCGGCTGTTCCAGGACGAGTTTCGAAAGTCGGTGCTGCCGTCCCGCGATGCCGCCCCCAGGACACCGGGCACGATGCCACGGCCATGAACGATTCGCCCGGGCGTGCCGAGGCTTGCAGGGGAGGCGCTGCGCAAGGAAGTCTGCCGTCGCATCCGCCTTGCCCGGAGCTACTGGGACCAGCATAACAACCACGCCTGCCGGGCCGAGCGCACCCGTGCCCTGGAGCTCTACAACACCCTGACGAGGGCCGAGAAAGAGAAGATCCCCCAGGTTCTCCGGGTGTGGCTGCGCTACCGCAGCGAGAAATACTTCGGCGAGCACCGCACACCCCCGGGGACGCGCCGGCGCTGACGCGGCGCTCCCGAGCGCTTCTGGACGCGGGGAACGGTTCGTGCAACGATTCGGACCATGGCATCTGCAAGAGACGAGGAAATCCGCTATCACATGTGCCGCCCCGACCAGGTCAGGGCCCGCCGGGACGCCTGTCCCGTCGCGTACATACCGATCGGGACGCTGGAGTGGCACGGGCTGCACAATCCCTTCGGGGCCGACACCCTGCAGGCGGAAGGACTCGCCGCCCTGTGCGCGCGGAAAGGCGGCGGTCTCGTGTTCCCCTCTCTCTATTATGGCGAGAGCCGCAGCGAATCACTGATGGAAGCGAACGCGGCCGACCGAGAGGACATAGCGAAAGCCATGGGACTGCCCCCCGACAACTTCCTGCCGGAGCGCCAGCCTTTCAGCCCGACGGAGCAGGTGCTCAACTACCAGCGTCTCCTGCTGCACATCCTCGCCGAGGCGGAGACGCTCGGGTTCCGCCTCGGCGTGCTGGTCGCCGGACACTATCCCCTCATCGATCACGCGCGCTCGGCCGCGATCCTCTTCAACAAGAGGCGCTACAGCCGCTACCACGGGATGCTTGCGTGGGCGTGCGTGGACTACCTCCTCGTGCGCGACACGTTCCCCGACGCGGGTGACCACGCCGCCGGTTCGGGAAACCTCGCACGTCATGGCGCTGCACCCCGAGACGGTCGACCTCGGCCTCCTCCCTCCCAGGGGTGGACACCTCGTCGGGATCATGGGGACGATGCCGCCGCAGGACGCCACGGCCGATTTCGGCAGGCGCACGCTCGAGCGGGCCGCCGACGTCATCGTGCACGAGGTAAAGCACCGCCTTGCTAACGAGGAATCATACCGGCAGCACGGGGGAAGCCTCCAGGAAGGTCTCTGGAGGAAGGACGAGCGGAAGACCTAGCCCCGATCACGAACGCCGAGCTTCCGGGCCGGCCGATGTCCTACAGGGCGCGCATCGCCCGCACGTAATGCGGGAGGGCAACCTCGGGTTCGGCGAGCTCGGGATGCCACTTCTTCTCCCACTCGTAGGAGAGCCACCCGTCGAACCGCCGGCTTCTGAGCATGCTCATGATGCCGGGAAGGTCGATGTCGCCTTCCCCGTTCAGGACATACTTCCACGCGCCGTCGGGGAGCTGCTTCATGTCTTTCACGTGCAGGTACAGGAGGTGATCCTTCACGTTTTCCCAGGTCTCGGCGAGAGGCTCCCCTTCATCGTAGGGGTTCCCCACATCCCAGAGTATCCCGAGCGAGCGGGAGCCGACGGCCGTCGCGACGCGGCGGCACAGCGAGCTGTCACTTTCACCGTTGACGTTCTTTCCGCGTCCCTCGAAGGAGTGCACTTCCAGCGCAACCCTGACGCCGAGCTTTTCAGCCGCGGGGAGGATCTCCGAGAGCCCCTCGACGACCCATTCGACCGCGCGATTCCCGGGAACCTCCGCGGGGTACCTGCCGATGAAAACGCGCAGGAGACTCGTGTCGAGCTCGCGCGCCAGCGGGAGCATGCCGGCAGCCTCCGCGATCATTGCGCGGCGCTCTTCCCCGGGCGGAAGGGCGAGCTGGATACCCGAGTCCAGGGCGCAGCTTTCCAGCTTCGCCGCGGCCATTGCCGAGCGTATCCTCGTGCAGGTGGCCAGCGGAAGCGCGGCGGACGCGGTGGCGCCGTCGATCAGTCGCCACTCGATTCCCTCGTATCCGAACAACCGGGCGGACTCCACCGCCTGTTCCCACTTCCACGCGGGGCACGCCAGGGTCGAATACGCGAGTCGGATGGTGAGCCTCCCGTTGGTGTCGAATGCAGCCCCGCCGTGCGGGCGATGCGGCGCCCTGCGCCGCCGGTCTATGCTCGCTTCTTCGGGCGGATCCATACAGGGCCGACCGGCTTCTTCGCTTTCCCGAAGTACGAGAGGAAGGCGCGGATGATCCTGCCACGCACGAGGGCCGTGGTGCGCCTGCGGGCCTCCAGGCGGATTTCCTCCCTGATACGGGACGCCTTTGCCGGCGCGATGAGCGTATACGCCGGGGCGCGTTCATCCTCCGTGAGGGCGGCAAGGCCCACCGCGCACACCTTGTCCGGCATCCGCATGAGGATGTTCTGCAGTGCCGTGGTGCCGACGCCGGCCAGGCACTGCCTGACCGCCGCTGCCTCGTGACTCAGGCCCTGGAGTGCTCCGGCTCGTTTCCGCTCTTCGGCCTGGTCCCGCACCCTTGCCGTCCTACTTCAGCGTCCGCCTGAAGAATGACACCATCTGGCTGTACGCGTCGTTGGCCTGGTCCGTGTTCCAGAGCTGGCCGTTCTGCACCATGAAGCCGTGGGGGAGGCCCTGGTACACCTTCAGCTCGAAGTACTTGCCCGCGCCCTGCAGTGCGGTGGCGTACTGGTAGATGCCTGCGATCGGGCTGGCCATGTCGGCGCTCCCGTGGATCATGAGGAGCGGCCGCTGCAGCTGGGCGATTTCGTCGATGGGCTTCACCGGCTGCACTGCCGTCCCCCCGGTGTTGGGGAAGCCGTACCAGGCCACGCCGGCGGCGAACTCCGGCATCTGGGGCAGGAACAGCATCGTGTAGCGCCCGCCCGCGCAGAAGCCGGTGAGACCGATCTTCGCGGGGTTCACGTCCGGCCGCGCCTTCAGCACGGCAACGCCGTCCTTCACGAGCTGGCCGACCGTCGTGTCCGTGGGGCTCTTCTCGAACGTCTGCCAGCCGATGGCAAGCACGACGAACCCGTCGGCCGAGAACTTGTCCGCGAGGTCCTTGTACCCCTGCTCCAGGCCGTTGAAGGAATGGATGAGGAGGATGCCCGGCTTCTGGCCCGCGCCGGGTGCAGCCGCGAGGTAGGAAGCGTATTGCCTTCCGCCGCTCGTGACATTCATTGCCTGTCCCGTGTTCTGGGCCCACAGGGGAAGGGTGCTGACGGCGAGAGCGAGACAGAATGCGACGCGAGGAAGTGCTTTCATGCGGTAAAGATACGCATCCGGAAGTGCCACCGGAAACCGCTGCCGCTTCAGCCCGCCGCCTTCTCCCGCACTGCCGTGGGTGCATGACGGTACACCGAGATCAGCGCGGCCGGCGCCACGAGCGTGACCGCGGCAACGAGTGCGAACATCGCCTGGATCCCCAGCGCATCCGCGATGATCCCCCCGATCCACGGGCCGGTGAACATCCCAACGGCGTACACGGACTGGTGGATCCCCATGGCAGTGCTGCGGTGGGCGGCGTCGACCCGCTGGATCGAGAGACCGACGAGGATCGGGAAGCACAACCCGTTCGCCAGCCCCATGATCACCGCGGAAACGAACAGGGCGGGAAGCGATCCCGCGAGCGCCGCCACCAGGGCGCCCCCCGCGGAGGCGGCAAAGCACCCGTAGAGGACCAGCCGCGCGTTCACGCGCCGGGCAACGAGCGCCATGAAGAGGTTGGCCGCGGTGTTTGCCGCGATGTTCAGCGTCATGAGGAGGCCCGTCTCGACGGCGCCCGCGCCCATGCGCCGGGCGAGCAGCGGCACGAAGCTGAAGGTCACTGCCCAGATCCCGAACTGGCACAGGGCGTTGGTGAAAGAGGGGACCAGGACGTCGCGGCGCCGGAAGATGGCGATGACCGACCGCGCCGAGACCTGGCCGCGGTGGTCCGCGCTGCCGCGGGGGATCTTCACGCACGCGACGATGAGGCACGCGGCAACGGACAGGCCTGCGGCGGCCAGGAAAAGGGTGCCGTAGCCGCCGAGGGATTCGAGAAGGCCCGTCAACCCTGTGCCGATCATCTGGCCGAGGGAGGAGGCGAAGGTGATGAGCGAGGTCGCCAGGATCGTCCGCTCGGACGGGAAGAGGCCGGCAAAGACCACCATGATCGGCACCCAGGCAGCGGCTGCCGCGCCCGTCAGCGCCCGGCCGAAGGCCAGCATCCCCAGCGACTTCCCGAGCGCCATCACCACGGCGCCTGCCCCTGCCAGGAACAGCCCGGCGAGGATGTACGGCTTGGTGCGGCCCGTCGCGTCGGTGACGATGCCCAGGGGCATGCGCAGCACCGCCATCCACAGGCCGTACATGGACAGGGCCACGCCGACGGCCGCGAGGCTGGACGTGCGTTCCGCCACGTAGGCAGGCAGGCTCGGCACGTACACGTACAGGGAGACGAAGTAGAGGACTGCTGCCCCGAAGAGCGCGGCGATGCGACGGTTCATCCGGGGGGTAGAGTAGCCGGGAAGCGCGTCCGCGGTCCACGGATCACCTGCCCGGTCATGAAAAACGGCCCCCCGAGGGGAGGGCCGTTCGATGGTCGGGACGCCAGGTCCGTCTAGAAGCTCAGGTCGGTGGTCACGAACACGCCACCCTGCTTGTTGTTGGTTCCCGGTGCGTTCAGGTTCGGAGTCCCAAGGACGTACGTTCCTGCGGTTGCCTGCGTGCCATACAGGTAGCCGACGCGGAGCTTGGCGGGGCCGAATGTCGTCCATGCAGACACCTCGGCGGTGTCGAACACCGACGTAGCGAGAGGGTCGAAGTTCAGCCAGTAGGAGCCGATGACCCCGAAGTTCTTCGCAAAGTTGAGGACGACGTCTCCCGTGGCCTTCATGGCCCCGTTGGGCTGATCAGTGGGCTCCCACGTGAGCACCGCGAAGTCAACGGTATAGTTGCTCGCGTACGTGACCGCCGCACCTGCCGCCCAGTTGGACACTCCATTCGTGTTCAGGTTGGCCACGTACTGGCCCATTGCCGCGAGACCGATGCTCCCCGTCGTGTAGTTGACCTTCACGCCGAGAGGGATGTAGCCGTTGGTGGTACCCTGCATTGCCCATCCAGCCTCGGCGCTGACGGGACCGATCGTCGTGTACGCGCCGGCCATTGCCTGGGGCTTGTTCGTGGCCGAGGGAGCGTTGAAGGCCGTCCCGGAGGCGGCAGCCACGATGTTGACCATGCCCATGACGCTCGTGTTCAGGCCGATCAGGCCGTATCCAGACCCGATCTCGCCGCCGAAGATGCCGTCCGCGTAGCCATTATCCACGCCCATGGCTGCTATGCCTTCCGTTCCGTACTGGGTCACGTTGTAGTCAGGAAGATCGAACACTCCGTAACCGCCGTACAGGACGGGGTCGATCGTCTTCGTGTCCAGCCCCAGGGCGCCGCCAATGTCCGACTTCAGGTAGAAGTTGGTTATCTGGGCGGCGAACATCTGGCCAGTCTCTCCTGCAGGCAGGGCAAGTACCGTCGGCATACCCGTTCCCATCAATCCCAGAACGACCATGTTGTTGGGATCGACGGTCGCGTTGAGGTTCATGTACGCGTTCACCCAGGCATCTGACGTCGCGGTGCCGTTGGAGATGATGCCGTAGGTGACTTCTCCCGACGTGCCCAGGGTCGTCGCCGCCACGGCGGGAAGCGCGGCGACCAGCAGCACCGCGGCCAGCACACCTAAGAACCAAGCTCTTTTCATTCCAGTCCTCCGTTGAAAAACAATTCGGCAAAGGAGCCAACGGCTCTTACCTTCCTGATGAACGATACCGAGTGAGGGCCACGGGAGAGCGCAGCGGGCGGTGAGACCGCTGGGCATGCGATCACAACGGAAAGGGAGGAAATCGTCGCGGATCGGACCCCTTATCGTGACCCTCGCTCGGTATGCCGCGTGAGCGGCTCGACACCTGCATCCTTCCTCCCTTTGTGCCCCGATAGTGTACGGACGAGGCGAGGCGCACCATGAACCGGTGCAGAACAAACGGAGAAAAGCCCATTAGCAAACGAACCGTTAGCGAATGCCGATAAGCTTTTCGGGGTGCCGGACGCATACATAGGACGCCGAGGTAGACACATTCTTTCTTGACTCACACCATCATTGTGGATTCCATCACAGCCGATGCTGACGACTCTCCCGGAACGCCTCATCGGATTCGCGATGCGACACGCGCGCATCGTGGTGGTCCTGACATTCGCCGCGACGCTCGTGTTCGGCTGGTTCGCGCTGAAGGTGCGCATTAATCCCGACTTTTTCTCCCTGCTTCCCCAGGACTCCGCGGTCAACAAGCTCCTCGCAAGGTACGGCGGTGATCGCGTGCAGCCCGACGTCCTGGTCTTCGCCGTGTCGGCGGACGACGTGCTTTCCGAGCGCTGCCTCGCCGCGTACGGCGAGGCGGTGGCCGCCATCTCCGCGCTCAAGGGCGTGGAATCGACGATCAGCCCGTTCGGTCTCATCTCTTTCGGGCGGGAGAACGGGAGGCTCGCTATCCGCACGATGAGTCCCGGCGGCGGCGCTCCCACCGGTGACGGGGTCGCGGAGTTCCGCGCCCGCCTGCTCGGCGCGCATTACGCGAAGAACCTCGTCGTCTCGGCGGACGGCACAATGCTCATCTCCTATTTCCAGGTCGCCAGCATGGGGTCCTTCAAGGCCTTCAAGACCCAGGTGGACGCGATCGCCGCGACGGTGAAGAAAGCGGGCCTTACGCCGTACGTGACGGGAACGGTCCCGCTGAGCGTGCAGACCGAGTACCACCTCTCCCAGGACTCCTCGCGGCTCCTGCTGCTCGCCGCCCTCATCATCCTCCTGAGCTACACGGCGGGCTACCGCTCGCTGCGGGCCATCGCCCTCCCGTTGCTGTCGGTGGTGTTCGGCACGGTCTGGACCATCGGCTTCATGGGCATGGCCGGCTACTCCCTTTCCCTCATCACCATCGTCACGCCGCCCCTCATCCTCATCTTCGGGAACGAGTACAACATCTTCACCACCAGCGAGTACCTCCGCGTGGCGCGGGCGGAAAGCCTGGCTTCCGGCTGGATCACCCGGGCCGCGCGCAACGTGGCGAAGCCCATCGCCATGGCGTTCCTCTCCACGGTGATCGGTTTCATGAGCCTGCTCACCACGAGCATTCACCAGACCCGCGAGTTCGCTATCGTTGCCAGCGTCGGATCGCTTGCCTGCGCGTTCCTGGCCCTCTTCTTCCTGCCGGCGATGTACGCGCTGCTTTCGCCGCCCGTGGTGCGCTCGCACCATCCCGGCGGCCTCTTCGAGCGGATCATGCGCGCCATCGCCCGCTTCGCCTGGCGGTTCCCCGGGCTGGTGATACTCCTGCTCGCCCTGGTGGGGCTGACCTTCGCGCTCGCCCTGCCGCACCTGACCTTCAACACGGACCCGGCGAGCTACTTCCCCCGCAATGACCCCGTGCTCCTCGACATGTCGGCGATCTACCGGAAGGCCGGCGGGTACGAGGCGGTGGCAGTCTCCTTCGACGCGCCGGCCGGGCAGACCGGCTATTTCCTCAACGCCGGTGCGCTCGCCGAGGTGGAGAAGGTGGAGGCGAAGCTCAAGGAGATACCGGACATTTCCTATGCCCTCTCCCTGCCGGATCTCCTGAGGGAGGTCAACACCGCGGCCACGGGCGTGGACGCCCTCCCGCCCAACAGGGCCGTGGTGAGCACCTTCGCGCGGCTCCTGGCGGCTGCCGGCAAGTCCTCCTCGGCATCTTCGATCCTTGGCAACCTCGCCAACGGAGACTTCAGCCGGGTGACCGTCAATTTCCGCATGTACAACTCGAGCACCGCCCACTACATGGACGAGGCGCGCCTGCGGACCCTGTTCAAGACGATGCAGGACGTCCTGGACGCCAACCCCGTGAGCTCCACGGCAGTGCTGTGGAGCGACATGCAGCGCAACATCTCGTTCGCCGATTCGCTGCGCACCTCCCTCATCACGTCGATGGCCATCTCCCTCGTTTCGATCCTCGTGCTCACCATGCTCGTCTTCCGCTCGTTCCTGTTCGGGATGTACCCGGTGATCCCGCTGGTGGCGGGGCTGCTGCTGAACTTCGCCATGATGGCGATCACGGGGATTCCCCTCGACATGACGACGATCATGGTGTCCAACATCGCGATCGGCGTCGGGGTGGACGGGGCCATCTACCTCGTCATCCAGTACCGGCGCCAGCTCGCGCTGATCCCGACGGACCCGGCCCGCGCCCTGGAGGACACGCTGTCCGTGGTCGGGCAGCCGGTGATCCTTTCCAGCATGTCGATCGTCGTCGGGCTGCTGGTCTTCCTCAGCGCGTCCTTCCGTCCCGTGGTGTACTTCGGCATGCTGGTGCTTTTCACGCTCCTGGCGACCACCCGGGGGACGCTGGTGACGCTCCCAGCGCTGCTGGGCATGGACACCCGCATCCGACTCGCCCGCGCGCGGCGCCGCGCCGGCGCAGCGTCCCCCGCGGCCTGATAGGCCGTGTCCCCCGCGGCACTCCGTGCTGCGTTGGCTTGACGCCGTGGCTGTCACCAATTAGGGTCATGGCAAGAGAGGTCACCCGCATGAGCATCGCGATCTCGCAGGTCCAGTCGCCGGGAGAGCTCAAGAAGTTCATCCTGCTTCCCCCACGAGATCTACCGGGGAAACCAGCAGTGGGTCCCTCCGTTGATCATGGACGAGCGCGACACCCTGACGAAGGGAAAGAACCCGGCCTTCGAGACGCCGTCGCGCGCCTGTTCCTCGCCCGCCGGGAGGGCAAGATCGTCGGCCGCGATCGCGGGCATCCTCAGCCATGCAGCGAACCGCAAGTACGGGACGAAGAACATGCGCTTCGGGTGGTTCGACATGATCGACGACGAGGAAGTGACCCGCTCCCTCCTGGGCGCCGTCGAGGACTGGGCCCGCACGGAAGGCATGGTGACGCTCACCGGTCCGCACGGCTTCACCGACCTGGACCCCGAGGGCCTGCTGGTGGAAGGGTTCAACGAGCTTGCCACCATCGCGGTGATCTACAACCATCCCTACTACGTTTCCCATCTCGAGCGCTACGGCTTCACCAAGGACGTCGACTACGTGGAGTTCCAGGCCCAGGCGCCCGACGGCACCGTCATTCCCGAGAAGATGATAAAGATGGCCGAGTGGGCCGCCCAGCGGAACAACTTGCGCCTCGCGCGTTACACCGACGTGAAAAAGCTGCGCAGGGAACGGGGCCAGGAGCTCTTCGAGCTCCTGGACGAGGCGTTCGAGGAGCTCTACGGCACCGTCCCGCTCACGCGGAAGCAGAAGGACTACTACATCGGGAAGTACCTTCCCTTTGCCAACCCCGAGTTCATCAAGATCGCCGTCAACGAGAAGGACGCGATGGTGGGGTTCATCATCGCCATCCCCAGCCTTTCGAAGGCCCTGCAGAAGGCGCGCGGCCGCCTGTTCCCGTTCGGCTTCTTCTTCATCCTGCGCGCCCTGAAAAAGTTCGACACGCTCGACTTCCTCCTCGCCGGCGTGAAGAAGGCGTACCGCGGGAAGGGCGTGGACCTCATCATGACCATCGACGTGTTCCGCAGCGGCCTGGCACGCGGCATCCGCTTTGCCGAGTCGAACCCGGAGCTGGAGACGAACTCGAAGATCCAGGGGGAATGGAAGATCGTGACCACGCGCCAGCACAAGAGGCGCAGGATCTACAAGAAGGCAATCGCCAGGCGCGGGCGTCGCATGGCGTCCTCGCAGAAAATCCTGGCATCCGTCCAGGACTGGTTCTTCGTCGCGATCTCCCTCGGCCATGACCAGACCATCCGCCTCGTGCTCGAGCTGGACGGGCTCGTGGACATCGCCCGCCTGCGCCATGCCCTGCGCCACCTCCTGGACGCGGAGCCCGTCCTGCAGTGCCGGTTCGTGCCCGGCGTGTACCGCGCGTGGTGGATGTCGCGGGACGACAGGGGCGAGCTCGAGGCAGGCCCCAGGCACGAGTTGTGCCGCCTGGTCGAGACGGACGACTCCCTGCGCGACGTGCACGCGTTCATGGCGGCCGGCATTGACCCCTTCGTCGATCCGCTCGTGCAGATCGGCGTCTTCCGCTCCACGACGGATGTCATCTGCGTGAAGGTGAGCCACGTCGCCATGGACGGCGGGGGATTGAAGAAGCTCATGCAGCGCCTGACGGGCCTCTACAAGGCGCTCGCGGTCGACCCGGGTGCCGTCCTCGCGCTGGACCTCTCCCTCGACCGCGGCCAGGGACAGGTGCTGAAGGCCTTCCCCCTTGCCGCGCGCCTGCGCGCCTTCCTGACCCAGCCGTTCCACGAGAAGAGGTGGCGGTTCCCGTTCCTGGGGAGGCGAGCCGGACCGATATCACCTTCTCGGAGCGCGCCGTCGGCCTGCGCACCCCCGTCCTGCGGGACCGGGCGAGGGCTGTCGGTGCCACGATCACCGACGTGCTTGTCACGGGTTTCGTGCGCGCCATCTTCGCGCTGACCGACACGCCGCGGGACGTGGCGCTGCCGTTCACCGTCGCCATCGACCTGCGCCGCTACCACGACGATCCCGCGTCCCTGGGCTTGTGCAACCTCTCCTCCCTGGCGTGGTTCGACGTGGTGAGCCGGGGGGAGACGCCATTCCGCGAGACGCTCCGCGAGGTCCATGATTCCTTCTCCGCTGCCATGGCACGTGCGCCGGGCGTCGGCCTTGCCATGGTGATGGAGATCGTGTCGGTCTTCGGCTACTCCGGGTTCATGGCTGTCAACCGCCTGCGCATCCGCATGGCGCGCCGCGAGGGGCGCGAGTTTCCTTCCCTCTCGAACATCGGGGTCATGGACCCGAGGGTGCTGGATTTCGGCCACCTCCGCGTCCGCCGGGCGCGCTTCTGGGGGCCCGTCGTTCTACCCGCCGACCTTCTACCTCGTGGCCGGGAGCTTCGAGGACGAGCTGTACTTCACGGCGTCCTACCCGCGCAACCTGGTGCCGGATGACCTGGTGGAGAAAATCCTCGACCGCATCGTCACCGAGATCGATTCCCTCGCATGAGCGGGGAGAGGCGACGCCCGGGAGGCGTCGGCGCCCTGCTGGAGCTTCTGTGCCTCTCCGGCATACAGTGGAGACAAGCATGGGCACGAAGGAGAGTGTGATGAAGCCGATTTCCCTCCAGCTCTACACGCTGCGCGACAGGTCGGAAAAGGATTTCCCCGGGGTCATCAAGGCCGTCGGGGAGATGGGATACTGCGGCGTCGAACCGGCCGGGTTCTACGGCCTTTCGCCGGCGGAGCTTCGCAGGATCGTGGAAGAGAACGGCATGGTGGTCTCCTCCAGCCACGGGCCGTGGGCGTCTCCCGAGAACCTCTCCGAGGTGATCGACACGGCAGCGGCACTGGGCGTCGAGCTCGTCTCCAGCGGTTTCGGGCCCGAGGATTTCGCCACGAAGGACGCCATCAAGCGGACGGCGGAGCGCGTCAACGGGATGGCGGAGACCCTCGCGGAGGCCGGCCTCACGCTCTTCCTCCACAACCACTACTGGGAGTTCGAGATGCTCGACGGGATAGGAAATGCGCCAGGAGCGCCGGGGCTGAAATACGACCTCTTTGCCGAGCTCGCGCCGAAGGTGTCCTTCGAGATCGACACGTACTGGGCCGCGAACTTCGGCGCCAACGACCCGGTGGCCATCGTGAAGAAGTTCGCCCGGCGCGCGCCTCTCCTCCATATCAAGGACGGGCCGCTCACGAAGGACCAGCCGATGCTCGCCGTCGGCAAGGGGAAGATGCCCACCCGGAAGGTCATCGAGGCAGCCGACGCCAGCGTCCTTCGGTGGCTCGTCGTGGAGCTCGATGCCTGCGCCACCGACATGCTGCAGGCGGTGCGGGACAGCTACGACTGGCTCACGCGCGAAGGCCTTGCGCGGGGCCGTCGATAGCCATGGACGGGGTTCCTTACGCACGGGAGGAGCTCTTCGCCCGGCGCGGGCCTCGCTCCTTTCCCCACACGGCGCGCGAGGCGGCGTTCCTCCTCGGCGGCATAGGAACGGGGAACGTATCGGTCGGGGCGCGCGGTGAGCTGCGCGACTGGGAGATCTGGAACAGGCCCAACAAGGGGCAGTTCCTGCCCTACGCCTTCTTCGCGCTGCGCGCGCAGCCGGCCGGCAGCGCGGCGGTCACCCGCGTGCTGGAAGCGGAGGTGCAGCCGCCGCACGCGCGTTCGCACGGCTACGATGCGGGGAACGTTGCCGGGGCCCCCCACTTTCCCGCTCACCATCAGCGCCCGCTACCCGTTCGTCGAGGTCCGCTTCGACGCGGACCATTTCCCCGTCCAGGTGACCCTGGAGGCATTCACGCCGTTCATCCCACTGGAAGCCGACGACTCGGGAATCCCGGCGCCGTCATGCGGTACAAGGTCCGTAACAGCTCCGGGCGCGCTGCACCGTCTCGGTCGCGGGATCGCTCCCGAACTTCTCGCACGTGAAAACACGGGACCCGAAACGGTTCCACGGCCTGTCGTGGGCCGGGACCTCCATCAACGAGGTCCGCGACGAGGGGAACCTGTGCGGCCTCCTGCTCCACGCATCAGGGGTGCCGTCGGACGGCCTGTACGCCGGGAGCCTCGCGCTGCTGGCCGACGCCGCGACGGCCTCCGGGACGCACGTCACGGCAAAACGCGAGTGGCTCAGCGGCGGATGGTGGGACGGTCTTCGCGATTTCTGGGACGATTTTGCCGCGGACGGCCGTCTGGAAACCGAATCATCCTATACGGCGAAGGCGCCGCAGGGCCGCATCGATCCGCTGGTGGGGTCTCTCTGCCTCTCGGCCGACCTCGCTGCCGGCGAGGAGCGCGCCTTCACCTTCTTCCTCTCGTGGTCGTTCCCCAACAGGGTCCGGCACTGGAACGAGGACGCCGTTCTCCCCGCAGCGGGCGGCGGGCCCGTGGTGCGCAACTGGTACGCCCGGCGCTTCCCGGATGCCTGGACCGCGGGCCGCTACCTCCACGACAACCTCGCCCGCCTGGAGGGACAGTCACGCGATTTCACCGACGCCCTCTACGGGGGAACCCTGCCCGACGTCGTCGTGGACGCGGCCGCCTCCAACATCACGGTCCTGCGCAGCACGACCTGCTTCCGCCTGGAGTCCGGCGAGTTCCTCGGGTACGAAGGATGCTTCGACGAGAGCGGCTGCTGCGAAGGGAGCTGCACCCACGTCTGGAACTACGCGCAGACGCTCGCTTTCCTCTTTCCCGAGCTGGAGAGGAGCATGCGCCGCACCGAGTTCGGCATCGAGACCGACGAGACCGGGAACATGGCGTTCCGCTCCCACCAGGTGCTCGGGCTTCCGCGGTGGAAGATGCACCCCGCCGTGGACGGCCAGCTGGGCACCATCGTGCGGCTCTTCCGGGACTGGAAGCTCTCCGGCGACAGCGAGTTCCTCCGCTCCCTCTGGCCGGCGGCCGTGCGCGCCCTGGAGTTCGCGTTCACGAAGTGGGATTCCGACGGTGACGGCCTCCTGGATTCCGAGCAGCATAACACCTACGACATCGAGTTCCACGGGCCCAACTCGCTCGCCAACTCGATGTTCTGCGCCGCGCTGGCGGCCGGCAGCACCATGGCCCGTGCCATGGGAGACACGGCCCGCGCGGAGCGCTGGGAAACGGCGCGCGCCACCTGCGCCCGGCTCATGGACGAGCGGCTCTGGAATGGCACCTACTACGAGCAGAACATCGAGAACCTCGACGAGCACAAGTACCAGTACGGCACGGGATGCCTCTCGGACCAGCTCCTCGGCCAGTTCCTGGCGCACGTGGCCGGGCTCGGGCACGTGCTGGACGCCGGCCATGCCCGGAGGCAGTGGCGTCGATCTATCGCCACAACTTCGTGGGACCGATGCGCGACCACGAGTGCCTCCAGCGCACCTACGCTCTCGGCGACGAGCGCGGCCTGGTGCTCTGCACCTGGCCCCGGGGCGGCCGCCCCCTTCTCCCGTTCGTCTACAGCGACGAGGTGTGGACGGGCATCGAGTACCAGGTGGCCTCCCACCTCATCATGGAGGGCATGGTGCAGGAAGGGCTCGCCGTCGCGAAGGCCGTGAGAGACCGCCACGACGGCGTCAGCCGCAACCCGTGGAACGAGGTGGAGTGCGGCCACCACTACGCGCGCTCCATGGCGAGCTGGGGCCTGCTCATCGCGATGAGCGGCCAGCGCTGTGACATGAGCGAGGGGCGGATAGAGTTCGCGCCCGCGGTGGACGGGGACTTCCGCTCCTTCTTCAGCACCGGGGCCTGCTGGGGCGTCTACGAGCGCACGCGGGACCCGGTGACAGGCAGGACCTCGGAGCGCCTGGAGGTGAAGCACGGCCGCGTGGACAGCGTCACGCTCGCGCCCGCGACCGCCTAGGACAGGATGTCCTTGCGCCGGTAGACGAGGACCGCCGCGACGGCGCACCCCACGGCAAGCGCGGCAAAGAGCGCCACGCGCCATCCCGCCAGGGCGTATCCCTCCGCCGTCACCTTGACGTCCATCCACTTGAACGGGCTGAACCAGCCCCACGCGTCATACGCCTCGTTCATCTTCACCACCGCGTCCCACAGGTAAAGGCCCAGCACGATCCCTATGCCGGCACCGGTGAGGGACCGTGCCCGCTTCACGAGGAGCGAGAACAGGAGCCCCACGGCGCCCAGCGACACCGAGAGGAGAAGCGAGTAGATCGAGAGCGTCACGTCGGCGGCGAACCGCCAGGGAAGCGGGGAGAAAGCGGCGAGGCTTGCCCACCCGGAGAAAAACGTCACGACGTTGAGCCCCACCACCAGGAGGAGCCACGCGGCGATCTTCGTGAGAGCCACGTTCGAGCGGGTGACGGGCTTGGCGAGCAGGAAGTCCGCTGACCCCTGGCCTTCCTCCCGCGCGATGATGCCCGCGCTGACCGATATGCTGAAGGCGCTTCCCAGGAGTGCGACGTAGAGCGTGCTGTAGACGGCGTAGAACCCCAGCGGATCCGTGAAGGACGAGACATCGAAGGAGAAGGCGTTCAGCATGCCCCTGGGGAATGCCGAGATGAACCCGCTGATGGCCGAGGAGTTGGCGAGCATGGTCGGCATGGCGGCCATCGTGACGAGCGAGATGCCGACGATGCTCGCCGCCCACACGAGGAAAGCGTTCCGGTAGCGCCCCAGCTCCTTGCGGAACAACGCCGCGTTCATCGCGCGCTCCCCGTGGAGTCGTAGTAGTGCATGAAGATCTCTTCCAGGGACGGCTCCTCGATGCGCAGCTGGTGGATGTCGAAGCGCGCGAGCTCCCTCACCAGCGTGTTGGAGTCGCCGGGCATAGAGGAACCTGACCCGGGCTTGGCCCGCTGCCTCTCCTTCGCGGATGAGCTCGCGCGCGTGACCGGAGGGGAAGTCCGCGGGCCCCGGCGGCGTGGCCGAGGTGAGCGAAACCTTGCGCAGTCGTTTCTGGCGCAGCGTCGCCACGTCCTCGCTCGCGATGATCCTGCCGTCCTTGATGATTGCCACGCGGCGGCAGAGCTGCTGGACTTCGCCGAGCACGTGGCTGGAGAAGAAGACGGTGCTGCCGGCCGCGTTCACCTCGCGCAGCAGCTCCATGAGCCTGTTCTGGACCAGGGGGTCGAGGCCGTTGGTCGGCTCGTCAAGGATGAGCAGGCGCGGGGCGTGCAGCATGCTCTGCACGAGCGCCACTTTCTTCGCGTTCCCCGACGACAGCTCCTCGATCCGCCGCCTGGTGTCCAGCGCGAGCCTGTCGGCAAGGGCCCACGCCCGTGTCATGTCCTTGATGCCGTAGAATGCGGCGGAAAAAGTGAGCAGCTCGCGCACGCCCATGCGGGGGTAGTACTTCACCTCGGGCGGGACATAGCCGATGAACCGCCGCACCTCGTGCCCGTGGCGTACCACGTCCTTGCCGAAGATCTCGGCCTTCCCCGCCGTGGGGAAAAGCAGCCCCATGAGTGTCCGTATGGTCGTGGTCTTGCCGGCGCCATTGGGACCGATGAACCCGAAGATGTCGCCTTCCGGTACCTCGAGATCCAGCTGCTCGATTCCCCGGTGCTTTCCGTAGCGCTTCGTGAGTGCCTCGGTGCGGATTGCCGCGATGCTCATTCGTCCCCCCCTGTTCACTCGAGCGTGCGCGTGCTGCCCCTGGGAGTCAAGGCAGGCGGCCTGTAGACAGGGCGCGTCGTTTTGTCGAAACTTCTTCGGTCGAAATACTCTGTACACGAAATGTGCTACATTCAGGATTACTGCAGAAAGTGGTGGATTTCCACCACGATTTGTGTTACATTAGTTTCTGCGATATGATAGCATCGTCGGAGGATTGGAATGGAACCTGAGACAGGCAGGGCAGTAGGGATCAGCGACATCCGCGTCCACGTGCCGGCTCCTGCCATGGACCTCGCCGTGCTCATCGAGCAGCGGGTCATGCGCAACCCCGGGCTCAAACGCCACCTCGAGCGCGCCTGCCGCGTCACGGGACAGCAGGTCATCCGCTTTCCCGAGATGTGGGAAGACACTGCAACACTGGCAGCGTCGGCGGTGTATGCCCTGCTCGCTGCCAACCCTTCCCTCGACCTGCGCGCTCTCCGTCACCTCGCCGTGGGCACCGAGACCACCGTGGATCATTCCAAGCCCGTGTCGGCGTACGTCCAGGGAATGCTCCAGCGCGCGGGGTGGCCATCCCCTCCACCGTGTCGAGCTTCCAGGTCCAGCACGCCTGCGCCGGGGGCACCATCGCCCTGCTCAGCGTGGCGGGCATGCTGGCGGCCGGGGGCAGGCCGGGGAAACCGGGATCGTCGTCAGCTCCGATGTCGCGCGCTACGACACCGAGAGTCCACCGCCGAGATCACGCAGGGCGCGGGCGCCGTGGCACTGCTCGTGGAATCGGCACCGAAGCTGCTCGAGATCGAGCTGGGAACGATGGGCCTGTACTCGGCCGACGTGGACGATTTCTTCCGCCCCCTGGGCTCGACCACTGCGCGCGTGAACGGCAGCTACTCGATGCGCTGCTACGCCGAGAGCCTGGAAGGGGCCGTCCTCGATCATTGCGCCGCGCTCGGGGGACAGCCCCGAGCGCGTCCTCCTCGACACCGATTACTTCGTGCTCCATACCCCCTTCCGCAACATGCCGGAGAGCGGCATGGAAAAGCTCTACGAGCGCGTGCTGGGGTACGAGCCGGAAAAGACGCGCGCCATTCTCTCCGAGAAGAGCTTCGCTGCCGGGGACGGATCCCATGGCCCGCATCGGCAATCTCTATGCCGGCTCCCTCACGGCGTCCCTGGCATTTCTGCTCGCGGATCGCTGCCGCGCGCTGGGCGACGGTATCGTCGGCAGGCGGATCCTCCTCGCTTCCTACGGGTCGGGCAGCACGATGGTCGTGCTGCGGGCACGCATCGCCGAGGGGGCGCCCGCGGTCATCCGCCGCTGGAAGCTGGACAGGATCTTTGCCACGGCGCGCCCGGCCACCTTCGAGGAGTACGAGGCATGGACAGGCGGACCGGTGCAGGCCGAGCTGCACGCGCGGCTCATGGAAAACGCGGTCGTGCCCCCGGGATCATTTCTCCTCTCGGGCATACGCAGGGATGGGTACAGGGATTATGAGTTCAGGAAAGTCGAATTGGGGTGAGCCAAACTGGGATGGCCTCGGTCATCGGCAAAGCAAAAAAGCTACGCCGAGACGGTCACTTTCCAGTCGAAGATTTCAAGGAGATCAAGGTCGAGGGAGCGGCCGCGGGCGTGGCTGGGCCTTGCTCAGGAATCGAGCTTTGCTGGAGCGAAGGGCGAGTTATCCGTTTCCCGCAAGTGGACCAGCTTTTGGAATTCTTGAAAAAGGCGTCATGATCTCCTTCAACCGCAGAACCAGGGTTTTCGTCTGTAAGGAGCCCACCGACATGCGGGCTTCTTACGACACCCTTTTTTCACTCGCAAAAGGGGTCCTCAAGCAGGATCCCTTTTCTGGGCATCTATTCGTTTTCATCAATTCCCGCCGAACCAGCATTAAATGCCTGTTCTACGACGGAACGGGGCTCGTCATCCTGGCCAAGCGATTGGCCAGGGGGCAATTTAGCCGTATCAATCCACTCTACCAGGGCGAGATGACGCTCACTACGGCGGAGTTTGGCCTCTTCTTCGAGGGAGCGGATTTGGAGAAGAAATTTCTTACTCGGCCTGGTGAGCTCGTGGAGAGCCCGCCCGAGATAAAAAAATCTATTTCTGCTTCTTCGCAGTTGCAAACAGCCACTGTTTAATCGATGCTCCATCCACCCGATGGAGCATTTTTTCGATCCCAATAAATTCGCCTCTACAAAAGCTCAAGACTGGAGCCACGATGAGCTGCTTGAGAGATACTCCTTCGTAGAAGCCGAGTTATTGCGGGTGCTAGAGGAGAATTACAAATTTCGGGAACTCGAAACTCGGGGCGAGCAGCTCAGGCTCTTGCTCGAGGAGCAGATGAAGGCCCTGAAGGATGCAGAGTTTGGGGCCAGCTCCGAGCGGTATAAAAAACCGGAGGAGAGCGAGAAGCAGAACACCCCGCCCAAGCCCCGCATTAAGAAGCCTTCCGAGAGATACCCTAATATTCCCGTACGTGAGCAAGAGATCTTGATGGATCCGGCCCCGAGCTGCAGCTGCTGCGGAAAGCTGATGGAGGATTCTGGAATGCGCGAAGAATCCGAGCAGCTCAACGTGATCCCCAAAAAATACGAGATTCTCCGCCAGAGCCGGGCTAAGTACCGTTGCCGTTGTCACGGCGACATTAAAACGGCCCCCGTAGCCCCGAGGATCATCGAGGGATCAAGTTACTCCAATGACATGATCGTAGACGTGGTGCTCTCCAAGTACTGCGACCTGATCCCGATGGAGCGGTACGTGGCGATGGCCAAGCGAGGCGGGCTGAAAGATTTGCCGCCCCAGAGCCTCATCGAGCTCACCCACGGGTTTGCCGATTTTGTCTCTCCCGTTTACACCTCGATTAAAAACGGAGTTTTGGCCTCGCGAGTAATCCATGCAGACGAGACCCCGCACCAGATGCTCGAGGGCTCGGAGAAGAAGAGCTGGTATCTGTGGGGATTCTCGACCAGCGAGCATTGTTTTCTGGAATGCCACTCCACCCGCTCGGGCGACGTAGCCAGCGACGTACTGATCAAATCTCGCGGTGAGATTTTGGTATCCGATGTTTACTCGGGCTACGCGAAGGCTACACGGATCGCCAATGAGCAACGAAGAGCAGAGGGCAGGCCCCTGATCCAGAATGCGTACTGCAATGCCCATGCGCGGCGCTACTTTTACAAAAACTGGCCGAAAGATCCCGAAGCCACATTTTACCTAGACCATTACCATGAGATCTATCGGCTCGAAGAAGCCGCCAGGGGCCAATCTCCGTCGAAAATTCTTGAACTGCGCTCGCAAATGGCGCCGCGGTTTGAGGCGATGAAGAAAAAAGCCTTCGAGGAGTCCCGCATTTCCAGAGAAGGGGAAGTACTACAAGGCGCTGAAATATTTTCTCGGAAACTTTGGCGGGCTCACCATATTCCTGGGAGATGCGGGCGTACCCATCGACAACAATTCCCAGGAGAGGCTGCTGCGTAATCACGTCGTGGGCCGCAAAACTTGGTACGGTACCCACTCCGAACGTGGCGCGCTGACTTCGGCTATTCTTTTTACTATCGTCGAGACCTGCAAGCTCAACGGAATCAATCCCCGCGAATACTTCAAAGCCCTCGCGCAGGATCTCCTTGCCAAGAATCAGCCGCTAACTCCGAGCCAGTTCAAATCTATCGCCATTCCAGCCTGACGGGGCGGAACGACGATGTACGATCTAACTCTTAAGGAACTCAATTCCATGAGTAGCGCGTGGGTCGAAATGGAATACAACCGCCGTATCCACTCCGAGACCAAGCAAACCCCAGTTGACCGCTTTCTTGGCGGCAAATCCGTGCTGCGCACGGCACCCGAGACGAATATCCTCATCTCGGCGTTCCGCCGCGATGAGCGAGAGAACCCAGCGAATCAGCGATGGCACAATCTCCCTCCTCGGAAAGCGTTTCGAGATTCCGGCCTCGTATCGCGCGCTTTACCGCCTCACCGTTCGCTACGCCGAGTGGGATCTGCGGCACGTGAGCTTGGTCGATCCAAGAACCGACGCTACGCTTTCTCCTCTCTATCCGCTCGATCGCGCCAGGAATGCCGAAGGCCTGCAAGAAATTGGCCCGGCAACGGCCCATCCTGCGCCAGATAAAACGAGCGTGCCTCCGCTGCTGCAAAAAATCATGGCCGACTACGCCGCCACGGGACTGCCTCCGGCCTTTATCGCCGATCCGAAAATCCTATGCAACCGAAGATTCTGCCGCCACAACCAACCAATCAGGAGAAAATCAAATTGGCCCAAATACCAGGCCCTCTATGGCCTCAAATGGAATCCCTTTACCCAGGATATTCCGCCAGAGGCGATTCTCAAGACGCCGCGCTTTAACCAGTTCTGCCGCGTTTCGAGTTCGCCCTCGAAGGCGGCTTCGCCCTTATCACCGGGGAGAGCGGCCTTGGCAAATCGGCTAATCTACGCGCCCTCTGCGACCACCTCTCCAAAATTCCAGAAATTACCGTGGGCGGCATCATCAGGCCCCAAAGTGGCATCGGGGATTTTTACCGGGAAATGGGCGCCCTCTTTGGCGTCGAGCCCGGGTGAGCAACCGCTGGGGCGGCTACAATGGCTTACGCGAGAAGTGGCGCCACCATATCGCCTCCACTTTGCTTCGCCCCGTACTCCTCATCGATGAGGCCCAGGAGGTTCCATCCATCGTGCTCTCCGAACTCCGGCTCCTTACTATGGATAAGTTTGACTCCGCGAGCCTCCTCACGGTCGTTCTCTCGGGCGATTCGCGCTTAACCAATGCCTTTAAGGATCAGGATCTGATCCCACTTGGCACTCGCATGCGTACACGCCTGGTCATGGAGCCGTGGTCTCGGCCACAGCTGATTGAGCTACTAAAAAACGCAATACGCCTCGCGGGAAATTCTAACCTCTTAACCCAGGAACTCGTCGAAACCCTCGCCGAACATGCAGCCG
>CAVYIU010000002.1:0-422885 GCA_963768665.1 uncultured Spirochaetota bacterium | reverse complement strand
CCAATCGCCCCTCTCCTTCCGCATGATGCGTACAAGAGCATACCAATTGTTGATGGAGGGGTTGGATGGGGTGGGGATTCCGCCGGAGAGCCCAAAATTGGCTCTTTTGCAGCGGAAGGGTGGCTTTTTATTATCGGAACGCTGGCTCGCTCAAAACGGAACGGTGGCTTTTTTCGCGCGGACTACGCATACCTTGGAGAGAAAGCTCCTCTTACTTTTGCCCTTCTGTCTTGGGAGGTTGGGTACAGCAAAATAAATGGTGAAATGCACCTGTATGGAACACGCTCCCTGCTTTCCATGTCTTCGGGCAATCCGAAAAAGAGAAATATGACGCAAGTGTTTATCCAGCAAACCAATTGGCTGAGCTTCCGTTAAGGCTTTCAACGAAGCTAACAATAGGCAGAGATGACTCTGTAGGAAACGAAGTGTTTGAGAATCCAGAGGCTACACCTTGTGGAACATTCTTTGCGGGATTGTCCATGAATTGTCGTGGCTTGGAAACCCGAGGGGAAAGAGATACATCATGCAAGATATATTTCGTGGACATGAAGAAAGAGAGGCTTTTGATGGGTCTTTAGAAATAAGTTTAGCAGAAGAGACTATTGAGGGTTTGCAGTCTTCTGCTTTGTACAAGAGCAAATTGCTAAGAGACATCGAAAATGGGAAGGTTTTCCCTGCCATAAGGAGAAACAGGATTAGATTTCTACCACGCAGGAGGAAGCTTATTCTTATAGGCGGGATTTCGAAACAATCCGAAATACTGCTGGTGCTATTTTAGGCAAGAAAAGGTTTGTGACAGAGAATGAGCTAAGATCGGAAGTACGCCATATGAGTGACTTTAAAGAGGGATACGAACAACTCAAGGAACTTTGTTCAAAATACTCTCATATTGAAGACTTGGGTATTTCAACGATCTACCATCGCTTCCCTTTCACAAAGCCGACTGGAAAGATTTGTGGTTTTAGATATAGAGATCGCTCTTGGCCGAGAGAATCAGCAAGACAGGGGAAACCAGATTGACCTCCTTCTGTATGACAAGAAGACTAAGCTATTACGATTCTATGAAGCAAAACATTACTCAAATCAGGATATTCGAGCAAAAGGAGTCCCGAAAGTTGTGAAACAAGTCAAGCGATATGAGAAAAAGCTTTCTGAGGATCGTGAAAGCATGGTTTCCCAATATCGGAATTACGTGAACTTTGCCAATTCGCTTTGGAATTGTGATCTCCCGCAACCTGAGACCTATCGATCCTGACGTTTGCCTTTTCATTTTCGGCTTTGATGCCGATCAAGAAAAAGGCGCACTGAGGAAAAGTATCTACATAGACAGAAAGTTCGAGAATATTAAGCTATATACTCTTGGTCACGTAGAAAAACTGAAAATACAGAACATGTGGACTGAGGCTAAGTGCAGTTAATCATTCACAGAGGTACACAAGAGGTAGGCGGCAGTTGCATAGAGATTAAAGTAGTTGCCAGTCGAATTATCCTTGATCTTGGGCTTCCTTTAGCAATAAGCAAGGAAAGTCTTTCCAAATCAAATCCAACTCAAACTATTCTTCGAAACAACTTGTTGACCTTGGACTTGCTCCACCTATTTAGGACGTATTCAGCGATTCCAAATGCCCTCCGCAGGGATTGCTGCTCTGACGCATTCCCATATGGATCATTACGGTCTTCTTCCTTATCTACATGAGTCGGTTCCTATATTTGCTCTTAAAGGAACTAAGAGAATACTTGAGGTTGCTCATCTATTCGGTCAGACCACCTTCGATCCGTGCGCTGTTGTGAGGTCGTTCCTTGGAAGTCTTTCAAGATTCGTGATTTCCAGGTGACCCCATACTTGGTTGATCATTCGGCTGTCGAGCCTGTGGTTATTTTGTCGAAGGAGAGGGAAAGCGCATCTTCTATACTGGTGATTTCCGTTCCATGGAAGAAAGGGTGTCCTGTTTCAAAGGATGCTGGAAGAGCCTCCCAAAGACATAGATTATCTAATCCTTGAAGGAACCATGCTTGGAAGGGAAACTGAAGGGCTGAATACAGAGCAGGATATTGAGAACAATCTTATCGAACATTTTCAGAAGGATGGACTCTGTGTTGCCGCCTTCTCGTCTCAGAACATAGACCGATTTGTAACGTTTTTCAAAGCGTGTAGGAGAACGAAACTTACTCTTGTGGTCGATCCATATACTGCTCACATTATGTATTCGCTCAAGGAACTTTCCCCAAATCTACCTCAATATGATTGGGACAATAGCTTCAAGGTTTTCTTCGTTCCAAACACGTACACAAAGAGACTGGCCGATAGCAAGCTCCTTTTCAGATATAAGTCCTCAAAGATTACCATAGGCGAGATCGAAAAGAATGCCTCTCGCTTAGTCCTAAAGGATAATGCAAAGTTTAGGCGCATTCTTGACAGAAGGAATCTTCTGAAGGATGCAAGGCTCATTTTTTCGATGTGGGAAGGCTATCTCGATCAGGACGGTTTTTGGGAAAGCAAGTCAATTCCCATCATATATGAGCACTGTAGCGGCCACGCATACGAACAAGAGTTGGTTCGATTGGTGGAAGCTCTGAAACCCAGATACGTGATTCCCAATCATACCTTTCATCCAGAGTGGTTCAAGACACTATTTGGAAACAGGGCGCTATTGTTAGAGGACGGACAGGCTTTGGATTGCTAAGGTCATGCAGCATTCTGTGGCGCTGTTTGATACGTCAACAGAGGAATAGCACAAATGCATGTCGTACTGGTAGGTGACTCCATCTTCGATAACTCTGCATACGTTCCTGGGCAACCAGCGGTAATCGATCAACTGAGGTCGATTCTTTCAGATGGGTCAACGGCCTCTTTAATTGCCAAGGATGGGAGCATTACGGCTGAAGTGGTTGAGCAGCTTAAGACACTGCCCAAGGATGCAACGCATGTAGTCGTCAGTTCGGGCGGTAATGATGCTCTTCGTGCAAGTGCTGCTTTGAGAGTCGATGGGGCTGCGGAGGAGTTTTTGGAGGACTTGGTGTCCGTTCAGAAATTGTTCAGACAGGAATATCGACGCTTACTTAATGCGTGTAAGAAGGCAGGGAAGCACACCATCATATGCACGATCTACGATTGCATACCGTCCCTTGAAGCATGGCAAAGAACTGCACTTTCGGTATTCAACGATGTAATCATTAGGGAGGCAGCTACTCTGGGCTTGCCTGTGATTGATCTGAGACCACTCTGCAACGAAGATGCCGACTACTCGACGGTCTCTGCTATTGAACCTTCTTCAAAGGGAGGCATGAAGATTGCAAAGAGGATTGCGTCAGTTGTTCAGACAGTCGATTTCAAGTCATCCAACACTGTTCTGTTTTAAATAGTGCATTTCCTATTTCGCTTTCCTTAGCGGGGTGATGTTATGGTGAAAGCGAACTCTCTCACGATACCATGTTGTTCGTCTTCTGCAAGAATTGCCTTGATCTGCTTAGCGAAGGTGGTCATCACTTCCGCATCTGAAGATTTGAAAGTCATCGTTCCATCGTCTCCGATATCCGACCATTCGATCTCAGACCTGAGCCGTTTGTAGGATTTCTCACCGATCCTCCCGTCCAGGGCGGTGAGAGTCCAGGTGATAGTTCTTGCTTCAGTTTCCCCATCCTGATGGTCGGATTGGGTTTGGCAACCCTCATTCGGTTCTTCTGGTGGTTGTGAATCCTTATTGTCTGTCAATTCTGCGTCCATAATTCTGCCTCTCTTCCGAAGTTCATATCCATTTAGTCAGGAGGCTCATGCTGCGCTATGATGGCATTTCCCTTTAATCCTGATGGAATGCTTCAGGCACCGCCAGCTTCAAGGTCTTTACAGGGACAAGATTCAAAAGGCATAGTTGCTTGGTTGGTGAATGCCAAGAATGGAAGCTGGAACGACAAGGAATCGTCTGTAGTAAAGGGGAGAATTGCTCATGAAGACTGATCATTTGCAACAATCCAAGACACACTTTGACAGGGATGCCGCCGAATACGACAAATCTGGAAAGTATGCAGCCGTAAGATCAACATATCACTATGTCATCGATGAGGCCCTTCGCTATCACTTCCAATCCTGGCTGGATGTCGGATGCGGAACAGGTGCGCTCCTATCCATGATTGCAGAACAGCGGAAAGATATCAAACTCTTTGGGATTGACCTGTCAGAGGAAATGATTAAAGTTGCCAGGGCAAACCTTGGTGAAGCAGCCGATCTCAGAGTCTCCAACTCAGAGAAACTACCATTTGAAGACAATAGGTTCGACTTGATTACTTGTACCTTTTCCTTTCACCACTACCCAAATCCCAAGGCTGTTCTGACAGAAATGAAAAGAGTCCTTTCACAAAAGGGAAAGCTCATAATTGTTGATCCTGTGCTTTTTACTCCTTTGAGGCAGATTTTCAATCTCTTAGCACCACTCAGGGGGGAAGGTAATGTAAGATTCTACTCCAAGAATGAAATGTATAGCTTGGTCAAATCTTCAGGACTTAAAGTATCCAAGCTGCTAAGACTTGATTGGCATGGACACATGATGGTGGCCGAATGACAGTAGGGAAAACAGGAAGGAGTGCCATGAACTCAACAACGGCGGACGAAGCAACCCGCTTCTTGATTTCTGAGCTTGTAGCCCGAATGCGTCTCTGGCTGGATCGAGCCTTAGTTTGCATGGATCAGTTGGACGACACACAGGTTTGGTACAGGCCGAATCCGCAGAGCAACGCAATTGGGAATCTTGTCCTGCATCTGGTAGGGAACCTCCGACAGTGGATTCTTGCTGGAATAGAAAACCTTCCAGATACTCGTGACAGACCCGCTGAGTTCTCGGCTGCATCGGGGCATACAAGAAAGCAGTTGCAAAATCTGCTAAAAGACACGGTAGAAGAGTGTTGCAGAGTCATAGACAAGATGCCAGCAGTTCGAGTTCTGGAAAGGAAGCGAATACAAGGTGAGGATGTGACGATTGCTTCTGCCGTGGTAATGGCGGTTTCTCACCTGGGCTTGCATGTCGGGCAAATCCAGTACATAGCAAAGATGTTGTTGGGAAGTGCCTACAGGTCGTCATGAAAACCGAAGCAAGCCAGTCACTAACGGCACTTCTTCCTTTTGCGCTGTGTGAGTGTCTGCGCTGAGAATCTTGAGGTAGCACTACATGTTGCTATTCCGCCATATTGAGAGGAGTTGAACGATGTCTTTGCATGTCATTCTGCTAACAACGCTTACTGTGCTCTGGGTTGCTTTCGAGATATGGCTTATGGTCAGAGACAAGGCACAGGGAAAGGGAAAGACTACAAAGGATCGGGGAACAAGGTACTTTAATTTCATAGCAATTGCTGTTGGCTTAACCGTTGCGGGATTTCTGAGCGGAAAAACAACTTTCTTCTTTCCCTGGGGAAGAAGCTATGCGGTCTTCTGGGTCGGAATATTGCAATCATGCTGCTTTCGCTTCTCTTGCGTATATGGGCAATCGTAACCCTGGGTTCGTCCTTCCGAACAACAGTCGAGACACATCAGAACCAAAAGGTTGTCAGGAAAGGCCCCTATAGACTGGTGCGGCATCCTTCCTACTCAGGCTTACTGCTAACTTGCCTTGGATATGGGATTGCTGTACAGAATTGGCTCTCGGTGATATTTGCGGTTGGACTGCCCCTTATGGCTATACTTTACCGTATTCACGTTGAAGAGGCGGAGTTGGTCTCCTCTTTAGGAGCAGAGTATGAGAGTTACCAAAAGGACACAAGAAAACTGATCCCATGGATATGGTAAGGAAGTGCGTGATCAATCAGAGTTAGATTGCTCTGAAGGGAGAATTGTCTATGCGGCCTGAGCTTCTGCACTCTCCGAAGACTCATTTTGACAAAGACGCCATGGACTATGACAAATCCTTAAAGTACGCTGTGGTACGATCAAAGTATCATTATGTCGTGGATGAGGCGCTTCGCTTTCAGTTTCTTTCCTGGCTGGATGTTGGCTGCGGAACTGGTGCGCTCCTATCCATGATTGCAGAACAGCGGAAAGATATCAAACTCTTTGGGATTGACCTGTCAGAGGAAATGATTAAAGTTGCCAGGGCAAAGCTTGGTGAAGCAGCCGATCTCAGAGTCTCCAACTCAGAGAGGCTACCATTTGAAGACAATAGGTTCGACTTGATTACTTGTACCTTTTCCTTTCACCACTACCCAAATCCCAAGGCTGTTCTGACAGAAATGAAAAGAGTCCTTTCACAAAAGGGAAAGCTCATAATTGTTGATCCTGTGCTTTTTACTCCTTTGAGGCAGATTTTCAATCTCTTAGCACCACTCAGGGGGGAAGGTTCTGTAAGATTCCGCCCTAAGAATCTTATATGTGACCTCCTCAAGTCCGTTAACCTTAAAGTTTCCAAGTGGACAATACTTGACTGGTTTTACTTCTTGATGGTTGCAGAAAAATAGCATAGGTGGAGGCCAGATACTTCCTGAAGGACACTATTGCTTAACTCGGTAGAGGAAGCGGTAACGATCCTTGGGAGATCACAGAATGGAAGGTTAGACAGAGCTAATATATCCCAGGAATCAGGCGCTTCGTCCTCTTGCAGTAGTCTGCGTACTTACTGCCAAAGTGTTCCACCAAAACCTTCTCTTCGACCGAGATTCGGTATAGCGTTGCTGCCAGAGGAAGAGCGAACAAGATTAAAAGACTGATCCAGCTTTCCAGGGCCAAGCCCAATCCGATGAAGCAGATCAGGTTTCCAAGGTATGAGGGATGCCGCACAACCCCGTAGATGCCCGTATCTACAATCATGTGATCGTTGACAATCGAAACTTGAACCGTGAATTGCTTGCCGAGTGTGCGTATTGCGCTCCATCGTATGAGTAACCCTGCCACCATAATGACGCAGCCGATGTAGCCGACAATAGGCGAGTGCCAATCGATTCTTCCTATTGATCTCAAGCTGAACTTTGGGCCAACTCCCAGAACAATAGAGGCAATAGTGCTTGCCCACATGACCCAAAAACTAAGTCTGTCCTGGCTCCGTGACTCAGGGGATGAGCTTCGCCTCCGTGAAATTGAGATTTCTGAAATGCACCAAACGGGTGACAGACCGATCGTCAGGTAGCCAAGAACACCCAATCAGTGCCTCCCTTCGATCTACCTCTTCATCTTCTGATACTTCGAAGACGATTCGAAGTCCCATGCCAACAGTGCAGACTTGCGTTCGACATTCTTCGACTCGACACACCCCGCCCTTGAACAACGGCAGAACGACTCCGAAGAACCTCAAAATTGTAGCCCTTGCAGAGTGTATGCTACGATCGTTGCTTATCAGGTTGATAGCTTACCCGTAATCCGTTGCACTTACGTCCAAGTCGCTTTAGCCCACAGCTGCAAAGTAGTTTTGCAGGACTTCCTGGGCGCTTCTCACGCTCCTCCTACGACTGTCTATGGCGCTTCGGCAATTGTAGCACGTGGTGTCATGAAGTCAATCTCCACCGAAGTTGCTGAGCGCAGATGCCAAGCGGTGCCTTCCTGCCTTAAGGTCCAAACAAAAGAGCCGCTGGGTGTTGGCCCTCTAACGATGCTTGATCACGTCGGGCTTGAGGAACGGTAGTTTCTAAGAGAGCGCTATAAGGTTGCTTTGAGTAAGTGATCGATTCTTAGGAAGATTTTTCGGGAGAAACCGCTTGACAGGAAGAGAGAGCAGTGTGTCAGAATAGGGATGATGCCGTGGAGAGGTAACCTTGCTACTCGCCTGATGGTGTCCGCAACAGTAGCCAGAATGCGCTTATGGCTTGATCGTGCCCTACTTTGTATCGATCAACTTGAAGAATCCCATATTTGGTACAGACCCAATCCTTGCAGTAATGCTGTGGGCAATCTGATCCTCCACCTTGTTGGAAATCTTCGTCAGTGGATTCTGGGAGGGATCGGTGGCGCAGCGGACGATCGTGATCGCCCCGCTGAGTTCTCAGCCACGTCAGGGCAGACAAAGAGTGAGTTAAGAACCCTCCTGATAGCAACAGTTGAGCAGTGCTGCGAGCTTATGGAAAATGTGTCAGTGAACCAAGTCCTTGAGAGGAAAGTCATCCAGGGAGAAGAGGTGACGATTGCCAGTGCTTTGGTAGGTGTGCTGTCACATTTCAGCCTTCACTTGGGGCAGATGCAGTACATAGCCAAGATGCTGCTGGGAGATTCCTACAATGAGTCTTGGAAACCAAAGGACGCAGCGAGTTGTTAAGGGCGCACTATTATCGAGTTGATTGACGAGTGTGATATAATCTATGGCTGAAGAGGAAGGGATCGGACTTTTCCGACTTTTTCCCTTTGGCTGACAGCTTTACTCGTCTGAGCAAAAGCATCAAAAGTCAGCAGGAAGAGTCCTTCGCCCTGCGGGTCATGAATGTGCCCGGGATCGTTGCTGCAGTACGCCAATCGCCTGATCGGTCCACAGCCAAGAGTATTGATCCTGTTGTCCCAACATTCCCAGAAACCGCCTTACTGCATAGATTCAGCTTCAAAGTCAACATTTCGTCGTGTGGAAATAGCTTTCAGAGGCATTTAGGAGGTTCCTTATGAGAGTCACCCTACGTCTCGTGTTCCTTGGACTTGCAACCTTTCTTGTTGTCTGCGGCTGCAAACAGCCCACACCTGATCCAATTGTCGGCACCTGGAATGCTGTGTCCTTCAACGTAGGCGGTACTGTGTACACCCTGCCCATTCCTAATGGTATTTCAAGTATCGCTGTCACAATCCAAGCCAACGAAACCTGGACTGCAGAACAAGTGGACACTACGAGTGGATCGCCAGTAACAAGCTATCCGCAGGGAACATGGTCGGTTAGTGGAAGCACATACACGATAATCCAGACCAGCCCGACTCCTCCCGCTGCGTCTTTCACAGGCACAGTTTCTGGAAATACCTTGACCATTACGTTCACCAACGGCAGTTCACAGCTTGTTATCCAGACCTTTACAAGGGAGTAGTTCAACAGCGGAAAGGGAGGATACTCTTCAGCTTCGTCTTCCCTTTCCCAAGTGATCTTCCATTCTATAGAGTCCTTCGCTTCCTCCCGATCCTTTCGCTTCCAAGTTCTTAAGGCATGTTGACCGTCAATCTCAAGAAGCCTAAGCCCAATGATGGCAATCTGGTCTGATTTTGACTATGATGATTGCTTACATCGGTTCTTGAAGCAAATAAGATAAGAAAGGAGAACAGATGATAAGCTTCGAAAATAAGACCGCCCTTATTACGGGTGCTTCATCTGGTATAGGAAAAGCATTTGCTGAAGCTCTTTCAGCCAGGGGGGCTAACGTAATCCTGGTTGCACGTTCCAAGGACAAACTCATAAGCTCTGGCCTCTGAGATCAAGAAGAAGTCCAAGGTCAAAGCTGATGTCATAGTTGCCGATCTCAGTGATCCGAAGGCACCCGCAAAAGTCTATGCGGCAGTCACAAAGAAGGGCTACAAGGTTGAGGTGCTTATCAATAATGCAGGATTCGGAACCCAGGGGCTGTTTCATACCCTCCCAGCGGAAGTTGAACACAGGGAGGTTATGCTGAATGCTGCTGCGGTCGTTCAGCTTACACATCTGTTTCTACCCCGCATGGTAAAGAGTAAAGATGGAATAGTAATCAACGTTGCTTCTACAGGAGCCTTTCAGCCCGTTCCTTTCAGTGCGGTGTACGGAGCGACCAAGGCTTTCGTTCTTTCCTTTTCAGAAGCACTTTGGGTTGAGTATAGGAAGCAGGGCATACGGGTATTGGCTCTTTGCCCAGGCGAAACTGAAACGAACTTCTCAAAGGCGCTCGGTAACGAACAGCCTATATTTGGCAAGAGACGAACAACAGACAGTGTTGTCCAGACTGCACTGAAAGCGTTGGAGCGAAGGAAATCCTACGTTGTCGATGGAAGGCTCAACTACTTTTTGGCAAATATGATACGTCTTTCTCCACGTAGTATTGCTGCCAGGATGACGGGGAAGTTGATGAGGCCGACGAAGTAAGAGCTAAGAAAGGTCCTCCGAATGCCCAGGCAGAAAGAACCAAGTCAAGAGCTAAGAAAGGAAGGGGCATGACATGTTTCGTTTTGTAGAAAGATACCGAAAGCCTCTTCTTTTCATCGGAGCGTCCATCCTGATCTTGAGCTATGGCTGCATCATCATGGGTTCCTACTCCTTAGTCACCTTAAGAATGCTTATGATCTTTCCTCTCATCCTAATAACTTGGACATTCGGAAGCCGTGTTGGCAACCTTTCAGCCCTTGTAGCTTGTCTTTATGCAGCCTCTATCTTCGCTATTGATCAATTTGTAATTCACCATCTTACTGCAACTTTCGAACCAATTTTCACAACTCTTTTTGCTTCGCTATTGATTTTCGCTGTTCCGTATCTCTTTGGCAGAATCGTAGATTCAAATCACGCTCTCAGAAAAGTCATTAGCGAAAAAGAAATCACCGAAAGGGTGCTCTCAGAGCAAAGAGCTTACTTCGAAGCTGTTGTGAAGGCGCTTCCTGACTTGCTATTCGAATATGATCGTAACGGCCAGTATGTCAGTTTTGGAGGACACCATACCGAACTGCTATACAGGCCCGAGTCAGAATTAAAAGGCCGTACAGTATTTGATCTTCTTCCCCAGGATGCGGCCGAAACAATAATGGAGGCTATCTCACAGGCTTCGGCAACAGGTTCTTTTGTAGCGAAAGCCTATAAGCTGCAATTGCCAGCAGGATTGAAATACTTTGAGCCATCAGTCGCAGTGATTGGTGACATTCGTGATCCTGACTGCCACTTCTTGATGTTGGCCCGAGACGTGACGGATCGTATCCTTGCGGAACAACGTCTTGCGGAAAGTGAAAAGCATTATCATGATCTCTTCGATCGTGCCCCTTTTGGCTACTTTCGAGCGACCGTGGATGGAAAAACCATAACAATGAATCCGAAGGCCGCTTCGATTCATGGCTATGATTCCCCTTCTGAAATGATGAATGCTGTAAATTGCCATTGGATTCGATTCCATCTATGAAAAGCCTGAGCAACGCGCCAGAGTGATGGAACAGACGGTTCGGAAGGATGAATGGACATCTTTTGAGAACCGCTATCGAAAAAGGGATGGAAGCAGCTTTGTTGGGCATTTGCTGATTCGACCCTACGAGAATCGTCTTTCAAATACAACCGAAGTTGAAGGGTTCGTAGAAGACATATCAGAGATCAAAACCGCCCAGATGGCTCTTGAAGAGAGCAACGCCCATCTACAAGCCGTACTAAATGCCCTACCTGACGTTCTTTTCGAAATCGATCGTAGAGGTAAATATGTGGCCCTATTAGGACGTTCCGATGCCTGGATAGGTTATCGTCCGCTGCCCGAAGTGCTTGGTCACACAATTGAAGAAGTCCTGCCCAAAGAAGCAGCGGATACGCTACATGGTGCACTATCAAGTGCAGCCTCCACTGGCTTTTGCGGTGGGATAAAATACACGTTGGATGCGAACGGAAAGACCTATTGGTTTGAAGCTTCAATTGCCGCAATTGGGGATAGCGACTTTACCAGACTGTCATTTTGTTCTCCTTGCCCGAGATATTTCGGAGAGCGTTAGTCTTCAGAATCAATTGATTCAATCCCAAAAGATGGAGGCCGTAGGCAGATTGGCGGGAGGCATAGCTCACGATTTTAACAATATCCTCCAAGTCATACTCGGCTTCTGCGAATTGACTTCACAGCACCCCGAAAACAAAGAGGAAGTAACGAAGGGACTAAGCGTAATCAAGGATTCTGCAAAACGTGCAGCCTCCCTTACCAGCCAGCTTCTGACCTTTAGCCGCAGACAAATGCCAAGCATGAGTGTTCTTAGTGCCTCCACCATCATCAAGGCTATGCAGCCTATGCTCAAGCGCACACTTGGCGAAGACATAAACCTCAAGGTAAACCTACACGCCTCCGAAAGCTTCTTCGAAGGAGACGAAGGACAGTTCCAGCAAATCATCATGAATCTGGTTGTTAATGCTCGTGACGCTATGCCAAACGGGGGAAATCTATCAGTGGACGTGCAAGAGAAGCAGTTCGGACAAGAGACTTTACAGGTCTCAGATGAGCCGATCTTAGGTTCCTTTGTCCAGATTGGTATTTCGGATAGCGGGATTGGAATGACGGAAGATGTTAAATCCCACCTGTTTGAGCCTTTCTTTACGACCAAAGAAATCGGTAAGGGCACAGGACTCGGCTTGTCTATTGTCTATGCAATCGTAAAACAATTCAGCGGATATATCACGGTTCAAAGCGAACTCTCAAAAGGAACGGTCTTCAATCTGTATTTCCCCAAGGTTTCCTTAAATGCTCCTTCGTCTGGCGGAACTATTGCAGAGGCGCCTCCCTTCGTGGGAAGCGGGACAATCTTGCTTGTTGAAGACGATTCGACTGTCCAGAGTATTGTGCTAAGTGCCCTCAGTGGTAATGGCTATAAGGTTCTTGTAGCCAACAACGGTAAAGAAGCCTGTTCCATTATCGAGTCCACTGATAGCACGATTGATCTGCTCTTGACGGACATCGTTATGCCCGAAATTGGGGGTAAGCTTGTGGCCGAACGGTTCCGAACTCGCTACCCCCACGGTCCTGCCATCTTCATGAGTGGGTATTCCGAACAAGGTATCAGGGCTGATCGACTTGAGCAGCCAAGTGCCTTCTTACAGAAGCCCTTCAGTATTGAGGCACTTCTGCGGACTGTTAATAGGCTTATTGAGGCCGAAAAGGCTTAAGTCTCCCAGGGCTTTGCACTTTGAAATGGACAAACGTAGAATTGCTACCAGGAAGACGGGGATGGTGAAGATATGGCAAAGAAAACCTTCGAATTAACCGCACGAGTCAGCACTGAGAACCCCAAAGCAATCAAGCCCGTCCTTGATGAAGTGCTTCCGAAGGGAAGCGTCACAAAGACAGAAGAAGGATTTCTCATCAAGGCCAGGATGGTTGGTGAGAGTGCCAGGGAACTCAACAAGCTATTACTCTCGGCTTTGCGGAGAGTGGAGAAGAGGACTCGCCTACGGTCGGAATGGGCAAGTGGGAAGAAAGTGGAGAAGTTCTTTGATTATGCGTTCAAGGGAACGGGTAGCCGTTAGTACCCTTCTTGCCTCAACGCTCACGACTCAGCCTTTCAGGAATCCCCTCAAGTCTGGTGGATATTTCCTGATCATAATATAGCGCTCCCTTGTCACATAGGAGATTGTCAGGTAGCCCAGGCTGACGAGTTGCTTGAGGATTTTCTTTGTTTGTACTCGTTTATCAGCGTTTCGCTCAGTCGTCCCGAATTGTCAAACGAAATCTCTTGCTGCCATGCTGCTTGCTCTTCTTCACGAGATAGCTAAACAACAGTGCCGCTTCAAGTCCCCATTTTCTAACAAGAGAATCAGGAACAGGGAAACTGTGGGCGGGGTCGGTAAGCGAAGCAATCACACTCTCCTCTTCTGTCATCCTTGGCTCCTTTGAAGTTCCATTATCCTATCAGTTTCGTAATAGATGCAAGTTCCAGGCGCATATGTAACTCCCGGCTTGAGTGCAATGGGCTTAAGCAATTCTACGTGCTCCAAGTACGCTTTAACTTCGGGATAGTTTCCGCACTTATGCTTTTTGCCAAGGAACTTGATAAACGAAAGGGGCAAAGGGATTCCTGCTCTGTCGTTGATAAACGCCATTGGGAGAACTAGGTCAGGGCTTGAGAGCAGCGACCATTCTTTCTCCTTTGCCTCTTGGTATTGAATCAGAAACAGCACAAATGCCTTGATTCTTTCTTTGTATCGTGCCTGAATCATTGTCTCGTTCTTGAAATTGCCCCTTCTGCAAACATTCCGCCTTTTGTAGAGGAATGGCATTAGGCTCTCGGCAACCCTAATGTCGATCAGCCTATTAAGTTCAAGTGGCAACTCTGTGGTTGAGCAATAACGTTGAACCCTATCCAGGATTATTTCGTAGTCGTCTTTATATTTGATCTCTTGACCCTTGCCGTTCCATTTTTTCAGACCCCATTCATAGAGTTGTGTATAGTCTGATTTCTCCTTGGCTCCTTTGTCATGTGATTCACCGATCTTCACAAAATCATCTTTTGACAAACCGTAGCGAATGCAGTAGCTCAAGATGCGCACTACCTGTGTGTGCCGTTCTCCAATGCCAAAGTCAAAATCGGGATTATCGATGAGGATTTGGATTAGCTTCTTCTGGGCATCCTTCTTCTTCTTATAAGAACCACGAAACTCTCTTTTGTATTTCCGCTCCTCCTCCATCTCAAGAGCAGGGTCAAAATAGGCAAACCTGTCGTACTGATGCCAATACTTGAACAGTTCATCGCTGGTTGCTTTGCGGATCAGGCTTCGATTCTTGGCGGAGTAGAATCCAAAAAGACTGTATTGCCTTCCCATTGGAAGCCTGATATGCCCTTTGGACTTTGCAGCTTCCAGGGTGAAGCCTTTGGTCTTAAACTCTTCTTCAAGGCGCTTGAGCGATTCGTCTCTCACAGGACGGTCAAAATGAATGTAGACATGGTAGCCTTGTGACTTAGAGTTGTGTTCTATGAACTTTACTTCGGGGAATCGAGAAACGAGTTCTTCGACAACTGCTTTCGTGTCCTTATTCGAACGACCGTCTATATCAAAGCAAACCACTCGCTGTGTCCTGACGAAGGAGTCTCCCCACTTCATGTATGTATATCTGCGGTTGAGACAACAGACCTTCTGTTTGGTGAAGTGATTGTTGAAGATGTCGGCTCTGGCCTTCTTGACGCTTCCCGGTTGCTTAGTCTCAGTGAAGCTATATTCGATGGGGTCGGGGCGAACTAATCTTTGACGAATAACTGCGTGAGTCTTTCCAACACTGGCAACGCCCCTGGCTTCTCCCTTGCCTGATGCTCCGGAACGAACCCATTCAACATTTGGTTCCCTTATCGTTTTTTCGTGCCAGTAGCCGCTCCCAAAGGTGAAGCCCAGGGTGTCAAAGAGAAAGTCCATCCTTGCCCATGGTCTCACATTAGGATTACTGCTTACAGTCAGGATGTTCTTTGTCTCCACGTCCCTACGCCTCTTGGCTCTCCGCTGCAACGGTCTCTCTGCGGGAGCTATCTCTTCTTATGTATTATGTATCCGTAGTTTCTCAAGATGGTTCTTGCCTAACACCGGTGTTGAGAATGCCTCTGGTGAACTAATTAGCTCTGTTACGGAACCCGTCACCAGAGCCAACCAGTTGGGAGCGACCAAGGGCTGACACCTATGTACCCTTGGATTCTTGCTGTGATTCCATGTTTGTGACATTGATATCAAATCTACTTTCACATTCTTGTATTGTCGGTTCTCCAAGAATTCGCTTCCCTTCCATGGTTGTAATCGTCCAGGATGCCATAAGGGGCTTTCTTCCCAAGCGATAGAGAGAAAGAAGGTATCGGTCTTCCCTATTAGGCTGTTCATGGGGCAACAATCCTGGAACATAGCAAGGGTCTCTTGGGTCTGCTGTCCACACTTCTTGCAGCGTTGCAATTCTAGAAACCCTGAAATGTTCTTGGAAGTACCTTAGCTGCACTAAAAGTGCTTCCTTTACCAATTCTTGATCCTCAAATGTCAAGCACATTCCCATAATCAATGGTGTAGCATTTCCTATAGCAGATACGTCCGGTACTACTATGGCTGGAACGGTAACGTATCCAGGTAAAGGGTCAAAGACTTTCTCAGCAAAGGGAATCAGTTCCGTCAGTATCTGTTCATCGACCATTCTTGTACGGGTGATGTTCCGATAGACCTTCATTCCTTCAAAACCATGGAAAGCGGATTTGGTACTCATGTTGAAACTCCTTCGCTCCCCATGCTGTCAATGAAATCGCAGATACCAGTCATTTCAGCAGATTCCTCTGGCGTCCTATATTTTCCCTTCAGCACCAAGTCCATTAGCCTATTCTGGATTTCTGCAAGAGCTTCTTTGACAAGCCTACTTCGTTCTTCCATCGGAAGACCTTTTGCCAAGTCATGGATTATCAGTTCTGTTTCCTTGTTTGTCATCTTCATTACCCTTCCTTTTTCTCTTTCCAAGCATTCTTCCTTGGGGGAGATTTCTACACGCCCCATTTAACCCATTGAGGCTTTGTGGGCTTGTATATAGGCACCTGGATTTCAATAGCCTTCTCAATGTTGTCAAGGTGCTTTGTCTGCTCTTGGAACACAGCGTTTGATGCGACTATTGCTGCGGCTATTGCGCCTTTCCGCATTTCTCTATCGTGGTTTTGTTTCATCATATCCTTTACTTTCCCTTTTTCTTGTGTCCCAAAATGGCTTCAAGCAATTGCATTTTGCGGCCAAGCACATTAGCCTCTGTTTGGATAGCCATTACTGTTATTTCGTTAGGAACGATATCCTTGAGAGAATCACTGTCCTTAAGTTTCCAAACAGCATCGCTGAACCTTCCAAGAGCAACTTTCAATCTCCGGGATTCTGACAGTAGGGTGCCCGTCCGCACTTCCATAGAAACCTTCTTATTAGCATTTGCACTGTTACCCATATATTCTCCTTTACCAAGCATTCTTCCTTACTTCTGCTTCTGACAACTGACCGTGTTCATAGCGAGCAACAATCGGCTTCCTTTGAGGTACCACCTTCTCACTGTTGCAGCGGTCGCAGCACCCACCGTCTACCAACGGCAAGGCGTTGTTCCCATGGTGGCTGAAGGTTCCACCGCAGAGGCAACACGTTCCCACTTCGGAATAGTCTTCCTGCGCCTCTTCATCGTTAACGTGTACTCTTGTGTCTGCCATATTGTGGCTCCTTACTTAGAATTGTTGGAGCTTCAAACCCGTACAGGATTTGTCTTTCTGGCTCCTTTTCACTAAATTAATATAAGCGGCTTAAGAGTGGCGGTAGAGGTATCATAGTGATACACTATTAGAAAACGCTTACATGCTCACCTTCGCCGTCTTCCTTATTACCCTGGGTCGGCTCGGTGACGAGATCGGCAGGAAGAAGATGTTCCTCGCCGGGCTGGTTGGCTTCACGGTGGGCTCTGCCCTTTGCGGTTCGGCGCAGAACGTCGGCCAGCTCATCGCGTTCCGCGTCGTGCAGGGCATCGGCGGGTCGGCCATGATGCCGGCAACGCTCTCGCTCATCACGGCGAACTTCGCGAAGGAGGAGCGCGGGCGGGCCATGGGCTTCTGGGGCGCCGTGTCGGGCCTCGCCTTCATCATGGGGCCGATCATCGGCGGCTGGCTCACGCAGTCAGGGCTGGGCTCGGCCATCAACTCCTTCCTCGGCGTGACCGACAACTGGCGCTACGTGTTCTACGTGAACCTGCCCTTCGGCGTCCTTGCGTTCCTGCTGGCGATCCTGGTGGTCCCCGAATCGAAGGACGAGGAAGTGCGTCATCGCCTGGACGTGTTCGGGGTCATCGCGTCATCCCTCGCCGTATTCCTGCTGACCGACGGGTTCATCGAGGGCCCGCGCATCGGTGTTCGTTCTCTACGAGCGTCGGCGCAGGGTGGACCCGCTGGTCGATCTCTCGCTGTTCGCCAACCGCAACTACTCCGTGGGCATGGTGACGGGCGTGATCCTGAACTTCGCGCTCATGGGGGCGATGTTCCTCATGCCGCTGTTCTGCCAGTCGGTGCTCGACATCGACCCCGTGCACACGGGCACCCTGATGCTGCCGTTCGCCTTTGCCCTCCTGGTGGCCTCCCCGCTGGCGGGGATTCTCTCGGACCGCATCGGGGGCAAGTACATCCTGGTGGCGGGACTGACGATCCTCGCCGTCAGTGACCTTCTCATCGCGCACTTCCGCGTGAACACGCAGGGCTGGGAGCTGATCGTGCCGTTCGTCGTCATGGGCATCGGCATGGGTCTCTCGATGACGCCGCTCACCAATCTCACCCTCTACGGGGTCCCGGCGGTGAAGGCGGGTGGCGCCTCGGGAATCCTTTCCACCATGAGGCAGATCGGCGCCGTCATGGGCGTGGCGATCTTCAGCGTCGCCCTGCAGTCGAACATGGTGAGTGCGACAAAGGTGCACGCGGCGGAGATCCCCCAGCTCCCCCCGGCAGCGCAGTCGGTGCTGGTCGAGTACGTCGCCGGCGGCGGCCTGTACGGCATGGCCGACAGCGGGCCCAGCAGCCTCGCGGCCCAGCTCCAGAAGGCCATGGCTGCAGGCAGGCCGGCAGCGCAGCGCGCGCCGAAGGCAACAGAGACCGGGGCAGCGGCGCAGCAGATGAAGGAGATCGGTGATGGTGTCGCCCTCGCCATGAAGGAGAGCTTCACGGACGGCGTCAACGACACCTTCCGCATCGCCGCCCTCGTGGGCCTGGGCGCCGTGCTAGTCTCGCTGCTGACGGCGGGCCGGCGGAAGCCCCGTGCGGCGGCGCTCACGCGCGAGGATGCCGTTCCCCTGGCGGAGCGCGTGACTGAAAGCACAGAAGAAAGGATAGCAGTCGGCGAGTAAGAGCACGGGCGGCCGGTTCGGCTGACCCGACCTCCCGCGTTGTTGCGTGTCTCCTTCCCGTGAAGTAGGATCGGGCCATATTACAGAAAAGGAGACATGCCATGGCCGATCCACGATCATTCCCGGTGACCTTTTCGATCGACTACCCGGACCGCCCCCTGAACCGGGTCAGCACGTTCTTCCGCGGCATCATCATCATCCCCGCAGCTCTCATGCTCGCCCTCGTCGCGGGCCCGGACTGGGGATGGGGCGAGTCGTCCTGGCGGTTCATCTTCGCCTCCGGGGCCATCCTCTTCTTCCCGACGCTGCTCATGATCCTCTTCCGGCGCAAGTATCCCCGGTGGTGGTTCGACTGGAACGTGAACTTCACGAAGTTCTCGTCGCGTGTCGGCGCATACGCCGCTCTCCTCAACGACGAATACCCCTCCACCGAGCGCGAGCAGACCGTCCACATCGAGATCCCGTACCCCGACGTGCAGAAGGACCTTCTCCCCGGCATGCCGCTGGTGAAGTGGTTCCTCGCCATCCCCCACTACTTCCTGCTGCTCTTCCTGGGCATCGGGGCGGGATTCTGCATCTTCATCTCGTGGTTCGCGATCCTCTTCACGGGCCGCTTCCCGAAAGGGCTCTTCAACTACGTGGTGGGCGTGGGCCGCTGGTGCATGAGGGTGGGCGCGTACGCGTTCCTCCTGGTCACGGACGTGTACCCGCCGTTCTCGCTGGACTGACGGAAAGGGCGGGCCGGGGAATCCAGATCCGCCGGCTGCTCGGCGCCGCTGAGCGAGCGCGTACGCCGCTGAGCGAGCGCGTACGCCGCTGAGAATCAGACCCGTTCGGCCTCGGCCTGGTGATGCTCTTCGCGGGCGTGTTCGCCGCTGTGCGAGTCCTCGGCGGAATGATCGCAGCCACTGCCGCAGTTGCATTCTTTTGCCGGGGCAGGATTCGGGTTGTCGATCGCAAACCCGCTGTTGTCCTGCTCGTCGACCCAGTTGACCGTGGAGCCATCCATGTAGGAGAGGCTCTGCGGGTCGACGACCACCCGGATGCCGTGAGACTCGAATATCTGGTCGCCCTCTTCGGGCTGCTTCTCATCGATGCCCATGCCGTAGCGGTAGCCCGAGCATCCCAGGCCCGCGACCCACACCCTCAGCGTCGCGCCGGGCTTGCCCTGCTCCGCGAGAATGACCGAAAGCTGTCCGGCAGCCTTGTCGGAGACGGTAATTGCCATGTCTGATATATAGGGAGATTTCAGCGCGAGGTCAAGAACGTATCCAAACCCCGGGCCATCTGCTACACTTCCTCCCATGACCCCCCAGGAGGAGGCTCTCCGGCTGGTCCGTCGGGCAATCCGCGGCATGGATGGCTATGTACCCGGGCTCCAGCCCGGGCCCGGGCAGAAGCTCGTGAAGCTCAACACGAACGAGAATCCCTTCCCGCCGTCCCCGCGGGTGATCGAGGCCCTCCATGGCGCCGCTGACGGCACCATCCGCCTCTACCCCAGCCCCGACGCGGCGCCGTTGCGGGAGCTCGCTGCCGGCACGTATTCCGTCGCCCCTTCCCAGGTCCTCTGCGGCAATGGCTCGGACGAGATCCTCGCCATGATCATGCGCGCCTTCGTCGACGCAGGCGACACTGTCGCGGCTTTCGAGCCGTCCTACTCCCTCTACCCGGTGCTGGCGCGGATGACTCCCGCCCGCTTCTCGACCGTGCCCCTCCCCCGGGTCGCCCGGATGGACGAGATGGACGGAATCCCGGTGCCGTCGCCGAAGGCGAAGGTCTTCTTCCTCACCACCCCGAACTCGCCCTACGGGTGCGCGTTTCCGGCCGCCTGGACCGAGAGACTGATGGAGAGGTTCGACGGCATCGTCGTGGCGGACGAAGCGTACGTCGACTTCGGCGCCGAGTCCGCTGTTTCCCTGCTTGCCCGCAGCCCGCGCCTGCTCATCGTGCGGACGCTCTCCAAGTCCTACGCGCTGGCCGGCATGCGCGTCGGGCTGCTGTTCGGCAGTGAAGCCGTGGTGCGCGAGCTCATGAAGGTGAAGGACAGCTACAACGTGAGCCGGCCCGCCCAGGCAGCGGCGTGCGCCGCACTCGCCGACCAGGCGTATTTCAGGAGCACGCGCGACACGGTGATGGCGGGGAGAGAACGGTTCACCGCCGCGATCGCCGCGCACGGCTACCGGGTCCTCCCCTCCTTCGCCAACTTCGTGTTCGCCATCCCTCCCCGCGGGCTCACGGCGACGTCCCTTTACGAAAAGCTGCTTTCCCGCGGCTTCCTCGTCCGTCATCTCGGCGGGCCCGCCGTCTCCGACGGGTTGCGTATCAGCATAGGAAGCGATCCCGACATGGCCGCCCTCGCCGGGATCATGGTGGAGGAAGCGGATGGCTGTTAGCGCGAAGGTTCTGCGGAGCATCGAGAACTCGTCCTGGATCCGGAAGATGTTCGAGGCCGGCACGGCGCTGCGCGCCGCGCACGGGGCGGACAGTGTCTGCGACTTCAGCCTGGGCAACCCGGACGTCGAGCCGCCGGCCGCGTTCCAGGATGCGCTGGCACGGATCGTCTCCACCCCGGTGACGCGCAAGCACGGCTACATGCCCAACGCCGGGTATCCCGACGTGAGGGCGCGGGTGGCCGCGCAGGTCTCCCGGGAGCAAGGCGTCGCCCTTGGCCGGGGATTTCGTGGTGATGTCCTGCGGCGCAAGCGGCGCCATGAACGCGGTCCTGAAGACGATCCTCGATCCCGGTGACGAGGTGATCGTGAGCCTGCCCTGCTTCATGGAGTACACGTCGTACGTCGACAACCACGGGGGCACGCTGGTCACGGCACCTTCCCGCGCCGATTTCGACCTCGACGTGGACGCCATCGCGAAGCTCGTCAACCGGCGGACAGCCGCCATCATCATCAACTCGCCCAACAACCCCACCGGAAGGATCTACCCGGAGAAAACCCTGCGCCGCCTGGCCTCCGCGATCCTCGACGCCTCGCGCCGCACCGGCCGTACTGTCTACCTCGTGGCTGACGAGCCCTACAGGAAGCTCGTGTATGACGGCGCCGCCGTCCCCGGTATCATGCGCCTCTACCCGCACTCTGTCGTTGTCACGTCCTACTCGAAGGATCTTTCCTTGCCCGGGGAGCGCATCGGGTTCGCCGCGGTGAATCCGGCGGCCGAAGATGCCGCGAGACTCGTGGACGGGATCGTCCTGTGCACGCGCATCCTGGGGTTCGTCAACGCGCCCGCTCTCATGCAGCGCGTGATCGCCGACATCCAGGGCGTGTCGGTGGACGTGGAGATCTACCGGCGCAAGCGGGACCTTTTCTGCGCCGCACTCGCGCGCATGGGGTACCGGTTCACGGTGCCCGAGGGCGCCTTCTACATCTTCCCGCAGGCACCGGGAGGGGATGACCTCGCCTTCGTGCAGGCGCTGCAGAAGGAGCTCACCCTCGTCGTGCCGGGCCGCGGTTTCGGGATGCCCGGGTGGTTCCGCGTCGCCTACTGCGTCGACACCCCGGTCATCGAGCGCTCGTTCGCCGCCTTCGAGAAGGTGATCCGCGCAACCGGAAGGTGACGGAGAGGGCTCCCGGATGCTACCGTCAGCAACGATGGTGTGGAGAGGATTCCTCGTTGCCGCCCTGCTGGCAACGGTCAGCGTCGTTCCTGCCTGCGCGCAGGCGGCAGGCGACAACGGTCCCGTCATGAGCGTCCCCACCGGGCCCGTCGTCCCCTACGTTGCCCCCGCGTCCATGAGCGTGTCCCAGGCAGCTATCCTTGGCGTGGTGGAGGGAATCACCGAGTTCCTTCCCGTCAGCTCCACGGGACACCTCGCGGTGGCACAGACGCTCATGCGCCTCGACGCCACGCCGCAGGCGAAAAGCGCTTCGGATGCCTACGCCATATGCATCCAGGCAGGGGCCATCCTCGCTGTTCTCATCGTTTCGTTCGGACGGATCAAGGCGATGGCGCGCGGCCTCTTCGGGCGTGACAGGGAGGGGCTTCGCCTCCTGGCCTCGCTCGCCGTTGCCTTCGTCCCGGCCGCGGTCATCGGGTTCTTCTTTGAAGACACCGTGCAACAGCACCTGTTCGGCATCTGGCCCATCGCCGGCGCATGGCTGGTGGGAGGCATCTTCATCCTCGTGGTGCTCGAGGGCATACGGCGGAAGGACGGCAAGCCGCTGGAAGGCCTCTCGTGGCAGGTGGCTCTCATCATCGGGCTGTCGCAGGTGCTCGCGCTGTGGCCCGGGGTCAGCCGCAGCCTCGCCACGATCTCGGCCGCCATGCTTGCCGGGCTTTCCGTCGCCGCGGCCGTGGAGTTCAGCTTCCTTCTCGGCCTGGTGACCCTCGGCGCCGCCACCATCTATGAAGGCGCCCGGCGCGGGACCGAGATCGTCGCCGCGTTCGGCTGGGTGTCTCCGCTCGTGGGTTTCCTCTTCGCGGCAGCGGCCGCGTTCCTGGCCGTGCGGTGGATGGTTGCGTGGCTTCGCACGCGCAGCCTTGATGTCTTCGGGTGGTACAGGATCGCCGCGGCCGGCCTGGCCGTGCTCCTGGCCTTCCGCTGACGGACGATCACGGTCTCTTGGCGCCGACGGTCCCACCTCAGCACCAAGTTCTGAAGTGTCACATAGTCTGAATTGAAAATACCATGAAATTTAGCCTTGCAATGTCCGATTTTCATGCTAACATACTGGCAAATGATAGAGCGTGCCTCAATCCTGAAGCGCATGAACGTCGCGCTTACCCGTAGCTGCGTCGTTGTCCTGACCGGACCCCGACAGTGCGGAAAAACGACCCTTGCTCGACAGTTGCTCAGCGAGGATTCGGTCAACTACTTCGACCTCGAAAAACCTTCTGATCTGGCTCGCTTGGATGAGCCCATGACGTCGCTGGAGCGTCTGCGCGGCCTCGTGGTAATCGACGAAGTGCAGAGGAGGCCGGACCTTTTTCCCCTTCTGCGTGTGCTTTGCGACCGGCGCGACACACCCGCGCGGTTCCTCATCCTTGGGAGCGCGTCGGGCGATCTCCTTCGGCAGACTTCGGAGAGTCTGGCTGGGAGAGCCGAGATGATCTCTATTGGTGGATTCACGATCGACGAGCTGGGCTTCGAAGCAGAGCCGCGCCTTTGGCTGCGAGGGGGACTGCCACCCTCGCTGCTTGCCGCCACCGAGGAAGATAGCATCGCCTGGAGGAGCGGCTTCGTGCAGACACTCCTTGAGCGGGACTTCCCGCAGTGGGGCGTCCGCATCCCGGCCGTCACGCTCCTGAGGTTCTGGACGATGCTTGCCCACTGCCATGGGCAGGTGTGGAAAGCCGCCGATCCGGCACGGGCGCTGGGGGTGAGCGAGCACACGGCCCGTCGTTACCTCGATCTCATGACAAGCGCGCTCATGGTTCGCCAACTGCAGCCGTACTTCGCCAACATTGGCAAGCGCCAGGTGAAGGCGCCAAAAATATATGTCAAGGATAGCGGGCTTCTTCACCAGCTGCTCGGTATCGGGACTCTCCGTGAGCTTTTCTCCCATCCCAAAGTTGGTCTTTCTTGGGAAGGTTTCGTCATCGAGCAGGTTCTCCTGACGCAGAAGCACGACGAGGCGTTTTTCTGGGGAACGCACCAAGGTGCCGAGATTGACCTCATTGTGCGACGCGGTAGCGAGCTGTTTGGCGTCGAATGTAAGCGCACCGATGCGCCACGGCTCACGGCGTCCATGCGGATCGCGCTTGACGATTTGGGCTTGAGCAGTGTGGTGGTCCTTCACCCGGGATCCAAACGCTTTCCAATCGTTGATAGAGTTGAGGCTGTTCCGTTCGCGACTTTGGCAACCAGAGAATCACTATTCGCGGGGCGCGCCTCATGAGCGAGCTGCCGCCATCACGGCTCCGTGCTCACCATGGCGATGGCACCCTTCGCACAGAGGTCCACGCACGTCGAACAGCCGAGGCATTTCCATGGATCGATCACGGTGGTCCCGTCAGGGTGGCTGATGGCGTGGCAGTGGCCGATGTCCCAGCACGCGCCGCAGCGAGTGCACGCGGCACTGTCCACCGCCGCGTGCCCCGTGCCCACCACGAGGTCGACCGCCGAATGGACCTCTTTCACGAGCATGCCGCGGAAGTCGGCAATGCGCGACCAGCCCATTTCTTTCATGTAGGCGCGCAACTCCTCCAGGAGCGTCTTCATCCACGCGAATCCGTTGAGGAGCGTTTCCGTGCAGATCCAGACCGCGTCGGCGCCCAGCATGATCTGCTCCACGGCGCTCTGCAGGTCGGAGACCCCGCCAGACCCGATGAGGGACGGGCCGGGTCCGACACGGCGGCGCATCTCGAAGGTGTCCCGCAGCGCCAGCGGACGGATCCAGGGGCCCGACAGGCAGCCCAGGGTGATGCCTTCCTGCAGCCGGTAGAAGGGCTTCGTGGGAGCGCGGATGTCGATGTCAGGAATGCCCAGGCGGTTGCCGGTGCTCCCCGCGGCATCGGCACCTGCGGAGATGCACGCGGCAGCAGCGGCAGCTACGCGGCCGCCTTCCGGGGTGAGCTTTGCGATAACGGGGATACGGACGGCCTCCCGCACGGCGGCAACCACGGCAGGCAGGTTGTCGACGTCGGAGCCGAGACTGGCCCCGGTTGCCTTTGCCGTGGCCGAACCTGTTGTCGTCACGTTGAATGACATGTTCGGGCAGCACATGTTGAGCTCGATGGCATGCGCGCCGGCGTCTTTGAAGCGCCTCGCGAGCCTGCCCCAGCCCTCGAGGTCCTGGCCGTCATAGGCGATATTGGCGAACAGCAGGATGGCCTTCGTTTTCGCCCGCGCTTCTTTCATCAACCGCAGGCCCTCGTCGGGAGCGAGGCGCTTTTCGGCCGTGAAGATGTGCATCCGCGACCTGCGCAGCCAGCGGTAGCGCGGGGGAAGGTCCAGGTACGGCGCCGGATCGATGGTCAGCTTGAGGCTGGCAGCGGCCCATCCTGCCTCCTCGGCCGCCAGGACCTGGTCGACGCTGCGGACCGTCGGCCCCGACCCGACGATGAACGGGTTTTTCAGGACGAGGGAGCCGAGGCGCGTGCTGGTATCGATATCGTCGGCCATGAAGTCCCGTCCCTTCCGGGGCCTGAGGGTAGCACGGGCAGGGCGGCCGTAGAAATACCTGCGCGGCGGCATGTACACTCCGCTCAAGCCGCGAGACCGTCGGGGACCCACTGAGGCCCGATAGGGCCCGCTGAGGCCCGATAGGGCCCGCTGAGGAGTGCACCAGTGAAAGACGAGCTTTCCATCGGGATTGCAGGGTCGAAGTTCGCCGCGGGGTTTCACGCCGAGTGCTGGGAGGGGATCCCGGGGACGAGCGTGGCTGCCGTGGCAGCCAGGGACGCGGCGACGCGGGAAGCGTTCCGGCAGAAGCACCACATCGCAAGGTCCTACGAAGACCTGGCCCGGATGCTGGCTGACAGGGACATCGACCTCGTCGATATCTGCACGCCCAACTACCTCCACGCCGAGATGGCAGTGGCAGCCATGAAGGCGGGCAAGGACGTGCTCTGCGAGAAGCCGCTTGCAACGACCGTCGCCGACGGGGAGGCGGTGGTGCGGGCACAGAAAGAAACAGGGCGCCGCCTGTTCTACGCCGAGGACTGGATTTTTGCGCCCGCGCTGGTGCGCGCAAAGGCCATCATTGCCGAGGGCGGCATCGGAAAACCGGTCTATGTGCGGGCAAAGGAAAGCCACAACGGCTCGCATTCACCCTACGCGCAGACCATAGCGTTCTGCGGGGGCGGCAGCGTCATGCACCTGGCGGTCCATCCCATCGGGTTCTTCCAGCACCTGCTGGGCACGCCGAGGACGGTTGTCGGTCGCTGCTCGGGCGGCGGGGAGGCGAACCTCATCCATCACAAGCTCGAAGGCGAGGACTGGGGCATGGGCATCCTCACGTACGCCGACGGGACCCAGGCCGTGGTGGAGGGCAACTACGTGACCGCGGGAGGAATGGACGACACCTTCGAAGCCTACGGGGCCGACGGCGTGCTGAAGGTGCAGCTCACCTTCGGGAGCCCGCTCAGCGTGTACTCGAGAAAAGGCTTCGGGTACGCCATGGAGAAGACGGACTTCACGCACGGGTGGACCAGGCCGGCCGTGGACGAAAACGAGAGTCTCGGCTACCGGACCGAGCTCGCGCACGTTGCCTCGTGCCTGCGCGGGAAGGCGGAGCAGGAAAAAGGGACCCATGCAGCGGACGGCCTGCAGGTCCTGAAGGTCATTGACGCCATCTACCGCTCGCACAGGGAGGGCAGGTCGATCACCCTGTGAGAACGGTTTCAGTAGCCGACGGCTCGACCGGGCCGGTACCTTTTCGATGGGCGCACGTGACGTAGGCGCGGCGCATCCACCGAGAGGAGCATCTTGAATGAAGCTTTCCATGAAACCCGGCCGCCTGGCCCTTTTCCTCGTCCTCCTTTGCCTCCTGTCACCGCTTGCCGTCGGGGCGCAGGCCGCCGGAACGGGTGCCGGTTCCCTTGACGGGACCATCGTCTCGATCAAGGGGAACGTCATCGTGCTGACGCTGGCCGACATGACGCAGAAGACCGTGACGCTGAAGGACGGCGCGACGATCCTGGACCGCCAGCCTGCCACCGCTGACCAGATCAAGGCAGGTGACGCCCTGGGCGTGGCCGCGAAGAGCGACAACGGCACCCTGGTCGCCACGAGCATCAACATCTTCGCCCCCCAGATGTGGGACGTCGTGCGCAAGGGACAGTTCCCCATGACGACCGGAGAGACGATGACCAACGCCTTGATCGCACAGGTCGTGGCGAACTCCCAGGGCCGCGTGCTGACGATGAAGCTGGACATGGGCAACGCGACGATCGTGGTTCCCGACGGGGACAATGATCCACAGGCTCGTCATCGTGAAGCAGGATCAGCTCACCGCCGGGCTGCGCGTCATGGTCCGCACGACCACGGACGCCAGCGGGAACCTCACCGCCTCCAGCGTGAGCTTCGACCAGCCGACGCGCGGATGACACCATCGTCGGAGGACGTCCAGCAGTTCCACCGCTGGTCGCGCACCTACGAGCGCTCCCTCGGGCAGGTCTTCATCTTCGGACCTGCCCACCGGGCGGTCCTGGGCGCGGCCGCCGCGGGCCTCGACGGCCGCGCCCCCGGGGCCGTGCTGGACATCGGGTGCGGCACGGGACGGCTCCTGCGCCGCGCGTCTGCCCGGTGGCCGGATGCGGCAATCATCGGAGTCGATCCGGCGCAGGGGATGATCGACGTCGCCCGGGAGCTGACGCCCGGGGCGGAGTTCCACGTGGGGCACGGCGAACACCTGCCGCTTGCGGATGCTTCCGTGGAGGCGGCGTTCAGCACGATCTCCTTCCACCACTGGCAGGACCAGGCCGCCGGGGTGCGGGAAGTCGCGCGGGTGCTGCGGCGCGGCGGGACCTTCTGCCTGGCCGACATCAACCTCCCGCTGTTCACCGGACGGCTGATCCCCCACGCGCGCGTCCACACGCGCGGGGAGATGGCTGCCCTGTTCACGCAGGCAGGGCTGGCGATCCGGTCCCAGAACGCAATCCTCGGCGGGACAGTGCTCGTGACGGTCGGAACGAAAGGCTGAAGCCTTTCGGGGCGCGACAGGGTGCGGCGTCGCGGGTATGATCGGGACCATGCAGCGATGGGCCCGGGCCGCGGCTGTTTCCCTCCTCCTCCTGTTCGCCGCGTCTAGCGCATTCGCGCAGGAAGATGAGCGCGCACCGTTTCGGGACTTCAACTGGTTCGACATCATGAAGCTCGACGCCGCGAGCGCCTTCAACGCGCTCTGGGACCTCGCGGCGAAGTACAAGGCCGCCGGCTATGACCAGAAGGCGATTCTTTCAGCGCTCCTGGACGACTATGCCTCGGCCAAGGCGCTGGAGAAGCTCTCCCCTTTCGATCCCGGCATCGATGCGAAGGCGCCCGGCTACACGGTGACGCCTGACAGGACGTACAGCGACAGGCTGGCACTGCCGTGGGCAGCGCTCCTGAAGCTGAACGTGCGTACCGCGATGCAGTACATCCTGCTGGAGGTCCTCTCCACGGAGGGCATGCCGAGATCCAGGGGGAAGATTCCCACCAGCGTGAGCCTCTTCGGCGAGTATTTCGGCTACTACGCCGTCATGAAGAAGGCCGGCTGAGTCCGGACGCTCGCGGCGGCCGCCCCCGTCCCTTCAGCCGATCAGCTTGATGATCCTCTCGCGGAATGCCACGTACCCGCAGCACGCCAGCACGATCGCGGAGCCCACCACGGTGAGCACTCCCATTGTCTCCCCGAAAACGATCACGCCGAGAAAAACGTTCAACACCGGTGTCAGGAAAGCCATGAGGCTTCCCTCGGTGGCAGAGACGTGCTTGTAGGCCCAGGTCATGGTGAGCTGCGCCACGGTGGCCACGATGCCGATGGCCAGGAGAATGAACCACTGCGCGGCGGCGAACGAGAAAGAGCTCGCGGCCGTCGGCCAGCCGATCACCAGCAGGCCGAACACGCACTGCGCGAGGTAAATGATGTAAGGCGTCTCGGTCTCCCTGAGCTTCTTGATGGCAACGACCGCCACGCCCGACAGTATCCCGCCCAGGAGCGCCAGGAGGTCCTCGATGCTGACAGCGCCGATGCTGCCGGGGTTCACGACGAGCCAGATGCCGGCGAAGGACACGACGACCGCGGCCAGCACGTCCCAGGGAAGCCGTTCCTTGAGGAGCACCGGTGCGAAGAGCGCTGCGAAGATCGGGTAGGTGTAGTTGAGGATCGTCCCCTTGCCGAGCCCGAGGTTCATGATGCCGCGGTAGAAGAAATAGACCGAGGCAGCCCCGATGACCCCGCGCACCACCAGCCACACCTTGTTCACGGCTTTCAGGCCGGTGACGCGAAGGCCGGCGAGCCCGAGGATGACGATGATCCCCGTCACGAAACGGGCCGCGGCGATGATGGAAGAGCTCACCCCCCGCGTGAAGGGAAGGAGAAAGGCCATGCCGGAGAACAGCACGGCTGACACGGCCATGACGAGCATGCCCGTAGCCCAGTCGGGCGCAGCCCGGCGGGAGGTGGCGGGAGCGGGCGAGCGGCTCAAGCGGCGGCCATCCGCAGGCTAGGACCTCACGGCGATGTTCGAGTAGGACCGCTCGTTCTCGCCCACGTAGATCTGCCGGGGCCGCATGATGCGGAAATCCTCGCCGTGGTACATCTCCCGCCAGTGCGCGAGCCAGCCGGGCGTGCGGCCGATGGCGAAGAGCACGGTGAACATATCGTAGGGGATCCCCGCGGCGCGCAGGATAAGCCCGGAATAGAAGTCCACGTTCGGATAGAGGTTGCGCGAGATGAAGTAATCGTCCCTGAGCGCGATGTCCTCCAGCGTGAGGGCGATGTCGAAAAGGGGGTCGTTCATGCCCGGCTTCTTCAGCAGGGTGTGGCAGGCTTCCTTGAGGATCTTCGCCCGGGGGTCGAAGTTCTTGTAGACGCGGTGACCGAACCCCATCAGGCGGTCGGGCGTGTTCCTGTCCTTGGCGCGCTTCACGTACTCCGTGCCGTCGCCCCTCTCGTCCCGGATCCTCTCCAGCATCCGGATGACCTCCTGGTTCGCGCCGCCGTGGCGCGGCCCCCAGAGCGCGGAGATGCCGGCGGAGATGACCGCGTAGACGTTGGCGAGGCTGGAACCGGTCATCCGCACCGTGGAGGTGCTGCAGTTCTGCTCGTGGTCGGCATGCAGGATGAGGAACAGGTCGATGGCGCGCACGATGTCGTCGTCGATCCGCGTCTCCTTCACGGGGGACGTGAACATCATGTTGAGGAAGTTCGGCACGTAGCGCAGCTTGTACGACGGGTAGACGATGGGCTCGCCGATGGACTTCTTGTACGAGATGGCCGCGATGGTGCGGACCTGGGAGATGAGGTTCGCCAGGATCTGGCGCTCCGCCTTCTCGTCCATGACGTCGGGAACCGGGTAGAAGGTGGAGAGCGAGGCAACGGTTGTCGCGAGGATTCCCATGGGATGGGATCCCCGCGGGAAGCCCACGAAGAAGTGCTCCATGTCCTCGTGGATGAGCGAGGATTCGTTGAGGAAGGTGGAGAACTCCTCCAGCTGCTTCTTCGTCGGCAGGTCGCCGTAGAGAAGGAGGTAGGCCACCTCGGTGAAGGTGGACCGCGCGGCCAGCTCCTCGATGCCGTACCCGCGGTAGCGCAGGATCCCCTTTTCCCCGTCGATGAACGTGATGGCGCTCCTGCAGGAGCCCGTGTTCTCGTAGCCCTTGTCCAGGGTGATGTAGCCGGTGGTGCGTCGGAGGCTGGAGATGTCGACTGCCTTCTCTCCCTCGGTGCCGCACACGACGGGAAGCTCGTATTCCTTGCCCCCGAGGACAAGCTTCGCCGTCTCGGAGACGGGTTCACCCCCCGCGTGCTTTGTTTCCGACATGGTGCCCCCTTTGACGTATAAATATACGAGTGATGAAAAATGTCAATGGCGGGGATTGTTGCCGCTGGGCGCCGCGGCCGCTACCCTCTCCCCATGGACCTCGCATTCCGCGAGCTGGGCGGCGAAGGCGCACCGGTCGTGATCCTGCACGGACTGTTCGGCTCTTCGCAGAACTGGGCAAGCATGGGCAGGAAGCTGTTCGACCAGGGCCGCGTCCTTGGCGTGGACCTGCGCAACCATGGCGACTCACCGCACGCCGTCCCCCATTCCCTCGACGCGTGCGCTGAAGACCTGCGGGAGTGGGCAGCCCGGCATGCCCGGCGGGCCGCTGCGCCTCATCGGGCACTCGATGGGCGGCCTCGTAGCAATGGCATTCGCGCTGCGGCACCCCCGGGCGACTGCCGGCGTCGCGGCCATCGACATCGCGCCGCGACCCTACCCGCCCGGCCACGAGGCGGAGCTGCGCGCGCTGCGGACGGACCTGTCCGCGTGCCGCACGCGCGCGGACATGGACGCGCTGCTCGCACCGGTGGTGCCGGATGCACGTACCCGGCAATTCCTCCTGACGAACGCGGTGCGTCACGGGGACGGCTTTCGATGGCGCATCGACGCCGCGGTCCTGGCATCATCGACGGTCTCCGGCGATTTCGCCGGTGTGGACGGCGCTTTCCCGGGAGAGGCGCTTCTCATCCCGTGCGGGAAATCCCCGTACGTGCGCCCGCCTGACCACGACACCATGCGCAGGTACTTCCCCGCAGCCCGCATCGAGCCCCTCCCCGACGCGGACCACTGGCCGAACGTGAGCGCCCCCGCGGCGCTGGAAGTAATCCTCCGCGCGTTTCTCACCCGATGCAATATCGCCGCCCCGGCCCCGTCATGATTCATGTGAGCGCGGAAACGCAGAAAGTGCGGATCGCGGGATTCATCGCCACGGAGTGGCACCGGCTGGTGGGCTACGTGCGCGCGTGGATCGCCGACACCGCGGATCGGGACGCCGAGGACGTCGTGCAGGACGTGCTGGAACGCATGTTCGCGAATGCCGAGGACACGGAGCCCATCGCGGACCTCTCCGCGTACCTCTACCGCTCCCTGCGGAACCGGGTCATCGACCTGTACCGCAAGCCGAAGCGCACGATCGAGCTGTCGGAGGATAGTGCCGAAATCGCTGACCTCCGCTACGACGTGGAGGAGACACTGGGGAGGGAAGAGGCGAGCGAGGCCATGTTCGAAGCGATCGAGGACCTGCCGGAGGCGCAGCGCGAGGTCCTCGTCGCCACGGAGCTGGAAGGCCGAAGCTTCAAGGAGCTTGCCGCGGAATGGAACGTGCCCATCGGGACGCTCCTGGCGCGGAAAAGCCGCGCGGTTGCCGCACTGCGGGAGACGCTCACGGGAGGTGATGTATGAGTGAAGGCGGATTTGATCACATGCACGGAATGCATGGCAGGGGCCACGGGTGGCACGGCCTGAGCCCCGCCGCCAGGGGCCTTCGCATCGCGGGCATGGTCGTCCTCGGGGTGATCGCGGCGGCGCTCTTCGGGCTGGCGTTCGGCTGGCTGGTGATGATCCTGTGGAACTGGCTGATGCCGACGATCTTCCACCTCGGCCAGCTCACGTACTGGCAGTCGTTCGGGATCGTGATCCTCGCGAAGCTGATCTTCGGGGGAATCGGCGGGCCGCGCGGCGGCAGTTACAGGAGCCGCGGCGCGAAAGGAAACCCGTGGGGCGGGAACCCCTGGGAAGGGAAGCACGGCCGCGACGACTGGCGCTTCTACCGCGAGTTCTGGGAGCAGGAAGGGCGCGGGGCGTTCGAGCGCTTCGCCGAGAAGAAGCGCGCCGAGGCCGGCGGGAGTCCGCAGGGCGGCGAGCCGCCGCACGGCAGCGCGTAGGATCGTGGAGAAAGTGACAGGGGGGGCATGCGCCCCCCCTTTTCTTTTCTCCCGCGTCCCGGCTAAGGTGTTCGGAACGTGAAGAAGCCAGTGATCCGCACAGGAGAGAAAGTCGCCCCCTGGCTGGGAATCCTCGGCAACGTGGTCCTGTTCATCGGCAAGATCTTCGTCGGCCTGACGTTCGATTCCATCGCGATCATCTCCGACTCCTTCAATTCACTCACCGACATCGTCGCCTCCACCATCGTGCTCATCAGCGTCCGCAGCTCCCACCGGGCCCCCGACGAGAACCACCCCTTCGGACACAAGCGGGCGCAGCCGCTTGCCGGGCTGGTCGTGGCGATCCTCACCGGGCATCGTCGGCTTCACGATCATCACGCAGTCGGTCGGCCGGCTTTTCAGCGGCGAGCAGATCGAAAAAGGACTGATCCCCATCGTCCTCCTGCTCGTCGTCATGGTCATCAAGCTCGGGATGTACATCTACGTGCGGGTCGTGGCCGTCCGCGCCCGCAGCACGGCGCTCATGGCGTCGGCCATGGACCACCGCAACGACGTCCTCATCTCAGCCGCGGTTCTCGTCGGCGTTGTGGTGTCGAACCTCGGCTACCCGATCTTCGATCCCATCGTGGCCATCGTCGTCGGGCTTTGGATCATCTGGGCCGGCTTCAACATCGGCCGGGCCAACATCAAGTACCTCATGGGCGAAGCGCCGCCCGAAGAGCTGGTCGAGCGCATCCGGACCAAGGCGAAAGACGTGCAGGGCGTCCTGGGGCTGAATGACGTGTTCGCTCACTACGTGGGCACGGCGGTGGAGATCGAGGTGCACATCAACGTGGACAGCCGCATCACCATCGAGGAAGCTCACGGGATCGGGAAGAAGGTCCAGTGGGCCATCGAGGACATGGAAGAGATCTCGCGGGCGTTCATCCACATCGACCCCCTGGAGGCGCAGTAGCGCCCCCGCGAGAAGGGAGAGGACATGATGAATCGAGCCGGGCGCAGCTCGCGGGAAAAGGTCCTGGCAATCCTGGAGCACCGCAACACCGAGGGCGTCGCCTTCTGGACGGGCAATCCTCACGATGACACCTACGCGCTGTACCTGGAGAGGATCGGCGGCGCGGCCCGGGAGGACCTGTTTGCCTTTCTGGGCGACGACTGTCGCTGGTTCCCCTCCGACCCGGCTACCGGAGCCCCGAAGGCAGGCCATTCTTCGATCCGTACCTCGGCGCGCCCCGGCGCAGCCTCTCGCAGCCGGGCTGCTTTGCGCTGTGCGAGTCCACGGCCGAGGTGGAGCGCTACCCCTGGCCGGACCCGGCGCACCTGGATTTCTCCGGCGTCGTGAGCCAGATCGAGGCGCACGACGACAAGGCGGTCTTCACGGGCATGTGGTGCCCGTTCTTTCACTACGTGGCCGATTTCTTCGGGATGGACAACTACTTCATCAAGATGTACACGAACCCCGACGTGGTGGACGCGGTCACCGAGCGCGTCGTGGACTTCCTCGACGCGGCCAACGACACCTTCTTTCGGGCGCTCGGGAACCGGGCGGACACTTTCTTCTTCGGCAACGATTTCGGCACCCAGCGCGACCTCATCCTCTCCCCCGAGGCGTTCCGACGCTTCGTGCTGCCCTCGATGAAGCGGCTCATCGCGACCGCACGACGATACGGCAAGAAGGTCATCCTCCACTCCTGCGGATCCGTCTATCGCGTGATTCCCGAGCTCATCGACGCGGGGATCGACGGGCTGCACCCGCTGCAGGCACGGGCCCAATCGATGGACGCGGAGTTCCTGGCACGGACCTACCGCGGCAGCCTGGCTTTCATCGGGGGCGTGGACACCCAGGACCTGCTGATCCACATGAGCCCTGACCAGATCAAGGGGGAGGTGCGCAGGCTTCGGCGCCTGCTCGGCCCGAACTTCGTGGTGAGTCCCAGCCACGAGGCAATCCTTCCCAACGTGCCGTTCGAGAACGTGGTGGCAATGGCAGAGGCGGCCCGGGAGGAGGACTGACAACTCCTAGGGTTCTCGAACGTCCGTGCCGCCCGCTTTCATGACCCGACGGAAATCGCCGAGGTTGAGCGTGACGAGGCAATCTGCCCCGGCCTTTGCCGCCGCTTCGGCGATGAGGGCGTCATACACCACGCCGCCCGCCAGTCCGCGGCGGGAAATCCTCTGCACGACACCCTGCACTTCTTCTGCGGAGAGATCGATCGTCTTCACGAACGGCAGCACGCTGTGCTCGAGGAGGGCCCATGCCGCGGCGGGCGTGATCCGCGGTGCCATGGGCAGCGTTGAGAGTGCCGCATACGTTTCCGCGACGGAGTGTGACGCAACCAGGCCCTGTACATCGCCGCTCCTGATGCTCCGCAGCCAGGGGAATGCCTTCCCGTGCCGTGAGTGTGCCTCGACCAGCGCGGCAATCAGGACGGAGGAATCAAGAAGTGCCTTCACGGACTCTCTCGACCAAGTCCCGATGATCGCCTGTCCCGATGCAGGCGCAGACCTTCATCGACGTCCCCGGTGGGTTGCCCCTGGAACACGAGTATCCCGTCTTTCTCAACGAGCCCCGGCAGTTCGGCGAGAGCTCGGAGCACGATGATCTCTCCCGCATCCTCGATTTCCACCTGGCTGCCGGGCAGCAGACCATGCCTGTCACGGATTTCTTTCGGAACGACGATCCTGCCGAACCGGTCAATTGCAGTTTTCACACTCGAACCCCTGCTGCCAATATGTCTTGCCAATTGCCTTTTGTCAATGGCAATTGGGGATGAGCATCCTGAGTCTGACGATATGTCACGCGACGCGCCTTGCTGACAGGAGCACTGCTGCTCAGTATCCCGCCGCCGTCTTCAGCCGCGCCCGGTCCTCGATCAGGACGTCGAGCAGGGTCACCGTCCCGCTGGGGCCCGGGAAGTTGATGAGCGACGCGAAGCGCGCCGCCTTCATGGTTTCCATCAGCGGCGCAGCCACCTCGTTGTGCCAGTTGTCCACCACGAGGCGCACATTCATTCCTGAAAGCTTCGTGATCTGCGCAGCCTCCAGCGGGTCCGGCCCGAACACACCCATGATGGAAAATCCCAGCTCGGCCATGAGCGGCTGCTGGAATGCGTGCACGAGGATCGGCGCTCCGGAAACCTTCGCCGTTTTCAGCTCGTCTTTCCACGACGCCATGAATGTCTCGATGGCCGCCATGTTCCTCCGGGCAAGGTCCGCCGTGCCCGTGACCGCCGCGATCGCGCTGAGCGATGCGCGCATGGTGGCAAGCGAATAGTCGGCGCCGATCTGCAGCAGCCGTATCCTGCTCGATCCTGCCGCGTCGGCGAGCTTCTTCGCCATGACCTCGAAGCCCGTGTAGACGATGAGGTCAGCGCCCTGGAGCAGGACCACGTCCGACGGCTTCAGGTCGTACTCGGCGGGGTGGCGCAGGTCGGAGGGCGCGAGGGTGACGATGGTGGTCGCCCCGGCGGCGGCGGCGAGCGCCGCCGTCCACGAGTTGGTGGCGACCACGCGCATCGCTTTCTGCTGGGCGGCCAGGGGCGCAAGGGGTGCCAGGACGGAAAGGACAATCAGGATCCCGACGAATCGGGTGGTGCGGTTCATGCTCTCCTCCTCGAGAGGCGCCTGTAGAGGAGTCCCGCGCCCAGCAGACAGGCGGCTATCACGGTGACCGCGGAGCTCGCGGGCACGTCGAGGGCGAGGGACGTGAAGAATCCGGCGACGCTGCAGACCGCGCCCACGCAGCAGGCCTGCACGAAGAAGCCGCGGGTGCTGCGCGCCGTGAAGGACGCGATGATGGCCGGCAGGAGCAGGATGGAGTCCAGGAGCAGCGCGCCGATGAGCTGCATGAGCAGCGCGACGCTCACGCCCACGAACACCAGGATGATCGTGGTGAGCCCTGCCTCGCCGACCCCGGCCGAGAAGGCGATCTCCCTGTGAAAGAGCACGGCGCTCACGCGGGAGAACAGGAGCGTCACGAACAGGACGATGGCAGCGGCGTAGCCCACCACCAGGACGAGGTCGAGGCGCGAGAGCGAGTAGATGCTGCCCCAGAGGATGCCGAAGGCGTCCTTGGACGGGACACCGGCCTTGTAGATGACGGCGAAGGCGAGGCCGATGGTGAGCACCATGAAGAAGGTGGACACGTAACCCAGCGTGAGCCCCGACTCCCGCGCGATGCGCGCAATGGCGACGATGGTGAGCAGGTCCAGCGCAAGCCCGGCAAGGAGCGGGTCCACGTGGAGGGCGAGCCCGACCGCGGCGCCCAGGAGCGCAGCGTGCATGAGGGTGAAGCGCAGCGTCACGAGGTTCAGGCGGAGCACGAAGACGCCGGCGAGGGGAAAGAAGCAGCCGGCAACGATGAGGGCTGCGAATCCCCGGAGGATGGGCGGGTAGGAAAAGGCCTTCAGTATCTCCATGACCGGTCTCAGGCGAAGGCGCCGGCCTCCATGTGAAGGACACGCCACCCCGGCCAGGAAAGGACCTCCGCGTCGTGCGAGACCATGACGACCGTGAGCGCCCGCTGGTCGTTGAGCCCCCGCAGCAGCGTCATCAGCTCCGCGCGCGAACCGGGATCCAGCGACGAGGTCGGCTCGTCCAGCAGGAGGAGCTCGGGACCCTGGCACAGGCAGCGCGCCACGGAGAGCTTCTGCTTCTCGCCGCCGGAGAGCCGGGTGTACATGCGGGAGGCGAGGTGCGTGCAGCCGACCGCCGCCATGGCACCGTCGATGCGGCGCCTCTTCTCGTCGCGCCCGAGGGCGAGCGTGCACGCGCCGATCTCCACCACCTCGCGGCCCGACACGGGGAAATCCACGCTGACCGACTCCTGGTTGACGTAGCCCACCCTGCGCCTGCCGCGCGACCAGTCCCGCGAGCCCACCGCGGATCCGAGGACGCTCACCTGTCCCTCCGTTGCCTGCACGAGGCCGAGGAGGGTTTTCAGGAGCGTCGTCTTTCCCGCCCCGTTGGGCCCGGCGATGATGAGGCGCTCCCCGCAGGCGACGCGGAGGGAGAGATCGCGAAGGATGGAAACGCCGTCACGCGTGACGTGAAGGTGATCGATGGAAATGCAGAAACCGTCCGGCACCGTGAGAAGTAGATACGCGCCGGGCGGCCGAAAGTCAATGGAGGCTCACTTGATCGAGCCGGCCACCATCCCCTTGATGATGAACTTCTGGGCAAAGAGGAAGAAGATCACGATGGGAATCATCGCCATGAGGATGGCCGTGAGGATGAGATCCCACTGCTTCACGTAGGCGCCGGCGAAGTTGGAAACGGCAAGCGGGATGGTCATCACCTTGTTGCCCTTCCCCAGGATGAGGAGAGGAAGGAGGAAGTCGTTCCAGATCCAGATCCCGTTCAGCACGAGGACCGTGGCATGAATCGGTCTCAGGATGGGGAAAATGATCTGGTAGAAGGTCTGCGCGGGCCGGCAGCCGTCGATGGTGGCAGCCTCCTCGAGCTCTTCCGGAATGCTCTTGATGAAGCCGTGAAAGAGGAAGATCGACTGTGACATCCCGAACCCGACGTAGGCGAGGATGATTCCCGTGTAGGAGCGGAGGAGCCGGATGCCGATGAACGACGAAATGTCGCGGAACCAGGAGAGCAGCGGGAACATGACGATCTGGAACGGGATGACCATGGCAGCGACAAAGATGATGAATATGCCCGACGAAAGCCGCGTCTTGTTGCGCACGAGCACCCAGGCTGCCTGGGATGACAGGACGTTGAGGAGGAGCAGCGACACCACGGTGATGATGAGCGAGCTGAGGAACGAAGAAGAGTACTGGACGTTGACGCTCGTCCAGATGGTGGCCATGTTCTGCGGGATCTTCATCCAGTCGGTGGGCAGGCTCAGCGGGCTTTGCGTGATCTGGAAAGGCGTCTTCCCCGCGTTCACTATGACGATGAAGAACGGAAAGAGAAACAGCAGGAAAAGGACGACCGAAACGATCTCGGGGGCCACGAGCCCGGGCGGAACGCTTTTTCACAGCTCGATCTCCCTTCTCTTGTTGATGGAGACCTGGATCACCGAGATGATCACCAGTACGACGAAAAAGACCACGGCGCGGGCCTGCCCGCCGGCCATGTCGTTGGACTTGAGCCCCTGGTTGTAGATGTTCATGGCCAGGAGTTGCGTGCCATAGATGGCCTGGCCCATGTACATGACCGCCGGCCGCCGCCGGTCAGGGACACGTTCACGTCGAACTGCTTGAAGGAGTTCACGAGGGTCAGGAAGATCGTGATGGTGAACGCCTGCCGCGTCATGGGGAGGGTGATGGCGCGCAGGCGGCGCCACGGGGAAGCCCCGTCGATCTGGGCGGCTTCGAGGAGCTCCTGCGGGATCGTCTCGATGGCAGCGACGTAGATGACCATGATGTAGCCCGCGTACTGCCAGGTTCCCACGATGACCATCGCCAGGAGTGCCGTGTCACTCTTTGCCAGGAGGAGGTTCGCCGGGTTGGCCCAGGCCGCGATGCCGAGCGCCGAGCCGACGGACGGGATGGCGTTGTTGAAGATGAACTGCCAGACATACCCGAGGATCAGCCCCCCGATGAGGTTCGGGATGAAAAAGCCGGCGCGGTAGACGTTGCGCCCCTTGAGCTTGCGGGTCACGAGCATGGCGAGGCTGAAGGAGACAACGTTGATGACGATCATGTTGAGCACGGTGTACGCGGCGGTCACGAGAAAGGAGTAGGTGAAGCTCGGGTCCTTGAGGATGCCGGCGTAGTTGGCCAGGCCGACCATCTTCATGGTGTTCCCCAGGCCGGCCGTGGCCGACCAGTTCGTGAACGAATAGTAGGCTCCGAGGACGAAGGGGATCACGATGACCAGCACGAAGGCAAGGAGGACCGGCGCCAGGAAGATCCAGAAGATGGCGGGATGCTTCGCTTTCCGCATGGAGTGACCCTCCTGAGCAGAAGATACACCCGCCCCTCCCGTCCTGGGCCAGAGGGCGGATCGAAAGCGGGCCGGCCACGCGGCCGGCCCGTGTGCGCAGATGCTACTTTGCCAGGCTCTGGAATGCCTTGGTCATGAGATCAATGAACTGGGCCTTCGTGATGGCGCCGGTGGCGAACTGGTTGTAGATCGGCGCGAGGGTCTTCTCCCGGAAGTCAGTGGTGAAATCGTACTGGTTCCAGCCGTAGATCTTGCCCGCCGCTGCCCAGGTCTGCACCGACTTGGAGAGCTGGCCGGTGGGGTTGAGCTTGATGTTGGCGAATGCAGGGATCATGCCGGCGTCCTGGACGATGTACTTGTTGCCTTCGGGCGTATAGACGAGGTCGTTCAGGAACTTCTTCGCCGCGGCGACGTTCTTCGAGTTCTTGTTGATGACGTAGAACGACGGGGCGGAAACGAAGATGCCGTCGGTGGTCTTGGCCATGGAGCCGTGGGGCGCGAAGGCCATGTTGAACGTTGCCTTTGCGGAAGCCATGTTGGGGTCGACCCAGTTGCCCTGGTGCAGGAACGCGGCCTGGCCGGAGGCGAAAGCGCCGACCTGGGCATCGTAGTTGCCGGTGGTGAGAACGGCCTGGTCGGCATACTTGAAGAGAAGCTCGACCCAGTCCGCGTACTGGGAGAGCCGCGTCGCGTCGACCTTGCCCGCGAGGAGGGCGTTCGTCACGGACTTGTCGCCGTAGGGCAGCCCGTTCGAGAGGAGGGAATTGAAGTTGTGGTCACCGGTGACCCAGGCCATGTCGAGGCTCGCTGCCATGGAGACCACGGACTTGAGCCCGAGCGCGGCCTTCTGGGAGTCGATCTTCGCAAAGGCGGCCTTGTAGGCGGCGTAGTTGTTGAGTGTCTTTGGGATCGACGCCCGGCCTTCTTGAGGATATCGGCGTTGTAGGCCAGGCCCCAGCCCTCGACGGACACGGGGAATCCGTAGACCTTCCCTCCGACCTTGAAAGCGACGGACGTGTCCTTCACCCACTTCTCTCCCGAGAGGTCGAGGGTGAGGCTCGACCACTCATTGTAGTCCTCGATGCCGGCAATGGCGAAGATGTCCGGCATGTCGCCAGCGGCGAAGTCGGCCTTGAGTTGCGTGCCGAGGTCCACGCCGGATCCTCCGCCCACGGACTTGATGGTCACGGGGACGTTATTCGCCTTGGACCACGTTGCCGCGTATGCCTTGAGGGAGGCATCGATCTCCGGCTTGTTCTGTTCCAGGGTGATGCCCTGGGCGAACGCCGCGCCTGCCGCGAGGCTGAGTGCAAGAAGCACAAAAAGCAGTTTCTTCATTGAACACCTCCGTTCAACACTCTCCGCGATGGCGCGCCCTGGCGCCTCCCGAAGGTCATGAATGCGCGGCCCCGCACGAGGCGTGCCGCCCTGGTAGGGATGGACGAGACGGCGGACCGCCGTTGGAAAAGAACGCGGCGCGGGGCAGGGGCCCTCCACGCACTTCATTTTTACGGTGCACGAGACTCTTGCTCTTTCGCTCAACGTGGTGTAACATTATGCAACCGATTACGCAGAGTATACTGACAGCGGAACGGTTGTCAAGCACTTTTCCGGAGGGGCCATGGGGCGCAAGAAGCGCGTGACGATCTACGACATCGCACGCACCGACGGGCGTCACCGCCGCCACGGTGTCACGCGTGATCAATGGCAAGCACGGCATCTCGAAGGAGACGCGGGAGCGCGTGATCGCGCGTCATGAGGAAGGAGCGCTACTTCCCCTCCCCCGCCGCCTCGGGGCTCCGCAAGAAGAGCACGCGGGAGATCGGGATCCTCTCCCCGTTCTTCATCGGGGACTTCTTCCTCAAGATCTTCGAGAGCCTCCACCGCCAGCTCAAGGACTTCGACCTGATCCTCTACAACGCGCAGACCCCTGCCCACCGCCGCGAGGTCATTGACCGCATCGTCGCGGAGGAGAAGCTCTGCGCCCTGATCGTGGCCAGCACCCCGATCCTCCTCGAAGAGGAGATCTCGTCTCCAGCCTGAAGGTTCCCGTGGTGATGGTGGAAGCGCGTCATCCCGCCTACAGCTCGGTGGACTACGACCACCAGATCGGCGCGTTCAAGGCGGTCAGCCACCTCATCGAGCTCGGCCACAGGGAGCATCGCCATCATCGGGGGCAAGCCCGAGACGCGCCTGTACTCCCCCATCGGCAAGGAGCGGCTGAAGGGCTACCGGATGGCGCTGGCCATGGCAGGTATCCCGGCCCGGGACGAGTACATCATGAGCGGCGAGTGGACGAGCGCGGACGCCATGGCGAGCGCGCGCACCCTCCTCGGCCAGAAGCCGCCGCCCACGGCGATCTTCGCCACCTCCGACGTGCAGGCGGCCGGTGTCCTGATGGCGGCCCGTGACTGGGCGTGAACGTGCCCCGGACGAGCTTTCCGTCGTTGGCTACGACAACATCCCGTTCGCCGAGTTCCTGTCCCTGACCACGATGTGGCAGCGCCACGACCAGCTTGCCCGCAACGCCGCCACGCTCCTCCTGGAGGAGCTGCGCACCGGTGTCCGCGCGGCCGAGAAGGTGGTGCTGCAGCCCGAGCTGGTCGTGCGGTCCTCCAGCGGAGCCCGCGGGAGCGCGGCCGCACGTGAACGACGGCGCCCTCCGGGCCGCGACGGCGCATTCGCGGCCGCGCGCAGCGCGGCATTCGCGGCCGCGCCAGCGGCATTCGCGGCCGCGCCAGCGGCATTCTCCTCCACCCTACGTGCCTGCCCGGGCCCGCACGGGATCGGGGACCTCGGCGAGCCGCGGCACACCACTTCCTCGACTGGCTGGCTGCCGGCGGGCCAATCCCTCTGGCAGGTCCTCCCCCTCGGCCCGACGGGGTACGGGGACTCTCCCTACGCCTGCTTCTCCTCCTTTGCCGGCAACCCGCTTCTCATCAGTCTCGACTCGCTCGCCGCAGTGGGGCCTCGTCGAGCCGACGGACCTCGACGGTGCTGCCCGCGTTTCCCCGAGGCACGGTCGACTACGGCGCCGTGATCAGGTGGAAGATGCCGCTGCTGCGCAAGGCGGCGGAACGATTCCTGGCGCGGGCTGCTGCCGCTCTCAGGGCCGCGCTTCGACGCGTTTCGCGCGCGGAGGGATCCTGGTGGCTGGAGGACTACTGCCTGTTCATGGCCCTCAAGGCGCGCTGCCGCGGGACGTGGAACAACGGCTGGCCCCGCGGCCTTGCCCTCCGCGAACCCGCGGCGCTCCAGGAGGCGCGCAACGAGCTCTCCGCCTCCATCGACAGGGAATGCGTCATCCAGTTCTTCTTCTTCACGCAGTGGGACGAGCTGCGCGCCGCCGCCGTGAAGCGCGGTATCCGGATCATCGGTGACCTCCCCATCTTCGTCGCCCCGGACAGTGCCGACGTCTGGGCGCATCGGGAACTGTTCCACCTCGATGCCGAGGGCAGGCCGACCGTGGTGTCCGGCGTGCCCCCGGACTACTTTGCAGCCACCGGCCAGCTCTGGGGCAATCCGCTGTACGACTGGGACGCGCTGGCAAGGGACGGTTTTCGATTCTGGGTGGACCGCATACGCGCGGCGTGCCGCATGTTCGATCTCATCCGCATCGATCACTTCCGCGGCTTCGAGTCCTGCTGGACCGTGCCGGCGCCGGCGGAGCACGGCCGTGAACGGGCGGTGGGTGAACGGTGCCCGGCGCGGCCCTGTTCGAGACGCTGGAGCGCGAGCTGGGCGAGCTTCCCATCATCGCCGAGGACCTCGGCGTCATCACGCCCGCGGTCAACGCGCTGCGGGAGCGCTTCGGGTTTCCCGGCATGCGGATCCTGCAGTTCGCCTTCGACAAGGCGGAGGCGGGCTCACTGGACGCCGGACAACAGCTTCCTGCCGCACAACCATACGCACGACTCGGTGGTCTATACCGGCACGCACGACAACGACACCACGTGCGGCTGGTACGCAGGAGCGCTCGGCCGACGAGCGCGGGTACCTCGAGCGCTACGCGGGGACCACGGACGCGGAGGTCCCGTGGCGATTCATCCGGCTCGCCATGGCATCGGTCTGCCGCTTCGCGGTGGTGCCCCTGCAGGACGTGCTCGGGCTCGGGAGCGAGGCGCGCATGAACACCCCGGGCACAACGGGGCCGGCCAACTGGTCGTGGCGGGCCGGCCCGCACGCCCTGCGCACCGACCTCGCGGCGCGGCTGCGTGGTCTTGCCGAGATCTACGGGCGGACGGAACGTTCCTGATCACGAGGAAGGCCGATGGAAAAAATCCTGGAAGAGTTCTGTACGCCCCCGGAGACGACCGAATCCGAGACTGACGTCCGCGCCTTGGAAGGTGCCCTGCCGGGCACGGTGCCCTTCGAGGGCAGGAAGCTCACAACCTGGACCTGGGGCGAGGGGCCGGGCGTGCTCCTGGCCCACGGATGGGGCTCTCGGGCGAGCCACATGGCGCTGATCGCTCGCGGCCTTGCCCGGGCCGGGTACCGCACGGTGGCGTTCGACGCGCCGGCGCACGGCCGCACCCGCGCGGCCGGCGGTTCGCCGCTCAGCAACGGGTTCGAGTTCGGCCGCGCCATCCGCGCCATGGCCAACGCGGCCGGCCCCTTTGCCGCCGTGGTAGGTCACTCGCTGGGCGCAACGTCGGCCTCCTTCGCGGCGGCCGGCATCGGCATCATGGCGACGAGCCGCATGGACATCGAAAAGCTCGTCTTCATGAGCGCGCCGGCGGGCATCGACCAGCTGATGGAAGGCTTCTGCCGGAAGAAGGGCGTCCCGGTCGATCCGCTCAAGCGGGCGCTGGACGAAGAGTTCGCGTGCCGAACGGAAGAATACACGATGGTCGCCGCGCTTCCCCTCATCGCGGGGAAGATGCTGATGATCCACGACGAAAACGACGAAGAGATCCCTGTTTCGACGGCGCTCGAAGCATCCCGCGCCTGTCCCCGGGTGAAGCTTGTCCTCACGAAGGGCCTCGGCCATGGTCGGATGCTGGCGGGACGGGAAGCCCTGCGGTCGATCCTCGCTTTCCTCGTCAGTTGAGGAGCGTCTCCGTCAAAGGAGAGATGTCTTCGCCCTGGCCGACCATCCCCGCCGGGAGGAGACCATCGATGACAAGCCCCGCCCAGCCGTGAACCTCCGCCCACAGCGACAGCACCAGGGCGCGCCTTTCCTGGGCTGAGCGCCACCCGGCAGCCTGCGCGGCGGCGACCTCGGTGATGAGCATCCCGATGGCCCGCTCGCTCTGGACGCGGCAGTTCTCGGAATGCAGGCTGTAGCCCATGGGCGAGAACATGAGCCTGTAGAGTGCCGGCCGTTCCCGCGCGAACGCGACATAGGCGTGCATCAGGGCACGGAGTCCCCTCGTTGACGCCGGCTCCGCGCGGTCGGAGGGGACGGTTGCCTTGGCAGACTCAAACGCATCGGCGAGCAGGCGGAAACCCTCGCCGGCGATGGTAAGGAGAAGATCGCGCTTGTCCTTGAAGTGACGATACGGCGCCGTCTTGGAGACTCCGGCGGTATCCGCGAGCTTTCGCAGGCTCAGGGACGCCAGGCCCTCGCTTTCCAGCACGTGGAAGGCCCCGGCCAGGAGCGCCTCCCGTAATGCCCCATGATGGTAACTGCCCCGATCACCCACAACCTTACTGTAGTGCCCGAGGCGTTGCATGGCAAGAAAAATGTGATCGTTGCCTACATTGATGTTGACGATGCCAACATTTATTGGTACATTCCTGATGTTGGCAACGCCAACATAGGAGGGAAAAGATGGAATTGCACGTGATATTCGGGAGCGGGCCCGTGGGAAGCGAAGCTGCCCGGTCACTGCTGGCAAAGGGCCGCAGGGTCAAAATGGTCAACAGGACGGGAAAGGTGCCCGAGATCCTGGCCGACCTGCCGAATGACGTGGCAAGCCGGTTGCAGATCGCCGCCACGAACGCGATGGATCGCGATGCGGTTGCAGCAGCCTGCACGGGCGCATCGCACGTGTACCACTGCGCCAACATGCCTTACCAGGACTGGCAGCGCGTCCTGCCGACGATGAACGGCAACCTGGTCGACGCGGCGCGGGGCGCCGGGGCCGTCCTCGCGTACGCCGAAAACCTCTACATGTACGCGCGGGGAACCGCTGTAATCAACGAGGAGACCCCGATCGATCCGCCCTCCCGCAAGGGCCTGCTGCGGCAGAGGCTGCACGAGGAGCTCGTCAGCGCGAGCGTCAAGCACGGCTTTCCCTGGGTGACGGTGCGGGCATCGGACTTCTACGGCCCCGGCGCCACCGGACAGAGCGTCTTCGGGACGGAGCGCTTCCTGGACCTGCTGTACGCGGGGAAGCGGCCGCGGCTCCTGGGCGACCCCGACACGCCGCACACCTACACCTACGTCGGTGACTACGCCCGGGCGCTCGTGGAAGCGGCCCTCACCCCGTCGGCGCATGGCCGCGCCTGGATCGTTCCCAACGACCGGACACTCACAACGCGCGAAGTTGCCGGCCTCTTCTTCAAGGCGGCCGGGCGTGGCAGTGACGTGGGGCGGATCTCGCGGGCGATCATCACCGCCGCCGCGCCATTCAGCCCGCTCCTGCGCGAGGTGCGGGAGGTGCTCTACCAGAAGGAAGAGGCATACGTCGTGGACGGCAGCAGGTTCCAGGAGGCGTTCGCGTTCGTGCCGACCATGCTCGAGGAAGGAATCCGCCGGACAATCGAGTGGTACGAGGCGCGGCGGACACGCCTCATCGCGGCGTAAGGGGCGGGCGCGTTGACCGCTGCCGGGCGGGATGGGTATGTTGCAGTGGCATGAAGAAGAACCCGCTGCCGATCCTTTTCGCTTTCGTCATCGTGGACCTTCTGGGGTTCAGCCTCATCCTGCCGCTCCTTCCGTACTACGCGAAAACCTTCTCGGCCACCGCGTTCGTCATCGGCCTCCTGGGCACGGCGAACGCGCTGGCCCAGGTGATCGCCGCGCCGCTCATCGGCCGCATGTCCGACCGGTTCGGACGCCGGCCGCTCCTTCTCCTGGGAACCTTCGCGGGGTTTGCCTGCTTCCTGATGCTGGGCTTCGCCCAGTCCCTCGTGCTGATCTTCGCCAGCCGGATCATCAACGGCCTGCTGGGCGGCAACATGTCGCTGGCCCAGGCGTACATCACGGACGTCACCGAGGAGAAAAACAGGGCCCGCAGTCTCGGGATCCTCGGGGCGGCCTTCGGCATCGGGTTCGTCGTCGGGCCCGCCCTGGGCGGGTTCCTCAGCAGCTTCGGGTACGCCGTGCCGGCGTTCGTCGCGGGGGGTCTCGCGCTCGTCAACTTCGTCTGGATCGCCGTTGCACTGCCCGAGTCTCTCTCCACCGAGCGGCGCGGCCGTATGGCGGCAAATCCCCGGGCCCCGGTCACGGCGCGCGCGCTCGTGGTGGCCATGCGCCGGCCCCGCGTCGGGCCGCTGCTGAGCACGATCTTCTTCTACAACCTCGCCTTCGGCGTCTTCACGGCCAGCTTTTCGCTCTACGCCCTCACAAAGCTGCACCTCAGCGCGCAGTCCACCGGGTACGTGCTCGCCTATATCGGCGTCATCCTCGTCCTCGTCCAGGGCGTCGCCATAGGGCCGCTCACGAAGCGGGTGTCCGAGCCGCGGCTCATCGTGGCTTCCGCCGCCGTCATCTGCCTGACGCTTCTCGCGTGGGGATTCGTCCCCACTCTCCCGCTCATCCTCCTGGTCTTTCTGCCCATGTCGATCGGGGCGGGCGTGCTGGGCACGATCCTCAACAGCGCGCTCACGAAATCAGTGTCTCACGACGAGGTCGGGGGGACACTGGGAATCGCCACCTCGCTCATGAGCCTCACGCAGGTGGTCGCGCCGGTGCTGGGCGGGTTTCTCCTCGGGCAGTTCGGGGCATGGTCCCTCGGGGTGCTGGGAGCGCTCCTCATGGGCTGGGTGGTCACGTACGCATGGAGGAAGATCCTGAAAGCGCCCGCTGAGGGCGCGGCGGTGTCGGCGGGGGCCGAGGCGCCGTGAAAACGGGCCGGCGCCACGTCCGGCGGCGCCCCGTCTACTTGCGGGTCTTTTCTTCCGTGTCCTTGAGACGAGCCTCCGCGACCTTCCGCACCTGTTCGTCGAAATCCGGGTAGCGGCTGCGCAGGCCGTCCAGGTCGCCCTTTGAAAGCTTGTAGACGTCGCAGTAGCTGAGCGCGCGGATGCTGGCGTTGCGCTTCTCACCCTGGATCAGCGCGGTCTCGCCGAACGGCGAGCCCTGGCCGAGCGTGGCAACGCGCACCCCGTTCACGACGACCTCGACGTCCCCGTTGGAGAGGAAGTACATGCAGTCCCCGTACTCTCCCTGGCGGATGATGTAGTCATCCGGCAGGAAGACCATGGGGCGCAGGAGCTGCACGATCTCGCGGATGAAGATCTCGTTGGCGTTCTTGAAGAGGGTGACCTTCTCGAGGATCGCCCGGTTGAGGTACAGCGCAATTTCCATGGACAGGGTGTGCGGGAGCTCCTCGGTAATGGATATCTGCGCGATGCTCTTCTGCGTCTCCCACAGGTACGCGTAGTAATTGCGCACGCGCGCCTGCAGGGGGGACGGCACTCTGCGCGTGTGCAGGAAATCGTTGACCTCTTCCATCTTGGCCTGGTAGTTGGCCCGGGCGACATCGAGGTTGGCAATGAGGGTCGCGACGTTACCGATGATGTAGCCGTACATGCCGACGCCGAAAACCATGACGCCTATCGTGTAGATGATCTGGAGGTTGCTGTTGTGGTTGGGCGTGTAGTCGCCGTACCCGATGGTGGCGATGGTGGTCACGCACCAGTAGAGGGCGCGGATGTACTGGTCGGCCGCCGGGCGGTCGATCTCGCTCGCACCGATGAGGACCCACCCGCAGGCCATGAGGTGCACCACGGTGACGAACCAGAACCCGAAGGTCACAAGGCGCATGAGGGCGGGATTCACGCTGAGGCTCTCGCGGATGTCGCGGAAGATGGCGCTCACCTTGCTGATCTTCACCATCTTCAGGATCTTCGTGACCATGACGAGGTCCAGCGCGAAAAGCAGGTCGGTCGAGCCCGCGGCGCCGGAGGAAGCAAGGGTGGCGGCCGGGAAGAACGCGGCGAAGGGGATGGAAGAGATCACGTCGACGACGAACCACCCCTTCAGGTACATGCGGGCAATGCTGCGGCGATCCGTGTACACCGCGAGGCCCTTTTTCACGGCCTGGTTGAAGGTGTATGCGATGTCCATCAGGTAGATGGCCGTGATGATCCAGTACAGGGCGTCGATGTCGTGGACCCGGAAAGTGAGGCGGTAGCTCGTGATGATGGTACCGGCCAGTGACGCGAAGATGAGCACGGAATTGTAGACCGTCCGGGAGAGCCCTTCGTAGGGGAACACCGGTATGCTCTTGAAGAGCTTCTTGAGACCCGTCATCTTTACAATAGTATAGTGACGGGGGTGTGCCTCCTCAAGAAAATCCCCTTGACCCGGCTCCGTGCACGCCGGCGCAGATGTGAGGCGCTCCCGTGTCCGCCGCCCGGTGCGGCGCGAGGGGGAACAGTGATGCAGTACAGGCCCTACGGGAAGACCGGCAAGCAGGTCTCGATCCTCGGCTTCGGCGCGATGCGCCTGCCGGCGCACCCTGACGGCACGGTTGACCTGGAGCAGGCCGTGCCGCTCCTGCGGCACGCCATCGACAGCGGCGTGAACTACATCGACACGGCCCACGTCTACATCAACGGGACGAGCGAGGTCGCTGTCGGGAGCGCGATCAAGGGCTACGATCGCGCGGGTCTTTTCGTGGCGACCAAGATCAACGTCGACGACGAAGGCGCGGCCCGGCCCGAGGTATGGCAGGCCAAGCTGGAGAAGAGCCTGCAGCGCCTCGATACCCCGTACATCGACTTTCTCCACGTGCACGGCCTGCGGTGGGCAGCGTACCCGTACGCCTCGCGCCCGGGGTGGGCGCTGGACGTGGCGCGCAAGGCCCGGGCCGCGGGGCTGGTGCGCCACCTCGTGTTCTCCAGCCACGACACGGCGGAGAACATCGTGAAGCTGATCGACACGGGCGAGTTCGAAGGGATGCTCGTGCAGTACAACTACCTCGATCGGCACAACGAGGCGGCGATCGTCCACGCGGCCGGCAAGGGCATGGGCGTGGCGATCATGGGACCGGTGGCGGGGGGCCGGCTGGGCACCCCCGCGGGAGTGGTGGTGGACAGCGAAGGGGCCCTGGAGCTGAAGACGCCGGAGCTCGCATTGCGCTTCGTGTGGAGCAACCCCCACGTGTCCACGGCCCTGTCGGGGATGAGCACCATGGCGCAGGTCGCGGAGAATCTCGCCGCGGCCGGCCGGGTCGAGAAGCTGGGAGAAGAGGAGCGCCGCGCGATCGGGGAGCTCTTCGAGCGCAACCAGAAGCTGGCCGACCTGTACTGCACCGGATGCGCCTACTGCATGCCCTGCCCGAACGACGTCAACATCCCCGAGAACTTCCGCTACATGAACTGGCACCGCGTGTGGGGCATGGAGGAGCAGGCGCGGGACGCCTACGCCAAGATGAGCGCGCAGGGAACCTGGACGCCGTGGGGCGGCATGGTGAAAGGCCTGAAGGCGGAGGAATGCCGGGAGTGCGGTGAGTGCGAGCCGAAGTGCCCGCAGAAAATCCCCATCGTCGCTCAGCTCAGGGAAGCGGCTGCCACGCTCAGGAAGAAGTAGCGTCCCTGCCCCCGGGCGGCATCACACCGGGCGGCATCAAACTTGACACGCTCCGGCGAAGGGCACCACTATCGGCGTCACGATGCTTCTCGCGGTCTCCATCGGCAACTCCCACATCACCTTCGGTACCTATGCAGGGAGAGCCTGGACCCGGCGCTGGCGCATCCAGACCGTGCACGCGAAGACCGCCGACGAATACCTGGTCATCATGCGCACGCTCTTCGACGCGGCAGGCATCTCCCCGTCCGCGGTCGACAGGGCGATCCTCTCCAGCGTGGTTCCGCCGCTGACGGGCACCCTCGTGGAGACCATGACCACGCTCGCCGGCCGTGAGCCGCTCATGCTCTCCCCCCGACTGGACCTGGGCCTGCGCATCACCACGGAGAATCCCTCCGAGGTCGGGGCGGACCTCGTGGCGAACGCTGTCGCGGCCTATGCACGGTTCGGGGGAAACTGCATCGTGGTGGACTTCGGCACGGCGCTCTCCTTCACCGCGGTGGCTGCCCCGGGCGAGCTGCGCGGGGTTGCCATCGCGCCGGGTCTCACCTCGGCGGTCGATTCGCTCGCCCGCAGCACGGCCCAACTCCCCTCCGTGTACCTGGCGCCGCCGCCGGCAGCCATCGGGCGCAACACGGTCCATTCCATCCAGGCGGGAATAGTTTTCGGCTACACGGGCCTCGTTGGTGATATCATACGGCGCATGCGCGCGGAGCTGGGCGGCAGTGCTTCCGTGATCGTCACCGGCGGGCAGTCACGGATCATGGCCCCGCTGCTCGGCCCCGACGTGGTGCACGAGCAGTGGCTCGCGCTGGAAGGGCTGCAGATCATCGCGGAGCGCAATCCGCGGCAGGGTCCCCCCGGGACCGGTGCGTCGTCCATCGTTGTGTGAGTTTTCGGTGAAGAAGGGCAGCAGAGTCTTTTCCAGGGTCCCGTACCGGCCGATGAATGAATGAGGGGGGGCGCAGATGCAGATTATCGACTCTGTCCACCTGATCGAGTGGCGTGCGGTGCAGAGCGCCGACCACAGGGGATGGAGGGCGCAGTGGCGGCCGCTGCGGGCACTGAGCAGTTTCCCCGGGTTCTCCTACATCTCGCGCGCGGAGCTTTTCCCCTCCGAGGGGGAAGCCCTCGCCTTCATGAGGGAAAACGCGGAGTCCATCCTGGCCCGCAGGATCTGACCGCGGCAGGGACGACGCGGCGTCAGGGCGCCAGCACGCGCGCCGGAATCAGCCAGGCCAGTGAGCCGCGCGCGTTCTTCGCGTCCTTGACCTGGACCCGCGCGAGTGCTGCCTTTCCGCATTCCACTTTGCCGCCGCCGATGCAGGCAGCTATGCACCCGCTGAAGTCCGGCTCGTGACCCACGAGCATGAGGGCCTTGCGATCCGCGTTCTCGCGCAGGACCTGCTGCAGGTCGTGGAAACCGAAACCCGGGGAAAGGCGATCATCGATGGCCAGCGACACGCCGGACCCCAGGGCATGCGCCGCGATCTCCGCGGTCTGGTTCGCGCGCAGGAAGGGGCTTGAGACGACCAGGTCGATGCCGAGGTCGAGCGTGGCTATCGCGGATGCCACCCGTTTCACCTGTTCCTTCCCTGCCGCCGTGAGCGGCCGTGCGCTGTCATCGCCCTTCCACGCCCGCGCGTCTCCGGCATCGCCATGCCGCAGGAAGTAAAGATCCATGAGTCGCCTCCGAAGCGCCTATATGATCTTGCAGGGGATTATCGCGTCCTCGTCATAGGAGTAAACAGCGCACAGGCGGTGGTAGCCGTCGGCGATGATCACGCGCCCGTTCGCTTGATCCCTGACGAGAAGAAGCGGCGACAGGCGTTTCCCCGACGATATCTTCTCGCGGTCCTTATCGACGTGCCTGTTGCTGACGCCGAGCAACGAAAGATGCGATGCTCGAAAGATGTCCTTTGCCTTGAACTGCGACAGCGGCGCTTTCCGAAGATCCCCGACCATCCGGGCCGCGGTGGCCGTATCATGGAGGAGCGAAAGGTACGATTCTGCGGCGGGGTAGTTATGGTCTTCCGGTTCGCTCAGCCATTCCATGGCTCAGAGACTATCACGAGGCCCCGGAGATGTCTCAAGACTCCCGGCGAGAAGCGGGAGGCAGCGCGAATACGCACCCGGCCCTTGGAGACGGTGACGGGCCGCGGATGCTTCGCGACCTCGACCCTCCCTTTCACAGGCCTTTCTTGAGGGCAACCTCGATTGCTTTCCTGACGACCTTGCTCGAGTAGGTGGCCCCGGAAACAGCGTCCACGTCGAGGCTCTGGGCCTCGATCACGCGGGGAATGATGGCGTCCGCGCCGTGGTGGGGCCCGTGACTGTGGGAAAGCATGGTGATGTCGGTGATCCTGCCGGCACTCACCACGACCCGCACCCTTGCGGAGACAGGCAGGATGCTCTCTGAGCCTTCGTAGGTACCGTCCTTGACCTGGCTCACGGAGACATTGTCAACGACGAGCTTGTTGATCCTGTCGACAAATGCACATCCGCCGAGAATGACGACGGCCGCCGCGCACGCGGCGAACAGGCGAATCCCTTTCCGTTTCCCCATGTGACTTTGTCCTCCTCCCTTTCAACACCGCTGTACCACGGTTCGGTGACCGTGACAACGACACGGCGTTTCCGGATTGGTGTCAAGGTAATGCCTGTTTTGCACCATTTGTGTGCATTTTCCACTTGCCAAAGATGCCTGAAGAGTATAGGCTCTCTCACGGAGAAGAAAGGTGGCGAAAAAGCTGCACGTGGAAATCACCCCGGCGAACTGGAAACGGATGAAGGACTATATCGAGGAGTACAACAGCGACCCGCGTCGCGTGACCCCTCGCTACAAGCCCGCCGACGTGATCAATCTCGCGCTCCTGCGGTACTTGAAGGGAAAAAGGATCTGACGGGGGGCCGCATGGGCAAGAAGCATGAAAGAGAGAAGGGCGGCTCGCGCAAGATCAACGTCGAGATCGCCCCGGGAAACCAGGAGGCCCTGGATCGTCACATTGAGGCGTACAACGCGCGGCCGGATCGACGCACGCCTAAGGTGAAGTACACCGACGTCGTGAATGAGGCGCTGGACAGGCTCTTCAACTCTCATCCGCCCGCGGCACGTGTCGCGAAGGAAGGAAAGAAGAAGGAGGATTAGGGCATGCCGAAGGACAAGAAGAAGGCGTCCGCGGGGTCCAAGGCGGAAGGGAAAAAGAAGCAGGCAGGCAAGAAGCGCCCCGTCATTGCGAGCGCCGTCATCGAAGCGCTTCCCGTGGGAGGAACCCCGTCTGCCCGCGTGGAGGAAGCTACCCTCTACATCGGGTTGCCGCCGGGTGAAAAAGGGGACAGGGGCGAGCGCGGACCTGCCGGCCCCGCCGGTGAGCGCGGGCCCAGGGGAGAGACAGGTGCCACGGGGCCACAGGGACCGGTGGGACCCCAGGGTCCGCAGGGAGCCCGAGGTGAACCTGGTGCGCGGGGTGAGCAGGGGCCGGCGGGTCGAGCGGGAGAACCGGGAGTCGGCATCCGGTACGACGGGGGCCCTGAGCGCGCCGCCGAGTGTCACCTGCTGGTAGCAGCCGACGGGACACTCCGCTACGTCATGAACGGAAAGGCCTACGCGGTTCAGCTGACCCCGGTCGGGGCCTGAGCCGGACGAACAAGAGAGGAGACGAAGATGGCAAAAGCAACGGTCGTGAAGCTTCTCAGCTTCAGCATTCCGAACAAGGTGGGGCAGCTCGCCGCGGTGACCGCCGCGCTGGGAGATGCAGACGTGAACATCAACGCGTTGCGGGCGGCGGAGGCGGGGTCAAACGCCGATGTGGTGATCGCCGTGAAGAACGCGGCAAAGGCGAAGAAGGCGCTTGGCCCACTCGGGATCGAGCCGAAGGAGATCGACGCCCTGTGTGTCGAGATGCCGAACAAGGCGGGCCGCCTGCAGAAGGTGGCGAAGAAGCTCGCGGATGCCGGGGTCAATGTCCAGTCCACGTGGGCAACGGCGTTCACCGGCAAGACCACGAGCTGCATCATCGTCGCTTCTGACCACCAGAAGGCGCTCGCGGCGCTCAAGAAGTAGCGGGGCGCAGGGACAGGGAGGCACCGCGGCGACCGGGTGCCTCCCGTGCCGGGACGGGCTCGCTGTCGGGAAAAGGGGCCGGCAGCCCGAGCATGAAGCCCTGACCGTAGCGAACACCGAGGTCGACGAGAGCAGCCAGCTCTTCCGCGCGCTCGATTCCCTCCCCGATGATCTCTGTATGGAGACGCGGTTCGCCGTACAAACAGCGATGGAGCAGAAAGGCCCGGTTCCCGGCGGCACCTCGAAAAAGAGCGCCCTCGCGGGAAAGCGAGGGCGCTGAGGGAAGAGAAGGGGAGAACCGGGACTAGAGAGCGAGCGTGTAGGAGAGCTTCAGTGACGGATCGAAAGTCGGATCCTTTTTCGCCGCGTTGCTCACCGAGTCGTCGAAGTTCGAGTACTTGAGTGCGAGCTCGGCATAGAAGGGCCCGAAAGCGTAGCTCACCCCGGGTGTGACGCTGGAGCCGAGAGCCACGGCCAGTGCTCCCGTGCCCGTCGAGGCGCTGCCGAAGAACACGGCGTCGTTGGCGAGCGTGGAGTTGGGGTACACGTTGTAGGTATAGAGGGAGGCCGCGACATAGGCCTTCAGGCCGGCAACGCCCAGGGACGCGAAATTGAGGGTGAGCTTGGGATCCGTGAACAGCCGCACGTTGTACTTGAGGTCCGTCGTCGCGGGGTTCTTGCCCTGGTCGCTGAAGTAGATGCTCTCCTTGACGTCCAGCTGCACAGGACCGTAGATCACGGTGACCTGCGGCTTCACGTCGTCTATCCACAGCGAGGGAACGACGCCGATCTCGGTGCTTGCCGAGAAGACAAAAGCCGTCGTCGTGTCCAGCGTCAGCTTGTAGGCCACGCTCTCGAAGTTGGTGAAGAGGAAAGAGTTCGTCGTGTTGTAGTAGGTGGCGAGGTTGATTCCCTTGTAGACCTTGTCCAGCACGTACTTGATTTCCGTGTACGATGGGTCGTTCGTGGCGTCGTAGCCGAGATAATACATCGGGAAGCTCACCCGGACGCTCAGCGCACCGGCGAGGAGATCGGCGTACGGCTCCGCACGGGCAACCTGGATGAAGGACGGGGAGATCGTTCCCATCATGTCTTCTGCCATGAGACCGAGCCTCAGGTTCGTGCTCTTGTCGAGGGAGAGCGTGTACGACCCGTTCAGGTAAGGATCCGGTGAGAGATCAGCGCTGTTGGTGATGGCGCCCGTTCCCTGGGTGGATCCGAGCGCGTTGAAGTCGTACCCCACCGCGCCGAGCTCCAGGGAGAGACCGGCCGCGCCTGCCATGGCCGCCGCGCCGCCCAGGACCAGGAGTCCAAGGGCGAGGATTCGCATAGTCTTCATGTGTGACGCTCCTTTCGCGAAAAGTTGTTGAGGCAAGGGTTGCCCGGCTGTGTGAAGAGACGGTGATCTTTGCGTGAGTTTTCTGTGAACTCGGGACCGGCCGGCCGCACCCCAGGCATCTCAACGGTGCGTCAGCTGCGTCTTCTTGAGCCGGTTGGCGCCTATCTCCAGCCCCACGGCGACAATGAGGATCAGCCACGTGATGTAGCCGACCTCGCCGATGTTGAAGTAGAAGCCCGAGGCCATGAAAAGGTCGAATCCGATGCCGCCGGCTCCCGCGGCGGCTCCCATCGCCACGGCATTCGTGAAGTTGATCTCGAACCGCATGAACGTCCAGGAGATCATCGGGCCGAGGGACGAGGGGATGACCGCGCGAAGGACGATCTGCGGCCAGTTTGCCCCCGAGGCGCGCAGCGCCTCAAGGACACCCGCATCGAGCTCCTCGAACGCCTCCGAGTATGCCTTCAGGAGGTAGGCAAAAGAGTGGAATGTCATGCCGACCACCGCAGCGACGCTTCCCAGCCCCGCGCCGACGGCGAAGATGAGCACCCAGAGGACCGTGGGAACGGCCCGGACGAATGCGGCTGCCGCCTTCAGCACGTTCACGACCCACCGTTTGCTGAGGTTCCGCGCGGCGAACACCCCGAAGACGAGGGCAAGAACGGCCCCAAGAAGGGTCGTGATGAAGCCGAGGCACAGGGTGAAGACCATCGCATAGAGAGCTTCCCAGAAGCCGAAATGCTTCGCAGCGGGATGGGCGAGCATCTTCTCGAGGTCCGCGAGAAGCTTCGCGGTCGACACACCGAACTTGAGACCGCGGGTGTCCAGGAGAAAGAAGCCGGCAATCGTGATGCCGAGCAGCCCGAGAAGGGTCACCCGGAGCGCCAGTGCGGAAGCGCGGGCCCGCTTTTCGGCGCGACGCTTCTTTTCCTTCACAGGATCACCCGCCGCAGGGCATTGGATCCGGTCTCAATCACGATGACGACAAGGACTATGCCGATCACCACGAGCGCAGCGGAGGAGTAATTCAGGCTCTTGTAGTAGAGGTCAAAGAGGAATCCGATCCCCGTACCCGTGAGGATCCCGACGAGGGTCGCGTCGCGGATATTGGTCTCTACCATGTAGAGCATCCAGCTCGTGACCTGGGGCATGACGGACGGAATGATGGCACGCGCGATCGTCTGCAGCCACGAAGCCCCCGACGCATGCAGGGCTTCCACCGAGCTCTCCGCGGTCTCGTCTATCGTCTCGGCATAGGCACGAGTCAGGAAGCCGACCGTTCCGATGAAAAGGGACAGGAGCCCGGTGATGACACTCTGACCGAAAGAGAGAAGGAAGATCATAGCCCAGGCGACCACCGGGATGTTCCGGCAGAGCGACGCAACGAAGCGGATCACGGCGGAGACCACGGGATGGGGCCGCGTGGTCCGGGAAGCCAGGAGCGCGAGGACCAGCGCTGCCGCAGCAGCCAGCACCGACGCCATGATGGAAACGAGGACCGTTTCGGCAAGCTTCGAAGCTATGGAGGGTAGCGCCTTGACAGCCCGCTGATTCGGGATGAAGTTCGACGCCAGCCACCCCAGTGCCTTGGGAAACGAGGCGATGGAGCGCGGGATGCTGAAGTCCGTCACCACCGAGGACGCTTCCATCAGGAGCGCCACCACAGCGACGCCGATCCAGAAGTAGATAACGCGTTTCCTGAGGACGCGCTCCACCGTGAGCGCGTGGTTCATCCGCTCTTTTCCTCGTAGAGAATGTCTTCCATCTCTGACCCGTAGATCTCCGCAATGGTCTTCTTCTTCAGCTGGAGCGGCTCCCCGTCGAAAACGACCTCCCCCTCGCGGATGCCGATGATGCGGTCGGAATAGCGCATGGCGACATCGACCTGGTGGAGGTTCATGAGGATCGTGATGTTCATCTGCCGTGAGATCCGGTGGAGATGATCCATGATCTTTTTCGATGATCCCGGGTCCAGGGATGCAATCGGCTCGTCGCAGAGAATGAGGTGGGGCTCCTGGACGAGCGCGCGGGCAATCCCGACGCGCTGCTTCTGCCCGCCGGACAGTTCGTCACAGCGCTTGTGGAGCTGCTTTTCCATTCCCAGTCCCGCGAGGACGTCGAACGCCTTCTCCTTCTCGTCGCGGCTGAAAAGCCCGAGCACGCCGGCAACAGTGGACTTGTACCCCAGACGTCCGTGGAGGACGTTTTCAATGACGGTCTGACGCGGGACGAGATTGAAGTGCTGGAAGATCATGCCGATGCGCGTTCGCAGCTCGCGGAGGTCCCGGTGCTTTCAGGCTGAGGACTTCCATGCTGTCGAAGGTGATCTGGCCTGCCGTGGCATCGATAAGCCTGTTGACGCATCGCAAGAGCGTCGACTTGCCGGCCCCCGACCTGCCGATAACCGTGACGAACTCACCCCGGCGGACCTTCAGGCTCACGCCGGAAAGAGCCGTGACTTCGCGGTATTTTTTGGTAAGGTTCTCGATCTCGAGGATCGCCATCGGCTGTGCCCTCCCTGAAGAAAAGCCCCGTGCGAGCGCCGGGGCTTCTTCCTGCTCTATTTCGATTCGCAACGCGCCTACTTCATCATCGCGCGGATGTCAGCGTACCAGTTGGCATCCACGGCGATGAAATGTTCCTTGTCGGTCTTCGCCCAGATTCCCTTGTAGGGATTCCCGCTGGCGTCCTTGTAATCCTTCGGGGTGAAAATGAGCGGGTTGTTGGTTGTCGTGTCGGCCGTGAACGCCGCGCGCAGGGCCTTGAACATGGCCGGGGGAACGAGGTCGGTGTTCACGATGATGGGCGCCTGGCGCACCGCCGATACCGCGATGACCGTAAAGGACGTTCCTGCGGGAACGGTGTCGAAGGGCGCGTCGGCACCGGTCTTCACCTTGTAGACAGCGCCGACGGTGTTCACCTTGCCGGAGGCGAGGTCGAAGTAGCTGTCCACGTCGGTGTCATCCACCGCGCAGACATCAGCCTTGTTCGACAGGACGTTGTAGATCGATCCCTGGTGGCTTTGCCCGAAGACGACCTGGCTGAAAAACTGGCCGTTGCCGCCCTGGAGGAAGAGGTCTTCGACCTTCTGGTCGGCGGTCCACCCCATCTGCTTGGCGAAGTACGTCTTGATCAAGGTGCTCGGGATCAGGAAGCCCGATGTCGAGCTGGAGGAAACGAAGGACATCACCTTGCCCTTGATGTTGTCGATGGCATAGGCGCCGTTCTTCATGTACTGCGGGGCGTCGGCGGTGCGGACCGCGATCCTGCTGTAATACACCGAATCGGCCAGTGTTCCCGCCGGGCTGGAAACGGTGACGAGCGGCACCACGTGCGGGTTTTTCTGTTCCGCCTGGATGTAGCCGACCGCGCCCGGGTAGCAGATGGCCGCGTTCCCCGTGGCAATGGCTTCAATGGCAATGACGTAGTCCGTGGTCAGCTTGTCGATGACCTGGCGCCCGGTCGCCTTCGCGATGAGATCGTCGAGAGCTCCCCGTGCTGCCTTCCAGTCTTCCCCCGAGTTGTTGGGGTACCAGACCACGGTCAGCGCCTGGGCATCCGCGACGACGGCTGCTGTCACGACAGCGAGCGCCATGAGAATAGTCAGGGCAATCCTCTTCATATGACTCCTTTCCTTCCGAACGAGTGCTTTCGAATGACGGGACCGAAAGTGAGGGTGACCCGTTAGGAGAGGATGAGTTTCGTGTTAGGGATTCGTGAATTCGCCGATCATGGCGCCGTCACTCATCCTGTAGGACCGGTCGCAGAGGCCCACCATGAACTCCAGGTCGTGGAATATTCCGAGGATCGTTGCCCCTTCCTTTTTCAAGCGTCCCAGCAGCTGGCGCACGCGCGCCTTCGACGCTTCGTCGAGGCTTGCCGTGGGCTCGTCCAGGAGGAGAAGCCGGGGATGAGTGACCATTGCGCGCGCGATGTTCACCCTGAGCTTCTCGCCCCCGGAGAGTGTGCTCACGTAGACGTCCCAGAGTGCAGGGTCGATCTCGAAATGGGTGAGCATGGCCTGGGCCTCGGCCCGGGCAGTGTCTTCCGAGCCGCCGCAATCCATCACCGCTCTCTGCACGAGATCGAGTGCCGTGGTGCGCGGAAGCGACCCCAGGAACTGGCTGACAAACCCGATTTCACCGCGTCGCAGCTGGAGGAGGCGGCGTTCCTCGGCCGCGGCGAGGTCGATTCTCCCGAGGTTCTTCGAATCGTAGAGGATGCTGCCGGCCTGGGGGAGATAGCTGCGCCAGATGAGCTTGAGAACCGTGGACTTGCCGCTGCCGCTTCTGCCGGTGATGCCGACGAACTCGCCGTGGGCCAAGCTCAGCGCCACGTCCCGGCAGCCGCGGATGGACCTGCCCAGGCGGTGGTTGGCGAAGCTCTTGGTGAGCCCGCGCACCTCGAGGGCAGGATTCATGCCGGCCCCCCGCGCCTGTCGTACAGCGAGATGAAGCGCTCCACCGGAAGGCTGAAGTCGTCGAGACGGGCGCGCAGCGTTTCGTGGTCCCACGCCCACCAGGCGATGCGCGAAAGCGCTTCGGCGACAGGCGGGGAAAATCGCGGATGGAGGAGGCGGGCGGGGACGCCTGCGGCCACCGTGTAGGCCGGAACGTCGTGAGTCACCACGGCTCCCGCCCCGATCACCGAGCCGTCCCCCACGCTGACGCCCGGGCATGATGATCGCCCCGTGCCCTACCCAGGTGTCGTTGCCGATCCGTGCCACCTGCTCACGGCGCCAGTCGAAAAACGCGTCGTCATCCGTTTCGGCGAAACCGTAGAGGACGCGCCGGTAGGTAAAGTGGTGCAGGGTTGGCCGGTCCATGGGGTGCCTGGTCGGCCCGATGCGGACAGCAGCCGCGATGTTCGCAAAGCGCTCGACCTGGGCGTTCTGGAGGATGCACCAGGGACCCGTGTACGAGTAGTCGCCCAGAGTGACGTTTTCCAGCATGTTCCAGGGCCCGACCTCGGTCCAGGATCCGAGGGTGGAGTTCTCCTGTACGACTCCCTCGTGCACCGTGGCCTTCTCGGCAAGGCGATTCATACGGCCCCCTCCCTGTAGCTCATGCGGAGGACCAGCTTCCCGTCCACGACGGCGTGCGTCAGCGCGGGAAACCCGCCCTCCAGTCTCTGCACGATGATCACGTCGGCCTTCTTGCCCGCCGCGATGGAGCCGAGATCGTCGTCCATGTTGACGGCCTGCGCCGGATGGAGGCTCACGAGCTTCACCATCTCCGGGAGCTCCGCTTCGGAGCCGGCGAGGCTGAAGACCGCGTGCAGCATCGCCGGCGGATGGTAGTCGCTGCACAGGACGTCCACGCATCCCTCCCGAACGGCCTCCGCGGCCGAGAGGTTGCCCGAGTGCGATTTGCCGAGGAGCACGTTGGGAGCCCCGGCCACGACGTGCATCCCCTGCCTGCGCGCCTCGCGGGCCGCCTCGATGGTGGTCGGGAACTCACTGATCGTGGCGCCGAAGCTGCGCACGAGGCCGACCTTCTCCACCGAATCGTCGTCGTGCGATGCAACGGCGATCCGCCGCTCGCAGGCGAGCCCGGAAACTTCCCCGATGTGTTCCAGGGTCATCTTCTGCCGCGCCCTGCTGCTGCGGATGGTCTGGTCGACCTGGTCGTCCGCCAGGCCGCGCCAGGCCTTCAGCGTTGCCCGGTAGACCTCCAGGTTCCTGTACTGCCCCTGCCCCGGTGTGTGATCCATGAAGGAAACCAGGTGCACGGTCCCCGCGCGCAGATACCCTTCCAGTTCCTCCACGCGATCCAGCGAGTCGATCTCGAACCGCGCATGAAGACGATGGCGGATGAGGTGCCGCTGTCGATGCGCCGCATCCACCAGGCCGATGAAACGGCGGGCGCTTTCCGGCTCGCGGACGGGAGACTTCCCGAACTCGCTGGAGCCAAAGAAGGTAATGGAGTGAAACATCGTGGTGATACCGTGGGTAACGAGCTCCCGCTCGGCCTCGCGCAGGGCGACGGAGAAATCCAGGATGACATTCGGGCGCGGGGAGACCATGTGCTCGATGTAGTCGGCATGGACATCGATGAAGCCCGGCATGACGAAGCCGCCCCCGGCGTCGATGCGGACAGCCCCGTCGGACGGATTCCCGCGCGGGATGATGGCTGCAATGCGATCACCGGCAATCAGCAGGTCCCTGTCGTCGAGGATCGTCTCCGGGGTGACGAGGCGGCCGTTCGTGATGAGCGTCATGGCGCGCATCTCCTCGCTCTAGACCATCGCATGGACGAGCTCCTGCGTGTACGGATGCTGGGGGTCCTCGAGGATCTGGTCCGTGAGGCCCTTTTCCACGATACGGCCGTCCAGCATGACGAGCGTTCGATCCGCCAGCATGCGGATGACGCCCAGGTCGTGGGAGACGAAAAGCATGGCCACCGAGAGCTCGCGGCGCAGGACCCGGATCAGGTCCAGCACCCGCGCCTGCACCGACATGTCGAGCCCCGTCGTGACCTCGTCCAGCAGCAGAATCGGCGGGCTGCTGGCCAGCGCCTTGGCAATCTGCACCCTCTGCTGCATCCCGCCGGAAAACGTTGACGGCGGATCCGGCATCCGCTGCGCCGCGATGCTGACGTGACCCAGGAGCCCGCGCGCCCGGCCTTCCATGGCCGAAACGCTTCGCACGCCCGACGCGATGAGCTTTTCGGCAACGTTGGCGAGGCACGAGAAGTCCATGCGCAGCCCGTCCGCCGGGTTCTGGTACACCTTTCCCATGAGCGAGTTCCTGATCTGCCGGCGTTCCTGCGCGGAAACAGTGAAGATGTCCACATCTCCCGCGCGGTAGTCCCACAGGAAGGCCGCGCCCGCGGTCGGCTCCTCGTCGAAGGAGAGGCACTTGAGGATCGTGGACTTCCCGCTGCCGCTCTCACCGACGATGCCCAGGGTCTCGCCGCGGTACACCTCGAAGGAAATGCCCTGCAGCGCGTGCACGGCGCCGCAGGCGGGGCAGTAGTTTCGCTCCAGTGTCGGGCACGCCCTCCGAGGGGACACAGGCCGGGCACCCGGCCCCGTAGCGCTTCACGAGCCCCCGGGCACACAGGACCGGTGTCTCCATGGCCTGGGGCGTTCCCGCCGTCACGGCCGCCGCTCCTTGCAGGAACTCGTGTCGTTGCACTGCCAGCCGCGCTCTCCGGAGCGCTCGTCGAGCATCTCATCGAGGTAGACGCCGCTCGCACCGCACTTCCTGCAGGATCGCTTCGCATTGGATTCCACCGTGAAGGGGTGATCGTCGAACGCGAGGGAAACGACACGCGTGTGGGGAGGAACCGCGTAGATCTTCTTCTCCCGGCCCGCGCCCAGAAGGATCAGCGCTTCGCTCCTGTCCATCTTCGGGTTGTCGAAACGCGGGATGGGGCTGGGAGCCATGATGTAGCGGTCGTGGACGGTGACGGGATGGTCGGACCCGCCGATCATGGACCCGTGCCGCATGATCTCTTCGAACAGCACCAGCCACGCGCCTGTGTAGTCCTTCTCGGCATGGAGCTTCCGCGTCACCTCCTCGCGGGGCTCGACGAACCGCAGCGGCTCCGGTATCGGGACCTGGAGCACCAGGATCTGGTCTGCCGTGAGGGGCACCTCGGGGATGCGGTGACGGGACTGGATCAGGCTCGCCTCCGCTGTATGCTCGGTCGTGGCGATACCTGTCGTCTTCGTGACAAGCCGCCTGATGCTGACGGCGTTCACCGAGTCATCGGCGCCCTGGTCGATCACCTTCAGGACGTCACCCGTCCCCACCAGTGACAACGTGAGCTGCAGGCCGCCCGTGCCCCAGCCGCGCGCCACGGGCATCTCCCGCGAGGCGAACGGCACCTGGTAGCCGGGGATGCAGACCGCTTTCAAGCGCGGCCGCGGCGGATCTCCTTCTTCGAGCCCTCGTCGAGGAACGCGAAGTGCCCGTTGGCCCTCACGCGTGCCCCCCGCGCCGCGCGGCACGCACGGCGTCGAGCTTCGACTGGAAGGTGACGTAGTGCGGGAGCTTGAGGTGAGAGATGAACCCCGTCGCCTCCACCGTGTCGATATGCGTCAGGACGAACTCCTCGTCGCCGGTCGGGTAGCGGCGGTCACCTGTTTCCAGGGTGTGATCGAGAATGCTCATGGCGATGGCCTTCGTCTCGTTCTTTCCGAAGCAGATGCCGTAGCCGAGCTCGAAGACGAGGTCCGCCTTGCCCTGGCCCCGGGGAATGGAGACGGGAACAAGCATCTCCACTTCCGTGACGAGGACCTCGCCAACGTAGTACGCGTCCTCTTCGCTGTCGCCGCCGCAGGGATCGGGGATGGACACGGGAAGGGTGCCGACACGCAGCTCGGCCACGGTCGGGTGCAGCGCCCCGTACCCGCGCAGCGCGGCGTACGCGAACGCGGTGACCGCGCCGGTCTGCCCGCGCGCCAGTGTCTGCAGGCGCTCGCTGCGCGAGGCAGGAAAGACGAGGATGGCACGGGTCACGTCCTTCGGCGGCTCGCTGCTCGCGGCCACGGGTGCGACGAGCCCTTCTTCGCGGAGGAAATCCACCACCTTCGGGAGCTGTCCTGATCTCGCTGAACGGGAGGTCCTTCGCGAGGTAGTCCTGCACCCAGCGACGGATATCGTCGCGCCCTTCCTCGAAGAGGCGCGGATCAAGGAGGCGATGGGTGTAGTCCGGGGATGCCCCGAGGATCTGCCCCCCCGGGATGTCCTTGAAGGCCGCGGAGATGCGCCGCTGGATGCGCATGGATTCGCTGCGGATCTCGCGGGAGACGTGCCTTCGGGACAGGGTCGACCGGTATGCGCGGAGGAGGAACACCGCCTCCTCGGGGCTCCCTTCCGCCTGCGCCACCGCCACGCTCGCCGCTTCCTCGTCGTACATGCTCGCCTCCGCCATGACCTGTTCGACGAGCCTGCGCAGGCTTTCCTTGATGTGCGCGGGATTCGCGATGATCCCGCCCCGCACCTGCTCGAAGCGAAGCCGCGCGATGGATGCCTCGATGGCCTCCGCCCCTCCGCGCACCGCCACGTATCCCACGCTATTTCTCCCCCTGCACGCGCGTGGTCCGGGGAACGGCCGCGAGCCGCCCCGCGGGGTCCACGAACACCAGGTCGACGCCGAGAGGGTACTCGGAGCACTTCTGCGCGCGCAGGGCAAGGAGGCCGGGACCGAGCCCGTCGGCCCCCAGCCGGGCCGTTTCAGAAATGCCCGGCCCGCGTAGTGTCCAGGTGCCCGCGTCGTCAAGGCGGCTGATCTCGATGATCAGCGTTGCCCCGAGGTGCGGCTCGACGAGCGTGCCGACGGAAGCGGCCTGCAGGGCGATGTCAGCTTCCTCCCCGCCCAGGACGAAATGGAACTGCGCGGACTCCGCGGGCGCGCGCCGGCCGTAGGTGAGATGCGACAGGAAGTCCTGCTCGGCGCTCGCGCGGCGTGGCCAGAGGCAGAAAGACGTCTCCGCGTCCAGCAGTGTCAGCGCGATGCCGGTCAAGGGGCTGCTGATCGTGGCCCACGTCTCGACGCCGTGCGTGTCGGGTCCGATATCGACGATCATGCCGGGAAAGGAGTGCGCGCGAAGCAGCTTGCGGAAGATCTGCTGGGTATCGTGGACGAGGTCGAACGTCATGGCCTACGTGAGGTCCATGGTCTCGAACGCGACGCGGGTCTGGAGAATCCTGCCGTCATCCCGCTCGCGCTCTCTCTGCAGCCTTCCCTCCTCTTGCAGCAGGAGCACGTCCCACGGCTCCGTCCGGGGGAGGCGCGCGTTGCAGGCCGCGTCGATGACGGCCAGCTGCCAGGCCTTGCGCGCGCAGGACCCGGCCGCGATGCCGAGACCGATGGTCTGCCCGATGCGCGCCCGCGCCTCGGTCACGAGGAGCTCGCCCGGGTGGAAAAGGTGGCCGCGCGCCGTTTCGCGCACCGTCAGCATGACGAGCGTCTCGGTCGGCCCCTCGACCTCGTGCACCTCGTAGTGCGCGATCACGTCGTCGGACAGGCGGGCGCGCAGCTCCTCCGAGCCCTCGACGAGGATGCGCGTGCGCCGTGAACGGTTCACGAGCCGGCCTCCTGCGGGTGAAAAACGATGTACGGCTCCCAGGCCTCATCGCACTGGCGGTACAGCCCGACGTTGTCGCAGGTCCAGCGGAGCACCGGAGGATAGAGGTTCGGCTGGGAGCGCGTGTCGGCCAGGAGAGCGGCCGCCTCGGATTCCTCCAGGTCATCGAAGGCCAGCGTCACGTGGGGCTCGAAGCTCGGCTGCGGGCGCCGCTGGAATCGATCGAACGAGAGTAGCGCCTTGTGGAGCCCGAGAAGGGGCTCGTCGAGGTCGACGCGCCACCCCACCATGTGCTTGAGACCGCCGCCGCCGTTCTCGTACAGCGTGTGGAAAAGCTCCCGCGCCGCTATGGGGAAAGGGCGCCAGGGTCCGAGTGCTACCCGCACGCCGACGGCGAACTCGCTGATGCTGCGGGCGGGAACGATGGCCCCTGTCCGCAGCGTTACGTGCGGCGGGAAAGCGAGGGCCGCGCGGGAGCCGCTACGCTCCGCCGCGGCCCGGCGCGGGGCTTCAAGGGCCGCGGCCACGTCGGGAGGGGGCACGGTAATGATGATGAATCGTACGTCGCTCATTCTTCGTGCACCAGGGCTTCGACGCGACTGAAGAGACCCGCGTTGCCCGCCACCACCTTCCAGCGTCCCGGGGCGAACTCCTCGGCCTCGAATCGCCCGCCTGCTTCCGTGATGAGCAGCCCTGAGGCAAGGAAATCCCAGATGTTGGTGCCCTTCTGCACAAGGGCGTCGATGCGCCCGGCCGCGAGGAACGCGAGCTCCCCCGCCAGCGCTCCGAGGCTCCGCACCTTTTGCGCCTGCCCGGCGAAGGCCTCGATCATGCGGAGCGAAAACGGGAGCGCCCCGTCCTTGGCGCTGACGCCCAGGCAGACGAGCGCCCTGTCAAGGGCGTCCTTGTCCGTGAGACGAAGAGGCGTCCCGTTGCGCGTGGCGCCGCCGTCGCGCGTCGCGCGAAATGTCTCTCCATGGGGAGGCAGGGAGACCACCGCCGCTTCCACGTGGGTCTGCCAGGAACGATGCAGCATCTCGGGGCGACACGACACGCAGGCAATGCTGATCGCGTAGAAGGGCAGCCCATGGGAGAAGTTCACCGTTCCGTCGAGGGGATCGACCACCCATGTCCGGTCGGCGGAGCCGCGGAGGAGCCCTGACTCTTCCGTCAGGATAGAGTCGTCGGGAAACTCCTCGCGAGCCGGCCGATCATCGCGTCTTCGCACAGCCGGTCCAGCTCGAGCTTCATGTCGTGGCTCATCCAGGAGAGGACGCGGATCTCACCTCCGGCCGCGGTCTCAAGGACGGCCTCGGCGGCGCGCACGGCATCGGCGGCTGTCTCCAGGAGAGGCAGGCGCTCCTCCGGCAGCAGGGCGCTGAGGCTGCCCCGCGGCTCGAAATGCGTGGCTGTGGTCCGTTCACGCGACGATGATAGGGAAGGTGAGTTAGGGATTGGTGAAGGTCGCGTTACTTTTCGGTGAGGATCAGCTGCCCGATGCAGATGCTCTTCATGCCGACCGCTCCGGTCTCCAACTCCGTCTACGCCAGGAGCCGTACCCGCGAAAAGAGGTACGGCAGGTGATCGTGCTTGAGGACGACGCGGTGGAAATCGGTCCGTCCGAGCTGCGTTGCCGGCGCGGCCCCCGCGGCCCCCGCGATTGCTCCTGCAGTCGCCTTCGACTGCACCTGGCGCCGAGAGTCGTACCAGTGGACCAGGGAAATGCGCTCGGCGGTAAGCTCGATGGCTGTCACGCCCCTCTTCCCGATGGCACACCCGGAGTTGAAAAGGCAGGGGACGCAGATCGTCTCGTTGTACAGGCTGTCCCGTCCGCCGTTACGGGCGTCCTTTTCGCGAAGGTGCTTCAGCTCGGCCTTGCAGGCGTCGATCGCCTTCTCGATGGCGGAGCGCGCGAGGCGGGAGGCCAGGGGATACTCGCGGCAGAGCTTCTCGATGCGGAACTTCAACGAGTCGATCTTCGACAGCGACTCGAACAGCGGCCGGTGCGTGTGTCCAATGACGGACAGGATTCCCCTGCGGGCCGAGAACTCGTAGACGCGGCGTTCCGTCACGAACCGTTTCGGGCTCTCGTAGCGCACCGGCGCGTTGGCGATCCGCAGTGTTTTCGCCACGTAGCGAACGAGGAAGTCCGCCATCCAGTCAAAATGCTCGAAGAAGATGGTGGCCTGGTGGCCATGGAACAGGAAGATGGTCCCTGCCCCGACCTCCAGCCGCAGGGCATCGAGCAGCCCTTCCGCCGCGGAGCCATCGTTGCGCAGCCGCGCGTCATGGTTTCCCACGATCTTGTAGAGCGCCGAGCGGGATTGGAAGGCCGCGAAGACGTCGTACATTCCCTGCCACGACGCGCGCACGGACGGCAGGGACGTGCGCTGCAACTCCTCGATGTCCCCGTTGAGGACGAGCCCGTACTCGCGGGCCAGGTAGTAGTCGCGCAGCACCGTCTGCATGAGCTCGCCGTTCGGGCGGAACTCGTCGCGGGGGCCACCGTCACCCATGTGAAGGTCGCTGAACACAACAAGCGGACGGCCGGGCTGCAGCGTCAGGCGGACCGCGTTGTCGTAGAGCGCCCCCAGCGCCGCCTCGATAAGGTCGCGATTCACGGGCGAGCCGACGGAGAGGGCGGCAGCGGGCCCTCCGCGAGGAGACGCGCGCGCAGCTCCGCCCAGAGCGCTGCGAATGCCACGCCGGCCGCGGAGTGAGGACGTCGGAGAGCAACGACCGTGCGCGTCGCCGCGGCGCTTTCTATTGAAGAAAGTGACGGAATGACGGCGGTACAGACTCCGGTTTCCCTCTGGCGGAACAGCTCCATGGTCTCCCGATGAACCCGCCGGCGGCCATGCACCATGGAAAAAAAGGGAATCACATTGCCCCTGTCGTATCCCCGGCGTGCCAGGAAAACGACGATTCTTTCCCACGCGCGGATGGAAAGCGGCGTAGGAATGAGCGGGACCAGGACGCAGTCGGCGGCGGCAAAGACGTTCTCCGAGAGCAGGGTGAGCCCCGCGGGCGTGTCCAGGAAGACCCACGAATAGTCGGCGGAAAGACCGGAAAGGATCCGGTGGAGCGTATCCTTCGGCTTCTTCCGCCCGCGCAGCCTCTCGTCGAACCTGCGAAAGGAAAAGCGGGCCGGCACGATGGCGAGGTTTTCCACCGTCGTGCTCTCGACAAGGGCGGACAGTCCGGAGGCGCTCTGGATCAGCTTCTTTCCTCCGCCCTTGCCCGTGCCATGGCCGAGGTAGTAGCCGGCTGCGCCCTGGGGGTCGAGGTCGAGGAGCAGCGTGCGCTCCCCCCGCGGGCGGCGAGGCAGGCGAGATTGGCTGCTGCCGTCGATTTTCCGACCCCGCCCTTCAGGTTGTAAACGGCAATGACGCGAATGGCTCGTCCCTCCTTTCCCCGCGCGCGGCAGCGCCTCAGCGCGGCTTCCAGCGCACCAGTTGTTCCCCGCGCGTTTGCCACAGACGGAGAAACTTCTCGCGCGCCCGCTCGCGCGACTCCCGGTAGACCTGCACCAGAGCACCGAGCATCAGGGATGTGCCGCGACGCGGCAGCGACATGAGGAAATCGATCGCGGCGGCGCCATCCTGGTACCGGCCCAGCTGGTCCTGGAACGCGGTGGAAGCCTCGATGAGGGCGGACACATCGCACACGGAGGAAAAATACTCGCAGGTGTAACGCAGTCGCTTGAAAAGGATCCGCAGTGCATGCAGCTGCGCAGGCCCCAGGATCTCGGCGCGGGTTCCCACGTGCGAGCGGATGCGGGCCAGTGCGCGCGCCACGCGCCGGTGGGCGAAGGCGGCAAGGGTGAGAGGGGCCTCGTCCACGGAATCCGGGGGAGGCGGCTCGATCGAAGAAAGGGCATGGATGGTGGAATCACAGCGGGAGGAGGTAAGGCATTCCACGACAGCTTTGCGCACTTCTGTTCGCCGGGCGCCGAGCACGCGGACAATCGCGGCGGAGTCACCGACGTCCGCCTCGACGCGCGCCAGGAGGATCGGCAGCCTCTCACTGAGAACGTCGACGTCCCTCAGGGGTCCGAGGCTCCGGGCGACCCACGAGAGCTCGCCCCGGATCTCGTCGCTCAGGGGACGCCCCAGCACGTCGACGAAGAGATGCAGGGCGAAACGGGCTCTCCGCGTGGCCACGCGGAGATCGTGAATGTACTCGTGATCGATATCCTGGATGGCGCCGTCGCGGTTCGCCTGCATCTTCCAGGCCTGCGCGTGCAGGATGCGCGCAGCGGCCTCCCCCACCGTGTCGGCCGCGGTGGGAACGGTGGAAAGAGGCGGGGGGCCGCCCGGCGGCGAAAGGCAGAGAAGCGCCATCGCCCTGGCGCCCGGGTTTTCCGCGGCCGGAGTGAGCCCGAGGCGCCGTTCCAGGAGCGCCATCAGGTAGTCGCCCGCGGCAGGGTCAACGGCAGCGGCGTCAATGCCAACCTCGACACTGACAGCATTCGGCTCCCGCGCGAACGGCGGAGAGAAGACCCACCGCTGCACGACAACCTCCAGGGGAGCGGCGGTGAGCGTCTCCACCGTGCGGCTGGACCTTTCAAGAGTTGCCCGCAGGCTCGGACAACGCGCCTTCCCCCGGAGCCTGGCCGACAAGAGGAGGCCGATCGGCCCCGAGCCCTCAGGCGGCTCCGCGCTCCCCGCTTCGCCGCGGCTGGTGCCGTCATCGAGCCAGAGAGTCCAGGTTCCCGCGTCAGGACGCCGCGCGAGGTACCATCCCGTCCGCTGGAGGGCACCGTCGTGCGTGTCGAACCACGTCACTGTTTCCCTGGACGTGCGCTCCCCGCGGGCGTGGTAGCCGATCTCCTCCAGCGCGGAAATGAGTTCTTCATCGACGAGTCCCTCGGGCGCCAGCCGGGTGGACTGGAGAGTCATGGCTCATGTCCCTCCCGGACGGCGCTGCAGGAGAAGGAGCGCCTGCGCGTCCAGCGCCGGGGAGCCCGGTTTCGCCGCCGCGCGTTTGTACACCCCGTCCGGGCCCATGTCACGGGCCTTTACGCTGTCGTCGCAGTACAGCGAGAGCACGTCGCGAAGGTGACGCACGATGACCGCGTCTTCGATCGGAAAGAGGATCTCCACGCGTCGGTCAAGATTCCTCGGCATGAGGTCGGCGCTGCCCAGGTAGATCTCCGGGTCGCCCCCGTTGTGGAAGTAGTAGGCCCGGCTGTGCTCGAGGAACCTGCCGACAATGCTGCGCACGCGTATCGTCTCACTCACCCCGGGAATGCCGGGGCGCAGGCAGCAGATGCCCCGGACGATGAGATCGATGGTCACACCGGCCTGGGAGGCCTTGTAGAGAAGGCTGATGAACGGGCCGTCCACCAAAGCGTTGGTCTTGAAGATGAGCCGTCCCCCTTTGCCCGACGCCTGGTGCTCGATCTCCCGGAGGACGAGCTGCTCCAGGCGTGAGCGCATGGTCAGGGGCGCGACGAGCAGTTTCCGGTAGTTGTCCTTGCCGGAATAGCCGGTGAGGTAATTGAATATGTCCGAGGCGTCCCAGCCGATCTCCTCGTCCGCGGTGAAAAGGCTGAGGTCCGTGTAGACCCGTGCCGTCGCGGGATTGTAGTTCCCCGTGGAAAGGTGGACGTAGCGCCGGATTCCTTCCCCTTCCTGCCGCACGACAAGGGCGATCTTCGAATGCGTTTTCAGGCCGAGGAGCCCGTAGACGACGTGGACGCCTTCGCGCTCGAGGGCCCGGGCCCACTCGATGTTGCTCTCCTCGTCGAAGCGCGCCTTGAGCTCGACCAGGACCGCCACCTGCTTGCCCCGGCGGCCGCCTCCAGGAGCGCCTCGACAACGGGGGAGTTCTGGCCGACGCGGTACAGCGTCTGCTTGATGGCGAGGACCGCGGGGTCGCGGGCGGCGATGCGAAGAAAATCCACGACCGGCTCGAACGAATCGAAGGGATGGTGCAGGAGGATGTCCTGGCGGCGGATGGCGGCGAAGAGATCTTCGCCCTCGGCCCGCAGCACGGCGGGAACGGCAGGAAAAAACGGCTGGTCTTTCAGGTCCGGACGGTCCAGCGCGTAAAGCTGCATCAGGTCGCTCATCCCGAGGGGCGGGTCCATCGTGTACATGTCGGCGGGGTCCATCTCGAGATTCTCGATCAGGATCTTCCGCACGTCGGAGGGCATCGCCGTGTCGACCGTGACGCGGACCACGCGGCCGAAGCGCCTGCGACGCAGGCCGCGCTCGATGGTTTCCAGGAGATCCTCCGCCTCGAGCTCCTGGATGAGCACTTCCGCGTCGCGCGTCACGCGGAAGGCATGTGCCTTGAGCACCTGCATACCGGGAAAAAGGAGCTGCAGGTTTTCGGCTACCACCTGGTCGAGCCAGGCAAATCGTCCCGGTGTCCCCCCTTCCAGCGGCACAAATCGCGGGAGCGTATTCGGCAGCTTGACCCGGGCGAATCGTTCCGCGCCGTCCGGCCCCTTGATGACGACGGCAAGGTTCAGGCTCATGTTCGAGATGTGGGGAAAGGGCCTTCCCGGATCCACTGCGAGAGGAGTCAGGACAGGAAAGACCGTCCGCTCGAAGTAACGGCGCAGCCAGGCCTTCTCCTTGCGGTCGAGGTCCGCGTAGTCTGCCAGCGTAATGCCTGCGTCGGAGAGGAGCGGCAGGAGAGTGTGGAGGCAGGTGCGGGTCTCTTCCATGAGCTTCTGGGCCATCGTGCGCACGGTGGTCAGCTGCTCGCCGGGAGTCATCCCGGGCAAGGGAAGGCTCGGTCACCCCCGCTTCTATCTGCTGCTTGAGACCGGCAACCCGCACCATGAAAAACTCGCCGAGATTCGAGCTGACGATGGCAAGGAACTTCGCGCGCTCCAGGAGGGCATTTGCCGGATCCTGCGCCTCTTCGAGCACGCGACGGAAGAACTCGAGCAGGCTCACCTCGCGGTCGATGCGGAGGCGCGGATCATCAAGCTTGATCGGGACCGGATCGCTCATGCCTGCTCGTCGAGAATGCGGCCGTCAAGATCGTCCAGGACATCGTGGATGCGCTTCAGGTCCTTGACGCGGCCCTTCTGCGGCTTTGCGCGCACCCTCTTCACGCGATCGGACAGCTTCTGGAAGGGAGCGGGGTCGTCGGTCCTTTCCGCGGATTCCAGCACGTGGAGCAGCTCGTCGATGCGGGCCTTCATGTTCAGCTCGCACTGCCGGGCCGTCTCCTCGACGAGGGCGCGGAGCGCGCTCAGCTCGTCCGACAGCACCGCCGCGGCGTCCGTCTTCTTTTCCCTGCTCATGTCTGGTCCTCCTCCCGCGTCAATTCGATGGGGACGCCGAAGACCTCCTCGAACAGCGCCGCCTTGCGGCGAAGCGCCCATTGCTCGAGATAGAGATCCCCCGAACCCCTGGTGCGCACCTCCACCCGATCGCGACGCGCGGTGACGCAGACCGCGGTGGCGCGGCCCTCGTGCTCGCGGTCCAGGGCGTCGGCGACGCGCAGGAGCGCCGCGAGGACGCGCACCTTGCGGCGCGCCGCCGTCGGCAGCGACGCGAACTCCGGGTGCGCGACCGAGGGATGACTCCGGCGGTGATAGCGGGCGACGCCTGCCACGATGTGCATCTGCGCCCTGCTGAAGCCGGGGAGCTCGGCGCGTGACAGGAGGTAGGAGCTGTGCTTGTGGTGCCCCTTGTCGCTCACGAAGTAGCCCACGTCGTGCAGGAGCGAGGCGGCAAGGAGAAGGCGCTTCTCGACCTCGCCCATCCCGTGCAGGGAGCGCATTGCATCGAACAGGACGCCCGCGATCTCCATCACCTTCCGCCCGTGAGCCTCGTCGAACGAGAAGCGTCTTCCCAACGCAGCCGCATCATCGGCCGCCCACTGCTCGCCACGCACCTCGGCGACCTGTGTTTCCATCCGTGCAAGGTCTCTGATGATACCCTCCCTGATCCCGACGCCCGGGACGAGGATCTCCCGCGCCCCGGCCATTTCCGCGAACCGGGCGTACACAATGGCGGCGGGGAGGATCACGTCCGCGCGGTCCGAACGCAGACCCAGCCTTTCCGCGCGCTCCTCCGGGCTCATCCCGCCAAGGAGGGCCGTGAGGCGCGCGAGCTCCTCCACGCCGAGAACACCAATGCCCTCCGGCGTGCTCCGGGAGCCGTCGAGCTTCAGGAGCGACTCGATGTTCCCTCCGGTAGCGACGAACCCCGCGATCCCCTGCCGCGCCGCCGGGAAGCGAATGGCGGCCGTGTACTCCTTCAGGAGCTGGGCGAAGTGGCGCGGCTCGCTCCCTGACCGCGCAAAGAGCTCTTTCAGCCTGACAGCCCCGATGTCGTGCACCTGGCACCACCGCACACGCTGCGCGTCAGCCACGAAGAGCTCGGCGCTTCCCCCGCCGAGCTCGACGAACATCCAGGAACCGTCACCGAGAGCGATGCGCTCGCGCACGGCGGCATGAACGAGGCGCGCCTCCTCGTTTCCCGTGATCGTCCCGAGAGCGATCCCCGTGGAGCGGCGCACCATCCGCAGGAACGAGCCCCGATTGCGCGCCTCGCGGACGGCGCTCGTGGCCACGGCGCGATAGCGGCTCACGCCGTGCGCAGCGAGCAGGCCGGCTATTTCCGTGAGGGCATCGACGACGCCGAGGGTCGTCACCTCGCGGATGACGCCGCCGGTGAACACGTCATGGCCGAGCCGCAGCGCGTATCGCTTCTCCGCCAGCGTCCGCGGGGCACCCGGCCCGTCGGCCTCCGCGGCGAGGAAGCGGATGGCATTTGTTCCCACGTCGATCGCGGCCAGCCGCGTGACGGCGCTTGTCGCTCCGACCGTTTCGGCGTGCGCGGTCCTCGGTTCCATGTGCTCAGGCCGCTGGATCCACGGCGGCGGTCACGGGAAGAAATCCGCAGGCGGCACCGAATGCAAGAAACCGGCGCCGCAGGTAGAGGAGGACTGATCCGGCCACCATGACCGCGGCGGCGGCCAGGATCACCGCCAGGCTCATCACGTTTCCTCGCCGAGCGCCACGCACGCCTCGGGGGGGAAACCGAGTGTCACGCGTTCCCCGCGGGCGGGCAGCTTGAGATGGGGATTGTTGAACGTGTCCACGAGGATCTCCGAGTCACCCGTCCTGACCACCAGGCGCACGATGGCCCCGAGAAAGATGACGTTCGCGAGGGTCGCGGAGAGATGGTTGTTCGTGGCGGTGCCGTTCTGCAGCGAAATGAGCTCGGGCCGGAGCGAAAGCTTCATGCTGCTGCCCCGCGCTGCCGAGATCGGCCCTGCCAGGGCGATCTGCTCCCCGTTGACAGACACCCGCCCGGCCCCGGGATCGACCACCGTGGCCGAGATCACGTTGATGGAACCGATGAACGACGCTACGAACGGCGTCGCCGGCCGGTTGTAGATCTCGAACGGCGTCCCGACCTGCTCGATCCTGCCGTCACGCATGACAACGACCCTGTCCGAGAGGGAGAGAGCTTCTTCCTGGTCGTGAGTCACGTAGATGGTCGTGATGCCGAGCGCCTGCTGGATGGAGCGGATCTCTGCACGGAGACGCACCCGGATGAGAGCATCCAGGGCGGAGAGCGGTTCATCAAGGAGGAGAACGCGCGGCTTGACCGCCAGGGCGCGGGCAAGGGCGACACGCTGCTGCTGGCCGACCGGACATCTGGTGGGGAAACCGGTCGCGAAACCCTTCCATGTGGATGAGGGAGAGCATCTCCGAAACGCGCTCTTCGCGCTGCTTCGCGGCCATGCCCCGCACCTTGAGGCCGAAGGCGATATTTTCCGACGCGCTCATCGTGGGAAAGAGAGCGTAGTTCTGAAAAACCATGCCGACGTCACGCTTGTTGGCCGGTTTCTGGACGACGTCAACGCCCCCGATCCTTATCATCCCGGCCGTGGGGATCTCGAAGCCCGCGATCATGCGCAGGGTCGTGGTCTTGCCGCACCCCGAGCCGCCGAGAAACGTGACGAGCTCCCCCTCGGCGACCGAGAGGGTGAAGGCATCGACCGCCAGGTGCCGTCCGAACCTCTTCTCGAGGCCGGCGAGCTCGACAAAGGATGCGTTTGTGTCCGGCATCAGTGGACTCCTCCCACGGTTACGCCTGGTCCTCTCATCCTTCTGCTGAGCAATTGTATCACGAGGAGAAATCCCCAGGTAAGAAGGAAGCTGAGAATGGAAAGGGCGGCCGGCTCGTAGGCGAGGTTTCGGCCGACAAGGGCCATGTAGGGGCCGAAGGCCGGCCAGGCGAGCATGACGGCGAGGGTCAGCTCGCCCACCACGATGGCGAAGGTGAGAAAAGCAGCACTCAGGATCGCTGTGCGGATGCTGGGGAGCACGACGCGGAAGAGCACCGCGCCCCAACCGGCACCGAGACTCTGCGAGGCCTCCGTCAGGACCCGCAGATCGACGGAGCGGAGGCCCGTGTCGACGGCCCGGAAGATGTAAGGAAAAGAGAGCACGACGTAGCCCGCCACGAGGAGCGCGGGGCTGCTCACGATGGCGAATGGCGGCCTGCTGAACACCCTGATGAGCCCGAAGACAAGGACAATGGGCGGCACGACAAAGGGCAGGAGGGCGATCACCTCGATCAGGGCGCGCGCCCGCGGCACGCGCAGGTGGACCCAGAGCGTGGTAGGGATGATCAGCGCGAAGCCGACGATGATCGTGGCCAACGCCATTTCCACGGAGAACGTGAAAGTCCTGAGGAACTGGGGGTCGCGGAAGACGTGCGTGTACGCGAGGAAGCTCAGGACGCCCTTCTCTGCCCGGAGCGAGAAAATGAAGGTGGCCAGAAGCGGCACGAGGAAGTACAGGGTTCCCAGTGTGAGCCAGAGCCAGGACCAGGCGGTCGCCCTTCGGTTTACCTGCGCCATCGCGTCGCCCTCCCCTGCAGTGCCGAGTAGCCGAGAATGGTCAGGATCATGATGACAACCATTCCCAAGGCCAGTGCAAAGCCCAGGTTCGGATCGTGCAGAACGTCGCCCCGGATCTGCGCGCCGATCTGGATCGGCACGAGATTGATGAAGCCTCCCGTGAGCGCATACGCCGTTGCGTACGCGCCGAAGGCGTTTCCGAAAAGGAGGATGACGGAGGAGAGGAGCGACGGCATGAGCACCGGCAGGGCAACGTGCCGCCAGTAGTGGCCACCGTTCGCCCCCAGGTTGTCGCACGCCTCGCGCCATTCCGGCCTGATGCCGTCGAGGGCGGGGAGCATCACCAGCACCATGAGGGGGATCTGGAAGTACAGGTATGTCAGGCTCAATCCTCCGAAGCTGTAGAGGTTGAACCCTGCGTCGTACAGCGAGATCCCGAAAAGACTCTTCAGGAGCGTCGTGACCAGGCCGACGCGCCCCATCGTGGCGATGAAGGCAAAGGCGAGAGGCACCCCGGCGAAGTTCGACGCGACGCCGGAAAAGGTGGTCAGGATGTTGCGGAGAACCCTCGGCAGCCCGCCCATGGTCACCGCGTACGCGAGGAGAAACCCGAAAAGACCTCCGGCAACCGCGGTGACAGCGCTCACCTCGATCGTGAGCAGGTACGAGCGCAGGATACTGGGCCGGAAAAGGTGCGCGACGTTCAGGAGAGTGAACCTGCCCCCGGCGTCCTGGAAACTGCCGATGAGGAGCGTGCCGGCCGGAAGGACCATGAATGCAAACGCGAAAAGAAGGAAGGGGAAGAGACCGAGCCAGTCAGTCATGCGGCGCAGCAACGAGGAACCCGCAGGGGGAGTGGCTGCTCCCTGCGGGTTCCTCACTTTTTCAAGAAGAGAGGCGGGCATTCCTACTGCTTTTTCACGTCGACTCCGACCATGGAGTCCCAGTTGTTCGTGATGTAGTCCTTGGCCGCCGCCTGCTGCGCAAGCGTGGGAAAGACGGCCTTCGCATACGCGGCCGCGGGAGGAAGCAGGGCCGCGAGATCCGCGGGAACCACGTTGCGGGCCGCGAGGTCCGAGAAGCGAACGGGATGCGCGTAACCCTTCAGCCAAAGGAGCTGACCCTCGTCAGAGTACAGGAACTCCTGCCAGAGCCGGGCGGCGTTGGGATGCGGGGCATAGGCGCTGATGGCCTGGACGTAGACGCCCGCGACAACCGCGCTGGGCGGAACGAAAACGCCGATGTTGGGGTTCCCGTTGGCCTTGTCCCTGTCAGCGATGGCAAGATAGTCCCACTGGATGGCGATGGGGGTCTCGCCGGAGGCGATGGTCCCGGCCTTTGCGATGAGGGGAACGAAGTTCCCGGCCGCGTTCAGCTTGGAGAAGAAGTCGACGCCGGGCTTCGCATTCTCGAAGGTCCCGCCGTTGGCGAGACCCGCCGCGGCCACGCTCATGATTGCCTGGTTGGACACGCGGGGATCACCGCTCAGCGCTATCTGCCCCTTGTAGATGGGGTTCAGCAGGTCAGCCCAGTCGAGGGGCGGCGTCTTCACGACGTCGATGTTCACCTCGAAGGAAAGGGCGCCGTAGTAGTCGCCGTACCAGTAGCCGTCGGCATCCTTTACGCTGTCGGGAATCGTGCTCCAGGTGCGGACCTTGTACGGCGCGATAAGCCCCTTGGACTTCGCGTCGGGCCCGAAGGAGAAGCCGACGTCAATGACGTCCGGCGCCTGGGGGCCCATATTGGCCTTGTTGGCATCGATGGCCTGCAGCTCGTCTCCCGAGCCGCCGTCCGGGTTCAGCTCGTTCACTTTGATGCCGTACTTCTTCGCAAACGTGTCGATCATCTCGCCGTAGTTCGCCCAGTCGCGGGGAAGAGCAATGACGGTGAGCTGGCCCTCCTTCTGGGCGGCCTTCACCAGGTCATCAAAGTTCGCCGGCGCCTGCGTGAGCAGGGTGGGAGCCTTCGTCGCTTCCTGCTGGGGCTGGGCGGACACGGCTGCCATTCCCAGGACCGCGAGGAATCCGAAGGCGAGGAGAATGTTCTTTCGCATGGGTGCTCCTTTCAACGGGAATCTGTCTCGTTCTGTCTGCTGATGAAATAGAGCCGGCGGGTTAAGATTCGTCGAAGGTAGTCCTAGGAAAGCGTTAATTCACGGTGAGCTGCCGGACAAAGCGTTCGTATGCCCCGTTCCAGGGTTCCGGGTCCCGCGGGTCGAAACGCCTGGTGGGGCAGGAGCGAGCAACCACGGCACGCCCCTCGTCAACGCTGCTGACCTCCCCGCTGCCTTTCAGCTGCATGATGAGATTGCCGGCAATCGTGGTTTCGGCCGGACCTGCCTCCACGGGGAGGCCGATCAGCGTCTGGTGCCGCGGGGCGGCGCGGGCAGCCCGCACGACCTCCTCCCAGGTGATGTCGGCGCCCCGGTCTCTCATCCATTTCTGCCCGGCACTGCTGCAGCGGCCAGAGACCCGCGACGTTCACGGCGAGAAAGGAGCCGCCGTCCGCGCCGCCCTCGTTGCCCCAGCCCGCTTCCAGGACGGCGTCCGTCATGAGCGGCGCGCCCGTCTCCGCGCCCACTACGCCCCACGTGCCAATGCTGATGAACGCCCACGACGGGTCTGTCCCCCTCGCCGGGATTCCCGCGACCGCGGAAGCAGTGTCATGAGTGGCGGGCGTGATCACCTCCACGGCCCGTATCGCGAGCTCGTCGCACACGCCGGGGCGCACCGGTCCGAGGCACGTGCCCGGGGCGATCGGCGTGGAAAAGATGCCCGCGGGCAGCCCGAGCGCGTCCATGATCCGCGGCTCCCAGGCCCTCGCGGCCTGGTTGTACAGCCCCGTCGTGCAGGAGTCGCTGAGCTCGTTCGAGGCGATGCCAGTGAGAAAGTAATGAAAAAGATCAGGCATCATGAGGAACCTGCGGGCATCTTCCACCTCGGCGGCGCTCCCTGTCCCGGTAATGAACAGGGTTGGCCAGGAGCTTGCCGCGCGCGTCCAGCAAACCGAAGTCGACGCCCCAGGTGTCGATGCCCACCGCCGAGAGGCCGGGCACGAGCGCCAGGGCCTTCTGCAGGCCGATGCCGATCTCGGAGTACAGCCGCAGGACGTCCCAGTACAGCGTGCCCGCGGCAGAGACCGGCCTGTTTTCGAACCGGTGCGTCTCTTCGAGCGCGAATCGCGACCCGTCGAACCGGGCCAGGACGCACCGCCCGTTGCTGGCGCCGCAGTCGACGACGAGGTACGCCCGGTCCGCGTGGCTCATCCTTCCATCCTATTCCGGGCCGGCGATTCTCATTTCGCACCTTCAACAGGATCGCAGACCTCTGCAAAGGGCCGGTAACGGCCCTCTGAGAGTCGTGCAAAATGAGAATTCGCTCCCTCGGCGTCAGACCGAGAACTGCTGGGAGCCGGGAAAGGGGCGGTGCCCTGCCGCGGCCTTCCGGGGTATATTTCCGCAGAGGTTTCGACTGCTGATGAAGTATTGCCTTCTCCACCTTGGCTGCCAGATGAACCAGTCCGACGCGGAGCGCGTGCGCTCGGTCATGGAAGGAATGGGCTTCCAGGAGACAAGGTCCGAAAGTGAAGCCGATGTCCTGGGGCTGGTAGCATGCTCGGTGCGGCAGAAGGCCATCGACAAGGTCTATGCGCGCATCAGCACGTGGAACTCGTGGAAGGGCCGGCGCAGCCTTCTCACCTTTGCCACGGGATGCATCCTTCCGGCCGACAGGGAAAAGTTTCTCACCCTCTTCGACCTCGTCTTCGACATCACGGAGCTTCCGCACGTCCCGGACATGATCCGGCAGTACGGCGTGGTGACTCCTGCCGCCCTGGCCAGCGCGTCGGCACCGGCTGCCGCAGGACCTGCCGCCGTTATTCCCGCCGCGAGCCTCGCGGATGCGTCACTCGGGTTCTGGCGTATCGCCCCGCGCTACTCCAACGGTTTCGAGGCATACGTGCCGATCCAGAACGGGTGCGACAAGTACTGCACCTTCTGCGCAGTGCCCTACACGCGCGGCAGGGAGGTCTCTCGACCGTCGGCGGAGATCCTGGCGGAGGTGGAGACTCTCGTCAGCCGCGGGTTCGCCTCTGTCACGCTGCTCGGGCAGAACGTGAACTCGTACGGCCAGGACAGGCGGGGCGCGGAGAGATCGTTTGCCGAGCTCCTGGAGGCGGTGGGAGACAGGGGGGATGCCTCCGGCAGGGAGATCCGCGTGTATTTCACCTCGCCGCACCCGCGTGACATGACCGAGGACGTGCTGCACGTGATTGCCCGGCACCGCAGCCTTGCGCGCCAGGTCCACCTCCCGCTGCAGTCCGGTGACGACAAGGTGCTCGTGCGGATGAACCGCAACTACCAGCTCGCCGAGTACCGCGAGAGGGTGCGTGCCATCCGCGAGATCCTGCCCGATGCCACGCTCTTCACCGACATCATCGTGGGTTTCAGCGGCGAGACGGACGAGCAGTTCGAGAACACGCGCCGCGCCATGGAGGAGTTCCGCTACAACATGGCCTACGTGGCCATGTACTCGCCCCGGCCCGGCGCCGCCAGCGCTGATTGGGCCGACGACGTCACCCACGCGGAAAAGTCGCGGCGTCTCCACGTGCTCAACGACCTTCTCCAGCGCACCTCGGCGGAGTACACGGGCGCCATGGTCGGCAGGACGTGGCGGGTCCTCGTGGAAGGCGCCGACCGCAGGAAGGGCTTCCTGGCGGGACGCACGGAGGGACGCATCCCGGTGCGCTTCGCCAGTGATGACGCATCCCTGGTGGGCCGGTTCGTGGACGTCACCGTTTCTTCCGCCGCGCCGCTGTCGGTGCAGGGCGAGCTCGCAGAAGCAGTTCCACTTCGTTCGTGACGATGACCGACGCGAAGCCGCGAACCGCCTCCGCATCCGCCTCCGTATCCACGGTCCAGAAAAGGATCGAGAAACCGAGGGCTTTCAGCACGCGAATCATGAACGCGGTCTTGTGACGGCCGTACATCCCGAACACCTGCACGGGAAGATTCAGGTAGTGGGGACGCAGCGCGAGCAGGGTCCTTGCCAGCCGCCCGGCGCCGAGGCCCTTGGCCTCCTCGCCGAGGAGCAGCCCAACCCTGACGCCCCGCGCACGGACCGGCTTGAGGAGGGCAGGCTCGAATGACGAGACCATGAGGCAGCGGCGCGGCACCCGTGTCTCGATGATGTCGGCAACGGCACGGCAATCGGCGCCACGGAGCGTCTCATCCTTCAGCTCGACGTCGATGAAAGCACCGCGCGGGAGCATGTCCAGCGCTTCCTGCAGGGTGGGGATCCGCTCACCGCTGCCCGCGTCAACCGCGCGGATCTCGGCGAAGCTCATGGCATCCACCGAGCCCGTGGTCCGGGAAACTCTGTCGACCGTGGGGTCGTGGATGACGACGTAGTGACCGTCCGCGCTCTTCTGCACGTCCAACTCGTAGCCATCCGCCCCGTGCGCAAGCGCCTCGCGGAACGACAGCAGCGTGTTCTCGGGAAAGCGCGCACTGTAGCCACGGTGACCGAGGATCAGCGGTTCGCGCGCCCGGGGGAACGATCGGAAGGATCGGCGTGGATTCATCGTCATACCTTAACACTCCAACCCTATTCTTCGGGAAGGAGGTGCATCATGTCTCGACCGAAGCGACCAGGACGTATCGCGAACTCCCTGACCTGCGAGATCTGCAACGAGGAGCTGCTCCACGACGTCGCACGCGTCGACCAGGGAAGACTCTACCACTTGCGCTGCTTCCGTCTCCATGTGTTCGAGGGAGACAACGGGCTCTATGAATGTCCCAAGTGCCGCACCATCGGGGGAACGTGGAGCTGGACGCAGAGCCGGTGGCAGTGCTGCACTCTCTGCCAGGGCAGCGGGTACCTGTCGGCGCAGGAAGACGCGAGCGCGGGATAGGCCAGGCCACCGCCGCCTGTCACGGGTGCGCCTGGAGAGCTCTCTCGAACTTGGAGAGAAGCGACGGGACGAGGTTGTAACGGGCGCGCGCCCAGGCGATCGCCGCGGCAAGGTCTTTCTCCCGTCCGCCGGGGGCAAGCTCGACCTCCATCTCGCGCCACCCGCTCCCTCCTGCCGTGCCTTCCACCGTCACCTCGTCGATGCTCACGAGCGCCACGAGACGCTTCCCGTCGCATGCCTGCCGGACGAACCGGTCCTGGCGGATGCGGAAAAGCGCCACCAGTGACTCGCTGCCGATGATTCCCACGGCCGTTTCGCGGGCCTCGCCCGCCGGCCAGAGGGCCGGGGGCGCATCGGCGGCGAGCTCCACTTCCATCTCACGCCTGCGGTGGATGGCGTCACCGGCCGTGGACGTTCCTTTCAACGTCATGATGATGCGCCCGCCCTGCTCTCGCCGGCGGCAGGCGAAGCCGGCAGCGAGAAGCGCCCGCGTGCGGGTGTCCAGGTAGGTGTCGCGCACCGCCTGCCGCGTCCCCGGCCCGAGCTCGAAACCCGCCATCCTGTCGCAGCGCTTCAGCTCCTCGAGTGATTTCCGGTCCGGGATGAGGAGCTTCGCCTCGATCTCGGTATCCGCCGTGTTGCGCCGGAAGGAGGTCACGGAGGTCATGCCCCCGTCTCCGCGCGATGATGCTTGATGACCTTGCCTTTCACCATGTAGATGACGTCCTCGCCGATGTTTGTCGCGAGATCCGCGATCCGTTCCAGGTTCCCTGCAACCTTCAGGAACGCCAGGTTGCGCGTCACGGAGGCAGGATCGTTTGACATTGTCCCGCTCAGTCGCTCCAGTGTCGTGGCCGCGAGAGAGTCGACAAACTGGTCTCCTTCGCAGACGCTCTGCCCGAGGGTCGCGTCCTCCTCGATGAATGCCCGGATGGCATCGTTCACCATGCGGAGGGTGGCCTCAAACATCTCTATCACCACGGCGTCCGGGGGCGCGACAGGACTCTCCAGATGGTCGCCGACCGCCTCCGCGATGTTCACCGCGTGGTCTGCAATCCTTTCGAGGTCGTTGGTCATGTGGAGAACCATGAGCACGGTGCGCAGGTCCCGGGCCATGGGCTGATGCTGCGCGATGAGCGAGGTGCATTCCTCCTCGAGGTCCACCTCGGTCTCGTTCGCCCGTGGCTCGTCGCGGCCGATGATATCTGCCAGGAGGTCGCCGCGGTGCAGGGTCAGGGCATCCCTGCTCTTGGCGATCATCTGCTCGACGAAGCGCGCGTAGGTGACGAGCTGTTCCCTGAGTGAGAAAAGCTGGGGTATGGGCATGACAGCTCCTATCCGAATTTCCCGGAGAGATACTCCTCCGTCCGCTTGTCCCTGGGGATCGTGAACAGCTTATTGGTCTGGCCGAACTCCACGAGCTCGCCGAGGTGGATGAACGCCGTGTACTCGGAGATGCGGGCGGCCTGGGGAATGTTGTGCGTCACCTGCACGATGGTCACCACCCCCTTGAGAGAGACGATGAGCTCCTCGATGGCGGCCGTGGCCTTCGGGTCAAGCGCCGACGTCGGCTCGTCCAGGAGGATGATCTCTGGCTTCATTGCCAGGGCGCGCGCGATGCAGAGCCTCTGCTGCTGCCCGCCGGAAAGGAATGTCCCCCTGCGGAAGAGGGAGTCCTTCACCTCGTCCCACAACGTGACGCGGCGGAGCGTTTCTTCGACGATCCTGTCCTTGTCCGACCGGAGAATGCGGGCGCCGGTGAGATTGTAGCCGGCCACCACGTTGTCGTAGATGCTCATCGTCGGGAAAGGGTTCGGCCTCTGGAAGACCATCCCGATCCGCCGCCGCAGGAGTATGGGGTTGAGCTTGTAGACGTCTTCGCCGTCAAGGAGCACCGCGCCCCGGACCTGCGCATTCGGAGCCAGCTCGTGCATGCGGTTGATGCAGCGCATGAACGTGGTCTTGCCGCAGCCCGAAGGACCCATGATGGCCGTGATCTTGCCGGCGGGGACGGCGAGGGAAATGCCCTTGACGATGTCCTTGCCGTCGAAGCCGGCAACGAGCCCGCGGGTTTCCAGGATGGTGCGATCGGTGCCTCAGAACTGTACTTTCCATCTCGATGTCACCAGCTTTGTCACGATGTTGAGCGCGAGGACGATCACGAGAAGCACGAAGGATGCTCCCCATGCAAGGGTCTGCCACTCGGGGTAGGGGCTCGTCGCGTAGTAGAAGATTATTTGAGGAAGCGAGGACATGGGCTTGAAGATGTTGGCCGTCATGTAGGGGCTTCCCAGGGCAGTGAAGAGCAGCGGCGCCGTCTCGCCTGCCGCGCGGGCAATCGCGAGGAGCACCCCGGTGACTATCCCCGTCGCACCCGCCGGCAGGATGACGCGCATGATTGTCGCCGGGTAGGAGACCCCCAGGGCGAGCGCGGCCTCGCGAAGACTGAGGGGAATCATCAGGAGGATCTCCTCCGTGGCAAGGGTGATCACCGGGAGCATGATCATGGCAAGGGCAATGCCGCCCGAGAAAGCGGAGAAGTGCCCCATGGGCCGCACAACCCAGACGTACGCCACGATCCCGATCACGATGGACGGGATCCCCATGAGGGTTTCGATGGAGAGCCTGGCCACCGTGCCGAGACGGCTCCGCCCGCTCTCGGAAAGGAAGATTCCCGCGAAGATACCCAGGGGTATCGAGATGATGGAGGCAACGGCGACGAGGATGACCGTGCCGACGATGGCGTTGGAGATTCCGCCCCCCGCTTCACCGATGGGCTTCGGGAGCTCCGTCAGGAACTGCCAGTTGATCGATGACGCCCCTCGCACGACGATGAACAGCAGGATGAGAACGAGGGGGACGGTGGCCAGGAGCGAGAGTCCCAGGACCAGCCCCCTGAACGCAGAATCTCCGCGCAGGCGCGCCCGCAGCGCGGCATCGCCGGCGCGCGTCACCGTGCTCACGGTGCCGGGCGTGCAGCATCGATTCAGACATTGCGCGCCATCCTGTTCACCACGACTTTTCCCGCGATGTTGATGAGCGTGCTGATGATGAAGAGGAGAAGCGCAATCTCGATGAGACTTGCCAGGTACACGTCCCCTGATGCCTCGGAGAACTCGTTGGCAATGAGACTTGCCATCGTGTTGCCGGGATTCAGGAGGTTCAGCGTCAGCACGTTCGCGTTCCCGATGACCATGGTCACCGCCATCGTTTCGCCCAGTGCCCGCCCGAGGGAGAGGAGGATCCCGCCCATCATGCCGGAACGTGCGTAGGGAAGGGTCACCTTCCAGACCGTCTCCGAGGGAGTCGCGCCGAGGGAAAGCGCGGCTTCCTTCAGGTCCACGGGCACGAGGCCGATCATTTCCCTGCCGATGGACGCGGCGTAGGGAAGCACCATGAACGCCAGGAGAATCGATGCCGTCACGATTCCGACGCCGAAAGGCGGCACCCCCAGGACTTCCTGGACCACGCGCACGGCGGGAACCAGGAAGAACAGGCCGATGAAACCGTAGACCACCGACGGGATGCCCGCCAGGAGCTCGACCGCGGTGCGCATGATCGACGCAAACGCCCCGGACTTGAAGTATTCACCCAGGAGAATGGCGAGCGCTATGGAAAGGACCGTGGCGATGGCAAGGGCGAGAAGCGATGTGACCAGGGTTCCAAACACGAAGGGCAGTGCCTGGAATGTGCCCGAGACGGGATCCCATTCAGTCCCCGTCAGGAAGCGAAAGCCATTGGCGAGGAGCGCCGGCCGTGAAGAGAGAAAAAGGGAAAGGAAGATCGCCACGAGCAGGACACTCACGGCGATCCCCCCCAGGGCGAGGATCGTTCGAAACGCTGTGTCGGAGACCCTCGCTGTTTTCATGCTCTTCCAAGCCGGCTGTCGCTACTGTGTCAAACAGGACCCGCCTATTTCAAACCGGGGTTCCGTTGTAGGTCACCGACTTCAGGATCGCCTCGGCCTTGGCAATCACGGCCGGGGGCAGCTTGGCGTAGGAAAGCGCCTCGGCGTACTGCTGGCCGTCGTGGACCATCCACGAGAGCAGCTTCACCATTGCGTCGACCTTGTCCTTCGGCCTGTTGTCGTATGCCTGCTCCTTGTACAACATTAGCCAGGTGAACGTCGCAGATGGGATACCCGTCGGGCGCGGCGGTGTTGGTCAGGTTGATCTTGGTCATGTCGTCCGGCACCGGCACGACCGCGCGGCGCTCGTGGACGCGAGGGACGCCTTGACGAAGTTTCCGCTCTTGTTCTTCAACTGTGCAAAGGGCATCGCGTTCTGCAGGACGTAGATCAGCTCGACGTAGCCCACGGCACCGGGAAGCTGCTTCACGAGACCGGCCACCCCCGGGTTGCCCTTGCCACCCACGCCAACCGGCCAGTTGAGGGACTGTCCCGTGCCGACCTTGCTCTTCCATTCGTCGGACACCTGGCTGAGGTAGTCGCTGAAGACCGCCGTGGTCCCGCTGCCGTCCGAGCGATGCACGACGGTGATGGCAGTCGCGGGAAGCTTGACGGACGGGTTCAGGGCCACGATGCGGGAATCGTTCCACTTCTTGATATTCCCGAGGAAGATGTCGGCGACGACGTCCGGGGTGAGCTTCAGCTCGGGGTTCCCGGGAATGTTGTAGGTGATGGTCACGGCGCCCGCGACGGTGGGGATGTGCAACGAAGGTCGCGGGGAAGGTCTTCGCGACATCGTCGGCCACGATGACGTCGCTTCCGCCGAAGTCCACAGTCTTGTTCTTCAGCTGCGTCTGCCCGCCGCCGGATCCGATGGCCTGGTAGTTGACCTTCACCCCGAACTGCTTGTTGTACTCGTCGAAGAGCTTCGAGTAGATCGGCGCGGGAAACGTCGCCCCGGCCCCGACCAGCTCGATGGCCTGGCCGAACCCGAGGACCGCGCCGGCGGCAAAGAGCACCGCTGCCACGGTCATTTTCGTCATTTTCATGGATTTCCTCCTTCGATTTGACATGTACGACGAATGTGGAAGGACGCTGTTAGCGGTCGGTGAAGGAAGTGTTAGTTTTCTGTGAATTACCGGGCCGACCGGGAAGACGGACAGTGAACCGGGTTCCCGCCCCGATCGTGCTCTGGACATCGATGGTGCCCCGGTGCGTCACGACGATGTGCTTGACGATCGCCAGGCCCAGGCCCGTGCCGCCGAGCTTCCGCGAGCGGGACTTGTCCACCACGTAGAATCGCTCGAAGATCCGCGAGAGGCTCTCCTCCGGAATGCCGATCCCGGTATCCACGACGTCGATGCGGACGTTCGGGGGCTCGGAAGCGCAGATCACATCCACGGAGCCTTTCTCCGTGTACTTCAGGGCGTTGTCCACGAGGTTGACGAGCATCTGCTCGAGGAGAAAGGCATCGGCATCGATCCGGGGAAGATCCTTCGGGAGGCGGACCGTGAGCGCAAGCCCCTGGTCGCGGGCGCGCTGCAGGAACATCGTGGTCACCTCTTCCGCGATCCGCCCGAGATCCACGGGCTCGGAGGAGGGCTCGGCGCCGCGCGCCTCCAGGCGCGACAGCAGGAGCATGTCCTGCACGATAGCCGCCATGCGGTTGGCATTTCTCCGGACCGCCTGCACCCAGCGGACCGATTCCCCCTGCACCTCCCCTTCCAGCATCTCCAGGGATCCGATGATCGAGGTCAGCGGTGTACGCAGCTCGTGGGAGGCATTCACGACGAAGTCACGCTTGACCGTTTCCAGCCGACGGAGGTCCGTGGTGTCGTTCAGCACGACCACGAGCTCCTCGCGGTCCTCCATCCTTTCCACCACGCACAGCACGGTCCTCTCGCCGATGGACACCTCCTCGATCTGCCGTTCCCCCGTCGCGCGGGCGTTTTGGACCAGCTCCGTCAGCCGGGGGGCGCGCAGCACTTCCCAGAGTGTCTTCCCTTCCACGGGCCGCGCCTCTGCCAGCTCCTCGAACCCGCGGTTGCTTCGCACGATCCTCCCGTCGCTGTCCAGCACGAGGATGCCCTGCTGGACCGACGAGAAGATGCTGTCCAGCTCCTGGGTCCGCTGCTCCCGCTCGTGGAAAAGGGCCTGCACGCGTTCGCCCATGGCGTTGAACGTGTCGGCGAGCGTCCTGATCTCGTCGGCCCTGCGCAGGTGGAGACGGGCGCCGAAGTCCCCTGCCGCGAACTGCGCGACCACTCCGGCGAGATCGGAAAGGGGCGCCGTGATCGAGCGGGAGAGGAGAAAGGCACCGAGGAGACAGACGGCGAAGAGGATGGCTCCGAAAAGGGCGAGACTCTCGCGGGTGCGCAGGTTGGCGGCGTCGAGCTCCTCGGGATAGGTGGCCGAGCGGACGACACCGCCGTTGGACAGCACAGGAACCGCGACATAGATGAGCCACCGCCGCTCGGTGGCGCTGAACCGCCACGCGGTTCCCACCGTGCCTTTCAGCGCGGCCGCCACCTCCGGGCGGAGGCTGTGGTTTTCCATGGTGGACGGGTCGTCCGCGGAGTCGGCGAGGACCACGCCCTTCGCATCGATCACGGTGAACCTGATGCTTCCTTCCCTGCCCATGGCGCCGACCAGGCGGTCCAGCGTGCCGCTCCTCCCCGCCGCCATGAGCGGTTCCACGGCGACTTTCGCGGTGAGCGCAGCGCCCCGGAGGCCGCGGGTCAGGGCGTCGAGAGAGATGACGCGCGAGAGGCTCACGGCATAAACAGTGAAAGCGGCGAGGGCGAGGAGACTGAGGGCGACGTACCCGGAGAAGACGCGGAGAAAGATGCGTCGCTTCATTTCCGGTGCACCGCTTCCTGGCCGCCGGCTGCGTGGGGCGGCGCGATCTTGTACCCGACGCCGCGAACGTTCACGACGCGTGCCCCCGCGGCGCCGAGCTTGTCGCGCAGGTGCTTCACGTGCACGTCCACGGAACGGTCGGTCACGCTCTTCTCGTCTCCCCAGAGGTGGTCCAGGATCTTCTCCCGCGAAAAGACCCATCCCTGGCGCGAGCAGAGAAGCTGGAGGATGCGAAACTCTGCCCGCGTGAGCTCCAGCCGTGTGCCGTTCATGAAGGACTCCATCGTGTCCCCGTCCACGAGCAGCCCGTCACCGGCGTCGATGCGCGAACGCGCCGCTTCCGGCATGGCGCGGCGGAGGACGGCCTTCACGCGCGCGCCGAGCTCCTTGGGAGAAAACGGCTTCACGACGTAGTCATCCGCGCCGAGCTCCAGGCCGAGCACGCGGTCGGATTCCTCCGCCCGCGCCGTCAGCATGATGACGGGAACCGACGAGGTCGCCCGGTCGGCCCGAAGACCGCGGCAGAGAGCAAAACCGTCGGTGTCCGGGAGCATGACATCGAGGATGACGAGGTCAGGCTTTTCCGAGCGCAGGGAGGTGACGAACGCCTTCCCGTCGGCGAACTCCCGCACGCGGAAGCGTTCCTTCTTCAGTCCTGCGCCCACCAGCGCGCGGATGTCATCTTCGTCTTCCACGATCGCGATGAGCTCGTTCACACCGGCGAATGTATCCCTTCGAGGGCGTGCGATCAATCACGGCTCGACCAGCGATTCCCTCGGCATCAAGCTGAGAGCTCGCGGCTCGACGCGCGGCGGCGTGCACGTTAGAATCGCCGCCGACTATGAAAAGTCCCTCGCGACTCCTCTCCCGCATGCTTCTGCGCGGCCGCAGGCCGCAGACGGGCGGCCGCATTGAAATGACGGGTCTCTCCGGCGACGTGGATGTTTTCCGGGACTCGTGGGGCATCCCCCACATCCGCGCGAACACCCTGCCCGACCTGATGGCCGCGCAGGGATTCGTGCACGCGCAGGACCGGCTCTGGCAGATGGAGGTCATGCGCCGGCTCACGTCGGGACGGCTCTCGGAAATCGCCGGCTCATCCACGCTGACGCTGGACTGGTACAGCAGGATGATCGGCATGCCGGACATGAAGCGCCGCGTGTACGAGGCGCTTGCGGACAGCGAGCGTGTCCTGCTGTCCTCCTACGCCGTGGGAGTGAATGCGTGCATCGACAAGGCGGAAGGCGCTCTTCCCCTCGAGTTCGCCACCCTCGGATTCACACCGGAGCCGTGGTCAGCGCTGGACAGCACCAGCTCCCTGCCCTATCTCTCGTGGTCGCTCATGTTCTCCCACTACGGGGAGAAGCTCCTTGCCCTGGCGAAGGGCGGAACGCTCAGCGCCGCAGAATGGAACGACATCTTCCCCGGTTCCCCGGGGGCGGAGCTTCCGGCCGACGACTGGTTCCCGAAGGCGGCCGGCCTGCGCTTCGGGCGGATTCACCCCGGGGCGTTCGCTTTCCACGCCGGCCTCTCGGGAGCCCGCGCGCCCGCCCAGCTGGACCGCGTGCTGCGGTCTCTCGCGCAGGGGCCGGGGGCATCCAACAACTGGGTGGTCGCGCAGGGCGCCGACGGGCTTCCCGTGGTGGCCAACGACCCGCACCTCGGTGCCAGCCTCCCGGCAGTCTGGTACTTCTGCCACCTGGAGGTGCCGGGCGAGCTGAACACCGCCGGGGCATCACTGGCCGGGACGCCGGGCGTCGTCATCGGCCGCAACGAGCATGCGGCCTGGGGTTTCACGAATGTCATGCTGGACGCCGCCGACATCCTCACCTACCGTGTCGATCCTTCCGACCCGCTGAGCTACCGCGTCGGCGAGCGCACGGCGCGGATGCGTGACGTGCCCATGGTCTTCGGGCTGCCGAAAGGGAAACGCATCACCCTTCCCCTCCACGTCACGGAGGCGGGGCCGGCCATCACGACACTGGAAAAGGGAGTGAACGCCGTGGCCGTGCTGAAATGGTACGGGACGCTGCCGGATGGTGCGCTCACGGACAGATCGTTCACGGGACTCTTCTCTTTCATGAAGGCGGAGAGCGTCGACCAACTCCTCGCTGCTGCCCGCTCATGGCAGTACGCCGCCCAGAACTTCGTGGCAGGCGACGACAAGGGCCACATCGGGTGGCATGCATCGGGGGCCGCTCCCCTGCGCCGCGGATATTCCGGCAGGCTTCCCGGCGACGCGACTGCCGGGGCCGACTGGACAGGTTTTCATCCCTACGAATCCATGCCGCACCTCGTGGATCCTGGCGAGGGCTGGATCGCGACGGCGAACTACCGGCCGGAAAAGGCGCCGGCGGGACCTGTCCTCAGCCATACCTGGTTCCCGCCGTACCGGGTGACGCGCATCTCGGATGCCCTGTCCGCGATGCATCGCCCCGGCGTTGAGGAGTTCAAAAGGCTCCAGATGGACGTGCATTCGCTGCAGGCCGACCGGGTCCTGCCGAAGCTCGAGGCGCTCCTCTCGCATGACACGGCACTGCAGGGTGCGGGCGCGCGCGAGGCGGCGGCGTTCCTGCGCTCGTGGGACCGGGAGGTGCGCGCCGACAGCGCGGGCGCCGCCGTCTACGAGGTGTTCATCACCGAGCTGACCCGCTGTCTCCTGGCGCGGCCTCTCGGCGCGGACCTGGCGCTCTTCTTCAACGCGCGCACCTACGGACCCGAGAACGAGATCTTCGACAGGCCGGGATCGCCCCTGTGGACGGCGGCGCCCGCGCTGGTCATCGAGGAGGCGCTCGCCCGGACGATCGAGGTGTGCGTGGCGCGCATGGGCAGGAACAGGGGCGGCTGGAGCTGGGGGAGGATGCATCGGCACGAGTTCCGGCACCTCGGCGCCCGGGGAAGGATCAGTCGCTGGCTCCTGAACCCTGCACCTCGCCCGGCGCAGGGCGACGCGAACACGATCAACGTGGCTGCGTTCAGCGTCGCGCACAACTCGTACACCGTTGCCGCCGTGCCTTCCCTTCGCATGGTCGTCCCGCTGGGCGATCTCGACGGGATGCGCATCATCGGCCCGCTGGGGCAGTCAGGACAGCCCGGCCATCCCCACTACGATGACATGACGGATCCGTGGCGGAACGGCGAGCTCGTGCCGCTGCCGCTGACGAAGGAAGGCGTGGCAAAGGTCACGCGCGAGCACCTGGTGCTGGCGCCGCCCTCTCGATCCACCGCGACACACGCACGGTAAGCAGGGACGGTGTGCTCATCGACCTGACCAGGCGGGAGTTCGACTTGCTCCTCTGCGTGTCGGGTGCGCTGTCGACGAATCGGTGCTGTCCTCGGTCCCTACTTCGACTTTCTTGCGTCGATATCGTCTGGGTACATCAGTGCGTCCCGACCTCGTTCTCCCGTCCGGATTCGCACAATGTCTTCCACGGGGTAGACGAAAATGATGCCGTCACCTTCTTTCCCGGTGCGGGCTGCCTTGACGATCGCCTGTATAGTCTTCTCAACGTTGTGATCGCTCAAGACGATGTTCACCTGGATCTTCGGAAGCAGGTCCATCTTCGTGCTGGAAACACGCCAGTGCTGGTCGATCCCCTGTCTCCCGTGACCGCGGATATCGAATATATTCATTCCTGCGATGCCGATCTCCCGAAGGCTTTCTTTCACGGCTTGCAGGGCATCTTCACGGATGATCGCCCTTATTTCCTTGGCCATTTGCTATCTCCTCTGTCTCAATGGATGAAAACCCTCCAGCCATTTCGATCGACGCCTGCTCCCCGATAATGCGCTCGCAAGAATCATCTCTCGCGAGCGCACTGACCTGAGCTCTATCGAATCGCGGCAACCCCTCTCTCAGCGGTCCTTACGCGAACAGCGTCATCGATGGGATGGATAAAGATCTTCCCATCCCCGATCTGGCCCGTGAAGGCTGCCTTCTGGATGGCAACAACGATATCGTTCACCTCGGCATCTTCGACCACGATCTCGATGCGCGCCTTTGTAATGAAGTCCACCTTGTAGGTCTTGCCGCGCACCTGCTGCTCAATTCCCTTGGTCTTCCCGTGACCCTCGATTTCCGAGATCATCATGCCCGGGTGACCCACCAATTCCAGGGCGGCATAGACTTCGTTTACCTTCGTGGGTCGAACGATCGCTTCTATCCTTTTCATACAGCGAGCACCCCTTTCTCCCCTGTGCGTATCCTCATGGCGTCTTTCGCGTCCATGACGAAGATCTTCCCGTCTCCCACCTGCCCGGTGAACAACGCTATTCCTTTCCTTCGATGGCGGTGATCCACATAGAAACAACTGACGAGCCACACACGTTCATTGCCCATCTCCTTAGAGGACATTTTTGCTGTCGGGGCAGTGAAAGTTTCTCGCGGCGCTATTGAGCATCAGCCAACCGGGACGCCGTTGAGGGAAGCGAGAACACCGACGGTGGTACCGGCATTCACAAACGCATCAAACGCACTCGCCCGCGCCTTTGCTGTCGTGCTGCTGAACTCCTTGCTCGTCATTCGCAATCTCATGCAGGAACACTCTCGAATTGCGCTGTGGCCTTTCCGAAATACGATGAAGTCGCCCAAGGTCTTTTGTGTTACCGGGCGAAAGTGCAAATCGAGATCGGAGTCCACCGAGATCTTTCTGTCCGTCTTGCGTATCTTGAACTTTCTTGCAAGATCCGGGCCACTCCGACCGACAAGACTGAAACGCAGCTTGAAACTGCTTGCCGCGAAGCGCAAGAAGTCACTACCCTTGTCCTGTCCTGGCTAGCGTCGCGGGCCCAAAGGTCGGCGCTCGTTCGGCGTCATGCGAAAGCTGAAAGCACAGCACGGGAAAGCTCCCGCCGGAAAGGGTTGATGTCGCGCGGGGCGGTGACGTGGAGGCGGTTGGTGAGGATCGCCATCACCAGGCCCGCTCGTTCGTTTACGTGGAGACAGGTTCCCGTGAAGCCGGTGTGGCCGCAGCCCCCGCCGGGATAGTTTTCCCCGAGCTGGAAGCCAAGTCCCCGCAGTCCCCCGTGATCGTGCATCGCCTCCTCGGCGAGGCCGGGCGAGAGCCAGGGGACGCCATCCACGCGCCCGCCTTCGAGGAAAAGCCTTCCGAGCCGGCAGAGGTCGCGCGCGTCGGAAAAGAGGCCCGCGTGGCCCGCCGCCCCACGGAAGTAGTAGTGACAGTTCCCATCGTTCGCCTCTCCCCTGATGGGTCTCGATTCATCACGCCAGCCTTCAAAGGCAAGCCCGAAGTCGGCAACCATTCCCTTTTCGATGCGATTGCCGAACTCGGTGGCAGCCGTCGGGCCCAGAGGAGGCCCATAGGAGGTGCGCTTCAGCCCGAGAGGTCCGAGGACGAGCGTCGCAATGGCGGCGGACAGGGGAAGACGCGTCGTCGATTCGACGACGCGCCCAAGGAGCATGAAGTTGAGGTCGGAGTAGATGACCTCGCGCCGCGGCGGGTGCTCCGCCAGGACGTCGGCGAGGATCGTCTCGAAGCTCTCGTCACGTCGCGTATAGAAAGGGTACCAGGGAAGGATTCCCGAGGAGTGCGTGAGGAGAGAGTCGACGTCCAGCCCGGCAAGATGCGATTCGAGGCATGCGGGCCGGTCCTGGGCGAGGAGGTCCCCCACCGGGTCTCGCAGCGCAAACCTCCCCACCGAGACGAGCCGGAGTATGGCCGTGGTGGTAAAGAGCTTGGAAACCGAGGCGAGGTCGAAGAGGGTCGACGCCTCCATCGGCACCCGCTCGGTGTCGGTGGACAGCGCGTGCCCCCGGGCATCTTCGAATAGGGGCCTGCCGGCGCGCTCGACGCGGAGAACGGCCCCCGGGAAAAAGCCCTGCTCGATGAACCGTCGCCCGATGTCTGCGAAGAGCTCCGCTCCCGCCGCACTCATTCCGACTTTCCCGGGCGCTTTTTCACCATCACTATCTCGGTGATCCCGGCGCGCGCGAAGTCCGGGAGCGCGCCCACTTTCCGATAGCCGTGCCGCGCGTAGAAGGCCTGCGCCCTCTCGTTGAAGTCGGAGACGAGGAGGCACCAGTCGCGACCCACCGATGCCGTGCGCTGCTCGAACTCGTCGAGGAGTGCGGAGCCGACACCCGAGCCGCGGAGGCTCTCCTCCACGGCGATCAGGCGGAGATAGGGGGCCGAGGAGAAGGCGCCGCGCGCGTCGATCCAGGCAAAGCCGACAACCCTGCCGGCACTCTCTGCGACAAAGAGCTCGCCGCCGGTTTCCAGCGCCGACGCAAGGGTCTTCGCCATGGCGTCGGGCTGAAATCCGTAGCGCTCGCCAATGGCGGACGCGCAGGCGATTGCCGCGCACGCCGCGGTGTCCGACTTCACCATCGTCCGAACGACGGGCGCCATCCTATTCCCCCTCGAGAAGCGGCGCGAGCCCCGCGATCAAGGCAGCCAGGCTCTTTCCCGGCACGACGCCCTCGGCCGCCGCCTGGGGGACCTCGCCGGGGTAGGAAAAGTCCGGTGAAGGGATCCTCCGAAAGGAGCAGCGGCGCGTCGAGGTCGCACCAGTCGCAGAAGGGCGCAACCGTGAGCGCCGATGAAACGCCGAGACTCGTCTCCACCATGGAGCTCACCATGACCCTCATGCCGCGGTCTCGCGCCGCGCGGGCCAGCTCCAGGCTCGCGGCGGGGCCGCCGTTCTTGGCCGTTTTCACGACGATGCCCGCAACGGACGGGGCCTCGCGGGCGCACCGCCTGAAATGCGCAAGGTCGCGCACGCTTTCGTCGAGGAGCACCGGCACCGAGGTCGCGGCCGCGAGACGCCCGAGCTCCGCGGGGCTCCCCGCGACAGGCTCCTCCACGAGCTCGACGCCGAGACGTTCCAACTCCGCCAGTTTCACCGGTGCCTCCTCCAGGGACCAGCCCTGGTTGGCATCCACGCGGATGATGGCCTGCGGCAGCCGCTCGCGCAGGAGACGGATCCGCTCGATGTCTCCGGGGATTCCCGCCTTGACCTTGAGGCGGCGGAACCCGCAGCTTGAAGCGATGCGCGCCATTGCCTCGGGATCGTCGTTGAAAGCGATGGTATAGGACGTGGGTGGCCCGATCGCAGGCGAAGAAGAGACTCCCGAGAGTCGCGCACGCAGCGAGAGGACAGCGCTCTGAAACGCGGATCGGCTGACGGCACGTGCGAACTCACCCCGAGGTGCGCCGGCCCCTCCCACCGCGTCCTCAACGGCGCGGGCAGCGGCTCCGCACACGAGATCCGCCTCGACGCTGTCGGCGGTATCACCGTAATAGGGGACGACGGGCGCTTCCCCCATGCCCACCGCGTCCCCCGCACGAAGCCACAGGAAGACGCTCTCTCGGAAGGAAGACGATCCGTGGGCAATCCGAAAAGGGTTCCTGAGCGGGAGCCGGAGCCGGAACACCTTTCTTTCCACTACGAGCCCGGATAGAGGAAGCACGAGACCTCGTGCCCCTTCTCGACCGCCGCGAGACGGGGAGCCGCGTGGGCACAGCGGTCCATGGCCTGGGGGCAGCGCTCGCGGAAGGGACAGCCCGGTTTCTCGACGCTCGGCGAGGGCACGTCGCCCACGAGGATGATCCTCCGCCTGCTTCGCTCCTTGACGGGATCGGGGATGGGGACAGCCGAGAGGAGCGCCTTCGTGTAAGGGTGGAGGGGATTGTCGTACAGGGTGGCCGCATCGGTGGTCTCCACGATGCGGCCGAGATACATCACGGCAATCCTGGTGCAGAAGTACTCGATCACGGCGAGGTCATGGGCAATGAACAGGAACGTGAGCGCGAACTCCTTCTGGAGGTCCTTGAGGAGGTTGAGGATCTGCGACTGTATGGACACGTCCAGTGCCGACACCGGCTCGTCGGCGATCAGCAGCCGGGGCCCCAGCGCCAGCGCGCGGGCAATGCCGATGCGCTGGCGCTGGCCGCCGGAGAACTCGTGGGGATAGCGGGAGGCGAAGGAGGGGGACAAGCCGCAACGCTCCATGAGCGACAGCGCCTTGGCTTCGATCGCGGCGGCGCTCAGCGTGACGATGCCCCGCCTCGCATAGATGCGCAGCGGCTCCGCGACGATGTCGACCGCCCTCATGCGCGGATTCAGCGAGGAATAGGGATCCTGGAAGACGATCTGGAAATCCATGCGCGCCCGGCGCAGCTCTTTCCGGGAAAGTCCCCCGAGATCTTTCCCGTCGAAGAGGACCTGCCCCGCCGTGGCGGGCTGGAGCTGCGCGACGGCCATTGCCGTGGTCGACTTTCCGCAGCCCGACTCCCCCACGAGGCCCAGGGATTCGCCCCGGCGCACGCCGAGGTCAACGCCGTCCACGGCGCGCACGTACCCGACCCGCCGCCGGAGCAGGAGCCCCTTCTCGATGGGAAAATGAACCTTGAGGCCCCGGACCTCCAGGAGGATGCCGTCACCCGGCATGCCCGGCATCCTTTGCGTGCAGCCAGCAGCTCACCGTCCGGGGAGCCTTCCCCGGCACGCTCGTTTCCGGAGGGTAGGCGGTGCGGCAGATGTCCATGGCGCTCGCGCAGCGCGGATGGAAGGGACAGCATTCAGGAATGTCAATCAGGCTCGGCGGGGATCCCGGGATGGAATAGAGGCGCCCGGGCCCGTCGGGGCCGGAAGGCCCTGCGCGGTCGACCCGGGGAATGGAGTCGAGAAGGCCCCGCGTGTAGGGGTGCCTCGGGTCGTAGAACAGGTCGTCCACGGTGGCCTTCTCCACGATGCGGCCCGCGTACATGACGCAGACGGCGTCGCACATCCCGGCCACCACCCCGAGGTCATGGGTGATCAGGATGACGGCGGTCGTGTTGCGGGAGGAGAGGTTCCTGACAAGGTCCAGGATCTGGGCCTGGATCGTGACGTCCAGGGCCGTGGTCGGTTCGTCGGCGATGAGGATATCCGGCTTGCAGGAGAGCGCCATGGCGATCATGACGCGCTGGCGCATGCCCCCGGAGAACTGGTGCGGGTAATCGTTGGCGCGACGCTCGGGATCGGGAATGCCGATGAGCTTCAGCATGGCGACGGCGGCGTCTCTTGCCTGGCGCTTCCCGAGCCCCTGGTGGAGCTGGATTGCCTCGGCGATCTGCACCCACACCTTGAGCAGGGGATTCAGGGACGTGAGAGGGTCCTGGAAGATCATGGCGATGTTTCTGCCGCGCAGGACCCGCACCTGCTCCTCGGAAGCCTCCAGGAGATCGCGGCCGCGGAAGAGCACCTTCCCGCCGGTGATCCTCCCGGGGGGATCGTCGATGAGCTGGAGGACCGACAGGTTGGTCACCGACTTGCCGGATCCCGATTCGCCGACGATGCCGAGAGTCTCGCCGCGGTGCAGCGTGAAGGAGATACCGTCCACCGCCTTCACGAGGCCGCGCTCCGTGCGGAACTGCGTCCTGAGGTTCTCCACGCGGAGGATGATCTCGTCGCTCACGCGCGCCATCCTACCCGGCGTTCCGCAGGCGCGGGTCGAGGACGTCCCGCAGCCCGTCCCCCAGGAGGTTGAACCCGAGCACGAGGAAGACGATTGCGAGACCCGGGTACAGCGCTGTCCACGGGGCGATCACCATGACCTTCCGCGCGCCGCTCAGCATGTTGCCCCACGAAGGCGCCGGGGGCTGGACTCCCAGGCCGAGAAAGCTCAACGCGGACTCCAGGAGGATCGCCACCGAGAGCGACAGCGAGACCTGCACGATGAGGGGCACGAGGATGTTGGGAAGGAGATGGCGAAAGACGATGTAGCCGGTGCTCGCTCCGCTCGACCGCGCGGCCCGAACGAACTCGCTGCCCTTGATGGTGAGGATGGCGCCCCGGCTGATGCGGGCGAACTGCGGGATGTAGACGATGCCGATGGCAACCACCACGTTGTAGGTCCTTTCCCCGAGGATGGCCATGACGAAGATCGCCAGGAGGAGAGAGGGGAAGGAGAAGAGGACGTCTGCCACGCGCATGATCCAGTGGTCCGGCCTCCCGCCCAGGTAGCCGGCCCAGATCCCCATGAACGTGCCGACGGCGGCGCCCAGCGCCGTTGCCGCAACGCTGATGATGAGGGACACCGAGGACCCCTTCATGATCCTTGCCAGGATGTCCCGGCCGAACTCGTCGGTGCCGAAGAGGTGTCCCGTCACCAGGGAGGGCGCCGAGAGGACATGCTTCGTGTCCATGGCCACGGGGTCGAACGGCAGCCAGACGAGCGAGACGAGAATGGCGACGAGGTAGAGCCCGACGATGAGCCCGCCTGCCACCGCGATGCTGTTCTTCGCGATCCTCGGTGCGGTCATGCCTACCTCGCCGGCTCGTCCAGGCGGATGCGCGGATCGACCATGGCATAGATGAGATCGGTGATGAGGTTCACGACGACGAAGAGGGCCGCTATCACCAGCACGATGCCCTGGATGAGGGGGTAGTCACGCTGGTAGATCGCGTACAGGGCGAGACGGCCCATGCCGGGGAGCGCGAAGACCTCCTCGATGACGATGGCGCCCCCGAGGAGATAGCCGGTGTTGAAGCCCGCCACCGTGATGACGGGAAGGATCGCATTCTTGAGGGCGTGACGGAGGATGACGACGCGGCGCTTCAGGCCCTTGGCCCTGGCCGTGCGCACGTATTCCATCTGGAGGACTTCCAGCATGCTGTTGCGCGTGTAGCGCATGATGACGGCAGCCAGCCCGATCCCGATGGCGAGAGCGGGCAGGAGGAGCATCTGGAGGTTCCGCAGCGGGTTGGCGGTGAGCTTGATGTAGTTGCCCATGGGGATCCAGCCGCGCACGCTGGAAAAGGCAAGCACCATGAGGGAGGCGAGCCAGAACTGGGGCAGCGACAGGCCGAGGAGCCCGACCATCCGGTTGGTGACGTCCGCCACCGGGTTCCTCCGGAGCGAAGCGAGGATGCCCTGGGGTATCCCGATGAGGAGGGCGAGACAGAGCGCCAGGAGGGTGAGCTCCAGGCTCAGCGGGAGACGCGAGAGGATATCCGGAAGCACCGGCCTGCCCGTGCGGAGAGAATACGCCGAAATCCCCCTGGAGGATCCGCCCGAGCCACTGGGCGTAAAGAACGGGCACCGGCTTGTCTTCACCGAAGATGCGCTTCAGCTCCTCCATCTGCTGGGGCGAGGCTTCCACCTGGGTCCCCATGTACATTTCCAGGGCCGAGCCGGGGATCAGGCGGACGAGGAAGAAGACGATGATCGAAACGCCGAAGAGCACCGGTATCAGGGAGAGAAGTCTCTTGGCAATGTATCTGCCCACGGACGCTCCGGGTTCCGCGATGGATCGTCGAGATGTCCCCGGCCCCTGCCTCTTCCGCCGCTTCGCGCGGCGGCCGGCAGGACTGCGGGAGAGCGCGCGTGCGCCCTCCCGCGAGCCATGGGACGATCGTTACCGCGCGACCTGCGCGTACGTCAGGTAATAGAGGCTGCCGTTGCCCACGATCTTGAAGCCCGAGACCTTCGCGCTCAGGACCTGGTTCTCGTTGGGGCAGTAGAGGAAGACCAGCGGCGCCTTCTGGCTGATGAGGGTCTGCAGCTGGTTGTAGGTCACCTTGCGGTCGGCGGGCCTGGTCTGCGTGCGGCCCTGGTCCAGCAGCTTGTCCACGTCGGCGTCCTTGAACAGGAAATTGTTGACGCCGCCCGTGCTGTAGAGCATCCGGTAGAGGAAGCGGTCGGGCTCCCCCGAGCCGCCGCGGAGCTCGACCATGGCGTCGAAGTCCCGCTTGACCCACTTGTCGATGTAGACGCCCCACTCCACGACGTCCAGCTGGGCGGTGACGCCGATTTTGGCGAGCTCGTTCTGGACAACCTGGGCCACCGCGAGGCCGCCCTCGTAGGTGGAGGAACAGGTGATCTTGAAGGAGAAGCCGTTCGGGTATCCGGCGTCCGCCAGGAGCTGCTTCGCCTTGGCGATGTCGGGCGCCGCAAAGGGAAGCGTGCTCACGGGCAGGGCCCACTGGGTGGCCGCCACGGGGACGGGCCCCGTCGGCTGACCCATGCCGAACTCGGCAAGCGTGAGAATCTCGGCGCGGTCGAGGGCCACGGACACTGCATCGCGCACCCGCACGTCGTCGAAAGGCTTGTGGGTCACGTTGAAGCTGAAGGTGCGCACGTTCAGGCCGGGCTTGCTCAACACGACAACCCCCGAGGTCACCGGCCGCCTGGCGGATGATGGCCCCGTCGTTGATCGTGGCCATGTCGAGGTCGCCGGACTTCACCCCGGCGAGCAGGGACGCCTGCTCGGGGATAACGCGGAAGATGACCTTGTCGAGAACGGGGTACCCCTTCTCGAAGTAGTTGGGGTTCTTCACGAGCGTCATCGAGTTGTCGGCAACCCACTCCTGCAGCATGAAGGGGCCGGTGCCGCCGTCGACCTTCTGGAGGTTGCCGTTCGCCGTGACCACTTCCTTCGCGACGATGGCGCAGTTGTTCGACGTGAGCCCATCGAGCAGCGAGGCCAAGGGCGCGGAGAGGTTGAGCCTCACCGTGTAGCTTGTCCACGACGTCGATCGACTTGATGAGGGAAACGTACGAAGCGCCGGGGGAGGCCGTCTTGGGATCCATGATCCGCTGCAGCGAATACTGCACATCGTCGGCGGTCATCTCGCGGCCGTTGTGGAACTTGACGCCCTTGCGGAGATGGAAGACGTAGGTGAGATTGTTCGGGATGTCCCAGGACTCCGCGAGGTCGGGCACGACGGCAAGGTTGTCGTCCAGGCGCACGAGGCGGTTGTACATCAGGTCGATGCGGCGCATCGAGGAGAATGCGGTCACGATGTGCGGATCGATCCCGACCGCCTCCTGGTCCACGCCGATGGTCAGCACCTTCGGCGCCGCGGCGGCAAAGGCGCCGGCCCCGGCGACGAAGCTCATCAGGGCAAGGGCGACGAGGAAAATCGATAGTCTCTTCATAAATGCCTCCTTCGCATATGGTAGCAAAAACGGATCACAAGGTAAGGGAGCCGAGAACGACAGGGGCCCTCGCCCCCGTCACTGCGGGGAGGTTGCCGGGCCTCCCCATGAGCGATTCGTGCCCAAGAACGGCAAAAGCCATGGCCTCCCGGGCCTGGTCGGGCACTCCGCAGGCCGCCGTGGTCGTCACGCGGATGCCGGCGGGAAGCCTTTGCCCGATCATGCGCAGGAGCGTGGAGTTCAGGGCGCCGCCGCCCGCGACGAGGACCGCCGCGATGGGCGTGCTGTCGCAGGATGAACTCTGCGGTAAGCGGCGGCAATTGACTCGGCGGTGAAGGCTGTCGCCGTGGCCACCCGGTCCTCGAAGGAGAGCCCCCGGGCCGTCGCCTCCTCCAGGAAAGCGGCGGCAAAGGCCGCGCCATACACCTCCCGTCCGGTGCTCTTGGGCGGCTTGCGCGCGAAGTAAGGGTCCTTCATGAGGACGGCGACAAGAGCCGCGCACACGGTGCCCCGGGCGGCGCGGGCGCCCGAAGCGTCGTAGCGCTCGGCGCCGCCGGTCCCCAGGGACACCACGGCGTCGATCAGCATGTTGCCGGGCCCGGTGTCAAAGGCGATGACGTCACGCGCGCTGGCCGACGCGGGCACGACGGTGGCGTTCCCGATCCCGCCGATGTTCTGGACGATGCGCCCCTCGGTCCGGGAGCCGAAGAGGATGGCATCGATATAGGGGGCGAGGGGCGCGCCCTCCCCTCCCGCCGCCATGTCGCGTGCACGGAGGTCGGCAATGACGGGGAGGCCCGTTCTCTCCCGGAGGACGGCCGCGGAGCCGAGCTGGAGGGTGCCCGTGACCGGGATGCTCGCCCTGCGGACCGGGAAAGGCACGAGCCAGGGGAGCGTGCCACACCGTCTGGCCGTGCATCGAGATGGCGTCCACCTTCGAGGCGGGAAGGCCCGCCTTCTCCAGGACGAGTGACACCGCGCGCGCATACCATTCGGAGAGGCCGTAATGGGCATAGGTCAGGTCGTCAACGCGTGCCGTCTCGGGGGAACAGAGGGCGGCAACCATCGAGCGTACCTGTCCCGAGTATTCGAGGTAGGAATGGGCGAGAAGATCCACGGAGGCGACCGCCCCGGTCCCGTCCGTGACGATGCGAACAAGGGTGGCATCGACCCCGTCGAGCGACGTCCCGGACATGAGACCGATGACGAGGTGCTCGCTTTTCGAAGCATACGCCTGCCGGAACCCGACTTCACCCCGCGCGCTATCCATGCCGGCGCGGTCCCTGTCCCGGGGCGAGCCGGACCGATTGCCGAGCGTCTTCCGCAGCATCCGCCTAGTATACCAGCGCCGAGCGACGTTGAGTAGCTGTCTCGTTCGATGGTACGGTGCCCGGGGAGGCCCGCGTATGGACGATGTGCCGATCACGCAGGACATGCTCGATGCGTTCGCCACCGAGAGCCGCAACGAACGCTCCATGGCTATCGATCAGGCGGGCACGCGCGAGATCCTCGTCCTCATCAACGCGGAAGACAAGACGGTGCCCTCCGCGGTGGAGCGTGCGCTTGACCCCATTGCCGCGCTCGTCGACGACGTCGTGGCCGCGTTTCGCAAAGGGGGTCGACTCTTCTACATAGGCGCGGGAACCTCGGGCCGACTCGGCGTCCTGGACGCCTCGGAATGCCCTCCGACATATCGGCGTCCCCCCCACGATGGTGCAGGGCATCATCGCGGGAGGGCGCGCCGCACTCGTCCGTTCCATCGAGGGCGCGGAGGACGATCGCGAGGCCGGGGTACGGGACCTGCGGGCCGCCGGATTCGGTCCGGGAGACATACTCGTCGGCATCACGGCGTCCGGCCAGGCCCCGTACGTCCTTGGCGCCATGGCATGGGCCCGCGACAGCGGCGCCGTCGTGGCGGCGATGAGCTGCAACAGCGGTTCCCTGACTTTTCAGCATGCAAAGCATGTCATTTTCCTCGACGTCGGCCCCGAAGTGGTCACGGGCTCCACGCGCATGAAGGCCGGAACAGCGCAGAAGCTCGTCCTGAACATGATCACCACCGCGTCCATGATCCGCCTCGGAAAGGTGTACCAGAATCTGATGGTGGATCTCATGCCCGGTGAACCGCAAGCTCGTGGAACGCTCCAAGCGGCTGATCCGCCAGGCCACCTCGTGCACGAAAGAGGTTGCGGAAAAGGCTTTCGAGGAGTCCGGGCGGCGGCCCCGGAGAGCGATCATCATGGTTCTCCTCGGCGTGGACAGCGAGGAGGCGGAGCGCCTCGAAAGAGGGGGCGGGGGATCGATCGCCGCGGCTGTCAGGACCCATCGGGAAGACCGGCGCGGCGGACGGGCCCGCGAAAATCTATAGGGCGGCAGCCGTCGATCGCGGCAGTGACAGGGTGAACACGCTCCCTTTCCCCGGCTCGCTGACCACGTCGATGGTGCCCCTGTTCAGCGTCACCAGCTCATGGCAGAGGATCAGCCCCATGCCCGAGCCGCGTTCGCCCTCGGTGCCCGCGCAGGAGAAGTGCACCCCGATGCGGAAGAGCTTGTCGATTTCCTCGGGCGTCATGCCCCGGCCGGTGTCGCTCACCGTGATCCGCTCCCGCGCGCCCTCCGGCGCGGCGCAGATCGCTCACCCGGCCGCCGCGCGGGGTGAACTTGACGGCATTCGAGACGAGGTTGCGCAGCACGGTTGCCGTCATGTTCTCGTCTGCCCACGCCGTGGCACCGGCGGGCACGCGGGACTCGATCGTCACGCCCTTTCCGCTCAGCCGCGGCCTTCTGCAGTGACACGATGCCGTCGCAGAGCTCCGCCAGCGGGACGGCAGAAGGCTTGACCTCCAGCCGCCCGGTCTGCGCCCGCGCCCACTGGAGAATGCACTCCAGGAGCTCCGCGTCTGCCGCGCCCCCTCGTTGATGAACACGCACATCTCGCGGATGCGCGCCGGCTCCAGCTTGTCGAACTTCGACGTGAGAAGCTCGGAGAGAGAGACGATGCCGCTGATGGGATTTCGAAGGTCGTGGGCGAGGATGGAGAAGAACTTGTCCTTGGAAAGGTTCGCGATCGCGAAGCTCCGCCTCGCTTTCTTCAAGGCTCGCCGTGGACTTCCGCAGCTCCTCGATCAGCGCCAGCCTGCTGCGGATCTTCGTGGAAAACAGCGCCTGGTAGGCCAGGAGAAACGATCCCAGCTTCAGGAGATGCCCGATGAGGTTCTGGTAGCCGTACGCGCTCACGTAGAGCGTGAAGACCATCTCGCTGATGGCGTTCAGCGCAAACGCGGCGGCGAGGAGCCACCGTTCCTGGCGGCTTATCGCTCCCCTGCGGCCCGCGATGAGGGTGATGCACAGGACGAGGACAGCGGAGATCGCGTACTCGCTCAGCTTCTTGAAAAGGGTGACTCCCTGCCCTTCGACGAAGGAGAGCGGGAAGATGTTCCATGGAAAAATCGACAGCACGGCGAGCGCAGCCGCGGCGCCCACGACGAGAAAGGCAGGGAGGGATCGGGTTGTCCGGCCAGCGCGCGCAAGGAGAACGAACACCAGGGTGACAGCAGCCTGCAGGCCACGGGCGGCAACCCAGAGCTTCGTGGCGTAGTCCTGCCCCGCGGGAAGAACGCCCATGCCCTGGTACGAGAGGGTGTGCAGGAGGTCGAGGATGGAGACGAACAGGTACCCGATGCCGAGGATCACGAAGGGCTGCGTCTCGACGTATCCGCGGGAGCTCCACGAGATCATGAACACCGCCGCGGCGATGGCGATGCTCATCATCTCCACGAGGCTGTGGAAGAGAAGGTAACTGTAGGCGCTGGTCAGCCACAGCGCGGCGCACAGAACGAGAAAGAGGGCAAGGTTCCGCGCGATCCGCATCGCGTCCCGTCGAAGTGCTGCGGGAATCGTCATGGCCTCCATCGCGGCGATTGTAGTGCTTGGCGACGCGGGCGCGCCACCCCCGCGGCGCTTCTGCACTTCGTCTGCGCCTACCCGTCTGCTGCACCCGGAAGATGGGTGTTCAGATATCCAGGTGCTGCATACCCGGGTAACCATTGTATCCAGTGAAGGCGCCACCTGCCGAACGCAATCTCGACGCCTGCTGCGACAGCAAGTATCTCCATCATAAGGAACTATGGTTGATCGACATCCGCGTCCAACCATGTGGCACGGCTCTTGCAACTCTTTGGGCGGTCGTTGACCGGTCTTATCACAAACAGGAGGCTTTTATGAAAAGGACCTTAGGAATTGTTTCGGCAATCTTCCTCGTCCTGCTCATCGCGTCCCCGATCTTCGCGACGGGAACCGGGGAGAAGGCGAGCAAGACAGTTACCGTGGCATTCATGCCCGGTGTCGCGGATCCCTTCTACTACACCATGGAGCGCGGAATCCGCGCCAAGGCCAAGGAGCTCGGCGTCAACGTGATCGTCGGCGACTATCCCACCTCGTGGGGCCCTGCTCAGCAAGTCCCCATCCTCGAAGCCATGATGGCCAAGGGCGGGATCGACGTCCTTCTGATCGCGCCGACCGCCGTGGACGCCCTGGTCGCCCCGCTGAAGAAGATCTACGACAGCGGCGTGCAGATCATCACGGTGGACACCTTCCTCGGTGACGGTGACTACACCAAGACCAGCAACTACTCCTTCCCCCTGGCCTTCATCGGGACGGACAACGTGCTGGGCGGCAAGCAGGTCGCCGAGCACCTGGCGAAGCTCGTCGGAGAGAAGGGCAAGGTGTTCATGGAGAACACCAACCCGGGCGTGTCTTCAGTCCAGGGCCGCCTCGATGGCTTCAAGGCCGGGATCGCCGAGTTCCCCAACATGACCTTCGTCGGCACTGACTACTGCATGGACGTGCAGCAGAAGGCAATGGACCAGGTGTCGGCCGCCCTCCAGAAGGATCCCGACATGGTCGGCATCTTCGGCTGCAACGTGTTCACCGCACAGGGCGCCTACCAGGCCGTGGTAAACGCGGGCCTCACCGGCGCGGTGAAGGTCGTCACCTGGGACGCCACCGAGACCCTCATCGCGGCCCTGAAAGCAGGGCAGGTCGACCTCGTCCTGGCCCAGAAGCCCGCCGAGATCGGCTCCCTCGGGGTCGAATGGGCCGTCAAGTACATGAAGGACAAGTCCGTGCCGCCGGGCAAGAAGGTCATCCCCGGGTTCGAGTTCTTCACAAAGGACAACGTGGACAGCCCCGACATGCAGCAGTGGATCTACAAGAAGTAGACCTTTTCCTCCAGGAAAGGCCGGCCGCAGGGCCGGCCTTTCCATTGAGCAACTCCGCACCGGTACGATAGACTCTTCCGAAAGAACGAGGAGGACAGCGAATGGCCGATCACGCACTCACTCGCGAACCCCGATCCTCCGCCATGGCGGTCTTCGGGAGGAACTGGGCCGTTTTTTTCCTCCTGGTCATGATCGTCGTCTTCTTCTTCACGGGCAGGAACTTCCTCACGATCTCCAATATCCAGACCATCATCTACTCCGCCACCACCTCCCTGCTCCTTGCCTTCGCGGAGACCTTCGTCATCATCGCCAGGGGGATCGACCTCTCCGTGGGCTACGTCATGGGGTTCTCCACCATCGTGTGCGCCGGGGTGATCCGGGACCTGTACGCGGCGCAGTTCGGCGTGCACTGGCCGGCGGGAGTGGCGATCGCCCTTGGCATCGTGGCGGGCCTGGTGGCCAGCCTGGCGTGCGGCTTGGCCAGCGGGATCCTCGTCTCCCGGTTCCGCGTCCCCCCGTTCATCGCCACCCTCGGGGTCCTGGGCGTGGCCTACGGGATCACCCTGCATGCAAGCGACGGGGGATTCCCGATCGCGTTCCTTCCCAACGTCCTCACCGAGATCGGCAACGGCTACGTGTACTACTACAACCCCGCCCTCCATGCCTACAGCTTCTTCGCGCCTCCCGCCGGGACCACGGGACCGCAGATCAAGGAACTGGTGAGGCTCTTCCCGAACACCCTCATCCTGACCCTGGTGTTCCTCGTCGTGCTCTGGCACCTCCTGAAAAACACCCGCTTCGGGCAGCACACCTACGCCATCGGCGGGAGCATGGACGCGGCGGTCCGGGCGGGCATCGACACGCGCCGACACCTCATGCAGGTCTACGTCCTTTCCGCGCTGCTCTCGGGACTTGCCGGCATCATCTGGGTCTTCCAGACCGGGCAGGGCAACTTCGTTCCCATGGGATCGAACCTGGAGCTGTTCGCCATCGCGGCGGTCATCATCGGGGGGGCGAGCCTGAACGGGGGCAAGGGGAGGATCATGTCCACCCTGGTCGGGGTGTTCATCATCAGCGGTCATGGCCAACGGCCTCACCCTCGCCGGGGTGGAAACCTTCTGGCGGTTCATTGCCACAGGGGTCATCCTCATCGTGGCCATCGTGGTGGACCAGCTGTTCCCCGACCTTCTCTGAGACGGACAAGGAGCGCGACGTGAACAGGAGAAGCGGATTCGTGACATTCGTCGGGCAGCGGTGGGCGGTGCTGTTCCTCTGCCTGGAGCTGGTGATCTTCAGCATCGTCGGCCAGGGCTTCTTCAGCCTCAACGGGGTCCAGATCGTGCTCTTCTACGGGACCTCGCTCTTCCTCCTGGCAACGGCGGAGACCTTCGTCATCGTCACGGGAGGGATCGACCTCTCCGTGGGCTTCATCATGGGGTTCTCCGCGGTCATCTCGGCCCGTCTCGTCGCCGCGATGGTCATTGCCGGGATGACCCCGTTGACCGCGATCGTCCTCGCGATCATCGCCACCCTTGCCATCGGCCTGCTGCCGGGCCTGCTGAGCGGTTTCCTGGTCGGGCGATTGAAGGTCACCTCCTTCCTGGCCACCTTTGCCACCGGCGGCATCGTGTACGGGATCTCCCTCCTGCTCAGCGGCGGGGGGAAACCAAGGGCGTGCCGGACCTTGCCAACGTGATCGGCAACAGCTACTTCCTCTACTGGGCGAAGGGCAAGGGCTTCTCCTTCTTCACCCGGCCCGAGGTGGTCCGAGGCACCCGGGTCATCGAGATCCTGCCGAGCATGCTGGTGATCACCGCGGTGGTCGTGATCGTGGCTGCCTTTATCCTGCACCGCACCCGGTTCGGGCGCCACACGTACGCCATCGGCGGCAACGAGGACGCGGCGGTCCGGGCGGGAATCAACATCCGCCGGCACTACCTGGTCATCTACGCGCTTTCCGCGTTTTTTGCCACCCTGGCGGGGATCATCTACATGCTGGAATACATCACCGGGAAGCCGGACGCCGGGACCTCGTATCTCCTGGACTCGATCGTCGGCGTGGTCATCGGCGGCGCCAGCCTCTACGGGGGGGCGGGGACCGTCTGGGGAACGATCCTGGGGTGCCTCATCCTTTCCGTCCTGGAAACGGGCCTCCGCATGGCCGGGGTTCCCACCTTCGACAAGTTCATCGCGGTGGGGCTCATCCTGATCCTCGCCGTCCTGATCGACCAGTTCTTCCCCGAGCTGATTCACAAGGAGGACTAGCTGATGGAGTACGTTCTGGAGGTCCGCAACATCGTCAAGAGGTTCGGCGGGTTGACCGCCGTGAACAACGTCAGCATGGGGGTGAAGGCCGGGGAAGTGGTCGGGCTGCTCGGGGACAACGGGGCGGGCAAGAGCACGCTGATCAAGGTCATCTCCGGCGTCCACCGCGCGGACGAGGGCAAGGTGCTCTTCCTGGGCAAGGAAGTGGAGATCGGGTCTCCGATGGACGCCCTGGCCATGGGGATTGAGACGATCTACCAGGACCTCGCGCTGGCGGAGAACCTCAACACGCCGGCGAATATCTTCCTCGGCCGCGAGAAGATGAAGAAGGCGCTCGGCTTCCTCAACGTGCTGGACCACGACTACATGCACGAGGAGAGCCGCAAGGTGCTGGAGAAGCTGGATATCCTCATCCCGTCCCTTCGCAACAGGATCCGCGCCCTGTCCGGCGGGCAGCGCCAGGCCGTGGCGATCTCCCGCTCGATCTACTGGGACGCGAAGTTCCTGATCATGGACGAGCCGACGGCGGCCCTCGGCGTTGCCGAGCAGAAGAAGGTGCTCGACCTCGTCAACCGCCTGAAGTCGCACGGGATCGGGGTCATCGTGATCAGCCACCAGATGCACGACGTGTTCTCCGTCGCCGACCGGCTGGTCATCATGCGCCGGGGCGAGAAGGTGGCGGAGCTGATCACGAAGGACACGAACGCCGACGAGGTGGTGAGCCTCATCGTGGGGGCGGAAACGGTGCGACATAGTCGTTCGGCGGTAGCCGTGCGAAAGAGGAGGTTCCGGCGCGGCATGAAGCTCTTCACGAAGACGCTCCTGTTTTTCGTCGGCGTCATCGTCGTGCAGGCCGTCCTCTCGTCCTCCTGGTGACCAACGTCACGCGCCGGGCGGACCTCGCGGAAGCCGGCCAGGAGCTCGAAGGCGAAGCCACGATTCTCGCCGACAGCTTCAACTCCTGGAAGCGGCAGATCTGGATCAGCCTGATCGGGATCACCAAGGACCAGCGGCTGGGCGCCCTGCTTGCCGCCTCCCGCGGTCGTCCGACCCAGGAGGCGCTGATGGGAGCGCTCAAGGGCTTCGTCTTCATCTCCAAGGTCGACTTGCTGGCGGTCGGCGACTCACGCGCCCACCTCCTCGACCTCATCCCGGTCACGTACAATACCTTCGAGCTCGCCCGACCTGAAGGAGCTGTCCAACACAAAGGGACCAGCCCTACCTGGAGCTGCGGGTCATCCACGGCGTGCTGTGCCTTGTCGGCATCACCCGGGTGTCGGTTGCCGGAGGAACGCCGCAAGACCTCTTCCTCGTCAAGCGGATGGACGCCGAGTTCTGCGGCCAGCTCACCTTGAACCGCAAATCGCACGTCGGCCTGTACCTCGGCTCGCGGTGCCTCATCGGCTCCTTCCCTCCGACCCTGTCGGCGGCGAGCCTGGTAACGGAGCCCGTGACCGGCGCGTACCGTCAGCGGTTCGACCAGAAAGTCGGCGGCGATCGCTTGAACATCGCCTTCCAGTGGGCGGGAACCATGGCCGCGGGACCGGCCGCGGATGCCCGGGACCAGGGCGAGCTGTACCTGGCGACCTTCCTCCCCAACGCTCCGTACGCCCAGCGAAGCCTGCTTGCAAGCCGCGCCGTCCTGCTCGTCTCCCTCGCGGCAGCCATGATCACGATCGTGCTGAGCCTCTTCCTCTCCCGCAACATCACCAACCCCATTGCGGCCCTGCTTGCCGGGATGGAGAAGCTGAAGGCAGGGGCTTTCGACACCCGCGTGGGACCCGTGTCCGCCGTCGGGGGGCCGTTCGCGCTTTTCCCCCGGCGCGGTCAGAGGGGGGGTACGAGATCGGCAGGCTCTTCCGGGGATTCGACGAGATGGCCCGGGAGCTGGCCCAGGACAAGCAGGAAATGCAGGAGTACGTCCCAGTACAACGAGAAGATCATCAGCTCGATCAAGGCGGGCATCGCCATCGTCAACGGGGAACTGGTCGTGGAGAAGGCGAACGGAACCTTCCTGGAGACATTCTCCCTGGACGGGCGCGCCGTGACGGGGTGCCCCTCACCTGGCTGGACATCGACATCGTGGACGAGGCGCTCGTGGAGAAGATCATCGCCGTGCTGCAAAGCGGCACCGCCTCCTTCTCCGAGGTCAAGCGCTCGGCAGGCGGCAGGGTCTTCGAGATCAAGCTCTACCCCTTCATCAGCGCCGGCAGCGCTTCGTCGAACCCACGGAATGCCATGGCGCGGGAGCCGTCGGGCTGCGTGCTCGTGGCGGAGGACATCAGCGCGAAAACCGAGCTGGAAGAGAAGATCTTCCAGGCGGAGAAGCTGTCCTCCATCAGCATGCTCTCCGCCGGGATGGCCCACGAGATCAACAACCCGCTGGGCTCGATCCTTACCAACGTGCAGAACCTCATCGACGAAGAGGAGAGCGACTCCCGCAAGGTGTCCCTGAAGTGGATCGAGCAGGAGACGCGGCGGATTGCCCGCCTCGTGCAGGAGCTCCTGAACTTCGCCTCGGGGGACGCAGGGCCCGGGCAGGGCGCTGATGTGAACGGGGTGATCAGGGACGTGATCCGGCTCGTCGACTACTCCCTGGCCAGGGAAGACCAGGTCCGCATCGACGCCCGGCTCGCCGAAGGGCTGCCCGCGTGCGTGCTCAGCCCCGACGAGCTCAAGCAGGTCGTCATCAACCTGGTCAGGAACGCGGTGCAGGCAATCGAAGGCCCGGGGACGGGTGCTCGTCTCGACCCGCCTCCCGCCGGGAGGCGGACAGGATCTCCCTGGCCGTCGCCGACAACGGGTCGGGGATCTCGAAGGAGATGGTCCCCCGCATCTTCGATCCATTCTTCACGACCAAGCCGAACGGCGTGGGAACGGGGCTGGGCCTGTCCGTCGTGTACGGGATCGTCACCAAGCACGACGGGACGATCAGCGTCAGGACCCGGGAGGGCGGGGGCACGCGAATCTGCCTGGGACTGCCGGTTCTCAACGGCGAGGGCACGGCGCCGCGGGGCGCCGACGCGGAGCGCGGCGGGGCGCAGGGATGAAAGGCACGTCCGTCCTGATCGTCGACGACGAGGAGGGCCTTCGTCACGGCCTGGAGAACCTCTTCCAGAGGGAGGGGTTCACCGTCCACACCGCCTCCAGCTACGAAAGCGCCGTCTCGGCGGCGGCGCGCTACCCCGTGGACGCGGCGATCGTGGACGTCCGTCTCAAGGGAGAGCGCAGCGGGGTCGATCTGCTGAAGGAGCTGAAGAGGCTGGAGCCGGACCTCGTGGTCCTCGTCATCACCGGTTACGGGAGCGTGGACACCGCGGTCGCTTCGTTGAAGGGAGGCGCGGCGGACTACTTCCTGAAACCCATCGACAACACGCGCCTGCTCGAGTCCGTGCGCAGGAACCTCGAGCTGCGGGCGCTTGCCAGCGAGAACCGCTTCCTCAGGGACGAGCTGGTCCAGCGCTCGCCCCATACCTTCGTCACCCGGGACCCCGCGCTGGCCGCCCTGATCGGGGCGGCGGACAAGGTCAAGAACCAGTCTGTCACCGTGCTCATCACGGGGGAAAGCGGGACGGGCAAGGAGGTACTCGCCCGCTACATCCACTTCGGCGGCTCCCGCCGGGACGCGAGCTTCATCGGCATCAACTGCGCCGCGCTCTCGGAGAGCCTCCTCCTGAGCGAGCTGTTCGGGCACGAGCGCGGGGCGTTCACGGGAGCCGTCGAGAGGAAGAGGGGCAAGTTCGAGCTCGCCGACGGCGGGACCCTGTTCCTCGACGAGATCGGCGACATGTCGCTGGAAGTGCAGGCGAAGCTCCTCCGCGTGATCGAGGAATCCGCTTTCGAGCGGCTCGGCGGGGTGAAGCGGATCACCGTCGATGCGAGGATCCTCACGGCGACGAACAAGGACCTGCCCACCCTGATCAAGCAGGGCAGGTTCCGCGAGGACCTGTACTACCGGATCAATGTCGTGTCCTTTCACCTCCCGCCCCTGCGCGAGCGCCGGGGGGACATCCCCCTGCTCGTCGAGCACTTCCTGGCGAAGTACAGCGAGCGCTACGTGCGGGAGCGCGTCACCCTCGATCCGGCAACCATGGCGGCGCTCTCCTCGTACGATTGGCCCGGCAACGTGCGGGAGCTGGAGAACGTGGTGAACCGGATTGTCCTGCTCGGGGAAAGCAGTATCGTCGACGGCGCGCCCGGACAGACCAGCGACGTGCCTCGCATCCTCCCTGCCGCGATCGTCGACGCGCGGGACGCGGGTGCGTCGGCCGCGGCGTCACTGAAAGCGGGAGCCAGCGAGGTCACGGCCCGCTACGAGCGGCAGGCCATCAGCGAGGCGCTGGCAAGGAACAGCGGCAACAAGTCGAAAACGGCACGGGAACTGGAGATCACCCGCAAGACCCTGGCGCAGAAGATGGCCCGGTACGGGCTGTAGAAGCGGCGGGGTCAGGTCGGGAGCTTCTGCACCTCTTTCCAGCGGAAGCAGCTCACGAGGTGATCGTTCACCACGCCGACCGCCTGGAGGTGGGAGTAGATGATCGTGGACCCGACGAAGGTGAACCCCCGCGCCCTGAGGTCCTGCGAGACGGCATCCGACAGCTCCGTGCGCGCAGGGACCTGCGACTGTGACGTCCAGGCGTTCACCCGCGGCTTCCCCCCGTCCACTTCCAGAGGTAGGCGTCGAAACTGCCGAACTCCTTCTGCACGGCGAGATAGCGCTTCGCGTTGTCGATCGACGACGTGATCTTCAGCCGGTTGCGAACGATGCCTTCATCGGCAAGGAGGCGCGCGACGTCACGGTCCGTGAAGCGCGCAACACGCGCAGGGTCGAAGCCCCGGTACGCCTTTCGGTAGGCATCCCGCTTCTTCAGTATCGTGACCCAGCTCAAGCCCGCCTGTGCCGCCTCCAGCACGAGGAACTCGAAGTGACGGATGTCGTCGTGAACGGGATTCCCCCACTCCGCGTCATGGTAAGGTGTGTTCACGTCGTTGGCATCTCCCCAGGGACACCGTTGCTTCACCGGGACCTCCCCTGCCTCCGAGCGGCAATCCACCCGTCGATGAGCCGGCGTGCCACCGTGATGGGATCCGGGATCTGCGGCAGCGCGTCCACCGTGTACCAGCCCGCCTCGACCAGCTCCGTCTCGTCCACGCGGATCTCGCCCGCAGCCCAGTCGGCCGTGAAAGCGATCATGAGCGAGTGCGGGAACGGCCATGGCTGGCTGGCGAAGTAGCGCAGGTTCTTCACGTCGACCGAGGTCTCTTCCTTCACCTCGCGCATGACGCACTCCTCCAGCGTCTCTCCCGGCTCCACGAAGCCGGCCAGGACGCTGTAGAAGCCCGGGGGGAAGCGGCGCGCGCGCGCCAGGAGGATCTGCTCACCGCGGCTGACGGCAACGATTACCGCGGGGGAGATGCGGGGATAGGACAGGGATTTGCACGACGGGCACTCGCGCGCGCGCTCACCGTCCCTGGGGATGGTGGCGGCGCCGCAGGCGCCGCAGTAGCGGTGCGTGCGGTCCCACTCGAGGACCTCCAGCGCGCGGGCTGCCACGGCGAAGAAGCTGTCCGCGATGAGACCGAACAGCGACCGCACGCCCTCGAAGCTCCAGCCCGCGGGTGCGACGGCGTCGGCGGGAAGCTCCACGGCGCGGCAGGGCAGCCCGTCCGCAAGCCCGAGGAAGTGGCTGGATCCGGCGGCGATGCCCAGGTGCGCCAGCGTCGGAGCGCGGGGGATGCTGAACACCTCCTCGGTCCGGCTGACGAGCATGTCGGTCCCACGGAACACAAACCACCAGGCGGTCCTGGTTACATCGCCCGTCTCCGTGATTCCAGGGAGAAAAGAATCGAAGCCGAGATGGCCCACGAGCAGGAGCCTACCAAGGCTATGGATCTTGTTGAAGTGCATCAAAATGATTCATCTATAGTGTCATAATAGGCTTATGTGTCAAATTGATTCAAAAGAGCCACGAACACGCTTGAGCTCAGAGCTGGCCAGAATTTAAATAACTTATTACTGAGTAATGAATTAAGTTAATAATATTGAGTTGGCATAGATCGTGCTAATAAGATGGCGTGAACTTTGAAACCGATAGGAGGTTGGATATGAACCTGATTCGTTACTCTCCCACCGTGGACCTTCTGGACAACGTGTCCCGCTGGTTCGACGACTTCGTGATGGAGCCTACCCTCGGCAGGTCGACCCTCCCGGCCGTCGACGTGCGCGAGACGGACTCCGAGTACCTCATGGAGGTCGAGCTTCCCGGGCTGAGTGAGAAGGACGTCGAGGTCAAACTCGATAACAGCCTGCTCACCATCTCGTCCCAGAAGGACGAGAAGAGCGAGGAGAAGAAGAACGGCTACGTCCTGCGCGAGCGCAGGGCCGCGAAGTTCAGCCGAAGCTTCGTCCTCCCCGAGGGCGTGGACCGCGAGAAGATAGCGGCCGAGTTCAAGAACGGCATCCTGCACCTGGCATTCCCGAAGGTGCCGGCTGCGAAGCCCAAGACCATAGAAGTAAAGTCCAGCTGATGCGGCAGGATTGAAAACAGCGGGTCACCGCAGACCAGAAGTTCCCTCCTCTCCAGTGCGTGAAGGTCCCCGCCACGGGTTCCGCGGCGGGGCCTTCTTTTCGTGCGTGTTCAACGCGAGGCATAGGCTGGCGGAGTTCTCGCGGGCGCACCGGATCCGTGATAGGATCGCCGATCCGGCAAGCGAGGTAATGTGTACAGGCTGACACGGTTCACACTCCAGGATATTCTCCTGCGCGGCGCCCGCTCCTACGGCATACGGCCCGCGCTCTCGATGATCGGCGGCCCGCCGGTGAGCTTCCGGGACATGCGCGAGCACGCATTCGCGCTCGCGTCGGTCCTGCGGGACCGCGGGATACGGTTCGGTGACCGTGTCGCCCTGCTCTCGGAGAACAGGCCCGAGTGGGGTATTACCTACCTGGCCGTCGCCTCCATGGGTGCCGTTGTGGTGCCCCTCATGACAGAGTTCGCCGCTGCCCAGATCCAGAACATCGTGGCACACGCGGAGTGCCGCGCCGTGGTCGCATCCGAGCGCCTGCGCGCGAAGCTCCCGGCCGCGTCAGCGGGTCTCCCCGTCATCCCCATCGAGGAAATACTCCGCCTGCCGCGCACTGCCTTCGAGCTGCCGCCGGTGGACGAGAATGATCTTGCCGCAATCATCTACACCTCCGGCACGACGGGGCAGTCCAAGGGCGTTGAGCTGACCCATCGCAGCATTGTATCCAACGCGTGGGCGACGCGGAGCATCCTGCGCATCCGGCACAGCGATCGTGCGCTCTCGGTGCTCACCCTCGCCCACACCTACGAGTGCACGATCGGCTTCATCGCGCCGATCCTCCAGGGAGCCAGTATCGTCTACCTGGATCGGCCGCCGTCCGCCTCGGTGCTGGTGCCGGCCATGAAGAGCGTGCGGCCCACCATCATGCTCACGGTGCCTCTCATCATTGAAAAAATCTGCCGCGCGAAGGTATTCCCCGAGCTGGAGAAGATGCCCCTGTACCGCGTTCCGGGTGTCCGACGGCTTCTCATCCTGGTCGCGGGCATGAAGCTCAGGAAAACGTTCGGAGGCAGGATGCGCTTCTTCGGCGTCGGAGGCGCAGGTCTCGCCCCGGACGTGGAGCGTTTCCTCCGCGCGGCGCGCTTCCCGTATGCCATCGGCTACGGGCTCACCGAGACCTCGCCCCTGGTTGCCGGCGCGTCGCCCGCGGCCTCGCGCCTGCGCTCCACCGGCCCCGCGTTGAAGGGTGTCTCGGTGCGCATCGCGGACCCCGGCCGGACACGGGCGAGGGGGAGATCCAGGTCAGCGGCCCGTGCGTCATGCGCGGGTACCACCGCGACCCCGCGCGGACCTCCGACGCGTTTACGCCTGACGGCTGGTTTCGCACCGGGGATCTCGGCGTGGTGGACGCGCGGGGGCGCCTGTACGTGCGCGGAAGGCTGAAGACGATGATCCTCGGCGCCTCGGGAGAGAACATTTACCCGGAGGAAATCGAGGCGGTTCTCAACACCTCGCCGTACGTCGACGAGTCCCTGGTCTATGCCGACGGCTCGGGAGTGGCTGCCCTGGTGCAGTTGAAGCCCGACGTCCAGGCACACATGGTGAGTTCCGCTGCCGCCCTCCTGGAGCGCATCAAGGCGGAAGTGAACACTCAGCTCGCCCAGTGGAGCCGGCTGAGCCGCGTGCACTTGCAGACAGAGCCGTTCGAGAAGACACCGTCGCAGAAGATCAAGCGCTTCCTGTACCCGCAGCAGCGCGGCGGCGCCGCGGGGAGGGCCACGTAGCGCCCGGCATTGCTGGAATCGACAAGTTAGGACGCGAAGCGTCTATTCCTGTCGATTTCATGAGGTCCAAGCAGCTCGTCGGGAGCTTGCCCCGCCTTTGCTGAAACCGACGAGTCGAGACGCGCCGCGTCTATTTCCGTCTATTTCATGAAGTACGGGTTTCCCTTCTGGAGCCTGGCCCCGCGTCCGTCGCCGTCGAGAACCCGTCTTCTCACGGTCGCCCGCACCGGATACTCTTCCGGGCACGCATGAAGAAGACGTCGGTCGGAAGAGTCATCCTCCGCTGGGTCCTGGGCGTCCTCGGCACGGCCTTCACCGCGCTGATCGTCTCGCTGTTGGTTCCCTATCTCCAGGGAAGCCTCATCGACGCATGGCTGCCGCAGTTCGCGGCCGTTGTCCGTGACTGGGTCACCTACCCGGTGCCCGCGTGGACCATCGTCGCCGCGCTCGTCGTCCTCGCCTTTCTCCGGTGGATCATTCGGAAGGTCGCCCGGAAAGCCAACCCTGACGCGGATCTCTTTGCCTACATCACGGATACCTTCGGACCCTGGCACTTTCACTGGCGGTGGACGAAGGACCGGTTCGGCCGCCGCTCCATCAGGAATCTCACCCCCATCTGCTCCGTCCACGACCTGGCACTCCAGCGCAGCGGCAGGGCGCTCACGTGTCCCAAGTGCGGGAGGAGCTTCCCGCTCCTGGACCGCCAGTCGCTCGACCACTTCCGCCAGACCATCGCGCGGAAGGCCATGGCCAAGTTTGGGGTCGAGCTGACGGTTTGATGCCTACGGCTCGCGCGTCCCCTTCCGCACCATCGCAGCCACTGTGCGGGCATCGATGCGGCCTTCCATCGGTCCGAAAGCCTGGGCGGTGAGAGCGCCGGCCGCCGAAGCCATCAGCGCGGACTCCCTCAGGTCCCTTCCTTCGAGCTGGGCGCAGATGAACCCGGCGTCGAAGCTGTCCCCGGCACCGGTCGGGTCGACCTCCCTGACGGCGAAGGCTGCCACGTCGACGGTGTCGGTACGGCTGATGACCGTGCAGCCGCGGCTTCCTTTCTTGAGGACAACCAGCTCCAGCGCCGGTCTCTCGAACAAGGCCCGTGCGGCGTCCCGCGGGTTCTCGTGGCCGCCCAGGAGCGCGAGCTCCTTTTCCCCGGGGAAGATGATGGAGGATCGCTGCAGCGCAGGGCCCGCAATCTCCTCCACCGTGCGGCCTTTCAGCAACTCCGTGCGTATGTTCGGGTCGAAGGTGATGCGCGCCCCGGCCGCGGCGAACAGCTCCACGGCAGAAAGAACACGCCTGCGGAACTCGTCATTTGCCATGAGCGAACAGCCCATGACGTGCAGGTATCTCGGTGTCCCGATGGACGAGGCGTCCGGCACCCTGGCCATGACTGCGGCCGTCCCATCCCAGTGGAAGAGGAACTTCCGCGAACCGTCACGGAAGTAGGTGACGAAAGCCGTGCCCGTGGAAACACCGGGGAACACCTCGACGAGGTCGGTCCGCACGCCGTCCGCCGCGAGGCGCCCGGAAACGCAGCGGCCGAAATCGTCGTCCCCGACACCGCTCACGATCGCGGCGCTGTGCCCCAGGCGGGCAACCGTATCGATGAAGATCGCGGGAGCCCCGCTGGGAAAAGGCCCGAGGAACTGCCCGGTCTCCTGGAGACCCATGCCCGGCCGGGGCCGCATGATCTCCACCAGGAGCTCACCCATGATCCAGACGTCGCTCATGACTGCCTGAGGATGATGGCCCCGGGGACCGGCGCGGTCAAGAGAGCCGATGCACGCCGGCACGCGCTTCGCGCTTCGCGGCCCGTTTACGATCGAGCACGGCTCTGGTAGCATCCGCGAATGAGCTCCTCGTCGCACCCCATTCTCGGCAACTACCACGAGCTTGCTGCATGGAACGAATCTCGGCGCGCGTACCCCATGGGTTTCCTCGACCCGCGGTGGCACGAACTCTCCGCGTGGAGACAGCAGGCCCGTGGCAAGGTGCTGGAGCTGCTCGCGTGGGATCCGCCGGCGGTGCGCGCTGGACCCCGTGGTGGAGTCTGCCTCCGAGAGCGGCGGGGTGATCATGGAGAAAGTAAGTTGGGCGCAGCCGTTCGGGCCCCGCACAGGGGCATTCCTTCTGCGGCCGTCGGGGCACGACGGCCCCCTGCCCGGAGTCGTTGCCCTGCACGACCATGGAGGTTTCAAGTATTTCGGCAAGGAAAAAATCGTGGCCCTTGGCGAGGGAGAGCCGCAGATCCTGCGCGACTTCAAGGAGGAGTGCTACGGGGGCACCTCCTGGGCGACTGCTCTCGCCCGCCGCGGTTACGCGGTGCTCGCCCCTGATGCGTTCCTCTGGGGCTCGAGGAAGATGGCGGCGGATTCCGTGCCGGAAGAGTTCACGTCCCGCGTGCTTGCGCAGGAAGAAGGCACGGCGGACTACATACGCGCGTACAACGACTTCGCGGGGGACTACGAATCGCTCGTGGCCAAGACCCTCTTTCTCTCCCGGGACGACATGGCCGGGCGTGATGGCCTGGGACGATCGGCGCGCGCTCGACTACCTCGCCTCGCGTTCCGAGGTGGACCCGGGGCGGCTGGCCTGCGGAGGGCTCTCGGGAGGGGGCCTCCGCACGATCTACCTGGCGGGGCTCGACGAGCGGATCCGCTGCGCGTTCTGCGTCGGCTTCATGTCCGTCAACGGCGAGGTGCTGCGGGAGAAGATCACGCGGCACACGTGGATGTACCACGTTCCCCATCTCTCCCAGTGGATGGATCTCCCCGACGTGATTTCCATGCATGGTCCCGGCCCGCTCATGGTGCAGTACAACAACGACGATCCGCTGTGGACCCTTGCCGGGCAACGCCGGGCACATGAGCGCCTGGAATCGCTCTACGCGAAGATGGCCGCAGACGACCGGTACCAGGGCCTGTTCTACCCGGGACCGCACAAGTTCGACCGGACCATGCAGGCGGATGCTTTCGCCTGGCTGGATCGCTGGCTTCGCTGAGGATCAGCCGCCTTTCGCGCGCATGCACATGCCGGGGCTCAGCATGAACGGCGCCAGCCACGCCGGAATGCTGGAGAAGGGCAGCACCTCGGGCTTCAGCTCTATGCCGAGCGCCTCCTTCATGAACCGCCTGCGCTCCTGGATCCGCCGCCACGCCTCCGGCCAGCGCTCGGCGAGCCCGGCCCGCAGGGACTCGTCGGCCAGCGCGATGCCGTCCTCGATGTTCGTGGTGAAATAGGGCCCGCCGGTTGCCGGGATGATGTCCGCCTGCAGGGCCATGCCCGAAACGAGGGGCACCTTCGAGCCCGGCGCGATGGGCGAATGCACCCATTCATCCAGGTGGATGAGATGACCGGGATTGAGGGAGACCCCGAAGAAGGGATCACCCAGCCGACGCTGGATGACCTCTGCCAGCGCGCCGCCCGACACCCCGATGCCAACTGCCTCGTACCACTCGGCGACCGCGCCGAAGTAGGGAACAACGAGCCGGGAAAGCCAGTCGCGGATTCCGAGCCGGCAGCTCCCCGGCCTCGTGCACGAGGAACCCGGCCCGGGCGCTCAACGCGCCCCACGCCGCCAGGCTGAAGAGCACGGGATCCCCGAGCTCCAGGCGCCGGGTGGACGGGCTGGCGACCCAGGCTGCCCGCGGTCCGCTTGCCATCACGGGGTGACAGGAGAAGGGCATTCCGTTCCACCGCGACAGCTCCACCGCCTCGTACTCGCTCATGCCCGTGCGCAGCGCGAGGAGGGTGCGCTTCATGGCTCGCGTCGTGCACGTCGCGGCGAACTCGAACGCGGCGAGCTGGTCAACGGTGTTGACCGAACGCATCCCGTGGGCGGGATGCATGGTGATGTCGGTGCAGTTGAGGGGGTCCTCACCGGTCACCGTGCGGATGGCGCGGACGATGAACGCCGGCGTGCACAGCCATCGATCGGCATCGGGTCCCACCTCGGGACCGAAGTACTTCCAGTCGATGACTCCCACGCGCGTGCCGCGTGTCATGCCCGCGGAGCGAAGGATGCTCTCCAGCGGCTCGCTGCCATCGCGCGGCTGTCCCATGAGGCTGAACTGCTGGTACAGCCTTCGCTGGAGCTCGACGCGGCTCTTCAGCGAGAACCCCATTCCCTCGTTGCCCACCACCAGGAGCAGCGGCGGCTGCCTCGCGCCGATGAGAAGCAGCGCTTCCTCGAACCGCGGGTCGAAGCCCGTGAGAAAAGTCATGTTGGCAGAGTGTTCGCGGTCCCCGTACACCAGGAGCAGGTCGATCCCCTTTGCCCGCGCCGCGTCGCGGGCGCCGCGGATGCGGGACTCGTACTCCGCGGCGGACACTTCCGGCTCGACGGTCGGCTCCCCGAACTCCGGCAGCTCGATGGCGGCGTACTCGCTCCCTCGGTGTCCCATCATTCACTCCTTTGGTGTGACCGCTCGACGGGCGCCTGCCGCGCCCGGCCGGGGGGGTATTCCCCTACTTCACGACGGCCCGGTAGCGCTCGTACGCGCGGGCCCACGTGTCGGCTTCCCGCGGCTGGTATTCCTTGATGGGGAACGCGGCGCGGATCATGGCGCGGGCGTCGGCGACCTTGCTGATCACGTCGAGCGCGAGCGCCTGCACCACCGCGTTGCCCACGGCCGTGGCCTCTTCCGGCCCGGCGATCACCTTCATGCCGCAGGCGTTCGCGGCGAACTGGTTGAGCAGCGTGTTGCGAGAGCCCCCGCCGACGATATGCACCACCTTGTTCGGCAGCCCGCTCACCTCCGCGATCTGGTCGGCGACCATGCGGTACTTCATGGCGAGGCTTTCGTAGACGCCGCGGAGCATCGTCCCACGGTCCGACGGAGGCACCTGGCCCGTGCGGCGGCAGAACTCCACGATGGCGGACTCCATGTTCTGGGGGTTGTAGAAGCTGGGATCATCCGGGTCGAGGAGCATGGCGAACGCCGTGCCCTTCTCGGTGAGCCGGTTGATCTCGTCCCATTCCATCTCGCGGCCGTCGCGGACGCGCCACGCCCTGCGCAGCTCCTGGACGAGCCAGGTGCCCATGCAGTTCTTCAGGAACCGCACGTTGCCGATGCCCCCCTCGTTGCTCATGTTGGCCGCCATGGCAGCGGGGTTCGTCAGAGGCTTGCGCAGCAGCTTGCCGATGAGCGACCACGTGCCCGAGCTGATGATGAGGGCCGCGGAGGCGTTGCCCACCGGCGCCGCCGCGTAGGCGCTGGCCGTGTCATGCGATCCGACCGCCACGATCCGCGCTGCCGCGATATCCACCGACTTCGCGATGCCCTCGCGCAGCTCCCCCACGACCGTGCCCGGGGCGACGATCTCCGGCAGGATGCGCGCGGGGATGCCGAGGGCGCGCAGGATCTCCCTGCTCCAGCGGCGCTTGCGCGCGTCCATGAGCTGGGTGACGCTCGCCCAGGAAGAGTCCACCGAGACCACCCCGCCAAGGTAGAAGTTGAAAAGCGTCGGCACCGGGAGGAATCGAACGCCCTTTCGCACGAGGCTTTCCCGGTTCTCCACGGCCCAGAGGAGCTGGTTGGAGACGTTGAAGGGCTGGAAGTGGATGCCGGTGATCTCGTAGATGCGCGTGGGGTCGATGCGCTTCTTCACCCGGTCCACCATGCCGTCCAGGCGGTGATCGCGGTAGCAGTACATGGGTCCCAGGAGGACGCCGTCCTCGTTGACGAGCACGCCGTCCGCGCCCCAGGTGTCGATTCCGATGGAGTCCACGGCACTCCCGGCCTCCCGTCGGTAGGCGCGCAGGCCTTCGACGATGTTGCCATAGATGAGGATGTCGTTCCAGAACGACCTTTCCTCCACCGTGCCGTGCCTGTCGGCGATGTGCATCACCACGGGCTCGTGGCTGAAGCGGTGAATCTCCTTCAGTGCCAGGCCGTTCCTGTCGAACGAGCCGGCAAAGCACTTCCCGCCGGAAGCGCCGAGATCGACGGCAATGACCCTTGCGCTCTCACGCACCGTGGGCCCTCCCTTCGATGGCACGGTAGCACCGCGCGGCTCCCCGCTCAAGCCGACGGGGAGGCACTCGTTCCCGGCGGAAGGGCGTGGCCCCTGGCTCAGGGCGTGGTTTTCAGTCCCTGCTCGGTGGCGTGGCGATCCATCGCGAGCGCAATGAGCCTGTCCACGAGCTCGGTATAGGTGATGCCGGAGGCTTCCCAGAGCTTCGGGTACATGCTGATCTTCGTGAAGCCGGGGATCGTGTTGATCTCGTTGACCAGGACTTCCCCGTCCTCCCGGACGAACATGTCCACGCGCGCCATGCCCTCGCAGCAGAGGGTCGTGAAGGTGCGCACCGCCAGCGCCTGCACCCTCTCGCGCAGGGGCGCATCGAGCGGCGCCGGGATGAGGAGCGTGGCGCCGTGCTCGTCGAGGTACTTGGCCTCGTAGTCGTAGAACGCGTGGCGGCCGCCGGTGACGATCTCGCCGGGAATCGACGCGGCGGGATCCTCGTTGCCCAGCACGGCGCATTCGACCTCGCGGCCGACGATGGTTTCTTCCACGATCACCTTGCTGTCGTACGCGAAGGCGTTCCGCACGGCGCGCGCGAACTCCTCGGCGGTTCCCGCCCTCGCGATGCCCACCGATGAGCCGAGGTTCGCGGGCTTCACGAAGACCGGGGACCCCAGCTCCGCGGTGACCCTGGCGAATCCCGCCGCCGCCGATGCGCCCTTGTCCTTCCCCGGCGCCAGGACGAGGAACCGGGCAATCGGGACACCGGCGTCGCGCAGGAGGCGCTTCATCACGTCCTTGTCCATGCCCACGGCCGACCCGAGGATGCCGGCGCCCACGCAGGGGAGATTGGCAAGACGGCAAAGCCCCTGCACCGAGCCATCCTCGCCGTAGGGTCCGTGCAGGACGGGGAAGATCACGTCGAGCTTCCCCAGCTCGCTCCCGCGTGACAGGTCCATGAGCCGGCTCTGCTCCCCGCGGGCCACGAGGGCGACCTCCCGCTGGCTGCCCACGGCGAGGTTGGGAAGGGGACGCGCCTGCGCATAGAGGAGCGCGGTCTGTTCGTCCAGGCGCCAGCGCCCCTCGCGGTCTATGCCGATGAGCACGGGCTCGTACTTCTCACGGTCCAGCGCTTCCAGGACATTCTTCGCGGATTGCAGCGAGACCTCGTGCTCGGCGGACCTGCCGCCGAAGACGACACCGACACGAATCTTTCCTGCCATCGCGGGCAGTATGATCAGGGGTCTGCCCGGTGTCCAGAACCGAAGGAGAAGCGGATGACGCGGTCGTGCCGGCGATCAGCGGGACTTTGCCTTCTCCATCTTGTCGATCTTCTTGCGGATCTCCGCGTGCATCTTCGGCGTTATGGGGTAGAAGAAGAGCACGATCACCGCGGCGATGTAGAACACGGCGCCGATCGGGCCGAAGAGGAGACGGATCACCAGCTGGGCGTCCGGTCCCTGCACCGCGATCTTGCCGTCGTAGTGCGAGAGGCTCAGGAGCGCGCCGATTCCCAGGGCGGAAAGCGCCTGTCCCAGCTTGGAGCAGAAGGTCCAGATGCCGTAGAACACGCCCTCCCGGTTCTCGCCGGTCTTCACGTAGTCCTCGTCAATGGCATCAGGGAGGATGGACCACGGCAGCGCATAGCCGGTGGAGAAGCCGAATGCGCAGACCCCGATCAGCACGTACAGGGCGACCAGCGGCAGGCCCGGCCCCGCGATGAAGATGACCAGGATGGTGAGCGCGAGCTCCGCCATGCCGATCAGGTAGCTCCACTTCTTCCCGATCCGCCTCGAGATGATGTTCCAGACGGGGATAAAGATGATGGCGACGACCACGAGGATGCCCAGCGCGATGGTCACCGTGATGGAGTTGCTTTCGCCCCGCACGTTGGTGAAGTAATACTGCAGGACGGTGCTGAGGATGGTCAGGCCCGTCATGTTGAGCGTCCACGTGGCAAGGATGAGCACGAATGCCCTGTTCCGGAACGCGGACGCCCACCCTTTCACGATGTTCGCGAAGCCGCTCTTGGGACGGGTGATGGGCTTGGAGGTTTCCCGGACCACGAACACCGTGATGAGCGTGGTCGTGGCCATCACGACGCCAAGGATGACGCCCAGCACGGCATAGCCGGGGCTCGCGTCTCCCACCCAGACATTGTTCACGACTTTCGCCCCCGAGACGGCGGCCACGATGGGAAGCCCGATGCTGGCCCCCAGGAGCGTGCCCAGGCCGGCGAACGTGAAGCGGTACGAGTTGAGGGACGTCCGCTCGTTGTACTCGGTGGCAATCTCGGGGGTCAGCGCCGAGTACGGGATGTTGATCATGGTGTAGCCCACGGCCGCGAGGATCGTGTAAACGATTGCGGCCCAGGCGAACAACGCCCCCTGGCTCCCCAGCCGGGGGTTGATGAAGAAGATGATCATGAAGACCATGACGACGATGGCCCCCACGAACATCCATGGGCGGCGCCGACCGAACCGGCTCGTCGTGCGGTCCGACAGGCTGCCGACGACGGGGTCAGAGAACGCGTCCAGGAACCGGCCCACGAACAGGGCCGCGCCCGCCAGCCAGGGGTTCAACCCGACGACGTCGGTGAGGTACTTCAGGACGATGAACGCACCGACGGTGAAGAACAGGTTCCCGCCGAGGTCCGCCACGCCGAAACCGACCTTGGTGCCGACGCCCAGCCGCTTGTCCGCCATGCCGCCCCCCTGTGCCCGCGTTTGCCGGGTGCCGATTATGATGGCGGCGGCAAGTGTTGTCAACGAATTTCGCCAGCCGGTAAACTGGAGAGACTGCGAAAGGCCGCCGCGGTGTTTCACCGGCGACAAGGAGAGAATGCCATGCGCCGCGTCCCTGCAATCCTCATGGTCATCGTGTTCGCCGTCCCGCTTCTTTTCACCGCGCTCACTGACGGTGTCAGTGAGCGCGTGGGCACCGGCTTCATCGCCACGGGAGCGATAGCAGGCGGGGCCGCGCTCGGGCTCCTGGCCTGGAGCTGGTCCCTCGCCGGCCTCGGCGCGGAAATCGGATCCCGTTTCCGATAAGGGATAGATGACGCGAATAATGCGCCGGTTCAGGCCCCTCCTCGCCCTCCCGGCGGCATGCCTCGCCGTTGCGCTCGGCGCCTGCACCACCGTTCCCGTGCGCGGGTTCGACCAGCCCGCGCCGCTTCGCGCCACGGCGGACCCCTCGGTCGTCGCGGTGCGCGAGAAACTCGCCGAGGGCGCGCGGTCTCTCCTGGGCAGCCGGCAGATCGTTGTACGCGGAAAGCGCTTCAACAACGACTGCACCGGTCTCGTCCTCGCCATCTACTGGTACGCGGGAATCGACCTGGCACAGGACTTCCACCGGTTCACCGGCGGAGGCGTGGAGCGGATCTACAAGACCCTGGAGCGCGATAACCTGCTGTATTCCACGGCGCATCCCCTGGCGGGGGACCTCGTCTTCTGGGACAACACGTACGAACACAACGAGAACCCGCTCCTGGGACAATCCCCTGTCCCACGTGGGGATGGTGACGGCCGTGGACACGGACGGGACCATCTCCTACATCCACTACCACATCACGAAGGGCATCATCATCGAGCACATGAACCTCGAGAATCCCGGCGTGCAGAGCATGATGGTGGGCGGGCGCATGAAGGTCATCAACTCGCCGATGCGTCTCGCCGTGCCGGGCCGGCCCCACCCGCCGCGGTGGCTCTCCGGGCAGCTCTACCGGAACCTCGGGCTGGCCTACCTGCTGCCGTAAGGGCGTGCACGGCTCAGGCGCCGGGAGGCGCCGCCGGCAGCTTCACCTCGAAGCACGCACCGCGGCCGTGCTCGGCAGGGGCCGATGCTCACCGAGCCGCCGTGGCTCTCCGCGATCGCCTTCACGATGGAAAGTCCCAGGCCCGCGTGCACGCCCTTTTCCTCGCCGGGACGGAAGCTGAAGAACCGGTCGAAGATCCTTCCCTGGTGCTCGGCCAGGATCCCCGGGCCTTCGTCGCAGACGCGTATGATCACCATGTCCTCCGCGGCAGCGACTGCCACCCGGACGCTGCCGCCTTCGGGGGAGAAGCTCGCCGCGTTGTCCATGAGGTTCTCGCAGACCTGCTCCAGCCGTCCCCGCGGCACCCACGCCGACGCGGGCTGCCCCTCCAGCATGAACGACACGTTCCCGCGTTGCGGCGCGCGTTCGCGCGACTCCACCATGGCTGCCGCGATCTCCGCGCACGTCCACGGGGCCATCCACGCTCTCCTCGGCAGCGCCGCTGTCGATCCGCGAGATCTCCCGCACCCCGGTGAGCAGCCTCTCCATGCGGCTCACGTCCTCCAGCACCATTGCCATCATGGCGGTGCGCTCCGCGCGGTCAGGAGCTCGCCAGGGCCAACTCCGCGGCCGAGCGGATGGACGCCAGCGGGTTCTTGAACTCGTGCGACACGTCGGCGGCGAAGGACTCCAGCAGGCGCACGTGGCGCTCGAGGCGCGCGGTGAGCTCGGCGAGGCTCCGCGAAAGCTCCCCCACCTCGTCGCGCGCGCGGGAGGCCAGATGCCTGCCACGAGGCGCCCGCGCGGGTCGAGGATGGCGTGCGCCTGGTCGCGCAGACGGCGCACCGGCACGCGTGATGGTGGCGGACACGAGGAGGCTGAGCACGACCGCCGTGGCCACCGACCAGAGGAAGAGCCGGAAGATGTCGAGGCGAAGCGCGTACAGGTCGCTCAGGATCCGGAACGTGGACTGCGAGACGAGCACCGCGCCGACCACACGGCCCGCGCTTCGAAGACGGGGATCGCGCTGTAGAGCGTGACGGACTGCTGGCCCGAGGTGATGCGGGTCTCCGCGCCGTAGGTGCCGGCAAGGGCGTCGGCGATCTCGGGTCCGTCGAGGACTTGCGCTCCGGAGTAGTACTCGTCGGACTCGGTGGGCGGCTGGGGCGGCCGCAGGTAGCGACGCCAGAGCCGTATGGGAAACGAGGCCAGCCGATAGAGGAACGTCTCCTGCGCGGTCCGCGCGGCGGCTGGCCGCCCCGGCCCTGTCGTCCCCCGGTGACGTTGAAGCGGCTGCCGCGGCCGTGGTGTCCGTCTTTTCCAACTTGCTGGAATCGGCCAGGAGCAGGCCGTGATCGTCCACCACGCGCAGGCGGGCTTCCCTGCGCTGGCGCAGGCTCCGCAGGAAGCGCAGCGCATTCTCCCGCAGGCGCGGCCCGGAGTTCTCCAGTCCCGCGGCGAGCACGCGGCCCTGCTGGACGAGGGATCGTTCCAGGGAGTCGAGGAGCTGGCTCTCGTAGGTGCCGAGGGAAAGGACGCCCGGCAATGGGCAGGAACACGATGAGGACATTGAACGCGAGCACGCGGACGGTGATCCGGGAAAGGAACGACCGGGCGCGCCCGCCGCACCGCTACGCGCCCCGCAGCCGGTAACCCAGGCCGTAGAGGGTCTCGATGCCGTCGAACCCGGCGTCCACGGCCTGGATCTTCGAGCGGATGCGGCGGATGTGGCAGTCGATGGTGCGGTCGCTCATGTACGCGTCCTGGGGAAACGCCTCGGCGAGAAGCTGCTCCCGGGTCCGCACGTAGCCGGGCTGCCGGGCGAGCGCGAGGAGGATGCGGAACTCCGTCACGGTGAGGCGGAGGACATTCTCCTTCCACGACGCGCGTGAAACGCTTCGTGTCCATCGAGAGGAGCCGGCCTGGACGATATCACCGCGGGCGGGCTCTTTCTCCCCGGTCGCGGCGCGCGGCGCTGCCCGGCGGAAGAGCACCTTCACCCGTGCCGAGAGCTCCCGCAGCGAGAACGGCTTGCACAGGTAGTCATCGGCGCCGAGCTCCAGCCCGAGCACCCGGTCGAACTCCTCGTCACGGGAGGTGAGGAACATGACGGGGACACGGTCGGAGACGGCGCGGATGCGACGGCAGAGCTCCAGCCCGTCCATGCGCGGCATGATGATGTCCAGGATGACGAGGTCGGGGAGCTGCACGGAAAAGGATTCCCACGCGGCGGCGCCGTCGGCATGCAAGGCCGTGCGAAAGCCTTCGGCGCGCAGCGCGTGCGAGAGCGTGGTGCGAAGGTGCTCCTCGTCATCGACGATCGCCACGAGGGGCGGCAGGGGGTCGTTCATGTCCGGTAGGACCGTAGCACATTCGCCGGTCCTTTGACAGGACAGGGTCCACCTGTCAGGCGCCTTCGGCAGGGGCGCACGCGGTTCACCGCCGCAATGGCACTACGGCGCTCCATGGAGGAGACCGCAACAATGTCGCAACAATGGCAGGCGAAAAAGACATGATGCGGCAATCCTTCACGGCCACCGGTACGCCTATACTTCATGCTGTCAGAGGAACACCAGATGCACGCCACTGCCGACATGGGTCCGCGGCCGAGACGCCGCGTGAAGACCTGGAAAATCATCGTTCTCGCCGTCGTGGGTCTTGCCCTGCTCGAGCCCATCGTCATGTACACCCTGCTGCAACGCCAGAAGGCGTACCGGGAGAGTCTTCGCACGCCCCAGGCGCTCATGGTCACCAGGAGCTCCTCGCAATGACGCACCGGGCCGGTGCGCATGAATCCGCGTTCATGGCGCCGCGCCCGTGCTGCTCCTCCTCGTCCTGAAGGTACGCTGAGGCGGCCGGCCGTGAAGCGCGCGTGCCCCGCATAAGCGGCGAAATCGATTGACAAATCCCGTCAACGGTATAAAAAGGGACTGATGCCCATCACAAGGCCTTTTTTTCTCTACCTCCGCTCGAGGCTCAACCGCGGCGTGTCGGCGGCGGCCGGGTGTCTCTTCGTCCTCGCCGTGGTGTTTCTCCGGCCGCACGCGTTCCTTCCCGCGCTGCTCATCGTGGTCGGCTACGCGGCCGTCACCGGCCTCCTGTTCTTCTCGCGCGCCGGCGCGCGGGAAGTGGTTGCCGAGAGTGACGAGGATACCGCGGCCCGCACGAAGGCGAAGATCGACGCCGTCGCGGCGGTCAGGGAGCGCATCGCCGTGCTGCGCATCGGCGACGAGAAGGTGGCGCTCGCGATCGAGCTCTTCCTCCAGGAGTCAGGGGCGTACCTGGACGAGTGCCGCCGCCTTTCCACGTACTCGCCGCTCGCCAATGACCGCGTGGACCGCGTGCTGGAGACATGCCAGGTCTTCCTCGGGGAGCGTGACCAGGACGCGACCGCCCGCCGCTACGACACCGGAGCGGCCGCGCAGCCCCCGGGCCGCCCGTCGGATACCGCCGAATCGCTTGCCAGGGACATCAGGGAATGCGCCGCGTTCGTGCGTGCCCGCATCACGGAGGATCTCCTCGGCACGAGCGGAAGCGACCGCCTCGCCATCATGAAAGAGCTGGAAAAAAAGAAATGAAGAAGCGACTCCTGGTGATTATCCTCCTCGTCGGTGCCGCGTGCGCGGGATTCGGCCTCACCGCCTCCCTCTCCTCCGCGGAGATGGACGTGGTAGTGCGCACGGACGGCAAGGCCGTCTTCTACGAGAGCCTGGACTGGAAGGCCTCGGGCGGGCAGATGCACGGCTTCTCTTTCGAAGGGGCCGCGGCGACACCCGTCTTCAACACGGACCAGTGTTACGCCGACCTCGCCGGCAACGTGAGGGTCCCGCTCAGCATCACTGACCTCGGCGGCGGGAAGTACGACGTCGTGCTGGCCAACGGCCGCGGGTTCAGCGGCTCGGCCATGTATTTCCTCGCGTACGGCGGTGACCTTGCCGGGAGCGGATTGATCGGCTCCACGGTCTCGGCGGACTACGGGGAGCTTTTCTACTTCGACTGGGCGCCCGAGCAATGGGAGTACCCGCTGGATCACCGCACCGTCCGGGTGATCCTCCCCATCGAGGTGACCGGGGAGACGGTGTCGCAGGACTTCCTCACGCAGGAAGGATTCCGCACCGAGCCCTCCGTCAACAAGGAAAACAGCATCGACTCCTTCGGGACGAAGGCCGCGGACGGGAAGTACTACCTGACCCTGCGCTTCCACGAGGAAAACGTGGCCGCCCGCCAGGCACAGCGGCTGCAGTTCTACCTGAAGCTCGCCAGTGTCCCCATGGATGCGGGCGTCCTGGCCGTTTCCACCAGCGGCGCAGCTGCCGGCGCGAGCTCCTCCTCGGGAACCACCGCTTCCGCCCAGGGCCAGCAGGCGGCCCCGGCGCCTCGCGCGCAGGCAGGTCCGCTGGCTTTCGGGATCTCCTTTGCGGTGCTGCTTGCGCTTGTCGTGCTCTTCTCCTTGCTGAAGTCCCGCGGGTACGGCCGCACCATGGAAAAGGTGGAAGGCATCAAGTGGGCAGGGGACAACTGGATCCCACCGAAGCTCTTTGCCGGTACCTACCAGGTCAAAGGGAAGATCGTGGAAGACCTCCACCCCGTCGAGGTGGCGCTCCTGCTGGAGATGCCCCTGCAGAAGGTGGTGGCCATCATGCTGGAAGGCCTCAAGCGCCAGGGGATCATCGACGTCGTGGCCGAGGATCCCCTGCAGATAAGGATCCTGACCGCGCGGAAGGCCGAGCACGAGTACGAGGAGCTCTTCCTGCAGTCCTTCGACACGAAGGGCCTCGTCCTCTCAGGCCTCCTGGCCGACTTCTTCGAGAAGGTCCTCGCGAAGATGCAGGAAAAGATCTGGGACTGCGATGTCGACGCGACGCGCGCGTATTATAGAAAGAAGCTCGAGCAGAAGGAGGAGACGGCGGAGGACAGGGCCTCCCCGCACTACTACTACTGGTCGTCGTACCGCTGGATCTGGTGGAACACGGCGGTCTACTCGCACGTCCACCTCCCCCACGACTTCTCCGCAGGCTACCAGGCGTTCATGGCATCGGCTTCCTGCTTCAAGGGCTGCTACGCACCGCCGCAGGCCCGCACGGGCGGCGTCGGCGCCTGCTACTCGGCGTGCCACAACGCCTGCCACTCGGCATGCCACCACGCCTGTCATTCGGCGTGTCACTCCGCGTGCCACTCGGCCTGTCACTCGGCGTGCGTCTCGGGAGGAGCGCATTGAGAAGGAGCCTCCGCGAGCTGGCCTGGATCGACGACTTCTTCCGCAAGGCCGGCCGTTACATCTTTGCCCGGGACGAGGACGGGGTGGTCATCCTGCCGCCCAACCAGGTCTACAAGGCCAACGCCACGGGCATCAGCATTGTGCGCCACATGCTCGCCGGCGGCAGGGTCGCCTCCATTCCCGGCATCGATCAGCCTGGGCGCGCCGCGCAGGTTGCCGCGTTTGTCTCGGACCTGCGGGCTCTTTCCCTCGGGGAGACAGCGACGGACGGCAGGTCCCCGTTCGAGTCCATTCCCTACACCTTCCAGTACACGACACTGCCCATCCTCGGGGAGATTGCGGTCACGTATCGGTGCAACAATGCATGCCAGTTCTGCTACGCGGGGTGCGGTGCAGCGGGCTGCAGGGGCGCGGCGCCGGGTTCGCGCACGGAATCTGACGCGACGCCAGATAGGCGCGCTGACGCGACGCCGAATAGGCGCGCTGATATGCCGCGCGACCTTGCCGGCGGCCGCGAGATGACACTCCCCGAAGTGCGGCGCATCCTTCGTGTCTTCAAGGAGGATGCGAAGATCCCCTTCTTCTCCCTCACCGGCGGCGAGCCTCTCCTGAGAAAAGACCTGGAAGAGATGATCGCCTATGCGCGCATGCTGGGCCTCGAGGTGAACCTGATCACCAACGGCATCCTTGCCGACCCCGCCCGGGCAAAGAGCCTGTTCAATGCGGGACTTCGAACGGCGCAGGTGAGCATCGAGAGCCGGGACCCCGCCATGCATGATGAGCTCACCGCCCGGCCCGGCTCCTTCGAGAAGACGCGCCAGGGCATCCGCGCCCTGCAGTCGGCGGGCGTCTCCGTTCAAACCAACACCACCATCAGCGCGGTGAACGAAGGTGTCGCGGCTGCCATGCCTCAATTCCTGAAAGGCCTCGGCGTGACCCGGTTCGCCATGAACCTCTACCTGCCGCCCGGGGCCGACAAGGGAGCGGCGGGACCCTTCGCGGAAAAACTCTTCGTCCCGTATGCGCGGGCCGGTGCGATCGTGGACCGTGTGCGGGCCGCCGCGCGCGCGGAGGACCTGACCTTCTTCTGGTACTCACCCCTGCCGCACTGTCACTACAACACCATCGCGCGCGGGCTGGGCAACAAGTCCTGCGCGGCCATGGACGGCCTCCTCTCGGTCTCACCGGCGGGAGACGTGCTGCCCTGCTCCTCCTATCCCGAATCCATGGGGAACCTGCTGGACACGGGCTTCCAGGACATCTGGTTCTCGGAGAGGGCCTCCTTTTTCAAGAACAAGCGGTACGCACCGGCCGCGTGTGACGGCTGCAGCAGCTTCACCGCGTGCCAGGCCGCCTGCCCGCTGTACTGGCGCTGGGCGGGAACCGCAGAGATCCGCAACCCGAAGGAGCTCGCACTATGGAAATGAAGTTCGCTGTCTCGCGCATGCCTTTCGCCCCGCGGCTGGCGCTTTTTGCCGGTTTCGGCGCGCTGGGGCTCGCGGCGCAGGTTCTCATTCCGGGCGGCTACGGGTTCTTTCCCGGCCTCCTCCTCATGGTCCCCGGCCTCCTCCTCCTCTGGGCGAAGAACTTCAGGAACAAGCCCATGGACATCGGGCAGGAAGACTGGCAGCCGGCCTCCGTGCGGGAGTTCGACCGGATCAAGAGCAATCTCCAGCTCACGCGGACGAAGACCTACTCCGTGATCTACCGGCCGGGCTTCGGCTGGTTCATCGCCATCGTCCTGCTCGTCTTCGCCTTCATCTTCGCCTGGAGTGACAACAGGCTCGGCGGGTTTCTCTGCGCCGACGCGCTGGTGCTCCTGTTCCCGTTCCTCTTCTCGGGAAACGTGTCGCTGTGGACGCCGCAGGAGCTCGCGTTCCGGATGCGCGTTTTCGATCCCATCCTTTCCACGGAGCAGGCCGAGGGCGGGCCCATCATCATCACGCCCTACCTCCGGCTGGACAAGACCAAGGAAGGCCAGCAGATCCCGGAGGACATACGGCTCATGGTGGAGCCGCGGCGCAAACCGTCGGATTTCCTCGGCGTCCAGCTCCAGGTTGCCGTGAACAAGGGTCCCAACGGGGACGTGCCGTACATGTACTCGGTGTTCCTCTGCAAGGGGAAAGGCCCCACCTACCAGGCGCTGACCCGCGAGAGCTTCAGCGGGTACGAGAAGGAGCCGGGCGGGGACAAGGAGTACGGCTACGTCGTCGTGCGCCAGAGGACGTCGGGCACCGGGTACCATACGACCGACGAGGACGTCCGGCGGCTGTTCGCCATGGTGAAGGAGCATCTCCTGGCGATGGGCAAGGGCTGAGCAGGGGCGCGCGGCCGACGCGGGGCGGCCGCCCGAGCCACGTGTACTTTCGCAACGTCCGTTGGACGTCCCCGGTCGCGTACCGCGGGGAGAGAAGGATCGAGTCCCGAAGGGATTGTCCGTCGAACCCTCCGCGGTAGTATTTTCACTAGTCAGGGGAGGCATCAATGGAAAAGAGAGCATTCGGAAGAACGGGCTTGCAGCTGACGGTGCTGGGCCACGGCGCCATGGAGATCCGTGGGCCACGGGTCTGGGGCGGGAGACCCGTCACGGACGGCGATGCGCAGCGGATCCTGAACGCCGTGCTCGACGCAGGGATCAACTTTGTAGACACCTCGTATGACTACGGCTTGAGCGAAGAGTACATCGGGAAGTTCATCAGTCACAGGCGGGGCGAGTACTTCCTGGCCACGAAGTGCGGCTGCACCCTCGTAAACAAGGGTGACCACGACGACACGCCGCACGTGTGGACGCGCGAGAACCTGCTGCAGAACATCGAGACCTCGCTTCGGCGGATGAACACCGACCATGTCGACCTCTGGCAGCTGCACAACCCCACCGTGGACGAGACCCGGGCGGGGGACCTCGTGGCAGTGCTGCAGGAAGTGAAGAGATCGGGGAAGGCCCTCCACATCGGCATTTCATCGACGCTGCCTCAAATCGCCGAGTACATCAGGATGGGAGTCTTCGAGAGCTTCCAGATCCCCTACTCCGGCCTCGAGCGCAGGCACGAGGAGGCCATCGCAATGGCAGCGCAATCGGGCGCGGGGGTCATCGTGCGGGGAGGCGTTGCGCGGGGCGAGCCGGGGCCGGCCTGGGAGCTGCGGATCGGTGGGATATCTTCGCCAAGGCGAAGCTCGCGGATCTTCTCGCGCCGGGAGAGGACCGCACGGGATTCCTGCTCCGTTTCACCATCTCTCACCCCGGGATGAGTACCGTCATCGTCGGCACGAAGAATCCGGATCACCTCGCAAGCAACGTGAAGACCATCCAGGCCGGGAAGCTGCCTGCCGACGTGTACGAGGAAGCCAAGAGACGCCTCTCGGAGGCCGGGGAGAAGCCCGAGTCAGCCGTGCAGCCGCCGACGGACCAGAAGACGCCGGCATCGCCGGCGCCGAAGACGCCTGCGATGCCCAGGGCTGCGGCGGCGATGCCCGCGGCGGCAGCGAAGCCGAAGGCAGCTGCGAAACCGGCTGCCAGGAAGGCGCCCAAAAAGGCGGTCAAAAAGCCGACGCCAAAGAAGCCCGCCGCCAGGAAGCCCGCCGCGAAGAAGGCCGCCAAGGCCAGCAGGAAGCCGGCCGCGAAAAAGAAGGTGGCCAAGGCCGCCAGGAAGCCCGTCAAGAAGCCAACTACAAGGAAACCGGCCGCCAGGAAGCCCGCTGCCAGGCGGGCTGCTGCCAGGAAGGCGCCCGCAAAGAAGAAGGCAGCAGCGCAAAAGAAGGCACCTGCAAAGAAGAAGGCTTCCGCGAGGAAGCGGAAGTAGGGCCGTGAGCCCCGCTGTCAGAAGACGGCGGGGCTTTTTTGCGGCGAAGAGGTCGCGGGAACCGGCCGGCAACGCGGCGCCCCTTGATGGCGCCCCCCGTTCACGCATATCTTCGGCCGGTGACAGCTCCCGCGCCCCGGCCCTTCAACGAATGCCGCCCTGCCAGGCGCCGCGCCCTGCGCGTCTGCATCATCGGCGGCGGCGGAACCGGGAGCGCTCTGGCCTATGACCTCTCCCAGCGGGGACTGGATGTCATCCTCCTTGAAAAGGGCGAGCTCACCAGCGGCACCACGGGCCGGCACCACGGGCAGCTGCACAGCGGCGCGCGCTACGCGGTCGCCGACCCGGTCATCGCGCGGGAATGCAGGGAAGAAAGCCTCCACCTGCGCCGGCTCGTGCCGGAGGCAGTCGAGTTCAACGGGGGCCTCTTCGTGGAGCTGGACGACGAAGACGTGGAGCGCGAGGGGGAGTTCGTGGCGGCATGCCGCGCCGCCGGCATCCCCGCGCGTCCCGTGCCGGCCGCGGACACGCGGGCGCTGGAGCCGCGCCTCGCGCCGGGGATCCGCGGCGCCGTGTGGGTGCCGGACGGTACATTCGACGCGTTCCGCGTGCCCCTTTCCTTCTTCGCGGCGGCGCGGCTCCTCGGCGCGCAGATCAGGCCCTGGAACGAGGTGATCGGTTTCGAGAGAACCGCGGGGCGCATCGGCGCCGCGGTCGTCGTGGACCGATCAGAAGAAGCCCCGCGGGAACGCCGGGTCGAGGCGGATTACTTCGTGAGCGCCGCGGGGGCGTGGGCGGGAAAGGTCGGCGCGCTCGCCGGTGTCGACATCCCGCTCACACCGGCCGCCGGCACCATGGTCGCGGTGCGGGAACGGCTCTGTGACCACGTGGTGAGCCGGCTGCGGCCGCCGGGGGATGGGGACATCATCGTTCCCCAGCGCGGCCTGTCCATCATCGGCTCCACGCAGAGATTCGCGAGCGACCCTGAGGCGCTCCGCCCCGGCGCCGGGGACGTCTCGTTCCTCGTCCGCCACGCTGCGGCGATGGTCCCGTCATTCCCGCAGGCTCCGTTCCACGCCGCGTGGTGCGCCGCCCGCCCCCTCGCGGGGCGCGCACGATCCGTCGATGATCCCGCTTTCGCCGACGCGCGGCTCCTGAGCCGCGACTTCATGGCCATCGATCATTCCCGCGAGAACCTCGGCGGGCTGTGCACCCTCATCGGCGGCAAGGCCACCGTTCTGCGGGCCATGGCAGAAAAGGCGGCCGACCTCGTCTGCGGGGCGCTGCACGTCAAGGAGACCTGCCGCAGCGCCGCGTTCGTCCTCCCCTCGTGGCGCGACTACTACAGGAGCGAGCCGTGGGCGTCGTGACGCTGCGCATCGCACGTGGCGCGGATTTCACCGGCTACGACGTGGAGGCCGCGGAGGGAATGACGCTGCTCGATGCCCTGGAGGTGATCCGTCACGCGAGCGAGCCGGGCCTGCGCTACCGCCACTCCTGTCACCACGGCTCCTGCGGCACCTGCGGTGCGCTGGTGGACGGGAAAGAGCGCCTCCTCTGCGTGACGCGGCTGCCCGCAAACGGCACGGTCACCGTCGAACCGCTGCGCAAGATGGGGTTGATCGGCGACCTTGCCGTGGACCCGCGCGCCTTCTTCAGCGAGATGCCGGCAAAGGCCGGCTACCTCAGGCCCAGCAGGACGGGCCGCGAAGGCGCGGTCCAGCTTGATGCCTGCATCGAGTGCGGCATATGCGTGTCCGCCTGCCCGGTGACCGCGCCGTTCGTGGGCCCCGCCGCCCTCGCTGCCGCGGATGCGGACCGCGAAACCGACCGGGGAAAAGAGGGAGCGTCGCTCGACTTCGCGTCCGGCCCCAGGGGAGTGGACGCGTGCGCCTCCCACTTCGAATGCTCGCGCGCGTGCCCGCAGGGCGTCGCCCCCGGACGGCGCATCGCGGCGCTCAGGCGCTCCCTGGAGGAAAGGTCTTCGCGACGGCAGGCGTGACGGCGCATGCCAGGCGCTACTTCAGGAACGACCCGTCCTGCAGCTCTTTGAAGGCGCGGCGGAGCTCTTCCTGGGTATTCATGACGATGGGACCACGCCACGCCACCGGCTCTGCCAGCGGATGGCCCGAGACCAGCAGGAATCGGATGCCTTCGGGCCCTGCCTGCACGCTCACCTCGTCGCCGCTGTCGAAGAGGACAAGGGACCGGTCATCGACCACCTGGTCGGGAGCCGGGTCGGATCCGACGTACTCCACGGTGACCGGGCGGGGCGCCGAGGCGTTGGAGAACCGCCCGGAGCCTCCGAACACGTAGGCGAATGCATGCCGCACCGTGTCCACGGGGAGTGTCTTGCACTTGCCGGCCGGCACGGAGACATCGACATAGTGCGGCTCGGCCGCCACGCCTTCCACGGGTCCTTTCACTCCCATCAGGGAGCCGCAGATGACCCGCACGCGCGTGCCGTCATCATCGGTGACTTCAGGCACTTCCCCGGCGTGCACCTCCTGGTAGCGAGGCTTGGTCATTTTCAGCGACGCGGGGAGGTTGGCCCAGAGCTGGAAGCCGTGCATGCGTCCCCGCTCGTCTCCCTTGGGCATCTCCTGGTGGATGATCCCGCTGCCGGCCGTCATCCACTGGACGTCCCCCTTGGAGATGGTGCCGCTGTTGCCCAGGCTGTCGCCATGCGCGACGCTTCCCGAGAGGACATAGGTGATAGTCTCGATGCCCCTGTGGGGATGCCACGGAAACCCCGCGACATAGTCCTCGGGACGCTCGTTCCTGAAATCGTCCAGGAGAAGGAAGGGATCGTAGAGCTCCGTGTCGCCGAACCCGAAGGCCCGGCGAAGCTTCACCCCGGCCCCTTCCAGGGTCGGCGTGGACTTGATGATGCGCTTGATCGGCCGGAGTGACATGCACCTAAGGTACATACCCGGGCCCTGAACGGCGATTGGTGACCCTGGTTTGCCGCCGGCCGTCGCGGCCGACGCCCAGGGCCGCTACGTGCTGGAGACGATCCTGCCCGGCATCTACCCCGGCCTCGACTTCGTGCTGCGGGAGCGTTGACATGTATCGTGGCGCAGGAATAATATGCGGCCATCTCTGAAGGGATCGAGGATCTAGGACATGTACCTTGTCTATAACGCCCGCGGCGGAGTCAGCGTTTCCAACCACGGGAGTGGTCTGTCCGCGTCACCGGTCTGAGTCGTAAGAAGTCCGGTACGAAGGCCGCAGGCCACTTCCCCCGAGGTGACCTGCGGCTTTTTTCTTTTCCGGTGCGGGAAGAGGCCCCGGAGAGCGTGAGGGAGGTGCGCCCGCAGTCAACGACCGGCGGGAGGAAACATGGTCTCGTTCAACCTTGTCAGCAGGCACTATGGAACCCAGGACGTCCTCACGAAGATCTCCTTCGAGATCCACCCGGGGCAGAAGATAGGGCTCATCGGGCCCAACGGGGCGGGAAAGACGACGCTCGTCCGCATCCTCATCGGGGAGGAGGAAACGTCCGAGGGGAGCGTCAGCAGGCCGCCGGGGATTCGCATCGGCCACGTCCCGCAGCACGTGGAGCCTGACCCGTCGGCGACGGTCGCGCAGTTCATGCTCGGTGACTTCCACGCCATGGAGGCGCACCTGCGCGCCGCGGAGGAATCCCTCGCCCGCGCGGGGCAGGCAGCCGACAACGCGGCCCTGCGCGCCTACCAGTCGGCCCGAGAAGCATGGGACGGCCTGGGCGGGGATGACCTGCCGCGGCGGGCCGAGGCGCTGGTGGCGCGCCTGGGGCTGGAGGGGTGCTTCCCGCGCACCGTCGGGACGCTTTCCGGCGGGGAGCGGAACGTCCTGTTACTTGCCCGCGCGGTCCTCCTGCGGCCGGATCTCCTGGTCCTGGACGAGCCCGGTAATCACCTCGACTTCGACGGGCTGGCACGCCTGGAGACTTTCCTGGAGGAGTTCGACGGCGCCGTGCTCGTGGTCTCGCACAACCGGTGGCTCCTGGACCGGGTGGTCACGCGGATACTAGAGCTGCAGGGGACGCGCCTGACGGAGTGGGACGGCAACTACTCGCAGTACCGCATGACACGCCTGCGCGCCCTCGTGGCCCGCCAAGCCGACTACGCGGCAAACCAGAAGCGCCTTGCCGCGCTGGAAGCCCTCGTGCAGAGGTTCGCGCAGATCGCCCGCAACAACTCCAGCCCGGCATGGGGGAGGAGACTCCATGCCCGCAAGACACAACTTGCGAAGGCAAAGAGCGGGGCCGTGGAGAAGCCCGTGCTCCCGACCGCGCGCATATCCATCAGCGGGAGCAACGAGGCGACGCGGGCCGACATCGCGTTGTCCGTGCGGGGGTACACGCGGGGCTTCGGCGAGCGGGTCCTGTTCAAGGACGCGGAGCTGACCGTGGAATGCGGGGAGCGCGTTGCACTGGTCGGACCCAACGGGAGCGGGAAGACGACATTCCTCAGGGACGTGGTGGAAACTGCCTCGTGGGACAGCCCGGCGCTGCGCGTCGGGCCGAGCCTGAGGGTCGGGTACTGCGCCCAGCACCAGGAGGTCTTCGACCCGTCGCGGTCGATCCTGGAAGAGTTCCTCGCGCTGGGCGCCCTCAACCGCAGGGAGGTCTTTGCCGCGGTCGCGCGCTTCCTCTTCGCGTGGGAGGACCTGGACAAGAGCATCGGGGACCTCTCGGGGGGAGAACGCAACAGGCTCCAGCTCGCCCGGATCATCCTCCTGAAGGCGAACTTCCTCATCCTCGACGAGCCGACCAATCATATGGACATCGCCTCGCGCGAGGCAATCGAGGAAAGCCTCACCGAGTTCAGCGGCACCGTGCTGCTCGTCTCGCACGACCGCTACCTCCTGGAAAAGGTCACGACGCGGATCGTGACGATCGAGGAGGAGGGCTTCGTTCCATTCCCCGGGTCCTTTGCCGAGTACTGGGCACGACGCGCGACGGAGGAGCAGCAGCCTCCGCGCCGGGTGCAGGCGGGAGCCAGCAAGGCGCGGGGCGCCGGGAATGCGCCGCATGCCGACGGCGCTGCCATCGAGCGCAGGATCACGGAACAGGAGGCGGAAAAGCTCCGCCTGGAGAGACTCATTGGAGAGGCGTTCGCGGCCGGCGATCACCAGAGAGGCAAAGCGCTGGGGATCCGCCTGGATCGAAACGCCCGGCTCCTCGCCGACCTCTACCAGAAGTGGGAAGAAACGTCGTAGCCGCGCGCGCCTCGGAGAGATGACCCTGGAGGCGGCGCCGGGCCCGGCAACTACTGCAGCGCCGCCTGGAGGAGGTCCACGATCTGCTTGATGACCTCCTTGGGGATGGAGCCGATGCGTTCCTCCGCCTTCTGCGCGAAGGCCTGGAGATCCTCGATGGTCTTCTCGGTCTTGTTCATCTGGTCTATGGCCGCCTGCGCCTGGTCCTTGACGGCCTGGTAGTCGGCCAGCTGGGCCTTCAGGGTCGCGATCTCGGCTGCCTGCTTCTCCTGCGTGGCTTTCGCCTGGGCGTCGACATAGTCCGCGGTGGCGAGAAAGCCGAGGAACTTCCCTCCCGCACACCCCGAGAGCGCGAGCGTCGCGAGGACGATGAGAACGACAAGCTTCTTCATTATTGGTAACTCCTTCCAGCGGCATCCTATCGCGGCGCACGCGCAGTGCGCAATGATCGACCCGCTTTTGCTGCCGGAGTTGCCGGTGCCTGGAGGCTTCCTTCGAAGGCTCCCACCCGGGGGACGGGATCAGGCTCTGGCGGGGCCTCGGCGGCCTCGCTACACTTCTCGCAATGGACCTCCAGGCGATTCCGCTCGCGGCAGCCGGGCCGCTGGTGATCTGCGGCATCAGTCTCGCGCTCTTTTTCGTCCAGCTGCGGATCTACCTGAAGCGGCCTGCTTTTGACGGGAGCCTGTGGGGTGGGCTTATTGCGCTCTTCGCGGCCCTCTACGCGGCCGCGAGCTTCCTCGGGTACTGCTCGAGTGCACCGCCGCTGGTACGCCTGAGCCAGCAGCTGGTCTACACGACCCTCCTGTGTCTCCTTCACTCCGTTCTCGGCTACACGATCTCCTATCTCGGGCTGAAGCGCAGGCCGTGGCTCGGCATCAAGGGCGCTTCCACGGCCGTGTTTCTTGCATTGATCTGGGGCACGCACCTTGTTGTTCCCATCGGGATTTCACGTGTGGTCTATACGGGAATGCCCGGGCCTCGCTGGGAAACGAATCTCGGGCCGCTGGAGCCGTTCTTCATGGCCTATGCCCTGGTCGCGGGCATGATGCCGATCGTCCTCTGGATCATCAAGTGGAAGCAGAAACGCCTCGGCGGACTGATCCTGGGTGCCGGCCTGTTCTACATTGCCGCTGGAATCCACGACGCGGTCGTCGCCATGGGCGATGGCCCTACCATTCCTTTCCCCCTGTTGGAATACGGCGCATTCTGCTTCTCGGTTGCCGTGCTGTCCGTGACCCTGCGGGACTACTTCGAGGTGTCCGATCTTGCCGAACGCCGGCAGCAGAGTCTCGAGCAGGCCAAGAACGAGGCGGAAGCCGCCAATCGCGCGAAAAGCGCTTTCGTGGCGAAGATGAGCCACGAGCTGCGCACGCCGCTCAACCACATCATCGGCTTCACCGAGATCGTTGCCCACGGCGGGGCCGGCGTCCTGAACGATGTCCAGGCCGAGTACCTGGGGGACGCGCTGAGCTCGAGCCGGCATCTGCTGACCCTCATCAACGACGTCCTCGATCTCTCGAAGGTCGAAGCGCAGAGGATGACGCTCCAGATCGCAGAAGTGATGGTGGGCCCACTCCTGCAGGAGAGCCTGAAAGTGATCCGCGATCGGGCTGCACCACAGTCCATTCGGCTGGAAACGCGGTGGGAATCGTGCCCCGACCGGATTGCGGCCGACGAGAGAAAGCTCAGGCAGGTGCTCTTCAACCTTCTTTCCAACGCCCTCAAGTTCACCCCGCCGGGCGGAGGCATCACCCTCGCGGCAAGGCAGACGAAAATGCCCGGGGGAGACGATGGGGTAGAGTTCAGCGTCACTGACACGGGAATCGGGATCGGCCCGGATGACCTGGAAAGGATCTTCCTTCCCTTCGAGCAGCTGGCAAACTCTGCCAATGAAACCCACGCGGGAACGGGACTCGGCCTCTCCATAAGCCGCGAGATCGTCAAGCTGCACCAGGGGCGGATCTGGGCGGAAAGCGGTGGTCTCGGTCACGGATCCACCTTCTTCGTCCAGCTGCCAGTGCGCGGGGTGGCACCCTCGGTTTCCGCACGGCGTATGAGGCGGGGGTGTATGCAGCGGCAGGAAGGCCGAAACGGGTGAGTCGCGGGCTTCGAAAGCGCAGAAAAAGCGGGATACGGGGACGCCGTTTCCAATACCTTGACGTTACGCCGTCAGAGAGATAGCCTTGCGGAAACTGGGAGAATGAGTTCGGTCTGTCTTCAATCAGCCCGGTTCTGCCCCACGTTTCTTCGATAAGGAAGCCATGGCTAAGGCAAAGGTCAGCTACGACGAGAAAGCAATCCAGACTCTCGACGCACTCGAGCACATCCGCCTTCGCACGGGGATGTACATCGGGCGGCTCGGGGACGGCTCCAATCCCATGGACGGGATCTACATCCTCCTGAAGGAAATCATCGACAACAGCGTGGATGAGTTCATCATGGGAGAAGGCAAGGTCATCGAGATCGTGCGCAAGGAGTTCTCCATGGCCGTCCGTGACTACGGCCGCGGCATCCCCCTGGGCAAGGTCATCGACTGCGTCAGCAAGGTGAACACGGGCGGGAAGTTCAACGACGACGTGTTCCAGTTTTCCGTCGGTCTGAACGGCATCGGCACCAAGGCGGTGAACGCCCTCTCCGCGGAGTTCGAGGTGGTCAGCTACCGGGAGGGCAAGTTCGTCCAGGCGGTCTTCAAGGAAGGGAAGCTCGTCTCCCAGAAGGAAGGGAAGGATCCCAAGGCCAAGAACGGCACCCTCTTCCGCTTCACTCCTGATCCCAAGATCTTTTCCGCGTACGAGTGGAATGACGACTTCATCCTGAAGAGGCTTCGCTACTACGCGTACCTGAACAGCGGGCTGCGCTTCCAGTACAACGGCGAGACCGTGGTCAGCCAGACCGGCCTGCTCGACCTGCTCGTGGAGGAGATCGGGGAAGAATCCACTCACTACGAGATCGCCCATTACAAGGGCGCGCACCTGGAGTTCGCCTTCACGCACACGGCCGAACTACGGGGAGAACTACTTCAGCTTCGTGAACGGCCAGTTCACCGTGGACGGGGGCACCCACCAGACCGCGTTCCGCCTCGGCGTGCTGAAGGCCATCGACGAGTACGCGGGGCAGAACTTCGCCGCGGAAGACGTGCGGGAAGGCATGATCGGGGCGGTGGCCATCAAGATCAAGGACCCCGTCTTCGAGAGCCAGACCAAGCACAAGCTGGGCAACAACGAGATCCGCGGCTGGGTGGCGGAAGAGGTGAAGCAGCAGACCCTCACGTGGCTGCACAGGAACGAAGCGGAAGCGAAGAAGCTCGTGGAGAAGATCAAGTCCAACGAGCGCATCCGCAAGGAGCTTTCCACCATCAAGAAGCAGGCGCGCGAGATGGCGCGCAAGGTGGAGATCCACATCCCCAAGCTCACGGACTGCAAGATCCATCTTCGACGACCTGAAGGACAAGCGCCGGGAGGAGACGAGCATCTTCCTCACGGAAGGGGACTCGGCCGGCGGGCCCATGATCCAGTCGCCGGGACGTGTACACGCAGGCCATCTTCTCCCTGCGGGGCAAGCCGCTGAACGTCTACGGCCTGAAGCGGGACACGGTCTACAAGAACGAGGAGCTGTACAACATCATGCGCGCCCTGGGCATCGAGGACGACATGGAGGGCCTGCGCTACAACAAGGTCATCATCGCCACCGACGCGGACGTGGACGGCATGCACATCAGGAACCTCCTCCTCACCTATTTCCTGCACTACTTCGAGGAGCTGGTGCTGAAGGGGCACGTCTACATCCTGGAGACGCCGCTCTTCCGGGTGCGCACGAAGAACGAGACGGTCTACTGCTACAGCGAGCAGGAGCGGGACGCGGCCATGACGCGCCTGAAGGGAAACGAGGTGACCCGTTTCAAGGGCCTGGGAGAGATCAGCCCGAAGGAGTTCAAGCAGTTCATGGGAGCCGACATGCGCCTCACGGAGGTGCAGATCCAGTCCATGGGCGAGCGTGCACAAGACGCTGGAGTTCCTCATGGGCAAGAACACGCCGGAGAGGAAGAAGTTCATCGTGAACAACCTCGTCACCGACGTCCTGCAGGGGGCATGAGATGAGCCAGCTCAAGCCCCTGATGGAGAAGAACTTCCTCGAGTACGCCAGCTACGTCATCATGGACCGGGCCATCCCCGACCTGCGGGACGGCTGCAAGCCGGTGCAGCGGCGCATCCTGCACACCCTCTTCGAGATGCACGACGGGAAGTTCCACAAGGTGGCCAACGTCATCGGGGAGTGCATGAAGCTGCACCCCCACGGGGATGCCTCCATCGGGGACGCCCTCGTGGTCCTTGCCAACAAGGACTACTTCATCGAGAAGCAGGGGAACTTCGGCAACATCCTCACCGGCCACTCCGCGGCCGCGCCCCGCTACACGGAGTGCCGCCTGACCCCCCTCGCCGTGGAGACGCTTTTCAACACGGCGCTCACCGAGTTCATCCCCAGCTACGACGGCAGACGGCAGGAGCCGAAGGAGCTGCCGGCAAAGGTGCCCGTGCTCCTCATGCTCGGCGCGGAAGGCATCGCGGTGGGCATGTCCACCACCATCCTTCCCCACAACTTCATCGAGCTGCTCGAGGCGCAGATCGCCATCCTGAAGGACCAGGACTACACCCTGGCCCCGGACTTCATCCAGGGCGGGCTCATCGACGTCTCGCGAGTACGACGACGGCAGGGGCAGGATCCGCGTGCGCGCCCGGATCGAGAAGGTGCTCGGGCGCGCAGAAGCTCGTCATCCGCGACGTTCCCTACTCCACCACCACGACGAGCCTCATCGCCTCCATCGAAGCGGCGGTGCAGAAGGGCAAGGTGAGCGTCAGCACCATCAGCGACTTCACCACGGACAAGGTGGAGATCGAGCTGCACCTCTCGCGCGGGGCCACGGCGGACGCGGTGATGGACCAGCTCTACGCGCACACCGACTGCGAAGTGTCCATCAACTCCAACATGGTGGTCATCCGGGACGACCGGCCCGTGGAGATCACCGTCTCGGACTACCTGAAGGAGTTCACCGGGATCCTCAAGAAGCAGATCAAGGCGGAGCTGGAGCACGAGCTGGAGCTCCTGGAGAAGCGGCGGCACTGGCTCACCCTGGAGCAGATCTTCATCGAGAACCGCGTCTACAAGGCCATCGAGAAGGCCACCACGGAAGAGGCGGTGAAGAAGCAGGTCTACGAGGGCATGAAGCCGTTCAAGAAGCTGTTCGTGCGGGCCATGACGGACGAGGACGTGACGCGCCTGCTGGACCTGAAGATCCGCCGCATCTCGGCCTACGACATCAAGAAGAACCGGGGAGAGATCGACGACATCGTCGCCGCCATCAAGCAGTGCAACGCCAAGCTGAAGAACCTCACCAAGACCACCATCGGCTGGCTGTCCGGGCTCGTGGAAAAGTACAGGGACCGCTACCCGCGGCGGACGGAGATCGAGACGTTCCACACGGTGGACAAGGTGGCGGTTGCCAAGGCGAACATCCGCCTGAGCTACGACCGGGAGGCGGGGTACTTCGGCTCGTCGATGCGCGGGTCGGAGTTCGTGATGAACGTCACGGAGTACGACCGGATCCTCACGGTGACCGCGGACGGCACCTACCGGATCATGGCGCCGCCGGAGAAGGCCTGGATGCCGGGCGCGCTCCTTTACGCCGCGGTCTGGGATCCCGAAGAAGGGCGAGCATTTCGTGCTGGTCTACCGGGACGCGAACAAGGTGGCGTGGGGCAAGCGCGTGCACATCGAGCGCTTCATCACCAACAAGACCTACTCCGCTGGTCAAGGAAGGGTCGATCGGCATCGACTTCCTCTCGGAGAAGAAGAACCCCGGCATGCTGCAGCTGCAACATGGTGCCGTTCAAGCGCCAGAAGGTGAAAGCCGTCACCGTGGACCTGGGCAGGATCCCCCCCTGCGGGCTGGCGGCACGCGGCATCAGGCTCACGCAGAAGGCCGTCGCGCGGGCCGAGCTGCTGCCGGAAGGGGAGAAGCCCGAGAAGAAGACCGTGGCGCCGAGCCCCGGAAAAGGTCTCCTGAGCAAGGCATCAGAGCTGTCATCAGCGACTCTGCGGAAAAAGAAGAAAAAGAAGTAGCAGTGCCGCCGCGAACGCCGCCGAGAGAAGGATGAATCATGAAGGCTGTCATCAAGAACAACGTTTCGTGGGTGGGAAAGGTGGACTGGGAGCTTCGTCGATTCCACGGGGACGAGTACTCCACTCACAGGGGTTCGTCCTACAACTCCTTTCTTGTCCAGGAAGAGAAGACGGCGCTGGTCGATACCGTGTGGACACCCTACGCGGAGGAGTTCGTCGCCAATCTCGCTTCCGAGATCGATCTGAAGACCATCGATTTCGTCATAGCCAACCACGCCGAGAGCGACCACAGCGGCGCGCTTCCGCTGCTGCTCAGCCGCATCCCGGACGTCCCGGTCTACTGCACGGCCAATGGGGTCAAGTCCCTTCGGGGGCTTCACCACGGGGAGTGGAACTTCCACCCCGTGAAGACAGGGGATCGGCTGAGCCTCGGGAGCAAGGAGATCATCTTCGTCGAGGCGCCGATGCTGCATTGGCCCGATACGATGTTCAGCTACCTCACCGGTGACGACATCCTTTTCAGCAACGACGGTTTCGGCCAGCACTACGCCACGGACCGGCTCTTTAACGACCTTGTGGACCAGGACGAGCTCTTCGTGGAGGCCCTGAAATACTACGCGAACATCCTCACCCCGTTCAGCCGAATGGTCGTGCGCAAGATCGAGGAGTTCCTTTCCCTGAAGCTTCCGCTTGCCATGATCTGTCCGAGCCATGGCGTGATCTGGCGGGAGAATCCCGTGCAGATCGTGGAGAAGTACCTGCAGTGGGCCCGTGACTACAGGGAAAACCAGGTCACCGTGATCTACGACACGATGTGGAGCGCCACGCGGACCATGGCAGAGCAGGTGGCCCAGGGCATCGAGGCCGCGGACCCGACGGTCATGGTCAAGCTGTACAACGCCTCCCGCACCGACAAGAACGACGTGATCGCGGAAATCTTCAAGTCAAAAGCAATCGTGGTCGGATCCCCGACAGTGAACAGGGGAGTGCTCACTTCCATCGCAGGCTTGCTGGAGGAAGTCCGTGGGCTCGGCTTCAAATCGAAGAAGGCCGCCGTGTTCGGTTCCTTCGGCTGGAGCGGCGAATCCAATGCCATTCTCTCGGAGATGCTGGCGAAGGCCGGTTTTTCCGTCATGGAAGAGGGGCTGAAGCTGGAGTGGAACCCCACTGCGGAAGGCCGCAGCATGTGCAGGGAGTACGGAGGGCGGCTGGCAGGGGCCTTCGCCCGGTAGCAGACGCAGCGCGCTACGGCCGAGCAGGCTCAAGGGGTCAGCCTCGCCAATCCCACTCGGCAGCGCAGAGCCCGGGGACGTCGCGCCGGGCCGCGCGCCGGGATGCCCACAGGATCATGTCCCTTTCGCGTGCTGCCGGCGTGAAGATCAGCTCGGGCTTCACCTTCATGCCGATACGCGGAATATCGAGCCGGTCGGCGTCCAGGCACGTGAGCACCGTCGCGTCGGCGCCCGGCCGCGGCCCGCGGGTGTGGCACTCGCAGGCTTCGACGAGGAGCGCAAAGCGCCTGTCGTCGAGCGCGATCTGTGCCCGCAGGCTGCGCACGAGCTCCGCCGCCCGCGGGCCGTGCTCGGGATCACGCCAGTCGCTCTGCCTGCAGGAGTCGTGGAAGTACGAGAAGAGCTCCACCACGCCCAGGTCGGCGCCGGTGGCCGGCGCGAGGCGCCGGCCGTTCTCCAGGACGCGTGCCCAGTGGGCCACGCCGTGGACGCCGCCCAGGGGGAGGAGGTGACGGGCCATCACGACGCGAAGGAGCGGCGGGCCGACGGGTGCCTGATTCACGGGACCAGAGTGCACGGGAACCGGCGCCGAGGGCAAGAACTCTCCGCGCCGCAGGCGGTCGTGGACGCGCCGGCAGGCAGCAGAAACGGACGCATCAACGGCAGAAGGCGCCGATCGTGCCCAGGATGATGTCCCTGCAGGCTCGCACGGAGGCGAGATCGACCCACTCCGTCACGCCATGCAGCCCCTCACCCAGGGGGCCCAGGACGACCGTCGGGATACCGGCAGCGGACAGCAGCGCGGAATCCAGCCACCCGCCCATCCCCGAGAACACGGCATCGCGTCCCGTGACCTCCCGCACCTGCCGCGCAAGCGCTGCCACGATCGCCTCGCCGCGCGCGGCTTCCATCGGGTGGCGCATGAACGTGCGCGAGAGCTTCGCCTTGAAGCCGGGATCCTGCGCCGAGAGCGTATCGAGTATCGCACGAAGCCCTCTCTCGATCTCGTCCACGTCTTCGCCCGGGATCGTCCGCCGCTCGACATCCAGGACGCAGGACGCGGGGTAGCTGGAGAGCTCCTGCCCGCCGTGGATGAGAGAGGCGTGCATCGATCCTGTCCCGAGTGACCGATGCGCCGGGCCGCGGCGCAGGGCAGCCCCCGCCTCCTCCAGCGCAACGAGCACGCGTCCCATCTTCGCGATAGCGTCCACGCCCGCGTCCGGCAGCGAGCCGTGCGCGGCCACGCCGAGGGTCTCGATCCGGAACCAGGCAAAACCCTTGTGCTCGGTCACGATCTCCAGCCCCGTGGGCTCCCCGACGATCGCCGCGTCCGCCTTCCACGCGTGGACGATCGCCTCGGTCCCCGCGCTCCCGTGCTCCTCGTCGGCGACGGCCGTGATGATCACGTCGCCCCGCAGCCCCTTGCCGCGCGCGGCCGCCGCGGCGCTCATGAACGCGGCGAGCGCCCCCTTCGTGTCCATCGCCCCGCGCCCGTACAGGCGGCCGCCGCGGACCTCGGGCCGGAAGGGCCCCGTCATCCCGGCCACCCCCACCGTGTCCATGTGGGAGTTGAGGAGCAGCGACCTGCCGCCCCCTGAGCCCCGCGCCACCCCGACGACGTTCGGCCGGCCCGGGCGCGCTGTCTCCTGGACAGTCACATCCAGGCCCCGGGCGCGCAGCCAGCCCGCCACGAATGCGGCGATGCGCCCCTCGCCGGCGGCGCCGGGGACGAGATCGGGATTGACGGAATCGATGGAGACAAGCTCCCCCAGGAGGGCATCGGTGTCGCTCATGGCCACAGGCTACCATGAGCGACACTCGATGTGACGCGGACGGCGCGAGTTCCTGTTTTGCTCGACCTGCAAGGGCCTGGATTGGCCCGTTCCGCAGCGTCCGCGCTCCTGATGAAAGTGCACAACGAGAATCGCCGGGCTAGCCATCGGCATTCTTGCCGTGTCCCCCTGGCGGGCGCTACACTCTTGCGTGGCATGAGCAGCGACAGCGAGAAGGAAGATCCGGGCGACCAGGCGAACGAGCCACGGTACCTCCCCGGGTATTTCCTGGTATCCGACATAGACCTGCGGGACCCGAACTTCTACCGTTCGGTCGTCCTCATGGTCTCCCATGACGACAACGGCGCCCTCGGGCTCGTCGTGAACAGGCCCTCACCCCTGAGCCTCGGGGAGATGGTGGAAGGAATGCGGAAGGGTCCGGCGGCGGCGGTCCCTGTCTTCGTCGGCGGGCCGGTGCAGCAGGAAATCCTCTTCTGCCTGCACGGCGAGTTCGACGGGTGTCCCGCGGGGGAGGACGCGATGTTCCCCATCGAGGGCGTCTGTTTCGAGCCCCTCACGCGGCAGATCGTCACGCACCTCACCGACCAGTGGAGCGCGCTCGGGCCGGAAGAGCCGCACGCGGGTGCGCCTGTACGCGGGGTACTCGGGCTGGGGGCCGGGCCAGCTCGAAGACGAGCTCGCCGCCGGCGCCTGGCTCGTCGTGAAGGCGACCCCCGAGATCACGTTCCACCCCGAGCCGGCCCAGGGCTGGGCGGATGCGTTCGCGCGCAAGGGGCCGCTCTCGCGGATCATCCTGCAGACGGGGTTCAAGCCGTCCATGAATTAGCGAGGGAGGCAGTCATGAGTGGCGAGCTGGTGCTGGTAACGGGAGGATCGGGGTTCGTCGGGGCGCACTGTATCCTTCAGCTCCTGGGTTCCGGGTACCGCGTCCGGACGACCGTGCGCGACCTGAAGCGGGAAGCCGACGTGCGCTCGATGCTCACGGCAGGCGGCGCCGACCCGGGCAACGCCCTCTCATTCACGGCTGCGGATCTCACGGCAGATGAAGGCTGGCCGGCGGCGGTCGCCGGCTGTGCCTGCGTGCTTCACGTCGCTTCCCCGTTTCCCCCCAGCGCGCCACGAAACGAAGACGAGCTCATCGTCCCGGCGCGCGAGGGAGCGCTGCGGGTCCTGAAGGCTGCGCGGGATGCCGGGGTCCGGCGCGTCGTGATGACCTCCTCGTTCGCCGCGATCGGCTACGGGCAGAAGATCACCGATCGTCCCTTCACCGAGGAGAACTGGACCAACCCGAACGGCAGCCGCGTCACGGCGTACGCGAAGTCCAAGACCCTCGCAGAGCGCGCCGCGTGGGACTTCGTCGAGCGGGAAGGACGGACCCTGGAGCTCTCCGTGGTCAACCCGGTGGCGATCTTCGGGCCAGTGCTGGGGCCCGACTATTCCACGTCCATCATGCTGCTGCGCCGTCTCCTTGACGGGGCCGTGCCGGGCCTCCCCCGCCTCTCCTTCGGCGTCGTCGACGTGCGGGACGTGGCTGACCTGCACATCCGCGCTATGACAGCCCCCGCGGCAAAAGGGCAGCGCTTCCTTGCGATCTCCGGTGAGTTCATGACCGTCGAGGAGATGGCGCGCGTGCTGAAAGCACGGCTGGGGATAGCCGCGGCGCGCGTTCCCACGCGGGTGCTGCCGAACTGGATGGTGCGGCTCGCTGCGCTCTTCGATCCTGCCATTGCGCAGTCAACCCCCGAGCTCGGGAAGCTCAAACGTGCCACGAACGAGAAAGCCCGGCGCCTCCTCGGCTGGTCGCCCCGGTCGAATGAAGAAGCCATCATCGCGACAGCGGAAAGCCTGTTGACGCAGGACGCAGAGAAAGCCCTTCCGACTGCCGTGGAGACAGCGCGGGGGGACGATGCCCGGCCAGGCACCGGCGCGGGACTCCCCTAGGTCCTGAAGTCCGTGTTCTTCTGGGCCAGCATCCAGTCGTCGACCTTCTGATTCCCGTACGTCGCGGTCCACGAATCGTGGTCGGCGTCCGGGTAACCCACGGCCATGTGCCATGAGCCGAATCCGCCCATGCTGAGACCGGCCAGGCAGATCCGGGACGTGTCCACGGGCAAGGCGAATGCGCGCCCCTTCTCCGCGAGGAGCGGGGGCCCGTGGGCCGTGACCCTGGAGAGATCGTCGCCGCGCTCACCCATGCCGTGGAGGAAAACCACCAGCGGAAAACGTTCGCCTTTCCGTCGCCCGGGCCGGGGCTCGTCGAGGAGGGAGGCGAGGTCGAGCGTGCGGCGGGCCTTTAGAGACCGCCCTCGGCAGCCGCGACCGTCTGCGAGATCAGCGTGGCGATCGTCATCGGCCCGACACCGCCCGGGACCGGGGTGTAGGCGGCGCAGCGGTCCACCACGGCGGAGAGCTCGATGTCCCCGACGTTTCCCGGGTGATAGCCGGCGTCGACCACGACCGCGCCGTCGCGGATCCAGGCGCCCTTGATGAACTGCGGTTTGCCCACCGCGCCTATGACGATGTCCGCGCTGCGCACGATCTCGGCGAGACCCTGCGTCTTCGAATGGCAGATGGTGACCGTTGCGTTGGCGTTGAGAAGCATCATGGCGACCGGCTTGCCGAGGATCGGGCTTCTCCCGACGACCACGGCGTGACGGCCTTCCAGGGGCACCTTGTAGTGCGCGAGAAGCCGCATGATGCCCGCCGGCGTCGCCGAGCCGTAGGCGGGCTCCCCCATCGCCATGCGCCCGAAGCCGAGCATTGTCACCCCGTCCACGTCCTTGGCCAGGGCGATCCGCTCGAAACACGAGCGCTCGTCAATCTGCTTCGGCACGGGGTGCTGGAGGAGAATCCCGTGCACCGACGGGTTGGCGTTCAGCTCATCGATCTTCGCGAGGAGCTGGTTGGTAGTCGTGTCCTGGGGCATGACAACTTTCAGCGACTCCATGCCGACCCTGCGGCACGCGCTGCCCTTCATCTTCACGTAGGTCGCCGACGCGGGATCGTCACCCACGAGGATCGTGGCCAGGATCGGCGCGGTGCCGCCCGCCTTCGCCTTGATCTTCTCGACGCGGGCCGCGAGATCGACCTCGACATGCTGCGCCAGTGCCTTCCCGTCCAGAATCGTCGCTGACATGGCTCTCCCTCCTGCTGCTATGGACATGTTGGTGTGCCGTGGTTGCCGCATGATAGCACGAATCGAAAGACCCGTCTCGCGCGCCGCGGCATGCCTGCTCTCTCCTCCGGCGGCATGCAGTTCCGCCGGCGATCGGTCACGCGGGAGTAACCGATCGCCGGCACCGTGTCTCCCGGCCCATGGAACGGGGCACGCGGGTAGTGCTACAATTGAGTAATGGAGGTTCGATGAAGATGAAAGCTCTCAAAGTGCTCATACCGGTGGCGCTCGTGCTCGCCCTCGGAGCGTGCGCCAAGCCGCCGCAGGCGGATATCGACGCGGCCCGCACGGCCGTTGCCGCGGCTGCCAAGAATGCTGACGTGGTCGCCTACGCGCCCGCGACGCTGAAGGCCGCCCAGGACCAGCTCGCGCAGATGGAGACGGAGCTCGCGGCGAAGCACTACGACAAGGTGAAGACCCTCGCCCTCCAGGCGAAGGCAACCGCCGCGAACGCGGCCAGCGACGCGGTGGCAGGCAAGACGAAAGCGCAGGCCGACGCAACGGCACTGATCACGGCACTGCAGAAGGCGCTCCCTGACGCCAGTGCCAAGATAGCGGCGGCGCGGCGGGTCGCCGGCGTGAAGCTCGATTTCGCGGCCCTCACCCGGCAACTCGCGGCCGCGAAGGCCGCGCTGACTGACGCCAGCAACGACCTGTCGGCCGGCAACTACGCCTCGGCATTGCAGAAGGCAACCGCGGTGCAGACCCAGATGGATGACGGGGCAAAGATGATCTCCGACGCGATTGCGGCGGCGACAAACAAGAAGAAGTAGCCCGCTCGCAGGCAGGAACGCACGCACACGCGCGAGGGCTTCGCCCCGCTGGAGGGCTTCGCTCGCCGTGTGGACACAACAGAGAGGGCCGCGCCGGCCGCGCTGAGAGCGCAGCTGACAGCGGCCCGTTTCATTTCCTGATCCGTCAGGATCCCGTGTTGATCCGTCAGGATCCCATGTTGATCCGTCAGGATCCCATGTTGATCCGTTAGGATCCCGTTTTCTTCGCGGCCTCCTCGGCAAGGCTCGCGAGAGGCTTCAGCATGCTCATGAACTCCATCGGGAAGATGAACTTGGTGGAAGCTCCCGTCCCCATCTGCTTCAGCGTGTCGAAGTACTGCAGCATCATGGTCTTTGCATCCACCGTCTTCGCGGTGCCGAAGATCTTCTCGAGGGCCAGCGCGAACCCTTCCGCCCGCAGGATGGCGGCTTGCCGGTCGCCCTCGGCCTTGAGGATGGCCGACTGCTTTTCACCCTCGGCCACGAGGATCGCCGATGCCCGCTTCCCCTCGCTCTCGATGACCATGGCCCTGCGGTTGCGCTCGGCGGACATCTGTCTGTTCATGGCGTCCTGGATGTCCTTGGGCGGCACGATCTCCCTGATCTCGACGCTGGTGACCTTCACGCCCCAGCGCTCGGTGGCCTCGTCCAGCTTCGTGCGGAGCACGCGGTTGATGTCCTCCCTCTTGGCGAGGACGTCATCGAGCGGGATGTCGCCGATCACGGCGCGCAGGTTCGTCGTCGCGATGCCCTGGCTCGCCCCGGCGAAGTTCGCGACCTGGATGACCGACAGCGCCGGATCCATCACGCGCCAGTAGATGAGGAAGTCGATGTCGATGGGCGCGTTGTCCTTCGTGATGCAGGTCTGGCTGGGTATCTCCAGGAACAGCTCCCGCAGGTCGGTCCACACTGCCTTGTCCACGATAGGGATGAGGAAGACGAGCCCGGGGCCCTTGGCGCCGACGCTGCGGCCCAGCCGGAACACGACCAGGCGCTGGTACTCCCGCACCACCTTGATCGCCGAGGAAAGAATGATGATCACCACGATGAGGATGACCGCTCCCAGAATCCATTCGCCCACCATCATGCACCTCCTTGTTGTGCAGCACGCCGCACGAGCAGGCGAAGCCCGTCACGGCTCACGACTTCGACCCTGTCTCCCGCCTTGATCGCCCCTCCCTCGGCCACGGCGCTCCACTGTTCTCCGCCCAGGCGCACGAGCCCTTCCGGCCCGAGGTCCGTGACTGCCGTCGCGGCGGTGCCGGGGATCACCTCGGCGCCGAAGGACACCCTCCGTGCCTGGGCGCCGATCCCCTTGGCGAGGACGAACACGAAGAACGCCACGATGACGAGGGTCATGACGACGATCGTCACGGGAGAGATGCTGACGGTCACGGCAAACGGCCGTGCCGCCGCGGTTCCCGCGCTGCCGGCCGCGCCCCGCCACGGCGGGAAAAGAAGGAGCGACCCGAGGATGAAGGAGACCACGCCGCCGCCGGTAAGGAAGCCGTGCGTGGGGGCCTTCAGGTCCACGATGAAGAGGACCACGGCGAGAATGATGAACATGATGCCGCCGGCGTTCGTGGGAAGGCTGCCGAACGAAATGAACGCGATGACCAGGGAAAGCGCGCCCACGACACCGGGGGCGATCGCTCCCGGGGAGGTCAACTCGAAGATCACCCCGAGGATGCCCAGGACGAGGAGGATGTACGCGAGGTCGGGATTGATGACGAAGCCGAGGAACCTGTCCACGATCGTCATGGGAAGCGGGCGAATCTCCACCGCCGCGGTGTGCAGCGTGAGGGACGCGTCGGCGGTCTTGACGACCCTGCCGTCGAGGGACGCCAGGAGATCTGCGAGGGTGGGCGCCTCCAGGTCCACCACGTGACGGGCGAGTGCCTCGGTTTCGGTGAGTGAGACGCTGCGGCGCACGGCCTCATCCGCCCAGTCGGCGCTGCGTCCCCGCAGGAGGGCGAGGGACTTCAGGCTGGCCACCGAGTCGTTGAGCACCTTCTCGCCCATGGCCCCCTGGATATCGGACCCGCTGGAATCGACGGGGTGCGCGGCGCCGATATGGGTGCCGGGGGCCATCGCCGCGACGTGGGCGGCCATGGCGAGGTAGACGCCGGCGGAGGCGGCACGCGCGCCCTGGGGAGTGACATAGACTGCAACGGGAACGGTGGAGGCGAGGATGCTCGACACAACGGCGTCCATGGAAAGGCCAAGGCCGCCTGGCGTGTTCATCTGGATAACAGCGAGCTCGGCGTGGTCCTTCTGTGCCCTCTGGAGCCCGCGGACCAGGTAGCGTGCCGAGATCTGGTCAATCGCCCCGTCGAGTGTCAGGACCGTGACCACCTTCGTCTGCGGGAATACCACGGCGGCACACAGGAGCAGGAGGCAGGAGAGACAGCGCCATTTCATGGCATCACCTTGCCTTTTCCCCAGTATACCCGCGCTTGCGCCTGTCAATCCAGCAGTGAAGGGCATGCAGAGACGCTCCGATACTAGGACATGCGCGAGAAAAACCCGCAGTCGATGCTGCGGTGGATCAGCAGGACCTACAACATGAGCCCGTCAGCCCTGGCACGGATGTTCCAGCGCAATGCGCGCACCGTCAACGTCTGGCTCAAGGAAGGGCGCATGTCCGAACGCAACGGGTCGAAGATCCGCTCCACGTTCTACTACCTCAACAATCTCCCCGACCCGCATGACCCGCGCAGGTCGGGCATCACCATGGTGTAGCCAGGGACGGCGAGGGCGAGCGAGGCCATGGATGGCCGAGAGCGAGCCTGTAGCCAGGGACGGCGAAGGCGAGCGCACCCGCCACGCGAGGGGCCCCTAACGCCGGGGGTGCGCCGCCAGGTATTCGTCCAGGAAGCCCTTCGCCATCTGGAACGAGTCACGATCGTACATCTTTCCCACGAGCCCTGAGAAAGTCTTCTGCAGGAGGTCAGCCCATGCGGCTGCCGCCTGCGGCGTCACCTCGGTGATCTTCAGCCCGTACTTCTTCATCACCGCGATGGCGTCCCCGTCCGCCTTGAGGAGATCCGGGGCAAGGGAGCCGGAGATTTTCTGCGCGGCGTCCAGCAGCTTCTGCTGGAGGTCCGGCCGGCACCTCGGCCCAGGTCTTCGTGCTGATGACGGCTGCGCCCCAGAGCGGGGCCAGCCGCAGGGCGTACATGTTGGAGGCGATGCCGAACCACTGGCTGGAGGCCGCGATCAGGGGACTGGTGACCAGGGCGTCCACCATCCCGCCCTGGAGGGAGGTCATCAGGTCGGTGGAAGCGAGGGTCACCGTCTGGAAGCCGGCGCTCTGGTAGGCCTGTATCTCGTCGGGATCACCGCTCCAGACCCAGAGCTTCTGCTTGCGCAGGTCATCCGGGCTGCTCAAGGGCTGCCGAGAAAAGAAGTACACCCAGCCGCCGGGCGACCACATGAACGCCTTGAATCCCCGCTTCTGCAGCTCCGTGTCGAAGAAGGGCTTCATGCGGTCGAGCACGTAGGAGAGCTCGTCATCGCTTCGCACGAGGAGCGGGTACGAGAGGGTCTTCACGCCGTTGAAGATCCCCTGCAGCCCGGTCACGGTGACGTAGGCCGGCGTTCAGGGTGCCGATGCGCACCTTGCGGATCATGTCCGGCTCGTCGCCGGCCACCCCGCCGGCGTAGATCTTGACCGTGACGGTGCCCCCGGAGATCTTTTCCCACTCCGCGGCGAGGCGCTTCAGGCCGAGCTCCCACGGGGAGCCGGCAGGCGCAAGGCTCCCCAGCTTTATCGTGATGCCCGGGGCGGCCACGGCGGCCGCGAGAAAAATGGCGAGCCCCCCGGCAGCAAGGATTCCCCGTCTCATGAATCGTCCCCTTCCCCGAGAAAGTAATCGTCGATGTGATCGAGCATCCAGCGGGCCCGGCGCTGGTTGATGATGTTCACCAGCCGGTCCGGGACGTCGGCGTTCACGTCGACGGCGAGGGCTTGTTCCAGGAGCGAACGGAACTCCGCGGCGTTCTGCGTCTTGACGCTCACCGAGGAGGCGAGGGCGATGTAAGGCCCGGCCCGCAGGCCCCGGGAGAGCGCCACCGCGCGCTGGAAGTTCTCGCGTGCCCGTGCCTCGCTGCCCCCGAGATCGGCCGGCGCGGAGCCGTAGAAGGAGATGAAGATCTCGTGCACCGCTCCCCCGTCGTAGGTCTCGTCCCAGTCGTTTACCTGCTGCAGCAGCGCGACCGCCCGCGGCAACGTCAGGATCAGGTCGAAGTCGAAGGGATCGGCGCTGAAAACGCCGCAAGCCATGCCGCGCCGGCCCAGTAGAGGTAGTCGGCGTCGTCGCGGCGCACCAGCCGCAGCGCGGCTGCCGGGCCCTCCTTGTCCAGGGCGGCGCGGAACCCCGGCCGCCGCGCTCTCCAGCCCCTGCAGGGCGTAGTCCCGGCCGCGGAGGAAGAGCTTCTTGGCCCTCTGGCGCAAGGCGCCCTGCTCGTCCACCTGGGAGTCCGGAAGCTCCTGCGCCGGCGCCTGGACGAATGCGAAGGCATAGCTGAGGAATGCGCGGCCGGTCGCAAGGGCCAGGGGTGCATTGCCGGGATCCGAAGCGAGGAGAGACTCATAGGTCTTCATGGCGAATGGAAGCGCATCGCGGACGAGCTCGGGATCCTCCTCGCCGGTGAAGACGGTGCTCTACCCGCTCCCGGCCAGGAACGCCGGCGACAGCGCGCACGGCCAGGCGGTTGATGGAGCAGGACGACGTGAAAACGGTCACGGCGACGCCAAGGAAAACGAGGAGATGGCTGGGCCGCGCGTGCCGCATGCGCATACTATACGGCCCCGCCTTCGCGCTGCTCAAGGGCCGGCGGGGCGCACTGTGCCTGCCACAGCAGCGGCCGGGCCTGCCGCCGGGCCTCCGCGGTTGACTTCTCCCCGCGCAATCCCTACTGTCCTCCCGGAATGACGCTGCGTTACCGCTGCATCCTCATCGACCACGACGACACGGCCGTCGACAGCACGGCAGCCATCCACTACCCCGCGCACGTCGAGGCGCTCCGCGTCCTTCGCCCGGGGCGCACGCCGCCATCCAGCGAGGAGTGGATCCTGCGCAACTTTCACGGGATCATGGACTACCTCGTCAATGAGCCTCGGGCTGACGCAGGAGGAGCTCGCGCAGGAGTTCGACATCTGGCGCAGCTAGACAACCTCGCGCGTTCCGCCCTTCTTCCCCGGCTTTCTCCCGCTGCTCGCCGACTACCGCGCGGCGGGAGGGAGATCGCCGTTGTCTCCCATTCCGAGGCCGACGTCATCGCCTCCCACTACCGGGCGCCCCGGGCCCCGCGGTGCGGCCCGACCTCATCTTCGGGTGGGAGCAACGACGAGAGAAGCGCAAGCCGAGCCCGTGGCCGGTCCGGGAGGCCCTGCGGGTCTTTCGATTGCGACCCGGCAGACGCGCTGATCGTCGATGACCTGAAGCCGGGCGTCCTCATGTCGCGGGAAGCGGGGGTGGCGTTCGCGGCGGCGGGCTGGGGCCACCGGATACCCGAGATCGAGACCTACATGCGCGCGAACGCCGCCCTCTACTGCGCCAGCATCGACGAGCTCCGCGACGTCCTCCTCCCGGCCTGAGGAACGCTGCGGCCGGCCGCGCTTGAGGGGAGCGGACGGATTCGCTATACTGTGTGATTGTAGCGGTTGCGACGTGAATGGATGAAGCGCGATACCCTGAAATTGTTCCGCACCATCGAAACGCTCTTCACGATCAAGGATCTTGATTCCCTGCTGGAGAACGTCCTGACCGAGGCGCGCCGCTTCGTCAACGCGGACGCCGGGCACCATCTACCTTGCCGCGCGGGGCTCGCTGTACTTCAGCTTTCGTGCAGAACGACACGCTCTTCCGCGGGGAGACGAAGGACAAGTACATCCCCAGCGGCGCCTCCATCCCCATCGACAAGAGCTCCCTCGCCGGTTACGTGGCCAAGACGGGAGAAACGATCCTCATCGACGACGTGTACCATATCCAGAGCGACGTCACCTTCGCCTTCAATCCCGCCTTCGACCAGAAGACCAACTATCGCACGCGCTCCATCCTCGGCGTGCCCCTGAAGACGCGGGACAACGAGATCGTCGGCGTCCTGCAGCTCATCAACGCCAAGAACGATGCGGGCGAGGTGGTTGCCTTCTCCATGCAGGACAAGACTGTTCATCTCCCAGTTCGCGCTGAACGCGGCGGACGCCATCGAGAAGGCGCGGCTGTCCCGCGAGATGGTCCTGCGCATGGTGGAGCTCGCCGAGCTGCGGGACCCGTACGAGACCAGCCAGCACGCCAAGCGCGTGGGCGCCTACTCGGTGGAGCTCTACGAGAAATGGGCCATCCCGGCGCGGCATCTCGCCGCGGGAGATCAAGAAGATGCGCGACGTGCTGCGCACGGCGGCCATCCTCCACGACGTGGGCAAGGTGGCCGTGAGCGACATCGATCCTCAAGAAGCCGGGCCAGCTCACCTACGACGAAAAGATCGCCATGCGCCAGCACACCGTCCTCGGCGCGCGCCTGTTCAAGCGGACCACCTCCTTCTGGGACTACATGTCCGCCGAGGTGGCGCTCAACCACCACGAGAACTGGGACGGCAGCGGCTACCCGGGCAAGATCGACGACCTCTACGCGGAGAAGATCTACATGGGGCCGGGCAAGCAGGGCACCGAAATCCCTCTGTCCGCACGTGTCGTCTCCATCGCCGACGTGTACGACGCCCTCGTCTCCCAGCGCGCCTACAAGAAGGGCTGGCGCCAGGAGCATGCGCTGCGCTACATCCGCTACCAGGCAGGGAAGAAGTTCGATCCCGGAGCTGGTGAGCATCTTCCTGAAGATGGACGAGCTGCTCACCGCCATCGCGGAGAAGTACAGCTACTGAGGCGTCGAGCTCGCTTAGAACGGGTATCGCTCGGTACGGAGAGCGGTTGCGCCGCGCGGGAACACGCGCGCGCCCACGACGGTGTTCGACTGAGGGCGCAACGGAGGTACGATCCATGTACTGCCAGAATTGCGGGAAAGAGCTCCCTGACCAGGCCTCATTCTGTCCCGTGCTGCGGCCAGCCGGTGACCGCCCGCCGCGCCGGACGGCGACCCGGCCTGGTACGCAGCGGACAAGACGATCAGCCCGCAGAGCCGGCTCGCGGCGCTGCTCCTGTGCCTTTTCCTCGGCGCCCTCGGCGTGCACCGGTTCTACGTCGGCAAGATCGGGACCGGTGTCGCCATGATCTTCACCCTCGGCGGCCTCGGGATCTGGGTCCTCGTCGACCTGATCATGATCATCGTCGGCAGCTTCACGGACGTCGACGGGAAGTACGTGCTGGACTGGCAGACGTAGCCCCGCCGCAGGGACCGCGGCGGCCGCCGAGTTGACCTGCCGGTCACTCGGGAATAAAGTGACCGCATGATAAGGCTCGGGATCATCGGGACAGGCGGGATGGCCAACGGGCACGCCCAGAGCTTTCACAGGCATGAAGGGCGTTGTCCGTGACATCCTGCTGCGACATCGACGAGGCGAGGGCGCAGCGCCTTCGCGGAGAAGTATGGACATCCCGCGCTGGTACACCGACCACGGACGAGATGCTGGCCACGGAGTCAGCTGGATGCCGTGTCCAATGTCACGGTCGACGCCATGCACGCGCCCATCAGCCTGGCGGCGATCGCGAAGGGGCTGCCGTCATGTGCGAGAAGCCCCTCGCCACGACCCTCGCCGACGCCCGAAGAAGATGCGTGACGCCGCGGCGAAGCGCGGCGTGGTGACGCAGGTGAACTTCTCCTACCGCAACTCCTGCGGCGCCCAGGCAGCCTCCGAGCTGATACGGGGCGGCGGCATCGGGCGCATCATCCACGTGGAGGCGAGCTACCTGCAGAGCTGGCTCGTCCAGCCGGCCTGGGGTGACTGGCGGACGAACGCGGCGATGACCTGGCGGCTGTCCACGCGCCACGGGAGCGCCGGTGTGCTGGGCGACATCGGCTGCCACATCTACGACCTGACCGCATTCCTCTGGCGGTGACATCGCCGAGATCTCCTGCCGGCTGAAGACATTCGACAAGGGCGTCAAGGGAAACCGCGTCGGGCCGTACGTGCTGGACGCCAACGACAGCTTCGTCTCCACGGTCACGCTTGCCGGCGGCGCCCTGGGCACGGTGCACGCGACACGGTGGGCGACCGGTCACATGAACAGCCTGCGCGTGCGCGTCTACGGGGACGAGGGCGCCGTGGAAGTGGACCTTGATCGTTCCTACGACCAGTACCGCATCTCCACCGGAAAGCAGGGGATCCGGAAGGCCCAGTGGAAGGATGTCACCTGCCGAAAGACCCCCACGCAGTACGCGCGTTTCATCGCGGCCATCAAGGCAGCCAGGAGCGACGTCAGCGACTTCGCCAACGGCGCGCGCGTGCAGGCTTACCTCGCATCGAGCTTCCAATCCGATGCGACCGGGCGACCGGTGAAGGTGAAGCTGTAGGTCCGCGAGGCCGCGACATGCAGGCATGGCCGCGATTCCTTCCCGATCTCACCACCTGGTACCCCTGGCACAGCCAGCGAGGGACGCTCCCGGCACGATGGAAAGACGATGACATCGGCGGCATCTGCCGGGACCTCGGGGCCCCCGCCTGGGACCCGGTGAAGCCCTGGCGCATCGAGCTGCCGGGCATCGAGGTCCATGACACGCGGGGCCAGGCGGAACGCTTGCTCCAATGGGGCACGCCCCGGGGAACCCTCACGTCGCGCTGGACATTGGGACCTGACGGGGATTGGTGGCAGTCCGAGTACCCGGTGAAATCGGCCGGCGACATTGCCGCCGCGCTGCTCGTCGCCGAGGCGAGGCAGTACACGGCCCAGCCGGCTCCGGCGCAGCGGGAGCACGAGGTGCGGGTCACCGAGCTCCCCCAGCGTCCGTGGTCAGAGCTCTTTCATTCCTTCCTCGGGTGGTCGGAAGGGCTCATGATCTTCCTGGAGGAGGCCGACCGGTTGCAGGAGATGGCGATGCTCCTGGAAACGAGGCTCGCGGCGCTGGAGCGGAGCGTCGCTGCCGCGCCCGGGGATGTTGTTCTCTGCCCGGACAACCTGGACGCGCAGTTCATCTCCCCGCCCGACTTCGAGGCACACCTGGCAGCGAGCTACCAGCGCGTCGCGGCGGTCATGCACGACGCCGGGAAACGTGTCGTTGTCCATGTCGGGGGCCCGATCCGAAGGCTCCTCCCGGGCCTGGCCGTCGCGGGGGTCGACTGCGTGGAAGGCATCTGCGGGCCTCCCCAGGGCGACGCGTCCCTTCCCGAGGCGCGCGCGGAAAGCGGCGACGTGGTTCTCTGGGGAGGGCTCGCACAGGATTACCTCCTCGGTACGCGCTCGGAGGAGGAGTTCCTTGCCGCCGCGCGGGAGGCCGTCCGGCAGGCAGCCGCGGATCACCGGGTGATCCTGGGAGTCGCGGACAGGGTCCCCGTCGAGGCCCTCCCCGAACGCCTCGCGGCTCTCGCCGAGATGGCCGGTTCAGCATAGGCTGTCCAGGCCATCCAGCGCGAACGGCCCTTCAGCTGCCGCCACCACGCGCACGTCCTCGTCACCGACGCCGAGCCTGGCGCACAACGGCTCGACGAGGCTCGGCCGGGTGGTGAGAACCATGGGTCCGGAAAAGCGTTCCGCTGACGCGCGGACCGATTCCCAGAGCCCGGCTCCCTTCATTTCGAGCGGCCCTATCTCGTCGATGATGAGAACCGCCACGCGCGCGGCAACGGCCCGGGAAATCGCCGCGTGTCCAAACGCCAGCCCGGTGTCCAGGAAACGGTAGCCGAGGCCGCTGCCGGGGGCAGGGCCCGGCCCGCCCGCGGGGCTCACGGACCGCACGGCATAGGGCATGCGCTCGCCGGTCATAATGTCGCGGAACGCGTAGCCGCCTTTCCGCCCTGCGTGGATATCCGCTTCCGCGATGACCCCGCCGGTCGGCGTTCCCGCTGTTTTCAGCGCTTCCGCGAGGGCCGCGACACATCGCGTTTTTCCGGAGTCGCGCGGACCGGTGATGATGGTGATACGCCGCACCGGATCAGTGTAGCGCACCGCGGGCGCTATACAAGTATTTGTGCGAAACGGATGAAGTTTTCCGCGAAAACGGGTAGCATCCTGCCCAATGTCGTCACTTTCCCGTCACTCCCCAGGGGCGCGTCCGATGCGCCGCGCCGAGCGTGAGCTGTCCGGGCAGGCGCAGATCGACGCGATACTCGACGAGGCACCGGTGCTCTACGTGTCACTGAAAGACGAGCCGGCCCCCTACGTCGTGCCCCTCTGTTTCGGGCGCGACAAGGACACGCTCTACGTGCACAGCGCGATCGACGGGACAAAGATCTCGCTGCTGAAGGCGAACCCCCGCGTCGGCTTCTGCGCGTCCACCGGGATGACCGTCGTGCCCGGGGCCGCGGCCTGCGCGTGGGGATCCCGCGCCAGCAGCGTGGCAGGGACGGCAACGGCACGCATCGTCGAGGGCGACGAGGAGCGGCGCCGCGGCCTTGATGCCATCATGCGTCACTACGCGGGCGCGGCGGCAGGAGCCGCCCCGCAGGCCGCGGAGACCCGCCACCAGTATGCCGCGGGGCCGCTCTCCCGCACCTGCGTCATCGCCTTCCGCATCGACACCCGCCGCGCAAAGCGCACGGGCTGAGGAGGCCCCCCTGATCGGATTCGTCCGGCGCCAGCTCGGCGCCACCGCCGGCAACCTCAAGGCGTTCCGCGGGAACGCGCGCGCCGTGCTCCTCACCGAGCCCTTCTGGGGTGTCCCTTACAACCTGGTCTCCACGTACGCCTCCGTCTACATGCTGGCGCTGGGCTGCACGACGACGCAGATCGGTCTCATTTCCTCGGTAGGCCTCGTGCTCTCCATGATCTTCTCCCTCGTCAGCGGCTCGATCACCGACCGCCTCGGTCGGCGCCGGACGACGCTCATCTTCGACCTCATCTCGTGGGGCGGCGGCATGATGCTGTGGGCCGTCTCCCGGAGCTTTGCGTGGTTTCTCGCGGCCGCGATGGTGAACAGCGTCGTGAAGATCGTGCAGACCTCGTGGACCTGCCTGATGGTGGAAGACACCCCGCAGGAGCAGCGCGTGCATATCTACGCGTGGGTCTACGTGGTGGGCGTCATCGCCGGGATGATCGCCCCGGTAGCCGGGCTTTTTGTCGCTGGTTTCGGGCTCGTCCCGGCGATGCGCGGGCTCTACCTCTTCGGGTTCGTCATGATGGTGGGCATGTTCATCGTGCGCAACGCCATGGTGACCGAGACGCGGCAGGGTGTCGTGAAGATGAAGGAAACCCGCCACGCCCAGCTCGGTGAGACGCTTGCCGACTACGCGCGGGTGGCCCGGAAGCTCCTCCGCAGCCCGCTCACGCTCGCCGCGTGTTTCGTGTCCACCCTCGTGGCGATCCAGGCGGTCCTCCGCAACACCTTTTTCGCCATCCTCCTCACCCGCGGCCTTTCCTTTCCCGACGCGAGCATCTCCATCTTCCCGGCTGTCGGAGCCGTGGCGACGCTCCTGGTCTATCTCCTGGTCCTCCCGACCCTCGGGCGCCGCGGAACGACGATGCCCCTCCTCCTCGGCCTCGGGCTTTCCGCGGCGGGAGGGCTGCTCCTGGTGGTCTGCCCGCCGCAGAGCTTCTTCGTGGTCACGGCGAGCACCATCCTGAGCTCAGCCGGGGCTGCCATCATCGTCCCGCATTCCGACACGTTCGTGGCGAACACCGTGGCGGAAGCCGATCGGGCGAAGGCACTCTCGCTCTACTACGTCCTGCTTTTCGCCCTGAGCTCGCCCTTCGGCTACCTCGGCGGCGTGCTGTTTGATGTCTCGGACCGTCTCCCCTTCGCCCTGGCAACGGCCGTCCTCCTGGCGGCGGTCGTCCTGGCGAGCTTCGTTCCCCGCCTGGAGCGGGCGCGAAAAGATTAAGTCCCCCCCTGCCGATGAGGGATTGAGGACGTACCTGCCCAATGCCGTTCCTGCTGGCCGTCGATACCGCCTCGCTCACGCTCTGCTTCGTGCTGTGCGCGGCCCTTGTGCTGCTCGTCGGCGCCGCGGACATCCGCCGACCCGTCAGCCGGGCGTTCATGGTTTTCGCGCTGCTCGAATGCGGCTGGTCGGTCACGTCGCTCCTCCTGCGGCTGTCACTCTGGTTTGCCACGGGGAGCCCGCTCGTGCTGCTCGTCCTGGCCTCCATGTTCCTCGCCGTCATGGGACCGGTTCTCCTGCTCTTCGCCGAGCGCTACCTCCAGGTGCATTCCCGGTGGCCGCTCATCGTCGTCCTGATCGTCGCCGTCGCCCAGATCGCCAACGTCCCCTGGCTCCTCGACGGCAGGTTCCTCTCCGATCCCGCGCTCCGTGCCAACGGCATGGTGGTGTACCATTTCACGCCGCTGGGGCTCGCCGTGGCGCTGATTCCCGCCGCCTGCATGGCGCTGGCGCTGGTGCTCTTCGTCACGGCCCCCCGCCGGCGCGGGGAGCTTCCCATCGCCGTCAGCATCGCCTTCGTCCTGGCCGGCTATCTCCTGGGAGGCATCCTGGAGATCCATGCCCCCGTGATGTCGGTGACGCTCACGGCCGAGGGTCGGTTTCCTCGGCTGGGGCATCGTGCGCCGCCAGCTTCTCAACCCTCTGCGGGACCTCACCATCGACCTGCGGGAGCGTTGCGCACCGCCAGGAGCTGGTCGCCCAGATCAGCCGCCGCACGACGATGCTCCTGGGCCTCGACGAGCTGCTCACCCAGGCGGCGAAGCTCATCCAGGACTCCTTCGACTACTTCACGGTGACCATCTTCCTCCTCGAAGGCGAGCAGCTCGTCCTGCGCGCATCGACCCTTCCTGCGCTGGACGCGCTCCGAAGCCTCGCGTGCGCCTGAAGGTGGGCACGCAGGGCATCTGCGGCGCCGTGGCGGCCAGCGGGACGCCGCTCCTGGTGAGCGACGTCAGCCGCGATCCCCGCTACCTCGTCCTGGCGACGGACGTGCGCACGCGCTCGGAGCTCGCCGTGCCGATCCAGCGGAGCGGGAAGGTCATCGGCGTGCTGGACATGCAGAGCGCCCAGGAGCTTTCCGCCTTCAGCGACAAGCGACATGGCGACGCAGCAGACGATCGCGGACCAGCTCTCCAGCGCCATCGAGAACGCGCGGCTCTACGAGGAGACGCGCCGCCGCGCCGAGCGGCTTGCCCTCGTCAACCGCATCTCCTCGGCGGCCGGCCGTGCTCGACCTGGACGAGCTGCTGGCCACCGTCTACCGCGAGGTAGCGCCGATCTTCGAGGCCGACGCCTTCTTCATCGCCCTGTACGACGCGGCGACGAACATGCTGGACTTCCGCATCCAGGTGGACGAGGGGGTGTCGGAGCCGCCCGTGACGCGAGCCTCTGGGTGTCGCGCCTGACGGCCGCGTGGTCACCCTGCGCAAGCCGCTCCTCATCAACGACGTGGCGGCACGCGCCGCCGACGGGCTCACCCCCGAGGCGTGGGGAGCGGGAAAAATGCCCACCTCGTGGATGGGCGTGCCCATGCTCATCGGGGAGCGCATCATCGGCGTCTGAGCGTGCAGACCTACCGCGCCCACCGCTACGACGAGGATGACCTGCTGCTTGCCGCCACCATCGCCGACCAGGTCGCCATCGCCGTGGAGAACGCGCGGCTGTACGAGGAGGTGCGGCAGGAGCTGGCCGTGCGCGCAACGCACCGAGAAGGTGCCTGCGCGAGTCCGAGGAGAAGTTCCGCAACCTCGCCGAGCAGTCGCCCAACATGATCTTCATCTACGGAGAAGGGCCGGGTCATGTACGCCAACCGCCAGTGCGAGCTTATCCATGGGGTACACGCGGGAGGAGTTCTACGCACCGGGGTTCGATTTCCAGGACCCTGACCGCGCCCGGCTACGAGGACTGTCGTGGAGAAAACTTCCGCCGCCACGCGACGGAGGAAGAGGTCGACGCCGTACGAGTACTCGCTGATCACGCGCACGGGGCAGGCAGCATCGACGCCATCCTCACGACGAAGCTCATCCGCTACGAGGAGCGCCGGCCATCCTCGGCATCATCACCGACATCACCGGCGCGCAAGCGCACGGAGCAGCTCCTGCAGTCCCTGAACGCGGCGGCGCTGGCCATGGAACAGGCCCTGACGCCCGCGGAGATCTTTCCCGTCGCCGCCCGGGTCCTCTGCCGCTCTCGGCCTCGACAGCGCCGTGTTCCTCATCGACGGAGGCACCCAGCGGCGCGCTCGCGCCTCCACTGCTGGGGCAGCGGCGCAGGCGGCGAGGTGCGCGTCGCCGAGCCGCGCCGATCCGCGGGGCGGCGCATCGGGCGTCGATGACGTGCCCGCCGTGGCGGAAGCCCTGGCCGGCCGCAGGGCCGTCTTCACGACCTGAGCGGAGGCGCTGGGCCGGCTGTGCCGTCGGGACGCGAGCCGCTGGGCCAGGCCGTCCGGCGGGAGTCGCGCCAGTGGCCGTCCTCGCCCCTCTCGCGTGGGGGAAGAGCTTTTCGGGCCTCCTGATCGTCTCCGGGCAGGGACCTGGGCCAGGACGACGTGCAGGTGTTCACGGCGTTCGCCCATCAGGCCGCCGCGGCGTGGCGCAAGACCCGGCTCATGCGGGACCTGGAGGGCAGCCTCCAGCAGCTTCGCCAGACCCAGGAGCAGCTCCTGCACGCGCAGAAAATGGAGGCCATTGGGCCGGCTCGCCGGGGGCATTGCGCACGATTTCAACAACATCCTCACGGTGATCTCCGGCTACACGAGCCTCCTGATGGACGCCATGGAGGGCAACGCCGCCGGCCCTCGAGGACCTGGACCAGATCAGGAACACCATCAAGAGGGCCTCCGCTCTGACCAGCCGGCTGCTCGCCTTCAGCCGCAAGCAGATCCTCCAGCCGCCGTCCTGGACATGAACAAGGTCGTGGCCAACTCCGTGACCCTCCTGCGGCCCCTGATCGGGGAGGACATCGAGCTCGTCCGTGCGCCTTGCGCCCGGCTCCGCTTGCCGTGCGCGCCGATCACTACCAGATGGAGCAGATCCTCATGAATCTCGCGGTGAATGCCCGGGACGCGATGCCCGGCGGCGGAAAGCTCTGCCTGGAGACCGCGAGCCTGGACATCGGCGCAGACGGCGCGGCGACCCGTTTCAGCGGATCCGACGCCGGCTTTCACGCACGCCTTCCCGCCGACCTGCCCGCCGGGCCATGGGTCGTGCTGAGGGTGCAGGACAACGGGGTGGGCATGTCGGAGGAGACGCGCGCGCATGTCTTCGAGCCCTTCTTCACCACGAAGGACGAAGGCAAGGGATCAGGTCTCGGGCTTTCCACGGTGTATGGCATCGTCACGCAGTCCGGCGGCAGGGTGCGCGTGGACAGCGCGCCTGGGCAGCGGGAGCGACGTTCACCGTCTGCCTTCCCCGCGTGCGCGGCCGGCAGCGGACGACGACGCGGCAGGAAGACTACGCCGCCAGGCCCCGGGAGGGGCAGCGGCACGGTTCTTCTCGTGGAAGACGAGGCCGATGTGCGCGAGCTTGCGCGCAGCGCGTCCTGGAAAAGGGCGGCTACCAGGTGATCCCCGTCGCCTCGGCGCGGGAGGCGCTCCTGATCGCCGAAGGCTCGGCGGTCATCGACGCCGTCGTCACCGACGTGGTCATGCCCGGAGGCATGAGCGGGGTGGAGATGGGCGAACGCCTGTCCCGCACCCGGCCTTCCCTTCCGGTTCTCTACATGTCGGGATATACCGACGACACGCGGTTTCACGGTGCAGACGGGGCGCCGCGGCTCCCGTTCCTCGGCAAGCCTTTCCAGCCCAACGAGCTCCTGGAAAAGGTTCAGGAGCTCGTACGCAGGAGATGAGCGTCAAGGACCGCGTCCATCAGGCGGTTGCTCTCCGTGAAAGGCCGCGCTGAAGAGACGATCTCCCCGGCTCCCTGGACGCCGGGTCCGGCGGCCAGGTCTCCAGGGCAATTCGCAATCAGGGAACGCGCGCCTTCCCTCGTGGTTTCCAGGTGGAACTGCAGGGCGAGGACGGACTCGCCGAGCTGGAAAGCCTGGTGCGTGCACGCGTCGCTGGCAAAGTGATTCACGGCGCCGGCGGGGAGGTCAAACGTCTCCCCGTGCCACTGGAACACGAGGGTCCGCCCCGGCAGGGCCGCCAGGGGCCCCGCGGCGCCGCCGACACGGTGCACGGCCGACCATCCGATCTCTTTCACGTCACTGGGAAAGACCCGGCACTCAAGGGCATGCGCAATGAGCTGTGCGCCGAGACAGATGCCAAGGACGCGGCGTCCCGCGCTCACGGCGTCCGCGATGGCGCGCGTCTCCGCGGCCAGCCAGGGATAGCGGCCGCCGTCGTTCACGCTCATGGGGCCGCCCATGATGATGAGCGCGTCGTACTCCCCGGCAGAGGGAGGTGTGTCCCCCGCGTGAAACCGCGTGAAGGCCGGGATGACCTGCCCGGCGGTCCAGCCATGCCTGGATGGAACCGATCCCCTCGAACGGAACGTGCTGGAAGACATGCACCCTCATAGCCTGGCCCTCCCGCCTCCGCCCTGACCGTAGCAGAAAACTTCACGCTGCGTCACGGTCCGGTGTAGCCTCCTCCCAGCGGCGCCGAAGAACAGTCACGGGGGAGGCAGCCCGCGTGACGACGCAGCCGTTTCTCTCCGTGTGCGCGGCCGCCCGGTCCTGACCCTCCCGCCATTTCCCGCTTTTCTCCGGGAGCCTTCAGTTGTTGGGACCACCGGGCGTCGGTGGCGAGCTGAACCTGAAGTCAGTCCCGTTCTGATCGGTGTCCACCGCGTCGGCGGAACGGCCAATGGATCCCGGCGTCGCGCCGCTGTCCGCGGGTGCGCCGGCGTCTCCTTCCGTGACATCAAGCTCCCCGGCTTCCCCGTTGATGATCGCCCGGTGCAGGACACCGTTGTACGCAACCGCGTCCACGATGCGGTGCCCCAGGGTGTCCAGGAGAACGACGGCATCATTGGGGCCATTCTGCATCCGGTTGGAAAGCTCCCAGGAGGGCGGGGTGAGCTTCGTACCTGTTGAGGCAACGGTCACGCCCGGTGGCCAGGACAAGGTAGCGCCCCGCTCCCAGCACGCCGGCGAGCCCGAGATCCACGCGGGAGTACTCCAGCCCAGGGAGCGCCCCGCCGTTCACGAGGACCACGGCAAGCCCCGCGAGGTCCGCCCCGGCGCGGGCGTACAACTCCACGAACTCCGCCGTGTCGGTCCCCGGCTGGTCGACGTCAAGCTCGTTGATGAGCAGGTCGATCGTTCCTGTCACGCGAACACTCCACGTCCACGCGGAGCCGTCTTCCGCCGTCACCACGTAGTCCACGGGAATGCGGAAGTCGGTTATGGTGACGCCGCTCTCCTGTGCGACCCCCCCGACGCTGGCGCGGGCGCCGGGGCACTCGAAATGCGCGACAAGCCCCGAGAGGTCGGTCCCCGGCGGAAGCCGCACGCGTATGATCCGCCGGTCCACGTCGATGAGCCCGACGCCGGCCGGAGCCACGATGGAAAACGAGGTGATGCTCTTCCGCGTGTCCGGCTCCGGCAGAGCCGTGACGACGTACGACGCTGTTGTGCCGTCCTCCGCGTGCACGACGTAGGTGAGCGGCTCCGTGAAGTCGTTGATGGTCACCCCGGATTCCTGGTCGGTGTCTTCCACGCTCACCCGAGTGCCCGTGGTGTCAAACGACGCAACCAGTGACGTGACATCGGTCCCGTGCGGCACGGCAACGCGGATGGTGCCGGCCGCCTGGTCCATATCCCCGACCGCTGCCCGGCACGTCGAACGAGAAGCGCGTCAGCGCCTTCGCCGAGCTGGCCGCCGCGGCTTGCGCCACGCTCACGACGTAGGACGAGCTCGTTCCATCCGCCGCGTGGACCACGTAGGCAACGGGCGAGTGAAAGTCATTGGAGGTGACCCCGCTTTCCTGCGTCACGCCGCCCACGGTGACGCTCTCCCCGGTCGTGGTGAAGCTGGCAACGAGGGCGGAAAGGTTCGTGCCGGCCGGCACACTGACACGGACGTTCCCGGTGGATTCATCAATTGCTCCTTCTCACCGGCGGCTCAACGAAGGAAAACTCCTGGAGCGTCTTCTCCGAGCTGCCAGGACCTTCCGCCGCCTGCGGTCCAGGGCATCCACCCAGGACGGACAACGCAACGAGAGCTGTAGCAAGGCGTTTCATTTCACCCTCCGCCCCAGTAAACGGGGGAATGTGCAGCGGCGATTGTGCCCGGGCCGGGCGATGTCGCCGGCAAACCCGGGGCGGAATCTTGTGCGCCCGCACGGCTGGACCTCGCGCACCGTCCCGGGGCCCCGGGGGATGGACAGCGCGGCCGATGGGAGACATCAATGACCCATGGCAGACACGTACAGTTCCCGTCTCCTTTCGATCGTCGAGCGGGAAGCGCGGCGGCTTCGGTCCCTCGCCGGCGGGCGAGACGGGTCGGCGGCCGGCTCCTGAGAAGTGGTGCCGGCGGGAGATCCTCGGCCACCTCCTGGACTCGGCGTTCAACAATCACCAGCGTTTCGTGCGGGCCCAGCTCGCCGACGCACTCGACACCGCCGGATACGCGCAGGACGACTGGGTGCGCGTCCAGGGTTACGCCGAGGCGGACTGGGGAGCCCTCGTCGCGCTCTGGGAAGGGGTGAACCGACACCTCGCACGGGTGATGGCGCGGATCCCCGCGGCATCGCTTGCGACGCCGATCCGCATCGGCGGCCAGCCGGCGGTGACGCTGGAGTTCGTCGTCGCGGACTACCTCCGCCACGTCGAGCATCACCTGGCGCAGGTCTGAGGCCGTGAAGACCTACGTCGTCCTGGCGGGCAACATCGGCGCGGGGAAATCGACCCTCGTCCGCATGATCTGCGAGCGCCTGGACTGGGAGCCCTACTACGAGCCGGTGACGGAGAACCCCTACCTCGCCGACTTCTACGGCGACATGCGCCGCTGGGCATTTCACTCGCAGGTCTTCTTCCTCACGTACAGGGCGCGGGCGCACCGGGCCCTCATGGACATCCGCCGTCCCGTTGTGCAGGACCGTTCGTTCTACGAGGACGCGGAGGTGTTCGCGCGCGCTCTCTTCCGCCAGGGCTCCATGAGCGAACGGGACTGGGATACCTACCAGGGCCTCTACCGCACCCTGACCACGCTCCTCGCGCCGCCTGACCTCGTGGTGTATCTCCGCGCTTCCGTGCCGACGCTGCGTGCGCGGATTGCCCAGCGTGCGCGCGATTTCGAAGCGCGCATATCCGACGAGTACCTTGCGGGGTTGAACGCGCTCTACGAGGAGTGGATCACGGGCTTCACGCTCTGCCCCGTCCTGGTCGTCCCGTCCGACCGGCTGGACTTCGTGAAGGACGCGCGGGACCTGGATGCCATCGTCACGAGGATCCAGGACAGCCTGCGCGGCAGGCAGGGCGTGCTGTTCCCCGAGATCAGCCCGTGATGCCGGGCGGCAGGTACCGGGGACGCGGCGTCCCGGCCGCGAGCGTCAGGTCCACGATCTCGCTGAAGGTGGTCCAGCGGCACGAAGCAGGAAGCAGGCGGTTGATGCGCGCACCGAGCTCCTCGAGCGCCCTGAGGCCGGTCTCCAGCCCGTTGGAGAACAGCGACTGCCAGTGCGTCAGAACGATGGGCCACCCGCCAGCGTCGAGAATGCGCGGGATGAAGCCGCCCTCCCCGTCCGGGGTCAGGAGCGAATCCACGATGGACTCGATGAACGCGGCGTCCGTGCGGATGCTCCCGATCGTCTTCCAGAAAACGTCGTCCGTGGTGGACGGGATGGACACGAGAGTGCCCCCGGCGTCCCGGCGCGCAATCCACGGCCTGCTCTCGGGATGCCCGTGCAGCATGTGGAGGAAGTACCACGACCACGGGCGCCCATAGACGGTCCGCTGCGCATCGATGATGGCGGCACAGTATTCCTCCTCCACGTCCTGCCCGAAGACCCAGGGCGATGTCACGCCTGTCGCGTCTATGCCAGCGTCGCGCAGGAGGCGGAGGGCGTACGCGATGTACGGGGTCAGCGTGGCGCGGTCCTGCGTCTGCGACCAGTCGGACTCGCTCTGGGGAAAGAGCGTCCCCGAGGCGAGATCCACGGCAGCGTCGTGCGTGATGCACTCGGGGCTGAAGTCGAATCGTGGCCCGAGCCGCCGGCGCGCCGTATCGAGCCAGGCCCTCGTGGACGAGAGGTCCCCGTTGATGCCCCGCACGACATCCCCGCGCCAGGCGGGGGCCGGGACTATGGAAAACTTGCCTTTCATGCCCGCGCGCTCCACGACGTCGCAGAACCTGTCGAGGAAGGCGTTGGGTATGTCGTCCAGGAGAGGCCGGCCGTCGTCAGTCAGGGGATGCCCGTCGGGGCCGGGAGCGGCGTGCCAGCGGTAGACGTGGGCGAGCGGACAGGGGTCGTCGACGAGGAGCGCTATGGGGACCGTCATATTCTTTCCGGCCGTTCAGCCCTTGAGAAGCTCGTCGACCACGAAAATGCTTCCCCGGGCGGGGGATGCAGGTGAAAGCAGGCCCGGAGCAGCGTTGCCTCGGGGGAAAGCGGGAGCGTCCGGCATCGGATACCTCGGCGCCATACTACCCGGCCCGGCCAGCGACACGCAAGTGTTCGCGCCAGCGACACGCAAGTGTGCGCGCCAGCGACACGCAATCCAGCGAGGTCGAAGACCTTCGCGTACGCGCCCCTGCGCGCGGCACCATTTCCTTGACACGCCTGCCCGGTGCCACGATCATGGCGCGCAATGAAAGCCATCCGCGCCCGGCAGGTCCACCTCGACTTTCACACGTCGGAGCATATCCCCGACGTCGGCGCCCGGTTCGACAAGCGCCGGTTCCAGGAGGCGCTCACGCTGGGCCGCGTCAACCACGTGAACGTCTTCGGCAAGTGCGCGCAGGGCTGGAGCTACTACCCCACGCGGGTGGGAAGCAGGCATCCCACGCTGAAGCGCGATCTGCTTGGGGAAATGATCGAGGCCTGCCACGAGATCGACGTGCGGGCGCCTGTCTATTACTCCATCGGGTTCTCCGACCATGACCAGGCTGTCCATCCCGAGTGGTCTGCGCGGGGGCGTGACGGGTCGATCCTGAACGCGTGGTGGGACGAGAAGGCCAGGCCCACCGACAGGAAGCCGATCTTCTCGTGGCCGTTCATGTGCCCCGCGGGGGCCTACCGTGAGCTGATCCTTGCGCAGACCGCGGAGATCTGCCGCGAGTTCCCGGTGGATGGCATGTGGTTCGACGTGTGCGCCGGAAGCGGACCCTGCTTCTGCGACAACTGTCGTGCGGGGATGAGGAAGGCTGGACTCGACGCCGCGAACGACGGTGATGCGGGGAAGTACTACGACAGCGTCTGGGACAGCCTCCTTGCTGCCTGCAACGCGATTGTTCTGGAGCGCTTCCCCGAGGCCAGCATCTTCTATAATGGCACTACCTCGTGGGGGCACGACTTCGGCAGCTACCAGACCCACCTGGAGATGGAAGACCTCCCCTCCTCCTCCGGCGGTTATGACCGCCTCCCCCTCCGCTGCAAGCACTACGGCCGTGACGGCAAGCCCCTCGTCGGCATGACCGGCAAGTTCCACACCTCCTGGGGCGAGTTCGGCGGCTTCAAGCACCCCGCCGCCCTGCGCTACGAGTGCGCTGCCATGGTCGCCTGGTCGGCCGCCTGCTCCGTGGGCGACCAGATGCACCCCTCGGGGGAGATGGACCTGGAGACCTACCGCCTCATCGGGGCGGCCTATCGCTACGTCCAGCAGATCGAGGACCTGGGCATCGGGGCCCAAATGTGCTCCAACCTCGGCCTGTGGATCTCAGGCTCCCTCCCCCACGACCAGGGAGTGGCCAACATGCTGCTGGAGACCCAGCACGACTTCCAGGCCGTGGGCCCGGGCTCGGATCTCTGCCCCTTTCGCACTATCATCCTTGCTGGCGGTCGCTGCCTGGACGCCTCCGCCGCTGCAAAGCTCTGCGCGTGGGCCAACACGGGAGGCTCCCTCCTGGCGCTCTACGAGAGCGCGCTGGACCTGCGGGACAATCGTTTCGTGCTGCCCGTCGGCGCCGAGTACCTGGGGCCCGGCCGCTTCGAGTGCGACTACCTGGAAGCAGGCTCGGAGCTGGGCGCAGGCCTGGTCAGCTCCCCCATCCTGCACAACATGGCTGCCCTGCGGGTAAAGCCCACCGACGCGAAGGTGCTCGCCCGCATCCGTGAGCCGTTGTTCGACCGCACCTACGGGCAGTACATCTCCCACCAGAACGCTCCCCACAGGCTGGAGCAGGCAGAGCACCCGGGGGGCTTGGCGCGCGGCTCCATCGTCTATCTCCCTCATCCGCTGGGGAGGATCTACCTGGAGAACGGGGCGCGAATGCACCGTGACCTCTTCATGAACGCGCTGCACATGCTATACACCGAGCCGACGCTGGGGGTGAGGCTTCCCAGTGCCGGGCGGGTGAACCTGCTGCACCAGCCGGAGAAGGGCCGCTACGTGGCGCACCTGCTGTACGCCCCGCCGCAGCTGAGGGGCAAGTCCCTGGTGATCGAGGACATGCCGCCGCTGCATGACGTGGCGGTGGAGCTGCGGGTGGCGCAGCCCATCGCGCGGGCGTGGCTTGCCCCGCAGGGGGAGGAGCTGGCGCTGGAGCGTGGCAACGGCAGCGTGCGCGTGGTGGTGCCGAAGATCGAAGGTCACCAGGCGGTCGTGTTCGAGTGCGACGGCGTCCGATCGCCACGAACGGAGGTGGTGCAAACATGAATACCAGTGGCTCTCTCGACCTCAACGGAACCTGGGAGTTGTCGTGGCACGATGGAGAACGGGGGCCGGCACGACGAAAGGGCATCCTCGAGTCATTTGAGATCCGCCCGCTCCAGGTATTCGCCGCCTCGGTCCCGGGAGAGGTCCACCTGGACCTCATGGCGGCTGGAGTCATTCCTGACCCCGCGACGGGCCTGAACTGCCTGGCCGCGCGCTGGGTCGAAGAGGCCGTGTGGGTCTACCGGAGGACATTCACCACGCCCCCGCTCGGTGACGGAGAGCGGGCGTACCTCCGGTTCGACCGCCTGGAGCTCGCGGCCCTCGTGCGGCTGAACGGAAGGGAGGTGGGGAAGCACGCGGACGCATTCCTGCCGGCCTGTTTCGATGTCACCGAGATCCTCACCGCGGGCCAGAACCTCCTCGTGGTCGAGGTCGAGGCCGGCCTCTTTGCAGCGTCGGATCGCCCGGCCGGCGGTTGGGGCACCAACGAGGCAGTGCAGCTCACAAAGCGGCACTGGCTTCGCACCACGCAGTCCTCGGTGGGGTGGGACTGGTCCCAGAGGCTCATGAACGTCGGCATCACCGGCGGCGTGCGCCTCGAGGTCTGCAGCGCCGCGCGCGTCGATGATTGCGTGGTGCTTGCGACGATGGACGGCGAGCACGGCGTGGTCAGGGCGCGCGCGCACTGGGAGACCATAACCGACGCGACGAGCGATGTGCGGCTCTCCGTCGAAGTGGAGGGGACCGGCGCCCAGGGGCAGGCCGCCGTCCAGTGCAGCCGGGGAGTCCGTTCGCTGGAGGCGCGTGCCCGGGTGGAGCGCCCCGAGCGCTGGTGGCCCGTCGGACACGGCACCCCGACGCTGTACGGGGTCCGCGTCGTTCTCACGGTGGACGGCAGGACATTGCTCGACGAGCGCCGCCGCGTCGGGTTCCGCGACGTGCGCGTGAACCAGGAGCCTGATCCCGCGGGCGGCCGCCGTTTCATCATCGAGGTCAACGGCACGCCCGTCTTCTGCAAGGGCGGCGACTTCGTTCCGGCAGACCCCATCCCTGCACGGCTCGACCGCCCACGCTACGAGACGCTCGTGGGCCGGGCCCTCGAGGCCAACTTCACGATGCTCAGGGTCTGGGGAGGCGGGCTGTACGAGAGCGAGGACCTCTACGAGCTCTGCGACGAGAAGGGTATCCTCGTCTGGCAGGAGTTCATCTTTGCCTGCGCGAAGTATCCTGCCACCGATGAAGCCTTCACGGCGCTGGTGCGCCGGGAGGCGCGCCACCAGGTGAGGCGGCTCGCCCATCACGCGAGCCTGGTGGTCTGGTGCGGCAACAACGAGCTGGAATGGGGGGACTGGTCGTGGGGCTTCGGCGAGCGCGGCACCATTGCCCCTGACTACTTCCTGTTCCACTCGGTGCTCCCGCGCATCCTGGAGGAGGAGGACGGGACCCGTTTCTACCAGCCCAGCTCGCCGTTCTCCCCCGGCCTCCACCACCCGAACTGTGACGACTGCGGAGACCAGCACCCCTGGTCCATCGGTTTCGCGGACAAGGACTTCCGCAGGTACCGGGCCATGACCTGCCGCTTCCCCAACGAGGGCGGGATCATGGGCCCGACGTCTCTCCCGACCATCAGGGAGTGCCTCGTCCCCGGGCAGGAACGCCCCCACTCCTTCGCCTGGGAGGCGCACGAAAACTCGATTGCCGTCTCTTCGGAGGCAGACAGCATCCTCACTGAGTGGCTTGGCCGGCGCATCGAAGATCTCAGCCTGGAGGATTGGGCCTACCTGGGAGGGCTCCTGCAGGGCATCGGCCTGTCAGAGTACATCCGGAACTTCCGGCGGCGCATGTTCTTCACGTCATCGGCCATCTTCTGGATGTTCAACGATTGCTGGCCCATGGTGCGGAGCTGGACCGTGGTGGACTACCGGCTGCGGCGCACCCCCAGCTTCCATCCCGTCCGCCGGGCATTCGCCCCTCTCTCCGTGGCGCTCGCAGTGGAGGACGGCGCTCTCAAGGTGTTCTGCGTGAACGACGGCCCGGCGGAAGAGGCAGAGGTGCGCTTCGGAATCATGCACCTGGGCGGCGGCTATCCCGTCGACGAACGGTGGCGTGGTCAGGCGCGCGCGAACTCTTCCACGCTGGCCGGACAGGTCCCGCTGGCGCGGTGGGAAGCCCTGGGGGACCGTACGCACGCGGCGTTCGCCCAGCTCCTTCGTGACGGCCGCGAGGTGGCGCACGACGTCCTGTTCCTCCCCCGGTTTCACGAGGTGGAGTGGCCCGAAGCACACGTCAAGGTGAATCGATCCGACGGCCTCGCCGTCTTTTCGTGCGAAACCTTCGCCTGGCGCGTCTGCCTGGACCTCGACGGGGAGCGGCGGCTGCCGGACAACTTCTTCGATCTCCTCCCCGGCGTCGAGTACGCGCTGCCCTGGCCCGCAGAGCTCGGCGCGCCCGCCGTGCTGCGCGTGGGCAACCGCGAAACGCGCCGGGGCCAGGACCCTGCCGGTGGGCGCGCGGCGGGCATCGCTACTCCTTGACGGCGCCCAGCACGATCCCGTTGATGAAGTAGCGCTGGAGGAACGGGTAGATGGCGAGGATCGGGATCATGGAGACGACGATCTTCGCGGCGTTGAGCGTGAGGTTGGAGATCTCCGACATGCGCTTGATCTCTTCCGGCGACTTCAGGTTGAGGTAGCTGATCTCCACGAGCAGGGTCTGGATGTAGGTCTGCAGGGGATAGTTCGCCGAGCGGTTGATGAGGATCAGGCCGTCGAAGAACATGTTCCAGTGCCACACCATCGAGAACAGGGTGACCGTGGCGAGGGCGGGCAGCGAGACGGGCAGGAAGATGAAGAGCAGGACCTGCCACGGCCCGGCGCCGTCCACGATGGCCGCTTCTTCGAGCTCCCGGGGCGTGTTGCGGAAGAAGTTCATCAACAGGATGACGTTGAAGACCGGCACGGCACCGGGCAGCACGAGCGCCCAGAGGGTGTCGATGATCCCGAGCCTCGCGATGGTCATGTACCACGGGATGAGCCCGCCGCTGAACAGCATCGTGAACACGCATGCCCAGGCGTAGAGGTTGCGCGCACGGAAGGCCCGGGGCTCCCGCGAGAGCGGGAAGGCCATGAGCACGGTGAGCAGCATGTTGATGCTGCAGCCCACGATCACGCGCACCACGGAAATGCCGAAGGACCGGAAGAACTGCAGGTCGCCGAGGAGTTTCGTGTAGGACGCCAGTGTCGGGCTCACCGGCCAGAACAGGACCCATCCGGCGGCCGCCGCCGCCTTCTCGCTCAGCGAAAGAGCGAGGGTGTGGATGATGGGCGCGATGCACACCAGCGCCGTCACTGCCAGCACCGCGCCGACGCACAGCCGTGCCACGACTGCCCGCCACCCCTTTGCTCCCACCATGCCGCGCTCCTAGAAGATCCTGTAGTTGGCGTAGCGGTACGCCAGGCGGTAGGAAGCCCCGATGAGCCCGAAGCCGATCACGGACTTCAGCAACCCCACGGCCGTTGCGAGGCTGTAGTTGAGCTGCACGAGGCCGAGCCGGTAGACGTAGGTGTCGATGATGTCCCCCGTGGAATAGACGAGGGGGTTATAGAGGTTGAAGACCTGGTCGAAGCCGGCGTTGAGGACGTTGCCGAGGTTCAGCGTGGCGAGGAGCACGATGGTGCTCACGATGCCGGGCAGCGTCACGTGGACCAGCTGCTGCATCTTGGAGGCCCCGTCGATCACCGCGGCCTCGTAGAGCCCGGGGTTCACTCCCGCCAGTGCCGCGAGGTAGATGACGGTGCCAAAGCCGAACTCCTTCCACACGTCGGTCAGCACGAGGATGGGACGGAACCAGGCGTTGCTGCCCAGGAAAATCGTCGGCGTGCCGCCCAGCGCGGCGACGACCCGGTTCACGATGCCCTCCAGAGAGAACACGTTGATGAAGATCCCCGCGAGGATGACCCACGAGAGGAAGTGCGGGAGGTAGACCACGGTCTGCACGGTCCTCTTGAACACGCGGCTGCGGGCCTCGTTCAGGATGAGCGCGAAGACCAGGGGCACGAGGAGGTTCCCGACGATCTTCAGCAGCGCGATGATCACGGTGTTCTCGAAAACCTGCAGGACGTCGGGGATCTGGAGCATGAAGGAAAAGTTGTCCAGTCCCACCATGTCGGACCCGAGGATCCCGCGGGCAGGGATGAAGTTCTGGAAGGCGATGATCACACCGAACATGGGGACGAAGCTGAAGACGAGAAGGAAGAGCATGCCCGGGAGGAGCATGAGGTGGTAGTGCATCTCAGAGCGTCGCGTTCGCATGGATCTCCCCGGGCCGGACCGTGAGAAGTGCAGGGGGGGCGGTCGCCCGCCCCCCCTGCAGCCGTTTCGGCAACCGTCTACTTGATGGCCGCCGCGACCTCCTTGGTGATCTGGTCGCCGCCGAGCTTCTTCCACTGGGTGACGAAGTCGTCGAAGGAGTCGACGGGCTGCTGGCCCGCGACGATCTTCAGGAGCGTCTCGTCCTCGAGTTTCTGCAGGACGGCCCACTTGGACTCCCCGGTCTTCGTGAGCCCCCAGAACACGACGTCCCTGACCTTGACTTCAGGGGCGAACTCCAGCGAAGCGCCGTCGTACATGGCGGTCGCCACCGCCCAGTCCCCCACGTTCTGCCGCGGATGGGCCAGGTTGTTCTGGTACTGCTTCGCGTAGCCGACGTAATCCGCGCGGATTCCCTCCGTGCTGCCGGTGTCGACGATCTTCTTGATGTTCTGGTAGAACCGGTAGACGGCATCCTCGTAGTCGACGGCGAGGCCGAAGGGCCACACGTACCAGGACACCCCCTTGCCCTGGTAGGGGTCCTGGGAGCCGGGCGTCCCGCGCACTCCCTCCACCTCGAGGTTCCAGACCTTCACGATGGCCTCGGGGTTCTTGTAGCCCTTGCGCACCACCAGGTACTTGTAGGCGGGGTTCTGCGCGTACGCGTTGAGGTTGCCGTTGGCGTCGACGGGCGCCGAGTAGGGCTTCCAGTCGGCGTTCTTGTTGTTCGTGACGCTGTCGGCGAGCGGTGTCCACGGCGCATACCACGAGGAGAACATGCTGCCGCTCCTGCCGCTGGCATACAGGGCCCGCACGTCGTCGGCCTTGCGCACGGCGAACTCCTTGTCGATGAGGCCGTCGGCGTACATCTTCGCGAGCGTCGCCAGGGCCTGCTTCATCTCGGGAGCCACGGAGCCGTAGACGACGTTCCCCGCCGCGTCCTTGATCCACTGCCGCGGGTAGGCGCCGTAGACGCCGAAGATCGTGTCCATGTAGTGCTGCGAGCTCAGCTTCCCGCCGATCTGCGGATCCAGCGCGAAGCCGACGGTCTTGCCCTTGCCGTTCTTGCCGGGGTCCTTGTCGATGAAGGCCTTCACGACGGCAAGGACCTCGTCGAGGGTCTTCGGCGGGTTCATCTTGACCGCATCCAGCCAGTCCTTGCGCAGCCACAGCAGGTTGTGCTCGCCGGCGGACAGCGACCCGGGCAGTCCATAGAGCTTGCCGTTGACAGTGGCGGCACCCAGGAGCCGGCCCTTGTAGGAGTCGTAGAAGTCCTTCACGGCCGGGGAGATGAAGTTATTGTAGGCCGATGTCATGTCCGCCAGGAGGCCTGCATCCACCATCTGGCGGAACATCTGCGGGCTGGTGACCACGAGGGCGTCAGGGATCGAGCGGCTGGCGAGAAGCAGCGCCACCTTCTGCTCGTAGGAGTCCTGCTGCAGCTCGAAAGCATGCGTGATGGTCACGTTCAGCTTGTCCTGGATGTACTTGTAGTACAGGTTGTTCGTGAGCGTGTCCCCTGCCGGAAGGCCCATGTCGGGCATCGTGAACTTGCCCAGGCTGAAGGTCACCGGCGTAGTGTACCTGCCGTACGGGTCAGCCTTGGCTGCAGCCGCACCCTGCTGTTGCCCGCAGGCGACGAGACCCAGCAGGACTATCGCGGCCAGCAGTATGAGAGTGATCCTTTTTGCCATCGACTGATTCCTCCTTCTTCACGGACGATTGGATTTCAAGCGCAGCTTCAGCGTAATACGACAATTCGACGAGCTGTCAAGTCCGTCAGTGAACATTCCAGGGACATGAACCCGGTCATAGGATGCTCTATCCGGCGGCTGCCTGTCCAAACCGCCCGCACGCTATGCAGCCGTTCCCCGCGGGACGTACGATGCTCGGAGCCCGGCGCTTTGCACGTGCGCGGAGGATCTGGGGTGCGGGTGCATCGCGATCTCGCGCGTGGTGGTGCCGAAGGTCGAAGGTCACCAGGCAGTCGTGTTCGAGTACAGGAAGGCAGAACGAATCAGCAGTGGAGGATCGCCGCGCACCAGTTCGAGGTGAAGCTGCACCTGCCCCTGGAGCTCTGCGCCATCACGAACGTCGTGTGCATCGTGATGCTCCTCACGAGGAAGAAGACCTGGTACGAGGTGGCGTACTTCTGGGCGCTCGCCGGTGCCATGCAGGCCATCATCACGCCCGACACCCGCTTCGCCTTCCCGCATTTCGAGTACGTGCAGACCTACGTGCACCACGGCCTCCTGATCCTGGCCGTCCTGCACATGACCATCGTCGAGCGCTACCGGCCCACGTGGCGGTCATTCGCCAAGGTAGCCGTGATCACCAACGTCTACCTCGTCGTCATCTTCATCTTCAACGCGCTGATCGGCTCGAACAACGTGTTCATCAACAGGGTCCCCGACTTCGACACCCTCGTGAACGTGATCGTGCAGGTCACCGGCGGGTGGCCGTGGTACGTCCTGGGCATGGAGGTGGTCGGCGCCGCGAGCTGCGTGCTGGTCTATTCCCCGTTCGCGATCATGGATGCGGTGGCGAAGCGAAGGGCAGTTCCCGCGTAGAGGCGCTGCCCCGGGCGACTCATCACGAGGCGGAACAACCCGCCGATCCTCTTTCCCGGGCCGCGGCCGTGCAGCGCTTCCATGGCACCCCTCAAGCCGTCGTAGACCGACTTGTCGTGCGGGTACCACCACATGTCGCGGGCAGCCCCGTGCATCCAGTCATCCACGATGATCCGCGCCTGACCCGCCACGTCCGTTGGCCGCCGTCCTCGGGTGGGCCGCCGGCGTCTTCTTCGCGCTCATCATGCGCTCCTTCAAGCCTGTGCCAGGTCACGGCGGGCCGCCTGGATCCACCGCCTCTGCTCACGCTTTGCGAAACGCGGCATCAGCTCGAAGCCCTGGAGCATGCTCCCCACTTCCTTCTCTGCTTCCGCGGTCTTCCCCGCCCTCCTGAGATACGCCACGAGCCGGTAGCGCGCTTCCATGCTCCCCGACCTCTGTGCGGCTGCCCTGTAGGCCTGTTCCGCGCCGGTCTGTCTCACCGCACGCCTCGAGGGTCGAGGCGAACGAGAAGAGCTCCCTGTCGTCGGAGAGCGGTCCGTGGATGCGGAGGAGATCCTCGTAGACCTGGCGCGCACGGGCGTTGTACCCCGCCGCATGCAGGGCGCCGGCGAGCCTGCCCATCAGGAGACGGTCGGTGCGGTATATGCCTGCCAGGCATTCAGAGTAGAGATCCACGGCCTTTGCCGGCTCGCCGGCCTCCATCCACGCGTCGGCGAGCGCGGTCTTGTTCTCCACCGTGGGGGCGAGGGCAAGGGCCGCCTCCCGTTCGTGCAGGTGACGGCCGGGGTCAAGCACGCGCGTCACCCCGCGCTGCACCTTTGCCGCACCGCGGCCGCGCATGAGACCCGGCAGGATCTCGACCAGGATGTAGGCAAGGGAGCCGGAACGGGGAGAAAGAAGATGATGAGGATCCAGTACCACGCTCTCCCGGTCCGGAAGACGTGCACGATGAGAAGGACCTCGAGGAGGAGAGGAACGACAAGGGCCACGTACGCCATGCGGGAATCTCCTGCGCTACACTATCACCGGCGCCGGCCGTCGGCAAGGAAATGCAGGGAGACGATCAGCCTGTCGCCACGCCGGTCACCACCATCGGTTCGGCGCGCGCCCTTTTCCTTCCCCAACCGTCTCGGCAGGCTATGCATCATTCCCTTTCCTGAGGGACGGCAGTAACTTCTATTGCTTTGGTCTATGGAGAGGGAGGACCCTTGATGAGTGATGAGAGAGAAAAGATTGCCGAGGGCGGAAAGCCGCCCTGGGTATCCGGTCTGAGTCGATTCGAAAAGCCCGTCGCTTGGAAGGTTGCCGTTCAGCTCGTGGACACTGTGCTGCCTTTCCTGGCGCTCATGGTGCTCATGTACATGACCATCGGGTGGGCGTTCCCCTACTGGGTGACCCTGCTTCTTGCGCTGCCCACCGGGGCGTTCATGGTGCGAACCTTCATTTTCTTCCACGATTGCTGCCACGGGTCGTTCGTCGCCTCGCCCGTCGCCCTGAAGGTCATCGGGAACGTCCTCGGTGTCCTCGTGCTGACCCCTTTCGCAGACTGGCGCTATTCCCACGGGATGCACCACTCGACCGCCGGGAACCTCGACCGGCGCGGGATCGGGGACGTGTGGACCATGACGCTGGACGAGTACGCGGCGAGCGGCTGGTTCCGCAAGGCGCTGTATCGCTTCTATCGGCACCCTGCCGTCATGTTCATCCTGGGCCCTTTCCTGAGCTTCGTGATCATGAACCGCATCCCCTCGCGTGATGCCAGCGGGAAGCGGATCCGCAGCGTGATCCTCACCAACCTTGCCCTTGCCTTGATCATCGTGACGATCGGCCTGACCGTGGGGTTCAAGGCGTACCTCATGGTCCAACTGCCCGTGCTCCTGGTCGGAGGCGCGGCCGGGGTGTGGCTCTTCTACGTCCAGCACCAGTTCGACCCGTCCTACTGGGCGCGCAATGGCGAGTGGGAGTCAATGGCCGCCGCCATGCAGGGATCCTCCTACTACAAGCTGCCCAAGGTCCTCCAGTGGATCTCGGGCAGCATCGGGCTGCACCACGTTCATCACCTGAAGCCGCGCATCCCCAACTACAATCTCCAGAGCGCCGTGAACGCCACGCCGGAGCTTCAGCTGCCGAATGCGCTCACTTTCTTCGCGAGTCTCCGGGCGGTTCACTACAAGGTCTGGGACGAGAAGGAGAAAACGCTGCTGAGCTTCCGCGAAATGACTCGCGTGCTGCGCCAGCGCCCCGGGCTGCTGGCATAGGAGTGATCGCCGGGGTCTCAGCCCCGGCGAACGAGCTTCGTGATCTTCGGGGTTCCCTCGGACAGCCACTCCACGATGTAGATGTTGCCGCTCCTGTCCACGTGAAGGTCGTGCGGGGAGGAGAACTTTCCTTCCACCCAGTCGGATTTCGGGAGGTTGGGCCAGCCCTCTTTCTTCCAGCAGTCCTCGCGGTCGCCGAGGTGCGTGATGAGCTTGTCCCTCTTATCGAGGATGGTCAGGCGCGAGAAGAGGTCGGGGATGTAGATCTCGTCCTGCCACTGGATGGTGGTGCAGGGCTTTCGAAGATCACCCTGCACGAAGCGTGCATGCTCGCCTTCCAGGGTGAAGTACTGCAGCCTGCTGTTGCCGCGGTCCGACACGAGGACGAGCGGCCGCGAGCCGCGGGTGTCGATCTTGATGCCGTGGGGGTTGTCCAGCTGGCCCTTGCCGCTCCCCTTGCCGCCGAAGCTTGTGATGTAGCGCGCTTCCTTGGTGTACACGTGGATCCAGGGCTGGCCGTAGCCGTCTGCCACGTAGATCCGCCCGTCGGGCGCCACGGCCGTCTCGGTGGGAACGAACTTCTTTTCCTGGTCGTAGATGTCGGGCCGGTCGGGTGTTCCGATGCGGAAGACCTCGCGGCCGTCCACGGTGGTCTTTGCCACAAAGCCGAGGCTGGTGGCGGAGAGGTACAGGTACTCCCCGTCGCGCTCGCGGTTGAGGAACATGCCGTGCGCCCCGCCCTCGTACTGGTCGCCCCAGGAGGAGATGTAGTTCCCCTGCGGGTCGAACAGCACCACCGACTGCTTGCCGGTGTGGTGCACGAGGATCCGTCCCTTTGAATCCTCCACCACGCCGTGGGTGGTTTTCATGCCGAAGCCGGGCAGGGAGCTTTCCCCACTGGTCGACCACCTCGTAGGTGTGTTTGCCTTTGCCAATGACCATCATCTCCCCCGTTCGCACTTTTCTATGGTACTCATATTCACGGGGGGAGGCAAAATACGCGCCCGGCGGGTCCTCGGACCTCGCCGTCAGAGCTCCGTGTTCACGACGAACCCCGCGTCGACGAGGAGGGCCGCCGCGGCCTGCCCTATCCCGCTTGTTGCGCCCGCAACGAGCGCTACCCTGCCTGCAAATCGCTTCTCCATCGTGCGGAGTGTGGTGCGCGTCCGTGGAGCTGTCAACGCGGGGGGTGCTGGAGTGCTGGAGTAGACGCGGCGCGTCTGTTTTCGTCGAAAAGCTGAGGTCCACGGGCCGCGCCTCGACCCGTTGCCTGCCATTGTCGAAAACGACAGAAATAGACGCGGCGCGTCTGTTTCGGCTGGTTTTGACAATGCCGCGACCTGCCCGCTCCGGCGTTCGATGAACCTCAGGAAATTGACAGGAATCGACGCGCGGCGTCTGTTTTCGTCGACTTCCGAGAGGTGCCGTCAGCGGCCGAGAGAAAAGTAACGCGCAGCGGCGCCGAAAGTGCCGCTGCGCGAGCCCGAGTTGGCGAGCCCGAGTACAGGCCGCTGGCCTAGAACAGTCCCTTCACCTTGCCCGTCGCCACGTCCACGTCGATGTTGCGGAACGCGGGCTCGGACGCCGTGCCCGGCATGAGCTTGATGTCTCCCGCCACGGGCACGATGAACCCCGCGCCCCTGTACTGGAGGATGTCGCGGATGGGAAGCGTCCATCCCTTCGGCCGGCCCTTGATGGTCGGGTCGTGCGACAGGGAGAGGTGCGTCTTCACCATGCAGGTGCCCAGCTTCGAGAGCTCGGCGTCCGCCTCGATGGCCTTGAGCTTCTCCTGGGCCAGCGGGCGTGTAGGACACGCCGTCGGCGCCGTACACCTTCGTGGCGATCAGCCTGATCCGCTCGGAGAGCGGCGTGGAAAGCTCGTAGAGGAACTTGAACTTCGACGTGCTGGTTGCAGGCGTCCACGACCGTCTCCGCCAGCTCCACTGCGCCGTCGCCGCCCTTCTCCCAGTGCTTGGAGAGCGCCACCCGGGCGCCGGCCGCGCTCGGCAGCCTTGCGGATCGACGGCGATCTCCTCGTCGGTGTCCGTGTAGAAGTGGTTGATGCACACGACCGGCTCGATGCCGGAGAGCTTGATGGTCTCGATGTGCGCCAGGAGGTTCTCCACGCCCTTCTCCACCAGGCCGACGTTCTTCTCCGTGTACGCCTTGTCCAGCGCCTTGCCCGGCGCCACCCGCGGGCCGCCGCCGTGCATCTTCAGCGCGCGCACGGTGCAGACGAGGACCGAGCAGTTCGGCGTGAGCCCGCTGAACCGGCACTTCAGGTTCCAGAACTTCTCGAACCCGATGTCCGCGGCGAACCCGCTCTCCGTGACGTGGTAGTCGGCGAGCTTCAGCGCCGACCCGGTCGGCGATGATCGAGGACTGGCCGATGGCGATGTTGGCGAACGGGCCCGCGTGCACCAGCACCGGCTGGCCCTCGATGGTCTGCAGGAGGTTGGGGTTGATGGCCTTGGCCATGATGGCCGTCATGGCGCCGTCCACGCCCAGGTCGTGCGTGGTGACGGGTTTCCCGGCCTTGCTGTAGGCAACGACGATCCGGCCCATGCGCTCGCGCATGTCCTTCAGGTCGGAGGCCACGGCAAGGATGGCCATGATCTCGGAAGAGACGGTGATCTGGAAGCCGCTCTTCATCATGAACCCGTCCATGTCGGAGCCCAGCCCGATGATGATCTCGCGCAGCGCCTGGGCGCAGAAGTCGATGCACCAGCCCTGCGCGATGTTGCGCGGGTCGATGTCCAGCCTCTGCAGGCCGCGCTTCGCCAGGCCCTCGTCGCTGTAGTTGAACTCGTGCTGCATGCGCGCGGTGAGCGCCACCATGGAGAGGTTGTGCGCGTTGGTGATGGCGTCGATGTCGCCGGTGAGCCCGAGGGAGAAGTCGGTGAGCGGGATGCACTGCGCCAGCCCGCCGCCGGCCGCCGATCCCTTGATGTTGAACGTGGGTCCGCCCGAGGGCTGGCGGATCGCGCCGATGACCTTCTTGCCGATCTTGCCCAGGCCCTCCACGAGGCCCATGGTCGTGGTGGACTTGCCTTCGCCCAGCGGCGTGGGGGTGATGGCGGTGACCTCGACGTACTTGCCGTCGGGCTTGCCCTTCGAGCCGGTTGAGGATGCTCATGTAGTCGAGCTTGGCAACGTAGTGGCCGTAGGGGAGGAGCTCCTTCTCCTGGAGCCCCAGCTCCTGCGCAAGCTGCCTGCACCGGCTTCATGCCGGCTTCCGCCGCCTCGGCGATCTCCCAGTCCTTCATCGTTCTCGGGTCGAGAGTCTTCATTGCATGTCCATCCTTTGGCAAAACGGTACGACTGCGTGTCGGGGTTGTATTGTACCGGAAGCGGACTTTTTGTAAAATCATGCTCCACAAGGAAGGTGCCATGGCTCGAAGTCTTCCGCCCCGCGGCGCAGTGCAGAAGAAGTACACGTGGAACGCCGAAAGCGTTTTCGCCAGCCCGGCCGCCTGGAAGGCGGAGCTCTCCGCTGTGCTCGGGGAGCTGCCCGGCCTGGCGGCCGTCCGCGCCGCCATGCGCAGGGATGCGGCCGGTCTTGCCGACGGGCTGGCGGCCGTGGAAAAGCTCCAGGCGCGGGCGATGAAGCTCATGGTCTACGCGAATTACTCCTACAGCGTGGATACGCAGGATGGAAAAGCGGCGGCCATGAACGATGAAGCGCAGGGAGCCTGGGGCCAGGTGAGTTCCGCCTGCTCGTTCGTGGACCCCCTGCTCCTGGAGCTCGGCAGGGCGGTGCTCGAGGGGTGGATGCGCTCCGAACCACGCCTGGCCCCGTACCGCCACGCGTGGGACAACCTCTTCCGCAGGCAGAGCCACGTGCGCTCCGCAGAAGTGGAGGAGGTTCTCGGCATGCTCGCCGATCCCTTCTGCGGCCCGGAGAACACCTCCAGCATGCTCGTGAACGCCGACCTGCAGTTCGCCGACGCAAGGGACGCGGGCGGCAAGCGCAGGGAGGTCTCGCAGGGGAGCCTGTTCCGCATTCTGGAAGCAACTGACCGGACCGTGCGGCGCTCCGCGTGGCAGAGCTACATGGCCGGGCACGCCTCGGTACGCAACACGCTCGCCGCGGCGCTCACCGGCTCGGTGAAGCAGAACGTGTTCAGGACCCGGGCGCGGCGGTTCGAGTCCTCCCTGGAGGCCGCGCTGGACCCGGACAACATACCCACCGCGGTGTTCCACACCGCGGTGGATGTCTTCCGGCGCAACCTTCCCCTGTGGCACCGCTACTTCGAGCTGCGCCGCAGGGTGCTGAAGCTCAAGGGGTTCAATCATTTCGACATGTGGGCGCCTCTCACGAAGAAGCGCGTGCGCATCCCTTTCGAGGAAGCCGTGGACATGATCTGCGACGGCCTTGCTCCCATGGGCGGCGGCTACGTACAGGCGGTGCGCGCGGGATGCCTGAAGGAGCGCTGGGTGGACGTGTACCCCAACAGGGGAAAGCGGGAAGGGGCCTTCTCCGGCGGCTCGCAGGGCACGCACCCGTTCATCGTCATGAGCTGGACGGACGACATCACGAGCCTCAGCACGCTGGCCCACGAGCTCGGCCATTCCATGCACTCCCTGTACACCTGGAGGACGCAGCCCTTCGTCTACTGCGGGTATTCCACCTTCGTTGCCGAGGTCGCCTCCAACTTCCACCAGGCCCTCGTGCGGGCGTCTCTCCTGGAGCGGCATCCCACGCTGCGGGTGCCGGTCATCGAGGAGGCCATGGCCAACTTCTTCCGCTACTTCTTCATCATGCCCACCCTTGCGCGCTTCGAGCTGGAGACCCACCGGCGCGCGGAGAAGGGAGAGCCGCTCACGGCGGATGTCATGATGGACATCATGACCAAGCTGCTGCAGGAGGCGTACGGACCGGGCGTGGGCGTGGACCGGGAGAGGGAAGGGATGCTGTGGGCTTCCTTCCCGCACCTCTACATCGACTACTACGTGTTCCAGTACGAGACCGGCATCTCCGGTGCGCAGGCCCTGGCGGCGCGCGTGCGTGACGGCCTGCCGGGCGCTGTGGATGCCTACCTGCGCTTCATCTCTGCCGGCGCCGCGGGCTACCCGGTGGACATCCTTCGAAAGGCGGGCGTGGACCTCTCGCAGCCGCAGCCCGTGGAAGAGGCGTTCGCCGTCATGGGCGGCTACATCGGCCAGCTGGAGGAGCTCCTCCTGTAGTCAACGGCCCGCAGGGCCCGCCCTTGCCATGGGGAGCCTCATCCCCTATTCTCCCGTACGACATGAAGCCCGGAGCATTCTTCGCTTCTCTCGATGAGGCCGACCGGCGGGCGGATTCCCTCCTCTGTGTCGGGCTCGACCCATCCCTCGACATCCCTGCCGCCGAGGTGCTCCCGCGCATGAGCGCGCTGGTCGAGGCAACCCGCTCCTCCGCGTGCGCCTACAAGCCGAACTCCGCGTTCTACGAGGCGCGGGGCGCAGCGGGCTGGGACGCGCTTCATGCCCTCGTCAGGCTCATCCATTCCTTGGATCGACCCGTCATCCTTGATGCCAAGCGCGGCGACATCGCTTCCACGGCTGACGCGTACGCCGCCGCCGCATTCGACGCGCTGGGCGCGGATGCCATGACGGTCAACCCGTTCCTGGGCCAGGACAGCGTGGAGAGCTTCGCATGCCGTACGGACAAGGGCATCTTCCTTCTCTGCCACACGTCCAACCCCGGCGCGCGTGACATGCAGGAGCTGGACGCCGGCGGTGTCCCGCTGTTCATGCAGATCGCCAGGAGCGCCCAGGCCTGGAACACCCGCGGGAACATCGGCCTCGTGGTCGGAGCGACTTTCCCGGAGACACTCGCCCGTGTGCGCGCGGCATCGCCCGGCACATGGATCCTCCTCCCAGGGGTCGGCTCGCAAGGCGGTGACCTGGAAGCAAGCCTCGCGGCGGGCCTGGACGGCGAGGGCAGCAGGGTGCTGGTGAACGTCTCCCGCGCTGTCAGCCAGGCCGCGGACCCGGGGCAGGCCGCCGAGGACTATCGCAAGCGCATCAACGCCGCCAGGCGCACCCTGCGCCCCGCGCCCGCCGGTGTCCCTTCCACATCGAGCGCCGTGGACGAGATCGCGCTCGGCCTCCAGGACATCGGGGCCGTACGCTTCGGCGAGTTCATACTCAAATCCGGTTCGAAATCTCCTGTCTATATCGACCTGCGGCTCCTCGTGAGCGACCCGGCGCTCATGGCGAAGGTTGCAGCGGCCATGGCCGGGATCCTCGCACCGCTGCGCTTCGACAGGATCGCTGCCCTGCCCTACGGCGGGCTTCCCATCGGGCAGGCGGTCTCCCTTGCATCCGGGAAGCCGCTCATCTACCCCCGGCGCGAGGCCAAGGACTACGGCACGAAGAAGCTGATCGAGGGAACGCACGCGGCCGGGGAGACCGTGGTCGTGCTGGATGACCTGGTGACCACCGGGGGGAGCAAGATCGAGGCGATGGAGCCCCTCGCCGCCGCAGGCCTGAAGGTGAGCGACGTCGTGGTGCTCGTGGACCGGGAACAGGGCGGCCGGGCCGAGCTCGCCGCGCGCGGCCTCTGCCTGCACTCGGTTCTCACCCTCAGCCAGCTCCTCGACGCCATGGTCCGTCACGGCAGGATCGGCGACACGGTGCGTCGCGATGTGCGCTCGGCCCTCGGCATCGCCTGACCTCTCCTGCCTGCTGGCCGGCGTGCGGCTGCGGGGTCCCCTCGTGCTCGCGTCGGGCATCTGGGGTACCTCGCCCGCGCTCCTGGAACGTGCCGCGCGCTCGGGCGCCGGGGCGGTGACGGCAAAGACCTGCACGCCTGCGCCCCGCAGAGGCCACCGGAATCCCACCGCCGTGGACTGGGGGCCTGGCCTTATCAACGCCATGGGCCTGCCGAACCCCGGCCTCGAGGAAGAGATCGCTCTGCTGGAAGAAGCGGCGCGGCGTCTTGCTCCTCTCGGCGTTCCCCTGATCGCCAGCATCGCGGCCGACACGGTCGAAGAGTTCGCGGAGTCCGCGCGCCTCGTGTCCGAGGCGCGGCCGTCGCTCATCGAGGTGAATATCTCGTGCCCCAACGTGCGCTCGGAGCACGGCGCGATGTTCGCTTCCTCCGCGCGGGCTGCCGCCGAGGTGACGCGCGCGGTGAAAGCGGCGACGCGGATCCCCTGCATCGTCAAGCTCGCGCCGAACGTGCCGGATATCGCGGAGATCGCGCGCGCCGTCGCGGCTGCCGGCGCGGACGCCATCACGGCCGTCAACACCATGCCCGGGCATGCTGGTGGACGCGGAAAGCGGGACGGCCGTGCTGGCAAACGGGACCGGCGGCATCTCGGGCCCGGCGCTGAAGCCCATCGCGCTGCGCTGCGTGCACGAAATCGCGGGCGCCGTGAGCGTGCCGATCATCGGCACCGGCGGGGTGCTCACCGGCGAGGACGCGGTGGAGATGATCAGCGCCGGCGCGCAGTGTGTCGGCGTCGGCACCGCCGTCGCCTACCGGGGGGAGAACGCGTTCTCCCTTATCATGGAAGAGCTCTCGCGATGGCTCGCGGATCACTCCTTCCCCAGCCTCCAGGAAGTGCGCGGCCGCACGCGCCGTGTCGGCCGAAAGGGCGCACAGAGCAATCCACCGCCTGTCCCCTCGTGGGAGAAACGGCATGCCTGAGACGAGGCACCGGCCCGCGCGGATCGTGAAGACAGTGCGGGAGAACGAGAAGACAGTTTCCTTCATTCTCGATGGATCCATGGCAGCGGCGCCCGGCCAGTTTGCCATGCTCTGGCTTCCGGGGCTGGACGAGAAGCCATTCAGCATTGCGGCTGCCGCTCCTCTCATGTTCACGATTTCCCGGGTGGGGCCTTTCAGCGACGCCCTTCACGCGCTGGACGCGGGTGATACGATGTGGGTGCGCGGTCCCTTCGGCCGCGGGTGGTCCGCGGCACAGGCGGCCACGCTGCTGGTCGGCGGAGGCTACGGGGCGGCGCCGCTCGCGTTTCTTGCTTCCGTGCTCCTCGCGCGCGGAGCGATGGTGGAGGCCGCCGTGGGCGCGCGCCGCGCGGCGGATCTCCTCTTCGAGCACCGGTTCGCCGCCATGGGCGTTGCGCTGCACGCGGCCACGGAGGACGGGTCCTCCGGCGCGCGGGGCCGGGTCACCGACGTGGTGGCGCCCCTGCTGGACTCCGGCAGGTTCCAGCGGCTGTGCGCGTGCGGGCCCGAGGGCATGCTCGCCAGCCTCCACGTCCTGTGCGCCCGCGCCGGCGTTCCCGCCGAGCTGTCGTTCGAGGCTTACATGCGCTGCGGCGTGGGCCTCTGCGGGTCCTGCGAACACGACGGCCGGCTGGTCTGCATGGACGGCCCGGTGCTGCCGGGCGGGGCCCCTGCGTGACGGCACGCCCCTATTTCGCAACTGACCTCTGCACCATCCACAACACGGACATGCTCTCCACGCGCGCGGTCGCGGAGGAAAGCGTCAACCTCGTGGTGACATCGCCCCCGTACAACGTGGATATCGCCTACGGCACCCACGACGACGCGCTGAGCTACCCGGAGTACCTGTCGTTCAGCGAGAAGTGGCTCGCGCGCTGCTTCGGATGGCTGCGAAGCGACGGCCGTCTCTGCCTCAATATCCCGCTGGACAAGAACAAGGATGGCCAGCAGAGCGTGGGCGCGGACCTCACCGGGATCGCGAAGGAGGTGGGATTCCGCTACCACTCCACGATCATCTGGAACGAGGGCAACATCTCGCGGCGCACCGCGTGGGGATCGTGGATGAGCGCCTCGGCGCCGTACGTGATCGCCCCGGTCGAGCTCGTCGTGGTGCTGTACAAGAAGTCCTGGAAGCGCACCTCGGGCTCGAAGGTATCCGACATCAGCCGCCAGGACTTCATGGACTGGACGAACGGCCTGTGGACGTTCAACGGCGAGAGCAAGAAGCGCACGGGGCACCCCGCCCCCTTTCCCATCGAGCTTCCCCGTCGCTGCATCCGCCTGTTCAGCTTCGTGGGGGACACGGTTCTCGATCCATTCATGGGGAGCGGCACCACGCTCGTCACTGCCGCGCGTTGCGGCCGCCACGGCATCGGGCTGGAGGTGGAGAAGCGCTACTGTTCCCTCGCGCGCGCCCGGCTGCGGGCCGCAGGGTCCCCAGGGGCATAGGTTTGCCGCGAACGCGGGGTTTGCATCCCCACGGCCTTGCCCCTATACTGTGACCTTCATGGAAAGCAGCTCCCGGGGCTTTCTCCCTCGACTCGAAGAGGCGCTCGCGCTCCGCGCGGCGTGGCTGGAGAGCGTCGTTCTTCCCGCGCTGAAGGACGCTGCGTTCACCTACCGGTCGCTTTTCGAAAGCATCGCGGGAACACTCGTGAAGAAAGGGCTCCTGCGGGAAGACCTCTACGACTACGAACGAAAGGTGAACGGGATCAGCGCGCCGCCGGATACGCCGCTGCCGGGCGCCGGCGACAACGGCGAAGTGAGCCGGCGCATCGTCGCATTCCGCCGCCAGCTCGACTACCTCGTGGACGAGATGCCCTTCACCCTCGCCTCGATGGACCTTGCCGCCGTGGAAAGGATCTCCTCCCTGGTGTCCTACATCGACTGGGAACGGTTCGGTGAAGGGTCGCAGAGCCCGACCACGCGCGCGCTGGCGCAGCTCACGACACGGCTGCGGCAGGGCAGGGATCAGCTCTCCGTGAGTCTCCTTCACGAGTCGCAGGCGCACATCCGTGAGAGCGCCCGGGAGATGCGGGAAAACCTGGCGGTGATCGAGGCCTGGCACCGCGAGTCGTGGAAGGCCGCCGTGCGCGCAAAGGCCCTCCCCCAGATCCTGCCGCGCCTCACGCGGGCGGAGGAAGAGCGCGTAGCGGAAACCGTGCTCATCAGGGAAGCGTTCACGAGGGCGCTGCCCGGGAGCACCTGGTATCCCGAGCTCGTCCACCAGGTCCTCGCGGAGGACGAGGAGACGCTCCTCGCCTCCCTCGCCGTCCCGCGCGCGGAGCCGGCGGCGCCGGAGAGCGGCGTCGACCACGCGTCGGCCCTTCTGGATGCCGTGCGCGGCGTCTGCAGGGTCGCCCGCGACATCGGGTACTGCCAGGACGTGCTCGCCAGGAACGAGCTTGCCGCGGAGAGGCCCCGCCTGGGTCTTTTCCGTCGCTTCCTGCGATGGATTCGTCGGACGCCCGGCAGCCGCGGTGACCGCCGCTACGACATCGAGTACCGTGCATCGGCGAACGCGGAAGCGATCACGGAGACCGTGGATTTTCCGCGCTTCCTCGCGGACGTGCAGGAGCTGCGGACGCTCCTCGGTGACATCGCCAGGCCGGGGAGCCGCGACGCCCGCCGCATCCAGGCGATGGACGCGGAGCAGCTCGCCGAGTTCCTCACGTGGCTCCTGCGGCAGGTGCGCCAGGTGTATCGCCGCATGGACGGGCTGAACACGCTGTTCCAGGCGATGAGCGGGGGCAGCCGCGGAAGCGGCACCCGGGGCATCAAGCTCGAGCTCCTCGCGATCGAGAATGGCATGAAGCGGGCGGAGGGAGTGCAACGCGCCGTCGCCGGGCCCACCTGAAGCTCGTCCGTTGCACGGTGCCCGTCGAGCGGGAGCTCAACCAGCTGGTGGCTCCCGCTCGCTTGCGCACGTCCTGCAAAGCTGATATCTCATGGAGGCACGGGGGAACATCATGCCTGACCTGTCCACCACCTACATGGGACTGCACCTCAAGAACCCGCTCATCGCCGGCAGCTCCGGCCTCACGGGAACGGTGAAGGGGCTGCGGGAGCTGGAAAGGAGCGGGGCGGCGGCCATCGTGCTGAAGTCGATCTTCGAAGAAGAGATCGCGGCGGAGTACCGGCAGGTCACCGATGCCGCGGCGAAGAAGGGGATGGGCCTCGAATCGTACGATTACTACGACTACCAGATCAGGGGAGACCGCGTGGCCTCCTACGTCCAGCTCATCCGTGAGGCGAAAGCGGCCGTCTCCGTTCCCGTTGTCGCCAGCATCAACTGCACCTACTCCCACGAGTGGGTGGCGTTTGCCCGCGACATCCAGGAGGCGGGCGCCGACGGGCTGGAGCTCAACATGTACTTCCTCCCCTCGGACCTGAAGCGCTCCAGCGAGGAGAGGGAGACGGAGTACTTCCGCATCGTGGAAAAGGTGCTCGCGCAGGTGCGCATCCCCGTCGCGCTGAAGATCAGCACGTCGTTCTCCACGCTCGCGCAGATGATCGACCGTCTCAGCCGCACCGGGGTGGCCGGTCTCGTTCTGTTCAACCGCTTCTACGCCATCGACTTCGACATCGAGAAGCTCACCGTGACCGGCTCCCACATGCTGAGCACTCCGGAGGAGATCGCGGGGCCGCTGCGCTGGCTGGCTCTCATGGCGCGCCGCGTGGGCTGTGACCTCGCCGGGTCGACCGGCATCCACGACTCCGCCGCCATGATCAAGTGCCTCCTGGCAGGGGCAAAGGCGGTCCACGTGGCCTCGGTCCTCTACAGGAAGGGACCCGACTACGCGGCGACGATGCTCCGCGAGCTCGGCGCGTGGATGGACAGCCACGGCTACCGCGCGCTCTCCGACTTCCGCGGCCGCATGAGCCAGGCGGAGAGCGAAGACCCCGCCGTGTTCGAGCGCGTGCAGTTCATGAAGCACTACGGGGTGTAGGCAGGTCCTGATGGCCCGCTTTGCCGGCAGGATGTCCACGGTCCATCGCTCCTTCATCAGGGAGATCCTGAAGGCAGCCGTGGATCCCGAGATCATCTCCTTTGCCGGGGGCCTTCCCAATCCCCGCTTTTTCCCGATCCGGGAGCTCCAGGAAGCCACGCGCAAAGTGCTCGAGGCGGACGGGGCGTCCGCGCTGCAGTACGCCACCACCGAGGGCTACCCGCCCCTGAGGGAAAAGATCGCCGAGCGCTACGCTGCACGGGGCACGAAGATCCGCCCGGAGGAGGTCCTCATTCTCAACGGGTCGCAGCAGGGACTGGACCTCGTGGCGAAGCTTTTCGTCGAGAAGGGCGACGAGGTCCTGGTGGAGAGCCCGTCGTACCTCGCCGCACTGCAGTGCTTCGGGCTCTTCGAGCCGCGGTTCCGCGCGCTCCCGCTCGACCGTGACGGCGTCGACGTCGCGGCGCTCCGAGCGGCGCTCCCTTCATCGCCGAAGATCTTCTATGCCATCCCGAACTTCCAGAACCCGTCGGGCATCAGCTGGTCGGCGGAACGGAGACGGGAAGCGGCGCAGCTCCTGGCGGGCTCGTCCACCGTGCTGGTGGAGGATGACCCGTACGGGGAGATCCGTTTCATCGGCAGGGACCTCCCCAGCATACGCTCCCTCATTGCCGCCGGGAACGGCGACGTCGACGCGGCGGTCCTCCTGGGCACGTTTTCCAAGATCGTCTCGCCGGGGGTACGCCTCGGCTGGATATGCGCCGGCAGGGAGATCATGGAGGCCCTCGTGGTGGCCAAGCAGGCCGCGGACCTGCATTCGAGCGAGCTCACCCAGCGCATCGTGCACCGCTATCTCTGCGACTGCGACGTGGACGCCCACATCGCGCGCATCCGCGCTGCATACCGGCTCCAGCGGGACGCCATGGTGGAGGCGGCGAAGAGCCTCTTCCCGGTCGAGGTCTCCTGCACCGAGCCCGAGGGGGGTATGTTCCTCTGGGTGACGCTTCCCCCGGGCATGTCATCGCTGCGATTCTTCGAGAAGGCGCTGGAGCAGAAAGTGACCTTCGTGCCGGGCCGTGCGTTCTTCGCCGACGGGGCGGGCGAGAACACCCTGCGGCTGAACTTCTCCAATTGCGATGTCACCACCATCCGCAACGGCATGGAGCGCCTCGCGAAGGTGTACCGCGCCCTTTGCGCCCGCGCCACTTGAAACGTGGGGGGTTGATAGTCATCATGGCCGCGCAGTAGGGAGACGCTTTTCACGGCCCGTCTCCGGGTGGAGGGAACGCCGCCCGCAAGACCCGGCGGGGACGGCAGTCCCGGGGACATGACAGGAAGGACCTCATGAAGATAGGCGACAAGGTCGAAGCACTCGAAATCCCGATGGATTTCCTGGGAACGAGCGGGGGCACGATCAACCCCGTGGTGATCTGGAGCGACGCCGACGGGGCGACCCTCATCGACGCCGGCCTCCCCGGCCAGCTCGGGGCCTTCCAGGAGGCGCTCGCGGCGGTGGGTCTGGAAGCATCCTCGCTGCGGAGGATCCTGTTGACCCACCAGGACATGGATCACATCGGTGCCGCGGCGGCACTCGTGGGAGCATCACGCGCGGAGGTCTACGCGCACGCCGGGGACGTCCCGTTCATCCAGGGCGAGCTCCCCCTTCTCAAGCTGGACAGCAAACGCATGGAGTCGCGCCTGGCAGCGCTTCCGGCCGAACGCCGCGCACAGGCGCTGAAGCTTCTCTCCTCTCCCCCGAAAGTCACGGTGGACCACGTGCTCGACGGCGGGGAAGAGCTGCCCTTCCACGGCGGCATTACCGTGATCCCGACCCCGGGGCACACTCCCGGTCACGTCAGCTACTACCTGAAGGCACAGGCGCTTCTCGTGGCAGGGGACGCGCTGCGCGTGGAAAACGGCAGCCTGATCGGGCCCAGCCCCATGGCCACCCCGGACATGCGCAGGGCCGTGGCGTCCCTGCGCAATCTCCTGCCGTACCGCATCGATGCCATCCTCTGCTACCACGGCGGCCTGGTGCGGCAGGACATTCCCGCGCGCCTCGCCGCCCTGGCGCGCATCTCGGCGTGAGAGGGCGGCTGACGGCTACTGCAGCACCGATGCCGTGGTCGGAACGAGCTTCGTCACCACGATGGAGGACCGGTCCAGGAGCTTGTCGATCTTCGGCGAGATGACGTTCTTCCAGTGGTCGCTCCCGTAGACCTTGTCGTAGAGGCGCTTCTTCTGCGCCTCGGTGGTGAACCGGCGCAACCACACGTAGAGCGTGGGGTCCTCCGGCGCGGTGAAGCTCGCCGCAATGACCATTCCCCTAGACACCTGGAACGGGAGAATCTCGTTCTCCATGAGCTTCACCCATTCCTTCATCTTTCCCTTTTTGATACGGTACTGCCTGAGCTCGTACATCGCGGTCCTCCGTTTCCTCGATTGATGCATATTTAGTACTATTAAACGATGGCAAAAGCCACGGTTTCTGAACAGGACATCATTGATGCACTGCGAACGGTTCAGGAGCCCGAGCTCCATCGGGACCTCGTGACCCTGGATTTCGTGCACGATGTGAAGATCAAGGGAAACGACGTGAGCTTCTCGCTGAGGCTCACGACGCCTGCCTGCCCGCTGAAGGACCAGATCAGGAGCGAGAGCGAGGCTGCCATCCGCAGGCTCGTGCCCGGGGTGGGCGGAATCGCCATCACCTGGGACTCCCAGGTGCGCGCCGACAAGAGGATCCAGGAGAAGATCAACCTCCCCATACGGACCATTGTCGCGGTCGGCAGCGGCAAGGGCGGCGTCGGAAAGTCCACCGTCAGCGTCAATATCGCCGTGGCCCTTGCCATGGAAGGCGCGCGCGTGGGCCTCCTCGACGCGGACGTCTACGGACCGAACATCCCCACCCTGATGGGCGTGGAGGACCTGCCGGCGCCGGAGGGGGAAAAGATGGTCCCCGCCATGGCGCACGGCGTGAAGGTCATGAGCATGGGTTTCCTCATCGGGGCGGAGGAGGCGCTGGTCTGGCGCGGGCCGATGATCCACGGGGCGCTGAAACAGCTCCTCTCCGACGTGCTCTGGGGCGAACTGGACTACCTCATCATAGACCTGCCCCCGGGGACCGGGGATGCCCAGCTCAGCATTGCCCAGCTCGTCCCGCTCACCGGCGGGGTGGTGGTCACCACGCCGCAACAGCTCTCGGTGAGTGACGCACGCCGGGGCATTACCGCTTTCCAGAAGCTCAGCGTGCCCGTCCTCGGCGTCGTGGAGAACATGAGCGGCGAGATCTTCGGGAGCGGCGGAGGAGAACGGGCAGCGAAGGAGATGGGTGTGCCCTTCCTGGGGCGCATACCGCTCGAGCCGCGCGTGTCGCGCCTCGGGGACGAGGGGCGGCCCGCCGTCACCCTCACCGAAGCGCTTCCTGCTGCCGCCGCGATGCGCACCGTCGCTCGCATGGTTGCCGCCGGCATCAGCGTTCACCAGTTCCAGGGCAACGGGAGCGGACGATGAAGCTGCACGTTGACATCATGCGATTCGATCCGCGCTCGGGAAAATCGCCGGCCCTGCAGCGCTTCGAGGTGGAGGCGGACCCCACCGATCGTGTCCTCGATGTTCTTCTCAACATCAAGAGCGCGCAGGACGCGACGCTCAGCTTCCGCTACAGCTGCGCCCACGGCGTGTGCGGCTCGGACGCCATGCGGATCAACGGGAAAGAGCGGCTGGCATGCAAGACCCTCGTGCGCGCTGTGACGGGAGATGCCGAGGGCGCCGCCACCGAAGACGGCGCGGCGGCCGACCCCGAAGACGGCGCGGCGGCCGACCCCGAAGACGGCGCGGCGGTCATCCGGTGGAGCCACTCCGTCACTTCCCCGTGCAGCGTGACCTCATCGTGGACCAGGCGGACTTCTTCCGCCGCGCGCGGACGGTCACGCCGTACCTCCTCCCTCCGGAGAACGCCGCCTCCCCGAGAACGCCGAGATCATCCAGACACCCCAGCAGCAGGCGCAGTTCGAGGACGCCACGAAGTGCATCAACTGCGGCGCCTGTTTCTCCGCGTGCCCCGTGCTGGAAAAGAACCCGCGCTTCCTCGGTCCCGCTGCCATCGTCCAGGCGGCGCGCTTCGTGGAAGACAGCCGCGACTGGGGTCTCGCTCCCCGCCTGGACGCGCTGGACGCCCCGGACGGCATCTGGGGCTGCGAGAACCATTTCGAGTGCACGCGGGTCTGTCCCCGCGAGATCAAGGTCACGAAGCTCATCAACCTCATGAAGCGCAGGGTCACCCAGGAGCGCCAGAAGCGCGGCGAGACCGTGCACGCGGCGCGCAGAAAGGGGCGTGATCGTGTCGGACAACGAGCCGCCGCGGCGGAGGGCAGGCGGCGAGGCCGCGGGCGCCGTCCACCCGGAGCGCAAGCCGCACTGGCTCAAGATCACGCTCAACACCATCGGAGAGCTACAACACCATCAAGGAGCTCGTGAAGTCCGAGGGCCTGCACACGGTCTGCCAGGAGGCGCGCTGCCCGAATCTCCACGAGTGCTGGGGAACGCACGGCACGGCGAGCTTCATGATCCTGGGCGACACGTGCACGCGGCGCTGCCGCTTCTGCGCGGTGGGCACGGGGCTCCCCGGCGCGGTGGACAGCCTGGAGCCGCTGCGCGTCGCCGCGGCCGTGCTGCGCATGGGCGCTGAAGCACGCGCACGTCACCATGGTCAACCGCGACGATCTTCCCGACGGCGGCGCCGGCGTGATGGCGGCAACGGTGCGGGCCATCCGCGCGCGGGCCCCCGCCTGCACGGTGGAGGTGCTCACGTCGGACTTCATGGGCTCCCGCGATCCATTGCCATGGTCGTGGAGAGCCACCCCGAGATCATCAGCCACAACGTGGAGACCGTGCGCCGGCTCACGCCGCTGGTGCGCTCGCGCTCCTGCTACGAGCGGTCCCTCTCGTTCCTGCGCATCGCGCGCGAGCTCGACCCGGACGGCATCACCAAGTCCAGCATCATGCTGGGTCTCGGGGAGACGCGCGAGGAAGTCTGCGAAACGCTGGATGACCTGCGCGCGGCCGGGTGTCGACATGGTCAACATCGGCCAGTACCTGCAGCCCACGCGCAACAACATCCCCGTCCAGCGCTACTGGACCCCCGAGGAGTTCGCTCCCTGCGCGAGGCAGCCGCTGGAGAAGGGCTTCCTCTACTGCGAGTCCGGGCCCGCTGGTCCGCTCCTCCTACCATGCCGGCGAGCAGCTCGACGGATTCCGCGAGCACCTGGCAGCCCTGAAGCGAGGGCGGCGCGGGGCGATGATCGACATCTCACCACGCGGGACACGGGCCCCGTGCCCGCCCGCGCGGCCGCGCGCGCTGCCCGGCCGCACCGCGTGCTGCACGTGCGGCCCGTCTCGCAGAGCGCCTTCGTCCTGCGCTTCACGCGCGAGAACCTCTCGTTCCAGGCCGGCCAGTGGATCAACCTCGGCCTCCCGCGCCGGCGCGAGCAGCGCGAATACACGCATCTACTCTCGCCGTGATGGACGACTTCCTCGAGGTCCTCGTCAAGGAGATCCCCGGCGGCGCGCTCTCCCGCGCTCCTGCGCAGGCTCGGAATCGCGACGTGCTGGAGGTCGACGGTCCGCACGGCTCCTTCACGCTCGTGGAAGGCGGACGCGAGCCGCCGCGCATCCTGTTCTGCGCCACGGGGACCGGCATCTCGCCCTTTCACTGCTTTGTGCGAAGCGTACCCGGCCTCGACTATCGGCTCCTCCACGGCGTGCGCTCGGTGGTGGAGCTCTACGACCACCCGGTCTTTCGACACCGCCCGGGCGCTCCCCTGCCTCAGCGCTGGCACCCCCGGCCGCGGGACGCCACGCCGGCCGTCTGACGGACTGGCTGAGGAAGAATCCCGTCGACGGATCGTCGTACTGCTACCTCTGCGGAAACAGCGACATGATCTACGAGACCTACGGGATCCTCAGCGGGTACGGGATCCCGCGATCCAGGATATTCGCCGAGGTCTACTTCTGAGGTGCACATGAAGATCGGCAAACTGGCACTCGTGGGAACCGTCTTCCTCCTGCTCGGCATTGCGCGCGCCATGGCGGCGGAGTCACCGAGGCGGTACGTGGAAACGCACGGGGACCGCACGCAGGTGGTCCAGTACGGCGTGGCGCTGTCCGCCGACGGCCTGGTCATCTCCTCTGTCGACCCGCTTTCCACCGAGACCGGGACGCTGGGTCACGGGCACAGGGCTCGTGACGTGGCAGCAGGTCATCCCGTCCATCGGGAACAACCTCAGCGGGCGCCGTTCAGGCAACGTCATCACGCTCACCGGGACCCTTGGCGGGAAGCAGGTCTCCCGCGAGCTGAGCATCGATGGTGCACCCTGGTACCAGATCTTCGGTCCGGCGATGGCCGACCTGCTTCCCCCCGGTGTCGACAGGCGGGAGTTCTGGGTGGTGAACCCGGCGGACCTGAGCGCGCACAAGATGATGGTGCGCAGGGCGGGTGCGGAATCGATCAACCTGAAGGGCGGCAAGGTCGCGGCCGAGCGCGTCCATTTCTCCCCGGCAGGCGCGCTGGCCCCCTTCTGGGGCGCCGACTTCTGGTACCGCGCGTCGGACGCCCTCTGGGTCTTCTCACGGCTGCCGGAAGACGGCGGGCTCACCGTGACCACCGTAGAAACCCTGGCAGGTCCATGAGCGAGCAGGCGCCCGCGAAGCCCCGACCCCGCTGGGAGGCGCTGGATGACCTGCGGGGACTGGCAATCCTGATCATGGTCCCGGTGAACGTGGTCGCTCCCTACACGGCCATCCCTTCCTGGTTCAAGCACGCCCCGGGCCCGGGGCTCACCATCGCCGACCTCGTGGTGCCGCTCTTCCTTTTTTCCCTCGGCGTGTCGTCAGGCTTTTCGTGGAAACGGCGCGTGGCAGAGAACGGATACCGCCGGACGTTCCTGCACGCCGTGTACCGCAACGCGCTGCTCGCCGCGTTCGGCGTTGCGGGCATGCTCCTGGCGGATCCCGGTGAGCGCTGGGAGGTGCTCACGATGCTCGGTGCGACGGGCATGCTCTCCTTCTTCTTCCTGGGTCTTCGGCCGTGGCCGCGGATCGGGGCGGCGCTCCTCATGCTGGCCGCCGTGGAGGTGTTTCGTCCCCTCGGCCTCGGCGCTCTCATCCAGGACTGGTACGATACCGGTCTCGGCGGTCCCTGGGGAACGTTCAGCCTCTCGTTCTTTGCCATCACCGCTTCGGCCATCGGAGAGCTGACAAGGGACCTGCCCGTGGTCCGCCGTCTCGGGGCGCTGGCCGGCGCCGCGGCCGCGCTGGCGGCCACCGGCGCCCTTGCCCTCTTCCTCGGCCCGTTCTCCAAGCACCTCGTGTCCGCGAGCTACATCCTGTTCACGTCAGGCATCTCCGCGGCTCTCCTCGCCTGCCTCGCCGCCTGGCGTGAAGCATTGCGCCTTCCGCTGCCGGTGCTGGGCAGCCTGGGACGCAACCCGCTGCTCCTGTACATGGTTCACTCGGTTCTCGGGCTGGCGGCGCTCGCGCTGTGTGCGGCCGATTCCGGGGCCCTGGCGGCGTGGGGTGCCGGACTGGCCGTGCTGGCCGTGTGCACCGCTCTGGCTCTCCTGATGGATCGTTTCAAGCTCCACGTGAAGCTGTGAGGCGGCGCGCTTCCAGGAGTACACCCTGAACCGACCCGATGGAGCACTCAGGGAACTGCGTCCAGCCGCGGCTTCCAGGCGTGTTTCCTCATGTTCACCTCGCCCCTGTCGCCTACCTGCACACCTTCCGATTCGAGCCGCTTCTTCTGTGTTTCGAAGCCCGCGCCGCGGCGAAGGGCAATCGCTCCCCTGCTGCTCATGACACGGTGCCACGGCAGCTTTTCCTTGCGCGACAGGGAGTGGAGTATGCGCACAACCTGGCGAGCGCCCAACGGGCTGCCGGCAAGGGCGGCGACCTGGCCGTAGGAGGCGACCTTTCCCCGCGGGATCGACCGGATGATGGCCACGGCCCTCGCAGTGAACGGCGCGTACGTCACCCGCCGAGTATATCGCGCAGGCTCGTCCGGGGGTATACTGTGTCCCCTATGCCGCAGGAGCACACCGTGAACACGACGAGGGTTGTCATCACCGGATCCACGCGCGGGCTGGGACTGCGCATGGCGCGCGAGTTCCTGGCGCGGGGATGCAGCGTCATGGTCTCGGGCCGGATGTGGAGCGCCGTGGACGCCACGACGCACCTGCTCGCCGGGGAACACAAGGGTGCCCTCGTGCGGGGGTTCCCCTGCGACACGGGAAATCCGGCGCAGGTGGATGCGCTCTGGGACGCGGCGGTGGACGCCCTCGGTGGGGTCGACCACTGGATCAACAACGCCGGCATCGGGCAGCCGACGATCCCCCTCTGGGAGTTGCCTCCCAGGGACATGGAGGCCATCGTCCGTACAGACCTCCTCGGCATCCTGTACGGCGCGCGCGCCGCCATGAAGGGTATGACGGCGCAGGGCTCCGGGGCGATCTGGTTCATGGAAGGGCACGGCTCCGACGGACGGATCATGAGCGGGCTGTCGGTCTACGGGGCGGCCAAGCGGGCGCTGCGCTACGCGGCCCATGCGCTCGCCGTGGAGGCGAAGGCAAGCGGCATCCTCGTGGGAACGCTCAGCCCCGGGATCATGATCACCGACTTCACGATGAAGCAGGTCAACAGGAATGACCCCGCCGCCTGGGAGCGCACGAAGAAAGTGTTCAACATCCTCGCGGACAAGCCGGAGACGGTTGCCGCGTTCCTGGTCCCCCGGATCCTCGCCGCGAAGAAGAGCGGCGCCCACATCGCGTGGCTCACCAACGGCAAGATCATGTTGCGATTCATGACGGCTGGCATTGTGAAGAGGAGCGTGATCGAGGACTGAGAAGGACCTGCGGGTCTCTGGCGGGAGTGTGGGTGTGCGCGGTGAAAGAGGTGTCCGTTGCCGGCGGAAATGAGAATCGACGGTCGAAACCGCATGATGTTCGCGATGACGCGCGCGGCGGCAGTCGCGGCTGCCATCATGGTCCTTTCAAACTGTGGCGGCATGCCCTGGCAGGCCCTGGATCAGGCCCGCAGGCAGCCCTTGGGGATATGGACCGGAGATGCCGTCGCACACACGCGGTACGGAAAAGTCCAGGGCTATGAAGATGAAGACCAGACCTGGGTGTGGCGCGCCATCCCGTATGCGGCTCCTCCGGTCGGCGAGCTGCGATGGAGGGCTCCGCGAGACCCGGCTCCCTGGAATGGTGTCCGGCCCGGACTGCATTTCAACGCTGGATGCACCCAGTTCCTCCTGCCGCACTTTCGCGCAATCACGGGATCCGAGGATTGCCTGTACCTGAATGTCTGGCGGCCAAGGGGCATCGAGTCCCACCTTCCCGTGTACGTCTGGATCCACGGGGGAGGGAACAGCTCAGGCTCTTCGACCGAGCTGCCCGCGTATTACGGAAACCGGCTCGCGGCGCGATCGAACATGGTCTTTGTGTCTCTCAACTACCGCCTGGGACCTTTCGGCTGGTTCGCCGAGCCCGCTCTTCGAGAAGACAGCTCGCCCGAGGATGCGTCGGGGGACTACGGAACACTTGACATCATCAAGGCGCTGCATTGGATTCAGGAGAACATCGCCGCCTTCGGTGGCGACCCGACGCGGGTCACGATCGCGGGTCAGTCTGCGGGAGCCACGGACATCCTCTCCCTCCTGCTGTCGCCGCTCGCAATCGGGCTATTCCAGGGAGCGATCTACGAAAGCGGCATCCCGACGTCCGCCACCCTGTCCAGGGGCAGGACAAGGGCTACCCAGGCGTTCAACACTCTTCGCCTGCATGATCGCAGGGCCAGGGGCTACGAGGAGAGCGATCGCCCGTCGCCGACGCCGAGCGCCGCCGACATCCGCTCCTATCTCCGGTCGAAGAGTGATCGAGAGATCATGGACTGTTACACGATCGATTCTGCCGGGATCCTCGACAATCCCGCGCCCCTGCTGGACGGCTACGTGTTGCCCCCGGAAGGCTTCGCGCGTTTCAAGACGGGCGACTACCCGAACAAGGTCCCCCTGCTCATGGGGAGCAACAAGGAGGAGGTAAAGCTCTTCCTCATGTATGCCGCGGTCCCCTTGCCGAGCCAGGAGTACAGCGCGACCGCCAGATGGGGGAGCAGGCTGTGGCAGGCCGCGGGGGTGGACGCGGTGGCACGCGAGCTCGCCGCTGCTCCCGGGCAACCGCCCGTCTACGTCTACCGCTTCGACTGGGGCGCCCCCGACGACGATGGGAAAAGCGTCGAGCCAGGAAACTGGGGTGAGCGCCTGGGCGCTTTTCATGGCCTGGAGATACCCTTCTTTCTCGGCCAGGACAAGCTGGAGGACCTCGTGGATCCGCTCATCTTTTCACCGGAGAACGAGCCAGGACGCACGGCGCTTTCCGCGGCCATGATGAGCTATGCTGCCCAGTTCGCCCGTACGGGAAACCCCAATGCGCCGGGGACTGACCTGCCCGAATGGCGGGCCTGGTCGAACGACATCGGTGCGCCGAAGTACATCATCTTCGACTCCCGCGGCGATACCCCTTCCCTCCTGATGTCCGACGCCGATCTCAGCAACGCGGACGTGATGGGGTCTCCGGAGAACGAGGTCAACGAAGCTCTCCTCGGCAGGGTGCAGGATCTCCTCGACACGGCACGCGTAGCGATGCAGTAGGGTATCGACGAGCGGGGGCTCCTCAGTGCACCCCGGCGGGCATGTGTGACTGGTCGAGGAACGCGCTCACCCGGCTCCGCATCGGCTCGGGGAGCGCCTGGACCTCTGCCATGACTCCCTCGTCCGTGAGCTCGGTGTCCGTCATCCGTAGGGCAAGCGCCTTGTCCTTCACGTCGAAGACGATGAGCTTTTCCGCGCCGAGCTCGTTCGTCCAGTGCTTCCACTCCGGCAGGGAGCTCCCCGGTGTGTTGGGATTTCCCGTACGGGCGAACTGGCCCGCGTTCTGCGGGCGATCATCCGGGCATGCCTCCGCCGGGCAGGACCGTGAGCCGAAGCACCGTGTCGGCGACGAGGGCGAGCAGGTACCACCCTCCGAATCGCCGGGTGAATACGAACGTCGATGCCACGTACCAGAGCGGCCATGCTTCTGCCGGGTAGGCCGGAGGCTTTTCCGTCGGGCGCGGGGCGCGGAACATCGGGAGGACGTTCTTGAAGAAGAAGGACAGCGAGATGAACGGGAGCAGCATGACCGGCGTGAAGATCCCCACCACGACCAGGTAGACCAGGATGAGATACATCAGGGCGATCATCACGACCACAACCACCCGCGACGCAGGGTTGCCAAGAAGGACCGGCAGCGTCGTGATGTGCTTCTCCTTGTCCATGTCCATCTTGTCCAGGTGCTTGCCCACCAGCGTGGCGGAGACGCCCAGCGCGTAGGGAAGCCCGGCCAGCACGGCCCACCAGCTCCACACGCCGGTGAGGACGTAGAAGGTGCCGCCGATCATGAGCGGGCCCCAGACGACCAACAGCGTCAACTCGCCCAGCGCGATGTACTTGAGCGGCCACGTGTAAAAGAGGAGGAAGAAAGCGCCGATGCCGATCAGCACCCAGGTCATCCAGCCGGAGAGAAGCCCCAGCACCACGCCGACACCCAGGGCGAGGACGCCCGTGACCACCATGTACGCCGTGTGCCTGCGCTTGGACAGGTACCCCAGCTCCAGGAGCTGTGGGCCGTACTGGTCGCGGAAATAGTTCCCCTTGTCCACTCCCTTGCCGAAATCGACACGGTCGTTCAGGAAGTTGTTGGTCCCGTGGGCCAGCATGAGCCCCAGGCCAATAAGGACCCACACCCAGACCGACACCGGCCGGGTCTGCAGGGCGAGCAGGCCGCCGATCCCCGCCGAGGTGAGTGACATGATCAGGGCAGCGGCCCGGGTTGCCACCAGCCAGCGGGAAAGGAGGTCCAGGCTGTCCCATTCCTCGCGGGAGAGCCGCGGCATGGTCTTCAGGGCCTTCAGCCACATCGAGGGTTGTATTTTCACGCCGCAATTATAGACGCGGCGCGGGCCGCTGACTATGCCTTTCGAGGAAGAAGCCCCACCTTGAAGACCCGGTCCCTGCCGCCCCTCATCAGCTCCAGGGCCTCCTCGATTTTCGCCAGGGGGACCAGCGCATCAAGGAGAAGGCCGGTGTCCGGCTCCTTGCGCGCCATGGCCTGGAGGCAGGCAGGGAAGACGCCCATGGACCGGCAGGAGCCGACGAGCCTCAGCTCCTTCATGTGGATGGCGCCCATGTCCAGCGCGTTCGGCTTCCATATGTAGCTGAAAACCACCAGGATGCCGCGCTGCTTCAAAAGCGGAATGGCGAATCCGGGTGAGTCAGCCGAGCCCGTTGCCTCGACGGCGATGTCCAGGCCACCGGCGCCGGCCGCGGCTCGCACCGCTCCCGCCAGGTCATCGCGCGTCGTGTTGCAGGTCACGGCCCCCGTGGCGGCGCTGATCCGGCGAAGCTTCTCGTCATGGTGACCTGCCACGACGATGATCCGTGCCCCGAGGACCCTGCCCCACTGCGCGTGGAGGAAACCGAAAGGCCCGTCTCCCATCACGAGGAGGCTCATCCCCGGCTCGAGCCCTGCCCGTCCGAGGCTGTGACGGCACACCGCGGACGGCTCCGCGAGGCTGGCCTCGGGGAACGCGAGACCCGTGGGCAGGCGATACGCATTCGTCGCGTCCACTGCCACCAGCTCCGCCCAGGTGCCGGCGCAGGCACCCAGGCCGAGGTGCCGCACGTTTTCGCAGAGGTGCTCGATGCCGCTCGTGCACGGCCCGCAGGTCCCGCAGCGCTGGACCGGGTCCAGGGCGACACGATCGCCGGGGGCAAACCCCTCCGCGCCGGGGGCGCATGCCACCACGGTGCCCGCCGCCTCGTGGCCGGGGATGACCGGTGGTGCCGCCCCGAAGTCCGCCAAGTGGAGGTCCGAGCCGCACACGGCGGTCGCTTCGACCCTGACCAGCAACTGGCCCCGGCCGGGCTTCGGGTCAGGAACCGTCTCCAGGCGCATGTCGCGCCCGCCGTGCCACACGATCGCCTTCATCCGCGCGCCCCCGGGCTCGCCCCGGGCGCCCCCGGGCGCAACACCGGCGTACCCAGGTAGTTGAGAGAGGCCTGGAGTGCCAACGCGCATCCGGCCTTTACCACGGGCAGGCGTACGAACTCGCTGTCGGAATGCGCGGTGGCCCCGTCGCAATCGACGGGCACCGTGGGCACGTGCCCCAGGGGCACCAGGCGGCTGGTGTCCAGGACGGAGGAGACGCCCGCGAAGGGCAGCTCGGATCCGCGCAGCGCCCTGCCGGCATCCCGCAGCGCGGTCACGATCCTTTCGCCGGGATCCACGGCGAACGACTCCCCGACGAATGTCCACGCGATGCCGGCCGTGATCCCGTCCGGCAGGCCCGCCCGCCGCACCAGCCCGTCCAGGTGCTTTTTCACGTCGTCGAACGTCTTGTCGGGAAACCACCGCCGGGTTCCCTGCATCATGCAGGTCCGCGGCGCCCGGTTGTAGAAATCGCCGTAGTGCAGCTGCCCGGTGAATATGCTCTCCGAGCCGAGGAGGTCGTCAGGGTGCAGGGAGAGCCGCTCGTTCTCCGCGCGCAATGAAGCGGCCAGGGCAAGCGCGGCATCCAGGAGCCTGTCATCCTCCGGCCTGCGGCGCAGCTCGTGGCAGGCTTCTCCCTCCCGCTCCAGGGTGATCGTCCAGATGCTCTGTCCCTTTCCCTTCACCACGGCGACACCCGGCGGTCCTTCGAAGACGACCGCGGCGTCTCCCACGCACGTGCGGGCGATGAGCCCCGTGAGCGCCTCCGACTTTCCCACCGGCGCCTCGTGCCGGCCGTACACGGTCACGAGGAGCGAGCCGGCAAACGCACCCGGCTCGGCAGCCAGGATCCGCACGATCTCCAGGATGGAGGCAAGGCCTGCCTTCATGTCGGCCGCCCCGCGGCCCGAGATGGTTTCCCCCGCGCGCGCGGGCTTCTCGTGGGGAACGTCGATGGCATCGATGTGCCCGGCGAGCTGGAGCGTCGGACCCGGTCCGCTGCCTTTCAGCCTGCCGATCACGCTGGGGCTGGCGGGGATGGATTCGTCGATCTCGACCGCGGCGCCGCACGCCTTCAGCATGTCGGCGTACAGCAGGGCCGCGTCTCTCTCCCTGCCCGTGGGGCTGGGAACGGACACGAGCTTCCAGAGGTCATCCGCGATCCGCGCCTGCTCGATGCGGCCGACCAGCGGACTCCCCGCCGCGCTCATCGTCCCACTGCCTTCAGTGCCTGCATCATGCTTTTCTCCACGAGCCCGAGGATCTCGTCCAGGTCCTTCATCTCCGCGATGAGCGCTGGTGCCAGCGCGAACCACGAGGGGTCCACCCGGAGGATCAGCCCGTTGGCGAGGCTCGTCCTTTTCAACGCCGCGCCGAGCTCGGGGAACGGGGCGTTGGTGGCCGTGTCTTTCACGAGCTCAACGCCGCGGAGCAGGCCGCGGCCCCTCACCTCGCGCACCACGCCGAAGCGCTTCAGCGTCTCCAGTCCCGCGGCAAGGTGATTTCCCAGCACCTCGGCGCGGGCGGGCAGCCCGTTCTCCACGAGCTCGCTGATGACGGCGATGCCCGCGGCGCACGCGAGGGGGTGCCCGGCAAAGGTGTGCCCGTGCGCGAACTCCCGTTCCTCGGCGGCGTCGCCCCAGAAAGCCTCCGTCATGTCCTGGCGCACGATCATGGCGCCGGCGGGAATCACGCCGCTGGTCAGGCCCTTGCCGCCGCAGATGATGTCCGGCGTCGTACCGAATGCCTGGGCAGCGAACATGGCCCCGCACCGCCCGTAGCCCGTGATGATCTCATCGAAGATGAGGATGACATGATGACGATCGCAGATCTCCCGCAGCATCCGGTAGTACTCGGGCGTCGGGGTGATGATGCCGCCGGTGTTGCCGATGGGCTCCACGATCACGCCCGCCACGGTGTCGGGATCCTCGCTCACGATGATATCCTCGAACTGCCGGGCGGCGAACCTGTTGCACTCGTCCCCGTCGGCGAAGGTGTCGCGGAAGTGCGTGGGCGGCCAGACCTTGAGGAAGCCGGGCATCTGCGGCTCGAAGCTGGTCTTGCGCTTGCCCGTGCCGCTGGCGCCCATGGCGCCGAAGGTGCCGCCGTGAAAGCCCTGGTAGCGGCCGACGAACTTGTACTTCCCCGGCAGGCCCGACTGCTTCCAGTACTGCCGCACGAACTTGAGGGCCGCCTCGACCGACTCGGAGCCACCGCTGAAGGGCTTCACGTACGTCATGCCGTCCGGCGCCACGGAGCCGATCTTCTCCACGAGGTCCAGCGTCACGTCGGCGATCCCGTGCAGGGGTGGTGCGAATGTGAGACGGTCCATCTGGGCGCGCACGGCGTCCATGACCCGCGGATGGCGGTGGCCGAGACCTGCCACGAAGATGCCGCCGATGCCGTCGACGTATCGCTTCCCGTCCCTGTCCCAGTACGACATGCCTTCGGCACGGCTGATGATGAGAGGATCCAGCAGGAAATCCTTCGTCTGGCGATAGTCGAGGAACGTGCGGCGCAGGAGTGTTTCTTCGCGCTGGGTCAGCTTCACTGTTGTCTCCCTGTGACGGACAGGCTGTCCCAAACCGGCGCCCTGCGCAAGCCTGCGCGCAGGTACCCGTAAGAAATGGGCCCGCGGCAGATGCCGGCCGGCCCTACCCCGATCGCCCCAGGCGGTACAGGCGCCATCCGACAACGACGAACCAGGCAACAAACACGAGGACTATCGGGATGATGACCATCACGACGTAGAGCAGCACGGCGGCACCCCCGGCCGCGTAGAGGGCTTTCCAGGTCGGATCAGCTCTGAGCACGCCCTGCCGGGCTTTCTGCACAGTCTTCATGACGTTTTTCCTCCCACCGGCGTCATTCCGGCGAGAGATAGTACCCCGCTGACAATCCCAGCGCCACCGCAGGGGCGGCGCACGCCCGCCTAGAAGCTCAGCGCGCTGACGAGGCTCGCCACCGAGGCATCGCGGCCCGACAGCGGCATCAGCCCATACCTCTGCTCGATGAGCTTGAGGATCGAGGTGGTATCGTACTGCGTGTGATCGACGAAACCCCTGCGTGCAAACGGAGAGATGACCAGGGCCGGCACACGCGTTCCCGGCCCCCAGCGGTCCACGACCGGCGGGGCCACGTGGTCCCAGCGGCCGCCGTTCTCGTCGTAGGTGACGATGATGACCGTGTCGTTCCAGAAGGAGCTCGCGCGGATGTGGTCCACGATGTCCGCCACGTGCTGCTGCCCGCGAAGCAGTGCCGAGTATCCCGGATGCTCGTTGTCGGGTCCCAGGGGCTTCACGAAGGAGACGGCAGGAAGCGTCCCATTTGCGATGGCCGCGTAAAGGTCCTTCTCGTCCTTCAAGTGCGTCTTCTTGGCCTCTGTGCCGTCGGCGAAGTTCTTGAAGAAGACGAAGGGCTGGTGGTGGAACTGGAACAGCGGATCGGGCTTGCCCGCCATGGCATCATTCCAGCCGCCCGAACGCCGAGAAAGAGCCGGCGGGGATGGTTCATGTCTCTCTCCTTCCAGGAGTGAGAGATACATGCGCTGCGTTCGGTTTGGGTTAAAGTGCCTTCAGCATCTGCACCGCGCGCCGGAGCCGATCGGGACTGTCGAGGTCCGTCGAGAAGTCCTCCACTATGACAGGAGCGGTGACCCCGGCCTCGCTGAGCGCATCGAGCCAGTCACGGACAGGCAGGTCTCCCTCCTCGAACGAGCAGAACTGGAACGAGATCTTTCGCAGTCCTTTCTCATCGGTCCCCGCGGTGACCCTCCGGCTTGCGCCGATATGAATGCAGTCGATGTAGTCGTGCAGCACGGAAACGGCCAGGCGCGGGTTCACGGCGCCTTCCCGGGCGAAGTTGGCGACATCGAAGATCACGCCGATGTCCGCGGGCGGGAGACTCTGCACGAGGTTCCAGGCAAGCCCCGGGCTGGAGGCGAAGCTCTGCGCGTGCGTCTCCACGATGAGGCGGATCCCCAGCGGCCGTGCCAGCTTCTCGATGATCCACCGGTAACGGCGCACCATGATTTCCAGGAGCGTGCGGTAGTCGAAAGGTTTGTTCGGAAGCGGCGGCGGTCCCACGCGGATCCTCCCGGCGCCCGCGGCGGCGGCTCCTTCAAGGTGGAGCTTGATGACATCGTCGACGTTCTCGATGGATGCCTCGGGCAGCGTGCCCCACGGGGACAGGCCGGCAGCCGTGAGCTTGCGCGTGAGCGCGGCTCCTTCGGCCAGCAGGCGCTGCGGCGTCAGGTCGAATCGGTGGTTCCCCCAGTACGAGAAGGGCTTGCCCGTCGCCTCGGGCGGAACGATCCTGGGTCGGTACTGGTAGTGCCGCACCCCGAGGGATGCGCACAGGGCGATCTGCTGGTCGAAGTCCAGCTCCGGCAGCATGACCGCGTTGACCCCGAGTGCCCAGTTTGCCATGGAGGCACTCTATCACAGGTGAGCCTGTCTGCGCGCGGGACTGGGAGCTGTTCTGGATGGATGATTCCCGCGCGGGGGCCGCGCCAACTCTCTCGGCGAACCATGCGCGGACCGTCACCGGCGTCTGCCTCGCGGCCCGGGTCGCGGTGCAGGCGGGAGTCTGCTTCTCTCGACCCGGAACTTCACGATTCGCTCAATCAGGTCCAGCGGCAGCGGCTCATCCAGGGGGAACTGGACAGAGCCCCGGCCCTGCTTGTACTTCGACAGATCGTTCTTGAACTCCTCCACGCCCTGCGGCGTCGGGTAGAGCCCGATATGGTGGGTAAACCCCGCAAAATGGATCAGGTTGCCGTTGAGATAGAATGTCGGCATCTGGTAGCTGATCTTCTCCGTCGCCTCGGGGGCGAGCCTGGCGATGAGCTTGCGGATCGCTTTCAGCCTCTTCTGCTCCTCTCCCGAAAACTGCGCGATGTATTCGTCGATGGTCGTGTACCTCAGCTTCTTTTCCATGCAACCTCTCCGCCTGCTACAGAGCCGAAAGTAGCTGCCGCCCCTGCCCGGGTCAATGCTCCCCGAGAGTTCCCGCGCGCCGCCTGATCGCTTGGTCAGCGTTGAAACCGGGATGCCGAGATCCTCGAGCGATCGTCGCGCGGGGTCGTAACGGAACAGGTGCCCGATGTCATCGGCGCCGCCTGCCATGCCGAAGACGCAGCCGTCGTTGCCAACGGTCAGGCAGGTGATCGGCTCCTGGCGCGTCGGTTTGCCAAGGGAGACCATCTCCCGGGTGCGGGGATCCAGGGTGAAGAGGAAACCGTCTGGCTCGGTGCCCCCGTAGAGGAGGCCTGCAACGGGGTCCAACGCCCACGCAGAAACCTGGGTATGCTGCTCCCGGCCGGCAGAACACGGAACCGGGTTGCCCAGGCTCTCGAGCTCACCAGTCTCGGGTAAGAACGCCCAGGGCCCTGCCCTGGCTGAGAAAGTCCATATATTAAACTATTTAGTTGAACATTCCTTATTTCAAGAATATACTCAACCACATGGTTGATGAATTCGCCGCTTACAACGCCATCTTTCACGCTCTGTCTCATGAGGCGAGACGGGAAATGTTGAGCAGACTGGCGTCGCAGGACCTGACAATCGGCCAGCTGGCGGAACCGCTTGCCATGTCGTTCGCCGCAGCGTCGAAGCACGTCCAGGTCCTGGAACGGGTGGGCCTGGTGAATCGCACCGTGCAAGGCCGTCGGCATGTCTGCCACCTGGAGCCGGGGCCGTTGGAGTCGGCCACCCGCTGGCTGAGCTTCTACGAGCGATTCTGGAGCGATCGGGTGGACACGCTCGAGGTATTCGTGAAGGACAAGCCTCTTTCCGAGGAGGAGGACTGATGAAAACACCGAAACCGGCTCACGCCGCGGTCCGTCTTCAGCGTACCCTTTCCGCCTCGCCGCGCCGGGCCTGACGGGGAGCGCCGGGTGAGTGAGGCGCCGTTGGCGAAGCCGTGGTCCTACGCGAGCTTCGCGGTGCCCCCGCCCATGGCAACGATCGCGTCGAAAGCCGCCTTCTCCAGGGGCATGACGGAAAGCCGTCCCTCCCGCACAAGGTGGATGGCGCGGAGGGACGGCTCGGCCTTGATCGCGGCAAGAGGGACGGGCTTCTTCAGGGTCCAGGCGGGCGCGATATCGACTGCCGACCAGATGTCCTCTTCCGCCGTCGTGTCCTGGTAGGGGTCGGAGAGGACCTTCACGGCGCCGACCACCGCCGTCTCCTTGCCCGAGTGGTAGAAAAGGACAACGTCACCGGGCTTCATCTCGCGCAGGAAGTTGCGGGCCTTGTAGTTGCGTATTCCGTCCCAGGAGGTTTTCCCGTCCCGCACGAGTTCGGACCACCCGTAGGTCCCAGGATCGCTCTTGACCAGCCAGTAGCTCATGCTTCGTCCTTCCGTCGAACGCGGGCCTGTCACCCGTCGTCCATCGCTCCCATTGTACACGCGCGGGAAGGCGCCGCCAAGCGGTGCCGCTCCCGGCGGGATAGACCCGCGGTGCGCGTCGCGCCAATACTGGGCCCTGCCATAGGAAAAGGAGCGCGCCATGAACGGCTTGCTGGAAGGAAAGATCGCTGTCGTCACGGGGGGCAGCCGCGGGATCGGGGAGGCCATCTCCCTTCGGTTCGCGGAGAACGGGGCCGCCGTCATAGTCGCGGACATCGAGACAAGGAGGGCCGACACGGTTGTCAGCGCCATCCGCCAGGCGGGCGGACGCGCCGAGTCACTTCGCCTGGACGTGGCCGACACGGCGAGCATCGGGCCGGCGTGTGACGGCATCGTGAAGAGCCATGGCAGGATCGACGTCTGGGTGAACAACGCCGGTATATCACAGACCATTCCCATCGAGGATCTCGGCGAGGCCGACTGGGACAGGCTCATGGATGTCGACCTCAAGGGCGTTTTCTTCTGCAGCCAGGCCGTGTTCAGGATCATGAAGACGCAGAGGGCCGGAAAGATCGTCAACATCGGCTCCCTCGCCGGCGAGAGGGGCGGCCGTTTTGCCGGCGCGCACTATTCGGCGGCCAAGGCGGGGGTGCTCGTCCTGACAAAGTGCTTCGCGCTCAACGGCGGGGAGTACAACATCAACGTCAACGCCATTGCCCCCGGCCTGATAGACACCCAGATGGCGGCAGAGCTCGGGTTCCTGAAGGGCGACCACCCCGACATCCCGCTGGGAAGGCTCGGCACGCCGCGGGAAGTGGCGGACACGGCCCTGTACCTCGCCTCCGGCCTCTCGGACTACCTCACGGGAATGACCGTCGACATCAACGGCGGCCAGTTCATGCGTTAGGGCGCGCCCGCCGCTGCGGCCGCACCAGGGGGAAGCCCCAGGAGTCGCCGCGCGTTGCCACCGGCGATCTCCTGGCGGGTCTTCTCATCGATGTCCGCGCTCGCGAGCTTCGCGATGGCCGCGCCGGTGTAGTGCAGGGGCGTGTGACTCCCAAAAAGGACGGCGGATGCCGGCACCACGGCGCAGAGCTGCGCCAGGGTATCCGGCAGTTCCGTGAACGATATGTCCACGAACACGCCCGGGACTCTGGCCAGGACCGCTGCCTCCGCGAAGTACGGGCAGAGCGCGATGATCGAAAGGCCGGGAACCGCAGCCGCAAGGGCGGTGATCTCTTCCACGGCAACCCCCGGCATCCTCAGGAACTCGTAGTGGCCCCGCTCGTCCTCCATGCGCATCTGCACCATGACGGGCACGCTCCGCCTCGCGGCTTCCCTGCAGGCGTCGACGGCCCGCGGGTCGGAGAGAGAGTAGCCGTGGTAGTTGGGAATCAGCTTCACGGCCCGGAGGCCTTCCTGTCCCCGGATGCCCGCGGCGCTCGCCGTGCGAGGATTCAGGACAGGAACGGGGATGAGCGAGGGGAATCCCTTCAAGGCGGCGCGCAGCTTCTCGTTGCACTCTTCGGCTTCGGGGTACAGCACCGCGTCGGCGCTGGAGACGAGCGCCCGGCCGATGCCGTGCCGCCGCAGGTGGGCATCGAGCTCCTGCGCTGTTTCCACGGCGGGCCTGGCGAACGGCCAGTGGCCGAGGCTGACATTGCAGTCGATGATCACGGGGTCCCCCCTTCCAGGAGCCGCAGCGCATTTTCACCGAGGATCATTTCCCGCTGCCGATCGGTGATCCGTGCGTCGTCGACGCACGCGCGCGCCACCGCGACGTCCCGGCCGTTGGCAGGAAAGATCACGTCGCTGCCGTAGACCACGCGCTCGGCTCCCATGAGCCTCACCGCGTCTTCCAGCACCTCGGCTGTCGGCTGCCCGCCGGAAGTGTCGTACAGGACGTTGCTGTGGCGCCGCACCGCCCAGACACCGCGCACGGTTCCCGGCCGCAGGTGCGCCGCGATGATCGTCACGCTAGGATGCCGCGCGGCCAGCTCGGCTATGTCGTCCGGGTCGCTCTGGAAGCATTCAGGAACCGCTGTCTTTCCCATGCAGAATGTGTTCCAGCTGTGGTGGAGGAGAGGCAGGCGCATCCGGCGCAGGTGGTCCATGATGGGATCCAGGCGGCGATCGGAGGCAAGCGTGGACGCTTCCATCTTTGCGCCGCGCGCGCCGCGCGCCCGGCAGCGCTCCAGCTCCCGGATCGAGTCGTGGGGGTCGTTCAGCGGGTTGAGGAAACAGAAGCCGAAAAGATAGTCCGGGCAGGCGGCAACGAGATCGAACGTGTGGTCGTTGATAAGCCTCACCTTGTCGATGGGCGGATTGTAGCCGCAGCCCAGGACGTCGCCGAGGAGAACCATGCAGTCGTTGCCGCGACGCCGCGCGTACGCAACGTGCGGTGCCATCTCGGTGACGCCGAGGGAAGCGTGGGAATGGATGTCGACGACCGTCATTGTCGTATCCTTTTCAGCACCGGGGCGCCCGTTGTTGTCCCGGTGTCGAATCGGCCTCTTCCGCTGATGTTACTTGATCCCCGTGAGGGTGATCCCGGACATGATCCGCTTGCGGAAGATGACGAAGAAAAGTATCACCGGGGCCACGACGACCATCGCGGCCGCGGTAAACTGGCCGTAGTCCACCGTGTAGCGCTGCTGGAACACCGCCAATCCGAGCTGCCAGACATAGTTCCTCGCCGAGTTGGTAATGATCAAGGGCCAGATCAGGTTGTCCCAGGTGCCGGCAAACACGAAGATGCTGAGCCCCCCCATGGCGGACTGGAGGTTCGGGAAAGCGACACGGCGCATGATGGCGAACTCCGACGCCCCTTCGATCCTTGCCGCTTCCATGTAGACATCCGGGAAGGCCTCGCAGTTCTGCCTCATGAAAAAGGTTCCCATGGCCTGGACAAGGTATGGCAGCTGGAGCCCGAGGTAGGTGTCCACGGCACGGATCTTCACCATCATCAGGAACAGCGGGATCATGTAGGACTGGAAGGGCACCATCATGGTGGAAATCATGATGATGAAGATCACGTTCTTGAACGGGAAACGGTACTTGGCGAACACATAACCGGCCACGGAGGATGTCAGGACGATGAAGAGAGTGGAGACAGCCGCGAATCGAAGGGTGTTGAAGTAGAGAAGCAGCACGTTCGCTTTCTGAAAAACTGCCGTATAGTTGTTCAGCGTGAGGATGGTGGGAATGATCTGGGGGGGAACGGCCAGGACGAACCGCGGCAGCTTGAGGGAGGTCGTGAGCAGCCAGAAGAAGGGAAACACCATGAGAGCAGCAAGGACGTAGAGGAAGGCATTCCAGGCCACATCGGGCAAGCGCGAGCTTTTTCATCGCTCCCACGCTCAGTACAGGTCCTGTTTCCTGCGGTTGATCGCGAACTGCGTCAGCGTGAACCCGACAAGGATAAGGAACAGGTAGATTGCTTCGGCGTTCGCCTCTCCCACCTTGTAGAAAACAAGGCCCCGCTGGTAGAGGTCGAAGGTGAGAACGCTGAGAGTGTTGCCGGGGGCCGTCTGGGTCCCCGTCGTCATGACGTAAACCTCGGAGAAGATCGTGAAACCGTTGATCGTGGCCAGCACGGTGGCCAGGAGAACGATGGGCCGCAACAGGGGGAGCAGGATGGTGCGGATGATCCGCCAGGAGCCCGCGCCGTCAATGCGGGCGGCCTCTATGTAGGTGTCAGGAATGGCACGCAGCCCGACCCAGAAAATGATGAGGTAGTAGCCGATCCACCGCCAGACGACAAAGGCAATGACGGCGTACAACGAGGTGGCCCGGTTGAAGAGCCAGTTGACCGGGCTGATGCCGACCAGCGAGAGAACGTAGTTGAGAATCCCGTACTGGGGATCGTAGATCCAGTTCCAGACGATCGCGCTGGGAACCACGGACACCACGACGGGGAGAAAGAGGAGGGTCTGCAGCAGCCCGATGCCCCCGATGACGGCCCGGCTCATGATCAGGGCGACGGCGAGGGAGATGAGCAGCGTGAAGGCGAGCGTGAGGACGGCGAAGAGGAGCGAGTTCTTCAGGGAGATCAGGAAGTCCGCGTTGGACAGCAGCGTGAGGTAGTTGGAAAGACCGACAAAACCGTACTTGCGGATCCCCAGCTGATAGTTGGTAAGGCTGAGGTACATGGCCTGCCCGATGGGATAGATGCGGAAAACGAGGTAGAGCGCGAAGATCGGCAGGATCATTGCGAATGCGAATCGGATCTGGCGGCGGTCGAGGGAGTATTTCACGCTGTGTGCATCCGCAACGGCCGGGGAGAGGGCGGATGCCCTCCCCCGGTGATTCGAGGAACGGCCCTAGTACTCCTTGTTGCCCTGCAGCACCTTGTTTGCCGCGTCGGCCTGGGCAGCCAGCCAGCTCATGATCTTCGGCTTGTTGTCCATCATCGAGGCGTCGGTATAGGCAACCGTCAGTGCACTGGCGAAGTTCGTGTACACCTCTGCCCAGGACACCGCAGGGGCGGAGACCGTCGAGCCGGAATCCTGCGGGGCGATCGATGGCCTGCTGGAAATGCGGCTCCTTGACGTAGACCGACGAATAGTCAACGCCCTTCTTGCTGACGATCCAGCCGACGTCCCTCATCATCTGCACCGCGTACTTGTCTTGCAGCAGGTACCTGGCGAAGTCCCAGGCGACGGTCTTGTTCCTGCCGCTGGCCGGGACCACGAAGGCGTCCACGTTGAGGTTGGTGCCGCGACCGCCGGGACCGCCCACGGCCTGGGTAATGCCGTACTTCCTGTCGGGAGCCTTGCTGCTCATGCTGCCGATGATGTAGGTCTCGCGGTTGAACTGCGAGGTGATGCCGTTGACGAACGCGTCCTCGTCGTGCTTCACGTCGAAGCTGTCGACCTTGTACTTGTAGAGTGCATTCAGGTAGAAGTTGAGGGCATTGTACCCCGCATCGTTGTTGAAGCCGGCCTTCCAGGTCCCGTTCCCGGTGGGCTGGAGGACCGACGCGCCGCCGGCAAACAGGAAGATCTCGAACTTCTCTGCGATGCCGCTGCCCTGCCCGGAGAGCCGCAGGCTGAGACCGGAATGCGTCACTTTCCCGTTGGCGTCGTACTTCGTAAGCTTGCGGGCGTTGGCCATGAGCTCATCCAGCGTGGCAGGGGGCCTGGTGATGCCCGGCAGCGGCGTAGTCATCCAGGTTGTAGAAGAGAACCTGGAAGCCCTGGACCTCGGGAATCCCGTACATCGTGCCGTTGGAAGTGACGGCATTCGTGTAGACCGGGTCGTAGCTGTCCTTCATCCAGCCCGTGAAGGCGGCCGGCACCGGGTCCAGGTAGGCCTGGGCCGCGGACCTCTGGGTGAGCACGGAGCTGAGCCCGGAGATATCAGGCGCCGTCCCTGCCGACAGGGCGACCTGAAGCTTCTGCTCTGATTCGCGGAGGCTGAAGTTGGAGATCTCGATCTTCACGTTCGGGTGCTCTTTCGTGTAATCGGCCACCGCCGCGTTGTACACCGGCAGGCGTTCCGAGTACCCGGTCCAGAGCGTGATCGTGACAGGCGCCGCGGCGAACGCCGGAGCCACGGACAAGGCCGCCAGGGCGAAGAGAATGAGCGCCATCGACATGTATCGCTTCTTGGACATCACGAACCTCCTGTTCTGACTGCCTCAGTATCGAGTTACCGTCCTCCCGCTGTCAAGGATGAGCAGCCTCCCGGGCGGGCATACGGCACCTCCCTGATGACATCAAGGATCGTCCCGTCCCTCCACTCGACCAGCGCCACGACCCTCTCGCCGAACACCGGCTCGGCGGGGACCCCGGTGATCGCGCGGACCTCGCTCATGAGGCTGCCGAGTTCCACCAGCGGCAGTCCCGCCCGGCGCGCCCGGTCAGCGAGGTCGCGCCGCCGCGGGTTGACCGCGATGCCGCGCTCGGTCACCACGACGTCCACCGCCTCGCCCGGGCACGAGACGGTGGTGACCTTCTCCCGCACGATCGGCACCCGCGAACGGAAGGACGGCGCGGTGATGATGCAGCACCCTGCGCAGGCAGCGGCGTCGGCGTGCCCGCCAATGCCGTGGAGCAGCATGCCATCGGAGTGCGTATTCACGTTCACGTTGAAATCGAGGTCGATCTCCGTGGCGCCTAGCAACGCGACGTCCAGCATGTTCGCCACGCACCGGCCGACCGGGGACCGTAGGAATCGAACGGCGTGGACTCGATGTCCCGGGGATTGTCCCGGCAGGAACGCACGGCCTCGAGATCGAAGCTCTGCAGGTCGATGATCGAGCCGATCAGCCCTTCCTCCAGCAGGCCAACCAGGATGGCCGTTGCCCCGCCGTGCGCGAAGGAGGCTTTTACGCCGCTTTTCCGCATGCGCTCGGCAATCGCCACGGTGGCTGCCAGGGAGATGCCGCCGGCCCCTGCCTGGAAGGAGAACCCGTCCCGCATGATGCCCGTTTCCTCGACGAAGCGCGCCGCCAGCTCCGCGATGAGCAGCTGCGTGGGGCTGCGGGTCAGGCGCGTGGTGCCCGAGACGATGCGGGAACTGTCGCCGATGGAATCCACCTCGAGCACCCAGTCCACGTTGCTTCCCGAGATGGACTGGCGTGCGCAGGGATACGGCACCAGGCCGTCGGTGATCACGGCCACTTTCGCTGCCGCCAGGGAATCCGGTACGGGGTATGCCAGTGGTCCGCAGGCGGACTTCCCGTGCACCCCGTTCGCGTTGCCGAAGGCATCGGCGCAGGGCGCGGCGATGATGGCCGCATCGATTCGAAGCTCCCCGTCCTGGATGGCGCGCTGGCGGCCGCCGTGAGAGCGCAGGAGGGAGAGGCCGCGCATGGCGCCCCGGGTGCACGCGGCGCCGACCGCGCCGTTCATCGAGCCTTCCACCCGCGCGATCACCCCTGACTCGATCCACGGCACCAGCCGGTCGTGCACGGGGAAAAGCGCGGTCGGCGCGATGGTCAGGTCCCGGATCCCGCGCGCAGCGAGCCGGCCGATGACCTCGTTGACCACGGCGTCACCGTCACGAAGGTGATGATGGAAGGAGATCGTCTGGCCGCTCCGGACGTCCATGCGGTCCATGAGATCGTCCCAGCTGCGCGCACGCTTGTCCGGCGCGCCCCTGGCGGGCGCGGAGCGCGAAGGTCCGCCTGCGGCACGGCGCGGGCCCGCGTCCCCGGCCTGCCCGAGGCATTCCCACCAGGCTCCCGCGAACGGCCTGCAGCGCCGACCGTCGATCTCCACGGGCACTTTCCGCCCGACGGCGTTCGTCGTCCACTCCATGCTCAGTCGCCCACGATACGCCGCGCGCGGCGGGCCACCGGCGCATCGATCATCTTCCCGCCCAGCGACGCCACGCCGGAGCCTTTCGCCTCGGCGTCGCGAAGCGCTGCTATGACACTGCGCGCCTCCTCGACCTCTTCCGGGGACGGAGAAAAAGCGGCGTTGGCCGCGGCAATCTGCCGCGGGTGGATGACCCCCACCCCGTCGAAACCCATCCCGCGGGAGGCCGCGCAGTACGAGGCGAAGCCCGGCATGTCACCAGTGTCGGAGAACACGGAGTCCAGCGCCTGGGCGCCTGCCGCTTTCGCCGCGATCACGATGGCCTGCCGCGCGTACAGGGACTCGGTCTCCGCGGCGCTGCGGCGCGCCCCGATGTCCGCGGCGAAGTCCTCCGCGCCGAAGCAGAGCGCCGCCACCCGCGGGGAGGCGGCCGCGATGGCCGCCGCGGCAAGGACGCCGCGCGCTGTCTCCACCAGCGGCATGATGAGTGTGCCGGCAGGGCCCGCCGCGCCGAGTGCCCTGTCCAACTCCGCCACCTGCTCCGCGCTCTCGCACTTGGGAAGAAGCACGGCGTGCGGCAGGCACCCTGACAGCTCCGCGAGGTCGGCTGCGCCGAAGGGCCCGGAGAGCGGGTTGATGCGGACGACGATCTCGGAGTCCCGGAAGAAGCCGCGGTGCCGCTCGATGACCCGCCGCACGAGGATGCGCGCCTCTTCTTTCCGTGACGGCGGAACGGAATCCTCGAGATCCAGGATGAGGCAATCGGCGAGGAAGAGACCCGCGTTGGGAAACAGGTCGGGCTGGTTGCCAGGGAGGTAGAGCCGGGACCGCCGGCGGCGCTCGCGCTGGGTCGACAAGGCGGGGGAAATGGATTGCCCCCGGACGGGTCCCTGCGAGGCCGCTCCCGCCGACCTGAGCGCCGCTTCCACGCGGGCGGCAACCACGTCGTCCAGCGCTCCGTTGTCTTCGACGGTGAGAATGCCCGCGGTAACGCCAAGCTCCTGTGCGGCGGCCAGCGCCGCTGCCTCGATTGCCGCGCCGAAGAGCGCCCTGACGGAAGATTCCACGTGCACCACGAGGGGCGAGGAGCCAGGGGTGTACACCGCCGTGCAATCGGACCTGGCTTCCATCAGAGCTCTTCGACCTCGAACATGCCATACAGTGCGCGGGCAGCGCTCTCGGCCGCGCATCCCACCATGCCGGCAGCATGCGTCGCATCGCGCGCTTCCAGGAACGGCTTCCCATCCACGGAGAGGGCGATGCGGTCTCCGACAGCCTCGAGCCCGAGGGTGTAGTCGCGTCCCGTCTCCCAGGCAAATGCGGCCGATGCGAGCCGCGTCACCCCGAAATCGTGGCGGAGGATGGACACCCGTCCAGCGCCGTCGAGGCCGGCCGCGTACCCGCGCATCGCTCCGGCTGCACGCGCCACCAGCAGGTGACTCCCCCCGGCCAGCGGGCGGACCCGCGCCCTCACGCGCTGGTCTTTCACCGCGTGCCCGCCGGTGTAGGAGGCACAGGGCTCGTGCGTCATGAGATGCATCATGCCGTGATCGATGGTCCAGTTGCCACGGTTGTGGGAGAACGGCGTCACGCAGCCGAACTCCACTGCCTGCCTGGCAACATCGATCGTGTAGTGCGCCTTGCCTTCCACCTGGAACAGCGAAACGAGGAGACGCCCGGAATCCCGGCGCGCCGCACCGGAAAAACCCGTCACCACCAGCCCGACCTCGTCCACCTGGGATCCGCCGACAGGCGGGATCACGTATTCCAGCTGGTAGTCCTTGCCGGGCTCGGGGAAAACGGGCTTTGTGGTCGCGATATTCGCAGCGGAAAATGTCTCACGCACGTAGCCCGAGACACCGATCTTCTCGCCTTCCCAGCGCTCCATGGTGAAGCGCATCCGCACGGTCTGCCCCGGCCGCGCCGTGGGCGAGAAGGTGGGGCTGTATCTCTCGTCGTCGAAGTCGGCGCGCCGGTAGAAAGGCTTGTAGTAGAGCCGGCCGCTTGCCCCGCGCGGCATACGCTCGAAGCGGAACTCCAGGACGCCGCGGCTGCCCCCATCATCGGCAACCCGCCGATGCGCTGCCGCGAAGGCAACGGGGTCCGAGACCCTCATGCCGTGGGTCGAACCGGGAAGGGCGAAGTCGAAGAAGAGCGCGCGCTCGCCGTCACCGCAGGCAAGCGGCATCGCAATGGTCTCGGGCACCTTTTCCCCCGCCAGGCGGTAGCCGATGGAGGCGAGCACCCGGGCATATGACGGGATGTCCAGGATGTTGAGGGAGCCGGGGAGCCCAGACAGGACGATCATATCGTTTATGGGGTCCCTGTACTTCGATGGGATGGCGTCCAACCCGCAGAGCACGCCGACGATCGTGCCCACGTTGCCCGCGTTGCAGTCCGTGTCCCAGCCGCACATCGTGGCAATCTCCACGGTCCGGCAGAAGTCACCGGCGCCGTACAGCAGGGCAAGGACGCAGACACCGGCGTTCGGGATCATGTGGCAGAGACCGGGATAGCGGTCGTAGCCCCACTCTGCTACCAGGAGCTCCTGGCACGCACGCCAGTCCCCGGGATGCGCGTCGTGGAAAGCCATGACGGCGCGGGCGACGCGGGCGTATGGCGAGCCTTCCGCAACGTGCGCAAGCCCGGCCTCCACGATGGCGCGTGCTCCTCCCGCGGGCCGGCCGAATGCCGCGGCGATGCAGGCGGCGATGAAGCGCGCCCCGTTGAGTCCGTCACCGTCATGGGAGACGCTCGCCGCGGTGGCCGCGTAGCGCGCCGCCTGGTCCGGCCTGCCCGGCCACACCAGGCCCCAGGTGTCCACGAAGATCTGCCCGCCGATCTGCTCCGCGACGGTGGCGCCGTTGCGCGCAATCGAGCCGGACTCCGGCGCGGGGATTCCGGCCTTGAGATTCAGATACGCGGTATGCTCCGTGCTGACGCCGTACCCGCCCCACCAGAACATGCCCTTCCCGTCACGGGCATAGTCAAGCCACGCCCGGGCGACCACGTCCGGGGTCAGGGGCTGCGCCGGTTCACCCTCCACCAGGGGGCGTATGAAATAGAAGGGTCCGTTGGCGTCATCGTCAGCCGCGAAGGTGCGGTAGGGCTTGAGGTAGGAGCTCACCTCGCCGTAGATCTCGCGGATGCGCTGGAAGGTCCAGATGGCGGCTCGACCGGTGCACCCGAGCCGGACACCGACATTCTTGCCGAGGAAGCCCGCGTACACTCGTTCCAGGTAGTCAGACGGCAGCGGCATGGCAGCTCCTGCGGCCGCTCCCCGCGCGGCCGTTCGAAATGGCGCGGATCCCCGGAGGAAATCCGCGCCGCTTATCACATCGTACTGGTTTCGCGCGCCTACTTCAGGACAGTCTGCGCGTACCTGGTCACGTCCACCCCGCCTGCCGCGTTCCACTTGGTCACGAACTCGTCGAAGGTCGAGATCGGCTTCTTCCCCGTCACGATGTCCGCCGCGTACTCCTTGTACAAGTTGGTCATCGCGTCCCAGTTGGTCACGTACTGGTCGGGAATGAGGAAGTTCCTGTCCGGCATCATGTACTTCTTGGCCAGCGCCCCGGCGTCCACGGCCGACTTGTTCATGAGAGGCCGGGAAAGCGGCTTGTCGGGATTGAACCCGTTCCACGAGTCGCCGAACCAGCCGTTGGACCACTCGCCGTACTTGTCGCTGATCACGTACTGCTTCCCGTCGTCCGTGTAGTGGATGCCGGGGATGCCGAGCTTGGCGATCTTCTCGCCTGCCGGGCTCCACATGAAATCCAGGATAGCGAATGCAGCGTCCTTCACCTTGGAGGTGGCCGAAATCGCCCACCCGCGCGGCTCCTTGGTCACGTCGACGAAGGGGGTGAGCCCCTGCGCCTTGCCCTTGGGGGGAGGCAGCGAGATCAGGTCGCTGCCCTGCGCCTTCATCATCTTGTTGACGTAAACGTCGATGCTCCCGGGGGACACCCCGACGACCAGGCCGGCCGAGCCTTCGTAGAAAGCCTGTTCCTTCGTGTCCCATTTCTTCGTCAGGTACTCGGGGTCGAGAAGACCTTCCTTGTAGAGCTTGGCATAGAACTCGAGCTTGGCCCTCTCATTCGCCGAGACACGGGAGTAGAACCACTTGCCGTCGGCCCCCTTCATCCACGTGGAGGTGTTGCCGAAGGCGGGATCGAAGATCGCATCGAGCTCCTCTACCCCGTTGGTGGCGCCGGTGACGCCGATGCCGTACTTGGTCCCCTTCTTCGCGACGAGGTCCTTCAGGAGCGCGTAGTAGGTGTCGACCGTCGGGGTTGCCATGACAGCCTTGGCGGACGGCAGCGAATCGTACCAGTCCTTGCGCATGACCGGGGCACGCACACGCGGGGGCGACAGCCACACCAGGTAGGGGTAGCTTGCCAGGCGCGTGGCGCTGTGGGCGTCCATGAGCGGGCCCACGTACCGGGACTTCGCCACGTACGGCCGCAGGTCCTCCAGCAGGCCCTGGGAGGCCACCTTGTCGTCGCCGCCCTGGAAGTAGATCAGGTCGGGGATGTCACCCGAAAGGACCATGAGGGAGATCTTCGTTGCGTAGTCCCCGGCAGGGGTCTTCAGCAGAGTGATGTCCACCGGCGTGCCCGCCGCCGTCATGCCTTTCTCGATCAGGGAGATGAACGCGTCGGCGTTCGGGTCCGTGTCGAGATCCTTCAGGATCATCCGCACCTTCGCCTGTGCTCCGGCCGTTTCCAGCGCGACGAGCACCAGCAGCGCAGAGAGCGCCGCGACCAGGACTCTTCGGAAACTCATACACACCTCCTTCCACGGTCCTCCGTGGAGTTTCGCTTCCACGGTCCCCCGTGGTTCTGCTATTCCTTGAGCCCTCCCTCCATGACCCCGCGCGTATAGTACCGCAATATCATTGGGTAGAGCAGGAGAACAGGGATGATAGCCACGATGATGGTGCCCGCCCGAAGGGCGGCGTAGCTGAGACGCGCCGCTTCGTCGTAGCTGAAGAGGGTCCCGGAGCCGAGCAAGGACGCGGTGTCGTCCATGATCACGAACTGCCGCAGGATGAGCTGCAGCGGGTACTTGGCCGGGTCATTCAGGTAGATACCCGCGCGGAAGTACTCGTTCCAGTGCATGACCCCGTAGAACAGGCCCAGCGTCGCGATGGCAGACTTCGACAGTGGCAGCATCACGTTCATGAGTACTCTGCCGTGGCCCGCCCCGTCCACGCGCGCCGCGTCCAGGAGGGACGCGGGCACCTCGTCGAAGAAGCGCATCAGGATGATGAGGTAGTAGACGTTCACGGCCTTGTACAGGATGACCGACCACCGGGTGTTCATGAGTCCGACCTTCTTCACGATGAGGTACTCCGGAACGATTCCCGCCTCGAAGACCATGATGACGATGACGAGGATCATGAAGAAACGCCTGCCCGGCAGCGTGTGGCGCGTCAGGGCGTACGCGGCCATCGCTGTCGCGGCCAGGTTTATCGCCGTCCCCACGCCCGTGATGTACACCGAGTTGAGAATGCTCCGGATGAAGAAGGGGTTCGCCGCCAGGACCTTGTAGACGATCAGCGAAAAACCCTTCGGGAAAACGCTCAGTCCCCTGATCTCCGCGATCCGCTTCGGGTCCGTGAGAGACAGGGCCAGGAGGTTGAGCATGGGCACCAGGACGACGACCACGGTCACGATCAGGACGAGCATCACCAGGGCGCGGAACGCCTGCTCGCCCAGCCCGCCGCGCCACGGCATTCCGGCGCGCATCACCACAGCCCCTTTCCCGTCAGGCGCCTTGCCGCGAAATGGGTGGACAGGATGAGCCCGACGCCGATGACGCCCTTGAAGAGGCTCGCCGCCGTGGAAAAGGAGTACTGGAAGTTGACCAGTCCGATGCGGTACACGAAGGTGTCGAGGATGTCCACCTTGCTGATGACCGAGTCGTTCATCATGTTGAAGACCTGGTCGAAACCGGCGCTCATGAAGAACCCGAGGTTGAGGATGAACACCGTCACCATGGTGGGCACCAGCTCGGGCACCGTGACAAAGCGCATTTTCTGCAGGGCGGAGGCGCCGTCGATGTCAGCGGCCTCGTAGAGGCTGGCACTGATGCGCATGAGTGCGGCGAGGTAGATGATGGAATCCCAGCCGACGCTTCGCCACGCCTCGGAGGCGAAAAGCACCCACCGGATATGCGCCTTGCTCGTCATGAAGTCCACCGGGGCGAGCCCGACGAGGCCCCGCAGCTGGTTGGCGCCTCCCGTGCTGGGCGAGAGAAAGGCGATCCAGACGCCCGCGATGACCACCCAGGAGAGGAAATGCGGCAGGTACGCGACGCCCTGCACGATCTTCCGCGCGGTCACTGCCCGCACCTCGTTCACCAGGAGGGAGAAGATGACGGGCAGGGGGAAGTAGAGGATGACCTTCATGGAGCTCAGGATAAGCGTGTTGGCAAGCACGGTGGTGAACGTGGGTGAGGAGAACAGGGTGATGAAGTGCTTGAGCCCGACGAACGGGCTCTTGCCGACAAGCCGGAAGTCCTCGAACGCAATGCGCATCCCTGCCATGGGAAGAATGTTGAAGATCACGAAATAGACGAGCGCCGGGGCAAGCAGCACGAAGAGGAAGCCGTCGCGCCTGAGGCGCCCCGCCAGCGATGCCCCACCCATGGTCCTATCCATTTAACGAGAGCGCGACCAGCTCGCGCGCCAGGCCTACCAGGTCCTCGCTGCTGGCGAACTCGAGGCACACCCCCGACGGCCTGCGCACCTGGGCGACCCATGCCTCGGGGAAAGCCTCCAGGCCGTGCAGCGCGCCGGTGAGGGAGCAGACGAGGCCGCTGATCGTGTCAGCGTCCCGGCCGAAGTTCGCGCTCCAGAGGAGACCGCGCCGGGGGTCCGCCCCTGTCAGGCGAAAGAGTGCGTAGACCTGCGGGATGGCCTCGGCGGAGGTGGCATGTTCGGGCGTCCAGAGCTTCGTGTGCAGGTCCTCGAATGCCACCTCGATGTCGGGCTTTGCGTCGCAGATCTGCATGGCCCGGTCCATCGCCGCGGCAATCCACGAGCCCGGGGGGAAACACGCCCTGCCCGCCGCGAGGATCTCCTCCGGGGTGCCGTCGGCCATGGCAACGGCCACGCTCGCCGCGATGGCCTGGGCTGCCCAGATGCCGTCCGCGTCGTGGCTCACGCAGGCGTCGGCGGCGGCAAGCCGTGCCGCCCCCTCGGGGTCGCCGGCGCGCAGGATGCCGTGCGGGCAGGCGCGCATGGCCGCCCCGTCGTCAGTGTTCATCACGTTGTGCCGGCCCGAGAGGGGCGGCTCGATCCCCCGGGCAAGGTTCTCCAGGGCGCCGTAGAGCGGGCGGCCCGCGCGCTTCCTGGCGCCGCCGCGGTCCAGGACGTACTTCCGCCACGCCGCGGCCGTCAGCTCGGGCGTCAGCTTTCCGCGCGCATCGAGGAGCGCCTTTGCCGTGAGGACGCCGAACTCCGTATCGTCGGTGCTCTTTCCCTCGGGGTAGAGGTTCGTGACGATGCCGTAGCGGGCACGGTGGTCCTGGCTGCGGCCGACGTCGCCCATCGCGTCCCCGATGGCAAGGCCAATGAACGCCCCCGCCGCCTTCGATTCGAAGCGCCCCCGGTGGGCGAGCGCCGCACTCCTCGTCTTCATGCTCCCGGCCGCCTTTCCACAACGCTGTCTCTCTCGATGAGCTCGCCCGGGAAGAGCCGCCTCTCGCGGGGGCGCTCGGGGTCATGGATCCGCGCGAGGAGGAGCTCCGCTGCCGCAGCCCCGATGAGTGCGCGCGGTTTTCGCACGGTGGTGAGCCCCGGCCGAACGTGCGCCGCTGCCGGGATGTCGTCCATGCCGACCACGGAGATGTCCCGTCCCGCCTCGATCCCTGCCTCGCGCAGCGCATCCATGGCCGCGATGGCAAGAAGGTCGTTGCCGCAGAACACCGCGTCCACGCGGTCCCTCCACCCGTCCAGGGCGAGGAGAGACCGCGCGAACGCGCGGCCGCCGTCCTCGGAGAGCTTCACCGTGAAGGCGATCTCCGGGTCGTGCTCGATGCCTTTCTCGGCCAGGAACTCCTCGTAGGTGCGGCGGCGCAGGGAGAGATAGCGCTCGCTGCCGTGCTCGCTCGTGGCGATGGCGATGCGGCGGTTGCCCATTTTCCAGAGGTAGTCCAGGGCAGTCCGCGTCGCGCACGTCGTGTCGGTTCCCACGGTGTCGATGTCCTGCGCGGCCGCGCGCTCGCCCACCATGACGGCCGGGACGCCCAGCTCGTCGATCATGGCGATGTTGTCGGTGACGCTGTTGAGAAGGAGCCCGTCGAAGCGGCCGGAGCGCGCGAGGTGGTAGTAGCTTGCTTCCCTTTCTTCGCTCCAGTCGGTGTTGCCGATGACCACCGAGTTCCCCTCGGCTTCCAGCCTGTCCTGCGCCGCCCGCGCGATCTCGGCCCAGAACGGGTTGGCGATGTCGGGGACCATGACGAGAACGATCCAGGTCTTCTGGGTGCGCAGGCCCGCCGCGAAGGTGTTCCTGGTGTACCCCAGCTCCCTGATCGCTGCGTTGACCTTGCGAAGGGTGCTGGCACTCACTGCCCCGCCGCAGTCAGAAACAACGCGGGAGACAGTGCTTTTCGAAACGCCGGCACGCCGCGCGACTTCGATGATGTTGACCTTTGGTTTCCTTATCATCATTGGGAACGTTCCCACCCCAGAATACAACAGTCCGATAGAGAACGCAACAAAAATATTGGGAACGTTCCCCATTTTCGGAATCCTTCAGAACGACACGCACCGTCGCCATGTGGCCACCCGCTGCACGCCATGGTACTGTGAAGCATGGCTTCTCCGGTTGTCATCCCGCCCGAACGCCGCGTCTGGTGCAACCGCACCCTGAACCTGCGCGGCATCCGCGCCGTGGGCTTCGACATGGATTACACCCTCGTCCACTACCGCACCGAGGTGTGGGAGCGCGCTGCCTTCGAACAGGCGCTCATGCCCCTCGAGCGGCGCGGCTGGCCGGTGGGCGGGCTCACGTTCGACCCGGCGAGCGTCATCCAGGGTCTCGCGTTCGACCTGGAGCTGGGAAACCTCGTGAAGGCCACGCGGTTCGGGTACGTCATCCGCGCCCACCACGGCACGCGGCCCCTGTCCTTCGAAGAGCAGCGGGCCGCCTACTCCAGCACCTTCGTGGACCTCGGCGATCCCCGCTGGGAGTTCATGAACACGCTGTTCTCCCTGTCCGAGGCGAACCTGTTTGCCCAGCTGGTGGACCTGCTGGACGCGGGCCGTCTGCCGGAAAGGCTCGGGTACCGCGACCTGCACCGCGTGCTTCGCATCGCGCTGGACGAGGCGCACAACCTGAGCGAGCTCAAGACCCAGATCATGGCGGACCCGGACCGGTTCGTGGAGCTCGACCCTGACCTGCCGCTCACCCTGCTGGATCAGAAGATGGCCGGCAAGCGCCTGCTCCTGATCACCAACTCCGACTGGGCTTACACCCGCTCCATGATGAGCTACGCGTTCGACCGCTCCCTGCCCGGCGACATGAAGTGGCGCGCGCTGTTCGACCTCGTCATCGTGGAGTCGCGGAAGCCGGCCTTCTTCTCGGGCCGCCAGGCCTCGTACCAGGTGACCGACGAGGAGCAGGGCCTCCTGCGCCCCCACCGCGGCGCCTTGGAAACGGGAAGGGTCTACGTGGGCGGGGACGCCCAGCTCGTGGAGTCGAGCCTCGGCCTCTCAGGGGCGGAGATCCTCTACCTCGGCGACCATCTCTTCGGCGACGTGCACGTGAGCAAGGAGATGCTGCGCTGGCGCACGGGCCTGATCCTGCGCGAGATGGAGTCCGAGATCCTGGCCATGGAGAAGGCGCGGGACATCGATGCCCAGCTCCGCGAGCTCATGGGCCGCAAGACCGAGCTGGACACGCCGCTCGCGCAGCTGCGCCTTGCCCGACAGCGCGCGCAGCACAAGTACGGGCCCGAGCCGGACGCGCGGCCCGAGGAGCTGGAGGCTTCGATCCGAAGCGTCGAACGAGGAGAGCCAGGAGCTGGACGCGAGAGTCTCCCCGCTTGCCAAGGCAGCCGGTGAGCATGGGCAACCCCACCTGGGGCCCGCTCATGCGCGGCGGGCAATGACAAGAGCCTCTTCGCGCGGCAGGTGGAGCGCTACGCCGACATCTACACGTCGCGCGTGTCCAACTTCCTCGCGCAGACCCCCTTCGCGTACCTGCGGGCCGCGCGCGGGTCCCTGCCCCACGACGGCTAGCCAGGTCGAAACGCGGGCTCCTTGCGCGAATCTCCCGCGACCGAATCAGGCGCGGCCCGTCTATTTCGGCGGATTCCGGCAATGCCGGGGCTCACGCCAAGAGACGCGGCACCGGCCTCGTCTGCACCTCCGTTTGCGCCGACCCCGGCGGTTCACTACACTATAGGTATGTCCGAGACAGGGGGGAGAAGCGACCCCGACCCTATCGCCCGCGAGATGGAGAGGCTCAGGTCCCAGCTCCAGGACCTGAAGATCATGTACGAGAACACGGTGGAGCACGGGACGCTCGTCGAGGACGAGCTCGAGGAGAAGAACAGGCGCATCAACAACCTCCTGACCCTGATGCGCACGTACCTGCCCTCCCAGGTCTACGACTCCATCGCCACGGGCAAGATCACCTCGAAGCTCACGTACAAGCGGCAGAAGCTCACGATGTTCTTCTCCGATATCGTCGGCTTCACCGAGGTCACCGACACGCTGGAGGCCGAGACGCTCTCGGCTCTCCTCAACGAATACCTGACCGAGATGTCCGCGCTGGCCGGGGTGTACGGCGGCACGGTGGACAAGTTCATCGGGGATGCCATCGTCATCTTCTTCGGCGACCCCCAGTTCATCGACGACGAGACGCACGCCAAGCAGTGCGTGCGCATGGCCGTCGAGATGCTGGAGAAGGTGAAGCTTCTCAGTGACAAGTGGCGTTCCGCCGGGGCCTCGAATGGCCTCGCCGTGCGCATGGGCGTCAATACCGGCTACTGCACGGTGGGCAACTTCGGCTCCGAGGCCCGGATGGACTACACGATCATCGGCGGCCAGGTGAACATCGCCGCCCGGCTCGAGAAAATCGCCGACCGGAACTCCATCTTCATCAGCGAGAACACCTATTCCCTCGTGCAGGACGTCGTGGAGGTGGAAGGGCCCCGCATGGTCGACGTGAAGGGCATCCATTTCCCGGTGAAGGTCTACAAGATCGTCGGGCTGAAGACCGGCGCTGCCGCGCGCGAGGCGCAGTACACCGAGTTCGGAAACGGGATCCTTCTCCGCCAGCTCTACTACGAGCCGGGATCGGTGACCCCGCGGGAGCGCACCGCCCTCCTGGAGGATCTGAAGAAGGCCATCCGCTTCATCGAGGAGAACTGAGCACGGACCCCTGCCCGGGGCCTGCGTGCCGCCTGACGGCAGGGGATCAGACCAGGTTGATGACGACCTTTTCGTAGAGACGGCGGAAGTTGCTGAGCGACTTCGCCTGCCAGGCGCTTCCCTTGCTGCCCGTGATGGTGATGTTCTTGCCGATCTCCCGCATCTCGATGATGAAAAGGCTGAGAGTGGATATCCCGGAGCTGTTGAGGAACTGCAGCTGGCGGAGGTCCATCTCGAGGTTTTCCCCCGAGCGTTCCGCCGCGTAGCGCAGCATGCGGTGTATCTTCTCGTAGTCCTGCCGTCCCTGCAGGCGCAGGGTCCCCACGAACGAAATGCGTGAGAAATCCTTGGTCACCCGGACCGAGTAGGTGCGCTCGCTGCTATCGTCCATCGGGTCCTACTCCATTGTCGTCGAAAGAGAGCTCGGCCGTCGCTGTCACGCGGACGCTATTATCTTCGTCAAACCGGAACTCAAAACTGAGCCGGGAGCTGTAATCTTTTCGAATGAGAAGCAGGCCCAGCCCCGAGGCATCATGGTCCGTGGTGTCCTGCTTTATGCGCTCCAGGTACAGCTCCTCGAGGTCCTTCTCGAACAGCTCGCGGCAGACCGCCATGAAGGGCTGGCAGCGGTTGACGGGAACGGTGTTCGACGCCTGGATGAGCATGCGCCCGGGCGCCTTTTTCAGGGTCAGGTCCACCGGGAGCGAGTTGTTGGTCGTGAACTTGACGGCATTCTCCACCAGCTCGTTCACCACGGTGGAAACGAGCCCGAACTGCTCCTCCTGGGGGAAGTTGTGGCGGAAGTAGCCTGCCATGAAGTCTGAGAGAACGCTGCCCCTCTGCCAGTCGTCGAACATGTCCAGCGGAAGGAAGCGCACCGAGAAGGAGCTGTCGACGCCCTCGACGAGATCGATCCTGTCACCCAGCCGCACCGTGCCCTTGAGCTGGCCGTCCCACTCCTGGTCGGGCACCTTTTTCACCACCACCAGGGACAGGTCGTCGTAGTGGCGGGCCTCGCCGATGTGCTTCTGGCAGGCCGCCATGATGGCGGCCTGGATGGCCTCCGCGGTGTCGCCCCGCGCGGCGCTCGCCGCCTCGATGATGCCCTGGGTCCCGAAAGCCCGCTCCTGGGTGTCCACGGCCTCCGAGATCCCGTCGGTGTAGAGGACCAGGACGTCGTCGGTAGCGAGGCGGAACGTGAAGAGCTTCAGGTACTCGGCCACGCTGGCGTCCAGCCCCGCATACATGCCGTATTCCAGGGAGTCCACCGTCGTGACGGTCCCGTCGGCGCGGAAGATGAGAAGCGATTCGTGCTGGCCGGTCATCACGAACTCCCCGTCTCCCATGTACTTGAGGATGATGAGGGACATGATGCGGTTGTCGAGCGTCTTCAGGCGGAAGTCGTAGATCAGCTTGTTGATAACGCGGTAGATGCGCTGGATGTCGACGCGCTCGATCTGGGAAAGCGCCCGCAACGCCGTATGGACCATCATCATGACGAGCCCGGAGTGCAGTCCGTGGTCTGTCACGTCGCCGATGGAGATGAAGCCGTCGGGGCCGAAGTGGATGGTGTCATAGAAGTCCCCGCCGACCTCCGTTGCCGGTATCATCTGGCAGGCGATCTGCAGGTCGCGGAAGGCCTGGTAGTCGCGCTCCTGCGGGAGAACGACGCTCTGGATGTGCGCGGCCACCTCCAGCTCGTGTCCCAGGCGCACGTTCTCGTCCTTCAGTTTGTCGTTGAGCTCGGCGATCTCGTTGTTCGCCTTTTCCAGGCCGGCGCGGAAGTAGAACTCGCGCTTGCGGATCCTCTCGATCCCGATCTTGAAGGCGAGGGTCACGAAGCTGGCGATCCCCACGTTGATCAGGGTCATACGGAAGTCGAGGTCGATGAAGAACCCGCTATGGAGGTAAATGGCGACGTAGTAGGCAAAGCTGGCGATGACCACGACCAGCGAATAGAGCATGGGGAGCGGGTACACGCCGCAGAAGATGATGTTGACGAGCAGCCAGGCTGTCACGTCGGCGCCCACGTTGTTCATCACCCCGGTGAGGTGCGCCATCGAAAGGGAGGCGCCCAGGAAGCCGATGAAGGAGAGGGGCACGCCGAAGCGGCGCGCAGCGGGGATGAAGGAAAGGATGCCGACGAGCCCGGCCGCGACGATGAGGTACATCCGCCCGAGGAACATCTGCTGGACGAACAGGGGGTAGGAGGCCGGATCGCTCAGGAACGCGAGGTAGAGAGCGATGAGCAGACCGACGGGCCCGCCGATGCGGTTGATCCGCGTGAGGGAATCAGCCTGCTGCCGGCGAAACTGGTCACGCAGCTCGGGAGATTCGTCGAGTCGGACCGTCTCTACTTTCGGAAGAGATTGTGATGGAGCGCGTGAAGCTCCAGCATTTTGTCCGTGCATAGTAGGTTCCATTTGCCTCCAAAGTCGCGGTACGTGAGCCTGACCCCCATCTCCTCCATCTTGAACTTGTTCTTGTAGAGGTTCCCGGTGAAGGGATCATTCACCTCGTACGTCGTCCAGATACTGTCGGGAAGCGCGATAAGGTACAGGTGGTGGACGATGAACTCCATCAACCGCTTGTATGCGAAGACCCCGTCGCGGCCTTCCTTGTAGATCGCGCACACCTCCCCGATGCTGCGGAAGTGATCCGGCACGCGGTAGTGCTCCCCTGCGTCGGACACGGCATACATGAAGGGACAATTGTAGCCGGGAACACGCATCGCGCTGCGGGAAAGGGCAACCATCTGGTGCCCCTTGTCGTAGACCGCGAACACGTGGGTGTGCAGGTCAAACTGCCGCGCCACCTCCAGGTCGTAGTTGAAGTCCTTGTAGAAGTAATAGTCCCTCGCGAAGTCATGGGTCTTCGCGAGGTCCTGCGGGTTTATGATCTCCCGCACCACCATGCCATACTCCTGCTCCTCCACGATGCCGGGGCGCCTGGTTGCTTCCATGAGGAGAGGCGAGGCATGGTCGCCGACGATGAAGTCAGTGAAGCCGGCTGTGCGCAGGAGGATCTCCTGCAGCTCCCGGTAGGCGGGAGCGGCAGCCCCGGGGTGGGGGTTGGTAAGGCGCAGCCTCCCCCCTTCGCGGAGCAGGTGACGGCACTTGCGCAACGGGACGAGGTTGCCGCTGCGATCCATCGCTTTTCGGATCAGGTCGTCAAAGCTGTCGCTGATCTGTGAGTCGAGAACGAGCTCCCCGAGGTCAAGGGTTACCGCGAGGTCATCCAGGGAACCCATCGGGAGATCGGCAGCGCTAGCTTTTAGAAGGTCGGTCTGTTCCATTTCGTTCCCGACTCCGTCGTTCCCTATGACGCGATCGGCCGCGTTCGGTCCCGGGAAGGGTGGGGAGGTTCTCGGATATCTCATAGGATTCACACTATCTCCAATATGTCAACAGATATCGCAAAGCATGGAACTTTTCACGCCACTGACGCCGCGCTCGTCCACTACGACCTGCTCGTCGCCGTGTTCCTCCAGCACTCTCCGGGGGAAGCCGGGCCGGATACCCTCGTCAATGGGAAGCCAGTTCATGTTCCAGCTGCGGTCCAGCCCGAGGTAGTCCTCGAGGTGCTGGAGGCAGGTCACCCAGCGCGGCATGCCTTCGTGGTGCGCATGAACGAGAGGAAGCGCTCGCGCTGCGTCACGCGGGTCCCCGCAGCACCACGGGCGCCTTTGTATCGGCGGACTCTCGGGTGCGCAGGGCGATGTCGCTCACGGCAAACGCTTCCGCCGCCGTGATGCGGATCGGTGTTTTCTCCTCTATGGAATGGACGAACTCCTGGAAGAGGGAGAGGGGATCCTCCTTCTCCAGCCGTCGGGGGGCAGCGTCGTGCGTCAGGAGCACCGCTTCCCCATTGATGATTTCCACGATGCCTTTCTCCCCGGCGATGCGGACGCGGTCATCACCGTGGGTCGGAGCGCCGCCGGGTCGGAAGTAGTCGAAGGTGAGCGACGCGCTCCCGCCGTTGGCCAGCCGGTAGAAACAGGTGCCCGAGCTCTCCATCTCCCCGTGGCCGCGGTTTCCCATCGCGGTGTGCGCGGCGATCGCTTCCGTCATGCGTCCGCCGGTGAACCAGTAGATCCAGTCGATGGCCTGTATGGCCACCCAGGGAATCGTGCCTCCGTAGGTTGCCCGGTGGGTGTACATGGGGTGGCGCGTGCCCAGCTTGTAGGACTTCTGGGCGGTGATGAGAAGAGGCTCGCCCACGAGGCCTTCCTTGATGGCCCGCCAGGCAGCGTGGAAGGCGGGATGGTAGCGCGAGGCGAGCATCGGGCAGAGGGCGGCCTTCCCCTGGGAATAGGCGCGGCGCAGCCTCTCCAGCTGCTCCATGGACACGGCCATGGGTTTCTCCACGAACACGTGGATGCCCCGCTCGAGGCACTCGCTGGCGATGCGCGACTGGAGGAAGAAAAAAGGAGCCACCACGGCGAGGTCCGGTTTCTCGCGGTCCAGCATGCGGCGGTAATCGTCGTAGAACGGGATCATGGAAGCTTCCAGCTGGTCGACGAAGAACTCGCGCGCGTCCTCGTCACCGGACCCGGGGCGACCCCGACGAAAGTCACCTGCGGCATGCGGTCACGCACCTCGAGCGCGAGGTCGATGTGACCGCTGGTGCCGATGATCGCTGCCTTCACGGGGATTCCTCCGGCGTTACTATAGCGCAGACCGTCCTCCGTTGCCATGGAACGAGGCATCGGCTACTCTGCAGGGCAATGAAACACACGCCGCGCCTCCTCGCCGTTCTCCTCGCCGGGTTTTCCCTCGCCGCCCCCGCGTGGTCGGCAGGCCAGCCGCAGTCCGCCGTGCGCATGCTGATGTCGCAGACCACCGCGGCGCTGCCGTTCCTGCTGCTGCAGAAGAACCAGGGGATACCGGGGGTCCAGCTCACGGTGACGTTTTTCGCCAACCATGCGCAGGCGCTCGCTCTGCTCCTCCGCGGCGAGGCCGACTTCCTGCTCAGCGGCACCAGCCAGGGGTGGGAGAACCGGCTGGACGGCAGCCCGATCGTGATGGTGGATACCGGGGTGTGGGGTGTCTCCTCGCTCATCGGCAGGGACCCGTCGATCAAGGGGTTCGCCGACCTGAAGGGAAAGAGGATCGCCATGCCGTTTCCCGGGTCGCCCCTGGACTTCCAGAGCAGGGCGCTCCTTGCGTTCGACAAGCTCGACCCCGACAAGGACGTGACCATCAGCTTCGGGCCGTTTCCCCAGAGCATCCAGCGCCTCGTGAGCGGGCAGATCGATGCCGTGGCGGTGCCCGAGCCTCTTGCCACCACCCTCGTGCGGCAGAACGGCCTCCTGCGCCTGGTCGACTACTCGCAGGCGTGGGCACGGTTCACGGGTGGTGACCGCATGTCGCCGCAGGTGAGCCTGTTCACCACGGAAGGGTACGCGGCGGATCACAAGCCGCTCCTCGCGTCGATCGTGAGCGCGTGGGACGCCGCCACGCGGACGGTGAACTCCTCCCCGAAGGACATGGCGGCGCAGTTTTCCGCGGCCCTCGCGGTGGATCCGGGCATCCTCGAAGAAGCTATCGGCAACACGTTGCTTTCCGTGCCGCCGGCCGCCGAGAACAAGACCCGGGTGCTCGCCTACTACCAGCTGGTTTCGCGCTGGTTTCCCGCGAGCCCGCGCCCGCTGGACGAACGATTCTTCGTCGTGAACTGATGCAGGAGAAGGCGCCGGCCGGGACGGGCCACGGCCTGAAGCTCCGGCTCCTGAGCGCCGCCGGGGTCCTGTTCATCTTCGCGGCATGGGCAGCGGCAAGCCTCGCAGCGGGGTCCTGGTTTGTCCCCGCCCCCTGGACGACCGTCGTCGATACGGCGGTCCTCCTTGCCGCCGCCGGCACGTGGACGCAGATCCTCATCACGCTCCTGCGCGTCTGCATCGGCTTCGCGGCCGGCCTGGTCACGGGAATCGCCGCCGGCATGGCCATGGGCGCCCGGCGGGAGCTCGAGGCGCTCTGCAAGCCCCTCGTCACCTTCTTCCAGGGCATGCCGCCCCTCCTGTGGACGATCCCGCTCGTTGCCCTCATGGGCATCGGGCACCTGCCGACGATCATCGTCATCGCCCTCATCACTTTTCCCGTTGTCGCCGTCACGGTGGCCGAGGGAATGTCCACCCTCCCGCGGGAGCTGGGCGAGATGCTGTCCGTCTTCGCACCGGGCTTCCTGCCGCGCACGCGCGAGCTCGTCCTCCCGCACCTCGCCCCGTTCCTCGCGGCCTCCGTGAAATCGGGACTCGTGCTGGCCGTGAAAGCCTCCGTCACCGCCGAGTATTTCGGCGCCGACAATGGCATCGGGTTCCAGATCCAGGCCTCCTACATGTCCCTGCGGATCCACAGCCTCTTCGCCTGGGCCGCGGTGCTCATCCTCGTCATCCTCGTGTTCAACCATCTCCTCCCCCGGGTCCGTCACTTCGCGCCGGTCTTCCGCCGGTGGTTCGTGGACAAGGGCCCGGTTGCCTGCAGCCTCGACGACATACGCGAGATCAAGGCGATCTTCACCTCCCTGACGCCTTCCTCGCGCATCGCGCTGGCAGGGGTCGCCTACGCGTGGCAGAAACGTGAACCCCTCCTGGACGATGTGACACTGACGGTCCCCGCGAACGGCATCGCGGTGGTTTCCGGCGAGTCCGGCATCGGGAAGACCACCCTGCTGAAGCTGGTCGCCTCACTCATTGCCCCCACCCGTGGTACGATCACGCGGCCCGACCGCATGGGCTTCGTCTTCCAGGACGATCGCCTGCTCCCGTGGCGCACCGTGGCGGAGAACACGGCGCTGCCGCTCCTCTACCAGGGTTTCCCCCGGAAGAACGCCCTCTGCTTTGCATCATGGCTCCTCTCGGAAGCGGGTCTTCCCGGGGAAGAGGACAAGATGCCTCACGAGCTTTCCGGCGGGATGAAGAAGCGCGTCGCCCTGGCACGATGCTTCGCCCGGCTGCCGGATGCCGTGCTCATGGACGAGCCGTTCTCAGGCCTGCATGGCGAAGCGCGCGACCTCCTTTGGGAGATGTTCCTCAGGCTGCTGGCGCTGCATCCTGTTCCCGCGCTGATCGTCACCCATTACCCCGAGGAGATCGCCGGCCAGCCATCGTGCCGCCTGTACGTGTTGGAAGGGAAACCGGGGAGAATCGTCCCCGCATGACGGAGAGGCCTGCAGACTCGAGAAGGCTCGACCGGCTCAGGGAAGTCTCACGGCGCATCCGCAAGGCAGCACTGGCAGCCGCGGATCCGTCTGCGGCGGTAACGAGGGCGCTGGCAGCGCGGGATCCCGGCGGGCCGGGCCGGCTCTTCGTCCTGGCAGTGGGCAAGGCGGCTGCCTTGATGACCGCCGGGGCGCTGGTGACACTGCAGGAGCGCGGCCGGCACGTCCACGGGGGCCTCGTCGTTCAGCCGCACGGGTACCCGGCATCTCCTTCACTGGAGCACTTCCCCGGCCGCGTTCGATCCGCCGGTCACCCGGTTCCTGACGCCGATTCCCTGGCAGCCGCGGCCGAGGCCATCGCTCTCATGGAAGAAATGACGGAGACCGACTCGTGCCTCTTCCTGCTCTCCGGGGGCGGCTCGAGCCTGCTCTCGTCTCCGTACCCGCCGCTCGTGCTGTCCGATCTTGCCGAGACGAACCGCCTCCTCCTGGCAAGCGGTCCCGGCATCACGGAGATCAACACGGTGCGGCGTCACCTCAGCTTCGTCTCGGGAGGCAGGCTCGCCGCGCGCTCCCGGGGAACCGTGCTGACACTCGCCGTCTCCGATGTCGTCGGTGATGACCCTTCCGCAGTCGCGTCAGGACCCAGTGTCGCTGACCCGACGACATTCCATGACGCGCTGGGGGTGCTGGAGAGAAAGGGCCTGCTTGCCAGGGTCCCGGCGGGCGTTCGCGCCCTGCTGGAGGCTGGTGCGGCAGGACGGGTGCCCGAGACCCCCAAGCAGCTGCCCGGCGCGGCACACGTGGCGCCTTGCCGCTTCGGGGCAGGGCGCCGTGGAGGCGGCCGCGGCGGCCGCGCGCGGGCAGGGCTTCACGCCGCGCATCCTCACGACGCGCCTCGAAGGGGAAGCGCGCGAGGCGGGCCGTATGCTCGCGCAGGCTGCGCTGGACGCGCGGGAAGGGCGCGGCGGGCTTGCCCTGCCCGCGTGCCTGGTCGCCGCGGGGGAAACGACGGTCACCGTCCGTGGCACGGGAAGGGGCGGCCGGAACCAGGAGCTTGCCCTTTCCGCTGCCCGGGTGCTGGAAGGTGTGCCCGGCGTGCTGCTCACCTCATTCGCCTCTGATGGCGTGGAAGGGAACACCGATGCGGCCGGGGCGTACACATCAGGGGCCACAATCGCAGCCGGCACGGCCGCGGGGCTGGACGCCGGCGCCTGTCTTGCAGAGAATGACTCCCACGCGTACCTGGCTGCTGCCCGGGGAGCTCATCGTGACAGGCCCCACGGGCACGAACGTCAACGACGTCACGTTCATCCTGGTCGACGGGGAGGGTTGAGTTGCCTGCCGAAGACCAGCAGGACTGGTTCGAGGATCGATGCTGGAACACGAGGTCCGCGCGGACGGCACGGTGGTCGTTCCGGAATGCACCGGCCTCTGGTGGAGGAAGAAACAGTGATGTACACGCGCGTGAGTGAGCCCTTCGTCGTTGCCGGGCTGCGCCTGCCCAACCGGATCGTTCTCCCGCCCATGGTCATATGGAAGGCCGGGCTGGACGGCACTGTCACGGCCGGACAACCTCGCGCATTACCGCGCCTCGATGGGTGCCGGGCTCGTCGTGGTGGAAGCAACAGCGGTATCTTCCGGAGGGAAGGCTCGCGCAGAGGCAGATCGGCATCTTCGAGGACCGCCACGTCGAGGGTCTCGCCGCCATTGCCCGGGATCATCCACGCGGCGGGCGCCGTGGCCTCCGTCCAGATCCACCACGCCGGGTGCTCCACCAACACGGTGAACACCTTCGGCCTGCCGCTGGTGGCCCCGTCGGATGTCCCCGCTCCCGGCGGCGAGGTCCCGCACGCGCTGGACGAGGCCGGCATCGAGCGGATCATCCGGTGCTTTGCCGCGGCAGCCCGCCGGGCGCGCGAGGCCGGGTTCGATGCCGTGGAAGTGCACGCGGCCCACGGCTACCTCGCGAGCCAGTTCCTCTCACCCCTCACGAACAGGAGGACGGACGGGTGGGGCGGCACGCTGGAAGGCCGCGCCCGCTTCCTTCGGGAAGTCCTGCGGCGGATACGCGCGCAGGAAGGCAGCGCGCTCCTCGCGTACTGCAGGCTCGGCGCCGCGGACGGGACGACGCCCGGCCTCAGCCTGGCCGAAGGGATCCAGGTTGCGCAGTGGCTGGAAAAGGACGGCGTGCCCCTGCTTCACGTCTCAACGGGCTTCGGCGACGTGAAAGGGATCGCGCCGGAGGGAAGCAGCTGGTCGGACCGGCTGCTCGCGGGTGCTGCCGTGAAAAAGGCCGTGGGCATTCCCGTGATCGGCGTCGGGGGGATCGCGCAGGCCAGGGCCAGGCGGAGGCAGCCCTGGCCGAGGGGCTGGTTGACCTCGTCGCCGTGGGCAGGGCCGTGCTGGCAGATCCCGCGTGGGCGCGCAAGACGCTTGGCGGCAGGGCGGAGACGATCATCCCGTGCAGGAACTGCAAGAGGTGCCAGCACTTCGGTCACGCCGAGCGCTGCCCAGCGCGGGCCGCGTAGGCCCGTCGCGGCGCGGATTGCCGCGGCGGCCAGCCGACCGCGCGAGGTTGACTTCTCCCCGGCGCTGACCGAGAATGCCTCCATGCCAACGACGGACCGTCGCATCGGGCCGCTGGGCAAGGAGAAAAAAAGTATGGGTCGATCAATCGAACAGGAAAACACCTTCCTGCAGGTTCTCCTCAAGCTCATCCCCAGCGAGGTCATCGCGGTCTTCATCTTCATCCAGGGGGTGATGCCGCGCCTGCTGCTCCCCAGCCTCATCGTCACCCTTCTCCTTGTGGCGATCACGCCGCTTTACCTGGCGCGCGCCGCGGGGGTCACGTCGCGCGCCCAGCTGGTCGTGTCCACGCTCTCGCTGGTGGTCTGGATCTATGCCATGGGCGTCGGGCCGCTGCGCTTCGTGCACGCGCCCTGGTATGAGCCCTGGCACGGTGCCGTGGTCCTCGCCGTCTGGACGCTGGTGCCGCCGATGTTCCTGGCCCGGCCCAGGTGCCCGGCCTGCGCCGGCAGCCGTGGCCGCGCCCCGCTCGCGGCGGCGGCCGGCTGCGGGCAGGCGCCGGCCATGATCACCGGGCGGCCGCGAAGGCCTCCAGCGCCTGGCGCGTGAACGGCGGACGGGAGTCGGAGTCCCGGTTCAGGAAGAGAAAGGCCGCGGCGCTGGCCTGCAGGCAGGCACCCCGGTAGTCCGGCGCGGCGTCGGGCCGGGCCGGGTCGCGCGCAAAGAGGTACGCGGCAAGCCCGGCCCGAAACGCATCCCCCGCGCCCACGGAGAGGCGCACCGGCCTTCCGTACCACGGTGACACGACCTCGACGTCCTGCCGCCCCGCCGGCGTGAACGCCACGAGCGCCGCGCCGTCGGCCCGCGTGACCGCGACGAAGGTGCCTGCCGGCGCGTTTCCGCAGGCGTCGGCAAGGGCCCGGGCTGCCGCACGCGCGTCTCCCTGCCCGGTCAGGCGCCGTCCCTCCTCGAGGTTCACGACCAGGTTCACGTCCGGGAGGTACGAGCGGAGCGCCCGGTAGTCCGCCGCGGTGCTGTCGCTCGCGTCGAGGATCACGGGAGTGCCCGCCCGCCGGCAGTCGGCCACGAGTCCCGCCATCCCTTCGCCGTCCAGCGAGGGGAGCGCACCGGCAAAGAAGAGGAGCACGCACCGGCTCTCCTGGATCAGCGCGGCCGGGATGTCCGCGCGGCAGAAGGCGCGGTTCGCGCCGGGAGAGAAGAACGGCGTGCGCTCGGTGCCGTGGTCCACGACGAACGCGAGCCCCGTGGGCAGCGCGGCATCACGCGTGACCGCGGCGCAGTCGATGCCGAGGGATTTCCACAGCCCGAGGAGCCAGTCCCCGTAGAAGTCGGTGCCCACGCGCGTGGCCACCCCGACCCGCAGACCAAGGCCCGAGAGGGTCAGGAGCGCGTTGCCGAGGCCCCCGCCGCTCAGGCGCACGTCGCCCACGGGGTTCATCATGGTCCAGCGCCCCTGCGGCCCGGTCGCGATGCAGTCCACGCAGGAAAGGCCGATGACGGCGATGTCGTACCGCTTCCCGTCGGCCATGGCCGGCTCAGCCCTTGCGGTAGATCGCGAGCGCCTCGTTCACGGTGGCGCCGTTCATGACAATGGCGCGCACCGCCTCCAGCGCCGCGGAGGGCCGGTCGCTGCCCCAGACCCGCCGGCCGATCGCGGCGCCCGAGGCGCCGCTGTCCATCGCCTCTTTCAGCTGCGTGAAAATGGCGAGGTCGTCGCTCGACTTCGGACCCCCGGCCATGATCACCGGCAGGTGGCAGCGCTCCACGGCCGCGCGGAATCCCCGGGGGTCGCCGTTGTACACGGTCTTCACCAGGTCGCAGCCGTATTCCAGCCCGAGGCGCATCACGAACGCCATGTGGTCGGAGGTCGCCGCGGCAGAGCCGGGCACGCGGGGGATGATCTCGCCGCACAGCGGCATGCCGATGCGCTCGCATTCCCGCGAGACCTCGGCCAGCTTGGTGAGCAGGGTGGACTCGACGCCCGGCTCCCCGAGCCCGACGTACACGTTGACCGCGACCATGTCGGCGCCCAGCGCCGCGGCTTCCTCCGCGTCGTGCAGCATGTGCATCACGGTGTCAGGACCGCCCAGGTGGGACAGCGTCGCATCGATCCTCATGATCACGCCGAGGTCCCCGACCTCGTCGAGGCAGCGGCGGAGCGCGCCGGCGGTCAGGAGCACGGCCGTCGCGCCATGCTCGCGCGCCAGCGCCGCCAGGCGCGCGGGATCCTCGGAGCCGGGCTGCGGCCCGAAATAGATGGGGTGGTCGAACGGGAGGACCAGGATCCTGCCCCCGCGCGAGACGCGGCGGAAGCGGAGCTGCTTTCCCAGGGACGTTGCTGTCATGATGTCCTTCCTTCGCGGGCCGTGTCCCGCGTGCCGCACGGTCAGCCGAACGCTGCCGCGATGGCGTCCACACCCTGCGCCAGGAGCGCCCGGGGGCAGGCGATGTTGATCCGCTGAAAGCCCTGGCCTCCGCTGCCGAAACCGGCGCCATCGTTGAGCCACACGTGGGCGACGTGCAGGAGCCGGCGATTGATCTCGGCGTCCGGCAGCCCGAGCCGGCGCATGTCCAGGAGCGGGAGGTAGGTCCCTTCCAGCGGGAAGACACCGACGGCGGGGAGCTTCTCGCGCAGGGATGCTGCCAGGAACCGCGCGTTGCCGTCGAGGTAGGCGAGGAGCTCGTCCAGCCAGGCCTCGCCCTGACGCCACGCGGCCTCGGTGGCATCCACGGCGGCCGCGTTCGCCGCGCCGGCGAACAGGGCGTGGTGCTGGGCATCGACCTTTGCCCGCAGGACCCGGTCGGGCACGATGGCCAGCGCGCCTCCCATCCCCGCGAGGTTGAAGGTCTTCGTCGCGGAGACGAGGGTCACCGAGCACGCCGCGGCCTCGTCGGACACGGACGCCAGGGGCACGTGGCGGAATCCGGGCATCGCGAGGTCGCCGTGGATCTCGTCGCTCACGATCACGACGCCGCGGCGCGCACAGATCGAGGCCAGGCGCGCGAGGGTTTCCCGCTCCCAGACACGGCCGACGGGGTTGTGAGGGCTGCAGAGAACCAGGAGCCGCGTCCGCTCATCGATGGCCCGCTCCAGGCCCTCGAGATCCATCTCCCAGCGCGTGCCGGCGAGACGAAGCGGGTTTTCGATCACGCTGCGGCCCGTGGCACGGGTTCGGATGGCAAAGGGGTTGTAGACAGGCGGCTGCACCACCACGCCGTCCCCCGGCCCGGTGAGCGCGAGGATCGTGGCAGCAAGGGACGGGATCACGCCGGGCGACGTGATCATCCACTCGCGCTTCACCTGCCAGCCGTGGCGGCGCGCCTGCCAGGCCGCGGCAGCCTCGTACCAGGACTCGGGCTCCAGCGTGTAGCCGAACACGCCGTGCTCGACGCGCCGGCGCATGGCCTCCAGGATGACCTCGGGCGCGCGGAAGTCCATGTCGGCAACCCAGAGGGGGAGAAGCCCGGTGGCATGCGCGAACCGCTGCTCGTAGTCCCACTTCAGCGAGCTCGTGCCGCGCCGGTCGATGACGCTGTCGAAGTCGTACGCCATGGTCCCCCGCTCTTCAGGGCCGCGCCGAGGTCCCGTCCGGTGTGCGCGCGAGCGTCCACTGCGGCAGGCCGCCGACGAACGGGTACTTCGCCGCCTTCTTCTCGTCCAGGTCGACGCCGATCCCGGGGCGATCACTGACGTACGCGTAGCCGCCGGTCTCCTCGGGGCAGCCGGGGAACACCTCGCGCAGGGCGTCGTTGAAGCCCGCCCACTCCTGGATGCCGAAGTTGGGGCAGGCGAGGTCGAGGTGGACATTCGCCGCGTGGCCGACGGGTGAGACGTCGCCGGGACCGTGCCACGCGGTGCGCACGCCCATCTCGCCGCACAGGTGCGCCAGCTTCACCGCGGGGGTGATACCGCCGATCGCGCTGAGGTGCACGCGGATGAAATCGATGAGCCGCTCGATGACGAGCGGTCTCCACTCGTCGGGGTGCACGAAGAGCTCACCCATGGCGATGGGGGTCGCGCACTGGGACCTGATCGAGCGGAACCACTCCAGGTGCTCCGGGGCAAGGGGATCCTCGAGGAAGAACAGGCGGTACTGCTCCAGCGCCCGGGCCAGGCGCACCGCCTCGATGGGAGCGAGCCTCTCGTGGATGTCGTGGAGCAGCTCCACGTCGAAGCCGACGGCGCTGCGCACGTACTCGAAGAACCGGGGCACGCTGCGCGCGTACGCGTCGGGGTCGAAGTACGCGCCGGGCAGAGCGCCGCGCGGAGCTGCCGGGAGGGCCTGTCGGCCGCCGTAGCCGCCCATCTGGCAGCGGATGTAGCGGTACCCCTGCGCCATGAAGGCGCGCACGGACTGCTCCAGCTCCTGCTCGTCACGGCCGTCGGCGTGACGATAGACCGCTGCGCCGTCACGGCACTTGCCGCCCAGCAGCTGGTAGACGGGCATGCCCGGCGAGCTTGCCCTTGATATCCCAGAGCGCCATGTCGATGCCGGAAAGCGCGTTGTTGAGCACGGGCCCGTTGCGCCAGTAGGCGCTCACCATGGCGGTCTGCCAGATGTCCTCGATGCGGCGCGGGTCCTTGCCCACGACGAACGGTTTCATGTACTCGTCAACGGCCGTGCGCACGGCGAGCGCGCGCTGGGTGAACGTGGCGCAGCCCAGGCCGTAGAGGCCGGGTTCCGACGTGTCGACGCGCACCACCACGAGGTCGATGCCCGCCGGCGCGGTGATGATCGTGCGCACGTCCCGTATCCTGAGCTCTGCCATGGGTCCCTCCTCGGCGGAGAGTAGCGCGGCGGGAGCGGCCGGCGCAAGCGAGGCGTAGCGATTCCATTTTGCACCTTCAACTGGATCGCGAGCCCTTGAAAAGGGCCAAGAACGGCCCTTTGAGAGTCGTGCAAAATGAGAATTCGCTCCCTCGGCGTCAACCTGAGAACTGCTGAGCGAGGCAGCGGGGTGTGGCCGGGCCGCGCGGCAGGCGCTATGATCTCGTGCAAGGAGGCGCCGATGTTCAAGGAAGACACGTTTCCCCCTGCTCCTCTGCCCCTGAAGATCACGTTCATCGCCCACTCCACGCTCATGCTGACGTGGGGCGATACCGTCATCCACGTCGATCCGCTGGGAGAGTACGCGGACTACTCGTCGATGCCGAAGGCGGGTCTCGTGCTGGTGACGCACCACCACGGCGATCACCTCGACCCGAAGGCGATTGCCGCGGTGCGCACGGACGCCACCTCCGTCGTTGTCGGCCCGAAATGCGGCGGAGCGGTGGAGGGCTCGATCGTCCTGCACAACGGGGACTCCCGCGCGGTGAAGGGCATCCGGATCGAGGCTGTTCCCGCCTACAACGTGGTCCACGAGCGGGCGCCCGGCTCGCCGTTTCACCCGAAAGGGGAAGGGAACGGCTATGTGCTCACCCTCGGCACGCGCAAGCTCTACATCGCCGGCGACACGGAAAACACGCGGGAGATGAAGGCGCTGCGGGGGATCGACATCGCCTTCCTTCCCATGAATCTACCCTACACGATGACCCCGGAGATGGTCGCCGATGCGGCGCTGGCGTTCCGGCCGAAGATCCTCTACCCGTACCACTGCGGGGAGACCGATATCACGCGGCTGGAGAAGCTCATGGCCGCCGCGAAGGATATCGAGGTACGCTTTCGGGGAATGAAGTAGGGCCGCCACGCCGCGCCACTGCGCGGCGGGGATGTCCTATCCCGATTTCACCTGCAGGCAGCGGATCATGTACAGCTCGATGTAGCGCAAGAGGACGTCGCGCTTCTTGATCTTGGCGAGCGCCTTGCTTTCGGAAAGTTGCTCTGCAAGGGCGTGGATCCTCTTGAGGTCGGGCGGCCGAACGACAAAACTCCTGCGCACGGGTCGCAGGAAGTCCCGCACGAGGGCGTTCACGTCCTCCACGAGGTTCTTCTTCTGGGCAGAGGCAAACAGCGGGTTCCACTTGTCGGCGAGCTGGCTGAGGGTCGCATCGATCGTGGATCCCTGCGGTACGAAGGTGGACACCAGGGACTGGATGCTGCGCCTGTAACGCAGCAGGCTCTCGCGGTTCACCGCCTTCGGCGGCGCCTCGCCCGCGCCCTGGACCACCTTTGCCGCTTCGACCGCCGGTGCCCTGGGGGCGCCCGCGGCCGGCATTGCGGCACTGTCCTCTTCCCCGCCGCGCCCTTTGAACATCCTGCGGAACATCCGCAGGAGCCCGCTCAGCACGGGGACGGTCATCCAGAACGGGAGGTACATCCGCGCGTTTTTTAGCAGCTCAAGGCGTTCGAGCACGAGAAGCTCGTCGTAGGGCTTCAGGATGCTCTCCACGGCGAAGCAGCGCGCCAGCTCCGCCTTTGCCTGCTCGGAGATCCGCGTGTCTTCTCCTGCCAGGAACAGCAGGCTGCCGTTTGACATCGCGGTGAGCAGCGGGAAGCGTTCCTTGACCCGTATCTCCACGTCCCGGCGGAAAGAGGCATTCGTCTTCGCCGCGGCGGGATACTGGTCGCCCCGCAGGAGCTCCGTCCATTCGTCGACGTAACCCTTGCGCAGCTCCTCCGATGCCTCGGAAAGCTTTTTCAGGAACACGGGAACCAGCATGTCACGCTGGATGAAATAGTCCTTCTTCTGCGCCGCCGCGTGCACGCGGACGAGGTACGGGATGGTCTCGTCTCCCGCGCGCGCGGTTTTCTCCTTCAGGAAGGAGTTGATGAAATCGCGGCTGTGCTTCTGGACGTAGGTCGTTCCCTTCTCGTCCTTCAGGTCGTAGAGCTCCTGGAAGCCGAAGACGAAAGGCGGCTTGCGCACCTGCGCGTCCAGCTTCTTGCGGTCCTCGGACCACTCCCGCTCCCGCTGGACGGCACCCTTCTTGTGGAACACGGCATAGCCGATGATGTACGCGGACTGGAGGATCCCCTGGTCCTGGTCGGTGCGCTCCGTCTTGGAGCGCATGTCCTGCAGCACGAGGTTGGACAGGTGCGTCCAGAACCGGAAGGTGAAATCCGTCGGCGCAAGGACCGTCGAAGCCGCCTTCTTGGGCCGGATGGCCACGTCCTCCATGGACTGGCGCACGAGCACCTCGTTGCCCCGCAGCACGCCGGAGAGCTTCGACTCGGCGTACGCGGCGTTCTTCCCGTCCTGCAGCCAGCGGCTGATCTTCGCCACGGCGCCCTCGACGAGGTCACTGCCGACGCATTCCTGGGGCACGATGAGCGCATCGACGCCTTCGCCGAACTGGAGCTTGACGATCCCTTTCATGCCCGGGGCGCTCGTCTCCATGAGGGCGCCCAGCTGCGATTTCACGTCGGCGGCGATGAAAGTCTCGGCGGGAACGGGAACGGGGAGCGTGTCTTCGCGCGGGAACGGCCGTGTCGGTTCGACGGAAATCTGCTTGTACACCTCGACGAGCGCAAGGAGCGGAAACCCGGTCAGGGAGACGATGCGAGGCTTCGCCTCTTCTGTTTCCACGATGGTGAGCGAGGAGCCGGCCAGTTCTGCGGCGGCGTTCTCGATGTCCCCGGGAGCCGCCTGGCCCTTCTGGAGCGTGACAGCGAACTGGCGAAGGTCCACCGAGGCGCTCCGTGTCCGCAGGGCGAATGTCCGAAGAAGGGGAAGAAGATCCTGGCCTCGCATGACGCACTGAAAGTGTAGTGCATCACGGAAAGCGCTTCAAGAACGCCGGATGCCTTGCATTCACGCCGGCGCACGACTACAATGCGTGGGGAGTCGATCACCGTGAAAGCGTCCGCGATTATCCTGCGCGCCATGCTGCTCGCAGCCTCCTTGTTGCTGACCCTCAGCTCCTGCGGCATTGCCGGTATCTTCCCCGACGACCTGGTGCAGATGACCCAGCGCATCGACCTCTCCGCGGAGATCACTGCCGCGGATGCAGGCACCTTCCAGCTCGCCATCCTCAAGCTGCTGGGCACGGAGTACGTGCTCCTGTTCTCAAGCGCCTCCTCCGATCCGTCGCAGACACACCTTTTCGTGTTGAGCCCGACGCTCGAGGTCCAGGACCGCTACACGAAGGACGCCATCGACACCACCGTCTCACCCTCCGGCACGCCGTTCCAGGGCACCGCTGCCGTCACGCGCCTGCTGGACAACACGATCATCATCGGCAACGTCGTCGCCACCGCGGCATCGGCAGGCCTCGTTCTCGCCTCCAAGCTTCCCGTCTCGCTGTGGGGTACTGCCATCGTCGGTCCGTCACCGGGAGGCATCACGCTGACGGGTTTCTCCGTCGGCTCGTCGGGCAACTTCTCCTGCCAGGTCTACGATTCGTCGTGGGCACCGATCGCCTCGACCCCGCACCCGGTGGGAGGAGCGGTCTATTTCCGCGGCGCGTTCACCGACCCGGAGGACGACCAGTCCAACACCGCATTTCTCGTCTTTGAGGACACCTCGACGAACACTGACTCCTTCGTGCAGGTGCCGAAGGTGCCTGATCTCGCCGGGGGATGGCCCTCGTCGGCGCCCATCCTTGGCAATCCCGAGTATCCTGTCTTCACCAAGACCAACATGGATGGCGCCTCGATCAATGTCACCGCGCAAGGCATCGTCGGCTATGACTACTCCAGCCAGTCATGGATCCGGTTTCTCCCGTCATCCCCGGACGCGGTGAAGAGCCTCTCCGTGGGCAGCCGCAACGGCAGCGAGATCACTGCGTTCAGCTACAGCGGAGGCTATTTCTGCATTTTTGACCCTGCCACCAGGGCGCTGACGCGCTACGAGAAGTGGTGGTAAAAGGCAGGAAAGCCATGCCCCGGGGCTACTGGAACTCCATGACGGTCAGGTCGTAGTTGTTTGCCTGATCCTGGTAGGCCACGGCGGGCACGCCCTCAGGACTGATGGCCAGGGACGGGGAGCCGATGGCGCCAGCGGAAAAACCCTGGGTGCCAAGCTGGGTCCACGTGGTGCCACGGAGCACCATTGCCGATGCCTTGTCACCCGATACTGTCGTCGGCATACGCGACATACGGAGTTCCCCACTTGTCCAGGGCAAGCTGGAGCCCGAGGGCCCTGGCAGGCGTGAACCCCCGTGCTCCGACGTAACTCCACGCACCGTTGGTGAACTTCATGACCGATGCCTGGAAGTTGAGACCGGAATCGCCGAAGGCGACCCACGGAACGCCCTGGGAGTCGAGAGCCAGCGACACGTCGGTGACGGAAGTGTTCGAGAACCCCGGCGTCAGCCAACTTGTTTCCACGTGCTGCCGTCCCAGACCATTGCGGACAGGGCGCCCCCCGACCCGCCATCTGGAAAGACAAGTACATCTTCCCCGCTGCATCGCCGGCCACTGCGATAGATCGACTGGCAACGTCGGCGCGTGATTCCCGACTCAGCGAGCCGAGGGGAGGTCCAGGAGCCTCCACTAAGCATTTGCGCAACCGTGGCGCCGATTGGCCTGGCCATTCGGCATAAGCGACGTAGGGGGTGTTGGCGGTGTCAAAGGCAATGGCGATGTCGCTGGCCTGGCCCGTGGAGACGGGATTCGTCCCGAGCGTGCTCCACATCCCCGTTGTACCGCTGAACTCCATGACATAGGCGCCGCCCGGAGATTGGCTCAGTGGTCGGCAGAAAGCGACGTAATAGTTGCTGCCGCCGTCGATGCCCATTCTCAGGAAGTTGGCATCCACCGGGGAGAAGCCAGCGCTGCCCAAGAGCCCCCAGCCACCCCCGGTAGACCAGAGCACCGTGGCCGGACTTCCGGTGCCGGTGGCATCCTCCACGGCAACGAAGAGGCTCCCGCCTGCGTCGAAATCCGCCGAAGTTGCGTAGACGGCGCCATATGTCCCCACCGCCCCGACGGCTTTCCACGATTTGGTCTGCGTCGCGTCGTTCCAGGCGAGCACTCCCGTGTCCGATGCGGCGGCGCAACCGGCGAGCAGGAGAAGCGGCACGGAGACCACGACAGACATTGCGAAGGCCCGGACCATGCGCATGCGGAGCAAGGAACCTCCTTCGGTGGATATCACTATTGTAGCGTTTCCAGGCCGGGAATCAATTCCCTGCGGCGCACCGCGCCGGAGCCCTTCTCCTTGCAACGGGTGGTGCGCGCGACTAAACTTGAAGGCGAGTCAATCGCGTGAATCGCACCCTTCTTCGCACCGTTGTCGTACCCCTCGTTCTCGCGGCATGCGCTGCATCCGCGTCGGGCCAGGATGCCGCTCCCGCCGCGCGGGGTTCGATCGTCGTGTATTCGCTGCAGGACCTTTCGGGCCCAGGAGCCACCCACGAGTTCGAGCAGCCCATCACCGACGCGGTCGTATCAGAGCTCGGCTCCATCGGCGTGTACGACGTCGTGGCCCCGGAGAAGTGGGCAGCGGCGGCACAATCCCGCGATGTGGCGCCCCGCGACCTGCTCCAGGGAGCCGCCGCGGCAAGCCTCGCACGGGATGTCAGCGCGGACATGGCAGTCTCGGGTTCCTACGCGATCGTCGACGCGGACGGAGGTCAGCAGATTGCCCTCTCCCTGCAGTGCTGGGACGCTGCCAGCGGGCGGCTCCTCGCCGGCCTCCAGAGGACCACGCGGTTTGACCTAGCGTTCTACATCGCGCTGCAGGGGTGGGTGGACGAGCTGGTGCAGTCGCTGCAGTCGGGGCAGGGCGTGCCAACGCAGGCAGAAGCGCAGGCCATCACGGCTGCCTCCGGGGGAGAAATATCCTTCCGCTCGGCCGACAACGGCATGCAGGTCGTGATCGCGGGTGACACTCCCGCAGGCGTGATCGCCAACGGGAAGCTGAGCTTCCCCGTGGGGGCGATGCCGACCGGCACTCCGCTGACGGTGACGAAGGAGAAGGCCGGCTACCACGAGAGCGTCCAGGCGATAAAGTCAGCGCCCGTGGTGAACCTCACGCCGCTGGCAAAGCTCCACGACTCCGCGGCCGAGGTGACCTGGACGACAGGCCAGCTCCTGGGCATCGGCGGTGCTGTCCGTGGATACGCGGTTCCCGATACCTGTTATCTCTATGCAGGAAACTATATCTACCTGCAGACACCGCAGTCCCCCGCCCTGCGCGGAATCCTTCACGACGATATCTTCACCGGGTTCGGCGGGTACCTCTTCTTTCCGCCGGGGGCGCTCTTCAGATTCAGCCTGGCCACCGGGGCGGGTTTCATCCTGAGCGCGTTCTCGCAGCAGGGGATGCCGGTGTACACGGACCTCTATCTCAACGTCGCAAGCTGGACCCTGGAGACGCGCATCCTGGGGCCGACCCTTTTCATCAGGCAGGAGTTCAAGTACACGCTGGGCATCGCGACAAACCTCGAGGGCCGCGGCTGGCCGGTCACGGGCTTTCCCCTGACCACGATCGGGATCCTTTTCCAATGAAGACGATGCACCGCCTCGCGCTGGCCGCCCTTCTCCTTCTCGCGACGTTCCCGTCCTTCGCACAAGCGGCTGCCGGCGCGCCGCGCAGGGTTCTCCTGGTGGTGAGCCAGGCTCCGGGAGCGGCGTTCGATGCGGATGCGCTCCTCATGATGTCGCGTTCGCTCATCACGGCACTGCAGATGGACCCGGGGGTCGCCGGGACGCGCACGCTCCTCGTCGACCCGGTGGCGCCAGGGCTCCCTGCGTCGGACGACGCCCTGGACGCTGCGGCCGCGGCACAGGGCGCCGATGCCTGGCTCCTGGTCGAGCCGGGCCGCAACGGTGACGCCGTGACCCTCCGGCTCCGCTCCATGGACCTCGGTCTCCAGCAGGTGGTGATCGACACCACCGTCAACGTGCAGGGGACGCTGTCGCCCCTCGAGCTCGCAGGCATGGACTGGTCTGCCGTGGCGCACCTCGTCGCGCGGGCATACCCTGCGACGGGAAACGTTGCCGCGGCAGCGAGCGTGCCCCGGCGCGGCAGCGCCAGGCTGCTCATCCACGGGCACCCCGGGAGCACGGTTGCCATCCGCGGCCTCCCGGACCTTCACATCGGGAGCGACGGGACGGCAACGGTGTCGCTGGACGCCCCGGCGCAGTACGTGCTGCGCGCAACTGCCCCGGGATACACGCCGGTAACGCGCAGCCTGTATCTTGCCGCGAACCGCGAGATATCCTTCGATCAGAAGCGAACGCCGTCCTGGGCGCTGTCGGTCCGGATGGTCGATTTCGCCTATCCCGGCGCGGATCTCTCGCTGCTTGTCGCGTCGGGCCCGGTCTTTGTGACGGCCGGATTCACGACGTACATGGTGGGCCTGGCCCTCAACCAGGAAGAGATCCTTTCCAGCACTCCGCTGACCAACCTGGCGCTCCAGGTCGGCGCCTACCTCGCGCCGGCCGACAGCATCGTGCGGCCCTATTTCGGCTTCGGCGTGTTCGCACGCGTGGTGGACGCGCCGGCGTACGTCGGCCTGGATCCGCTCTCGCCCGGGGGCCTGCAGCTCGTCCTCGGCGTGGAGACCGCCGGCCGCGCCGAGGATCGATTCTTCGTGGAGTACGTGCCGCAATTCTTCGCGACACGATTTCCCGCCCTCCTGGAGGCCTCTCTCGGTGCGGGCAACACGCCGCCGGGGTGGCTGTTCAGTGTCGGTAGCGCAGCAGACCTGCTCTCATTTCGGATCGGGTACAGGTGGAAATGGTGAAAAAGCTGCTCGTCGTCCTTGCCGCCGCGTGCGCATGCTTTTCCTGCTCCCCGCCGCCGTTTGATCTCGCAATCAGCCTCAGCACGCTCCTGGCGAAGAGCATGACGCTGGAAGGCGCTGTCGGGCCCGTGGACAAGCTGAGCGGCGACACGGCTCCGCAGGACGCCTCCTTCATGCCGGAATATACGACGCAAGGCGGCCTCGACCTGCAGAACGGTTTCGTGCTGTACACGCAGACCGGCGGAAGGCAGCTGGGGTTCGTTACGGGCAGCGCGGCCCAGGGAACGTACCATCTGCTCTCCGGGAGCTCCTTCCTCGGGCCTTCAACGGGAGGGATCTACCCCGACGTCATCATGCATGTTCCGCAGGACCCGGTCCTTCTTCGGATCGAGGGGTTCACGTTCGATCCGGCCAATCCGTACAACACCGCGTACGGCGAGCTGCGGGCAGACATCCCGGGCGAGCAGGTCGTCTTCACGTACTCCACGCAACCCGGCAGCAACCTGCCTCCGCTGTTCGGCATCACGGGGAAGGTGATCGGCGTCTCCATTCCGCCCTCTACCTCCGCGGCAGATCCCGCATTCCTGCTCGCCCAGGTCGACGGCACCGGCAACCTCTTTGAGTTCAGCATGTCGATGGCTCCGAGCACGCTGACGTTCCTGTCGCCGACCCGGGGATCCGCCCCCTACGACCTTACGTGGCTGGGCCTTCCCGGCACGATCGACCGAGTGCAGTACTTCTACGATTCGGCAACCCAGCGCAGTTACCTGTCGACCTATGACGCTCCCCCCGGGCAGGACACGTGGCGCTGCTGGTGGTGGTCGGATGTCACGGCGGGGCACGGCGGCGAGCTCACCGGTGTCGACCATCGCATCGACGCCCTCCTCAGCACGGGAGAGCTGTTCTCCACGCAGGATGACACCGGCCGCGTGTACGGCAGTGACGGGACGCTGCTCGCCGAGTTCCCTCTCGCGGGACTGACCTTCATCGATGAGCGGATCATCGGGGGCGTGGCGAAGCTGATCTTCTCGCAGTCCCTCTCCTACAACGGGCAGCAGCGTTTCAACATCTACTCGATCCCCACGGCAAACGTGAAGACGCTCGCGGCGAAGTAGCGCCGTGAACCGTCGGGGCTGCCCGCCGCTCGTCTCAGCGCACGGCCATGAATGACTGGAGCTTGCGGAGGTAGTCTGCGAGTGGCTTGTCGCTGGACGCGGCCGCGATCTGCGCGTCGAAGAACTTCTTCTGGTCCGCCGGGTTCGTCACCTTTGCCAGCTCGACGACGATCGACACCACGCTCTTCAGCGTGTCATCCCGGCCCTGCGCAATGCCGGCGCTCAGGAACCCGTTGTCGTAGGCGTGCATCCGGTCGGCGAGACGGTCGAACACGCCGCTGGCCGTCTGCAGGAAAGACTCGCGGTATCCGTAGGTCTTGCGCAGGTCCGGCTCGCTCGCGGTTCCCGACGCGAGGGGGCCTTCCAGGGCCGCGTACTTGCGGTAGCTGTCCGCGAGCTGGTCGTACTTCCTCAAGCGCTGCGCGTCGGTGTCGGAGAGCGGTGCGGCGGTCCCGGCCGTGCCCTGGGCAGCCAGTGCAGTCTGCGTCGCCTGCGTGCTCTGCGCCGACTGCGCGGCCTGGGCGGCACGCGCGGCACGCTCTGCCTGTGCCTGCGCTGCCTGGGCGGACTGGAGGGCCTGCTGCAGTGACTTGTTGGTAACCGTGAGCGCCGCGAGCTTCGCCTCGTTGTCCTTGTTCGCCTGTGCCGCGGCGTCCAGCTGGGCCTGGAGCGTCGAAGAGCCCCCCGCGGCTTTCGTGAGACTCCCGTACGCAGCCTGGAGGCGGGCCAGGAGCTGCGTGGTGTCGGTACGGGCAGGATCGCCGGCCTGGCCCAGGAGATCCATGATCGCTTTCTTCATTCCGCGGATCTCGGTGGCACCGTCAGCAAGCGAAGCCTGCAGGGAAGCAACCTGCGCGTTCAGCGCCGTGATGGCGGCAGCCTGCGTCTTCGCGTCTGCCGCTGCCGCGTCGTTCATGGCCGCGATGGACCGCGATACCCCCTGGATGGCCTGCGGTGCCTGCGCGCTCTGCGGGTAGCCCTGGAGGAGTTGCAGGTAGGTGGCGGCAGCATCGGCCGCGTTTCCCTGCTTGAGCTGGGAATCGCCCTGGCTGAGCATCGACGCGGCGGCGCGCGACTGGTCGGCCTGGGCGGCCTGCGTTGCCTGCCCGGCAAGGGCGGTGCCTGCCGCGGCGACGTTTGCCAGCACGGAGTCCAGCCGGGCCGAGGTCTCGGGCAACGCCCCCAGGGCTTCCCTGTATGCGGCGAGCATCTCGGGGAACCGCCCGGCTGCGTACGCAGCCTCGGCGCGGGTGAGCGAGGCGCGCAGCGCCGCCTGCCGCGCGGATTCGGCGTCGGCGGACTTCTGCGTGAAGTACGCGTAGCTCTTCGCCACCTCGGGGAGCACGGCGAGTGCCTGCCCGTAGAGCTTCTCCGCGTCTGCCACCTTGCCGGCTTTCAGCTGGGCGTCGGCATCGGCCACCTTGCCGCGGACGTCGGACAGCTTGTTTGCCGCGTCCAGCAGCGTCGCGGTGTCTGTCGAGGCGGCATCGATCTGCCCCTGGACGAGCTGCGTGAGCGAGTCGACGATGAACTGGTCCACGACGCGGCGTTTCGCCATGCCCGGCAGCGTGGCCACGTCGGTGGAATTGACGTAGCTGCCGATGGCCTGGAGACTGGCGAGGGCCTTCGTGTAGTTGCGGGCAGTGATGTCGGCCTGGGCCACCGAGTACAGTCCGACCAGCTGCTGGGATACGAGGTCCTCCTGGCTCTTCTGCGACGTGAGGGCCGCAAGCTGCTGCTGACTCTGGGCAGCCTGGGCCTGCAGCTCCGAGGTGCGGGTGGCAAGCTGGGCCTGGAGGTCTGCCTCGCGCTGTTTCGAGTCGCTGAGAACCTGCTGGCGCTCGGTGTTCGCCTTCGCGAGGTCCGCGTTGTACTGGGCCTGCAGGTCGCGGAGGGCGGACTCGGACTGCTTCCTCTCCGCGTCGGCCTGCGCCTTGAAGGCGTCGAGGTCCTTGTTGAAGGCCGCGTTCTTCTGCGCTTCGAGGTCGGCGAGCTTCTTCTGGATGTCCTGGTCGGAGAGACCCTGCTTCTGGAGGCGCGCCTTCTCGGCGTCGAGCTCCGCCGCCATGGAGGCGCGAAGGTCTGCTTCCTTCTGCTGGACCCTGGCGTCCATGTTGGACTGGAGGTCCTGCCTTTGCTTGTCGATCTGGGACAGCCGGCCCTGGATGTCGTTGATCTGCTGGTTCTTCTCCTGGAGCCTGGCCTCGGATTCCTTTTTCACCTCGGCGAGCAGCTTCCCTTCCGCCGTGATGGTACCGGTGTCTTCCTGGGAGAGCTGGGTTTCCCCGCGCTGGAAGAGGAAGTAGAAGATCGCCAGCCCGAGGACAAGAACGACGACGGCCGCGACGTTGACGAGCGCGGGGAAAAGAACGCCCCGCTTCGCCGCCTTGAGGGCGAACATCTCGGGCTTGACGGCAATACGGCTGCTGGTGGCGATCTTTTCGATCTCGGCCCGTATCTCCTTCTGCTCTTCGCGCGTGATGCCGGAGTCGGGATCGAAGGCAAACTCCTCCCGCCCGTCGGGACCGAGCCCGAGGGACTTCCTGAGGTGTCGCGCTTTCGAAAGAAGGCCCAGCATGTGCAGTTTCCCTTGTCAGATCTTCGACGCCGCGCCCCCCAATCTTGACCGGGACGCGGCGAGGAGATTACTTGTGCATCATGACCTCCACCCTGTTCCATCCCTCCGGGGGCGGATCCTTCACATAGCGGCGGCTGCGCTCCATGAGCATCGTTGCCGCGGTGTCGGCCGGCAGGATCTTCAGCACGTCGACGAAGTAGGCCGCCGCCTTGCTGAAGGACATGTCCCAGTACTCGGCCATGCCGAGGTTGTGGAGGCCCCACGCCTCCTTCTCCCGTTCGGAGAGGTTGCGCCGCGCCGTGTAGATCTTCACCCCGGCGCTCTTTCCCTTGACGGCCACGATGTCCAGCCAGCGGCAGTCCACCTCCTCCTTCACCGAGCGGTGCACGCTCTCCGAGAAGAGCAGCTCCTGGCGATAGACGCGCGTGAGCCCGCTGAGCCGGGATGCCAGGTTCACGGGGTCGCCGATCACGGTGTAGTCCATCTTCTGCTCGGTGCCGATTGTCCCGACGGTCACGTTGCCGCGGTTGATCCCGACGCTGACGTGGAAGGGTTTCTTCCCCGTCTTCCTCCGTCGTTCGTTGAACCCCACCAGCGCCTCGGTCATGTCGAGGCCCGCCATCACGGATCTCATGGCGTCGTCCCTGATCTCCAGGGGCGCCCCGAAAAAGGCCATGACGGCGTCCGTGATGAACTTGTCCGGTATCCCGCCCCGCTCAAAGATCGTGTCCACCATTGCCTTGAAGTAGGGCTCGAGGGACTGCACGAGCTCGTCGGGCCTCAACCCCTTGATGATCTCGTCGTAGTTGGTGATGTGCGAGAACATCACCGACATGATGCGCTCGTCGCCGTTCACCTTGCTTTCGTTTTTCAGCACTTCGTCGATGACGTCCTTCGGGACGTACTTCTGGAAGTTTTCCTTGATCTTGCGCTCGCGCATCCGCGAGACCGCGGCTTTCAGCGCGTACGCCTTGATCTTCCGATAGGCGTCCTCCAGCCCGTCCACCATGATGTTGAAGGTCTGGGCGAGCTGGCCGATCTCGTCGTGGTACTCCACCACCACCCGCTGCGAAAGGTCGTTGGTGGAGATGATCTGCTTCATCGTGTCCACCACCCGCGTCAGCGGCCGCGTCAGGTAGCTGGCAAACACCAGCACCAGCAGCACTCCCGCCAGGATCGACCCCGCCAGGATGATCCCCGTCCTCACCGCGATCTGGTTCACCTGGTCGTAGAACGCAGAGCGCTCCTCGCTCACCACCACGTACCACTTGAACGGCTCGAACCAGAACCCCTTGCCCACCCGCGCCACCCCGCCCACCCTCACCGTCAGCAGGTCCGTGCTCTTCCCCGTGGCAAGGGCCCCCAGCGCCGCCTGCTCGCCCCCCTGATAGCGCACCTCCCCCGTGCTCATCGCCACCGCCCCGTCGGGCCTCACCGCCAGGATCAGCTCCGTGGCGCTCCTGGTGATGCTCCGCGCGTAGCCTTCCACCGCCGCCTGCGTGGCGGCCACCATCTCGGGCTTGTCGCTGAGGTTGTTGTCCACCAGCAGCCGCCACTGGCTTTCCGCCTGCGTCTGCAGCTCCTGCGCCTTGAAGCCCAGGAAGTCCTTGGCCACCCGCGTGATCCCGTGCGAGGCGGAGAAGTAGCTTGACACCCCCGTCAGCGCCAGGGTGGCCACCACCAGCGGCACCACGATCAGCACGATCTTGAGACGTATGCTCATGACGCCCTCGGGACCTCAACCCCGTCCCACGTTTCCGGCGGAGGGGACGCGGCATAGGCTGCGCTGCGGGAGAGGATCATGGTGGCGACGGGGTCCCCCGGAAGGATCTTCAGGACGTCACGCATGTACTGGGAGGCTGCCGGTAAAGTTGCGATCGAAGTATTCCGCCATCCCGAGGTTGTGCAGCCCCCACGCTTCCTTTTCGCCGGCGCTGAGCACGCGGCGCGCCGTGTAGATCCGCAGGGGACGCCCGGCTGTGCCCGGGCACCGCGTCGAGCAGCCGGGCAGGGGATGTGGTCCTTCACGGAGCGATGGAAGCCCTCGGACATGATGAGGGGCTGGAGGTAGGTCTTGGTGAGGCTCTCCAGCTCCTCGGCGAGGTCGACCGTCTCGCCAATGACGGAGTACTCCTTTTTCTTGTCCGTGCCGATGTTGCCGATGGTCACCACCCCGTAGTGACAGGCCGACGCCGTTGTGGAACTCCGGGCGGCCTTCTGCCGCCTGCTCCCGGTTGAAGTCCACCAGGCGCTCGATCATGTCGAGTGCCGCGTGGACCGCCGCCAGTGCGGACTTCTCCTTCACTGCCGGGTCGGCGGTCGCGCCGAAGAAGGCCTTGATGGCATCCCCGATGTATTTCTCCACCCTGCCTCCGCGGTCATGGATGGCGCCGACCATCCGCTCGAAGTAGCGGTTCAGGGAGTGCACGAGGTCGGCGGGGCTCCTCATCTTCTCCGATATCGTGGTGAATCCCCGTATGTCCGAGAAGAGGATGGCGAGAACGCGGTTGTCGCCGACCAGCGTCGCCTCGGGGTTGGCGAAGAACTCCTCGATGACGTTCCCGGGGACAAATCTCCCGAAAAGGGTCCTGATGCGCTTTTCCCGCAGCTCGCCGACCACTGCCTCCGCGGCGAAACCCTTGATCTGTCGATAGGCCTCGTTGAGGTTCTCCACCATGATGTTGAAGGTCTGGGCGAGCTGGCCGATCTCGTCGTGGTACTCCACCACCACCCGCTGCGAAAGGTCGTTAGTGGAGATGATCTGCTTCATCGTGTCCACCACCCGCGTCAGCGGCCGCGTCAGGTAGCTGGCAAACACCAGCACCAGCAGCACTCCCGCCAGGATCGACCCCGCCAGGATGATCCCCGTCCTCACCGCGATCTGGTTCACCTGGTCGTAGAACGCAGAGCGCTCCTCGCTCACCACCACGTACCACTTGAACGGCTCGAACCAGAACCCCTTGCCCACCCGCGCCACCCCGCCCACCCTCACCGTCAGCAGGTCCGTGCTCTTCCCCGTGGCAAGGGCCCCCAGCGCCGCCTGCTCGCCCCCCTGATAGCGCACCTCCCCCGTGCTCATCGCCACCGCCCCGTCGGGCCTCACCGCCAGGATCAGCTCCGTGGCGCTCCTGGTGATGCTCCGCGCGTAGCCTTCCACCGCCGCCTGCGTGGCGGCCACCATCTCGGGCTTGTCGCTGAGGTTGTTGTCCACCAGCAGCCGCCACTGGCTTTCCGCCTGCGTCTGCAGCTCCTGCGCCTTGAAGCCCAGGAAGTCCTTGGCCACCCGCGTGATCCCGTGCGAGGCGGAGAAGTAGCTTGACACCCCCGTCAGCGCCAGGGTGGCCACCACCAGCGGCACCACGATCAGCACGATCTTGAGACGTATGCTCATCTGTTTACACTCTTAGGGTACGTGTACTCTCAGTGTCGGCATACCGGTTCGATAAGGAGCATACCATGACCTCACGAGAGCGCGTCCTGGCAGCCCTGCATCATGAACGCTGCGACAGGATTCCCACCGACATCTGGGCGACCGACGAGGCGTGGGCAAAGCTCCTGCGGCGCTACGGAGCTACGCGGGAAGAGGTGATGGATGCGCTTCACATCGACGGGATCGTCGGGGTGGCGCCCCGCTACATCGGCCCGCCGCTGCCGGCCGTTCCCGCCGACGAGCGGGTGGATCACTGGGGCATGAAGAGCCGAAAGATGCACTATGCCGGCGGGTTCTACTGGGAGCAATCGTTCTTTCCCCTGGCGTTCGCGAAGACTGCCCGGGACCTGGACACGTATCGCTGGCCCAGCGCCGACTGGTTCGATTTCTCCGCGCTGAAGGCCCAGGCCCGGCGCGTCCGGGAGAAGCGGGTGGTGGAGTGCGGCTACATGGCCCCCTTCTACTTCCACAACCTCCTGCGCGGGCTGGAGAGATCCCTCATGGACCCGCTGGATGACCCGGGCCTGGCGCACGATGTCATCTCCCGCATCAGCTCGTTCTTCTACGAGTACCACCTGCGAGCGTTCGAATCCAGTAACGGGATGATCGACGTGGCGCAGGTCACCGATGACTACGGAAGCCAGGCGGGGCCGCTTATCGGCCTGGAGACTTTCAACGAGTTCTACAAGCCCCCTATGCAGCGATTCATCGACCTGTGCCATACCTTCGGCATCATTGTCTTTCACCATGACGACGGGGCCATCCGACCCTTTCTCCCCACGCTGGTGCAGATGGGGATCGACGTGCTGAACCCGGTACAGCACACCTGCCCGGGCATGGACCGGGCCGGGCTGAAGCGCGATTTCGGAGGACGGCTCTGCTTTCATGGCGGCATCGACAACCAGGCTGTCCTGTCATTCGGTTCCGAGGAGGACGTGCGGCAGGAGGTCCGGGATTCCATTGACTCTCTTGCCCCGGACGGGACGGGCTACATCCTCGCGCCGTGCCACAACATCCAGGCTGTGAGCCCCGTGGAGAATATCGTGGCTATGTACGATGAGGCGTTCCGCTACGGACGGTCCTGAGCGCACCGCCCGGCATTCTCACGTCCGGGCGGTTGCGTCTATACTGTGCCCCGGGGGTCCCATGCGCCGAACCGTGCTCCTCGTTTCCCTCGCCCTGCTGGTCCCGTCCCTGGCCGCCGCGGTGGACCGCATCGCCGTCACCCGGATCCTGACCGACGACAAGACCCCGGCAGCGGTCTCGGCGGCAGCGTCGCTGATACAGCAGGTCGCCGCGCTCGCCGGTCGTCTCTATTCCTCATCCATCAGCCTGGACGCGCCTGCCGGCGGCAAGGGCACCGCCGCCGCGGCCGCGTACGGGCTCTCCGTGTACGTCGCAACCAAGGCTGATGCCCCGCTGGTTTCTCTCACCCTCGCGAGCACGGCCAACGAGGATCGCTCAGCCGCCTACACCTTCTACGGCCTGGCGGCGCCTGACACCCCGACCATCCTCGCGCGCGGCCTTTCCCTTCTCTGGGCCAACCTCTCGGGGAACCTGGACCGGACCCTGACGACCCCTCCGGTCGTCGTGGAGGAGCTGCCCACCGACCTGCTGGGGCCGAATACTTTCCCGATGGCCCTCGCCGCCACGCCGCAGGGGACGATCGTTGCCGCCCTCGGGCTTGCGTGCGTCGAGCTTGACGGGGGGTTCGGCCTCGTGCGCCGTATCGGGACCAGCCTCTACGATGCCGGGCTCTACGCGCTGGCCTACGGCGTTTCCTCCACGCCGGCGGGGACCGTGTACCTGAAGCCGGGAACGGGACGGGACGTCTACAAGCTCGTTCCCGGCGCGGCAGACCCGCAGAGGGTGCCGCTGGGTGTGGACATGACCACCACGTCGGTGACCGCGCTGCCGGACGGCAGCCTCTTCCTGCTGGACAGCGTCAAGAAGACGGCCGTGCGGTTCCAGGGCAGGCAGCGCCAGGACATCAAGGTCTTCACCAGCCCCTATGCCTCCATTGGCGCGGCCGCGGCTGCCCCTGACGGCTCGTTGTGGGTCTTCGATTCCCTTATGAAGGGGATACGGATCTTCACCACGGAGGGCACGCCGGTCGATTCCCTCCTCCCGCTCGTCGACCTGAACGCGCCGATCAACCCGACCTCTTTGTCGGTCGGTCCTGACGGGGACTTCGTTGTCTTCTCCTACGGCCAGCTCGCGCGGTTCCGCCGTGACGGCAGCGTGGCGTGGCGCCTCACCTCCCTGAAAGGTGCTGACGACGAATCGTTCCCGACCTCGGGGTCGGTCGCCGTGGACTGGAAGAAGGGCCTCATCTACCTCGGCGACATGACCGGAAAGAGAATCGTGAAGCTCCTCGACGTGGCATGGTGCCGGGAAAAGGGTATCAGGAGCGAACCGGACCAGGCACTGATCGCCCTGCGGGCGCGCAGGACGAGCGACGAGCTTGGCTCCTACGCGGACACCGCGCGCCTGTACGAAGGCCGGGGCAACCGACTCATGGCAAGGGCCTACTGGCAGAAGCTCGTGGACGCGGACCCGGGCAACGATGCGGCAGCCCAGCGGATCGCCGCCATCGACACCGACGAGCTGCGCGCCGCCGCCCGGGACCTCGATGCGCGCGCTCGCGCGACGCTCACCGCCATCGGGCTCGAGACGGCGCGGCCGCTCTCCGTGCAGGCCATCCAGAAGTACGAGCTGGTGCTGAGCAGGGCGCCTGGCGACGATGCCACCCGCGCCGCGATGGCCGCGCTGCAACAGCTGTTCAACAGCGCCGGCACCGCGCCGTCGCCCCGGAAACCTCTCAGCATCGTGGACGTGAAGATGGCCGCCCTCTTTCCCGCACTCATGCAGTGGTACGCTGCACACCCGGCAGGCACCGTGACGGTGAAGAACCCGCTTGCCGACAAGGTCCAGAACGTGCGGGTGAGCCTCTTCATCCCCCGGTTCATGGATCTTCCCGCCGAGGCGACGCCTGTCGCTTCCCTGGCGCCCGGGGAAAGCGTCGTGATCTCCGTCTCCCGGCCTTCAACCAGGGCGTGCTGGAGCTGCAGGAGGACATGCTGGTGCAGGCGCAGGTGACAGTGGCCTACGGCCCCGACGCCGAGCAGGCAGTCTCGCGCACAACGAACATCACCATCCACCGCAATACCGCGCTCACCTGGGACGACACGCGCAAGATCTCCTCGTTCATCACTCCCAACGACGAAACGGTGAGCGGCTTCGCAGCTCGGACGCTCGCCGCGGCGGCGCCGATGCCCCAGGGCCAGCTCTCGGCCAGGGTGTTCCAGGCCATGCGGATCATCGACGCGCTGGGAACGTATGGCATCGCGTACGTGCAGGACCCTGACTCGCCCATCACGCAGTCCCTGGGAAAGCCCGAGATCGTGGACACGGTGCGCTTCCCCCGCGTCACGCTCTTCAACCGCACGGGAGATTGCGACGATACCACCGCGCTCCTCTGCTCGCTCCTGGAATCCGCGGGGATACGCACCGCGGTCCTCACGACGCCCGGGCACATCTTCATGGCCTTCGACTCGGGGGAGCCGTCGCAGAACGCCTTCTACCTCACCGCCGGTGGACTCGAAGTGATAGCCCACGAAGGATCTGCCTGGATACCGGTGGAGACGACGATTCTCTCGCAGGGCTTCATGGCGGCGTGGGCGTCCGCCTCGGAGCTCGTGAAAAAGTACGAGCACGCAGGGCCCTTCGAGATGATTCCGCTGCACGAGACGCGTGACAGCTATCCCGCCCTGCCTCTTCCCCCGAGCTCGGTGTCCCTCGTCGACCCAGACCCGGACCGCGGTCGATGCGGCCTTTGCCGCCTCGTTCTCCGGGTTCACCGCCACGCTCTACACGGCGCGCATCAAGGAGATGGACGCGAGTATCGCCTCCCTCGCCGCTCGGCAGGCGGTCCGCGTGCGCATCCAGGAAGGGGTCCTCCACGCTCTCTTCGGGAGGCTCACGGACGCCGAAGCCGCTTTCCGTGCCGCGCTGAAGGACGACCCGACGCTGGTCTCTTCCTACGTCAACCTCGCCAACGTGAGGCTGCTGTCGAAGGATCCTGATGGAGCCCTCTCTGTCGTGAAGACGGGGCTCCAGCAGAACAGGGATTCTGCCTTCCTGAATCTCCTGGCCGCGCGGATCTACGTGGACAAGGGAGACACCGCCAACGCAGCGCTCGCCTTTGCGGCGGTGAAGAAGTCCTCACCCGACCTCGCCGCGCAGTACCCCGAGATAGCAGCGGCGGTGGCAGCAGCCGCGGGGGGCACGGCACGCGCAGGCCAGGCCGGGCAGGTGGCGCCCGTCATCTGGGGGAGCGAGCCGTGAACGACGCGCCGTCCCGCGGCGCTCCCTGGCGCCAGGTGCACCTCGACTTCCACACCTCGCCGCTCATCCCCGGTGTCGGCGCGGCGTTCGACGCGGAAGCGTTCGCCCGGACGCTCGGCGCGGCGCGTGTGCAGTCCATCAACCTTTTCGCCAAGTGCCATCACGGGATGTACTACTACCCCACGCGGCTGGGCAGGATGCACCCGTCCCTTGGCTTCGATCTCCTAGGCAGGCAGATGGCCGCGTGCCGCGCCGCGGGCATCCGCACCATCGTCTATGATTGCGCCGCCTGGGCGGAAGACGTGGTGGACAGGCACCCGGGGTGGCTCCAGGTGGACGCTCCCGGCGTGGCGGGAATGAAAAAGCCGTTCACGGCGGAGATCGGGGGCTGGCGTGCGATGTGCCTTGCCGAACCGGGCCTCGTGGAGCTCATGAAGGCCGAGCTCGCCGAGGTGCACGGCAGGTACAGGCCTCCCCGGTTTCTGGATCGACATTGTGATCCAGTTCGGCTGTGTCTGCCCCCGTTGCATCGCCGACATGGCCATCGAAGGACTCGACCCCCGTGACCCGGCCCAGGTGGCGCGCCACGACAGGATGGTGGAGCTTCGCTTCGCGCGGGAGATCCACGGCTTCGTGCGGACCCTGGACCCGGGCCTGGAGCTATTCTTCAATGGGTTCGCCTACGAGATGGATAACGTTGACGATCCCGATCTCTCCGCCGCGCGAAAGCGCGAGCTAGTCACCACCATCGACGTGGAGTCACTACCCTCGGATGACTGGGGCTACGCGCATTTCCCCGTGATCGCGAACTACCTGGACACGGTCGGCAGGACGCGCGATCTCACCATGATGAACGGGCGATTTCACACCGCGTGGGGCGATTTCGGATCCCTGCGCAACCGCGAGGCGCTGGAGTACGAATGCTTCCCGGGCGGCCGCGGCGGGCGCCCGGACCTGCATTGGCGACCAGCTTCACCCGTCAGGGCTGCTCGACCCCACCGTGTACGAGCGGATCGGCCAGGTCTTCTCGAGCCTCGAGAAGAAGGAGCCCTGGCTCGCGGGAACGCGCAAGGTGGCGGAGATCGGGGTGATTGCGGACGCTCCCGTGCTCGGCGCCGGCATCAAGGAAAGGCTGAAGGGGAACCCGTCCGCCGAGGGCGCGTGGCGCATGCTCACGGAGACGCACCGCCTGATGGATTTCCTGGATTTCACTGACGACCTGTCCTGCTATGCGCTGGTGATCCTCGCCGACTCGGTGCGCCTCACGGCGGCGGAAGCGGCCAGGATCGACGCGTACGTTGCGGCCGGGGGAAAGATCCTGGTAACGGGAACGGCGGGCATGGATCGCGCCGGGGAGAGATTTCTCGTGGAAAGCCCCGGCGTGCGGTTCGTCGGGCCCGCGGCCTTTGCGCCCCGTTACGCGCGCATCGGCGCCGCCGCGTTCCCGGGCATCGCACCGATGGACTACGTGCTCTACGCGCAGGGTACTGCCGTGGAGACAGTCGGCGGGGCGGAGGTTCTTGCTCGCATCGTCAATCCTTATTTCAACAGGACCTGGGAGCACTTCTCGTCTCACCGGCATACACCGCCGGCGGCGGTGAGTGATGAGCCGTTTGTCGTGCGTACGGGGCGGACGGCGTACGCCGCGCACCCGCTGTTCACCGATTACGTGATGAGCGGCTGCCGGGTCTACAGGGACATCGTCACCCACCTGGTAGACGCGCTGGCGGGCGCGCCGCTTGTCGCTACGGACCTGCCGACCACCGCGGAGATCACCCTCCGATCGCGGGACGATGACCTCATCCTGCACGTCCTTCACTACATCATACAGAGAAAATGCCGCGCGCTGGAAACCGTCGAGGAGGCTATCCCGCTCTTCGACCGGTCATTCCGCGTGCGCACACCCGTGTCTCCCCGGCGGGTCGTCATGGTACCGCAGGGAGATGAGCTGCCTTTTCGCTGGATGGACGGGCTGTGTTCGTTCGCGCTGCCGAAGCTCGATGGTCACCAGGTCATCCTCATGGAAGGTGCGCAGGGCGGTCAGGCCTCCAGGGCGAGCTGATCGAGAAGCTTCCGCGCCGAAGCGACCCCGTGATTCACGTGCAGGGGCCTGCCCGACCGGTCCAGCACGAATGTCGTGGGAACGCTCAGAACGCTCCAGGAGCTGGCGATATCAGGGCTTTCGACGGCGTCGATCTCAATGACCTGGATGCGCCCGGCGAGCCGCTGCTCGAGCTCTCTCAGCGCCGGTCGCTGGAGCGTCTTGCACGCGGCGCAGTCCGGCGTCGTGAAGAAAACGACGCCCGGCTTCCCCGGGGCGAAGCGCTCGAGGCGCCCCGAGGCGCGGCCGGCCTTGCGCAGGACAAGCATGCGGATCAGGAACCAGGCGCCGATGCACGCCGCCGCGATGAGCGCCGCGAGCGCAAAGCGTGCTGCGAGAACGGAGAGCATCATGCCCGCGGCCTCATGCCCGGGACGATGCCTCCGGTGGCGCCTTGGTGAAGCCGGGCGCGTTCAGGCGGTTCAGCCAGTAGTACACGGCGCACCCGGCGCAGAACCCGACGAAAAGGTTCAGGGCTGCAAGCACGATCACCAGCCAGGTCAGCGCCCAGCCGCCGATCAACCCGCCGAGTGCCAGGCATACGGCAGACCCGGCAGCGACGATACCCCCGAATCCCTGGGCGAACCGGTGAGGCTCAGGGTTGTCGTTCAGGACGTCGGCTTTCACAGTGCGCAGCGGGCGCAGCAGGCCCGTGTAGAGGAAGAAGAACCCCGGCCGACCGATGGCGGTCCCCAGGAGCATGATGACTGCCACGCCTGCAACTGCGTACCACAGGTTCAGCACGAACCCCGCCAGCAGAAGAATAATGATCGTCGCCTGGTTGACACGGAGTGCAGTGTGGTCAACTTTTCTCAACCCTTTTCCCGCCATAATCTCCCCTAAGTCGATCTACTTGGTATAGTATAAGACCATTCAACGACAGGGGCAAGTACGGATCCGGGAGAGCCGGCGCTCAGTACGATTCGACGACGAGCACTTCCTTGAAGCCTTCCTCGGGACGGGGAAGCTCCTTCTCGGCTGCCAGCTGCGAGATGAGCCGTTCCGGCAGGGCGCCCTCGCGTGACCTGTTGCGCTCGATACAGCGCAGCACGGGCGTGTCGATGAAGATCGCGCCGATGCTCCGGTTCGCCTGGTGGGCGATCGTGAGGAATGGCTTGCGCGCTTCCACGGAGATATTGGTGTTGTCGATGAGGATCTTCTGCTTCGTCTGCAGCAGGTGCTCGATGATCTTCTTTTCCACGTGATTCACGAGAAACTCGTCGTTGGAAGCGAACGCCGACTCGGTCCATTTCTTGCCGAAGTTCGTCATCTCGAAGAGAAGACGGCGGATCTCCTTGCGGTTGACCCGCTTGCGGCCGCCCTCCGCGAAAAAGGATCCGGCAAAGTGGGACTTGCCGGACCCCGGCAGACCACAGATCAGGACGATGTCGAGAGACTGGAACCGGCTGGTTTCCATCGTTGTCCTCCTGGGGAACCGGCCCAGTATAGCACCGATTGCGGCGTGCGGCGGCCGCGGATGGATGCGGATGGATGCGGATGGATGCGATTCTCATTATGCACCTTCAACAGGATCGCAGACCCTTGCAAAGGGCCAAGAACGGCCCTTTGAGAGTCGTGCAAAATGAGAATTCGCTCCCTCGGCGGCAAACTGAGAACTGCAGCGCGGATGGCTCAGAGCGGTTCGCGGGGGTAGCGGTGCTCGCCGCCATCCGCGGCGCGGAACACGTAGGCGTACCGGCTCGGTGCGGATCAGCGAGGATTCCACCGGCACTTTCCCTGCGCCCCCGGGCAGATCGACGGCATACGTCGGCAGGGCAAGCCCTGAGAGCCTGCCCCGCAGCATCCGCATGATCTCGATCCCGCGCTCGACGGGCACGCGGAAATGGGCAGTACCGGAAGCGAGGTCCCCCTGGAAAAGGTAGTAAGGCTTCACGCCTGCGCGCACGAGCCCGCGGAAAAGCGCCTCCAGCGTGTCGGCGTCATCGTTCACCCCGCGCAGAAGGACGGCCTGGTTGAGGATCGGCACGCCCGCGCCGAGGAGTCGCCTCACGCAGGCCCTGAACTCGTCGGTGATCTCGCGGGGATGGTTCGTGTGGATGACGACCCACACGGCGCCGTGCGACTCGAGCATGCGCACCAGTGAATCCGTGACACGGGAGGGAAGCACGACGGGCAGGCGCGTGCAGATGCGGATGATGTAGCCGGGATCCACGGCCCGCAGCCGGGTGATGATGGCATCCAGGTCGCGGTCTGACAGCATAAGGGGATCCCCGCCGGAGAGCAGCACTTCCCGGATGGCGGGGGTCTTCGCCAGGTACGCGCAGATCTCTTCCAGCTGCGCCTCGGTGACCCTGCCGCCCCCGTTGCCGGTGAAGTGGCGGCGGAAGCAGTGCCGGCAGTAGGTGGCGCAGCGGTCGCTCACGAGCAGGAGAACCCTGTCGGGGTAGTGGTGAACGAGCCGCGGCGCGGCCAGCCAGCGAGTGTCCCCGATGGGGTCGGGCGACTCGTAGGAGAGCTGCTCCCGCTCCGCCGGGCGCGGGATGAACTGCGCCGCTATGGGATCCGCGTCGGGGTCGCTGCTCGCCGCGAGTCCCGCGTAGTAGCGCGTCACCGCGTAGGGAAGGCTCGTCTGCTCGTCGATTCCTTCGAGGACCTCGCCGGGCCCGGATCCGGCGCCCGTGGTCTCATGCATGCGGGAGAAGATAGAGCATTGCCGTCGGCCCGGCAACGACCGAACGGGAGCGGCGCACCCGGGCCTGACGTGCAGGCAAGGGGATTTCCCCGCCCGCGCCGCACGGGGTAGGATGCCCCGATGAGTGTCCTCACCATCGTCGTCACGGTGATCGGCCTGTCCCTTTTTGAAACCGTCTCCAGCGCCGACAACGCGATCATCAACGCCGAGGTTCTCTCGGGCATGTCGGCCCGGGCGCGGCGCTGGTTCCTCGTGTGGGGCATCCTCTTCGCGGTGTTCGTGGTGCGCGGCTTCCTCCCGTGGCTCATCGTCTGGATGGCGCTTCCGTCCCTCGGACCAATCGGCGCGTTCATGGCCGCCTTCTCCAGCGACCCGGTGGTGCATGAGGCCGTGGAGAGCTCGTCGCCGATTCTCCTCATGGGCGGCGGCGTCTTCCTCGTCCTGCTCTTTCTCCACTGGCTCTTCCTCGAGCCGAAGCATTTCGGTCTTCCCGGGGAGAGGTTCTTCGCCTCCCAGGGTGCCTGGTTCTTTGCCGTTGCCGCCGTGTTTCTCGCGCTCACCGTCTGGTACGGCCTGAAGATCGGGAGCATGGTCGCCTTCGCCGCGGTCATTGGCTCCACGGTGTTTTTCATCACGCATGGGTTCAAGGAGAACGCCGAGGCGCAGGAGCAGCGGCTTCTCAAGGGCGGCCTCTCGGATCTCAGCAAGATCCTCTATCTGGAGATCATCGACACGACCTTTTCCATCGACGGCGTGCTGGGCGCCTTTGCCTTCACCCTCTCGGTGCCCCTCATCATCATCGGCAACGGGCTTGGCGCCGTGGTGGTGCGGCAGGTGACGGTGGGAAACATCGATCGCATCAGGCGGCTCCCGTACCTGAAAAACGGCGCCATGTACTCGGTTCTCATCCTCGGTGCCGTCATGATGTGCGACGGCGTGGGGGTGCATATCCCCGAGCTCGTTTCCCCGATCTCCACCTTCCTTGTCGTGGGATTTTTCCTGCTCCGATCCTTGCGCGCCGTGGCGAGGGAAAGGAATGGCGCCGGGCGCGCCGCGCGAAGCGTTTCACGCGCGAGTGTGCGGGGGACGGGAAAGAAGCGCCCGTTACGCCCGAAGGCGTGACGCCTCGTACTCGAGCTTCAGAACGAGGTGGTCCAGGGCATCGAGCTTTCCTGTCCGGGACTTTTCTCTGATGCTCTCCAGCGTCGGGAGAACGACCTGCGTGTAGCGGCGCACGGCTGTTCGTGCCTTTTCCACCGCCGTGAGCTCAGACGCTTCATTGACATAGGCAATGAGGAGTTTCTTGCTCGTCGTGGTGAGCTCGGATTTGTTCAGGTGCTCGATGACGGCGAACAGGGATATCAGGAAGCTCATTTCGCTCATGGAAGGACCCGCATAACGCTCATGGATCATACCCGACGAGCCGATATTTGTCTTGACGCGGGCAGAGGAATCCTATATGCTCTGCAACGTATTCCGGTCGCTCTTGGGATCGTTTCGTTGAAACAGGACTGACTGGCGCAGGAATACCGCGTTTCGCTCAACGGGAGCGCGGGAGACGATTTGGCAATCGCGGGGCTGCTTCCGCAGGGAAGCTCGGCCGCCCAGGGGTGAATCTGGAAGAAGCTCGAGTGATCGTACCACTGACGAAGAAAGTAATCCTTTTGCTTCGATTCGGACCCTTCTTCCCCCGCTCGACGAACCACCGCAAACGTCCACACGTCCCGAACATCGCATCGACAGGAGCGTCGTGAGCCTGTCGTCGACAGGTTCGTTTTTCATCTGGCAGCGGGCATCACCCGCACAAAAGGGGGATCGACATGGCAAAGAAAATCTATGTCGGCAACATGAATTATAACACGAGCGAAGACACGCTTCGGCAGCTCTTCGCCCAGTACGGCGAAGTGGTGTCCGTCAACGTGATCACCGATCGCTACACCGGGCGTGCCAAGGGCTTCGGCTTCGTGGAGATGGCGTCGGAAGACGCTGCGCGCGCTGCCATGGCAGCGCTGAACGGCCGCGACGTGGACGGCCGGCAGCTGAAGGTCAACGAGGCGAACGACAAGCCCCGTGACAGCAACCGCAGCGGCGGCGGCAAGGGCCGCTACTACTAGGCCGAACGGCTACCGGGGGAGGCACCGGACACCGCGCCAGAACGCGGCGGCCGGACCTCCCTTTCCGTTTCCGCTCTCTCCCGATTGACCGCGCCTGCGCCCTCCTGGGCGGCGGGTGCGTCTTGCATAGAGGAGGACCCCGTGGGCAGATCGCCTTACCAGAGCGAGAAACGGCGCAAGGAGCTCGCCCGGCTGAAGAAGCAGGAAGAAAAGCGGCAGCGCCGTTTCAACAAGAAGAATGAGGGAGAAGGCGCCGACCCGGCTGCTGAGGGCGCGGTTTCGCCCGTCGAGGGTTCCGGACCGGCGCGGAAGGCCAGGTCGAAGGCCCCCATGACAGCGGAGAGGCCGGAACGTCTCCCGAGCCGGCGAAAGAGGATCAGGGCAGCAGCCAGCCGTCCTGATCATCGGCGCCAGGATCGCGCCGCACCGTCCGTGCCGACGGATGCGGCACACCTGCGTTTGCAACCCGGCACGCCGCTTCCCTCGCCGCTACCGTTTCCTGCCCGTGATTCCTACCGCGTTCGTCCTCAGGATCCCGCAGCTTCTTTTTTTCGATCTTCGCCCACGTGTCCTTGAGCGACACGGATCGATTGAAGACGAGCTTTCCCGACGCGGAGTCCGGGTCCACGCAGAAATAGCCCAGCCGCTCGAACTGGAACCGGTCACCCGGTTTTGCCGCCGCGAGCCCCGGCTCCACCAGCGCTTCGGGAGCGATCTCGAGGGACGCCGGATTGATGTTCTCTTTCCAGTCCACCCCCTCCGGGACGTTCTGGGGGTTTTCGGCAAGGAAGAGGTGATCATAGAGACGCGCTTCCGCCGGCACGGCGTGCGCGGCGGACACCCAGTGGATCGTCGCCTTCACCTTGCGGTTGTCCGCTGCGTTCCCGCCCTTCGTCGCCGGGTCGTACGTGCAGCGGACCCTGGTGACCGCCCCGGTGGCCGGGTCCTTTTCCACCCCCGTGCACGTGACGATGTAGGCGTAGCGCAGCCGCACCTGCGTTCCCGGTGAAAGCCGGTAGTACTTGGGCGGCGGCACCTCGCGAAAGTCATCCTGCTCGATAAGCACCTCGCCCGAAAACGGAAGCGACCGCGTACCTGCGGACGGATCCTCGGGGTTGTTGACCGCGTCGATGTGCTCCACGGTTCCCGCGGGCCAGTTCTCGATGACGAGCTTCAGGGGCTTCAGGACCGCCATGACCCTGCGGCAGGTCTTGTTGAGCTCTTCCCTCAGGCAGTGCTCCAGCAGCGCGATGTCCACGGTGCTGACGGTCTTTGACATGCCCACGCGCGAGACGAAGTCGCGGATGGACGCCGGCGTGTAGCCGCGCCGACGCATTCCCACCAGGGTCGGCATGCGCGGGTCGTCCCAGCCGCGGACCCGTCCCTCCTTGACCAGGGCGAGCAGCCAGCGCTTGCTCATCACGGTGTGGCTGATGTTCAGGCGGGCAAACTCGATCTGCCTGCTGTGGAAGATGCCGAGGTTCTCCAGGAACCAGTCGTACAGCGGACGGTGGATCTCGTACTCCATGCTGCACAGGGAATGCGTCACGCCTTCAATGGAGTCCGACAGCGGGTGCTGGTAGTCGTACATGGGGTAGATGCACCAGGCATCCCCGGTGCGGTGGTGCGTGACGTGGCGGATGCGGTACATCACGGGGTCGCGCATGTGCAGGTTCGGATGGGCCATGTCGATCTTCGCCCGCAGCGTGCGCGCGCTGTCGGGGAACTCCCCGGCACGCATCCGGCGGAAGAGGTCGAGGTTTTCCTCCACGCTCCTGTCCCTGTACGGGCTGTTGCGCCCCGGCGGGGTCATGGTGATGGGCCCCCTGTCTCGCCACGTCGGTGCCGCGGTACTCGCGGATTTGCTGCTCGCTCAGGTCGCACACGTAGGCCTTGCCAGCGCGGATGAGCTGTTCGGCCCACTGGTAGAGCTGCTCGAAGTAGTCGGAGGCGAAGAGCTCCCTCGGGCCCCAGGAAAAGCCGAGCCACCGGACGTCACCGGTGATCGCATCGACGTACTCCTGCTCTTCCTTCTCGGGATTCGTGTCGTCGAACCGGAAGTTGCAGGTCCCGCCGAACTCCTGTGCGATGCCGAAGTCGAGGCAGAAGGCCTTTGCGTGGCCGATGTGCAGGTAGCCGTTGGGTTCGGGAGGCCAGCGCGTGCGCACGTAGGTGAATCGGGCGTTCCGGAGGTCTTCTGCCACTGCATCCCGGATGAAGTCGGAGCGGGACGCCTTTTCAGGGGCCGGGTCGCGGGTGGGGGGGTCTGTCACTTGATTCTCCTTCCGCCGCGCTTCAGGGGCGCGGTTGCCATACGGTTAGCGGTTTGGCGGAAGGCTGTCAAGTCAGCGCAGCGAAGCTGTCAAGTCAGCGCAGCAGGCGCGGCCTCCCGTGGAGGCTCGGACCGGCCCGGCCCCACTCAGGCCGCGGCCATCAGCGTCGGGATCGTTTTCGTCCACCATGGGTGCGGCTCCTCTTCGTCGCACCTGCCGCTGCCAGCGGGTACGGTCCGGCGAAGGAGCAGGAACAGTCCGTAGACGACAGCCGTCTGCAGTGCCCCGAGCGCGGCGACCGCGACCGGCGTGCTGAAAAGCGGCATTCCCGCAATCGCGAGGCCGGAGCCTGCCAGGAGCCCGAGGCCGTCGGCCATCTCCACACGGCGGTCGAATGCGGCACGGCCTGCGCGGTAGCGCGACTCCTTCACCTTCTGCAGCAGGTAGATCACGGAGGAGGAGAAGAGGCCGAGAATCAGCATGGATGCCAGGTAGTATGCCCGTACGTCGACCGCCGCAAGGAGCACGGCCGCGGCGGCAAGGACGAGCTCGGCAACCATCACCGCCGGCAGGGCTGCATAGAGACGACGGAAGATCCTCCGATGCCCCAGCAAGGCGCCGATGATCACGGGGAATCCCGACGCCATGAACGAGCCCAACGCCAGAATGCGCGGGTCAAGTTGTGCGAGGATCATGCTGACATACAGCGGGTTGAGAAAGCCGTTGAAGAAGCTTGCGATGAATCCGCTTATGACGAAGACATCGAGGAAACGAACGGTCGTTTTCATGTTCCACCCCCTTGCGGGCATGACCGCACAGGAGATGAAAACGAGATCTCCTATGCGCTAGTGCGGTGAACTCCCAGGGTCGTCCGGATGTTCCATACTCGCTCCTGTCTGCGCGTTGCTCATGGTCCGCAAATACCACCCGCGGGCCACGCCCCTAATGTAGCACGGGAAGAATGCACGGGCAACCAGGGCAGAGGTGGGGCAGAAGTTCTCAGATTGGCGCCGAGGGAGCGAACTCTCTTTTTGCACGACGCTCAAAGGGCCGTTCTTGACCCTTTCCAACGGTCTGCGATCCTTTTGAAGGTGCAAAAAGAGAATCGCTGCAGGCGGGTCCGCCCACAGGGCGACACCGCGGGGTCCTTCCGATATGATGCTCCGGTCATGGCGCATGCGACAAAAAACTATCTCATCGACATGGACGGGGTGCTCGTGCGCGGTTCGCCTCATCCCCGGGGCCGACGGGTTCATCGCGAAGCTGCGTCGAGCGATCGCTGGAGTTCCTCCTCCTCACCAACAACCCCCAGTACACGCAGAAGGACCTCTCCTACCGCCTGCACGGCATCGGGCCTGTAAGTGGAGCCGCGGCGGATCTTCACCTCCGCCATGGCAACGGCGAGCTTCCTGAAATCACAGAAAAGCAACGGGAAGGTCTTCGTCGTCGGGAGAGAGCGGCCTCACCGGCCCCCTGCACGACGCGGGGTTCGATCATCACCGACATCGAGCCTACTACGTCGTGCTGGGGGAGACGCACGCGTACAACATCCAGCAGATCACCACCGCCATCCGCCTGATCGGGCGGGGCGCGCGGTTCATCGCCACCAACCCCGATCCCGCCGGCCCGGGGGACGGCGGGATCGTGCCGGCCTGCGGCGCCATGGCGGCGCTGATCGAGAAGGCCACGGGCGTCAGCCCGTTCTTCATCGGCAAGCCCAACCCGCTCATGATGCGGACGGCGCTGAACTACCTGGGGGTCCACTCGGAGAACACCGTCATGATCGGCGACCGCATGGACACCGACATGGTGGCAGGGGTGGAAAGCGGCATGGAGACCGATCCTGGTGCTGAGCGGGGTCACGCGGCTGGAAGACGTGGACCGCTTCCCCTACCAGCCGTCAGAGGATCGCGGCGTCCGTGGCAGATATTGATCCGTAGCCCGCTGCGCGATAGCCAGCGGGACCGAGGGCCGACCGCACCAGGGACGGCGTATCCACCGAACGGTTACCCCGCGGAGAGGCCCGTACGTCGCCTCAGCGACGCGACAGGGCCAGCGCGCCGCTGCCCTCTACTTCGCGACGTGCAGACTGTGCGAAGAACACGCCGTCCCAGTCCTTCCCCGGCGGGTTCTTGCGGAAAGCCGCGACGCGCCGCAGGAAGATCTTGCTCGCCTCGTCCTTGTATTCCTTGGCGAGCGCGGCGAACCCCTTCTCCGCCGCGTCCCACTTCTGCTTGCGATAGAGCGCCAGCGAAGTCTCGAAGAGCTTCTTGCATGCGCTCGAGCTTCTCCGCTGGCGCTCTTGCTCTCCTGCAGGATCTCGTAGATGCGCACCGGCTGGGTCTTGCCCTTGACCGTCATCAGGTCGATCTCCCGGCAGAGGTAGTCGTCCTTCACCTTGTCGTAGACCGCCTCCGTGATCAGGGTCTTCGTCCCGTACTGCCTTGTTCGTCCCTTCCAGGCGCGCGGCGAGGTTCACCGTGTCCCCGATGCTCGTGAAATCCATGCGGTCCTTCGCGCCCACGCTTCCGAAGACCACCGGCCCCGAGTTGATGCCGATGCCGATGGAAACTGACGTTCCTCTCCTCGCAGCCTTCGCGAGCTCCTTCTCCTGCGCCATGGCCTTGCGGATCTCCAGGCCCGCCTTGCACGCGTTCAGCTCCTTGCGGGCCCTCGAACATGGCCATGATCTCGTCCCCGACGAACTTGTCCACCTCCCCGTCGTTGGCGTGGATGATCGGAGGACTGCAGGTCGAGGTAGTGGTTGAGCATCTCCACGACCTTGTCCGGCGTCATGCTCTCGCTGATGCGTGGTGAATCCGCGGATGTCGGTGAAGAGGAACGTGAGGCTCCTTCCGCTCCGTCATCGGCGTCTCCCGCTCGGCGTGCTTCAGGGTGGAGGCGGAGATGTAGGGGATGACGCCGCGGATGACCGTGGTCATGTTCCTCACCTCGTTCGGAGAGCAGCTTGATCTCGTCCTGCGTGTTCACCCTGTCCTTGTACTGCAGCAGCTCCGGAGGAGAACCGCAGCTTTCCCTTGATCATGCTGTCGACAGCACGTTGGCGATGGCGTTCACGCTCATCCGCAGGAACAGGATGGGGAACACGATGGCCCTGCCGAACAGGTAGATCAGGAAGATCGACGCGTACATGAACAGCGCCGCGATCACGAAGACCTTCACCTGCGTGCGGAAGTACGGCTCGTAGATCACGTCCCGCGCGTAGTCCACCATGACGTAGCCGATGAAGTGTTGCTCAGCATGACAGGCGCCAGGAACTCGTAGGTTCTGCCTTGCGCGTTGTAGCGGCTCAGTGGTCTGGTCAAAGGGTGTCGCGACGTCGGTCGTCCGGGATGCGCCGACGATCTTCTCCTGATCCGTGCTCGACCAGATCGTGGAACCCGCGACTTCGCGTCGCTTGCCGTAGATAGGTGAGGGTGTTGAAACGGAAGGAGGCATTCTGACCCGCCGCGCGGCGTGTTCTTCTTGCTCTCGGCATCGAAGTAGTCGTCCAGGGAGATGCGGTCCTGTCGGCGGGGTTTGCCTTGACCACGCTCGCCGTCCTCTCCGCCAGCCCTTCGCCGTTGGCGTTGACCGCGGCAAGGATGGTGCTGGCTGAAGTTGCGCAGGAGGAAGAAGGAGAGAACGAAGATGATGACGAGGATGAGGGGCACGAAGGTGAGCGAGCAGCTTCCGCTGGATGCCCTGCCGCTGCAGGGCGGAGACGACACCCGTCGCGCTCACCGTCGCCGGCGCGGCGGAACTCCAGGTACTCCTGGTAGGCGGCGTCGGTGCGGCTCATGCTCACGATGAGCATGACGATGAAGATAGCCGTTGTAGCCCACGGACAGATCCCCGCGACGGCGTAGGTGACCGGGGGGAACGCCACGAAATAGCTCCGCTCGAGGCGCCGTGTACGACCAGGTGCAGGATCACGAGGACCACGACGATCCCCGAGGAGACGAATGTTCAGCACGATGGGCAGGGGCCAGCGGGGATCAGCGAGGAGCGGGAGCCGGTCTCTCGAGGAAGAAGGAGGCGATCTTCCAGAGGCAGATCAGCGGGACCAGGTAGGCCAGGATGGTGACCAGGACGGCCACGCGCCCGGACTGCGATGGCGGGGACCCGTACAGGGTCGTGGCGAGCTCGAAGGGACGGAATGCTCCCGAGCTCCGTGCCGATGATAGGGGAGCAGGTACCAGAGTGATGACGATGACCGAGATAGGCGGCCTCGGCGATGTGGAAACCGAGCTTGGACTGCTCGCCCTTCTTCATATGTCGCGTCGCTCCTGCGTCAGGATTGTGTCGAGCAGTTCTGCTTCGATCGCGCCTTGTCCAGGTAGTCAGCCGCCTGCTCGTAGTCGACCTGTATCTCCGACAACGGTCTGCAGGAGGTCGATCGCCGTCTTGAAGTCCTCGTCGCGATATGCCTGCACGCCCTCGTCGTAGAGGTCTTTCAGGCCGGCCTGGATCTTCTGGTCCGGTCATCCAGCTGGCTCAAGCGGGCCTGGTCGGTTGTCGTGTTTGCGATCGCAACCGAGCTTGCGGTGCGCCGTGAGGAGGTCTCCTGCCGCGATTGCCTTGTCGATGTCACCGACGGCGGCATCGAAGGAGGCCCCGGTGTCGGCCTTCGCGCTGAGGTCGCTGAGGCGTTTCGTTCAGGGCTGTTGCCTCGCCGGTCCGGTTCACCGCCAGTGCCGCGTCCACGCGCGCTTCCGCGGTGGAGTAATCCTTCTGGGCGTAGAGTGTCTTCGCCCACCCGAAGTTCACGGCGTACGACTGGGTGCGGACGTCATGCGTCGAAATCGTTGCCGCTCTTTCGGTTCAAGTCACTGAGCGCCGTGAGTTGGGTGCGGGCGTCTGCGAACCTGGCCGCGGCAGACGAGTCCCTGGATGGCCGTCACGCGCGCGGCGACCATCCGGGACAGCTCGGCCCTGATCGAGTTGGCAAGACCTTGGGCGGTCCGCGTTTTTCGGGTCCATGTCGAGCGCCTTCCCCACGCTGGCATAGGCGTCGGTGTAGGCCTTCTCGCGCGCGGCGACAGTGCTCTTCGTATCGACGCTGGCGATCGACGCTTTCCCCTTGTCCACGTAGCTCTGGACGAGCTTCGCGCCGTCCGCGGAGTATCGCGGCAAGCATCCTGGGCGCATCGGCATTCTTCGGGTCAAGGGCGATGACCTGCCGGATGCAGCTGACGGCCTGGTAGGTATCGTCATCGGTCCGTTTCGGCTTGGCCAGGATCTTGTTTGCCGCGGCGATGTTCACCTTCACCTGCTGCGCCTTGTACGTATCGATCAGGTTCAGGTATTGCTGGGCCTGCGCGTTGGTCGGGTCGAAGCGCAGCGCCGTGTTGAAGTACTCCTTGATGCGGGGGATCTGGTCGAAGTCCTTGTTCTTCACGACATAGAGCTGGTACTCGTCGATCCCTGCGGCGGTCAGGGCCTGGGACTTGCCCTGGTCATCGAGCTTCTGGACGAGGAAGGAATCATCAGAGGACACGCACGCGAGGACAAGAAAAGGAACCACCACGATAAGGAGGAGAAGCTTCTTCATCACGGGCCCCTGTTGTCTATGGAGTATAGTGTCAAACACTCCCGCCGGACAAGGGCGGACAGAAACGGCACCGGCCTATGCCATGCTCTCGAGCTTCCCTTCCCTATCGGCCGTGATGTAGCCCATGCAGAACTGGTCCTTCCCGGCCAGCGCTTCCGCGGCTGCAATGGCGGCCATCATGCGGGGGTCGAGGGGGTCGATGATCGCCGAGTCCATGCCGCGCGCAATAGCCATGGCAGCAAAGACCGTGTTGACGAGCTTCCGCTTGGGAAGGCCGTAGGAGACGTTGGACAGGCCGCAGGTCTTGTGCACCTGGGGGTGGGAGGAGGTGATCTTCTCGACGACCCAGAGCGCGCCCATGGCGTACTCCCCGTTGGTGCTCACGGGCCTGATCAGCGGGTCCACGAAGATGTGGTCGGGAGCCACCCCGTCGTCCTCGAGCCGCTTGATGAGCCCGTCGGCGACCTGCCAGACCTTCTGCATGTCGTCGGTCATCCCGGCGTCATCGAGGCTCAGGGCAACCACGTTCGCCTTGTACTTCTTCACGAACGGAATGAGGGTGGCATAGCGGTCCGCCTCGGCGGAGATCGAGTTGAGGAAAGGATCCGCTCCCGCGAGCGCCAGGCCTGCTTCGACAGCTGCCGGCCGCGGGGAGTCTATGGAGAGAGGGGCGTCGGTCACGTGGCGGATCACGCCGATGAGCCACTGCATTTTCTCCACCTCGTCGGTGGGAAACGCACCGGCGTTCACGTCGATCCAGCGGGCCCCTGCATCCGCCTGCTTCTTCGCGAGTCCCTGGATGTACGCCGCATCCTTCTCCTCGACGGACTTGCGGATCTGCTTTCGCGTGGAGTTGATGAGCTCTCCGATAATGAGCATGCGGGTCACCTCTCTCGTTTCGGGGTATGGGGAAGAACGCCCCGCATGATAGGCGGGAAGGGCGCGAACGTCAAGAATTGCGAGGGGCCAGCCGGGCTATGGCCTCGCTCCCATGCATCCCTGCACTCGGGCTCCCGCGGTTCGCTTCGCGAATCGCTGCCGCCCCGGGCTCGGCCGCAGCTTCCCCGCAGCGGTGCGCGCTGCTGGGCTAGGCCGGCGCGTCGAACGAGTACCCCACGTCCTGGAAATGCGAGCGGAGCTCTTTCACCTCGTCGCCGACGAACGTCTTGTCCATGAGGCAGCGCTTGAAAAGAAGGGCGATCTGCTCCATTTCCGCTTCCTTCATTCCCACCCGCGTCATCTCCTGGACGCCCAGCCTGATGCCGGCAGGACTGGTGGCGCGGTCGAGCGGCTCGAACGGGAGAAGGTTCATGTTCGCGATGATCCGGTTGTCCTTCAGGTCGCGCGCGGCCGTGTCACCGCCCCCGAAATCGCTCATGTCGATCGCCACCTGGTGGCTCTGGGTGAATCCGAACGCCTCCGCCTGGACCTTGAAGCCGAGGTCGTACAGCTTGCGGGCGAAGTGCTTTGCGTTTGCGACGACCTGCCGGGCGTACTCGACGCCGAACTCCAGCATTTCGTAGGTGGCGAAGGCGAGCGCCACGAGGGTCTCCAGGTGGTGGTTCGAAGAGGAGCCGGGAAAGGCCCCCTTGTCGATCTTGCGCCACTCCGTGTCGTCGAGATTGGAAAGGATGACGCCCCGCTGGGAACCGAAGAACGTCTTGTGCGTGCTCCCGGTCACGATGAGCGCGCCCTCCCCCAGGGGGTCCTGGAACTGGTGACCCGCCACGAGGCCGAGGACGTGCGCCGCGTCGTAGATGAGATGGATCCCCTTCTTGAGGCAGTAGGGGGCGATCTCCTTCACGGGCTCGGGGAACAGGAAGAGGCTCTTGCCCATGATCATCACCTTGGGCTCGAGGGCCTTCATGAGGTCCAGCGTGTGGTCAATGTCGATGTGCCAGCCATCGGCCGTGAGGGGGAAGTTCACGATGTTCTTCGTGTACTTCCCGACCGAACCGGCCTTGTGATGGCTGATGTGCCCGCCCCCCGGCGTAGAGTTCACCATGACGACGTCACCCGGCCTGATGTAGCGGCTGAAGACCGCGTCGTTGGCGACCGTCCCGCTGATGGGACGTACGTCGGTGTGCTTGCACCGGAAGAGGCTTTTCATGTGCTGCTTCAGGAGGCTCTCGATCTCGTCGATGATCTCGGTTCCCTGGTAGTAGCGCTCCCCCGGGTGGCCCTCCGCGTAACGGTGCGAGAAGTCCGAGCCCATGATGCCGCGCACGCGGCGGCTGGTCACGTTCTCGCTGGCAATCAGGTTGATGCAGCTGCCGCGCCAGTCGTTCTGCTCCTTGACGAGGGCCTCGATGTGCGATGAGTTTCTCTCGTACACGATTCTTCCTTCCATTCCCTTCCGCGCTAGAGGGCGGAGAGATACTCGTAGGCCATGTCGTCACACCCCGGCAGTCCCTCGTGGCCGAAATCGGGATAAATGATCATGTCCTTCCGGCAGGTCATGCGGTTGTAGGCGGCGAACTGGCTGGACGGCGGGCAGATGGTATCCATCAGTCCCGTGACCATCCTCGTCTCCGCCTTGATCCGCGGGGCCAGGAACTGCGCGTCGATGTAGCCGAGAGTCGTGAAGATCTCCTCTTCCTTGCGGTGCAGCGGATCGTTCATGCGGAAGTACCAGCGCAGCTCCTCGTACGCGTCTTTTGCGAAATCCATCTCCCAGACCCGGCGGTAGTCGCAGAGGAAGGGAAACACGGGGAACGCCCGCTTCACGCGCGGCTCCAACGCCACGCATGCGAGTGTCAGGCCCCCGCCCTGGGAGCCGCCGGTCGCGCCGACGCGGGCGGGATCGACGTCCGGCATATCCATGACGATGCGCGCCATCTGCGCCGTGTCCAGGAAGATCTGGCGAAAGAGCAGGTTGTCGGGGGAGCCCTCCAGGGCGTTGTCCAGGCCGCGGATGATGTGCCCGCGGTGCGTGTTCCCCTTCACGATGCTCGTGTCTTCTGAAAGGCCTCCCTGGCCTCGGCAGTCCAGCGCCGCGGCGGTGAATCCCAGCGCCGCCCACTTCAGCTTGTCCGACCATTCGCCGGAGTGGCCCGTGTAGCCATGAAAGAGAAGGACGGCCGGATGCCGGCCCTTCGGCTTCGCCGGCCGGACGAGCTTCGCGTGAATACGTGCCCCCCGCACGCCGGTGAAGTACATGTCGAAGCACTCCGCGTACGGCGCGTTGACGGCGTGGGGCACCAGCTCCACCTTCGGGTCCACGGCACGCATCTCCGCGAGGGCGCGGTCCCAGTAGGCGTCGTGGTCCTTCGGCTTCGGGTTGCGTCCCGCATAGGTCTTCAGCTCGGCAAGCGGCATGTCTATGAGCGGCATCCTCGTCCCCTTTCCTTCAGTGTTTGAACGAGCGCTGCCCGGTGTACACCATGGCAACACCCGCCTCGTTGCAGGCCTCAATGGATTCGAAATCCCGTCCGCCACCCCCGGGCTGGACAATGGCGGTGACTCCCTCGCGGATGCCGACATCCACCCCGTCGCGGAACGGAAAAAAGCCGTCAGACACCATGCACGACCCCGCGATCCCGCCCTTCTGGCGCGCCGTTTCGCGGTCGATCTCGGCGCGGGCTTCCGGCTTCTCCAGCGCGGTATAGGGAACGTGAAAAGTCTCCCATGCCAGGCGATCGGCAAGCTTCCGGTAGGCCTTGTCCCTTGCGATCTCGGCCACCCCGACCCTGTCCTGCTCGCCCGTTCCGATGCCGACGGTGGCGCCGTCTTTCACGTACAGCACCGAGTTGCTGCTGACCCCGGCCTCCACGAGCCAGCCGAACAGCAGGTCTTCGCGCTCGTGCCGCGTCGGCTCGCGGGCGATGCGGTAATCCTTCCCCTTCCAGGTGGCCTGCGCGGGGAGGAAATCGGAGGTGCGTAACGTCACGGGCGTGAACGAGGTCTGCGCCACGATGCCGCCATCGATGAGGCTCTTCAAGTCGACGAACGTCGCACCGACGAATGACTCCAGCCTCGCCATGCCGGCAATGCGCATCACGCGCAGGTTCTTCCAGCGGGAGAGAACGTCCATGACCCCCGGCGCGAACTCGGGGGCGACGATCACCTCCGCGTATGTTTCGGCGACGAGCTCCGCGGTCTCCTTGTCCACCTCGCGGTTGAGAGCGACGGCGCCGCCGAACGCGGCCAGCCGGTCGGCCATGTGCGCCCTGTGGTACGCCGCGGCGAGCGTGTCGGCGCGGGCCACGCCGCAGGGATTGTTGTGCTTCACGATGACCGCGCAGGGAGACGCGGCGAGGTAGCGCAGGATGTTCAGCGCGTTGTCTGCATCGGTGATGTTGATCTTCCCCGGGTGCTTGCCGGATTGGAGCAGCTCGACGTCCGAGGCAAGGTGGCGCCCCGGCGCAATGGTCTGCACGTCGCCCAGGACCAGGTTCCCGTTCACCAGGCGATACAGGGCAGCTTCCTGGCCCGGGTTTTCTCCGTAGCGCAGTCCCTTCTCTTCACCGTCGATCACCCAGGTGGCCTTCTCATAGTAGAGAGTCTGCCGACCCGATTCGCTCGCGAAGGCGATCTCCATGCGGTCGGGAAAATGTTCGTCCATGATGCGCCGATAGGCGCTCTTCAGGTCAGGCACTGCCACGGTCAACTACGTTCCAGGACGCTGTACGCCCCGCGCATCGCCGCGGGGGTCTGCGCCGAGAGGTAGCGGGCAATCGTCTCGTCGTACGCGGCGATCATGCGAAACGCCTCCTGGGCCAGCCGGAAGCGCGTCTCGAGGCCCAGCATGCCGCCCCCCGGGCAAGCTCTGCGATGACGGCGTGGTAAGACGCGGGGTCGGTCACCACGGCGACGCGGTGATAGTTCTTTGCCGCCGCGCGTACCATGCACGGACCGCCAATGTCGATGGTGCCGCGGGCGTCCTCGATGCTGCTCCCGGGCCTGCTCGCCACCTGCTGGAACGGGTAGAGGTTCACGACGACCATGTCGATGGGAACCGCCTGCGCGCGGGCAAGGTCGGCCTGGTGCTCGGTGTTATGGGTTTCTGAGAGGAGTCCGAGGTAGATCTTGTAGTCCAGCGTTTTCACGAGTCCGCCCTGCATCTCGGGCTGCCCCGTGTAGTCGGACACCTGGCGGAGGGACTTCGAGGAAGACGCCCCGAGGAACGACGCGATAACGGCGTACGTGCCACCGGTGGAGAGGATCTGCAGGCCGGCGTTCGCGGACAGCAGGCCCGTAACGAGCGTTTCGAGGCCGGTCTTGTCGAACACGCTGACCAGGACGGTCTTCACCGCCACCTGGTCATCGATTGTCGCGACCTTGCTGATGGCCATCGCTCCCTCCGGGGGGCCATGCTACCGGGATTGTCGGGGCGATGCAAGCGCCGAGCGTTCTGCGGGCTCTGCCCGCCCGCGGGCGCGGCGCGGCAGCCGCGATGACCCCGATGTTCACGCCGAGGGCGGCGGAAGCGCGCCGATGCACGAGACCATTGCGACGAGGAGACATGTCGATGCTGCGCACAGCGCCGAAAGGGCGCGCGGCGCGGCGTGCTCGGGGCGCGAATGCGGTGCGCAGGTCATGGAACCCAGCTTTCATATCCCGGCGCGTTGAATCTTTCAAGTCCCCCTGCTATTATCCGCGCACAATGGATACACCGCACGGACGGCGCGCCCTTGTCCCCGTTGTCTACGTCGGGATCGTCTTCCTGCTGCTCATTGCCGGACTGTTCTTCCGCGGATTTTCCCGGGACGTCGGGGACGCCAGCGTGGCTGGCCGCTACACCCTGCTTCCCGTCCTGGGTTCCCACTCCCTGGATACCCTCACGTTCACCTGGAACGGCCTGTCCCTTCATTTCTCGCGCTCCTCGACGCCCGGGCTCTCCGACTTCCAGTCTGAGAGCGGTGACGACGAAATCGTGCTGGCCAGCGGCACTCGCTTGCGCCTGGTCCCCGGGACCGACGTCGGTGGCTCCCTGACGATCTCCGCGACAGGCGCCGCTGCCGGCGCCGCCCCCGGGAGGCTCGTTGTCCCGTACACGCTTGCCGGCATGGAAACTGAAGCGCCGGCCGGTTCTTCCATGGCATGGCGCAGCGCTGGCAGAACATACGTGCTGACCCTCCCGGCAGCCGCGCGCGTTGATGACAGCGCCGGGACCATAACGCTCCCGGTGGACAGCGGCACGTGGACTGCCGCGCTGACGATGTCCGGTACCCAGGCTGTCGCCCCGGCCGCGGTGGTTGCGGCCGCGCGTCCGGCAGCGTCCCCGGTCAGGCTCCCCGACGAGAAAGATCTCCCCACCGTTGCCCAGCTGCAGGCGGCCGCGGCGCGCTGGCTCGACACGGCCTACGCGGGCTGGAGCGCTTCGCGGTTCTCGTCCAAGGACGGCGTCTGGTCGATACCCGGCGGTACCCCTTCCTTTTCCGAGGTTCTCGGCGTGGGGCTGCTCTCAGAGGCCGTGGCCCGCGGCACGTGGAAGACGGTCTTCCCCCTGTGGCAGGATGCCCTGGCGCGGGCGCGTGCCCGACCGGCCCCGCCGGCCCTGTCATTTGCCACGAGCGTGTTTGATGGAGGAACCCGGGACTACATACGCGCCTCCTCGATCACGTCCGCGGCGCTCGTTGACCAGGCGCGCACCCTCTTGGCTTCCGGCGACAACGCGTTTCTGCGCATAGCCGACGTCATCCCTCTTCTTCTCGACCATGGCACCCATGATGATTTCACCGCGGCCCGCGCTTTCATCACGGGAAAAAACGTCCCTTCGCTCGATGTGCCCGGCGCGATCGGTCTCCTGGGGGCGCTCACGGGCATGGCGGAGGGCATCGACTCCAGCGACCCGGTTCGCAAGGCACTCCTGGATGTCGTCAACCGCAGGCTCCTTCCCGCCGCCAGGAGCACCGACGGCGGGCTCTTCCTGGAAACAACGGCGGGAATCGTGGACGTTGCCGCGAGCCTGCGCTGCGGAGGGCTCCTGGTCCGCGCCGGTGCCGCTCTTTCCGACACGCGCACTGCCGCCGTGGGCCGCGCCCTGGTGGTTGCTGCGCTTGCCCTCGGCGACGCGTCCGGCACGCTCCCTGCCACGCTGACGCTCGCTTCCGGCAAGGTCGCATCACGCGCGGGAACCGTTGCCGCGGAGGCCGTGTACCCGTTCGTTCCGGCAGGTCGCCAGGTACCCCGCGAGATACCGCTCGCGCGCCAGGTCGCTGCGGGTGTGTCTCTCTGGACTGCGGCCGACCTCGTGTCCGCCGTCAAGGCGGACTCCACCGTGCAGATCGTGCTGGGGTACCCGGCCGGTGTGCCGCACTACTTTGCGATCCAGGGGCTCCCCGCCTTCACGCAGGTGCGCATGCATGGCATCCCCTGGCACGCCGACGCCTCGTACGCCAAGTACTCCGACGGCTGGTCGTTCGACGACGCGGCCGGCGTGTTCTACGGGAAGCTCACCGGCAGGACCGGCCAGGAAGAGATCGACATCACTTTCTAGGCCGTGCGCGCCGGCGGGCATTTACCGCGTCGGCGGCGCGCGCTACATTCACCGGCATGAATACATATAACGTTCGCGACTACGGGGCAATGGGAAAGAAGGCGGAGAACGCCACCCCCGCCATTCAGAAGGCTGTCGACGCGTGCGCGGAAGCCGGCGGCGGCATGGTCTACGTCCCTCCCGGCGAGTACACGTCGGGCACCATCCACTTGCGTAGCCACGTCCGCTTCCACATAGAGGCCGGCGCCACGCTGTACTCGTCGAAAAGTCGTGCTGACTTCAGCGCCAAGGAGGACGGCCGCGAAGCGTTGTTCTACGGCGAGGACCTGCAGAACATCTCCCTGGAAGGCCGGGGAACGGTGGACGGCCAGGCGGACTACGAATGGAGAGTGCAGGACTTCGACGATCGCTCCATAAAGGAAAACCTCGACGAATTCGTGAAAACGGGCAAGAAGCCGATGCGCGCCTTTCCCAAGAAGGACCAGTTCGGCCGGCTCGTCCTCCTGCTGAAGTGCACGGACGTCCGCGTCGAAAGTCTTTCGTTCGTACGGTCCCCGTCCTGGACAATGAACTACTACGCCTGCAGGCGCCTTGTCATTGACGGCGTCTCCATCCGCTCCAGCCTGACGTCAGGAGTGTGGGCGGATGGCATCGACCCGGACGGGTGCAGCGACGTGCGCATATCCAACTGCACCATCGAGACCGGCGACGACGCCATCGTGTTCTATTCGACTCCCCTGTGGGGTCCGGCCCTCGCCTGTGAGAACATCACGGTGACCAACTGCCGCATTTCCTCTGCGTCTTCCGCTGTCAAGTTCTGCGACGGGAACAACGTGGCGGTGCGCAACGTCGTCATCGACAACTGCGTCATCACCGACTCCAACCGCGGCATCGCCTTCATGACCTTCGACGGCGGGTACGTGAGTGACATCATCATTTCCAACTGCACCGTTGACTGCCGGCGCTTCGACTGGTTCTGGTGGGGTGACGGGGACCCGTTCTATTTCATGTCACGCCGCCGCTACAGCGAGCTGCACCCGGAGCTGGGAAAAACAGACGCTCCCGCGGGGGCAATCCGCAACGTGCTCATCAAAGACGTCATCGCGCACGGGACGGCGCGCTGTCTGCTGCGGGGCCACCCCGAGCAGTGGCTCGAGGGAATCCGGTTCTCCGACGTGCGCCTGTTCCTCACGGCCGATCCGAAGGCCGACTACGACAAGGAGGGGAGCGCACTCACGTTCCGATATGCGCGGGACGTGGAGCTGCACAACGTCGACGTGGTGATGGCAAACCCGACCACCGCGCGGTGGAAGAGCGCGCTCGCTTTCGAGGACGCGTCCGATATCCTGGTGGACGGGTTCCGTGGCCGTCTTCCCCGCGGATCGAAGGAGCCGGCGATCTCCTTGAAAAACGTGACGGGCGCCGTGATCCGCAACAGCCGCGTTGACCCGGCAGATGGAACGCTCCTCGTTGCAGGAATGGGCACGAAGGATATCGTGGTGGGAACCGGGGTGATTCCCCCGGCCAACGAGGTGGAACAGGAGGCGCGTGCTCTCCACGCCTCGCCAAAGACGGCTGTGCGAAAGCCCGCGGCAAAGGAGAGGAAGAAGGCTGCCGCCAAGCCTCGGAAACCGGGACTGAAGGCAAAGGAGAAGGCTCCCGCGCGCAAGGCGTCCCGCGCGAAGAAGCCCGGCCGTTAGGGCTGTGTCGCTGAGCCCGATCCAGAAGCCGTAGACTTCCGCGTTCCCCCCGCGGTGCTGCATCCGCCCTTCTCCTCGTTCGTCCAGGCGGTGTCAACGCGAAACGGTGCCCGGTGGCTCAGGCGGTGTGGTGGGTTCGGTGGGGCGCTGCTGCTTCCAGCGCCTGGTAGAGGCTGAAGACGCTGCTTTCCAGCTCCGCCTTCAGGCGCACCTTCTCGCGCGGGAACGGCGCGCTCACGTCGAAACGGATGGGTTTTCCGACGAGGATACCGCGGACCCTGCGGTTGACGGCGACCGGGAGGAACTGCACGGTCTTCCGCGTCTTCTCGTAGTAGTCCCGGGCAAGGTGGATGCACCCGGTGCAGAACTCGCAGAGGACATCGTTTATCTTTCGGGTGGAGTCCTCGGCGAACACGAGGATGTTTTTTCCCTGCGCGAGGAGGTTGACGCTCAACTCCACGGTGGTCCGGATTCTCCTGCTTTTCTGGTAGACGGGGATGGCGCCGATGTCCTTCATGAGGGCAACACAGATCCTGCCGATGACCCGCCCGAAGTAGGTGCTGACCGGCGGCCTGAGGTGCAACTCCTGCTCCAGGAACTCTTCCTGGATCCTGCGCGCGACCGTCGCGATATCTGTCACCTCGTGCGACACCCACGGGAACATGCGCAGCGGCATCGAGGTGATGACCGATACCGGTCCGAAGGACCCGACATGGTTTGCTACCATGATGACGGGTCCGTCGCCCTTCAGGTTCTTCAGGCCATGAAGGTGCGAATTGAAGAACAACCGGCGTATGACTTTGTAGAAGTACTTCGCGATCATGGCTCATATGGCTGTCTTCTGCATAGACAGCCTATGCAAAAGCTAACCCTTCGGGCACACGGTGTCAAGCGAAGTGCAGGAAAATCGTCGCCGATTGCTCAGGAGGGGAGGCTTGCCTTGCGCTCGTGTTCCCTGCCCGCCATGGCACGCACGACCAGGGGGCTCGTGAGAAAGACAACGAAGAGGAGCGACAGCCCCATGAGCCGGAGCAGCCCGAGGTCTCCCCAGATGCTGTTTGCCGCTACGACGCCCCCGAAGGCACCGGCAACGATCACGGCTCCCACCTTCAGGGCGCGCTGGCGAAGGCGGATAAAAAGCGCGGTGCTCGCCCCGAGCAGGACGAAGAAGTCCGCCATCGCGGAGTCCCACCTGCTGAATCGGCCTTCGAGGCCCCGGAGTGCATCCAGGAGAAACCCCGTGGGTTGGCTCACCGTGACGATCCAGATGGCGATCACGGGCAGGGGGAGGAGCAAGAGCGAGAGGAGAATCCAGTCCCGGCGCGCGGCGCGCACGGCCGTTGCGACGACCAGCCACAGGGTGAATGCATAGAGGAACACCTGGCCCGCAACGAGCCACAATGGGGCAGGGACCCCGGTGCCCGACAGGAAGTAGTTGACCGTTCGTGCAATGGGTTCGGCAGACACGTAGCTCAGGACAAGGGGAGGAACCACCGCGTAGCCGATCCAGGAGTAAAGCCAGTTGGGCGTGCCGCCCCGCTGGCCGAGGAGCGCGATGATCATGATGGCGGCGAACGCGGCGCCGAGGAGCGCAGGGAAGCGCCAGATATGGGTGGCGAAAAGGACGGCGATGATCAAGTGGGGCTGGCAGCTGATGAGCGCCTCGGTCCACGTGCCGCGGCTGTACGCTTCGTACATCATGCGCGCGATGCCGCGCGCCTCGCCGAATGAGGACAGCGCTACCTTCGTCGCTTCTGTCTCCGGCAGCCCCTCGGTTTCCAGGTCGACCATCTTCTCCTGGAAATGGGTGTACAGCTCGTTGATAACGCGCCTTTCCGTGCGCGGATCAAGGTGCAGGTGTGATCTGACTTCGTCGAGGTAAACGGCAACCTCGGCATGCATAGCGCTTCCCTCTACGAGGCGGCCGGCTTCATGACAAGGGCCATAGCGCTGGCGAAGCTCTGCCACATGGCAAGCTTCTGGTGCAGCAGCTCCCTTCCGCGCTCGGTCATCGTGTAGTAGCGGCGCTCCTGACCGTTGGGAAGCCGCTTCCACTCACCCTGGATGAGCCCGTCGTTCTCCAGCTTGCGCAAGGCAGGGTACACGGTTCCTTCCTTGAACCGGAAGTAGCCGCCGCTGCGCTCGCCGATCTGCTTGATGAGTCGATACCCGTATGTCTGTCCCTGCTCGTTGATCAGGTAAAGGAGGAGGGAATCTGTGTTTCCTCGGAGAAGATCCGAATCATATCCGCGGGAAGAATCCGCCATGGGTCACCTCGCACGTCGATCCATAGGGTAGTGGCGCGCGGGGATCACTGTCAAGGTGTATACTGGGTGGGGTGAAAGCGAAAAAAAGCCCTCCCTCAGCCCGCGCGAAGATCGAGAAGGAGCTCAGGGAAGCCCTGGCCGAGATCGACGAGGAAGGGCTCCTGTTCCTCCTGCGGCAGGCCCAGGTCCTCATCCACAACGCCCGCGTGGACAAGCTGAACCGGCAGCCGGGCCGGCCCACCGGCACGCCGGCTCCGCGGCCGGAGCCTGGACGGCCTGCCGTCGCCATAGAAACGTCGGACGGGGGGAAGACGATTTTCCTCACGCTGGGCAGGGCGAGAAAGGTCCTGACGCCCGAAGAGATGAAGCGCATCGTGCGTATCTGCTACGCGGCGGAGTCGAAGAGCGAGGCGCTGCGCAGGCTTTTCACCGTGCTGGCCAGGGAGCGGAAGGACATCCTCGCGGACGCGATCATCGGGAATCCCGACAACCCCCTGCTGGTCGGTCTTTTCGACGCCGTGCGGGCCCGGTACCGCCTCGAGGATCGCTAGCCGCCTATGCCTCCGCAGCCGGGCGGGACAGGGGGAGCGTACCGCGCCGGAATCGCTTGCGGCATGCGCTGATTCCTTCTATTGTTTGCCATCGATGATCACGCAAGGGATCGAGGGAAAGTACTTCCTCTCCTACGAGCACATCCACCTGAGCGTCAAGGCGCTCGCCGCGAGGATACGCGCCTCGCGGTTCAGCCCTGACCTGATCGTTGCCATTGGAAGCGGCGGTTTCATACCGGCCCGTATCCTCAAGACATTCATCCCCTGTCCCATCCTGACGGTGGGAATTTCCTACTACGGTCCTGACAAGAAGCCGTTTGCCAGTCCCCGGACCATCCAGTGGATCGACGAGGTGGAGAAGAAGCTCGCCGGCCGCAACGTCCTCCTCGTCGACGAGGTGGACGATTCGCGCGTCACGCTCGAATACTGCCTGCGGGAGCTCCTCCTGCACCGGCCCTCGCAGATCGCCGTGGCGGTGCTTCACAACAAGAAAAAGGAAAAGAAAGGCACGATCCCGCGGGAGGTCACGCTCTACTTCGCCGGGGAAGAAGTCGATGATAAGTGGATATGCTATCCTTGGGACGCGCAGGACATCGTGGAGCACGAACGCGTCGCGCGCTCGGGAGTGGTGTCGCGCTGAACCCGACGAACCGGCGACGTCATCTTCCGCCCGCATGATGTGCACACGCGAGAGTCGCCCCCTTCACCCCTGCTCGAACGGGGTCCCGAGTGCCGAGGGCGGCGTCGCCTTCAGGGCGCGGAGGATCCGCACGACCCTCCGCCGCACCGGGGTCGGCAGCCGGGCGAGAGACCGTTCCACCCACTCGGCGTTGCCCACGTTGACGAACAGCAGCGTAAGGATCATCAGGGGAAAAGGGGCGACCTGCAGGACCTGTGACGGCACTCCCGGGAGCGCCGGCTGGAGGACCAGGCCGAGCCACTGGAGGAGCGCGAAGAGCCAGGCGCCAAAAGCGGCGCGCAGGGGGTTCCACCCTCCGAATATCGTAATGGCAAGAACGATCCATCCCATGCCGTCGAGTCCGGAGATTGTCCCTTTCCAGCCCGCCTTCACCGACAGGGAATAGACGGGACCGGCGAAGCGGCGATCGCACCGCCGATCACCGTGTAGAGGTAGCGGAGCCTGGTCACGTCTGCGCCGCGCACGTAGGCCGCCGCAGGCCGCTCTCCGATGCCGCGAAGCATCAGGCCGGGCCTCGTGCGGAAGATGAAGACCCACGACGCGGCAACGAGCAGGAAACTTGCGTACGTCATGATGTCCTGCTGGAAGAGAAGCGGGCCCAAGACGGGGATGTCCTTCAGCAGGGGCAGCGGCAGCGTCGACAGCCGCGGGCCGGTCGCGCCCATGATCGGATTGCCCAGGAAATAGGAAAGATCACGGCAGAGCAGGGTAAGGACGAATCCCACGGCGACCTGCGACTGGCGGAGCGTGATGCTGGCGAAGGCGAGCAGCAGCGCGACGGCACCGCCGACCGCGGCGCCGGCGAGAAAGCCGAGCACCAGCGACCCGGTGAAGAGCGACACCGCGAAGCCGCCCATCGCCGACAGGAGGATCGTCCCGTTCATGGACAGGTTGGTCACCCCGGCACGTTCCGAGATGGTCTCGCCCATGATCCCGAAGAGGAGCGGGGCGGCAGCGGTGAGGACGCTGGCAAGCCCGACGATGATGACGTCCATACTCACGCCGGCCCGCCCTTTCCCTGGAGCCGTTCGCGCACTCCCTGCGAGAGCAGGACGAACAGGACGAGCGTCCCTTGCAGGACTCCGGCGAGTGACGAATCGAGTCTCATGACGATCGGCAGCTGGATGCTCCCGACATTCAAGGCCGCGAAGAACAGAGCGACGGGAGCGGTGAGCACGGCGGAATAGTTCACGAGCATGGCAACCATGAGGCCGAGATACCCGTACCCGCTGGAAATCGACGGGATGAGCCGGTGATAGACCGCCGTCACCTGGACCGCGCCGGCGAGCCCCGCGAAGACGCCGCAGATCCCGAAGGCGATCATCATGTACTGCCACGTCGGCACGCCCAGCAGATGTGCGGCCGTTGCGTTGCGGCCGACGGCCTTCAGCCGCAGCCCGAACGTCGTGCCCTGGATCAGGGTGAAGACCGCGGCAATCGACAGGACCGCCAGCACGAGGGCCGCCGGGCTCAGCCGCGACTGCTCCGTGATCGTGGCCATCCATAAGCGCGGGGGGAAGGGGAGCGTCCCGGACATCGAAGCCACCCCGGGCCTCTTCCAGGGGCCGAAAATCAGCCAGAGGTTGAGGGCGGTGGCCACGAAGTTGAGGCCGAGCCCGCCGAAGATTTCGTTCACGCCGCCGAAGGTGCGAAGCGCGCCGGCAAGCATCGCCCAAAGCGCACCACCGGCCATACCGGCCAGGACGCTCAGGGCGATGACCACGCTCGGATCGAGGGCGCTCCCCTGCAGCGCGCGCAGCGCGCCCGTTGCGAAGACCGCGCCGAGAGTGACCTGGCCTTCGATGCCGATGTTCCAGAGCCCCGCGGTGAAGGTGACCAGCAGCCCCGAGGTGGCAAGGAGCAGCGGCACCCAGGAGACCAGGACGTTGGCGGCGACATCCCAGGAGCCGAAGGCTCCCAGGACGATGTTGCGGAAAGCCGCGACGGGCTGTGCTCCCGAGGCGAGGAGCACGAGACTGGTGACCCCCAGCGACAGGACGACGGCAGCCGTTCGAAACAGGGCGCGCGAGGCGCGCGTGTTACGCATGCGCAGCCTCGGCCGCGAAGCGTTCGAAACCCTTGCCGCCGATGAGCGCTCCCAGCGTCTCCACGGAGAGGTCCTTCGCGGGCAGCGGAGGTGTCACCTGGCCTGCAAAAAAAACGATCACGCGGTCGCTGTACATGAGGATCTCGTCGAGGTCCGAAGAGACGAAGAGGAGAGCCGCCCCACCGGCGCAACGCTCCTTCAGTGCCCGCCAGATGGAGAATGCCGATTCGATATCAAGCCCGCGCGTCGGGTGCTCCAGCAGGACCAGGGAGAGTCGCTCCGCGAGAAGGGCCAGCAGCATCCGCTGCTGGTTTCCTCCGGAGAGGGACTCGACCGGCGTGGACGGCGTCCCCTTGATGTTGTAGGCCCCGATGCGCTCTGCGGCAACGTCGGCGGCCCGTCGACGATCGATGAACAGCCGTCGCGAGCCTTCCGACAGGACGAAATGCTCGGCGAGGGTGAGACCGGGCACCAGGCCCTGCTCCAGCCGTGCAGCAGGGAGATAGGCGATGCCATGCCGTCGGAAGCGCAGGTAGGAATCGGCGGTGGCGTCGCGGCCGCCGAGCAGCACGCGGCCGGCGACGGGCCGCATGAGCCCCGCGCATGCCGACAGGAGCATGGACTGCCCCGAGCCTTCCATCCCCGCGAGTCCCACGACCTCGCCGGAATGAACGGTCAGGTCGATGCCCCGCACCTGGACGCGCGCCCCCTCCAGGCTGACGCGCTCCAGCGTCAGCAGGGCGCTTCCGAGTCGCGGCTCGCTGCGGGGGTTCTCCTGGATCTCCTTCTCGAACATCATGGTGACGAGGTCGCTGGTGCGCCACGGCGGTTCCGCCGTGCCGACAAGCCTCCCCTGGCGCAGGACGGCTGCGCGGTGGCAGAGGAACTCGACATCCTCGAGCTTGTGGGAGACGAAGATGATGGTCATGCCCTGCGCCGCGAGCGTCTTCAGCGTGGCGAACAGCTTCTCCTTCTGCGGAAGGCTGATACCCGTGGTCGGCTCGTCCAGGATGAGGACGCGGGCGCCGAGCCACAGGAGGCGGAGGATCTCCAGCTGCTGTCGCTCGCCGACGGTGAGGGTATCCACGTAGGCGTAAGGATCGATGGTGAAAGAGAACTTCTGTGCAAGGGAACGAAGATCACGGGCCGCGCCGTTCCTGTCGGGGAAGATCGGGCCGCGCCGTCCCAGCATGAAATCGTCGAGCACGGTGAACGGGGGAAAATCGAGCGGGTCCTGGTGGAGCATGCCGATGCCCCTGCCGATCGCTTCCGAGGGAGACCCGATCGATGTGGGACGGCCGTCCAGGACAATCTCCCCGGCATCGGGATGAATGAACCCGGACAGGACCTTCATGAGCGTGCTTTTCCCGGCCCCGTTTTCGCCGAGGATCCCCTGGATCGTTGCCGGGGGAACGCTCAACGAGATCCCGTCATTCGCCCGGACGCTGCCGAAGGCCTTGTGGATGTCGCGAAGATCGACCCGCATGGGGTAAACGAGGGGGCGGGCAGCAGTGCCCGCCCCCGTGCATGCCGGAGTCCAGCTACTTCGAAACGCTCTGGCCCTGCATGCCCTGCAGGAGCTGCGGCAGATACCAGATCTTCTGGTCGGTGGCGACTTCGCCGCTCTTCAGGTAGGCGGTGCCATCCTGGAGGGCGAGGGGCCCCTTCCAGAGCGTGAGACCGGCGGCCAGCTCGCCGATGAACTTGTCGACGCTGCTGGAGGCCGCGGCAGAGAGCGCATTGCCCTTGTTGAACCCGACCGCGGAGGTATCCCCGCTGTTGATGTTCTTCCAGTCCGGGGCGTTCCACTCGAAGTGGGAGACCCACTTGCCGCTCATTGCCGCTTTCACCGCGACCGCGTACGCGGGGCCCCAGTTGAAGTAGGGGACGCCGAGATTGATCGCGGGAGCAGTCTGCGAGGCGCTGTAGTAGTCGTAGGGAATCGCCCACACCTTCTTGCCCTGGCCGGCGAACTTGACCGCCTCGGTCACCGCCTCCGTCGTGTCGATGCCCGACACCACGACGTCGTAGCCGCTGTTGAAGAAGTCATCAGCAACCTGCGACGGGTCGGAGGTCACGCCGGGAATGTTGAACCAGAAGCCGATCCAGGTCACCTTGAACTGGAGGGCTGCCGGGTCCTTCTTGAGGTAGTTCACCCACGCGTAGCGGGCGCCGAGATACACCGACGAGGAGAGCCTCCGGGTCTCGTCGTTGATAAGGGGCCCGAGGTAGCCGATCTTCCCCGTCTGCGTCGTCATGGCAGCGGCGACACCGGCGATCATCTTGCCGTATTCCATGCGGCCCATGATGTTCACCATGTTGGGAAGGGCCATGTAGTTCTGGCCATCCTTCCACACCTGGCTGCCGGAAGTCATGATGACGAAGATGTCCTTGTGGGCCTGGGCGAACTTCACCGCCTCGTCGGACATGTCGTCCGAGCTGAAGATGATGAGCTTCGCACCCTGCGCCACGAGGCTTTCCCCGAGCTGGGACACGGTCGTTCCCGGCCTGTCCGCCGAGTTGGCCTTGTCGATGTAGACCATCCTGGTGCCGGGTACGTTCTTCACGACGTACTGTACGCCGTCGTAGTTGGCCTCGCTCCATCCCTGGTCGTTGTAGGGCCCGACGAGAACGAGCCCGATGGTCAGGCTGTTTCCCGCCGCCGCCATCGCGCCCTGGCCGAACGCCGTTGATGCCACCGCGATGATCGCAAGAAACACCACGAGTCTCCCCAGTTTCCGCATGATCGCCTCCTCTTCCTGTGTCGTGTCTCCTGGTCGACCGGCGCCGCCGTCTCGCGGGAGATCGCGACAGTATCGTAATGGATGAATCAGCATACACCGCCTCTACGCGGGGGAACAAGCCAGCGGCGGTACGGCCAGAGCGGCCTCCCGTCGTCGCGCCTTCGGCGCGACTAAGGTGTGCCGTGCCTTCCGTCCATCGGACTCGGCACACCTCGCCCTCCCAGCGACGGTGTACCGTCGCAGGGCTACGGCCTTGTCCTCTTCCTGTCCCGCGGGAAAAGTGTCGCCTCTTTCACGCTCCCCAGGCCGAGGATCTTCTGCGTGATCCGCTCGAGGCCGATCGCGAACCCCCCGTGGGGCGGACAGCCGTAGCGGAAAATGGAGAGGTAGTCCGCGAGGCCCTCGGGCTTGAGATCGAATGCCTTGAGGTTCTCCAGCAGCATGTCGAAGCGGTTGATCCGCATGCTGCCCGAGGTGATCTCCAGCCCGCGGAAAAGAAGATCGAACGAACGGGTGCGATTGTTCTCGGCCGGATAGGTGTAGAACGGCCGCGACTTGCGCGGGTACCCGTGGACGAAAACCGCCTCGATGCCCGCGGTCTTCATGGCCCATTCGCACAGTGTGCGTTCCCCCTCGGGGGTGATCTCGTAGACCTTGTGGCCGGTCTCCTTCGTGACGATCTCCCGCGCCTCGTCGTGCGACACCCGCGGGATGCGTGCGCACAGGTCGGGGTCGGGCACGCTTGCCTTCCAGGAGTCAAGCTCGCGCTGGTTCGTGTCCCGTATGCCGCGGAAAATCGCCGCCAGGATGCGCGTTTCCAGGTCCATGAGGTCCTGCTCGCTCTCGATGAAGGCGATCTCCACGTCCAGCGAGGTGAACTCGTTGATGTGCCGCGGCGTGTCGTGCTTCTCGGCCCGGTAGGCAGGGCCGATCTCGAACACCCTCTCGAGTCCCGAGGCGATGAGAGCCTGCTTGTAGATCTGGGGAGACTGGGTGAGGTAGACCTTCGTGTCGAAGTACTCGACCTGGAAAAGCCCGGTTCCCCCTTCGGTGCCGGTGCCGATGAGCTTCGACGTCTTGATCTCGCTGAACCCCTCGGCACGAAGGCATTCGGCGAAGCAGCGGAGGATCGTGGACTGGACGCGGAATATCGAAAGAATGGCCGGGTTGCGCAGGGAGATCATGCGGTTGTCGAGGATCGACTCCAGGGGCATCTTTCCCGGGTCCTGGTTGACGGGGAAGGGAAGGTCGACCTCGGCCGCGGAGAGAACCTCGGTCTCCCGGACGCGCACCTCGATCCCGCCGGGGGCTTTCTCGTTCTGCGCGACGCTCCCCGTGACCCGGATCACCGACTCCGGCGTGACCGACGGCTTCGCGTCGAAGACCAGCTGGACGCTGCCGCTCCTGTCACGCAGGACGACGAAGGAGACGCCGCCGAGGTCGCGGATCCGGTGGACCCACCCCGAGAGGCTGACGTCCGTCCCGACGAGCGTGGAAACCTCAGAGATCAGCGTCCGCATTTCCCTGCTCCATTCGTGCGAGAAGCTCCTCCCCGGTCTCCGAGAAGGCAGAACACACCACCAGCTTCGTCCACGCCGACTCGGTGGTGAGCGGGCCCATGGGGATGGCGCCTTCCCTCCACAGCTCGTGCGACGTCACGTAGCGCGAGAAGTCCACGATGCCTTCCTGCTGCGAGGTGCAGAAGAAATGCACCCCCTTCTCGCGCGCCGCGAGGAACACCCTTCGCAGCGAATAGGGTGAGTCACGGAGATTCGCCGTTCCCGTGTCGTAGAGCTCCAGGACGAAGTTCTTCACGCCCCGGTCCATCAGCTCGATGAGATGGTCCCCGCGCATGCCCGGGTAGACCCGCAGGATGAGTGTCGCGTTGATGGCCGCCTCGAAGCGCTCGCGCAGCCGTTCCCTGTCCCCCGAGATGGGCGGCTCCTCGAACAGCGGGTTGCCGGTATGGCGCGGGCGGACCATGTTCCAGTTGCGAAACCCGTCAGGGGCCATGCGCTCGAACTTAAGGTTGACCGGGGAAAGGACCCTCCCGCCGAACACCACGTAGACCCCGGGCTCCATCTCCGCGGCGGTCTGTATGGCTCGTCGCAGCGTCGGGATGGCGTCACTGCCCGGCTTCCCGGCGGGCTGCAACGAGGCGGCGAGCACGATGGGCACGCTCGGGCGCGGGAAAAGCCAGTACACCAGCGAGGCAGTATAGGCCAGGGTGTCGGTCCCGTGCGTGATCACGATGCCGGACGCGCTGCCCCGCCTGAGGAGCTCGTCGATGCCCGCGGCAAGCTGGGCCCAGTCGGTCGGCGTTATCTCCTCGCTCAGGATCCTGCCGACCTCGCCGCCCTCGAAGGCGATGGTGCGCCCAAGACTCCCTTCCGCCTCCAGGAGCCGCAGGATCTCGGCGGGATCTCCCGGCACGATCTCGCCGTCCGCGGTCTCCCGGCCGGCGATTGCTCCCCCGAGGGAGAGGATCGTGATGACCGAGACGGCGAGCTTCTGCTTCACCAGCGCCTGGACGAGCGCCGGATCCGCCCGCCCGGAGGTGGCCTTCATGATCTCGCCAATCAGGAATGTCGTTGGCTTGCTGTCGCCGGCACGAATGGATGCGACGGCCGCGGGATTCGCCGCGAGGACCTTTTCCATGGCTGCCGCGAGAAGCCCCGGATCAGTGATCTGCTCCCAGCCCTTTTCCTTGATGATGGCGAGGGGATCCTTGTCCTCGGCAAAAACCATGTCGAGGACGGATTTCGCGATCTTGCCGTGAATCCGCTTGCTGGCAAGGAGCGCCAGGAGCTCGGCGAGACGCGCGGGGGTGAGAGGGCACTGCGAAAGGGAAAGACCGGTACGATTGAGATGCTTCTTCACATCGGAAGCGAGCCACAGGGCCGCGCTGTGTGCGTCCGCACCCCTCGCAACGGCTGCCTCGAAGAAGTCGGCGGTCGCACGCTCCTCGCACAGGAAGTCGGCCTGGTCCTCGGAGAGCCCGAGTGTCTCCACGAATCGGAGCTTCCGCGCCTCCGGGAGCTCCACGAGGGCGTCTTCCACCTGCTTGAGGAATGACGCGTCCGGCTTGAAGGGGGGCAGGTCCGGCTCGGGAAAGTAGCGGTAATCCGACGACGTCTCCTTTGTCCTCATGGCCTCGGTGACATCCCTGTTCTCGTTCCACAGGCGCGTCTCCTGGTTGACGGTGCCTCCCCGCTCAAGGATCTCCGTCTGGCGGGCGATCTCGTGCATGATCGCCTTCCTGACGAACTTGAAGGAATTGAGGTTCTTCACCTCCACCTTGCTGCCGAGGCCGCGGCCCTCGACGTTGACCGAGACGTTCGCGTCACAGCGCAGGGACCCTTCCTCCATGTTCCCGTCACAGACGCCGAGGTACCGGACCACGCGGCGCAGCTGCTGGAGGAACACCTCGGCCTCTTCCCCCACCTCCATGTCGGGCTGGGTGACGATTTCCAGCAAGGGGGTCCCGGTCCTGTTGTAGTCGAGGAGGGTCATGTCCCCCGCGTGGATCATCTTGCCGGCATCTTCCTCGAGGTGGACCTCGCGGATACGCACGCGCTTTCGCCGCTTCCGAAGCTCGATCTCCACCCACCCGTCGGTGCCCAGGGGAGACCGGAACTGCGAGATCTGGTAGTTCTTGGGAAGGTCGGGATAGAAGTAGTTCTTGCGTTCGAAGAGGGTGCTGGCTGCCAGCGTGCAGTTCAGCGCGCGGGCAACCACGTAGCCCATACGGATGGCTTCCCCGTTGAGTGTGGGCAGCACCCCGGGGTAGCCCATGCAGACCGGGCAGACGTTCGTGTTCGGCTCGTCCCCGAATGCCGCGCGGCATCCGCAAAATACTTTCGTCCGCGTGAGGAGCTGCGTGTGCACTTCCAGACCGAGGAAAGAGGCGTACACGGGCTTACCTCCACTCCGCCGGGAAGCCCGGCGCATCAGGAGAGGGCTGCCCGCGCTCGAGCTCCCGGCACACCGAGAACAGCAGGTCCTCGGCGAGCGGCGGGGCAAGGAACTGCATGCCGATGGGCAAGCCCGTTTTCCACCCCCGCGGGGAACGACATGGCAGGAAGTCCCGCCAGGTTGGCTGCGCAGGTGAAGACATCGGCGAGCTTCTGCGTGAACGGGTCCGCCTCAACGCTCCCGCGCGCGAAGGGCGGCACAGGGTACACCGGCATGAGGACCAGGTCGACGCCGCCGAAGGCTTTCTCGAAGTCGTTGCGGATCGCGGTGCGGATCCGCTGCGCCCTCAGGTAGTACTCGTCCTGGAAACCCGAGCGAAGCACGTAGGTTCCGAGCAGGATGCGAAGCTTCACCTCGGCCCCGAAGCCCTCGGAGCGCGAGGCGACCGTCATCTCCTCCGGCGTGTCGGCTCGCCTGGCGCGGTGGCCATAGCGAACGCCGTCATAGCGGGCAAGGTTGGCGCTCGCTTCGGCCGTGGCAATGACGTAGTAGGCCGAAACGACATGGTCCAGCGTGGGAAGGGAGATGTTCACAAGCTCGTGCCCGAGCCTTTTCAGGGCTGCCTGCGCCTGCAGGGAGGCCTTCTGCACGTCCGGGTGCATCGGCACCAGCGCGCATTCCCGCGGCACCCCGATGCGCAGCGGGGATTTCTTCGTCGCCGGAGGCTTCCAGGCAAGCGAGGAATGATCCATCGGATCCTGTCCGCGCATGACCGAGAACGCCTCTTCGGCCATTGCAACGGTTTTCGACACGACGCCGATGACCTCCAACGACGATGCGTACGCCACCAGCCCGTACCGGGAGACGGCGCCCCAGGTCGGTTTCAGCCCGTAGACGCCGCAGAAGGCAGCGGGCTGCCGCACGGAACCCCCCGTATCGCTTCCCAGCCCGAACGGCACGATCCCGGCAGCGACTGCCGCTGCCGTTCCCCCGCTGGAGCCGCCCGGGACGCGGGACGGATCCCAGGGGTTTTTCGTCACGTGGAACGCAGAGTTCTCCGTCGAGGAGCCCATTCCAAACTCATCCAGGTTGGTCTTGCCGGCCACGACCGCCCCGGCTTTCTGCAGGCGCTCGACGGCAGTTGCCGTGTAAGGCGAGGTGAAGTCCTTCAATATGCGGGAGCCGCACGTCAGGGGAAAGCCGCGCACGGCGATGTTGTCCTTGACGGCAAAAGGGACGCCGGCAAGACGGCCGCTGCGGGTAGAGTCGGGATCCGCGAGCGCGCCATCGAGGCGGAGGAACGCACCGAGGTCCCTATCGCGCCCTTCGGCGAATGCTTTCCACCGCTCCCTGGTTTCGCTGCTCCCTGCCAGGCCGTGCCAGCCCATTGCCCCTCCGCCCCCGTCGACGGGCGCCGTATGGATTTAGAGTACGTTCGGAATGACGATGAAACGCTCCTCGCGCTCGGGCGCGTTCCCGAGAAGCGCTTCGGATGAGCTCCGGACCGGTTTCCACGTCGTCGCGGAGTCGGTTTTCAAGCACGAGTGTGTGCGTTGTCGGCGCCAGGCCTTCCACGTCGACCTCCCGCATGCGGGAAAAGTGCTCGAGCATCTGCTCGACGGCACGGCCCAGCGTGTGCAGCTCGGTTTCCGAGAGCGTCAACCGCGCCATCTTCGCTGTCGTGAGGAGCTCACCGACATCCATGGGGGTAGTAAATCGGTGCCGTCATGGCATGTCGAAGAATACGTGCCTGTCCACCAGCAGTTCTCAGCTTGACGCCCGCCTCGTGACTCATGCGGTCATGAGGGCGCTGGCTTGACGATGCGAGCCGGCTGTCCGTACATTTGTGATTGGCGACCCATGTCCCGCGCCAGTGCGACCGCGTCTCTCGCAGGTAAGGATGTGCCGGTAAAATGTCCCGGGCCGGCTGCAAAATTGCGTTTGACGGCGTGCCTCAGCATGGTACAATACGGCGCGCATGAGCGAGGAATGTGAGTGGTAAAGAAGGATTTCCCCAAGATACACTTCTACGATCAGGACCTGGTATCGCTGTATGATGAAACGTGGAACTTGATCAAGGACTACTGGAAGAAGGGCACGGGGGCAAACGGCTTCCACAGCCGCTACTTCAGTCACCCGGACAGCACGCGGATCAACCAGTTCGATGCCTGCTTCTCCTCGTTCTTCCTGGTGTACTCCAACCGCATCTACCCCGTGATGTCGGCCCTGGACAACTTTTACGGGAAGCAGGAAGAGTCCGGTGCCATCCGTGGTGAATACCGCGAATCGGACGGCAAGCCGGTGCATTCGAAGGAAAACCCGAAAGGAGTCCTGCCGCCGCTCTTTGCGTGGGCCGAGTTCAACATCTACCACAAGCTCGGCGTCAAGAAGCGGATCCGCGAGGTCCTGCCGGTCCTGGAAAAGTACTACCGGTGGCTCGAGACGACATTCAAGGCGCCCAACGGGCTGTACTCGGTTCCCCTCGCCGCCACGACCATGGAGAACTCGCCGCGTGACGGGATGTGCTATCCCATCGACTTCAACGCGCAGATGGCACTGTCCGCGTTCTACGTGTCGGAGCTGGCAGACATCATCAACGACAAGGACACCAACTACAACTACAAGAAGGCCTACTTCTCGCTGAAAACGAAGATCAACGGGCTCATGTGGGACGAGAGGGAAGGGTTCTACTACGACCTGGACGAGTCGGAAAAGCGCCTCAAGGTCAAGACAATCGCTTCGTTCTGGCCGCTGATCGCCGAGATACCCAACGAGGCGCGGGGAGAGAGGCTCATCGAGCACCTGGTGGACCCGCACGAGTTCGGCATCGAGAACCCGTTCCCGACCCTCGCCGTCAAGGACAAGAGGTTCGACACGCAGGGCTTGGGCTACCGGGGGTCGGTGTATCCCCCGTTCAACTACATGGTCATCAAGGGCCTGGAGAAGTACAAGCGCCAGGACCTCGCGCGGGAGTTCGCCATCAGGCACCTGTACCATGTCCTGGACGGGCTGTACACGAGCAACGGGAAGAAGGGATCGCTCTACGAGGCGTATGCGCCCCATACCGAGGGCCCCGCGAAGTGGCCGGGAAAGAAGGGTTTCCCGCGCACGATGTTCGTGCCCTACACCGCCCTGACCACCGTTTCCCTCATGCTGGAAAACATCATCGGTCTCAACATCTCTCTTCCCCGCAAGACGGTGGACTGGACCATACCGACCCTCGAGTCGATGGGGATCGGGGACCTCGCCCTGAAGCGGAACCTCATTTCCATCCTGAGCGCGAAGAGCAACCGCGGCTGGGAAGTGCACCTGGAAAGCGAAAAGCTCTACTACCTGACCATCGACCTGTTCGGCGCGCGCAGCAAGACGCTCCCGATCCCGTCGGGCAAGTGCTCCATCCTGGTGGACAAGCTGTAGACCTGCCGCGCGGCGGTGGGGCCGATCTCTCAGAACGCGTTGCGGCCCTTGAAAGAACGGGCGAGCGTCTGCCTGTCGGCAAACTCCATGTCGCCACCGACGGGAAGACCGAACGCGATACGCGACACTTTCACGCCAGTGTCCTTGAGTGCCTTGACGAGGTACAGCGCCGTGGTTTCCCCCTCCACGGTGGGGTTCGTGGCCAGGATCACCTCGCTCACGCCTCCCTTGTGGACCCGCTCGATCAGTGCTGCGATGCGCAGGGTGTCAGGACCGATCCCGTCGATCGGGGAGATGGCGCCCATGAGGACGTGGTACAGCCCGCGGTGCTCATGGATCGATTCGATCGTCACGACGTCCCGCGGCTCCTCCACCACGCAGATCGACGAGCGATCCCGCTGTGAATCGGTGCAGATGCCGCACGGGTCGATGTCGGTATACGTGCCGCAGATGCTGCAGGAGCGGATGGTCTGGCGCAGGCGGGCAAGATCCTCCGCGAGGGCACGAACGAACGTTTCGTCTGCCTTGAGAAGGTAGTAGGCGATGCGGGACGCGCTCTTGCGGCCGAGACCGGGGAGCCGCGAAAGGTTCCCGACGAGCCTTTCCAGAGCGTTCACGTTCAGAAGCCCAGGAGCCCCGGGGGCAGGCCGAGCATGCCCGTCGCGGAGGAAACCTCGTCCCGGATCTTCTCCTTCATCCGTTCCATGGCGTCGGTGACGGCGGCGAGAACGAGATCCTGGAGCATGGGGATGTCGCGGGGATCCACGGCTTCGGGAGCGATGGTGACCTTCTCCACCTGCATCTGCCCGTTCATGTCCACGGTCACCAGGCCGCCTCCGGCGGACCCTGTCACGTGGACCGTCTTGAGCTTTTCCTGGATTTCCCCGACGCGTGACTGCAGCCCCTGCAGCTGCTTGAAGACGTCAAACGGATTGGTCGCCATGCTTGTCCCCTCCCACGACCTCTCCGCGGAATACCTTGCGGAGGAGTTCCACCCTCTCGTCGACCTTCACCGCGGCCTGCTTCGCCTCCTGGTAGGTGACACGCAATCGCGTGACAGGGACCAGTTGGCGGATGCGCCCGGCGAGGAGTTCCTTGTCCTTGAGGACCATTTCTCCCTGAAACCTGTCCTTGAGGGCAAAGGTAAGCACAATTTCGTCGCCTTCCAAAGCGGCGGCAAGTACCTTGTCGAGGCCCGAGGCGAGCGCGGGCTTCTCGCGCCGAAACGCGTCGGCGATCTGGCGCAGGGCGGCATGCGGGTCGACCGGCGCCGGGGCAGCCGTGGGTCGTGCGGCCGGCGGCACGCCGGCGGCGGTCCCCTGGTCTTTCTGCCCCCGGAGCTCACGCAGCGCATCGCGTATCTCCTGCGGGCTGATGAGCTTGTCCAGCTGGGCGAGCCGGACCAGGACGAGCTCCAGCTCGAAGCGCTGGTTGAGAGAGAACCGTATGTTGCGGTAAAGGAGAAGAAGGAGCTCGATAGCCTTCTCGATCTGCACGCTATCCAGCGATCCGAGGACGGACGTGTCGAAGTCGGCGGGATCGGCACCCAGCAGGGAGTCCTTCGTGATCCCGCTCTTCAGGAAGAGAAGGTTGCGGAAGTACTCGGCGAGGTTGGCGACGAGCTGTTCGATGGAAACGCCGGCCCCCAGGACCTCGTCCAGGCGCTCCATGACCTTGCCGGGGTCGCCTTCCCGCAGGACGCGGACAAAGCCGTTGAGCTCGTCGATGCCCAGCACGCCCAGCTTCTCGCGGATACGCTCGAGGGTGATGGTGCCGCCGAAAGAGGCAACCTGGTCGAGCAGCGTGTAGGCGTCCCTCATCGACCCCGTCGCTTCCTTGGCGATCCAGATCAGCGCGCGGTCTTCCGCGTCGACGCCGAGCTCTGTCGCCGCCTCTCGAAGCTTCGCCTTGATCTCGCCCGTGGAGATAAGGCGGAAATTGTACTGCTGGCAGCGGGACCTGATGGTGGCGGGAACCTTGTGCACCTCGGTGGTGGCGAAGATGAAGACGATGTAGGGCGGCGGCTCCTCGATGGTCTTCAGCAGCGCGTTGAAGGCGCTGTTGGAGAGCATGTGGACCTCGTCGATGATGTAGACCTTGTAGCGACCGGTGTTCGGCGCGAAGAGGACCTCGTCGCGGATCTCGCGCACGTCGTTGACGCTCGTGTTGGAAGCCCCGTCGATCTCGATCACGTCGAGGGAGGCTCCCCGCGCTATCTCCCGGCAGCTGGCGCACGTCCCGCAGGGCGTCTCGGTGGGGCCCTTCTCGCAATTCAGGGCGCGGGCGAGGATCCGTGCCACGGAGGTCTTGCCCACGCCGCGGGGGCCCGCGAAGAGGTACGCATGCGCGATATGTCCCTGGCGGAGCGAGCTCGCGAGCGTTGCCGCGACGAACTCCTGCCCGACCAGCTCGGCGAAGCTTCGGGGACGCTTGCGGGTGGAGGTGACTTCGTACGCCATATCAGCGGCCTCCGCGCCGCGGTGTTCCACAAGGTATCGAGCGCGCCGGCCTTCCGCGGATTACCGGAGCGCCACGGCCTGGAGCGGGACATGCAGCGGCAGTGCCCCGCTGCAGGCCCGTGAGAAAGCAACCCCTCCGGCTCCATCCAAGCCGATTACGGCTCATGAACACGCTGCTTACCGCTGCTCCCTTCCGGGCCTGACGGGGTTGGGCAACAGCCCATAGCGTATGACCTGAACATCAACGCCGAAGGGGTTGTACGGAGAGAGTGGGATTCGAACCCACGGTACCCTTACGAGTACACACGCCTTCCAAGCGTGCACCTTCGGCCACTCGGTCATCTCTCCCAAACCGCACCGCGCCTTCGTCCATCCCTGCCGCGGAATACCGTGGCACGGACGCGGCTCAACTCGCCACACGCCGCGGCATGCCGCGGCTGGGCTACGGAGAGAGTGGGATTCGAACCCACGGAGCCGCAAGCGGCTCAACGGTTTTCGAGACCGCCCGATTCGACCGCTCTCGCATCTCTCCATGCACCTCGTGGTCCCTGCTCACAGTGCTGCAGCGGGTGCCGTACCTGCAGCGCCCCATTTCCCCGGATGCCAGGCTGACGGTGCGGAACCGACCAGCGCCACCCGAGAACTCGAATCGAGCCCAAGAGGATTCGAACCTCCGACCTTTGGATCCGCAATCCAATGCTCTATCCAGCTGAGCTATGGGCTCATTGTCGCCGCTGTTTCGTGCACTCGTGCACCCGTTGCGGCCGGACGTTTTCGCCGCGCCTACCGTTCTCTCGGCGCGGATCTACGGAGAGGGGGGGATTCGAACCCCCGGTACCCTTTAGAGGTACAACGCCTTAGCAGGGCGCCCGATTCGGCCACTCTCGCACCTCTCCAGTTTCACGGTCCCCTGTCGGGCTGCCGTCCGCCCGATAGAATCCTGTCAGCGGCATCCCGCGGCTCCATTGCCGCGACCTGCCACGGGCTCCCTCTTCAACCTTGCTCTTGCGAGTGTGACCAAGGGGCGGGAGAAAAGTGACCGGAGAGGGAGGGATTCGAACCCCCGGAACCGCGAAGCGGCTCAACGGTTTTCAAGACCGCCTCCTTCGACCACTCGGACACCTCTCCCGAGCATGAACGAGTGCATTGCCGACGCCGCGATGCACAGCAACCACGCTCAACTGGCAGGTTTGACTATACTGATCGACCCCTGGTTTGTCAATTAAACCGGGTGCCCCGGAGTGCCGGCGCTCATGTTCACGCCCGGATGCTCAGGTCAGCAGCTCGATGAGCCGTTCGAGCTCTTCGGCCGTGAAGTAGGATATCTCGATCGTACCCTTCGTCGCCGTTCCCTTCAGCGCAACCTTCGTCCCGAGCTTCTCGATCAGTGCCTGCTCCAGCTCACGGGTATGCGGGTCCCCGCGCGAGGTGCTGCCCCGTCCCGTGCGGGCCGGTTTCGCCGCCCCTTTCCATCCACCGTTCAGGCCGCCCGCGGCCTCCTCGGCATCGCGCACCGACATGCCGGTATCGACGATGCGCTTCAGGAGCACGGTGACATCGGAAGGGTTCACGAGTGTCAGCAGGGCCCTCGCGTGACCCGCGCTGATGGTCCCGTTCCCCAGCGCGGCCTGGGCGTCTTCCGGGAGCTTGAGCAGGCGAAGCGTGTTCGTCACGGTGGATCTTTCCTTGCCGATGCGCTGCGCCAGCTGTTCCTGGCTCAGGCTGCCGAGCTCCATCAGGCGCTTGTAGGCCGTGGCAGCTTCGACAGGCGTCAAGTCCTCCCGCTGAACGTTTTCGATGAGAGCGATCTCCAGCTTTTCCTGCGGCGTGAACTGCCGGATGATCACCGGGATCTTCTGGAGGCCGGCAAGTCTTGCTGCCCGTACGCGCCTCTCTCCGGCGATGATGACGTACTCGCCGCTGATATCCGGTTCGACGAGGATGGGCTGCAGGATCCCCTTCTCCCTGATCGAGTCAGCGAGCTCGCGCAGCGAGTCCTCGCCGAAAGCCTGGCGGGGCTGGTGCGGGTTGGGCCTGAGCGAAGAGAGCGCGACCTCGCTGGCGGCGGCGCCTGCCTCCGCGGAGCTTTCGCCGAGGAGGGCCTCGATTCCCTTCCCGAGGGCTTTCTTAGACATTGAGGAGCACCTCTTCCGCCAGCCGCTGGTAGCTGCGGGCGCCAATGCATTCCGGGTCGTACTGGCTGATGGGCTGCGCAAACGACGGCGCCTCGCTGAGGCGCACGTTGCGGGGTATGATCGTGCGGAAGACCTTTTCCTTGAAATAGCCGGTCACCTCCTGGACCACGTCGTGGGCCAGGCGTGTGCGGCTGTCATACATCGTGAAGAGGATTCCCCCGATCTTCAGCTCGGTATTCAGCACCTTCTGGACCCTGTTCACCGTCTTCAGGAGCAGGCTCAACCCTTCCAGCGCGAAGTACTCGCACTGGAGAGGGATGATGACGAAGTCGGCGGCCACCAGCCCGTTGAGGGTCAGCAGCCCGAGTGAGGGCGGGCAGTCAATGAAGATGTAGTCAAAGCGCCCGGCGAGAGGGAGCAGGGACCGCTTGAGGAAGTACTCGCGGTGCTCCTGGTCGACCAGCTCGACGGTAGCCCCGGTGAGATCGATGCTGGAAGGAATAATGGAAAGGTTCGGGACACTGGACGCCTGGATGGCCTGGTCAGGAAGGACCTTTCCCATGATCAGCTCGTAGATGCCCGGGAGCTTCTTTCCTGGCGCCGACCGAGCTCGACGTGTTGCCCTGGGGGTCAAAATCGACGAGGAGGACGCGCTTGCCTGCCTGTGCGAGGTAAGCGCCGAGATTGACGGCGGTAGTCGTCTTCCCGACTCCCCCCTTCTGGTTGGCGAACACGATGATCTTCCCCATCGCCTGAGGCATAACCGATTTCGCGGCAGGTGACAATAGATGGTGACCCCTGTTTCCTATACACATGTTCCCCTTTTTCGCGCCGCCTGTCGAATTCTTTCGGGCTCTTGCCTTGGCACCTCCCATGGGATATACCAGTGCCCGTTCAACCCGCACAGAAATCCTTGGGAGGGGAACTGCGTGTTTGTCTCAATAAGAAAGCGCAATGGCCTTATCGTGCCCTTTCGCCCGGACAAGATCACGACAGCCATCGCGCGCGCCGGGCAGCGCAACGGGTGAGTTCGACGAGGACGTCGCCCGGCATCTCATGGTCCGCGTGCTCTCCATCGCCGGGCAGGCGCTGCCCGGCGAAATACCGTCCGTCGAGCAGGTGCAGGATATCGTGGAGGAGGTGCTCCTCGCCTCGTCGTATCGTAAAACGGCCAAGGCCTACATCATCTACCGCGAGCAGCACGCCAGGATCAGGGAGATCGTTTCGAGCGCGGACGTGGACCTGATAGATCGCTACCTCACGCGCGACGACTGGCAGGTCAACGAGAACTCCAACATGGACTACTCGCTGCAGGGCCTGAACAACTACGTCTCCTCCGAGATCAGCAAGGTCTACTGGCTGAACAAGATCTACCCGCCCGAGATACGGCTTGCGCATACCGAGGGGGACTTCCATATCCATGACCTCGGCATTCTCTCCGTGTACTGCGTGGGTTGGGATCTGGAGGACCTGCTCCTCCAGGGATTCCGTGGCGCTGCGGGAAAAGTCGAGAGCGGGCCGGCGCGCCACCTTCGCAGCGCCCTGGGCCAGGTGGTGAACTTCTTCTACACGCTGCAGGGTGAAGCGGCGGGGGCGCAGGCGTTCTCTCATTTCGACACTCTCCTCGCCCCGTTCATCCGCTTCGACCACCTTGCCTTCGACGAGGTAAAACAGGCGCTGCAGGAGTTCGTGTTCAACATCAACGTTCCCACGCGGGTCGGGTTCCAGACACCGTTCACGAATATCACGATGGACCTGAAGGTCCCGTCAATGTTCGTGGGCAAGCCGGTCATCCGCGGCGGCGAATACACGGACGACATGTACGGGGACTTCCAGGACGAGATGGCCGTGTTCAACAGGGCTTTCCTCGAGGTTCTTGCCGAGGGCGACGCGAAGGGACGGGTCTTCACCTTCCCCATTCCGACCTACAACGTCACCAAGGACTTCCCCTGGGATGATCCCAGTCTCGATGTCCTCTGGAAGGTCACGGCCCGGTACGGGATCCCCTACTTTTCCAACTTCGTGAACTCGGACATGTCACCGGATGATACGCGCTCCATGTGCTGCCGACTCCGACTGGACCTGCGGACCCTGGAGTCCCAGAAGTCACTGGAGAAGAGGGGCGGCGGGCTTTTCGGCGCCAATCCGCTCACGGGCTCGATCGGCGTCGTCACCATCAACATGCCCCGCCTGGGGTATTTGTGTTCCGACGAGGGGGAGTTCCTCCAGCGCCTGGAACAGCTGATGGGCTTTGCGCGTGACTCCCTGGAGATCAAGAGAAAGGTCCTTGAACGCTTCACGGAGCGCAACCTGTACCCCTACACGCGCCATTACCTTCGCGGAATCCGCGAGCGTTTCGGCCAGTACTGGCGGAATCATTTCTCCACCATAGGCCTGGTGGGGCTGAACGAGGCGTGCCTCAATCTCCTGGGCACGACTATCGGTGCCGAGACAGGGCAGCTCTTCGCCCTGCGTGTGCTGGACTTCATGCGCGAGAAGCTCATCGGTTACCAGGAACAGACCGGCAACAACTACAACCTCGAAGCGACCCCGGCCGAAGGGACCTCGTACCGTCTTGCCAGGCTCGACGCTGAAAAGTTCCCCGGCATACGGTCGGCAAACGAGGCCCGCGGGAATGACGATGAATCGAAAACCGTCCTCCCTTTCTACACGAACTCCTCCCAGCTCCCGGTGCAGTACTCCGATGACATCTTCGAAGTGCTCGACTTGCAGGACGAGCTGCAGACCAGGTACACCGGCGGCACGGTGGTCCACCTTTTCGTCGGTGAAGAAATCACGGATATCACGAATGTGAAGAACCTTGTGCGGCTGATCTGCCAGCGATACCACCTGCCCTATTTCACGATCACGCCGACCTTCAGCATCTGCCCGAATCATGGGTACCTTTCCGGAAAAGTGGAGACCTGCCCGACATGCGGCGCAGCGGCGGAAATCTACTCCCGCGTGGTTGGCTACCTGCGCCCCGTGAAGCAGTGGAACGAAGGAAAAGTCGCGGAGTTCGGGGTGCGGAAGACCTTCAAGCTCACCTGATCATGCCGCGCGAAAGACTGCGATGGTGATCGGCGGCCTGGAGAAGCTGTCGCTCTCCGATTTCCCCGGGAAACTGGCCGCGGTGGTTTTCACCCTCGGCTGCAACCTGAGGTGCCGCTACTGTCACAACCCGGGTCTCGTTGACCCGGAGCCGTCCTCGGCTCGAATCCCCGCCGAGGATGTTCTCCAGTTTCTCTCCGCAAGGAAGGAGATCCTGCAGGGTGTCGTTCTCAGCGGAGGAGAGCCGACGATTCATGCCGATCTTGCGGCGTTTCTTCGTGAGGTCCGCTCTTTCGGGTACGCGACAAAGGTCGATACGAATGGCACGAACCCTGCCTGTCTTCGCGAGCTCATGGCAGCGGGCCTTCTCGACTACGTTGCGCTGGACGTCAAGGCGCCCCTCGGTTCGTACTCGCGTGTCGCCGGCGTCGACGTCGACGCCTCCCCGATCCTGGAAAGCGTTCGCATTCTGAGGCTCGGCAGCATCGACTACGAGATTCGCACGACCTACGGTGATACGATCCTCTCGATCGAGGAGCTTCGGGAGCTTGCCGCCGGTCTTGGCACCGTGCGCCGCTTCATCCTGCAGGGCTTCCGGTCATCGGTGACTCTGGATCCTGCCTTGCGCGGCACGCCGAGTGCTTCGCCCGCTGTTCTCCAGGAAGCGCTCCGCCGGTTGGAGTCCGACGGCATCCCGGTGCTCCTCCGCTCGTGAGGCATGGGCCGGGACAGCCTGGCGTCCCAGCCTCAACCCAGAACGACCTGCTCCGCGGTGATGATGGCGTTGTGCAGCTCGGCGGCCGTCGAGGCATCCTCCAGTCTCCCTTCAAGGAAGTCGCTCTCGAATATGCCCGCGATATGCGACAGGAGGATCTGGTGGATGCGGGGCGTGTCGGCAGGGGTGAGCAGTATGAAGAGCATGTTGATGTCCTCCCCGGGACCGGCGAAGGCATGGGTTCTTCATCCTCGCCGACGATGACCATGGGATGCGCCAGGCGGGAAAGACGCGCGTGAGGAATGGCAAGCCGCTTCCCGACATAGCTGCTCCCCAGTCGCTCCCGCTCCACAATGGAGAGCATGATGGCGTCTCGTGAGACAGGAAGATCGGCGCCCTGATGCGCTGGAGCGCGTTGCGCGTGGCGCCAGGATGATGAGCCCTCCACGTCGAGGAGCGTGTGCTACAGGCGTCAGGAGTGTCCGACAACCGCACGGTGGGCTCCGTCGGATACTCTTCCTCGATCGTGCCGATGACCTCCTCCATCGGCGTCCTCGAGGGTGATGATCCCTGTCCATTTGCCATCATCAGCAAAGACCAGCGCCATGTGCGCTGCCTTCCTCTGCATCTCCGAAAGCCTCTGCTCCAGCGGATCCTGCTCCTTGAACTGAGACAGGGGCGGACAAAACGGCTGAAGGTCATCCGTCGGCTTTCCCGCGCGCTCCGCGAGGAAGCAGGTCCTTCACGTGCACGTAGCCGAGCGGCTTTTCCGGGTCATCACCCAGAAGCGGGTAGCGGGAGAGGCGGATACTCGGCTGATCACGCCTTCGTTCTGCGCTCGCGTGGCCCAGGCTGAGCGTTCGAACGAGCCGGCGCGCGCGCATCGCGTTTCGCACGGTGAGCACGCCCATGTCCAGCACGTTTTCGATGTGCAGGAGCCGCCGAAACGAGAGCATGCCGCTGGTCTGCGACTGGTCGAGGATGATGCGGATCTCTTCCTCCGAGTGGGCGCCGTGGTCGTGACACGGCGGGAGGCGGAAGAGGCGCAGGATCGCGTTCACAGTCGCGTTCAGCAGCCAGATGGGCGGATGAAGACGTAGCGGAAGATGACCATCGGGAACGCGGTGAGCAGCGCCGCCTTCTCCGTGCTCCGGATTGCCAGGGATTTCGGAACCAGCTCCCCGAGGACGATATGCAGAAACGACACGAGAAGGTAGGCGAGGGCGATCGAAATGGTATGGGCCGTAATCCCGTAGTCGCCAACCCTGATAGCCCGAGCCTGCGGACGAGCGGGAGAAGGAGGTGGCAAATGCAGGCTCCCCGACAAACCCCAGCCCGATGCTCGCCAGAGTTATCCCCACCTGGCAGACCGAGAGATACTCGTCGAGGTGCGCCTGGATCCGCTCGAGAGTCTTCGCCCGCCTGTTTCCCGTCTCCGCCAGCGCCTCCACCTGCGTAGGCCTCATCTTGACGGCGGCGAACTCGGCCAGCACGAAGAAGGCGTTCAGCAATGAGCAGGAAGGCAAAATCAGGTAGACGGAAGCATTGCGGCGACCTGATGTCATCCACATCCACGCTGCTGATTGTATAAAGTTGGTTTTCTTCGATAGTGGAAGCGTCATTCCCAGATTACGCGGTTGTTCCACGGGAAACTTCACGGTGAAACAAGTCAGAGCGTTTCACGGGAACTTGACAGTGAAACACGCATCCATACCTGGATTGACCGACTTCGAGCAGGGCTTCCTGGTGGGCATTCTCGTGGGAGAAGGCCACTTCGGTGGCGACGGGCTGCAAGCACAGGTGACCGTGCGTATGCATGTCCGCCACGAAGAGCTCTTTCAGTGGCTGGTTCGGATAGTTCCGGGATCCAAGCTCTACGGCCCGTACCATCACGGGGGAAGGAACTACTACCAGTGGATGGTCCGCGGCAGCGCGCTTCGCGAAGAACTCCTGCCGATCCTCTTGAGGCGTTTCGACAGCGTGGACTCCCACGTTCGCGAGCGTATCGTAGAGATGTCCGACAGCTATCGGCCTCGAGAGTCGAAGGAATGCAGCTCGGATCCAGGAAATACCCTCGCAGCCTCATGACTGAGCGCAGGCCTGCAGCTCCCCGTGGCCGCGGGCTCCCGACGTCATCAGTTCTCCGCCGCCCGTTCGTCCCCTGCCCTTCGCGTTCTGCTCCTCCTTCACGACGCGTGCCACCCCCACGACAACGTCGGGCTTCGTGATGTTGACGATGCGAACGCCCATGGCCGTCTTTCCCAGTGTGGCGACCTCGGCAAGGCGCAGCTTGAGTGTATTTCCCTGGGACGTGATGCAGACGAGATCGTCCTTGTCGTTCACTGACAGCACCCCCACCACCTCGCCGGTCTTCTCGGTGGCCTTATAGCAGATCTGGCCCCCGGTGCCCCGGCCGTGAGGTGAGAAATTGTCATAGTCTGTTCTCTTTCCGTAGCCGAACTCGCTGACCAGCAGCATCTGCTCGCCCTCGGTACCATGGCAACCCCTGCCAGCTCGTCTTTCTCCGACAGGCGGATCCCCCGCACGCCGTGCGAGCTGCGGCCCATGGCGCGGATGGCCTCTTCGCCGAACCGCAGCGCGTTCCCCTTGCGCGTGACCAGGACGACCTCGTCCTTTCCTGACGTGAGTTGCGCCGTCACCAGGCCGTCCCCCTGGTCCAGCTTGATTGCCACGATCCCCCTGGTCTTCGCGTTCGTGAACTCCGAGATGGCCACCTTCTTCACGACACCCTGGCGCGTGGCCATGAGCACGAACCGCTCGTCGGTGAAATTGCGAAGGCTCACGACGGCCGTGATCTCCTCCTCGCTCCCGAGGGAGAGCAGCACCTTGATGCTCTGACCCTTCGCCTGGCGGCTGCTTTCCGGGATCTCGTGCACCTTCACCCAGTAGGCCTTGCCCTGGTTGGTGATGAAAAGCACGTAGTCATGCGTGGAGGCGACGAAGAACTGCTCGATGAAGTCGTCCTCCTTCAGGAGCGCCGAGGAGGAGCCCTTGCCGCCCCTTCCCTGCCGCCGGTACGCGGTGACGGGGATCCTCTTGATGTAGCCCCGGTTGGAGATGAGGATCACCATGTCCTCTTCCGCGATGAGATCCTCGACGTTGATCTGCTCCGCTTCCTCTTCGATGATCTCGGTGCGCCGATCATCCCCGAACTTCTGCGAGATCTCCTCGGTCTCCGTCTTTACGACGCCCAGTATCTTCTCTTCGCTGGAGAGCAGGTCCCTGAGGTAGGTGATGAGCGCACAGCACCTCGGCGAGCTCGTCCACGACCTTCTGCACCTCGAGGCTCGTCAGCCGCTGCAGGCGCATGTCGAGGATGGCCTGGGCCTGCTTCTCCGAGAAGGCGAAGCGTGCCATCAGGTTCGATCCGGGCAGCCTCGGTATTCTCCGACTTCTTGATGATCGCGATCACTTCGTCGATGTTCTCGAGGGCGATCTTCAGCCCTTCCAGGATATGGGCACGCTCCTCCGCGCTGGCCAGGTCGAAGCGGGTCCGCCGGGTCACGACCTCCTTGCGGTGCTCGATGAAGTACTGGAGCATCTCCTTCAGGCGAGAGCGTCCGTGGCAGCCCCTTCACGAGGGCGAGGTTGTTCACGCCGAAGGCCGTCTGCAGCTGCGTGTGGGCGAAGAGCTGGTTGAGGATGACCTTCGGGGAGACGCCCCTGCGAAGGTCGATGACGATCCGCATCCCGTGACGGTCGGACTCGTCGTTCAGGTCGACGATCCCGTCGATCTTCTTCTCCTTCACCAGGTCGGCGATCCGCATGATCAGGGCGGACTTGTTCACCTGGTAGGGAATCTCCGTGACGATGATGGAGTCCTTGCCCGAGCTGGAGCTCTCCACCGTCACCTTGGCACGCACGATTACTTTGCCCCGCCCCGTGAGATAGGCATCCCTGATCCCCTTCCGTCCCGAGGATGATGCCCCCGGTAGGGAAATCAGGGCCGCGCACGATCTTCATCAGCTCCTCGGGTGGCCGTATCGGGAGCGTCGATCAGCTTCACGAGCGCCGCGCAGATCTCCCGCAGGTTCTGCGGAGGGATGTTCGTGGCCATCCCCACCGCGATGCCGCTGGAGCCGTTGGCAAGAAGGAACGGGAACGCCGCCGGCAGCACCAGCGGCTCCTCCTGGGAGCCGTCGTAGTTCGGTCCGAAATCGACGGTGTCCTTGTTGATGTCGCGGAGCATCGCCTCCGCGATCCAGTTCATCCTCGCCTCGGTGTATCTCACCGCCGCGGGGGGATCACCGTCTATGGAGCCGAAGTTGCCCTGGCCGTCCACCACGGGGTAGCGCATGTTGAAGTCCTGCGCGAGGCGGACCAGAGAGTCGTAGATGGCCATGTCCCCGTGCGGATGGTACTTCCCGAGGACGTCGCCGGTGATGCGCGCGCACTTCTTGTACGGCCTGTCCGCGTGCAGGCCCATCTCGTTCATGCCAAAGAGGATCCGCCGGTGCACGGGCTTCAAGCCGTCCCGAACGTCCGGGCAGTGCCCGCGACACGATGACCGACATGGCGTAGTTCAGATACGAGGTCTTGACCTCTTCCTCGATGGGAAGGTTGATGGTCCGGGATTTCACGTCAGACACGGCACAGTCTCCCTCAACGGAGGCCTACACGTCGAGGTTGGTCACCGCGAGCGCGTTGTCCTCGATGAACTTTCTCCTGGGCTCCACGTTCTCTCCCATGAGAGTCGTGAAGATCTCCTCCGCCTCGACGCCGTCCTCCAGCTTCACGTGGATGATGCTCCGCTTGTCGGGGTTCATGGTCGTTTCCCAGAGCTGCTCCGGGTTCATCTCGCCGAGACCCTTGTACCGCTGGATGCTGCACCTCCGCTTCGCTCTTCCCGTTGCGCTTGAGGATCTCGTCCTTTTCCTTGTCGTCGTAGGCGTAGAGAACCTGCTTGCCGAACTCGATCTTGTACAGCGGCGGCATGGCGATGTAGACGTGGCCCCGCTCGAGGAGCTCCCGCATGTAGCGGAAGAAGAAGGTCAGGAGGAGCGTACGGATGTGTGAGCCGTCCACGTCCGCATCCGCCATGATGATGATCTTGCCGTAGCGCAGCTTGGAGAGGTCGAACTGCGTTCCCATCCCGGTCCCCAGCGCCGAGATGATGGGGAAGAGCTTGTCGTTGGTGAGGACCTTGTCGATGCGCGTCTTCTCGACGTTCAGCATCTTGCCCCAGAGCGGAAGGATTGCCTGGAAGACCCTGTCCCTTCCCTGCTTGGCGCTGCCGCCCGCCGAGTCGCCTTCCACGATGTACAGCTCGCACTTGGCCGGGTCGTCCTCTGAGCAGTCGGCGAGCTTCCCGGGAAGCCCCGAGTTCTCCAGGAGCCCCTTCTTCCGGGTGAGCTCCCGTGCCTTGCGTGCTGCCTCCCGGGCCTTGGCAGCCATGATGGACTTGTCCAGGATCTTCTTGACGACGTCGGGGTTCTCGTCGAAGAACAGCGTCAGCCGGTCATACGTCAGGCTCTCGACGATCCCCTTCACCTCGGAGTTGCCAAGCCGCGCCTTTGTCTGACCTTCAAACTGCGGCTCGGGAACCTTCACCGAGATGACCGCGGTGAGCCCTTCCCGCACGTCTTCCCCGCTGAGGTTCTCTTCCAGTTTCTTCGACAGGTTGAGCTTCTTCAGGTAATCGTTCAGGCACCGCGTGAGGGCGCTCTTGAACCCGATGAGGTGGGTGCCCCCCTCGCGCGTGTTGATGTTGTTCGCGAAGGTGAAGATCGTTTCCGTGTAGGCGTCGTTGTACTGCATCCCGACCTCGACGCGCGTGTGGTCGCGTTCGCTGTCGAAGTACACCGGCTCCTGGTGAATGAGCTCCTTGTTCTTGTTCAGGTACTCGATGAAGGACTTGACCCCGCCGTCGAAATGGAAGATGTGGCTCTTGCGGGGAAGCGCCCTCTCGTCCGCCACGGCGATCTCGATGCCCTTGGTGAGGAAGGCGAGCTCGCGGAGGCGATTGGAGAGCACGTCGAAGCTGAACTCGATCTCCTCGAAAATCTGCTTGTCCGGCTTGAAGCGCGTGATGGTCCCGTGCTTGGCGGTGTCACCGGTGACCGCGACCGGCTTCTCCGGGAGCGCCCCGCACGTAGCGCTGCAGTAAACCTTTCCCTCCTGGTGCACCTCCACCTCGCACCACTCGGAGAGGGCGTTCACCACCGAGGCTCCCACGCCGTGCAGGCCGCCGGAGACCTTGTAGGTGTTCTTGTCGAACTTGCCCCCCGCGTTGAGCTTGGTCATGACGACTTCCAGGGCGCTCATCTTCTCGGTGGGGTGGATGTCCACGGGGATGCCGCGCCCGTCGTCTTCCACCGTGACCACGTTCCCCTTCCCGATGACCACGGAAATGGCGGTGCAGGCGCCGACGAGCGCCTCGTCGATGGAATTGTCCACGATCTCGAAAACGAGCTGGTGAAGCCCGTCCAGGCTCGTGGAGCCGATATACATGCTTGGCCGTTTTCGAACGTGCTCCAAACCTTTGAGGACCTGAATGTTGTGAGCGCTGTAAGCTTCGTGCATGGAAGGGTCGCGGGCTCTCCTTTCACCATACGAAGAATCGGGGAAAAAATCAACTCTCCCGGGGTACCATCGTCTCCGTGCATTTTCATTCGACAGGCAAAGAGCGTGTTTCCGCTTGCCGGATCGGCAGGACTAGGCTACACTCGGCGAGGAAAGGTCGTGTGAATAAGCTGTGGACAGATATCAGGTTTCAACGTCAGTCGATAGACCACAGACCGTAACGATCGCACTGATACAAAATGTAATATGGTTTTAGGAAGCCAGATTTCTATTGTATTATTCACAAACAACTTACATGACACCCTTTTCTGTCGGCGACACGCCGGGAGCATGGCGCCTGGCGGAAAGGGAATCACCCGGTTCCAGTGATTGTGGCAGAAATGTTGACAACCTGTGGATAAACTGGCGATAAGAAGGGGACATTTCGATGGAATCGGGGAAGCGCAGCTACGAGTCCTTCTGGAAGCAGGCCATGAAAGACCTCGCGGACGACATCTCGGAGCAGGAGTTCGCCACGTGGCTGCGTGGAATCGAATACACCGCCAGCGGAGAGTCGCAACTCACTGTCACCGTTCCTTCCTCTTTCGTCAAGGACCAGATATCACAGAGATACCTCGCCAGGATCGAGGAGAAGCTTGCCGAGCTCGCGGGCCATGACGTCACGCTGAAGCTCGCCGTCCAGAAGAAGGCCTCCTCGAAGGCAGGTCACGAGGATTCCCCACGCGGCCAGAAAGCGGAAGAGGCCGTCACGCGAAAGCGCCAGCACCCGCAGCTGAACAAGGAATACACGTTCGAACGCTTCATCATAGGGGAATCGAACTCGTTCGCTGCCAATGCGGCCCTGGCGATTTCGAAGAACCCGGGGACGGGGTACAACCCCTGCCTCATCTACGGGGGGGTAGGCCTTGGGAAGACCCACCTCGTCCAGGCGATCGGCAACTCGGTCTACAGGGAGTTCCCGGATCTCAAGGTGGCCTACGTGACCGTTGAAACATTCGCCAACGAGTTCATCCTGTCCATCCAGAAAAAAACGGGTCACCAGTTCAAGAACAAGTACCGACTCGTGGATGTCCTTCTCATTGACGACATCCAGTTCCTGGAAGGGAAGGAAGGTACGCAGGAAGAACTCTTCCATACCTTCAACGCCCTCTATGATGCCAACAAGCAGATGGTGTTCACGTCGGACCGGCCCGTGTCGGAGATCCGCAGCCTGTCAGACCGCCTGCGCAGCCGGTTCGAGCGCGGCCTGAACGTCGACCTGCAGCCGCCGAACTACGAGACGCGGATCGCCATCCTCAACCGCAAGGTGGAAGAGAAGAAGGTCAAGATCATCGATGAAGTGGTGGAATTGATCTGCCGCAACATCAACACGAATGTGCGCGACCTCGAAAAGGCGCTCACCAAGCTGATCGCCTACGCCGAGCTGGTCAACAAGCACATCACGCTGGACATCGCCCGCCAGCAGCTGAAGGACTTCTTCGCGCAGCCCAGCCAGAAGAACATCACCATTGAGCTTATCCAGAAGATCGTCTCGGAGTACTTTGGTCTCTCCTACAAGGACCTCAGGGGGAAGAGACGCACCAAGGCGGTGGCCTTCCCGCGCCAGATCGCCATGTACATTTCCCGGGAGCTCACTGAGTACTCCACCACGGAGGTGGGAACTGAGTTCGGGGGACGTGACCATACCACCGTGATGCACGCGTGCCAGAAGATCGAGGACCGCATGAAGCTCGACCCGAATATCGAGCCGACCCTCCAGACACTGGTCAAGCGCATCAAGGAGACCAACGGGTGAGCCTCCGGGGGAACAGGTGTGAATAGAACTGGCCCGGAGGCGCGCTTCCCTGTGCGTATCTCTGTTGACAGGTGGTCTCACATTGTGCGTAATCCGTCCTGGGTCATCCCGGAAAGGGCGCAAGTGGACAACTCGTGGGGAGATCGAGGCAACTGTTCCGGGGCCTATGTCCTGTCGCAGCAGCGAGTTGCACCACTTGTCCACATATTCACCGTGCTTACCGGTACTACCACTATTGTATGATTCCTGAAGATAGAAGAAAAGAAGAAGGAGGAGCATATGAAACTCACCTGTTCACGTGACGATATCCTCAAGGAGATTTCGACGGCGCAGGAAGTCATTTCTTCGAAGAACTCTCTCTCTGTCCTTTCAAACGTTCTTCTCACGGCCGCGAAGGGAGAGCTGCGACTCCAGGCCACAGACCTGAAGGTGGGGTTCGAGACGAGCCTTCCCGTGGAGATCCAGCAGGAAGGGACGACCACCGCTTTCTGTGACAAGCTTCTCAACATCCTCCGATCGCTTCCGGAAGGAGACGTGGAGCTGGAGCAGTCGGACGCCACGATGCTCCGTATACGGCCCCTTTCGAAAAAGGTGGACTTCCAGCTCCGCTGTATCCCCTCGGACAAGTACCCCGAGCTGGCACGCGCCGCGGAGAACATGTACTTCGACTTTCCGCAGAAGGATTTCATCGAGATGGTGTCGCGGACGCTTTTCGCCGTTTCCGACGACGAGACGCGTTACTTCATGAACGGCATCTTCCTCGAGAAGAAGGACGACAGCCTGGTCATGGTCGCCACCGACGGGCGTCGCCTCGCTTACATATCGCGCAGGATCCCCATCCGTGTCGACACGCTGAAGGGCGTCATCCTGCCGCCGAAAATCCTCACCATCGTTCGGAAACTCGCCTCGGGGGAAGGCTCTCTTTCCCTCGCCCTCACGGACAAGAACGTGTTCGTGCGCATCGGTGCGACGCACCTTTCGTCGAACCTCATCGACGGACAGTTCCCTGATTATCGCCGGGTCATCCCCGACAACCAGAAGCACAGGGCCGTGGTCGAGAAGAAGGCACTGGAAGACGCCCTGCGCAGGGTGTCGCTCCTCGTCGAGCAGAAGTCTCGGAAGGTCGTGCTCACCCTTTCCGACGGGACCCTGACGGTGGTATCCAAGGAGAGCGAGCTGGGGATCGCCACCGAAGAGCTCCCGTGCGAGTACGACGGGCCGCAGATGGCGCTTGCCGTGAACTGCCTGTACATGAGCGAACCGCTGCGCGAGATCGGCAGCGAAAAGGTGACGCTGGAGTTCAGCGACGTGAACAAGGCGATCACCCTCCGCCCGATCCCGGACGAAGGCTATACGAACATCATCATGCCCATGCAGCTGGATTGACGCGCCCTCCGCGCTGGAACGGCTTCCGGGATGGGCTTTGAGGCACTTCGGTTTTTCAACTTCCGAAACCTCGTGGACGGTGAGCTGCCGCTGGACGCCCGAGAGGTCTTCCTCGTCGGGGAGAACGGCCAGGGCAAGACCAATCTCCTGGAGGCCATCCACCTGCTCTGCCTCGGATCCTCGTTTCGAGAGAAACGCGAGGCGGCATTTTTCCGCGACTCCGGGGCAGCCGTGGGTCTCTTCGGACGATACGAGGACGAGGCTTCCGGTGACTGCTCGCCTTTCACTGCGGATGGAAACCGGCCGCCGCAGGGAGCTGAAGGTAGACGACAAGGTCCTCGCGGATCGACGCGAGCTTCTCTCGCGCGTTCTGTGCATCTGCTTCGTTCAACAGGACATGGACTTTGTTGCCGGCCGCCGGAGGAGAGGCGGCGTTTCTTCGACCAGACGTTGATCCTTTCCGACCTCTCGTTTCTCGACACACTTCGCAGCTACCGGCAGATCCTCAAGTCGCGCAACCTGTGTCTTCGGGAAGACAGGAACGACCTGCTCGATGTCTACGACCTGCAGCTTGCCGGGCTGGGACTCGCCATCCAGGCCAGGCGGGCCGCGCTCGTCCGGGACTTCGACGCCGCCTTCTCCCCGCTGTTCCAGGAGATCACGGGCCAGGAGGAGAGCGTGCGGATCCGCTACCGGCCCTCCTGGGACACGCTGCAGGGTGCGGCGGAGGTAACCGCGCACCTGGCCGCACATCGGGAGCGCGACCGGCGCCTGGGAACGACGACCACCGGTCCGCACCGTGACTCCTGCTCCTACGTCCGCGCGGGAAGGGAGTACGTGCCCTATGCGTCGACGGGACAGTTGCGGCTCTGCGCGCTCTCGCTCCGCGTCGCCCAGGCCCGGTTCCTGGCCGCGCGCACCGGGCGCAAGCCGATCCTCCTGCTGGACGACGTCCTCCTCGAGCTCGACCCCCAGAGGAAGCGCGCCTTCATTGCGCGTTTTCCGCCCTACGAGCAGGCCTTTTTCACGTTTCTCCCCGACGAGAGCTGGCAGACCTACCGGACCGAGGCCACCTTGGTGCTGGCCGTCGAGCAGGGCGGTTTCAGGCGATGAAGAAAGTCGGCGACCTCCTCAAGGAGTTCATGAGGGAAAAGGGGTGGCTCGAGGGAAATCCCTACGACCCTCTCTTTCGGGACTGGGCGAAGATCGCCGGAGAGTCTCTCGCGGGGCACGCCCGGCTTGTCGACATCCAGAACAGGATTCTTCTGGTCGAAGTCGACCATCCCGGCTGGCTTCTCATGGCCCAGCTCAGGAAGGCCGCGCTCCTGGAAGCCGCGCGCAGGGTTGCTCCCCTGGCAGGCATCGAGGGCATCCGTTTCCGGGTGGGAGTGCCCCGGAATCCGGCACATTGACACGCTTTCGCATCCGTCCTATATTCTCTTTTGCCATCCAACCCGCGAAAAAAACACCTGCTCGTCAGGATTAGCAAGGAGCATTCTTTCATGAAAAGGACCTATCAGCCCAGCAAGACCAAGAGGACGAGAAAGTTCGGCTTTCGTGCCCGCATGGCCACCAAGGGGGGGAGGCTCGTTCTGAAGCGCAGGCGCGCCAAGGGACGGATCAAGCTCACCGCCTCTGATGAAAAGAAGCCTTTCTAGGAGCGAACGACTCCGCGCGAGCAGGGACATCAGGGAGCTTTTTTCCCAGGCGCCGCGGGTCGACGCGCGGGGATTGAAGCTCCTCTACAGGGCGAACGGGGGATCCACGACGCGCTTCGCGGTCGTCGTCGCCCGGGGATGCGGGGGCGCCGTGAGACGGAACCGCGAGAAGCGGCTCACACGGGAGGCCTACCGGGCACTCAAGGAGTCCATCCCGGCCGGCCGCGACGTCCTTTTCCTCGTTGCGCGTTTCGGGATGCCCCTCGCCGAACGGCGGGGCGTCATGGCACAGCTGCTCGGGCGTGCCGGGCTTCGCGGAAGAACGGTCTAGGACAGCAGTGAGATTCGTCGCGGTGTTTCTCATCACCGTCTACCAGAAGCTCATCTCGCCGGCCTTTCCCCCGTCGTGCCGATACGTGCCCACCTGCTCCCAGTACGCAAGAGAAGCTTTGATGAAATACGGTTTTTTCAAGGGATCCTACCTCGCCGCGCGAAGGCTGCTCCGTTGCCATCCCTTCCATGCCGGCGGGTACGACCCGGTGCCCTGAGAAGTGAAAAGAAGGAAATATGGATAGAAGGACCCTCCTGGCCGTCGTTCTCTCGGTGGTGATCATCGTCGGGGGAATGCTGATCACGCCGATGCTTTTCCCCGGAAAGCCCGCGGCGGCGACGACCGTTGCCACGACCCCCGCCCAGGGCGCGTCCCCGGCGCCGGCGGCCGCGCCGGCCGGCGGCACGACCGCCGCGTCGCAGGGCGGCGCGACCGCGCAGACCACGACGACAGCGCCGGCAACGAGCACCGCTCCTGCGGCCGCCGGCACGGGCGCGGTTCTCGCCACGGCCGATTCGCTGCCGCCGGCCTCGCAGTCGCAGACCATCGAGCGGCAGACCGACCTGTACGACCTGACGTTCTCCGCGGCGGGCGGCACGCTCACCTCGATCAAGCTGCGGAAATACAAGAACCTCGACGGTTCCCTGGTCGACATGGAGATGCTCCCCAAGACCGCTGCCGCGAACGAGATTCCTTTCGCGCTGGCTTTCGGCACACACGGCGCGGACGAGCTCAACGTGCCCTTCGTGCTGCGCGAGTCCAGCACGGACGCGCAATCCACCTTCGAGTTCTCGCGGGTGTTCGCCTCCCCCACCGGGGTGCCTTTCACGCTCCGCAAGACCTACGTGTTCGACAAGGATGAGTACCTCTTCGAGATGGACGTCACCATCGAGAACTCGGTGAATGATATCCCGGCCCTCGATTTCGGCGGCTACGCGTACACGCTCACCCTGGGCCCCCAGATCGGGCCGCACTACCTCAAGCTCGACAACCGCAACGACTACAGGAACTACGCCTACTACGAAAACGGGAAGCGCCAGGACCCGAAGGTCGCCCTCGGGCAGATGAAGACGCTGGACAAGCAGGTCCGCTGGACGGGAATCGTCGGCAAGTACTTCACCGCCATTGCCGTGCCTGACGGCACGAACTACCGGCTGGTCTACGACTCGCGCAAGCTCGTGGAGAACTACGACCGGTCGACCATCTCCTTCGAACGGCCGACTCTCAAGAGCGCGAAAAACACCGACGTTTTCCGCTTCTACATGGGACCCATGAAGAAGGAGATCCTGTCGCTCTACAACGATCCGGCGAAGAACGCCTTCAAGGTCGGCGACCTGCACGCCGACGAGGTCGTTCCCACGGCCATCATCGTCGGGTGGCTGGCCACCCTCATGAAGTACGTCCTGGACTTCTTCTACCTGATCATCCCCAACTACGGGATCGCCATCATCCTCCTGACGCTCCTGACAAAGGTCGTCTTCCTGCCGCTGACATTCCGCAGCTCCGAGTCCATGGCGAAGATGGCTGCCCTCAACCCCAGGATGGCCGAGATCAGGGCGCAGCTGAAGGACAAGCCCGAGAAGATGAACCAGGCCATCGCGGAGCTGTACAAGAAGGAGAAGGTGAACCCGCTCTCCGGCTGCCTGCCCCTGCTCCTGCAGCTTCCTGTCTTCATTGCCCTGTACAACCTGCTGAACAGCCATTTCGAGCTGCGCGGGGCGCTGTTCATTCCAGGGTGGATTCCCGACCTTTCTGCACCCGAGTCGGTCTGGACATTCCCGAACGCCATACCTCTCCTGGGTACCGGCCTGCACCTCCTGCCCATCATCATGCTGGCGTCCCAGATCCTGTCGAGCAAGTTCACCCAGCCCACGGGCAGCCCGCAGCAGAGCGGGGCGCAGGCCAAGCTGCTGATGTACGCACTCCCCATCGTGTTCTTCTTCATCCTCTACGAGATGCCGTCCGGACTGGTCCTCTACTGGACCGTGCAGAACATCCTCTCCACGGCACAGCAGCTGTACATCAACTGGCTGCGCGCGAAGAAGAACGGCACCCCGGGACAGGGACCCGCCCAGCCCGTGCTCGTCGGCAGGTCGGGGAAGAGCGGTCCCGGCGGATCCGGGGCTCCCGGCGGAAAGAACGGGGCACGGCCTGTGCTGAAGCCGGGCAAGTAAGCCTTTCATGCCCAAGGAGACTGAAATGATAGTGAAGGAATTCGAGGGAAAGAACGAGAAGGAGGCCATCGACAGGGCCATCGAAGAGCTCGGCCTCGACCGCAACGAGATCGATTTCGAGATCGTGGAAACGAAGCGCCCCGGCATCCTCTTCCGCGGCGGCAAGGTGAAGATCAGGGTGCACCTGTCCGAGGAGCAGGAGGAGTTCGACGAGGAGCCCGAGCCCGGCAACGGCGGCGGCGAACGGCCGGCGCGCTCCGCCGGGGCGACCCTCGAGCCCAGCGGCGAGTTCGAGCCGAAGGTGATCGCCTTCGCGAAGGGCCTCCTGGAACACATGGGGTTCCCCGCCGAGGTGCGCGTGAACTTCCGCGAGGAGGGGCGCCTGGGGCTCGACATTGAGAGCGACGGCTCGGGCATCCTCATCGGGAAGCAGGGGAAGACCCTGGAGGCGCTGCAGTTCGTCGTGAACCTTGCTGCCGGGCGGATGGAGGGAAACACCACCCGCATCGTGCTGGACACGCAGGACTACCGCAGCCGCCGGGAACGGAGCCTCATCCGCATGGCCAACCAGGTCGCCGAGCAGGTCCGCCGCAGCCGCGAGTCGCAGCTGCTGGAACCGCTGAACCCGTTCGAACGCCGCTTGATCCACACCTCCCTCGCCCGCTACGGTGACATCGAGACGGTGAGCGAGGGTGACGGCCTCTACAAGAGGATCAGGGTCATCTGCCGGGCAGACAGGGACAGGGAGTAGCGTATGCCGATCTTCGAATACGAGTGCAAAGAGTGTCGCAGCGGGTTCGAGCTCCTGGTGCGGTCGGACACGAAGATCGCGTGCCCCAGCTGCGAGAGCGAGAAGGTCGTGAAGAAGCTCAGCCTCTTCGCGGCGCACACGAAGCACGCCGCGGACGCTGTCCCCGCCTGCCACACCGGACAGTGCGGCTGCGACCTCGGCAAGTGCGGCTCGGGGTACTGCGGGGTCGAGTGATCAGGCCGCCGACCGCCGACCAGTCGTAGACTGTACCGCTGAGTTGCTCGCCCATCTCCCATAGTCTCACGGCATCCAGCCCGTCGACGGCCCGCGGCGAAGGCGGCAGCGAGGTGCCTTCCTTCCAGTAGAGACCGCTTTGCCCGTCCGCATCCTCCGCGATGGCGCAGTAGCACACGGAGTGCGCAGCAGTGCTCGCCGGGATCCCCTTCCGCGTCCGCAGTCGCCAGGCTATCCGCACAAGCACGCCGCCTCCCTTGGCGCCGATCTCCGTCCTCACGAGGCCCGGGTCAACGGCATAGGCGCCGATCGTCGCTCCAGGGCCGAGTCTTCGGGCGAGCTCCCGCGTGAAAAGCACCGTGGCGAGCTTCGACTGGTCGTACGCCTTCAACCCGTTGTAGCCGCGCGTGAGCTGCAGGTCCTTCCAGTGCATGCGCCCGGCGAAATGCGAGCCCGAGCTGACCGTGACGACGCGGGCGCGGGGAGCGGCAGCCAGGAGCGGGAGCAGCAGTCCCGTGAGGGAGAAGCCGGCAAGCCAGTTGACGGCGAGCTGGAGTTCGAGGCCGTCCCTCGACTTCTTCCGGGTGAACGCGAACGTCCCGGCGTTGTTCACCAGCACGTCCACGCGGTCCACCGCTGCAGCGATCCTGCGTGCGGCGCCTCGGACCTGGTCAAGCGATGAGAGGTCTGCGTTTTCAAACGATACGTTCGCACCGGGGACCTCACCCAGTATGCGGTCCCTCGCGTCGGTGCAGCGGTCCTTGTTCCTGCCGATCCCGATCACCCGAAGACCCCGAGCGGCGAGCAGCTTCGCCGTCTCCAGCCCGATTCCCGACGTGGCCCCGGTCACGACGCAGACTCTGTCTTCGCTCATGCCTGCGCCTCCAGTCTGCGCTCCGGCTGCAGTGCAGCTGGTGCCCTCTGTGCCGTCTGCCGCGAGCCTCGCTGGGTGCCCCACCGGCGGGAGATGAGGCGCATGAAAAGGGTCCGAGGCACCAGAGGCCGCACCCGCCGCAGCAACCTGTTCATGGCCCCGGGCACGATGATCGCCTTGTTCCGCTGCAGGCCGTCGAGACCGGCGCGTGCCACCTCGTCAGGATACTGGCATGTCAGAGTCCCCGCCCATCCCTGCTTCTCGATCATGGCCCGCGCCCCCCTGTTCGTGCGGATCCCGTTGGGACAGAGCACGCTCACCCGCACATGGGCCGCCCGAAGCTCTTCGCGAAGCAGGAGGCTGAAGTTGAGGATGAAGGCCTTTGTTGACGAATACACCGGCATAGAGGGCATGGGGTAGTACGCGCCAAGGCTCGCCACGTTGAGGACCCAGGCGTCATCGTTCCGCCGCAAGACGGGAAGGAGAGATTGCGTGAGCCGGGTGAGGGCCGCCACGTTCAGCTGGATGGTAGATTCGTTCTGCGCTGCGCTCGACTCGCCGAACCTGCTCGTGAAGCCCACCCCGGCGTTGTTTATCAGCAGGTCGGGCGAAAGCGCCCGGTCCCTGAGGGCACCGAGGATTTCCTCTGCCGCCTCGGGGGCGGTCAAGTCGAGCTCCAGCGTTTCAATCCGTCCCCCGTAGGACCGCGTGAGGATTTTCGCCAGTTCGACCAGTCCCGTGTCGGCCAGAGCCACGAGCAGGAGATCCATACCCCTGCCGGCGCACTCCTCGGCAAATGCCTTGCCGAGTCCCTGGCTCGCTCCCGTTATCACTGCACATCGTGGTGTCGATCGTTTCATCTCTCTTCTCTCCCTTCACACCCATCAGACGGCCGGTCAGCCGGCAGCCCTTCAGCCGGCGGGCGGAAAAAGACGTGCGCCCGGTGAAGTGGAAGGCCACGCGCCGACGTCGAATTGATTTGACAGCCGACTCTGCACGCAGATAGTCTGAAAAGGTGGCCCCCGGCAATGCCAAGCCCAAGACGATGAAGGCGGAAGGACGCCATGAGTCCAGCGAAGAATCACGCCATGAGCCCAGCGATGAGCAGATCATCGAGAGCGTCCGCACCGGCGACACCAGGCAGTTCAACGAACTCGTCGTCCGCTACCAGGACACTGTCTTCGGGATGGCGAAGCGCTTCGTCGAGAGCGCTGCCGACGCGGAAGACATCGCGCAGGAAGCATTTCTCCGGGTGCACCGCGGCCTGGAGGGCTTCAAGGGTGACGCACGCTTTTCCACGTGGCTGTACAGGATCACGTGGAACCTGTGCACGGACTGGGTGCGTCGACACCGGAAGCCGGGACGGGTCAGCGCTGGACTGGACGAAACGGCTGACATCGAAGACAGCAGGGAGGGGATCGAAGAAGGTCTCCTGGACGAAGAGGAGCGCCGCGGCGTCCGTAAGGCCCTTACCGGGCTGGACGAGAAGTACCGGGTCGTCGTCACGCTCCTCTACTATCAGAAGCTGTCCTACGAGCAGATCGCGGAGGTGCTGGGCGTGCCGCTGAAGACGGTGGAAACGCGGCTGTACAGGGCGCGGAAGCTTCTCCGCGCAAGCCTCGAAGGATCGGGCGGAAGGGAAGGCACGCCATGAGATGCGCCGAGGTGGACAGGCTTGTCGATGCGTTCGTGGACGGGCGGCTCGCAGCGGCCCTGGCTTCGCAGCTGGAGGAGCACGCGCGCGGGTGCTCGCGCTGCGGCCTGAGCCTCGCACGTGCGCGGGGCATCAGGGAGGCATTCGCTTCCGCGGCGCCGATCACGGCGCCGGAGGGGTTCGCCGACCGGGTCATGGCGCGCGTCTATCGCCAGGCGCTCGGCGGCGCCCCGGCAATCCCTGCGGATGCGAACGCTGCCCGTGCGGAAACGGGAAAAGCTTCCGCAGGGAGGACGTACAGGAGGCTCGGGTTCAGCTTCATGCTGACCGCGGGTGTCCTCGCGGCGAGCCTGCTCGTGCCGCGGGCGGCATACCCGAGGCTCCTTGGATCCTCGGGAACGGGGATAGCACGGGGAAGCACGGCACTCGTGCAGACCGTGATGGCAGGAGCCGGGGACACCGTTCGCGGGGCCCTCGGGGAAGAAGGCAGGGGAGGAAACACCAGATGAAATGCACCAATCATCCGCGAACGGAGTCCGCGGCGGCATGCGCCGAATGCGGCAGGCCGTTCTGCGCGGACTGCACGATAGAGCTCGACCACCGGACGTGGTGCCGTGATTGCCTTTCACGGATCGTGGCGCGCACGGGGGCCGGTGCCCGCGTGCATCCCGGCTGGCGGAAGCTCGCCGCGGGCTGCCTCAGCATCATCCCCGGGGCGGGACACATGTTCCTGGGGCTCATCGGAAAGGGATTCGCCCTCATGGGCCTGCTGATCGTGTCGGTCTTTCTCATCCTGCTCTACTCCGACGCGACCGGCATGTACTGGATGACGGCCTACCTCGTCCCCACGCTGGGCGTTCTTTTCCTGAGCTACGCCGTCTTCGATGCCATGGCCATTGCCGATGCCCGGCGCGGCGGCCGGGACGCGGCACCCCGCGAAGACCCGCTGATGACAGCGGTCTGGGAACGGGTGCTCCTCAACAGGAAGACCACCGGGTGGGTCGTGCTGGTCGCCGGCGTGGTGGGCCTGCTGCGGCTGTTTGCCGAGCCGTTCAGCCGCTGGACCACGGCCCTGTTCAGTTTCAGCGTCCCCCTCGCTGCCCTGGTCCTCCCGGTCATTCTCGTCGTCATTGGTATCGTGCTGCTGAAAAGAGGCCGAAAAGAATAGAAGAGAGGCACGATGGAGAAGACCGGCATCGCGGTCTGGGACCAGGCCGTGGTTCCCCAGGGGAAGTGCGCCGCGTGGCGTTTTCCGCACCGCAGCATCTGGGTGGAGCGCATCGAGAGCGAGTGGCACGTGCTGTCGCAGCCCGAGACGGGCGCAAGAGCGGCGGCAATCACCTCCATCGTGAGCAGGGCGCAGAAACCGCGCTCCTCCGAATGGCGCCACTACCTCCACCGGGAAAGCGGGCCCGTGCAGCCGTCACCCGTCCTGCCCGACAGGCCGCTTGTCGTGCGGCCCGACAGGTCGCTGACGCTCATGCCGGGGCAGAGCACGATCTTCTTCCTCGAGCTGCCCGGTCTGGTTCAGGCTTTCGACCACGGGGTATCGTCCTGCCGTGCTGTTCGAGGAGCCGCTCAGCGTGCTCACCAGGACCTGGTTCGGTGACCCGGTGAACGGAGAGCTGTGCTGGGGCCTGGCCACGCGCCTGCACCATTCAATGGATTCCGTGGATCCTTCCGCTTCCATTGCCGTGTGCCCGCTCATGATAGAAAACGACTCGGAATCCGACCTGGCCTTCGAGAAGGTGTGCCTCCACGTGGAAAACCTCAGCCTGTTCCGGGGGCAGCACGGCTCTGGGCCAACAGCCTGCACGCCATCTTCAAGGGACCGGACCAGGCGACGCAGATCGAGATCGTGCACGAAGCCCCCGGATTCGAAGACGGGCTGCTTCCCATCTCGGAAGCGCGCCAGCACGTGGCGGGGTGGAACTTCCGGCGCACCTTCGGGATGCTCAAGTCCTTCGCCGATATCTGAGCAGGGGGGCGAAGGTGTTCTTCAAGCAGGTCGTCGGCTGGTTCAACTCGCTTTCTCCCGATCTGCTCGGGCAGATCCTGCGCGTCAGCGCCACGGTGATCCTGGGGTACGTTGTCATCCGCCTCGTCGCGGCACTGACCCAGCGCTACATCATGAGGAAGTCCACCCCGCAGCGGCAGATGATAGCCCGCAAGGCCATCACCTACCTGGGGTTCTTCCTCGTCCTCATGGCGGTCCTCGGCGAGCTGGGCGTGAAGCTGACCGCCCTGCTCGGCGCAGCAGGCATCGTTGCCGTGGCCGTCGGCTTCGCTTCACAGACCAGCGTCTCGAACATCATCAGCGGGCTTTTTCTCATCTCGGAAAAGCCGTTCGCCATCGGCGACGTGATCAAGATCGGCGGCACCACGGGCATCATCCAGTCCATCGACCTTCTTTCCATCAAGATCCGCACGTTCGACAACATGTTCGTGCGCATCCCCAATGAGAAGATCCTCACCTCCGAAGTGACCAACATCACCCGCTTCCCCATCCGACGCATGGACATCATGCTGCAGGTGTCCTACGAGGCAGACCTGGACAGGGTCCGCCAGGTGCTCGGCGAGGTCGCTGTCGCCAATCCCTGGTGCCTGGACGAGCCGGCAGCCGGTCATCGTGGCGAGCGACTTCAAAGAGTCGGGTATCGACATTCTTTTCGGCCTCTGGTTCTCCAAGAGCGATTTCCTGGACCTGAAGAACTCCATCATGAGCGACGTGCTCAGGCGCTTCCGCGCGGAAGGGATCCAGATCGCTTACCCGCACCGCGCCATCGTCGTGGAGGAGAATCGGGAAAGGACGCGCGGCGCGGCGCCCGGCAAGCGGACCGGGCGACGGGCGCTCAGCGCATGATGGTCTGGTCCCTGCGGGGGCCGATGGAAATCCACTTTATCGGGGTGCCGATCCTCTTCTCGATGAAAAGGACGTAGTCACGCGCCCTCTCCGGCAGGTCTTCGAACCTCCGAGCCGCAGTGAGATCGGTCCGCCATCCGGGGAGGTCTTCGTCGACCGGAACGGCCTTTCCGAGAAGCCGGGACACGGGGAAGGTCGACGAAGGCTTTCCGTCAACGACGTACGACGTGCACACGGGGATGCTGTCACGGTAGGCGAGAACGTCGAGGTTGGTGATCGCCACTTCCGTGGCGCCCTGGACCTTGCAGCCGTACCTCGTGGCGACGCAGTCGAACCACCCCACCCTGCGCGGCCTGCCCGTGGTGGCCCCGTATTCGCCCGCGGAGCCGCCGAGCCTGCGGAGCGTCTCTGCCTCTTCCCCCTTCAACTCGGTGACGAAAGGCCCTGCGCCGACGCAGCTGGAATACGCCTTGGTCACCGCCACGACCCGCCCGATGGCCCAGGGAGGGATCCCTGCGCCTACCGCGCCGAACCCGGCGAGCGGCGAGGAGGAAGTGGGATAGGGGTAGATCCCGTGGTCGGGGTCGCGGAGAGTTCCCAGCTGGCCTTCCAGGAGGATCGTCTTTCCTGCTTCCACGGCGTCCAGGAGAAGGGTGGTGGTGTCACAGACATAGGGAGCCAGCGCGCCGCGAAGCGCGGCGACGTGCGCGATGACCTCCTCCACGGAGAGGGGTGGTTTTCCGTAGAGCTTCTCCAGCAGCGTGTTCTTCTGCACGAATGACTTGGAGAGGCGCGCCCGCATGAGCTCGTCGTCGAAAAGCTCGTTCACCTGCAGGCCGATCTTCAGGTACTTGTCGGCGTAGAAGGGGGCGATGCCGGACTTTGTTGAGCCGAAGCTCTCCTTGCCCAGGCGCTCTTCCTCGAGGGAGTCGAACAGGATGTGATACGGGAGGAGGACCTGCGCCCGCTCCGATACCCGCACATCCGGACGGGGCACACCGCGCTCCGCCAGGGCCTTCATCTCGGCGAGGAATGCAGAGACGTTCACGGCGACGCCCGGCCCCAGGACATTGATGACCCGCGGCGAGAAGACACCGGACGGGAGGAGGTGGAGGGCGAACTTGCCGAACTCGTTGATGATGGTATGGCCGGCGTTGTTGCCGCCCTGGTAGCGCACGACGAAGTCGGCATCCCTGGCGAGGAAGTCAGTGACCTTCCCCTTTCCCTCGTCTCCCCAGTTCGCTCCGACCACCGCGATCACGGGCATCGTGCCCTCCTTCACCTTGCTGCCGGCATGGTACACGATCGGCCGCCGCGTGCACAGCGTGGGCGCGCCACGGCAGTGACCGCCGGGAAGGCCGGGACCGCAGCGCGAGCGCCGGCTACTTGTTCGTCAGGTTGAACACCCCGTCCCAGTTCGCAGCCGGCGGCTTGGCCATGTATTCCTGGCACCGCTTGATGTACGCCTTCGAAGGGCCGTCATCCGCCGAAATCTCCAGGACATGCGCAAAGGCCTTCTCGGCCTTCTGCCAGTCCTTCGTCTCGAAGACCTGCAGGGCCTCCTCGAAGGCCGAGAGCGTTTTCATCACCGCCGACTCCACGTGGCCGGATTCATCGACCAGCTCGAAGAGACGGACCGGCTTGTTGATCCCGACGACGCGGACCCTGTCCAGGCGGCGGAGGACGAAATCCCGCCCGATGTTTTCCTGGGTTGTCTCGCTGATGATGACCCACGTGCCGTACTGCTTGTTGATGCTTTCCAGGCGGGAGGCGAGGTTCACCGCGTTGCCCATGATCGTGTAGTCCATCTTCTGGACGGTGCCCATGTTCCCGACGACCATTTCTCCGGTATTCACGCCCACGCGCGTGAGAAGGCTGGAGGGCGCCAGCTTCTCGTTGATGAACTTCTCGTTGAGCATCCTTTCCGCCTTCTTCATCCGAACGGCGGCAAGGCATGCCCGGTTGGCGTGATCAGGCAGGTCGATTGGCGCCCCGAAGAACGAAATGATCGCGTCCCCTTCGTACTTGTCGATGGTACCGCGCAATCCCATGATGATGTCGCTCATCTCGGTGAGATAGAGATTCAGGAGCCTGACCAGTTCCGAGGGATCCATCACCTCGGAGATGGAGGAGAAGCCCTTGATATCGGTGAACATCGCCGTGAGCGGCTTCTTCACTCCTCCCAGGTTGAGCTTGTCCGGGTCGGCCACGATCTCATTGATGACGTCGGCCGAGAGGTAGCGGGCAAACGCGTTGCGGACGAAGCTCCGCTCCCGCTCTGTGCGGAGGAACTTGACTGCCGTCAGGATGATGAAGGTGAGGAACGTCGCTGCCACCGGGGACACTGTGCCCACGTAGATGCCCGTGAGGAGAAAGACCCCCACGAGAGCAATGATGACGATCACGACTATGGCCGCCCCGACGATGATAGAGCGCAGGGGCGGGAGGCGCGCCGTCGCGAGTGTCGCCAGCACAGCCAGGATCGCGGCAAGGAGCGCACTAACCCACCACGGGGTATCATCCAGGAACTGCCCTTGGAGGATGGTATTCACCACCGCCGCGTGGGTACCGACGTTCATGTACTGGCCGGCAAACGGGTTGACGCCGATATCCGTGGTGGAGGTTGCCGTGTTTCCGGCGATGACGAACGAGCCGGGGAGGTTCTTCGTGAGGATCTCGCGGGTCTTGGCGAGGTTCGTGTAGATCCCCCGCGTGCTGTCGAATGTCGTGGGTACCTGGTCACGGATCGACTGCGCGTTGCTCCGCTCTCCCGGCCGCAGATCCTTTCGTGCCAGGGTGGCATCGATGTCTGCCAGGATGCGCTGCTCTGCGTCGCCGTTGAGAAACCTGCCCACGCCGTCGAAGAACGCGGCGCGGGTTGTCACGTACTCACCGATCTTCGCCGTGTCTCCGCCCGCCAGCACGTCTTTCTTGATGCCCTCGGCGTCGTTGTACGCGTCCAGGAGGGCGAAATCGCCCTTGTCATACGCGAGGTAGCCGGACTGGTTCATGAGCTTCAGGTTGTAGACCAGGTCATCCTCGAGCTGCTTGTGGAGGACGAGCTCGTAGAACGAGAGATGGCGGAAGCTCTTGAGGTATTCCGCGTGGGACCAGTTGATGAGAAGCTGGCCGTTCACTGTCAGCGGGATGGTGATGTCGGATGTGCCTTTCCCCGGGATCGCCGCGCCCTTGAGGGTGATGCCGCGCCGCTTCAGGATGATGGAAGGATTGCCGAGCCACGTGAGAAGCGGCCGCAGCCCGAGCTGGGCGAAGTACTTTCCATCATACGACTTGATGAGGTCGATGCGCCGGCGCACGCCATCGGGGTCCACGATGACGTTCGGGAACCCCGCGCCCGCGGCGCCCTTGATGACCGGCATGATGGCCGGCGCAAGCGATCCTGCCTTCCGTGTCGGGTCTTCCTGCACGGTCACGCTGGGAAGGGCGAGGTTGGCAAGCGCGTAGTCCACGAGATCCTTCTGGACCGTGTCGTCCGGCGTGTCAGGGGAGTTGACCGTCAGGTAGGTCTGTCCGAAGAAGCGCGCCGCGGCGCCCAGGTAGGCATCGTTGTCGCGCTCCACGCTTCGCACGGTGTCCAGGAGTCTCTGCTTTCCCTGGTTGGTGAGCCCGTCGAGATCGGCAACGTACCTGCCCACATCACGCGGAGCGATGGTTCCCGTGCGCACCGCCTCCAGAAGCTGCTGGACGTTGGTCTGGATCTGCGCGAACTCCTGGTTGAATGCATCCGGGACAGTGTCCCGCAGGACGAAAGTATCGACGCCACGGGGGCTCGGGTCGAGATACTGGATATCGAAGGTGGCCGAGCGGACACCGAACTCCCGCATGAGGATGAGCCCGTCTGCCATGACGTCGCGACTCCAGGGCCAGGAACCGACCTTCGCGATGGAGAGATCGTCCACGTCGAGCAGGAGGATCGACGGGTTCTCGGGAACGGGCGGCCTGAAGTGAAGGAACGCGTCGTAGATACGGCCCTCGAGGCCGGTCAGCGCGCCGACGCCTCCGAGCACGGCAAGAAAGACGACAACGGCGGCGGTAACGGCGAGATCGGTCCTTCTGGCAGCCTGCATCCCTTCCTCCAAAATTGCATGTCCCTGTCGGGTTGAGTATACTATAAACACTCATTTCTCGGCAGGAGTGGAAGTTATGAGAAAATGGCTCCTCATCTGCTCGGTGTTCGTCGTCGCGCTTTCCTGCGCCGCCGCGTACGCCCAGTCCAACAAGATCGAAGACAGGCTCCTTGGCGAGAACGTGGCAGCGTTCGGGGATGCGGCGTACATGATTCTCAACGCGGCGAGGGTCATTCCGGAGACCGCCACGGGAGCCGACGCCGTAGCTGCCGTCAACGCGGCCGGATACCTGCGTGGCAGCAGGATCGAGAGCCAGCCGATCACCCTCGGCGAGGTCTGCTTCCTCATCATGAAGACGCAGAAGATGAAGGGCGGAGTCCTCTACCTGCTCTTTCCCGGTCCACGGTACGCGGCGAGGGAGTTCTCGTACCTGCACCTCGTCAAGGGCATCACGCACCCCGGGCGCACGGTCACGGGCGAGGAAGTCATGCGAATGCTGGAGTCCGCGATCGAGAGCGTGGGAGGACAGTCATGAGGTCATTGATGCGGATTCTCCCGGCGCTCGTTCTCCTCGCGGCCGGTTCGTTTACTGCCTTCCCGGCGAGCCTCGATTTCGGCGGCAGCGTCACCAACATGACGGCCGTGGCCGGCACGGCCGGCTCCGCGCCCGGCCTCGTGCAGGAGGACCTGGCGAACCTCTGGGTGCAGGCCGCGCTGGGAAGCTCGTACCTCCTCTCCGGCCAGCTCAACTTCACCTATACAAACGTGCCCCTCCTTGTTGCCCTGGATGCCGGTTCCCTGTCCCTGCAGGGCACGTTCCCGCTTCCCCAGCCGGGCGTCTCCCTCTATCGCTACTCCATCGGGCGCAGCCCGTTCACCGATTTCACCGGCCTGGTCCTCGACCAGAATGCGGATGGTCTCTCGATGACGGTCGAGTTCCCGATCGCGTCGGTCAGCGTCGGCGCGGCATATACGGGCCTGCTCCTCAAGCCCTCGTCCACGATCATTCTCTCCCGCGCGGACGCGAACGACGCCGCCAATCCTGCGGTCATCTTCGCCCCGCCCCGTCTCCTGCAGACGGCCCAGCTTACGTTCCCCTCGGTGCTTCGCCAGCGCATTACCCTTGCGGCGATCGTCCAGGAGGACATGCGTGATACCGTCCTGGACCTCGCGACCCCCGGCACCACGGACCTCGTGCAGGTCGGGGCAACCACCCAGGACCCCACGCGCGCGGGACCCGTCAACACGCAGTATTTTGGTCTCGGCATGGACGGGGGAATAACGAGCGATATCTTCTACAATCTCTACGGGTACATGGAAACCGGCCAGGAGCTGCAGTACACGGCGGGGGCGTACGCGCAGGTGCCCATCCTCGCGTACCTCGCCGGCGGGGGAGTTCGCTGGTACATGCCGAACCTGCTTTTCTCCGTCGCGAGTGCTAAGTTTACCCTTGCCAGCGGCGATCAGAATGCGACAACCGTCATCGATGGGAACACCACGGGATTCAGGCCGATCACCAACCCGACGACGGTCAACGACGTGTTCACGCCGCAGCTCACGAACGTCATGATCGCGGAGGCAGGCTATTCCCTGAAGCCCCTCGCGGGGCTGGGTTCCGGGCTCGCCGAGTTCCTGCAGGCGCAGGCGCGGACCGCCGTATTCCTGAGGCCGACCGCGGGACCGATCAGCCTGCCGGGCATAAGCGCCGGGAATACCGACCTGTACCTCGGCACCGAGGTGGACCTTATCCTCACGTCGCGCCCCTTCTCGGACCTGGGCCTGACGTTCACCACGGGGCTGTTTGTCCCGGGCGGCGCATTCGGCTCATCCGCGCCGCTGCAGTACAGAGCCGAACTCGATGCCGCTCTGAGCTTCTAAGGAGGATCCGATGAAGCGTCTGTTCCTTTTCCTGTTCCTGCTGGGCTTCCTCGCCAGCCTTCCCCTCGGAGCACAGGCGCTCCAGGCAGTGGCCAGGGAGGTCACCGGCAAGGTCGAGGTGCAGCCGGCGGGCGGCGACTGGCGGCCGGTCACGCTCAACATGGTGATCGCGAAGGGCTCCACCATCTCGACGGGCTTCAACGCGCGCCTCGTCATCCAGGTGGGACTGACGCAGATCATCGTGAAGCCGCTGACGCGCCTTCTCCTCGAAGACCTCGTCAAGCGCGATGCAACCAACGTCACCAGCGTGGCCCTCAAGGTGGGAATGGTGAACGCCAGTGTCAAGGCGGCCGACGGTGAGCGCAGCGAGTTCACGCTGAAAGGCCCGGCCTCCACGGCCGCGGTGCGCGGCACCGATCTCGCCTACGACGGGTACACGCTCCAGGTCACCGAGGGTCTGGTCGAGTTCTTCAACCTCCTGGCCCAGCGACAGCTCGTGGGCGGCGGGAACTCCAGCACAACGGACGGCTATACGTATCCCACCGGCGGCGAGGACGACCTGTACAACGATTCCAATGTCGGCACTCCCGGCGGCGGGATCGGCGGTGGTGGCGGCAGCGCCCCCGTGGCTCCCGTGCTCGCCGGCGGCATCGTTGTGACCATCCAGTGAAGGAAGCAAACACCATGAAACTGCGAAACGCGGTCCTGTTTGTCGCGCTGGCCCTCCTGCCGGTCCTGCTGGTGTCCTGCTTCCTGCAGGGTCCGGCCGCGGCCAGGGGGTCGATTGCCTTCTCGGTCTCGTCGAAAGCCATCGGCAAGTCGTTCAGCGCCTCCGCCGAGACGGTCAGGGTCTACCTGATGTCCGGTGAGACTCTCTACCCGATCCAGCCAGCGGGGTATGACCAAGTGAACTTCACCGCCGGTTCGACCACGGTGACGTACACGAGCCCCCCGATTCCTGCCGGGACGTACAGCCTGATGATCGCCGTTGGAACGACTGTCAACGGTGCCTTCATGACGAGCGATTATGCCGACCCCGTGGACGTCACTGTCTCTCCAGGTGTCAACACCCCCGTGTCCGTCACACTCAAGGCATCTCCGTTTACCGATTACGGCCTCTGGGGGCAGAACGTGACGGGCGCGGCGAACGTCGGCGGCAACCTCTATGTGTCGACCAAGACAGACCTCTACCAGCCAAGCCTGGCACCGATTGCGGTCGGCCCGTCGTTGGCGCCCGTGGGCCCCGGTTCCACGATCAATTCTATAAGCTGCCGGCTTTGAGCCGGGCAGCGACCGGGGGCATCTCCGCAAACCCCGTGGCTGAACACGAGTAGAGGCATAGTTCCTTACAGCCTCGTGAACACGGGGCTCGTGATAGGATTCGCTTCAGGAAGCGGCGTGGTTGATGTCCTGGATTCTGCAGGGTTCAATGCAACGAACATCATTGCCGTTTACGAACGAAATGCCGGGCTAGGTGGTTCCATCGTTGAGCGGCAGCACCCCGGGGCATTTGGTACGATGTTGATCTCAGCCAGTTCCTGAGCGGCAAGCCATTCCTCGACATAGCGCCTGGTCTCACCGCGCCTGGTGTCACCAGCTCATTCGTATATTTCGCCACGAGCCTTGGGGCTTTCGGTATACCAATCAGTCTCATTGGACATAAACTCGACAGCTCAGGCCGTCTTGAACGCGGCGGTCTTTTTCAAAGTGCTCGATTCGGGCGGAAAGGAGATCCCCATCCTTTCGCTGGCGATCTACTCGGATGGGGTCAACGAAACCCTGCTGATGGGAACGGAAAGCGGTGCGTTCTCAGCGTCCCTCACCGAGAGCACAACGATTACCCTCGGCACTCCCACTCTGATCGCCGGCACCGAAGGCAAGCGGATTACGCGAATCCGAACCGTCTATGGCAGAGTTGCGCCACCGACAAGCAGCTCGTACGCACTCCAGACGCTCGTGGCGTTCCTGAGCGATACTGATGTCTTATTCTACGATGGCAATTCCGTGACTTCGCTCCCGTTCTATTCCGGGTTGCCGCAGGATCTTCCCGGGCAGATCAACGCCCTATCCTTTGTTTTTTCGGGTGTGTCCGCGACACAACAAGTGAGCCTCGTGATTGCTGGCAGGAAGGGCATGGTTTCCTGGGACACCGGGTGGACTGAGAACGCTGGATAGCACGCGCGAACCGACGGCGTGAATATGGCCCCGCCGACAGGCGGGGCCTTTCCATGTCAGAGCTGCCCGTCCAGGCTTAAAGACGCAGAGGGGAAGTTGGTCTTCGGATTGTAGCACCCGCCGATATTGAGCCCGAGGGGGCCGAGTTTCAGGCCGAAGCCTCCTGAAACCAGGAACGTGAGCCCCTCGGCAGTCACGTGCGCCGAAGGATTTAGCGTCGAAGTCGTGGCGATAGTTGCCGAAAGCCCGCTCAGCGCGGCGTCAAACGCACCCCACTGGTACCAGCCGCTGAAGCGCAGCCATGGAACGAAAAACGCCAGGCGCTTGGAGACGGTGAGGTCCACGCCAGTCGTCTGCAGGGTCGCCCCGGCGGTGAGGGTGGTGTTCGTGAAGTCGAACGACGCGGGAGACAACGAAACCGTTCCCAGGGACGCAAGGTTGTACCCCAGCGAGAAAGTCGAGTAGATATACCCCGCCCCGATGCTCACAGCAGGAAGCGCGCCGGCATCGGACAGGAGGCGCAGACGCACGCGCAGGCCGGCGTTGAGCATATCGGCCGTCGCGCCGCTGACAAGAGCGGCGGTCAGAGCCTGGGGCCAGTACGCAAGCTGCCCGATGACCTCGACCCCATCGGCAATACCCACCCCGACGGCGAGGCGCAGATCGGGGAGCGGGAAGAAGGTCCTCGACTGCGTGTAGAGACTGGACGCAGTGGCATTCCCCGCATTCTGGAGCGCAAGGTTGATGATCTGCGGAACGTTGAGGACCTGGAAGGCGCCCGGCTGGTCGACGATCCTGCCGACGCCGTCCTGCAGGACGGCACCTCCGCCCAGCGAGAAGAACAGATGAGGGAAATCGCCAATAGAGGCATCACCGACACCTTCCCCCATCAGCGCCGACTGCTGCAGGCCGGCGAGGACGTCCGAGCCGACACCCCCGAGAAAGACGGAAAGATCCGATTCAGCCTGGCCGAGACTCTGGCTGAACGCTGGACCCGCAAGAACCACGCACAGGGCAATCACCGGCAGACGTTTCAAGGCTGCGCCTCCTCACCTTGGCTTGATAATAGTCAGCGGACGCGCCGCGGACAAGGCGGAGCAGCGCCGCGGGACTGCTGCCGAAGGCAGGGCACGGGCAACAAAAAGCCCCGGGATCGGCCCGGGGCTCATCGTGACAGGGTCTGCTCGACTATTTCGCCTTGGCCATCTTCATGAGAAGATCGACGGTGCGGCTCGAATAGCCCCACTCGTTGTCATACCAGGAGACGACCTTGAAGAACCTCTTCTCGCCCTTCAGGTTGTTTTGCACGGTGGCGAGGCTGTCATAGATCGAGGAGCGGTTGTCATGGATGAAATCCGTGGAGACGACCTCTTCGTTCTGGTAGCCGAGGATGCCCTTCAGGTACGTCTCGGAGGCCTTCTTCATGAGCCCGTCGATTTCCTCGATCGAGGTGTCCCGCCCGGCGCGGAAGGTGAGGTCGACAACGGAGACGTCGGGAGTCGGCACCCGGAAGGACATGCCCGTGAGCTTTCCCTTCACGGCCGGGAGCACTTCGCCGACTGCCTTCGCGGCGCCGGTGGTGGACGGGATGATGTTGATTGCCGCCGCGCGGCCGCCGCGCCAGTCTTTCTTGGACGGGCCGTCGACCGTCTTCTGCGTCGCCGTGTAGGAATGGATGGTGGTCATGAGGCCGGTCTCGATCCCGATGCCTTCCTTGAGGATGACGTGCACGAGCGGCGCCAGGCAGTTCGTGGTGCACGAGGCGTTGGACACGATGTCGTGCTTCCTGGGATCGTACTCGTTGTCGTTGACGCCGATGAGGAGGGTCTTCACCTCGCCCTTGCCGGGCGCGGAGATGATGACCTTCTTTGCGCCCGCCGCCAGGTGGCCCTTGGCCTTGTCGGAGTCCGTGAAGAGCCCGGTGGACTCGATGACAAACTCCACGCCCAGGTCCTTCCACGGGAGCTGGGAGGGCTCCTTGGTGGCCATGATGCACTTCGTCTTGTATCCGTTGACGATGAGAACGTCATCCTCGGCCGCGCCGGTGGACTTCTCCGTGGCGAGCGTGCCGTGGAACCTGCCGTGGATGGAGTCGTACTTCAGCTGGTAGGCGAAGTATTTCGCCTCCGTGCTCATGTCGACCACCGCCACGACGTCGATCTCCTTGCCGAGAAGCCCCTTGTCGACCATCGCCAGGAACACCTGGCGGCCGATGCGGCCGAAACCGTTGATCCCCACCTTGATTGCCATGCGTCTCTCCTTCTGTCTGTGCGCACGCGTCGGCCCGGCTTCTCACCCGCGGCCGACGCGCTCCGGTTCTCTACGAATCTTCCAGCAGCCGGAAGACCGCGTCGGCGGCCGTGGCCTGGATGATCGCTTTCCTTTTTTCCTTGTTCCTGATGATGAGGGTGAGCTTCGCGAGGATGCGGAGGTAATTCTCGTGCTCCTCGGGCCCCGCGATGAGAAACGCCAGGTGCACCGGCTTCTCGTCCAGCGACTGCCACTCGACCCCGTCACGGAACACACCGATGGTGATGAAGAAGTCCTTCACCCACCGGCTCTTGATGTGCGGGATGGCCACGTTCTGCCCGATGCCCGTGGTGACGATGTATTCGCGGTCGAGGACCGCGTTCTGGAACTGGTCGAAATCGATCACGTGCCGAGGATCGTCGGAGAGTGCGATGAGTTTTGCCAGCGCGTCCTGCTTGTCGCGCGCTTCCAGGAACGCGATGCGATCCCGGGAGATGTAGTCTTTTAAATTGATCATGTCTCCTTCAAATCTATCGAATTGGCCGATTTCCTGCAAGGGGAACGCTCCACGATATCGGCCCACTCCACGCCCTGGCCTGCCCGGAATACGGCGGCAGGCCCGCGCCCCGATGACGAGCGGTAGGTTCTCGGGGGGGATGCCGGGGCGGAGCACCTTCTCGGTGCGCAGGAGCGCCACGTCGGACTCGCGGATGACCGCGCCCTCCGGTATCGCCGAGAGTGCGTGAATCGATCGATTCGTCCGCCCGTAGTTGCGCTTCTCCGACGCCGCGAGCTCCTTCACGCCGGACCCGAGCACCGCCTCCACGCGGCCCGCGCCGTACGAGCGCTCCAGCTGCTTTTTCGCCTCCTCGGGCCCCGCGGTCTCGGCGGCGCGGATCGCGCGGACCATCCGCGCAAAGTCATCCGGCTCCAGGGCGATGGGGTCATCGAGGCCGCTTCCCTCCCGCGACAGGGTGAAATGCTTCTCCACGATGCAGGCCCCGCAAAGGACGGACGCGACGGGTACGAGGACCGGGTCGAGGGAGTGATCGGAAAGCCCGACCTCGACTCCCAGGAGGGACTTCAGGCCCGCCAGGAGCCGCAGGTTGTACTCCTCCTCGGGAGCGGGGTACGAGGTGATGCAATGCATCAGCACCGTCGCGGCGCGACCTGTCACGGACAGCGCCCGCTCGATGTCGGCAAGCGTGGAGACCCCCGCCGAAAGGAACAGCGGGATGCCATAGCCTGCTGTCTCCTGCAGCAGCGGGAGATGGTTGAGCTCGGGCGAGGCGACCTTCATCGCCCCCACGCCCAGGGAGCGCAGCTCCCGCGCGCTGCGGATGCCGAACGGCGTGCAAAGGAAGAGGGCGCCTGCCGCTTCTGTCTGCTCTTTCAGCGCGCGGTAGAAGGGCAGCCCGCACTCCATGGATTTGAACCGCTCGTAGAGGGCGATGCGACCGGTGGGCAGCTCGACCTCGCCGCTCAGCGGGTGGAGGATCTCCTCCGCGTAGACCAGCTGGAACTTGATGCAGTCGGCGCCTGCCGCGACGGCAGCGTCAATGAGCGCGCGCGCCGCCTCCAGGTCACCCTGGTGCGACGTGCCGAGCTCCGCGATCACCAGGCACGGCTGCCCCTCGCCGATCCGCCGGCTCCCGAATTGCGTCATCCTTCTAGCATCGAACGAAACAGCGGATCGGTGGAGTGGTTTTTCAGCCCGTCATCTGCTTCTGTCAGAGTCCTTGTTTATCCTGCTGCCCACCGTTCCGCGCTGCCCCTGGTACTTGCCGGCGTACGGCGTGCGGGTGGCGTGGTCCATCTGCGCGAAAACGATCTGGCAGATCCGCCTTCCGCTGGTGAGGCGCAGGGGGAGCCTGTTGGCGTTGAAGAGCTCCAGGGTGATGTTCCCCTCGAACCCGGGGTCCACCCACCCCGCGTTCTGGATGAACAGCCCCATGCGGCCTATGGAGCTGCGGCCCTCGACGAATGCCGTCACGTTGGAAGGTAGCCGTATGAGCTCCACCGTCGTGGCCAGGAGAAAAGAGTGGGGCGGGATGACGATCTCGTCCTTCTCGATCTTTATGTACTGGAGCTCGCTGTCGAGGCTGAGCGCCTCCAGCGCGTTCTCGTCGATCTTCAGGAAGTGCCGTCCCAGCCGCAGGTCGATGGACGCCGGCTGCACCTGGTAGGCTTCGATGGGCTCGACGACGATGCTCCCCTCGGCCATCATGCGCCTCAGCGTATCGTCGGACAGGATCATCATGCGCCTCCTCGGGAGAGTTCAGGGCCGCCCCGCCGCGAGGTGAGCTCGCAGAAATCCGTCAGGAGGGTGGAGCTCATCAAGGGTATGGAGGATGGGGGATTCGAACCCCCGACCTACAGATTGCGAACCTGCCGCTCTACCAACTGAGCTAATCCCCCGGATGCTGGATCGTTCAGACACATCAGAACTGTTTGAATCGTAGCAAAACTGGTCAAAAGTGTAAAGACGCCCGTGTGTGCGTGAGAGGTTGGCGCCTAGCGAATATTCGTTTGAAATCCTCTGTCCGATACATGCATCAGTTTCGTTCAAGGCGCCCGCTCACTTGTCGAGGTGGTTCCGCATTGTTGGGCGGAAGCCGAGAAGACCTGTATCTTCACATTGAATGCCAAATGGGTGATAGAAACGAGACGCGCCTCAGAACATTAGGGACCTGGCTTCTTCTCATCGGTCCCGGTATCTCTGTGATGCTCGCCGACTCCGACGTGGGCAGCATCATTACTGCCGCCCAATCCGGCGCGCTGTGGCGTTATACGCTCGTCCTGCCCCAGATCCTCCTCATTCCTTTTCTCTATTTCATCCAGGAAATCACGGTGAGACTTGGCATCGTCACGCAAAAAGGTCACGCCGAGCTTGTTCGCCTTCACTTTGGCAAGGGTTGGGCTTATCTCTCATCGTCCAGCCTTGTTCGTGGTGGCGCTTGGCGCACTCATTACGGAGTATGTCGGTGTCGCAAGTATCAGTGAGCTCTTTGGTATCACCAGGTGGGTATCTGTCCCGCTCGCCATGATCTTTCTTGTTGTGCTGGTCGTGTCGGGCAGCTATCGTCGCGTTGAGCGTGTCGCAATTCTGGTGGGGCTTTTTGAGCTGTTGCTCATCCCTGCTGCCTTGCTGAGCCATCCCAACTGGGGCGCGTTGGGGCGAAGCATGACTTCTCAACCCCTTCTCAACGCCAACTATCGCTTCCTTCTCGCGGTGAACGTTGGCGCGGTCATCATGCCATGGATGGTCTTCTACCAACAGAGCGCGGTGATTGACAAGAAGCTGGACAAAGGCAACTTGCGCGTGGCACGAATGGATACTCTTCTTGGAGCAGTCGTGACCCAGATAATAATGATTGCGGTCATTATTGCGACTGCATCGGCGAGTACACATGCCCGGACGACTCTCCAGGAGAACTCGGTGGCCAACATCGTGGATTCCTTGCAGCCGCTTCTGGGATCCTTGGGTGCGAAGGTTCTCGTTGGTCTCGGGATAGGCGGGGCGGGCTTGATAGCCGCGATCGTTGTTTCTCTTGCGGGCGCGTGGGGAGTCGGTGAGGCTCTGGGAGTCAAGAAGAGCCTCGATCTTCGCTTCGGGGAGGCCAAAGGCTTTTACTCCGTCTTCATCGCGGCAAACGTGATTGGGGCGGGAGTTGTCCTTTCGGGCATCTCACTTATAGGGGTGACTCTCGACATCGAGTTGCTGAACGCCCTGGTTCTTCCCCTGGTCCTGGTATTCCTGCTGCTGATTGAACGGGCGGCGCTGCCTGTTGAGTATCGCATGAAAGGTGCTCACAGGGTCGTCGCATGGGCACTGGTGCTGCTCGTTGTTGCTTTTGGACTCTTCATGGGTTACGACACAATCCGGCACGGGCTGGGATAGCATCGTTCACGAGGGAGGGCGCGGAGTGCCGCGCCCCCTCCTCACCTCTACGCGATCATCTCGTGCGGATGCTCGGTCTGCACGCGTTCCACGAGACCCGCCTTCAGAGCTTCATCGATGCGGTCCACGAGCACGAACGTCATGCGGCTGCGGACATCTTCCGGCACGTCCTCCAGGTCCCGCTCGTTGCGCCGCGGAAGGATGACGGTGGTGAGACCCGCGCGGTGCGCCGCAAGGATCTTCATCTTGACGCCGCCGATGGGCAGCACGCGGCCGCGCAGCGTCACTTCGCCCGTCATGCCGACCGAGCCGTGCACGGGCCTGCCCGTGAACAGGCTCGCTATGGCCATGGTCATGGCGACGCCCGCCGAGGGCCCGTCCTTCGGCGTGGCCCCTGCCGGTACGTGCACGTGCACGTCGGTTTCCGCGAAGGCAGCCGGGTCAACGCCGAGCTCCGCCGCGTTTGCGCGGACGTAGCTGTGCGCGATACGCGCGCTTTCGCGCATCACGTCGCCCAGCTGGCCGGTGAGGGTGAACTCCCCCTTCCCTTTCATCCGTGTCGCTTCGATGAAGAGGATGTCGCCGCCGACCGGTGTCACGGCAAGACCGGTTGCAATACCAGGGATCTCGATGGTTTCCGACGTCTCGGACTCGAACTTCTCCTTGCGAAGGAGCTCCCGCACGGTGTCGGGGGTGACAACGACGGGAGCCTGCGCGCTGTCGGAAGGAATGGCGGCGATCTTTGCCACGCTCTTGCGCAGAATGGCGCCGATCTGCCGTTCCAGGTTGCGGACGCCCGCCTCACGCGTGTAGTCCTGCACGAGCTTGCGCAGCGCTTCCTCGGTGAACGTGACCTCGCCCTCGCGCAGACCGGTGGCGGCCAGCTGCCGCTTCACGAGGTGCTCCTGTGCGATCTTCACCTTTTCGTATTCCGTGTAGCCGTCGAGGGAGATGATTTCCATCCTGTCACGCAGGGGCGCGGGGATGGGCTCCAGCTGGTTGGCCGTGGTCACGAACATCACGTCGCTCAGGTCGAAGTCGACGTTGAGGTAGTGATCGCGGAAGGAGCCGTTCTGCGCCGGATCAAGCACCTCCAGGAGCGCGCTGGAGGGGTCGCCCCGCCAGTCGCTTCCCACCTTGTCGATCTCGTCCAGCATGAACACGGGGTTGCGCGTCCCGGCCCGCTTGATGGCCTGCATGACACGCCCGGGCATGGCGCCGATGTAGGTGCGGCGGTGACCGCGGATCTCCGCCTCGTCACGCATGCCGCCGAGACTCATGCGGGTGAACTTGCGGCCCAGGGCACGCGCGATGCTCTGCCCGAGGGAGGTCTTCCCGACGCCAGGGGGGCCGACGAAGCAGAGGATGGCTCCCATCGCCTTGCCGGTCTTGCCGTTCTCCTGCGGCTCACGCTGGATGCCGCGCTCCTTGAACAGTTTCCGTACGGCCAGGAACTCAATGATCCTGTCCTTCACGTCTTGTAGATCGTAGTGGTCCTCGTCGAGGACCCTGCGCGCATTCGCGATGTCCAGTTGGTCGTCGCTCGCCACGCTCCACGGCAGTTCCACCATCCAGTCCAGGTAGGTCTTGATCATGGAGTACTCGGGGGACTGCGCCGACATGCCCGAGAGCCTCTTCAGCTCGCGCTCGGCCTCCTTGCGCGCCTCTTCCGGCAGGTTCGCCTTGGCAAGCTTCTCCGTGTACTCGGAGGCAACGGAGGTCGAATCGTCCATCTCCCCGAGCTCTTTCTGGATGGCTTTCATCTGCTGGCGGAGGAAGTATTCCCGCTGGTCCTTTTCCATCTCCTCCTTGGCCTCCGTGCGGATCTTCTGCCCGAGGCTGAGCACGTCCTTCTGGTGCCCCACATGCATGATGAGGGCCCGCAGCTTCTCCTTCACCGAGTCGATCTCCAGGAGCTTCTGCGCGTCGGCGGGCTCGAACTGCCCGTTCGCCGCCACCAGGTAGGCGAGGTAGCGGGAATCCGTGATGGTGGACAGGAACCGCGCCGCCTCGTTGGGAATGTTGGGAGAGAGCTCGACGACCTGGCGGCCCAGATCTTTGAGGTTGGTCATGAGCGCTTCGATTTCGAGGTCCGTTTCCACGGTTTCGGGCGCAGGGGCGACGCGGGCGCGCAGGTAGTCGCCGCCGGGCAGCCAGTGCACGATCCGGAAGCGCTCCAGTCCCTGGACGACGACCTGCATGGTCCCGTCCTGGGCGCGGACGACCCTCATGATCTTCGCCATGGTGCCGATGTCGTAGGTCTGCCCGGGCCCCGGTTCTTCGATTGCCTTGTCACGGGAGGCCGCCAGGCCGACGAGGTTGTCGCCCTGCATCGCCTCTTCGACCAGCTTCACCGATCGGGAGATGCCCACGGTGAGGGGGATGACGGAAAAGGGGAAAGCAACAACTTCTCGCAGCGGCAATATGGGAAGCTCGCGCGGAACGCTCATGGACTGCTCGGGATTTTTCGGTTTGAAGAGACTTGCCATTTCGTTTTCCAATCCTTTCTCTGCTCCTAAGATACGCACGTGTTCTCAAAACTCAAAATCCGCCCGCACTGGCCGAACGGGGAGGGGGAGTCGGGCTGGCCCCCGGCGTCTGCGGTGTCGTTATCATGAGCAGACTCGGAGGGCTGGCGCCAGCGCGGTCGCCAGCGGTCAGGAAAAAAGACGGCCATGAGGGTGAATCTCATGGCCATCAACGGGGAGGAAGAAGATGAAAACGCTGTCATCAAAGAAAACGAACGGAGGGAGCCTCCTCAGGAGCCGCCCGAGGGATCCCCCCGTTCACTCACTGATGTCCTTGCGCTTCACCTCGAACTCCTCGCGAGGGATCTCCCCGCGGGCGTAGCGTTCCTTCAGGATGGAAAGTGCCATGCCGCCCTCCGTCGAACGGGAGTGCCGGGCGAGGTGGACGATGAGCATCACGATGGCCGTGACGAAAAGCGCCCAGAAGACGATCATGGCAATCGGCCCAAGCCAGGACAGCCAGGTCCAGCCATGGCCGACGCCGAACCTTCCAAGACCGTACATCATCGACAGTTCCTCCTGCGAAAACCTTGTCGTCAGGAGAAGGGTAGCGCAGCAGGTGTATCGGGACCAGTTAATTTCTCTTAATCGCGTGTTAACCCGGAGGCAACAGCGGCAGCGACGTCCTTGCTCGCGCTTCCCGAGCGGCAGGCGCCACTCCGGACAGGAAGCCGCATCTACCGCACGCCGAGCACGAAATCCCTGATCGCCTGAAGGGCTTCCGGGGCAAATGTCTCCGTGATCTTGCCGTATTCCTCTGGCAGCCCGGTGCCCGCGTGCTGGAAAAGATGATTCAGCCCCTGCATCTTCATGATCCTGTAATTGGCGTTGCCCGCGGACTTCAGCGCGGCGTCGATGGCGGCGAGATCCGCGTCAGCAGGTACCTGCAGGTCCCGGCTCCCGTCCAGCGCCAGCACCGGGATGCGGACGGTGCGGAGATACACGCCGGGGTCCAGCGAAAGAAACGTCCGTATCCACGGGGAGGCCAGGTCGGCGAGAGCCTTGTCGATCCCCTTGCGGGCCTTCGCCTTGTCGGACTCGGAAAGCGATGGCTGCGATGCGAGCGCGTCCTCGAATGCCTTGCGCCCCTGGGCCGCGATCAGCGCGGGATCGCTCTCTTTCCTGGCGATGGCATAAAGCGCCGCGTTCAGGGCCTTGCTCGCTGCAATCATCTTCTCGTCTGCCCCCGAGGCGCGTGCTATCGCCTCTGACTGCAGGAGGAGGAGCTGGTCGCCGGGAAGCCCGGGGCCTGCGAGGAGGACGAGGAAGCCGACGCCGGGGTTGCGCGAAGCGACGATCGGCGCGATCAAGCCCCCTTCGCTGTGCCCGGGCAATCCCCACCCGGCGCCTGTCCACTTCGGGCCGGGCCGCGAGGAAGGTGAACGCCGCCTCGGCGTCATCGGCGAAGTCCAGCGTGGTTGCGTTCGCGAAAGTACCCTTCGACATCCCGACGCCGCGATCATCGTAGCGCAGGACCACGATGCCGCTGCGCGAGAGGAAGTCGGCGATGACGAGAAAAGGCTTGTGGCCGAGGAGTGCCTCGTTGCGGTCCTGAGGGCCTGACCCGGTGACGAGAACGACCGCTGGAAACGGGCCGGGTCCCGGGGGAACCGTGACCGTCCCGGCGAGTGTCACATTGGCCCTGGTGTTCTGAATGACGACGTCGACGCTTGTATACGGGAATGGCGGCTTGGGCTCCTGGGGGCGATCCAGGACGAATGCCCCTTCCTGCCGTTTGAGCGTCACAGGGAAGCTCTGCCCCGACTGTATCCACGCCCCTTCGATGGTCGACCCGTCCGCTGCCAGCGTCCCCGTGTAGGAGCCGCCCGCCGCCTTCACCTCGAACACGACATCCGTGCCTGTCAGATCGACACGGGAAACCGCGATACCACGAGCGCTCTGGTCGGGACTGTCCATGGTCGCCCCCAGGGCGCCGCCAGAGAAGCTGACGTTGAACACAATCCGCAGGACAACAGCCCCCGCCTTCAGGTCGCCCACCCAGGTGCCGACCAGGGGGTTCTGCGCCGGCTGCTGGGCGTCCGCAGGCCAGCCAGCAGCAAGCGTAAGGACGGCTGCGAAGAGTGTTGCCCTGTATTTCATGGTGTCTCCGTTATGCCTTCATGAAAACACGGGAAACGGAGGCATGTCCATCGCGGCAGACCACTGGGAAAATCGCGTCATCTCCGCGATACTCCAAACCCATGAGCGCGTCGCCTCTTGTCCTCGCTTCGCGGGCCCTCGCACGGCAGGCCGAAGCGCTCGCCTTCGCGCCTCCCGTGCGTTACGTCTACAACCCGCTGCGTTACGCCCGCGAGCCGTGGGAGCGCTACCTGGCTCGCTTCGCCGCGAGCGGGAAGGTCGTCGTTTTCCTGGGCATGAACCCGGGACCCTGGGGCATGGCGCAGACCGGCGTTCCTTTCGGCGAGATCTCGATCGTCAAGGAATGGCTCTCGGTGGCGGGCCGCGTCGGGACGCCCCGCCGGACGCACCCGCGGCTTCCCGTGCGCGGGTTTGCGAGCACGCGCAGCGAGGTGAGCGGCCGAAGACTCTGGGGTCTCATGCGACAGCACTACGGGACCACCGAGGCTTTCATCGCGGAAGCGTTCGTGGCGAACTACTGCCCCTTGCTGTTCCTGGGCGAGGCGGGCAGGAACCTGACACCGGACAAGATCGCGAAACAGGACCGCAGCGCGCTGTACGAGGCCTGTGACCGCTTTCTCCTGCGCCTCCTTGAAACCCTGCGGCCGCGCTGGACGGTCGGCGTCGGGGCATTTGCCGCCGCACGGCTGCAGGAGGTCGTCGGGTCAACGAACGATGGTCCGGGGTCCCCTCCTCCCCGGGTCATCATGATCCCGCATCCCAGCCCTGCGAACCCCCGGGCGAACCGCGACTGGGCAGGCCTGGCGAAGGCGGTCCTCCTTCGGGAAGGGGTCTGGACTGACTAGTCGTCGAAGAGGACGCCGGGATTGAGGATCCCATCCGGGTCCAGCGCTTTTTTCACCGCCCACATCGCGGCGAGATGCGCGGGGGTCACGTTCATGGAAAGGTAGCGCTTCCTGATCTTCCCGATTCCGTGCTCGCCCGAGATGACTCCTCCCCGTCCCACGACGTCATCGTAGATCGCCTGCGTGACAGGGGCGCGGAGCGAGCGCCACCCCGCGATTTCTTCGCCGAACTCCCCGTCCTCGAACCGTGTCCGAAGGAGATGGGTGTGCACGTTCCCGTCCGCGGCGTGACCGTACGTGGGCAGCGGCACGCCGAACTGCTGCTCGATCTCGTGGATGCGGGCGACATGGGCCGCGATCTCCGACCGCGGCACGCAGATATCGAACGATTCCACCGTCACGGGCCGCACCGTCTCGTAGAGCCCGCTGCGAAGCGCGAGGATTTCCGCCTGGCGCTGCCTTTGCTCGACGATCAGCACGTCCGCAGCGCCGGATGATTCGATGGAGGCGGCCACGGCCTGGGCCTGCGCGAGGGTGTCCTCCTCGTCCCGTCCGTCGATGATGATCATGAGCGACGCAGCCCCCTCACGCACGGGCCACGCGGTCCCCTGCCGGCGCTCGACGGCACGCAGGACCGAGTGCTCGATGAACTCCACGGCGCAGGGGAGAAGCCCCCGGTGGAGCATCTCGGGAACGGCTGCGATTGCCTGCCGGACGGTGGGAAAAGGCGCCACGAGCGTTTTGACCGAGCCCACGGGCGGCAGGAGCCCGAGGGTCACGCGCGTGATGACGCCGAGGGTGCCCTCGGATCCGGCGAGGAGCTCGAGCAGGTGATAGCCCGTGCTCGACTTGACGTACTTGCCGCCGAGGTCGAGCACCTGGCCGTCCGCCATGACGACCTGCAGGCCCTGGACGAACCGTCGCACCGTGCCGTACTTGACCGCGCGCGAGCCTCCGGCGTTCGCCGCGACGGCCCCGCCGACGTGGGCCCCCTCGTCGCCTGGGTGGGGCGGGAAGTACAGGGCCATCTTCTCCACTTCCTCGTAGAGTTGGCGCATGGGCATGCCGGCCTGGACCGTGATCGTCAGGTTGTCCCGGTCCGCGTCGACGAGGCGGTTGAGACGCTCCATGGAAAGGACCACCCCGCCCGCCGCCGGAATGCAGCCGCCGGAGAGCCCGGTGCCGCCGCCTCTCACCGTGAGCGGAACCTTCTCGGCGGCGCAGAGGCTGATGATCGCGGCCACTTCCTTCTCATCAGACGGCTTCACGACCACCTGCGGCAGCGTGGCGTATTCGTCGGTCGCGTACTCGTCGCGGCCGAACGGGACGAGAAGATCGGGCTCCGTGATCACGAGGTCACCGGCTATGGCGCGGGCCTTGCTCAGCCACGAGGAAGAGATGGTTGCGGGCATGGGGAAAGGATGAGTCCGAAGACCCACGGCGGTCAACCGGTCAAATCCGGATGGACGTGCGCGCCGGACCGACCGTTGCTGTGGCGCCAGCACCACGGCCGTCTACACCTCGAAGGTTCTTCCTTCCTGCGCTATTGAAACCTTCATTGCCGTTTTGCCTCGAATCGAGGCAACGTAGGCGCGGTGCAGGCCCTCCAGCTCGCGGTCGCTGCGAAGCGGCTCGTGATGGAAGAGCACGAGGTGCTTTACGCCTGCCTTGTTTGCCGCGTTGATGGCGTATTCGAAGGAGCTGTGCCCCCAGCCGATCTTGCTCGCGAGGTATTCCTTGTGCGTGTACTGCGTGTCGTGCACGAGCAGGTCCGCCCCCGCGTAGAACTGCTGGACCTTCTCGTTTTCCTCCCGGGCAGCGAGCTCACCTTCCTTGACAGCCGCGGCGTCGTACCCGGGATCGTCCGGCTTCACGTCGAAGACATTGCGGAACATCTCGTGGTCGTACGCCGTGCAGAAGACCTTTCCCTCGAACTCGAAACGGTACCCCAGTACCAGGATGGGATGGTTGAGATATTTCGTGGTGACTTTCAGGCCGCCGCCGAGGTCGAGGCTCCCCTCCTTGAGCTGGAAATAGTTGATGGTGGCGCGCAGCTCCTCGAGGCGCACTGGAAAGTAGCGGTACCGCAGCTGGTCGCCGACGATGCGGTCCAGCGTATCTTCCTCGTAGCTGACAGGGCCGTAGATATCCAGCGTGGTGCCGGGAATGAAGATGGGCGTGAAGAACGGGAAGCCCATGATGTGGTCGGAGTGCGTGTGCGTCAGGAAGATTTTCGTCGAGATCTTCCCTCGCGGCAGGTCCTTCTTCATCACGACCCCCGCGAGCTCGCGGATGCCGGACCCGAGGTCCATGATGATAAGGCGGTCCTCCTTGCCGAATCGCAGCTCCAGGCACGAGGTATTGCCGCCGTACTTCACGGTGGTCGGCCCGGGCACCGGTATGGAGCCGCGCACACCCCAGAATGTCACCCGGATGGACATGCCGCGTTCCTACTGCGAGACGCTGAGGAAGACCTTGGCCTTCTCGATCTCCGCGTTCACCCGGTCCTCCATGGCCTCCAGGTCATCGAGGCTGATGGCGAGCTCCTCGAAGACCACCGGGGACAGCTTCTCGGGGTAGCGGTCCCCTGAAAACCCGACCTGGGCGATATTCGCGAAGAAGTTGGCCGCGGCGACCGTGAGGAGGACGTCGCGGTTGGCGCCGGGGTACTGGTCGATGAAATGGTGGAAGAAGACGACATCTTCCATGACCGGTCCGAGGTTCCAGTTCTTGATGATGAGCCGTCCCACCTCGCAGTGGTTTACTTCCATGGTGCGCTCCTCCACGATGTAGAGGGGGAGGTGCTCCTTGTCCGTGAGCGAAAGCGCGCTGACGTATTCCTTGGAGAGCTTGTTGTTCAGCGGGATTTTCCCGATGTCGTGGAGGAGCCCCGCGACGAAGTATTCCTCCAGCTGCTTCGGATCCTTGCGGCGCTTGATGGCGATGAGCTTGGCCGTGACCCCGACGCAGAGGGAGTGCCGCCAGAAGCCGTCGATATTCAGCGCCTGGAAGTTGCCCTTGGCCGAAAGCTGGCCCAGGACGGCGGTGGAAAGGGCGAGGTTCTTCACCGTGTTGATTCCCAGCATGATGATGGCGCGCACGAGGCTGGTGATCTGGTTGTTGAGGCTGTAGTACGCGGAATTGATGAGCTTCATGACCCTGCCCATGAGGACGGGGTCAAGGCTGATCACCTGGTTCAGATCCGAGGGGGAGGTCTTCGGGTCATTGGCGATCTGCAGGATCTTGGACACCGTGATGGGGAGGCTCGGCATCTTTGCGATGTAGGCCTGGATGATCGCGAGTATCCGGTCTTTGTCCTGCATGCCCTTATCCCGAGCCGCCGCGCCGTGCCGCGGGTTCGCCGCGCCCCATGCGTGCCACGATCGACTCGATCCTCTCCTTCATCGCCGCGCCCACTGTCGTGTCGGGATGGCAGGCGGCCAGGTCCTTCAGGTAGGCGAAGGTGTCGACAACCAGGGAGCGCGTCATTGGGGCTTTCCTGCGCGGGGCAACCACAGGAAAGCTGTCAGATACTTTCCGCCGCAGCCCTTTTTTCCCGGCCAGCTGCGCCTTCAGCGACTCCATTGCGAGCCGCTCCTTGCTACCCCGGAACCGCTTCTTTTCTCGCTCGGGGAGATAATCTGACAGTTTCCCCAGATAGTCAAGGAGATCGCGCGGACCGGCGGGCTTCCCACCCCGCACGCGCGGACCGGCAGCGGCCGGGGCCGCTGCGGAGGGCTCTTTGCCTCCGCCGAGCTTGTCCCTGACCCCGTTGAGATAGTCGCGAAGCTCTTTTCGCACGTCGTCGCTGGATCGTTCCTCCGGGCCGGCCTGCGCGCCTTTCCCCGGAGGCCCCGACGTTTCCCGCGGAGGCGTGTCGTCCACGGGCTCCAGCTCTGCCTCCGGGGCTTCCTCTGGCTCTGAATCGATTTCAGGCTCCGGCTCGGAGTCGGTGATCGGGCCCAGGCCGGGGAACCCGTGCAGCTCCGGCGCCTGCTGGAGACCTTCCCCATCAGGCTCCTCCGGTGCCGAGGGAGCCCACGGCGCCGATCGTGGCATGGGAAGGGGTGGCGGGGATCCCTGCTGTGAGACTCCGGGCTCCCGTCCCCGCGGCGCGCGCGGCGGGCCTGAAGGTTCGGCCCGGGTCCGGGCCGGCGTGCGCGGCCGGGCCGGCGCCGGCTCTTCCAGGACCTCGGGAACATCCTCGAGCTCGACGTCGGCCTGCTCCTCCGGCTCCCGGCGGGTCGGTCGCCTCTGGGGCCGGCCGCGCGGACGCGGCACGGGCTGCTCTCGTCCTCGTCATCGGCAGCAGCGTACCGCGGCAGTCCTTCCGCCTGCGGCTGCGACCACGGCATGTCCATGACGATCGGCCGCAGCGGCGGGGGGGATGAGCGCGCAGCCGGGGCCGCGCCGGACGCCTGCATGTTCACGACGATCGGGGGAAGCGGCTGCTGGGGCAGCGGCGGCGGGGCCGGCCGTTCATCGATCTTGCGGGACAGCGCCTTCATCTCGTCGAAAAGCCTGTCCACGACCTTCGACTGCGCCGCCACCGATTCCTTCAGCGAGTTGGCGAGCACCGATTCCCCCTGCAGGGAAAGGGGGATCTGGCCCTGGGGCGGCGCCTGCTGGGGCTGCGGGGACGGGGGAGCCTGCTGCGCCGGATACTGCGGGTACCGTGGTGGCGGCAGGGGGGCCGGCGCGACGGGTTGAGGAGGGGGGTTCAGTGGCTGCAGGGAGGGAAGCGTGGGCGGCCTTTCGAAAAGCGCCAGCGCGGGATTCTCCTCGTACAGCTCCTGGTCCTTCAGCAGATTCACCAGGTTCGGCGGCCGCTCGTCCTCGATGCCGACTTCCTCGACCTGGACGGACTCGTCGACCTCCTCGAGCTGCAGCTCCTCGTCCTCTTCGCGCACGGCGAACACGGGCTCGAGGCCGCCCACGTTGATGATGGGAACCGCGTCCTCGGCGAGCGGTTCCAGCTCATCCATCATGAGGGGGTCTTCCTCGGGCTTCGCCGCCTCGGTGGGCGCCGATTCCACGGAAAGCTCCCGAAGCCGGCGTATCGTCATCTCCCGCTCGTCGCGGAAATCCTTCTCGTGCTCGGCGATGGCCTGCTCGTACTCCTCCATGGCCCGCGTGAGCGCATCCATGTCGGCGGGATCGCTGCTCTGCTCGAGCCTGTTGATCAGGCCCTCCATGGTCTCGATTGCCTTCTGGGGCTCACCGAGCTTGCGGTAGAGCCTGGCCAGGCCGGAGGACGCCTCTTTCTGCCCGGGAGACACCTCCAGCACCTCGATCAGCGTCTGGGCCGCCTGGCGGAGGTTGCCCTGCTTCGCGTTGATGTCGGCGAGGAGGATGCGCGCGCGGTAGTCATCCGGGACCGCGGTGAGGTAGCGGACCACGTCCTCCTGGGCCTTCTCGGTATCCCCGGCGTCCTTCCAGAGAAAGGCCCGGTCGAGGAGGAAGTCCTGCTCCGCGCCGCCCAGCGCTTCCAGCCGGGCGTAGCACTCGAGCGCTTTCTCCCTGCGGCCGGTCCGTCCCAGGCGAGGGCGATACCCTTCAGGGCCTCGGGATGGGACGGGCGGGCTTCGAGCACGGTCGTGAAGTTCTGGATCGCCTCGGGGTAGTTCTCGAGGGAAAGGAGGATCCCTGCCAGCCGCACGCGCGCGTCGACATTCCCCGGCTCGAGGGCCAGCAGCCGGCGCAGCTCTTCCAGGGCCTCGGTGAGCTTCCCTTCGCGCTCCAGCAGGGACGAGAGGTTTTCGACTGCCTGGACGTAGCGCGGGTTCGCCTTCAGCGACTCCCGGTAGAGCTGCGTTGCATCCTCCGGCTTGCCGAGGTCCGACAGGACGACGCCCAGGTTGTTGAGCGCCCGGGCGTTCTTCGGCTCCGTGCGCAGCACCTCGCGCAGGACGCGCTCGGCCGCGTGGTGATCGCCCATGCGATGGATCGTCACGCCGAGATTGTTCAGCGCATCCGCCCAGCCCGGGCGCGATTTCACGGCGGCCTCGTATTCCTCGCGCGCCTCCGCGAGGCGCCCCAGCCGCTCGTAGACGACGCCGAGGTTGTAGTGCAGGCGCGGCTGGCTGCTGTCGGCCTGGAGGCCTTTCTGGTAGATGCGGATGGCGTCACCGAACCTGCCCTGCGCCTCCAGCGCCGTTCCCAGGTTGATGTACGAGGGGACGAACGAGGGGTCGACGGCGATGGCCTTCTCGAAGTTCTCCGACGCCAGCGCATCGTTGTTCAGCGACTTGTAGACGTTGCCGAGGTTGTAGTACACGTCCCCGCGGCCGGGCGAAAGCCGTATGGCCCGTTCGAAATGCGGGATCGCGTCGCCATAGGATTCGATGCGCTTGAAGATGACCCCGAGGTTGTTGTGCGCCTCGGTGTAGTCCGGCTTCAGGTCCACTGCTTTCTGGAAGAGCTCGATGGCTTTTCGAAAACGCCCCGTCTTTTCGCAGGCGCTGCCGAGGAGGTTGTAGGCCACCGCCGAATCCGGCTGCTCCTCGAGGATGCGGTTGGCGAGCTTCTCCACGAGCGGGTACTCGCCCATCTTGAAGGCGTTGCGCGCCCGCACGAGGATCTCGGGCGTGGCCATGGTTTTCATTTGTAGATCCTCGAGGGACGCGCGCTCACCTCCGCGCCGAAGGTGCTCTGCTGGCGAGGCGTGGAGGAATCGTACGCGGTGACGGCGAAATAATACAGGCTCCCGTTGGTGAGCCCTGAGATTTCGATGGACGTGGCGGACCCGGCGTCCACGGGGGAATCCCCCGGCGAGGCGCCCGTGCCGAGGTAGTTGTGCGGGGCCGGGCCGTAGTACACCATGTAGCCCTTCACGGTGATGTCGTTGACCTTGCGCCACGTCAGGGTGACCTTCCCGTTCCCGGGTGTCGCCGTGAGTCCCGCCGGAGGCGCCGGCGGAGTGTTGGGCTCGTAGACGACGGCCAGGCTGGAAAGGCGCGGCGTGACGGAGCGGCTCCCGTCGGGGAACAGCTCGACGCGGAGCTGGAGGTAGCGGGCCTTGAGGGTGTCCCCGAGGTCCGCGCCGGGGGTGAAGGGGATCCAGTCCGTATCGGTCCCCAGGATGGGCTTTCCGTTCCACGTGTCGGAGGCCTGGTAGGAGAACTCCACGGAGGAGTCCGACGGCGTGGTGTCGACCGCGTCGATGCGCGTCACGCGCGTCGAGGAGAAGCCCAGGTCGATGATCGTCGACGTGGCGGTGCCGGTGCGCCCGGGGAACCTCGTCAGCACGGCGTCATTCACGAAGCGGCGCGAGACCCGCAGCTCATCGAGGTAGCCGGTATATCCCGATCCGAGCGTGAGGGGCGCGGCATACGCGGTGCCGACGGACGGGACGGCGATGGACCCGGTTTCACTCCCGGTGTCGGTCACATGCGGGATCGCCTCGGGAATCCCGTCGATCATGTACTCCAGCAGCCCTAGGCGGGCATCGAAACGAAGGAGGTGGTGGTGCCAGGCGCGGGGGAGGAGCTGCTTCGTGCCCGCGAGCATGACCGGGAGACGTGCGCCCGAGGGGAGAACGAACAGGTTCTGGAACTCCCACGCGATCCTGCGGTCACGGATGAAGGCACGCAGGCCCTGGCCGATGAGCGGGCCGCCGGGGGTGGCGCGGGCCGACGCGCTCCACGAAAGGATCGTCTCGCCATTTGACAAGGTTGCCGGTGCCAGCCAGAACTCGATGGTGAAGTCGCTCCAGACGGAGCCCATGGCGAAGAGCGAATCGCGCCCGCCCTGGTAGCTGACGCCCGCGCGGCCGCCAGTGAACGCGGCGCTGGCAGCGCCGTGGGCCATCTCGTCGTGGAGAGCACGGGGGCCGGGCCCGCCAGGGTGTACCCGCCGGTCGCGTCGGTGGTGCCCGGGGCGTCAAAATGAAGGAGCAGCTCGGTGGCAGCATCAGGGACATAGGCGCCGTCGGAAAGGACGAGGTCCTGGAACCCCCAGCGCCCCGGCTGGGCGACGATGCCGTCCATGGCCTGCATGCCGCTCCAGAGGCTCTCCTTTCCGAGCTCCACTGTCTTCTCTGCGGCGAAGAGCAGCCCTGCATTGAGGAGGAGACAAAGAGCTATCGCTCCGGAGCGGCGTTGTTTCCGGGCCATGGGTCTGTACATTGGTATTATAATCGGTACGCAGGGGTGTTTCCATTGAAAGGATTCGAATGCGGCGGCCCGCGGCGGGCGCAGCCGCTCCCGGCGGGGGAGTTCGATCCATGGGTTTTGACGATCCGCGTGACCGCGACTGGCCCGACCAGCCCGGCGTCTACATCATGAAGGACGCCGGGGGGACCACGATCTACGTCGGGAAGGCCCGCTCGCTGCGCAACCGGATCCGCTCGTACTTCAACGGCGAAAAGGACATCAAGACGCGTTTCCTCCTGGCGAACATGGCCGACATCGAGGTCATCATCACCAACACCGAGTACGAGGCGCTCATCCTCGAGAACAACCTCATCAAGCAACGCACGCCCCAGTACAACATCGACCTGAAGGACGGCAAGACCTACCCGGTGATCCGGCTCACCGCGGAGGAGTTCCCGCGCGTCTACCGCACCCGGCGCATGATCTTCGACGGCTCGGAGTACTTCGGGCCTTTTCCCAAGCCCCAGCAGATCGACCTGTACCTGCGGCTGATCGAGCGGCACTTTCCCCTTGCAAGTACCGCGGCTCGAAGAAGCAGCGCGCCTATCCCTGCCTCAACTACCACATGGGCCGCTGCGCCGGTGCCTGCTGCGGGAAGATCACGCGCGAGGAATACCTGAAGATCGTGGACGGCGTGCGCAAGCTCCTCTCGGGCCGCAGCGCGGAGCTGCTGCGCGACCTGCGCGAGAAGATGAAGGCTGCCTCCGACGCGCAGGAGTTCGAGCGGGCTGCCAAGCTCCGCGACCAGATCCGTCGCCATCGAGGAGGTATCCGTCGAGCAGCGGGTCATGGAGTTCACCGAGGAAGACCGCGACTACATCGCCCTGGCGCCCTGCGAGGACGCGCTGGTCATCGTCGTGCTCCAGGTGCGGGAAGGCAAGCTCCTGGGCAAGGAGGTCTTCCAGGTCGCCGAGTATGCGCCGGACGAGGAGGCGCTCTCCCACTTCGTGGCCCGCTACTACGCGGAGCGCAAGCGTCGTTCCCGACGCGGTCTACGTCGGGCGCGAGGTGGACGCGAGAACCTCTCCCCTTTCCTGCGGGAGCTCTCCGGGAGGCCCATCAGCGTGAAGGTCCCCCGGCGCGGGCAAGCATACGAGCTTCTCGCCATGGCAGAGGCGAACGCACGCGAGGAGGCCGCCAAGGCGGCGCGGGGAGCGGAGATGACCGCGGCGCTGGAAGGGCTGAAGCTCGACCTGGACCTGCCGGCCCTCCCCCGTGCCATCGAGGGGTTCGACATCGCGCACCTCGAGGGCACCGATACCGTCGCGTCGCTCGTCCGCTTCACCGACGGCCGGCCGGACCGCAAGCTCTACCGCGCCTTCACCATCCGGAGCCTCGACGGGAAGATCGACGACTTCGAATCCATCCGCGAGGCGGTGGCCCGCCGCTACTCGCGGGTCATCAACGAGGAGCTCGAGCAGCCCGACCTGATCCTGATCGACGGCGGCAAGGGACAGCTCTCCGCTGCGCGCGGTGTCCTGGCGGGGCTCGGCCTGGATACCATCCCCACCATCGGCCTGGCCAAGAAGAGGGAGGAGATCTTTCTCCCCGGGCGCGAGGACCCGCTCATCCTCGACGAGGCCTCCCCGTGCCTGCGGATCCTCGAAGCGGTGCGCAACGAATCGCACCGCTTCGCCACGACGCTCAACAAGAAGAAGCGGGCGAAGCGGGTCTCCATCACGCTGCTGGAAGGGGTGCCAGGGGATCGGCCAGGCGCGCAGCCGGCGGCTCATGACCGTGTTCGGCTCGCTGGAGGCGATCATCGGGGCGACGGTGGAGGAGATCCAGAAGAAGGCAGGGCTGCCTAGAGAGACAGCCGCCATGCTCCTTGCCCGGCTCTGCGAACGATATAGTACACCAGCAGGTGGAGAAGCAGCCCGTGCAGCTCAGTCCTGACGGAGCGGAAGCGCTCGTCGAAGGCTGCCAGGAGCTGCAGGATCGTCTCGATATCGGCGCATTGAGAAGGCGTCCTACGCCCTCCAGGTAGGTCTTCTGGTTTTTCTTGCTGAAGATGCGGCAGCTTCGGGAATGCCTCCGCGGCTTCGTAGTTGTCCGCGAGCATGCGCTTCAAGCCTGCCAGCCTGCGAAACTGCAGGAGAAGCCCGCCTGCGAGCTGGGTCGCCTCCGCCTCCCGCGAGAGCAGGATCTTGTCCAGGACTTCCTCCGCGGCGGAGAGCTCCCGTTCGCAGACCTTGTCGAAGAGGGTGAAGACGTTCTCTTCCTTGGAGTGGTAGATGTACTGCTCCACGCTCGTCCAGCCCGATGGTGGCGTTCGGCGCCGAAGAACAGCGCCAGGCGCTCGCACTCGACGCGCATGTCCCGCGTGTTGTTCTCCACCATGTCCAGGATGTATTCCACTGCCTCGGGGATCGATGGTGATCTTCTTCTTCCGGAAAAAGCCCGTGACCCAGCCCTGCTTCTGGTTGTCGAACATCTCCCAGAAGATCTTCTGCGTTCTCCTTTGGTACGGCAGCCACGATCTTCCTGTCTATCTCCCGACCGCAAAGCCCGCTGCTCACCAGGAGGAGCGTCGCGTCCGTCGGCCGGGGAGCCCAGGTACTCCACCAGTGCGGCCACCTCTTCCGCCCTTTGACCTCTTCCGCGTTCGCGAGGATCACGAGCCGGTGGCGCGCGAAGAGCGTCTGGTTGCGCAGGCACAGGACGACGTCGGCCATGCGGCAGTCCCCGGCGTAGAAGCGGGTCAGCTCGGGCGCTTCGCCGCCTTTGCGCCAGGGTCTCGCGTGATCTTTTCGATGAATGCCGCCTTTTCCCCTTCCTCGGGGCCGAGCAGGAGACGACGCCGGCGCAGGAGCACTCCGTGCCGCGGCCCGCGAGCCGGGTACAGCCGCTGGCGAGCCGGCGCTGCGGCGCCGCTGGGCTCACGCATAGGTTCTCATGAGAAAGGCGAGCTTGCCGAGGATGCGGACGTTCTGGGTGAAGAGGGGCGGGTACTTGGGGTTCTCCGCCTTCAGGCGCACGCGATTCTTCTCCACGAAGAACCGCTTCAGCGTCACCGCCTCGTCCACCATGGCCACCACGATGTCACCGTTGTCCGCGGTGTTCTGCTGGGTCACCACGACGATGTCCCCGTCCATGATGCCGGCATCCTTCATGCTGTCGCCCTTGACCTGGAGCGCGAAGTGCGTGGAGGCGCCGAGGGAAGCGGCGGGAACCTGCACGTAGCCCTGGAGGTTCTCCTCCGCGAACAGCGGCTTTCCCGCCGCGACGTTCCCCAGGAGGGGAACGGAGGCCACCTCTTCCTTGTCCGCTTCCGCGTCACGGATGATCTCGATGGCGCGGGACCTGTTTTCGTGGCAGCGGAGGAAGCCCTTCTTCTCCAGCGCCTTGACATGGTCGTAGCTTCCCTTCACGGAGAAGCGGAAGTGGGTGGCGATCTCCCGGATAGTGGGGGGATAGCGGTTGAGGCGGATGAACTCCCGGATGAAATCGAATACTTCCCGCTGGCGCTGGGTGAGGCCTTTCATTGCCGGTTACTTCTCCGCCGTCATCTTCAGCTTCTTCATCTTGCTGTGGAGGTTGCTCGCGTAAACTCCCAGGGCATCCGCGGCCCGGGAGATGTTGCCCCCCTTCTCCCGCAACTTTGCCGCGATCAGGTCCCGCTCGAAGCTGTCCCGAGCCTCCGCGAGGGTCATGGCGCGCGTACGCGGCAAGGGCGCCGTCCGCCTCCGCGGCGGGTGCTGCCCCGAGGAACGATTTCACCGAAGCGGCGGAGATCACCGGTTCCTCCGCCATGATATTAACCCTCTCCACGAAGTTTTTCAATTCCCTGATGTTGCCCGGCCAGTGGTAGGAGCAGAGGACCCGCATCCCCTCCGGGGACACCGTCTTGGGCTCCTTCGCCGACGGGCGCTTGAACTTCTCCATGAAGTAGGCGACCAGCTCCGGCATGTCCTCCATGCGCTTTCGCGCAGCGGGGGCACCGTGATGGGCACCACGTTGATGCGGAAGAAGAGGTCCTCGCGGAACCGGCCTTTCCCGATGATCAGCGCTGGATGTCCTTGTTCGTCGCCGAGATCACGCGCACGTCCACCGACAGGGACTCCTCTCCCCCCACGCGCTCGAAGCGCATCTCCTGCAGCACCCGGAGGACCTTGGCCTGGGTGACCAGGGACATGTCGGCAATCTCGTCGAGGAAGAGGGTGCCGCGGTGGGCCAGCTCCAGCTTGCCCCGCCGCCTCTGCACGGCGCTGGTGAAGGCGCCCTTTTCGTGGCCGAAGAGCTCGCTCTCGATGAGGCTCTCGGGAATCGCCGCGCAGTTCAGCTCCACGAACGGCCCTTCCGCGCGGGCGCTGCGCACGTGGACCTCCCGTGCGACCAGCTCCTTGCCCGTGCCGTTCTCCCCCAGGATGAGGATGCGCGAGTCGCTGGCAGCCGCCTGCTCGATGAGCTCCCGCACGGCGGTCATCCCGGGCCCCGAGCCGACCATGCGGTCGTCCATGAAGATGCTGCTCTTGAGGGTGCGGTTCTCCTTGCGCAGGTCCTCCAGGGCAGCCGCGTTGCGCACCACCGTCATCGTGCGGTCGAGGGAAAGCGGCTTCTCCAGGAAATCGAAGGCGCCGATCTTGGTGGCCTGCACGGCAAGCGAGATGTTCGCGTGGCCCGAGATCATGATGACCTCGACCTCGGGGTACTGCTCGCGGATGCGCTTCAGCACGTCCATGCCGCCCATGTTGGGAAGCCACACGTCGAGGAACACGAGGTCCACGCGTGCCCGCCGCCAGCTCGCTGAGCCCCTGGGCGCCGTCCTCCGCGGTGAGCACCGTGTAGCCCTCGTCCTCAGCACGTCGCGGAGGACCGTGCGGATGCCCGGCTCGTCGTCGATGATGAGGATCGTGCTCATGCGCTCACTCCCGGTGCTGCGGCCGGGCGGCTTCCGTAACCGGCAGGTCGATGAAGAAGGTCGTGCCGCTGGTCCCGTTGCTCTCCGCCCACACGTTGCCCTTGTGATCGAAGACGATGCGCTGCACGATGGCAAGCCCCAGGCCGGTGCCGTCCTTCTTGGTGGTGAAGTACGGATCGAAGATCCTGTCCATGTCTTTCTCGGGGATGCCCTTGCCCGTGTCGCTCACCGCGATGCGGCATATGCTGAGATGCGCTTTCTTCACGAGGTCGGCCCGCACGGAGAGAACGCCGCCGTCCGGCATCGCGTGCATGGCGTTGGTGAAGAGGTTCGCGAAGACCCGTTTCATCTGGGCCCTGTCCACCGAGAGCATGACTCCCTCCGGCACCTCGCTCATCTCGAAACGCACCCCGGCCGAGAGGTGCCCGTAGACGGAGACCACCTCGTCGAGCATGGAGCGGAGATCCACCACCGTCGGCATGGGCACGGGCAGCTTCGCGAACTCCCCGAACTCGCGGAGCATCCGTTCCAGGTTCTCCACTTCCGTGATGATCGAGGAAACGGCGGGATGGAGGACCCGCTCGAAATCCTGCGGCTGCTCGTCGTGCTTCTTCAGCAGTCTCTGCGCGGAGAGCTTGATCGGGGTGAGCGGGTTCCTGATCTCGTGGGCCAGGCGCTGGGCGATCTCCTGCCATGCCGTGATGCGCTCGGCCTGGAGGAGCTTGCGCCGCGAGCGTTCCAGCTCGGAGATCATGGCGTTGAAGGATTCCACGAGGGTGGAGACGTCGTCGCGGGGACGGGTGAGGATGCGGAAGCCGAAATCCCCCTCCGCGACGCGCCGGGTGGCGTCCTCCAGGTGGGCGATGGGGCTGATGATGCGCTCGGTGAGGAGGAGGCTCACGAGGATCGTGATGAAGAAGATGGCAAGGGAGAACAGGGAGAAGAAAGCGATGAGGAGCAGCCGGAAGAGGGCGCCGAAACGCGAGAGGGACGTGAAGACGTTGTAGCTTTCGGTCAGCTTTGGGGCATTGGCACGCAGGATATCGGGCAGGAGCGAGCTTGCAACCGCGACGTAGTGGCGGCCCAGGACCGTGTAGGCGCGCGTCTCCCGGAGAATCGTTACCGTGGGGCGCACGTCGTTCTTGCCCCCGACGGCCGGCGGCGTGGCCAGGCGGGCAACGGGGTCTCCCTGGAAAGCGACGTCCCTGCCGTCACCGGAAAAGAGCTGGAGTGCATCGACGGAGCGGTTCATGTCATGGATGCCCTGCCACGCCTGCGGGGGAGAGGAGGCGAAGTCCTGGATCATGCCGGCGGCGAGACTGCCGGTCATGAACGCGTTGAGTGCCTGCCTCTTGTCGTTGTTGTACCGCAGGGCCGTTCTCTGCGCCCCCAGGAGCGAGTCCCCGATGGAGGAGCTGAACCACGTGCCCATGGCCGAGTTGATGAACATGATCCCGAGCATCGCCTGCGGTCCCGCGGAGAGAACGCTGATGAACACGAAGAAAAGGAGCAGGCGCAGGCGCAGCCCCGCGCCGGCCTGGCCCTGCGCCCGCTGGCGCAGGAGACGCCACACCTGGAACAGCGTGACCCCGAGGAGAAGGACGGGGAGCGCAATGGCCACCACGCGGGCGACATTCGCCGTGGCGGGGTTGGCGCCGCCGACCGTCGAGATGAACGTCTGGGAGAACGCGATGATCACCCCGATGAGGATCACGAAGAGCAGCACGAGGATGAACAGCCCGCGCGATGCGTTCTCGGCAAGAGCGATGCGATCGGCGACGCGCTTCATCGCACTTCGCTCCGGATCCATGGCGTCGCATACGCCGCCGCCGAGCCGACGAGCGTCACGAGCGTGAGCGGCGGCATGAGCAGGACCGGCTCGAGCACGGCCCGGGCCGCCACGTACAGGTGCCCCGTCCGCGGGACCAGGGCGGGGAACGTCAGCGCGGAAACGGAGAGGTAGCCGGGGAGGAGCGCTACCGCCGTCTCGTACTCGTTCTGACCCGTCTCGTCAACGACGACGTACTGCTGGGTGAGAATGTCGCGGTAGGCACGGCGGACGATGGTGCTCTGGGCCAGAAGGTGGTCGCCCCTGATGGACAGGAGTCCCGTCCGCTTCTCGTAGAGCCGGGCCGTGAAAACGATACGCGATTCCAGGCCGTCCTGGAGCGAGCTCAGGAGCTCGTCGGGCTTGTCCCAGCGGAAATCGAGTGCAGCCACGATGTGGCCGTCACGTTGTCCGGTGCTCACCGCGAGGAGCGGGGCGGCGGGCAGGGACGGCGCGCCGGCGAGGAGAAGCAGGAGCGCGACGAGGCCGGGAAGGCGCTGCCACGACCGACGCCGCTGTCGCGCAGGAGTACCTCGCTGTCGCGCAGGAGTACCTCGCTGTCGCGCAGGAGTACCTCGCTGTCGCGCAGGAGTACCTCGCTGTTTCATTCCTCCTCAAATCGCCTCTCGAAGAGCTTTTCGATTGCGTCAACGGCTTGCACCTCGTCCGGCCCGTCCGCGATGATCGTGAGCGGCGTGTTGAAGGTGGCGCCGAGGGTGATCACGCCCATGATCGACTTCCCGTTCACCCTCTCGCTGTCCTTCTCGATGAAGACCTGGGAGGCGAAGCTGCTGGCCGTTTTCACCAGGAGCGCCGCGGGTCGGGCGTGCATGCCTGCCCGGTTTCGGATCGTCACGATGCGCTGGACCATGTGCCCTCATTTCTCGTTCAGGAAGATCTCTCGAGTGCTCTCGCCCTCGAGCCAGTTCATCACGTTGCGGTTGAACTCCCGGGCGGAATAGTACCCCATCTTCTTCAGCCGTTCGTTGCGCGCCGCTGTCTCGATGATGACGGGGATGTTGCGCCCCGGCTTGATGGGCACCGTGACGCAGGGGACGTGCACGCCGAGGATGTCCATGGTGGCCTCCTCCGCGCCGATCCTGTCGTAGCTCTTTTCCTCGTTCCAGAACTCCAGCTGCACGACGAGCTGGATCTGCTTCTTGTCGCGGATGGCGCCGACGCCGAAGAGGTGCGTGATGTTGATGATGCCCAGGCCGCGGATCTCCATGTGGTGGCTCACCACCTGCGCGCCGGTGCCCATGAGGATGTTGCCGCTCACCCGGCGGATCTCCACGGCGTCGTCGGCGATGAGCCTGTGGCCGCGCTCGATGAGGGAAAGCGCCGACTCGCTCTTTCCCACGCCGCTCTCGCCCAGGAGGAGCACACCGATGCCGAACACCTCCACGAGGACCCCGTGGAGGGTCTTCTTGGGCGCAAAGATCGTTGAAAGGACGCGGAGGATCCGCATGGTGAACTCGGAGGAGGACAGGTCGGTCTGCAGGATCGGGCACTGTGCCTTCTCGGCGATGTCGGTGAAATCCGCCGTCGGCGTGAGGGAATGGGTGAAGACACAGCAGGGAATGGCGAAGGTGAAGAGCTTGCCCAGCTCCTCGCGGCGCTTCTCGCGGGCGAGCTTCTGGAGGAACGCGTTCTCCCCCGGCCGAAGATCTGTATGCGCTGGCAGGCGAAGTTCTCGTAGAACCCCCCCAGCTCGAGCCCCGGGCGGTTGATCTCCGTCACGGAGATCTCCCGGATCAGCCCGGGCCTCCCGCCGATGCAGGTGAGGTTCAGCGCGTCGTTCTCCCGCAGGTCGAGCTGCAGCAGGTCAAGCACGAGGAACTTTTCCTTCTGTTGCTGTGCCATTCTCCCGTCCTATTCCCCGTCCTTCGCGGGCTCCTGCCTGTGGTGGTGTTCCTTGACGCGCGACTTCTCCTTTTCCACGATGGCATCCAGCTTGTCGAAGAGCTCGTCGATGGCCTGGTTGAGATCGAAGTTGTCCACGCCGACGTGCTTGGATGCCCCCCAGCGGAAGTTAGCGGTGGCCTCCGCCTTGAAGAGGCTTTTCTCCCTGGTGAGGCTCACCTTCAAATCGATGATCAGGTCCTTCGCGAAGTCCAGGCGGGGCATCTTTGCATCCAGGTAGTTCTGGATCCTCTCGGTGATCTCGAGGTGGATCCCCTTGATCTCGACTTTCATGTACGCCTCCTCTGGTAGGATGATTCGATGGCCAGCTCGCCGCGGTACTTGGCGACTGTCCTGCGGGCGAGGGAAATGCCGCGCGCCGCGAGAAGCTCGACGATCCTCTGGTCGGAAAGCCTCCGCGCGCCGCGCGCCGCACCTCCGGATCCTTCTTCTTCCCCTGCGCCGACCTGGCGCTTTCCTGCCCGATGATCTCCCTGATGATCTCCTTCACGCCCTCCTTGGAGAATCGCGAGCCCGTCACGGTCGTGCCCGCGACCGAGTTGGAAAAGAAGTGCTTCAGGCTGAAGATACCCCATTCCGTCTGCATGTACTTCGAGGAGGTGATGCGCGACACGGTGGCCTCGTGGACGCCGATCTCGTCCGCCACGTCCTTCAGCGTCAGAGGGCGCAGGTACTTCGGGCCCTTGAGGAAGAACTCCCGCTGGAACTCGACGATGGCGCGGCTCACCTTCAGGAGCGTCTCGTTGCGCTGGCCGATGGTGCGGATGAACCAGCGCGCGTCCTGGATGTTCTGGGCGACGAACTGGCGGGTCTTCGTGTCCCTGGACTCGGCCCGTTTCTTCGCCATGTCCTCGAAGAGAGGGTTGATGCCGAGGACGGGGATCATCTCGTCGTTCAGTATGATGATGAACTCCCCATCTTGTAGAACGACCTGCACGTCGGGCAGCACGTAGCGCGCCACGTCGCGCGAGAAGGTGCGCCCCGGCAGCGGCTCCAGGGTGCGGATGAACGCGATGATCTCCCGCAGCTTCGCCTCGGTGATCCGCATCCCTTTCTCGATGTCACGCAGGCGCTGCTTCTCCAGGGGCTCGAACCAGTCGGTCAGGACCTCGACCGCGCGGGGATGGGGGGACGGGTGCGCCCGTATCTGGACGAGGAGGCTCTCGCGGACGTCTTTCACGCAGGTGCCAAGGGGATCGAGCCCCTGGAGGAGCGGGAGGACCTTCGGCAGGAGCGCGCGGTCCGGGTCCTCGGCAAGAAGCACGTCCAGCGGTTCCCGGTGGAAGCCGTTCTCGTCGAGGTTGCGGATCACCAGCTCCCCGATGCGCAGCCACGCCGCGGAGATGGGCTGGAGGGCGAGCTGGGAGAGCAGGTGCTCCTGGAGGCTCTCCGGCAGGGCGAGCGCGCCCTCGATGAACTGGCGCCGTGCGTCGCTTGCCGCGTCCCCGGCCGCGCGGGAATACCCCGTGTCGGAGGAGTGATCGAACCAGTCGCCTTCCCCGTCACTGCTCTCCCGGGCCGGCAGGGAGTCCAGGGACACCGTGGACCGGTCCTCTTCCACCTGGAGGGCGGGGTTCTTCTCCAGTTCCTCCTCGATGGTGGTTTTCAGGTCCTGCAGCGGCAGCGCCATCAGGCGGACGGCCTGGTAGAGCTGGGGCGTCATCTTGAGCTTCTGGACCTGCCTGAGCACGGGTCTCTGCGACTGCACCATTCCTCCGTGGGGATTGTGGGCCGGCCCGGCCGGCTTTGTCAACTTTTCTGCCCGGCGGGTGCCACGGTATCCCGTGGCTGGGCTAGATCTCGAACTCGTGCCCCAGGTAGATGGTCCTGGCAAGCTCGCTCGACAGGAGCTCTTCCCGGCTGCCGCTCACGAGGATCTCGCCGAGGTTGATGATGTGCGAACGGTGGGTGATCTGCAGCGTATCACGCACGTTGTGATCGGTGATGAGGACCCCGATGCCGCGCCCCGAAAGGCCCTGCACGATGGTCTTGAGCTCGCTCACCGTGATGGGGTCGATGCCGGCAAACGGCTCGTCGAGGAGCAGGAACTTCGGCTCGATGGCCAGGGACCGCGCGATCTCGGTGCGCCGCCGCTCGCCGCCGGAGAGCGTGTACGCCTGCTGCTTTCGGAGATGGGCGATGCCGAGGTCCTCCAGGAGCTGGTCGAGGCGGCGGCGCTTCTCGGCCCTCGTGAGGCCGCGGCGGGTCTCCAGGATCGCGGCCACGTTGTCCTCCACGGAGAGCTTGCGGAACACGGACGGCTCCTGGGGAAGGTACGAGATGCCCAGGCGCGCCCGGCGATACATGGGGAAGGCGGTCACGTCCTTGCCGTCCAGCCAGATCCTGCCCGAGGACGGCCTGATGAAACCGACAACCATGTAGAAAACGGTGGTCTTGCCGGCCCCGTTCGGCCCGAGGAGCCCCACCACCTCGCCCTTCTGCATGGTGAAGGTGACGTCACGCACGGCCTGCTTCCGGCCGAAGCTCTTCGCAAGCCCTTCGAGGAAGAGGGTCCCGTCAGCGGCCACTGGATGTATCCCCCGACGAGGCAGTCGCCGGGGATGCCGGCGGCGGCGCGGGCGGCGTTCCCCCGGATGCCCCGGCGTCCGTGCCCGTGCCGGCCGGCTGCGTGCCTTTTCCCTTGTCCTGGACCTCGCCCTGCACGCCGCCCTCGGCGCTGATCTCCTCGGTGTCCAGGTCGATGGTGATGCGCGCGCCGACGTACGTGTCTGTCCCCTTGGAGACCCACGGCATCCCCGACAGCTCGAGTACCTTGCGGTCGCGGTAGTATCGCGCGAACTCCGCCTTGCACTCGATGTCGTTCTTGAAGATGCGCACCCCTATCTGGATGATCGTGAGCTGCTCGTTGTCCCTGTCCTCGATGAAGCCGCCCTTGGCGACGATCTCGTTCTTCAGGTCTGCCATGACTGCATTTCCCTTGATCCGCGCGATCTTCTGGTCACGGTCGTAGAAGAGGTCCTGGCTCGTCAGGTCGATCCCGCGCTTGGAATCCACCACGTGCACCGTGCCGTGGCACTGGGCGTAGATGAAATCCTTCCCGAAGAGCTCGACCTGGTCAGCCGTGATCCGGATATCCTGCGTCTCCACCACCGCGTGGCCCGTGAGCAGCGCGTGCTGCTGGCCTTCGGCAAGCCTCATGGTGACGGTGTCCGCCTTCCAGTGCACAATGTCCGCGGGAAGCGGGGTGGCGGACGCGAAAAGCGCGATCGCCAGCGACACGCGGAGCACCCTGCTACTTGTCGCTGCTGACATAGGTGCCGTTCACGGGGCCCGAGAACACGAGCTCGCGGGTCCTGAAGTTGCCGTTGAAACCGGTACCGGCAAGCGACGTGCCGTCGTCCTTGCGCAGGGATACGACCTCGTCCGGGGGCGCGCTCAGCCGCTTTTCCTTGTTCTCCCAGGAGAGGGTGTCCGCGGTGACCACGCCCTTCTCCACTTCCGAGCGCACCCGCACGCCGCCCGAAATGTCGGCGTTCTCCGTGTCGGAGTGATAGACCACCTTGCTTGCCGTCCCTTCGGTCGCCGGCGCGCCCTTGTCGTCGAACGCGGTGAACCGGGCGTCGCTCATGATTGTCTGCTTGGCGTCGTTGAATGTCTCCGCCCGCGCCGCGGTGAGCTCCAGGGAGAGCCGCCCGTTCTGGCTGACCCTGTGCACGACTTTCACTGCCACCGTATCGGGAATGCCGGCGTTCGTGCCGTTCCCGGGCTGGGCCGCCTCGCTTTCGACGCTGCAGGAGACGGCGAGAAGGGACAGGAGCAGGCTGAGGAGAAGGAAGGCACGGGGGCTGCGTCCGGGCATGCGTCCGCCCACCGGCCGGCGCGCACGCATCCCGGCGTGCCCCGGCCGCACCGCGCTCATGCCCGGGCCGGTGCCGACTTTTCCTGCGATGCGAGGCATGCGGCGATGAACCGGGAGAACAACGGGCTGGGGGCGAGGGGCTTGGATTTGAACTCGGGGTGGAACTGCACGCCGACCCCCCAGGGGTGATCCGGCCATTCCACTGATTCCACCAGCGAGGCATCCGGAGTAAGGCCGCTGACAAGGAGACCGGCATCCTCCAGCGCCTTGCGGTACTGGTTGGACACCTCGTAGCGGTGGCGGTGGCGCTCGTCGATCACCGGGATCCCGTAGGCGGCGAAGATCTTCGTTCCCATTTTCAAATGTGTGTCGCTCCGACCGAGGCGCATCGTGCCGCCGTAGGCCTTGATGTCCACCTGTTCCTCCAGCAGGCTGACCACGGGGTTCTTCGTCTCCGGGGAGAACTCGGTGGAGTTGGCTTCCTTCAGGCCGAGGAGATCGCGCGCGTACTCGATGACCATGATCTGCATGCCGAGGCAGATGCCCAGGTACGGGACCTTCTTCTCGCGCGCGTAGGCGGCGGCACGGATCATTCCCTCGATGCCCCGCAGGCCGAAACCGCCGGGAACGAGGATGCCGTCACAGTCGGCGAACGCCGCCTCCAGGTCGCGCGTGTCTTCCAGCTCTTCGCTTTCGAACTTCACCAGCTGCACCCGCGCGCCGTTGGCGATGCCCCCGTGGAACAGCGACTCGAAGATCGAGATGTAGGAGTCGTGAAGGCTCGTGTACTTGCCCACGATGGCCACGCGCGCGGTGCGCTTTGCCTCCGTGAAGTGGTTCACCACCTTCTTCCACCCGTCGCGGGTGGGACTCTGCTCGGCGAGCCCGAGGCGCTTGATGATGATCTGGTCGACCTTCTGGTCGACGAAGGTGAGCGGGATCTCGTAGATCGTGGTGCGAACGTCGTACGCCGAGATGACGGCATCCTTCTCGACATTCGTGAACAGCGAAATCTTGCGGCGCAGGTCCTCGTCCAGGGGACTGCCCGAGCGGCACAGGAGGATGTCGGGCTGGATCCCGATCTCCCGAAGCTCGCGCACCGAGTGCTGCGTGGGTTTGCTCTTCGGCTCGCCCCAGTAGACCTGCGGCACGAGCGTGAGGTGGACGAACAGAACGTTTTCCTTGCCCAGGTCGTGAATGAACTGGCGCGCCGCCTCGAGGAAGGGCACGCTCTCGATGTCACCCACCGTACCGCCGACCTCCACGAGGGTCACGTCGACGCCCGGCTGCTCGCCGACGCGGAAGATGCGGGCCTTGATCTCGTCGGTGATGTGGGGGATCACCTGGACGGTTCTCCCGAGGAATCGTCCTTCCCGTTCCTTCGTGATGACGGCCTGGTAGACCTGGCCGGTCGTGATGGAGTTGTCCTTGCCGATGGGGGACGCGGTGAAGCGGCTGTAGTTGCCCAGGTCGAGGTCCGTCTCGGCGCCGTCATCCGTCACGTAGACTTCGCCGTGCTGGTAGGGGTTCATCGTGCCGGCATCCACGTTGATGTAGGGGTCGATCTTGATCATGCGGATGTTGAAGCCCCTGTTCTCCAGGAGGCTGCCGATGGAAGCGGAGGCAACGCCTTTTCCAAGCCCAGAGCAGACGCCGCCCGTCACGAAGATGTATTTGCTCATGGGGACTGGATTATAGAGAAAAAAAACGATCCGAGCTACACCTCCGACGTATTCGCCGGATTCCCTGCTGCGCCTGTGGGATGGGGATCTGCCTGCCTCCGCCTGGCTCGGGACCGCCGCTCGCCCGTCGATTGCCTGGCGGCGGGAATTCCTCTACTCTGCCGAGGGGGTGCCGGATGAAGCGGGCGGGGGACACGGTTCGGCTGGGTATCGTCGGCCTGGGCGGGATGGGCATGAATCACTTCCGCAATGCGCTGACGATCCCGGACCTGACGGTCACCGCGGCCTGCGATACCGACCCTGCCAGGGCCGAGGCTCTCGAGGCAGACCACGGCGTGGCCGCCTTCTCCCGGCACGAGGATCTCCTTTCCTCGGGGCTGGTCGACGCCGTCCTGGTTGCCACGCCCCACTACCAGCATCTCCCCGTTGCCGTCGCCGCTTTCCAGAACGGCCTCCATGTCCTCACGGAAAAGCCGATCGCCGTGCACGTCGCGGACGCGCGGCGCATGATCGACGCCTGGCAGGCGGCGCGGGAACGCGTGCCCGGCCTGCTTTTCGCGGCGATGTTTCAGCAGCGCACCCTGCCGGTGTGGAGGAAAGTGAAGGAGCTGCTGGACGGGGGGGCGCTGGGGAGGATCATCCGCGCCACGTGGATCGTCACCGACTGGTTCCGACCCCAGGTGTACTTCGCCAATGGGTGGCGGGGCACGTGGAAAGGTGAAGGCGGCGGCGTGCTCACGAACCAGTCGCCCCACCAGGTCGACCTTTTCTGGTGGTTCCTCGGTCTCCCCTCGCGCGTGCACGGTTTTGCCGGCTTCGGCAAGTACCACGACATCGAGACGGAGGACGAGGTGAGCGCATTCTTCGAATACCCCGACGGGCGCATCGGTCACTTCATCACCGGCACCGTCGAGAGCCCCGGCACGAACAGGCTGGAGATCGCCGGCGAGATGGGGCGTATCGTCGTTGAGGATGACAAGCTCCGCTACCAGAGGAACGAGCAGTCCGCCCTCTCCTATATCCGCACGGCGCCGGAGGCGTTCAGCCGGCCGGCCTCGAGCGATATCCCCGTCACCGTGGGGAAGGAGGATGGTTCTGCCCACCGGGCGGTCCTCGCCAATTTCGTCGAAGCCATCCGCCGGGGAACGGCGCTCGTCGCCCCCGCGGCCGAGGGAATCCATTCGGTCATGATGGCGAACGCCGTGATCCTCAGCGCCCTGCGCCGGAAACCCGTCGATCTCCCGATGGACGGGCAGGAGTTTGCCGCGCTGCTTGCCGAACGCGGCGTCGGGACAGCCGCGCAGTAATACCTCGTGTTCACGGGGGAGGCAATGGCGTCTTCCGGGAGAGCTGACAATCGGCGGCCGCTGCCGCGCGGCAGGCCTAATCGTCTATGACGGTGATCTTCTTTTTCTGGTTCCAGTGCACGAAAGAGCGCAATGCCTCGATCTGCGAGCGGCTGACGTAGTAGATGCGGCCGTCATACTTGACGAGACCCCCGTCGTAGTTTGCGAATGCCAGCTTGTGGTTGATGACGCCGAGGAAAACGGCCCTGTCCCAGTAGGGGCACACCTTGAGCTGGGGGATCCTGCGCAGGCTGCTGGCCTTGATGGTTTCGCCGTTGATCGAGTTTTTCAGAAGGTCCTGCCACTTCATGGTCCGGCCTCCACTGTACCCGAGGATCGCTTTTCTGGCAAATCCTTCCCGGACCTCAAGGGGCCGGGGGCACGTCCTGCTCCTTCGCCGCGGGCGGCGGCGCGGCGCAGGGCACGCGAATGCTTTCTATAGAAACGGCCTTCCCGTCCTCGCCGATCTCAATGACGACCCCCTGGAACTCCAGCATTGCCCACGCCTCCTTGGAGTACTCGTGGACGAGTGTCGTGAGCTTGCGGATCTCGATCTCGGGGTCCAGCCCTGCCACCGAGGCGAGGCTCCCCGTGCGGCCCGCGTCGGTGATGACCGCCGTGCCGCCGGGCATAACCCGCGTCATCTGCCGTGATTGCCTTTGTATGCGTGCCGATCACCGCGGAGAGCCTTCCGTCCGCCATGGCGAACATCGTGGCCTTCTCCGCCGTGGTCACCGCGTGGAAGTCCAGGAGGATCGTGGTGGTCTCGGGGGCGATGGATTCCAGGAGGCTGCGGCAGCAGGCTGAAGGGGTTCTTCAGGTGCACCCTCTTGAACGCCGCGACACCCAGGAGGCACATCACCGCGATCTTGCGGCCGTTCTTCTCGAAGATCATGTAGCCACGCCCCGGGTTCCGCGGCGGATAGTTCGCCGGGCGGATCATGTACGGGGCACGGTTGAAATGCTCGACGATGTCTTTCTTGTAGTAGCTGCATTCGCCCGTTGTGATGGCATCGATGCCCAGCTTGTGCAGGTAGACGGCGTGGTTCTTGCCGATCCCGAATCCGCCCGTGGCGCCTTCCCCTCGGCAACGACGAAATCGATGCGCTGTTCCCGGCAGATCTTCGGGAGCAGCTCCTTCACGACCCAGACTCCCGACTTGCCGACGATCTCGCCGATGAAGAGGATGCGAATGGGTGCCATCACAGAGGATAGCGGCAGGGGTTCAGCCTTGACAAGTTGGCGCAGGTTTTTGCTACGGTTTTCGCGAGCCCGGATGGTGGAATTTGGTAGACACGCTAGATTCAGGGTCTAGTGCTCGCAAGGGCATGGAGGTTCAAGTCCTCTTCCGGGCAATTTTAAGCCTTACGTTGTAAGGAATTAGGAAACCACCGAAAACGGCGTTTCCATGTAGCTCTCACTCTGACCTTGGCTCTGACCTTGAGCCAGGAAGGGAGACGCCATGGAACGTCGGAAAAGCCCCTACAGCATCCACAAGCGCCCCACAACACGAAAGAACCGACACGTTTATTATGCTCGGTTTCGGGACGAAGCCGGTCAGTACAATAACGCTGTTTCGACTGGCTGTACCAACCGAGATGACGCAGTTCGATGGTGCGAGCTGCGCCTTAAAAAAACCCAGGAGCGCAAGACAAGCATTACGCTGGAAGACTACGCGGAAGGATTCTGGAAGCGATCAGGGCCATATGCCGAGAGAAGGATGGCACATGGCTTTTCTCTTTCTGCCCGGCACCCTGTATGTTGCGGAGGCAATTACAAGAAAACATATAGTCCCCAAATGGGGCTCCTGGCTGCTCAGTGACCTCACCTCTGGAAAAATCGATGCCTGGATCATTCAGCTTCGCAAGGATAACGAGCTGTCGTCGTCGTCGGTCAATCACATCTTGCAGGCCATGCGCACGATGCTGGGGCAAGCGGTTTCCGACGGATTCATAGCTGAGAACCCAGCGTCATTCGTGAAACCGGTCAAATCGATAATTGTCGAGCGTGGAATTCTTTCCGCGGTTGAGGCCAAAAAGCTCCTTGCTTCCCCGGCACTCTGGCGCAATCACACCCATTTCGTCCTGAACCTCCTGGCTGCATCCACGGGTGCCAGGATGGGGGAAATCCGGGCACTTCAGGTCCAGTATGTATTTCCTGACCACATCGAAATACGACATAGCTGGGAAGGACATAGCGGGCTCAAGGATCCAAAATGGGGAAGCTTTCGAAGTATTCCAATCGCTCCACCGGTGTTTGCGCAGCTTTCGGAGTTGATGGTTGGCGCCGCCCCTGAGACCCTGGTTTTTCACGCGAAGGGGCGAACGGATCTGCCCATGAACAATCATGAGATCCTGGCTGGGCTATACGAGGCGATGAAAGCCATTGGAATCAGTGAGAATGAGCGGCGCATACGGCGGATTACCTTTCACGGATGGCGGCACTGGTTGAATACCGCGCTGCGTTCCCGTGGACTTCCTGACAGCAAACTACGTCTCATCACCGGGCATCGTTCCGAAGCCATGAGCGATCGGTATACGCACTATCAGATAGCGGATCTTTCGGAGGTAGTTGAGCTCCAGAAGGGACTCATTGGAGACCCGCATGGGAAATGAATTCGAGCATCATGATTATTACGACGAACATCCCCTTGATTTCGAGAAGATTGAAAGTGGGGAGCTGTTCTTGGACGTGTTTGCGCGGAACCGAATTCATCGACTGTACCTTGAGTTTCGTTCGGCGGCAGAAATGTACAATTCGGCACCGCCGCTTGATGCCATGGCAGCCAGGAGCAAAGCCCGGACCATAAACAAAAAGGCAACGGCAGCTAAAAAGGCTTTGAGCGAGCTCAGCGTTTGCGCTTTTGACGCAGTCCTGCACGATTTCAACCTTTTTGAGGCGGAGGAAGGTAACGCATATCTTTTCAAGGTAAAACGCGCGATAAGGCTCGTGCGGAAGATCGAGCAAGAAGCCCTGAGCCGATCCATAGAGGTTCACCGCGGCGGACGTCCGGAGTTCTGGGACTTCAAGCGTCTGGTAGTTGAGTTGTATCGCGTTTTTCTCGCAAGCGGTGGCGAGGGAAGAATCATCTGGGACAAGAATCGCAAATGTTACAAAGGGTATCCGATCTTCTTCATTCGAAGGGTGGTCGATCAAATCAGGCCGCTGATTCCGGAGGCTGTTTTGAAAAGCTTCCTTCCCTCAACGGATAGTGCCGTCAGTCGAACGGCAGCGGAAGCGATACGGGACTTTGAAAATGAGGAGGCAAAAAACCCCCAGAAAAGGAGGTCAAAAAGCCCATATTTTTGCCTGCCGTCAAATTAGGCTCATTGCTCGACCTTGTTGTACGTTGCCGTCATGAACAACGAAGAAACCATTCCATTGTCCACCAGCATCAACCTGATCGATTACAAGACTGCTGCGGCACTTTTACAAATCAGGCCGCAAAGTCTTCGAAGGTTGGTATCTCTCAGGCGCGTTCCACATTTGCACGTGGGGCGATTGGTCCGATTTGATGTGCGGGATCTTCAGGAATTCCTTAATTCGCAGAAGATACCCGTAGTCCAGTCAAGGAAGCGGCAGCCATGAGCGCCGATATCTTTGCCCTCGCGCGAGAGGCGGTTACACGGTCACTGATTGAAAGCATGTTTGGCTGCGATGATTCGCGGTGGGAGGGCGATGAGTACAAGACCCTCTCCCCGCTTCGCGCTGACAGACACCTTGGATCTTTCTCCATAAAGGAGAATGGACATTGGTATGACTTTGCCACCGGTGAAGGCGGAGACTTCATCGAATTGGTCCAGCGGGCAAAACGCTGCTCTTCACTCAAAGCAGTAGAGGAGATACTCCGCCAGGCCGGCGGTTCAAGCAAGCCAGGTTTAATGAAGGCGGATTGGACAAGGAATAAACCTCGCGCCAAGCTGCCGATTCCAGATTGGGCGAACAGCGGTTTCAAATCGGCATGCGACAACGATCTAACCCGAAAGCGATATGGCGTTCTCAACGGTGCTTGGACTTACCGCCTGGCCGACGGGCAAACGCTATTCCATGTATGCAGATATGAACCAGCGATTGGCGACAAGGAAATAGTACCCTGGTATTTTGGTGAAGACAGGTCGTGGCACCCAGGTCAACCACTTGAGACCGGGCGCCCCGTGTTTCGGCTTGACGAGCTTCTAAAGACTGACAAGCCAATTCTTATTGTCGAGGGCGAAAAATGCGCCACGGTCTCAGTCCCGCAAGGCTTCCCGTTTTTCCTAACCACATGGAGCGGTGGGGCGCATGCCGTCACAAGGACTGATTGGACGCCACTGGCGGGTCGAGAAGTCACCATCTGGCCTGACGCCGACAAGCCGGGTCGTGAAGCAGCTTACAAAATAAAAGCTCAGTTGCCGCTTGCAAAGATACTCAAGATCGAGGGCAAGCCCGCAGGCTGGGACATTGCAGACGCTCTTGCCGAGTCATTTGACCTGACACGCTTTGTTGAAGAATGCCCCTCAGAGGAACCGAGTGTTGTGCGGGATGAAGCGAAGATCGTGGACAATTTGCCACGGCTCGTTACTCGGAGAGCGTCGGAAATCGCCTCGCAGCAAGTTGACTGGCTGTGGGAAGGAAGAATCCCACTTGGTGAATACTCGGTTCTGGTAGGGCACCCGTCTTCGGGAAAATCAACCTTAGCAGCAGCCCTTGCGGCCCATGTGACGGCGGGGATCCCCTTCCCTGATGGCACGGTCCCTGCCGTAGGGGATGTGCTGTTCCTTTCTGCAGAAGAATCCGCGGCGAAAGCACTCGTTCCTCGATTGCGAGTTGCGGGGGCAGCTCTTGATCGAGTTTCCATTGCAGACATCCGGTTGAAACGAAACGATCGGGTAGAGGTATTTACCCTCGCCGATGGTACGGCCCCGATAGAGGCTGCCCTTGAAGAGATGGACCACCCGCGCCTTGTCATCATCGATTCGCTGACAAGCTGCACGGCGGGGATTGATACATTCCGCACGGACGCATTTGGGCCCGTTCTGGCAGATCTCGCGCAGCTCAGTGAAAGGAAGAACGTAACGATTCTATGTCTTGCTCACTTCACAAAGGCGGTCACCAACGGTGCCATGCTACGCGTTCTTGGCAGTGTGGCGGTAGTAGCGCTGGCGCGTGCGGTCTACATGCTGGCAAGACATCCTGACGATGCCAAAGGATCGCTCTTTGTCCCGGTTAAGAACTCGTATGCGCCCCTTGGCGAAGCAATCGAATTCTCGCTTGTCTCCGTTGCCGCAGGCAAGCTCCCGCAGATCCGTTGGGGGGGAAGTGTTGAGGGATTTGATGCGGACTCGCTCGTTGCCCTTGACGATACTGACCGCCGTCGAGAGCGCTGTGATGCAATGGAGTTGCTCAATGAAGTCCTTAGCGAAGCGGAAGAGGTGCTGGCGCATGAAGTCTACACGATAGGCGCCGACCGTGGACTTTCAAAGACAACGATCTGGCGCGCAGCCAGGGATCGCCATATCCAAATTGAGGGGAAGGGACGCGCTGCAAAATGGCGGTTTCCGAGCCCCACGCCTGAAACGGTATCGTTTCAAGTCCGTACATACGCACCTGGAACGATTCCCCAGGCCTCCCCAATCGGAGAGGAAACGCAAGAAGCAGAGGATGGGAGGATGGCGACATGACTTCAGTGAGGAAGCCTATCTGGTTCTCGGAACGGAAAAATGGAGGTGCTGAATGGTAATCTCGTTTTCAAGCATCAAAGGCGGTACGGGCAAGACCAGCATTTGCATCCATGTCGCGAACTATTGTGCCGCGGCAGGCTACAGAGTGCTTGTCATCGATTTTGATGTCCAGAACTCACTCTCCTTTTATTACCTTGATGAGCTTTCGGTAACAGAGCGCAAAAACCTTGCGCTTGCGCTGAACACGAAGGATCTGGTAGGCAATATCGTTCCATCCAATTGCTTTGGCATAGATATTCTGGCCTCTTCCTTCTCACTAATAAATCTGAGGACTATCGGGGCGAACACGCTCAGACGAATGATTGCAGAGGCCAAGCCTGGCTATGACTTCATTTTCATCGATTGTGCGCCAACCTACGACAACCTCGTTCAAAACGCTATCGGTGCATCTGATCTCATTTTCACTCCAGTGAGGCTATGCCAGTTCGACTTCAAAGGAGCTCTCTTCTACCGTGACCAGATCACGCAAGACACAGACCGCATAGGGGCGTGGCGGATCATTTTCAACTTCTACAAAGCCCCCAGGACGAAGAATTCCGAATCTCTTCGAATGCAGTATGAATCTCTTTTCCGAGAAGCCTTCGATGGAGTAATCGTTCCTATTCAAATTCCCGAAACGACCCTGCTTCAACGAAGCATCGATACTCGGGAAAAGATGTCCGACGCCGCAAGCAAGGCGGGCTTGTTCAACTCAATTCAAAGTCTCGCGGCCTTCATCGGAGCGAATCGCACAGCGGGGAGGTACTAGATGTCACGGAAACTTGATGTAGCTGCCTTGGCGGCGAAAGCTGAAACGGGCAACAACTCCTCAGTACGTCGGATCGAAACCCTTAACATGAATCTAGGCGATCTGTTGTTGGAAGAACCATTCAAATCACTTTTTCCAATCCGCGATGATATCAAGAATGCAATCAAATCCCATATGCTCGAACACGGCTATGATGACTCAAAACCCATAGACGTGTGGAAAAGGTCAAGCCAGGACGGGTTCGAATATGTCCTTGTCGACGGATTTACGCGCGTGACCGCCGCGAAAGAGATAGGAAAACTCACTGTTACTGCGTACCTGCATAATTTCGCTGACACTGAGGAAGCTCAAGCCTATGCCATTCACACGCAGCGTGATCGACGCAATATGACTGATGCGGAAATCATGTCCGCCCTCAGCGTCATCGACAAGAAGGTCACAGGCTTCAAGGGTAACGCTCCATTTCCGCCAGGTGGCGGAAATGGAGAACTACCAATCATAACGGCCCAGCGTACCGCAAAGGAGATCGGGACGTCTGCACGAAAGATCGAAAGAGCGCGTAAGGTAGCTTCCGATCCTGAAATGGCTGCCGCGGTCAAGAGAGGCGAGATTTCGATTAACAGAGGGTACAACGAGATTCGGGCTAAAGAGAAACAGGCAAGTGAACCATCGGGAGCTGAGGCACAATCACTTCACGATCAGGAAGAACAAGCGGTAGTAATCGGTGACGAAGGCGGAAATAGGAACCCCATTGAAATCAGTTCCGTAGTTGAACGCCTGCGTGCGAACCTGGGAGTTGAGGTCAAGCTATCGGTTGAAGAATCGGGCGAGTCGGGACAAATCAGTCTGTGCTTCATGAATCACGGCCAACTGGATGAATTAGTGAATTACCTCTCCGCGCCAAGAATCCCAGGATGAAATGTGGCGGGACCTCGCGAGCCAGCAACACTGCAATAGTCTTCGGGAGCTGCAATCTGGGACGAGCCGCTTGGAGGGGATAGGCAAGCCGCGGGACCCTGTCCACATGAGCACGCAGCAAGGGGCGGCTGTAAGCCCCGCGGCCGCGGCGATTGTGGGCAGGGCGAGGCTTTCTCCGGAAGGGTCCAGGGGGCGAAGCCCCTTGGCTCACGGAAGCCTTTCGCGTACTCGCGGAAGGTGTAGTGAGTACACCGTCTTAAAACGGTGGAAGATTAAGAGAACCACATCGGGTGCGCTGCAAGTGATTGCAAGAAACATGAGACGGGAGGGCCACATCTATCATGGGCTACCAGATCCTTCGATTCGAGAAAATCAAAACCCGCCAGTCTTTGGAAGGCCGCTGCAAACATGCCACTCGAGAGCGTCAGCCAAGCAACGCGGACCCCGCTCTGAAGGAGCGAGAACCAAGTCGACCGCCTGACCCAGGAAACGCTAGATGCTTTCGACCGTCGTATGGCGGAGCTCCCCAAGATCCGAAAGGATAACGTGCGAGCTGTCGAGATCCTTGTCGCCTTCAGTCCCTCCGAGGCTGCTCGACTTTCCAAGGCAGAGCAAGATCATTACTTCGCAGATGCCAAGGCGTGGTTCGTTAAGCTCTTTGGTGGGCCAAAGAATCTGCTCAATACTACCATTCACGCCGACGAGCACACCTCCCGCCACATGACGATGTTCGTGATGCCGATCGAAGCAACCAAAGATGAGCAGACGGGCAAAGAGCTGGGAGAGAAGCTCAATTGCAAGCGCTGGCTTGGAGGCGCCAGAAGGCTCAGCCTCCTTCAAACGCGCTTCCACACTGACATAGCGGCCCGCTACGGGCTTGAAAGGGGCGTCCAAGGATCAAAGGCCACGCACCAGGAAGTGGATCGATTTTACGCGAGAGTTCACGAAGCCCTTGAGGATGGATCACTGCCGGACCCGGATCCCACGAAACATAAGGTCTTCATAGATCCAAATGAGGAGATCAAGGACGCAGTCCAGAAGAGGGATGCACAGCTTCAGCCGAAGATAGAGGCGCTTGCTGCCCAGGCCCGCGAGGCGGATCTCCTTCGAAAGCAGAACAAGGCGCTCAGAAGGACACTCGCCGCGAAGGACAAGCAAATCGCTCAGCTCGACGAGGAGATCAAGGGACTGCGTAAGTGGATCCAACGGGCTCAGGAGGCTCTTATCGAGGGGGGAGCCACGACTTGCCGCCTTCAGGGACAAAGTCATCCAAGGTTACAAAACCTGGAAAGAGGAGCAGCAGGTGAAGCGTCTCGGGCGCAAGGAACGTGATAAGGATCGCGGAATTGAGCGATAAGGGGGGAGAGAAGATACGGCAGAGGCCCGGCGTATTCGTTGTAGGGCCGCCATTAAGCACGTTTCCCCCTCCCTACTTCACACGCACGACCTCCGTCGGCCGCTGGCATCCTGAGCGGAGGATCTCGCAGTTCCTGTGTACATCGGTTCCCCATGACGCGCGACGAACAGCGTGCCATCCGCCAGCCTCAGCGCCTTGCAGATTCCAGAGCAACGAAGCGCCGCACGGATCGCCATGGCCGTGGCCCTCGTGTCGACACTCGCAGCGCCCACCGGATAGTCCCCAGGCCTGGCGGATTATTTCATCGGAGAACATGCTGCAAGCGTACACCCCGGCAGTTCGTAGGCATAACTGGCGGGAATGTGCTCCCACCCGATGACTTTTCCTGGACATTCTCGCGGACATTTAATGCAAAGAAATATTAAGCCCCGGTCCCGCGGCGGAGATGGCCTCCAGGGCGCGGGCCTCATGTGCCACTCGGCACAAAGGACAGACGACGCTTAACAAATCGAAGCGAATACGCTACGATTATTGATATGAAAAAGCTACTGACCTTGGAGCAAGCGGCGGCTGATTTGCCCGTGACCGCGGTCACCCTTCGCAAATACTGCCTGCGCGGTCAGATCGGGCTGAAGCTTGGTGATCGCTGGTTTCTCACACCGGCCGACATTGCAAAGGTACGGGAGACACCGAAGGCGGCACGCAAGGCCGGAAGACGCAGAAAATCGGAGCGATAGCGCTACGATTTCAGCATTATAGAGGACCCTCGAGCGCGAGCTCGACGAGCGATCGCTTTACTTCACCCGCACCGGCCGCGGCGGCTTCTGGCAGCCCGAGTGGATGCGGCTTCGATAAGACAGAGCGAGTAGAGCGCAAGTTTGACGCTGAGGAATTGCTTATTGGGGCGAAATGGCTCATGAAACATAGGTAACGGCGACAGCCCCTAAAGCGCGGACCTGATGTCTATCGCGTAAACGTGCGTTTCTCCCGGCGTAAAGGCCATAAGAGCAGTATGCATCACTCTGGTTATGGAAACTCGATAAGAGTGCCTGTCTTCAGGACCCATGAAGCTAACTGCATACCACACTCCCTGCCGGATTATGTGGGCGCAGCCTAACCGGCCTTTATTGAGATGTTAGGGAGAAAACTTCATATATGAATGTTGGCCGCCGCGACGCCTAAGGCATTTAGTCGAATGCACTTGGAGTGGTTGATCGGACATGGAATGTATGATTTCATTCATTAGGGGGACCGAATGGAAGAGCAAAGAAATGCAAGCAAGCTTCAGATGGAAAAGATCTCCTCGGAAGAGACCGACTATCTCAGCAGTCCCCCTGAGTACCAGATTTTGACCTATCCCGCTGACTTCACGCTAGAGGTACTTGTAAACAAGCTTAAGGCAAACGACATAGAGATACCACCTTTTCAAAGGGGATACGTGTGGAAGCCGGCAAAGGCAGTTCGGCTTATTGAGTCCTTCTTGCTTAATCTTCCGGTTCCACCGGTTTATCTATATTCGGAACGCGAAACGCGTAAGCTTCTTGTGATAGATGGTCAACAACGTCTCAAAAGCATTCTTTATTTTTTTGAAGGATACTTTGGTCAGGCCAAAAAAAGAAAAAGAGATATCTTCAAGCTTGATTCACTGAACGAGAAAAGCAAGTGGTATCAGAAGGGTTATGAAGACTTATCTGATGCCGAGAAGCGAGATCTCAAGAGCAAGGTACTGCGTGCTTTCATAGTTGAGCAGATTAGCCCCAAAGACAACACCAGCGTCTATCATGTATTTGAACGTCTCAATACAGGCGGAATGCTTCTCAATAATCAAGAAATCCGTAATAGCCTTTATCATGGCAAATTCAATGCGCTTTTGAGGAATCTGAATCTCCTCGAAGACTGGCGGAAAATTGTCGGCAGAAATACACCTGATGATCGTCAGAAAGATGTCGAACTAGTTCTTCGCTTTCTTGCTATGCATTATGACGTAAAAAACTACCTAAAGCCAATGAAGGATTTTCTAAGCAATTTTATGGCAAAAAATCGCAATCTTAGTGAGGAAAAAGCGAAGGAAATAAGCGAGTTGTTTGCCAGAACATGCCACGCCGCTAGAACTGCCCTTGGTGAACGTCCATTCAGTAGGGGAGCGGGACTCAACGCTCCTATTTTTGATTCGGTATTTGTTACGCTTTCAAGCAACCTTGAAAAGATTCCAAAGGATGTCCGAGCCCGGTATGGACGGCTTCTTAAGGATGTCGATTATCAGAAGGCAACTCGAAATGCAACAACTGATGAAAGCGTAGTTAAGGAAAGGCTGCGAATAGCGCGCAAGTACCTCCGCGCATAGCAATATGCAGATACCTGAGATTGATGCTGTAATTGCCAATTCTGAAGCCCATATTACGCAAACAAATGCGTTTGCGTCCCGGATTGAAACTTATTTGACAGGACACTTGTTAATATATATTTCGGCCCAGTTCCAGCTCGCGATAGCAAAAATCATAGAGTCCGAGTTGAGCCTAGGGCGATTGGACCCAAAGCTGAAAAACTTCATCGAGCGCACCTTGCGCTATCACTTTCAGAGCGTAAATGTGGAACAGCTTAAGGCTCTTCTTGATTACTTTGGCGCCTCATGCAAAGCAGCGTTTATAAAGAAGATTGACTTAAATCCAATAAACCGTCGTGCATCATCTTCCTATTCCAACTTGATAGTGAATCGACACTCTACCGCACACACCCAAGGCGCACAAATGACCTTTCAGGACGCAAAGAACTCCTATCTTCAAGGTCATGTGATTCTTGATTTCTTTGCTGAAGCGCTAAGGTAGAAAAAGCATGCGCGGCGGCTAACAAATCGCTGGAGCAGACGCCGTGGCTGCGTTGCTTTATCTCGGCCGCAGATCGTATATGCAGAACCGCGGCCATGGTTCTGGTTCGGCGTCGCAACTCAACTCTATGTTATAGCGCAAAAGACCGTCCACGGCGAGAGGCTTGTCGCGGCGAGGGTTCTTGACCCATGCGAGAGGGAGGATTAATGGAAGAGTACAGGTGCCCTATCTGCGGAGGCACGGTCTTCAACGTTCGTTTCCCGTCCTGGCTTGAACCGATTGTTGCCTCGGCGGAGGATCCTGGAAAGCTTCACGCGGTATCTGGGATCCTGAAGTCTCTAAAGCTACCGACCGCATCGCCGATGTTCTTGTTCGCATCGCGCTCAACGAGTTCCCTCATGCATTCGCCGAAGAGCATGCCAAAGGCGTGTACCCGTGGATTTCGGTGAAATGCGCTGTTTGCAGTGACAGAGATCCGAGCGAAGAAAGCGGCATATTAGAAGATCTGTGGCAAGCTCTACGACAGAAGCAGATCCAACTTGAGCAAAGATATTGTACTGAGGTTTTATGCGTGGACACCTCGGAACTTCGCGCTATGATGACCTACCCTGCCTGGAAGAACTTGGTCGAAGATGTTCTGAAAAAGGATCAGCCAGGAAAAGTACGCGCATATCAACCGCGTTCAGTCGCTTGCTACGTGCTTCAGTCCAGACAGGGGAGGTTGGGAAGAGTCTGACTACTCCGCATAGCTGTACGTTCTCAGCGTGGTCGCATCAGGAATTGCCACGAATTTCATTTATGATTTGATGAAGAATGCCTCAACGGCTGTGTATCGGCGGCTGCAAGGGCTTCGCGAGAAACGCGTTGTCCGCAGGCTACAAGGCCAGCTACTTCGAGGTGACGCGAATTACCTTACTGGTAGTCCAAGGATCTTGGACAAGTACAGCACCGACGTTCTCGCGATAATCTCTACAATGCCGCTGAGAAAAAGGAAGCAAATCATCAACGACATAGCGCTGCAACACGCTAGAGACGTCAAAAGGGCTCTTCTCCGAGCGTCTCAGCAGCGTCAGGAGTGACCTGTCAAAAGCTGGCGGCTGCGCCATAAAAACTCGTTTGAGCAGTCCGCCTAAGCGCTGCTCGGCTAGAGTGGCCTTCAGCCAAGCAAGGCGGTCGGCAGGTTGTTTCATGCGGGCAACTCAACTCTGACATGTGCAACTTTCAAATTTCGTGGGAAGTTGTATATACTTAGAGCTTCACAAGGGAGATGGCTCTCAAGATACGGAGGCACCGTCTTGCAGTGGATCGCGACCCCCGAGAAAGACACCGCCGCGGTTGCGCTTGAGAAGCGTCTTTGGGACACGGCCGACCAGTTCCGAGCTAACTCGGGCCTGAAGCCGCAGGAATATTCCGTCCCTATCCTCGGCCTGATCTTCTTGCGCTTCGCCGAAGCGCGTTTCGCCGCACAACGTGCCAGACTGGACAAGGCCGGCTATTCGTCCCGACGCGGCAGCGTGGTCGATGCACCCGCCGCCTACCACGCCGAGGGCGTGCTATTCCTCGCGCCCGAGGCCCGCTTCGACTACCTGCTCACGTTGCCCGAGGCGGCAGACATCGGCGCCAAGGTTAACGCGGCGATGCGCGAGATCGAGAAGTATAACCCGCAGCTCGCCGGCGTGTTGCCCAAGACCTACAACCTCTTCACCAGCACCCTGCTCAAGGAGCTGCTCAAGAAGGTCTCCGAGATCCCGGCCAGCATGGACTTCGACGCCTTCGGCCGCATCTATGAGTATTTCCTTGGCGAGTTCGCCCGTACCGAAGGTCAGAAGGGCGGCGAGTTCTACACGCCGAGCAGCATCGTCAGGCTGCTCGCCGAGACTCATCGAGCCCTTCCACGGCCGCATCCTCGACCCCGCCTGCGGCTCCGGCGGCATGTTCGTCCAGTCCGCGCGCTTCGTGGCCGAGCACCAGAAGAACCCCGCCGCCGAGCTGGCCATCTACGGCGTGGAGAAGACTGACGAGACCGGCCGCCTGTGCCGCCTCAACCTCGCCGTGCACGGCCTCGAGGGCGACATCCGCCACGGCGGCAACGTCAACAGCTACTACGACGACCCGCACGAGGCCACCGGCCAGTTCGACTTCGTCCTCGCCAATCCGCCGTTCAACGTCAACGCGGTGGACAAGGAGCGGCTCAAGGACATGGTCGGCCCCGGCCGCCGCTACCCGTTCGGCTTGCCGCGCACCGACAACGCGAATTACCTCTGGATTCAGCTCTTCCACTCCGCGCTGAACGCCAAGGGGCGCGCCGGCTTCGTCATGGCCAACTCCGCCTCCGACGCCCGCGCCTCCGAGCAGGAGATTCGGCAGCAGCTCATCGAGAGCCGCGCCGTGGACGTGATGGTCGCCGTCGGCCCCAACATGTTCTACACGGTCACGCTGCCCTGCACGCTGTGGTTCTTCGACAAGGGCAAGGCGAAGACGCCGCGCGCCGACACCGTCCTCTTCATCGACGCCCGCCACATCTACCGGCAGGTGGACCGCGCGCACCGCGAATGGACGCCCGCGCAGATCAGCTTCCTCGCCAACCTCGTCCGCCTCTATCGCGGCGAAGCCCTCGACTTCACCCTTGGCGGCGACGAAGCCGAAGCTAAGCTCAAGGAAGTCTTCGGCAAGCAAGCCCAAATACGCCGACGTTCCCGGCCTGTGCCGCGCCGCCACGCTCAAAGAAATCGAGGCGCAGGGCTGGTCGCTCAACCCCGGCCGCTACGTGGGCGTGGCGCCGGGCGAAGCCGTCAGCGACGAGGACTTCAAGGAGCAGCTCGAAACCCTGAACGAGGAACTCGAAACCCTGAACGCCCAGGCCCGCGAACTCGAACAGACCATCGCCGGCAACGTGGCGGAGATTCTGGAGGCGTGACAATGGCCGTCTCATGGAAAACTTGCACGGTTCATGACCTTGAAGCCAAAGGTGAGGTTGAAATCAAGACTGGGCCTTTCGGAACGCAGATCAAAGCCAGCGAGTATGTCGAGAGTGGAGTGCCGATGATTAACGCAAGAAACATAGGGTTTCGGCAAATGCGAGCTGACAAGCTGGAGCATCTGTCGGAAGAAACAGTTCGACGCCTTTCGTCGCACCTGCTACGTGCTGGTGACATCGTGTTCGGTCGAAAGGGGACGGTCGAACGACACGTGTTGATTACCAAGGAGCAGGATGGATGGTTTCAAGGCACAGATTGCCTTCGGTTGCGGATGATGAGCCCATCGGTAGACAACAACTTTTTGTCCTACTCCTTTCTTCTCGGTGAGCATCAACGCTGGATGATGAACCAGTCGTCGCACGGCGCGACGATGACCTCGCTGAATCAGGACATAATTCGCCGGATTCCTCTGCGGCTTCCGCCCCTGCCCGTCCAACAGCGAATCGCGGGCATCCTGTCGGCCTACGACGAGCTGATCGAGAACAGCCGGCGACGCATCAAGATTCTGGAGTCGATGGGCCGCGCCCTCTACCGGGAATGGTTCGTCCACTTCCACTTCCCCGGCCATCAAGACTATTCCCACCTCGCCTCCTCTCTCAGTGAGATTCCCAATGGCTGGGAGGTGAAGAAGCTACGAAAATGTCTGTCGCCTCACGATGGGCCAATCGCCTAAGTCTGAGTTCTACAACGAAAAAGGCGAAGGTCAGCCGTTTCATCAAGGCGTTACTGATTTCGGCGATAGGTTTCCCACGGACGGCTATTCTGCACGTGCGAAGGTCGCATTGCCGAAGCTGGCGACATTCTGTTCAGCGTCCGCGCGCCCGTCGGGCGCATGAACATCGCGGACAAAAAAATCATCATCGGTCGTGGCCTGTGTGCTATCCGCCACAACGACGGCCACCAAGCCTTTCTCTGGGAGCAAATGCGCAACCGCTTCACCGAGGACGACATGATGGGCAATGGCGCAATCTTCGCAGCGGTCACTAAGAGCGACATGCAAGGCATCGAGATTCTATGCCCGCCACATTCGCTGATTTTCAAAGCCGAAAAGCACCTCGTTCCGATGCACGTCGAGATCGGCAACCTCACACGGCAAATCCAAAACCTTGGACGTACCCGCGACTTACTCCTGCCGCGTTTGCTGTCGGGACAGGTGGAAGTTGAGGCAGCCTGACCTATGCCCCACGCCTACACCGAAGACCAGCTCGTCGAGCAGCCCGCCATCGGGCTGTTTGCCGCGCTCGGCTGGCAGACGGTGTCGGCGATGGAGGAGACTTTCGGTCCCGGCGGCACGCTCGAGCGGGAAACCAAGGGCGAGGTAGTGCTGCTGGATCGCCTGCGCGCCGCGCTCATTCGGTTCAACCCGAAGCTGCCACCCGAGGCGATCTAACACCGCCATCGACGAGCTGACCCGCGACCGCTCGGCGATGAGTTTGGAGGCGGCCAACCGCGAGATCTACCGGTTGCTCAAGGACGGCATCCCGGTCTCCGTGTCCGACCGCGAAAACGGCGGCCAAAAGAACGAACGCCTGCGCGTCATCGACTGGGCGAATCCTGAGCAGAACGACTTCCTGCTGGTCAGCCAATTCAGCGTCGTCGGCAGCCTCTACACCTGCCGGCCCGACCTCGTCGGCTTCGTCAACGGCCTGCCCTGGGTGGTGGTCGAGCTGAAGAAGCCCGGCGTGCCTGCGCGCACGGCCTTCGACGAGAACCTCACGCATTACAAGCACGAGATCCCGCAGCTCTTCTGGTTCAACGCGCTGCTCATCGCCAGCAACGGCACTGACAGCCGCGTCGGCTCGCTCACCGCCGAATGGGACCGCTTCTTCGAGTGGAAGCGCATCGAGCGCGAGGACGAGCCGCGCCGAGTGTCGCTGGAAGTGATGCTGCGCGGCACCTGCGACCGCGCCCGCCTGCTCGACCTCGTGGAGAACTTCACGCTGTTCTCCGAGCACAAGGCGGGACTGGTCAAGGTGCTCGGCCAGAACCACCAGTTCCTCGGCGTGAACAACGCCATCGCCGCAATGCTCGAGGCCCGCAGGCTGGGCCATGGGCGGGGCGGTGTGTTCTGGCAGACCCAGGGCAGCGGCAAGAGCTTCTCGATGGTGTTCTTCGCCCAGAAGGTGCTGCGCAAGCTCACGGGCAACTGGACCTTCGTGGTGGTCACCGACCGCGTGGAACTGGACGACCAGATCGCCAAGACCTTCAAGACCGTGGGCGCCGTGTCCGAGACCGAGGGCGACCAATGCCACGCCGCAAGCGGCGCGCACCTGCGCGAGCTGCTGCGCGGCAACCACCGCTATGTCTTCACCCTGATCCACAAGTTCCAAGACCCCGGAGGTGCTCGACCGATCGCGCGACGTGATCGTGCTCACCGACGAGGCCCACCGCAGCCAGTACGACACGCTGGCGCTCAACATGCGGGCCGCCCTGCCCAAGGCGACCTTTCCTGGCCTTCACCGGCACGCCGCTGATCGCCGGCGAGGAGCGCACCAAGGAGGTCTTCGGCGATTACGTGTCGATCTACGACTTCCAGCAGTCGGTGGAGGACGGCGCGACGGTGCCGCTGTTCTACGAAAACCGCACCCCGGAGCTGCAACTCGTCAATCCGGACCTGAACGACGACCTCTACCGCCTGATCGAGGACGCGGACCTCGACGACGAGCAGGAGGCCAAGCTCGAGAAGGAGCTGGGGCGCCAGTACCACCTGATCACCCGCGACGACCGGCTGGAGACGGTGGCCAAGGACATCGTGCGGCACTTCCTGGGCCGGGGCTTCCTCGGCAAGGCCATGGTGGTGTCCATCGACAAGGCCACGGCGCTGAGGATGCACGACAAGGTGAAGGCCCACTGGGCGGCCGAAACCAAACGGGTGCAGAAGGAGCTTGGCGAACTGGCCTACCAGCCGCGCGACGGTGAAACGAAGCCAGAACAGGCGCGGCGCGACGTGCGCATGGCGGAGCTGAAGGCCAGCTCGATGTGCTGACGACGACCGACATGGCCCTGATCGTCTCGCCGGGGCAGAACGAGATCGAGCAAATGAAGAAGCTCGGCCTGGACATCGAGCCCCACCGCAAGCGCATGAACGAGTCGCAGCCTCGGCCTCGACGAAAAGTTCAAGGACGCGGACGACCCGCTGCGCCTGGTTTTCGTCTGCGCCATGTGGCTCACCGGCTTCGACGCGCCGAGCTGCTCGACGGTTTATCTCGACAAGCCGATGCGCAACCACACGCTGATGCAGACCATCGCCCGCGCCAACCGGGTCTTCCCCGGCAAGCACAGCGGCGTGATCGTGGACTACGCCAACGTGTTCGCCTCGCTGGAGAAGGCGCTGGCCATCTACGGCGCGGGCAAGGGCGGCGCGAACCCGGTTAAGGACAAGGCGCAGCTCGTCGCGGCGCTGCGGGAAGCGGTTCAAGCAGCTGCGGCATGCTGCTCGAGCCACGGAGTGGATCTCGTCGCGCTCGAGGCCCTGCCGCTCGGCGGACTGGAGCGGCTGGCAGCAGTGGAGAGCGCTATCAACGCGCTGATCGCGCCGGAATCGGTGCGGCGCGATTTCTTCAGCCACGAGCAGCTGGTCGGCACTCTCTACCGCGCCGTCAAGCCCGACCCCGCGGCGCTTGAATTCGCTCAACGGGTGGCTGGGATCGCGACGCTTGCTGCCGTCATCCGGACCAAGCTCAGCCCCAACCCGCCGGACATCTCGACGATCATGGAGCAGATTACTGGGCTGCTGGACGAGTCCATCACCGGCTTGACGATTCGCGAGGCTGGTCCACCTGCCATCGACCTCTCCAAGATCAACTTCGAGGCCCTCGCGCAGCGCTTCAAGGAATCGAAACACAAGAACACCGACCTCGAAGCGCTCAAAGCTGCGATCCGCGCCAAACTGGACAAGCTTGTGCGCTTGAATCGCACCCGCGCGGATTTCGCCGAGAAGTTCGAGGCAGCTGATCGAGAGCTACAACGCCGGCAGTCGGGGCATCGAGCAACTGTTCGAGGAGCTGCTCAAGTTCTCCAACAGTCTGGACGAGGAGCAGGAGCGCCATGTTCGCGAGAATCTCACTGAGGAGGAGCTTGTCATCTTCGACATCCTCACGCGGCCTGCGCCCGAGCTGCAGCACGGACGAACGCGCTGAGGTCAAGAAGGTGGCTCGGGAACTGTTGACGCGGCTTAAGGACCTGCTGGTGCTCAACTGGCGGCAGAAGGCCGCAGCGCGTGCCGCGTTGAGACTGGCCATCGAGGAGACGCTCGACTCCGGCTTGCCGCGGGCCTACGCGCCGGAGATGTATAGTCAGAAGTGCGCCGCAGTCTTCGAGCATGTCTACGAGAGCTACCCGGAGCGCAATGCGGGGGTTTATGCCGTGGTGGCCTGAGCGGACGGACAGTGCATTCAGCCGGCCACAGCGGATGGCCTGCCGTCTGTTCTCAATAGGGTTAATATGGCACTCGAACTCAAGGATTGCTTGCGATTACTTGGGATCAGAGATTGATGGTGTAACCCTGTAAAGGGTGTTGAAGGGGACATTATCTAGCCTTTGGGGTCCATCTCACTGACCTGGAATGCAGTCGACAGAAGGCACATTATTGATATCCCCCCCTTTTCATTTCAGCCTTGAATCCCAGCATACGTCATCATTTCCACATGTCCATGATCTCATCGCAGAGGGCTACCGTGCGATCCCAGATTGATTTCTCATTCCAAGTGACGTTGCCGGCATCATATTGGGATAGGATGTCGTCCTTGGTAATCGACAACTCAGAGTAGTGGCGAATTCCCTTCTTCTTACCTTCCCCTTCAATCTTCCTGTCAAATGTATAGTTGCGAAGGGAGGTGTTCAGCCTGCTGTTAAGAAGAGTCATATTGCCGATTGCGTATATACGCCGATAGCGTTGACTCTTTGCCAGGTTGCCGTCTTTGATTTGGTTGCCGTCATCTTCAACTATCGGAACATTGGCCCAGTAGTCTTCCCACTTCTGTGGCATCAAATGCTCAAGAGAGTAATTATACTTCAACTCCTTGATTGACTGCTTGCTGTCACGATAGCGTCGAAAAAGCTCTATCCAAAATAGGAGCAGAGCGGCGTTCTTGTTGTTTATGAATTCAAGGCCGGCCAACATGCCGTCTTTAGTGATTTCGGCGACTCTAGAGTCCACGTCCTGGCTTGTAATGAACTCCTTGCAAAGCCGATTGTAGCTTTTTACTTCCGCCCCCGTGATCATTCGCCTGACTATAAATGTCTCTAGAGATAGGAGTCGAGCGTTTCGCTTTTCCGAGTTGTCTTTGTAGTTCTTCATCAGAAACATTATGTACGGATGAAAGGTTGATATCTCGCAGACGTCAAGGATATGGAACATCCTCTTTAGTGCATCTTCGTATGAAAACAAGTTGCTACTGTCAAACTCCGGTATCGTATTGCGATAAATATCTGCGTACTCATGCAGTTCCTTTATAAATGCAATGATTCCTTTAGCGTCCAACGAGGCAATTCTATCTTTGTATAGGTCAGGCAGGTCCGAGAGTATGTGTCTTTCTGGGTCAAATATGCCATTAATTACAGCCACAGATTGTAGTAGGATCTCGCTGTTGTCCCTCATCAGTCGGCCTGTGGCCTTTTGTGCACTCCAGAACATCTGCGCTTCCTCATCCGGTGAAAAAATGCTCTGCCAGTATTGATCATATAACTCAATGGCCTGCTGATCGCCCAGAAGCTCGATAGCCTTTTGAAAAAGCGCATTCTTGACAAATGTCTGTCCCACTCAAGCGAACGCCAGCGCTATTAATTGTGTCGAAGATGGATTGTTCGTTGTCATGTTCCGAGAGGTCGATGAGTACGATTATTTTGTTCTCGTTGCTAAGAAGCTGATTAAACAATTGGACCCTTCTCTCTTCAGGTTCATGTTCCAATCTTTCCATGAAGTACTTGTAGCACTGAAGGACCTTGTTCGACTTTTCGCTTATTTCCTCAATTTCCGACTTTGAAATCGCCGAGATACTGTCTCGTCCAGCTTCGCCAATGATCCTCCGAAACTGAGTACCGTCGATTCGAGAGCTCACGATCTTAATTTGATATGACTTGTCAGTCGCGTAGCGTTTGTAAAAGAGATACTTCAGTAACTCATTCCTGCAATTTGTGCGCATCTCGTCAGAGAACGAATCGTAAAGAGCCTTTAAGAGCAAGCTAAGCGTAGTAAGTCTTTGTTGACCGTCGATCACCAGCACTTCTTTTTGTTCGCCCGATTTCGGCTTCTGCTGCTTCAGAATAAGTGACCCAAGAAAATGTGGCCTTCCGAACTCCAGAAGATCCGCTAGCATGTCTTCCCAATTGGGTTTGGTCCAAACATACGCCCTTTGGAAGAACGGCATCTTCACCGCTCCTTCGTCGCCCAAAAATGTTATTGAACGCGCCTTTGCTTCCAACTTACACTCCTTGCTTCGATAGAGTTTCAATTGTTCTAAGGGAACCCCATCAGGACAAGCCCGCAGGCACGCCCTTGGATGTACGAAATGAGCCGTCACTTTTCGTCTTTTGCCCTGACCTCCGCTCCAAAGACTTGTCAAGACGCATTAGAAGTGCCAGTTCTGCTCTCTAATAAGTTCCAAAATGTTCAAGGACCGAATTCCCAAATCCCTGCAGACATCGGGGATGTTGGGTCGTGCGAGGCTATTTGTTAGTCTCTCCCCTGTAACGACTGCACAGTTCTCAATCTGGGCAAGCGCGATAACAAAAGGATCGGCACCGGATCGATTGGACCGTGTATCAAGTAGCTTTGGATGTAGAGATAGTATCTTAGTGACGGTCCGTTGGATGCGGTTGTCCAATTCTACGAAGAAGCCGACTCTGCCAGCCGCCCAGGCGAGAACCTCGTCATCCTTTCTTTCGAGTTCGATCCTGACTTCATCGGTAGCGCGAAGAGAACCGCTGGCGATCAATTGATCCAAGTTTGTCCACAATGCCGGAAATATATCCGGAGGATAGTATCGTCTCCAGGCGTCAAGGATTGAACTCGTATCGACGCTGTAATTCATCAGTTAGTTCTCGATGACAGTTTTCAATGCAAGAGCCTGTTCGACCCGTTGAAGATGCTTGAGCCTTATCCCAAGGTATTCCGAGACGTCAGCCGAGGTTATCCTCTCTTGGTGATAGTTCTCAAGAACGAGATTAGCGAAATAGGTTCCTGATTGGCTGAGAACTTGAACATAGGGGGGGGCGAACCCATCGCTTTCCTTCCTGTTTCGGAGAAACTCCAGGTAGTACTGATTGACCTTTCTTTCGTAGAAGGCGTTGTCGGTCCTCCCCAAAATAAGGAGTCTTCTCAAGACGACTTCTCGGCTAATTGAGTACTTGTGCGATAGGGTAGAGACTGCCTCATCTGTCCAGACAGGACCGTGATTTGAAGATACGATAATGTCACCTAATAGCGTCTGAGTCGGCAAAAGCACTGTTCCTGCGATCCTGTTGCAGAAGACCTCTTTTGCTTCATCCTCCGTATGCGCACCTCCACCTTCTCTCATGTCACATAGTCCGCTCTCATTGAGGAGGATGTGTACAAGCTCGTGGAGGATTGTGAATATCCTTCCGTTCGGGGCATCGGCCGAGTTAAGGACGATGACAGGAAAAGGATTCTGGTGTATCGATATCCCCCGCATCTCAGTGATGTCGATTCTTGAGGCCTGGAACACAAGGATCCCCAAAGCTTCAACCGCTGTCTTCCATGCATTGAGAGCCTCATACGGGGTCCGCCAGTTGATCTGTTCGTCCAAGCTAATTCCGAGTCGTTGACGGAGCGTCTCAGCGAATAGTTCGGGATCTGAAACATTTACATGTATCTCAGGCAAGATTGTGGCGCCGGCACCAGTGAGTTCCAGGAGCTCAATCGCAATGCTCCTTCTCTCCAACGCCCTGCGAATCTCAAAGGTCAGGTTGCCCCTGGTTGGTCCTTCGCCGGCTCCCGGAAGGCGGCGAAAGTCATGAAGCATCGGCATGAAATCGTCGGGCGGTTTTGACAGATAGAAGAGGGCGAGAGGCCGCCTGTAGATGGAAGCCAGCTTCCGAGCCTGGGTGATTGTGGGCTTGGTTGTCGCTTGCTCCCAAGAGAACAGCTTGGAGGCGGCTACCGCCGCTCTGTGGGCCGCTTCCTCAAGCGATAGTCCGGCCTTTAGTCGTGCCCAAGCAAGTACGTCAGCGTTTACGAGCGCCTCGACACGTGCCGCCATTTGATACACCGATCCTACCTCAGTTCAGATTGTCGCTCAAGGACTGTCCAAGACCAGGATGCCTAAAAAGGACCGTGAACTACTTAACAGTGAGCTGAGGACCCGCCCCGAATCAGCATCAAGGCGCCAGTACTGCGGACAGACGCTTTTGCCACTTTTTAGTCGTCGTTATGGCGGTATGCTCCAGCGATTTGTTATGACGTCCCTGCAGAAGAACCAAGCGAGACTGCGACTCTATCGAGCGTGTTTAGAGTCCAGATCATCCGAGTTGCGATGTCTGTGAAGACTTCTCTGTAAGATTTGACACCGATCTCGAAAAATGTATCGAGCTTCGCGGTTCGCTTGTCTTGACGGGACTTCCTGTGGGCAACTTTCGTTGACCTGAGAGCTTGCAGATTCCTCAGGAATTCCATCATCTCTGGATAGCGGCGACGATGTATACCAAGAAAACCTTCCAACTTGTCGAGCGACTTGGCACCTTCTTGAAGAGAGAGTTGCTTTTCCGCGAGCTTTGCTTCATTTAGGGAATCTATTGTCAGCTTTGTGATTGCCAGTACCTGCTCTTCAAACTCTTTAGGATTATTCTCGCTGGTAGGTATATGCAGAGTTGTGAGGTAGTGTTCATCACCTTCCGACAAGGGCAAGAAGAGATCCCAGCCAAGGTTTTTCCGCCAGACTTCGGAAAAAGAGTTCAGACGATTCTTGAGGAACAAATCTGCCTTTTCAGGCTCGGCGAATTGGCCCATGAAAGCGCGGGCGACGGCCGCGTGGCTCATGCCTGCTTGCGGCGGGATGTTGTAGCTCTTCCAATGCAGCTGCTCCTTATATGGAAGGTGCCCCAGGTCACCCAGGAATGCCGCGACATGTTGAGAAAGGTTGTTGTCCATCTCGAGTGACCAGTATCTGGTGCAGGAAACCAGTCCATCGGACACCTCGTAACGCGACGGGTCGCCATAGTACTTGTTGAGGACTTCTGGTGAGAAGTAGACCGGGGTTAGGTAGTTTGGTGCGTTTGGATTCTTGCCAAAGTAGTTCGACAAATGGTCTTCATCGGATGTGAAAGTAAGCTCTCTCCCGTCGCTATCGAAGCCTATCACGAAATCTTCATGCAGCTTTTCGATCGGGAAACGGCCTTGCTCCGATAGCCGGTAACCAGCAATCGGTGGGATACTGCATTTCCCGAGCATGCGTGCCAAACTTTTCCCGTAGGAAGAAGAGAGGAGGCGCTTCGTATCAGAGCTGACAAGGCGATAGTGAACCAAGGGCGATTTCACTGTCTCATCGGCCGGAAGTTCCTCAGTATCTGAGTACCGGACGGCGTCGAAGAAGAGTAGAAGGAAGCACCGTCGAACCGAGATATAATCCTTTAGGAATCGTGTCTGGACGGCTACAAGGTCTTTTTTAATCTCTGCAACGGCGGTTTTATCGCCGGCATCATCGATGTAATAGTACTTGCGGTCATAGCGGTTTGCGGTTTCTTCATAGAGGTCGTAGTATAACCGAAACTCCTCTGAGAGCTCGCAATAGGGATCTTCAGTTCCATATCCGCTTCGCCTATGAACGAGATAGATAAAGCCTGGGTTTGCAGCCCTCTGATATCTGGTGCGTCGTACGCGGTTGGCGTACGACGAGACAATGGTTGGACCTCCCTCGCCGATACGGACGTCCCAGCTATTGTCTTCAAGAGCGTGTCGAAGCGCAGCCGGCGTCACGATAGCACAGTGCAGCCCTAAACTGTCTTGACCGTCCGGGCTACGAGTACTTTCGAAGATGGTAGTCCATCCGCTTGAAGTGAACTGCTCGGCGACTCGCTTGCGCATGTCCGCAAATGTCATATTCTTTTCATGCTATGCACTCACACTCCACCCGCATCGACCAGAAACTAGGACGTCATAATAAATGAATTGAGTTTTTTATCGTAATCTCCGCATATTGACCCATTTCGCAACGCACTTTTGCTTTCAATCCTTTGATATATTATCACCTCAGGTCCTTGAGGTCACCGGAGCGGAGTGGCTTATACTTTGAGCAAGGTTTCCGCCTTGCCAGACCCTTTCGCGTCTTTGGAATAGACTCGAATCTCGAGTCCCATACCAATCCCTTCGACATAGTCGATGAGCGTAGAAAGCTTCATATCTTTCCGCCGTTCAAGCTTGGAGATCGCAGTCTGGCTAAACACCGGAATATCTGATTGCTTTACCCCACGCCGCTGACGCAACTCGGCGAGCCGCATGGAGAGAATCTCCAATTCTGCCACCGACCGGGCTCGGCGTATCTGCTCCTTTGTTATAACGGATTCCATAACCTTCACAGCCCTTTTCGCGATGGCCATAATTCGCTCCTTCATAGCCGATGCCGTTCGATGAGTAGCTCGTCCGTTGCGTTCACGGCCCACATCCCGACAAAATGCACTACAATTCATATTCCGTCAAGTTCATGCGGCGCAGACTGTACCGTGCAGATCATAGGGCGCAGATCATGGGGCACAGATTATGCGACGCAGATCATACGGGGCAGATCAGGAGTTGCAAATCATGCGGCGTAGGTCACTTACTCTGACCTTGAGTCTGACCCTGAGAGGAGTTCAATTGAAGCATTGAGGTCAACATGAAGAAACATGAAAACACAAAGCACTTGATCTAAATCTTCTCTCTGTTTACAATTACAAACACAGAGCTACATTGTTCGACGGAGGAGTGAACACCCCGAAATTGCCCTGTGGAATTTCAGGGTCTAGTGCCAGCAATGGTGTGGAGGTTCAAGTCCTCTTCCGGGCAAACTTAATTCCTTATTTTCAAACAAGTTAACGGGACGCCCAGAGTTCCACCGGTTTACAGAACCCGGGTCTTTGGTTTATCCTTTGGTTTTCAAGAGTGAGACCGAAGGAGGCCGGGTCATGCCAAGGCCTAAGAAGCCCTTCCAAGTTCTCCGCCGCCGAGTGAAGTCGAAATATGTCTTCTACGTCTCTTTTCGACTCCCGGACGGCACCGTGACTTCGCCACGTTCGAGTGGACAGACATCGCGCGGTGCAGCCGAGACGTGGGCCGTCGAACAGATCAACGAAGGTAAGATCCCCGTCCCGAAGGCGCTTCCCGGAAACGTGCGCGAGGAACTGATCGCGTTCCTCACCGACTTCTGGAACTACGACAATTCCAGGTACGTCCGGGGCAAGCTGGCGCGCGGGGGGACAATAGGAAGGACCTACTGCCGGACGATGGGCTACACGGTCAACAAGTACGTGAAGCCCTACTTCGAGAGTCGCCGCATCCGCACCCTCACCGCCGAGGAGTTCGATGAGTGGATGGCCGATCTGGCGGACGACGACGTGCCGGCAGGTACGATCAACTTGGCGCGCACCTGCGTCAGCGTCGCCCTGAACCACTTGGTGACGCAGCGGCGCCTCCCCTGGAATCCCCTCTCCGCCGTGAAGCCCTACAAGGAGGTCTACGGCAGGCGGGGAACACTCACCGTCGAGGAGTTCTGCAAGCTCCTCGACCTCGACGGCCTCGACCCCCGCGTCTACGTCGCCATCGCCCTGGGCGGCCTGTGCGGGATGCGCATGGGCGAGATACGCGGCTTGCGCTGGGCCGATGTGAACGAAGCGCGGAAGCTCGTGCACATTCACACGAGCTACGTCGAGATCGACGGCGAGCGCGACCAGGCCAAGCACGGGAGCAACCGCGATGTGCCCCTCCCGTCCGTAGTGTGTGAAGCCTTAGATGGCTGGCAATGCGAGTCTCCGGCCACTCGGCCCGAGGACTGGGTCGTCTGCGATATTGAGCAGCCGGATCGACGAATGCTTGCCGATCCTATCCGGGAAGCCTTCTACGAGTCGTTGGAGCGCATAGAGATCAAGAACCGCGAGGAGCGGAAGATTGTCTTCCATAGCTTGAGGCACTGGTATAACACGCAACTTCGTGGCTCGATCCCAGAGAACGTGCTCCGCCGGTTCACCGGCCACCATAGCGAGGAGATGACCGACTTGTACGACGCGGGGAAGGAGATCGACTTCCAGAAGGCGCGGGCTCGTCTGGAGGAACTGACGAGGCCTTTTGTGGGGACGGAGGCGGAGAGGACGTAGTGTCGCTCGCACTCTTCAGGTTGAAGGAGAAGCAGCGTTGAAGGATCATTATCAAAGTGCCTACAGAAAGGAAATCATGCGACGGTCTCGGGCCAAGCCTGTTGCAGCAGATGGGGAGCCTTGGAGCAAAGATTGCCTGGACAAGTTTGCCAACTTAAGCGGCGGCTACATCCACTGTGCAGGGGAGTACGATCCTCTACGTGGGCAAGACAGCTCAAGGCAAGTTTGGAACTTTCGGCGAACGCTTGCGTCAGGAATGCCAGAAGAAGGCTTCTCCGTAACAGCCTTCTTTGCGGACTTCTCAGAGATCAGAAGATCGTCAGGACTTCTTTCATTCCCACGTGTGACATCGAGGCGAGAATCACACCGAAGCGTCTGCCAAAGGGCGATTTGGCTCTGCTTTCGAGCGGGCACTGATTGCTGTCTTCAGGCCAAGAGGGAATAGGGATTCAAAGAGATGACTTGGCCTCCTTATGGCTTTTCTTCCGATCTGCTACACGCGAGTCGCAGATATCCCTTGCGGATTGCAAAATCCAACGCCTGAGGGAGTGCGTCAACTGGTATTTCACCTCCGCGAGTGCCTTCCCGTCCTTCTTGTTGAACCAAGTGTATTTCACCGACTTCTCTGTTCCGCTCCCGTCATCCCATGATGCGACTCCTAAGCGAATCTCGCAATCCTCATTTATTTCCGCTGGCTCTGTGAAAGCTGCACGCATTTTTATCCTCCTGCAGACACTATACTCATACTACATTCACAGTGTCAACAGAGTGCAATTTGAGCTTTTTCGCAAATTGTCTTCCAAGAGGAATCTACCGGCAAAACGGATTCTCCCACTCGAAGCTGTGGGTGTTGACGATCAACTCGTAGGCGTCTCAGAACGTCCGCCCCTTCTCCAGCAAGGGCAGCAGATCAGCGAGAACTGTTTTCAAGTCCCCGCCGAAGTAGCTGTGCAGGTTCAAGAACAGCCTCGCCGTGCTGTCCGGCTCTGTACTTGAGCACGCAGGGAAGGAGATCGACTTCCAGAAGGCGCGCGCCCGGCTGGAGGAGCTGACGAGGCCGCAGGAGGGGGAGAGGACGGATAGACTTAAGCCTCCTAAGCATCAGCTACATGCTTCGTAGGCGAATGGAGTAAGCAAAGGAGGGCCAGGAATGGGGGCTTCACCAGTGAGATCCCTGTCCTCTCGCTCCACGTTGTCGCCAGGCCTCCGCTGCGGTGGTGAGCGGTGCTTCTGCGCCGGCGCACTTACCAAAAGCCTAAAGACCGGACCTCATTCACTCAACAAGCTCGATGTCCTGAAAGTGCAGCCTGTTATTTGCGCCAATAATGACAGTCACGGCGACACGATGGTTCACCATGGGGCCGACAACATCATCCAAAGCATCGCCTGCCTCAACGATGTGGACATGCGGACGGTCGGGTTGATCAGTGGATAGCTCAAGCCAGTCGTTGTCCAAATGGAGAGCCCGGAGAATACCAGTCAGGCGTTCGACCCGCACTTCCTCTACGCCGTGTGCGGGTGGCTGCTCTTTCCTCAAGGCTGAGCTTATGGCTTGACGGCTTTCAGAACTCATGAGAATTGGACTCACAGCAGGAGCACTCGCGTCCCTAATCTCGACATGGGAGTACTGCTTTCCTGTGGGCGCGAGGTTTCGGGCTAACTTTAGGAATACTTTCCTGTATTCCTTGTCTGGCACGACTTGCGGCAATTCGTTCTCCGGATCGGCTGCTGTCGCCTTTATGATCCCAAAGAAGGTCGAGGTTACCTTCTCCAGAGCAGGTCGCTGCTCTGGGAATAATTCGTGTTGGGGAGGCTCCTGGACTCGAACCGCGAACTGGTAGCTACCGGTCGGAGCCTGAAAGAGCCAGGGGCGGAAGAAGTCCTGCAGTTCTGGGGGTGGGGCACCACGCTTGCGCACGGGGTGATCCATGAGCATCTCTATAGCCCTGAAAAACACAGCCTTAATCTCATCTATTTTCCGGACAATCACGTCGAGCGGCGCACCACCATGCACTACTTCGCCTCCCCGTACTGAAACAAGAACGTCCCCCGACACGAAATGGACACCCGCACGCTCTGCCGCCTCGGCGGTCCAGACAAGTTCAAGGAGGTGATTGAGTTGCTCCACAGCGAAGTCAGGGAGAAGATCCCCGCCCAGCCATTTGTGCGCCAGTTTTGCAGCTTGAGCGTATTCGCGGCCCTTATACCACAAAGCCACCGCGCTGACAGCAGTGATGCCGACGGTGCGCCTCTTCTCAGAAGGAAGAGCGTCGAGGGCTCTCCTCTCTGCTTTGGCAGCTTCACGATAGAGCTCCAGTGCCTTGGCCAAGTTGCCAGCCCTTACTGATAGTTCACCAGCGGCAGAAAGGTTTTCACTTTGCGAATGGAACTCTGACCAGCTCACTGCTCCTCCGGGACGGTGGCAAACAACATCTGCCGAGCCTCGAAGCCAACGACACCCGCGAGCGCAGGGAGATTGCTCGCCCCTTCCTGCGCCTGCCTTACCTTGCTGCGAAGCCTCCCGTTGAGTATTGTCCGGTTCCCCGTATCCACACCGGAGACTTCAAGACGCCAGCAGTCCTCAAGGTCTTCTGCTCCAGCCCCATTAGGGCCTACGTAGTAATCCGACCCGGTCCCAGTTTCTGCGCGACGCACAGCGACGAATCCGCGCAGCAACTCTGTGCCTGCGAGCGCGCAGGCACAGGCACCAGCCTCCGTCGTGTCTATCATGTTGGCCCACGCCGCACGCACTTGCGCGGTACTGGGTGTCCACTGAACACGCGCTTGGCGCTGATTGCCGTTGTCAGAGAGATCAAAGACTATGGGGGGATTGTGGTGTCGGTCCAGGCAGACTGATGCTGCTTGAAGATAGTAGGCCGCTACCTCAGGGGTGAGGCCAACGTGGCGCTCGTGCATTTGCTCAATCGGAAGTTGAGACACCACGCCATCATTAGACTTCTTCGCCATGTGACTGTTCCTGCTGAGTCTCTACCAGCATATTGTAGGATAAACCGACGGCCTCTTCCATCAGTAACCGACCGCACTCGAGGGCAGTACTTTGTCAGTCCTCAGGCCGCAGCCGCGTCCTCCCAGTGAAAGCGCCACCATGTCAGCTCCAATCATCACCGCCGCCGAAATCCTTTCTTGTGCTGCCCACTTCTTAGCCGTCCATCTAAAGGATGCTTTGGAGCGGGGAAAAAGGAAGACGCGGGCCTTTGGGGGGCGCAACGCGGGGCCAGAGAAATCTCTCCCGCGTCTATCCGTCGAATTCCCCGGTGCCCTGTATCATCACGCCTTACCATAGTGCCACTGCAAATGACTGCATTGGCATTGAACCAGTTCTGCACCTCTGTCTTCCGCTTTATGAACCGTCTTGTGGCATTTCGGGCAGGTGAGGAACTCAAGCGCCTTCTCGCAAGCCGTGATGAGTTTGGCCGCCTCTGGGGTAGTGAGATCAAAGGAATGGGATGCTTTGTTACCCCATGACAGTATGAGTTGGTCAGCTTCATGGAATGCTTCAATTGCTTCCTTGTAGGGCACTGTCTTTCCGTCTTCCATCTTCTTGAAGCATTTGTTGCCATCTGAGATGAGCTGCAAGAGAAAGTCGTGCGCCATTCGGTGATCATTCCGTTCGCGATGAAGGTAAGGCAGCCTGACGTTCATTCCCTCGGCATGGAAAGAGAGTTCTATATCCATGATCTTGCGAGCCGTGTTCCCAGCGGAGTCAGGTGAGGTCTTCAGGAATGCACGAGCGTCGTCGAAAGAGGCTTCTTTTTCGGACCAACGGATCCCAATATCTGGCCTTTCGTAGGGCCTGAGCGCTTTGAATCTCCAGGCTGTAGCGTCCAACTGCTGCCTGAGTTCAGCGTACCATTCCCGTTCGTGTGTCATGATGACAATCTGGCGGTCCTTGAACTCCTTCTCCAGAAGCTCGACAATCATTCCCCTGTGGCTGCGGTCGAAACTCACAACGACATCATCCAGAATCAACGGGCGGTCCGCGGAGGCCTCCCGCTTCGCCATTGCCAGAAAGATACAAAGTCCAAGACTGTTCCGGTGCCCCTCTGAAAGGGTTAGCCTCGGAGAGTCTTGTTCCACGCCAAAGAAACTGAGCCCAATGTCAATCGCCTTGTCTGTTTGTTCTGGAAGATAGAGCTTAACTCCCTCAATTGCTTCGTCTGGATGAAGAATGCTCCACATTCCTCGGATGTCTTCGGAGATCTCGTCGATCACCTGCTTTGAACGAAGTCGGATATCCTCTCGGATTGCTCGCTCTACGTCACTGAGAAAGGAGATTAGAGTCTCCGCATTCTTCACTGCCTTGGATAGTTCCTTGCCTTCAGCCAACGCCTTGCACGTCCCGATTGCCTCCTTGTCAGATGAAAGCTGGCTGACGTCCGGTGGGCCTTTCTTGGCTGCCGCGGATGCGGCCCGAATGATCGGGAGCAGGTTATCCTCGATTGCTTTCAGCGCATTTTCGTCGCAGGATGTACGGAACTTATCGGCGTTGAGGTTGTCTACGTGGGCGAAGCCGTCAGCCAACGCCTTCTTGGCGGTATCCTCGCGCCAGGACTTCAAATCGGCTTTCCGTAGATTTGATTTCAGCGCCTTGAGAGTGTCGCACAAAGTCACTCTTGCTTGCTTCAGCCTATCAAATGTATCGATGGTTTTTTGCAGGCGCCCCTTTTCTCGCTTCACGTGCGCCCGAAACTCGTCGGTGGAGATGCGTCGGCCGCAGGCCGGACATATTATCTGTTTTTCGTCTCCCAAGCTGTCAGAGAACATGCCCGCAGATTCAAGGACCTCTAGCCTTTCTGACACCAGCGGTTCTACCTCGCCGGCAAGCTTGAGGCCCGCTGCCCGCACGGACTTGACGTCCGCCGCGAGGTCAGACCGAGAGATATCCTCGAGGACGAGATGCCTTTTTTCTTCGGCGCTGAACCTATTGATTCTGCTGGTCAGCGCGGCGTCGGTTTCGTCACACCGCGATAATGGATTGGTCGTAGTAGCCGTCGTTTCGCAGTATTTCGCGTGCAGGTCCTGGATCTTCTCAAGGATTTCGTCGCCACTCACAGACCCGAACGATGCTTTGCCCCTAGCGGTGATTGCTGTCAAAGAAGTCTTAATTTCTTTGAGCTTTGCTTGCTGCTCGACAGACTTCGCGAGCTGTCGAAGATTCTCGGCAGCCACTTCCATCTCGTGCAGGCCCGGGAGAGGTAGAAGAGCTGAGTACTTGTCACCCTTCGTTTCTCTGATAAAGTCTGCTAGCTCATCCTGCCTGAGTATCGTCCGCGGGTATTCCCATGCTGCAATTCCGGCAGCTTCGCCGCCGGTAAGCACGAAAGAGCCGTTTCGCTTAATTTCTATCTTCAGCTCAGATGCGTCTTGGAAACCCATTCGGACTTTGATGCTGCCGTCCTTTGGGGCGTGGGTATTGATGACTCCCTTTTCTTGGTGCTTGCCACTATATTCGTGGCAAAGGTGTCCGATCTTGCCGCCTCGCAACACATATTCAACAGCGTCCACAAAGGATGACTTGCCTGATCCATTCTCGCCATAAACGACCATGGACTTGCAGCCTAGCTCCAGCGCCACTTGCTCGGCCGCGCCTCTAAACCACGAAAGCTCTACTGCTTCAATCCTCATGGTTTATGACTGCCTTGGGCTTTGAAGAAGTGGCCATGTCCGCGATCAAAGCTTTTGCGGCGATCGCTATGTCTGCACCGTGGAGCGCCCGCTCGCACTGCTTTCTCGTCAGCAACTCCCTGAGGCGGTCGAAAACAGCTTCACTAACCCCTGGATGCGACTTGCGCGCCTTCTCGATGCACTCTTCAACCCAGCTCTGATTTTTTGCCATACTCAACTCTTTGAAATTGACTTCCGTACTAAAGGTCCGATACTCAGGGAGCTTCTCGACCGAGCATATCACAAAATCATCGCACGAGTAAGGCAAACTGACATGGCGAACGGCTAAGCTCTGCCCCGGATCACCCGTTCAAAGCAAATTCCGAGCAAGCGCCTCCGACAAAGGAAATATGAACAGTGCCTCCGCTTCAGCGACTTGTCAGCTTGCACCGACTCATTCCTCTTGGAAAGATTCGTCCGGCTCGCTGATCCAATCTATGTCCATGCTTCGATTGAAGCTGTTCGACATTTTTATCTTGAATGAATCGCCTCTCCAAGTGTACCAGTAATGGTTCATTGGATCACTCCCGGCCGCCTTCGTGCTTTCTCCCAATGCTGCGTTGAACCACTGAAGACTGTCGTAGAATAGCTGCGCACTGTTGTAGTGAATGTGGATGTTCGTCAGCTTGCCTTTGGTGAAAAAGAAAACAACATTTCCGTTCGATGTGACCTCACCATCAGCGTTGAACACCGGACGACCCGAGTAAGCCATGAGGGTCTCGTTCTAGGTCGTCGGTCCTACCCATGATCTTCTGGATTTCTGCCTGCGACATGCCCCACTTGAAGCCCTGAACGCTTTTGGTTAAGTCTTCAACCTTTCCACTTCTCCATTTGTACTTGGCGAACTGCTCTTGTGCATCGATCGTCGCGGGGGCAAAACTGCCGAGAAACAAGAGCAGCGCCGTCAGCAGTAGACCAATGGTGCGTCTGAGATACGAAACATCGATCCGCTTCATACCGTCCCTCTGTCAAAAAGAGATTGTCAAAAAGCCAATCGGATTATACAGCCCTATGACAATAATGCCCAGCACGACTTTCCGCTAAGCTGTAAATCAGTACAGCTTATGGTTGATAAGAAACGCGTACGAAGACCGGCCAGAATACAGGAACTGCTCGCCCGGAACATGAAAGAGGCGAGAGGCCGCTTGAAGTTGACTCAGGAGATGCTCGCGGAGAGGACCGACCTCACAACCTCGTTCATCGGGGAAGTGGAGAATGTCGCCGGAAGTTTCCCCGTCCGCAGACGTTGCAAAGGATCGCGGACGCCCTTGGTCTCAAACCATACCAATTGTTCGTGGAAACGGAATCGAGCAAGGAACTTGAGAAGCACAAGCTGTTGGCAAGAATTCTTTTGGAGCTGAAGGGCAACATCACCCGGGAACTCGAGGCGACTTTGATGAGGCACGGTAGAGGATGATCTTCTCCTGCGGCACCTCTTGATGATGAGCGCAGTGTAAGTCCTACTTACGTCCCTCCCTTGGGCCGGGTAAGTAGCTCAGGATGACTCGTTCGATTTCGGAATCCATGGCCGTCCGCAGTTTCGAGAGAATCTCAGTAAGAAGATCGTACTTGTCAAAGGACTTGTCGGCACCGTCCAAGAAGAGCTGGTGGGGCTTCACTCGAAGCTCTCTGGCAATCTTCGCTAGTGACGCAGCGCTGACCCACCTACGGCAAGCCTCGATATCGTTCATGTGTCCGGCGGAGAGGTCCGCCCGCTTTGCCAACTCCATTTGGCTGATCCTGAGCTTTTTTCGAGACTCCTTGATGTTCTTGGCGACAAGTCTCTGGATTTCCTTTGCGGTCTGCGGATTCTCCATGAGAATCCACTCTTCGTCGAAAGCTACAGAATGCCTACTTGCTCAGGACGAATCACGCCAACCCGCAGGGGAGGGCTAAATGGCCACGGACTCTGACTCGCTCGCGAACGCCCGGGAACTGTTGTATGTGCTCGTCTCCAAGGTGGACGAGATTCGAGGAAAGCTCGAAAACAAGGAAATTGAGAAATACTTGTTCCTGATGGATCGGTTCAAGAATTCGAAACGGTCACATCAGTCGTGACGAGGAATTCCAACGCCGCTACGGCGTCTTTTACGGCCTTTACGCGGCGCGTCTCTCCGATGATTTCAGGTCGGAGTACTTCAAGCTCATGGAGGAGTTGTCGCTTAATGCGGAAGTCGACCTGGCGGGAATCTGCAACAAACTGAAAGCGCAGAGCGGAGGGAAGCTGCAATTCTCCTTTTGCACGAAGATGGCCGCCACTCTGGACCCCGACTACCCCATCTATGATGTCTGCGTTGCCGAGGTATTCCGCTTTGATCCGCCGCTACCTACGAAGCAGTATGAGGAGCGGGTCCAGCGCTACCTGACCTTCTACGACCACCTTCAATCAACCATCAAGGCGCTTTCCTCACGACGAGAGATCGCCCGAATGAACCCAGCGCTACGCAGCAAGTTTCCGCAGTGGGACGACTTGTCAAACACGAAGCAACTTGACTTTATGATTTGGACGGCTGGCAAGCTACGGCGAGAGGAGAAACGGCAAGCGATGCGCCGCGAGGCGAGTTCCCTATGACTGACTTTTCCTGGACCTCCTGCGGAACATCCCCAAGGCCCTCCTCAACACTGCTCTTCTCTTTTCCACTCTTTTTTTGAAGTTGACGGGCTTGCGTCGCCTGTCCACGATCACCTCGTTGTCCATCTCGCGCATCTCTCGACACTCGGGGCAGGAGCAAGCGGGATCGTGTTCCTCGCCGCCTGACTTGAAGGGAAGGCCGCGCTCATCCACGAACTTCTTCCCGTGCGCCAGCCAGCAGTCCAGGCAGTTGCATCCGGGGCCGTGGTCGCCCTTGTCGTCCCTGTCGAATCTCACGAAGCGCATCTCTCCCATCATTCCATTCCCCAAGCCCAGTATGCCGCGGGAGACCACGGAATTGCACAACGCTGGCAAGGAGGTCGACTTCGAGAAGGTCAGGTTCGGCTTGAGGAGCATGATGGCGAAGTGACGAAGTGACGGGCAAGCAGAAGCGAAGGCACGCGAGGTCGCGCGAAAGAGAGGCGGTGAGAGGGCGACTGAATGATATGGCAGTTGCCGGACCTTCCAAATTAGTATTCGTACCCTATCTTTTTACGACTGGCACATTTTGGGATGTCGCTGCATATAAAAGAGTACCGTCGTTCAAGCATTCTGTAATGCAGTCGCGAATGCTATCAACACCCGGCGGGCCGAAGAATCGCAGAATCGGTATTGGTAGACCGCTAACCTCGGCGTTGCTTTTTGCGACCATCCTGAATTCCCAGGTAGGTACGATGAACAACAAAGGGTAGTTCTCCAACGCCCTGTGGATGTGGTCGACTTCCTTGCCATAGCCAACATCTTCTGGGAACGCTTTCGAACTCAGGATATCGCTAAGGGCTTGGCCAATCACTTTGTTTGCGATCATTTTTTCCCAAACAGACTCCTCTATCGTACGTAATAGCCAGGGATGGCGTGTCAATGCGTACTGCGAGACCAAAATTGCCGTAATTGCCGACGGGTCAATGTTCAAAGCGCTCGCCATTTGCAGAGTCCAGTCCATAGAATAGGTCGGCGCCGCTCCCTTTACAGCGACTGTGCGCTTCTGCGCCTCAATTACCTTAATGATGGCGGTATCATCTACGCTGCATTCCTTGTAGCATGGGAATGCTTGTCCAAGCACCGTGCATCTCACCAAGTACCACGGGACCCGATGTCGATATTTTCCACAGACCTCGTAGAATAGATGGTATAGTTCGTCGTCAGTAAGCGTCAGCAGATTGTTGGCCAAATCACGGCCGATCGTACCTGCAAGAGGTTCTTTAAGCTCGGTCTCAAGCAGCCAGTAGAATGCATGTTGAATCATGCTGTCGAATCCCTGTTTTTCCTTTGATTCATCAGATTCTCAACGTAGTATTTCTTTCTCAACGATTTGAACTTGTTGATATCTGCGGCTTCAAACTGGATCTCTGAGATCCTCACCAAATGATATGTCCAGACGGCTTGCAATATCTTTGATGTTAGGACACAGCTCAGGACGTCCGAGGTGGACTGAGTCGCGGTAGAGATAGTCTATTCGGTCAATATCCAAATCGTCGGAATCTAGGAGATTGGCAAGGGCTGACAATATCTTACTGATTTCTGGCCCATATTTCCCGATCATGTCACATCCAAGAGCCATATAATCTTTGTTTTTCAGGATCGCAGCGAAGAACTCGAACACTTCCCGTCTGTCTTGGTTTGTGGGAGCTGCGTGCTCAACGAGAAGAAGAAGAGGATGAGCATCATGTGGGAAGTTGTCGGTCGAGCTGGAATCTATCAGATGCTTCGCTTCTGAAATGCGTTGGCCGAGAGCGAGCTTGTCTAGCGACTTTTCACTTCCAGATTTCTCATTAAAAAGAAGATTTGTAACTGCGTCCAGCGAGTGACCGATAGGTCCGTGGAAAAGGTCGTGGCACCCGGCGGCAAGGAGGAAGGCGGTGTAGATGGATTCGCGTTGAGTGAGCATGCTTGCGGTTTTCGAGGCACCCTTTTCTTCGACCGCCTTTCCTACGAGCGCATTGAGAATCATCGTAGCGATGTCTACTGTGCCAAAACAGTGCGATAGCCTTGAATGAGAGGCATCTAGAAATGTGAACTGGGATACACTGCTCAATTGTCGAACAAACTGTAGCCTCTGAAACAAGGGTGACGACCACATGGCAGCCAGTACCCCGTGATAAATTGTCCGCAGAATCGACGTCGTCTTCGTACGGATCACTTCCCCGGCTTCGGAGATATCAGCCGGGTGGCATGGACAAAGGCCCAGGTGCGGCCGCCCATACCGCCGTGTACTTCGTGGTCACAGCCATTAGCTGATCGATTCCATATGCGATGTCCATGTCTTGTTGGAACGACGTGTACCTTATCGGAACAGTTGCATATGTCCTGTCTGCATCTCTAAAAGTGTCTTTGCTCTCCGTTGCCGGCAGCTTGACCGAGCTTTGTAGACGAACCAGAGTGTCCTTGTCCTGAGGATCCAGTGCAAGGCAAAGCGCCTGATGCTCGCCAAGTGCCTCGCGAATGGAGTCATCAATTACTCGGTCTTTCCTTGGCCTCAACAGCAGTCTTATCGCGGCGAGGCATTCGTCACTGTTCTTGGTTATTAAGAAACGTGAGACACATGCTTTCTGATATCTCGGGACTGCAATTATCGCCAGCAATTCAACAAACAGAATTGAGATGGCGCCTAAGATCCCTCCGAGCGCCGGAGAGCCTTTGAAAGCCGCTACTATGCTTACAACCAAGGCGATACTGACATAGATCGCAAGCGGTAGGTTCAATGTTCGTAGGGCTGCCAGCATTATCGAACGGTAGTTGAATGGCATCCCTACTGCCCTTGCATCGTAGCACGCCCTTAGAATAGGCAGTAGGAATCTGCTCCTTGGGGTTCGGGAGGAACGACGCATCAGTTCTCCATTTCTAGCTTTTTAGCTTCAACTTATTTTCAACTATGACAGTCAAATATACGGCCCGACTTTTCTCTATTGCGTCAACAAAATTCCCTCTTGTTCGAGCGCTAGCTCGGCCCGTCTGGTTGGAAAAATGTGAGGATTTGCCGTGGCGAATACATAGCCCCGTTGATGTAGGTATTCTATGTCCATTTCGAGGTCACTACTATGCATTGTCCCATCGCAATCGGCCCAAAAGGCCCAATACTCTCTCGCCGCATGGTTGGCGGACAGCTCTTTGACGATTTCATCCCGATCGACACCCGTCTCTTTGTCGGCCGCTCCGTTAAAGAGTTTGCATATCATCTGAAGCAGAAACAGATGCCTCCCCGGCAGGACTTGATTCCTGGTCATACAATGACCTCCTCTTGGCGTTACATTTGTAGCCAGCGGTACCTGGCTTCCATCGCGCAATGGATCTGAAGCGTGGCCTTTTGACTTGGCCAAGCAGAAAGCTTGTTCCTCAGGAACAAACTACCTCCGCTCCAAAGCCTAGGCTTCGGCGTGTACCAATAGGTCCAGAAACACGACTTTTCCCCTCCCGCGGCCATGATACAACGGCTGGCAAGCATCTTTCAACAAGAATCTCAAGGATGAATCTGCCCTACCGCCTTCTCTCGGCTCGCTCGACGCCGAGCCCCTGCAAGTACACCTGCGTGACGTTCAGCGACGCGTGCCCGAGAGCCCGCTGCACCGCCAGCACGTCGCGTGTCCGCCTGTACAGGTTCGCGGCGTACCTGTGGCGCAGGTCGTGCGCCGTGTAGGCGTGGCGGACGCGGCCCTGCCCGTGAAGCGTCGCGCTGAGTCTGGCGATGGCCGCCCCCATGCTCTGCAAGTTCCAGCCCGCGAACGGCCGCTTGGGGCCGCCCCTGAACCGCTTCAGCACCTCGTCGGGCAGAGCCAACACCCTCGTCCTCCCGCCCTTCACTTTGAAGCTCGCCTTGTCCCCGTCCTCAAGCTTCATGCTCAACGCGTCGCCAAGGCGAAGCCCCGTCTCGCCGAGCAGTCGGACGAGCGGGAGCAGCCGCCTCGCGCTCTCTCTCATCCTCCGCTGCCCGACCGTCACCGCCTTGATCCTCTTCCTGATTGAAAGCTCGCGCAACATCTCCGCGTACTCCCGGTCGCTCATCACCGGCACGGTGAGCTCGTCGCTGTCTGGCCTCGAGCGGTGCTTGAACTCATGCTGGGGGAGGGCGAGTCCCACCCACGGGTTGGTCTGTACCACCTCCGTCACCTCCAGGTACTTCCAGAACGCCGACACCGCCGCGAGGACGAGGCGCTGGGAGTTGGCCTTGAGCTTCCCGTCCCTGTGCTTCGCGGGCCTCTCCTCCAGCCACTTCCGGAATTTGTTGGCGTCCGCCCTGCCCATCTGGAGGAGCGGGACGCCCACCAGGTCCGCATACGCGAACAGCTTCGACAGCGCGAGTCGGTACGCCGCCTGCGTGCGAGGCCCCCGGTTGCCGTCGATCAGGAAGTCCTCCACCGCCTGTCTCCTGTCGAACTTCGCAGCCTTCACCGTCTCCGACAGCGCGCCCTTCACCTTGTCCCGCCGCAGGTCCCTCAGCGCCTCGATTACCTCGTCCTTCGACGGGCTGCGCTCCAGGACGGCGATCACCTCGTCGATGGCGATGGTCTCCCCGCCGTTCTCGCTCCTCAACTCGATGTTCGCTTGCTCTTTCATACAAATAAGTTTAAATTATTACGCAGATGAAATCAACCCCAATTCGTACTCCCACTCAATCGATCCCAACTAAGAGTAGATACCCGCTGAGTTGGCAACAATTACGCTGGCTCCAATGCTACCCAGAACTGCTCAGAACCTTCCTTACTTCTTCTGCCGTCATGCTGTTCTCAGACAACAGCTTCTCCGCTACTTTCTTCACACTGCTCCAATTCTGAAGCAAGACTGCCTTCGTGGAATCATAATAGCTTGCCAATTCAGTCTTGGGGTCGGACAGACACGACCGAATCCTGTCAGCGTTCCCGCCCTTGCCGCGTTGGAACTTCAAGAGAGCAAACGTGATGCAAGCTGCTTCCAAGTCCTTTGCGGCTCCTACTACGTTGTACCAGTCAGCATTCGCCTCAATCGACTCCGCCGCAATTCCCCCTAAGGCCTTCAGCAAATCGTGCTTTTTGTCTTCTTCGGACTCTCTCTTTCGCCAACCCTTGGGTGGAGGGGTCGTCTTCCCGTTCGCCAGGCCTTCAACCTTGATAACGTCCACTTGGTATTGTTCTCCTGGGAAGAACAACTCTTGAAGAACTACATGTCCAGCCTCGTGCATGCTGGTCATCTTCGCATCAACTGACTTCTCTGTCACGGATCTTGGCCCATATGAGCAATGGGCGCAACTTCGTAGCGGAACTCCGTCCGCCTACTTCTCCGTCTTCTGAGTTGTTGTCGGCGTTTTCGCAGGAGTCGAACCACCGCTCTGGCTCTGATTCCCGACCCTGGTGCAGGTGTCGGAGGCGTTGCCCTCGGTGCCTGTTTCTGCTCCCCTGGCGGCAGGGGGCGCTGCTCTGGTGCGGCAAGTCTTGGAGCTTGGTCTCCTCGCGCCACCCGCTTCGATGTCTCTACAACCTTCTTCTCGTCGTTCATGCAAAGTCCCTCCCTAAGCTTTCCATCTCGTGGATCGTTGACAGATTCCAGCCAATTCCAGCCTTTTTTGTCGGATTGTTCACATACGAGTATACGGCCACGGTACGAACCGCGATCTCGAAGACAAAATCAAAGGCAAAGTCCTGTGTCTCTTCCGGGCTCAATCTCAACGTTCTTGGTCTCGACGATCCGATTGGAGACTCCTCGAACACCAGGCCATTGGTAGTGTCCTTGACCGGCCTCCAGCATTTTCTGTTCGTCGAGGATGGCTTCCGGCCACGGGTTCATCTGGTAGAGCCAGGTGTCAACTTCGTCCAGGCCGACCAGGACTTGACCTTGGTTCTCAATTGTCAATGTGACCCTGAGAAATCGGTGTTGACTGTCTATTGTCGAAGTGTAAAC
>CAVYIU010000001.1:0-30582 GCA_963768665.1 uncultured Spirochaetota bacterium | reverse complement strand
CTGTCGATGTCGCGGAGGTTTGCGAGCGTTCCCGAACGCGGGCGCCGCGCACCTTCACTTCACGATCCTGTAGCTCCTGTCCAGCAACGTGAATCGGCGCCGCACGCCGTCGGTCATGCGGATCAACCAGTCGGACCCGATGATCACGGCTTCCACGCCAAGGCGCTTCGCGAGGGCGAGCCCTGCCTCTGCCCCGTTCACCAGGATGGCGAGGCTGGGCCGGTCGGCGTTATGCTGCCTGTCGCGGATCACGGTGACCGCTTCGACGCCGTTGTCGACGGGGTACTTCGTGGCGGTGTCGAAGATATGCGCATGGCGCAGGCCGTCCGCGACGTTGTGCTGCTCGTAAAGGCCCGACGTGTTCACCACCTCGTCCCGCGCCGTCACGAGGCCGACCAAAGTGCCGCGCGGGCGCCACCCGGCTCCTGCAGACCCACGCGCCAGGGCAGGCCGCCGGGGCCTGCGCCGACAGCGACAACGCTCCCGCCGATATCGACGATCGCCGACGCCAGGCCCCGTGCCGCCCAGGATATTTCCGGTCTCCACCGCGGCGTAGCCCTTCAGGACCGAGCCGAGGTGAATGGCCATCCCGGGATCGGCGAGGCCAACGGTGCGGGCCCCGGCGTCCGCGGCGACCTTTCGCCAGTCAACGAGCCCGAGCGCCGCGGCGATCTCCGCGCCGCCGGGCACCGGGGGATGCGCGCCGCTGATGCCCCACAGCAGCGTCAGCGGTCCCCGCCGGTCGGGTCGTAGCGGCCCACGGTCGCACGGGCGAGATCAAGCGCCTGCCCGATGGCGGCGAAGGCATCGGCGGACACGGTGACTGCCGCACCGCAGGCCGCGCAGTTGCAGCCGCTGCCAAGTGGGCGTCGTCGCGGTACATGTCCAGCTCGCGGAAGACTTCGCTGATCCGCTTCGTGCAGGCGCTGACCGCGGCATCGTCCCCTCCCGCCGTGATCGTGAACACGCAACGGGCGTACGGGAGGTCGACGGTGCGGCTGAAACTCCCGGTGCCGTGCCCGCAGGCAACGAGCGCAAGCACAGCGAGAGCCACGGCGAGCAGACCGACCGTTCTCATATCGCCAAGGCTATCATCCTTCGATAGATAGCGCAACGTTCCCTTTCACTATCCGGTAAGGAATATTTCAATTCGTGTTTTTCTATTGCCTCTATTCTCATTTGTGGCTATCTATAACACAATTAGTGTATGACGGAGAAAGCAGTGGAAAGCACAAGGCTCGTAGAAATTGCGGATGTCAAGAAGCACTACATGCTCGGAGACACCCGCGTGGATGCGCTCAGGGGCGTTTCGCTCACGATCGACCGCGGTGAGTTCATGGCCATTGCCCGGTCCTTCCAGAACGGCAAGAGCACAATCCTGAACATGATCGGGTGCATCGACACCCCCTCCGAGGGCCGCGTGATCATCGACGGGACGGAGGTAGAGCACCTCAGCGACACGGAACTGACTCGCTACCGCCCAACGCGCATAGGGTTCATCTTCCAGTCGTTCAACCTCATCCCCGTGCTCAACGTCTACGAGAACATCGAGTTTCCGCTGCTCCTGGGCAACGGCCACACGCGGAAGCAGCGGGAGGAGATCGTCATGCATTTCGTCGAGGAGGTGCAGCTGGCCGACCGGCTGAAGAACAAGCCCAACGAGCTCTCCGGCGGGCAGCGCCAGCGGGTGGCCATCGCGCGCGCCCTGGTGACGCGTCCGCTCATCGTCCTTGCCGACGAGCCCACGGCCAACCTGGACAGGGAGACCGGCCACCGCACATCGAGCTGATGCGGGAAGTCAACGAGGCGGAGAAGACCACCTTCATCTTCTCCACGCACGACAGCCACATCATGGAGCACGCCCGCCGCCTTGTGAACATCCGCGACGGGCTGGTCACCGACGTGGCAGACAAGAGGTAAGGCGATGATCGCCCTGCGCATCGCCTTCCGTTCTCTCCTGCGGCGCAAGAGCAGGATGCTCCTCATCGGCCTGCTCGTGGTCTTCGGCACGGTGCTCATCGTCTTCGGCCAGACGCTGACCCGCTCCGCGGCCGCCGCCGCGAGACAGTCCATCATCGGCAACTTCACGGGAGACTTCATCCTGTACTCCGCGCGCTCTCGCGAGCTGCCGTCGCCCTTCGCCTTCAACACGCCGCTGCCCGACATCCAGAACGCCGACGCCGTCGTGACCTGGCTGAAGCAGCAGCCCGAGGTCTCCGCGATCGTCCCGCTGGCGCAGAACTACTCCATCGTCTCCGTGGAGGCCAGGGGAGGGAAGGTCGAGCTCCCCTTCATCTTCTACGCGGTGGACCCCGCCACCTACTCCGCCACGTTCCACAACGTGAAAATGGTCGCCGCAGTTCATGACGTCGGGCAGCGGGATCCTCGTGAGCAGCTACCAGGACGACCAGTACCAGAAGAAGTACGGCATCCGCCTGGCGGTGGGCGACGAGGTCACCGTGCTGGGCCTGAGCGACGGCGGCGGCGTCAACGCCTACGAGACCCGGGTGCGGGGCATCTTCGATCCCCTCTACTACAAGAATGTCTTCAACTACATCAACTTCATCGACGTCGGCACCTACTCCGGCGTCTACAACTTCACGGGGGTCGCGGCGGGCTCGCTGCCGCCTCCCTGGAAAAGGGCCTGGCGGCCACGGAACCAGCGAGGACGACATTTTCGCCCTGGCCACCACCCCCTCCACGACAATTGATACATCCAAGCTGAAATCAGAGACGGTGTCGGGCTACACGATGATCGCCGTTCTTCTCAAGGACCATGCCGCCGCGGCCTCCGTGATCACCCGTGCCACGGGCCAGGAGCTCGGCATCAAGGCCGCGCGCTGGGACGAGGCCTCGGATTCTTCTCCCGCATCTCCTCGGCGCTGCAGGCGTTCATCTTCCTGGCCACCGCGCTGATCTTCCTGGTCGTGGCGTTCATCTTCATGAACACGCTCATCATCAACATCGTGGAGCGCACCGGGGAGATCGGCACCATGCGGGCCCTCGGCGCGGAGCGGAAGTTCGTGCGGCGGATCTTCCTCGCCGAGACGCTCCTGCTCAACGTGGCGGCGAGCCTGGTGGGCATCGCGGTGGGACTGGCCATGATTCTCGCGGCGGGCCGCGCGGGCCTGCGCTTCCGGCCCGTCTCCCAGTTCCTCATCGGCGGCGGGAACCTCCCGCTCCTGTTGAGCCCCTGGCCCTTCGTCGTGGCCCTCAGCGTAGTGGTCGCGGTGTCCGTGTGCCACACTCCTGCCCATCCGCGTCGCCACCCGCATCACGCCCCTGGCCGCCATGAGCGACCGCTAGGAGGACCGCCGTGCGATTCCCCCTGAACCTCGCCCTGAAGAACGTGTTCCGGCAGAAGAAGCGCTCCTTCACCCTGGGCATCAACTACGCGGTGGTGACCTTCATCCTGGTGCTGCTCTTCGCCTTCTCCGAGGGCGCGGCCAGGAACATCTCCACCAACCTGGTGCGCTCCTCCGCGGGGCACATCACGATCTCCGGCGACTACTCTGTCAACGGGAGGGTCTACCTCGGGGTCAGGCGCGTGCCCGACATAACCGCGGCGGCGCGGAAGCTCTTCGGCGACGGCGTCACGATCCTCCCGCGCTATGTCGTGAACTCCGCCCTTTATGACAAGGGGCTGTCGAAACGCCTGTCCTTTACGGCATTGATGCGGCCAGCGACACCGGCATCAAGGGCCAGCTGCAGTTCATGGCGGGAAGCTGGGACTCCTTCGCGAGGACCGACAACGGGGTGATCGTGCCCAAGGACGTCGCCGACTACTTTGGCCTGGCGCTGAACGACGAAGTGGTCATTGCCACGCGCACGCGCTTTGGCGCCTTCAACACCGGCACCCTCAAGATCGAGGGCATCTACACAACGGCGAACTTCTTCATCCAGAGCCTCGTGCTGTGTCGGTTCGACTTCATCCAGTCGCTGGACCTCGCGGACAAGGAAACGGCTTCCACTCTCTACCTCTACTTCCCGAGCACGCGCGGCCTGGAAGCGAAGCGCGACGCGCTCGTGGCGTCGCTGCGGGAAGCGGGTTTCGAGGCGGAAGCCGCAGAACGCCACGGCCGCCGTTGCGGCTGTCACCTCGGCCTCCCCCAGCTACGAGGTGGACACCTCGGGAAAGGACAGGGTGCGGCTCACCCTGGCCACCATCGACGAGGCGCTGGGCCTCGTGCGCACCGTGACCGCCGCGGTCAACGGCATCGGGGCGCTCATCGCGCTGGTCATGCTTTTCATCATCGCCGTCTCGATCTTCATCAACCTGCGCATGACCATCAACGAGCGCATGCGGGAGATCGGCACCATGAGGACCATGGGCATGGCCGGGGCCGGCATTACCCGGCTCTTCATCCTGGAAAACGTGTTCCTCGCCATGCTTTTCTGTCTCGTCGGCGTGGCCGCCGCGCTCCTGGTGATCGGCGTCTTCGCCTTCCTCGTCCCCCTGCCGCCGGCGGGGGCCGTCGCCCTGTTCCTGGACAATGCCCACCTCGTGCTGGTGCCGCGGCCGCTCGACGTGCTCGGCATCGTGGTTGTGATCACCGCCTTCGCCGCCCTGTTCTCTTTCTTCCCCGCGCGCTACGGGGGAAGGATCCGGCCGGTCGAGGCCCTCACCCGCGTATACTGATGAAGGAGATACCAATGAAAAGGATGCCCCTTGCTGCCACGGCCCTGCTGGCGGTGCTGTTTCTCCCCACGCTCGCCTTCGGGGCGACTGCCGCGACCCCGGCGCCGACCGCCAACGACCCGGCGGCCGTGAAGATCGTGCAGCGGTGGGAAGCGAAGCTGAACCTCGACGGCATCGACCTCACCACGCAGTTCACACTCGTGCAAAAGAAGGACGGGGAAGCGGATCGCATCCTGCGCGTCACCACCTGGCGCCGCGACGCGGCGGACACCTACACGATCCTCTTCGCCTACCCCGACAGCGAGAAAGGAAAGGGCTACCTCCGCAAGGGCGACGACTTGTACTTCTACCTGCCCTCGACGCGCGAGTTCGTCTACCGCAACCGCAAGGACAACATCGGGTCCACCGACGCGCGCACCGACCTCTTCGGCCGGCAGGACACGCTGGCGCAGTACTGGGTCGCCCTGGCGGGCACGGCGACGGTGAACAAGTGGGACTGCGACGTCGTGCGCCTGGACGCGAAGACCCAGGACGTGACCTACCCCATCCAGAAGTGGTACGTGCGGCGCAGCGACGGGCTCCCGGTGAAGGTGGAGAACTTCTCCGCCTCCGAGACGCTGCTGGCGACCTCCTACTACATCGACTACAAGGACCTCGGGACGGGCAAGTTCCTCTTCACGAAGCTGCTCGCGGTGAACAACCTGGAGACCGGGCAGAAGACCTACCTGACCAACGACAACATCTCCACGGCCGCCATCCCCGAGTACACCTTCACCAAGGCGTTCCTCGAGGAGCAGTCCCGATGACGGCGCGCACTCTTGCCGTGGCAGCGGCGCTTGCCGTCTCTGCGGCCTTCCTGTCGTTCGGCCAGGATGCCGGTGACGCCGGTGCCTTCGACTCCTCCTCCTTCGACCAGGCGGTGACCCAGGCAGCACAACCGGGGCAGGCGGCGAAGACGGAGTTCCTGTACGGCGGATCCTTCCTCACGGACAACGCGGCGACAACGTCGACGACACTGGACTGGTACACGCTCGCCGGCAGCGTCTCGGGCAAGGTGTTCGGCAAGCTGACGGTTCCCGACTACGGATCGCTCTACGTCGGCTACAACGTGTCGAAGAACATGTACCAGGGCGACGGGGGCACGCTCCCCGCGGCCTCGGCGGCATACCTGTCCGCGCCGGCCGGCAGTTTCTACGCGCCGAGCTTCACCCTGTCCGAGCTCTACTACAGCTTCGACGTCGGCAAGGCGCTGTTCGTGCGCCTGGGAAACCAGCTCATCGCGTGGGGCCCGTCGGCCATCTGGACCCCCGTCGACTTCATCAACCTCCAGAGGGTCGACCCCCTGGCGACGATCGACCTGCGGGTTGGAAAGCCGGGCATCCGGCTGCACGTACCCCTGCCGGGCAGCAACATTTTCCTGTTCACCGACTTCTCCGACACGGTGACCTCCGCCGGCGTGCAGGACCCGCTGAAAACGGCCGTGCTCTCCGCCCGATGGGACGTCACGATTGCCGGCGCCGAGCTCGCGCTCACCGGGTCGTGGGGAGAGTCGGTGCAGAACAAGTACGGCTTTGACATCACGGGCCGGTTGCTGGGCTTCGACATCTACGGCGAGGCTGCCGCGGCTTTCCCCTACGGCTCCTACGATCTCGCGTGGGCCGCCGACGCCGGCTTCCAGCGCACGCTCGGCGACCTGAGCTACTGGAGCATCGCCGGGGAGTTCTTCTACAACAGCGCCGGTACCGCCGACACCTCGCAGTACCCGGCGATGCTCCTCGCGCAGACCTTCGTTCCCCTGTACGTCGGGCAGTACTATGCGTACGCCTCCCTGTCGCGATCGCACCTGGGGATCGACGGCATCAGCGCGTCTCTGGCCGGCTTCGCGAACCTCTCGGACATGTCCTACCTGGTCCGCGGCAGCCTGTCCGTCGCGGTGCCCAACCTCGTGCCCTTCAGCTTCGGCGTGAGCTACGCCGGCGGCGGGAATGGGAAGGAGTTCACGCTCCTGGCCGGCGACGGCACGCTGTCGCTCGACCTGCAGGTGCGGTTCGATTTCTAGAACGGCGGTCACGTCGCTGCCGCTCCCGCGGGCCCTTTTTCGGCGGTGCGCCTCTTTTCGGACCATGCCCAGACAGGCCATACTCTGTCGTCGCTTCCGCACCGCCACACCGAACCGAGGATGACAGCATGCGATTTGTGAAAAAAGAAGACTTTCTCGATGTTCGCATCCTGGACAATTTCTACCAGACCTCTTCGTTCTTCCCCATGCCTGTCGTCCTGGTCTGCACCATCGCAGAAACCGGTCAGATGAATCTCGGACCGTACTCCCTCTGCTTCCCCTACAGCGTTGCCGGCGAGCGCTGCCAGATGGTCTTCAACTGCCGCGACAACAGCAACACGGGCATCAATGTGCGCCGCACCGGATTCTGCACGCTCAATTTCATCCCCGACGATCGCCGCTACATGCGCAATTGCGTGATGCTGGGCTATCCGGGCGAAACGACGGATGAGAAGATGCGCAACTCGATGTTTACACTCCTGCCTTCTCGGCGCAGCCAGGGAGAGCGGACCGTCGGCGTTGCCTACCCGGACGTCGTGGCTGAGGCTCTCCAGGTCTTCGAGTGCAGCCTTGATTCCTTCGAAATCAAGGAAGAGATTCACTCCATGCGCTCCATTCTCACGATCGACAAGGTGCTGCTCAAGGAACGCTGGCACAGGGTTCTTCTCGAGGGTCGGAAACACCGGTGGGGACGCCCATCCGCGTTCCCTCCGTTGCCCGTGGACTACGGCTTCCGCAACAACGCTCACTTCTGGTTCTCCAGGCACAGGCCGCCCTATCGCGAGCCGATCCCGAAGAGCAAGGCGGTTTCCGTGGACTCGGTGATGTGGGGTATCACCCGCGGGGGCTTTGCCCAGGATCTCGAGTGGAAACCAGAGGCTGCTGCAAAGCTGGTCAACGTGCCGCGCGTCTTCCTGGGCATTGTTCTCAAAGGCATCGCCGACGAAGCCCGCCGCTCAGGGGTGACGACAATCACGCCGGAGTTCCTGGAGGCGGTGCGAGACAAACGCTCCCGGGAAAAGGAGCGATAGACTTCCTTTGGGAAAGGCGCCGGCCTGGAAGGGGGAGAGAAACATGAAGCTTTGGATCGCTTCCGTGGGGTTCGTGTTGATGGCTGCCCACGCCATGGGTCAAAGCGGCGCGCCTCCGACTTTCCCGAAATCGTCGGGAAGAAACCTGAACGGCCGCACGCTGTCACTGCCGGACGATTTTGCAGGGCGTGCGAACCTCGTGTTCATCGCCTTCGAGATGCGCCAGCAGCAGGAAGTCGACACCTGGATGTCGTTCGCGACGGGAATGCGTCAAGCCCACCCGGGCCTGGCGGTGTACGAGCTTCCCACGATCGGCAGAGGCTACGGCCTCATCCGCGGTTTCATCGACAGCGGCATGAGGTCCGGCATTCCGGACAACGAGACCCGGGCGTCCACTGTGACCCTCTATCTCGACGTCGGTGCGTTTGCACGCGCGCTCGGAATCGAATCGACAAGGACCATCACCGTCCTGCTGGTGAAACCGTCGGGAGAGATACTGGCTCGCGCATCCGGACCCTTTTCCACGGCAGCGTCAGCTCCACTGGTCTCCGCGCTGCAGGCCATGAATTGACATGATCCTCATCGTCGGGCAAAACCTGGCGTGGCAGAAGATCTGCTTCATTCCGGCGTTGCTGAAAGGCAAGCCCAATGCGATAGCGGAGTTGCACGCCTTCGGCAGCAGCAAGGGTCCCAACGTCGCGCGCGCCCTTGTCGCACGGGGAGTGAGCAGCGAGACGATCGCATACTGCGGCGGATTCGCGGGGCGGCTCGCAGAAGAGGACCTGCGGAATGAAGGTATCCGCTGCACGTTTGTCCCGATAGGCGACGAGACGCGCACCTGCTCATCGTACATAGAGCCGGATGGCACATGCACCGAGGTGATCGAGCCATCCCCTGCCGTGAGCGCCGCCGAACGTCAATCCATGCGTGATCGATGTGCCGACGGCCTGCGGAGGGCGGGACTTCTCGTCATTGCCCGGGACGGCCGTCGCTGACGAGTCGGAAGATTGCTACCGACTGCTCGTGCGATCCGCTCACGAGAAGAACCTCCCGGTGATCCTGGATGCATCGACCTCCCAGGCCCGGGAGGCTCTCGAAGAGTCTCCGGAAGTCCTCAAGATAAACGTGATGGAGCTCGCGCAGCTTGCCGGCACGTCGACGAGGACCCTTGATGAGAGGGTTGCCGCGTACAGGTCCATGGCGAGCGAGTTCGGTATCCGGTGGTTCTTCGTCACGCGCGGATCGCGGGGAATGGAAGCATATGGCGGCGGCACCCTGCTGCAATCAGCTCCTCCCCCCGTGCGCGTGGTCAACCCGATCGGGAGCGGCGACGCGGCGACCGCCGGTGTCGCTTCGCTCCTCCACGAGGCTTTCGCGGCAGGGACGGGAGATCGTGCCTTTGCGTCGGAGGAGCTGCTGCGCGAGGCGCTCCTGACGGCGACTGCCATGGGCACGGCGAATTGCCTGAACTGGAAGAACGGAAAGGTCGCCCGAGATGACTACCTGGCCCTGAAGCCGCTGATCACCGTGACCTAGTCGACGATCGCGTTTGCCCGCGTGACGCGGCTGAACCATGAGCCGCTGTCCTTCATGATGCGCTCCTGCGTGCCGAAGTCCGTGTAGGCCAGGCCAAAACGGTCCCTGGTCCCCGCCGCCCATTCGAAGTTGTCCATCAGGCTCCAGCAGAAATATCCCGTGAGCGGAACGCCTGCCTCGATGATCGGCGGCAGCTCGGCGAGGTGCCGCCTGATGTAGTCCAGGCGCGCCAGGTCGTGGATGCGCCCCTGCCAGACCGCGTCGTCATAGGTCGCACCGTTCTCCGTGACGATCAGCTCGGGAAAACGGTAGTCCCTGTGCAGCCACGTCAGGAGCTCCCGCAGCGCCCGGGGGCACACCTCCCAGCCGCGCGCCATCATGTTGACGGGGTTGCGGCGATTGATGATCCGGTGTCCCTCGCCGCCGGCCGGGTCGTGAACGATGCCGCGGGAGTAGTAGTTGACGCCGAGGAAGTCCACGGGCGTCGCAATGTCCTGGAGCTCATCAGCCCGGATCTCAGGCACATCGACGCCGTATTCCTGCCACGCCTTCCGTGGATACCCCCGCCCGGCGAGCGGATCCAGGAACCAGAGATTGAATCTCTCATGGGCCAGGCGGGTTGCCATCTCATCCGCCTCGCTGTCCGTGGCGGGGTACTCAGGCTCGAAATTGAGCACGATCCCCACGTGCGCTCCTTCGCACCCGTTGCGGATGACAGGCACGGCTCGGCCGTGGGATACCAGCACGTTGTGGGCCACCTGCAGTGCCGTCCTGAGGTCACGCAGCCCGGGAGCGTGCACGCCGAGGTGGTGACTGAGAATGGAGATGCACCACGGCTCGTTGTGGGTCATCCAGTGTTTCACGCGGTCGCCCAGGCGGCGGACAACGAGATCCGCATAGCGCAGGTACGCCTCGATGGTGTCGCGGTTTGCCCATCCGCCCCGGTCCTGCAGCGCCTGGGGCAGATCCCAGTGGTACAACGTGAGGAAAGGCGTGATGCGCGCGCCCAGCAGCGCGTCCACCACCCGCTCGTAGTAGTCCAGGCCGGGAGGATTGACGCGCCCGGCGCCGTCAGGGATGACGCGGGGCCATGCAACGGAAAAGCGATAGGCGTTGACGCCCAGCTTCTGCATGACGGCAATATCCTGGGGATACCTGTGATAGGAGTCACAGGCCGGCTCACCCCCTTCACCCGTCAGGATGGTGCCGGGCCGGGAGGCAAAACGGTCCCAGATCGACTCGCCCCTGCCGTCCTCGCGGGTTGCCCCTTCGATCTGAAAGGCCGCGGTAGCCGTGCCCCAGGTGAAATGCTCGGGAAATCGGTTGCTCATAGTCTCCTCACCTGCCAGGGGCATACGCGACGACTGCAGAGACACCCGGAGCGCTACAGGAGCTGCACCCCGAGAGCGAGAGCGCGCGCGGCATTTTCGATCTCTGCCGCCCGCGCCCCCGTCAGCAGGCAGTAGTGATGGGAAAAGAAGGATTTCATGAGCGCGCGGCCATCGCGCACCCTGAGAAGGGCGCCGTTTCGACAATCGGTCCCGGGATACTGGGCGTATCCTTCCAGGGACCCCTCGATGACCTGCATGACACCGAGCTCAGGGTGCAGCTTGGCGAGGGTCATCGGCCCCTCGGCCATCCGGGCGTCGATCATGATGGCGTTGCGATCCACGATTGCCAGCGCCCGGGGCCTGAGCGTCCATGATGTGGCGAAGGCGCGGGGGACGACCCCGAGGTAGCCGCAGTGAACCATCAGCAGGTGATTCTCCGGCTCGGGCACGTCGGGGAACCGGTCGATCTTCTCGTGCTTGAGAGCGGCGTCGCCCATGAGGAACGGGTACAGGTTGCTCATCATGACCGGCGACGTGAGCGAACGTTCCAGGAGAAAGGTGCTCAGCAGGGAAAGCGTGTCCGCCTCGCACGCCCAGATCAGCCCGCGTTCCTGGTAGAGCAGGTCCCACGCGAGGCAGGGGGTGGTGTCCGAGAAAGCGGATTCGTTCAGGCAGTTGAGCCCCGCGCCCACGATGGCCGGGTCGGCATCGAGCTCCCGGCGCACCGCGAGGTACAGCTTCATTGCGGAGAGCATGGGGCGCTCCGAGACACCCTCGGAGGGAATGGATCTCGTCCTGAGCGCGTCCCGCGCATCATCGTCGCTGATTGCTTTTGCTTCCTCGCCCAGCTTCCGGAAGCTCTTCTTCTCGATCCGTATACCGAACTTCCGACTGATCAGCTCGGCGCAGCGATCCTCCCACCACCAGAAGCGCTTGAAGATCTCCGGCTGCTCGCCCCCCACCCCGGGCCGGTCCTGGAACACGAGGAACTTCAGGTCACGCATCTGCCGCCGCAGGGCGAGGGCACGGCAGATGGTGCGGGTCGTCCCGATGTCGTACGGCGTGAACACGCTCACGCCCACGCTCTTCATGAAGGTCACGATCTCCCAGTCCCACATGTTGACGGTGCCGAAGTCGGAGGTCAGCACGAGGCAGGGCAGCGAAATCCGCCTCAGGTCGGCGAGCTGGGCAAAGGCGTCTCCGAGCAGCTGGGGGAAGACCACCGCGTCGGCAAGTGGCAGCCGGGAGCCCAGGGCAGCGGGCGGCAGGATCTCCGCTTCCTTGGCAAGGAGATCCTTTACAATAGAAAGATGTGCGTTGAACTCTGCATCCATTCCCGTCTTGAAGTGAACCGGAACGAGCTTGGCTTTCATGACTGCTGCGGCACGTTAGCATGAGCTGCCGAATCTGTCAAATGCTATCATTCGTTAGCACTTGAAAGAGCGTGGGATACCGATACAATAGCAAACAACAGCCAAGACTGATGGAAAGCGGGAGTGGGAGGAGTGCGGGGATGTCCGAAGATGGGCACCTGGGGATCTGCGTCATCGGGACCGGTCGTGCAGGCATGATTCACGCACGGAATTTCGCGGGGCGTGTCGCCGGTGCCCGGCTGGCCGCTCTCGTGGATGCCCAGCCCGCCGCGCTCCGGGAAGCACAGCACGCAACAGCAACCGAGACGGGATATGTGGACTACCGCGAAGCGTTGGCCGATCCTCGCGTGGATGCGGTAGTCGTGGTGACACCGACCTCCCTGCACCGCGAGGTGGTGGTGGCCGCAGCGCGCTCCGGAAAGCACGTCCTCTGCGAAAAACCCATGGCCATGAACGTTGCGGAGTGCGACGAGATGATCGGCGCGTGCGCGAAAGCCGGGGTGGGGCTGCAGGTCGGCTTCATGCGGCGCTACGACGAGAGCTTCCGCGCGGCCCGTGAGCGGATCGAGGGAGGCGAGATCGGCCAGGTCGTGCTGGTGAAGTCCCTCACCCGTGGCCCGAGCGTTCCCCAGGAGTGGATGTATGACATCAGGAAGAGCAACGGCCCCCTCGCCGAGGTGAACAGCCACGACATCGACGCGGCGCGGTGGTTCGCGGGGAGCGAGATCTCCGAGGTGTACGCGCTGGGCGGGAACTACCGCTGCCCCGAGGCGGCGGCAGAATACCCGGACTTCTACGACAACGTTTCGATGATCTGCCGGTTCTCCGATGGAAAGCAGGGGTTCATCGACGGGGCGGTCTCCGTGGGCTACGGTTACGACGCCCGCATGGAGATCGTGGGCACGCGGGGAGTGGTTTTCGTCGGCAGGACGGAACAGGATTCCGTGATGAGCTGCTCCGCCGACAAGGGAATGGCACGACAGTTCGTGAAGAGCTGGCGCACCCTCTTCAGCGAAGCGTACCTCCACGAGGACCAGGACTTTGTGAGCTGCATCATGGACGGGCGTGAACCGAGGGCAGGTGGCATCGACGGGCGGATGGCCGTCGCGGTCGTCAACGCGGGCAACCTTTCAATCGCGTCGGGCACGCCTGTGCGCGTGGAGGGGATGCGCCCATGAACATGCGCGCGGCACGGCTGTACGCCGGAGGGGACCTGCGGGTCGAGCACGTCACGGTGGCCGCGGTGGGTGACGGGGAGGTGCTTCTCGCCGTGAAGGCATCCGCGGTCTGCGGCACGGATATCCGGATGTTCAGGAACGGTCACAGGAACGCGAGCCCCGATCACCCGCTCATCCTCGGGCACGAGATCGCCGGCGTCGTGGAGGAAGTCGGCCCCGGTGTGACAGGGTACCGCGTGGGAATGCGCGTCGCGGTGGCGCCGAACATGGGCTGCGGGGTCTGCGACATGTGCGTGAGCGGTAATACGCAGCTGTGCCCGGACTTCCGGGCATTCGGGATAAACATCGACGGCGGCTTCGCCGAACGCATGCTGGTCCCCGCGGCAGCGGTGCGGCAGGGCAACCTCAGCGAGATGCCGCCGGGCGTGGACTTCTCCGAGGCGGCGCTGGTCGAGCCGCTTTCCTGCGTCTACAACGCTTTCCAGCGCTGCGCCATCGGCCCCGGGGACGTCGTGCTCGTCGTTGGTTCGGGCCCGATCGGGCTCATGCACGCGCGGCTTGCCGCGATGGGAGGCGCCGCGAAGGTCTTCATGAACGACATCAACCCCGCGCGCCTTGCGTACTGCGCGTCGCTGGAGCCTGCTCTCCGACCGCTGGAAAGCTCACGGTTGCGGGAACAGCTCCTCGACGAGACCCGCGGCCGGGGCGCCGACGTCGTCATCACGGCGAACCCGGCGCCGGAAGCGCAGGTCCTGGCGCTCGAGCTCGCGGCCGTCAACGGGAGGATCATGTTCTTCGGCGGCCTGCCGGAGGGCAGGAACAAGGTGTCCCTCGATACCAACCTGGTGCACTACAAGCAGCTCACCATCACCGGGACCACGCGTCAGAACCTCGCCCAGTACCGGGCCACCCTGTCCCTCGTCGGAGACGGGCTCGTTTCGTTGCAGGGGATCATCACCCGCCGATGGCCGGTGGAGGATACCGCGGGTGCTTTCGCGGAGGTGATGAAGGGAAGCGGGCTGAAGCAGCTGGTAACGTTCGCATGAGCGCCCCGCTTTTCTTCGGCGTGGACATCGGTACGCAGGGCGTGAAGGCCGCCGCCTACGACCAGGAGGGCCGCTGCGCCGCCGAGGCCTTTCGTGCCGCGGAGCTCCACCGACCCGGGCCAGGGATCGTCGAGGAGGACCCGGAGCGCCAGGTGCGCTCCGTATGCGAGGCGCTCGCCGAGTGCTCGTCCCGGGCGGGCAACCGGGGAACGCCGGCAGGCCTGGCAATTGACGGCCAGATGGCCGGCATCATCGGCGTGGGTGACGACGGCCGGAACGTCACGCCCTACGACTCCTGGCTGGACACCCGGTGTGCCCCCTGGATCGCGGTCATGCAGGAGGAGGCAGGACCGGAGATCGTTCGCAAGGCCGGCGGACCCCCGAGCTTCAACCATGGACCCAAAATCCTGTGGTGGATGCACGAGCGCCCGAAGACATACGCACGGGTGCGGGCGTTCGTTCAGCCCGGGGGATACGCCGCCATGCGCCTGTGCGGAATGGACGGCGCGGCAGCGTTCATCGACCCCAGTTACCTCCACTTCTCCGGGTTCGCCGACACCCGCGTGCCGGCCTGGGACGCCGACCTCTGCGGCCGATTCGGCGTCGATCCCCGTGTCCTGCCGCGCATCGTCCCCTCGCACCATGTGGTGGGGTCCCTCCAGCCGTCCACGGCGCGGGAGTGCGGCCTCCCTTCCGGACTTCCCGTCGCCGCGGGCTGCGGCGATACGGCCGCGAGCTTTCTTTCCTGCGGGGCGACCCTCCCGGGCATCTGCGTGGACGTGGCCGGCACGGCGTCGGTCTTCGCCGCCACGACCGAAGTGTTTCGCCCGGACGACGAACGGATGATCCTGAGCTGCGGAAGGTCGGCTGTCCCGGGGCTCTGGCATCCGTACGCCTACGTCAACGGGGGGGGACTGAACCTCGAGTGGTTTCGCGGACAGATCGCCGGCGCACTCGCAGGGTCCGGGCACGGCTCGGCAGCAGGGATGGACCTCGATCGGCTCTCGGCCATGGCGGCAGCCGTCGATCCCGCAGAGGACGACCCCCTGTTCATCCCCCATCTCGGCGGCAGGGTGAGTCCCAGCCAGCCGCGCATGCGCGGCGCATGGGTCGGGCTCGGCTGGAGCCATGGACCCGGGCACCTGTTCCGTGCCGTGCTCGAAGGCGTGGCACTGGAGTACAGGATCTACCTCGACTCCGTGAAGGCTCTCTACCCGGCGGCCGAGACCAGGGAGGTGCGCGTCACCGGGGGCGGCGCGAAGAGCGTCGTCTGGAACCGCATCAAGGCCGACACTCTCGGCGTGCCCGTGGCGCCGGTGAACGGCGGGGGCGGCGCGCCGCTGGGCGCAGCCCTCCTCGCGGGCTGCAGCGTCGGGGCCCTGCCCGACATGGCCGGCGCCGCGGCGCGCTGGATCCGGACCGGCGCGCCCGAAGATCCGGACCCGAAACGCGCCGGGCTCTCCCGCCGGAGGGCTGAGCGCTACGCGTCAATTCTCGCGGCAATGGATGGCTGGGCGAGCGTGCCCTGAAGGTGAAAGGGAGACCCTGATGTCAACGAAGGAAATCGAGCACGGCAGGCCGTGGGGACAGGTCCTGCCTTTCGGAATCGACATGGACCTGCAGCAGGGCGTCATGAAGGGTCCCCACGCGCGCGTGACGCGCCTGGCATCGAGCATGCGCGGCCACTACAGGGATACCCATGCTTTGGAAGCGCTCATCGCGCAGGGCGACCCGGTCCACTACGAGGTGTTCGAGTATGCGATCCCCGAGCAGCCGGGCCACCTGAAGTTCTGCATCAGCTCAACCATGCCCGGCACGGTGGGCGGTGAGTGCTTCATGACCAAGGGGCACTACCACGAGGTCCCCGGCACCGCGGAGATCTACCTCTGCCTGCGGGGCGAGGGCTGGATGCTGATGAAGCTGCCGGACGGCACCGCGGCGCACGAGCCCTTTCTTCCCGGGCGCATGGTCTACGTGCCGCCCTTCTGGGCCCACCGCACGGTGAACACGGGCGACGAGCCCCTGGTGAGCTTCTGCGTGTACCCGGGAGAGGCCGGCCACAACTACGGTGATATCGAGAAGGAGGGCTTTCCCGAGAGGGTGTGGAAGCGCGCGGGCAGGGCGGAAATACTTCCCAGCAACGAAGGGAACGGCACGTGAGCGGGACCCCGGTGACGCCGCTCGCCCTGGCGCCGGCCGAGAAACCCACCATGTACTTCGTGGGGGTCACGACGGGGCAGTCCATGATCATGCGCGTCTTTCCGAAGTGGGCGCGCCACCTCGGGCTCGGCGACTGCCGCCTCAAGGGAATCGACCTGGCGCTGCACGACGACGCGAGGCGCTATCGACAGGTGGTTGCGTTCATCAGGGAGGACCGCATGTCGCTGGGAGCGCTGGTGACAACGCACAAGCTCGACCTGCTCTATGCGAGCCGGGACTTGTTCGACGAGCTGGACGAGTTTGCCGATCGCATGGGCGAAGTGAGCGCGATCTCGAAAAGCGGCGGCCGCCTCTGCGGCAGCGCCAAGGACCCCATCACCAGCGGCCTGGCGTTGCGTGATTTCCTCGGGCCGCACCACTGGGAGACCAGCAAGGCGCACGCGTTCATCATGGGGGCCGGCGGTTCCAGCATCGCGTTGTGCTCGTCACTCGCCCGGCAGGACGGCGGCCGCACGCCACCGGCGCGGATCGTCGTCTCCAACCGCAGCCCCCGGCGGCTCTCGGAAATGCAGGAGGTCAACCGCCGACAGGACCTTCGCGTGCCCATCGAGTACGTGCTGACCCCCCGGCCCGAGGACAACGACGCGGTCCTGCGCGGGCTCCCCCCGGGCTCGCTCGTCGTGAACGCCACCGGGCTTGGGAAGGACGCTCCCGGCTCGCCGCTTTCCGACGCGGCGGAGTTTCCGCACGGCGGCATCGCGTGGGACTTCAACTACCGCGGCGATCTCCTCTTCCTCCAGCAGGCGCGCCGCCAGGCAGCCGCCAGGGCGCTGCGCGTGGAGGACGGCTGGCGGTACTTCGTCTACGGATGGCTCGCGGTGATTGCCGAGGTTTTTCACCGTGAGATACCCCTCGAGGGGGCCGCGTTCGAAGACTTGTGCGCGATCGCCGAGGGGGAAAGGAGCCCCGCCCGTGGCTGAGCCGGGCATGTTCGTCGAGGAACGCAAGGCGAGGATCCTCGAGCTCATCGAGTCGCAGCGCAAGGTGACCGTCCCGACGCTGTGCGACGCGTTCCGTGTCTCGAGCGCCACTATCCGCAACGACTTGCGCGACCTGGAGCGCGCCGGCCTCCTCATCCGGACCCATGGCGGGGCCATGGTGAAATCGAAAACCGGGATGGAGCAGGACATGACCCAGCGCGGGGTCCAGCACCTCGCGGAGAAGCGGCGGATCGCGGAAGCCGCCCTGGGGTTGGTCGAAGACGGGGACACGATCATCCTCGACACGGGGAGCACCACCTTCGAGCTGGCGCTCCTCCTTGGCCGCCGGAAGGACATCACGGTGGTCACCAATGACCTTGCCATCGCGCTTGTCCTCGAGGATTGGCCCTCGGTGCGCGTGGTCTTCATGGGCGGCATCGTGCGCAGGAAGTACCACTGCACGGTCATCTACGGGTCGGCCGGCCGCGACATCCTCGCCGGCCTCAGCGTGGACAAGGCGTTCATGGCGTCGAACAGCTTCTCCCTGGACAAGGGAGCGAGCACCCCGGACATCAACCACGCGGAGACGAAGAAGCTCATGATGTCCATCGCGGCGAAGATCGTCCTTCTCTTTGACGCAAGCAAGTTCGGGCGCAGCTCGTTTGCGCTTTTTGCGCCGCTTCCGAGCATCGACGCCATCGTCACGGATTCCATTGGCGCCTCCGAGAGAGCCCGCTCGAGGAGATCGGCATTGACGTCATCGTGGCGGAATGACGAAACGCCGCGCATCACCCGCGCTGCAGGGTGTATAATTCCGGCACGACCAGGAGGGACGCCCATGGCGGAACAGTTCAAGATCGGCGATGTCGTGCGGCTGAAAAGCGGCGGTCCGAGCATGACCGTCGAATCCATCGAGTCAACCGGATCGGCTTTCTGCGTCTGGTTTGACGAGAGCGATCAGGGCTCTGCAGTCAGGGTTCACGCCTTCAATCCCGCGGTGCTCACCATGGGGCAGGGGCAGGATGGCGGACACGAGCCCGGAGCCGCCTCAGGAGGATAAGGGACAGCCCGGGACGGCTTCACTGCGGCGCGCCGACGCTCCGCCGGGAGTCTGCAAGCATCGTGAAAACAGGCTCCAGCTGCCTGTACGCCTTCGTGAAGCAGGAGAAGAGACCGCGGTAGGTCGGGAAGAGCTCCTGGCCGCGGCAGCGTCTGCTCGACATCCCGCACGATGCGGGCCGCCTCGTCGATCGAGGAGAACAGGCCGATGCCGACGCCACCTGCAATGGCGGCGCCGATGGACGTGGATTCTTCGACGAAGTTCGAGAGCGACATCGGTCTTTCCAGGACGTCGGCAAAGACCTGGCGCCACGTGCCGCTCCGCGCGGCTCCCCCGATCATGCGGACGCTTGAGAAGGGTTTCCCCAGCTCCCCGAAGACGTCGGCAATCACGCGCATGTTATAAGCGACCCCTTCCATCACCGCGCGGAGCATGTGGCTCTTCCCGTGCCGCATGGACAGCCCGACGAAGCACGCCCGCGCGTCGGAGTTCCACCAGGGGCTTCTCTCACCCATGAGATACGGAAGGAAGAGCAACCCCTCCGAACCCGGCGGAACTCCCTCCGCTTCCCTGTTGAGCAGGTCGTGCACGTCCGTGCCCTGGCGCTTCGCCTCGGCGACCTCGGCGTCCGCCAGCGTATCCCGGAACCACGTGAGTGACCCGCCGCCCGTCTGCATAGTGCCGCAGGGAAAGTAGAGGCCGCGCGTGAAGTGACAGAAGGTGAAGGTTCGACGCTGCGGATCAGGCAGTGGCGCGCGGCTCGCCGTCGCCATCCATGTCGAGGTGCCCAGGCATATGTAGGCGTCCCCCTCCGTGACGACCCCGGCCCCGCACGTTGCGCACGCCCCGTCGCCGGCGCCGACAGCCACCGGGGTACCCTGGAGGAGCCCGCACGCATCCGCGGCGGCCTTCGTGATGGTTCCCGCGATGGAGGTGGATTCCATGAGCTCTGGCAGGACGCCCTTCGAGATGCCCGCGGCGTCAAGGATTTCCTGCGACCACTGCAGCGTCCTGATGTCGAGCGCCTGCATGCCGCTGGCGTCGGAATAGTCGGAGCACACCCTGCCCGTCAAGGCGCGGACAAGGTAGTCCTTTGCGTTGATAAAGTGCGACGTCCGGGCAAAGACGTCCGGCTCGTTCCTCCGGATCCACATGATCTTCTCCAGCGAATAGGAGGCGCTCAGCGGGTGCCCCGTCAGGTCATAGACGCGGCCCGCTGAAAGGCGGGAGCCGAGCTCCTCCGCCTCGCGGGAGGCACGCTGGTCGGCCCATATGATGGAAGGCCGCAGCGGCCGTCCCTCGCGGTCGATCGCCAGGGCGGCCATCATCTGGCCGGAAAACGAGACGACACCGACGTCGGCGGCGCGGCACCCGGACGATGCGAGAAGATCGCGCGAGGCCCGGCAGAATGCATTCCAGTAGTCGCCCGGGTCCTGCTCGGCCCAGCCGGGGCGCGGATAGTGAACGGGGTACGCCGCCGATGCCGACGCGACGAGGCTCCCGTCGCCGCGGAAGAGGGTTGCCTTGTCGCCGGTCGTTCCGATGTCATGCGCGAGAATGAGTGACCCCATGTGCTCTCCTTGTTGCGGGTTGATCCTAAGCCCGGCCGGGATTTGTCAAGTTTCTGCATCGCGCTCCGATTCGTGCAGTTGCAAGGCCCGCGGAAATGCCTACACTTGCCGCACGCAGGATGAAGGGAGGCTGGCATGCGGTTCGGCGGTCCCGTGTTCAGGAAGTTCACAAACCCGGAAGAATGGGTGGCAGCGGTCAAGGAGAAGGGGTTCACTGCCGCCTATTGCCCGGTCGAGCCCGATGCCGACCCCCGGACCATCGAGGCATACCGGGCGGCGGCGCAGACGGCGGGCATCGTCATCGCCGAGGTGGGTGCCTGGTGGGTGAGCCCGCTCTCCTCGGACGCGGCAAAAGCGAAAGAAGCGATGGCGAGGTGCACGAAGGCGCTCGATCTCGCCGAAGCCATCGACGCGCGGTGCTGCGTCAACGTCTCCGGCTCCCGGAGCGACAAGTGGGACGGCCCTTCCGCGATGGACCTCACCGAGCGGACGTTCGACGATATCGTCTCGGCCGTCCGCGCCATCATTGATGCCGTGAAGCCCGCGAGGACGTTTTACGTCCTCGAGCCCATGCCCTGGATGTACCCGGATTCCACGGAGAGCTACGCAAGGCTTCTTCGGGCCGTGGACCGCAGGGCCTTCGCCGTGCATTTCGACCCGGTGAACATGATCAACTGCCCGTCCCGGTATTTCCACAACGGCGCATTCATCCGGGATTTCTTCCGCGCGCTCGGCCCGCACATCAGGAGCTGCCACGCAAAGGACATCATCCTGGGCCAGGAGCTGACCGTTCACCTCGACGAGTGTATCCCCGGGCAGGGCACGCTGGACTACGCGGTGTACCTCGAGTGTCTCAACGCGCTCACGGACAGGGACGTCTGCCTGATGACCGAGCACCTCACCAATGAGAAGGATTACGACACCGCGGCCGCCGCCATCAGGGCAGTCGCGAGAAAGCAGGGGATTGCAATCTGACGGCAAGGGCGGGACCCGAGCGGCAGGCGCGCCGGGCCCCCTGCCCCTTACATGGCAAGCACGACCTTGAAGGCTTCCCGCGATTCCACCATGGCCAGTGCGCGCGGCGCCTCCGTGATGGGAAGCACGTGGCTGTAGTAGTCCTTCGGGGTGATCCGGCGGTTCCTGACGAGGCCGACGATCTCCTCGTGGGTCGCATGTTCCCGGTAGGGCCAGTTCAGCATGTGCACGGATGCGTGGTTTGCCAGGTCCAGCAGCGAGATCTGCGCATCGGTGTTCCTGATCACGCCGACCACGCCGACCTTCCCGCCGGGCACCAGCAGGTGAGACGCCTCCCGGATGACCGCCGTCGAGCCCACCGCGTCGATGACGAGGTGCACCCGCCTGTCCCCGAGGCGTTCCTTCACGGACTCGCCCCGCGCGTTGACCACGAGGTCCGGCGCAGAATGGCCGGGCAATCCACTCCAGCCTCGCCGGGCGGTGGCCCACGCACCCGATCCACGCCGCACCGGCCATGCGCAGGAAGTTCACCAGCGCAAGGCCCACGGGGCCGTCACCGTAGACCAGGGCGGACTGGCCTGCCTGGAAGCCGAGGTTGCGGACGGCGCTGAGGCACTCCTTGAGGGTGAGGATGACCCCGCCGTCGATCGGGTCGATCTCCGGTGGCAGGAGGAGGGTGCCTCCATAGCGCGGGCCGACTTCATGCCCAGGTCCTCCATGGCCTTGCCATCCGGGCATGACGGCGTACTCCACCATGTTGGACCACATGCTGTTGAAACGCGTGCCCGGCATGATCCGCCCGTGGGGATTGAGATAGACCTCCCCGACGTGGATGCTGCGGACTTTCTTTCCCCGCCTCGACGACTTCCCCCACTCCTTCGTGGCCGAGGATGACGGGGAAATCCACCGGGGTGGTCCCCACCTCGTCGTGGATGATCTTCAGGTCTGTCCCGTTGCAGAACCCGCAGGCCCGCACCTTCACGAGGCACTCGTAGTCCTCCACGACGGGCATGGGGATCTCCACGACCTCGACTTTTCCCTTTGAGACGGCAGCAACTGCTCTCACGATCCCAGGCCTCCCGCTGGGTGGTGTAGGTGTCTAGACCCTGGCCGGTTCGCGCTGCGCGGTGCGGCGGATGATCTCGTCCTGCAGACGTCGATCCAGGTTGGCAAAGTACTCGCAGTACCCCGCGACCCGCACGATGATGTTGCGGTACTGCTGGGGGGACTGCTGCGCTTTGCGCAGGGTTTCCTGGTCGACCATGTTCACCTGGATCTGCATCCCGTCTTTTTCAGGTACGTGCGCAGGCAGCGACATCATGATCGTCCGCCCCTCGGGACCGCGCACGAAGTCGGGGCTGATCTTCATGTTGAAGCCGCAACCGCCGATCAGCTTGCTGCCGTCCATTGCCCGCCACGGAGTTGATCAGGCACGTCGGCCCGTTCACGTCCCTGCCCTGCGAAGGCCCCGGGCCGTCGCTGAGCGCCTCCCCGCGCCGGCGCCCGTTGGGGTTGCGGCGGTGGTTTCCCCGCGGCTCATGTGCGAGTTGTAGCTGAACATCTGGGGCAGGAAGAAAGCGCCGTTGGGGGAACGGTGACCCGAGGATGGTGTCGGTGAACGTGTCGTAGACGCGGCGGGCAATGGCATCCACCTCGTCGAGGTCGTTGCCGTAGGCGGCAGGGTGCTCCGCCGAATGCCGACCCGGGCCGCCTCTCGCCCGGCGAAATCACTGTCCAGCATTTCCTTGACCTGCTGCAGCGAGTACTCCCTGCGGTCATACACGAACGTCTTGATGGCTGCCAGCGAATCGATGGCCGTACCGAAACCCAGGCCGTTCATGGTGAAGCACGACGGGTAGCGCGCGCCCCCCTGGCACACGTCCCTGCCCTTCTCGAGGCAATCTTCCACGAAGATCGACGCGAAGGGATCATAACGGTCACTCGCTTTGCCGGTGCAGCGTTCCTCCGCGGCCTGGATCGGATGCAGTGACGCGCCATTTCAGCTGTGCCAGGCAGGCGCCGAGAAAGTCCTCGAACGTCCTCAGCGTGGAGAGCTCGCCGGTGGCGCAGCCGGGGCTGCCGTCCGCATTCATCCCGCCGTTGTGGAAGACCGCCTCCAGCAGGTCGGGAAAGACAACCCCTTCGATTCCCTGGTAGGTGGGCTGCAGGCCATCCAGCATGACCTCGATGCAACCCATGGGGTAATAGTCCCGCGCATCTTCCGCCGGGAACCCGGCGCGAGCCAGGCCGCGGAGCATAGCATCATCATTGAAGATTTGCGGCAGCCCGATACCGAGCTGCAGCGTGTCGACGACCTTTTCCCACAGCGCGGCAGGGCTCCCCCTGTGCATGCGCACGCAGGCATTCGGATAGGGCTCGCGGACTGCGCCGATGACGTCCAGGCACAGGTACGTCAGGTCGTTCGTGCCGTCCACGCCGTTCCTGCCGATCCCCGAGAGCGCCAGGCTCTGCACCGTGCGCATCTTCGCCTCGTTCGTCTTGAGCCACAGGTGCGCGATCAGCTCACGGGCTTCCTCCGGCGTGACGGCGCCCTCGGCGAGGTCACGCGCGTAGAAGGGCATCATGTACTGGTCGAACCGGCCGTACGACATCGCGGACCCGCCGCCGATGTTGCTGACCAGGTGGATCATCCACACGAGCTGAAGCGCCTGGCGGAAGGTGCGGGGGGTCTTCTCCGCGATCCAGTCACAGGTCTCCGCCATGACGGAGAGCTCCCGGGCGCGCTCCCCGCGCCGACCTTTCCGCTTCCTGTCGGAGCGTGGCGGCGTACCGATGGATGAATCGTATGGCGGCATCCATGGCGACGAGTGCCGAATCATAGAACTCCTGCGGGGCCGGCCCGGCGGCCTGCGAGCGGCGCTGGACGATCTGCTGCCTCAGCCCACCCAGGCCGGCTCCCAGCGCTTTCCTGAAGCTGAGCGAAAGGTGGTTCGCTGCAAACCACGGCAGCTCGGCGAAGTTGTTCCGGACGTGCTCGCCGTAGTCGAAAACGAAGTGATTTTCCAGCACGCGGTAGAGCTCGGCATACGGGATCCGGTTGCCGTTGTCCAGCTCCTGCGCGAGCTGCTGGGCCACGCGCTGCAGGTCCGCGAACCGGATGCGGGCGTCGTAGTGGTCGCGCGCCATGAGCGCCCAGCGCTCCACGGGACGGGAAGGGGCGGCGTGCCGGCGCTGCTGCAGGTACTCGCCGATCACCGTGCGGGCTTCGCCGAGGTGCTGCTCGAGGGATGCCTGCTCCCCGGCCAGAGGCCACATCCCCGTGATGGAGCCGGCCAGCAGCTCGTGAGGGAGGACCACCTGCTCCACATTGTCGAGGAGATGGGCAAACGCGAGCGCGCGCCGCAGCGACCGCGGCTTCCCCCGCGTCTGGTCGAGTGATTCGCTGATCAAGGGGTAGAAGGTTGTCCGGCGCACGCCGGCGCTCGAGCATCCCCTTGATGACCTGTTGCAGCAGACTGCTTCTCTCGCTCATTTCCATGTGTGACACCTTCCGCTCAGACACCACGCGATCGACCTCTCGGTGAACGCGGGCGGCCTCGGCGCGACTCTTCCCCCGAGCCCCCGTTATGGCATACTCTAGGTGCCAACACAATTCTTTTCAATACCCGAGGGAGCCATGCACGCACTGTATCCGCTTCGATTCACGGAGATACTGAGAAACTACGACTTCGGCGGCAGGTGGATCGCGGAGGCTTTCAGCAAGGACGGGCTTCCCGCGGATCACAGGCTCTCGGAGACGTGGGAGGTCTGCGACCGCCCCGGTGAATCGAGCATCACGAAGAACGGCGCACTCGCCGGCACGAGCCTGCACCAGCTCATCGAAATCTACGGCGAGGCCCTGCTGGGACGCGGCATCATGGCAGAGCACGGGAGCCGCTTCCCTCTCCTGGTGAAGCTGCTCGATGCGACATATCCGCTCGCCGAGCAGGTGCACCAGGATGATGCGCTGGCAAAGGAACAGGGACAGCCGGACCCTGGCAAGACCGAGGCCTGGTACCTGCTCAAGACGAAGCCCGGCGCGATGATCCACTGCGGAACGCGGGAAGGCGTTGGCCGCGCCGATGTCCTGGATGCCCTGGTTGACGGGACGGTCCGCGACGTCATGGAGCAGCAGCCGGCAAGCGCCGGAAATGCGTTCCTTCTCCACGCCGGGGCGATGCACTACGCGAACGGCGGGATCCTCCTCTACGAGATACTGCAGAACTCGAATGTCATAACGATGCTCTGCAGCCGGGACAGCCCGGGGTCTGCGGAACGCAGGACATGGGCCGGCAAAGCCATCAAGGCAGTCCGGCTTGCCCGGGGCAGCGACTGCAGGGTCCACCCCGTGATGATAGCCTCCGGAAAGAACCGCGTCACCTTCGTCGCGGCCTGCCGCCATTTTGCGCTCGAGCGCCTGGACCTTGTCGAGGCGCACACGATAGCCTGCACGGGCGACCGGTTCTTCGTGCTCACCCAGGTCGAGGGCACCTCGACTGTCTCCTGCAGCGGTGGACAGGAAACTCTCGGCCCCGGCCAGTCGTGTCTCCTTCCTGCAAGCCTTGGAAACGTCACCGTTCTCCCGCAGGGACAGTGCTCCGTGCTGAAAGGGTACGTGCCGGACCTGCTGTGCAATGTCGTGGAACGCCTTCGTGCGGCAGGCATAACGGACGCGGCCATCGTCGGCCTCGGGGGCGAGGCCGCGCTCAACCCGCTGATCGGGCTGACGGCGCGGCCACGGTAGGCACGGGGCTCCCTGGAGACAGAAAGGGCTGCCCTTGCGGGCAGCCCCCCTTGTAAGGACGGAAACTCCGCCTACATACCGATCTCTTTCTGATACGCAGCGAGCTGCTTCTTGATCTCGGCGCGGATCTTCTCGATGCCTGCCGCCTGGAGCTGCTGCTCGAAGGTCTTTTCCGCGTCGTCGATGTTGGCGACGAGTCCGGACCACAGCGGGTAGCCGTACTGCTGCTCTACCTGGTAGCAGGCCGTCCACTCCGCGTTGATGGGGGTCAGATCCAAGGCGAACCCGGTGTTCGGTACGGCGATGGTGTCATAATACTTCAGGTACGCGTCGTGCTGGGGACCCCAGACACTCCCATCGGCGAGGAACAGGCCCGCGTTCTTCCAGGCCCACGCGGCCATGCCGAAGAGCATGTAGTTCTTGGCGCCCGGGAGCTGCACGTATTCGTTCTTCGCGCTGATGTCGTAGTGCACGCCCTTGATGCCGTAGTCGATCAGGTACTGGAGGTCCTTGTCCAGCAGGAATGCTGCCGTGACCTGGAGCGCCTTCTCGGGATACTTGGACTGGATGGGAACGGTCGTCAGGTCCTGCTGGGCCGCGGACGGGATGGCAAAGCCGTGCAGCTTGTCCCAGCTCATCTCACCGATCTGCCAGGTGGGGTTGTTCTTCGTAACGCGCTGGATAAGCTCCTGGAGCTTATCCACGTTCTCGCCGCCGCCAACCGCCATGGCGGTTTTCCCGGCCTCGAGCAGCTCGGGCGCGATGCTCTTCTCTGCCAGGAGGTCCTGCGCCCAGTAGCCCTTCTGCGCCCACGCATGCATATCCTGAAGGAACTGCTTGTACTGAGGCAACTCGTAGATGAGCTTCACGTTGTCGGGCGTCTGGTTCTTGAAGTCCCAGAATGCGAGCTGGCTCTGGTTCAGAAACGCGGTGTACCATGCGTTCTTCGGGTTTGCCTTGGCGGTCAAGTACGCCAGGTAGGTGGGGATCCAGCCGTCACCTCTCTCTTCGACCGGGATCATGGAGGGCTCGTTCTTCTTGATCGCGTCGAGGTAGGCAACCATGGAGGCCACGTCCGTGATGGGCGCGACTCCGTACTTCTTGGCGAGATCTGCGCGGTAGACCAGGTGCTCCGAGCCGGAGTAGCCATAGCGCAGCGGCGGAACGGCCCAGATCTTGCCGCCCACCTTCACGCCGTCCCAGCTGGACTTGGGAATGGCCTTCCACAGATTCGGAACGACCTTGGGGAGCAGGTCATCGAGCTGCTTGTACGCCCCGTCGCGGGCATACTTGGCGTAGTCGTTCCAGTTGGCTGCATACAGGATGTCCACCGGTTCACCGGAGGTGACCAGCAGCTTGTACTTCTGCTGCCAGTCGGTCCACGTCAGGTGCTGGAATTTCACCGTGGCGCCATACTTCGACGACAGGATCTTGTTGATGGCGTCGGTGACCATGGGAACGTCCGGCTGCTCGTTGTCCATCAACTGGACAGTGAGCTGGGGCACCGCAGGCGCGGCGAAAGCGAATCCGCTGAAAGCGAAACCGCTGACCAGAAGGGCAAAACACATGAAAACGGTCAGTCTCTTCATCTCCCTCTCCTTCCAAGCGCACGTGGGAAGGGCACAACGGCCCTTTTCGCTCAACATGCACCGTCCGGGACGAGAAACCGCCACCCGTGGCGCTCAACCCCGAGTCATGCAGAACTGACAAACGATTGATCGGATCGGAATTGAGGTGCCGCAGGCGCCCGCGATATCTCCTTCGGTGCAGGTTGTGTAGACGCATTATCCGCCCTCAATGACTGGTCTGTCAACTGATATTTTCAACACGGACTGTACAAACGTGTCATGCCCGGGGGAAAGGAGCCGCGACGTTATTTGACAACGCAGGCAGGTCAGCTATACTGGCAGTCACATTTTCCATTTTCCACCACCCGTGGATCATCGGCAGGAGAGATACATGCGCGAGGTAACCGTCAGGGCCGGGTTCGTCCCCTCCTATCGCTTCCGCTGCACGCCCTGGTGCCACAAGATGCGCGACGACAGCCTCGCGGCATTCTCGAAAATACGCGGGCTGGAGATCGTCGTGCCTCACCCGTCCACGGACGGGACAGGCTTCGACGCGGCACGGGGACTGACACCGCATGGCATGGTGGCAAGCCTCGATGAGGCAGATGCCGTCGCGGACTATTTCGCGGCCAGCAAGGTCGACGCCGTGATCCTCTGCCCGCTGGATTTCGGGGACGAGCGCTCGGCGTCCAAGATCGCGGAGAAGCTGCGCGTGCCCGTGCTGCTCTTTGCCACGAAAGAGCCGCCAGCGCCTGATGAACCCGGCCTGGGCCGTGTGTCGGATTCCTACTGCGGCAACCTGTCCATGGCGTCGGGACTGTACCGCCGCAAGATCGCGTTCCACTATGCCGGGCATCTTCTTCCCTGACGAGCCAGCCTTCCTGGAAGAGGTGAAGACATTCGTCGCCGCCGTGGCGGTCGTCAAGGGTTTGAAGAACGCACGCATAGGCCAGGTGGGAGTGCGACCGTCCTCCTTCGAGACCGTCGGCTACGACGAGGCCGCCCTTGCCGACAAGTTCGGACAGAACGTCATCTACAGCGAGCTCGCCGACGTGGTGAGCGTTGCAGAAGGCTTCGCGGATACGGACAGCCGGGTCAAGGACGCCGTTACCAGGCTGCGGTCCGACATGGCGGAGGTAACAATCTCGGATCGGTCCGTCCTGAACGCGGCGCGGCTGGAGGTGGCCCTGGCGGACTTCTGGTCCCGCGGCCGCCTGTCGGCCATGGCAGTGCAGTGCTGGCCGGCGATCCAGGCGCAGATGGGAATCTCGCTGTGTGCCACGCAGGGCCGGCTCGACGGGGCAGGGAATGCTCACCGCCTGCGAGACGGACGTGCTGGGGGCGCTCGCCATGCTCACCAGCTTCCAGTCGGCGATGGGGGCAACGGTGCCGCATTTCATCGATTGGACGATCCAGCACCGCGAGGACCCCAACAAGCTCCTGGCGTGGCATTGCGGCAACGCCCCTGCATGCCTCGCGAGGGACCCGGCCCGGACTGCGCTGCGTTCACGGCAGGACATGACCGGCGGTTGCCCGTGGTGGAGCGGGATGCGAACGCGGGCCTGGCGCAGTTCCAGGTCAGACCGGGGCGAGTCACCTTCTGCCGCCTCGCGGAATACGACAACGACTGGAAAATGCTCATCGCCACCGGGGATATCGTCCCTTCCGACGAAACACTTGCAGGTACGTGGGCGTGGGTCAGGGTGAAGGACCATGCAAGGCTCTATCGCACGCTGGTGGAAGAGGGCTTCGTTCATCACGCCAGCATGATCCACGGGGACCAGTCGGCTGCCCTGGCCATGGCGTGCATGTTCCTGGGGATCCTGCCGGTCGTTGTCGGCAAGGGAGCGGGCGCATGAAGGCCTTATTGCTTGACAGCACGGCCGCGCTGCCTTATAGTGCGGCCCGCATAGAACCGAGAAAAGGATAGTACGGTGATCCAGCCAGGGGAACTGCCGTCCGAGCCGCTCTCAGTTGCACCCCAAAGGGGTTTCCTCTTTGAGCTGAAGAAAAACAGGGTGTTGTTCTTCATGCTTCTTCCTGCGTTCCTGTACTTCGTCCTGTTCTTCTACCTTCCCTTCATCGGCGTCTACTACGCGTTCGTCGACTACAAGTACGCGCTGGGGCTTTTCAAGAGCCCGTTCGTCGGCTTCCGTTATTTCCGATTCCTCTTCATCGGCAACATTATCACGAAGCTGACGGTCAACACGCTCCTCTATAACATCGCGTTCATCATCGTCGGCAACTTCTTCCAGATTCTCATCGCCATCCTCATCAGCCAGATCACCAGGCCGTGGTACAGGAGGCTGGCACAGACCTTTATCTTTCTCCCTTACTTCATCTCGTTCGTGCTTGTCGGGCTCTTTGCATACGGACTCCTGAACTTCGACTACGGCGTGATCAACGGACTCCTCAAGAACCTCGGTGCCACCCCGATTCCCTTCTACACCACGCCCGGCTACTGGAAATACATCCTCACCATCGCGCACGTGTGGAAATGGCTGGGATACGGCTCGGTCATCTACCTTGCCGCCATCATGTCCATCAACAACGAGCTCTACGACGTCGCCGCCATCGACGGCGCCAACGCGTTTCGCCAGATCCGGTCGGTGACCCTGCCCATGCTCCAGCCGACGATCATCATTCTCCTTCTCTTCAGCATCGGGAGCATCCTGCGGGGGCAGTTCGAGCTCTTCTACCAGATGGTGGGCCGCAACGGCCTTCTCTTCAACGCCACGGACATCCTCGACACCTATGTCTACCGGGCGCCGACCACCACGGCGCAGATCCAGCTGGGGACCGCCGCCGGGCTGTACCAATCCGTTTTCGGCCTGGTTGTCATCCTCACGGCGAACTTCGTCATCAAGAGGATCGATCCGGAATATGCGCGGTTCTAGAGGGGTGCCATGGCTGTAAGGAAGGGCCCGGACTATACAGCTCTCAGGATCATTGCCTACGTCATTGTCACTCTCGCCGCCGTGGCGTGCGTGCTGCCTTTTCTCATGCTGATCTCCTCTTCTTTCACGGACGAATCGGAGATCATCAAGCATGGGTTCACGCTTCTCCCGCTGAAGTTTTCGCTCCAGGCATACGTCGTGGCGTTCGAGTTCCCCGGGCGGATCATCTCTGCCTACATGGTGACCACCACCGTGACCGCCGTGGGCACCTTCTTCTCGCTCTTCTTCGCTTCAATGGCCGGCTGACGTGCTGCAGAGGAAGGACTTCAAGTACCGGAACAGGCTCTCGTTCATCATCTACTTCACCCAGCTCTTCTCCGTCGGCCTGATCCCGCAGTACATCCTCGTGACGAGATTCCTCGGGCTCACGGACA